>NZ_JAAQWN010000010.1 GCF_012985465.1 Pseudomonas sp. WS 5079
CCTGACCCACCGCCATCGCGGGCAAGCCCGCTCCCACAGGGGATCTCGGCTGGGCACAGGACTTTGCACACACCACACACCAACTGTGGGAGCTGGCTTGCCTGCGATGACGGTGTATCAGTCGCAGAATGTATCACCTGACCCACCGCCATCGCGGGCAAGCCCGCTCCCACAGGGGATCTCGGCTGGGCACAGGACTTTGCACACACCACACACCAACTGTGGGAGCTGGCTTGCCTGCGATGACGGTGTATCAGTCGCAGCATGTATCAACTGACCCACCGCCATCGCAGGCAAGCCAGCTCCCACATTGGCCTGTGTGCATTCAGTATGGGTGGATCAGGGTTGATAACCCATCCGCCAACTCACCGCCTGGCTCGCCGCCAGCAATTGCCGGGCCGCCGGTCCATCTTCATCGGCATGGAACAACGATGTCGGCCCCACCACCGTCATCACCGCCACCACCTGGCCCATGGCATTAAAGACCGGCGCCGACAGCGCATCGACCCCGGGCATCAGCAAGCCATGCACAAAGTGCAGGCCCCGCTGGCGAATCTGCGCACAGGCCTGCCCATACGCCTGGTCGTCCGCCAGCGCATGGGCGGTGCCGGCCTGGATCTCCTGCGTGCGCAGGTCGACGGTTTCGCGCTCTGGCAAAAAGGCGCTGAACACCAGGCCCGTGGATGAGCTGAGCAGCGGCAGCACCGACCCCAGTTGCGTCACCACCGTGACCGCGCGTACCGCCGGCTCGATATGCACCACCGTTGCGCCGTGGTTGCCCCACACCGCGAGAAAGCAGGTTTCATTCAACTCGTCGCGCAGCTGCGCCAGGGGCAGGGTGGCGACTTTCAGCACGTCCATGCTGCCCAGCGCCGCCAACCCCACGCGCAAGGCTTCGCGGCCCAGGCCGTAATGGTTGGTGGCCGTGTTCTGTTCGGCAAAACCCGAGGCAATCAACGCCTGCAAATAGCGGTGGACCTTGCTCGCGGGCATCTGCACATGTTCGGCCAGGCGCGACAGGGACGTGGCCGGCGACAGTTCGGCCAGGGCCTTGAGGATGTCGGTGCCGACTTCGGCCGAGCGGACTTTCTGTTTACCGGTGTCGCGGGGGGCGGGGGGCTTTTCCATGGAGAGCGTGTGTCCGAAAGACGAATGGCGGTCTTTATAGCTTGACGGTCGATACGGAGCAAATTACGTTATGCGTAACTGGATTACGATAAAAACAACTTCCTTACTGAGGACGATCCATGACCCTCGATTACCAATCGGGCTTTGGCAATGAATTCGCCAGCGAAGCCTTGCCAGGTGCACTGCCGGTCGGCCAGAACTCCCCGCAAAAAGCGCCCTACGGGCTGTACACCGAACTGTTCTCCGGCACCGCCTTCACCATGGTGCGCAGCGAAGCGCGGCGTACCTGGATGTATCGCATCCAACCGTCGGCCAATCACCCGGCATTCATCAAGCTGGAACGACAACTGGCCGGTGGCCCGCTGGGCGAGGTGACGCCCAACCGCCTGCGCTGGAACCCGTTGGATGTACCTGCACAACCCACCGACTTTATCGACGGCCTGGTCGGCATGGTGGCCAACGCCGGCGCCGAGAAACCCTCCGGCATCAGCATCTATCACTACCGCGCCAACTGCTCCATGGAGCGGGTGTTCTTCAACGCCGACGGCGAACTGTTGATCGTTCCCGAGCAAGGCCGCCTGCGCATCGCTACTGAACTTGGGGTGCTGGAGGTCGAGCCGCTGGAAATCGTCGTGCTGCCACGGGGCCTGAAATTTCGCATCGAATTGCTGGATGCCCAGGCTCGCGGCTACGTCGCCGAAAACCACGGCGCGCCGCTGCGCCTGCCGGACCTGGGGCCGATTGGCAGCAATGGCCTGGCCAACCCCCGGGACTTCCTGACCCCGGTCGCCCACTACGAAGACCTTTCACGGCCCACGCCGCTGGTGCAGAAGTTCCTCGGCGAGCTGTGGGGCTGCACCCTCGATCACTCGCCGCTGAACGTGGTGGCCTGGCACGGCAATAACGTGCCGTACAAATATGACCTGCGCCGCTTCAACACTATCGGCACAGTGAGTTTCGATCACCCGGATCCGTCGATCTTTACCGTGTTGACCTCGCCTACCAGCGTCCACGGCCTGGCCAATCTCGACTTCGTGATCTTCCCGCCGCGCTGGATGGTGGCCGAAAACACCTTCCGGCCACCGTGGTTCCACCGCAACCTGATGAACGAATACATGGGCCTGATCCAGGGCGCCTACGACGCCAAGGCAGAAGGTTTCCTGCCCGGCGGCGCGTCGCTGCACAGTTGCATGAGCGCCCACGGCCCGGATGGCGAGACCTGCACCAAGGCCATCGCCGTGGACCTGGCGCCGCACAAAATCGATAACACCATGGCCTTCATGTTCGAGACCAGCCAGGTGCTGCGCCCGACCCGCTTCGCCCTGGACTGCCCGCAACTGCAAAACACTTACGACGCTTGCTGGGCCACGCTGCCGGCAACCTTCAACCCGAATCGGAGATAAACCATGACTCAGTCCACTCTCACCCGTAGTTGGGTGGCCTCGGCCAACGGTCACCCGGATTTCCCCTTGCAGAACCTGCCCCTGGGCATCTTCAGCCTCACCGGTTCGGCACCGCGCAGTGGCGTGGCGATTGGCGAGCATATTTTTGATCTGCAAGCGGCCCGTGACCTGTTTGACGGTGAAGCGCGCCGCGCCATCGATGCCATGGCGGACGGCCAACTGAACGCCTTCTTCGAACTGGGCCGTGGCCCACGGGTGGCACTGCGCGAACGCCTGCTGGAACTGCTCGCCGAGGGCAGCAGCCAGCAAGCCAAGCTGCAAGCCCTGGGTACCCAAGTGTTGCCACTGGCCGCCGATTGCCAGATGCACCTGCCAGCGAAAATCAACGATTACACCGACTTCTACGTCGGCATCGAGCACGCGCAGAACGTCGGCAAACTGTTCCGCCCGGACAATCCGTTGTTGCCCAACTACAAGTACGTGCCAATTGGTTACCACGGCCGCGCGTCGACGATCCGCCCGTCCGGCACCGAGGTGCGCCGGCCCAAGGGCCAGACCCTGCCAGCCGGCCAGACCGAACCGACCTTCGGCCCGTGCGCACGCCTGGACTACGAACTGGAACTGGGCATCTGGATCGGCCAGGGCAATGCCATGGGCGACTCGATTGCCATTGGCGATGCCGCCGAGCACATCGCTGGCTTCTGCCTGCTCAACGACTGGTCGGCCCGCGATATCCAGGCCTGGGAGTACCAGCCGCTGGGGCCGTTCCTGTCGAAAAGCTTTATCACCAGCGTCTCGCCCTGGGTGGTCACGGCCGAAGCCCTGGAGCCGTTCCGCAAGGCCCAGCCCGCACGCCCGGCTGGCGATCCACAACCGCTGCCGTACCTGCTGGACACCCGTGATCAGGCCGCTGGCGGCTTTGATATCGAACTGGAAGTGCTGCTGACCACCGCCGCGATGCGCGAGCAGAACCTGGCGGCCCATCGCCTGACCCTGAGCAACACCCAACACATGTACTGGACCGTGGCGCAAATGGTCGCGCACCACAGCGTCAACGGCTGCCAGTTGCAGGCCGGCGACCTGTTTGGTTCGGGCACCTTGTCGGGCCCGGAAGCGGGGCAGTTCGGCAGCCTGCTGGAAATCACCGAAGGCGGCAAAAAGCCGATCGAGCTGGCCTCCGGCGAAGTGCGCAAGTTCCTTGAAGACGGCGACGAAATCATCCTGCGCGCCCGCTGCACGCGTGATGGATTTGCCTCCATCGGCTTCGGCGAATGCCGTGGCACCGTGGTCGCCGCGCGCTAAGGGGGCGAGGGGATGGAACTCTATACCTACTACCGTTCCACATCGTCCTACCGGGTGCGCATCGCCCTGGCGCTCAAGGGCCTGGACTTTACCGCGCTGCCGGTCAACCTGCTGGTGCCCAAGGGCGGCGCCAACCGCCAGCCCGAATACCTGGCGATCAACCCCCAGGGCCGTGTCCCGGCCTTGCGTACCGACGAGGGCGAACTGTTGATCCAGTCGCCGGCGATCATCGAGTACCTGGATGAACGTTATCCACAGGTGCCGCTGCTCGCCAAGGACCTGGCAGCCCGCGCCCATGAGCGCGCGGTGGCCTCGATCATCGGTTGTGACATTCACCCGTTGCACAACTCCAGCACCCAAAACCTGTTGCGCCAATGGGGGCATGACGAGGCGCAATTGCTGGAGTGGATCGGGCACTGGATCAGCCAGGGCCTGGGCGCCGTGGAGCAATTGATCGGTGACCAGGGCTATTGCTTCGGTGACCAGCCAGGGCTGGCGGATGCGTTTCTGATCCCGCAGTTGTACGCGGCAGAGCGCTTCAAGGTGGCACTGGATGGCTACCCACGAATCCTGCGCGTCGCGGCGTTGGCTGCCAAACATCCTGCATTTATCCAGGCCCATCCCTCCAACCAACCTGACACCCCCTAACCCCTGCAGGAGCCGGCTTGCCGTCGATGGCGCTTCACCTGATACACCGCCATCGCCGGCAAGCCGGCTCCTACAGGCGGATATCCAATAAAAAAAACAGGTACCTTGCGATGCACAATCAGATTGCCAGCTTTCGCGCGGCACTCGACGCCCGTCCGGTGTCGCGCTACCAGTGGTTGATTCTCCTGTTGTTGGCGTTGTTGCTGGTCACCGATGGTTACGATGCCCAAGTGTTGGGCTACGTGGTCCCGGCCCTGGCCCAGGACTGGGGCCTGGAAAAAGCCGCCTTCGGCCCGGTGTTCAGTGCCAACCTGCTGGGGCTGACCTTAGGTTCCCTGGCCGTGACGCCCCTGGCGGACCGCTTCGGCGTGCGCCGCATCCTGCTCGCCTGCGTACTGATCTACGCCAGCCTCACGGTGCTGATGGTATTCGCCAATTCCCTGAACACGCTGATGGCCGCGCGCTTTATCTGCGGCATTGGCATGGGTGGCGCGATGCCCAGTGCCATGGCCTTGATGTCGGAATATTCGCCACCGCGTATGCGCACGTTGATGGTGACGCTAGCGGCCTGTGGTTTCTCGTTCGGTGGCGCGGCGGGTGGTTTTGTCGCGGCGGGTTTTATCGACAGTTTCGGCTGGCAGGCGGTGTTCCTCGCCGGTGGTGTGACGCCGTTGCTGCTGTTTCCCTTCCTGGTATGGCTGCTGCCTGAATCCTTGCCACGTTTGTTGCGCGATGCGCCGCCCTATGCGCGCCTGCAGAAAGTCACGGCGCGCATGCTGCCTGGTTGGCAGGCGCCGGCGGCCAACGAAGAACAGAATCGCCAGGAGCAGGGCAGCAAGCTGACGGTGGTGGAGTTGTTTCGCAATGGCTATGCCCGGCCGACGCTGCTGATCTGGTCGACCTTTTTTGTCAGCCTGATCCTGCTGTACTTCATGATCAGTTGGTTGCCGTCACTGCTGCTGGAAAGTGGCATGGCCTTGAACAAAGCCAACCTGGTGACCTCGATGTTCCTGTTCGCCGGCACGTTGGGCGCGATTGGCATGGCGTGGTTCGCTGATCGCCTGAAAAGCAAGGTCCGCCTGCTCTCCGGTGTGTTGGCGGCCGCGGCGGTGTGCACGATTCTGCTGGGGCTCAATCACGACAACCCGCGTTACCTGGTGGCGTTTGTGTTTGCGGCGGGCTTTTGCATCATCGGTGGCCAGTTGACCCTCAATGCGTTTGCCAGCAACTTTTACCCGGCCCATGTACGTGCGACGGGCACGGGCTGGGCGCTGGGTGTCGGGCGGTTTGGTTCGATCCTCGGGCCGCTGTTTGGCAGCATGTTGCTGGCGATGCAGGTACCGGTGCAGCAGATTTTCTTCTTCTGCGCGATTCCAGCGGTGATCGCCGCGCTGCTGATCATTCAGGTGCGCTCCCCCGAGCCCAAGGCGCCGGTTGAGATCCTCCAGCACCGGCTTGAATCCTGAAGGGCAACCCCCTTATTTGTAGGAGCTGTCGAGCCCCGGCGAGGCGGCGATGAGGGCGACGCGGTTCACCGGTCGCCCCCTTTAATGCACCACCGCCCCAGGCGGCAAATGCCCCAGCCGCTCCGTCAGACGCAGCCGCTGCACCGGGTCTTCACTGAGCAACAGCGCGTGCTCAAGATCGAAGCGCTCGGCATTGGGGCAATCCAGGTGCTTGTACAGACTGGCCCGCGCCAGATAGTCGGCGGCGCTGGCATCGCCCAGTTCCAGCACGCGCTCGGCGTCGATCAGCGCCGCGAGGTGATTGTCATTGGCCAGGTGCAGTTGCCGCAGGTTGCGCGACAGCCGTTGCAGGATCAGCCGTGGCTCGGCGCTACGCAGGTGCTCGGCTTGCAGCTTGAGATTGGGGCCGTACTGACGTTGCAGCAATTCGCGGCAGTCGTTGGGGTACAGCCGCCGCCCGCCACAGGGGTCGAGCAAATGATCGGCACCGCTTACCCGTAGCAGGAAGTGCCCGGGGAAGTTGACCCCGACCATCGGGATCTCCAGGCGCCGCGCCAACTCCAGGGCAATCAGCCCCAGGGCCAAGGGCTGTCCGCGGCGGCGCTGCAACACCTTGTCCAGCAGCGCGGCGGCGGGGCGCAAGGGGGTGAAGTCATCCTGGGCGAACCCCAGGTCGTTCATTATCCGCAGCAACGGTTGGCCCAGCTCATCGGCCGGCAGCAGCGGCATGCCGAGGCTTACCTGCTGTTGCAGCACCGCGAAGTCAGCCAGGATCGCCCGTGGCTCCACGGCGGGGTCGTGCTCGGCAGCGATCCATAGGGCGGCTTCAAACAGCGCCGCAGGCGAGCGGTGCAGGCAGTCGAAAAAGGCTTGGCGGGGATTCATTGCATTCTCCGTCGGATGTCTCGTTTTAGCCTTGCCGAGAACTTTCGTCCAGCTTCTTGAGAACCAGCCTACTTGTTTATGTCACAAAGCCTGAAATTGCGGTCGGCTTATTCCCGCGTGCTCCGGCAATCTTTTACCGGCGGCCTATACTTGGCGACTACAAGAAGTGATTCGGGAGCTTGACGATGTTTGCTCTCATGCACAGCACCCGCCTTGAATCCCTGCACCTGAGCGTTGACCCGGTGAGCGGGTTGAAGGCGGTCATTGCCATTCACAGCAGTCGCCTGGGGCCGGCCCTGGGCGGCTGTCGCTACCTGGCCTACCCCGACGACGAAAGCGCCGTGGCCGACGCCGCGCGCCTGGCCCGAGGCATGAGCTACAAAGCCGCGCTGGCCGGCTTGCCGGTGGGCGGCGGCAACGCTGTAATCATCCGCCCGGCCCATGTGGAAAGCCGCGCCGCGTTGTTCGAAGCCTTCGGCCGGTGCATCGAGCAACTCGATGGCCGCTACATCACCGCCATCGACAGCGGCACCTCCGTGGCAGACATGGACTGCATCGCCCAGCACACGCGCTTTGTCACCAGCACCACCGCCGCCGGCGATCCGTCTCCCCATGCGGCCATGGGCGTATTCGCCGGCATCCGCACGGCCGCCATGGCCCGCCTGGGCAGCGACAACCTGGAAGGCCTGCGTGTGGCAATCCAGGGCCTGGGCAACGTCGGCTACGCCCTGGCCGAACAACTGCACGCCGCTGGCGCCGAATTGCTGGTGAGCGATATCGACCCTGGCAAAGTGCAACTAGCCATGGAGCAACTGGGCGCCCACCCGATTGCCAACGACGCCCTACTCAGTACCCCATGCGACATTCTCGCGCCGTGCGGCCTGGGCGCTGTCCTCAACCGCCAGAGCGTCGCCCAACTGCGCTGCGCCGCCGTGGCCGGTTCCGCCAGCGCGCAGCTGACCCACCTGCAAGTGGCCGACCAATTGGAAGCGCGCGGCATCCTCTACGCACCGGACTATGTGATCAACTCCGGCGGCCTGATCTACGTCGCCCTCAAGCACGGTGGCGCGGACCTGGCGACCATCACCGCGCACCTGTCCAACATCGGCACACGCCTGACCGAAATCTTCGGCCACGCTCAAGCCGAAAAACGCTCACCCGCCCGAGTGGCCGATGAACTGGCCGAGCGCCTGCTGTACGCCTAGCCCTTATTAAAAAGGCCCTGAATCAACGATCCAGGGCCTGTTCAATTCGGGCTTTATTCCGCCGCCGGGTTCAGCAACTCGGACAACGCATCTGGCTGGCTCTTGAACGCCTTGGCAAATACATCGCGATTCTTCGCCATGTAGATCCCGGCTTCCTCCACCTGCTGCTCGCTCAGGGACGGCACGGCTTTTTGCAACACTTCTGCCAGCAACTCAGCGAGTTCAAGCATCTTGTCATGACGGTCAGCTTCGGCTTTATCCATGAACAAACGCTCCAGATCTCGGCTGCTGCGGTATACCACTTCGACGGCCATTCACCACCTCACATGCCTTCACGATAGTTGTCTATTGCGACTACTGTATTTATATACAGCTAAAAGGATAAGCCAATCCAGGGGGTTTGGGTAGCAGCTTTTTAATGTAGTTGGGAAATGGGGTTTGTCAGATGTCAGTGCCGCAGTCGCAAACCCCAAAAGGCAAGAGTAAGTGTCTCATGTCATTCCACCATCATCTCATTCTGCAATCTCTGGCCTTCTTTCTGCATGCAGAGAAATCGTCATGCCAAACGGGCATTATCCCCCGCGAGTCGAAGCATGGCTTAGGCAGTGGCAAATAGTTGGCTATTTTTTAAACAGTGGTGGTGAGCAATGACAGAAATGAAGTGGGCCGACAAAGTGCGCAAAAGCCTGCACGCGAATGCAGATTCCCTGGGCAATCTGGCGGTGGAGGCGTTTCACTACCTCGCGCTTTTTGGTATCGGTGCAATCACCGCTTATGCGGCAATAATGACCTTTATCGACATGTTGCAAAAAGGCGGCATCAGCGTTGATGACATCCTGCTGCTGTTTATCTACCTGGAGCTGGGCGCCATGGTGGGGATCTATTTCAAGACCAACCACATGCCGATCCGCTTCCTGCTGTACGTGGCGATCACCGCATTGACCCGCCTGCTGATCGGCGACGTGTCCCACCACAATGCCCCGGACCTGGGGATTATTTACCTGTGTGGCGGGATTCTGTTGTTGGCGTTCGCCATCCTAGTGGTGCGTTTTGCCTCGTCGCGTTACCCATCAGTCAAGGAAAAATCCGACTCCTGAGTCAGAGCCCGGCTGTGATTGGCGGCCGGGTGCTCGGCGGGCGCTGCAACAGCTTGTGACTGTCGCCGTCGGTCATCACTGCCAAAATCTCCATGGCGCTGTGCCCCTGTTCAATGGCAATGCCAAATTGCACGCTTTGCACCAGGCGTTTGAGCCGTTGTGGGTCGTTGCGCTGTTCGGCGCTGATCATGCGTTTGGCAACTACGCCGCTGTCGTCGGACAGGGTCAGCATGATGCTGCCGTCCAGGCGCTGGATGCTCAGGTTGACCCGGTATTGGGGGGTGAACGTGTCGGTGATCAGCTGAAAAGGATTGTCCATGGTGCGTTACCGCCTGATAAGAACATGCACTGATTGACGACCGGTATGGCGATTGGTTCGTGTTGCCTGACCACCGGTCGCAAGCTCCGTTTTCCTTCATGGGGTGTACAGCAAGGGCCGTGCCGTACAGCTATTTTTCTGACAACGAGTTGTCCCTGTGGGAGCGGGCTTGCCTGTGATTGCGGTGGATCAGCCAACCATTGCGTGACTGATGTACCGCTATCGCGGGCAAGCCCACTCCCACAAGTTGATCTTTGCAGTGGGCTGTTTCAGGGCACCAGCGAGAAAATGACCGCAGACAGCGCAATCAGCCCCACCAACACCACAAACACATTCGACACCTGGCCCGAATACTGGCGCAAAGATGGCACGCGCCGGATTGCGTACATCGGCATCAGGAACAGCAAACACGCAATGATCGGCCCGCCGAGGGTTTCGATCATGCCCAGGATGCTTGGGTTGAACGTGGCCACGGCCCAGCAGCTGAGGATCATGAACACCGCGGTGCAGCGTTCCAGCCAGCGCGCCGACAGGGTGCGGTTGCGGCCACGCAGGGATTTGACGATCAGGCCCTGGAAGCCTTCGCTGGCGCCGATGTAGTGGCCGAGGAAGGATTTGGTGATGGCCACCAGCGCGATCAATGGCGCGGCGTAGGCAATAACCGGGGTTTGGAAGTGGTTGGCCAGGTAGGACAGGATCGAAATGTTCTGCGCCTTGGCGGCGGCGAGGTCGGCGGGCGACAGTGCCAGCACGCAACTGAAGCAGAAGAACATCACCGTCAGCACCATCATGCCGTGGGCCATGGCCAGGATGCCGCTGCTCTTGCGTTCGGCTTGGGCGCCGTACACGCGTTTCTGGTCCACGGCGAAGGCCGAGATGATCGGCGAGTGGTTAAACGAAAACACCATCACCGGGATCGCCAGCCACAGGGTCTTGAAGAACACCGGCAGGGGCATGCCCTCGCTGGCCGAGGCGAAGAACGCGCCGTTCCAGTTGGGGATCAGGCTCAGCGCCAGCAGCAGCAAGGCGGCGACGAACGGGTAGACCAGCACGCTCATGGCCTTGACGATCACGCCCTGGCCGCACCGCACAATGGCCATCAGACCGAGGATCAGCACCAGGGACAGGATCGCCCGTGGCGGTGGGGTCATTTGCAGTTGGTGTTCCATGAAGCTGCCGAGGGTGTTGGTCAGCGCGACGCTGTACACCAGCAGGATCGGGAAGATGGCGAAGAAGTACAGCAGGGTGATCAGCTTGCCGGCACCGACGCCGAAATGTTCTTCCACTACGTCAGTGATGTCGCCGGATTTGCCTGACAGCACAAAGCGCGTCAGCCCACGGTGGGCGAAGAAAGTCATGGGGAAGGCCAGCAGCGCCAGCACGATCAGCGGCCAGAAGCCGCCGACCCCGGCGTTGATCGGCAGGAACAGGGTGCCAGCACCGATGGCGGTGCCGTAGAGGCCCAGCATCCAGGTGGTGTCGTGTTTGCTCCAGCCGCTCGTTACGGTTTGTGTGGCAGAAGCGGGATTTTCGGCAGCAGGTGTACGTACATCGGTCATCGTTATTGCCTCGTTATTATTTTTGCGCGGGCTCACGTATGGGGCGGGTAGGCGTGCTCCTCAGCACTCCACCCAGCTGACCGCCAGGCCGCCCCGTGAAGTTTCTTTGTATTTGTCATGCATATCGGCGCCGGTATCGCGCATGGTGCGGATCACCCGGTCGAGGGAAATGAAGTGCTTGCCATCGCCGCGCAGGGCCATTTGCGTGGCGTTGATGGCTTTGACGGCGGCAATGGCGTTGCGCTCGATACAGGGCACCTGGACCAGGCCGCCCACGGGGTCGCAGGTCAGGCCAAGGTTGTGCTCCAGGCCGATTTCGGCGGCGTTTTCCAGTTGCTCGGGGGTGGCGCCAAGGATATCTGCCAGGCCAGCGGCGGCCATGGCACAGGCCGAACCGACTTCACCCTGGCAGCCGACTTCGGCACCGGAGATCGAGGCGTTTTTCTTACACAGGATGCCGACGGCGGCTGCGGCCAGGAAGAAGTTGACTACATCGTCGTCGGACGCGTCGGCATTGAACTTCATGTAGTAGTGCAGCACTGCTGGGATGATCCCGGCCGCGCCGTTGGTCGGTGCGGTGACCATGCGCCCACCGGCGGCGTTTTCTTCGTTGACCGCAAGGGCGAACAGGTTGACCCATTCCATGGCCGACAAGGTCGAGGTGATCACATTCGGTTTGCCGATTTCCAGCAGGCTGCGGTGCAGCTTGGCGGCGCGGCGCGGCACATCCAAACCGCCGGGCAAGATGCCTTCATCGCGCAGGCCTTGCTCGACGCACTCGCGCATCACCGACCAGATATGCAGCAGGCCGCTACGGATTTCTTCGTCGCTGCGCCACGCGCGTTCGTTGGCCATCATCAATTCAGAAACACGCAGGCCATGCTTGTTGCACAGGGCCAGCAGTTCGACGGCGCTGGAAAAGTCGTAGGGCAGTTCTACATCGCTGGTGGGAGCAATACCCGACTCGGCTTCCGCTGCCTCGATAATGAAACCACCGCCCACCGAGTAGTAGGTCTGTTCGCTCAACAGGCCGTTTTTGCCGTAGGCATGCAGGGACATGGCGTTGGGGTGGTAGGGCAGGCTTTCCTCCAGCAGCAGGAGATCGTGCTGCCAGTTGAAGGAGATTTCTTGGGTGCCGGCAAGCAACAAGCGGCCAGATTCGCGCAACTGCTGGATGCGCGGCCCGATGGAGGTAGGGTCCACTCGATCAGGCCATTCTCCCATCAACCCCATTACGCAGGCACGGTCGGTGGCATGGCCCACGCCGGTAGCCGACAGTGAACCGTACAGGCGCACTTCCACGCGCTGGGTTTGCTCCAGCAATTGTTGGTCGGTGAGGGCCTGGGCGAAGGTTGCCGCTGCCCGCATGGGGCCGACGGTATGGGAGCTCGACGGGCCAATGCCCACCTTGAATAGATCAAAAACGCTGATAGCCATGCTAAAGCCTTACAAGCAATGGAGTAGGAATCGCTGCCATGTTTTGTAGGACAAGCGGAAGTGGCGCGATACTGAGCCTCTAGATCGGCACTGACCAACGAATTATCCTAAGACACCCTTTAGCAGGACTAAACTCTATGGCTCGCCCGCTTCATGCCCAGACCTATGTCTGGTTGCACGTATTTGCCTGCGCCGCACGGCATTTATCCTTCACGCGCTGCGCCGAAGAACTGCACATCACGCCGGGGGCGGTCAGCCAGCAGATTCGCCAATTGGAAGAACGCCTGGGCTTTCGCCTGTTTCATCGCCGGGCGCGTGGCGTGGAGCTGAGTGCCGAGGGGCAGCGGTTGGCGATTACGGTGAGTGAGGCCTACGGCAGCATCGATGCCGAGTTGCAGCGCCTGGATGCGGGGATGATCAGCGGCACCTTGCGCCTGCGCTCGATTCCGTCATTTCTCGGTAAATGGCTGACACCGCGCCTGCCGCGTTTGCAGCAGCGTTTCCCGGATATCCAACTGCGCCTGGTGGCCGAAGACAGCAGCATTGCCCTGCACGAAGGCGACTTCGACCTGGCCATCGACCTTAACGACGGCAGCTATCCGGGTTTGTTATCCACAGCCTTGCTCGATGAGCAGATATTCCCGGTGTGCGCGCCGAGCCTGCTGCGCGGACGGCCGCCGTTGCACGGTCCGGCCGACCTGGCCCACTTCCCGCTGTTGCACGACATCACCGCCTGGCGTGGGAGTTATGAGTACGCCGAGTGGGAGTTTTACCTGAATGCTATCGGCCATCACGACGCCGACGTGCGGCGCGGGCATACCTTCAACCGCAACCACCTGACCATCGAGGCCGCCATTGCCGGCATGGGCGTGGCGATTGCCCGGCGTACCCTGCTCAATGACGAATTGGAGCGCGGCACCCTGATCGTGCCGTTCGGGCTCGCGGTGCCGAATCACAAGCGCTACGTGCTGTTGTATGCGCCAGGCGCGCTGAACCATCCCGGCGTGCGTGCGGTGCATGACTGGCTGGTGGAAGAGGCGGGGATTTTTCGCGGATTGCACCCCTTGGGAGAGGGGCAATTGTGAGGATTTGCCTGGGTGGGCGGGTGCACCCAACTCCCGACCATAACAGCGCTTTGGGCGATTGTCAGACTTAATTTGTAATGTAGGATTTATCTTTGAATAGGGGTTGAATTGTTCCCTCAGGTGCTCAATTGTGTAATCAAGAGGTCATGGTTTCACCGCATCGGTGTTGCAGTTGTGACCTCTGGCGAGCTAGCTGAAATAAGGGAAACACTATGCAAATCCTAGTCAACAGCGATAACCATATTGAAAGCAGCATCCGACTGGAGGAGTGGGTACGTACTACCATTGAGAGCACGCTCGAACGTTATGAAGAAGACTTGACCCGCATCGAAGTCTTTTTGAAGGATGAGAACGGCGACAAGCCGGGCCCACACGATTTAAGTTGCCGCCTGGAAGCGCGGCCAAAGGGTCATCAACCGATTTCGGTCATCCATAAAGCCGACACCCTGGAACAAGCCATCGACGGGGCGGCCACCAAGCTGGATAACGCGCTGGAGCATCTGTTCGGCAGATTGCAAGGCAAGCCGCGTGCAGAGAAACGCACGCCCAACAACCAAGTCGATGAAGCCGGGCTTGAAGAGGAATTCCTGGAAAACGAACAGGCTGCGCTTAACAGCTGATTGCTGAATGTTTTTCAACCCCATACAAAACGGGCCTGCAGATGCAGGCCCGTTTTTTTGTGGCGAATATATATCAAATGTGGGAGCTGGCTTGCCTGTGATGGCGATCTGCCATTTACTGAAGTTGCAGCTGACCCACCGCCATTGCAGGCAAGCCAGCTCCCACATAAGCCAAGAGTGTATTCAGGCTATTCGTCAGAACGCGACCGAGGTCTGCACATACACCGTGCGCGGCTCACCCACGTATTTGCCCTTGTTGTTATCGTCAAACGAACGGGTGAAGTACTGGGTGTTGAAGATGTTCTTCACCCCCACCGCCACATTCAAATCCGACAACTGCGGGCCGAAGTCGTACGCCGCGCGGCTGCTGAACAGCATGTAGCCGGGGATGCGCCCATTGCTGCCATCCGCGCTTTCGGCCTGGGTGTTGGCGTTGTCGGCGAACTGGCTGCTCTGGTAGGTGCTGTCCAGGTTCAACTTCCATTGGCCCTCGGTGTAGCCCACGCCCAGGGTGCCTTTGTGCTTGGACGAGAAGGGCACGCGGTTGCCTTTGTTCGGGCCGTCTTCGCGGATGGTTGCATCGACATAGGCGTAGCTTGCGTACACATCAAAGCCGGCCAGCGCGGGGCTCAAGCCGTCGAGGGCGTAGTTGAGGCTGGATTCGATGCCCTGGTGCCGGGTTTCACCCCGGGCGATCACCGAGTCGTTGGTCTGGTTGCTTTCATACTGGTTGTCGAAGTTGATCAGGAACGCGCCGATTTCTGCGCGCAGCGCGCCATTGTCGTAGCGGGTGCCGACTTCCCAGGTGCGGGCCTTTTCCGGCTTGACCGCGCCGCTGCTTACGCGGTTGGGCATCTGGCTGTACTGCACGCTGCCGAAGGAGCCTTCGGTGTTGGCGTACAGGTTCCAGTCGTCAGTCAGGTGATACAACACGTTCAACGCCGGCAGGGCGGTGTTGTAGTCGCCCTTGTATTTGACGTCGGTCAGGTTGTTGGTTTGCTGGGACTTGATCATCTCGTAGCGGATGCCAGGGGTTACGGTCCACTTGCCGATATCGATGCGGTCGTCGATAAAGAATGCGTTGGCTTCGGTGCCGCCGCGGGTGTCGCGGTCGTTGCGGCTGTCGGTATTGGGCAGTTGCTGGTTGGCGCTGATCGGCGTGCGGTAGCGCAATTCGTGCCCGGCCTCGTTGATGTAACGGTAACCCACGCCAACCTCGTGGCTGGTCGGGCCGAGGTCGAAGCCTTGGGCCAGGCGGGTTTCCAGGCCGCGTACCCAATACTCGCGCGGTGACAGCGAAAGGAAGCTGCCCTGGTCCAGATAGCCGCTGCGCAGGGTCTTGGTAAAGAAGCTGTTGACGGTGAATTCCCGGCGATCTTCCTGGTAGCGATAGCCCACGTTAAACATCGTACGGCGGCCCCAGAATTTGTCGTAGGGGCGGGTGGACTGATACGGGTCGGCCTTGTAGGCCGCCGTGCTCAAGCCACCGGGCATATCGGCCTGACCTTCGTAGTACTGGGCCATGGCATTGAAGCTGTTGGCTTCGTCCAGTTGGTAATTGCCCTTGAGGATCAGGTCGTCGATTTGTGTGTCGCTGTGTTCGCGCCAGTCGCCGCCGCGGGTGCCGGAATACAGCAGCGCGCCGCCCAGGCCATTGTCGGCGGTGCCGCCGGCCAGCAGGTTGCCGGTGGTCTTGAAGCCATCGTGGCTGGAAGACGGGCTGGTCTCGGTCTGCAGGCCGCCCTTGACCGTCGGTGCATCAGGAATTGCCCGGGTCACGAAGTTGACCACGCCGCCGACGTTCTGCGGCCCGTAACGCACTGCGCCACCGCCGCGTACCACGTCCACTGCATCCATGTTGCCCATGCTGACCGGCGCGAACGACAACTGCGGCTGGCCATACGGCGCGAAAGGCACCGGAATGCCGTCCATCAATACCGTCGAGCGCGACGCCAGGCGTGGGTTGAGCCCGCGAATACCGAAGTTCAGCGCCATGTCGTGGCTGCCGGTGCCGTTGTTTTCCGGCGCGTTGACCCCGGGAATACGATTGAGCACGTCACGGGCCTGGGTTGCGCCCTGGCGCTCGAATTCTTCGCGGCGGATCACATCACGGGCGCCGGGGTGTTCGAAGACGTTGGTTTGCGCCGCGTCGCCCAGCCAGTCGCCCACCACATTGGAGGTGCCCAGCTCCAGGGTGGCCGGCGCGTTCAGTGGTTGCAGGCTGTAGGCATTGTTACCTTCGGCGCGGGCTTGCAGGCCGGTGCCCTTGAGCAATGCGTTCAAACCTTGCAAGGTGGTGTAGTTGCCCTGCAGGCCCTGGCTTTGCGCGCCGGCAGTCACTTCGGAGCCAAACGAAATCAGCACGCCGGCCTCGCGGCCAAACTGATTCAGCGCCGCTTCCAGGGACGTCGGGGCGATGTGATAAGGCTTGGCCTCGGCCGCCATGGCGTAGGGCAGGGCGCTGAAACTGAGGCTGGCGCCCAGCAGCAAGTGGCGCAGCGTACGGGCAAGTGGCGTCAGGCGAGTCGGTTGCTGGGGCATGAAGAACGTTCCTCAGAGGTGGGAAACAGGGTGGCTTTCCCTCTCTGTCACGCGAGGTACGGAAAACGGCTCACAGGTGCCTGAAAATAATTCAGGCGCGGGCTTCGACACTGACCCAATAGCGGGTAAAACGCCGAATTTTGACCGGCAGGCTGATTTGCAGCAGGTCGAGGATGCGTTCGCTGTCGTCCAGCGGGTAGCTGCCGGAAATCAGCAGGTTGGCCACTTGCGGATCACACTGCAATTGGCCCCGGCGATAACGGCTCAGTTCCTCGAGGAAATCTGCCAGGCGCATGTGCGACGCCACCAGCATGCCGTCGGCCCAGGCACCGGTGTTGGCATCAGTGAGGCGCGGCGTATCCCAGCCTTTGCGGGTGAGGTTGGCCTGGTGGGATTTTTCCAAGGTCAGCGGTAAGCCGCTGTAGGACCTGGGTGCAATCTCGACCTGGCCATCCAGCACGGCGACCTGGGTGTGATCATTGAACTGGCGCACATTCACCTGCGCTGCCCGGGCGGTGACGATGCCCTGGCCGGTGATGATCTGCAACGGGGTGCTGGCGCGCAGCAATATCTCGCCCTCGAGCAGGTGGATCAGGCGCTGTGGGCCATCGAATTGCACATCCACCGCACTGGCGGTGTTGAGTTGCAGTTGGCTGCCGTCGGCCAGTTGGACCTTGCGCCGCTGGCCGAAGGGGCTGCGGTAGTCGGCGGTCAATGGCGCGATCAAGTGCTGCTGGCGCAAGCCCCAGGTCGCTGCCGAACCGGCGCCGAGGATCAGCAACAGCTTCAGCGCCTGGCGCCGACTGTTCGATTGCGGTGCGTTCAGTGCCGCGTGGGCCAGGGGCGAGGGCATTCCGCGCAAGCGCTGGTTGACCCGCTGTATATGCTCCCACGCCCGTTGGTGCTCGCTGTGGGCATCCAGCCAGCGCTGCCAGTTTGCCTGCTGGCGCGGGTTGAGCGGGCCTTGCTGCATTTGCATCAGCCACTGCACCGCCTGTTCGGCGACCTGGGTCGAGAAGTTCGCGGCGCGGTTCATAGGGCGAAATAGCAGCGCATGGCGGCTTTATTCAAATGTCGTTTGACGGTGGCGATGGAGATCCCAAGTTCGGCAGCGATTTGCCCGTAGGTCAGGCCGTCGAGCTGGGCCAGCAGGAAGGCGCGCTTGACCGGCACGGGCAAACCGTCGAGCAACTGGTCCAGTTCCATCAGGGTTTGCAGGATGATCGCCCGCTCTTCTTCCGATGGTGCCGCAAGTTCCGGCATTTGCGCCAAGGCGTCGAGGTAGGCGCGCTCCAGGTCCTGGCGGCGGTAATGGTTGAACAACACGCGCTTGGCGATGGTGGTGAGGAAGGCGCGGGGCTCGATCAGTGTCGGGGTTTCGCGGCCGCTCAACACCCGGATAAACGTGTCCTGGGCCAGGTCGGCGGCGCTGTGCGGGCAGCCGAGCTTGCGTCGCAACCAGCCGGTCAGCCAGTGGTGATGGTCGTGATACAGGACTTCGACGGTATTGGACGGCCGCAACGCGAACACTCCGGCAGCATCAGCATGCTTTAGATAACGAGAATTGTTCGCATTGTAGGGTGGGCGGGTGGCATTCGGCAATCAGCATAAGACCGATAGCCGCTTTTATCGCCACAGAACCCTGTGGGCTGGCTTGTGTGGGAGCTGGCTTGCCTGCGACAGCATCATCTTGTTCTGCCAGACACACCGAGGTGGCTGCATCGCAGGCAAGCCAGTTCCCACACAAGCCCCACCTCTGTTTTTGGTGCCCGCTTCATCCGTTCTCTTTTGCTTATGAGAATATTTATCATTAGACTCTCGCCCCTGACGAACCAGGCGCCACTGGCATGAAAAGCAAAGCATCACTTCCTCTTTCCTACCGGCTCGGTGTGACGTCGCGGCTGCTGGCGGCTGTTGTCGGCGGCTATGTGCTGGCGTCCCTGGCCAGCGTGTGCCTGACCTTCTGGCTGCCAATCTCCCGCGCCGATGCGG
The DNA here is from genome assembly GCF_012985465.1 of Pseudomonas sp. WS 5079. Classification (GTDB taxonomy): domain Bacteria; phylum Pseudomonadota; class Gammaproteobacteria; order Pseudomonadales; family Pseudomonadaceae; genus Aquipseudomonas. Next base: position 18,688 of record NZ_JAAQWN010000010.1, read on the forward strand.
TGGTCAGCGGCATGCTCAGTTCCTTTGTGTTCTACCTGCTGGCGGTGATCTGGTGCTTTGCCTGCCGCAGTGCGGCCCGCGCCTGGTTTGGCGTGCTGGTGCCCTGCGCGATACTGGCCACCCTGGCTGGCCTGGCCTATTGGATGGCACGCCCATGAAAGAGGGTTTCCGTCAGGCCATGGCCTGGTTGCACACCTGGGCCGGGTTGATTTTCGGCTGGTTGCTGTTCGCGATTTTCCTCACCGGCACCCTGTCTTACTTCAAGGGTGAAATCACCCACTGGATGCAGCCCGAAGTGCCAGCCCATGCGGTGGACGATGCGCGCAGCGTGGCGGTGGCGCAACGCTACCTGGAGCAGCACGCACCCACGGCGGCCCGTTGGTTTATCGGCTTGCCCAACAGCCGCGACCCTGGTTTATCGGTGATGTGGCAAGACAAGATCGACCCAGGCCGGCGCGGCAATTTCATCGAGAAAATGCTCGACCCGGTCTCCGGCGAACAACTCCAGGCCCGGGAAACCATGGGCGGCGAGTTCTTCTACCGGTTCCACTTCCAGTTGCAGATGCCTCATCCGTGGGGCCGCTGGTTGTCGACCATCGCGGCGATGGTGATGTTCGTCGCGCTGATCACCGGGATCATCACCCACAAGAAAATCTTCAAGGACTTCTTCACCTTCCGCCCGCGCAAGGGCCAGCGCTCCTGGCTCGATGGGCACAACGCGGTGGGCGTGCTGGTGTTGCCGTTCCACCTGATGATCACCTACAGCAGCCTGGTGATTTTCATGACCATGGTCATGCCTGCCAGCATCCTCGCGTCTTATGACGGCGACACCCGTGGGTTTTTCAATGAGTTGTTCCCGGCCACCGACAACGCCCCGGCCCTCGGCCAGCCGGGCAAGCTGCTGCCTTTGGCGCCGCTGGTGGAGCAGGCCCGGGCGCAGTGGGGCGGTGGTCATGTGGGGCGGCTGGCGGTGAACAACCCTGGCGATGTGAATGCCTCGGTCAACGTCTCCCGCGCCGGCTCTGACCGGGTGGTGCATGATTTCGGCAGCACCGTGTCCTTTAATGGCAGCACCGGCGAATTGCTGCGGGTCAGTGCCGAGCAGTCGCTGCCGATGGCAATCAGCGGCAGTTTCTACGGCCTGCACATGGGCCACTTCGCCGGCCCGGTGCTGCGGTGGTTGTACTTTATCTGCGGCCTGGCGGGCACGGCGATGATTGGCACTGGCCTGGTGATCTGGCTGGGTAAGCGTCAGCTCAAGCATGCCAAAACCGGGGTGATGCCGTTTGAGTTGCGCCTGGTGGAGGTGTTGAACCTTGCCAGCATGTCCGGGCTGGTCATCGCCATTGCTGTGTTTTTCTGGGCCAACCGCCTGCTGCCGGCGAGCTTCGCCGAACGTTCGGACTGGGAGGTGCAGAGCTTCTTTATCGCCTGGGGCCTGACCTTGCTGCACGCCATGCTGCGCCGTGGCCGCCGCGCCTGGGTCGAGCAACTGGGCCTGGGCGCCGTACTGTTTATGGCGGTGCCGCTGCTCAATGCGCTGACCACTTCCCAGCACCTGGGCGTGTCGCTGGCCAAGGGTGATTGGGCCATGGCCGGCTTTGACCTGACCTGCCTGGGCAGCGGCCTGTTCCTGGCCTGGGCCGCCTGGAAGATGCAGCACCGCAGCGCCGCCCAACCCCGTGCCGAGCGGGCCCGCCCACTGACCCTCAAAGGCGAGGTGCACTGATGTTGCTGGCCTTGTTGCTGTGCTACGCAGGCTTTGTTGCGCTGTGCCTGTCCCTGGACCGTCACCATGGCGAGTTGCTGCACAGCAAACCTTCGCCACGGCGGCGCCTGGGGTTGCGCGTGGGTGGCTGGCTGCTGTTGGGGCTGTCGATCTGGCCGGCGGTGCACCTGGCCGGCTGGAGCCGGGGCCTGGTGGACTGGTGCGCGGTGCTGATGCTCAGTGGGCTGTTGCTGGTGTTGCTGTTGCCGTATCGGCCAAGGCTGGCCTTGATCCTCGCGGGCGTTGGCCTGCTGGCCAGCCCCGTTGCGGCCTTCGCGACCCTCTGAGCACCGTTGATGATCACCACGCCGCCCGAGTCCCAGGATCACCCTCACGCTGAATCGTCGGGTGGGCGCGCACATTTCCTACAGGTGTTTTTGTCCCAGCGCTCACAGATGGAGGCGTTGGTCAGCCGCCGCGTAGGCTGCCGTGCGACGGCGGCGGACCTGGTGCAGGATTTGTTCCTGCGTTTCTGGCGCCGACCCCTGGTGCAGGTCGAAGAACTCAGCACCTACCTGCTGCGCTGCGCCGGCAATATCGCCATCGACCACCTGCGCAGCGAAAGCGCGCGGGTGCGCGGCAATGAAGGCTGGTTGCCGCAGCAGCAGGATCATCATGGCTCCGAGCCCCAGGCCGCGTTGGAAGCGGGCAACGATCTGCGCCATGTCGAAGCGGCGCTGCGCAGTTTGCCGGAGCGTACGCGGCAGATCTTTTTGCTCAACCGCATCCACGGGCGCAAATACGCAGAAATCGCCAAGGCCATGGGCCTGTCCCAAAGTGCCGTGGAAAAACATATGATGCGTGCCCTCGAAGCCTGCAAAGCCAGCCTTCGGCAAGCCCATCCGCCACGCTCGCCAGGGAAAGCACCGTGAACGTCACCCCGACGCCCGCCCAGGAACAGGCCGCCCTGGCCTGGCTCAGCCTGCTGCACGATGCGCCCAGCAGTGGTGACCAGGCCACCTTCAGCCACTGGTTGCGCGCCGACCCGGCCCACGTCGAGGCGTATGCCCAGGCCCAGGTGCTGTGGGAATTGAGCGAAGTGCCGGCGCGCACCCTGGCCGCCGAAGACGCGTTGGCCCTGCAGCGTTACCTCAAGGCCATGGACGGCGCAAAACGCTCCCGTATGCGCCGCTGGTCGGCGGCACTGGCGATGGCGGCGTGCCTGGTGCTGATGGTGTCGATGGGCGCCGGTTGGCAGCCACAGCGCTGGGTCGATGACCTGGGCGCCGATTACGTCAGTGCGCCGGGTGAGGTCAAAACCGTGACCCTGGCCGATCAAAGCCAAGTCACCCTGGATGCCGACAGCGCGATTGCCGTGGATTTCAGCCACGGCGAGCGGCACATCCAACTGCGCCGTGGCGCCGGCTTTTTCAGCGTGCCCCACACCGGGCAAGCCTTTGTAGTGCACGCAGGCAGTGGCGAAGTGCGGGTGTTGGGCACGCAGTTCGAAGTGCGCCTGCAACCGGCGGGCGCCCAGGTGACGGTGTTGTCGGGGCGGGTCGGGGTTACACCCTCGGCCCAGGGTACTCAGCAGATTCTGACGGCCGGCCAGCAAGTGGCCTACGCCGAGGGTGTGGCTGATGAGCGGCATGCGGTGGACAGTGAATCGCGCCTGGGCTGGCGCGACGGCTGGCTCAACTACTACAAGACCCCGCTGGCCGATGTGCTCAAGGACCTTGGCCGTTACTACCCTGGCCGCATCCTGCTGCTTGATGACGAACTCGGCGCCCGCCGGGTCAGCGGCAGCTTCCCGAGCAAGGACCCGGAGGCGGTGCTCAACGCATTGCAAGCGGTGCTGGGTTTTGAGCAGCACAGTGTGTTGGGGCGGTTGATCGTCCTCCGCTGAAAACCAGCCACCCCCTGTGGGAGCGGGCTTGCCCGCGATGGCGTCTGGAAGAGCTGCGCAACCCTTCAGGAGCCATCGCAGCATGAGTATCGACACAACTCGCTCTGTGTACATATCCATTCCTGCGGTCACGGCCACTTAGGGTTCCGCCCTTACGGCGGGTCACTTTTGGGACCCAAAAGTAACCAAAAGGTCCTCGCCCCACCACTCGGTGCCTCGCCTAGGCTCGGCATGCCCGCAGTCAGGCAGTGCTCCGTGGGCCCGCCGCGATCGGCCATCCCTGGCCGTGTCGCGGCTACCCCGGCATCCATGCCGGGGTGCCCACTGCGCAATACCTGCCTGCGGCCAGCGTGGTTTAACGGGGCGCCTGAGATCAAAAGCCAGATCAAAAGCACAGCAACAGCAGAGCCAGAGCGCGAAGCTGCGTTCCTGTGGGAGCTGGTTTAGGAGATGGTCCGAACAAAAGTTGATAACTATTCTTATTTGCATTTATGATATGTTATTACATCCCTATCAAGGAGCCACCCCATGAAAGTCCTGTCCTCACTCAAAGAAGCCAAGAACCGCCATCGCGACTGTCAGATCGTCAAGCGCCGGGGGCGGATCTATGTGATCTGCAAATCCAACCCACGCTTCAAGGCCCGGCAGGGCGGGGCGAAAAACAAGAACAAAGGCTGAAGGTGAAATTATTTTCAATTTCACCTGAGGTAAAACCCCACGCCATCCGTGTAGTGCTTGAAACTGCGATCAATTCGCATTAACAGCGTTCTCTACACGGGTTCTCAAGTATGAAGTCCAGGGCAAAGTCGGCGGCAGGCAGTTCGGTTAAACAGTGGCTGGGAGCCTCCCTTCTGGCCGCTTCCGGCCTGGCATTACAGCCCCTGAGCCTGGCGCAAGCGGCGCAGGAGCAGAGCGCAGTCTTCAGTTTTGCACTGCCGGCCAAGCCGTTGCCCCAGGCGCTGAGCGATTTCAGCCGGGTGACCGGCATCAGCGTGGTCTACACCGACGAAGCTCCCTACAACCTCAACGCCCCGGCCGTCAGTGGGCGGATGAGCGCCGCCCAGGCCATGCAGCGCCTGTTGGGTAACTCCGGCTTGACCTTCCGCCAGATGGACGCCCGCACCCTGGCCCTGGAACCGCTGCCTAGCGAAGGCGCGGTCAATCTTGGCGCCACCACTATCAGCGGCGTCAACCAGCAGCAAGCCACCAGCTACCAGCCACCGCCCACCAGCTCGGTCATGCGCTCCCAGGGCCTGCTGCTGGAAACCCCGCAAACCGTGAACATGGTGCCGGCCCAAGTGATGCGCGACCAAGTGCCGCGCAACCTCGACGATGCCTTGGCCAACGTCAGCGGCATCACCCAGGCCAACACCTTGGGCAGCACCCAGGATGCGGTGATGCTGCGGGGCTTTGGCGACAACCGCAATGGCTCGGTCATGCGCGACGGCATGCCCGTGGTGCAGGGCCGGGCGCTGAACGAAACCGCCGAGCGCGTCGAAGTGCTCAAGGGCCCGGCGTCGTTGCTGTATGGCATCCAGGACCCCGGCGGGGTGATCAATATCGTCAGCAAGAAACCCGAGCTGACCCCATCCACCGCCCTGACCGTGCGCGGCTCGACCTATGGCAGCGGTAAGAACGGCAGCGGCGGCAACCTCGACACCACCGGCCCGATTGGCGACAGCGGCCTGGCTTATCGTTTGATTCTCGACCACGAAGATGAGGATTACTGGCGCAATTTCGGCACTTACCGCGAAAGCCTGATCGCGCCATCCCTGGCCTGGTACGGCGACGCCACCAAGGTGTTGCTGGCCTACGAGCACCGCGAGTTTCTCTCGCCGTTCGACCGTGGCACGGCCATCGACCCCACGACCAATCACCCCCTGGATATCCCCGCCACGCGCCGCCTGGATGAGCCGTTCAACAATATGGAAGGCCGCTCCGACCTGTATCGCCTTGAGGTCGACCATGACCTGAACGACGACTGGAAGGCCCACTTCGGCTACAGCTGGAACCGCGAAACCTACGACGCCAGCCAGGTGCGCGTGAGCAAGGTCAACGCCAACGGCGTGCTGACGCGCAATATGGACGGCACCCAGGGCGCGCTGACCACCGACCGCTTCACTACCGTCAGCCTCGAAGGCAAGGTGGACGTGGCCGGCATGCGCCATGACCTGGTGTTTGGCCTGGATGACGAATACCGCAAAATCTACCGCGCCGACCTGATCCGCCAGGCCAGCCGCAGCGTGTTCAACTACAACGACCCGGTGTACGGCCGCGAAGTGGCGGGCACCACCGTCAGCGCGCCGGACAGCAACCAGACTGACCTGCTGCGCAGCGACTCGGTGTTTTTCCAGGACGCCATCCACCTGACTGACCAGTGGATCCTGGTCGGCGGGGCGCGTTTCCAGACGTACGACCAGTACGCCGGCAAGGGCCGCCCGTTCACGGCCAACACCGACAGCAACGGCCAGAAGTGGGTGCCCCGCGCCGGCCTGGTGTACCGCTACACCGATGAGCTGTCGTTTTATGGCAGCTACACCGAATCGTTCAAACCCAACTCCACCATTGCGCCGCTGGACAACAAGATGGTGATCGACGGCAGCATCGCCCCGGAACAGTCCAAGTCCTGGGAGCTTGGGGCCAAGTTCGATATGCCGGGGCGCATTACCGCCAACGTGGCCTTGTTTGATATCCACAAACGCAACGTGCTGGTGTCGATCACCGAGGGCGCGACCTCGATCTACAGCGTCGCCGGCAAGGTGCGCTCCCGTGGCCTGGAAATGGACCTGAGCGGGCAGTTGACCGACCAGTGGAGCCTGATCGGCAGCTATGCCTACACCGATGCCGAAGTCACCGAGCACCCGGCCTACAAAGGCAAAGGCCTGCAAAACGTGGCGAAAAATTCCGGTTCTGTTTCAGCCGTGTACGACTTCGGCACTATCGTCGGCGGCGACCAGCTGCGCGTCGGTGCCGGTGCGCGTTACGTCGGCGAGCGGGCCGGCGATGCACTCAATAGCTTCGACCTGCCGGGCTACACCGTGGCCGATGCGTTTGCCACCTATGACACCAAGGTCGACGGGCAGAAGGTCAAGTTCCAGCTAAACGTGAAGAACCTGTTTGACCGCACCTACTACACCTCGGCCGTCAGCCGGTTGTTTGTGTCCATGGGCGATGCGCGCCAGGTGTCGTTGTCCAGCACGTTGGAGTTCTGACCGTCGGCGATGACGCTGGCGGCCTGAGCTGCTAGCGTTGCGCTCTTTGAGGATTGCCGGGACGGTTTGATGCAGTTGGGACGATGGATACACACCAGCGCCATGCTGGTGGGCGTAAGCCTGTTGTTGGGTGGCTGTGCCAGCCCTTCGAAAACCGGCGAGCAGGCGCTGGAGCAATTGCTGGCCGATCCGGCCCTGGCCGGGGCCAGCGTTTCGTTGATGGTGCGTGACGCCCGCAGCGGCAGCACGCTGTACCAGCACAACCCCCGCACGCGGCTGGTGCCGGCCTCCAGCCTGAAACTGCTGACCACGGCGGCGGCCATGGATGTACTGGGCCCGCAGTATCGGTTTTCTACGCAGTTGCTGAGCACCGGCAGCCGACAAGGCTCGCGCCTGCTGGGCAATCTGTACCTGCGAGGCCTGGGCGACCCGACGATCCAGTGGGCGGATTACCAGGCCCTGGCGGCGAACCTGGCCGCGCAGGGCATCCGGCAGATCGACGGCGACCTGGTGCTCGATGACAGCTGGTTCGACGCCGAACGCCTGGGTGTGGATTGGGCCCACGACGACGAAGACAAGTATTACGGCGCGCAGATTTCCGCACTGACCGTGTCGCCCAATGCTGATTTTGATGCGGGCACCTTGATCGTCACGGCCAAGGCACCCATGGCGGTCGGCCAACCGCTGGGCGTCACCCTCAGCCCGCCTACTGATTATGTGCAACTGAGCAACCTGGCGCTCAGCGGTCCGGGCAACAGCTATGGGCTCAATCGCCAGCATGGCAGCAACCTGCTGCGCCTCAGTGGCACGCTGACGCCGGGGACGCAAAGCCGGCAATGGGTCAGCGTGTGGGAGCCGACGCAACTGGTGGCCAATCTGTTCGCCCAGGCCTTGGCGCAGCAGGGGATCAGCGTGCAGGGTCGGCGCGTGATCGGTGGTGTCAGCCCGGCCACCGCCACGGTGTTGGCGACGCACCAGTCGGCGCCGTTGCAGGAGCTGATCAGGCCCTTGCTCAAACTGTCCAATAACAGCATGGCCGAAGCGCTGCTCAAGGCCATGGGACGTCAACAGGCCAACGCCGGCACGGCGGCGGCCGGGGTTGCGGCGGTGGCTGACTTTCTCACGCGCCAGGGCCTGGACCCGGCAACATTAAGCCAGGTGGATGGCTCGGGGTTGTCGCGACGTAACCTGGTGTCGGCGCAGAACTTCACCGACCTGTTGCTGGCCATGGGCAAACAGCCATGGTTCAACGCCTGGTACGACGCGCTGCCCATCGCCGGTAACCCGGATCGCCTCGGTGGCGGCAGCCTGCGTTACCGCCTGCGCGGGACTGCGGCGCAAAACAACCTGCAGGCCAAGACGGGGTCGATGGGTGGGGTGTCTTCGTTGACGGGCTACATCACCGATGCGGGTGGGCGGCGGTTGGTGTTTTCGATGCTGACCAACAACTATGTGGTGGAGGGGAGTCGGATCAAGGCGTTGGAAGATCGAGTGGCCGTGGTCCTGGCGCAAAGCCGCGATTGAACAATGTGTGAGCAAGCCCGCTCCCACAAAATCCCATGCCCACATTAGTTTGGTGTCAAGGCAACTAAGGTCGGAACGCCTGCCGATATTCCCCCGGTGTCGCTCCCATCGCCTGGCGAAACCGGTTGGTAAAGTGGCTGGCACTGGAGAACCCGCATGCCAGGGCAATCTCCCCCAGCGGCATTGACCCGCTGCGCAACAGGGCCTGGGCCTGCGCGAGGCGGCGGGTCAGCACATATTGGTGGGGCGGCAGGCCAAAGCTTGTGCGAAACATCCGCGCAAAGTGGTATTCCGACAAGGCGCACAGCCCCGCCAGTTGCCCCAGGCTGATCGGCTCGGCCAGTTGCTGCTCGATGTAGTCCACTAACTGGCGGCGTTGATGCGCCGCCAATCCGCCCTTGAGCCGCAAGCCTTCGCGCAGGCCAACCTGGCTGAGCAGGGTGTGGCTGAGCATTTCATGGGCCAGGCTACTGGTCAGCAGGCGTTCGGCGGGTTCCTGCCAGTTCAGCCCGATGAGTTGGTGAAAGCGCCGGGCTTGCTGCGGGTCTTCCAAAAACGTGCTTTCGCGCAGTTGCAGCGCCCGGGGTTCGCGGTCCAGCAGGGTGATGCAACCCAGGGCAAATTGCTCTGGGCTGAAGTACACGTGGGCCAGGCGGATCTCGCCGTTGATCACCCAGGCCGACTGATGTTCGGCGGGCAGGATGCACAATTTATCGGGGCCGCCCTTGGTGCCGGGCTGGCCACGGCGAAATGTCTCGGTGCCGCCGCCCACGTAGCAGGACAGGGTGTGATGGCTGGGCGCTTCGTAGTCCTGGGAGTCGTGGTGGTTGCTCCACAAAGCCGCAGACAAGCCGTCACCGAGCTCGGCGCACAGCTCAAGGCGAGCGTTGGGCGAACTGTTCAGGGCTTTGAAGACTTGTAGGTTTTCCAGTGCAGGCATGGGGTTCTCTCCGACGCCTTGCATCCTACTCCCGGCGGCCGGCGCTGTGATCCCTCGGCCCGACAAAAGCGCAAGAATCTGCAAGTGCCTGGCAGCAAGGCGGGGTGAAACTGTGGCTCAACCACCGGAGTGCGCCATGAACCTATCTTTGTATTTACTGACCGTGCTGATCTGGGGCACGACCTGGATCGCCCTCAAGTGGCAGTTGGGCGTGGTGCAGATTCCGGTCTCGATCGTCTATCGCTTCGGCCTGGCGGCGCTGGTGCTGTTTGTGTTGCTGCTGCTCAGCCGCAAACTGCAGGTGATGAACCGCCGTGGGCACCTGATCTGCCTGGCCCAGGGCTTGTGCCTGTTTTGCGTGAACTTCATGTGCTTCCTCACGGCCAGTCAGTGGATCCCCAGCGGCCTGGTGGCCGTGGTGTTCTCTACCGCGACGTTGTGGAATGCGCTGAATGCCCGGGTGTTCTTCGGCCAGAAAATCGCGCGCAATGTATTGCTGGGCGGTGGCCTTGGTTTGCTGGGCCTGGGGTTTTTGTTCTGGCCCGAACTTGCCGGGCACACCGCCAGCCCCGAGACACTGTTGGGCCTGGGCCTGGCGCTGTTGGGGACCCTGTGTTTTTCGGCGGGCAACATGCTGTCGAGCCTGCAACAGAAAGCCGGGCTCAGGCCGTTGACCACCAACGCCTGGGGCATGGCCTATGGCGCGTCGATGCTGGCGCTGTACTGCGTAGTGCAGGGCATTCCATTTGAGATGGAGTGGAACACCCGCTACATCGGCTCGTTGCTGTACCTGGTGATCCCCGGGTCGGTGATTGGCTTTACCGCCTACCTGACCCTGGTCGGCCGCATGGGCCCGGAGCGGGCGGCGTATTGCACCGTATTGTTCCCGGTGGTGGCGCTGAACGTCTCGGCGCTGGTCGAAGGCTACCAATGGACCGCCCCGGCGCTGGCCGGGTTGGTGCTGGTGATGCTGGGGAATGTGTTGGTGTTTCGTAAGCCCAGGGCGGTTGCAGCTGTGAGCCCGCTTTTTCAACCGAAGCAAACCTAATGTGTAAGAAGATCTAATGTAGGAGCTGGCTTGCCTGCGATAGCGGTGAATCAGCAATGCCTATGCTGACTGACCCACCGGTATCGCAGGCAAGCCAGCTCCCACAGGGTGATCCGCGTTACTTCAGGCCCAGGCGCTTGGCCATGCGCCCCAGGTTGGCGCGGTCCAGGCCCAGTTCGCGGGCGGCGCTGGCCCAGTTGTGCTGGTGGCGCTCCAGGCAGGCGCCGATGACTTGCCTCTGGTAGTGCGCGGTCGCCTGGCGCAGATCGCCGGTCACCGGTGCGAGTTCCACGGGCGCTTCGATCAATGGCGCAGACTCATTGGGTAGGTCGAGGTCCTTGGCACTGAGGCTGAGGATCTTCGGCCGCTCGCGGCAATTGCCCAGGGCCTTCAGCGCGCTGCGGCCAATCAAGTGTTCCAGCTCGCGTACATTCCCGGGCCAGCCATAGGCCAATAACGCCGCCTGGGCATCGCTGGTCAGGCGCAGGCTGCCCAGGCCCATGCGCGAGCGGTTCTGTTCAAGGAAAAAGCCTGCCAGCAGCAACACATCGCGCCCGCGTTCACGCAGGGCCGGCACTTGCAGGGGGTACACGCTCAAGCGGTGATAGAAGTCGGCGCGGTAGCGGCCGTTGCGTACTTCTTCGGCGAGATCGCGGTTGGTGGCGGCGATCAGGCGCACGTCCACTTGGTGCTCCTTATCCGAACCGAGCCGCTGCAACTGCCCGCTTTGCAGGACCCGCAGCAGCTTGGCCTGGACCGTCAGCGACAACTCACCCACTTCATCGAGGAACAGGGTGCCGCCATTGGCTAATTCAAACTTGCCCCGACGCTCATTCAGCGCGCCGGTAAACGCGCCGCGCACATGGCCGAACAGCTCGCTTTCCACCAGGGTTTCCGGGAGGGCGGCGCAATTGAGGCTGATCAACGGTTTCTCGGCGCGGGGCGAGGCCGCGTGGATGGCCTGGGCCACCAGTTCCTTGCCAACCCCGGTCTCGCCGGTGATCAACACGGTCAGGTCGCTGCCGCCCACCAGTTTGATTTCTTCCACCAGGCGTTTGTGGGTCTTGCTCTGGCCGATCATTTCCTTGTGCTGCTGGCCGCTGGCCTGGCGATAGATTTCCGCACGCTGGTGTTCGTCCTCGGCACGCAGGGCCAGGTGTTCCATGCGTTCGGCCACATTGACCGTGGCAGCGGCGAGGCTGGCGAAGGCCTGCAAGGCGTCCAGTTCGACGCGCTCGAAGCGTTCGGTGTCCAGGGCGTCCAGGGTCAGCAGGCCCCAGGGATGATCATCGACAAACAGCGGGCAGCCCATGCAGTCGTGGACCTCCAAGTGCCCGTGCAGGCCATCGACCAGGCCGTCGTAGGGGTCGGGCAGTTCGCTGTCGCTGTCGAAACGGGTCGGGCCGGGGCTGCTCAGCAGCACCGCAAAGCGCGGGTGTTCGCTGATCTTGAAGCGTCGGCCCAGGGTGTCCGGGCTCAGGCCGTCCACGGCCAGCGGCACCAGCCATTCGCCGTCCAGGCGCAACAGCGCGGCGGCGTCGCAGGGCAGCAGGGTGCGCATGGCTTGCAGCAGGCGTCGGTAACGTTCGCCTTCCGGCAGTTCGCGGGACAGGTCAGCCACCAGTGGCAGCAGGGTGGTGAGCAGGGAGTGTGCAGTCATAATGACTCCTTGTAGTCCTAATGACTATAAAGTGTAGGAGGTCATATTGACTACTTCTAAATTAACTCACTGATAAATATAGGTTTATTAGTTGGCACGAATACTGAGTGCTACAGGGTAATCATTCAGAAGCCCCAAAGGCTCAGGAGTCTCCCCATGCTTAGCGTTCAAGACCGTGCCATCGTCAAGTCCACTGTGCCGCTGCTGGAAAGCGGTGGCGAAGCCCTGATCACCCACTTCTACCGCATGATGCTGTCCGAATACCCCGAAGTGCGCCCGCTGTTCAACCAGGCCCACCAGGCCAGCGGCGACCAGCCCCGTGCCCTGGCCAACGGCGTGTTGATGTACGCGCGGCATATCGACCAGTTGGACCAGTTGGGCGACCTGGTGGCCAAGATCATCAACAAGCACGTGGCCCTGCAAATCCTCCCGGAGCACTACCCGATTGTCGGCAACTGCCTGCTGCGGGCGATTTCCGAGGTGCTGGGTGACGAAATCGCGACCCCAGAAGTGATGAGCGCGTGGGGCGCGGCCTATGGTCAGTTGGCCGACATCCTGATCGGCGCAGAAAGCGCGATCTACGATGAAAAAGCCCAGGCCGTTGGCGGCTGGCGTGGGGCGCGCCCGTTTTTGCTGGTCAAGCGTGTGGAGGAGAGCAGTGAAATCATCTCCCTGTACTTTGCCCCGGTGGACAACGGCCCGATCCTCGCTGCCGAGCCCGGCCAGTACATCGGCCTGAAGCTGATCCTCGATGGCGAAGAAGTGCGCCGCAACTATTCATTGTCGGCGCGCACCGACGCGGGCCTGTACCGCATCAGTGTCAAGCGCGAAGCGGGCGGGCGCGTGTCCAACTATCTGCATGATCAGATGCATGTGGGCGCGACCATCGACCTGTTCCCGCCATCGGGGGAATTCACCCTGGTGCCCAGCGACAAGCCCTTGGTGCTGATCAGCGGCGGGGTGGGCATCACTCCCACCCTGCCGATGCTGGAAGCGGCGCTGGCCACCGAGCGCCCGGTGCACTTTATCCACTGCGCGCGTAATGGCGGCGTGCATGCGTTTCGTGATTGGGTCGATGCCCTGGCTGCACGTCATCCGCAATTGCAGCGCTTTTACTGCTATGCCGAAGACGACGGCATCAGCCCGGCGGCGGACAAGCTCGGCATGCTGACCCAGGAGCAACTGGCGGCGTGGTTACCTGAGGAGCGTGATGTGGATGCCTACTTCCTGGGGCCTAAGGGCTTCATGAGTGCGATCAAGCGTCACCTCAAGGCTTTGGGTGTGCCTGAAAAGCAGAGCCGGTATGAGTTCTTCGGGCCGGCGGCGGCGCTGGAATAAGCGGCAGGTCTTTAAACCGCATTGGCTTCATCGCAGGCAAGCCAGCTCCCACAATTTGATCTGTGAATACATTCAAATGTGGGAGCTGGCTTGCCTGCGATGGCGTCCGAAACCCCCCACATTAATGTGTCGTTAACCCGCCTGCGCCTAAGATGCCGACGCCTACTGCTAAATTTTCACCTCCTGTGTGTAAACTTGCGGCCATTGGCACACCCATCATTAGGCAAAGGGAAACGGGGATGATTGACGAAATGCGGTTGGGGCGGGAGCGGCGCTTCCTGGTGTTGCTGGGGATCATCTGCCTGGCGCTGATCGGTGGCGCACTCTATATGCAGATAGTGCTGGGCGAAGCGCCATGCCCTTTGTGCATCCTGCAGCGCTATGCCTTGCTGCTGATTGCGCTCTTTGCCTTTATCGGCGCGGCCATGCGTACCCAACGCAGTGTCACGATCTTTGAAGTGCTGGTCGTGCTCAGCGCCCTCGGCGGTGTCGCTGCCGCCGGGCATCATGTGTACACCCAGTTCTACCCGGCCATCAGTTGCGGCGTCGATGTGCTGCAGCCGATTGTCGATGACCTGCCCCTGGCGAAGATCTTCCCCCTGGGCTTCCAGGTCGATGGTTTCTGCAGCACGCCATACCCGCCGGTGCTGGGCTTGTCCCTGGCGCAGTGGGCGCTGGTGGCGTTCGTGTTGACGGTGATCCTGGTGCCCCTGGGCATTTACCGCAATCGCAAGCACAGCGCTTAAATCGTCCTACAAAACGCCCCGGTCCTGCTGATGCAGGCCGGGGCGTTTTTGTGTGCGGGGATTTTGTGAAAGGACCGTGACGCCGGACAAGATTGGCGGCGCGCAACGTGCGACACGTTGTCACACTGAGGGCGTCGCAGGACGTTTCCCACCCCGCGCCAGGGCGCTTAATCGACCATTGGTCGGGGGCTGCTGCCTGTCACTTTCCACCCCGGCCGACCCCGCGCACGGCGTGCTCTCGAGAACTTCTGGTGATCGGCGAATGCCTTGTTTTTAGCGGGCTTGCCTGGGGTTTGGCGACCCTGAAAGGGGCCTTGAGGTGCGACACATTAGGCAATAACACAGCATTTTTTGTGGTTTTTGTTGAGAATCAAACGCGATAGGATCCCGAACCTTTGCAACAATGGCGCAGGATTATTGCTGGAATCGATAAAAATTATTTCTTTATAAGTCATGGTTTATACATCGCTAGCTAACTACAATCGCCCGCACTGAGTGTCCGGTGCTGCTCAACCCTGAGCAAATAGGGCGGTCGAGAGGCGAAAACATTGCTTCATGCGACCCCAGGTGCCGGCAGCCTTTCAACTATCCGCACCAAATGGAATTGGTCTGTAACAAGGCCTTTGACCAACGAAATCGAATAAGAATTCACCGCCAGACCTGGACGTGTCGATCAGCGCATGAAGCGCCGGGCAGGCCCTTATTCAATCGAAGAGAAATGCCAACCCTTGGCAGGGTGAAGTGTTGGCGATCAAAACCCAACTGCATTGCGCAAGCTGCTTTAGAGGTCGTGAGATGAGTAAAAACAGGTACACCCGATTACTAGGCATAGTGCCGCTTTTCGGCATGTTATTGCTGGGAGGCTGCAACTGGACGCTGCTCGACCCTGTGGGTCAGGTCGGCGTGGAGCAACGTAACCTGATCATCACGGCCACTTTGCTGATGCTGTTGGTCGTGGTGCCGGTGATCGTGATGACCTTCGCGTTCGCCTGGAAATACCGCGCGTCCAACACCAAGGCCACCTACGCGCCGAAGTGGTCGCACTCCACCAAGATCGAGATCGCGGTGTGGCTGGTACCTGTACTTATCATCATCGCCCTGGGTTACATCACCTATAAGTCGACCCACGAGCTGGACCCTTACCGTCCGCTGGAATCCGACGTGCCGCCAATCACTATCGAAGTGGTCGCGCTGGACTGGAAGTGGCTGTTCATCTATCCCGAGCAAGGGATCGCCACCGTCAACAAGATCGTGTTCCCGGCCAACACCCCGATCAACTTCAAAGTGACCTCGGATGCGGTGATGAACTCGTTCTTCATCCCGGGCCTGGGTGGCCAGATCTACGCGATGGCGGGCATGCAGACCAAGCTGCACCTGATTGCCAACCAGAACGCCGAGCTCGACGGTATCTCCGCCAACTACAGTGGCGCGGGCTTTACCGGCATGAAATTCAAAGCAATCGCCACCACCCAGGAAGACTTCAACGCCTGGGTACAAGAAGCCAAGAGCTCACCAAAACAGCTTGAAAAAGCTGAATACGAAGCCCTTGCCAAGCCAAGCCAGAACAACCCTGTAGAGCTGTACTCCTCGTACACGCCGGACCTGTTTCAGAAAATCATCGATAAGTATGAAGGGATGAAGCCAGGCAAGCCGGTCAAGCACGAGAAGAAAGAAGTGGCTGCTGTGGAAGGGACGGACGCAAATTCGCATTCAGCTGCCGGGGCAGAGGAGTAAACGATGTTTGGTAAATTAAGTTGGGAAGCGGTCCCATTCCACGAGCCGATCGTGATGGTGACCATCGCCATGATCGCGCTGGGTGGTCTGGCGCTGTTTGCGGCAATCACCTACTTCAAGAAGTGGACCTACCTGTGGACCGAGTGGCTGACGTCGGTCGACCACAAGAAAATCGGCGTGATGTACATCATCGTCGCCATGGTCATGCTGCTGCGTGGTTTTGCCGACGCCATCATGATGCGTACCCAGTTGGCCATGGCCACCGAGGGTTCGCCTGGCTACCTGCCGCCTGAACACTATGACCAGATCTTCACCGCCCACGGTGTGATCATGATCATCTTCATGGCGATGCCTTTCTTCACCGGCCTGATGAACCTGGCAGTGCCGCTGCAGATCGGTGCGCGTGACGTTGCGTTCCCGTTCCTCAACTCCCTGAGCTTCTGGCTGCTGGTTTCCGGCGTCGTGCTGATCAACCTGTCCCTAGGCGTCGGCGAATTCGCCAAGACCGGTTGGGTTGCCTATCCGCCATTGTCGGGGCTGCAATACAGTCCGGGCGTGGGGATGGATTACTACATCTGGGCGCTACAGCTATCCGGGCTGGGTACGACGCTGACGGGGGTCAACTTCCTGGCCACCGTGCTGAAAATGCGTACCCCAGGCATGAAGCTGATGGACATGCCGATCTTCACCTGGACCTGCACCTGGGCCAACGTCCTGATCGTGGCTTCGTTCCCGATCCTGACCGCTACCCTGGCCCTGCTGACGCTTGACCGTTACATGGATTTCCACATTTTCACCAATGAACTTGGTGGCAATCCAATGATGTACGTGAACCTGTTCTGGGCATGGGGTCACCCTGAGGTGTACATCCTGATCCTGCCAGCGTTCGGTATCTTCTCCGAAGTGATCTCGACCTTTACCGGCAAGCGCCTGTTCGGTCACCACTCGATGGTCTACGCCTCGGGCGCGATCTCCGTACTGGGCTTCATGGTCTGGCTGCACCACTTCTTCACCATGGGTTCGGGGGCCAGCGTCAACGCCTTCTTCGGCCTGGCGACGATGCTGATTTCGATCCCGACGGGGGTGAAGCTATTCAACTGGCTGTTCACCATCTATCACGGCCGCCTGCGCTTCACCAGCCAGGTTCTGTGGACCCTGGGCTTCATGGTGACCTTCGCCATCGGCGGCATGACCGGCGTACTGCTGGCCATCCCGGGTGCTGACTTCGTGCTGCACAACAGCCTGTTCGTGATCGCGCACTTCCACAACGTGATCATCGGTGGTGCGGTATTCGGCTACATCGCTGGCTTCAGCTTCTACTTCCCGAAAGCGTTCGGCTTCAAGCTGCACGAAGGCTGGGGCAAGGCTGCATTCTGGTTCTGGATCACCGGCTTCTTCGTCGCGTTCATGCCGCTCTACGCACTGGGCTTCATGGGCATGACCCGTCGTCTGAACGCCACTACCAACCCTGAGTGGGTGCCGTACCTGTACGTCGCCATGTTCGGTGCGGTGATGATCGCTGTCGGTATTGCCTGCCAGTTGATCCAGCTGTACGTGAGTATCCGTGACCGCAAGCAAAACGCCTGCGACTCCGGCGACCCATGGAATGCACACACCCTGGAATGGTCGACTTCGTCGCCACCGCCGTTCTACAACTTCGCCGTGCTGCCTAAGGCCGAGACCATCGATCCGTTCACCGAAGCCAAGGAAAACGGTACTGCGTACCAGCGTCCTGTGCGCTACGAGCCGATCCACATGCCGAACAACACCGCCACTGGCGTGGTGATGGGCGCGCTGTTGACGGTCTTCGGTTTCGCGATGATCTGGCACATCTGGTGGCTGGCCATCGCAAGCCTGGCTGGCACCGTGATCTATTTCGTGATCCACGCGGCTCGTGATGATCAAGGCTACATGGTGCCGGTCGACGTGATCGAGCGCATCGAAGCCGAGCAGCACGCTCGCCTGGTAGCCGAGAAGAAGATTCCGGCCAACCGTGTTGAAACCTCGTTGGAACAGGCTTAAACCATGTCGAACTTAGTGACCAATGCTGGACACGCCCATGTCGATGACCATGGGCACGATGACCATCACCACGACTCGGGCGAGATGACCGTATACGGTTTCTGGCTCTACCTGATGACCGACTGCATCCTGTTTGCATCGATCTTCGCGGTATACGCGGTACTGGTAAACAACGTAGCGGGTGGCCCATCGGGCCACGACATCTTCGAACTGAATTACGTACTGGGCGAAACCGCCTTGCTGCTGTTCAGTTCGATCACCTACGGCTTCGCCATGCTGGCGTTCTTCCGTGGCAACAAGGCGGGCGTGCTGAAGTGGCTGGGCCTGACCTTCCTGCTCGGCCTTGGCTTTATCGCCATGGAGATCAACGAGTTCCACCTGCTGATCTCCGAAGGCTACGGCCCTAGCCGTTCCGGCTTCCTGTCGGCGTTCTTCACCCTGGTCGGTACCCACGGTCTGCACGTCACCGCCGGTCTGATCTGGATGGCGATCATGATGTACCAGGTCAACAAGCATGGCCTGACGTCGACCAACAAGACCCGCCTGAGCTGCCTGAGCCTGTTCTGGCACTTCCTGGACGTGGTCTGGATCTGCGTCTTCACCGTTGTCTACTTGATGGGGACTCTGTAATGGCTAATGCACACTCCCATGACAGCCATGATGCGAGCCACGGCAGCGTAAAGTCTTACGCTATCGGCTTCATCCTGTCGGTGATCCTGACGATCATCCCGTTCGGCCTGGTGATGTACCCAACCTTGCCGAAGGCCACGACACTGGCCATCGTGCTGTTGTTCGCGGTGATCCAGGTGGTTGTCCACCTGTATTACTTCCTGCACCTGGATCGCTCCCAGGCCCAGCGCAACAACGTGATTGCGTTTGTGTTCACGGCCATTGTGATCCTGCTGCTGGTCGGCCTGTCGTTGTGGATCATGTTCAGCATCCACACCTACATGATGGCGAAGTGAGGTAAGACCCGATGTCGCTCAAGCACTTTATCCAAATCACCAAACCGGGGATCATTTTCGGTAACGTGCTTTCTGTGGCAGGCGGTTTCTTCCTGGCCTCCAAGGGGCATGTCGATCTGGCCATCTTCCTGGCGGCAATGATCGGCACTTCCCTTGTTGTGGCATCCGGTTGCGTGTTCAACAACTGCATCGACCGTGACATCGATATCAAGATGGAGCGCACCAAGAATCGTGTGCTGGTCCAGGGCCTAATCTCCCTGAAACTGGCACTGATCTTCGCGACCGTCCTCGGTGTTGCCGGCGTGGCATTGCTGTACACGGTGGCCAATCCGCTGGCGGCGTTGTTTGCCGTGATCGGCTTTGTCATCTACGTCGGCCTCTACAGCCTGTACCTCAAGCGCAAGTCGGTTCACGGCACGCTGGTGGGCAGCCTGTCGGGGGCGATGCCGCCGGTGATTGGTTATGTCGCTGTGACCAATAGCTTCGACATGGCTGCGCTGGTGCTGCTGGTGATGTTCAGCCTGTGGCAGATGCCGCACTCCTACGCCATTGCGATCTTCCGTTTCAACGATTACCTGGCGGCTTCGATTCCGGTATTGCCGGTCAAGCGCGGCATCCAGGTGGCGAAGAAACACATCCTGCTCTACATCCTGGCCTTCCTCGTGGCGACCTTGATGTTGACCTTCAGTGGCTACGCCGGCATGAGCTACCTCGCCGTCGCCGCGGCCATGGGCATGTACTGGTTGTACATGGCCTGGACCGGCTACAAGGCGGTGGATGACACTGTCTGGGCGCGCAAGTTGTTCGTCTTCTCGATCTTCACCATCACGGCCTTGAGCGTGATGATGTCCCTGGATTTCCAGGTGCCGAAAGAGTTGCTGCTGACTTACGCCCACTGAGTTGGGATGCAATGAAAAGCCCCGCCTTCGAGAGAAGCGCGGGGCTTTTTTGTGGGGGTGGTTTGGTATGAGTACATATCCATTTCTGCGGTAACGGCGGCCTAGGGTTCCGCCCTGACGGCGGCTCACTTTGGAAAAGCCCCAAAGTAAGCAAAGGGCTCTTGCCCCACCACTCGGTGCCTCGCCTAGGCTCGGCATGCCCGCAGTCAGGCATTGCTCCGTGGGCCCGCCGCGATCGGCCATCCATGGCCGTGTCGCGGCTACCCCGGCATCCATGCCGGGGTGCCCACTGCGCAATACCTGCCTGCGGCCATCGTGGTTTAACGGGGCGCCTGAGATCAAAAGCAACAGCAAAACCAGAGCGCGGAGCTGCTTACCTGTGGGAGCGGGCTTGCTCGCGAAAGCGGTGTATCAATCAACAAATAAGTGACTGACACTGCGCATTCGCGAGCAAGCCCGCTCCCACATTTAGAGGGGGTAGGGCTTATTGCTGGGCGATGCTGTAACCGTCAAACGCAGTCTGCTGTTGCAGCGCGGTGACGATGCTCTTGCGCGTCAAAGGCTGCTCGACACCGGAGTTATCCACAAAGCTCTCACTCTCAAGCTCCGCTTCATCCCCTTCGCCCACAAAGCTGAACCCCAAAAACTCCAGCGCCTCGCGGTCTACATTGAGCTTGGAGCGCGGCGTGCGCAGCGGCAGGGTTACGCTGATCCCGTCCTTGCTGATCACAAACACTTCCAATTCCTTCTTCGCCCGCGCGGCCTTGCCCTTGCCGGCGCTCGGGTTGCTGATGGCCTGGTGGGTCTGGTTCAGCACCTTGAGTGCCAGGCCATACACCAGTTCCTGGAACTCGGGGTCGTCCTTGAAGCTGGACAGGATGCGGCTGATCGAAAACTTGCTGCTCAGGTCTTCCAGGGCGGCGTTGTCGGCCGCTTCGGCGTCCTTGAGCTGTTTGAGCTGGCCCATCAGGTCGTAGGCCTGGTCATCGTCGAAGGCGTCGTGGGCCTGGCGGATGGCGATGCGCAATTCGCGGATCTGGTCGCTTTCCTTGGAGGTATGGAACGCGTCCAGCACCATTTCACTGATGTTCTTGGCCGCTGGCACATGCTGTGAAAGATTGATGGCGTTTTCGTATTCAGCTTTGGATTGCAAGGTGACTACGGATTCTTCAGTACGGGAATCGGACATTGAAATTTCACTACTTCTGTAAGCGGGGAGACGAAAAAGCGTCGGGCATTTTCAAGGGCCAGGGTAGCAAGGTCAAGGCGGCACTCTGCCTTCATCGTCATCCGCGTCTACAGGCCCTGTATCTCTTGCAGTTGTGTCTCCAGCCGCTCCCGTAGCTCGCTGCCGCGTCGGACGATGAACACCAGTTGCGATGAATCCTGCGCATGCTCGCCGCCGGCCAGGGTGAACTGGCTGCGGTTGCCCACATGTTGCAACCAGAAGGGTTGGTCGTTGCCCTGTAAATGCACCAGGCCTTTGAGGCGGAACAAATCCTTGGGCAGTTGCCCCAGCCAATCGCGCAGGGCTTTGGCCGGCAGGGCCTGGGTGCCCTGCCAGGTCCAGCTTTCGAACAGTTCGTGGTGCGGCGCCGGCACCGGCGTCAGGCCGTTGCGTGGGTTGCGTTCGCCCAGCAGCAGGGCGTCGGGGATCTGCGCCTGGACGGTACTGATCACCCGCGTACGCGCTCCGATCTCGGTGCGCAGGCGCTGCAGTTCGGCGGCGCTGACCAGATCGGCCTTGTTCAATAGCACCAGGTCGGCACACGCCACCTGAGCGCGGGACAAGCGCGCGAATTCACCTTCCAGGGTGCTGTAGCCGCTGGCGTCCACCAGGGTGATCACCGTATCCAGGTACAGGTGCGCCTTGAGTTGTGGATAACCCAGGGTTTGTACAATGCGTTGCGGGTCGGACACGCCGCTGCACTCGATCACGATCCGATCCAGGCGTGGGCGCATCTGGCTCAGGCTCACCAGTTGCGCCAGCAGGTCCTCTTGCACGGTGCAGCAGATGCAGCCGTTCTGCAGGCTGAACACGGCGTCGGTGACTTCGGCGATGATCGCCGCATCGATATTCAGCTCGCCGAAGTCATTGACGATCACCGCCATGCGCCCATGTTGCGGCTGCTGGGCGATACGGTTGAGCAGGGTGGTCTTGCCTGCGCCGAGAAAGCCCGAGACTACCGTGACCGCAATACGCTCGCTATTCATTCGATCACCGGCGGCAGGCCTTGCCACACGGCTTGCAGCGCCGTGCCTTCAAAAGTGTTGAGGCGGTCGTACACCGGCCGCCCATCGACCAGGGTCAGCAGCACCTGGGTCTGGTGGATGTAGTTGCGCGCGGGCTGGGCGAACAGGTCGCGGTCGATCACGATCAGGTCGGCGCACTTGCCCACCTCCAGGCTGCCGGTGGAGTGCTCCAGGCCCATGGCGTGGGCGCCGTTGAGGGTCGCCACTTGCAGTGCCTGCTCCAGGGTGATCGGCTCGCCGAAGCAGTCCGGTTCCTGGTTCCAGGGGTTTTGCCGGGTGACCATGGTTTCCAGGGCCAACCACGGGTCAATCGAGGCCACCGGCCAGTCGGTGCCCATCACCGCCAGGCCGCCTTCGGCCAGCACGCCTTTGAAGTCGTAGATGCGCTTGAGGCGCTCGGCGCCGTAACCGGAGCGGGCGCCGCTGGCAAACGGCGTCGGGTACCAGGCAGCCGGGGAGAACTCGGCGATCACGTTCAGCGCCTTGAAGCGCTTGAGGTTGCCCGGATGTAGCAGGGTGCTGTGGGCACATTGGTGACGAATGCCGCTGTCACCGTTGACCCGCCGCGCCTCGGCTACCGCATCGAGAAATACATCGGAAGCGCCGTCGCCGGTGCAATGGGCGATCACCCGCAGGCCGCGCCGGTCCATGTCCACCACCATGTCGGTGATATGTTCCGGGGTCAGGTTGAGCTTGCCGCGCCAGGTGGAGTCGGCTGCCCAGGGGGTCATCTGTTTAGGACTGGGATAAATACTAGGGGGAGTGTGAGGTAAACCCGAGATACTCCGGGACATGGTGGTACATGGTGAGCGGAGTTCTGAAATAGAGTTGCAGCCAGTGCAATTTGAAATAGCCCCCGATCAGTTGCCGTTGACCGGGGTTAGCATACCTTCGATGAGGCCAGCCTGTCCTGCCATTTACTCCTTTTCCAACGTGTCTTCAGGCGGTTCGAATAGGTCACGCTGATTACGAGCGATGATTGCCAGGCGCATGCGCTTAACCACCTTGTAAACCAGCTGAACAGAAACACCATGTTTAGTTGCAACCTCGTGGTGATTGCGACCAGTCCAGTCGTCGTAGATCTTTTGGTGCAGTCTCGAAGCTTGAATGCTTACGCCCTTGGGCACATAGACCACCTGGCCACCCCAGAGGTGGGCAAAAAGCGTGGTGATTTCCACGCTCGTCGCTTCGGCCAGTTCAATGCTCACGCCCAAGCTTTCCTGGATCACCTTAGCCATCGGCTCGATGGTTTCACTTAAAAGATCAGTACCTCGTATTGTGCTCATGACTGGACTCTCCCCATCCATTGTTTCAGGTTCTCAATGACTCGGCTCGCCTGGGCGGTGTTCAGCCACTGCAGCGCTGACACACGAGTCATGCTCTGTACGAACTTGGCCAGAGCTGCCTCGGAGGGGTCGCGCACCGCTCCCAGGCCGTGCAGCTCCAACCACAGTGATCGGATCTTCTTCGATTGAATGTCGTCGGCCAGCGGCCGCTTCTGCTGTTTGTTTGGACGAACCTTGAAACCCTTTAGCTTGAGCTGTTCCAAAACCCTGAGCAGGTTTGTAACGCTCAGATCAGCGGTGGACGTTGCGCCGTCCAAACCCTTCATACCAGCTAGCATCAGGCGATAGGTGTCATCTTCCATGCGTAGCTCACGTCGGGCGACATGGATCAGCTTGATCAAGCGCAGGCGGTTCGGGTTGGAAGGCGCGGATTTCACTTGTCACCTCTCTGCATCGAACGTGCGTTGCTGCACTGTTGGTTATGAGCAGCGTGAATCCGTTGCCGAATCTTGCTGCACTTAGTGTGGTTGCCGGTATTGCGGGGGCGCTTGCACTGATCGCAGATCGCCATGAACTCCAGTACACCGGCTGAAAGTTTCCCTGTGCTGGTCATGCCCATTTCAGACGCTCCATCAGTTCAATTGCAGCCTGCTGCGGATCTTCAATGTCGCCGTAAGACAACTCACGGATGAAGTCCTCCATAGCAAGCTTCTCGTCGAGGGCATGACCCGAAGACCAAGCGGCCACTCGCAGCTCGCCAATTACCCGAGGAACTTCGCCACCCATGCCTTCAACCACCAGGGTGTCGAACTTCGTTTCCATGACATCCATTTTCAAACCCCCATGGTCAAGCGTGCGCGAGGTTGGTGATTCACGGCCTGGTGCAGTTGAGCGGATTTACCAGCTTCATAACCGGCATCACTGGCGCCTTCGTTACGCGCTTTAACCTTACGACGCTTGATATCAACGCTCTGCAGATCGGGATGGTGTTTCTGCATGAAGGCTTCAATTGCCTCGGCGATGTTGTCTTCCACACCTGCGAATGCCTGAATTTTGCTGTGTACGGCGTCCAGCCAGCCATTGGCGAAGGCATCCCCTCGGGCGACTTTGGTAGATCGCTTGCAACGCTTTTGGGTGTCCAGAAAGTCACGACGGGCTTTCTGCAACTGGCGCCCCAGCACTTGGTATGCGTAGCCAGCAAGCTCTGGCGCCGCTGAGCAGCCAACAAAGATGAAGCGGGCCGCACTCCATCGAGGGTTGGAAATAATGATCATGGTGCCGAATGCATCTGCGCAAACTTGGGCAAGTCGCACACGCCACACAGGTGGAGAACCTTCAGAGCCGGCAAGGATCGTGTGTTCGCTAGCCATGCTGGCAAGTACATCACCCACCTCCAGGTTGTACATTTCCATCAGCTTGTGGGCTTGGCGTAATGCGATTTCAGCTTCGTGGGGGTTGCTGGTTTTGGACTTCGCCATTTCCAGACACTTTTTGATTTTTTCAAGAGTGCGGTTGTTAGTGTCCATGTCACTCATCCTCGCCTGTGTCATCGTCGATGATCTCGGTCATCGTCAGTGGAAACTTGCTAAAGAGATCGAGCGCCATGGCGCACCCAGCTTTAAAGCCCTTACGTTCGTCACCCAACAGTTCGACCTGATGCCCGTTTACCCCGCGCAACACCAGTTCGGTATCCGCAGGTGCCTGCACAATCATCTGTAGCTTCTGGATGCGGCTCGTGTGCCATTGCTGGAGCAAGTCGATGATTTTCGCGACTTCAGGGTCGTGAACGTCTGCTGTTACTTGATCGGTCGTGTCGCGTGACCTGCAGAGGGACGATTTGTCATTTTTTGTGCCCAGCCATTGATGCTTGAGTTCCTCAAGTTGTTCGGCAATAGCATCAACCTGATCTGGCTCGCCATGAAGAATCGCAACCACGTAGCTCTGGCCTGACTCCAGCTCCAGGTGAACAACGTCAAAGGTGTCCTTTGTATTGGCCTCTGCATCTTCAAGCAGATCGAACAGTGTCGTTTTGGGCCATTTCATCGAAGTTAGAAGGCCCATATCACACCACCGCCAGGTCGAGAGGGATTGCCTTGTAGTTGTCTGAGTCGCCGATCCGCTCATAAACACGGATGTACACGGCGCTGCCCGAGACCATGATGGAGTCCTTCACCGCCTGCATGGCTGCCTTCCAGTTGTCGTCGTCGATCTCCAACCGCAGCAGGTCCAGCACGTCAGAAGTTTTGATCTGACCGTTGCGGTTAGGACTAAAGGTACGGTCGACAATGGCCATCAAGTGGTCGTCAGCGCCTTTGCTCCAGGCGCGGATGCAGTCGTAGACCAAGACCTTGGCGACCTCCATTTCTTCCGTGAACGTCAGGCGGTCTGCATATGAACGCTGTACTTTGAACTTGCCGTCATAGGTCGCGATGGTGACATTGCCTTTCTTGCCACCCATCGTTACGCCATAACGCTCACCGGCAATACTGATCAAGTCGGCTACATCACCGAGCGCTTTCTTCTTGAAGTTTTTCAGCGCCAGGCTCAGTGCTTTGGCTTCGTCAGTAAGTTCGCGGGCAACCTGGTCGCGAAGCTTGTCGTGGTCACGGACCTGGCTTACCGGGACGAGATGGCCGACTGCGTTGCGAACGAAGCCTTCAGGGATATTGATGTCAGACATGGTGCTGCTCCTTTTGGGCAAGCGCTGCTGCGCGGTCGAGACGGTCAATTTCAGCCAGGATTAGGGCGCCCGCCTTGACCAGGTTTTGTCGTTGATCTGTGGGCTTCCAGATATCAGGTGTCCAAGGCCACAGCACGGGTGTGACCTGCGAGATGGCAGATAAGCGATCGACGATCTTTGCTTGGTAAAATGCCTCTTCGGCATAGCACGCAGCAGCCATGGCTAGAGATCCATCAGTGTTCTCGTCGTCATGTTCCGGGTAGAAACACTCAACTTGGATCTGACGAATGCGCTCTGCCAGAACACTTTGCAGCGAAGCTGGCGCCCCTTGGGCGTATTCCGTGGCAATGAAAGACGCCTGGTCAGCGGCTATTAGCCGGTAGATATCGCGAATCACACTGTCATCTTCAATGGTGTCAACCTGGTCAACGATCCACGCTAGCAAGTGGTTGTTGATTTCAGGAGGCATAGCAGTACCTACCGAAACATTACGTTGCTGGTTGATGTGCTCCAGCAGTACCGCCACATGCGTCATGGCCTCACCCCAAAACATAGTCGGGGAGTCATGCTCGACAGCATCACGCATGGCGGCGATTGCAATAGTCAGAGATTGGCTCATTGATCCTGCTCCTTCATCAACGTGTACCAAGCCACATCGACACCCCGTACCGACACGGTGTTTCGTGTAAAACGCCCTGCAGGCGTGTAACGAATTCCACGTAGTTCGTGCCCAAAGCGCCTTAAGAACAGCTCCACACAGCCCTGCTCAATGAAGATTTTGTTGTCTTGCAGCACCAAATGCTTGATCCCGATACCAGCGTTGCGGATATCGCGGGTCAGTTCGTTGAAAGCTGAAAGCTTCACCGGGAACTCCTCAGCCAGAATGCTGACCGGGTGTGGCGCTATCACTTGCACACCTACCAAATAGAGAGCGGCCATCTCACACCCCCTTCACAACGTCAGCGTTGACGAGCGGCGCACCGATATCGGCTGCCATGTTGAGCGCAGCATTCACTAAGTTGCCGATGGCCAGCGGATAAAGCATTGACACTGTTTCCTCACGACCACCACGGCGACTTGGCTGGGAAAGACGTGCAGCAATCGCCTCAATACCACTGTCATCGATCACCTCAGACAGCTGCTTTCCTGCACGGCTGAAGCGAAAGGTCAGAAACTCCTTGAGCAGATTGGCACTGACTGGGGCCAGGGTGACGCGCTCGCAGCGTTGCACCACCTCACGGACATCGGCGTTGCGCTCACTCAGCTTCACGTCGAGTTCCGGTTGGCCGATCATGATGATGCTGACCAGTTTGACAAAGCCAACCTCCAGTTCCAGGATGCGTTTGAGATGCTTCAAGGTCGGGATCGGCAGGCTGTGTGCTTCTTCTATTACCAGACAGTGCCGGTAGCCCGCTGCGTGCGACTCCTTCAAAGCCTTGTGCAACTGCGCGAAACGGGCTTCAGGGCTGCTCTTGGGCTTCGCGAGGGGAGCGACCGCCGCCATCATGGACTCGGCAATGTGAGTGCTCTTCAGCGATTTGCCCTTGGTGTCGTTGTCTTCGGACGCCAACACATACGGCTCGATGATAATCACGGGATCATTGGCATCCATGATTCGATTGATCAGGTCCCGGCGCAGAGTGCTTTTACCTGCACCCGATTCGCCCACGACCGCCAAGAACCCACCATGGCGTGCGGTCTGATACATGGTCTCGCGAACATAACGAATATCAGGACTGACCCACATGTCCTGGGCGTTCTGCAACTCCTCAAAGGGATCGCGAAACAGGCTGAAAGCCTTACGAGTTGATGGCTGTAACGTTTGTTTTGGCAGTAACATAGATTCGTCCTCCCCGGACGGCTCATTCACTTGGGCCGGATCTGCCGTGCTCGAACACGGCAGATCCACTTCTTCAAAGGCGTTGGCGATATCGGCATCGTTGGCGCCAGCCTCGGTCAGGAACACACGAATGCGCCCCTGCAATTCTTCGCAATCCAGACTGCGCGGCCACAGGCTGTGATTCAGTAACTGGGCTACAGCAGCGCAGCTGAGACTCAGCGACTCCGCCAGGGCCGACTGAGGTCGCCCTACGCCTTGCAGTACATGCTTGAGCTTCAACATCAGTTACCTCCAACCACAGCCACCAGGCTGAGTGGTTTGCGTACAACTTCGGCAGGTCGTTTCAGCTCGGTCTCGATAGAGTCCAGTTGTTCCTGGTCGATACCGTCCGGGTAGTGCTGCTGCAGCCAACTGAAGGTTTCAGCCGACCACATGTCAGGCATACGTGGACGCAACAGCTTCGCGGCCTCGACGTGCGTCAGCAGCGCGTGCTCGATAGTCGGTGCGTTGACGTTCAGCGATGTGCCACGACGCGGCAAGTAGGCCGGTAGCACGGTATCGGTCACGTGTTTGTGCGGATCGATCAGGCCCCCGAACGGCACGGTTTTGGCCTTTCGGGCTGCTTCGGCGTCCGCCTGGTTTGTGGTGCCAGTGGCGAGCTGTTCCAACACCTTGCGCGAGAGCTGTGCAGGCGTTTCAGCATGACGCTTGTACTGTTCACCAATGATTGCGGAGGTTCCCGCAAAGCCGAATTCGCCCTTTTCAATGCGCTCAACAACGTGGTACTGCTCGCGTCCGTCATCGCCCATCAACACCACGGTGGCGGAATCCTTGTCACGCCAGCAGTTACGAGTGATCAACAGCTTTTCGCCGACCATCACACTTGGTACCGAACTGACATCAAACTGCGCCCCCCGGAAAGAGACCTGCAGCAGATTGCTGACCTTGCGCTCTTCCGGTGTGCTGATTGCCAGCTCTCGACAGACCTCAATAGCTGGTGCCAAACGCAGCTGTTCGGAGGTGATCAGTTGCCACACACCAAACCGGGTGCGCCGAGTACGGGTATGGATAGAGGTGGCGTTGTAGTAACGCATCCACTGGCCTGCCCACGCATTGATCTGCTCCAAACTTTCGGCCGCCTGAAACTTCAACGCGCTCTCAAACTCGCGCTCAACAATGTTGTGCGCCTGCTCAACTTGACCTTTAGCCCGTGCGTTGCCGACCTTGTTAATGATCAAGTCAATGGACATGGCACGGCACAGGTTGCGAAAGATCCCACTGGTCATGGCTGCACCAGGGTCAGTCATGAGCATCCATGGCACGCCGTGGAATGGGTCAGAGTCGTGGCGTTTCTGCATTGCATTGATCAATACATTGCACAGGTTCTCAGCGGACTCAGCACCCAGTACATACTCCAGGTACACGGTGCCGCTGGTGTGATCGGTGATGACGTAGCGCCACAAGCGTTGACGCTCGATCTTCTTCAGGTTGGCGGGCTTACCGTCATAGAACTCAGCCTTGTTCATCACCCGCGCACCGTCATCGGCGAGATAGAACTGAGTTGAAATCGAGGCATCGACCTGCCACACATGGTTCGGGTGTTTACTGGCAAGTGATACTGCCGGGACATCGTGCAGTAACTGCTCGGGGTGCAGCTTGTAGCTGCGCAGAGCACGGCTGACTGCTCCGTTGCTCAACGGCTGAAAGACACCTGTGGCTTCATCGACACGACCGGCAAGAATCATGTTGTTGCTGCGCAGGCGCTCGACGGCCCGCTCAATAGTGGACAGCTGTTTGTTGTTGGCGCGGATCGACTCCAGCAAAACAGCTGATATCAGTTGGGCTTCTTCCAGGGGCAACGCACTGCACCCTGCATCACTGCGGCGTTTACGAGGCTTGGTCACTGAGACCTCCTTCAGCTTGCGCTGTAGGGTTTGGAGTGAGATGCCCAGCTCAGCGGCCCCGGCCTTATAGATGGCGGTACGCTGACCATGCGGGGCACTGGCTGCCTGTTGGGCAATCTGGGCCAAGAGCTGGGTCTGAACTGGGTTCATGTTCAGGCCTCTTCCGTGTTCATCCAGACCGGTGCGCTATTGACCAGGGAGGCTGGCAAATGGAACTCACTGCGCACCGTGGCCAGAGTGGTTTCCAGTTGCCGGATAAGGTCTGCTTGAAATTCACGATGATCCTGACCCGTTTCGTTGGCATGCTCTGCCATCAGCGTGAAGCCTTCACGTAACGAACCCATCACCTTTGATTCGATCTCGAAACTCAGAGCCGTCACTTCACTACGCAGATCTTTGATTACGTCATCAGGTGTCGCGGACTGGATGCGCTTACGGGCTTTCTCCAGCTCCATTTTGGTCTGGTCCAATTCGCCGGAGCGCTTCGCCATAACCTCACCCTGGGCCTCGTAGTCAGCATTAACGTCGTCGAGGCGCTGGGTCAGTTCGGTTTTTTCTTTGGCGTGTCTGGAGATGATTTCTTCAGCCAGATCAAGGAATGCGTCCTTATCACCGGCTTTGGCGACTTCGATCAGGGCGGCTTGTTCGTCTTCCGGCAGGCGACGGTATTTACGCAGATCACGATATCCGGCCCCAATTTGAGCTAGCTGTTGAAGAGCTTCTTCACCGAACACGTCAAGATTTTTTAGATCCTCGTCAACCTTACTAGCGCTGGTGCCAAGTGCTCGACAAAAACCATCAAAAGTCCCGACATCGGCAATTTCATTACCCTCCCTATCAAACCCCTTTTGCCCCGCAAGAGCCCGGTACATCTTGGTTTCCTTGATGCTCTTTAACTTTTGCAAACTCACGACGTCGGTAAATTTTGAGATTGCGCGACTCATCTGAATTTGGCCGAGCATCTGATTCACCAGATCACGCTCTTCACTGTGTGAAGACTGCATCGTCGCCATCACATTCTGATTAGCTGTCAGCATCTCGCCGTTTAGGGCTGGTAGTTCAACAGCTTCAGCAACTAGGGTTTTGGTACGTGCCATGGTGTTCTCCTTAGTTCAACGAGCCAGCGGCGATACGCTGATTGATTTCCTGCATGCGGTGGGTCAAGCGCGACATGTGTTCGGCGTGGGCTTGTGCGATTTGCAGCAAGCCAATCGAGTGGGCAAAACGTCCGTTGTCTAGCTTCACGGCCAAGCCTTCCTCAATGAGGGTCTGCATAGCGCGAGTGATGTTGCTCGGGCTGTCCTTGGTGAGTTGAGCCAACTCGGTATTGCTGAGGCCGGTGACGGTGTGGCCTTTCAGTGCCTTGAGTACACGTAGTACACGGGCTGCAGAGGAGATGGGTTGAGTCATGAGGGGGCTCCAGTTATGCAGCAGCTGAATGGGCGCTTGCGGGATTGGCCTTCAATCCCAAGGCAACAGCTGCGTGATGAGCCTCACCACGCAACCCTTTCAACCGACCCCGTAACAGGTCAACAACAGTCATCCGATCAAAGCCCTGGGCTTGAGCCCAGTGCGCTTTGCAAATGCCATGGCTGACAAACCAGGCATTGGCACTTGTAGGGGTTTGTGGATACGGCAATGGCGCCGAGTCGAGTGCAGTTGTGGTGCCGTTCATGGCGCCCCCCTGTGTGGTAGATTGTGACTATAAGTGGTGGTGCGTGGTCATTATGGTTCAGGATCTTGAACCATGCAAGGGGATTTGTGGTGCAGAGAATTAATCTTGGCGCGAGACTCGTTGAAGAACGGAAACGCCTACGAATGAATCAGACGGACTTCGGACGCCTTGGGGCTGTCTCCAAGGGGTCTCAGATTCTTTATGAAAAAGGCGATGGTTCTCCGACCGCTGACTATCTATCCGCCATTGCTCTATCGGGAGTGGATGTTCAGTACGTGCTGACCGGGGTGCGGTCTTCCGTAGCACTCACGCCAGAGGAGCGTTTGTTAATCGAACGCTTTCGAGAAAGTGAGAAAGAGCTGAGAGATGCAGCGCTCCGAGTTCTTCTCGGTGGAGTTCCTACCGAGACGGTTAGCCATACATTTAACGACGTCGGTCAGTACATCCACGGATCTGTGAATCAGGCTGGGCTTACACTCAATGTCGGTGGTAGCAAGAGGAAAAAATAGTTATGGGACAGGAATTCCAAGGAGGTGTGGGCCAAGTAGCCGAAGGCGATATCAATAACTACGGTATCAATATTAATCTTTCGGAAAAGTCTGAGTTCCGAGGGCTAGTAACAGCCCAGCGTAAGGAGCTGCATGACTTACGCGCTAAGTGTGAGGAGTTGGGCGACGATCCGCGAGATGTATGGCGCACAGTCCATGCGCAGTTAGGGGTGTGCTCCATCAGCGAAATTACTGCTGAGCAGTTTCATGAAGCTCGTGCCGTGATAAATAGCCGCCTAGAGCAGTTGCAGGAAGAGGCCGACAAACGCCGGCTCATAGGAAAAGTTCTCCGAGGCGCAACAGAAAAAGACGCGCGACAAGAGATGTTGAACTTCTGCGACCTGAACTTTGGGCGCACGCAGCTTAACAACCTAAAACGTAATGAATTACAACGAGTTCTAGAGTTTGTTCAGCAGGTTGAAGTCGCCCCACAACCGACGTCAGAAAACTCTATGGAGCGGGCAGCAGAACCCTTGCCACTTCGTGAGTTCTTGCTCATGTACAAAATGAATGCAGCGGGCCTTTTTTTGTTCGGGATCTTCGTCGGACGGTTTTGGTTTTAGTTCTTACAAGGAGTTAGCGCGTGACAAAAGTGAAACGTAGAGCCTGGAAAGATATGCGAACTCGCGAAAAGGTCGGGATGGTGTCCTTTTGGATACTGATTATCTTAGTGGGATACTGGCTAATCGTGGCTGGCTCGTCACGTAAACCACCTACCGAAAGCTCAACACTTGAACCTGTGGCAGCTGCTGCCACCTTCACCAGCGCGAGCGAGCAAGCCCTACAGAGCGCGACTCAATACGTTGCAGACCTGGACAAGGCAATGGCAGATAGCGCCGCCATCCTGAAGCAGGGCCAGTTGCAGGAGCTTGGCGCTCAGAGTCGCGCATTCAACGCGCTGGCTGATGCTGGTCAAGCCAAGTTCGGCAAATCTGTCTTTGAGCCCCTTGGGCAATGCTTCTCTGCTGGCATCTACGCCAGATCCTGGTGGCAGTCTCAGGTCAGTGCTGCGAGCAATGGCGGGGTTGAGACGATTCCCAGCTCAATCAAAGATGCCTTGAACTCGTACCAGGCAGCGCGTGACCAGTGCCTAAAATCTGCTGACCCTGTTGCGGTTGCCAAGGCTGACGCCGAACAGGATGCGGAGCTGAGAAAGAAATTTGGCGGTGGCAAAGAGTGTTTGAAGGTGTACACCGTGGACGCTGCCACCAAAGAACTGTCCGAAAAACCACGCCCTGCGCACTGCACAAACTGACTCTCGGCCCATACCAATAACTAAAGGAGTTACTCAGTGTCAAAAGACGACAAAGTTAAACCTCGCGAGAAAAGTGAAAGCGGTCGCGACCGGGCTACCAACTCTGAAGAGCGCGGAAAACAGAGCATCGACTATAGTGAAGGTCCAGGACGCAACGTAGTGTATGACTCACTCAAACCACCACCACGCCCAGATGGAGGAAACGGAAATGGGGGAAGTAAGCACTGATTTGGCGGATCGATGGCATGCCATGTTGTTTGGCATCCGCCGATCCATCCGATACCACCAGCGTCGTCGGGCATTTTTCGACCGCCTGGACCAGTTCTCCAACATGCTTTCGGTAATCTTCGGGTCAGCGGCGATTTACGGCATCCTTGAAAAGAACGCATTAGGGGTCGCACTGGCGGCTTCCGCCCTGGTCACAGTACTGGCGTCGATCAACCTGGTCATTGGCAGCGCGCAGCGTGCTCGCGCACATGCCGACTTTATGCGTCGTTACGTTGAACTGGAAAAGCTGATGCTGCAGCCTCAGTCTGAAGAATGCTTGTTGAGCGTGACTCAATCCAGACTCAGCATTGAGGCCGAAGAGCCGCCGGTATTGCATGTGCTCAACTGCATTTGCCATAACGAGACCATGCGAGCGATGGGCTACAAAAAAGAAGAACTGGCTAAGGTCGGCTGGTTCCAACGCTTGGTTTCCCAGCTCTTCGACTTCCGCGAAAGCGCGATTCACTAATCTCTTTAATCCCGATTAAAAGTCCTCCGAACACACACCGCCGATGATGGCGGTGTGTGTTTTTTGGCGCCCTCAAAAGGGAGGCGCCGTTACTGGAGGCGTCCGATGCGACCCGATAACCCTCGCGGCATCCGTAATTTCAACCCCGGCAATATCCGTCACGCCAAGGGTGTGCGCTGGCAAGGTATGGCTGTTGCCCAGGGCGATAGCGCATTCGTCCAGTTCACCGCCCCCCGCTGGGGTATCCGCGCCATTGCCCGCGTACTGATCACCTACCAGGACAAGCGCCTGGCAAAAGACGGCAGCCGCATCGACACCGTCCGTGAGTTCGTTGAGCGCTGGGCACCGCCATCCGAAAACGATACCAATGCCTACGCCGCCAGTGTGGCGCGTGCCCTGGGGCGTCACCCCGACTCTGAAGGCGTGGACGTGTATGACTTCGACGTTATGCGCACCCTGGTTACCGCCATCATCCGCCATGAAAACGGCCCAGGTCCGCTGCCAGGAGGTCAATGGTATGGGGATGCAATTATTGCCGATGGGTTGGCTCTTGCAGGCATCGAGCGCGGGGCGAAGCACGGTGTCGCGGCATGAAGCCTATCTGCGATTGGCGTTGTTGCTATCGGCTCTATAGCGTCCAGATCACCATCCTGATCGCGCTGCTAGGATTTGCCCAACTGGAACTGTTGCCGATGTGGCAAGCCCAGTTCTCGCCACGTGCTTACGCCGCCATCAACAGTGCCCTGGCGCTGGTCCTGTTCCTTGCTCGCCTGGTCAAGCAAGGGCCACCGGATCAAGGGGCCTCCTCATGAAACTGAACCTGTTCAGCAGAGGCTTTGCAGTTGTGATGGCGGGGCTAGTTGGGGTCTGTCGTTGGGTGACCCCAAGTACCGCTGATGGAACCTGGATTAGGTCCAGCGTTGTTCCACCTTATCGCCATGGCAAAACGGGCATCGCCGCAGCCAAGCGCCGGTCACGTAAAGCGCGAAACCGCCAAAGGCACCTCCATGGACGCGCTTGAGCGATTGGTTTGGCCCTTGCCTGCGCGCTGGGCTGTCGTAGCACTTGCCTGCGTGCTGAGTGCTTCGGTAGCGGGCGCTATCGCCTATGGCTTTGCCTTCCGATATGCCGAAGCCCTGGGTGCAAAAGCACTGTCAGACCTCGAATCCAAGAATGCCAAACAGGCCCAGCAAGCCGAGCGGGACAACCGACTGCAGCTGCTGCAACAAGTCGCCAGGGCCAACGAAAGCGAGTCTCTGCTGTTCAACCTGATGGAACAGTACGCCCAAGAAAAGAAACTGCTCCAGGAGCGCATTCCACATGTCACGACCCAATACCGGCCTGCGCCTGGCGCAGTTACTCAGCCTATCCCTCGTTGCGTGTTCACTGCTGGCTGGTTGCGCGACTTCAACACCGCCCTCGGTGTGCCTGCCCCAGGACCAGGCTCCACTGCCACCCAACCTGCGCAAGCGCCCTGGGCCACCCCCGGCACTGACGCCGAACTATTGGAAAGCGGCGTCACTCCCGCAGACATTCTTGCCCACGCCCAGGACTACGGCCTATGGGTTCGCACCAACCTGGCCCAACTCAACGGCTTGCTGGATCTACAGGAAAAGGACTGACGCCATATGGATGTAGCCGATCACGCTACAGATGAAGACGACATCAAAGAGGTTATGCAGCGTGCCCAAGCTAGCGGCTTGCAACGCCACTCAGGCCAGTCTGCCTACCGCTGCGAATCTTGCGGTGATGCGATCCCAGAGGATCGGCGCCAAAACGAACCGGGTACCGAACATTGTTTCGACTGCACGGATGCTTTGAAACACATGAACAGACGGGGTTTTCGATGAACCTAAACGAACTCAACTTTGGCTTCCAGACCGTGCAGTGGTTGATTCTGACTGTGCTGGGTATCTACACCTGGATGACCAAACGCCAAGCGGCCAGCGGTCAGGAACTCCTGGACTTGCGTGTCCGCATTGTTGCCCTGGAAGAGCAAATCCGGCACCTGCCTGACCAGAACGCCGTCACCGATCTGCTGGGTGACATGAAAGCTGTGCGGGCCGAACTATCGGGGGTCAAGGATGCGCTTGGCCCTTTAGCCCGCTCGCTGGACCGGATCAATGATTACTTGCTGCGAGAAAAAACATGACCCAATACGCCGCCTTTCTGCGTGAAGACTATCGCCTGGTCATTCTGCGCCTGCTGGCCGAGACGACAGGCTACCGTGCCAACAGCTCCGTACTGACCATGGCCCTGGACAGCTTCGGCCACACCCTCAGCCGTGACCAGGTTAAAACTGAGATGCACTGGTTGGCCGAGCAAGGCGCGGTAACTGTTTCCGATGTGGGACCTGTGCTGGTGGCCACCCTCACCGAGCGTGGTCAAGACATCGCGGCTGGACGCGCCCGCGTTCCAGGTATCAAAAGGCCGGGGGCGTAGTCATGGCGGGCAAGTCATCCATCAGTCGCCTCCCGCCTGTGGTCAAGGCGTACATCCAGAAGCTTCTGCGTGAGGATCGCAAGACCCTGGATGAAATGATCAGGGATATCCAGTCACGGTTTCCCAATGAAAATGTACCCAGCCGAAGCGCACTGGGCCGCTTCAAGGCTGGCTTTGAGCAGTTAACCGAAAAAACCCGGCAGCACCGAGAGCAAGCCGAAGCCTTTGTTGGCGCGTTTGGTGAAGACGCTTCTGACAAGACCGGCGCGTTGTTGGTAGAGGCGATCTCGACCTTGGCCTATCAGGCCGCTATGGGTGCCCATGAAAAGGACGACGTGACCACCAAGGAAGTCGCCGAACTGGCCCGTGCCGCGAAGAACACCATGCAGGCCCGCACCTTGAGCATGAAAGAGCGCCAGGCCGCAGAGCAGGCCGGACGTGATCGCCTGTTGCGTGAGCAGTCTGCTGAACTGGATAAGGCGGTCAAGGCCAAAGGGTTGTCCGAAGAACAAGCCCTGTGGTGGCGCCAGAATTTCTTGGGCGTGAAGCAATGAAGCCATCAGCCAGCACCATACGTGTCATCGAGTGGGATGAATTGCCACCCAGCGTTCGGCAGATTCCCGAGGGTTACAACCCTATAGCCGAAGGCATCTTGATGGCCCACCAGGTGGACTGGTTGAAAATTCGGGCGCAAATCAAACTCTGCGAAAAGGGGCGTCGCACTGGCATCACATTTGCTGAAGCGCTGGACTCGGTTATCACTGCCGCCTCGCAGAAATCTGCAGGTGGCATGGACTGTTTTTACATCGGTGACACCAAGGAAAAAGGCCTTGAGTTCATTGGCTACTGTGCCAAGTTCAGCCGGGTGATGGCCGAGGCTCAGGCATCGGGCGTCAGCGAGATTGAAGAGTTTCTGTTTGAAGACCAGGACGAAGCAGGCAACACGCGCCAGATCAACGCCTATCGGATTCGTTATGCCTCGGGGTTCAAGATCGTCGCACTGTCGAGCAACCCAGCCGGTATACGCGGCCTGCAAGGCAAGGTAATCATCGACGAGGCCGCGTTCCACCGTGATGTATCAGCCGTGCTCGATGCCGCTACGGCTTTGCTGATCTGGGGTGGTCGGATTGTCATCATCAGCACCCACAACGGCAAAGCCAATCCGTTCAACCAGATGGTTAATGACATCCGGGACAAGCGCTACGGCGACAGCGCCGAAGTCTACAAGGCAACGTTTGACGATGCCGTTGCCAACGGTTTGTATGAGCGCGTTTGTCTCATGGCGGGTGAGCAACCTACCGCCGAAGGCAAGGAAGCCTGGTACAAGAAGATCCGTAATGCCTACGGCCCGCGCAAGGCACAGATGCGTGAAGAACTGGATGCGATCCCTCGCGATGGCAACGGTGTGTGCATTCCTGGTGTCTGGGTTGACGAGGCCATGCGCAAGGGCCGCACCGTATTGCGCCTGGCTCTGGATGCGGACTTTGTGCATCAGTCCCAGGATCGCCGCGAAGCCTATGTCAATGACTGGATTGAACGCTACCTGGCGCCTCTGATCCCGATGCTCAACCCGGAGCTGCGCCACTTCCTGGGCATGGACTATGCCCGTCACCGGGACTTTTCCATCATCTGCCCAATGTCAGTTGACCTGACCCGGCACCGCGATGTGCCGTTTGTGGTGGAGATGCACAAGGTACCTACCCGGCAACAGCAGCAGATTCTGTTCTACATCCTGCGTCACCTGCCACGCTTTGTTGGTGCGGCCCTGGACGCCTCGGGCAATGGCGAGACCTTGGCCGAAGACACCGCCGATGAGTTCGGCCATAACCGCATTCACCAGGTGAAACTCAGCCGCACCTGGTACGGCGCCTGGATGCCCAAGTTTGTGCAGCTGTTCGAAGATGCCGCGATCACCATGCCGCAGGACGACAACTTGCACCAGGACGTGCGAGCCATCGAAACCGTGGACGGCATTCCAATGATCATTAAAGGCCGTTCGCAAGATCTCAAAGACCCGGATCTCTACCGCCACGGTGACTTTGCGGGTGCTGGCGCGCTTGCCAACTTCGCGACCCTGGAAGTCAACGCCGGTCCGGTCAAGGTCAAATCACGTCGCCGCCGCCAGGCGCAAAAACTCTTTCAGGGATACGCATGAACAAGACAGGTGTGTGGGTCAGCCCCACGGAATTCGTGCACTTCGCCGAGCCCAAGGGCAGCAAGGGCCTGACCGATCATATCGCCAGCCGTAGTCGCAGCTTTGATGCCCAGGCCCTGGGTATGTACTTGCCCAACCCGGACCCGATCCTCAAGGCGCAGGGGCAAGACATCAAGGTCTATCGGGATCTGCGCAGCAGCGCGGTGGTCGGTGGCAACATCCGTCGCCGCAAAGCGTCCGTGCTGGCCCTAGAGCGTGGACTCAAGCGCAGCGATGCGCCGGTCAGCGTCGAGCGCTTTGTCCAGGACTGGCTCAAGGACATTGACCTGGACAAGGTCATTCGCGAGCTGCTCGATGCGCCGCTGTTTGGCTACCAGCCCGTGGAGTTGATGTGGCGTCCGGTCGGTATGCACCTGGTGCCAGAGGATCTGCTAGGCAAGCCTGCCGAATGGT
This sequence comes from Pseudomonas sp. WS 5079, assembly GCF_012985465.1. GTDB lineage: Bacteria > Pseudomonadota > Gammaproteobacteria > Pseudomonadales > Pseudomonadaceae > Aquipseudomonas. The sequence continues at coordinate 57,617 of NZ_JAAQWN010000010.1, forward strand.
TCTTGTACGACCAGGACAACAATCTGCGTTTCCGCGCCCGTGATGCGGGCATGACCGGCGAGCTGTGCGACCCTCAACGATTTGTCGTTGCCCGACAGGACGCGACCTACATCAATCCTTATGGCTTTGCCGATCTGTCCATGTGCTTCTGGCCAGCAGTGTTTATGAAAGGCGGCTTGAAATTCTGGGTTCAGTTCACTGAGAAATACGGCAGTCCCTGGGTGATCGGCAAACACCCACGGGGAGCCACCGATAGCGAAACAGACCTGTTGCTCGACAGCCTAGAGGCCATGGTTCAGGACGCCGTGGCGGCCATTCCCAACGATGCCAGCGTCGAGATCATCGAAGCCACCGGCAAGACCGGTAGCGCCGATGTCTATCGCCAGTTGCTGGAGTACTGCCGTAGTGAAATCAACGTGGCCATGCTTGGGCAAAACCAGACCACCGAAAAAGAGAGCAATCGGGCCAGCGCAGAAGCTGGGGCTGAAGTCACCAAGGATATTCGTGACGGTGACGCGGGCATTGTTGCGGCTGCCCTCAACGCAATCATCCGGCGCATCGTTGATCTCAACTTTGGCGAGTCCGTCAACGCGCCAGTCTATGAGCTGTGGGAACAGGAAGAGATCGACAAGGTCCTGGCCGAGCGCGACAAGAGCCTCAGCGAGTCAGGGCTTCAATTCACGGCGCAGTACTTCAAGCGGACCTACAACCTACAGGATGGCGATATCGTCGAAGCACCAGCACCAACACCCGTCGCTGGCCCCGAGTTCGCGGAAGCAACACTCACACCCATCCTTGATCAGTTCGCACTAGACCAGGCCATTGAAAGCCTGCCCGCCGAGTTGCTCCAGGAGCAAAGCGAACAGGCTGTCGCCCCGCTGATTGATGTGCTGCTGCAGGCTCGCTCCGATACCGAGGCACTCGGCCTGCTGGCCGAAGCCTTCCCGTTGATGGATGACCAGGCGCTGCAGCAAAAACTGACGAACCTGCTGTTCATCGCCAACACCTGGGGCCGTCTGAACGCCGCTGCGGATCGGGAAGACTGACATGGCCAACCCCAAGACACCTAACCCTGCGGACCTCAAAGCCATCTTCGGCCTTGAGCCAGAAGCCGCGATCACCTACCTCAAGAGCAAGGGTTACGCGGTCACCTGGAACTGGCAGGAGATGCGTGACCAGGCCCACGACCAGGCCTTCACCGTGGCCAAGGCCATGCGTCTGGATCTGCTGTCGGACATTCGTGGCGCGGTGGAAACTGCTTTGCAGGAGGGGCAAACCCTGAAGCAGTTCATCAAAGAGCTGCAGCCAACGCTGGAATCTCAGGGCTGGTGGGGTCAACAGGTGATCGTCGATAGCCAGGGTGTCGGCGAGCTGGTCCAGCTGGGCAGCCCACGCCGCCTGAAGACCATCTACCAGACCAACCTGCAGAGCGCCTATATGGCCGGTCGCAAGGCCAGCATGGAAGAGACCAGCGACACCCATCCGTATTGGCGGTACGTGGCCATCCTGGATGGCAAGACCCGTCCAAGCCATCGGGCACTCAGCGGCACGGTGTACCGGCATGATGATCCCGTTTGGTCATCGATCTACCCACCGAACGGTTTCAACTGCCGCTGCCGGGTGACCGCGCTTTCTGCATCTGCCGTCAAGCGCCGTGGCCTGACCATCGTCTCCAGTCAGGGGCACATGTTCAGTGAAACGGTTGAAACCGGTGTCGACAAACGTACCGGCGAAGTCAGGACAGCCCAGGTCACCTTGGTGCGCGCCACCGACGCAGCGGGCAAGCCGATCACGTTCCGCACCGACCCTGGCTTCAACCATGCACCTGGTACCGGATTGGCGGACATGCTCAAGCGAAAACAGGCCTCAGCGGCCTGATAGGAGAGTTGGAATGATCACTGTTGAACTGGACAACCCACGTCTACAGCAAACACTGAGTCGCATTGAGTGGGCCGTGGGTGACCTCGCGCCATTGATGCGCGGCGTGGCCGCTGAGATGGCCAGTCAGACCGAGGAGAACTTCGAGGTTGAAGGTCGCCCTGACTGGGCTGACCTGTCGGATGTCACCACCGAGCGGCGTGCAAAGAGTGGTAACTGGCCTGGACAGATGCTGCAGGTCAGTGCTGCCGGACTGGCCGCGTCGATCACCAGCCACTCAGATGACAGCTCCGCTTTGGTCGGCAGCAACAAACCCTATGCGGCCATGATGCACTTCGGTGGTGATCAGTCGGAGTTCCCGCACTTGTGGGGCGATATTCCGGGGCGGCCTTACTTGCCAATGGACACCGAGGGCCTGCTGCAACCTGAAGCAGAGGAAGCGATCCTGGAGCTGGCCCTGAATCACTTGGAGAAAGCCGCTCTCGCGTAAGGCCCTCAGAGGCCCTGTGGGTGTCGAGCAGCTCCGGTTCATCCACTGGCCTCCCTGATCATCGCTGTAAACGCTTTATAAACCTCTCCCGCCGTATTCCAAACCCGCCACGCGGGTGTCACTTGCACCGTCTACGGTGTTCGCTGCAATCAACACTCTTTAAACCCGATTAAAAGTCCTGGGCGGTTCAGCAGTTCAGGCTGTGCGTATCACTTCCAGCCAGCGCATAGCCCATGAAACCACTGCACATTTTCAAGCCGGGAACTCACACCGCCATGAACGGTGTTCGCTTCGACTTCAGCGAGGCGGACCTCGCCGCTACCGTGAAAGCCTACGACCCGGCCTTGCACGAAGCGCCCTTGGTCATCGGCCACCCCAAGCACGATGCTCCTGCAGCGGGCTGGGTGAAGTCCTTGACGGGAGACGCACAAGGCCTGAACGCCGAACCGCAACAAGTCGACCCCGCATTCTCTGAGCTTCTCGCCAAGAAAAGCTTCAAGAAAATATCGGCCTCTTTCTATCACCCCGATGCCGCCAACAACCCGGTGCCTGGCGTGTACTACCTGCGCCACGTGGGCTTTCTTGGCGCCCAACCACCTGCAGTAAAGGGCTTGCGCCCCATCGAACTGGCGGACGGCGAGGAAGGTGTTATCGAGTTTGGTGACTTCGGCGACAGCATCTCAGCGGGTGTATTTCGCCGCCTGCGTGAGTGGTTGATCGCTCAGTTCGGCCAGGAAGCGGCTGACCAGGTTGTCCCCGGCTGGGACGTTGACAACCTGCTGGAAGAGTCCCGCCGCGACAACGACCGCCCAGCCTTCAGTGATCCCCCCCAACTTCCACCCAAACCCACCGAGGAACAGCCTGTGAATGAGGCCGAGAAAACCGCCCTGGAGGCGGAGAACAAGCGTCTCTCAACCCTGGTTGATCAGCACCAAACGAAGGCGCGCACTGACGCTGCAGCGACTCGGCATACCGCCAACCTGGCGTTTGCTGAAGGCCTGGTCAGCGCTGGTCGTTTGCTGCCCAAACATGCTGATGCCCTGATCGCGGTCTTGGACTTCGCTGAGGCCGGTGACACCCCATTGGAATTCGGCGAGGGCGACCAGCGGGCGCCAGTGGTAGATGGGCTGAAGGCGATCTTCAACGATCTGCCCCAGCAAATCGACTTTGCCGAACAGGCGAGCAAGGACCGCAAAGGCGACGCTGACTCGCCGATGGACATGGAGTTCGCCGAGAAAAATACCGACCCCGGTCGCCTCGGCCTGCACAACCGTGCGTCCGCTCTGGCTACCGAGAAAAACATTCCATACGAGTCGGCTGTTCGCCAGCTCATCAACAAGTAACCAGGAGTCATCATGGCTGATCGTTTGAAGGCATTGCGGGTCGTTGACCCTGTTCTCACCAACCTGGCGCGTGGCTATCGCAACGCCCAGTTCATCGGTGAGTGGTTGTTTCCCATCGCACTGATGGACAAAGAGGCCGGTATTATCCCGTTGTTTGGCAAGGAAGCGTTTGAGGTCTACGACACTGAGCGTGCCATTCGTGCCCAGTCGAACCTCATGACCCCGGATGACCTGGACGGTCTGGACGTGGTTCTGCGTGAGCATGACATCGCCTACCCAGTGGACTACCGCGAGCAGAACGAATCTATGTTCGACGCCGAAGCACGTGCTTCACGTCGTGTGGTGAACGTGATCGATCTGCGCCGCGAAGTCACCTGCGCCAAACTGGCACAAAGCCCTGCCACCTTTCCGGCAGGCAACAAGGTCACTTTGTCCGGCTCCAGTCAGTGGAGCAACGGCGGCGGCGATCCTATTGCCGTGGTTGAGGCTGCCAAAGAGAAGGTGCGCGCCCGCATCGGTATCCGCCCGAACACCATCACCATGGGTGCCTCGGTTTACCAGTCACTGAAATTCCACCCCAAGCTTCAGGAAGCGCTGGGTTCTCAGGAGCGCAAGCTGATCACACTTGAACACCTCAAGGCGCTATTCGGCATCGAGAACATCTATATCGGCGAAGCACTGGCCGGTGCCAGCAACACGTCCGATATCTGGAGCGACAACATGACCTTGGCCTACGTGGCCAAGCCAATGACGGGTGCAAACGCAGACTACGAAGAGCCAAGTTTTGGCTACACCCTGCGTCGCAAAGGCATGCCGGAGATCGACACCTACGACACCGCTGGCGGCAAGGTGCGCTTCGTGCGTAACACCGACATCTATAAGCCTGTGGTGGTCGGTGCGGATGCCGGTTACCTGATCTCCGACACCAACGGTTGAGGTGAGCCATGGCGACTAAAAACCCAGCGAAGGATAAGGCCGCGCCCTCGGCGTCGACCGATGACCAGGGCTCGGTCAATGACTCGCAGCAGGATGCTGGCTTGTCAGCTTCGCCTGCAGCATCGGCATCTGTTACTGAGCCGACATTGCACCAGGACAGCAGCGCATTGGCGGCGACCGGCGACCTGGGATTGGTCAAAGAGCCGCTGCCGGGCGATGTTTTGTTATCAGCACCTGCAGCACCAGTTCCCGCGACCGACTCAACGCTCAACCAGGCCGGCAGTGCGTTGGCGTCACTTTTGTCGCAAGACCTCGGTCCGAATGCAGCTCCAGCTGCTGCACCAGGCGATTCGTTGGACAAGACAATCCAGGACGAAAAGCTGCCGCGCTACTACGTGACAGACGTGTCCTCGGTGCTCCACAACGACAAGTGGTACCACGCAGGCGACAGCCTCTCCCTGAGCGACGCCGAGGCAACCACGTTGCTGCAACGTCGCATCATCGAACCGATCCAGGAGTTCAACCAGTGAAAACCCAACAACCTGTTCTAACGACCTCAGTGGTCGCAGTGACTGACCTGCCGCGCTATCGCTTTGCGGGCTTTACCGGTGGCCTCTGTGGCGCCGGTCTTAAGGCCCTGGGTACGGTCGAAGCCGATACCCAAGCAGATAACGTTGCCCCGATCAATGTGTTGGGCATTTGCCTGGTCATCAGCGGCGGTGCCGTCGCTGCTGGTGTCCAGGTCGAGTCTGATGCTGATGGTCGAGCGGTAACGCTTGCGACAGGCATTTCCAACGGCGTTGCCATGGATGCAGCCACTGCTTCGGGTGATGTCATTCGTATCGTCCGGGGAATCTGAGGTCGCCATGCGCTACTGCACTCGCGCCGATATCAGCAACGCCATGCCCGAGCGGACCTTGATCCAGCTTTCCAACGACGATCCAGCGGCCAGACAGCCGAATGAAGTCGTGATCGAGGACGGTGTGCGCCAAGCCGAAGAACTGGTTGATGGCTACCTGCGCGGTCGTTACGACTTGCCGCTCAATCCGGTACCCACGGTATTGCGCGATGCAGTGGTGTACCTGGCACGGCACTGGCTGTACCAGCGACGCCCTGAAGGGGCATTGCCCGACTCTGTGAAGGACAGCCGCAAGGACACTATCAAGCTCCTGGAGAGCATCCGCGATGGCGTGGTCACCCTGGGGATGCCCACTGGTGAAGCTACGCCGGAACCGGGTGAGATCCGTGTGCGTGCCCGCACTCAGAAATTTGGGTCCGACTTGTGGGAGCGCTACTGATGACCAGTCTCCAGGAGCCGACCCAGACCGAGGTGTTGTTGGACGCGATGTTGGAGCGATTGCGGGGTCAGTTCGACGCAGAGCTTGCCGTTGAGTTGTTCCCTGAAAGCCCGGCGCAGTATCGATTGAATCATCCGTGCGGGGCGATTTTGTTGGCCTATGGCCGGTCGACCTTTGGTGGTTCCGAGGGCACTGACGCGGTGTTCCAAGCACGCAACATCGTCATCCGACTGACCTTGGTGTTTCGTCAGCTCAACGGCAGGGATGGTGTTGTCAGCTACTTGGACCGTATCCGCACCTGCTTGACCGGTTGGTATGCACCGCACTGCGACATGGCTTGTCGCGCTGTGTCCGAACAGTTCATCGGGCATCGGGACGGTGTTTGGCAGTACGCCCAGGACATCTCCACTCGCATGACTCAGCTGCAGTCCATGGTCCCTGAGCAAGGTGCACCGCTGGGCCATCTTAACTTTGAGGAATTCCCGTGAAACTTACTCGATACATCTACAAAGGACCTCAAAGCGCTGCGTGTTTGCGTGTAGAAGGCTCCGCCGATCTGCTCGACGTGCAGCTGCTGCACAACCAGGTCGTCGAGCTGCCTGCCGAACACGAATACACCCGCGTATTGATGGCCCTCAAACACCTGGTGTTGGTGCCTGCCGAAACAGAGCAACAACCAACGCAATCCATTGCACCTGGTCCTGATCTCATCGCGCAAAACGATGCAGAGCCGACTACTACCAAAAAAGGAGGTAAGTCATGAGCGCCAACTATCTGCACGGCATTGAAACCCTTGAAGTCGAACGCGGCCCTCGGGCCATCAGGGTGGTCAAGTCAGCAGTGATTGCCTTGATCGGCACTGCGCCGATGGGGCCAGTCAACACACTGACACTGTCGCTGAATGAGACTGATGGTGCCCAGTTCGGCCCGGATCTGCCTGGGTTCGGTATTCCCGAGGCGCTGGATGGTATCTACGACTTCGGCGCTGGAACGGTGCTGGTGATCAACGTGCTCGATCCCGCCACCCATCGCACCAGCGTTGACGCGGAGCCGAAATCGTTTGGTGACAACGATGTACTGCAGCTGGCACATGGTGCGCTGCAGTCGTTGGTGCTCAAAACCGAAGCTGATGACAACACCTATACGTTGGGCACTGACTACACGGTGGACTTGATGACCGGGCGGGTGAAGCGCCTGACTACCGGCATCATTCCTCTCAAAGGGGCAGTTAAAGCCAGCTACGTTTATGCCGACCCAAGCAAGGTCACGCCTGCCGACATCATTGGCACCGTCAATGCGGCAGGTTTGCGTACCGGCTTGAAGGCGTTCCAGGACAGTTACAACCAGCTTGGTTTTTTCCCGAAGATCTTCATTGCTCCGGGTTTCAGCACACTCAACTCAGTCAGCGTTGAGATGATTGCCTCGGCAGAGCAATTGAGCGCTGTTGCGTATATCGATGCGCCGATTGGCAGCACCGTGCAGCAGGTGGTTGCCGGTCGCGGTCCTGCGGGCACCCTCAACTTCAACACCAGCAGCGACCGCGTTCGCTTGTGTTATCCGCACGTTAAGGTGTACGACGCCGCAACCAACGGTGAACGCCTGCAGCCGTTGTCGATTCGGGCGGCAGGTCTGCGTGCGAAGGTCGATTACGACAAGGGTTATTGGTGGAGCAGCTCCAACCAGGAACTCCTGGGCGTGATTGGTCTGGAGCGTCCACTGACTGCGCGGATCGATGACCCCAACAGCGAGGTGAATCTGCTCAACGAGAACGGGATCACCACCGTGTTCAACTCGTTTGGCACCGGTTTGCGTCTTTGGGGTAACCGCACAGCGGCCTGGCCTACCGTGACGCATATGCGCAACTTCGAAAACGTCCGACGCACCAAGGACATCGTCGACGAGTCGATCCGATACAGCTCGCTGCAGTTCACCGATCAGCCTGTCACCACCTCACTGATCGACAGCATCGTCGAAAGCGTCAACCAGCTTTTGCGCAAGCTGATCGGCGATCAGGCGCTGATCGGCGGTGAATGCTGGTATGACCCCGCTCGTAACCCGCAAACCCAACTAGAGCTGGGACACGTGCTGTTCAATTACAAACTGACCGTACCGCTGCCATTCGAGCGTGGCACCTACGAAACCGAAATTACCGGGGAATACCTGGTCAACTTGGGAGCTGCATAAATGGCAGGCTTTAGTGCACACCGCATCACCAACGCAGCGGTCTACCTGGACGGTGCCAGCTTCTTCGGTCGTTGCGAAGAGATCGACCTGGGCTCGGTCAAGACCATAATGAGTGACTTCCAGGGACTGGGCATGGTCGGCCTGATCGAGCTGCCGGATGGCATCGACAAACTGGAGGGCAAGATCGTTTGGAACAGCCTGTACGTTGATGCCGCCAAGAAAATGGCCACACCATTCACGACCGTACAGCTGCAATGCCGCTCCAACGTCCAGGTCTTTAACAGCGCTGGGCTGGTGAACGAGGTCCCGCTGGTGACGTTGATGACCATCATGTTCAAGGAGTACGCCCTGGGCGGTTTCAAACCACGTGACCCAACCAAGTTTGAAACACCGTTCTCAGCGACCTATGTGCGCCAGATCCTGAATGGCGAAGAGGTGGTGCTGCTCGACTACTTGGCCAACATCTTCAGGGTGGGTGGTAAGGATCAGTTGGCCAAGTACCGGCAGAACATCGGGCAGGCGTGATTCAGCCAGGGAGGCCGAATTGGGTAGTGGCGATACGGGTACCAATGGATAGGGCTTGTCCCGCGATGCTGCCCAATAAGCTTTTGGCTCCGCTCTTGGACGCATCGACCAGTTGATCGCCGAGGGTGGGTCCGGTCTTGAGGCTTTCAGGCGTAGCTTTTAATACCTCAAGACCTTTGGCAGTTAAAACGCCATCCGAATAACCGGTAGCGTGAACCTTGTCTTTGAAGCGCAGGTACCCCGACTCGGATAACCAGTCGATACATGCAAACAGGAACTCCCCGTTTTCATTGGGGATCTCCGTTCCAAAGAACTCATCGAATGAATACCCATCATCAATGAGTTCACCGAGCAGAAGGTTACGTGGTACCGGAAAACTCTCATATAAAGTGCCAAGTATCTGGCCAGTGAGTTCGTCGAATCGTTTGATATTGGAGGTGGTCATGTCCTTGACTCCTGATGAGCAGAAAGTGAAAGCGCAAAGTCGTGACGACATATTGAAGTGTGTCGACATGCAGGTAAGTCGTGATTTTGACTTTTCGCGGGCAAAACAATACTGGGGCAAGATCCTGGAGGAAACCCCAAAAGAGATTTTAGTTGAGGCGCTGAGCATGGCATTGGCATCCGGCCGTTACCAGATGGCGCCGCGCTGTAACTGTCAGTGTGGCCGCCATTGTTGATGTCTGATATGGACCAGCTCCAACGGACTGGAGCCGCCAGGACGGCAACCCGAAGCCCCGCCATCGTGCGGGGCTTCTTCTTTAAACTCGATTAAAAGCAAGCGCCACGGCCAGGCGCGACACTCAGGACTCTCATAGAGCAATCCAACCTGGAGTAACAAACGTGGCCGACAAACTGATCTTCACCCTCAAGTTCCCCTTCAAAACCGCCGCTCAAGTGCAGCTGAATTCCCTTCCTATCAAACGTCTCAAGCGTAAAGACATCAGCCAGGCCCAAGCATCAACCAAGGATGAAGGCGTCATGGAAGACATGCTGGTCGCCAAGATGTTTGGCATCACCCTGGAAGATCTGGGCGAGTTCGACATTGCTGACTCGAAGTCAGCCACTGAGGTGTTGCGGGAAATGTCCTCTGGAGGAGACCTTGCTGCAATCCTGGGACGAAGCGCTGTTGATGGTGCTAAAGATGCAACCGTCGGAGATAGCGCAGCTTGACATGGAGGATTACTGGCGCTGGGTTGAGTCGTGTGAGCGCGAGATCAATCGTCGGATCGAGCAGATGAACAAGCAGTAGTCCGATCACATCCCCCGCGCAATGTCGTGTCGCCCGCACCAGGGCGACACACCCTCTTCTCCATATAAATAGCTGGGCACGCCATGGCCAATGAAGTTCTTGTCGGGTTAAAAATCGGCGCCACGGTTGCTGGTAGCTTGAGCGCCGCTTTTGGTTCGGCCAAATCTACGGTCCAGCAACTGGGGCGTGCAACGGACGGCCTGACAGCCAAACAAAAACTCATCGGCACCGAACTGGCGGCGTCTCTGGCGCGTGGCGGTACTAGTGTAGAGCGTCTGCGTCGCCAGTACGACCAGGTGGGACGTGCCATTGATCAACTCAAGATCAAACAGGAGCGTCTCAACACCAGTTTGGCCCGTGGTGCACAGTTAAAAAATGAACGGGGCGAACTGCGCGGACAGGCACTTGAAACGCTGGGTACAGCAGCGGTGGTCGGTGCCCCCATTGCTCAGTCGTTTCGCCAGGCGATTGACTTCCAAGATCAGACGCGGGACATCTCCATCACGGGTGACTTCGATGAGGGGGAGGAAAAGCGCCTCGGCAACGTGCTGCGTGAGTCCGCATTGCGCTGGAATCAAACCCAAACCGAGGTGGCCAACGGTGCTGGGGTACTGATTGCCGGTGGCATATCCAGCGCGAAAGAACTGGCGGCTTATGCTCCGGTGATGGCGAAGGCGGCGACGGCAACGCGAGCCAGCATGGAACACCTTGGATCGGTGGCCATCGCGCTGAATGACAACCTGGGCATTGGCGCGTCGGGCCTTGAGCGCTCAATGAACATCCTGGCCTACGCAGGTAAACGCGGTCAGTTTGAGCTGGCCGACATGGCCAAGTGGCTGCCGCAGCTAACGCCTCAGTTTGCCGCCCTGGGCATTACCGGCGAACGCGCTGTGGCCGAGATCGGTGCTTCGCTGCAGATCGCCCGTAAGGGTGCAGGCAGCAACGACGAAGCAGCCAACAACTTCAAGAATTTCCTTTCCAAGATCACCGCACCCGACACGCTGAAAGCGTTCTCGGATGCAGGTGTCGACCTGCAGGACACGATGAGAGGCTTGATCAGCCAAGGTCTGACACCGATGCAGGCCATGATGACCACCATCACCAAGTACACCAGCACCAAAGGGCCTGCTGCTGCAGCAGGATTCCAGCGTGCGATGGCCTTGAAAGATGACCAGGAGCGGCAGATCGCGCTGGACCGCTTGAATGAAGCCTACAAGTTGGGCGAACTCTTCCGCGATCAGCAAGTGCTGTCTTTTGTTCGTCCGGCGCTGGCCAACCAGGAGGAGCAGGCCAGCATCCAAAAAGGAGGGCTTGAGGCAGCTGATAAAGGCGTTCTAGACCTCGACTGGGCAAAGCGCATGGGCAGCCCAAAGGAACAACTTAAAGCACTGAGCGTGGGGGTAACGGATGCGGGCATCAGTCTGGGCAGCGTTTTGCTCCCGGCATTGCTCGACATCACCAAGGCAGCCATTCCGCTGGTTCGTTCATTTTCGGCCTGGACTGAAGAGAACGCAGGCCTGGTCAGCGGAGTGATCAAGGTCCTCGCGGGAGTGGTTGCACTCAAACTGGGCTTCATTGCCTTGAAGTATGGCGCCAACCTTGGTGCGTCTGCGCTCAACGGTATGGGTACCACCATGGCGTTGCTGTCGGGCAAAGCTACCTTGCTCAACAGCGCTTTACTCTCCGCTCGATTGGCGCCATTTATCGCTGGTGTCACAGGGGTGACAACGGCACTGCCGGGTCTTTCTGCCGCAGTGGTTGCATTGAGCGGCGTAATTGCCGCGACTCCGATTGGCTGGATCATCGGCGGCCTAGTAGCCCTAGCTGTCTTGGGGCTCGCGATCTATAAAAACTGGGAGCCACTCAAGGCCTGGATGATCGGTTTTTTCACCGGTCTAAAAGACGGCCTCAAACCGATAGGTGATGCGTTCTCAGCAGCCTTTGCTCCCGTTGCTCCCTTGCTGGCGAAACTGGGGGAATACATCAAACCGGTGATCACCTGGTTCCGTGAGTTACTCAGTCCGGTTCAAGTGTCGGGTGATGAGCTGGGGCGCGCCACCTGGGCGGGTATTGAGTTCGGTCGGGCTGTTGGTGCTGTTCTCTCAGGACTGTTAACGCCTGTCCGTTGGCTTCTAGAGGGTATCAGCGATATCCCGAAAGCATTTGATGGCGGCCTGGCTGGAGTTGCCGCGCTGATCCTCAACTTCTCACCGATGAGCCTGTTCTACAGAGTGTTTTCTGGAGTAATGAGTTACTTCGGTATTGAACTGCCAGGCAAGTTCACCGAGTTCGGCAGCATGATCATTGATGGCCTGGTCAACGGCATCAGGAACAAGGCCGCAGCGGTTAAGGATGCAGTCGTCGGACTGGGCTCCTCGATCAAGAGCTGGTTCACCGGGGATCTGCAGATCCATTCCCCCAGCCGGGTTTTCTTAGGTTACGGCGCCAATATCAGTGAGGGTGCTGCCCTTGGCATCGCCAGTCAGTCTGACCTGGTGCGTAAAGCGGCACTGGGCATGGCATCCCAATCCAAGGTCAACATGGCGCCACCCAATCCTGCGGACGTTTCGAGGGCCAGCATGATGGGAGGTGGTGGCATGGGCGGAAAGATTGAAGTGACCTTCGCACCTCAGATCAATGTGCCGGGCGGGCCGGGCGTAATGGAACAAGTGAATCAAGGCCTACAGGCAAGCTATGCCGACTTCTTACGGATGATGGAGCGCTTTGAGCACGACAGAAACCGCCGTAGCTACGGCACACCGAGTGGAGGACGTGCCTGATGTTTGCCATTCTGGGGACTATTGAGTTCACCGTGGCCGGTGGCATTAACGGCATGGAACAAAGCGGCTCTGCCGACTGGGCAGAACACGCACGCATCCAGGGAAAACCGTTGCTCGAATGGATCGGAGAAGGATTGGACGAAATCAACCTGACCATTGAACTGCATCCAATGCTGGGAGATCCAGCTGAACGCTGGCGCTCGCTGCGCCAGGCCAAAAGCAAGCACGAACCCTTGGCCTTCGTCATGGGCAGTGGTGAATACATCGGCCCCTATGTCATCACCCGCGTCAGCAACGCCATTCGACGCGCCACGGCAGTTGGCCAGGTCGTGGCGTCGACCGTGCAAGTCAGCCTGCGCGAGTACACCGGAGCCTTCACCCGAAAAGTCATTCGTCAGGGGCTTCTTGATCCGGCGTCGACGGGAGCTACTGCCCTTGGTTCACCTGGACTGCTCTCAAGCATGACCCCGGTACCCAGCGCCACCCAACTGGCGCTCAGTCATGCCAAAACGGCCAGCAACGTGCTGAGAGCGGGAAAGAACATGTACGACGCAGCCAAGAGCGGCAACCCATCAATGATCCTGGGGCAGGTCCCTCAGTTATTGGGAGTTACCGCACGCGCCATCGAGCCGCTGCAAGGTTTGTCAGCTGTCGCTGGGCTGCTCGATGACGGCGCCGATCTGTCTCGTCTGGGTGATGACGTTCTTGGCAGCGTCATGGGGTCACGCTCAAGCTTGGACCCCGTTGACCTGGGCAACATCGTCGACCGCTTTGCGGCCTCGCGTGAATCCTTGGGGCAAGCCGTCACCATCATGGGCAGCGCCAGTAAGCGCTTGGCCGGTTTGACCGCTGAAGTCCTGACCCGGAGAGCCTGATGCTTATAACCCACGTGACAACAGAGGGTGAGCGCTGGGACCAATTGGCCTGGCGTTACTACGGCGACGCACATCGGTACTTTCCGATCGTTCATGCCAACCCGCATGTGCCCATCACTGCCGCATTACCAGCGGGACTGACCTTGGCCATTCCAATGTTGGAGCCGCTGGCCACCGCTGAGGATCTCCCACCATGGATGCGTTGATCCCGAAGCAAGTACCCGAAGCGCGTTTCGTGCTGACCTATCAACAGCGCAACATCACCCACAACATCAGTCTGCACCTACTCTCGTTGACGTACAGAGACTATCTGTCTGGGCAGGCGGACAGTCTGGAGGTCGAACTGGAGGACACCGAAGGTAAGTGGCGGGATGCCTGGTATCCAGGGCACGGCGATACATTGTCTTTGGCCATCGGTTGGGAAGGTGCGCCGCTGCGAACACTGGGGCGTTTTGAGATCGACGAGGTGGAATTGCGGACCCCGGCCTCAACCGTGACCATTCATGGCTTGGCAACCGGCATCAAGTTGGCTTTGCGCACCACTGAACATCATGCCTATGAAAACCTCACACTCGACGCAGTGGCGAAGCAAATTGCAACCCGCCTGGGACTAGAGTTAATCGGCAAAATCGAGCCCATCAAACTCGACCGTCTGACCCAACAAGATTCCGATCTGACCTTCCTGAGCAATCTGGCAGATGAATACGACTATGCCTTCAAGGTGACCGGCAGCAAGTTGGTGTTCCACTCCATCAATGAGTTGGCGAAAGGTAAGCCGGTCGCCACGCAGCTTTTGCAAGACCAGGCCAACGTCCACCTACGCGACAAAATCAAGGACGTGCCAAAGGCCGTTGAGGTTAAGCACAAAGACCCGGTCAAGAAGCAACTGGTCAGCTATCGCCTCATCAATGGTGAAATGGTCGCAGTGCCGAGTAGTGCCAGTAAGACCACCACCAGTGGAGATACCAAGAAGAGCCGCAAGCGCAGCGCCTCTGCAGAAGAGTCCAAGGCCAAAGCCAAGGCGGAGCTGGCCAAGGCAAACCGTGAGCGCACTACGGGCAGTTGGACAGCAATGGGCCGTCCCAACCTGGTGAGTGGCAATGTGGTGACATTAATCGCCGCAGGCAAGCTGGGCGGCAACTATATGATCCTTTCGTCACAGCACCGCATGACCCGTAGTGGTGGTTACACCGTCGACCAGGAGGTGTGCCGAGTGTCGGCACCCTCCATCGGTTTCACTCTGGAAACCACCAAGCCAGATCTCGCGTTGTCGACCTACGGGATCGAGCGCGAAGTGGTTGCTTAATAATGAAGGGAATAATGAATGGGCGTTGAACTGCAATACGGCGAGATCAGCGCCGTGGATTACCTGGGCTGCCGTGTGCGGGTCCGTTTGGATGAACGGGACGGCGTTGAGAGCTATTGGCTTAACGTCCCCCAACGCAATACCCAGGGCACACAGCGTCGACCACTCATGCCTGAACTGGGTGAACAGGTTGCGGTACTGCTCGATGCTGATGGCGTTGGCGGTGTTTGCCTTGGCGGGATCTATTCGACCACAGAGCCGCCGCCAGTTGTGGATGAAGACACTGACTATGTGAGGTACAGCGATGGGACGGTCACTACCTACGACCGTGCTGCAGGGGTCATGACACTCGATTGCGTGGGGGCACTGCTTTTGAAGTGCGACAGGAACATCACGGTTGAAGCTGGTGAGCCAGTGGTGGTGAAGGCTCCCTCGGCGACTCTGGACATCCAGGACGTTTCCCTCAACGGGAACCTGAAGGTCAATGGCAACCTCAATGTGGACGGAAACATTGATGCGACCGGCACTATCATGGATGTAGGCGGCAACTCAAAAAACCATACTCACTAAACCCCTCAGAGCGTCGGTCTTTAAACCGGTTTAAATGCCGACGCTCTTCGTTTTTCCCATGATGGGCGCATGACAACGCCCACTCCCTACACCAGCATCACCGCCGCCCATTGGCAGCCCGCTCTCGGTACGTCCGGCGAGGTGGTCGAGGGCCTGCGCGACATTGACCAGGCTATTCGCATCATCCTGACCACGCCCAAGGGTAGTGATGCCCACAGGCCTGAGTTTGGCAGCAACCTACATCTATATATCGACTGGCCCACCAACCGTGTCACACCGCACCTGGTGCGTGAAACGGTTGATGCCATTCGTGCCTGGGAAACCCGCGTTACCGTCGTCCAGGTACAGGTCAGTATTGACGGCTCCCATGTCACTGTAAGGGTGCAATGGCGAGTTGCTGATGGCGTTCCTCAGCTAACCGAGGTGCCTTATGCGCGAGCTGCCTAAACCCGAATTCGTCAAGATCGACCCAGCGGCCACTGAAGCCGAGTTAATTGCCAGCTACGAGCTGGAGTCCGGCAAGTCGCTATTCCCAGCCCAGATCGAGCGCCTTTTCCTTAACCAGGTGGCCTATTCGGAAACCCGTATCAAGGCCGCGATCCAGAATGCCGGCGAGAAGCTCCTGGTGCGGTTCAGTAGTGGCCCGATTCTTGATTATTTGGGCGACCTGGTCGGCACGCCGCGTCTGTTGGCCGTTGGCGCGGTTTGCAATATCCAATTTGTGGTCCCCGAAGCGCACTCGCAGGACCGCTTGATCTCAGCCAACACCCGAGTCACAACTCAAAATGGCGCAGTGGCCTATCTCACACGTCAGGAAGTTGTTCTCAAGGCCGGAACACTTACCGTGCAGGTACGCGCCATCTGCGAGATCGTAGGTGTTATTGGCAATGGCTGGGCCATCGGTCAGATCAACACGTTGGTCGGCCAGCCTTTCGCCGGACTGACTGCCAGCAACCTCTCTGTTCCAGTGGACGGCGCAGAGGACGAAACCGACGACCACTACAAAGAGCGCATCATCCTTGCCCCCGAGGCCTACACCACAGCAGGCAGTCGGGGAGCCTATCGTTATCACGCACTGTCAGTTCACCAGTCCATTATTGATGTGGCAGTTCGCGGGCCGGACGATGGTTTGCCGGATGGTGAAGTGGCTGTTCATCCGCTCACTGAAACCGGCATGCCAACGGCAACCCTCCTGGAGCAAATCGAGAGCTATCTGAGCGGAGAGAAGCTGCGTCCCTTGTGTGACACCGTGCGAGCGCAGATGCCGGACCGGATCGACTGGCGCATCAGGTCACACATCACGTTGTACGCCTGGGCGGATCGGGAACCCACACTGGCTGCAGTGAAAAAGGCTGCCGAAGAGTACGCCGAGGAGCTACGCGCCGGACTTGGTATCGACATCGTGCCTGAACAACTCAACGCCAGACTCCAAGTCGCTGGCGTGTATCGCTCCGCACTGGAGCTGCCAGCGGTACCTCTAGTGTTGCAGCCCCATGGCTGGGCCGATTGTTCAGGCATAGACATTCTTTATGCGGGTACGGCAGATGGCTGATTTAACCCTGCCGCCCGCGCTTGCGGGTGATGAACGTTTTGCACTGTTGTGCAAGTTGCTTGAAGAGCGGCATGCCAGCATCGATCTGAATCCGATGTTGGTCTACCTCGTCGACCTGGTGAAAGCGCCACTGCTGCCAGTGCTGGCCGATCAGTTCAGCCTGCTCGATGAGGCCGTCTGGCTGCTCGCCGAGTCCGAAGATGCCCGCAGGAACCTGATCAAAAACGCGGTTGAGCTGCACCGTTACAAAGGCACCCCCTGGGCGATCCGGGAAATCATCCGGCTGTTGGGCTTTGGCGAAGTTCAGCTGCAAGAAGGGCTCGGTGGGCGCGTCTATGACGGCAGTATCGCTTTCAATGGCCTCTACGTGTATGGCGACTCCCGTGCCTGGGCGGCGTATCGCGTGATTTTCAATGAGCCCATCACCAACGACCAGGCGGACCTGATCCGCCGCATGTTGTCCTCCATCGCGCCTAAAAGGTGCCGACTTGCCTCGCTTGAGTATCAAGCCGTGGCCATCCGCTACAACGGCGCCGCTCGCTATGACGGGCTGTACAACCATGGGAGCAGTGTTTGATGTCTAACTTGCCGGAAACCGAAGATTTTGCGGATGGTATTTATCAGATCGAAACATCTGATCGAGTTATTGGCGGTCCTGGTGGCATAGCCAACAAACAGGCCGAGCAGCTTGGAAACCGTACTGCATGGCTGAAAGCTGCCATTGCCAAGATCGTTAGTGGCACTACCGCCATCGGCAAAGCCACTCAACTGGCGACCGCCCGCACCCTCAGATTCAAAGGCGCGGTCAGTGGTACCGGGACATACGATGGCAGCTCGGACACTGAAATTACGTTGACGTTGGCCGACAGCGGTATTGGTGCAGGCACCTATACCAGGGTGGAATTCAACGTAAAAGGTATCGCGGTGTCTGGGAGCAATCCCGATACCCTTGCGGCTGCGGGCATTAAAGACGCATACAACAAGCTCCAGACCGATAGCCTGCTCGATCAGCGGGTTGCCGCAGACAGCATACTGGCGGCGGGTGTGGTGAATGGAGATCCAGCCGCCCCGTATTTCAGGTTCAAAAAACCTGACGGTTCTGTAGGCCATGTCATTAACCTGTCATTGTCTTCCCACGGACACAGCTTCGATAGCTTGAGTGGCAAGCCAACAACCCGCGATGGCTACAAACTCACTGACGTTTTTACAAAAAACGAAACAAGGGCCGGTTTTGTTACAACAGGCTCGGAAAATCGCATTACCCTTTCCTGGGCTGCGGAAGGGTTAAAAGCTGCTGTTGATGTTACTGACCTCGGTGCGTTATGGCTGACCTCAAACTTCAATCCTGAGATGAAAGCCGACAAAAACAACACGTATACCATTGGGCAAACAGATGTCCGTTTAGCCCAGCGTGTTGTCAGCGACTGGATATCTCACGCAGGCTTGGTTTCGGATAACCCGGACCTTCCTTATTTCATGCAGTCTTCGACCGGCGCTATTTTGCAGCTTGCCCGCCGAGTGCATCGTCACGCATTTTCCGACCTGGATGGGCTTCCGCCTACCGCTGTAGGGCATGGAATTTATGACGTCTACTCTGTCACTCAGTCGGATGTGAGGTTTAATCAAAAGCTCACCCGTGATGCGATTAGCGTGGCTGGATTATGGGGTGGAGACATCAATCTCCCTTACTTCAGGAGAGCTGTCGATGATCAGCCGGTGTACTTCATCACCCAAGCCACCCTGCCGAAAAACACCTGCCAGAAGGGTATTCCAGGCTGGTGGAAATGCGACGATACAGGCCTGCTACGTCAGCGGGTCTCCATCTACATCGGTGATGTCTCAACGGCATGGGCGGGTGCAGTTACATGGCCTGTCGCCTTTGCAGAGCAAGCTGATTCAGTGAAGCTTTCGTTTCTCCATACCAATGGTTCGCCGGCAACCGTCTCATGTGCGTATGCCGACCTGACCCGCACAGGGTGCAATTTGCGCGTAGATGAATGGGGGTTAAATCCGCAGTACGGGCTGACACTGATCGTAGAAGCGGAGGGTTATTAAGATGAGCGCTTATTTTCACGCAAAGAGTGTCGGGTTCTATACCGATGAGGTTCACGGCCCCCGGACTATCTTGGTAGTTGATCCCAAGTGGAAGCAGCCAGAAATCAAGATTGCTGATCCCGATTGGGCTCCTAGTGACGATGAAGAAGGCGCAGAGGCTCCACTGATTAGCGTCCCGGATACTGACGCGGTTCCGCCTCTAATTGAAGTGCCGAACCCTAAATGCTCGCTGCCCCCGAAAGCCGAACTGCGGGACTTGCCCCAGGACAAGTATCTGGCGCTCCTAGTCGCACAGTCCCAAGGTAAAGTCATTCAAGCCAACTCAAAGGGAGAGCCTGTTGCTGTTGAGCCACCGCCGCCCAGTGACGCAGAACTTGAACGGCGCGAACGCACTTGGCGAGACAGGATTTTAGCCGAGACCGATTCTGTGGTCGTACGACACAGGGACGAATTGGAAGTAGCGCGTCCTACGACTATTACTGCTGAACAATACGCAGCATTGCAGGCATACCGACAAGCACTGCGCGATTGGACCCAGTCGCCAAACTTCCCGGATATTGAGCACCGACCAAGCCCGCCAGGCTGGCTCGCATAACACGCTCAGTAGTCGGGTAATGATGTTTGCTGGCTTTCACATGGAGACCACCGACATCAAGTGCGCGCTCGGTGGCGGTAAAGGGACTGACACGAAGGAAGCGCTGATCTTCAGTTGAGGCATTCAGGCCGAACCTGCCTGTCTGTTTTGATATTCTGTTGCAACACGTGCAAAAGAATCTGAAGCTATTTATCTCAGATTAGAGCGCGAGTTTTTCGCGCTCGGCATCAGTCATCAGGTACGAAGACTTGGGCTCCACGGTGCCGTCGAAGTGGAACTTCACCGCGTTGGCGTTCAGCCGCGCGCTGCGATAGTAGTGACGCTCGCCGCCGAGCAATTCCCAACGCCGGCGCACCGGGAAGATGTCGTCCTGCCAACTGATCGCGGCTTCCACGCGCAGGCTCAATTCGCCCGCGTCGTCCAGCTCCTTGAGGGCGTCCAGGCGTCGCTCGCAGACGTGAACATACTTGGTCGCGGTAACGCCACGCGAGCTCTGGAAATGCACGCCGTCGCGATAGGCCCGGCGCAGCACCGCCACCGGGGTCGGCGGCATGGCCGCGTGGATCAGCGCGTAGGCGCCGTCGATCATCAGGCCGTTGGGCTCGCCGCTGAGTTCGTCGCGCTCCATATAGCCGTTACGCGGGTCGGCGGTGTGGCGGTCGATGCCGGCCAGTTTCAAGGCGCAGGAGTTGACCATCATGGTCCCCCACATACGGTCCAGCAGCGCCACCGGGCGGTCCGGCATGATGCTGTCGAGCCACTCGCGCCCTGGGGTCAGGCCGGCTTCGCGGAAGGTATAGCGCACCCAATACTGGCCGTAGATCCAGCCATCGCCTGGGTGGGCATCGGCGTAGGCGTGGATCGCCGCCGCCAGTTGTTCGGGGGTGGGATCTTCGATGCCCACGTCCAGGTCATCGCTGTAGCGTGGCGCCAGGGCGAGGTCCGGATGGGTGTGCATGTCGTGCAGGCCGGGCATGCAGAATGCGCCCAGCAGGTCATGCTGGCGGGTCTGCGGGCCGATCAGGTGTTGCAGGTCGGCGAGTGTGCCGACTGCGATAAAACGTCCCCCGCGAATCGCCACCGCGTCGGCCCATGGCTGGGCCGGGTCGAGGGTGTAGAAACGGCCGTGGTGCAACACCAGGTCAGCGTGCTCGCCGACAACGGAGTGGGTGGAAGTGAATTGGTCGGAAGCGGTCACGGGGGAAACCTCAATATTCAGGAGCGGCGACGATCAAAGGGTGGGAGCTGGCTTGCCTGCGATGGCGGTGCAACAGTCACAAATGGGATGGCTGGCACACCGCTATCGCCGGCAAGCCAGCTCCTACATAAAGCCCAGTGTTCACATAATCAGCGGTTGGCTCTCAGGCCCTCGACAAACCCGGCAATCCGCTGGCAAGCGTCTTTGAGGGTGTCGTCGGCGACGGTAAAGGAGATGCGCACAAAGCCTTCGGCACTGGCGCCAAACGCCTGGGCATCGAGCACCGACACCCCGGTGGCGCGGAACAGCTGCCAGGCAAAGTCCATGCTCGACAGCCCCGTGCGGCGCACGTCCACCAGCATGAACATCCCGGCCTGCGGTACCCGGCAATCAAGGTCGGCGATGTCACCCAGGCCGGCCACCACCAGGTCACGCCGGCGGCGATACACGGTGCGCGCGTCGCTCACCACCTCGTCATCCAGTTCCAGGGCCTTGATCGCCGCTTCCTGGATAAACCCCGGCAAGCCATAGAGCATGCACAGCAGCAGGTTATCCAGGTGGCCGACCAATGTGGTCGGCGCCACCACCCAACCCACGCGCCAGCCGGTCATGGCGTGGGTTTTCGACAGGCTGTTGAGCACCACGGTGCGCTCGGCCATGCCCGGCAGCGAGGCGATGCTCAGGTGCGGCTGGTCGTAAGTGATCTGGCCGTAGACCTCATCGGAAATCACCCACAAGTCATGCTCGCGGGCGACTTCCGCCACCAACTCCAGCTCTTCACGGCTGTAGACGTTCCCGGTGGGGTTGCACGGCGTGGCCAGGGCAATGCCCCGGGTCTTGGCGCTAATGGCTTTTTCCAGGGCCGCGCGGGTCAGGCGAAAGCCGTTGGCCGCCGGTTGCTCGATGGTCGCGATGCGCGCACCGGAGGCGTGGATGCACGCCTCATAGGTCAGGTACATCGGCTCCGGCACCAGCACTTCGTCGCCATGGCTGAACAGGCACAACGAGGTGGCGAACAGGCCGTTTTGCGCACCGGCCACCAGGGCCACGTTATCGGCGTGTACGGCGATGCCTTGCAGACGGCTTTGCTTGGCCGCAATCGCCTCGCGCAGGGCCGGTCGGCCGAGGACGTGGGTGTAATGGGTGTCGCCGGCGCGCAGGGCGTCGACGGCGGTTTCGCAGATGGCACTGGCGGTGGCGAAGTCGGGATCGCCGACGCTCAACACAATCACATCTTCGCCACGGCCACGGGCTTCGACGGCCGCGTAGTGAATATCCCAGGCGCTGACGGACTCGCCACTAATGCGCTCGACAAACGGTGAATAACGCATCCTTGTTCTCCTAAAATTGATTCAAGCCTGGCGCTGCGGGACTTTGCCCCAGCGCGAGAAGACGTGTTCGATCACGAACGCCAGGACAATGTAGATCACCGCCACCGCCAACAGGGGCTCATACACCCGCAGCGTCTGTGCCCGCACCAGGTTGGCGGCGCCGAGCAGGTCGGTGACGGCCACGGTGGAGGCCAGCGCAGTCGCCTTGAGCAGCAGCACGGTTTCGCCCACCAGCGTCGGCTTGACCAACTCCAGGGCCCGTGGCAACCAGACCCGGCGCAGCACCATCAGGCGCTTCATGCCAAACGCCCGCGCCGCTTCCAGTTCGCCCCGTGGCACGGCGCGCAGGGCACCGCGCAGCACTTCGCCGACATAGGCGCCGACACACAAAATCAGCGCCAGGGCCACGTACCAGAAACCTTCACGCAAGTACGGCCAGAGGAAGCTGCCGCGAATCAGCGGGTAGCTGGCAAACACGCTGCCCACGCCGTAATACAGGATGTAGATCTGCACCAGCAGCGGCGTGCCCCGGAATACTGCGGTATAGGCGCGCAACGGCCCGCTGATCAGTGGGTTGGACGACAAGCGCCCCAACGCCACCAGCACCGCCAGCAAGAAGCCAAACACCCCGGACAAGGCCAGCAACTTCAGGGTGATGCCCAGGCCGTGCAGCAGTTCGTTGCCAAAACTGTTGATCCATGAAAAGTCCATCGGCTGCGCTCCTTAGTGCTGCGGCATCCAGCGGTTGATCCGTCGCTCGAACACCCGGAAGGCGCCGTTGGAAATCAGGGTGATGATGAAATACACCGCCGCCACCGCCAGGTAGAACACCAGGTAATGCTTGGTGGAACCGGCCGCCTGTTTGCCCACCGAGAGCAACTCGCTGTAGCCGACGATGCTGATCAGCGCGCTGTCCTTGACCAGCACCAGCCACAGGTTTGACAGGCCGGCCATGGCAAACGGCAACATGCTCGGCAGCAACACCCGGCGCACCAGCAGCCAGCGCTCAATGCCAAAGGCCCGCGCCGCTTCCAGTTGGCCCACGGGAATGGCCTGGATCGCGCCGCGAATGATCTCTGCCGAATACGCGCCCTGGACGATGCCCAGCACCAGCACGGCGGCGATAAAACCGTTGACCGTCACGCTCTCGCGGCCCATGGCGGCCATCGCCATGTTCAGCAGGTCGGTGCCGGCGTAATACAGCAGCAAAATCAGCAGCAGCTCCGGCACCGCGCGGTACAGCGTGGTGTACAGGTTGGCCAGGCGCACCATCCAGCGTGGGCCCTTGAGCTTGATCATGGCCACCAGCAGGCCGATGCCCAGGCCCAGCACAAAGGCCCCGGCGGAAATCTGCAAGGTCACCACCGCCCCCTGGAGCAGGGCGTTGAGCCAGCCATCGGCGACGAACAGCTGGGTGAGTTCGGACAAAGAAATCATGGCGCGTTCCGTTGGACGTTATTGCGCGGAAATATCGACGCTGAAATAGCGGCTGCGAATTTTGTCGTAGGTGCCGTCAGCCTTGAGCGCCGCCAGTGCGGTGTTGAGCTGCTCGCGCAGGCTGTCGTCACCCTTGCGCACTGCGGCACCGATGCCGGACCCAAACAGCGGGTCTTTGGGCGCCAGGCCCTTGTCGGCCAGGCCGCTGCCGGCATCAGACTTGAGCATCGGCTCGATGGTCAGCGCGTCGGCGAGCATCACGTCGATCCGCCCGCTTTGCAGGTCGGCGGTCATGTCGTCCTGGGTGTTGTAGTAGCGCAGGGTCGAGCCCTTGGCGTAGTAGGCCTTGAGGTAAGTGGCGTTGGAGGTCGAGCCCTGCACGCCGATCAGCTTGCCCTTGAGGCCTTCGGGGGTGGTGACCAGCTCCAGGCTTTTGTCGGCGACCCACATGGCCGGAGTCTGGTAGTACGGGGCGGTAAAGGCGATGACCTTTTCGCGCTCCTCGGTGATGCTCAGGGAGTTGAGGATCACGTCGATCTGGCTCGATTGCAGCGCCGGGATCAAACCGTCCCAGGACACTTCCTTGAGCGGACACTGGGCTTGCAGGCGTTCGCACAGGGCCTTGATCAGGTCCGGCTCGAAGCCGCTCCAGGCGCCATTGCCGGCTTTTTCGGAGAACGGCGGGTAGGGTTCCAGGGCGATGCCGAAGACGATTTTCTCGGCGGCAATTGCACTGTGGGACAGCACGGCGAGCACGCAGCCGGCGGCGAGGGATTTCAGAGAGTTATGCATGGCTTGACCCTTTCGAAGTTATTGTTTTGAAGGATGGAAGCGGCAGTTCAAACGCGATTGTCCTGGGCCATGACGAACTGGCGGCAACGCTCGCTGGTGGGGTTGTGGAAGACTTGCTGGGGCGTGCCTTCTTCTTCAACCAACCCTTGGTGCAAAAACATGACCTTGCTCGATACATCGCGGGCAAACGCCATTTCGTGGGTGACGAGGATCATGGTGCGGCCTTCTTCGGCGATGCCCTGGATCACCTTCAGCACTTCGCCGACCAGTTCCGGGTCGAGGGCCGAGGTGGGTTCATCCATCAGCAACACGCGCGGGCGCATGGCCAGGGCGCGGGCGATGGCCACGCGCTGTTGCTGGCCGCCGGACAGGAAGGCGGGGAAGGTATCGCGCTTGCTGGCCAGGCCGACTTTTTCCAGCAGGTGCTCGGCGTGGGCGATGGCGTCCTTGCGGTCTTCACCCAACACATACACCGGTGCTTCGATGACATTTTCCAGCACGGTGCGGTGGGGCCACAGGTTGAAGCTCTGGAACACCATGCCCAGTTGCGTGCGCAGGCGTGCCACCTGGTCAGGATCGGCGATCAGCGGGTTGCCGGCGCGGTCCTTTTTCAGGCGCACTTCTTCGCCGTTGATGCGCAGGCTGCCGCTGCAGGGTATTTCCAGGAGGTTGATGCAACGCAGCAGGGTGCTTTTGCCCGAACCGCTGGAGCCGATCAGCGACACCACATCGCCTTCATTGGCGCGCAGGGAAATGCCTTTGAGAACATGGTGCGCGGCATAGCTCTTGTGCAAAGCATCGATGGCGACCACCGGGGTGACTGGGTTCAAGGGTTTTCCCTCTTTATTTTTGTAAATTGATCAACCTGGACACCGCCCCCTGTAGGAGCTGGCTTGCCAGCGAAAAACGCCAGAACACCGCATTTATCCAGAATGCCCACGTCATCGCTGACGACCATCGCCGGCCAGTCTGGGAATGCCGTGATGCAGGTCGAGAATAGCCACTGGCCACTTGAGGTCAATCGAGCATTTTTCGCTCGATATTGAAATTTAATTCAACTGTCCCGCGCGCCGGCGGCTATGTCTCAGGCGCGATTGCGGCTATGGTGCGGGTATCTTTGAGCAGGTGAACATCCATGCGTTACCCCTCCATGACCGCCTTGCGCGCGCTGGACGCGGTGGCCCGGCTGGGCAGCGTGTCCGAGGCCGCGACCGAGCTGAACCTCACCCCCAGCGCCATCAGCCACCAGATCAAGAGCCTGGAACAGACCCTGGGTTTTGCCCTGACCGAGCGCACCGGGCGCAATATCCGCATCACCTGGCAGGGCGAGCGCTATGCCCGGGATATCCACGGGCTGCTGGCCAATATCCTTGAGGCCGGGCAGCGTTTCGATGGCCAGCAGGTCAGCGGGCGCCTGTGTATCAGCAGCCCGGCGGGGTTTGCCACCTATTGGTTGTGCACCCATATCGCCGACTTCCAGGCACTTTATCCACAGGTCGAACTGCACCTGATATCACCGCGCACCCCGGACGACACCAGCGACCACGGCGCCGACCTGTTTATCGCCTACGGCATGGGCGACTGGCCCAACCAGCATGTGCAGAAGATCGTCTCGCTGCGCTACTTCCCGGTGTGCAGCCCGCGCCTGGTCAACACCATGGGCGGCCTGAAGAACCCGGAGCACCTGGCCGGTGCGCCGTTGCTGCATATGATCGACTACTCCGACTGGCGCGTTTGGCTGGCCGCCGCCGGTGCACCGAATGTCGATGTGCAGCGCGGCATCGTGTTTGCCGATGCGCACTTTGTGCAGTCGGCGTGCATCGCCAGCCAGGGCATCGCCATGGGCGACAACCTGATCAGCGGCGAGGCCCTGGCCAGGGGCTTGCTGGTGCGGCCGTTCGAGACCGAGATTGAGTCCAACCGTGGCTATTACCTGGTGGCCGATCACCAGAAAGTCGAGCGCCCGGTGGTACAGGCATTTGGCGAGTGGGTGAAATCGCAGCTGGGTGGCGGGCTTTGACGCGCGGCAATCCGTGAATTTTTTTTGCCAATGGCCGGTAAATTTTTTGCTTGTCCGCCCTCCGAGCGCGCCCTAAGGTCTGGCCAATCGACACAGAACAATAAGAAGGAAATGAGCAATGACCACCTGCGCCCAGTCCCTGGTTCGCCTGCTGGAAGGTTATGGGGTAGATACCGTGTTCGGTATCCCCGGCGTGCACACCGTCGAGCTCTATCGCGGCCTGCACGGCAGCCGCCTGCGCCATGTCAGCCCGCGCCATGAGCAGGGCGCCGGCTTTATGGCCGACGGCTACGCCCGCGCCAGCGGCAAGCCGGGGGTGTGTTTCATCATCACCGGCCCCGGCATGACCAATATTCTGACCGCCATGGGCCAGGCCTATGCCGACTCGGTGCCGATGCTGGTGATTTCCACCACCAACCGCCGCGAACACCTGCGCCTGGGCCACGGGCATCTGCACGAGCTGCCGGATCAGCGCGCGATGGTCGCTGGTGTGTGTGCGTTCAGCCATACCCTGCAATCGCCGGAGCAATTGCCGGAATTGCTGGCCCGCGCCTTCGCCGTGTTCAAGTGCGCGCGCCCACGCCCGGTGCATCTGGAAATCCCCCTGGATGTGCTGGACATGCCCGCCGTGGACCTCAACCTGATGCCCCGCAGCCTGCCAGGCGCCCCGGCCCCGGCGCCGGCCTCGCTGCGGGCGGCGTTGAGCCTGCTCAATGAGGCGCGGCGGCCGCTGATCCTCGCCGGCGGCGGCGCCCGTGATTGCGCCGAAGTCTTGCAGCAACTGGCCGAACGCCTGCAAGCGCCGGTGGCCCTGACCACCAATGCCCGTGGCTTGCTGCCCATGGGCCACCCGTTGTTGCTGGACGGCGTGCAGTCTTCCAGGCACGGCCGCTCGTTGTTTGACGAGGCCGATGTGATCCTCGCCGTGGGCACTGAACTGGGAGAAACCGACTACGATTTCTTCGGCCTTGGCCCACTGAAATTCAAGGCGCCGCTGATCCGCCTGGATATCGACCCGATGCAAGTCATGGGCGTGCAACGCGCCCATGTCGGGCTGGTGGGCGATGCCCGCGAAGGGTTGCAGGCGCTGCTGGATGAGGTCCGCCCACCCGCCCCGAGCGGGCGTTGGGCACAGGACAGCGTACAGCGCGTCAACCGCCTGGAGCGCGAGACGTGGAATGCCAAGCAGCAGGGGCTGCAAGGCCTGCTGGACCTGCTGCGCGACAGCCTGGTCGACCCGCTGATCGTCGGCGATTCGACCCAGCCGGTGTACCAGGGCGCGGTGGGCTACCAGGCCCCGGCTGCCAACAGTTGGTTTAATGCCGGAACCGGCTACGGCACCCTCGGCTACGGATTGCCAGCGGCAATCGGCGCCAAGCTGGCCAAGCCCGAGCGGCCGGTGGTGGCGCTGGTGGGCGATGGCGGCCTGCAGTTTGCCAGCAACGAACTGATCGCGGCCCGCGAGGCCGGCATCGGCGTGATCCTGGTGGTGTGGAACAACCAGTGCTACGGCGAGATCCGGGACTATATGCAGGCCCGGGAAATCACGCCGCTGGGGGTGGATATCCTGACCCCGGACTTTGCCGCGATGGCCCGCAGTTGCCACGTCGCCCACCACACGGCCGACACGCCACAGGCCTTGCACGCGTTGTTGCAAAGCCTGGCCGCCACCCCTCAACCGGTGATGATCGAACTCGACGCTGCGCACTACCTGCAAAACGCCTGAACCGCTTCGGCCCTGATCCATATCAACGGGCCACCATCGAAAATCCGCTACAACACAACCGGGGCTTACCCAGCCCCGGTTATCCGCCTGATGACCTCATAAAAACGAAGACAAAACCTGTACCCAGGGGCCAACCCCCAGGCCAGGTTATTAAAGGAATAATGCGATGGCCCTTTCTCTGTCACGTTTGGCCTTGATGGGGGCGACGCTGTGTCTTGCGCTTCCCCTGCACGCCAACGAACCCGCCAAACCCGATACTGAACTGATCGCCCAGGGCAAATACGTTGCCCAACTGGGTGACTGCATCGCCTGCCACACCGCCAAGCAAGGCGCCGAGATGGCGGGTGGCCTGGAGCTGAACACGCCCATGGGCACCATCTACTCCAGCAACATCACCCCGGACCGTGAGACCGGGATTGGTCAATACAGCTTCGAACAGTTCGACCGCGTGATGCGCGAAGGCGTGACACCGGCCGGTATGAACCTGTACCCGGCGATGCCGTATCCGTCCTACGCGAAGATGAGCGAAGAGGACATGCGGGCCCTGTTCGCCTACCTGATGCAAGCCGTCGAGCCGGTGAAAAAGGCCAACCTTGAGGCAGACATGGGCTTCCCGTTCAACCAGCGCTGGGGCCTGGCGTTGTGGAATTTCATGTTCCTCGACAAACAACCGTTCCAGCCCGACCCGGCCCGGGATGCCGTGCTCAACCGTGGCGCCTATCTGGTCCAGGGCCTCGGCCACTGTGGCTCGTGCCATACCCCACGCGGTATCGCCTTCCAGGAAAAAGCTATGAGCGACGCCGGCGGCAGCGGCGAGCACTACCTGGGCGGGGAAACCGTCGAACACTGGCGTGCCTTGAGCCTGCGTAACCTGTGGACGGTGCCAGACACCGTGCAGTTGCTCAAGACCGGGCAGAACCGCTTTGCCACCGTGTCGGGCAACATGGTGGACGTGATCCGTCACAGCACCCAGCACTTCACGGATGCCGACCTGACGGCCATTGCGACGTATCTCAAATCCCTGCCACCGGGCAAGGACGACTTGCCGATGCCGGCTGTCGCCAAAGGCCCTGTCGAACTGCCCAAGGACTTGTTCACCAGCCGGGGCGGCCTGGGCTATATGCAGTTTTGCAGCGATTGCCACCGCAGCGACGGCGCGGGCGTGAAGGGCCTGTTCCCGGCATTGGCCGGCAACGCCGGCGTGATGGCCAGCAACCCGACCTCGCTGCTGCACATCACCCTCACCGGTTGGGAAACCGCCGAGACCGCCGCCCATCCCCGGGTCTACACCATGCCGGGCTTCGCACGCCTGGGGAATAACGAAGTAGCGGAAATCCTCACCTTTGTGCGCACGCGCTGGGGTAACGAAGGCACGCCAATCAGCACCGCCCAGGTGAAGAAAATGCGTGACCAGCTCAACCCGGTCAGCACCGACTCCTCGGCGTTCGAGACGCCGCGCCTGGCCAACCTGCTGGCGGCGCCGAATGCCGACCAGGTGGTACGCGGCATGCGCCTGCACCTGCAAACCAAGGAACTGCTGCCCGAGAATGTCGGCAACTCGCTGAACTGCACCAGTTGCCATCTCAACGCTGGCACTGTGGCTGATGGTTCGCCGTTCGTGGGTGTGTCGGCATTCTTCCCCAGTTACGCCCCGCGTGCTGGCAAGGTGGTGAGCCTGGAAGAGCGCATCAACGGTTGCTTCCGCCGCTCGATGAATGGCAAGCCCGTGCCACCACAATCGGCGGACATGCAGGCGATGGTGGCGTACTTCGACTGGATGAAAAACAACACCAAGCCCGAGGACAAAGTCCCCGGCCGTGGCGTAGGCAAGATCGACCCGGCCATCAAGCCCGACCTGGCCAATGGCGAGCAGGTCTACGCCAAGCAATGCGCGGTGTGCCACGGCAACGACGGCGAGGGCCTGGCCCGCGCCGACGGCAGCCTGGTGTACCCACCGTTGTGGGGCGATCAGTCCTTCAACATCGGCGCCGGCATGGCCCGCACCTACACGGCGGCAGCGTTCGTCAAACGCAACATGCCGATCGGCTTCCACGAGAAATTCCCACTGGGCCAGGGCGGCTTGTCGGACCAGGAAGCGGTAGACGTCGCTGCCTACTTCTCGCAAAAACCACGCCCTGACTTCCCGGACAAGGTGAAGGACTGGCCGAACGGCGGTAAGCCGGTGGACGCGCGTTACTGATCTGGGCTCCTACAGTCTGGTGTAGTGCGGACTGTCGGAGCCTGTGCGCGGTTACTGTGAAACCCGGTCCTTGCCCGCTGCCTTGGACCGGTACAGCGCCTGGTCTGCCCGGGCCATCAGGTTGGTGGGGGGCTCGTCAGGGAGGCGTTGCGCCAGCCCCAGGCTCAAGGTCACCTTGAAATCGCCCACGGGGGGGATGTCGTGAATGGCCTGGCGGATGCGCTCGGCCAGCTTCCTGGCGGTTTCCATGGTGCTTTTGGGCAGGACCACCATGAACTCATCGCCTCCCCAGCGCGCGAGCAGGTCGCCCTGGCGCACGCAGTGTTCCAGGCGTTCGACCACCCGCAACAGCGTGGCATCACCTACGGCGTGACCGTGCTGGTCGTTGATGGGCTTGAAATCATCGACATCCATGGCAATCACCGCCAACGGCAGGCGAAACCGCTGGGCGCGCTCGCACTCCTCGAACAGGACTTTTTCCAGGCGATAGCGGTTGGCAATCCGGGTCAAGGTATCGCGCTCGGCCAGGGAGCGGTTTTCGTCCAGTTGCAACTGCAGTTGCTGGTTGACCCGCGACAGTTCGCGGGTGCGTTCGGCTACCAGCGCTTCAAGGGATTGGTTGCGCCGCTCTAGCTGTTCCAGGGAACGTTTGCGTTGATGAATGCTGCGGTGGGCGCCGACCATGCGCCACACCGAGCCATCGGGGTTGCGGGCGATGATGTAGCCTCGGTCTTCGATCCACAACCAGGTGCCGTCTTTTTTGCGACAGCGATATTCGGCCTGATAAAGGGGGGTGCGACTGTTGATGTAGTCGTCGAAGAGTTTCATCACATGGGGGTAATCGTCGGGGTGGATCACGCTTTCCCAGGTGAACACCGTGTTTTCCAGGGAGTGGTGATCGTAGCCCAGCATTTCGTACCAGCCGGGGTTGCGATAGACAAACCCGGTGTTGGCATCCCAGTCCCAGATTCCATCGCTGACCAGTTCCATGATGGCATGGACCAGGTCGGCGTTGACGTCGAAAAGCTCACTTTTCAACGGATCAAAATCGGATGTATCGCCCATCTGCGCGCTCCCTGCGAGGATGCTGGCTCACTGTGGCCAGTCAGGTGTTAACGCCGATACTCCGTGGCTGCGCGTACTGTACAACGAGGTTTGCCGGCTTAGAAGGGGCGATGAAAGTGTGGCTAAACGCCATTATTGGCGCCGGCTGGGCTATTGCGGTTCCAGCATGCGCGTGGGTGGCGTCCCGTTGGCGTTGTGCTGGTAAATCGCCTCGGGCTGGCCCTGCTCGTTGAAAAACACCTGGCCAATGCCCGCACTGTTCCACAGGCGTTCGCCGGCTTCGGCATGTGCCGGGATGTACGGCACCACCTGCATGCGGCGACGGCGGGTGAGCCAGTTCAGGGGCGAACGGGGTGAGTACAGCCAGCGATTGAGGCGATCGAACCATTCCAGCAGGCGCGGCGGGAATTGGTTCTTGATGCCACTGCTGGTGATCTGCCAGATGTGCGGCCCGGCATTACGCTGGCGGATCAGTACTTTGTAGACGAACGAGTAATGCACATCTCCCGACAGAATCACGTAGTTACCCGGGGTTCGGGAGTGGCGGAAGACATTCAGGATCACCTGCGCGGCGCCCCGGTGGGCCATCCAGTTTTCCGCATCGACCAACAGTGGGTAGCCGCACCAACTGAAGACTTTCTGCACCGTCTCGATCAGCTTGACGCCGAAGATCGGCGCGGGCGACACGATGATCGCCGAAGGGTGGTCGAGCAGTTCCTGTTGCAGCTCGCTCAAGGCTTCCCAGTCCAGCAGGCCGGAGGGTTGCTTGAGCGTGGATTCGCTGCGCCAGCGCCGTGTGCGGGTGTCGATGACCACCAGCGCCGGGGTGGTGGGCAGCACGTAGTGCCACTGCTGGAACTTCAGGAGGTCTTCGAGCAACTGGTCCTGGGCGGGCGCGGACAAATGGTTGGCGTGGTCCTGGGCCGTCGCCGTCAGGGCCAGGGTTTTTTCCACGAGTGGGGCGAAGGCATCGGGGTTATTGCCCCAGCCCTGGCAGAGCATATAGGCGAGCAGGGCGTTGCCGATGATGCGCTTGGAGAACGGGTGGCCATAGGCGGTCTGTTCCCATTGGGCGCTGAGGTTCCAGTCATCGGTGATGTCGTGATCATCGAAGATCATCAGGCATGGCACATGGGCGAACACCCGGGCCACTCCACCCAGGCCGTCGCGAAACTTATCCACAGGCACCTGCTCGCGGGCGTAGCGCTCCTGTTCTTTGGGCGTGAGCCCGCTGGGAGGTTGTGCGGCGATCAGGGTCCAGGGTGTCGGCGACCAGGCCAGCAGGTACATCGCCACGAGTTCGGCAAAAGTCACCAGGTGGTTGTCGGCGGTGCTGCTGGTGAAGATGGGTTTTTTCACCCCGCCAAAAAAGCGTTCGCGCAGGGTCTCGTTGCTTTCCAGGGCCGGCAGCAGGTCGGCGCGATGGTAGTAGCTGGCGGGGTGGTCGTAGAGCTTGGTGCTGTCGTCCACCACGGCGCCATCGAGGTGCTCGTCGAACAGGCCCAGGCGCGCAATCAGCCCATGGATGGCGCGCAGCATCGGCCCGGCCACATCGTCGGCGTACACCTGGTCGCCACTCATCATCAGCAGGGCTGGGCGCTGGGCCAGGCTGCGGTCTGCGGCCAGCAGGCGATCGGCACAAAGCAGGCCTTCATCGGCGTAATGGTGCGGTTTGCGGCAAGAGCCGTGCAGCAACTGGTGGATACGGCTGTGCAGGATGAAATCCGGGGTCTTGGCACCTGGGTACAGCAGGTGCGGGGCCCATTGGGCGATACCGCTTTGATCATTGATCAGCAGGTCGTAGCTGATGGGGACGTCCTGGGGCAGCGGCGTGGCCAGCGGTACATCGATCAGGTGGATAAAGGCTGCGCGGCCCACGGGGATCACCTGGCAGCGGGTGGCGTCGAGTTCAATATCCAGAACGCATGGGTGCTGGTCCTGGCTGAACTGCAGCCGCAGGGTCAATGCCAGCGCGCGACTGCCCACCAGCCACAACACCAGGCGCCCCGGCTCCAGGCGGCGCAACAGGGGGCCGGCGAGGACGGCGGGCAAAGTCTCGGGTTGCAGCATGAAAACATGGCTCTGTGCGGGATTGGACTGGCTAGGTTAACGCAGTGGATGTCGGTGTTTTGTCAAAGCAACCAACACCTGTAGGAGCCGGCAAGCCGGCTCCTGCAAAACGGTCAGCACAAGCCCGCCACCTTGGGTACGGTAAAGCGAAACTCGCTGCCTCGCCCCAGTTCGCTTTCGGCCTCGATCCGCCCGCCGTGGGCCTGGACGATACCCTGGCTGATGTACAAGCCCAGGCCACTGCCCGTCGGGTTGTTTTCGCCCTTGGTCCAATAGCGGTCAAACACGTGGGGCAGTTGCTCGGGGGCAATGCCTTCGCCGGAGTCGCGCACCGCAAATACAATCTCCTCGCCATTGCTCATCGCCGAAATCCCGATATTGCCCAGGCGTGGGGTGAACTTGATGGCGTTGCCGATCAGGTTCGACAGCACCTGGAACAGGCGCTCCGGGTCGGCATTGATTTGCAGGCCGGGTTCGGCGTTGAACGACAGGTCGACGCCCTTTGCCAGAGCCAGGGGGGCGAGCAGTGCATAGGCCTCTTCAAAGATCTGGCTGACCTCCAGTTGCACGGGCCTGACGGTGTAGCGGCCGGCCTCGATCTTGGAGGTGTCGAGCAAATCTTCGAGCAACACATTCATGCGTCCGGCGGCTTGCTGCATGGTGTCGATGGCCGAGGAAATACGCCGCGAAGAATGGGTGCCATCGGAGCTGAAGGCCTTTTGCATCATGCCGCAGAGCATCGAAATGATGGTCATCGGGTTGCGCAGGTCGTGGGACACCACTGCCACCAATTCATCACGGGCACGCACTGCCTGCTGCTCGCGCAGGACCTGGCGTGACAGGTCGTTTTCCAGGGCTGAACGGCGCAGGTCGTTGGCGGCAAAACGGTCGCCGTGGCTCCACTTGGTGGAGATGCCGGCCATTTCCACTTTCCAGATTTCAAACGAGGTGCGTGGGCGCAGGCGCAGGCCCGTGTCGGATTTTTCCAGGGCCAACGGTTTCTTCGGGTCGCCACTCCACTGGATGTTCTCTTTGACTTCCGGACGGAACCACAGCACGCCATTGTCCACCGGCTTGGGCAGGCTCATGGCGAGGACGCCGCTGGCCACTGGCTGGTAGTCCGCCGCCGGCGGGTAGAGCGCTGACAGGTGGTGGCTGGCAAACACCGGTTGCCCGGTTTCCTGTAGCCATTTGTGCAGCGCACGGATCTGCGCCGGCTCCGGGCAGTGGCCGTAGCGGTGCAGTTGCTGGCCGTCAATGATCGCTACGCCACCGGCCTGCGCCAGGTCCATCAACACTTGCGGGTATTGGGCCAGGCCATCGAACACATTGTCGGTGGCAGCGCTCATCGCCTGGTTGAGCACGCCCAGTGCCGCGACCTTTTCCTCGCGCTGGCGGCTGGTGTCCAGGGCTTCCATGGCGCTGATCTGCAACGACAGCACCTGGCCGATGGTCTGGCAAGTGGTGCGCAAGTCGTTGGGCACGTGCAGTGGCGTGCGGTTGCCGCAACTGATCAGGCCCCACAGCTTGTCGCCCTTCATCAGGGAAATGCTCATGGACGACAGCACGCCCATGTTCTTCATGTATTGGCAGTGGATCGGCGACACGCTGCGCAGGGTCGAGAAGCTCAAGTCCAAGGGTTGCCCGGTGTCCGGGCGTAGCTTGGGCAGCAGTGGCACCGGCTCGTAGTCGGCATTGGGGATGATCCGCAGCCAGTTGGTGCGGTACAGCTCGCGGGCCTGCTCCGGGATGTCGGACGCCGGGAAGAACAGGCCGTTGAACAGTTCCATGGACGGCGCGGATGCTTCAGCGATGACCTGGCCGTGGCCTTCCTCTTCGAAGCGATAAATCAGCACCCGGTCGTAGCCCGTCATGGCCTGGATTTCACTGACGCTGATTTCGTACAAGGCTTGCAGGGTTTTCGCCGACTGCAAACGTTGCAACATCTTGCCCAGGTTGCTGGTGCGGCCATTCTGGGGCTTGGGCTGGAAATGCTTGTGCAACGGCTCGAACTCCAGCACCAGCACGCCCTGGTGGCGATGCAGCAGGCCCTCGAACTCGGCACCGTTGAGTGTGACGTGCAGCGCCGGGGCGTCGATGAAACTGGATTGGCTGGCCATCTGCTTCACGAGGTTGGCATTTTCCGCTCCCAGCAGCGTGTCCAGTGTCTGGCCGAGCAAGGCATCGGGCTGGTGATTGAACAGGCTGGCGACGTTGGCACTGACCTGCACGATCTGCAGGTCCGGTTCGCGCAGGGTCAGCAGCACGCCATGGGGCTGGATCGCGCCGGGAAAACGAATGGGCTCGTCGGCGCAGTTGGCAAGTAATTCTTCAAAATCCTGGGGTTTCACAGCAATACCTCCTGGCCGTCGAGCCATTGCTCAAAGCAGCGGAATGTCGAGCAGGCCGCGTCCACCGCCTGCTGACGGCCGAGGTCGTCCAGCGGGACGTGGCCCAAATAGTCGAGAAAATCTTTCCAGCGCCGACCGGTCTCGGCACCGTATACATTGAGAAAGGCCCCGCCGTTGCTGGCGTCCAGCGCCAGGCGTTGGGCCATCTCCCGGCGCAGCACCTGGCCGCCGAGGGTTGCGCCTTCCAGCACATACAGCGCCCCCAGGCAGGCGGCCGGTGTGTCGAGGCGGGGTAGCGCAGGGCAGACGGGCAACCCGGCAATTGCCTGGTTGGCCAAGCCCAAGGCGTTCAGGTCGGTGTGCAAGGTCGGCGTCTTTACCCGCAGGGCCTGGTCGAATCCCACGGGAATCAAGCCACTGTCGTACAGTCGCGATTCCATTGGGCGGTAAAAACCGTAGTAAGCCTCAAGCAATCGCTGATACCAGCCGGCATCCAGTTGTGCAGAAAAGAACGGCAAGCGCTTTTCCAGGGCCACGTGTAGCAAACCTGTGCCTGAACGCAGGGCTTCAAGCAGGGAGGGCACACCAACGTCATGGGCCTGTGGATGCATTCAATAAGCTCGAGCTGGTGGGCCAGGGCAGGCCATGGCTGGCGCGTGGATAAGGGTGGGGCGCAATTCTATACAACCTATAGTCTTTATCTGATGGGATGTATTGATAAATCTGACATTGGCGTCAGAAATATCAAAACTTACCCAAAGAAAGACCTCACGGCTTAGCGCGAAGTTCGATTGTGTAGGTGTCGCGATGCCATTAGTGCAGGGAAGGGCCCTGTTCCAAGGCGGTTTGCACGCAGTGCAGCAGCCTTTCGGTGCTCCATGGCTTGGGCAGGAACTTCACCGTATTGCCCAACTGCGCCGCCATCACCGTATTGCCCGACGTCAGCACGACGGGCAAGGACGGCCAGCGATGGGCCACCACCTTGCTCAGGTCATAGCCATTGAGCAGGCCAGGCATCTGGATATCGCTGACAATCAGGTCCACCGGGTCACTGGTGCGCTCGAGGAAAATCATCCCTTCATCGGCTGAAGAAAAAGACGTCACCACCGCGCCGAACTCCTCCAGCACATCCACCATCAACGAGCGAATGATCTCGTCGTCTTCCAATACCAATATCGATGGCTGAGCCATGATCACTACTCCACCATCCGGGTTGAGTAAGGTGGAGTGGGCTGTCAGCGGATAGGTTCGATTGGATGTTTTTTATTCGATGGGTGGTCATTTGATCGTATTAGAGGGCGCGGTAAACCGCCGTTGCTTGCGGATTACGCGTGGGATAAGCCAGGATGTGCAGCGCGAAAATTCACCGCAAGGGATGCCAGTGTGAAAGAACTGATTGGGGCGTTGATCGTCGTTTCCACCGTTTTGTTCGGGTGTACCGGGGTGTTGGTCGCCGTTGCGTTCGGCACCAAGAAAAGTCGCCTGCAAATACTCAAGACCTTGAGTGGCATGAGCCTTGGTCGCGACCGGTTTATCGGGATCGCCCAGTTGTGGGCCAACCTCTTCCAGCGGGTGTTCGGGAGTACGTTCCTGGCCCGGCGCCAACTGATCAGCATCCCGCTGTACACCTTGCTGGTGTCGCTGGTGTTTTTTGTGGTGTGGCTGCTGGATCTCTACCTGTTTAAAAATCCCGAGCACGTGTTCAATGTGCCGCCGCCGCCGAACGTGCTGCAAGCCATCAAGGACTTCTATGGCAAGGGCCTGCTGGTGGCGATTGTGATCGACTGCGTGACCATCCAGTTAACCAAGTGGAGCATCAACGTGGGTATGCGCCGCGGGTTTGGCTCGTGGCGGTTCCTGTGGTGTTTTTCGGCGACGATTGCCTTGGCCTACGTGCTGTTCAGCGTGGCGGTCTACTGGTTTCGCTGGTCGGACGCGAACGAGCTGTACGCCTTGCTGCCCGCTGACGAAGTGCGGCCGACCATAGCCTTCGACCCGTTGCGCAATGTGCTGTATGCGATAGCGCTGTTTCAGCCCGTGACGTTTATCTATGCCACGTCCGAAGGCTTTATCTCCAGTTACTTCATGCCCGAGCCGATCCTGTTTTACTGTGCAGTCACCGGAACACTCTCGCTGCTGACCATCACCGTGGCCTACCAGTTCGCCAGGGGCGCCGACCTGCTGCGACGGTTGTGCATGGGCTTTGTCAGCCACGTCGGCACGCCCCGGACCAACGCCATGAGTGTGGTGTTCATGATGCTGTTGGGGCTGGTGTTGGTGCCGTTGTGTCTGATGGCTATTTATTTGGCCGTCTGAAGATTCGGCTCATTCAGTCAGAAGCGCTCATCCATCAGGGCCGGCAAGGTCAGTTCCTTGACGAAGCTGGCCGATGACAGGCTCAACGCCATGCGCACCACCTGCACCACGTCGTGTACCGGGATCAATTGCCCGTCGCCGCGCTGCTCGGCCTCAAGCCGGGAGGTGCTCAATGGATCCTCGGTATTCAGGTAACCCAGGTTCAGGCAGGTCACGCCCAGGCGCTGGTGCCGATAACCTTCGCGCAAGGCATCGGCCATGCCGCGCAAGGCGAACTTCGACGCACCGAACGTTACCTCCGGGCGCCCACTCTGGGGCAGGCCTGAGGTCGAGCCGGTAAAGATGATGCGTGGGTTGGCGCTTTTTAACAGCACGGGCAGCAGGCGCTTGATCAACAGCAGGGGGGCGGTGATGTTGCAACTGACGATGGCTTCCAACTGCGTGTCTTCATCCTTGAGGAAGCTGTAGGCCGCATCGAATGCCTGTTCTTCCCAGATACCCAGGTTATAGATCAGCGTGTCCAGGCCGTCCTGTGCCACTGCCTGCTCGATGAACTGCGCGGCCTGCGCCGGTTGACCAAGATCGGCTTCTACCCACGACACTTCGGCGCCGGTGCTGGATAGCAGGTCGGTTGGACGGCTGCGCGAGACACCGATCAAGGTATCCCCCACGCCGCCCAGACCCTCCATAAAAGCCCTGCCCAAACCCTTGCTAGCACCGACCACCATGGTTCTCATCGATCTCTCCTGAACTGACGTGCTGATGGAAAGTGCGCATGCAAACAGAGGGCGAGAGTGATGGCAATTGAATGGCTGTATCCAAATGTTTTGCCGGGGCAGGGCGCGATTTTTCTTCGGCTGATTTAGAGTGATGGCTCTTTGCTACTTATTCGGCTGATGCCAAGGAAGAAAATGAAACGGATCGAACGCGACTTCATCACCCTGTTTAATTGCTTGTGGTATCAGGATTTTCCGGTGGACGTCGATGCTGTCACCAACCGTTCCGGTTGGACGATTCATGTGGGGCTGGTGGTGCGCGAGTGCGCGAAGTTGCTCGGCGCGCGGGCCTATTTCGAACAGAGTCGGCGCACGGATGCCGTCTTGCGATTTCCCGACAAAAGCGTCCTGTCCCATGTCGAATGGGAGTGGGATGAGCCACATAACAAAAAAGTGAAGGAAATCACCAAGCTGTTTGAGCAATCGGAACCTGCGGCGTTTTCCACCTTCATTTCCTACAGCACCATCGACCATTTGCCCGCAGCGATCGAGAAGGCTTCCAGGCTCTGGGCCGAGGCCAGCAAACCGCTGATTTTCTTCATCGTGACCTTTGAACAGGTTGGGCGCGACCGGCATTTCCTGGAGCTGCAAACGCACTTTTTCAGCCGTGGCAAACACAAGAGAGAACGCGTACAGCCCGCCCTGCCTTGGCAGATCAACCGGGCGCGCTTCAACAACGTGGACGAGAACAAGTAAACCGCAGGCATAATTGCCGCCTCTACTGCCTGAAGCCCCGACCTGGAGCCCCTGATGAAACCCGCTGCCTTACTGACCCTGTTGTTCACTGCCATGCTTTTCAACACTTGGGCGGCGGCAGCAGGCGACGCCGAGGCAGGCGCCAGGCTGTTCACCAAGACCTGTGGCGGTTGCCACAGTGTCGGGCTGAATGCCCGTGGCGGCTTCGGGCCTCAGCTCAATGGGGTGATCGGGCGGCTGGCGGGCACCACGGCGGACTATCAGTATTCCGACGCGATGAAAAATTCGGGCGTGGTATGGACTAGGGAAAAGCTTGCGGCCTATATCGAGAACCCAAAGAAAGTGGTGAGTGGCACGCGCATGATTTTCTGGGGGATCAGCGATCAGGAGAAGATCGAGAATCTGCTGGCGTATCTTGAGACCTTCCAGGGGCAGTAGCCGGGTACAGCCAAATCCATTGTAGGAGCCAGCAAGCCGGCTCCTACAGGTCAGGTGTCGATTTCAACTGCCTTGTGGGGTTTCCCCACGCGCCAGCCGCGCATTGATGTCGTCGATCACCGCCGGCAGGTCGACGATGGTATCGATCAGGTAATGCGGCCGCGACCCTTCAAACATCTGGCTAATACGCTCGCGCTCCTGCGCCAGCTCGGCGGCTGGCAGCGCCTGGTATTGCGCGTAGGTCAGGCCCAGGGCGTTACCGGAGCAGGTCAGCGCCACCGTCCACATGCCGGCACTGCGCCCTTCCAGGATCCCCGGCCAGGTGTCATCGACCTTGACGCACGCCGCCACATCGCTGATGCCCAGGGCAATCACGTTGGCCAGGGCCTGGGCCGGATGCGGGCGGCCATTGGGCACTTCGTCAGTGGCCACGACATGGTCGGCCACGTAGCCATTTTGCCGCGCCAGCTCGACCACCTTGGCCATCACCACCGCCGGGTAACCGGAGCACGAGCCAATCTTCAAGCCCTTGCCTCGCAGGGTTTCAATCGCCTCCAGCGCGCCGGGAATCACCGCCGAGTGCAGGGCGATCTTCTCGATCTGCAGCGGCATGAAGCGTTCATACAGGGCGGTGACGTCGTCGTCGGTCGGCTGGCGGTTGAACACCGCACGATAGCGCTCGGCAATCTGCGGCTGGTTGCACAGGGTGCGGATGTGATCCCACTTGCCCATGCCCATCGGCCCGCGCGCTTCCTCCAGGGATACGGCGACGCCGAACTCGGCAAAGGCTTCGACAAAAATCTGCGTGGGCGCAAACGAGCCGAAGTCGACAACGGTGCCGGCCCAGTCCAGGACCACGGCTTGCAGCTTGGAGGGTGGTTGGTAGTTCATGGTGGATCTCCATTTTCGGGTATGAGCAGGCCGTCCCTCGATAAATGAGGTAAGCCGGTTGAGTGCAAAGAGGGTGAAGCCAATCAGGTAGCCGGTATGGGGCTGGCCTCGAACAGTTCGGCGATCATCGGGCGGTTGCGCCGGATGCCCAGGCAACACAGGTGGTAGTCGATGGAAAACGGGTGGTCGACAAAGGTGATCGGTGTGGTGCCCGGTGTTTGGGCATATTCCACCGCCGACACAAAGCCAATGCCGATGCCCTTGGCGATGGCGTGCACGATCGCCTCGCGGCTGTTGAGCTGCATCACGCAGTTGAGGTCCACCCCCAGGCGCTTGCAGCTTTCTTCCACCAGTTGCCGGGTGCGCGAGCTGCGTTCGCGCATGACCCAGCGCTCCTGGCTGATTTGCGCGACGTGCACTTCTTTCTGCGCTGCCCAGGGATGGTCGTCGCGCACCACCGCAATGATCGGGTAGCGCCGGTACAACTGCGTATCGAAGCGTTGGTCAAACTCCGAGAGGGCCAGGATTGCCACGTCGATATCAAAATTGAACAGGCGGTCGAGGGTCTCCTTCTCTGGGGAAAACGAGGTCTCCAGCTCGATATCCGGATGGCGCTGCATCAACTCGTACGTCAGGTTCATGGCGATCGGCGGCGAGACCGCGCCCAGGCGCAACATCCCGGTCTTGCGCTGCTTGAAGCTGTGCAGCAATTGCATGGCTTCATCCTCCTGGCCGAACAGGCCCTGGGTGATCCCGTAGAGCGCATGGCCGGCGGAACTCATCTCGATAAAGCGCCCACGGCGGTGGAACAACTCCACCGAGAACTGCTTTTCCAGGGCATTCACCTGTTCGCTGACCGTTGGCTGGCCGACGCTCAGATACTCGGCGGCGAGGGTGAAACTGCCGGTCTTCGCCACCGCATGAAAGGAACGTAGCCACTTGTGGTACTGGTACATAACGCATCCTGTTCCAGGGGCATCAACGGCGGATAAACAGGGCCACCACCGCGCTGCACAGGCAGGCCGAGGTGACGACGATGAAGATCAGCGACGTATTGCCGGTACTGTCGAGCATACTGCCGATCAGGGGTTCCGCCAGGCCAGCAAACAGATAAGACGAGAAGTTCATCACACCCGTGGCCGTGCCTGCGCGCTTGGCGCCCACCAGGTCCGGGCACAGCGCCCAGAAGCTGGACGCCGGGCCGTAGACAAAGAACCCGCAGAGAAACAGCGCCACCAGGCCGATTGCGCTATGGGGCGGCAGGCTCCACATCCACAGGCTGGTGGCGGCGCCGAGGAACATATAGAGCATGATCGCCAGGTAGCGTTTGGAGCCGAACAGCTTGTCCGACACCCAGCCATTGCTCAGGGCGCCGACGGCCATGCCCACCGGCAGGGCGACGGTGATCCACTTCGGATCGACCATGCTGTCGCCGCTTTTCCAGTTGGCGCCGAGGAAGTGCACCGGCACCCACACGATCAGGCCGTAGCGCGCAGCGTTCTGGAAACCCAGGGACACGGCGGCAATGATCAGGCGTGCGTTTTTCAGCACCGCCTTGTAGCGCTGGGCCGAGGTTTCTTCTGCGCCGTGGGCCACTTCATGGCCCTTGTCCGCGGCGTTGGCCACACCGGTATCGGCCAGGGGTTCGAAGCCCAGGTCCTGCGGGCGTTCGCGGGCCACCAGGTAAAACAGGATGCCGCCGGCCAACATCAGCAGGACCGGCAGGCGGAAGATCCAGCGCCATTCCAGTTGCAGCACCTCCAGCACCACGATGGAGGTCACATAAGACAGCACCGACGCACAGCCCGCGGCGAATACATAGAAGCCATAGACCCGGCCGCGCTCGCTGGCACTCCACCAGTTGGAGATCAGGCGGCTGCCCGGCGCCCAGCCCAGGGCCTGGAAGTAACCGTTGATGCCCCACGGCAAAATCAACCCGGCAAAACCACTGGCAAAACTGGTGACCCAGTTCGCGCCACAGGACAGCACGGCGCCCAGGGTCATGATGCGCCGGCCACCGAACTTGTCGGCCAGGTTGCCGTTGATCGCCTGGCCGATGGCATAGGACCAGAGCATGGCGGCCGAGATCCAGCCCAGCACTTCCTTGGTCAGGCCGAACTCGGCTTGTATCCCAGGGATGGCGAAACCAAACGTCTGGCGCCCGGTGTAGAAAAACAGGTAACAAAACATCGCCGCCAGCAGCATGCGCCACTGGGCAACACGGAACGACGCCGAGCGAACGGCAGGGACAGGCAGGGTGTGTGCACGATTCATGATGTTTTCCTTATTGTTATTCGCCCCCGAGGCCGCAGCGACGGGGAGGCACCCTTTACAGGTGCAAGAGGAAAGACTGAATTGCGTTGAGCCTAGGCGGCTTGGGTACCGATAAAGTTCTTGCCGCGCGCGCCTTGCAGGGCGAAGCGGATCATCGCGGCGGCCTCGGTGGGTGTGACGCCGTAGTCGGCAAACTCGGTTTTTACCTCCAGGCTGTGCAGGAAGTTGCGCAACCGGGTCTGGGCTTTATCCAGGTCATCGCCGAACACCCGTTGCAGGGTGCGATCCCGGGACGCGTCATGCCCCCACGCCAAACCCAGGACCAGCGGCAGGGTGAAGGAGCAGGCGATGCCATGGGGCAGGCCGTGGTGCAGGGTCATCTCGTAGGAAATGGAGTGGGCCAGCGCAGTCTTGGTGTTGGAAAACGCCAGGCCGGCCTTGAGCGCGGCCAGGGCCATGCGTGAGCGTAATTCCTGATTGCCGAGGTCTCGCCGCAGTTGTGGCAGGCACTCCAGGATGTCTTCGATGGCCGATACCGCGAAGGTGTCAGAAATCGGATTGGCGTTGATGTTCCAGATCGCCTCCAGGGCGTGGGACAAGGCGTCCAGTCCCGTCGACACCGTGACCCCGGCCGGTACGGTCAGCATTAGCTGTGGGTC
Source organism: Pseudomonas sp. WS 5079 (assembly GCF_012985465.1). Classification (GTDB taxonomy): domain Bacteria; phylum Pseudomonadota; class Gammaproteobacteria; order Pseudomonadales; family Pseudomonadaceae; genus Aquipseudomonas. The sequence goes on from NZ_JAAQWN010000010.1 coordinate 101,496, forward strand.
GACAATCGCCACCTTCGGCCAGGTGCAATCCAGGTGCAGGGAATACTTCTTGTGGCTGGCCGAATCCCAGATCGTCGCCCAGGGCGTCACCTCACTGCCGGTGCCCGCAGTGGTCGGCGCTGCGATCAGGGTCTTGCAGTGTGCCGGCACAAACGGCTGGCCGGTCGCCAGCAATGCCAGCAACTCATCGAACTGCCCGGATTCGGTGCCGACAATCAGCGCCTTGGCCGTATCAATCGCACTGCCGCCACCGACGGCCAGCACCACATCGCAATCCCCGGCTTGCAGCCAGAAGCGCTCGTAGGTTTCACGCAACTGCGCGACATCGGGATTGGGCTGCACATCCTCGACGACATACACCAGACGCTCGCCCAGCAATGCCTGGATCCGCTCCACCAACCCCAGGCCACGGGCCTCCGGGAAGGTGACAAGGGCGACGGTCTGCTGCGCGGTGATACTGGCCAGGTCTTGCAGGCAGCCCCAGCCGAAGCGGGTGTCTACCGGGTTGTGGAATCGGGCGGTCATGGCGGGTTCCTGGTTTTTGTTGTAGGAAGTGGCGCCAATAGTCGGGGAGGGTGGGGGAGAGCTCAAATCGATAGATTGGGGGGATGGATTGGTTGGGCCGATAGTGGGACACACAGCTGCACTGGGGCAGTGCCCAGGTCTTTTTAGCGGTTGACCTTCCAGGGCGGGTTCAAGCGGTTTTCACCTGCCCAATAGAGTTTGATGCAGTTGCCTGACGGGTCATGAAGGATTGCTTCGCGCCACAGGTAGGGCATATCGGTGGGTAGTTGATCGAAGGTTATCCCCTTACTGATCAGGTCACTCACCCAGCGATCCAGCGGCTCATGCTCGAAGTAGATTACCGCGTTGTTACCCCCTGCGGTTTCAACCAGGGATAAGGAAAATGTCGCTCCATTGCCGGGGCACGAAAATCGGCAGTAGTGATCGGTGGAGACTATCTGGGTGAAACCCAGCGTTAAATAGAACGCGACGGCGGCCGGCATATCCGTCACGGGCAAGGTCACTTGGTTCATATTCATCGTTGATTCCTCAGGAAACGCTGAAAAGTCCAGCGATGACCGCTGACGACCTGTGTGCTTGCGAAGGTCGTATACCTCAGCTAGCTTGCTCAGCGTCGGTTCGCAATGATCAGGTTACATCAGGAGCTATGAGAGTGCATGGATGCCCAGTGCTTCGTAGAAATACAGGTACCACCAGGTACTGGCCTTCATCCTTCAGTGCACGAAGCAGTGCTGTTTCATCAGTGCAGTTGGCCATAATTCAAAGTCGTATTTATAGCCGTCATTATTAGGAATCCACCAGTGACTGGTCGGGAAATTACTACAATACCTAAGGTGATTATTAAATGGATTTTATTGATGAACTTGTGCGGTTGAATGGGTTGGAAACCCAGGATCAGTGGTTTTCAGCTATCGAAAAAATCAACGACAAGTATGGGTTTACCAAAGTCCTGATCGGGTTGTTGCCCAAGTATGATGCCGATTTGAGTGCTGCGATGATTGTCAGTAACTATCCGATGGCCTGGCGAAGTCGCTATGACCAATTGCGTTATGCAACTATTGATCCTGTGGTTGTTTATTCGTTTAAAAATGTCAGGCCCGTTGTCTGGGATGAGTCATTGTATTGCACGCCCCGCCAACGAGAGTTTCGCGAAGAGGCCAACGCTTATGGACTTTCCAGGGGGATCACTTTTCCCCTGCATGGACCTCAGGGACAGTTCGGTACTTTCAGTCTGGCGGTAGACGCTCAAGACATTGCTGGAACGACACGTCATATCAATGCCATGATTCCAAAATTATCCATTCTTAAAGATGTCATTCTGCAAAGCGCTTTGGACGGTGCGGGCAAGTTGACTGGAGCAAGGGTGATTTCCCTGACGACTCGTGAGAAAGAGATTCTCAAGTGGTGCGCCGTCGGGAAAAGCTCCTGGGATATTTCCAGGATCTGTGGCTGTTCGGAAGCCAATATCAATTATCACTTTGCGAGTATCAACACCAAGTTTGGCGTTGCGTCCCGTCGGGCTGCCGCAGTGAAAGCTGTTTCGCTCGGGCTGATCAGCCTCTAGCGCTGCCACAATCTCCTTTCTATATCCAGGCACCCGCTCTGGCTTCACGGTCAGCGGGTTATCTGTGGTTTTTTGAAGGAGGGGCAACCGGCCATCATGCATTGGATCCAAAATCAATGCAACTGGTTACCCTACTAGTATGACCATTCTGTTAAGGCGGATAGATTGAGGTTTAAGTGTTCGTAGGGAAGGGAATCCAGTGCATTTCACAATCGGTCGGCGGGATGAAATAGATAGTGAGCAACTGTGCGCCATGCATAGGCTGCGCGCAGATGTTTTTAAAAAGCGTAAGGGCTGGGATGTTGCAATCATTGCCGATATGGAAATTGATGGTTATGACGCACTGGAGCCTCTCTACATGCTGATCAAGGATGGCGGAGACAGTGAGATCAAAGGGTGCTGGCGTTTATTACCTACTACGGGCCCCTACATGCTCAGGGATACTTTCTCCGAGTTGCTTGAAGGGCGACCAGCGCCTGTTTCTTCCCAGGTATGGGAACTCAGTCGATTTGCCGTAACCCCTCGATATCCCGGTAACAAGGGGTTTTCCGACTTTACCCTGGAGGCCGTAAAGGCCATCGTTGCCTATGGTGTCGAGCAACATATCCAGGGTTATGTGACGGTTACAACGGTAGCGGTAGAGCGAATGCTGATCAGGGCTGGCCTGGTGATCACCCGGCTTGGGCCGGTACGTGTCATTGGCCAGGAAAAGGCCATTGCCCTGGAAATAGATCTGGGTGCGGTGACTCAACGTGCGCTGTTTGGCGTATCCAGAAGTTGTTGTGGCGCTACGTTGCAGTAGCTAACGATCCGCAGGGTGGCGGCCAGAGCAATCTGTCGGCATCGCTAACCAGAGTACGAAACTTCAAGTCGTTCGAAGTGGTGTGCCCGGATTGGTTTGTCTTCGTAAATGTACTCTTCCTATAAAAAGCTGCAGGGCGAACTGCCTTGCCGAATAACTGTCGTCCAGGGAAACAATAAAATGGCTACGATTATTAAGGAAGTCGATATACCACTCATGTTGGACAGCGAAGTGGTTGCCACTTTCATTTCATTCGATGACTTGAAAGATCCTGTTGAGCATATTGCTATTCGCCTGGGCGGGTTCATGGCCGACGGTCAGAAGTTGCCGTTGGTCAGGTTGCATTCCGAGTGTTTGACCGGTGATATTTTTCACTCCATGAAGTGTGATTGTGGCGACCAACTTTCAGAGTCACTACGCCTGATTAACGAAGTAGGTGGGTATTTGATTTACCTGCGCCAGGAGGGCCGGGGCATCGGTTTGTATAAGAAGCTGGAGGCCTATGCACTGCAGCAGCATTCAGGTGTGGATACATATGAAGCCAACAATATGCTCGGATTTGCCGATGACTTGCGCGATTACTTTGATGCTGCACAGATGCTGCAAGCATTGGGTTGCCCGAAAATAATTTTGCTTACGAATAACCCGGAGAAAGAGTTGCAGCTAAGAAACCTGGGTATCGAAATTATCGAGGTCAGGTCCACTGCCATGCATATTGGCAAGCATAACGAAGGCTATATAAAAGCAAAAATAGAAGTAACCAATCACCAGTTCACTGCCCAGGCAGGGGGTACTCAATGATTCAGCATCAGGCACCTATCAGCGGTCTCTCACTGTTTGAGCAACAGTACATTGCAACGGCAGGCTACGATAACCAGATAATTTTGTGGAATGCACAAACACGCCAACCCCTGCAACGCGGCTGGCATGACCATTTGGCCAACTACTGTGATTTTTCCCCTGACGGCAGCCTGTTGGTGACGGCGAGCAGTGATGGTTCGACCCGGCTTTGGAGCGTGCCTGAGTTTAAATTGCAATGTGTCATGACCAGCCACAGTGATGACGTCATGCAGGCCAAATTTTCTCCCGATGGTGAGAAAATCGCCAGTTGCTCTTACGACAGTAGTTTGTCGGTGCATCACAAAGATGGAAGTTTCATCTGCAAGATGCAAGGGCATAGTGGCCTGGTAGAGAGCTTCGATTGGACAGCCGACAGCCTGCAACTTTTGTCCTGCGGCACCGATGGGACCATTCGTGCCTGGGACGCGGCCACCGGGGAGTGCCTGGCGATCAAGGAGACGGAAGGCCACGATATGGACGCCTTGGTGACGCTCTCGGCGGGGGTCTTTATCGTTGGCAATAATGACGGTGAACTTCAGGTCATCAATGGCAATACGGTTGTAAATACCTATAAGGGGCATCGCTCCAGCGTCAAGAAGCTGGTGAAGTCAAAGTTCGACAATAGTCTGCTGAGCCTGGGGTATGACGGGATCGCGGTGCTGTGGTCGATCGAGGGGCAGACTCTGGTGGAGTGGAAACGTTCTGAGTATCCGAAGGAGATCTGGGCGCGCTCGGCGGAGTTTCAAAGACGCGACAAAATCTATTTCGCGACGTTTGGTTCTACGTTCGCCATTTGGGATATCGCCCGCAACCATTGGGACCTTGAGGGCTTTGTCCCTTCGGCCAGCTTGAACTCGGTGCATGCGGCAGAAGGCGTTATCTACAGTATTGGCGATGCGGGTCTGTTGAAGGCCGATGGCAAAGATATGGGCGGGCCACAATCGCTGTGCAATTTTGTGGTGAAGACCGGACCGGTCCTGGTATGTGGCGGACAGACCGGACAAGTGTTTGATGTCCTGAAAAACCGTGTGGTTTATGCCCATCACGCCCCTCTCAACTGCGGGGTGAACTTTAAGTTGGATGGCGAGCAGCGCCTGGCGGTGGGGAGTTATTCCGGCGATATCATCATCTTCAAGGTTAACGATCGGCACTTGGAGTTTGTGTCCTGCCACAAGATTCATGAAAACGCGATCAAGGGCATCTCGTTGCATGGCAACTGCCTTTATACCGGGTGCGCCGATGGTGAAATCGGCGTAACCGATATCCGCTCTTATGAAGTGATCAACAAGATCACGCATGCCCATGAGGGCATATTGAATGACCTCTGTTCCTATGCAAGCGGTGTTGCCACGGTGTCCCGGGATCTGACCCTGAAGTTATGGGGTGAGCCGAGGGCGGCGATTCCCAGCCGTCACACTCACTCCATCAAGTGCATCGCGTCGAACGACGACGGCAATTTTATCGCCACTGGCAGTTATGGAGGCACCGTCGATATTTACGACTGCACGGCCCGGGAGTGGTTGGGCAATGTGCGAAAAGTCAGTGCGGCAGGTATTTCCTCCCTCACCTGGGACGACGAAAAACAGCGTTTCCTGGCGTCGTCCTATGACGGGCGTATTTATGCCGTCGAGCTTGGCTGACCTTTAATTTTCAGCGTGGACTTATAACAATGAATGCACGAGAAAAAGTAGTTGTGGCAGAGAAATGTACGGTCACATCACCGCTCGATCCCTGTGAACAACCTGTTGTCTATCAACCTCAAACCGGGTTGCTTGAAACGTTGGAGCGGATGAACCGTTTCCGGGAAACGCCAGAAGCCGCAGCATTACTGCGCAGTTTCGAGGAGTCGACCGACTTGTCCCGGCGTTTGCAATTGGGCACGGAGTTGGCGATCAAGGGCGATCCCCGGATCATCGCGGGCGCGCTGAATAATCTGGTGTCCATTCCTGCGGGCGAGGCACATATTGGTATCGATGAGTCGAAAATCGATGCAGTCGTGCGTGAATATGCCGATGTGGGGGTTATTCGCGACTGGATTCTCAAGGAAGTACCTCGGCATACGGTGTCCCTGGCGGGCTTCAATATTTCGAAGTATCCGGTGACCAACCTGGAGTACCTGGCGTTTTTACGGGATTGCCCCAACGCTGAGGTGCCGACGTCCTGGCCTTTGCGGGCGTTTCCTCTGCACTACGCCAACCATCCGGTGTACTCGGTGAGTGCGGGCGCGGCGGATGCGTTCTGCGCCTGGCTTTCGGCCAGGACCGGCAGGACCGTGCGCTTGCCTGACGAGGCGCAATGGGAATACGCCGCCGGTGCCGGCGAGTTTGAGTACCCATGGGGCAACGAGGCCAGGACCGAAAACGCCAATACCGCCGAGCTTGGCCTGTTATCCACGACGCCGGTCGGTGTTTTCCCACAGGGCGCATCGCCGTTCGGCCTAATGGACATGGGCGGGAACGTCGAGGAATACACATCGAATGATTACGACGCGTATCCCAATGGTCCTTTTGTCATGGACGACTTGATTTCCGAGAGCCGGCCGACCTATCGAATCACCCGGGGCGGTTGTTTTGGCCGTTTTGCCGATCTATGCCGGGTTTCCCGGCGGCACGGGTTGAGCATTACCCCCTATGCCTCGTTGTATGCCGTGGGTTTTCGAGTGGTTGCCGAGTGAGACTGCGCGCGTTCGGAGCCCAGGACTTGTGGCGGTTGAGCAAAGATATCAACAGCCAGGCCATGCACACCATGTTGTCGTTCAGCGCCCTGATGATCGCGAATGCCATCGACATGGTGTTCATCGCTCACCTTGGTCATGAGTCTCTGACGGCAGCAAGCCTGGCCAGCCCTTTCATGTGGTTGATGAACACGATTGCCATGGGCATTGCCCTGGCGATCAGTGTCCATGTGTCCAAAGGGCAGGAAAGGGCCGAGGGCAATACCGTTATCGATGTGTTGCTGCCTGGCCTGCTGATGGGTGCAGTGGTCTATGGGGTCGTGCTATTGGGCGCAGGCCTGAACCTTGAGGCGGTGCTTGGAGCGATGGGGGCAGCGCAATCCATTTATGAGCAAAGCGAAGGCTATTTAAATACTTGGCTGTACGGCTTCATCATTACCCTCACGTTTGCCATTTCCACGGCATACCTGCGTGGTCTGTCATTGTTCAAAACCCAGGCCATCGTGGTTGCGGTGGTTTGCCTGATGAACATTGTGCTCGATCCACTGCTGATGTTTGGCGTGGGTGGTTTCGACGGATTTGGCCTGGTCGGCTCGGTGTATGCCGCCTGGCTGGCACAGGCCTTCGGGGCACTTGTATGCATTTACTTTGGCGTCAGGAAAACCCGTGCCACCGGTCCCCGCAATCTGGGGGTGGGCAAGATAATCAAGGCCGCCGCGAACATTTCCCGATTGGCCTGGGTGACCAGTTCCACCGCAACCTTCTGGCCCATTTCTGGAATCGTGGCCACTTATCTGATCTCTAAACTGGGAGACGCGGAAGTTGCAACCATGGGGGTTATTTCAAAACTGCAACCCTTGATCATGATTCCCGTGTGGGGGCTGTCAGCGGTCACCACCGTGCTGCTGAGCAAGGCATTCGTTCAACAGCAGCAGGGCCAGGTAGGGATGATTTTCAAGTCCGGCTATGGACTGGTCCTGGTGTGGCAAACCGTCGTGGCATTGCCGTTCATTGTATTTGCCCTGCCGGTGGCGCGTTTCATGTTGGGTGGATATGAAGATGCACTGCCCTTTGTAGTGACGTACTTGATGATCATCCCGATCACGGTATTCGGCAGAGGCATGCTGTACCTGGCCGTTCATGGGTTGCCAGCGATTGAAAGAGCCAGGACCGCCATGGCGATTGATGCGGTGTATGTCCTGTTGCTTCACACCGGCTGTTATTGGGTGGGTTATCTGTTTAACGATTTCAATCTGGCCCTGCTGATGTTGTTGGCGTTGAATCTGCTGGGAGGCGTGCTGGCTGTCTGGGTGGCTAGAGGCGCCCGGCGCTCCCTGCCCATGCCGAAAACGCAGCACCGGCCGATGGAAACTATTTGATATTTACCGACGGGTGCGACTATGGAAGTGCTGATTATCGCTGGTAGCCCAAGAATGGATTCGCAAAGTTCGAGGGTTAGTAGAATCCTGGAAGATTATTTACGTGACTATTCAGTATTTACACCGACAGTCCTGAATTTGGCAACACAGCCCATCGGCCCTGAGAGTGATGAACTTGCAAGCAGGGCCGAGGCCTTCATTGTTATCGCGCCGGAGCACTCAGGCATGGCTCCGCCGGTACTCAAGGAGTTTTTTGTTTCCAGCGAGTACCCGGTGCTGGCGCACAAACCGGCATTGATTGTTTCGATTTCCAGCGGCATGGGGGGGAGTTACCCCGTCCTGGATCTACGTGCCACTACTTATAAAAATACAAAAATCTGCTACATGCCGGATCACCTGATTATTCGTGAAGTGCATAACTTTGGGGCGGATATGAGCAGCAGTCTTCATCCTGGTCTGGGGCGGCGTATCAGCGCCTGCGTGCAAATGCTGGAGTTGTACGCGCGCCAACTTTCGGTTGTTCGTGCTGCCCTGTTGGGGGTTGGTGCGGCGATCAGCTACGGCATGTAATCCTTATGGGCTGGATCGACTATGAAACCACAAGAACTTCACCAGTTGGTGTTCAACTTCAGGGCGGCTCGTGCTGTCATGTTCGCGGTACAGGCAGGCCTTTTTGAAGAGCTTTGCCAGGAAGACCTGACGATTGATGAACTCGTTGCCCGGCTTGAATTGCATCGTTTGTCTACAACGATCCTCCTGGAAACCCTTGTGCAACTCAACATCCTGAACAAACAAGGCATGCACTACCGCGTTGCGCAGGATCTTCGGGCCACGTTGCGCCGGGATACCGCGGGGTCGATCGCCAACTTGCTATTGCTGGACGCCAACCATTGGTCGAACTGGTCGGTGGCGGAGGACTTCTTCCGTCCGGGGCAGGCCACGTCGTTTGCCTATGACCGGCAGAGCAATTTTGCGGTGGCCATGCAACAGGGCGTCGGCGAGATGAATGTGCGTTTGGCCCAAGTGCTGCTAGCCCATGCCCCTCGGCATATCGTGGATGTGGGGAGCGGACCGGGATTGTTGATTGAACAGGTGTTGGGAACGGCGACTGATCTTAAGTACACGCTGGTGGATTTTGCGAGAACCCTGGACATAGCCAGGGGGAACCTGAGTGCTTATAAACAGTTTGATGTGAACTTCCTACCCCATGACATCGTGCTCGGGAAGTTGCCGATAGAGGCCGATTGTATTGTTATTTCGCGACTGTTGATGGGCTTTGACGAAACCGAGGCGAAGCAGATTCTGGGGAATATCTGTCATGGCCTGGTACACAACGGTGTGCTGGTAATCAATGAGTTCGATACCGATACGAAAGTAGGCGCATTGATGTCGTTGGATATGCTGGTTAATTGTGGGGCGAGAGTCTATGGCCGGGATCAACTTGCGAAACTCCTGGATGAGTTGGGCTTCGAGATAGTTTCAGAGCAAGCCACTACGGTCTTCACTCGCGCGTTGTCTGCCAAAAGGAAAGGGATATGAGTCAAGAAAAACTTGGAAAGACCCCCCAGGTGTTTGTCGATCAGCTCTACGATGGACTTGAAGTGATTAATGACATTTTTACCGCCAATGGGCTCGAGTATTGCCTGGCGGCGGGTACTTTGCTGGGGGGCGTGCGTCATACCGGTTTGATTCCTTGGGACGACGATGCTGATCTCTATATTCTCGAGGCCGATATCGAAAAGTTTTTTTCTTTGGAGCAGCAATTTGCCGAACGGGGTTATCGCCTCAGTCAACAGCCTTGGGAACTATGGGGCGGTTATAAGGTGTTCTCGACAGCGGGCATTTCCATGCCGGAAGAGAACAATCGCGATTACTTATATCCCTCTGTGGACATCTTTCCGTTGTCCGAACAGGACGGGTATCTTCGCTATACCAGTCACCTGGCATTGGCTAATTGGCCCCGCGAGTATCTGACAGTGGAGGATTGGCATTCCCGAGGCGCTATGCGTTTTGGGCATCTCGATTTACCGGCTCCTGACGCATTGGCCTCCAGGCGCTATCTGGAGCGTGCGTACGGTAACGAATGGAGTAGCCATGCAGCCAAGGGGTTTGACCATCGGTATGAAGTTGATCTGGATACCGAGAAAGTGACCCTGAGTGACTTTCGGTGTGCGGTAAAAACCCGAGCCTGAACCCAGGCCGTCCCTGTTGATAGTCCAGCGTTACAGGGCGCCTTTAGGTAATCAACAGGTTTCGCTACTTCGCTTTTGCTCTGCAACAGGTGAACTGTGATGAAAAAAGCTATTGTCCTTGCCGCAGGCATGGGGTCTCGTCTTGGACGAGCCTCTGACTCTACTCCCAAGCCACTGACTGAGGTCAATGGCCTTAGTATCCTGGCTAATGCACTGAATATTCTCGTCGAGGCGGGTTACCAGGAGGTTGTAGTGGTGATCGGCTACAAGGGTCTGAAGATACGGGCCTTTGTCGCGGCGCTGGAGTTGCCGGTGACCGTGCGATTTATCGAAAACGCAGAGTGGGCCACTACCAATAATTTGTATTCGTTGTATCTGGCCTCCCATGAACTGGAAGGCGAGGAGGGGGTCACGTTGCTGGAGGGCGATATTTTCTTTCGCGCCTCGGTAATTACGGCTTTGGACGCACAAAGCGGTCGCGAATGCCTGGCAGTTGTCTCACCACTTACCCCACTGATGGAAGGCACCTTTGCCGAGGTGGATGCCCATGGACTTATCCGACAGTTTGGTAGCAGCAAAGCTGATGATCATCTGACCGCCGATAGGCCACTCAAAACGGCCAATATCTATTACTTGTCAGCCCAATTCTGCAAAAATTATTTGATCGGAGAACTTGAACGGAACGTCAGGAACAACCGGTTGAATGACTATTACGAAGTGACTTTCAAAACTGCGTGTACGCAAGGTATGGGGTTCAAGGCAATTGAAGTCGATCCGGGCACCTGGATTGAAATAGATAACTTATATGACCTGCGTATCGCGTCTTATCAGTTTTCCGAGCATAAGCATGCGTTGCTTTCCAGCCAGCATGGGGGGTATTGGCGCTTCCCTGTGACCGACCACGCCCTCATCTACAACCTGCACTTCCCGCCTGCGGGGCTGAAGAAGCTGATGGTTGACCGCTTCGCTGACATCGCCCTCAACTATCCTGCCTCGGCGGGTGCGAGCCTGCCGCTATTGTCGGACTTCCTGGGGGTGCCTACCGAAAACCTGGTGATTGCCAACGGTGTCTCGGAAATCATTCGTCTGATGCCCAGGCTCTTTGGCGGCAATTTGCTGGTGTTCGAACCTTCGTTCAATGAATTTGCCAATGCCTTCCCCGTGGAGCGTGTTACGACGATCAGATTGACTGCGCAAAATCAGTTTGCGCTGGATATCGAGCACACGCTGCGCGTCATTGAGCAACAAAAGCCGAGTGCGATTGTGTTGGTGACGCCGAACAATCCCACGGGCGGGCTTATTCCCAAGGATACGATCCTGGAACTCTACCGGCGTACCCGGAATCAGGCGCCCTATCTGATAGTGGACGAGTCATTTCTTGATTTTTCCGGCGATGCACGGGATCAATCGTTGCTCCACGACCTCTTGGTTTTGCCAAGAATCATCGTACTAAGGAGCATGAGCAAAACCTTCGGTATTGGCGGCCTGAGGCTGGGGTACGCGGCCAGTGCGGACCAGGACTGGTTGGACGCTTTGCGTAAGGAACTGCCGATCTGGAACATCAACGGATTTGCCGAGGAGTTCATGCTCAACCTTCCGCAATACCGTAAAGAATATGCGGCCAGTTGCGCCCAGGTGCGCAGCGAGACGGATGATCTGGTTGCGCAGCTACGTGAAATCGAGGCCCTTGAGGTATTCGCTACGGCCAGCAACTTTGTGTTGTGCCGCTTGAAACCAGGCTACCCGTCGGCCCCGGAACTGGCTGCGTTGCTGGTTGATGACTTCAGCATCTTCATTAAGGAATGCAGCGGAAAAGTCATGGATGACGCCGATCGATACTTGCGCATTTCCTCCAGGAATCGTGAGCAGAACGACAGGCTTATTGACGCGTTAAAACACGTATTGTTTCTGGACGACTACACACTGTGCGTTCGAACTGGCGTCAAACTGACCCGCCCAGCCCTCAGTCAAGATGCAGCGCTCAGCGAGTGATGACCCTATGAACCCGATTGAGTGCATGCAAAGGGCAATCGAGCTGGCGCAGTTGGGACTGTATTCCACCAGCCCCAACCCGCGCGTCGGGTGCGTCATCGTCAATTACGGGCGCATTGTCGGCGAGGGCTGGCATGTCCGGGCAGGGCACGCCCATGCTGAAGTGCACGCCCTGCGCCAGGCAGGCGCCGCCGCTGCCGGCGCAACGGCTTATGTGACACTGGAGCCCTGTTGTCATTTTGGCGCCACTGCGCCTTGCGCCGATGCACTGATCAGCGCCGGGGTGAAACAGGTGGTTATCGCCATGGTCGATCCCAATCCGCAGGTTGCCGGCCAGGGCGTCAGGCGCCTGCGTGCTGCGGGTATCAGTGTCGCGTTTGGCCTGCTGGAGCAACAGGCACGGCAGCTCAATCGAGGGTTTATCAAACGAATGGTCACTGGCCTGCCACTGGTGCGGGTGAAAATGGGCATCAGCCTGGATGGCCGAACCGCCATGCACAGCGGTGAAAGCCAATGGATTACCGGGCCGCTGGCGCGGGCAGAAACCCAGCGCCTGCGGGCGCAGTCGAGTGCCGTCATCACCGGTGCGGACACGGTGCTGCGGGATCAGGCGCGGTTGACGATACGTAAGGCCGAGTTGCAGTTGGAGGAGTCCCAGGCTTGCCTGGCCATGGAGCGACCGCCCCTGCGTGTGCTGATTGACAGCCAAAGACGAGTGCCCCCGAACGCTGCCTTTTTCACCGCCGGCCCGACGTTGGTGGCGACCACTTCGACCTCGCTGACCGATCCGGGCGAGGGCCAGGAGTTACTGATGTTTGACGCGGTCGACGGGCAGGTGCCGCTTGAAGCATTGCTCAAGACCTTGGCAAACCGTGGAGCCAACGAGGTACTGATCGAGGCCGGCTCGCGGCTGGTGGCGGCGTTCGCGCGTTTGAACCTGGTGGATGAGTACATATTCCATATTGCTGCCAAGTTCCTGGGTTCAACTGCCAAGCCTGCGTTGGAGTGGCCGATCGACAAACTGGGTGAAGCTGTGAGGCTTGAATTCACGAGTGTCAGACCGTTGGGGGATGATATTTGTGTGATTGCGCGGCCGGCGGGTTCTGCAGTGCTGCATCCGGATAACAAGGCGTGCCATCAGGATTGATGTAATAGAACGCCTCATGCACGCACTGTTTACCGTCCTCAATGAAGCAACGGAACGAGGTGTTGGCGGTCAAGGGCAAGTGTCCGGTATGGTTGACGGAGGAAGGACTTGAGCGCTGGGTGAGAGAGTTGGTGTAGGCGGGTAGTTCTAGGGTGCCGGCAAGCCAGCTCCCACATTTGATGGCATACAGCCGCTGAATCACACGGCTTGCGGTAAAAAGACCTTGGTTTTACCGGCCGATCAACCCAGCAGGTGCTTGGAAATCAGCCTGGAGATTTCCACCATCGAGGTCTTGCCCGTGAACTCGAACTTCACTTTGCCCAATGACGAGAAGTAGATCTCCAACTCCGAATCCAGGTCGAACGTGCCGGAGGTTTCCACCGAGTACGCGACAATGTTTTTGTACGGCAGGGAAGTGAAGTCCTTCTTGCTGCCGGTGATGCCTTGCACGTTCACAGCGATGATGCGCTTGGTGGTAAACACCACACCGTCGCGCATGGCTTTGTAGGCATCGACCACGTGTTCGTCATCGAGCAGCAGGGATGCAACGCGTTCGGCGTATTCATTGTTTTGCTTGAGCTTGAAGAAGCCTTTGTTGTTGAAGTCGATCATTGGGCGGTCCTTGTGGTGGGGCAGGGAGGGTGCGTTACAAGATGGCCTTGAGGTAGTCCTTAAGTGCGGCGAGTGGGGGCTTTAGTTCCTCCAGCGTCGAGGCTTGCCGGACTTGGGCCGCCAGCTTTTGCAACTCGCGGCCCATTACCGTGTTGGCACCCCCCAACGTCTCCAGGGCCAACTTCATGCATTCATCCAACTTGCGTTGGATAGTTGCCAGGTCGCCACTGCGCACCAGCAACCCAAACACCTCCCGTTCATACCCATCCATCACCAGATCGTCGCGCAGGATCGGGCTGCCATCTTCCGTCTCATGCACCAGCTTGAGGGCGAACAGAGCAACGGCTTCGAGTGTCAATTCCATGGTCCTGGGGCCTCTACTGTCTGGTGCGGGGGGAGATGATCACTTTTCTGCAGGCGAAAAAAAAGACCTTGAATTTCAAGGTCTTTTTTTAAGATGGTGCCCCGAGGGAGACTCGAACTCCCACTCCTTTCGAAAACGGATTTTGAATCCGCCGCGTCTACCAATTCCGCCATCAGGGCTCAATGGCGGCGAAGTATAGAGACGTGATTACCGTTGGTCAATCACGTTTCATGGTCTATTTTCACTATTTCCGCTAGACTTCCCGGCCCTGCTAGACGAACCCCATCATGCGCGTTGCTGACTTTACTTTTGAACTGCCGGATTCGCTGATCGCTCGCCACCCTTTGGCCGAGCGTCGCGCCAGCCGACTGTTGACCCTGGACGGGGTCAACGGTGCCCTTGCACACCGTCAATTTACTGATTTGCTTGAGCATTTACGCCCAGGCGACTTGATGGTCTTCAACAATACCCGGGTGATTCCGGCGCGGCTGTTTGGCCAGAAGGCTTCCGGCGGCAAGCTGGAAATCCTCGTGGAACGGGTGCTGGACAGCCATCGTGTGCTGGCCCATGTGCGCTCCAGCAAGTCGCCGAAACCGGGGTCGAGCATTCTGATTGATGGCGGTGGCGAGGCCGAGATGGTGGCGCGCCATGACGCGCTGTTCGAGCTCAAGTTTGCCGAAGAAGTGTTGCCGCTGCTGGAGCGTGTCGGCCATATGCCGTTGCCTCCTTATATAGACCGCCCCGACGAAGATTCGGACCGCGAGCGCTATCAGACGGTTTACTCCGAGCGCCTCGGCGCCGTCGCCGCGCCGACGGCTGGGCTGCATTTTGACCAGCCGCTGCTGGAGGCGATTGCCGCCAAGGGTGTCGAGACGGCCTATGTGACCCTGCACGTGGGGGCAGGGACGTTTCAGCCGGTGCGTGTGGAGAACATCGAAGATCACCATATGCACAGCGAATGGCTGGAAGTCAGCCAGGCCGTGGTGGACGCGGTCAACGCGTGCAAGGCGCGTGGCGGGCGGGTGGTCGCGGTGGGCACCACCAGCGTGCGTTCCCTGGAGAGTGCCGCGCGCGATGGCGTGCTCAAGCCGTTCAGTGGCGACACCGATATCTTTATCTACCCAGGCCGGCCGTTCCATGTGGTCGATTGCCTGGTCACCAACTTCCATTTGCCGGAATCCACGCTGTTGATGCTGGTGTCGGCATTTGCCGGTTACCCCGAGACCATGGCCGCCTATCAGGCCGCCATCGATAATGGGTACCGTTTTTTCAGCTACGGTGATGCGATGTTTATCACCCGTAATCCGGCGCCGCGCGGCCCAGAGGAACAACTATGAGTCGTATGTCGTTTGAATTGTTGGCTACTGACGGTAAAGCCCGTCGCGGCCGCCTGACCTTCCCCCGTGGCACCGTGGAGACCCCGGCGTTCATGCCGGTCGGCACCTACGGCACGGTCAAGGGCATGCTGCCGCGTGACATTGTCGCCACCGGCGCCGAGATCATCCTCGGCAATACCTTCCACCTGTGGCTGCGCCCGGGCACCGAAGTGATCAAGAAGCATGGCGACCTGCATGACTTCATGAAGTGGCAAGGCCCGATCCTCACCGACTCCGGTGGATTCCAGGTGTTCAGCCTGGGCGCCATGCGCAAGATCAAGGAGGAGGGCGTGACCTTCGCCTCGCCGGTGGACGGTTCCAAGGTGTTCATGGGCCCGGAAGAGTCGATGCAGGTCCAGCGTGACCTGGGCTCAGACATTGTGATGATTTTTGACGAGTGCACGCCGTACCCGGCCGATGAAGACGTGGCGCGGATCTCCATGGAGTTGTCGTTGCGCTGGGCCCAGCGTTCGAAGAATGCCCACGGCGACAACACTGCCGCGTTGTTCGGCATCGTCCAGGGCGGCATGCACGAAAGCCTGCGCAAGCGCTCGCTCGAAGGCCTGGACAAGATCGGCTTCGATGGCCTGGCCATTGGCGGCCTGTCGGTGGGCGAGCCCAAGCACGAAATGATCAAGGTGCTGGACTACCTGCCAGGCCTGATGCCTTCTGACAAACCTCGTTACCTTATGGGCGTTGGCAAACCAGAAGATCTCGTAGAGGGTGTGCGCCGCGGTGTGGACATGTTCGATTGCGTGATGCCAACCCGTAATGCCCGCAATGGGCATCTGTTCATTGATACAGGCGTGCTGAAGATCCGTAACGCGTTCCATCGCCATGATGATTCGCCGCTGGATCCCACCTGTGATTGCTACACCTGCCAGAACTTCTCCCGTGCTTATCTGCACCATCTGGACAAATGCGGGGAAATGCTGGGTAGCATGTTGAATACCATCCACAATTTGCGTCACTACCAAGTCCTGATGGCTGGTTTGCGCGAGGCTATTCAACAGGGTACATTGGCCGCCTTTGTCGATGCCTTCTATGCCAAGCGCGGGCTGCCTGTGCCGCCCTTGGACTGAGTTTCCCGACCCTAAGATTCACTATTTGCAACTGGAGTGCTAAATGAGCTTTTTTATCTCTAACGCTATGGCTGACGCCGCTGCACCGGCCGCTGCCGGTCCTATGGGCGGTGGTTTCGAGTGGATTTTCCTGGTCGGCTTCCTGGTCATCTTCTACCTGATGATCTGGCGTCCACAGGCCAAGCGCGCCAAAGAGCAGAAAAACCTGCTGGGCAGCCTGCAAAAAGGCGACGAAGTGGTCACCACCGGCGGTATCGCTGGCAAGATCACCAAGGTTTCCGATGCTTTCGTGGTACTGGAAGTCTCCGACACCGTTGAAATGAAGTTCCAGAAAGGCGCCATCGCCGCCACGCTGCCAAAAGGCACGCTCAAAGCGATCTGAGTAACAACTTTTACCAATCGACGGGGCGCGCAAGGCGCCCCGCGTCATAAGCGGGCGGCGTGATGCTGAACAAATACCCTCTGTGGAAATACGTACTGATCCTGGCGGTGCTGGCGATCGGTTTTATTTATTCCGCTCCCAATCTCTATCCAGATGACCCGGCGATCCAGATCAGCGGCGCTAGCACGTCGTTGCAAGTGACCGATGCCGACCTCGAGCGCGCGAGCAAGGCGCTTACCGAAGCCGGCTTGACGGTCAAGGCTTCCAGCCTGACGCCGAACGGCAAGGGCGGTTTGTTGCGCCTGGCCAAGCAAGAAGACCAATTGCCGGCCAAGGATGTTGTGCGCAAGGTATTGGGTGATGACTATGTAGTCGCACTGAACCTGGCACAAACCACTCCGCAATGGCTGCGCAGCCTCGGCGCGCACCCGATGAAGCTGGGCCTGGACTTGTCCGGTGGTGTGCACTTCCTGTTGGAAGTGGACATGGACAAAGCCCTCGATGCACGCATGAAAGTCTACGAAGGCGATGTGAAGAGCCTGCTGCGCAAAGAGCGCCTGCGTTATCGCAGCCTGCCGCAGCTCAACGGTGCCATCCAGCTGGGCTTTGCTGACGAAGCCACCCGTGAACAGGCACGCGCCCTGGTTCGCAAAAGCTTTAACGATTTCGACATTGTTCCTGCCGACCTCAATGGTCAGCCGGTGCTGCGTCTGGCGATGACCCCGGCCAAGCTGGCGGAAATCCGTGAATACTCCATCAAGCAGAACTTGACCACGGTACGTAACCGCGTCAACGAGCTGGGTGTGGCCGAGCCTCTGGTCCAGCGCCAGGGCGCCAACCGCATAGTGGTTGAGCTGCCAGGCGTGCAGGACACCGCTGAAGCCAAGCGGATTCTCGGTAAGACCGCCAACCTTGAGTTCCGCCTGGCTGCCGAGCCGGGTGCTTCCAAGGCTACTTCCGAAATGTTCGAGTTCCGCGAGGGCAATCGCCCAGCAGCGCAGATCGAGCGTGGCCTGATCATCACCGGTGACCAGGTGACGGATGCCAAGGCTGGTTTTGGCGAGCACGGCACGCCTGAAGTGAACATCCGCCTGGATGGTCATGGTGGCGAACTGATGAGCCGCGCCACCCGCAGCAACGTCGGTCGCAGCATGGCGGTGATCTTCATCGAGCAACGCCCGGTGACCACCTACACCAAGCAAATGGTCAATGGCGTCGAGAAGGACGTAGCCGTACAGACCTTCAAGGAAGAGAAGAAGATCATCAGCCTGGCGACCATCCAGTCGCCGTTGGGTGCTCAATTCCGTATCACCGGCCTGAACGGCCAGGGTGAGTCCTCCGAGCTGGCATTGCTGCTGCGTGCCGGTGGCCTGGCGGCACCGATGTACTTCGCCGAGGAGCGCACCATTGGTCCGAGCCTGGGTGCTGACAACATCACCAAGGGTATCGACGCTTCCCTGTGGGGCATGCTGTTCGTTTCGCTGTTCATCATCGCCATCTATCGCTTCTTCGGCATCATTGCCACGGTTGCGCTGGCGGTGAACATGGTGCTGCTGCTGGCCTTGATGTCGCTGCTGGGGGCTACACTGACCCTGCCGGGTATCGCCGGTATCGTACTCACCATGGGTATGGCGGTGGACGCCAACGTGCTGATCTTCTCGCGGATTCGTGAAGAGATCGCGGCGGGCATGAGCGTGCAACGGGCAATCAACGAAGGTTTCGGCCGGGCATTTACCGCGATTCTCGACTCCAACCTGACCACATTGCTGGTCGGCGGGATTCTCTTTGCCATGGGCACCGGCCCGGTCAAGGGTTTTGCGGTGACCATGTCCCTCGGTATCTTTACCTCGATGTTCACGGCCATCATGGTGACCCGCGCAATGGTCAACCTGATCTTTGGCGGGCGTGACTTCAAGAAGTTGTGGATTTAAGGGGCTGCCATGTTACGTACAATCAACTTCATGGGCGTTCGCAACGTTGCGTTCGGCGTCACTGTGCTCCTTACCGTCCTGGCGTTGTTCAGCTGGTTCCATAAGGGCCTGAACTACGGTCTGGACTTCACCGGCGGTACGCTCATCGAGCTGACCTACGAGAAGCCGGCCGATGTCACCAAGGTGCGTACCCAACTGAACGAGGCCGGTTACCACGAGGCGATCGTGCAGAGCTTTGGTGCGACCACCGACCTGCTGGTGCGGATGCCGGGTGAAGACCCGCAACTGGGCCACCAGGTGGCCGAGGCCTTGCTCAAGGTCGGTGGCGATAACCCGGCTTCGGTCAAGCGCGTCGAGTTCGTCGGCCCGCAGGTAGGTGAAGAGCTGCGCGACCAGGGCGGCCTCGGCATGCTGATGGCGCTGGCCGGCATCATGGTCTACCTGGCGTTCCGCTTTCAGTGGAAGTTCGGCGTCGGTGCCATTGTCTCGCTGATCCACGACGTGATCGTGACCGTGGGTATCCTGGCGTACTTCCAGATCACCTTCGATTTGACGGTATTGGCGGCGGTGCTGGCGATCATTGGTTACTCCCTCAACGACACCATCGTGGTATTCGACCGGGTTCGCGAGAACTTCCGGGTACTGCGCAAGGCGACGTTGATCGAGAACATCAACA
Organism: Pseudomonas sp. WS 5079; assembly: GCF_012985465.1. GTDB lineage: Bacteria > Pseudomonadota > Gammaproteobacteria > Pseudomonadales > Pseudomonadaceae > Aquipseudomonas. Next base: position 121,034 of record NZ_JAAQWN010000010.1, read on the forward strand.
TCTCCACCACCCAGACCCTGTTGCGCACCATGGCGACGTCGATTTCCACCTTGCTGGCGATTGCCGCGCTGATGATCTTCGGTGGCGACAACCTGTGGGGCTTCTCCCTGGCGCTGTTTATCGGCGTCCTGGCGGGCACCTACTCGTCGATCTACATCGCCAACGTGGTGTTGATCTGGCTGAACCTCAACAGCGAAGACCTGATTCCTCCTGTTGCGACCGACAAGGAGGTCGACGACCGCCCTTGATGGGTGTTTGTTGATCCACTGTTGCAAAGAAGGCGCGAGTATTGAACTCGCGCCTTTTTTTTTGCTCCAAGGCTGGGTATAGCGCGGACGTTTCAGTCCGCTTGTGATGGTCAGGAGGTTCACGTGAACAAGTCGTTACTGGTTGGTGCGGTATTGGGTGCTGTCGGTGTGACTGCCGGGGGTGCTGTTGCCACCTACAGCCTGGTAAAAAGCGGCCCTGAGTATGCGCAAGTGCTGGCGGTGCAGCCGGTCAAGACCCAGATCAAAACTCCCCGTGAGGTCTGCAAGGACGTCACCGTGACCCGGCAGCGTCCGGTGCAGGATCAGCATCAAATCGCCGGCACGGTGGTCGGCGCCCTGGCAGGCGGCCTGCTGGGTAACCAGATCGGCGGTGGTACTGGCAAGAAGATTGCCACCGTAGCCGGCGCAGTGGGTGGCGGTTATGCCGGTAACAAGGTTCAGGAAGGCATGCAGAACCGTGATACCTACACCACCACGCAAACTCGCTGTAACACCGTCAACGACATCAGCGACAAGGTGGTCGGGTATGACGTGCGTTACAACCTGGATGGCAAGGAAGGATCGGTGCGCATGGAGCGTGATCCGGGTAGCCAGATCCCTGTGGATAAAGAGGGTCGCCTGATCCTCGGCCAGAATCAGCAGTAACCCACATATCCTGTAGGAGCCGGCTTGCCGGCGATAGCGGCGGGTCAGTATTAAGCAAGTTGGCTGGCCAACCGCTATCGCCGGCAAACCAGCTCCCACAGTGGGGTCAGTGGGTATTGGTTCTTGGTCAAATCCCGGGCATAAAAAAGCACCCCTAAGGGTGCTTTTTTGTGCTCGCTCGCTTAGCGCTTCAGCGAAGCCGGCAGGTGCGGCTGGATCGCCGTCAGGACTGCCTTGAAGCATTTGGTGTTGCCTGCAACCACGTGACCCTTCTCCAGGAAGTCGTGACCACCGGTGAAGTCGCTCACCAGGCCGCCGGCTTCTTGAATCAGCAGGGCGCCTGCAGCCATGTCCCACTCGGACAGGCCCGACTCCCAGAACGCATCAAAACGACCGGCGGCCACATACGCCAGGTCCAGGCTGGCGGCACCGGCGCGGCGGATGCCGGCGGTCTGGCCAACCAGGGCGCGGAACATGCCCAGGTAGTTTTCCAGGTTGTCCATCTGGTCGTCACGGAACGGGAAACCGGTGCCCAGCAGGGCGCCGTCCAGGCTGGTGCGACCGCTGACGCGAAGGCGACGACCGTTCAATTGGGCGCCACGGCCACGGCTGGCGGTGAATTCTTCCTGGCGAACCGGGTCCAGGACCACGGCGTGCTCCAGGCGGCCACGGTATTTGCAGGCAATGCTTACGGCAAAGTGCGGGATGCCGCGCAGGAAGTTGGTGGTGCCATCCAGTGGGTCGATGATCCACAGGTAGTCTTCGCCTTCGCCGCTACCTTTGTGCAGGCCGGTTTCTTCACCGAGGATGCCGTGGGTAGGGTAGGCCTTGCGCAGGGCGTCGATGATTTTCTGTTCGGCGGCGCGATCCACCTCGGATACATAATCCTTGGCGTCTTTTTCGTCGACCTTGATGGTATCCAGGCGCTCGATGGAGCGGAAGATCAATTCACTGGCGCTGCGGGCGGCGCGCAGCGCGATATTCAGCATGGGCTGCATGGATGTGTCACCTAAGGTTGTTAAAGAAAGCCGAGCATTCTAGCAGAAACTTTCTTCAGGTGAAGGACGACGTTCGCTTTCATGGCATAACCTTAGGCTGTTCTGTAAGATTTGCTCCCCTTTCCCGTGTCCGCGAGCGCCTCCCTTGCTGCAAAACATTCGTGTCGTCCTCGTCAATACCAGTCACCCCGGCAATATCGGCGGGGTGGCGCGGGCCATGAAAAACATGGGGCTGACGCGCCTGGTGCTGGTGGAACCGCGTGTGTTCCCGCACCACGAAGCCGACGCTCGTGCCTCCGGCGCCAATGACCTCCTGGAAAAAGCCCAGGTCGTCGCCACCCTGGAAGATGCCCTGGTGGGTTGCAACCTGGTGCTCGGCACCAGTGCTCGCGACCGCCGCATCCCCTGGCCGCTGCTCGATCCCCGCGAATGCGGGGCCAAAGTGGTCGAAGAGGCGGCTGGTGGCGCTGAAATCGCCTTGGTGTTTGGTCGTGAAGACTCTGGCTTGACCAATGACGAGCTGCAGCGATGTCATTATCACGTGCACATCCCATCAGACCCCGAATTCAGCTCGCTGAACCTCGGGGCAGCGGTGCAGGTGTTGAGTTATGAAGTGCGCATGGCCTGGCTGGCAGCACAAGGCCAGCCGAGCAAAATGGAGAAGGACGAGGTTGCATCCACCAAAAGTGGCGAATTGGCCACCATGGATGAGCTGGAACGGTTCTATGAGCACTTGGAGCAAACCCTGGTGGCCATCGAATTCCTCGATCCGGAAAAACCGAGGCACTTGATGGCGCGCCTGCGAAGGCTTTACGGACGTAGCTCGGTCAGCCGGGCAGAGATGAATATATTGCGTGGCATCCTCACGGAGACCCAGAAAGCGGCCCGTGGCGAGCTTCTGAAGCGGAAGGATTAAAAATGTTCGAGCGTCTGCGAGAAGATATCCAAAGTGTTTTCCATCGTGACCCGGCGGCGCGCAACGCCTTTGAAGTGCTGACCTGCTACCCGGGCATGCACGCGATCTGGATTCACCGCTTGTCCGGCGCCTTGTGGGGCATGGGCTGGAAGTGGTTGGCGCGGCTGGTGTCGAACTTTGGCCGCTGGCTGACCGGGATCGAGATTCATCCGGGGGCCAAGGTCGGTCGTCGCTTCTTCATCGACCATGGCATGGGCATCGTGATTGGTGAGACGGCCGAGATTGGTGATGACGTGACCCTGTACCAGGGCGTGACGCTGGGCGGCACCACCTGGAACAAGGGCAAGCGTCACCCGACCCTTGAAGATGGTGTGGTGGTCGGGGCAGGCGCCAAGGTCCTGGGCCCGTTTACGGTCGGTGCCGGTGCCAAGGTTGGCTCCAATGCCGTGGTCACCAAGGCTGTGCCGCCAGGCGCAACCGTAGTGGGGATTCCGGGGCGGATCATCGTCAAGCCGGAAGTCGGCACTGAGCAGGAGGCCAAGCGTAAGGCCATGGCCGAGAAGATCGGCTTCGACGCTTATGGCGTCAGCGAAGACATGCCGGATCCGGTAGCGCGCGCCATTGGCCAGTTGCTCGACCACCTGCAGGCGGTGGACGGCAAGCTGGATGGCATGTGCGGCGCGTTGAAAGATCTGGGTAGTCCTTACTGTGCGAAAGATCTGCCTGAGTTGCGCGAAGAAGACTTCGCCGAGATCAAGGATGAGGCCGGTGCCACCAAGGTGGGTTAGGTTTTAAGATTGATAAAGTCCCCTGTGGGAGCTGGCTTGCCGGTGATAGCGGTCTGCCAGTCACCCCATGGGCGGCTGATCCACCGCCATCGCAGGCTAACCCGCTCCCGCATTTGACCTCCGTTGGTCTTGAGGTTGGGCCCTCGCCAGGTTCCTGCTGTTCGATTCCACCCCACCCTGCTATGATTCGCGCGCCCTTTTTACGGGTATTCCTGACTAAAGTACTAGGTCTTATAGTTGACTTAAATACTCGGGAATCGCATACTTGCTCCCATTCTGAAACACCTTGGTACTTGTCCATGAGACTGACTACAAAAGGCCGATACGCGGTGACCGCCATGCTCGATCTGGCCTTGCACGCGCAAAACGGGCCGGTGTCCCTGGCCGATATCTCCGAGCGCCAAGGCATTTCCCTGTCTTATCTTGAGCAACTGTTCGCCAAGTTGCGCCGCAGCAACCTGGTTTCCAGTGTGCGTGGCCCGGGCGGCGGTTATCAGTTGTCCCGCGACATGCAGGGCATCCAGGTCGCCCAGGTGATCGATGCGGTCAATGAATCCGTCGATGCCACCAAGTGCCAGGGCCTGGGTGATTGCCATGCCGGCGACACCTGCCTGACGCACCACTTGTGGTGTGACCTGAGCCTGCAGATCCATGAGTTTTTGAGCGGTATCAGCTTGGCTGATCTTGTGACTCGCCGTGAGGTGCAGGAAGTAGCCCAGCGTCAGGACCAGCGCCGATGCAATACCAAGGCGCCGCGTCTGGACAAGATTGAAGCGTCCGCCGTCGAGTGACAGCCGAAGAGCTAACGGCACGCCAGCCAGCCTGATTTAGGAGAAAGTCCATGAAATTGCCGATTTACCTTGATTACTCAGCGACCACCCCGGTTGATCCGCGTGTCGCGCAAAAGATGAGCGAATGCCTGCTGGTTGACGGAAACTTCGGCAACCCGGCGTCCCGTTCCCACGTTTTCGGCTGGAAAGCCGAGGAGGCGGTGGAAAACGCTCGTCGCCAGGTCGCCGACCTGGTCAATGCCGACCCGCGTGAAATCGTCTGGACGTCCGGTGCCACCGAGTCCGACAACCTGGCAATCAAGGGCGCCGCGCATTTCTACGCGACCAAGGGCAAGCACCTGATCACCACCAAGATTGAGCACAAGGCTGTCCTCGACACCATGCGCCAACTGGAGCGTGAAGGTTTCGAGGTGACTTACCTCGAGCCCACCACTGACGGTATCGTCACCCCGGCCATGATCGAAGCCGCGATGCGTGAAGACACCATCCTGGTTTCCGTGATCCACGTGAACAACGAAATCGGCACCATCAACGACATCGCCGCCATTGGCGAGCTGACCCGCTCCAAAGGCGTGTTGCTGCATGTCGATGCTGCCCAGTCTACCGGCAAGGTCGACATTGACCTGTCCAAGCTGAAAGTCGACCTGATGTCGTTCTCGGCCCACAAGACCTACGGCCCTAAAGGCATTGGTGCGCTGTACGTGAGCCGCAAGCCTCGCGTGCGTATCGAAGCCACCATGCACGGCGGCGGTCACGAGCGCGGCATGCGTTCTGGCACCCTGGCGACCCACCAGATCGTCGGCATGGGTGAAGCCTTCCGCGTAGCCAAGGAAGACATGGCTGGCGAAAACGTGCGCATCAAGGCCCTCAGCGATCGCTTCTACAAGCAGGTCGAGAACCTTGAAGAGCTGTACATCAACGGCAGCATGACCGCCCGTGTACCGCACAACCTGAATTTGAGCTTCAACTACGTCGAAGGCGAGTCGCTGATCATGGCGCTCAAGGACCTGGCGGTTTCGTCCGGTTCGGCCTGCACCTCGGCCTCCCTCGAGCCGTCCTACGTCCTGCGTGCCCTGGGCCGCAACGACGAGTTGGCACACAGCTCGATCCGCTTTACGTTCGGCCGTTTCACCACCGAAGAAGAAGTCGACTACGCAGCGCAGAAAGTCTGCGAAGCGGTCACCAAGCTGCGCACCCTGTCGCCGCTGTGGGACATGTACAAAGACGGTGTCGATATTTCCAAGATCGAGTGGGCGGCACACTAAATATAGAAGCCGCCACCCAAGCTCTGTAGGAACGTGGCGGAAAACGCAGGCGTTTTTACAGGGTTCCAGAGCGGCCCTGATGAGTGAGGATTCAGTACCATGGCTTACAGCGAAAAGGTCATCGACCACTACGAAAACCCGCGCAACGTCGGCAAGATGGACGCGGAAGATCCTGATGTGGGCACCGGCATGGTCGGCGCCCCGGCGTGCGGCGACGTCATGCGCCTGCAGATCAAGGTCAACGACGCTGGCGTTATCGAAGACGCCAAGTTCAAGACCTACGGCTGCGGTTCAGCCATCGCCTCCAGTTCCCTGGCGACCGAATGGATGAAAGGCAAGACCCTGGATGAGGCTGTCACTATCAGCAACACCCAGTTGGCTGAAGAGCTGGCCCTGCCGCCCGTGAAAATTCACTGCTCGGTACTTGCAGAGGACGCCATCAAGGCGGCCGTTCGCGACTACAAGCAGAAGAAAGGCTTGATCTAAGCATTTGGCGACGAGTAAGGAGTCAACGATGGCTATCAGCATGACAGAAGCGGCTGCGCGGCACGTGCGACGCTCCCTGGATGGGCGCGGTAAAGGTGAGGGGATTCGTCTGGGTGTGCGCACCACAGGCTGTTCCGGCCTTGCCTATGTGCTGGAGTTCGTCGACGAGGTGGTTGCGGAAGATCAGGTGTTCGAAAGTCACGGCGAGAAAGTGATCATCGACCCGAAAAGCCTGACCTACCTGGACGGCACCGAGCTCGATTTCGTCAAGGAAGGGTTGAACGAAGGCTTCAAGTTCAACAACCCTAACGTGCGCGGTGAATGTGGCTGCGGCGAAAGCTTCAACATCTGAGGCTATTTGTGGGTACTCCTTGTCATTTCGCTTTATTCGAGTTGCAGCCGAGTTTTCGCCTGGACCTCGAGCAGCTTGCCACGCGCTACCGTGAATTGGCGCGTGGGGTGCATCCGGATCGCTTTGCCGACGCTTCCGAGCGTGAGCAGCGCCTGGCGCTGGAGCAGTCAGCCAGCCTCAACGAAGCCTATCAGACGCTCAAAAGCCCTCCCAAGCGCGCGCGTTACCTGCTCGCCATGGGTGGTGGCGAAATGCCGCTGGAAGTCACGGTCCATGACCCTGATTTCCTGATGCAGCAGATGCAATGGCGTGAAGAGCTCGAAGACCTGCAGGACGAGGCCGATCTGGCTGGCGTCGCGGTCTTCAAGCGGCGTCTGAAAGTGGCCCAGGATGCACTCAACGAAAGCTTCGCAGCCTGTTGGGACGATGCAGCGCAACGTGAGCAGGCCGAACGCCTGATGCGGCGCATGCAGTTCCTCGACAAGCTCACTTACGAAGTGCGCCAGCTAGAAGAGCGCCTCGACGATTAACCCAGTGCTGCACAGATTGCACGCCTGATAGACAGATAAGACCTGATTACCATGGCTCTACTGCAGATCGCCGAACCCGGCCAAAGTCCTCAACCGCACCAGCGTCGCCTGGCGGTTGGCATCGACTTGGGTACTACCAATTCACTGGTCGCCGCACTGCGCAGCGGTCTCTCCGAGCCGTTGCCCGATGCTGATGGCCAGGTGATCCTGCCGTCGGCGGTGCGCTATCACGCGGATCGCACCGAAGTGGGCGAGTCCGCTCGACTGGCGGCGTCTACCGACCCGCTCAATACCGTGCTGTCGGTCAAGCGCTTGATGGGGCGTGGGTTGTCCGACGTCAAGCAATTGGGCGACCAACTGCCATATCGCTTTGTCGGCGGCGAATCCCATATGCCGTTCATCGACACTATCCAGGGGCCGAAAAGCCCGGTGGAAGTGTCGGCCGATATCCTCAAGGTGCTGCGCCAGCGTGCAGAAACCACCTTGGGCGGTGAATTGGTTGGCGCGGTAATCACTGTTCCTGCCTACTTCGACGATGCTCAGCGCCAAGCCACCAAGGATGCAGCGAAACTCGCCGGCCTCAATGTGTTGCGCCTGCTCAACGAGCCGACTGCGGCCGCCGTGGCATACGGCCTGGACCAGCACGCTGAAGGCCTGGTTGCGATTTACGACCTGGGCGGCGGCACCTTTGATATTTCGATCCTGCGCCTGACCGGCGGAGTGTTTGAAGTGCTGGCCACTGGTGGCGACAGTGCCCTGGGCGGTGATGACTTCGACCACGCCATCGCCGGTTGGATTATCACCAGCGCCGGCTTGTCCGCCGACCTGGATCCGGGCGAGCAGCGTAACCTGCTGCAAACTGCCTGCGCCGCCAAGGAAGCGCTGACTGACGCCGCATCTGTTGAAGTTTCCTACGGCTCCTGGTCGGCCCAACTGACCCGTGACGCCTTTGATGCGCTGATCGAGCCAATGGTTGCCCGCAGTCTGAAAGCCTGTCGTCGTGCGGTTCGTGATTCCGGCATTGAGCTGGAAGAAGTGGGTGCGGTGGTCATGGTTGGCGGCTCGACTCGTGTGCCTCGGGTTCGCGAAGCGGTGGCTGAAGCCTTTGGCCGCCAGCCATTGACCGAAATCGATCCGGATCAAGTGGTGGCCATTGGGGCTGCGATCCAGGCCGATACCCTGGCCGGCAACAAGCGTGACGGTGGCGAATTGTTGCTGCTCGACGTGATTCCGTTGTCCCTGGGCCTGGAAACCATGGGTGGCCTGATGGAGAAGGTGATTCCGCGCAACACCACCATTCCCGTCGCCCGCGCCCAGGACTTCACTACTTACAAAGATGGCCAGACGGCCATGATGATCCATGTGCTGCAAGGCGAGCGCGAGCTGATCAGCGACTGCCGCTCCCTGGCGCGTTTTGAATTGCGCGGCATCCCGGCCATGGTCGCGGGTGCGGCGAAGATCCGCGTGACCTTCCAGGTCGACGCCGACGGCCTGCTCAGCGTAGCTGCACGCGAACTGGGTTCGGGCGTTGAGGCCAGCATTCAGGTCAAGCCGTCCTACGGCCTGACTGACGGCGAAATCGCCAAGATGCTCAAGGATTCGTTCCAGTATGCCGGTGACGATAAGGTCGCCCGTGTGTTGCGTGAGCAGCAAGTCGATGCCCAGCGCCTGCTTGAAGCGGTGCAGGGCGCGCTTGAGGCAGACGGTGAGCGCCTGCTGGATGCTGAAGAACGCCTGGTCATCGACCTGCAGATGCAGGAGCTGGCCCAATTGATGAAAGGCACCGATGGCTATGCCATCGAACAACAGACCAAGCGCCTTTCACAAGTAACCGATGCCTTTGCCGCCCGTCGTATGAACCAGACGGTGAAAGCCGCCCTGGCGGGACGCAACCTGAATGAAATCGAGGAATAACTGATGCCGCAGGTCATTTTTCTGCCACACGCCGAGCATTGCCCGGACGGTATGGTCGTGGAGGCTGAGACCGGCAAGTCCATTCTCGAAGTTGCCCACGACAACCACATCGAGATCGAGAGTGCTTGTGGTGGCGTTAACGCCTGTACCACGTGTCACTGCATTATCCGCGAAGGTTTCAATAGCCTTGAAGAGGCCGATGAGCTGGAAGAGGACTATCTTGATAGGGCGTGGGGCCTGGAACCGACGTCGCGTCTGAGCTGTCAGGCCAAGGTGGGAACAGAAGACCTTACCGTCGAAATTCCGAAGTATTCGCTCAACCATGCGGCCGAAGCGCCGCACTGATTCAAGGAAGTGTCATGAGTCTTAAATGGGTTGATGTGCAAGAGATCGCTATTCTGCTGGCCGATGGCCATCCGGATACGGATCCCTATTCCGTGAACTTTGTAGCTTTGCGTGACATGGTCATGGCCTTGCCAGGGTTCGAAGACGAGCGGGATCGCGGCGGTGAAAAGGTTCTTGAAGCTATCCAGACTGCCTGGAAAGAAGAACAGGACTGAAGCCTCCCTCACGCAGTTAGGCAATACCCAAGAACCCGCGTATAATTCGCGGGTTTAATTTTTCGCAAATTACCGTTTCTGGAGTTACACCATGGCTGTTCAACGTACTTTCTCCATCATCAAGCCTGACGCTGTTGCAAAAAACGTCATCGGCGAGATCACCACTCGTTTCGAAAAAGCCGGCCTGAAGGTTGTAGCTTCGAAACTCAAGCAACTGTCCAAGGCTGAAGCTGAAGGCTTCTACGCTGAGCACAGCGCTCGTGGCTTCTTCGGCGACCTGGTTGCCTTCATGATCTCCGGTCCTGTTGTTGTACAGGTTCTGGAAGGCGAAAACGCTATCGCTCTGAACCGTGAGCTGATGGGCGCTACCAACCCTAAAGAAGCTGCTGCCGGCACCATCCGTGCTGACTTCGCTGACTCCATCGACGCCAACGCTGTACACGGTTCGGACTCCGAAGCCGCTGCTGCTCGCGAAATTTCGTACTTCTTCGCAGCTACTGAAGTAACCACTCGCTAAGCATTGGCTTAAAGAGTGAAGGTGAATCCATGACTACATCGACTGTAAAAACCAACCTGCTGGGTCTGACTCAACAGGAAATGGAAAAATTCTTCGACTCAATCGGGGAGAAGCGTTTCCGTGCCGGTCAGGTAATGAAGTGGATTCACCACTTTGGCGTCGACGATTTCGACGCCATGACGAACGTCAGCAAGGCCCTGCGCGACAAGCTCAAGGCGATTGCCGAGGTTCGTGGTCCCGAGGTTGTCAGCGAGGACATCTCCAGCGATGGCACCCGTAAGTGGGTGGTGCGCGTGGCGTCCGGCAGTTGCGTCGAGACCGTCTACATTCCCCAGGGCAAACGCGGCACCTTGTGCGTTTCGTCCCAGGCAGGCTGTGCCCTGGACTGCAGTTTCTGCTCCACCGGCAAGCAAGGCTTCAATAGCAACCTCACCGCCGCCGAAGTCATCGGCCAGGTGTGGATTGCCAACAAATCCTTTGGCAGCGTACCGGCGACCGTCGACCGTGCCATCACCAACGTGGTGATGATGGGCATGGGTGAGCCGCTGCTGAACTTCGACAACGTGATTGCGGCCATGCATCTGATGATGGACGACCTGGGCTACGGCATTTCCAAGCGCCGTGTGACCCTGTCGACCTCCGGCGTGGTCCCGATGATCGATGAGCTGGCCAAGCACATCGACGTCTCCCTGGCGTTGTCGCTGCATGCGCCCAATGACGCATTGCGTAACCAATTGGTGCCGATCAACAAGAAGTATCCGCTTAAGATGCTGCTCGAATCTTGCCAGCGTTATATGGCGACTTTGGGCGAGAAGCGCGTGCTGACTATTGAGTACACCATGCTCAAGGACATCAACGACAAGGTCGAACACGCGGTCGAGATGATCGAGCTGCTTAAGAACACCCCGTGCAAGATCAACCTGATTCCGTTCAACCCGTTTCCCCATTCTGGCTACGAGCGGCCGAGCAACAACGCCATTCGTCGTTTCCAGGATCAACTGCACCAGGCAGGCTACAACGTCACTGTGCGCACCACCCGTGGTGAAGACATCGACGCCGCCTGTGGTCAATTGGTAGGACAGGTGCTGGATCGCACCCGTCGTAGCGAGCGTTATATCGCCGTGCGCGAGTTGAGCGCCGACAGCGATCTGGCGCAGAACGCCGCGACACGAACCTGAGAGAGGAACTCTATGCCCCTGCGCCTTGCGCTGCTTTTGCTTGTTGCCAGCCTCTCGGTTGGCTGTGTTTCATCGGGCTCTGACAGCCCGCTGCAAACTGGCAAGGGCCGCGACGAAGCGCGTGCTGCCTATGTGCAGCTGGGGTTGGGTTACTTGCGCCAGGGCTTGAGCGAGCAGGCCAAGGTTCCGCTGCAAAAGGCCCTGGCCCTCGATAATCAGGATGCCGACGCCAATGCTGCGCTAGCGCTGGTGTTCCAGGCCCAGGCCGAGCCCGAGCTGGCCGACCAGTATTTCCAGAAGGCCCTGGCGGTTCGCCCCCATGATCCGCGCCTGCTTAACAACTACGGCAGCTTCCTGTTTCAGCAGGAGCGTTATAAGCACGCGGCCGGTTATTTCCAGCAAGCAGCTACTGATACCCTATATCCTGAGCGTTCGCGGGTTTTCGAAAACCTGGGAGTGACCTCCATGCGCCTTGGCCAACGTGAAGACGCCCGCCGGCAACTGGAAAAAGCCCTGCACCTGAACCAGCGCCAGCCACGGGCCTTGCTTGAAATGGCCCAGTTGTCGTTTGAAGACAGGCATTATGTGCCGGCACGTGACTATTACGAGCGTTTTAGCCTGCTCAGTGGGCAAAATGCACGTAGTCTATTGCTTGGTGTGCGCCTGGCCACAGTTCATGAAGAACGCGACAAGGCCGCACGTTTTGGCCAGCAACTAGAACGACTCTATCCCGGTACGCCGGAATATCAGCAATACCTGTCGGAGCAATGATGAAAGCCGCGCACCCGGAAGTTGTAGCCGCTAATCGCGTAAACCCAGGCGAGACCTTGCGTCAGGCCCGCGAAAGCAATGGTTGGTCGCTCGAAGAAGTGGCCCTCAAGCTCAATTTGACCACCACTTCCCTGGGCAACCTGGAAAACGGCGCGTTCGACAAACTGCCCGGGCATACCTTCGCCCGCGGTTATATCCGTGCCTACGCCAAGCTGCTGGGCACCGACCAGGCCATCCTGGTCCAGCAATTCGACCAGTTCACCGGTACTGATTCCCAGGGCAGCAACGTACACGGTCTTGGTCGTATTGAAGAGCCCGTGCGTGTTTCCCACACGATTTTGCGAATTGTCAGCCTGTTGCTGCTGATTGCGGTGATCGGTGGTGGTTTTGTCTGGTGGCAGGACCAGACCTCGCTGCGCAGCAAGGACTTGATCAGCAACGCTATGGAGCACGTCGAAGTCGAAAGCGCCGACGGCACCACCCAGATTCATCCCCTGGACGAGCCGGAAGACCAGGCTGTCGCCCAGGGCGAGGCCACGGCTGAAACCAATCTTGACCTGCAAGCAGGCCAACCGCCTGCCGAAGCCGGCACCGAGTCGGCCCCGGCCGTCGTTGCAGCCGCTCCAGCCGCGCCCGCAAGCCAGGTTCCGGCCACTGCGGCCCAGGCCCCCGTTGTGCCGGCACCGGTCGCACCCGTCGCTCCAACGGTCGCCGCACCTGCCGCCCAGGCGCCTGCCAGCGTGGCGGGCGATGGCCGTCTCCAGATTACCTACGTCGCTGACTGCTGGACACAAGTCACCGATGGCAATGGCAAGGTCCTGTTCAGTGCTTTGAAGCGTAAGGGAGATACGCTTGATCAGGTCGGCAAGCCTCCTTTGACGCTGCGTCTGGGCTTCGCCCGTGGCGCGCAAGTGGCCTACAACGGCCAGCCTGTGGACGTGGCGCCGTTCACCAGTGGCGAGACCGCTCGCCTGAAGTTGGGACAATAGTCATGCACGGCGAATCTCCAATCAAACGTCGCGTATCGCGCAAGATCTGGGTCGGCTCGGTGCCGGTGGGTGGCGATGCCCCCATCGCCGTACAGAGCATGACCAACAGCGACACCAATGATGTGGCTGCCACAGTGGCCCAGATCAACCGCTTGGAAGCCGCCGGCGTCGATATCGTGCGGGTTTCCGTGCCGGATATGGACGCTGCCGAGGCGTTTGGCCGCATCAAGCAATTGGTCAAGGTGCCACTGGTCGCCGATATCCACTTCGACTACAAGATCGCGTTGCGCGTGGCCGAACTGGGTGTCGACTGCCTACGGATCAACCCGGGCAACATCGGTCGCGAAGACCGCGTGCGTGCCGTGGTCGATGCGGCCCGTGATCGCGGGATCCCGATCCGTATCGGCGTCAACGCCGGTTCCCTGGAAAAAGACCTGCAAAAAAAATATGGCGAGCCTACCCCGGCAGCCCTGGTCGAGTCTGCACTGCGCCACGTTGAGCACCTTGAGCGCCTGAATTTCCAGGACTTCAAGGTCAGCGTAAAGGCTTCCGACGTGTTCATGGCGGTAGAAGCCTACCGCCTGCTGGCCAAGGAAATCGTGCAGCCGTTGCACCTGGGCATCACCGAAGCCGGTGGTTTGCGTTCAGGCACAGTGAAATCTGCGGTGGGTCTCGGTATGCTGCTGGCCGACGGGATTGGCGATACCATTCGCATCTCCCTGGCGGCGGACCCGGTAGAGGAAGTGAAAGTCGGCTACGACATTCTCAAATCCCTGCATTTACGCTCCCGTGGCATCAATTTTATTGCCTGCCCGAGTTGCTCGCGGCAGAACTTCGACGTGGTGAAAACCATGAACGAGTTGGAAGTACGCCTGGAAGACCTGCTGGTGCCGCTGGATGTCGCGGTGATCGGTTGCGTGGTCAACGGGCCGGGTGAGGCCAAGGAGGCGCATGTGGGCCTGACCGGCGGTACCCCGAACCTGATTTACATCGATGGCAAGCCGTCGCAGAAATTGACGAATGATAATCTGGTGGATCAGTTGGAACGGCTGATCCGCGAGAAAGCGGCCGAGAAGGTCGCCTCTGACGCAGCGCTTATCGCTCGCGGCTGATCGAACGAATTTAAGGATTTGATGTGAGCAAGTCTCTGCAAGCCATTCGTGGCATGAACGACATCCTGCCCGAGCAGACGCCCCTGTGGCGCTATTTCGAGAGCACGGTCGCGCGCCTGCTGGATAACTACGGTTACAAGCAGATCCGCATGCCAATCGTCGAGTTCACCGAGCTGTTCAAACGCTCCATCGGTGAAGTGACCGACATCGTCGAAAAAGAGATGTACACCTTCGAAGATCGCAACGGCGACTCCCTGACCCTGCGTCCGGAAGGTACCGCTGCGTGCGTGCGCGCTGTGCTTGAGCATGGCATCACCGGTGGTGGCCAGACCCAGAAGCTGTGGTACATCGGCCCGATGTTCCGCCACGAGCGCCCACAAAAAGGCCGTTATCGCCAATTCCACCAGATCGGTTGCGAAGTCTTCAACCTCGATGGTCCGGACATCGACGCCGAGCTGATCGTGCTGACCTGGCGCCTGTGGGGCCAATTGGGCATCCGCGACGCGGTCAAGCTCGAGCTCAACAGCCTGGGCACCAGTGAGTCCCGTGGCCGTTACCGTGAGGCCCTGGTCGAGTATCTGTCGGCCCACCTGGACAAGCTCGATGAAGACAGCCAGCGTCGCCTGAAGACCAACCCGTTGCGCGTCCTCGATACCAAGAACGCCGACACCCAGGCCGTGCTGGTCGACGCGCCGAAAATGGCCGACTACCTGGATGACGAATCCCGCACCCACTTCGAGGGCCTCAAGGCTCGCCTGGATGCGGCCGGTATTCCCTACGTGATCAACCCCAAGTTGGTGCGCGGCCTCGATTACTACAGCAAGACCGTGTTCGAGTGGGTCACCGACAAGCTCGGCGCCCAGGGCACCGTGTGTGCCGGTGGGCGCTACGACGGCCTGGTCGAGCAGATGGGCGGCAAGCCGACCACGGGCGTGGGTTTTGCCATGGGCATCGAGCGGCTGATCCTGCTGCTGGAAACCCTGGAGCAGATCCCTGAAGAAATTTCCCGTCAGGTGGACGTGTACCTGTGCGCCTTTGGCGAGGCAGCTGAATTGGCTGGCCTGGCCTTGAGCGAGCAACTGCGCGACCAACTGCCGAGCCTGCGCCTGCTGGTCAATGCCGGCGCTGGCAGCTTCAAGAGCCAATTTAAGAAAGCCGACAAGAGCGGCGCGTTGTACGCGCTGATCCTGGGCGACGATGAACTGGCCCAGCAAGTGGTAAGTGTCAAACCCCTGCGTGGCCAGGGCGAACAACAAAGCATTGCCTTTGATGCGCTTGCCGCGCACTTGGCCACCTGCATCGTGCAGGGTTGAAGCTGTCAAACAGCCGAATTTAGCGATTAAGGAGTATTGGGGTGTCGAGTACTGAAGATGATCAGCTGGCCGAGTTCAAAGACTGGTGGCAGCGTAACGGCAAACCCTTGGTAACTGGCGGCCTGCTGGCGCTGGTGGTGGTGTTCGGTTGGCAGGCGTTCCAGAAGTATCAGAGCAATCAGTCGCAAGGCGCCTCGATGCTCTATCAGCAACTGCTGGAAACCACGCTGACGCCCACTGGCAAACCTGATCCTGCCCAAGTGGCGGACCTGGCCGGCAAGCTGAAAAACGAATTTGGTGGTAGCACCTACGCCCAATACGGCAGCCTGTTCGTCGCGAAAGTCGCGGTCGATACCGGTAAGCTGGATGATGCAGCCTCCGAGCTCAAAGCCATCGCCGACAAACCGAGCAACCCGACCCTGGGTGAAATCGCACGTCAGCGCCTGGCCCAGGTCCTGGCCGCACAGAACAAAGCCGACGAAGCACTGAAACTGCTCGACGGCGATGCTGACAAGGCATTTGTAGCCACTCGCGAAGAGCTCAAGGGCGACCTGCTGGTCCAATTGGGTCGTACCGACGAAGCCAATGCTGCGTACCAAAAAGCCAAGGCTGCGCTGTCTGATGAAGCAGCGGTCGGTGGCTTACAAATCAAGCTGGACGACTTGGCCAAAGGGGATGCGTGACGTGATCCGTTGGAAACATGCAGCATTGCTGGCTCTGGCCGTTTTGGCCGCGGGTTGCAGCAGCAACAGCAAAAAAGAACTGCCTCCGGCCGAGCTGACCAGCTTCAAGGAAGAAGTGGTCCTGCAAAAGCAGTGGAGCCGCTCCATCGGTGACGGCCAGGGCGACACCTACAACATGCTGGTACCGGCAATCGACGGTGACAACATTGTGGCCGCTGACGTGACGGGCGTGGTGATCTCCATGGATCGCATGAACGGCGACGTCAAGTGGAAGAAAGACCTCGAGCTCCCGGTTTCCGGCGCCGTCGGCGTGGGTTACGGCATGGTGATGATCGGCACGCTGAAAGGCGAAGTCGTGGCCCTGGATTCGAGCAACGGTGAAGAGAAATGGCGCGCTCGCGTGACCAGTGAAGTCCTCGCACCGCCTGCCACCAACGGCGACATCGTCGTGGTGCAGACCCAGGATGACCGTGTCATCGGCCTCGACGCCAACACCGGTGAGCAGCGCTGGCTGTATGACAGCACCCCTGCGGTGTTGACGTTGCGCGGTACCAGTGGTCCGGTTGTGACCAATAACCTGGCGCTGGCAGGTCTTTCGACCGGTAAAGTGGTCGCCCTGGATACCCAGAACGGCGTGCCGGCCTGGGAATCGCGGGTCGCCATTCCGCAAGGTCGCTCCGAGCTGGACCGTGTCGTGGACATCGACGGCGGCTTGCTGCTGTCGGGCGAAACCCTGTACGTCGCCACTTACCAGGGCCGTGTTGCGGCGCTGGACCTGCAAAGCGGTCGTGTCCTGTGGCAGCGTGATGCTTCCAGCTACGCCGGTGTCGCCCAAGGGTTTGGCAGCGTCTACGTGAGCCTGGCATCCGGTACCGTTGAAAGCGTCGACGAACGTTCCACCACAGCCCTGTGGAGCAACGACTCGTTGGCTCGCCGTCAACTGTCGGCTCCGGAAGTATTCTCCAGCTATGTAGCGGTAGGCGACCTGGAAGGTTACCTGCACCTGCTGAGCCAGGTGGATGGCCGCTTTGTCGGCCGTGAGCGTATCGACAGCGACGGCCTGCGTGCGCGTCCGCTGGTAGTAGGCAACATGCTTTATGTGTTTGGTAACAGCGGCAAGCTGGAAGCCCTGACCATCAAGTAAGAACTATTCTTGGGGTAACCCCCAGGCGGCCCTGCTTCGGCAGGGCATGCGGCACCTTCGGGTGTTGCCCCGAGCACCAGCCGCTGCCTTGCAGCGGCTTTTGTATTTTCTGAAATAACGCAGTGGAGAGCCGCATGGTTCCCGTAATCGCCCTGGTGGGCCGACCTAACGTCGGCAAGTCCACCTTGTTCAACCGCCTGACCAGGACTCGCGACGCCATCGTCGGCGACTTGTCCGGTCTGACCCGTGATCGCCAATACGGTGAGGCAAAGTGGCAAGGGCGCTCCTACATTATTGTCGACACCGGTGGTATCTCCGGTGACGAGCATGGCATGGACGAAAAGATGGCCGAGCAGTCGCTGCTGGCCATTGAAGAAGCCGATGTCGTGTTGTTCCTGGTGGACGCCCGCGCGGGCTACACCGCTGCCGACCAAATGATCGGCGAGCACTTGCGCAAGCGTAACAAGCGCTCCTATTTGATCGCCAACAAGATCGACAACATCGATCCTGAGGCGGCCCGTGCCGAATTCAGCCCGATGGGCCTGGGTGACGCGATTCCTGTCGCCGGTGCCCACGGTCGCGGCATCACCCAGATGCTGGAAATTGCCCTGCGCGACTTCCCCAAGGATGACGCCGAAGAAGTCGAAGGTGAGGAAGAGATCGTCGCCGAAGGCGAGGAAGCCAAGCGCATTCCTGGCCCGAGTGAAAAAGACGGGATCAAGATCGCCATCATCGGCCGCCCCAACGTGGGCAAGTCGACCCTGGTCAACCGCATGCTCGGTGAAGACCGGGTAATCGTCTATGACCAGCCCGGCACCACCCGCGACAGCATCTACATCCCGTTCGAGCGTAACGACGAGAAGTACACGCTGATCGACACCGCCGGTGTGCGCAAGCGCGGCAAGATCCACGAGGAAGTTGAAAAGTTCTCGGTGGTCAAAACCCTGCAGGCGATCAAAGACGCCAACGTGGTGATCTTCGTCATGGACGCCCGCGAAGGCGTGGTCGACCACGACCTCAACCTGCTGGGCTTTGCCCTGGAGGCCGGTCGGGCATTGGTGATCGCGATCAACAAATGGGACGGCATGACCCCGAGCGAGCGCGACTTCGTCAAGGTCGAGCTGCAACGTCGGTTGTTCTTCGTCGACTTCGCCGATATCCACTTTATCTCGGCGCTGCACGGCACTGGCGTGGGCAACCTCTACGCTTCGGTACAGAACTCGTTCAAGTCGGCGGTCACCCGCTGGCCGACCAACCGCCTGACCCAGATCCTCGAAGACGCCGTGGGCGAACATGCGCCACCGATGGTCAACAACCGTCGGATCAAGCTGCGTTACGCCCACTTGGGTGGTGCCAACCCGCCGATTATCGTGATCCACGGTAACCAGATCGAGAAGGTGCCCAAATCCTACGTGCGTTACCTGGAAAACACCTACCGCCGTGTCCTGAAGCTGGTCGGTACACCGATCCGCATCGAGTTCAAAGGTGGTGAAAACCCGTACGAAGGCAACAAGAACAGCCTGACTGACCGCCAAGTGAACAAGAAACGTCGCTTGATGAGCCACAACAAGAAGGCTGACAAAAAGCGTAAAGATCGACGCTAGCTCTGGGAGCAGGCTTGTGTGGGAGCGGGCTTGCCCGCGATAGCGACAGGTCAGACACCGATGTGCTGACTGACCCACCGCCAACCCAGGCAAGCCAGCTCTTATGTAAGTTAGGCGTTACCCAAGAAGGGGCTCTGAACGAGCCCTTTTTTGTGCCTCACGATTGACCCTTCGGCGCTTGCAGCTTACAACTTGTAACTCACCGCCAGGGGCCCACCGAATGATCACCAGCAAGCTGCCAAATGTCGGCACCACCATTTTCACCACCATGTCGCAACTCGCTGCCGAAACCGGCGCGTTGAACCTGTCCCAGGGATTTCCCGACTTTAATGGCCCCCAGGCCTTGCTCGACGCGGTGGGCAAACACGTTGCCAGCGGCCATAACCAATACGCGCCGATGACCGGCCTACCGGCCCTGCGCCAGCAAGTGGCCGCCAAGATCGCCCGCAGCTATGGCGTGCAGGTCAGTCCCGACAGTGAAGTGACCATCACCCCTGGCGCCACCCAGGCGATCTTCTGTGCGATCCAGGCGGTGATCCGCAGCGGTGATGAAGTGATTGTCTTCGACCCGTGCTACGACAGCTACGAACCTGCGGTGGAGCTGGCCGGTGGGCGTTGTGTGCATGTGCCGTTGGGGCTGACGGACTTCAGCCTGGATTTCGAGCAGATCGAGGCGGCGCTGTCACCGCGTACGCGGATGATCATCCTCAACACCCCGCACAACCCCAGCGGCGCCCTGATCAGCCGCGCCGAGCTGGACCAATTGGCCGAGCTGATCCGCGACCGCGATATCTACCTAGTCAGCGATGAAGTCTACGAACACCTGGTTTTCGATGGCGTGCCCCACGTCAGCGTCCTGGCCCACGAAGAGCTGTATCAGCGCGCGTTCGTGGTCAGCTCCTTTGGCAAGACGTACCACGTCACCGGCTGGAAGACCGGCTACGTGGTGGCCCCAGCGGCCTTGAGCGCCGAGCTGCGCAAGGTACATCAATACGTCAGCTTCTGCGGTGTGACGCCGTTGCAGTTCGCCCTGGCCGACTTTATGGCCGAGCACCCGGAGCATGTCGAGGAACTGCCAGCCTTTTACCAGGCCAAGCGCGACCTGTTCTGCGATCTGCTGGCCCCCTCGCGTTTCAGTTTTACGCGGGTGGCCGGTACTTACTTTCAACTGGTGGATTACTCACAGATTCGCCCGGACCTGGATGACGTGGCCATGTCGCTGTGGATGACCCGCGAGCATGGCGTGGCGACAATTCCGGTCTCGGTGTTCTACCAGACCCCACCTCAAGGCCAGCGCCTGGTGCGCCTGTGCTTTGCCAAACGCGAGGAGACGCTGCGCCAAGCAGCCGAGAAACTATGCGTGATCTAAGTGCTTTACCCGACCTGAATATCGCCCTGGTACAGACCACCCTGGCCTGGCATGACCGCCAGGCCAACCTGGAGCATTTCGAGCTGCTGCTGGAGCAGGCCGCGGGCGCCGACCTGATCGTGCTGCCAGAAATGTTCACCACCGGATTTTCCATGGAATCCCAACTGCTAGCCGAAGCCGAAAACGGCCCGACCCATGAATGGCTCAAGGCTCAGGCACATAAGCACGACGCGGTGATTACCGGCAGCGTGATCATCCAGGCCGCCGATGGCAGTCACCGTAACCGCCTATTGTGGGCGCGGCCCGATGGCGAGGTGTTGCACTACGATAAGCGCCACCTGTTTCGCATGGCCGGCGAGCACAATCACTACACGCCTGGCGAGCGTCAGGTGCAGTTCGAGCTCAAGGGTTGGCGGATACGCCCGCTGATCTGCTATGACCTGCGCTTCCCGGTGTGGAGCCGGGACGCCCAGGACACCGACCTGCTGCTGTACACCGCCAACTGGCCGGGGGCGCGGCGCCAGCACTGGAACCGCCTGTTGCCGGCCCGGGCCATCGAAAACCTATGCTATGTGGCGGCGGTGAATCGGGTGGGGACGGACGGCAAGGGTTTTGCCTACACCGGGGACAGCCAGGTCCTGGACTTCCAGGGTGAAAGCCTGATGAGCGCGGGGGAGGCGGACGGGGTGTTCCAGGTGTGCCTGGAGGCGGCGCAATTGGCGGAGTACCGCACGCGGTTTCCGGCGAATCTGGATGCCGATAGCTTTCAGTTTGTCTGACAGGAGCCCGTTACCAGCGAGGTAGCTATCGCGGGCAAGCCCGCTCCCACAGGGTACTGCATTGCAAATGTGGGAGCGGGCTTGCCCGCGATAAGGCCATCAGCACCACCACAACCACAAATAAAAAAGGCCCCTGGGTTCTCACCCAGGGGCCTTTGCATTCCAGCAGGCAGTTACGCCGCTTTCGCTTCCAGCTGGCTCAACGAACGGTTCAGCGCGCTGAACACTGCCTTGAAGCTGGCCGTGGTGATGTTTTCATCAATCCCCACACCGTGCACCGGACGCTCGCCGTTCACGCGCAGTTCAATGTAAGCGGCAGCCTTGGCGTTAGTACCCGCGCCAATCGCGTGCTCGTTGTAGTCCATGATCTCGACCCCAATCGGCAGGCCGGCCACCAGCGCTTCCAGCGCGCCATTGCCCTTGCCGTGCCAGCGCAGGTTGGTTTCGCCCTGACCCTTGCCGGACACTTCAACTTCTACCGAGCTGTTGCCGTTCTCTTCCTGCAAGCGGTGGCTGACCAACGCGTACGGGGTGTTGGCCTGCAGGTATTCACGCTGCAACAACGCGTGGATCTGCGCGGCGGTCATTTCCAGGCCCACGCGATCGGTCTCGGCCTGTACCACTTGGCTGAACTCGATCTGCATGCGGCGTGGCAAGCTGATGCCGTATTCCTGCTCCAGCAAGTAGGCGATGCCGCCCTTGCCCGACTGGCTGTTGACGCGGATCACCGCCTCGTAGCTGCGGCCAATGTCGGCCGGGTCGATTGGCAAGTACGGTACTTCCCACAAGGTGTCCGGTTTCTGCTGGGCGAAGCCCTTGCGGATCGCGTCCTGGTGCGAGCCGGAGAACGCGGTGTGGACCAGGTCGCCAACATACGGGTGACGTGGGTGCACCGGGATCTGGTTGCATTCCTCGACCACTTTGCGCACGCCGTCGATGTCGGAGAAGTCCAGCTCAGGGTTCACGCCCTGGGTGTAGAGGTTCAACGCCACGGTGACGAGGTCGACGTTACCGGTACGCTCGCCGTTGCCAAACAGGCAGCCTTCGACACGATCGGCGCCGGCCATCAGGCCCAGTTCGGTCGCTGCAACACCAGTGCCACGGTCGTTGTGGGTGTGCAGGCTGATGATCACGCTGTCACGACGGTTGATATGGCGACCGAACCACTCGATCTGGTCGGCATAGATATTCGGCGTGGCGCATTCCACGGTGGCCGGCAGGTTGAGGATCATCTTGTGCTCGGGCGTCGGGTTCCACACCTCGATCACCGCGTCACACACTTCCTTGGCGAATTCCAGTTCAGTAGCGCTGAAGGTCTCCGGGGAGTACTCGAAGGTCCACTGGGTTTCCGGCTGCTGGGCAGCGTACTTGACGAACAGCTTGGCTGCGTCGACTGCGATGGCCTTGATCCCGTCCTTGTCCTGGTTGAACACGATACGGCGGAACGACGGCGAAGTGGCGTTGTACAAGTGCACGATGGCTTTCTTGGCACCGCGCAGGGATTCGAAGGTACGGGCGATCAAGTCTTCACGGCCCTGGGTCAGCACCTGGATGGTGGTGTCCTCGGGGATGTGGTTGTCTTCGATCAGGGTGCGCACGAAGTCGAAGTCGGTTTGCGACGCGGCCGGGAACGAGGCTTCGATCTCTTTCACGCCCACCGCGACCAGGGTTTTCCAGAAACGCAGTTTTTTCACCGCATCCATGGGCTCGATCAGCGACTGGTTACCGTCGCGCAAGTCGGAGCTGCACCAGATCGGCGCGGTGGTGATGGTCTTGGATGGCCAGGTGCGGTCCGGGATATCAATGGTCGGGAACGCGCGGTATTTCGAAGACGGGTCTTTGAGCATGCTCATCAGAAGAATCCTTGTTGTAGGGCCGAGAAGAGGCGGCCTGCCAGAAAGCGTTTATTAGGGATGCAAATCGGGGACGAGGCAGATCGATTCAGCCTGGCAGTCGTGCGCTGACGAGGCACAGGCTGCGGTGCTGGCGGAGCTGAATGAGGGTGTGAGAGGTTTTCATAAGCTCAACCCTAACCGCCGGGGTGAAAGATGGCAAGCAGTCGGAAAAAATTGAGAGAAGTTCTGCTATTGCTGTAGGAAACGAGATTTTATTGTGGAAAAAGTCGGGAGGCTTTGTTCTATTTGCGTTGGGGTTTCCAGATGCGCAATCAGTGGCGACTGATCGGGCGCCATCGCATGCAAGCCCGCGACGGCGCCAGTAAGCTCAACGATCACATCAAGGTTGGAACGCGCCAATAAAGATCGCCGGATCCACCCGCGCATCATTCAAGCTGATATTCCAGTGCATATGCGGCCCGGTCGCCCGGCCCGTCGCCCCGACCTTGCCGACCACCGCCCCTCGCACCAATTGCTGGCCCACCTTCACGTCAATCTTCGACATATGGCAGAACATGCTGATAAAGCCCTGGCCGTGGTCGACGAACACCGTGTTGCCGTTGAAGAAGTAATTACCCACCAGGATCACCTTGCCATTGGCCGGCGTCTTGATCGGCGTGCCGGCAGGCACCGCGAAGTCCAGGCCCGAGTGCGGGTTGCGCTCTTCGCCGTTGAAGAAGCGGCGCACGCCGAACCTGCTCGACAGCGGACCATTCACCGGCTTGTCCAGTACCAGGTTGCTCGGCAGGTTCGGGCTGAAGCTGCGGTAAGCCTTGAGCTGCACCGCCAACTCGCCCTCGATGCGCTTGAGTTGCGCCGGCTCAGGGTTGACCTGGCTTTTGTTCTTCAGGGTGATGCGCTGTTCCGGATACTTCTTGAAACCAACGATAAACGGCAGGGTGCGCCCGCCACTGCTGATCCGCTCGTTACCGGGCTTGACCGTCAACGGGATGCCGACAATCGCCAGCCAGTTGTTCTGTTCCTTGACCACCAGCACCGGTTTGCCTTGGTAAGTGGCTTTCGGCGCGGCGGCTCCAGGGCCCAGGTCGACCACGGCCACACCGCCAGGCACCGGCTTGTTCAGAGTGCGGGTGATGTAGCTGTCGGCGTGGGCATTGAAGGTCAGGCACAGCAACATCAACAGGCTAAATAGACGAGGCATCAATCAATCCAGTAATGAAAGGGTGACGGGTGTCAGGTGGTTGTCTTCCACCCGCACTTGCAATTGGCCTTCACCGAGGCGCGCGGTCAGGCGCTGGCCGGTGTGGGTTTGTGCGGCATTGCGAATGGCCTGGCCGCGCTCGTCCAGCAGGATGCTGTAGCCACGGCCCAAGGTCGCCAGCGGGCTGACCACCTGCAACGTCTGCACCTGGCTTTGCAGTTGCAGGCGGCGCGCCTTGAGGCCTTCGCGCATGGCCCGGGGCAGGCGTTCGGCGAGGCTGTCCAGCCTTTGGCGCAGTAGCGCCAATTGCCGCCCCGGATGCTGGCCGGCCAGGCGGGTTTCCAGGCGGATCAGGCGTTCGCGGCGGGTATTGAGGCTGCGCTCGAACGCGCGGCGCAGGCGCATATCCAGGTCATCCAGGCGCTGGGCCTGCTGGCGCAGGCGCTCACCGGGGTGGCGCAGGCGCCGGGCCATGCCTTCCAGGCGCAGGCGGTCGTGGGTCAGGCGATTGCGCATCAGCATCACCAGCCGGCGATGCAGGCTTTCGACCTGACGCACCAGGTTGCTCGCATCCGGCGCCAGCAGCTCAGCAGCCGCCGACGGCGTGGGCGCGCGTACGTCGGCCACGAAGTCGCTGATGGACACATCGGTCTCATGGCCCACGGCACTGACGATAGGCGTGACACAGGCATCGATGGCCCGCGCCACGGCTTCTTCGTTGAAGCACCAGAGGTCTTCCAGCGAGCCACCACCACGGGCCAGGATCAGTGCATCAAAACCACGGGCATCGGCCAACTTGAGGGCGCGGACAATCTGCGCCACGGCCTCGCGGCCCTGCACGGCGGTGGGGATCAGGGTCAGTTGCACATTCGGCGCGCGGCGGCCGAACACACTGATGATGTCGCGAATCACCGCGCCCGTAGGTGAGCTGATAATGCCGATGCGCCGCGGGTGGGCCGGCAGTGGCACTTTGCGCTCGGCGCTGAACAAGCCTTCGGCGCTGAGTTTTTCCTTCAGTGCATCGAAGGCCAGGCGCAGCGCACCATCACCGGCCGGTTCAACGGTGTCGAGAATCAATTGATAGTCGCCACGCCCCTCGAACAGCGAGACCTTGCCGCGCACCTTGACCGCCAGGCCATCCTTCAACGCCTGGCGCACCCGCGCAGCGTTATTGCGAAACAGTGCACAACGCACCTGCGCGCCACTGTCCTTGAGGGTGAAATACACATGGCCGGAGGCCGGGCGAGCGAGGTTGGAGATCTCGCCCTCGACCCAGATATTGGTGAACACGTCCTCCAGCAACACCCGCGCGCGGCCGTTGAGCTGGCTGACAGTCAGGACTTCGCGGTCCAGGCCCAGGCGGGCAAACGGGTCTTTAATCATGAGAGGCGATCTTTAGTCATGGGCGGCAGTTTATAGGCATTCGCCCAGTGTTTGACAGAACTGCGCAACCAGCGCGCTCGGCGCCTGCGCACAGGCCAGGGCCACAGTGCTGTGGCAATCGGGGTCGGCCAGGGGCAGGAAGTGAATGTTGGCCGGGGCGATATCGCGCATCGACTCGGGCAGCAGGGCAATGCCAAACCCCGCCTGGATCAGTTGCAATTGGGTGGTCTTGCGCGACATCACCCGCGCCGCCTTGGGGAAAAATCCGGCGCGCATGCACAACTCGGCTGACAGGTAACTCAGGCCGCCGCGTTGCGGATGGGGGATCGAGATAAAGGCTTGGTCCTGTAACTGCGCCAGCTCAATGGCCGAGGAATGCCGGGCCAACGGATGGCCTGGCGGGACTGCCAGCAGTAGCGGCTCCTTATATAAAGGCAGGATGCGTACCCCCTCGCGCTGGCGCAGCACCGGCAGGCGCAGCAGGCCGACCTCCAGGCGACCCTCGGCAATGTCTTCCAACTGCGCTTCAGAGGACAGTTTGACGATATCCAGCGACACCCCGGGGCCCTGTTCCAGCCAGGCGCTGATCCCGCGCAGTACACGTCCACTCATCGGCACCGTGCTGGAGTGGCTCAGGCGCAGGGTGCCGAGCTGGCCGTGGCCGACCTGGGTCGCCAGTTCACTGGCCTTGTGCAACTCGCCCAGCAGATTGCGCGCCCGTGGATAAAACGCCTCGCCGGCGGCAGTCAGCCTGGGTTGGCGGGCGGTGCGCTCGAACAGCGGGGTGTGCAGGATAATTTCCAGCTCCTTGATCTGCCGGCTGAGGGCCGATTGCGCGACAAACAGGCGCTCGGCGGCGGCGCTGAAGCTGCCGCTCTCGGCGATTTCAACGAAGTAACGCAGTTGCCGGGTGGAAATCACGAGTCATGCCTTTTCGAGATAGGTGGAGGGCGTGGAAGATATTAGTCGCAACTCACCGGCTTGGCTAAAGTGAGGGCCATCGCTGACAAGGAATATTGCATGAGCCTGGTTGAATTGATGGGGCAGTGGTCGTTCGGGATGATGGACTGGCTGGTAATCGGCCTGGGGATTGCCCTGGCTTACATCGTGTTTGGCATCGCCGGCTTTGGCACGGCGCTGGTGGCCGGGCCGATCCTGATTATGTTTATGCCGCTGTCGAAGATCATCCCGCTGCTGGTGCTGCTGGATTTCGTCGCGGCCTTTGGCAACCTGCTGCAATCGCGGCGGGATGTGGTCAAGCCGGAGCTGTTGCGCTTACTGCCGTGCATGGCGATTGGCTGCACGCTTGGCGTGATCTTCCTGCTCAACCTGCATTCGGATCTGCTCCTGCTGTTGATGGGCCTGTTTATCAGCGCCTATGGCATCTACAGCCTGACGGTAAGGGCCAAGCCCACAGCCCTGGCTGCCGGCTGGTCGGTGCCGATGGGCGTGGTGGGCGGACTGTTTGGTGCCTTGTTTGGCAGTGGCGGCTTTTTATATGCGATCTATCTGAACAGCCGCCTGCCCAAGGACGGGGCGCGAGCGACCCAAAGTGCGCTGATCAGCGCGAGCACGGTGGTACGCCTGAGCCTGTTTTTGATCGCCGGGGTGTATGCCGAGTTGCCGCTGCTGATGTTGGCCGTGTGCCTGCTGCCGGCGATGGCGCTGGGGCTGTGGGCGGGGCGGCGATTGACCCTGCGCATGTCCCGCGAGGCGTTTGTGCGGTTGGTGACGTGGCTGGTACTGGCCAGTGGCATTGCCTTGATTGGACGGTATTTGAGTACTTGACCTGTGTGGGGCAGAGATTAAGCTGCCAGCCTTCAGGGCCTCTTCGCGAGCAAGCCCGCTCCCACATTCGACTGCATTTCTCCTGTAGGAATGCAGTCGAATGTGGGAGCGGGCTTGCTCGCGAAGGCGTCAGACGCCACACCGCAGGACTCTCATGAATTCCCAAAGCATCCTTGTCCCGAAAATCTCCACCTTGCCCGTCCACGAACCCCGCGCCCGGGCCATCGTGCGCTGGCTGGTGCGCAAGAACATCATCAAGGAAGAACTGACCACCTGCGGGCGCAGCGGCAACCGCATGGGCTATGCCCTGGCCGATGGTGCCCGCGCGGTGGTGCTGCACCCCGAGGCGCTGCCGTTCAACGAACCGGTCAACGGCCTGGAAATCATCTACAAACGCTGCATCTATACCCCCGCCAAGGGTTTTCTCGAAGAAGCCGGCTGCCCGCAATGCCTTAAAGAAGTTGGCGAGGCGCTGTTCGACAGCCTGGAAGACTGGATGCCCGGCCACACCGACAACTTCACCTGCCCGCTGTGTGGGCATGAAGATGACATCAACGGTTTCCTGTTCCTGCAGGAATGCGGCTTTTCCAACCTGGGCTTTATCTTCAACAACTGGGCGGAAGCGGGCTTCAAGCAGAGCTTTATCGACGAGTTTGCCGATTGGCTCGATCAGAAAATCAGTTGGGTCAAAGTCGAACTCTAAAACCACTGCCGCCCCCTACCTGTAGGAGCCGGCTTGCCGGCGATGGAGCCTGGGCCGTGCGCCAAACCAGAGACTGGTTTTACCCATCTATCAGTATTACCAAGTTTGTCAGAGTTTTACGTTGAGGCCCGAGGGGTGTCTGAGTATAATGACGCGCTTCCATTTTCCCGCTCGGGAGCCCCCGCGATGCTGCGTATCAGCCAAGAAGCTCTGACATTCGACGACATTCTCCTAGTGCCCGGTTATTCCGAGGTGCTTCCTAACGAAGTCAGTCTCAAGACCCGCCTAACCCGTGGCATCGAGCTGAATATTCCTCTGGTTTCCGCTGCCATGGACACCGTCACTGAAGCCCGTTTGGCAATCGCCATGGCTCAGGAAGGCGGCATCGGCATCATCCACAAGAACATGACCATCGAGCAGCAAGCTGCCGAAGTGCGCAAGGTCAAGCGTTACGAAGCCGGCGTGGTGAAAGATCCGATCACCATCGAAGCCGACGCCACCGTGCGCGACCTGTTCGACCTGACCCGCCTGCACAACATCTCCGGTGTTCCAGTGCTGCACGATGGCGACCTGGTCGGCATCGTCACTTCCCGTGACGTGCGCTTTGAAAACCGTCTTGAAGTCACCGTCCGTGAAGTGATGACGCCTAAAGAGCGCCTCGTTACTGTCAAGGAAGGCGCCGACAAGAACGATGTGCGTGAACTGCTGCACAAGCACCGCATCGAGCGCGTGCTGATCGTCGACGACAAATTCGCCCTCAAAGGCATGATGACCGTCAACGACATCGAAAAAGCCAAGGCTTACCCGCTGGCCAGCAAGGATGACCAAGGTCGTCTGCGCGTTGGCGCCGCCGTTGGTACCGGTAAAGACACCGGCGACCGCGTTTCGGCCCTGGTCGCTGCCGGGGTTGACGTGGTGGTGGTCGACACCGCCCACGGTCACTCCAAAGGCGTGATCGACCGCGTGCGCTGGGTCAAGCAGAACTTCCCTGACGTACAGGTGATCGGCGGCAACATCGCCACCGGCGCTGCCGCCAAGGCCCTGGCCGAAGCCGGCGCTGACGCCGTCAAGGTCGGTATCGGCCCTGGCTCAATCTGCACCACGCGGATCGTCGCCGGTGTGGGCGTGCCGCAAATCAGCGCCATCGCCAATGTTGCCGCTGCCCTCGAAGGCACTGGCGTACCGTTGATCGCCGACGGCGGCATCCGTTTCTCCGGTGACCTGTCCAAGGCCATCGTGGCCGGTGCTTCCTGCGTGATGATGGGCTCGATGTTTGCCGGCACTGAAGAAGCGCCAGGCGAGATCGAACTGTTCCAGGGCCGTTCCTACAAGGCTTACCGTGGCATGGGTTCGCTGGGCGCCATGTCCCAGGCGCAAGGCTCTTCCGACCGCTACTTCCAGGACTCCTCGGCAGGCGCCGAGAAGCTCGTACCGGAAGGCATCGAAGGCCGTGTGCCGTACAAAGGGACCCTGAGCGCCATCATCCATCAACTGATGGGCGGCCTGCGTTCCTCGATGGGCTACACCGGCAGCGCCGACATCGAAGAAATGCGCACCAAGCCAGAGTTCGTACGGATCACCGGCGCCGGCATGGCTGAATCCCATGTCCACGACGTGCAGATCACCAAGGAAGCGCCAAACTACCGCGTAGGTTGAGGCTTCCAGCAAAACGTTAAGTAACCGGGGCTGTTCTTTCAGCCCCGAGTTGTTTCTGATTCATTAGACGAGACTGACTTCATGGCCCTCGACATTCACGCCCACCGCATCCTGATCCTCGACTTCGGTTCCCAGTACACCCAGCTGATCGCCCGCCGCGTGCGTGAAATCGGCGTGTACTGCGAACTGCATCCGTTCGACATGGATGACGAAGCGATCCGCGAATTCGCCCCTAAAGGCGTCATCCTCGCCGGTGGCCCCGAGTCCGTGCACGAAGCCAACAGCCCGCGCTGCCCACAAGCGGTATTCGACCTGGGCGTGCCGGTATTTGGTATCTGCTACGGCATGCAGACCATGGCCGAGCAACTGGGCGGCAAGGTTGAAGGTTCCGAGCTGCGTGAATTCGGTTATGCCCGTGTCGACGTGGTCGGCAAGAGCCGCCTGCTGGACGGCATCGAAGACCACGTCGACGCCGACGGCCTGTTCGGCCTCGATGTCTGGATGAGCCACGGTGACAAGGTCACCCGGATGCCGGAAGACTTCCACATCCTGGCCAGCACCCCGAGCTGCCCGATCGCCGGCATGTTCAGCGACGAGCGTCGTTACTACGGCGTGCAGTTCCACCCGGAAGTGACTCACACCAAGCAAGGCGGGCGCATCCTGTCGCGCTTCATCCTCGACATCTGCGAGTGTGAAGCCCTGTGGACCCCGTCTAAAATTGCTGAAGACGCCATCGCCAACGTGCGCGCCCAGGTCGGTACCGACAACGTCCTGCTCGGCCTGTCCGGCGGCGTTGACTCCTCCGTGGTTGCTGCGCTGCTGCACAAGGCTATCGGCGACCAACTGACCTGCGTGTTCGTCGACAACGGCCTGCTGCGCCTGCACGAAGGCGAGCAAGTGATGGCCATGTTCGCCGAGAACATGGGCGTTAAGGTGATCCGCGCCAACGCCGAAGATCAGTTCTTGAACAACCTGGCCGGCGAGTCCGACCCGGAGAAGAAGCGCAAGATCATCGGCCGCACCTTCATCGACGTCTTCGATGCCCAGTCCAACAAACTGGACAACATCAAGTACCTCGCCCAGGGCACCATCTACCCCGACGTGATCGAGTCGGCCGGCGCCAAGAGCGGCAAGGCCCACGTGATCAAGTCCCACCACAACGTGGGTGGCCTGCCTGAGGAAATGAACCTCAAGCTGGTAGAACCGCTGCGCGAACTGTTCAAGGACGAAGTCCGTCGCCTGGGCCTGGAACTGGGCCTGCCGTACGACATGGTCTACCGCCACCCATTCCCGGGCCCGGGCCTGGGCGTGCGCATCCTCGGTGAAGTGAAGAAGGAATACGCCGACCTGCTGCGTCGCGCCGACCACATCTTCATCGAAGAACTGCGCAAGGCCGACTGGTACCACAAAGTCAGCCAGGCCTTCGTCGTGTTCCAGCCGGTGAAATCGGTTGGCGTGGTTGGCGATGGCCGTCGCTACGCCTGGGTCGTGGCCCTGCGTGCCGTAGAAACCATCGACTTCATGACCGCCCGCTGGGCACACCTGCCGTACGAACTGCTGGAGACTGTCAGCGGCCGTATCATCAATGAAATCGAAGGCATCTCGCGCGTGACGTATGACGTGTCGAGCAAGCCGCCGGCGACGATTGAGTGGGAATGATTGGGCGTCCGGCACTGACCGGCACCCCCTAGCAAAAAGTACCCTCAAGCCCGCTTAATTGCGGGCTTTTGGCTTTTTGGGGCTCGCCATAATGCCCGTCAGTTAAGCCTTTTTGTAGGAGCGAGCTTGCTCGCGAAGAACTTGAGAGCGCCGCGTTTACCTAGCAAACACGCGTTATCGTTGACGTCCTTCGCGAGCAAGCTCGCTCCTACAGAAAGCAGAATCCGCTTAACTGACTGGTATTAGGGCTCGCCAGGTTCCCCGGTGATGGCGGTCGAGAAGGCGCGACTGCCCAGCGCTACTACCACCAACCCCCCAATGGATTACCGGCGGCCTTCGCACACCGGTGATTCGCCGATGCGGCCTTCCTTGCACAGGTCAATGTTATCTGTGCGCTTGAAACCGGCGTCTTTCATGCAATAAAACCGCGTGAGTACCTGGTCAATCGGCGTCCTGTCCCCCGTCCCTATCAGGTTGGTATAGCCGCAGGCGGTCATAGCACTCTTGACGCCTTCTTCAGACACCCCGATTTTCTTCCAATTGGTAAATTCCGGCGGCGGAGGTTGAAAGCCCCTGCCCGTGCAGCCAACCAATAACACAGCGCAAAAACTCAGCAACAGGCTCTTGATGAGCATGGCGTTCTTCCTCATGGTTTGACTCAGATATCGGATGCGTCGTATCAGCGAGCTTGTCGAGGTAGTGTCGAGGGCTGCTCAGGAGTCATTAGAAAAATTCATCCAACAAGCAGTAAAAAGCCATTCGCTGCTCATCAGGCTCCACACCATACAGCTCAAAGAAGGGCCTTACCCATTCCCGCCCCAGGTTGCGTTCGACGCTGCGTGCCGCCAGGGCCAGGTCTTGATAGCGGTCGCTGACTCCAAGGCGACCGCAGTCAATAAAACCACTGAAGTGACCGCCCGCTGCCATGAAGTTTGGCAGGCACGCATCGCCGTGCGTCACCACCAGGTCGTGGGTGGCGGGCCGTGTCGCGAGGAGTTCGGCAAACACATCGCGGACGCTGCGTCCCAGTCGCTCATCGTCGAAGTCCGTCCCATCAATCAGCCCGGCGTCGACGTGTTCCCGGGCGACGGTGATGCGCTGTTCCAGGTTGTGATCGAAGGGGCATTGCGCCACGGGTACCTGGTGCAATGTGCGCAAGGCGGTGGCCAGGACGTCGATGATCTGCGCGGCAGAAAGCGCGCTGCTGCTGGCCAGGTCCTGTCCCGGCATGGCGCTCATCAGCAGCCAGTGGTGATGGTTTTCCTGCACTTGGTCCAGTACCACTGGCGCTGGCAGGCCCTGTTGCTGCAGCCAGTGCAGGCGTTCGATTTCGTCGGCAAGCTCGGCGTGTTCGACCAGGGGCTCGGCTTTCAGGAACAGGTCTGGGCCGTTGTCCCTGCGCAGTCGAAACACGTCAGCCCGGGACTCGCCGATGGCCTGTTGTTCGATGAGTGCGAGGGGGAACTGTTCACGCCACTTTTCTGGAATGTTCACGGTGCTGTCCCGGTCCTCGCCTGAGCGTTGTCAAACGCCGATTAAACAACGTTTGGCCTCGGCTTGTCATGGGCGCCCCGCGCGGCAGGCGTTTTACTGCCTGGCGCGCGCGGGGGCGTCAAGCGGGCAGCCGGCATTGCAGGTTCAAGCCCATATTGGTGAGGGCGCTGGACAGCTTTTCCAGGGTCGCGAAGTGCACGTTATGTACCCCGGGCCAGGCCGGCCGGTCGATGGAGAAACTACCATCGGCCAATCGGTTGATGGGGGTGCGGACGACGCTCATGGCGCGGCTGTGATGCAGCAGGGTATAGCGGCCCTGGCTTGCATCGATCAGGTACATGCCCTTGCGAAACAGCAGCCGCTGGTTTTGCTCCAGGGTCCTGTGCACCAGCGGGGCCTCCACTTGCACCCGCAGGTCGGCATGCAAGGTGTCGAAGCTGTCTCCGACGTGTTCGTGGGCAGGTGCACTGTCGCGGTCGATGTCGATGCCGGGGTCAATGCGTATGTCGCTGCCTTGCCCGGGAAGCACCTCCTCGACCCGCAGTCCGATGCCGCCGTGCAGTTCACTGATACCGGCAAAGCCATTGAAGGTATTGATGTTTCGCGCGCCAGTGAGCACCAGCCACTTGCCGCCGCCATTGAGGGTCTGGTCGGCCTGGATAATGGTATGGGCGAGGTAGTTACTCATCGCTTGCTCTGAAAGGTTGGCGGTGGGATTGGGGTACTTGTAGTGGGCGACGCAGTCCAGAGCCTGCACGCGGATGCCATTGGCCCTGGCAGTCTTGACCAACTCCAGCTCGTTGTACTGGCCTGCCGGGTCGGTGCCCAGCCGGTTCAGGTAGCTTTCCAGGTCTTCGGACATCACCCCGGTGCGCGAATAGAGGTTCAAGTCATCCTGGACAAAATCGTTGAGCAGGCGGCGCAGATATAGGGTCTTCACACCTTTGCGCGCGAAGAGGGGCAGGTTGTCGATCACCAGGCGGGTGCTGGCGATGCGGTCCAGGGTTTCACCGATGACGTATCCGGGTATGTCTTCGGGCAGGCGCTCGATGATTTCGGCAAAGGGCGTAGTGGGCTCGAACGCGGGGATGTCCGGGCGCGCTGGAAGTCGGGTCCAGGGCAGTTCGGTAAAGAAGTCTTTCGCCGTTTGCAGCAGTTTGTCGTGAGTGACGCCGAAGTAATACGTGAAGCGGTCGATGCGCCCGAAGCGGCTTTGAACATGGGTTTCAGGCAGGCCCAGTACCCACTTTCTTATGTGCGTGCGGGTCGAGGGCGGGGTGTCGAAGGGGGTAGTGACCCGGCGCAGCGGGTTGACGGGGGCAGTCACCGGTTCCTCGCTAGGGGAGGGCGCTGGCGTGTGTGCGGCCTTGCTGGAGTTGCCGCCACCGCCTTTCAACCCTTTGCTGGCGCTGACGGGTTCCCATTCGTTGAGTTCGTTCAGGCGCACTGGCAGCGAGCCGGAAAAGCCATGGGGGTTACTTGGGTCGACGATCGCCCAGAAACCGTGGCCGTTGGGGTCGGCCTCGTAGCGTACGTAATAGGCTTCATCGTTGAGCATAATGGCGTGCTGCGGCATGCCGCTGGAGGTTTTGAGGGTATAGACCTGGTGAAACTTGCCGGGTGCGGTGTTGAGGGTTTCACCTTCCAGGATCAGGTTGCTTTGGTAGCTGGCAGGTACGGTCGGTTCTGGCGACATGGGTATAACGGCGGGCGTAGTGTGTTCAATCGCCACGGTATCGACTGTTTCGGCGATCTGCGGCATGACGCCGTCGGCCTTCAGCAGCGTCAGGTTGAACACCGCATCGATAGCACTGAGGACCGCGCCCAGCGCTCCCGCGCGGCGTTCGGCCGGGGTTTTGCCATTGATTGCCTGGTCGATATTCAGGCCCAGACTGGCCACGCTGGCGCCCATCACCACCAGGGCCACCGGCCAGCCTGCCACGGCCATTGGTCCGAAGGTCTTGCCAAAGGCGGCCAGGTAGCCGATCCACAGCTTCTTGCGCAGGTCGCCGTTGCTCTGCAGGGAGAACTGCGCATCGTTGTCCATGCGCGCACGGCTCGACTGTGCGAGCCAGGTAAAGGCGTCGCCGTCGAGGGGCTGGTCGGCTTGATTGATCAGGTGGTGGTCCCACGTGCCCCAGTCGATAAACAGCTGGTCGAGTTGGTGGTACAGGCCTTTGTCCACCCAGTCTGGCGGCAGGGTGCCGGCCACGGCCTGGGCGGTGCGGTAGATCAGCACGGGCGTCAGCAGCATTTGCTTCCAGGTCACGGCGTCGGTGTCGTCCTGCTGGACCTGGGCCGACAAGGGGAAATGGGCCATGAAACGCTCGCGGTTATCGGCGCGGTTGGTCTGGTTCAACAGCCAGAAATGCAGGTCGGCAGGCGTCTCAAGGCAGTGGAAGGCCTGGGCCTCGCCGGGCACGTAGAGGATTTGCCGACCATCGCCATCGACAATACGCAGGATGTCCGTGGCGATATGCCCGCCAATATCCAGTGCCGCCACGCGTAGCCCGCTTGCCGGGGTTGCCTCGGCTTGCAGGTCGGGCAGGGTCGGCGGCCAGCCCAGGTTGCCGGCAAGGGCCTTGATCACCTTCTGCAACTGCTCCTCGTCGAGGTGCCCGGCCTGTCGCGCTTGCAGGGCCTGGGCCAGGCAATTGACCTTGGCCAGGGTGCGGAAATGGTGGTGGTGGGTACTCCAGAATTGCTCCACGCGCGTGGTGTAGCGATCGCTGAAATTGATCGCCCAGAAATCATGGAGCACGGCGCTGGCGGACAGCTGCACTTCGTTGTGCTGATCGAACACTCGCACCTGGGCACCCTCGCTGTAGAAGCCGCCATCGCCGTCGAGCAGGTCGGCATTATCCTGGTCATGCACCTCGAAGCGGTGCATGACCAACTGCGTCAGGGTCATCGACGCCTGGGGTTTTTCGTTATGGCTCCAGCCGGTAAAGGTCGCCGGATCACCGGTGCCGCGGTTGAAGCGGTGCCAGTACACCTGATCGGGATCCAGGTGCGCCAGGCCATGTTTCGTGAGGATTTCACCGGCGGCCTCGATGGCCATCGCCTGCATGTTCGGGCAGGCATCCAGTACCACGGGGGCCAGGGCGCGAAGTTGTTGCTGGGCGGCGGGGGATGTGTCGGCAAGTGGCATGCTGCTCTCCTTGAGGGGGGGAGGCGAGCATGCCAAGCGCTTCAGAGTGGGTGTGGGTAGATAATTAACGCCGGGCGATATCGGAGAAGTAGAACTTATCCAGGGTATGCCGCGACTCGGTGTACTCGAACTGGCGCCCATCCTGCAAAAACGTCTGGTTGCTCACCACGATCACATGGCTCTGGCCGTCGAGGTCCAGGTGCGCCTGGTCGTCCTTGCTGCGGGGCAGGGCTTCGATGGTGCGCTGGGCGTAGCTGATCTGCAGGTGCAGGGTTTGTTCGATGAAGGCGTAGATCGACTGTTCGGCAATCGTCTGGTCCAAGCCCGGGATCAGCTCGGCAACGAAGTGGTTGATATCGAGGATCACCCGTTTGCCGCCAATGCGCCGCACGCGCTTGATGCGGGTGATCAGGGTGCCGGGGTCGGCCTCGATGTGTTGCAGCAGCGAACCTTCCAGCGGGAGTTGGGTGAACTCAACCACTTCGGTGCGTACGTCATCGCCCAGGTCGGCGTGGGTTTCGTGGAAGCTGACGATGCCGCCCAGTTGAAACTCAATCGGGTTGGGCGACAGCACGAAGGTGCCCTTGCCGTGGATTTTTTGCGCAAACCCGCGCTCCTGCAACTGCTCGATGGCCCGGCGCACGGTGCCGCGGCTGGCCTGGTAGGTCTGCATCAATTCGGTTTCAGAAGGCAGGCGCGTGCCGCGTTGCAGGCGTTCGGTGGTGATGCTGGCAAGCAGATCGGTGTAGATCTGGTTGTATTTACTCATGGAGAGGGCTCTGTGCCGCGTTTGCGTTCAAGGCAGGAACCTTAGTGGCACAGGTGGGCTTTGTCCATTGGACCCTTGGAAAGCGCTGGGCGAATATTTTTACAACTCGTACAGACGAGTTGTTGCTTTAACTCGTACAGACGAGTACTTTTGCCCTCGGCGTGCTGCCAATAACAAGAATCTAAAGTGGAAGACCAAGCATGAGCCACGACTATTCCAACATTGCCCGCGAGATTCTCCTGAACCTCGGCGGCAGCGATAACCTTGAGCAAGCGGCCCACTGCGTGACGCGCCTGCGCCTGGCGCTCAAGGACCCGAGCTTGGTCAACGCCAGTGCGTTGAACCAGGTCGACCTGGTCAAGGGCTCGTTCTTCACCGGCGGGCTGTTCCAGATCGTCATCGGCCCCGGCGAAGTAGAAAAGGTCTACGCCGCCCTGCGCGAACAGACCGGCCTGGCCGCCGCCACCATCGCCGACGTGAAGAAAAAGGGCGCCGACAAGACCAACGCCATGCAGCGCCTGGTGCGGGTGTTCTCCGATGTGTTCATGCCCATCCTGCCGGCGCTGATCATTGCCGGCCTGCTAATGGGCATCAACAACCTGATGGGCGCCAAGGGCATGTTCATCGAGGGCCAGACGTTGCTGGAGGCCTATCCGAACCTGGATGGCCTGTGGAGCCTGATCAACCTGATGGCCAACACCTCGTTTGTGTTCCTGCCGGCGCTGGTGGGCTGGTCGGCGGCCAAGCGTTTTGGTGGCAGTGAAATCCTCGGCATCGTGCTCGGCCTGATGCTAGTCCACCCGGACCTGCTCAATGCCTGGAACTACGGCAAGGCGGTGGCCGGGCTCGACGGCCAGAGCCTGCCGTACTTCGACATTCTGGGCTGGTTCCAGATCGAGAAGGTTGGCTATCAAGGCCAGATCCTGCCGATCCTGATGGCCGCCTACGTCATGAGCGTAATTGAAAAATGGCTGCGGGCGCGGGTGCCGAATGCCATTCAATTGCTTGTCGTGCCGATCACCACCATCGTTGTCACCGGCGTGCTGGCCCTGGCGATCATCGGCCCGGTCACCCGGCACCTCGGCATCCTGATCACCGAAGGCGTGGTCACCCTGTTTGACCTGGCGCCAATGGTGGGCGGGGCGATTTTCGGCCTGCTGTATGCGCCGCTGGTGATTACCGGCATGCACCACATGTTCCTTGCCGTGGACCTGCAACTGATCTCGACCCAGGGTGGCACGTTTATCTGGCCGATGATCGTCATGTCCAACCTGGCCCAGGGCAGTGCGGCCCTCGGCGTGTTCTACATGAGCCGCAATGCGCGAGACAAAAGCATGGCCTCGACCTCGGCGATTTCCGCCTACTTCGGCATCACGGAGCCGGCGATGTTCGGGGTCAACCTGCGCTTCAAGTTTCCGTTCTATGCCGCGTTGCTGGGTTCGGCCCTGGGCAGCATTTTCCTCTCGCTGAACAAGGTCCAGGCCTCGGCCATCGGGGTTGGCGGCTTGCCCGGATTCATCTCGATCATCCCGCAATACATCCCAAGCTTTGTCATCGGCATGGCCGTCGCGATTGTGGTGCCGTTTGTTTTGACCTGTGGGTTAAGCATGAAAATTGTGCGGCCGGGTTATCGCGTCGCCTGATAGATCGCTATCGCAGGCAAGCCAGCTCCCACAGAGGAATGCATTTCAACTGTGGGAGCCGGGCTTGCCCGCGATGAGGCCCGCAAGGCCGCTACACCACTCAATTGAAGGAACCCACCATGCAAGACTGGCAACACTCGGTGATCTACCAGATCTACCCCAAAAGCTTCCACAGCCACGCGGGTAACACCACCGGTGACCTGCTGGGCATCGTGGACAAGCTCGACTACCTCCAGTGGCTGGGCGTCGATTACCTGTGGATCACCCCGTTCCTGCGCTCGCCCCAGCGCGACAACGGCTACGACATCAGCGACTACTACGCCATCGACCCCAGCTACGGGACTATGGCCGACTGCGACCTGCTGATCAGCGAAGCAGCCAAGCGCGGCATCAAGCTGATGCTTGATATTGTGGTCAACCACACCTCCATCGAGCACGAGTGGTTCCAGCAGGCACGCAGCAGCCTCGACAACCCGTACCGCGACTTCTACATCTGGCGCGACCAGCCGAACAACTGGCAATCCAAGTTCGGCGGTTCGGCCTGGGAATACGAGGCGCAGACCGGCCAGTATTTCCTGCACCTGTTCGACCACACCCAGGCCGACCTCAATTGGGACAACCCCAAGGTGCGCGCCGAGGTCTACAAACTCATGCGCTTTTGGCGTGACAAGGGCGTGGGCGGCTTCCGTCTGGACGTGATCAACCTGATCTCCAAGCCGGCGGATTTCCCCGAAGACAACAGCGACGGCCGGCGCTTCTACACCGACGGCCCGAACGTGCATGCCTACCTGCAGGAAATGCACCGCGAAGTGTTCGAGGGCCACGCGCTGATCAACGTCGGCGAGATGTCCTCCACCAGTCTCGAACATTGCATTCGCTACTCTGGCCCTGAGTCGAAAGAACTGTCGATGACCTTCAACTTTCATCACTTGAAAGTCGATTACCCCAACCTGCAAAAGTGGGTGCGCGCCGACTTCGATTTCCTGCAGCTCAAGCAGATCCTTTCCGATTGGCAAATGGGCATGCAGGCCGGTGGCGGCTGGAACGCGCTGTTCTGGTGTAACCACGACCAGCCGCGGGTGGTCTCGCGATTTGGCGATGACGGCGAGCACCGCGTGGTCTCGGCCAAGATGCTCGCCACCGCTTTGCACTTCCTGCAGGGCACGCCGTTTGTGTACCAGGGCGAAGAGCTGGGCATGACCAATCCGGGCTTTGACAGCATCGAGCAGTACCGTGATGTCGAGACCCTGAACATCTACCGCCTCAAGCGCGATGCCGGTGAGTCCGAGGCCTCGAGCATGGCCGCGATCATGCAGAAGTCCCGTGACAACGGGCGCACGCCGATGCAGTGGAACAGCCAGGCCAATGCCGGTTTCAGCCGCGCTGAACCGTGGATCGGCATCCCGGCCAATGCGGCGCAGATCAATGTCCAGAGCCAGCTGGATGACCCGGATTCGGTGCTGCATCACTACCGGGCCTTGATCGTTTTGCGGCGCCTTGAGCCGCTGATCCAGGAGGGGGTTTACCGCCAACTGCTACAGGACCACGACAAGGTCTGGGCGTACCTGCGCGAAGGCCATGGCGAACGCCTGCTGGTGCTGAACAACTTC
Organism: Pseudomonas sp. WS 5079; assembly: GCF_012985465.1. GTDB lineage: Bacteria > Pseudomonadota > Gammaproteobacteria > Pseudomonadales > Pseudomonadaceae > Aquipseudomonas. The sequence goes on from NZ_JAAQWN010000010.1 coordinate 160,920, forward strand.
TACGGCCAGCCCTGCGAAATCCAACTGCCTCACAGCGTGATTAGCGCGACGAGCGCGCAACGCCTGCTGATCAGCAACTACCCCGACTGCCCGGTGCGCACCGACACGCTCATCTTGCGTCCTTACGAGTCTTTTGTGCTGCACCTGACCGACTGAAACATCCCCTTTTCAGGAGCCGGTTTGCCGGCTCCGACAGGGAAAAAATAAAAAAAATAATGGAGCGCTTCATGAAAACAACAATAAAGCTGGGCCTCGTCGCATCCTGCCTGACCCTGCCCCTGGCGGCCCACGCCCTGGAATTTGCCGGCTACCTGCGTAGCGGCGCCGGCACCTCGACCGGCAGCGGCCCGCAGCAATGTTTCCAACTGCCGGGCGCTCAATCCAAGTACCGCCTGGGTAACGAATGCGAGCAATATGCCGAGCTGGAATTGCGCCAGGACCTGTTCACCCTGGACGACGGTTCGGTGCTGAGCGTGGATGCCATGGCCTCGCTGTATAACAAATACGACCGCGAACTGAAGTTCCAGGGCGAAAACAACGGCTCGGCGCGCATGCCACAGATGTATGCGCAATGGTCGAACATGCCCAGCCTCAACGGCGGCTCACTGTGGGCCGGTCGGCGCTACTACAAACGTAACGACATCCATATTTCCGACTTCTACTACTGGAACCAGAGCGCCACCGGCGGCGGCATCGAGGACGTGCTGATCGGCGATCTGAAGTACAGCTACGCCCTGTCGCGCAAGGACAACCTGTACCAGAAGCAATACGCCACCCGTCACGACTTCAACGTCGCAGGCTTCAAGACCAACCCCGGCGGCGAACTGGAACTGGGCCTGAGCTATATCGAACAGGCGGGCGGGCGCGACACCCACAGCGGCTGGGCCCTCACTGCGCAGCATGTGCAGGCCGCGTTCCTCGGTGGCAAGAACAAGTTCGCCCTGCAGTACGGCGAAGGGCCGGGCACCGGCCTGGGCTACACCGGGAATACAGCTCTGGAGCGCAGTAGCAAAAGCTACCGCGCGGTGGAGTTTTTTGACTGGCAAGTGACCCCGCGTTTTGGCGGCCAGGTGGAGGCGGTGTACCAGAAAGACGTGCGCCCCGGCAGCCAGGACCAGACCTGGATGTCTGTCGGTGTGCGCCCGGCGTATGCCATCAGCGAACAGTTCAAGCTGGTCACCGAACTGGGCCACGATCAGGTCGACGCCAGCGGCGGCACGCGCAAACTCAGCAAGTTCACCTTCGCCCCGACCTGGTCGCCCAAGGGCCCGGATTTCTGGGCGCGGCCGGAGGTGCGTTTGTACTACACCTATGCCACCTGGAACCAAGCAGCCAAGCGCGCGGCCAATGAACTGGCGGCGGGTTCGGCGTTGTCCGACACCGGCTCCTATGGCACCGCGCGCCACGGTTCCAACTTCGGTGTGCAGGTCGAATACTGGTGGAAATAAACACCGGCTTTATGTGGGAGCCGGGCTTGCCCGCGATACAGGCGGCTCGGTATTCCAATGAGACCGCGTTGATGCAATCGCAGGCAAGCCAGCTCCCACAGGGGCCCATTTCACCCCGGGACGTGTACTCGGCCCATGTTTTTTACAGAACCAAACAGCAGGTGATGTCATGACCACAACTCAACCCCTGGAACTGCTGGCGCCCCTGGCGGGTGTGCTGTTGCCCCTGGACCAGGTGCCGGATCCGGTGTTCTCCAGCCGCCTGATTGGCGACGGCGTGTGTATCGATCCCACCTCGCAGACCCTCTGCGCGCCGCTGGCCGGGGTGATCAGCAATATCCAGGACAGTGGGCATGCGGTCAGCGTCACCGACGACCAGGGCGTGCAAGTGCTGATGCATATCGGCCTGGACACCGTGAACCTGGCGGGCAAGGGCTTCACCCGGCTGGTCGAGGAAGGCCAGCGGGTTGAGGCGGGCCAGCCTTTGATCGAATTCGATGGCGACTTTATCGCGCTCAATGCCCGTAGCTTGCTGACCCTGATGCTGGTGGTCAGCGGTGAGCCATTTGTGCTGCTGGCGGCGGGCGCGGGGTTGGTGGAAACCGGGCAACCGTTGTTGCGTGTGACGCCGGTAATACGCGCCGCCAACGATGACGAGGAGGAGGGTGACGCACTGTTCTCCAAGCCCCTGAAGCTGCCCAACGCCAACGGTTTGCATGCCCGCCCGGCGGCGGTGCTGGCCCAGGCGGCCAAGGCTTTTAAGGCGAGCATCTGCCTGCACAAGCAAACCCAGAGCGCCAACGCCAAGTCCCTGGTGGCGATCATGGGCTTGCAAACGGTACGGGGCGATATCCTGCAAGTGAGCGCGGCGGGGGAGGATGCCGCGGCGGCGATCCAGGCGTTGGTTACGCTGTTGACAGAAGGCTGTGGCGAAACCGTTGCGCTGGTGGCCGAGGTGGTTGAGCCAGTTGCGCCGCTGTCATCGGCAAGCGTGCTGCGTGGCGTATGTGCATCGCCGGGTTCGGCGTTTGGTCAGGTGGTGCAGGTGGCTGAGCCCGAGCTGAATGTGCCTGAGCAGGGGGCTGGCGAGACGCTGGAGCATGCCGCCCTGGCACGTGGCTTGCGCGCTGCAACCCAAGCGCTGCAAGTGTTGCAGGACAAGGCCGGTGGCAGTGCCCAGGCAGAGATTTTCCGCGCCCATCAGCAATTGCTCGAAGACCCGACCCTGCTTGAACAAGCCCAAGGCCTGCTCGCCCAAGGCAAGAGCGCCGCCTTTGCCTGGAACAGCGCCACACTCGCCACCGCCGGGCTGTTCGAGCAATCCGGCAGCTCCCTGCTGGCCGAACGCGCCGCCGATATGGCGGATGTTGGCCAGCGTGTGCTCAAGCTGATCCTCGGGGTGCAGGACGGCGCCTGGGAGTTGCCGGAGCAGGCAATCCTGATTGCCGAGCAACTGACACCCTCGCAAACCGCCAGCCTCGACCCGCGCAAGGTGTTGGGATTTATCACCGTTGCCGGCGGCGCCACCAGCCATGTCGCCATCCTTGCGCGTGCTTTGGGCTTGCCAGCGATGTGCGGGGTGCCAGCCCAGGTCCTGGACTTGCCCGAGGGCAAGCAAGTGTTGCTGGACGCCGATAAAGGCGAACTGCACCTGGACCCGGACCCGACGGTAATCGAGCGGCTGCGGGCCGTGCGCGCGCAACAGGTGTTGCGTCACCAGCGCGATGTGCAACAGGCCGCCTTGGCGGCTACCACGCGCGATGGTCATCATGTCGAGGTGACAGCCAACGTCGCTTCGCTGCAAGAAGTGCAGCAAGCCCTGGTCTTGGGGGCTGAGGGTGTCGGGCTGTTGCGCTCGGAGTTTCTCTACCTGGACCGCAACCGTGCGCCGAGCCCGCAGGAACAGGCCCAGACCTACAGCGCCATTGCCGGTGCCCTGGGCACCGAGCGCAACCTGGTGGTGCGCACCCTCGATGTGGGCGGTGACAAGCCTTTGGCCTACGTGCCGATGGACAGCGAGAGCAACCCCTTTCTTGGCCTGCGTGGCATTCGCCTGTGCCTGGAGCGTCCTGAGCTGTTGCGCGAGCAGTTGCGGGCAATCCTCGCCAGCGCGGGCTTGGCCCGGTTGCACATCATGTTGCCGATGGTCAGCCTGCTGTCGGAGCTGCGCCAGGCCCGCCAGATCCTCGAAGAGGAAGCGGCGGCCCTGGGGCTCACTGAACTGCCGAAACTGGGGATCATGATCGAGGTGCCGTCAGCCGCGTTGATGGCGGATGTGTTCGCGCCCCATGTGGATTTTTTCTCGATCGGCACCAATGACCTGACCCAATACACCCTGGCCATGGACCGCGACCACCCGCGCCTGGCCAGCCAGGCCGACAGCTTTCACCCGGCGGTGCTGCGCCTGATCGCCACCACGGTCAAGGCCGCCCATGCCCACGGCAAGTGGGTGGGGGTGTGTGGCGCGCTGGCGTCCGAAACGCTGGCGGTGCCGATGCTGATCGGGCTGGGGGTGGACGAGTTGTCCGTCAGCGTACCGCTGATCCCGAGCATCAAGGCCACGGTGCGTGAGCTGGACCTGGCGGACTGCCAACTGATCGCCCACCAGGTGTTAAACCTGGAAGAAGCCGCCCAGGTGCGCGAGGCCTTGAGCCAGTACCACGCGGCGACTGTGGAAACCTCACTGGTTGTGGAGAACTGAATATGTTCGAGAAATTGCAGCAGGCGTTCTGGAAAGCCCTGACCCCGGACCTGGTGGCAGAAACGGTGGTTGCCGAGCCGGCGGCTGATGCGATGCTGGCGCCTGAGGTGCTGAGTGCGTTGGGTGGGGCGAGTAATCTCAAGTCACAGCAGCGCGTGGCATTGACCCGGATCCGCGTGCAGCTACAGGACCCGGCGCGGGTGGACGAGGCGGCGCTGAAGGCGGCGGGTATCACGGCGGTGATGGTACTGGCGGGTGGGGTAGTACATCTGATCACCGGCCTGTAGAACACCACAAAACCCAATGTGGGAGCGGGCTTGCCCGCGATAGCGGTGGGTCAGTCAAATACTCATCAACTGACCCACCGCGATCGCGGGCAAGCCCGCTCCCACATTGGGTTTTGTGGTGTCTGGTCGTTCCCAGGGGTCAGAGTTGGGGGGTATCTTGCGGCGGCTTGGTCTTGTCCACGCCCGGCACATGCAGATTGCCTTCCACCACCTGGTTGCCCTCCAGCTGTGGCTGGGTCACCCAGGTCAGGATGTCGTAGTAACGGCGGATGTTGGCCACGAAGTGCACCGGCTCACCGCCCCGGGCGTAGCCGTAGCGGGTCTTGCTGTACCACTGCTTCTGCGACAGGCGCGGCAGCATTTTCTTCACGTCCAGCCATTTGTTCGGGTTCAGGCCTTCCTTTTGCGCCAGCTTGCGCGCGTCATCCAGGTGACCGCCGCCGACGTTGTAGGCCGCCAGGGCAAACCAGGTGCGATCAGGTTCGAGAATCTTGTCGTCCAGTTCGCTCTTGATCATCGCCAGGTACTTGGCGCCACCCTTGATGCTCTGCCGGGCGTCGAGGCGGTTGGATACGCCCATGGCCTGGGCGGTGTTCTGGGTCAGCATCATCAGGCCACGCACGCCGGTCTTGGAGGTGACCGCCGGCTGCCACAATGACTCCTGATAACCAATGGCCGCCAACAGCCGCCAATCGACCTTTTCTTCCTTGGCCGAGGTCTTGAAAAACTTCTCGTACTTGGGCAGGCGCTGCTGCAAGTGCTGGGCAAAGGTGTAGGCGCCCACGTAGCCCAGCACATCGACATGCCCGTAATAACGATCCTTGAGGCGCTGCAGGGTGCCGTTCTTCTCGACCTTGTCGAGGTAGCTGTTGACCTCGTTGAGCAGGCTGTTGTCTTCCCCGGCTGCCACGGCCCAGCTCTGGTTGCTGGCGTCGCCCAGGTCGAAGGCCACCCGCACGTTGGGGAAGTACACCTGGTTCATCGCCACTTCATTGGAGTCGACCAGGGTCAGGTCGATCTGCCCTTCATCGACCATGCGCAGCAGGTCGACTACTTCAACGGCGTCGGACTCTTCGTACTCAATCGCAGGATTCTGCTTTTTCAGCTCGGCCAGTTGCTCGGCGTGGGTGCTGCCCTTGAGCACCATGATCTTCTTGCCCACCAGGTCGGCCGCGTTGGTGGGGCGGGACTGGCCGTTGCGGTAAATGATCTGCGGGGTCACTTCCAGGTACGCATGGGAGAAGCGCACCTGCTGTTTACGCTGTTCGCTGCTGACCAGGCCGGCAGCGGCCAATACCGGGCCGTTGGGTTTGCCCAACTGGCCGAACAGGTCGTCGAGGTTGTCGGCAGTCTCGATTTCAAGCTTGACCCCCAGGTCGTCGGCAAAGCGCTTGACCAGTTCGTATTCGAAACCGGTTTCGCCGTTGCGGTCCTGGAAATAGGTGGCCGGACTGTTTCGGGTGATCACCCGCAATACGCCATCCTCCTTGATTCGCTCGAGCGTGCTGGGCTTATCAACACAGGCGCTGAGCATCAGGAAGAGTCCGGTGGCGAGGAGCCATTTGGCACATCGCGGGCGCAAAGCAGTTGGGGGGAACATCTGCGCAGTATACGCAAACGGCCCATGGCGCCATATCTCGACAGCATCGGCGTTGTCTGCTAGCGCCCGCGAAACTGTGCTGCAGCCCGCAGAAACGTGGCCTGGGGCGCGATTGTGACGGTTAAAATAACTGCGCCGCCGGCCCTGGAAAACGCCCCGATACCGTGCAATCGGTGCCAACTGACGTTCGGCAGCGGCCAGCGGTGCCGTTTCGGGTGCCGTTGGCGCAGGTTTACGCTAGAATGCACGGCCTCAAAGCACACCCCCTTCCCGAGGCTGTCCCGAAGATGTTGATCCTGCGCGGCGCTCCTGCCCTTTCTGCCTTTCGCCACAGCAAACTCCTTGAGCAACTGAGCCAGAAGGTTCCAGCTGTCACAGGCTTGTATGCTGAATTTGCTCACTTCGCCGACGTTAACGGCGTTTTGACCGCCGACGAACAGCAAGTGCTGGCACGCCTTCTGAAGTACGGCCCCAGCGTTCCCGTTCAAGAGCCGACCGGCCGCTTGTTCCTGGTTCTGCCGCGGTTCGGCACCATCTCGCCCTGGTCGAGCAAGGCCAGCGATATCGCCCGCAACTGTGGCCTGGAAAAAATCCAGCGTCTGGAACGCGGGATCGCCTTCTACGTGGCTGGCCAGTTCAGCGACGCCGAGGCCGAGCTGATCGCCAGCAGCCTGCACGACCGCATGACCCAGATCATCGTCAGCCAGCTGGAACAGGCTGGCGGCCTGTTCAGCCACGCCGAGCCCAAGCCGCTGACCGCGATTGACGTGCTCGGCGGTGGCCGCGCCGCCCTCGAGAAGGCCAACACCGAGCTGGGCCTGGCCCTGGCCGAAGACGAGATTGACTACCTGGTCAACGCCTTCAACGGCTTGCAGCGCAACCCCCACGACATCGAACTGATGATGTTCGCCCAGGCCAACTCCGAGCACTGCCGCCACAAGATCTTCAACGCCAGTTGGGATATTGACGGCCAGAGCCAGGAAAAAAGCCTGTTCGGCATGATCAAGAACACCTACGTGATGCACAGCGAAGGCGTTCTGTCGGCTTATAAGGACAACGCCTCGGTGATCGTCGGCTCTGTCGCCGGCCGTTTCTTCCCGGACCCGCAGACCCGCCAGTACGGCGCGGTGCAGGAGCCGGTGCACATCCTGATGAAGGTCGAGACCCACAACCACCCGACCGCGATTGCCCCGTTCCCGGGCGCAGCCACCGGCTCGGGCGGCGAGATCCGCGACGAAGGTGCCACCGGTCGTGGCGCCAAGCCCAAGGCCGGCCTGACCGGTTTTACCGTGTCCAACCTGCAGATCCCAGGTTTCGAACAGCCGTGGGAAGTGCCATACGGCAAGCCTGAGCGCATCGTCACCGCGCTGGACATCATGATCGAAGGCCCCCTGGGCGGCGCCGCGTTCAACAACGAATTCGGGCGTCCGGCCCTGACCGGTTACTTCCGTACCTTCGAGCAGTCCATCACCACCCCCCGTGGCGATGAAGTGCGCGGTTACCACAAGCCGATCATGTTGGCCGGCGGCATGGGCAACATCCGTGAAGACCACGTGCAGAAGGGCGAGATTCTCGTCGGCTCCAAGCTGATCGTCCTCGGCGGCCCGGCCATGCTGATCGGCCTGGGCGGCGGCGCGGCTTCCTCCATGGCCACCGGCACCAGCTCGGCGGACCTGGACTTCGCTTCGGTACAACGGGAAAACCCTGAGATGGAACGCCGTTGCCAGGAAGTCATCGACCGTTGCTGGCAGTTGGGTGACAAGAACCCCATCAGCTTCATCCACGACGTCGGCGCCGGCGGTCTGTCCAACGCCTTCCCGGAACTGGTCAACGATGGCGACCGTGGCGGCCGTTTCGAACTGCGCAACATTCCAAACGACGAGCCGGGCATGGCCCCGCACGAGATCTGGAGCAACGAATCCCAGGAACGCTACGTGTTGGCGGTGGGGCCTGCGGACTTCGAACGCTTCCAGGCGATCTGCGAGCGCGAGCGTTGCCCGTTTGCGGTCGTCGGCGAAGCAACCGCCGAGCCGCAACTGACCGTCACTGACAGCCACTTCGGCAACAGCCCGGTGGACATGCCCCTGGAAGTGCTGCTGGGCAAGGCTCCACGCATGCACCGCTCGGCGGTACGTGAAGCCGAGTTGGGCGATGATTTCGACCCAAGCAGCCTCGACCTGGCCGACAGCATCGAGCGCGTGCTGCACCACCCGGCCGTGGCGAGCAAAAGCTTCCTGATCACCATCGGCGACCGCACCATCACCGGCCTGGTGGCCCGTGACCAAATGGTCGGCCCATGGCAGGTGCCGGTAGCTGACGTTGCCGTGACCGCCACCAGCTTTGACGTGTACACCGGTGAAGCCATGGCCATGGGCGAGCGCACGCCGCTGGCCCTGCTGGACGCCCCGGCGTCGGGCCGCATGGCCATTGGCGAAACCATCACCAACATCGCCGCGTCGCGCATTGGCAAGCTGTCAGATATCAAGCTGTCGGCCAACTGGATGTCTGCTGCCGGCCACCCCGGTGAAGATGCGCGCCTGTACGACACCGTCAAGGCGGTCGGCATGGAGCTGTGCCCGGAACTGGGAATCACCATTCCGGTGGGCAAGGACTCCATGTCCATGGCCACTCGTTGGAACGATGAGGGCACCGACAAGAGCGTCACTTCGCCGCTGTCGCTGATCGTCACCGGCTTTGCGCCGGTCACCGACATCCGCCAGACCCTGACCCCGCAACTGCGCATGGACAAGGGCACCACCGACCTGATTCTGGTTGACCTGGGCCGTGGCCAGAACCGTATGGGCGCCTCGATCCTCGCCCAGACCCACGGCAAGCTTGGCAAACAGGCGCCGGACGTCGATGACGCCGAAGACCTGAAAGCCTTCTTCGCCGTGATCCAGGGCCTGAACGCCGACGGCCACCTGCTGGCCTACCACGACCGTTCCGACGGTGGTTTGCTGACCAGCGTCGTGGAAATGGCCTTTGCCGGTCATTGCGGCCTGAGCCTGAACCTCGACGGTCTGGCGGAAACTTCCGCTGACATCGCCGCCATCCTGTTCAACGAAGAACTGGGCGCGGTGATCCAGGTGCGCCAGGACGCGACCCCGGACGTGCTTGCACAGTTCAGCGCTGCTGGCCTGGGCGACTGCGTGGCGGTGGTTGGCCAGCCGATCAACAACGGCGTGATCAACATCGTCTTCAACGGCGACACCGTGTTTGAAGGCCAGCGCCGCCTGCTGCAACGCCAGTGGGCCGAGACCAGCTACCAGATCCAGCGCCTGCGCGATAACGTCGACTGTGCCGAGCAGGAGTTCGACGTGATCCTGGAAGAAGACAACCCGGGCCTGAGCACCAAGCTCAGCTTCGACGTCAACCAGGACATCGCCGCGCCGTACATCAAGAAAGGCATCCGGCCACAGGTTGCCGTACTGCGTGAGCAGGGCGTCAACGGCCAGGTCGAAATGGCGGCCGCGTTCGACCGTGCAGGCTTCAATGCGATCGACGTGCACATGAGCGATATCCTCGCCGGTCGCGTCGACCTCAATGAGTTCAAGGGCCTGGTGGCCTGCGGTGGTTTCTCCTACGGCGACGTATTGGGTGCCGGTGAAGGCTGGGCCAAATCGGCCCTGTTCAACAGCCGCGCGCGCGATGCGTTCCAGGGCTTCTTTGAACGCAACGACAGCTTCACCCTGGGTGTGTGCAACGGTTGCCAGATGATGTCCAACCTCAGCGAACTGATCCCGGGCAGCGAGTTCTGGCCGCACTTTGTGCGTAACCGTTCCGAGCAGTTCGAGGCCCGTGTGGCCATGGTGCAGGTGCAGGAATCGAACTCGATCTTCCTGCAAGGCATGGCCGGTTCGCGCATGCCGATTGCCATCGCCCACGGTGAAGGCCATGCCGAGTTCGAAAGCGAGGAAGCGTTGCTGGAAGCCGATCTGTCCGGCACCGTGGCCCTGCGTTTTGTCGACAACCACGGCAAGGTCACCGAAAGCTACCCGGCCAACCCGAACGGCTCGCCGCGCGGGATCACCGGGCTGACCAGCCGCGACGGTCGCGTGACCATCATGATGCCGCACCCGGAGCGGGTGTTCCGCGCCGTGCAGAACTCGTGGCGCCCGGAAGAGTGGAACGAAGACGGCGCGTGGATGCGCATGTTCCGTAACGCTCGTGTGTGGGTGAACTAAGGCGGTGTACAAGCTCAGCTTCTTTGTGCCCGACAGCCATGTGGAGACGGTGAAAAGCGCCGTCTTCGCGGCCGGTGGCGGGCGCATCGGCAACTACGACAACTGTGCCTGGCAAGTGCTGGGCCGCGGCCAGTTCCGCGCGATGGATGGCAGCCAGCCGTTTATCGGGCAGGTGGGCCAGGTCGAGGTGGTTGCAGAATGGAAGGTTGAGCTGGTGGTGGCCGATGCGTTGATCGTGGCGGTAGTTGCTGCGTTGAAGCTGAGTCATCCCTACGAGACACCGGCTTATGAGGTCTGGCAATTGGCGGATTTCTGATCCGCTGGCCGCTAGAACAAGAAACCCGCTGGGCCAGATTGGCCAGCGGGTTTTTTTTGCCTGTCAGATCGCCGAAATCAAAGCCTCGTGATGTCTGGCGCAGGTTTTAGTCCCACCTCCACCTCCAGGGCGCTGATCAACGTGTTTTCGTAGCTGAAACGCTTGCCCTGCATCGGCGCCCAGCGTTCGACATAGAACAGGCCGTCGTGGTCGACCTTGATCGGCGTCGACACGATTTCGCCGCTGCGCGAGCGGTGCAGCAGGTTGGTCTGCGAAGGCGACGGGCGTTCGATCAAGTACAGGCCCGCGAGATTCAATCGACGACGGTCTACCGGGACAAAGGGAGCTGGCGCACGAATCCCCTCCACACCGGCTTCTAAAACAAGGTCGCCGCGTAACGCCCGCCTGAACGGCTTTATGCCCGAGGTCGAAACCTCCCAGGTCCCCGGGCGAATATTCTGCGCCAGCGCCGGGGCGGTATCCCGCACATGCAGGCTGACTGCACCTTGCAGTTCCGCAAGCCCGGCCACGCCCAGGTTGTTATTGGTGTGGGCGCTGCCAATAAAGGCCACCCATTTGTGCGGGCCCTGTGCTGCCTGGTCGGCCTGGATTACTTTTGACGCGAAGTAACTGAACATCTGGTTGCGCCCCAGATCGCCATCCTCCAGGCCCTTGACGTTATAGCTGGCGGTGCAGTCCAGGGCACGGATGCGCAGGCCATGCCTGGCCGCGACCTGGATCACTTCAGTGTAGGAATTTTTGCCCTTGTAGTGCGGCATCTGGCCGCGATCAAGCATGGCCAGGTAGCGCTTGAGGTTGTCCGGCAGGTGTTGGGTGCGCAGGAACAGATCCAGATCTTGCTGATGCATATCGGTCAACAGGTGTTCTACGTACAGCGTCTTGAATGCCTGTTCCTTGAGCTTTTTCATATGTTCACGCAGCCAGCGCTTGCTCGACTGCGCCTGGTGCGCTTCACCGACCACCAGCCCGGAAAACTCGCTGCTCCCAACACGTTCGAGCAGCGCCTGGGGGGTGGCCGGTGTGCCCAGGGTGGAGGGATCGGGCCTGGCTGGCGGTACATGCTGCTCCAGGTAAGCCGCCGCATCGCGACTCAGGCGCTCTCGGGCGTCCAGAAAGACGCTGAAAGCCCTTTGCTCGGTGGCGATCGGTGAGGCGTAGTTGCTGTCCAGCCCACGGCCGGCGGTGCTTTGCCGGCTGATGCTGTCCCGGAAGGCGTGGGGGATATCGTAGTCGCTGAAGTGCGTCACGTCCGTCGTAGACGCGACGCTGGCAGAAGCGGCTTGCCCGGGCTCCTTGTACGCCGTGTGCAGGGCCAAGCGATAATCGCCCTTGGCCAACGGGTCACCGGCTATGGCGCCGGGCGTGTCGACCCAGAGGCCCACCGGCTGGCCCGCCGCCACATCCTCCACGCGCAGGGCCACTGCTTCTTGCAAGTCGGCCAGGCCCGGCGTGCCCTCGAACGTGCGCAGGCGGCTGTGATCCACCAGGGCCACCCAACGTTCGTCCTGTTCGACGAGGGCATCGGCCCCGATGGCTTTATGGGAGTAGAAATTCCTGATGCTGTTGCTGCGCGGGATGGTCGGCGGGGTGTCGCGCATTTGCAGGAAATCGTCCAGCAAGTAGGAGGTAGAAGCGTCCAGGGCCAGGATTTTCACGCCCTTGTCCTTGGCCTTGCGTACCAGGGCAAGGTAGGAATATTCGGCGTCCGGTGCAAGACCAAAGCCCTTGTCGACCGCTTCGAGATGCTGGCGAATGTTTTCCCAGGTTTTACCCTGATGCAGGCGCTGCAGGCGTGTGCGGAATGCATCGGCGGGCAGGTACTCAATGTACAAGTGTTTGAAGCCGTTGCTGATCAAGGCATCCATCGGCGTGATCAGCAGCTGTTTACTGGCGATGGAGCCCGGTATTGCGCCAATGATCAGGTTTTTGTTGCCGCTGAACGCGTCGCTGGCGATCAGTTGCGCGAATGAGGTGCTGGCGTCCACGGCCGGGGGAGCGGTGCGCGCCGGTAAAGGCGCGAGCTGGGTGAAAAAGTCCTGGGCGTCAGTGCTCAGGCGTTCGACCTGTTGCAGGTAAACCGTACGCAGCGGGTTAAGGTCGAGGGCGAGCACGCCCCTGGCCACCCCCTCTGAGCCCACTAACTCACTCGTGTTCAGCAGCATCTGTGCGCGTGTATCCGGGTTGATGGCCTTACCCAGATCGCGGGCATAGCTCGGTGGCATCTCATAGGCTTTCAGCGGTTCGGGGGGCTCGGGTAGTTTTTCGTACTTGGGTGCGCCACCAGTGACCCCGGTGCGGCGCCACACACCTTGGCTATCTGGCGCGGCCACCCGAGTGGTGGAGACCAGCCTGCCGGTGACAGGATCCAGTCGATACAGCAGGTAACGGCCGATCGGGTCCGGAACGGTTTTGGCCCATAGCGCCTGGCCTTCGAACAGCACCGCTTGCATATTTTCCAGCGCCAGGGGCTTGGGTTGCAGGGGCTGCACCAGCCTCACCGCTTCGCTCGGTGCAGCGTGGCTCCTGGTGACCTGGCGCAGGCCCGGCCGGGCGAGCTGTTTGACCGAGGCCAGGGCCGGGCGCAGATCGGTGACGGCGGCCCCGGCACTGTTAAGCACGTAGCCGAGCAAGTGTTCCAGTGCCGCCCCGGTATCGCCCTGCTGGTACGCGTGCAGGGCCAGCATGCCGTCCTTGAATGCCAGCAGCATGCCCAGGCTCAGGCTGAGGCTGGGAAACGGCGCGGTGGCAATCGCGGTGACCCATTCCACGCAGTTCCACAAAATGGCGCTGATCATTTGGTTGCGATTGACCGTGGTGCCTTGCACGTCATCGATCTTGCGCTGCAACGGCATGTTGTACAGGGCCTCGCGTAGATCCTGCAGCGGGGGTTGCCCGTGGGTCGAGTCATAGCGTGCCGGGCTGGTGTCGGTCTGGCTCAGGTCTTCGGGTAATTGGGCCTTGGCGTTTTCCAGGAAGGCCCGGACCCGCACCTGGGACTGGGCGCCGACCCGCAGGGTGAAATAGCCCACCATGCCGGGAATCTTTTTCAACCGGTAATTGAACAGCCGCGCTTCGCGAAAGCTGATGCCGTCCGGTGCGTTTGGGGTGTAGAGCAACGTCGGAAAATCGCCATGGCTGAAGAGCAGGTTGCCCATCACCCATTCGCCGTCCACCAGCAGGCGATGGATAGCGTAGGTGCCACGGGTCTGGGCGGCGGTGTCGTGCATGCTCGCAATACTGCGTTGCAACCACGTCCAGTCTACCCCGGCGATATACCCCTCCAGCCGGCACTCCAGGGCGGCGTTCTGCAGTTGGTGCTGGGTGATGCTCAAGGTGGCATTGCGCCGCAGTGCATAGTCGGTGCTGCCGGTGTTGAGCAAGCGGGTCTTGACCTGGTTGATGTAGCGCTCGCCGACCCAGGTGCCGGTGACCGAGCGTGCAATTTTTTCTGCGCTTAATTGGCTCAAGTCAACGCCGGGCGGGCCTTTGAAACGAGCCGAACGCGAGAATTTCTCGTCGAGAAAACCCACGCCGTCGGCGTAGCCATCGCGGTACAGCTGGGTGTAAGTCAGGGGCGGCGGGGTCAGCGCGCCGAGCAACGACGGCGGTGAAAAGGCCCACACGGTGTCCGGGTCGACATCGTTCTGGGGGCGGCCCAGCAAGTCGTTGAGGCTTTTTCTCGCCTGTTCATGCAGGTAATGGGTAAAGCTGGGAAATCGAGCGTCAGACAACGGATGTTCATTGTAGGTAAGCAGCGCGCCCTCGCTGTCTTCGGCCAGTTTCAACAGCTTCTGGCGGTTGTCGACGCTGGCGGATCGGTACCAACTCGGGGTGCCGAATTCATAGTCGTCGATGCGGGTCGCCAGCACATGGGCCGACATCGCCTTGAGGCACATGGCGTGGCTGCCGATATTGCCAAAGCCGATCTCTTGGTATTCCTGGTCGTGGAACTTGAAGCTCAGGCCGCTCAAGACCTGCTTCATGGCCCCGCGAAAGCGCAGGGCGACGCGCTTGATCAGATAGTCGGTGAGGGTGCCCGGGGGGTGTTTGCTGCCATTGTCCAGGCTCCAGCCGAGGATGTGGTTCTGGCAGGCGAGTTCACTGTCAAACGCCATGAACTGCTGCGCGCGGGGCGCTTCGGGCGTGCACAGCAACAGGCGGATGATTGCGCCGCTGGCATCGCTTTGGCGCAGTACCCACAGGTCCTGCAATTGAGCGGCATGTAGCGACAGAGTGGCGGCGCTCAGGTGCGGGTTGGTGCCCTGGCGCAGGTCCTGCACCAATTGAAAGTCCTCGTCACTGAGGTGGCCTTGCAGCAGGGCGGTGTAGGCCAGTGCGTTGAGCCTTTGGTCGAGCATCCGTTCGATGCTACGGCTGACTTCTGGTTTGGCATGCATTTGCCGTTGCGCGTCGGCAAAGTCGATACGCGGCTGTAAGGTGGCCAGCGTCTGTGCGAGCCAGGTGGGTGTCAGGTCCTGGTAGGCGGTGGGAAGCGTCGCGCCCTGATAGGTGAGCGTGGTTTTGTTCAGGAAGTCCGAGCCCGGCAGGGCATCCCCGTCTTGCAACCCGCGCAGGGCCAGGTCGACCAGGCTGCGATCATGTTCATACTCGCCGATGGGGTAGACATAGCGCCGGGTGTTGATCAACAGGTGCTCTGGCGCCAGGTCCTGAATGTCCAGCTCGTCGCTCAGGCGTTCAAGCAACTGGTAGCGGGCCAGGGACTGCGGGGTGGTGACCGGGCCCAGCAGGTCGAGCAGGTCCTGGCGGGCTTCGTTGTAGTGCCAAAGGTGGGTGGCGAGGGTGGCGCGCCGCGCTTCGCTGGCGCTGCGATACCAGTCCGGGGCGCTGTGGCGCAGGTGGCGCTCCAGCAAGCGGCGCGCGCGCCACGCCAGGCGCGCGCGCAGGTCCGGCAAGGCGCCGGCAATGGCGCGGTCCAGGGCTCTGATCAGTTGCGCGGGGCTCTGTGTGGGGTTGTCCACCAGGCTCAAGGCGTGCTCGATGTCCTGGGTGCGCTTGTCGATCAGGGCGTTGTAGGTGTGTTCAAACAGCGGCCTGTCGCTGATCGGTGCCAGTTGCAGCGGCCAGATGGCCTCGGGGCTGACATCGTGATAACGCACGGGCAGCAGTTGCATGAAGTCGCGACGTTGCTCGGCATCGTCCATTCCTTGCAGTAGATGCCGGTTGAGTTGGGCGAGGGAGCTGAAGGATGCGATCCCGCGGGAGGGGGTGAACAGCATCACTTCACCCACCGCTGGCCCGGCGTCCAGGTCGGCGACCAGCGGGCTGGATTGCTGAGTCAGGACAAAGGCGCCGGCCAATTCGACGGTGCGCTCCTGGTATTGGAACGACAGGGCGTACAGGCCCGGGCGTTGCGTGCTGCCCAGGGGCACCCGCTCAAGCATGGCCTGTTGTTGCGGATGCAGAAGGCGGTCCTGGGCGCTGAGTTTGGTTTCATGGGCCAGGGTGCTGAACCCGGCTTCGAAGGTCATATAGGACTTGCGTGGTTTGCCGTCGATCTGCTCGTCGCGATCAAGTTGTTGCAGGTACGTGTTCAGGGTGGTCTTGAGTGTCGCCACACGGGCGGGCAGGACGTCGGCTTTGATACCGATATAGAGGACCTGGCTCTTGTTCATGTATTGCTGGCGGTAGCGCGTCAGCTGGCCATTGATTTTTTCCAGGTAGGCCAGTTCGGCAACAGGTTTTTGTTCGGGCAACAGCGGCGCTTCGACCTGGAGCAGGTGATGGCTGATCTGGTTGAGGTGGCCTTTGATGCCTTCAAAGGTCTGGGGTGTTGTGCTCACGGGCACGCTCTCCATGCTTGAGGTAAGAACCCTCAGCATGGGGAGTTGTGCGTTTGGCTGGGCGGTAGATAAGTAGCGGTACGCCGCCCTGGACGCTCTGCGTCCGTTCGGATCAGGCGTTGACCGGGCGGCTAACCAACCGCTCCAAGGCCTCGCCCAACCCCGCTGCCTTGTCACCGATCAACAGGTGCCAGACCCCACTTTCAAGCCGGCTCACGCCCTGGCAACCCAGTGCGGTCAACTGAGCTTCGGACAACACCGAATTATCCCCCAGTTCCACCCGCAACCGCGTCATCGCCACCGCTTCCAGCTGGCGTACATTCGCCCGGCCGCCCAAGGCGCCCAGCCATTGTTCGGCCTCCTGCACATTCACCATGACAGGCTTATCCACAGGCACAACCGCCACGGGCGCCGATGCAACAAACGACGGCATGGCCAGGCGAATCTCATCGGCAATGCTGTCGGCCATCGGCCCCACCACCACCTGTAAGCTGCCGCCATTGCCCGGGCGCACCACGGCCATCGCTCCCAGGGCCTTGAGTTCGGCGTCCATGGCCTTGTTGCGGTCCACCATGTCCAGGCGCAGGCGGGTGGTGCAGGCGCCGACGCTGAGCAGGTTGTCGGCACCGCCCAGGGCGCGGATATAGGCACTGGCCCGCTGGCTATCACTCATCGCTTCGGCCTGTGCCACCTGGCTATCTTCACGGCCAGGGGTCTTCAGGTTGAAGCGACGGATGCAGTAGTTGAACACGCTGTAGTAGATCACCGCGTAAGCCAGGCCCACCGGCAACACCAGCCAGCCATTGGTGGACTTGCCCCAGCCCAGGACCATGTCGATGAACCCTCCGGAGAAGGTAAAGCCCAGGTGAATATCCAGCAGGTTGGTGACCGCCATCGACAGGCCGGTGAGCAGCGCGTGCAGCAGGTACAGGAACGGCGCGAGGAACATGAAGGCGAATTCGATCGGCTCGGTGACCCCGGTCAGGAACGACGTCAGGGCCATCGACAGGAAGATCCCGCCCATGATTTTGCGCCGCTGCGGCAGGGCGTTGCGGTACATCGCCAGGCACGCTGCGGGCAGGCCGAACAGCATCACCGGGAACATGCCGGTCATGAACTGGCCGCCTTTGGGGTCGCCGGCAAAATAGCGGGTCAGGTCGCCGGTGACCACCGCGCCGGTGGCCGGGTCGGTGAAGCTGCCGAACACAAACCAGGCCATGTTGTTGAGGATATGGTGCAGCCCGGTGACGATCAGCAAGCGGTTGAACACGCCGAACACAAAGGCGCCCAGGCTGCCGCTTTCCATCAGCAGCACGCCGAAGCTATTGATGCCGTGCTGCACCGGCGGCCAGATCAGCCCGAAGATCACCCCCAGGCCCACCGCCGAAAACCCGGTGACAATCGGCACAAAGCGTCGCCCGCCAAAGAACGCCAGGTACTCCGGCAGCTTGATGTCCTTGAAGCGGTTATACAGCGCCCCGGCCATCAGCCCGCTGACGATCCCGGCGAGCATGCCCATGTTGATGGTGCTGTCCATCACCTTGAGGGTGGAGACCATCACCAGGTAGCCAATGGCCCCGGCCAGCCCGGCCGTGCCGTTGTTGTCGCGGGCAAAACCCACGGCGATGCCGATGGCGAAGATCAGCGCCAGGTTGGCGAAGATCGCTTGCCCGGCGTCGTGCATCACCGCGATGTTCAGCAGGTCGGTATCACCCAGGCGCAGCAGCAGGCCGGCAATCGGCAGGATGGCGATGGGCAGCATCAGCGCACGGCCCAGGCGTTGCAGGCCTTCAATAAACAGTTGGTACATGGCGAGTCTCCTTTTTCTTGTTGTTGTTGTCAGCTCAACGGCCAGTGGTGTTGACAGGCTTGGCGTACGGCCCTGGCGCTGCTCAGGTCGAGCAGGCCCTGGCTCAGCTGCCGGCATTGCGCGGCGTCCAGGTGGCGCACGCGGTCTTTGATTTCGGCAATTTGCGGCGGGCTGACAGACAGCTCGCGCACCCCCAGGCCCACCAGCACCGGGGTGGCCAGCGGGTCAGAGGCGAGGGCGCCGCACACCCCGACCCAGCGCCCGTGTTTCGCCGCGCCAATGCAGGTCTGGGCGATCAGGCGCAGCAGCGCCGGGTGCAGGGCGTCGACCCGCGCGGCCAGGCCGGCGTGGTCGCGGTCCATGGCCAGGGTGTACTGGGACAGGTCATTGGTGCCGATCGACAAAAAATCCGCATGTTCGGCCAGTTGCTCGGCCATCAACGCGGCAGCCGGCACTTCGATCATCACCCCCAGTTCCGGGCGCTGGGTCAGTTCCAGCTCGGCGCACAGCTGATCGAGGCGCTGGCGGATGTGCAGCAATTCGTCGACTTCACTGACCATCGGCAACAGGATCCGGCAGCGCTGCAGCGGGCAGACCTGCAGCAGGGCGCGCAGTTGCTGGTCGAGCAACTCCGGGCGTACCTGGGCCATGCGAATACCGCGCAGGCCCAGCACCGGGTTGGCCTCGGCGGGCAAGGGCAGGTAGTCGAGTTGCTTGTCGCCGCCCACGTCGATGGTGCGGATGATCACGGATTTGTCGCCCATGGCATCCAGCACCGCCTGATAGGCCTGGCGTTGTTCTTGCTCGTCGGGTGCGGTGCGACGGTCGACAAACAGAAACTCGGTACGCAACAGCCCCACGCCATCGGCGCCGTTTGCCAAGGCAATCTGCGCCTCGCTGCTGGAGGCGACATTGGCGGCCACTTCAATGCCCACGCCATCCAGGGTGCTGGCCGCTGCCTGGGCCTGGGCCTGTTGCTGCTGGCGCCGCTGCTGTTGCGCCTCGCGAATCTGGTGGACCTGGGCGTGGCGGGCATCGTCCGGGGTGAGTTCCAGGCGCCCATTGCCGGCGTCCAGCACGACCCGTTGGCCTTGCGGCACCTCCAGCACTGCACTGCCCAGGGCGACCACGCACGGCATGTCTTTGCCCCGGGCCAGGATCGCCACGTGGGAGGTGGCGCCGCCTTCGGCCATGCAGATGCCGGCAGCATTTTGCGCGCTCAGTTGCAGCAGGTCCGAGGGCGTCAATTCATGGGCGACGACAATCGCCCCGGCAGGCATTTGGAACTGCCAGGCCTCACCCAGCAGGGCGCGTAGCACCCGTTGCTGCAAGTCCCGCAGGTCATTGGCGCGTTCGGCAAACAACGGCTTGCCCAAGCCCAGCAACACCGCGCATTGGGCCTGGATCGCATCGCGCCAGGCATGGGTGGCGGCGCTGCCGTGCTCGATGGCGGCGGTGGCGGCCTCCAACAGGGTCGGGTCTTCCAGCAGGGCCAGGTGGGCGGCGAAGATCTCTTCTTCCTCGACGGCCTTGCGCTGGCGTGCGTGCTCCAGGGTGTTGCGGATTTCCCCGCGTACCTGCTCCAGGGCGCTGTCCAGGTGCTGCAATTGCTCTTCGCGCATGTGGTTGCCCGGGTCTTGCGGCAACTCGATGGTGTGCAGCCGCAACAGCGGCCCGCAGACCAGGCCGGGTGCGGCACACACACCCTGCAATACGCCCGCTTCGGTGTTGAGCGGGCGCGCAGTCACGATCACTGGGGCCTGCTCGTGTTCGTGGGTGGTGACCGATAGGGCTGCGACCAATGCCTGTAATGCCGCGTCGCAATCCTTGCCCAGGCAGGTGACCTGTACCTCGTCCTGCTCACCAATGCCCAGCCCCATCAGGCCGATCAGGCTGGCGCACGACGCCGACTTGCCGGCGAAATGCAGCTGCGACTGGCTGCTGAAACCCTGGGCGGTCTTGCGAACCAGGGCTGCGGGACGCGCATGCAGGCCGCCGCGGTGGGTAATGCGCACGCTGGCGCTGGCATGTGCCTGGGAGTTGTCGGACACAGACTGCACGGCGGCAGGCTGACGCGCGACGATGCGCAGCAGGGCATCACCGACCTTGACCGTATTGACGGCCACCGGGCGCAGTTCGAACTGCTCGCCGTTGGTGAGGATGATCAGGCTGACCAGGCTTTTGCACTGGCGCGCAATGCGGTCCAGGTCAAAGCGCACCAGGGGCTGCCCGTTGCTGACCCGCGCGCCTTGCTTGACCAGCAGGGCAAAGCCTTCGCCATTCAATTGGACGGTATCGATGCCTACATGCAGCAGCACCTCGGCGCCATTGTCGGCGCGAATCGTCAGGGCGTGGCCGGTACGGGCAACGTGGATCACCACGCCCGCGCACGGCGCATGCAGGCAGTCGTTGAGAGGGTCGATGGCAATCCCGTCGCCCATGGCGCCACTGGCGAACACGTCGTCAGGCACGTTGCCCAGGGTCAGCACCGGCCCGCTGAGGGGGGCGCTGAGGGTGAGGTCATTATTATTGTCGGGCATGGGCACGGTACTCATCAGGAAACGACAGAAACCAACTCAGTGGGTGCGGGTGACTTTGCTCAGGTGGCGGGGTTGATCCGGGT
>NZ_JAAQWN010000011.1 GCF_012985465.1 Pseudomonas sp. WS 5079
GCTAGCTGACACACCGCCATCGCAGGCAAGCCAGCTCCTACATTTGAACTGCGGTGTGGCAAAAATCCTAAGCCCAACTGAGATCCCTTGTAGGAGCGGGCTTGCCCGCGATAGCGGTAGTTCAGGCACCATTTCCGCTAGCTGACACACCGCCATCGCAGGCAAGCCAGCTCCTACATTTGAACTGCGGTGTGGCAAAAATCCTAAGCCCAACTGAGATCCCTTGTAGGAGCGGGCTTGCCCGCGATAGCGGTAGTTCAGGCACCATTTCCACTAGCTGACACACCGCCATCGCAGGCAAGCCAGCTCCTACATTTGAACTGCGGTGTGGCAAAAATCCTAAGCCCAACTGAGATCCCTTGTAGGAGCGGGCTTGCCCGCGATAGCGGTAGTTCAGGCGCCATTTCCGCTAGCTGACACACCGCCCTCGCAGCTCACGCCTTCCACGGCTTGAACCACAGCCCCAACCCTGTCAATACCACGATGCCCGCCAAGGTACTCAACCCCAGCTGCCAGCCATCGTTATGCAGCGGGTGCAGCACCAGTGCCGCGACTCCCAGCAACACCACACTCAAGCCCCACTGCAACGGCCAGCTCAGTTGCCCGAGCAGGTGTTGGCGTTGCATCAGCAGCAGGTTGGTGACGATCACCCCACCCAGGGCCGCCAAGGCAATACCTGGCAGGCCGAAGAAGTACGGCAGCAAGACCAGCAGGCCGGCATTGACCAGGCTGCCCAGCAGTTCACAGTTGAGCGGCAGGCGCGTGTCGCCGCTGGCGTAGGCATAGCGCGCGAGCATGGCGTTCCAGGCGCCGAATACCAGGGGCGTAGCGAACCAGGCGAGCAGGGCGGGTAGCGGGCCGTCGGCGCTTTGCGCGGGCATCAGCAGGTGAATCAGCACTGGGCTTGCGCCAATCAGGCCGAGGGCGGAGGGCAGGCTCAGCAAGGTGGCGGCGTCCAGGCCACGGCGCAGGAGTGCCAGGCGTTGTTGGCCTTGTTCACCGCTCATCATCCCCAGCAATACCTGGTTAAGGCTCATCAGCGCGATCAGCGGCAGATTGATCAGCTTGCGCGCCAGGTTGACCCAGGTCACCGCGCCTTCGCCCAGGTAGCTGGCGATCAGCCGTTCGAGCAACGCCAGGCCCTGGCTGGCGACATTGCTCGCCAACAGCGGGCCGATACGCCCCAGCAGTTCGCGGCCGGCCTGGGCATCGCCCCGGACCTGCCAGGGGCGCCAGCCGAATGACCAGACCGGCGCCAGCAGCGGCAGGCACATCAATACGCTGCCGGCAAAAAAACACATCGCCAGTTCCGCGCTGTCGCTGGCCGTGCCGCGGATAAACAGGTACAGCACCGGCGGCAGGTTGAACAGCAGCGAGCCCAGCCCCGGCAGCACAAAGCGCTGGCGCGCCTGCAACGGAATACTGAACAGGCCATGCATCACCAAGCCTGGCGCACAGGCGGCCAGCCAGCGCAGATTGGCGGCAGCCTGGTCGTGGGCGGCGGCGTCCAGCCCCGGGCCGATCAGCCGTACCCACAGCGGCGCGCCGAGTGCCAGCAGGGCGAACAGGCCCAGGCCGACGCCGAGCAGGCGCGGCGACAGGCTGGCCAGCCAGGCTTGCTGGCGTTGCGCATCACGCTGTTGATAGAGGGGCAGGGCAGCGGCGGCGAGCAAGCCGGCGGCCAGGGTGATGCGCAGCGCCTCGGGCAAAAACACCGCCACCAGGAACCCGTCGCTGCGGCTGCCCGCACCCCAGGCGGCCACCAACAGCCATTCCCGGGCAAAGCCGGCCACCAGCCCGGCCAGCGTCGCCAGGGTCAGCCACAGGGTGCTGCCAAACATCAGTGGAACAGGGTGAACAGGCCCTTGCCACCCACCTTGTAGTTCAGCCCGCGAACGCGTTCGCCCATGACTTTGGCACCGGTGCCGCCGACAATTTTGTACGACGCGACGGTTTTCGCCACCACGGTATTGGCAGTCACCACCGAGCCTTCGCACAGATGGGTGCCAAAACCGATCAGCGCACGGCTGCCGATCCACACATAGTCGTCGATATAAATCGCCCCGGAAATCGACCAGAACTCCGGTGCCTGCAAGTCATGGCTGCCGGCGATGATCAGCACATGGGAGGCAATCGCCACATGGTTGCCGATCACCAGGCCAGAGCGTGCATCCACCTGGCAATGCCAGCCGATCACCGTGTCGTCGCCGACTCTCAGGTTGTGGATGCCCAGCACCTCGGTGTTGCGCCACAGGCTCGAACCCTTGCCGATTTTCGCGCCGCCCAGGCGCAGCCAGCCGATACGGATGTGGTGACTGGGGATCTTGTTGATCAGGATGTTGTAGGCCATGTCCCAGGCGCTGCGCCAGCGGTCCTTGAGGGTCGGCCAGTTCTTGCCATAGATCGGCAGGAACTGTGCCGGAATGTCCTGTTTCATGCGATGGAACAGCCGACGTGCCACCGGATGCTCGATGGTCGGCTCCACATCGAAGGACGTCATCCAGAAGCGCTTGTTCTCGCCTTCGCCCTCTTCAAAAACCACCTCGTTGGCCAGGCACCAGGCCAGGCCGTCCTGCAGGTCTTGCAGGCTCACGCCGAGTTCGCTGGCCAGGGCGGGCAGGCGGTCACGCAGGTCGGGGGAGTGAATAGTGCGATGTTTCATGGTCGGTCATCCTTTGGTACGCAAACAGGAGCGGTAATGGTCGGGCTCAGGCGCACCTGTTGCAGGCTGATGCCCATCAACAGCCAGAACAGCGCGATCAATACGAAGGTGAAGCTGAAGTAGTGGTCGAAAATCCCCGTCAGCAGCGCCGCCAGCACACCGCATACGCAGCCCAGCCACAGGGCGTTGTCGGCGGTGACCTTGCGCACCATGCCCAGCGGTCGCACTTCGCGCCACCACAATACGGTGATGGCGATGAACAACAGCATCCCCGGAACGCCGATCTTGTAGATGAAGTTCAGCCACAGGTTGGAAATCCCCAGCAGGTTGCTGCCCGGTACCGGTGGGTCGATCTTGAAGCCGATGCCCAGCGGGTACTTGGCCATGACATCGGGGAACCCGGCGTACTCGTCGAAGCGGATCTCGGTACTGGCGTTGGTGGTCGAGAACATCGTCATCAAGCGGTCCTGCAATGGTGGATAGAACAGCACCAGGGCGATCACAAAGGCCACGCCGATGCCGATGATCCGCCCGCTGTGAGGCACGCGCTTGTAGGTCAGCCAGATCAGGATCAGCGCCAGGGCCACAATCGCGCCCCGGGAGATACTCAACAGCAGGCCGGCGCAACCCAGTACCGCCACTGCCAGGCCCAGGGCGCGGCGCCAGCCGGTGCGGGTCCAGCCGTAGAACAGCGCCAGCGGGATAAACAGCACCAGCACGCCACCGGTCAGGTTCGGGTGGACCCAGGGCGAGGCCATGCGCTTGTAGTTGGCCGAGAAGATGTCCTTCACCGCCTCGGGGTGGGCGTATTTGAGGTCGGTGAGAATATCGATCATCGACATCGCGTTGCGGGTCTTGAGGAACATGAAGATCGACAGCGACAGCATCGCCAGGTTGCCCAGCAGCAGGGCGACCACCACTTTGTCGCGGTCGGCATCGGTACGCAGCAGCAGCGGCACGATAAACAGCAGCGACAGGTTCATCAGCCAGCGCACCCAGTTCACCGGGCCGTTGCCCTCGGCGTGGATGATGAGCATGCCCCAGATAAACGGGATGGTGCTGAACAGCATCAGCCACATCAACGCCCGCTCCGTGGGGCGCCAGACCATGAAACCACGGGTCTTGCCGATAAACGATTGCCAGAACACCCCGGCCCAGGTCAGGCCCAGCACCGCTTCGCTGATGGTGGTGCGGATCCCCAGTTGCAGGGTGGTGTAGGGAATACTGGTGGCCAAGACAGCAAAGATCAGCAAGCCCCACAACGGTTTGCGGATCAGGGTCAGCGCCACGCCCACGCCGACCACGATCATGAAGACCTTCATCGGCGGCAGTGCCAACAGCAAGCCCCCGAAGACCAGGCCCAGGAGCAGACTAACGAGTTTTCCTGGCAGCATTAGCGGTTCAATTCCTTGAGCAGTTTATCCAGGCGCAGGCGATAGGCCGGTTCGGCAAATTGCCGGGCCCATGTGCGTTGCAATTGGGGGTCGACCGTGGCTCCAGGTGCAGCCAGTGACACCATCAATGTTTGCAGTTGCAAGGCGTCGTCGGGTGCAAAGCGCGGCGCCGTGGGCGGCGCCACTTCATCCAGGGCCGAACCACGGGCCACCGCAACCGGTGTGCCGACACTCAGCGCTTCCACCACCGGCAAGCCAAACCCTTCGGCATAGGAAGGCTGCCACAGGTACGCGGCATGCCGGTAGAGCGCCTGCAACTGGCCATCGGACAGCCCGTTGCGCCAATGCAGGCCAGGCAACTCGCCGAGGGCCGCCGGCACATCGCTGGCGTGGCCGACCAGCACCAGGTCCGGCACGCTCGGGTCCTGGGCGCGGCTGGCTTGCCATTGCTCCAGGAAAAACGCCATGTTCTTGCGTGGCTCGCGGGTGCCCACCACCAGCCAGTAGCGCGCCGGAATGCCTGCGGGCAGCGGCTCGGGTGCATCGGTGAACTCCGGCACCAGGTTATTCAACACGCGGAACTTGGCCCGCGCCCAGGGAAACAGGCGCGCGGCTTCATCGCACGAGAACTGCGACGGGCACCACACCCGGTCCGCCTGCCACACCGACCAGGCAATCGACGCGCCGTCGATCAGGCGGTAGGCCAGGGCCTTGAGGCGGGAGCGATGGAAGTTGCGGTGGGTCAGTTGAAACAGGTCGTGCAGCACCAGCACATAGCGGGTGCCGGCGGGTTTGCGGCACAGGGGCAGGCCCATGTTGGCCGTGGCGATGTACAGGTCGATCCGCTGTTGGTGGATTTCCCTGGGCAAAAAACCGCGCTCAAAGCGCAGTCGTACCTGGGGCCGTTGCAGGCCTTCCAGGGGGCTGGCCCACGCCGGGCACACCGCGGTGGCGCGTTGGGGATGATCCAGGGGCGCCTCGGTAAACAGCACCACTTCAGTGTTGTCCCGTGCGCGCAAGGCTTGCTCCAGGGCCAGCACCTGGCGGGCAATGCCCGACGAAGGTGCGACCGTGGCGGGGCGGTAATCCAGGGCTACGCGCATGCTTGGGGCTCCTGATGGGTTGGCAGGGTGCGGTAGATCTGCTCCAGTTCGTTACCGGCGACCGCCCAGTCGTGATAGTTGCGCGCGTAATCCCGCGCGGCATCCGCCAGTTGGCTGGCCAGTGCCGGTTCGTCCAGCAGGCGCACAATCCCATCGGCCAGGGCCTCGGCACTTTCGCCGGCCAGGTAGTGTGCCTGGGCCTCGACCGCCAGCCCGGACACGCCCTGGGCGGTACTCACCAGCGGCAGGCCGGCGGCCATCGCTTCCAGCACTTTGAGCTTGGAGCCGCCACCATGGCGCAGCGCGGCGACAAAACCTGCACAGCGGCGTTGCAAGGCCGTCAGGTCGGGGACAAAACCCTGCCACTCAATACGTTCGTCCGGCCAGCGCTCGCGCCAGTGTTCGGGCAAGCCGAAGCCGGCCACCGCCAGGCGGGCGTTGGGGCATTGCAACCAGACCCGGGGGAAGATGTCGTCGAGCAGCCACTGCACTGCGTCGAGGTTCGGCGCGTATTCGTAGTTGCCGACAAACAACAGGCGCTGGCTCTGCGGATCGGCGCTGACGTCGCTGAAGGCCCGGCTGTCGACCCCGTTGACCACCACGCTCACCGGTGTAGCGGTCAGTTGGCCGATGGCCTGGGCATCGGCCTGGGTCACGGCCACCACATGGCAGGCAGCATCAAACGCCTTGCGTTCCCACTGCTGGCAACGCCATTGGTCGTAGCGCACGAACGGTGCGGCCCATTTTGGAAAGCGGTCATAGGTGGCGCCGCCCAGGCTCGATTCCAGGTTGTGTTCGGTGAGCACAAAATCCCGCGCTTGCTGCTGCAAGAGCGTGAAGTACGGTTGCAGGCTGTAGCTGTGCTCGACCTGGATCACATCCCAGGTTTCGTCCAGCAGTTCGCGAAAGCGCGCCTGCAACACCGGCGACAGGCCGTTGACCGTGGTCAGCAGCGGCCAGGGCGCAAATACCCCGGCGAGCAGGGTCATGGGGTGTTTCAGCGGTCGGCGCGGCACCACGATCAGGCGTTCGAGCAAAGGCTCAAGGGCGGCGTGCACGGCGGCGTCGGCCGGGGTTTTCGATTGCACCAGCAAAGTGATGCGATGCCCGCGCTCACTCAAGGTGCGCAGCAAATGGTACTGCCGGGTCTTGCCGCCGCTGGTCATCGGCCACGGCAGATAGGGCACAATCCACAGGATTCTCACGTGCAGCTCTCCATGCCTGGGCGTGCTACCACACCAATATCTGCAACGACGGTTTCACCACGGGGCGAATGCCGTTGTAATCGTTAAGGGTCTGCCGGGCGCCGGTCAGCGGGTCCAGCAGCTCGGCGTGCTGTACGTTGGGCAAGGTGATGCTGGTGCCTTGCGCGCTCCAGTACATCAACAGGTGTTTGCCGTCTTCGCGGGTCCAGGCCACGCTGTAAAAAGTCTTGGGTACGTCTGCAAGCGCGGGGGTGACCCCAGGCTTGAGCGTCGGCCCGGTGATCTCGAGGAAGCGGGCGAGGGCGCGGTAGACCGGCTTGGGTTCGCCGTTGAGATCCAGCAGGCCGTAGTGCTGGTCACGCACGGAGGCCCGTTCATCCAGGTCGGACAGGGCAAACAGGAAAATCTTCTGGTAGTCCTGGGACGCCATCAACGCCAGGCGGCGCAAGGTGAAATCGGCCTGGCCGTCGACGCCGATCAGGTCCTGCATCTCCTTGGGCCCGGCATAGCTGGACCAGCCCCACTCGGTGGCCCACACATCCTTGACCCCGGCACCGTGCAGCACGGCGTTGAGTTGGTCGCCGCGCAGCAGTACTTCGTTCTTGCCCGGTTCGTCGGTTTCCGGGGTCATCGAGTACGGGTGATACGCCGCGACCATGCCCAGGGTTTGTACGCCCAGCGCGCCGAGGGCTTCGAACATCAGGGTCTTGCCACGCGGCGGCATCTGGCTGTAGTAGGCCATGCCGCCCATCACCTGGATCTTGTCTGGTGCGGCGATATTCAGGGCCTGGTGACTGGCCAGCAGCAAGCGCGCGTATTCCTCGGCATTCACTTGCGGGCGCCAGTTGTTCGGCAGGTTCTGTTCGTTCCACACCTGCCAGGCGTTGATGTTCGGGTAGCGCTTGGCCAACAGGGCCAGGCGCAGGGCATACACGCTGGCATCCCGCGGGCGGTATTGGTCCTGGAATTCTGCGCCTTTGGGGGCGGTGGTGATGAACGGCGCCGACCCCACCAGGTAGAACACCGAGCGGATCTTCTCGGCCGTCAGGGTGCGGTCCAGTTCGTCGAAAGTGCTCAGTTGGTAATCTTCTTCCTTGGGCTCCAGGCGGTCCCAGTGCAGGTCGACGCGCACCCAGTCCAGCCCCAGCTTCTGGTATTGGCGAATCTGCTTCTGGTACTGCTCGGGCTTGAACCACAGGAAATGCGCGTTCACCCCCAAGAACTCGCGCCACTCCACAGTGCGCTGGGGCGCCAGGTTCACGGGCTCCGCGTCGACCTTTTCACTGAGCAGCAGTGCGCCGCCCACGGCCATTGCAATGACCAGTGGCAGGTAGCGCCACATCCGGCGAGTAGACGAAGTGTTCATCACAAAGGCTCCTTGACTGCGGCCTGGAACATCTCGGCAAAGCGTTGGGCGGTGCTGGCCCACTGGCGCTGCCGGCCGATCTCGGCAGCGTGGTCGGCCCACTGGCGGGCCTGTTGAGGGTCGAGGATCAGGCGGTTCAGGGCATCGCTCAACGAGGCGATATCACCCTGTTGATAGGTGATGCCATTGCCCCCGGCGACTTCTTCGGCGAAGGCGCGGGCATTGGAGGTAATCACCCCGCGCCCGCAGGCGTTGGCCCAGGACAGCGCGCCGCTGGTGCCGCGCATCTGCCCCAGGAAACCGAGTTTTTTCGATTCGCGGTACGGCAGCACCATCACATGGTGGGCCTGGATGGTGTGGGGAATGTCGGCCGAGGGCAGGTCCAGTTGCCAGTCCACCACATCGCCCAGTTGCAGGCTGGCGATCAGTTGGCGCAGGCCATCGAGGTAGTTGCCGGCCGGGTCGAAGGTCATCTCCGGCGCGGTGCCCCCGGCCAGGGTCAGGCGCACCTGGCCCCGGCATTGCGGGTGGGCGGCCAGGGAGCGGGCCAGGGCCTGCAGCAGGTCCTCAATGCCCTTGCCCCTGTAGATAAAGCCGAAATACAGCAGGCGCAACGGTTGCAACGGCGGCAAGGCCACGGGGTCGATAGGCAGGTTGCCGTGGGCAATCACTGCCACTTGCTCAGGTCTTAGCCCCATGCGCTGGCGCAGGCAGTCGCCCCCCAGGCGCGTGAGGGTGATCAGGCGACGCATGCTTTTGGCCAGGCGCCGCTCTTCGTATAGGGTCAATGGGTCGGCGAGCAGCGCCGCGGCCTGGGGCAGCGGGTGGGGCAGGCGTTCGAGCAGGGTCAGCGGGAAAAACAGCTTGGCCCGGCGCCAGATCAGGCGTTCCGGGTCGTGTACGGTGGCGGTCAGCGGCAGTTGCGGCTGGGCCCGGCGCAAGTAATCCAGGCCCTGGAACTCAGCAAAGCGCCCGCCGCCCAGCTCGGCATGGACCAGGTCCACGCCGCGCCAGTCAAAGGCGTGCAGGCGCTGCAACTGTTGCGTCAGGTCCAGGCAGCCTTCCAGAGGCGTCAGCACCTCCAGGCCCTGGTCGCGCAACGCGCTGCGCAAGTGCGCAGCGTAGTCGGCGATCCCGGTCTGCTCCGGCGGCAGCGGCGCCAGCAGCGCAATGCGCATCAGGCCGCACCGCGCCAGCTGTTGATCCGCGCCAGGACATTGGCCGGCACTTCAAAACGGCGGCGGTTGAGGATCATCCCGTCGACTTTGCCGAACGCGGTGGTCAGCAGCGACAGGGCGTTCTCGATGGTCGGCACGGTGCTGGTGCGGGCTTCGATCACCAGCACAATCTGCTCGGCGCGGCGCAGGGTGAGGAACGCCTGCGGGTTGGACGACAGGGCCGAGGCGTCCAGCAGCAACACTTCACCGGGCTTCGGCGCTTCGGTGCCGTTGACCGAGACCCGGTGGCCGCGCTCTTCGAGCAGGCGCTTGAGTTGCTCGATGATAAAGCTCACGCCTTCGCCATGCCGTGCCGAGGTCAGGCCAAGGGCAAAGCCCTCGCTGGCGATGCGCTCGGCGGGTAGCAGGCTGTAGAGGCGATAGATGCTGGCGGTGAGGGCTGCCGGCGTCGCGTGTTGCACATCGGGAATGCTGCTCCACAGCGGTACACCGAACACTTCCTGCAAGCGCGCACCATCGTGGATGCGCTGGTCCAGCAGGTACAGCACGTAGATGGTCAGCAAGCCGACGGCCAGGCCGGCAGGAATGGTGAACAACAGAATCAGCAGGCTCTTGGGAAACACGCGCGCCGGGTTGAGGGTGGCGTGCTCGATCAGGGCGATGTTGCTGATCTGGCTGCTGTCCAGCTCGTGGTCGATGCGTGCCTGTTCGAGGTTTTCCGAGTACAGCGCGTAGCTTTTCTCGGCGGTGCGCAGTTGCTGGGTGAGCTTGTTCAGCTCAGGTTCATCGGTCATCGCCTGGTCACGCTGGGCGCGCAGTTCGGCGAGGGTCTTCTCGTAGTTCTCGATTTCCCCGGCCAGTTTGCGCTCCTGCAACTGGGCATCGATGATCTGTTGCTTGACGTTGATTACCAGGCTGTTGGGCGCGGTGTTTTGCGAGCGTTCCAGGCGTGTCGCTTCCTGGGCGCTGAGGTCTTGCATGTCGCGGATGTTCTGCTCGATCTGGTTGACCTGCGGCGTGCCCGGCAGGTAGGTGCGCAGCAGGCGCGCGCGTTCCACTTGCAGGGCATTGAGCTGGCGCTTGAGGTCAAGCTGGGTCGGGTTGAGGCTGGTTTCCCGGGCCGTCACCACTTCCGCTGGCTGGTTCTTGATCTGCTGGCTGGCGTTGGCCAGGAAGCTGCGGATCCCCGCGATCTGGTTTTGTGCGGTGACCTTGGCGTCGGTGACGCGGTCGATCTGGTTGGTCAGGTTTTTCAGGCGCGCGTCTACGCTGATCGAGTCGATCTGCTTCAAGCGGCCCTGCAGTTGATCCTTGAGCCCCTGGATATTGGTGGCGACCTTGGTGCGCTCGGCTTCATAGAAGGTGTGCAGGCTCTTGCGCCCAAGAATCCGTGCGCGTTCTTCGAGGTAGGCATCGACCCAGGTCTCGACGACTTTTTGCGCGATGACCGGATCATCCCAGGTGAAGGAAATCTCGATCACCGAGGAGCCCGGTTCGTGGCCGGCTTCGAAGTTCTTCTCCAGCTTGGTCGCCAGGCGTTCCAGCGGGCTTTGCTTCTCGGCCAGGCCGACGAATTGCAGGACGCTGCGCACCGCATCCAGTACTTCACCGGCGGCTTTCTTGACGTAGAACTTGGTGACTTTCCAGAAGCCCTGTGGCGGCTCGGACGTCATTGCCAGGTAGCGCTCGGCAACGATATGCACGATGGGCCGGCCGGTGAGCATCTTCTCCTCATCGACGATCGGGTCGTGCTGGGTGCTGGGCGCAATCAGCGTCTGGCGGTTGGCGGCTTCGATCGGCAACGTGGTGTTGTCCCGTCCTGGCTTGACCAGCAAGCGCGCGTCGGACTCGTAGCGAGCCGGCAACAGGAAGGCACCCAACACGGCCACCACAATCGTGGTGATCACAGCCAGTTTGAATTCGCGGCGGAAGATGAAAAACAGCCGCAAAAGGTCGCGTAGAGAGCGGATTTCGATCACAGGATCACTCCATTGAATATGTGGTGTACGCCAGACGGGAACAGTCGGTTCGAGTGATACGAAGCCTGGTCCATAATCATTGGCCTGCGTTGATGACTGGGTTGTTGTAGATGGTGTTGCCGCTGTTCTTCACGCCACTGTCGTTGAGGTCGTAGTTCAAGCCCACACCAATGCCCTTGTTGATCGGGAACAGGCGGGTGAAGTACATGTCCACCGCTTCCACGGTGGCGCCGATGCCCGACTGCGGCACGTAGATCAGGTCGCCACGTTGCAGGGCCACCCGAGGGTGATTGGGATCGGTCAGCATGCTGTTCAAACTGATGAAGTAGGTCTTGTACTTGCCATCCGGGCCGGTACGCATCAGGGCCACGTTGGAGGCGTCCGCCGAGGCCAGCACGCCGCCGGAGCTGAGCAACGCCTGCTCCACACTGACATTACCCGCCAGGTCGAAAAACGCCGGGTTCGGCACCGCACCGCCGATAAACACCTTGTTGCTCGGGGCGCTGGCGATGTTCACCGTCACTGCCGGTTCGCGGTAGATGCGCTTGTACTTGTCGGTGATTTCCTTGCCCAGGTCTTCCGGCGTGCGCAATGCCGCCTTGACCCGACCGATGTTGGGGATGGAGATCACGCCGTCGGGGCGCACGACAAATACCGTCATGTCGTCGGCCGCCGCCGGCTCCTGGGCATCACGCACGATGCGCAACAGGTCGCCACTCTGGATCAGCACCTGCGGGGGCGGCAGGTCGGCCAAGGTCAGCGCCGCCTGGTGGCCGGCCTTGAGCGTGTTGTTGTCAGGAAGCGGCACCCGCGCAGGGGTCGAACAACCAGCCAGCCAGATCGAGGCACTCAACAGGCTGAACAGGGTAAGACGGGAACGTCGGTTGGTAGTCTTCATGACGGCTCAAGTCCAGTAGGTGGAAAACATGCCCAGGCGCTGCTTGAGCGACTTGGGCAGGTAGCGTTCAAGGTGGCCGAGGCGATAGCCCAGCAATTTAAAGGCACTGCGCACCACCACTTCGGGGGCGCGGTGCAAGGCGTTGGCCTCGCGCAAGGCACGTAATTCGGCCAGTACATAGCGTTTACCTTCACCGCCGGCGTCGCCAAACGCCTGGCGAATCCATGGCTCGCGGCCGTAGAACACACCAATGTCGAAGTAGCGGTGAAATTCATCCATGAGTCGGTAATCGTGGGAGTGATAAACCCGGGCGCTGGCGGCGTACTGCACCTTCCAGCCCGCCAGCAGCAGGCGCGCGGCGACGTAGGCGTCTTCGCTGCCGATCACATCGGCAGGAAAGCCGCCCACGGCCTCTAGGGCGCTGCGCCGGTACACGGAAAACGAATCGGAGCTAAAGCAGGTCTTGATCCCCAACTGCGGCGCATCGGCTAGGCTTTTGCTGCGGCTGTTGGCCGGGTAGTTGAAGTGCCGCGACTGCGCGCCCAGCACTCCCGCACCGGGGTGCGGCAGCTGCCGGCCATAGGCGACGCCGTTGAGTGGGTCCAGTTGCAGCTCGGCGAGCAGGTTGGCGAAGGTCTCGGGCTCGGCCGGGATCGCATCCTGGGTCATCACGATCAGCGCATCGCCACCCACGTGCTCGCTGGCCCAGCGCCGGGTGCCGCCGTGGTTGAAGTCGCGGGCGGCGATCACTTCGACACGCGCGCCAAACTCGCGAAAGCGCGCCACCGTGTCATCGCTCGAGGCGCTGTCCACTACCAGCATTGCGTCGGGTTGCAGGGTCTGCATGCACAGCGCCGGCAGCAGCCGGTCGAGGTGGCCGGCGGCGTTGCGGGTCGGGATGATCAGGGACGTACGCATCAGGGCTTGGGCTCGCTGGCGGGCGCACGGCCGTAGATGTCATCGAAGCGCACAATGTCGTCTTCGCCCAGGTATTCGCCGCTCTGCACCTCGATCATCACCAGGTCGATGATGCCGGGGTTGGTCAGGCGGTGTTTGTGCCCGGCGGGAATATAGGTGGACTCGTTCATGTTGAGCAGGATCTCGCGCTCGCCATTGGTGATCATTGCCGCGCCGCTGACCACTACCCAGTGTTCGCTGCGGTGATGGTGCATTTGCAACGACAGCGAGCCCTTGGGCTTGACCACGATGCGCTTGATCTTGAAGCGCGTGCTTTCCTCCAGCACCGTGTACGTGCCCCAGGGCCGGGTGACGGTGCGGTGCAGGCTGAACGCGGGATGATTCTGGCGCTTGAGTTCGGCAACGATATGGCGCACATCCTGGCTGCGGTTGGCGTCGGCAATCAGGAGGGCGTCGGGGGTGTCGACGATGATCAGGTCACGCACCCCGACCGCGCCCAATACGCGCTTGGGCGAGTCGATATAGCAGTTGTGCACGTCGTGCAGGATCGCTTCGCCATTGATCTGGTTGCCGTTGTCGTCGCTGGGGGTCAGCTGGCGCAGGGCTTCCCAGGAGCCGATATCGCTCCAGCCGATGTCACACGGCACTACGGCAACCTGGGCGGATTTCTCCATCAGGGCCACGTCGATGGAGATGTCCGGCGCGGTGCCAAAGCCTTGCGGGTTCAGTTCGCGCTGGCGGCTGCTGTTGTTTTGCAGGCTGGTGCTGTGTTCCAGCGCCGCCTTGGCTGCGTCCAGCACGGCCGGGGCGTGGGTCGCCAGCTCTTCGAGCAGGGTGGCGGCCTTGAAGCAGAACATCCCGGCATTCCACAGGTGCTTGCCGCCGTCGAGGTAGCCTTGGGCGGTGGCCAGGTCGGGTTTTTCGACGAAGCGCTGGACACGGAAACCCTGGGCCAGCGCCGGGCCTTGTTCGATATAGCCAAAGCCGGTCTCGGGGCGGTCGGGCTGGATGCCGAAGGTCACCAGGTAACCCGCTTCGGCCAATTCGCGGGCCTGGGCCACGGCCTTGGCGAAGGCGTTTTCATCGAGGATCAGGTGGTCGGCCGGCATCACCAGCAATTGCGCATCGTCGCCGAAAAACTCCTGCACATGCAGGGCAGCGACCGCGATGGCCGCAGCCGTGTTGCGGCCGAACGGTTCCAGCAGCAAATCCAGGCCCAGGTGGGCGGTGTTGACTGCGCGGTAATCGTCGAGGGTGCGAAACAGCAGGTCGCGGTTGGTCACCGTCAGCACGCTGTCGACCCCCGGCAGGCGGCTGGCGCGCAGGAAAGTTTTCTGCAACAGGCTCTGGTCGTCGCGCATGCGCATGAACGGCTTGGGCATGTTCTGCCGCGAAACCGGCCACAGCCGCGTGCCCGAGCCACCGGAGATGATGCAGGGAATCAATCCGTTGAGGGTGTTCATCAATAGACTTCCTTGGTGGAAAGGACGGCCGGGACCGTCATGAAAACGATGTACAGGTCAAACCACACCGACCATTTGGCGATGTATTCCAGGTCGTATTCGACCCGTTTCTGAATCTTGAACAGGGTGTCGGTTTCACCCCGGTAGCCATTGATCTGCGCCCAGCCGGTGATGCCCGGCTTGACTCGGTGCCGCGAGCTGTACTCGCTGACGGCTTCCTCGAACGGAATCCCGGCGGCCTTGGTGGCGGTGGCATGGGGGCGCGGACCGACCATCGACATATTGCCCAGCAGCACATTGAACAGTTGCGGCAGCTCGTCGATGCTGGTCTTGCGAATGATTCGCCCGACACGGGTGATACGTGGGTCGCGGCGGGTGGTCTGGCACTCGGCGTTGAAATCGCTCTGGTCGACGTACATCGAGCGGAACTTGAACACCCGGATCAGGTTGTCGTTATAGCCGTAGCGCTTCTGGCGAAACAGCACCGGGCCCTTGGAGTCGAGCTTGATGGCAATGGCGGTCACCACCATGATCGGCGACAACAGCAGCAGGCCGGCGCTGGCCAACAGCAGGTCTTCACAGCGCTTGATAAAGGGTGACCAACCGCGCAGCGGCAGTTGCGAGGTGTTGAACATCAGGATGCCGCCGACATCGGTGATGCGGTTATGGCCATAGCGCAGGGCGGCCATGTCCGGCACCAGCATGACGTTGACCGACATCTGCCGCAGGCGCTTGACCAGCCCGTTGATGCGCTGCTCGGCGGCCCAGGGCAGGGTGATCATCACCTGGTTGACCTGTTCGGACCTGATCAGTTTTTCCAGGTCGCGGGTGTTGCCCAGCAACGGCAGGTTGCTCAATTCCTTGGGGATGCGTTCGGTGCGGTCGTCGATAAAACCGATCAGGCCGGAGCGGATGTCACTGTTGCGCGACAGGTGTTCGGCCACATGGATGGCGGTGTCGGTAAAGCCGAGGATCACCGTGCGCTGCAGGAACTTGCCGTTCTTCATCAGGTTGCGATACAGGCGCAGCATCAGGATGCGTTCCACGCCAAACAGGATCAGGCTCAGGCTGAACCAGAACATCAGGTTGCGCGGGCTCAACTGCGGGAACAGCAGCAGGATCTGGTACATGAACAGCAGGATGCAAAACGCCGAGATCCACGCGACCAACATCACGCGAAAACGCAGGCGGTTGCTGAACAGGTCCTCGGAGTACACCCCCAGGGCCTGGAACAGAATGATGGTCAGGATCGCAAAAAACAGCAGCAGGCCCAGGTAGTGACCACGCATTTGCGGGTCGACCGGATCCGGGTAGAACAACAGGATCATCGCCGGCAGGACTGCCGTCAGGCCGTGGATTAATTTGACGAAAACCACAAAGAATTCAACAAAACCGGTACGAGTCAGAAACAGGCTGACGACTTCTCACGCATAAATCATCCCTCAATACACCACCAGGACTTCCCTGTTCGTTTGCTCATCCATAAGGCAGGTCTGCTTTATAAGTGGTGCAAGGCGAACGACTGCTTTCACTGGGTAACGCGCAATTGCCTGTCTGGGCGCAGGCTGTTGCGAAGTAATGTCTAAATGATGGCTCCTTTTGATTTTCTCGTCAAGGTTTTGACTTTTTCCATGAGTCTAGCCGT
The DNA here is from genome assembly GCF_012985465.1 of Pseudomonas sp. WS 5079. Lineage (GTDB taxonomy): Bacteria > Pseudomonadota > Gammaproteobacteria > Pseudomonadales > Pseudomonadaceae > Aquipseudomonas. The sequence goes on from NZ_JAAQWN010000011.1 coordinate 15,812, forward strand.
CTAGTGTCATAAGATACTCTTATGATGACGGTTTGTTGACATATTTTGCGGTATTCTCAGATTAATCGAGAATAAGTGATGGCTTTTTGGAGTGTAGAAACAAAAGCGGGAATTATCCTGCCGGGCAGGAAAAGCTTTTTTGACGGGCTGCGCCGGCATCTGTAGGAACTCTCTGGCGGCTGCTGGCATCTGGCCCAGGGGTGAGACTAATCTACGGTTTTCCCTGGCGGATGAGCTGAGCATGATCGATCTCCCAACCCTGGCGGTTTTCTCTGGTTCCGTGCTGCTGTTGCTGCTGTCGCCCGGGCCGAACATGGCCTTTGTCATCAGTCATGGCGTGAGCTATGGCTGGCGCGGTGGGGTGGCGGCGGGGTTGGGGATCGGGGTGGCCGACCTGCTACTGACCGCACTCACCGCTACCGGTGTCACCGCGTTGGTGGCCAGTTGGCCCCCGGCGTTTGACCTGATTCGTTATGCCGGGGTGGTCTACCTGCTGTGGCTGGCGTTCAAGACCTTGCAGAAAAAACCGTCCCTGGATACCGCCCAAGTTGTGCGGGTACGCCTGGGCGGGGTGTTTATGCGGGCCATGCTCAACAGCCTGCTCAACCCCAAGGCGCTGCTGTTTTTCATGGTGTTCCTGCCGCAGTTCGTCAAACCCGAAGCCGGCCCCATTGCCCTGCAATTGGTGCAGTTGGGTGTGGTCCTGACGCTGATTGCGGGCGTATTTCACGCGGTACTGGGGATTTTTGGCGGGGCGATCAGCCGGTTTTTCGCCGGTAGTAAAAGAACCGCCGGCCTGCAGAAATGGGGGGTGGCCACGGTGCTGACGGTGTTGGCCGTGCGCCTGGCGGTGATGCCGCGCAGCTTGTAAATGGCAGATGCCTCTCCTTGTGGGAGCGGGCTTACCCGCGATAGCGGCGGTTCAGCCATTATTTTTGGCGGCTGGTATACCGCCATCGCAGGCAAGCCAGTTCCCACCTTTGATTTGTGGTGTGGCCCAAGCTTCTGCCCCGACGCACATCCCCTGTGGGAGCGGGCTTGCCTGCGATAGCGGCAGTTCGGCCATTATTTTTGGCGGCTGGTATACCGCCATCGCAGGCAAGCCAGCTCCTACCTTTGATTTGTGGTGTGGCCCAGGCTTCTGCCCCGACGCACATCCCCTGTGGGAGCGGGCTTGCTCGCGAAAGCAGTGGGTCAGTCAACATCAATGTTTGCTGGGCCGACGTCTTCGCGAGCAAGCCAGCTCCCACAAGGGAAAAGCGTCCGGCCTTCAGCCCAGCCGCGCCGCCGCCCGTGCGGCAATTTCGCCCCGGGTCTTGCGTGATTCAGCGGTGCGCTTATTCGCCTCGTCCAGCACCGGCCGTGGCGCGGTGTCCGGGCGGCCGGCATTGAAGGGCGGGGCTGGCGCATATTCAAGCTGCAATTGCACCAACTGCGCCGCCGCCTCGCCGTACAGCTCGGCGGCCAGGGTCAGGGCAAAGTCGATCCCCGCCGTGATGCCGCCCCCGGTGAACAGATTGCCGTCGCGTACTACACGCTCCTGCACCGCAGTCGCGCCCAAAGTGGCCAGCATCTCGTGATAGGCCCAATGCGTGGTGGCCCGCCGCCCGCGCAGCAAACCCGCCGCTCCCAGCACCAGCGAGCCGGTACACACCGACGTCACATAGCGCGCGGTCTGGGATTGTGCCCGCAGAAAGTCCAGGGTCGGCTCATCTTCCATCAGCGGCCCAACCCCCGAGCCGCCCGGTACGCAGATCACGTCCAGCGTCGGGCAATGGTCGTAGGTGATGGTCGGCGACAGCACCAACCCGCTGCTGGAAGTGATCGGCGCCAAGTCTTTCCAGATCAGGTGCAACTTTACGTCCGGCAATGACGCCAGTACGTCGTAGGGGCCGGTGAGGTCCAGTTGCTGGATGCCGGGGAACAACACAAAGCCGATCTGCAAGGTCATGGTGAAACTCCAGGAGAGGGGATGGACGGCTTCACTCTAGTGGCCTAGGCTTTGGCGTATACGCCATTGAGCCCACGAATCACGCCAATCATGCCGAAAATCATCCATGTGCTGGCCTTTGCCAACGTGCAGGTACTCGACGTCACCGGGCCGTTGCAAGTGTTTGCCTCGGCCAACGACCTGGCCCGCCAGCAAGGTTTGCCGTTGCCCTATGCGGTCAACGTGGTTGCCGCCCAGGCCGAGCCGGTGATGACCTCTGCCGGCCTGGCCCTGGTGGCCGAGCCGTTGCCTGCCGCCGATACGCCTTGCGACACCCTGGTGATCGCTGGTGGCTGGGGCGTGTATGGGGCGGCCGATGATCCGCAACTGGTGGAGTGGGTGCGGCAAAAAGCCAAGCAGTCGCGGCGCATCACCTCGGTGTGTACCGGTGCCTTCCTGTTGGCCGCCAGTGGCCTGCTGGACGGCTGCCGTGTCGCCACCCACTGGACGCGCTGCGAGGAACTGGCGCTTAAATACCCCAGGCTGCGGGTCGAGGCCAACCCGATCTTTATCCAGCAGGGCTCGCTCTGGACTTCGGCGGGGGTCACGGCTGGTATCGATTTGTGCCTGGCCCTGGTGGAACAGGACCTGGGCCGCGCGGTGGCCCTGGAAGTAGCGCGGCACCTGGTGGTGTTTCTCAAACGACCCGGTGGGCAGTCGCAGTTCAGCGTCACCCTGTCCCTGCAAAAGGGCGGCAGCCGCTTCAGTCAATTGCATGCGTGGATTGCCGAGCACCTGCACCTTAACTTGAACATCCCGACCCTGGCGGCTGCGTGTGGCATGAGCGAACGCAGCTTCGTACGCCATTACCGCGCCGAAACCGGCCAGACCCCGGCCCGGGCGGTGGAACTGATCCGCGTGGAAACCGCACGCCGGCAACTGGCCGACAGCACCGTGGCAATCAAGCGCATCGCGGCGCAATGCGGCTTTGGCAGCGAAGAAACCATGCGCCGCAGTTTTATCCGCGCGTTGTCGATCACCCCGCAGCTTTATCGCGAGCGGTTTGCGGCGCCGGCGTGAGTCTGCTCCAGCAGTTCAAACAATGCATCGAGGGTGGCCTGCGGTGCTTCCTGGGGAATATTGTGGCCCACCCCGGCGAGCACCCGGCGTCGATAGAGTCCGCTGAAATTGCCCACGTCGTCATCCACCTCGGGAGCCGGGCCGACACCGTCGTCGGCGCCGCACAGCGAAATGCTTGGCACCGAAATCGGCGGCGGCTGCACCAGCGCCTGTTCAATCCCTTCCAGCGCCGGATCACCCTCGGCATACATGAAACGATGGCGATAGGAGTGGATCACCACCTCCACAAAGTCCGGGTTATCAAACGAGGGCGCCGTCTGCGGGTAAAGGCTCGGCCCCTCGGCCCAGGAGGGCGACCAGAGTGACCACAGCAGTTCACACAGCTCGCCGCGGTTGGCGGTCAGGCCATCGACACCCCGTTGGGTGTGGAAATAGAACTGGTACCACAACCGATGCTCCGTGACCGGCGCGCGTGGCTGGACGGACTTGGCAATGTCCTGAATGTTGTAGCCATCACCTGTGACCAGGCAGCGTACGCGCGTGGGCCAAAGCGCCGCGACAATGCACGCGGCGCGCCCGCCCCAGTCATAACCAGCAAGGGCTGCCTGGTCGATGGACAGGGCGTCCATGAAATCCAGCAGGTCCTTGGCCAGCGCCGCCTGTTGGCCGGAGCGCATTACCTGGGCGTGGGCAAAGCGGGTCGGGCCGTAGCCGCGCAGGTAAGGCACCAGCACGCGATAGCCAGCCTCGGCCAACACCGGCGCGATGGCATCGTAGCCGCGAGGGTCATAGGGAAAACCGTGCAGCAGAATCACCACTTCGCCGTCGGCCGGGCCATGGGCTTCGTAGGCGATATCGAGCATGGGAGTGCGGATATACAGCAGCGCGATCGAGGGGCTCATTGGGACTCCGTTAGGGTCACAGCAGGGAGCCTGGACTTTAGCGCGAAACCTTTGCGTGTTCATGGGCCAGCAGCGAAAACACTTGCAGGTCCTGATAACGCCCCGCCCAAAACCCGGCCTCGCGCAGCACGCCTTCGCGGCTAAAACCCAGGCGCCCCAGCAGCGCCTGGGACGCCAGGTTGCGCGGATGAACCAGCGCTTCGACACGATGCAGTTGCATCTGCGCAAAGCCCCAATCGAGCACGCTGCCCAGGGCCTCGTTCATCAAGCCTTTGCCCCTGGCCGCCGGTGCCAGCTCGCAGGCCAGGGCGCAGCTGTTCCACTGGCGATTCCATTTGAACAGCCCACAGGTGCCAATCAACCTGCCTTCACATTCCAGACCCCAGCGCGTGCCCGGATTGGCCTGGGTCCGCCATTGAGCGAAGGTGGCGATCAGGGCGTGGGCCTGGGATACATCGGTCATGGGATCAATGCCAAACCAGGGCATGGCCTCGGCGTCGCGATAGATCGCGAACAGCGCCGGGGCGTCGTGGGGGGTCAACTCCCGCAGGTGCAAACGTTCAGTGTGCAGGGTGGGGAACGCATCCCTGTGGTGTGGCGCGGTTGGCATGGGTATCGACTGAACATTGTCGGGCGCCAGGGGCGGGTTCATATTCGTTCCTTGAATACAGGAGGGGGCAGGCAGATAGCTTGCTCAAGGTAGCAAAGATCAAAGGTGGAGCGGTCGAGCTTTAGCGAGGTAGCGATGGCGTCGGTGCAGCCAATGTGGAGGTTGCCTGATAGCTTCTACAAGGGTTTCACTTCGCTGCTCGATTCTCAAGGTTGCCACACGGTTTTTTCCCCACTCAACTTGCGATCCAGAAACGTCGCCGCGCTGATCAGCGCCAAATGGCTCAAGGCCTGGGGCGTGTTGCCTAGATGCCGTGCCTGGCTGTCGAACTCTTCGGCATACAGCCCCAGCGGGTTGGCATAGCGCAGCAGTTGCTCGAACTCCAGGTGGGCCTTTTCCACTTGCCCCGCGCGGGCCAGGCATTCGACGTACCAGAATGAACAGGCGGTAAACGCTCCCTCTGTGCCTTGCAAGCCGTCAATCTGGCTGTCGTCATTGCGGTAGCGGTACACCATGCCGTCGCGCACCAGGCTTTTCTGGATGGCCTCCAGGGTCGACAGCCAGCGCGGGTCGGTAGCCGCCACGAAGCGCACCAGGGGCATCAACAGCATCGACCCATCCAGTGCAGTGCTGCCGATGTGCTGCACGAAATGCCCGCGTTCGGCGTTCCAGAAGTTGCTCCAGATATCTTCATAAATCGCCTGGCGGGTCTGGTCCCAGCGGGCGAACGGGGCTGGCAGCGAGCGTTTGGAGGCCAGGCGTATCGCCCGGTCGAGCGCCACCCAGCACATCAGCCGCGAGTGCAGGAAGTGATGCTGCTCGCCACGCATCTCCCAGATGCCGACGTCTTTCTGGTTCCAGGTTTCGCACACCTGGTCCACCACTTCCAGGGTGTGTTTCCAGCCTTCATGGGAGATGGCCTCGCCGTACTTGTTGACCAGGTACACCGCGTCCATCAGTTCGCCAAAGATATCCAGTTGCACCTGGTCAAAGGCCTCATTGCCAATGCGCAGCGGTTGCGCGCCGCCGTGGCCGCTGAGGTGGGTCAACTCGGTTTCCGGCAGCTGTTGGCGGCCGTCGATGCCATACAGGATATTGATTTTCATCGGCTGCCCGCAGCAGTCGCTGACGCGCCCGCGCAGCCAGCGCATGTAGTCATTGGCTTCCTGGACAAACCCCAGGCGCATAAAGGCATAGACGGTGAACGAGGCGTCGCGGATCCAGGTGTAGCGGTAGTCCCAATTGCGCTCGCCGCCGGGGCTTTCGGGCAGGCCGAAGGTGGCCGCTGCGAGGATCGCTCCGTGTTTGCGCGAGGTCAAAAGCTTCAGGGCCAGGGCCGAGCGGTTGACCATTTCCCGCCAGCGGCCACGGTAGTTGGACTGCGCCAGCCAGCCGCGCCAGAACTGCAGGGTGCGTTGCAGGCACAGGTCGGTGCCGCCACTGTCGACACGCACATCGTCGAGGCCGCCAAGGACAAATTCGGCGCCCTGGTCCTGGTCCAGGGTAAAGCAGGCAACAGCGGCATCGTCCTCGATCTGTACCGGTAGGCTGCTGGCCAGGCGCAGGCCGGGCAGGCCCGGGGCTTGGAAACATACATCGGTCTTATCCGCCGTAGCCCGGGTGGGCGCCCGGGCATAGTCATGGCGTACCGCGCAGCGCATATGCAAGGTGGCCTTGCCGCTCACCACCCGCACGCGGCGGATCAGCAGGGGCAGGTCGTCGACGTCGTCGCTGATGCTCAGCAGGTCGGTGATTTCCACCACCGCCTCATCGCTCAGCCAGCGGGTTTGCAGGACGTTGGTGTCCGGCAGGTAGATTTGTTCGCGGCGCGCCTCTGGCAGGTCTGGGGTGAGCTGGAAGATCCCGGCGGCGGGGGAGTCGAGCAGTGAGCAGAAGATCGACGGGCTGTCGAATTCCGGCCAGCAGAAAAAATCGATGCTGCCCTGGTCGTTGATCAGCGCTGCACTGCGCATGTCGCCGATGATGCCGTGGGCGTCGATGGCGCTTTGCGCTTCGTTTTTCAGATCAACCATTGTCTTTGAACTCCGGATAAAGGCTCATGCCGCCGTCGATAAACAAGGTGCTGCCCACCACATAGTCGGACGCATCACTGGCCAGCCAGACCACGGCGTTGGCCACATCCTCCACGTCGCCAACGCGGCCATAGGGGATCAGTTTGAGCAACTGCTGCTCGGCATCGCCCTCGGTGGCGGCGCGGTTGATGGCCGTGCGGATCGCCCCCGGCGCGATGCCGTTGATGCGGATCCGTTGGTGGCTGACTTCCTGGGCGAGGCTGCGCATCAGCATCTCGACGCCGCCCTTGGAGGCCGCGTAATTGACGTGGCCGGCCCAGGGGATCAACTGGTGCACCGAACTCATATGGATGATCTTGCCGGCAGCCCGCGATACGCCGACTCGCACACCCTGGCGGTTGAAAATGCGCAAGGCGGCGCGGGCGCAGAGGAACTGGCCGGTGAGGTTGACGCCAATCACCGCGTTCCATTGCTCAAGGGTCATGTCGCTGATGGCGGCGTCTTTCTGCAGGCCCGAGTTGGCCACCAGGATGTCCAGGTGGCCGAAGGCGTCGAGGGTTTGCGCAAACAGGCGCTCGACATCGGCCTCCCTGGACACGTCGGCACCGATCGCCAGGGCCCGGCCACCGGCCTGGTTGATCTGCGCGGCCAGGGCCTGGGCGGGTTCTGCCTGGCTGTTGTAGTTCACCACCACCGCCGCGCCGGCGGCGGCCAACGCTTTGGCGGCGCCTGCGCCGATGCCGGAGCTGGCCCCGGTGACCACGGCCACTTGTTGTTCCAACGAGATGCGCATTGTCCACCCAACCTTTCTTCAGGAGTCCATTGAGCTGACTGATGGTGCGCGGCACAAGTTCAGCGGCTTGTCTGAAATGCGACGATGGCTGTCTATATCTATCGTTTTCGCCAGCGGGCTTTTGGTTAGAATCAGCGGCTCGATGACGTGAGACGCTGCCCATGACAACTGCGCACCGGCCTTGGCTTGAGGCTTATGCCGACAACTACCGCAACGACGAAGTGGTCCACCCCCATTGTCATACCCAGGCGCAACTGATTCACGGGGTCACCGGAGTGATGGTGGTCAGCACCGCCCAGGGCAGTTGGCTGGTGCCGTCCGGGCATGCGTTGTGGGTACCCGCCGGGACGCCCCACGAGATCCGTATGGCCGGCGAGGTGCACATGCGCACCTTGTTCCTGATACCTGAGGTGGAGCCAAGCCTGGGCCGGACCTGCCAGGTGATCGAGGTCTCGGCCCTGCTGCGCGAGCTGATCGTGGCCGCCACACAGATCGCCGGCCAGAACAGCCCACGCTTGCAGGCCATGGTGGAGCTGATCCGCATGGAGCTGCTGGCTGCACCGGTGGTGGCCATGCATGTGCCGGTTCCCGGCGAAGCGCGCTTGGCCCGGCTATGTAACCGGTTTATCCGCAACCCATCCGATGACAGCAGCCTGGAGTCCTGGGCCGAGACCCTGAACATGAGCGCGCGCACCCTGAGCCGGATTTTCCAGCGGGAATTGGGCATGAGCTTTGGCGAGTGGCGCAAGCGTGCGCGCCTGGCCCTGAGCCTGAAGCTGCTGGCCCAGGGCGCTTCGATCCTGGAGGTGGCGCTGGAGCATGGTTACCAGAGCCCGAGCGCATTCAGCGCGATGTTTCGTCGTTCGCTGGGATATCCGCCGAGTCATTTCCGTCCCGGGGCCTGATGTTGCTTCATGTAACCCAATTGTCCATTTGGCGACGATACATGGCCCTGGCGCGGGCGAATCCGCCAGGGTGCATGCCTAATCTGCAAAGCTCATTCTTCAGCGAGCTTTGTGATGCCCAGCCTTGTCGTTCATCCACCCACTAGCCATCGATCCCCGGCATCCCTGACCCTGCTTCTGCTGGGCACGCTGGCCGGATGCAGCGGCCTGCCCGACGAGCCAGCCGCGCAGTTGACAGCCCAGGCGGCGCCGCAATTGTCCAGTGGCTCGGCCACCCAGCCGCTGCCCCAGCGCTGGTGGCAGTTGTACCGCGACCCGCAATTGGACCGGCTGGTCGAGCAGGCCTTGAGCCACAACAAAGACCTGGAGGCTGCCGCCGCCCATGTCGACGCGTTGCTGGCCCGCCTGGAACAGGTCGACAGCGAGCGCCAACCCTCGAGCCTGCTGACCTACGGCGTGGGCTATGGCCGCAGCCGAGACGACCAGACCCTGGCCCAGGCGAGCGGTAAACATGCCGACGCGCAATGGAGCCATACGCCCGGATTCGCCCTGAGCTACACCCTGGAGCTGTGGGGCGAGGTGCGTTATCGCCTGGCCGCCGCCCGCGCCGATGCGGATGCGGCGCGCGCGCTGGAAGATGAATGGCGGGTGACGGTGGCCGCGCAGATCACCCGCGCCTATGGCCAGGCCTGCGTCTATGAGTTCAGCCGCCAGGTGCAGCGTCATTCGGTGCAAGTGTTGGAGCGCAGTGTAGAAGTCACCCGCGCGTTGCAGAAAGCCGGGGCGGCGACGGCGCTGGACCTGGCGCGCCTCGATGGCCTGCTGGAAGAAACCCGTGCGCCGTTGCCAATGTTGACTGCCCGCCGCCAGGCCGCGCTGTATGAATTGGCGGTGCTCAGTGGGGTGGCGCCCCAGGACGTGGCCCGCAACAGCTGTGCCCGACCCCCGCAATTGCAGGCGCCGCTGCCGGTGGGAGACGGCTGGGCGCTGGTGCAGCGGCGTGCCGATATCCGGCGTGCCGAGCGCCAACTGCAAGCGGCCACGCTGGCCATCGGTGTCGCGCGCGCAGATTTGTATCCGCGGGTGACGTTCGGTGCCGCGCTGGAGTCTTCCGCCAGCAGCCTGGGCAAGTTGGGGGACAGTGAGGCGCTGGTGTATTCCGTGGGGCCGTTGCTGTCCTGGCGCTTTCCCCATCGCGGCGTTGCCCAGGCCCAGGTGGGCCAGCGCCGGGCCCAGGCGCGCGAGGCCCAGGCGCGTTTTGACGGCACGGTACTCAATGCCTTGAAACAGGTCGAGCAAGCCCTGGCCTTGTATCAGGGCGAACAGCAACGCCGCCAGGCCCTGCAAGCCGCGCTGGACAGCAGCCAGCGGGCGTTTGAGCTGGCCAACCGCAGTTTTCGGGCCGGCGCCCTCGATGCCCTGCAACTGCTGGACAGCGAGCGCAGCCTGGTCAACCTGCAGGCCACCCTGGCCCAGGCCGACCTGCGCTTGATCAACCGCCAGATCGACCTGTTCCAGGCCCTAGGTGGCGGCTGGCAACGTGACGATCACCCTCAACCCATCCCCCTTGCGACCCTTGGAGCCACGCCATGAACCAGGCTGTTGAACCCGCCATCCTGCAATCCACTCCCAGCTTGATGCAACGCCATCGCCGTGCATTGCTGACGGGCGCATCCCTGGCGACGCTGTTGGGGCTGGGGCTGTTTGCCGGGTATTGGTGGCAATGGGGGCGATTCCTTGAAGAAACCGACGATGCCTACGTGCGCGCCGATTGGGTGGCAATCAGCCCACGCATCGCCGGCTACGTGGCCCAGGTTCTGGTGGAGGACAACCAGCCGGTCAAGGCCGGGGATGTGCTGGTACGCCTGGATGAACGCGACTTTATCGAACAGTTGCACAGCACCGAGGCCAAGTTGCAGCAAGCCCGGGCAGCGGCAACGGCGCGCCAGTCCAGCCTGCATACCCTGGACGCACGCCTGGGCGAGCAGCAACAACGCATCGTCCAGGCCCAGGCTGCGTTGAGCAGCAGCGAGGCCGAGGCTCATCGTGCGCGCCTGGACTTCCTGCGTTATCGCGACCTGGTGGACCAGCAGATTGCTACCCGTGAGCGTCTGGAAACCGCCAGTGCCGGCCAGGCCAAGGCGCTGGCGGCAGTGACCGAGGCCCGTGCCCAAGTGGCCCGGCAGCAGGCCCAGTGCCAGGTGTTGCAGGCGCGCCGCCAACAGGCCCAGGCGCGGATTGCCCAATCCCAGGCCCGGGTGGGCGAGGCCCAGGCCAAACTGGCCCTGGCCCGCAACGCCTTGAATGACACGGCGATCCGCGCGCCGTTCGATGGGGTCGTGGGCCAGCGCAAGGTGCGTCGCCAGCAGTACGTGATGCCGGGCCTGCCGTTGCTGGCAGTGGTGCCGGTGGAGCAGGCCTATGTGATCGCCAACTACAAGGAAACCCAGTTGCAACACATGGCGCCGGGGCAATCGGTGGATATCGCGGTGGACAGTTTTTCCGGCCAGCACTGGCGCGGCCAGGTGGAAAGCATCGCGCCCGGTTCCGGCGCGGTGTTTGCCTTGTTGCCGCCGGACAACGCCACCGGCAATTTCACCAAGATCGTGCAGCGCTTTGCGGTGAAGATCCGCCTGGTGACCGACGCGGCGAATGCGCCCGTCATCTTGCCGGGAATGTCGGTGATCGCCACGGTGGACACCCGTCCGGCCAGCCAGCAGGACGGTTCCCATGGAGGCTGATGCACGCACCTCGAACGTATCGTTTCGCGCCTGGGTCGCGGTGATCGGTGGCTTGTTCGGGTGTTTCATGGCCGGCATGAACGTGCATGTCACCAGCGCCGCCCTGCCGGAAATCGAAGGGGCCCTGGGGGCTACGTTCGAGGAGGGTTCGTGGATTTCCACGGCCTATCTGGTGGCGGAAATCATCATGATCCCGCTCACTGCCTGGCTGGTGCAGGTGTTTTCGTTGCGGCGGGTGATGTTGTGGGGCTCCGGGGTGTTTCTGGTGGCCTCGGTGGCGTGCTCGATGGCGCCTAACCTGCCGGTGATGATCATCATCCGGGTCATCCAGGGCGCGGCGGGGGCGGTGCTGATTCCGTTGTCGTTCCAGTTGATCATCACTGAGTTGCCCGCCAGCAAGATCCCCCTGGGCATGGCGCTGTTCAGCCTGGCCAACAGTGTGGCCCAGGCTGCGGGGCCGTCCATTGGTGGCTGGCTGACTGATGTTTATTCGTGGCGCTGGATCTTCTACCTGCAACTGTTTCCCGGCGTTGCCCTGTTGGCGGCCGTGGCCTGGTCCATCGACCGCCAGCCGATGAACCTTGGGTTGCTGCGCCAGGGCGACTGGCTGGGCATCGCCTGCATGGTGCTGGGGTTGGGGGCATTGCAGATCGTGCTGGAGGAGGGTGGGCGCAAGGACTGGTTCGGCTCCTCCTTTATTGTGTGGATGAGCCTGGCGGCGGTAGTGGGGTTGGTGGGTTTTGTCGGCCGGCAATTGTGGGGCAGCAAGAGCTTTATCAACCTGCGGTTGTTGGCGCACTACAACTTTGGCGTCGCCAGCGTGGCGATGTTTATCTTCGGCGCCAGTACGTATGGCCTGGTATTTCTGGTGCCCAACTACCTGTCCCAGATGCAGGGCTACAACGCCAGTGAAATTGGCATCAGCCTGATTGCCTATGGTTTGGTGCAACTGGTGCTGGCGCCGTTCCTGCCGCGGCTGATGAAGTGGTTGAGCGCGAAAATCCTCGTGGCTTCGGGTTTTGCGATCATGGCTTTGGGCTGTTGGATGGGCGCGCATTTGTCGGCAGACAGCGCCAGTAACGTGATCATCCCCTCGATCGTGGTGCGCGGCATTGGCCAGCCGTTGATCATGGTGGCGCTGTCGGTGCTGGCCGTGCATGGGCTGGCCAAGGCGCAGTCCGGTTCGGCCTCGGCGGTGTTCTCGATGCTGCGCAACCTGGGCGGTGCGGTGGGCACGGCCTTGCTGGCGCAACTGGTGGTGGTGCGCGAGCAGGTGCATTCGGCGCGCATCGGTGAGTCGCTGAGCATTTTCGAACCTGCTTTGCAGCAACATTTGCCGGGCGGCGGCGTGTTGCAGGAGCAATGGCCGCAGCAGCAGCAAGTGCTGGAGTTGCTCGACCAGAGCGTGCGGCACCAGGCATTTTTGATGGCTTACAGCGACGCGTTCTACCTGGCGTGTGTGGCGCTGACCTTGTGTGCGGTGGCGGCGTTGCTGCTTCGTCGCACTTGATGGCTGTCGCGGGTTGAGCAATTCAGCGATTGGGTTTCAGCCCCCGCAGCAGCAACTCCAAGCCTTGCAGCGCTTGCTCCAGGCGTTCGTCCGGGCGTTCGGCATGGGCAATCCATTGCGCCGTATCCACCAGGCTGCCATTGATCAATCGGGCCAGCGCCAGGCTGGGGGCCTGTTCAACCAGCCCGGCGTGCATCAACCCCTCCAGCAGCCCGCGCAATGATTGGATGCATTGCTGCTGGGCTGCGGTGTTTTCGCCAAGTACTGCCGGTGCATCTTGCAGCACGATGCGCTGGATCTCGGGGTCCTGGGCCATGCGCAGATAGGCGCGACAGCGTTCGCAAAAACCATCCCAGGGGTTTTCGGCCTGGGCGCTGATCTGCTGTAGACGTTGATCCATCTCGCCGTCGAGTTGCGCGACTACCGCCGCCAATAAGCCTTTTTTGTCGCCAAAGTGATGGTACAACGCTCCACGGGTCAGGCCGGCGCGGGCGGTGAAGTCATCCATCGAGGTATTGGCAAAGCCTTGGGCGGCAAAGGCCTGGCGGGCGCTGGCAAGCAGGCGGGCACGGGTTTGTTCGATCATCTCGGCGCGGGCTCGGCTCATGGGAAACGCTCGTTATTTGCGGGTGAGTGGTTGACATACGCTGCGTATATTACTCATGATTTGTCACATACGCACCGTATATATTTCATCGAATGGCCAGCTCCAGGGCTCCCAGCAAGAGGTCACGCACCATGGCAAACCCCTACGCCGAGCTGTTCAAGGCGCCAGGCTCCAGGGCTTTTGTATCGGCTGGCATGCTCGCCCGCATGCCGATTTCCATGACCGGTATCGGGTTGATCACCATGTTGTCGCAGCTTCGCGGCGGCTATGGGCTGGCGGGCGCGGTGGCGGCGACGTTTGCCCTGGCCACGGCCTTTTGCGCGCCGCAGGTTTCACGGCTGGTGGACCGTTACGGCCAGGGCCGTGTCTTGCCGGTGGCGGCGATGATTGGCGGGGGGGCGTTGCTGTTGCTATTGCTGTGCACCCGCTTGCAGGCGCCGGACTGGACTCTGTTTATCTTTGCCGCCCTGGCCGGGTGCATGCCCAACATGTCGGCCATGGTGCGGGCGCGCTGGACCGAGATCTATCGCGGCCAGCCGCGTTTGCAAACCGCCTTTGCCCTGGAATCGGTGCTCGACGAGGTGTGTTTTATCCTCGGCCCGCCGCTGTCGGTGGGGTTGTGTGTGCTGCTGTTTCCGGAAGCCGGGCCCCTGGTGGGGGCGGCCTTGCTGGCGGTCGGGGTGAGCACGTTCGTCCTGCAAAAACAGACGGAGCCTGCCGTCCATGCACAGCTTGAGCAGCATGGCCGCTGGCTGATTACCCAACCTTCGGTGCTGGTGTTGATGATCCTGCTGATGGCCATGGGCACCATTGTCGGGGTGGTGGATGTGGTCAGCGTGGCGTTTGCCGAGCATCAGGGCCAGCCGGCTGCCGCGAGCATCGTGCTGTCGGTGTATGCCATTGGCTCGTGCCTGGCGGGGTTGGCCTTTGGCGCGTTGAAACTGCACATGCCGTTGCCCCGGCAGTTCCTGCTGTGTGGCCTGGCCACGGCGTTGACCACCCTGCCGTTGTTGTGGGTGGGGGACATTCTCGGGCTGTCGCTGGCGGTGTTTGTCTCCGGGCTGTTTTTTGCGCCGACGCTGATTGTGTCCATGGCCCTGGTGGAACGGGTCGTGCCACCCAGCCGCCTGACCGAAGGCATGACCTGGCTGATCACGGGCTTGAGCATCGGCGTGGCCATCGGTGCTGCCAGTTCCGGCTGGATGATCGACCAATCTGGCGCCCCCAGCGGGTTCTGGGTGGCGCTGGTGGCCGGCGCGGTGGTGCTGGTGGCCGCGGTGCTGGGCTACCGCCGCCTGGGATGAGTCACCCCAGGGCGGGGTGACTGTCCGCACCGTGATGGCGCAGGAACTCGTGCAACGCCTGGCGCGTCAGGTCGTTGAGCGTGACCTTTTTCTGCGTCGCCGCCAGGGCCGCGGCCAGGTGCAGATCATGGCCGACCCGCACATTGAACGAGCCTTTGCAGGGCTTTTCCGGTGTCTGGCCCAGGGTCTGGCAAGTAGCCAGGTAATCCTCCACGGCCTCGCGAAAGGCCGCTTCCAACTGGGCCACGGTCTGGCCTTCGTAGCTGACCAGCGGGCGGATAAACAGCAGCTTGCCGAACAGGCAATTGTCCTCGACGCTGGCTTCTATGGAGCCGATGTAGCCTTTGTGTCTCAACTGGTTGCTCATTGAATCAAGCCTCCTGATTCCAACTGTTCAATGATCTGGCGCCGAATGTAGTACTTCAGCTCATTGCCAGGGTGGGGCTTGTGCAGGGTGATCATTGCACTCGGGTCGCCAATGTCGAACTTGACGCGGCTCCCAGCCCCTTCGATTTGTCGATAACCCAGCCAGCCCAGCAACGTGACGAGCTCGGGCCAGGTAAATGCCATCTGCAGGTTGAGCAGTTTGGCGAGCAGCTTTTCATTTTTGGACACGGCGTTCCCTGCGTGTAACTAAATGTAGTTGCAAATGCGTTGATCCGTCAATGATAGGACGCCTTCGCGGGCCTCTGTCGGGTTTGATGTAACGCCCGATGACTGCACTCGCCTGCGCTAATTTTTCCTGTCTGGATTCGTTTTATAGGGACGACGTGCCTTTGTGCTTCCTGCCTATTGCTCCGGATCCCAAGAAATGAACGCTGAAGACTCCTTGAAACTTGCTCGCCGGTTTATCGGGTTGCCCCTGGAAAAACGCCAGATGTTCCTCCAGGCGCTGCAAAAGGAAGGGATCGATTTTTCGCGTTTTCCGATTCCGGCCCAGGTCGAGGCCGAGGACCGTCAGGCGTTGTCCTACGCCCAGCAGCGCATGTGGTTTCTCTGGCAACTGGATCCGGCCAGCGCCGCCTACAACCTGCCGGGAGCGGTGCGCCTCAAGGGCCGATTGAGCCTGTCAGCCATCGAGCAGGCGTTTGCCAGCCTGGTCGCACGCCATGAAACCCTGCGCACGGTGTTCCAGCGCCAGGCCGATGAGCGCCTGTTGCAAGTGCCCTGCAAACCGGCGCTGGCGATTGAGCCATTGGACCTTGGCAACTTGCCAGCGGCCGAGCGCGAACAGGCCGTGATGGCCGCCGCCACCGCACAATCGCTGCAGCCCTTTGACCTGGCCACGGGCCCACTGCTGCGTGTGCAATTGCTCAAGCTTGCCGAGCAGGAGCATGTGTTGCTGTTGACCCTGCATCACATCGTCTCGGACGGCTGGTCGATGAACGTGCTGATCGACGAGTTCATCCGCTGCTATGACGCCTTTGAGCGCAACCAGGCGCCGCAACTGCCGGCCCTGCCGATCCAGTACAGCGACTATGCCCTGTGGCAGCGCCGCTGGCTCGAAGCCGGGGAGCAGGCGCGGCAACTGGATTACTGGCGAGAGCAGCTGGGCGATGAGCACCCAGTACTGGAGTTGCCCCTGGACTTTGCGCGCCCAGCCGTGGCCAGTCATCAGGGCCAACGCTATGAGTTCGCGGTGCCGGCGCCGCTGGCTGAGGGCGCGCGCTTGCTGGCGCGCCAGCAGAATGTGTCGTTGTTCACCGTGCTGCTGGCTGCATTCAAGATCCTGCTGTTTCGCTACACCGGCCAGACCGACCTGCGGGTGGGCGTGCCGATTGCCAACCGGCATCGCGGTGAAACCGAGGGTTTGATCGGCCTGTTCGTAAACACTCAAGTGATGGCCGCGCACGTCGATGGGCAGGCGCGGGCCAGTGACTTATTGCAGGTGCTCAAGGACGTGGTCAGCGGCGCCCAGGCCCATCAGGACCTGCCGTTCGAACGCCTGGTCGAAGCCCTCAAGCCGGAGCGCAGCCTGAGCCACACGCCGCTGTTCCAGGTGCTGTACAACCATCAGCCGCAGGTGGCTGATCTTGAGGCGCTGGTGCTGGAATCCGGCCTGTCCTTGAGCCTGGTGGAGTGGCAAAGCCGCACCACCCAATTCGACCTGAGCCTCGACACCTGGGAGCAGGGCGGCACCCTGCGGGCCGCACTGACCTTCGCCACCGACCTGTTCACGCCCGCCACCATCGAACGCATGGCCCGCCACTGGAGCAACTTGCTCGCTGGCATGGTCGACAACGTGCAGCAGCGCGTGGCCGAACTGCCGATGCTCGACGCTGCGCACTACCAGCAGCAGATCCATGACTGGAACGCCACAGCTTCTGAGTACCCGCAAGAGCGCAGCATCCATCGACTGATCGCCGAGCAGGTCGAGCGTCAACCGGATGCCCTGGCCCTGACCTACGGCGCCAAGACCCTGAGCTATCGCCAGCTGGACGGCCAGGCCAATCAACTGGCGCACCAGCTGATCGAGCTGGGCGTGGGCCCTGAAGTGCGGGTCGGCGTGGCCATGCAGCGTTCCGACGCGTTGATCGTCGCCTTGCTCGGGGTGCTCAAGGCCGGCGGCGCCTATGTGCCGCTGGACCCGGATTACCCCGCCGACCGCGTGGCCTACATGCTCGAAGACAGTCGCGCCCAGGTGCTGCTGACCGAGGCCGAGTTGCTCGCCGACTTGCCCCAGACGCAGGCCCGGGTGCTACTGATGGATCAACTGGCCGGCTATCCGCTGACAGCACCGGTCACCGCCGTGGCGCCCAATAATCTGGCCTACGTGATCTACACCTCCGGCTCCACCGGCAAGCCCAAAGGCGTGGCGATTGCCCATGGCAACGTACTGGCGCTGATCCACTGGTCGCAGCAGGTGTACAGCCGCGAAGATATCCAGGGCGTGCTGGCCTCGACCTCAGTGTGTTTTGACCTGTCGGTGTGGGAAATCTTCGTCACCCTGGCCAACGGCGGCTCGCTGATCCTCGCTCGCAATGCCCTGGAACTGCCCGACCTGCCGGCCCGCGACCAGGTGCGCCTGATCAACA
Organism: Pseudomonas sp. WS 5079; assembly: GCF_012985465.1. Classification (GTDB taxonomy): domain Bacteria; phylum Pseudomonadota; class Gammaproteobacteria; order Pseudomonadales; family Pseudomonadaceae; genus Aquipseudomonas. The sequence continues at coordinate 33,262 of NZ_JAAQWN010000011.1, forward strand.
CCGTGCCGTCGGCGATCAATGCCTTGCAGCGCGCCGGGCAGATCCCCGAGAGCGTGCGCATCATTAACCTGGCCGGCGAGCCGCTCAAGCAATCCCTGGTGGACCGCCTCTACCAGCAGCCGTCGATCAAGCAGGTCTATGACCTGTATGGCCCGTCCGAAGACACCACCTATTCCACCTGGACGCCACGCGAAGCCTTGGGCCAGCCGAGTATTGGCCGACCGTTGAGCAACACCCAGGCCTACCTCCTCGACGCCGACCTGCAGCCCGTACCTACCGGGGCCGCTGCCGAGCTGCACCTGGCCGGCGCCGGGATCACCCGTGGCTATCTGGGCAAGGCAGCCTTGACCGCCGAAAAGTACGTGCCCAATCCTTTTTCCACCACCGGCGAGCGCCTGTACCGTACCGGCGACCTGACCCGCTATCGCGCCGATGGGGTGATCGAGTACGTCGGGCGTATCGACCATCAGGTGAAGATCCGTGGCCTGCGCATTGAGCTGGGGGAAATCGAGGCCCGTCTGCTCAGCCACCCACAGGTCAAGGAAGCGCTGGTGATTGCCCAGGATGGCCGCTTGCTGGTGGCCTATGTGGTACCGGCGACGATGCCTGAAGACCAGGGTGCGTTTGAGCAGACCCTGCGCGCGCATCTGGCCGAAACCCTGCCGCAATACATGCTGCCCACGGTAACCATGGCCTTGGCGCAATTCCCCGTGACCCCCAACGGCAAGCTGGACCGCAAGGCCTTGCCACGGGCCGGCGAGGCCAAGGTACAGGGCTTCAGCGCACCACAGGAGCCTCGGCAATTGCTGCTGGCCGGGATCTGGCAGGACATTCTTGGCCAGCCGCAGATTGGCCTGGATGACAACTTTTTCGAGCTGGGCGGCGACTCCATCGTCTCGATCCAGGTGGTCAGCCGCGCCCGCCAGGCCGGCTTGCAACTGGCGCCCAGCGACCTGTTCCGCCACCAGACCCTGCGCAGCCTGGCCGCCGCCGCCCGTGAAGTGTCGACACTGGCCATCGAGCAAGGCCCGGCCCAAGGCCCGGTGCTGCTGACCCCGGTGCAGCGATGGTTCTTTGCCCAGGACATTCCCGCCCGCCAGCACTGGAACCAATCGCTGCTGCTCACCCCGCGCCAGCCGATACAGGTCGCCGCACTGACCGCTGCGTTGCAGGCGTTGGTGGTACAACACGATGCCTTGCGCCTGCGTTTCGTCGAGGGTGGGCAGGGCTGGGAGCAAGCGCATGCGCAATCCACGACGGTGGAGCTATGGCAGCGCCAGGCCGCCAGCGTCGAGGCATTGCGCGAGCAGTGTGATCTGGCCCAGGCCAGCCTGGACCTGCAACACGGCCCGTTGATGCGGGCCTTGCTGGTGGACATGGCCGATGGCAGCCAGCGCCTGTTGTTGGTGCTGCATCACCTGGTGGTGGATGGGGTGTCCTGGCGTGTGCTGCTGGAAGACTTGCAGCGCGACTACGCCCAGGGCCTGGCCGGCGCACCGCTGACCACGCCGCACAAGACCAGTGCCTACCAGCAGTGGGCCGCGCGCCTGGACGACTACAGCCGCAGCCCGGCGCTGCTGGCCGAGTTAGCGTACTGGCGCGGGCAGTTGCAGGGCGCTGCCAGCGACTTGCCACGGGATAATCCCCACGGCCGGCAGACCCAGGCGGTGGCTGAACACATCCGCCTGCGCCTGGACCGTGAACACACCCGGCAACTGCTGCAACAGGCGCCAGCGGCCTACCGCACCCAGGTCAACGACCTGCTGCTGGCCGCCCTGGCCCGCACGATCTGCCAATGGACCGGCCACCCCTCGGCGCTGATCCAGCTCGAAGGCCATGGTCGCGAAGAGCTGTTCGATGATATCGACCTGACCCGCACCCTAGGCTGGTTCACCAGCCTCTACCCGCTGCGCCTGACCCCTGGCAACGAGCCGGGCGCGACCCTCAAGGCGATCAAGGAGCAATTGCGCCAGGTGCCCCGCAAAGGCATTGGCTACGGCGTGCTGCGCTACGGTGCTGCGGCTCAAGAGCTGGCGGCGCTGGCCCAGCCACGGATCACCTTCAACTACCTGGGGCAGTTCGACCAGCAGTTTGGCGATGATGCGCTGTTCGTACCGGCCAGCGAAGGCGGCGGCCAGGCCCAGAGCCCGGAGGCGCCCCTGGCCAACTGGCTGAGCGTGGAAGGGCGGGTGTACGCCGGCGAGCTGGAACTGGACTGGAGTTTCAGTGGCGAAGTCTACCGTCGCGAGACCATCCAGGCCCTGGTGGATCATTGCGCCCGGACATTGCACGAGCTGATCGCACACTGTCTCGACCCGCAGCAGGGCGGGGCCACGCCTTCGGACTTCCCGCTGGTCAGCCTCGACCAGGCACAACTGGAAGGCCTGGGCTTGCCCCTGACGCAGATCGAGGACCTCTATCCGCTGTCGCCCATGCAGCAGGGCATGCTGTTCCACAGTGCCTACGATGCCGGGGCTGGCGCCTATATCAACCAACTGCGCCTGACCATCGATGGCCTGGACGTGGAGCGGTTTGGCCAATGCTGGCAAGCGGTGCTGGAGCGCCACGAAGTACTGCGTGCGCGGTTTGTCTGGGAAGGCCAGGCACAGGCGTTGCAAGCGATCCAGCGTGCGGTGCAACTGCCGCTGACGGTGCTCGACGTCGCCCCCGACGACCTTGACCAACTGGCCCTTGAACAGCGTGAACAAGGTTTCGATCTGCACCAGGCGCCGTTGTTGCGCCTGGTGTTGGTGCCACTGGCGGCTCAGCGCTATGAACTGATCTACACCAGCCATCACATCCTGATGGACGGCTGGAGCAACGCGCAGTTGCTGGGCGAAGTCCTGCAACGTTACGCCGGGCAGGTGCCGGCGCCGGTCACCGGGCGCTATGCCGACTATGTGGGCTGGCTGCTGGCCCAGGACCCCCAGGCCAGCGAGCAATTCTGGAGCGCGCAACTGCAAGCACTGGCCGCGCCGACCCTGTTGGCCAACGCTCTGCCGGCGCCGCGCGGGGGCAGCGGTCAGGCCAGTCACCAGTTGCTGCTGGACGCCAGCACCACCGCGCGGCTGGGGGAGTTCGCGCGGCACCACAAGGTCACTTTCAACACCCTGCTGCAAGCGGCATGGGCGATTTTGCTGCAACGGTATTGCGGCCAGCCGAGCGTGGCCTTTGGCGCCACGGTGGCCGGGCGTCCGGCCCATTTGCCGGGGATCGAGCAGCAGGTCGGGCTGTTTATCAATACGTTGCCGATTATTTGCAGCCCGGAGGCCACCCAGAGCGTCGCCAGTTGGTTGCAACAGGTGCAGGCGCACAGTGTGGTCCTGCGCGAGCACGAGCACACACCGCTGTACGACATCCAGCGCTGGGCCGGGCAGCCGGGCAGCGCACTGTTCGACACCTTGCTGGTGTTCGAAAACTACCCGGTGTCCCAGGCGCTGCAAGCCGGCGCACCGGCCGGCTTGAGCTTCAGCGGGCTGCACAACCACGAGCAGACCAGCTATCCGCTGACCCTGGGCATCGAGTTGGGTGAAACCCTGAGCCTGGACTTCAGCTATGCCCGGGCCGCCTTCAGCCCGCAGCAAATACACACTATCGGCGCGAGCCTGTTGCAACTGCTTGAGCAGTTTGTCGAGGCGCACGGCCAGGCACTGGGCAACCTGAGCCTGCGCGATCCGGCCCTGGAGCGGGCGGCGGTGCAGCCGGCCGTCGACCCGTTGCTGGCGCACCAGCGTATCGAGCGCCGCGCTGCGGCGACCCCGGATGCCCTGGCCTTGATCAGCGGTGACGAGCGCTGGACCTATGCCGAGCTCAATCAGCGCGCCAACCGCCTGGCCCATCGCTTGCGCGAGCAGGGTGTAGTGCCCGGCCAGCGCGTCGGGCTGGCGGTGCGTCGCGGTGGGGCGATGATTGCCAGCCTGCTGGCGATCCTCAAGGCCGGCGCCGCCTATGTGCCGTTGGACCCTGATTACCCGGCCCAGCGCCTGGCCTACATGATTGATGACAGCGCCATGGACCTGCTGCTGCGCCAGCCCGGCGTGCTCGACGACGCCCTGGCCGATGCACGCGTGCCGTGCCTGCTGCTCGACGGATCGGAGCGCGACTATCCGTGCACCAACCTCGCCAACCTGGCGCTGGCCGAGCACCTGGCCTACGTGATCTACACCTCCGGCTCCACCGGGCAGCCCAAGGGGGTGTCCATCGCCCATGGCGCGCTGCGCGAGTTCTGCACGATAGCCGCCGAGTACTCGCAACTCACCCCTCAGGAGCGGGTGCTGCAATTCGCCACATTCAGCTTCGACGGGTTTGTCGAGCAATGCTTCCCGCCGCTGTGCGAAGGCGCCTGCCTGGTGCTGCGCGGTGACGACACCTGGGACACCGTGACCCTGTACGAGCAGATCATCGAGCACGGCGTGACCCTGGCCGACTTGCCGGCGGCGTACTGGTTCCTGCTGGCCCAGGACTGGGCCGCCGACCCGCAGCGCAGTCGCGGGCAACTGCGCCAGGTGCATGTGGGGGGCGAGGCGATGTCGGTGGAAGGGCTCAAGCTCTGGCACGCCGCAGGCCTAGGCGGCGTGCGCTTGCTCAACACCTATGGCCCGACCGAAGCCACGGTGGTATCCAGCACCCACCTGTGCCAACTGATGGATGCCGACGCGGCCAATGGTGTGCCGATTGGCAGTGCCTTGCCGGGTCGGGCGCTGTATGTGCTCGATCGCGACGCCAACCCACTGCCCGATGACGTGGTCGGTGAGTTGTGCATTGCCGCTTGCGAGGGCTTGGCCCAGGGTTATCACCAGCGTGCGGCACTGACTGCCGAGCGTTTCATTCCCGACCCATTCGCCGCTGTGGCCGGCAGCCGCGTGTACCGCAGTGGCGACCTGGCGCGACGCGACGCGGCGGGGGTGGTGCATTACTGTGGGCGGATCGACCACCAGGTGAAGATCCGTGGTTTCCGTATCGAACTTGGCGAAATCGAATCGCGCCTGTTGCAACAGCCCGGTGTACGTGACGCGGTAGTCCTGGCCCATCAGGGCGCGAGCGCGCAGCAACTGGTGGCCTATATCGTGCCGGCGCAGGCCGAGCCTGGGTTGCGCGAGCGCCTCAAGGCCAGTCTCAAGACGAACATGCCGGACTACATGGTGCCGACCTACTGGATGCTGCTCGACCACTTGCCGCTGACCCCCAACGGCAAGCTCGACCGCAAGGCCCTGCCCAAGCCGGACGCCAGCCTGTTGCAGCGGGACTATGTGGCGCCGGTCACCGCCGTGCAGCAGCAATTGGCGGCTATCTGGCAAGCAGTGTTGAACCTGCCGCGGGTGGGGCTTGGCGACAACTTCTTCGAGCTGGGCGGTGATTCGATCCTGTCCATGCAGGTGGTCAGCCGAGCCCGTCAGGCGGGGCTGCACTTCACTGCCAGGGCGTTGTTCGAGCAGCAGACCATTCAAGGCCTGGCCAGTGTCACCCGCAGTGGCGATGGCCTGCCGAGCATCGACCAGGGCCCGGTGGTCGGTGGCATGCCGTTGCTGGCGGTGCAGCAGGTATTTTTTGACGAGGATATTCCCCAGCGCCAGCACTGGAACCAGTCGGTACTGTTGACGCCCCGCCAGCCCCTGGACGGGGCGCGACTTGCCCAGGCCTTGCAGGTGCTGGTCGCCCATCACGATGCGCTGCGCCTGAACTTCCAGCACGACGGCGCGCAGTGGCTCGCCAGCCACGGCGCGGCGTCAACCCAGGAACTGCTCTGGCAGCACCGGGTCAATCACGACGCCGAGCTTCAGGCGCTGGCCGACCAGGCCCAGGCCAGCCTGGACCTGCAACAAGGTCCGCTGCTGCGCGCGGCGTTGTTCGACAAGGCCGATGGCAGCCAGCGCCTGCTGGTGATCATCCATCACCTGGTGGTCGACGGCGTGTCCTGGCGCGTCCTCCTGCAAGACCTGCAGGACGCTTACCGCCAGCCCACCGTGAGCTTGCCGGCCAAGACCACCGCGTTCAAAACCTGGGCCGAGCAACTGCAAGGTCTTGCCCGCAGTCCCGCGCTACACACCGAGGTTGCGTTCTGGCAAGCACTACACGGCACCGACAACCACCTGCCGGGCGCCAGGGTGGACGCCAGCCTGCGCAGCCGCGACGGCATTACGCTGGATACGCGCCTGGACGCCGACCTGACCCGGCGCCTGTTGCAGGACGCACCAGCGGCCTATCGCACCCAGGTCAATGACCTGCTGCTGACGGCATTGGCGCGGGTCATCACGCGCTGGACCGGGCGCCGTGAAGTGTTGATCCAGCTCGAAGGCCATGGCCGTGAAGAGCTGTTCGACCACCTGGACCTGACCCGCACCGTGGGTTGGTTCACCAGCCTGTTCCCGGTACGCCTGGTACCCGCCGAGGCGCTGGACGATTCGATCAAGCAGGTCAAGGAGCAATTGCGCGCCATCCCCAATCGGGGCGTGGGTTTTGGCGCCTTGCGTTACCTGGGCGACGCATCGGTGCGGCACACCCTGGCGGCACTGCCGGTGCCGCGTATCACCTTCAACTACCTGGGCCAGTTCGACAGTAGCCTTGAAGGCGAGCACACCGCACTGTTCGTACCCAGTGGCGAACGTGCCGGGCTTGAGCAGCACCCGGACGCGCCGCTGGGCAACTGGCTGGCCCTTAACGGGCAGGTGTTCGACGGCGAGTTGTGCCTGGGCTGGACCTTCAGCCAGCAGATGTTCGACGCCGCCACCATCCAGCCCCTGGCCGACGCCCTGGCCTCGGAGCTCAAGGCGCTGATTGAACACTGCACGAGCGCCGGCCATCACGGCGTGACCCCATCGGACTTCCCGCTGGCGGCGTTGACCCAGGTGCAAGTGGATACCCTGGCCGACGCCTGCGACGCCATCGAGGATATTTATCCGCTGTCGGCCATGCAGCAGGGCATGTTGTTCCACAGCCTGCTGGAGCAAGGCGGCGGCGAGTATGTCAACCAGATGCAGGTCAGCATCGACGGCCTCGATCCCGAACGCTTCCGGGCGGCGTGGCAGGCGGTGGTCGATGCTCATCCTATCCTGCGCACCGCCTTTGCCTGGCAGGGTGGTTTGCCGCAACCGGTGCAGGTGGTGCACAAGCAGCTTGAAGTACCGTTCAGCGTGCTCGACTGGCGTGAACGCAGCGACCAGCCACAGGCGCTGCAAGCGCTGGCCGCCGCCGAGCTGGCCCAGGGTTTTGACCTGAACCAGCCCGGGTTGTTGCGCCTGGTGCTGGTGCGCCTGGACGCGCGTCGTTGCGAATTGTTGTACACCCACCACCACATCCTGATGGATGGCTGGAGCAACTCCCAGCTGTTGGGCGAGGTGCTGCAACGCTATGACGGCCAGGTGCCGACGCCGTCGGTGGGGCGCTATCGCGATTACATCGCCTGGCTGCAACGCCAGGATCAGCAGGCTGGCCAACAGTTCTGGCGCACCAACCTGGCGGCACTGGAAGAGCCGACTCTGCTGGCCCAGGCGGTCAGCGACCCGGCGCAGGCGCTGGCCGGTGGTCATGGCGATCATTACCTGACGCTGGATGTGGCGCAAACCCGCCGCCTGGGCGAGTTTGCCCGCCAGCAGAAAGTCACCCCCAACACCCTGGTGCAGGCCGCATGGCTGTTGCTGTTGCAGCGTTATACCGGGCAGGACAGTGTAGCCTTTGGCGCCACGGTCGCCGGTCGCCCGGCTGACCTGGCGGGTATCGAGCAGCAGGTTGGCCTGTTCATCAACACTTTGCCGGTGATTGCCAGCCCGCGTGCCGAGCACACGGTCAGCCAATGGCTGCACGCCGTACAGGAGCAAAACCTGGCCCTGCGCGAGCATGAGCACACGCCGTTGTTCGATATCCAGCGCTGGGCCGGGCACAGTGGTGACGCGCTGTTCGACAGCCTGCTGGTATTTGAAAACTACCCGGTGGCCGCAACCCTCAAGCGTGGCGCACCCCAGGGGCTGGTGTTCGGTGAGGTGCGCAGTGTCGAGCAGACCAACTATCCGTTGAGCCTGCTGGTCAGCCTGGGGGAAACCCTGACCGTGCATTTGCGCTTCATCCACGCCCATTTCAGCGTGGGCACCATCGATGAACTCAGCGAGCATTTCAGCCGCCTGCTGTTGGGCATGCTCGATCAGCCCGAACTGGCGCTGGGTGACTTGTCGATGCAAGGTGCGGCCCGTCAACGACAGGTGGTTGCGCAATGGAATCCACCGGCGGTCGATTACCCGCGCGAGCAGTGCATTCATCAATTGTTCGAAGCCCAGGCCAAGCGGGCCCCCGAGGCCGTCGCGCTGGTGTTTGGCCAACAATCGCTGACCTATGCCGAGCTTAATCAGCAGGCCAACCAACTGGCGCATCGGTTGCTGGCCGAAGGTGTCGGGCCGGATCGTCTGGTGGGGATTGCGGTGGAGCGCGGCTTGCCGATGATCATCAGCCTGCTGGCGATCCTCAAGGCCGGTGGCGCCTACGTGCCGCTGGACCCGGCTTACCCGGCCGATCGCCTGGCGTACATGATGCAAGACAGCGGCCTGAGGTTATTGATTACCCAGGCGCCGCTGCTTGGTTCGCTACCGATTCCGGGCGGCGTGCAGGCGCTGGTGCTGGAGGGCGAGGCGGGCTGGTTCGCCGGTTACCCGAGCCACAACCCACCGGCGTCGGCCGGGCCGGACAACCTGGCCTATGCGATCTACACCTCCGGTTCCACCGGCAAGCCCAAAGGCGTGATGGTGCCCCATGGCGCCCTCGGCAATTTCATTGCGAGCATGGCCCGCGAGCCGGGGCTTGCGGCGGGTGAACGGATCCTCTCGCTGACCACGTTCTCGTTCGATATCTTCGGCCTGGAGATCTACCTGCCGCTGACTGTCGGCGCCTGTGCGGTGCTGGTGGACAAAGACACCACCCTCGATCCGGACGCGATCCTCAGCACCGTCGCGAGCCAGCGCGTCAACACCCTGCAAGCCACGCCCTCGACCTGGCGCATGTTGCTCGACAGCCCGCAGGTGGCGGCGTTGCAGGGTTGTACCTTGCTCTGCGGTGGCGAAGCCCTGGCCGACGAACTGGCGGCACGCATGCTCGCCCTCGGCGGCGCGGTGTGGAACCTCTATGGCCCGACCGAGACCACCATCTGGTCGGCAGCCCACCGCCTCGACGGCCAGCCATGGCTGGGGCGGCCAATCGATAACACCGCGTTGTACATCCTCAGCCAGGACGGTGCGTTGGCCCCGGTCGGCGTGCCCGGCGAGTTGTTGATCGGCGGCGATGGCCTGGCGCGCGGCTACTTCCAGCGTCCAGGCCTGACTGCCGAGCGCTTCTTGCCCGACCCATTCGGTGCGCCCGGCCAGCGCCTGTATCGCACCGGCGACCTGGCGCGCTACCGCGCCGAAGGGGTGATCGAATACCTCGGGCGCCTGGACCACCAGGTGAAAATCCGTGGCTTTCGCATCGAACTGGGGGAAATCGAGGCGCGCATCCAGTCCCAGGACGCTGTGCGGGAAGCGGCGGTGCTGGCCCTGGACGGGCCCAGCGGGCCACAACTGGTGGGCTATGTGGTACTCGCCGAACCTAGCGATAGCCCCGAACGGCACGCGGCGTTGCGCGAGTCGATCAAGGCCGGCCTCAAGCAGCACCTGGCCGACTACATGGTCCCGGCGCACCTGGTGTTTGTCACGCAGATGCCCCTGACCCCCAACGGCAAGCTGGACCGCAAGGCCCTGCCGGCGCCGGACGTCAGCCAAATGCAACGGGCCTATGTGGCACCGGCCTCGCCGCTCGAGCAGCAACTGGCCGAAATCTGGCAGCAAGTGCTCAAGGTCGAGCGTATCGGGCTTGGCGACAACTTCTTCGACCTGGGCGGGCACTCTCTGCAGGTGGTGGTGATGCTGTCTCGCGTGCGCGCGGTGCTTGGGGTGGACGTGGCGGTGAAGGACTTTTATGCCCAGGACAGCCTTGGGGCGTTGGCCAAAACCCTGGCCGACGCGGCCCAGGGCGATGGCCTGGCCGATGACTTTGACCTGATCTTCGATGCCCTCGATGAGCTGGAGCAGGAAAACCTGGAGGAAAGCAATGCTTAACAAAACTGCGGAACTGGTGGCGCGCATCAAGGACTTGAGCGCACCCAAGCGCGCGCAACTGTTCAGCAAGCTGGAACAACAGGGGGTCAATGTCGCGCGTTTCCCGATTGTGCCGGCCAGCGAGACCGGGCCCCAGGCCCTGTCGTATGCCCAGCAGCGGCAATGGTTCCTCTGGCAGTTCGCCCCCCTGGGCAGTGCCTACAACATCTGCGCGGCCCTGCGTTTGAAGGGCGAACTGGATGTCGAGGCGCTGCAATGCAGCCTGTCGCAGGTGCTGGCGCGTCATGAAGGGCTGCGCGCCGGGTTTGTGCAAGAGGATGAGCGGGTGCGGTGCATCATTCGGCCGATTGACGCGCTGGAACTTGCGGTACAGGACGCTGCGGCGGGCGACCCCGAGTCTGTCATCAAGGCGTTTGTCCAGGTGCAGAGCAGCCAGCCGTTCGATCTGGAACACGATCTGTTATTGCGTGCCGCAATGTTGCGCCTGGCGGACGATGAGCATGTGCTGGTGCTGACGTTGCACCACATCATCACCGATGGCTGGTCGATGCAGATCATGATCGATGAGCTACTGGCGCTGTACATCGCCCAGGTCACGGGCACGCCATGCGCGTTGCCGGCGCCGGTCATCCAGTACGCCGACTATGCCGCCTGGCAGCGGCAATGGCTGGAGGCCGGGGAAGGGCGCCGGCAGCTGGATTACTGGCGTGGCAAACTGGGTACAGAGCACGTCCTGCTTGAGCTGCCGGTGGATCGCCCGCGCCTGGGGCCGCCGGACCAGCAGGGTGCGACGCTGCCGCTGGCGTTGGACCGCGCCCTGAGCGATGGCCTCAAGGGCCTGGCGCAGCAGCAAGGGGTGAGCCCGTTCATGTTGCTGTTGGCGTCGTTCCAGGTGCTGTTGCACCGTTACAGCGGCCAGTCGGATATCCGCGTCGGCGTGCCCACCGCCAACCGCAACCGCGCCGAGACGGAGCGGGTCATCGGCTTTTTCGTCAACACCCAGGTGATGCAGGCCACGCTCGACAGCCAGCAGCCGTTTGCGGACTTTGTGCAGACCGTCAAGGCCGCCGCCCACGAGGCCCAGACCTGGCAGGACCTGCCGTTCGAGCAGTTGGTGGAGGCGCTGCAACCCGAGCGCAACAGCCTGCACACGCCGTTGTTCCAGGTCATGTTCAACCACCAGATGGAAGCTGGCCGGTTTGCCGATGGCCAGCCCCTGGGCGGGTTGCTGTGCACCCCGGTCGACTCGGAAAACCGCAGTGCGCCGTTTGACCTGACCCTCAATACCTTCGACGGGCCCGATGGCTTGTCGGCGGCTCTTACCTATGCCACCGACATCTTTGACGCCTCGACTGTCGAGCGCCTGGCGCGGCACTGGCAGGCCTTGTTGCAGGGCATGCTCGATGACCCCCGCCAGCGCATTGGCCAACTACCGATGCTTACCGCCGCCGAACAACGCCTGGCGCTGCAAAGCTGGAACAGCAGCACCGCCGACTACCCTCGCCACAGCGCCATCCATCAGTTGATCGAGGCCCAGGCCACCCGTATTCCGGACGCTGTGGCGTTGGTGTTTGATACACAGTCGTTGACCTTTGCCCAGCTCAACCAGCAGGCCAACCGCCTGGCCCATCGTTTGATCGAAGCCGGCGTGGGCCCGGATGTGCTGGTGGGCATCGCGGTGCAGCGCAGCGTCGACCTGGTGGTCGGGCTGCTGGCGATTCTCAAGGCTGGTGGTGCCTACATCCCGCTGGATCCGGCGTATCCCGAGGATCGCCTGGCCTACATGATGCAAGACAGCGGCCTGGCCCTGCTGCTGACCCAGGCACCGTTGCTCGCGCGCTTGCCGATCCCGGCCGGGGTCAGTGCGCTGGTCCTGGACCAGCCGGGTGCGTGGCTCGATGGTTACAGCTGCGAAAACCCACTGCCGCGCAGCACCACCGAACACCTGGCCTACGTGATCTACACCTCCGGCTCCACCGGCAAGCCCAAAGGGGTGATGGTGCGCCATGGCGCGCTGACCAATTTTGTGTGCAGCATGGCCCGTCAGCCGGGGTTGCACGCCCAGGACCGGTTACTGTCGCTGACCACCTTCTCGTTCGATATTTTCGGCCTGGAAATCTACGGGCCGCTGCTGGTCGGCGCGACCCTGGTGCTGACCGGGCAGGACATCAACCTCGACCCGCAAGCCTTGCTGGCCCTGGTCAAGCAGCAGCGCATCAGCGTGTTGCAGGCCACGCCTTCCACGTGGCGCATGCTGCTCGATCACCCCCAGGCCGACGCCCTCAAGGGCTGCAAACTATTGTGCGGCGGTGAGGCGCTGCCCCTGGAGCTGGCGACCCGACTTTTGGCGCTCTCGCCCCAGGTGTGGAACCTCTACGGGCCGACCGAAACCACCATCTGGTCGGCGCAGTACCCACTCACGCCGACCCAGCCACAGCCGTGGCTCGGCGGGCCGATTGCCAATACCAGCCTGTATATTCTCGACGATAACCTGGCGCCGGTGCCGGTCGGGGTCGCCGGCGAATTGTTGATTGGCGGCGACGGCCTGGCGCGGGGTTATTTCCAGCGGCCGGCACTCACCGCCGAACGCTTCTTGCCTGACCCATTTGGTGCGCCCGGCGCGCGCCTGTATCGCACCGGCGACCTGGCGCGCTACCGCGCGGACGGGGTGATCGAGTACATCGGCCGCGTGGACCATCAGGTGAAAATCCGTGGGTTGCGGATCGAACTGGGGGAAATCGAAGCGCGGCTGTTGGAGCAACCGCCAGTGCGCGAAGCCGCCGTGGTGGTGCGGGACGTCGCTGGCCATCCGCAGTTGGTGGCGTACGTGGTTGCCGTGCAAGCGGTGAGCGATGAGCAGGCGCTGCGTGAGGCGTGCAAGCGTCAGCTCAAGGGCGACCTGCCGGAGTACATGGTGCCCAGCCATTGGGTCTTCCTCGACAGCCTGCCGCTGACTCCCAACGGCAAACTCGACCGCAAAGTGTTGCCGGCGCCGGATGCCAGCGCCTTGCAGCAACACTACATCGCGCCGCGCAACGCCCTGGAGCAGCAGATCGCCGAGGTCTGGCAGCAGGTGCTGGGCCTGGCGCAAGTGGGGGTGAGCGACAACTTCTTCGAGCTCGGCGGGCACTCGCTGCTGGCCACCCAGGTGATCGCGCGACTCAAGCAAACCCTGGCCAGCAACCCAGGCTTGCGTGACCTGTTCAACGCTCCGGTGCTGGAAGATTTTGCCGCATTGCTGGCAAGCCGTTCGGCTGTGCAGCCGGCGCAAATCGCCTTGCACGCCCATGGCCCGCGCAGCACTGCGCCGTTGTCCCTGGCCCAGCGTCGCTTGTGGGTGGCCGAGCAGTTCTCGGCCGGCAACGGCGCGTATGGCATGCCCTTGGCGTTGCGCTTGCGTGGCGAAGTCTCGCTGGCGTTGTTGATCGCAAGCCTCAAGTGTGTGGTGCAACGCCATGAGGTGCTGCGTACCGCCTATGTCGCCGACGATGACGGCGATCCACTGGCGGTGATCGCGCCTGAAGTGAATGTGGACTTCGCCGTGGTCGACCTGTCGCACCTGGACCGCATCGAACAGGAAGCCCAGGTCGCCCAGGCCACACTGGACAATACCCGGCGCCCGATCAACCTGGCGCAGGCGCCGTTGTTCCGTGGGCAGATCCTGCGCCTGGGCGCCCATGAACATGTGCTGCTGTATTCGATGCACCACATCATTTCCGATGGTTGGTCGATGGCGGTGCTGGTGGGTGAACTGGTGCAACACTACGCCGCCCTCAAGCAGGGGCGTGGCATCGATCTGCCGCCGCTGCCGGTGCAATACAGCGACTATGCGCAATGGCAACTGGCGCTGGAGCAGGCCGGGGTATTGCAGCAACAGGCCGGCTACTGGAAGGACGCCCTGGCCGGTCACCCTGGGCAACTGCTGCTACCGACAGACTTTGCGCGGCCGCCGATGCCGTCGTTCGAGGGCTCCAGCGAGTCATTCAGCGTGCCGCCGGCGTTGGGCGAGGCACTGAAAAGCCTGTCCGCACGCCAGGGTGTCACGCCTTACACTACGTTGTTGGCCGCATTCCAGGTGTTGCTGCACCGCCTCGCCGCCAGCGACGACCTGCTGGTGGGTGCCGATGTGGCGGGGCGCCAGCATGCCGAGCTGGAAGGCTTGATTGGTTTCTTCGTCAATATCCTGCCCCTGCGCTCGCGCTTCGACGCCCGGGCGCGCTTCAGCGATTTCCTCGCCGCGGCCCGGGAAACCTCCCTGAGTGCCTTCGAACACCAGGACCTGCCCCTGGACATGATCGCCGAAGCCAGCAACGTGCCGCGCCACAAGGGTTTCAACCCCTTGGTGCAAGTGCTGTTCGTGATGAACAACCTGCCGGTGCACAGCGCGGGCCTGGCGGACATTGCGGTGGAAATGGTGCCCAGCCTGGGCGGCTATTCCAAGTTCGATATGGCGTTGTTTATCGACGAAGACCACGGCCAGTGGCAGGGCACCTGGCAGTACGCCAATGACTTATTCAAACAAGAGCGCATCACCGAACTTGTGAGCGCCTGGATGGGAATTCTTCAACAGATTGTCATGGATCCAGACATCCGATTAGGGGACATCATCATGCCGTCGAATACCGCTGTTGCTCCTGCCGCACCTGCCAGCCCGAAGGCCGACAAGCTGGGTAAGTTCCTCAAGAAACCATCTAGCCCGGTGGCCAGGGCCCCGCTGCCGGCGATGCGTGAATCGCTGTTGAACACCGACCAGGTGTTCCCGTTGCTGATGGAACCCAACGACCCGGGGCTCGACCTGGTGACCTGGGTCCAGGCCAATCGCGCCCTGGTCGAAGAGAAACTCGCGCGGCATGCGGGGATCCTGTTCCGAGGCTTCGCCATGCGTGACATCCACGACTTCGAGGCCTTTGCCGAAGCCGTCCAGCCGGGCCTGTATGGCCAGTACGGCGACTTGCCGAAGAAAGAGGGCGGCAAGAACACCTATCGCTCCACACCTTACCCGGAAAAGAAAATGATCCTGTTCCATAACGAGAGCTCGCACCAGGATCGTTGGCCGCGCAAGCAGCTGTTTTTCTGTGAGCAACCGTCGCCCGTGGGCGGGGCCACGCCGGTGGTCGATTGCCGGCAGATGTACCTGCGTTTGCCGCAAGCGTTGCGCGATACCTTCGAAAGCAAGGGCCTGCTGTATGTGCGCACCTTTGCCGACAAGCTCGACGTGTCCTGGCAGCATTTTTTCAAGACCGAAGACCGCGCCCAGGTCGAGCAGCGTTGCGCGCTGGCTGGCATCCAGTGGACCTGGCTGGACAACGACGAACTGCAGATCCGCACCCCGTGCCCGGCGATCATCACCCACCCGAGCACCGGCGAGAAAACCTTCTTCAACCAGGTGCAACTGCACCATATCTACTGCCTGGACCCCGATGTGCGCGACGACTTGCTGGGCCTGTTCGGCCCCGAGCGGATGCCGCGCCACGTGTACTACGGCGACGGCAGCCCGATTGAAGACGCGGTGATGCAGCAACTGGGCGAACTCTACGAGGCCTGTGCGGTGCGCTTTGACTGGCGCAAGGGCGATGTGATCCTGCTGGACAACATGCTCGCCGCCCACGCTCGCGACCCCTTTGAAGGCCCACGCAAAATCGTCGTGGCCATGGGCGAAATGATCGAACGGCGCGACCTGGAAACGGTAGTGCCCTCCACACGTATGCAAACTGAAGGGACTGACGCATGAGTACGCTTAACGATGCAGGCCTGGCGCTGCTCGCCGAACAGCAGCAGCGGGTGCTGGACGCCCAGGGCGGCGCGAGCTGGGGCGATATTGCGCACCTGCTGTCTATCCAGATCAGCGGCGCGCTCGATGTGCCACGGCTGCAAGCGGCGTTTAGTGGGTTGCGCCAGCGTCACACAGCCCTCGCGGCACGTTTGGCGACCGCGCCCGGTTACCGTGGCCTGCGGCAGTTCTTTGATGCCGGGGCGGCGAATGGGGCACTGGCGGTGGATGAGTCCAGTAACACCGCGCAGGTCCTGGCGCTGTGGTGTCAGCGCCCGGTGAGCTTGGCGTCCGGGGTGTTTTTTGAGGGCCTGTTGCAGCGTATCGACATGCAGCACTGGCAACTGACCCTGGGCCTGGCGGGTTTTATCGGCGACCAGGCCAGCCTGGCAATTCTCTATCAAGACCTGTGCACAGCCTATGAGCAGGGCAGTTGCAGTGTGGACGAGGAACTGGGGCAGTTTGCCCAGTACCTGGAATGGCACGCAGAAGTGGTGCTTGACGAAGACGCGGATACCGCCAAGGCCTATTGGCAAACCTACCTGGCGGGCGCTGGCGCGCTGGCGCCGGACTTGCCGGGCCGCTACGCCAATACCGTGCAGGGCAAGGCCGTTGGGCAGTCCCTGAGTACCGACCTTGACCCGCGCGTGTTGGCGCGCCTGGGCCAGTTGGCGACCCAGCACGGCACCCAGGTGACCACGCTCTTGCAAGCCGCCTGGTGGGTGCTGCTGGCGCGGATCAGCGGGCGCGAAGGTTTTGTCGCAGGCCTGCGGCATGACGCGCGCGCGGACTATGAGTTCTTCGCGCCGACCGTGGGCCTGTTGCAAAGAACCCTGGCGCTGCACCTCGACCTGGCGCCGACGGCCTCGTTCAGCAGCGTCCTGGCGCAGTTGGCGGGGGTGCTGGACAGCCATGGCACCTGGCAGGAATATGCGCCGCTCGACGCTGGCCTGCCGCTGACCCATGGCTTTGGCGTGCGCCGCCAGCCGGCAGCGCGCGCAGTGGGGGCATGCACTTGGAGTGGCGCCTACAGTGCTGATCTGCGGCCGCTGTTTGAACTGGCGCTGAATGTCGATGTGGAGGAGGGCGGCGCGGTTACCGGGCTGTCGCTGGACTATGCCGCCGCCGTGTACAGCCAGGCATCGATGCACACGCTGCTGGCGCAGTATCAAGTGCTGCTGGCCAGTGTGCTGGAGCAGCCGGACGCGGCCATCGCTACCTTGAGCCTGTTGGGGGAAGCGGAGCGCCAACGCTTGCTGGCATTCAATCCTGCGACCCAAGTGCTGGAAGAGCGGGTGCTGTTGCCCGAGCATATTCTCAATTGGGCCGAAATCACCCCGGATGCGCTGGCGTTGGTGGCGGGTGGGCAATCGTTGAGCTATGCCGGGCTGGACGCCGGTGTGCGCCAACTGGCCGGCCGTCTGCGCCAGCACGGCGTTACTGCGGGCGGTATCGTCGCCCTGGCGTTGCCGCGCGGCGTGGCCCAGGTGCTGACCATTCTTGCCACCTGGCGCACAGGGGCCGCCTACCTGCCGCTGGACCCCAGCTGGCCCGCGGCCCGCCAGGCCCAACTGGTGGCGCAGGCCGGCGCGCAACTGCTGGTCACCCAGGGCGCGGCGCCGGATGGATTGGGCTGTGCGGTGCTGGATCTCGATCAACCGGTGCAGCAGCCGTTGCCGGAAGGGCCGAGCGCGAACCTGCAAGGCCAGGACGCGGCCTATGTGCTGTTTACCTCCGGCACCACCGGTGTACCCAAGGGCGTGGTGGTTGAGCATCGGCAATTGCTCAACTATGTCGCGGGTGTCAGCGGTGAGCTGGACCTGGCCGCCTGCCGGCACTTCGCTCAGGGCTCAACCGTCGCCGCCGACCTGGGCAATACCAGCCTGTTTGGTGCGTTGTACAACGGCGCCACCTTGCATATCGCTGATGAAGCCACGATGCAGGATCCGCAGGCGTTTGCAGCGTTTATCCAGACCCAGGGCATCGACTGTCTGAAAATCGTCCCGTCCCATCTTGCGGCCTTGCTCGAAGCACCGCAGCCGACAGTACCGGCGACCCTGATCCTCGGCGGCGAGGCCATCGGCCAGGGGTTGGTTGCGCGCATCTTCAACCTGCGCGCCGATTGCCGCCTGTTCAATCACTACGGCCCCACCGAAACCACCGTCGGCGTCGCCGTGCATGGGATCAGCCCGGACGACTTGCAGCAGATGGCGATTGCCCTGACTCGGGTGCTGCCAAACAACCAGTTGTACATCCTCAACGAGGACCAGCAACTGGTGGCCAGCGGTGAACTGGGTGAGCTGTATATCGGCGGCCAGCAATTGTGCCGAGGCTACCTGAATGACCCGGTGCAGACCGATGCCGCGTTTATCAGCAGTCCGTTCGTCCCTGGCGAGCGCCTGTACCGTAGCGGCGACCTGGCCCGTTACCTGCCCCAAGGCGGCATCGCCCTGTATGGCCGGCGCGACCACCAGGTGAAGGTGCGCGGGTTCCGTATCGAACTGGCAGAGATCGAACAACACCTGCTGCGTGCCCCAGGAGTGAGTGAAGCCGTGGTGCTGCTGGCGCAGGATGAGCCGGTAGCCTTTGTACTGCCGAGGCAGGACGCGCCAGCGCACTGGCTGCAAACCCTCAAGCAGCACATGGCCGAGCACTTGCCGGCGGTGATGGTGCCGCGTCAGTACCAAGTGGTGCAGCACATGCCCCGCCTGGGCAATGGCAAAGTCGATCGCCAGGCCTTGCAGCGCCTGGAGCCCATCGATGAAGACGACAACTTCGCCGAACCCCAGGACGCCCTCGAAGCCTTGCTGGCCAGCCGCATGGCCCAGTTGCTGGGTCGTGACCGCCTGGGCCGCGACCGCGACTTTTTTGCCGCCGGTGGCCATTCGCTGCTGGTGATCAAGCTGGTGGCGGGGATTCGCAAACTGCTGCACTGCGAAGTCCATCCCGGCATCGTGTTCGACCACCCAAGCCCCGGCGAGCTGGCCCAGGCCCTGCGCGCCCAGGAAGACAGCCCTGGCCAACTGGAGAAACTGGCCCAGGCACGTTTGCGCCTGGATGCATTGAGCCCAGAGGAGAAGGCCGCGTTGCTGGAGAAGGCGCGCCAACAGGCGGCAGTGCAGAGCTGAGACGGTTGCGGGCGCTGGCGGTCAGTCAGCGCCCGCACGTTTTATGCTGTTGCGAACGATTCTCATAAATTGTAGTCTAGCGCCCCCTATGTGTGCCCTGCACACGGATGCCCATGGAGTGTGCGTTGGATAATCTGGATCGGTTGTTTCGCCTCTATCATCGCGAACTGCAGCAGATTGCCTACCGTCGGCTGGGCGACCGGGAAATGGCGGCCGACCTCATGCAGGACGCGTTCGTGCGCTACGTCGGCCTGGACCGGCAGCAGCGCACCCATACCATCACCAATCCGCGCTTTTTCCTGATTCGCGTATTGCGCAACCTGATCATCGACCTGGGCCGCAGCCGCACACGGCGCGGGCCGATGGACTCGCTGGAGGATGTGCAACACGAGTTGCTCGACCCATGCCCGGGCCCTGCGGCACTGGTGGAAATGCGCCAGCAATTGCAGCTGTTGCAGCAGGCGTTGGGAGAATTGTCCGAGAACAGCCGCCAGGCCTTGCTGCTCAACCGCCTCGACGGCTTGGGCCATGCGGCGATTGCCAAGCAACTCGGGGTGTCTCCCAGTATGGTCAGCAAATACATCATGAGCGCGGTGCTGCATTGCGCCCGGCGTCTTGGGATGACCGAGTGACACTGGAAAAACCTTCACCATTGCTGACCGAGCAGGCGTTGCAGTGGCTGGTCGACCTGCATTCGGGCAGCCCCGAGGCACCGACCTGGGACGCCTACCTGCAGTGGTGCGAAACCTCGCCCGAACACCAGCGTGCCGCCCATGCGGCGGAACGACTGTGGGAGAGCCTGGGCAGCGCACTGGAGCGCCCACCTGGATCGTCACGCCGCTTGTTGCAACTGGGGCTGGTCGTCGCATTGAGCCTGGCGGGCGGCTTGTCCTGGCAGGCGGAGCAACACGGCTGGATGGCGGACCAGGTGACCGGCCTGGGTGAGCACCGCCGCGTCACACTGGACGACGGCTCACACCTGGAACTGGCGCCGCGCACCCGGGTGGATATCGACATGCAAGGTGGTCGCCGGGTGCTGCATCTGTATACCGGCGAACTGTTCGTCCAGGTCGCCCCCGATACCCAACGCCCCTTCGAAGTACGCGCCGGGCGCGGCAGCCTGCGCGCGCTGGGCACCGGCTTCGACGTGCGACGCGAGGGCGAGCAGGTGCGGATGGTCGTCACCGAACACACCGTGCGCGTGACATTGGACGGCGACCCGCAGACCACCGATGTCGAGGCCGGACAGGCCGTGCAATACGGCCCGGACGGCCGCGCGCGCACCCAACCGGTCGACGTCGGCACCGCCACGGCCTGGCGCCGCGACAAACTGGTGTTCAACCGCCAACCCCTGGGCGAGGTGCTGGAGCAACTGGGTCGCTACCATCGCGGCGTGATCTGGGTCCGCGACAACAGCCTGCGCGACCTGCCCGTGACCGGCATCATCGCCACTGACGATACCGACGCCCAACTCAAACTGCTGCAACGCACCCTGCCACTGCGGGTGCGCCTGCTGCCGTGGCTGACCGTGATCGAGCGCGACGACTCGCGCCGACAGTAACCCATGCGCAAAAAATACGCTGGCCGCCGCTGTCGGGTTTCAGAAGGCTGACGTCTTTCCTGTTGAGATTGATTTTTATTTGGCTGATTTCAGCAGGGGGAGCGTTATGCAGCATCTGATCAGGCACACCGCCTTGAGCCTGGCACTAGCCACGGCCAGTGCCGTGGGAATAAGCCTGCCGGCACAGGCGGCGCAGCAGCAGAAGACCGACAACCGGGCCTACGATATCGAAGCCGGTCAACTTGACCAGGTACTGACGCGCTTTGCCGAGCAATCCGGGTTGCGGTTGATGGTCGTCAGCGAGTGGGTGGCGGGTCAGCAGTCGCAAGGGTTGAAGGGGAACTACCCGGTGCAGCAGGGGCTTGACCGGCTGTTGCTGAACAGCGGCCTGGTCGCCCGGCTGAGTGATGATGTGATCTTGATTGAAAAGGCCCCGGTGCAGGGAGGGGCGGTGGAGTTGGGGGCTACCACGATTCAGGGGCAGGGGATGGGGGAGATGACGGAGAATTCGGGGTCGTACACTACCGGACTTGTCAGCGCCGGTTCAAAAACGCCTACCAGTCTGAGGGACACACCGCAGTCGGTGTCTGTCATCACCCAGCAGGTCCTGCAAGACCGGCGTATTGTTGATCTGTCCGATGCCATGCGGCGCACGCCGGGCATCACCGTCAAAAACGCCAACTACCGCCTGCCGCAGTTCATTTCTCGTGGTTTCCGTATCGATAACATCCAGATTGATGGCGCCTCGCCGATGGATATCGGCTCTGGTATCGGTACCTTCTACGCCAACAAAACCTATGACATGGCTGAGTTCGACCATATCGAAGTGTTGAAGGGAGCATCCGGCCTGTTCGGTGGGACTGGTGATCCGGGTGGCATCATCAACGCCGTGCGTAAACGTCCGCTGGACTACTTCCAGCTCAAGTTCAATACATCGGCAGGTTCCTGGGACAACTACCGTACTGAAGTCGACGTGACGGGGCCAATGGCCTTTGACGGTAAATTGCGTGGGCGTGTGGTGGTCGCCAACACCGATCGCCAGTACTTCATGGATAACCGTAGCACCGAGAAACCTTTCATTTACGGCGTGTTGGAGGCTGATGTAACAGGCACGGCGCGGGTTACCGTCGGGGGGCGCTACGAGAAAATTCATGAAAATGGCACCGGCGACGGTTTGCCGCGCTTCAGCACCGGGCAGGACTTGAAGCTCAGTCGCCGCACTTGGTACTCGCCGAACTGGGCCTATGGCGATAACAGCTCCCAGGAAATCTTTGCCAAGTACGACCAGGAATTGGCTGACGACTGGAAGTTGAACGTTTCCTTGACCAATACCTTCGATAAATCCGAGACCAAAGGTGCATTCCTGTGGGGCTCTCCTGATCCGGTAACGCTTGAAGGCGCTACCTGGGGAGGGAGTTACATTAAAAGCTGGAGTGAGCAGACGCTGTTCGATGCCAACGTTTCCGGAAAATTTACGGCGTTCAATCGTGAGCATGAACTGCTGATCGGTGCTGATGCGCAGAAGGTGACCAGCCGCTGGCGCTCAACGAAAGCTATGCAGGGCTTCTATCCTATTGATGTCTACAATCCAGACCTCACACCTCTGCCTTCTGACAGCATTGGCAACAAGCTTGAGCGTGATTACAGCCCCAATACCCGTAAGCAGTATGGTCTGTACTCGACCTTGCGTTTACAACTGACAGATCCACTCAAGTTGATCATCGGGGCCAGGGTGCAGCGCTATAAGTTCGAACAGACCTACATGGCCGTAAAGGCTGATACAGGTGCATGGGGCATTGAGTCCCAGAGCAATCATCGTGAACCGACTAAGTTGGTTCCCTTCGGTGGTTTGGTTTACGCCCTCGATGATGAATGGTCGGCGTACGCCAGCTATTCGGAAATCTTCAAGCCCCAGGCCCAGCAACTGCAAGGTCCAAGTACTTCTGGAAAAGTCCTGGAACCCATGGTTGGCAAGACCTACGAAACCGGCATTAAGGGGGAACTCTACGGCGCAACGCTGAACGTTTCGGCTGCGCTGTTCTATACCAAGCGGGAGAAAGAGGCGATTCAAGATCCTCGGTTCGTGGCTGAGTCAGTCTTGTATGGCGGTAGTTGCTGTTATCTGGCCCAGGGCGAAATCGTCAGCAAGGGTCTTGAGCTTGAAGCCAGTGGTGAGGTGTTGCCTGGGTGGATGGTGATGGGCGGCTACACCTTGAATCTCACAGACAATGGTACCAAGGACACTTTCCTCACTACGGTTACACCCAAGCATTTGGCGAAGTTGTGGACCGTTTACACACTGCCTGATCGTCTTTCTGACTGGAAAGTAGGTGGTGGTGTCAACATTCAGAGTGCCAGCTACGCCAGCGGAACATCTTATAGGGTTAGAAAGAACCAAACAGGTGACGGGTATGATGCGTACGATGAAAAGCCTTTTGATATGGCCCAAGGCGGCTACGCCGTATGGGACGCCATGGTCGAATACAAAGTCGATGAAAACTGGACCGTTGCCCTCAACGGCAACAACCTGTTTGACCGCAAGTACTTCGAGACTCTGAAGACTTCCGAGTATGGCAATTACTACGGTGAACCGCGCAACTACATGCTGACTGTGCGGGGTACGTTCTAGGCTGTCCCTATCGTCGTAGAAAATCACCTCACCTGAGGTGATTTTTTTTACGTGCGCCAAGCTCGCCAATGATTTAGAGGTGAGCGCTCCACTGCGTGGCGGACAAGAAGCGGTGTGGACCTAAGGCAAAGGTTTTGCGACTGTTACAAAGTGATTGAGAATCCTTCTAAATTATTTTTATCCCAAACGTTCATTAATGGCTCGACACCGATTCAAGCCAAAACCGTCCCTCTGCAACAGGGAGTGGAGTCCGGACGGTTTAACTAAATTCAGGTCATTCCGCCTCAAGAGTGGGAGGCCTTCGACATTAATGACATATCTGGGGCTTAACCAAACAATGAAACGCGAGAGTAAAAGGTTCAGGCAAAAACTCTTCAATGCTCCCCTCTCTTCCTGCCGCAGTTGCGTGTCGGTAGCGCTCCTTGGGTTGGCTCTCAGTGTCTGCGGCGTGGCTTTCGCCCAGCCCATACAGGTAAATGTGCCAGCCCAGTCGCTGGACAAGGCCCTGACCGAACTGGGTAAGCAGACCGGCCTGCAAGTGCTTTTCGGGCCGGATATGGTTGCGGGCAAGAAGTCCACCGCCGTCAAAGGCACCCTGGAGCCCGAGGCAGCTCTTGAAGCATTGCTCAAAGGCGCGGGCCTGACTTTCCGGATTGAAAACAATACCGTCATCCTCGGCCCCGAAAATAGTACGAGTTCAACTCTTGAGCTGGGCGCCACTACCATCCAGGGCCAGGGCATGGGAGAGATGACGGAGAACTCCGGCTCCTACACCACCGGCTTGACCAGTATCGGTTCGAAAACCCCGACCAGTCTGCGGCAGACGCCACAGTCAGTGTCGGTGGTGACGGCGCAGGTTATTGACGAAAAACGCATGACTGACCTGGCTGAAGCCATGAAAGTGACGCCGGGCATCACGGTCACTAACAACAATTTCCGTTTGTCGGACTTCTCGTCGCGCGGCTTCAAGATTGAGAATATTCAAATCGACGGTGCTGCCCCGATGGCATTGGGCACTACGTCTGGCAGCTTCTACTCCAACAAAAACTACGATCTGGTTGAGTTCGACCATGTTGAGGTCCTACGTGGTGCTTCCGGTCTCTTTGGCGGTACCGGCGACCCGGGTGGCATGATCAATCTGGTGCGCAAACGCCCGCTGGATGCCTATCAGTTGAAAGTCGATATGTCGGCGGGCAGCTGGGACAATTATCGCACCCAAATGGATGTCACCGGTCCGTTGGGCTTTGATGGCAAGTTGCGTGGCAGGATGGTCGCGGCTTACACGGATCGTCAGTACATGCTGGATGATCGGGGTACAGAAAAGCCGATTTTCTACGGGATTCTGGAAGCCGATATCCTCCCTGACACACGCCTGACCTTGGGTGGGCGCTCGGAGCGTATTCATGAAACGGGGTCGGGGATCGGTTTACCGCGCGATGTGAACGGCAAGGACCTTGGTCTGTCCAGAAGTACCAGCCTGACCCAGAAGTGGTCGTATCTGGACGGGCGATCCCAAGAAATTTTTGCCAAGGTCGACCATGAACTGAGCGATGACTGGAAGCTCAATGTTTCGTATACCCAAACGCTGGATTCTGGCTTTTCAAAAGCAGCATTCAGCTTCGGCGCTGTCGACCCGGTAACACTCACCGGCCCGAAAACCGGAGGCACTAATAATCAGTATCGCAGCGATCAGAAGCTTCTTGATGTGAACCTGGCTGGCAAATTCGAATACGCAGGCTTGCAGCACGAATTGCTGGTTGGCATGGATCATCAAAAAATCACCAGCCAGTGGGAGGGGACTACCTCGTCCAACGGGGTAGGCAATCCGGTGAATGTATTTGACCCGGATGCGACGCCCTGGCCACAACCTGGAACAGACAAGAACTTTATTCGTAACTACAGCCCCAACAGCCAGACACAATATGGCCTTTACTCTACATTGCGTTTGCAACTGGCGGACCCACTTCACTTGATCATTGGTGCTCGTGCGCAGCGGTACAAGTTTGATCAGTTGTACCAAGCGATCGAAGAGGGAGCCTGGAAAGTGCAGTCGGACGTATCGACCCGCGAAGCAACCAAACTGGTTCCTTATGGCGGTATCGTCTATGACCTGACGGACGAATGGTCGACCTACGCCAGCTACTCCGAAATCTTCAAGCCTCAACAAAGCACGATGCAGGGACCATTACCGGGCAGCTCCATGGAGCCGATGACCGGCAAGACGTACGAGACCGGCGTAAAGGGCGAGTTGTGGGGCGGAGCCGTCAACACTTCCTTTGCGTTGTACTACACCTCGCGTAAAAACGAGGCAGTGCTGGATCCACGCTACGAAGAGTCCAGTATTCTGTTCGGCGGCAACTGTTGCTACTTGCCTCAGGGTGAGGTCGTCAGCAAAGGCGTCGACATGGAGTTTACCGGTGAAGTCTTGCCGGACTGGAACGTTCTGGCGGGCTATACGTATAACCATAATCGCAACCGCACTGCGGCGAAGGTATTCAGCAGTATTACGCCAAAACATCAGTTTAAACTATGGTCCACCTACCGGTTGCCAGGAATACTCAACGACGTGAAAATCGGCGGTGGCGTGAATTTGCAAAGCGCTACCTACGTCAGTGGGACCACGTTCGTGAACGATGTGGAGCAGAACTACAAGTACGTTCAGGCGGGTTATGCCGTATGGGATTCCATGGCCGAATACCGAGTTAACGAAAACTGGAGTGTTATTTACAACGCCAACAACCTGTTTGATAAGAAGTACTACAGCAAACTGGGGTCTTCGGCATCGGGCAACTGGTATGGCGACGAGCGCAACCACATGCTGACTTTGCGCGGTACCTTCTGGTAACCGTAGCTTGAAATAAAAAGGGACATCGCCAGATGTCCCTTTTTTATGTCTCACGGAGCAACACAGCATATTCAGTCCGTACGCTCTTCCAACCAACCCTCGACTGCCACATAAATCCCGCCAATGTCCGCACTGATCCCCGACATCCGCAGGAAGTCATGGGTCAACCCACCCTGAGTCAACAAAGTAACGTCAGTTCCGGTATCGCGAAGCAGCTGGGCATATTCAAGTCCTTCGTCATACAACGGATCGTACTCGGCCAGGCTGACGTAGGCCGGTGCAAGAGGACCGAGGTCTTTTGCCAACAACGGTGATGTGCGCCAGTCACCGCGTTGCTCGGCGTCGGGAGTGTAATGTCGATAGAACCACTGCAAGGTATCGCTTTCCAGCAGGTAGCCTTCGGCATACAGCTGGTGGGAAGGGCGCGTACGCTGAGTGTCGGCCACCGGGTAAAACAGCAACTGGGTCTTGGGCTTTAGCGCAAGGTGTTCGGGTGTCTGCACGGCGCTGATGGCCAGTACCGTGGCCAGGGTGGCGCCGGCACTGTCGCCGGCGACACTGACATTGTCCGGATCCAGATTCAGGGAGTGCGCCTCGCGAGCCAGCCAGTTGGCGCAATCCAGGGCATCGTTGACGGCCGTGGGGAACGGATGCTCCGGAGCCAGCCGATAAGCCGGGGCCAGGACGGCATGGCGTCCGCTTGATGCCAGGCGGCGGCAAATCGAGTCATGGGAGTCAAGGCTGCCGACCACGTAGCCGCCACCGTGGAAATACAGAATGCTCGGTTGTGAAGGTTGGGCATGATGTGCCGAGCGATATAGCCGGGCTTCTATCTTTGCGCCGTCGCGTGTCGGGATGTGCAAGGTTGTAATCGTCAGGCTGGCGGGCGGCGAAGGGTCGAGGATCTGCGAGCTCATCTCGAACTCCTGCCGTGCCTGACTCACACTCAAGGCATGCATGGGCTGACTCTTGCCACTCAGGCGGCCCATTTCAGCCAACTCCAGAAAACCTTCGAGATCGGGGTCCAGGGGCATTACATGTTCCTTATTGATTCAATACAGTGCCGCCCCTGTGCAGGGGCGGCGTTGGGTTCAGTTGGTCACGGCTTCGTTTTGCGGCAGTTGCTGCAGCAGGTCATGGAGCCAGTCCGGGTGTTTCAGGATGTCGTAGTGACCAGCGGCAATCAGTTCGTCGCTCAGTGCACCAGGCACTGGGCTGATGAAGTCCGCTTGCGGCGTGCTGGCCCACCAACAATGAGGACGGCAGCCGGTATCTGGCAGGACCTGCAATTGTTCGGACAACGCCTTGAGTTTCATCGCCACGATAAACGTATGGGCCAATTCTTCGGTGCTGATGCTGCTGTATGCCGAGTCGCCAGCGACATTGCCTTGCACCGATGCGATCAACTGTTCCAGGCGCGCAATGTCGCTGCCCGCCGGAATTTCAATCGCCGGCAAACGCCTGACAGCCACATCGAAGATGACTGCGAGGAAACCGCGCAAGTCATCGCTCCAGTCGTCCTCAGGCTGCGCCTGTTCTGCAGTCGGGGTGAAGGCATCGACCAACCCCACGAACTCCACGACTTGGCCCTGGCTTTCCAGCTCCTGCGCCACCAGTAACGCCAATGGGCCACCAAGGGACCAGCCCAACAGGTGGTAAGGGCCATCGGCCTGTTTCTGCCGGATGTACTGGGCGTAGTCAATGGCCATGGCCTGCAAGGATTCATCCTCCCAATCGCGGTCCAGCAGCATTCGGCACTGCAGGCCATAAACACTGCGCTGGCCGTCCAGACGCCGGGCCAGGGGCTCGTAGTCGAACACCGTGCCGAAACCGGCGTGCAGGCAGAACAGCGGCGCAGCATTGGCCACACGATTGTTGAGCAGCAACAGCGGGTCGAGGTTCTGCTCGCTCGGGGTGTAGCCCGACAGTTCGGCAATGGTCGGTTTGCCCATCATGTCGCGTAGCTTGAGGCTCAGCCCCAGTTCCGGTTGACTACGCACTTTGGACAACACTTTAAGCACTCGTAGCGAGTCGCCGCCCAGCTCGAAGAAGTTGTCGGTGACCCCGACTTGCTCTACCTCCAACACCTCTTGCCAGATCGCTGCCAAGGCTTTTTCCAGCGCGTTGCGCGGGGCGATGAACTGGCGTCCTTTGAAGTCCGGGTCGGGCAGGGCCTGGCGATCTAGTTTGCCGTTCGGGTTGAGTGGCAAGCACTCCAGCGCGAGGATTTGCACAGGCACCATATAGTCCGGCAGATCCTGTTGCAGTTCGCCACGCAGGCGCTCACCGAGGCCGGCCACGTCGCAGGCGACCACGTAGCCGATCAGTTGTTTGCCACCGGCAGTTTCCCGGGCAACCACTACAGCGTCCTGAACATCTGAAAGTTCGCGTAGACGTGCTTCGATCTCTCCCAGTTCAATGCGGAAGCCACGGATTTTTACCTGATTGTCCAAGCGCCCGAGATAATCAATCACCCCGTCCGCACGCTGGCGCACCAGGTCGCCTGTGCGGTACAGGCGTGCGCCGGTACTGGAAAACGGGTCGGCGACAAAACGCTCGGCGCTCAATCCGGGTCGCTGGTGATAACCGCGCGCCACACCTTCGCCGCCGATATACAGCTCACCGGCCACACCCTCTGGCACAACATTGAGGGCATCATCCAGCACGTAGAGAGTACGTTCGCCGACACGCTCGCCGATCGGCGCATAAACCGCGCCACACACGGCGTCTACCGGGACTTTCCACAGCAGTGGGGTCACCACGGTTTCAGTTGGCCCATAACCGTTGGTCAAGTACTGCGGTTTGAGGGCGCGCTTGACCAGTTCGAAGTTGGCGTCGGCCACTGCATCACCGCCAAAGCAGTAGATGCGTACCGGTGGTGGCGCCTGGTCCTGAGTCTGGGCGAACTCGGCGAGTTGCTGCAGATAAGCCGGCGGGAAGCAGGCGATGCTGATGGCGTGCTGATGCAACGCCTGCCAGGTTTCTTCCGCAGTCCATAGGCGATTGTCGCGTACCACCAGGCGAGCACCGCTGGCCAACGTCGACAGCCAGCGCTCCTGGGCACCGTCGAAGGCGAACGACATAAACAGTAACTCGCGGGTGCTGGCGTCCATGTCGTAGCGCCGGGCGATGGCCTGGCAATGCATGCGGATCTGCCCATGGCTGACTGCTACGCCCTTGGGTTTGCCAGTGGAACCGGAGGTGTAGATCAGATAGGCAAGGTTGTCATCCAGTACAGCGCTGGTAGGGCAATGGTCGGGCTGACTGTCCAGGCTCAGGCCGTCGAGCGCGATCAGTGCCGGCGCCCACGGTTGATTGAAGCGCGAATGCAGGCTTTCGTGGGTAATCAGCAAACTCATGGCCGAGTCTTCGACGATCCACTGCACGCGCTCCTGGGGATAGTCGATGTCCAGCGGCACATAGGCACCTCCGGTTTTCATGACCGCGTAGAACGCGACGATGACGTCAACTGAGCGCTCCAAGGCAATCCCGACAAAACTTTCCGGGCCTATTCCTTGGGCGATCAGGTAATGGGCCAGGCGGTTGGCGCGGGACTCCAGTTGCCCATAGGTCAACTGAGCTTCGGCACATACCACTGCGACGGCGTCTGGTGTGGCTGCTGCGTGGCTTCGGATGACCTCGGCCAGCAACGGCGCCGTTTCCTGCAAAGGGGCCAGTATGTTGCGTTGGTTGAGGCGTTGCTGCTCGTTGTTGCTGAGCATGGCCAGGCTGCCGAGGGTTGCGTCGGGGGTGTCGAGCATGGCGCACAGCAAGGTTTCGAAGCTAGTGCGGATTTGCTCGGTCGCTTCTGGGGTGAAGCGGTTGCGCAGGTACAGGAACTCGATGGTCAGGGTGTTGCCGAGGTTGATGGCCAGGTCCATTGCAAAGTTAGTGACGTCGCGGGTGCTGATTTCGCCGAAACGTAATTGGTTGTGCTCTGCCTCTTGCAGGCGTTCATCCACCGGATAGTTCTCGAACACGACAATGCTGTCGAAGAGTGGCGTTCCACCTTGACCCGACCAGCGCTGAACGTCGGCGAGGGAGGCGTGTTCGTGGTCGCGTATTTCCAAGTTGTAGTTTTGCAATGCTTGTAGCCACTGTCGCGCAGAGGCTTGTGGGTCTGGAGTTTGAATGATGGGAAGGGTGTTGATGAACAGCCCGAGCATTTCATCAGCGCCGGGCAGACTTGCTGGCCTACCGGCGACGGTGGCGCCAAAACAGACGGTGGCTTGCCCGGTATAGCGCTGCAAGAGCATCAGCCACGTAGCCTGGATCAGCGTGTTGGGCGTAACGCGCAGGCGCTGCGCGCACTCACGCAGATACTGGGTTCGATCCGCATTCCAAATCATGTATAGCGCTGCATGACCTTGGAGATCTGATGGCGCACGCGGGACGATGCTGTTTGCCAGATTCGTCGAACCACTGAACCCTTCCAGCTTGCCTCTCCAGAAAGTTTCCAGATCAATCAGGGACTGATTTCTCAGCCACTGGATGTAATCGCGGTAACTGCCTCGCTTAGCCGCCGGAGTCTGGCCATTGTAGATTTGGAACACTTCACCCAGCAGTCGCGAACTACTCCAGCCGTCCATCAGAATATGATGGCTGGTCCAGATAAGATGCATTCGCTGTTCATCGAGCTTGATCAATGTCAGCCTGACCAGCGGTGCGTGTAATAAATCAAAGCCTTTGTCTAGGTCATCCTTGGCTAACTGTTCAAGGTCTTGCGGCGTGACGGCTCGATTCTGCCAATCAATGATCTGAACGGGCAATCGGGCCTTGCGGTAGACAATTTGCAGCGGTTCAGCCAGATCGCTGGAGGACCAGAAACCCGTTCGCAGGATCTCATGGTGCTGGATCACGCGGTTCCAGGCGCTGATGAAACGGCTACTGTCCAGGCCTTCAACGGGTACCGACATCTGGTTGATGTAAAGCGCAACCTCTGCAGACTCTTGCGTATGGAACAAAATCCCTTGTTGCATGGGAGAGAGGGGATAGATGTCCTCGACGTCTTGCGAGGCTACAGGAAGCGTATTCAGGTGCTGCTGACTGAGTGCGGCGAGTGCGAAGTCTGATGGTGTGACGCCCGAATAGTGGCCATCGCAGCAGTGCTCAATGAGGGCTTTAAGCTCGTTGGCGTATTCATCCGCCAGGTGCTGAATAGTGCTTTCCTTGAACATCTGGGCGCTAAAGCCCCAGTTAAGACTTAATTCACCGCCATACACTTGGCCGTTGATGCTCAACCAGTTGTCCAGAGGGGCCTGCGGACTGCGTTCGGCACCAGCGCTGTCGTCGCACGGTGCGAAAAGCGCGTCTTTAGCATGGTCAAAACTGCTGTCGAACTGACCCAAGTAGTTGAAGGTGAGTCGCGGAACGGGCAGTGCACTCAGTGTTTGGCGTGAATGGTCATCGCCCAGATAACGTAGTGTGGCGTAGCCAATACCCTTGTCAGGAATGCGGCGTAACTGTTCTTTGACATGGGTAATTGACTCTCCCAAATCGCTGGTCGTAGAGAGTTTTACCGGGAAAACACTGGTGAACCAGCCGACAGTACGGGTCAAGTCGACATCTTCAAACAGATCTTCACGACCATGGCCTTCGAGTTGGATCACGCAGTCGGGACGCGCGGTCCATCGTGCAATGACGCGGGCGAGCGCTGTAAGTAACAGATCATTGATCTGAGTCCGATATGCAGCCGGGGCATCTTGCAGCAATTGACGGGTGAGTCGAGCGTCCAATCGTGTTTGTACACCACGGCCATGAGAACGCTCCAGGCTACCGGCACTATCATCGCAGGGTAGGGCGACGAAGGCGTCACGCAATTGTTCCTGCCAGTAGGGCAGTTGCTGACGCAAGGCATCGCTATGGGCATGATTGCTTAGTCGCTCGCCCCAGGTTTGCACCGAGCTGGTTTTGTTGGGTAATGTCAGTGATCGTGCGGCTTGCAATTGTTGGTAGATGGTTTGCAGATCCTCGAACAGGATGCGCCAGGAAACACCGTCAATCACTAAGTGATGAACTGCCAACAGCAAACGTTGACCGCCATCGTCCAGATCAATTAAAAGCGCGCGCAGCATAGGACCATTGGCCAGGTTCAGGCTACGCTGCGCGTCGGTGCACAGCCGAGCAATCTCATCGGTATCGTGGGCGGTAATCTGTTGAACGACGGCCGGAACTTCGCCACTGGCTTGGAAACTTGCCTGCCAGCCATGGTCGCTTTCCCGGAAGATCAGTCGCAATGCATCGTGATGCTGGATCAGAGCGTGCAAGGCGTGCTCTAGTAAACCAGCCTGAAGTGTTGTGCTCGGTTTGAGCAGCACGGACTGGTTCCAATGATGGCGCTCCGGTATCTCGGTCTCGAAGAACATATGTTGAATTGGTAACAGTAGTGCTGTTCCGCTGACGGCTCCTTGGTCGACTGATACAGCCTGTGTGCCAGCCTTCGCTACCCTAGCCAAACCCTCGATGGTCTGATGCTGGAATAGTTCTTTTGGGGTAAAACCAATTCCTGCCTGGCGGGCACGACTGACTACCTGAATGGAAATGATCGAGTCTCCGCCCAATTCGAAGAAGTTATCGTGTATGCCGATCTTTTCGAGCTTGAGGACATCTTGCCAAATGGCAGCGATGCGTTGCTCCATCTCGCTTTGCGGTGCGATGTAGGTTTGTTGCAGCAGGCCGGTATCTGGTGAGGGCAGGGCGTTACGGTCGAGTTTACCGTTGGCGGTCAGCGGCAAGTGCGGCAGGAACAGCAGGTGGCTTGGCACCATGTAATCGGGAAGGTGCTCTTTCAGATGCGCCTTGATGGTTTCACGCATACTGTCTTCAGTTGTGATTTGGCCGGGGACGATATAGGCAACGAGTTGCGCCTGGCCGCTCTTGCCCTTTTGTGCCAAGACGACGACTTGGCGTACAGCCTCCAGGTTCGACAGGACGGCTTCGATTTCTCCCAGCTCAATACGGAATCCGCGAATCTTTACCTGATGGTCGATGCGCCCGATGTATTCGATTACCCCGTCGGTTCGATAGCGGGCCAGGTCTCCGGTGCGGTAAAGGCGTGCGCCGTTTTGGGAAAACGGGTCTGCGATAAAGCGGGTTGCGCTCAGGTCTGTTCGGTTGAGGTAACCACGTGCCAAACCTGCGCCGCCTACATACAGCTCTCCGACGCACCCTTGGGCTACAGGATTGAGGTCGGAGTCCAGCAAATACCATGATAAATCATTCAGTGGCCGCCCGATTGGGCTGGTGGCGTCGCTCGATAGGTCGGCCAGGCTGATCGGTCGGTAGGTCACATGTACCGTGGTTTCGGTAATGCCATACATGTTGATCAATTGCGGTGAGCTATCGCCGAACTGCTCGAACCAAGGACGTAGGTTCTGGATCTCCAAGGCCTCACCACCAAATATGACGTAGCGCAGTGCCAGCTTTTTGTCTGAGTGCGGCGTTGCACAGACGCTGTGCATGAGTTGCTTGAACGCCGAAGGTGTCTGGTTAAGTACGCTCACCTGCTGTTCGCACAACAATGTGTAGAAGTCTTCCGGTGAGCGGCTGACTTCATGGGGCACGATAACCAGTCGGCCTCCGTACAATAGAGCGCCAAAAATCTCCCACACCGAAAAATCGAAGGCGTAGGAGTGAAAAAGGCTCCATACGTCCTGGGCGTCGAAGGAAAACTCTTTCTCGCAGGCGCTGAAGAGTCGCAGAACATTCTGATGGGTAAGTAGCGCGCCCTTTGGGTGACCAGTCGACCCCGAGGTGTAGATGACGTAAGCGAGACTCTCTGCCTCTACCGGGATCCGTGGGTTCTCCACGCTGTAGTGGTTTTGCTTGTCGGACTCCAGCAGCAGGATGCGGACATTGGACGTCACGGGTATCTGTTCAATCAGAGAGGCCTGCATAAGTACTAGTGTC
The DNA here is from genome assembly GCF_012985465.1 of Pseudomonas sp. WS 5079. Lineage (GTDB taxonomy): Bacteria > Pseudomonadota > Gammaproteobacteria > Pseudomonadales > Pseudomonadaceae > Aquipseudomonas. The sequence continues at coordinate 67,176 of NZ_JAAQWN010000011.1, forward strand.
AGGCCACTATCTTGGATCATGTAGGCGAGCCGATCATTCGGATAGGCCGGATCTAGAGGCACATAGGCACCGCCTGCCTTGAGAATCGCCAGCAAACCTATGACCATCTCCAGGCTTCTTTCGCTAGCCAGTCCCACCATGACTTCGGGACCGACACCCTGCTCGATCAGTTGATGGGCCAACTGATTCGCGCGTGTGTTGAGTTGTTCGTAACTTAACTGGTGTGTGCCCAGCGTCAGTGCTATGGCGTGCGGCGCACGTGTGGCGTGACCTTCGATGAACTGATGCAGACAGCCAGCCTCAGGATATTGCGTGACACGTGGGTTCCATTCTTCAAGCGTCTGCTGCAGCTCGTCAGCACTGTGTAGTGCCAACTCAGCGATACGCTGTTGGGGCGATTTGATAATACTCTGCAACAACGTTTGCCAGTGTTTGACCATACGTTCGATGGTTGCCCGCTCAAACAGGTCGGTGGCGTAAGTCAGGGCAGCGGAAAAACCATTAACTGACTCGAAGGTATTGAGGGTCAGATCAAACTGCGCAGTCCGGGTCTCCCATTTCAGACTCTCAACGGAGAGTTTCGTCAGGTGTTCCTTGGATGGTTGTCCGCTGTTCTGATGATTGAACAGTACCTGGAATAGTGGGCTGTGACTCAGGGTGCGTTCCGGGCGCAGTGCCTCGACCAAGTGCTCGAAAGGCAGGTCCTGATGCGCTTGTGCCTGCAATGCCGTGTGCTTGACCTGTTGCAAAAACTCACTGAATGGTAATTGACCATTCACATTGGCTTTAAGTACTTGAGTATTGACGAAGAAACCGATGAGTCCTTCAGTTTCCAGGCGATTGCGGTTGGCGATAGGCACTCCGACACATATCTCGGTTTGTCGGCTATAGCGATGCAGCAGCGCCTGGAACGAGGCTAACAGCAGCATGAACGGTGTCACGTTTAATTGCTGGGCGAGCTGCTTGAGCGACAGGCTCAGTGAGTTGGATAAGGAGAACTCCACCTTCGCGCCACGAAAGCTCTGTTCCAGCGGGCGTGGACGGTCCAGAGGCAATTCCAGGAGTGTTTGTTCGCCTCCTAGTTGTTGCGACCAATATGCGAGTTGACGCTCGCGTTCACCAGCCTCCATCCACTGGCGCTGCCAGATCGCGTAGTCGGCGTACTGCACTGGCAATGCTGGCAACGCAACATTCACTCCCTGGCTCTGGCCGGTGTATAGCTCAATCAGCTCACGCACCATGACTTGCATAGACCAGGCGTCGGAAACGATATGGTGTTGAACGATAACCAGCACGTGGTCGTCCGTAGCCAGTTGCAGCAGTTTCACTCGCAGGAGAGGACCTGATTGTAGGTCAAACAATTCTGCAGTCTGCGTTTCAACATACTTCTTGATCGCTTGTTCTAGCTCATCGGCAGGTGCCAGCGTGTCCAGGGTTATGGTCAAAGGTGTCGCCTGAGCGATGACTTGGACGGCCTGTTCGCCTTCAAGGAGAAAATGGGTGCGCAAGGTCTCATGACGTTCGATCAGCGAGCTGAAACTACGCTCCAGAGCCGGGACGTCGAGATCACCTTTCAGGCGCAGGGCTGCCGGAATATGGTAGGCAGCACTATCAGGGGCCAGTTGCCAAAGGAACCACTGACGTTCCTGAGCATATGACAATGGCAGGGAGGTACTGCGTTCTTGTGCTACCAGCGGGACATGCATACTAGAAGATGTCTCAAAAGCTTGCACGAACGCCCGCAGTTCACTGTGTTCAAACAGGCTTTTCAGGGCGACATCGCACTTGAGAGCCTGCCGGACCCGCGATATCACCTGAGTCGCCAGTAAAGAGTGGCCGCCTAGTTCGAAGAAGTCATCCGTCATACCGACCTGATCGATCTTCAGCACTTCTGCCCAGATATTGGCCACCGTGCGCTCGATATCATTTTGCGGCGCAATGTAAGTTTTACGCAGTTGATCGGCATCCGGGCGAGGTAGGGCTTTGCGATCAAGCTTGCCGTTGGGAGTCAGTGGCAGTGCGGGTAAAAACATCCAGTGAGGCGGGACCATATAGTCCGCCAGGCTCTGTTTGAGATGCAGCTTGAGGATTTGGCGCAGTTCGCTTTCAACCCGTAGTGAATGGGGGACGAGGTAAGCTACCAGTTGTGCCCCTCCCGGACCTTCTTGTGCCAGTACAGTGGCTTCGCGTACCTCTGGATGCTCAAGTAATCTCGCTTCGATCTCACCCAATTCAATTCGAAAGCCGCGAATTTTCACCTGATGATCGAGGCGGCTGATGTATTCAACTACACCGTCGTTACGGTAGCGGGTCAGGTCACCGGTGCGATACAGGCGTGCTCCCGGAGCCCCAAATGGATTAGGCACGAAACGTTCTGCAGTCAGCGCCGGTCGCTGGAAGTAGCCGCGAGCCAGGCCTTCTCCGCCGATCAACAGCTCGGCGCCTACGCCTATAGGTACCGCACACAGGTCATCATCCAGCAAAAACAGTGTGGTATTTGCAATTGGACGGCCGAGGTAAGGTTGGGTATGTGTGCGATCCAGAGCGTGGAGAGCGGACCAGATGGTAGTTTCCGTGGGGCCGTAAAGGTTCCAGACCTGATCCGACAACACGAGCATACGTTGCGCGAGTTCTTCAGGCAGCGCTTCGCCCCCGCAGAACAGCTTGCAGCCCTGCAGCACCAGACTATCGGGGCTGTCGAGCAGCATTCGCCATGTGGAGGGGGTGGCTTGCAGAACCGTTATCTCTTCTTCATGCACCAGCTTGAGTAACGAGTCAGGGTCTTGATTGATCGCCTGGCCGGTCAATGTCACGAGGGCGCCAACGGAGAGCGGCACATAGATTTCCAGGCCAAAAATATCAAACGAGAATGTTGTCAGCGACAAGACTCGGTCCTGACTGGAAACCCCGGGTAATCGCGTCATGCTGGTGACGAAGTTGCTCAAGGCACCGTGGGACACCATCACGCCTTTTGGCTTGCCCGTCGAGCCAGAGGTGTAGATTACGTAAGCCAAATGCTCCGCAAAGAGGGGTTGTCGTGGATTGACGTCGGGATAATGCTCCAGCCAGTTGTGTGCTTGATCCAGATTCAACGCCTGAACACTATTGGGAACAGGCATCCGGGGTAGCACGAAACTCTGGGTCAGCAGCAAGGCGATCCCACTGTCCTGCATCATGTAGGCCAGGCGGTCTTCGGGATAGCTAGGATCAAGTGGCACATATGCACCGCCGGCCTTAAGCACAGCCAGCAACCCGATAATCATCTCCACGCTGCGCTCGAGGGCGATGCCTACCAGTACGTCTGGGCCTACTCCCAGTTCGATCAATTTGCCTGCCAGGCGGTTGGCACGGCTGTTGAGCTGTTGGTAGGTCAGTCGTTGCTCTGCGAATACCAATGCAATGGAGTCGGGTGAGAATTCGGCCTGGTTTTCGATTAGCTGGTGCACCCGCAGTTCGCGGGGGTAGTCGACGGTACTGCTGTTCCACTCCTCAAGTATTAGCTGCTGTTGCGCAGTGTCGAGCAATGGCAACTGAGCGACAGATTGCAGGGGGTTGGCCACGGCCGCTGTCAGCAGGCATTGCCAGTGGCGGCTCATGCGTTCGATAGTGGCGGGTTCGAATAAGTCGGTGGCGTAAGTGAAGGCGCCGCAGAACCCTTGTGGGGTTTCTAGCACAGTCAAGGTCAGGTCAAATTGTGCGGTCGAGTTTTCCCAGCTCAGTCCTTCCATCATCAAGCCAGAAAGTTGACGGCTGCGCTCATCATGATCGGCGACGCTAGCCTTCTGATGGTTGAACATCACCTGAAACAGCGGGCTATGGCTCAGGCTGCGCTCTGGATGCAGCGCCTCGACGAGTTGTTCGAAGGGCAACTCCTGGTAGGCCTGGGCGTCAAGGGATGTTTGTTTGACCTGGGCAAGCAATTCGCTGAAGGGGCCTAGGGGTGATATGTCCGCCTTGAGCACCTGAGTATTGACGAAAAAGCCGATCAGCCCCTCGTTCTCGACCCGGTTTCGATTGGCGGTTGGAACCCCCACCCGGATGTCCGTTTGTCGGCTGTAACGATGAAGCAAAGCCTGAAACGAGGCTAGTAGAACCATGAACGGAGTGACATTGTGCTGTTGAGCCAATTGTTTGATGCCTGTTCCCAGTGCATCGCTCAGCTCAAATGAGCACTGTGCCCCACGAAAACTCTGCACCGCCGGCCGCGGATAGTCCGTCGGCAATTCCAGCACCGGCTGCTCCCCGCCCAATTGCTTGTTCCAGTACGCCAGTTGCCGCTCACGCTCGCCCGCTTCCATCCAGTGCCGTTGCCAGATGGCGTAGTCGGCATACTGGATCTGCAACGGCGCCAGGGTGATGTCCTGTCCCCGGACGAAGGCGCCGTAAACCTGCACCAGTTCGCTGACCATGATTTGCATGGAGGCGCCATCGGAGACAATGTGGTGTTGGGTCAGTACCAGTACGTGGTCGTCGTTGGCCAGGTGTAGCAACTTGACTCGCAGCAGTGGGCCGTTGTGCAGGTCGAAGGGTTGTTGGGTTTCGTGTTCGACGAAGTCTTTGATCTGCTGTTGTTGTTCGCTTTCGCTCAGGTGTGCGTCTAGGCGGACTAGTTCCACCGCGAGGGGCATGTGAGGGGCGATGACTTGCACCGCGCGCTCATCGATTTGCTGGAAGGTGGTGCGCAGGCTTTCATGGCGTGCCACCAGGGTGTTGAACGCGTGTTCCAGTGCTGGCACGTCCAACGCGCCGCGCAGACGCAGGGCGGTGGGGATGTGGTAGGCGGCGCTGGTGGGATCCAACTGCCAGAGGAACCATTGGCGCTCCTGGGCAAACGACAGCGGGATGAGCTCGAACTCACTGCGCACTTCGGGGATCGGCAGGTTGGCGGGCGAGACGCCTTCGGCCAGCATTTTTTCCAGGTACAGCGTGCGCTTGTCCAGGGGCAGGGTGATGAAACGCTTGGCGATTCGGGTGGCGACGCTCTTGTCCATTACAGTTGCTCCATATCGTCAAGCAGCGCTTCGAGCTTGCTCAATTTTTCGGTATCGAATTGCCCACCGCTGCTTTGCAGTTCACTGACGAAAGCGCCCAGGGTGGGGAATTGAAAGAGTTGTTGTGGGGTCAGCTGCATGCCCAGCTCCAGTTGGGCGCGTGAGACCACGCGCACCACCAGCAGGGAATGCCCGCCCAGTTCAAAGAAGTTGTCATCCAGGCCTACGCGCTCCAGTTCCAGGACTTGTTGCCAGATATCCGCCATCTGTTGTTGCAACGGGGTCTGGGGGGCGACAAAGGCGCGTTGCGACTGGACGGCCTCAGGCATAGGCAAGGCTTTGCGATCCAGTTTGCCGTTGGGCGTCAGCGGCAGTTGATCGAGGAACACCAGGTGCGCAGGGACCATGTAGGCCGGCAGGTTTTCCTGGAGCCTGGCCTTGATCAGCGGGCGCAGTTGGTCCTGGGATGCTGCGTCAGGGAGTGATTGACGGGTAACCACGTACGCCACCAGCTGCTGGCCGTCGAGGTGTTCCTGGGCTAGCACCACTGCTTCGCGTACGTCGGGGTGTTGTAGCAGGCGGCTTTCGATTTCGCCCAGCTCGATGCGGAATCCGCGGATTTTCACCTGGTGGTCGATACGCCCGATGTATTCAATCACCCCATCCTGGCGATAGCGGGTCAGGTCACTGGTGCGGTAGAGCCGCTCGCCACTTGTCGAGAACGGGTTGGGCACGAATTTTTCAGCGGTCAGCGCCGCCCGGCCCAGATAACCTCGGGTTATGCCGGCGCCGGCCAGATACAGCTCGGCCGCAACGCCCAGGGGAGCTGGTTGCAGGTCCTGGGTGAGCAGATAGCTGGCGGTATTGCCGACCGGGCGGCCGATGTTGGCCGAGCCTGCGACTTCGCGGCGGGTCCAGGTGGAGTAGGTGGTGTCCTCCGAGGGGCCGTACAGGTCGTAGATGTGGGTGACGCTGGTTTGTTCGTAGAGCGTATCCACCAGGGTCTGTTTCAGTGGTTCACCGGCGAGGTTGATGATGCGTACGCTGTCTGGAATCTGCGCGGCACGTTGCAAGGCGTTGATAGCAGAAGGCACGGTATTGATCAGGCGCACCTGATCGCGTGCTGGCAGGGTTGGCAGTTCCAGGGCATTGCGCGCCAGAACGATATGGCCACCGCAGGCCAGGGTCACGAACAGCTCCCACACCGACAGGTCGAAACAGATCGAGGTCGAGGCCAGTACCCCTTGCAAGTCTTCGCGTGAATACACCTGAGCAGACCAGCGAACCAGGGCGCAAACGTTGCGATGGGCAATGGCCACGCCTTTGGGCAGGCCAGTGGAACCCGAGGTATAGATCACGTAGGCCAGGTTATCGGGGGTTACCGTAGTGACAGGCTGCTGCTCGCTGTAACCGGCCAGCCAGGCGTCACTGGGCTCGATCGTCAGCACTTGAGTGGTCGCGTGGGCGCGCAATTCGTCCGGCAATTGTTGGCCAACCAGCAGCAGGTGCGCGCGGCTGTCGTCGAGCATGTAAGCCACGCGGTCGGCCGGGTAGTCGGGGTCCAGCGGCACATAAGTGCCACCGGCCTTGAGTACTGCCAGCAATGCGACCAGCAGGTCGCCGGTACGTGGCATGGCTACGCCGACCCGCACTTCCGGGCCGACCCCAAGCTCAATCAACTTGTGGGCGAGGCGGTTGGCACGTTGGTCCAATTGCTGGTAGCTCAGGCGTTGCTCACCGTCGATCAGTGCCAACTGCCCGGGGGTTTCCTGGGTCTGGCGATTGATCAGGTGGTGAATGCACTGTTCATCGGCAACCGACAGTGGAGCGCTGTTCCATGTGTTGAGGATCAAGGCTTGTTCGGACTTGTCCAGCAGGTTTAGCGAGCCCAGCGCACGGTCGGCGCTGTCCATCAAACCGTTCAACAGTTGATCCATGTGCCGGGCGATCTGCTCGATCAGCGCATCGCTGAAATTCGCCCGCACGTAGCGGTACTGCAGGGTCAGGCTGGCACCCAGGCCAACGCTCAGGGTCAGTGGATAGTTGGTCTGCTCCTGGCTATGCACCGGGCCAAAACGCAGGCCTTGCGGTGCACCTTGTTCCAGGGCTTCGGAGATCGGGTAGTTCTCAAACACCAAGATGTTGTCGAACAGGCTTTCGCCTCCCACACCTGCCTGGCGCTGGGTTTCGAACAGTGGTGTGTGTTCATGCTCACGCAAGGACAGGTTCTGTGCCTGGACCTGCTGTAGCCACTGCGCAACGCTTTGCTCTGGGCGCGGGCTGGCCGCCACGGGCAGGGTGTTGATGAACAGGCCGATCTGTTGCTCGACGCCATTGAGCTGTGCCGGACGCCCGGCCACGGTGGCACCGAAGCACACCGTGGTTTGGCCGGTGTAACGCTGCAACAGGAGTAGCCACGCCGCTTGCACCAGGGTGTTGGTGGTCACTTTCTGTTGGCGGGCAAAGGTGTTGAGGCGCTCGGTAGTGGCGGGGTCAATGACCTTGCGGTATTCGCCATGGCCTTCTCCAGGTACTAGCGTCACGCTTTGGCCGAGCAGGGTTGGCGACTCCAGGCCGCGCAATTGCTCTTGCCAGAAGCGCTGGCTGGCGGCGCTGTCCTGCTGCTGCAACCAGGCGATATAGTCGCGATAGCGCCCGGTATTGGCGGTTACGGCTTGCCCACTGTAATGCTGCAACACCTGGCCCATGAGCTGGGAGTTGCTCCAGCCGTCCATCAGGATGTGATGACCGGTGTAGATCAGGTGATAGCGCTCGGCGCCGGTCTGTACCAGGGCCAGGCGCAACAACGGTGCTTGATCCAGCACGAACGGCCGCTGCAGTTCAGTCAGGGCCAGCGTGTCAAGTTGCTGTGCATCGTGGCTGCCCAGGGCGTATACGCTGAACGGCACCTGCGCTTGCTTGAGTACCCACTGCAATGGTTGCTCCAGCCCTTGCCAGACAAAACCTGTGCGCAGGATGTCGTGATTGTCCATCGCTGCTTGCCAGGCCTGCTGGAAACGCTGCGGGTCAAGCCCGTCGATATCCACGCGCAATTGGTTGATGTAATTGCCGGTCCCTTGTTCATACAAGGTATGGAACAACATACCCTGCTGCATCGGCGACAATGGGTAGAGGTCGGCGATCTGTGCGGCAGGTATGGGCAAGCGATCCAGCTGTGCCTGACCAATAGCGGCCAGAGGCACATCCGAGGGCGTCAGGCCGCGGTGGGCCGGATCAAGGCAATGGGCGATGAGGGCGGCAAGCTCTTCGGCGTATTCATCAGCCAGGCACTGGATGGTGGCCTCGTCGAACATCTCACGGCTGAACAGCCAGTTCAGGCTCAACTCGCCAGCGTAGATCTGGCCGTTGAGCGTCAACCAGTTGCCCAGCGGCGCGTCCGGGCTTTGCTCGGCACCCGTACCTTCGCTGGCCGGGCTGAACAGGGCCTGTGCATCGGCGCTGAAGCTGCCATCGAACTGGCCCAGGTAGTTGAAGGTAATGCGCGGCTCAGGCAGGGCCGCCAAGGTTTCGCAGGCCCGGGCATCGCCCAGGTAGCGCAAGGCACCGAAGCCGATTCCTTTGTTGGGGATGGCCCGCAGTTGTTCCTTGATCTGCTTGATCGACGCACCCAGGTCATTGGCGACAGGCGTCAGTGCCACCGGGAACAGGCTGGTGAACCAGCCTACGGTGCGCGTCAGGTCCACGGGTTCGAACAGCTCTTCACGGCCATGGCCTTCAAGCTGGATCAAGCACTGTGGGTGGTGGGTCCATCGACTGATCACCCGTGCCAGCGCTGTCAGCAGCAGGTCATTGATCTGGGTGCGGTAGGCGGCGGGAGCTTCTTGCAGCAACTGCCGGGTAAGGGCCTTGTCCAGCCGGGTATTGACGCTATGACCGTGACGGTTTTCCAGGCTGGCGTCGCAGCGAGCACCAGGCAGCTTGCCCTGGGCATCTTTCAACTGGGACTGCCAGTAAGCGAGCTCTCCCGCCAGGCCACCCTGGGTGGCATGGCGTTGCAGATGCTCGGCCCAGGTTTTGCCTGAGTCGGTTTTTGCCGGCAGGCTGATGATCTGCCCCGCTAAGGCTTGCTGGTAAGCGGTCTGCAAGTCTTCAAACAGGATGCGCCACGACACGCCATCAATCACCAGGTGGTGGGCCGCCAGCAGCAGGCGCTGGGTGTTATCGGCCAGGGTCACCAGCACCGCTCGCAGCAGGGGGCCCTGGGCCAGGTCGAGACTGGCCTGGGCCTGGTTGCACAACTCGTCCAGCTCCGTGGTGGAGAGGGCGCAGGCTTGGTACAACGCAGGAGCCTGTTGCCAGTCCTGCTGCTGTTGTGCCACCGAGCGATAGTTGGCCTGCCAGCCTGCAGTGTTTTCGCTGAAGCTCAGGCGCAAACCGTCATGATGGAGGATCAGGGCCTGCAGCGCCTGCTCGAGCGCATCGGCCTGCAACGGTGCCTGGGCCGATAGTAGTACTGCCTGGTTCCAATGGTGACGCTCGGGGATCGCCCGCTGGAAAAACGCCTGCTGTACCGGCAGTAGAGGGGTCGGCCCCGTGAGCGGTTGTTGATCGATTTCCTGCGCGGGCGTACCGGTGCGGGCCAGGATGGCCAGTTGTTGTACGGTCTGGGCTTCGAACAGTTCTTTGGGGCTGAATTGAATCCCGGCCTGGCGCGCGCGACTGACTACCTGGATGGAGATGATCGAATCGCCGCCCAGTTCGAAGAAGTTATCGGTCAGGCCGACGTTCTGTACCTTCAGTACGTCTTGCCAGATATTGGCGATTTGCTGTTCCAACTCGCTCTGCGGGGCAACGTACCGGACCTGCACCTGGCTGGCATCTGGTGCCGGCAGGGCCTTGCGGTCCAGCTTGCCGTTGGGACTCAGCGGCAGGGCATCGAGGAACACCCAGAGTGCCGGGACCATGTAGTCCGGCAGGTGCTCCTTGAGGGTGTTCTTGAGGGTCTCGCGCAGTGCTTCGTTGGCGTTGGCGCTTGGCACCACGTAACCGACCAGTTGCAGGCCGCGACCGCTGTCCACAGCCAGCACGGCGGCCTCACGAACCTCGGCCTGCTCCAGCAGGCGTGCCTCGATTTCTCCCAGCTCAATGCGCAGACCACGAATCTTCACCTGATGGTCGACACGGCCGATGTACTCGATCACGCCATCGGCTCGCTGCCGCGCCAGGTCGCCGGTGCGATACAGGCGCTGGCCTTTGGTAAAGGGGCTGGCAACAAAGCGCTCGGCAGTCATGCCCGCACGGCGGTGGTAACCACGGGCCAAGCCTTCACCGCCCAGGTATAACTCGCCCACCAATCCCACCGGTAATGGGGCCAGATCGCTATTGAGAACGAACGTGCTGAGGTTAGCGATGGGCTGGCCGATCGGTACGGTGTGAGCCTGTTCCTCGCGGCAGGTCCAGTGGGTGACGTCGATGGCAGCTTCAGTAGGGCCATACAAGTTGTATAGGCTGGCACCCGGCAGGCGGGCGAACACCTGTTGTTGCGTATCCACCTGCAAGGCCTCGCCGCTGCAGATAATCCGGGTCAGGCCGGTGCAACGCTCACTGCTATCGTCTTGCAGGAAGGCTTGCAGCATCGACGGTACGAAATGCAGGGTCGTCACCTGGTGCTCGGTGATCAATTGCACCAGTTTTTGCGGGTCACGATGATCCCCAGGACCCGCCACGACAAGGCGGGCACCTGTCATCAAGGGCCAGAAAAACTCCCACACCGATACATCAAAGCTAAACGGGGTTTTTTGCAACACGGTGTCGTCGCCGCTTAACCCATAGGCTTGCTGCATCCAGCACAGACGGTTGGTCAGGGCACTGTGGCGGTTGCCGGCACCTTTGGGTTTGCCGGTAGAGCCCGAGGTGTAGATCACGTAGGCGAGGTTTTCCGCTGCCACGCTAATAGCTGGATTGGTGTCCGGCAAGGCATCCAATGCCAGGGTATCCAGGCACAAGGTATGGAGTGTTGCTGGCAGTGGCAGGGTGCTGAGCAGCGATTGCTGGGTCAGCAGCAGGTCGATACCACTGTCGTCGATCATGTAGGCCAGGCGATCAGTCGGATACTCAGGATCCAGCGGCACATAGGCCCCGCCCGCCTTGAGGATGGCGAGCAAACCAACGACCATTTCCACGCTGCGTTCCAGCGCAATCCCCACCAGTCGGTCCGGGCCTACGCCCAGAGCGATCAGATGATGGGCCAGTAGGTTGGCCCGGGCGTTGAGTTGGGCGTAGCTGAGACGAACATCTGCAAATATCAGGGCCGCTGCGTCGGGAGTCTGCTCGACCTGGTGTTCGATCAGCGCCTGTACCGGCCGCTCCAACGGGTAGTGCCTGGCAGTATCGTTCCAGCGATGCACAACCTGCGCGCGCTCGCTGTCGTCCAGCAAGTTTAGCTCGCCGATGGCTCGGTCCGGCCGTTCGGTGAGGCGCAACAGCAGGTTGTGCAGGTGCTCCGCCATCCGTTCGATCACGGCATCGCTGAAGGCGTCGTGGGCGAAGCTGTAGTGCAGTGACAGGGTTTCCCCGGCATTCAGGGCCAGAGTCAGCGGGTAGTTGGTCTGTTCGTAGGTGTCGACGTTGCCAAACTCCAGGCCTTTGGGGGCCTGTTGTTCAAGAGCGTCGGCGATCGGGTAGTTTTCGAACACCAACAGCGTGTCGAATAACGCTTCGCCGTTGTGCCCGGCCCAGCGTTGAATATCGGCCAGCGAGGTATGTTCGTATTCGCGCAACGACAGGTTCTGCGTTTGCACGGCCTGTAGCCATTGATCGACCCGGGTTTGCGGGTTGACCGTGGCAATCACCGGCAGGGTATTGATGAATAGTCCGACTTGCTGCTCGATACCGGCGATATCTGTCGGGCGCCCGGCGACGGTGGCGCCGAAGCACAGGCTGTCCTGTCCAGTGTAGTGATGCAACAGAAGCAGCCAGGCGCCTTGCAGCAGAGTGTTGAGGGTGACTTTCTGGCGACGGGCAAACTCGTTGAAGTAACGGGTCTCGACGATACCGAAGTGCTGGTAATGATTACCGTGGCCGGTGGCGGTGGTAGGTACGCTGACCAGGCTGCTGGCAAGGCGGGTGGGTTCTTGCAGTGTCGCCAGTTGGGCTGCCCACCAGGTTTGGCTGGCGCTGCTGTCCTGGCGTTGCAGCCAGGCGATGTAGTCGCGGTAGCGCCCCATTCTGGCCGGCAAGGTCTGGCCGGCGTAGCGTTGGAGGATCTCGCCCATGAGTTGGGAGTTGCTCCAGCCGTCCATCAGGATGTGGTGTACGGTGTAGATCAGGTGGTGTTGGGCTTCCCCGGTCTGAATCACCTGCACGTCCAGTAGCGGCGCACGAGCCAGGTCGAAGCGCTGTTGCAAACGCTCCCAGGCCAGTTTATCCAGTGCTGGTTGCAGGTCTGCGTGTTGCTGCCAGTCGTGGCAGACCATGGGCAGTGTCAATCGCTTATGGACCACTTGTACCGGTTGTTGCAGCTCACCTTGCCAGATGAACGAGGTACGCAGGATATCGTGGGCGTCCATCGCCTGTTGCCAGGCATCACGCAAGCCTTGTGGGTCGAGGCCGGTAACGTTCAGGCGCATCTGGTTGACGTAGGCGCCAACGTTTTGCTCGTAGAGCGAATGGAACAGCATGCCTTGCTGCATCGGCGCCAGCGGGTAGATGTCGTCGATCTGCGTGACGGCTATTGGCAGTGCGTCTAGTTGCGCTTGGTCGAGGTGGGCGAGGGGGAAGTCCGAAGGCGTTACGCCACGGTTATGTGGGTCGCAGCAATGCTCGATCAGTTGTGTCAGCTCCTCGGCGTATTCATCGGCCAGGGCTTGCATGCGTGCGGGCTCGAACATCTGCGCACTAAAGGTCCACACCAGGCTCAGTTCGCCGTCGTATACCTGGCCGTTGAGGGTCAACCAGTTACTCAGCGGTGCCTCGGCGCTGTGTTCAGCACCGCTGCTTTCAGGAGCTGGAGCAAAGAGGGCGTCGTCGTTGGCGTTGAAGCTGGTGTCGAACTGGCCCAGGTAGTTGAAAGTGATGCGTGGCACTGGCAGCGCTTGTAGTACTTGCCGCGTCTCGGGGGGGGCCAGGTGGCGCAGGACGCCGAAGTCCAGGCCTTTGTTCGGGATGCTGCGCAATTGCTCCTTGATCTGTTTGATCGTGGTGCCGTGGTCGGACTGGGGCGTCAAGCACACCGGGTACACCGTGGTAAACCAGCCCACGGTGCGGGTCAGGTCGATGTCGTCGAACAAGGTTTCGCGGCCATGGCCTTCGAGTTGGATCAGCACCTGTGGCTGGGCGGTCCAGCGGCTGATGACCCGTGCCAGTGCAGCGAGCAACAGATCGTTGATCTGTGTGCGGTAGGCGCTCGGGGCATCTTGCAGCAGACGTCGGGTCAGATCCTGATTGAGATGGGTATTGACGGTCTGACTGTCTGCTTTCTTCAGGCTGGCGTCAGCGCGTATCACTGGCAGATCGGCGCAGCCGTCTGCCAGTTGTTGCCAATAGGCGATCTGTCCTTGAAGTTCGGCACTTTGACCGTAGTCCAGCAGACGCTGGCCCCAGGCTTTATAGGCGCTGGTTTTCTCCGGTAAGGAGAAACCTTCACCCGCTTGCACCTGACGATAGGCCATCTGCAAATCATCGAACAAAATCCGCCACGACACGCCGTCCACCACCAGGTGATGAATAGCCAGCAGCAAACGCTGGCTACCGTCCCCCAGGCTGACCAGCACCGCTCTAAGCAACGGCCCGTCTTGCAGGTTGAGGCTGCGTTGGGCTTCGTCGCCCACCGAGTGCAACTGTGTGGCGTCGTCGATGCGGGTTTGCCATAGCACCGAGGCTGTGCTCGGGCGGTATTCGGCGTGCCAGCCGTGTTCAGCCTGGGTGAAATTCAGGCGCAGGGCGTCGTGGTGGTGGATCAGGGCGTTGAGGGTCTGTTCCAGCAGGTGCGGGTCCAGGGGGGTGGCGGGTTTGAGCAGGACTGATTGGTTCCAGTGGTGACGCTCGGGGATGTCGGTGTCGAAGAACAGGTGTTGGATCGGCAGCAGCGGGGCTGGGCCTGTGACCGGGCCCTGGTCGATTGCGAGGCCCTGGCCGTGGTTTTTTGCCACGCTGGCCAGGCCCTGGATGGTCTGGTGCTGGAACAGGTCCTTGGGGGTGAAGTGGATACCGGCCTGGCGCGCGCGGCTGACGACCTGGATGGAGATGATCGAGTCGCCGCCCAGTTCGAAGAAGTTGTCGTTCAGGCCGATTTTTTCCAGCTTGAGTACGTCTTGCCAGATGCTGGCGATACGCTGTTGCACTTCGTTCTGCGGGGCTACGTAGGCGTGCAGGGCCTGGCTCGCGTTGGGGGCGGGCAGGGCCTTGCGGTCGAGTTTGCCGTTGGGGGTCAAGGGCAGTTGCGCGAGGATCAGCAGGTGGCCGGGGACCATGTAGTCCGGCAGGTGTTCGCCGAGGTGGGCCTTGAGGGTCTCGCGCAAGGCGTCCTGGCGGGCAGTGTCCGTTGCCAGCGCTGTCGGCACCACGTAGCCCACTAACTGCGCGCCGCCCAGGGTTGGGTGGGCGATGACCACGGCTTCGCGCACCGCCTCGTGTTGCAGCAGTTGCGCTTCAATTTCCCCCAGTTCGATACGCAGGCCGCGGATTTTGACCTGATGGTCGATGCGCCCGATGTAGTCGATGACCCCATCGGCGCGGTAGCGGGCCAGGTCGCCGCTGCGATACAAGCGCGCGCCGTTGCCTGCGAACGGATCGGGAATAAAGCGTTCGGCGGTCAGTCCCGGGCGCTGGTGGTAGCCCTGCGCCAGGGAGTCGCCGCCGATCAGCAGTTCGGCGCTGGTGCCCATGGGGCACAGTTGCAGGTCGTGGTCCAGCAGGTAGGTGCGCACGTTGGCGATGGGGCGGCCGATAGGGGCAATGGCACCCTCGGGCAAACTCTGGACATCAAAGAAGGTGCTGTCGATGGTGGCTTCGGTTGGGCCGTAAAGGTTGCACAGGCGGCCGTTCCAGCGTTCGCGCAATTGTGCGACCAGCGGGGTGCCGAGGGCTTCGCCGCCGAGCAGCAGCAGGCGCAGGGATTGCATCTGTGCGCCCTGTTCATCGGCGAGCAAGGCTTGCAGCAGGGAAGGCGCCATTTGCAGCACGCTGATGCGCTGGGCGGCTACTTGCGACCACAGCACTGACAGGTCTTCGGCCAGCTCGCTGGAAGCCAGGACCAACTGCGCACCGTTGAGCAATGGCAGCCAGAACTCCCACACCGAGGCGTCGAAGCTAAAGGCGGTTTTTTGCAAGACCCGGTCCGCAGCGCTCAGGCCCAGTTCGCCCTGCATCCACAGCATATGGTTGGTCAGGGCGCCATGACGCACTTGCACGCCCTTGGGCTGCCCGGTGGAACCGGAGGTGTAGATCATGTAGGCCAGGTTGTCGGCGCTGACCGTTACCTGGGGGTTGGCGCTGTCATAGCCTTCCAGCCAATCGCTGTCCTGATCCAGGCTCAGGGACGGCAGGCTGTCAGGGGCGGGCAATGCCAGGCTGCTTTGGCTCAGCAGCAGGCCGATGCCGCTGTCGTTGATCATGTAGGCCAGGCGTTCGGCGGGGTAGGCCGGGTCCAGCGGCACATAGGCGCCGCCGGCCTTGAGCACGGCCAGCAGGGCGATGACCATCTCCAGGCTGCGCTCAAGGCCAAGGCCCACGCAGACGTTGGGGCCGACGCCCAGTTCCAGCAGTTTGTGGGCCAGTTGGTTGGCGCGGCGATTGAGCTGGTCCAGGGTCAGTTGCTGGTCGCCGAACACCACGGCGACAGACTGTGGCTGGCGTTCGGCTTGCTTGGCGACCAACACATGCACAGGTTCTGCGTCGGGGTAGTCGACGGCCGTGGCATTGCACTGCGCCAATTGCTGCCCGCGCTCTTGGTCGCTGAGCATCGGCAGTTCGCCGATCAGGGCATGGGGATGCTCGATCATGGCCTGCAACAGGTTCTGCCAGTGCCCGGCCAGGGTGGCGACGGTCGCCGGACGCAAGCAAGCGGCGTCGTATTCAAAATGCGCGGTGATCTGCTGCTGGCTGTATTCCACGTCCAGCGACAGGTCGAACTTGGCCTGCAGCGGGTGGCTGTCCATAAACCTCAGCTCCAGCGGGCCCAGGTGCAGGGCCTCTTCCTGCGCGGCGCCGACGCGCCAGTTGAACAGGGTCTGGAACAGCGGGTTAGCCTGGGGGCTGCGTTGCAGGTGCAGGTCTTCGAGGATCAGCTCGATGGGGTAGTCGGCATGTTCCAGGGCGGCCAGGGACTGCTGGCGCAGGCCCTGGAGGAACGCGCTGCAGGTTTGCTCGGGCGCCAGCCGCGCGCGATACACCTGGCTGCTGACAAAAAAGCCCACCAGGTCCTGGATCTGCGCCTGGTTACGGGTGGCGTTGGGCACACCGACGGTGAAATCGACCTGGCCGCTGTAGCGCCCCAACAGCAACTGCCAGGCGCCCAGGAGCACCACGAAAGGCGTCAGGCCCTGTTGCTGGCAAAAGGTCTGGAGGCGCTCGCTCAGGTGGGCGGGCAACGCGTGCCGATGATGGCCGGCACCGGCGCTCTTTTCCAGGCGCTCGCGAGGCAGCTGCAGGGTGGGGATTTCGTCGCCCAGGCAAGCTTTCCAATACTGCGCGGCTGCGCTGTGTTGCGGCGTCTGCGGGTAGTCCTGGCGCTGCCACTGGGCGTAATCGGCGTACTGGATGGCCGGGCGCGGCAGGGCCTGGCCCGGTTGGCCGAGGGCGCTGGCCAGGTCGTGGGTCAGGATCGGGTTGGACCAGGCGTCCGAGACAATGTGGTGCATGTTGAGCAGCAGCACGTAGTCCTGTTCGGCCCGTTTGAGCAGGCTGCTGCGAATCAGCGGCGCCTGGCGCAGGTCGAAGGGTTGGGTGGCGTGCTGGCGGATACGCTGTTGCAGCAGCAGGTCGCGCTGCTGGCTGTCCAGGGCGCTCAGGTCCTCTTCCAGCAGGGTCAGCCGCGCATCATGCTCGATGACTTGCAGCGGCGTGCCGTCGGTGTCGCGAAAGGCGGTGCGCAGGATATCGTGGCGGTCGATCACCCGGTTCAGCGCTGCTTCCAGGGCGCGCGCGTCTACCGGGCCCTTGAGGGCAATCGTCCGTGGCAGGTTGTAGGCATGGCTCTGGGGATCGAACTGTTGCAGGAACCACAGGCGCTGCTGGGCGAACGACAGCGGTACCGGGTCATGCCCGGCGAGGCTCTGGATGGACTGCCCGGCGCCGGCTTCATCGGCCAGCAACAGGGCCAGCAGGTCGTCGTCGGGAAGTTGGTTCAATTGGTTCATGATCGATCTCGTCGCCGTCGGCAGAGGAAATAAGCTGTGTCAGGAAGACGAAGTTCGATCGATCAGATTTAGGCGCAATAGCCGGCGGGAGGCGTTGTAGGAGCCGGCTTGCCGGCGATGAGGCTCGTGGCTTCATCGCATGCCTTGAGGCAGCCATCGCCGGCACGCCGGCTCCTGGGGGAGGGAGGTCAGGCGCAGGCTTTTTCGCTGATGACGCGACCGGCCTGCATGCGTACCAACTGGTCGGCGACGTCGAAGTAACGGTCGTCGTGGGAGATGACGATGATGGTCTTGCCCAGGCGCTTGAGGTCCGGCAGCAGCTCGGTGTAGAAAATCCGTCGGAAGGTCGGGTCCTGGTCGGCCGCCCACTCGTCAAATACCAGCACCGGGCGCTCATCGAGCCAGGCGTTGACCAGGGCCAGGCGCTTGCGTTGCCCGGTGGACAGGTCGGTGGTGGTGAACGCGCCATCGCGCACGCTGACCTTGTGCGCGATCTCCAGGCGCTCCAGGTACTGTGTGGCGTCGTCGGGCAGGGCCTTGTCGTTCTGCACCAGGTCGTCGAACAGGAAGTAGTCGGCAAAGATCGTGGTGAACATCTGGCGGTAGTCGTCCAGGCCCAGGGCGTCCACGGGCAGGCCGTTGAGGCGGATTTCACCTTGCTGCGGGGTGTACAGGCCCAGCAGCAGCTTGATCAGGGTGGTCTTGCCGCAGCCGTTTTCGCCGACGATAAACAGGATTTCCCCAGGCTCGATGCTCAGGTTGACCGGCCCCAGCTTGAATGGCTCGCTGCCTTCCACGGGCGGGAAGGCGTACTGCACGTTGCGCAGTTCCAGGTGCTTCATCACCGGCACGCTTTTGTCGGCGTCATCGAGCAGCAGGTGCGGTTCCGGCGAGGAGAAACGCTCCGACAGGTCGGCAATGCGCCGGAAGGCGATTTGTGCGCGGCTGATGATCGGCAGGTTGCCGATCAGGTTTTCCAGCGGGCCTTTCATGTACAGCAGCACCAGGACAAAGCCGCTCATCACCGCCGGGTCCGAGCTGGGCCAGAACTGTTGCAGGGTCAGCGCCAGGCCGATGACCACGAAAAACAGCATCGAGCCCAGGCTCTTGGCGATCACAAAAATATTGATCGAGCGGATATGGGTGTCGCAGATATGGTCGGCGGTGCCCTGGATATTGCGGGTGTGCATGGCGTGCCGGCGTGGGCGATGGATGCGCAGTTCCTTGGCGCCCTCGGCAATCGCCGAGTAGTGTTTTTGCAGGTTGTCTTCGGCGTCACGGGCCGCGTAGAAGCCTTTGATGCCTTTGCTCTGGGCCACGAACTGCACCGCCGAACCAATGCCGATGGCCAGCAGCGTCATGAGGAAGATCGGCCAGGACAGCACCGCCAGGTAGCCCAGGCAGCCCAGGATCACTGTGGTCGAAATCGCCAGCGGGGCAAAGGCGAAGGCAAAGTCGCTGATGGTGTCCACGTCATGGGTCAGCACCGGGATCAGGCGGTGGGTGCGATAGCGCTCGATCTGCTCGATGGGCGCGGCGAGCACCTTGGCGCCGAGGTCCTTGCGCAGTTTGGCAATCACCTTCTGCCCAACGAAGTTGGTGCCGATATCGGCGCCGATACTGCTGAGCAACGCCAGCAGGCACAGCCCGGCGAAGGCCAGGACCACGCCGGTGCCCATGCCGTCGGCGCTGTGCAGGCCGCGGTTGACCGTGGCCAGCAGCGCGGTGACGCTGAGGCCGCCGACGATGCCCAGGGTGATGGAAGAAATGACAATCCGTCGATAGGGCTTGAGCAGGCTCAAGAGTTCGCGAATGGCGCTGCGCGGTGCTGCGGTCATGAAACTACCTCGATCGCGACGTGGCTACGTGCTGTGGGCAAGTGAAGGCCTGCGCGCGAAGGTTTACCGCTGGCAGGCCGATAGTAGGAGGACGAGTCGGGCCCGGCGCGATTTAGCCGCGTCCCGAGTTGCACAGGCTCAGAGCTCCCGTGCCACGCGAAAGCCCAGCCAGTCGCCGCGCACGTTGGGGTAGAGGTTGTTGCGGTTGCCGGAGCGGGAAAACACCGGCGCCTCGCCCCAGTCGTTGCCGCGAATCTGCCGCACCTCGCATTGCCCGGTCAGCCAGGCACTGCCATCGCTGGGCGCTCCCACATAGCTGTCGTTTTCACAGTCTTCGACCCATTCGTAGACGTTGCCATGCATGTCATACACGCCGAACGCATTGGGCGCATAGCTGCCGGCCGGCGCGGTGTAGCTGTAGCCATCGGCCGGCCCGTAGGTGTTGGCGTGCTTGGCGATGCTGTATTCCTTGCCCTCGTCGAACGGGAACGGGAAGGGCCCGGAGGTGCCGCCACGGGCGGCGTACTCGCGCAGGGATTCGCTGACCATGCGGTACTGCTTGCCGGTTTTCTTCGACAGCCAAGCGACATAGGCGCGGGCTTCGGCAAAGTCCATGCATACGGCTGGATGTTTGGCGCTTATCTTGTAGGTGGGCTTGCCAGCCGTGCATTTGCGGCCAGGGCGGTCGTCGCCGTCGGGCATTTTGTAGCCGGTTTCTTGCAGGTAGCTGTCCCATTCGCCGGCCAACACCTGGAAGCGGCTGATGGCCACGGGTTTGGCGAAGGTCACGTCATGGATCGGGCCTTCATCGGGCTGGCGGCCGACTTCATCGTCCGGGGTGCCCATCTTGAAGGTACCGGTGGGCAGTACCACCATTTCCGGGCAGTTCTTGCAGTCCTTGAACACGGTGCCGGGCTTGGGCGGCGTGGCGGCCTGGGCGGAGGGTGCCAGGCAGGCGATCAATGCCGTCAGCGCCAGGGACTTGAGCAGCGTTGGGGTGAGCGGTTCATCGTTCATGAGTCGTCTCGTGGGCAAGAAAAAAGGGGATCAGAGGGCTTTGTCGAGCAGGGCCAGGAAGCGGTCGACCTCATCTTCGGTATTGAGCAGGCCCGGCGCGGTACGCACCACCGGGCCGACGTCGCGGTTCACCGCGTCGCTGACCACGCGGTTACGCATCAGGTAGGCGGCCACCTTGTCGCTGTCCTGGCCCTTGACCCGGAAGAAGCTGAAACCGGCCGACAGCTGCGGGTTGGCCGGGGTGACCAGCTCGATGTTCGGTCGCGCCTGCAAGCGCTCCTTGAGGTAGGAGTTGAGGCTGTGGATGCGCTGCTGAACCTCGGCCTTGCCCAATTGCAGGTGCAGCTTGAAGGCCTCGTCCAGCGCCCAGCGATGCTCAAAGGCGTGATAGCCGCCGGGGGAGAAGGTGGTGGCGAAATCGGTGTCTTCGGAAAACGTCGGCATGCTCGGGGTGAGGGTGGTCACTTGCTCCGATGCGGCGCACACCAGGCCAGTGCCCCGTGGGCCGAACATCCATTTATGGGTGCCGGCGATAAAGAAGTCGCAGTGCATGTCCGGGAAGGCCAGGTCTTCGACGCCGAAGCCATGCACGCCATCGACCACGTAGAGGATCCGATCCTTTTCTTCGCGCCCCTGGTTGTGGCGCTTGACCAGTTGCCCGATTTCAGCGATAGGCAGCTTCACGCCGCTGCCCGACTGCACCCAGGTCATGCCCAGTACTCGGGTATTGGGGCGAATGTTGCGCTCGATGGCCGTCAGCACTTCATCGACCGATACGTGGTGGGCGTTGGCGAACAGCTTGATCTTGCGCACCTGGGTGCCGTCACGCTGGGTGCGCAATGCGAGGATGCTGTCGGTGGAAAAGTGCTCGTGCTCGGTGGTGAGGATTTCCTGGTCGAGGCGCACGTGGATGCCGCCGTAGATCATCGCCAGGCCCTCGGTGGTGCTGCCGGTGAGGGCGATCTGGCCGGGTTTGGCTTGCAGGTAGCGGCCGGCCCATTCACGCACCTGGCCTTCGCGTTTCCAGGGTTCCTGCAGGTCCCAGTCCATGGTCAGGCCGGGGTTGCGGTCAAGGGCGGCGCGGTGGCGCTCGATGGCTTCGCGCACGGGCCTTGGGTGCGAGGTGATCAGGAAGTTGGAGAAATGGATGTAGTTCGGATCCTGGTCGAACAGTTGGCGCAGGCCGGCCCATTTATCGACGGGGGCCTTGGCGCTAGCCGCCTGCACGTGCAGGCTGGTCCCCAGCGGCAGGCTGGCGGCGAGGATGCCGGCCTGTTTGAGAAAGGTGCGACGGTCGGTCATGGCGTTTGCTCGCTTGGCAGCACACCAGGCTTGGCGGACTTTTGCACCTGCTCCCACACCCGCAGGAAATTGCCGCCCCACAACTTGGCGATATCGGCTTCGGAGTAGCCGCGGGTGATCAGTTCGGCGGTCACGTTGCGCACTTCACTGACATCGTTCCAGCCCTTGACGCCGCCGCCTTCGTTGAAGTCCGAGGCAATGCCGACGTGGTCGATACCGATCTTGCGCACGGTGTAGTCAATGGCGTCTCCCAGGTCCTTGAGGCTGGCCTTGGGTTCTTCTTCGAGAATGGCGTAGAGCTCGCTGGCGTACTCGCCGAACTTCTGCTCCGGCCAGGCAGCGATGATCGGGTCGCCGGGCATCAGGGCCATCGCCAGGTTGGGCAGGGGTGGCAGGTCGAAACGCGCGCGCAGGGTGTTGAGCTTGTCCTGGATCGGCTGGCTCAACGGGCGCAGATACCCGCCGAAGGCCACCACTTGCACCACGCCGCCACTGTTCTTGATCAGTTGCAGTTCTTTGTCGCTGAGGTTGCGCGGGATATCCACCGAGGCCCTGGGCGCGGAGTGGGAGGCGACCATGGGGGTGCGGCTAAGCTGGGCGACTTGCTCGAGGGCGGTGGTCGACATTTGCGAGACGTCGATGATCACGCCCAGGTCGTTCAGGCGCTGCACTGCTTGCTTGCCGATGGCCGAGAGGCCGCCGAGGGCATCCGGCGAATCATTGAAAAACGGCAACGGGCGCGAGGAATCGGCCCAGCTGTTATTGCCGATGTAGCTGAAGCCGAACATGCGCATGCCGCGCGCCGTCCACATGTCCAGCAGGTTCAGGTCGTTGCCCAGGGGGTAGGCGTTGAGCATGCTGATAAAAATCGCAAACTTGCCCTCGCCATGCAGGCGGCGCAAATCGGCCGGGGTGTAGGCGATGCCCACCTGGTTGGGGAAGTCGCGGACCATGCCGGCGATGATCTTGTAGCGCACCTCTTGCTGGTGCCGGGCTTCGTCGACAAAACCTGCGGTGGGTTTGTGTGGTGCATTGGGGCCATTCCACAGCTCGGGCCAGCCGAAAATCGTCAGCGCCGCCCCCGACAGGCGCCCGCGACTGGCCTTGGCCAGGTCGAACTGGCCGCTGCCGTCCTTGTCTGCTTCATGGCCGGCGGTGCCGAAGTCCAGGGGCACGGTGATATGGCTGTCGAACGACAGCAGGCGGTCCTGCAATTCATTGGCCTGCTTGATCACTTCCAGCGGGTAGCCGGCATTGCCGCCAAACCAGTGATCCCAGGCCAGGCCTGCGCCGGCAGCAATGGCCAGGGCCAAGGGCAGGCCGATGTATAGAGCCTTTTTCGAACGTGGTTTTGTCATTGCCATCTCAGTCGGTTCGCCTTTGAGGTGCGGGCGCAAGGGGCCTTTGCTATCTGGGGAGAACGAGCGCAGGGCCGGGAAATTTAAGCGCGGCCCCTACAGTAAATTTGCCGCCCGGCTAAACGTTCTAGCTTGGATAAAGCCTGCTCCAGGGCTGACACAGGTAGGAACATGACGATTTCTCGACGAGGGTTTATCGCAGGCCTGGCGCTGACCGGCGCCGCCGTACCTGCTGCCTTTTATGCCCATCGCGAGTTGACGCGTGAGGAATTTCCCATCACTCCCGAGGAAGCCACGGTGGACCTGGCGGACACCGCCGGCCAGCAGTTGGCGAACAGCCTGCGCGGGATCTGGAGCCTGCGCCTGGAAGGGCGTGACGCCGGGCTGCAAGGCTTGCCCCTCGACGGTCTGGAACTGTTTCTTGATATTGCACCGCGCGGCCGTGGCGTGCGTGGCTACCTGGACACCGCTGGCCAACTGCGTGGGCCGGGCGAGCCGCGCTATCAGGTGCTTGGTGACTTGGCGCCGGGCGACGCGGCGCTGTTGTACTGGCGCCTGATCGACCGCGACGCGCCGGACGGCATGCCGGCCTATGAATTGACGATGCGCCTGGACGAAGTCTGGGGCAGCTTCGGCAATGCCGGCAGCGGCACCCTCAGCGGGCAGATTCTCAATCTCGACCGGCCCCTGGCGCTGCTGGAGCTGGATAACCGATTTGTCGCCACCAAACAGCTGTTCCCCGAAGCCCGCGAACGCATCGGTCTGAACCCAGCACTGCTGGCATGGTTGATTGCCCCCGAACACCGCCTGTTCCACCAGCTCTGGCACGCCACGCGGGACCAGTGGCACAAGCTCCCCGAAGACAAGCGCAACGCCCTGCGCGGCATCGGTTGGCAGCCCGGGCCACGGGACCAAGAGCGCGATGCCCGTGGCCCGCGTAAGGATCGCAATGGCTCGGGTATCGATTTTTTCTTTATGCATCGGCATATGCTCGGTACGGCGCGCTCCCTGCAGGACTTGCCGTCCTGGCCGCGCTTCCCGCCGCCGCAGCCCGAGCTTGAGCGTGATCGCCAGGGCTTCGCGCGCTACTTTGACAATCACGATGGCTTCGCACTGCCGCCGACCTGGATGGCCAGTGGCGATGAGCAGTACAGCCAGTGGGTCAGTGATATCAAGGCTTGCGAGACCTATCACAGCAACTTCCAGGTGTGGGAGTCGCAGTACCGCGACCCGCGTTACCTGGCCAGGTTGACCCTGGGCCAGTTCGGCTCGGAGGTTGAGCTGGGGCTGCACGATTGGCTGCACATGCGCTGGGCGTCGGTGCCGCGCGACCCTTCCAACGGCGCACCGGTGCCCTTTGCGCGCGATCCTGCGGATTTTTCGGCGCGGTGGTATGAGCCTGAAAATGACTTTTTGGGCGACCCGTTTTCCTCCCATGTGAACCCGGTGTTCTGGCATTTCCACGGTTGGATCGATGACCGGCTGGAGGACTGGTTCCGCGCCCATCAGCGCTTTAATCCGGGTGAGCTGAGCCGCCTGGAGGTCAACGGTGTGCCATGGTTTGCGCCAGGGCGCTGGGTCGAGGTGGGTGATCCATGGCTGGGGCCGGATACCCACGGTTGCAGCACCACCCCGGGATTGCAGATGGGGCGCACGGTGGAGATGGATCCGGAAACCATGAAGCTGGCGTTGCGCATCACCTTCGGCGCTGATGATGACAAGTTGCAGGACTTGTTCCGCAAGGTGCCGAAGCGGCCGTGGTATGCGCGGCATTTGAAGGTCAGGGAGCGGACGATTTGACCTGTCCGATCAACGTCAAACGGTAGGCGCTGGCTTGCCGGCGATGGCAATGGCGATGGGGCAGGCAACATCGCCGGCAAGCCAGTTCCCACATTAGATCCTCATCGTTAAAGACCAGACGCCTGCCACCCCCCTCCCAGTGCCTTGTACAGCGCAATACTCGCCCCCAGCCGTGCCTGGCGCAGTTGCACGTTCAAATCCTGGGCGGCATACAGCGTGCGCTGGGTTTCCAGTACGGTAAGCAAGTCCTCCGCGCCAGCCTCATAGCGGCTCTGGGCGATACGGAAGGCTGTCTGTGCCTGGTCCAGTTCTTCATGCTGCCACTGGCGCTGTTCGTCCAGTCGGCGAATGCTGCTCAGGGCCTTTTCTACATCGGCAAAGCCATTGATGATCGCGCCGCGATAGGTTTGCAGCAGCTCATCCTGGCGTGCCGTGGCCTTGTCGCGTTCGGCGCTGAGGCGGCCGTTGTTGAAAATCGGTGCGATCAGCCCGCCCGTGAGGTTGTAGAACGGGTTGCGCAGCATATCGCCAGCACGGTTGGCGCCCGAGCCCAGGTTGGCGCTGAGGGTCACGCTGGGCAGCATGGCGGCGCGGGCGACGATGATGTCGGCCTGGGCGGCCGCCAGTTGCGCTTCGGCGCTGGCAATGTCCGGGCGGCGGCTGAGCAGGTCGCTGGGTACGCCGGCGGCGATGCTTGGCCAGCGCAGTTGCTCAAAGGCCTGGGGCGTCAGTTGCAGCGTCTGCACCGGTTGGCCGAGCAGGGCGGCCAGGCTGATCCGTGCGGCTTCGGTCCGCTGGCGTACCTCGGGCAGTTGGCGTTGCTGCGCGGCGACCAGGCTCTTTTGCTGGGCCAGTTCCAGTTGGGTGGCAGAGCCCGCGTCATTCCGGGTCTGTACCAGCTTGAGCACGTTCTGCGCATTGGCCAGGTTGAGCTCGGCGATGCGTTGTTGTTCGTGCAGGGCCAGGAGCTGGGTGTAGGTGGTGGCCACGCCGCTGAGCAGGGTCAATTCCACCGTGGCGCGCTCGAATTCGCTGGCGCGCACCGCCAGTTCAGCACTGTCGCGAGCGGCGCGCTTGCCGCCCCAGAAGTCGATTTCGTAGGTGGCAGTCAGGCTGGCATTGAAATAATCCACCGCGTCATTGTTGTTGTCGGCATCCAGTTCGCTGTAGCCGTTGCCGCGCAGCAGTTTCCGGCGGTTGGCGTTGAGCCCGCCCTTGAGTTCGGGCAGCAGCGGCGCGCCGGCCACCACGGCGCCGGCCTGGGCCTGGCGCACCCGGGCCATGGCGCTGGCCAGGTCGTAGCTGCCGGTGCGGGCCTGTTCGATCAGTTGGTCGAGCTGCGGGCTGGCAAAGGCCTTCCACCATTGCTGGTTGACGTGCAGAGCGTTGGCCTGGCTTGCCGTGTCCCAGGCCGGCGGCGGCTGCAGGCCGCTGGCCGGGCGCTGCGCCGGGCTGCTGCACGCGGCCAGCAGCAGGCTGGCGGCAACGAGGGTCAAGTGCGCTTTCATAGGGCGATCATTCACTGGTAAGGGCCGTGACCGGGTCGAGCCGGGCTGCTTTGCGGGCCGGCATAAAGCCGAAGATGACGCCGGTGACCAGCGCGCAGGCGAAGGCGCCCAGGGCTGCGGGCAGCGAGAAGGCGACGGCCACGCTGCTGAGGATCAGCGCGCCACCGACCAGCAGGGCCAGGCCGATCCCGGCCACCCCGCCGACCACCGTGAGCATCACCGCTTCGGTGAGGAACTGGCGCAGGATGTCGCGCTGCCGGGCGCCAGTGGCCATGCGGATGCCGATTTCCCGGGTGCGTTCGCGCACGGTCATCAGCATGATGTTCATCACGCCGATGCCGCCCACCAGCAGCGAGATGGCGGCAATCGAGCCGAGCATCAGCGACAGAGTGTTTTGGGTCCGGGCCTCGGCCTGGATCATCGCGGCGTTGTTGGTCAGTTCAAAATCCCGCTTGCCGTTGTGCAGGCGCAGCAGCAACTGGTCGATGGCTTTTTCGGCCTCATGCACCTTGCGCGCGTCGGCGGCGGCAATCACCACGTATTCAGGGTTATAGGTGCCGAACAGGCGAATACTCGCGGCAGAGTAGGGGATGGCGATACGGTCGTCGCTGTCCTTGTCGCCGGAGCTGGCGCCTTTTTCGGCAAGCACGCCGATCACCTGGAACGGCACGTTTTCGATCAGGATGTATTGGCCGATAGGGCTGGGCAGGTCCTTGAACAGCTTGTCGCGCACCCGTTTGCCGATCACCGCGACGGTAGCGGCGGCGCGTTCGTCAGCCTCGGTGAAGTAGCTGCCCTCGACCACTGGCCAGTTGAAGATCGTCGGGAAGTTGGTGTCGTTGCCGCCGACATAGGCCATGTGGTCGACATTGCCGAAACGCACCCCGGCCTCCGCGCCATTGACCGGCATGATTCGTTTGACCTGGGGCAGGGCGGCCATGGCGGCGACGTCGTTCATGGTGATAATGCCGGGCGGCGTACGTGGGTTGGGCGCCGAGCCGCTGACATACAGGATGTTGGAGCCAAAGGCGCCCATCTGCGCCATGACCTGGCGTTTGCTGCCTTCGCCCACGGCCAGCATCACCACCACCGAGGCCACGCCGATAATGATCCCCAGCAGGGTCAGGGCCGTGCGGAAGCGGTTGATCCACATGACCCGCCAGGCCGCCTGCACCGCGTCCACCAGTTCAGCCTTCCAGGCGCCGTTGTGCTCGGCGCCGTCGGCCAGGCGTTGGCGCAGGTCCACCGCTTGCAGGGCCTTGGGGTTGGCTTCAGTGGCGGGCTGGTTGTGGGTGTTGGGGGTGTCGCTGATGATCAGGCCGTCGCGGATCTCAATGATGCGCTTGGCCCGCGCCGCCACTTCGCGGTCATGGGTGATCAGGATCACCACGTGGCCCTGGCTCGCCAGTTCGTCGAGCAGGGTCATGACCTCGGCGCCGCTATGGCTGTCGAGGGCGCCGGTAGGTTCGTCGGCGAGGATGATATGCCCGCCGTTCATCAAGGCCCGGGCAATCGACACCCGTTGCTGCTGGCCGCCGGACAACTGGTGCGGGCGGTTGCCGGTGCGCCCGGCCAGCCCCAGGCGGGTCAGTAGGGCGGCGGCGCGGGCGTGGCGTTCGGCGGCCGGTGTGCCGGCATAGATCGCCGGCATCTCGACGTTTTCCTGGGCCGAGCCGGACGGGATCAGGTGGTAGCCCTGGAACACAAAGCCAAAGGCCTCGCGGCGCAGCCAGGCCAGTTCGTCGGTGTCCAGTTGGGCGACGTTTTCCCCGGCGAACAGGTACTGGCCGACGGTGGGGCGGTCGAGGCAGCCGAGGATATTCATCAGGGTCGACTTGCCTGAGCCGGAGGCCCCGACAATCGCCACGAATTCCCCGGCATGGATCGACAGGTCGATCCCGCGCAGCACATCGACCTGGGGCGCATCACCGCCCCCGTAGGATTTGCGGATGTCCCGAAGTTCGATCAGCGGCGTCAACATTCAGCCTCCGCTGCTGTCGGCGGGGCCGATCAGCAGATGATCGCCTTCGTTCAGGCCGTCGAGGATCTGGATGCGCAGGCGATCGCTGATACCCACCCGCACCTCACGGTCTTCGATGCTGCCGTCCTTGGCCACCACGCGGGCCAGTTGCATGTCGGGACGGGTGCTGCCCTGCAGGGCAGCGACGGGCGCGGTCAGCGCATCGGTGACGCGGCTGGCGACGAAAAACACCTGGGCGGTCATTTCCGCCATCAGTGCGTTGTCGGCGTTGTCCACATCCAGCAGCACGGTGTACAGCACCACCCGGCCGCTGCCGCTCTTGCTCGAACTGCTGGGGCTGCCGCCGCCCTGGCTGGTTTCGTTGAGGGGCTTGGGCGGCACCGGCAGGATCTGGCGCACGGTGCTGGTCCAGCGCCGGTTGCCACCGCTCAGGGTGGTGAAATAGGCCTGCATGCCCGGTTTGACATGGCCGATATCGGCTTCCGAGACTTCCGCCCACACGGTCATCGGCGACAGGTTGGCAATGCGCAGGATCAGCGGCGTCTGCTGCTGGCTGTTGAGGGTCTGGCCTTCGCGGGCATCCACGGCCACCACGGTGCCGGAGATCGGCGCATAGATGCGCGTGTAGCCCAGTTCAGCCTGATCAACCCGCAGCGTGGCCTGGGCCTGGCTGATCTGCGCCTTGAACATGTCGATGCGCGCCTGGGTAGCATCCAGTTCAGCCTGGGCGGTTTGCACGTCTTCATCGCGGGTGGCGCCACCGGCGGCCAGGCGTTGCTGGCGCTGGTACTTCTGCTGCGCCAGGCGGTGTTGCGCGTGCTGTTCCTGCAGTTGGGCCTGCAAGTTGGCGATGGAGTAGCGGGTGGCGTCGAGCTTGGCTTGTTGGGTGGCGGGGTCGATCTCTACCAGCAGGTCGCCTTCCTTGACCTGGGCGCCGGCTTCGACGTGAATCTTGCGGATCTGCCCGGAGGCCTGGGCGCCGACATCCACGTAACGCCGCGGTTGCAGGGTGCCGAGGGCGGTCACACTGCTTTCGATATCGCCCCGGTGTACTTGCAGGGTGGCAAATTTATCCCGGCCGGGCGGGATCAGTTGCCAGGCGGCGAACGCGGCCACGGGGATCAGGCAAAGTGCTGCCAGCAGAGCGCGCCGGGTGTGTCGGGGACGGTTCATGCACGGGTTCCAGCCAGGAAAGTTCGGACCGCAGCTCAATCGCCCACAAGGGCAGAGACAGGCGCGGCAAGCTGTCAGGTAAACGAGGTATTTGCCCTGAAATTTAAGTGCTTACACACGCCGTTACAGCTGGGCGAAACGCCAGTATTGGACGTTGTGTGTAGGACTTTTCAAATCTACATGAGAATTACTATAAATTAGACGGCCTCAAACTGCCATCACCGCATTGCCCGCGCCGGCGGCTCCGCGCCTGCCAGGGTGAATCCGGTGCGGGGCTTAAATTTTTTTTCATGGTCCTCGTTTCCTATCAACACATGGCCTGTTGTTCAGCAGGTCGCCCAGGCTTTCCGCCCCATCGCCACGGGGCTTATCCAGAGGACACTGGAATGACACAGGCAATTGCATCGCCCGCGGTTCACGACCTGATCGGTATTGGTTTCGGTCCCTCGAACCTGGCGCTGGCCATCGCCCTGCAAGAGCGCGAGAAAGCCCAGGGTAAGCTCGATGTGCTGTTTCTCGACAAGCAGGCCGACTACCGCTGGCACGGCAATACCCTGGTGAGCCAGAGCGAGCTGCAGATTTCCTTCCTCAAGGACCTGGTGACCCTGCGCAACCCCACCAGCCCGTACTCTTTCGTCAATTACCTCAAGGCCCACGGGCGCCTGGTGGACTTTATCAACCTGGGCACCTTCTACCCGTGCCGCATGGAGTACAACGACTACCTGCGCTGGGTCGCCGGGCAATTTACCGAGCAAAGCCGCTATGGCGAGGAAGTGCTGGCCATCGAGCCGATCCTGCATCAGCAGCAGGTCGAGGCGCTGCGGGTGATCTCCCGCGATGCCCATGGCGAGCAACTGGTGCGCACCGCACGTTCGGTGGTGGTCAGCGCCGGTGGCACGCCACGGATTCCCGAGGCGTTCAAGGCGCTCAAGGATGACGGGCGGGTGTTCCACCATTCCCAGTACCTGGCGCGCATGGCCCAGCAGCCGTGTGTCGAGGGCAAGCCGATGCGCATTGCAATCATCGGCGGTGGGCAGAGCGCGGCCGAAGCGTTTATCGACCTGAACGACAGCTTCCCCTCGGTGCAGGTGGACATCATCCTGCGCGGCTCGGCCCTCAAGCCTGCCGATGACAGCCCGTTCGTCAACGAAGTGTTCTCCCCGGAGTTCACCGACCTGGTGTTCCAGCAGCCCAGCAGCGAGCGCGAACGCCTGGTCAACGAGTACCACAACACCAACTATTCGGTGGTGGACCTGGACCTGATCGAGCGCATCTACGGGATTTTCTACCGGCAGAAAGTCTCCGGCATCGCCCGCCACGCATTCCGCACCCTGACCACCGTGGAAAAAGCCAGCGCCGGGCCCTTGGGCATCGAGTTGTTGGTACGTCACAACGCCACCGGTGAGACCGTGATCAACCACTACGATGCGGTGGTCCTGGCCACAGGTTATGAACGGCAGATGCATCGCCAGTTGCTGGCGCCGCTGGAGGCCTATATGGGTGACTTTGAAGTCAGCCGCGATTACCGCGTGGTCACCGACGAGCGCTGCAAGGCGGGCATCTACATGCAGGGTTTCAGCCAGGCCAGCCATGGCTTGAGCGATACGTTGCTGTCGATCCTGCCGATTCGCGCCGATGAGATTGCTGCCTCGCTGCACGAGCATGACCGCAGCCTGGGCCAGGCGCGCTCGGTGCGTGATGTGCTGCTGGCCACCGCGAGCTGACAGCGTTGCAGATCGTTCCCGCGCCCGCGGGAGCGATGCCTGGCTGAACCCTGGCTGAAGAACCCGGCGATTCGCCGCACTGTCACTTTCCTCCCGCAGACTGCGGGCGTAAGCTGCGCCGGTTTTCAACCATAGCGCAGACCTTCGTGAACAGACTTTCGAGTGACAGTTGTCGACCAGGCTTGGCCAGCTGACGCGCATCCCCGTGCCGTTGCCTCGCCGATAAAGCGAGAAGCGGTCTTTGGGTAGCGAACCGTCCGGTTCCTGCCTGATCCCCCTTTTTTCGACGCTGATTCTGCGGGCAATCAAAGGGAGATTCATCATGCAAGCCCTCAACAATATCAATCTGGATTCCCTGATCGACACCGTGGTCAGCCTCAGCGCGGCTTTCATCCTGGGTGGGCTGATCGGCTTTGAGCGCCAGTTCCGCCAGCGCACGGCGGGGCTGCGCACCAACGTGCTGGTGGCGGTGGGGGCGGCGATCTTTGTCGACATGGCCAACCGCCTGGCCGGGGCCGAAGGGGCGGTGCGGGTGGTGGCGTATGTGGTGTCCGGGATTGGCTTTCTCGGCGCCGGGGTGATCATGCGCGAGGAGGGCAATGTACGCGGGCTCAATACGGCGGCCACGCTGTGGACTTCCGCCGCCGTGGGCGCCTGCGCCGGCGCCGACCTGATCCTCGAGGCGTTCCTGGGTACCTGTTTTGTGCTGGCGGCCAACACCTTGCTGCGGCCGATCGTCAATAACATCAACCGCCAGCCTTTGGATGTGGTGTCGGCGGAGGTCACCAATATCCTCTACGTGATCGCCCGGCGCGCCCAGCAGCAGGCGGTGATGGCCTTGCTCGAATCGGAACTGGCGCGCTGCAACTACCCGGCCAGTGATGTCGACGTACGGCCATTTGGCACTGAGGAGGTGGAAATCGAGGCGACGCTGGCGGCCAACTCGGTCGACGGTGACGAACTGGACGCCCTGGTGGCGCGGATCTCACAGTCGAACCTTGTGGTGCAGGCCTTCTGGAGCCCCAGCACCACCGACTGAAGCAAACCCTGCATCCCCCAAAAAGCCGCCTCCTGTCATAGGAGGCGGCTTTTTTTATTGAATTTGACTACGCTTTTGGAAGGATTAATCCTACAAGTGCGCCGGATTTTCCCTTCGGGCGAAACATCATTCCGTTGTTAATGTTGCGCCGTTGCACCTAACCAAATTCCGTTGAAACGTTCTGTGTAGACAGTGCCGCTGGTCGGAACTGGTATTTCTCACAGGTACAGGGGTTTCGTGTGATGTGTAAGGGTGTTGGCGCCCCTGAAATGAGTGGTCGCCAATGAAGCAACTAAACAATCGTGGTGTCTTCCCAGGGAGCCGCATGAGCAAAGCGCTAATCGTGGATGATCATCCGTTCATTCGTTCTACCGTCAAATACCTGTTGCGCCAGGAGGGCTTCGAGAAGATTTTCGAAGCTGCCAACGGTGCCGACGCCTTACAGATTGCCAGGGAGGAGCGACCGGACCTGGTCATCCTCGACCTGGCCATGCCCAAGTTGGGCGGGCTGGAGGTCATCAGCCGGATCAAGGCATTGGGCCTGCCCTGTAAAATCCTGGTGCTGACCTCCTATCTGGCAGTGTTCTTTTCCACTCGTTGCATGCGCGCCGGGGCGATGGGCTTTGTCGCGAAAACCGGTGAACTCGATGAGCTGCAAAAAGCCATCAAGGCCGTCATGTCCAACTACAGCTGCTTCCCCAGCCTGCCCACCAGTTCGGTGCGCAAAGACGACTTGCAAACCACTGAACAGCAACTGGTAGAGGCACTTTCCGACCGCGAACTGATGGTGCTGCAAAAGCTCGCCCTGGGCCTGGGGAACAATGAAATCGCCAAGGACATGCTGTTGAGTCACAAGACCATCAGCACCTATAAAACCCGGTTGAAGGAGAAACTGCGCATGTCTTCGGTGGTGCATTTATCCAAGTTCGCCCAGCGCAATCATCTGATCTGAAATGTCGACCTCTCTGGGCAAGTGGCTCGCCGTACTCTGGCTGGCGGGCCTGTCACTCACCGTCAACGTGGCTCTGGGCGAGCCACAGGCTTTGCATCTGTTGGGGCATTCGAGCCTGGAAGCGCCGCAGGTGAACCTCAATGAGGCGGACTGGCGCTGGTTGCGCCAGCGCCGCACGTTGGTGATGGGGGTTTCCGCTCCCGACTACGCGCCCTTTGATCTGACGAATAACAACGACGAACTGGAGGGGATTACCGCCGATTATGCGGCGTTGATCGCCCTGGCCCTCAACGTCAAGGTCCAGGTGCAGCG
This sequence comes from Pseudomonas sp. WS 5079, assembly GCF_012985465.1. Taxonomy (GTDB): domain Bacteria; phylum Pseudomonadota; class Gammaproteobacteria; order Pseudomonadales; family Pseudomonadaceae; genus Aquipseudomonas. The sequence goes on from NZ_JAAQWN010000011.1 coordinate 100,488, forward strand.
CTATGAGCACCGCGACGAAGCCATCGCCGCCCTCAAGCACGCGGAGGTGGACTTTGTAGGCACGGCCAACGGCTACGAGGCGGCGGACGGCCAGTTGAAGCTGTCGCGCTCCTACGCCAATGACCAGCCGATCCTGGTGACGCGGGTGGGCGATAGCCAGTCGCTGACGGCCGACCTGGACGGCAAGCGCCTGTCCATGCTTTATCACTACATGCAGCCCGGTGCAGTCGCGGCCTTCTACCCCAATGCTTCATTGCATATCTATCCGTCGGCCTTCGAGGCGATTGGCGCAGTGGCCTTTGGCCAGGCGGACGTCTACCTGGGCGATGCAATCAGCACCAACTATCTGATCAATAAAAATCATCTCAATAACGTGCGCATGGCGGACTTTTCCAGCCTGGAGGTCAACCCCTTTGCGTTCGCGCTCGCCGGCGACAATGAGCGGCTGCTGCGTATTGTCAATGCGGTGCTGGAGGTGATCCCCGCCAATGAGCAGATGGAGATCCTGCGCCGCTGGAGCGCCGGTAACCTGGGGGTGGTCGGCCGCGAACGCCTGCGCCTGAGCGCCAGTGAGCAACGCTGGCTGGACAAGCACCCACGGGTCAGGGTCACGGCGCTCGACAAATTCCTGCCGCTGTCATTTTTCAACGACCGTGGGCAGTTCCAGGGCTTGAGTGCCGAGGTACTGGCGCAGGTCAGCTTGCGCACCGGCTTGAAGTTCGACGTGATACGCGGCGGTTCGCTGCCGCGCCAAGTCGAGCAGGTCAGCGAGGGCGACGCGGACATGATCGCGCTGATTACCCCAAGCATGTCCCGGGAGGACAAGATCCGCTTTACCCGGCCTTACCTGAGCAACCCGTTCGTGCTGGTCACCCGCGACGATGAGCGCAGCCCGATCACCATGGAAGATATGACAGGTAAGCGCCTGGCGGTGATTCGCAGCAGCGTACAGCGGGAAATCATCAGCCGGGAATACCCCCAAATCATCCTGGTAGACGTCGACGGCCCCGCCGAGGCCATGGCCCTGGTGGCCAGTGCCGGGGTCGATGCGTCGGTCAATGCGCTGATGATTGCGCGCTACATGATTGCCCATAAATACCGTGATCGCCTGCGTATCACCAGTACCGTGGGCGCGCAGCCAGCGCGTATCGCCTTTGGCGTGGGGCGCGGCCAGTTGGAGCTGTATTCGATCCTGGAAAAGGCGCTGCTGAGCATCTCTCCCCAGGAAATGGACGAGTTGACCAACCACTGGCGCAGCGAAGTGGTGATCGACGACAGTTACTGGCTGCGCCACCGCGACACGATTATCCAGGGGTTTGCGCTGGCCGCGCTGCTGTTGGCGCTCACCCTGGGTTGGGCCATTTACCTGCGCAGCCTGATACGCAAGCGCGGCCAGGCCGAGCGCGCGCTAAGCGACCAGATGCGCTTTATGAGCGTGCTGATCGACGGCACGCCGCACCCGATCTATGTGCGCGACCGCATGGGCCGGTTGATGGCTTGCAACAGCGCCTACCTGAATGTATTCGGCTTTTGCCTTGAAGATGTGATCGGCAAGACCGTGGTCGAGACCGACACCGGCAACCAGCCCCAGTCCCAGTCCTACCATGAAGACTACTTGCGCCTGATGGAGCGCGGCGAGCCGCAGATTCACGACCGTGTCCTCAAGGTGCCTGGGGGCGCGACCCTGACCATTTACCACTGGATGCTGCCGTACCGCGACGGTGACGAGAAGGTCGTGGGCATGATTGCCGGCTGGGTCGATGTCAGTGAACGCCAGCGCTTGCTGGGGCAATTGCAGGAGGCCAAGGAGGGTGCCGACGCTGCCAACCGGGCCAAGACCACGTTCCTGGCGACCATGAGCCATGAAATCCGCACGCCGATGAACGCGGTGATCGGCATGATCGAGCTGGCGTTGAAAAATGCCGAGCAGGGGCGGATCGACCATGATGCCCTGGCCGTGGCCTCCGACGCTTCGCGGGGCATGCTGGAATTGATCGGCGATATTCTCGACATCGCGCGCATCGAGTCCGGCCACCTGTCCCTGGCCCTGGAGCCATCGAACCTGCGTGAGTTGCTGGCCTCGGTGGCGCGCATTTTCGAAGGGTTGGCGCGGACCAAGGGCCTGGTGTTGCAGGTGGCACTGGACCCGCTGCTTGACCGGCATGTACTGATCGATCCGCTGCGCTTCAAGCAGGTGGTTTCCAACCTGTTGAGCAACGCCATCAAGTTCACCGCCCAGGGCCATGTGCGCTTGAGCAGCAGTGGCTCGCCTGCGGTTGCCAATGGTTATCTGAGCCTGCGGCTGGTGGTGGAAGACACGGGGGTAGGCATCAGCGTCGAGGACCAGATGCGCCTGTTCAACCCGTTTGTCCAGGGGCGCAATACCGACCAGTCGGCGCGCAGTGGCTCTGGCCTGGGGCTGGTGATCAGCCGCAGCCTGTGTGAAATGATGGGTGGCCAACTGAAGTTGAGCAGTGTGCTGGGGCAGGGCACTCGCGTGGAGGTCACGTTGGCCCTGGCCGTGGCGTCTGCTGCCGCGGCCCATCACGAGCCGGCCGCTCTGGATGCTCCGCCGGCCCATAGGTTGAATATCCTGGTGGTGGATGACTACCCGGCCAATCGCCAATTGCTGACCCGCCAACTGAGCTTCCTGGGGCACCGCATCACTACGGCCGAAGATGGCGTGCAGGGCCTGGAGTACTGGCGGGCCGAGCGCTTCGATGGGGTGATCACCGATTGTAATATGCCACTGAAAAACGGCTATGACCTGGCGCGGGAAATTCGTGCCGACGAGCGTGCCCGTGGCCTGGCGCCTTGCCTGTTGCTGGGGTTTACCGCCAATGCCCAGCCCGAGGAAACCGAGCGTTGCCTGGCAGCGGGGATGGACGGTTGCCTGTTCAAGCCGACTGGCCTCGACGACCTGCATGCGGCGCTCGCTTCGCGTACGGCCCTGCCTTCGGTCAACGAGCCGCAGGCGGCCGAGGCGATCCAGACGATCGATCTGGGCCGCTTGCTGAAGTTGACCGGTGGCGATATGGACGCGATCAGGGAACTGTTGGAGCCGCTGCTCGACAGCCTCGCCGAAGACCGCATGCAACTGCCGGCCTTGCTGCAACAAAACCACTACGCACAGTTGCATGACCTGGCCCACCGGACCAAGGGCGGGGCGCGCCTGGTTGAGGCGCAGGCGTTGGTGAGCGCCTGTGAGGCCCTGGAAGCCGCCTGTGAACAACGTGATCGGGAGGCGTTGGCCTTGGCGGTGACTGGCGTGCAAGCAGCCATTGATCAGTTGCATCAGGCCCTGGCGGACTATTGCAACCGGGCATAAGAGTAGGAAGTGCGAGAGTGTTTAGGAGAACTCCTACGTGCAGAGGGAACTACGCTGATTTTGCTATCGAAATATGTCTGAAAAAGTAGGCCGCTCCTTCAAACCACGAGCGCTGCCTGCTCAGGGACCTGCCATGCCCACCAAAGCACTGACCATCCTGATCGCTGATGAACAGCACCTGCAACGCTTGCACCTCGAGAAAATGCTCAACCAACTGGGTTACTACCGGATCGTCCCGGTGCAGACCTTCAATGAAGTGCTGATCCTGACCGATATTCCAGCCGAGCCATTCGATGTGCTGATTATCCATGCGGGCCTGGCCGCCAGCGCGGGTGACGCACTGGCGTTCCAGCAGGTGCGCCATGTGCTGGTCTATGACGACCAGCACAGCGGGGCGCCGGCCTCCCAGGCGATGATGCGTTTGCCGGGGTCGCCCGACAGCCTCACCCTGGAGCACTTCATGGGCATCATCGACCCGCCGTCACCGGCCAGCGGCTTGCGGGTCTTGCCGTGGCTGCGGGAGTTGGCGCGCAGTCCGGCGGTTTAGCTCAGTCCCACTGCGGCGCAATGCCCTTGGGGCTGGTCAGGCGCTGACCGCGCTCAAGGCCTGCGATCTGCGCCATATCGGCTTCGCTCAAGGTCAGTTGCACGGCCTTGAGGTTGCTCTGCAGGTTGGCGCGTTGGGTCGAGGACGGAATCACCGCGTACCCCAGTTGCATGGCCCAGGCCAGGGCCACCTGTGCCGGTGTGGCCTGGTTACGCTCGGCAATCGCCTGGATCACCGGGTCTTTGAGCACCTCGCCGTAGGCCAGGGTCATGTACGAGGTAATCTGGATGCCGTGGCGCGTGGCGAAATCCACCACCTTGCGGTTTTGCAGGTACGGGTGCAGCTCGATCTGGTTGGTGGCGATATTCTCGGCGCCGACGGCGGCGATGGCTTGTTCCATCAATGCCACGGTGAAGTTGGAAATGCCGATCTGCCGGGTCAGGCCCTGGCGCTTGGCTTCGAGCAACTGCCCCATGAACTGGGCGACGGGCACCTGGTTTTCCGGCGACGGCCAATGGATCAGGGTCAGGTCCAGGTAGTCGGTCTTGAGCTTGCGCAGGCTTTCCTTGAGGCTGGGGATCAACTGGCCTTCGGCAAAATTGGCGATCCAGATCTTGCTGGTGATGAACAGCTCATCGCGGGGGATACCGCTGTCAGCGATAGCCTGGCCGACCTCGGCTTCGTTCTCGTAGATCTGCGCGGTATCGATGACCCGGTAGCCCAGGTCCAGGCCAGTGCTGACGGAATCGATGACCACCTGGCCTTGCAGGCGGAAAGTGCCAAGGCCGAATGCGGGAATAGACATGAGTGACTCCTGTGGTGGCGTGAACAATGGCCTCGAGTATCTGCCCGGGGCGCCCGGGGAAACACCCACGATTGTTCAAATGACTCTTGACCATAAGTCACGAGTCGCCGGCAAGCCCGCTCCTACAGGGTGTTGAGCTGGCGCGTCAGGTCCAGCACCACTTTGCCGCTGCCGACAGTGGGCACCAGGTGGGTAAACGGGATATCGATCATGCGGTTTTCCCGCACCGCCCGCAGGCGCGACAGCACCGGGTCGCGGGTCAGCAACTGGCGTTTACGGCTGGCCGGGGACCATACGGCATCGGCCAGCAGGATCACATCCGGGTCGCTCATCAATAGCGTCTCACTGCTGACCGTGACCCGGTATTGATTGATCCCGGCCAACAGGTTGCGCGCGCCGGCGGCGGCCAGCAGGGCAGTGACGAAACCTTGCTGTCCTTCGCTGTCCAGGCCGTTGACTTCACTGTCGAGGTAAAACACCGACAAGGGTGTTGCCGGCTTGGCCAGTGCCCGGGCGCTGGCCAGGTCGGCGTCCAGGGCGGCAATCAGCTCGCGGGCGCGCTGCGGCTTATGCAGCAGGTTGCCCAGGGTTTGCAGGTCTGTGCGGATATGCCCGAAATAATCCAGGGAGTGCCCGGCACAGGCCGATTCCAGCAGATACGAAGCCACGCCATTGCCCGCCAGCCCAGTGCGCGAGGTGATGCCGTCGCCAAAAGCCGTGGCAAACCCGCCCACCACCAGGTCCGGCCTCTGCCCATACAGCACCTCGCTGGCCGGGTAGCGCGGGGCAATCACCGGCACCCCCAAATACTTGCCCTGCTTATGCGCGACGCCGTTGTCATCCAGGTACGCCACACCCACCAGCGCCGGGCCGGCGTCCAGGGCCAGCAGCATATCGGCAGCGTGTTGGTTGAGGGCGACAATCCGCGCCGGCGGTGCATGGGGCAGTTGCCAATCCTGCTGGCAGTTGCGGTAGTCGTGCGCAATGGCCGAGGCACTGCACAACAGGGCGATGGCAACGCCTGCCAAACGTTTCATGGATGCTCCCGGATCAACAGTTCCTCGACCACCTCGCCGCCCACCAGGTGCACATCCACCAGGCGCACGGCATCGGCCTTGCTGTGCACCCCATACCAGCAGCGCTGCGGGTACACCGTGAGCACTGGCCCCAGGTTGCAGGGGAACTGGCAATGGGTGCGCGTCAGCAGCACACCGCCAGGCACTTCGATGTGCTGGTGCTCCAAAAGGCGCCGGCGCAGGGTTTTCCACAGTTGCAGGGCGCCACGCTGGGTGCAGCGCGGGCCGGTGCACAGCAGCACATGGTGGGCATGCTCGGGGATACGGGACCAGTCGGGGTGGGTGTCCACCCCGTCGATTTGCGTGATTTCAGTCATCAGAAGCGATACGTGTAACGCACCTCCGTGGTGAACGGCCGGCCCAGGTTGTCGACATTGCTGGAGCGGCTGGTGACGTAGTCGCGGTCGAACAGGTTTTCTACCAGCAGGCTCACGCGGTGTTGATGGGCAGGGTCGAGGTAGCGATAGGCGTCGGCGTCCACCACCGAATAGTGGCCGTATTCGACTCTTTTCGAGCTGATTACATCGTGGATATAGCGGATCGCCGCGCCGGCGCCCCACAGGCGGTTCTGCGACTCGAAACCCACCCGCGAGCGGGCGAAGAAGCTCGGCACGTCATTGAGGGTGACCCCGGCGCGCGATTCGGTCAGGTTGCGGGTCATGTCCGCCTGCAAGCTCCACTGCTCGTTGAGCGCCAGCTTGGCGTCGGCCTCGAAACCGCGCACCTGGATCTGCCCCTGGACGTTGACCCAGTGGCTATCGTCGAGGGTGATCAGGTCGGTGATCTTGCGCTTGAACAGGGTCACGCTGGCGCTGAATTCACGGTCGGCCAGCAGGCCCTTGTAGTCCAGGCCCAGCTCGGCGTTACGGCTTCTTTCCGGCTTGAGGTTGCGGTTGCCCAACTCGTCGCCGGGTTCATTGACGAACAATTGCTCGGCATTCGGCAGCTTGTAGGCCGTGCCGTACTGGCCGCGCAGGGCCCAGTTGGGGTTGAGGTCGTAGAGCGAGGTGAGCATGCCGACGGTGGCACTGTCGCCGCCGCTCATGGTTTCGTGGCGCACGCCGATGCTCGGATGCCAGTCGGGCAGGGCGTCGATCTGCGGGCGCAGCTGGGTGTACAGGGCGTGGGCCTGGGCCTTGTTGTCGTCGATCACCAGCACGTCGTCCTGGCCCTTGAACCACTGGTTGTCCGAGCCGAACACCAGCACATGGCCGCCCGTAAGCTCAGCCTTGCCTTCGGCCTGCACGCCCCAGTCGGTAAAGCCCCAGTAGTCATTGTGGTTGCGCACCACGGTGCCGCCGTCGGCGGTGTTGTTGACCCTTGAGTAGCGAGTGTCCCAGTCGTTGATATGGCCCTTGAGGAAGTAACTCAGCCGCTCGTTGATGTTTTGCTCGAAGGTCGCTGTGGCAATCTGCTGCACACGGTCGTTGGTGGTCTTGCGGTTGTTGGTGGCGCCGGCAAAGTCCAGGTTGGCGTCGGAGTACTGGTAAAACAGTTCCAGGCGCGAGTCATCGCTAAAAGACTGGATGGCCTTCGCGCCGAGGGTGGTGACTTCGTAGGAGCGTTTCTTGTCGGTGACGTTGCTCATGTCGCGGTTGCGAAAGGGCTGGTAGCCCTCGGACACGTTATGGCTGACATAGGCCAGCAGGCCGAGGTCGCCCAGGCCATTGGTGAAAATCCGCTCGGCCCGGGCATCACCCGTGGTGCCGCCAAAGGTATCGACGCCCAGGTTGGTTTCGCCGGACACCTCACGGGTCTGCGGGCTGCGCGTGACGATATTGATCACGCCCGCCACGGCCTGGGTGCCGAACAACAGGCTCTGGCCACCCTTGAGCACTTCGATGCGCTCCACGGCGTTGGCCGGCAGGGTGTCCAGGTACAGGCCCCCGTACAGGCGGTTGTTCAGGCGTACGCCGTCGAGCAGGATCAGCGTGTCGTCGTTGCGCCCGCCCAGCAGGGAATAGGTGCCGTAGTCGAACGGGCCGTTTTTCGGCGCGACGTAGAAACCGGGGATAAACATCTGCATCGCCCGCGTGATATCGGCGCTGGGGCCGGCGCGTTCGATCTGGGCGCGGGTGACGATCTCGACCTTGCTGCCGTATTGGGCCATGTCGGCCACGGTGGTGGACTCCACCGACGGTGCCAGAATGGTCTGCGGCTTGAGTTCCAGGGCGCTGTTGTCAGCCAGTAGCAGGGGGCTGAACAGGCAACCCAACAGCAGGGTTGGGCCAGAAGTGACGTAACGTTGAAAAATCATAGTCTTCTCGAAAGTATCTTCGCAGAAGCACGCAGGAGAAAGTATCGAGCACACGCCAATACCGGCCCATGCCCGCCCACCGCAGGATTTTGCCAAACACACATTCCAGGCCGGTCTCCGGGCTCTCGCGTATCGAACCCTTCACCTTCCCATGGCGCTCTGGCCACAGTGGTGTGTCGAAGGGGTCACGCGAATACCGTTGCGGGGGCAGCACCGGACTTGCTCGAACGAGCGTACCGGTTTCCCGTTTCACCTCATGCACGGCGGCATGCGGCACCTGAAACAGGGCCGCATCTGAACATTCGCCGGACCGTTCGTCAATGTGCCGAACCGATTGCGCAGCGCCGCGTGCTTGCCTGGGCTCAGCGATTGGCCGCGCGAGGCGGGTAGTGGACGGGGTAGTAGGAGAACAGCAGGTACTCCAGCGGGTTACGGATCATGGAGATGTCCGTACGATCCTTGACGGTTTCCACGCTGTCGTACTGCGCATAGGTGTCACTCACCAGCCTGGGCCCGTCGTGCGGCCCGTGCATCTGGATGCCGGTCTTGAACTCGGCAGTCACCAGTTCGGGGCTGGGAGTTACGGTCACCGTGCCGACAAAGGCCTTTACCGGTTTGTTGATCAAGCGCTGGAACTGGGCGGCAAAGGAGTTTTCGGCGCCATTGCCGGAGTAGCACACCAGCAGGCGCACGTTGTCGAACTGGCTGGGGTCGATGCCTTTGGCCAGCAGGTGGGCGTGCAGCTGTTCGGGGGTGTGTTCGGCGCCGTCATAGAGGATGGTTGAGCTGGCGCCGGTCAGGCGCTCGGTGACGCTCAGGTCGCGGCCATGGGCGTTGATATTGAGCCGGGGTTTGCCTTTGTATTGGTCTTCAAAGGTAAAGAGGTTGCCTTTGACCAGTTGCATCTTTTCCATCGTGCCCTTCATGACCTGCAGGCGCCGGACCTTCTGGCCATTGGGGGCCTCGACAATGCTGTTGCGGCTGGCGCTCACGGGGGCGCCGACTCGCCTGGCCGCAGGCCGCGCGGGCGTCTGGAGTAACAGCATTGCCAGGTTGACCAACAAGTCGGCCATGGCCGGGGCTTTGTTGCCGGTATCGTCGTCGGCCAGGGTCTGTAGGTCACTGAGAATGCCCTGGAACTGCAACGCCACGCCGATGGCCGCGCCCGGCCCGCGCAGTGCGGGCAGCACGGCGTTGAGCAGCAGATAACCGCCCTCTTTGAGCGTGGCCCAGCGGCTTTCGTCATCGGAGACCGACTGTTGTTCGGCAATGCTGGTCAGGCCCAAGGCATTGGCGTCGTACAGGTGGTTCATCAGTTGCCCGGTTTGCAGCTTCTCTTTGAGTGTATTGGCCGCCTCGTAACCGCCGGCGGCCAGCTTGGGCTCGGCAGGCACGGTCTCACCGTCGCCCACGCCAAAAATGCTGGTGGTCTGGAGGCTGGGCTCCTTGAAACTCCAGGCCTTGTAGTACGCCCGGGTCGCGTCATCGGGCAACCAGGCCAGGATGTCTTTTTGCAGGCGGCCTGGTTGCTGGATGGCTTGGAGCAATGCCTGGCGCGTCGGAAATTGCATCAGCGGCGCATCGGCGATCAGCGGGCGGTAGAGGATATGCGGGCCCTTGGCACTGTCCTCGGGTTCGATCAGGTACATATTGTCGACCACATCGGGGCTCTTGCCGGGGCCCGGCACGAATGCCAGTGGGCGGATTACGATCTCCTGGCCGTCGACGCGCTTGGTGCCGGGGGCGGGGTCGAGGATGGCCTGGATGTAGCTCAAGCCAGTGGTATCGACACCGGATTGTTTGTTGACGGCCAACTCCAGGGCCTTTATTTGCAGCTCTACTGGCACTTGCTCGGCAAACAGGGCCAGGCGTTCGGCCTTTTTGGTGCGCTCGTCTTGCAGTTCACGTTTGAGCAACAGCGGGTACTTCTTGCCGACGTCGGCGTCCTCGATCAGCTTCTGCAGGACACCATCCTTTTCAAGTTCGGTGACGCGGGTGTTGCCCGGCTTGAGGTAGACCTCCACGTCTCGACTGGGCAGGCCCGAGAGGTTGCGCAGCAGGGCGTCGGTGAGGCTCATGGACTCGCGATGAATGCCGCCGCTGATCACACCACCGGGCGAGGTGCCGCCCACCGCAACCTTGAACACCACCTGCAGATCCTTGGCGGGATGGTTCACCGCCTTGAGGTTATCGAAAGTCTGTTCGGCAAAGGGGCGGATATCGGGAATGTCGCTGTTGTAGGTGCGGCCCTTGTTGCGCTGGTGGATGCTTGCCAACTGCAGGCTCAGGTCATGCAACACAAAACGTTCGGCCTCGCTGGCGTTGTTGACCCAGCCCGGCATTTTGCGTGTGGGCCGCTCGCCCGCCACCGCGCCGTAGGCCGGGCTGCTGCTGAGCACGTCACCCAGGCCCTGTTCGATGAGGGTCTGTGCCTGGGCGACGAACGGATCTGCGTCGATTTTCTTCAAGGTGTTCAGGCGCCCCGTGCCTGGGGCTTGTTGGCTGAGGTGTTGCGCCCGGGCGGCGTCGAACGCGGCGTAGGAGTCATAGGGGGTGACGGTGCCGTTTGGCGCGCACAGCAACAGGATCAAACGCTCGCCGATATGGCGTTGCACCAGCAGGTTGGGGGAGGCGGTTTCGCTGGCGTCCGGGTGTTGCCGTGTAACGCTGCCAAGGGCAAATACGGTGATGTCACTGTTGGCGGCGGGAGGTGGGCGTGTCACCAGTTGGTCCAGTGTTTCGCGTTGCGCGTCATCCAGCCCCGGCTGTTTGAGCCCGGCCAGGCGCAGATTGTTGCGCAACAACTCACTGACCAGCGCCTGCCGATCGCCGGCGAATGGCCCGGCCGCGGTGCTGAACGCCGGTTGTGCCCAGTAGCTGCGCAGGTCGCTGGCCATGGCCTCGCTCAACTGCGTGGGCAGCGCGTGCAGGGCGGCTTCAACGGCTTTCAGATTGATCGGCAGGGGCGTGTCGGGGGTGTTGCCCGTATGGGCGAGCAGGTCCGGGCGGGTGTCGACCAACTTGCTGTTGTCGGGAAAGCTCGGCGCGTCCTCGCCGCTCAGGTAGTTCAAGGCCACGGCCGTGAGGGAGCTGCGCCGGAAGTGCCCCGGGTTGGCCGGGTCGGGCTCGGCGTAAGCGATCTGGTTGATATCGAAGTCCAGGCCGGGAGAGACCTTCTGAATGGCCTCGGTGAGCAGTCGTTGCACAACCGAACGCACATCGGGTTGGCCGTCAAATTGGCGGCGAACGGTCTCGGTTGTCGGGTTGAGGGCCTTGGCAGGCCCGGCCGCAGTGGCACTGGTTGCCTGGTCGAGGCGTTCAATCGCAAGGCGCCGTTTTTGCTGGAGGGCGCGTGTGGGGGCAGTGTCCGTGGGGCTACTTGCGCTTAACGCCGGGAAACCACTGCGGTTGAGTACCGCGCAGCGCTTGAGGGTTTCCAGCAATGTGCCGTCTGCGGGTGTTTCACCATAGAAGTTCAAGATGTCCTGGAAACGGACCGCGTTGTAGTGCGGGTGACGGACCCTGTCTGTCGACCCTGCGGCCAGGTCCCGGGCCTGTGCGACGATGTCGGCCGCGACGGCTGACCAGCCGGAGTCGTCGCTCAGGGTGAAGCGTTTTTCGAGCATCACCCCATTGGGGTCGGTGACCTGGCAGACCAGATCGCCGGTTTGCGGGGCAATGCTGACACTGGGCAGGTCAAGTTTGTGCTGTTGCGCAAAGCGCAAAAAAGCCTCGGCGTTCAACGCCTGTTCGAACGCCTGGCGGGTTTGGCCCATCGTCGAGAACGTTGGCAGCCGGCCTATGCTCCCCCCGGATGTTCCGTGCCCAGGCAGCCGGGTTTCGGGGTGCCCGGAGCTCAGGTCGCTGCTGCACAGCCTGGCCAGAAACAGATCGCCTGCGCTGATTTTTTCCAATGAGCTCTGCTGGGGCAACGACGGGCTCTGATCGCGGGCCGCAACGGAGTCGATCGCATCCCGCTGCAGTTGCTTGGCGTGTTGGTGCTCGGGGCGGTTGTAGCGCGGCTGCTCAGAGCCTGGGTAAACCAGGGCGGCAAAGCCATGTTCGGTCTGTAGGCGGCCAATATAGGTGAGGGTGTCGGCCTTGGTATTGGCGAAGGAGTCCCCGTAGAAGTCGCTTACCACGTTGGATGACGCGCTGTGTTCACCGGCGTATTCAAACGACTGTGCAAGTGTCGGGGCCAGCACCCGCGCAGCCGCTAAAACGTCGGCGGATGCCTGGTCCCAGCCGCTGTCGTACGAGGTAAACGTGGCCGGTTTGTCGTTGACGGTGCAGTCCAGCCACCCCGACCTGGGGTTGAACGTAAAACGTGAGGTGTCGATATGGTGTTCTTTGGCAAATGTCGCAAATGGCTCGCTATTCACGGCTTGAGTGAGGCGCGACCAGGCCTGGCCGAAGGTCGAGTCGGCGGGAATAGCGTCCACCTGCCTGGCGCTGGGGCTGTCTTGCCCGCCAGGCTCAAGGGAAATGACCCGGCTCATCAAGGTGGCGGCCAACAGGCACGCCAGGTCGCTATCGGCTTGCCTGACCAATGACCGGGCTTGTTGCTGGGCGTCGAGGCTGATAAACGGCACCCTTCCTAGGGGGGGCGCATCGCTGGGTTGCGCGGGTGCCGGTTGCACGCTTGGGTAGGTGCCCGCAGGGGCGAGGGCGGGGCGGGAGTCGGTCAGTCTCATGGGCATTCCTTGGACAATAGGGGAGGCTTTTTGGGTGGCGGTCGGTTGCCCGCGGTTCCGCCCCGAGCGCCAACCCATGCGATAGATAATGTGTCGCACCAACCGCTGTACTATGGTGAGGCCGCTTCGGCGGTCGACCCTTCCACTACCTTCAACCTCGCGGGATTCTGAATGCAGGCCACTCGCTTGACCCTGATCGCCCACGCCCCTACGTGCGCCCGTAAACCGGCACGTTTTGCCCTGGACGAGTCATTGCAAATGGACTGGCAGCAGGCACGCCTGTCCCAGGCGCAGCGCTTCAAGCGGGCACCGCGCCTGCTGTGTGGACCGGAGGCGCGAACCCGGCAAACTGCGGGGTTGTTCGGCGAGTCCGCGCAGGTTGAACAGGCGTTACGTGACTGTGATCTGGGGCGGTGGCAAGGCATGGCCATCGATGCGATTCAACACGCTGAACCCGAGGCCTTGCAGGCCTGGCTCACGGACAGCACGGCAGCGCCCCATGGCGGCGAGTCCGTGGCCCAGTTGTGCGAGCGAGTGGCGCAGTGGCTAGGCACCCTGGAACAGGCGCCGGGCCATGTGCTGGCGGTGACTCACCCCTTTGTGATCCGTGCTGCGTTGCTGCATGCGCTGCAATGCCCCCCGGCTATGTTCAATCGGATCGATGTGGAACCGCTCTCTAGCACTGAGCTGCGTTTCAATGGCATCTGGCGCCTGCGCCTGCAAACGCGCGAGACCTGAGCGGCGCGAACATGGCAAAATCCCCGCCCCGCACTGAGAACCCCGTCATGAAAAAAATCCTGATCATCGGCATTGGCGCCGGCAACCCCGACTACATCACGATGCAGGCGGTGAAGGCGCTTAACCGCACCGACGTGTTTTTCCTGATGGACAAGGGCCAGAGCAAGGACAAGCTGATCGACCTGCGACGGGAAATCTGCCAGACCTACATCGACGCCGGGCACGTCTACCGCTTTGTCGAAGCCGACTGCCCCGAGCGCGTGCGTGGCGAGATTGACTACACCACGGCCGTGCAGGATCTGAACCGCGACAAGCAACAGACGTTCGAGCGCATGATCAACCAGGAAATGGCCGACGGCGAAGTGGGCGCTTTCCTGGCCTGGGGCGATCCGGCGTTGTACGACAGCACCATCCGCATCCTGCAGGCGATCCTGGCCAGTGGCAGCAGTGAGTTTGAATTCGAGGTCATTCCCGGGATTACCAGCGTCCAGGCCTTGGCGGCCCAGCATAAGGTGGCGTTGAACCGCATTGGCCGGTCCATCGAGATCACCACCGGGCGCCGGCTCGCGGCGGGGCAGGCCAGCGATGCCGATACGTTGGTGGTGATGCTTGACGCCGAGGACTCCTACCGTAGCGTCGCGGACCAGGAGATGGACATTTATTGGGGCGCGTACCTGGGCACCCCGGATGAAATCCTGATCAGCGGCAAGGTGGCCGAGGTGGCCGACGAAATCGAGCGCGTGCGCAAGGCGGCGCGCCAGGCCAATGGCTGGATCATGGATACCTACCTGCTGCGCAAGCCGTAGGGGGGAATGCAATAAACAAAGTGGGAGCGGGCTTGCCCGCGATGGCGGGGTGTCAGTCAGCCTATGTATTGGCTGATACACCGCGATCGCGGGCAAGCCCGCTCCCACATTGGATGTGTGGTGCTTGGGGGAATGTCACTTGCCGCTGGTAATCTGCCTGACCAGCAGGCCATGCCCCGCTACATCCTCGGCCCGGGAAATCGCCTGGATCACCAGCAATCGGTTGCCGGAGCCGGCAAGGAAGGTCGAGTTCAAGGTCTTGCCGCCGCCCATGCTGGCGGTGCCATCAATCTGGCGCAGGCCCACGCCCTTGATCAGCAGTTTCTTCTGCGCCAGTTTTTTGTAGTCCGGCAGGCTGGTGCCTACGTCCTTGAGGAAACCTTCAGCCGCGCTATCGAGAAACAGCGGTTCGTCGTCCTTCAGGTCGATACCGTCGTTGCGCAAGGTCTGGGCCACTACCACCACGCTTTTTGACGCCTGGTTGATGTACATCGTGCCATTGGCGCCCGCGGTGCCCTGGGCTTGTGCGCCGGCGGGGAGGGCGTCGGCCACGTAGCCCTTGGGCAGGGTGAAGGTGAACTTGCCGTCCAGGGTCGAGACGATCTGGAAGTCGTCCGGCGGCGCGGCGGCCGGCTTGGCAGCCGCGAACAGCGGGCTGGCGCCCAGGCTGACAGTCAGCGCCAGGGCCAGGCGGGCGGCGGTTTTGCTGAGGGTGAGCATGAGGTCTTCCAATGGATGAACGAAATTGCGCTGTATTCTGTCAGAAAATTCGCAATATCGTTCAGATCCATCCTCAGACCTTTCCGGACTCTTCTTCGAGGCGGTCCATTTCAAACAACCGCGCCAGTTCCGCACGGGCTTCCTGGGCCGACTGCATCACCTTGGCCGCATCGTCGTACACCGCGTGCTGCGCTGTCAGCAGTTGCAGGTCGTGATGCTTGAAACGGTTGATCCGCGCATCGGCCTGGGCCTCGCTCAGGCCCAGGCCGACCAGGGTGCGGCGGCTCATTTCCAGGCTGGAATAGAACGTTTCGCGCACCGGTGACGCGTCCAGGTCCACCAGGCGATGCACGTGCTGGCGGTTACGGGCGCGGGCGATGATTTTCATGTGCGGGTAGAGGTTGCGCACCAGTTCGGCGGTCTTGATGTTGATCTCTGGATCATCCATGGCGATCACGAAATATTCGGCCTGGTCGACCTTCGCCGCATGCAGGATTTCGGGTCGCTGGGGGTCGCCGTAGAACACCGGCATACCGCCGAAACTGCGGGTCAGCTCGATGGTTTCGACCGAGGTGTCGAGGGCGATAAACGAGATGTTCTGCGCCCGCAGGATCCGCGCCACGATCTGCCCCATGCGGCCCATGCCGGCGATCACCACCCGTGGCGCATCGCTCTCGATGGCGCGGTATTCTTCCGGCACTTCCACCGGCTTGGCCTTGGGCCGAAACAGCTTCGGGCACAGCAGTAACAGCAGCGGAGTGAGGGCCATCGACAGGGTGATAGTCAACACCAGCACGTCGTACAGCTGCGGGGCGAACAGGCCCTGGTCGCGGCCGATCTTGAACACCACAAAGGCAAATTCACCGCCGGCCGCCAGCACTACGCCCAGGCGTACTGCGCTCTCGCGGTTGAGTTCGCCGACCATCTGCCCGACCGCGTACAGCAGCGGCAACTTGATGGCGATCAGCAGCAGGGTCAGCCCCAGCACCACAAAGGGCGTGCTGAACAACAGGCCGATATTGGCGCCCATGCCCACGCTGATAAAGAACAGCCCCAGCAACAGGCCCTTGAACGGCTCGATCTGCGATTCCAGCTCGTGGCGGTATTCCGAGTCGGCCAACAGCAGGCCGGCGAGGAACGCGCCCAGGGCCATGGACACGCCCACCAGTTCCATCAGCCAGGCGGTGCCAATCACCACCAGCAGCGCGGTGGCGGTGGACACTTCGCGCAGGCCGGTCTTGGCGACGATCCGAAACACCGGCCGCAACAGGTAGCGACCGCCGATGATCACCACGGCGATGCTGCCCAATACCTGCAAACCGTGGTTCAGGTCCTGGGCGGCGGTGGTGGTGTGGTCGCTGCCGGCCAGCAGCGGCACCATGGCGATCAGCGGGATCGCCGCGATGTCCTGGAACAACAGGATGGCAAACGCCAGGCGCCCGTGGGGGCTGTTCAGTTCCTTGCGTTCGGCCAGGCTTTGCAGACCGAAGGCGGTGGAAGACAGCGCCAGGCCCAGGCCCAGCACAATCGCGCTGTTCCACGACTGGCCAAACGCCCAGAGTGCCACGGCGCCCATCACCATGGCAGTCAACAGCACTTGCGCCAGGCCCACGCCAAACACGGCCTTGCGCATCACCCACAGGCGTTTGGGCGACAGCTCCAGGCCGATGATGAACAGCAACAACACCACCCCAAGCTCAGAGAACTGCGCGACGCTTTGCGGGTTGCCCACCAACCCCAGCACCGAGGGGCCGATGATCACACCGGCGAACAGATAGCCCAGCACCGCGCCCAGTTTCAGGTGCTTGGCCAGGGGTACGGTGAGCACCGCCGCTAGCAGGAACACCACGGCCGCTTGTAACAGGTTGCCTTCATGGGGCATCGCTTACTCCAGGATCTTTGAGGCGAATCGACAGGGCGCTATTAGAGCGCGCTTTTATGCGGTTGAATCTGAATTTTTGCCGAGGTAGGGCGCTGTACGCCGGCGCCTGTTGGATGTCGTCCAAATCCTACAAGGCACTTACGAAAGTATTAATACCATTTATTTCAATGACTTTAACGCGCGTCAGCTACGGTTCTGACAACAGGATTGTTGTCATCACGGTCAGGTAATTCGCTTTCGATGCGTGTTGGATCTGTTGCATGGGGCTTCTACGCATTCACGGACGAAAGGCTTGGACCACGAAGGAGTTGTTGCCCGTGGAAAGAAGAATTGTTGCTGGCGCCAAAACCCATGTTTCTCCTCTCTCTCTTGCGATTCGTCTGGGTGTCCTCGGGCTGGTGGCAGGCCTGGCGAGCCCCGAGGCGTTGGCGGCGTGCTCGCCGGCGAACCCGGGCGTAAACGCGGTGGTTACCTGTACCGGGGCGCCAAGCCTGCCCCTGACGCCGGTCAACAACTTTTCCAGTTCGACCAATGGCCTGCAGGTCACCGTCGATGCCGCAGCGCGGATGAACACTGTGCTGGGCACGGTATTGAGCTTGACGGGTAGCGGTATAACGCTGACTAACCTGGGGGTGATTGATCCGGCGTTCCTGTTGCCCCTCAGCGCCTTGACCAGTGGCGTGGTGATTGGCAACGCTTCAACCTCAGGCAACGTATCGGTGACCAACAGCGGCACGATCAGAGGCACCATCCCATTGCTGGATGTGGCCTCGCTGCTGGGCGGCGCGGCGCTCAATATCACCAATGGCGCAAACTTCACCACCAGCATCTACAACAGCGGCACTATCGGCGCTTCGAGCATTGGCGTATCGGTGCTGCAACCTGACGAAGCCCCTGTGGTGGTGGTGCAGGGCGGCTCCCGGGTCAATATGACCAACAGCGGCACGGTCACCGGCCGGATAGGCTTTGAAGCCTCGGGTGCCGCCGGCGGGGTTGGCAACTCGTTTATCAACGCAGGCACGCTCAATGGTGGGGTGTCCCTGGGCGCCGGGCGTGGGGGCAATACATTTACCGCGGTCACCGGGTCTGTGGTGAATGCCGGTACCGGGATCAGCCTGGGTGGACTGGTCAACGTCAATCTGTCGTTCGCGCCCTCCGGCAAGGTCGATGGCGGCGTGGGGGGGACCAACAATACCCTGGTCCTGGATAACCAACTGGCCGGGGTGAATGCTGTTATCCAGACCGGCACCGCATCCAGCAGTCAATACATCAACTTCAACAAACTGCTGATCAATGGCGGGACCTGGACCCTGCAAGGGGCGCTGGTCAACGGGTCGACGATACTCAATAGCGCCCTTGTGCAATTTGACAATAGCGCCGCGTTCGGCAGCGGCGTGCTGAACGTCAATGGCGGGACCCTGGCGGCCAGCACCGGTAACCTGAACGTGGCCAACAACGTGGTGATCGGTGCCGGTGGGCTCACGGTGCAGGGCACCAACGCTTTTGCCTTTGGCGGCAACCTTAGCGGCACGGGGGCCTTGCGCAAAAACGGTACGGCGGACCTGACCCTCAACACCACCAATACCTACAGCGGTGGCACCCAGTTGAACGCCGGCACTCTGGTGCTTGGGGCCACGGACGCGCTGGGCTCGGGCATCCTGACCGCCAGCGCCGGGACCAACCTGAGCACCGGTCCGCTGCTGGGCGCGGCGATTGCCCTGGCCAATGGCATCGACCTGCTGGGCAACCTGACCGTGATTGGCAGCAATGCGCTGACCCTGGGCGGGGTGATCGGTGGCAGCGGCGGCCTGGTCAAGGAAGGCAGCGGCGACCTGATTATCAGCGGCACCAACAGCTACCAGGGCAACACGGTGCTGAACCTCGGCAAATTGGTGGTGGGTGCCGACGGTGCACTGGGCGCTGGAGCGTTGAGCGCCGCCGCCGGCACCACTCTGGATGCCAATGCCACGGCGAGCCTGACCAACCAGATCAGTCTCAACGGCGCGGTGACCGTGGGCGGGACCGCAGATTTGACGCTCACCGGGCCGATTATCGGGGGCGGCAGCCTGACCAAGAATGGCGGCGCCACCCTGAACCTCTCCGGCAACAACCTTTTCCTCGGTGGCCTGAACCTCAACGCTGGTACGTTGAAAGTGGGCAGCAATACAGCGCTGGGGTCGGGCAATTTGACCGTGAGTGGCGCCTCGAGCCTGGACAGCAGTGCCGCTGTGGCCCTGGTCAATAACATTGTGCTCAACGCCGGCTTGACCGTGGCGGGCAGCAACGCCCTGACCCTGGACGGTGCGCTCAGCGGCACCGGCACGCTGACCAAAGCGGGCACGGCCAACCTGACCCTCAATGGGATCAACACGTTCCAGGCGGGCACGCTGCTCAATGGCGGTCGCCTGACCCTGGGGAATGCCGCAGCCCTGGGCGGCGGTGCGTTGACCGTGGGTGGCGCGGCGAGCCTGGACAACAGCGCGGCGTTTACCTTGGGCAATAACATCACCCTCAATGCCGACCTGGCCCTGGCCGGCACCAATAACCTGACCCTGGGCGGGGTGATCAGTGGCGCCGGTGGCCTGACCAAAAATGGCACGGCCGACCTGACCCTGAGCGGCAACAACACCTTTACCGGCGCACTGAACATCCTTGGCGGTAGCGTGTTCGCCAGCAGCGCCGCGGCCCTCGGTGGCAACAGCGGGCTGAACATTGGCGCCGGCGCCAGCCTCAACCTGGCCGGCAATGGCGTGCTCGGCGGCTTGAGCGGTGCTGGCGTTATCGACGTGGGCTTGAACAACAGCCTCACCGTAGGCGGTGCCAATACCAGCAGCACATTTGGCGGCAGCCTCACAGGCAGCGGCAGTTTGATCAAAGTCGGCGGCGGCCAGCTCGAGCTGACCGGCATCAACAGCCTCAGCGGCAATACCCAGGTCAACGCCGGCATCTTGAAGGTGAGCAATACCCTGGGCAGCGCCATTGTCGACGTGAATGCCGGGGGCACCCTGACCGGCGGCGGATCGCTGCTGGGAGCGCTGAACATCAACAGCGGCGGCCACTTGGCCTTGAACAGCGCGGATACGCTGTCTACCGGCTCGCTAGTGGTGGGCAGCGGTGCCAACCTCGACGTCAGCCTTGGTGCGCCGTCCCCGACGCCGCTGCTCAGCGTCAATGGCAGTGTGAGCCTGGATGGCAACCTGAATGTCAGCAATGGCGGGGCCTTTGGTGCCGGTATCTACCGTTTGATCAACTACACCGGCAGCCTGGCCGGGCAGGGCCTGACAGTGACGGGCGTGCCCCAGGGCTTCAACCTGGGCGATGTGCTGGTAGATATCGCCACGGCCAATCAGGTGAACGTGGTGGTGTCGGTGGCCAACATGCTGTTCTGGGACGGCAGCCAGACCACCGGCAACGGCACGGTCGAAGGTGGCAATGGCACCTGGAGCGTTGGCGCCAGCAACTGGACCGCCATCGGCGGCACGCCCAACTCGGCCTGGGCCGGCGGCTTTGCAGTGTTCACAGGGACTGCGGGGACGGTCAGCGTGGACGGCACGCAGCAGTTCACCGGCCTGCAATTTGCCAGCGACGGCTACAACGTCGTGGGCGGTGCTGCGGGGCAACTGACGGCGGTCAACGGCAGCGCCGGCAATACGGCGATCCGTGTCGATCCAACCCTCACCGCGACCCTGGGCGTGAATATCGACGGCGCCGGCAAACTGGCCAAGCTCGACAGTGGCACCCTGGTGCTCAATGGCAACAACAGCTACACCGGCGGCACTGCCCTTGAGCGTGGGGCGCTGGTGGTGGGCAGTAACACCGCGCTGGGCGTCGGCCTGCTGAGCACGGCCGCGGGCACCACACTCTCCAGCAATAAAACCGTGGCCCTGGGCAATGACCTGGCCCTGGCTGGCAACCTCAACGTCACTGGCAGCAATGCCCTGGCCTTGAATGGCGTGATCAGTGGCGCCGGCGGCCTGGTCAAGAGCGGCACCTCGCAGCTCACGTTGGGCGGTGTGAACACCTACCTCGGGCCCACCGCGCTGAACGCCGGTGGCCTGATCCTGGCGAACAGCGGCGCCTTGGGCAATGGTGCGTTGAATGCGGCGGGCGGCACGACCCTGGACAGCAGCACCGCGGTCAGTGTCGGCAATGCCCTTGACCTGGGAGGCAACCTGAGCATTGGCGGTAGCGCCGACTTGACCCTGGGCGGGGTGATCAGTGGCAGCGGCAGCCTGACCAAGGAGGGCGCGGCCAACCTGACCCTCAATGGCCTCAACAACTACCAGGGCGGCCTCACCCTCAATGCGGGCACCCTGACCCTGGGCACTGCGGCGGCACTGGGTACGGGCGGGCTGACCGTGACGGGCAATTCGACCCTGGCCAGCAGCACGCCACTGGTCTTGGCCAACGACTTGACCGTCAACGCCGGCCTGAGCGTGGGCGCCAGCAATAACCTGACGCTGGCTGGTGTGCTGGCGGGCAATGGCAGCCTGATCAAGACCGGTACTTCAGACCTGACGCTGACGGGCAACAACACCTTCAGCGGCCTGCTGGATATCCAGGCGGGCAGCCTCACCACCGTCGGCAACGGTGCGCTGGGTACCAACAGCGCGATCAACCTGGCGACCGGCACTGCCTTGAACCTGGGCAGTTCCGCCAGCCTGGGCAACCTCACCGGCGCCGGTACTGCGCTGGTCGGCCTCGGCAATACCTTGAGCCTGGGCGCCAACAATGGGAACGGCACTTTTGGTGGGGTTCTTGCCGGCCTGGGCAACATCGACAAACTTGGCAACGGCACGCTCACCCTGGCCGGGGTCAGTACGCTGGCAGGCAATACCCAGGTCAGCGCGGGTACCTTGAACGTCAACGGCCAACTGGCCAGTGCTGGGGTCAATGTGAACAGCGGCGCGACCCTCGGCGGCAGCGGGACCTTGCTGGGCACGGTGAATGTTGCCGATGGCGGCCACCTGGCCGTGAAGTCCGGCAGCGTACTGACCACCGGCGCCCTGGTGCTGGGGGCCAACGCCAACCTGGATGCCGGCCTCGGCGCACCGTCCACGGGCGGCACCGAGCTGCTGCGGGTGTTGGGCAACCTGACCCTGGATGGCACCCTCAACATCAGTGATACCGGTGGCTTTGGCGCCGGGATCTATCGCCTGATCAACTACACCGGCGTGTTGACCAACAATGGCGTGCTCCTGGGCAGCCTGCCCGGTGGCGTCCTGCCTGGCAGCCTCGACCTGCAAACGGCGATTGGCAACCAGATCAACCTGCTGGTCAATGGCAACACCAACGTGCAGTTCTGGGATGGCAGCCAACTGGTGGGCAACGGCACCATCGAAGGCGGCAACGGCACCTGGAACGCGGCGTCGAGCAATTGGACCGAGCTCAACGGTAGCTTCAACCTGGGCTGGGCACCCAACAGCCTGGCGGTGTTCCAGGGCACGGCGGGCACCGTCACCGTGGACGGCGCGCAGGCGGTCACGGGCCTGCAATTTGTCACCGATGGCTACAACCTGGTGGGCGGTACGGCAGGCGGCCTGACCCTGTTCAATGGGGCCGGCGGCAACACCGCAGTGCGGGTCGACCCCACTGTCACCGCAACCCTGGATGTGAACCTCAGCGGCGGCGGCACCCTGGCCAAGCTGGACAGCGGCACCCTGGTGCTCAATGGCAGCAACACCTTCACCGGCGGCACGGCGCTGAACGGCGGCAGCCTGGTGGTGGGCAACAACAATGCCCTGGGCAGCGGCGTATTGACTGCCGCCAACGGCACCACCCTGGACAGCAACACAGCGCTCGCGCTGACCAATGACGTGGTTCTCAATGGCAGCCTGGCCATTGGCGGCAGCAATGCCCTGACCCTGGCGGGCACTGTCAGCGGCGCCGGCAGCCTGATCAAAAACGGCATCGCCAGCCTGACCTTGAGTGGCAGTAATACCTACCAGGGGCCTACCACCCTGAATGCCGGCGGTTTGATCCTGGCCTCCAGCAGCGCCCTGGGCGCAGGCGCGTTGAACAGCAGCGCCGGGACCACCCTCGACACCACCGCTGCAGTGACCCTCGCCAATGCTCTGAACCTGAGCGGCAACCTGGGTATCCTCGGCACGTCGGACCTGACCCTCAATGGCCCGGTCAACGGTGCCGGCGGGCTGATCAAAAGCGGTAGCGGCAACCTGACCCTCGCCGGCGGCAACAGCTATGTCGGCGGTACCCAACTCAACGCCGGCAGCCTGACCGTCGGTACGGGCAGCGCCCTGGGCGCAGGCGCCTTGCTGGTCAACGGCCCGGCGACCCTGGACAGCAGCGCGAATGTGACCCTGGGCAATGCGCTGACCCTCAATAGCGCGCTGACAGTGGCCGGCAGCAACGGCCTGACCCTCGGCGGGATCGTCGACGGCGCCGCGCAGTTGATCAAGAACGGCGGGGCCAACCTCAGCCTCAATGGGGCCAACAGCTACGGCGGCGGTACGTTGCTCAACGCCGGTACGCTCACCCTCGGCAGCAACACTGCGCTGGGCAGCGGTACCCTGAGCGTGGGCGGTGCGGCCACCCTGGATAACAGCGCACCGCTGGTGCTGGCCAATGCCATTGACCTCAATGCCGACCTCACCGTCGCCGGTAGCCACGACCTGAATCTGGCCGGCGTAGTGGCCGGCAATGGCGCACTGATCAAAAACGGCACGGCGGGCCTGACCCTCAGCGGCAATAACCTGCTGAGCGGCCCGTTGACGGTGCTGGGGGGCAGCCTGACCACCGTCGGCTCCGGCGCCTTGGGCAACACCTCTGGGGTCACCGTGGGCAGCGGCGCCACCCTCAACCTGGGCAGCAGCGCCACACTCAACACCTTGGCCGGCAACGGTGCACTGCAAGTGGCGGCGGGCAATACGCTGACCGTCGGCGGCACTAACACCTTCGGCGGTAGCCTGGGCGGCAGCGGTGCCCTGGATAAAGTCGGCACCGGCACCCTCAACCTCACCGGCAACAGCGGCCTGACCGGCGCTACCAGCGTCACGGGCGGCACGCTCAACGTGGCGGGCAGCCTGGCCAGCAGCAGCGTGACGGTCAACAACGGCGCGACCTTGAGCGGCGGCGGCAGCTTGG
Source organism: Pseudomonas sp. WS 5079 (assembly GCF_012985465.1). GTDB lineage: Bacteria > Pseudomonadota > Gammaproteobacteria > Pseudomonadales > Pseudomonadaceae > Aquipseudomonas. The sequence goes on from NZ_JAAQWN010000011.1 coordinate 124,445, forward strand.
CCGGTGCGGTGACGGTGGCCGATGGCGGCCACCTGGGCCTGAGCAGCGCCAGTGCGCTGACCGTGGGTTCGCTGGTGCTGGGGGGCAATGCCAACCTGGACGTCGGCCTTGGCGTACCGGTAGTCGGTGGCGGCAGCGGGCTGCTGAATGTCGGCGGTGACCTGGTCCTGGATGGCAACCTCAATGTCAGTGATCTCGGCGGTTTCGGCACTGGGGTCTACAACCTCATCAACTACGCCGGGGCCCTGACCAATAACGGCCTGACCCTCGGGACTCTGCCCTCAAGCGTGACTGCCGATGACCTGCAACTGCAAACCGCGATCAGCAACAAGGTCAACCTGGTGGTCATCGCGCCCAACACCACCGTGCAGTTCTGGGACGGCGGCCAATTGATCGGCAACGGCGCCATCGACGGCGGCAACGGCACCTGGGGCAACGGCACCAATTGGGCGAATGTCGACGGCAGCCTCAACCAGAGCTGGAACGACAAGTTTGCGGTGTTCCAGGGCGCGGCTGGCACGGTCACGGTGGACGGCAGCCAAAGCCTGACGGGCATGCAGTTCGTCAGCGACGGTTACAACCTGGTGGCCGGTACCTCTGGCCAGTTGAACCTGGTGAACGGCGGCACTGGCAACACCGCCGTGCGGGTCGACCCCAACGTCACTGCCACCCTCGGTGTAAGCCTCAATGGCAGTGGCACCCTGGCCAAACTGGACAGCGGCACCCTGGTGCTCAACGCCGCCAATGGCTACACCGGGGGTACCGCTCTGAACGGCGGCACCCTGGTGGTGGGCAACAACAATGCCCTGGGCAGCGGCGTATTGACCGCCGCCAACGGCACCACCCTGGCCAGCAACAGTGCTGTGACCCTGGGCAATAACGCGCTGCTCAACGGTGCGATGACCGTGGGCGGGGCCAGTGCCTTGACCCTGGATGGCGTGGTCAGCGGCAATGGCAGCCTGGTGAAAACCGGCGCATCCAGCCTGACCCTCAATGGCGTCAACACCTACAGCGGCGGCACCAGCCTCAATGCCGGGCAACTGACGCTGGGCAACAATGCGGCACTGGGCAGTGGCGCCCTGAGCGTGGGCGGCGCGGCGCAGTTGGATGGCAGCAGCGCCCTGCAACTGGCCAATGCCATTGCCCTGGGTGGTCAGTTGACGCTGTTGGGCAGCCATGACCTGACCTTGAGTGGCGCGCTCAGCGGCACCGCCAGCCTGGTGAAAAACGGCAACGGTGCGCTGTTGCTCACCGGCAGCAACAGCTATGGCGGCGGGACAATTCTCAATGGCGGCAGCACCACCGGCAGCACCAGCAGCCTGCAAGGGGCGATAGCCAATAACGCGGCGCTGACCTTCGAGCAAAATGCCGATGGCACCTACACCGGCAACCTCACTGGTAGCGGCTCGCTGACCAAGACCGGCAGCGGTGATCTGCTGCTGACCGGCAACAACAGCTTCACCGGTAGCACCAACGTCACGGCCGGTGGCCTGCTGGTCAACGGCACCTTGAACAGTGCCGCCGTCCAGGTCGCCAGCGGCGCCTCCCTGGGCGGTAGCGGGCAATTGGCGGGGGCGGTGAGCATGGCTGACGGCTCGACCCTCACGGCCGGAACTGCGACGCCGCTGTCCGTGGGTGCCCTGGCCTTGTCAGCGGGGACCAGCCTGGACTTCGCCCTCGGCGCACCGGGCGCATCGACCACGGTGGTCAACGTGGCCGGCAACCTGACCCTGGATGGCACCCTTAACATCAGCGACGCAGGAGGGTTCGGCGTTGGCGTCTACCAACTGTTCCGCTACGGTGGCAGTCTGACCGATAACGGCCTGCTGCTGGGCAGCTTGCCAGGCGCGATTGTGCCGGGCGCGCTGAGCCTGCAAACGGCGCTGGCCAACCAGCTCAACCTGCTGGTGCAAACCGCGCCAGGGCAGATCCAGTTCTGGAACGGCACCACCACCAGCCCTGACGGCACGGTACATGGCGGTAGCGGCACCTGGGGCCCCGGCACCAACTGGACCGACCCGACCGGCACCCAAGGCCAGGCCTCGAACAATCAGTTTGCCGTGTTCGGCGGGCAGGGCGGGACCGTCACCGTGGCGGGCAATCAGAGCTTCACCGGCCTGCAAGTGTTGGACAGTGGCTACACGCTGGTCGCCGGCACGGGCGGCAGCCTCAGCCCCACCAATGCCGCAGACGGCAGCCAGGCGACGGTGCGTATCAATGCCGGCGTGACCACCGAGGTCTCGGCGCCCCTGGTGGGTAGCGGTGGGATCAACAAAACCGACGCGGGCACCTTGTTGCTGACCGGCGCCAACACCTACAGCGGCGGGACCACCGTCAGCGGGGGGACGCTGGCCGGGAACACCGGCAGCCTGCAAGGGGCAATCACCAACAACGCCAACCTGCTGTTCCAGCAAGACAGCAATGGCCAGTTCAACGGCACGCTGACCGGTACCGGCACTGTGGTCAAACAGGGCAGCGGCAGCCTGTTGCTGACCGGCAACCAGCCGTTGAGCGGTGCAGTGGCCGTCAACCAGGGCCTGCTGCAAGTGGGCAATGCCAGCAACCCGGGGACTGTGCTCGGCGGCCAGGTGACTGTGGCCAATGGCGCGGGCCTGAGTGGCAACGGCAGTGTCGGCTCGCTGGTCAACCATGGCGTGGTCACTCCCGACAGCGGCAAACTCAGCGTCGCTGGGAACTTCACCAACGCTGCCGACGGCACTCTCAACCTGGTGATCACCCCATCGGTGGCCAGTTCCCTGGCGGTCGGCGGTAGCGCGAACCTGGCGGGCAGCCTGAATGTGCTCAACCTGGTGCCCTACACCGGGCCCACCACCTACACCCTGTTGACGGCTGGCGGTGGCGTGACCGGCACCTTTACCAACACCAACCTGCAGAACCTGGCGTTCCTCGATACGGCCCTCAACTACAGCCCGAACCAGGTAGCGTTGGCCGTGAGCCGCAACACCACCAGCTTCGCCAGCGTGGCGGCCACCGGCAACCAGCGGGCCGTGGCCACGGCCTTGGGCGGCGGCGTGGCAGTGGCCGGCAGTGCCGTACAAAACGCCTTGCTCACCGGCGATGCAGCCAATGCCCGCGCAGCGTTCGACAGCCTGTCGGGGGAAATCCACGCCAGCACCGCCAGCGCCTTGCTCGAGGATTCGCGCTACGTGCGTGACGCGGTCAACGAGCGCATGCGCCAACCGGGCTGCTACCGCCAGGACGATCCACGCAACAGCCTGGCACCCAGCGAAAACCGCCTGAGCAGCGCCGGGTGCCACGGCGAAATGGTCGGCTGGATGCGCGTCCTCGGCACCTGGGGCCACCTGGGCGGCGACAGCAACACCGCGCGCCTGGATCGCAACCTCAGCGGCTTCCTGCTGGGCACCGACAAGCAACTGGATGATGCCTGGCGCGCCGGTATCGCTGCTGGCTATACCCGCAGTGACCTGGACGCCAAGCGCCGCAACGCCAGTGCCGACATCGACAGCTACCACCTGATGGCCTACACCGCGTATCAGCAGGAGGCCTTCGCCGCACGCATGGGCATGGGTTACACCTGGCACGACATCGAAAGCAAACGTGACGTGGCCGTGGGCACCGAGGGTCAGCGCCTGAAAGCCGACTACAAGGCGCGCAGTGCGCAAGTGTTCGGTGAAGTCGGGTACACCGTGGAGGCCGGCGGCCTGGCCGTGGAACCGTTCGCAGGCCTGGCCTACGTCAACTACGCAAGCGACACCCTCAAGGAAAAAGGCGGTTCGGCCGCCCTCAAAGGGGATGCCGACCAGGACATCACGTTCTCCACCCTTGGCGTGCGCCTGGGTAAAACCATCGCCCTGGGCAACGGTTCGAGCATCACCCCACGGGGCAGCATCGGTTGGCGCCATGCCTTTGGTGACACCCAGCCGGATGCCGACCTGAGCTTTATCAATGGCGGCGCGTCCTTCAGCACTCAAGGCGTGCCGATTGCCAAGGACAGCGCGGTGGTGGAGGCGGGCGTCGATTACCAGATCAGCCCTAACGGCAAACTGGGACTGGGCTACTCGGGCCAGTTGTCACGCAACGACAAGGACCATGGGATGACCATCAGTTTCTCCCTCGGCTTCTGATCAAGGCCGGGTTCTTCAAGCCGCCCGCGAGGGCGGTTTTTTTTGCATTAAACCTGGGTGTGTGCCCATGACCCCCGCGGCCTCGCGCCGATTCTTGCTACTATCGCGCTGCGTTTTCACCAGGAGCCAGCGCCTCATGCAACACCAGTGGGACCAAATGCACCGTACCCGCAAGCCTTCGTTCGTACTGTGCGGCGCGCCCCAGGGGCCGGTGCTCAATCTCTATGTCCATGGTTATTCTGCGTTTTTCAACCCGCAACAACTGGCCAATTTCCAGGCGCAACTGGCGGGGATCGACGGTTCGACCAACGTGATGCTGTTCTGGCCGGCCGGGCACTTCCTGGAAAACCTGTTCGCCCCCTTCAAGGACATCATCGCCTCTATGCTCGGCGGCGGGACCCTGGGCGCGGCGACCGTGGGCCTGGGCAAGGCGGTGGGCTATTTTCTCGATCACTACAAAAGTGTCGAGGCGCGGGTGGACGAAGTGGCCAGGACGCTGTTGGCGGAATTGGCCAACTACCTGCATGCCGAGTCGATCGAGGTGCGCCAGATCAACCTGATCGGCCATTCCCTGGGCGCTCGCCTGCTGGTCAAGAGCCTGCTGGCCAGCCCGGAGCTGGCCCGGGAGCTGCCGCTCAATCACCTGTTGTTGATGGGCGGCGCGATTTGCACGTCCAGCCCCTGGGTGCAGGTGTCGGCACCGCTCAAGGGGCGGGTGATCAACTGCCACTCCAGCAAGGACTGGGCCCTGGCGCTCAAGCCGGATACCGAACGCTGCATCGGCCGCTATGCCATTCCCCTGACCCCATCGCTCAAGGGCAAGGTGACCAACGTGCATCTGGTCACCTTCGACCACGCCGCCTACTGGCCGCAGTTGCAGACGGTGGTGCAGTACACCGACTTGCTGCACGAGCGCCGGGGCATGATCCGTGCGGACCAGCGCAGTGCCGAGGTGCGCTTTGCCGAAGAGGACGTGGACCTGTTCCCGGTGCTGCTCCAGGCACGGGCGCCGGAGTTGCAGTTCCTCGCCGAGTTGATGGCCGCCAAGCGCAGTGCGACCATCGCTGCGGATGTACGTGACCCATTGCAGTTGGCCATCGAGTTGCAGCGCATGGGCGGTGACAGCTTCATGAACCTGGCCCGTGGGCACGGTGTGAGTTATCGCCAATTGGCCCAGGACGTGGCCTTGCGCGTCGGCATCAAGTTTGACCAGCCCCTCGACAGCGTGGCCCTGGTGAGCCTGGAAGAACGGGTCGCCGAGACCCTGATCGAGCAGTACAAGGACAAACTCAGCCTGGCCGACCGCCAGGTGTTCGAGGCTGAACTGCGGGCGGCGGCGCAAAAGGAGCAGGGGTTTTTCCACCGTTTCGATGTCGGCCGTTCGGCCACCACCGCCTTGAGCGGTACAGCGCTGGCCGGGTTGACCGGGTTTATCGTGCGGCGCGGCGCGGCCACGGCGATTCCGGTGGTGGGGCAGGCGTTGGCGGCGGCGATGTTGCTGGTGAGCGGGGTGCGCGCGTTTTCCGGGCCGGCGTATTCCATCACGACCCTGGCGGTGCTGGTGCTGGGGGTGATTCGCCAGCGCATGGAACGCGAGGCGCTGAATCAGGAAATGGACCTGGTGGTGCAGGTGGTCGAGGCGTTCGATCTGCCCCGTGAAACGCTGATGCGCACGGTCTCGCCTGACTGCTAAGCTGCGGGCTTGTCCTGTGTGTCTGCCTGGTACCCCGCGTGAAATTCAGCCTGCCGAAAATTGCTACCGCGCCGTTCTGCCCACCGGAAGTGGCGGGCACTATCCCCGTCGATCCCCGCGCATCGTTCTTCAAACGGGTCGTGCAGTTTGCCGGCCCCGGCCTGCTGATTTCCATCGGCTACATGGACCCCGGCAACTGGGCCACGGCCATCGAGGCCGGGTCGCGCTATGGCTATAGCCTGTTGTTTGTGGTGTTGCTCGCCAGCCTGGCGGGGATGGCGGTGCAGTGCCTGTGTTCGCGCCTGGGCATCGCCACTGGCAAGGACCTGGCGCAGTTGTGCCGCGAACGCTACAGCCGGCGTTCAGCGCGCACGCAATGGGTGCTGGCGGAAATCTCGATCATTGCCACCGACCTCGCCGAAGTCCTCGGCTGCGCCCTGGCGTTCCATCTGCTGCTGGGGGTATCGCTGACCACCGGGATTGTCATCACCGCGTTTGACACGCTGCTGATCCTGGCCCTGCAAAACCGCGGCTTCCGGCGCCTGGAAGCGATCATGCTGGCGCTGGTGGCGACCATCGGTGTGTGTTTTTTTGTCGAGCTGGTGTTGATCAAACCGTATTGGCCAGACGTCTTGCGCGGTTTCACGCCGTCGCTCTCGGCGATCAGCGATGCCGCGCCGCTGTACCTGGCCATCGGCATCCTCGGGGCCACCGTGATGCCGCATAACCTGTACCTGCACACGTCCATCGTGCAGACCCGCTTGTTCGGCAAGGACCTGGCCAGCCGCCAGGACGCGGTCAAGCTGGCGCGTATCGACACCATCGGCTCCCTGGCCCTGGCCTTGCTGGTCAACGCCGCGATCCTGGTGCTGGCCGCCGCGGCATTCCACCAGAGCGGTCATACCGAGGTCGTGGAAATCCAGGACGCCTACCACCTGCTGGACCCGCTGGTGGGCGGTGCCTTCGCCAGTATCCTGTTCGGCATTGCCTTGCTGGCGTCCGGGCAAAGCTCGACCTTCACCGGTACCATCGCCGGCCAGGTGATCATGGAGGGTTACCTCAACCTGCGCATTCCCTGCTGGCAACGCCGCCTGATCACCCGTGGCCTGGCGCTGATCCCGGCGTTCCTCGGGGTGTGGTTGATGGGTGACCAGGCCATTGGCAAGTTGCTGATCCTCAGCCAGGTGGTGCTCAGCCTGCAGCTGCCGTTTGCCCTGTACCCGCTGATCCGCATGACCGGCGACCGGCAATTGATGGGGTCATTCGTCAATCGCCTGCCCACCAGGATCCTGGCCTGGAGCCTGTTCACCGTGATCAGCGGCGCCAACGCCTGGCTGATCGGCCAGTGGCTGTTCTGAGTCAGCGGTCCCAGTAGGGCACGCTGCCAAAACGCTCGACAAAAAAGTCGATGACCGTGCGCACCTTCACCGACAACCGCCGGCTGCCGGGCCACAGCGCGGCAATCTGCTGCGGCTCCAGGGTGGTCGCCACTTCGTAATCGCTCAGTACCGCCTGTAAGCGCCCGGCGCGCAGGCTGTCGCCGATCAGCCAGGAGGGGAACACCACGAACCCCAGGCCTTGTTCGGCGGCGCGTGCCAGGGTGTCGGCGTGGTTGCCGGTGATCGGGCCCTTGACTGTATAGGGCGTCCAGTCGTCCTGGGCGCGGCGGAAGAACCAACGCTGCTGGCCGTTCACGCCCTTGTACGCCAGGCACTGATGATTGCGCAGCTCATCGGGATGGCGCGGCGTGCCAAAGCGCGCCAGGTACTCGGGGCTGGCGGCGATGCGGTAGCGCTGGGGCGCGAAAATGCGCGCCTGCATTCCCGAATCGTTGAGCACACCGATCCGGAACAGCAGGTCGGCGCCTTCCTGCAAGGGGTCGACGTAGGTGTCGGTCTGCTGGATGTCCAGTTGCAGCTTGGGGTATCGCTGGCACAACTCGGCCAGCCAGGGCGATAGGTGCCGTTGGCCGAACACCATGGGCGCATTGATGCGCACCAGGCCGCTGGGTTCGCTTTCCTGTTCTTGCAGGGCCTGCCCGGCCTCTTCCAGTTGTTGCAGCATCAGGCGCGCATGATGCCCGAGCAGGCGCCCGGCTTCCGTGGGGCTGACGGCGCGGGTGTGTCGATAGAGCAATTGCTGGCTCAGGGCCTGTTCCATCAACTGGATCTGCCGGGAGATGGAAGAGGGCGCCAGGCCCTCACGGCGTGCGACCTCGGAGAAACTGCCGTGGTCCAGCACCGCCACGAACAGGCGCAGCGCCTTGAAACTCAACTCATTGAAGCCCTGCATGAGCCCTCCGTGCTGTGCGATTTGCGCAAAGGTGTTGTCTGCATGATCCCATTTATCGCACAAATGGGCCAGCGGATAATGCGCGTCATTGTTTAATCTGACGTGTAGGTGGTGTATGCAAACTTCTTCTCTCGAGGCCGCGGCCCAGGCCCGGCCGAAAAACCGCCTGGGGCTGCTGCTGTTGCCGCTGGTGATCCTGGCAGGCATGGGCCTGTCGGTGGAGGCGGGCCTGTTGGGGCCGCTGGGCGCCCAGGTGGGGCACTTATGGGCGACCTTGAGCATCTTCGCGGTGGGCACGGCAATCTTGCTGCTGCTCCTGCTGTTCAGCGGCCCGCAAAAAGGTCCGGCCCTCAATGAACTGCCGCGCTGGCAGTTGATCGGGGGCTTCCTGGGGCCGATGTATGTGGTGGTGCTGACCCTGGCCACGCCCCATATCGGCATTGCCATGACCATGATCGCGATCCTCTGCGGCCAGGTCGGCAAGAGCGTGCTGATCGACCACTTCGGTTGGTTCGGCACCGCCCGCAAGCGGGTCAATGGCGAACGCTGGGTTGCCCTGCTGTTGATTGTGATAGCCCTTGTTTTGATTGCGCGAGGTTAAGGCGATGAATCTGATTGCATTGTTGGTGCTGGTGGTTGCCGCCGGCGCGGTGTTGAGTGTGCAAGCGGCGATCAATGGGCGCCTGGGGCAAACCGTCGGCGTGCTGCGCAGCAGCCTGGTGACGTTCTCGGTGGGCACGCTGGTGACCGGCCTGCTGATCCTGTTTTTTGAGCCGGCCCAGGCCGTCAGCCTGCTCGAGGTGCCCAAGTGGCAGCTGACCGGGGCGCTGTTCGGTGTGGTGTACATGATGGTGATGGTCGGTGCGGTGCCGATCGTGGGCACGGCGGTGGCGACGGTGGCGGTGATCGTCGGCCAATTGGCCATGGGCATGTTGATCGACAACTTCGGCTGGATGGGCAACACGGCCATCGAACTGTCCGGCAGCCGGGTGCTGGCGATGCTGTGCCTGGTGCTGGCCCTGGTGTTCATGTATCGCAGCAGCACGCGCCAGGCTGATTAACGGCGCTGAACCAAGGGCAGCGGCCCGCAGTCACTGCTAAAGGTGCCGGCATTCGCTGCACCGGGACGACCAAAAAAAAGGAGTCTGATCATGCCAGATCCAACCTGTGCCTGCCCGCATTGCAAATGTGTACTGGGGCAGAACGCTGTGACCAAAGACGGCAAGGGCTATTGCTGCCAGGGTTGTGCCGATCACCATGCCCATGGTGAACCGTGCGAGTCGGCCACCGGCTGCGAGTGTGCCAAGTCGGCCCACGGCTGAGCGGCCAATAGCGCCAACACCGCCAGGCAGCGTAAGCTGCCTGACTTTTTTCCAGTCGTGGAGTTATATCGTGGCCAAAGCTGCTGCTGTCATTGAAATCCCGGTGTCGGCCGATCAAGTCTGGCAACTGGTCGGTGGGTTCAACTCGTTGCCCGATTGGCTGCCGCTGATTGCCAAGAGCGAGCCGGGCGAAGGCGGGCGCGTGCGTCACCTGCAAACCGTGGATGGCGCGGTGGTGGTCGAGCACTTGCAGACCTTCGATAACGTTGCGCGCACCTACAGCTACACCCTCAGCGAATCGCCGTTTCCGGTCAGTGCGTATCTGGCGACATTGCAGGTTGAAGCGCTGGATGAGCATTCGGCCAAGGTCACCTGGTCGGGTGTGTTCACTCCGGTTGCGGGCGTGACGGATGCCGAGGTTGAAGAGCTGTTCAGCGGCGTCTACACCGGCGGCGTCGAGGCGCTGCGCAAGAACTTCCCGGCCTGATCGGCCACTATCGCCGGCCAGCCGGCGCCTACAGTGGGGTGTGTGTGCGGCAGTCCAGGGTCAGTCGCGCGCCCCCACGCTCGCTGCTGCCAACTTCCAGACGGAAGCCATGCAGGTTGATGATCGCCGCCACAATCGACAGGCCCAGGCCAAAGCTGCCCTGTTGGTTAACCTCATCGACCCGGTAGAAACGCTGGAACACCGCCGCCCGTTCCGCTTCGGGAATCCCGGGGCCGCTGTCCAGGACTTCGATGCGCGTGCTGCCAGCAACGTCGATCCCGCGCAGAATCACCTCGCCGCCCGGCGGGGTGAACTTGATCGAATTACTCAGCAGGTTGGCCAGGGCCTCGAACAGCAGTGCCCGGTCACCGGTAATCGGTGGCAATGCTTCGGGGACTTGCAGCAGCAGTTCCAACTGACCTTCTTCCGCCAGGGGCAGGTAGAAGTCATGGAGTTCCTGGAGCAACGGCAGGGGATCGAAGACCAGGAAGCCGGAGCGTCGTTGACGGTCCTCCAGCTCGGAAATACGCAGCAAACCGCGAAAACGCGCCATCAGCGTGTCGGTCTCGCTGATCACTGTATCGAGCTGCAGGGCCAGGGGGGACTCCTCGCTGGCCTGTTGCTTGATCCGGTACAACTGCGCGCGCAAGCGGGTCAGTGGGGTGCGCAGGTCGTGGGCAATGTTGTCGCACACGCCCTTGACCTCGTTCATCAGTTTTTCAATGCGCTCAAGCATGGCGTTGACGATGGCGGCGAGCATGTCCAGTTCGTCGCGGCGGTTGGACAGCGGCAGGCGGTGGGTCAGGTCGCCGGCGACGATGGCTTCGGCGCTGGCCTGGATCCCGCGAATCCGCCGCAACGGGCGCCGGCGTAGCAGATGCCAGCCGGCGACGCCGGGGATGATGGTCAGGGAGATTGCCCAGAGCAGGGCCTGCAGGATGATCCTTGTCACGCCCAGCAATGAACCGTTATCGCGCACCAGCACCAGCCAGCGGCCATCCTGGGTATGGGTCGCCACCGCGTCGCAACTGCCCCGGGGCAGTTTCGGGTCATCCGATTCGATGCAGTTGGCCAAGGCATGGATGCGCCCGTCCAAGGGCAGGCCTGGGGGGATTTGCTGGAGCGGGCCGCTGAGGGGGCGCTGTTGGCCATCGAACAAGCCATAGGCGTCAATGCCCTTCATATCGAAGGTCATGCTGGTGGCCAGGGCTTCATCCAGTTGCGCGCCCTCGAAGCGCTGGAACAGATGCTGGCGCTGCATCAGCGAATGGCGCGACAGGTCGCCCAGGTAACCCGAGACTTCGTAGTACAGCACCCCCATGAGGATGCAACTCCAGGCCACGAACAGCGAACTGTACAGGGCCAGCAGGCGGCTGCTGGACGAGCGCCAGCCGTTAGACGGGTTCAGCAATGACATAGCCCGAACCTCGTACCGTGCGGATCAGTGGCGTCAGGCCCGGCGGGTCGATTTTTTTGCGCAGGCGGCCAATGTGCACGTCGATCAGGTTGGTGCCCGGGTCGAAGTGATAACCCCAGACTTCCTCGAAGATCATCATCCGCGAGAGGATTTGCCCGGTGTTGCGCATCAGGAATTCCAGCAGCTTGTACTCGGTGGGCAGCAGGCTCAGGGGTTGGTCGGCGCGACTGGCTTCGCGACTGATCAGGTTCAGTTCCAGGTCGGCCACGCGCAGCGCGGTTTGCGCGGCCTTGAGCGCATTGTTACGGCGCAGCAGCACCTCGACCCGCGCGGCCATCTCGTCGGAGGCAAAGGGTTTGGTCAAGTAATCATCGCCACCGGCCCGCAGGCCGCGCACCCGTTCATCCACGTCGGAGAGGGCGCTGATCATCAGGATCGGCGTCGACACGCCGAGGGTGCGCAAGGTGGTGACGATGGCCAGGCCATCGAGCTCCGGGAGCATACGGTCGAGGGTGATCAGGTCGTAGTCGCCACTGACTGCCCGCGTCAGGCCTTCGCGGCCGTTGTCGACCCAGTCCACGTCCAGTCCATGACTGCTCAGCTCGGCGACGATCTCGCGAGCCGTCACGGCGTCGTCTTCGATAGTCAAAATGCGGGTCATAAGGGTTACCTGGTCACACGGGAGTGGGGGGCATTTTGCCAAGAAATGATAGCGAGGTTTCTAAAAGAAAATTCATGTAGGCCTCGGTCAATGTGGGAGCGGGCTTGTCGGATCGCCGCATCGCCGCGAAAGCGGTGGGTCAGTCAACATCAATGTTTGCTGGGCTGACGTCTTCGCGAGCAAGCCCGCTCCCACATGGGTGGCGGATGGCGTGGGAATGCATAACGCCCGCCACTTAACCTGCGTTCTTGCAAGTTGCATGATCCTAGGAAGTTCAACTTACTTATCTCATTGAAATTAATAGGTTTTTATTTTAACGGCGACTGGCACGCCGCCTGCACTGTCCTTTCCGACAGATGTAACACCATTTTTCAATGCCTGGAGCACAACAACAATGATGACATCCTCATCCACTTTGCAAGAGTCGAGCACGCTCTCCGGGGTTTCCTGGGGGGCGATCTTTGCCGGGGCCGCAGCTGCCGCTGCGTTATCCCTGGTCCTGGTGTTGCTGGGCTTCGGCCTGGGGTTTTCGGCGGTGTCGCCGTGGGCCGACAGCGGCATCAGCGCCAAGGGCCTGGGCATTTCCACGATTGTCTGGCTGGCCTTTACCCAGATTGTCGCGGCGGGGCTGGGCGGATATATCGCCGGCCGGCTGCGGGTCAAATGGGCCAATATGCATGGCGATGAGGTGTACTTTCGCGACACCGCCCACGGCTTTCTGTCCTGGGCCGTGGCCACGCTGGTGACCGCGACCCTGGTGGTCGGCTCGGTCAGCAGCATTGTCGGCGGCGGTGTGCAGGCCGGTGCGAGCGTGGTTTCGGGTGCCGCCAGCGGCTTGACCCAGGCTGCCGGCAACGCGGCCAATGGCGATGACTTCGGCTACTACGTCGACAGCCTGTTCCGCGATGATCGCCCGGCCGCTGCCAGTGACGATGCGGTGCATGGCGTGGTGGCGCGGATTTTCGCCCGCACCCTGGGCAACGACGGCCAGTTGGCGCCGCAAGACCGTACTTACCTGGCGCAGTTGATCAGCCAGCGCACCAACCTCAGCCAGGCCGATGCCGAGCGGCGTGTCGACCAGGTCTACGGTGATGCCCGCAAAGCCCTGGAAGATGCCAAGTTGAAGGCCAAACAGGCCGCCGATACCGCCAGCAAGATCGCCGCGGTGACCTCGCTGTGGACCTTCGTCGCGCTGTTGCTCGGTGCCTTCTTCGCCAGTTTCGCCGCGACCTTCGGCGGTCGCCGCCGGGATGCCGTGGTGTATCTGGAAACCATTCGTTAATTCAAGGAGAACGTCATGCGCTCATTACTGCTGTGGTTCCTCGGTGTGCCGATCCCGGTCATTATCCTGATCGCGATCTTCATGCACTAACCCGCGTACCCGCTTGATCAAGGCCGCTCCTGCATGGCAGGGGCGGCCTTTTTATCAGTCGTCAAACCCCACCTGTTCGTGAATCTCATCGACCTTCAACTCCAGCCGGTACGCCACCGCAATAAACAGCGCCTGGCACAGGCACAGCGTGGCACTGAGCGAGCGGAACGCAAACGAGGAACCTTCATTGACCAGCAACACCGTGTTGGCGCGCTTGGCCAGCGGTGACAGGTTGCTGTCGGTGATGATCAGCGTCTTGGCCTGGTGATGCTGGGCGATACGCAGGCAGTGTTGGGTTTCCTTGCCGTAGGGCGTGAAGCTGATGGCGATCACCAGGTCATTGGCGCGCACGCTGCGCATCTGCTCGCGATAGCTGCCACCCAGGCCCGAGACCAGGTGGATGCGCTTGTTGGTGTGCTGCAGGTTGTAGACCAGGTAGTCGGCCACCGCAAAAGAGCGGCGCACCCCGACCACGTAGATATTGTCGGCGTTGACCACCAGGTCCACGGCTTTCTCGAAGGCTGCGTCGTCCAGTTCCAGGCCCAAGCGCTCGATGCCGGACAGTGTGGCATTCACGCATTCACGGGCGAGGTCGCCAGCGCTGGCTTTCTGCGACTTGTTGGCGATCATGCTGCGGATGCGCTGCTGGTAGTTCTGCACCGGCGTGGTCTTGTGGGTATACGCCTCGCGAAACAGCGCCTGCATCTCACTGAACCCGCTGAACCCAAAGCGCTGGGAAAACCGCACGATGGCCGAAGGATGGACTTCGCATTCCCGGGCGATGTCGCTGATGCGGTCGACCATGATCCGATCGCTCTGCTGGCTCATGTAGCTGGCGATGCGCTTGAGCTGGCGGGGCAGGCTTTCGTATTCATCGGTGATCAGCTGCAACAGACGCTCGGCATTGATCGGAGGGCTGGCGAGCATCTCGGCGGGAGCCTGCTGATCGGAGCGGGACATAGGCAATCCTTTTGGCTTGTTCTTACAGGGCAGGTGAGGCGCACCTCGCCCATGACAATAGGTCGATGGGCGCAAGTCTACAGGGAAGGCGGCAAAAAATATCTTAATGGAAAATATATTCCACATAAAATATTTATAGAATAAATATTGATTGCTGGCGCCGGACGTCCTAGTCTGCATCCACCAAGAGCGTCGCCGTCACGACGGCAGGCGCGGGCTGATAAAAATAACAGGAGCCAGCATGGGCCAGACTCGTTTTGCCAGTGGGCGTCAATTGGATCTGATTTGTCTTGGGCGCCTGGGCGTCGATCTCTATGCGCAGCAAGTCGGGGCGCGCCTGGAAGATGTCGCCAGTTTTGCCAAGTACCTGGGCGGCTCCTCCGCCAACATCGCCTTCGGCACTGCGCGGTTGGGGCTCAAGTCGGCGATGTTGAGCCGGGTCGGTGACGATCACATGGGGCGCTTTCTGGTGGAGTCGCTGGTGCGCGAGGGCTGTGATGTCAGTGGCATCACCGTCGACCCACAGCGCCTGACCGCCATGGTGCTGCTGGGCCTCAAGGACCGCGAAACCTTCCCCCTGGTGTTCTACCGCGAAAACTGCGCCGATATGGCCCTGTGTGCCGCCGATATCAGCGAAGCCTTTATTGCCAGCAGCAAGGCGCTGCTGATCACCGGCACTCACTTTTCCACCGACGGCGTGTACCAGGCCAGCCTCCAGGCCCTGGATTACGCCGAGCAACACGGGGTCAAGCGCGTGCTCGATATTGACTACCGCCCGGTGCTCTGGGGCCTGGCGGGCAAGGCTGACGGCGAGACCCGTTTTGTCGCCGACCAGAGCGTCAGCCAGCACCTGCAAGGGATCCTGCCGCGCTTTGACCTGATTGTCGGCACCGAGGAAGAGTTCCTGATTGCCGGCGCCAGCCACGATCTGCAAAGCGCCTTGCGCACGGTGCGCCAACTGACGGCGGCGACCCTGGTGGTCAAGCTCGGCCCGCAGGGTTGCACGGTGATTCACGGGGCGATCCCGGCGCGCCTGGAAGACGGCGCGATCTATCCCGGGGTGCGGGTCGAGGTGCTTAACGTGCTGGGGGCCGGCGATGCGTTTATGGCCGGCTTTCTCAGTGGTTGGTTGAACGAGGCCGATGACCCGCGCTGCTGCCAGCTGGCCAATGCCTGCGGCGGGTTGGTGGTGTCGCGCCATGCCTGCGCCCCGGCGATGCCGACGCTTGCAGAACTCCACTACCTGTTCAGCAGCCCGGTGCCCATCACTCGCCCGGACCAGGACCCGGTATTACAGCGCTTGCATCAGGTCAGCGTGCCGCGCAAGGCCTGGAAGCAGCTGTTTGTGTTTGCTTTCGACCATCGCTGGCAACTGCTGGAGCTGGCGCAAAAAGGCGGCCAGGACCCGGCGCGGATCAGTGCGATCAAGCAACTGTTTATCCAGGCGGTAGAACGCGTAGAAGGCAAACTGCACGAGCAGGGTGTGGAGGCCGATGTGGGTATTTTGGCCGACCAGCGCTTTGGCCAGGACGCGCTGAACGCCGCCACCGGCCGTGGCTGGTGGGTCGCGCGCCCGGTAGAGGTCCAGGGTTCGCGGCCGCTGGCGTTCGAACACGGGCGCTCGATCGGCAGTAACCTGATCGGCTGGCCCCAGGAGCAGATCATCAAGTGCCTGGTGCAGTTTCACCCCGACGACGAGCCCTTGTTGCGCCTGGAACAGGAAGCGCAGCTCAAGGGCCTGTATCAAGCCGCGCAAGCCAGCGGCCACGAACTGCTGCTGGAAGTGGTGCCGCCCAAGGATCACCCTTCGACCTACCCGGATGTGCTCTATCGCAGCCTCAAGCGCCTGTACAACCTGGGTATCTACCCGGCGTGGTGGAAGATTGAGGCGCAGTCGGCCGAGCAGTGGCACCAGCTCGATGAACTGATCGAGGAACGCGACCCCTATTGCCGGGGCGTGGTATTGCTGGGCCTGAATGCGCCGGCGCAATCTTTGGCCGAGGGCTTCCAGCAGGCCAGCCAGAGCCGGACCTGCCGCGGGTTTGCCGTGGGCCGCACGATCTTCCAGGAGCCGAGCAGGGCGTGGATGGCAGGGGAAATCGACGATGAAACGCTGATCCAGCAGGTACAGCAGACCTTCGAACAACTGATCCAGGCCTGGCGCAGCTCGAGAGTTTAAACACGCTCAAATGTGGGCGCCGGCAAGCCCGCTCCCACACAAGCAGATTTCAGCAGCCTCAAGGTTAAAACAATAAAAGGTGCAGCCATGCCCGCAATCCGTATTGGCATCAACCCCATCTCCTGGAGTAACGACGACCTGCCGGCCCTGGGCGGCGAGACGCCGTTGAGCACCGCGCTCAGCGAAGGCAAGGCCATCGGCTACGAAGGTTTCGAACTCAACGGCAAATTCCCCAAGGACGCCAAGGGCGTGGGTGATGTGTTGCGCCCCTACGACCTGGCGCTGGTCTCCGGCTGGTACTCCAGCCGCCTGGCCCGGCGCTCGGTGGCCGAGGAAATCGACGCCATCGCCAGCCATGTGCAACTGCTGCGCGAGAACGGCGCCACGGTATTGGTCTACGGTGAAGTGGCCGACTCGATCCAGGGCTCGCCGATCCGCCTGATCGAGCGCCCGCGCTTTCACAGCGAACAGGCATGGCAGGCCTACGCCGACAAGCTCACTGAGCTTGCGCGTTTTACCCTGTCCCAGGGCGTGCGCCTGGCCTACCACCATCATATGGGCGCGTACGTCGAGTCCCCGGAGGACATCGACACCCTGATGCGCCTCACTGGCCCGGAGGTCGGCCTGTTGTTCGATTCGGGGCACTGTTACATGGGCGGTGGCGAGCCGGTCGAGGTGCTGCGCAAGCATCTGGACCGCATCTGCCATGTGCACTTCAAGGATGTGCGCAAACCGGTGGTGCAACTGGCGCGCAACCAGCTGTGGAGCTTTCCCGACTGTATCGTCAACGGCACCTTCACGGTGCCGGGCGATGGCGATATCGACTTCGCCCAGTTGCTGGACGTGTTGCTGGGCGCTGGCTACAGCGGCTGGTTGGTGGTGGAGGCTGAGCAGGACCCGGCCGTGGCCCCCAGCTATATCTATGCAAAAAAAGGCTTTGATACCTTGCGCGCGCTGCTGGATGCGAGGGCTGCACAATGAGCCTGCTGGTCAAAAGCACCCCGCGCGGGCCAACCATGGTCGCGCTGCCAGAGGGGCGCCTGGAATATGTAGGGTTTGCCGCTTACCGCCTGAGCCTGGGGCAAACACTGCCGGTCAGCGCCAACGACGACGAGCTGTGCCTGGTGCTGCTCAGCGGCCGGGTGACCATCGAAGGCGAGGGCTTCAGCTGGCAGAACCTCGGGGATCGCCAGTCGGTGTTCGAGGATAAGTCGCCGTTCGCAGCTTATCTGCCGCCCAGCACGCGGGCCCAGGTGACAGCCCTGAGCGATGTGCAGATCGCCGTCTGCGCCGCGCCCGGCGCCCTTGCCGCCGGTCTCGCGCCCCGGCTGATCCGCCCCGAGCAGTGCCGGCGCAGTGTGCGCGGCAAGGGCGCCAACACCCGCTACGTCTGCGACATCCTGCCCGACAGCGAGCCGGCCCATTCGCTGCTGGTGGTGGAGGTGCGTACGCCGTCCGGGCACTCATCGAGCTACCCGCCGCACAAGCACGATACCGATGATCTGCCGCACCAGAGCTTTCTTGAAGAGACCTATTACCACCAGATCAACCCCTCCCAGGGCTTTGTGTTCCAGCGGGTGTACACCGACGACCGCAGCATCGACCAGGCCATGGCCGTGGAAAACCACGACCTGGTGGTGGTGCCCAAGGGTTATCACCCGGTCAGCGTGCCCTATGGCTACGAATCGTATTACCTGAACGTGATGGCCGGCCCCAAGCGCGCCTGGCACTTTCACAATGACCCGCAGCACAGTTGGTTGCTGGATCTTTAACCCGTAGGCGCCGAGGGGGCCAAACATGAGCACAACCCGATTGACCATGGCCCAGGCCCTGGTGAAGTTCCTGGATAACCAGTACATCGAAGTCGATGGCGTGCAGAGCAAGTTTGTCGCCGGCGTGTTCACCATCTTTGGCCACGGCAATGTGCTGGGCCTGGGCCAGGCCCTGGAGCAAGACAGTGGCGAGCTCGTGGTGCATCAGGGCCGCAACGAGCAGGGCATGGCCCATGCCGCGATTGGGTTTGCCAAGCAGCACCTGCGGCGCAAGGTCTACGCCTGCAGCGCTTCGGTCGGCCCCGGCGCGGCGAATATGCTGACCGCCGCGGCAACCGCCACCGCCAACCGCATCCCGCTGTTGCTGCTGCCCGGCGATGTGTATGCCTGTCGCCAGCCCGACCCGGTGTTGCAGCAGATCGAGCAATTCCATGACCTGAGCATCAGCACCAACGATGCGTTTCGCGCCGTGAGCAAATACTGGGATCGCATCAACCGCCCTGAACAGTTGATGAGTGCGGCGATCCACGCCATGCGCGTACTGACCGACCCGGCCGAAACCGGCGCCGTGACCCTGGCCTTGCCCCAGGACGTGCAGGCCGAGGCCTGGGATTACCCCGATTACTTCCTGCAAAAACGCGTGCACCGCCTGGACCGACGCCCGGCCACCGAAGCGATGCTGCGCGACGCTGCCGCGCTGCTCAAGTCCAAGCGCAAACCGCTGATTATCTGCGGGGGCGGGGTCAAGTACTCCGGCGCGAATGCCGCGCTGCAGGCGTTTGCCGAGCGCTTTCAGATCCCCTTTGCCGAGACCCAGGCCGGCAAGAGCGCCATCGTCTCCAGCCACCCGCTGAATGTCGGCGGCATCGGTGAAACCGGCTGCCTGGCCGCCAACCTGCTGGCCCGGGACGCCGACCTGATCATCGGCATCGGCACGCGCTACAGCGACTTCACCACCTCGTCGAAATCGCTGTTCCAACATCCCGAGGTGCAGTTTCTCAACCTCAATATCAGCCCTGGCGATGTGCTGAAGCTCGACGGTGTCCAGGTGCTGGCAGATGCCAAGGTCGGGCTGCTGGCATTGGCCGACGCGCTGGGCGATTACGCCACGCAATGGGGCGAGCAGCCCCGCCAGGCCCGTGCACAGGGGGATGCCGAAGTGGACCGGGTCTATCAGGCGCGCTACACCGACGCCGACTTCAGCCCCGAGATCAACGACCACATGGATGCGGCGGTGCTACGCGAATTCATCGAGCTGACCGGCTCCTGCCTGACCCAGAGCCAGGTACTGGGTGTGCTTAACGCGACCCTGGCCGACGACGCGGTGATTGTGGCCGCCGCCGGCAGCCTGCCGGGGGATTTGCAGCGCAGTTGGCGCAGCAAGGGGGTCAACACCTACCACGTCGAGTACGGTTATTCGTGCATGGGCTACGAGATCAACGCAGCCCTGGGGGTGAAGCTGGCCGAGCCTGCGCGCGAGGTCTACGCCCTGGTGGGCGATGGCTCCTACATGATGCTGCATTCGGAGCTGGCTACCTCGATCCAGGAGCGGCGCAAGATCAACGTGCTGCTGCTGGACAACATGGCCTTCGGTTGCATCAACAACCTGCAGATGGGCAATGGCATGGACAGCTTCGGCACCGAGTTCCGCTTCCGCAACCCCGATAGCGGCAAGCTCGATGGCGGCCTGGTGCCGGTGGATTTCGCCATGAGCGCGGCGGCCTATGGTTGCAAGACCTACAAGGTCACGACGGTTGCGCAGCTGCACGCCGCGCTGGCCGATGCACGCGCGCAGAGCGTGTCGACGCTGATCGATATCAAGGTGCTGCCCAAGACCATGATCCACGGCTACCTGTCGTGGTGGCGGGTTGGCGTGGCGCAGGTGTCCACCAGCGAACGCACCAATGCCTGCGCCAGACAACTCAATGAACGCCTGGCCAAGGCCCGGCAGTACTGACCATAAGAGGAGCGTTGCCATGTCTTTGAAGCTGGGTGTGATCGGTACGGGCGCCATCGGCCGGGACCATATCCGCCGGTGCAGCCAGACCTTGCTCAACAGCCAGGTGGTGGCGGTCACCGATATCAACCTTGAGCAGGCGGCCCAGGTGGTGGCTGACCTGCAACTGAACGCCGAGGTGTACGCCGACGGTCATGCGCTGATCCATTCGGCGCAGGTCGAGGCGGTGCTGGTCACCTCCTGGGGCCCCAGCCATGAGGAATTTGTGCTGGCGGCTATCGCAGCTGGCAAACCGGTGTTCTGTGAAAAACCCCTGGCTGTCACGGCCCAAGGCTGTCGCAAGATCGTCGAGGCGGAAGTGGCCCACGGCAAGCGCCTGGTTCAGGTCGGTTTCATGCGCCCGTATGACCAGGGCTACCAGGCGCTCAAGGCGGTGATCGACAGCGGCCAGATCGGCGAGCCGTTGATGCTGCACTGCGCCCACCGCAACCCGACGGTGGGGGAAAACTACAACACCGGCATGGCCATCACCGACACTTTGATCCACGAGCTGGACGTGCTGCGCTGGCTGCTGGCCGATGACTATGTGTCAGTGCAGGTGGTGTTCCCGCGTAAAACCAGCAAGGCCCTGAGCCATTTGCGCGACCCGCAGATCGTGCTGCTGGAAACCGCCAGGGGTACGCGGATCGATGTGGAAGTGTTTGTGAACTGCCAGTACGGCTACGACATCCAGTGTGAAGTGGTGGGGGAGACGGGCATTGCCAAATTGCCAGAACCGTCCCAGGTGCAACTGCGCAGCGGCGCCAAGCTATCGAATGCAATTCTGATGGATTGGAAAGACCGTTTTATTGGCGCTTATGACGTGGAGTTGCAGGCCTTTATCGATGGCGTGCGCGCCGGTCAGGTGGGGGGACCTTCGGCCTGGGATGGTTTTGCGGCGGCGGTGGCGGCGGATGCGTGTATCGAGGCCCAGGGCAGTGGGCAGATCGTTGCGGTCAGCTTGCCGCAGCGCCCGGCATTCTACGGCTAGCGCGGTCAATGTAGGAGCTGGCTTGCCTGCGATGGCGGTGGTTCAGGTTAGAAATACTTGACTGATCTACCGCTATCGCAGGCAAGCCAGCTCCTACATTTTGATTGGGTTTGCAGATCACGAGAGGAGTTGGTTCATGCGAATCGGACTGGTTGGATACGGCCACGGTGGCCGTTTTTTTCATGCCCCGCTGATCGCCACTTTGCCCGGGGCAATCTTCGTTGGCGTGGTGACCCGCGCCCCCGAGCGCCGCCAGCAACTGGCGACGGAGCATCCCGGGGTGCCGGCATTCGACAGCATCGCGCAGATCGTCGAAGCCGGGGTGGAGGTGCTGGTGATCTCCACCACCCTCAAGGGCCGCCCGGCCCTGGTGCTGGAGGCCATTGAATATGGTGTGGCGGTGGTCAGCGACAAACCCTTCGCCGCCAATGCCGAGCAGGCGCGGGCGCTGATTAGCGCCGCCGAACGTGAAGGGGTAAAACTCAGCGTCTACCAGAACCGGCGCTGGGATTCGGACTACCTGACCCTGCGCAAGCTGATCGAGGCTGGCGCCCTGGGTACTATCACCCGCTTTGAATCCAGGGTAGAGCGCTACAGCCCGCAAGCGGTGGGCAACGCCAGCGGCGGCGGGTTCCTGCGGGATCTGGGCAGCCATCTGGTGGACCAGGCCTTGCAGCTGTTCGGTCCGGTAGAGCTGGTGTATGCGCAATTGCAGTACAGCGCCGAGCATCCCACGGTCGATCATGGCTTCTTTGTCTGCCTGACCCACGCCAACGGGGTGATTTCCCACCTGTGGGGCAGCGCCCTGCAAAACAGCCAGGCCCCGCGTTTTCGAGTGAACGGCACGGCGGGCTGCTACACCGTCGAAGGCCTGGATGGCCAGGAACAGGCGCTGCTGGCCGGCAAGAATCCGAAGACCGAAGGTGAACACTGGGGCGCCGAAGATCATCGCCGCTGGGGCTGGTTCGAACAAGGCGCGGAACGCGAGCGGATCCCTTCGCAAAAGGGCGCCTGGAACCAGTTCTATCGCCAATTGCAAAGCGCAGTCCAGGGCCAGGGCGAACTGCCGGTGCAGGCCAGGGATGCCTGGGAAGCCACCTGCGTGCTGGATGCCGCCAGGCTCAGCGCCGAGCGCCGGCAAGTGGTGGAGATGGCCACGCTGGAAGGGGTAGAGTGGAAATAGAATAAAATTCTAAAATGAGTTGATATGGAAATTATTTTCCAATAAAGTCATTTCCAGGTTGCTGAAAGTCTGTCCCGGCCTTCCTTTATAAAGGACGCGGTGGGCTCAACAAAAACAAGATAAAAAAACAACCAGGTACCGTCAGATGAAAATCTTCAACGCTGTACTGCGAGTGTTACGTACTGCCTTCCCACCCCGCGCACGGCCCTTCTATTTCTCTTTTCTCAATGTCCTTTGCATCGAAAGCAAGGGCGCCCTGGTGTGCTGCATTCCGGGGGCGCCCGTGGTACGGCTGCCTGCTGCCAACTCATCGCTCTGATAAACGCTACGTCCAGAAAACCAACAAGAAAGTGGAGACAGACCGTTCATGAAGACCCAGATCCGTTTCGCCTCGCTGGCCTTGTCGATGCTGCTTGCCAGCGGCGTGGCCGCGGCCGCCGATATCAAGATTGGCGTCAGCATGTCGCAGTTCGACGACACCTTCCTCACCTACCTGCGTGAGGATATGGACAAGCAAGCCAAGTCCTACCCCAAGGGCGACGGCGTGCAACTGCAGTTCGAAGATGCCCGCGCCGACGTGGTCAAGCAACTGAGCCAGGTCGAGAACTTTATCAGCCAGAAAGTCGATGCCATGGTGGTCAACCCGGTGGACACCGCCTCCACCGCACGCATTACCAAGGCCGCGGTGGCAGCCGGTATCCCGCTGGTCTACGTCAACCGCCGCCCGGATCAGACCGACCTGCCCAAAGGGGTGGTGACGGTGACGTCCAATGACGTCGAGGCCGGCAAACTGCAAATGCAGTACCTGGCCGAGAAACTGGGCGGCAAAGGCAAAATCGTGATTCTGCTGGGTGACCTGGCCAACAACTCGACGACCAATCGCACCAAGGGCGTCAAGGAGGTCCTCGGCAAATACCCGGACATCAAGATTGAACAGGAGCAGACCGGGATCTGGCTGCGGGACAAGGGCATGACCCTGGTGAACGATTGGCTGACCCAGGGCCGCGAGTTCAATGCGGTCGTGGCCAACAATGACGAAATGGCGATTGGCGCGGCCATGGCCTTGAAAACCGCGGGCGTCAAACCGGGCAGCGTGTTGATTGGCGGCGTCGATGGCACGCCCGACGGCTTGAATGCGATTACCAAGGGCGAGATGGCGCTCTCGGTGTTCCAGGATGCCAAGGGGCAGGCGGTCGGTTCGGTGGAGGCGGCGGTGAAAATGGCCAGGGGCGAGGCGGTCGAGCAAAACGTCGTGGTGCCGTTCCAGTTGATCACCCCGGACAATGTCGCGTCGTTCAAGTAGCGTTCAATAACAACAATAAGCCCGCAGGGCGGTCGCAATCGCCCTGCCGATGGAGCCCCGATATGCTCGCTCAAGCGACTGCTTTGCAGCCCGCAGGTCTAGAAGAGCCTTACCTGCTGGAAATCGCCCATATCAGCAAAGGTTTTCCCGGCGTCGTGGCCCTGGACGATGTGCAACTGCGGGTGCGCCCCGGCTCGGTCCTGGCGCTGATGGGAGAAAACGGTGCCGGCAAGTCGACGCTGATGAAAATCATCGCCGGCATCTACCAGCCCGACGCCGGCCAAATCCGCCTACGGGGCAAGCCGGTGGTGTTTGATACACCCCTGGCCGCCTTGCAGTCGGGCATCGCGATGATCCACCAGGAACTCAACCTGATGCCCCATATGAGCATCGCCGAGAACATCTGGATCGGCCGCGAGCAGCTCAATGGCCTGCGCCTGGTCAATCACCGGGCCATGCACCGTTGCACTGCGCAGTTGCTGGCGCGGCTGCGGATCAACCTTGACCCCGAGGAGCAGGTTGGCAACTTGAGCATTGCCGAGCGGCAGATGGTGGAGATTGCCAAGGCGGTGTCCTACGACTCCGACATCCTGATCATGGATGAGCCGACGTCGGCGATTACCGACAAGGAAGTGGCCCACCTGTTTTCGATCATTGCCGACCTCAAGGCCCAGGGCAAAGGCATCATCTATATCACCCATAAAATGAATGAAGTGTTTGCCATTGCCGATGAGGTGGCGGTGTTTCGCGATGGCGCCTATATCGGCCTGCAGCGAGCCGACAGCATGGACAGCGACAGCCTGATCTCGATGATGGTCGGGCGCGAATTGAGCCAACTGTTCCCGGTGCGCGACAAACCCATCGGCGAGTTGCTGCTGTCGGTGCGCGACCTGCGCCTGGACGGCGTGTTCCAGGGCGTGTCCTTTGACCTGCATGCCGGCGAGATCCTCGGCATTGCCGGGCTGATGGGCTCGGGCCGCACCAATGTGGCGGAAACGATTTTCGGCATTACCCCAAGCGACGGCGGCGAGATCCGCCTCGACGGCCAGGTGCTGCGCATCAGCGACCCGCACATGGCGATCAAGCAGGGATTTGCGCTGTTGACCGAGGACCGCAAGCTCAGTGGCCTGTTCCCGTGCCTGTCAGTCCTGGAAAACATGGAAATGGCCGTGCTGCCCCATTACTCGGGCAAGGGCTTTATCCAGCAAAAAGCCCTGCGGGCCTTGTGCGAGGACATGTGCAAGAAGCTGCGGGTAAAAACCCCCTCCCTTGAGCAGTGCATCGACACCCTGTCGGGCGGCAATCAGCAAAAGGCCCTGTTGGCCCGTTGGTTGATGACCCAGCCACGGCTGTTGATCCTCGATGAGCCGACCCGTGGCATCGATGTCGGGGCCAAGGCCGAGATCTATCGCCTGATTGCCTTTCTGGCCAGCGAGGGCATGGCGGTGATCATGATCTCTTCGGAACTGCCGGAAGTGCTGGGCATGAGTGACCGGGTGATGGTGATGCACGAAGGCGAGTTGATGGGCACCCTGGACCGGGCCGAGGCCACCCAGGAAAAAGTCATGCAGTTGGCTTCCGGTATGACGGCAGTCCACTAACGAATAAAAAAGGTGACGGGTAATGAACGCAATACTGGAAAGCAAACCCGAGGAAAAAAAGCCCGCTGCGGCACCGGTCAAGAGCCGGCGGCGGTTTCCTACCGAGCTGAGCATTTTCCTGGTGCTGATCGGTATCGGCCTGGTGTTCGAAGTGTTTGGCTGGATCGTGCGTGACCAGAGCTTTTTGATGAACTCCCAGCGCCTGGTGCTGATGATCCTGCAGGTGTCGATCATCGGCTTGCTGGCGATTGGCGTGACCCAGGTGATCATTACCACGGGGATCGACCTGTCGTCGGGCTCGGTGCTGGCGTTGTCGGCAATGATTGCCGCGAGCCTGGCGCAAACCTCGGACTTTTCCCGCGCGGTGTTTCCATCGCTGACGGACTTGCCGGTGTGGATCCCGGTGGTGGCCGGCCTGGGCGTGGGCCTGCTGGCGGGGGCGATCAACGGCAGCATCATCGCCATTACCGGCATCCCGCCGTTTATTGCGACCCTCGGCATGATGGTCTCGGCCCGTGGCCTGGCGCGTTATTACACCGAAGGCCAGCCGGTGAGCATGCTCTCGGATTCCTACACGGCCATCGGCCATGGCGCGATGCCGGTGATCATCTTTCTGGTGGTGGCGGTGATCTTCCACATTGCCCTGCGCTACACCAAGTACGGCAAGTACACCTACGCCATCGGCGGCAATATGCAGGCGGCGCGCACTTCGGGGATCAACGTCAAGCGGCACCTGATCATCGTCTACAGCATTGCCGGGCTGCTGGCCGGGTTGGCGGGTGTGGTTGCCTCGGCTCGGGCGGCTACCGGGCAGGCGGGGATGGGCATGTCTTATGAGCTGGACGCGATTGCCGCTGCGGTGATCGGCGGCACCAGCCTGGCGGGCGGGGTAGGGCGCATCACCGGCACGGTGATTGGCGCGCTGATCCTCGGGGTGATGGCCAGCGGGTTTACCTTCGTGGGGGTGGATGCGTACATCCAGGACATCATCAAGGGCCTGATCATCGTGGTGGCGGTGGTGATCGACCAGTATCGCAATAAGCGCAAGCTTAAGCGCTGAGCGAGAGTTGAATCAAAAAGTGGGGCTTGTTTGGGTGGGAGCGGGCTTGCCCGCGATAGCGATGGGTCAGTCAAATATCTATCAACTGACCCACCGCTATCGCGGGCAAGCCCGCTCCTACATTTGTGCACCGCCAACCGTTTGTCTTCTATATAGCTCCACAACACTGAATTTCTTGCTATAAACGCACTCCGATAACCACCTGCCGAGCCCGTCCTGGTGCCTTTTGGGGGAATGTCGGACAAATTGCCTGTCATTTCAGTTGCTGCGCCCTCAAGTCAGCCGTAGACTGCCGCCCCTCGTAAATTGAGTGCCGGGTGGCGCTTGGAATGGACGGCGTCTTTCCCCGACCTGCAGAGGTTGGCCGGAACGCTCCCTTATTCGCCTTAATGCACGTATTTTTTATAGAGAAATCAATGACAAAGGAAAAGTTGCTGGCCATGCCGGCGGATGACTACATGAATGCCGAGCAGCACGCTTTTTTCGAGCAGTTGTTGCAAGACATGAAAGTCGAGCACCACGAGCGCATTGAGCAGAACCGCATCGCCATTGAAAGCCTGGACACCCCGGCTGACCCTGCTGACGCTGCTTCGGTAGAAGAAGAGCGCACCTGGCTGGTCAACGCCATCGACCGCGACCAGCGCATGCTGCCGCAACTTGAACAGGCCCTGGGCCGTATCAAGGAAGATTCCTTTGGCTGGTGTGATGACAGCGGCGAGCCTATCGGCCTCAAGCGCCTGCTGATCAGCCCGACCACCAAGTACTGCATCGAAGCGCAAGAGCGCCACGAGCAAATCGACAAGCATCAGCGCCAAGCCTGATCTGTTTGATTGTGTAGGGAGCTGGCTTGGCGAAGGCGGTCGATCAACACCGCTATCGCCAGCAAGCTGGCTCCTGCAGTGATCCTGCGCGTGTCATCCCCCCGTCTATTGATCTGCTGCAAGCCCTAACACCAAAGGCCCATAGATAATGGCCAATTAGTGGCGTTTAATGCAGAGACAATAATGACAAGCAGTGGGGTAACAAGCATGGCTGGGGATGGATCTCTGATGGGCGCCGCCGTGGTGCCGCACGCGGTGAGCCGCCAACTGCCTGGCTGGGTCACACCGTTCCTGCAAAGCATCGCCCTGGTGCTGGTATTGTCGGGCCTGGCGTTTGCCGACCTGTCGATGTACCTCTGCGTGCCCGTGGCCCTGTTGCTGGTCTGGCTACCGCTGCTGAAAAAGCCGGCCCGCAGCCTTGCGCCGGCTGTCGTCGAGGATGCCATTGGCGCGTTGACCCGCGACCTGTCCTACACCACCAGCCATAACGCGCTGTCAGCCGCCGGCGTGGCCTATTCGGTCAAGCAACTGGCGGCCCGCCTGCAATCGCAATTGGGCGCCGCCCAGCAAATCGTCAGCAGTGCCGAAGTGATGATTGGCACTGAGCAACTGACGTCCCAGCTCAGTCGTGAAGCCCTCGGCGCGGCGGGCCAGGCCCATCAGCGCAGCACCGAGGGGCGCGCGGTGCTCGGGGAGTCCATCAGCCGCATGCATCAACTCAGCCAGCGCGCCAGCGACAGCCGGCAATTGATCGAGGCCCTGAGCCAGCGCAGCGAAGAGATCCAGCGCGTGACCCTGGTGATTCAGTCGATTGCCAGCCAGACCAACCTGCTGGCCTTGAATGCCGCCATTGAAGCCGCCCGGGCCGGTGAGCATGGGCGCGGGTTCGCCGTGGTGGCCGATGAGGTGCGCGGCCTGGCCGGCCGTACGGCGACTGCCACCGACGAAGTCGGGGTGATGGTGGCGGACATCCAGCAGCGTACCGCCCAGGTGGTGGAGCAAATCCGCCAGTTGTCCGTGGATCTGCAGGCCGGCGTCGAGCAAGTGGAGCACGCCGGCGAGCAACTGGAGAGCATTGCCACGTTGGCGGCGGGGGTGGAAGGCCAGGTCAATGCGATTGCCCAGGGCACCGAGACCAATCGGGTGCAGCTCGACAGTCTGTTCCATGCGGTGGAGCAGATGCGCAGCGACCTGACCGTCAGCGACCAGCAGACCCAGCAGTTGGCCGAGGCCGCCATACAAATGGAAGGGCAGGCCGAAACGATCAGCGAGCGCCTGGCCGAAGTCGGCCTGGACGATTATCACCAGCGCATCTACGACCTCGCCCGCGAAGGCGCGAGCCGCATCGCCGCGCAGTTCGAGGCGGATGTCCAGCAGAACCGCATCAGCCTCGATGACTTGTTCAATCGCAGCTACACACCGATTGCCAACAGCCAGCCGACCAAGTACCACAGCCGTTTCGACGGCTACACCGACCAGGTATTGCCCGCTATCCAGGAAGCCTTGCTGCCCCGGCACGAAGGCCTGGTGTTCGCGATTGCCTGCACGCCACAGGGCTATGTGCCGACGCACAACAAGGTGTTTTCCCAGGCGCTTACCGGCGATGTTCAGGTGGACGCGGTGAACAATCGCACCAAGCGCAAGTTTGAAGACCGCACCGGCATCCGCTGCGGCAGCCACCAGCAGGCTGTGCTGTTGCAGACCTATACCCGTGATACCGGCGAGTTGATGCACGATCTGTCCGTGCCGATCATGGTCAGCGGCCGGCATTGGGGCGGCTTGCGCCTGGGCTATAAGCCTGAGGGGCAGGCTGGCGCGCACTAGGCCCAGGCACGGATTGTTGCGTGTTATGCAAGGAAGCTTTTACGCCGATAGCTTTTTCCGGCGTGAGGAACAGCTTAAGATGCTGCACATTGTTAGCTAGCTAACTAATCCTGCGGAGAACTTCCATGCAAAGCAAAGTCGATGTAGCGGTGATGATTGGCAGCGGTGTGCCACAGACCCTGCGTGCGCTGGGCCTGAGGGCCTGCTGGGTGGTGTTGCTCAACGGTGAACAGCGCGGCACGGCCTTCGCCAGTCGCGACGAAGCCCAGGAATGCCGCGCGGCCTGGCAGGCGCTGCTGGACCTGGAGCGCTCAGACCGCCTGCACTGACTGCAGGTTATACGCTCTGGTGCAGGCGCTGGTTCAGCTCATCCACGGCAATCGCCCAGTCCGCGTCTTCGCGCAGTTCTTCCTTGAGGAACTGCGCCTGTTGCGGGGTCCAGAAGGGCGCGTCGATCAGCTTCACAGTCTCTGCCAGGGGATGTTCACCGATAAACGTGTCGATGGCAGCAGGCGAGGCCTCCAACCCCAACTGTTCGAACAGGTCTTGCAAGGTATGCGTTGGCGCGTCCATGTCATTCTCCACGATAGTTAAGTCTCTACTCCCATGGGAGGCGTGCCAGCGCGCATAGTTCGATTTTGCTTGAGTCGCGTGTCAACGGGCATTGATGCACAGGAGAGCTTCCAACTCCTTGGCCAGGGCGCAGGCCTTGTTATGGTCACTGCGAAAGCCCTTGATCCGACCGCTGGGCACTTCCAGGATATGGAAAAAATTCTTGCCCGCCGGGACGACCCGATACAGGGCGAAATCCGGGCACGCGTTGTGGGCGTACACGCTGTAGAATAGCGCGCTATCCTTGCGCGATAAGGTGTCGCGAGTCAGTGTCGGTTCGCGATGAAGTCTTTGCATGGCGAGCTCCTGTTGATCTGTTGACCTGCTTGCAGCATTTCGGGTGGTTTTAAGCCGCGTTGCTGTTCTAATATTGTTGTCGGCAGCCCGCGTTCGGTTCCATCCAACGTTTTTCCTTGGTTTTTGGCTGTCGGAAAACCACCCTTTCAAATGGGGTATTCTCTGAAGTGGGGCGTCCAGTATTCTCTGGCCGATAAACCTGTGATTTCCTGCACCGCCTGACGACCTTGTACAAGGGCTGTCAGGCACGGCTGTACGAGTCTGGCGGGAATCAACTTCAGTTTTTTAATGTACCGTGCCGTATCGGCCTTTTTTGTGCTGTCTGCCCTGGGCGGGCGGCGCTTTTTTAGATGTGGGGGCGTTTCCTTGGCAGTTAGTAATCTGGATATGCACGCATTGTTCGTGCTGGGTGATTTGCGCGCGAAGTTGGTTAAGCAGTTTCAGTCGCGGTTTGTTTACATCACGGAACAAACCCCGGAAGGCATTTACATTGCTGAAATCGATACCGAAACAGCGTTGGTGGTCGATGACAAACCTCGCCTGGAGCTCAAGGTCGGCGATCACTTTCGCGCCGCAGTCCTGCCCAGCCGTGAAGGTGGCAAGTTCGAGCTGAAGTTTCGCGATATCAAGTTGACGGTCTATGGCCTGGGTGACTACGCGTTTGTTTCCACGGCGCAGGGCGAGGGCATTGTGTTCAAGGAAGGTCACAGCGTGATGCTGGTGTTCGCCGCCAATGAACAACTGCAAGAAGGCCTGAGCAAGACCCTCAAGGCCGTGACCGGCAAGGCCGCCAAGTGGCGCAAGGGTGAACTGGTGACTTTCAAGGCCAGCGAGTAATAAGCGAGCGCACCGGCAATCGGTTGAACCTCTACTACAGTTGGGTGGACTTAATTATTCAGGGCTTTCGCATGACAGCAAAGCCATCCGCCATGGCTGTGTAAACGCGAGGTTCAAAGGCATGAAAGCAATACGAGCGCTGTTGGCAGCTTCCCTTACCACCTTGGGCCTGTCGATGGCGGCCGCACCGGTAGCGGCTGCCCAGGCGCCCATTCATTTTGCCGACCTGAATTGGGAAAGTGGCAGCCTGATCACCGAAGTACTGCGCTTTATTGTCGAGAAGGGCTACGACTTGCCCACCGATACCCTGCCCGGTACCACCATCACCCTGGAAACCGCCCTGGCCAAGAATGATATCCAGGTGATCGGCGAGGAATGGGCGGGCCGCAGCCCGGTGTGGGTCAAGGCTGAGGCTGAAGGCAAGGTGGTTGGCCTGGGCGATACCGTCAAGGGCGCGACCGAAGGCTGGTGGGTCCCGGAATACGTGATCAAGGGCGACCCGGACAAAGGGATCAAGCCACTGGCCCCTGAGCTGCGCAGCGTACAGGACCTGGCGCGCTATAAAGATGTGTTCAAGGACCCGGAGGCCCCCGGCAAGGGACGGTTCCTCAACAGCCCTATCGGCTGGACTTCGGAGGTGGTCAATAAGCAGAAGCTCAAGGCTTATGGCCTGGAGGACAGCTACGTCAACTTTCGTAGCGGTTCGGGCGCGGCGCTGGATGCCGAGATAGCCTCGTCGATCCGCCGTGGCAAGCCAATCCTGTTTTACTACTGGTCGCCGACCCCACTGATGGGGCGCTACAAGTTGATCCAGTTGGAGGAACCTGCCTTCGACGCCGAGGCCTGGAAGACCCTGACGGATGCCGACAACCCCAACCCCAAGCCGACGCGTTCGTTGGCGTCCAAACTGAGCATTGGCGTGTCCACGCCGTTCCAGAAGGAATATCCGCAGATTGCCGGGTTCTTCGAAAAGGTCGAGTTTCCAATTGGACCGTTGAACGAAGCCCTGGCAACCATGAGCGAAAAGCACACCTCGCCGCGCGAAGTGGCACAGGCGTTTCTCAAAGAGCATCCGCAAGTGTGGAAGGCCTGGTTGACGGAGGATGTGGCTACAAAGGTCCAAGCCAGCCTGAAATAGCCACGCCGTCACTGCAAACGACGATCCAACTGTGGGAGCGGGCTTGCCCGCGATAGCGGTGTGTCAGTCAAGTATTTCTAACCTGATACACCGCCATCGCGGGCAAGCCCGCTCCCACAGTTTTGATTGCGCTCCCCTTAAAACTTGGTTTGCACCGCCAATTCAAAGGTACGCGGCGACCCCAGGTAATACGCCGGCGACACATGGGCAAACTGCGCATATACCTCGTTGGTCAGGTTACGCACCCGGCCCGTGACCGAGGTGTGTTGATCGACCTTGTAGGTCAGGAACGTGCCAAACAAGGTGTACGCCGGCACTGTCAGCGTGTTGGCATTATCGGCGTACACCTGCGCCACATACCGCGCATCCACGCCACCTTGCCAGGCCGGGGCGATGTCATAAGTCAGCCACAGGTTGCCTACGCGCTTGGGCACGTTGGTCGGCGTGTTGCCCTTGCGCGATACCACTGCGCCGCTGGCGATTTTCTCGTTGAAATCATCGTATTGCGCATCGACCCAGGCGAAATTGCCTTCGGCCAACAGCCTGGGGGTAATGCGCAACGAGCTGGCCAGCTCGATGCCCTTGGACGACTGCGCACCCACCGCAATACTGCGGGTGGGGTCTTGTGGGTCGGTCACGGCAAAGTCCTTGCGCTCGATGTGGTAGGCGGCCACGGTGGCTGAACCGCGCCCGTCCAGGTAATCGAACTTGCTGCCCACTTCCCATTGCTTGCCGGTGGAGACATCAAACACCTGGGTGGTGCTGGTGGGCTGTTCGGCTGCGGTGCTGTATTGCACATAGACATTGGCCGCCGGGATGAACTGATAGGTCAGGCCCACGCGCCCGGTCACCGGCTCCCAACGGCGCTTGACGTTACCCAGGTTGTCGCGGTGGCTGGTCACGTCCAGGTCGATGGCGTCATAACGCAGGCCGCTCAGCAGCGACAGCTTGTCGGTCAGGCCCAGGCGGTTCTCGACAAACAGCGCCTTGGTCGTCACTTCGGTGGTCTTGTCCTTGATAAATCCCGGCTTGGTGCCTGGCAGGTCGTAGAAATGCCCCGGATCGTAGTGGTTGGGGTCCACTGCGTTCTTGGCCGACACGTTCAGCGGGCTGGCGGTGGTGCTGTTGACCTTGTATTCGAAACCGCCGGACCAGGTGCTGGCCAGGCCGAACACGCTGCTGTCATGGCGCAGCTCGAACTGGTTGCCGTCCTGCTCGCCCTGATGGCGCACCTGATAGGCCGTCGAACGGTTCACCAGGCTGTTATCGGCGTTGTACTGGTAGGTCTCCAGGTTGCGGTAGTCGCGCTGGCTGTCCAGGTGATAGAGGGTGTTGCGCAGGGTGGTGCTGTCGTTGATCCGGTAATCGATGATCGACCGGGCCCAGATCGTGCGTTGTTCGTAGCGGCCATCGGCGACGTTGTAGTTGTTGAAGCGGTTGTGCCTGTCGATTTTCAGCTCGCCGGCCTTGGGATTGAGCACCGGGGTGCCCCAGTATGGGCTGTCCTCGTGTTCGTCCTGGTACTCCAGGGCCAGGGTATGGGACAGGTTGGGCGTGAGGTCGCTGAGCAGGGAAAAGGCCACGCTCCAGGCATCGCGTTGCTGGCGGTCGATATGGGTATGGTTGGTGTTGCGGCTGACATCCAGGCGCGCGTAGTGCTGGACCTCGGCACCGGGCTCGGTCAGGGCGTGGTTGAGGCCCAGGGCGATGCCGGTGGTGTCGTAGCTGCCGTAGTTGATCTGGCCTTCGACGGCCTGCTCCTCGCGGGTGGCCAGCTTGGTCACGTAGTTCAGCGAGCCGCCCACGGAGCCGGCGCCGTTGATCAACGAGGAGGGACCGCCCACCAGCTCCACCCGGTCATAAATCCATGCGTCCACGGGCCGTGCCAGGCCACCGGCGACGTTGATGCCATTGAACATCTGGGTGATCTGGCTGCTAGTAAAGCCCCGATAGGAAATAAACCCGCCAAACCCCGGCGGCGCACTGGCGTTGACCCCGGGCAGGGTGTTGGCCGCATCCTGGAAGGTCTTGGCGCCACGGCGCTCGATATCGTGGCGGTCGGCGATGCTGACCGAGGCCGGGGTTTCCCGCACGCTCAGGCCCAGGCGCGAGGCCATGCCGCTGAATTGGTCCAGGGCCAGGCCCGGCTCGTTGGCGGCGGCGCCGTCGATGGTGGTGGGGGCCAGCTCAAGGGCCCAGGCGCAAAAAGGCAGGCAGCCGAACAGGCCCGCCAATAGAGGTAAATGTTTCATCGATAAATCCTGAAAAGCAGGGCTTGAAAGCAACGCACAGCCGCCCGCGCTTCCCTGGGGAAGCCGCGCGGTGTGCGGATCAAAAAGCGCAGGTATCAGGCGTAGGTAGGCGGGGCGCGCGGATTAGCCGCAGGCCAGGTGAAGCGGGTGGGAATGTCAGCGGTGAGTACCACCGCCGGCGGTGGTGCGTGAGGCTGGGGCAGTACCGCAACGTTAAGGCTGGAGTTGAGCGCCGGGCCCATGCCGCCGGTGGAGCACAGCGGGCAACCGAAGGCCTTGGACAGCGTGGGCAGCGACTGATCGCCGGTGTTTACGGGGGCTGGCGCCTGGGTGCGGGGGTCTACGGTACAGAACTGGCCGCCAATGCCGTTGAGCTGCATGCCGACCATTTGCCCATGGCCAATACTGCAGGCGAACACGTTGAACAGGACGCAGCCATAGAGCATCCAGGCAATCAACGAGCGGTCGGCACGGGCGAGTTTCATGGGGCGGCACTTTATCACCAGACGACTAAATGCCTGCAAAAAATCTGAAAAGGACTATCCTCTTTCGCACTTTTCCAGGGGTATCCAACCATGAGCTTTGTCATTGCGAGGTGGGTCGTCGGGGTATTTGCGTTTATCAGCATGATCCATGTGTACTGGGCCGCAGGCGGCAAGCTGGGCAGCAGCGTAGCGATCCCGCAACTGCCCGGCGAATTCGCCAGCGGGCCACGGCCGGCGTTCAAGGCGTCGGCGCTGGGTACGTTCCTGGTGGCCGTGGGGCTGGTGCTGATTGCCGTGTTGGTGTGCCTGCGGGCGGGGCTGTTCTTCCAGCCGGTGGGGCATCAGGCCCTGCAATGGGGGATCAGCGCGATTGCCCTGATCATGTTTGGGCGGGCGATTGGTGATTCGGAGCTGGTGGGGTTTTTCAAGAAAGTCGGCGGGTCACGGTTCGCGCGGTTGGATACGTTTTTCTATTCGCCACTGTGCCTGGTGTTGGGGACGGGGTTGCTGGTCGTCGCCTGGACCTGACTGACGGTATGCAGGGCCAAATGTGGGAGCGGGCTTGTCGGATCGCCGCATCGCCGCGAAGACGTCGACCCAGCAAACATTGATGTTGACTGACCCACGGCTTTCGCGAGCAAGCCCGCTCCCACATTGTTTACCGCGTACATTCAGAGGGATCAGCTACCGCTGTCAGCCCTGCGGCTGCTGACCTCGGCCGGTACATTTTCCCCCGCCATGCGCTTGCGAAACAACGACGTGCGCGCCAGCAACAGGGTGGTTACCGGCACGGTGATCGACAGCAAAATCGGGATCAACCAGCCATGCAGCACCGGCCCGGACTTGAGGGTCGAGAAGTAGATAATCGACGCCAGCGCCACGCACCACGCGCCGAGGGTCGAAGCCAGCGCCGGTGGGTGCATGCGCTGGAAAAAATCCTTCATCCGCAACAGCCCGAGCGCACCAATCAACGCAAACAGGCTGCTGAGCAGCAGCAGGATCGCCACGATAATTTCCACCCACAGTGGCAGTTCACTGACATTGATCATTCGATCACCTCACCACGCAGCAGGAATTTGGCCAAGGCAAACGAGCCGACAAAGCCGAACAGCGCAATCAGCAGCGCCGCCTCGAAGTAGGTATCACTGGCATAGCGAATGCCCAGCACCAGCATCATCAGCATCGCCAGGATATACAGGTAGTCCAGGGCCAGGACCCGGTCCTGGGCCGAGGGGCCCTTGAACAGGCGCACCAGGGTCAGGACCATGGCCAGGGAAAACAGGAACAGGCTCAACAGGATCGCATTGGCGAGCAGGGCACTCATTCGAAGATCTCCATCAGGGGCCGTTCGTAGGCCTGCTTGAAGTGCTCGATAAACTGCGCTTCGTCATCCAGGTCGAACACGTGCAGCAACAGGATGCTGCGGTCCAGGGCCAGTTCCGACCACACGGTGCCGGGGGTCACGCTGGTGATCATCGACAGCACCGCCAGGCCGTTGGCGTCACGCAGGTCCAGGGGGATTTTGACAAAGCGCGAGCGCGGCGGCCGTGTACCGCAGGTCAAGACGCCCCACGCCACGTGCAGGTTGGAGATGATCACATCGCGCCCGACCAGGAAGAACAGGCCAATGATCACCCCGGGGCGGCGGATACGCACCGGCAGTGGGCGCAGCGGCGCCATCATCAGCGGCGCGAGCAGGCCCAGGAGCGCCCCCAGCAGCAGGTTGCCGGGGCTGATCGACAGGTTCAGCACCAGCCACAGCACCCACAACGCCAATGACAGTAACGGGGCAGGGAACAGGCGCTTCATGGCTGCACCTCCACGGCGGCGGCCTGGGCTTGCGGGCTGAGCACCGGGCGCGTGGCCATGACGGCCATGACGTAGTGCTCGGGGTTGTTCAGGCTGGCGGCAGTGTCCTGGGTAAAGCGCATGAGCATTTCTGCCTTGAAGGTCAGGCCAATCGCCAGGCCAAGCAAGACGAAGATCGGGATGCACTCAAAGCGGCGCAGCAGCGGCGAGGGCCGCTCTTCTGGGGTCCAGAAGCGCTGGATGCCCAGGCGCGCAAAAGCGATCAGCGAGGCCAGGCCCGAGAAGATCAACAACGCCACCAGGCCCCAGGCTGCCGGGCGAATCGGCGCATCCACGGCCTGGCCCAGGCCCAGCGGGTTGATCAGCGCGCTGAGCAGGCTGAGCTTGCCGATAAACCCCGACAGCGGCGG
The DNA here is from genome assembly GCF_012985465.1 of Pseudomonas sp. WS 5079. Lineage (GTDB taxonomy): Bacteria > Pseudomonadota > Gammaproteobacteria > Pseudomonadales > Pseudomonadaceae > Aquipseudomonas. Next base: position 161,325 of record NZ_JAAQWN010000011.1, read on the forward strand.
CATGCCGATGATCAGCAGGGCGCAGGCAATAAAGCTCAGGCCCAGGAACGCCATGGTCCACGGGATGACCTGGCCGACCACGGCCTTTTGCTCATCGTCCAGGTTGGTGCCCTTGGGCGGGTGCAGGGATTCGACTGGCCGTGGCAACACTTCGATTTCATCGTCCAGGGGCAGCTCGTTGGCCGAGCGCGAGCGTTCGACCAGTTCGGCCAGCAGGAACAGCGCGCTCAACGCCAGGGTCGAGCTGACCAGATAGAACAGCGCGCCGGCCGTCAGGCTGGGCTGGGCGAAGCCTACCGCCGACAGCAGGATGCCCGCCGAGACCAGGATGCTCAGGCTCGCCATGCGCTCCAGGCGCTGGGCGGCGAGCATCGCCAGGGCGGCGCAGAGGATGGTGGCCATGCCGCCGTACACCAGCCAGTCGCCGCCAAACAGCGCCGAGGCGCCGGCTTGCCCGGAAAACAGTAGGGTCCACAGGCGCAACACGGTGTACACGCCGACCTTGGTCATGATCGCAAACATCGCCGCTACCGGCGCGCTGGCCGAGGAGTAGGCCGGCGCCAGCCAGAAGTTCAAAGGCCACATGCCGGCCTTGGCCAGGAACGCGGTGGCGAGGATCGCCGCGCCGGCATGCAGCAGGCCGCGATCGGCTTGCGGGACCAGCGGGATCTTGAGCGCCAGGTCAGCGAAATTCAGGGTGCCGGTGACCCCGTAGATCAGCGCCGCACCAATCAGGAACAGCGACGAAGCCAGCAGGTTGATCGAGATGTAATGCAGCCCCGACGACACCCGCGCCCGGCCCGAACCGTGCAACATCAAGCCGTAGGACGCGGCCAGCAGCACCTCGAAGAACACGAACAGGTTGAACAGGTCGGCGGTGAGGAAGGCACCGTAGAGGCCCATCAACTGGATCTGGAACAGCGCATGGAAACTGGTGCCGGCGCGGTCCCAGCGGGCCATGGCGAACAGCAGGGCGCTGACGCCGATGATCCCGGTGAGCACCAGCATCAGGGCCGACAGTTGATCCACCACCAGCACGATGCCGAACGGCACCTGCCAGTTGCCCGGCAGGTAGACGCCGATGGAGGCGGGGCCGCCTTGTTGCGTCCAGTACAGCATCAACATCGCGATGCCCAGGCCGGTCATGCTCGACAGCAGGTTGATCTTGGCCTTGAGCGGGCGGTGTTTCTCGCCCAGCATCATCATCAGCGCAGCGGTCAGCAACGGCAGCAGGATCGGCGCGATGATCAGTTGGTTCATCCAGCTCATTCCTTGGGCTCCCGGCCGTCCACATGGTCAGTGCCGGTCAGTCCCCGGGACGCCAGCAGCACCACCAGGAACAGCGCGGTCATGGCGAAGCTGATCACAATCGCCGTCAGCACCAGGGCCTGGGGCAGGGGATCGGTGTAATTGAGCAGGTCCTGGGGCACACCGTCCTTGATGATCGGTTCCTTGCCGATAAACAGGCTCCCCATGCTGAAGATGAACAGGTTGACCCCATAGGACAACAGGCACAGGCCCATCACCACCTGGAACGTCCGTGGCCGCAGCACCAGCCAGACGCCGGAGGCCGCCAGGACCCCAATGGCAATTGCGATGACTTCTTCCATCAGGCAGCAGCTCCTTGTGGTGGCGTGGCGGCGGCTTTCGCCTGGTTGCCGGGTTTATGGGCCCGCACCGATTGGTGGCCAAGGGCGGTGAGCATCAGCAGGGTCGAGCCGACCACCATGGCGTACACACCCACGTCAAAAAACAGCGCGCTGGCGATATGGATGTCGCCCAGCACCGGCAAGCTGAGGTGCAGGGTGCTGGTGGTGAGGAACGGGTAGCCGAAGAACAGCGCGCCAAGCCCGGTCAAGGTTGCCGACAACAGGCCGAAGCCCATCCAGCGCATCGGCCGCAGGTTCATCTGCGCCTCGACCCACTGGGTACCGGCGACCATGTATTGCAGGATAAACGCCACCGACATCACCAGCCCGGCGACAAAACCGCCGCCCGGCTGATTGTGGCCGCGCATGAACAGGTAGAACGACACCACCAGGGCAATCGGCAGCAGCAGGCGCACCAGCACCGCGGGCACCATCATAAAGCCCAGGGCGGTGTCGCTGGCCTGGCGTGGGTTGACCAGGTCGGTGTCCACGTCCGGCGCCAACAGCCGCTGTTGCGCGGGCAGTTGCTCGCTTTCCTTGGGCGGGCGGAAGCGCCGTAGCAGCGCATACACCGTCAAGGCCACGGCGCCGAGCACGGTGATTTCGCCCAGGGTATCGAAGCCCCGGAAGTCCACGAGCATCACATTCACCACATTGCTGCCGCCGCCTTCAGGCAGGGCGCGGCTGAGGTAGAACGAGGAAATATCGTTGGGGGTCTGGCGGGTGAGCATCGCATAGGACAACAGCGCCATGCCGCCACCGACCACGGTCGACAGCAGCAAGTCGCGCAAGCGGCGAATGCGCGCCTTGCGCAACGAACTGGGGAGTGGCGAGACCTCTTCGATCCGCCGTGGCAGCCAGCGCAGGCCCAGCAGGATCAATACCGTCGTCACCACCTCGACCACCAGTTGCGTCAGCGCCAGGTCCGGCGCGGAGAACCAGACAAAAGTCACGCAGGTCATCAGGCCGCACACGCTGACCATGGTCAGGGCCGCCAGCCGGTGGTACTTGGCTTGCCAGGCGGCGCCCAGGGCGCAGGCAATCGCCAGCAGCCACAGGGTGACGAACACGATGGAGCCAGGGATCTTCGGCCGGTCGCCCCAGCTCAGGCTGGTGCCCAACATGGGGATCATCCCGGCGATCACCGCCACCAGCACCAGCAGGAACAATTGGGTCTGCAGGCGCTTGGTGCTGATGCGTTTCTCGACCTTGCGCACGCCACGCATCATCACCACCAGGCAGCGCTCGAACATGCGCTTGCCGTTGAAGTAGCTGATGATCGGCGGGTACTTGAAGCGTCCGCGCTTGAGTTGCTTGCGCAGCAGCAGGTACAGGACCACGCCGCCGGTCATGGCCACCAGGCTCATGATCATCGGGGCGTTCCAGCCGTGCCAGATCGCCAGGCTGTACTGGGGCAACACGCCGCCGACCACCGGCAGGGCGGCAGCGGCGAGGATCGAACCGACCACCTGGGCCGGGAAGATCCCCACCAGCAGGCAGGTAAACACCAGCAACTCGACCGGTGCGCGCATCCAGCGTGGCGGTTCGTGGGGCGTGTGCGGCAGGTCGGTGGCGGCCGGGCCGAAGAACACATCCACGGTGAAGCGCAAGGCATAGGCCACGCTGAAGGTGCCGGCGATGGTCGCGATCACCGGCAGGGCGATTTCCACCCACTGGGTCGAGGAGATGAATACCGTCTCGGCGAAGAACATTTCCTTGGACAGGAAGCCGTTGAGCAACGGCACCCCGGCCATGGAGGCGCTGGCGACCATGGCCAGGGTCGCGGTAAACGGGATCAGGCGCACCAGGCCGCTGAGCTTGCGGATATCGCGGGTGCCGCTTTCGTGGTCGATGATGCCCGCGGCCATGAACAGCGAGGCCTTGAACGTAGCGTGGTTGAGGATATGGAACACGGCGGCGACGGCGGCCAGCGGGCTGTTGAGGCCCAGCAGCAGGGTGATCAGGCCCAGGTGACTGATAGTGGAGTAGGCCAGCAGGCCCTTGAGATCGTTCTGGAACATCGCGCAATACGCGCCGAGCAACAGGGTCAGGGCGCCGGCACCGCCGACCATCCAGAACCACTCTTCGCTGCCCGACAACGAGGGCCACAGGCGGGCCAGCAGGAACACGCCGGCCTTCACCATCGTGGCCGAGTGCAGGTAGGCCGACACGGGTGTCGGTGCGGCCATGGCGTGGGGGAGCCAGAAGTGGAAGGGGAATTGCGCGCTTTTGCTCAGGGCACCGATCAGGATCAGCGTCAGCAGGATGGGGTAGAGGGAGTGGGCACGGATCTGGTCACCGGCGGCGAGCACCTGGTCCAGATCGTAACTGCCGACGACATGGCCGAGCAGCATGACCCCCGCCAGCAGGCACAACCCGCCTGCACCGGTGACCATCAGCGCCATATAGGCCCCCCGGCGCGCATCGGAGCGGTGGTGCCAATAGCCGATCAACAGGAACGAGAACAGGCTGGTCAGTTCCCAGAAAAACACGATCTGGATCAGGTTGCCGGAGATCACCAACCCGAGCATCGCGCCCATGAACGCCAGAAAAAACGCGAAGAAACGCGGCACCGGATCATCCGGCGACATGTAATAGCGGGCGTACAAAGACACCAGGCTACCGATGCCCAGTACCAGCATCGAGAACAGCCAGGCAAAGCCATCCATGCGCAACACAAAGTCCAGGCCCAGGCTGGGCAGCCAGGAAAATTCTTCGCGGATCACGCCACCGTCGGCGATCTGGGGGTAGAGCAGGGCGACTTGTACGGTACCGACCAGAGCCACAAGGCCGGCCAGCAGGGATTCAGTATTACGTGCGTTATGCGGCAGCAAGGCCGCCAGACAGCTGCCGATGAAAGGCAGAAGCAGTAGAACTATCAGGGACATAGGCTTCTAATCTGCGGTGGTTTGGGATGCATCATACGTGCCGGAAACCGGATTACCAAACGGCAACCTGTGGCAGGATCCTACAAGATGGACCGAAAACCCCTATCTGTCGCGCTGTAGGAGCCGGCTCCTATAGGGAAACGGGCTTTTGCTCCCGCGTCTTTATCTCGCTGACAATCACCGCCGCCACAATCAACACCGCGCCGAGCATGGCAATCGGCGGGAAACGCTCGCCGGCAATCCGCCCGATTATCCCGGCCCACACCGGTTCACCGGCATAGATCAGGGTGGCGCGGGTGGGCGAGACGCTTTTCTGCGCCCAGTTCATCGCCAGTTGAATCACCGCGCTGGTCAGGCCCAGGCCCACGGCGCTGAACAGCAGTACCCAGGAAAAGTCCGGCAATGCCTCGCCCGTGGGCACTACCAGCAGGAACGACAGCAACGAGGCGGTGGCCAGTTGCACCACGGTCACCCGGCGCACATCCACCTGGCCGGCATAGGCGCTGATCAGGATGATTTCGGCGGCAATTGCGATAGCACCGATCAAGGTGGCGATTTCGCCGGGGCTGAAATTCAACGATGCGCCGGCCGGTCCGGTCAAAAGCATCAGGCCGGCGAAGGCCAGCATGATGCCAATGCTCGGCATCAACCCCGGGCGCCGTCCCAGCACCAGCCATTGCAGCAGCGGTACAAAGGGCACGTAGAGCGCGGTGATAAACGCCGACTGGCTGCTGAGGATGGTCTGCAGGCCAATGGTTTGCAGGCCGTAGCCAAACATGATCGCGGTGCCGATAAACACGCCGGCCTTGAGCTCAAAACGTGTCAGGCCACACAGGTTGCGCAGGGAAAACAAGCCGACCACCAGTGCCGCCGCGGCAAAGCGCAAGCCGACGAAGAACATCGGCCCGCTGACGGTCATGGCATGTTGCACCAGGATAAACGTGCCGCCCCAGATCATGGTGATCAGCACCAGCACGCATTCGGCTTTGCTGAAGCGGGAAAACAATGGGGAGGCGGTCGAGGTGGTCATGGCGGCTCTGGTCTTGCACAGGAAGGGCGCGGAACGCACAATGCGCCGCAGCTGGGCAGTATACTGCGCAACCCCACCAAGTGAGCAATATAGTGCACAAAGAAAATCCGCAACGGGCCTCGGTCCTGCAGCACGTCAGCCAGAACGTTCGACGCCTGCGCCACGCCGCCGAACTGAGCCAGACAGCCCTGGCAGAAAAGTCCGGGGTCAGCCGGCGCATGCTGGTGGCCATCGAGGCGGGTGAAAAGAACGTCAGCCTGTCCACCCTCGACCGCGTGGCCGAAGCCCTGGACGTGGCCTTCAGCGACCTGATCCAGGCCCCCGACGCCCGTGACCACAGCCGCATCAACGAACTGGCCTGGGCCGGTGAGATCGATGGCAGCAAGGCCGTATTGCTGGCCAAGGCCACCGCCCGGCGTGAGGTGGAGCTATGGGAATGGCGCCTGGAACCGGGCGATCGCTATTGCCCGGACCCAGACCTGGAAGGCTGGAGCGAGCAGTTGTTCGTGTTCGAGGGCAGCCTGACCCTGGTAGTGGATGACGTCGAAACCACCATCGCCGCCGGCGAGTTCTTTATGTTTCCCAGCCACCAGCCCCATGCCTATCGCAATGAGGGCCCAGTGGCGGTGCGCTTTATCCGCAACGTGGTGATCTAGATCCACACATCATTCTGCTGGGTCCGCTCGCCGCCCTGATTGCCGGTGTTCAACACGCCGCAGGGTTCGACCAGCAGCAACTTCACCTCGCCGTCGGCATACGGTTTGTGCTCGACGCCCCTGGGCACCACAAACATCTCGCCGGTGCCGATCTGTACCGCGCCATCGCGAAAATCAATGCGCAGCGCGCCTTCGAGGACGATAAAGGTCTCGTCGGTGTCCGCGTGGCTGTGCCAGATAAAATCCCCCTCGATCTTCACCACCTTGAATTGGTAGTCGTTCATCTGCGCGATGACCTTGGGTGTCCATTGCTCGCTGAACAGGCTGTATTTTTGCGCAAAGTTGATGGCGGTGTAGGAGGGCATGGCAGTCATCTCAGGTGATCGAAGCCTGACATTAAGTGCCACGTGAGAGCGGGTATTGAATGATCGTGCGATTGTCAGGTTAAAAGAAACGTTATATTGTATCCCTTGAGATCGATTCTCAAGTGTTGCCGGGCTTGAGGTCGATACGTTTTTTTTCGGCTCAAGGGATTGCAGATGAACCAGTTGCACGGTGTAGCTCCAGGGTTTTCGACGTTGTTGGCAGTAGGCCTGATGTCCTCGCTCACCGGCTTGCCCGCCGTCGCGGCGCTGGAACGTGAAGAGTCGGTCACCGAGCTTGAAGCCACGCGGGTCAGTGCGCCGCTGAACAAGGCCCTGGAAGTCAACGCCGGTGGCTTCGGCGCCAAGGATGCCATGGAGATCCCCCTGGCCATCCAGAGCTACTCCAGCAAGACCATCGTCGACAGCTCCGCACGCACCGCCGTGGATGTGCTGAGCCTCGACCCTTCGGTGCTCAGTTCGTCGGGCGGCAGCGGCTTTGACAACTTCCGCCTGCGCGGCTTTGCCATGGACAACTTCAACACCATCCGCCGCGATGGCCTGACCCTGGCCCCGCACCACGACGTGCCCCTGGAAAACGTCGAGCGCATCGACGTGCTCAAGGGCCCGTCGGGTTTCCTCTACGGTTTCAATTCACCGGGCGGCACCATCAACTACATCCTCAAGCGCCCGACCCTGGAGCCGCTGCTCAATGTCAGCGTGCAAGGCTCCTCGTTGCTCGGCCGCTACGTGGCGATTGATACCAGCGACTCGTTCAACGATGGCGCCTTTGGTTATCGCCTGAATGCCGGCTACGAGAAAAACGGCGACTTCGACCATGCCCGCGACATGGAGCGCAAGTTTATCGGCCTGGCCACCGACTTGCGTCTGAGCGACCGCGCGTTGTTGCAACTGAATGCCGACTGGTCGCGCAAGTCCACGGTCTCCGACCCGTTGCTGCGTGCCGACCAGAGTGGTCGCGCCAACCCGCTGGACCCGTCCAGCTATGTGCTGCCGCCCAAGGTCAATCGCCGCGATCTGTTGACCGGCTCCTGGTTCCGCCACCAGACCGAAGGCGCTAACCTCGACGCCAAGTTCGAGTACGAACTGGACGACAACTGGACCTCCGTGACCCAGGGCAACTACTCGCGGGTCGAGCGCCACGGCGGCTATAACGACCTGTTCGGGATCAAGCCCAACGGCGATATCGGCTCGGCCGACTTTTACGTGTCCCGTGGCGAAGTGTTCAGCACCTGGTCGCTGCAGTCGTACCTGGCCGGCAAATTCGCCACCGGCAACATCTATCACGACGTGTTCTTCGGCACCGGCTACAAGCAGTTCAAGGACGTCAGCCCGTTCTGGGATTCGGTGGACAGCGGCACTCCCGGCATCGGCATCGGTGATGTATCGGTGGGCAATATCCGCCACCCGGTCAATCCGCCCAAGTGGCATTTCGGCCCGGAACGGCCCACCGATTTTGTGTCTTCCATCAAGGAAACCTCGGTCTTTGCCAGCGACCTGATTTCCCTCACCGAGCAATTCCAGGTGATGCTCGGCGGGCGTTATATCTGGTACCGCGCGGATCAACTCTCGGCCATCGCACCTTCGCAAAGCCATAACGTATTCGTGCCCAGCGCTGCGCTGATCTACCGGCCCTGGGACAGCGTGATGACTTACGTCAGCTACTCCAAAGGCTTTGAAAAAGGTGACTACGCCCCCTATAACGCGACCAACGCCAACCAGCCCACCGACGCCATCGAGTCCCAGCAATACGAGGTGGGCCTGAAGCTGGACCTCAATGATCGCCTGAACCTGGGCCTGGCGGTGTTCGATATCCGGCGCAAGGCCAGTTACCTGAACACCAGCAACACTTATGTGAGCAACGGTGAATTCCACCACCGTGGCGCCGAGCTGACCCTGTCCAATCGCGTCACCGACGCCCTGACCCTCAGCGCCAACGCCGCCTACCTGGCCACGCGCATGGAAGATGTGGATGACGTCACCGTGGACGGCAAACGCACCGAAAGCGTGCCCAAGTGGAAAGGCGCGGTCGGTGCCTTGTACACCGTGGCCGCTGTGCCCGGCCTGTCGTTGGACAGCACCGTCAGCTACGTCGGCAGCCGCCCGGTGGATGCGCAGAACAGCGGCTACATCCCCAGCTACACCTTGCTCGACGCCGGTATCAGCTACCGCTCGAAACTGGCGGATACCCCGGTGATCTACCGCCTGCACGGCAAGAACCTGACCAACAAGTACTACTACGCCAGCGCCTATTACCAGGGCGGGCTGGATGTGGGGCGCGAGCGCGAAGTATTCCTGTCGGCCAAGTTCGAGTTCTAGAACCATGACGTATTCCAGCTCATTGCCCGGCCTGCGCCACCTGTGGGTCGAGCGCCTGCTTGAGCGGCACGCGGGTACCTTGACCGAGTTGGTCGATGGCCTTGGCTCGCCGCTGCACTTGCTGTGCCCGCAGGTATTTCACGCCAATGTCGAAGCCTTCCAGCACAGCTTTACCCAGGCCCAGGTGCGCGGCAGCCTGCTGTTTGCCAAAAAGGCCAACAAGGCCAACTGCTTTACCCAGGCCTGCGCGCAATGTGCGATTGGCTTGGATGTGGCCAGCGTCGGCGAGCTGCAAAAGGCCCTGGCGGGCGGGGTGGCCGGCCGTGAGATCGGCGTGTCCGGGCCGCGTAAAAGCGATCAATTGCTTGGGTTGAGTTTGAGTCACCAGTGCCTGCTGGCGGTGGATTCGCTGGAGGAGTTGCTGCGTATCCAGCAATTGGCGTTATCCCTGCGCCAACGGGCGCGCCTGTTGTTGCGCTATTGCCCTGCCAGCCAGCTCCACAGCCGCTTCGGCCTTAATCCACGGGAGTGTGACCAGGCCCTGGTGTTTTGCCGCAAGCATGTGGCGAACCTGGATCTGCAAGGCTTTTCCTTTCACCTTGGTGGCTACGACACCGCGCAGCGTGCGCACGTCGCCAGCCACTTGGTCGACCTGTGCCAGGCCAGTGAGCTGGACGACTGCCGCACGGTCAACCTGGGCGGTGGCTTTGCCGTGCGCTATGTCGACCCGGCGCAGTGGCAGGCGTTTATGGCCGAGGACTGCGCCGAGCGCTACCACAGCGACAAGGGCTTCGCCGGCTTCTATCCCTATGGTGCGCCACGCGCCGGCGCCGAGGCCCTTGACGATGTCCTCGCCACGCCCGTGGGCCCCGGCCTGAGCCTGGCGCAAAAGGTCATCGAACAGGGCGTGCGGCTGATCATCGAACCCGGCCGCGCCTTGCTCGACCAGGCCGGTATCAGCGTGTTCCGCGTGCAGGGCGTCAAGGACCGCACGGCCTGCGACGGCTATGCCCAGGTCACCGTGCAGGGCAGCAGCTTCAACCTCTCCGAGCAGTGGTTCAACAGCGAATTCTTGCCCGACCCGCTGCTGGTGCCGGCCTCGCCACGGCCGCGGTCGCCGTTTGTCGCGTGTATTGGCGGGTCCACCTGCCTGGAGTCGGACATGCTGACCTGGCGCAAAGTCGCCTTCGACTACCCGATCCAGGCGGGTGACTTGCTTATCTACCTCAATACCGCCGGCTATCAGATGGATTCCAACGAGTCGCCGTTTCACGAAGCGCCATTGCCACACAAAGTGGTGCTGGAGCTGCGTAACCCCTACCTGCGCTGGAAGCTGGACAGCCTGGCTTGAGCGCATTCAACAAGGAGCCCCGAGTGAACAGTTTGAATAAACCCGCAGCCCCCGCCGACCTATGGGTGCTGCCCCAGGCTGCGCTCGAAGACCTGGGGGTGAGTTACCGTGAAGTGCTGCAGGTGGTCGAGCAGGCGTACAAGGCCTTGCGCAGCGGCGACTCGCAGAACCCGCTCAAGACCATTGTCGAACCTGCGGACCGCCACTCCATCAGCTACTCGATGGTCGGCCGCGATGGCGCCAGCCACACCGTGGGCTTCAAGGTGGTCTACGAGCATGACCCGCAGCGCGCTCGCGACGCCTATCAGTTCCACTCGTTTATCTTCCTGTGTGATGACCGCACCGGCCGCCCGATTGCCTTGATGGACGTGGTCAAGCTCGGCCCGCTGCGCACCTCGGCCACCTCGGCGCTGATGGCCCGGGCCGCCTGCCCGGATGCCCGCAGTGCCCTGGTGGTCGGTACCGGCGTGCAGGGCCAGGTGGCGTTGCCCATGTTGCTCGCGGCCATGCCGGACCTGGAGCGTTTGTATGTCTACGGGCACTACGCCGAGGGCCTGCGCGCGGTGCAGGACACCCTGCGCAAACACTACCCGCTGCGCGAGGTGATCGTGGTCGATGACCTGCCGGCGGCGGCGGGCGAGGCCGATATCATCCTTGGCGTGGCCGGGCTTTCGGCACGCCAGCAAGTGCAGCGGGCGTGGCTCAAGCCGGGCGCCGTGGCGGTGCTGGTCGGCTATGGCATCGACGCCGACGTGCTGCACGGCGCCGATTACCTAATCGCCACCGACACCGCGCAGATGCAAGTCACCAGCGCCGACCTGGCCGCCGCCGACGGCAGCCTGCCCGAGGTAGACGCCGAACTGCCGGACATTCTCCTGGGCCTGGCGCCCGCACGTCGCGATCCAAGCGATGTGGTGTTCGCCTACAACAGCGGCATGGTGGTGACTGACGTCGCCCTCGGCCGCCTGATGGCCGACCGCGCCCTGGCGCAGAACCGTGGGCAGAGGGTCCAACTATGGTCGGCCTGACTGCCGCACAACCCGGCGCCTGGCGCGCCGACAGCCGGGCCCTGCTGTTGCTGGCGTTGCCGCTGATCCTGACCAACCTGGCCTACGTGGCCCTGACCACCATCGACATCGTGGTGCTCGGCATGCTGGGTGCCAAGGAGCTGGCCGCCGGTGGCCTGGCCATCGCGCTGTTCAACCAGTTGCGCACCACCGGCACCGGCCTGGTCACCGGCGTCAGCAACCTGGTGGCCCAGGCCAATGCCCAGGGCGATGAAGCCCGGGTGCGGGCGCTGTTGGTGGCGGGGCTGTTCTGGGCGACCGTCAGTGGCCTGGTGTTTATGGGGGTGTTGCTGGGGTTGCGCCAGCCGCTGACCTGGCTGGGCCAGGATGCCAGCGTGGTAGCCAATGCCATGGATTTCCTGCTGATCATTGCTCCCGGCCTGCTGCCTTGCCTGTGGTTTCAGGCGCTGCGCCACTTTACCGTGGGCCTGAAATTCCCCGGGCCGTTGCTGGCGATCACCCTGGTGTCGATCTTCCTCACGGCGGCGCTGAACTACGTGCTGGTGTTCGGCAAGTTCGGCGTCCCGGCCTACGGGCTGGCGGGGGTGGCGATCACCAGCGCCGTGGTGTTCCTGCTGTCGTTCCTGATGTTCTTCGCGGTGGTACTGACCCATCGGCGCCTGGCCGGTTACTTCAAGCTTTCGCACCTGAGTTTTTCGCCGGCGGCGATCAAGGCGGTGTGGAAGCTCGGGCTGCCGATTGCCGGGACCTATGCCAGCGAGGCCGGGTTCTTCAGTGTGCTGACCCTGCTGATCGGCACCCTGGGCATGGAAGCGCTGGCGGCGCAGACCGTGCTCAACCAGATCATCTACATCGTGTTCATGTTTTCGGCGGGTATCTCCCATGCCGCCTCGATCCACATCAGCGACGCCTGCGGCACCGGGCAGTATCAACGCGCGCGGCAGCTGGGGCGCCTGGGTCTGGGGCTGGGGCTGCTAGTCATGCTGCTGTTTGCCATTCCCTACGCACTGCTGCCCGAACAGGTGATCGGCCTGTTCATCAGTACCGAACACGCCAACAACCTGGATGCGGTGCGTCTGGCGACCACCGGTTTGTTGATCGCCATCGTCCTGCAGGTGTTCGACGCCAGCCAGAACATCGGCAACGGCATCCTGCGCGGCATCGGCGATACGGCGGGGCCACTGCGCATTTCCCTGTTCGGCTACTGGTTGGTGGGGCTGCCCGCTGCCTGGTTACTGGGCATTGTCAGCCCCTACGGGATCTTTGGCGTGTGGGCCGGTTTGGCGATAGGCCTGGCGGCCACGGCGTTGCTGCTGATTGTTTCGTTTGAACGCCAACTCAACGCGCTGGATCGCGCGGGCGCTATCGCACTGTCATGACTAGGAGGTGTTCCATGCATCAAGACAACCCCGCACAGCGCATCGCGGCGCTGGTGCGGCCCAGTGTGCGGCGCTTGCCCCTGTATGACCCGGGCGCCGACCCACGCCAGATGGGTACGCCAATGGTGACGAAGCTGTCCAACTGCGAAAACCCGCTGGGCATGTCGCCGGCTGCCGCGGCCATGCTCGCACGCCAGGGCGGGGCAGGGCTGGAGCGCTACCCCGACCCCACTGGCCGGGCGTTGCGCCACCTGATCGGCGGGCAGTTGGATGTGGATCCGGCCAGGATCATCCTCGGCAATGGCTCGGAAAATATCCTCGAGCTGTTGTGCCTGGCGCTGCTCGATCCCCAGGACCGGGTGGTCACCCAGCAACCCTGCTTCAGCTTGCATGAAAGCCTGCCGTTGATGATGGGCGCGATGCTGGACAAGGTGCCGCTCAACCCGGATTTCAGCTTCAACCTGCACGCCTGGGCCACGGCCCTCAAGGAACCGGCGAAGCTGTTGATGCTGAGCACCCCCTGCAACCCGGTGGGCACCGCACTGTCCAGCGCTGAGCTGACGGCACTGATCGCCGCCGCCCATCCCGACACCTTGTTGGTGATCGACGAGGCGTACTTCGAATTCGTCGAGCAGGGCGCCGATGCCCTGGCGATCCTCGGTGCGCAGTCGCGACCGTGGATCGTCCTGCGCACATTCTCCAAGGCGTATGGGCTGGCGGGGCTGCGGATCGGCTATGGCATTGCCTCGCACCAAAGCCTGATCGATGCGCTGCACCGGGTGCGCACGCCATACAACGTCAATCAACCGGCCCAGGAGGCCGCCAAGGCCGCCTGGCTCGATCAGGAACACGTGGCGCGCAGTCGAGAATTTGTCGCCATCGAGCGCCAGCGGCTGACCGAAGGGTTGCAGGCGGCGGGGTTTCGCGTGGCGCCGTCCCAGGCCAATTTCCTGTTTATCGACACCGCCTGCAACGCCCTGGAAGTGGTCGACGAACTGCTCAAGGACGGGATCATCGTCAAGGCCTGGCGCGAGCCGGGGTACACCGGTTTTATCCGCGTGTCCCTGGGCCTGGCCCAACAAAACCAGGCGTTTCTCGCCAGCCTGCAACGCGCCGTCGCGGCCCTGGCCGGGTAAGCGCCGAGCCGGTTTTTCATACTGCCCAGAGGTTGTCATGATCAAGAGTTGCCTGTCCGAACTGATCGGCGATACGCCGCTGCTCAAATTGTGCGTCACCGAAAACGGCAGCTGCGTGCTGCTCAAGCTGGAACAATTCAACCCCACCGGTACCGCCAAGATCCGCATGGCCCGGCAAATGCTCGACGAGGCGCAGGCCAGCGGGCAGCTCAAGCCGGGTGGGCGGATTGTCGAGTCGACCTCAGGCAACACCGGGTTGGGCCTGGCGCTGCTGGCCGCCGAGCGCGGCTATCGCTTCACCGCCGTGGTTGACGAACACGCCAGCCCCGACAAACTGCGGGCGATGCAAGCCTTTGGTGCGCAACTGGTGCGGGTCGGCGACCCCGGTAGCGGGCTGGCCACCGCCGACCGCGATGCCACCGCCGAGCGTATCGCCACGGAGCAGGGCGCCTACTGGACCCGCCAGCATCACAACCCGGCCAATGCCAACGGCTACACGCAACTGGCCGCGGAACTGCGTGCGGTGCTCGGCGCTGAAATCCACTACCTGGTGGGCGCCGTGGGCACCGGCGGCTCACTGTGCGGCACCGCGCGTGCGTTGAAACGCCATGCCCACGGCCTGCAAGTGATCGGTGTCGAGCCCTGCGGCTCGGTGATCTTCGGCGGCCCCGGGGCGCCGTATCACCAGTCCGGCACCGGCACCCCGGAGGGCGCGGAAATCGGTGCCGTGGTCGACTACGAACTGATTGATAAAGGCCTCACCGTCAGTGATGCCCAGGCCTTTGAAACCGCGCGCTACCTGGCACGGCATTACGGCCTGCTGCTTGGCGGCTCGGCAGGTGGAGTGGTCTACCAGGCCCTGCGCGAGGCGCGGCACGCGCCGGCCCACAGCGTGATCGTGGCACTGGTGTGCGATGGCGGCGAAAAGTACCTCGACACCGTGTTCAACGACCAATGGATGGCCGACCGGCAACTGCTGGCGCCGCAGGTGCATCGCGAACTGGGACAGTGGTTGGGCGCGCAGCCCTTGCTCAAGCAGCAGGCCTAGCGGCTTGCCTGGGGCGCCACCCTTCGCTACTGTGGCGCCCCGCCCGCGTGAGCCCCGCCATGAGTGACACCACTGTCGAACTGATCCAGACCGGCCCTGAACAGGCCGAACTGATCTGCAATCTCTACCAGTTCTATGCCTATGAATCCTCGGATTGGGAGCAAGAGGACGTCGAACAGGACGGCCGCTTCTACATCCATGAAGAACACCTGTCGCGCTACTGGCAAGACCCGCAATGGAGCGCCAATCTACTGCTGGTGGATGGTTACATCGCCGGATTCCTGCTGATCGAGCGCAGCGAACTGCCGGGGATCAACGCGCTGGAACTGGCTGACCTGTTTATCTTGAAACGCTATCGGCGCAAGGGCATAGGCCGAGCACTGGCCACCCAGGTATTGACCAGCGGCGAGGCCGACTGGCTGGTGCGCTTCTATGACCAGGACGAGGTGTCCCAGGCGTTCTGGCGCAGCGTACTGGATAACCTGCCGCGCCCGGTGCAGGCCATTGAGCTGGATGACGAGCCGCAACTGCTGAGCTTTTTGGTGACCCGGGCGATGGTTCACTGACCGTGGCCTTGTGTGTGGGCTTGTGTGGGAGCGGGCTTGCTCGCGAAAGCGGTGGGTCAGTCAACATCAATGTTTGCTGGGCCGACGTCTTCGCGGCGATCCGACAAGCCCGCTCCCACAGAGGGTCTGTGTTTGTTTGAACTACCGCTGATTTACTTCGGTTGAACGCTTGGGCGGCTATGCTGGTCAACTGACCTTCAATGTCGACGCAAAGAGGTGACCGCAATGGCCAAGACTTACAGCTACGCCGCCCGTGACGCCAAGGATGCCCTCAAGCCCTATACCTTCGAGCGCCGCGCCCCCGGGGCCGACGATGTACAGATCGATATCCTCTATTGCGGGGTCTGCCACTCCGACCTGCACACCGTGCGCAATGAGTGGCACAACACGCTCTATCCGTCGGTGCCGGGCCATGAAATCGTCGGCCGGGTGACGGCGGTGGGAGCCAATGTCAGCCGCTTCAAGGTCGGCGACCTGGCCGGCGTCGGCTGCATGGTCGACAGCTGCC
The DNA here is from genome assembly GCF_012985465.1 of Pseudomonas sp. WS 5079. Classification (GTDB taxonomy): domain Bacteria; phylum Pseudomonadota; class Gammaproteobacteria; order Pseudomonadales; family Pseudomonadaceae; genus Aquipseudomonas. Next base: position 177,266 of record NZ_JAAQWN010000011.1, read on the forward strand.
AGCACTGTGAATCCTGCGCCGAAGGCGAGGAGCAGTACTGCGAGAACGGTTTTACCGGCACTTACAACGGTCCGGTGTTTGGCGGCGAAAACACCTTTGGCGGCTATTCGGACAACATCGTGGTCAAGGAGCAGTTCGTCCTGCGCATCTCCCACGACGAGGCGCAATTGGCGGCCGTGGCACCGCTGTTGTGTGCCGGCATCACCACCTATTCGCCGCTGCACCACTGGAAGGTCGGCCCTGGGCAGAAAGTCGGCGTGGTCGGCCTTGGCGGCCTGGGCCATATGGCGGTGAAGATCGCCCATGCCATGGGCGCACATGTGGTGTTGTTCACCACCTCGCCCAACAAACGCGAAGACGGCCTGCGCCTGGGGGCCGACGAAGTGGTGGTGTCGAAGAACCCCGACGAAATGGCCAAGGTCGCCAACAGCCTGGACTTCATCCTCAACACCGTGGCCGCGCCCCACGACCTGGATGTGTTCCTCAACCTGCTCAAGCGCGACGGCACCATGACCCTGGTGGGCGCGCCGGACAGCCCGCACCCATCGCCCTCGGTGTTCAACCTGATCTTCAAGCGCCGCAGCCTGGCGGGGTCATTGATTGGCGGCATCCAGGAGACCCAGGACATGCTGGACTTCTGCGCCCGGCACGGGATCGTTTCGCAGATTGAGATGATTGATATCCAGGCCATCAACGAATCCTATGAGCGCATGCTCAAGGGTGATGTGAAGTATCGCTTTGTGATCGACATGGATAGCCTCAAGCGCGAGATCCAGGCGGCCTGATGTGGGGCTGGGTTTTTGGGTGCATATCCGTTGCTGCGGTCATGGCGGCTATTGGTTCCACCCTTACGGCGGGTCACTTTTGGAAAAGAGCCCGGAGTGCCGGCCCAGCCAAAAGTAACCAAAAGGGCTCTTGCCCCACCACTCGGTACCTCGCCTAGGCTCGGTGTGCCCGTCATCCGACATTGATTTGGGGGGCCGCCGCGATGGGCCATCCCTGGCCCAGCGCGGCTAACCCGGCGTCCTGCCGGGTTACCCCCAAATCAATATCGGATGACGGCCAGCGTGGTTTAACGGGGCGCCTTCACAAGCTAAGCGAGGCGGCCTGACAGCCGACCTGATCATCGAAGCGTACGCGTACCCCTGTAGGAGCTGGCTTGCCTGCGATGGTCGTTAACGATGACGAATGAATACCAGATACTCTGATGTGTTCTTTCGGGCGTCATCGCAGGCAAGCCAGCTCCTACAGGGGAATC
>NZ_JAAQWN010000012.1 GCF_012985465.1 Pseudomonas sp. WS 5079
CATGGCCGTGTCGCGGCTACCCCGGCATCCATGCCGGGGTGCCCACTGCGCAATACCTGCCTGCGGCCATCGTGGTTTAACGGGGCGCCTGAGATCAAAAGCCAGATCAAAAACAGAGCAACAGCAACAGCAGAGATAGAGCGCGAAGCTGCATTCCCCTGTAGGAGCGGGCTTGCCCGCGATGGCGGTGTATCAGTCGATGAATCTGTTGGCAGACCTGCCGTCATCGCGGGCAAGCCCGCTCCTACAGGGGTACGCGCACGCTTCGATAACCAGGTCGGCTGTCAGGCCGCCTCGCTTTGCTTTAGATCTGAGGCGGCCCCCCAAATCAATGTCGGATGACGGGCACACCGAGCCTGGGCGAGGTGCCGAGTGGTGGGGCAGGAGCCCTTTTGGTTACTTTTGGGGCTCTTTTCCAAAAGTGACCCGCTGTAAGAGCGGAACCAATAGCGGCCCAGACCGCAGCAATGGATATACACACCGACCCAAAACCATCGCAGTTGAGTTACATCTGGAAGCACTCTATATCCAGGAATATTGGCACTTAGTTTTACGCTGACGGCCTATTAAACCTATGAACCCAAGTCTCTGGAGGCTATGAATGAATACCCGTGGATTGCTTGATCAGTTGCTCAAGTCCGGCCAGGACATGTTGCAAAACAAGGCTGGCGGTCAACGTAAAGGTGATGACAAAGGCGCCCTGGGCGGCCTGCTCGGCGGTGGCGGGCTCGGCAGCCTGCTGGGCGGCGCAGGTGGTGGGGCGTTGGCGGCCGGGGCCATGGGCCTGCTGCTGGGCAACAAAAAAGCCCGCAACTTTGGCGGTAAAGCCCTCACTTATGGCGGCCTCGCAGCGCTCGGCGTGATCGCCTACAAGGCCTACGGCAACTGGCAGGCACAACAGGCCGGTGCGCCCAAAGGCGAGCCGCAGACCCTCGACCGCCTGCCACCGGCCCAGGTCGAACTGCATAGCCAGGCCATTCTCAAGGCGTTGGTAGCCGCCGCCAAGGCCGATGGCCATGTCGATGAGCGCGAGCGCGCCTTGATCGAAGGCGAGTTCGTCAAGCTGGACAACGACCAGGAGCTGCAACACTGGCTGCATGCCGAGCTCAACAAACCCCTGGACCCCAGCGATGTAGCGCGCGCCGCCAGCACCCCGGAAATGGCCGCCGAAATGTACATCGCCAGCGTCATGCTGGTGGACGAGGAAAACTTCATGGAGAAGTCCTACCTCGACGAACTGGCCCGCCAGCTCAAGCTGGAGCCGGGCCTGAAGACCGAGCTGGAAAAACAGGTGCGCCAAGCCACGCTCTGACCCGCCCGGTACAGAAAAACACCCCGCCGCCATCCAGGTTGCGGGGTGTTTTTGTATTCCTTGAGACTTGGCCCACAACCCATTGATAAATGATGGCACGGCCTCAGCTATACTCCCCGGCATTTGATCGGCCCTCGAGGAAATACTGTGAAGAACTGGACCTTGCGCCAACGCATATTGGCGAGCTTTGCGGTCATTATCGCCATCATGCTGCTGATGGTTGTGGTCTCGTACTCACGGTTGCTGAAGATCGAAACGAGCGAAAACTCGGTACGCGACGACGCCGTACCGGGGGTGTTTTTCAGCTCGATGATCCGCAGCGCCTGGGTCGACAGCTACCTGCAGACCCAGGAACTGATCGGGCTGCGTGAGCACCAGGGCATTTCCGACGCCGATAAGCAGGATTACAAGGCATTCGAGGCGCGGCTGGAGCAGCATATGGCCAGTTACGCCAATACGATCAATATCGACCAGGATCGTACCGAGTTCGACACCTTCGAAGCCCTGCACCAGAAGTACAACCAGGTGCTGGCCCAGGTCCTGGAACTGCACCAGGCCAACAAGGAAGCCGAGGCAGTCAAAATGTTCGACGAGCAACTGACCCCGGCCTGGACCGCAGGGCGCATGAAGCTCAATGACATCATCAACGAGAACAAGCAGGTGGCCGATAAAGCCACTGCGGCCATCGATGACGCCGTAGCTGCCGCGAAAATCAGTATGGGCGTGTCGCTGCTCCTCGCGATCCTTGCCGCCGGCCTGTGCGGGCTGCTGCTGATGCGCGCGATCATGGCGCCGATGAAACGCATCGTCGACATCCTCGAAACCATGCGCACCGGTGATTTGAGCAAGCGCCTGAACCTGGAGCGCAAGGACGAGTTCGGCGCCGTCGAGACCGGCTTCAACGACATGATGACCGAGCTGACCGCCCTGGTCTCCCAGGCCCAGCGTTCGTCGGTGCAGGTCACCACCTCGGTGACCGAGATTGCCGCCACCTCCAAGCAGCAACAGGCCACTGCCACCGAAACGGCGGCCACCACCACCGAAATCGGTGCGACCTCGCGGGAAATTGCCGCCACGTCCAAGGACCTGGTGCGCACCATGACCGAAGTGTCCACCGCCGCCGACCAGGCCTCGGTGGCCGCCGGTTCCGGCCAGCAGGGCCTGGCCCGCATGGAAGAAACCATGCACTCGGTGATGGGCGCCGCGGACCTGGTCAACGCCAAGCTGGCGATCCTCAACGAAAAGGCCGGCAACATCAACCAAGTGGTGGTGACCATCGTCAAGGTGGCCGACCAGACCAACCTGCTGTCCCTCAACGCCGCCATCGAGGCCGAGAAGGCCGGTGAATACGGGCGCGGCTTTGCCGTGGTCGCCACTGAAGTGCGGCGCCTGGCCGACCAGACTGCCGTGGCCACCTACGATATCGAGCAGATGGTGCGCGAGATCCAATCGGCGGTATCGGCCGGTGTGATGGGCATGGACAAGTTCTCCGAAGAGGTCCGGCGCGGCATGTTCGAAGTGCAGCAAGTGGGCGAGCAACTGTCGCAGATCATCCATCAGGTGCAGGCCCTGGCGCCGCGCGTGCTGATGGTCAACGAGGGCATGCAGGCCCAGGCCACCGGTGCCGAGCAGATCAACCATGCCTTGGTGCAGTTGGGCGATGCCAGCAGCCAGACCGTGGAGTCCCTGCGCCAGGCCAGCTTTGCCATTGATGAATTGAGCCAGGTTGCGGTGGGTCTGCGCAGCGGCGTGTCGCGTTTTAAAGTCTGATGAGTGATCCAGCGGCTAAACGCGGCGCGGTGACGGCAGCCAGAAAAGCCTTGTTCCTGGTATTTCATATCGGCAGCGAGCGCTACGCCCTCAAGGCCACGGAAGTGGCTGAGGTGTTGCCGCGCCTGCCGCTCAAGCCCATCGCCCATGCGCCGGTGTGGGTCGCCGGGATTTTCGCCCATCGCGCCAACATGGTGCCGGTGATCGACCTCAGTGCCCTGACCTTTGGTACACCGGCCCAAGCCCGTACCAGCACGCGGCTGGTACTGGTCAACTATCGCCCAGAGGCGTGGCTGGAGCCGCGCTGGCTGGGGCTGATCCTCGAACAGGCGACTGACACCCTGCGCTGCGATCCGGCGGATTTCCAACCCTACGGCCTGGACAATCGCCAGGCGCCGTATCTGGGCCCGGTGCGCGAAGACGAACGGGGCCTGACACAGTGGATTGGCGTCGCCGACCTGCTCACCGCCGAGGTCCGCGCCTTGCTGTTTGCCCCCGACCTGACTGTTGGGGAGGCGGGATGAGCAGTGACCAACGCTTTTTCGACTTCCTCAAGGAGCGTATCGGCCTGGATGTCGCCTCGGTGGGCGAAGCGATTATCGAGCGCGCCGTGCGCCAGCGCAGCCAGGCATTGCAGGGGCTGAGCGCCGATCAATACTGGCAGCGCCTGCAAACCAGCAGCGAAGAACAACAGGCGTTGATCGAAGCGGTCATCGTCCCCGAGACCTGGTTTTTCCGTTACCCCGAATCCTTCGCCACCCTGGCGCGGCTGGCCGTCACGCGACTGGGCGAGATCAAGCACATGCGCGCCCTGCGTATCCTCAGCCTGCCGTGCTCCACTGGCGAGGAGCCCTATTCCATCGCCATGGCCCTGCTCGATGCGGGCCTTTCGCCCCACCAGTTCAAGGTGCAGGGTATGGACGTCAGCCCGCTGTCGGTGGAACGGGCGCGGCGTGGGGTGTATGGCAAGAATTCCTTTCGTGGCCAGGACATCGAGTTTCGTGAGCGGCATTTCAGCGCCGAAGATGACGGCTACCGCGTCGCTGATCGGGTGCGTGAACAGGTGCGCCTGCAAGTGGGCAACCTGCTGGACCCGCAGTTGCTGGCCAACGAGCCGACCTATGACTTTGTGTTTTGCCGCAACCTGTTGATCTATTTCGACCAGCCGACCCAGAAGCAAGTGTTTGAAGTGCTCAAGGGCCTGACCCATATCGACGGTGTGCTGTTTATCGGCCCGGCCGAAGGCAGCCTGCTGGGGCGCCTGGGCATGCGTTCGATTGGAGTGCCGCAGTCGTTTGCCTTCAGTCGTCATGCCCAAACCACACCCGAACCGGTCTTCGCCCCGACACCGCCTCCGGTGCCCCAGCGCAGCGCAGCGCCGATTGCGAGTAAACCCCGGCCATTCAGTGCATTCGCCACGCCGGTGCTGCCGACCAAGCCGGCACCCGTGCACTCGGATGCGGCGCAGCTGCTCGGGCAGATCGCAACCCTGGCCAATGAAGGCAAAAGCCTTGAGGCCCGTGCGGCCTGCGAGCGCTACCTGCAAAACCATCCACCGGCGGCCCAGGTGTTCTATTGGCTGGGCCTGCTCAGCGATGTAGCGGGTAGCGCCCTGGAAGCCCAGGGGTATTATCGAAAAGCCTTGTACCTGGAGCCCCAGCATCCGCAGGCCTTGATGCACCTGGCCGCGCTGCTGGAATCCCAGGGCGATACGGCGGGGGCGCGGCGCTTGCAAGCCCGTGCTGCCCGTAGCGAGCGAGCCGCCGACAGTGAGCCTAAACGATGAGTAGCTCCGCACTCCCGGACACCGACCTGGACCTGACGGTGGCCGATACCCAGGCCATCGACGATTGCTGGAACCGCATCGGGATCCATGGCGATAAATCCTGCCCGTTGCTGGCCGAGCACATCCACTGCCGCAACTGTGCAGTGTATTCCGCTGCCGCCACCCGCCTGCTTGATCGTTATGCCTTGCAGCAGGAAGACCATCGGCATGCCGCCGCCGCGCAGGCGGACGATGAGGTGGCCACCCGGTCGTTGCTGATGTTCCGCCTGGGCGAGGAGTGGATGGGCATCGCCACCCGTTGCCTGGTGGAAGTGGCGCCGCTGCAGCCGATCCATTCCTTGCCCCACCAGCGCTCGCGGGCGCTGCTCGGGGTCGCCAATGTGCGCGGCGCGCTGGTGGCCTGCCTGTCCCTGGTGGAACTGCTCGGGCTCGACAGCACGGGCGGCGGCCCCAGCGGCGGGCGGATCATGCCGCGCATGTTGATCATCGCCGCGCAGGACGGCCCGGTGGTGGTGCCGGTGGATGAAGTGGATGGCATTCATGCCATCGATGAGCGCACCCTCAAAGCGGCGTCTGCGTCCGGCACCCAGGCCAGTGCGCGCTACACCCAGGGTGTGTTGCAGTTCAAGGGCCGCAGCCTGCGCTGGCTGGACGAGGCGCAATTGCTGTCTGCCGTGACCCGGAGCCTGTCATGACCCCCGACCAGATGCGCGACGCCTCGCTGCTGGAACTGTTCAGCCTGGAAGCCGATGCCCAGACCCAGGTCCTGAGTGCCGGCTTGCTGGCCCTGGAGCGCAACCCGACCCAGGCCGACCAGCTCGAAGCCTGCATGCGCGCGGCGCATTCGCTCAAGGGCGCGGCGCGGATTGTCGGGGTCGACGCTGGCGTCAGCGTGGCCCACGTGATGGAAGACTGCCTGGTCAGCGCCCAGGAAAGCCGGTTGTACCTGCAACCCGAACATATCGACGCGTTGTTGCAGGGCACCGACCTGCTGATGCGCATCGCCACACCGGGCAACAGCGTGGGCCCGGCCGATATCCAGGCGTATGTGGCGCTGATGGAGCGCTTGCTGGATCCGTCGCAACCCACGGCCAAAGTGGTTGCACCGCCGCCTGTGACTGCGCCGCCTGCGCAGCCGTTGCCGCCCCTTGAAGAGTCGCTGCTATTGCCCCCGGAACCGGAGGCCGCGCCGCCCGTCAGCAGTGATACGCCGCGCCAGAACAAACGCATGACCGAAGGCGGCGATCGCGTGTTGCGGGTCACGGCCGAGCGCTTGAACAGCCTGTTGGACCTGTCCAGCAAATCCCTGGTGGAAACCCAGCGGCTCAAGCCGTACCTGTCCAGCCTGCAACGCCTCAAGCGCATCCAGAGCAACGGCGCCCGGGCCCTGGACAACCTCGACGGCCAGCTCAAGACGGTCGACCTGAACCTCGAAGCCCAGGAAGCCCTGGCCGATGCCCGCCGCCTGTTGAGCGAAGCGCAGTTGCTGCTGGCGGAAAAGACCGCCGAGCTCGATGAGTTCGGCTGGCAGGCCGGGCAACGTGCCCAGGTGCTATATGACACGGCGCTGGCGTGCCGCATGCGCCCGTTTGCCGATGTGCTGGCGGGGCAGGCGCGCATGGTGCGTGACCTGGGCCGCAGCCTGGGCAAGCAGGTACGCCTGGAAATCGAAGGCGAGAAGACCCAGGTCGACCGCGATGTGCTGGAAAAACTCGAGGCGCCGCTGACCCATTTGTTGCGCAATGCCGTCGATCACGGCATCGAAATGCCCGAGCAGCGCCTGCTGGCGGGCAAGCCGGCCGAGGGCCTGATCCGCCTGCGCGCTTCGCACCAGGCTGGCCTGCTGGTGCTGGAGTTGAGCGATGACGGCAACGGCGTCGATCTGGAGCGCCTGCGCGGCAGTATTGTCGAGCGCAATCTGTCGCCGCTGGAAACCGCCTTGCGCCTGAGCGAAGAGGAATTGCTGACCTTCCTGTTCCTGCCGGGCTTCAGCCTGCGCGACAAGGTGACCGAAGTCTCCGGGCGCGGCGTCGGCCTGGATGCGGTGCAGCACATGGTCCGCCAACTGCGTGGTGCGGTGGTGCTGGAACAGACGGCGGGGCAGGGCAGCCGCTTCCATCTGGAAGTGCCGCTGACCTTGTCGGTGGTGCGCAGCCTGGTGGTGGAAGTTGGCGAAGAAGCCTATGCCTTTCCCCTGGCCCACATCGAACGCATGTGCGACCTGGAACCTGACGAAATCGTACAGTTGGAAGGCCGCCAGCATTTCTGGCACGAAGGCCGGCATGTCGGCCTGGTCGCGGCCAGCCAGCTATTGCAGCGCCCGCCCGGGCAGGCCAACCAGGACACCCTCAAGGTCGTGGTGATCCGCGAGCGCGATGCGGTGTACGGGATTGCCGTGGAGCGCTTTATCGGCGAACGCACCCTGGTGGTGTTGCCGCTGGATGATCGCCTGGGCAAGGTGCAGGATATTTCTGCCGGCGCGCTGCTGGACGACGGCTCGGTGGTGCTGATCGTCGATGTCGAGGACATGCTGCGTTCGGTGGACAAGCTGCTCAATACCGGTCGCCTGGAGCGCATTGCCCGCCGCGCGCAGCAAACCGTGGAGGCTGCACGCAAGCGCATTCTGGTGGTGGACGACTCACTGACCGTGCGCGAACTGCAGCGCAAGCTATTACTTAATCGTGGATATGACGTGGCGGTCGCCGTCGATGGCATGGATGGCTGGAATGCTCTGCGTTCCGAAGACTTCGACCTGCTGATCACTGACATTGATATGCCTCGCATGGACGGTATTGAATTGGTCACACTTTTGCGCCGAGACACTCGCCTGCAGTCGCTGCCGGTGATGGTGGTGTCCTACAAGGATCGCGAAGAAGACCGGCGTCGCGGCCTGGATGCCGGCGCCGACTATTACCTGGCCAAGGCCAGTTTCCATGACGATGCCCTGCTCGATGCAGTGGTAGAACTGATTGGAGGCGCCCGGGCATGAAGATCGCCATCGTCAATGACATGCCCCTGGCGGTCGAGGCCTTGCGCCGGGCCTTGAGCTTCGAGCCGGCCCACGAAGTGGTGTGGGTGGCCACCAATGGCCTGGAAGCGGTGCAGCGCTGCGCCGAGCTGACGCCGGACCTGATCCTGATGGACTTGATCATGCCGGTGATGGATGGCGTCGAGGCGACCCGGCAGATCATGGCCGAGACGCCATGCGCTATCGTTATCGTCACCGTGGATCGCCAGCAGAATGTCAGCCGCGTGTTCGAAGCCATGGGCCATGGCGCCCTGGACGTGGTGGACACCCCGGCCCTGGGGGTTGGCGATGCCAAGGAGGCGGCCGCGCCCCTGTTGCGCAAGATCCTCAATATCGGCTGGCTGATCGGCCAGCGCGGCAGCCGGGTGCGCGCTGAACCTGTGCATCCGCGAGGGACGGGCAAGCGCCAGAGCCTGGTGGCGATCGGCTCTTCGGCCGGTGGCCCGGCGGCGCTGGAAACCCTGCTCAAGGGCTTGCCTCGGGACTTTGCCGCAGCCATTGTGCTGGTGCAGCATGTGGACCAGGTGTTCGCCGCCGGCATGGCCGAGTGGCTGAGCAGCGCCTCGGGCCTGCCGGTGCGCCTGGCGCGTGAAGGGGAGCCGCCGCAAAGCGGCGTGGTGTTGCTGGCCGGCACCAATCATCATATCCGGCTGCTGAAAAACGGCACGCTGGCCTACACGGCGGAGCCCGTGAACGAGATTTATCGGCCGTCCATCGACGTGTTTTTCGAGAGCGTCGCCAGCCATTGGAACGGCGATGCCGTCGGCGTCTTGCTGACCGGCATGGGACGCGACGGAGCCCAGGGACTCAAATTGATGCGTCAGCAGGGCTATCTGACCATCGCTCAGGATCAGCAGAGCTGTGCGGTTTACGGCATGCCCAAAGCGGCAGCGGCGATTGATGCCGCTGTTGAGATTCGCCCATTGGACAGAATTGCGCCACGATTGCTGGAGGTATTCGCAAAATGACCGATATAACTCGCTGTCCTGGCCTGCACGTAGTAATTCAGGTGACCGCAAATGAATGATTTACAGCTCGACGACTTCAAGACCGACGAAAACGCCGCCATGGTGTTGCTGGTGGACGACCAGGCGATGATCGGCGAAGCCGTGCGGCGCGGTCTGGCCCATGAGGACAATATCGACTTCCACTTCTGTGCCGACCCCCACCAGGCCATCTCCCAGGCGATCCGCATCAAGCCGACGGTGATTCTCCAGGACCTGGTCATGCCCGGGCTGGACGGCCTGACCCTGGTGCGTGAATACCGTAACCATCCGGCGACCCAGAACATCCCGATCATTGTGCTTTCGACCAAGGAAGACCCGCTGATCAAGAGCGCCGCGTTTGCCGCCGGGGCCAATGACTACCTGGTGAAACTGCCGGACAACATCGAGCTGGTGGCGCGGATCCGCTACCACTCGCGCTCCTACATGACCCTGCTGCAGCGGGACGCGGCCTACCGTGCGCTGCGGGTCAGCCAGCAACAACTGCTGGACACCAACCTGGTGCTGCAACGCCTGATGAATTCCGACGGCTTGACCGGGTTGTCCAACCGCCGGCACTTCGACGAATACCTGGAGCTGGAATGGCGACGCGCCATGCGTGACCAGACCCAGTTGTCGTTGCTGATGATCGACGTGGACTTCTTCAAGACCTACAACGACAGCTTTGGCCACCTGGAAGGGGACGAAGCATTGCGCAAGGTGGCGGCGAGCATTCGCGACGCCAGCAGCCGTCCTTCGGACCTGCCGGCGCGCTACGGGGGCGAAGAGTTTGCCCTGGTGCTGCCCAATACCTCGCCGGGTGGTGCGCGGCTGGTGGCCGAGAAACTGCGGCAGGCCGTTGCCGCGCTGAAAATCCCGCACATCGCACCCTCTGAAGGGGCGAGCCTGACCATCAGCATTGGTCTTGCGACCATGACGCCACTGCTGGGGACCGATTGCCGGCAATTGATCTCGGCAGCGGACAAGGGGTTGTACCTGGCCAAGCACAATGGGCGCAACCAGGTGGGGATCGAATAGCCTGCGAACACCGCCAACCCAATGTAGGAGCTGGCTTGCCTGCGATGGCGTCTCCTCGGTCTACTTGATACACCTAGTCGTCTGTATCGCAGGCAAGCCAGCTCCTACATTTGATCTTTATCGGGCTGTAGATATCACACAAACCCAGCCTTTTCGGCCAAGCGGACTGCCGTTTCCAGCCTTTTGCCGTTATACTCGCCGGCTTTCAAAAGTTCGCCAACGAGTGCTGCCCGCCATGGAAATCAACCCGATCCTGAACACCATCAAGGACCTGTCCGAGCGCTCCGAAACTATTCGGGGGTATCTTTGACTACGATCAAAAGCATGAGCGTCTGACCGAAGTCAATCGCGAGCTTGAAGATCCGGCTGTCTGGAACAAACCTGAATACGCCCAGGAACTGGGCCGCGAGCGCGCTGCGCTGGCGCAGATCGTCGACACCCTCGACGAATTGAACACCGGTCTGGGCGACTGCCGCGACCTGCTGGACATGGCCGTCGAAGAAAACGACGAAGGCGCAGTGGGCGATGTCGTCGCCGAGCTGGCCCGTCTCGAGGACAACCTCGCCAAACTCGAATTCCGCCGCATGTTCAGCCACGAGATGGACCCGAACAACGCCTACCTGGATATCCAGGCCGGTTCCGGCGGCACCGAAGCCCAGGACTGGGCCAACATCCTGCTGCGCATGTACCTGCGCTGGGCTGACAAACGCGGTTTCGAAGCAACCATCATGGAACTGTCCGCCGGTGAAGTTGCCGGTATCAAGGGCGCGACCGTGCATATCAAGGGTGAATACGCCTTTGGCTGGTTGCGTACCGAGATCGGCGTACACCGCCTGGTGCGCAAGAGCCCGTTCGACTCCGGCAACCGTCGCCACACTTCGTTCTCTGCGGTTTTCGTCTCCCCCGAGATCGACGACAAGGTGGAAATCGAGATCAACCCGGCCGACCTGCGCATCGACACCTACCGCTCCTCCGGTGCCGGTGGCCAGCACGTAAACACCACCGACTCGGCCGTACGTATCACCCACGTACCGACCAACACCGTGGTCAGTTGCCAGAACGAACGTTCCCAGCACGCGAACAAGGACACCGCCATGAAAATGCTGCGGGCCAAGTTGTACGAGCAGGAAATGCAGAAGCGCAACGCCGCTTCCCAGGCACTGGAAGACACCAAGTCGGATATCGGCTGGGGCCACCAGATCCGTTCGTATGTGCTTGATGCGTCGCGGATCAAGGATCTGCGCACTAACATCGAACGCAGCGACTGCGACAAGGTACTCGACGGCGATATCGACGAATATCTGGAAGCCAGCCTGAAATCAGGCCTGTAATACATGCAACGCGGGATTGGCTGACACTCCTCGATCCCTGTGGGAGCGGGCTTGCCCGCGATCCCCAGCCGCAGGCTGGGGACAACGAACCAGATGGAATATTTAAAGACATGAGCGACCAACAACTCGATCAGGCCCTGCAACAGGAAGAAAACTCCTTGATCGCCCTGCGCAAGGAAAAGCTTGCTGCCGAGCGTGCCAAGGGTAACGCCTTCCCCAACGACTTCCGCCGCGAAAACTACTGCGATGCCTTGCAGAAGCAATACGCGGACAAGACCAAGGAAGAGCTGGCAGAAGCTGCGATCCCGGTCAAGGTGGCAGGTCGCATCATGCTCAACCGTGGCTCGTTCATGGTGATCCAGGACATGACCGGGCGCATCCAGGTCTACGTCAACCGCAAGACCCTCTCGGAAGAAACCCTGGCCTCGGTGAAAACCTGGGACATGGGCGACATCATTGCCGCCGAAGGCACCCTGGCCCGTTCCGGCAAGGGCGACCTGTACGTCGAAATGACCAACGTGCGCCTGCTGACCAAGTCGCTGCGCCCGCTGCCAGACAAGCACCACGGCCTGACCGACACCGAGCAGCGCTATCGCCAGCGCTACGTCGACCTGATCGTCAACGAAGAAGTGCGCCAGACGTTCCGCGTGCGCTCGCAAGTGATCGCCCACATCCGCAGCTTCCTGATGGCCCGTGACTTCCTCGAAGTCGAGACGCCGATGCTGCAGACCATTCCGGGCGGCGCGGCAGCCAAGCCGTTCGAAACCCACCACAATGCCCTGGACATGGAAATGTTCCTGCGTATCGCGCCAGAGCTGTACCTCAAGCGCCTGGTGGTCGGTGGTTTTGAAAAGGTGTTCGAGATCAACCGCAACTTCCGTAACGAAGGTGTCTCGACCCGTCACAACCCAGAATTCACCATGTTGGAGTTCTACCAGGCCTACGCCGACTACGAAGACAACATGGACCTGACCGAAGAACTGTTCCGCGAGCTGGCGCAACTGGTTCTCGGGACTACCGACGTGCCGTACGGCGACAAGGTGTTCCACTTCGGCGAGCCGTTCGTGCGCCTGTCGGTGTTCGATTCGATCCTCAAGTACAACCCCGAGCTGACCGCTGACGACCTGAACGACATCGACAAGGCTCGCGCCATTGCCAAGAAAGCCGGGGCCAAGGTCCTGGGCTTCGAAGGCCTGGGCAAGCTGCAGGTGATGATTTTCGAAGAACTGGTGGAGCACAAGCTGGAACAGCCGCACTTCATTACCCAGTACCCGTTCGAAGTGTCGCCGCTGGCCCGTCGCAACGACGACAACCCGAACGTCACCGACCGTTTCGAGCTGTTTATCGGTGGTCGCGAAATCGCCAACGCCTACTCCGAGCTTAACGACGCGGAAGACCAGGCCGAGCGTTTCATGGCCCAGGTGGCCGACAAGGACGCCGGTGACGACGAAGCCATGCACTACGACGCCGACTTTGTGCGGGCGCTGGAGTACGGCATGCCGCCAACGGCCGGTGAAGGTATCGGTATCGACCGCCTAGTGATGTTGTTGACCAACTCACCGTCGATCCGCGATGTCATCTTGTTCCCGCACATGCGGCCGCAAGCGTAACCTTAGCGAATCCCGAAGCCGCCTTTTATAAGGCGGCTTTTTTGTGTGGCCTGTACTAACGTCAAGCGTACGGCGCCAGACTTTTGTTGAGTGAGAGGACGATCTTTCGTGAAGCGCGTAATGGCTCAAGAAGGCGCCGCTGGCATCGCTGCCGCCGTGGCTGAAAGTGTTCAGTACCAGGGCCGCAAGGCCAGTCGCCAGGGCAGCGAACAGCGTCGCCAGGATATTCTCGACGCGGCCATGCGCATTGTCGTGCGCGATGGCGTGCGGGCGGTGCGCCATCGGGCGGTGGCGGCGGAGGCCGGTGTGCCGCTGTCGGCCACCACCTACTATTTCAAGGATATCGACGACCTGCTCACCGACACCTTTGCCCAGTATGTGGAGCGCAGTGCGGCGTTCATGGGCAAGTTGTGGGTGCGTAACGAAGGTTTGCTGCGCGAGATGGTGGCCTACGGTGATGGCAGTGCCGAGTCGCGCTCGCAACTGGCCGATGATATTGCGCGGCTGACTGCCGATTACGTCCTGCGCCAACTGCTCAACCGGCGTGAGTACCTGATGGCCGAACAGGCCTTTCGCCAGGAAGCCTTGTTGAACCCGCGCCTGGGCGAACTGGTACGTTCTCACCAGCAGATTTTGTTGCAGGGCACTTGCCAGTTTTTCCAGGTGCTGGGCTCCCGCGAGCCGCAACAGGATGCCAAAGTGTTGACGGCGATTATCAGTCGGATGGAATATCAGGGCCTGCTGTTCGAGCCCGAGGCCCTGACTGGCGAAGAAATGCTCGAGATTCTCAAGCGTTACATGCACCTGGTACTGGCCTCGGTCTAGTCATGTGGAGGCCAGGCTGCCCAAAACAGCTGTGGAGTGATGGATGAAAACCTGGCGTGTGTTAGTGACCGCGATGGTGTCGCTGCTCCTGAGCGGCTGCCTGGTGACCTTCAAGGAGCCCCTGCCGGCCAGCGAGGCCGCACCTGACGCGCTGCTGGGCAAGTGGGCCAGCAGGAACGCCTGGGGCGAACCGCTCGACCTGCAGATCAGCCGGGTGGGCCAGCATCGCTACAAGGCAGTGAGCACCTCGCAGACCCAGCCGATCAAGCGCGACGAGTATTTGTTCAGTGTGTCCCGCCACGGCAACCGCTGGTACCTGTCGGCGCCGCTGCCAAACAAGCTGGGCGGGCACTTTATCCTCGCCGGGTTTGAATTGAATGAGGCCCGCGAACTGGTGGTCTACAACCTCGATCCCGAGGCGATCAACCAGGCCATCACGCACAAAACCCTGAGTGGCAGCAGTGTCGAGACCGTCGAAGGGGACGGGACATTGATCGACAGCCCCATGAGCCAGGTCTTGGCTTACCTGGATGATCCGGCCAACGCCGATGTGTTTGTCGAAGCCGTACGCTATAAACATGTGGGCAAATAACGTTTAAAGAGGAAGCACCGGGTGGACGATTACCAGCAGACGATACGCACCTTGTCCGATCGCATTGTGCTGGCGCAAACACCGATTCGCGTCCTCGACGCCGTGAAGTGGGACGACAACATTCGCAAGGGCTTCCTCCAGGGCAAGGGCAAGCACATGCCGGCCGTGGACCGCGACTATTACCTGAACCGGCCATTGTCGTTCGATTCCAGCAAGGTGAAGCTGGAGTTCCAGAACATTGAGCGTGATATCACTCGCCAATTGGGCCAGTTCAACCCGGTCGGGCAGATCATGCGGCGTATGTGCAAGGAATACCGCATGGTGGTGCGCATGCTCGAAGCCCGTGGCACCGAGGATTTCGGCCTGATTTCCCAGGAACTCTACGGCGCGGCCTCCGATGCATTCCATGCCGGCGACCCGACCCTGGCCGACCTGGGCCTGATGCTCTCCGATTACCTGAACAATATCGACGGCCGTGGCGATCTCAAGGACGAAGCCAAGACCCTGACTGCCAAGGACGCCGTCAGCCTGCTGCAAAGCCGCCTGAACAAGGTGTTTGGCGAGGCCGAGGAAACCATCCGCGTATTTGAGTCCGATGGCATCGTCGCCGACGCGGCGGCGGGTGCCGACTACATCAAGATCCGCACCGATGCGATGTTCAACGAGCGCGATGTGCGGGCCCTGGAAGTCCACGAAGGGCTGGTCCATGTGGGCACCACCCTCAACGGCCAGAACCAGCCGATCTGCACCTTCCTGTCCAAGGGCCCACCGTCGTCGACCGTGACCCAGGAGGGCCTGGCGATCCTGATGGAGATCATCACCTTCGCCTCCTACCCCAGCCGCCTGCGCAAACTGACCAACCGCACCCGCGCGATCCATATGGTGGAAGAGGGCGCCGATTTCCTGCAGGTGTTCGAGTTCTTCCGCGAGCAGGGCTTTGAAATGGCCGAGAGCTACGGCAACGCCAGCCGCGTGTTTCGCGGCTCGACGCCGACGGGCCTGCCGTTTACCAAGGATCTGTCCTACCTCAAGGGCTTTATCATGGTCTACAACTACATCCAGCTGGCCGTGCGCAAGGGCAAGCTGGAGCAGGTGCCGCTGTTGTTCTGCGGCAAGACCACCCTGGAAGACATGCGCACCTTGCGCCAATTGGTGGACGAAGGCCTGGTGGTGCCGCCCAAGTACTTGCCGGAGCAGTTTCGCGATATGAACGCGTTGTCGGCGTGGATGTGCTTCTCCAACTTCCTCAATCACCTGAGCCTGGACCGGATCGAGGCGGACTACTCCAATATCCTCTGACCAAATCCCATCAACTGTAGGAGCTGGCTTGCCTGCGATCGCGGTCTGTCAGCCACCGGTGGAGTAACTGACAGCCAGCTCCCACAGTTAGTCTTCATTGATTATCAGGGTTGTGTCCCCACCCATTTACGAGGTTTCAACGGATGAGACTGCTCGGCATTCTATGCCTGCTCCTGACCCTCAACGGCTGCAGCTCGCTGCTGTTCTACCCCGAGCCTGGGCTGCCATTTACCCCGCAACAGGCGCGCCTGGAATACCGTGACGTCACCCTGACCACCGCCGATGGCCTCAAGCTGCGCGCCTGGTGGCTGCCGGCCAAGGCCGGTGTGCCGCTCAAGGGCACGGTGCTGCATTTGCACGGCAACGGGGGCAACCTGTCCGGGCACCTGGGGGGAAGTTGGTGGCTGCCGGCCCAGGGTTATCAAGTGCTGATGCTGGACTATCGCGGCTATGGCGTGTCCGAAGGCAAACCTTCGCTGCCGGCCATCTACCAGGACCTGGATGCGGCTTTCCAGTGGCTTGACCAGGCCCCCGAGACCCAGGGCCAGCCGCTAGTGGTGCTCGGCCAGAGCCTGGGCGGGGCATTGGCAGTGCATTACCTGGCGGCACATCCCGAGCGCCAGCCCCGGCTCAAGGCGCTGGTGTTGGATGGCGTGCCCGCCAGTTATCGTGATGTAGGGCAATTCGCCCTGAGCACTTCCTGGCTAACATGGCCGTTTCAGGTGCCGTTGTCGTGGCTGGTGCCGGACGCCGACAGCGCGATCCACGGCATGCCGCAGCTGACCGGCGTGCCGAAACTGCTGTTCCACAGTCTGGATGATCCGATCGTGCCGCTTTCCAACGGCATCCGTCTGTATCAAGCTGCGCCGCCGCCAAGGGTGCTGCAATTGACCCGCGGTGGGCATGTGCAGACTTTTGCCGACATGACCTGGCAAACCGTGATGCTGCGTTATCTTGACGACCCGCAGCATTTCAATGGCCTGCGCCGCCTGGGGGAAATCCCCAATTACCCGGCGGCCGCCACTCCTAAAGTTGAATCATCAGAGAGCCCGCAATGAGCGAAGAACGCAACATGATCCCCCTGATCCTCACCGGTATCGGCACCATCATCGGCACCGTTGGCTGTCTGTGGTACTACGGCTACCTGCACTTCGCCAAGCCCGAGGACGCGTTGCTGCTCAGTGATTTCACCATGCTCAAGACGGTGCCCGGCGAGGACTATAAAGTCTCCCTGACCCCGGCTCCCCAGGTGGCGCAGTGCGTCGACGGTGTGCTGGTGCTGTTTGATACCGAGCAGAAAGGGTTGACCGGTGTACTGGTGAATAACAAGAAGCAGGCGGTGCGTTGCATGGGCCAGGAAACCCCGCAATTGCAGGAGTAAGCACGCTGGTAGTTTTTGGAACCATATTTTGTGTGAAGCCACTGATTGGGTTGTCAGCAGCGCTGACGAGCAACCCCCTTAATTATGTGGAGTATCGCTATGAGTATTGGTGGAGTAGGTGGTGGTAGCGGGTTCGGTAACTTCGGCGGCGCCGGCATGGGCGATTCCGGCAATATGGTCGGCAAGGGCGTCGAAGGGGGCCAGCAGCAGGGTGGTGCAGACCCGGAAGCGCTGAAGAAACTCCTGGCGCAACTGTTGGGCGGCGCAGGCGGTGCAGGCGGCTCCCAGGGCAGTGGCGCAAGTGGTGGTGGCGAGGATGAGCAAGATCCTCTGCGCAAGCAGATGGATCGCGACGGCCAGCAAGGCATGCAGATGCCCCAAGAGAACACCAACTCAGTCAACTTCGGCTGATCCAAAGCCATCTGCCGCAGTTCTTCTACAAAAAAAGCCCTGCCTGGAATCCAGGCAGGGCTTTTTTAGCGGTGTACGTCAGTCGGTTACTGAACCGAAGAACGTGGCTTGACCGGCTGGTTGTCGTTGGAGATGGTCACTTCAACGCGACGGTTCATGGCGCGGCCCGAAACGCTTGCGTTATCGGCAACCGGGTATGCCTTGCCGTAGCCAGCAGTCACGATGCGGCTTGGGTTAACGCCCATCTTGATCAGTGCAACCTGCACCGAAGTAGCACGGCGCTCGGACAAGGTCTGGTTGTAGGCATCGCTGCCGGTGCTGTCGGTGTAGCCTTCGATAATGACTTTACGATCTGGGTTTTCCTGGAGGAATTGCGCCAGTTTGTTGATGTTCACCAGGCCGCTGGATTTCAGGTCGGCCTTGTTGGTGGCGAACAGCACATCACCGAAGGTCACCAGGGTCCCGCGTTCAGTCTGTTTGGCGTTCAAGCTGTTTTGCAGCTGCTTGATCTGCGCGTCGCGGGCTTCGAGCAGGGCGCGGGCACGTTCGTCGCCGGCGTTTTTCAGCTTGGCTTCGGATTCGCGCAGGGCGATGGTGTCCTTGGCCACTTCAACGCGCTGGTTGGTCAGGTAGGCCAGTTGGTCGACCTTCTTCTCGTCTTCCTTGTCGCGGTACGCCTTGTCGGCCTTGTCCAGCCATTCGCTGGCGTCCTTGGTTTCCAGGGCGGCGATTTTGGTCGCTTGTGGGTTGGCTTGCAGGGCCGAGAAGTTGGTCCGTGCGTTTTCCAGGTTCGCGTTAGGCGGGGTGGAGCAAGCCGCCAATGCAACGCTCATCGCCAGCAGGGCAGGGATCATCAATTGTTTACGCATAGTGGTGTCGTCCTTTCAATTCGATTTCGGGTGCGATGCAAACAAGGGCGCTGCTTACTTCTGCTGGATCACAGCAGGACGCATGCCTTCGTTACGCAGCTCCTGAACAGCCTTCTGGGAATCCTTCAGCGCCAGGTCGGCCTTGGCAGCCTGGGCCTTGCGCTCTGCAACGCGAGCGTCCCACTCAGCCTGTTCGGCCAGACGACGGGCTTCGTCGTACTTCTTGTCGTGCATGGCCAGCTCGGCTTGCTTGAGCTTGTCCTGGGCAGCTTTCATTTCCACGGCAGCGTATTCGGTACCGCCAGCGCTTACAGCGCTGTTCACGGCCGATTGGGTCACCGCGTACTGCTCGGTCGGCGGGTTGCCGGCGCAGCCCGCGAGGACGAAGCTGGTGCCGATTGCCAACGCGGCCAATTTGAGCCCGCGCAGGTGGTTAAACGAGGATTTGGCAGTGCTGGTCTTCATCGTCTTCAACTCCATTGGATAACTCCAGAAAAACATCAAATCCATCTACGGTGTTCAGCGTCTGCGTTTTGGCGGTGAAGCTCAGTGTGCCTTTTCAAACGCCTGTTCCAAGTGATGGCTTACTGGCTGTGACCCGAGGCTTTTTTGAATAGTTCAGCCAAAGATGGCGATTTGCCCGAAAAAACATCTGAACAAATCTGACTGAGTGGTCAGTGTTTAAAAATCGGAACTTTTGCCATCCACAGCGGTATGCCGGGCCTATGAAAGGCCCGGTACGCTGGGGAATGGTTTTTTTCAGCGGATGTTTATCAGTGTTTCTGATCGTCAGGCGTGGCTGACATATCGTGCAGGTAGCGCCGTGACAACGACAGGAAGCGCGGTGTGGGGCCGACGTCTTCATACAACGGGTCACCCTCTTCATCAGTGGCAACCACATGCTGGCCCCGGATATAGGGAAAGCTGGCTTCCAGCTCTTCCAGGGCGGCGCCGATCAACTCGCCGAGCAATTCCTCGGTGCTGCGCTTGGGGTACATCTCGCGGATGGCCGCCAGCCGTGCGGCGGCCTCGACATCCAGGTGGATGGCATATTCGGTCTTGGTCAGGCGACCCTTGGCGGTTTCTTCCCATTGCTGGGCCAGTTCTCGGATTTTCATGGCAACCTCAGTGATGCCCAGGGTAGCGGGCGGTGATGAGTGACCGGTCGCGGCGTGGATAACGCGACGACGTATCCTTGAGACTAGCTGCAACCGCCAAGGTTTAAAGTACCTTGTAAGAGCAAGGCTTGATCGGCACTCTTAAAGATCAAAGCGTCCCGGATTCCTGGCTGGAGATTGGCTGATGAGCGATATCGATGCACGTTTGCGTGAAGATGTTCACCTGCTGGGTGAACTGTTGGGCAACACGATTCGAGAACAGTACGGTGATGAGTTCCTCGCCAAGATCGAGCAGATCCGCAAGGGCGCCAAGGCCGATCGCCGGGGCGGGGCAACCGAGGCGGCAGCTGGCGAAGAGCTCAGCGCCAGCCTCAACCAGTTGCAGGAAGACGAGCTGTTGCCGGTGGCACGTGCGTTCAACCAGTTCCTCAACCTGGCCAATATCGCCGAGCAGTACCAACTGATTCACCGGCGCGATGAATCCCAGCCCGCCCCGTTCGAATCGCGGGTACTGCCCGAGCTGCTGGCGCGCCTGCAGAGTGAGGGCCATAGCAGCGAATCCCTGGCCCGGCAGTTGGCGCGGCTGGAGATCGAACTGGTGCTCACCGCCCACCCCACCGAAGTTGCGCGCCGCACCCTGATCCAGAAATATGACGCCATCGCCGCCCAACTGGCGTTGCAGGATCACCGTGACTTGACCAGCGCCGAGCGCGAGCAGATTCGCCAGCGCTTGCAACGGCTGATCGCCGAAGCCTGGCACACCGAAGAAATCCGCCGCACCCGGCCCACCCCGGTGGACGAGGCCAAGTGGGGCTTTGCGGTGATCGAGCATTCGCTGTGGCACGCCATCCCCAACTACCTGCGCAAGGCCGATCACGCCTTGCACGCCGCGACCGGCCTGCGCCTGCCCCTGGAGGCGGCACCGATCCGCTTTGCCTCATGGATGGGCGGTGACCGTGATGGCAACCCCAACGTGACGGCGCCCGTGACCCGCGAAGTATTGCTGCTGGCGCGCTGGATGGCTGCAGACCTGTATCTGCGTGATATCGATCACCTGGCATCCGAGCTGTCGATGCAGCAGGCCAGCCCCGAGTTGCAGGCCAAGGTCGGCGAGAGCGTCGAACCTTATCGGGCCTTGCTCAAGCAACTGCGCGAACGCCTGCGCGCCACCCGCAATTGGGCGCACGCGGCGTTGACCGCCAGCCTCCCGGCGCCGGCTGATGTGCTGCAAAACAATCGCGACCTGCTGGAGCCGCTGGAGCTGTGCTACCAGTCCCTGCACGCCTGCGGCATGGGCGTGATTGCCGACGGCCCGCTGCTCGATTGCCTACGCCGTGCGGTAACGTTCGGCCTGTTCCTGGTGCGCCTGGATGTGCGCCAGGACTCCAGCCGTCACTCGGCGGCGATGACCGAGATCACCGACTACCTGGGCCTGGGCCGCTATGAGGATTGGGACGAAGACGCGCGCATCACCTTCCTGATGAAGGAGTTGGTCAACCGTCGCCCATTGTTGCCAGGCTATTTCAAGCCGTCGGCCGACACCGCCGAAGTGCTCAATACCTGTAAGGAAATTGCCGCCGCGCCAGCTGCATCCCTCGGTTCCTACGTCATCTCCATGGCGGGTGCGGCATCCGATGTGCTGGCGGTGCAGCTGCTGCTCAAGGAGTCCGGGGTGCAGCGGCCGATGCGTGTGGTGCCGCTGTTCGAGACCCTGGCCGACCTGGACAACGCCGGCCCGGTGATCGAGCGCCTGTTGCTGCTACCGGGCTATCGCGCGCGCCTGCAAGGCCCGCAGGAAGTGATGATCGGCTATTCGGACTCGGCCAAGGACGCCGGCACTACCGCTGCGGCCTGGGCGCAGTACCGGGCCCAGGAGCGGCTGGTGGATATCTGCCGCGAGCAGCAGGTGGAACTGTTGTTGTTCCATGGTCGTGGCGGCACCGTTGGCCGTGGCGGTGGCCCGGCCCACGCGGCGATCCTGTCGCAGCCACCGGGCTCGGTAGCCGGGCGTTTTCGCACCACCGAGCAGGGCGAGATGATTCGCTTCAAGTTCGGCTTGCCGGATATCGCCGAGCAGAACCTCAATCTGTATCTGGCCGCAGTGCTGGAGGCGACCTTATTGCCACCGCCGCCCCCGGAGCCGGCCTGGCGGCATTTGATGGACGAATTGGCCGCCGATGGCGTCAGCGCCTATCGCGCGGTAGTGCGGGAAAATCCGCAGTTCGTCGAGTACTTCCGCCAGTCCACGCCCGAGCAGGAACTGGGCCGCTTGCCCCTGGGCAGTCGCCCGGCCAAACGCCGTGCCGGGGGCATCGAAAGCCTGCGTGCGATCCCGTGGATTTTCGGCTGGACCCAGACGCGCCTGATGTTGCCGGCCTGGCTGGGCTGGGAAGCGGCATTGAGCAAGGCCCTGGAGCGGGGCGAAGGCGAGTTGCTGGGGCAGATGCGTGAGCAATGGCCGTTCTTCCGTACGCGCATCGACATGCTGGAAATGGTCCTGGCCAAGGCCGACGCCGATATCGCCCGCCTGTATGACGAGCGTCTGGTGCAGCCGGACCTGCTGCCATTGGGTGCGCATTTACGCGACCTATTGTCGCAGGCGTGTGCCGTGGTGCTTGGCCTGACCGGGCAGTCGCAACTGCTGGCCCACAGTCCCGACACCCTGGAGTTCATCCGCCTGCGCAACACCTATCTTGACCCATTGCACCTGCTGCAGGCCGAGCTGTTGGCGCGGTCCCGCCAGCAGGAAGCGACACAGGACAGCCCTCTGGAACAGGCGCTGCTGGTGTCCGTGGCCGGTATTGCCGCCGGGCTGCGTAATACCGGCTGACATTTGTCGCGTGTTCTCAAGGGCTTGCACGCAAAACCGCCGGTTGACCCGAAAGGGCTCTGCCGGCGGTTTTGGGTTTGGGTTGCACCAAGGGATACCGCGACCAAAAGGCTTGTGTGGTGCGGGTTCTTCCGACTTTTGGCGGCTTGTGTGGTTAGGGCTCGCTGTGTATCTTGATCAGCCTTTGGCCGTTTGGGCGGCCTGGATTCGTATTTTTACGAGCATATTCTACGAGATTGGCCCCACGCGGCGAATCCGAGCGTCATCTCTATAAAAAATTGAGGAGCACATCGATGCGCGTCATTCTGCTGGGAGCTCCCGGGGCCGGTAAAGGTACTCAGGCAAAGTTCATCACTGAAAAGTTCGGCATTCCACAAATCTCCACTGGCGACATGCTGCGCGCCGCCGTCAAGGCCGGTACCGAGCTGGGCCTGATCGCCAAGAGCGTGATGGACAGCGGTGGCCTGGTCTCCGACGACCTGATCATCAACCTGGTCAAGGAACGCATCAGCCAGGAAGACTGCAAGAACGGTTTCCTGTTCGACGGTTTCCCACGCACCATTCCCCAGGCCGAAGCCCTGGTGAAGGCCGGCGTCGAGTTGGATGCCGTGGTCGAAATCGCCGTTGAAGACGAAGAGATCGTCCAGCGTATCGCCGGTCGCCGCGTTCACGAAGCCTCGGGCCGCGTCTACCACATCGTCTACAACCCGCCAAAAGTGGCTGGCAAGGATGATGTAACCGGTGACGACCTGGTGCAGCGCAAGGACGATACCGAAGAAACCGTGCGTCATCGCCTGTCGGTCTACCACTCCCAGACCAAGCCGCTGGTGGACTTCTACCAGAAGCTGTCGGTTGCCCAGGGCAAACCGAAATACAGCCACATCCCGGGCGTTGGCTCGGTGGAAGCCATCACCGCCAAGGTGCTGGAAGCGCTGAACTGATCTGACGATCGGCGTGATGTTCAACGGCCCGCTTGCGGGCCGTTGTTGTTTATACTGGCGCACTTTTTTTCGATTTGGACACCCACACCGATGAGCACCCTGCTGGCCCTGGACACCGCGACTGAAGCTTGCTCCGTTGCCCTGCTGCATAACGGCAAGGTCACGAGCCACTATGAGGTGATCCCGCGCCTGCACGCGCAAAAGCTGCTGCCGATGATCAAGCAGTTATTGCTCGATGCCGGCACCACCTTGTCGGCGGTGGACGCCATCGCCTTTGGCCGTGGCCCGGGCGCGTTCACCGGCGTGCGCATCGCCATCGGGGTGGTGCAGGGCCTGGCGTTTGCCCTGGAACGGCCAGTATTGCCGGTGTCCAACCTGGCCGTGCTGGCCCAGCGCGCCCTGCGTGAGCACGGCGCGGCCCAGGTCGCGGCAGCCATCGATGCGCGGATGGATGAGGTCTACTGGGGTTGCTACCGCGAGACCGCAGGCGAAATGCGCCTGGTCGGCGTTGAAGCCGTGCAGCCGCCCGAGGCCGCCGCGTTGCCGGCCGATGCCAGTGGTGACTGGTTTGGTGCCGGTACCGGTTGGGGATATGGCCAGCGGATCGCCGTGCCCACGATGGGCCAGGATGCCACGATGCTGCCCCATGCCGAAGACCTGCTGGCCCTGGCGCGTTTTGCCTGGGAACGCGGCGAGGCGATTCCCGCCGACCAGGCCGCCCCGGTGTACCTGCGCGATAAAGTGGCGCAGACCAAGGCCGAGCGCGGGCTCTAGGCTTATTGCGGTTAGCCTCTAATGTGGGAGCTGTCGAGCCCCAGCGAGGCTGCTATAGCGGTGTGTCAGGTGCCATGAATAGTGGCAGTGTCGCCGCCATCGCAGCCTCGCTGGGGCTCGACAGCTTCCACCGTTGATCGCCGGCAATTGGCGCCAATCGTCAGAATTTGCCCCCGGTTTTAAACCTTTGCCCGTTTATGTGTTCTAGTTATCACCAGAGCATTTGCGCGCCAAGGAAAGTGCCGCTAAATTGCCATCATTGATCACGGATCTGCATGCATGCGTATAGACGGCTTTTCCTCCCAGTCCTACCCCCTCAAGCGCAAGCCACGCAAGGCGAACGTGAAGGTAGACGAGTCCGTCGAAGAATCCCCCGATTTTATTGAAATCCAGCCCGAAACCTCCCAGGGCGCAGCGGTTTCCGCCCGTGCCCAAGGTGCCAGCGGTGCGCGTATCGGCGGCGTTCCGGCCCGCCAGCAAGACATGGTCTTCCCGCGCTCCATGAGCAAGAACGTCGCCACGGCCCTGGCCAGCTACCTGACCACAGCAGGCTTTGTCGATTGGGATATGGAAGTGCTGGGTCTCGATATCCACATCTGATGTTGCTGCCTTATTTCCTCGGTTGCCCGTCCTGGAGTGAAAACGCCTGGCGCGAGTACCTGTATCCGCAAGACGCCCGCACCACAGATTTTCTCGGGCTGTATTGCCAGGTGTTCAATGCCTGCGAAGGCAACACCACGTTCTATGCGCGGCCCTCCGTCGCGACTGTGCAGCGCTGGGCCGAGATCATGCCCGCGCACTTTCGCTTTACCGCCAAGTTTCCCGGTGATATCAGCCACAGCGCTGACCTGCGCGAACAGTTGCCCGCCGCCGAAAGCTTCCTCGGTTTGATGAGCCCGCTGGGCGAGCGGGTTTCGCCACTGTGGCTGCAACTACCGGCCAGCTTCACCCCGCAGCGGCTGGGGGAACTGGCAGGGTTTATCGACGGCCTGGAGCGGCCATTGGCGGTGGAGGTGCGTCACCGCGAGTTCTTCGCCAAAGGCGATGCCGAGCGCAGCCTCAACCGCCTGCTGCGTGACCGTGGTGTCGAGCGGATCTGCCTGGATCCTCGGGCGCTGTTCAGTTGCACGTCCACCTCGGCGGCGGTACTCCACGCCCAATCGAAAAAGCCCAAGGTACCGCCCCGGCCTGCGGCGTTGACCCAGTTTCCCCAGGTGCGTTTTATCGGCCACCCGGACCTGGAAGCCAACGATCCGTTCCTGGTGCCGTGGGTTGAAAAGGTCGCTGGCTGGATCGAGGAGGGCCGCACACCCTATGTGTTCCTGCACACCTCGGACAACCGCCTGGCGGCCCAATTGGCCATGCGTTTTCATCAGCAATTGATGGTGCGATTGCCTGGGTTGCCGGCGTTGGCGCAGTTGCATCGGGAGCCCGCTGTGGAGCAACTGGGGTTACTCTAGGGTTCTTTTATGCCTGGAGTCAGTCATGGATGCCCAAACCCTTCGCGCCGAATCCTTTCGAGCCCTGCACGAGCGTGACCGTGCATTCGTGATGCCCAATCCGTGGGACGCCGGTTCCGCCAAGATGCTCGCCAGCCTCGGCTTTGAAGCCCTGGCCACTACCAGCGCGGGTTTTGCCTTCAGTCTGGGGCGTCCGGATGCCGAAGGTGCGCTGTCGCTGGAGGACACTTTGGGCAACGCCGGGATGATCGTTCAGGCCACCGCGCTGCCGGTGGCGGCGGACCTGGAAAACGGCTTCAGCGATACGCCTCAAGGTTGTGCCCAGAGCCTGTTGCGGGCCGCCGCTACCGGCATCGTCGGCGGTTCTATCGAAGACGCTACGGGGATTGCGGTCGACCCGATCTACCCCTTTGATCTGTCTGTTGAACGCATCGAGGCTGCCGTCGCTGCGGCGCGCAGCTTGCCATTCCCCTTCATGCTGACGGCCCGTGCGGAAAACCTCCTACATGGTCGCCTGGATTTTCCCGACACTATTCGCCGTTTGCAGGCCTACGCCGAAGCGGGCGCCGACGTGTTGTATGCACCGGGCCTGCGCAGTGCTGAGGAAGTATTGGCGGTGGTGCGGGCGGTGGCGCCAAAACCGGTGAATGTGCTGATGTCAGGTGGTCTCAAGCTCTCGGTGGCGCAACTGAGCGAGATGGGCGTCAAGCGCATCAGCGTTGGCTCGGCCATGGCCCTGGCGGCCTACGGGGAGTTCTTCAGGGCCGCGCGGGAGGTTCAGGAACTGGGAACCTTCACCTTTACCGAGCGCTCGATGCCGTTCAGCCAGGCAAATCAGTTGTTCAAAGGTTGAGTCGTGGCTTTTTTCAAAGTGTTGGGGGTGTTGCTGCTACTCGCGGGCGGCCTACTCGTAGGCATCTGGCGCGGCTGGGTGCCGTTGCCCGCCGAATGGAACCCCTGGGCGCCCTTGGATGTGCGCGCCGTGCCCAACCTGCTGACGCGGTTCAAACTCGGACGGTTGCAGGATGATCCGGCACTGTGCGACCAGGTGCTGAAAACCTCCGGGCTGCGGGTCAGCCATCAGGCGGACAGTCCCGCTGATGCGGCTTGCCCACTGCGCAATACCCTGCGGGTGCAGGGCGCGCAGGTGGGTTTGAGTAGCAGCTTTCTCGCCAGTTGCCCCTTGGCGGTGGCGTTTGCCCTGTTCGAGCGCCACAGCTTGCAGCCGGCCGCCCAGGCGGTGTTTGGCCAGGCGGTGACGCGGGTCGATCACCTGGGCAGTTTTGCCTGCCGCAATATGTATGGGCGTGCCGAAGGGCGGCTCAGCCAGCACGCCTCGGCCAATGCCCTGGATATCGCCGGGTTTCGCCTGGCGGATGGGCGCAGTATCAACGTGCTGAAGGATTGGCCTGGAGAGGGCGCCAACGCGCGCTTTTTGCGTCAGGTGCGCGACCGTGCGTGCAACGATTTCAACGTGGTCTTGAGCCCGGACTACAACGCTGCCCATCGCAACCATTTCCATCTGGACATGGGGCGTTGGTGGGTGTGCCGCTAAGGGTCAGGCCGCCAGGCGCAGGTTGTTGAGGATCAGTGGGCGGGCCCAGCCGCAATCGAAGTCCAGGGCCTTTTGCTGCTGCACCAGTTCTTCATTCGGATACGGTTCGGCCGCCGCTGGCAGCAGGTCCAGTTCGAACTCGGCAATCGGCAGGAACAGCGGCTTGGGTTGTGGCGCCGGGCCTGGCTCGGGCAGTGGCTGCCCAGCGGTCAGGACGATCGGGCGTACCCAGCCGCTCTCGAAGTTCTGCTGGCGTTGCTGGGCGACGATTTCATCATCCGGGAACGGCACGGCCGCGGGTGGCAGCAGGTCCAGCTCGAATTCGGCAATCGGCAGGAACAGCGGTTCAGGCGGGGCGACCTCGGTGTCCTGGACGTCGCAATGACGTTGGGTAACGATTTGGGTCAGCAGGTCGCTGCCGGCGCTGGGTTCGATCGAGGTATCCACCGGCACCGGATCTGCGGCCAGCTGCGCACCTGGCTCCTGGCCAAGTTGCTCGGCCAACGCCCGGGCGAAGAAGTCCTGCCACACATGACTGACGCCGGCCAGCGCTTGGGTATTGCGCAGGCCGAAGTGGTTGTGGGTCGGCAGGACACCGGTGAATAGGGAATGAATGTCTGACATTTCTCTCGGTCGACGCTCAGGGTCTGGCAAAATGCCTGATCCTTTTTTATCGGCCGCTTTTTGCCGATCCTTAATATTTTTGAGCGTAGTAAACGATGAGCGAACAACCCGCGGCCAGCCGCATTCGGGTCGAGGCCTTGGCCGAAGGTTTCCAGGCCCGTGCCCAGTACTGGGCCGAGCAGCTCGGCCTGCCGTTGCAGCTGGCGGATGCCGATTTTGCCCTGCAAGTGGGTGAGCACGGCCTGCAACTGCAACAGCTGGGCGCCGATGCGCCTGGGCCGGTGCGGGTGGATTTTGTCGAGGGCGGCGCGGCCCATCGCCGGCTTTACGGTGGTGGCAGCGGGCAGATGATCGCCAAGGCCGTAGGCGTGTCTCAAGGTGTGCGCCCCGGGGTGCTGGATGCCACGGCGGGCCTGGGCAAGGATGCGTTCGTGCTGGCCAGCCTGGGCTGTGAGATGAGCCTGATCGAGCGGCAACCGTTGATTGGTGCCTTGCTCGAAGATGGTCTGGCGCGTGGGGCCGATGATTTTGAAGTGGCGCCCATCGTTGGGCGGATGACCCTGCTCAAGGGCAACTCCATCGAGCTGATGCGTAACTGGGAAGGTGAGCCGCCGCAGGTGATCTACCTGGACCCGATGTTTCCTCATCGTGAGAAAACCGCCCTGGTGAAGAAGGAAATGCGCCTGTTCCGCCCGCTGGTGGGCGACGATCCGGATGCCCCGGCGTTGCTCGCGGCGGCCTTGGCCCTGGCCAGCCACCGGGTGGTGGTCAAGCGCCCGCGCAAGGCGCCGTGCATTGACGGGCCCAAGCCGAGCCACGCGCTGGACGGCAAATCCAGCCGGTACGATATTTACCCTAAAAAAGCGCTCAAGGCCTGAGGGCCCCGTCGCCGGCAAGCCGGCTCCTACAATAAACGCAATCACCTGTAGGAGCCGGCTTGCCGACGATGGCGTCAGATCGATCAACGACTGTTCAAGGTCGATACGCCCGCATAAACAACCCCACCACTTCCTGCACATGCTCTTCGGCGGCCGCTTCGCTCAAGCGGTCGCCGCAGCCATACAGCAAGCAGAAGTTCGCCGTGCCCTTGAGCAGGCAAAAGAAGTGTTCGGCTGCGGTAAACGGCTTGTCGATGCTCAGCGCACCGCTCTGATTGATCTTGCCCAGCAAGCGCTCCATCCCCTGCAGCATCCGCATGGGGCCGGCTTCGAAGAAAATCTGCGACAGCTTCGGATCCTGATTGCCCGACGTCATCATCAAACGGTGCAGGTTCACCGACTCCTCACTGTTGATCAGCAGGTGAAAGCCCCGGGCGATGTTGAGCAGCACCTTCTCCACCGGCACACCGTCGGGCAGCTCGAAATACATGACCGGCAGTTGCGCTTCGCACTTGGCCTCGACGGCGGCGGTGAATAGCGTTTCTTTGTCGGTGAAGTGGCTGTAGACCGTCAGTTTCGACACGCCAGCCTCAAGGGCCACGGCATCCATGCTGGTACTCGCATAACCGTTGCTCAAAAACAGGATTTTCGCCGCGTCGAGGATTGCCTGGCGTTTTGCCATGTCCTTGGGGCGCCCGGGGCTATTGGTGTTTACAGGATTGTCGGACATTTTCACTTTAATACTGGACTGGTGAGTTTGGTATTAATAACATACCGGCCAGTATAATTATTCCAAGCACCATTTGCGAAAGGTCCTTCAGCATGCGCAGCATCTTCCTGCACCTCGCGTTGCCTGCCAGCCTTGCTCTTTTACTGGCTGCCTGCGGCCATGAAGAAGCGGCCCAAACCACCGTCCGCCCGGCCATGGTGGTGCAGCCACAACCCTCTGCGTTGGCAATGGACAGTTATCCAGGCGAGGTGCGTGCCCGGTATGAACCGGACCTGGCCTTTCGCATCGGCGGCAAAGTCAGCCGCCGCCTGGTGGAGGAGGGCGAGCGCGTCAAGGCCAACCAGCCGCTGGCGGAGCTCGATCCCCAGGATGTGCGCCTGCAACTGCAGGCGACCCGTGCCCAAGTCACGGCGGCCGAGGCCAACCTGAGCCTGGTGCGGGCCGAGCGTGATCGCTACAAGACCCTGATGGACCGTCAGATGGTCAGCCGCTCCCAGTACGACAATTCCGAAAACCTCTACCGCGCAGGCGTCGCCCGCTTGCAGCAGATCAAGGCAGAATTCGACGTGGCCAACAACCAGGCCGGCTATGCCGTGCTGCGCGCGCCCCAGGACGGGGTGGTGGCCAAGCGTGCGGTGGAAGTCGGGCAAGTGGTGTCTGCGGGGCAGACCGTGTTCACCCTGGCTACCGATGGCGAGCGTGAAGTGTTGATCAGCTTCCCGGAGCAAAGCTTCGGCCGCTTCAAGGTCGGCCAGCCGGTCTCCGTGGAACTGTGGAGCCAGCCCGACCAGCGTTTCGAGGGGCGTATTCGCGAGCTGTCGCCGGCAGCCGATCCCAAGTCACGCACCTTCGCCGCCCGCGTCGCCTTCAACGCCGGCAAAGTCCCGGCCGAGCTGGGGCAGAGTGCGCGGGTTTTCATCCAGGCTGACGGCGTGGTTCCGTTGTCGGTGCCGCTGTCTGCTCTCAGCGCAGAGAACGGTGCGTCCTACGTCTGGTTGGTCAAGCCGGATAACACCCTCAAGCGCACAGCGGTGCGCATCGGCGCCTTCGGCGAAAAAAGCGTGCCGGTGCTCGAAGGCCTGACCCCCTCCGACTGGGTGATTGCCGCCGGTGTGCATGTGCTCCATGAGGGCCAGCAAGTACGCCCGGTGGATCGCTCCAACCGGGTGGTGAATCTGGCGGCCAACAAGGAGTAGTCCCCGATGGGTTTCAATCTTTCCGAATGGGCGTTGCGTAATCGCCAGATCGTACTGTTCCTGATGCTGCTGCTGGCCGTTGTCGGTACGTTGTCCTACACCAAGCTGGGGCAAAGTGAAGACCCGCCGTTCACCTTCAAAGCCATGGTGATCAAGACTAACTGGCCAGGCGCCACGGCCCAGGAAGTCTCGCGCCAGGTCACCGAGCGTATTGAAAAGAAACTGATGGAAACCGGCGAGTACGAGCGCATCGTCTCGTTCTCCCGCCCGGGCGAATCCCAGGTCACGTTTATGGCGCGGGACTCGATGCACTCGGCGCAGATTCCCGACCTGTGGTACCAGGTGCGCAAGAAGATCAGCGATATCCGCCAGACCCTGCCCCCGGATATCCAGGGCCCGTTCTTCAACGATGAATTCGGCACCACCTTTGGCAATATCTACGCCCTGACCGGCGAGGGTTTTGACTACGCCGTGCTCAAGGACTACGCCGACCGCATCCAGATCCAGCTGCAACGGGTGCCGGATGTGGGCAAGGTCGAGCTGCTGGGGTTGCAGGACGAGAAGATCTGGATCGAGCTGTCCAACCTCAAGCTCGCCACCCTCGGCCTGCCCCTGGCGGCGGTGCAACAGGCGTTGCAGGAGCAGAACGCGGTGTCCACCGCCGGCTTCTTTGAAACCCCGAGCGAGCGCGTGCAACTGCGGGTGTCGGGTAACTTCAAGGCGGTGGAGGAAATCCGCGATTTCCCGATCCGCGTGGGCGGCCGCACCTTCCGCATTGGTGACGTGGCCGAGATCCACCGTGGCTTCAACGACCCGCCCGCGCCGCGTATGCGCTACATGGGTGACGATGCGATCGGCCTGGCCGTGGCCATGCGCGATGGCGGGGACATCCTGGTACTGGGCAAGGCCCTTGAGGGCGAATTCGCACGCTTGCAGAAGAACCTCCCGGCAGGCATGGAGCTGCGCAAGGTGTCGGACCAGCCCGCTGCGGTGAAGACCAGCGTGGGCGAATTCGTCCAGGTGCTGGCCGAAGCATTGGCGATTGTATTGCTGGTGAGTTTCTTCTCCCTCGGCGTGCGTACCGGCATGGTGGTGGCCCTCGCGATTCCGCTGGTGTTGGCCATGACCTTTGCCTGCATGTATTACCTGGGGATCGGCCTGCACAAGATCTCCCTGGGTGCCTTGGTATTGGCTTTGGGCCTGCTGGTGGACGACGCGATCATCGCCGTGGAAATGATGGCGATCAAAATGGAGCAGGGCTACGACCGTCTCAAGGCCGCCAGTTTCGCCTGGACCAGTACGGCGTTTCCGATGCTTACCGGTACGTTGATCACCGCAGCCGGCTTCTTGCCGATTGCCACCGCGCAATCGAGTACCGGTGAGTACACCCGCTCGATCTTCCAGGTGGTGACCATCGCGCTGCTGGCCTCGTGGGTTGCCGCCGTGGTGTTTGTGCCATACCTGGGGGAAAAACTCCTGCCGGACCTGGCGAAGATTCATGCGGCCAAGCACGGCACTGATGGCCCGGATCCTTACGGCACGCCGTTCTATCAGCGCGTAAGGCGCTGGGTGGAATGGTGCGTGCGCCGGCGCAAAACCGTGATTGTACTGACCGTGCTGCTGTTTATCGGCTCGGTGGCGCTGTTCCGCTTTGTCCCGCAACAGTTCTTCCCGGCGTCCGGGCGCCTGGAGCTGATGGTCGACCTGAAACTGGCGGAAGGCGCCTCGCTGAGCAACACCGCCGATCAGGTCAAGCGTCTCGAAGGCTTGCTCAAGGCGCATGCGGGGATCGAAAACTACGTGGCCTATGTCGGCACCGGTTCACCGCGCTTCTACTTGCCGTTGGACCAGCAGTTGCCGGCGGCCAGCTTTGCCCAGTTCGTGGTGCTGGCCAAGACCATCGAGGAGCGCGAAACCCTGCGCACCTGGTTGATCGAAACCCTCAACGAGCAATTCCCCGACCTGCGTTCGCGGGTCACCCGCCTGGAGAACGGCCCGCCGGTTGGCTACCCGGTGCAGTTTCGCGTGACTGGCGAGCACATCGAAGAAGTGCGGGCCCTGGCGCGCAAGGTCGCGGCCAAGGTGCGGGAAAACCCCCACGTGGTGAATGTGCATCTGGACTGGGAAGAACCGAGCAAGATCGTCTACCTCAATGTCGACCAGGACCGCGCCCGCGCCTTGGGGGTGAGCACGGCCAACCTGTCGAAATTTCTCCAGAGCTCCCTGACCGGTTCCAGCGTCAGCCAGTACCGGGAGGACAACGAGTTGATCGAAATCCTCCTGCGCGGCACCGTGCATGAGCGCACCGAGTTGTCGCTGCTGCCGAGCCTGGCGGTGCCGACCGACAACGGCACCAGCGTGGCGCTGTCGCAGATCGCCACCCTGGAGTATGGCTTCGAGGAAGGCATTATCTGGCATCGCAACCGCCTGCCCACGGTGACCGTACGCGCCGATATCTACGGCAAGGAGCAACCGGCGACCCTGGTCCAGCAGATCCTGCCGACCCTGGCCCAGGTGCGGGCCGAACTGCCGGACGGTTACCTGTTGGACGTGGGAGGTACCGTCGAAGACTCCGCCCGTGGCCAGAACTCGGTGAAGGCCGGCGTGCCGCTGTTCATCGTGGTGGTGCTGACCTTGCTGATGCTGCAACTGCGCAGCTTCTCGCGCACGGCCATGGTGTTTCTTACCGCGCCCCTGGGGCTGATTGGCGTGACGCTGTTCCTGCTGGTGTTCCGCCAGCCGTTTGGCTTTGTGGCCATGCTTGGGACCATCGCGTTGTCGGGGATGATCATGCGTAACTCGGTGATCCTGGTGGATCAGATCGAGCAGGACATCAAGGCGGGCCTGGAGCCGTGGCAGGCGATTATCGAAGCCACCGTACGGCGCTTCCGCCCGATTGTGCTGACGGCGCTGGCGGCAGTGCTGGCGATGATCCCGCTGTCGCGCAGCGTGTTCTTCGGGCCAATGGCGGTGGCGATCATGGGCGGCTTGATCGTGGCCACGGCCCTGACCTTGCTGTTTTTGCCGGCGTTGTATGCGGCGTGGTTCCGGGTCCAGCCTAAGTCGGCATAAACCTGCGTAAAGCGGCTACACGGTTCAGGAACTGTTTCTTGCGTGCCTGCCACTCAGGGGTTACCTGGGTTGCAGGTGCCTTTTTCTGACAACGAAGTTGCTACAGGAAGAGGTTTAATTAGACGTGAGGAATGACCTATGGGCTTGTTTGCGATGGGTGGTATAGGTATTGGTATCGGCGTGATGCCGATGATGGCGTTCAAAATGGGCAAAAAGCGCAACAAGTGCAAGCCCCCCTGCAAGCCTACGCCATGGCAGCCGACGCTGCCGCGGCCTTGCGCGAGTAACGTCAAGTTCGAAGGTAAAATCACCTACGGCTGATGACGCCCCTGGTGCAGTAACACAAACGCCCCGATTTTTCGGGGCGTTTGTATTTGTTGCCGGCGATGGATCTACAGCGCGCCGAACACTTTCTTCGCCAGGCTGGTCGCGGCGGCTGCCGGGTTCTGGCGGATGCTTTCTTCCTGTTGGGCAATCATCTTGAACAGGCCGTCCAGCGCTTGTTCAGTCACGTAGTTTTCGACGCTGTCACTCTTGCCACCCAGCAAGCCCATGGGCGCTTTTTTGGCCAGCGCGTTGTACTGCTGGGCTACACCGACCTTGTCCGTGGATTGCTTGACGATCGGCAGGAACTTGGCGCGGATCTGCTCGCGGCTGCTTTTGTCCAGATACTGGGTCGCCGAATCCTGGCCGCCGCTGAGGATGCCCTTGGCGTCGCTCACGCTCATGTTTTTCACGGCGTTCACCAGAATCGGCTGGGCCTGGGTCACGGCGGATTCGGCAGCCTTGTTCATGCTGGCTTCAAGCTGGGTGATCTGATCGCCCATGCCGAGCATTTTCAGGGCGCCGGCGGCTTTTTCAAGCTTGCCCGGCAAACCGATCTTGACCTCGGGGTTGTTGCTGAAACCACCGGGAGCCCCCAGTTGCTTGACGGCAATCTGTGCGCCTTGGGTCAGGGCGTCCTTCAGGCCACCCGTGGCGTCGCCCTGGGACAGGTCACCGAGGGACAGAGCCATGGCGTTGGCACCGAGCAGCAGGCCGGCGCACAGGGCGCTGAGGCGAAGAGAGTTACGGAGCATGGGCGCTTCCTTTTAATCGACTGGATCAGTGGGCAACGGCATCAACGCGCAGGCGAAGCGGCTGGGGATCCTGGCCGTTCAACTGCACCGAATGACGCTCGGTGGTAATAAACATTAGCTTGCCATCCAGCTCGATGCGAGCGCTGACCGAATAGCTGTGGCCAGGCTTGACCTGGGCCGGGTCGTAGCTCAGGTGGAAAGGCAGCGGCACCTGGCCGTTGACCGGGCCTTTCTGCTCGGCCAGGGTCACGGCGGGCGCATCGGCCAGGGACACGTCCAGAAGGCTGACGCTCAAGGTGGCGGCCGGTGGCAGGGCGATGCGCTGCAGGTAGAACACTTCGCCATCAAGGCTGGCTTTGGGCGCAGGATTCATCGAGTGACAGGCTCCCAGCAGGGCGGTCAGGCCCAGGAGAATGATCTTTTTCATGGTACAGCTCCTTGTCGACGGCGCCAGAAACACCCTGGCGCCCTGGTAAATCTAGCGGGTTTCGTCCGGCTCGACGTCCGGCGCGGGCGCTTCGTCGTTGCGGTGCAGCGCCACCTGGCGGATCGACAGGCGAATCTCTGCGGGCAACACCCGTTTGGCGGCGCCTTCGGCCAATTCGCCGAGCAGGTCGTGGTAACTCAACTTGCCGGCTTCATCGCGGCGCAGCACATCTTGCTCGAGCAACGTCTGAATAAAATGTCGGAAAAGGCTCTTGTCGAAGAACTCCGGGGCATTCAGGCCATGCAGGATCGACAGGCGCTGGGCCATGACCGTGCACAGGTCTTCCAGCTCTTCGGCGCTGATGCTGTTCTGGCCGCTGTTGAGCAGCAGGGAAATGGCCATGTAGAAGCGTTGCAGGGTCTGGGCAATGCTCTTGGACAGCAGGGTCAGCAGCACAAAGTTGCGCGAGCTGGGCGCCGGGCGCAGGTAGATGTTGTTTTCAAAGCGCAGCAGGCCTTGTTCTACCAAGGCTTCGAGCCACTGGTCGACCACCGCGTCGAGCTCGTCCAGGGACCAGCGGATAAACAACTCCGATTGCAGGTACGGATACAGCGCGCGGGTATAGCGCAGGATCTGTTCGCGGCTCATGCGCGAACTGCTCTGGAAGAAGCTGGCCAACAACGCCGGCAGGGCGAAGATATGCAGCACGTTGTTGCGGTAATAGGTCATCAGGACCGCGTTTTGCTCGTCCAGATAGAGGATTTTGCCCAGGGCATCACTCTGTTCGGACAGCAGGTGCATGTCCTTGACGTGCTTGATCAAGGCCTGGCCGTCACCCTCGGGCAACGTGGTATGGGGCGAGTAGGGCACCCGGCGCAGCAGCGCCAGGTACAGGTCCAGCACCCGGGCCATGGCCTGGTCGTCCAGGGCCAGGCGGCTGGTGGACAGTAGCGCCAACGCCACCAGGTTCACCGGGTTGATCGCGGCGGCCTCGTTGAGGTGCTGGGCCACGCGCTCGCCGAGGCGGTTGGTGGTCTCGTTGAGCCAGGCGGGCTTGTAGTTGGGCGCCAGCTCCTGGGTACGCCAGTCCGGTTGCTCGTGGTCGAGGAACTCCGCCAGCTTGATCGGCTCGCCGAAGTTGACCGCCACCTGGCCAAAGCGCTGCTTGAGCGCGCCAATGACCTTGAAGATATCGAAGATCGACTCTTTCTTTTTCGTCGCCCCGCGCAATTCGCCCAGGTAGGTGCGACCTTCCAGCACCCGCTCGTAGCCGATATACACCGGCACAAACACGATTGGCATGCGCGAGGAACGCAGGAAACTGCGCAGGGTAATCGCCAGCATCCCGGTCTTGGGCTGCAACATGCGCCCGGTCCGTGAGCGGCCGCCCTCGACGAAGTACTCCACCGGGAAGCCTTTGGTAAACAGGGTGTGCAGGTATTCGTTGAACACCGAGGTGTACAGCGGGTTGCCCTTGAACGTGCGACGCATGAAAAACGCCCCGCCCCGGCGCAGCAGGCTGCCGATCACCGGCATATTGAGGTTGATCCCGGCGGCGATGTGCGGCGGGGTCAGGCCGTTCTTGAATAGAAGGTAGGACAGCAGCAGGTAGTCGATGTGGCTGCGGTGGCAAGGCACGTAGATCACTTCGTAGCCCTGGGCGACCTTTTGCACACCTTCGATATTGTTGACCTTGATCCCGTCGTAGATTTTGTTCCAGAACCAGCTCAGCACCACTTCGAGGAAGCGGATGGCGGTGTAGGTGTAGTCCGAGGCGATCTCATTGCCATAGCGCAGGGCCTGGGCCTTGGCTTTTTCCGGGGTGATTTTTTCCCGCTCGGCCTCGTCGAGGATCGCCTGGCGCACCAGTGGCATGTTCACCAGGCCCTTGACCAGGTTGCGCCGGTGGGACAGGTCGGGGCCGATCACCGCGGTCTTCAGGTTGCGAAAGTGTACCCGCAGGATCCGTTGGGCCATGCGCACCGTACGTTCGTGACCTTTATTGTGCTCGATCAATTCACGCAGGTTGATTGGCGCAGAGAATTGCACCCGGGTCTTGCGCCCCAGGATCAGGATGCTCAACAGCCGGCGCAGGCGCCCGGTGACTGCCCAGCTGTCGGCGAACAGCAGTTTCCAGGGGCTCGACTCGCTGGCCGGCGATTGGCCCCAGAACACGCTGACCGGGATGATCTGCGCGTTTTCTTCGGCGTGCTCGGTCAGGGTGTTGACCAGGCGCGTCAGGGTCGGCGGCGCGCCGCGCTTGTCCTGGCGGCCGAGCCAGTCCGGGTCGGGGGTCAGGTAAAAGAACGCCGCCGGCTCCATCAACGGGCCAACGGCCACTGGCAGCACCGGGCGCGGCAGGCCGGCCTTGGTGCACTCGGCATCCACCACGGCCAGTTCGGTCAGGGAGGGTGATTGCAGAACGTAGAACACCGGCCGGCTGCGGTCCAGGTTAAGGGTGAGGGACGACTGGTTGATCGTCTCCGAGCGAACCCAGAGGTACAACAGTCGGCGCAAGGTGCCAAATACCAGACGGCGGAACGGGGAGCGGGTCATAGGCGTGCTGCTTTGAGTGGAAAAAACCGAGCAGGCGCTCGGGCGGGTAGTGTGCCGTATTCGCCGAAAATCGGCAAAAAAGCAGCGAAGTAAAGTTGAGTTGATCGTTTTTGAGCCTGTCTTATACTCGGCAGTTCAATGCGACTGACTCAACAATAAAAACCAGTGGGAGCAAACAGATGACAACGCGCGAAACCGGCAATGTGAAGTGGTTCAACGACGCCAAGGGCTATGGCTTTATCCAGCGGGAAGACGGCAAGGATGTGTTTGTGCACTACCGCGCCATCCGTGGTGAAGGCCACCGCTCCCTGGCCGAGGGCCAGCAGGTGGAATACGCCGTGGTGACCGGCGAGAAGGGCTTGCAGGCGGAGGATGTGGTCGGTCTTTAAGGCAGATTTCTGCAACGCCGCTGAACCCATGTGGGAGCTGGCTTGTGTGGGAGCTGGCTTGCCTGCGATACAGGCACCTCGGTCTCTCTGTCAGACCACGGTGATGCTATCGCAGGCAAGCCAGCTCCCACACAAGCCAGCTCCCACACAAGCCAGCTCCCACACAAGCCAGCTCCCACACAAACCAGCTCCCACACAAACCAGCTCCCACACAAACCAGCCCCCACACTGACCAGGTTGGGTCAGGCAGTTTTCCAGGTGATCTGTTCTTCACCATCGGTGCTGATCCGAATCCAGGTGTCGGCGCTTTCTTCGCCCTCTTCCTCGACCCACGTTCCCGGCGCGCAGCGCACTTCAACGTTCAGCGCGGCAAACGCCGCACGGGCGCAGGCGATGTCGTCT
Source organism: Pseudomonas sp. WS 5079 (assembly GCF_012985465.1). Taxonomy (GTDB): domain Bacteria; phylum Pseudomonadota; class Gammaproteobacteria; order Pseudomonadales; family Pseudomonadaceae; genus Aquipseudomonas. The sequence goes on from NZ_JAAQWN010000012.1 coordinate 38,267, forward strand.
TCCCACGGGGTCTGGTCGCTTTCCAGGTACAGGCTGTTCCACTTGCCCACGGCCTTGGGCAGCCAGGTCACTGGCACATTGCCGGCCTTGCACTTGTAGGTCTGGCCCTTTTGTACCCAGTCGGTACACGGACCCAGGGCGGCGCCCAGCCAGGCGGCGATGGCCTTGTGGTCGACGTCGGCGTCCTTGAGGTAAATCTCGATATCGGGTTGGCGCATGGATGTTCCTCGTTGCGGGATTCGAAAATCCATTCGCGGATTCAGGGTGGGCGCGAACGCCCGGAAAAGTCGGTTATTGAAGCACGAAATAGTCGTAGCGCATCGAAACGGTGACCCGCAGCGGTTCGGCCTGCTCGATCACCTGGGCGCGGCGCTCGGCGCTGGCGCGCCAGCCGTGGGGTGTCATCGCCAGCAGATTAGCGCGGTCCTTGGGGTCGGCCAGGCTGAGCTTGAACTCCAGCACTTCGCTGTGTTGCAGGCTCATGCCGTCCGGTACCAGGGCCAGGTGCTTATCGTCGGTGTAATCGCGCACTTCGTCGTACAGGCGTTCGCGCAGCTCCATCAGGTGGCCGCTGGTCGGGCCAACCTTCATCAGGCCGCCGCCAGGGCTGAGCAGGCGCTTGGCTTCCTGCCAGTCCAGCGGGCTGAACACGCTGGCGAGGAACTGGCAACTGCCGTCGGCCAACGGCACCCGGGCCATGCTGGCGATCAGCCAGGTCAGCGTCGGGTTGCGCTTGCACGCACGCTTGACCGCTTCCTTGGAAATATCCAGGGCATAGCCATCAGCGCGCAGCAGGGCATCGGCGATTTGTGCAGTGTAATAGCCTTCGCCGCAGCCAATATCCAGCCAGCGCTGGGGTTTGCGTTCCGCCGCCAGTGCCGCCAGGCGCTTGGCCACTGGCGCGTAGTGCCCGGCGTTGAGGAAGTCGCGGCGCGCTTGCACCATGGCCAGGTTATCGCCCGGATCGCGGCTGTTCTTGTGCTGCACCGGCAACAGGTTCAGGTAACCCTGGCGGGCCCGGTCGAACCGGTGCCCGGCCGGGCATACCACGCCATGGTCCACCTCATTGAGGGGGGCGCTGCAAATGGGGCAGGCGAGCATCAGGCGAGCAACTTGATCAGGGTCTGGTAGTAGATTTCGGTCAACACATCGAGGTCGCTGGCCAGGATACGTTCGTTGACCTGATGGATCGTCGCGTTGACCGGGCCCAGTTCCACCACTTGGGTGCCGAGGGTCGCGATAAAGCGCCCGTCGGACGTGCCGCCGCTGGTGGAGGCCTGGGTCTCGCGGCCGGTGATGGCCTTGATGCTGGCAGACACCGCATCGAGCAGCGCGCCCGGCTCGGTGAGGAACGGCAGGCCCGACAACGCCCACTCCACATGCCAGTCCAGGCCATGCTTGTCGAGAATCGCCGCGACCCGCTGCTGCAGGCCTTCGACGGTGGACTCGGTGGAGAAGCGGAAGTTGAACACCGCCGTCAGGTCACCGGGGATCACATTGGTGGCGCCAGTGCCGGAATTGAGGTTGGAAATCTGGAAACTGGTCGGCGGGAAGAAGGTGTTGCCATCATCCCAATGCTCGGCGGCCAATTCGGCCAGGGCCGGGGCGGCGAGGTGGATCGGGTTTTTCGCCAGGTGCGGGTAGGCCACATGGCCCTGCACACCGCGCACGGTCAGGGTCGCGCCGAGGGAGCCACGACGACCATTCTTCACCACGTCGCCCACCAGGGTGGTGCTCGACGGTTCGCCGACGATGCACCAGTCCAGGCGCTCCTTGCGTGCCGCCAGGCGCTCGATCACGGCCTTGGTGCCGTGGTGCGCCGGGCCTTCTTCGTCGCTGGTGATCAGGAAGGCGACCGAACCCTTGTGGTCCGGATAGTCCTTCACAAAGCGCTCGGAGGCCACCAGCATCGCGGCCAGGCTGCCTTTCATGTCGGCCGCGCCACGCCCGCACAACATGCCGTGTTCGTCGATCAATGCGTCGAACGGGTCATTCTGCCAGGCCTGCACCGGGCCGGTCGGGACCACGTCGGTATGGCCGGCGAAGCACAGTACCGGGCCTGCATGCTTGCCGTGGGTGGCCCAGAAGTTATCCACATCTTCGATGCGCATCGGCTCAAGCGCAAAGCCGGCGTCGCCCAGGCGCTGCATCATCAGCTTCTGGCAGTCGGCGTCGATCGGCGTCACCGACGGGCGGCGGATCAAGTCGATAGCGAGTTGGAGGGTCGGCGAAAGGTCGGCGTGGGCCGTCATGGGGGAGCTCCGAAAGCGTGTTATGGGCGCAGGACGAATTTGAACAGCGGCGCAAATCCAATGTGGGAGCGGGCTTGCTCGCGATAGCGGTCTGTCAGTTACAAGTGCACTGGCTGGTTCACCGCTATCGCGAGCAAGCCCGCTCCCACATAGAGCATGGCCTGAGCCAGCTCTGCAAAAGGGCCGTTATCTTATAGCAAAACGGCGACCAGAGGCCGCCGTTTAGTGCATTGCGCAAGTTTTTACTCAGCGGTTGCAGGCTCCGCCACCGCTGCCGGTTTCGGCAGTGACGACAGGAACGCCATGATCAGCGCCGCTACATACGGCAGCGATTGCACCAGCAACATCACCACCCAGAAGCGCATGTCGTTGCTCGGCAGGCCCTGCACCAGGTAGATCCCCAGCGCCGCGCCCCACAGCAGCAACATGATGAACATCTCTTCCCGAGCTTCGGAAATTGCTACCCAGAAGCCGTGGTTATCCGCGTTTTTCGGTGTGCGAAAGAACGGAATACTGGTGGTGAAGAAACCATACAGCACCGCTTTGGCGATGGTGTGGGACAACGCCAGCCCGGCCAGGGCCGCGCAGAACGCATCCTTGAGGTTTACGCCAACGGCGCGGCGGTAGAGGAAGATGATCTTGCCGACCTTGAACACAAACAGCGCCAACGGCGGGATTGCGAAGATCAGCAGCGGCGGGTCGACCCGGGTCGGCACAATGATCATCGCCGCCGACCACAACAGGGCGCCGACGGTGAAGAAGATGTTCATGCCATCTGCCACCCACGGCAACCAGCCCGCGAGGAAGTGGTAGCGCTGGCCACGGGTCAGTTCGGTGTCCTTGCCGCGCAACAGGCTGGCGGTGTGGCGCTTGATGATCTGGATCGCGCCATAGGCCCAGCGGAACCGCTGTTTCTTGAAGTCGATAAAGGTATCGGGCATCAGGCCCTTGCCGTAGCTGGTGTGGTAGTACGCAGCCGACAGACCTTTCTCGAATACCCGTAGGCCCAGTTCGGCGTCCTCACAGATGCACCAGTCGGCCCAGCCCAGCTCTTCGAGTACCGAACGACGGGTCATGGTCATGGTGCCATGCTGGATGATCGCGTCGCGGTCGTTGCGGGTGACCATGCCAATATGGAAGAAGCCTTTGTATTCGGCGTAGCAGAGCTTCTTGAAGGTGCTTTCGTTCTGGTCGCGGTAATCCTGGGGAGACTGCACCACGGCGATTTTCGGATCGGCGAAGTGCGGCACCATGTGCTTGAGCCAGTTGGGCGACACGCAGTAGTCCGAATCGATCACCGCGATCACTTCGGCATCCTTGGCGGTATGCGGGATCAGGTAGTTCAGTGCGCCGCCCTTGAAACCGGCCAGGGGCGCGACGTGGAAGAACTTGAAGCGCGGGCCCAGCGTCTCACAGTAGTCGCGCACCGGTTCCCACACGGCCGGGTCCTTGGTGTTGTTGTCGATGATCAGGACTTCGTAGTCCGGGTAATCGAGGGCGGCCAGGGCGTCGAGGGTCTGTTTGACCATCTCCGGTGGCTCGTTGTAGCACGGCACATGGATAGACACTTTCGGGCGGTAGTCCGAATCGCCTTCAACCGGTAGGAATTCGCGCCGGCGCTTGTGAGTCCAGACCGCTTCCGCCAGCTCATGGGCCTCGGTCAGCAGCACGATAAACACCCCGAGCGCACCGAGTGCCAGCAGGAAACCCACCGTCAGGCTGAACCAGGTGCTGTATTGCTGACTGTAGTCGTAGCCGATCCATACCAGCACCGACCCGCACAGGAACGCGATAAAGGTCAGGAAGGTGCGGCCACGCTGGCGCAGGGCCGAGCCGTCGATCATCAGCAGGGTCAGCGACAGCAGCGCCAGCACCACCGAGCCGATGGCCAGCACTCGCCACTGCGGGATCGCCACTACCGGGCCTTCAAAGTTGAATTTCTGCTGGCGCGCGGCGTTGAACACACCCCAGTAGGCGCCGACCGAGCCTTCGTCACTGGCTTTCCAGGGTTGGTCGAAGGCTTCGATCACGAAGTAGTTGTAGCCCTGGCGGTTCAGCTTGTTCACCAGGGTACGCAGGTAAATGGCCTGGTCGGCCGGGGAGGCGTCCGCGCCACCGCGCATGCGACCGTTGCTCGGCCAGCCCACTTCCGACAGCAGCAGTGGTTTTTTCGGGAAGGTCTTCTTCAGATCCTTGGCCCGGTCGAGGACGAATTGCCCGGCCTGGGCCATCGGCACATGTTCCCAGTACGGCAGGACGTGCGCGGCGATCAGGTCGACATGCTTGCCCAACTGCGGGTTGTGCTCCCAGATGTGCCACTGCTCGGAGGTGGTCACCGGCACTTTGACGGCAGCGCGCACCCGGTCCAGCAGGACAATCAGCTCCTCGGGGGTGATTTCCTTGCGGAAGATCGCCTCGTTGCCGACCACCACGCGCACTACGCTGCGCGAGGTGTTGGCGATCTCGATGGCCCGCTGGATTTCGCGCTCGTTGCGCTCCAGGTCCGGGCTGATCCAGATCCCCAGGGTCACGCGCAGGCCGAACTCTTCCGCCAGCTTGGGAATATCCCCCAGGGTGCCGTCGACCGAATAGGTCCGAATGTTGTCCGTCAGCTTGCTCATGATCGCCAGGTCCTGACGCATCTGCTCGTCGCTCGGATACTGGTCTTTCTGCGGGTACTGGCCCTGCTGGAACGGCGAGTAGGAAAAGCCGGAAATCTGCTGGGGCCAGTTGGGAGTAGTGACCGGGCGGTTGATCAGCGCCCAGAAACCAGTGAACAGCGCGGCAATTGCCAGCACCACCACCAGGTTGAGTCCAAATTTACGCGATGACATAGCTGTTTCGGGTTCCAAAGGGTGTGGAACGAATGGAGGTGTCGAACGGCGCGCATCCTACACCGGCCCTTCCCTGAGCGTACAGCAAGCCAGGAAAAACCGGGCATTGGGCAGCGAAAGCGCTGGTAAGTTCTTTACTTATAGCTTGTAGCTTAGAACTTATCGCTGCGTAGCCCTATAATGCGCGCCGGTTTTTGGGGTAATGGTCATGAGCACAGAAGATCCACGGTTTGCCGGTGTCGCCCGCCTATATGGCATTGAAGGTCTGGAACGCTTGAAAGCGGCCCATGTGGCCATCGTCGGCGTGGGCGGTGTTGGCTCGTGGGCGGCAGAAGCCATGGCCCGTTGCGGGGTGGGCGAGATTTCGCTGTTTGACCTGGACGACGTGTGCGTCAGCAACAGCAATCGCCAGTTGCATGCCCTGGACAGCACCGTGGGCAAGCCCAAGGTCGAGGTGATGGCTGGGCGCCTGCGCGCGATCAACCCCGATTGCACCGTGCACGCGGTGGCGGATTTCGTGACCCGCGACACCATGGCCGAGTACATCACGCCGACTATCGACTGCGTGATCGACTGCATCGACGCGGTCAACGCCAAGGCAGCGCTGATCGCCTGGTGCAAGCGCCGCAAGATCCAGATCATCACCACCGGTGGCGCTGGCGGGCAGATTGACCCGACGCTGATCCAGGTGTGCGACCTGAACCGCACGTTCAACGACCCGCTGGCCTCGAAAGTGCGCTCCACCTTGCGCCGCGACTACGGCTTCTCGCGCACCGTGACCCGTCACTACAGCGTGCCTTGTGTGTTTTCCACCGAACAGCTGCGTTATCCCAAGCCTGACGGCAGCATCTGTTTGCAGAAGAGTTTTGTGGGCGATGGGGTGAAGCTGGACTGCGCGGGTGGGTTTGGCGCAGTGATGATGGTGACGGCGACCTTTGGCATGGTGGCGGCGACCAAGGCGGTGGACAAGATCGTGGCCGGAGTGCGCAGGCCTTCGGAGCGGGTCAAGCCTGCATAAATATCACTGCCCTGCATCAATCAAAAATGTGGGAGCGGGCTTGCTCGCGATAGCGGCAGATCAGTCGGTACATCGATTGGCTGACCCACCGCAATCGCGAGCAAGCCCGCTCCCACAGTTAGTTTTGCGTATGGCTCAAGTCGCGCATGCGCTGCAGGACTGCATTCAGGCCATTGCTGCGCGACGGCGACAGCTGGCGGGAGAGCCCCAGTTGGTTGAACCAGTCAGGCAAGTCGACTGCCTGTAACTCGGCCGCCGAGAGCCCATTGACCCGCGCCAGCAACAAGGCCACCAGCCCACGAATCATGCGCGCATCGCTGCTGGCGGCAAACTGCCAATGGCCGTCCTGCAGTCGCCCTACCAGCCACACCAGGCTTTCACAGCCCTGCACCAGGTTGGCGTCGACCTTGCCTTCATCCGCCAACGCCGGCAGCCGTTCGCCCCATTGCATCAGCAGGCGGGCGCGTTGCTCCCAGCTGCCGACGGCCTGAAAGGCCAGCAGTGCGGCCTGCGCATCCACTGGCAGGCTCATCGCAGCATGTCCAGTGCCTGGTCCAGCGCTTCAAAAAAACGCTCCAGGTCATCGGAGTCGTTGTACAGCGCCAAAGAAACCCGGATCGCGCCAGATAAATGCAGGCTCTTGAGCAGGGGCATTGCACAGTGATGGCCAGCGCGGACCGCGATGCCCTGCTCGGTCAGCAGGTGGGCGAGGTCGGCGTTGTGTACGCCGTCCACCACAAAGCTGGCCAGGGCCACCTGCGGCGCGCCCAGCAGGCGCACGCCATTGCGCGCCTGCAAGCCACGCAATAGGTAGTCATGCAGCGCCGCTTCGTGGGCGAGCACCGCCTGTTGATCCAGGGAGTTGAGGTAATCCAGGGTCGCCCCCAGGCCAATCACCCCGGCAATCGGCGGCGTGCCTGCTTCGAAACCCAGGGGCGCGGGGCGGAAGCTGGCGCTGTGGTAGTCGGCCTGTTGCACCATCTCGCCGCCAAACTGCCAGTGGCGCAGCCGATGCAGGGCTTCGGTGCGGCCATAAAGCACGCCGACGCCGTCCGGGCCGTAGAGCTTGTGGCTGGAAAACACATAGAAGTCACAGCCCAGGGCCTGCACGTCATGGCGCCCGTGGACGATACCCTGGGCGCCGTCCACCACGGTCAAGGCGTCGTGTGCCTGGGCCAGTGCCAGCAACTGTGCGAGGGGCTGCCAGGCGCCCAGCACGTTGGACAGCTGGCTCACCGCCAGTAGCCGGGTGCGAGGCCCGATCAGCGCGGCGGCGGCTTGCAGGTCGATCAAGCCCTCGTCGTCGAGGGGCAGCACCACCAGCGTGAGTTCACGGCGTTTGGCCAACTGCTGCCAGGGCAACAGGTTGGCGTGATGTTCCAGGGCGCTGATGACAATTTCATCGCCCGGATTAAAGAGGTGCTCAAGGCCATAGGCCAGGAGGTTCAGCGCAGACGTCGCGCCGTGGGTAAAGATGATCTGCCCGCTGTCACCTGCGTTGAGCCATTGCGCCACTTTGCTGCGACTGTCCTCGAACGCCTGGGTCGCATGGGCGCCCGGCAAATGCTGGGCACGGTGCACATTGGCTGCGCCATTGGCGTAGTAATGGCCAAGGGCGTCCAACAGGGCTTGAGGTTTTTGCGTGGTGGCGGCGTTGTCCAGGTAGGTCTGGTCTTGCCGTTGCAAGGTAGCGATGGCCGGGAAATCGGCGCGCCAGGGCGAGGGCACAAGCATGGGATTGAAGACTCATATGAACCGGCCGTGCTGCAAGGCACGGCCGGCTCCGGTGGCATCGAGTCGCTGCTTAGTTGTGAGCGTGCAGCGCTGCGTTCAGTTCGATGGCCGACTTGTGGGTTTTGCACTCCACGGCACCGGTCTCGGAGTTACGGCGGAACAGCAGGTCCGGCTGGCCAGCCAATTCACGGGCCTTGACCACCTTGACCAGTTGGTTCTGCTCATCGAGCAGCGCCACTTTAGTGCCGGCAGTCACGTACAAGCCCGATTCCACGGTGTTGCGGTCGCCCAATGGGATACCGATACCGGCGTTGGCGCCGATCAGACAGCCTTCGCCGACCTTGATCACGATGTTGCCGCCGCCCGACAGGGTGCCCATGGTGGAGCAACCGCCGCCCAGGTCCGAACCCTTGCCGACGAATACGCCAGCCGATACACGGCCTTCGATCATGCCCGGGCCTTCGGTGCCTGCGTTGAAGTTGATGAAGCCTTCATGCATCACGGTGGTGCCTTCGCCCACATAGGCGCCCAGGCGCAGACGCGCGGCATCGGCGATCCGCACACCGGCGGGGACCACGTAGTCGGTCATTTTCGGGAATTTGTCCACCGAGAACACTTCCAGCAGCTCGCCACGCAGGCGTGCTTCCAGCTGGCGTTCGGCCAGTTCGCCGATGTCGATCGCACCCTGGCTGGTCCAGGCTACGTTCGGCAGTTGCGGGAACACACCGGCCAGGCTCAGGCCATGGGGCTTGACCAGGCGATGGGACAGCAGGTGCAGCTTGAGGTAGGCCTCTGGCGTGGAGGTCAGTGCGGCGTCTTCAGCCAACAGCGTGGCGACCAGCGGCTTGTGGCTTTCGGCCAGGCGGGTCAGCAGGGCGGCCTGGGTGGCATCTACATTTTTCAGTGCGTCAGCCAGTTGCGAGGCTTGGGCAATGGTGAAGGTGATCGCCCGGTTGCCTTCGGTGTAGCCAAGGATCGGCGCGATGGCGGCGACGATTTCGGCCGAAGGGTTGAGCAATGGCTGCGCGTAAAACACTTCCAGCCAAGCACCTTGGCGGTTCTGGGTGCCGACGCCGAAGCCCAGGCTGAACAGGGAATTGGACATGCTGTTACCTCTACAAAAATGAAGTGGCTGGCCTACTTGAGGGCCGCCGAATAACTTTCTGGCTTGAAGCCAATCAGGGTTCTGTCACCGAGATCGAGCACTGGACGCTTGATCATCGAGGGTTGTGCGAGCATCAGTTCAATGGCTTTCGCCTGGTCGAGATCGGCTTTGCGTTCGTCTTCGAGTTTGCGAAAGGTCGTGCCTGCACGGTTCAAAACCACCTGCCAACCGTGCTCGTTGCACCATTGGGTCAAGTGTTCGCGGTCGATACCGGCCGTCTTGTAGTCATGAAACTCATAGCTGATGGCATTTTCATCGAGCCAGGTACGAGCCTTTTTCATGGTGTCGCAGGCTTTGATGCCGAAAATCTGTAACTGATTGTTTTTATTGGGCATATTTCATTCCTAAAAATCTCCCCAATAGGGTCGCAAAAATTCAGCCAAGGATTATGCCACGTAGAGCCACTGCGCGCAGGCTACCTGGTCCAAAGGTGGGCAGGTCATGCGTGGGCTGCTTGATCCTCTGGAACCAGGCGGATTTCCACGCGTTGCCCCAGGGCCCTGGCAGCGCTGGCCAAAGTGGCGAGGGTCATACCCGAGTCATTTTGATCAAGGGCACGGTCCACGGCGGTTCTGCTGGTGTGCATCCGCTCTGCCAGCGCTTTTTTGCTGACTCGTTGGTGCTTCATCGCCTGCGCGATCTGCCAGGCGATGACACGCTTGAGGGCCGCCGCGCAGACTTCTTCGCCGAGCCCTTGCTCGGCGAGGAAATCATCGAAGTCAGAACCGATATGCTTGTTCATGTGTGGTACCTCATAACCTTGCCTTACGCTGCTTGGCGGTTGCCATGTCGTACGCCGGTGTCTTTTGGCTTTTCTTGATGAAACCGTGGAGTAGCACCATGTTGCTGCCGATCACCGTGAAGATAATGCGGGCGATGGTGCCCTCCAGTTCAACCCTGACCTCCCATAGCCCTGAATCGAGCTTTCGCACTACGGGCATGCCGATTGGCCATCCCAGTTGCACGGTTTTTATTTCTATCCCAATGATTCGCCGGTGTTCACGGGGCAGATCTATCAGCCATTCACGTACCGGCTCGTTACCTGCGTCAGTGCGAAAAAAGCTCACATGTAAAGTGAGTGAGTTTTTACTCATGTGCTGGAGTGTACCTAAAATGGTGCATTTTTCAATGTGTCGCTCTGCGGTCCGCTATCCATTGGTCTAGGCCCTGGCTGCGACTTATGTGCAACGGTCATCCAGCAGCATAGGCAGCTAATATGGCACTTCAAAGGCGCGTTGTTGCCTCAAGTGTGTCATTGCAAGTCGATTGTCCAGGAACCCCGCTTTATGCAAACCGCCTACACCGTTCTTATCCTGCTGATGCTGGTCAGCGTTTCGCGTCTGGTCGGGCGTGTTATCCCATTGCCGTTGCCCTTGGTGCAGATTGCCGCTGGTGCCTTGCTGGCGTGGCCAACCCTGGGACTGCACGTGGCACTGGACCCGGAGTTGTTTCTTTTCCTGTTCCTGCCGCCGCTGCTGTTCTCCGACGGCTGGCGCATGCCCAAGCGTGAATTGTGGCGCCTGCGCGGGCCGATCCTGACGTTGGCGGTGGGGCTGGTGCTGTTTACCGTGGTGGGCGCCGGTTACTTTATCCATTGGTTGCTGCCGAGTATTCCGCTGCCGGTGGCCTTCGCCCTGGCGGCCGTTTTATCGCCGACAGACGCGGTGGCGGTGTCGGCAATTTCCCAGAACCGCCTGCCCACGCCCTTGATGCATATGCTCCAGGGCGAAGCCCTGATGAACGATGCGTCGGGCCTGGTGACCTTCAAGTTCGCCCTGGTGGCGGCGTTGACCGGAGTGTTTTCCCTGACCGATGCCAGCCTTACGTTTGTGCTGGTGGCGCTCGGTGGCCTGGCCATCGGTGTGGCCCTGAGCTGGCTGGTGGGGCGCTTGCGGGCCTGGATGATTGCCCGGGGTTGGGATGACCCGGCGACCCACGTGGTGTTTATGTTGCTGCTGCCGTTTGCCGCCTATGTGCTGGCTGAGCGCCTGGGGGCGTCGGGGATTTTGTCGGCGGTGGCGGCGGGCATGATGCAGAGCTGGCTCGACCTGCTGCCACGCCAGACCAGTACGCGCTTGCTCAATCGCAGTGTCTGGTCACTGCTGGAGTTTGCCTTCAACGGGCTGATCTTCCTGCTGCTGGGCCTGCAATTGCCCGACATCATCAAGGCGGTGACCAGCCACGAGAGCATGCTGTGGCCGACCTTGTTCTATCGCTGCCTGGACGTGATCGCGATCTTCCTGGTGCTGCTGGTGCTGCGGTTTATCTGGGTGCAGAGCATCTGGCGCCTGTCCGGCCTTCTACGCCGCCTGCGCGGCAAAAGCGAGCTGACCCTGGTGCCAACGGCCCGATCCTGCTGGCTATTGACCGTCGGCGGGGTGCGCGGGGCGGTGACCCTGGCCGGTGTGATGTCGGTGCCGTTGCTGTTCGCCCCCGGCCAGGCATTTCCAGAGCGCGACCTGCTGATTTTCATTGCCGCCGGGGTCATCCTGTTGTCGTTGGTGGCCGCCTGTATTGCCTTGCCCCTGTTGCTGCGGGGCATCGAGAAGAGTCCGGATGACAAGCGCCGCGGCGAGGTGCGCGATGCCTGGAGGAAAACCGCCGAGGCCGCGATTCATGCCCTTGAGGTGGAGGAGGCGGCAGAGGCGCCCCTGGACGCGGCCCAGGCTGCGCTGGCAGCGGAGCTCAAGGCGCGGATCATGTCGGAATATCGCCATCAACTGGAGGTGTTCAATGACTCGGCCGAAGCCCAGGCGCTGGCGCTGCAGATGGATCAACTGGAGCGCAAGCTGCGGCTAAAGGCCCTGCGCGCGCAACGCCTGGAATTGTATAGCCTGAGCCGTCACCACCAGATTGGTGATGACGTGCTGCGCGAAGTGCTGGCGGACCTGGATATGAGCGAAGCCAACCTGGGCACGCAGAAGTAGGCCTGTGCGGTGCCGTCAGCTCACCCCGGGGATATTCGGCCGGTATAGCCTCCTGATGGCCTCCTGGTCACCCGGCGACAGAAAGAAGTTTTCCGAGGTGCCATGCCCCTTGCGGCTCAAGTGTGCGGGAAAGGGGTAATGCATCACAGACTGTGGATCGTAGGCTGTGCTCTGCACGTCGGGACCTGTGAGTGGGTCGAGTATTTGTTCCTGGACCAGTTCTGCGGGGAAACGCTCACTGACGAAATAGTCACGCACCGCCTGCTCGTCCCAATCCAAGGTGCTTTGCGGGTGCTGGTGTTCATGCAGTAAGCCCAGGGCATGGCCGAATTCGTGCAAGGCATGAGTGCGTAACTGCTTGGAGTTATCGGTTCGGTCCAGGTGCAGGGTGGGCTGGTCTTCATCGACCAGCAAGGCGTCGGTACCGATGACCGACCAACTGCCGGTAAAACCCTCGTCGTCGGAGACACGAATATCGCCGCGTTTGCCCTCGACGATTTCAAACTGCAGGCCGGGCGTGTGATGGGCCCACTCCTTGAGTGCATCGATGACCAGGGCTTGGCTTTTCTTGTTTGCCAGGTCCAGGCTCACCGTGATAACGCCGGGCGACCAGCGTTTTGAGCTGTCTGCGACACCTCTTTTGTTGCGTGCTGTACGGTCGGCCGGCGAGTTTTCGCTGGAGGGTGCGAATTGTTGGATAGGGACGTTGGGGAATAACGGGGTTACTTGGCTCATGGACTCTACTCATGGGGCGGTTGTCAGATAGTGATGAGATGAAAAGGGCTTCAAGCACCTACTCCGATTGTTCTTGCGGCGCCGACGATTGCGGGGCGGCAAGGGCCCATTCGTAAGTTGAGAACGAACCACGTTGGTCAGTGATGAGGAGTATCTGGCGCAAGGAACTATTTTTGGACGGGAAGAGGCTGTCTGCCAGATACTTTTCGCTGGATGAAAGTTCGTAGTGTTCGCTGTTGGTTATTCCGTCCGCCATATGTTTTGCGGGGAGATGGTCGTGCGTGACGGAGTTCTTATCGTAGGGCGTTAGTTTGATTGAGTTGCTGGCGCTTAACTTTGTAAAAAGCTCATTTTTTCCAAAGTTATTAAGCTCGATAATAATAGGGGCGGGGTCGTACTTTAACGGGCTGTCGGGATGGGTTGTTGTTATTGAAGAATTGCTTGGGGCGGTATCGTTTGTGCTCAGGCTAGGAAGTGGGAAAGGGGTTGAACTTGGGTTTGCGATCATAGGCACTCCGGCGCCAACGTAAGAAAGGCGAAGGCTCTTTGTAAAGTTTGTTGCCTCTACAAAGTGGGAATTTAGCCGGAGTAGTTCCGCAGTAATTATTTCTGCGTATGAGTCGAGGTGGGCCTGGAGTGCAACTAATTACCAAAGGTGGGCGAATGTTGGCCGCCCCCGAGGTGGGAGCGGCCCCGTGTTTCAACGACGGCGCTGGATAAAGTCGCGAATTCGTTCGGCCGCCTCGACGCATTCGGCCAACGGCGCAACCAAGGCCAGACGCACCCGTCCAGCTCCTGGATTGAAACCCTCCACTTCCCGCGACAGGTACGAGCCCGGCACCACGGTCACATGTTCCTCCACGAACAGGTCGCGGCAGAACGCGGCATCATCGCCCTCAACGTTGGGCCACAGGTAGAAGCCCCCGTCCGGGTTCTGTACGTCCAGTACCGGTTTGAGGATCGCCAGCACGGCGTCGAATTTCTGCCGGTACAGGTCGCGATTGGCCTGTACATGGGCTTCGTCCTGCCACGCGGCGATGCTCGCCAGTTGGGTTTGCACCGGCATCGCGCAGCCGTGGTAGGTGCGGTACAGCAGGAAGGCCTTGAGGATCTCGGCATCCCCGGCCACAAACCCGGAACGCAGGCCCGGCAAGTTGGAACGCTTGGACAGGCTGTGGAACACCACGCAGCGCTTGAAGTCCTGGCGACCCAGTTCGACACAGGCGCTGAGCAGGCCCGGTGGCGGGGTTTGCTCGTCGAAGTACAGCTCGCTGTAGCACTCGTCGGCGGCGATCACGAAGTCGTATTGGTCGGCCAGGGCAATCAGTTTTTTCAGGGTGTCGACCGGGATCAGTGCGCCGGTCGGGTTGCCGGGAGAGCACAGGAACAGGATCTGGCAACGCTTCCAGATGTCAGGCGAGACCGCATCGAAATCCGGGTTGAAGCCGTTTTCATCCAGGCACGGCAAGTAATGCGGCTTGGCCCCGGCGAGGAACGCTGCGCCTTCGTAGATCTGGTAGAACGGGTTCGGGCTGACCACCAGGGCATCGTCGCCGCGGTTGACCACGGTCTGGGTGAAGGCGAACAGCGCTTCACGAGTGCCATTGACCGGCAGGATATTGCGCGCCGGGTCGAGCCAGCCCTTGGGCACGTTGAAGCGCCGTTCGCACCACGTGCCAATCGCCTCGCGCAAGGCGGGGATGCCCAGGGTGGTGGGGTACACCGCCATCTGGTCAAGGTTGTTGGCCAGGGCCTGGGCGACGAAATCCGGGGATTTGTGCTTGGGTTCGCCGATGGACAGGGCAATCGGGCGTTTGTCCGGGTTCGGCGTGACGCTGCCCAGCAGGGCTCGCAGTTTCTCGAACGGGTAGGGCTGCAGTTGGTTCAGGGCGTTGTTCATCGGGGCCTCTATCGTTGAGCACGGCCCTGTGGGAGCTGGCTTGCCTGCGATAGCATCGCCTCGGTGTACCAGATACACCGCGCCGCCCGCATCGCAGGCAAGCCAGCTCCTACAAGGTCCGCACCCCCAGGGAAATTAAATTCAACTCAAATGGTTATTCTGGATAACTCCGCGCCAGGCTCCTGGTTCACGCTCAATTGCGCAACGATGGCGTCCTGCAAGCGGCGGCATAGTTCAGGGTCGGACAGCGGCTGGTTATCGGCATCGGTGATAAAGAACACGTCCTCGACCCGCTCGCCCAGGGTGGCAATCTTGGCGTTTTGCAACGACAGGTCAAACTCCAGGAAAATCCCGCCGATCCGCGCCAGCAGGCCAGGGCGATCCGGCGCGCTGAGTTCCAGTACGGTCACCGGGCGCTGGGCATCGTTGTGGATCGTCACCTGGGGCGCAAAGGCAAAATGCTTGAGCTGGCGCGGCACCCGGCGCTGGATGATGGTTGGGTAGTCGTCGGGGTTGCGCAGGGCTTCGGTCAGGCCTGCGCGGATCTTTTTCACCCGCTCGGGGTTGTCGCCGATGGACTCGCCTTCGGTGTCGAGCACGATGTAGGTGTCGAGGGTGAACTGGCTGCTGGACGTAATGACCCGGGCGTCGTGAATGTTCAGATTGAGCTGGTCCATCGCAGCCACGGTCACGGCGAAGAAGTCGTGCTGGTCCGGGGCGTAGATGAATATCTGCGTGCCGCCTTCGAATTCACGCTGGGTGGTTTCCTTGATCAGCACCAGCGGGCCACCGTCGGCCGGCTGCTGGAGGATCGCGTCGGTGTGCCAGGCCACATCGCCTGCAGTGTGGCGCAGGAAATAGTCGTCGCCCAACTGCGACCAGAGTTGCTCCACATCGTCCGGGTCGTTGCCGCCACGCACCAGGATATCCAGGGCCGCGTTCTGGGTGCGGCGGATCTGTTCTTCGCGGTCCACCGGGTTTTCCAGGCCCCGGCGCAAGGCGCGCTTGGTCTCGGTATACAGCTGGCGCAACAGGCTGGCGCGCCACGAATTCCAGAGGGTCGGGTTGGTGGCGTTAATGTCGGAGACGGTCAGTACGTACAGGTAGTCGAGGCGGGTTTCGTCGCCGACGATCTGCGCAAAATCATGGATCACCTGCGGGTCGGACAAGTCCTTGCGCTGGGCTGTGGTGGACATCACCAGGTGGTTCTGTACCAGCCAGACGATCAGGCGGCTGTCCCACTGCGGTAACTGGTGACGCTGGCAGAAGGCTTGCGCATCCACCGCGCCGATTTCCGAATGGTCGCCGTGCCGGCCCTTGCCGATATCGTGATAAAGGCCGGCGAGGTAGATCAGCTCAGGCTTGGGCAGCCTGGCCATCAGCTTACTGGCCAGCGGGAATTTCTCTGACACCTGGGTGTATTGCAACTTACGCAGGTGTTTGATCAGGTTCAGGGTGTGGGCGTCGACCGTGTAGATGTGGAACAGGTCGTGCTGCATCTGCCCGACAATAAAGCCGAACTCCGGCAGGTAGCGCCCAAGGATGCCGTAGCGGTTCATGCGCCGCAGGTTGCGGTGGATGCCGATCTTGCACTTGAACAGCTCGATAAACAGGCTGGTATTGCGGATGTCGTGGCGAAATTCGTCATCGATCAGGTGACGGTTTTCCCGCAGCAAACGGATGGTGTCGGCGCGTACGCCCTTGATTTCCGGTTGCTGGGCCATCAGCACGAAAATTTCCAGCATGGCAAATGGCGTGCGCTTGAACACGTTGTCGTTGCGCGCCTCGATATAGCCATCGTGCAGTTGGAAGCGCGCGTTGATCGGTTGCGGCGGCGCTTCGTCTTCCGGGGCCAGGATCACTTCTTCAAAGTGCTGGATGATCAGGTCGCTGAGCTGGGCGATGCTCATGACCACCCGGTAGTACTGCTGCATGAAGCTTTCGATACTGGTCTTCGCGTCTTCGCCCTCGAAGCCCAGCAGGGCGGCGATGGAGCGTTGGTGGTCGAACAGCAGGCGGTCTTCGGAGCGTCCGGCCAGCATGTGCAGGGCGTAGCGCACCTTCCACAAAAACTCCTGGGACGAGGCCAGCAGGGCGTTTTCGCTCTCGACCAAAAAGCCTTCGCCGGCCAGGGCACGCAGGTTCAGGGTGCCATACTGGCGACGGGCTACCCACAAGATGGTCTGGATATCCCGCAGCCCGCCGGGCGAGCCCTTGACGTTGGGTTCCAGGTTGTATTCGGTGTCGTTGTACTTGTGATGCCGGGCTTTCTGCTCGGCACGCTTGGCCAGGAAGAACTCCTTGCTCGGCCACATGTGTGCGGTGCTGGTGACTTCCAGCATGCGCTGGCGCAGGCGCTCGGGGCCGCAGATGGTACGGCTTTCCATCAGGTTGGTGACCACGGTCAGGTCGGCGCGCGCCTCTTCGGCGCATTCCGCCACCGAGCGCACGCTCTGGCCGACTTCCAGGCCGATGTCCCACAGCAGCGTCAGAAAACGCTCGATGGAATCACGAAAGATCTCATGGTCGGCACTGTCCAGCAGGATCAGCAGGTCGATATCGGAGTAGGGGTGCAGTTCGCCCCGGCCATAGCCGCCGACGGCCACCAGGGCAATGTCGGCGTCTTCGCTCCAGTCGAACTGTTCCCAGGCCTTTTGCAGGATGTTATCGACGAACCAGGCGCGATCCTCGATCAGTCGGCGAATCTCCCGGCCGCTGCGAAAACGCCCGTCGAGCACCTCGCGGGCCTGGCGGATGGCCTTTTTGAAGGCGGCAATCGGGCTTGCCTTCAGCGCCAGTTCCGCCTGGAACTGGCCTCGGTCGAAGAGTTCGGGATCCACCTGGGGCATCGATCGGCTTTCCTTTCTATCTAGGTGTAGGTCACAACGTCGCTATCTGGAAAGCCCGCTGCAAGCATCAGGCCGAAACGCGAGGGATCGTGTCATCGGCGCGCAGGGTGAAGATCTCATAGCCCGTCTCGGTGACCAGCAGGGTGTGCTCCCACTGCGCCGAGAGCTTGCGGTCCTTGGTGATGGCGGTCCAGCCGTCGCCCAGCACCTTGGTGTCGGCCTTGCCCTGGTTGATCATCGGCTCGATGGTAAAGGTCATGCCCGCCTTGAGCTCCATGCCGGTGCCGGCGCGGCCGTAGTGCAGGATCTGCGGCTCTTCGTGGAACACTTTGCCGATGCCGTGGCCACAGAATTCGCGGACCACCGAGAAACCGTTCTTTTCTGCGTGCTTCTGGATCACTTCGCCGATATCACCCAGGCGGCAGCCCGGCTTGACCAGCTCGATGGCCTTGTACATGCATTCCTGGGTGACCTGGGACAGGCGCTCGGCCCACACCGGGACGTTGCCGACGTGGAACATGCGGCTGGTGTCGCCGTGGTAGCCGTCCTTGATCACCGTGACATCGATGTTCAGGGTATCGCCGTCCTTGAGCGGCTTGTCGCCCGGGATGCCGTGGCAGACCACGTGGTTGATCGAGGTGCAGATCGACTTGGGGAAGCCTTTGTAGTTCAGCGGCGCGGGGATGGCTTTCTGCACGTCGACAATATAGTCGTGGCAGATGCGGTCCAGGGCTTCAGTGGTGACGCCAGGCTTGACGTGTTCGGCAATCATTTCCAGCACGTCGGCCGCCAGTTTGCCGGCAACGCGCATGCCTGCGATGTCTTCGGCGGTTTTCAGGGTAACGGTCATACAGGCTCTCTCTAGCGCGACGCGCTGAAATCAATACGGTTTACGGGCGTGCGACAAAAAGGTGCAGCGTTCGCACAAGCCCAAAAAACGCGATTCTAACAGACGCAAGGTACAAACCATGAGTGTCTGGCTATCGCTTCTCTCTATAAGGTGTGGGTATTTTCACCCGATTCAATGGCTTGGGTGGCGGTGGCGGCAAGCAAATGCGATTGCGGGTTTCGTTTTTGTCGTTGCTGTGGTATAAAATGCGCCGCTTTCCGGGGATACCCCGCAAAGCTTAAATCCACACACGTGTCGACACGATGACCTGGGTGCCGGAGGCCTTGAAGCCGCTGGTTGGTCATTGGGATACGTGGAGGCCAAACCCGACTTATTAAGGAACTATCATGTCCCAAGTCAACATGCGCGATATGCTGAAGGCCGGTGTGCACTTCGGTCACCAGACCCGTTACTGGAACCCGAAAATGGGTAAATACATTTTCGGCGCGCGTAACAAGATCCACATCATCAACCTTGAAAAAACCCTGCCAATGTTCAACGAAGCTCTGACTTTCGTAGAGCGCCTGGCCCAGGGCAAAAACAAGATTCTGTTCGTCGGCACCAAGCGTTCCGCTGGCAAGATCGTTGCTGAAGAAGCAGCACGTTGCGGTTCGCCGTACGTCGATCACCGCTGGTTGGGCGGCATGCTGACCAACTTCAAAACCATCCGTGCTTCCATCAAGCGTCTGCGTGACCTTGAAGTGCAAGCCGAAGACGGTACTTTCGCCAAGCTGACCAAGAAAGAAGCGCTGATGCGCTCCCGTGACCTGGAAAAGCTCGATCGTTCCCTGGGTGGTATCAAGGACATGGGCGGTCTGCCTGACGCACTGTTCGTTATCGACGTTGATCACGAGCGCATCGCGATCACCGAAGCCAACAAGCTGGGTATCCCGGTTATCGGCGTAGTCGATACCAACAGCAGCCCGGAAGGCGTTGACTACATCATCCCAGGCAACGATGACGCAATCCGCGCTATCCAGCTGTACATGGGTTCGATGGCTGACGCTGTAATCCGTGGCCGCAACAATGTTGGCGGCGGCACCGTAGAGTTCGCTGCTGAAGAAGCACCGGTCGCTGCAGCTGAGTAATTGACGCCCTGGCGTTGACTCAGTAAGCAAAAAGGGGGCTTGGCCCCCTTTTTGCCACCTCGAAAACCATTTGTGAGCGGCACAGCTACAGCATCTGTAACGTGCAGCGGTTAACAAGGGTGGTTCGGGAAGAATTGAACGCCCGTACAAGTCGGGTGGAATGGTTGAAAACCTATCCAAGAGGAATTTGAAAATGGCAGCAATTACTGCAGCGTTGGTTAAAGAACTGCGTGAGCGTACTGGCGAAGGCATGATGGATTGCAAGAAAGCCCTGGAAAAGGCTGACGGCGACATCGAAAAAGCCATTGATGACATGCGTGCTTCGGGCGCGATCAAGGCTGCCAAGAAAGCAGGCAACGTAGCTGCTGAAGGCGCGATCGCTCTGAAAGAAGACGGCAAATCCGCCGTTCTGCTGGAAGTGAACTCGCAGACCGACTTCCTGGCCCTGCAAGACGACTTCAAGGCATTTGTTGCTGCCAGCGTTGAAAAAGCGTTCGCCGACAAACTGACTGACGCCGCTCCGCTGATCGCAGCCCAAGAAGCTGATCGTCTGGTACTGGTCGGCAAGGTTGGCGAAAACGTCAACATCCGTCGCCTGGTGCGTGTTGAAGGTGACGTGGTTGGTGGTTACCTGCACGGCAACAAGATCGGTGTTGCAGTTGTCCTCAAGGGCGGCAACGTTGAACTGGCCAAAGACATCGCTATGCACGTAGCGGCCAGCAACCCAGAGTTCCTGCTGCCTTCGGAAGTTTCTGCTGAAGCGATCGAGCGCGAAAAAGCTGTGTTCCTGCAGCTGAACGAAGAAAAAATCAAAGGCAAGCCAGAAAACATTGTTGAGAACATGGTCAAAGGCCGTATCAGCAAGTTCCTGGCCGAAGCAAGCCTGGTTGAGCAGGCGTTCGTCAAGAACCCTGAAATCAAGGTTGGCGAACTGGCCAAGAAAGCCGGTGCTGAAATCGTTTCCTTCACCTACTTCAAAGTAGGCGACGGCATCGAGAAGCCGGTCGACAACTTCGCTGAAGAAGTTGCTGCCCAGCTGGCTGCCGCCAAGCAATAAGACAGTTTTCAACTGTCGCCCAAGAGAGGCTGCCCGCTCACGCGCGCAGCCTCTTTTCAAATGGGAGGCTCAATTTTATTTGGCTTCCCTTTGGAACTGGCTTACAAAGCCGTGTTCCGATGGCGCTGTGACAGCGTCCAGCTAGAGTGAACGCAAGCCGTAAACGGCTCGCCAAGAATTTTTTAAAAATACGCCGCAGGAGAGATTCGCAATGGCTCAGCAGGGCAGTGGTTATCAGGCTCGCTATAAACGCATTCTACTCAAGCTTAGCGGCGAGGCCCTGATGGGCTCGGAAGAGTTCGGGATCGATCCCAAGGTGCTTGACCGCATGGCGCTGGAAGTCGGCCAACTGGTCGGTATCGGCGTCCAGGTCGGCCTGGTGATCGGTGGTGGCAACCTGTTCCGTGGCGCGGCACTCAGTGCTGCTGGCATGGATCGGGTCACTGGCGACCACATGGGCATGCTGGCCACTGTGATGAACGCCCTGGCCATGCGCGACGCCCTGGAGCGTGCCAATATCTCGGCCATCGTGATGTCGGCCATCTCCATGGTTGGCGTGACCGATCACTATGATCGCCGCAAAGCCATGCGCCACCTGAATGCCAAAGAGGTGGTGATCTTTGCCGCCGGTACCGGCAACCCGTTCTTCACCACTGACTCGGCTGCCTGCCTGCGTGCCATCGAAATCGATGCTGACGTAGTGCTCAAGGCTACCAAGGTCGATGGTGTCTACACTGCCGATCCATTCAAAGACCCGCATGCCGAGAAGTTCGATCATCTGACTTATGATGAAGTGCTGGATCGCAAGCTGGGTGTGATGGACCTGACGGCAATCTGCCTGTGCCGCGACCACAAGATGCCGCTGCGCGTATTTAACATGAACAAGCCCGGCGCCCTGCTGAATATCGTACACGGCGGCGCAGAAGGGACTCTGATCGAGGAAGGCCAACAATGATCAACGAAATCAAGAAAGACGCCCAAGCGCGTATGCAGAAATCCCTGGAGTCTCTGAGCCACGCATTCGGCCAGATTCGTACCGGCAAGGCTCACCCAAGCATCCTGGGCAGCGTGATGGTGCCTTACTACGGTTCCGACACTCCGCTGAGCGGCGTGGCCAACGTGACTGTGAAAGACTCGCGCACCCTGCAGGTCGTGGCCTTCGAGCGCAACATGCTCGCTGCCGTCGACAAGGCTATCCAGAGTGCTGGCCTGAACCTCAACCCAACGAACCTGGGTGAGCTGCTGCTGATCTCCATGCCGGCCCTGACCGAAGAAACCCGCAAGGGCTTCACCAAGCAGGCGCGCAGCGCAGCGGAAGATGCCCGTGTTGCGGTGCGTAACATCCGTCGTGATGCCTTGGGTGACCTGAAGAAACTGGTCAAGGACAAGGAAATCAGCGAAGACGAAGAGCGTCGTGCCATTGCCGATATCGATAAGCTGACCAAGGAATCCGAGGCCATGATCACCAAGGCCACGGAAGAGAAAGAAAAGGACCTGATGGCCGTATAAGGGGTCAGGACGCTTTCATGGAAAAGACCAAGCAGACTGTGCCCTCCGCGGTGCCGCGCCATGTCGCGATCATCATGGATGGGAATAATCGCTGGGCGAAAAAACGCTTTATGCCAGGTGTCGCCGGGCATAAAGCGGGTGTCGATGCGGTACGGGCCGTGATCGAGGTGTGTGCCGAGGCCAAGGTCGAGGTATTGACCTTGTTTGCCTTCTCCAGTGAAAACTGGCAGCGCCCGGCCGACGAAGTCAGCGCCTTGATGGACCTGTTCTTCAAGGCCCTGCGTCGTGAGGCCAAGCGCCTGAACGACAACAACATCAGCTTGCGCATCATCGGCGATCGCTCGCGGTTCCATCCGGAGCTGCAGGCGGCCATGCGTGAAGCCGAGGCGATCACCGCTGGCAGCAACCGCTTCGTCCTGCAAATCGCCGCCAATTATGGCGGGCAATGGGATATCGCCCAGGCTGCGCAGCGCCTGGCGCGTGAAGTGCAGGCCGGCCATCTGCGCCCGGAAGACATCACGCCCGAGTTGTTGCAAACCTGCCTGGTGACTGGCGACCTGCCGTTGCCGGACCTGTGCATCCGTACCGGTGGCGAGCACCGCATCAGCAACTTCCTGTTGTGGCAGTTGGCCTATACCGAGCTGTACTTCTCCGACCTGTTCTGGCCGGACTTCAAACACGATGCCATGCGCAATGCGCTGGCCGATTTCGCTTCCCGTCAGCGTCGCTTCGGTAAAACGAGCGAGCAGATCGAAGCTGGAGCCCGGGTTTAATGCTTAAACAACGAATCATCACGGCACTGATCCTGCTGCCGATCGCTCTGTGCGGGTTTTTCCTGCTCGAAGGCGCAGGTTTTGCACTGTTCATTGGCCTGGTCGTGACCCTGGGCGCCTGGGAATGGGCGCGCCTGGCAGGGTTCGCCGAGCAACTGCCGCGGGTGGTGTACGCCGCCGTTGTCGCGTTGTTGCTGTTCCTGATGTACATCCTGCCGGATGTCGCACCCTGGGTGCTCGGGGCTGCGGTGCTGTGGTGGGCGTTGGCGACATTCCTGGTGTTGACCTACCCGCGTACCAGCAGCCAATGGTCCAGCGTCGCCTGCAAGCTGGTGATCGGCCTGCTGATCCTGCTGCCGGCCTGGCAGGGCCTGGTCTATATCAAGCACATGGCCCTGGGCAACTGGTTGATCATGGCGGTGATGGTACTGGTCTGGGGCGCGGACATCGGTGCGTACTTCTCCGGCCGTGCCTTTGGCAAGCGCAAGCTGGCCCCGGCGGTCAGTCCCGGCAAGAGCTGGGAAGGGGTGTACGGCGGGCTGGCGTTGACGTTGCTGATCACCCTGGTTGTTGGCGTTGTGCGCGAGTGGGATGCCAAGCAAATCCTCCTGGCCCTGGTCGGTGCGGCGGTGGTGGTGCTGATCTCGGTGGTTGGCGATCTGACCGAAAGCATGTTCAAGCGCCAGGCAGGCATCAAGGACAGCAGTAACCTGCTGCCGGGCCATGGCGGCGTGCTGGACCGCATCGACAGCCTGACGGCGGCGATCCCGGTGTTTGCCGTGCTGTTGTGGATGGCCGCTTCGTGAGCCGCCTACAGCAAGTGACCGTGCTGGGAGCAACCGGCTCGGTCGGGTTGAGCACGCTGGATGTGATTGCCCGTCACCCTGAGCGCTATCAGGTATTCGCCCTGACCGGCTTCAGCCGCTTGAGCGAGCTGTTGGCGTTGTGCGTGCGGCATGTGCCGCAGTTCGCGGTGGTGCCGGATGCAACTGCCGCCCGTGGTTTGCAGGACGACCTGCGGGCTGCGGGCCTGTCGACCGAGGTATTGGTCGGCGAGGGGGGCTTGTGTCAGGTGTCCGCCGCCTCTGAAGTGGATACTGTGGTCGCCGCCATCGTCGGCGCTGCTGGCTTGCGTCCAACCCTCGCAGCGGTTGATGCGGGCAAAAAAATCCTGTTGGCCAATAAAGAAGCGCTGGTGATGTCCGGTGCGCTGTTTATGCAGGCTGTGCGCAAGAGCGGCGCGGTGCTGTTGCCGCTGGACAGCGAACACAATGCGATTTTCCAGTGCATGCCGGGCGATTTTGCCCGCGGCCTGAGCCAGGTGGGCGTACGGCGTATCTTGCTGACCGCCTCCGGTGGCCCGTTCCGCCAGACCCCATTGGCCGAGTTGGAGCACGTTTCTCCCGATCAGGCCTGCGCCCATCCCAATTGGTCGATGGGGCGCAAGATCTCGGTGGATTCGGCGAGCATGATGAACAAGGGGCTCGAGCTGATCGAAGCCTGTTGGCTGTTTGATGCTCGGGCCGAGCAGGTCGAGGTGGTGATTCATCCGCAAAGCGTGATTCATTCCCTGGTCGACTATGTGGATGGTTCGGTGTTGGCCCAGTTGGGCAACCCGGACATGCGTACGCCAATCGCCAATGCCCTGGCCTGGCCCGAGCGGATCGATTCGGGGGTTGCACCCCTGGACCTGTTCGCCATCGCACGCCTGGATTTCGAAGCGCCGGATGACCAGCGCTTCCCCTGCCTGCGCCTGGCGCGTGAGGCGGCAGAGGCGGGCAACAGCGCTCCGGCTATGTTGAATGCGGCCAACGAGGTCGCGGTTGCTGCGTTTCTTGATCGGCGCATCCGCTTTCCACAGATCGCGAGTATCATCGAGGAAATTTTGAGTCTCGAGCCGGTGGTTGCCGTAAATGATTTGGGCGCCGTATTCGAGGCGGATGCCAAGGCCCGGGTCTTGGCCGAGCAATGGTTGAAACGCCACGCAGGTTAGTCGGCAGGCGCGGGATTGGAATGCGGAGAGATTAGATGAGTGCGCTCTACATGATTGTCGGCACCCTGGTTGCTCTGGGTGTGCTGGTCACTTTTCACGAATTTGGTCATTTCTGGGTGGCGCGCCGTTGTGGCGTCAAGGTCCTGCGTTTTTCCGTGGGTTTTGGCATGCCGCTGCTGCGCTGGCACGACCGCAAGGGCACCGAATTCGTGATCGCCGCCATTCCCCTGGGTGGCTACGTCAAGATGCTCGACGAGCGCGAAGGCGAAGTGCCGGCTGATCAACTGGACCAATCTTTCAATCGCAAGACCGTTCGTCAGCGTATTGCCATCGTGGCGGCTGGCCCGATCGCCAACTTCCTGTTGGCCATGGTGTTTTTCTGGGTCCTGGCAATGCTGGGCAGCCAGCAGGTGCGCCCGGTTATCGGTGCGGTGGAGGCGGGCAGCATTGCAGCCAAGGCTGGTTTGAGCGCCGGGCAGGAAATTGTTGCTATTGATGGTGAACCGACTACAGGCTGGGGGGCGGTCAATCTGCAGTTGGTTCGCCGCCTGGGTGAGAGTGGCACCGTACAGCTGGTGGTGCGCGAGCAGGACTCCACGGCCGAGACGCCGCGCGAGCTGGTACTGGACAAGTGGCTCAAGGGCGCTGACGAGCCTGACCCGATCAAATCCCTGGGGATTCGCCCATGGCGTCCGGCGCTGCCGCCGGTACTGGCGGAGCTCGATCCCAAGGGGCCGGCCCAGGCTGCCGGCCTGAAGACCGGTGATCGTTTGCTGGCCCTTGATGGTCAGGCGCTGGGCGACTGGCAGCAAGTGGTTGATCTGGTTCGTGTACGTCCTGATACGAAAATTGTGCTGAAAGTTGAGCGCGACGGTGCTCAAATCGACGTCCCTGTTACCCTTGCGGTGCGCGGAGAGGCCAAGGCGGCCGGCGGGTATCTGGGGGCGGGGGTCAAAGGTGTCGAATGGCCGCCATCGATGGTGCGCGAGGTCAGCTTCGGGCCGTTGGCGGCAATTGGCGAGGGTGCACGACGCACTTGGACCATGAGCGTACTGACCCTCGATTCGCTGAAGAAAATGTTGTTCGGCGAGCTCTCGGTAAAAAACTTGAGTGGACCGATAACCATTGCTAAAGTGGCGGGCGCTTCTGCCCAGTCGGGTGTTGCTGATTTCCTGAATTTCCTGGCTTATCTGAGTATTAGCCTTGGGGTTCTGAATTTGTTGCCCATTCCAGTACTGGATGGGGGGCATCTGTTGTTTTATCTCGTCGAGTGGGTGCGTGGTCGCCCCTTGTCGGATCGGGTGCAGGGTTGGGGGATACAGATCGGTATCAGTTTGGTGGTTGGGGTGATGTTGTTAGCCCTGGTCAACGATCTGGGACGTCTGTAACGCTTCGCTGAATTGCGAATCTGCCGCATTTTGCGGCAGTTTGTTTATTGCCAGTTGGAATAAGAAAGGACTTCATGAAACGTCTGCTGCTAACTGCGGTTCTCACCGTATTGATGATCGCCGAAGTTCACGCCGAGTCCTTCACCATCTCCGATATTCGCGTCAACGGCCTCCAGCGGGTTTCCGCGGGTAGCGTCTTTGGCGCCTTGCCGTTGAACGTTGGGGAACAGGCTGACGACCGTCGCCTGGTGGAATCCACTCGTGCGCTGTTCAAAACCGGCTTCTTTCAAGACATCCAACTGGGTCGTGAAGGCAACGTCCTGGTCATCACTGTCGTCGAGCGACCTTCTGTCGCCAGTATCGAGATCGAAGGCAACAAGGCGATCTCCACTGAAGACTTGATGAAAGGTCTCAAGCAATCCGGCCTGGCCGAAGGCGAGATCTTCCAGCGCGCCACCCTCGAAGGCGTGCGTAACGAGCTGCAACGTCAGTACGTTGCCCAAGGCCGCTACTCGGCTTCCGTGGAAACCGAAGTGGTGCCGCAGCCGCGCAACCGTGTTGGCCTGAAGGTCAACATCAACGAAGGCACCGTGGCGGCGATCCAGCACATCAACGTGGTGGGTAACACCAAGTTCGCCGACGAAGACCTGATCGACCTGTTCGAGCTCAAGACCACCAACTGGCTGTCGTTCTTCAAGAACGATGACAAGTACGCCCGTGAAAAACTCTCCGGTGACCTGGAGCGCTTGCGCTCCTATTACCTGGACCGTGGCTATATCAACATGGATATCGCTTCGACCCAGGTGTCCATCACCCCGGATAAGAAGCACGTGTACATCACCGTCAACGTCAACGAAGGCGAGAAGTACCGCGTTCGTGACGTGAAGCTCAGCGGCGACTTGAAAGTGCCTGAAGACCAGGTCAAGTCCCTGCTGTTGGTCCAAAAAGACCAGGTGTTCTCGCGCAAGCTGATGACCACCACTTCCGAACTGATCACCCGTCGCCTGGGTAACGAAGGCTATACCTTCGCCAACGTCAACGGCGTGCCGACCCCACATGATGATGACCACACCGTGGACATCACTTTTGTCGTCGATCCGGGCAAGCGTGCCTACGTCAACCGCATCAACTTCCGTGGCAACACCAAGTCCGAGGACGAAGTGCTGCGTCGTGAAATGCGCCAGATGGAAGGTGGCTGGGCTTCGACCTACCTGATCGACCAGTCCAAGACCCGTCTTGAGCGCCTGGGCTTCTTCAAGGAAGTCAACGTCGAAACCCCGGCCGTACCGGGTGTGGATGACCAGGTCGACGTGAACTACGCAGTGGAAGAGCAAGCTTCCGGTTCGATCACCGCCAGCGTCGGTTTTGCACAGAGTGCCGGCCTGATCCTCGGTGGTTCGATCACCCAGAACAACTTCCTGGGTACCGGTAACAAAGTATCCATCGGCCTGACCCGCAGCGAATACCAGAGCCGCTACAACTTCGGTTATGTGGACCCCTACTGGACTGCTGACGGTGTGAGCCTGGGCTACAACGCCTTCTACCGCACCACCGACTACAAAGACCTCGACGTCGACGTTGCAAGCTATGCGATCGACAGCCTGGGTGCCGGTGTGAACGTGGGCTACCCGATCAGTGAGACCTCGCGTCTGACCTTCGGCCTGACCGCGCAGCAGGATGAGATCAAGACCGGTGTCTACACCGTGGATGAGATCTTCGACTTCACCCGCCGCGAAGGTGACAAGTTCCTCAACTTCAAGGCCTCGGCCGGTTGGTCCGAGTCCACCCTGAACAAAGGCGTGCTGGCCACCCGTGGTCACTCCCAGAGCCTGACCCTGGAAGCCACCACACCAGGTAGCGACCTGTCGTTCTTCAAGCTCGACTACCGTGGCCAGTTGTTCACGCCGTTGAGCGATAACTACACCATGCGCCTGCACACGGAATTGGGCTATGGTGATGGCTACGGTTCGACCGATGGCTTGCCGTTCTACGAGAACTACTATGCCGGTGGCTTCAACTCGGTACGTGGCTTCAAGGACAGCACCCTGGGTCCACGTGGTACGCCAAGCCGTGGTGTTGCTGAAACTGGTAACGTCGGCACCGTACGTGACTCAGACAATGATCCGCTGCCGTTCGGTGGTAACGTGCTGATCCAAGGTGGTGCGGAAATTCTGTTCCCGCTGCCGTTCGTCAAGGACCAGCGCTCCCTGCGGACCTCGGTCTTCTGGGATGTGGGTAACGTATTCGACTCCAAGTGCGAGCAGATCCGTAACCCTAGCGGCTTGAAGTCCAACACCCAGTGCAACGACGTAAGCCTGAGCAATCTGGCCAGTTCCGTGGGTGTGGGTGTGACCTGGATTACCGCCCTGGGCCCGTTGAGCTTCGCCTTGGCGATGCCAGTCAAGAAACCGGATAACGCTGAAACCCAGATTTTCCAATTTTCCCTCGGCCAGACGTTCTAAGCGTCCGACCCAAGATAACGACAACGGATTCTGTAGGAGTGCATCGTGCGTAAGTTGACTCAATTGGTTCTTCTGGCAACCGTGCTGGTCGCAACCCCGGCGTTTGCCGAAATGAAAATCGCCGTCCTGAACTATCAGATGGCCCTGCTGGAATCCGATGCGGCCAAGAAGTACGCCGTGGATGCCGAGAAAAAATTTGGTCCGCAACTGACCAAGCTCAAGACCCTGGAAAGCAGTGCCAAGGGCATCCAGGACCGCCTGGTCGCCGGTGGCGATAAAATGCAGCAAGGCGAGCGCGAGCGTCTGGAGCTTGAGTTCAAGCAAAAGGCCCGTGACTATCAGTTCCAATCCAAGGAGCTGAACGAAGCCAAGGCTGTTGCTGACCGTGAAATGCTCAAGCAACTGAAGCCTAAACTCGACAGCGCCGTGGAAGAGGTCATCAAGAAAGGTGCCTTTGACCTGGTCTTCGAGCGTGGCGCCGTGATTGACGTCAAGCCTCAATACGACATCACCCGCCAGGTGATCGAGCGCATGAACCAGCTGAAGTAAGCCATGACCGCGACTATCAAACTCGGTCAATTGGCCGAGTTCCTGGGGGCTACCTTGCGTGGCTCCAAGGAGAAGGAAATCACTGGGCTAGCCACCTTGCAGGAGGCTGGCCCAGCTCAGTTGAGCTTCCTCGCAAATCCCCAATACCGTAAATACCTGGGCGACAGCCAGGCCGCAGCCGTGTTGCTGAAGGCCGCTGACGCCGAGACGTTTGCCGGGGATGCGCTGGTGGTGGCCGACCCTTATGCCGCATACGCGCGGGTTTCCCACTTGTTCGACCCGAAACCCAAGGCTGCCCCTGGTATCCATCCTTCTGCGGTCATTGCCAATGATGCACTGGTGGATCCTGCGGCCAGCATCGGTGCTTTTGCGGTTATCGAAAGTGGTGCGCGCATTGGTGCCGGCGTGACTGTTGGTGCCCATTGCTTTATCGGTGCTCGCAGCGAAATCGGTGCAGGCGGCTGGCTCGCGCCGCGCGTGACCCTGTACCACGATGTGCGTATCGGGCAGCGGGTAGTGATTCAGTCGGGTGCCGTGATCGGCGGCGAAGGCTTCGGCTTTGCCAATGAGAAGGGCATCTGGCAGAAGATCGCCCAGGTCGGCGGTGTGCTGATCGGTCACGATGTGGAGATCGGTGTCAACACTGCTGTCGATCGCGGGGCCTTGGCCGATACGGTGATTGGCAATGGTGTGAAGTTGGATAACCAGATCCAGATCGCCCACAACGTACAGATTGGCGATCACACGGCCATGGCCGCGTGCGTCGGCATCTCCGGCAGCACCAAGATCGGCAAGCATTGCATGCTGGCCGGCGGTGTCGGCTTGGTGGGCCATATTGAAATCTGTGACAACGTATTCATTACCGGCATGACGATGGTGACCCACTCGATTACCGAGCCAGGGGCCTACTCTTCCGGTACAGCGATGCAACCCGCGGCCGAGTGGCGCAAGAGCGCGGCCCGTTTAAGGCAGCTCGACGACATGGCGCGGCGCCTGAAACATCTGGAAAAGCGTGTTGGGGACGTGACCCCTGGCAGTAATGTTTCATCAGATGGCTGATACCATTTCCATATCAAGTGTGCACAGCAGCTAGACTGCCTTCTTGATTTGCTAGAGGGGCGTGCCTTAGTCCGCGCGCTCCCAATCTTTATTACAGGCTTCCCCCCGAAATGATGGACATCAACGAGATTCGCGAATACCTGCCTCACCGTTACCCGTTCCTACTGGTGGACCGTGTAGTGGAACTGAATGTTGAGGAAAAGCGCATTCGTGCCTACAAGAATGTCAGCATCAACGAACCATTCTTCAATGGTCATTTCCCCGCGCATCCAATCATGCCGGGCGTGTTGATCATCGAAGCGATGGCGCAGGCCGCTGGTATCCTGGGTTTTAAAATGCTCGACCTGAAGCCTGCCGACGGCACGCTTTACTATTTCGTGGGCTCCGACAAGCTGCGCTTTCGCAACCCGGTCACCCCAGGCGACCAGTTGATCCTGGAAGCCAAGTTCGTGAGCTGCAAGCGCCAGATCTGGAAATTCGAATGCCAGGCGTCCGTTGACGGCAAGCCTGTGTGTTCCGCCGAAATCATCTGTGCGGAACGCAAACTATGAGTTTGATTGACCCTCGCGCAATCATCGATCCGACGGCCGTGCTGGCCGCCGACGTTGAGGTCGGCCCTTGGTCGATCATCGGCGCTGGTGTGGAAATCGGCGAGGGAACAGTCATCGGGCCGCACGTGATCCTCAAGGGGCCGACCCGCATTGGCAAACACAACCGCATCTACCAGTTTTCCTCGGTAGGTGAAGATACGCCGGACATGAAGTACAAGGGTGAAGAAACCCGCCTGGTAATCGGTGATCACAACATCATTCGTGAAGGCGTGACCATTCATCGTGGCACTGTGCAGGACCGGGCAGAAACTACCCTGGGTGATCACAATCTGGTGATGGCCTACGCGCATATCGGACACGACAGCGTTATTGGCAACCACTGCATCCTGGTCAACAACACTGCACTGGCCGGCCATGTGCATGTTGACGACTGGGCGATCCTGTCTGGTTTTACCCTGGTGCATCAGTACTGCCATATCGGCGCCCACAGCTTTTCCGGCATGGGCACTGCTATTGGCAAGGATGTGCCGGCGTTCGTCACGGTATTTGGCAACCCTGCCGAAGCCCGCAGCATGAACTTCGAAGGCATGCGCCGCCGGGGTTTCAGCGAAGAGGCCATTCACGCCCTGCGTCGCGCCTATAAGGTGGTGTATCGCCAGGGCCTGACGGTTGAGCAGGCATTGGCCGAACTGGCCGAGCCAGCGGCGCTGTTTCCAGAGGTTGCCATCTTCCGTGATTCGATCCAGGCATCGACTCGCGGCATCACCCGCTGATCATGGCCACGCTGCGTATTGCATTGGTGGCCGGAGAAGCTTCCGGCGATATCCTCGGCGCTGGCCTGATGCGCGCCATCAAGGCGCAGCATCCAGCTGTTGAGTTTATTGGGGTCGGCGGCCCGCTGATGCAGGCCGAAGGCCTGACTTCCTACTTTCCCATGGAGCGTTTGTCGGTCATGGGGCTGGTGGAAGTGCTGGGGCGCCTTCGCGAGCTGCTGGCTCGGCGCAAACTGCTGATCCAGACCCTGATTGCCGAAAAACCGGACGTCTTTATCGGTATCGACGCACCGGACTTCACCCTCAATATCGAACTCAAGCTGCGTCAAGCCGGAATCAAGACCGTGCATTACGTCAGCCCGTCCGTGTGGGCGTGGCGGCAGAAGCGCGTGCTGAAGATCCGCGAAGGCTGCGACCTGATGCTGACCCTACTGCCTTTCGAGGCGCGGTTCTATGAAGAGAAGGGCGTGCCGGTAAGGTTTGTCGGCCATACCCTGGCCGACACCATCCCGCTACAGGCGGATCGCGCCGCTGCGCGCGCCGAGTTGGGCCTGCCCGACGGGCCGCTGGTGGCGTTGATGCCCGGCAGCCGTGGCGGTGAGGTCGGTCGCCTGGGCGCACTGTTTTTCGATGCGGCCCAGCGCCTGCAGGCGTTGAAGCCAGGAGTGCGATTTGTACTGCCGTGCGCCAGCCCGCAGCGCCGTGCACAGATCGAAGCCTTGCTGGTGGGGCGCGACTTGCCGTTGACGCTGCTCGATGGTGGTTCGCACCTGGCTCTGGCCGCCTGTGACGCGGTGTTGATCGCCTCTGGTACCGCCACGCTGGAGGCCTTGCTCTACAAACGCCCGATGGTCGTGGCCTATCGTTTGGCGCCGCTGACCTACTGGATTCTCAAGCGCATGGTCAAAAGTCCTTACATCTCTTTGCCCAACCTGCTTGCCCAGCGCCTGTTGGTGCCGGAGTTGCTGCAGGACGCTGCAACCCCCGAAGCATTGGCCCAGACCATTCTGCCGTTGATCGACGGTGGTGAAGAGCAGACCCGTGGGTTCGACGAAATTCACCGTACCTTGCGCCGTGATGCGTCGAACCAGGCCGCAGATGCCGTATTGACCTTGATCGGCCGCCAGCAGGAAACCCTATGAAGACGCAAATAGGCCTGGATTTCAGCCTGGTCGCCCAAACCCACGAACTGGTTGCCGGTGTCGATGAAGTCGGGCGTGGTCCGCTGTGCGGTGCGGTGGTCACGGCGGCGGTGATCCTTGACCCGAATCGCCCGATTCTCGGCCTCAACGACTCGAAGAAACTCACCGAAGCCCGTCGTGAAAAACTTTTTGACGAAATTTGCGAAAAGGCCCTCAGCTGGCATATCGCCAGGGCAGAGGTCGAGGAAATCGACGAGTTGAACATCCTGCATGCCACGATGCTGGCCATGCAGCGCGCCGTCGAGGGCCTGCATATCACCCCGAAACTGGCGATGATCGACGGGAATCGCTGCCCGAAGCTGGCGATGCCGGCCGAAGCGGTGGTCAAGGGTGATAGCAAGGTTCCGGCGATTGCCGCTGCCTCGATTCTCGCCAAGGTCAGCCGCGACCGTGAAATGGCGGCGTTCGAGTTGATCTACCCAGGCTATGGCATCGGTGGTCATAAAGGCTACCCGACGCCCGTTCATCTGGAAGCCCTCGCCCGATTGGGCCCGACGCCGATCCACCGCCGCTCGTTTGCCCCGGTACGCCAGGCTTACGAGGTGCGCGAAAGCCTGGCCGAGATTTAGGCGCAGGCTGATGTTTTACTCAAGGCCCGGTACAATCCGGGCCTTGTTGTTTTCACACGTATCTAGACAGGATCACTATGCCGGCTTCATTCGTTCACCTGCGCCTGCACACTGAATACTCCCTGGTCGACGGCCTGGTACGGATCAAACCACTGGTCAAAACCCTGGTGGGCATGAACATGCCGGCCGTTGCGGTGACCGATCAGAACAACATGTGTTCCCTGGTCAAGTTCTACAAGAGCGCCATGGGCGCCGGCATCAAGCCGATCTGCGGCGCCGACTTGTGGCTGTCCAACAAAGATCCGGATAACGCCTTGAGCCGCATCAGCCTGCTGGCGATGAACGGCGTGGGCTATCGCAACCTGACCGAACTGATTTCCCGTGGTTTTATCGACGGCCAGCGCAATGGCTCGATCATCATCGAGCGCGAATGGGTGGCCGAGGCCAGCGAAGGGCTGATCATGCTGTCGGCCGCCAAAGAGGGCGAGATCGGGATCGCGTTGCTGGGCGGTAACCCGCACGAGGCCGAGGTGCTGGCCAGTGAGTGGATGCAAGTCTTTCCCGACCGCTTCTACCTGGAGGTCCAGCGCACCAATCGCCCCAACGATGAAGAACATCTGCACGCTGCCGTGGCCCTGGCCGAAAAGCTGGGTGCGCCGCTGGTAGCCACCAACGATGTCCGTTTTATCAAGAAGGAAGACTTCGAAGCCCACGAAACCCGCGTGTGCATCGGCGAAGGCCGGGCGCTGGACGATCCACGGCGCTCGAAGAACTACAGCGAAGAGCAGTACCTCAAAAGTGCCGAGGAAATGGCTGAGCTGTTCAGCGATTTGCCCGAGGCCCTGGAAAACTCCGTCGAAATTGCCAAGCGCTGCAATATCGAAGTGAAGCTGGGCAAGCACTTTTTGCCCAACTTCCCGATTCCCGATGGCATGACCATCGATGAATACTTTCGCAAGGTGTCCTTCGATGGCCTGGAGGAGCGCCTTGCCGTCCTGCTGCCCAAGGACACAACCGAAGACTACGAAGCCAAGCGCCAGGTGTATGTCGACCGGCTGAATTTCGAGCTGGATATCATCATCCAGATGGGGTTCCCTGGTTACTTCCTGATCGTAATGGACTTTATCCAGTGGGCCAAAAGCAACGGCGTGCCGGTGGGGCCTGGCCGGGGGTCGGGTGCTGGCTCGCTGGTAGCTTATGTGCAGAAGATCACTGACCTTGACCCGCTGGAATATGACCTGCTGTTCGAACGGTTCCTGAACCCGGAACGGGTATCGATGCCCGACTTCGACGTCGACTTCTGCATGGATGGTCGTGACCGGGTAATCGAATATGTGGCCGAGAAATACGGCCGTAACGCGGTAAGCCAGATCATCACCTTCGGCTCCATGGCGGCCAAGGCGGTAATCCGCGACGTGGCGCGGGTGCAGGGCAAGTCCTACGGCCTGGCGGATCGTCTGTCGAAGATGATCCCCTTTGAAGTCGGCATGACCCTGGAAAAGGCCTACGAGCAGGAAGAGATCCTGCGTGACTTCATCAAGGTCGATGAAGAAGCCGCCGAAATCTGGGACATGGCCCGCAAGCTCGAAGGCGTGGTGCGTAACGTCGGTAAGCACGCCGGTGGCGTGGTAATCGCTCCGACCAAGTTGACAGACTTTTCGCCGATCTATTGCGACGAAGAAGGCGATGGCCTGGTAACCCAGTTCGACAAGGACGACGTGGAGGCGGCCGGCCTGGTGAAGTTCGACTTCCTCGGCCTACGGACCCTGACGATCATCGACTGGGCGCTCAAGACCATCAACCGCGAGCGTGCCAAGGTCGATGAGGCGCCGCTGGATATCGCCTTTATCCCGCTGGACGACAAGCCGACCTACGCGCTGCTGCAAAAAGCTGAAACCACTGCGGTGTTCCAGCTTGAATCCCGCGGCATGAAGGAGCTGATCAAAAAGCTCAAGCCCGACTGCCTGGAAGACTTGATCGCACTGGTGGCCCTGTTCCGTCCGGGCCCACTGCAATCGGGCATGGTTGATGACTTTATCAACCGTAAGCACGGGCGCGCCGAGCTGGCTTACCCGCACTCCGACTACCAGTACGAAGGCCTCAAGCCGGTACTGGCACCGACCTACGGCATCATCCTGTATCAGGAACAGGTGATGCAGATCGCCCAGGTCATGGCCGGCTACACCCTAGGCGGCGCGGACATGCTGCGCCGGGCCATGGGTAAGAAAAAGCCCGAGGAAATGGCCAAGCAGCGCGGCGGTTTCATTGAAGGTTGCGCCACCAACAACATCGACGCTGACCTGGCCGGTAACATCTTTGACCTGGTGGAAAAATTCGCCGGTTATGGCTTCAACAAATCCCACTCCGCCGCCTACGGCCTGGTGTCGTACCAGACTGCGTGGCTGAAGGCCCACTACCCGGCGCCGTTCATGGCGGCGGTGCTGTCGGCGGATATGCACAACACCGACAAGGTCGTGACCTTGATCGAAGAAGTGCGGACCATGAAGTTGCGCCTCGACGCGCCGGATGTGAACGCCTCGGAGTTCAAGTTCACCGTGAACGACGAAGGCCGCATCATCTATGGCCTGGGCGCGATCAAGGGGGTGGGCGAAGGCCCGGTCGAGGCAATCACCGAGGCGCGCCAGGATGGTCCGTTCAAGGACCTGTTCGACTTCTGCGCCCGGGTCGACCTCAAGCGCATCAACAAGCGTACCCTCGATGGCCTGATCCGCAGCGGTGCACTCGATCGTCTCGGTCCGTATTTCCATGACGAGCCGAAGGCCTACCAGGCCAATATCGACCGCAACCGCGCGGTGCTGCTGACCGCCATGGAAGAAGCGATCAAGGCCGCCGAGCAGACCGCCCGCACCCACGACAGCGGGCATGCCGACCTGTTTGGCGGGCTGTTCGTCGAAGAAGATGCCGATGTGTACGCTAACCACCGCAAGGCCAAGGAGCTGACCCTCAAGGAACGCCTCAAGGGTGAAAAAGACACCCTGGGCCTGTACCTCACCGGTCACCCGATTGACGAATATGAAGGCGAGATCCGTCGTTTTGCCCGCCAGCGCATCATCGACCTGAAGCCGGCGCGCGATACCCAGACTGTCGCCGGGATGATCATTGCCCTGCGGGTGATGAAGAACAAAAAGGGCGACAAGATGGGGTTCATCACCCTTGATGACCGCTCCGGGCGTATCGAGGCGTCGCTGTTTGCCGACGCGTTTCATTCTGCGCAGTCGCTGTTGCAGACCGACGCGATGGTGGTGGTGGAAGGGGAGGTCAGCAACGATGACTTCTCCGGCGGTCTGCGCCTGCGGATCAAACGCGTTATGAGCATGGAAGATGCCCGCACCAACCTGGCCGAAAGCCTGCGCCTGAAGGTGAAAACCGAAGCGCTCAAGGGCGATCAGCTACGCTGGCTGGGGGACTTGCTCAAGCGTCACCGTGGCGCGTGCCCGGTGACCATGGAGTATACCGGCAGCGATGCCAAGGCGATGTTGCAGTTCGGTGAGACGTGGCGAATTGACCCGGCCGATGGCTTGATTCAAGCATTGCGTGACCAGTTCGGGCGTGACAACGTCTTCCTCCAATACCGTTGACGGTCAGGGCTGCCCTTGTACCCCTGACCTCGACTCGACATTTAATCTCGACCTTGACGCGCCTCTCCCTTAAGGTAGGGCGCGAATAGACAACCGGCTGGCCAGGCACTCCCTGGCCGTCGACCCAAGACGGACGCTTATGAACCCGAATTTTCTTGATTTCGAACAGCCGATCGCTGACCTGCAAGCCAAGATCGAAGAGCTGCGCCTGGTCGGCAATGACAATTCGCTGAATATCGGCGATGAAATCTCCCGCCTGCAAGACAAGAGCAAGACGCTCACCGAAGACATCTTCGGCAAGCTGACCAGCTGGCAGATCGCGCGCCTGGCCCGCCACCCGCGCCGTCCGTACACCCTGGACTACATCGATCACATCTTCACCGAGTTCGACGAGTTGCATGGCGACCGTCACTTCTCCGATGACGCGGCGATTGTCGGCGGTATTGCTCGCCTGGACGACCAGCCGGTGATGGTGATTGGTCACCAGAAAGGCCGTGAAGTGCGCGAGAAAGTGCGTCGCAACTTCGGCATGCCGCGCCCGGAAGGCTACCGCAAGGCCTGCCGCCTGATGGAAATGGCTGAACGTTTCAAGATGCCGATCCTGACCTTTATCGACACCCCGGGCGCCTACCCAGGCATCGACGCTGAAGAGCGCAACCAGAGCGAAGCGATTGCCTGGAACCTGCGAGTGATGGCACGCCTGAAAACCCCGATTATCGCGACCGTGATCGGTGAAGGCGGTTCTGGCGGTGCGCTGGCCATTGGCGTCTGCGACCAACTGAACATGCTGCAGTATTCGACTTACGCTGTGATCTCGCCGGAAGGTTGCGCCTCGATCCTGTGGAAAACCGCAGAAAAGGCCCCGGATGCTGCCGAAGCCATGGGGATCACCGCTGATCGCCTGAAAGGCCTGGGCATCGTCGACAAAGTGATCGCCGAGCCCCTGGGCGGCGCACACCGCGACCCGGCTGCCGCATCGGCGACCATCCGCGCCGAACTCTGCGCACAGTTGGATATGCTCAAAAAGTTCGACAACGAAGCGCTGCTGGCCCGTCGTTACGAGCGCCTGATGAGCTACGGCCTCTAAGCCACGGCATTACCCATGTGGGAGCGGGCTTGCCCGCGATAGCAATGTGTCAGTGCCAGATTGGTTGACTGGTACACCGCTATCGCGGGCAGGCCCGCTCCCACATTTGCGTTGTGTATGCTTGGCTAACGTATTCCAGTTTTGCGGCGGTAACGTGCGATGAAACCAACTCTAACCGCCGAACTCCTGCAAGCCCTGGCCCCGTGGCGCAAAGCCTCGGCCTGGCACATCGCTTTCTCTGGCGGACTCGACTCCACCGTCCTCCTGCACTTACTCGCTGATCTGGCAAAAAACCAATCCCTGCCACCTCTGCAGGCTATCCATGTCCATCACGGTCTCCAGGCTGCGGCTGACGGCTGGCCAGCCCATTGCCAGGCGGTTTGTGATGCCGCAGGTGTGCCGCTGCGGGTTATGCATGTGCAAGTGCAGTCAGGTGCAAGCCTTGAACGTGCGGCCCGTGACGCGCGGTACCAGGCGTTCGCCGAGATAATCGGCCCAAGTGAACTGCTACTCACCGGCCAGCACCGTGACGATCAGGCAGAAACCCTGCTGTTTCGCCTGCTGCGGGGTGCTGGGCTGCGGGGCCTCATCGGCATGCCAGCCCTGCGTCCCTTGGGTAAAGGGCACCTGGTGCGGCCGCTGCTGGACATGTCGCGAGCCGAGCTGGAAGCCTACGCCCGCGAACAGCAGTTGAATTGGATCGAGGACCCCTCCAACGGCGACTCACGTTTCTCCCGCAATTACCTGCGTCATCAAGTATTCCCACTGCTCACCGCCCGCTGGCCCCAGGCCGCGAATACCCTGGCGCGAACCGCTGGGCATCTGGCGCAGGCCCAAGAGCTGCTCGATGAATTGGCGCAATTGGATGTGCAGGCTGCGCAGCGGCCATCGGCGCTTGCCTGGCTACCGTTGCCATCATTGGCACTTGCGCCGCTGCGAGATCTTTCCGACGCTCGGCAGCGCAACGCCCTACGGTACTGGCTGGCGCCGCTGACGTTGTTGCCCGACAGCGAGCACTGGATTGGCTGGCACACCTTGCGCGATGCCAATCTGGACGCACAGCCCGTGTGGCGTTTGGCCGATGGCCAATTGCACCGTTGCAACGATCGCATCTGGTGGATGCCTGCCGATTGGTCGGAAATTTCTGATACGCCGCTAAGCTGGTCGCACCCGCAAAACCCACTACAGTTACCGGGCAACGGCCAGTTGTATTTCAGCGGGCATGCCCCTGAAGGCCCTTTGAGCATCCGTTACCGCCAGGGTGGTGAAGTCATGGAAGTGCCAGGTCGTGGCCGGCGTGACCTCAAGCGTTTGCTCAACGAAAGTGCTGTGCCAGGCTTTATCCGTGGCAGATTGCCGCTGCTGTACCAAGGCACCCGTCTGGTGGCCGTGGCCAACCTGGCAAGGGCCTCGACAGGGCAGGGGGATGACTGGCAATTACATTGGGCGCCACCAACCTGCGATCAAGGTTTGAGCTGATAGCGCCTTTCCGGTAGACTACGCTCCCTTCTTGATACAACTTCTGTGGATTCTCCTGAAACACAGTCGTTGCCGATTACCAAGCAGTCTTTGCTGGGCGATTCCAAAAAATGTGTAGCGATCAACGTACCGGTGTTCCATTGCTGGTCTGTCACAACGCGGCGGTTTTTTTGAAAGGTGCACTGTGATTAATGCAGGTGATCGGGGGCTTCGGCCTTCCTTCGCTTTCCCCGGCGGCTCCGACCGCTTTAACGCAGACTTCTAGGGTTTTTCATGACGCGCTACATATTCGTCACGGGCGGTGTTGTTTCTTCATTGGGGAAAGGCATTGCCTCCGCTTCGTTGGCGGCCATCCTGGAGGCGCGGGGACTTAAGGTCACCATGCTCAAGCTGGACCCGTACATCAACGTCGACCCGGGCACCATGAGCCCGTTCCAGCACGGTGAAGTGTTCGTCACCCACGACGGCGCCGAGACCGACCTGGACCTGGGCCACTACGAGCGGTTCATCCGCACGACCATGACCCAGAACAACAACTTCACCACCGGCCGTGTCTACGAGCACGTGCTGCGCAAGGAGCGCCGTGGTGACTACCTGGGTGCAACCATCCAGGTGATCCCGCACATCACCGACGAAATCAAGCGCCGCATCATCAAGGGTGCATGCGATGCCGACGTGGCGATGGTCGAGATCGGTGGCACCGTGGGTGACATCGAATCCCAACCGTTCCTCGAAGCCATCCGCCAGTTGCGTTTTGAAGTCGGCGCCAAGCGCGCGATGCTGATGCACCTGACACTGGTGCCGTACATCGCCACCGCTGGCGAGACCAAAACCAAGCCTACCCAGCACTCGGTCAAGGAACTGCGTTCCATCGGCCTGCAGCCGGATGTGCTGGTGTGCCGTTCCGATCACCCGATCGACATTTCCTCGCGTCGCAAGATCGCCCAGTTCACCAACGTTGAAGAACGTGCGGTGATTGCCCTGGAAGACGCCGACACCATCTACAAGATCCCGGGCATTCTGCATTCCCAGGGCCTGGATGATTTTGTGGTCGAGCGTTTCGGCCTGCAGTGCAATGGCGCGGACCTGTCCGAGTGGGAAGCGGTGGTTGACGCCAAGCTCAATCCTGAGCACGAAGTCACCATCGCCATGGTCGGCAAGTACATGGAGCTGCTGGACGCGTACAAGTCGTTGATCGAAGCGATGAGTCACGCCGGTATCAGCAACCGTACCAAGGTCAACCTGCGTTACATCGACTCCGAAGACATCGAAAACCAGGGAACCGCGCTGCTCGAAGGCGTCGATGCGATCCTCGTGCCAGGCGGTTTCGGCCTGCGTGGCGTGGAAGGCAAGATCACTGCGGTGCAGTACGCTCGTGAGAACAAGGTGCCGTACCTGGGTATCTGCCTGGGCATGCAAGTGGCCGTTATCGAGTTCGCTCGTAACGTGCTGGGCTGGAAAGACGCCAACTCCACCGAGTTCGATCACACCAGCGGCCACCCGGTCGTGGGCCTGATCACCGAGTGGGAAGATGCCACTGGCGCTGTCGAAACCCGTACCGAAAGCTCCGACCTGGGCGGCACCATGCGCCTTGGCGCACAGGATTGCCTGCTGGAGTCCGGCTCGCTGGTACACGACTGCTATGGCAAGGACGTGATCGTCGAGCGTCACCGTCATCGTTACGAAGTGAACAACAACCTGCTGCCGCAGATCAAAGAAGCCGGCCTGAAAGTCTCCGGTCGCTCCGGTGATGGCAAGCTGGTTGAAGTGGTCGAAGCCCCGGATCATCCATGGTTCGTCGCTTGCCAGTTCCACCCTGAGTTCACCTCGACTCCGCGCGACGGTCACCCGTTGTTCAGCGGTTTCGTTAAGGCTGCACTGACGCAACATCAGAAGAAGGCGTAAACCTGATGGCCCAGAAGATCATTCGCGTAGGCGATATCGAAATTGCCAACGACAAGCCCATGGTGCTGTTTGGCGGCATGAACGTGCTGGAAAGCCGTGACATGGCGATGCAGGTCTGTGAAGAGTACGTAAAGGTTACCGAGAAACTGGGTATCCCTTATGTGTTCAAGGCCAGCTTCGACAAGGCCAACCGTTCGTCCGTGACCTCCTATCGCGGCCCGGGCCTTGAAGAAGGCATGCGGATCTTCCAGGACATCAAGCAAGCCTTCGGCGTGCCGATCATCACCGACGTCCACGAGCCCGAGCAGGCCGCAGTGGTCGCCGAGGTATGCGACATCATCCAGTTGCCGGCCTTCCTGTCGCGCCAGACCGACCTGGTCGTCGCGATGGCCAAGACCGGCGCTGTGATCAATATCAAGAAAGCCCAGTTCCTCGCGCCCCAGGAAATGAAACACATCCTGAACAAGTGCGTGGAAGCGGGTAATGACCAGTTGATCCTCTGCGAGCGTGGTTCGAGCTTCGGCTACAACAACCTCGTGGTGGACATGCTCGGTTTCGGCATCATGAAACAGTTCGAATACCCGGTGTTCTTCGACGTGACCCATGCGCTGCAAATGCCGGGTGGCCGCGCCGACTCCGCCGGTGGCCGACGTGCCCAGGTACTGGACCTGGCCAAGGCCGGTATCAGCCAGTCCCTGGCTGGCCTGTTCCTGGAAGCCCACCCGGATCCGGACAACGCCAAGTGCGACGGTCCTTGTGCCCTGCGCCTGGACAAGTTGGAGCCATTCCTGGCCCAGCTCAAGCAGTTGGACGAACTGGTCAAGAGTTTTCCGACGGTAGAGACCGCGTAACCCGCGTTTCTCCGGTAAACTTTCCGCGCTTTATGCTCAGGCCCTCGGGCCTGAGTTTTGTCGTCTGCAAGCCTGCCCCGTTGTTCCACCCTTGCGGTCGGTCAAAAGATTTCCTTCAGCTGCGTCGTTTTCGTCAACTTTGGAGTGTTTACAACAATGGCAAAAATCGTCGACATCAAAGGTCGTGAAGTTCTCGACTCCCGTGGCAACCCCACCGTCGAAGCCGACGTGCTTCTCGATAACGGCATCATCGGCAGCGCCTGCGCGCCGTCCGGTGCTTCCACAGGTTCGCGCGAAGCGCTGGAACTGCGTGATGGCGACAAGAGCCGTTACCTGGGCAAGGGTGTCCTCAAGGCAGTAGCCAACATCAACGGTCCGATCCGCGACCTGTTGCTGGGCAAGGACCCGCTGGACCAGAAAGCCCTCGATCACGCGATGATCAAGCTCGATGGCACTGAAAACAAAGGCAGCCTCGGCGCCAATGCGATCCTCGCTGTATCCCTGGCTGCTGCCAAGGCCGCTGCTCAGGACCAGGACCTGCCGCTGTACGCGCACATTGCCAACCTTAACGGTACCCCAGGCGTCTACTCGATGCCGGTGCCAATGATGAACATCATCAACGGTGGCGAACACGCAGACAACAACGTCGATATCCAGGAATTCATGGTGCAGCCAGTGGGCGCCAAGACCTTCTCCGAAGGCCTGCGCATGGGCACCGAGATTTTCCACCACCTCAAAGCTGTGCTGAAGGCCCGTGGCCTGAGCACTGCGGTGGGTGACGAAGGTGGTTTCGCACCGAACCTTGCGTCCAACGAAGATGCACTGAAAGTGATCTCCGAAGCTGTGGCCAACGCTGGCTACAAGCTGGGCACCGATGTGACCCTGGCCCTGGACTGCGCGGCCAGCGAGTTCTTTGAAGACGGCAAGTACAACCTGTCCGGCGAAGGCCAGGTGTTCAACTCCGAAGGTTTTGCTGAATACCTCAAGGGCCTGACCCAGCGTTACCCGATCATTTCGATCGAAGACGGCCTGGACGAGTCCGACTGGGACGGCTGGAAAATCCTCACCGACAAGATCGGCGAGAAAATCCAACTGGTGGGCGACGACCTGTTCGTGACCAACACCAAGATCCTGAAAGAAGGCATCGACAAGAAGATCGCCAACTCGATCCTGATCAAGTTCAACCAGATCGGCACCCTGACCGAAACCCTGGAAGCGATCCAGATGGCCAAGGCTGCGGGCTACACTGCCGTGATCTCGCACCGCTCCGGCGAAACCGAAGATTCGACCATTGCCGACCTGGCCGTGGGCACCTCGGCGGGCCAGATCAAAACCGGTTCCCTGTGCCGCTCCGACCGCGTTTCCAAGTACAACCAACTGCTGCGTATCGAAGAG
Organism: Pseudomonas sp. WS 5079; assembly: GCF_012985465.1. Lineage (GTDB taxonomy): Bacteria > Pseudomonadota > Gammaproteobacteria > Pseudomonadales > Pseudomonadaceae > Aquipseudomonas. Next base: position 81,859 of record NZ_JAAQWN010000012.1, read on the forward strand.
CAATTGGGCGGTAAAGCCAAATACAACGGCCGTGGTGAGTTTCGCGGCTGAGTAGTTGATGGTAAAAAGACAACGGATTGTGTCGGAAAACTCGCTGTAGAGTGAATTTGCGCACTAATCTGATGCCTATCAAGCACAAGCCTGGGTCTTCCAGGCTTCGTGCTATCAGTTGCTTCAAAAGTTTTGCATGGCTGTCTTTTTTCACTGGATACCCGATATTCGATGCGCAGTCCCAATTGGTTGTTCCTCGTCTTGCTCTTGCTGCTGGCTGGCCTGCAGTACCGCCTTTGGGTGGGCAATGGCAGCCTGGCGCAGGTGACCGACCTGACCCAGCAAATTGCCGCGCAGCACGCCGAGAACGAGGTGTTGCTGGAGCGCAACCGTGTGCTCGATGCCGAAGTGCTTGAGTTGAAAAAAGGCATGGAGACCGTTGAAGAGCGGGCTCGTCATGAATTGGGCATGGTCAAGGAGGGCGAAACCCTCTACCAGTTGGCCCAATGAACGCCTGTTTGCCGGCCTTCTGGGCCGTGATTCCTGCCGCGGGCGTCGGTGCCCGCATGGCCGCGGACCGTCCCAAGCAGTATCTGCAGTTGGGCGGGCGCACTATTCTCGAACACAGCCTTGGCTGTTTCCTCGATCATCCGAGCCTCAAGGGGCTGGTGGTCAGTCTGGCTGTCGATGATCCTTACTGGCCCAACCTGGCGTGTGCCGGCGACCCGCGTATCCAGCGCGCGGACGGCGGGGCGGAGCGCTCAGGCTCGGTGCTCAATGCACTGCTGCAACTCAATGCCCTGGGCGCCAGCGATGACGACTGGGTGCTGGTGCACGATGCCGCACGGCCGAACCTGAGCCGCGAGGATCTCGACACGTTGTTGGCGCAGCTGGCGGATGACCCGGTGGGCGGCTTGCTGGCCGTACCGGCGCGCGACACCCTCAAGCGTGTCGACAAGCAGGGGCGGGTGGTGGAAACCATTGATCGCAGCCTGATCTGGCAAGCCTATACCCCGCAAATGTTCCGCCTGGGGGCCTTGCACCGCGCCTTGGCCGATAGCCTGGTGGCCGACGCGGTCATCACTGACGAAGCCTCGGCCATGGAATGGTCCGGCCAGGCGCCACGCCTGGTGGAAGGGCGCGCGGACAATATCAAGGTGACCCGGCCGGAGGATCTGGAGTGGCTCAGGTTGCGGTGGGCTAATCGCCGGTAGGCTGCTGGACCGAGGTGACTTCATCGCAGGCAAGCCAGCTCCCACACCTGACCACATTCCAACAGGGATACGCGGTCAGGTGTGGGAGCTGGCTTGCCTGCGATGAGGCCAGGCCTGACACCCCAGATCACCCGCCATACTCCGGCCGCCCAGCCAGCCCTTCCTTCAGGTAGTCCACCAACTTGCGCACCTTCGGCGACAAATGCCGCTGCTGCGGATACAGCGCCCACACTGCAGTATTCGGCGGTTGGTGGGACTCAAGTAGTGAAACCAGCGCGCCGCTGTGCAAGTGCTCCAGCACGTAATAATCCGGCAACTGGCATAACCCCACCCCTTGCAGCGCCGCATCCAGCACCGCCTGCCCACTGTTGCAGCGCCAGTTTCCCTGCACCCTTTGGGAAAATTCGCGCCCATCCTGGGCCAATTGCCAAATATCCGAGCTGCCGACCAGGCAGTTATGCCGGCTCAATTCCGACAAGCTATGGGGGCGCCCATACCGTTCCAGGTAGGACGGCGACGCACAGAGATACATGCGCCGGGGTGCCAGGCGGCTGGCGACCATTCGCGAGTCTTGCAGGCGGCCCAGGCGAATCGCCAGGTCCAGGCCTTCATGCACCAGGTCGAGGGGGCGGTTGCTCAGCTCTATATCCACGCGCAATTGCGGATACAGCCCCATGAAGCGCGTGACCAGCGGCACGATAAAGCGTTCGCCATAAGCCACGGCGCAGGTCATGCGCAACATGCCCTTGGGTTCGCTGGTCAGGTCGCCTACGGCGCGCAGGGCCTCTTCGCGCCCATCCTGCAGGCGTTGGCAATGTTGCAGGAAGGTTTGCCCGGCCTCGGTCAGCGTAACGCGCCGGGTACTGCGATACAGCAGGCGGGTTTGCAGGCGTTCTTCCAGGCGTGCGACCTGGCGGCTGATATGGGACGAGGACACGCCCAGGCGTTCGGCAGCCGCAGTAAATTGGCTGCATTCGGCGACGGCGACGAACTCATCGATGCCTTCCCAGCGGTTTTCCAGCATGGTGATTATCCCAGTACAGCAATAATGTTTTGCTTTTGCCTGGATTATTAATCAATGGACCGTGTTTTACACTGTTCGTCTTACTTTTAAGCCCCAGGAGAAACCCGGATGATCAAGTCACGCGCCGCTGTCGCCTTTGAAGCCAAGAAACCACTGGAGATCGTGGAAGTGGATGTGGCCATGCCCAAGGCCGGTGAAGTCCTGTTGCGCGTGGTCGCTTCCGGGGTTTGCCACACTGACGCCTACACCCTGTCGGGCGCCGATCCGGAAGGCATCTTCCCATCGATCCTGGGCCACGAAGGCGGCGCGGTGGTCGAAGCGATTGGCGAGGGTGTGACTTCGGTGGCGGTGGGCGACCACGTGATCCCGCTGTACACCCCGGAATGTGGCAAGTGCAAGTTCTGCCTGTCGGGCAAGACCAACCTGTGCCAAGCCATCCGCGCGACCCAGGGCAAAGGCCTGATGCCAGACGGTACTACGCGTTTTTCCTACAAAGGGCAGCCGATCTTCCACTACATGGGGACTTCGACTTTTTCCGAATACACAGTGTTGCCGGAAATCTCCGTGGCCAAGATTCCCAAAGAAGCGCCGCTGGAAAAAGTCTGCCTGCTGGGCTGTGGCGTCACCACTGGTATCGGTGCCGTGATTAACACCGCCAAGGTCAAGCCGGGTGACACCGTGGCCATTTTCGGCCTGGGCGGGATTGGTTTGTCGGCCGTGATCGGTGCAGTTAAAGCCAAGGCCGGTCGTATCATCGCCATCGACATCAACCCGGCCAAGTTCGAGATCGCCAAGCAGTTGGGTGCCACCGACTGTATCAACCCGAAAGACTACGACCGGCCGATCCAGGATGTGATTGTCGATTTGACCGACGGCGGTGTGGACTTTTCCTTCGAGTGCATCGGCAATGTCCAGCTGATGCGTGCGGCCCTAGAGTGCTGTCACAAAGGCTGGGGCGAGTCGGTAATCATTGGGGTCGCCGGGGCTGGCCAGGAAATATCCACCCGTCCATTCCAACTGGTGACCGGTCGTGTCTGGCGCGGTTCGGCCTTCGGTGGCGTGCGTGGCCGCAGCGAGTTGCCAAGCTACGTGGAAATGGCCCAGACCGGCGAAATCCCGTTGGATACCTTCATCACCCACACCATGGGCCTGGAAGATATCAATAAGGCATTCGACCTGATGCATGAAGGCAAGAGCATTCGTACCGTCATCCATTTCTGAGGTCGGCCATGAGTCTGGAAAACCTGTCATGCCAGAAGAGCTTCGGCGGCTGGCACAAACGCTATAAGCATCATTCCGATGTACTCGATTGCGACATGACCTTCGCCGTCTACCTGCCACCGCAGGCGGAGCAAGGCGGCAAGTTGCCGGTGCTGTACTGGCTGTCGGGCTTGACCTGCACCGATGAGAACTTCATGCAAAAGGCCGGCGCGCAGCGTATGGCGGCTGAGCTGGGGTTGATCATCGTCGCCCCGGACACCAGCCCCCGTGGGCCGGGTGTGCCGGGCGACCGGGACAATGCCTGGGACTTTGGCCTGGGTGCCGGGTTTTACTTGAATGCCACGCAGCAACCGTGGAGCAAGCACTATCGGATGCATGACTATGTCGTGCAGGAATTGCCGGCGTTGGTTGAAGCGCATTTCCCGGCGTCCGACAAGCGCGGCATCAGCGGGCATTCAATGGGCGGCCACGGTGCGCTGGTATGCGCCTTGCGCAATCCGGGGCACTACCAGTCGGTGTCGGCGTTTTCGCCGATCAACAATCCGATGGATTGCCCTTGGGGGCAGAAAGCGTTTTCCCGCTACCTGGGGGAAGAGCGCTCCAAGTGGCGCGAATGGGATGCCTGCGTGCTGATCAGCGAAGCCTCGGAAAAACTGCCACTGCTGGTGGACCAGGGTGATCGCGACGACTTCCTCGCCACTCAACTCAAGCCCGAAGCCTTGCAACAAGCCGCCAAGGCCGCCGGCCATCCGCTGGAGTTGCGCCTGCAACCGGGCTACGACCACAGCTACTTCTTTATCGCCAGCTTCATCGAGGACCACTTGCGTCATCATGGACGTGCTTTGCTCGGTTAATGTCTGGCAAAAGTAGGTAGAATCACGCCCTGAATTAACTCGGGGCGTTTTTTTATGCGTATTGGCCACGGCTATGATGTGCACCGTTTCGCCGAAGGCGACTTCATCACCCTGGGCGGCGTGCGCATTGCGCACCACCATGGGTTGCTGGCTCATTCCGACGGCGACGTTGTGCTGCATGCCTTGAGCGATGCCTTGCTCGGCGCGGCTGCATTGGGAGATATCGGTAAACACTTTCCGGACACCGATCCCACTTTCAAGGGCGCGGACAGTCGCGTGCTGCTGCGGCATGTGGTCGGCCTGATCCATGCCAAGGGCTGGAAGGTCGGCAATGTCGATAACACCATCGTTGCCCAGGCACCCAAAATGGCCCCGCATATCGAATCGATGCGCGCAGTGATTGCCGCCGATCTGCAAATAGAACTGGATCAAGTCAACGTGAAAGCCACCACCACCGAAAAACTCGGGTTTACCGGTCGTGAAGAGGGCATTGCGGTGCACTCTGTCGCCTTGTTGCTGCGCGCATGAACGAACTGCAACTGTTGGGCCCGCGGGCCTATGGCGAGGCACTGGGCAGCGCGGTGCTCAAGGCGACTGCCGAAGATTTCCAAGTGGATGAAGTGCTGGATATCCCGCTGACCGGCGAGGGTGAGCACCTGTGGTTGTGGGTGGAAAAGCGCGGCCTGAACACTGAAGAGGCTGCGCGACGTATTGCCAAGGCTGCCGGCGTGCCCTTGCGCACGGTGAGCTATGCCGGCCTCAAGGATCGCCAGGCGCTGACGCGCCAGTGGTTCAGCGTGCAACTGCCGGGCAAGGCCGACCCAGACCTGAGTGCGGCGGAAAACGACACCCTGAAAATCCTCAAGGCCGCCCGTCATAAACGCAAGTTGCAGCGTGGCGCCCATGCGGCCAACGGTTTTACCCTGCGCCTGACCCAACTGGCCGGCGACCACGGCGCGATTGATGCGCGCCTGCAATTGATCGCCAAGCACGGTATCCCCAACTATTTCGGCGCCCAGCGTTTTGGCCATGATGGCGGTAACGTCGTCGATGCCCGCGACTGGGCGGCCCGCAAGGTGTTGCCGGAACAGCGCAACGTACGTTCGCGCCTGCTATCGACCGCGCGCAGCTTTGTGTTCAATAAGGTGTTGGCGGCGCGGGTTGCCGATGGATCATGGCAGCGCGCCCAGGTCGGTGACCTGCTGGCGTTCACCGACAGCCGCAGCTTTTTCCCGGCGGGGGAGGCGGAGTGCAGCGATCCGCGCCTGGCCATCCTCGACCTGCATCCCACCGGCCCACAGTGGGGTGAAGGCGATTCGCCCGCCGCTGGCGCAACCCATGAGCTGGAGCAAGCTGTCGCCGCGAGCGAGGCGCACCTGTGCGAGTGGCTGGCCAAAGCCGGCATGAGCCAGGAACGGCGCATTCTGCGACTGCCCATTGGCGGGTTGACGTGGCATTATCCCGAGACTGACATTCTGCAATTGGAATTCGTCCTGCCGGCCGGATGCTTCGCCACTGTCTTGGTGCGCGAGCTTGTTGATCTGGTGCCGGTGGGGCAGACGGACAGCCCATGCGTATTCTGATATCTAACGACGACGGGGTCACCGCACCCGGCCTTGCCGCGCTTCATGCTGCGCTGGCAGATTATGCCGAGTGCGTGGTGGTTGCCCCGGACCAGGACAAAAGTGGCGCCAGCAGTTCGCTGACGCTCGACCGTCCCTTGCACCCGCAGACCCTGGCCAACGGCTTTATCAGCGTTAATGGCACGCCGACCGATTGCGTGCACCTGGCCATCAACAGCTTGCTGGCCGATGAGCCGGACCTGGTGGTTTCCGGGATCAACCTGGGCGCCAACCTGGGCGATGACGTGCTGTATTCCGGCACCGTGGCGGCGGCCCTGGAAGGGCGCTTCCTGGGGCGGACGGCCTTTGCCTTTTCGCTGGCGTCGCGGCAGGTGGATAACCTGGCGACCGCCGCTTATTTTGCGCGCAAGCTGGTTGAGGCCCACGGCACCCTGGTGCTGCCACCGCGTACGGTGCTCAACGTCAATATTCCCAATCTGCCCCTGGACCATATTCGCGGCATCCAATTGACCCGCCTGGGCCACCGCGCCCGCGCTGCGGCACCGCTGAAAGTGGTGGATCCCCGTGGCAGGGAAGGCTACTGGATTGCCGCAGCGGGCGACGCCGAGGATGGCGGGCCGGGCACGGACTTTCATGCGGTGATGCAAGGTTATGTTTCGATTACCCCGCTGCAACTCGATCGCACCTTCAATGATGCCTTCGGTGGTCTCGATCCCTGGCTGGAGGGGCTGCGCTGATGGCTCGTGAACAGGACGACCTGTTGCGCCGGGGCATCGGCATGACCTCCCAACGCACCCGTGAGCGTTTGATCCAGCGACTCTATGAAGAGGGACTGTCCAACGCCCAGGTGCTGGAAGTCATCCGCCGTACCCCGCGCCATCTGTTTGTCGATGAGGCCCTGGCCCATCGCGCCTACGAAGACACCGCGCTACCGATTGGCCACAACCAAACCATCTCCCAGCCCTATATGGTGGCGCGGATGAGTGAGCTGTTGTTGGCGGCGGGTCCCTTGGACAAAGTGCTGGAGATTGGCACCGGCTCCGGCTACCAGACTGCCGTGCTCTCGCAACTCGTGGAGCGGGTGTTTTCCGTCGAGCGGATCAAGGTCCTGCAGGACCGGGCCAAGGAGCGCCTGGTGGAGCTGAACCTGCGCAACGTAGTGTTTCGTTGGGGTGATGGCTGGGAAGGCTGGCCGGCCTTGGCGCCCTACAACGGCATCATCGTGACTGCGGTGGCCACCGATGTACCTCAGGCACTTCTGGACCAATTGGCTCCGGGCGGGCGCCTGGTGATTCCGGTGGGATCGGGCGAAGTGCAACAGTTGATGTTGATCGTGCGCGAAGAAGAGGGTTTTTCCCGGCATGTCCTGGGGGCAGTGCGTTTCGTTCCGTTACTTAATGGGCCGCTGGCCTGAACAATTGTCACGGTGTAGTGAATTCTATTGCTGGGTATGTGTCTTACAGCGGGGTTCATCGAGTCAACATCAAGTTGGGTAGTTATTAAACGAGATGAATTTTTCGTTTCTACCTTGTTGCCGGTTAAAGTCTGGCAGCCAGTTATACTTGCGACATATTTCAAGCCTGATACAGGCGTTCATGTTTCAGCCACCACAAAGGGAGCGGCGGGTGAGTCTCACAGTCATTGCGCAGCGTATGAGTAAAACTAGCTTTCAGCGACTGGTGATTGGCCTTGTCTTGAGTTCCTTGCTGGCTGCCTGCTCCAGCACAGGCAGCGGCGCGCGCGTGGTTGACCGCAATAATGCGGCACCGCAACGGCCGACGGTGACCACCGGGCAATACGTGGTGCGTAAGGGCGATACCATGTTCTCGATCGCCTTCCGTTATGGCTGGGACTACAAGGCGCTGGCCGCGCGTAACAACATTCCTGTGCCTTATACGATACATCCGGGGCAAACCATCCGTTTCGATGGGCGCACGGGTTCGGCGCCCACGGCAGTTGTGACAAAATCCGGTTCATCGGCCTCTTCTTCCAGCAAGACGACGGTCTTCACCCGGCCTGCAGGCACCGTTGCGCCTAAGGTTGCGAGCAAGCCGGCACCCGCGCCGTTGCCACCTGCGGGACCGGCACCGACCGGTTGGGGATGGCCCTCAAATGGCATTCTTATTGGAAAATTCTCTTCAAACGGTAGTTTGAATAAAGGCATTGATATCGCCGGAGATTTGGGACAGCCTGTTTTAGCTGCGTCTGATGGGACTGTTGTATACGCCGGGAGTGGTCTACGGGGCTACGGCGAATTAGTCATCATCAAACACAGCGATACCTACGTCAGTGCCTACGGTCATAACCGCAGGTTGTTGGTTCGGGAGGGGCAGCAGGTCAAAGTCGGACAGACAATTGCCGAAATGGGGTCGACTGGTACAGACCGGGTGAAACTGCACTTTGAGATTCGCCGCCAAGGTAAACCTGTAGATCCACTGCAATTCCTACCCCGGCGTTGATGTGTTGTCAGCCTGTTCCCTCACGTAGAAGGAGCAGGCTCCAGCGTTGCCAAGGATAAAGGCGTCGCTTGAGCTTGAGGTCGAACTCACCAAAGGACTATAACAATGGCTCTCAGTAAAGAAGCGCCGGAGTTTGACATCGACGATGAGGTTCTCCTTATGGAGACCGGCATCGGTACGGAATCGATGTCGAATGAGGGACCCGCTGTACCTTCAGTTCGTACCAAGTCCAAAAACTCCACAGCGTTAAAACAGCATAAGTATATTGATTACACCCGGGCGCTCGATGCGACCCAGTTGTACCTCAATGAAATCGGCTTTTCCCCCTTGCTCACTCCCGAAGAAGAAGTCCATTTTGCGCGATTGTCGCAAAAGGGAGATCCGGCTGGGCGCAAGCGCATGATTGAAAGCAACCTGCGCCTGGTGGTGAAAATCGCCCGACGCTACGTCAATCGTGGGCTTTCCCTGTTGGACCTGATCGAAGAGGGCAACCTCGGCTTGATCCGGGCGGTAGAGAAGTTTGACCCCGAGCGGGGTTTTCGCTTTTCGACCTACGCGACGTGGTGGATTCGCCAGACCATTGAGCGCGCAATCATGAATCAGACCCGGACCATCCGGTTGCCGATTCATGTCGTCAAGGAGCTTAACGTGTACCTGCGGGCGGCACGCGAGCTTACCCAGAAACTTGATCATGAACCTTCGCCTGAAGAGATCGCCAACCTGCTGGAAAAACCAGTGGGAGAGGTCAAGCGCATGCTCGGGCTTAACGAGCGTGTGTCTTCGGTCGATGTCTCGCTGGGTCCGGATTCGGATAAAACCTTGCTGGACACCCTTACGGATGACCGACCCACGGATCCGTGTGAACTGTTGCAGGACGATGACTTGTCGCAAAGTATCGATCAATGGCTTTCAGAGCTGACGGACAAGCAGCGCGAGGTGGTGATTCGCCGCTTTGGCCTGCGTGGCCATGAAAGCAGCACCCTGGAAGATGTTGGCCTGGAGATCGGCTTGACCCGTGAGCGGGTGCGGCAGATCCAGGTAGAGGGTCTCAAGCGCTTGCGGGAGATCCTGGAGAAAAATGGCTTGTCGAGTGAGTCGTTGTTTCAGTAGCGGCTTGTAAGGTAGCTATGAGAACGCCCGGTGCATGGGAATGCACCGGGCGTTTTGCGTTGTGCCAATCCCCTTGCGGGAGCCCGGCTTGCCGGCGATGGCGACCTTGAGGGCGGCCCTCGCTGGCAAGGTCAGTATCAAATCCCAGGCATAAAAAAACCCCGCTTTTAAGGGCGGGGTTCTTTCGACTAAGTCAGTACAAGTTAGATAACTTGAACTTCTTCAGCTTGCATGCCTTTCTGACCGCGGGTAGCGATGAAAGAAACCTGTTGGCCTTCTTTCAGGCTTTTGAAGCCGTCGGATTGGATAGCTTTGAAGTGAACGAACAGGTCGTCACCGGATTGTGGAGTGATGAAGCCGAAGCCTTTTTCATCGTTGAACCACTTAACGGTACCAGTTTGGCGATTAGACATGGTGTATCTCCTTGGACAAAGTTAACTGCGACTCAGGAAAAGCCCTGGCCGAGACTGAGTGCAAAGAGCAGGAAAAATTCTTGGAGATGGTTGGATCGAAATTCAACATATCGTGTAGAGATTCTCAGTGACACAAGCAGCACAGTGGCGCCACCTTAACCCTTTTTCCGGAACGTGCCAATGGTATTTCCGAAGGTTTCTCTATTTTCGTGACTGGCGGTGCCTTTTACAGGCCTGCGGCCCTTAAATTCAGGGCCAAGGCCCGCCCCGTACGGCTGACAGTTGCCCGGCGCAACTTAATCAAGAAAAACCCCCGCGTCCTTTGAACCGCGAGGCCAGCCCCGGTAAGATGCCCAACAGAATTTTCCACCTCGCTATTCAGGACACCCGCCATGAGCATCAAATCGGACAAGTGGATTCGCCGCATGGCGCAAGAGCACGGCATGATCGAACCCTTCGTCGAGCGCCAGATGCGCGGTGAAGGCGCCGAACGCCTGATTTCATTCGGGGTTTCCAGCTACGGCTACGATGTACGTTGCGCCGATGAGTTCAAGGTCTTCACCAATATCAACTCGGCCACCGTCGATCCGAAAAACTTCGATGAAAAGAGCTTCGTCGATGTGAAGAGCGACGTGTGCATCATCCCACCAAACTCCTTCGCCCTGGCGCGCACCGTCGAGTTCTTCCGGATCCCGCGCAACGTCCTGACCATCTGCCTGGGCAAGAGCACCTACGCGCGCTGCGGCATTATCGTCAACGTGACGCCGCTTGAGCCTGAGTGGGAAGGCCACGTGACCCTGGAGTTCTCCAACACCACCACCTTGCCGGCCAAGATCTACGCCAATGAAGGCGTGGCGCAGATGCTGTTCTTCGAATCCGACGAAGAGTGCGAAGTGTCCTATAAGGACCGTGGCGGCAAGTACCAGGGCCAGCGCGGCGTCACTCTGCCACGCACCTGATAGAAACGTCTTACAGCTCAAGGGAATTTGTCAGCGGGCAGGCACTCTATTGGGTGTACTGCCTCGGCGCGTGCACAGCGCGTCGAGCCACGCTTGAGGAGTACCCTATGAAGATCGACCCGCGAATCAGCGCCGAACTTGCTCGGCTGGAACCCAATCAGATTGGTGTTCTGGCCTGGTCCCTGATGGCCGACCCCGCCGCCGGCGGCATCCCAGGCCAGCCTGACCCCGATACCCCGGAACAACCTACCGAGCCTGGCGTACCCACCCTGCCGGACGAGCCACCACCCGCGCCAGTGGCCTGACGCCTCGCCCTTTGTAGGAGCCGGCTTGCCGGCGATGCGGTCTAAGTTTTTACAGCATCGGTACCTGAGACTCCGTTATCGCCGGCAAGCCGGCTCCTACAGGTTGCCGCGCAGGAACTGTTGCAGCCGCTCGCTTTTCGGGTGGCCCAGCACGTCTTCCGGCGTGCCTTCCTCCTCCACCAGGCCTTGGTGCAAGAACAGCACCTGGCTGGACACTTTGCGCGCAAAACTCATCTCGTGGGTCACCATGATCATGGTCCGCCCCTCTTCGGCCAACCCCTGGATCACCTTCAGCACTTCGCCCACCAGCTCCGGGTCCAGGGCCGATGTGGGCTCGTCGAACAGCATCACCTCCGGCTCCATCGCCAGGGCACGGGCGATGGCCACCCGTTGCTGCTGGCCACCCGACAGGAACGCCGGATACTGCTCCGCCACCCGTGCGGGCAGCCCAACCTTGTCCAGATAGCGCCGGGCACGGTCCTCCGCGTCCTTCTTGCTGCAACCCAAGACCCGGCGTGGGGCCATGGTGATGTTCTCCAGCACGCTCATATGGCTCCACAAGTTGAAGTGCTGGAACACCATCGCCAGGCGGGTGCGCAGGCGTTGTAGCTCGGCTTCGTCGGCCACGCGCATGCCGTGGCGGTCGCTGACCATGCGGATCGGCTGGCCATCAAGGCTCATGGCGCCGTCATTGGGTTGTTCAAGGAAGTTGATACAACGCAGGAACGTGCTTTTGCCAGAGCCGCTGGCGCCGATCAGGCTGATCACATCCCCGCTTTTGGCCTTGAGCGAAACCCCTTTGAGCACCTCATGGTCGCCATAGCTTTTATGCAGGCCTTCAACGGTCAGTTTGTACATGGGGCGTGCATCCTCAAGGCGATAGTAAATAGCCGCTGCGATAGGGCGTAAGGCCGGCGACATGGGCAATCACCATGCCCGCCGTGGCCATGCGCCGCAGCGAACGGGCATACATCAGGCCGGCATGGCGGCAGTGGATGGGCGTGATGTGGTCGTGAATGGGGTCGATGATCTCGGCCACCAGTTCCCCGGCCTCCAGGTATTGCCCTGGCAACGCGTGGAACACCAGCAAGCCGCCCGCCGGGGTCGCCACTGGTTCGACGGCGGCCAGCGGCGTAGCGGGGTAGGGCAAGTCGGGCAGGGGCGCAGGATCGCCGCTGATCGCGCCAAATTGGATCAGGTAGTCGATGATCGCCTGGCAATCGAGGCTGGCCAGGCCGTGATTGACATCGCCCTGGCCGCGCAACTCCAGGGTCACGGAAAAGCTGCCCAGGGGGATCTGGAAACGCTCGCCAAAACGTTGCTGCAACTGCCACCAGAGCAGGGTGAAACACTCATCGAAGGATTGTCCGCCCGAATCGGTGGCCAACAGGCTGGCTTCGGCGCCGATATAACGGGCCAGCGGCTCGACCTGCGGCCAGGCCTCGGGGGTGGTGTAAAGGTGGGCCACGGCTTCGAAGTCGCAATGCAGGTCCAGCACCATATCGGCGTCACAGGCCAGGCGTTGCAGCACCAGGCGCTGGGATTGCAGTTGTGTGGCTGGTACATGGCGGTCGAGGGCCTGGCGCAGACTGTCGCGGATCAGTGCGACGTTGCGTCTGGGATCATCCCCCAACAGGCCCTCGACCTGATTGCCGACTTCTTCGCTGAGATCGAAGAACAGGCGATTGAAGTTCTGCCCGCTCTCCAGCTCGTAGCGGCCCAGGGGCATGTCCATCAGCACTTGCTCAAGGCCCGCCGGGTTGGCCACTGGCACCAGCACGATTTCGCTGCGCAGGCGGCCGGCCGCGGCCAGTTCCGCCAAGCGTCCCTTCAAGTGCCAGGCCACCAGCATGCCGGGCAGTTCGTCGGCGTGTAGCGAGGATTGGATGTAGATTTTGCCTTCGGCCTGCTCTGGCCCGAAGTGGAAACTGTGGATCTGCCGTGCCGTGCCTGGCACCGGTGCGAGAAGGGGATGAATCTGTTGCCGCATAGGGGCTCCTTAATGGCTCGGCCCGAGAAAGGCCAGCCAGCGACGCTCCGCCAGACGAAACAGACCGACCAGGGCAAAGGTCACGGTCAGGTAGATCAGCGCAGCGATACCAAACGACTGGAAAGTGAGGAAGGTGGCCGAGTTTGCGTCCCGGGCCACTTTGAGGATGTCCGGGATCGTCGCGGTAAAGGCTACCGTCGTCGAGTGCAGCATCAGGATCACTTCATTACTGTAGTACGGCAACGAGCGGCGTAGGGCCGAGGGCATGATCACGTAGGCGTAAAGTTTCCAGCCGCTCAGGCCATAGGCTTTCGCCGCCTCGACCTCGCCGTGGGCCATGCTGCGGATGGCCCCGGCGAAAATCTCCGTGGTGTAGGCGCAGGTGTTGAGGGCAAATGCGAGGAGCGTGCAGTTCATTGCGTCGCGAAAAAAACCATCCAGCACCGGTTGTGCGCGAACGGCGGCGAGGCTGTAGATGCCGGTGTAGCAGATCAGTAGTTGGATATACAGCGGTGTGCCGCGAAACAGGTAGGTATAGAACTGCACCGGCCAGCGCACCCAGCGGTTTCGCGAGACGCGGGCGATGGACAGTGGGATCGACACCACGAAGCCGATGCAGATCGAGGCCGTGAGCAGCCACATCGTCATGGCCAGCCCAGTCATGTGGTTGCCATCGCTGTAGAGGAAGGGCCGCCAGTATTCCTGCAACAATTCAATCATCGCACTGCCTCCCGTGAGCCTGCGGCGTAACGGGCTTCGAGCCTGCGCAGGACGAAGTTCGACGCGCTGGTGATGGCCAGGTAGATCAAGGCCGCGACCACCAGGAAAAAGAACAGTTGGTAGGTACTTTTGCCGGCATCCTGGGCGGCCTTGACCACATCAGCCAGGCCGATGATCGACACCAGCGCCGTGGCCTTGAGCATCACCATCCAGTTATTGCCGATGCCCGGCAGGGCGAAGCGCATCATTTGCGGGAAGGTCACGTAGCGAAAGCGCTGCCCGCGCGTGAGGCCATAGGCCGTGGCGGCTTCCAACTGGCCGCGGGGCACGGCGAGGATCGCACCGCGAAAAGTCTCGGTGAAATACGCACCGTAGATAAAACCCAGGGTAATCACCCCGGCGCCGAACGGGTTGATCTCGATGTATTCCCATTCCATGTAGTCGGTGAAACTGGTCAGCCAGGTTTGCAGGCTGTAGAAAATCAGCAGCATCAGCACCAGGTCCGGCACCCCGCGAATCAAGGTGGTGTAGAGCTGCGCGGGAATGCGCAACAGCGCCAGGCTCGACAACTTGGCACTGGCGCCGAGCAGGCCCAGCACGACGCTGACTGCCAGGGACAGCACTGACAATTTGATGGTCATCCAGGTGCCTTGCAGCAACAGTGGGCCAAACCCTTGCAGGCTGAACGCACCAAGCCCGAGGGTCTGCAACAGGTCTTCAAACATGGGGTACGCCTTTGGCCATCGAGAGTGCGCCCACCCCGTGCGGGGGTGGGCGCCGCAGCGTTATTTGCCGCTGTAGAGGTTCAGATCGCCAAAGTGTTTTTTCTGGATAGTGGCGTAGGTGCCATCATCGTGTAACGCTTTGATACCTTTATCCAAGAGAGCTTTCAGCTCTTTGTTACCTTTTGCGATGCCCACGGCAGTCTTGGACGGCAGCATTTCGCTGTCCACCGGCTTGCTGACTTCGTAATCGGCACCTTGTGGCGATTTTAAAAAGCCCAGTTCGGCCTGCAGCATGTCCTGGATCGAGGCATCGAGGCGGCCCGAGGTCAGGTCGGCGTACACCTGGTCCTGGTTCTGGTAGGCCTGGGTTTTGATCCCGGCTTTGTCCAGCACGGCCTTGGCGTAGGCTTCCTGGATGGTGCCTTGTTCATAGCCGACCGTCTTGCCCTTGAGGGACGCGATGTCTTCGCTCAGGCCGGAGCCTTTCTTGAACACGTAGGAAGTGGGGCCGGAAAACAGCTCGCTGGAGAAGTCGATGACCTTCTCGCGGGCCGGGGTCACGGTCATGGACGAAATCACACCGTCGAACTTCTTGGCCTTGAGGCCGGGGATCATGCCGTCAAAGTCACTTTCTACCCACTTGCAGGTGACCTTCAGCTCCGCACAAATGGCATTGCCCAGGTCGATATCGAAGCCCACCAGGCTGCCGTCGGCGGCCTTGGATTCAAACGGCGCGTAGGAAGGGTCCACACCAAAACGCAATTCTTTGTATTCCTTGGCCAAGGCGGTACCGGCGGCCATGCACAGCGCGAGTGCAGAAAGGGTCAGCAATGCTTTTTTCATTATGTAATCCCTGGGAACCAAGATAAGCGCTTGTGGCGCGATTAGGACTGTTACTGAACGGTGTCAGACGTATCGCAAGTAGCAATTTCTGCACCATAGTTCTGAATAGTCTTTTTAATTGGTGGGATTACACGAAGGGCGACGCGAGGCGCGCCCGATATCGGGCGCTACAGATCTTGCGCACCATTGCAGTGCGGGCCGCTCACGAACTGTAGGCGCTGGCAAGCCAGCGCCTACATGGGGTTATTTCCCTGGGACCAGGGTCAATCGGGTCTTGCCATACACCTTGTCAAAGTTCTGCGGCTGCATCGGGAAGCTCAGGTACTGCGCCTTGAGCCACGGATCAATGCCGTTGGCATAGTACGGGCTGGCAGGGTTGCCGGATTGGCCGATCCCGCCCTGGCCCATCATGGGTTCCACCTGGCCAAAATCCACGATCATGCGCAGGGCCTGGACCTGGGTGGTGGCGAAATCCTGCCCCCAGTTGTAGGGCGCAGCGTTCAACGTGGTGTGATCGCCACCTGCTGCCAATGGGCCGCGAATCGTCTGGCCGCTGGTGTTTTTCCAGGTGTAGCTGTGCAGTTTGCCCCACTGCCAGGCCTTGTGATCGGCGCCCCACTGGCTGTCGCCGGCGCTGATCGCGGCGGCCAGGCTGCGGGCGAGAATCGCCGGTTTGTCTTCTTTGCCGGGGGTGCGCAGGTCATCCCAGAACGGGCTGTCTTCACGCCCCAGCAGATGGTCGGCCTGGGCCGCGTAGGACAGGTTGGCGTTGCTGACAAAGGCTTTCCAGGTGGCGCTGGATTCCGGGCCCAGTTCGTCGAGGAAAATCTGCCTGGCGCTTTCCTGCAGGAACAGTTGGTAGATCGCCGCGTCGGCCGAGGTGGCCGCCAGCCGCCCGTCGAACGCCATCAGACGGCCCAAAGCCTCCTGGGCCTTGGAACGTTCGGCGGCCGGCAGGGCATCGATCGCCTGTTTCAGAGGCTGGGCCATGCCCGGTGCCTGGAACATGCTTTTAAGTTTGGCGGCGAACAGCGTGGTCTGGTCGTACTGCATGGCAATCACGCTACGGCTGTCGTGCTTGCCGTTGCCGGCCAGCTGCGCCAGGCGCTCGCTGCGCTCCGGCGCGGCCCAGGAGTTGGACAGTTGCATGCCATAGCCATGGGGCACGCTGCGCTGGTTGGCCGTGCCGACCCAACCCTGTGGCGGGTCCTGGTCATAGGGGTGCAACATCGCATCGGCATAGCCGTCCCAGTCAAAGCGCCCGTCCCAACCTGGGGATGGCAACAGGCCTTCACCTTCGCGACGGTTGGGGAAGCGCCCGGTGACCTGCCAGCCGATATTGCTGGCGTCGGCAAACACCATGTTCAGCGGGATCGCACGAATCTCCCGGCTGGCGTCCGAGGCTTTTTCCACGTTCTGCGCCCGGGATAGGTCGAAAAACGCATCCAGGCTCTTGTCGTCCTTGAAGTCGGCGGTTTGCAGGGCCAGGCCGTAGCCGCTGGTCAGCGACTGGGCGCTGTTGAGCAGCGGGCCGTGGCGGGTTTCGTACACCGCCTCGCGAATTGGCCGCTGGCCCTTGGCGAAGAAGGTTTCGTTACGCACGATGGCCGGTAGCCATTTGCCGTTGTGCTCGTAGTACAGCGTGCTGCCCTGGCGCTTGACCTTCTCCAGGAACAGGTCCTGGGTATCGCCGGACACCTGGCTCATGCTCCAGGCCACTTTGCCGTTGAAACCTGACAGCAGCGTAGGAATCCCAGCGATCGACACCCCGGCGGCCTGGTATTTCGGCGCGCGGATCTGTACGAAATTCCACAGGGAGGGCGCCTGCAGAGGCGTCGACAGATCGTTCGCCAGCAGGCTGCGGCCACTGCGGCTGCGTTGCGGGGCGATGGCCCAGTTGCTGGAGGTGGAAGCCCCAAGGGTGTTGAGGCTGGCCAGGTGCTCGTTGAGGCTGGTGAGCGCGGCAACGCCGGGAATCTGCCCGAGATTGATGCCCTTGAGCTTGTCGGACTCTGCCGTAGGCAGCGGTTCGTCCGGGTAGCTTGGGGTCAGCCAGGCGAGTTTGTCGGCGCCGACTTTTTGCGCCAGTACCAGGGCGGATAACTCTTCCTGCAAGTTGGCCGACTCGCTGAAATTGAGCAGGCAGAACAGCAGCGCCGAATCTTCCGGTTTCCAGTATTCGGGCTTGTAGCCGGTCTGGGCCAGGTCCGTCGGCAGTTTGTCGCGGTAGCGGAACAGGTAGGCGTTGACCCCGCGGGCATACACTTCAAAGAAGCGCTTGAGACGCGGCGAGGAGGCGTTGTACAGCTCGCTGGCGCTTTTCTTCAGGTTGACGGCGCGCATGAAGCGGTCGACATCCAGCACGTCCGGCCCGGACATCTCTGCCAGGCGGCCCTGGGCCAGCAGCCGTAGGGTGACCATCTGGTTGATCCGGTCGCTAGCGTGCACGTAACCGAGAGCGAACAGCGCGTCGTGAAAGGTATTGCTTTCAATCAGCGGCATGCCCTGGCTGTTGCGCCGCACGGAAACATTCTGCGCCAGGCCCTTGAGCGGCTGCACGCCGGAAACGGGGGGCAGGGTGTCCTGGCTGTTCAGTGACTGGCAACCGGCCAGGCCCAAGGCACTGGCCACTGCCGCGGCAACGCCGAACCGGGGAAGAAAACGTGAGAGGGCTGGCGAGGCCATGGCAAAGCTCCTGCGGGGGGTAGCGTCAGTAAAGGCGCTACGTTAGTGAGCGCGGCGAACCGACGCAAGCGGGAGGCGATGCTAATTTTTTCAAACACTCACAAACCCTTGTAGGAACCGGCTTGCCGGCGAAAAACTGCCAGGCGCCACGCTTATCCAGGCACCCGGCGTTTTCGTTGACGATCTTCGCCGGCTAGCCAGTTCCTACAGGGCATGATCAGGATTTCGGCGGGTTGACCTTCTGCACCAGGTCATAGGCCCGCACCGTCGCCGGACGTTCCTTGATCAGGTTGAACCAGCGGTGCAGATGGGGGAAGTCTTCCAGGCGTTGGCTCTGCCATTTGTGGGACACGATCCACGGGTAGATCGCCATATCGGCAATGCTGTAGGCCTCGCCAGCGACGAAACTGCGGTCGGCCAGGCGCCGGTCCAGCACGCCATAGAGGCGTGCGGTCTCATCCACGTAGCGTTTGATGGCGTAAGGGATCTTTTCCGGGGCGAACTGGCTGAAATGGTGGTTCTGCCCCGCCATCGGGCCCAGGCCGCCCATTTGCCAGAACAGCCATTGCAACGCTTCCTGGCGACCGCGCAGGTCCTTGGGCAGGAACTGGCCGGTTTTTTCCGCGAGGTACAGCAAGATGGCGCCGGATTCAAACAGGGAAATCGGTGCGCCCCCGTCGCTCGGTTGCCGGTCGACAATGGCGGGAATACGGTTGTTGGGAGCTATCTTCAGGAAATCTGGCTTGAACTGGTCGCCCTGGCCGATGTTGATCGGGTGCACCTCGTAGGGCAGGCCGGCTTCTTCCAGGAACAACGAAATCTTGTGACCGTTGGGAGTGGTCCAGTAATACAGGTCGATCATGAAGCTCTCCAGGATTGGTGATGCTTGAACGGACAGGGCGCCCGCTGATATGCCTGTAGGTATAGGTAGTGTCCACCTGCCGAAAATTCAATGAAATATTTGCGTCTATCGATAGAACTGTAGGAGCCGGCTTGCCGGCTCCTGCGGGACGCGTATCAGGCGCCGTGGCACTTCTTGAACTTCTTCTCGCTGCCGCATGGGCATGGATCGTTGCGGCCAACGTCCTTCAGGGCGTTGCGCACCGGTTCCTGATGGGCATGGCCGCAGTTCGGGCCGTGGACATGGCCATGGTCGTGATCGTGATCGTGATCGTGATCGTGGTGATCGTGATCGTGGTTGCAGTCGGGACCATGGACATGGGGTTGCTGAGTCATTGGTGTCGCTCCGGAATAAAATCGCCGGGGATTATCTCGTCATTGCGCATCACGTGCACGTCGTTACCGATGAATAATCCGGTTTTCAGCTCACCTTCCAGGCGATAGGGGATGGGGTGGTCCGGGTTTTTCAACAGGTCGGCGATTTCCCGCACCTGCGGCCACAGGTTGGTGCGCACCGTGACCTTGAAAAATCCCCGGCCATTGGGCGGTATGGTCAGCCACTCGTTGGATTCGCCCTCGGTCAGTTCCACGTCAGCCAGGCTGATTTTGTAGATCAGGCCGCGCACGGTGAGGTCCGAGTCGTCACGGTTATCCACGCGAAAGTGCAGCTTGAACTTCTGCTCCAGCAGCTTGGCGCGCACCAACTCGACCTTGACCAGGTGGATTTGTGGCGCCGGTGTGTCATCGGCGAACCAGGACGCGCAGCCCGAGAGGCCAACGGTCAGTATCAGTAAACAGCTATAGGTTCGTAATCGGCTGACCATGGCTCAATCCCTTGTAGGAGCCGGCTTGCCGGCGATGGTCGTCAACGATGACGAATGTTGTGTGGTTTAGCGCGGTGTCCGTGGTTTTTACAGGTAACTGGAACAGCACTTCTTGAACTTCTGCCCACTGCCGCACAGGCAGGCATCATTGCGCCCGGCCTTCACCTCCACCGTAGGATCAATAAAGTACCAACGCCCATCGTTCTGTACGAAAGACGACTGTTCCCGGTGGCTGTGTTCGCCGGTGCTGTCATGCCAGCGCGCGGTAAAGGTAACGAAGGCATGTTCCGGCTGCCCTCCAAACACCTCGGAACTTTCCACCTCCAGGCCCAGCCAGGTGCTTTGCGCGCTCCAGGCCCCAATGGCATCACGGTCGAGGCCGTTCTGTTGTGCCGGTAGCGTAGTCGCCACCAGATAATCCACCAGCCCCAGCACATAGGCGCTGTAGCGTGAGCGCATCAACGCGGTGGCGCAGGGCGCGGGGTGGCCAGTGTGGTAATGGCCGCAGCAGGCATCCAGCAAGTTGCCGCTGCCGCAAGGGCAAATGGATGTACTCATGGTTACCACCAATACTTTCCGAAGTTTTCCGGGTTGGCCCAGAACCGGGCGTTCAGCCAGTCCGGCACTTGTTTGTATTCAAGCAGATCGTAGGTAAACAGCGTCAGTACCTGATTGTCGCGGCAAAAATGCTCGCTGGTCTGCAAGGCCAGGGAGAAAAAATCAGTGTCCTTCCAGCTGCAGGCCGCCAGGTCGGCGAGCACCGCGATGCGGCTGGCGTTGAGGTTGCGCACGCCGCCCAGCAGCTCCAACCCTGCACGTTTTGACAGGTGCTCCAGGCAGTCGACCACCAGGGCCAGGTCAAATCGCTGGGCGGCCAGCTCGGGTGGCAATGGTCCAGGCCCTGCGGTGCAGACCACGGTGTCTGGGTGGGCCTGCTTGAATGCATCCAGCGCAGGGAAGTGGCCGGCGCCCAATACCAGCAGGCGTTTGGGGGCTTGGCGATCAAGCAGGGCAGCGAGTGCTTGCTGCGGCGTACGGGAAGAATTGCCGGCGGTCATCGAAGATCCTCACATCAGAACCGTGAAGACTAGCCTGCTTGAGCGTGCGGGCCTAGAGCGCACGCTGGCCTGTTGTTCGCCAGACGCCACTTCGGCCAATGAATACGGGGGTTGGCGGCCTGGCGCAGATGAAAATCGCGGTCTTTACTCCACCCATCGGCTTGCGGCCGATCCCCTCAGGAGAAATCAAATGAGCATCATGCGGACAGCTCTACCTTTGGTTCTGCTAACCGGAGTATTGACAGGTTGCGCAGGCTTGCAAAAAACCGACTGGCCCACCTGTGCTGCCCTCGGCGGCGTGACGGGTGCTGCACTGGGCGCTACTGAAAGCTCTTCATGGGCCGGCGGTGGCGCGTTATTGATCGGCGGCATGGCCGGCGCCTATTGCTGGGTCCATGGCGACGCTGACGAAGACGGCGACGGCGTGCCGGACAGCCGCGATCAGTGCCCGGGCACCCCCAAGGGCATACAGGTCGATGCCAATGGCTGCCCGCCAGTACCTGAGGCGGTCGTCGTCGAAGAAGTGGTGGTGGTCAAGGAAGAGACCATCGTGATTCGTGATGTGCACTTCGAGTTCGATTCGGCTCGGCTGACGGCCGCTGACAAAACCAAGCTCGACACGGTTGCCACACGCCTGAAACAGGAAGCGCCAAGCGCCCAACTGCGGGTTAGCGGGCATACCGACAGCGTCGGCAAAGATGCCTACAACCAAAGGCTCTCGGAAAAACGCGCGCATTCGGTCACTGATTACCTGGTCGGCGCCGGTGTGCCCCGTAGCAACTTTGTGTCGGTGACGGGCGCCGGTGAAACCCATCCAGTGGCCGACAACAAAACCGCCGACGGTCGTACCCTGAATCGCCGCGTGGAAATTCAAATCAACCGCTAAGACATTTCTGATATGCCCCTGGGTGTTGCCAGGGGCATTTCTTACGGCTGTGTCCGATGAATCTCGGCGATCTGGCCACCAAGTCGCCGCCTTCTCAAGTTTTTTAATCCTTCACTGGCAAATCGCCTGTAGAACTCGTTACTGTGCGCCCAAAGAATAATGTGCAGGGGGCGTAGGGCATGAAGCTGTTGTTGCGAGTGGGGAAATTGCTGGCGTTGCTGTTCTGGGCGGTTGTGCTGGTCAATCTGTTCAAACCGCTGACCAATCCATTTCATCTGTTGGTCAACCTGGTCGGCAGCCTGTTGTTGCTGGTCCATCTTCTGGAGTTGGTGTTGTTCAACGCCAGCGTCAAACATCGTGCCCACCCCTGGCGTGACCGCCTGCTGATCCTGTTGCTGGGGATGTTCCATATAAAGAGCCTGCCTGCGCCTGCGGCTGACCAAGACAACAAGGATGCCAATCATGCGTAAGGTTTTACTCCTGGCCCTATTGGTCAGCCCCATCGCCCTGGCCGAAAGCGTCAGTGTCGAGACCAACTCGTTGCTGCGCTTGCCCAACAGCACCAGCGTGCTGCAGCTGGAGCGCCTGGAAGTGGCCGACTATGGCACTTTGCTGATTCCGGCCAATATCACCCAGGTCACTGTCGACGAATTGCACCTGGGCCGCGAAGCGCGGATCGCCATCGTGCCCAGCGCCCGGGCCTTGCAATTGCAGGTGCAGCATGCGCAGTTGGAACATGGCAGCCAGATCACCTCCCGTGGCGCGCCCGGCACCCATGAAAAACCGGCCCGGCCTGGGCGTGACCTGACCTTGCGGATCAACCAGTTGAGCGCGGCGGAACTGTCCGTCGATGCCCGTGGCGGCACCGGCGCCCAAGGTTATAGCGGCTTGGATGGCGCCAACGGTGAAGACCCGGGGTGCACCTGGGGCTCGGCCGGGCGTGGCGCCAATGGTGACAACGGCGGTGACGGCCTGCCGGGGGCCGCAGGCGCGGCGGTGCGTATCGAATTGCCGCAGGACTATCCGAGCGAGCAGATCAAGGTCTGGGTCGATGGCGGTGCTGGCGGCTTGCCAGGTGTGGCCGGCAAGCCGGGCAAGGGCGGGGTGTCCAAGGGCTGCCTGGTGTATCGCGCCGACGGCGGCGAGAAAGGCCGGCCGGGGTTGGAAGGCCAGGCTGGGCCGGCGGGGCCTGCCGGTTCAGTGAGCATCCAGCGACTTTGAGCGATTGGCACCGGCCCTATCGCGGGCAAGCCCACTCCCACCTTTTTAAGGTATTCACAAATCAAAGTGTGGGAGCGGGCTTGCCCGCGATGAGGCACTGAGGAACACCCTCAGAACATCGGCCGGGCCGAAGCCACACCCACCACTACCAACCCAACAATCAGATTGATCCCTACCAACTTTCGGATTCTTCCCTGCACCTGCGCGCCAGTCGCCCAGTCCTCGGCCGCCACGGCCGTGCGCAGTTCAGGCAGTTGTAACGCCTGGATGCGGATAAACAGCGCCGTCATCACCACATACAGGCCCATCATCACCTGTACATAACGCGGTGCGGTTTCAAACCCGTTGAAGCGCAACTGCAACAATCCAACGCCACTGATCGGCAAGATCAGCACCGCGACCCAGACCCACACGAAAAAACGCGGAAACACATTCATCCACAGTTTAAGTCGCGCCGGCCCCTCAAGCGCCGCCACAGCGGCTGGGCGCAGGATCATCCAGGCGAAAAACATACCACCGACCCAGACCAGGGCGGCCAATACATGCAGGGTGTAGGCAAGGCTAAACACGGTCATTGAGGTACTCCGTTCTGCGCGGGATTAATTAGCGGGGTATGATAGCGGCCGATCCGAACCACTGAAAATTTATCCAGCGTTTTTTGCGCCCGACTATCCATGATCAGCACTGAACTCAAAACCACGATCCAGGGCGCCTACTCGCGTTTTCTCGAAGCCAAGAGCTTGAAACCGCGCTACGGCCAGCGCCTGATGATCGCCGAAGTGGCCAAGGTCCTCGGGGATATCGACACCGACGATGAAGGCCGGCGCAGTGGCGACCCTGCGGTCGTGGCCGTCGAGGCCGGCACCGGTACTGGCAAGACCGTGGCCTACAGCCTGGCGGCGATTCCGACTGCCAAGGCCGCTGGCAAGCGCCTGGTGATTGCCACCGCCACCGTGGCCCTGCAAGAGCAGATCGTCTACAAAGACCTGCCGGACCTGATGCGCAACAGCGGCCTGAGCTTCACCTTTGCTCTGGCCAAGGGGCGTGGCCGCTATATGTGCCTGTCCAAGCTGGATGTGCTGTTGCAGGAAGGCCACGCGCAAACCGCCACGGCCTCGCTGTTCGAAGAAGAAGGCTTCAAGATCGAAGTCGATGAGGCCAGCCAGAAGCTGTTTACCAGCATGATCGAGAAGCTGGCCGGTAATAAGTGGGATGGCGACCGCGACAGCTGGCCCAACGCCCTGGAAGACGCCGACTGGGCGCGCTTGACCACCGATCATAGCCAGTGCACCAACCGGCATTGCCCCAACTTCGGCCAGTGCGCGTTCTACAAGGCCCGCGAAGGCATGGGCAAGGTCGACGTGATCGTCACCAACCACGACATGGTCCTCGCCGACCTGGCCCTGGGCGGCGGCGCTGTGCTGCCGGACCCGCGCGACACCCTGTATGTGTTCGACGAAGGCCACCACTTGCCGGACAAGGCCATCGGCCACTTTGCCCACTACACGCGCCTGCGTTCCACTGCCGACTGGCTGGAAACCACCGCCAAGAACCTCACCAAGCTGCTGGCCCAGCATCCGCTGCCGGGCGACCTGGGCAAGCTGATCGAACAGGTGCCGGAGTTGGCGCGGGAGATCAAGACCCAGCAACAGTTCATGTTCAGCGCCTGCGAGCAGGTGGCGGACTTCAAGCCTGGCGAAGACGTCGAAGGCCGTGAACGGCCGCGCCATCGTTTTGTCGGCGGGCTGATCCCCGAGCATATGCGCGAGATGGGCGTCGAGTTGAAGAAGGGCTTCTCACGCCTCACCGATCTGTTCACGCGCCTGACCGACCTGCTCAAGGAAGGCATGGATGGCGAGGTCAATATCGGCATCGCCAGCAACCAGGCCGAAGAGTGGTATCCGTTGTTTGGCAGCCTGCTGTCCCGCGCCCAGGGCAACTGGGAGCTGTGGACCGCCTTCACCGTTGAAGACCCGGAAGATAACCCGCCCATGGCCCGCTGGCTGACGCTGTCGGAGAGCGGCGCGCTGTTCGATATCGAGGTCAACGCCAGCCCGATCCTCGCCGCAGAAATGCTCCGACGCAACCTGTGGAACGTGGCCTACGGCGCCCTGGTGACTTCGGCCACCCTGACCGCCCTGGGCACCTTCGACCGGTTCCGCATGCGCGCCGGCCTGCCGAAAAAAGCCGTCACCGCCGTGGTCCCCAGCCCGTTCCACCATGCCGACGCCGGCGTGCTGCGGGTGCCGGACCTCAAGGCCGACCCACGGGACGCGCCGGCCCACACCGCAGCAATCATTCGTGACCTGCCATCGCTGGTGGAAGGTTCCAAGGGCACCCTGGTGCTGTTTTCGTCACGCAAGCAGATGCAGGACGTGTTTGACGGCCTCGACCGCGACTGGCGCAAGCAGGTGTTTATCCAGGGCAACCTGTCGAAACAGGAAACCCTGAACAAGCACAAGGCACGGGTCGATGGCGGGGACTCCAGCGTGTTGTTCGGCCTGGCGAGCTTTGCCGAAGGTGTCGACTTGCCCGGCGCCTATTGCGAACACGTGGTGATCGCGAAGATCCCGTTCTCGGTGCCGGACGATCCGGTCGAGGCGGCGCTGGCCGAATGGATCGAAGCCCGGGGCGGCAATCCGTTCATGGAGATCTCGGTGCCGGACGCCTCGTTGAAGCTGGTCCAGGCTTGTGGCCGCTTGCTGCGTACCGAAGAAGACCGGGGCACCATCACCTTGCTCGACCGCCGTCTGGTCACCCAGCGCTATGGCAAGGCTATCCTGAATGCCTTGCCGCCTTTCCGGCGCGAAATTTCTTAAGCCATTGTGGGCGAATTCGCCCACTTCGTGGTCTATCTCATGTATGTCATCAGGCCATTCACCGGCCGATTGGGAGAACCTTGTTCGTATGATCCGCACGCTGCCTGCTCTTTTTGCCTTGTTGTTCGCCGCGCCATTGCTGGCCGCGCCGGCCGGGCAACAGACGCTGTTCAACTTTGTCCGGCCGGCCGATGTGGTCAAGGTGGCGACCCAGGACGCCAGCTTGCCGCAATACAACGCCGAACAGACCCCGGAAGGCGAGGTGCTGCGCCGCATCACCTTTAACCCGGCGGCACAGCCGAGCCTGGTGCTCAGCCCGCAGAGCGGGGTGTGGGACTGGTCGCAATCGACTGCCATGAGCCTGCGCATCCAGAGTGCGATGGACTGGGCGCTGACCTTGTACGTCAAGGTGCAGAGCAGCGACGGCAAGACCCTGGTCAGTCGTATCGATTTGCCGGCGGGGCCTGCGCAAACCCTGCTGGTGCCGCTGCAAGCCAATTCGCCCTTGAGCCAGGGCATGAAGGCCGGGCCGCCGATGCCGATCACCGTGGACGGGCAGCGTGTGATGCTGGCCGCCAGTGCTGGGGAAATCGACCGCAGCCAGGTGGTCTCGGTCACTTTGTCGATGATCCAGCCGGTCGCCCCGCAAAGCATCCTGCTGGAGCGCTTTGGCGTGCAGGACAGCGAACCGGTGCTCAAGGCCGCCTACAGTGAGCTGGTGGATGCCTATGGGCAGTCCACCCGCGCGCGCTGGCCGGAAAAAGTCAGCAGCGACGAGCAACTCAAGGCTGCGGCCGCCAAGGAGCAGCAACTGCTCAAGGGCTGGCTCGCGGAGCGTGACAAGGCCGATTTGGACAAGTTTGGCGGCTGGACCAAGGGCCCGGCCTTTGACGCCAGCGGTTTCTTTCGCACCGAAAAGCGCGACGGGCGCTGGTACCTGGTGACTCCGCTGGGGCATCCGTTCTACTCCCTGGGCGTCAACACCGTGAGCCCGGCCAACAGCCAGACCTATGTCGCCGGGCGCGAGTGGATGTTTGGCGCACTGCCCAAGGCGGGTGAGCCCTTCGACAAATATTATGGCAGTGGCGATAACCGTGGCGGCAATGGCGCGGATGTCGGGCGCGGCTTCAATGTGGGGCGCTGGTACGATTTCTACGGGGCCAATCTGCAACGCACATATGGCTCCGAAGGCTTCGACCAGGCACGCTGGGTCGGCCACACCCTGGACCGCCTGCAGGCCTGGGGTTTCAATACCGTCGGCAACTGGAGCGCCCCGCAGCTGGTTGGCGCAGATCGCGTGCCTTACACCTTGGCGCTGTCGATCATTGGCGACTACACCAGTATCAGCACCGGGATCGACTGGTGGGGCGGCATGCCCGATCCCTTCGACCCGCGCTTTGCCATGGCCACCGAGCGGGCCGTGGCGATTGCCACCCGTGACCATCGCGACGATCCCTGGTTGATCGGCTTCTTTGCCGATAACGAACTGGCGTGGGCCGGTCCTGGCAATGATGCAAAATCCCGTTATGCCCTGGCCTACGGCACCCTGCGTATGACTACCGATGTGCCGGCCAAGCGTGCGTTCCTCAAGCAACTGCGCGACAAATATCGCAACGAAGACGGCCTGTCCAAAGCCTGGGGCATTCACCTGGCTGGCTGGGAGTTGATGGAAGATCCAGGCTTCGAGCCGCCGGTTCCCAACCCCGAACATCCGGAAATCGAGGCTGATTTCCAGTATTTCCAGAAAACTTTCGCCGACGCCTACTTCAAGACCATCTCCGATGCGCTGAAATGGCACGCACCCAACCAGTTGCTGCTGGGTGGCCGCTATGCGGTCAGCACGCCGGAAGCCGTGGCGTCCTGCGCCCAGTATTGCGATGTGCTGAGCTTCAACATGTACACCCTCAAGCCCCAGGACGGTCATGACTTCGCCGCCCTGCGCGCGCTGGACAAGCCGGTACTGATCAGCGAGTTCAACGTCGGCTCGGCCGACCGTGGCCCGTTCTGGGGCGGCTTGACGCCATTGGCCAGGGAAGAGGCGCGCGGCCCGGCCTATGCGACCTTCCTCAAGCAGGCCATGGCCGAGCCGTCGATTGTCGGTGTGCACTGGTTCCAGTACCTTGACCAGCCGGTGACCGGGCGTTTGCTGGACGGTGAAAATGGCCATTTCGGCCTGGTGGGAATCACCGATGTGCCGTTCCAGGGCTTCGTCGACAGTGTGCGTAAAAGCAATCTGGCGACGATCCAGCAATTGGGTCGGGAAGCCGAAAAAGCCAAGGTCGCCCACGCGGCAACGGGTTCCCAAACCCCGTAATGACTGGAACAATGGGCGCCATTTAACGCAAGTCTTTTCCGAGGGGGATGCAGGTGCAGATTCAGGGTCATTACGAGCTTCAATTCGAAGCAGTGCGTGAAGCCTTCGGCGCACTGTTTGACGACCCTCAGGAGCGTGGTGCGGCGCTGTGTGTGCAGATTGGCGGCGAAACCGTCCTCGACCTGTGGGCCGGCACCGCAGACAAGGACGGTGCCGAGGCCTGGCATAGCGACACTATTGCCAACCTGTTCTCCTGCACCAAGACCTTCACCGCCGTCACCGCCCTGCAACTGGTTGCCGAAGGCAAATTGCAGTTGGACGCCCCGGTTGCCAACTACTGGCCGGAGTTCGCTGCGGCAGGCAAGGAAAACATCACCCTGCGCCAGCTGCTTTGCCACAAGGCCGGGCTGCCAGCGCTGCGTGAAATTTTGCCCGCCGAGGCCCTGTATGACTGGCCCTTGATGACCGCTGCCCTGGCCGCCGAGGCTCCCTGGTGGACACCCGGCGAGGGCCATGGCTACGCCGCCATCACCTATGGCTGGCTGGTCGGTGAACTGCTGCGTCGCGCCGATGGGCGTGGGCCGGGGGAGTCGATTGTGGCCCGGGTTGCCCGCCCGTTGGGCCTGGACTTCCATGTCGGGTTGGCCGACGCAGAGTTCTATCGCGTCGCCCACATTGCCCGGAGCAAAGGCAACATGGGGGATGAGGCAGCCCAGAGGCTATTACAAGTCACCCTGCGCGAACCTGCGGCAATGACTACCCGGGCGTTTACCAATCCGCCCTCTATACTAACCAGCACTAATAAACCCGAGTGGCGTCGTATGCAGCAGCCGGCGGCAAATGGGCATGGCAATGCGCGCAGTTTGGCCGGGTTTTATAGTGGTTTGTTGGATGGAAGTTTGTTGGAAGCCGAGATGCTTGAACAACTGACCCGCGAGCACAGTATCGGGCCGGATAAAACCTTATTGACGCAAACCCGTTT
Source organism: Pseudomonas sp. WS 5079 (assembly GCF_012985465.1). Taxonomy (GTDB): domain Bacteria; phylum Pseudomonadota; class Gammaproteobacteria; order Pseudomonadales; family Pseudomonadaceae; genus Aquipseudomonas. The sequence continues at coordinate 110,959 of NZ_JAAQWN010000012.1, forward strand.
TGGCCTGGGCTGCATGTTGGACCAGCCAGATGTGCCCAATGCGACCTTCGGCCTTGGCCCACGTGCATTTGGGCATCCCGGGGCCGGTGGCTCGGTGGGCTTTGCTGATCCGGAACATGATGTAGCATTTGGTTTCGTGACCAATACTCTGGGGCCGTATGTACTTATGGACCCGCGCGCGCAAAAGTTGGTAAGAATATTGGCCGGTTGTCTGTAAATAGCTTGCTGTCTGGCGTTTTTTTGTTAAAAAGGCACCTACAAAAGGCGCTTGAAAAGTATTGTTACTTTAAACTTCGTGAAGCGTCTGTTTAACGGGTCATCCAGACCCCTGTGTTTTCTCATTTTGTGGATATCTCATGTTATCGAACAAGTCCTTGGCACTGGCGCTCTGCCTCACTATTACTGGCTGTGCACAAACTCCACAAAATGATGCGTCTGGCGAGCATTGGTGGTCATTCGGGTTCGACAAGTCGGCGACCAAGGATGTTACCGCCAAGGCCGATGCCAAGGCGGCTGATGCCAAGGCAGACCTCAAGGCCGATCTGCAGGCGGCAACGCCAGCCGCGGCTGCTGCCCCGGTGGTCGCCAAGACTGAAAGCGATACCAAATGGTGGTGGCCGTTTGAAAGCAAGCCAAAACCGCTGAGCAAAGTCGATGTGACCAACATCCCGATGCCCGACCCGAAAATCACCCAGGCCTGGCTGGACGATTACGAGCCGCGCCTGCGTGCCGCGATCAAGGACAGCAACCTGCAACTGGAACGTCGCGACAACGTGCTGGTGGTGATTGCCCCGGTCGATGGTTCGTACAACCCGAAACGCCCTGCAATGTTGTTGCCAGTGACCCTGGGCCCGTTCACCCGTGTCGCCAAGGCCGTTGAAAAGGATCCGAAGACTGCCGTGCTCGTCCTGGGTCACATCGATACCGTGCAGAACCAGCCCCTGACCAAGGAGCGTGCGCAGTCCATTGCCTCGATCTTCAGCCTCAGCGGCCTGAAGCAGGACCGCCTGATGCTGCGTGGCATGGGTGACCTGATGCCCCGCGCCGCCAACGACAGCACCCAGGGCCGTGCCTTGAACCGTCGCATGGAGATCATGTTCACCCAGCGCACTACCATGCTGGCACTGCTGAGCAAGTACAACTCGCCAAACCCACCGAAGCCTGAGCTGGTTGCGGTACAGGACGTTGTTGCCCCAGCACCGGTCGCCAAGAAAGCCGTTGCCGCCAAGAAAGCACCTGCCAAGAAGGCCGCCGCCAAGCCAGCCGCGAAGAAAGCCGCCGCCAAGCCGGCTGCCAAAAAGCCAGCTGCCGCCAAGGATGCAACGCCAGCGAAAAAAGTAGCGGCAAACGACCAGGCAAAAAACTGAGTAGTTGAGCGAGAAGGATAAAGCCGCATGACCCAGGCACTGGCTGATATGCGCCGTGACTACACACGGGACGGTTTGAGCGAGGCCCAGGCCCCGGACGAGCCGTTTGCCTTGTTCCACCAGTGGTTCAACGATGCGGTCAAGACCGAGCAGCCACCGGTGGAGGCCAATGCCATGACCCTGGCGACCGTGGACCAGGAGGGCCGGCCTCACTGCCGCGTCCTGCTGCTCAAGGGGCTGGATGCCCAGGGCTTTACCTTCTTCACCAACTACCAGAGTGCCAAGGGCCAGCAATTGGCAGCCCGCCCGTTTGCTGCCATGACCTTCTTCTGGCCGACCCTGGAACGCCAGGTGCGTATCGAGGGGCGGGTGGTCAAGGTCACGCCTGAGGAGTCGGACGCCTACTATCAGGTGCGTCCCCTGGGTAGCCGCATCGGCGCCTGGGCCTCCCCGCAAAGCCAGGTGATCCGTGATCGCCAGCAATTGCAGGATTTGCTCACGCTGACCGAGCAGCGTTTCAGCGAGACCCAGCCGGATTGTCCGCAACACTGGGGTGGTTATCGCCTGCTGCCCGAGCGCATCGAGTTCTGGCAGGGTCGGGCGAGCCGCTTGCATGATCGCTTGAACTATCGTTTGCAGGGTGCCGACTGGACCCGCGAGCGACTGGCGCCCTGAGGGCCCTTTAAGCACCCGAGCCCGGGCAAGGCTGCGATGATGGCGGCGCTGCCCACTTCAGGTTGTCTGATACACCCCCTATCGCAGCCTCGCCAGGGCTCGACAGCTCTCACCTTTGATCTTGGTGTTCTTGCCGAGGTCTCTACTCCGGGGCTTGTGGTGTGTATTGCCGGGCCGCGTCCTGCAGCCACTGCGGCAAATCCTTACGCTTGACCTTCTCAGCCTTGGCGCGGTCCAACTGTTGCAGCATAAAGATGCGCTTGTGCTGATCGTCTCCAGCCAGGGACAGCGCCAGGTCGCGGTCCACCCAGCGCTTGATTCGCCGGTACAGCCACCAGTGGAAATACAGGCCGGCGGCGGTGGTAGCTACAATGATGAAGTAGTCCATGAAACTCCTTGTCTGGATGCGGTTGCTACCGTTCGTCGATTTTCGCGGTACAGCCTGTCTGTACTGGGGCTGAATGAAAGCAATTTTCTCCGGGCCTTGCCGTGACAGGCGTCAAGCAGCGGAGTCTAATTAAGATATGTCCTATGGAGTTGATGCTATGCGTAAGTCTGTTTTGCTGGTTGCCTGCTTTACCACCATGTCGTTGCTGCTGGGTGGCTGCGCCTCCAGTCTGACCGGCGACTCGTACTCCCGTGACGAAGCACGTCGTGTGCAGAGCGTGCGCATGGGCACCATTGAATCCCTGCGTCCGGTCAAGATCGAAGGCACCAAGACCCCAATCGGCGGCGCAGCAGGCGCAGTCATCGGCGGTGTTGGCGGTAGCGCCATCGGTGGCGGCCGTGGCAGCATCGTGACGGCTGTTATCGGTGCCGTGGCCGGCGGCCTGCTGGGCTCGGCCACTGAAGAAGGCCTGACCCGCACCCAGGGCGTCGAAATCACCGTGCGCGAAGACGACGGCAGCATGCGCGCCTACGTCCAGGCCGTGCAGGAAAACGAGATCTTCCGCATTGGCGACCGTGTGCGCATCATGACTGTAGACGGTACCAGCCGCGTTACCCGTTAAGGGCCGGCGGTCAAAGAAAAACCCCGACCGGGTGACCGGGCGGGGTTTTTTATTGGGTGCTAAGTTGGGCGTGCCAGCGCGTTAAGCGCTGGTAGCCGCCTGCTTGCGACTGGCCATCGCCGTCACTGCATAACCAATCAATGCCGCCAGGATCGAGCCGGTGAGAATACCCATCCGGTCCATCCCGGCGTATTCGCTACTGCCCGGCACGAACGCCAGCGAGCCGACAAACAGGCTCATGGTGAAGCCGATACCGCACAGGATGGCCACGCCCATGACCTGGCCCCAATTGGCGCCGGTCGGCAGGGCAGCCAGCCCGGTTTTCACCGCGAGCCAGGTCAGCCCAAACACACCGACCGTCTTGCCCACCAGCAGGCCGGCGGCGATACCCATTGGCACATGGTGGGTAAAGCTCTCCAGGTTGACCCCGGCCAACGACACGCCGGCGTTGGCAAACGCGAACAGCGGCAGGATGCCGTAGGCCACCCACGGGTGCAGCGCGTGTTCCAGGCCCAGCAGGGGCGAGGGTTCGGCGTTCTTGGTGCGCAGCGGAATGCAGAACGCCAGGGTGACGCCAGCCAGGGTGGCATGAACCCCACTCTTGAGCACGCAGACCCACAGGATCAGGCCGATGATCAGGTACGGCCCGAGCTTGACCACGCCCAGGCGGTTCATGGCTATCAGCGCGACAAGGCAGGCACCTGCCCCTGCCAGCGACGCGGTGGACAGTTCGCTGGAATAGAAAATCGCGATGACGATGATGGCGCCCAGGTCATCGATGATCGCCAGGGTCATCAGGAACAGCTTCAGCGACACCGGTACACGCTTGCCCAGCAGGGCCAACACGCCAAGGGCAAAGGCGATATCGGTGGCCATCGGGATGGCCCAGCCGCCCAGCGCCGCCGGGTTATCCTTATTCAGCGCCCAGTAGATCAGCGCCGGCACCACCATGCCGCCGATGGCTGCAGCGCCTGGCAGCACGACCTGGGAAGGCTTGGACAAGTGGCCATCAAGCAACTCGCGCTTGACCTCCAGACCGATCAGCAGGAAGAACAGGGCCATCAGGCCGTCGTTGATCCATAGCAGCGACGGCTTGGCGATTTGCAGGGCGCCGATTTGTACGGCGACGGGCACGTCAAGAAAGCTGTTGTAGAGATGGGACAGCGGCGAGTTGTTGATGATCAGCGCCAAGGCGGCTGCAGCGATCAGTAACAGGCCGCTGGCCGCTTCAAGCTGGAAGAAACGGGTAAACGTGCTACGCAGAGGCAAGGGATGCTCTCCAATCAAAGTTCAATAGGGGCGTACCCTAACCCGTACTGTTAGTTGTTAAAACAAAAGTTATATTCTTTTTTGTTATATAAAAGCGTCGTGGTAGGGCTTGCGTCAAAGACTAGCAATTGTGTGTCGAATTGAGTCATGACTGTATCTGTGTGCAGTGTAGGAAAGACCCTAACATTCAGCCTGAAAACCTAATGGAACTTGAGCATGAGCGACCATCGTCCGTGGGCCCGAGAGGCCATCCGCATTATTGAGGCGGACTTCCAGCGTAGCGCCGACACCCACCTGATCCCGCTGCCTTTACCGGGCTTGCCGGGGATCGAGTTGTATTTCAAGGATGAGTCCAGCCACCCCACCGGCAGCCTCAAGCACCGGCTGGCTCGCTCCCTGTTCCTGTATGCGCTGTGCAACGGTTGGCTCAAGCCCGGCGCGCCAGTGATCGAAGCCTCCAGTGGCTCGACGGCGATCTCCGAGGCGTACTTCGCGCGTTTGCTGGGCCTGCCGTTCATTGCGGTGATGCCGGCCACCACGTCCCAGGAGAAAATTGCGCAGATCGCCTTCTACGGTGGCAAGAGCCACCTGGTGCAGGATCCCACGCAGATCTACGCCGAATCCGAGCGCCTGGCGCAGGAAAGTGGCGGGCACTTCATGGATCAGTTCACCTATGCCGAACGCGCGACGGACTGGCGGGCGAATAACAACATTGCCGAATCGATCTTCCAGCAGCTGCGCTTCGAGCGCCATCCAGAGCCAAGCTGGCTGATTTCCAGCCCGGGTACCGGCGGGACCACGGCGACCCTGGGGCGCTATGTGCGTTATCGCCAGCATTGCACCCGAGTCTTGTGTGCCGATGCCGAGCGTTCGGTGTTCTTCGAGTATTACCAGAGCGGTGACGCCAGTTTGCGCCTGGACTGCGGTTCACGGATCGAGGGCATCGGCCGGCCACGGGTGGAGGCGTCGTTCCTGCCCAAGGTGATTGATGCGATGGTCAAGGTGCCGGACGCCCTGTCGCTGGCGGCCATGCATTACCTGGCGCAACGCTTGGGACGGCGGGTCGGGGGTTCCAGCGGCACCAACCTGATCGGCGCGCTGGTTGCCGCGCAGCAGATGCAGGCGGCAGGGGAGTCCGGGTCTATCGTGGCGATTCTGTGTGATGGTGGCGAGCGCTATGCCACGACCTACTACGACGATGCGTGGCTGGTCGGGCAGGGGTATGAACTGGAAGAGTTGATCGACGCGGTTGCCGCCAGTGTCGAGCGGGGCGAGCCGTTGCCGGACAGTATCCTGCGCGCCAATATCTAAACCGTCTGGCGCACGATGATCACTGTGGGAGCCGGGCTTGCCCGCTCCCACAGTGGAGGGCGTTTGCTCAGGCTTCGATCCCGAGGATGTTGCGCGCCACGGCTTCGGCAATCCGAATCCCGTCAACGCCGGCCGACAGGATCCCACCTGCATAGCCAGCACCTTCGCCGGCCGGGAACAGGCCTTTGACATTCAAGCTTTGCATCGACGCGTCGCGGGTGATCCGCAGCGGCGATGAAGTGCGGGTCTCGATCCCGGTCAATACCGCGTCATGCAACGAGTAACCCTTGATCTGCTTCTCAAAGGCCGGCAACGCTTCGCGGATGGCCTCGATGGCGAAGTCTGGCAAGGCCAGGGCCAAGTCGCCCAGGGCTACGCCTGGCTTGTAGGAAGGTTCCACGCTACCAATAGCCGTGGACGGCTTGCCGGCGATGAAATCACCCACCAGTTGCGCCGGTGCTTCGTAGTTGCTGCCGCCGAGGATGAACGCGTGGGACTCCAGGCGCTCCTGCAACTCGATCCCGGCCAGCGGGCCGCCCGGGTAGTCCACTTCCGGCGTGATACCCACCACGATCCCGGAGTTGGCATTGCGTTCGTTACGCGAATACTGGCTCATGCCATTGGTCACGACCCGATTCGGCTCGGAGGTGGCTGCCACCACCGTGCCGCCTGGGCACATGCAGAAGCTGTACACCGAGCGGCCGTTCTTGGCGTGGTGCACCAGCTTGTAGTCGGCCGCGCCCAGTTTCGGGTGCCCGGCATATTTGCCCAGGCGTGCGGCGTCGATCAGCGACTGCGGATGTTCGATACGGAAACCCACCGAAAACGGCTTGGCTTCCATGTACACGCCACGGCCGTGGAGCATGCGGAAAGTGTCGCGGGCGCTGTGGCCGAGGGCGAGGATCACATGCTTGGAAAGGATCTGCTCGCCACCCGCGACCACCACGCCATTCAACTGGCCATCTTCGATCAGCACGTCGGTGACCCGCTGTTCAAAACGCACTTCACCGCCCAGGGCGATGATCTGCTGGCGCATGTTTTCCACCACGCCGGTCAGGCGGAAGGTACCGATGTGCGGTTTGCTGACGTAGAGGATCTCGTCTGGCGCGCCGGCTTTGACGAACTCGTGCAGGACCTTGCGCCCGTGAAATTTCGGGTCCTTGATCTGGCTGTAGAGCTTGCCGTCGGAAAAGGTCCCGGCACCGCCCTCGCCGAACTGCACGTTGGACTCGGGGTTGAGTACGCTTTTGCGCCACAGGCCCCAGGTGTCCTTGGTGCGCTGGCGCACTTCGCGGCCGCGCTCGAGGATGATCGGCTTGAAGCCCATTTGCGCCAGCAACAACCCGGCAAAGATCCCGCAAGGGCCGAAGCCGACCACAATCGGCCGCTCGCTCAGGTCGGCCGGTGCCTGGCCGACGACCTTGTAGCTGACATCGGGGGCGGCATTGATATTGCGGTCGTCAGCGAACTTGAGCAGCAGGGCGGCCTCGCCCTTGACCTCAAGGTCGACGGTGTAGATGAAACACAGCTCCGACGACTTCTTGCGCGCATCGTAGCTGCGTTTGAACAGGGTGAAATCGAGCAGATCATCACTGGCGATGCCCAGGCGCTGCACAATGGCAGGCCGCAGGTCTTCTTCGGGATGGTCGATGGGCAGCTTGAGTTCGGTGATTCGTAGCATGACAGGATCCGGTATGCGGCGTTTGGTAGGGCCGGCGGTTTTGCAAACCGGCGATTATAAGCCCCAACGGCGGTTTCCCGTCATGCTAAAACAGCGCAGGGCTGAATCAGTCGTCTCGCGAGCCGCCAAACGCCGCGCAGCCACGCTGCACCTGACCGTTGATCCGAAGTTCGGCGCTCATATGCTGCAGGCTGCCACTGACGCTATCGATGCAGCGTTGGGGCGCGACCCACAGTTCAATCTGCTGGCCGTTGGCTTCGGTGGTGAGGTTGAAGCGGCCGTCGCCCAGTTGTTCTTCGACATAAGGCACCGGCAACGGTGGCTGCCCCTCGCGTTGCAAGACCATGCCCTTATTGGTGACGTTCAATGCCCACGCCGGCTTGTGGCCATTGGCGCGCAGGATCATGCGCTTGAAGTCCGGGTCGTCGCAGGCCGAGGTCGAACGTTCGACGCGGTACAGTTGCTGCAGGTCCACCTGGCCCTGGGTGCCGCTGGCGACTCCGGAGAACTTGCCGCGCAGGTCGGCAAACAAGGCCCCTTGCTGGCCGGCCAGGGACGCAGCTTCCTGGAGGATGCTGGTGCCGCCGGTGTCGTTGACCACATAGTTGCGCTGATCATGGCAGGGCTGGAACAGCAATTTGTCGCCCACTGCGGTCAATTCGCCCTGCATGCGAGTCAGGCCCGTCATGGACGGCTTGGCCGCATCGCGGTCGAACAACTGGCAGGCGGTGAGCAGGGGCAACAGGGCAAACAGAGCAAGGGTACGGGCGGCAAGCATTATCGGGTCTCCTGATAAGTGCCGCCACGTTACGCAGGCTGGCGCTGCATCACAAGCCGGTGATGGGCGATTAGGTTGCAGCATTTTAACGGAGCCTGAAATTAAGCCTTTTCCGTGGATGTTACGGAAGCATTATGCCAAGTTTAAGTTTTTCGAAAGGCGCATTCATATGAACATTCGATGGACCCTCTTCGCCCTGGCCTGCGTGGCACCCCTGGCCTGGGCCGAGGTGCCGGCCAAGCTGTTCTACACCTCACAGACCGACTTCACCGATATGACCTTGACCCTGAAAAGAGCCGGCGCCCTCCAACCCGAGTTTATCGAGGTCGACGTGACGCTGACGCCGGAAGCCAGGGAGCGCACGAAAGCGCTGACCCAGGCGGCCATGCATAAGCAGATGACCCTGTACCTCAATGGCCGGCAGCTCAATACGGCGACGGTCCAGGGCGTGATCGACGGCCCGGGCTTGCGGTTCTCCATCCCCCGCAACCAGTTGTTGGAGATGATGCCGTCGCTCCTCAAGTGATCAACCTACGATGTAGGTCTGCCCGGTCTGTAAACCTTCCACACTCTTGGCGTAGGCCAAAGCCACTTCCGTCGCCGGAACCGGCTTAAAACCCCTGAAGTAAGGTGCATAGCTGCCCATGGCTTCCACCAACACGGTCGGGCTGACCGAGTTGATCCGCAGGCCCCGTGGCAGTTCAATCGCCGCCGCTTTGACGAACGCATCGATGGCACCGTTGACCAGTGCCGCCGAGGCGCCTGTGCGGATTGGGTCGCGGTTGAGAATGCCGCTGGTAAAGGTGAACGACGCACCGTCGTTGGCAAACTCGCGGCCGATCAGCAACAGATTGACCTGACCCATCAGCTTGTCTTGCAGGCCGAGGTCGAAATGGCTGGCCTCCATATCCCCCAGGGGCACGAAGTTGACGCTGCCGGCGGCGCACACCAAGGCATCGAACTGGCCGGTTTGTACAAACAGTCGGCGGATCGAGGCGCTGTCGCTGATGTCGACCTGAAAGTCGCCGCTCTTGCGCCCGATGCTGATCACTTCATGGCGCTGGGACAGTTCAGCCTTGACCGCCGAGCCCACAGTGCCGCTGGCGCCTATCAACAGGATTTTCATGGTGTGGTTCCTCAAGGGTTTAGGTGAGCCTTGAGTCTAGAGTGGTTTTTTCTGCGGATAAGCGCACTAATAGGCAACCTTTGGTTTTCAAGTGGAAACAATCCATGAGTGAGATGGATGATCTGGCGGCGTTTGCGGTATTGATCGAGGCCGGCAGCTTTACCCTGGCCGCCCAGCAACTGGGATGCAGCAAGGGCCAGTTGTCCAAACGCATCAGCCAGTTGGAGGCGCAATACTCGGTGGTGTTGCTGCACCGCACCACCCGCCGCCTCAGCCTGACGGCGGCGGGTGCGGCATTGTTGCCCCAGGCCCAGGGGCTGGTGGTCCAGGTCGAGCGTGCCCGACAGGCATTGGCGCGGCTCAAGGATGATTTGGCCGGGCCCGTGCGTATGACGGTTCCGGTGTCCTTGGGCGAAACGTTTTTCGACGGCCTGCTGTTGGATTTTTCCAGGCAGTATCCACAAGTCCAGATCGAGTTGGACCTCAACAATAGCTATCGCGACCTGGCCAGGGATGGGTTTGACCTGGCAGTGCGCTCAGAGGTTGCCAATGATGAGCGCCTGGTCGCCAAGCCTCTGCTGGCCTGGCATGAAATGACCTGCGCCAGCCCGGCCTACCTGGAGCAAAATGGTGAACCGCTGGTGCCGGCTGATCTGGTTGGCCACCGTTGCTTGCTCAACAGCCACTACAGCGGTCGCGAGGAGTGGCTGTATCACCAGCAACACGAATTGTTGCGAGTGCGGGTGGATGGCACCTTTGCCTCCAACCACTACAACCTGCTGAAAAAAGCCGCGCTGGTTGGCGCGGGTGTCGCGCGGCTGCCGTCCTACCTGTTGCAGATGGAATTGGCTGACGGCCGACTACGCTGGATCCTGCGCGATTATCAGACCCGCAGTATGCCGATGTACCTAGTCCACCCCTATCAGGGCGGGCTGCCACGCCGTACCCAAGTGCTGGCCGATTACCTGGTGGGCTGGTTCAAGCGCAACGGCGAGGCGTTGGACCGGCTTTAACGCCAGCGCCGTGCGATCCAGTGATCAATGGACACGCGTCCTGGCCCCTTGGCCATCAGCACCAGTAGCAACGCGATCCAGGTGCCGTGGGTCGGGTAGGCATCCGGGTAGACAAACAGCTGGATCACCAGGGTCATGCCCAGTAACGCCAGGGCTGAAAGGCGCGTGGCAAGCCCCAGCAGAATCAGGACCGGAAAAAAGTGCTCGGCGAACGTGGCCATGTACGCGGCTGCTTCAGCTGGCACAAACGGTATCCGATATTCACTTTGAAACAACGGCACAGTGGAGCTTGCCAGGTGTGGCATACCAAGTTCGAAGGTGCCATCGACCAGGTCGATGGCCAAGCCCTCGACCTTGGTCTGGCCGGACTTCCAGAACACCGCCGCAATGGAAAAACGTGCGACAAGGGCGATCAGGCTGTAGGGGATTTTTTCAAAGGCCTGAATGACGCGGGACATCAGGCTCGGGGCGGCAGTATTCATGATTGTACCTTGATATGGGTGATGGCGCGGTGGCTGATCAGCAGTCCCAGGCATTGGTGCAGGTCAAATTCAGTCGCTGCGTCGAGGGCGTACGCCATCGCCATTTCCAGGGGCCATTGGTTGTTCAGGCTGTTGATAAACGCCACGCAGCCGCTGTCGATGCAAAACACCTCCACCTCCAGGCCATTGCGCAGGATCAGCGCGCATTGCCCGTGCCACGGGTCGAGTCTGGCGACGGTGTCGCTGGTTTGATGCGCGGCCCATAACGCCACCACGGCGTAGCTCGATTGCAGGGTGGTAACGGATGGATGCAATTGCAGGCGCACGTTGCCCAGGCTAGGCAACTGTTGCAGCTGGTTTATGACGGCCTGCGAGTCGGCGACGGGTGCGTCGGCGGCGTGATAGGCGTTGATCCGCAAGCGCTCCAGCCGCGCGACGTCAGCCAGGTACGGGACACTGGCGGCAGGGGCGAAGCCCTGGATAAAGTCGGCCAAGTCACTGCCGTACTCGTTGAGCCGCGGGCTGGTGGGCGGATACGCCTGGACATACATCCCGGCCATGGCCCGGAAAAATCGATCGCCCACCAGTTGCAGGGTCACGGGATAACTGTCGGCCAGGGCGTTGATCAACGAGCTGTGGACGTTGTTGCGATACACCGCAAAACGACTGGCAGGATCGGCGCCATTGCTGCTGAACAAACCATTCGGGCATGGTTGGTACAGCGCCAGCAGCGCCTGGGCAAACTGGCTTTGCAGGTTGTTCATGGGTGCACCGCCGCAGTCAGTAGATGCTGGTCGGCTTGCCGGGCTTCGGCGTGCAACACACTGAAGGCTGGCACATCGTTGTCGCGCTCAATCAGCGTCGCAACCGGTCCGATGCGTTGTAAGGCTTGCTGATACAACTGCCACACCGCGTTGTCGATGGGGGCGCCATGATCGTCAATCAGCAGGCGATCACCCAGGCTGTCGGCGTCTTCGGCAAAGCCGGCCAGATGAATCTCACCCACGGTGTGCAAAGGCAAAGCATCGAGGTAGGCCAACGGATCCTGCTGATGATTGACGCAGGACACATACACATTGTTTACGTCCAGCAGCAAGCCGCAGCCGGTGCGCCGGATGACTTCGCTGATGAAGTCTGTTTCGTCCAGGGTGGAGCACTGGAACAGCAGGTAGGTCGACGGGTTCTCCAGCAACATGCGCCGCTTGAGCACGGTTTGTACCTGGTCAATGTGGGCGCACACGCGCTTGAGGGCTGCGTCGTCATAGGCCAGGGGTAGCAAGTCGTTGAGATACACCGGGCCGTGGCTTGACCAGGCCAGGTGCTCGGAAAAGGATTGGGGTTGATAGCGCGCCACCAGTGCTGCCAGGCGTGCAAGGTGCTCCTGGCTCAGCGGGCCTTCGCCGCCAATGGACAGGCCGACGCCGTGCAGCGACAGCGGGTACTGCTCGCGGATCAATCCCAGGTAATGATGAAAAGGCCCACCGGCCACCATGTAGTTTTCGGCGTGGACTTCAAAAAAACCAATATCGGGCCGGGTGGCGAGCACTTCCTGGAAGTGCTCGCTCTTGAGCCCCAGCCCGGCCCGCCGGGGCAGACCGGGTGCCTGAGCCCGGGAGATGTCAGGCAAGGATGAAAGAATCATCGTCGATACTCAGGCGTGGGAATGGTTCAGGACTTGGCTTTGAAGGCTTCCAGTTGACCAAAACCGGTCGACGAGGTTTTGCTTTCCATCTTCACGCAGGTGCCCTCGGGAACCAGCTTCCAGGCGTTGGCCTGGTAGTCGGTTTTGGAGGTGCCCGCACAGGTGGTGCCGGCGCCTGCAGCGCAGTCGTTCTTGCCTTTGAGGGCGACGCCGAAGCATTTTTCCATTTTCGCCTCGTCGGCATGGGCGACAGTGGTCAGGGCGCTCAGGCTCAAGGCAGAACCCAGGGCCAGGGCGAGGGCGGCGACGGGCAGCGAGCGGGGGGTAGCGGTCATGGTGTTTCTCCAGCAGTGAGGTGGTAAGGAAGCGTTTGTGCTTGCTTACCCCACTAGAGAAAGGGGGGAGGGGATCGTTACAGGTGGATCGAAGAAAACTTTAAAACAGCGCGAAATCTACGATTCACACAAAGCAAATGTGGGAGCGGGCTTGCTCGCGATAGAGGCGTGTCAGCCAATACATCCAGCACTGACACACCGCCATCGCGGGCAAGCCCGCTCCCACATGTTGGTCCGGTTCATCCAGCAACCGTTTTTAGCCGCCCAGGTACGCCTCGCGCACTTTCGGATCGGTCAGCAGTTGTTCGCCGCTGCCCTGCATCACCACCCGGCCGTTTTCCAGCACATAGGCGCGGTCGGCAATTTTCAACGCCTGGTTGGCGTTCTGCTCCACCAAGAACACCGTCACACCGTCCTTGCGCAGCTGCTCGATGATATCGAAGATCTGCTGGATGATGATCGGCGCCAGGCCCAGGGAGGGCTCGTCCAGCAACAGCAGCTTGGGCTTGCTCATCAGCGCACGACCGATGGCAAGCATTTGCTGTTCGCCACCGGACATGGTGCCGCCGCGCTGGCTGAAGCGCTCCTTGAGCCGAGGGAACAGGTGCAGCACCTTGTCCATCTGCTCCTGGTAGTCGCCCTTATCGGTGAAGAACCCGCCCATGGCCAGGTTCTCTTCCACGGTCAGGCGGGCAAACACCCGACGGCCTTCCGGGACCACGGCAATGCTCTTGCGCATGATCGCCGCCGAGTGCTGGCCCACCAGTTCCTCACCCATGTAGCGGATGCTGCCGCTGTGAGCCTGGGGCGAACCGCACAGGGTCATCAGCAGGGTGGACTTGCCGGCACCGTTGGCGCCGATCAGGGTGACGATTTCGCCCTGGCGCACTTCCACGTTGACGTCGTGCAGGGCCTGGATCTTGCCGTAGAAAGTGGAAACGTTTTCGAATTGCAGCATTTACGCTTCCCCCAAATAGGCTTTGATCACTTGCGGGTTGTCGCGGATCTGCTCCGGCGTCCCGTTGGCCAATGGCGTGCCCTGGTTGATCACGACGATATGGTCGGAAATGCTCATGACCAGTTTCATGTCGTGTTCGATCAGCAGCACGGTGGCGTTGTTTTCTTCACGCAGCACACCGATCAACGCCTTGAGGTCTTCGGTTTCCTTGGGGTTGAGGCCCGCAGCCGGTTCGTCGAGCATCAGGATCCGCGGGCGGGTCATCATGCAGCGGGCGATTTCCAGGCGACGTTGCTGACCATAGGCCAGGGTGCCGGCCGGGCGGTTGGCAAACTCGGTCAAGTTGACCTTGTCCAGCCAGTACGCGGCGTATTCCATGGCCTCGCGCTCGCTCTTGCGAAACGCCGGGGTCTTGAACAGGCCCGCGAAGAAATTGGTGTTCAGGTGCCGGTGCTGGGCGATCAGCAGGTTTTCCACGGCGGTCATGTCCTTGAACAACCGCACGTTCTGGAAGGTCCGCACCACGCCCTTGCGGGCAATCTGGTGACCGGCCAGGCCCTGGATCGGCTGGCCGTCCAGCAGGATGCTGCCACCGGCCGGCTTGTAGAAACCGGTCAGGCAGTTGAACACCGTAGTCTTGCCGGCGCCGTTGGGGCCGATCAACGCGACCACTTGTTTCTCTTTGACGGTCAGGGCGACGCCATTGACCGCCAGCAAGCCGCCGAAGCGCATGCTCAGGTTTTCGACTTTCAGGATCTCGCGGCTCATTTGCGCAGCTCCATATGTGGACGTTGCATGGGCAGCAGGCCTTGAGGGCGCCAGATCATCATCAGCACCATCATCGCGCCGAACATCAACATGCGGTACTCGCTGAATTCACGCATCAGTTCCGGCAGCAGGATCATCACGATGGCCGCGAGGATCACGCCCAACTGCGAGCCCATGCCACCCAATACCACGATGGCGAGGATGATTGCCGACTCGATGAAGGTGAACGACTCCGGTGTCACCAGGCCTTGGCGAGCGGCAAAGAAGCTGCCGGCGAAACCGGCGAACGCGGCACCCAGGGTGAAGGCGGAGAGCTTGATGATGGTCGGGTTCAGGCCCAGCGCACGGCAGGCGATTTCGTCTTCACGCAGCGCTTCCCAGGCACGCCCGATCGGCATGCGCAGCAGGCGGTTGATCACGAACAGCGCGGCCAGGGCCAGCAACAGGGCGACCAGGTACAGGAACACCACTTTGCTCACCGGGTTGTAGGCAATCCCGAAGTACTCGTGGAAGGTCTGCATGCCCTCGGCAGCGGAGCGATCAAACGACAAGCCGAAGAACGTTGGCTTGGGAATGCTGCTGATGCCGTTGGGGCCGCCGGTGATATCAGTGAGGTTACGCAGGAACAGACGGATGATCTCACCAAAACCCAGGGTCACGATGGCCAGGTAGTCACCGCGCAAGCGCAATACCGGGAAGCCCAGCAGGAAGCCGAACGTCGCCGCTGCCATGCCGGCCAATGGCAGGCAGATCCAGAAGCTCCAGCCCAGGTAGTGCGAGAGCAGCGCGTAGGTGTAGGCACCCACCGCGTAGAAACCCACATAACCCAGGTCGAGCAGGCCGGCCAGGCCCACCACGATGTTCAGGCCCAGGCCCAGCAGCACGTAGATCAGGATCAGGGTGGCGATATCCACCGCACCACGGGAGCCGAAGAATGGCCAGATCAACGCGGCCACGATCAGGCCGATGATGATGTAGCGCTGGGTGCGCGGCAGGGTCAGGAATTGGCTGACCTTGGGCGAGACCAGCGGGCCACGATTGGACTTGAGCAGCGCCCCGACCTGCTGGGTGAACAGCACCCGCAGGAACATCAGCACCGAGCACAGGGCAATGATGGTCAGCGTCACCGGTCCGGTGCCGTGTACTTCAAGGTTGATCCCGACAATGCTCAACTTGAGCCCGAGTACCGGAAAGGCCACGGCCCATACCAGCAAGGCGCTGAAAAACGCCGATTTAAGATATCTGCTCATACTTTCTCAACCTCCGGACGGCCCAGGATGCCGGTCGGCCGGAATAACAGCACCAGAACCAATAGACCGAAGGCCACCACGTCCTTGTACTGGTCGCCGAAGATATCGGCACCAAACGCTTCGGCCACACCCAGCACCAGCCCGCCGAGCATCGCGCCCGGAATACTGCCGATGCCGCCGAGGACCGCCGCAGTGAAGGCTTTGAGCCCCACCAGGAAGCCGGCGTTGGGGTTGATCACGCCATACTGCATGCTCAGCAACACGGCAGCGACGGCGGCCAGTGCGGCGCCGATGACGAAGGTCAGGGCAATGATGTTGTTGGTGTTGATGCCCAGCAGGTTGGCCATCTTGATGTCTTCGGCGCAGGCCCGGCAGGCGCGCCCCAGACGGGAGCGGGAGATGAACAGGGTCAGGCCCAGCATGGCCACCAGGGTGACGACGAAGACCAGGATCTGCATGTAGGAAATCAGCACTTCTTGTGCGCCACCTGGACCGAAGGAAAAGCTCCCCGGGATCAGGTTGGGAATGGACTTGTCCTTGGAGTCCTGGGACAGCAATACGGTGTTCTGCAGGAAAATCGACATGCCGATGGCGGAAATCAACGGGATCAGGCGGTTGCTGCCACGCAGGGGGCGGTATGCAACGCGTTCGATACTGTAGCCGTAGGCACTGGTTACGACGATTGACGCAAGGAACGCGGCAGTCATCAACAGCGGCAGGGAGTGGATACCCATCATGGCCAGCCCGGCAATGGCGATGAACGCCACGTAGGAGCCAATCATGTACACCTCGCCGTGGGCGAAGTTGATCATTCCAATGATGCCGTAAACCATTGTGTAGCCAATGGCTATCAAGGCATAGGTGCTGCCAATGGTCAGGCCATTAACCAGCTGTTGGAAAAAATGATAGATCTCAGGCATTACAGCGCTCCTAAAAACCCGATACGCATTTCACTGGTGGAGTCATCTTCCAGCCTGGTGCTGTGTTCTGTGAGCACATTTGCACAAAGCATTTGCCAGCGAACCGCTGGTGACGGTTTTAAGATTTTCAGGTGAGCCAGCGCCCGGATCGCGGGTGCGTGGCCCATAAACCTCGTAAAACAAAACCCACTGCTTGCACAGTGGGCTTGTTGTCCAGTAACGCCTGGCTTACTGAGGGGATACTTCGGTTTTTGGTTGGCCGAAGTGCCATTCGTAGACCACGAACTTGAAGTCTTTCAGGTCGCCGTTCTTATCGAAGCTCAGGTCGCCGGTCGGGGTCTTGAAGGTACCCGCGTGGATGGCCTCGGCCACTTTGGTGGTGTCTTCGCTTTTTGCAGCAGCGATGCCGCCAGCGATGATTTCAACCGCCGAGTAGGCCGGGAACACGAACGGACCGCTTGGGTCTTTGCCGTCAGCCTTGAGTGCGTCGACGATGGCCTTGTTCGCAGGGTCGGCGTCGAAGGATTTCGGCAGGGTGACCAGCAGGCCTTCGGAGGCTTTCTGGGCGATTTGCGAGATGGAGTCGTTGCCCACGCCTTCCGGGCCCATGAACTTGGCTTTCAGGCCTTTTTCCTGGGCCTGGCGCAGGATCAAGCCCAGTTCTGGGTGGTAGCCGCCGTAGTAGACGAAGTCGACGTTGGCTTGCTTGAGCTTCTGGATAATCGAGGAGAAGTCCTTGTCGCCGGCGTTCAGGCCTTCGAACACGGCAACCTTGATGCCTTTGCCTTCGAGGGTCTGCTTGACCGCAGTGGCGATGCCTTCACCGTATTGTTGCTTGTCGTGCAGGACTGCGACGGCCTTCGGCTTGACGTGGTCGGCGATGTAGTTGCCGGCCGCAGGGCCCTGGGCGCTGTCCAGGCCGATGGTACGGAAGATCAGCTTGTAGCCACGGGCGGTGATTTCCGGGCTGGTAGCCGCCGGGGTGATCATGATCACGCCTTCGTCTTCGTAGATGTCGGTTGCAGGTTGAGTGGAGCTGGAGCAGAGGTGGCCGACCACGAACTTGACGCCGTCGTTGACCACTTTGTTGGCTACGGCAACGGCTTGTTTAGGGTCGCAAGCGTCGTCGTATTCCTTGGCTTCGAGCATTTTGCCGTCGACACCGCCCTTGGCGTTGATGTCCTTGATGGCTTGCTTGGCACCCATGAATTGCATATCGCCGTATTGGGTCACAGGGCCGGTTTTAGGGCCGGCAATACCGATCTTGATGGTGTCAGCTGCGAACGAATGGCCGGCAACCCCAGCCAGGACCATAGCGGCAAACAGTTTGGAAATCTGCTTAGTAGCCTTATTCATAGTGCTCCACTCTTACTGTTGTATTTTTTATAGTTCTAGCGGCCTTGTGGGCTACAGAACCGGATCAGATATCTCGGATATCCCCCCGGCAGCGGCCTGGCAACTGTACCGGTACAGTGTAGAGCGCCGGTTGATCGCTTGAAAAGCTAGCTGCTGGGGGCAAACCCCGGGTATGTCGCTTAAATGAAAGAAAAAGACAGAATTGCGGCGGGTGAATGCCAGAGTCTCGGGCAATCCTTGGCGTTCCTGACACTTTCAATCGGTGCCTCAATTGCAACTGGGTTTTTCTGGGGAAGCCTCGACGGTATGATTGCGCCGATTTTTTCCTCAGGTGAGTTCCCATGACGCAAGAACCTAGCACCCTCTATGCCAAGCTGCTCGGCGAAACCGCGGAAATTTCCTGGAAGGAGCTTGAACCGTTCTTCGCCAAGGGTGCCCTATTGTGGGTCGACGCCGGTCTGGATTTGATCGAAGCGGCCGAGGGGATGGCCGAGGACAGTCGGGACAAAGTGGCTGCCTGGCTGGCCTCGGGGAGCCTTGGCGAAGTGTCTGCGACGCGGGCATTGGACCTGGTGGAGCGTAATCCGAGCCTGTGGGCGGTGGTGGTTTCGCCGTGGATTCTGATCCAGGAAAGGGCATCCAACTAAACGCAGGCACCGAAATGGTGCGAGTTTCGCGCCTTTAAAAGTGTGTAGCGGAGTAACCGCTTTGCCCATGATGGCAACTGGCCGTGAAGAAAGGTCACAAGGGAGGGTGACGTAAACGTCATGGGAACAGTTTTGCGGGCCGCGAATGGCCGGGGGAATTGTTTCTTGGTGTGGCAAGGTTATGGATATTGTCGCCTGGCAGACCGCTTTCGCGAGCAAGCCCGCTCCCACAGTCGACCGCATTCCAAGGGTAGACCTCGGTCAACTGTGGGAGCGGGCTTGCTCGCGAAGGCCGCGCCGCGGTCTAGGCGGTCTTGCCCGTATGGTTATTCAAGGAAATAACCTTGGTCTTGCCAATCCGGTGACGATAAATCTCACGCAGGTACTTGATCGCCTTCTTCACGCAATCGCGCGACAGACGTATGTCGTTGATCGAGACAAACTTCTCCTTGTCGTTGATCAGCTCGCGGTACTTCTTCTCATACATCGGCTTGATCGCGTACCAGTTGGTATCGAGGATTTTCGCCGGGTTCTCGAATTCGTTGAGCAACTCGTCGATACGGTCCTCGTCGAAGTCTTCGTGGATGATGAAATCCAGGATCGAATTGTCCAGCGTCTCGTCGAAACGGTACGGGTTGCGGGCAAAGCAGCGTTTGATAAAGGCCACGATCAACGTCAGGAAATCATCCGACAGGCACGGGCTCTTGGCGATCAGGGTGGTCAGTGACAGGTTGGCCGAAGCGCCGATCACCAGGGCGTAGCGCTTGAGCGTGGTGTTGGGGAACAGGCTGTTGAGGTGGGTCTTGAGCCGGTTCAGGTCCATATAGGACAGCTTGTAGTCCTTGGGCAGGGAGACGATAGACACCACCGACGAGCAGTTCTTGAAGAAGTGCAGGTCATGCAGGGCCGCCGCGTCATAGCCGGAATTCTTGTATTGCTCCAGGGACGCCTTGTAGCGCTTGGATTCGATCGGCAACAGGCTGATGCCTTCAATGGCCTGGGTGACCTTATTGAAGTGAGGCAGGTCGATGGAGCGGAAGAACAAGTCATCGATGTTCAGGCGCTGGGGTTCTTTTTCAAACACCTTGAACTTGTCGTTGCTCGGCGCCGGGGTTTCCGGCACGACCGACTCGGCATAGGCAATTGCCACCGGCCCGGCCAGGCTCATGAACAGGTCGTTGGCGTCCAGGCGAATGGTTTCACCGATATCGATGCCGGCACGGCGGAAATAGTTCTGGTCGTAGTCGGTCGTCACCGCCTGGGCCGTCAGAATGTTGAAGATCTGCTGTGAGATGTACTGGTTGGCGTGTTTTTCCATGGCATTGACGTCAATGTTCTGGATGTTGCCGTCGTCGCTTTCTTCGGCGTAACGCATGATGTCGTTGGAGATCAGCATCATCGCGTTCCACGGGCGGATACGGCCTTTGACGCTGGCCTCGCTGCTGTCTTCATTGTCGAAGTTGTACGAGAAGTCCCATTCCTCCGACAGGTACTTGCACAGCAGCCGACCGGCGTTGATATGCAGCGCCTCGGACATTTCGCTGCGGTGATCGGAGATGTTCGGCAGCACACAGATGCCGCTGGTGAAGATCGGCTCGAACACGAAGGCATGGCCGCTCTTGCTGTCGTGCTCGTCGGCGGGCTTGGTGTCGAAGGTCTTGTTCATGTACGAGTGTTGCTGGGCCAGGCCAAACTCCGAGGCCATGCCCGAGCCGGTGCCACCGCCGGCGCTGAAAATCGAGAAATACAGGCGCGACTGGTTGGCCTTGATCCCGCAGGAGTCGATCAGGTACGAGTGGATCATCTTCCAGTCGGGGCTGGAAAACCGCTGGGTATCCTTATTGAGGATGATCTTGGCCAGGTACTGGCCCAGGATCGGGGCGTTACCGGCGCCGCCGGCATGCACTTCCGACAGGTCCATGATCTTCATCTTGCTGTAGTCGCGCAAAAAGCCGCTTTTCTCGCCCTTGCGCGAGAAGCGGATGCGCCCGGCAATGTCCTTATCCAGGTCGCCGAGCATCACCAATGGTTCTACCAGGAACACCGGCTTGCTGGCCTTGCTGGCGCCCAGGCGCAGGTTGTTGCGGATCCATTGGGCTGGGCTGTAGCCCTTTTCAACGTAGGATTTGTCTTCGGTGCTGAACTCGTTCAGGTAGAACTTGCGGGCGTTGTACACCAACTCCGCCACATCCAGGGCGATGTTGGAACCGCAGCGCCCCAGGCCGATCAGGCAGACCGAGGGAAACTCCTGCTCGCTGCGCAACTCGCTGTCACCCTCAAGGTGCGGCGGGCGCGGGAAGACCATGTCGCGCAGGCCGTCGAGGTTGTCGAGGATGCGGTCGGTGTTGGTCTCGGTGAAGTACAGGTATTGCTGGGTGCCCAGCGCACGTTGACTGTGCAATGACTTTGAGCCTGAGGGTTTTTCCGCAGGAGCTGTGAGCAACACGTCGGATACCGCAGTAACAGGGTTATTTTTAGAAGTCATTGTGCGCCATGTGCCTGGACGGATGGCTGGAAAGCATTAAAGAGCCATCACCGAGTGAGAGTTCGCGACTTTTACAGTGCGTTTTAGGTCTCGGCGATCAGTCTTAACCCTATTGTTTCTAGGGAAAAGCGACGCCGGACTCTCATGAATCGGCCGTTCGTCGGCGTTCTTTAATCAAAATGATGGCGAAATGCCAAGGCTGCTGCGCTTCAGCGGATGGGACGTACAACCGAAGAGGCGTCCTTGCCGCCCGCCAGGCTTAGCGGTGTGAGCGGGTTGTGCTGGTCAAGCGCGGTGATCACCGCGCTGACTTCACTGGCCGGCACCGCCGCGCTGAGCAGGTAGCCCTGCACGTAATCGCAGCCATGCTTGACCAGCAGCTCCAGTTGCTGCGGGGTTTCCACGCCTTCGGTGATCACCTGCAAATGTAGGGTGTGGGCCATGCCGATGATCGCCTGGACAATCTCCATATCGGTGGTGGACTTGGGGATGTCCTGGATAAAGGAGCGATCGATCTTCAGTGTATTGAGGGGCAGGCGCTTGAGGTAGGAGAGCGAGGAATAGCCGGTGCCGAAGTCATCGATGGACAGCGCGACACCCAGCGCGCGGATTTGCCGCAGCAGGACCAGGGTGCTGCTGATGTTGCCCATCAAGGCATTTTCCGTGACTTCCAGCTCCAGGCGGCTGGCGGCGATGCCACTGCTGCGCAAGGCGTATTCGATCTCATCGGCCAACTCGTCACGGGCCAGGTTCAGGGCCGAACAGTTGACGGCCATGGTCAGGTCCGGGTGGCCCTGGTCCGTCAGCCAGCCCAGGTCGGCACAGGCCTGGCGCAGTACCCAGTTGTCCAGCTCGGCGATCAGGCCGTTGTTTTCGGCAATGCCGATAAACCGGTCTGGCGCCAGCAAGCCATGCAGGGGATGTTGCCAGCGCACCAGGGCTTCGAGCCGGGTGACCTTGCCTTTACGCAGGTCCAGGATGGGTTGGTAGTGCAGGACCAGTTCTTTTTGGCTGCGTAACGCGTTACGCAGCTCCTCTTCCAACTGCAGTTCAAGAGAGGCCCGGGTTTTGAGGTTGGAACTGAAGAAGTTGAGGCTGTTGCGCCCGCCATCCTTGGACTGGTACAGCGCCAGGTCGGCGGTTTTCAGCAGTTCCTCGCTGGTGGTCCCGTCCTCGGGAAATACACTGATGCCGATGCTGGTGGTCATCACCATGCGTCGACCGGCCAGTTCGATGGGCTCTTTCATTTTTTGCATGATGCGCTGGGCCATGTGCCGCGCTTCATCGCGATGATGGATGTTGATCAGGATGCAGAACTCATCGCCGCCGAACCGCGCCACCACATCATTGTGGCTGCGCACCGAACTCTTGATATGGCCAGCCAGCACCGTCAGCAGTTCGTCGCCGGCGTCGTGGCCCAGGCTGTCGTTGATCCGCTTGAAGTGGTCGATGTCGAGGAAGATCACCGCCAGCATGCCCCCAGCCTGGGTTTTCTGCGCGAGTTTTTCAGCGAAGATCTGGTTGAAGCCCCGGCGATTGAGCAGGCTGGTCAAGGCGTCGTAATGGGCCACTTGCTGCAGGGACGCCCGCGCCTGGTCCAGCTCGCTCAGCAAGGCATTGACTCGCCGCAGGTCGCGCTCCTTGTGCTGCAGTTTCTTGTCGGCGAGGGCCGCGCTGATGCTGCTGCCGATCACCAGCAACGTAATGACAGCCACCGACAGCCCCAGCTGCATGGGGTTGTTATCGATCGGCAACGACGGCGCGGCCCCGGTGGGCACCAGCAATTGCATGGCGGCCATGCCGGTGAAGTGCATGCTGATAATGCCGGCGCCCAGCACCAGGCTGGCACCGTACTTGAGCAATTGGTGGAACATCCCGCTGCCATTGCGCAGGTAACGGGACAGCAGCAAGGCCGCGAGGCTGGCGCCAATGGCGATTGCTATCGATAACCCGAACAGCCCGCTGGAGAAATACACCTGGGCCTCGGAGCGCATGGCGGACATGCCCACGTAATGCATCAGGGCGATGCCCAGGCCCATCCAGATGGACGCCACCAGGTACTGATGAAAGCGCAGTTGTGCATGACTGAGGGTTTGCATGGCGAACATCGCCGCGATCATGGCGATCAGCAACGAAGCAAAGGTCATGAACAGTTCGTAATGGATGGCGATGGGCGCCTGGAACGCCAGCATGCTGATGAAGTGCGTCGACCAGATCCCGCCAGCCAGGCAACCGGCGCCGATCCAGCGCCAGCGGCGTCTTGCCGTCAGGTTGTCGACGTGGCCGACCCGTTCGGCCATGTCCAGGGTGCCGAAGCCCGCTGCGCAGGCAACCAGGTACGCCAGTAGCACCAGGAAGGGGTTATGGGTGCAATCGATTAATAAATGCCCGCTCTCGGGAAGGGGGGTAAAAAAATGCAGACCCAGCCATTCCATAGCATGTCCCGTTACAGAGTCATCTCGTGTCACTGCGCGCGGCGATGACCTATGGAATCGAGTATAGAAGGCTCAACGGAATCGCAAGCCGTAATGGCATTTTGATTTCTTCGATTTTGGCATGCTGGCCATAGCCAATGGTGCTAAGCGCTGATGGGCAGCTCAAACTCGTAAGGCGGCTGTTCCAGCGGCGCCAGGCCAAATGCCGCGCGTGCGGCGTCGCAATCGACGTTGACTTCACCCTGGCTCCACGACGCCTCGAACTCCCGGCACACGCTGGAACGCTGCTCATAGATTGAACAGCGGGTGCCGCTACCCACTTCGCCCTCCAGGCTGCAACAGCGTGCCGGTTTCTGGTCGGTGCCGATCATCGCCACCCGGCTGGGGTTGATCTGTACCACCAGTTCATCGGGCACGGTGCCGCCTGATGAGGCGCATTCGCCCCAAAAGAAAGACACGCGAAAGTGTGAACAGCAGGCACCGCAATTCAGACACGGACTGGCATCGGACATGGCACGTCATCAATAAGAGGTAAGGGGGGAACTGCGGAAGGCTCGCTATTCTATTCCTGCCAAGGCGCTTGGGAAGGGGGGCGGGTGCTTATTTTTTTGCCGGGCAAAACCCCGCTGTCCTGGATGAAATTACGCCCTATCAGCTTTACGAATCATTACAGACAACCGCGCCGTGCCTGACTAGATTGCAGGTTCCGGGCAGGATGCGTCGGCATCGAGCCTCTATAACAATAAAAGAGACGGACCCATGCAGAACTCGACCCAAGCGGCGAATGCCTGGCGCATTCTGTTCCTGCTGTTCCTGGCCAACCTGTTCAACTTCTTTGATCGCACGATCCCGGCGATCATCATCGAGCCGATCCGCATGGAATGGCACCTCAGTGACTTCCAGCTCGGCATCATCGGCACCGCGTTCACCATCGTCTACGCCATTGCCGGCTTGCCCCTGGGGCGCCTGGCCGATACCGGTTCGCGCAGCAAGCTGATGGGCTGGGGCCTGGCGAGTTGGAGCGCGTTGACGGCAGTCAACGGCATGGTCGGCAGCTTCTGGACCTTCCTGCTGGTGCGCATGGGCATCGGCATTGGCGAAGCCAGTTATGCGCCGGCCGCCAACTCGCTGATCGGCGACCTGTTCCCGGCCCACCGTCGCGCCCGGGCCATGGGGATTTTCATGCTGGGCCTGCCCCTGGGGCTGTTGCTGGCGTTCTTCACCATCGGCGCGATGGTCAAGGCGTTCGACAGCTGGCGAGCGCCGTTCTTTATTGCGGCCATCCCGGGGCTGATCCTCGCGGTGTTCATGTTTTACATCAAGGAACCCAAGCGCGGTGCGGCCGAAACCGTGCAGGTTTCCCAGGAGAAAGTCGACCGGCCGATCCGCCGCGTGTTGGCGGTACCCACCTTCCTGTGGCTGGTGCTGGCGGGGCTGTGTTTCAACTTTGCGACCTATGCCTGCAACTCGTTCCTGGTGCCGATGCTGCAACGGTACTTTTTGATGCCGCTGCAAGAAGCGGCCGTGGCGACCGGGGTGATTGTCGGCGTGACGGGCCTGTTCGGCCTGACCCTGGGCGGCCTGGTGGCGGACAAGATTCACCAGCGCATTGCCAACGGTCGGCTGCTGTTTGCCGCCTTCAGCCTGATTATCTCCACGGTATGCACGGCCTGGGCCCTGCATGCGGGGCGCATCGAGATAGGGGTGTTTGTCGCGGTGTTCAGTGTGGGCTGGCTGTTCGCCTATAACTTCTACACCTGTGTGTACACGGCGATCCAGGACGTGGTGGAGCCACGCCTGCGGGCGACGGCCATGGCGTTGTTCTTCGCCGGCCTGTATCTGCTGGGCGGTGGCATGGGGCCGGTGGTGGTGGGCGCTCTGTCTGATCACTTTGCCCATGCGGCGATGTACGCAGCGGGTGCCGAGCAAATGACCGAGGCGTTCAAGGCCGTGGGCCTGCATGACGCTATGTACCTGATTCCGGTAGCGTTGTTCCTGACCATGCTGTTTCTGTTCCAGGCTTCACGGTGTTTTGTGCGCGATGCCAAGCGGATGAAGGATGGGTTGGGGAGGGTTGAGGTGCCGGCAGCGGCGGCTACAGCTTGAAACCGAGGTGATGCCATCGCAGGCAAGCCAGCTCCCACAGTTAACCGAGTTGTCAGTTAGCGCACCGATCACTGTGAGAGCTGGCTTGCCTGCGATGAGGCCCGCAAAACCCCATAAAAAAGGCCCGCATTGCGCGGGCCTTTTTGTTCATCAGGGCAGGGCGCGGATCAACCGGCGACCAACACCCGAATCGCCTCCAACCGCAGCGCCGCCTTGTCGAGCATGGCCAGGCCTTGCTCGCGCTGTTGGCGCAGGGCAACCAGTTCGCTGTCGCGCACGGTCGGGTTGACGGCTTGCAGGGCGGTCAGGCGCGCCAGCTCTTCGTCGGTGTCCGCTGCCAGGCGGCGTTGCGCCTCGGCCACACGTTCGGCGTGGCGCGGGGCGATTTTCTCTTCGCCGGCGTTGATCCGTGGCGTCAGTTGGTCGCGCTGGGCCTGTACGAACTTGTTGGCGCTGGCCCGGGGCACGCTTTCCAGCTGGTCGTTCAGAGTGGTGAAGGACACCCGGCCCGACAGGTCATTGCCATTGGCATCCAGCAGGCAGCGCAATGCTGCCGGCGGCAGGTAGCGACCCAGTTGCAGCGAACGCGGCGCCACTACTTCGCTGACGTAGAGCAGCTCCAGCAACACGGTGCCCGGCTTGAGCGCCTTGTTCTTGATCAGCGCCACGGCGGTGTTGCCCATGGAGCCGGACAGCACCAGATCCATGCCGCCCTGGACCATCGGGTGCTCCCAGGTAATGAACTGCATGTCTTCGCGCGACAGCGCCTGGTTGCGGTCGTAGGTGATGGTCACGCCTTCGTCGTCGCCGAGGGGGAAGCTGGCGTCGAGCATTTTTTCGCTGGGCTTGAGGATCAGTGCGTTTTCCGAATGGTCTTCGCTGTCGATGCCAAACGCATCGAACAGGGTTTCCATATAGATCGGCAGGGTGAACTGGTCGTCTTGCTCCAGGATGTCCTCGACCAGTGCGTCACCTTCGCCAGCGCCACCGGAGTTGAGCTCCAGCAAACGGTCGCGACCAGTGTGCAGCTCGGCTTCCAGGCGCTCGCGCTCGGCGCGGGCTTCGTCGATCAGCGCTTGCCATTCGCCGTCGTCGGCATTTTCCAGCAGCGGCAGCAGGCGCGGGCCGAACTGGTGCTGCAAGGCGTTGCCGGTCGGGCAGGTATTGAGGAAGGCGTTCAGGGCTTCGTGGTACCACTGGAACAGCCGCTCTTGCGGGCTGGTTTCCAGGTACGGCACGTGCAGTTCGATCACATGCTTCTGGCCGATCCGGTCCAGACGCCCGATGCGTTGCTCCAGCAAGTCCGGGTGCGATGGCAGGTCGAACAGCACCAGGTGGTGGGCGAACTGGAAGTTGCGGCCTTCACTGCCGATTTCCGAACAGATCAGCACCTGGGCGCCGAACTCTTCATCGGCGAAGTAGGCGGCGGCGCGGTCCCGCTCGAGGATGTTCATGCCCTCGTGGAACACCGTGGCCGGGATGCCGGAACGCACGCGCAGGGCGTCTTCCAGGTCCATGGCGGTTTCGGCGTGGGCGCAGATCACCAGGACCTTGGTGCGCTTGAGCATCTTCAACTGGTCGATCAACCACTCGACGCGCGGATCGAAGCGCCACCAGCGGTTTTCTTCTTCGATATCGGGCTGCGACTGGAAGCTGACTTCCGGGTACAGCTCGGCATGCTCGCCCAACGGCAGTTCCAGGTACTCGTCCGGGCACGGCAACGGGTAGGCGTGCAGCTTGCGCTCAGGGAAGCCTTGCACCGCGGCGCGGGTGTTACGGAACAGCACGCGGCCGGTGCCGTGACGATCCAGCAGCTCACGCACCAGGCGCGCACTGGCTTCGGTGTCGCCATCGTTGACGGCAGCCAGCAGCGCTTCGCCTTCGTTGCCGAGGAAGCCCTGGATAGTCTTGTGCGCGGCCGGCGAGAGGCGGCCCTTGTCCATCAATTCCTGGACCGCTTCGGCCACCGGGCGATAGTTCTCGCTCTCGGCGCGGAAGGCTTTGACGTCGTGGAAACGGTTCGGGTCCAGCAGGCGCAGACGGGCGAAGTGGCTGTCCTGGCCCAGTTGTTCCGGGGTTGCGGTCAGCAGCAGCACGCCGGGAATGGTCTCGGCCAGTTGCTCGACCAGTTGGTATTCAGCGCTGGCTTTTTCTTCGTGCCAGACCAGGTGGTGCGCTTCGTCGACCACCATCAAGTCCCAGCCGGCGGCGAACAGCGCGTCCTGGGCTTTTTCGTCGTCCACCAGCCATTCCAGGGCCACCAGCGCAAGCTGGGTGTCTTCGAACGGGTTGCTGGCATCGCTTTCGATAAAACGTTCTTCGTCGAACAGCGCGACCTGCAGGTTGAAACGCCGGCGCATCTCTACCAGCCATTGGTGCTGCAGGTTTTCCGGGACCAGGATCAGCACGCGATTGGCGCGCCCGGACAGCAGTTGGCGATGGATCACCAGGCCGGCTTCGATGGTCTTGCCCAGGCCCACTTCGTCGGCCAGCAGCACCCGTGGCGCGATACGGTCAGCGACTTCGCGGGCAATGTGCAATTGGTGTGCAATCGGCTGCGCACGTACGCCGCCCAGGCCCCAGAGCGCGGACTGCAATTGGCGGCTGGTGTGTTCCAGGGTGTGGTAGCGCAGGGAGAACCAGGCCAGCGGGTCGATCTGGCCGGCGAACAGACGGTCGCTGGCGAGGCGGAACTGGATGAAATTCGACAGTTGGGTTTCCGGCAGGGTGACCTGCTCGTTCTGCCCATTGAGGCCGTGGTAGACCAGCAGGCCGTCGACATCGTCGACCTCGCGCACGGTCATTTTCCAGCCTTCGAAGTGGGTGATGGTGTCACCCGGCGAAAACCTCACGCGAGTGAGGGGCGCATTCCGTAGCGCATACTGGCGGGTGTCGCCAGTGGCCGGATAGAGCACGGTCAACAAGCGGCCGTCCTGTGCGAGAACGGTGCCTAACCCCAGCTCTGCTTCGCTGTCACTAATCCAGCGTTGCCCCGGTTGATACTGCTGCGCCATGCTGCCTGACTCCCGCCGTGAAAAAGCCGACTATTCTAACGGAACAAGGCCCCCAGCCAAAGGACTCTGACAAAAACTACCCCGCTTGCAGGGATCAAAGAGGGCGATTCGACGGGTGGCAGGGCACGGGTAACTGACGACTGGGTCACAAGTTGGCGGCCCCAGGCTCAAGTCGCCAGTGCACCAGCCGACAGCCTGCTGACAGGAGACTAATAATTATGCTGCCACCGATCTTGCCCTTGAGTGTTGTGCCGGTCACGTCACAACTCGACCCCGTGCGCCAAAAGCCCGATATCCCGCCGGTGGTGCCTGCGCAGCCGAGCTCCAACGAAAGCACCATCGACCTCAAGCACCGCGACGCCGAGCAATCGACCCTGATGCTGCGCGAGGAACAACGACGCCAGCAGGAACAGCAGAAACGCCGGCGCGAGGCCGACGAAGATCCCGAGCAGCACCTGGCCATCCCGGGTGATGAACTCAACGCCGACAATACGGTACCGGTCGCGCCGCTGATCGAGGACGCGCCCCGCCAGGGGTTGTGGGTGGACGTCGAGGTTTGACCCCCGGGCGGGCCAGGCCGCATTATTGAGGCACTCCAGCCACCACGTAAGCCATGCCATGAGTGACGACAAGCTGATCGACCTGAATGCCGAGCGGGCCAAACGGGTCCATGACCTCAATGACAAGCGCCTTAATGACGTGCGCCAGGCGTTCGAGCAGGCCATGCCGTTGGGCAAGGCGAAGAAAAAGTCGAAAAACAAAGGCAAAAAGCGCTGAAATGCCCTGAATCTGTTGATTCAGGTCAGTTATTTCCCTTCTTTACGCCCCGTTGCGGGCGACATTGATCCCCGTCAATTTCTCCCCCCGACTTCTTGGTTAACTTAGCCCCATCGCAACAGGGCAAGAGCAGGAGGCCGGTCATGTTTTTCGATAATGTGGTTTTTGCCGGGGTGCTGACTGTCGGCCTCATGGTGCTGTTTTTTGTAGGGTTTGGATTTTTTATCTGGAAAGACGCGAACAAGCGTAAAAAACCATAGGTTTTTCCGGGTTACATGAGCACGCAAGGCATTTTGGGCGACTTCGGTCGCCCTTTTTTTGCCCGGTGTTTAGTTCCCTGTCCCACAGAAGCACAAAAAAAGGCGCGACCCTCGCAGGTCACGCCTTTTTTAATTGCGTTGTCGGTTAACTGCCCAACGCCTTGGACGCCAGCCAGAACAACCCGGCCGACAGGCTCACCGTGGCCGGCAGAGTCAGGATCCAGGCCATCAGGATGGTCTTCACGGTGCCGCCTTGCAGGCCGCTCTTGTTCGCGACCATGGTCCCGGCCACACCCGAAGACAGCACGTGGGTGGTGGACACCGGCAGGGCGAAGATATTGGCAAAACCAATCATGGTGGCGGTGGTGATTTGCGCCGACATGCCCTGGGCATAGGTCATGCCCTGCTTGCCGATTTTCTCGCCGATGGTCAGTACCACCCGCTTCCAGCCCACCATGGTGCCCAGGCCAAGGGCCAGGGCCACGGCAAGGATCACCCAGAACGGGGCGTATTCGGTGGTGGCAGTCAGGTCTTTACGCAGTTTTTCCAGGTCCGACTTCTCGCGGGAATCAAGGCCTGGCAGCTTGCCGACTTTCTTCGCGGTATCGTCCAGGCACAGCAGGTAGCGACGGACTTCAATGCGCTGCTCGGAGGTCAAGGAGTGGTAGTCGGATACACCCTTCAATGTGCCAAGAAGGGCGTTGATGGTCGGTTCGGTCTGTTGCGGGTTGCAACGGAACTTGCCGGGCAGGTCGTCTCTGACACTTTTGCCCAGGGCAAGGAATTCGCCGAGGGTTTCGTGGTTGCGCTGGTAGAACTGGTTGAGGTGCAGGGTGGCGTCGCGGGTTCGCTCGATCTGGTAAGTGGTGCTGCCCAGATCGAGTACGAACTGCGCGGGCACGATACCAATCAGCACCAGCATGATCAGGCCGATACCTTTCTGACCGTCGTTGGAACCATGCACGAAACTCACGGCCATCGCGGAAATCACCAGTACCAGGCGGTTCCAGAACGGCGGGTGTTTCTTGTCGTCGAGCTTGCGGCGCTGGTCCGGAGTCTTGTGCATCTTGGACAGCGGACGCCACCATTTAAGGCCAATCAACACCAGGGCTGCGACCAGGAAGCCGGCCATGGGCGAGAACACCAGCGAGGCACCGATATCAATGGCTTTCTGCCAGTTGACCCCGTCTGCCAGCGGAATGTCGTTGATCAGGGCATTGGCCAGGCCAACACCGAGGATCGAACCGATCAGGGTGTGGGAACTGGATGCCGGGATCCCGAAGTACCAGGTGCCGAGATTCCAGGTGATGGCCGCGGCTAATAATGAAAACACCATGGCCAGGCCATGGCCGGTGTTGACATTGATCAGCAACTCCACCGGCAGCAGATGCACGATGGCATAGGCAACGCCTACCCCGCCGAGCAACACGCCAAGGAAGTTGAACACCCCGGAAAAGAATACGGCCAGGTGCGGCGGCATCGCTTTGGTATAGATGACTGTGGCCACCGCGTTAGCGGTGTCATGAAAGCCATTGATGAACTCGAAGGCGAGGACAAAGGCGAGGGCGAGCAATAGGCTCACAAGAACCCAGGCATCCAGTCCGCTGAATAAATCGATCATGAAGGTTTTATGACCCGGTCGTAAGGGGGCGCGATTATGCCAGAAAACCTCAGTAATCTATGCACTAGCTGCTCGCCGGTAACATTCTTCAACGAATTAGTTTGGCAGCGGGGTGCGGCTACCAGATATTTCGGGGGTTTGGCAACTCATTGATTTGTAAAGAATACAGGGGGCAGAGCGGGGTGCGACACTTTGGGTAAAGTGTCTGAAACGCTTGTATGAAATTTCGCAAGGTCGCCGAAACTGACGATTGGAGGGCATGCCCAAGGCGCCCCTGCCAGGAGGTGCTGGCAGGGCAATGACTTGCCAGGAAGGCTCAGTCCGACAGGCTTATGGCTCTTCGGTCTTGAGGTCCTTTTCGATCTTTTGGATTTCCTGGGCAAACGCCTGGTCGAGCAGGCTGGCTCGTTTGCGCCATGGTTTGCGCTCCGGCTCTGGTTGGGCGGCGTAGGTGGTGACTTCCCCGCCGTAAACATCCTTGTAACGTTGTTCCTGGCGCTCAAGTTCCGCGCGCAGTTCGTCTTTCGTCACATTGTTACCTAATTGAGTTGAGTTTGATTCCGGTGAAGCGCGATATCAGTAAAGGGCAACGATCTACCACTTCTGTATTACACGCGGCCACGGCACCGGGGGAAGAACAACTGTCGTAGCAACAGTTTTGATTTTCAGGGCTGGGTACTTGCGACCAAGGCCTGGACAAGGCAAAGGCCAGGTTCGGCGGGATCGAAGATCACGCGTCAGGCCAGCTCTACATTGTCACAGGGTGCATTATAGCGGCGCATTTGGATAAGACTATCGCCAACAAGTTAAAAATCGTCAACTTTGCCTTTTGAAACATCAGACCAATAGTGTCGAGAACTTGGCGCCACACTTGCTTAATTACCTGCATGTGACAGTTGAAATTAAGCTTGGCATTAATTGTTCAGTGCAGCGGCATCCCCGGCGCAACCTGGCTGTAAATTGCGATTATCGAATCACCGTCCGATAATCGCCCAATGTTGGCGCCCTTGCCTTGTACATCCGTTGCCTGCCGGCTTGTAATGGCGGTCGAAAATAAGAGAAAGGACCTGAAATGAACGATCAATTGCGCAACTCCTTTGCCTCAGTGGCGCCGCCGATCGTTGCGTCTCCGGCCAAGCGCATCCAGGCGTTTACCGGCGATCCGGACTTCATGACCTCCCTGGCCCGCGGATTGGCGGTGGTCCAGGCATTCCAGGAGCGCAAGCGCCACTTGACCATCGCGCAGATCAGCCACCGCACGGAAATCCCCCGCGCTGCCGTCAGACGTTGCCTGCACACCTTGATCAAGCTCGGCTACGCCACCACGGACGGGCGCACCTATTCCCTATTGCCCAAGGTCTTGACCCTGGGGCATGCCTATCTGTCTTCCACGCCCCTGGCGGTTTCGGCCCAGCCTTACCTGGACCGCATGAGCGAGCAACTGCACGAAGCCTGCAACATGGCGACCCTGGAAGGTGACGACATCCTTTACATCGCCCGTTCCGCCACGACCCAGCGCCTGATCTCGGTGGATCTGTCGGTCGGGGGCCGGCTGCCGGCCTATTGCACCTCCATGGGCCGGATCCTGCTGGCCGCCCTGGATGATGCGTCTTTGCAGGACTACCTCGACCATGCCGACCTGCAAACCAAGACCAGCCGCACCTTGACCACCCCCGAAGCCTTGCTTGAATGCCTGCAGCAAGTGCGCCAGCAAGGCTGGTGCATTGTCGACCAGGAACTGGAGCAGGGCCTGCGTTCCATTGCCGTGCCGGTGTAT
The DNA here is from genome assembly GCF_012985465.1 of Pseudomonas sp. WS 5079. Lineage (GTDB taxonomy): Bacteria > Pseudomonadota > Gammaproteobacteria > Pseudomonadales > Pseudomonadaceae > Aquipseudomonas. The sequence goes on from NZ_JAAQWN010000012.1 coordinate 144,022, forward strand.
GACGCGTCTGGCCAGGTGCTGGCCGCGCTGAACGTCAGCACCCACGCCGGGCGGGTCAGCCGTAGCGAACTAGAGCAGCGCTTCCTGCCGAGCATGCTCTCTGCTAGCCAGGAGCTGAGCGCCCAGCTGTTTGCTTAAGCTGTTCGGTGACCGCACAGATCCCGGTTTGACGAATTGACGGTGTTTGCCCTGGCTTATTAATGTCGCGGCAGCGTGATTGACCGCGACGGCGCCTACCGCCGCAGTTCTGGTTTCGCCCCAATAATAATGACGACTCACCGTCGTCCGCCCGCCATCGGTGTGGAAATAAAAATAATGAATCAGCCTTCGCCTTCTGTTGGTACGTGTCTGGACGTGCAGTCCTTTATCAATGCGCAACCGCTGTCCCGCTATCAATGGCGGGTGGTGATCCTGTGTTTCCTGATTGTCTTTCTCGACGGCCTGGACACCGCGGCCATGGGCTTTATTGCGCCGGCGCTGTCCCAGGATTGGGGCATCGACCGTGCCAGCCTCGGCCCGGTGATGAGCGCCGCGTTGATCGGCATGGTGTTTGGTGCCCTGGGCTCCGGGCCCTTGGCCGACCGTTTCGGGCGCAAGGTGGTGCTGGTGGGCGCGGTGCTGGTGTTCGGCGCGTTCAGCCTGGCTTCGGCCTACAGCAGCAACGTTGATCAACTGCTGGTGTTGCGGTTCCTGACCGGCCTGGGCCTTGGCGCCGGTATGCCGAATGCGACGACCCTGCTGTCCGAATACACCCCGGAGCGTCACAAATCGTTGCTGGTGACCAGCATGTTCTGCGGCTTCAACCTGGGCATGGCCGGTGGCGGGTTTATCTCGGCCAAGCTGATCCCGATGTTCGGCTGGCACAGCCTGCTGCTGCTCGGCGGCATCCTGCCATTGATCCTGGTAGGCGTACTGGTGCTGTGGTTGCCGGAATCGGCGCGCTACCTGGTGGTGCGCAATCGTGGCACGGACAAGGTGCGCAAGGCCCTGGCACCCATCGATCCGGTCACCGTCGCCCAGGCCGCCAGCTTCAGTGTCCCGGAACAGAAAACCGTCAAGGCGCGCAATGTGTTCGCGGTGATCTTCTCCGGCACCTACAGCGCCGGCACCCTGTTGCTGTGGCTGACTTACTTCATGGGCCTGGTGATTGTGTACCTGTTGACCAGTTGGTTGCCGACCCTGATGCGCGACAGCGGCGCCAGCATGGAACAGGCAGCGTTCATCGGAGCGCTGTTCCAGTTTGGTGGCGTGCTCAGCGCCGTGGGCGTGGGTTGGGCCATGGATCGGTTCAATCCGCACAAGGTCATCGGTACTTTCTACTTACTGGCGGGGGTGTTTGCCTACGCGGTGGGCCAGAGCCTGGGCAACATCACTCTCCTGGCCACCCTGGTGTTGATCGCCGGGATGTGTGTCAACGGCGCGCAATCGGCCATGCCTTCGCTGGCTGCGCGGTTTTACCCGACCCAGGGGCGGGCGACCGGGGTGTCCTGGATGCTGGGGATTGGGCGTTTTGGCGCGATCCTCGGCGCGTGGATGGGCGCCACGCTGTTGGGGTTGGGTTGGAATTTCGAGCAGGTACTGACGGCGTTGGTGATTCCCGCTGCATTGGCCACCACGGCGGTGCTGATCAAGGGCTTCGTCAGCCACGCCGACGCCACCTGATGTAGGAGCCGGCTTGCCGGCGATGAGGCCTTGGAGCCTTGGAGCCTTGCAGTGATTTCAGGATCGCCATCGCCGGCAAGCCGGCTCCTACAGGGATTTGAGGTGATTGATAGCCAGGCAACAATCTGTTCGATTATCGAACGGTTAGTCGATTATCGGATTGTTTGGCCCCTGACCCCGGCTTACTCTTCAAGCACTTCGGCGCTGCCTCCAGCGCCTTTTTCGACCTACATCGGGAGCCCAACCCCATGGCTGAAATCCTTTCGCTGGCTGATGCGGTAAAGCAGTTCGTCAATGATGGCGACACCGTCGCGCTCGAAGGCTTTACCCACCTGATCCCTACAGCGGCAGGTCATGAAATCATTCGTCAGGGCAAGAAAGACCTGACGCTGGTACGCATGACGCCCGACCTGATCTACGACCAACTGATCGGGGCCGGCTGTGCGCGCAAGTTGATTTTCTCCTGGGGCGGCAACCCTGGCGTAGGGTCCCTGCACCGCCTGCGGGACGCGGTCGAGAAGCAATGGCCGCAACCGTTGGAGATCGAAGAGCACAGCCATGCGGACCTGGCCAACGCCTATGTGGCCGGCGCATCCGGCCTGCCGTTCGCTGTGCTGCGGGCGTATGCCGGTTCCGACTTGCCCAAGGTCAACCCGCTGATCAAGACCGTGACCTGTCCCTTCACTGGCGAAGTGCTGGCGGCGGTGCCGTCGGTGCGCCCGGACATCACCGTGATCCATGCGCAAAAGGCCGACCGCAAGGGCAACGTGCTGTTGTGGGGGATCCTCGGGGTGCAGAAAGAGGCGGCATTGGCGGCCAAGCGTTGCATCGTCACCGTCGAAGAAATCGTCGATGACCTCAACGCCCCGATGAACGCCTGCGTGCTGCCGACCTGGGCCCTGACCGCGGTGTGCCATGTCCCGGGTGGCGCGCATCCGTCCTACGCCCACGGTTACACCGAGCGTGACAATCGCTTCTATCAAGCCTGGGACCCAATCGCTCGGGACCGTGGGACGTTTACCGCCTGGATCGATGAATACATCCATGGCACCGCTGACTTCAGTCAATTCCAGGCCAAGCTGGCGGCCGCGCAGGAGGCCAAGTAATGACTTACTCGACCAATGAAATGATGACCGTCGCCGCCGCGCGCCGCCTGAAAAACGGCTCGGTATGCTTCGTCGGTATTGGCCTGCCGTCCAAGGCCGCCAACCTGGCACGCCTGACGTCTTCGCCGGATGTGGTGTTGATCTACGAGTCCGGTCCGATTGGCGCCAAGCCCTCGGTATTGCCGCTGTCCATTGGTGATGGCGAGTTGGCGGAAACCGCTGACACGGTAGTCCCCACCGGTGAGATTTTTCGCTACTGGCTGCAAGGCGGGCGCATCGACGTCGGGTTTCTCGGTGCGGCCCAGGTCGACCGCTTCGGCAATATCAACACCACCGTGGTCGGTGACTATCACCAGCCCAAGGTGCGCCTGCCGGGTGCCGGTGGCGCGCCGGAAATCGCCGGTTCTGCCAAGAGCGTGCTGATCATCCTCAAGCAGTCGTCCCGTTCGTTTGTCGACAAACTGGACTTCATCACCTCGGTCGGTCATGGCGAAGGCGGCGATTCGCGCAAGCGCCTCGGCCTGCCGGGCGCAGGCCCCGTAGGAATCATTACCGACCTGTGCATCATGGAGCCGGAGGAGGGCACCCACGAATTCGTGGTCACCGCCCTGCATCCCGGCGTTACTCGCGAGCAAGTGGTCGCGGCCACTGGTTGGGCGATCCGCTTTGCCGACCAGCTCAGCATCAGCGCCGAACCCACCGACATCGAACTGAACGCCTTGCGCGACCTAGAAGCCCGTACGGCCGCCGCCCATGGCCAAACCCCAGGAGAAGCCTGATGCGCGACGTGTTTATCTGTGATGCCATCCGCACCCCCATCGGCCGCTTTGGCGGTGGCCTGTCCACGGTGCGCGCCGACGACCTGGCGGCCTTGCCGATCAAGGCACTGATGGCGCGCAACCCGTCGGTAGACTGGACCGCGGTCGACGAAGTGTTCCTCGGCTGCGCCAACCAGGCCGGCGAAGACAACCGCAACGTGGCGCGCATGGCCGCGCTGCTGGCCGGCCTGCCGCCGAGCATCCCTGGTGTCACGCTCAACCGTTTGTGCGCCTCGGGCATGGACGCCATCGGCACCGCCTTTCGCGCCATCGCCAGTGGCGAAATGGAGTTGGCGATTGCCGGTGGCGTCGAATCGATGTCCCGGGCGCCGTTCGTAATGGGCAAGGCGGATGCGGCGTTCTCGCGCAACATGAAGCTGGAAGACACCACCATCGGCTGGCGCTTTATCAACCCATTGATGAAGGCGCAGTACGGCGTGGATGCCATGCCGCAGACCGCTGACAACGTGGCGGATGACTACAGCGTCTCGCGCGCCGACCAGGACGCCTTTGCCTTGCGCAGCCAGCAGCGCACTGCCGCTGCCCAGGCCGCTGGCTTTTTTGCCGAAGAAATCGTACCGGTGCGGGTCGCCCATAAAAAAGGCGAGACCCTGGTGGAGCACGACGAACACCCGCGTGCCGACACCACCCTTGAAGCCCTGACCAAGCTCAAACCGGTCAACGGCCCGGACAAGACCGTCACTGCCGGCAACGCTTCCGGGGTCAACGACGGTGCGGCCGCCTTGATTTTGGCCAGTGCTGAAGCGGTGAAAAAACACGGCCTGACCGCCCGCGCCCGGGTGTTGGGCATGGCCAGTGCCGGGGTCGAACCCCGGGTGATGGGCATCGGCCCGGTGCCTGCGGTGCGCAAATTGGTGGAGCGCCTGGGCCTGGCGGTCAGCGACTTTGATGTGATCGAACTCAACGAAGCCTTCGCCAGCCAGGGCTTGGCGGTGCTGCGTGAACTGGGCCTGGCGGACGATGCGCCGCAGGTCAACCCGAACGGTGGCGCCATTGCCTTGGGCCACCCGTTGGGCATGAGCGGTGCGCGCCTGGTGTTGACCGCACTGCATCAACTGGAAAAAACCGGCGGCAGCAAAGGCCTGGCGACCATGTGTGTCGGCGTCGGCCAAGGCCTGGCGCTGGCGATCGAACGCGTTTGAGACCTACAAGAATAAAGAGGATTGCTCCATGAGTGACAAGCCCGGATACCGGCGCCCGCAAGCGGGTACTCAGCCTGATTACCTGCACCCGGCATACCAGTCGACGAACCTGCGTTCGCCGTCCAAGCCGCTGGTGTTTTTGCCCCATTCGCTGTCGGAAATCACTGGCCCGACTATCGGCGCCGAGCGCATTGCCGAGCACGACAACGACCTGACTGCCCAGCACGATGGCGAGCCGCAAGGCGAGCGCATCATCATTCACGGTCGGGTCCTGGATGAAAACGGCCTGCCTGTGCCGGGCATCCTGGTGGAGATCTGGCAGGCCAACGCCGCCGGGCGCTACAACCACAAGCGCGACCAGCACGACGCGCCCCTGGACCCGAACTTCACCGGCACCGGTCGCACCGTCACCGATGCCGATGGCTGGTACCAGTTCCAGACCATCAAGCCCGGCGCCTATCCGTGGGGCAACCACCACAACGCGTGGCGCCCGGCGCATATCCACTTTTCGCTGTTCGGCCCCAGTGTGCTGACGCGCCTGGTGACCCAGATGTACTTTCCCGGCGACCCGCTGCTGGCCTACGACCCGATCTACAACTGCGTGCCGGACACCTCGGCCAAGGAACGCCTGATCGCCCGTTTCGACCTGGAAAAGACCGTGCCGCATTACGCCCTCGGCTACCGCTGGGACATCGTCCTGCGCGGCCGCGACGCCACGCCGATGGAGAAATGACATGACCCTCAACGCAACCACGTCCCACACCGTCGGACCGTATTACCACATCGGCCTGACCTGGCTGAACCGCGAAGACCTGGCGAATGCGGGCACCCTTGGCGAGCGCGTGGCCATCACCGGGCAAGTGCTCGATGGCAATGGCGAGGTGGTCAACGATGCGATGCTGGAAGTCTGGCAGGCCAACGCTGCCGGCAAATATGACCACCCCGAGGATGACCAGGACAAAGCCCTGGACCCTAACTTCGAAGGCTTTGGCCGGGTGCCGGTGGACGCGCAAGGGCGCTTTCGTTTCAGCACCATCAAGCCGGGCAGTGTGCCGGGCCTCAAGGGCACGACCCAGGCGCCGCATCTGGTGGTGCTGGTGTTTGCCCGTGGTTTGGTCAAGCATTTGCTGACGCGGATCTATTTCGACGGCGAGGCAGCCAATGGCGATGACCCGTTGCTGGCGTGTGTGCCGGCAGAGCGGCGCCGCACCTTGGTTGCCAAGGCGGATGCGTCGGGGGTGTATCAGTGGAATGTGATTCTTCAGGGCACCGATGAAGAAACGGTGTTTTTCGATTACTGAGTTGGCTGCAAGGGCGCCATCGCGGGCAAGCCCGCTCCCACAGTGGAATGCGTTCACCTGTGGGAGCTGGCTTGCCTGCGATAGGGCCGGCACAGGCAACTGCTATCCAAAGGTCTGCTTGCGGAACGAGGTTGTTGCAAAGTATGTCTAGACTCTAACCCGTTCCCCACGAGTGAAAACAACATGACAACCAATACCAGTCACTACACCGGAGAAGAACGCAGCAAACGGATTTTTGCGATTGTCGGGGCCTCTTCCGGCAACCTCGTCGAATGGTTCGACTTCTACGTCTACGCCTTCTGCGCCATCTACTTCGCCCCGGCGTTTTTCCCCTCCGACGACCCCACGGTGCAACTGCTCAACACCGCTGGCGTGTTCGCCGCAGGCTTTTTGATGCGCCCCATCGGCGGCTGGCTGTTTGGCCGGGTCGCCGACAAGCATGGGCGCAAGAATTCGATGATGATCTCGGTGCTGATGATGTGTGCCGGCTCCCTGGTCATCGCCTTTCTGCCCACCTACAAGGACATCGGCGCCTGGGCCCCGGCCCTGCTGCTGATGGCGCGACTGTTCCAGGGCCTGTCGGTGGGCGGCGAGTACGGCACCACGGCAACCTACATGAGCGAAGTCGCGCTCAAGGGCCAGCGCGGCTTCTTTGCCTCGTTCCAGTACGTGACCTTGATCGGCGGGCAACTGCTGGCGGTGTCGGTGGTGGTGATCCTGCAACAACTGCTCACCGAAGACGAACTGCGGGCCTGGGGCTGGCGCATTCCGTTTGTGATCGGGGCCGTGGCGGCGGTGATTTCGCTGCTGCTGCGCCGCTCCCTGAAAGAAACCACCAGCAAGGAAATGCGTGAAAACAAGGACGCCGGCAGCATTGCCGCGCTGTTTCGCGATCACAAGGCGGCGTTTATCACCGTGCTCGGCTACACCGCTGGCGGCTCGCTGATTTTCTACACCTTTACCACCTACATGCAGAAGTACCTGGTGAACACCGCTGGCATGCACGCCAAGACCGCCAGCTACATCATGACCGGCGCGCTGTTCCTCTACATGTGTATGCAGCCGCTGTTCGGCATGCTCTCGGACAAGATCGGCCGCCGTAACTCGATGCTCTGGTTCGGCGCCCTCGGCACCCTGTGCACGGTGCCGATCCTGCTGACCCTGAAAACCGTGACCAGCCCGTTCCTGGCCTTTGTGCTGATTACCCTGGCGCTGGCGATTGTGAGTTTCTACACCTCCATCAGCGGCCTGGTAAAAGCGGAAATGTTCCCGCCACAAGTGCGCGCCCTCGGTGTGGGCCTGGCCTATGCGGTGGCCAACGCGATCTTCGGTGGTTCGGCGGAATACGTGGCCCTGGGCCTGAAATCCATCGGCCTGGAAAACACCTTTTACTGGTACGTGACCGGCATGATGGCCATCGCGTTCCTGTTCAGCCTGCGCCTGCCGAAACAGGCGGAGTACCTGCACCACGATCTGTAAGGGATGAGTTATGACACTGCGCACGAGCAACCAATTGTTCGACGCTTACTTCACCGCCGACAGCATGGCCGAGGTGTTCTGTGACCAGGGACGCTTGCAGGGCATGCTGGATTTCGAAGCCGGATTGGCCCGGGCGCAGGCCGGGGTCGGGTTGATTCCTCAGGCCGCCGTGGCGCCGATTGCCCAGGCGTGCCTGGCCTCGTTGTACGACGTGGACGCCCTCGGCGCGGCGATTGCCACGGCGGGCAATTCGGCGATCCCGCTGGTCAAGGCCCTGGGCAAGTTGATTGCCAGTGAAGACGCTGGCGCCGAGCGCTATGTGCATCTGGGCGCCACCAGCCAGGACGTGATGGACACTGGCCTGGTCCTGCAACTGCGGCGGGCGCTGGAGCTGCTCGATACGGACCTGGCCCGCCTGGGCACGGTGCTCGCGGCCCAGGCGCAGCGCTATGCCGATGTGCCATTGGCCGGGCGCACCTGGTTGCAGCACGCAACGCCGGTCACCCTGGGGATGAAAATCGCCGGTTGGCTGGGGGCGGTGACACGCAATCGCCAACGGCTGCTGGAGTTGAAGCCGCGCTTGCTGGTCCTGCAGTTTGGTGGCGCATCCGGCACCTTGGCTGCACTGGGCGAACACGCCATGCCGGTGGCGCAAGCCCTGGCGGCAGAGTTGCAACTGACGCTGCCCGAGCAACCCTGGCACACCCAGCGTGACCGTTTGGTGGAATTTGCCGCCGTGCTGGGCCTGATCGCCGGCAGCCTGGGCAAGCTCGGGCGGGATATCAGCCTGTTGATGCAGACCGAAGCGGGGGAAGTGTTCGAACCTTCGGCGCCGGGCAAGGGCGGCTCCTCGACCATGCCGCACAAGCGCAACCCGGTTGGCGCGGCGGTGTTGATCAGCGCTGCCACGCGTGTGCCGGGCCTGGTGGCGACGATGTTCAGCGCCATGCCCCAGGAGCACGAGCGCAGCCTGGGCCTGTGGCATGCCGAATGGGAAACCCTGCCCGAGATCTGCCGCCTGGTGTCCGGGGCGTTGCATCAGGCGCTGCTGCTGGGCGAAGGCCTGGAAGTCGATGCGCAGCGCATGGCGCGCAATCTCGACCTGACCCAGGGCCTGGTGCTGGCCGAAGCCGTAAGCATCGTCTTGGCCCAGCGTTTGGGCCGTGAAACCGCCCATCACTTGCTGCAACAGTGCTGTAAACGCGCGGTCGCCGAACAGCGCCATTTGCGCGCAGTGTTGGCCGATGAGCCGCAAGTCACCGCCGAGCTGTCGGCGCTGGAATTGGATCGCCTGCTGGACCCGGCGCATTACCTGGGCCTGGCACAGACCTGGGTCAGCCGCGCCGTGGCCGAGCACTTTGCATTGTCTGCCTGAGGAGACTGCTGTGGGATTTGTACGACTCGCCGATGGCGAACTGAACTACCAACTGGAAGGCCCTGAAGGCGCACCGGTGCTGGTGCTGTCCAACTCATTGGGCACCGACCTGCAGATGTGGGATACCCAGATGCCGGCCTTCACCGAGCATTTTCGGGTGCTGCGCCTGGACACCCGTGGCCACGGCAAATCCCTGGTCACCGAGGGCCCCTACAGCATTGAACAACTGGGCCGTGACGTGCTGGCGTTGCTGGACGCCCTGGATATCCAGCGTGCGCATTTCTGTGGCCTGTCCATGGGCGGGTTGATTGGCCAGTGGCTGGGCATCAACGCCGGTGAGCGCTTGCTCAAGCTGGTGCTGTGCAATACGGCGGCCAGGATCGGCACCCCTGAAATCTGGAACCCGCGGATCGACATGGTCCTGCGCGATGGCCAGGCGGCAATGGTGGGCTTGCGTGATGCATCGATTGCCCGCTGGTTCACTGCCGATTTTGCCCAGGCTCATCCCGACCAGGCCAAGCGCATCACCGACATGCTCGCGGCCACATCGCCCCAGGGCTATGCCGCCAACTGTGGCGCGGTGCGCGATGCGGATCTGCGCGAGCAACTGGCGTCCATCAAGGTGCCGACGTTGGTGATTGCCGGCACTGAAGATGCCGTCACACCCCCGGCGGGCGGGCACTTTATCCAGGCGCGTGTAGCGGGCGCCGAATACGCCGAGTTCTACGCGGCGCATCTGTCCAACGTACAAGCCGGGGCTGCGTTCAGCGACCGGGTACTAACCTTCCTGCTGGATCGCTGAGGGCGTTTTTGTGGACGAGAAACAACGTTATGCCGAGGGGCTCGAGGTGCGGCGTGCAGTGCTGGGCGATGCCCATGTCGATCGCAGTCTCAATGCCCTGACCGAGTTCAACAGCGAGTTCCAGGAAATGATCACCCGTCATGCCTGGGGCGATATCTGGACCCGCCCGGGCTTGCCCAGGCATACCCGCAGCTTGATCACCATCGCCATGCTGATCGGTATGAACCGCAGCGAAGAGCTGAAATTGCACCTGCGCGCCGCCGCCAGCAATGGCGTGACCCGCGCCGAGATCAAGGAAGTGCTGATGCAAAGTGCGATCTACTGCGGGATCCCGGCGGCCAATGCGACGTTTCACCTGGCAGAGTCGGTGTGGGACGAGTTGGGGGTGGAGTCGCGGGACTGACGACAATTTGCCCGCCCTTATGCCAAGTCACTCTTCAGCCGCTGGAATGTAGGTGTTACGCCGTGGAAAACCGGTTTCTTCACGCAGCGCATTTTCGGTAAAGGTCTTGGGGTTGGTGGGAGTGGGGGGCGTCGTGGGGTCGTTGTCAAAATCAAAGGCGGGAGCAGTGGTCTGCAACCCAACAGCTTGGCGCTCCATATTGGACTCGCCATCGGTTTTGCCTGGGAGGAAGGTGCCGTGGGCGCCGTTATAGGCATGGGCCATTTCATGGTAGAGGACAACGACCGGCGGCTCTCGGAAGATAAAACCAGGGTTGCTGTTGATTGCTGCGCTAGTTGCTACCGAGCCTTTGGTATTACCTTGGATGTAACCTATCAAGGGTGACTCTGCGAGGTCGTCATATTCTTTTAGTTGTGTGTCATGCTCTCTCGTGAAGTTGTTGCCGTATGAATAACTAGTGTTGCCGGTGGTCTCTCGAATAGTAACGGGGGAACCATTGAGTTCGGCTGCCTGGTCTAGTTCAGAGAGCATATTTTGTGCGGTCGGCGAGTTTCTGAAAAATTCAAGATTGTCTTGGGTGTGTTGCTTGAACTTGTCTGAACCTTCGACTTTAAAGGCTTTGTGCCCGGCGTCGCTTATGCGCACTTGTCTTAGGGTTGAGCCGGCAACCCTGGCAACCCGATCCCCCGCGTCGGCGTAGATCTGGTCGCTTGCATGGTTTGCCAGGACGATGTCCCGGCCTCGGCCGGTGTAGAAGGTGGTCGGCCTTGTGCTGTACATCACGTCTTCACCGGGGCCGCCATGCATCAGGTTAATCGGGCTGGCGCCGATCATGGTGTCGTTGCCCTTGCCACCATCCATGTAACTGAACGTTCCCTTGCTGCCGGGGCCGGAGAGCATCAGGTCATTGCCGTTGTTGCCATACATGACGGTCTTGCCTGTGCCGCCGCGCATTGTGTCATTGCCGCTATTGCCTTCGGCGTAGCTGTTGGCGCTGCCCAGAGTGATATCGTCATCGCCCGCACCGCCATAGACACGGGTTTCACCACTGCCAAGGGCTTCAATCCTGTCTCGCCCCCTGCCGCCCTCAATGACAATCGGCATAGTGACGCGAGGATCAACCCTGATGTGATCATCACCGCCTTTAGACTTGATGTGCAGTTCTTCAGGGTAATCTTCGTGGTTGTTGATTTTTAATAGGTAATGAATGCCATTGACTTCCAAGTGAATGTTGTCGCCTGAAGCGGGATTAACCTTTATGACGTCTGAATGATTACCTGTAACGACTTGCAGCGCGTTGCTTCTGTTTAGATATCCATCATCCGTGGATTTCTCCCATGTGACTTGATGGGTTATTTTTATAGTGTTGTCGCTAAATAGGGCGAATGCGTTTGTATAGACGGGATATTTTTCAACGTAGTTCTGATCGATTGTCAATGTTGAATGTGGCGTAAAGAGCGTATGTGATTTTTTCAATGGCGGGCTTTGAATCGTAATGGGGTTCGATACGGAGTTACCCGCCAGTGTTACCGGGTGCGTGCTTGGTGGCGGTAGATTTAACGGTTGTAAGCCAGTTGATATTGCCATTACGTACTCTCGCTTTAGTGTGTGCGTTGAGTACTAGTGGCTGAGCGGTGGCCAAGGATTCCCAAGGGAACCAATGCCGGTTTTTTCGGGACCCGTAGCAAGGTGGCGTTCAGTGAGCGTCGGCGTCCCACACCCAGTTCCACACTCCCGGCAAGTGCACCACCTCGTTGGTACCCTTCACCGTGCGCGCCAGGGCTGCGCGTTCCAGGGTCGCGCGGTCGGTGTAGAAGGGGGCGGCGGCAGTCTGCAGGCCATTGGCCTGGGCACTGTCCATCAGGATCTGCAGGTATTCCGGCAGGTGCCGGGCGGAGTAGCGGTTGATGTCGTGAAAGGTCACCACGACCGGAATCACCCCGTCCACGGTCGGCAGTTCGCCCAGCGCAATGCGTTCGCGCACCAGCGATAGTTGCCGCAGCAGGTTGGCCCGCCGCCTCGGGCTGGCATTGAAGCCCCAGATCTTGCCGTCATTGGCACTCAAGTCGGTCAGCAGGATATGCATGCCGTGGCGCTGATAGGCGGCGAAGGTGCGCTTGTCATAGTTCCAGAAGGGCGGGCGCACCAGGCTGGGTGCGGTGCCAGTGATCGAGGCAATGCTTGCGGCGCCCAGGCTCAGGGTTTGTGCCAGGTCTTCGTCGTTCATCAGGCGATGGTTGCTATGCCAGCGGGTGGCGGTGTGGAAGGCCAGGATATGCCCGGCGGCGTGTTCGCGTTCCATGGTCTTGCGCCCGCGCGGGCTGCCGCCGGAACGCCAGGCCTGGGTCTGCAAAAAGAAAATTGCCTTGATCCCCGGCAGCACCGGGTTATGAGCCAGGTCCTGGATTACCGAGCGGCTGGGATTGGCGTAGCCCGAGGCGCTGGGGCCATCATCGAACGTCAGCAGGAAACGGATCGGCGCCTGGCTTTGCAGGCGTTGTGCGGTCTGCGGGGTCAATGCCACGGGCGCGCCGATGCAGCCGCTGAGGCTGATCAATAGTGTGGCAAGCAAGAGGGCAATGAGTTTCATGGGGCTCTGGGGTCAATGATGCACATCCTTGTGATCGGGGTATGGAGGCCGGCAACATACAGCAAGCGCGTACCCCGTTCACTGTCAGTCTGCGTAGTGCTCACGCGGGCCATAGCCCATTTCCTCACGCAAGCCGTTCTCGGTGAACGGCTTGGGATTGGTTGAAGTAGGCGGCGTGAGTGGGTCGTTGTCAAAGTCGAACGGTGCGGCAGTAGTCGGCAGGCCAACGGCCTGGCGTTCTACATTGGGTGTATCCACTGGAGGGTTTGCGCCTACCTGCTCTTGGGTGTGGCCGCCGAAAAAGGTGCCCGTGCCGGCGTTCCAGGCATGGGCCGATTCATGTTGCAGGGTGACGATGGGTGCGGCAGGGACATTGGGGTCGGCGTAGATATCGAACGGATTGTACTGCAGGGTGCCGCTGTTGATTCGGCGACCTGCAGCCCCTTCTTTGATATGGCTTTGTTTTGTCTGTTCTGGCGACAGATGGTCGTCAAAATGACTGCTGGAACCTTCGATAATCGGCAACGGCGCGCCGTTTTGTCGAGCCACGGCGTCCATCCCCGCGAGCATTTGCTGGCCCACGGGCGAGCCGCGCAGCAATTCAAGGTCATCTTCGACCCGTTGCTTGAACGCCTGCGTGCCTTGGGCCTGGAACCCTTCTTTACCGGCGTTGCTTGGCGTCACCGGGGTGATCGTTGCATCAGACCCGCCCAAGAGCCGATCAGTGGGTTTTGCATAGATGCGGTTGTCCGGCCGGTTGGACCAGATCGTGTCGTGGCCTTTGCCGCTGTAGAAGGTCGTGCGGTCGTGCCCCACCAGCACATCGTCACCTTGGCCGCCGTTTATCACCGTATGCCCATCGCCAGCGTATAGCTGGTCGTTACCGCTGCCGCCATCCAGGTAGCTTTGCTTCTGGGCGGCCCCGGCACCTGCGTACAGCCGGTCATTGCCGTTATTGCCATACATGACGTTGGAGCCCGTGCCTCCCACTATCGTGTCATCACCTTCGTTGCCCTCGACATAACCGTTGCCGCTGCCCAGGCGCAGGGTGTCGTTGCCCTTGCCGCCAAACAGCTGGGTGGGGCCGCCGCCCGCTTGCACGTCATCGTCGCCATCGCCGGCTTCGACCTTGACCGGGAGCATGACGCCGGGGTCGATTTTTATCTTGTCGTCACCGCCATGGCTTTTGATATGCAGGCTGGTGGGCGCACTGTCCTTGGGGTCTCTGACATTAAACAGGTAGGGCTTACCGTTGACCTCGACCTTGAGCCGGCCATCAGGGTGGTTGCTCAGATGAATAGTGTCGGCGCTGTTGCCGGTTTCAAATGTCAGGGCGTCGCTCACAATGATCGATTTTCCCGGCGCCAGAGGTACTTCGCTCAGGGACTGGCGGACTCTGAGGTTGCCGTCATCGACCAACGTCAGTTGCTTGTCCTGCGAGGAGAAATTCGGAAGCTCCGGTTGCGCCTGTGAAGGGGTTCGCGCAGAAGGAAACGGCTGGTGTTGGCCTTTGCCTGGCACGGCGGCGGGCTCGGCCTGCGGCGTGTGAGGGGGGAGGGCAGGCATGGCGTGATGTGGCGCGATCGTGTTCATGGTCAGTACCTTTCAGTTCAACGCAAACGCCCCTCCAGGGGGGGGGAGGGGCGGTAGGTATGTCGTGCGATTGAATGAAAGTGTTCCGTCGCCGCCGTCGATCCTTTGTTACCGGGCGTAATAAAGTAGGCGCACCCGGTGCAGAAAAGTCGTCGGACGGCGCGGGCTTTTTGCCGTTCGCCCTGTCACTACAACAAGCTGATTGGATAGCTGACGATCAACCGGTTCTCATCAAACTCATTGTTGCTGTAGTCGCGGCGCATGCTGGAATTGCGCCAGCGCATTGTAAGATTTTTCAGGCTGCCGCTTTGCACGGTGTAGCCCACTTCGCTTTCCCGGCCCCATTCCTTGCCATCGTTGACAGTGGCGGTGTGCACGTTGCTGCCGCTGATGTAGCGGTTCATCAAGGTCAGGCCGGGCACGCCCAGGGCGGCGAAGTTGTAGTCATGGCGTACCTGCCAGGATTTTTCCTCGGCGTTGTCATAGCTGGCATTGAAGCTGTCGTTGGCCAGGGTGCCGCCGCTGGTGCCATTGACTCGCATCCACGCGCTGTTGCCGCTGAGTTTTTGCAGGCCGACGTAGAAGGTGTTGCCACCGTACCTGGCGGAGAACAGGCCGGACCAGGTCTTGTTGTCCAGGTTGCCGGCCCGGGCGCTGCCGTCGTCCTGGCCGTAGAAGAAGCCGAGGTTGGCCCCCAGGGTCCAGTCGCCCAGGGGCTGGCTGTGGGTCAGGTTGAGGTATTGCTGGCGGTAGATGTCCTTGAGCTGGGCATTCCACACGGCGACCTGGGTACGTTTGTCGTTGAACGCGTATTCGGCGCCCTGGAAGTTGAAGCGATCGGAGGTGAACGCGGTTTTCCCGAACATCGACATGTCCGTCATGCTGCTGTCGTCACGCGGGCTGTTGGCGCGGAACTGGCCGCCATACAGGGTCAGGCCGGCGATCTCTTTGGAGGTGATCTGCCCGCCGCGCAGGGTTTGCGGCAGGGAGCGGCCATCGTCCGAACGCAGGATCGGCAGTACCGGCATCCACTCGCCGACTTTCAACTCGGTCTGGGAAACCCGTGCCTTGAACGCCACCCCCAGGCGCCCGAAGTTATCGGCCGGCTTGCCATCGTGGTCCAGGGGCAGCAATTGGGTGCCGCCGGAGCCGCCGCCGCCGTCGAGCTTTTGCGAATACATGCCCAGCACATCCACCCCGAACCCCACGGTGCCCTGGGTGAAACCGGACTTGGCATCAAGGATGAAACTCTGCGTCCACTCCTGCGCGCCGCTCTGGGCCTTGGTCGGGTTGGTGAAATTGCGGTTGAAGAAGAAATTGCGCAGGTTGAGGTTGGCGCTGGCATCTTCCAGAAAGCCGTGTTCCTGGGCAACAACTGGGAGGGCAAGGCTGGCGACAGCGGTAGCCAGCAATAGCCGGCGAGGGTGCAAGGTGCTCATGGCATGGGACCTGTTGTTATTGGTGGTTTTCAGGTGCGGGCCATGGTGCGGGGCGTGTGTGGGGCGGTTCAATTGGGGGAGGGCGGGTTTTGGGCGGTGATCGCACGAAACTGTGCGCCCATGAAAAAGCCCACCAAAGGGTGGGCTTCATGTGTTGCTACGCCGATCAGAACAACTTGAGCTTCGGCGCTTCTTCTTTCACTGGCTCATTCTTCGCCGTCTGTTCGTTCCAGCCGCCGCCGAGGGCCTTGTACAAGGTCACTTCGCTGGTCAGTTGGGCCAGGCGGTCGGTGATCAGCGTTTGCTGGGCAGCGAACAGCTGGCGTTGGGCGTCGAGGAAGGTCAGGTTGCTATCAACCCCAATGCGGTAGCGACGCTCGGCCAGGCGGTAGTAGTCCTGGTTGGCCGCGACGAAATCACGCTGGGCCTGCAACTGTTGGTTGTAGGTCGCGCGTGCCGCCAGGCCGTCGGAGACTTCCTGGAACGCGGTCTGGATCGACTTCTCGTAGGTCGCGACGTTGATCTCTTTCTGGATCTTCGAGTAGTCCAGGCTGGCGCGCAGGCTACCGGCGTTGAAGATCGGGATGTTGATCTGCGGCGCGAACGACCAGGTACCCGAGCCGCCCTTGAACAGGCCACCGAGGTCCGGGCTCAAGGTCCCGGCATTGGCGGTCAGGCTGATGCTCGGGAAGAACGCAGCCCGTGCCGCGCCGATGTTGGCGTTGGCAGCCTTGAGGTTGTGCTCGGCCTGCAGGATGTCGGGGCGACGTTGCAGCAGGTCTGAAGGCAGGCCGGCCGGTACTTCGCTCAACAGGTCGTCGGACAGCGGCTGGGTGGCGAGATTCGCCGGCAGGCCGGTGCCCAGCAGCAGGGTCAGGTTGTTTTCGTCCTGGGCCACCTGGCGGGTGTAGCGGGCCAGCTGCACACGGGCGCTTTCAACCGAGGTGCGCGCCTGGCTCAAGTCCAGGGCCGAGGCCACGCCGACTTCGTTGCTGCGCGAGGTGAGCTTGAAGCTCTGCTCGTAGGCGGCCAGGGTGTCCTGGGTCAGCTTGAGCAGTTCCTTGTCCGCTTGCCAGGTCAGGTAGGCATTGGCCACGCTGGCCACCAGACTGATCTGCGTGCTGCGGCGTGCTTCTTCAGTGGCGAAGTATTTCTGCAACGCTTCTTCGCTCAGGCTGCGCACCCGGCCGAACAGGTCCAGTTCGTAGGCGTTGATCCCGAGGGTCGCCGAGTAGGAACTGGTGATGTTCGATTCGCCGGTTTGCGAGGCCCGTGCCGGAACGCGCTGGCGGCTGCCGCTGCCATTGGCGCCGACGGCCGGGAACAGGTCGGCACGCTGGATGCGGTACTGCGCGGCAAAGGCGTCGATGTTCAGCGCCGCGACACGCAGGTCACGGTTGTTGACCAGTGCGACCTGGATCAGTTGCTGCAGGGCAGGATCGTGGAAAAACTGCTTCCAGCCTTGCTCGGCAGCGGCCTGGCTCGGCGCCTGGGCCGACGAGTACGCCGGCCCCTGCGGGAACTGGGCGGCAACCGGCGCTTCAGGCTGCTGATAATCAGGGATCAGCGAGCAGCCACTGAGCACGAATGCCGTGACTGCCAGGGAGAGTAGCGACTTGCGCATTAGCCAGCCTCTTTAGGAGTATTCGGTGTATCGGACTTGTCAGTTTTTTTCCGGCTACCCATGGCGGACACGGTCACGAAGAACAGTGGCACCCAGAAGATCGCCAGGACGGTGGCAGTGATCATACCGCCAATCACCCCGGTACCGATTGCGTGTTGGCTGCCTGAACCTGCGCCCGAGGAGATCGCCAGCGGCAGTACGCCGAGGACGAACGCCATGGACGTCATGATGATCGGACGCAGACGCATGCGGGACGCCTCGATGGCCGCCTCGACGATGCCCTTGCCCTGTTCATGCAGCTCCTTGGCAAATTCCACGATCAGGATGGCGTTCTTCGAGGCCAGGCCCACGGTCACCAACAACCCCACCTGGAAGAACACGTCGTTGGACAGTCCTCGCAGGCTGGTGGCCATCAGTGCACCGATCACGCCCAGCGGGACGACCAACACCACCGCAATCGGGATCGACCAGCTTTCGTACAGCGCTGCCAGGCAGAGGAACACCACCAGCAACGACAGGGCATACAGCGCAGGCGCCTGGGAGCCGGACAAGCGTTCTTCATACGACAGACCGGTCCAGGCATAGCCCACACCCGCCGGCAATTGCTTGGCGATGCGCTCGACTTCCGCCATCGCGTCACCGGTGCTGTAGCCAGGCGCCGGGGTCCCGAGGACTTCCATCGCCGCTACGCCGTTGTACCGCGACAGTTTCGGCGAGCCGAAGATCCAGTTACCAGAGGCAATTGCTGATAATGGCACCATCTTCCCGTCGTTGGCGCGCACGAACCATTTGTTCAGGTCTTCAGGGGACATCCGGCCAGCGGCCTCACCCTGGATGTAGACCTTCTTCACTCGACCGCGGTCGATGAAGTCATTGACGTAGCTGCCACCCAAGGCAATCGCCAGGGTCTGGTTGATGCTCGACAGGCTGATGCCCTGGGCACTGGCCTTCTCGTCATCAATGGTCAGCTCGTACTGCGGCTCATCGTTGACGCCGTTGGGACGTACGCCGGCCAGGATCTTGCTCTGCGCGGCCATGCCGAGGAACTGGTTACGTGCGTTCATCAAGGCATCGTGACCCACACCGCCCTGGTCCTGCAGGAACACGTCGAAACCGGTGGCGTTACCCAACTCCAGTACCGATGGGGGCACGATGGCAAACACCATGGCGTCCTTGAAGGTCTGGAAGAAGTATCCCTGGGCACGCTTGGCCACTTCGAACACCGACATCGATGCGTCGCGCTGGTCCCATGGCTTGAGCATGACGAATGCCAGGCCCGAGCTTTGGCCACGACCGGCAAAGTTGAAGCCGTTTACGGTAAATACCGATTGCACGGCCTTGCCTTCACCGGGCTCACCTTCCTTGTCGTTCAACAGGAAGGCACGCATGTCGTCGATAACGGTCTGGGTGCGTTCGGCCGAAGAACCAACCGGTGTCTGCACCTGGGCGAAGATCACACCCTGGTCTTCCTCGGGCAGGAACGCGCTTGGAATACGGGTAAACAGCCAGATCATGCCGGCGAAGATGATCAGGTACACCAGGAACGAAGGCGCCTTGTGCTTGATCATGTTGCCCACGCCACGCTCGTAGCTCAGTACGCCACGGTCGAAGGTGCGGTTGAACCAGCCGAAGAAACCACGCTTGGGTTGGCCGTGTTTCTCGGGGTCGATCGGCTTGAGCATGGTGGCGCACAAGGCTGGGGTGAAGATCAGTGCAACCAGTACCGACAGGGCCATCGCCGACACAATGGTGATGGAGAACTGTTTATAGATCACGCCGGTGGAGCCGCCGAAGAACGCCATCGGCAGCAATACCGCCGACAGGACCAGGGCAATACCCACCAGGGCGCCCTGGATCTGGCTCATGGACTTGACCGTCGCCTCCTTGGGCGACAGGTGCTCCTCGGCCATCACCCGCTCGACGTTTTCCACCACCACGATCGCATCGTCCACCAGCAAGCCGATGGCCAGGATCATGCCGAACATGGTCAAGGTGTTGATGGTGAAGCCAAAGGCCGCGAGGATGCCGAACGTACCCAGCAACACCACCGGTACCGTCATGGTGGTGATGATGGTGGCGCGGAAGTTTTGCAGGAACAGGTACATCACCAGGAACACCAGGATGATCGCCTCGACCAGGGTATCGACTACCCCGGAAATCGATTCGGTCACCACCGGCGTGGTGTCATACGGAACCACGGCTTTCATGCCTGGCGGGAAGAACGGCTCCAGGGACGCGACCGTGGCACGGATGGCCTTGGCGGTGTCCAGGGCGTTGGCGCCCGATGCCAGTTTGATCGCCATGCCGGAAGCCGGCTTGCCGTTGAACTGGGCGCTGATGCTGTAGTTCTGGCCACCCAGCTCGACACGGGCGACATCGCCCAGGCGCACTTGGGAACCATCGCTGTTCACGCGCAGGAGGATCTTTTCAAACTGCTCGGCGCTTTGCAGGCGAGTCTTGCCGATGATGGTGGCGTTCAACTGAGTGCCGGGCAGGGCTGGCAGGCCACCCAACTGGCCGGTGGCCACCTGGACGTTCTGCGCCGCAATGGCACTGCTGACATCCACCGGGGTCATCTGGAAGTTGTTCAACTTGGCCGGGTCCAGCCAGATACGCATGGCGTACTGGGAACCGAAGACCTGGAAGTCACCCACCCCAGATGTCCGCGAAATCGGGTCCTGGATGTTGGAAACGATGTAGTTGGACAGGTCATCCTTGCTCATGGTGCCGTCTTCGGACACCAGGCCGATCACCATCAGGAAGTTCTTCACCGACTTGGTTACGCGGATCCCCTGCTGCTGCACTTCTTGCGGCAGCAATGGGGTCGCCAGGTTCAGCTTGTTCTGTACCTGAACCTGGGCGATGTCCGGGTTGGTACCCTGGTTGAACGTCGCGGTGATAGTCATGCTGCCGTCGGAGTTACTGTCCGAGGCGACATAACGCAGGTTGTCGATACCGTTGAGCTGCTGCTCGATCACCTGCACCACGGTGTCCTGCACGGTTTGTGCGGACGCGCCTGGGTAGGTCACCTGGATATCAATGGCGGTTGGCGCGATGGCCGGGTATTGGTTGATGGGCAACTTCAGGATCGACAGTGCCCCGACCAGCATGATCACCAGGGCTATTACCCAGGCGAAAATGGGACGGTCGATAAAAAATTTCGACATGTATTACTCCCCTTTGCCAGCGGCGGCGGCAGGAGCAGAACCGGCGGGCTTGGCGTTGGTGGCTTCCTTCGCTTCAACCGTGATGCCCGGCTTGATGAACTGCAAGCCTTCGGTGATCACACGGTCACCGGCATTCAGGCCCTTTTCCACTAGCCAGTAGGCGCCGGCGGTACGGTTGGCCACCAGCACGCGCTGTTCGACCTTGTTGTCGGCGGTGACGACCAGCGCAGTCGGGATGCCCCGGATGTCGCGGGTCACGCCTTGTTGTGGGGCGAGGATCGCCTTGCTGTTCACGCCGGCCTGCAATTGTGCGTGGACAAACATGCCCGGCAACAGGGTGTGATCAGGGTTGGGGAACACAGCGCGCAGGGTTACCGAGCCAGTGGTCTGGTCGACCGACACTTCGGAAAATTCCAGGCGGCCTTGCTGGGTGTATTCGCTGCCGTCTTCCAGGGTCAGCTTGACCATGGCCGCGTTTTCACCGGCTTTCTGCAGTTGGCCGCTTTCCAGGTCGCGACGCAGTTTCAGCATCTCGGCGGAGGATTGCGTGACGTCGACGTAGATCGGGTCCAGTTGCTGGATCACGGCCATGGCGTCTGCCTGGCCATTGCTGACCAATGCGCCTTCGGTGACCGAGGAACGCCCGATACGCCCGGAGATCGGGGCGAACACCTTGGTGTAGCGCACGTTGATCTGAGCCGTCTGCAGGTTGGCTTCGGAAGTCATGCGGTTGGATACGGCGGTGTCGTATTCCTGGCGGCTGACCGCCTGCTCGTTGACCAGTTGTTTGTAGCGGTCGGCAATCGACTTGGTCTGTTGCAGGTTGGCCTGGGCGCTTTTCAGGGTCGCCTCATACACCGACGGATCGATCTGATAGAGCTGCTGGCCTTCCTTGACGTCGCCGCCTTCCTTGAATAGGCGCTTGAGAATGATGCCATTGACCTGGGGGCGGACTTCCGCGATGCGGAACGCAGTGGTGCGGCCCGGCAATTCGGAGGTCAGGGTATAGGCTTGAGGTTGAAGGGTGACCACGCCGACCTGAGGGGTTTGAGCGGGCGGCGCCGCTTCTTCCTTTTTACATCCGCTGAGCAGCGATGCCAGGGCGACGGCAGTGACCAGAGCGGTAACAGCTGGCTTAAGTTGCATGAAGATCCTCGGGTCAGGCGCGCTTGATGCGCACAAGAAGTGTGGAAGGGTAAAAAACAGACAGTGAGTAGATAAGTAGCTTGCTAGGCAATATACTTACGTTCATGGTTGTTTGTAAACTCTTGACAGGCTTCGCGGATTCCTTACAAAGCAATGCCCAAAGCCTCGATTCTAGTACGTTCGATGCCCATGAAGGCGTCGTCCCATAATTATTCAGAAGGTGGTTATCCACCACCGCCCGTGTCCTGATTGAGGTGTTACTGCCATGGTTCGTCGTACCAAAGAGGAAGCTCAGGAAACGCGCAGCCAGATACTTGAAGCCGCCGAGCAAGCCTTTTATGAGCGCGGTGTTGCGCGCACTACGCTGGCGGATATCGCGGCGCGGGCGGGTGTGACGCGGGGCGCGATCTATTGGCACTTCAGCAACAAGTCGGACCTGTTGCAGGCACTGCTCGACACGCTGCACGAACCCCTGGACGAATTGGCCAGGGCCAGTGAAAGCGAGGATGAGGTAGATCCGCTGGGCTGCATGCGCAAGCTGCTGATCCATCTTTTTCATCAGGTGGCCCTGGACCCGAAGACTCGGCGCATTAATGAGATCCTGTTCCATAAGTGCGAATTTACCGACGAAATGTGCGACATGCGCCGTCAACGCCAGACCCATAGCCTTGAGTGCAACCTGCGTATCGGCCTGACGTTGCGCAATGCAGTCCACCGCGGGCAACTTCCGGAAAACCTCGACACCGCTCGTGGGGCGGTATGCATTCATGCCTACATCAACGGGCTTGTTGGCCAGTGGCTCCTGGTGCCTGACAGTTTCGAGCTGTATCAGCAGGCCGAGCGCCTGGTGGATATTGGGCTGGACATGCTGCGCTTGAGCCCCAGCCTGCGCAATTGATACAAAATGCGTAATTACGTCTGTTTGTGTCAATAGTAAAGCCCAAGGACGGTCAATCGTCCTTCCGGCTTATTTGTGGGGTGACTTTATATACGCGCTGGCGCCAGGTTGAAAGGTAGCCGGCTAAGTATTTTGTAGCGATATTGTTGCATTGCTGTGAAGGAATGTTACCGAACCTGCGGGAGCGAACTGTCTCTAAGTGATGTGCTGGCTGGCCCACCGCTATCGCGGGCAAGCCCGCTCCTACATTGGGCAGCGGTGTTTTGAAGATCCAATAAAAAGCCCCGGCTCTTGTGAGCCGGGGCTTTTGCGTTGTTGCGGGTCAGAGCGCCAGGGTCGGGTAGTCGATATAGCCGACCGGGCCTGGGGTGTAGAAGGTTTGCGCAATGGCTTCGTTCAGCGGTGTATCGGCTTTGAGGCGCGCCGGCAGGTCCGGGTTGGCGATAAACGGAACGCCGAAGGCTACCGCATCGGCCTTGCCCGCTGCCAGCCAGGCATTGGCGCTGTCCTTGGTGAAGCGCTCGTTGGCGATAAACGGGCCACCGAACGCAGCTTTCAAGTGCGGGCCCAGGCTGTCGTCGGCGTCTTTCTCGCGGGCGCTGATAAAGGCGATGCCACGCTTGCCCAATTCACGGGCGACGTAGGTAAAGGTTTCTGCCAGGTTGGCATCGCCCATGTCATGGAGGTCGGCCCGTGGCGACAAATGCATCCCCACACGGCCAGCGCCCCAGACCTCGATCACTGCATCGGTCACTTCCAGCAACAGCCGTGCGCGATTTTCCACAGAGCCGCCGTACTCGTCGGTGCGCTGGTTGGTGCTGCTTTGCAGGAACTGGTCGAGCAGGTAGCCATTGGCCCCATGCACTTGTACCCCGTCAAAGCCGGCGGCCTTGGCGTTCTCGGCACCCACGCGGTAAGCGTCGACGATATCGGCGATTTCTGCGGTTTCCAGGGCGCGTGGGGCCGGATAGTCGGCCAGCGGGCGCACCAGGCTGACGTGGCCGGCAGGCTGGATGGCGCTCGGTGCTACCGGGGTCTCGCCGTTCAGGTACGACGGGTGGGAGATCCGCCCCACATGCCACAGTTGCAGGAAGATCTTGCCGCCGGCGCCGTGCACGGCCTTGGTGATGTTGGTCCAGCCGCGCACCTGGTCGTTGGACCAGATGCCCGGGGTGTCCGGGTAGCCCACGCCCATCGGCGTCACCGAGGTGGCCTCGCTGAGGATCAGCCCGGCAGAGGCCCGCTGCACATAGTATTCAGCCATCAGCGCATTCGGCACGCGGCCGGCATCGGCACGGCAGCGGGTCAGCGGCGCCATGATGATGCGGTTCGACAGCTGCACATCACCCAGTTTGATTGGATCGAAAATAGTCGTCATCGCAAACACTCGTCTGTTCTAAGTGGTTAATTAGTGGCGGGGGCCAGGTCGGCATCGCCGCTCTGGCGGAACGTGATCAGCGTGACCAGCAGCGCCAGGATCGCCAGGGCCGCAGCCGCCAACGGCACGCTGGTCAGGCCGAAACCATGGGCAATCACACTGCCGCCAACCCAGGCGCCCAGGGCGTTGCCGATGTTGAACGCGCCGATATTGAGGGTCGACACCAGGTTGGGCGCGGCCTTGCCGAAGGTCACCACGTTGATCTGCAATGCCGGCACGGCGGCAAACGACGCGGTGGCCCAGAGGAACAAGGTGATTTCGGTGGGGATGATGGCGACGCTGGTCCAGGTCAGTGCGGTGGACACCACGGCCATGCTGATGAACACGCCGATCAGGGTGGCCGCCAGGCGCTTGTCCGCCAGCTTGCCACCGATGATGTTGCCCACGGTCAGGCCCAGGCCGATCAGCAGCAGGGTCCAGGTCACACCCTTGGGCGAGATGCCGGTGACATCGCCGAGCAGCGGTGCGACGTAGGTGAAGAGGGTGAACATCGACGCGGCAAACAGCGCGGTCATGCTCAGCGACAACCAGATCCCGGCACCCTTGAGGGCCGCCAGTTCGGCGCGCATATCGAGTTTCTCTTCATCACGCTTGGCCGGCAGGAAGCGGATCAGGCCGATCAGCGCAATCACACCAATCACCGTCACCGCCCAGAAGGTCGAGCGCCAGCCGGCTTCCTGGCCCAGCGCGGTGCCCAGGGGCACGCCGAGCACATTGGCCAGGGTCAGGCCGGTAAACATCAGGGCCACCGCCGAAGCACGCTTGTTGGCCGGCACCAGGTTGGCGGCCACCACCGAGCCGATGCCGAAGAAGGCGCCGTGGCACAGCGCGGTCACTACACGGGCAAACATCAGCACGTTGTAGTCACTGGCCAGGGCGCAGAGCAGGTTGCCGATGATGAAAATGCCCATCAGCGCTACCAGGGCAGCCTTGCGCGGCAGCTTGGCGGTGGCCAGTGCCATGAAAGGTGCACCGATGGCCACGCCCAGGGCATAGCCGGTCACCAGCCAGCCGGCGCCTGGAATCGACACACCGAGGTCGGCCGCCACATCGGGCAACAGGCCCATGATGACGAATTCGGTGGTACCGATGGCGAAGGCGCTTAAGGCCAGTATGAGTAGCGAGAGAGGCATTGTGGGGTCCTTTACAGCGGTGGGCTGAGTTCTTCGGTGATGGCTTGGATAAACGCTTGGATCACGTCTTCATTGCGGCGGAAAAAGTGCCACTGCCCGGCTTTCTGGCTGCTGATCAAGCTCGCCCGTTGCAGGGTGGCCAGGTGCGCCGAGACGGTAGACTGCGACAGGCCGCAGCGTTGATCGATCTGGCCGGCGCAGATGCCGTACTCGTGGTTGTGCACTTGTTCGGGGAACTGCACTTTCGGGTCTTTCAGCCAGTTGAGAATGTCTCGCCGTACTGGGTGTGCCAGGGCTTTTATTATTTCGTCGAGGTCAATGGACATGGCAGGGCTCGGTGTGGGTAAAACGTTATATCGCGATGAGGCGAACTTTAAATCGCTATATCCCGATATACCAATACGATTTTGATCTTGTTACCAGATAAATCGGTATATCGGGTTATAACGATACGTTGGCGGCAGTGCTAAACTGCGCGTCATGAATTATCTCGCACATCTACACCTCGGCGGCCAACTTCCTGCACAACTGCTGGGCAGCCTCTATGGCGATTTCGTCAAAGGCCGCCTGCAGGGCCAGTACCACCCGCAAATCGAGGCGGCGATCCAGCTGCATCGCTCCATTGACCGTTTCACCGACAGCCACCCGTTGGTCGGGCAGGCGTTGTCACGGTTCACCCTGACCCGGCGCCGCTATGCGGGGATCGTCCTCGACGTGTTCTTCGACCATTGCCTGGCGCGCGATTGGGCACAGTATGCCGACCAGCCGCTGGAACGCTTTACCTCCCAGGTGTACCGGGTGCTGGCGGCCGAACCGCAGCTGCCAGGGCGCCTGGCGCAGATTGCACCGTATATGGCGGCCGATGACTGGCTGGGTTCTTACCGCGAGTTCGCGGTAATGGAGCACGTACTGCGGGGGATTGCCCGGCGCCTGAGCCAACCTCAGGAACTGGACCGGGCGATGCAGGAACTGCGGGTGCTGTATGAGCCGTTGAGCGAGGATTTCCGGGTGTTCTATCCCCAGTTGCAGGCCTATGCAGATAGTCAAATATCCACGCCGATCTAATGTGGGAGCTGGCTTGCCTGCGATAGCGGTGTATCAGTCGCCACTGCTATCGCAGGCAAGCCAGCGCCTACATTTTTTGCGTGTTTGCCTCAGGCCGCGTACGCCGGCCGAACCGGCACTTGCTCGCTTTGCGGCACCGCTCCAAACAACGCCTTCTGCACCGCCTGCTGCGCCTGGTACGCCAGCGCCGCACGCTCCTGCCCGGCGCAGGCAATGGGTTTGAGCAGATGAATCTCAACGTCGCCCTGATCGTTGCCAAACAGACGCATCAGGTGCGAGAGCAAATCATCGTCACCAATAAACGGCGCGAGCGGATCAATCTGCCCATCGCGCAGATAGCGGATCGCCACTGGTTGCAGCGCCACATCGGCATCAATCGCACTGGCCAGCAGCCGGCCATGAAAGGTGCGCAGGCTGCGGCCATCAGTGGTGGTGCCTTCGGGGAACATCAGCAGCGGGTGTTTTTGCTCTAGATGCCGGGTCATCTGCTTGCGGATCAATTGGCTGTCCCCCGAGCCCCGGCGGATAAACAGGCTGCCGGCCTTGGCGGCCAACCAACCAGCCACTGGCCAGGTGCGCACTTCGGCCTTGGACAGGAACGACAGCGGCGCCACCATCCCCAGCAGCGGGATATCGGTCCAGGACACATGGTTGCTGACCCACAGCATCGGCTGTTGCGGCAACTCACCGTGCACGCTCACGCGAAAGGGCAGGGCATTGCTCAGGCGCGCCATGAAAAACCGCGACCAGCGCTGGCGCCGCACCATGGAATTGGCCACGCCCAAGCGTTCGAACAGGCCAAACACCCCGGCCATGCTCAAGCCCAGCGCCACCACCAACAGCACGCGGGCGATCCGCCCGTAGACCCGCAGGCGGCCCATCACATGGCCGCCTTGAAGTGACGGGCATAACGCGGGCACAACTCGTCGCGCTTGAGCAGGATGAACACGTCGGCCACCTGGAAATCCTCGTCCCAGCACGGCTCGCCGCAGATCTTCGCGCCCAGGCGCATGTAGGCCTTGAGCAGCGGCGGCATTTCGGCGATGACGTTGGATGGCAAATCCAGGCTCGGCAGGGGCTTTTTCGGCTCGGCGCGCAGGTGTTCGTTGCACAGGTAGCGTTCGCGCAGGCGCTGCATGATTGCGTGGGCCTGGATGCCACCGTCATGCATCGGGATGCTCGCGCAGCCCATCAGGTAGCTGTAGCCGCCCTGGTTGAGGACTTCGGCCAACTCGCCCCACAGCACCGCGATAGTGCCGCCGTTGCGGTAGGCCGGGTCGACACAGGTACGGCCGATTTCCAGGATCGGCCCCTGCAAATGCAACAGGCCGTGGAGGCTGAATTCTTCTTCGCTGTAGAACCGGCCCAGGGTGCTGGCCGCCTGGTGATCCAGCAGCCGGGTGGTGGCAACCAGTCGCCCGGTGTTCAAGTCCCGTACGCCAATGTGGCTGCAGTGAACATCATAGTCATCCATGTCCAAGCCCAGTTCTGCGCCTTTGAGCTTGGCATTGAACTCGCCGCTGAAAACGCTGAAACGCAAGGCCTGGGCTTCCTGCAAAGCCTGGGCGCCGATCAGGCGTTCGGCTTGCAGACGGCGTTCATTGCCGGTGTCACTGATGCGGGCGATCTGAGTCATGGCGAGTCTCCAGGTGCCGGCCAGGGTTGCGGCCAGTCGACTTTGTTGTGCAAAGTCAGGCTATGTACCCCCGGTGTCATCTCCATGAATCTACGGTGACGCTTAGATGACAGCCCCCAAGGAGCCCTCCATGCCCTGGCACGCTTTGCTCGATCGACCCGACCGACTGCCCGTCCACGCCAACCTGGCCGAGGGCTACAGCGTTTTATTGCAACGCCTGGGGCAGGTAGCGCCCTTTGAGTTGGCGACCCAGGGCGCGCGGCTGATGGCCACGCCCGGCCTGGCGTTCCTGGTGGGCTATCAAGCGGCGTTGCGCGCGTTATGGCCCAGCGCGCCCCACAGCCTGGGCGCCTTGTGTGCGACCGAACAGCGCAGCCTGCGCCCGCTGGACATGCAAACGCGCCTGGACGACCTGCGCCTGAGCGGGCGCAAAGACTTCGTCACCGCCGGCGATGCGGCCGACTGGCTGTTGATCGCCGCCCGTTGCGAGGCCGCCGATGAAAAGCCACGCCTGACCCTGGCCGTGGTGCTGGCCGGCGAGCCCGGCGTACGCGTAGAACCCTTGCCCGCGATCGCCTTGATGCCCGACATCAGCCACGGCCGCGTCCACCTCGACCACGCCGCCTGCGAGCGCTTGCCGGGGGATGGTTGGGACGATTACGTCAAACCCTTCCGCACCCTGGAGGACAGCTATGTACTGAGCGCGATGACCGCCTGGCTACATGGCATCGGCCAGGAGTGCGACTGGCCCCAGGCCCTGCGCCTGCAGTTATTGGCGCTGCTGGCCGGCTGCGCCGAGGTCATTCGCCAGCCCAGCGCATCGGCGGCGGGGCATGTGTTGTTGGGAGGATTGTTTGCGCAGTTCGAAGCGCTAAAGCCGCAGGTCAATCAAGCGATGGCTCAAGGGGCGTGGGCCGCCATGTGGCAGCGCGACCAAGCCGTGCTGGACCTCGCCGCCAGCGCCCGGGCCAAGCGCCTGGAAAAAGCCCTGAACCCAGGCCCCCGCTGACTGTGGGATGAGCGTGTGTGGGAGCGGGCTTGCCCGCGATAGCAGGGGGACAGGCAATACAGGCGGTGACTGATATACCGCCATCGGGGCATAGGTATCTACACACCTCTTTAGCTTATTGGGTTTGTGTACATATCCATTGCTGCGGTCATGGCCACTTGGGGTTCCGCCCTGACGGCCAGCGTGGTTTAACGGGGCGCCTAAGATCAAAAGCAAAGCGAGGCGGCCTGACAGCCGACCTGATCATCGAAGCGTGCGCGGACTCTGTAGGAGCTGGCTTGCCTGCGATGACGGTGTATCAGTCGATAAATGTATTGGCTGATACACCGCCATCGCAGGCAAGCCAGCTCCTACAGGGGAATGCAGCTTCGCGCTCTGGCTTTGCTGTTGCTCTGTTTTTGATCTGGCTTTTGATCTCAGGCGCCCCGTTAAACCACGATGGCCGCAGGCAGGTATTGCGCAGTGGGCACCCCGGCATGGATGCCGGGGTAGCCGCGACACGGCCATG
>NZ_JAAQWN010000013.1 GCF_012985465.1 Pseudomonas sp. WS 5079
GCAGTGAAACGATGCATCGCCGATGGTAGTGTGGGGTTTCCCCATGTGAGAGTAGGTCATCGTCAAGATTAAATTCCGAAACCCCAATTGCGAAAGCAGTTGGGGTTTTGTTTTGGGCGGTCGAAAAGGCGCTGAGGCGATTTGGCACGTCGTCCAACTCTGTCCATAACGCCCTTCAATGCTAAAGTCCCACCCTCGATTTTGCTTTTCCCAAGGAAGCCGTTATGCCGGATGCAACGTCCCTCAGCGCTGGATTCATGGTCGTCCACGGCAATCGCCTGGATGAACTGCGCAGCCTGGTTGTCAGTTGGATGCGTCGTTATCCGCTGGCTCCCCTGGAAAACGAAATCGCCCTGGTACAAAGCAACGGCATCGCGCAATGGCTCAAGCTGGCTCTTGCCGAAGACCCGGAAGAAGACGACATGGGTGGTTGCGGCATCGCCGCTGCAATCGACGTGCAACTGCCCGGCAGCTTTATGTGGCAGCTCTATCGCATGGTTTTGGGCCGTGACGAAATCCCGGTCAAATCCCTGCTGGATAAAGCCCCACTGACCTGGCGCCTTATGCGCCTGTTGCCCGAGTTGATCGACCAGCCGCACTTCGAGCCCCTGCAACGTTTCCTCACCCACGACACCGACCTGCGTAAACGCTACCAACTGGCGGAACGCCTGGCCGACCTGTTCGACCAATACCAGGTCTACCGTGCGGACTGGCTGGAAGACTGGGCCGCTGGTCGCCACCAACTGCGCAATGGCCGAGGCGAAGCCAAGCCCCTGAGCCCGGCCAACTGCTGGCAGGCCGAGTTATGGCGGGCGTTGCTGCTGGACGTTGGCGAGCAAGGCATGGCGCAGAGCCGTGCCGGGGTCCACCAGCGTTTTATCGAACGCATCAACAACCTGGATGCCGCCCCGCAAGGCCTACCGTCGCGAGTCATCGTGTTTGGCATATCCTCCCTGCCAGCCCAGGCCCTTGAAGCATTGGCCGGCCTGGCCCGTTTCAGCCAGGTGTTGCTCTGCGTACACAACCCTTGCCGTCACCATTGGTCCGACATCGTTGCCGACAAAGACCTACTGCGAAACGAATACAAACGCCAGGCGCGCAAGACCGGGATGCCCGTCACCATCGACCCGCAAACCTTGCACCAGCATGCCCACCCCTTGCTGGCCGCCTGGGGCAAGCAAGGTCGCGACTACATCAACCTGCTGGACAGCTACGACGACCCCAACAGCTACCGTTCGGCCTTCCGTGACGGGCGCATCGACCTGTTCAGCGACAGCGAACCGACCACCATCCTCAACCAGTTACAGGACGATATCCTCGAACTGCGCCCGCTCCCCGAAACCCGTGAGCGCTGGCCTGCCGTTGATCTGCAGCATGACACTTCGATTCGCTTCCACATCGCCCACAGCGCCCAGCGCGAAGTGGAAATCCTCCACGACCAACTGCTCCAGCGCTTCAGCGCGGACCCCACGTTGCGCCCCCGCGACGTTATCGTCATGGTCCCGGACGTTGACAGCTATGCACCGCATATACGCGCGGTGTTCGGCCAGTTGGACAAGAAAGACCCACGATTCATCCCCTTCACCCTGACGGACCAGGGCCAACGGGGCCGCGACCCGCTGTTGATCGCCGTCGAGCACCTGCTGAAACTCCCGGACAGCCGTTTCCCGGTCAGCGAGATCCTTGATTTGCTGGACGTCCCCGCCTTGCGCGAACGTTTCGCGATCCAGGAGCGCGACCTGCCCACACTGCACCGGTGGATCGAAGGCGCGGGCATCCGCTGGGGGCTCGATGCCGAACAACGCGCCGGCCTGGGCTTGCCGAGTGCGCTGGAGCAGAATAGCTGGCGTTTCGGCCTGCGCCGCATGCTGCTGGGCTACGCCGTCGGCAGTGGGGCTGCCTGCGATGGCATTGAGCCCTATGACGAAATCGGCGGCCTCGACGCGGCGCTGATCGGCCCACTGGTCGCCTTGCTTGACGCATTGCACGCTGCACATCAAGCGCTGTCACAACCCGCGACCCCGCACGCTTGGGGTGCACGCCTGCAAGGCCTGATGCAACGCTTCTTCCTGGCCAGCAATGAACACGACGACTATCTGCTGGGCCAACTCGAGCAACTGCGGGAAGACTGGCTGGAAACCTGCGAGTCCGTCGGCCTGTGCGATGAGTTACCGCTGACTGTCGTCCGTGAAGCATGGCTTGCCGGCCTCGACCAGGGTCGCCTGTCCCAGCGCTTTCTCGCCGGCGCCGTGAATTTCTGCACCCTGATGCCGATGCGCGCCATCCCCTTCAAGCTGGTGTGCCTGCTGGGCATGAACGACGGCGACTATCCGCGTGCGCAACCGCCGCTGGATTTCGACCTGATGGGCAGCGACTACCGCCCCGGCGACCGCTCCCGGCGTGAAGACGACCGATACCTGCTGCTCGAAGCCCTGCTTTCCGCACGCGACCAGCTCTACATCAGTTGGGTCGGCCGCAGCATCCGCGATAACAGCGAGCGCCCGGCGTCCGTGCTGATCGGTCAACTGCGCGATCACCTCGCCAGCGGCTGGCAGCACGCCCAGGAGCAACCACTGCTGGAGGCGATGACCCAAGAGCATCCGTTGCAACCCTTCAGTGCGCGTTACTTCCACGAGGGTGACCCTCTGTTCAGCTACGCCCGCGAATGGCAGCTACTGCACGAAGCCCAGGACGAAGCCCGCGAAACAGCGCGCCTGGCAGCCTACATCCAGGAAGAGCCCTTGAGCCTGGGCCAGTTGCAGGACTTCTTGCGCAACCCTGTCAGGCATTTCTTTAGCCAGCGCCTGAAAGTGTTTTTCGAAGCTGCCGAAGTGCCCCTGGCCGATGAAGAACCCTTCGTCCTCGACGCCCTGCAGCGCTACACCTTGAGCGACAGCCTGCTCGCCGCCGCGCTGACCGACCCGGATCATCTGGAGCAAGCCCTGGAGGCACAGGCACAACGTCTTCAAGGCAGTGGCCTGTTGCCCATGGTCGGCTTCGGCGAGTGCCTGCGCAACGAACTGATCGAACCCTTGCCTGACTTGCTGCAACGCTACCAGCAACTCCTGGCTCTCTGGCCCACGCCACACAACACCGCAGAGCCCGTCAGCTTCGCGCACCATGGGATTGCGCTCGACGGCTGGATCAGCGGCTTGCACCGGCGCAGTGATGGCGGCTTGCTCAGCGTGACCACCATCCCCAACAGCATCGGCTCGATCAAGACCCGCAAGTGGCATCGCTTGATCCGCCCATGGGTCAATCACCTGGTGGCCTGTGCCTGCGGCTTGCCGTTGAGCACAGGGTTGGTGGCGAGTGATGACACACTCTTGCTGGCACCCCTGGAGCAAAACCTTGCCCAGGATGTGCTCGGTAATCTGTTATTGGCCTGGCAGGCCGGCATGAGTGAGCCGCTGCCGGTCGCGGTCAAGACGGCGTTTGCCTGGCTCGGCCAGACTGATCCGGATAAAGCCCAGGCCGCCGCCCTTAAAGCCTACGAAGGCGATGGCATCACCAGCGACGGCGAGCGCCGTGAAAGCCCGGCCCTCACCCGGCAGTTCCCCGACTACGCGGCCCTGGTCGCCAGCGAAGATTTCGAAGGCTGGGCTGAAACCCTGTATCGCCCCTTGATAACCGCACCCTGGCGATCACTGACCAGCGAGGAGGCCCGTCCATGAGTGCCATCAAACCCCTGGCCCTGGCCTTCCCCCTGCGTGGCAGCCAACTGATCGAAGCCAGCGCCGGCACCGGCAAGACCTTCACCATCTCCGCGCTGTACCTGCGCCTGGTACTGGGCCACGGCGGCGACGAGGCGGGTTTTGGTCGCGAATTGCTGCCGCCGCAGATCCTCGTAGTGACCTTCACCGATGCTGCCACCAAAGAGCTGCGCGAACGCATCCGCACCCGCCTGGCCCAAGCGGCGCGCTTTTTTCGTGACGAAATCGAGCAGCCCGACGCCTTGATCGCCGAGCTGCGCGCTCAGTACAGCGCCGAGCAATGGCCTGGCTGCGCCAACCGCCTGGATATCGCCGCGCAATGGATGGACGAGGCCGCCGTCTCGACCATCCACAGTTGGTGCCAGCGCATGCTGCGCGAACACGCGTTCGACAGTGGCAGCCTGTTTACCCAGACCCTGGAAACCGACCACAGCGATTTGCTCGGCGAAGTGTTGCGCGACTACTGGCGCCTGTTCTGCTACCCGATGCACGGCGATGCGCTGAACTGGGTCCGCAGCAACTGGGGCGGCCCTGCGGCGCTGATGCCCCGAGTGCGTGCGCTGTTTGGCAGCGAGCGCCCCGCTGACGATCCGCGCGAGCCCGCCGAACTGATCGAGACCTGCCTGCACGAACGCCGCGAAGCCCTGGTGGCGCTCAAGGCCCCTTGGCAGGAATGGGCCGCCGAGTTGCGCGAAATCTGCCTGCAAGCCGTCGCCGCCAAGGCGGTGGACGGGCGCAAGATGCAGGCTCGTTATTTCGAGCCCTGGTTCGAGAAAATCAGCGCCTGGGCTGCCGACGAAACCCTGGAGCAACTGGATATCGGCACCGGTTTCACGCGCCTGACCCCCGATGGCATGGCTGAAGCCTGGAAGGGCGATGTACCCCATCACCCCGGCCTGGATGCCATGGCGGGCCTCAAAGCCAGCCTCGACGCCTTGCCCACGCCCGACGCGGCGGTGCTGCAACACGCGGCCGCCTGGGTCGGTAAACGTTTTGAGGAAGAGAAGCGCCGGCGCGCCGAGATGGGTTTTGACGACATGCTCATCCGCCTGGACACCGCCCTGCAAGCCGAGGGGGGCGAGCGCCTGGCGAGTGTGATCCGCGAGCAATTCCCGGTGGCCCTGATCGACGAATTCCAGGACACCGACCCGGTGCAGTACCGGATCTTCGAAAGCATCTACCGCATCGAAGACAACAACCCGCACAGCGGCCTGTTCCTGATCGGCGACCCCAAGCAGGCGATCTACGCGTTTCGCGGCGCCGATATCTACACCTACTTGCGCGCCCGCCAGGCCACCGCCGGGCGCTTGCATACCCTGGGCACCAACTTTCGCTCCAGCCATGCCATGGTCGAGGCGGTCAACCATGTGTTCGAGCGTGCGGAAACCGGGCGTGGGGCGTTTCTGTTTAGTACGCCCGACGGCGACAACCCGGTGCCTTTCCTACCGGTCTCGTCCCAGGGCCGCAAAGAGCAGTTGCAGGTCGATGGACATACACTGCCGGCCTTGAATATCTGGCACCTGGCCACTGACCAGCCGATCTCCAATGTGCTGTATCGCCAGCAATTGGCCGGCGCGTGCGCCAGCCAGATTGTCGCGTTGCTCAATGGTGGCCAGCAGGGCACGGCGGGGTTTATCAAGGGGACGGACTTTACCCCCGTGCAACCGTCGAACATCGCCATCCTTGTGCGTGACGGCAAGGAAGCCCAGGCCGTACGCGGCGAACTGGCCGCGCGCGGTGTGCGCAGTGTGTACCTGTCCGATAAGGATTCGGTGTTCGCATCCCAGGAAGCCCACGACCTGCTCGCCTGGCTCAAGGCCTGCGCCGAACCGGATGTCGAGCGCCCGCTACGCGCGGCCCTGGCCTGCGTCACCCTTAACTTGTCGCTGCCCCAGCTGGAGCAACTGAACCAGGACGAACTGGCCTGGGAGCAGCGCGTCATGCAGTTTCGCGACTACCGCGTGATCTGGCGCACCCAGGGCGTGTTGCCGATGCTGCGGCGCCTGCTGCATGACTTCAAATTGCCGCAAACCCTGATCGCCCGCAGCGATGGCGTACGGGTGCTGACCAACCTGCTGCACCTGTGCGAATTGCTGCAACAGGCCGCTGCAGAACTGGACGGCGAACAAGCGCTGATCCGCCATCTTGCAGAGCACCTGGCGCTCTCGGGCCAGGCCGGCGAAGAGCAGATCCTGCGCCTGGAAAGCGATGAGCAACTGGTCAAGGTGGTGACCATCCACAAGTCCAAGGGCCTGGAATACGACCTGGTTTTCCTGCCGTTTATCTGCTCGGCCAAGCCGGTCGACGGCAGCCGCCTGCCGCTGCATTACCACGATGCCAACGGCAAGTCCCAGGTCAGCCTCAAACCCACCGCCGAACTGATCGCCCAGGCCGATGACGAGCGCCTGGCCGAAGACCTGCGTCTGTTCTACGTGGCGCTGACTCGGGCCAAACATGCCTGTTGGCTCGGCGTGGCCGACCTCAAGCGCGGCAATAACAACAGTTCGGTGCTGCACCTCTCGGCCCTGGGCTATCTGCTGGGTGGCGGCGCGCCCCTGGGTGAGTCCGCAGCCCTGGCCCGTTGGTTGATGGATGTGCAGGACGGCTGCGCGGCAATTGCCTACGGGCAAATGCCCCAAGCCGACAGCAACACTTACCAGCCACCGCGCAATGACGCGACCTTGCTCGCGCCGCTCCTGCCCAAGCGCAAGGCGGCGGAAAACTGGTGGATTGCTTCCTACAGCGCCCTGCGCATCGGCGAAAGCATGAGCGCCGCCAGCCTGGAAGCCCCGGAAAGCCCACAAGCCCAAAAGCTGTTCGACGACGAACGCCTGGACCCGGATGCACCGCGCGAAGTCGCCGCGTCTGGCGGGGATATTCACCGTTTCCCACGGGGCCCCAACCCCGGGACCTTTCTCCACGGCCTGTTGGAGTGGGCCGGCAACGAAGGCTTCAACGTAACCGGCGAAGCCATCGAAGATGCCGTCGCCCGGCGCTGCAACCGACGCGGCTGGGAAGGCTGGATCGGCACCCTCAGCGGCTGGCTCGGGCACCTGTTGCAAGTGCCGCTGGGCCTGGGCCATGGGCAGGCAGCGATGAGCCTGAGCGACCTGCAGCACTACCAGATCGAAATGGAGTTCTGGTTCGCCAGCCACAAAGTCGATGTGCTTGCCCTCGACCAACTGGTCTGCCAGTACACCCATGACGGCGTGTCGCGGGTCGCCGCCGAGCCGGTATTGCTCAACGGCATGTTCAAGGGCTTTATCGACCTGACCTTCGAGCACGACGGCCGCTACTACGTGGCGGACTACAAATCCAACTGGCTCGGTGCCGACGACGCGGCCTACACCCGCGAGGCCATGGAACAGTCGATTCTCGACCATCGTTATGACCTGCAATACGTCCTCTACCTGCTGGCCCTGCATCGCCAGCTCAAGGCGCGGCTGCCCGATTACGATTACGACCGGCATGTGGGCGGCGCGCTCTACCTGTTCCTGCGCGGTAGCCAAGCCGCGAGCCAGGGCGCGTACTTCACCCGGCCGCCTCGGGAGCTGATCGAACGCCTGGACTTGCTGTTCCAGGGCAAGCCGCAACCGCCCAAGGTCGAACCGGCCTGGGAACAAGGAGTCCTGCTATGAGCCTCTCGACAATGCCGCTGGAGGCACTGGCACCGCTGGATCGCGCTGACGACCTGATGCACCTGCTGGAGCGCTGGGTCGAGCGCGGCTGGCTGCGGGCGCTGGACAAGGCGTTCGTCGGCTTTCTCCATGAGCTCGACCCACAGGCCGACCCCCTGGTGCTGCTGGCCGCCGCCCTGACCAGTCACCAACTGGGCCACGGCCATGTGTGCCTGGATTTGTTCGAGACCCTGAATGCCCCGGATTTCGCCCTGTCGTTGCCCCCTGAAGGTGATCTTTCCAGTGGCGTGATGCTGCCCTCGCAACTGCTCGATGGCCTGGACGGTGACCATTGGTGCCAGGCCCTGGCCGCAAGCCCGCTGGTGGCGCTGGCCGTGGATGGCAGTGTGGCGGCGCAGAGCCGGCCTTTGGTGTTGTCGGGCAAGCGCCTGTACCTGCGGCGTTACTGGACCTATGAGCGGCGCATCGACAGCGCCCTGCGCCAGCGTCTTGCCGCGCAGGAAGCGGTCTCGGCGGACCTGCCCCAGCGCTTGAATGGCCTGTTCCAGCAGCCGCCACCGGATGGCGTGGTCGACTGGCAGAAACTCGCCTGTGCCCTGGCCACGCGTGGCGCGTTCAGCATCGTCACCGGCGGCCCCGGCACCGGCAAGACCACCACCGTGGTGCGTTTGTTGGCCTTGCTGCAAGCGCCCGCGGTGGAGCAGGGCACGGCCCTGCGCATCCGCCTGGCGGCACCTACCGGCAAGGCGGCGGCGCGCTTGACCGAGTCCATCAGCCAGCAAGTACGCTCGCTGCAAGTGCCAGAGGCCGTGCGCGAAAAAATCCCCACCGAGGTCACCACCGTGCACCGGTTGTTGGGCAGCCGCCCCGGCACTCGGCATTTTCGCCATCACGCGGGCAACTTGTTGCCGCTGGATGTGCTGGTGGTCGATGAAGCCTCGATGATCGACCTGGAAATGATGGCCAACCTGCTAGATGCCTTGCCACCCCATGCGCGCCTGGTACTGCTGGGGGACAAGGACCAGTTGGCCTCGGTGGAGGCCGGCGCGGTACTCGGCGATTTGTGCCGCGATGCCGAAGCGGGCTGGTACAGCCCCGGCACTCGCCAATGGCTGGAAAGTGTCAGCGGCGAGAGCCTGGCGGGCAGCGGCTTGCAGGAAGACCTCGATGCCAGCCATCCGCTGGCGCAACAGGTGGTGATGCTGCGCTATTCCCGGCGTTTCGGCGAAGGCAGTGGCATCGGCCAACTGGCGCGTTGGGTCAACCAGCAAAACCCCGAACAGGCCCGGCTACTGCTGGATGCCGGCAGCCACGACCTGTCTTGCCTGCGCCTCAAGGGCGAGCATGATCGCGCCCTGGAGCGCCTGGTGCTGGATGGGCAAGGCGGTGATGCCCAGGGCTATCGCTACTACCTGAACCTGCTGCGCACCACGCGCCCGCCAGCCCAGACACCCCGCGACGACCCGCGCTGGACCGACTGGGCACGCCAGTTGTTGCAAGCCTTCGATGCCTTCCAATTGCTCTGCGCGGTGCGCAAGGGCCCCTGGGGCGTCGAAGGCCTCAACCAACGCATCACCGCCGCGCTGCTCAAGGCCCGGCTGATCGACAGCGACCAGCAATGGTACGAAGGCCGCCCGGTCCTGATGACCCGCAACGACTACGGCCTGGGCTTGATGAACGGTGACATCGGTATCGCCTTGAAGCTGCCCGAAAGCGACGGCGGGCCGCAGGTGCTGCGTGTGGCCTTCCCGCGCAACGATGGCCAGGGCGGGGTGCGCTTTGTACTGCCCAGCCGCCTCAATGATGTGGAAACCGTCTATGCCATGACCGTGCACAAGTCCCAGGGCTCGGAGTTCGCCCACACTGCCTTGATCCTGCCGGATGCGCTGAACCCGGTACTGACCAAGGAGCTGATTTACACCGGCATCACCCGTGCCAAGGACCGCTTCAGCTTGATCGAGACCCGTGGCGCAGTATTCGAGGAAGCGGTGCGGCGCAAAGTGAAACGGTTGAGCGGGCTGATGTTGGAGCTGGGTGTGTGATGCGTAGGAAAAACCTGACTGATATGTCGGTTTTTTCGTAATAAATGGCGGGATCTACCTAGGCCCCGTCTCGATGGGGTTTCCGCCAATATGCTATCGTTGCGGCATCATCCCGAGAAGATCATAGAGAATCGCTGCATGAACGTGGCTGTCTCGCCCGCAGAGCGTAGTTGGAGCTGGAGACGATTGCTGCTATCGGCCGTTCTGTGCCTCGTCACGCCTCTGGCTTTTGCCCAGGCGTCCACTGTCAGTGCGGCCGACCAGCGGGCCCAGGCCGTCACGCAGGTGGTACTGGGGATTCTCAGCTACGCCCGCTGGCCGGTGGAACCCACCCAACTGCGCTTGTGCATCGTGGGCCCGACCCAATACACCGATGACCTGGTCAAGGGCACAACCCAGGCCACAGGCCGGCCGGTGGTGGTCCAGCGCCTGCTGGCGGACAACCCCAATATAGTCAATGCCTGCGACGCGCTGTATATCGGCAAGCTCTCCACTGAAGAACGCAGCCACTTGTTCACCGCCTTGATCGGCCGCCCGGTGCTGAGCATCAGCGAAGGTGGCGACCAATGCACCGTGGGCAGTCTGTTCTGCCTGCGGGTGGGCGATGAGCAGGTGTCGTTCGAGGTCAACCTCGACTCCGTGGCCCGCAGCGGCGTGCGCATTCATCCCAGCGTGTTGCAATTGTCCCGCCGGCGAGCGCCGGAGCCATGAGGCTGCGTAACGCCACAAGCCGCCCCACTTTACGTTCGGTCTTAGGTCGCGGGCACCTGAGTGTGGCGCTGTTGGCGGTCGCCATGGCCAGCGTGTCCCTGACCCTGCTGGGCGTGCTGGCCCTGCGGGTATATGCCGACCACAACCTGCACCTGATCGCCCGCTCGATCAATTACACCGTGGAAGCCGCGGTGGTGTTCAACGACCGCGTGGCGGCCACCGAAGCCCTGGCGTTGATTGCCTCCACGGAAGAGGTGGCCGAAGCCCGGGTGCTGGACCTTAATGGCAAAACCCTGGCCCATTGGGTGCGCCCGGAGACCGGGATGTTGTCCAGGGTCGAGCTGGAGCTGGCCCATACGTTGCTGGAAGAGGCCATCAGCCAGCCGATCCTGCACCAAGGCAAGCAGATTGGCACCGTTGAGTTGAGCGGTCACGGCGGTAGCCTGTTGCGCTTTTTGCTCAGCGGCCTGGCGGGGATCATTATCTGCACCGCCTTGAGTGGCTGGGTCGCGATTTACCTGGCGCGGCGCATGCTGCGTGGCATCACCGGCCCATTGCACAGCCTGGCCGACGTCGCCCACGCCGCGCGCAGCGAGCGGGCTTTCGACCGCCGCGTGCCGCCGGCACAGATCGCCGAACTCGACAGCCTGGGCAATGACTTCAATGCCCTGCTCGACGAGCTTGAAGCCTGGCAAACCCACCTGCAAAGTGAAAACGAAACCCTCGCCCACCAGGCCAGCCATGACAGCCTGACCGGGCTGCCCAACCGCGCCTTCTTCGAGGGCCGCCTGATCCGGGCCTTGCGCAGTGCGGCCAAGCTCAACGAACGGGTGGCGGTGCTGTTCCTCGACAGTGACCGCTTCAAAGACATCAACGACAACTTCGGGCATGCCGCCGGTGACGCGGTACTGGTGGCCGTCGCCGCGCGCGTACGGGCGCAACTGCGCGAGAGCGACCTGGTGGCGCGCCTGGGCGGCGATGAGTTCGCCATCCTGCTCTCGCCCCTGCACAAGCTTGAAGATGCCCAGCGCATCGCCGACAAAATCATCGCCAGCATGGACCAGCCCATCCCGCTGCCGGGCAACACCGAAGTGTTGACCTCACTCAGTATCGGTATCGCGGTTTATCCCGATCATGGCGCCACTCCCGGCGCCCTGCTCAATGCCGCCGATGCGGCGATGTACCAGGCCAAACGCCTTTCCCAGGGCGGCCAGCACACGGCGGAGTCGGAGCACCCCGCTGCCAACGTTCAACACAGGAGTTGATCCCTTGTTTGCTAACACACGTGTTCTCTTTATCACCTTGTTTATCGCGCTGCTGGCGCTGAGCGGCTGCCAGACCGCCCCGCCCAAGGGCCTGACACCGGCGCAAGTGGCGGTGCTCAAGCAACAAGGCTTCGAACTGACCGACGAAGGCTGGGCGTTTGGCCTGTCGGGCAAAGTGCTGTTTGGCAGCGACGTCGAAAAGCTCAACAAACCCAGCACCGAGATCGTCGAACGCATCGGCAAGGCCCTCACCGGCGTGGGCATCGAACGTGTACGCGTAGACGGGCACACCGACGCTTCGGGCAAGGAAGCCTACAACCAGCAACTGTCCCTGCGCCGGGCGAAAAGCGTGGGCAAGGTCTTGGTGGACGTGGGTATGAAGGAGGAAAACGTGCAACTGCGTGGCCTGGGCAGTAGCGAGCCGGTGGCCTCCAACAGCACTGCCGCGGGCCGTACCGAGAACCGCCGGGTATCGATTGTAGTGATCGCCGACTGAGCCGACAGCTCGGCCTAACTGTGCAACCAAACTGTGGGAGCGGGCTTGCTCGCGAAGGCGGTGGTTCAGCCGGGTATGTATTGACTGACCCAGCGCTATCGCTGGCAAGCCAGCTCCTACAGTTTTTTGTGTCGCCCCAAAACTGCGCCCGACGCTACTCACCTGTGGGAGCGGGCTTGCTCGCGAAGGCGGTGGTTCAGCCGGGTATGTATTGACTGACCCAGCGCTATCGCTGGCAAGCCAGCTCCTACAGTTTTTGTGTCGCCCCAAAATTCTGCGCCCGACGCCACTCAACTGTGGGAGCGGGCTTGCCCGCGAAGGCGGTGGTTCAGCCGGGTATGTATTGACTGACCCAGCGCTATCGCTGGCAAGCCAGCTCCTACAGTTTTTGTGTCGCCCCAAAATTCTGCGCCCGACGCCATTCAACTGTGGGAGCGGGCTTGCTCGCGAAGGTGGTGGTTCAGTCGGGTATGTATTGACTGACCCAGCGCTATCGCTGGCAAGCCAGCTCCTACAGTTTTTTGTGTCGCCCCAAAATTCTGCGCCCGACGCCATTCAACTGTGGGAGCGGGCTTGCTCGCGAAGGCGGTGGTTCAGTCGGGTATGTATTGACTGACCCAGCGCTATCGCTGGCAAGCCAGCTCCTACAGTTTTTTGTGTCGCCCCAAAATTCTGCGCCCGCCGCTACTCACCTGTGGGAGCGGGCTTGCTCGCGAAGGCGGTGGTTCAGCCGGGTATGTAGCGATTGACCCAGCGCGATCGCTGGCAAGCCAGCTCCTACAGTTTTTGTGTCGTCCCAAAATTCTGCGCCCGCCGCTACTCACCTGTGGGAGCGGGCTTGCCCGCGATAGCGGTTCAGTCGGCAAACACCATCTCTCGCGTCTCGCCCATCAAAAGCCCCTGGTTCTGCTCCGTCACCTCACGGATGTAATCCCACAACAACGTAATCCGTTTCAACTTGCGCAAATCCTCCCGGCAGTACATCCAGAACTGCCGCGTAATATTGATCTCCTCCCCCAACACCGGCAGCAGCCGCGAGTCCTGCGCCGCCAGGAAGCACGGCAAGATCGCCAGCGAACGCCCCTGCTGCGCTGCTACGTACTGCGCGATCACGCTGGTGCTGCGCAGGCTGGCGCTGGCGCCCGGGACGACATTGGCCAGGTACAGCAGCTCTGAGCTGAACGCCAGGTCATCCACATAGCTGATAAACGGATGGTCGGCCAGGTCGGCGGGGCGGCGGATGGGTGGGTGTTGGTCGAGGTAGTCCTGGGTCGCGTACAGCTGCAACTTGTAGTCGCACAGTTTGCAGCACACGTAGGGCCCGTGCTCCGGGCGCTCCAGGGCGATGACGATGTCGGCTTCGCGCTTGGACAGGCTGATGAAGTGGGGCAGGGGCAAGATATCCACCGAGATCGCCGGGTAGGTATCGACGAAGTGGCTCAGTTGCGGGGTGACGAAAAAGCTGCCGAAACCTTCGGTGCAACCCATGCGCACATGCCCCGACAGCGCCACGCCGGAGCCGGAGACTTGCTCGCAGGCCATGTGCAAGGTGCTTTCGATGGACTCGGCGTAACCCAGCAAACGCTGGCCTTCGTTGGTCAGGACGAAGCCGCTGGTCCGGGATTTCTCGAACAGCAGGGTGCCCAACGAGCCTTCCAGCGAGTTGATGCGCCGCGACACGGTGGTGTAGTCCACCGCCAGGCGCTTGGCGGCGACGCTGGCCTTGCGGGTGCGCGCCACTTCGAGGAAAAACTTCAGGTCATCCCAGTTCAGCGACCCTAAGGAGGTGATGTTTTTTTGCATGTTGGACCGGCTTTTATGTGGGTTCTTATTGGAAGTTTGCACATCTATACTCCAAAAATCGTCCGAACGCCTCATCCTCAAGGCGCTTCACGCCTTGGCTCTCTGCATAACTACAAGATCTGGAGACCACAATGAACGCATCGCTTACGTCTGCCGATACCACCGTGAAACAGGCCAAACTGTTGATCAACGGTGAATGGGTCGAGTCCAAGACCACCGAGTGGCAAGACATCGTCAACCCGGCGACCCAACAAGTCCTGGCCCGTGTGCCCTTCGCCACGGCCGATGAAGTCAACGCGGCCATCGACGCTGCCCATCGCGCCTTCCAGACCTGGAAGCTGACGCCGATCGGCGCGCGCATGCGCATCATGCTCAAGCTGCAGGCGCTGATCCGTGAACACTCCAAGCGCATCGCCGTTGTCCTCAGTGCCGAGCAAGGCAAGACCATTGCCGATGCCGAGGGCGATATTTTCCGTGGCCTGGAAGTGGTCGAGCACGCCTGTTCCATCGGCACCCTGCAAATGGGCGAGTTCGCCGAGAACGTTGCCGGTGGCGTCGATACCTACACCTTGCGCCAACCCATCGGCGTCTGCGCCGGCATCACCCCGTTCAACTTCCCGGCGATGATCCCGCTGTGGATGTTCCCGATGGCCATCGCCTGCGGTAACACCTTCGTGCTCAAGCCTTCGGAACAGGATCCGCTGTCGACCCTGATGCTGGTGGAGCTGGCGCTGGAGGCTGGCGTGCCAGCGGGCGTGCTGAACGTGGTCCACGGTGGCAAGGATGTGGTGGATGCCCTGTGCACCCACAAAGATATCAAGGCCGTGTCTTTCGTTGGCTCGACCGCCGTTGGCACCCACGTCTACGACCTGGCGGGCAAGCACGGCAAGCGCGTGCAGTCGATGATGGGCGCGAAGAACCATGCGGTGGTGCTGCCCGATGCCAACCGTGAACAGACCCTCAACGCGCTGGTTGGCGCCGGTTTCGGCGCGGCTGGCCAGCGCTGCATGGCCACCTCGGTGGTGGTGCTGGTGGGCGCGGCCAAGCAGTGGCTGCCGGACCTCAAGGCCCTGGCGCTGAAGCTTAAAGTCAACGCCGGCAGCGAAGCCGGGACCGACGTGGGCCCGGTGATTTCCAAGCGCGCCAAGGCACGCATTCTCGACCTGATCGCAAGCGGCGTGAAAGAAGGCGCCAAGCTGGAGCTGGACGGCCGCGACATCCAGGTGCCGGGCTTCGAGCAAGGCAACTTCGTCGGCCCGACCCTGTTCTCGGGCGTGACCACCGACATGCAGATCTACACCCAGGAAATCTTCGGCCCGGTGCTGGTGGTGCTGGAAGTCGATACCCTCGACGAAGCCATCGCCCTGGTCAACGCCAACCCGTTCGGCAACGGCACCGGCCTGTTCACCCAGAGCGGTGCGGCGGCGCGCAAGTTCCAGAGCGAAATCGACGTCGGCCAGGTGGGCATCAACATCCCGATCCCAGTGCCAGTGCCGATCTTCAGCTTCACCGGTTCCCGTGGCTCGAAACTCGGCGACCTGGGCCCGTACGGCAAGCAAGTGGTGCAGTTCTACACCCAGACCAAAACCGTCACCAGCCGCTGGTTCGACGACGACAGCGTCAATGATGGCGTCAACACCACCATCAACCTGCGTTGATCAAGGAGACGACCATGAAGATTGCATTTATCGGCCTGGGCAACATGGGCGCCCCCATGGCCCGTAACCTGATCAAGGCTGGCCACGCGCTGAACTTGTTCGACCTGAACCAGACCGTGCTCAAGGA
Source organism: Pseudomonas sp. WS 5079 (assembly GCF_012985465.1). Taxonomy (GTDB): domain Bacteria; phylum Pseudomonadota; class Gammaproteobacteria; order Pseudomonadales; family Pseudomonadaceae; genus Aquipseudomonas. The sequence continues at coordinate 15,454 of NZ_JAAQWN010000013.1, forward strand.
ACTGGCCGAATTGGGCGGCACCATCAGCGCCTCACCGCGCGCGGCAGCAGAAGGCGCCGAACTGGTGTTGACCATGCTGCCCGCTGCCGCCCATGTGCGCAGCGTCTGGCTGAATGAAGACGGCGTGCTCGCCGGCATCGGCAAAGGCGTGCCCGCGGTAGATTGCAGCACCATCGACCCGCAGACCGCGCGTGACGTGGCGGCTGCGGCAGCCAAGCACGGTGTGGCGATGGCTGATGCGCCGGTCTCTGGCGGCACGGGCGGGGCGCAGGCCGGGACGCTGACGTTTATGGTCGGCGCCACCCCGGAACTGTTCGCCACCCTGCAACCGGTGCTGGCGCAGATGGGTCGCAACATCGTGCATTGCGGTGAAGTCGGCACCGGGCAGATCGCCAAGATCTGCAACAACCTGCTGCTGGGGATCAGCATGGTCGGCGTCAGCGAGGCCATGGCCCTGGGCGATGCGCTGGGCATCGACACCCAGGTGCTGGCCGGCATCATCAACAGCTCCACCGGGCGTTGCTGGAGTTCGGACATCTACAACCCATGGCCGGGCGTGATCGAGACCGCGCCGTCGTCCCGGGGCTATACCGGTGGGTTTGGCGCTGATCTGATGCTCAAGGACCTGGGCCTGGCCACCGAAGCAGCACGCCAGGCGCACCAGCCAGTGATCCTGGGGGCGGTCGCGCAGCAGTTGTATCAAGCGATGAGCCAGCGTGGGGAAGGAGGCAAGGACTTCTCGGCGATCATCAACAGCTATCGCAAGCCTCAATAGGGGATTTTCCGGGAGCCCGCGTCGGGTGGGCTCCCGGGTTTTTCGTGCTCAGGCAAACACGAAGTACTTACGCACCGTCTCGACCACTTCCCACGTGCCCTTCATGCCGGGCTCCACCACAAAGATATCCCCAGCGCGCAAATGGATCGGCTCCAGGCCGTCCGGGGTGATCACGCAGTAGCCTTCCTGGAAATGGCAGTATTCCCACTTCACGTATTCCACGTACCACTTGCCCGGGGTGCAGATCCAGGTGCCCATGATCTTGCTGCCGTCTTCGCTGGTGTAGGCGTTGAGGTTGACGGTGTGCGGGTCGCCCTCGAGTTTCTGCCATTTGCAGGCATCCAGGACCGGCAGGGGATGGGTATCGCGCAGTACGGTGATCGGCTGGGACATGATGGCTCCAAGGCAGGGAAGTGAAGCCCAACCCTATAGCCCCGGGCCGGATGCCAGTGGTCTGAACTCGACACTGGGATGCCCAGAAGCGCATTGGCATACGATCTTAAAACCTACGCCGACCCTGTGGGAGCGGGCTTGCCCGCGATGGCGGTGTGTCAGGTGCCGCATTTTTCACTGGTCCACTGCCATCGCGGGCAAGCCCGCTCCCACATTTGATCTGGGGTGGCTGATGGATCCATTCACTAATCAGACATTTCTTCGCAGTAAGTACGAAAGAAATCAGCCTTTGCGCTGGAATTCGCAAGAATATTTACCGCTGGCCCTCGTATCATTCACTTTAGAAACAACCGAGAGCCTTGTATGAATCCAATAAAAACGTGGTGGGATATCAGCCCGCCCTTGAGCACCGCCACCCCGACCTGGCCGGGCGATACGCCCTTCCAGGAAGAACGCGTCTGGCAGTTCGGCCCCGAATGCCCGGTGAACGTCGGGCGCATCACCCTGTCGCCCCACACCGGCGCCCATGTCGATGCGCCGTTGCACTACAGCGCCGACGGTGCGCCCATCGGCGAAGTGTCGCTGGATGTTTACCTGGGCCCGTGCCGGGTCCTGTATTGCCTGGGCAGCGGCGCGCTGGTGCAGCCCGAGCAGTTGCAAGGTCGCCTGGATAACCTGCCGGAACGGGTGCTGCTGCGCACTTATCAACAGGCGCCGCTGACCACCTGGGATTCGAACTTCACCGCCGTCGCCCACGAAACCGTCGAGCTGCTGGCCAGCCTCGGCGTGCGCCTGATCGGCATCGACACGCCGTCCCTGGACCCGCAACAGTCCAAGACCATGGATGCCCACAACGCCGTCGCCCGGCATGGCATGGCGATTCTCGAAGGTATCGTGCTCGACGACGTGCCGGAGGGCGATTACGAGTTGATCGCGCTGCCGCTGCGTTTTGCCAACCTCGATGCCAGCCCGGTACGAGCAATCCTGCGCCCGCTCAAGGAGCCCACGCGATGAGCCAGTGTCCTTTTTCCCCTGATTACCAGCCGCCTGAAGAGTGGCATAACGCCGAGCTGAATTTTTCCGAGTCCATGAGCTACGGCGATTACCTGGACCTGGGCAAAGTGCTCACGGCCCAGCACCCGCTGTCGCCGGACCACAACGAGATGCTGTTCATCATCCAGCACCAGACTTCCGAGTTGTGGATGAAGCTGATGCTCCACGAACTCAAGGCCGCCCGTGAGCACGTGCGCCTGGGTGAGCTGGCGCCGGCGTTCAAGATGCTGGCGCGGGTGTCGCGGATTTTCGACCAACTGGTGCATGCCTGGGCCGTGCTGGCGACCATGACGCCATCGGAGTACAAGGCGATCCGCCCGTACCTGGGGCAGTCGTCGGGTTTCCAGTCGTTCCAGTACCGGGAAATCGAGTTCATCCTTGGCAATAAAAGCGCGGCGCTGTTGCGGCCCCACGCCCATCGCCCGGAGTTGCTCAAGGAGCTGCAAGTGGCGATTGCCACGCCGTCGCTGTATGACGAGGCGATCAACCTGATGATCAAGGCGGGCCTGGCGATTGACCCGCAGCGTGCGCAACGCGACCCGACGGCGCCCACGGTTCACGACGAATCCGTGGAGGCGGCATGGCGCGAGGTGTATCGCGATCCGAACCGTTACTGGGACTTGTATCAGTTGGCCGAGAAGTTTATCGACCTGGAAGACTCGTTCCGCCAATGGCGTTTCCGCCATGTGACCACGGTGGAGCGGATCATCGGCTTCCAGCCAGGCACCGGTGGCACTGAGGGCGTGGGGTACTTGCGCAAGATGCTCGATACGGTGCTGTTCCCCGAGCTGTGGCGGGTGCGTTCGACGCTCTGATTGAAACCCAACAAAAAGCCCCGGCACTCATTGAGTACCGGGGCTTTTTGTTGGCAATGCATTCCTATTGTGACCCCGTTCATGTGGGAGGCCGGGCTTGCCCTAATGCCCGTCAGTCAAGCGCAGATCCCCTGTAGGAGCGGGCTTGCCCGCGATGCAGGCGGCGCGGTCGTTCAGTTAGACCGAGTCGATGCCATCGCAGGCAAGCCAGCTCCTACACAGGTTATTGTGCGACGGCGACGGCCTTGGCTTTCTTCGAACGCAACCAGTACGCCGCAAAGAGAATCCCCACCCACACCGGCATCGCATACACCGAGGGGCGCATGTCCGGGATGGCCAGCATCACGCCAACGATCACCAGCATGAACGCCAGGCACAGGTAGTTGCTGAACGGGAACCAGAAGGTCTTGAACGACGGCACCACGCCTTGCTCGCCCATGGCCTTGCGGAACTTGATGTGCGTCAGGCTGATCAGCGCCCAGTTGATCATCAGCGAAGCAACCACCAGGGCAAACAACAGCACCAGTGCATCCTTGGGTGCCACGTAGTTGATCACCACGCACAGCAACGTCACCAGGGCCGAAATGCCCAGGGCGCGCAACGGTACGCCTTGCTTGTTGAGCTTCATCAGCGCCTTGGGCGCGTCGCCTTGCTCGGCCAGGCCGAACAGCATGCGGCTGTTGCAGTACACGCCGCTGTTGTACACCGACAGTGCGGCGGTCAGCACCACGAAGTTGAGGATGTGCGCGGCGGTGTCGTTACCGATCAACGAGAAGATCTGCACGAACGGGCTGGCACTGTAGGCATCGCCGGACGCGCCGAGGGTTTGCAGCAGTTGATCCCATGGGTACAACGACAGCAGCACGGTCAGGGCGCCGACGTAGAAAATCAGGATCCGGTACACCACCTGGTTGATCGCCTTGGGGATCACCTTGCGCGGTTCGCTGGCTTCGGCAGCCGTAATACCCACCAGCTCCAGGCCGCCGAACGAGAACATGATGAACGCCATCGCCATCAGCAGGCCCATGCCGCCGTTGGGGAAGAAACCGCCGTGGTCCCACAGGTTGCTGATCGACGCCTGCGGGCCACCGGTACCGCTGAACAGCAGGTAGCAGCCGAGCACGATCATGCCGATGATCGCCACTACCTTGATGATCGCGAACCAGAACTCGGTCTCACCGAAGAACTTCACGTTCAGGGTGTTGATCAGGTTCACGGCGATAAAGAACACCACCGCGCTGACCCAGGTCGGTATTTCCGGCCACCAGAACTGGATGTACTTGCCCACCGCCGTTAATTCGGCCATGCCCACCAGCACATACAGCACCCAGTAGTTCCAGCCGGCGAGGAAGCCTGCATAGCCGCCCCAGTACTTGTGGGCGAAGTGGCTGAAGGAGCCGGCGACCGGTTCCTCGACGATCATCTCGCCCAGCTGGCGCATGATCAGGAACGCGATAAACCCGGCTATCGCATAGCCCAGGATCATCGACGGCCCCGCCGACTTCAGCACCCCGGCCGAACCGAGGAACAAGCCCGTACCAATCGCCCCGCCCAGGGCAATCAGCTGAATATGCCGGTTTTTCAGGCCACGCTTGAGGCCCACCGGGTTAACCATGTCATCCGCCATTAACATTCCCTTCTACTTGTTTTTTTCAGGGTTGATCCTGCACGCCAGACCCGCCCCTCACTGCTGAGGGGTCAGATATTACTCTCGGTAAACTTTTCGTAATACAGCTGAACGCCATCAAGTGCCTGTTCTTGCAGCCACTTCTTGATCGATTCGACCATTGGAGGGGGGCCGCAGACGTACATATCGGCCGATCTATCCCGCAATTCGGCCAGGTCGAAATGCTCGGTCAAATAGCCGCGCTTGCCAGGCCACTGCGGCGATGGGTCGCTGAGCACTTCGGTGTAGCGAAAACCGCGCAAGGTTTGGGCATACGCCTTGATGCGCTCGGCCTCGCACAAATCCTCGGCCCCGCGCACCCCGTAATACAGGTGCACCGGTTGCTCGCAGCCGCGCTCGGCTAATTCATCGAGCATCCCCAAGAGTGCCGACAACCCGGTGCCGCCGGCCACCAGCACCAGTGGCTGGGTGACGTGCCGCAGATAAAACGCACCCAGCGGTGCTTCCAGGGTGATTTCATCGCCGACCTGGCAGCGCTCGCGTATGTAATTGCTCATCACCCCGTCCGGCAGCAAGCGGATCAAAAACTGCAAGCGGTTGCCCGGGCGGTTGGCGAAGGAGTAGGAGCGCTGGTGCTCGGTGCCGGGGATCGACAGGCGCGCATATTGCCCCGGCAGAAAGTCCAGGGCCTGCTCCAGTTGCACCGCCAGAATCGCGGTGCTGGCCGACACCTGTTGCACCTCGCAGACCCTGGCGCTGACCTGCACCGGCCCTGGCGTATTGCACAGGCTCGAATCGAAATCGAAGTAAAACGCCGCATCCGATTGGACTCGGGTCTGGCAACTGAGCATCTTGCGCTGTTGCAGCTCGAGGCTGGACAAGGCCTCGTCATCCACATAGTCCTGGCTGTAGTCGCCGGACTCGCAACGCCCCTGGCAGGTGCCGCACACGCCTTCGCGGCAATCGAGGGGGATCTTGATGCCACTGCGCAATGCTGCATCCAGCAGGATTTCGTTGCTGCCCACCGCAAAGAACAAGGTCTTGCCATCGGCAAAACTGAAGGCCACTTTGTGATTCATCCACCGTTCTCCATGGATTGGGTAATACCTGTAGGAGCGAGCTTGCTCGCGAAAAACGTTAACGATGGCGCGGGCATCCTGAATGCACGCGCAGCCCTTGGTTTTTTCGCGAGCAAGCTCGCTCCTACAGTTGCAGGGAGGGCGTCAACGTCAGAGGTGGTAGAAATCCAGCACCGAGTTGATCGTGTCATTGAGCAGCAGCGCATGCTTGCGCGTGATCAGCCAGCTGTCGCCGTGGGGCTTGAGGGTGTAGGTGGCGTGGCCATAGAACTGCTCCGACATCGCCAGCCGATAAAACAGCGTGTGCCAGTTCAACCGCACCTGCAGGCAGCCATCAGCCTGCTCGGCGATCCGCACGTTATTGATCAGGTGCAAGGTGCGCGGCATCGGCGTGGCGGACGCGGCCTTGCCGGTGCGCAGGCGGAACACCCGGTCTTCCAGGCCCGAACGGTTGGCGTAGTAGATCAGCGACATCTCGCGCTTGGGATCGCGGGTGTAGACGTGCTCCGAGTCCCACTGCGGCAGGTGGAACTCACTCTGCGGGTCGAACAACTGCACGTAGGCGTCCCAGTCCTGGGCGTCGCACAGCTCGGATTTGCGGTAGAAAAACTGCTCGATCTGATACTGCAATTGCGCGCTCATCATTTCACCTCGTGCAGTTTCAACGATTGTGCGTCCAGACCGTCCAGCAGGAAGGTCTGCCAGTTGCGGTGCTGGTTGACGTACAGCCCTTCGTGGGTGAATTCGGTGCCGGTCATGGCCGGTTGGATGCCGATGGCCTCGCTGTTGGGCGTCGGCCCGGTTTCCCAGCGATGGCTGCCCCGGGAGATATCGCTCCAGCGTTCCAGGCGGCCCTGGAAGCCGCGCTGGGCTTCGCGAAATTCCACCAGGTCATCCGGGGTGCCCATGCCGGACACGTTGAAGAAGTCTTCAAACTGGCGGATGCGGTTTTCGCGGTCGGCGTCGGACTCGTGCTTGACCCCCAGGCACTGGCTGATGATCTCGGTCTTGTTCCACGCCACCGGGCGGATGATGCGCAGTTGCGAGCTGATCTGGTCGAGAAAGAACAGGCTCGGGTAGACGTTCAGGTTGCGCAGGCGGTGCATCATCCACTCGGCCTTTTGCTGGCCGTGTTCTGCCACCAGGCGCGGCATGATGGTGGCGTAGCCGGAGCGCACGCTGGGGTTGGGCATGTCGCTGAACAACACGCTGTGGCCGTTGTTGAAGGCAAACCAGCCATCATCGGTATTGGCATCGCCGGCGCCGAGTTTGCTGTAGTCCAGGGTGCTGCCGCAGGCGCTGCCGTTCTCTGTGTTGACCTGCTGGCGATGCTGCACCGTGGCCACGTAGTTATAGTGCACGGTGCTGACGTGGTAGCCGTCCAGGCCGTTTTCGTTCTGCAGCTTCCAGTTGCCGTCGTAGGTGTAGGCCGACTTGCCGGGCAGCACTTCCAGCTCACCGGTGGCGGACTGCGCGACCATCATGTCGAAGAACACTTTGGAATCGCCAAGGAAGTCTTGCAGGCTGTCGGTGCCAGTCACATCGAGGCTGATAAACACAAAGCCCTTGTAGCTCTCGATGCGCGCCTTCTTCAGGCCGCGGGTGGCCTTGTCGAAACCCTCCGGGTATTCCCCCGGCGCCTTGACCTTCACCAGGCGCCCGTCGCTCTTGTAGCACCAGGCGTGGAACGGGCAGGTGAAGGTCGACTGGTTGCCCTTGCCGACACGGGTCAGGGTGGTGCCGCGGTGCTGGCAGGCGTTGATCAGGGCGTTGAGCTGGCCTTCGCCGTCGCGGGTGATGATCATCGGCTGGCGCCCGGCGCGCATGGTTACGAAGTCGTGGTTGTTGGCCAGTTCGCTTTCGTGGCAGGCGTAGATCCAATTCTTTTCGAAGATCAGTTCCATCTCCAGGTCGAACAGCTCGGGCTCGGTGAACATGTCCCGGGCGATGCGGAACACACCCTCGGCCGGACGAAAATCCAGGCAGCTTTCGATAAACGTTTTCCACTGCTCGACGCTTCTTGCACCACTCATGGGAGGCACCTTTTATTGGGTAGCTAATCGGTGGTTCATTAGAGGCGGGCAGGGGGGCGGCCAGCTATCCGCTTAATGGGGGAAGATGGGCCGCATAGTTGGGGAGCAAGTACCCACTCAGGTGCAACGGCGCCGGGGAATGCGCTACTGTCTGGCCAGGCAATTGTCGCAAAAGCCGGCTTCTTATCCACATAGTCGACGCTCGCTATCCACCCAGTGGACAAGTGCCCGACGTGGCGCAGAACTTGCCTTGATCCACCGGACGCGCCGTCAGAGCGCGCTGGCCACAACCGCCGTGAGTGCAACCTGATGAGTAGCCATACACGCGATATCCGTATTGAACGTTTCGACCTTGAAGGCGCCCGCAGCTGGATGTCCGGCATCTGCGGGCCCCATCGGCTGGAAACCGCCACCCCGGAGCGCCTGCGCTTCCACCACAGTGCCAATGTGTTCAAGTCCCGCGCCACCACGCTTGGGGTGATCGAGTACGGCACTGACGTGACCATCGATATCGAAGACGCCGAGCACTTTCGCAGCTACAGCCTGAGCCTGCCGCTGGTGGGCGAGCAGGAGTTGAGCAAGGGTGGCCAGCGCCTGAGTTCCAACCGCGACCAGGGTGTGATCATCTCGCCCAATGAACACCAGGTGCTGGCGATCTCCGGCGACTGCCGCAAGCTGCAAGTGGTAATCACCCGCGTAGCGATGGGCGAAACCCTGGAAGGCCTGTTGCAGCGCCCGATTGATGCGCCGCTGCGCTTTGAGTCGGTGATGGATGCGGTGCAGGGTGCGCCGGCGGCGTGGTGGCGCATGGCGCGGCACTTTATCGCTGAGCTGGAGCACAGCAGCGAGCTATACGACCAGGCCGCGTTTACCCGCGACCTGGAAAGCTCGCTGATCAAGGGCCTGATCCTGGCCCAGCCGAACAACTACTCCGAAGAGCTGCGCGACGTGCTGGGGGTCAAGCTGCCTCACTACCTGGTCCGCGCTCGCCAATACATCCACGACAACGCCCGCGAGGCGCTGCACCTGGAAGACCTGGAGGCGGCCACCGGGGTGTCGCGGTTCAAGCTGTTCGATGCGTTTCGCAAATACTTCGCGCTGTCACCCATGGCCTACTTGAAGAAGTACCGCCTGAGCGCGGTGCGCCAGGAAATTCTCGAGCATGGCGCCACCCGCACCATCTCCGAAATCGCCCTGGGCTGGGGCTTTACCCACCTGGGAAGATTCTCGGCGGAGTACCGCAAGCTGTTCGACGAATCCCCCAGCCAGACGCTGCAGCGTAACGACGCCCGACGCATGCGCGGTGCCTGAACACACAGCGGATCAAAATGTAGGAGCTGGCTTGCCTGCGATAGCGGTGGGTCAGCCACTGCATGTACTGACTGCCCCACCGCTATCGCAGGCAAGCCAGCTCCCACAGGGTATTAGTGGTGGCTGGGCTGTTTCAGATCAGCTCTTCCACCAATTGCAGGCAATGACCCAGCCCCGGCGACTGATCATTGATCCGCCGGCTGAGAATGATCGGCGAAGTCGCCGTGGCCTCGACAATTGGCGTATAGCCGATATCCGCCCGGTGCAGCATCTGCACCGACGCCGGCACCAGCGTCACCCCCATGCCCGCCCCGACCAGGCCAATGGCGGTCTGCAACTCGTTGGTCCATTGCGCGACCTTGATCGCCAGGCCGTGGGTGTCGAACAGTGCGATCACATGGTCGGCGTAGCTGGGGCGTGGGTTGCCGGGGTAGAGCACCAACGGCTCGGCGGCCAGTTGCGCGAGGGTCACCGGCGCGCCCAGCAGCGCATGCCCGGCCGGCAACACCGCCACCAGCCGATCCTCGACCAACACGCGCTGGACGATGGCCGGGTCATCAATGCGAATCCGCCCGAAGCCCACGTCGATACGCCCGGCCTTGAGCGCTTCGACCTGTTGCAGGGTGGTCATCTCCGACAGCCCCAGCTCCAGTTCCAGCGCGTCATGGCTGCGCAGGCGGCGAATCAGCTCCGGCAACACGCCGTACAGGGTCGAGGGGGCAAAACCGATGCCCAGCCAGGTCTTCTGCCCCAGGCCGATGCGCCGGGTGTTGTCGCACGTCTTGGCCAATTGTTCCAGCAGCACATTGGCGTGCTCATAGAAGTACCGCCCGGCTTCGGTCAGCCGCAGCGGGCGGCCACGCTCCAGCAGGACCACGCCCAGTTCGTCTTCCAATTGCTGGATCTGCCGGCTCAACGGCGGCTGGGCGATGTGCAGGCGTTCGGCGGCGCGGGTGAAGTTCAGGGTTTCCCCCAGCACCTGGAAGTAACGCAGGTGGCGCAGTTCCATACGAGTTCCTCTCATACCTTGAGGGTATTGTTCGAGACCAATTCTATATTGGAAGCCAGCAACAATGGGCGACAGAATCGGGCAAGACCTATAAAGAACCCAACGGGTATTGCCATGCCGATTTGCGCCATCGAATCGATCGAGACCATCATCGTCGATCTCCCCACCATCCGCCCGCACAAGCTGGCGATGCACACCATGCAAAACCAGACCCTGGTGATCATCCGCGTGCGGTGCGCCGACGGCATCGAAGGGATCGGCGAGTCCACCACCATCGGTGGCCTGAGCTACGGCAACGAAAGCCCCGACAGCATCAAGGTCAATATCGACCAACACTTCGCGCCGCTGTTGATCGGCCAGGACGCCAGCAACATCAACGCCGCCATGTTGCGCCTGGAGCGCAGCATCCGTGGCAACACCTTTGCCAAGTCCGGCATCGAAAGCGCCTTGCTCGATGCCCTTGGCAAGCGCCTGAGCCTGCCGGTCAGCGAGCTGCTCGGCGGCCGCGTGCGCGATGCCCTGCCGGTGGCCTGGACGTTGGCCAGCGGCAATACGCAAAAAGACATCGACGAAGCCGAAAAAATGCTCGACCTGCGCCGCCACCGCATCTTCAAGTTGAAGATCGGCGCCGGTGAAGTCAGCCAGGACCTGGCCCATGTGGTCGCGATCAAAAAAGCCCTGGGCGAGCGTGCCAGCGTGCGCGTCGACGTCAACCAGGCCTGGGACGAAGCCGTGGCCCTGCGCGCCTGCAAGGTGCTGGGCGATAACGGTATCGACCTGATCGAACAGCCCATCTCGCGCAATAACCGTGGCGGCATGGCCCGGCTCAACCTCTCGAGCCCGGCGCCGATCATGGCTGACGAGTCCATTGAATGTGTCGAAGATGCCTTCAACCTGGCCCGCGAAGGCGCGGCCTCGGTGTTCGCCCTGAAGATCGCGAAAAACGGCGGCCCGCGCGCCGTACTGCGCACGGCGGCGATTGCCGAGGCGGCGGGTATCGGCCTGTATGGCGGCACCATGCTTGAAGGCGGTATTGGCACCCTGGCCTCGGCCCACGCGTTTCTCACCCTCAATAAACTGGCGTGGGACACCGAGCTGTTCGGGCCACTGCTGCTGACCGAGGACATCCTCAGCGAGCCGTTGGTGTATCGCGATTTCCACCTGCATGTCTCGACCGCCCCGGGCTTGGGCCTGGCCATCGATGAGGAACGCCTGGCGTTCTTCCGTCGCGACAAACATTAAGAGGACGCCTGCGATGTTGTTTCACGTAAAAATGACCGTAAACCTGCCCGTGGACATGAACCCCGAGCGTGCGGCGGCCCTCAAGGCCGACGAAAAAGCCCTGGCCCAACGCCTGCAAGCGCAGGGCAAATGGCGCCACCTGTGGCGCATCGCCGGGCTGTACGCCAACTACAGCGTGTTCGATGTCGACAGCGTGCAGGAACTGCATGACCTGCTGATGCAACTGCCGCTCTATCCCTACATGGCCATCGAAGTGAATGCCCTGTGCCGGCATCCGTCGTCGATCCATGAGGATGATCGCTGAGTCTGTCTAGCCACCTAATAATTACAAGATGAGGATTGCACCATGTCCATTCGACTGTCCCAGACTGCCCACGCCCAACGCTTCCTCGAAGAAGCCAGCGGCAACCTCAATGACGCCGGCAACCCACGGGCCAAGGCGCTGATCTACCGGATCCTGCGCGATACGGTAAATATCATCGAAGACTTGGAAGTGACCCCGCAAGAGTTCTGGAAGGCGGTCAACTACCTCAACGAACTGGGCAAGAACCAGGAAGCCGGGCTGCTGGCTGCGGGCCTGGGCCTGGAGCATTACCTGGACCTGTTGATGGACGCCGCCGACGAGCAAGCTGGCAAGTCTGGCGGCACCCCGCGCACCATCGAAGGGCCGCTGTACGTGGCGGGTGCGCCGCTGTCCAAATACGAAGCACGCCTGGACGATGGCCTGGATGCGGCCGTGCCGCTGTTTATGCGCGGGCAAGTGCGCGATATCAACGGCAAGCCGTTGGCCGGGGCGATTGTGGATGTGTGGCAGGCCAACACCGGCGGTACTTACTCCTGGTTCGACCCATCGCAATCGGAATTCAACCTGCGTCGCCGGATTGAGACCGATGCCCAGGGCAATTATCGTTTCCGTAGCATCGTGCCGTCTGGCTACGGCTGCCCACCGACCGGCCCGACCCAGCAGTTGCTCGATCAACTGGGGCGCCACGGCCAGCGGCCGGCGCATATCCACTTCTTCATCTCGGCACCGGGGCATCGGCACCTGACCACGCAGATCAACCTGTCGGATGATCCGTATCTGCATGATGACTTTGCCTACGCGACCCGGGATGAGCTGATTGCCGAGATTCGCTTCAGCGAAGACCCGCAGCTGGCGCGGGAGTTTGGCGTGGAGGGCAAGTTTGCGCAGATTGATTTCGACTTCGAGTTGCAGCCGGCGGCCGCGCCCGTAGAGCAAACACGCATGCAACGCGTACGCGCCCTCGAAGACTGAATGCAGTAAACAATGTGGGAGCAGGCTTTTGTGGGAGCTGGCTTGCCTGCGATGGTGTCGCCTCGGTATTGCAGATAAACCGAGGTGTCTGTATCGCGGGCAAGCCCGGCTCCCACAAAAGCTAGCTCCCACAGGTGATCAGCGGTGTGTTGGTTATTTGCGTACGACCAGGTCCAGCACCTCATCCCGGTCCTTGATCTTCTGCAACACGATCTCCGAGCGGATATCCATCACCCCCGCCGTGCGGTTCAGGTGGTTCACGATAAAGTCCGAGAAGTGCTTGAGGTTGCGCGCCTGCACCCGCAGCACATAGTTACTGGCGCCGGTGATCACATAGGCACTGGCCACTTCCGGCCAGCCTTGGACCTTCTTGATAAACGTCTCGTGCCAGTCCTCCACATCCTGGCGTAACGACAGGTGGACGATGGCTTCCAACTCGATCCCCAACTGCTCGGCATTGAGCACCGCGCGATAACCGCTGATCACCCCCTCACTTTCCAGCAGGCGCAAGCGGCGCAGGCAGGCGGACGGCGACAGGGCGACTTTCTCCGCCAGTTCCTGGTTGCTGATACGGCCATCCTGTTGCAGGAAATGCAGGAGGCGCAGGTCGGTGGCGTCGAGAATCATGCTTAGAATTAATCCGCGTATTTGGAGGTTAAATTCGAATTTCCTACAGCTTATTAAGCCAGTTGTAGCGCACTTTGCACGAAAATTCTGCAAATCTTCGTTCATTATTTGGTCCATCGTCACCTATAAAAACAGGACTTTTCATGACCAGCCGAAATCATTGCCAGACCCTCGACGCCCAAGACCCGCTGGCGCCACTGCGCCACCAATTTGCGCTGCCGGAAGGGGTGATCTACCTCGATGGCAACTCACTCGGCGCACGCCCGGTGGCGGCGCTTGCGCGGGCACAAGCGGTGATTGCCGAGGAGTGGGGCAATGGTTTGATCCGCAGCTGGAACAGCGCCGGCTGGGCCGACCTGTCCCAGCGCCTGGGCAACCGCCTGGCGCCGCTGATCGGCGCGGGCGAGGCCGAAGTGGTGATTACCGATACCACTTCAATCAACCTGTTCAAGGTGCTCAGCGCCGCCTTGAGCGTGCAGCGCCAACGCCAGCCGCAGCGCAAGGTGATTGTCAGCGAAGCAAGCAACTTCCCCACTGACCTGTACATTGCCGAAGGCCTGGCGGCACTGCTGCAACAGGGCTACAGCCTGCGCCTGGTGAACAGCCCGGACGAACTGCCGGCGGCCATCGACCAGGACACCGCCGTGGTGATGATCACCCACGTCAACTACAAGACCGGCTACATGCACGACATGCAGGCGCTGACCGCCCTGAGCCACGAGTGCGGCGCGCTGGCGATCTGGGACCTGGCGCACTCGGCGGGCGCGGTGCCGATTGACCTGCACCACGCCGGCGCCGACTACGCCATTGGCTGCACCTACAAATACCTCAACGGCGGCCCGGGTTCCCAGGCGTTTGTCTGGGTCAACCCGGCGCTGGTCGAGTTGGTGACGCAGCCGTTGTCGGGCTGGTTCGGCCATAGCCGCCAGTTCGCCATGGAGTCCAACTACGTGGCCGGCAAAGGCATCACCCGCTACCTGTGCGGCACCCAGCCGATCACCTCGCTGGCGATGGTCGAGTGCGGCCTGGATATCTTCGCCCAGACCGACATGGCCAGCCTGCGCCGCAAATCCCTGGCGCTGACCGACCTGTTTATCGAATTGGTGCAAAGCCGCTGCGCGGCCCATGACCTGACGTTGATCACCCCGCTCGAGCACGCCAGGCGCGGCAGTCATGTGAGCTTTGAACACCCTGAAGGCTACGCCATCGTCCAGGCCCTGATCGCCCGTGGGGTGATCGGTGACTACCGTGAGCCGAAGATCATGCGCTTTGGTTTTACCCCGCTGTACACCAGCTTTACCGAGGTGTGGGATGCGGTAGAAATCCTTGGCGAAATCCTCGATGAAAAAACCTGGGACCAGCCACAATTCAAGGTGCGCCACAGCGTCACCTGAAAACACCACAAAACCCTTGTAGGAGCTGGCTTGCCAGCGATGAAATCGCCTCGGTCCGACTGACTACCGAGGTGTCTGCATCGCAGGCAAGCCAGCTCCCACAGCCAGCTCCCACAGGTGCTTGGCCAGCAGTAACAATCACAATAATAAAAGGGGCACGCACGTGACCACGCCAGACAACGGCTTTGCAGCAATCACCAACCGCGAACTGGGCCTGCGGCGCCAGCTCACTTCCGGGCAGATGAGCATGATCGCCATCGGTGGCGCCATCGGTACCGGGCTGTTCATGGGCAGTGCCTACGCCATCGGCTATGCCGGGCCCAGCGTGCTGGTCAGCTACGCCATCGGCGCGTTGATCACCTTGTTGTTGATGGGCTGCCTGGCGGAAATGACGGTGGCCCATTCCACCTCCGGCTCTTTTGGCGCCTACGCCGAGTTCTACATCAGCCCCCTGGCCGGTTTTTTGGTGCGCTATGCCTACTGGGCGGCGATTGTGCTGGCGGTGGGCGCCGAGGTCACGGCGGTGGCGATGTACATGAAGTACTGGTTCGCCAACGTGCCGGAATGGGTGTGGATCGTCTCGTTCTCCAGTGTGCTGATCGTGCTCAACGCCATCAGCGTCAAGACCTTCGGCAACTTCGAATACTGGTTCTCGACGATCAAGATCAGCGCGATTGTCGGCTTCATCATCCTCGCGGTGTATGTGGTGTTCGGCTCCGGCAACCCGGATTACGGGGTGCAGAACTACACGGCCCATGGCGGGTTTTTCCCCAATGGCCTGAGTGGCATGTGGATCGCGGTGATCGTGTCGATCTTCAGCTACCTGAGCGTGGAAATGATCGCGGTGGCGGCGGGCGAAGCGGCCGACCCTGAGCAGGCGGTGAAAAAAGCCTTCCGCGCGACGATTGTGCGGCTGGTGGTGTTCTACCTGCTGACCCTGGCGCTGATGCTGGCCATCGTGCCCTGGAACCAGTCCGGGCAGAGCCAGAGCCCGTTTGTCACGGTGATGCAGACCATTGGCATTCCCGGCGCCACCGGGGTGATGAACTTCGTGATCCTGATTGCCGCGCTATCGGCCATGAACAGCCAGCTCTACATCACCACGCGCATGATGTTCAGCCTGTCGCGCGCCGGCTTCGCGCCAAAATCCATGGGCGCCCTGAGCAAGAGCGGTATCCCGCTCAATGCCCTGTTGCTGTCCAGTTCGGGCATCGCCCTGGCGACCCTGCTCAACGTGGTGTACCCGGAAAGCTCCTTCACCTTGATGATGGCCATCTCGATGTTTGGCGCGATCTTCACCTGGTTCATGATCTTCCTCACGCACCTGTTCTTCCGCCGCTACCGCAAGCGCCACGGCGGGCCGAAGTTGTCGTTCCAGCTGCGGCTGTTTCCCTACAGCACGCTGCTGGGGCTGGTGCTGATGGGCGCGGTGATGATCACCACGTTCTTCACCGAAGCGTTCAAGATGACCCTGGTGTTTGGCGTGCCGTTCCTGTTGATTCTCTCGGCGGTGTATTACGTGTTTTTCCGCAAAGGCACGGACAAGGCATCGAGCAAGGCCCTGGCGTAACCCGGCAACTGCTCGAACGAACGCGCGCACAGCAGCAGTTTGCGACAGGCCCAGTCCTCCGTCAGGGGCTGGGCCTGGAATGGCCGCGCGCGGGGCCAGCGCTGCAACGCGGCCAGCGGCACAATTCCCAGGCCCGCGCCACGGGCGACCATGCGCATCACCCCATCAAAACCATCGGCCCGCACCCGGGTCTGCAAGCGAAAGCCTGCGTGCAGGGCCTGTTCCTCCAAGTACACCGCCAGCGCGCTGTCGGCGGCCAGGCCCACGTAGTCGTAGGGCAGGCTGTCGATAAAACTCAGCGCGCCGGCCGTCAGCGCGTGACCCGTCGGCAGGATCAACACCAACGGGTCATCGCGAAACGGCCGGGTCTGCAAGCCATGGGTGTCCACCGCATCGGAAATAATCCCCAGGTCCGCCGCGCCCTGGCGCAGGGCGTGGGTGATGCGCAGGCTGGGCAGCTCTTGCAGGTCGATATCGAGGTTGGGGTGGGCGCAGAGAAAATCCGCCAGCAACTCCGGCAGGTATTCGCTGAGGGCGGTGGTGTTGCACAGCAGGCGCACCTGGCCTTTGACGCCGTTGGCGTATTCCGCCAGCTCCTGCTGCAGGCGTTCGGCCTGTTGCAACAGCAGGCGCGCGTGGCGGGCCAGGGCGTTACCGGCGGCGGTCGGGGTCACGCCACGGCGGCCGCGCTGCAGGAATTCGACGCCCAATGAAGCCTCCATTGCGCGGATGCGCGCACTGGCGGCGGCCAGGGACAAGTGGCTGCGGGCGGCGCCGGCGGTGATATTGCCGGCGTCGAGGATGTGCAGGTAGAGGCGCAGGTCGGTCAGGTCAAAGTGCATGGCTGGGGTTCTCGGGTGCCTGGACGGGCCTTATCGCAGGCAAGCCAGCTCCCACATTTGGAAGGGTGAACACATTCAGAATGTGGGAGCTGGCTTGCCTGCGATAGCGGTCTGAGCCTCACGCAAAACAAGAGGCTGCCTCAGTATATGGCGAATTTCCAACCCCACGGCAAACCCGCAAACTCCCCCCATGACTACCTTCCTCGCGTTCTACCAAAACCTGGGTTCAGCCCTGACTCTGCTGGTGATAGGCACCTTCCTGCTGGCCGGTGCCGTCAAGGGCGTGATCGGCCTGGGCCTGCCCACCGTCGCCATGGGCCTGCTCGGCCTGGCTATGTTGCCGGCGCAGGCTGCGGCTTTGTTGATCATCCCTTCGACTATTACCAACCTCTGGCAACTGAGCTTCGGGGGGCACCTGGGCGCATTGAGCAAACGCCTGTGGCCCATGCTCCTGCTGGTTTTCTTGGGAACCGGGCTCGGTTCGCTGTGGCTGGGCATGGACGGTGGCCCCTGGGTGGTGCGGGCCTTGGGCGGGGCGTTGCTGGTGTATGCGCTGTGCGGGCTGTTGCTGCCGACGTTCCGTGTGCCTGCCCGCACCGAGCGCTGGCTGGGCCCGCTGTGTGGGCTGCTGACGGGGATCATCACCTCGGCCACCGGCGTCTTCGTGATCCCGGCCGTGCCCTACCTGCAAGCACTGGGCTTGAGCCGTGACCAACTGGTGCAGGCGCTGGGCCTGTCCTTCAGCGTGTCGACCCTGGCCCTGGCAGGCGGGCTGTTCTGGCGCGGCAACCTCGGGGCCGGCGAACTCAATGCTTCGTTGCTGGCGCTGGTGCCGGCGCTGCTGGGCATGTGGCTGGGGCAAAAGCTGCGCCAGCGCATCAGCGCTGTGCTGTTCAAGCGCGTGTTCTTTATAGGCATGGCAGCCCTGGGCGGGCACTTGCTGGTGGGTGGCTAGCGCAACAATCAAATGATTACTTGTGCCTTAGGGTCAAAAGTGTTTTGCCGATCCGTGGCTTACTCCCCCGAGGAGTTGCCCGTAGCCTGCGCTCATACATTTTCAACCTTCAGGTAAACCCCCATGAAAAAAGTTCTGTTGCTCAACGGTGGCAAGAAATTCGCCCACTCCGATGGTCGCTACAACAACACCCTGCATGACGCCGCCCTGGCGGTGCTGGACCGGGGTGGTATCGACGTGAAAGTCACTCATATCGACGCCGGCTACGACGTGGCCGAAGAAGTCGCCAAGTTCCTCTGGGCCGACGTGATCATCTACCAGATGCCCGGCTGGTGGATGGGCGCCCCGTGGATCGTCAAGAAGTACATCGACGAGGTCTTCACCGAAGGCCACGGCAGCCTGTACGCCAGCGATGGCCGCACCCGTTCCGATGCGTCGCAAAAATACGGCAGCGGCGGCCTGATCCAAGGCAAGCAGTACATGTTGTCGCTGACCTGGAACGCGCCGCAGGCCGCATTCGACGACCCGAGCGACTTCTTCGAGGCCAAGGGCGTGGACGCGGTGTACTTCCCGTTCCACAAGGCCAACCAGTTCCTCGGCATGAGCGGCCTGCCGACTTTCCTCTGTGTGGACGTGATGAAACGCCCCTCCATCGAGGCTGATGTGCTGCGCTACGAGCAGCATCTGGCCCAGGTGTTTAACCTGGCGCCGTAATACGGCTAGTATCCACGCAGCCGTATTCACGAGGATGCACGTTGAAAGCCCGATCCGATGAGCTACAGATCTTCGTCTGCGTGATTGAATGCGGTTCGATTTCCGCCGCCGCCGAACAAGTCGGGCAGACGCCCTCGGCGGTCAGCCGCACCTTGTCGCGGCTCGAAGCCAAGCTCGACACCACCCTGATCAACCGCACCACGCGGCGCATGGACCTGACCGAAGAGGGCAAGTACTTCTTCGAGCAGGCCAAGCTGATCCTGGAACAGATGCAAGCGTTGGAAGAGCGCCTGTCGTCGCGCCAGAAAACCCCGTCCGGGCGCTTGCGGATCAATGCCGCGTCGCCGTTCATGCTGCACGCCATCGTGCCGTACGTCGCCGAGTTCCGCCGCCTGTACCCGGATATCCAGCTGGAGCTCAACAGCAACGACCTGATCATCGACCTGCTGGAGCAGAGCACCGATATCGCCATCCGCATCGGCGCCCTGGCGGATTCGACCCTGCACGCCCGCTCCCTGGGCTGCAGCCCGCTGCATATCCTTGCCAGCCCGGCCTATCTGGCACAACACGGCACGCCAGCGACCGTGGCCGACCTGGCCAACCATACGTTGCTGGGCTTTACCCAGACCGAAACCCTCAACCACTGGCCGCTGCGCCATGTGCAGGGCGACCGCTGGCAGATCGAGCCGGGCATTGCCGCGTCCAGCGGTGAAACCCTGCGCCAACTGGCGTTGGAGGGGCAGGGGATCGCCTGCCTGTCGCACTTCATGACCATCGAAGACATCAACGCCGGCCGCTTGCAGACGGTCCTGGCTCCGTTCAACAGCGGTTACCGCCAGCCGATCCACGCGGTGTACTACCGCAACTCGCAACTGGCCCTGCGTATCCAATGCTTCCTCGACTTTATCCAGGAAAAACTGGCGCGCTACGCCTGTTGACCTACCCGTTGTAGGAGCCGGCTTGCCGGCGATAGCGGCCTGAAGGTTGCGGGGTGATGCAACTGGCCTCATCGCCGGCAAGCCGGTTCCTACTGGTTCGGTTTCGTGGTTTTGCGTACCATCGCCGCCTCATCCCCCGCAACTCCCCCGGTAAACCCATGAAGCTCTCTCGTCTGCGCGCCGACGCCCTGGCCGGACTCACCACGTCTTTTGCCTTGTTGCCCGAATGCATCGCCTTTGCCCTGGTAGCCCACCTCAACCCGCTGATGGGACTGTATGGCGCCTTTATCATCTGCACCTTGACCGCGTTGTTCGGCGGCCGGCCGGGGATGGTCTCGGGGGCGGCTGGGTCGATGGCGGTGGTGATCGTCGCGCTGGTGGTGCAACACGGGGTGGAGTACCTGCTGGCGACGGTGGTGCTCGGCGGCCTGATCATGATTGCCTTCGGCCTGCTGCGCCTGGGCAAGTTGGTGCGCATGGTGCCGCACCCGGTGATGCTCGGTTTCGTCAACGGCCTGGCGATCATCATCGCCCTGGCGCAACTGGAGCATTTCAAAAGCGCTGAGGCCTGGCTCAGCGGCACGCCGTTGTATGTGATGACGGGGTTGGTGGCGGCGACCATGGCCATCGTCTACCTGCTGCCCCGCCTGACCCGCGCGGTGCCGCCGGCGCTGGTGGCGATTCTTGGTGTGGGGCTTGCGGTGTACCTGCTGGGCTTGCCCACTCGCACGCTGGGCGACATGGCCCACATCGCCGGCGGCCTGCCGACGTTTGCCCTGCCGCAGATCCCCTGGACCCTGCAAACCCTGGGCATCATCGCGCCTTATGCGTGTTTGATGGCCATGGTCGGGCTACTGGAAACCTTGCTGACCCTCAACCTCACCGACGAAATCACCGAGACCCGTGGCTACCCCGACCGCGAAAGCGTGGCCCTGGGCGCGGCGAACATGGTCAGCGGGGTGTTTGGCGGCATGGGCGGCTGCGCGATGATCGGGCAGACGGTGATCAACCTCAGCTCGGGCGGGCGCGGGCGGTTTTCCGGGGTGTTTGCCGGGGTGATGATCCTGCTGTTTATTTTGTTCCTGTCGCCGCTGATCGAGCGCATTCCCCTGGCGGCGCTGGTGGGGGTGATGTTCGTGGTGTCCCAGCAGACCTTTGCCTGGGCGTCGCTACGGGTGATCAACAAGGTGCCGCTCAATGATGTGCTGGTGATCATCGCGGTGACGGTGATCACGGTGTTCACCGACCTGGCCACGGCGGTGCTGTGCGGGATTGTGATTGCCGCGCTCAACTTTGCCTGGCAACAGGCGCGGGAGCTGTACGCCGATGAACATCTGGAGGCCGATGGCAGCAAGCTCTATCGCCTGCACGGCACCTTGTTCTTTGCCTCGACCACACCGTTCCTGAACCAGTTCGACCCGGCCAACGATCCGGCCCAGGTAACGCTGGACTGCCGGCACCTGAGCTTTGTCGACTACTCCGCCATCGCCGCGTTGATGACCTTGCGCGAGCGCTACGCCAAGGCCGGCAAGCACCTGCGGGTGCTGCACTTGTCGGAGCGCTGCAAGAAACTGCTCAAGCGTGCGCGGGTGCAGCACGACTGATCCTGGCGGGATAGGCGAGGGGGTTAGGGGCCGACGAGGTTTTCCAGTTCCTCGGCGCGGGTCTGGGTCATGTCCAGCACACAGCCGGAGCCGTTGACCTGATCGATGCTGGCGCCGGTCGCGGAGCCGACGAAGGCGCAATTGGCATCGCGGTATTTGATCCACAGGCGTTGCACATCCTGCAGTTGTTGCTTGCGCTGGCCCTGGGCATCCAGCGCGGCTTGATAGGCGTTGTTCAGGCGCTGGTCCTGAATCCTGGTTTGTTCGACGTTGCAACTGACCATCGCCGCCGTGGTGTTGGCGGCGTCCAGGCATTTTTGCAGGGCCGGGCTGCTGTCGGCGGCCACTGCGGCGCCGCACAAGGCCAGCCACAGCGTGCTGGCGGTGAAAGTTCTCAGGTTCATCTTGGGCTTCCTGGCGGTTATTGGGTTGCAGTTTAGGCCAGCAGTCTAGTTTCCCGTATCTGCTCTGTGCTGCATGTAAGAACTATCCCCCGATTTTCATCCTGGCTCTGCGGGCATGTCCCAAAGCGACAGCGCTTACCTGTGGGCGAAAATTACTTTCATAAAATTTGAAAACCTTCCTCGGTAATGATTTATGAGTTTCACAACCAATTCGACGTGACCCTTTCCGAGGAGTACCGCATGGCCGCATCACCGGGCGTCTGGCTGTTGGCATACGCTGCCATCGCCATCATTGCATTGATCGTGCTGATTGCACGTTACCGGCTCAACCCGTTTATCGTCATCACCCTGGTATCCATCGGCCTGGCGCTGCTGGCCGGGATGCCGGCGGATACGATCATGGGTTCCTACGAGGCGGGCGTCGGCAAGACCCTGGGGCATATCGCACTGGTGGTGGCCCTGGGCACGATGCTCGGCAAGATGATGGCCGAATCCGGCGGCGCCGAGCAGGTGGCGCGCACCCTGATCAACCGTTTCGGCGAGCGCAATGCCCACTGGGCCATGGTGTGCATTGCCTTCCTGGTGGGGCTGCCGCTGTTTTTCGAGGTCGGTTTTGTACTACTGGTGCCGATTGCCTTTACCGTGGCCCGGCGCGTGGGCGTGTCGATCCTGATGGTCGGCCTGCCGATGGTCGCCGGCCTGTCGGTGGTGCATGCCCTGGTGCCGCCGCACCCGGCGGCGATGATGGCGGTGCTGGCGTATAACGCCTCGGTCGGGCAAACCGTGCTGTATGCGATTTTGATCGGCATCCCCACCGCGATCATCGCCGGCCCGGTGTACGCCAAGTTCATCGTGCCGCGCATCCATTTGCCCGCCGAAAACCCGCTGGAGCGCCAGTTCATCGAGCGCGAGCCGCGCACCCGCCTGCCCAGTTTCGGCCTGACCATGGGCACCATCCTGTTGCCGGTGGTGCTGATGATGATCGGCGGTTGGGCCAACCTGATCTCCACGCCTGGCAGCGGCTTCAACCAGTTCCTGTTGTTTATCGGCAACTCGGTGATCGCCTTGCTGGTAGCGACCCTGGTCAGTTTTTGGACCCTGGGCCTGGCCCAGGGCTTCAACCGCGAGTCGATCCTCAAGTTCACCAATGAATGCCTGGCGCCGACCGCCAGCATCACCCTGCTGGTGGGCGCGGGCGGCGGCTTGAACCGGATCCTGGTAGATGCCGGCGTGACCCATGAAATCCTCGGCATGGCCAATGCCTTCAACCTGTCGCCGCTGGTGATGGGCTGGTTGTTCGCTGCATTGATGCGCATTGCCACCGGCTCGGCGACCGTGGCCATGACCACCGCGTCGGGCGTTGTCGCCCCCGTGGCCCTGGGCCTGGGTTACCCACACCCGGAATTGCTGGTGCTGGCGACCGGTGCCGGTTCGGTGATCTTTTCCCACGTCAACGACGGCGGCTTCTGGCTGATCAAGGAATACTTCAATATGACGGTGATCCAGACCTTCAAGACCTGGACCGTACTGGAGACTTTGATTTCAGTGGTCGCCTTCGGCCTGACCTACGGCCTGTCTCTTGTTTTATGAGCCTCATCCTGTAACCCGGAGACCCCATGGACATCCTCTACCAGATCCGCGCCCGCCAGGATTCCTTCAGCGCTGGCGAAGGGCGTATCGCCCGGCTGATGCTCGATGATGTGGGTTTTGCCGCATCCGCCAGCCTGGAAGAGCTGTCCCAGCGGGCAGAGGTCAGCACCGCCACCTTGTCGCGCTTTGCCCGCAGCGTCGGTTGCCGCGACTTGCGCGACCTGCGCCTGCAACTGGCCCAGGCCAGTGGCGTGGGCAGCCGTTTTCTGGACCCGGCGGGGTTGCCCGAGCAGTCGGCGTTTCATCGCCAGATCCTCGGTGATATCGAAGCGACGTTGCGCCAGCACCTGTCGGGCTTCAACCAGGCCGGGTTTGTCGATGCGGTGAACCTGCTGGGCAAGGCGCGGATGATCCACGCGTTTGGCATGGGCGGCCCGTCGAGCCTGTGCAGTGAAGAGTTGCAGGTGCGCCTGGTACGCCTGGGCTACCCGATTGCCGCCTGCCGCGACCCGGTGATGATGCGGGTCACGGCCGCCACGTTGAGCGCCGAACACGCCCTGATTGTCTGCTCCCTCACCGGCCTGACGCCCGAGCTGCTGGGCGTGGTGGAACTGGCCCGCAACTATGGCGCGCGGGTCGTCGCCATCACCCTGGCCGACTCGCCATTGGCGCAGTTGGCTGACGTACTGCTGCCGCTGCAACCAGCGGAAACCAGTTTTATCTACAAACCCACAGCGGCGCGCTACGGCATGTTGCTGGCCATCGATTTACTCGCCACCGAACTGGCCCTGGCCATGCCGGACGACAACCAGGAACGCCTGCGCCGGATCAAGCTGGCCCTGGACGACTATCGCGGCGGCCCTGACAGCCTGCCGCTTGGAGATTGAAATGAAGTACCACACGCTGATTCGCCAGGCGCTGATCATTGATGGCAGCAACACGCCGGGGTATCTCGCCGACGTGGGGCTGCGCGAGGGGCGGATCGAGAAAATCGGCGACTTGTCGGCCGCCCGGGGCGAGCATGAGATCGAGGCCAATGGCCGCGTACTGGCACCGGGTTTTATCGACGTGCACACCCACGACGACACCGTGGTGATCCGCCAGCCGCAGATGCTGCCCAAGCTCAGCCAGGGCGTGACCACGGTGATTGTCGGCAACTGCGGCATCAGCGCCGCGCCGGTCAGCCTGCGTGGTGCCCCACCGGACCCGATGAACCTGCTGGGCAAGGCCGAGGCGTTCGCCTATCCGCGTTTCCTCGATTACCGCGCGGCGGTGGAAAACGCTCACCCGGCTCTCAACGTCGCGGCATTGATTGGCCATACCGCTTTGCGCAGCAACCATATGGACGACCTGCACCGCACCGCCACCGCCACCGAAATCGCGGCGATGCGCGAGCAACTGCAGGAAAGCCTGGCGGCGGGCGCCCTCGGCTTATCCACAGGCCTGGCCTACGCCAGCGCGTTCAGCGCCGACACCGACGAAGTGCTGCAACTGAGTGAAGAGCTGACGGCGTTTGGCGCCGTGTACACCACCCATCTGCGCAGTGAGTTCGAGCCGGTGCTGGAGGCCATGGACGAGGCGTTTCTGATCGGCCGCCACGCCAAGGCACCGGTGATCATTTCCCACCTCAAATGTGCCGGCGCCGGCAACTGGGGGCGTAGTCCACAGCTGCTGGCGTCCCTGGAGCAGGCGGCGAAGAGCCACCCGGTGGGTTGCGATTGTTATCCCTATGCCGCCAGTTCCTCGACCCTGGACCTCAAGCAAGTCACCGATGCATTTCCCATCACCATCACCTGGTCGACGCCGCACCCGCAAGTGGGCGGGCGCGATCTGCAGGACATCGCCGCCGAGTGGGGCGTATCCCTGATGGACGCCGCCCGCCGCCTGCAACCGGCGGGGGCGGTCTATTACGGCATGGATGAGGCCGATGTGCAGCGTATCCTCGCCCATCCACTGTCGATGGTCGGCTCCGATGGATTGCCGGAAGACCCGTTCCCCCATCCGCGCTTGTGGGGCGCATTTCCACGGGTGCTCGGACATTTCAGCCGCGACCTGGGACTGTTCCCGCTGCACACAGCCGTACACAAAATGACCGGCCTGTCGGCCGCGCGCTTTGGCCTGGCCGAGCGTGGCGAAATCCGCGAGGGGCATTGGGCTGACCTTGTGCTGTTCGACCCGTTGCGGGTAAGGGATGTGGCGGACTTCAAGGACCCGCAACGTGCCGCCGAGGGGATTGATGGGGTGTGGGTCAATGGTGTGTTGAGCTACTGCGAGGGGCAGGCGAATGGTCACAGGGCCGGGCGCTTCCTGGCGCGTAGCGGGGATTTGCGGCGGGGTTTTGCCCAGGTGTGATCGGCCGTGAGGTGTGTCGGATTGTGGTCAATGAGGGTTTACAAAAGGTAGGTTGTGACGGTGGAAGCGCTATCTAAGATGGGCAGGACTTCTTACGGAGAGCCTGTATGCCAAATCAATATGATAGCGTCAGTCGTTTCGGTAACCCGCCCAACGTTGCGGCCGCGTTGTACGCCAGTGGCCCTGCTGCCAGCATTCATGCGGCGACCGCCAATGCGCTGGCAGCCTTTCCTTTCCCCCGCGATACGATCAAAGGCTGGATCCAGGAGAAAGTCTGGAACCTGACCAACCAATGGATCGACCCTGACAAGGTCTACCTGCATAAATTTTCGTCGGCGCACAGCACGCACAATCCCAGTGCGGTGACGGGCTGGGAGCACAACGGGGCTCCCGAATCCTCCATGACCCTCACCGAGGCCGTCGCCAGCGATTTTTTCTCGGCGCAGCGCTATGGCGCTGCCGGGAAGGCCCAGGCGGTAGCCCATTTCCTGTCTTCGAACACAAGCCCGTTCTCCCTGTTTGAAAGTGAAAGCGTCACGGACTTTTTCAGCCGTCTGGGCCGGTTCGTTCTTGATCGAACCGGGCCTGGCTTCATTTACTCGAAAATTCATGATGATGTACCCAATGCCCGGGAGGCCTGGCGGGACCTGGATTCAGTCTACGGCCTCTACCTGGATGGCCCGCAAAAGGGCAGCTACAACGCGGACAATCAACTGCGCATGAAGCCCAGCGAGTTGTTGGATTTGGTGCGCGAGGGCGACTTGCAGAAGAAGGTGATTGCCAAGCTGGACGACTTCTGGACCCAGCACGGCAGCGAGTGGCGCACGCTGGCGAAAAAGCAGTTTGTAATGCAAGCCCGAGCCGCCCGGAGCCTGAACCAGAAAGATCCCAGCCAGGGCTTGAGCCCGCAGGCGTATGCCAGCGTCATGCAGGCGGCCGCGCCCAACGTGCCGCTCGAAGGCCCGGTGTCAAAAGAACAGTTACAGGCCGAGGCGGCGCCAGGGCCGGACACCCGGGTGTTGTGCTTCGACATCAATGGCTACCGCTCCAACAACATCCTGCGGTTTGTCGCGAAGGATGGCAGCGAAACCTTGTATATCCCCGGGGGCCAACCCTCCTTGCTGGCGTTCAAGGACCGTGCCGAAGTGGACCAGTGGGTACTTGCGCAGAGCAACGACCCGGCGAAGGCCACGGCGCTGGAGGCGCATTTTTCCTTGCGCGATCGCCAGCAGGGGGTATTCGGCGTCCTGAGTGCCAGCGGTGTGGACAGTACCCTGAAAAAACTAGGTTCTCGTGACCTGGCGGCCAACGACAGCCATATCGACACCCTGAATTACCCTGTCGGTGGTGATGTGTTTTCCTTCATGGCCAGCCAGACACGTGAGCGCATCAACAACGATGCCGATACCGAAATGAAGTCCAATGCCGAGATGTACAAGGACGATGCCCTGGGCCTGTTGCAAGCGGGCAATGCGGTCTTTGCCATCCCGATGGCATTGCTCGGGCCGATTGGCTTCGCGCTTGGCACTGCATTGTTTGGAGCACAGGTGGGGCTGGAAATCGACACGGCTGTGCAAGGCGATACCCAGGCCGAGCGCGCGAGTGGCTTGCATGCTGCGGTGATGGACGTGGCGACGATGGGGTTTTTTCATGCGCTGGGCAAGTCTGTTCCCCTCACTGCCGATCCCGCCGTCGAGGCAGCCTCACCAGCGGGCCAGGGCGAGGCTGCAAACGGCGCGGGAGCCAGACCTTTTTTCAATTATCGACGAGTGAACGGCAAAATTGGCGTGTTGATGAGCCCCGACGGCCCGCCACGTTTACCTGCGCCGCTGGGGGGCAAGCTGAATCCTGCGTGGGATCCCTCCATGGAAATTTACCTGCAGTCGGGATCCCGGCGGCCGCAGGTTCAGCCCAGGTATGAGACCCCACAGCCCAGCCCCAAAAGACCCAGGCTTGACGACTCGGAGGGGGAACTGTCGGAGGATGAGCAGTCGCCACCTTCCGTGGCTTCGGATGCCACTTCATCCGGGGATTACGATCCCTATGAGGATAATGTCATCAAGACCAACCCCTTCAAGGCCGGCGTCACCCTGCCTGCCGGTGGGTATTTCAACAGTCGGGGCATGATCGAGCGCACCGACCGGCCCAAGTTGTATCGCGTCGAAAAGGCCGAGCGCGTGGAGCGCCGGGGGGACCCGTTGGATGTTGGTTTTCGGGACTCAAACTTCTTTTCCGGGCCCGAAAAAATGATGGATGGCAAGGTGCTGGTGGCCTCTGGTTCCAAGGCCGCGGCCATGCATTTTGGCGAGACAGAGTTCAGCGGCGATTACCATTTGTACGAAATCGACAGCCGCGGCATTCCTTCCGTGTCCTTCAATGAAAACATCGACGCCAACCCCCAGTTCGTCGAGGCCCGCCAGTGCGTTGCACCCGGTACCCTTGAGCGTCTGCGCAACGAGGGGCGCCTGGATCAGTTTGCGGCAAATGCCTATAGGTTCGATGAGGTGCATGTGTCCAATGAGGATCTGTCGAACGCGCGGATCACCAAAATCCCCCATGGTTGAACGCAGCGTCGTCAGGCATTCACAGTGGACGGGCTATGGGGTAGGGTGATGGCGCCTCAACAGGGAGTATTCTGGATTTGGAGAGTCTTATGCGGTTAGGAAACGTCACCCCCATCCTGCGGATTTTCGACGAGGCCAAGGCGCTGGAGTTCTACGTCGATTTCCTGGGATTCAAGGTCGATTGGCAGCACCGGTTCGAAGCGAATTTTCCGTTGTACCTGCAAGTGTCGTTGGGCGAGTGCGTGCTGCATCTATCCGAGCACCATGGCGATGCATCACCGGGCGCAGCGGTGCGGATTCAGGCATCAGGGGTGGATGGGTTCCAGCAGCAATTGCAGGCCAAGAATTATCGCTTTGCCAAGCCTGGAGTGGAGGAAACTCCCTGGGGCTCGCGGGAGATGAGCATCAAGGACCCGTTTGGCAATCGGCTGGTGTTTGTCGAGGAAGGGCAAGCCTGATCGACAAATTTCAGGCAATAAAAAACCGCCTTGGTAGGGCGGTTTTTTATTGCAATCCCAGTTAGTGGCTGGGGTTGCGCGCTCACAGGAAGCACTGACGTGTTGGCGATACTACTGCCGCTTTATGGCTTTATGCAAGACCTGACGAAGAGCGTTTGCCACTCTCGTCCGTGTTAGTTTTTGTTACTTGCGAACGCAAAAAGCAGCAACAACTTTGCAGGGGCATCAGCCGCTGTTTGTCACACCTTGGCGTGAGGTGCTGAGCTAATATCGCCCTCGTTTTGCGTTCGCCGTGAAGTAGGTTGGCTGGGTTCGCGCGCAAATTTTGGACCGACTGCCACGGGCTGGTAATCCGTGCCGGATTCATGCAGGAGGACCATCAACCCAGCCGCCTCACAGGAGCACTGACTAGCGTCCAAAGGCTCACGTGTTCCGGTAAGTGCGCTGGAGGTAAGGCCCAACTCTTAGGAGGGCCGAGTATGTCCAAGTTTGCACGACGTACGTGGGACCTCGTAGTGAATTGCCTGCGTGTTTATCACGTCTGGAAATTCCTGCGAGACAGCTTCGATGACCGCTAAGGCCTGAGAAGTGGAGCCGCCCCGGTTTCGGCCGGGGCGGCTTTTTGCTTAGACCCGGAAATGGCTGACCATCTGCTGCAACTGGCTGCCCAGCCGTGCCAGTTCGACGCTCGACTTGGCAGTCTCGTCGCTGGCCGTTGCGGTCTGTTCCGATACGTCACGTACATTGACGATGCTGCGGCTGATCTCTTCGGCCACGGCGCTTTGTTGTTCGGCGGCGGCGGCGATCTGTTGGTTCATCGACTGGATGTTCGACACCGTGCGGGTGATGTTCTCCAGGGAGACGCCGGCCTTGCGGGTCAGTTCGACGCTGCTGTCGGTCAGGCTGCGGCTGTTGTTCATCACATTGGCCACTTGCTGGGTGCCGTTCTGCAAGCCGGCGACCAGGCCTTCGATTTCTTCGGTGGATTTTTGCGTGCGCTGGGCCAGGCCACGTACCTCGTCGGCGACCACGGCAAACCCACGCCCGGCTTCACCGGCGCGCGCCGCTTCAATCGCGGCGTTGAGCGCCAGCAGGTTGGTCTGCTCGGCCACGGCCTTGATCACGTCCATCACGCTGCCGATCTTGTTGCTCTCTTGTTGCAGGTGGGCCATGGCGTCAGTGGAGCGTGCCACTTCGTCGGCCAGGCGTTCGATCTGGGCGATGGCTTCGGCCACCACCTTGTCGCCTTCGCGGGCCTGGCCATCGGCGGCGGATGCGGCCTGGGAGGCTTGTTCGGCGTTACGCGCCACTTCCTGCACGGTGGCGGTCATTTCATGCATGGCGGTGGCCACTTGATCGGTTTCGATTTTCTGGCTGTTGACCCCGGCGCTGGTCTGCTCGGTCACGGCCGACAGCTCTTCGGCTGCGCTGGCGATCTGCGTGACGCCGTCGCGGATCCCGGAAATCAGCTCGCGCAAGGTGGTGCCCATGCGCTGGATGCCTTGTTGCAGCACGCCCAGTTCGTCGCGGCGGGTCACTTGGATGTTGTGGCTCAGGTCGCCGGAAGCGATGCGCTCGACCACGGCCAGGGTTTCCTGCAGCGGGCGGGTGATCTGCCGGGTGATGACCAGCGCGGCGATAATCCCCACCAGCAGCGCCAGCACGGTGCTGATCAGTTGCAGGCTGCGGGCCTGGACGCTTTCGGCGTCGCGGCGTTGCAGCTGGATGTCATACAGCGCTTCGCTGCGCGACACGATATCGGCACCCTGCACGGTCATTTCCTGGCGAGCGAGGACGATATTGGCGTTGGCCGCTTTATACGCCTGTAGCGCATTGCGATAGGCGCCCAGGGCATTTTCCAGGGCGATCAGCTCGGCTTGCTGGGACTCGCCAAACACGTTCTTCAAGCCTTTGAGGCCATTGATCGCCGATTCAATCTGCGCCGCGGCACGGGCTTCGGTGTCCGGGTTGACGTTGCCGGTGTAGCCGCGCACTTCATAGCGGGCCACCTGGAACTCTTCCTTGGCGTGGTTGACGGCTTCGTACTGGGCGAAGCGTTCACTGCTTTCAGGCAACTGCCGCACGCTCTGGTCCAGTGCCGCAATCACCAGGCCGGCGGCGTCGGCGCGTTCGCCCATGGTCTGGCGAGCCGCGTTGCCGTTACGGTAGGCCTCGCGCATTTTGTTCAGCGACTGCCGGTAGGCGGTGATGATGTCTTTCTGCTCGTTGAGCAGCTTGAGGTTTTCCGGGCTCTTGAAGCTGTTGACCAACTGTTGCTGCTGCGCGGCAAAACTGTCGAGGGTGGTCTGGACGTTCTGCGCCACGGTTTCATCGCCGTTGGCGAGCATGTATTGCAGGCGCACGATCCGCAGTTTGGTCAGCGAGGCGTTGAGCTGGGTGATGTCGCTCATCCAGTTGCTGCGGTCGATCAGGCTGCCCAGGCTGGTCCAGCCGGTGAGCGCGAGGATCGAGGTGAGCACCAGTACCAGGCCGAAGCCCAGGCCCAGTTTCAAGTTGACGCTGATGTTGCCAAACCATGTATTCATCGAATTCCTCCAGGAACAGATTGCGTGTACATCAGTTGCTGGAAGATCGCCCAGCCGATGGATAGTCAGGAGATATCGGCAGGCAGGGCGAGAGCTGAAACGGTTTTTTAGCCAATGTGGGATTGGCGGATGAGCGGTCATTACTCCCGATGTAGGCGCTCTTCACCCGTTGGGCAGGATGCTCAGGACCAGACACGATGCGGCATCCCGGCTGAGGTGGATGCGATTGTGGGCAATGCGCGGGTCGTGGGCCTGGCCCTCGGCTTCGCCGCTGTTGGGGTTGACGTCGAAGCGCGGGAAATTGCTACTGGAAATGTCCAGGCGCAGGCGATGGCCCTGCTTGAACAGGTTGCAGGTGGCAAATGGCTCGATGTTCACTTTCACCCGCTCGCCGGGTGTCAGCGGTTTGGGCTGCTCCCACGCGTCGCGATAACGGCAGCGGCGGATGCCGTCGGTGATGTTCATCGCAAAGCCTTGCGGGTAAGCGGCGCTCGGCGGGTAGACATCCACCAGCTTGGCGGTGAAGTCGGTGTCCGGCGCGTCGCTGTCGATCCATAGCTCGATCTGCACCGTGCCGGCGACGATCAGGTCTTCGCTCAGGGGCGCGGTCTCAAAGCTCAGCACATCGTCGCGCTCGCACAGGGGGCGATTGTCACCATGGGTGCCAAAAAAGTCCGCGCGCTCACGCTGGTCGAAGGCGCCACCGACGAAGATCGGCGCACCGGATGTCAGTGCGCCGCCCACGGTCGGCACCGGGTTGGCCGGGTCGGCGTAGTAACCCAGGACGGCCTCGTCAGCGCTGGGCGCAACCTCGGTCAATTGCCGTTGTTCATCCAGGTACAAGGTCAGCGCCTGGGTGCCGGGCAGCGGCCATTGCTCGGCCTGCAACCAGCGGCCGCCGTGTTGCAGGCGCCCCTTTTCATCCGGCAAGCCGCTGCCGCCGCCCATCAGGAACACCTGCACCTGGGCTTGCGGTGGCTGCGTCCCTGGCTTGAGGGACTGCTCGAACCATTGCAGGCGGCAACTCAACCAATCCTGCGCCACCTGGCCGTCAAACGCGGCCTGGGCGCCGAACTCCACATCGCCGCTATGGCTGATGTTACGGTCACCGTGCAGCCACGGCCCCATGATCAACTGTTGCGGTGCACGGTTGGCGCGGGTGAATGCGGCGTAGTTGGCCAGGGTCGAGCTGACATAAGCGTCATACCAACTGGACATGAACAACACGGGAATATCCGGCAAGTCCGCGTAATGACCTTCGGCATAAATTCCCGACTTCTGCCAGTAGGGGCCGAAAGTGCCCTGGGCCCACTGCTCCAGCAGATAGGCTTCGTACTCGGGCACATGGCGCAACGGTGATTGGCCCGCCTGCCAGGGCATGCGGCGGAACCACTCATGGATGTCTTCGTCTTCCAGCGCCTGGCGTACTTGCGGGTCGGCCAGGGCTAGCGGGCTTTCCTTGGCCTGGCGAAAGGCCCAGGTAGCCTGCTTGAGTTCAAACGCACCGCCCTGGCGAATCCCGCATTGGTAGGCGTTGGCGAAGCCGCCGCTGTCGAGCACCATGCTGCTCAGGCCCGGCGGGTGCAGGCAGGCCATCGCCAGCTGGGTGTGGGCCGCGTAGGACAGGCCCATGCTGCCGATCTTGCCGTTGCACCATGGCTGGCGAACGATCCAGGCCAGGGTGTCGAAGCCGTCTTCGCCCTCGGCGGTGTATTTGGTGAACACCCCTTCGGAGGCGTAGCGCCCGCGGCAATCCTGGAATATCGCGACAAACCCCTGGGCGGTAAAACGCGCCGCCATCTGCTCGCGGGAGATGTGCTGGCCGTCGAGCTGTTTTTCCGAGCGCGACGGTTTGCGCTTGTCATAGGGCGTACGTTCGATCACCACCGGATACGGCCCTTCGCCGCCCGCCGGCAGGTAGATATCGGTGGCCAGGTGGATGCCATCGCGCATGGCGATCATCTGGTTGTGCAGGGTTTGCATAGGTAAAACACTCATCGGCTCAATATCCGGTTTGCACGGCAATGGCCAACAGCACCATCGCCAGCACCGCGTAGATCAGGAACAGCGGCAGGATGTAGCGCGCCCATTGGCCCCAGCCGACGTTGGCGGTGGCCAGCAGCACCAGCAGGCCGCTGGAGGTCGGGGTGATCATGTTGGTCAGGCCGTTGCCCATCAAAAAGGCAAACACCGTGGTTTGCGGGCTGACCCCGGACAACTGGCCCAGCGGCCCGAAGATCGGCATGGTCACCGCCGCCTGGCCTGAGGTGGACGGGATCAGCACGTCCAGCCCCAGTTGCGCGAAGAACATGCCGTAGGCTGAGACCACCGGCCCGTGGTCGCCCACCAGGTTGGCCAGGCTGTTGACGATGGTGTCCAGCACCTGGCCGGTGCTGAGGATGATTTCCACGGCGGTCGCCAGGCCGATCAATACGCCGGCGATCAGCACCTTTTTCATGCCATCGACAAACGCGCTGGCGGCAGTGCTGGCAGCCAGGCCGGCGATCACCGTAAAGGCCACGGTCAGCAGCAGGTAGAACGCCGACAGTTCATGGTATTTCCAGCCCCAGCGGTTCGAGGCATACACCAGGAAGCCGATCCCGCCGCCCAGCACCAGCAGGTTCAGCAGGTGGCGAATCGGCAGGGGTTTGCTTTCAAAGGTGATCTGCGCGCTGGCATCAAAGCCGTGCTTGCGAATGCTCCACAGCACAAACGCGATACCCACCAGCAGGAAGGTGCAGTAAGCGGCGACGCGCATGCTCAAGCCGCTGAAGATCGGCAGGCCGACCATCGGCTGGGCCACGGACAACGCCACCGGGTTGGAGATGGACGCCAGGTAGCCGATCTTCACCGAGATGGTGACGATGGCCAGGCCAATCAGGTTCGACAGCCCCAGGCGGTTAGCCATGGCCACCATCAACGGCACGATCAGGATGAATTCCTTGGCCAGCCCCATGAAGGTGCTGCCGGCGGAAAACACCAGCATCAGGCTCGGCACCAGCACGTAGATATTGCCCCGCGTCAGGCCCAGCAGGCGCTCCAGCCCGGCGTCGATTACCCCGGCCTTGTTCAGCACGCCGAACATGCCGCCGATGAACAGCACCATGAAAATCAGCGCCGCACGCTTTTCGATGCCTTGGGGGATGGCCATGAAGCCTTCCACCAACGACACCGGGCGTGCGGTTGTGTCGCCGGCCTTGCGTGGTTCCAGGGAGAACAGTTGGCTGAAGGAGTCCTGCTTTTCCAGCACCTGGTACGAGCCCGGCACCACCAGGCCATTGTGGCGCTGGAACTTGCCGGCATTCACCGCATAGGTGAAGGCGACGGCGAGCAGCACGATACTCAGCAGAATGATCGCCGGGTTGATTTGCTTGCGTTGCACGGGTTTGTCTGCGGCCGCCTCGGTGGGCGGCGGGGTACGGAGGATCTGCGGTTCGGTCATGCTGGCGGCCCCGGCGCGACCCCGTCTGGGCGGGGTGAGTGCGCTGTTATTGTTGTGGTGGGCGGACACTAGGGCAAAGCGCGCAGGCCCACAACGTTATGCGTGGGGCGGGTTGGGGTATGCGTTTTACACACAGATTGCGCGCAACGACGAGCGGTTCGGCTCGGAGGCTGTGGTGTTGGCGCGGCTGTCATCGCCGGCAAACCAGCTCCTACAGTGGGGTGGCGAGGCGGCTTTTGAGGTGGTCGGCGAAGGCCGTTACCAACTGTGAGCGTGGCTCGTCGGCACGAAATGCCAGGCCAAATTCATAGGGCAACGCCGGGCGAAACGGCCGGCTGACAATCGGCAGATGCATGAAGTGGCTGGCCAGCAAACCGTTGACGATCGACACCCCTAGGCCTTCGGCGACAAAGCTGCAGGCGGCGCCCACCGAGTGCACCTCGACCCGCACCTGGGGCGTCAGGTTGGCGGCGCGGAACATCTGGTTCAACTCGGTACGCACCGCCCGTTGCCGGCCCAGCATCACCAGCGGCACGTTGCGCAGATGCTGCACCTCGATGAACTCTTGGCGACTCAACGGGTGATCGGCTGGCATCACGCACACGCCTTCGGTGTGCAGCACCGGCTCGATATCGAAGTCGGGAATCTCGGTGGGCAGGCGCACAAAACCCAGGTCGGCGGAGCGGTCCAGTACGGCGCGTTCGATCATGTCGTAGGAGCCGGTCAGCAGTTCGACCACGGTGTCGTCATGGTCCTTGAGAAAGTCCGCGACAATCCGCGGTAACAATTGCTGGGTCATGCTGGTGGGGACACCGACCTTGAGCAGGCTTTTGCGCGAGCGGCCGACGCGCATTTCGTCGGCCAGACGCTGGATACGCTGCATGCCGTCCACCAGGCCGGCGACCTCGGTGAGCAACTCCTCGGCCTCTGGCGTGGCCATCAGGCGGCCCTTTTTGCGCAGGAACAGGGCAAACCCCAGGGCGTCCTCCAACTGGCTCAACAAGCGGCTGACCGCAGACTGCGACAAGCCCATGCGCGTGGCCGCGCCGATGGTCGAGCCGGTGGACATGATCGCCTTGAAGGCTTCGAGTTGCTTGAGGTTCACCGTGGATTTCCTGTCGAAGGGCGGCTTTGCGCATAGCGTCATGCGCTTCTCGCATAACGTTGTGGGACGTTCGGCAAGCCGTTAGTGTCCGCCCCAATGTGACCTGGCGTCCAGCCTGGCACACGGAGCAACTGCCCATAAAAATCGACAATACGGCATTGAGGAAACACTGATGCGTGAGCTTTTCACGAGAGGCGGCGTAGTTACCGCCGGCTTGCTGGCGAGTCTGTCGCCGGCGCTGATGGCCCAGGGGTTCTGGGAGGATTCCCAGGGCAAGCTGAGCCTGCGCAATTACTATTTCAACGACGGTTATCGCGACGGTGGCGAGGACCGCAAGGAGTGGGCGCAAGGCTTTCTGCTCAACCTGCAGTCGGGCTACACCGAAGGTACCGTGGGGTTTGGCCTGGATGCCCAGGGGCTGTCGGGGATCAAGCTCGACTCCAGCCGCACCCACGCGGGCACCGGTTTGTTGCCGGTCCATGATGATGGGCGCGCCGCCAATGAATTCTCCAGCCTCGGCGTGACCGCAAAAATGCGCATCGGCGCGGCCGTGGTGAAAACCGGCACGCTGTTGCCCAAGATCCCGGTGCTGGTGCACAACGATGGGCGCCTGCTGCCCCAGACATTTCGCGGCACCCAGGTCGAATACACGGGCATCCGCAACCTGTACCTGCACAGCGGGCACCTGGATCAATTCAAGCTGCGTAACTCCACCGACAGCGTGGATATTTATCCACAGGGCTACAGCGGCAAGAAGGGCAGCGACTTCGATTTCGCCGGCGCCACCTATGCCTTCACGCCTACGCTCAGTGGCACCTGGTACTACGGGGAAATGCGCGAATTCTATCGCCAGCAATTCCTCGGCCTGGTGCATAAGCAGCCGTTGGGCCCGGGCAGCCTGACCAGTGATTTGCGCTACTTCATCAGCAATGAAGCCGGCAAGGCGCGCAACGGCAAGGTCGACAGCGACATGTTCAGCGGCCTGTTCACCTATCGCCTGGGGCCGCAGGCACTGGGCGTGGGCTACCAGAAAGTCAGCGGCGATACCGCGCTGCCCTATGCCAGCGTGTCGACGGTGTACTCGTTCAGCAACGCTGGGGTCGGCAAGTTCATCCAGGCCGGTGAGCAAACCTGGATGCTGCGCTATGACTATGACTTCGCCGCCGTGCTGCCGGGCCTGAGCTTCATGACCCGTTACTACAAAGGCCAGAACGGCGACTTCAAGGGCCGCGAAGCGCGCGAGTGGGAGTCCGACACCCACCTGCGCTATGTGATCCAGGACAGCACCCTCAAAGGCCTGGGCGTGGAATTGCGCAAGGCCACCTACCGTTCCACCTATGCCAGTGACCGCGATAATTACCGGGTCTACCTGACGTACGATCTGGCGCTCTGGTAGGCCTTACTGTTCGACAAACGAGTAGGGGCGACTGCCCACGGTGATCTGCTTGAGAGCGGTGACCGGAGTCGTCAGTTGCTCGATACGGTCCAGCAACGCCACGTTGCCCGGCCTGGCATCGAGATAGGCGCGCAGTTGTGCCTCCGTCTGCAGGATCGGCAAGTTGCTCTGGGTGTAAAACACGCTGGCGCCGGCCACACGCTCGTTGGGCTGGTACAGCACCACCGTGTGCCCTTGGGCCTGTAGTTCCTGGATTTGGCGGGTCAGCGGCACGAAGGATTCTCGCCGGTCGGCCTTGGGCGCATACCAGATAGCAGCGCCCAGGTAGCCGGCAATCACCACGGCAAATACGCCGGTGATCAGGCTACGGCGATAGGCGGGTAGGCGGCTGAGCAGAACCGCGCCATATTCGGCCGCGAGGACCGCCGCCGCCGGGGTCAGGGCCATCAGATACACGATGCGTTTGCTGGAGGCGAAGGTCAGTAGGGTAAATTGCGCCACCAGCCACAGGCTGAAAAACAGCCGGTAACGATTGCTCGCCAGGCTTTTGCGAAAATGCCACAGGCCCAGGTACACCAGGATATTCCACGGCAAAAAGGCTTCGGGCAGTTTGGCGAGGTAATAGTAGATCGGCTCGTAATGCCCGGCTTCGACGAAGGAGCCGTTGAAACGCCCGACACTGTTGGTCCACAACACCTCACCGACTGCCTGCATCCCACCCCGTTGATACAGAAACCCCAGCCAGATCAACAACGGCACCAGCGCCAGTAGGGTGAACATGCCGGGCCGCAGCCATTGGCCGGGCCGCACGCGCTTGTCCAACAGGCTGGTGCAGGCCAGGTAGGCAAAAATCACAATGCCCGGCATCGCCAGGCCCAGCACGCCTTTGCTCAAGGTGGCGATGGCCATCCCCAAGGTAAACAGCAGCCATGTGCCGATATTGGCACCGGGCTGGGATTCCGCGCGGGTGGCCTGGTAGAACGCCAGCAGGGCCAGGGTCACGCCGAGGCTGAGCAGCGCATCCTCACCTACGCCGCGCACGTTGCTCCAGTAACTGGCCATGGTCGCCAGCACCAGCGCGGCGCCAAACGCCAGGGGCTTGGGCCGTCCGAAGCGGCGCAGCATGCCGTACAGCAGCATCACACTGAACAACCCGGCAAACGCCGAGGCCAGTCGTACCGCGCCGGTGCTGGCGCCAAACAGGCGAATCGCCCCGGCATCCAGCCATAGGCTCAGGGGTGGTTTTTCCAGGAACGGCTCACCGAACAGGCGCGGCACCACCCAGTCATTATCCAGGTGCATGGCCATGGCAATCCCGGCCACCCGGGCTTCGGTGGAACCTTGCAACTCATGATTACCCAGGGCCACGAAGAACAGCAGACCGGCAAGCAGCAGCAACAGCGGGGCAGGGCGTGTCATGGGGTGGGTTACCGGATGCTAGAGGGGGGTAGCGTTGGAGTATACGAAGGCAATCCTTAACGAATTGTGAACGTAGCGCCCGTTGTAGATTGGCCTGCCAGGTGGTCTGGAAGTGGTCGGTTCGCCGCCGCCTTGGAAACCTACCATTGCCAGGTCCCGATCCACACTGGACCGGGCTTCCCGATAGGAGAACGCGATGAGTAACGATCCACAGGCAATCGTGGTGAGAGCCTTGCAACCCGAAGACTATGAGCAATGGCTGCAACTGTGGCTGGCCTACCAGGACTTTTATCAAGTCACCCTGGATGAGACCACCACCCGCACCGCCTTCAGTCGCTTGCTCGATGCCGATGAAGCCATGGCCTGCGCCGTGGCGGTACAGGGCGATGAGTTGGTCGGGCTGGTGCATGCGCTGTTGCATCGTTCGACCTGGGCGGTCGCTGATTTTTGCTACCTCGAAGACCTGTACGTGGCCCCCACCGTGCGCGGTGGCGGCACCGGCAAGCTGTTGATCGAATGGGTCCAGCGCTATGCGCAACACCACGGCTGCGCCCGGTTGTACTGGCATACCCAGCAGACCAATAAACGTGCGCAGAAACTCTACAACTGGATCGCCGAAGACTCGGGCTGCATCGAGTATCGGATGGCCCTGTAGCGCCCGCCCGCAACGCTCGCCGATATTGCTCGTGGACATATCGGCGGCTTCGCACAAAGATGCATGGTTTTTTAGCCCTTGGCCAAGTCAATGACCCACAACCTGGAACTGGACACGCTGAAGATCCGCCTGACGGACCCCAAGCTGGCCTCGCTGGATTTGCGGGTGCGGGTGCAACGGGTGCTGCGCCAGTTGATCCTCGAGGGCATCCTCGCGCCCGGCAGCCGCTTGCCCGCCACGCGCACGCTGTGCAAGTCACTGGGCATCTCCCGGGATACCGTGGAAATGGCCTACGTCCAACTGCAATTGGACGGTTACCTGTGTCGGCGCGAAGGCTCGGGCAGTTTTGTCTCCGAGAAAATCGGGCCGAGCCTGCTGGGGGCGCGCAAGCGCCAGCCGGTGGTGGCGAACCAGGCGGCGCTGAGTGCCAGGGGCGCGCAGATCCTCGCCAGCGGCGGCGTTACCGACCAGCAAGTGGTCAAGGCGTTTGCCACGGGGCTGCCGGAAACGCGCACCTTTCCCGTGGGCATCTGGGAGCGCCTGCACCGCCAGGCATTGAAGGATTATCGCCCGAACCTGCTGTTGCACGGCGACCCGCAAGGCGCCGAACCCCTGCGCCAGGCCATCGCCGACTACCTGAACCTGGAGCGCGGCGCGCGGGTCACGCCGGATCAGGTGCTGGTGCTGTCGAGTACGCGCCAGGCCCTGTATTTGTGCGCGCAGGTGCTGGTGGATGAAGGCCGGCCGATCCTGATGGAAGACCCCGGTTACTTCGGCGCCCGCAAGGCGTTTGAAATGGCCCAGCTCAAGGTGGTACCGGTGGCGGTGGACGCCAAAGGCCTGTGTATCGACGCCTTGCGCGCCGACCGCAGTGGCGCCAATGCCGTGTATGTCACGCCGTCCCATCAATACCCCACTGGCGCCACCCTCGCGCTGGAACGGCGCCTGGACCTGATCGCCTGGGCCGAGCAGCGCCAAGGCTGGATCATCGAGGACGACTACGACAGCCAGTTTCACTACGAAGGCCTGCCGACCGCCTGTGTACAAGGCCTGGATAGTTACCAGCGCACGCTGTACCTCGGCACCTTCAGCAAATCCCTGTACCCCGGCTTGCGCATGGGCTTTATGGTGCTGCCCCGGGAGTTGGTCAAGCCCATGACTTACGCCCGCAGCATCCTCGACGGCCACACCCCGCAAATCGCCCAGTTGACCCTGGCGCGCTTTATGAGCGATGGGCATTTCGGCAGCCATATCCGCGCGATGCGCAAAGTCTACGGCGAGCGACGTGATGCCATGGCCGAGGCGGTGGAGCGCCACTTGAGCCATGTGGTCACCGCCAGCTTGCCGCCCGGGGGCTTGCAATTGCCTTGCGTGCTGCATGAGGGATGGTCGGAGCTGGAGACGATTCGCCAGGCGGCGCGGGTGGGTATCCAACTGCCTGGCCTCACGCGGCTCTACGCCCAGCCGCCGGCAAGGGGCGGCTGGCTGCTGGGGTTCTCGGCGCTGACGCCCGGTGAAATCGACAGCGCCAGCCGGCAATTGGCCAAGGTGCTCAAGGGTGGTCTGGTGCAAGGTCGGGAAGTGGACTGAAAGGGCGGTCCGGTGCTTGTTAGCCTTTGCGGCCTCAACCAAAGGAATGCGCCATGAACCGACCCGCCCCACGCCTGCGCCTTGCCGACTACCTGTCACCGAGCATCAGTGCGCTGATTTCCGTCATCGTCAATTACGCCGGGACCTTTGTCCTGGTGTTCCAGGCCGCGCACCTGGCGCAACTGAGCGCGGCGCAAACCGCGTCCTGGGTCTGGTCGGTGAGTATTGGCGTGGGCGTGAGCGGTGCGTGGTTGAGCTACCGCTACCGCGAGCCGATCATCACGGCGTGGTCGACGCCGGGGGTGGCCTTTCTGGCGACGGTCATGGCGTTTACACCGTATGCCGAAGTGATCGGTGCCTATGTGATGTGCGCCATCGGTTTTATCGTGCTGGGCCTGAGCGGTGCGTTCGAGCGCTTGGTGCGGCTGATCCCCGGTGGCATTGCGGCGGGTTTGCTGGCGGGGATCCTCTTGCAGTTTGGGGTGGCGGCGTTTGGCGGGGCCAACGCGGACCCGCTGCTGGTGATTGTCCTGGTGGTGTCCTACGCGGTGCTGCGCCGTTTCACTTCACGTTATGCGATGGTCGGAGTTCTGTTGATTGGCCTGGGGTTGCTGCTCGCCCAACAGCGGCTTGACCTGCACAGCCTGGAGCTGCAACTGGCCGCCCCGGTGTTTGAAATGCCGCATTTTTCCATCGCGGCGTTTTTTGGCGTGGCCTTGCCGCTGTTCGTGATCACCCTGACCGGGCAATACATCCCCGGCATGCTGGTGCTGCGCAACGACGGGTTCAAGACCAGCGCCAACCCGATCATCACCGTCACCGGCCCGGGGTCTTTGTTGATGGCACCCTTCGGCGCCCACGCGTTCAATGTCGCAGCGATCACGGCGGCGATCTGCACCGGGCGCGATACCCATCAGGACCCGTCCAAGCGCTACATCGCCGGGTTGGTGTGTGGGGCGCTGTACATCCTGGTCGGGGTGTTTGGCGTGACGCTGGCAACCTTGTTCATGGTCCTGCCGCGCGCGTTTATCACCACCTTGGCGGGCCTGGCGC
Source organism: Pseudomonas sp. WS 5079 (assembly GCF_012985465.1). Classification (GTDB taxonomy): domain Bacteria; phylum Pseudomonadota; class Gammaproteobacteria; order Pseudomonadales; family Pseudomonadaceae; genus Aquipseudomonas. The sequence continues at coordinate 57,285 of NZ_JAAQWN010000013.1, forward strand.
TGCTCGGCGCCATCGGTTCAAGCCTGGCCAATGCCATGGCCGATACACGCACCCGGGAAACCGCGTTGATCACCTTTTTGGCGACGGCGGCCAATGTCACGCTGCTGGGGATTGGCGGCGCGTTCTGGGGGCTGGTGGCGGGGTTGTTGGTGCATGGGGTGATTCACGGTGGGCGCGGGGTTCAGACGCGCGCGGCGGGCTAAAGGAGTTCGGCGCGTTTCACCGCGATACCCAACGGGCCACTGAGCTTTTCGACCCTGACCTTGCCACCCGCCCGAAGCGCATCCGGGTGGCAGATTCTTATACGTTTTTCGAGTTCTCGATCGTAGACCTTTAACCCGCTACAGCCCTTGCCGGCGGAGGTGTATTCGTAGCTGGCGATGTAGTCGCCCGGCCTTGTGCTTGAAAAAAACACAAGCAATGACAACACGAAAAAATCGGCCACGACGATAACGGCGAGCAGCGAGATCGCCTCTTCCAACGAGTCCATTATTGTAAATCTGAGGCGCGGATTCCTGCGCCGAACCCCCAGCACAAATGCCACGGCAGCCAATAGGGGCGATGTCACCAGGCAGATCATCACGCTCAACGTATTGAAGTACACGATGCGGTCGAGCCAGAACACCCATAACCCGATGGTTGCCACGAAAAGTACTACGCCCAGGCCGACGAGCAGGCGTGTAGAGGTCAGCGGTCTTCTCAATTCAAATGGCTTCCATGCAGTGAAGCAAAGGGGTAAACGCGACAGGCACTGTGTTTGGGTCGGATAAAACAGCAGGGAGTATAAACTTCTACTTGTCTCTAATGAGAAGTATTATCATACGCGCCTCCCGTCAGCTGCCAGTCCGGAAATCATCTCGATGGCCTCATCCTCTTCCTCCCACCGTGCTGTGGGTGAACTCTACGCCCAGCATCACGGCTGGGTGGTGCAGTTGCTGCGGCGCAAGCTGGGTGGGCAGGAGCAGGCACTGGACCTGGCTCAGGACACCTTCGTGCGTATCCTCAGCAGTGGGCCCTTGCCGCTGTTGCGTGAGCCGCGGGCTTATCTCACCACGGTCGCCAGCCGCCTGTGCGGCCAGTATTTTCGCCGCCAGGCTCTGGAGCGTGCGTACGAACAATCCCTGTTGATCCTCGAGCCGGAACACGCGCCGTCGCCGGAGACCCGCTTGTTGGTACTTGAAGCACTGGATGCGGTCGGGCAGGTGCTGGACGGGTTGGGGAGCAAGGTGCGGGAGATTTTCCTGCTGTCGCAGTTGGACGGCCTGACTTATCCACAGATCGCCGAGCAACTGGGCCTGACCGTGAATGTTGTGCAAAAGGCCATGCTCAAGGCCTATCGGCATTGTTACCTGGCGGTGTACCAGGCATGACGATGTTCCAGCCAACCGACGATCAATTGTTGGATGAATACGTGCTGGACCAGGCGCTGATGTGGATGGTCACCCTGCAATCGGGCGTCAGCGGCGCCGCCGAGCAACGCGCGTGTGCAGCCTGGCGCAATGCAAATCCCCAGCATGAACTGGCCTGGCAGCGCTTGACCGGCTTGAGCCGCGACCTGCGTAGCAGCACCGTTGCCCTGCCGGCGCCCGCCGCCCGCCAGTTGTTGCGGGCGCGCAGCCTGACCTCGCGGCGCACGCTGCTCAAGGGTTTCGCCGGCCTGGGGATTGCGGCGGCCATGGGCCTGGGTGTGCGCGAGCGCGTGGTATTGCCGCAGTTGTTCAGTGACTACCGCACCACCACCGGCGAGCGGCGGCCCTTGCAGTTGGCCGGCGCTGGCGCGGTGCAACTGGACACCCAGACGGCGGTGGATGTGCGCGGCCCGCAATTGGCCCTGAACCAGGGACGCTTGCTATTGGCGACGGCGGCGGACACCTTCGTCGGCGTCAAGACCGCCCATGGCTGGGTGCGGCCGGTGGCGCTGTCGCGGCTGATCATCAGCCAGGATCTGCCAGGCCAGCGCGGGACCCTGGTGCAAGTGCTCGCAGGCCATGTCTGGATCGAACCGCAGCAAGGTGGCCGGGTGTCGATCGGCGCCGGCCAGCAGTTGGCCTTCGACAGCCGCCAAAGCGGCCCGGCACAACCCCTTGCGCCCGCCGCCGATGCCTGGAGCCGTGGCTTGCTGATTGCCGAGCGCATGCCGCTGGCCCAGGTGGTCGATCAGCTCAACCGTTACCGGCGCGGGGTGTTGCGCTGTGACCCGGCGGTTGCCGGTCTGCAAGTCTCGGGTTCGTTCTCCCTCGACCGCCCGGATGCCAGCCTCGACCTGCTGGCCAAGGTGCTGCCGGTGCGCGTGCAGCGGGTCTTCGGCTACCTGGCGACGGTGGTGGCGGCCTAGGTAAAAAAATTTCCATGGGGCCGGCAGTATTTGCCATCTCGTGCATCAAGACAGGGAAGACGCTGAATAAGAGCGCCCCCAACCTTTCACCACAGGACAGTCTTTATGCACAGCCGCGTCACTCCGCTTGCCAGCGCCCTGCGCGCCATCATCGTTGGTTTAACCGTGGCCACGGCCAGCCACGGCGCCATGGCCGCCGCTGCGCAACCGGCTACCGAACAGGCCCCGCGCCAGTCCTACGACATCGCTGCCGGCAGCCTGGACCGCGTGCTGGGTGCTTTCGGCAATCAGGCGGGCGTGATGATCGCTATCGATTCGGCGCTGGCCAAGGGTGTGCACAGCCAGGGCTTGCACGGCAGTTTTGCCCTGGCCGAGGGGCTTGAGCGCCTGCTGGCACCGCTGGGCCTGCAGGCCGAGTATGAGCAGGGCAGCTATCGTGTGGTGGCGCGGGCCGTCGCAGACGGGCAAGTGCAATTGCAGGCCACGCAGATCAGCGCCAACCAGTTGGGCTCGATCACCGAAGGCACTGGCTCCTACACCCCGGGCACGATTGCCACCGCCACGCGGATGGTGCTCACCCCACGGGAAACGCCGCAATCGATCTCGGTGGTCACGCGCCAGGTGATGGATGACTTCGGCCTCAATGCCATCGACGACGTGATGCGCCACACGCCCGGCATCACCGTGTCGACCTACGACACCGAGCGCACCAACTACTATTCCCGTGGTTTTTCCATCGTCAACTTCCAGTACGACGGCATCCCCACCCTGCGCGACGCGCAGTACTCGGCGGGGCAGACCCTGACCGACATGGCCCTGTATGACCGCGTCGAAGTGCTCAAGGGCGCCACCGGCCTGCTCACCGGCGCGGGCGGCCCGGGCGGTACCATCAACCTGATTCGCAAGAAGCCGACCTCGGAGTTCAAGAGCAGCATCGAACTGGGCGCCGGCTCCTGGGACAACTACCGCTCGCAGATCGACGTCAGCGGCCCGTTGACCGAAACCGGCAACGTGCGCGGCCGGGCGGTGGCGGCGTACCAGGATAAAAAATCGTTCCTCGACCACTATTCGCGCAAAACCGGCGTTTACTACGGCATCCTTGAATTCGACCTTGACCCCGACACCCTGCTGACCCTGGGCGCCGACTATCAGGACAGCGACCCGAAAGGCTCCAGCTGGACCGGTACGCGGACCATCTTCGACCCGGCCGGCAACAAACTGGACCTGCCGCGCTCGTTCAACAACGGGCCGAAGTGGAGCAGTTGGGAGCAGTACACCCGCACCCTGTTCGCCACCTTGGAGCACACCTTCGACAATGGCTGGGTGACCAAGGGCCAGTACAACCATCAGATCAACGGCTACAACGCGCCCCTGGGCTACATCTCCCAGGACTCCCTGACCGCCAGCTCGATCTTTGCGCGTAAATACACCGGCGAGACCACCAGTGACAGCGTCGATGTGTACGCGTCCGGGCCGTTTGAGTTGTTTGGTCGTGAGCATCAACTGGTGGTGGGCCAGTCGTTGTCCATCTCCAAATGGAAGGGCAAGGACTACGGCAGCGCGACCTATTTCGACAACTCCTACGACTTCTACAAGTGGCACGGCGAAGCCATCGAGCCGCTGTGGAACCAACCGACCAGGATCAGCGACGAAACCACGCGCCAGACCGGCAGCTACATCACCGGGCGCTTCAGCCTGATGGATGACCTGCACTTGCTGCTGGGCACGCGCATCGCCAACTACCAGGTCACGGGCACCAGCGACACCCGGGAAAGCGGCAAGGTCGTGCCCTATGCCGGCCTGACCTACGACCTCAACGACAACTTCACGGCCTACGCCAGCTACACCGAAATCTTCCAGCCACAAACCCAGTATCGCGACCGTACGCGCACCATGCTTGATCCCAACGAAGGCAAGAACTACGAACTGGGCCTCAAGAGTGAGTTCTTCGACGGGCGCCTGAACGCCAGCCTGGCTTACTTCGAGGTCCACGAAAAAAATCGCCCGGTTGCTGATACGGCCTACAACTCCCAGCCGGGCGTGGACTACTCCTACATCGGCACTAAAACCGAGACCAAGGGCTACGAAGCGGAAATCTCCGGTGAACTGAGCCCCGGCTGGCAGCTACAGGCCGGCTACACCCACAAGATCGCCCGCGATGCCGACAAGAAAAAGGTCGCCACCTGGGAGCCGGAAGATCAACTGAGTTTCTACACCAGCTACAAACTCCAGGGCCGCCTGGACAAACTCACCCTGGGTGGTGGAGCGCGTTGGCAGGCTGCCGGTTGGCAAAACGTCAACAACCCCGGCACGCGCCAGAGCGAAAAATTCACCCAGGACCCGTACTGGCTGGTGGACCTGATGGCCCGTTATCAACTGACGGAAAACCTGTCGGCCACGCTCAACGTCAACAACCTGTTCGACAAGGCGTACTACACCAACATCGGCTTCTACGACTCGGCGTATTACGGCGACCCGCGCAATGTGATGGTGACTACGCGCTGGGATTTCTAGGCCGCAAACGTCCCTGAAAACACCCATTCAACCGGCCCGGTAAGCAGCACCGGGCCGGTGCCACGCCATTGCACCGTGACGCTGCCCCCATCACATTCAACCTCAACGCAATCGTCCAGCAGCCCCCGACGTATCCCATTGATCGCCGCACCACACGAGCACGAGCCAGACCCCAACGGCACGCCACCACCGCGCTCCCAAATGCGCAGCCGGATATGCCGGCGGTTGATGACTTTGACGAAATGCACATTCGTGCGCGCGGGAAACAGCGGGTTGGTTTCAATCAACGAGCCGACGGCCGCGATGTCAATGTTCGCCAGATCATCGACAAAATAGGTGCAGTGCGGATTACCAATGCTGCATGCGGTGGGCTCTCCGGCCAGTGGCAGCCGTAGGCTATCCATGGCCGTGGCCAAGGGGATCTGCGACCAGTCGAGCAGCGGTTCGCCCATGCTCACGGTAATCGCGCCGCTGCTGGTTTGTTCGCAGGTAAGCAGGCCACGGTTGGTTCGCAGTATCACCGAGGTGCTGTTGGATTCGCGCATCAAGCGCTCGGCAACCCCTCGCGTGGCGCTGCCACAGGTATCCAGCGCAGAACCATCGGCATTCCAGAACTCCACCCGCGCCTGTGCATCGTCGCAATCGAGCATCACCGCCAGTTGGTTGAAGCCAACCCCACGGTGGCGATCCCCCATGCGCTTGGCCAGGGCGCTGGTGATAGGGTTGGTGGCGTTGCGTGCGTCGACAACGACAAAATCATCGCCATTGGCGTGCATCTTGTGAAAGTTCAGCGGCATGGCGAAGTCCTGAGGTCAGCGTGATTTGCGCGCGGGTAGAGGCGTCAATTGTCCGCTTGCTCGACCAGCCAGTCGATCAGCGCCTTGAGCCGTCTGGGCAGGGTTTCGTGGGCGGGGTGGACCAGGTAGTAACCGTAATTGACCGCCTCGCTGAACCCGCCGAACGGCAGTACCAACTCGCCATCCTGCACGCGCTTGCGCACCAGTTGCTCGCGGCCGATGGCGACGCCCGCGTGGTTGATTGCCGCGAGAGTGCTCAAGTCGGAGCGGTCAAAGGTCATGAAGCGGCTTGGCAATGGGCTGCTGTCGCCCACCGCATCCAGCCATAAACGCCATTCTGCATCGAATGAAATGTTGTCCCATGCCGCCACATCGTGCAGCACCGTGCACTGTGCCAAGCGTTCCGGGTGCCCCATCAGGCCATGGGCCTGGGCATATTGCGGGCTGCACACCGGGGCAATCCGCTCGGGCATCAGGCGCAGGCTTGCCAGGCCCGGATGCTCGCCGTTGGAGTAGCACAGCACCAGGTCGATGCGCCGGGTGCGATAGTCGATCGGTTCGTTGCCGACCCGCACATCCAGTTGAATCCCGGGATAGCGGGCGGTGAAATCGGCCAGCCTTGGCACCAGCCAGCATTGCGCGACGGAAGGCCTGGCGTAGAAGCACAGCTGGCCTTCGATCTGCGTATCGGAACGCTCCTGCACAGCCTCGGACAGGGTGTCCATGGTGTGCTGCATGACCTTGAAAATGCGCTCGCCGTCATCGGTCAGGTCGACCTTGCGCGGCAAGCGATGGAACAGCTTGAGCGACAGTTCTTCTTCCAGGCGCGCTATGCGGTGACTGACCGCACTGGCGGTCAGGCACAGTTCGTCGGCGGCGCGGGCGAAGCTGAGGTGGCGGGCGGCGACCAGGAACGTATGCAGGTTGGACAGGTGGGCGCCGTTGAGCTTGGGCGCTTTGCTCAGGCCAAGTACTGCCATGTGGGTATCCCTCTTCGCGTCAGCCGCCGGCGATCAGCGGTGGATTGTCGTTTGCAGAGCACGCCCCTTATCCAGATAAGTCGCGTACTCCTGCGCAGGTACCATGCTGCCGCCGGTACCCCAGATCAAGTGCGTGGCGTTGGCCAGTTGTGCGGCACCGACGCCAATGCGCTGCAAATACTGCGCGTCCTTGAGTACCCGCACAATGCCTGGCGCGCCGGCCAGGGCCGAAGGTTCGAGTTTTACCCCTTCAAGGTCGTGGGCGAGGAACATCAGGCGGTAGAGCTCTTCGTCGGTGACGGTGTAGTAGCCATCGATCAGGCGCTGCATCGCCTTGCCGACGAAGCCGGAGGGGCGGCCCACTGCCAGGCCGTCAGCCGCGGTGACGTTGTCGATGCCGAAGTCCTGCACGCTCACCTGGTCGTGCAGCCCGCTGTACACACCGAGCAGCATGCATGGGGAGTGGGTCGGCTCGGCAAACACACAATGCACCGCATCGCCAAACGCCAGCTTCAAGCCAAATGCCACGCCACCAGGGCCGCCGCCAACACCGCAGGGCAGATACACGAACAGCGGGTGCTCGGCGTCTACCCGCACGCCCGCCACGTCGAATTGCCGGGCCAGGCGCTCGGCGGCCACGGCATAGCCGAGGAACAGGTGGGGCGAGTTTTCATCGTCGATGAAATAGCAGGCCGGATCGTTTTGCGCCTGCAGGCGGCCGTTTTCCACGGCAACGCTGTAGTCAGAGGCGTATTCCACCACCGTCACGCCGCTGGCGCGCAGTTTGTCCTTCTTCCATTGGCGGGCATCGGAGGACATGTGCACCGTCGCCTGGAAACCCAGCTTGGCGCTGATGATGCCGATGGACAGGCCCAGGTTGCCGGTGGAGCCCACGGCGATTTTGTACTGGCTGAAAAACGCCAGTGCGCGCTCGCCGGCCAAGGCTGCGTAGTTGTCGTCGAGGGTGATCAGGCCTGCCTGCAGGGCCAGGTCTTCGGCGTGCTTGAGCACTTCATGGATACCGCCACGGGCCTTGATCGAGCCGGAGATCGGCAGGTCGCTGTCTTTTTTCAGCCACAGCGCGCCGCTGTCGGGGAGGGCGGCCTCGCTCAACAGCGCGTGCTGCATGGCCTTCAGCGGCTGGATCGCGGACTCGATGATGCCGCCTGCCGCCGCCGTCTCCGGGAACACCTTGGCGAGATAGGGCGCGAAGCGAAGCAGGCGCGCGCTGGCGTCTTGTACATCGTCCAGGGTCAGGCCGACATCCCCCAGCCCTACAGCGGCCGGGGCGATCGCGGGGTTGAACCAACTGACCGGCTCAAGCGCGACCAGTTGCTGGATAACGGGATGACTTGCATACCAGGCGTCTAGGGTTTTGCCTTGAATCATGGGAACTGCCTTTGGGGTGGGGTTCATCACACAAACCGGGAAAGAATCAGGGTAAAGACCAGGGCCGCTACCGAGGCGAGCACGGTGGCGCCGGTGAATTTCTTGAGGGCCTCGGAGAGGGAAATCCCCAGGTACTCTTTTACGACCCAGAACGCCGAGTCGGTCACGTGGGTCCAGCCGATGGCGCCGGCACCGATGGCGATCACCAGGATCTCGGGGCTGTATTGCGGGTTCTGTCCGAGGATCGGCAGCACCATGCCGGCGGTGCTGATCATGGCGACGGTGGCCGAGCCCACGGCGAAGTGCATCAGCCCGGCGATCAGCCACGCCAGGAGGATCGGGTTGATGTTGGACTGGCCCAGCACGTCCGCCAGGACTTTGCCGATGCCGCTGCCGACCAGCATGTCGTTGAACGCCCCACCTGCACCGATCACCAGCAGAATGCCGGCCAGTGGCGGGAAGCAGCGGTGGGTCAGGTCAAGCAGGTCGCCCATGCCCAGCCCACGGCGCAGGCCCAGGGACCAGTAGGCAAAGCAAATCGACAGTACGAGCGCAATCAGCGGGTTGCCTATAAAAGATACCCACTCAAACGCCATCGAGCCTTTGGCCAGCAAGGGGGTGGCCAGGGTTTTGCCCACCATCAGCGCCAAGGGCAACAGCACGGTGATCATCGCGATCGCGAAGCTGGGGGATTGGCTGTCGTCGATGTTCCCTTCGCCGCGCTCGGCCAGGAACTGCGCCTGGCCGGCCGGGGCCTGCCGCGCGCAGGTCAGCTTGACCCAGATCGGCCCGGCGATCACGGCAGTGGGCAACCCGACGATCAGCCCGTACAGAATCACCTTGCCGATATCGGCATTGAGCATGCCGGTAATGGCCGTGGCGGCAGGGTGCGGCGGCAGGATGCAGTGCACCACCATCAGCGAGGTCGCCAGCGGCACGCCCAGGTACAGCAGGTTGATCCGGGTCTGACGGGCAACCACATAAATCAGCGGGATCAGCAGCACAAATCCCACCTCGAAGAACACCGGAATCCCGGCAATAAAGCCCACCAGCATCATCGCCCACGCGGCGTTCTGCTCACCCAGCAGCCGTAGCAGCGTGGTCGCAATGCGCTTGGCGCCGCCAGACTCTTCCAGCAACTTGCCGAGAATACTGCCCAACCCAATGATGCCGGCGAGAAAGCCGAGCGTGCTGCCCATACCCTTCTCAAATGCCGAGACAATGGCGGTGGGGGTCATTCCCGTGCCGACACCCACCAGCAGGCTGGCGGCGATCAGGGCGAGGAATGGATGGACGCGACATTTACCGATCAGCATGACGATCAACAGGATTGACGCGCCGAGGATCAATAGAGAAAAGGTAGGGGACATGGGTGGGTCTGCTCCATCGCAGTTATTGTTAGTTGTTTGCGATGGATTAGATTTCAGGCCTATGGCGGGGACAAACGATGATTCGTCAGGCGCTAGTTGAAGCCTGTTCACTTATGGCCAGGGGCTGCCGATTGCTCGACAATGCGCGGCGCCTGCGCAATCGTCAGGCCCTTACAGGAGTTCGAGTACTTGAAAGCATTACTGTTAAGCGGATGTATTGCCCTGGCCCTGACGGGTTGCACCTTCACCGGCGTCAATGAAATCGCGCCCGGCCAATACATGATCACCAGCCACGGCAGCATCTTTAACTCCCGCGAAGGCTTGTTGGAAAACATCAACCAAAAGGCCGCCAAGGCCTGTGATGGCAAGCCATATCATCTGGAAGGTGATACCGGGGCCAATATGGTGGTTGCCACGCAGACGCATATTGGCAGCACGCCGACCACCGTCTTGGGGTTGAAGGCTGTTTGTGAAGAGAGCGGTCAGTAACCTGGCGGTGTACCGGGGATTACCCCGCGCAGCACCATTCGCGTAATAGTCGCGGCCGCGCACGCATAGTCGGCGTCGTCGGGTGTTGGCTTGCCGGTAATCAACGACATCTGCCAGCCGAGGTTGGTGTAGGTCCGCGTTGCCGACCAGATGAACAGCATCAAGTGTTCCGGATCAAAAGGGCCGAGCAGGCCACGGTCGATCCAGTTGCGCAGGCATTCGACATTACGCCGCACCTCGGCCTGGAGCAGGTCCCTGCATTCATCCGGGAGTTGCTTGCCTCCAAGTAGCAGTTCGTGGCTGAAGACCTTCGAGGTCAGCGGGTTTTGCTCAAGGATGCGAATCCTGGCATGGACATAGGCCTGTAGTGCCACCACCGGATCGTCGCTGGCGCGCAGTTCTGCAGACGCCTGGAGCAGGGGCTCTACAAAGCTGAGCAGCACCTGGGCGTACAGGTTTTCTTTACTGTGGAAGTAGTAATAGAGGTTTGCCTTAGGGACCCCGGCGCGTGCGGCGATGGTGCGGGTCTGGGTCGCGTCGAAGCCTGTGGCGGCGAATTCCTCGCAGGCAGCCTGCAGGATCACACGTTGATGATGCTCACGGGTGCGGCAACGCTCGGCACCCTCTTGCGCGCTAGAGGTGGTCATGATGAGGGCTCATGGCTGTATCATTGACGAATATCGCAATATACAAAACTACATAGCGAATGACCTGCGCTTTCTAACAGCGGCAGGTTTTATGAAGACTTACCCAAGGAAACCCCATGACACATGACATCGAGCAAGCGGTTCTGTTGTTTTCCTACGGCACCTTGCAGGACAAGGCCGTGCAGCTGTCCAATTTTGGCCGCGAATTGAAGGGCCGCCCCGATACGCTGCCCGGTTACACGCAACAACTGGTCGAAATCACCGACCCCGCAGTGCTGGCCGCCAGTGGGAAAACCCATCATCCCATCGTGCTGGAGAGCGCCAACCTGCAGGATGAAATCGCCGGCACTGTTTTCGAGATTACCCAGCAGGAACTGATTGCCGCCGATGCCTACGAGGTGGCGGACTACAAACGAGTTAGCGTGGCCCTCAAATCGGGCAGCCGGGCCTGGGTGTATGTACGGGCTTGAGCCTGCTGCGCGAATCGCTGTCGTTGTCTTTACACAGCACTAAGCGTAATGATGGCTGGAGTTCTTAACTGAAAAGTCAAAAAAGGCCTCTCTCATGAAAGTCAGTGCACGCAACGTATTCAACGGCCGTGTCAGCCAGGTCCAGGCAGGGGCCGTCAACGCCGAAGTGGTATTGACCCTACCGGGCGGCGAGCAACTGGTTGCCGTGGTGACCATGGAAAGCATCCGCAACCTCGGAATTGCGGTGGGTAAAGACGCAGTCGCCCTGATCAAGGCACCGTGGGTGATGCTGATGACCGAATCCAGCGACATTCGCCTGTCGGCGCGCAACTGCCTGGAAGGCAAGGTGTTGAGCGTCAACGATGGTGCGGTCAACGCTGAAGTAGTTATCGAGTTGGCAGGAGGGTCGAAGGTCTACTCCATCGTCACCCGCGATGCCGTTGCAGAGCTGGGGCTGGTGCCGGGCGTTGGTGCTACTGCGGTGATTAAGGCTTCGCATATTATTTTGGGGGTGCGGGGTTGAGGTTTTTTTTTGGGGGGGGGGATGGGATTAATCGTGGGGTACAGGAAAGACGTTCTTGGACGTCTTTAGGCCGGGGTAATCTGAATTAGTTTCTTAGATATTTGATTTAATTGACTAATGTGAGTTTTTAAATTTCTTTGGAATACCAACTGGAATACCGCGATGAGCTGCATTGAGCGATATGCTTCGTATCCGTATCTTTCCGAGGACGGCCAAAAGCAATCTCTGTTTACTCGAAACCGGGCAAGCTGAGCATGCCTCCTGTGGTGCGTTTGCCAAAGCCGCTGGGCATGAGGATTTTGTGCTTCTTCATCTCTCCGAGTACCGCTAACCATTCGGCTTTGCCAAAGCGCAGCTTGGTGTCGTTCCAGCTATGCATGACTTCCTCCACGATGGCTTCATCGAAAACCGGGCGGCCTTCGAGAATAAAGTCGTTCCATGCGGCATAGAGCGTCACAGTCATTTCGCAACGATCCGTATCCCAGTCCCGCATTAGCTCGATTACCTGCTCAATGGTGTCGCGCTCAGCGGCCGACCAGACGCTGCTATACGCCTGTCTATGCTGCCCTGCTTGGGGAAGCGGGCGGTAAGCATGGCCAACAGTCTCGCGCTCGATGCGTTCATACCACTGATTGTTTTGCAGTTCGCCTTCGACCTTATTCATCAACTGGCGATCATGGGGGCCCGCGGCGTCTCGCAGGTAGTCGCCTTGGATGGCGGACAGCTTGGCTGCGTGTTCGGCCAAGTAAATCACTTTCTGCAGCTTGCGTTGACCGAAGGTGCGTTGGCTGTGCAGGCGATGAGTAACTTCTGCGGCGAGCAGGGTACGGGCTGTTTGCTGGTGCGTGGCAATGGGAGTCTGCTGGCCATCTTCGGCAAGAGCGCGTTCGATCAAGGTGTTGGCTAACTGTTCATTTAGTTGACGAGTCTGAGTTAGGCGGATTTTGAGTTGGTCGCAGAGGGCCATTAGCTGGTTGACTTTGGCAACGATACGATGTTGTTCGGCTATTGGTGGAGTAGAGACCATCATGTTTTTCATGATGGTTCCATTAACGTTGGCCTGCCCACACTGTTGCTTTAAGTGTGGGGTTATCTGGGTCTCACGGAAGCGTGGGGCATTCATCGACATATTCAAATATGACGGAGAAAATAGGCTTTTCAGGCATCGGATACGGATCAGGTATGAAGCGAAGGTGAACTCATCAGCGCGGCCCAAGAAAAGTCCAGTTTTACCGACTAACTCAGCGCTATTGGTTCTGTTGTAGAGAAGGTCTTCAGGTTCGAGGTATAGCTCTGGCAACCCCTCTGTTGCCTTACTTACTTTCATCTGTCCGCCAAGCATAATTTGACCATTCTGAATGTCCCCCATCTTTAATACAGGTACGCCATCCTGTAAGTCAGAGGTTTTCTCAGATAGGCCATATTCTGTACTGAGCGCTAAATCTCCTATTCGAGACCAAGTCCAATTGTCTGGTAATCCAAACGGCGCCTCTGGGGCGGTAATTTCTGCCTGAGGCTTCTGCTTCTTGAGCTTGCCTTCCGCCACCAGTCGCGCTTTCTCTACTGCAATGCGCTTCAATAACTCGCTAGCCGGCTCATCGCTGGGATCTTGTGGTACTAGTTTGCCCATCACGGCCATTTGCAGCAGGGCCGCTTTGAGGGTGTCGATACTGGGTTCAGTGGTAAACAGAGTGTGGAAGTGTTGGACTAGGCGTTGCCAGTTAGCGGCGAAATCGGTGGCGTCGCTGGTTTGCGTCAGGCTGTCGAGCAGTGCTTGAACCAGTTGGGCGTGGGCGCTTTCGGCATCAGCCCTCTTGGTTTTCATGCGGTCGCATAGTGCCATCAGCTCATCGACTTTGGCGACGATTCGGTGTTGTTCTGAAACAGGAGGAAGGGGGAAGAGCGCTTGCCTGCCATCTTCGGTTCCGAGCCGTGGCATTTTCATACCGTAGCTTTTGGCATTTACATAACTGAGAAAGTACGGACTTTTGATCGCGATCATGAAGTAGCGTGCCACAAAGGGACCGTGGCATCTGAAAGGAAGTATCTCTGTAGTGCAGAATCCATCGTCCTCAGCCACGAGAACCTTATTTAGATACGGGCGCAGCTTCCCGTACAGCACATCGCCTTTAGCGAAGCTGTTTTTGTCGCTGAGAGAGTTACGTTCGGAAAAGCGAGCTTTTCGCAGAAGCTTTGATGAGTCTTTCTCAATATCCTCAAGGTCGAGCACCCAAGCATCGTCTGGAATCTCATCTTTCTTAATCGTGGCACCAAAGTTGGTGATTTCTCCAAGGCGAGTCCATGTCCATTTCGCTGGCACGTCATACGGTGTTTCCTCAGGAGAAACTTCCGCCAGCGGCTTCTGCTTCTTGAGTTTCCCTTCTACAACCAACCGCGCTTTCTCTACTGCAATACGCTTCAATAACTCGTTAGCCGGCTCATCGCTGGGATCTTGTGGCACTAGTTTTCCGCGCACTGCCAGCTCAAGAATTAGCTCATGCAGCTTTTTTATGCCGTTTGGTGCGCCTGTCAGCAGCGGCAGATTCTCGGTTAGCAGCATGGTCATACCTGGCGCTCCAGGGCTTCGGCCAACACGGCCTTAAGCTGCTCGCGTAGGTCGCTGATTTCGCCTTGCAGGCTAGAGTAGTCGCGCAGCAGTTGATCTGGGTCGTGGCTGATCTGCTCACCGATATGTGGGTTTTTACAGTCCAAATTCCAATTACGCGCTTGTAGTTCTCCGACGCTGACTTGCCAGGCAAATTCGTTTTCTACTCGTGCGGCAAAGCCATCGGATTCGCTACCCCACCAGCCTTCCTCCACAGCGAACTCTTCGATGCGCATGGGGCGGGTTTTCGAGTAGTTCTTAACGCCTGCAGGGTACTGATGTTCGTAGAACCACACCTGTTTGGTCGATGCGCCCTTGGTGAAGAACAGCAGGTTTGTCTTGATGCTGGTGTAGGGGTTGAACACGCCGTTGGGCAGGCGAACGATGGTGTGCAAGTTGCACTCAGTCAGTAGTTTTTCTTTGATACGGCTTTTGATGCCGTCGCCGAATAGAAAACCATCGGGTAGCACTACTGCCGCGCGGCCACCGTCTTTGAGCAGCTGCATAATCAGCACCAAAAACAGGTCGGCGGTTTCGCGGGTGCGGAAGGTCGCAGGGAAGTTGGTTTCGATGCCATCTTCTTCCATGCCGCCGAACGGCGGGTTGGCGACGATGCAGTGCACGCGTTCACTCGGCCCCCAGCTGATCAGCGGCTTGCTCAGGGTGTTGTCGTGGCGAATCTGGTTGGGCACCTCGATGCCGTGCAGGATCATGTTCGTGGTGGCCAACAGGTGCGGTAGCGGCTTTTTCTCCACACCGAAAATGCTGGCCTGCAGGGTGCGTTCGTCTTCGGCGGTTTTTACATAGCGGCTGCGTTTGTGTTCGATGGCACATGTGAGGAAGCCGCCGGTGCCGCAGGCCGGGTCCATGACCTTTTCGTCCAACTTCGGATCGACCATACGCACCATAAACTCGGTGACTGGGCGCGGGGTGTAGAACTCGCCAGCGTTACCCGCGTTCTGTAGGTCTCGCAGCAGTTGCTCATAGAGGTTGCCAAACTCGTGGCGCTCCTGGGCCTTGTTGAAGTCCACACCTTCTTGAATCTTGTTGATCACTTGGCGCAATAACTGCCCGGACTTCATGTAGTTGTAGGCGTCTTCGAACACGCTGCGCACCACGAAGGCTGACGGCGTATTGCTGTACTCATGAAGGTTCTGCAACTGGGGGAATAGGTTGTTGTCGATAAAGTCCTTGAGCGCCTCACCGGTCATGCCTTCCGGATCGGCGGCCCAGTTACGCCAGCGGCAACTGTCGGGAATGGGCGAGTGGTAGTTGTCGTCCATCAGCTCCCATTCAAGCTCGCGGTCATCGAAGATTTTCAGGAACAGCAGCCAAACCAATTGGCCGATACGCTGGGCGTCGCCGTCTACGCCAACGTCTTTGCGCATGATGTCCTGGATGGACTTGATGGTGGAGCTAATGGACATGAAGTTCTCTCAACGCGTACCGCAAGGGGGGCGAAATTCTACCGGATAGTGGGGACGACTGCTTTGGCATGTCGTCGGTGCTTAGCCCTTAGCTTGCGTAAAGTTCGTCTTCCAGTTCGTGGATAGCCTTGTTGTAGCCAGCCTTGCCGCCAAATGCTTTGACCAGCTCGATAGGTGCTCCGAACTGGCTGAAAGGGTCAAGCTGCAGGATTTTGATGTCCTCGATATGCTCGATGCCGGTATCGGCGTATTTATCCAGCAACGCCTCCAGCACCTGGCGGGCTGCGCCTGAATATTTGGCGAAATAGTTTCGTTTTTTCACCTGCTCGGCCCGCTCGCGGCGTGATAGGGCAGGCTGATCGAAGGCGACGTGGCAGATCAGGTCGAACGGATCGAGCGGCTTGCCCTGTTTCTTTTCCACTTCCTCCGCCAAGGCTTCCCACATCACGCCCTGGACGGCCATCTCCTCGATGATGACTTTCTTTTGCTCGGCATCACTCCAACGCCGGAGGAAGTCATCCAGCGAGACGAATTGCTTTTGCACACAGGCGCGGGTGTAGTCGTGCAGCGATTCGGTGATCAGTCGGCCATCCGGGCCGTAATACTGCACACGCTCTGCGATGACATAAATTGGGACGTTGTCGATGACATACTTGATGCGTTTTTTGCCCTCATCTTCGCCTGTAAAATCCAGGTCATCACCCTCGTTATCGTTGCCTGCGCTTATTCCATCTTCATCGGCAAGTGGGTCATCCGGCGGTACGGGGGAGTCATCGCCTTCTGGCGCGTAGATCACCACTGGGTCTCCATCGAAGGCTGGGTCGGCAAACAGCTCGGTGGCCTTTTTGAAGTCCATGATGGTGAACCAGTACTTGCCGTAGTCCTCGTTGATGCGGGTGCCGCGACCGATGATTTGCTTGAACTCGGTCATCGATTTGATGTGCTGGTCGAGCACAATCAGCTTGCAGGTCTGCGCATCGACGCCTGTGGTCATCAGCTTGCTGGTGGTGGCAATCACCGGGTAGCGTTCTTCCGGGTTGATGAAGTTATCCAGCTCAGCCTTGCCTTCCTGATCATCGCCGGTGATACGCATGACGTATTTGCGATTCTCGGCCACGCGCTCAGGGTTAAGGTTGACCAGGGCCTGGCGCATGCGCTCGGCGTGGTTGATGTCGTCGCAGAAGACGATGGTTTTCTGAAACGGATCCGTGGCCTTGAGGAGTTCGGTAACCTTCTGCGCCACCAGTTGGGTGCGCGCCTCGATCACCAGAGTGCGGTCCATATCCTTGAGGTTGTAGATGCGGTCTTCGATCAGCTCGCCATTTTTATCGAGCATGCCTTTGGGGGGCCGCCAGCCTTGCAGGTCTTTGTCGAAGTCGATGCGCACCACTTTGTAGGGGGCGAGAAAGCCGTCTTCGATGCCTTGCTTCAAGGTGTAGCTGTAAATCGGTTCACCGAAGTAAGTGATGCTGGATACTTCTTTGGTTTCCTTCGGTGTGGCGGTGAGGCCGACATGGGTAGCGCTGGAAAAATAGTCGAGAATTTCACGCCAGGCGGAATCCTCGGAGGCGCTGCCACGGTGGCATTCGTCGATCACGATCAGGTCGAAGAAGTCGCGGGAGAACTGCTTGTAGATGTTCATCTCTTCATCGGTGCCGGTGACGGCCTGATAGAGCGACAGGTAGATCTCGTAGGAGGTATCGATCTGACGTTTGGCGATCTTGGTCATCGCCTGGCCGAAGGGCTTGAAGTCGTTGTTCTTGGTCTGGTCGACCAGGATGTTGCGATCGGCCAGAAACAGGATGCGTTTCTTCTGTTTCGATTTCCACAGCCGCCAGATGATTTGGAAAGCGGTGTAGGTTTTGCCGGTGCCCGTGGCCATCACCAGCAGGATACGGTCTTGGCCCCGCGCAACAGCTTCGACAGTGCGGTTGATGGCATTCATCTGGTAGTAGCGCGGCATGCGCCCGGAGCCGTCGTCGTAGTAGGGGGCTTCGATCTTGTGCTGGGCTGTAGTATCCAGCCTCTTCCACTGGCAGTAGCGATGCCAGAGTTCGGCAGGGCTGGGGAATTGATCAAGGGTGAGTTCGGTTTCTACCTGGCTGCCTGTGCCACTGCGGTCGTGAAACAGGAACCCATCGCCATTGCTGGAAAACACGAACGGTACGTCCAGCGCCTCTGCATAGCCCAGGGCTTGCTGCATGCCGGAGCCAACGGAGTGCTTGTTGTCCTTTGCCTCGATCACAGCGATAGGCAGGTTTGCCTGGTGGTAGAGGATGAAGTCTGCGCGGCGTGCCTCGCCGCGGCTGTGTAGCTTGCCCCGGACGATAATGCGGCCTTTGGTAAAGCTGACCTCCTCGCGCACCTGCTTGTGCATGTCCCATCCAGCTTGCTGAACGGCTGGGGCAATGTACTTGCTGCAGATGTCCCGTTCGGAAAGCGACTTTTTGTCCATAACCTCAATTCCCTTTCAAGCCGGTGTGGTCGCCCCATTCCGGCACTGCTGATCGTGCTCGATGGGCGTAAATGTACCTTGTTTGATGGTGGCGCGGGGGACGATCAGACTTTGGTGGCTGAAGCTATAAGCAAGATGAGTCGACGCCATAACAGCGGGAATGTTTCGCGTCGTCCGGATTCTTTTATCTTGGATCGCTCTCTGCGACGGGCTGAAGATGGCTAGGGTGAATAGGGACACAAGCGAATTGTTGGTGCTGAATTAACTTTCGTCGGCGTACGTCGTCAATTCTTAGCTCGGTAACACCCTGCCCAACGATAAAGCAGCCTCAAAGTTGCACTTTTAATTTGCAAGCAAACGCAATATTGGGCTAAGGCCATAACAAATAAAAATAAGTCGCGCATTGGGGGTGGTCGCCTTCTTTATAGTATTAATGAAGGCGAACTCTTGGGGTTGATTTATTTCTTGGGCAGATAAAGCTTTGACCAGAATATGAGTTCCAGTAAGCTAAGAATTGAGGATTTTAAAGTGTAATTACTAATATAGTACTTTTCAGCGGGGTCCGCATGGATGTATTTACCACATACCCAGTAGAGAGAGTTTGTTAGGTTAAATATGGCTGAATTTTGGTATTCTATTTTTGTTGGGATATGATTGGCGGAAGGGTAGCCGTTAAGGTGTTTCATTAGTTTGTTGAAATCTAACATGCCGTTGGGTCTTATTAGGTTGTCTGGAACGACTGGCTTATTGTATAGGTTGATCGTTTTATAAATGGTTTCCTGGAGCGATCTGATGTCTCTAAATATCCCACCAAAGCGAGGAAAGCTAGCCTCATCCTCATTCTTCAAGATTTCTATAAGAGTTGATTCTGCACTTTGAACGTAGCCGTGAGTTCTGATGATCGAAAATATTTCGTTGTGCGATATCGTTATTTTTATAAGTTCAGAATTGTCGCAATAAAATTTTAATTTTGTGATGGCTTCGCTTAGTCCGTCTGGTGTCTTTTGGTAGATGTTTTTCTCTTCTGCAAATCGCTTAAAGTTATTGAAGGCATCATCATCCCCAGTGAGCACAATTCGAGGGAAATTTGGAAAGTTTGTGTCCAGATATTTTAATGCGGTGCCAATGAAGTTTTCATTTTCAATAGCTTGGTCGTCAGAAATCAAACATTTTATATCGAGAACTACTGCGGATATGGAGTTGTGATACTTTGGCATCACTTCCTGTAAGCCTTCAAGACTTTTTCTATATATCAATCGAAGTTGGTTGTTCTGGGCTTCAATTTGGAATGTGTCTTTAAAATGTTCGTCGTCATCGATTAGAAGGATATTGTTCATTTGTCATTCGTCCTTGTTGGGTATTTCGATTTTCATTGAAAAGCCTTTGATTTTGTTTTCGTCTACTTCAATGTCTCCATCATGCGCTCTAATTATTCTATATATATAGTTTCCGCCAATTCCAGAGCCGGTACTTGATTTGCTTTTGGTGAAAAACTGAATATAGTCGGACTTTGTTAGCGTAAACGGTTTGCCGTTGTTGCTATATTCGATAATCGCAATTTTTCTTTCTTTATCTTCCTTTATTGTGAAAGTTATTCTGTCTTTACTGGATGCTACTGGGAATGCGTGGCACTCCGCGTTAGCTATAAGCTGGTCTATTACTTGTAGTATTGAAGCTTGATGTATGTTGGCTTCAATGTCGTAACCCTTGATTTCTAGTTTGTACTTGTGAGGGCGCTCAATTGTCTTTTTGCTAAAATGATCGCTCAAGAATTTCAGTAACCTTGTTTTTGTGAATTCTGACGGTTTAAGGTTTAGGGTCATAATTTCTTTAACAAGTGACAGTGTGTCGTTTAGCTCTTTAGAGTTGATAGCTATTTTTTGAGATACGAACCCGATGTCTAGATTTTCAGGTTGCTCAATTAGTCCCAAAATGTCATCGTCTATACCCAGCTCATCTGCGTCGTATTGCGAAAGCATGGATATATTATGTTTTTCAATGATCCGAATAAGTTTGTTGGATAGTGAGTTTATTTTGACTAGCTTTGGGCGTAACTCGTGAACTAGTGTGCTTATTAGTTCGTTCTCTTTCTGGATGTTTTCCTCTTCAAAGCCGATTGCTCGTAATCTTTGGGTGACTTTCTCTTTTTCTGCAGATATTAGGTTCGATTTTTGTGTTGCTATGAATTCTCTTTGGGAGTGCAACGGCATCATTGGTATAATTATTTCTGATAGCAGCCGTTTGCTAATGAAAGGCATCACCGTACCAATGCGTCTCTGCTCTACTTGTTTTTGTATTAGTGGTGAGTAAAGTTGGTAATACAAGTACTCAATATCTAAAGACGATTTTGGAAATGGGCGGAGGGCAATTACTCCGTTGTGAGTTATGATTTCGGGAAGTGTCTTGGAAGGTTTAAATATCGTAGGTTTTAAATTGTCACCAATCCTGGCAATAAGCAGGGACTCCTCCTTGATTAACGACTTTTCCGATTGTTTGGTTTTGATTATACGTGAGTTGGACTTTCCAGAGGAAAGGTGCATGTCCAGAATGTCTTTTTCTAAGCTCTCAATTTTTATATATGATGTGTCTTGAGCTAGGGCTTGAGTGTCACGTGTTGTGAAGCCAGAAATTATTTCAACGAGCTCACCAAGTTTTCGAGCCTTTCCATCCTTCAGCAGCTTTCCAGCTTCTTTGAATTCGTCAGTGTAGTAAGATGCGCTTAGACTTTTTTGAGAAATTACTTCTTCTGCGCTGACTATCTGTGAGTTACGGGATTCAGCATTTTTTTCCTGATATTGCTCAAGAATATTAGATATGTCTAGAACTGGAAGCTGCGACGCTGGAGATAAATTTTCAGCGGTTATAAATTTGATCTTGTTGATCAAAAAAGACGGCTTTGATTTGTTTATAATAATTATTGATGATTTGCCGTTCGTATATGGTTTTAAGCTGCCTGGAGGCAAGCTGATGATGCATTCTATGATATCGTTATGTAAAAGATATTCTCTGTAATTTTGCTCTTTTCCTTGGGAAAGTAAAAAGCTATCTGAAACTGTTAGTACCGCTTTGCCTTGCTGGTCGAGCTTTGAAATTACAAACTCGAGCAAAGGAATAAAACCCTTATCCTTCCATGGAGATCTATGGTTCGAATAGCCGGTTAGCGGAAGGTCACCAACGATATAATTGTAGTATTTTTCATCGTGTATCTCATCTAAGCAGTTCTCTGAAGTGATCTCATAGCTCGGTATGCCATGCATCTCAAGATTCATAAAAGCAATCTGAGCATTGCTGTTTTGGATTTCACTTCCTTTTATATGTAGTTGTGCGCCAGCTATCCTAGATGTATGAGCAAGTAGGCTTCCTATTCCGCACACAGGGTCGTAAACTACTCCAAGTTTAGGATTTAACAGTTTGGCCATTAGCTCAGAAACTTGCGGCGCCGTACCTGTGATGTAGCTTTTATGCGCCGAAGGCGTGCGTGTTTCAAGTATATACTCGAATGCAGTGCTAAATTCACTAGCGCTGAAAAGTAAAGTGTCTACTTGTTGTATCATGTTTATGATGTCTTCTAGTCTCTCAGGGGGGCATTTATTGAGTAGATTAGAAAAATCATTAAAGAGATCTAAGTCGTTTTGCTGTTGATTTCTTGCGGCTTGGATGGAGTCGAGCCATATTGTAAGAGTGCTATTTGAATTTAAATTTTTGTTGTATTTAATGCGACTCTTTGAGTCGTTGTATGCGCCATGTTTTTTATGCGTGTCTATAAGTCTTTTGTAGTAAAATAGGGCGGCTATAAGGAAGTGGAGCTCATGGGGTTTGTAATTCGCTTGAAGCGTGCTCAGCAAATACCAGTGCGCCCTAATTATTTCTTTCCATTTAGAGTTGGATATTGATATTATTTTTCCATTTATCTCTTGGAATGTCTCTTGGTTTCTTTTGACCGTTTCGATTACATCGATTACTGAGTGCTTTCCTCTGCGTCTGTAATTTAATTCTTCTGTGATTTCTGATGGAGTAAGAGGGTGTTTTTCTATAATGCCTTCTATTTCTTCAGTTAGTTGCACTGGAGTCTCCGGCGAAGTAGTGGTTAAATAATCATTTGCTGGTTTCAATGCAGAGGTCTTCTAATATTATATTTTGATAGTGATCTTAGTCGTTTGCGACCTGTTGGCTCAAGAGCTGTGGCGTCAATGATACAAAAATATTTATGGGGGCTGCAAAGCGCTTGCTTGTATGGAGAGACTTTTCGGATCGCCTTTCTATTAAAACAGGAGCCGATATTTTTGGTAATAGGTTGTTTGCCCTGTCAGGGGAGCGGCGGGCCTCCGCGCTGGGAGCGGCACCATTTCAAGACACAAGCGTGAGATAGTCCAGTTGGAGGTTTTCCCAAATCGACTCCAGTTCAACATGGCAGTGGGTTGGTAATAATACCGCGTGGCGCTGTACTGGTCTTTCAGGTTGTGAGAGAAAAACCAGCGGACATGATGAATTCGGCCCGATGAGTGACGACGGCGTTCGCTGTGCTGAGACCTGGCTTGACGGCTCATCACTACCGCTATGGTGGGCACTGGTGCAGAACCGAAGGCGTCATCGCCCAGGCGATTCCCGGGAAGTATTCGAAGCCAGTTTTCTGCTGCGGTTGCAGCAGACGCCGAGCATGCTACGTGAAGCCGCCACCGCCCAATCACCGGCTTTGATGCTTGAGGCGGTCTTTGACGTTTGAGATTTGTTTTTCCCGCCAAACCCTCCGATCCAGCGATCTTTGATCGCGCCGATCGGAGGGTTCACTCGCTCTTTCGCGGAGCCACCTCGTTCCTTCCTCCCATTTCAAATTTGATTAGCTCCATGTCTTCTTTTTCCGAGTAATTGCCTACGATCTCTATCGAGCGCAACACAATTTAAGAGTCAGAGCCGAGCTTGTCGTAGGCCTATGGCTAGAGAGGTGGCGACACCGGCGACAGCGGCGACAACCCGTGCAGCACGGGGCCTGGAACGTGGCGACAAAAGTGGCGACAGTCGCCATTTTTTCACGCTTTGGCCGTGACGCTTGACCGCCTTTTCGAGTGGGTATAAAAATTGGCGCACGGATCGCTGTCGTTGGCAGCACCTGCCCAGGTAGCCAGAACCTTCAAGGCTACGCCACTTGCGTGGTGGTTCTCCCAAAGTGCGATTAGCATCCGGCGGCTCGCACGGTCACTCCCCAAGAGTGATGGATGCCTATTTCACTTATCTGTCCACTGCGACAGACGATGGACCTTCCTGGCTGCACTGCAGCAACCTCACCTCTCGGCACACTTCGCTGCGCCAGATCGCGCCCGTCTCTTTCTCCTGGAAAGAGACGGGCGCTCGTACCACTGCTGCAAGCCACGTCATACAAGGCATTGCCGCAACTCTCCGCGTGACAATCGGCCAGACAAATCCGATTCGTCGCCATCCGCAACGACACAGGCACCGGTGCCGCAGCCTATGGAAAGGCCGCACCTGACTGACAGTCAGACATGCCCCAGGTTTCGATGTTGTTGCCTTCTCCCGCTCAGGATCTCTAGGTGCCGAACTCGTCAGTCGGCACAGCCTCCACCCGCCCGTATCTTCGGATGCGTCTAAGGAGGCCAGATTCATGGGGTCATGCCCTTGCTCCCGGTCCTAAGGAGCCGTTCGTTCCACGTCAGTGAACACCTCACAGGCTGCAGGGGCCTTGATCCCTGATAACACTCAACGTCCGTGGCGGGACTACGTGAGGACAACCAGCAATGAACGAGGAGAGGGCCATGCAGCAGTTAGATCCGAAGCTTGAACTACCACAACCACCTCGACCGTTGATTGAGTCGAATCCCCTAGCCCAGCTTTATCCTGTACAGGCACTGGGTGGGGTTCTTGGGCCTGCGGTGGAGCGCATGGCCGAGGTCATCGGCGTGCCCCAGGCATTGGCTGCACAATCGGTGTTGGCTGCCTCGGCGCTGGCTACCCAAGGTCATGCCGGCTTACAGCTCGACGGGAGAAATTATCCCCTCTCGCTGTACCTGATCACGGTGGCAGCTTCGGGAGATCGTAAAACGGCGGCAGACCGATCTGCATTGCTGCCAGCACGTCAATGGGAGCGTGAGCAGTGGCAGCGCTACCGCGAACAGCTTGCCCGGTACCGCGCCGCACAG
The DNA here is from genome assembly GCF_012985465.1 of Pseudomonas sp. WS 5079. GTDB lineage: Bacteria > Pseudomonadota > Gammaproteobacteria > Pseudomonadales > Pseudomonadaceae > Aquipseudomonas. Next base: position 81,438 of record NZ_JAAQWN010000013.1, read on the forward strand.
CGCCAGATGCAGCGTATCAACCCTGCCGATCCCGACTCCGCGAACGGTGTACCGCTCGAAACGGAGCCCTCTGCACCGAGGCTAATTACCACGGACCCAACTATTGAAGCGCTGATCAAAGGGCTCTGCCATGACCTGCCGAGCATGGGGTTGTTCTGCGATGAAGGGGGACAATTCCTCGGCAGCAGCACCATGAGTCGAGATAACCGTTTGAAAGCGGTTACGACCTTGTCGTCACTCTGGGACGGCAGTCCGATAGATCGCGCGCGGTCTATGGCGGGTGAAAGCTTGCGAGCTTACGATCGACGCTTAAGCCTGCACCTGATGCTGCAACCGTATCTAGCCATGCAGTTACTCAGTGACCCATTGCTGCAGGGGCAAGGTATTCTCGGTCGCTGCCTCATCACCTGGCCCACCAGCCTGGCCGGACAACGCAGTTACCAGTCTGTCGACTTGTCCAAAGACCCCGCCCTAAAGCGATATCACCACCGTCTTTCGGCCCTGTTTCATCAGCCTTGGTCACTTTCCGCTGACGGTGCCTTGCGGCTATCACCGCTGACACTGAGTCCGTTAGCCCGCCGTCGCTGGATTGATTTGCATGATGCTATCGAAGCTCAGCTGGGGGAGTTTGGCGAGCTGGCCAGCGTACGGCCTAGCGGATCAAAGGCCGCCGATAACCTGCTGCGCGTCGCCGGCATTCTTGCAGTTGTGGAGGAGAGCAGCGTCGTGGAGGTCGACCATATCCAACGGGCCTCCGCTTTAGTCGGCTACTACCTCACCGAGATCCAGCGCCTGACTGAGCAGGAGCCAGTGTGTCGGGTAAAGGAAGAGGCGGACCGGTTGCTGCGATGGCTACAGGTCAAAGATTGGAAGCGTTTCAGTATTCGTGAATTGAATCGCAACGGTCCCCGCTTTGCCCGTAAGAGCAGTCGTCATACCGCCAAGCTGTTGGTCGAATTGATTGATCATCAGTGGCTCATCACTGACGGCCACACCTTCGAGGTGTGCCATGTTCAATATTGATGAAGCGCTACGCAACCATCTGGCTCAGCGCCAAAAGGAGCCGAAAGCGCGATTTGTCGCCGCTACTGTCGCCACTTTGTCGCCACGTTCAAAGCCAGGCAGGACAAGGGTTGTCGCCGCTGTCGCCGGTGTCGCCACTACCCACACAACTATTGCCTCGACGACAGCCATCATCCAATGGTTGGAAGAGCAGGGCGCGCAACTCTACGTCGCCAACAACACGCTTTGTTTCCGTCCAACTGATTGGGCCCAGTTCGCTATTGTGAGTGCACACTGGCAAGCCCTTCTACATGAGCTTGCTGCAGTCGATCAGGAACAGAAAAATGGCTCGCGTCGGTAAGCGAGCGGGGCGCAATTTCGGCTTCGGTCGCCAGCTCAGCTATGCCGGACCGCAAGCCCTGAAAGATCTGTTTGGCGACGGCCATTTTGCTACCGTCAAAGCCCATAGCGATCGGTGGCAGGCCTTCGTGAATTGGTGTCGATCCGAGGAAGGGCCGAGGCTCAATGACGCGCGTCAGATCGACCGCGAGATCCTCATGCGGTACGCCGCCTATATGAGGCAGCAGGTTGACCAGGGCAGCGTCGGCATCGCCACCGCGCAGAACCGACTGTCAAGCGTGAACCGAACGATGGCTGCGCTGCGCGGTGATCAGTACGTCAAAATCCCCAGTCCGAGCAAGGCGCTGGGTATGCAGCGCTCAAACGTGCGCGGGGAGGCACCGCAAGGCCAAGATCGTGCTCAGATCGAGTTGATCGCACGCGCACTGTCAGAGCGAGGTCAGCAACGAGTGACCGTAATTGTGCATCTGGCTCGGGAGACTGGTATGCGCCTGCGTGAAGCGATCTTGGCTGACCTGCCCCGACTGCAACGTGAGGCCGGGCAACTGGGCAAGATCAACATCCAAGACGGCACCAAAGGTGGTCGATCAGGCGCGTCAGCACCGCGCTGGATCGCGGTCACTGATCAAATCCGTGGCGCCTTGGATAGGGCCTGGGAGGCTTCACCCAGCGGCAGTCGGAACCTGTTGGCTCCCAACGAGAGCTACAAAGAGTTTATGCAATCAGTTGTGCGACCGGCACGGGACCTCCTGCATGAACACGGATTGAAAGGCTTTCATGAGCTGCGGGCGGCTTACGCCTGTGAGCGCTATGAGCAACTAATCGGCTTTCCTGCACCCGTTAATGGTGGTCGTGTTCGTCAAGAGGATCAAGCACTCGATCAGCGAGCCCGTAAGCAGATCAGCCACGAGTTGGGACATAACCGCATCGATGTGGTGAGTGCCTACATCGGAGGCCGGCGATGACGGCCGAGTTCGACATAGCGTTGTTCCTGCGCCCCGTGCTCAAAGGTGCACATGCCACGCAGCAGCGGCACATCAGGCAAGCAGAAAGGATGCACGAGGTGATTCGTGAGCGCTGGGGTTGCGCGACTCCCTGGTCCTGGAAAGAGAAGCACGTGAGATGGTTTCTGGAGCACTATTTGCGATGCTCAGCTCCAGCTACCATCTATTACTACGAGTTAACAGCAGGGTTGATCCGCCGTAGAAAGGCAAAAACCGTGGTTGCCTGATAGACCTTTAAGCGTGAGCCCCTGAGTATGGGAATGCGGAGCCTCCCCATACTCAGGGGCTTGGCTGAAAAAGCGCAGGCATACCAGAGATCTGGCAACTGTCGTCACTCCTTTCACCCTACTACACGACACGAATCGTAGCCGGTGCCGCGTACCTTTTGGATGTTCAGCGAATCGGTACGACGTTGCGATCTCTGGTTTGATTGATAGCCGATGCCGACAGGCTGCCGGTGGCCGCGTTCTGGATATGTTCACTCCACCAAGCCATCATCGGACGCCGGCGTTCGATGTAGTCAGTCCTGTTGTAGGCGCTACGAACTTCGTCCTTGTCGACGTGCGCCAGCGCGACCTCGATCAGTTCCGGATCCCAGCCATGCTCATTCAGGATGGTGCTCGCCATCGAGCGCAAGCCGTGGCTGACTAGACGGTCCTGAAAGCCCATGCGCTTCAACGCCATGTTGGCGGTCTGGCTATTGGCATGGATGCGGGGGTTTCTATCTGAGGGGAACACGTACTCTCTGTTACCACTGAGTTGCTTGAGCGTTTCCAGTAACGAAAGTGCCTGATCGGTGAGGGGGATTGTGTGCGGGCGCCGCTTTTTCATGCGCTCTGGCGGAATGGTCCAAATGCGCTTGTCGAAGTCGATATCTGCCCATCGTGTGGTGGCTGCTTCGGCGGGGCGGGTCATCGTGTGCAACTGCCATTCGATCAGGCAGCGGGTCGTACGCTTGATGCTGGCATTCGCGATTTCCATCATGAGCTCGGGAAGCTCCTCAGGTGGCAGCGCAGCCATGTTCTCTTTCTTGGGTTTCTTGAACACCGCCCGAATTCCATTGAGGGGGTTCGCAAATATCAGCCCGGAGTTGACCCCGTAGGTCATGATCTCGTTGAGTCGTTGACTCAATCGTTTCACGGTTTCGAGGCTCCCTTTGGCCTCGATTGGGCGAAGGATCTTGATAACCATCGGAGCAGTGATTTGAGAGAGCGGCGTTGTTTTCATGCTTGGGAACACATGGAGCGTCAGCGATCTCCAAATGTCTTCGGCGTAGGCTTTGGTTACGGAATCTTTCTTCAGCTCGAACCAGGCGGTGGCCACCTTCTCGAACGTGTGTTCAGTCTCAGCAAGTTTGGCTTGCCTTACCTCATCACGCTGGGTTTTGGGATCAATGCCCAAAGCGAGCAGCTCACGGGCCTCTGCTGCTTTCTTCCGGGCGTTGGCTAGCGAGAGGTCGGGGTATGGACCGAGCGCCATGTTAAGACGGGCTCTGGTCAACGGCTCGCGGTAATTGAAATTCCATATCATCGAGCCGCTGGCGCGTACTCGAAGCTGCAGGCCGTCGCCGTCGCTGAGGACGAAGTCTTTACCAGTTGCCTTGACTGCCTTGAGCTGGCGATCGGAGAGGCGGGTTGCGTTAGTAGGCATGGGGGCTACCTCCAGCACCGTTTTGGTATCCTGAAAATAGCATTTGGTAACTCGGGATACCACCTGGGATACCAAAGCGCATGGAACTCAGAAACCCTCCAAAGCCCTCAAAAGAGCTGAAACCCTCGTATTTACTGGATTTCAGACACAAAAAAAGACGTCCGTGGACGTCTTTAGATGATGAAGTGGTGGAGCCGGGGGGATTTGAACCCCCGTCCGCCAGTACTCTGCTGTCGGTACTACATGCGTAGCCGTTTCTATTAAGTTAACCCTCAGCGACCCGAAGGGCAGGGTGCTTTGGGCGAGTTGTGTAAGTTTTAGCCGCTTCGTCCACAACGTACTGCACGGCGATTCTGTTCTATATGACAATCACTTTGGGTTTACAGACATCCCCTGATGATTGCTGGACCCGAAGGTACCAGGAGGGAAGGGCTAAGGCTGCTTACGCAGCGAGAGCGTATTCCCCGTAGGTTTCGTCATTGGCAACTATAGAAAGTTGCAACAGTGGATTTACGAGTTCTGTTACCAACTCGGCATGCACCTAAAGGTTCGCAACCGGCGTCGAATCCTAAACGGCCCCGTGCTTGTTGCTCGATGTGATCGTGAGCGACAAGCCTGCGCAGTGTACGTCAAACGGTCACAGAAGGCCAACCCGAAAGGTTGGCCTTGAGCGGTTGGCGGGTTATGGGTTGCCGCCTTTGTCCAGGTTCTGCAGGTCTTGCAGGGCCTTGGAGGTGATCTCGATACACTTCTTCTCATCACCGGCCGTGTGGGCAGCCTTGGCTTGGGAGACGGCAGTGTCGATCTCGCCGCTTTTGCCTGTGCTGTCAGTGGCGAGCAAGGCCTTGCTGTTGTTGATTTTATCCAGGTTGATCTGGCACAGATCTGCCTCGTTACCTGCGGCAAACACGGGTGAGGCCAGCATCGCAGCGGTAACGAATACACCAGCCAGTACGGAACGCTTCATGGGTATCTCCTTGTGCAAAGAGGTCTCGATGCTGCGCGGTACGTGCGGGCAGCCGGCGAGGTCATGGGTCGGCCCCGGTTGCCCGGGGCTTAAGCAAGTGACTACGCCAGTGCGCAGGGGTTCGTTTTTATTGCGCGGGCCTGGGTCACCCGGTCGACCAGGTAGACCAGGCCGTGGTAATCAATCCCACCGTGCTGGGTCAGACCGATCTCACAGGTGCGGCTGGTGGAGATGCCTTCGCTGCAGTACTGCACCGCGTCTTTTAGGGAGCGCAAGGAGTGGGCATTGAGTTCCGGCGTGGTGAAGCCTTTATCGCCGGCGAACCCGCAGCAGTGGATGCCTTCGGGGATTACCACGTTGTTGCTGCAACGCCGGGCGAGGTCGATCAGGGCCTGGCTTTCGCCCAGGTGCTGGGTGCTGCAGGTGACATGCACGGCAATCGGCGCGTCCTGGGGTGTGAAGTCCAGGCGGTCCATCAGGTGGGTGCGGATAAAACGGACCGGGTCGTAGAGGTCCAGGCGTGTTTGCCCCAGGTCTTGGACCAGGCGCAGGGTGCAGGGGCTGGTGTCGCAGTAGATCGGGTCGAGGCCGCCACGGCTGGCGTGGAGCAGGGCGCCGATCAGTTCCTGGCGCTTGTGCTCGGCCTGTTCGGCGTAGCCTTTGGAGGCAAAGGGCTGGCCGCAGCATAGGCTGTCGGGATTGTCCGGAATGACTACCTGGTAGCCGGCTTTTTCCAGCAGGCCGCGGGTTTTGTCGTACAGCGACATTTGCTCTTTGTCGCCGGCTGCCGGGCCCATTGCCCGCGATACACAGGCTGCGAGGTAGACCACCCGTGGGCGTTCATCGTTGACGGCGGGGCTGAAGCGGATGGCTTTTTCCGGCTGTGGCATGGCGCTGGTCCACTGCGGGATTTGTCCCTTGGACAGCTTAGTCACGGAGGCTGAGAGTTTCGCCAGGCGGGGTGCGCCGAGCAGCATGCGTGCGCCGTTGGCCACATGCAGGGTGAAGCGTGCACCTTGCAGCGCGGTGGAGAAATGGCTGGCCAGCCACTCGGCGGTTTTCGTACTGCCTGCTTCACGGCTGCGCAGTTTTTTCACCAGGTCGCCGGTATTGATGCCTACCGGGCAGCGCTGGGCGCACAAGCCGGTGGCGGCACACGTGTCGATGCCTTGATAGTGATACGCCGCTTCCAGTTCGGTGGTGTCGATGCCCGCGCGTTTGCGTGCCTGGATATCGCGCCAGATCACAATGCGCTGGCGCGGGCTCAGGGTCAGGCCCTTGGAGGGGCATACCGGCTCGCAGAAACCGCACTCGATGCACTTATCCACAATCTCATCGGCGGCCGGCAGGGGCTTGAGGTTTTTGAGGTGGATTTGCGGGTCTTCGCTGAGCACCACGTCCGGGTTGAGAATGCCGTTGGGGTCGAGCAGGCGCTTGAGTTGCCACATCAATTGATAGGCATCGCTACCCCATTCCAGTTCGACGAAGGGCGCCATATTGCGCCCGGTGCCGTGCTCGGCTTTCAGCGAACCGCCGAACTCCACGGCCACCAGTTGCGCCACGTCATCCATGAACGCCTGGTAGCGTGTGACTTCTTCCGCGCTGTTGAAGCCTTGGGTGAACACAAAGTGCAGATTGCCTTCCAGGGCGTGTCCGAAAAGGATGGCTTCATCGTAGTGATGCTTGTCGAACAACTCGATCAAGCGATTCACGCCAATGGCCAGTTGCTCTACCGGGAAGGTCACGTCTTCGATGATCACCGTGGTGCCCGTCTTGCGTACGGCGCCGACGGCAGGGAAGGTGTCCTTGCGGATTGCCCACAGGCGTGCGTTTTCCAGCGGGTCTTCGGTGAAGTCGACTTGCTTCTCGACCGGGAAGTCGGCCAGCGAGGCCATGATCAGCGCCAGTTGCTCATGCAGCAATGTGGATGAGGCTGCGCGGGATTCGATCAAGAGCGCGCAGGCACCTTCCGATAGCTGTTGTACGAAAGCGGGCATGCCGGGTTTGTCTTGCACCGAGCGCATGCTGCGTCGGTCCAGCAACTCGACCGCCGACACGGGCTGGGTTTTCAGCACGGTCACGGCGTTGCAGCAAGTTTCTACATCGGGGAACACGATCAGGGCCGATGCCTTGTTGGGGTGATCGATCACCGTGTCGTAGGTCACTGCGCTGATAAAGCCTAGGGTGCCTTCGGAGCCCACCAGCAAATGGCTGAGGATATCCAGCGGCTCGTCGAAATCCACCAGGGCATTGAGTGACAGGCCGGTGGTATTTTTCAGACGGTATTTATGGCGGATTTTCGCCGCCAATTCAGAATTGGCCCGGGTCTCGCGGCCCAGGGTGGCCAGGCGCTCAAGCAACTGGCTGTGTTGCTCGCGGAAGGCCGCGACGCTGGCGGCATCCTCGGTGTCGAGACGGCTGCCGTCGGCCAGCACCAGGCGAATCCCGGCCAGGGTGTGGTAGGTGTTCTGGGCAGTGCCGCAGCACATGCCGCTGGCATTGTTGGCGACAATTCCGCCGATCTTGCAGGCATTGATCGACGCCGGATCCGGGCCGATCTTACGCCCGAACGGCGCAAGCCAGGCGTTGGCCTGGGCCCCGATCACTCCCGGTTGAAGGCGGATTTGCGTACCTTGGCCCCGAATCTCGCGGCCGTTCCAGTTATCGCCGAGTACGATCAGCACCGAATCGCTGATGGCCTGGCCGGAGAGGCTGGTGCCGGCTGCACGAAAGGTCACTGGCACGCGGTCGCGTTGCGCCAGTTGCAGGAGTTCGACCACCTCATCTTCCGATTCGACGCGGATCACCAGCTGTGGGATCAGTCGGTAAAAACTGGCGTCGGTGCCGAAAGCCAGGGTGGAAAGAGGATCGTCGAAGCGCCGATCTTTCGGGATCAGTCGTGCGACAGCATCAAGGAACGCGATGGGCAGACTCATGGGTCCTCCAGGATCAGCAGCACCCAGTCTGGGGAGCCTGGACGCCACGGTCCAGCAGACTGGGTTGTGAATAGCTGACGCCGCAAGGCGGCTGCGGCGTCGGTTCTTACGGTATTGCCTGTGGTCTTAATGCACCAGCATGCCGGTGAACCAGTACGCCTGGGCGTAAGTAATCAGGCCGACAATCGTGGCGAAAAACAGACTGTGCTTGAGGGTGAAGCGGAACAGGTCGGATTCCTTGCCCACAAGGCCGGTCGCGGCGCAGGCCACGGCGATCGATTGCGGGGAAATCATCTTGCCGGTCACGCCGCCACTGGTATTCGCCGCTACTAGCAGGGTGTCGTTGACGCCGATCTGGTGGGCGGTGGTGGCTTGCAGGGAGCTGAACAGGGCGTTGGACGAGGTGTCGGAACCGGTGAGGAACACGCCCAGCCAGCCAAGGAACGGCGAGAAGAACGGGAATGCCGCACCGGTGCCGGCCAGTACCAGGGCCATGGTCGAAGACATGCCGGAGTAGTTGGTCACGAACGCGAACGCCAACACCATGCCGATGGACAGGATCGGCCAGCGCAGCTCGTAGAAGGTCTCTTTCAAAGTGGTCAGACCAGTTTTGAAATTGATCTTCAGCACCAGCATGGAGATCAGTGCGGAGAAGAAAATCGCCGTGCCGGTGGCGGAAATCGGATCCAGCTTGAACACTGCTGGGATGGCGGTCGGGTTGGTGACGATCGGCGCAACCTTGATCACCATCTGGTCCAGGTGCGGAATCGCAAAGTTGAACACCCAGCTGTACATCGAGCCGCCGGCGGCGAACATCGCCTTGAACGGCTTGAGGGTCCAGATGGTCACCAGCACGGTCAGGATCAGGAACGGCGACCAGGCCTTGAAAATTTCCATCAGGCTGTAAGGCGATGCCACGGAAGTGCGCGGCTGGCCGAAACCGCCGACGCTGCCGGTAACCGAAACGCTGGAGGTGGCGCCAGCAATCTGTGCGCCCGCAGTGCGCTTGGGCTGCCAGACTTTCAGGAACAGGGTCAGGGAAATCAGGCTGGCCAGGGCCGAGGTGATGTCCGGCAGTTCCGGGCCGATAAAGTTGGAGGTGAAGTACTGGGTAATGGCAAAGCTCAAGCCGGCCACCAGTGCCGCAGGCCAGGTTTCCTTGACGCCGCGCACACCGTCCATCATGAACACCAGCCAGAACGGTACGAACAGCGACAGCAGTGGCAGTTGGCGGCCGGTCATGGCGCCGATCTTGAAGGCGTCGATGCCGGTGACCTGGCCAGCCACGATGATCGGGATCCCCAGGGCGCCGAACGCCACTGGCGCGGTGTTGGCAATCAGGCACAGGCCGGCGGCGTACAGTGGGTTGAAGCCCAGTCCTACCAGCAGTGCGGCAGTAATCGCCACGGGTGCGCCGAAACCGGCGGCGCCTTCGAGGAATGCACCGAAGCAGAAGCCGATCAGCAGCACTTGCAGGCGCTGGTCATCGGTAATCGACAGCACGGAGCTGCGGATCACTTCGAACTGGCCGCTCTTTACCGTCAGTTTGTAGAGGAACACTGCGGCGACGATGATCCAGGCGATTGGCCACAGGCCGTAGGCAAAGCCGTAGCCGGCAGCGGCGAATGCCATGTCGACCGGCATCTGGAAAGCGAAGATCGCCACCAGGATCGACAACGCCAGGGTGATGCTCCCCGCAACATGGCCTTTGAGGCGAAACACCGCCAGGGCCAGGAAGAAAAATACGATGGGAATAACGGCGGCCAGTGCGGACAGGCCAAGGCTGCCGAGTGGGCTGTAAAGCTGTTGCCAGGTTTGCATATGGGGTGGCCCCTAATTGTTGTTGGTCATGCATGCTCAGCTGATTTGGGTAATTGGTAAGACCAATTTACAATCGCTGATGGCTAGGTTAAGAGCCTTCGGGGTGATGTGTCAATTTGCCGCCTGAGAAACTTTGGTCGCATGTCGGCGGGCGCGGGGTCTGATCGGTGTAATCAAAGGGGCTCTGATAGGTGCCGACAGCGCGGCAATAGGCCAGAATAGAGGGCCCGGCGAGTGGCCGGGATCGTGGAGAGTCAGTTATGGCGTTTGATCAGGTGCGTCAGCGCCGTTTGTCCGACGATATTGTCGAGCAGCTTGAGGGCATGATCCTTGAGGGCACGTTGAAGTCGGGCGAGCGATTGCCAGCCGAGCGCGCACTGGCTGAACAGTTTGGTGTGTCGCGGCCGTCGTTGCGCGAGGCGATCCAGAAGCTGGCGGCCAAGGGGTTGCTGGTCAGTCGTCAGGGCGGCGGCAACTATGTGGTGGAGACGCTGGGTTCAACCTTCAGCGACCCATTGCTGCATCTGCTGGAAAACAACCCCGAAGCCCAGCGTGATCTGTTGGAGTTTCGTCAGACGCTCGAGGCGTCTTGCGCCTATTACGCGGCGTTGCGCGCCACGGAAGTGGACCGCGAGCGGCTGACGGCAGCCTTTGATGCCTTGCAGGATTGCTACACGCGTGACGATGAGGTGAGCCGTATTGAAGAGGGCGCGGCCGATGCCAGGTTTCACTTGGCTATCGCCGAAGCGAGCCACAATGCGGTATTGCTGCACACCATTCGCGGTTTGTTTGATCTGCTCAAGCGTAACGTGGTGACCAATATCGGTGGCATGTACCAGCAACGCAGCGAAACCCGCGACATGCTGATCAATCAGCATCGCGACTTGTACTTGGCGATTATCGAAGGGCGGGCGGAACAGGCGCGGGAAGTTTCAACACGTCACCTGCTGTACGTGCAGGAAGTGTTGGAAGAAGTGCGTCAGGAAGTGCAGCGCATGGCGCGGGCGGAGCGGCGCAAGGGGATGTGATCGGCAGTTGCGGCGCAGGGAGCAGGCTCCCTGGCCACACGGGCTTGCATCAAGGGCCGGGGAAGATCAGTCTTCCTTGCCCTTGTTGCGTACGGCGCGCTGCAATTCCCGGTTGGAGTCGCGCTCGCGCTCGGTATCACGCTTGTCGTATTCCTTCTTGCCCTTGCCCAGTGCGATCTCGCACTTGACCAGGTGCTTGCTCCAGTACCACGACAGGCAGACGCAGGCGTAGCCCTTCTGTTGTACGGCAGCGGCGAGCTTTTCCAGTTCGCGCGCATTGAGCAGTAGCTTGCGCGTACGCACTGGGTCGGCAATGACGTGGGTGCTGGCGGTCATCAACGGCGTGATATGACTGCCGAGCAGCCAGGCCTCGCCATCCTTGAGCAGCACGTAACTGTCGACCAGCTGCAACTTGCTGGCGCGCAGACTTTTTACTTCCCAGCCGGCCAGGACCAGACCAGCCTCGAACCGATGTTCGATGAAGTAATCGTGTCGCGCCTTTTTGTTCTGCGCGATGGTCCCTGTTGGGTGTTTCTTTTGTTTAGCCATAGGGGCGGCATTATAGGGAGTTGCGAGCGTGTCGGCTACGGTCAACCTGCGTGCTTGAGCGTGTTGGACGAATCCCGGACAATACCGCCAGGTTTCTGGTTTTTTTCTCTCGCGAATCGGGCAGTCTTTTCGCGATGTTTGCCGCTCAGCTTCGGAAATAACGTTCCCATGACGACGCATATTCAACGCTCGGCCCTGCTGCCTTATCCGGCGCAAGCGCTCTATGACCTGGTCAACGACGTGGCGAGCTACCCGGATTTCCTGCCCTGGTGCTCCTCATCCACGGTATTGGAGAGCAGCGATGAGCATATGCGTGCGAGTCTGGAGGTGTCCAAGGGCGGGCTTGGTCAGAAGTTTGTGACGAGCAATGTCCTGGTGCCTGGTCGATCCATCGAGATGAATCTGGAAGAGGGGCCGTTCACTCAACTGCATGGTGTCTGGGTATTCAAGCCATTGGGGGAGAAGGCGTGCAAGATCAGCCTGGACCTGACGTTTGATTACGCAGGCTCCATTGTGCGGGCGACCTTGGGGCCGCTGTTCAATCAGGCGGCGAACACCCTGGTGGATGCGTTTTGCCAGCGGGCCAAGCAATTGCATGGCTGAGTCCATGATTGAGATTGAGGTGGTCTGCGCGGCAGTGGATCGCCAATTGTTGTTGAATCTGGCGGTTGCGCCGGGGACGAGCCTGCGGGCGGCGGTGCTGGCTTCAGGTATTGCGGCGCAGTTTCCTGAACTGGATGTTGCCAGTTGCCCCTTGGGAATTTTCGGCAAGGTTGTGGCGGATGCTGAAACGCGTAGCGTGCAGCTCGGCGATCGCATCGAGATTTATCGCCCTTTGCTGGCGGATCCCAAAGAGGTAAGGCGCTTGCGAGCGGCTAAAGCAGCCGAAGCTCGGCGGCAAAATCCATAACCTGCGAAACAGCAGGCAACAAAAAGCCCGGCATGCCGGGCTTTTTGTTGAGCGATGCAAATTATTGCGGGCCTGTATCCAGAGGCTCTGGCGTTGGCACCGGTACGGTTTCGACGCTGTCGATATCTTTCTGGATGGTATCCAGCAAGGAGCCAGGCTTGGCCGGCACCTCGGACTTGGGCTTTTCAGCATTCTGCGCTGGCGCAGTGACGCTGGTCCCGCTGTCCTTGCCCAGCAGGGCTTCATCGCGGCTTACGCCAGGCATGAAGTCACCGGAAAGGCTGACGAGTTGGTCATTGCCATTAAAGATGACACTGACGCGCTCCTGTTGGCGTTCCCCGCCTCCAGGCTGCAGGCTATAGAGATAATCCCAGCGATCGGCATGGAATGTGTCGGTCAGCAGGGGATTGCCCATGATAAACCGTACTTGCCGTCGGGTCATTCCCGGGCGTAACTGGTCTATCATGTCCTGCGTGACGACATTGCCCTGCTGGATGTCGATTTTGTAAACCCCGGGGAATGAACAACCGGCGAGTGCGAGCAGTCCCACAAGGGTGAAACTGGTTAGCAAGAGCTTGGTGTTTTGCATCGGTGGGCGACTTCCACTATCTTGGCTGGGACAACGTAAACGCCGATCATACCCGTATTAAGAGAAGCTGCGAAGCAGCATCCGCGAGAAAGCTAACCATGGTTGAAAATAGCGAACTACGCAAAGCCGGTCTTAAAGTGACTCTGCCACGAGTCAAGATTCTACAAATGCTCGATTCCGCCGAGCAGCGCCACATGAGTGCCGAGGATGTCTACAAGGCACTGATGGAGTCTAACGAGGACGTCGGCCTGGCCACGGTTTACCGTGTACTGACCCAGTTTGAAGCCGCAGGGCTGGTGGTTCGTCATAATTTCGACGGCGGTCATGCAGTGTTTGAACTGGCTGACGGTGGTCATCACGACCATATGGTTGACCTGGATACCAATGAGGTAATCGAGTTCACCAGTCCTGCAATCGAGAAGCTCCAGCATGAGATCGCTGAGCAGCACGGATTCGATTTGGTGGACCATAATCTGGTCCTGTACATACGTAAGAAAAAGTAAGAAAGCTACGCAGATTCGCTCTGCGAAACGATCGAAGGCGACCTTAGGGTCGCCTTCGTGCTTTCTAGCGAGGGAAAACTCGCGATCAGACCTTCGCCGTCACCACCATTTTCTTCGCATGGGCCAGGGACTCCTTGGTCAGATCGATGCCGCCGAGCATGCGCGCGACTTCTTCCACGCGTTCGGTCTTGTTCAACTTGGACACCGCGGTGTGTGTGGCATCACTGCCCCGCACCTTATGCACAAACAGATGCTGATGCCCCTGGGCTGCCACCTGGGGCAAGTGGGTAACGGTCAATACCTGCCCGCGCTCACCGAGGCGACGCAGCAGTTGGCCGACAATTTCTGCGGTTGGCCCGCCGATCCCCACGTCCACTTCGTCGAAGACTAGGGTCGGTACGCGAGAGGTCTGGGCAGTGATGACTTGGATCGCCAGGCTGATCCGTGACAACTCGCCACCAGACGCCACCTTGGCCAGTGCCTTGAGGGGTTGGCCCGGGTTGGCGCTGACCAGCAGTTCGACTTGCTCAAGGCCGTTGGGCTGCAGTTCATTGCCGCTATTGGCGTGTAGCTCGATGGTGAAGCGCCCGCCGGGCATGCCCAAACGCTGGATTTCCTGTTCCACCGCGCAGGCCAGTGCAGTTGCGGCCTGGTGTCGCAGGTCGCTCAGCTCCCGCGCTTTTTCCTGGTAGTGGCGGGCGAAAGAGGCCAGTTCATCACCCAGGCGCTCAATGGATTCATCGTTGGCGTTCAGGGTTTCGATCTCATCCAGCAGTTTTTGCTGCATGGCTGCGACTTCTGTTGGTTGGATCCGGTGTTTGCGCGCCAAGGTATAAATAGTGTCGAGGCGTTCTTCGATCTCTTGCAGGCGAGCCGGGTCGGCATCGAAGTGGTCAAGGAAGCGGTTCAACTCGCCAACCGCCTCTTCTACCTGGATCTGCGCACTGGTCAGCAGTGTGGTGGCTTCATTTAGTGAGCCGGAGCCGCTGTTTACGCTCGACAGGCGGTTAAGGCTTGCCGTCAGTGCGTTCAGCACATTGCCGGAGTCACTTTCGCTGCATTGCTCGACAACCTGGCGGCAGATGCCCAGCAGGGTTTCGGCATTGGTCAGGTTCTTGTGTTCCTGCTCCAACTGTTCCAGTTCGGTTTCGCCCAGGCCCAGGCTTTCCAGCTCTTCCAGTTGATAGCTGAGGAGTTGGTGGCGGGCGCGTTGTTCGTCGCCGGAATTGGACAGGCGCTCCAGTTCCAGGCGGGTCTGGCGCCAGCGCTGCGCAGCCAACTGCACTTGGCGAGCCAGGTCGGTGGCGCCGGCGTACTCATCCAGCAGGCGGCGGTGGGTGTCGGTTTTCAGCAGGGATTGATGTTCGTGCTGGCTGTGGATGTCGATCAACAACTCGCCGAGGGCTTTCAGGTCGCCAAGGGGGCAGGGCGTGCCATTGATGTAGCCTCGGGAGCGGCCTTCGGCGGTGATCACGCGGCGCAGGATGCATGGGCCGTCGTTGTCCAGGTCACGTTCGGCGAGCCAGGCGCTGGCTTCCGGGATATCTGCCAGATCAAAGGTCGCCAGGATATCGGCCTTGTCTGCACCCGGGCGAACCACGCCACTGTCGGCGCGATCGCCCAGGGTCAGGCCCAGGGCGTCGAGCATGATCGACTTGCCGGCGCCGGTTTCGCCTGTGATTACGCTCATCCCGCGATCCAGTTCAAGATCCAGATGCTCAACGATGGCGTAGTTATGTACGGACAGGTGAACCAGCATAATGGCTGCTCCCAGGCTTTAGGTCTGGTTATTTATACAGTGTTTTGTTTGGCGCTGACAATCCTGCGGCTTAGCTCAATTTGCTTGGATGGCGATGTTTTTTAGCGCGATGTGGAATGTGCGGGAAAGTGTCGGTCAGGACATGTCGGCCCTTGAACCTGGAAATTGTGGCCCCATATACCGGAACAGAAGCGCGAGTTGAGTTCGCGCAGGATTTTGAAAGGAGAAAACTATGGCTGACGAACAGACGCTGGATACGCAAAACCCAGACGCCAACCAGGCCTCGCAGGCAGCGGGTGAAGACCTGGTGGCTCGTGTGCAGGTGCTCGAAGAGCAGCTGGCAGGCGCTCAGGATCAGGCTTTGCGTGTTGCTGCCGATCTGCAGAACGTCCGCCGCCGCGCCGAGCAGGATGTAGAGAAAGCCCACAAGTTCGCGCTGGAAAAGTTTGCCGGTGATCTGTTGCCGATCATCGACAGCCTGGAGCGCGGCTTGGAGCTGTCCAGCCCGGACGACGAAAACATCCGAGCCATGCGCGAAGGGATCGAACTGACCCTGAAAATGTTCCAGGACACCCTGAAGCGTTATCAGTTGGAAGCCATCGATCCACAAGGCGGCGAGCCGTTCAACGCGGAGCATCACCAGGCCATGGCCATGCAGGAAAATGCTGACCTTGAGCCCAATAGCGTGTTGAAGGTGTTCCAGAAGGGCTACCAGCTCAACGGTCGCCTGTTGCGTCCGGCGATGGTGGTGGTGAGCAAGGCTCCCGCACCGGTTTCGCCATCGATTGACGAGCAGGCTTGAAATCGTTCGTAACGACCCCATTTATAAGTCAAGCGTTTAAGTGCTACCGCAGTTAGCCACCACTGCTGCGGCAACCAAATCCAAAGTTTCGGGAGAGTGAATCATGGGCAAAATTATCGGTATCGACCTGGGGACTACCAACTCCTGCGTCTCCGTGCTGGAAAACGGCGTATCCAAGGTTATTGAGAACGCAGAAGGCGCGCGTACCACTCCGTCCATCGTGGCTTATGCCAACGACGGCGAGATCCTGGTAGGCCAGTCCGCCAAGCGTCAGGCTGTGACCAATCCGCATAACACCCTGTACGCGGTGAAGCGTTTGATCGGTCGTAAGTTCGACGAAGAAGTCGTACAGAAAGACATCAAGATGGTGCCGTACAAAATCGCCAAGGCCGACAACGGTGACGCCTGGGTTGAAGTGAACGGCCAGAAAATGTCGCCACCGCAAATCTCGGCTGAAATCTTGAAAAAGATGAAAAAGACTGCCGAAGACTACCTGGGTGAAGCAGTGACTGAGGCGGTGATCACCGTTCCGGCCTATTTCAACGACAGCCAGCGCCAGGCGACCAAAGACGCCGGCCGCATCGCGGGCCTGGACGTAAAACGTATCATCAACGAACCTACCGCGGCCGCTCTGGCCTACGGCATGGACAAGGCCAAGGGCGACCACACTGTGATCGTTTATGACCTGGGTGGCGGTACTTTCGACGTTTCCGTGATCGAAATCGCTGAAGTTGATGGCGAGCACCAGTTCGAAGTGTTGGCGACCAACGGTGACACGTTCCTCGGCGGTGAAGACTTTGACATTCGTCTGATCGACTACCTCGTTGACGAATTCAAGAAAGAAAGCGGTATGAACCTCAAGGGTGACCCGCTGGCGATGCAGCGTCTGAAAGAAGCCGCTGAAAAAGCCAAGATCGAACTGTCTTCGAGCAATTCGACCGACGTGAACCTGCCGTACATTACTGCAGACGCCACCGGTCCTAAGCACCTGAACGTGAAGATTTCGCGCGCCAAGCTCGAATCGCTGGTTGAAGACCTGGTTCAACGCACCATCGAGCCTTGCCGCATCGCCCTGAAAGATTCGGGTATCGACGTTGGCTCGATCAACGACGTGATCCTGGTCGGTGGTCAGACCCGTATGCCGCTGGTGCAGCAGAAGGTCACCGAGTTCTTCGGTAAAGAAGCGCGTAAAGACGTCAACCCGGACGAAGCAGTTGCCATGGGTGCTGCCATCCAAGGTGCGGTACTGGCCGGTGACGTGAAGGACGTGCTGCTGCTGGACGTCAGCCCGCTGACCCTGGGTATCGAAACCATGGGCGGCGTGATGACCGCGCTGATCGAGAAAAACACCACGATTCCTACCAAGAAATCGCAAGTGTTCTCGACTGCCGATGACAACCAGGGCGCCGTGACCATTCACGTGCTGCAAGGTGAGCGTAAGCAGGCCGCGCAGAACAAGTCCCTGGGCAAGTTCGACCTGGCCGAGATTCCACCAGCTCCACGTGGCGTGCCACAGATTGAAGTGACCTTCGACATCGACGCCAACGGCATTCTGCACGTAGGCGCCAAGGACAAGGCTACTGGCAAGACTCAGTCGATCGTGATCAAGGCCAACTCCGGCCTGTCCGAGGAAGAAATTCAGCAGATGATTAACGATGCTGAAAAGAACGCCGAGGAAGATCGCAAGTTCGAAGAGCTGGCCGCTGCCCGTAACCAGGGTGATGCGCTGGTTCACTCGACTCGCAAAATGATCGCTGATGCTGGCGAAAAAGTGACTGCTGAAGAGAAGACCGCAATCGAAGCCGCCGTGGTTGCCCTGGAAGCCGCTGTTAAAGGCGACGACAAGGCAACCATCGACGCCAAGGTTGAGGAACTGTCGAAAGTCTCCGCGCCGGTCGCTCAGAAGATGTACGCCGAGCAGGACCCGCAAGGTGACGCTGCGGCGCAACAGGCAGAGCCTGAAGCCAAGCACGACGACATTGTCGATGCTGACTTCGAAGAAGTTGACGACCAGAAGAAGTAACTTGGTCGCCCGGTTGACCGCTATCAAGCGGTGACTGGTAGGATGTCGCCGCGCGGGAGCTTGCTCCCGCGTTGGCGTGTCTGGGGTACGGGAATTTTTACAGCATGCGACAAGGTTCGGATGCTGGCGGTGTGATCGGGAATGCTCCTGCTTTGCGATCAACAGTCACCGCGTTTTTAGCTGGGTCTCGGCTGAGAGCAGTAAAGACCAGGATCGTTGAATTTGACGTGAGTTGGGTCCGGGCCTGTATTGGGGCTCAACGAGTTTGGCAGGCTCAGGAGGGTTTTGCCGAACGTCCTTAAGAGTGCAAAGACTTATGGCAAAGCGTGACTATTACGAAGTGTTGGGTGTGGAGCGCGGCTCCAGCGAGGCGGACCTGAAGAAGGCCTATCGTCGCCTGGCGATGAAGCATCACCCGGACCGTAATCCGGATAGCAAAGAATCCGAAGAAATGTTCAAAGAGGCCAATGAGGCCTACGAATGCCTGTGTGATCCGAACAAGCGTGCCGCCTACGACCAGTACGGCCATGCCGGTGTCGATCCAAGCATGGGTGGCGGCGGTGCCGGTTTTGGCGGGCAGAACTTCTCCGACATCTTCGGAGATGTTTTCAGCGACTTCTTTGGTGGCGGTCGCGGCGGTCAGCGCGGCGGTGCTCAGCGCGGCAGCGACTTGCGCTACACCCTGGAGCTGAACCTGGAAGAAGCCGTGCGCGGCACCAGCGTCAACATCCGTGTACCGACGCTGGTCAACTGCAAGCCGTGCGATGGTTCGGGCGCCAAGAAGGGCTCTTCGCCGATCACTTGCCCAACCTGTGGCGGTATTGGTCAGGTGCGCATGCAGCAGGGTTTCTTCTCTGTGCAGCAAACCTGCCCGCGCTGCCATGGTCAGGGCAAAATCATTTCCGATCCGTGCGATTCCTGCCACGGCGAAGGGCGTGTCGAAGAGTACAAGACCCTGTCGGTGAAAGTGCCTGCGGGTGTTGATACCGGTGACCGCATCCGCTTGTCCGGTGAAGGCGAGGCGGGTACACAGGGTGGTCCGACGGGCGACCTGTATGTGGTGATCAATGTGCGCGAGCACGCGATCTTCCAGCGTGACGGCAAGCACCTGTTCTGCGAAGTGCCGATCAGCTTTGTCGATGCGGCCCTGGGTGGCGAGCTGGAGATTCCGACCCTCGAAGGTCGGGTCAAGCTGAAGATCCCCGAGGGGACACAGACCGGCAAGCAGTTCCGGATCCGTGGCAAGGGTGTGGCGCCGGTGCGCGGCGGTGGTGCGGGCGACTTGATGTGCCGTGTGGCCGTCGAAACCCCGGTCAACCTGGATCGTCGCCAGCGTGAGTTGCTCGAAGAGCTGCGCGGCTCGCTGGCCGGTGATGGCTCCCATTCGCCCAAGACTGCTGGCTGGTTCGAAGGCGTGAAGCGCTTCTTCGGCGACCTGTAAGGACGTGGATATGCGACGTATAGCAGTGATGGGCGCCGCCGGGCGTATGGGCAAGAACCTGGTGGAGGCGGTGCAGCAGCGTTCGCCTCTGTCGGGGCTGACTGCGGCAATCGTACGCCCCGGCAGTACGCTGATCGGCGCCGATGCTGGCGAGTTGGCTGCGCTGGGGCGGATCGGTGTGGCGCTGTCCGGCAGCCTGGAGCAAGTGGCTGATGAATTCGATGTGTTGATCGATTTCACCCTGCCCGAAGTGATGCTGAAAAACCTGGCGTTCTGCCGCAAGGCGGGCAAGGCCATGGTCATTGGCACCACCGGCCTGAATGCCGAGCAGAAGCAGTTGCTCGTCGCGGCGGGCAAGGACATTCCTATCGTGTTTGCCGCCAACTTCAGTGTGGGCGTCAACCTGTCGCTGAAGTTGCTCGACATGGCTGCACGGGTGCTGGGTGATGATGCGGATATCGAGATCATCGAGGCCCATCACCGGCACAAGGTCGATGCGCCATCGGGGACCGCCATGCGCATGGGTGAAGTGATTGCCGATGCGTTGGGGCGCGATCTGTCGAAAGTCGCGGTGTATGGTCGCGAGGGGCATACCGGTGTTCGCGAGCGCGAGACCATTGGCTTTGCCACTGTGCGCGGCGGTGACGTGGTCGGTGATCACACGGTGCTGTTTGCTGCCGAAGGTGAGCGCCTGGAGATCACCCACAAGGCCTCCAGCCGCATGACTTTCGCCAAGGGCGCAGTGCGTGCGGCATTGTGGCTGGAGGGGCGCGAAGCGGGCCTCTATGACATGCAAGATGTGCTGGATCTGCGTTAATCAGTAGCAAAAAGGGGCCCCGGGTATTACTCTAGGGCCCGTTTTTACCCGCTAAGCGACGTCCTGTCGCATTCTCCTGCCTTTTCGGCTCATTAGCGGTGGACCAAAAAAGCCTTTTTCTGTAAGCTACAGCTTTAGTGTGTCCACTAAAAGCGCGCAGAATAATTCAGTGAAGAAGCGGGGTGACGTGTCCATACGTCACTCCGCTTTTTTACAACCTGCGATCGCCCTTTCAGGCTTTATTTACGGGAGGTCTTCTTGACTAAGCCAGCCATACTCGCCCTTGCTGATGGCAGCATTTTTCGCGGCGAAGCCATTGGAGCCGACGGTCAGACCGTTGGAGAGGTGGTGTTCAACACCGCCATGACCGGCTATCAGGAAATCCTTACCGATCCTTCCTACGCCCAACAGATCGTTACCCTGACCTATCCGCACATCGGCAACACCGGTACCACACCGGAAGACGTCGAGTCTGATCGTGTCTGGTCGGCTGGTCTGGTGATTCGTGATCTGCCACTGGTTGCGAGCAACTGGCGTAACACGATGTCTCTGTCCGATTACCTGAAAGCCAACAACGTGGTGGCAATCGCTGGTATCGACACGCGCCGCCTCACGCGCATCCTGCGTGAAAAAGGCTCGCAAAACGGCTGCATCATGGCCGGTGACAATATTTCCGAAGAAGCTGCGATTGCTGCAGCGCAGGGCTTCCCTGGCCTGAAAGGCATGGACCTGGCGAAAGTTGTCAGCACCAAAGAGAAGTACGAGTGGCGCTCCACTGTCTGGGACTTGAAGACCGACAGCCACGCGACTATCGAAGCCAGCGAGCTGCCGTACCACGTCGTGGCCTACGACTACGGCATCAAGTACAACATCCTGCGCATGCTGGTCGAGCGCGGTTGCCGCGTAACCGTGGTGCCGGCGCAAACCCCGGCCGCCGACGTACTGGCCCTGCAACCGGATGGCGTGTTCCTGTCCAACGGCCCGGGTGACCCGGAGCCATGCGACTACGCCATCAAGGCCATCAAGCAAGTGCTGGACACCGAGATCCCGGTATTCGGTATCTGCCTCGGTCACCAACTGCTGGCCCTGGCCTCCGGCGCCAAGACCCTGAAAATGGGCCATGGCCATCACGGTGCCAACCACCCGGTACAAGACCTGGATACGGGCGTGGTGATGATCACCAGCCAGAACCACGGTTTTGCGGTGGATGAAGCTACCTTGCCGGCCAATGTGCGTGCCATTCACAAGTCGCTGTTCGACGGTTCCCTGCAGGGTATCGAGCGCACCGACAAGAGCGCGTTCAGCTTCCAGGGCCACCCTGAAGCGAGCCCGGGCCCGAACGACGTAGCGCCGCTGTTCGACCGTTTCATCAATGAGATGGCCAAGCGACGCTGACTGAGTGGCTTGCGGGCGGCCCCGAATTTCGGTGGCCTCCGCAGGCTCTTCAAAGATTGTTCAAGACGGCTTGCCGACTGACCTGCGGATTTGAGTGACAAACCCATGCCAAAACGTACAGACATAAAAAGCATCCTGATTCTCGGCGCTGGCCCGATCGTTATCGGCCAGGCCTGTGAATTCGACTACTCCGGCGCCCAGGCCTGCAAGGCCCTGCGCGAAGAGGGTTACCGCGTCATCCTGGTGAACTCCAACCCGGCCACCATCATGACCGATCCGGACATGGCCGACGCCACCTACATCGAACCGATCAAATGGCAGACCGTTGCCAAGATCATCGAGAAAGAGCGTCCGGACGCACTGCTGCCGACCATGGGTGGCCAGACTGCACTGAACTGTGCCCTGGACCTGGAGCGCGAAGGCGTCCTGGAAAAGTTCGGCGTAGAAATGATCGGCGCCAATGCCGACACCATCGACAAGGCTGAAGACCGTTCGCGTTTCGACAAGGCCATGAAGTCTATCGGTCTTGATTGCCCGCGCTCGGGTATCGCCCACAGTATGGAAGAGGCCAACGCGGTTCTCGAAAAGCTCGGCTTTCCGTGCATTATCCGTCCGTCCTTCACCATGGGCGGCACCGGCGGCGGTATCGCTTACAACCGTGAAGAGTTCGAAGAAATCTGCGCCCGCGGCCTGGATCTGTCGCCGACCAAAGAGCTGTTGATCGACGAATCCCTGATCGGCTGGAAAGAGTACGAGATGGAAGTTGTCCGCGATAAAAAGGACAACTGCATCATCGTCTGCTCGATCGAAAACTTCGACCCGATGGGCGTGCACACCGGTGACTCGATCACCGTTGCACCTGCGCAAACCCTGACGGACAAGGAATACCAGATCATGCGTAACGCCTCGTTGGCGGTACTGCGTGAGATCGGCGTTGAAACCGGCGGTTCCAACGTTCAGTTCGGTATCTGCCCGGACACGGGCCGCATGGTCGTGATCGAGATGAACCCGCGTGTATCGCGTTCTTCGGCGCTGGCATCAAAAGCTACCGGCTTCCCGATTGCACGCATCGCTGCCAAGCTGGCGATCGGTTACACCTTGGACGAGCTGCAAAACGAAATCACTGGCGGTGCTACGCCGGCGTCCTTCGAGCCGTCGATCGACTACGTCGTCACTAAGCTGCCGCGCTTCGCTTTCGAGAAGTTCCCGAAAGCTGACGCCCGCCTGACCACTCAGATGAAGTCGGTCGGTGAAGTCATGGCCATTGGCCGGACATTCCAGGAGTCCCTTCAGAAAGCCCTGCGTGGCCTGGAAGTGGGCGTTTGCGGTCTGGACGAGAAGCTCGACCTGAGCAACCCGGAAAGCATGAGCATCCTCAAGCGCGAGCTGACCGTCCCGGGCGCCGAGCGTATCTGGTACGTGGCTGACGCCTTCCGCGCGGGCATGACCGTCGAAGACATCTTCGGCATGAACATGATTGACCCGTGGTTCCTGGTGCAGATCGAAGATCTGATCAAGGAAGAAGAGAAGGTCAAGACCCTGGGTCTTTCCTCTATCGACCGCGACCTGATGTTCCGCCTCAAGCGCAAAGGCTTCTCCGACCAGCGTCTGGCCAAGCTGCTGGGTGTGACCGAGAAAAACCTGCGCACCCACCGCCACAAGCTGGATATCTTCCCGGTCTACAAGCGTGTTGACACCTGCGCCGCAGAGTTCGCCACCGACACCGCGTACCTGTACTCCACTTACGAGGAAGAGTGCGAAGCCGCGCCGTCGGGTCGCGACAAGATCATCATCCTGGGTGGCGGTCCAAACCGTATCGGCCAGGGCATCGAGTTCGACTACTGCTGCGTACACGCCGCCCTCGCCCTGCGCGAAGACGGGTACGAGACCATCATGGTCAACTGCAACCCGGAAACTGTTTCCACTGACTACGACACTTCTGACCGCCTGTACTTCGAGCCGGTAACGCTGGAGGACGTGCTGGAAATCTGTCGCGTCGAGAAACCAAAAGGCGTGATCGTGCAGTACGGCGGGCAAACCCCGCTGAAACTGGCGCGGGCCCTGGAAGCGGCCGGCGTGCCGATCATCGGTACCAGCCCAGACGCCATCGACCGTGCCGAAGACCGTGAGCGCTTCCAGCAAATGGTCGAGCGCCTGAACCTGCGTCAGCCGCCAAACGCTACTGTGCGCAGCGAAGACGAAGCCATCCGCGCCGCCAGCAAGATCGGCTACCCGCTGGTGGTGCGTCCGTCGTACGTGCTGGGCGGCCGGGCGATGGAAATCGTCTACGAAGAAGACGAACTCAAGCGCTACCTGCGTGATGCGGTGAAAGTGTCCAATGACAGCCCGGTGCTGCTGGACCACTTCCTCAACTGCGCCATCGAGATGGACGTGGATGCGGTCTGCGATGGCACCGACGTAGTGATCGGCGCGATCATGCAGCACATCGAGCAGGCGGGCGTTCACTCCGGTGACTCCGCATGCTCCCTGCCGCCGTACTCGCTGCCGCTGCACATCCAGGACGAGATGCGCGAACAGGTCAAGAAAATGGCCTTGGAGCTGGGTGTGGTCGGCCTGATGAACGTACAGTTGGCGCTGCAGGGCGAAGACATCTATGTCATCGAAGTCAATCCACGTGCCTCGCGTACCGTACCGTTTGTTTCCAAGTGCATCGGCGTATCCCTGGCAATGATTGCCGCCCGTGTGATGGCCGGTAAGACCTTGAAGGAAATCGGCTTCACCAAGGAAATCATTCCGAACTTCTACAGCGTGAAAGAGGCGGTATTCCCATTCGCCAAATTCCCTGGCGTGGACCCGATCCTGGGCCCAGAGATGAAGTCCACCGGTGAAGTGATGGGCGTGGGCGATACCTTCGGCGAAGCATTCGCCAAGGCCCAGATGGGCGCCAGCGAAGTGCTGCCGACCGGCGGTACTGCGTTTATCAGCGTGCGTGATGATGACAAACCACTGGTTGCAGGCGTGGCCCGTGATCTGATCAACTTGGGCTTCGAAGTCGTGGCCACTGCCGGGACCGCCAAGCTGATTGAAGCCGCTGGCCTGAAAGTGCGTCGCGTGAACAAGGTAACGGAAGGCCGTCCGCACGTGGTCGACATGATCAAGAATGACGAAGTCACCCTGATCATCAACACCACCGAAGGTCGCCAGTCGATCGCGGACTCCTACTCCATTCGTCGTAATGCCTTGCAGCACAAGATCTACTGCACCACCACCATTGCTGCTGGCGAAGCCATCTGTGAAGCGCTCAAGTTCGGTCCGGAAAAGACCGTGCGTCGCTTGCAGGATCTACACGCAGGATTGAAGGCATGATCAAATACCCTATGACTGTCCAGGGCGCCAAGGCCCTGGAAGAGGAGCACGCCCACCTGACCAAGGTCGTACGTCCAAAGCTGAGCCAGGACATCGGTACGGCCCGTGAGTTGGGTGACTTGAAGGAAAACGCCGAATACCACGCTGCCCGTGAGCAGCAAGGTATGGTCGAGGCGCGGATCCGTGATATCGAAGGGCGCATGCAGAATGCGGTCATCATCGATGTCACGACCATTCCGAAGACCGGCAAGGTGATTTTTGGCACGACTGTGGAAATCGCCAACGTCGAGACGGATGAAAGCGTGACTTACCATATCGTGGGTGAGGACGAGGCTGACTTCAAACTCGGCAAGATCTCCGTCGGTTCGCCGCTGGCCCGTGCCTTGATCGCCAAGGAAGAGGGTGACGTGGTCGCCGTCAAGACGCCTGGTGGCGTGATCGAGTACGAGATTGTCGAAGTTCGTCACATCTGAAGGACGGCGCCCGCTTCCCGCGGGCGCCATGCTTTGGCAGCTGGCCCAGATGCTCTGGGTTGGCGGCCTGTGGCTGTTACACCTGGGTGTATTGCCGGTACTGGGCATGATTGGCCTGGCGCCGTTGCTGATCGATGAGATCGGCGGATTATTGAGTGCGCTGCTGGTGGGATTTGCGGCGGCGTGCGTGACTCTCCAGGCATTGGTGCTGGTCAAGGCCGAGGGCTTGGGGAGTTTGTGGCGGGATATGCGCGGGCAACTGCTGTTGATGGCGCTGTATGCGTGCGCAATGTATTGCGTGGTGCGCATATTGCTGCCGGAAGCGTTGCGCTGGCAGCTGTTCAGCTATCTTGTGCTAGGGTTTTCTGGCTTGGTGCTGGTGGCACAACCTGCGCCGGGATGGAGTGGCAGGGCGCGCGAAGCACGCCCGTGACCCTTGTATCATTTGAAGCGGTGAACGTTCGACAATTGCTTGTTGGCGCTGAAATTCTTGCGATACAGCAGCGCCATCTTGCCGATGACCTGAACCAGGTCCGCCTTGCCCACCTTGCACAGTTCTGCAATGGCGGCCAGGCGCGCTTCGCGATCGAGGATATTGACCTTGATCTTGATCAGCTCGTGATCGCCTAATGCGCGTTCAAGTTCGGCTAACACACCTTCAGTCAAACCGTTGTCAGCCACGATCAAAACTGGTTTCAGATGGTGGCCAATGGATTTGTACTGTTTCTTCTGCTCTTGAGTGAGCGGCATAATCTGACCCCTGCGTCTGATCTTGTAAAAAGCGGCGGCCAGTTTACCCGAGCGAGTCCGGGACCGCCCAGTTAATCACGACCCGTTTTATTTTCGAGGTGGCCCGTGGCCCGTTCCAAAACTAGCCTTAACTGGCTTAAAGAGCATTTCAACGATCCTTACGTCAAAAAGGCGCAAAAGGATGGCTACCGTTCCCGGGCCAGCTACAAGCTGCTGGAGATCCAGGAAAAGGACCGGTTGATCCGTCCAGGCATGAGCGTAATCGATCTTGGCGCAGCCCCAGGTGGCTGGTCCCAGGTGACCAGTCGTCTGATTGGTGGGCAAGGCCGGTTGATCGCTTCCGATATCCTGGAGATGGACAGCATCCCTGATGTGACCTTCGTCCATGGCGACTTTACCCGCGATGACGTGTTGGCACAGATCCTCGAGGCTGTCGGAAATTCGCAGGTAGACCTTGTGATTTCGGATATGGCCCCCAATATGAGTGGATTACCAGCCGTGGATATGCCACGCGCCATGTTCCTGTGCGAATTGGCACTGGATCTGGCAGGAAGGGTTCTGCGTCCGGGTGGTGATTTTCTGGTCAAGGTCTTCCTTGGGGAAGGTTTTGACGAGTACCACAAGAACATGCGCAAGCTGTTCGACAAGGTGCAGACCCGCAAGCCTGACTCATCGAGGGACAGGTCTCGCGAGCAGTATTTGCTGGGCCGCGGTTACCGCGGTGTCGAAGGCGCTGCCAGTGATGAGCGTCTTTAAAGGTTTTAAGGGAGTCGATAGGTTTTTTTATATCGCTTTCGTCACGAAGCTTTACGAATATTGTGTAGTCAAAGTTTCACAAAGGGTTACAGACGGCGCCTGCCAGAGTTGTAGGTAATGTAGTAAGTTAGGCCGGTGAATATCATGCGAAGCGCGCGCCAGTAGCGGAGCTTGCTTCAGAGGGTAGTTAATTGAACGATATGGCAAAGAATCTGATCCTGTGGTTGATCATCGCGGCTGTCCTGGTGACGGTGATGAACAACTTCTCCAGCCCTAACGAGCCGCAGACCCTCAACTATTCCGACTTCATCCAGCAAGTTAAGGATGGCAAGGTCGAGCGCGTAGCGGTTGATGGCTACGTGATCACCGGCAAGCGCAACGATGGCGACAGCTTCAAGACCATCCGTCCGGCGATCCAGGACAATGGCCTGATCGGCGACCTGGTGGACAACAAGGTGGTCGTCGAGGGCAAGCAGCCTGAGCAGCAGAGCATCTGGACCCAGTTGCTGGTAGCCAGCTTCCCGATCCTGGTGATTATTGCCGTGTTCATGTTCTTCATGCGCCAGATGCAAGGTGGTGCAGGGGGCAAGGGCGGGCCGATGAGCTTCGGCAAGAGCAAGGCACGCCTGCTTTCCGAAGACCAGGTAAAAACCACCCTGGCTGACGTTGCCGGTTGCGACGAAGCCAAGGAAGAAGTCGGCGAGTTGGTCGAGTTCCTGCGCGACCCAGGCAAGTTCCAGCGCTTGGGTGGCCGTATTCCTCGCGGCGTACTGATGGTTGGTCCTCCGGGTACCGGTAAAACCCTGCTCGCCAAGGCGATTGCCGGCGAAGCCAAGGTGCCGTTCTTCACCATTTCCGGTTCCGACTTCGTCGAGATGTTCGTCGGTGTAGGCGCCAGCCGTGTGCGTGACATGTTCGAGCAGGCCAAGAAGCACGCGCCATGCATTATCTTCATCGATGAAATCGACGCTGTCGGTCGCCATCGTGGTGCTGGCATGGGCGGTGGTCATGATGAGCGTGAGCAGACCCTCAACCAGTTGCTGGTGGAGATGGACGGCTTTGAAATGAACGACGGCATCATCGTGATTGCCGCCACCAACCGTCCTGACGTACTTGACCCGGCGCTGCTGCGTCCGGGCCGTTTCGACCGCCAGGTGGTGGTTGGCTTGCCGGATATCCGTGGCCGCGAGCAGATTCTCAAGGTCCATATGCGCAAAGTGCCAATGGGCGATGACGTGGCGCCGGGCGTGATTGCCCGTGGTACTCCTGGTTTCTCCGGTGCCGACCTGGCCAACCTGGTGAACGAGGCCTCGCTGTTCGCTGCCCGTACCGGCAAGCGCATCGTCGAGATGAAAGAGTTCGAGCTGGCCAAGGACAAGATCATGATGGGCGCTGAGCGCAAATCCATGGTCATGTCCGAAAAAGAGAAACAGAACACCGCTTATCACGAAGCCGGTCATGCCATTGTCGGTCGCGTTGTGCCTGAGCATGACCCGGTCTACAAGGTGTCGATCATTCCTCGTGGTCGGGCGTTGGGTGTCACCATGTTCCTGCCGGAAGAGGATCGTTACAGCCTCTCCAAGCGTGCCCTGATCAGCCAGATCTGCTCGCTGTACGGCGGCCGTATCGCTGAAGAGATGACTCTGGGCTTCGACGGTGTAACCACCGGCGCGTCCAACGACATCATGCGTGCCAGCCAGATTGCGCGGAACATGGTCACCAAGTGGGGTCTTTCGGAAAAACTCGGCCCGCTGATGTATGCCGAGGAAGAAGGCGAAGTATTCCTGGGGCGTGGTGGCGGCGGTCAAAGTGCCAGCTTCTCCGGCGAGACTGCCAAGCTGATCGACTCTGAAGTGCGCAGCATCATTGACCAGTGCTACGGCACGGCCAAGCAGATCCTTACCGATAACCGTGACAAGCTCGACGCCATGGCTGATGCCCTGATGAAGTACGAGACTATTGATGCCGAGCAGATCGACGACATCATGGCTGGCCGTACTCCTCGCGAGCCTCGTGATTGGGAAGGTGGTTCGGGTACTTCTGGCACACCGCCAGTGGTACAGAATGAGCGCCCGGAAAACCCAATCGGCGGCCCGGCTGCCGACCTTTAAGGCTTGAAATGACTTCTGTGTTGTCCTCCACCCGGTTGCCTTGCGGCAACCGGGTTCTTGATTTGGCCCGTACCCACGTTATGGGCATTCTCAACGTAACCCCTGATTCCTTTTCCGACGGTGGTCGCTTCAGCCAGCTGGACGCGGCTTTGCGTCATGCAGAGGCAATGGTGGCTGCGGGTGCGACCATTATCGATGTCGGTGGTGAATCGACTCGGCCTGGAGCACGTGCTGTTTCCCCGCTGGAGGAGATGGAGCGTGTTGCGCCGATTGTCGAGCGAATCCATCGTGAGCTGGATGTCATCATCTCGGTAGATACCTCGACGCCCGCCGTCATGCGTGAGACCGCGCGACTCGGCGCGGGGCTGATCAACGATGTGCGCTCATTGCAGCGCGATGGTGCGCTGGATGCTGCTGCTGCCACCGGGTTGCCTGTGTGCCTAATGCATATGCTTGGCGAGCCCGGGACGATGCAGGACGCCCCGCACTACGACAACCTGGTTGAAGAAGTGACGGAATTTCTGGTGAGTCGCATTGCCCAATGCGCCGTTGCAGGAATTGCACCTGAGCGGATCATTCTCGACCCGGGGTTTGGTTTTGCCAAAACCCTGCAGCACAACTTGAGCCTGTTCAAACATGTGGAGTCGCTGCATGCCCTTGGTCGCCCCCTGTTGGTTGGGGTGTCACGCAAGAGCATGATAGGCATGGCCTTGAATCGTCCCGTGGGCGAGCGCCTGTATGGCGGCCTGGCCCTCGCGGCGCTGGCCGTGGCCAAGGGGGCGCGCATTCTGCGGGTGCATGATGTGGCCGAGACAGTTGACGTAGTGCGGATGATCGAAGCGGTAGAATCAGCCGAATAAGAATGATGGAGCACTTATGACAAAGAAATATTTTGGCACCGACGGTATTCGTGGTCGGGTCGGCGAATTCCCGATCACTCCGGATTTTATGCTCAAGCTGGGCTGGGCGGCCGGGATGGCCTTTCGCAGCATGGGCGCATGTCGCATCCTGGTCGGCAAGGACACGCGGATCTCCGGTTACATGTTCGAGTCTGCGCTGGAGGCGGGCCTGTCCGCTGCCGGGGCTGATGTGATGTTGCTGGGGCCGATGCCTACGCCGGCGATCGCTTATCTGACGCGTACCTTCCACGCTGAAGCCGGGATTGTGATCAGCGCTTCGCACAATCCCCATGACGACAATGGCATCAAGTTTTTCTCGGGCCAGGGCACCAAGCTGCCGGACGAGATCGAACACATGATTGAAGAGCTGCTGGATGCGCCGATGACCGTCGTCGAGTCGAGCAAGCTGGGCAAGGTATCGCGGATCAACGACGCGTCGGGTCGTTATATCGAATTTTGCAAAAGCAGCGTGCCTACCAGCACCAATTTTGCCGGACTCAAGGTGGTCATCGACTGTGCCCACGGTGCCACCTACAAGGTCGCTCCCAGCGTATTCAAGGAATTGGGCGCCGAGGTCACCGTGCTGTCGGCTCAGCCTAACGGCCTGAACATCAACGACAACTGCGGTTCGACCCACATGGGGCAATTGCAGGCAGCGGTATTGGCCGAGCACGCGGACCTGGGTATCGCCTTCGATGGTGACGGTGATCGCGTGCTGATGGTCGATCATACCGGCGCCATCGTCGACGGTGACGACCTGCTGTTCATCATTGCCCGCGACCTGCATGAGCGTAACAAGCTCCAAGGCGGCGTCGTCGGTACCTTGATGAGTAACCTGGGGCTGGAGCTGGCCCTGGCCGACCTGGGGATCCCGTTCGTGCGCGCCAATGTTGGCGACCGCTACGTGATTGCCGAGCTGCTGGAGCGCAACTGGGTGGTGGGTGGCGAGAATTCGGGCCATGTCGTGTGCTTCCAGCACACCACCACCGGTGATGCGATTATCGCGGCGCTGCAGGTACTATTGGCCCTGCGTCGCCGCGAAGAAAGCCTGGCCCAGGCGCGCCAGGCGCTACGCAAGTGCCCTCAAGTATTGCTCAATGTGCGTTTCTCGGGTGGTGAAAACCCTATCGAGCACCCGGCGATCAAGGAAGCCTGTGAGCGCGTTACCGTCGCCATGGCGGGGCGTGGCCGGGTCTTGTTGCGCAAGTCGGGGACCGAGCCTTTGGTGCGTGTGATGGTTGAAGGCGATGACGAAACACAGGTTCGTGGCTACGCCGAAGAGCTGGCAAAACTGGTAACTGAAGTTTGCGCCTGAATTCGGCTTGCCAGTGATGATGTGGTTGGGTAACATCTGCGCCCACTTTGACCGACGAGGTACAGCATGCGTCGCACTATGGTAGCTGGTAACTGGAAGATGCACGGTACCCGCGCCAGTGTCGCTGAGCTGGTCAATGGCCTTCGTCACCTGGCTTTGCCAAGCGGTGTCGATATTGCGGTATTCCCGCCTTGCTTGCATATCAACCAAGTGGTTGATGGCTTGAAAGGCAAGTCGATCCAGGTCGGCGCGCAGAATTCCGCAGTAGAAGCCATGCAGGGTGCGTTGACCGGTGAGATTGCACCGAGTCAGTTGGTTGATGCGGGTTGTTCCTATGTGCTTGTTGGGCACTCCGAGCGCCGTCAGATGATGGGCGAGCGGGATGGGACGCTCAACCGCAAGTTCGCGGCGGCACAGGCTTGTGGCTTGATTCCAGTGTTGTGCATAGGGGAAACCCTGGAGCAGCGTGAATCGGGCAAGACTCTTGAAGTTGTCTCGCGTCAGCTGGGCAGCATCATCGAGGAGCTGGGTGTTGGTGCATTTGCAAAGGCAGTGATTGCTTACGAGCCGGTCTGGGCCATTGGCACCGGGCTGACTGCTACACCGCAACAGGCGCAGGATGTGCATGCAGCCATCCGCGCGCAGTTGGCGGCAGAGAATTCTGAGGTCGCACAAGGTGTGCGGCTTCTATACGGCGGCAGCGTGAAGGCGGCCAATGCGGTCGAACTGTTCGGCATGCCGGATATCGATGGGGGGCTCATTGGTGGAGCTTCCCTGAATGCAGATGAGTTCGGTGCGATTTGTCGCGCCGCGGGAAACTGAGAAAATGCTGGAAACAGTCGTAGTCGTTTTTCATCTGTTGGGTGCGCTGGGCGTTGTTGCCCTGGTATTGCTGCAACAGGGTAAAGGTGCGGACGCTGGTGCGTCTTTCGGGGCAGGTGCTTCAAATACTGTGTTCGGAAGCCAAGGTTCCTCTACCTTTCTTAGTAAGTTTACTGCTATACTTGCCGCCGGTTTCTTCATAACCAGCCTGGGGTTAGGTTACTTTGCTAAAGAGAAAGCTCATGTGCTGACTCAAGCAGGTTTGCCAGATCCAGCAGTGTTGGAAGTGCCAAAAGCAAAACCGGCTTCTGATGATGTCCCGGTGCTTCAAGAGCAAAAGTCGGCTACTCCAGCGACTGACGTGCCTCCAGCTCAAGAGCAGAAGTAAGAAGGTTGTAAACGCTGTATTGCCGAGGTGGTGGAATTGGTAGACACGCAACCTTGAGGTGGTTGTGCCCATAGGGTGTAGGGGTTCGAGTCCCCTTCTCGGTACCAATTATCAGGAGAGCCCGCTGTTGCGGGCTTTCTTGTAGGTGGAAGGTTACATTGACCCTGTAAGGGATCGGTCGTATACTTCCGCCCCAGCTTTGTCGCGGGGTGGAGCAGTCTGGTAGCTCGTCGGGCTCATAACCCGAAGGTCGTCGGTTCAAATCCGGCCCCCGCAACCAGTTTTAGCGGAGCCCCTTTTAAGGGGCTTTTTGTTAGCTGGACACTTTCAACGCCGCTGTTCGACGGCGTTTCAAGGATGGGCGTTTCGCCCATTTTTTTATTTTGCACAGCATGCACATACATGCACGAGGGGGTTCAGGTGTCGAGCAAGCTAGAAGAGTTGCAGGCCTTGCTGGCCCCGGTGGTCGTGGCCCTAGGCTATGAATGCTGGGGTATTGAGTTTTCGGCTCAAGGTCGCCACTCAATGTTGCGCGTTTATATCGATAAAGAGGGCGGCGTGCTGGTGGACGATTGTGCCATCGTCAGCCGTCAGATCAGCGGTGTCCTGGATGTTGAAGATCCGATCGCCGTTGAATACACCCTCGAAGTTTCCTCGCCAGGCATGGAACGCCCACTGTTCACTATTGAGCAGTTTGCTAAATATGCCGGTGAACAAGTGAAGATCAAGCTGCGATCTCCTTTTGAAGGGCGACGCAACTTTCAGGGCCTTCTGCGCGGTGTAGAAGAACAGGATGTAGTGGTGCAGGTAGAAGACCACGAGTTCCTGTTGCCGATCGATATGATCGACAAGGCCAACATTATTCCCAGTTTTGACTGAGACGTGCCAGAAACTGCGGATCCCGCGGATCCAATGGCTTGCGAAAGGCGAGGCGTACGATGAGCAAAGAAGTACTGCTGGTTGTTGAGTCGGTATCCAATGAAAAGGGCGTACCGGCTAACGTGATTTTTGAAGCGCTGGAGTTGGCCCTGGCCACTGCTACCAAAAAGCGTTTTGAAGACGAAGTTGATCTGCGTGTGGAAATCAACCGCCACACCGGAGCCTATGAGACTTTCCGTCGCTGGACAGTCGTCGAAGAAGCCGATCTTGATGATCCGGCCATCGAAACCTGGCCAAGCAAGGTTGCGCAAACGCATCCTGGTGCCCAGGTGGGTGACGTCGTCGAGGAAAAGATCGAGTCCATCGAGTTCGGCCGCATCGCTGCACAGACTGCCAAGCAAGTCATCGTGCAAAAGGTCCGCGAAGCCGAGCGCGCTCAAGTCGTTGACGCCTATCGCGAGCGCCTGGGGGAAATCATCTCCGGCACCGTGAAGAAAGTGACCCGCGACAACGTGATCGTCGACCTGGGTAACAACGCTGAAGCGTTGCTGGCCCGTGAAGACATCATTTCTCGCGAAACCTTCCGTGTTGGCGTGCGCTTGCGTGCGCTGCTCAAGGAAATCCGCACCGAGAACCGTGGCCCTCAACTGATCCTGTCGCGTACTGCGCCGGAAATGTTGATCGAGCTGTTCCGTATCGAAGTGCCGGAAATTGCCGAAGGCCTGATCGAAGTGATGGCTGCGTCCCGCGACCCGGGTTCGCGCGCCAAGATCGCGGTCCGCTCCAAGGACAAACGCATCGACCCGCAGGGCGCTTGCATTGGTATGCGCGGTTCGCGCGTCCAGGCGGTGTCGGGCGAATTGGGCGGTGAGCGTGTGGATATCGTGCTGTGGGACGATAACCCGGCGCAGTTCGTGATCAACGCCATGTCCCCGGCCGAAGTCGCGGCAATTATTGTTGACGAAGATGCCCATGCAATGGACATCGCCGTTGGCGCAGACAATCTGGCCCAGGCCATCGGTCGCGGTGGTCAGAACGTGCGTCTGGCCAGCCAGTTGACTGGCTGGACCCTGAACGTCATGACCGAATCGGACATCCAGGCTAAGCAGCAAGCAGAAACCGGCGACATCCTGCGCAACTTCATCGACGAGCTGGAAGTCGACGAAGACCTGGCACAGGTGCTGGTAGATGAAGGCTTTACCAGCCTGGAAGAGATTGCCTACGTACCGGTGGAGGAAATGCTCAACATCGACGGCTTTGACGAAGACACCGTCAACGAGCTTCGCGCTCGGGCCAAGGATCGCTTGTTGACTAAAGCCATCGCTACTGAGGAAAAGCTGGCAGACGCCCATCCGGCCGAAGACCTGCTCTCGCTTGAGGGTATGGACAAGGATTTGGCGATGGAACTGGCGGTGCGCGGCGTAATTACCCGCGAAGACCTGGCCGAGCAGTCTATTGACGACCTGCTCGACATCGACGGCATTGACGATGATCGTGCCGGCAAGTTGATCATGGCCGCCCGAGCCCATTGGTTCGAGTAATTAGGCGCGGCCTGAGGAGAGAAGTGCATGACGCAAGTCACGGTGAAACAACTGGCCGATGAGGTCAAAACACCGGTAGAGCGCCTGTTGCAGCAGATGCGTGAGGCAGGTCTGCCGCACACCGCCGCCGAGGAACATGTGAGCGACAGTGAGAAGCAATCGTTGCTGACTCACTTGAAAAGCAGCCACAAGGCGAAAGTGGAAGAACCGCGCAAGATTACATTGCAGCGCAAAACAACCAGCACCCTGCGGGTGGCTGGTAGCAAAAGCATCAGCGTTGAAGTGCGTAAGAAGAAAGTCTTCGTACAGCGCAGCCCGGAAGAAATCGAAGCCGAGCGCAAACGCGAGATGGACGAACGTCGCGCAGTAGAAAATGCTGCACGTCAGAAGGCTGAAGAAGAAGCCAAGCGTCGCGCCGAAGAAGAAGCGCGTCGCCAGCCTGCTGCTGCGCAATCCGCTACTGATGCAGTCGCCGCTCCTGCCGCGCCTGTTGAAGCTGTGCGTGAGGCCGCTCCTGTTGCCGCCGCACCTGCTCCTGCAGCCGACGCTCGCAAGCGCGACGAACCTCGTCGTCCGGACAAGCCACGCGCAGACGATAACAATCGTCGCGGCAGTGGTGATGGTGAGCGCAAAAACGCTCCACATCGTGCTTCGGTCAAAGAGAAAGCGCCTGCTCCACGCGTTGCGCCACGTACTACCGACGAAGAAAGCGATGGCTTCCGTCGTGGTGGTCGCGGCAAGGCCAAGCTGAAGAAACGCAACGCCCACGGTTTCCAGAGCCCAACCGGCCCTGTCGTGCGTGAAGTGAAGATCGGCGAGACCATCACTGTGGGCGATCTGGCCCAGCAGATGTCGGTCAAGGCTGCTGAAATCATCAAGTTCATGTTCAAGCTGGGTACTCCGGCCACCATCAACCAGGTACTGGACCAGGAAACTGCCCAACTGGTTGCTGAGGAGCTGGGCCACAAAGTGACCCTGGTCAGCGACACCGCCCTGGAAGATTCCCTGGCCGAGTCCCTGAAGTTTGAAGGTGAGGCAGTTTCCCGTGCGCCAGTCGTGACCGTAATGGGCCACGTTGACCATGGTAAGACTTCCCTGCTCGACTACATCCGTCGTGCCAAGGTTGCAGCGGGCGAAGCCGGCGGCATCACCCAGCACATCGGTGCCTACCACGTTGAAACCGACCGTGGCATGGTGACGTTCCTCGATACCCCAGGTCACGCCGCGTTTACCGCAATGCGTGCCCGTGGTGCCAAGGCGACCGACATCGTGATCCTGGTGGTTGCAGCGGACGACGGCGTAATGCCACAAACCATCGAAGCCGTTCAGCATGCCAAGGCTGCTGGTGTGCCGCTGGTGGTTGCAGTGAACAAAATCGACAAGCCGGGCGCCGATCTCGATCGCATCCGTAGCGAACTGTCGGTTCACGGCGTGACATCCGAAGAGTGGGGTGGCGACACTCCATTCGTACCGGTCTCGGCGAAGATGGGTACCGGCGTTGACGAACTGCTCGAAGCAGTCCTGTTGCAAGCCGAAGTCCTGGAACTGACCGCTACGCCATCGGCTCCTGGCCGTGGTGTCGTGGTTGAATCGCGCCTCGACAAGGGTCGTGGCCCGGTTGCGACCGTGCTGGTTCAAGACGGTACCCTGCGCCAAGGCGACATGGTCCTGGTCGGTTCGAACTACGGCCGTGTACGTGCCATGCTCGACGAGAACGGCAAGCCAATCAAGGAAGCAGGTCCTGCTATCCCGGTCGAGATTCTCGGCCTGGACGGTACCCCGGACGCTGGCGACGAGATGAGCGTAGTTGCCGACGAGAAGAAAGCCCGTGAAGTGGCTCTGTTCCGTCAAGGCAAGTTCCGCGAAGTCAAGCTGGCCCGTGCTCACGCCGGCAAGCTGGAAAACATCTTCGAGAACATGGGCCAGGAAGAGAAGAAGACGCTTAACATCGTCCTCAAATCTGACGTCCGTGGTTCCCTCGAAGCGTTGAACGGCGCCTTGAACGGCCTGGGTAACGACGAAGTGCAAGTGCGTGTTGTCGGTGGCGGTGTCGGTGGTATCACCGAATCCGATGCCAACCTGGCACTGGCCTCCAACGCTGTACTGTTCGGCTTCAACGTGCGTGCCGATGCTGGCGCACGGAAGATCGTCGAGCAGGAAGGCCTGGACATGCGTTACTACAACGTCATCTACGACATCATCGAAGACGTCAAGAAAGCCCTTACCGGCATGCTTGGCAGTGACGTGCGGGAAAATATCCTGGGTGTTGCCGAAGTGCGTGACGTGTTCCGTTCGCCGAAGTTCGGCGCGATCGCCGGTTGCATGGTTATCGAAGGTACTGTGCACCGTAACCGTCCAATCCGTGTACTGCGTGAAGACATCGTTATCTTCGAAGGCGAGCTGGAATCCCTGCGCCGCTTCAAGGATGACGCTTCCGAAGTACGTGCCGGCATGGAATGCGGTATCGGCGTCAAGAGCTACAACGACGTCAAGCCTGGCGACAAGATCGAAGTCTACGAGAAGGTCCAGGTTGCTCGCAGCCTCTAACTCGCGCACTTCAGGAGCCACGCCGCGTGTGGGCATGCAAATGTCCCGCGCAGTGTCCGGACTCTAAACGCAACGCCCGGTCTGGCTTTTGTCAGGCCGGGCGTTTGCCGCTTTCAGACCCCACGGGTTTCACCGTGTGGCAGTAACAGGTAACAAGACATGGCAAAAGAATACAGCCGTACCCAACGTATCGGCGATCAGATGCAGCGCGAGCTGGCCCAACTGATCCGTCGCGAAGTCAAAGACCCGCGCGTTGGCCTGGTCACCATTACCGCTGTTGAAGTGAGCCGTGACGTTGGTCACGCGAAGATCTTCATCACCGTGATGGGCCAGGACAACAGCGAAGAGATCGCGCAAAGCATCAAGGTGCTCAACTCTGCCGCAGGCTTCCTGCGCATGCAGTTGGCCCGTGAGATGAAGCTGCGCAGCGTGCCCCAGTTGCACTTCCACTACGACGAAAGTGTCGTGCGTGGTGCGCACCTGTCGGCCCTGATCGAGCGTGCCGTGGCTGAAGACAATCAGCATCCGTCCACACCTGAAGACGCCAAGGAGTAAGCGGTGGCTCAGGTCAAGCGTATCCGTCGTAACGTCAGTGGCATCATCCTGCTCGACAAGCCCATTGGCTTTACCTCCAATGCCGCTTTGCAGAAGGTCCGCTGGCTGCTCAATGCCGAGAAGGCCGGGCACACCGGCAGCCTCGACCCCTTGGCTACTGGCGTAT
The DNA here is from genome assembly GCF_012985465.1 of Pseudomonas sp. WS 5079. GTDB lineage: Bacteria > Pseudomonadota > Gammaproteobacteria > Pseudomonadales > Pseudomonadaceae > Aquipseudomonas. Next base: position 119,523 of record NZ_JAAQWN010000013.1, read on the forward strand.
TGCCATTGTGCTTTGGCGAGGCCACCAAGTTCTCGCAATACCTGCTCGATTCAGACAAGGGTTACGAAACCCTGATGCAACTGGGCAAGACCACCACCACGGCTGACGCCGAAGGTGATGTTCTGCAGGTTCGTGACGTGACCGTTGGTCGTGCAGATATCGAGGCCGCTTTACCCGCTTTTCGTGGGCAAATCAGTCAGATACCGCCGATGTACTCGGCTCTCAAGCGTGATGGCCAGCCTCTTTACAAGCTGGCACGTGCGGGCGAAGTAGTGGAGCGCGAACCGCGTTCTGTTACTATTGCGCGCTTGGAATTGCTTGCCTGTGAAGGCGAGACTGCCCGCTTGGCCGTGGACTGCAGCAAAGGCACCTATATCCGTACCCTGGTGGAAGATATCGGTGAAAAGCTCGGTTGCGGCGCGTATGTTGCAGAACTGCGACGCACCCAGGCTGGCCCTTTTACCCTGGCCCAGACGGTCACGCTGGAAGAGTTGGAAGCCGTGCATGCCGAAGGCGGCAATGAAGCAGTTGATCGCTTCCTGATGCCATCGGACAGCGGTTTGCTGGATTGGCCATTGCTGCACTTTTCGGAGCACAGCGCGTTCTACTGGCTCAACGGCCAGCCAGTACGTGCACCGGATGCCCCGAAGTTCGGCATGGTGCGGGTACAAGATCACAACGGTCGCTTTATCGGTATCGGTGAAGTGAGCGAAGACGGGCGCATCGCGCCGCGTCGACTGATTCGGTCAGAATGACCGGAACCAGTTTGTGGTAAAAGCGCAGTAGTTTTTACGCAAACTGGAACGAGGGTGGCTGTTAACAGGCACGGTCACTACTCATTTTTAGATACAGGGATTTGTCCCTGGCCTGTTGAAACTGCCCTTTGGGTGGTTTCCTGAAAAAAGGATTGCCTCATGGCTCTCGACGTTCAAGAAAAAGCACAAATCGTAGCTGACTATCAGCAAGCTGTTGGTGACACTGGTTCGCCAGAAGTGCAAGTTGCACTGCTGACCCACAACATCAACAAGCTGCAAGGTCACTTCAAGGCCAACGGTAAAGATCACCACTCCCGTCGTGGTCTGATCCGCATGGTAAACCAGCGTCGTAAGCTGCTGGACTACCTGAAAGGCAAGGATCTGGGTCGTTATCAGACTCTGATCGGTCGCCTGGGTCTGCGTCGCTAATCGGCGATTGCGCTAGAGGTTGGTTGGCTGTCGTGTGTCAGTGGGTTTCCCGCTGGCCCATGGCAGGCTTCCAGCCTCAAGTTTTATCTGGATACACGTTTTACCCTGGACAGGCGTTGGGCCGACTCCCGACATTGCCCAAGAATTTCGCAAGAAGACAAGTTCCCCAAGAGCCACAAAGAAGGTAGGACACCGTGAACCCGGTTATCAAAAAATTCCAGTTCGGTCAGTCGACCGTTACCCTCGAGACAGGCCGTATTGCCCGTCAAGCCTCCGGCGCAGTGCTGGTCACCGTTGACGACGACGTTACCGTACTGGTGACCGTTGTAGGCGCAAAGACCGCTGACCCAAGCAAAGGCTTCTTCCCTCTTTCCGTTCACTACCAGGAAAAGACTTACGCTGCCGGTAAGATCCCTGGTGGTTTCTTCAAGCGTGAAGGCCGTCCTTCCGAGAAAGAAACCCTGACTTCCCGACTGATCGACCGTCCGATCCGTCCGCTGTTCCCAGAAGGCTTCATGAACGAAGTGCAGGTTGTCTGCACCGTCGTTTCCACCAGCAAGAAGACCGATCCGGACATCGCTGCGATGATCGGCACCTCGGCTGCCCTGGCCATCTCCGGTATTCCATTCGATGGCCCGATCGGCGCAGCCCGTGTTGCGTTCCACGAAAGCACCGGCTACCTGCTGAACCCGACTTACGAACAACAGAAAGCTTCGAGCCTGGACATGGTCGTTGCCGGTACTTCGGAAGCCGTGTTGATGGTTGAATCGGAAGCCAAAGAGCTGACCGAAGACCAGATGCTGGGCGCTGTACTGTTTGCTCACGACGAGTTCCAGGTTGTGATCAACGCTGTTAAAGAACTGGCTGCTGAAGCTGCCAAGCCAACCTGGACCTGGGCTCCTGCGCCTGAAGCCACCGCACTGCTGGGCACTATTCGCTCCGAGTTCGGTGCTGCGATCTCCGACGCCTACACCATCACCATCAAGGCCGACCGTTACGCTCGCCTGGGTGAATTGAAGGACCAGGTTGTTGCCAAGCTGTCCGGTGAAGAAGGCCAGCCTTCTTCCAGCGAAGTCAAAGCAGCCTTCGGCGAAATCGAATACCGCACCGTTCGCGAAAATATCGTTAACGGTAAGCCACGTATTGACGGTCGCGACACCCGCACCGTACGTCCGCTGAACATCGAAGTCGGCGTTCTGCCGAAGACCCACGGTTCGGCCCTGTTCACCCGTGGTGAAACCCAGGCCCTGGTAGTCGCGACTCTGGGTACTGCCCGTGACGCACAGCTGCTGGACACCCTGGAAGGCGAGAAAAAAGACCCGTTCATGCTGCACTACAACTTCCCTCCGTTCTCGGTAGGTGAGTGTGGTCGCATGGGTGGTGCTGGTCGCCGCGAAATCGGTCACGGCCGCCTGGCCCGTCGTTCGATTGCAGCCATGCTGCCTGCCGCCGACGTGTTCCCGTACACCATTCGTGTTGTGTCGGAAATCACCGAGTCCAACGGTTCCAGCTCCATGGCTTCGGTCTGCGGTGCTTCCCTGGCTCTGATGGACGCCGGCGTTCCGATGAAGGCACCGGTTGCCGGTATCGCCATGGGCCTGGTTAAAGAAGGCGAGAAGTTCGCCATCCTGACCGACATCCTGGGTGACGAAGACCACCTGGGCGACATGGACTTCAAAGTAGCCGGTACCGCCAAAGGTGTTACCGCGCTGCAGATGGACATCAAGATCAAGGGCATCACCGAAGAAATCATGGAAATCGCTCTGGGCCAAGCCCTGGAAGCGCGCCTGAACATCCTCGGCCAGATGAACCAGATCATTGGCCAGTCCCGCACCGAACTGTCGGAAAATGCTCCGACCATGATCGCGATGAAAATCGACACCGACAAAATCCGTGATGTCATCGGTAAAGGCGGCGCGACCATCCGTGCGATCTGTGAAGAAACCAAGGCCTCGATCGATATCGAAGACGACGGTTCGATCAAGATCTTCGGCGAAACCAAGGAAGCGGCTGAAGCTGCACGTCAGCGCGTCCTGGGTATCACCGCAGAAGCCGAGATCGGCAAGATCTACGTCGGTAAGGTTGAGCGCATCGTCGACTTCGGCGCATTCGTCAACATCCTGCCTGGCAAGGACGGTCTGGTTCACATCTCCATGCTGAGTGATGCTCGCGTTGAGAAAGTGACCGACATCCTCAAAGAAGGCCAGGAAGTGGAAGTGCTGGTACTGGACGTGGACAACCGCGGCCGTATCAAACTGTCCATCAAGGACGTAGCAGCAGCCAAGGCTTCGGGCGTTTAATCACTCCCAGGCTTCATGCTGAAAAAGAGGACTCTTCGGAGTCCTTTTTTTTGGACTGCGGGAAAGTGAAGGTAAATCAGCCGTTTAGCCTAGGACAAAAGCCGCAACTTGCATGCAGGCACGACGGGCTTCATGCAAGTTGCACGATTTCGAAAAAACAGCATTTATATAAACTATTGATTTATAAAGGTTTATTTAAATTTTTGGACTTGGCACACTGTCTGCACTATTCCTGTTAACGCTGCAGTATGAAGGTTCACACACTGCAGACTTTCAATAAAACAGGAGTTACTCGTATGAAGAAGTTCGCTCTCGCTACTGCTACCGCTCTGACCCTGGCCATGGGTGCTAACGTGGCCTTTGCCCAAACTTCCCAAGCTCCAATGACTCTGGCGGCTGGTGAAGCCACCAAAGCGAAAGAAAGCGTTTCGGATACTTGGATCACCACCAAAGTTAAATCTGATCTGCTGACTGAAAAAGGTATTCCTGGTTCGGACATCAAGGTTGAAACCAACAAAGGTGTGGTTTCCCTGTCGTCGACTGTAGCCATTTCGGATTCGCAGAAAGCAACCGCTGTAGCGATCACCAAGAAAATCAAAGGTGTAACCGCGGTTTCTGCTGACGGCCTGCTGGCTGGCGGCGCCACCAAGGCAGACAACATCGACAAAACCAAAAGCGCAGCAGCAGGCGCCAAGGAGTCCACTTCGGATACCTGGATCACTACCAAAGTGAAAGCTGACCTGGTAACCGAGAAAGGCATTCCTGGTACCGACATTAAAGTCGAAACCAACAAGGGCGTGGTTTCCCTGTCCTCTTCGGTCGCTGTGACTGAAGCGCAGAAAACTACTGCGGTGAATATCACCAAGAAAATCAAAGGCGTTAAAGCTGTATCGGCCGACGGCCTGAAAGCAGAGTAACGCGTAGCCATTCGACTGGACCCAGGCGGCCACGAGCGAGGCAGATATCCGCTCAATGCACCTTACAGGTTCATGCGACCGACCACAGGGATGTGGTCACTACGGGCCCCGGCACTTGTGTCGGGGCCCGTTTTATTGTGGCGGGGAATACATATTTGCCGATTTTGGAGATCAAACGTGGGAGCTGGCTTGCCTGCGATGGCTGCGTATCAGTAGTAAGCAGGCTGGCTGACCCACCGCCATCGCAGGCAAGCCAGCCCCCACACTTTGCAGTTATGGTGCCCGGTAGTTACTCGGCATCCAGGTGCATTGGCGTAACAACCCGGCCATCTTTCTCTGCCTGCCCAAGGTTGGCATCAATGAAGTACACCCGGTCATCTTCCAGCTGGCCCTTGTCGACCAGATAGTCTTTGATCGTGCTGGCGCGGTCCTGGCCCAGTTGGCGTAGCAGCACGTCACTGGCGCTCCAGAACTTGATCACGCCGTCACGCAGCTTCGCCGAGCGCTCATCGCTACCCAGGTTTTTCCACTCGGCCGGTGGCTGTTGCTTCAAGCGAGTGCGGTAGATGCCTTCGAGCAGCGGGGCTTTTTCCTTTTCCGGTACTTCGAGCAACGACGCCTGGGCCGGGACTTTATCGCCACGGCGCTGGAGTATCTTGTAGTAGTTGTACTGATACTCGCGCTCAAGCCGCTCGGCAGCCAAGAACGGGCCGTCGCTGCTGGCTGCCGCGGTGCCTTCGATCTCCAGGCGCAGGGCAGGGCGCTCCTTGAGGGCCTTGGCGAGGCTGTCCAGGGCCGACTCGGCGTCCTTGTTCAGGGCGCTGGAGCCTGCGGCGAACGACACATTGCCAAGATCCTGCGCGCCACCACCCGTCACCAGTCCGCCAATGAACTTGAACGGCGCCGTCGCCGCGCGTACCACCAGGTTGCGCAGGGTTTGCCAGACAATCGGCATCACGCTGAATTGCGGGTTGTTCAAGTCGCCGGTCACCGGCAATTCGATGGAAATCTTGCCGTCGGTGTCCTTGAGCAGGGCAATCGCCAGGCGAATCGGCAGGTCCACCGCGTCCGCACTGTCGACTTTCTCGCCCAGTTGCAGTTGCTCCACCACTACCTTGTTCTCAGCCTTCAACTGGCCCTTGGTGATCACGTAGTGCAGGTCCAGGTTGAGCCGGCCCTTGCGGATACGGAACCCGGCAAACTTGCCCGAGTAAGGTGTCAGGGTGGTCAGTTCGACGCGTTTGAAGCTGGTGGCGATATCCAGTGCGGCCATCGGGTCAAACGGGTTCACGCTGCCCTTGATGGTTACCGGCGCATAGCGATCGACCTTGCCCTTGATATCGACGCTGGCCGGCTTGGCCTGGCGGCTGTCGATGGTGCCGATCTGGCCATTGAGTTGTTGGATCGCCGTGGCGAAGTTCGGTGTCAGGCTGAAGTCGGCAAAGTTGGCCGAGCCATCATTGATCGCGATCTGGCCGATACGGATGCCCAGGGGCTTCTCGTTGCTCGCGCTGGATTTGGCCGTCGATTTGGCACCGCTGTCGGCCGGCTGTGGGATCAGCAGGTCATCGACGTTGGTGGTGCGGTCATCGTTGATCATAAAGCGCGCATAGGGTTGCAGCAGGTTGATCTTGTCGATCGACAGGCTATTGCCGTGCTGGTAGTTCAAGCCCTCGACCACCAGGCGCTGCCACTTGAGGAAGTCACGGGTCTTGAGAGTATCGAGGGTGTGCAGTTGGTCCACTTGCGCGCGGCCGGTGATCTGCAGCGCAAGGGGCTCGGTACTCTTGAGGTTCACGTCCAGGTTGCTGCCGAGCATGCCGCTACGCAGTTCCAGGCGGATAAAGGGGCTGATATAGGACTGGGCAACCCGCAGGTCGATATCCTTGGTGTCGACCTTCAGCTTGGCGCTGACCGGGTTCAGGTTGACCTGGCCGCTCGCCTGGATCTTGCCCTGCTTGCCCAGGCCACTGTCGATCTTCAGCGTGAAGGGGCTTTGATTGAGGCTGTCGAAATCTTGTACATCGACATTCAGCGGGCCCAGCTCCAGTGCTACCGCAGGTTTTACCTGGCGATCAGCCAGATGCACCTGGTAGTTGCGCAGTTGCACATCCTTGAGCAGCACTTGCCAAGGCTTGCTCGGTGCTGTCGGTTCGGGTTTTGGCGAGTCGGCCGTGGCGGGAGCGCTTGCTGGCTCAGGCTGGGTGGCCGGCTTGCTCGGCTGGCTGGCGAACAGTTTCTGCCAGTCCAGTTGGCCGTCGGCTTCGCGGGCGGCCCAGGTTTCGAGCTTGTTACTGCGGATCTTGCCCACGATCACTTGCTGCTTGGCCAGGTCGATCGAGGTTTCGCTGACATCCAGGCGCTCCAGGCGCGCCAGTGGCCGGCCATCCGGGGCCTTGATCGCAAAGGGTGCGATGCTCGCGGAGACGTTGGTCAGGTTCAGTTCGGTTTCTTTGGCCAGGTTCAGCTTGTAGTCGGTGCTGAAGTTGAGGATGCCGTCTTCCAGGACCAGAGGCACGGCGTCCCGTACATAGGGCCACCAGACTTTCATCTTGCCATCCGTGACCTTGAGCTTACCCTCGGAGGCGATCGGCACCAGGCTGAAATTACCGGTCCAGTCGAGCTGCCCACCCTCGGGGCCGGCGGCGACCAGGGTCATGTCGGCGTTGTCTTCGGGCAGGGTGCTGAGGTTTTTCAGTTCGAAGTCGAGTTTGTCGTAGAGAAACTCGATAGGTTCGCTGGGGCGCACATCTTCGAAGTGCACGTAGCCGCCCGCCAGCTTGATGCGCTCGATGCGCAGCGGGAACGGTTTGCTCTCGGGGTCATCGGGCGTCGGTTCGCTCGGCGGCAACTTGAACAATTGCGCCAGGTTGAGCGCACCGGCTTTGTCGAAGAGGATTTCGGTCTTCGGCTTGTCCAATTGCACATCGGCCAAGTGCAGGGCGCGAGTCCAGAGGCTGTCGATCTGCAGGTTGGCGTAGAGGCGATCAAAGCCCACCTGTTCCTTGCCCGGCTCACCGATTTTTAGGCCCCAGAGGGTTAGCTCCAGGCTGAACGGGTTGAGTTCGATACGCTCGATACGGGCCGGCACGGTGGCGTAGTTGGCCAACTGTTGGTTGGCCACGCGAAGCGCAATACCGGGCAAAATCAAAAAGCCCAGCAAGCTGTAGAGTGCAAGGGCGGTCAGCAAGGCGCCTGCGGCGCGAATCAATCCTTTGGGCATGGGTGACGCCATCTATGTCGATCAAGAGTGCCTTGGAGTATGGCACGGGTTTACGGTTCCGAAGAACCGAGCCTTTATTACGCCAGTCCAGGCCTTTCAGGGCAATCCTACAGCTGCAGGATCAGGGTCTTCAGAGGAGGCTGCTGGTCTTGTGAGGGAAAGTCAGCGCCGGGAGTCATCACTTTCCAGTCGCGTACCGGCCTGCCGGCCTTTTCAGCGCAACGCAAGACCTGCTCGCGCCAATCATCCATGCTGACTTTTGCCAGGTTGTTGCAGCAGATCAGCACGCCATTGTCTGCGGTGGCCAGCAGTGCGGGCTTGAGCAGGCTTTGGTAGTCGCGCAGCAGGTCCACGGTGCCAAAGGCGCTCTTGGCCCACGCGGGTGGGTCGAGCAGCACCAGGTCATATTGGCGTTGCTCCAGGCGCGGGTAGCTTGGCAGTTTTTGCCCGCGACGCTGGGTGATCGGCAGCCCGGCCAACTGGCGGATTGCCGGGAAGTAATCGGACTGTACAAACGTCATGGCTGGCAGTTGCGGGTTCAACTCGCCGTTTTCGCGACCGACCGCCAGGTTGCCCTCGGCAAAGTCCAGGTTGCACACCTCGCGGGCCCCACCGGCCGCTGCGCTGAGGCCGACGCCGCAGGTGTAGGCAAACAGGTTCAGCACGCTTTTGCCGGCACTGTGCGCCTTGACCCAGCCGCGGGTGTTGCGCAGGTCCAGGAACAGCAGCGGATCCTGCCCGGAGTGGCGACCGCGCACGCGATAGTTCAGGCCCCATTCATGGCCGACCAGGTCTTCCAGGGCTGCGGGTTCGGCGCGGTACACCGTGTCTTCGCGGTCGATACGCGAGTTGCCTCGGGAGCGGTCGTTATAGACCAGCAGCAGTTCCAGCCCCAGGTACTGGTTGATCATCAGGTGCAACTGCAGCAGCGCATCGCTATCTAGCGATTGGTGAAAGCTCTGCACCATCAATTGCGGGCCGTAGCGGTCGATGGTCAAGCCACCGGCGCCTTCCTGGCTGCCATGGAACAACCGATAGCAATCGGTGCCTTGGGCATGCAGCTCGGCGAGCAGGTCTTGGCGGTGATCGAGGGCGGCGCGCAGCGCCTGATTCAGGGACGACATGGAGCGCGCCTTGCTGGGGAATTGAAGCGCGCAAGTTTAACAGCTCCTGTGGGCGCCGGCTTGCCAGCGATGGCGGTGGAGCAGGAATCGCTATCGCTGGCAAGCCAGCTCCCACAGGGTGTGTCGTTACAGCAGGCCCATCCGCCTGTGGGCGCGTTGCACCGAGCCATTGCGCATCGCCCAGCGTAGCAGCGGCGCGCTACGCCTGACCCCGGCGCGGATCAACTGGCGTTGCAGCGGGCTTTGCTGCTGCCCCAGCATGTCACCCGCCCAGTCCGGCAGCAGGTCGATGCCGGCTTGCATCATCAGCGCCCCGAACGGCTTGGCCAACGCGCTGGGTGCCGGGGCATCGAGCAACAGGCGCAGTACTTCGCGGCTGCGTTCGTCACACAACAGTTGTGGGCGAATACGTTGCAGATAATCAGATATTTCCTGCCTTGAACGCGGCACATGCCGAGCCCCCAGTTGTTCGGCGACCAGGGCTATCTCGCTGTAGTAGCGGTCCTGGTCCCGAAGTGATAACCCCGGGTTTTTGTAGCGCAGGTGCGCCGCCAGAAAGCTGCTGACTTCGGCGACGTGGACCCAGGTCAGCAATTGCGGATCACTGGCGGCATAGGGACGCCCATCCGGCGCGTGCCCGACCACCTGCAGGTGGATGGTGCGCACTTTTTCGATCAGCCACTCGGCATCGCGGCGCGAGCCAAAGGTGGTGCCGGAAATAAACTGCGACGTACGGCGCAAGCGCCCGAGCATGTCCTGGCGAAAGTTGGAATGGTCCCACACGCCGGCCAGCGCCAAGGGATGCAGCGCTTGCAACATCAAGGCGCTGATGCCGCCGATCAGCATGCTGCTGAAGTCACCATGGACCTTCCAGCTCACCGAGTCCGGCCCGAACAGCCCCGGATCGCCCTTGGGGCTTTCCAGGTCCAGGTTGCCCAGGGACAGGCCCGTGAGGCTCATCAACTGGGATTCGATACGGTTGCGCAGAAATTCCATGTGGTTTGAGGGTTCCTATCGGTTCAGGCGCTTGTCGATCAAGCCGTCGACCACGCTCGGATCGGCCAGGGTCGAGGTATCGCCCAGGCTGTCGAGCTCGTTGCAGGCGATCTTGCGCAGGATACGCCGCATGATCTTGCCTGAGCGGGTTTTGGGCAAGGCTGGCGCCCATTGGATCAGCTCGGGCTTGGCGAAACTCCCGATTTCCTTGCTGACCAGGTCCAGCAGGTGTTTTTTCAGTTCGTCGCTGGGCTCGACGCCATTCATCGGCGTGACAAACGCATAGATGCCCTGGCCCTTGAGGTCATGGGGATAGCCGACGACGGCGGCTTCGGCCACTTTGTCGTGCAGCACCAGCGCGCTTTCCACCTCGGCGGTGCCGATGCGATGGCCGGAGACGTTGATCACGTCATCGATGCGCCCGGTGATCCAGTAGTCGCCATCCTCATCGCGCCGCGCGCCGTCGCCGGTAAAGTAGTAGCCGGGGTAAGGCTTGAAATAGGTGTCGATCATCCGCTGCGGGTCGCCATACACACTGCGGATCTGCCCCGGCCAGCTGGCTTTGATCGCCAGGACGCCACTGCCGGCGCCGCTGATTTCCTTGCCCTGTTCGTCGAGCAAGACCGGCTGCACCCCAAACATCGGCTGAGTCGCGCAGCCAGGCTTGATGCGCTGGGCGCTGACCAGCGGGCTGAGCATGATGGCGCCGGTCTCGGTCTGCCACCATGTATCGACAATCGGGCAGCGCTGCTCGCCGACGGCATTGAAATACCATTCCCAGGCTTCCGGGTTGATCGGCTCGCCGACACTGCCGAGCAATCTCAGGCTGGCCCTGGACGTGTTCTCCAGCGGGCCATGGCCCTCACGCATCAAGGCCCGCAGGGCGGTGGGCGCGGTGTAGAAAATATTCACCTGATGTTTGTCGATCACTTGCCAGAAGCGCGAGCTGTCCGGGTAACTCGGCACGCCCTCGAACATCAGGGAGGTGGCACCGTTGGCCAGTGGCCCGTACACGATATAGCTATGGCCCGTGACCCAGCCGACGTCGGCGGTGCACCAGAACACTTCGCCCTCGCGGTAGTCGAGCACGTACTTGAAGGTCATTGCCGCTTGCAGCAGATAGCCACCGGTGGTGTGCAGCACGCCCTTGGGCTTGCCGGTACTGCCGGAGGTATAAAGAATAAACAGCGGGTCTTCGGCGCCCATCGGCTCGGGCGGGCATTCGCCGCTGGCCGCGTCCACCGCCTGTTGATACTTGAGGTCGCGCCCCTCGGTCCAGGCCACTGCGGCGCCGGTACGCGCTACCACCAGCACCGTCGTGACATTCGGACAACTGGCCAGGGCTTTATCGACATTCTGTTTCAGTGCCACCGGCTTGCCGCCGCGTACACCTTCGTCGGCAGTGATCACCGTGCGGCAGTCGGCATCCAGAATGCGATCGCGCAGGGCATCCGGTGAGAACCCGCCAAACACCACCGAGTGCACCGCGCCAATTCGCGTGCAGGCCAGCATTGCGTAGGCGGCCTGCGGAATCATCGGCATGTAGATACACACCCGGTCGCCTTTCTTCACGCCACGGCTTTTCAGCACATTGGCCAGGCGGATGACGTTTTGATGAAGTTGGCGGTAGGTGATTTTGGACGATTTTGCAGGATCGTCGCCTTCCCAGATAAAGGCCGGCTGATCGGCACGTTGCGCCAGGTGCCGATCAATGCAGTTGTAGCTGACGTTCAACTGGCCGCCGGCAAACCACTGTGCGGCGCCGGTGTGGATATCGCAGTGTTGGACGGTTTGCCAGGGCGTGATCCAGTCGAGCAGCGCCTTGGCCTGTTCGGCCCAGAAAATATCGGGGTGTTCGATGGATTGCCGATAGAGGCGCTGGTAGTCCTCTTGACTGAGTTGCGCAGCCCGGCGCACGGCATCGGCATGGGGAAACTGGCTGATATCGAACATTAGGGATCCCTCTTCTTGTTATAGATACAAGAGTTCAAGGCTGGTCCCTGTGGGGGCTGGCAAGCCAGCTCCCACAGGGGGCGCTTGTGCAGGTTCAATCCCTGATTGTAGTGCCGATCACATCAACCGCGGTGACGACCACGGAAGTAGTTGATCAAGCCCTGGGTCGAGGCATCGTCGGCCAAGGTTTCCTCGGCGCCCGTCAGGCGGTTGTAGACGCCCTTGCCCAGTTCCTTGCCCAGCTCCACGCCCCATTGGTCAAAGGCGTTGATGCCCCAGATAACGCTCTGCACGAACACCTTGTGTTCATACATTGCCACCAGTGCGCCCAGGCGACGCGGGCTGATCCGCTCGACCACCAGGGTGTTGCTCGGGCGATTGCCCGGGATCACTTTGTGTGGGGCCAGTTTCTGCACTTCGTCTTCGGCCATGCCTTTGTCACGCAGCTCGGCTTCGGCTTCGCTGCGGGTCTTGCCGAGCATCAAAGCCTGGCTCTGGGACAGGCAGTTGGCATACAGCCACTGGTGATGGTCGGAGACCGGGTTGAAGCTGACGATCGGCACAATGAAGTCGGCCGGGATCAACTGGGTGCCCTGATGCAGCAACTGGTGGTACGCGTGCTGGCCGTTGCAGCCCACGCCGCCCCAGATAACCGGGCCGGTATCGGTGGAAACCGGCGTGCCGTCCTGGCGTACGCTCTTGCCGTTGGATTCCATGTCCAACTGTTGCAAGTGCTTGGTGATGTTACGCAGGTAGTGGTCGTACGGCAGGATCGCGTGGCTCTGTGCGCCCCAGAAGTTGCCGTACCACACACCCAGCAGGCCCAGCAGCACCGGCATGTTTGCCTCGAACGGCGCGGTCTGGAAGTGCTGGTCCATGGTGTAGGCACCCGACAGCAGTTCCTTGAAGTTGGACATGCCAATGGCCAGGGCGATCGGCAAGCCGATGGCCGACCACAGCGAGTAACGGCCGCCGACCCAGTCCCACATCGGGAAGATGTTCTCTTCACGGATACCGAAGGCCACGGCTGCCGCGTTGTTGCTCGACACGGCGATGAAGTGGCGATACAGCTCGGCTTCGGAGCCGCCCTGGGCCAGGTACCAGGCGCGGGCGGCCTGGGCGTTTTTCAGGGTTTCCAGGGTGTTGAAGGACTTCGACGAGACAATAAACAGTGTGGTCTCGGCGCGCAGCTTCTGGGTCAGTTCGTGGAACTCACTGCCGTCGATATTCGCCAGGTAGTGGCAGCGCACGCCTTTATGGGCGTAGGACAACAGCGCTTCAGAGACCAGCTCCGGGCCGAGGAACGAACCACCGATGCCGATGTTGACCACGTCAGTGATCGGCTTCTCGGTGTAGCCGCGCCACAGGCCGTCGTGGATGCGGCCTACCAGGTCGGTGATCTGGTTCAGCACCTTGTGCACGTCGGGCATGATATTGGTGCCGTTGACCGACAGCTTGTCGCCCACCGGACGGCGCAATGCGGTATGCAGCGCCGGGCGCCCTTCCGAAGAGTTGACCGACTCGCCGTCGAACAGCGCCTTGATTGCGCCCTTGAGGTCGACTTCGTTGGCCAGGCCCACCAGCAGGTCGCGGGTTTCAGACGTAATCAGGTTTTTCGAGTAGTCGAGGAACAGTCCGCAGCTGCTCAAGGTGAACTGGCCAAAGCGCTGGGGATCGGCATTGAACGCTTCGCGCATGCTGAAATCCTGCATGGCTTGGCGGTGTTGATTGAGCGCTTGCCAGGCGGGCAGAGCGGTAACGTCATGAGGAGTGCGGTAATACGCCATCGCTGCGGGTTTCCTTTTTATTACTGGGACTACTTTTGGGACACTTGAATGTCCGGAACGTCCGACTTTTATCAAGCAGGCACTGAGAAACGGCGGGTTCCGGTCGAATGCGTCAACGCCAACACTAGCGTCGGGCGTTTACATTAAACCTAGCGTGTCGATATGTCTTGGCTTTGTCTGCGCACAGGCCGGTACTTTTTTATACCGGGGCCTGGGAGGCGCTACAAACCGAATGTGGGAGCGGGCTTGCTCGCGATGGTGGTGGGTCAGCGACAAATACATCGACTGACAGTCCGCCATCGCGAGCAAGCCCGCTCCCACATGAGGATATTGCCAGGCTTAAACGCTGAGGTTGAGGTGCAGGTTGTCGATCAACCGGGTCGCGCCCAGGTACGCGGCGACCAGGATCACCACATCACGATCCTCGGCGGTTGCCGGGCGCAGATGCTGGCCCTGGCGAACTTCCAGGTAGTCCATGCGCAGGCTGGCGGCCTCGATGTGTTGGACCTGCTCGGCCCGCAGCTTGGCGAAGTCGCGGTCGCCATTCTCAATGGCAGTGGCGATATGACTAAGGCTGCGGAACAGCACCGGGGCGATGGCGCGCTGCTCTTGCGTCAGGTAACCGTTGCGCGAGGACAGCGCCAGGCCGTCCTCGGCGCGCACGGTGGGTTCGCCAATGATCTGGATCGGCATGTTCAGGTCGCGCACCATGGCGCGGATCACCGCCAGTTGCTGGTAGTCCTTTTGCCCGAACACCGCCAGGTCAGGCTGGACCATGTTGAACAACTTGCTCACCACCGTCGCCACACCCTCGAAGTGCCCCGGACGGCTGGCGCCGCACAGGCTTTCAGACAGTTGTGGCACGCTGACCCGGGTCTGCACGGTCATGCCGCCTGGGTACATTTCGTCGACCGTGGGTGCGAACAGCAGGTTGCAGCCCGCCACCAGCAGCTTTTCCTGGTCGGCGGCGAGGGTGCGCGGGTACTTGTCCAGGTCTTCGCCGGCGCCAAACTGCAGCGGGTTGACGAAAATGCTCGCCACCACGAAGTCGGCTTGCTCGGCGGCGCGGGTCACCAACTTGGCGTGGCCCGCATGCAGGTTGCCCATGGTTGGCACGAAGCCGATGCGCTTACCGGCGCTGCGCGCGTGAGTGACCGCGGCCCGCAGTTCGCGCAGGGTTTTTACGGTGTTCATGCAGAGAATCCGTGTTCGGTGCCTGGGAAGGTGACGGCTTTGACTTCGGCGACATAGGCACCCAGCGCGGCGTGGATGCTGTCCTGGCCCGCCATGAAGTTCTTCACGAACTTAGGTGCGCGGCCGGTGAGGTTCAGGCCGAGCATATCGTGCAACACCAGGACCTGGCCGTCGGTAGCGCTGCCGGCGCCAATACCGATGACCGGGATTTTCACCGCCTGGGTGATTTCTGCGGCCAGTTCGCTTGGCACGCATTCGAGCAGGATCATTGCCGCGCCGGCCTGCTCAAGGGCGATGGCATCGGCGCGCATCTGCCGCGCCTGGGCTTCATTGCGACCCTGGACCTTGTAGCCACCGAGGATATTCACCGACTGCGGTGTCAGGCCCATGTGCGCACACACCGGCACGCCGCGTTCGGCCAGCAGGCGGATCGACTCGGCGAGCCATACGGCACCTTCCACCTTGATCATATGTGCCCCGGCCTGCATCAGCTTGCCGGCATTCTGGAAGGTCTGCTCAAGCGTTGCGTACGCCATGAACGGCAGGTCGGCGATGATGAACGCGCCCTCGTTGCCGCGCTTGACGCTGGCGGTGTGGTAGGCGAGTTCATCGGTGGTGACGGGGAGGGTGCTGTCATTCCCTTGAAGAACCATGCCCAGGGAGTCGCCCACCAGTAACACCTCGACGCCGGCCTGGCAGCAGGCCTGGGCGAAGGTGGCGTCATAGCAGGTCAGCATGGCGATTTTTTCACCCTTGAGTTTGAGGCTCTGCAAGGTGGTCAGGGTAATGTCTGGCATGAAAAGAGTCCTCGTTCAGGCGCTTGGAAACAGCGAGTAACGCGCGTGAGTCTTCGTTTATACAGGCGCACTTTCTTCAGAGCAGTGCTTATAAGGCCTGGATTGCGCCCTTCAGCGCCGGGTTGGCGGCAGCGGGACGCCTATAGTCGTGAGGAGGACTCTGGAAGTCAATTGGATGTGTTACCGCATTGTTACGAGGTAGGTGTTACCGCTGTTACTGATGCGATTCAGCAGGCTGTAATGCTTTTTGGCTGGCGCTGAGGATCAATGTAGGAGCTGGCTTGCCTGCGATGGCATCACCGCGGAGTGTCAGGCAGACTGCGGTGATGCCATCGCAGGCAAGCCAGCTCCTACAGGGATTGAGGCAGGCGTTCCAGGCCGACGAACGGGCATCCGGCGAGCAGATCACTGAGTAGACGGCCGTCAGGCAGTTGCAAAGTGGCAGGTGCCAGTTCGGCAAGTGGATACAGCACAAACGCGCGCAGATGCATTTGATAGTGCGGCACCTTGAGGCGCGGCTCATCAATCAGGCGATCGCCAAACAGCAGGATATCCAGGTCCAGCGTGCGAGGGCCCCAGCGTTCAAGGCGTTCGCGGCCCTGGTCGTTCTCGATGGCTTGCAGCGCATCCAGCAGCTCCAGTGGCGTGAGGGTGCTGTCCAGCGCCGCCACCGCGTTGGTGTAGCGCGGCTGGCCAGGAAGCAGGGAATCGCTTTGATAGAAGGCAGAAACACCGACGAGTGTGGTGTTCGGCAACTGCGCCAACGCCTCGATGGCGTTGCGCAATTGCTGCTGCGGGGCAGCGAGGTTGCTGCCCATGCCAATGTAGATACGTTCCACCGTGCTTATTCGCCCGAGGTATCGGCGGCACTGCGCTTGCGCTTGCTGCCACTGCTGCGGCGGCGCTTTTTCGGCCCGTCGCCCGTGGTTTCGCCTTTGCTGCTCAGTTCACGAATCATCTCGCGACGTTCGCTGTCATTGGCGTCCTGATAGTCGGTCCACCATTCGCCCAGGCCATCGGTCTGTTCGCCGGCGCTTTCGCGCAGCAGCAGGAAGTCGTAGCCGGCACGGAAGCGCGGGTTGTCCAGCAGCAGGTCGGCGCGTTTGCCACTGCGACGTGGCAGGCGTTCCTGCATGTCCCAGATCTCGCGGATCGGCATGGTGAAGCGCTTGGGGATCGCGATGCGCTGGCACTGTTCGGCGATCAATTCGTGCGCAGCTTCCTGCATTGCCGGAATCGGCGGCATGCCACGGTTCTGCAGGCGCAGTACCCGGGCGGGCAGCGCCGGCCAGAGCAGGGCGGCAAACAGGAACGCCGGGGTCACCGGTTTGTTCTGTTTGATCCGCAGGTCGGTGTTGATCAACGCTTCACTGATCAGCGTGTGGGTGTACGTCGGGTTGTGCTCCAGTGCATCGGCGCTGGCCGGGAACAATGGGTCGAACAACTGCAGGTCCACCAGCATTTCGAACGTGTCGGCGGCATGCCCGGAAAGGAACAGCTTGAGCACTTCCTCGAACAGGCGCGCCGAGGGAATTTCCCGCAGCATCGGTGCCAGTTCGCGAATCGGCGCGGCAGTGTGTTTCTCAATGCCGAAGTTCAGCTTGGCGGCAAAACGCACGGCCCGCAGCATGCGCACCGGGTCTTCCTGATAGCGCTGCGTGGGGTCGCCGATCAGGCGGATCAGGTGATTGCGAATATCGTGCACGCCGTTGGCGTAATCGAGGATGCGCTCGCTGACTGGATCGTAATAGAGGGCATTGATGGTGAAGTCGCGGCGTTGCGCGTCTTCTTCCAGGGTGCCGTACACATTGTCCCGTAGGATGCGTCCGCTTTCGTTGCGGGAAGACTGGTTGCTGTCTTCCTCTTCATCGTTTTGCGGGTGGCCCGCGCGGAATGTCGCGACCTCGATGATTTCGCGACCAAAGTGGATATGCACCAATTTGAAGCGCCGGCCGATGATCCGCGCGTTGCGAAACTCGGCACGCACTTGTTCAGGCGTGGCGCTGGTGGCGACGTCGAAATCCTTGGGGGTGATGTTGAGCAACATGTCGCGCACGCAACCGCCGACCAGGTAGGCCTGGTAGCCGGCGTTCTGCAGGCGTTCGACGATGTTCACCGCATAACGGCTGAACTGGGCGCGCTGCAGCGAATGTTGATTGCTGTTGAGCACTTCAGGCGTGCTGCGAATGTGTTGCGTACGACGCAAGGGGGAACGGAATGACTGGAACAACTTCTTCAGCATGGGATGCACTGTTTGAAGGAATGTTCGGCCATAACGAAGAATGACCGCATGATGGGCCGGGATTCTAGCATTTAGTCAGGGGATGGTGTAGGAACTAGCTGCAAGCGTTGAGCCAGATGCTTAAAAAAGCCGGCGTGGCGCTCAAATCGCAGAAACTACAAGGGGAGCCGAAGCTCCCCCAGAAAGTAGTTGCGTGCTCTATTTTTATTATTGATTTCGGGCTTCTTGTTTTTGTTGATCGCCCTCGCCATGACATTTCACCTTCATGACACTCCCAATCGGGAGTCAAGAGCAAACGGATTGCTTTGGTCGCTGTGTTGCTATGATCAATGATTCAACCAGTTCAGGCTCTGCCTTAGGGCAGTTTTTGTTGTTCTCGGCCTGGTTGCGGGGCAAGCCCCAAATGCAACGCCTCTCCAAAAGAATCAGTTAGCTGCGCCTCCGCCGTGTTGTTTTTATTGTGCGTGAGTCGATTCGTCTTATTTTTATTGTGTGTGTACGGTGCTTTTTATTGTTCTTGTACTAAGCATATAGCAGGGTGCGTGCCAACTTTTGCGAGCCCCAGCAAAATCAGGGGTTTGACCGGTTCATGGGTGTTTGTCGGGCGAAAAAAAGCCGGGGCTTCGTTACCGTAAGCCCCGGCTTTTTGTTACGTGAATATCTGAGGTAACAGTTTTTTCACGTTTGGGGTGTTACCCAATGTGAGTTGATCTCAGCTTTCGCTGGCAACCCCGGTCTTGCGCCGTGGAATGCCCAGGCGCTGGCGCCGCTCCCACAGGCACTTGCGGCTGACGCCCAGTTTGCGCGCCAGCTCGGTCTCGGTCATATGGTCCTGGTGCTCCAGTACGAAGTGCTGGAAGTAGTCCTCCAGGGACAAGTCTTCTGTGGGCTCGTGGCTGGTGTTACTGCCGCCCTGTTGTGGTGCCAGGCCAATGAAGTCGTCATCGTCCAGGTCGCTTAGTTCGATATCGATGCCCAGCAGCTCAGCGGAGATCTGCGGGCTCTCCGAGAGAATCACTGCGCGTTCCACGGCGTTTTCCAGCTCGCGCACGTTACCTGGCCACGAATAGTGGCGGATGGCCTGTTCGGCGTCGGCCGCAAACGTCAGGTCGGTACGGTTGACCCGCGCGCTCTGGCGCAGCAGGAACGCATTGGCGATCTCGTTGACGTCGGCGCCGCGTTCACGCAGGGCCGGCAACTTGAGGGCAATCACGTGCAGGCGGTAATAGAGGTCTTCACGGAACTGGCCGATTTTCGCCAGGCTTTTCAGGTCACGGTGAGTCGCGGCGATCAGGCGCACGTCGACTTTTTGCGACTGTACCGAGCCAACCCGGCGAATCTCGCCTTCCTGCAGCACACGCAGCAGGCGGGCCTGGGCTTCCAGGGGCAGTTCACCGATTTCGTCGAGGAACAGCGTGCCGCCGTCCGCCGCTTCTACCAAGCCTGCGCGTCCGGCGCTGGCGCCGGTAAAGGCCCCTTTTTCGTGGCCGAACAGTTCGGATTCGATCAAGGATTCGGGGATCGCTGCACAGTTCACCGAGATCATCGGGGCCTTGGCGCGCTTGGACAGGTTGTGCAGGGCGCGGGCCACCAGTTCCTTGCCGGTACCGGACTCGCCCTGGATCAGGACATTGGAGTCAGTGGGCGCCACCTTGCGGATCTTGACGTACAGGTCCTGCATGGGTGGGCAGGAGCCGATGATGCCAATTTCGCCATTGCTGTTGTCGACGCCGGGTTTGTCGCTGGCGGCCTTGCCGGCCGGCCGTTCCGCTGGTGCGCTGCTGGCCGACTGGCGGTCACGCAGGATACGCGCCACCGCCTGGAGCATCTCGTCGTGGTCGAAAGGCTTGGCGATGTAGTCCACCGCGCCCATCTTCATCGAGTCGACGGCCGAGCGCAGGCTGGCATAGCTGGTCATGATCAGCACCGGCGTGCCCTGGCCCAGCTTGATCAACTCGGTGCCCGGTGCGCCGGGCAGGCGCAGGTCACTGACGATCAGGTCGAATGTGGGAATGCTGAAACGCTCTTGGGCTTCCTGCACCGAGCCGGCTTCGCTGACTTGGTACTGATTACGTTCAAGCAGGCGACGCAAGGCAGAGCGGATAATGGTTTCGTCTTCGACGATCAAAATGTGCGGCATTGATTCAATTCTCTCGACGGTCTCAGTTCACAGCGGACGTCGCTTCGACATGACGCGGCAAGGTCACCCGAATACGGGTGCCGCGTTGGCTTTCGGTGTCAGCCGGGCTGTCGATGGTGATTTGTCCATAATGCTCTTCAACGATGGAATAGACCAGTGCAAGGCCCAGACCGGTACCTTCACCCGGATCCTTGGTGGTGAAGAAGGGTTCGAACAATCGGTCCATGATGTTCTGTGGAATACCGCTGCCTTCGTCTTCGACGATCAGGTCGACCGTGTGCTCGAAAGCCTCGCTCTTGACCCTTACCGCACTGCCGGCGGGGGTCGCGTCGCGGGCGTTGGACAGCAGGTTGATCAGCACCTGGGCCAGGCGTTGTGAGTCGCCCACCACCCAGTGTTCCGGATCGCACAAGTTATAGAACTGTACTTCGAAATTGCGCCGGTTCAAGGCCAGCAGCCCAATGGCATCCTGGGCGACTTCGGCCAGGCACACCGCTTCGTCATGATTCTGGTGGCCGCCGGCGTGGGCAAAGCTCATCAGCGATTGCACGATGCGTGAGACACGCTTGGTCTGCTCGAGGATCTGCCCGCTGATCTCGGTGATTTCGTCGTCTTCCTCACGCTCCTCGCGCAGGTTCTGCGCCAGGCACGCGATACCGGTAATCGGATTGCCGATCTCGTGGGCCACGCCGGCCGCCAGGCGGCCGATACTGGCCAGGCGCTCGGAGTGCACCAGCTTGTCTTCGAGCATCTGGGTTTCGGTCAGGTCTTCGACCAGCAACACCAGGCCGCTGTTACCGGGGGCCAGGGGCTCGTCGATCGCTGCCTTGTGCAGGTTCAGCCAGCGGGTCTGGCCGTCGAGGGCCAGGTGCTGTTTGTGCAAGTGCTCGTCTGGCAGGTTGATAAAACCCTGCAACAATTCTTTCCACGGATCGGCGATGGTGGTCAGGCGCGAGCCCACCACGCGCTGGGCGGCGATGCCGGTCAGCTCCTCCATGGCCTTGTTCCACATCAGGATCTCTTGGTCCTTGGCCAGGGAGCACACGCCCATGGGCAGTTCCTGCAAGGTCTGGCGGTGGTAGCGGCGTAGGGCGTCGAGTTCGGCGGCAAGGCCGGTGAGGCGCGAGTGGTAGTCCTCCAGCCGGCTCTCGATAAAGTGGATGTCTTCGGTGACATAGTTCTCGCCGCCGGCCTTGTACGGCAGGAAGGTCTCGACCATGTCCTGGGACACGCTGGGGCCCATCAACCCGGACAGGTTGGCCTCGATACGGTCGCGCAGGCGGCGCAGGGCGTAGGGACGGCGCTCGTCGAACGGCAGGTACAGATCGCGCAGCGCCTGCTCCACTTCCTTTTGCGCGGCCTTGGCACCCAGGGGCTTGGCCAGTTGCGTGGCAAACTCCTGGGGCGAGGCGGCATGCAGTTCGCGGCGTTGCGGACGGCGCACGTTATCCACCGCGCATGCCTCGGCGGCGCTGGTTTCTTCGGGGCTGGCGTTGGTGAACAGGGAAATCAGGGTGAACATCAGCACGTTGGCCGCCAGCGAGGCGATCGCTGCCATGTGCCAACTGGTGTCGTCGAGCACGTAGATCATGTTCAGCAGCGGGATATAAAAACCCTGCAGATTACCGACCAGCGGCAGCAGCATGGTCACCAGCCATACCAGGATCCCCGCCAGCAACCCGGCAATAAACCCACGCCGATTGGCAGTCGGCCAGTACAGCACCGACAAAACCCCCGGCAAGAACTGCAAGGTGGCGACGAAGGCCACAATGCCCAGGTTGGCCAGGTCTTGCTCGGCCGCCATCAACAGGTAGAAACCATAGCCGGCCATGATGATCGCCACGATCAGCGCCCGGCGTGTCCATTTCAGCCAGCGGTAGATATTGCCTTCGGCGGGCGGCTGGTACAGCGGCAGCACCAGGTGGTTGAGGGCCATGCCCGACAGCGCCAGGGTGGTGACAATGATCAAGCCACTGGCCGCCGACAAACCGCCGACATAGGCCAGCAAGGCCAGGGATTTACTGTTGGCGGCGATGCCGATACCCAGGGTGAAGTATTCCGGGTTGGTGGTGGCCCCCAGTTTCAGGCCGGCCCAGAGGATCAGCGGCACTGCCAGGCTCATCAACAACAGGAACAACGGCAGGCCCCAACTGGCGCTGACCAGCGAGCGCGGGTTGAGGTTCTCGGTAAAGGTCATGTGGTACATGTGCGGCATGACGATGGCGGAGGCAAAGAACACCAGCAACAGCGTGCGCCATGGGCCTTCTTGCAGCGGAGTATGCAGGGCGGCGAGGGCTGTCTGGTTTTGCAGCAGCCATAGCTCCAGTTGTTGCGGACCGTCGAACACGCCGTACAGCGCATACAGGCCGACGCCACCGATGGCGATCAGCTTGATCACCGACTCGAAGGCAATCGCAAACACCAGGCCTTCGTGCTTTTCCCGGGTGGCGATATGCCGCGAGCCGAAAAAAATCGTGAACAAAGTGATCAGCGCACAAAAGCTCAGGGCCACCCGATGCTGTACCGGCTCATGGGTGAGAATGCCGATGGAATCGGCCACGGCCTGGATTTGCAGGGCCAGTAGTGGCAGCACGCCGATCAGCATGAAAATCGTGGTCAGCGCGCCGGCCCAGGTGCTGCGAAAGCGGAAGGCAAACAGGTCGGCCAGCGAAGACAGTTGGTAGGTGCGGGTGATTTTCAGGATCGGGTACAGCAGCACCGGCGCCAGCAGGAAGGCCCCGGACACCCCGAGGTAGCTGGAAAGAAACCCATAACCGTATTGGTAGGCCAGGCCCACCGTGCCATAGAACGCCCAGGCGCTGGCATAGACGCCCAGGGATAAGGTGTAGGTCAACGGGTGGCGAATGATCGCCCGCGGGATCATCCCGCGCTCACTGATCCAGGCCACCCCGAACAGCGCGGCCAGGTAGGCGGCGCTGATCAGCAGCATCTGGGTCAGGCTAAAGCTCATCGGCATCTTTTTGGCTCTGCAGGATGAAGGTCACGACGATCAGGATCAGCCACAGCAGATAGGGGCGATACCAGGCGCCCGTGGCGTCGATCCACCAGTCCATGATGGCGGGAGAAAACAGGTAGATCCCGACGACCAGCAGCAGGACCAATCGATAGATGTACATGTTGGCCTCTGATTGAAAAACTGCGGCGATGTTAACGGATGGCTGGCAGGCTGCAAGCGCCTTCAGCGCAATTGCGCTTCGGCCAGGGTCAGTGTGCGCGGGATCCGGCTGGCATCCCAGTACTGGATGCCCCAATCGAGCAGTTCCCGTGGGCTGGCGTAGAGCAGTTCATCCCCCGGCATCTGGCCGAGGGCGCGCAGGGCCCTTAAGAGCAAAGGTGTGGCCTGGTCGGGCATTAGCGGTGGGGAGCGGTAGGATTTGCCCAGCTTGTTGCCGTCCGGCTGGATGATCAGCGGCACATGCAGGTAGCGCGGCTGGCGCAGGCCCAGCAGCTCTTGCAGGTACAGCTGGCGTGGCGTGGAGTCCAGCAGGTCGGCGCCGCGCACGATATCGGTGACACCTTGCCAGGCATCGTCGAGCACCACGGCCAGTTGGTAGGCATACAGGCCGTCGCGACGGCGGATGATGAAGTCGCCGACATCGCGGCCCAGGTGTTGTCGGAACTCGCCCTGTACACGGTCAGTAAAATGGTATTCCAACTCGGGAACCCGTAGGCGAATGGCGGCATCCTGCTGGTCGTGGCCGGCGTTGCGGCAGAGGCCAGGGTAAATGCCGTTATACGGTTCCAGTTGCTTGCGTGAACAGGTGCAGGCGTAGGCCAGGCCATGATTGAACATATCGTTCAGGACTTTGGCGTAGGCATCATGCCGCTCGCTTTGTCGGACCAGTTCGCCGTCCCATTCAAAACCATAGCTTTCCAGGGCATGCAGGATCGCCGCCTGGGCGCCCGGCTCTTCACGGGGTGGGTCGAGGTCTTCCATGCGCATCAGCCAGCGGCCTTGATTGGCGCGGGCGTCGAGATAGGAAGCGAGGGCTGCAACCAGGGAGCCGAAGTGCAAATGGCCGCTGGGCGTGGGGGCGAAACGCCCGATATAGGGAGAGGCTGTCATGGCCAGGATATTACTGGAAAACCGCCAAACTCCAGAAACAAAAATGGGGCATTTGCACGCCCCATTCGTCCAGCCGGGCAGGGATTACTTGCCGACCTGTTTTTCCTTGATTTCGGCCAAGGTCTTGCAGTCTACGCACATGTCTGCAGTAGGACGGGCTTCCAGGCGACGAATACCAATCTCGACGCCGCAGGATTCGCACCAGCCATATTCTTCGTCTTCGATCAGTTGCAACGTCTTGTCGATTTTCTTGATCAGCTTGCGCTCGCGATCACGGGCGCGCAGTTCAAGGCTGAACTCTTCTTCCTGGCTGGCACGGTCGGCCGGGTCAGGGAAGTTGGCTGCTTCGTCCTTCATATGGTCAACGGTACGGTCGACCTCCTGCATCAAGTCCTGTTTCCATTTTTGCAGGATCTTGGTGAAGTGCTTGCGCATGGGCTCGCCCATGTACTCCTCACCCTTCGTCTCGATGTAGGGTTCGAAGCCGCTGATGCTCTGTTGCTTTGCTTGGGTGGACATGAATAGACCGCCTCTCACTCTTCTAATCCATTGCGCAGGATTGCAACATCACCGACACCTGCCGGCCCTGCGGCTGCAAGCGGGCGAACTTACCAGATAGATTCGGGGTGCGCCACTCCCGGTTGTCGAGGCCCGTCGCGCCGGGGTTGCAAACTGCTGCGACCCGCCGTGGCCGGGCATACACCGTCTGGAATGATGATTTTAGTCTTTTTGCAGGCGCTTGCCCGGCTCATCACGCCAGCCGGGCAGGCAATAGAACATGTTTTACCTCGCGGGTTCGGTAGAATCCCGATTTTGTCCTCATTGTTAAGGAAGGCTAATGGCTCAGCCCTACAGTGCTCGCAGTCGTGCTATCGAACCTTTTCATGTCATGGCGTTGCTGGCGCGGGCCAATGAGCTGCAGGCCGCTGGCCATGATGTGATTCACCTGGAGATCGGCGAGCCGGACTTCACCACCGCCGAGCCGATCATCCAGGCCGGCCAGGCCGCACTGGCCAACGGCAAGACCCGCTACACCGCCGCCCGTGGCCTGCCGGAATTGCGCGAGGCCATCAGTGGTTTCTACCAGCAGCGTTATGACTTGAGCATCGACCCCGAACGCATCCTGATCACACCGGGCGGCTCCGGGGCCTTGCTCCTGGCCAGCAGCCTGCTGGTGGATCCCGGCAAACATTGGTTGCTCGCGGACCCAGGCTACCCCTGTAACCGGCATTTCCTACGACTGGTGGAGGGCGCGGCGCAACTGGTGCCGGTCGGCCCCGAGGTGCGTTACCAGCTGACCGCCGACCTGGTGGAGCGCTATTGGGACCAGGACAGCGTGGGGGCGTTGGTCGCCTCGCCGGCCAACCCGACCGGGACCATTCTGACTCGTGATGAACTGGCCGGCCTGTCCAGGGCGATCAAGGCCCGCAATGGCCATCTGGTGGTGGATGAGATCTATCACGGCCTGACCTATGGCACTGACGCGGCCAGCGTGCTGGAAGTGGATGACGAGGCGTTTGTCCTAAACAGTTTTTCAAAGTATTTCGGCATGACCGGTTGGCGCCTCGGCTGGCTGGTGGCGCCCCCCGCTGCGGTGGGTGAGCTGGAGAAGCTGGCGCAAAACCTGTACATCAGCGCACCGAGCATGGCCCAGCATGCGGCATTGGCCTGTTTTACCCCGCAGACCCTGGAGATCCTTGAAGAACGACGGGCCGAGTTCGGGCGCCGGCGTGACTTTTTGCTGCCGGCCCTGCGTGAGCTGGGGTTCGGTATCGCAGTCGAGCCTGAGGGGGCGTTTTACCTGTATGCCGATATCAGCGCCTTTGGTGGCGACGCCTTCGCGTTTTGCCGGCACTTTCTTGAAACCGAGCACGTGGCATTCACGCCAGGGTTGGATTTCGGTCGCTTCAAGGCGGGTCATCATGTGCGTTTTGCCTACACACAAAACCTCGATCGCCTACAGGAAGCAGTGGAACGCATTGCCCGTGGCTTGCGGAGCTGGCAAAGCTGATGCGCTTTCATCCTCCCCTCGAAGAAGGTCGGCTGATTCGCCGCTACAAGCGTTTTCTGGCCGATATCGAAACCGTTACCGGCGAGTTGCTGACCATTCACTGCCCCAACACCGGCTCAATGTTCAACTGCATGATCGAGGGCGGGCCGGTCTGGTTCAGCCGCTCCAACGACCCCAAGCGCAAGCTGCCGGGCACCTGGGAGATCGCGCAGACCCCACAGGGCCGTCTGGCGTGCGTCAATACCGCGCGAGCCAACCCGTTGGTTGAAGAGGCGTTGAATGCCGGGGTGATCACTGAGCTCAACGGCTTTACCGCGTTAAAGCGTGAAGTGCCCTACGGCCAGGAGAAAAGCCGGATCGACTTTCGCCTGGACTACCCCGACGGCGCGGCCTATGTCGAAGTCAAAAGTGTCACCCTGGGGTTTGACGGCACGCCTATCGCGGCGTTTCCCGATGCAGTGACCCAGCGTGGTGCCAAACATTTACGGGAGTTGGCGCACTTGGCCCGTAACGGTGTACGAGCCGTGCAGTTGTACTGTGTGAATGTGTCCGGCATCGATGGCGTAAGGCCGGCCGAGGAGATCGATCCCGGGTATGCCGCTGCACTGCGTGAAGCCAAGTCCGCTGGGGTGCAGGTCCTGGCCTATGGCGTGAATGTCAGTGCACAGGAAATCTGCATTGATCGCCCTTTGCCCGTGCTGCTCAACGACTAGAGTTGCACCCACAGCCCCTGTGCGTCTTCGCGGCCGGGCAGCGGCGTCAGGCTTTGGCCTGCGCAGGGGCCGGCCACGCATTCGCCGCTTTCGATCAGAAATAACGCGCCGTGGGTGGCGCATTGGATCATGCTCGCGCTGGGGTCGAGAAACCGGTCAGGTTGCCATTCCAGTGGTACGCCGCGATGGGGGCAGCGGTTGATATAGAAATACACTCGGCCTTCGCGGCGCACGGCCAATAACTTGCGGCCATCGATATCGAAGCCGCGGCTGCTGTCTGGGGCCAGTTCGTGGGAGGAGCACAGAAACTTCATAGGTGTTCTCAGGTGGCGCGGGTCAAGGGCTGTGGCGCAATCCGGGGTTTACGGGTGAGCCCGGTGCTTGACGTTCAAATGCAAACAATTATCAAATGCTGGCTTCGCCCGTCAGCTGACTGCGTGCTCAGTACGATGCCAGACGGCCTCACCCTTGGAAGGAAACCCTTTTATGCGCCTGAGTGCCAGCGCTATTGCGCTTGTTGTCGGACTGCTGGTCAACCACGTGGCGCAAGCTGCTGAGCTGCCTCAACGCTGGGTCAGCGCCGGGGGCGCGTTGTCGGAGTGGGTGACGGCCCTGGGCGGAGAGTCGAAGCTGGTGGGCGTCGATACTACCAGCCAGCATCCGCAGTCGCTAAAGGCGCTGCCCAGTATCGGTTACCAGCGCCAGCTGTCCGCCGAAGGGATCTTGAGCCTGCGCCCGCAGATCCTGGTGGGCACCGAGGAAATGGGGCCACCACCGGTGCTGGCGCAGATTCGCAATGCCGGGGTGCAAGTGGAACTGTTCTCCGCGCAGCCGGACCTGCCGACCCTGCAAGGCAACCTGCAGCACCTGG
The DNA here is from genome assembly GCF_012985465.1 of Pseudomonas sp. WS 5079. Lineage (GTDB taxonomy): Bacteria > Pseudomonadota > Gammaproteobacteria > Pseudomonadales > Pseudomonadaceae > Aquipseudomonas. The sequence continues at coordinate 147,062 of NZ_JAAQWN010000013.1, forward strand.
GCAAGCTGCTGGGAGCTGAAGACAAGGCCGCGACACTGTTCAATGCTTATCAACAGCAACTAAACCTGCAAAAAACGGCCGTGACCCAGGCGCAAACCCGGCAAAAGGCCCCTGGCGTGCTGCTGGTGCTCGGGCATGCCGGTGGCAAGCCGCTGATCGCCGGCAAGGACACGGCCGCCGACTGGGTGCTGCAACAGGCCGGCGGGCACAACCTGGCGACGCACAGCGGCTATAAGCCGTTTTCGGTTGAGTCGCTGGCGGGGTTGAGCCCTGAAGTGCTGGTGTTCTCTGACCGCGCCCTGAGTGGCGAGGCGGCCCGTGCGGCCTTGTTCAAGGAAAACCCGATTCTGGCGAACACCTCGGCGGCCAAGACCGGCCGGGTGTTTGAGTTGGACCCCACCTTGTTGGTCGGCGGCCTGGGCCCACGCTTGCCGGCCAGCCTGCAAATCCTGTCCGCCGGGTTCTATCCCGTTAAAGCCCAAGCCGCCCCATGACCACTCTGGTTAAACCGCGCACCCTGTTTATCGGCTTGAGCCTGTTGTGTGTGTTGGCGACCTGGCTGTCCCTGGCCCTGGGGCCGGTCAGCCTGCCGTTGCTCGACACTCTGCGCGCTGCCTTGCGCCTGCTTGGCGTGCCTATCGAGGCCCAAGGCTTGGAGCAGGCTGAGCTGATTCTGGGGCAGATCCGTTTGCCGCGCACTTTGCTGGGGCTGGCGGTTGGCGGGGTGCTGGCGCTGTCGGGGGTGGCCATGCAGGGGCTGTTTCGCAACCCGTTGGCCGACCCCGGGTTGGTCGGTGTGTCCAGTGGCGCTGCGCTGGGGGCGGCGGTGGCCATCGTCGGCGGCGCGGCCTTTGGTGGCCTGCCGGACGCCGTGGCGCCGTATCTGTTGTCGCTGTGTGCATTTCTGGGTGGCTTGGGCGTGACCGCGCTGGTCTATCGCCTGGGGCGGCGCGACGGGCAGACCAATGTCGCAACCATGTTGTTGGCCGGTATCGCCCTGACCGCGCTGGCGGTCTCGGCGGTGGGCCTGTTCACCTACCTGGCCGATGACGCTACCTTGCGCACCCTGACGTTCTGGAACCTTGGCAGCCTGAACGGCGCCAGCTACTCGCGACTGTGGCCATTGCTGCTGGTCAGTGCCGGTGTGGCGCTGTGGCTGCCGCGCCGGGCCAAGGCGCTCAATGCCTTGCTACTGGGAGAATCGGAAGCCAGTCACCTGGGGATCAATGTCGAGGGGCTCAAGCGCGAGCTGGTGTTTTGCACGGCGCTCGGGGTTGGCGCGGCGGTCGCCGCTGCGGGGCTGATCGGTTTTGTCGGGCTGGTGGTGCCACATCTGGTGCGGCTGCTGGCGGGGCCGGATCATCGTGTGCTCCTGCCGGCCTCGGTGCTGGCGGGCGCGAGCCTGTTGTTATTCGCCGACCTGGTGGCCCGCCTGGCCCTGGCGCCGGCGGAGTTGCCCATTGGTATTGTTACTGCCTTTATCGGTGCTCCGTTTTTTCTATACCTGCTGTTGCGAGGACGCGCCTGATGCTGCGAGTGGACAACCTGCAGATCCGTCGCGGTCGCAAAACCGTGTTGGCCGACGTGACCCTGGACTTGAAACCCGGTGAAGTTCTGGGTGTGCTCGGCCCCAATGGCGCCGGCAAAAGCACGTTGCTGGGCGCGTTGTGTGCGCAATTGCATCCGGATGAAGGGCAGGTTTGGCTGGACGACCGCGAGCTCAAGGATTGGCAGGGCGCGCAACGGGCGCAGCGCCTGGCGGTGCTGCCCCAGGTGTCGACCCTGGATTTCGCGTTTCGCGTCGAGGAAGTGGTGGGCATGGGGCGCTTGCCCCATCAGACCGGGCGGGTACGCGACGATGAAATCATCGAAGCCGCCTTGCAGGCCGCCGACGTGGGCCACCTGAGCGGACGCAGCTACCTGGCGTTGTCCGGCGGCGAACGCCAGCGCGTGCACCTGGCGCGGGTGCTGGCGCAACTCTGGCCGGGCGAGGCGGGGCAGACCCTATTGCTGGACGAGCCGACCTCGATGCTCGACCCATTGCACCAGCACACCACCTTGCAGGCCATCCGCAGCTTTGCCGACCGTGGCGCGGCCGTGCTGGTGATTCTTCACGACCTCAATCTGGCGGCGCGCTACTGCGATCGCATCCTGCTGCTGGAGAACGGTCGCCCCCACGCCCTGGACACACCGGTGCAGGTGTTGCGACCGGAGTTGCTCAAGGCGGTGTTCGGCCTGGATGTGCTGGTGCAGCCCCATCCTGAGCTGGGTCATCCCTTGATCATCGCCCGCTGAACCCTATCTCTGTAGGAGCCGGCTTGCCGGCGATAGCGGTGTATCAAGACCCAGCACCTTCGCCGGCAAGCCAGGTCCTACAGGGTGATATAAAACCCAGGCAAAAAAAGACCCGGCAAGAGCCGGGTCAAATAACCGTGATTAGCCTGATGAGGAGATAATCTGAGAGTCCGAACCAATGGTCTTTCAGTTATCGGCTGATCTCGCGACCAGTTGTGATAATCATAACGATTCTCATTTGAGAGTCAACACTTGTTTTTGCACCCATGGGGATTTTTCTCAAACGTTTGTTTGGAACCCCGCAAACATTGGGTTTTCACCTGTTTCAGTTCTTGTTCCGTATCGACAGCGCTTCCAGTTGGCGATTCAAGGCTTCCTTGCGCTCGGTTGGAATATCGTTCCAATGCACATCCATCAATGCGCCTTCGATGGCATACAGCAGGACTTTGGATGCCCGGAAACCACGGGTGCGTACCGCCCGGTAGGCGTCCACCGCGCCCAGGCGACGCAGGTCCGAAGCGCTATGGATGCCCACCGCATGCAGCCATTGCGCCGAGGTCTTGCCAAGGTTTTTCAGGTGTTGCAGCTCATCATTCATCAAGCCTCCTTGCGACGGCCGAATGGTTCGGTGGGTATCGTGACCAGGCAAGCCTGAAAGGAGTGTAGCGCTCAGTAGGAAAAGCGTAGTTCTTTGCTCAGAAACGACGTAAACGCTTCTAAGGCTGGCGCTGGAATCTTGACGGTGACAGGCGCAGGCCCCCAGCTCGCGTTGCGCTCAGCTGGGGATAAAGGTGTTCGGTCAGCGGGTGCGATAGCGCAGGCGCGTGCCGAAATTGACCGACATTAGGATCTCGTCAGCGCTCAGTTCGGCTGGGAAGTAAGTGCCCGAGATCTGCGCATGGGCCAGGCTGGCGCCTTCCAGCGGGCAGCCCCGCAGGTCCAGGCCACGCAAGTCGGCCGAGCGGAAGTAGGCGTCGGTAAAGTCCACGCCCTCGGCGTCCAGGTGGCGCAGGTCCAGACCACGGAAGTCGCCGCCGCGCATATCAATCGGACCATCCTTGGGGCGTTCCTGATTGAAACCCCGGATGTCATCTTTATGCAGCAGCGCGTAGAGCGGTGTATCAAGCAGCTTCGGCTGGCCCATGGCGGCAACTCCTGTTGGACTTATAATGCCATTATAGTGCCACTATTTGCGGCCGTGAGCTGTTAACCGCATCACGGCCGTGAAATATTTCCTACAGCCCTGGCAGGCGCTGGCGGACGTGGGCAACCAGCGCGTCCAGCGTCCCGCTTTCATTGGTCTCGACCCGCTTGCTCAGTAGCAGTTCTTCGGCGCTCAGGGGATCGCGGCTGGCTTGTTGCTGCTCAATGACTGCCAGGGTAGCGTCAGACGGATCGTTTTTATCTGCCTGACGTTTCGCCAGCCAACTGGCGATAACGGCCTGCGGTGCATTGCAATCGAGGATCAGGAAGGGCGCGCCGGTGGCTTCTGCGACTTTGGCGGCAGCTTCTCGTTGCTCGCGCTTGAGGTAGGTCGCGTCCAGGACTACCGGGAAGCCTGCGCGCAGTACGGTTTCGGCGAGGGTATGCAGGCGGGCGTAGGTTGCCGCGCTGGCGTCCGAGGCATAGATCCCGGCTTGGAGGGTGTTCTCGACCTGTTGCTCGCCAAACAGGCGCTTGCGTTCTACATCGGAGCGCAGGCGAATGGCGCCGAGCGCGTCCACCAGGCGCATCGCCACATGGCTTTTGCCGGTCGCCGATACGCCATGGGTAATCGCCAGGAAGCGCGAGGGGATGGTGCTGTAGCTTTCGGCCAGGTTGGCGTAGTTGCGGTACTGGCGCAGGGTGGTTGCGCGCTCGACCGGTGTTGCCTCGGGCGGCATGCTGAACAGCGCGATCTTGGCCCGCACCAGCGCGCGGTAGGCTTTATAGAAGTTCAGCAGCTCCAGGCTCTGGTAATCGCCAGTCAGCTCCAGGTATTGGCTGATAAAGCGCCTGGCCAGGGTCTTGAGGCCACGGTCTTCCAGGTCCATCGCCAGGAAGCCGGTGTCGGCGCACACGTCGGTGAAGCGGAACGGTTCGTTGAACTCGATGCAGTCGAAGATCACCACGTGATCGTCGATCATGGTTGCGTTGCCCAGGTGAATATCGCCGTGGCACTCGCGGGTAAAGCCATTGAGCTTGCGTTGCTCCAGCAGGGGCTTGAGGCGTTCGAAGCTGCTCTCGGCCCAGGCTTGCAGTGCGTCCAGTTGGGCCAGGTCGGCTTTGTCGCTAAGGAACGGACGGATCTGCTCGAAGTTCTGCCGCACCGGCGCCATCACCTCGTCGGGGGTGCCGGCGGGATGGGCCTCGGGAACCTTGGGGGCGTTGAGGTGGAAGTGCGCAATCTGGCTGGCCATCTCATCGATGTGGCCGTTGGTCAGCTCGCCATTGGCCTGCAAGGTGCTCAGCAGTTGGCTTTGCGGGAACTGGCGCATTTTCAGCACATATTCGATGGCCGGGCCTTCGCCGCCCAGTTGCGGTGCTTCAGCGCTGCCGGTGATCGGCAACACTTCAAGATACAAATCTTGTGTCAGGCGTTGGTTGAGGCGCAGTTCCTCGTTGCAGAAGTGGGCGCGGGCGTCCAGTTGGGTGAAGTCGAGGAAGCCGAAGTTCACCGGTTTCTTGATCTTGTAGGCATAGGGACCGGTGAGCAGGACCCAGGAAATATGGGTTTCGATGACTTGAAACGCTTCGACCGGATGAGGAAACAGGGCCGGGTTTTGCAGGGCGGCAATCAGGGGCTGGCTCACAGGCGATCCTTCGGAGTCTGGGAAAATAATGGAGCGCATTATGGCCGCTCAGGTCGGTCATGCAAACCGCCGTCCGGTTCATGTTGATCATCAATAAAATGCGTATAATCCGCCGCCATGACTCGTACCCGATCTCCCCGTTCCCGTAAAAAACCTCCTCCCCGCAGCCTGCGCCCCTGGCTAGGCTGGGCGCTCAAGCTCGGCCTGGTGGGCCTGGTGGTGATCGCAGGCATCGCGGTATACCTCGATGCAGTGGTCCAGGAGAAGTTCTCTGGCAAGCGCTGGACCATCCCGGCGAAGGTCTACGCTCGCCCGCTGGAGCTGTTTACCGGCCAGAAACTGAGCAAGGAAGATTTCCTTACCGAACTCGATGCGCTGGGCTATCGGCGCGAAGCCGTGGCCAACGGCCCGGGTGCGGCGGCGGTCAGCGGCAATACCGTGGACCTGAACACCCGGGGCTTCCAGTTCTATGAAGGCCTGGAAAAGGCGCAACCGGTGCGCGTGCGCTTCTCCGGGGATTACGTGGCCGAGCTTTCTGCACTCAATGGCGGCAAGTTGCCAGTGGTGCGTCTTGAGCCGTTGCTGATCGGCGGGATTTACCCCAAGAACCTTGAAGATCGCATCCTGATCAAGATCGATCAGGTGCCGCCGTATCTGCTGGAAACCCTGGTTGCGGTCGAAGACCGGGATTTCTACAGCCACTGGGGCGTCTCGCCCAAGTCCATCGCTCGCGCCATCTGGGTCAACACCTCGGGTGGCCGCATGACTCAGGGCGGCAGTACGCTGACGCAACAATTGGTCAAGAATTTCTACCTGACCAGTGAGCGCAGCCTGACCCGCAAACTCACCGAAGCCATGATGGCGATGTTGCTGGAGCTGCACTACAGCAAGCCGGAGATCCTTGAGGCCTACCTCAACGAGGTGTTCGTCGGCCAGGATGGCCAGCGCGCGGTGCACGGCTTTGGCCTGGCCAGCCAGTTCTTCTTCGGCCAGCCGTTGTCCGAGCTCAAGTTGCACCAGGTGGCGTTGCTGGTAGGTATGGTCAAGGGGCCGTCCTATTACAACCCGCGCCGCAACCCGGAGCGGGCCCTGGAGCGCCGCAACCTGGTCCTCGACGTGCTGGAGCAGCAGGGCGTAGCCACCGCAGAACAGGTCGCGGCCGCGAAGAAGATGCCTTTGGGCGTCACCACCCGTGGCAAGTTGGCCGACAGTTCCTTCCCCGGCTTTATCGACCTGGTCAAGCGCCAGTTGCGCGAAGACTATCGCGACGAGGACTTGACCGAAGAAGGTCTGCGGATCTTCACCAGTTTCGACCCGATCCTGCAGATGAAGGCCGAAGCCTCGGTCAGCGATACCTTCAAGCGCCTGGCCGGGCGCAAGGGCTCGGACGAAGTCGAAGCGGCCATGGTGGTGACCAACCCGGAAACCGGTGAAGTCCAGGCCATGATCGGCAGCCGCCAGGCCAGCTTCGCCGGCTTCAACCGTGCCCTGGATGCCGTGCGGCCGATTGGCTCGCTGATCAAGCCGGCGGTGTACCTCACTGCACTGGAAAAGCCGAGCAAGTACACCCTGACCAGCTGGCTCTCCGACGAAGCGTTTTCGGTCAAGGGCGCCGATGGCCAGGTATGGAAGCCGCAGAACTATGATCGTCGCTCCCACGGCACGGTGTTCCTGTACCAAGGCCTGGCGCACTCCTACAACCTGTCCACGGCGCGGCTTGGCCTGGAGCTGGGTGTGCCGAATGTGCTCAAGACCCTTGCACGACTGGGTGTAAGCCGCGAGTTCCCGGCGTTCCCGTCGATGTTGCTGGGCGCAGGTGGCTTGAGCCCGATGGAAGTGGCGACCATGTACCAGACCCTGGCCAACGGTGGTTTCAATACGCCGATGCGCGGGATCCGCAGTGTCCTCACGGCGGAAGGCGAGCCGCTCAAGCGCTACCCGTTCCAGATCGAGCAGCGTTTTGATCCGGCCTCCATCTACCTGATCCAGAACGCCATGCAACGGGTCATGCGCGAAGGGACCGGGCGTTCGGTGTACAGCTCGCTGCCGGGCAACCTGACGCTGGCCGGCAAGACCGGTACCAGTAACGACTCCCGTGACAGTTGGTTCGCCGGTTTCAGCCAGGACCTGCTCGCGGTGGTGTGGCTGGGGCGCGATGACAACGGCAAGACACCGTTCACCGGCGCGACCGGCGCCTTGCAGGTCTGGACCAGCTTTATGCGCAAGGCCGACCCGCTGCCACTGAACATGCCGCAACCCGACAATATCGTGCAGGCCTGGATCGACCCCCATACCGGGCAGGGCTCCGATGCCAACTGTCCGGGCGCGGTGCAGATGCCGTATATTCGCGGCAGTGAACCGCCAGCCGGCGCTCCATGTGGCACAGGTGTGCCCACGGATGCGGATTCGGTGATGGATTGGGTCAAGGGCTGGATGAATTAAGCAAAGAGGATTTCAAGTGAACAAGTGGTTGATTCCGGCTATTACAACGTTAGCTTTGCTCAGCGGTTGCTCCAGCGTGCAGCGCGGCTCCATCCCCGTGGTGGATTCCGGCACGGCCGTATCCAACAATGACCGGATCTCGGCCAATGGCGGCTTTCGCCAGACTGTGACTACCCGTCCAAACCCTGCCACGACCCAGGCGGTACCGCAGGATTCCGGCGTAGTGGTGATGGTCCCGGGTGGGGGTGCCACCACATCTGCACCCATCAGCTCCGCACCATGGACGCCGGGGCCGATCACCCCTGGCCCGTCGAACTCGGCGCCGATTGATACCGCGCCGATCAACCAGGGCACCTACAACATGCCGTCGACCCCGAGCGGGATTCCCTCGGCCAATGCCGGCGGCCTGTCTGCCGACGAGCAGTTGGACGGCCCGGTCCTGGCCTTGCTCACCACTGCGCAGCAACAGCAGGCCGGTGGCGACTTGAACGGCGCATCGTCCAGCCTTGAGCGCGCCCAGCGGGTCGCGCCGCGTGAACCGCAGGTGCTCTACCGCCTGGCGCAAGTGCGCATGGCCCAGGGTGATGCGCCGCAAGCTGAGCAGTTCGCCCGTCGTGGCTTGACCATGGCCAACGGTCGTCCTGACCTGCAAGCCAGCCTGTGGGCCTTGATTGGTGATGCACGTGCTGCACAAGGTGATGCTGCCGGTGCTGCCCAGGCCCGGCAGAAGGCCAAGGTCAGTCTCTGATGGATCCTCGTTTTCCGGCGATTGCCGAACAGTTGTTGCTGATTGAGCGCGAATTGCGCGTGGCGGGCTGGTGGGATGAGGTGTCTCCCGGTGCAGAGGCGCTGAGCAGCGTCGAGCCGTTTTCCGTGGATACCCTGGATTTTCATCAGTGGCTGCAGTGGATCTTCCTGGTGCGGATGAAACAGATCCTCGAACAGGACCTGCCGCTACCTAATGCGTCGGGCATCCTGGAGATGGCCGAGATGGTCTACGCCGACCGTCCCCAACAAAGCCTCGGCCTACGCTCTGCGCTGAAAAAGTTCGACCAACTGATCGTCGGCGCTCGTTAATTGCCTGACTGCCGGGTTTTCCGGCAGTCTTGCGCACATTTCTACCGCTTGACGACATTCAGGCGAGTTTTATCCCTCCTCAAAGCCCTTTCTTCTACGTTCTCATGCGCTTAGTTGGAAAAAAGCGCAATTATTGCTTGACTTGAAGGGGCTGAAACAGAAGAATCCAAAGTCCGCTGTATCGGGACTGCCAGAAGCAGGCCCGCTCAGCAGATCATGAGGCGCACATCCGCGCCGACCTGTTACACCCGCAACGCGTTACCTCGCGCTGGGTGGGAAAAGCCCGCAACACTTGGGACGATCCCAATACTTGCTCAGTCAGTGCTGACGTAGTCGGCGACCACCGTCGCTCATGCTCTGTTGAGAAGTAAACCTATTAAGACCCGTCGGTTTTCAACGGACGGTATTCTGGCGTTTTAGAGGTGAACAACGTGGAGCTTTTATCTGGCGGTGAGATGCTCGTCCGCTTTTTGCGTGACGAAGGCGTCGACTATATCTACGGGTACCCAGGTGGTGCTCTGCTGCATGTCTACGACGCACTGTTCAAGGAACCGGCTGTCAACCACATCCTGGTTCGCCACGAACAGGCCGCGACCCATATGGCTGACGGTTATGCCCGTGCCACCGGTAAAGCCGGCGTGGTGCTGGTAACGTCAGGCCCTGGCGCAACCAATGCCATTACTGGCATCGCGACTGCGTATATGGACTCTATTCCGATGGTGATCATTTCCGGCCAGGTGGCGAGCACCATGGTGGGCACTGATGCATTCCAGGAAACCGACATGATCGGTATCTCCCGGCCGATCGTGAAACACAGCTTCATGATCAAGCATGCCTCGGAAATCCCGGAAGTCATGAAGAAGGCGTTCTACCTCGCGCAATCCGGTCGCCCGGGTCCAGTGGTGGTCGATATCCCGAAAGACATGACCAACCCGGCGGAAAAGTTCGAATACATCTTCCCGAAGAAAGCCAAGCTGCGTTCCTACAGCCCGGCCGTGCGTGGGCACTCGGGGCAAATCCGCAAGGCAGCAGAAATGCTCCTGGCGGCCAAGCGCCCAGTGCTTTACTCGGGTGGCGGCGTGATCCTGGGCGGCGGTTCCGCACCGTTGACCGAATTGGCCAAGATGCTCAACCTGCCGGTGACCAACACCTTGATGGGCCTCGGTGCCTTCCCGGGTTCGGACCGTCAGTTCGTCGGCATGCTCGGCATGCACGGCAGCTACACGGCCAACCTGACCATGCACCACGCCGACGTGATCCTGGCCGTGGGCGCGCGGTTCGATGACCGGGTGATCAACGGCGCGAGCAAGTTCTGCCCGAATGCCAAGATCATCCACATCGACATCGACCCGGCGTCCATCTCCAAGACCATCAAGGCCGATGTGCCGATTGTAGGTCCCGTGGAGAGCGTGTTGACCGAAATGGTCGCTGCGCTCAAGGACATTGGCGAGACGCCGAACAAGGAGTCCGTTGCCAGTTGGTGGAAGCAGATCGACGAATGGCGCGGTGACCGCGGCCTGTTCCCTTACGACAAGGGCGACGGCAGCATCATCAAGCCACAAACCGTGATCGAAACCCTGTGCGAAGTGACCAAGGGCGACGCCTTTGTGACCTCCGACGTGGGCCAGCACCAGATGTTCGCCGCGCAGTACTACAAGTTCGACAAGCCTAACCGCTGGATCAACTCCGGTGGCCTGGGCACGATGGGCTTTGGTTTCCCTGCGGCCATGGGTGTGAAGCTGAGCTTCCCGGATGTCGACGTGGCTTGTGTCACCGGTGAAGGCAGCATCCAGATGAACATCCAGGAGCTGTCGACCTGCCTGCAATATGGCCTGCCGGTGAAGATCGTCTGCCTGAACAACGGTGTGTTGGGCATGGTTCGCCAATGGCAGGACATGAGCTACAACAGTCGTCACTCCCATTCCTACATGGAATCGTTGCCTGACTTCGTCAAGTTGGTTGAAGCCTATGGCCATGTCGGCATGCGCATCACCGATCTGAAGGATCTCAAGCCGAAGATGGAAGAGGCGTTCGCCATGAAGGATCGCCTGGTGTTCATCGACATTCAGGTCGACACCAGCGAGCACGTCTACCCGATGCAGATCAAAGACGGCTCAATGCGCGATATGTGGCTGAACAAGACGGAGCGAACCTAATCATGCGGCACATTATCTCCCTGCTTCTGGAGAACGAACCGGGCGCTCTGTCTCGTGTGGTCGGCCTGTTTTCGCAGCGCAACTACAACATCGAAAGCCTGACCGTGGCCCCGACCGAAGACCCGACCCTGTCGCGCCTGACGTTGACCACCGTAGGCCATGATGAGGTGATCGAGCAGATCACCAAGAACCTCAACAAGCTGATCGAAGTGGTCAAGCTGGTCGATTTGTCGGAAAGCGCCCACATCGAGCGTGAGCTGATGCTGGTCAAGGTCAAGGCCACGGGTGCCCAACGTGCCGAGATCAAGCGTACTACCGATATTTATCGTGGGCAGATCGTCGATGTGAGCGCCAGCGTTTATACCGTTCAACTGACCGGTACCAGCGACAAACTGGACAGCTTCATCCAGTCGATCGGGACGGCCTCGATTCTGGAAACCGTACGCAGTGGTGTCACCGGGATTGCCCGTGGCGACAAAGTACTCAGCATCTAACCCAATTAGCGAATGGCCTTAAGGCCTGGATATATAGAGGAACCTCATGAAAGTTTATTACGATAAAGATTGTGACCTGTCGATCATCCAGGGCAAGAAAGTCGCCATCATCGGCTACGGCTCCCAGGGTCACGCACAAGCTTGCAACCTGAAAGATTCCGGCGTTGACGTGACTGTTGGCCTGCGCAAAGGCTCGGCCACTGTTGCCAAGGCAGAAGCCCATGGCCTGAAAGTGACTGACGTTGCTTCCGCTGTTGCGGCTGCCGACCTGGTCATGATCCTGACCCCGGACGAGTTCCAATCCGCGCTGTACAAGAACGAAATCGAGCCGAACATCAAGAAAGGCGCCACCCTGGCGTTCTCCCACGGCTTCGCGATCCACTACAACCAGGTTGTGCCGCGCGCTGACCTCGACGTGATCATGATCGCGCCGAAAGCACCGGGCCATACCGTGCGCTCCGAGTTCGTCAAGGGCGGCGGTATTCCTGACCTGATCGCGATCTACCAGGACGCTTCGGGCAACGCCAAGAACGTTGCACTGTCCTACGCTGCTGGCGTCGGTGGTGGTCGTACCGGCATCATCGAAACCACCTTCAAGGACGAGACCGAAACCGACCTGTTCGGCGAACAAGCCGTTCTGTGCGGCGGTACCGTTGAACTGGTCAAAGCCGGTTTCGAAACCCTGGTTGAAGCTGGCTACGCGCCGGAAATGGCCTACTTCGAGTGCCTGCACGAACTGAAGCTGATCGTTGACCTCATGTACGAAGGCGGTATCGCCAACATGAACTACTCGATCTCCAACAACGCCGAGTACGGCGAGTACGTGACCGGTCCGGAAGTCATCAACGCCGAATCCCGTCAGGCCATGCGCAACGCCCTGAAACGTATTCAGGACGGCGAATACGCCAAAATGTTCATCAGCGAAGGGGCTACCGGCTACCCTTCGATGACCGCCAAGCGTCGTAACAACGCCGCTCACGGTATCGAAGTCATCGGCGAGCAACTGCGCTCCATGATGCCGTGGATCGGTGCCAACAAGATCGTCGACAAAGCCAAGAACTAAGTCGCACGTGTCTACGGAAAACGCGGCCTAGGCCGCGTTTTTTCGTTTGAGGGCTGGTTCTGGTATAAAGCTGCATCGTTTGCGGGCGAAACTCGCCGCAAGTGTCTATCGATTTTTTTCACACCGTTGCAAGGTAAAGTCCATGAGCGAACGTCCCGAAGAGCCAAACCAGGCCTCTGACGCCGAAAGCCTGCTACCGATCGATGAGCATGTCGAAGAAGGGCATGACGCGGAAGGCCGCAAGGTCCGGCATCGTGGCATCTATCTTCTGCCCAACCTGTTCACCACGGCGAACCTGTTTGCCGGTTTCTACTCCATCATCAATTCCATGAGTGCCCAGAGCGCGCTAGCAGCAGGTGATGCGGCGAGTGCCAGCAAGTACTTCGGTTTTGCTGCCATCGCGATCTTCGTGGCCATGGTCCTCGATGGCCTTGATGGGCGCGTGGCGCGCATGACCAATACCCAGAGCGCCTTCGGTGCCGAGTACGACTCGCTGTCGGACATGGTGGCCTTTGGTGTCGCACCTGCGTTGCTGGCGTTTGCCTGGGCCCTGGGTGACATGGGCAAGGTTGGCTGGATGGTGGCCTTCATCTATGTCGCGGGCGCTGCGTTGCGCCTGGCACGCTTCAATACCCAGGTGGGTACTGCCGACAAGCGTTACTTCATCGGTCTTGCCAGTCCTGCGGCGGCGGGTGTGGTGGCCGGTATTGTCTGGGCGTTCAGTGACTATGGCATCCAGGGTTCGAAGATGTCGTTCCTGGTGGCCTTGATGGTTGCGGCGGCCGGTATGCTGATGGTCAGCAACATCAAGTACAACAGCTTCAAGGAATTCGACCTGAAGGGGCGTGTGCCTTTCGTGGCGATTCTGGTGGTGGTACTGGTGTTCGCGGTGGTCTTCAGTGATCCGCCGCGGATCCTGCTGCTGGCGTTCCTGGTATATGCGGCTTCGGGTCCGGTTCAGTACCTGTTGCATCTGCGCCGGGACAAAACATTGCCTTAATGTAATTTCCCCCATACTCCGCAGTCTATTGGTGCATCAGTTCTCCAATGCTGCGGAGTTGCCATGTTAATCAAGTTGCCCAAAGCGTCCGATTGTCACGAATCGGACGTCACCCCAGAATCCCTCTATTTCTCCCGCCGCAGTCTGCTCGGTGGCGCGCTTGCCGGTATTGCTGCCAGCAGCCTGCCGCGTTGGGTGAGTGCGGCTGACACTGCGCGTTATGCCGATGTCGAGCCAGGCAAGGCTCCCGGCTGGTTCGCCGAGAAACTTCCTGGCACGCAATGGCAGGCGGTGACGGTCAAAGACGAAGCCATCACGCCGTTCAAGGATGCGACCCATTACAACAACTTCTATGAGTTCGGCACGGACAAGGGCGATCCTGCGGCGAATGCCGGCTCGCTCAAGACCGAGCCATGGAGTGTCGTGATTGATGGTGAAGTCGCAAAACCAGGGCGTTATGCGCTGGAAGACTTCATGAAGCCCTATCAGTTGGAAGAGCGGATCTACCGTCTACGCTGTGTCGAGGCGTGGTCGATGGTCATTCCATGGATCGGCTTTCCTATATCGGCCTTGCTTAAACAGGTCGAGCCCACTTCCAAGGCCAAATACATCCGCTTTGAAACCCTGCAGGATCCCAAGAGCATGCCGGGCCAGCGCTCAAGTTTTGGCCTGATCGATTGGCCTTATATAGAAGGACTGCGCCTGGATGAAGCGATGAATCCTTTGGCGATCCTGGCTGTGGGCATGTATGGGCGGGAATTGCCCAACCAGAATGGCGCGCCGCTGCGTTTGGTGGTGCCGTGGAAGTATGGCTTCAAGAGCGTGAAATCTATCGTGCGGATCAGCCTGGTGAGCGAGCAACCGAAAACTACCTGGCAGAGCATTGCGGCGGATGAGTATGGGTTTTATGCGAATGTGAACCCCACCGTCGATCACCCGCGCTGGACCCAGGCCCGGGAGCGGCGCCTGCCCAGTGGCTTGTTCAGCCCGAATGTACGCGAGACGCAGATGTTCAATGGCTACTCGGATGAGGTCGCTTCTCTTTATACCGGCCTTGATCTGCGGAAGAACTACTGATGCGCTACCCCATCTGGCGCCTTGGCGTCTTTATAGCTGCGGCGGTGTGGCCGTTGTACTGGTTGTATGAGGCGTGGAGTCTCACCTTGGGGCCTGATCCCGGAAAAGTGCTGGTTGATCGGTTGGGACTGGGAACGCTGATCCTGTTGCTGGTTACGTTGGGAATGACGCCACTGCAAAAATTGAGCGGTTGGGCAGGGTGGATCGCTGTGCGCCGGCAGTTGGGGTTGTGGTGCTTTGCGTATGTGGTTTTGCACCTCGCCGCTTATTGCGTATTTATCCTGGGGCTGGACTGGTCGCAACTGGGCGTTGAGCTGCGCAAGCGGCCCTACATTATTGTGGGGGCGTTGGGTTTTATGTGCTTGTTGGTGTTGGCGGTGACATCCAATCGCTATAGCCAGCGTCGGCTGGGCGCCCGTTGGAAGAAGCTGCATCGCCTGGTGTATGTGATTTTGGGGCTTGGTTTGCTGCATATGCTGTGGATCGTGCGTGCCGATCTGAAGGAGTGGGCTATCTATGCCTCTATAGGGGTGCTGCTTTTGCTCTTGCGGATTCCGCCTGTGATGCGCCGTATCCCTCGCCTTATTGCCAAAAAAGCACCTTCTGCAACAAAAGCGTAATTAACGCTTGACCGCAGATCCTGGAAGTCTATAATTCGCCCCACTTCCGGCGCAGTCGAAACGGAAAACTCCTTGGAAAACAAAGAGTTATGTAGTTTTCGGCAGCAGGTTGCTTCAGTTCATCGAAGCCAAAAGGAAGTTGAAAAAGAGGTGTTGACAGCAGCGTGTAACGCTGTAGAATTCGCCTCCCGCTGACGAGAGATCGAAAGCGCAAGTGGTTG
>NZ_JAAQWN010000014.1 GCF_012985465.1 Pseudomonas sp. WS 5079
GGCTCGACAGGTCCTACATTGATCCTCAGGGATTGGAGGATTGCATTTCACTGCCACCGCAGGATGCATACGGTACTCAATGTACGACGATCCAATGTAGGAGCTGGCTTGCCAGCGATAGCGGTGGGTCAGCCAACTTCCATCCCAGCAATGCCGCCGCCATCGCAGCCTCGCCAAGGCTCGACAGCTCCTACATTGATCCTCAGGGGTTGGAAGATTGCATTTCACTGCCACCGCAGGATGCACACGGTGCTCAATGTACGAAGATCCAAGCCCGCTCCCAGATTTTTTACCGAGTCGAGTCTGGGGGTTAGCGGTACACGAGGCCACCGTCGATCAACGGCGCCTGCCCGGTCATGTAGTCCGAATCCGGGCCGGCCAGGTAAGCCACCAGCCCCGCCACATCCTCCGGCGTTTCTGCACGGCCCAGGGCAATCCCATCCACGTACTTCTTGTACGTCGCCCCAACTGGCGCGCCGGTAATCTCGGCCATGCGCTTGTCGATCTCGACCCACATATCGGTGCCCACCACGCCCGGGCAATAGGCATTCACCGTCACCCCCGCGCTTGCCAGTTCCTTGGCCGCCGCCTGGGTCAGGGCGCGCACGGCAAACTTGGTCGCCGAGTACACGCCCAGCAGGGCAAAGCCTTCATGCCCGGCAATCGAGCAGGCGTTGATGATCTTGCCCTTCTGCTTGAGCGCCTTGAACTTATTGCCGGCAGCCTGGATGCCCCACAACACGCCCTGCACGTTGATGCCCAGGGTGCGTTCGACCTGTTCCGGGGTCACGTCCAGCAGCGAATCGATCTGCGCCACCCCGGCGTTGTTGACGATGATGTCAAAGCCACCCAGGGTCTGGTGCGCATGCTCGACCGCCGCGACAACCTGTTCACGCTTGGACACGTCGGCGATGAACACCGAGGCCTTGCGCCCAAGTGCCACCACCTCGGCCGCCACGGCTTCGAGCTTGGCGCCATTGATGTCGACCAGCGCGATATCCGCCCCGTCCCGCGCCAGGCGCAGGGCGATGGCCCGGCCAATGCCTTGCCCGGCACCGGTCACCAGTGCAACTTTTCCAGCGATACCCATGATGATCTCCTGCAACGATAAACGAAGCCTTGTCTATCGCAGGTGCGGGCTCACGCTGTCGAGGCCCGGACGGATTGGCGTGGGGCTTGAGACGCAACGTCTCAAGCAGCCGGGCCAAGGCGAGTACTTGTAAAGACGCGCACTTATGCCTAGCTTATGCGCCCCCGCCCCGCGCTTTAAGGCCTTGCCCCCATGGTTTTGCGTTTTCGCCCCGTCGTCACCTCACATTTGGCCCTCGGCCTGCTGCTCAGCGGCGGCATTGGCAACAGCCTGGCGGCTGAGCTGGAACTGCCGGCGCTGACCATCCAGGGCCAGGATGAGTCCGGTTATCGTGCGCAAAGCGCGTCGGTCGGCGGCTTCGATGAGGCGCCGCTGCTCGACACCCCGGCCTCGATCACCGTGATCAATGCCGCGCTGATCAAGGACCAGCAGGCACGCCTGCTCAGCGAAGTGCTGCGCAACGACGCCTCGGTGGGCGAAAGCTACGCACCGATTGGCTACTACGAAAATTTCGTGGTCCGGGGCTTTTCCCTGAATGCCGCCAGCAGCTACAAGATCAACGGCCGCACCATCACCGGCGAGCAGAACGTGGCCCTGGAAAACAAGCAGCGGGTGGAGTTGCTCAAGGGCCTGGCGGGCCTGCAAAGCGGGATTTCCGAGCCCAGCGGCGTGATCAACTACGTGACCAAACGCCCGGAAGACGTGCGCTCGGTCACGGTATCCACCGATGATCGCGGCAGCGGCTATATCGCCACCGATGTCGGCGGCTGGTTTGGCAGCGAGCAGCAATTTGGCCTGCGCGCCAACGTCGCCCATGAAGACCTCAATTCCTATGTCGAGCACGCCAATGGCCAGCGGGACTTTGTGTCCCTGGCCTTCGACTGGAACATCAGCCCCGACGCCGTGCTGCAACTGGATGCCGAATACCAGGACAAACAACAGCGCTCGGTGCCCGGCTACCAGTTACTCGGCGGCACCGAAGTGCCCCACGACGCCTCGCCAAAAAAACTGCTCGGCCACCAGAGCGGCGCCAAGCAGGTAGGCATCGAGTCGCTGAACCTCAACGGCAAGTTCGAGTACCGCTTCAGTGACCAGTGGAAAGGCAGCGTCAGCGCCGCCCGCAGCAAGGTGGTGATTGATGACTACAGTTCGTTTGCCTGGGGTTGCTACTACGTGGGCACGTGCAACGCGAACACGTTCAGCCCCGAGGGTGACTACGACATTTATGACTACCGCAGCCCCGACGACACCCGGCGCAATGATGAAGTCCAGGCGGCCATGACCGGCCTGTTCAGCACGGCCGGCCTGAGCCATGAACTGACCTTCGGCACCAGCGCTTTTCGCCGGGTGATCGACAAGCGCAAGTCAGTCAATGAATACGTCGGCAGCGGCAATATCGATCAGGACCCGGAAACCTTCCCGCCCACCGACAAGCCCCTGAACGACAGCCACCGGCGCCTCGACAGCCGCCAGTACGGGCTGTTCGTCACCGACCGCATCAGCTTCAACGAGCAATGGCAAACCGTGCTGGGCGGTCGTGAAGTGCGCCTAGATGAAAAAGCCTTCGACGAGACTGGGGTGCAGGCCCGCCATACCCAGAAGTATGTGTTCCTGCCCAATGCTGCGCTGATCTACAAACCAGTGGAAAACATCTCGTTGTACACCAGCTACAGCAAGGGCCTGTCACTGGGCGGTGAGGCACCGTGGTATGCGAGCAACGATGGGGAAATACTCGCCCCGACCGTCTCGCGGCAGATCGAAGCCGGGGTGAAATACGACTGGCGCCGCATCAGCTTCGCCGCCGCAGTGTTCCAGACGCGCCAGGCCTACCAGTACGCCAAGCCAGACAGCGCCGGCGACTTCACCTACGTGCAGCAGGGCCAGCAGAAGAACACCGGGCTGGAACTGTCCGCCAACGGCTGGGCCACCGAGCGTCTGCAGATCGCCACCAGCGTGGCGGCGATTCGCGCACGGGTGAACGGTAGCGGCACCCCGCAGTACGAAGATCACCAGACAATCAACGTGCCCAAGCTGCGCGCCAGTGTGTACGCCGACTACGCCCTGCCCTGGGTCAACGGCCTGGCAGTGCTCGGCGGCGTGCAATACAGCGCCAGCAAGAACGCCAACCGCACCGGCAATGTGGAAGTGGGGGATTATGCGCTGGTCAACGTCGGCAGCCGCTACACCACCAAAATCGATGGCTATGAAACGGTGTTGCGCCTGAGCATCGACAACCTGTTCGACAAGCGCTACTGGCGTGATGCGGGCGAATACATGGGCGATGACTACCTGTTTCAGGGTGCACCATTGACGGCGCGCCTGAGTGCTTCCATCAACTTCTAACCCCGATCCAATGTGAAACCTGGCTTATGGGAAACCTGGCTTATGTGGGAGCTGGCTTGCCGGCGATGGCATCACCTCGGTATTGCTGGATCACCGAGGCGCCTGCATCGCAGGCAAGCCAGCTCCTACATTGGCCAGCGCCTACCCTTGAATGTCGTTACTTGGGCATCTTGCGAAAGCCCACCGCCAGGCGGTTCCAGCTGTTGATGGTGGCGATGGCCACGCTCAGGTCAACCTGCTCGGCGGCGCTGAACTCGGCATTGAGCAACGCATAATCTTCATCTGCCGCGTGGGTCTGGCTGATCAGCGTCAAGCTTTCGGCCCAGGCCAGGGCGGCACGCTCGCGCGGGGTGAAGAACGGCGTTTCGCGCCAGGCCGAGAGGGTGTACAGGCGCCGTTCGGTCTCGCCGCCCTTGCGTGCATCGGCGGTGTGCATGTCCAGGCAGAAGGCGCAGCCGTTGATCTGGGAGACGCGCAGGCGTACCAGTTCGAGCAGCGGCAGTTCAATGGACAGTTTGCCGACGGCGGCTTCCAGGGCGAGCATGGCTTTCATGGCGTCAGGGGACGCGGTGTAGAAATCGGTGCGGGCGTGCATTGTGTGACTCCTGGACAGTGGGAATTGGCGCCCAGCTTAATCACCCCACTGCCTCGCACAAATAGCCAATCCTGACGAAGAACAGGTAGCCAATGCCAGGCGCTTCAGGCCCGGCTGCGCAGCCAATGCAAGAAGCCCTTTTTCACCGGCACGATGGGTGCGTCCTGGGTCAGGTGCTGGGCGGCGTGCAGGCGGAAATCCAGGAGGTTCTGCATGGCCTCGCTGATGTCGTGGCGCGCGTCCAGGCACGGCTTGAGGTATTCCTTTTCGATGCGATAGAGGGTGCAGTAGGTCTTGGCCACAAAGTCCGCGGGCACGCTTTGCTCCCCCAGAATCCCCGCTTCGCCGATCACCTCGCCCGGCCCCATGCGCCCGGCTTCGAATTTGTGCCCGGCCTTGACCAGCATCACCGAAACCACCCCGGACTCAATGATAAACAGGTGATCGCTGACCTCCCCGGTCGGCAGGATCATCTCGCCGGCGCGGAAGGTGTGCAGGGTCATGTTCTGGCTGAAGGTTTCCTTCTCTTCCTGGCGCAGGGTCGAGAAGATATTCGAGCTTTCCAGCAGTGCACGTGCGGGCGTGGTGGCCGGCGAGGTCGGGCTTTCGGCGCTGGACAACAGGCTTACGCCGGCCGCCTGCAAATGCCGGTAGGCCAGGTCATAAAGCTGGTTGCGCACCTCGCGCTTGAGGGCCATGGCCGGCACAAAGCCGCTGATTTCATATTCCACGCCCCCCCCGGTGGAGGTCTTGAACGCCACACTCGGCGCCGGCTTGGCCAGCAATTGCCGGCAACCTTGCATGGCCCGTTCCAGGGCTTCCAATACCGTTTGCGGGCGCGCGTGAGGGCTGACTTGCAGGCTCACCGCCAGGCCGAACATGTCGGCCGGGCGCGAGAAGTTGATGATCTTGGCCTTGGCCGCCAGCGAGTTGGGGATCACCGCCATGCTGCCCTGGGAGGTTTGCAGGCGCGTGGCGCGCCAGTCGATATCCGTCACCCGGCCTTCGGTGCCGTCGATGGAGATCCAGTCATCGAGTTGGTAGGGCTTGGTGGTGTTGAGCACAATCCCGGAGAACACGTCGCTCAACGTACTTTGCAGCGCCAGGCCGACGATGATCGCCACCGCGCCGGAGGTGGCCAGCACGCCCTTGACCGGCAGGTCGAGCACGTAGGCCATGGCCGCGATGATCGCGATCAGGAAAATCACCGCGCCCATCAGGTCTTGCAGCAAGCGCCCGGTGTGGCCGACCCGCTGCATCATCAAGGCCCCGAGCAACACCGTCAGGGTGCGCGCGGCGAACAACCACCAGCCGATCTGCAAGGCCGTGGCGGCCAGGTGCAGTGGGGTGTTGTCGGCATAGGGCGCCAGTTGCATGGGGTTCATGCCGTCGTTGAACAGCACGGCACTGAACACGGCGAAGATGCCCAGGCGCGCGATCAATTTCCAGTTGCCGGAACTGGCTGAAAACAGACGCCAGACGACGATATCGATAAGGATCAGCGCCAGGGCGCACAGCATCGGGTGAGCGGAGATGAAAGACAGCATCCAGGCGACTCCAGGGCGAATGCCCTGAAGATCGCATGAAATGGCGTTGGCGGGTATAGGGCACCCCCAATCAGCGGGAGGCGCCGTGCATTTGGCCGAACTGGCCGGACTGGAAGTCGGCGAAGGCCTGGTGAATCTCTTGCTCGGTGTTCATCACGAACGGGCCGTGACCGACGATGGGCTCGTCGATGGGTTCACCACTGAGCAGCAGCACCATGGCGTCGGCGTTGGACTCCAGGCTGATCTGCGCGCCATCACGCTCGAACAGCACCAATTGCCCTTCGCGTGCCAGTTCCTGACCGTTGACTTGCACGGCGCCCTTGAGCACCACCAGCGCGGTATTGCGCCCGGCGTGCAGGTCCAGGGTCACGGCCTTGCCGCCGTTGAGGCGCAGGTCCCACACGTCAATCGGCGTGAAGGTGCGCGCCGGCCCTGTGCGGCCCGCGAACTCACCGGCGATCAGGCGCAGGCTGCCGGCGCCATTGGCCAGGGGCAACGACGGGATATCGCCGTCGACGATGGTCTGGTAGCCGGCCTCGCTCATTTTGTCCTTGGCCGGCAGGTTGACCCACAGTTGCACCATTTCCAGGGCCCCGCCCCGTTTGGCGAAGGCTTGGGAATGGAACTCCTCGTGCAGGATCCCTTTGGCCGCAGTCATCCACTGCACATCGCCCGGGCCGATGGTGCCGCCGGCGCCGGTGGAATCACGGTGCTCAACTTCGCCTTCGTAGACGATGGTCACGGTTTCAAAGCCGCGATGGGGATGCTGGCCTACGCCACGCCGCTGGGTGGTGGGGGTGAAATCCGCCGGGCCGGCGTGGTCCAGCAGCAGGAACGGGCTGATGTGCTTGCCCATGGTGTCGTAGGAAAACAGCGTGCGAACCGGGAAACCGTCGCCTACCCAGTGGCTGCGTGGGCTGGTGTAGATACCGATGATGTTTTTCATGAGGGTCCTCCAATGTGCATACACCTTAAATCCAATACCAATAAGGCGGTAGACAGCGGATTTGGCTCGCATCGTTCCATGCATGGGACGACTTGATGGCGGCGCTTCATAAAGTACGTGAATGATAATGACTCGTAGTAATATCCCCGCTCTCCCGCTCAACTCCCCCGAGGGCCGCCATGCCATTTGCCCCTGCGCCTGTAGCGCCGCGCGTCCTGGTGGTGGACGACCACCGCAAGATCCGCGAGCCGCTGGCCATCTATTTGCGTCGCCACACCTTCGAGGTGCGCACCGCTGAAGATGCAGCGGGCATGTGGCAACTGCTCAAGACCCAGGCCTTCGATGTGATCGTGCTGGATGTGCTGCTACCCGATGGCGACGGTTTTGAGCTGTGCAACCAACTGCATCGGCGCAGCAACACCCCGGTGATCCTGTTGACCGCCCGCGATGCCGCCGCCGACCGCATTCGCGGCCTGGACCTGGGCGCCGACGACTACATCACCAAGCCCTTCGAACCCCGTGAGCTGGTGGCGCGCATCCACAGCGTGCTGCGCCGCCAGGGCCGCAGCCAGGCCCCCATGGCGCCGGCCAGCCGCAGCTACGGCTTCGCCGGCTGGCACTTCAGCGCCATCAGCGCACTGCTGACCCGCGCAGGCTGCCCGCCGATCCAACTGAGCACCGCCGAAAGCCGGCTGCTGCAAGTGTTCCTCGAGCATCCCAACACCCTGTTGCCCCGCGAACGCCTGATCGACCTGACCGCCGCCGCCGACAGTGATGTCAGCGACCGCACCATCGACCGCCAGGTCAGCCGCCTGCGCCGCAAACTGGCCCACGACGGCGCGGCGGCGGACCTGTTGCGCACCATCTGGGGCGGCGGCTACCTGCTGGCGGCCGACGTCACCCCGTGCGCCGCTTGAACCGCTGGCGCCGCCTATGGCCGCGCACCCTGGTGCAGCAACTGAGCCTGTTGTTGCTGCTGGCGCTGCTGGCCTCCAACGCCATCGCCATGCTGTTCCTGCAACGCACCGGCAGCCTGATCCACCCGCTGTCGCGCAGTTTCAGCCTGGAACGCCTGGTGATCGCGCACCATGCCGCCGGCCTGGGCGGCGAAGAGCCGGCGCACCTGTTGACTGCGATGAACACCGAGAACGCACGTTTCTGGATCGCCCCCCGGGCCGAAGTCGAGCCGTTTGAACTGCGCCCCGAAGAACGGCGCCTGGCCAACGAACTGCGCCAACACCTGCAACTGCCGCCAGACGTGCCCATCGGCATGCAGTTGGAACGCATCAGCGGCGCCAACGCCCGCACCCATGTGTTCAGCCCCGCCGGCTGGGCGCCCTTGCGGTTGCGCAGCAGCATCGCCCTGCCGAACGGCCAGTACCTGAATGCGCTGCAGCATCCCGCCGGGGCGTATGAATGGGGCCGCGTATTGGCCTACAGCCTGCCGGTGACCACGGTGCCGGTGCTGCTGATCGTGATGTTTTTCATCGCGCGGGTGGTGCGCCCGGTGAAAACCCTGGCCCAGGCCACCGAACGGGTCAGCCGGGGCGAATGGATCGCACCGCTGCCCTTGAGCGGCCCCCAGGAAGCCCGTGACTTGACCACCGCCTTCAACACCATGCAGGCCAACCTGGCCCGGCATGTCGAAGGGCGCACGCGGATGTTGGCGGCGATCAGTCACGACCTCAACACCCCGCTCACCGAACTGCGCTTGCAGGTTGAGTTGCTGGAGCCAGGCCCTGAGCGGGACGACATGCTCGACAGCCTCGGCGAGCTGAGTGCCATGGTGCGCGAAACCCTGAACTTCGTGCGCGACGACGCCGTGCAGGAAGCCACCCGCCGAACCTCGTTGAGCGCATTACTGGATGACCTGGCCAAGCGTTACCGGCGCCTGCAACAACCAGTGACCTGGCTGGGCGCCCCGCCGCTGCTGCTCGATTGCCGGCCGCTGGCGCTCAAGCGCGCCCTGGCCAACCTGATCGACAACGCGGTCAAACATGGCGGCGATGCCTGTATCAGCCTCAAGCGCGAGGACACG
This sequence comes from Pseudomonas sp. WS 5079, assembly GCF_012985465.1. Taxonomy (GTDB): domain Bacteria; phylum Pseudomonadota; class Gammaproteobacteria; order Pseudomonadales; family Pseudomonadaceae; genus Aquipseudomonas. The sequence continues at coordinate 8,560 of NZ_JAAQWN010000014.1, forward strand.
GGGGTGCTGTGCGTGGAGATTCTCGACCATGGCAGCGGCCTGCCCCAGGACTGGCTGAACAAGGTGTTCGAACCCTTCGTACAGCTGGGCGCCAGCGGCGGTGGCCTGGGGTTGGGCCTGGCGATTGCACGGTCGTGCATCCAGGCCCATGGCGGCGAACTGCTCCTGGAGAACCGCCCACCGGCAGGTCTCTGCGCGGTGGTGCGGTTGCCTGCAGCGCCTTAGAAGTTGAGCGTGGCCCCCATCCACAAGGTGCGCCCGTAGTTCACGGTGCCGTAGGTCTCGTCGTCCAGGCGCTTGTTGGCCAGGTTATTGAGGGAGGCATTGAGGGTCAGGGATTCGGTCGCATCAAAGGAGCCGCCCAGGTCGGCGGTGGTGTAGCCCGGCGCCGGTTTTTCACTGGTGATGGTGTTACCGGTTTCCTCACCGTAATAGCTCAACGAAGCCCAGGCCTGGGCGCGGTCGTTGATACTCCATTCGCTACGCACATTGGCCTTTTGCTTGGGGGTCAAGGCCAGGGGCGCGCCAGCGTTGGCACCGGTTTTCTGTTCGGAATCGGTGTAGGTGTAGTTGGCCTTGAGCAGCACGCTGGGGTTGATATCCCATTGGCCGTTGAGCTCCACGCCCTGGATGATCGCCTTATCGACGTTGACCCGCTCCATGATGGTGTAGCCGTTCCAGCGCTGGTCGGTGGTGACGGTGGACAGCTTGTCCTGGAAGTCGTTGTAGAACAGGGTCGCGCCCGCCGACAGATCGTCACGGTTGCTCCACAGCGCCGAGACTTCGTAGTTGGTGCTGGTTTCCGGCTTGAGGTCGGGGTTGCCGAACATCACGAAACGGTTGCGCCGCAGGTAGGCGTAGTCCGCCACCACCGCGCGGATCTCCGGGGCCTTGAAGCCACGGGCGATGCCGCCCTTGAACGTCCACTGCTCGCTGGCGCGCCACACCCCATACAGCCGTGGGCTGACATGGGCACCGTATTCTTCGTGATGATCCAGGCGCAGGCCGGTGGTCAGGGCGAAGCTATCGGTGACCGACCATTCGTTCTCGGCAAACAGGGCTTTTTGCACCACCGAGAACTCGTAGTCCACACGGTCGCCCAGGCCCTGGTTCCAGTCGGTCAGCTGGCTTTCGTTCCACTGCATGCCCACGGTGCTGACGTTATGGGCCGTGGGCACCACCAACTTGGCGTCGAACACGCTGTTCTTGACCTCGGGCTTGCGTCCGAAAATATCGGTTTGGGCCGGCGTGGCGCGGCCTTCGCGGGTGGAAGTTTCCTGGGCAAAGGCAATGTCCGAGGTGGCCCAGCCCCAGCGGCCCTGGTGCGACAGCGACCAGTGATCGCGGTTGTTTTCCTGCTCGCGGGTGGCCCAGTTGGCGCTGATCCCATCGCCGTTTTTCAGGCGCGTGGCGCCGGCTTCAAGAAGAATGTCGTGGTCGATGCCCGGGGTGAAGGCCAGGCGCGCGGTGAGGTCGCGGTGATCGGCTTTACTGAAGCCATTGGTCTGCTCAATATCGTCATCGGCCTGGCGGTCGAGGTAACGGCCCCACACCTGTAAGCCGAGCAGGTCTTCCTTGAGCGGGCCGCTGAGGTAGAACTGGGTCTGGCGCGCATTGCCCTGGTCGCTGTGCTGGCGGGCCGAGTAGTCATAGCCAACGGAGCCGCCCCACTGCGGCGACACCTTGCGCGTGATCACGTTGATCACCCCGCCGATGGCATCGGAACCGTACAGCGACGACATCGGCCCGCGCACCACTTCGATGCGCTCGATGGCGGCCGCCGGCGGCACAAAGCTCTGCTCGTAGCCACTGTTGCCATTGACCCGCGACTCCCGGGCGCTCTGGCGTTTGCCGTCGACCATGATCAGCGTGTAGTCGGCGGGCATGCCACGGATCGAGATGTCGGTTTCATTGGCCCCGCCATTTACCGTGACGCCCTCGACATCCCGCACCGCATCGCCCAGGTCGCGGTACGACTTGCGGCGCAAGGCCTCGCCATCGATCACCGTGACCGAGGCCGGCGCGTCTTCGACATTCTGTGCAAAGCCCGAGGCGGTCACCACCACCTCACTGAGTTGCAGTGACGCAGGCTCATCGGCGTGAGCGTTGAGACTGCCAGCCACCAGCAGGGCCAGCGGCGCAAAACGAAAAGCAGGAAGCATGGGCGTAGACCTTCAGGATTTATCTCAAAAGAGAATCGTAATCATCTACACCCAGATAACTTGGACAAAGTGTGACAACTGCACCGGCATGCGCTTTTGTAGGCGCTGGCTTGCCAGCGATGGCGGCAGGCCCGCCAATGGATTTATCGACTGATACACCGCGATCGCCGGCAAGCCGACTCGTACAAAACCTGATCGAGGGCTGGCTTAAATAATATTTCGATCGTAATATTCTGCAAATATTACGAACGTAATTTTATTCACCCAGCGCCACCAGGAGCCTGAAATGAGCCCACGCCCTCCCCTTCACCGCCTTTTCCCGCCCCTGGCGCTGTTGATCCTGCTCAGCGGCTGCAACAGCCAGGCCGACCCCAGCGCCAACGCCGCCCCTGCGCGCCCGGTGCTGGCGGCCAAAGTCGAAGCCGCCGCCAGCCAGCAGAATGCCTATACCGGGGTGGTCGCGGCGCGTACCGAAAGTGACCTGGGTTTTCGGGTCAGCGGCAAGGTGATCGAACGCAAGGTCGATCCCGGCCAGCATGTGTCCCGGGGCGACACCCTGCTGGTCCTGGATATCGGCGACTTCGAGCTGGCACTGCGCTCGGCAAAAAACCGCGTCAACGCCGCCCAGGCGCAACTGCGCCAGCGCCGCGATGACGCCAACCGCTATCAACGCCTGGCCAGTACCGGCGCGGTATCACGGCAGATCTTCGACCAGGCCGCGACTAACCTGCAGGTCGCTCAAGCGCAGCTCGCCGCCGCCCAGTCGGATGCCAGCCAGATCGAAAACCGTCGCACCTACTCGGTGCTGCGGGCCGATGGCGACGGGGTGATCACCGAGGTGCGGGTGGAACGCGGGCAGGTGGTGGCCGAAGGGCAGATCGTCGCGCGCCTGGCCCACGACGGCGCACGGGAAGCGATCATCCATCTGCCGGAAAACCTGCGCGACCGCGCCTCGCAAAAAGCCCTGGCCCTGCCGTTCGGCGCGCCGGACCAGGCTGTCAACGCAACCCTGCGCGAACTGTCGGCCAGCGCCGATCCCGTCACCCGCACCTACCGCGCGCGCTATGTGCTGCACGGCAGGGTTGAGCGTTTAGCCCTCGGTTCCACCATCACCCTGCGCCTGCAAGGCAACGGCCAGCCGCCACACACCCGCGTGCCGATCGGCGCCCTGCACGATGCGGGTAACGGAACCGGCGTGTGGCTGATTGGCGCGGATGACAAAGTCAGCTTCGCCCCGGTCACGGTGGCCAGCCTGGGCCAGGAAGACGCCCTGCTTTGCGGCGGGGTCAGCCCCGACCAACTGATCGTCGCCCTCGGTGCGCACCTGCTGCACCCAGGGGACAGCGTACGCCTGTTGCCCGCCCAGGCACTGACCCTCAATCGCCGCCAGGAACCTTGAGCATGCATGGCCTCAACCTTTCCGCCCTGGCGGTCAAATACCGCGCCGTCACGTTGTTCCTGATCCTGGCGATCCTCGCCGCGGGGATATTTTCCTTCGCCAAGCTGGGGCGCGCCGAAGACCCGCTGTTCACCGTCAAGGTCATGACCATCACCGCTGCCTGGCCCGGCGCCACGGCCCAGGAGATGCAGGAACAAGTGGCCGACCGCCTGGAAAAGCGCCTGCAGGAACTGGACTACTACGATCGCGTGGAAACCATCGCCCAACCGAGGTTTGTGTCGATGCGCATGACCTTCCTCGAGTCCACACGCCCCAATGAAATCCAGGACCTGTTCTACCAGACCCGCAAAAAACTCAGCGACGAGGCTGCCAAACTGCCCAAGGGCGTGATCGGGCCGTTCTTCAACGATGAATATTCCGATGTGTACTTCGCCCTGTACGCCCTGGAAGCCGAACACCTGCCCCATCGCCAGCAGGTGCAGATGGCCGAAACAATGCGCCAGGACTTCCTCAGGCTGCCAGGGGTGAAGAAGGTCAATATTCTCGGCGAACAGGCGCAGCGGGTGTTTGTCGAGTTTTCCTATGAGCGCCTGGCGACCCTGGGGATCAAGCCCGAGCAGATCTTCACCGCCCTCGCCGCGCAAAACGCCGTGGCGCCGTCGGGGTTTGTCGAAACCGCCGGCCCCCGCGCCTATATCCGTATCGACGGCGCCTTCGACAGCCTGGCGCTGATCGAGAACGTGCCGCTGCCGGTGGACGGCAAAGTGTTGCGCATCGCCGATGTCGCCACCGTCAGCCGTGGCTATGAAGACCCGCCCAGCTACCGCATCCGGCACCAGGGCGACCCGGCCTTGATGCTGGGCATCATCATGGAGAAACACTGGAACGGCCTGGACCTGGACAAGAGCCTCAAGGCCCAGGAGGGCAAAATCCAGGCGGACCTGCCCTTGGGTGTCAACTTCGCAAAAGTCTCCGACCAGGCGAAAAACATCAGCCTGGCGGTCAATGAGTTCATGCTCAAATTCTTCGTCGCCCTGGCCGTGGTGATGGTCATCAGCCTGCTGGCCCTGGGCTTTCGTGTCGGTTTGGTGGTGGCGGCAGCCGTGCCGCTGACCCTGTCCATGGTGTTTGTGATCATGCTGCTGACCGGCCGCGAATTTGACCGCATCACCCTCGGTGCGCTGATCATTTCCCTGGGCCTGCTGGTGGACGACGCGATCATTGCCATTGAGATGATGGTGGTCAAACTCGAAGAAGGTTTCGACCGCATCCATGCTGCCACCTTCGCCTGGAGCTCCACCGCCGCACCGATGCTGACCGGTACCCTGGTGACGATCATCGGCTTTCTGCCGGTGGGTTTTGCCCGTTCGGGCGCGGGTGAGTATGCCGGCAATATCTTCTGGATCGTCGGCTTTGCCCTGATCGCCTCCTGGTTGGTGGCGGTGGTGTTTACCCCGTACCTGGGGGTCAAGCTGCTGCCCAATATCAAGCCGGTGCCCGGCGGCCACGACGCGATTTACGCCGGCCCCTGGTACCAGAAACTGCGCCACCTGGTGCAAACCTGCGTGCGCCGGCGCTGGCTGGTGACCGGGCTGGTGGTGTCGGCCTTTGTACTGTGCGGCTTGGGCCTGGGCGTGGTGAAGAAGCAGTTCTTCCCCAACTCCGACCGCTCCGAGCTGATTCTGGAGGTGTATATGCCGCCGGGCAGTGCCTTCAAAAGCACCGAGGCGGTGGCGGCGCAGTTGGAAAAGGCGCTGCTGCAAGAGCCGCAGACCCGCATGGTCGATACCTATGTGGGCGGCGGTGCACCACGGTTTTTCCTGTCGCTGAACCCCGAGTTACCCGACCCGGCGTTCGCCAAGCTGATCGTACAAACCCCCGACGCCCATGCCCGGGACGCCTTGAAACTGCGTATGCGCGAGCGTATCGCCAGCGGCGAATTCCCCGCCGCGCGGGTGCGGGTCACGCAATTGCTGTTCGGCCCGCCGGTGCCCTTCCCGGTGGTGTTTCGCGTGTCTGGCCCCGACGTGAACGTGTTGCGCAGCCTGTCCGAGGAAGTGCGCCAGGTGGTTGCCGCCAACCGCCTGACCAAGGACGCGTTCCTCGATTGGGGCGAGCGCAGCAGCGGTTATCGCCTGGTGCTGGACCAGGATCGCCTGCGCCTGCTGGGTTTCACCCCCAACGAAGTGAAATCCCAGCTCAACGCCCTGCTCAGCGGCAACCCCATCACTGAAGTGCGCGAAGGCAACCGCACCGTGTCGGTGGTGGCCCGCGCCCAGGGCAGCCAGCGTGAAGACCTCGGCAACCTCGACAACATGACCCTGACCAACAGCGCCGGGGTGTCGGTGCCCCTGGCCCAGGTCGGGCATTTCCAGGCGGTGATGGAAGAGCCGATCCTCAAGCGTCGCAACCGCGCGAGCACCGTCGAAGTGCGCGCCGACATCGTCGACGGCGTGCAACCGCCCGATGTGGAAATGGCTGTCTACAAAGACCTGCAACCCCTGATCGCGCGACTGCCGGCCGGCTATCGCCTGGACATCGGCGGCCCGGTGGAAGAAAGCGCCAAGGCCAACGTGGCCCTGGCGGCACTGTTCCCGATCATGATCCTGCTGACCCTCACGGTGATCATGTTCCAGGTGCGCTCGTTCGGCGTGATGTTGATGGTCTTCGCCACCGCCCCGCTGGGCTTGATCGGCGCGGTGCCGACCTTGCTGCTGTTCAACCAGCCGTTTGGCTTCAATGCGATCCTGGGCCTGATCGGGATTGGCGGGATCCTGATGCGCAACACCCTGATCTTCACCGACCAGATCCGCCAGAACCAGGAACAGGGCATGGCAAGTGGCGAAGCGATCGTCGAAGCCACCGTACGCCGCGCGCGGCCGGTGATCTTGACCGCGCTGGCGGCAGCGTTGGCGTTTATTCCGCTGACCTTGTCGGTGTTCTGGTCGTCCCTGGCGTATGTGCTGATTGGCGGGGTGTTGGTGGGGACGTTATTGACGCTGCTGTTCTTGCCGGCGCTGTGCAGTTTGGTATTGGGGCACACGACAACCCTGCACACATCATAAAAACCCCTGGGTGCGGGCGGGCCGCCGCTGGCGCGCTGAGCGCGGATTCAAATCCGGCAGTTCAAACCGACCGCACCCACCCGCCCTGCACCGAACGCACCCGATTGCGCCCGCTACTCTTGGCCTCATACAACGCCTGGTCGGCATCATTCAACCAACTGGTCGCATCACCGTGGGACGCTTGATACGGCGCCAGGCCAATGCTCAGGCTGGCGCGCAAGGTCGGATCCTGGGCGTAGCCCAGGGAGCTGAAGCGGTCGCGTAGTGCGTCCATCACTTCGGTGGCGTGGCCCAGGGGCATGTCCGGCAGGATCACGCAGAATTCGTCGCCGCCGTAGCGCCCGGCCAGGTCGGTGGCGCGCAGGTTCTGGCGCAGGATCTTGCTCAGTTGGCGCAGCACGATGTCGCCGGTGACGTGACCGTAGGTGTCGTTGATGATCTTGAAATGGTCGATATCGATCAGGGCAATCGCAGCGCCCTGCTGGCCGCCCCGGCAGCGTTCGAACTCGATTTCCAGGTGGTCTTTCCAGGCGCCATGGTTGAGCAGGCCGGACAGGCTGTCGGTGCGGCTCAGGGCCAGTAGTTCACGCTTGTGCCGGGCCAGCGTGATGGCCTGGCGATAACAGATCCAGCCCAGGGCCAGCGGATAGAGCATCAGGATCGGCAAGCAGGCGTAAAGCTGGGCGGGCGTGGTCAGGGCGATATAGGCCGGGGCGAACAGCAGCAGCGCCACCCCGATGCCCAGTGCCTGGGCCACCCAGCCCATCAACATGAACCGCAGCCCACCGATGGCGACGTTGTTCATGGTCATCATCGACAGCGTGGTGACGCTGGGCAGCGGGTTGAAGTGCATGGCACCGACCCAGAAGCCGCCACAAAACGAGTCCACCAATAGATGACGGCGTTCGGCGCGCAGGGAGTTTTCGGCGCGGCGTGCCAGTTGGTAGGCCAGGTGCGGCCAGGCGAAGGCGTTGAGCAGCATCCAGGCCCAGACCCAGCCTGGCGGATCCAGCGGGTACATGCCGGCCAATACACAGACGAAACCGAGCGTGAGCCCCAGGGTCCGCGATTTGTACAGGCGTCTGGCGAGCGGAAGTCCTTTTCCTCCTGCGGCTGGCATGATCTGGCTGATCCTGGATGAATGCTGGAAGTCTATCAGGGGACCGGCAAATAGCCACTACCGCTCAGAGGGTTATCCCAGGCGCCCATCACCTTGCCAAACCCTTGACGCCAGGCGCCTAGCTGGAGAAACCACGGGCCAGTAACATCGCCACGGCCAGCAGCAACACCGCCGTGACCTTCTGCAACAGCACCCGCTTGCGCGGCGACTCGAGCACATGCTTGATGCGCTGGCCGAAGTAGCAATACAGGCAGCCGCTGGCGAACTGCAGGACCAGGAAGGTCAGGCCGAGGATCGCGATGTCGCCGGCGGCGCTGTCCTGCCCCACGGCGGCAAACTGCGGGAACACTGCGCTGAACAGAATGATCGCCTTGGGGTTGGACAGGCCGGTCAGCAAGCCCTTGCCGAACAAGCCACGGGGCGTCTCTGGCCCTTGCCCGCTGGTGTTGATCTGCACGCCGCTGCTGGTCCACTGTTTGTAGGCCAGGTACAGAATGTAAGCCACGCCCACCAGTTGGATGCCCTGGGTAATCAGCGGGTAGCCCTTGATCAGCTCGGAAAAGCCCACGGCAAAGATCAGGATCGAAATCAGGTATGACACACTGGCCCCGAACTGTGCCGGCAAGGAGTGGCGCAGGCCGTCCTTGAGCCCCAGGCTCAGCAGCAGCAGAGTCATGGGGCCGGGGCTGAAGGCCAGGGTGCTGCACAACACCAGGAAATACAGGAACGAAGACAGCGTAAGGGCAGTGACCATGGTGGGTAATTTCACGGCGGCAAGGAATGTTGCGCAGTCTAGGGCGCAGATCCGGCGCCGGGCAGGTAAACTCGGCGGTTATTCATGCAGGCTTTACCGGTAAAGTGACCGGCAAACTTCAGGACATCGCGATGGCCCTTCCGCAGATCCACTTTCATGAGCGCGCCCCCAAGGTCCAGCAGATCGTCGAGGCGTTCGCCCGTGCCATCGAACAAGGCGAATTGGCCGCTGGCAGCAAACTGCCGTCGGTGCGTGAGCTGGGGCAACAGTTGGGTGTCGGAAAATTCACCGTCAATGAAGCCCTGGACCGCCTGCGCGGCCAACACCTGCTGACCTCGCGCCAGGGCCGCGGGCACTTTGTGGCCCAGCGCCAGACGCAGCCATCGTCCAGCAACTGGGTGGACCTGCTGCCCCAGGATTTGCTCAGTGTGCTGCGCCGGCCGATGCTGACCGGCCAGGGCGAACTGCGCCCCGGTGGCGGCCACCTGCCCGAAGACTGGCTCGATTCCGAGACCATGCGCCAGGCCCTGCGCAGTGTGGTACGGGCCCCGTCCCTGCGGGTTGCCGGCATGGGCACGCCGGCGGGTTTCCTGCCGCTGCGCCAGGCCCTGCAACAAAAACTCCTGGGCGATGGCCTGGCGGTGCCGGTGGAACAGATCATCACCACCCCCAGTACCCTGCAAGGCCTGGACATGTTGATGCGCCTGCTGGCCCGCCCCGGTGACACGGTGCTGCTGGATGCGCCGTGCTACTTCAACTTCCACGCCAACCTGGCGCTGCATGGGGTCAAGGTGGTGACACTGCCGCGCGGCCCGGATGGTTTCGACCTGGAGGCCCTGGAGCAGTTGCTCAGCGAGGAACGGCCCAGCCTGTATGTGACCACCAGCATCCTGCACAACCCCACCGGCCATTCCTTCAGCGCGGCCCAGGCCTTTGGGCTGCTGCAACTGATGCGCCAGTATCACTGCCATATCATCGAGGACGACCTCTACGGCGACCTGCACCCCAACCCGCCGCCCCGCCTGGCGGCACTCGCCGGGCTGGAGCAGGTGACCTATCTGTCGGGCTTCTCGAAAACCCTCAGCGCCAATACCCGGGTCAGCTATGTGGTGGCGGCGCCGCAACTGGCGGCCAACCTGACCAACATGAAGTTGATGAGCGGCGGCGTGACCTCGGAGTTGTTCGAGCAACTGGTCTACCGCCTGCTCAGCGAAGGCAGCTATGCGCGGCACCGCAAGCGCATGGTCCAGCGCCTGCTGGAAGCCGGTGCGCGGGTGGAACAGTGGTTGCGCCGCTGTGGCTGTGAGCTGCCCATGGGGTATGAAGCTGGGATGTTTATCTGGGCGCGCCTGCCGGCCGGGGTCAAGTGTGAACAACTGGCCGAGGCCGGGCTCAAGCGCGGCATGGTGTTGGCGCCGGGGGCACTGTTTGGGTATGAGCCGGGGCTGCATGATTTTATGCGCTTCAATGTGGCGCATTGTGATGATCCACGGGTATGCAAAGCCATCGAGCAATTGTTGCGCTGATCCAGTGTGGGAGCGGGCTTGCCGTAATGCCGATCAGTCAAGCGAACGCAATGCTCAACGCAGTGAAGATCAAATGTGGGAGCGGGCTTGCTCGCGAAGACGTCGGCCCAGCAAACATTGATATTGACTGACCCACCGCTTTCGCGAGCAAGCCCGCTCCCACAAGGGATCTGCGTCGGGGCAAAGCTTGGGCCACACCACAAATCAAAGGTAGGAGCTGGCTTGCCTGCGATGGCGGTATACCAGCCGCCACAAATAGTGGCCGAACCGCCGCTATCGCGGGCAAGCCCGCTCCCACAGGGATGTGCGTCGGGGCAAAAGCTTGGGCCACACCACAAATCAAAGGTGGGAGCTGGCTTGCCTGCGATGGCGGTATACCAGCCGCCACAAATAGTGGCCGAACCGCCGCTTTCGCGAGCAAGCCCGCTCCCACAGGGGATGTGCGTCGGGGCAAAAGCTTGGGCCACACCACAAATCAAAGGTAGGAGCTGGCTTGCCTGCGATGGCGGTATACCAGCCGCCAAAAATAATGGCTGAACCGCCGCTATCGCGGGCAAGCCCGCTCCTACAGGGGATGTGCGTCGGGGCAGTAGTTTGGGCCACACCACAAATCAAAGGTAGGAGCTGGCTTGCCTGCGATGGCGGTATACCGGCCGCCACAAATAGTGGCCGAACCACCGCTTTCGCGAGCAAGCCCGCTCCCACAGGGGATGTGCGTCGGGGCAGTAGTTTGGGCCACACCACAAATCAAAGGTAGGAGCTGGCTTGCCTGCGATGACGGTATACCAGCCGCCACAAATAGTGGCCGAACCGCCGCTATCGCGGGCAAGCCCGCTCCCACAGGGGATCTGCGCTTGACTGACTGGTATTAGGGATTGCCGGCGCCCAGAGTCGTGACAATTGAGTGCACACAAAAACGCAACACTGCACCGCTTCGAATGTGATGGTCGCTGCTGCCCAGGGTTTATATAGTCGGGTCCAACAGCCACCCGCCATGAGCCCCAGGGCCCATCACCAGGAAGCGCTCAATGACCGATCTTCACGACCTCACGGCCACGCAATTGCTGGCGCAGTTCGCCAGCCGCCAGCTCTCCCCCATCGACTACTACGACCACCTGCTGGGCCATATCGACCGCTGGGAGCCGCAGATCCGCGCGCTGTACGCCTTCGATCCACAGCAGGTACGCCGGCAAGCCCAGGCCGCCACCGAGCGCTGGAACAAAGGCCAGCCCAATGGCGTGCTCGATGGTGTGCCCGTGACCATCAAGGAACTGATAGCCACCGAAGGCACGCCGATTCCCCTCGGCAGCGCCGCCACCCGCCTGACCCCGGCCCTCAGGGACGCCCCGCCCGCCGCGCGGATGCGCGAAGCCGGGGCGATTGTGCTGGCCAAGACCACTGTCCCGGATTTCGGCATGCTCTCCTCCGGCCTGTCGAGCTTCCATGGCATCACCCGCAACCCGTGGAACACCGCCAACAACACCGGCGGTTCCAGCTCGGGGGCTGGCGCGGCGGCCGCCGCCGGTTACGGGCCGTTGCATATCGGCACCGATATCGGCGGCTCGGTGCGCCTGCCCGCCGCCTGGTGTGGCCTGGTGGGGTTCAAGCCGACCCTGGGGCGCATCCCGATCGACCCGTACTACACCGGCCGCACCGCCGGGCCGATGACCCGCACGGTGGACGACTGCGTCTTGATGATGCAGCACCTGGCCCGCCCCGACGCCCGCGACGCCACCAGCCTGCCGCCGCTCACAAGCGAGTGGAGCAACCAGCCGCTGTCGGTCAGGGGCCTGCGGGTCGGGCTGATGCTCGAGCCAGGTGCCGGCCTGCAACCGGAAGGTTTCGTGTGTGAGGCGGTGGAGCACGCCGCGCGCCTGTTCGAAGCCCATGGCGCCAGGGTCACGCTGATCCCGCCGATCATGGACCGCGCCCAGCTCGACGGCCTCGACCAGTTCTGGCGCGCCCGGCAATGGGGCGACTTGTCGGCCTTGAGCAGCGAGCAGTTCGATAAAGTCTTGCCGTACATCCGCGACTGGGCCGCCCCTGGTGCCGACATCAGCGGCGTACAGGCGGTGCAGGGGTTCAACCAGACCTTCGAGATGCGCCGCCGCGCCGCCCAGGCCTTCAGCGACCTGGACCTGATCCTGTCGCCCACCAACCAGGTCAACGCGTTCCCCGCCCAATGGCCATCGCCGAGCAATAACCCGCAATTGCCGTTCGAACACATCGTGTTCACCGTGCCCTGGAACATGGGCGAGCAACCGGCGCTGTCGATCAACTGTGGTTACGCCGCCGATGGCATGCCCATCGGCCTGCAGATGATCGCCCCCCGCTTTGCCGATATCTGGCTGCTGCAAATCGCAAAAACCTATGAGAGCTGGCGTGGCGCAATCCACCAATGGCCGAACCCGAACTGACCTTGACGCTGTAACTGAACTGCCCACCCACACGCCCGCTCCCCGGCCACAAGGCCGGGGCCTGGGCGACCTATAACTAAAACCGAGGGGCTGGTATGCACACTGAACAATTGACTCGCGAGGGTCCCGAGTACACACCCGAAACGCCATCGCCGGACGCCGGCCGCAAGAGCATCTTTGCCGTGGTGCTGGGCAATGCCGTGGAGTTTTTCGACTTTGGGGTCTACGCGACCTTCGCGGTGATGATCGGCCACACGTTTTTCCCGTCCGACAGCGCCTTCGTCAGCTTGATGCTCTCGGTCACCGCCTTTGGCATCGGCTTTATCGTGCGGCCCCTGGGCGCGGTGCTGATTGGCGCCTACGCCGACCGCGTCGGGCGCAAGCCGGCGATGTTGCTGACCCTGGTGATGATGGCGGTGGGCACCGGCAGTATTGCGATATTGCCCGGCTACGAGACCATCGGGATTGCCGCGCCGATCCTGCTGGTGGTCACCCGCATGATCCAGGGCCTGGCCTGGGGCGGTGAAGCCGGCCCCGCCACCACCTATATCCTGGAAGCCGCGCCAGCGCACAAACGCGGCACCTACGCCTGTTGGCAAGTGGTGGCCCAGGGTGTCGCCGCCATGGCCGCAGGGCTGGTGGGTTATACCCTGACCAAAGTGATGTCCCCCGAAGACCTCAACAGCTGGGGCTGGCGCGTGCCGTTCGTGTTTGGCCTGCTGGTGTTGCCGATTGGAATCTATATCCGCCGTAACCTGGCCGAGACCTTCCACGGCCAGGGCGAAACCACCAGCACCGGCGATCTGGTGCGCGAAGTCTGCGGCAAGCATCGGCGCGCGCTGGTCCTGGGTTTGCTGATCCTCTCGGGCAGCACCATCACCCAGTACTTCCTCAACTACATGACCACCTTTGCCCTGACAGAGCTGAAGTTGCCCACCAGTATTTCCATGCTCTCGACCCTGGTGGCCGGCGCGGCCATGGCGGTGTGCGCGGTGGCCGGCGGCATGTTGTGCGACCGTTTCGGGCGCCGGGTGATCCTGATGACGCCCCGGGTGGTGCTGTTGCTGATCCTGTTCCCGGCCTTGCAATTGATGACCGAACACCCCAGCCCGTCGACCTTCCTCCTGACCCTGGCAGTGCTCTCGGGCCTGCATGGCATGAGCGGCGCGGCGTTGATCGTGCTGTTGGTGGAGAGCTTCCCCAAATCCGTGCGCTCCACCGGTTTCTCCATCGTCTACGCCTTTGGTGTGGCGGCGTTTGGCGGCACTGCGCAGATCATCATCACCTGGTTGATCGGCACCACGGGCGACCCGATGTCACCGGTGTGGTACCTGCTGATCGCCAACCTGGTGTGCCTCACCGCTGCCTGGTTCGCCAAGGAAACCCGGCCCGTGCTGCCCGGCACCCCGGCCCGCGAAACCCGGCTCACAGAAGCCCCGGTTCGCTGAACAGCGCGTATGCACTCTTCATGTAGGAGCGAGCTTGCTCGCGAAGACCGTCAACGATAACGCGCGCATTCTGGATGCACGCGGCGGTCTCCGGCTTTTCGCGAGCAAGCTCGCTCCTACAGTTTCTTCTTTGTGTGGGGATTAACCATGTATCCACGTCTTTTCCTGGCCGCCACCCTGGCGACCGGCGCCCAGGCTTATGCGCAAGAAAACGCCCAGGCCAGTGCCCCCGGCTTTATCGAGGGCAGCAGCCTGGACCTGAACCTGCGTCACTACTATTCCAACCAGCACACCCAGCGCAGCACCTACCTGAGCATCAAGAAACCCGGTGGCATCGAACGCACCCGCGTGCGCGAAACCTGGGTGCAGACCGCCATGCTCAAATACAGCTCCGGCTACACCCAGGGTGTGATTGGCGTGGGGGTGGATGTCGGCGTATTCAGTGCGGTCAACCTGCAGCGCGGGCATGGCAAGGTGGCCAATGGCGGCGACCGCGTGCTGGTGGACAGCGACGGCGATGCGATCCCGACCTGGAGCCGGCTGGGGGTGGGCGATGTGCGGTTGCGCCTGTCCAATACCGAGCTCAAGGCCGGGCGCCTGATGACCGACAACCCGATCCTGCGCTACAAGGACAACCGCGCCCTGCCCTCCAGCTTCCAGGGCGTGGGCCTGTACAGCAACGAACTGGACTGGCTGTCGATCCAGGGCGGCAGTTTCGACCGGGCCATCCCGCGCACCGGCACCGGCGCCGAGCGCCTGACCACCACCTTCGGCAACCGCGCCTACAGCGGCGCGCGCATCAGTTACCTGGGGGCCACGCTCAAGCCGGGCTACGGCCTGGAAGCCAGCCTCTACGGCTCGCGCTTCGAGGACATGTGGGACCAGTACTACCTGGGGCTGACCCATCGCATCGGCGACAAAAACACGCTCGCCCTCAAGACCGCCCTGCACTACTACCACACCGAGGACTCCGGCCAGCAGCGCCTGGGCTACATCGACAACGACGCCGCCAGCCTGGCCGTGACTGCCAACCACCAGGCCCACAGCCTGACCCTGGCCTGGCAACAGGTGTTCGGCAACGAGTACTTCGACTATGTGTGGGAGTCCACCGGCAACTACATGGCCAACTCGCTGTACTCGGACTACAACGGCCCCAACGAAAAATCCTGGCAACTGCGCTACGACCTTGACCTGGCCGCCTACGGCGTGCCCGGCCTGACCGCCAGCCTGTGGCACGCCAAGGGCTGGGGCATCGACGGCACGCACTACGAGGGTGATCGCAACGGCCACAACACCGGCTACAACGTGCGCGGGCTGGACAACGCCAAGCACAACGAAAACGGCTTGATGCTGGCGTATGTGGTGCAATCGGGGAAGTTGAAAAACTCGGTCCTGCGCACCATCGTCTACAACCACCGCGCCAGTGGCGGGCAGATTGACGGCAGCTATGACGAATTCAGGATCGTCGGCAATTTCCCCATCAACCTGTTCTGACACCCGCCCGTCGGCATCAGCAGTTGCCGACGGGTAAAATTCAGAATTCTTACACCCTACATGCGACTGCTCCGGCATTGGCTCGCCGCCGCCCTTGGTAAAAAGCCTGTTCCCTATGGACGGTTACCCAGGAACGCGGATGAAACCTTTGAAAGCAGCAGCGCTTTGCCTCATCAGTGGATGGATGATGCTCTTGAGTTCTCCCGGCCATGCCGCGGCGCCCGGTATCGAATGGTTGGTGGATTGCCCGCGCCTGCCCGGGCGGGCGCTTGACCAGGAGGTGGTGGCGCGTACCCAGTGCGGCATTGTCACCGTGCCGCTGGACCACCAGGCCCCTGACGCACGCACCTACCGCCTGACCCTCACCCGGGTCGGTGCCCAGCAGCCCCTGGAGCGCCGGGGCGTGATCTTCGCGCGACCGGCCACGGCCCAGGCGAATTTGCATGGGGTGTTCGCGGTGCATCTGGCAACCGTCTGGAAGTACTACAACACCGAGGCATACCGCACGCTGACGCGCCTCTACGACGTCGTTGAACTAAGCCCGCGCAAGGGCGTGGCCAATGAACAATCGGCGTGGGACATGGAGTTCGTGCGCCAGCAACTGGGGGAGCAACGCGTCAGCTTCCTGGGCATCGCCCAGGGCAATCTGTTGGGTGCCGAGTACGCCCAATTGTTTGCCGACCGTGTCGAGCGCATGGTGCTGATCGAGCCCGACGCAAGCACCGCCCAGGCATCCGACACGCTGCCCGCCACCCTGCGGCTCAAGGGCCCCTATCTACAGAGCACCACCACCGATGCCAGCCAGTGCGTGAACCGCTGGGCCGGCATCTACCTGGCCCAGGGCAGACAGCCGCCGTCGTCGACCCGTTGCCTGGCCGATTAGTCCACCAGCGCGCAACGCTGCATGGCGCTGGCCAGCATGTCCTGGCATTTGAGGACCGCCACCGAGCGCGGTCGGTTGCGGTAGCCGCACAGGTCAATGCGAATCCGCCCCAGGTGCTCATCGGCAATCGGCACCGCCACCAGGCCATCACCCAGGTCGCGGGCATCGGCATCCACCTGGGGCAGGATCAAGACCGCCGCCCGTTGCCGGGCCAGGCTTTTCTGCACTTCCAGGGAGCTGGTGGTAAACACCGGCTGGATCGTCACCCCACGCTTTTTCGCCGCCGCCTCCAAGGCCTGGCGCACGCCGTACGCCGAGTCGGGAATGGCCAGGGGCTGGCCTTCAAGCTCGCGCAACTCAATGCTGTCGCGCTGGGCAAACGGGTGTTCGGCGCTGACCAGTACGCGGTGCCACAACTCGCATTGCGCGGTGACTTCCACATCGGCCCGCTCCTGCAGATAGAACGCCAGGCCCAGGTCGGCCTCGCCACTGCACAGTGCATCCAGAGTGGCCGAGGCGCTGGCGATCACGATATTGAACGTGACCTTGGGGTGCGCCCGGTAGAACGCCGCGAGTACCGGCGCCAGTACCGTGGAAACGATACTTTCTGACACATGAATGCTGATGTTACCCGCCACCTGGCTTTGCCGGCTGGCGATCACATCGCGCACCTGATCGAGGCCGCGCAGGGTACTGGTGACCTGCTCGGCCAGGCACTCGCCCTCTACCGTCAGGCGGATACCGCGCGGGCCGCGCTCAATCAGCGCGGCGCCAAAGAAGTGCTCCAGGTGTTCGATCTGCCGGCTGACGGCAGTGGGCGTGACGTACAAACGCTCGGCCGCCTTACGCAACGAGGCGCAGCGCGCCACCTCGTGAAAATACCGCAAGGCTCGTAATTGCATGCTCGGGTGCTCCTGCACAAAGACTGGAGCACCAAGGCACGCAATTACTGCGCCAGGCTCAAGGTTCATGAACGCTGCACATCAACTGTGGGAGCGGGCTTGCTCGCGAAGGCGGTGGGTCAGTGATGGGTATGTCGGCTGATACACCGCATTCGCGAGCAAGCCCGCTCCCACATGGGCCCCTGGACGTGATTTACGACCTGTTTTCACTGAAAACGACCCCCGCCGTTGACGCCCCGCCCCAACCCCTATTAAGTGCTATTTATCCGCATTAATACGATAAATAGAAAACCATGCTCAGCCGCCCCCTGCGACGCAAACGCCAGAAGCTTTCCGATGTGATTGTCGAGTCGGTCAAGCGCTCGATCGTCACCGATGCCTTGAAGCCCGGCGACCGCTTGCCCACCGAGCGCGAGCTGATGGAGAGCTTCCAGTGCTCCAAGGGCTCGGCCCGCGAAGCGCTCAAGGCCCTGGAGGTCGAAGGCCTGGTCAGCACCCGCACCGGCCCAACCGGTGGCGCGTACCTGAACCAGGCCGGCACGGAGCCGGCCAGCCGTGCCTTGCGCAACTACCTGCACTTCCAGCACCTGGATGGCGAGCAGGTGTACCAGTTGCGCAAAGTGATCGAGGTGGAGCTGGCCGTGTCGGTGCTGGGGCGCCTGAGCGAAGACGACTATCGCGCCCTGCAAGACAACGTGGACTTTTGCAGCGCCCCGGAAGACAGCGAAGCCGGCCAGCGTGAGCAACGCCTGGCGGAACTGGAGTTCCACAATTTGCTGGCCAGGGCCTGCCCCAACCCGCTGCTGAGTTTCATGGCGCAGTTCCTCAACGACCTGCTGCGCGACCTGGTGGTGCTGAAAAAGGCCTACAAGCCCAAGCGCAAGCAGTTCGACGCGGCCAACCTGGACTATCACAAGCAACTGTTGAGCGCGTTTCGTGCCAACGATGAAGCGGCCGTGCGCAGCCTGATGCATGAACACATGTGCGACGCCGAACACCACATGACCGCGCTGGAAGGCCAGGTCAGCCCACACTTTTTGCTGGAGTTCGACCACTCCTGAACACACCACAAATCCCTGTAGGAGCTGGCTTGCCTGCGATAGCGGTCGGTCAGGCAAGTTTTCTCAACTGATCAACCGCTATCGCAGGCAAGCCAGCTCCTACAGTTTCGACCGTGTTTGACTTCAATAAAAAAGGCCTGCCCACAGGCCGTGCTCCACCGTATCGCCATTGCCACTCCTGCCAATAACTAAACCAGGGAGTCACCCCATGCAGCGTCGTACGTTGTTGAAAGCCAGCCTCACCGCCGCCGCCGCGCTCAGCCTTCCGCTGAGCGTGCGCGGGGCATTCGCCGCCGAACCGTTTACCTTTTACGGCCTCAAGTCCATGTCTGGCGCCTTTGCCAGCTATGGCAAGTTTGCCGACATGGGCTCACGCCTGGCCGTGGCGCAGTACCCCGAGCTCCTCGGGCGCCCACTGAACTACAAGGTGATCGACACCGAAGGCAACGCCGGCAAGGCGGTGCGCAAGGTCCAGGAGGCGATTGGCCAGGACGGCGCGCGGTTCTTCCAGGGCTGCACCCTGTCGTCCTCGGCGCTGGCGGTGGCCAAGGAAGTCGATAAGGTTGGCGGGGTGTTCATGACCCCGGTAGGCGCCGATGAAGTCACCGGCAAGGACTGCAACGGCGCGACCTTCCGCTGGTCGGTGCCCACCTATGGCGCGATCCGCGAAACCCTGGTGCCGCTGATCAAGCTGCTGCCCGAGGCCAAGCGCTGGTACACCATCACCCCGCAATACGTGTTCGGCGAAGCGTTGCTCGAAGGCGCCAAGAGCGTGCTGGCCGAAAGCGGCCTGGAGCACGTGGGCAACAGCTATCACTCATTGCAGGAACAGGAATTCTCCGGCTACCTGACCAACGCCATCGCCGCCCGGCCCGATGTGCTGGTGTTGCTGAATTTCGGCAGCCAGTCCTCCAACACCCTGCGCCAGGCCGTCAACTTCGGTATCAAGGAGCGCATGAAAGTGCTGCTGGTGTGGTCCGCAGGCCTCGACCAGTTCCAGGAACTGGGCAGCGATGTGCTCGAAGGCGTGTACCTCGGCGCGCAGTACTGGCACCAGGTCGACACCCCGCTCAACCGCGAACTGGTCAAGCTGACCCAGGCCAAGTACGGGATCAACCCCACCTACCCGCTGGCCGCCGACTACATCAGCACCAAGGTCATGCTCGACACCATCAAGGCCACCGGCAGCTTCGACGGCCCCACCGTGGCCAAGGCCATGCAGGGCCTGAGCTACGACGGCCCGACCGGCAAGGAAACGATCCGCGCCGGCGACCACCAGGTGATCAAGGATTACTACCTGCTGGTGGGCAAGGCCACGGGCGACATGGCCGACAAGGATGACCTGGCCAAAGTCCTCAGCGCCGGCCAGTCGTTCCCACCGGTAGAAGCCACGGGCTGCAAGCTCGGCTGATCCGCCCACTTTCACCGGTAACACACGACAGGGCCGTTGACCGCGGCCGCCTGTTGGAGGATTCCTGCATGCTCAATCTTTACCTGTTCCAGATTCTCAACGGCCTGGGCCTGGGGATGATCTACTTTCTGATTGCGGTCGGGCTGACGATCATTTTCGGCCTGTTGAACTTCGTCAACTTCGCCCACGGCGCGTTCTTTTTGCTGGGCGCGTACATCTGCTACACCGTCGTCAGCCTCACCGAAAGCTTCTGGCTGGCCCTGCTGATCGCGCCGCTGGTGGTGGCCGCGCTGGCGTGGCTGATCGAGCGATTATTGATCCAGCGCATCTACCACCTGCCGCACATGTTCCAGATCCTCGTGACCCTGGGCATTGCGTTGATCATCCAGGAAGCCAGCGTGATGATCTGGGGCCCGGTGGGCAAGAGCGTCGCCGTGCCGGAACTGCTGCGCGGGGTACTGGTGGTCGGCGACTTCGTGTACCCCTACTACCGCCTGTTTTTGATTGTGTTCTCGGGGCTGGTGGGCCTGGGCCTGTGGCTGCTGCTGGAGCGCACGCGCTTTGGCGCCCTGGTGCGGGCCGGCAGTGAAAGCACCGAGACGGTATCCCTGCTGGGCACCAATATTTTCCGCCTGTTCTCCATGACCTTCGCCCTTGGCGTGGCCCTGGCCGGGATCGCCGGGGTGCTGTTTGCCCCGTTGCGCGGTGCCCAGCCCTTTGTCGGCCCGGAGATCCTCGGCATCGCCTTCGTGGTGGTGGTGATCGGCGGCATGGGTTCGTTCGGCGGCGCCCTGGTGGGCGGCCTGCTGGTGGGCGTGGTGCAGAGCCTGATGACCACCCTGTGGCCCCAAGGCGCGAGCCTGATGATCTACGGCGCCATGGCCGTGGTGATTCTGGTACGCCCTTATGGCCTGTTTGGGAGAGCTTGAGATGAGTGAGAAAAACCCCCTGCCGTTCGCCAAGACCCAATCCAGGGCCATGTTGCTGTGGGTGCTGGCGGTGTTGATCGGCCTGCCGTTGATCCTGCCCTCGGCGACCCTGGCCACCGAGATCCTGATCTTTGCCCTCGCCGCCCTGGCCTGCAACCTGTTGCTGGGCTACACCGGGCTGCTGTCGTTCGGCCAAGGCATCTTCTTCGGCGCCGGTGCCTATTGCGCCGCCTTGCTGATGATCCACCTGCAACTGGGCCTGTTCAGCGCGCTGCTCGGCGCGGCCCTGGTCGGCGGGTTCCTGGCCTTCCTGGTGGGCGCCCTGGCGATCCGCCGCACCGGCATCTACTTCGTGATGCTGACCTTGGCCTTCAGCCAGATGGCCTACTTCCTGGCCTACACCCTGAGCGACTGGACCGGCGGCGACAACGGCCTGCTCAGTGTGCCACGCCCGGAAATCCGCATCGGTGACACGGTGCTGCTGTCCCTGGCCGACGCCCGGGTGTTCTATGGCTTTGTCGCGGTGCTGTTCCTGCTGATCTTTATCGGCGCACGCCGGGTCATCGCGTCACCGTTCGGCAGCACGCTGATGGCGATCCGCGAAAACGAAACCCGCGCCTCGGCCATCGGCTACGACACGCGCCACTTCAAGATCCTGGTGTTTGTGCTGTCTGGCGCGGTCACCGGGATTGCCGGGGCGCTGTACGCCATGCTCCTGCACTTTGTGCCGCTGTCCAATATCGACCTGGTGATGTCGGAGAACATCCTGATCATGACCATCGTCGGCGGCACCGGCTCGCTGTTCGGCTCATTGCTGGGCGCCGGCTCCATTGTGCTGCTGGGGGACTTTCTCTCCGACCTGTGGCCACGCTGGCTGATGCTGCTGGGGGTGATCCTGATCCTGGTGGTGATCTTTATGCGCGGAGGCTTGTGGGGCGGCCTGTCGGCGCTGTTCGAACGTGTGCGTGGCAGCCGCAAGGCCGCCGCCGTGACCAAGGAGGAGCTGCTATGAGCATCCTGTTGGAAACCAAAGACCTGGAACTGGCCTACGGCGCCTTCCATGCCGTCAACGGCGTCAATCTCAAGGTCGAGGCCGGTACCATCCACACCATCATCGGCCCCAACGGTGCCGGCAAGACCAGCCTGTTTCACTGCCTGACCGGCGAGCGCCAGGCCACCGCAGGCGCAATCCACTTCGACGGCCAGAACCTGATGCGCAAACCGGCCCACGGCCGTGTGGGCCTGGGCATGGCCCGTTCGTTCCAGCTCACCAGCCTGTTCCAGAACCTCAGCGTGCGCGAAAACCTGCGCCTGGCCGCCCAGGGCCGTGACGGCGCACGGGCCCTGAACTTCTGGCGGCGGGTGGATAGCCAGCGCGAACACCTGGAGATGGCCGACCAGGTCCTGGAGCGCCTGCAACTCACCGCCCGCGCCGAGACCCTGGCCGGTGAACTGTCCCACGGCCAGCAACGGGTGCTGGAGGTGGGCATGTCGATCTGCTCCAAGCCCAAGCTGTTGATGCTCGACGAGCCCACTTCGGGCATGGGCATCGACGACATCCCGATCATGACCCAACTGATCAGCGACCTGGGCCGTGACCATACGGTGCTGCTGATCGAGCACAACATGAGCATCGTCATGTCCATCAGCCAACGCATCACGGTGATGAGCCACGGGCAGATCCTGGTCGAAGGCACACCGGAATTCGTGCGCGCCGACGAACGCGTACGCACTGCTTACCTGGGAGAGGCCGCCTGATGCTGACCGTCGACAATATCCATTCCTACTACGACAAGAGCCACGTCCTGGAGGGCGTGTCCCTGACCGTCAACCCCGGCGAACTGGTGACCCTGCTCGGCCGTAACGGCGCCGGCAAGACCACCACCCTGCGCAGCATCCTGGGGATTATCTGCCCGCGCCAGGGGCAGATTCACTTCAACGGCAAACCGCTGGTGGGGCAGAAAATCTTTGAAATTGCCCGCCAGGGCCTGGCGCTGGTGCCGGAGAACCGCGGGATCTTCCGCCTGCTCACGGTGGAAGAAAACCTGCGCATCGCCGTGCGCAAGACCAGCCGTTGGCAGATGGAGGACGTGTACGCGATGTTCCCGCGCCTCAAGGAGCGGCGCAAAAACGCCGGCCATGCGTTGTCCGGGGGCGAACAACAGATGCTGGCCATCGCCCGCGCCCTGCTCAACGATCCCAAGCTGCTGATCCTCGACGAACCCACCGAAGGCCTGGCCCCGGTGATCGTCGACGAACTGGTGAAGATCCTGCGCAAGATCAAGGAGGACGGCCTGCCGGTGTTGCTGGTGGAGCAGAACCTGTTGGTCTGCGACAAGCTTGCCGACCGCCACTACGTGCTCGAACAGGGCCGCGTGGTCTACGAAGGCAGCGCCGAGGCCTTTCGCGCCGACCCGACGATCAAGAACCGCTACCTGGCCCTGAGTGCCTGACCGGAGACTGCTGATGAATAGTTTTGCGCAACCGCTCAAGAGCAACGCCCCGCTGATCAACCGCGACCGCCTGTGGCAGTCGCTGATGGACCTGGCCCAACTCGGCGCCACGGCCAAGGGCGGCGTGTGCCGCCTGGCCCTGACCGACCTCGACCGCCAGGCCCGCGACCTGTTTGTGCAGTGGTGTACGGCGGCCGGGTGCAGCGTCACTGTGGATGCGATCGGCAATATTTTTGCCCGCCGCGCCGGACTTAACCCGGACCTGCCACCGGTGATGACCGGCAGCCATATCGACACCCAGCCCACCGGCGGCAAGTTCGACGGCTGCTATGGGGTGATGGCCGGCCTGGAAGTGATCCGCACCCTGAATGACTTGCAGATCCAGACCCAAGCGCCGATTGAAGTGGTGGTGTGGACCAACGAAGAAGGCTCGCGCTTCCCGCCGTGCATGATGGGTTCGGGAGTGTTTGCCGGCAAATTCGACCTGCAGGAGACCCTCGACAAGCAGGACGAGCAAGGCCTGTCGGTGGGCGCCGAGTTGCAGCGCATTGGCTACGCCGGCCCGCGCGCGGTACTCGGGCACCCGGTGGGCGCCTATTTCGAGGCGCATATCGAGCAGGGCCCGGTGCTGGAAGATCAGGCCATCACCCTTGGCGTGGTCATGGGCTGCCTGGGCCAGAAGTGGTTCGACCTGACGTTCACCGGCGTCGAGGCCCACGCCGGCCCCACGCCCATGCGCCTGCGCAAGGATGCTTTGGTGGGTGCCGCGCAGGTGGTCAGCGCGGTCAACCGCATTGCCCATCAACAGCAACCTCACGCCTGCGGCACGGTCGGCTGCCTGACCCTGCATCCGGGCTCGCGCAACGTGATCCCAGGCCAAGTGCAGATGACCATCGACCTGCGCCACCTGCATGCCGACAAGCTGCAGGCCATGGTCGATGAAGTGCGCCAGGTGATCGAGGCCACAGCCCAGCAGCATGGCTTGAGCTATGAACTGACGCCCACCGCCGACTTCCCGCCGCTGGACTTTCATCCCACCTGCGTCAACGCCGTGCGCGATGCCGCCCAGGTGCTGGGCCTGAGCCACATGGACATTGTCAGCGGCGCCGGGCACGACGCAATTTTTGTCGCTGAACTGGGCCCGGCCGGGATGATTTTTGTGCCGTGCGAAGGCGGCATCAGCCACAACGAAATCGAAAATGCCGCGCCGGATGATTTGGCCGCCGGCTGCGCGGTGTTGCTGCGGGCCATGGTCAACGCAGCCCAGGGAGGTCCCGCGGCATGACTGATATCGCCAACCTGACGGCCGTGCAACTGCTGGCACGCTACCGCGATAAAAGCCTGTCGCCGGTGGAAGTGACCGAAGACACGTTGCTGCGTATCGAGCGCTACAACCCGGCGGTCAACGCGTACTGCCACGTCGATCCCGAAGGCGCTTTGAACGCCGCGCGGGCCTCGGAACAGCGCTGGTTCAAGGGCCAACCCTGCGGTGCGCTGGACGGGGTGCCAGCGTCGATCAAGGATTTGACCCTGACGGCAGGCATGCCCACGCGCAAGGGCTCACGCACCTCATCCGCCACCGGGCCGTGGGACGTCGATGCGCCTTTTTCGGCGTTTATGCGCAAGGCCGGTGCAGTGTTGCTGGGCAAGACCACCACCCCGGAATTCGGCTGGAAAGGCGTGACCGACAACCCGCTGTACGGCATCACCCGCAACCCCTGGGACACGCGCACCACGGCCGGTGGTTCGTCCGGCGGCGCGGGCGCGGCGGCGGCGCTGAACCTTGGCGTATTGCACCAGGGCAGCGATGCCGGCGGCTCGATCCGCATTCCCTGCGCCTTTACCGGCACCTTCGGGATCAAGCCGACCTTTGGCTACGTGCCGCAATGGCCGGCCAGCTCGATGACGATCCTCTCGCACCTGGGCCCGATGACCCGCACCGTGGAAGATGCCGTGCTGATGCTACAAACCGTGGCCCAACCGGACGCCCGTGACGGCCTGATCGGCGCGCCGCGCAACACGCCATGGCTCACGCCGGGCACGGACCTCAAGGGCCTGCGCATCGCCTACAGCCCTGATTTTGGCTACGTGGACGTCGACCCGCAGGTGGCCAAGGTGGTCGCGCAGGCAGTCGCGGGCCTGGTGCAACTCGGGGCGCATGTGGAACAGATCGACCCGGGGTTCAGCGACCCGCTGGAGGTGTTCAACACCCTGTGGTTCGCCGGCGCGGCGCGCCTGACCGGGCAGTTTAGCGGCGCCCAGTGCGACCTGCTCGACCCCGGCCTGCTGCGCATTGCGCAACAGGGCGAACGCCTCAGCCTGGGCGACTTCAACGCGGCCCTGGAAGCCCGGGCGGCATTGGTGGCGCGCATGGCGGCGTTCCATGAGCACTACGACCTACTGGTCTCGCCGATGCTGCCGATCACCGCTTTTGACGCCGGGCATAACGTGCCACCGGGCTCTGGGCTGGGCGAATGGATGGAGTGGACGCCGTTCAGCTATCCGTTCAACCTCACCCAGCAGCCGGCGGCCTCGGTGCCGTGCGGGTTGGCGGCCAATGGATTGCCGGTGGGCTTGCATGTGGTGGGTGCGCGGTTTGCCGATGAGCAGGTGTTGCGGGTGTGCCAGGTATACGCCCAGGCATTCCCGACCCAGCACTTGCAGGCGCCGAAAGACTTGGGCTGACTCCCAAGCAAATGGGGGGGCTGGCTTGGCTGCGATGCGCATGGGTATCTACACAATTTTTTGATGGTTCTTGGGGTTGTGTACATATCCGTTGCTGCGGTCACGGCCACTTAGGGTTCCGCTCTTACAGCGGCTCACTTTTGAAGAGCGCAAAAGTAAGCAAAACGCTCTTGCCCCACCACTCGGTGCCTCGCCTAGGCTCGGCATGCCCGCAGTCAGGCATTGCTCCGTGGGCCCGCCGCGATCGGCCATCCATGGCCGTGTCGCGGCTACCCCGGCATCCTGCCGGGGTGCCCACTGCGCAATACCTGCCTGCGGCCATCGTGGTTTGACGGGGCGCCTGAGATCAAAAGCCAGATCAAAAGCAGGGCAACAGCAAAGCCAGAGCGCGAAGCTGCATTCCCCTGTAGGAGCTGGCTTGCCTGCGATGGCGGTATATCAGTCGATGAATCTGTTGGCAGACCTACCGTCATCGCAGGCAAGCCAGCTCCTACAGGGTACGCGTACGCCTCGACGATCAGGTCGGCTGTCAGGCCGCCTCGCTTTGCTTGTGATTTTGATCTTAAGCGCCCCGTCAAACCACGCTGGCCGTCATCCGATATTGATTTGGGGGGTAACCCGGCATCCTGCCGGGGTGCCCACTGCGCAATACCTGCCTGCGGCCATCGTGGTTTGACGGGGCGCCTGAGATCAAAAGCCAGATCAAAAGCAGGGCAACAGCAAAGCCAGAGCGCGAAGCTGCATTCCCCTGTAGGAGCGGGCTTGCCTGCGATGGCGGTGTATCAGTCGATGAATCTGTTGGCAGACCTGCCGTCATCGCGGGCAAGCCCGCTCCTACAGGGGTACGTGCACGCTTCGATAACCAGGTCGGCTGTCAGGCCGCCTCGCTTTGCTTGTGATTTTGATCTTAAGCGCCCCGTTAAACCACGCTGGCCGTCATCCGATATTGATTTGGGGGGTAACCCGGCAGGACGCCGGGTTAGCCGCGCTGGGCCAGGGATGGCCCATCGCGGCGGCCCCCCAAATCAATGTCGGATGACGGGCACACCGAGCCTAGGCGAGGTGCCGAGTGGTGGGGCAAGAGCCCTTTGCTTACTTTGGGGCTTTTCCAAAGTGAGCCGCCGTAAGGGCGGAACCCTAAGTGGCCATGACCGCAGCAACGGATATGTACACACACCCAAACGTGCGAGCGGCGTAGATACTCATGCCCATTGCAGCCAAGCCAAGCCAGCTCCCACATTGAAGCGCATTTCACAGACCGATCTGCGATTGTCACACTACAATGCCCCTCCACCCCCTCCGGAGCCGACATGGACATCGAACTGGCACGCACTTTCCTCGAAATCACCCGCTGCGGCAGCCTGGCCGCAGCCGCCGAGAAGCTGCACGTCACCCAGACCGCCATCACCGCTCGCGTGCAAAAGCTCGAAAGCCAGCTCGACAGCACCCTGTTTGTGCGCAACCGCGCCGGGGCGCGGTTGACGGCCGATGGCGAGGCGTTTGTGGTGTATGCCAATCAACTGGTGCAAACCTGGGAAGCGGCGCGCCGCGACCTGCCGTTGCCCGAGGGTTATCGCAATGTGTTGCATATCGGCGGCGAAGTCAGCCTGTGCAACCCGTTGATGCTCGGTTGGGCCAAGGCCCTGCGCGAACACATCCCCAGCCATGCGCTGCGCACCGAAGTGCGTGACGGTGAATACCTGTTGCGCCAGCTGGAGTTGGGCGTGCTGGACGCCGCGCTGGTGTTCCAGCCGCAGTACTGGCCGGGGTTGCAGGTGGAGCAGGTGCTGGAGGAGAAACTGATCCTGGTGCGCCTGGCCAGCCGTCCCGATCCCTATGTGTATATCGACTGGGGCCCGGGCTTTCGCCAGCAACACGACGCCGCCCTGCCGGACAAGGCCCGCGCCGCCGTGAGTTTCAACCTCGGGCCGCTGGCCTTGCAGTACATCCTGGAGAATGGCGGCAGCGGTTATTTCCGCACGCGGGTGGTGCAGAGTTACCTTGAAAGCGGAGTGATGGAGCGCGTGCCCAAGGCCCCGGAGTTCAGTTTCCCGACTTACCTTGTGTACTCGCGCGAGCGTGATTCGGCGATCCTGCAACAGGCCCTGGTGCTGCTGCGCGGGGTGGTCAAGGCCGAGAGCGATTGGTCACAGCGTTGGGATCCGGTGCTTTGAACCGGTGCCCATGTTAGCCTCCTGATGTTTTCTCCTGGTCCCACCTGCCGATGAACAAGAAAAAATCCGTCACCATCAGCGACATCGCCAAACGGGTCAATATGACCACCATCACGGTGTCGCGGGCGTTGAGCAAACCCGACCTGGTCAAGCCCGCCACCCTGGCGCGGATCCTTGAGGTGGCGCGCGAGCTGGACTACGTGCCCAACGCCTTCGCCCGCGGTCTCAAGCGCAGCGAAAGCCTGATCATCGGGGTGATCACCGCGTCAGTGGACAACCCGTTCTACAGCGAAATGATCAAGGCGATTTCCCGCGAGGCGAAAAAGCACGGCTACACCATCATGCTGGTGGACACCGACGAGCTGGAGGAATTGGAAAGCAAGGCCGTGGACACCCTGCTCGGTTATCGCGTGGCGGGGATCATCCTCTCGCCGGTCTCCGACGAGCCCGACTACCAGCCCGATTACCTGGAGCGCCTGGGCAACGGCAAGACCCCGGTGGTGCTGCTCGACCGCACGATCCACGACAGCCCGTTCAGCCGCGTGGTGCTGGACAACTACCACAGCGGGATCGAGGCCGCGCAGTACCTGTTGCGCCACAACCCCGCGCTCAAGCGCCTGCTGGTGCTGACCGGGCCCGAGCATTCGCGCATCACCGTAGAGCGCCTCAAGGGCCTGCGCGAAGTGCTCGCCGAGCATCCCCAGGTGCAGGTCCAAGTGTGCGCCGGCGACTACACCTTGATGCCCTCCTACCTGCACACCCTCGACTACCTGGCCGCCCACTGCGCGCCGGATGCGATCATGGGCTTCAACCAGTTGATCACCCTGGGCGCCCTGCGCGCCTTGCGCATGCACAATATCCCCCACGACAGCCTGACCATCTGCGGCATCGACCGCCTGCCGTTTGCCGATATCTTCGGCGTGCCGATTGCCTGCGTGGCCCACGATGCGTCGCTGGCCGGCTGCAGTGCGGTGCGCCTGTTGCTCGACCGCCTGCAAGACCCGTACAAACCCCGGGACAAGGTGGTGATCGCCGGCAAGTTGGAGAACGGCTAGCGGCTGGTGTAGCCGCCATCGATCGGCAGGCTGACCCCGCTGATCATGCTCGCCGCGTCACTCAACAAAAACAGCACCGGCAACGCCACTTCCCGGGGTTGGGCAAAGCGCCCCAGGGGAATCGCCGCCAGGGCCGGGTCGCGCTTGGCCGGGTCGGCCCAGGCCTGTTGCGCCATGGGCGTGAGGGTCACGGTGGGGTTGACGCTGTTGACCCGGATCCCGAAACGTCCCCATTCGGCACATTGCACACGGGTGATCGCATCCAGGGCGGCCTTGGACGCGCAATAGCCCAGATGATCGTCCAGCGCCACCAGCGAGGCCTGGCTGGAGACGTTGACGATACTGCCGGCGATACCTGCCGCAATCATCGCCGCCGCCACCCGGCTGGCGACTTGCGCGGCGGCGCGGGCGTTGACGTTCATCACGTGGTCGAAGGCGGCGCTGCTGATCGCCGCTGCCGGTTCCAGGCGCGAGATCCCGGCGCAATTGACCAGGCCGTGCATCGGCGGCAGGTCCTTCAGGGCCAGGTCCAGGGCGGCGCTGTTGGCGATGTCCAGGCACAGGGTTTCACAGCCCAATAGGGACAGGGCCTGGGCGTCACGGCCGATGGCGCAGACCTGGGCGCCGCTGGCGATCAGTTGCAGGGCGATTTCCCGGCCAATGCCGCTGGTGGCGCCGGTGACGAGGATGCGTTGGTGGGTGAAATCGAAGGTGGTGGTCATCAATGAATATCCCAAAGCAATAGAGAGCTCATGTGGGAGCTGGCTTGCCGGCGATGGCGGCGTGTGCGCCAACACATTGGTGACCGATACACCGCTATCGCAGGCAAGCCAGCTCTCACATTTTGGTCCGTGTTCACTTAACTCGTTTGCAGGCTGTGCATCACCGGCTTGAGTGCCGGATACAGCTTCAGGTAGTCCGCAAACGCCCGGTCATACGCCTGTACATTCTCAGCCCCAGGCTCAGCCCGCAGCTCCAACTGCACCCACCCCTGCGCCATCTGCCCCTCGTCCACCAACCCCACCGCATACGCCGCCAACAACGCCGCGCCCAGCGCCGCCTCCACTTCCTGGACGATGGTGTACACCGGGTAACGGGTGACATCCGCGATAATCTGCATCCACAAATCCGAATGGCTCGCGCCACCCACCACGATCAGCCGAGGGTCCAGTGAATGGGCGCCGCGCATGCCCGCCTCGATGTTGTGCCGCAGGGCAAAACTCACGCCTTCGAGCACCGCGCGGTACAGGTGGATGCGGCTGTGATACAGGTTCAGGCCGACAAAACTGCCGCTGGCCTGGTCATCCCACACCGGGCTGCGCTCACCCATCAGGTACGGCAAAAACAACAGCCCTTCACTGCCCGCCGGGATCTGGCGCGCGCTCTGTTCCAGCAGCCACAGGCTGTCCTGGCCGGTGTCCCGCGCCTGTTGCTCCTCGGCCTGGCAGAACTGCTCGCGAAACCAGCTCACCGAGGCCCCGGCGGTAATCGCGCCGCCAAAGATGTACAGGTCCTGCTGGCCGTTGTAGACATGGGGCATGCTCACCAGGCCATGCCGGGCATCCACCTGCTGGTTGAGGTAGCCCCAGCACATGCTGGTGCCGATCATCGCCACGTGGTTGCCCGGCTGGGTGACACCGGCCGCCAGGGTCGCCATGGCCGCATCGACGCCCCCGGCCAGCACCGGCATGCCCGCCGCCAGGCCCAGGCGTTGTGCCCATTCCGGCAGCAGGCCGCCCACCACTTCGCCCGAATACAGCAGGCGCTCGGGCATCATCGCCAACGGGATATCCAGCGCCGCCAGCATCTCGGCCGACCAGCCGCGCGCCACCACGTCGTAGACCCCGCCGATATTGCCGGCGCTGCTGTGATCCACCGCCACCTCACCGGTCAGGCAGTAATTGATGTAGCTGTTGGGCGGCAACAGGTAGCGGGTGTTGGCCCAGACCTCGGGCTGGTGCTGCTTGAGCCAGAGCATTTTGGTGAAACCGTAGTAGCTGTCCAGCGAGTTGCCGGTGACCGCGAACAGGCGCTCCAGGTCGACCTGCTCGCGCACCCAGGCCACCTGTTCGCCGGCGCGGCGGTCCATCCAGATCAGGCAGGGGTGCAACGGTTTCATGGCGCCATCCACGGCTATCCCCGAGCCGCCGTACAGGCTGCTGATGCACAGCGCCTTGACCTGTTCTTTGGCGACCCCGGCCTTGCCCATGCACTCGGCCACACAGGCCTGCACTGCATCCAGCCAGACCTGTGGCCATTGCTCGGCCCAGCGCACTTTTGGCGTGTCCACGCGATAGCCCTCGCTGTGCTGGGCGATGATCCGCCCCTCGCCATCCACTAACAGCGCCTTGGTGCTCTGGGTGCCAATGTCCACGCCAATCACGTATTTCATACTCATTGCCCCGGCTTGAGCAGCACCTTGATCGACTTCACCGAGTTGGCCAGGTCGAACGCTTCGGCCCAGTTATCCAGCGGAAAGTCATGGGTGACGATGCCCTTGGACGTCACCAGGCCACGCTCGAACAGGTCGATGGCCACCGGGTAGCAATACGGCCCCAGGTGCGCGCCGCGTACGTCCAGTTCCTTGCGGTCGCCAATGATTGACCAGTCGGCACTGGTCTCGGCGCCGAACACGCTGAACTCGACAAAACGCCCCAGCTTGCGGATCAACTCCAGGCCCTGGGTCACGCCGGCCGGCACGCCGGTGGTCTCGATATACACGTCGCAGCCGTAGTTGTCGGTCAGGCCATTGATGATCGCGCGGGCGTCGTCCCGGGCGGGGTTGATCACTACATCGGCGCCGTATTTTTTCGCCAACGCCAGGCGTTCGTCGACCATGTCGATCACCACCAGTTTTTTCGGGGTCTTCAGCGCGGCCACCTGCACCATGCACAGGCCCAGGGTACCGGCGCCGGCAATCACCACCACGTCATCGAGTTGCAGGTCGCCACGGTTGACCGTATGGATCGCGCAGGCCATGGGCTCGATCAACGCCGAATCCTCCAGGGACACCGCCTCGGGAATCTTGTGCACGATGGCGGTCTTGGGGATGCGCATGTACTGGGCCATGCCGCCTTCGGCCACTTCGCGCTGGAAGCCGAAGATGTTGTGCACCTCGCACATCCAGTACTTGCCGGACTTGCAGAAGCGGCACTTGCCACAGGGCACGATCTGCTCGGCGATCACCTTGTCGCCGACCTTGACCTCGAAGTGTTCCTCGGCGCCCTCGCCCACTTGCTCCACATAGCCGAAAAACTCGTGCCCCGGCACCACCGGCGCCTTGACCCACGGGTTGTCGCCGCCCCAGAACATCGCCGCGCCCGAGTGGCATTTGCAGTCACTGGCGCAGATCCCGCAGGCGGCAATGCGGATCACCAGTTCATTGGGCCGCGCCTGGGGTTTGCTGATGCGCTCCAGGCGGTAGTCTTTGGGGCCGTGGCAGACGACGGCTTGCATTTGGCTGTGCTTTTCCATGAGGTACTGACCTTTATTGAAGATGAGAGAGCCCGTCGCGGCCACGGCGGCCGCGTTGAGGTACTGCGTTTTTTTACTTGTGGCGCTGACGGCTGATAAAGATCGCCAGCAAAATAATTGCGCCCTTGATCACGCTCTGCACATAGGGCGAGACCCCGAGCATGTTCAGGCCATTGTTCAACACGCCCAGCAGCATGGCGCCAAGCAAGGTGCCGACAATCACCCCGCGCCCACCGGCAATCGAGGCACCGCCCAGGACCACCGCGGCAATCGCATCCAGCTCAAAACCGATGCCGGCGTTGGGCTGGCCGCTCATCAGGCGTGAGGTCAGCACCAGCCCGGCAATCGCTGCGGTCAAGCCGCTGATGCCATACACCAGCAATTTGAAACGCGCCGCGCGCACCCCGGACAGGCGCACCGCTTCTTCGTTGCCGCCAATGGCGTAGATGTAGCGACCGATGCGCGTGTGTTGCAGCAGCACATAGGCCACGAGGTAGGTGACCAGCATGATCAGGATCGGCACCTGGATCCCCAGCAGGCTGGCGCGACCAAAGAAGCCGAACCACTCCGGCAGCCCGGAAATCGGGTAGCCATCGGTGTACATCAGGCCAAAACCCCGGGCGATGCCCATGGTCGCCAGGGTGACGATGATCGGCGGCATATGCAGGTACGCCACGAACAACCCGTTGCCGATACCAAACGCCACGCCAATCAGCAGCCCGGCGCCAATCGCCAGGCCCGGCGGCAGGCCCGCGACCATCAGCCCGGCGGTCAAGGTGCCGGACAAGGCCATCACCGGCCCCACCGACAAGTCGATGCCACCGGTGAGGATCACGCAGGTCATGCCCACCGCGATGATCGCGTTGATCGACACCTGGCGGGCGATGTTGGACAGGTTGCTGGCGGTGAGGAAGTTGTCGCTGGCCACGATCATCACCGCCGTGACCAGCAACAGCCCGATAAACGGATAAAACGCCGGCGAGCGCACCAGCCGCGCCAGGTTCGGGCGTAGCCCCTGGGTGCCTGCGCGGTTAATGGACGTATTCACTTGAGCCCCCTGTTGCATGGCGCATGACCTCTTGTGGGTTGACGGCAGACGCTTCCAGTACCTTGACGATGGCGCCCTTGTGGAACACGGCGACGCGGTCGCACATGCCGATGATTTCCGGCAGTTCGGAGGAAATCATGATGATTGCGTAGCCTTGCTCGGTGAGTTTGCGCATCAGCGCGTAGATCTGCGCCTTGGCGCCGACGTCGATGCCACGGGTGGGTTCGTCGAATACCAGCACGTCGCAGTGATGGTTGATCCAGCGCGCGATCACCACTTTTTGCTGGTTGCCGCCACTGAGGTTGAATACCCGGCTTTCGCCGCTCGGTGCCTTGATCGACAGCTGCTGCATCAGCTCATCGACACTGGCGCACTCCTTGCCCTTGTCGATCAGGCCGCTGGCGCCCTGGTACTTGTGCAGGTTGTTGATGGAGATGTTTTCACGAATGCTGAAATCGGTGATCAGGCCCTCGCTCTTGCGGCTTTCCGGCAACAGGCCGATCCCATGGGCCAGGGCCTGGGCCGGGTCGTCGAGGCTGACCTTTACCCCGCGCAGCCAGACGTCCTTGGTCACCGACGCCAGCGCGCCCATCATGCCCAGGGCCAGCTCGGTGCGGCCCGAGCCGACCAGCCCGGCAAAACCGAGGATCTCGCCCTGGTGCAGTTGGAAGCTATTGTGCGGGCCATTGCGCTTGAGCTGGATGTCCTTGACCTCCAGCAGCAATGGCCCGCGCTCGGTGCTGGGTTTGGCTGGGAAACTGCACTCCAGGCGCCGGCCGACCATCATTTCCACCAAGCGGTCGATGTCGCTGTCGGCCACGTCGGTGACGCCGGCATTGCCGCCGTCGCGCAACACGCTGATGCGGTCGCACACCTGGAAAATTTCTTCCAGGTGATGGGAGATGAAAATCACCGCCACACCCTGGCGCTTGAGTTCGCGCATGATCTCGAACAGCAGTTCGGCCTCGCTTGGCGTGAGGGTCGCGGTGGGTTCATCGAGCACCAGCAGCCGCGCATCCAGGGCCAGGGCCTTGGCGATCTCGACAAACTGCTGCTCGGCCACGCTCAGGTGCTTGACCGGGCATTGCAGGTCGATGCTCACCCCAAGCCGTTGGAACAGTGCCTGGGCGGCTTGCTGCATATCGCGCTTGCGCAGCAGGCCGAAGCGGTTGTTCAGTTCATGGCCGAGGAAGATGTTTTCTACCGCCGTGAGGTAGGGAATCAGGCTGAACTCCTGGAACACAATGCCGATGCCGGCGGCAATCGCATCACGATAGGTCGCGAACTGCTGCGCCTGGCCATCGATCAGGATGCGCCCTTCGTCCTGGTGCTCGACCCCGCCGAGGATTTTCATCAGGGTCGATTTACCCGCGCCATTTTCCCCGAGCAAGGCATGAATCTCGCCACGCTCCACTTGCAGGTTGATGGACTTGAGGGCCTGCACCCCGGGGTAGCGTTTACAGATGTTTTCCAGTTGCAAAAGACTGCTCATGCCGCCGACCTCTCGTTCAGAAGGGAGCCCCGCGCCCCACGATTGACGCGGGGCGTGGACGGTTTACCAGCTGAAGTCCTTGGCCTTGGCCTGGTCGATCAGGGCGATATCCACCGGGATACTGGCGGGCACGTGTGAGCCCCACTTCTTGGCCAGGGCAATGCCCAGGGCCAGGCGGATCTGGTCGCGCGGGTACTGCGCCGAGGTGGCGATGAACTTGCTGCCCGGCTTGAGGATGGCCTTGATCGCTTCCGGCGCACCATCGACGCTGACCAGCTTGACGTCCATGCCGCTGGCCTCGATGGCCGACAGTGCGCCGAGGGAGCCGTTGTCATTGACGCTGAAAATCCCCTTGAGGGTGGGCTGGGCCTGGAGCATGTTTTCGGTGACGGTCAGCGCCTGGTCACGCTCTTGCTTGCCGTTCTGGATGCTGACGATCTTGATATCCGGATGCTTGGCCACGGCCTCCTTGCAGCCGCGGACCCGCTCCAGGATCGGCACCACGGCAATGCCGTCGAGGATCGCGATATTGCCTTTGTCACCGATGTTCTTGGCCAGGTATTCACAGGCCTGGAAACCGGCGTCGAAGTTCTTTGAGCCGACGAAGGAATCCAGCGGGCCATCGGCCTGGGCATCCACCGCCACCACTACGACACCTGCTGCGTGGGCCGACTTGACGGCGGACTGCACGCCAACCGAATCCGTGGGGTTGATCAGCAGGATGTCGATGCCCTTTTGCAGCATGTCCTCGACGTCACTGACTTGCTTGGACACATCGTGGCGGGCATCGGTGATGATCAATTGCGCACCGATGGTCGCCGCCGCTTCTTGCAGGGCGTCTTTCATGGTGACGAAGTACGGGTTGTTGATTTCCTGGAAGGATGCGCCGATGCGCATGGGGGCAGGTTTGGTGTCGGCCAGGGCGACGGTGGAGATGCTTAAAGCCAACAAACACAGGGTTTTGCGAAGCATTTTCATGGCGTGGGTCTCTGTTTTGTTTTTATTTTTAGAGCAAATGTTATCGTTAACATTTTGCCAGAAGCTAACAAGGAAATGAGGCTGGCGCAAGCCCCTTGCGCTTTCCCTGTAGGAGCCGGCTTGCCGGCGATGGTCTTTCACGATGACGGGGCATTATTTGACGTTGTGGGTGTTCTGGCTGGCGCCATCGCCGGCAAGCCGGCTCCTACAGGGGCAAGCTCAGTTCGCAAAATCGGCAGGCCGGGCTAAGCTCACTCACCAATAAAAAATACAACAGGCTGCGCCATGACCCATCCCACCGAGGCCTTTCGCCACCGCTACCGTGCCGCGGTCCATCCGCGCTACAACCCGTGGCTGCATGCCGGTTTTGTGCTGATCTACGGTTTGTCCTGCATCCTCCTGGCCTGGGGCAGCACCCAGCACATCCAGGCCTGGGAATGGCTGACCATTCCCCTGACACTGGTGTTTTTCAATCTGTGCATCTACCTCGTCCACCGTCACCTCGGCCATCATAAACACGGCCTCGCCAAGCTGTTCTATGCGCGCCATACCGGCGACCACCACAGCTTTTTCACCCCCGGCCATATGACCTATGACAGCCCCAGGGACTGGCGGGTGATCCTGTTTCCGGCCTGGTTGATCGTCCTCCACAGCCTGGCCATCACCCTCCCCGCCTGGTGGCTGCTCAAGCAGTTCAACCCCAACGTCGCCGGGTTGTTCGCCGGGTGCATGATCCTCGGTTACCTGCTCTACGAAACCTTCCACGCCTGCGAGCACCTGCCTGCCGCGCATCCCCTGGCCCGCTTGCCGTGGATCCGGCACATGCACCAGCTGCACGCACTGCATCACCGCCGTGAGTTGATGCAAGGGCGCAACTTCAACATCGTGCTGCCGCTGATGGACTATCTGTTCGGCACGTTGCACTGGGAGCCCGCCACACCCTCCTCCAAAGACCCGCGGGAAGCACCATGAGCCAAACAATCCGTCATCTGCTGTTGCTGGTGTTGATCCTTGTCGCCGCCTTTTTGCTGCTGATGCCCACCGAGGTGCAGCCAGTCAATTGGGCTGCGCCCAAGGCGCCATCCATGCGGGATGGGCCCTACAGCGAAAACCAGCGCCTGAAGGATGTCCAGC
Source organism: Pseudomonas sp. WS 5079 (assembly GCF_012985465.1). Classification (GTDB taxonomy): domain Bacteria; phylum Pseudomonadota; class Gammaproteobacteria; order Pseudomonadales; family Pseudomonadaceae; genus Aquipseudomonas. The sequence continues at coordinate 45,624 of NZ_JAAQWN010000014.1, forward strand.
GGGTTGGCGCCCAGGGCATCGCCGGGCCCGAGGCGTTGCTGGTGGATGCCCAGGGTTTACTGGTTACCGGCCTGCATGACGGGCGAATCATCCGCACCGCGCCAGACAGCAACACCCTGGACGTGCTGGTCAACACCGGCGGCCGCCCGCTGGGCCTGGCGCAGCATCCGGACGGGCGCCTGATCATTGCCGATGGGGTCAAGGGCCTGCTGGCATTGGACGGCCAGCGCCAACTGAGCACCCTGAGCACCAGTGCCAATGGCCTGCCCTTCGGCTTTACCGATGATGTAACGGTGGATGCTGCCGGGCGCTACGCCTACTTCAGCGACGCGTCGAGCCGCTGGGGCTATGGCCAGGATGGTGAAGCGGTGATCGAGCACGGGGGCGATGGCCGGTTGTTGCGTTATGACTTCAGCAACGGCCAGACCGAGGTGCTGCTGGACCACCTGCAATTTGCCAACGGCGTGGCGCTGGGGCCGGATGAAAGCTATGTGCTGGTCAATGAAACCGGGGCCTATCGCATCAGCCGCTTTTGGCTCAAGGGCGACAAGGCTGGCACCCACGATCTGTTTATCGACAACCTGCCGGGGCTGCCGGACAACCTCACCTTCAACGGCCGGGATCGGTTCTGGGTGGCGCTGTATTCGCCGCGTAACCCCCTGCTCGATGGCTTGGCCGGTTACCCCGCGATACGCAAGATGATGGTGCGGGCGCTGATGGTGGTGCCCAAGCCCATCGAGCGCAAAGCCTTTGTGCTGGGGTTGGATGTGCATGGCCAGGTGGTCGCCAACCTGCAGGATGGTAGCGCGGGCAACTACTCACCCATTACCAGCGCCCGCGAACACGGTGAATGGCTGTACCTGGGCTCGCTGAAGAACACCAGCATGGCCCGCTTGCCGCTGAAACTGGCCCTGTAGAAGCTGGCTTGCCGGCGGGCGCCGGCAAGCCGCTTTCTGGTTAGCGCACGATGGTCTGGCTGCAGATATGCCCCAGGCTTACGTACTGCGTGATATTGCCGCCTACACCAACACCCGGGAACTCCTTGAGCTCGATGCGCCAGCCGCCCATGTTGAACCAGGTCCGCCAGTTGTACGTCTGGCCGGACGAGCTGTCCGGGTAGACCACATTCAGATCGCCGGAGCAGGTGCCCAGGTCGACGTTGCCGGAGGCTGCGCCGGTGATACCGGTCTTGGCCTCGTAGTCGACCCAGTGGTAGTTGATGGTGTTATCGAAGCGTTTGTCGACCCGCAGCACCGGGGTCACGCCGCGCAGCGGCTCACCGGTGCTGTCCGACCATTGGGTGCTCCAGCTCAGGCTACGGGAGGCCTGGGTGGCCAGTTGCATGATCGAACTGGGAATGCGCACCACGTTGTCGCCATTCACATTGTTCTGGTTCAGTCGTGGTGCCGAGCCAAAGGACAAGATGTATCGCGCCTGCGGGTTGAGCGCCACTGCCGGGTTGGCCCGCACCCGCACCTTGACGGTATAGCCAGGCGTGAGGTTGGGGTACGTGGAGGTGTTGTTTGGCTGGATCACCACCCAGTTATTGCCATCGAAGCGCTCGAAAATCCACTGGTTGCGGGTGCCCGCGCCGTCATCGCCAAGGAACATGCCCACGCCCTGGCCGCGCAGCGCGGTGAAGTCGAAGTAATCGACATCGTTGACGCTGTCGAGGTTGCCGGCCACCTGGTTCAGCGCGTCTGGCAAGGCGAACGCGGTTTGCGCGGTGTCGTTGGGCTCGAAGGCGTCGATGTTGCTGTCCACCGCCACGCCAAAACTGAACTGCGAATTGCTCGCGGTGTTGGCCACCATGTACCAGTAGTAATCGCCGGCAGGCATCACGCCGTTGAGGTATTCATCGGCGCTGCCGGCGTTATCAGAGGTGCCCGCCAGCGTCAGGTTACCCTGGCCGTCGTCATGGAACAGGCTCAACGACATATCGGTACCGGCGCTCTGGTTCAGCAGCTGAACCTGGATGCGCGCGCTTTGCGCGAGGTTGAAGTGGTAGGCCACTTGCGCCCCGGTTTCCACACCGCTGACGGTGTACAGGGTGTTGATATCCAGGGTTGGGAACAAGGGAGTGAAAGCGGCAATCGCTGCACCTTGCAACTGCTTCTCGCCAGGTTTTTTCAGCTCATCAACCCGCGTGTCCACCGGCGCGCTGCTGGCTGCGGCCTTGCTTGCCAGCGCCTTGGCCTTACCCGCCTTGGCCGCCTTGAGTTTTTGCGTAAGTTCGGCCGAAAGCTTCGAGGACTCAACCTTGCCCCCCACTTTGAGCGCTTGGTCCACCGCTTGCTTGACCGCCTGGGCGGACAGTTTGGCGGGGGCTTGCGAAGGGTACTGCTCGGCCAGGGCAAAGGCCGAAACGAAGCAGGAGGCCGCCATGGCCGCGCCCAGCATAAAGGCTTTTTTCGATTTCATTTTTTATCCATCCATAGTTAAAAAATTGTGGCGTCGGTGCGCGGTGAAATCCGTTCACCTGGGATGGACTGTAGGATATGACTGTATATATGTACAGTATTTTTTAAGATGAATGTGCGAAAGACCGTGACCGCCAAGGCAATTTTTTCACATCGATTTCACTGGCCGACCACGCCCCTGCCCCTACATTGCCCGGCAACACAAACAGCTGTACCTCAGGTGCCAGGGTGGAGAGCGTGGTTGAAATGAATTGCCCGGATGAACGCCGGGCGAAAACCCTCAGGCAGTCAGGGCTGCGTTTCGGTGCGCTGATCGCCCTGAGCCTTGTAGTGATGGGCGCCATGCTCTGGCCCACCACGCCGCAGAACCTGGGCGTCGACAATCGTCTGGTCACTTCAGGGGCCCTGGCAGCCTGGCGCAGTGGCAACCTGATCGTGCTGGTGCGCCATGAAGAACGCTGCGACCGCTCCAGCAATCCGTGCCTGGGCCCTGTCGATGGCTTGACCCGCCCCGGCAGTGTCTCGGCAGTGGCGGTGGGTAGCGCATTCCATACCCTGGGCATGTCCCACAGCGACGTGTTGAGCAGCCCCACCACGCGTACCTTGCAAACTTCGCAGTTCATGTTCGGCGACGTCCACGTGTTACCCGACCGCTTGACCTTGTGTGGCACCGCCCTCGCGCATGACCTGCCGGCACGCAAGATTGCCGGGCGCAACCTGTTGCTGGTCACCCATAGCGAATGCATCGGCGACCTGGAGCGGGTGCTGGGCTACCCCCACGCCGACGGTGCCGAATACGGCAGCTCGCTGTTTGTCCGGGTCGGCACCAACGGCAAGCTCAAGGTACTGGGCGTCTTGAACAGCCAGGACTGGGCCGCCGCCCTTGGCCACCTCTAGCAGTCAGCTCACAATATCGCTGCGCCGCAACTCTCCCTGCACCTGCAGCAGGAAGGGCGCCTCGGTAGGCTTTCCAGCAATCTGCAACGTGCTCATGTTCGACTGGCGGTCATAACTGACGATGGCTTCGCCGCTCGCCCCAGAAAACCTGCTGACAAACTGCAACGGTCTGCCGCCCAACTGCGCGGTGATCCCTGACACATCGACTTTGTCCTGGCCACTGACAAAGTCCTGGACCCGGTCCGGTGCCGCAGCATTGGACTCGTTGATTTTTCCATAGACGAAGGTGTCGTTGCCCTTGCCGCCCCACAGCGTGTCGGCACCTTCAGCGCCGTAGAGCACATCGTTCCCGTCACCACCGCGCAACTGGTTATTCGCTGCGTTGCCCACCAGGCAATCGTTGCCTTTGCCACCCGTGGCATGCTCGATCGTGACGCCATAAGCAATGCAAACGTTGCCTTTAAGGCCACCCACATCGGAAAACGTCCCCGCCTTGAGGCTGATTTTCTGGTCCTGCTCATAACCCGAAAAGTCCAGCGTGTCGGTCCCGCCGCCATCCCAAATAGCAGCGACCATCTTGTCGTTCTTGCGGTGGATACTCAGGAAGTCACGCTGGGTATTGGAGTTGAAACCGTAGGTGGTGTCGTCATTGCGCGTCTTGAGATTGGCGCCATATCGGGACTGGTAAGCCGTTATATCGTCCAATTGTGGCGCCGATGAACGAAAGCCGTCATGCCGCATGTAGGCGGTGCGCTCGCCCCTGTAGCTCATGCCGGTGTGGCTTTGCGAATCTTCGTGGGAGTCGAGTTGGTTGCGCGTGAAGCTGCCGTCATAGCGCCCAGGATGCTGTAACCCCATCGCATGCCCCAGTTCATGGACAATCGTGTGCCGGCCGGCATCGCCAAGGGCTGCGTTGGCAACGCTGTGCTCCTCAGGCGTGTTTACAAACCACACCTCACCCCCACGGCCACTGCCCGGCAGCACCGCATGGGGGTTACCGCTCTGGGAACGGCCGTTGCGGTCGACCTTTTGCCCATAGTTGCCAATGCTGATATGCCCTTCGCTTTTTGCCGTCCTGGGCCCTTCGCTGAACTTCACGTTCGCCACATCTGCAATCGACTCAAGGCTGCGCCGGGTCTGCTGCCTCTGGTTCTCGAGGATATGGCTGAACCCGGTCTTGTTCTGCCAAACCTGCTTGGGGTCGGCGGGCGGGGCGCGGAACTCGTAGGAAACCAAGCGCGTGCCATCAGCGTTCGTGTCCGGCCAGCCCGAACTGGAACGCCACAGCGACTTGGCCGCATCCCCCGTGGTCTTGGACGCCAGCCCATTGTGCTGGATGCCATTGCCACGATCATCGCGATGGCGAAACTGATCAATCGTCTGGAACAGTGGACTTCCTTGCATTGCGGGGGTCGACATGGCTCTGGCTCCTGGGTCGTTTCAGATCCGAGAGGCACCGTTGCGTGCGCTCTACCGGCCGAACCTTGAAGGAGCCTGGCTGGCTGCGGTATCACGAAAAGTCTGCATTTGTTATGGGAAACAGCGACGCGCAGGCTGGTTGTTTCAAACAAAGACCGTCATCACCCCGGCAACGGAATCACCCGCAACGGCCTGACCGACTTGTAGGAAAAGCTCGAATAGATTTCCTTCACACACGGCAATGTCTGCAACACCTCCCGGGCAAATTCGCCGAAGGACTCCAGGTCCTTGGCCACCACTTCCAGCAAAAAATCATAGCGCCCGGACACGTTATGGCAGGCGACGATTTCCGGGATGTCCAGCAACCGCTGTTCAAACGCCCGGGCGATTTCCTTGGAGTGGGTGTCCATCATGATGCTGACAAACGCCGTGACCCCATAGCCCAGGGCCTTGGGCGAGAGAATCGCCTGGTAGCCGCCGATCACGCCGCTGTCTTCCAGGTTCTTGATCCGGCGCCAGCACGGCGAGGTGGTCAGGGAAACGCGCTCGGCCAGTTCGGCAACGGTCAGGCGCGCGTTGCCTTGCAGGGCGTTTAACAGGGCTTTGTCGGTACGGTCCAGGCTGCTGGGCATGTCTTGCCTCAAATTGTTATTTTTATGGGACTTCATCCTTCGCCAGCGGTTTTTCTCGGCAAAGTAGGCAACGTTCGGCCTCGGTTATGAGCATAGCATTGTAGGAAATAAGGAGCGTCCGACATGCACAATAAACACAATACATTCGGCTTTTCTACCCGCGCCATTCACTACGGCTACGATGCGCAAGACCATCACGGGGCCCTGGTGCCGCCGATCTACCTGTCGGCGACCTTTGCCTTCCCGACCGCCGAATACGGCGCGGGGTGTTTTGCCGGTGAAGAAAGCGGGCACTTCTACACGCGCATTTCCAACCCGACCCTGGCGCTGCTGGAGTCACGCATGGCCACCCTGGAGGGCGGCGAGGCAGCAGTGGCATTCAGTTCCGGCATGGGCGCGATTGCCGCGACCTTCTGGACCCTGCTGCGCCCCGGCGATGAGGTGATCGTCAGCCAGACCTTGTACGGCTGCACTTTCTCCCTGCTGCACCATGGCATCGGCCAGTTCGGCGTCAAGGTGCGCCATGTCGACCTGTCGGACCTCGACGCCCTGCGCGCCGCACTCTCCCCCGCGACCCGCATGATCTACTGCGAAACCCCGGCCAACCCCAACCTGCAATTGATCGACATTGCCGCCGTGGCCAAGATCGCTCACCAGCAACCCAACATTACTGTGGTCATCGATAACACCTACTGCACCCCGTACCTGCAACGCCCGCTGGAAATGGGCGCCGATGTGGTGGTGCATTCGGCCACCAAGTACCTCAGCGGGCATGGCGATATCACCGCCGGGATCGCCGTCAGCCGCCATGACCTGGCACAACGCATCCGCCTGCAAGGCTTGAAGGACCTGACCGGTGCCGTCCTGTCGCCCCAGGACGCCTTTTTATTGATGCGCGGCCTCAAGACCCTGGCCCTGCGCATGGATCGCCATTGCAGCAATGCCCAGGCCGTGGCCGAAGCCTTGCAGGCGCACCCGGCGGTCGCGTCGGTAACCTACCCCGGCCTGCGCTCCTTCCCACAATACGAGTTGGCGGCGCGGCAGATGAAACTCTCGGGTGGCATGATTGCCTTTGAACTCAAGGGCGGCATCGCCACCGGCAAGCGCTTCATGAACGCGCTCAAGCTGTTCAGCCGCGCGGTCAGCCTGGGCGACGCCGAATCCCTGGCCCAGCACCCGGCGAGCATGACCCATTCCACCTACACCCCAGAGGAACGTGCCCAACACGGGATTGCCGAAGGGCTGGTGCGTTTGTCGGTAGGGCTGGAGGATATTGCAGACCTGCTGGCCGATATCCAGCAGGCGCTGGCGCATTGCGTCAAGCGTGCGCCGGCGAGCAAACCGGCGACCCATTCTGTGTAGGAATGGGGGTCACTTCACCAGCCGGGTTTCCTTCGAAGGCCTGTAGCCGAAGTAGGCGCTGTAGCATTTGCTGAAGTGGCTGGGCGACACGAACCCGCAGGCCACCAGCACATCGACCTGGGACAGTTCGGTGTGCTGCAGCAGGCGCCGGGCCTCGGTGATGCGCAACTCCATGTAATAGCGCTGCGGTGTGGTGCCCAACTGCTCGCGAAACAGGCGCTCCAGCTGGCGCCGCGAACGCCCGGCATACACCGCCAGTTGCTCCAGGGCCAGGGGTTCTTCGAGGTTGGCATCCATCAGGCGCACCACCTCGCGCAGCGGCGCACTGACGCAGATATTTTCAGCGGGCTTGATCCGCCGGTAACGCGACTCCTCGAACGCCAGGATATCTTCGATACCTTCCACCAGCGCCTTGTCGTGCAGGCTCTTGATCCAGTCCAGGGCCATATGGAACGCACCGGATGGGCTGGATGCGCTGAGACGGTCACGATCGATCACATAGGGCTCGCTGCTGACTTCGGTGGCCTTGGCGATTTCCGTCAGGGCCGGGCGATGCTCCGGGTGGATGGCACAGCGATAGCCATCCAGCACCCCGGCCTTGCCCAGGAACCACGCCCCGTTCCATAGCCCGGCGAGGATCACGCCCTGCTGCGCGGCGGCCTTGAGCAGTTCGATAAGGCTTTCACCGGCCTTGAGCTGGGTGCGATAGCCACCGCAGATCACCAGCAGGTCGAGATCGGCCAGCGCGCTGTGCTCAAGGCGCGCGTCCGGGCGAATCACCAGGCCCAGGTCGCTGATCACCTCCTGCTCGTCCAGGCCGAAGGTGCGCGAGGTGAACAGCCCAGGACGCAGCAGGTTGGCGGTGATCAGAGTGTCCAGCGCCTGGGTGAAGGCCGGCAGGGAAAAATGTTCCAACAGCACAAACCCCGCGCGAACCAGGCGTGGGGCCTGGCCCGGGGTTTCGTTCAGGTAGCGCAGGTTCTTGCCTTTCATCCCGCCGCTAAATTGCCGTCTTTCCATGAGTGTTCAACCTGTCTGCGGCGCTGTATGAGGCGCCATCGCCAGCAACAGCTTAGGGCTTGATGTTTTTCAACTGGTTGAGCAATTCGAGCAGTTGCTGCAATTGCTCTTCGCCGAACTGTTCCTGGATCTTCTGGTAGTTGCTTTCCATCCCCGCGCTCATCTCGACGAAGCACTGTTGCCCCTGCTCGGTGAGGTTCACGAACACGCGGCGCTGGTCTTCGCTGGACTTGCGCCGGCGCACGATGCCGTCGCGTTCCAGGCGCGTCAGCACCCCCGTCATGCTCGGCTTGAGGATGCAGGCCAGGTGCGCCAGTTGATGGCTCTCCAGTTCGCCTTGCTGGCGCAGGATCCGAATCACCCGCCACTGCTGTTCGGTCAATTGATGTTCATTGAGCAACGGGCGGAAAAACGCCATGGCGGCTTCACGGGCCTGCAGCAGGGTCAGCGTCAGGGAAGGTCTGGGAGTGGACATGGCTCACGCGCATAAGAGATCGAAGCGTCGAAGCTTAGGGTCGGCTCCACGGGCATGCAAGCCGGCCGCCGCACAAACTCGTTAATCTCGACACGAATTATTTTATAAAGATGCAAATTGCCTACCCAGAATAAATATAACATGTTAACAATATGCCACTCCCTTCAGTGATCCGAAGGGCGATACCTACAAAAACAACAAAAGGAATCTGTCATGCATTTGCGCCTCCTTCCCCTGGCGGCCAGCGCGGGCCTGTGCGCTACGTTCAGCCCCCTGAGCGCCTACGCCGAGTTTATCCAGGACAGCAAGGCCAGCCTCGACCTGCGCAACTTCTATATGAACCGTGACTTTCGCCAGACAAACGCGCCGCAGAACAAGGCCGATGAGTGGGCCCAGGGCTTTGTGCTGCGCCTGGAGTCGGGCTACACCGAAGGCCGGGTGGGCTTTGGCGTGGATGCCCTGGGTGAACTGGGGGTCAAGCTCGATTCCAGCCGTGACCGTCGTGGCACCGGCCTGCTGCCGTATGGCGCCAGCCAGCAGCCCGTCGACAACTACAGTGAACTGGGCCTGACGGCCAAGGTGCGAGTGTCGAAAACCGTGCTCAAGGCCGGCACCCTGCAGCCGCAGCTGCCGGTGGCCGCCTATAACGACACCCGGCTCCTGCCCTCGACCTATACCGGCGAGCTGCTCACCTCCCAGGACATCGCCGGCCTGACCCTGAACCTGGGCCGCCTGGAAAAACAAAACCTGCGCGATTCTTCCAGCAACGACCAGATGAGCTACGCCGGCGTCGACAGCAGCCACCTGGACCTGGCCGGCGGCACCTATGCAATCACCCCGCAGTTGGCGACGACTTACTACTACGCACAGATGCAGGACATCTACCGCCAGCACTTCATCGGCCTGGTGCACGACCTGCCGCTGAGCAACGGCATGAGCCTGCGCAGCGACCTGCGTTACTTCGATACCCACGAGCAAGGCAGCCATGATTTGCGTGGCGCATCGCGAGTGGACGGCGGGCGCATCGACAACCGGTTCTTCAACGGCATGCTGAGCCTGTCGACGGGGGCCCACAAGTTTGGCCTGGGCTATCAGAACCTCTCGGGCGACGGCGATTTCGCCTACCCCGGCATGGACCCCTATTCGGTCAACCTGGTGACCATCAACGTCTTCACCAAGGCCCAGACCGATGCCTGGCAGGCGCGTTACGACTACAACTTCGCCGCCCTTGGCCTGCCGGGACTGACCTTCATGACCCGCTATGTGGATGGCAGCCACGTGCAGACCGCCAGCGTGCGTAATGGCCGCGAATGGGAGCGCGATACCGACCTGACCTACACCGTGCAGAGCGGGCCACTGAAAAACGTCAACGTCAGGCTGCGTAACGCGACCCTGCGTTCGAGCAACGGCCTGACCAGCGATATCGACGAAAGCCGCATCATCGTCGGCTACAGCCTGGCGCTGTGGTGATCAACGCAGGCCTGCCTGGCGCAGGCGGTACTCCCCCGGTGTCATGTGCGCATAGCGCTGGAAGAACCGGCTGAAATAAGCCGGGTCCTTGAACCCCAGCTGATAGCAGATTTCATTGGCTGAACCACCGGTAAACAGCAGCAGGCGCTTGGCTTCCTGCATCAGCCGTTCAAGCACCAGGCGCTTGGACGGCAGGTCGGCAATGCGCCGGCATACGTCGTTGAGCCGCGCCTCGGTCACGCCGATTTGTTCGGCGTACGCCGACAGCGGCCAATGCCGCAAATAGTGGTCTTCGATCAGCTCATTGAAGCGGTGGAAGATGCGCAGGTCTTCATGGCGCGCCGGGCGTGCTTGCAGGGAGTTGGCGCACAGGCGCAGCAGGCTGATCATGATCAACCGCGTCAGGCTTTCCAGGGCCGCCGCCCGCCCCGCGCCGGTGCTGTTGATCTCGCCGCTCAACTCGTCGAACAGCCAGTCCAGCCGCTTGATCTCGGGCTCGAACTCAGGTGCCAGGCGGGCCAGCGCCACGCAGGCGGGTGGGATCTGTGGGCCGGGCGCCAGGCTCGGGTCGGCATCGACCAGCGCCCGCACCCACTGCTGGCGCACGGTCAGTACGTGGCCATCGGCGTCGGCTTCAGTGACAAAGGCATGGGCCACCGTGGGCGGCGTGAGGAAAAACATCGGCCCCGATTCCAGGTACTGCTGATCGTCGAGGTAGACCCGCACGGCGCCGCTCTTGACGTAATGCACCTGGAAGAACCGGTCATGCCGATGCACGGGCATGTTGCGCCCGAAAAAACCCGCCAGGTTGCCGAGCCGATCGTAATGCACGTCGGCATCGCTGTAGCGCTGGTCGTAGACCTGGCCGATGTTGATGTTGGGGATCGGTTTCACAGGCTTCTCTTTATTGTTTTTTGCACCCGATGATTTTGCCACGCTTGACGGTAGTTAACATATTAATTATAACGTTAACACATTAACGAACTGCCTTTAGAGCAGTCGCCATCGCCAGGAGAAATCCATGAGCCGTACCCTGCATGATGTTGCCAGCGGCACCCTGTTCGGCGTCGCGCTGAACTACCAGGGCTTGCTGAACCAGCGTCTCGCCGAATTCGAGCAGCCGCCGTACCAGAAGCCCCCGGTCAAGCCGGTGCTGTTTATCAAGACCCCCAACACCCGCAACAGCCATGACGGCATCGTGCACCAGCCCCACGGCGAGCGCCTGCAACCGGGCCCGGCCCTGGGCGTGGTGATCGGCAAAAGCGCCAGCCGCGTCAGCGTGGAAAATGCCCTGGAGCATGTGGCGGGCTATGTCATCGTCAATGAGTTCAGCCTGCCGGAAGACAGCTACTACCGCCCCGCCGTCAAAGCCAAGTGCCGCGACGGGTTCTGCGCCCTGGGCCCTGAACTGGTGGCCCGCGAACAGATCGCCACCCCCCATCAGTTGAGCCTCAAGCTGTTGGTCAACGGCGAGTTGCGCCAGCAGAACACCACGGCCAATTTTGTCCGTGACATTCCCCGGCTGATCGCCGAGATCAGCGAATTCATGACCCTGCATGCAGGCGATGTGCTGATCACCGGCACGCCCGAAGGCCGGGTGGATGTGCAGCCCGGCGACACCGTCGAAGTCCAGATCAGCGGCCTGGGCCGCCTGGTCAACCACATCCAGGCCGAGGAACAGCCATGAAGCACGCGCGTATCCGTTTTGAAGGCCAGGTCCATCAGGTCCACGTCGAAGATTTCAATGCTGTGCGCCTGGCCGATGGTCGGTTGCTGGCCGAAGACCAGGTGCAGTGGCTGCCACCGGCCACCGGCAATATGTTCGCCCTGGGCCTGAACTACGCCGACCATGCCGCCGAACTTGCCTTCGCCCCGCCGACCGAGCCGCTGGCATTCATCAAGTCGCCGGGCACCTACACCGGACACAACCAGATCACCTGGCGCCCGGACAACATCGCCTACATGCACTACGAGTGCGAGTTGGTGGCGGTGATCGGCAAGCCGGCGCGCAACGTCAAGCGCGAGGACGCCCTGGAGTACCTGGCCGGCTACACCGTGTGCAACGACTACGCGATCCGCGACTACCTGGAAAACTACTACCGCCCCAACCTGCGGGTGAAAAACCGCGACGCCACGACCCCGGTCGGCCCGTGGATGGTCGACGTGGCCGATGTGCCGGACCCAGGCAACCTGACCCTGCGCACCTGGATCAACGGTGAGTTGCGCCAGGAAGGCAGCACCCGCGACATGATTTTCGATATCCCCTACCTGATCGAATACCTGTCCAGCTTCATGACCCTGCAACCCGGCGACATGATCGCCACCGGCACCCCCGAAGGCCTGGCCGACGTGGTGCCAGGGGATGAAGTGGTGGTGGAAGTGCAAGGCGTCGGCCGCCTGGTCAACCGAATTGTCAGCGAGGCGGACTTTTTCGCCGCCCGGAAAGAGGCTTGAACCCCATGATCAAACACTGGATCAACGGCCGTGAGGTCGAAAGCAAAGACACCTTCATCAACTACAACCCCGCCACCGGCGAGGCGATTGGCGAAGTGGCCAGCGGTGGCGCCGAAGAAGTCGCCCAGGCCGTGGCTGCGGCCAAGGAAGCCTTCCCCAAGTGGGCCAACACCCCGGCCAAGGAGCGCGCGCGCCTGATGCGCAAGCTCGGTGAGCTGATCGAGCAGAACGTGCCGCACCTGGCCGAACTGGAAACCCTGGACACCGGCCTGCCGATCCACCAGACCAAGAACGTGCTGATCCCACGGGCTTCGCACAACTTCGATTTCTTCGCCGAAGTCTGCACGCGCATGGACGGCCACAGCTACCCGGTGGACGACCAGATGCTCAACTACACCCTGTACCAACCGGTAGGTGTGTGTGCGTTGGTATCGCCGTGGAACGTGCCGTTCATGACTGCCACCTGGAAGACCGCACCGTGCCTGGCCCTGGGCAACACGGCGGTACTGAAGATGTCCGAGCTGTCGCCTTTGACTGCCAACGAACTGGGGCGCCTGGCCCTGGAAGCGGGGATTCCCAAGGGCGTGCTCAACGTGATCCAGGGCTACGGCGCCACCGCCGGCGATGCCCTGGTGCGTCACCCGGATGTGCGGGCGATTTCCTTTACCGGCGGCACCGCCACCGGCAAGAAAATCATGCAGACCGCCGGCCTGAAAAAGTACTCCATGGAGCTGGGCGGCAAGTCACCGGTGCTGATTTTTGAAGACGCCGACCTCGAACGGGCCCTGGATGCCGCGCTGTTCACCATCTTCTCGCTGAACGGCGAGCGCTGCACCGCCGGCAGCCGGGTGTTCATCCAGCAGAGCGTGTACCCGCAGTTCGTCGCCGAGTTCGCCGCCCGCGCCAAACGCCTGATTGTCGGTGACCCGCAAGACCCGAACACCCAGGTGGGCTCGATGATCACACAAGCCCACTATGACAAAGTCACCGGCTACATCAAGATTGGCCTCGAAGAAGGCGCCAACCTGGTGGCAGGCGGCCTGGAGCGGCCGGCGAACCTGCCGGCGCACCTGGCACGCGGGCAGTTTATCCAGCCGACCGTGTTCGCCGACGTCAACAACAACATGCGCATCGCCCAGGAAGAAATTTTCGGCCCGGTGGTGTGCCTGATTCCCTTCAAGGACGAAGCCGAGGCCCTGCAACTGGCCAACGATACCGAATATGGCCTGGCGTCCTACATCTGGACCCAGGACATCGGCAAGGCTCATCGCCTGGCCCGTGGCATCGAGGCCGGTATGGTGTTTATCAACAGCCAGAACGTGCGCGACCTGCGTCAGCCGTTCGGCGGGGTAAAGGGCTCGGGGACCGGTCGCGAAGGCGGCCAGTACAGCTTCGAAGTATTCGCAGAAATCAAGAACGTGTGCATCTCCATGGGCAGCCATCACATCCCGCGCTGGGGCGTGTAACTGTGGAAGCGGGCTTGCCCGCGATGCTCGTCAACGATAACGCTGACTTTCAGGGTTAACGCGCTGACCTTGGGTTTTTCGCGAGCAAGCTCGCTCCTACATAGTCCATAGCGCACCAACAAGAATAATGAAATCAGGAGAATGATCATGGGTGAAGTAGTCCTGGCGGCGAAAATCTGCCACGTGCCTTCCATGTACCTGTCGGAACTGCCGGGCAAGCACCACGGTTGCCGCGCCGCAGCGATTGCCGGGCACAAGGAAATCGGGCGCCGCGCCCGTGAATTGGGGGCCGACACCGCCGTGGTATTCGACGTGCACTGGCTGGTCAACAGCGGTTACCACGTCAACAGTGGCGAGCGATTCCAGGGCACCTACACCAGCAACGAACTGCCGCACTTCATCAAGAACATGGAATACGCCTACCCCGGTTGCCCGCAGCTGGGCGAGCTGATTGCCGCCGAAGCCAACCTGGCCGGGGTGCGCACCATGGCCCACAACATCCCGAGCCTGGAGCTGGAATACGGCACCCTGGTGCCCATGCGCTATATGCACATGGACGTGCCCCAGGAGCAGAAATTCAAGGTGATCTCCATCGCCGCCTGGTGCGCCTGGCATCGCCTGGAAGACAGCTTCGCCTTCGGTGCCGCCGTGCGCCGGGCCATCGAGAAGAGTGATCGCAAGGTGCTGGTGCTGGCCTCCGGCTCCCTGTCGCACCGCTTCTCCGACGACCGCGAAGCCGAAGCCAACATCCACAACTGGACCCGCGAGTTCGACAAGCAAGTGGACATGCACGTGGTGCAGATGTGGCGCGAAGGCCGCTTCAAGGAGTTCTGCGCGATGCTCCCGGACTACGCCGAACACTGCTTTGGCGAGGGCAAGATGCACGACACCGCGATGCTCCTGGGTTTGCTCGGCGGGCCTGAGTACAACCGCCCGGCAGAGATCATCACCGAGCCGTTCGGCAGCTCCGGCACTGGCCAGATCAACGCCATTTTCCCGATTTAACACGGTAGGAGCCGGCTGCCGGCGATCGCGGTGTGCCTGGCACCCACGCGCCTGCAGTCCGGCCGCCATCGCCGGCAAGCCGGCACCTACAAGGAGAGCAAAATGCCGCATTTCATCGCCGAATACACCGACAACCTCGAACACCAGGCCGACCTGCCGGGGCTGTTTGCAAAGGTCCACCAGGTGCTGGGAGACAGCGGCGTGTTCCCCCTGGGCGGCATCCGCAGCCGCGCGGTGCGCCTGGACACCTGGCGCATGGCCGATGGCAAGCACGACTACGCCTTCGTCCACATGACCCTCAAGGTCGGCCACGGTCGCGACCTGCCTACCCGTCAGGCGGTGGCTGAAGCCCTGTTCAGGGTGATCACCGAGCACTTCGCCGTCCTGCAGGCACAACGGCTGCTGGCCCTGTCCTTCGAGATGGTCGAGTTGCACCCGCAGTTGAATTTCAAACAGAACAACGTCCACGCGTTTTTAAGCAACCAGGCGGGTTGACCCCGCCTCCCCCAACGGCCTCTCAGACAAAAAGTACAACATCATGAGCACAGCCAATACCGCCCACAGCGTCACCCTTGCCGAGCATGATCGCACCCACAGCACCGTCACCTGGCGCCTGATGCCGTTGCTGCTGATCTGTTACCTGTTTGCCCACCTGGACCGGATCAACATCGGGTTCGCCAAGATGCAGATGAGCAGCGACCTGCACTTCAGCGACACGGTGTATGGCTTCGGTGCCGGTCTGTTCTTTATCGCCTACGCGCTGTTCGGCGTGCCCAGCAATATCGCCCTGGACCGCGTCGGGCCACGGCGCTGGATCGCCTGCCTGATGGTGGTGTGGGGCATCCTGTCCACCAGCATGCTGTGGATCGAAAGTTCCACCGGCTTCTATGTCCTGCGTTTTTTGCTGGGCGTGGCCGAGGCGGGTTTCTTCCCGGGGATCCTGGTGTTTCTCAACCGCTGGTACCCGGCGCGCCGACGCGCGCAGATCACCGCCCTGTTCGCCATCGCCGTGCCCATGGCCGGGGTGATTGGCGGGCCGCTCTCGGGGGCGATCCTGGAAAACTTCCACGACTTTGGCGGCATGCGCGGCTGGCAGTGGATGTTCCTCATCGAAGGCGCCCCCGTGGTGCTGCTGGGCCTGGTGGTGCTCAAGTACCTGCCGGACAGTTTTGAAACGGTGAAGTGGCTGGAGCCTGCGCAAAAGCAACAATTGCGCGAGCAACTGAGCACCGAGGAAAAGCGCAAGTCCATCACCTCCTTCGGCGGCATCCTGCGCGACCCGCAAGTGTGGCTGCTGGTGGCGATTTACTTTGCGGTGATGCTGGCGGTCAACACCCTGGCGTTCTGGATGCCCACCCTGATCCATGGCGCCGGCATCGGCCGCGACAGCCAGGTCGGCCTGCTGAGCGCCGTGCCGTATCTGGCCGGCTGCTTCTTCATGATCGGCTGCGGGCGCTCTTCGGACCGCAACCGCGAACGCCGCTGGCACTTGTGCGTGCCGCTGCTGATGGCCGCCGCCGGGATTGCCGTAGCCGGCCTGGCACCGGGCAACTCGCTGGTGGTGATGGGCGGCCTGATCGTCGCCGGCATGGGCGCCAGCGCCGCGCTGCCGATGTTCTGGCAACTGCCGCCGGCCTTCCTGTCCAACTGCACCCAGGCGGCCGGGATCGCCATGATCAGCTCGTTTGGCAGCATCGCCTCGTTCCTTGCGCCCTACCTGATCGGCTGGATGCGCGACACCACCCAAAGCGCCAGCCTCGCCCTGTACGTGCTGGCGCTGTTTATCGCCCTTGGCGGCCTGCTGGTGTTGCGCACCAACGCCGCCATCGTCAACCCTCAGTAAGAGACCCTTGTCATGCTCGATCCACAGCTCATCCTGCAAGCCGCTGCCCAACTGGACCATGCCGAACGCAGCCGCGAACAGGTACGCCAGTTTTCCCTCGATCATCCGGCGATCACGATCGAGGACGCCTACGCCATCCAGCGCGCCTGGGTCGCCCAGAAGATCAAGGGCGGGCGCAAGCTGGTCGGGCACAAGATCGGCCTGACCTCGCGGGCGATGCAGGTGTCGTCGAACATCACCGAACCGGACTACGGTGCGCTGCTCGATGACATGCTGTTTGAGGAAGGCACCGACATTCCATTCGAGCGCTTTATCGTGCCGCGGGTCGAGGTCGAACTGGCCTTCATCCTCGGCAAGCCGCTCAAGGGCCCCAACTGCACGATTTTCGATGTGCTCGACGCCACCGAGTGGGTGATCCCGGCCCTGGAGATCATCGACGCGCGCATCCAGCAGGTCGACCCGCACACCAAGGCCACGCGCAAGGTGTTCGACACCATCTCCGACAACGCCGCGAATGCCGGCGTGGTCATGGGCGGCCGCGCGGTGCGGCCAACCGAGATCGACCTGCGCAAAGTGCCGGCGGTGCTGTATCGCAACGGCGTGATCGAAGAGTCCGGGGTCTCGGCCGCCGTGCTCAACCACCCGGCCAAGGGCGTGGCGTGGCTGGCGAACAAGCTGGCGCCCTACGACGTCACCTTGCTGCCAGGGCAGATCATCCTCGGCGGCTCGTTTACCCGGCCGGTGGCGGCCAGCCCGGGCGATACCTTCCATGTCGACTACGACATGCTCGGCTCGATTTCCTGCCGATTCGTCTGACACCTGGAGGACTGATTCATGGACATGCCTGTCAACCGCTTCAAACAGCGGCTCACCTGCGGGGAGCCGCAGATCGGCCTGTGGCTGGGCCTGGCGCACGCGTACTGCGCGGAACTGGCGGCCAATGCCGGTTTCGATTGGCTGCTGATCGACGGCGAACACGCCCCCAACGACTTGCGCGGCATGCTCGGCCAATTGCAGGCCGTGGCGCCCTACGCCAGCGAGGCGGTGATTCGTCCGGTCCTTGGCGACACCGCATTGATCAAGCAGGTGCTGGATATCGGCGCGCAAACCTTGTTGGTGCCGATGGTCGAAAGCGCCACCCAGGCCCGGGAACTGGTGCGCGCCATGCGCTATCCACCCCAGGGCATCCGCGGCGTGGGCAGCGCCCTGGCGCGGGCTTCACGCTGGAACAGCATCGACGGCTACCTGGACCAGGCCGACGCACAGATGTGCCTGCTGGTGCAGATCGAAAGCTTGCAAGGGCTGGCCAACCTCGACGCGATAGCGGCTGTCGAAGGCGTGGATGGCGTGTTTATCGGCCCGGCGGACTTGAGTGCATCCATGGGCCACCGGGGCAATCCGGGGCACCCTGACGTGCAAGCGGCAATCGAAGATGCCATTGCGCGGATCCGCCAGGCGGGCAAGGCGGCGGGGATTCTCAGTGCCGATGAGAAACTCGCCCGGCGGTACATCGAGCTGGGCGCGGGGTTTGTCGCAGTGGGGGTGGATACCACGGTGCTGATGCGTGGGTTGCAGGGGTTGGTGGGCAAGTTCAAAGACAAACCCGCGCCAGCGAGCACTGGCGGCGTCTACTAATCACCTTCAAACGCCGCAGGACCCGATGTGAGAGCGGGCTTGCTCGCGAAAGCGGTGTGTCAGTCAATATATTCGGTGACTGAACCACTGCTTTCGCGAGCAAGCCCGCTCCCACATTTTGGATGTGTGGTGTTTGAGAGATCGTGTTTCAGCGCCTGATGTTTTTCAGCTCATCCAACAACCCCAGCAAGGTCTGCAACTTTTCCTCCCCCAACTGCTCCTGCAAACGCTGGTAGTTGGCCTCCATGCACTGGCTCATGGACGCAAAACTCGCCCGGCCCTTGTCCGCCAGGGTCACCAGTACCCGTCGCTGATCCTGCTCGGCCTTGCGCCGATGGATCATCCCCGCCGCTTCCATGCGTACCAGCACGCCAGTCATGCTCGGCTTGAGGATGCAGGCCAGTTCCGCCAGTTGGTAAATCTCCAGTTCGTCGTGTTGATTGAGGATGCGGATCACCCGCCATTGCTGCTCGGTCAGGCCGTGTTCGTTCAGCGAGGGGCGGAAAAAACTCATGGCCGCTTCGCGGGCCTGTAACAGGGTGAGGGTCAGGGACTGCCGGGGTTTGAGCATAGAGTCAGGGTCACGTGATATTTAGTTAATGTTTTAACGAAACTCTAACATCCCCGCTCCACGCTCGCGCTATAACTTAAGGGTCGCGCACGTCCATGGCGCGCTGAATCAAAAGCCCCGGCAGGCAGGATCAAGACATTGATCGCGCCAAGGCCCCTAATGAAGACATCTGCTTTAGAGCCTTCCTTCACTTTTCAGGCTGCGCCATGATCACTATTGAAACCCCCACGTATTACACCGCTACCAAGAAGTACAACCTGAGCTTTCCCACCCTGGAACAGGACATCGAGGCCGACATCGTGGTAATTGGCGGCGGCTTTTCCGGGATCAACACGGCTCTGGAACTGGCAGAAAAGGGCATCACCAATATCGTCGTACTGGAGGCGCGCTACCTGGGTTTTGGCGGCACCGGGCGCAATGGCGGGCAGATCATGGCCGGCATTGGCCACGACCTCGAGAAGATCAAGCAAGACGTCGGCGAGGATGGCCTGCGCCAGGTGTTCGAGATCAGCGACCTGGGCGCCGACATCATCAAAGACCGGATCGCCAAGTACAACATCGATGCCGACTTTTGCCACGGCTACGGCTATATGGGCTTCAACGCCCGCCAGGAAAAAACCCTGCGGGCCTGGGAAAAAGACTTCAAGTCGATCAACAGCAAGCACGAAATCCGCTTCCTCGGCGGCTCCGACGTGAAGCAGATCATCGGCTCCGACGCCTACGGCAGCGCCCTGCTGCATATGGGCGGCGGGCATGTGCATTCGCTGAACCTGCTGCTGGGCGAAGCCAGCGCCCTGGCTGGCCTTGGCGTGCGGATCTTCGAGAACAGCCCGGCGCTGGAAGTCAGCTATGGCGAGCGCATCACCGTGCGCACCGGACGCGGCTCGGTCAAGGCCAGCAAGCTGTTGTGGGCGTGTGACAGTTTTCTCAACAAGCTGGAGCCGGAGCTGCATCGCTCGACCATCAACACCTACGCGTTCCAGATGATGACCGAGCCGTTGAGCGAAGAGCTGATCCAGCGGATAAGCCCGATTCGCGGGGCCTACAGCGATATCCGCCCGGTGATCGACTACTACCGCGTGACCAATGAAAACCGCCTGCTGTTCGGCGCCGCCACGCCATTGGTCGAGCACATTCCCGGCGATTTGAAAGCCTGGAACCGCAAGCTGATGCTGAAGATTTTCCCCTACCTCAAGGACGTGAAGATCGACCTCGCCTGGGGCGGCCCGATGGCCTGCAGCCCCAACCTGTTCCCACAGATCGGCACCTTGCCGGGGCGCAGCAATGCGTTCTTTGTCCAGGGTTACTCGGGCTTTGGCGTCACCCCCAGCCACATCATCTGCAAGGTCCTGGCCGAAGGCATGAGCGAAGGCTCGGCGCGCTATGACCTGGTCAGTTCGATCCACCGTCCGACGATCATCGGCAAGGACGCAATCCGCCCCTTGCTGCTGACCGCCGGCAAATCCTGGCACCAACTGTCCGGTTACTGGAATGGTCGCCGCTAACCCCGTTTTTATCCCTATGGAGCAACTGCCATGACCCTCGTCACCCTCAAGAAAGATATCCAACTGTCTGAACTCGATGCCTGGGGCACCGTTGCCGATCTCGGCAGCGAAATCCTCGCCGGCGAACTCAAGGCCTTCGGCAAAATGACCTTCGGCGCGCCGACCGACCCGGTCAGCAGCGCCTACTTCGGCACCACCCAGGGCACGTTCCGCATGGTCTACCCCTTTAACGAACAGGCCACCGTGGTCACCGGCGAGGTGCGCCTGACCGACGAGTCCAGCGGCCAAACCACCACCTATAAGGCGGGCGACAGCTGGTTCGTGACCAAGGGCACGCCAGTGCTGTGGGAAGTGCTCAGCGCAAGTTTCGTCAAACACTACTTCGCGGTCGTATGAACGGAGGCCGGTGATGACTCACCCATCTGACTGGATCACCGTCGGCGCCCTCGCCGACGGCTTTGCCCCCCAGGCCTTTATCCTGCCCAACCTGGCAGACCTGGACGGCAAGACGTTCACCCTGCACTTCGCCAATGGCTGGCAGATAGCGCATCATTTCGCTCAGCAGAGCCTGTCCTGGAGCGCCCTGGACGGGCACTCCAGCGGCACGGCGCCCTACCGTGCCACGTCGATCCGCCCCGGCCTGTACCTGGTGGACTTCATCAAGCATGAAGGCGGGCAGGACTGGTCCATCAGCCTGGTGCTCGACACCCACAGTGCCTCGTTCACCGCCGTCATCGGCCGCCTGCCCTCCCCGGCAGACACCGCCGAGGGCCTGTACAGCCGCGCCCTGGCGGGCAAGCCGTTAACCGCGGTGGCCGTGGACTTCCTGCATGGCAGCCTCGACCGCCCGTGGCAGGAAGGGTTGTGCCCCCACACGCCGACACGCGAGTTGGTGGGCCTGCGCAACCAATACCGCTACAGCCCGAGCGAGGTCTACGAGCACCTCTACCTCAACGACCAGTTCTATGCCTGGCAGTGCCTCAAGGGTGTCGAGCAAGGCCTGTGCGACACCGATCGCTGCCATTACTACAAGATTGCCGATGAGCTGTACCTATTTGTCTGGCGCGAAAAAATCATTCCCACCCTGGGCCTGGTGCTGATTGACCTGCAACAGCACCGCAGCGACGGCAAGATCTTCGGCTACGCCGGTTCCTCGTTCGATGCGCTGTCGAACTTCCCCATCAGTTCCTATTGCCAGGTGCTCAACCGCACGGAGTATGCCGATGACTGAGCCACGCACGGTGCTGATCACCGGGGCCGGCACCGGTATCGGCGCCGCGTGTGCCCGGCTGTATGCGGGCGAAAAGACACAACTGGTACTGATCGGCCGGCGTCGCGAACCGCTGGAGCAGGTGGCCGCAGACACCGGCGGGCTGATCCTGGTGGGCGACGCGGCCTGCCCCGTGACCTGGGAAGGGTTCATCACGCAGATCCGCCAGCGCTATGGGCGTCTCGATGTGCTGCTGGCCTGCGCCGGCGGCCATGGCGTGGGCAGTGCCACGCAAACCCCACCGGCCACCTGGGAAGCAGCGTTGCGCGGCAATCTCGACAGCGCCTTCTACAGCGCGCGGGCCTGCCTGCCGCTGTTGCTGGAAAGCGCTGGCAATATTGTGCTGATCGGCTCCATCGCCTCACTAGCGGCAGGCCCCGAGGTGTGCGGCTACACCACCGCCAAACATGCGCTGCTGGGGCTCAACCGCTCGTTGGCCCGGGATTACGGGCCGCGCGGGGTGCGGGTCAATGCGGTGTGTCCGGGCTGGGTGCGCACGCCCATGGCGGATCAGGAAATGCAGCCGTTGATGCAGGCCTATGACGAGAGCCTGCAGCAAGCCTATGCCCGCGTGTGCGCCGATGTACCGCTGCGCCGCCCGGCCAGTGCCGACGAGATCGCCAAGGTCTGTCGCTTCCTGGCATCGGCTGACGCGTCGATCATCACCGGCGCAGCCCTGGTGGCCGACGGCGGTTCAAGCATTGTCGATGTGCCGACACTGGCCTTCGCCCATCTGGAGCCCACTCATGCCCCATGACCTGGACTTCAGCGGCCAAGTGGTTCTGGTCACTGGCGGCGCCCAGGGCATCGGTCGTGGGATTGTCGAAGGGTTTGCCAGGCGCGGCGCCCAGGTGCTGATTGCCGACCGACAAATCGCCACGGCCCAGGCCCTGGCTGACGAACTTATAGCCCATGGTTGCCAAGTCGCGGCCGTTGGTATCGACCTGGCGGATGCCAGCGCGGTGTTCGCGCTGATGCAACGCCAGGAACGACTCGACGTACTGGTCCACAACGCCGGGTATTTCCCGCTGACCTGCTTTGAGGACATCACCCCGGCCATTCTCGAGCGCACCCTGGCGGTGAATCTCTCGGCCCTGTTCTGGCTGACCCAAGGCGCCCTGCCGATGTTCCGCCGCCAGGGCCGCGGCTGTGTACTGGTGACTTCATCAGTGACCGGCCCCAGGGTGGCGTACCCCGGGCTGAGCCACTATGCGGCGTCCAAGGCCGGGGTCAACGGCTTCATTCGCAATGCTGCGCTGGAACTGGCGGGGTTGAATGTACGGGTCAACGGGGTTGAACCGGGCATGATCGCGACACCGGCAATGAGTAACCTGGGAGATGGCCAACTCAACGCCAGTATTGCCAGCCGCGTGCCGTTGGGACGCTTGGGCAGCGCCGCCGATATCGCCGGGGCCATGCTGTTTCTGGCTTCGGGGCTGGCCACCTATATCACCGGGCAAACGCTGGTGGTAGATGGCGGCTCAACCCTGCCGGAAGTCTGAAACCCAACCTGTAGGAGCCGGCTTGCCGGTGATGGCAGTCTGTCAGCCGGCTCCTACGTTCCATCTACTGGGCGGGTCAGATCCTGTTCAGGCCATTCGGCTGGATCGAAACGCCTTGGGTGACTGCTCGAACTGCTTCTTGAACGAGCGGCTGAAATGCGCCGAATCGGTAAAACCCCACTTATAGGCAATCGAGGTAATCGATTCGCTACGCAGGAACGGGTTGGTCAAGTCATCGGCGCTGCGCTTGAGCCTTGCGCGCTGGATGTAGCGGCAGACGCTGTCGTCCTGTTCTTCGAACAGCCGGTACAAATGGCGTACCGAGATGTTCAAGCGGCTGGCCAGGCCGACGGGGCTCAGGCCAGGCTGGCTGAGGGACTCATCAATGACCTTCTGCACGTAGCTGCGCAGGTTGTTACCTTGCAACGCGCCGGTGTCATCGCGCGCGTCGTCGTCCTGCTCCAGGGCGGAGCCCAGCAGCGACACAAAGGCACACTGCAACGCCTCGACCTCATCCTCGGCACCTTCGCCGCCCTTGCACAATTGGTCCATCAACACATGCAGCATGCGCCCACAGGCTTTGCTGGAGGAAATCTTGCCAAAGGTTTTTGCTTGGCTGCCCATCTGCTTGCACACCTGGGCGCGCGGCAACGACAGCGAGATATGTTCGATCAAGCCGAACGGGGTGATTTCAATGGAGCCCACCGAGTCCATCAGCAGCAGTTCGCCAGGGGCCAGTTGCACGCGCTGGCCGTTCTGCACGACCTGCGAATAGCCGCTGCGCTGGCTGACCAAAAAGCAATCCTGGTCATTGTCATGGTCGGGGTTGCTGACCTGGCGCTTGATCAGGCCGGCGTTGGTACGCAGGCTGGCCAGGGGCAACCCGCCGTTTGAAAGCATGGAAAACTCGCCGATAAACAGCGAACGATTAAAGGCCAGTTCGGTGTCGAAGTGGCCGCACATCGCACGCAAGTCGCGGTTCCAGGTGTCGAGCCCCTGTTGTGCACTCTGTTGGATACCCATGGGTGTCTCCACAATGGCTTATTGTTTTTGTCGGGCAATAGTTAACATGTTATCTATATGCGCGCAACAAGTACCTGTCCACCCTTGTGTTTGCACTAATGATGCCAATCAGAGCGTGCGCAATACGCGCTGCAAGCCGAGCAGCGCTGCCAGCAGCACGTCCCGCTGTTCGCGGCTCAGGGCGATGTAGCGGCGAAAGGCAGGCATGCGGTTGACCACCTCGCTGCCGCCCATGTGTTCCAGGCGCACGTGCCAGTGCCGGGCGTGCAGTTCAATGTGCAGGTGCTTGAAATCCAGGGGCATCAATGCCTGGTGCAAGGCACTGTCCTGTTGCAAGCGCACCTGCAGCTGCCCCAGCAATGCACCCTCGCCCGAGCGTTGCCGGCAGCGGATCCCGGTACGTCGAACGGCCCCGCCATGGTGCAATTCAAAGCGTGCCGCGCCCTCTGTCGAGGCGGGCAGGCACAAGCTGAACTCGGTCATGACCAGGTGCATCAACAGCTGCGATTCGGTGCGCTCGCGGATTTCCAGGTGCAGGCTGCCATCGTCCAGGGCAGCCCGCGCCAAGGTCGGCGACACCTGCTCGAAACGCGCCAGCCCCAAATTGCGCCGCAGTTGCCCCAGGGTGCGCCCCGGCTGATAGCCCGCTGGCGCCCGTTGTGCGCTGAACAGCTCAGACAGCTTTTGCCGCAGTGCTGACATAGCCGTTGTGAGAGTGACCCGGTTCATTGGCAAACTCCTTGGCCAGCACGTCTTCCACCGACGCCGGCGTGAATGGATTGACCTTCTGCACCACCAGGGTCCAGAACAGCGCATACACCGCAGTGCCGCCCAGCATCACGCCGAACGGGACATAAATATCCGCCGGGTCCATCCCCGGCGGTGTGATAAACCACATCCCCAGCAGGATGCCGGCGCTGGACAGCAGCTGCGGCAGCGGGAACCACGGCGAGCGGTAGGCCCGTGGCAAATCGGGGCGACGAATGCGCAGGATCACCACCGACACCGTGACCAACAGGTAAGCGAAACTCCACGCACACACCGCCGCCAGCACCAGGTGCATGATGTTGTCGGTGTTGCCGCCCAGGTACAGCGCGTGCAGGCAGGGAATCAGCATCGCCACCAGGATGCACAGCACCGGGGTCTTGAAGCGTGGGTGCAGGTAGGTGAACACCTTGGGCAACGCGCCATCCACCGCCATGCCGTAGAGAATCCTTGGCACGCCGGCCATCAAGGTATTGATGGTGGCGGCGCCGGCAAACAGAAAGCCGATCCCCAGCCACAGCGGCCCGACCTGCCCCATCACCTGCTCGGCAAAGCGTGGAATGGCCATGGGCGTATCCAGCAAATGCACGCCGCTGGCCGCGTCCAGCACTACGTTTTGCACCTGGCGCTTCATGGCCGCGCCGTAGATGAACATGCACGTCGCCACCCCCATCAGGCCGAGCATCATCGCCCGCGGCATGACCTTGGCCGACTGGCGCAGGTCCGGCGCCAGCGGGGTGACGAATTCGCAGCCGACAAACATGAACATCGCCATGCCCACCAGGGACAACACCGTCACCAGGTCGCTGCCCACCATGGACTGGCCAAACCAGCCGTCCAGTTGTACCGCTGGCGCGGCGATCAGGCCGAGCACGCCAAACACCATCAAGGTGGTCCACATGCCGAAAGTGAGGATGATCTCGGCGCGGCCAAAGGCACTGACGCCAAACACATTGAGCAGGCCGAACACCAGCACGAAGCCCACCCCCAGCAACCAGGAGCCACCGGCGGATTCGGCCAGGGTATTGAGGTGTTCAAAGTTCACCAGGGCCATGACCCCGGCCAGGATGGTTTCAGCGGTGCCGGCAAACACGTGCACGATCAAATAGGCCGACAAGGTGCCGGTGATCGCAAAAAAACGCCCCATGCCGCAATTGATGTAGTCGTACACCGAGCCGGTGGTGGGCAGTATCGAGGCGGCCTCGGCGAAGGTCGTGGCCTGGGCCAGCATCATCACCACGGCAATCAGCATGGCCAGCGCAAACGCGCTGCCGCCGATGCCAAAGCCCATGGTCGCGGTAAGGATCACCGGGCTTGCCATGATCAGGCCAATGGTGCTGGCCAATGCGGTGGGGAAACCCACCGTACCCCGGTTCAGGTGCGCGGTGAGTCTGTCATTGATCGACATGGTGCAGATCCTCGAAAGGGATTTTTTAGAAGTGTTTGCACTGTGCGCCCCGCCCAACCTGATCGTCTTGCCCCTGGCTGCCGCCGGTTTTGTTGCTCCCTGCCAGGGCCTGCGGCCTGGCGGCCAGGATCAATTGCCTGGCACGCAGGTGAAAGACTTGCGCCGCCGACGCTCGCCCTAATGTGCCCTCAACTTAACCCTTGGGGACTATAACAATGGAGCACACACTAAAAACCCGCCACCTGCGCCCGGCTGTCGGCCTGGGTCTTGCGCTGTTGATCGGCCAACCGGCGGCCCAGGCGATTGAACTGTATGCCGACGACGACACCACCGTCACCGGCAACTTCCTGGCCGTTTACGGCATGTTCAATAGCCGCAAGAACTACGAAGGCAGCCAGGGCGGTTCGACCTGGCGTGAAGGCTTCATCAAGTACGGCTTGAGCATCGACCAGACCCTGGCTGGCCTGGGCAGTGTGTACGGCACCGCCAACCTGGTGAGCTCCGGCACCTGGGGCGATGGCGATGCCTCCCGCGTGACCGACGGCAGCGAGCGCACCACCAAGTTCGAGGAAGCCTTTGCCGGCTGGCGCTCCGGGGACCTGTTGCCAGCACTGGGCAAGGATGGCCTGGACCTGTCGTACGGGCGCCAGATCATTACCGTGGGCGACGGTTTTATCATCAACGACGACGGCCCGAACCTGGGCAATGGCGTGGCCGACGGTCAGTTCGACCGCGGCGGGGCCTATTACATCGCGGCCCGGCATGCCTTCGACAAGGCAGCCGTGGTACGCCTGGGCGGCAAGGACGGCCTGCACGGCAGCCTGATGTGGATCGAGTCCGACAACCGCGCCCAGGCCCTGACCGAAATGGCCATCGGCACCCTGGAGTACAGCGCTGCGCCAGGCACCCTGGGCCTGACCTACCTGCATGGCATCGATGTGGATGAGCGCTTTGCCAACGACCTGCAAAAGCAACGCAAGGGCATGAATCTCTACAGCCTGCGCGGCACCGGCAACGCCGGGATCGACAACGCGCACTTCTCGTTCGAGTACGCCTGGCAAGACAAAGACCCCGGCCCGGAAAAAGCCTGGTACGCCGAGGCCGGCTACACCTTCGCCGACCTGCCCTGGTCGCCGGACCTGACCTACCGTTATGCGCGCTACTCGAAAAACTGGGACGCGCTGTTCGCTGGCTTCAATCGAGGGTTTGGCACCTGGGTCCAGGGCGAAGTGGCGGGCAACTACTCCGGGCCCTACAACAGCAACACCTCGGTGCAGCACGTGGCGCTCAAGGTCAAGCCGCTGGACAACCTGACCCTCGGCGCGCTGTTCTTCGACTACCAGACCGTCAGCAAGCGCAACATGCTCGACCTCGATGGCCGCGAGCTGGACCTGTATGCCGAATGGGCGGTGAACGAGCACCTGATCATCACGCCATTGATTGGCCTGTACCAACCGGACAAGGACCAGGACACCGGCGGCAACCAGGTCGGTGGCAACGGCACCAACGTCTATAGCCAGTTGGTGGTGGCGGTGCCGTTCTAAGACCTGGGTTGCCCCTGAACCACCGCACTTCCCCTGTAGGAGCGGGCTTGCCCGCGATAGCGGTAGTTCATCCGCCGAATGTATCGACTGACACTCAGCCATCGCGGGCAAGCCCGCTCCTACAGGGGATCCGCGCTTAACTGAATGGCATAAGGCCGGCCCGCTCCTACAGGGGCATGGCAGCCACAGACATACGCCCCGGCAGGCACAGTCAAGCTCTAGCTACCCGCGTTGGTTAGCCTCGGGTTTTCCTTTCTGATCAGGAACACCCCCATGAGCGATATCGCGCTGCTGCCCACCGTCGAAGCCTTCTTGCGTCGAGACCACGGCCTGTTTATCGACGGTGGCTACGTCCCCAGCCAGTCCAGCCAGACCCTGGAGGTGATCAACCCAGCCACCGGCCAGGCCATCGCCACGGTCGCCGATGCGCAAGCCAGTGATATCGAGCGGGCCGTGGCCTCGGCGCGGCGCGGCTTCAAACAGTGGTCGCAGACCGCTCCGGCGGTCCGTGGCAATGTGCTGCTCAAACTCGCCGACCTGCTGGAGCGCAACCGCGAGGAACTGGCGCAGATCGAGACCTGCCAGTCAGGCAAGATCATCCAGATTTCCCGCGCCTTTGAAGTGGACCAGGCCGCGCATTTTTTGCGTTATTACGCGGGCTGGGCAACCAAGATCAGCGGCCAGACCCTCACCCCGTCACTGCCCTCGTTTGCCGGCGAGCGCTACAGCGCCTTCACCCTGCGCGAACCGGTGGGCGTGGTGGTGGGCATCGTGCCGTGGAATTTCTCGACCATGATCGCCATCTGGAAACTCGCCTCGGCCCTGGTGACCGGTTGCAGCATCATCATCAAGCCCAGCGAATTCACGCCGCTGACCCTGCTGCGCATTGCCGAACTGGCGGTGCAAGCCGGCCTGCCCGCTGGGGTACTGAACGTGCTGACCGGCGGCGGCCAGGTGGGCAAGGGGCTGATCGAACACCCAGGCACTGACAAGGTGTCGTTCACCGGCTCGGTGCCCACCGGCATTGCGGTCGGCCGCGCGGCCATGGGCGCCGGCCTGACGCGCGCGACCCTGGAGTTGGGTGGCAAGAACGCGGCGGCGTTCCTGCGCGATGTGAAGCTGGAAACCGCCGTCAACGGCATTATCGAAGCGGGTTTCCTGCACTCGGGGCAAATCTGCGCGGCGGCCGAGCGGTTTTTCGTCCACCGCTCGCAGATCAACCCGGTCATGGAAGCCCTGGCCCAGCGTTTGAGCCGCCTGAATATCGGCTCGCCACTGGATGAGCGCACCGAGTTTGGCCCGGTTACCCATCGCCAGCACCAATTGAAGCTGGAAGGTTTTTTTGCCACCGCCCGCGCCGAAAACAACACGATCATCCACGGCGGCCAACCGATGGAGCGGCCCGGTTGCTATGTGCAACCCACGATCATTCTCGCCAACAGCATCAACGACACGCTGCTCACCGAAGAAACCTTCGGCCCCATCGCCACGTTCCTGCCCTACGACGACGAGGACGAGTTGCTGGCGTTGATGAACCACACCGCCAGCGGCCTCAGCGCCAGCCTGTGGACCAACGACCTGGGCAAGGCCCTGCGCATGGTCCCGGCGATCAACGCCGGCACGGTGTGGGTGAACATGCACACCCTGCTCGACCCCGCCGTGCCGTTCGGTGGCAACAAGTCCTCGGGGATTGGCCGGGAGTTCGGCAGCGCCTTTATCGAGGACTACACCGAGCTCAAGTCGGTGATGATGCGTTACTGATCACTGCGGGATCAGCGCCTCCGCCTCGATCTCGATCAACCATTCAGGCAGCGACAAGCCGCTGACGATGATCCACGACGAGGGCGGCGGGTTTTCGGGAAACCGCTCGCGCAACGCGGCAGCGATAGGCTCCTGCTGATCGCGGGCGGACTCGACGATATACAGGCGCAGCATGATCACATGGGACAGATCGCCCTCGGCCGCCGCCAGGACTTTTTCGATATTGTCCAGGGCGGTCGCGGTCTGTTCGGCGATGCCAGGGCCGACGGTACGCTCGTCAGCGTCCACGCCCACCTGGCCGGACAGCAGAATCCGCCGACCATCGCGCACTTCCATGGCCTGGCTGAAACCGTATTGCAGGGAGTTGAAGACGGTCGGAGGGTTGAGGGTTTTTCGCTGCATGACGACTCCTTGTTATCTGTAGGAAACAAGGCTACCCCAAGGGTTTTGCCAACTCCTGGAGAAACTGCACATTTCAACATCCAGAAACAGAACGCCTTGCAATCAACCGTGCAAGGGCCGCGCCCAGGACATGCCTGCAGACCTCATCACCACGACTCCCAACCTTAAAGCGCGCAAGGTTTGTGCAAGCAGATCGTGCCCGGCCACTTGCTGACGCGGGCGTGCCAACCTGGCGAGGCTAACGCCCCTGGCTGAGCATCTGCAGGGTATAGCGCAAGGACGCCGGCAACATCGGCCCATGCCCCAACCCGGCAAAGGTCAGGTGGCGCACCTGTAGCCCATCCACCTGATGCAGTGTGCCCAGCAGCGCCTTGAATGCCGTGTCACTGGCCTCTTTGGCCGGCGCCGCGGCGGCCGGGCTGGCCGGTTCCTGGTCGCCACGCATCAGCAGCAAGCGGGGCTGGCTGCCCCGCAGGCGTTGCGCCAGGCCGTGGGCCTCTGCCGTCACCACCCCTCGGTTCCACCACAACGAAGGGCTCGCCGCCGCGTAGTCATCAAAGGCATGCGGGCGTGTCATCAACGCATGCAGCACCAGCAAACCACCGTAGGAGTGGCCCCACAGCAATTGCCGCTGCGGGGTGATGCCCAGGCGCTGATTGACCAGCGGGCGAATGTTCTGCGTGAGCAAGTCAAGAAACACATCCGCACCGCCACTGGGCACCGCAGTCAACGGGTCCCGTTGTTCCACGGCGCTGCCGACGCTTGGCGTGTAGTCAAAGGTGCGCGCCGTGCGCTCGATCCGCAGTGGCGTGGCATAGCCCACGGCAACCAGCACCGGCGGCGCCACACTGTGCGCCAGTTGCTCCAGGCCCTGGTGGTCCAGCGCGGCCATCGCGGCGTTGCCATCGAGCAAGTACGCCACCGGGGTGGCCGCACTCACGGCAGGCGGCTGCCCCAGCCAGATCCGGTAATGGCGCGCGCCATCGGCCGAATCCAGCTCCAGGGTGCTGAAACTATAGGCGCTGGCTTCGCGCAACACCTTCGCATCCATCAACTGGTCCGGCGCAGGCCGGGCGACGGCGGCCTGGGCGATCAACAGCAGCGCCAGGCTGATTAAGCGCCCCATCAGAAGGATGCCGTCAGGCTGGTGTACAAGGTACGGCCGGACTGGTTATAGGTCGCAGCCCCCGCCCCTTCGATATTGGCCACGCCCTGGGCGTTGCCTTCACGCCACAGGCGTTTGTCGAACAGGTTATCGACGCCGGCCGTCAGACTCAGGTTCTTGCTCAAAGCGTACGTTCCGCTGACGCCGGCGATGGCATAGGGCGACAACTGGTTATTGCCCGAACCCGTCACGCGGTTGCCGTGGTAATCGTATTTTTTCGGGGTTTGCTTGCCGTACCAGGCCACGCTCATTTGCAAGGACAGGTCATCTGTGGCCTGCCAGTCGAGCATCGAGTTCAGGGTGTACTTGGGCGCGACGGACAGCACATCGCCGGTCTGCTTGTTTTTCGATTGCAGCATGTAGGTGAAGTTGTTGGTCCAGTTCAGTTGTTCGGTCAGTGGCAGGGCCAGGGTGCCTTCCAGCCCTTCGACCAGAGCCTTGGGCACGTTCTCCCAGCGGAAGATGCTGGCGTTGGCCGTGCTGCCGGTGCCGCCGCTGGCGTTGCCGACCGGGGTCAGGCCCGACTCGATTTTGTTTTTGTAGTCATTACGAAAGTACGTCAGGCCGGCCACGACCCCGTCATTGCGGTACTCGATCCCCAGTTCCTTGTTGACGCTGGTTTCGGCGTCCAGCTCGGCGTTGCCTTGCAGGTAGCAACTGGTGGTTTGCCCGTAGCAACCCTGGCCGTTGCTGTACAGCAGGTAGTTGGGGTTGAGCTGGTAGAG
The DNA here is from genome assembly GCF_012985465.1 of Pseudomonas sp. WS 5079. Classification (GTDB taxonomy): domain Bacteria; phylum Pseudomonadota; class Gammaproteobacteria; order Pseudomonadales; family Pseudomonadaceae; genus Aquipseudomonas. The sequence goes on from NZ_JAAQWN010000014.1 coordinate 77,363, forward strand.
GTTGGGCGCCTTGTAGGAGCGGGCGATCCCGGCTTTCAGGGTCAGGGTGTCGGTGAGCACCTGGGACAGGTTCAGCGACGGGCTCCAGTTGTCGCCCACGATGTCGTGGTGATCCAGGCGCAGGCCGGGGGTCAGGCGTGTGCCGGGGCGCAGTTCGATATTGTCCTCGACAAATACCGAGAAGATCCGCGCCGAGGAAGAGCTGCTGCGGTTGGTCCCGGCAAGCCCGGCGACGTTGCCGCCGGCAGTGGTGGTTTGCCCGTTGGAACTTGGGTCATCGAGTTGCTGCTCGACCCACTCGGTGCCCACGGTCAGCACCTGGTCCACCCCGGCATGCAACGGCAGACTGACTTCGCCATGGGCGGTCAGGTCGCGCAACACCGTGGTGTTGAAATTGCTGCTGGAGAAGATCCCTTCGGTACCGCCCGCCAGGCCCTCGCTGATCCGGCTGTTGCGGGTCTTTTCGTATTGCAGGTAGGCCAGGCTGGTGCCCAGCTCCCAGTCGCCGCGATGGGTCACGGCGTAGGTCTCGCGGTACAGCACATTGGTCTCGTGGCCGAGCAGTTTTTTCACGTTGGCGTTGCTGTTGGTGTTCTGCGTATCGCCGGTATAAATGTTGCCCTGGCGGCTGAAACCGGCTTCCAGGTCGAGGGTTTGTTCGGGCGTGATTTTCCAGCTCAACAGGCCGTTGATGTCCTTGTTGCGCACCCCTTCGCGCCCCGCAGGCAAGGTGCCGATCTGGTTCCCGGTGCGTCTGGATTCATGGCCGCTGTTGATATCGGCGTCGTCGGCATTGGTTTTCGCCACATTGCCGTACACCCGGTAGCTGAGGGTGTCGGTGAGCGGGCCGTTCAGGCCGAAGTTCATGCGCTCGGTCTCGCCTTCGGCGCTGTGCTGGGCGAAGTTGTGATAGATCGTCGCCGAGCCGTGGGTCTCGGTGCCGGGTTGCTGGGTGATGATGTTCACCACGCCACCGGCGGCGCCGTTACCGTAACGGGCGGCAGCCGGGCCACGGATGACCTCGATACGCTCGACCTGGTCGGCGGGCACCCAGTTGCTGTCGCCACGGCTGTCACGCTCGCCGCGCCAGCCATAGCGCACGGAGTTGCGGCTGCCCACCGGCTTGCCATCGATGAGGATCAGGGTGTTTTCCGGGCCCATGCCACGGATATCGATCTGCCGGTTGTTGCCTCGCTGGCCGCTGCTGGAATTGCCCGTGAGGTTGACGCCGGGCATGGTGCGGATGATGTCCGACAGGTCGTTGGCCGGTGGGCGCTTCTTGATGTCTTCGGCGGTGATGATCGACACACCGGGCGCCTGCTTGATCTCTTCCTGCGCCGTGCCCAGGACGGTCTGGGTTTGCAGTTCAAGACGCGCAGGGGTCTCGGGCTCGGCAGCAAAGCCGCTGGCGGGCAGCAGGCTGCAAATACTCAGGGCAAGCAGGGACAGGGGCGGCAGGCGGTGCATGAGGTATCTCCGAAACGTCAAGCCCACCGATAGCGGTAGGCCAGCAAAGATCGCAGATGATAATCAGATGCAATTGCGAGTAAAGAACATTAACTTTCTAAACATTTGCCGCCGCCACCCGCAGGTTCATGCGCAAACCCTGCGTGCCGTGGCTGGCCCATAGCTGCCCGCCCTGCAACTGGAGGGCGCGGCGGGCAATGCTCAAGCCCAGGCCAAAGCCAGTGCCGGGTGCGCCGTCCAGGCGCAGGTAGGGTTCAAAAATCCGCTCCAGATCGGCTTCATCGACGCCCGGGCCCTGGTCCTCGACGGTCAACAGCCACGTATCCCCTTCACGCTCGCCGCTCAAGCGGATGACGCCCCCTGGAGGTGAATGGCGGATCGCGTTGCGCAAGACGTTTTCCAGGGCCTGGGCGAAACTGTTGAGATGGACCCTGATTTCACAATCACCGCCGACTTCGCACACCAGCGCCTGCAATGGCCAGTCCGTTTCGAAATGCGCGTCCTGCACCAGCGCTTCCCACACCGAGGCCACCCGCACGTCCTCAGACTGCAACCGGGGCTTTTCGGTATCCAGCCAGGCCAGGTTGAGGGAGTCATCCACCAGGCGCCGCATCTCCTCGACTTCCCGCGCCAGCCGTTGCTCCAACTGCTGGCGCGCCAGGCCGCTTTCGCTGGCGATTTTCAAACGGGCCAAGGGCGTGCGGATTTCATGGGACAGGGTGCGCAGCAGTTGGCGTTGCTGCTGCAGGCTCTGGCGCAGGCGTTCGGCCATGTGCTCGTAGGCTCGCGCCAACTCACCCAGCTCATCGCCGCGTCGGGTCACCGAACTGCTGGCCAGCGGCGCCAGGTCACCGGCACTCAGGGCGTTCGCGCGCTCGCGCAATTCGTTCAATGGCAACACCAGGTGGCGATACAGCAACAGCCCCAGGCCCAAGGCCAACACCACCGGCACCACGCCGTGGGTAAACAGGTGCGTCCAAGGCGTGAGCCCCGGTGGCAGCAAGCGCTCGGGCAACTGCATGACCAAACGGCCGCGCTCCGGGTGCTGGGGGAAGGCGATGCTGACATAGGGCAGTTCATCCTCCAGACGCTTGCTCATGGGCCAACTGGGCTTGCGCATAAAGGTCAGGTGACTGACTTCGGCCGCCGTCAGCGGTTGGGTGCCGAGGCTTTGCAGGAACGGATCGAGCACACCGACCCAGGTCTGCTCGCGCTGTTGCAGGGCGAGTCGCCATTGCTCCACGGCCCGGGCATCGCCGGTGGCGGCCACCTCTTCGGCCTGGGCGGCGTAGGCACTCAGGGCATCGCGGTCGGGTTGTTCAAGAAAGTAAGTACTGCGCTCGACCTGCAAGCCCCAGCCCCACACCAACCACACCAGCAGCAGGCAGAAACACACTTGCAGCAGTGCCATTTTCCACAGCAGTGGGTGCCGGCGCTGCATTAGCTCAAGCCTTCGCACAGCAACACATACCCCTGATGCCGCACCGCTTCGATGCGCACCCCTTGCAGGTTGATCGCCGCGAGCTTGCGCCGCACATTGCACACATGCACATCCAGGCCGCGATCCAGCCGGGTATAGGCGCGGTGCAACACATGCTGGTACAGGAACGCCTTGGACAAGGGTTCGCCGGCGTGTTCATGCAGGGTGCACAGCAAGCGGAACTCCGAACCGGTCAGGCCTGCCGGGCAGCCGTTGAACATGAGATCCCGGGCGCCTGCATCCAGGTCCAGCAATGGCGGCCTGCTGGCGGGTGCGCCGCGATCAAGTGCCACACGCCGCAGCAACGCGTCGATACGCACATCCAGTTCGGCGAGGCTGAAAGGCTTGGGCAGGTAGTCGTCCGCGCCCTGGCTGAAACCGGTGATGCGATCCTGCTCGGCGCCCAGTGCCGACATCAGAATCACCGGCGTACCCCGCTCGCTGCGCAAGCGCGCCAGTACTTTCAGGCCGTTTTCGTTGGGCAGCATGATATCCAGCAGGACCAGCTCGACCGCTGGATCCAGGGCCATGCTCAAGCCTTCATCGCCACGATGAGCACTGCTCAAAATGAAGCCGCGCCGGCTCAGATGGCTACAAAGGTGGGCGCACAGTTCGACGTCATCCTCGATGACCAGGATGCGTGCGGAAGAAGATGGTTTAGGTAGTGGATGATAACTGTTCACAATTAGGCCAGTTTCTCATCCGGAGAAACATTGCGCAACGAACGTTGCGTGTTGAGCTGCTTGGGCGCGGATTATCAATAATTTGAAGAAACTGAATCCGTGGAACCTGGGCTTTTTCAGTTAAACACCAACAATCAAGCTATCTCCTCGTTAGGTCACTTCACCGGATGCAGGAGAATCATCATGTCCAAAGCCACCGTCAGCCAGTTCATGCACACCCTCCATCAACGTCTCACCGAGTTGTGGGATACCTGTGCCCGCGCAGGGGGCGCTCGCTCATGACCCGCTTGCTGCTGGGCGCAGCGATGCTGGCACTGCTTGCCGGGTGCAGCACCGTCAAACAGCCCGAGCTGGACGTTGCGGTCCAAAGCTCCGGGCAGATCTGGAACGCCGTAGCGCACTACAGCGGCCGCACGTTTCTCTCTGGGCCACGCTGGACCGGGACCCAGGGGCCACAACTGACGGCAATCGACCAAAATGGCCAGCGCGCTGCCTATCCAAGCGGCGCCTGGAACAGCTGGGCGCCAGGGCGGGATGCTGCCAACGTCTTCGTGAACATCAATGCCCTGCGCCTGGAAGGCGACAAACTGTGGGTCGTGGACACCGGCTCGCCCGAGTTCGGCGGCAACCCCGTCAGCCAGGGTGCGAAACTGGTGTGTATCGACCTGCGTACCAACCAGGTGGTTCGCACCTACTTCTTCGGGCCGGATATCGCCATAGCGGGCAGCTACGTGGATGACGTCCGCTTCAGCGCCGGTAAGGCCTTCCTCACCGATGCGGGCAATGCCGGCATTATTGTCGTCGACCTGGAGACCGGCGCGGCCCGGCGCGTGCTGGACCAACACACCTCAGTGGTCGCCCGGCCTGACCGGGACTTGATCCTCAGCAACCAGGTGGTCAAGGCCCCCGACGGCCAACCCCTGCGCGTCAACGCCGACCCGCTGGAAGTCAGCATTGACGGCGTCTGGCTGTATTACGGCGCGCTGCAAGGCCCGTGGTTCAAGGTGCGGATCCAAGACCTTACGAACCCGGCCCTGCCCCCGGAACAACTGGCTGCACGGGTGGAGTTCTTTGCCGACATCCCGGCAACCGGCGGGTCGGTCATGGATGCACAGGGCAACCTGTACTTTTCCGACCTGGCCCACGACGCCATGCGGGTACGCCGACCTGACGGACAGATCGACACCCTGATCGTGGACGAGCGCCTGCATTGGGTTGATGCGCCCTTCCTGGACAAGGATGGGACGTTGTGGCTACCCACCCCACAGATGGACCGGGTAGCGCTGTTCAACAAGGGTAAATCCCTGGTGCAGTGGCCAGTGGCGGTTTATCGCTTATCGACACAGCGCTGATCGCCTAGCGCTTTCACATCCCTTTCACAGTCGGGCGCCTAGGGTGGTCCCAGCTCCTAGTGAAACCCTTTAAGCCCGCACTCCCCATCGCGGGCTTTTCTTTGTCTGTAGGGTTTGGCTGAAAGCTGGGTGAACCGTCGCCGGCATGGGCCAGCCTGGCGGTGACTACCTCGCTGTAGATTGCACAAAACTCACCGATCACCATCAACCCTAGCGCAAAAACTCCGAGTAGTTCTTTGGACATATCAAAAACTCCTTCGTATTCAGCGCAATGTTTTTCAGCTCCCAGCGCGCGATGCCGCTCACCAGGGAGTTGTTGCAGTGATACGAAGCAGCCTTGAACAGGCCTGGAATTACCGAAGTGCTTTTCCATGCCCATGTCCTTCAACGGGTGTGAGTCGGCGCAGCCCTAACAAAGGACGGCTGGCTCAGCGATCATACGTTCCGTTGAACGGCGTGAACAACCAGCACTAGAGCGCCTATAGCGGTGAAGCTGCAATCGCCAGGGCCAGTTGTGCGTCGGACATCAGCGGTGGCGTGTAGGTCGAGCGGTAAAACCTGCACGCCTGCTCGAACTGTGCCCCACGGATCTCGCCATCGGAGCCGATGAACGCCAGGGCATCGCTTTTGGATGATTTGAAAAGCTCTGGAATGTATGAAGTTCCTGCGGTGGCACCCGAGGTAATCACGAAGGGCGCTACCGAGGTGAGCATAAGCGCCCCCTGGAACGGGTTGTTGTTTTCCGCGGCTACCGCCAGATTGCCAACCGATGCCAGGAGGACGATTGCCAGGGATTTGCGCAAATGCATGGGTGATTGCTTCCTTGCGTTCAGAGGGGCGCCACGATAACAGAGTTGGGCCATCCACCACGCAGGTGTCGCAGGAGCATGCCCGGGAACGTGTACGACACGCCCCCGGGCACGCTAGGTCACGGCTTGAGTTCAAACAACGCCGGCATCGGCGGCCATTCGGAAGGCACCTTGCGAAAGTGGCTGAACCCGGCGGCTTGCGCCATTTGCCGTGCGCGCTTCTCGCCCATGAACGCCCCCAGCCCTGCCCCGCCGTGGGACAGTGAACAGGTCATGCAGTACAGGGTGCTCTGCGGGTACATCACTCGACCGAACAGGTTCATGTTCTCGTGAAGCTCATCGGACAGGTTGAGCTCAACCATCAGGTAGGTGCCGTCTTCGGCCGTCGCTGCGCGCAGGTCCTTGAGCATCTGCTGGGGATCGGTGGCATCGTGGATCACCACAAAGGTGGTCACAAAGTCGAATTGCTGGCCTCGCAGGGCATCCGAATCGTTCACTTCAAATTGCACCCGGTCACCGACCCCGGCGGCCTTGGCGTTGGCACGTGCCAGTTCGATGGAAGGCAGGTGGAAGTCGCAGCCGACAATACGGGCCTCGGGGTACGCCTTGGCCATGGTGATCGCCGCCAGGCCAGCACCACAGCCGAAATCCAGCACGCTGCCGCCGGTCTTGAGTTTTTCTTCAACGCCGTCCAGGGAGGGAATCCAGTGTTGGACCAGGTAGTGCTTGTACCAAGGCATGGTCATGCGTTCCATGCCTTTCCAGGTTTCCAGCGGAAACGCCTCTTCGGCGCAACCACCGCCATGGCGAAAGGCTTCGATGACCTTGGGTGCCATGCTCACGAACGGCACACTCAGCTGGATGATCCCCCCGGCAAAATACGGCGAGTCTTCGTCGGCGAGTACCGGCACAAACTCGGCGGGCATCTGGTAGCGGCGGGTTTGCGCGTCGTACGTCACATAATTGCCGGTAACCATGCTGCCCAGCCATTCGCGCAAATAGCGTTGGTTGTAGCCACTCTTTTGCGCCAGTTGCTCCAGGGTCACGGCCTCGCCGTCGGCCAGTGTCTTGAACAAGCCAAGCTGGTCGCCGATGTAGAGCATCGCACCGCGCAGCGTGTTGCCGTAATCCTCCATGATCCGTGCGGAAAACTGCTGGACCTTGGATTTATCAACTTCCATAACGTTTGACATCTGTCTCTCCTTGATAAGATTGCAAGCCTTCTCAGTAAGCAATAGTCAGCGGGCCGTCACGTTGGACAGCACGTTATCGACAATGCGTTCGGACATCCCCAGATGGCTTCGGGGCTCGAACAGCCGCGCCAGGACGCCCGCATCCATGACAGCGACAACCCGGGCATCGGCCTCGATCGCCGTGCGGATCGACACGTGATCGCGCTGGCTCGCCTGGGACACTTCGAAGATGATCTGGTAGGCACTGCTCTTGCCGAGCTTGCGGGCCATTTCGAACACCACGGCTTCGGTGCAGATCGCATCGCCATAGGCCTGGGCGGTGCATTCCATCTTCTTGACGTTAACGGTCAGCCCGTCGATGGTCTCGGTCAGGATCGAGAGTGCCATCAACGCATAGTGCGAAACGTCCGCCACCGCACACCATTCCAGGCGTGTGCCACGGTAATCGCGCTCGTGTTCGAGGATCATCGCATCCAGCGCCAACATGACCTGGGCCTTGGCCAACCGCGCCAGGACCACGACCTGCTCGCAGCCTTCGGGGTTGCGCTTGTGGGGCATGGTGCTGCTGCCAATCTGCTGGTCGCTCCAGCCCACTTCAACTTCGCCGATTTCCCAGCGATTGAGCGTGCGGATTTCGTCGGCCACGCGAGCCAGCGATGCCGTGACCATGGCCAAGGTGCTGACGAACTCTGCGACACGGTCTCGGGACACATGCCATCCCGCCAGGGGCACTTGCAGCGACAAGCGCTGCGCGAAGCGCTCAAGCATAGGCATCGCGTGCGGACCAAACGCTGCCATCGTGCCCACCCCACCAAACAGCTGCACCACCAGCACTCGCTGGCGGGCCTCGGCCAGGCGCTGGCGGTGGCGCAACAGTTCGTCGATCCAGCCGGCGACCTTGAGTCCGAAGGTGGTCGGCAACGCAGGGATCGAATGGGTCCTGGCGACCATCAGCGAATCCCGGTGCGCATCGGCCAGCGTCGACAGTTTGCCCAGCAAGGTCTCCAGGGCCAGGTCCATCGCGTCGAGGACGTCGCGCATTTCCAGGGACTGGGCGGTGTCCTGGATGTCCTGGGTGGTGGCGCCGTAGTGCACGAATTCACGGGCACTCGGGCTGCAGTTTTTTTGCAGGGCGCTCAGCAATGGCATCAGCGAATGGCCGGTGGCAGCCACGCCCTCGGCCAGCTGGCGCACATTGATACCCGACAGCAAGGCGGCTTTTTCGATTTCCAGGGCCGCCTCGCGCGGGATGATATTGACATCGGCCTGGGCCATGGCCAGCGCGGCTTCCACATCCAGCCAGCGCTGCAAGCGGCAGTGACTGCAGAAAATCTTGCGGCTCTGCGGGCCGGCATAGCCTGAGCCATGGGTTTTCGAGTCGAGAATGTGGCTGTGTTCGTGGCGGCATTGCTCGCCGTCATGACCAAGGCCGAGGTGTTCAGAACGTGCGGTGCAAGACGCACGGGCTGCCATTTCCATCGTTTGCGAATCCATCACATACCCTCCATCGCGTACTGGGGCTGACCGGGGTTTCCTTGGGGTGCCATCACCGCTTCAAGGCCTTCGCTTGAACAGCGGGGTATTGCTTTGTTCGCCACCAGGTCGACCATCTGTGCTGCAAGCCCGGTGTAGGTGGTCGGGTCAAGCAGGTCGTCGAGCGCTTGGCGGGTAAAACAGCCGTGCAGACGCTTGTCGTTGAGCAGGGCCTGGCGAAAAGAAGCGCCCGCGCCCTGGGCCTGCTGGGCGATTTCGTGGACCAGGTGATGGGCCGTCTGCTTGCCCAAGCGAGGCGCCAGCGCGAGCATCACCCGTTCCGACAGGATCAGCCCGCCCAGCAAATCCAGGTTGCTGCGCATGCGCGCTTCGCGTACATCCAGCCCGGCCAGCAGCACGCCCTCCATACGGGCGAGCAAGGCACCGGCGTAGATGAACAGCTCCGGCAAGGCCGCCCATTCGATGCGCCACGTGGTGCCGTCGCGTTCATGCAGTTGGAACGCCGCATCGGTCAGCGCGAGCATCTGTGCGCGCACCAGCCGCGAAAGCGCGCTGATCAGATCCACCGTCGACGGGTTTTGCTTGTGGGGCATGGTGCTGCTGCCCACCTGCCCTGCCCGGCGGCCTTCGCGCACTTCATCAATCTCGGTGCGCTGCAGGTGGTAGATCTCATTGGCGACCCGGCCCAAGGTCGCCGAAGCCTGGACCAGCAGCCAGGCCGCCTCCAGGATCCGGTCGCGGGCGCTGTGCCAACTGCTCAACGGCGCCCCCAGGCCAAGGCTTTCCAGGGTCCGGCGCTGCACCTCAAGCCCCTGTGGGCCAAACGCCGCCAGGGTGCCCACCGCGCCGGTCAGGTTGCCCACCATTACCCGGGCATAGGCCTCATCGAAGCGCTCAAGGTGTCGATCGATTTCATCGACCCACACCGCGACCTTGTAGCCGAACGTGGTGGGCAGTGCTTGCTGCCCGTGGGTCCTGGCGACCATCGGAGTGTGCTTGTGCCGCAGGGCGAGCGTGAGCAAATGCCCACGAATCCCCCGCAGGCGCTGCAACACCAGGCCCCAGGCATCGCGGACCTGCAAGATAAGCCCGGTGTCGAGGATGTCCTGGGTGGTCACGCCGTAATGCACGTACTCACCCAAGCCATCGGCACACAAGGCCTCCAGGGCGCGAATGGTCGGCACCAGGATGTGCCCGGTTTCCATGCTCTCGCGCCCCAAGGCGTCAAGGTCGAGCAGCTCCACACTGGCCACCCGGGCGATTTCCCGTGCCGCTTCGTGAGGGATGATGCCCATCTGCGCCTGGGTCGCCGCCAGCGCGGTTTCAACATCGAGCCACTTCTGCACCTGATTGGCATCAGAGAAGATCGCGGCAAATTCCGGGGACGAGTAAGCGCCCCCGTGGATACGGGACTCTGTTATATGACTCGGCATGTCTGGGTACTCGCGTTGTCCAGGGAGGGCTACTTAACGCGCTGCACGTGTGCCCAGACAGCGTCGTAATAAGCCCTCTCGAGCCGGAAATGCTGGGCCAGGGAGGTCAGGAATGAATTCTGGAACGCGAGGTCCGGAATACGCCGTGAGATCAGCGCCCACTCACGCTTGGCCCGCGGCGGGACCAGGCTGATATGCACCTCGTAGTACTCCGCGTCGTCCTGGCTCAGGCCAGCGTTGCGCAAGGCGTTGTACAGCTTGCCGTGATTGCCGGGGACCACCAGTTCGGTGATGTAGAACACCGCCAGGCCCCAGCCGACATCCGGGTTGCGAAAGCATCGGGCCCGGTTGTTCAGGTAGGCGACTTCCTCGGGCATGGTCGAGATGGCCTCGAAATCGGCAGACAAGCCCACGGCGCCGAGGAGCTTGGCCAACAGCCGGGGGTGGGAGCGCTGCTCGTCCTCTTCGCCCAGCTCGCCGTACAGGTAACGGCCAAGCGCGGCCGCCTCGTCCACGTCGGTCAGGTTGACCAGCAGGTCTGCGGCATCGCGGTACAGGCGGAAGGTGCGGAACCACTGGTGATGCAGGAACACCTGCAGTTGATCACGGGAGGCCTTGCCTTCAAATATGTACTGCGACATCGGGTGGTTTTCCCGCGACTGCGCGGCGATCTCTTCTTCCAGGCGCTGCTGGAAACCGGCTTCGGACAGGGGCGATGCCAGGTCCGCAGACGGCATGAAGCGCTCTTGCACGCTATAGATGGCATTGGCCAGCCAGCGCCGGGTCGAGGCTGTCGCAACGTCATCGCTCAGCGACAGGATGTACAACAGTTGCTGGCACTGCGCGGCGTTCGCAGCATCGCCCTGGTGGCCCGATTCACACAGGGCGCGCAGCATATTGGCAGCGATTTCGATGCGGTTGAACGTCGCATCGGGTTTGAGCGCCTCGGCCAACAGGCGGGCTTCAGCGGTGTGAATATTCTGCAATTGCGGCAACGAGAAATTACGTGGGCTCATCATGTGCTCCATTTTTTTGTTCTGGGGTCGCTGGGAGGATCACGCGGACAGGCGTTGTGCCTGCATCTGCTGCCACAGGCTGTCGAAGTAGGCCTTGTTGATCTCGAAGTGACGCTTGAGCGCACGCATGAACGTGCGCTGGAAGCCGTCATCGCTGGCGAACTTGGCAATCAGAGCCCACATTTCCTCGGTATCGATCTCATCCTGGGTGCCGTGCAGGCGGTGGAATTCACTAGGCCCCTCTGGCGCATCGAGGCGCTGCAACAGCTCATAGATGCGCCGATGGTTGACGCAACTGACCGACTCGACGGCGTACAGCAGCGCCAGTCCCCAGGCCACATCGGTGTGGCGCACACAACGAATGCGATTGTTCAGGTAGGCCTTTTCCAGGGGATGCAGTGCCGGGAAATCGATTGCCAACGGAATATCGAAATACTCCATGAGGTGGGCCAGCATCGCCGGGTGCGAGCGCTCAGGTGTCTCCGCCCCCGCTTCGCCGTAGAGGTTGCGGTAAAACACCGAGGCGTCCTCGATGGCTTCGAAGCGAAAGGCCAGTTCCGCCAACAGGCTGTAGAAGTTGTAGGAGCGGGTCCAGTGGTGTTCCAGGAAGAAACGCACGTCTTGCGCAGGCGGCGTGCCCTGGAACAGGTGCAGCGACATGGGGTGGTTGACCCGGCTGCGAGCGGCGATTTCAGCGTCGACCTGCTTGCGGAACTCATCCACCGGCAGCGCGGTGAAACTTGGCAGGTCGGCGGCGAACTCATCTTCGACGCGGTACACCTCACTGGCCATCCAGCGCCGGGTCGGCTCGGTGCGCGGATCGCCGGGAATGTGCAGTTGCAGCAGTGCTGACTGGTAGTGGGCGTAGGCGCCGGTGTCTCCCGACAGGCCTTGGCGGGTCAGGGCGAGCAGCGCGTCCAGCGCGCCAGTGACTTGGGCGTATTGCGCGCCGGGCTTTAAAGCATCAGCCATCAGCGCCGAAGCGTTGTTGCACTGATGGGCGTCCGAGCGTTGTTGCAGGGTAGCAGTATCCATTGATAACCCCTTGATCCTTGTTTTTATGATTTTTTGCGTACTCGAAAAAAAAGCCTAAAGGTTCCTCCAGTGGCAAGGTCAATACCTGTAGGACAATTCTTTTTAATAGAGTTGAAACAGCCAGCATCCATTGGTGATTCACTCGCCGATGGCTGACCAACGGCGAGGTGAACAGGCTTCAGGACGCCGCGGGAACCGTCACAAGAAATGGCACGGTACGAATCTGGTCGCCGCCCTTGAATTGAATCCACAGGGCGTAAGGGCCCGCATGCGCAGGTTTGGCATGCAGCATCAACTGCGCCGACACCGCGCCTGGCTCGCCATGCCCGGCGTGGGCGGCCTGCCCTGGCATTGGCGCCGCCATGGCATGCGCGTGCACGTAGTCCAGCTCATCGGTACTGACGAACACCGCATGGGCCGCCACCCCCAGGTAGGTGTCCAGGTCCTGGGCCGGCTTGCCATCCTTGAGCACCGTCAGCGACATCATGCTTTCGCTGCCGGCACGCAGGGCCGAAGTGTCCAACTTGACCGTGTAGGGCCCATCGCTACCTTGCTCCGGTTTGGCCGGCGCCTGGGCCACCGCCTCGGTGGCGCCCTGCACCGGCACCTCGAAGCGCACCACCTGCTGGCCGAGCCCGCTCGGTACGGCATCGGCATAGACGTAATAGGTGCCCGGCCGAGGAAACTTCATCGCGACCTTGAAACGACCGTCAGCGCCCAGCTTGGCCGCATGCTCATGGATAAAGCTGGTGAAATGGCTGTCGGTCGCCAGCACATGAAGGCGCTGGGTCAGTTCTTCGTCAAACTGCACAATCGGTTGCCCGGTGGCCTTGTCGGTAAAGGCGATCGACAACTCACGTGTCAGCGGCCCGGTTTCCTTGACGATCAGCGCTCCCACGGCCTTTTCACTCTCGCCGGGCAAGGCGAACGTGCCTTTGATACTTTCCTGGGCAGCCATCGACGGCATTGCCGCCGCGCCTAGCACCGCCAGGCCAACGGTCAGAACCTGCTTGGTATCCATATGGGTAACTCCTCATTCGATAAATGGTGGCTTGCGCCAGGAAATCTGCCGCCTCGCCGTCCTTCGCCGAACACCGCAAGCACAGCGCTTGCGTACAACAACGGCGTCTAACGCAGCGCCGCAGCGCCGCTGCACACCTGCCCCGCCTGCTCGCAGATCTGCCAGCCACCGCCGAGCGCCTTGTAGATGCCGACCACCGCCAAGCGCTGCTCGGTGCGCGCCACGGTCAGTGCGCGGCGGCTGGTGAAGTCCGCGCGCTCTGCCTCCAGTACGTCCAGGTACACCCCCTCACCGTCCGTGAAGCGCGTGCGGGCCAACCTCGCCGCCTCGCGATTGGCCGCCGCCTCCAGCAGTCGCAGGCCCAGGGTGCTGCCCGCCGCACTGTTGGCCTGGAACGCGTCATCGGTTTCCTGCAGGGCGCGTAATACGGTCTGGTCGTAGCTGATCAATGCCGCCTGGGTGCGCGCCTCGCTGGCGGCAATCCGCGCACGTACGCGCCCAGTGTCCAGCAGCGACCAGCGAATGACTGGTGCAATAAAGTTCGACTGCATGCCCGAATCGCCCAAGGCGCCGAGGCTTCCGGCCAGCAGGCCGATGGAGCCCTGCACCTGGATGTCCGGATACAGACCGGCTGTTTCCACGCCGATCTGCGCGGTCTCGGCCGCCAGCACACGTTCGGCTGCGGCGATATCGGCGCGCCGGGCCAGCAAGCCGGCCGGGTCACCCACCTGCAGGGTGCGCAGGTTCAAGGTCTCACGACCGGGCCTGGCCTGCGGTGGCTTGAACCCTTGCGGCGCCTGCCCCAGCAAGACCGCCAGTGCATTGGTAGTGGTTGCGCGACGCCGCTCAAGGCCGGGGGCGACCGCCTCGACATTGCGCAGCAAGGCCTCGGCTCGCAGCCGATCGAACTCGGTGGCGGCCCCCACACTGACCAAGTGCTCCACCAGGCCCAGGCTGTCGCGCTGGCTTTGACTGATGTCCGCCACCACCGCCTGCTCGGCTTCGACCCCTTGCAGCTCGAACCAGGTCGCGGCAACCGTGGCGGCAACGCTCGCCTGTACGCTGCGCAGCAACGCCTGGCGCGAGCCCGCCTGGGCCTGCGCGGCCTCCACCGAGCGCCGGACGCGGCCAAACAAGTCGATTTCCCAGGCGGCATCCAGCGCTGCGCGCGTGGTTTCAAGGGAGCGCTGCTGGCCGGACGGCGTCTCGACTTCGCTGCGCTGTCGGTGCTCATACCCTAACGCGGCACCGCCGCTGGGCAAGAAGCCCTGGCGGCTCTCGCGCAGCATCGCCTTGGCTTCGTCGAGCCGCGCGGTGGCGATGCCGATATCGTGGTTGGCCGCCAGCGCCTGCTGGATCAGTTGGCTGAGGGCCGGCTCATCGAACACACGCCACCACTGCACCTCGACATCGCCCGTACCGAGACCGGCGATGGGTGCGCCGAAGCTCGCCGGCCGTTGCGCGGCGGGCAGCACCGGCGCGGAATAATCGGGCCCGACTGCGGTGCAGCCAGTCACCAGGAGCGACGACAACAGAAACGCTTGATAGGCCAATCTCATGACGCGCTCTCCTCCAATTGCAGCTTGGGACTCGCGCCCTTGCGCTGCAAACGCAGGGCAAGGCTGCGCATCACCACATAGAACACCGGCGTCAGGAACAGACCGAACAGCGTCACCCCCAGCATCCCGGCAAACACCGCAACCCCCATGGCATGGCGCATCTCGGCCCCGGCTCCGCTGGCAAATACCAGCGGCACCACGCCAGCGATGAACGCCAGTGAGGTCATCAGGATCGGCCGCAAGCGCAGTTGGCACGCGTGGATAACCGCTTCCAGCGGGCTGGCGCCTTCGGCTTCAAGGCTGCGGGCAAACTCGACAATCAGGATCGCGTTTTTCGCCGCCAGCCCCACCAGCACCACCAACCCGATCTGCACGAACACGTTGTTGTCGCCGTCCACCAACCAGACGCCAATGATCGCGCTGAGCAGACACATGGGCACAATCAGCAAGACCGCCAGGGGCAGCAGCCAGCTGTTGTACTGCGCGGCCAGGATCAGGTAGGCCAGCAACACACACAGCGGGAAAATAAACAGAGCCGATGACCCGGCGAGCTTTTGCTGGTAGGTCAAGTCCGTCCATTCAAAGGTCACGCCCTCGGGCAGCACCTCCTGCGCCAGGCGCTCCATGAGCGCGACGGCCTGCCCCGAACTGACCCCCGGCATCGCTCCGCCGGAGATGTCGGCCGAGGGGTAGCCATTGTAGTGAATCACCCGATCGGGTCCGGAACTCGGTGTGACGGTGACAAACGCCGACAACGGCAGCATGTCCCCGGCCGCGTTGCGCACCTGCAGGCGGCCGATGGCTTCGGCCTGCATGCGGTGGTCCGCGTCGGCCTGGGCCGTCACCTTGTAGGTGCGGCCGAAACGGTTGAAGTCGTTGACATACAGCGAACCGAGGTAGACCTGCAAGGACTCGAACACATCGGCCAGCCGCACCCCCTGGCTCTTGACCTGGGTGCGGTCGATATCGACATTCAACTGAGGCGCGTTGACGTCAAGGCTGGTCATCAACCCAGCGACCTGGCCCGACTCGGTGGCTTTGGTCATCAGCACCTGGGTCTGCTGCACCAGAGCCTGGAGCCCGACCCCGCCACGGTCCTCGACCTGCAGCTTGAAGCCGCCGGTCACCCCAAGGCCGGGCACTGGCGGCGGTGGGAATACGCCGAGGAAACCGTCGGGAATGTTCGCGAACTTGGCTTGCAGGCGCCCGGCGATGGCAACCGCCGCCATGTCCGCAGAGGTACGCTCTTTGAACGGATCAAGCATGATGAACATCACGGCGGCATTCGGTACGTTAACGAAGCCGTTGACCGACAACCCAGGGAATGCCACCACGCTTTCGACCCCTGGTTCATCCAGGGCGATTTTCGACATTTGCCGCACCACTGCGTCGGTACGATCCAGGGAGGCCGCGTTGGGCAATTGGGCGATGCCTACCAGGTAGTACTTGTCTTGCATCGGTACGAAGCCCGCCGGTACAGCACTGAAGCCGAACCAGGTCAGCGCCAGCAACCCACCATAAACCAACAGCGCCACGCCGCGACGGCCCACCACCTTGCGCACCGTGTTGCCATACGCCTGCGGTGCCCGCTGGAACGGCCGGCTCAGCACCTGCACCATGTGCGCGGCGCGACCGCGCAGGCTACGCGGATCATGTACCACGGCGGCACCGCGCGGGCGCAGCAACAGTCCGGCGAGTGCCGGGCTGAGGGTCAGGGAGTTGACCGCCGACAGGATCGTGGAAATCGCGATGGTCAGCGCGAACTGCCGATAAAACTCACCTTGCAAGCCACTGAGGAAGGCCGTGGGGATGAACACCGCAGCCAGTACCGAGGTGATCGCAATGATCGGCCCGGTCACCTCGCCCATCGCTCGTCGCGCAGCCTGCGTCGGCTCCTCGCCGTTCTCGATATGCCGCTCGACGTTCTCCACCACCACGATTGCATCGTCGACCACGATCCCGATGGACAGCACCAGGCCGAACAACGACAGGGTATTGAGGGAAAAGCCCATCAGATGCATGACCGCAAAGGTGCCGATAATCGACACCGGCACGGCCATCAACGGGATCAGGGATGCGCGCCAGTTACGCAGGAACACCACCACCACCAGGACCACCAGTAGGATCGCTTCCATCAGGGTGATGGCCACTGACTCCAGCGATGCACGCACAAACACTGTCGGGTCATAGGCAATCCGCGACACCATCCCCTCGGGGAAGTTGGCCTCCAGGCGCTGCATGGTATCGCGCACCGCCTGCGCCACATCGAGCGCGTTGGCGCCCGGGCTCTGGATGATCTGCAAGGCAACGGCCGGCTCGCCATCCAACAGGCTGCGCAACGCGTACGCATCGGCGCCCATTTCCACACGGGCCACATCGCGCAGGCGCGTCACCTGGCCGTTATCGCCGGTGCGGATGATGATGTCGCCAAACTGCTCCTCGTCCGTCAGGCGCCCGAGGGTATTGACCGTGACCTGGAATGCCGCACTGGAGTCAGGCGCCTGGCCGACCGAGCCGGCCGCCACTTGCACGTTCTGCTCACGCACGGCGCTGATCACGTCGCCTGCGGTCAAGCCACGGGCGGCGATCAGGTCCGGGTCGAGCCACAGACGCATGCTGTACTCGCCCGCACCCCACACCAGCACGTCGTTGATCCCCGGAATCCGCGACAGCTCATCGCGCACCTGGAGGTAGGCATAGTTGGAGATATAGAGCGGGTCATAACGTTGGTCAGGCGACAGCAGGTGGACCACCATGAGGATGTCCGGGGAGGTCTTCTGCGTGACCACGCCGAGGCGCTGTACCTCTTCGGGCAAACGCGGCAGGGCCCGCGAGACGCGGTTTTGCACCTGGATCTGCGCCATGTCCGCGTTGGTGCCCTGGGCAAAGGTTGCGGTCAGGATCATGCGGCCGTCGGTCGCCGATTGCGACGTCATGTACAGCATGCCCTCGACCCCGGTGATCACCTGCTCAAGTGGCGCCGCCACCGTCTCGGCGATCACCTGGGGGTTGGCGCCCGGATAGGATGCGGTCACTTGCACGGTGGGCGGCGTCACGGCGGGGTATTCGCTGAGCGGCAAATGAAAGAAGGCCACGATGCCAGCGATCATCATCAACACCGACAGCACGATGGCGAAGATCGGCCGGTCAATGAAAAAGCGTGGGAAGCTCATTGCACGCCCCCCATGACCAGCGGTGCATCCAACGGCGCGCCGTCGATGTTGGCGGCCAGCGGCGTCACCTGCATGCCGGGGCGCACCAGCCCCTTGACCACAATGCGCTCACCCGGCTGCAGGCCCTGCTCAATCACCCGCAGGCCGTTGGCCATCGGCCCCAGCTCGACGGGGCGGTATTCGGTCTTGTCGCCTGCGCCGACCACCAATACATAGCGGCGACCCTGGTCAGTGCCGATGGAGTGGTCGGCCACCAACACCCGGGGTTGCGGCGCGCCGGTGTCCAGCTTGACCTTGGCGAACAGCCCCGGCGTCAGGCGCCCGTCGGGGTTATCGACCACTGCACGCGCACGCACTGTGCCGGTCTTGCGGTCGGCCGCATTCGCCAGGAAGTCCACCCGCCCGGCCCGCGCATAGTTTGCGTCGTTAAGCATCGCCACCATGACCTTGGCGGCCTTTTCCCCCTTGGACGCGGCATCCTCCCGAGTCGCGGCGAGCGAGCGCAGGTAGGTGCGTTCATCGACATCGAAATACACATGCAACGGGTCAATGGAGACGATCGTCGTCAGCGGCGTCACCCCACGGGTGACGTAGTTGCCCTCGGTGACAAGGGCACGGTCCACGCGACCGCTGATGGGCGCGGTGACACGGGTGTAACTCAAATCCAGTTGGGCGGCGTCCAGCGCTGCCCTGGCGGCATCAACCTGGGCCCTGCCGGCGTTCAGCGAAGCAATGGCAGTGTCGAGCCGATCACGCGCCACCACTTTTTTGGCGAACAGTTGCTCGGCTCGGCCATGCTCGGCCTGGGCCAGCAATGCGTTGGCCTGCGCCTCACGCAAGCGCCCCTTGGCAGCGTTCAGCGCGGCCTGGAATTCCCGTGGGTCAATCACAAACAAAAGACTGCCCTTGGCCACGGATTGGCCTTCGGGCACGCTGACCTGCTGCAGGTAACCACTGACACGCGGGCGCAGCTCAACCTGCTCAATCGCGGTCAAGGAACCGGTGTATTCGACAAACGGAGTCACCGGCTGCGCAACCACCTCGGCCACCGGCACACCAGGCGGCTTGGCGGCATCAGCCACAGGCGCGCTCTCATTACAGCCACCCAACGTGAACACGACAGCTATCGCCACGGCGCCCAGGGTTATTCGCTTGCCGTACATCGTGTACCTCCTTGTAATTTTCAGGACAAACCAACACTTGAGGTTTTATCCGGCTTGCCATGAGGGGAAGGTCAAGTGTTATGAAAATGACAGGTGGGGTTTGTTTGAGGCTTGAGCGTGCGGGGTGATTTTCGAGCACATGCAATCTCGGGTGCGCGGCTGCGGGGGCTAGACGCAGATCGATGAGAGATATCTGACGCGCGCGCTCAAGGAGGATCGGGAGGAGGCGGTTGTTATAAGGGATGGAAGGCTCAAGAGATGCCGGATAGTTTTGCGCGGGTTTTGTGCAGGCACAAAAAAGCCGATCTAGCTGATCGGCTTAAGTGTCTGACTTTAGTCAGGAAATATGGTCGGGACGGAGTGATTCGAACACTCGACCCCTAGCACCCCATGCTAGTGCGCTACCGGACTGCGCTACGCCCCGACTAGGCGTGAAACTGGGTTCGCTTCATAACGAAGCGATCAGGAATATACCGCAAGCATTTGAAATGTGGAAGTATTTTAAAGGCTTGTTTCACTTTTTCAAAACCACCAGTACATCTTCCAATTCGGAGATCATCTGGCGTATCAGTTGCTTGTATTGGGTGGTGTCGTCTTTGGCTTCATCACCGGACATACGCTGGCGTGCGCCGCTGATGGTGAACCCCTGGTCGTACAGCAACGCGCGGATCTGTCGGATCATCAGCACATCCTGGCGCTGATAATACCGACGGTTCCCGGTGCGTTTGACGGGGTTGAGTTGAGGAAACTCCTGCTCCCAATAGCGCAACACATGCGGTTTTACCGCACAGAGTTCGCTGACTTCACCAATGGTGAAGTAGCGTTTGCCTGGGATGACGGGTAGCTCGTCGTTATGACTTGGTTCCAGCATAAGCCTCAACTCGGGCCTTCAACTTCTGCCCTGGACGAAAGGTGACCACACGGCGAGCCGTGATCGGGATTTCTTCTCCCGTTTTTGGATTGCGGCCAGGCCGCTGGCGTTTGTCCCGCAGGTCAAAATTGCCGAAACCGGACAATTTGACCTGTTCGTTGTCTTCCAGAGCGTGCCTGATTTCTTCAAAAAACAGCTCGACCAATTCCTTGGCCTCGCGCTTGTTCAGACCCAACTCTTCGTACAGACGTTCCGCCATCTCAGCTTTCGTCAAAGCCCCCATACGTCACTTCCTTAACGTGGCGTTCAACCTTTGTTCGAGCGAGGTGAGGATATTTTGCGTCGTGGTATTCACCTCATCGTCATTAAGAGTGCGCGATGGATGCTGCCAGGTCAAGCCAACTGCAAGGCTTTTTCTATGCGGATCAATGCCTTTACCCTGATAGACGTCAAATAGCCTGAGGTCCGTCAGCCATTCGCCTGCATTTTCTCGGATTACTTGCAGCACGGCGCTGGCCGCGACATCACGATCCGCCACCAGGGCCAGGTCACGACGCACTTCCGGGAAACGCGACAGCTCGCTGAATTTAGGCATCTTGCCCGCAGCGACTTCAGCCAACACCAGCTCGAAGACGAACACAGGACGGTCGAGACCGAGGGTTTTCGACAGTTCAGGGTGGATCGCACCGACGAAACCGACCAGGCGACCTTCGCGCTCGATGCGCGCAGTCTGGCCTGGATGCAAGGCCGGGTGGCTGCCAGGGACAAACGCGAAGGCATCCAGCGCGCCGGCAAAGCCCAGCACCGCTTCCACGTCCGCCTTGACGTCAAAGAAGTCCACTGGGTCGCGACCCTGCGCCCAACCTTCCGGCAAACGGCTGCCGCAGACCACACCAGCCAGCATCGGCTCTTGCTTCAGGCCGTCCAGTTGGCCGACAAAGCGCAGGCCGCTTTCGAACATGCGCACGCGGTCCTGCTGACGGTTCAGGTTGTGGGAAAGTGCTTTCACCAGGCCTGGCCACAGGGACGAGCGCATGGCTGCCATGTCGTTGGAGATCGGGTTGGCCAGCAACAGCGGCTCGACACCCGGGGTGAACAGTTCGAACTGCTTGGGATCAATGAAGCTGTAGGTCACCGCTTCCTGATAACCACGGGCGACCAGCAGGCGACGCAGCTCAGGCAGGTGTGCACGGGCTTCGGTCTTGGGTTGCGGGGCCAGGCGCGCTTGCGGGTAACGAACCGGAAGGCGATTGTAGCCGTACAGACGGGCCAGCTCTTCGATCAGGTCGACTTCAAGGCTGATATCAAAGCGATGGCTTGGCACTTCTACACGCCATTGCCCTTCCCCATCAGCGCTGACGCCCAGGCCCAGACCGGTCAGCAGGCGCACGATTTGCGCCTCTTCAATCACCAGGCCGAGCATTTGCTCGACGCGCTGAGCGCGCAACGTCACCGGTGCAATCGACGGCAAATACTGCTCGCTGACCGTCTCGGTGATCGGGCCAGCTTCACCGCCGGTGATTTCCAGCAGCAGGCCGGTGGCGCGCTCCATGGCTTCACGGGCCAGTTGCCAGTCCACGCCACGCTCGTAGCGGTGCGAGGCATCGGTGTGCAAGCCGTAAGAACGAGCCTTGCCCGCCACAGCGATCTGGTCGAAGAACGCGCTTTCAAGGAACACGTCACGGGTCGTCGCGGACACACCACTGTGCTCACCGCCCATCACACCGGCAATGGCCAGGGCGCGGGAATGATCAGCAATCACCAGGGTATCGCTGCGCAGGGTGACTTCCTGGCCATCGAGCAAGACCAGCTTTTCGCCTTCCTCGGCCATACGCACGCGGATCCCACCGTTGATCTCGGCCAGATCGAAGGCGTGCAGCGGTTGACCCAGCTCCAGCATCACGTAGTTGGTAATGTCGACAGCGGCATCAATGCTGCGCACGTCGGCACGACGCAGGCGCTCGACCATCCACAGCGGGGTCGGCCGGGACAGGTCGACATTGCGGATCACACGACCCAGGTAGCGCGGGCACGCGTTTGGTGCCAGCACTTCGATGGAACGCACTTCGTCGTGGACTGCTGGGACCGCTGTCACTACCTGACGCGTGACAGGCACGCCGTACAGCGCACCGACTTCACGGGCCAGGCCAGCCAGGGACAGGCAGTCGCCGCGGTTCGGAGTCAGGTCGACTTCGATGCTGGCGTCTTCCAGGTCCAGATAGACACGGATGTCCTGGCCTACTGGCGCATCAGCCGGCAGCTCCATCAAGCCATCATTGCCTTCGCCAACCTGCAACTCCGCCTGGGAGCACAGCATGCCGTTGGACTCGACGCCACGCAGCTTGGCTTTCTTGATCTTGAAGTCACCGGGCAGCTCGGCACCGATCATCGCAAACGGGATTTTCAGGCCCGGGCGCACGTTTGGCGCACCGCACACGACCTGGAAAGTTTCCGCGCCATTGCTGACCTGGCACACACGCAGCTTGTCGGCGTCCGGGTGCTGCTCGGTGCTCAGCACCTCGCCCACTACCACGCCACTGAAAACACCGGCGGCCGGCGTAACGCTATCGACCTCAAGACCGGCCATCGACAGACGAGCAACCAGCTCATCGCGATTTACCTGCGGGCTTACCCAACCACGCAGCCATTGTTCACTGAATTTCATCCTGCTCTCCTAAAGGTTCGTTACGACTAGCGAAATTGCGCGAGGAACCGCAAGTCGTTGTCGAAGAACAGGCGCAAGTCGTTCACGCCGTAACGCAGCATGGCCAGACGCTCGACGCCCATGCCGAAGGCAAAGCCCGAGAATTCTTCTGGATCGATCCCGGACATGCGCAGCACGTTGGGGTGAACCATGCCGCAGCCCATGACTTCCAGCCAGCCAGTCTGCTTGCAGACCCGGCAGCCTTTACCGCTGCACATCACACACTCCATATCAACTTCGGCGGATGGCTCGGTGAACGGGAAGTAGGACGGGCGGAAACGTACCGCCAGCTCTTTTTCGAAGAACACCCGCAGGAATTCTTCGATGGTGCCTTTGAGGTCGGCGAAATTGATATCGCGATCAACCAGCAGGCCTTCGACCTGGTGGAACATCGGCGAGTGGGTGATATCGGAGTCGCTACGGTACACACGGCCTGGGCAGACGATGCGGATCGGCGGCTGCTGCGATTCCATGGTGCGGACCTGTACCGGCGAGGTATGGGTGCGCAACAGCATGTTCGCATTGAAATAGAAGGTGTCGTGCATCGACCGGGCCGGGTGATGGCCTGGGATGTTGAGCGCCTCGAAGTTGTGATAGTCGTCTTCGACCTCAGGGCCTTCGGCAATGCCGTAGCCGATGTGGGTAAAGAACTGCTCGATACGTTCCAGAGTCCGGGTAACCGGATGCAGACCGCCAGAGGTCTGGCCGCGGCCAGGCAGGGTCACGTCAATGGACTCGGCGGCGAGCTTGGCCGCAAGATCGGCCTCCTCGAACAACGCCTTGCGCGCATTGAGAACCTCTGTGACACGCTCCTTGGCAACGTTGATCAGCGCGCCGACTTGCGGGCGCTGTTCGGCCGGCAGATTGCCCAGGGTCTTCATCACCTGAGTCAATTCACCTTTTTTGCCAAGGTAGTGAACCCGGATTTGCTCCAGGGCATTGATATCTTCAGCGCTTTGCACAGCCTCAAGAGCTTGAGCGACCAGCGCGTCCAGGTTTTCCATGTACAGACTCCAGATACAAAATAGGGGAAGAGCTTGAAGGCTCTTCCCCTATTTATGACGTTTACCACCTTGGACTACGGCGTAGCCCAGGGTGACTGTCGGGGGTACTTAAGCCAAGGTGGCTTTAGCTTTCTCGACAATCGCAGCAAACACCGCTTTTTCGTTCACGGCCAGTTCAGCCAGAACCTTACGGTCGATTTCGATGGACGCTTTTTTCAGGCCAGCGATGAAACGGCTGTAGGACAGACCGTTAACACGAGCACCAGCATTGATACGAGCGATCCACAGAGCGCGGAACTGACGTTTTTTCTGACGACGGTCACGGTAGGCGTATTGGCCTGCCTTGATTACCGCTTGCTTGGCAACACGGAATACGCGTGAACGCGCGCCGTAGTAGCCTTTAGCGAGTTTCAGAATTTTTTTGTGACGCTTACGGGCAATGACGCCACGCTTTACACGAGCCATGAGTTACTTCCTCTATTCTTGATCCAAAATTAACGAAGGCGCAGCATGCGCTCGACTTTTGCCACGTCAGACGGATGCAGCAAGCTGCTACCGCGCAGTTGACGCTTACGCTTGGTCGACATTTTGGTCAGGATGTGGCTCTTGAAAGCGTGCTTGTGCTTGATACCGTTAGCAGTTTTCAGAAACCGCTTAGCAGCACCACTTTTAGTCTTCATCTTTGGCATGTTCGGATACTCCGCATTCAGTTGATAAACATAATCAGAAGGCCTGCCGTGCCCTATTGATTACTTCTTCTTTTTCGGGGCGATGACCATGATCAGCTGGCGTCCTTCCATCTTAGGATGCTGTTCGACGGAACCGTACTCCAGCAGGTCAGCTTCAACCCGCTTGAGGAGTTCCATACCCAGCTCCTGGTGGGCCATCTCACGGCCGCGGAATCGCAAGGATACCTTGGCCCTGTCCCCATCACTCAGGAAACGTACCAGGTTGCGCAGTTTTACCTGGTAATCCCCTTCCTCCGTCCCTGGACGAAACTTGATTTCTTTAACCTGGATCTGCTTCTGGTTCTTCTTGGCTGCGGCAATCTGCTTCTTCTTTTCGAAGATCGATTTGCCGTAGTCCATCAGCTTGCAGACAGGAGGTACAGCATCGGCGGAAATCTCCACCAAATCGAGCTTGGCTTCTTCAGCCTTAAGAAGCGCGTCTTCAATTGACACAATCCCAAGCTGCTCACCCTCAGCCCCAATTAACCGAACCTCGCGTGCCGAGATATTCTCGTTGATCGGGGCTTTCGGTGCAGCTCGTTTATCTTGTCTCATTTCACGCTTAATAATAATTACTCCGAATCTGGGCGACCACGCCGGGAAACCGCTTGCGCGAGGAACTCAGCGAACTGGGCGACGGGCATCGAGCCCAGGTCAGCACCTTCACGAGTACGCACAGCGACAGTCTGCATCTCGACTTCCCGATCTCCGATAACCAAAAGATAGGGAACCTTGAGCAAAGTATGCTCGCGGATTTTAAAGCCGATCTTTTCATTTCTCAAGTCGGACTTGGCACGAAATCCGCTTTCGTTGAGTGTTTTTTCAACTTCAGCGGCAAAATCGGCCTGTTTATCAGTGATATTCATGATCACTGCCTGGGTCGGAGCCAACCACGCAGGGAAAGCGCCCTCGTAGTGCTCGATCAGGATCCCGACGAACCGTTCGAACGAACCGAGGATCGCCCGGTGCAGCATAACCGGGTGTTTACGGCTGTTGTCTTCGGAGACGTATTCGGCTCCCAAACGGATCGGCAGGTTAAAATCGAGCTGCAAGGTACCACATTGCCAGACACGGCCAAGGCAATCTTTCAGCGAGAACTCGATTTTAGGACCGTAGAACGCGCCCTCGCCCGGCTGCAGATCGTACGCAAGGCCCGCACTGTCTAGCGCTGCGGCCAGTGCAGCTTCGGCGCGATCCCACAGCTCGTCGGAGCCAACGCGTTTTTCCGGACGAGTGGACAGTTTCATTTCCACTTCGGTAAAGCCGAAATCGCGATAAACGTCCATGGTCAGCTTGATGAACGCGGCGGACTCGGCCTGCATCTGCTCTTCAGTGCAGAAGATGTGGGCGTCGTCCTGGGTGAAGCCGCGCACGCGCATGATGCCGTGCAGCGCACCTGATGGCTCGTTACGGTGGCAGGCACCGAATTCGGCCAGGCGCATCGGCAGCTCGCGGTAGCTCTTCAGGCCCTGGTTGAACACCTGCACATGGCACGGGCAGTTCATCGGCTTGATGGCGTAGTCGCGGTTTTCCGACTGGGTCGTGAACATGTTGTCGGCGTAGTTGGCCCAGTGCCCGGACTTTTCCCACAGGCTACGGTCAACGACCTGCGGAGTCTTGATCTCCAGGTAGCCGTTTTCGCGCTGAACCTTGCGCATGTATTGCTCAAGCACCTGGTACAGGGTCCAGCCGTTCGGGTGCCAGAACACCATGCCCGGCGCTTCTTCCTGGAGGTGGAACAGGTTCAGGCGCTTGCCGATCTTGCGATGGTCACGTTTTTCGGCTTCTTCGATGCGCTGGATGTAGGCAGCCAGCTGCTTCTTGTCAGCCCAGGCAGTGCCGTAGATCCGCTGCAGTTGCTCGTTCTTCGCATCGCCGCGCCAGTAGGCACCGGACAACTTGGTCAGTTTGAACGACTTGAGGAAGCGCGTGTTCGGCACGTGCGGACCCCGGCACATGTCGACATATTCTTCGTGGTAATACAGGCCCATGGCCTGCTCGTCCGGCATGTCTTCCACCAGACGCAGCTTGTAGTCCTCGCCACGGGCGGTGAACACGTCGATCACCTCGGCGCGCGGCGTGACTTTCTTGATGACGTCGTAATCTTTCTCGATCAGTGCGTGCATGCGCTGTTCGATGGCTGCCAGGTCGTCCGGAGTGAAAGGACGCTCGTAGGCGATGTCGTAATAGAAGCCTTCGTCGATGACCGGGCCGATCACCATCTTCGCGGTGGGGTACAGCTGCTTGACCGCATGGCCAATCAGGTGCGCGCAAGAGTGGCGAATGATCTCCAGCCCCTCTTGATCCTTGGGCGTGATGATTTGCAGGCTGGCATCGGAGGTGACCAGGTCGCTGGCATCAACCAGCTTGCCGTCGACCTTGCCGGCCACGGTGGCCTTGGCCAGGCCTGCACCGATGGATGCGGCGACCTCGGCTACGGAAACCGGATGATCGAATGAACGTTGACTGCCGTCGGGAAGAGTAATAGTTGGCATGGCGCCTCCTCTCCTAGTGGTGACCCCTACCAAAGGTCACGTGGGTTGGGATGAGCCAGTACAAGATCCAACACCAGGCCGCTCATTGCTGAGCGCCTGCCTTACAGCGGCAGGAGCCTTTCGGCCAACCGATAATCGAACCAGAGTGACTGGAGTTAAACAAAAGAAGCCTGGCATGAAAAAAGCCAGGTCGTGGATGCTAGCACAGATGAACGGTCATGGCGCTGCCCTACCGCCTTGTAGCGACAAACTCCAGGCTTTTGCAGCCAAAAGTGAACTTGGGCTGTACGACGGGCCTCAAACACACTGAAAATCGCCGTTCGTCATATCGACTCAAGGAGCATCTAACCATGCGCAGCACCTCGATCTTCGCCCTTGCCGCTTCCCTGGCCCTGTTCTCCATCGGCGCACAAGCCGCCGCGCCCTCCAACTGGCCTGCCGGCGCCCGGGACAGCTTTGTTCAGGACTGCAGCGCTGCTGCAAGCCAGAACGTTGATGCCAAAACCGCCAAAGCCCATTGCGAATGTGGCGCGGACAAGATCAACGCAGAATTGAGCACTGCGGAAATCAAGGAGCTGATGACCAACCAGAACGCCAGCCCAGAGCTTAGAAACAAAGCAGTCGCGGCTATTTCGTCCTGCAAGGTCGTAAAGAAAAAGTAAGCACGACGAGAATTCAGTCCATCAAAAAGACCTGAAAACCCTGTGAAAACTGCTATTTCGCACAATTTACACAGCTTTTACGGCTTTTTTTACTAGCGGATATTTCGTGCTAAAGCCCCGTAACCCGGGGCTTACAGCCAGCCAGGGCACTGAAGAAAACGCGATTGATTAGCAAACAGTGCCTTGGGGGGGCTCCCAAGCCGAACATTTCGACTATGATAGCCCAGTGTGCCCAGTTGGCCTGAGCAGCACAGTACTACTGAAAATATATGTTTCTTGGAGATACACCATGTCTAATCGCCAAACCGGCACCGTTAAATGGTTCAACGATGAAAAAGGCTTCGGCTTCATCACTCCTCAAGGTGGCGGTGACGACCTGTTCGTACACTTCAAAGCTATCGAAAGCGACGGTTTCAAAAGCCTGAAAGAAGGCCAAACCGTTTCCTTCGTGGCTGAGAAAGGCCAAAAGGGTATGCAAGCTGCACAGGTTCGCGGCGAGTAATTCTCCGCTGAGCTAAAAAACCCCGTCCATGTGACGGGGTTTTTTATGGGCGATACAAAAGCGCTGCGTTATCAGCCGCAGTTGACGCGGGTGATCACCAGGTTGTCATCGGTATTGAGGTTCAGGCGATCGGAGCGGTATTCAAGGGTGATCATATCGTTGGGCTTGAGAATGCGTGCATTCTGCGCACCTGCGCGGGTACGGGCCTGCTCCAGCAATTGCGGCGAGGCTTTCTGCCCGATTGCAAACTCCGCAGCCTTCGATTCACAGCGTGTATGAACAGCCGCAGCCGTGTCTTTGGCCGGCTCAGAGGTACCCGAAGTGCTGCAGCCCGCCAGGACGGTTGCCGCCAACAAAGTACCGAATGATGCGAGCTTCCAAGGCATGAAGCCTCCTATGATAAAAATGGACAGAGATCGTGCGACCGTGATTTGGCCAATTGGTTTCAGAATTGTCACAATTGGCCGTAAGCGAGTCTGCCTGACTCGGCCCTACGGCCGGATGAATCATTCGTCACCAGATATGAACAAGTGTCAGTAGACGTCGATGTAGTCAAACGGCGGATTCGGCCAATTCTGTTTCAGCGCGTTATAAATCTGTGTCACCCATACCTCATCACTGGCCGCTATCCGGCCCACATAGCCCGACCCTGCCGCCCAGGTCTCCAGGCGAAACAACAGGCCATTGACGTCCATCCCGCCCACCACGCAGGAGGAGATATAGGCGATACCAGCCTTGGTCACCCGCAATTGGGTGTGCTGGTCGTCGCTGGCACTGGCAATCATTTGGCGAACGGCTTCCAATGTGAGGCTCTTGGGGTTGGTCAAATCGATGTGCACGTGGCTTGTCCTGGCAATTAAACAAAGTACCAGTGTCGCACAGCCCTCCCCTCATGCCTAAGTAGCAGTGCCAAACGCGGCGCAAGATGGTTAACTCTGCAGGCCATTCCAGCCTTTGCGAACCGCGAGAACCCGATGACCATCGTTACCATCAATGCCGATATCAAAGCCAAGTGGCCCCAAGGGCAAAGCTCCTACAGCCCAGGCAGCCCGGAAGAATTGGCAATCATCGGCATAGACCTGCTGGTCAAGGAACTGGGCACCCAGGCCGCACAAGCCTTTATCGGCCAGATATTCGAAAAATACCCGGCCGACCATATGGGCGTCGAAGACCCCCAGCGCGAATAGAAACCCGCCAACAGGCCGCTTACTTCAGGCGCGCCAGGCGTTCGGTGAGCAGGTCGAAGAAGCCCTGGGCATCACCGCTTTCCACCCAGAACACGTTCTTGTCGTGCTTGAGGCCATCGTACCAATCGACGATGGTCTGGCCGAACGTCGGGCCTTCGCGGCTATCAACCACCATATTGGCCTGGCGCCCGGTGAACAGCTCAGGCTTGAGCAGGTAGCCGATCACGGTGGCATCATGCACCGGGCCGCCGCTCATACCGTAGTGCTCCATATCGCCTTTGACGTATTCATTGAGAATATCGCCCACCACTTTGCTGGCGTTGTTGTTCAGGTCGGCGATCTTCTTCAGGCGCGCGTCGCTGGTGAGTATCTTGTGGGTCACGTCCAGCGGCAGGTAGGTCAGCTTGACGCCACTTTTGAGGACAATTTCAGCAGCCGCCGGATCGGCAAACAGGTTGAACTCGGCCACCGGGGTAATGTTGCCGCCATTAAAATGCGCGCCGCCCATGACCACCACCTCCTTGATGCCCTGGGTGATTTGCGGCGCCTGGGTCAGTGCCAGCGCCAGGTTGGTCTGCGGGCCGAGCATGGCAATGGTGATGCTATGGGGCTTGGCGGTGCTCAGGGTCTTGATCAGGTAGTCCACCGCATTGCCTTCGGCCAGGCCTTTTTTCGGCTCATGCACGGTGACCCCGGAAATGCCTTCCTTGCCATGAATATTCTCGGCATAGATCGGCGTGCGCAGCAGCGGCTGCGGCGCGCCGGCATACACCGGAATCTCTTCACGGCCCGCCCACTCACGGGCCAACCGGGCATTGCGTGAGGTCTTGTCCAGGCGCACGTTGCCGGCCACGGTGGTCAATGCCCGGATATTCAGTTCCTGTGGCGACGCCATCGCAAACAGCAGCGCGACCACATCGTCTGCGCCCGGATCGGTATCAATGATCAGGTCGATTTTTTCCGCCGCCTGGGCGCTTGCAGCAGTTAGTACGGACAAAAGCAGCACACTCCGAAACAGGTGTCGCAGGGTTGGGGTTCTACGTTGCATGACGCACTCCTTGTCATTGTGGGAAATGCTAGAAAGTCACGCCAGACACCAGCGCGATATTACAGTAGGGCTGGCACTCGCCTGTACGCACCACCGCGCGTGCCTTGTGGCTGAGCAACTTGAATTGTTCATGACTGAGCAGGCGACGCTCACCCAGGCCACCCTGGTCGAGCGCGTTGAGATCCGCCAGCGCCGGCGGCTGCTTGAGCAGGATTTCCTCGGCCAATACGTGGCTTTCAACCTGCATCTCGCTGAGCACCACGCGCAGGGTGCTGATGAAATCGGGAATGCCCTGGGTCAGCGCCAGATCGATCAGTTCCACGCCCGGCGGCACTGGCAGACCGGCATCACCGATCACCAGGATGTCGCCGTGGCCAAGAGAGGCAATCAGCCGCGACAGGGCAATGTTGAGCAATGGAGTCTTTTTCATGGGCGAGCAACGCCTTGAACGTCATGCAGTGTAGGAATGGAGGGTTGCGCACCGGCACGGGTGACCGACAGGGCCGCCGCGACCTGGCCGAAACGAATGGCCTCGGCCTCACCCTGACCATTGGCCAGTGCCGCGGCAAAACCACCGACAAAGGTGTCGCCCGCCGCTGTGGTATCCACGGCCTGCACCTTGGGCGCCAGCAAATGCTCGAAGCCCTGGCCATCGGCGAACAGTGCGCCCTGCGAGCCAAGGGTCACAATGACCTTGCCTGCCCCGGCTTTTAGCAAATGGGCAGCCGCGACCTTGGCTGTTTCCAGCGAGTCCACCGGCACACCGCTCAAGGCCGACGCTTCACTCTCGTTGGGGATCAGGTAATCG
Organism: Pseudomonas sp. WS 5079; assembly: GCF_012985465.1. Classification (GTDB taxonomy): domain Bacteria; phylum Pseudomonadota; class Gammaproteobacteria; order Pseudomonadales; family Pseudomonadaceae; genus Aquipseudomonas. Next base: position 108,250 of record NZ_JAAQWN010000014.1, read on the forward strand.
ATCGCGGCGTACCAGTCTGCCGGTAACGGGCCACTGGCGGGCGCGGGGTTGAGGATTACCGTCTTGCCCAGTTCACGACCGCGCTTGAGGGCATACCCCACGGTATCCATCGGCACTTCGAGCTGGCAGACAATCACCTGCGCCGCCTGCAGCACGGCGTCGAACGCCAGCAGCGACGCGGGTGTCAGTTGGCCGTTGCTACCAGCGACAATCACAATCGCATTCTGGCTGCTGTCATCGACCACAATCAGCGCGACGCCACTGGAGCCCTGCACCTCACTGACCGCCTGGCAGTCGATACCCTCCACCACCAGCGCATCGCGCAGTTGGGCGCCGTAGGCATCACTGCCCACACAGCCAATCATCGCAACGTCAGCCCCCAGACGCGCCGCAGCGACCGCCTGATTGGCGCCCTTGCCGCCCGGCACGGTGGCAAACGACTGGCCCACCAGGGTTTCACCGCCGCGAGGCAGCCGGCTGGCCCGGGTCACCAGGTCCATGTTCAAACTGCCTACTACCACTACTGTTGCTGGCATACATCAATACTCGTCAATTCGTTCAGCGGTTTGAGGCAAACACGCCAGCCAACGGCGCCGTTGACTCACGCAAGACAATGCTCGGCGTGACAATGCGCTGGTCAGCCGGCAATTGTGGTGTCGCAATCCGTCGCAATAACAACTCCGCCGCCGTTTCCCCCAATTGCAGGATCGACTGGCCCACGGTGGTCAACGCGGGGTACACATAGCGGCTCATTTGAATGTCATCAAAACCAATCACCGACAGCTCGGCAGGCACCCGCAGGTTGCGCTCGGCGGCCGCGCGCAGCACACCGAAACCGATCATGTCGTTGCCGGCGAATATCGCGCTGGGCGGTTGGTCCGCCAACAACTGCACCGCCGCCGCATAGCCGCCGGTACTGGTAAAATCGCTCTCCAGCACGCGACTGGCAGACACGACAATCCCGGCCTCCTGCAACGCACGCTGGTAACCGGCCAGGCGCATCTGCGCGACACGCGTGTGCGCGGGCCCACCGATACAGGCGATATCCCGGTGCCCCAGCTCCAGCAAATGCCGGGTTGCCAGGTACGCGCCCTGCTCGTGATCGATGCGCACCAGATCCACATCAACGCCCTCCAGGCCCCGGTCGACAATGACCATGGGCGTGCGCACCGCCTTGAGGCCCGTGGCCAGGCCACTGTCATCGCCGCCGACCGAGGTGACGATCAAGCCGTCGACACGCTTCTCCAGCAGCACCCGCAAATAGTTGCGCTGCTTCTCGGCGTTATCGTCGGAATTGCACAGGATCACGCAGTAGCCATTGCGCTCGCAGTAGTCCTCGATGCCCCTGGCCAGCTCAGCGAAATACGGGTTGAGGCTGTTGGGCACCAGCAAGCCGATGGTCGCGGTGGTCTTGGCCTTCAGCGAGCGGGCGACCGCACTGGGTACATAGTCCAGCTGCTTGATCGCAGCTTCGACCTTGAGCCGCACGGGCTCGCTGACCGGACGGGTCCTGTTCACCACATGGGATACCGTGGTGTAGGAAATGCCCGCCAGCGCCGCCACATCCTTGATGGTTGCCATGGCTCAGCCCCGCCGACTGGCGCGTTGACTGCGGTAGGTGTCGAGCACCACTGCAATCACGATCACGGCGCCGGTAATGATGCGCTTGGTCGGTTCGGTCGCGCCGATCTGCGCCAGGCCGGCCGCCAATACCGAAATGATCAGCACCCCGAAGAACGTGCTGATCACCGAGCCACGCCCGCCCATCAGGCTGGTGCCGCCGATCACCACTGCGGCAATCACCTGCAGCTCCAGGCCGGAGCCCGCATTCGGGTCAGCCGCTTCCAGGCGGGAAATCTGGAACAATGCTGCCACCCCAGCCAACAGCCCCATCAGGCTGAACACCAGGATCTTGTAGGGTTTTGGATTGATCCCCGCCAGACGCACCGCTTCTTCATTGGTGCCGATGCCGATCAGGTAGCGCCCAAAGACGGTACGCGTCAGCACTGCCTGGGCGACGATAATCACCAGCAGCGCAATGATGAATGATGGTGAGATACCAAAGGCCACCGGGTTGGACAGCCAGGCGAAAGAGTCGCCGATATAGGCAGTGCGCGACCCGGTCATCTGGTAGGCCGCGCCACGGGCCATTTCCAGCACGCCCAGGGACACAATGAACGACGGAATCCGCCAGGCCACGGTGATCGAGCCGGTGATGGTCCCCGCCAGTGCCGCGCAACCCATGCCGAGCAGCGCTGCCGGGACCACGCTCCAGCCCCAGCCGAGGATCGCCACGCTGACCGCAGACGCGGCCAGGGCCAGCACCGAACCCACCGACAGGTCGATGCCGCCAATGATCAGGATGAACGTCATGCCCACCGCCAGCACCATCAGGTCGGGAATCTGGTTGGCGATGGTGCTGAACGTGTCATAGGACCAAAAGTGGCTGCTCAGAGCCGAGAACAGCGCGATCATGGCCAGCAAGGCGCCGGCCAGGCCCAGGTAAGTGCCCAGGCCGTAGAAATTACCGCCGGCTTTTGCGGTTGGAGTAGCTGTTTTCATGGGGTTGTCCTGGGCGCCGCTTCATTGAGCAGCGCATCACGTTTCTGATAGCCGGCAAATGCGGCGGCAAGCAATTCGTCCTGGGTCCAGCTGTCCCGCTCAAAGGTCTCGATCAGGCGCCCGGCAGACAGCACCCCGATGCGGTCGCAGATCAGCATCAGCTCGCGCAGGTCACTGGACACCACCACCAGCGCCTTGCCCTGGCGGGTCAAGTCGCCAAGCAGCGCATAGATATCGAACTTGGCGCCCACGTCGATGCCACGGGTCGGTTCATCAAACAGCATCACCGCACAATCGCGCTCCAGCCAGCGGCCAATCACCACCTTTTGCTGATTGCCGCCCGACAACTCGGACACCAATTGCGCCGGGCTGGAACTGCGGATACGCATCGCGTCGATCTGGCGCTTGGCCAGGGTCGCTTCATCGCGGCCATTGACCAGGCCGGCGCTGGACACTTTGGCCATATTGCCCAGGGCCGTGTTGGCGCTGATGGACTGGCTGAGCAACAGGCCCTCGCCCTTGCGATCCTCGGTGATCAGCGCAATGCCATGCCCCACCGCGTCCACCGGCGAGCGAATGCTCACCACCCGCGCCGGCGAGCCAAGGGCGACCGTGCCACTGTCGGCCAGGTCGGCACCAAAGATCAGGCGCAGCAACTCAGTACGGCCGGCGCCGATCAACCCAGAGATGCCGTAGATTTCACCGGCCCGCACTTCAAAGGACACATCACGAACCTTGTCCGAACGGGTCAGGCCCGTCACCGTCAAGGCCGGCGCGCCGATGGTGCGCGGGCCGAGGTCGATGTGCTCGCCCAGTTCGCGACCGACCATCAACGTGACCAGTTGCTCGCTGTTGTAATTGGCCATCGGCTCGACACATACCAACTGGCCGTCACGCAGCACCGCAATGCGCTGGGCTACCCGCGCCAGTTCTTCCAGCCGATGGGAAATATAGATAATTGCCACCCCCCGGGCCTGCAGGCGGGTGATTTGCTCGAACAGCATCTCGACTTCACGGGCGGTGAGCATCGCCGTCGGCTCGTCGAGGATCAGTACATGACAGTCGCCGATCAGGTTACGGGCGATCTCGACCATCTGTTGATGGCCGATGCCCAGGCTGCCGACCAGGGTGTCTGGATCGATGGCATCCAGGCCCACTTGCGCCATGGCCTCGATCGCGGCCTTGCGCAGTTGCTTGCGGCTGATCCAGCCACCACGGCTGGGCAGGTTGTCGAGGAACAGGTTTTCGGCCACGGTCAGGGTCGGCAGCAGGTTGAGCTCCTGCATCACCATGCGAACCCCCTGCTTTTCTGCCTGGGTGCGGCTGGCCGGGGCATAGTCCTGGCCGTTGAACTGCATCTGCCCAGTGGTTGGCGTGACCAGGCCGCCGATGATCTTCGACAGGGTGCTTTTGCCCGCGCCATTCTCGCCGGTCAGTGCCAGCACCTCGCCGCGATTGAGCGTCAGGGTGATGTCGGACAGGACGGGCTGGGCATAGGTCTTACCGATACCGCTGACCGAGAGGACAGTGGCCGGTGCGGAAGATGACATAGGAAAATCTCCAGGCGCCCGCTCGACCTGAGCGGGCGCTGTAGTGCGCAGCCAGGGATTATTGCTTGAGGACGAGTTCAACCGGTGTTTCGATCACACCGTCCACGGACTCGACTTTTTCACCCTTGACCAGCTTCAGCGCATTCTGGATACCAAACACTGCTTGTTGTGCAGCCGCCTGGTCGGCGGTAGCCAGGACGCGACCGTCGTTGAGCATCGGCTTGATCGCGGCAATGTTGTCGTAGCCAACCACCTGCACCTTGCCCGCCTTGCCCGCCGCACGCACCGCAGAAACGGCGCCCAAAGCCATATTGTCGTTACCGGCCAGCAGTGCCTTGAGGTCCGGGTATTCGCTCAACATGGCCGCCGCGACCTTGTTGCCCTGGTCAATTTCCCAGTTACCGGACTGCACGGAGACAATCTTCATGCCGGCCGCATCCATCGCATCCTTGAACCCGGCGGTGCGTTGCTGGGCGTTGGTGGTGGTCGGCACACCTTCGATGATCCCAACCTTGTCACCGCTCGCCAGTTGCTTGGCCAGGTACTCGCCGACCAGGCGCGAACCCTTGCGGTTATCCGGGCCGACAAAGGGAACGTCGAGGTTTTTGCTTTTCAGCACTTCAGGGTCGAGGCGGTTATCGATGTTGACCACCTTGATCCCGGCGTCGGAGGCTTTCTTCAGCACGTTGACCAACGCCTTGGAGTCGGCGGGCGCGATGACGATGGCGTTGACTTTGGCGAGAATCATTTGGTTGACGATATCGATCTGCGCCGAGGTATCGGTTTCGTTCTTGATGCCGTTGGTGATCATGTCGAAATCAGCGGCGTGGGCTTTCTGATAGTCCTTGGCACCGTCTTGCATGGTGACGAAAAACTCGTTGGCCAAAGACTTCATCACCAGGCCGACCTTGGGTTTGACGGCGGTGTCATCAGCGAATGCAGAGGAGAGAGGCAGGGCAGCGGATGCGGCAGCCAGCACAGCGGCAGCCAGTAAACGTCCAGCGAATGGCAGCTTCATGGGTTCACTCCGATCTTATGATTATTGTGAGCAACGCCTGCACCTTCACCTCACTCATGGAGTGCTCGTGAAACAGCTCGCAAACGTTTGCGCTAAACAAACTATGCGAAGACTGCTGAATTTTGTCAACGAGAGAAATGTGCTTTTCCTGCGCAGGCTCTAGCGCCTGCCTTACAACTTGACCGCGTGCGGGCTAAACATTCGGGTTGGGTAATCGTTCTCCAAAACGACAGTTGCGCAGGAACACTTCAGGAGGGTGACGCTGATTTTTCCAGGGTGATTTTCGGACAACCGAACGCCGAAGCCGCCAGCGTTCGGAAATTCGGACACGAGTTAAAGCCAGCAAATTTTCTTAATGTAAAAAAATGATTTAAATCAATAAGTTAAAATCAAACCTAGAACAAAATCCGCCTGGTACAAATCCTGCTCTTAAACAGCACCTTGTGGCGCTCAGCGCAGCCCTGGGTGTTCTGGATGAACCTGCACACGCACTCATCAAAACTAGAGAGAAAAATAATGAAATCTGCACTCAAGAACTTTGTTCCGGGCGCCTTAGCCCTGCTGCTGCTCTTCCCGGTTGCCGCCCAGGCCAAGGAAGTTGAATCCAAGACCAAGCTGTCCAACGTGGTCGTGCTGGCCACTGGCGGCACCATCGCCGGCGCCGGCGCCAGCGCTGCCAACAGCGCCACCTACCAGGCCGCCAAAGTCGGTATCGAACAACTGATCGCCGGCATTCCCGAGCTCAGCCAGATCGCCAACGTGCGTGGTGAGCAGGTGATGCAGATTGCTTCCGAAAGCATCACCAACGAAAACCTGCTGCAACTGGGTCGTCGTGTCGCCGAACTTGCCGACAGCAAGGACGTGGACGGTATCGTGATCACCCACGGCACCGACACCCTTGAAGAAACCGCCTACTTCCTCAACCTGGTGGAAAAAACCGACAAGCCAATCGTAGTCGTGGGCTCCATGCGTCCAGGCACTGCCATGTCTGCCGATGGCATGCTCAACCTGTACAACGCCGTGGCTGTAGCCGGTAGCAAAGACGCACGCGGCAAAGGCGTACTGGTGACCATGAACGACGAGATCCAGTCGGGTCGCGACGTCAGCAAAATGATCAACATCAAGACCGAAGCCTTCAAAAGCGCCTGGGGCCCACTGGGCATGGTTGTAGAAGGCAAGTCCTACTGGTTCCGCCAGCCGGCCAAGCGTCACACCATGAACTCTGAGTTCGATATCAAGAACATCAAGAGCCTGCCGGATGTTGAAATTGCCTACGGCTATGGCAACGTCAGCGACACCGCCTACAAAGCCCTGGCCCAGGCTGGCGCCAAAGCCATCATCCATGCCGGCACCGGCAATGGCTCGGTACCGGCCAAGGTAGTACCTGCCCTGCAGGAACTGCGTAAGGAAGGCGTGCAAATCATTCGCTCTTCCCACGTCAATGCCGGCGGTTTCGTTCTGCGCAACGCCGAACAGCCTGACGACAAATACGACTGGGTCGTGGCTCATGACCTGAACCCGCAAAAAGCCCGCATCCTGGCCATGGTCGCCCTGACCAAGACCCAGGACAGCAAAGAACTGCAACGCATGTTCTGGGAATACTGAGTCACTGATATAACCCTTGCCGGCGATGGTGGTCCCAGGGATGCCATCGCCGGCAAGCCGGCTCCTACAAAAAATCCTCGCTGTACACCAATCCGCGTAAACCGTTGTCACACGGACTTCTTGAATTTTAAGCAGTTGCGAATTTCCTCACAGTTAAATACTGTATGTTCGTACAGCTAATTAAGGACTCCTCCGTGGCCAAGCCCTCCTCCGCAGCACCGACACCTCCCGACGCCTATCAACGCCTGGCGATCCGCGTGCAAAAAATCATCAATTCCACCAACGCGCAAAAAAACAAGGCCGCGCTGATTTTTCGCCTGCCCGAGGAACCCGAGGACGAATGGGCACGACTACTGGAGGAAATCGCAGAAAACGACAACGTCACCCTCGCCTATCGCGATGATGGCGGCGTGCAGATTTTCTGGGTCGTACCGAAGGAAGATTGAGTCAATGAGTGTCCGTTTTATCGCCCTGTTCTGTGTGTTTTTTGCCACCACTGCCCACGCCCAAGCCCCACGCACCTTCAGTGAAGCCAAGAAAATCGCCTGGAAACTCTACGCCCCGCAATCCACGGAGTTTTATTGCGGCTGCAAATACACGGGTAACCGGGTAGACCTGAAAGCCTGCGGCTACATTCCCCGTAAAAACGCCAACCGCGCGGCGCGCATCGAGTGGGAGCACATTGTCCCGGCGTGGCAGATCGGCCATCAACGCCAGTGCTGGCAGGACGGTGGTCGCAAGAACTGCACACGTACCGATAGCGTCTTCAAACGCGCCGAAGCTGACCTGCACAACCTGGTGCCGAGCATCGGCGAGGTCAATGGTGACCGCAACAACTTCAGTTTTGGCTGGTTGCCGGTGCAGGGTGGGCAATATGGTTCATGCCTGACCCAGGTGGACTTCAAGGCCAAGAAGGTCATGCCCAGGCCATCCATCCGCGGCATGATTGCCCGGACGTACTTTTACATGAGCAAACAATACGGCCTGCGCCTGTCGAAACAGGACCGCCAGTTGTATGAAGCCTGGAACCGTACCTATCCCGTTCAGCCCTGGGAGCGCCAGCGCAATCAGACCGTGGCCTGCGTGATGGGGCGTGGCAATGAGTTCGTCGGCCCGGTGAACCTCAAGGCCTGCGGATAAACGCGAGCGGGATCCACGGATCCCGCCAACCACCGTATTACGGGCGGGCCTTGTGCTCGATCACCAGCGACTCGGCGTCAGTTTTCTTCTTTTTCACCAGCCTTTCCTGCAATTGGGCCTGCTTTGCTTCGGCCTCGGCCTTGCTGGCGAACGGCCCTAACAGCACCAGGTCCTTGCCGTCTTCCTTGGCCAGATAGAACGTGAAGCCGTTTTCCAGCAACCAGGCGGTCAGGTCACTCAGCGCCTGCAGCTTGTTGTCGGGCGAGCGCACCAGGATGTCCCACTGCACAGCGGCAACCGCAGGAGCCTGGGCCTTGGCGGCTTCAGCCTTGTCTCGGGGGGTGTCGAGATTGGGCCCGTCACCGCATCCGGCCAACGCCAATACCACAAATGCCATCGCTACTTTACGCACTGCCCTGCCCCTTTAAGGATCAAAGAGGCAACTTTATCATTCACTGTCTATTCTGGCCGTCATAAACGTTGGCTTAAACATTGCGAAGGATGTTTCCCAGACCTGTATGATGGCGCCATGGGAATTAATGCCGCCTCCATGCGTCCTAAAGAGGCAGCCACAGGGAAGCGCTTCACAGTAAGCTACACACAACCGACATCCGCCCTGTTAGAAACATGCGTCCTTCAAAGCAATCAAGGAGAAGTCCATGCTGATACTCACCCGCAAAGTCGGTGAAAGCATAAATATCGGTGATGACATTACTATCACCATTCTGGGCGTTAGCGGCCAGCAAGTAAGAATCGGCATCAATGCTCCCAAGGATGTTGCCGTGCATCGCGAAGAGATTTACCAGCGCATCCAGGCAGGCCTGACTGCACCGGACAAACGCGAAACACCTTGAAGCCTCCCCAGTAGCCAGCCCGCTCGCCCCTGTAACGGCTGGCGAAAGCCCCTTGGCCTGCCCACGGAATCCCGTGATCCGCGCAACTTGCGCCAGGCCCCGCCACCAGTGGTCAGCACACAGGTTCAGCCACGGAACTTGCTGCACATTTAGCAGACAAATCTCTCCAGGAACGTAACAAAACCTTACGGTGCATTCGGAGCGCGTTGATGAGGCGATCCCTCAAAGAGCCTTATGCCTACAAATCCTGGATGATTGCCCTACTGATTGCCCTTGCTTTCGTGACAATCGGATACGGCCTCAGGTTTTACATGGAAGGCAGTACCCCCGCGCAGGATGCCGATTCTTGGCCTGACCTGGCGCTGTTTCTCGGTGGCTATCTGTTCTGCTTCTGCCTCAAGCCCCTTCAGGCTGCGATCCAGCGCAAACTCAACCGCCGCGCATTTGGGCGTGGTCACCAGAAAACCCCCTCTTGAAGCACCGATTGGATCCTATATTCAAACTATGAGGAACTATCCACGTCGGTAGCACCCATACCCATATCTTTCATAAAAAACATTATCGATATGGACATAGAACATAACGCCAAGCACCTACAGTCCCTGATCGAACAACTCTCGGTAGATAACCCGAAATCCTCCAGCGAACTGCGGGGCAAGCCCGAAGAAATCCTCGCAGGCCTGCGCGAGCTTTATCTGCTGAAACTGATCACCGGCACCTTCACCCTTGGGCACATTGTCGACCCTCTGGGCCACCAGTGGATTGGCGCGCAAAACATCCTGCTGACCCGGCGCGGCATGGCATTCAAGCCGTTGTAGACGGCAGCAGGCGCAGCCGGCCATCAGCATCGCACTGGGCACGCACGTCGTTATAATTTGCAATAGCCCCATGCTCCGTCAGCATCGGCTCGCCATGGGTGGATGTCACCACTACCACGTCCGCGCCCGCCGCCTCGCCTGCACGAATGCCCGCCGCTGCATCCTCGAACACCAGGCACTCGCCTATCGGCACTCCCAAACGCCGCGCGCCGAGCAGATAACAGGTCGGGTCCGGCTTGCCATTGGTCACATCCTCAGCCGTAACCATGACGGCCGGCGGGACCAGGCCTGCGGCGTGCATACGGCTCAACGCAAGGGCCTTGGGCGCAGAAGTGACCACGGCCCAGCAGTGCGCAGGCAAGCTCTGCAAAAAGGCCACGGCACCTGGGATTGCCACCACGCCCTCCACGTCCTCGATCTCTGCCTCGGTAATAGCGCGCGCTTGCGCGTGCGCGTCCACCCCTGGCAAGGCCTGGCGGCTGATCGTGTCGATGGCCCGCACGCCATGGATGGTGGTCAGGAACGCCTCGACGTCCAGGCCATGGCGCAGCGCCCAGGCAGCCCAGACCCGCTCTGCGGCGGCGATGGAGTTAAGGAGCGTGCCATCCATATCAAACAGAAATGCACGGTACTGGCGATCAAATACGGCCGGATGTTTGGCGGACACTGCTGGGTTTCCTCGTGCGCTCGTCGCCCGTGGTTGGGCCGTGATGCAATCTACGGATCAGCCCAGGCGTTGTAAACGGCGGATCGGCCATCATCAACAGACCTGGCCAGCGCTCTCGGCGATGTCACGTGGAGTATTCCAGGCGGCCAGGATTGCCACCCGCAGCCCTTCAACCGTTGTCGCCAACGCCATCGAGGGCTGAGGCTCGGCCGCCTGCCCTGGCAGAAAAGGCACATGGATAAACCCACTGCGCACTCCCGACCCCGCCAACGCATGCTGCAAGCTGTAGAACACCTGATTGCATACGAAAGTGCCCGCTGTGTGCGAGACCGAGGCGGCAATTCCGGCCGTGCGTAGCGCCTTGACCATGGCCTTGACCGGCAAGGTGCTGAAGTAGGCAGCAGGCCCCCCAGGAATCACTGCCGTATCCACGGGCTGGGCACCGAGGTTGTCCGGGATCCGTGCATCGTTGAGATTGATCGCAACCCGCTCGATGGAAATATCACTGCGCCCAGGTCCCAGCCCGGTAGCAATCACCAGTTGCGGTCGATGCTCGGCCAATAACTGTTCCAGGCAGGCGCCGGCAGTGGCGAAGGCACAGGGCAATTGGCGGGCGACGATTGTCACCCCGTCTTGCAGTTGCACCCCATCCAGCAGGCGCACTGCCTCCCAGGACGGGTTGATCAAGTCTTGATCGAACGGCTCGAAACCCGTCAGCAGCACAGTCCCCATCACCACCTCACATCAATACATAAAGAAGGACGATATTGACCAGCAACATCATCAACGCTGTGGGCATCTGCGCCTTGATCACCGCGTTTTTGTCCGGTAACTCCAGGAGCGCCGCAGGCACAATATTGAAGTTCGCCGCCATCGGGGTCATCAGCGTGCCGCAGTACCCGGAAAACATGCCGATGGCCGCCATCACCGCCGGGTTGCCGCCATAAATGCCCACCAGTACCGGCACCCCAACCCCGCCGGTCATGACCGGGAAGGCGGCGAAGCCGTTACCCATGATCACGGTGAACAGCGCCATGCCCAGCACGTAGACCATCACCGCCACCAACTTGTAATCCAGGTTGATGTAGGTGGTGGTGACATGAGCCACGGCCGTGCCAACGCCGGCTTCGTTGAACAGCAGGCCGAGCATGGCCAGCATCTGCGGCAGCACCATGGCCCAGCCCAGGGCTTCGGTCAGGCGTCGCGATTCACGCAAGGCCTGCACCGGCGTATCGCGGGTCAGCCAGCAGGCCAACCCCAGGGCAATCAGGCAACCGAGCCCCAGGGACACGAACGTGGTGTTCTTCGGATCCAGCAGCGGCACGCCACCAATCTCGGTGTTCTTGAGCAGCACCGAGCCAATCACCGTGGTCAACGGAATGGCCAGGGCCGGAATAAATAGTTTATGGCCCAGCCGGCCAGCGCTGGCGCGGGACGCCTTGTCATGCAACTCGGCATGGGTGCCACGCCCTACACCGCCGAGCCCGGCGATCAGTGCCATCAGCACCACGCCAACACCCACCACCACCGACGGCAGGTGCTCGCCCACCAAAAACGGAATGGCGAACAGCAACCAGAACAACGCGCTTGACCAACGCTTGGGATGGGTCCGGTCAGCCAGGATCATGCCCGCCGTAATCAGCAACAAAACGCCGGCGAGCCAGTACAGGTATTGGATGGAAATGATCATTGCGCGGCCTCCGACTGAGCGGTGACTGGCGCAGTGGCCGTCAGTTCACGCGTCAGCCTTCGGTCAAAGCGATGCAAGCGTATGGCATGCACAATGAACGCACAAATCGCCGTGGGGATGCCCCACACCGCAATATGCAGCGGCTCGACATCAATACCCGAACCCAGCAGGAAGGTATGCATCAGGGCAATCGCACCAAAGGCCACGAAGATGTCTTCACCAAAAAACAGCCCCACGTTGTCTGTGGCGGCGCACATCGCCAGGACCTTGTGCCGCACCTTGTCCGGCAGTTTTCCGAAGCGTTTCTCGGCAGCGCCTTCCGCCATGGGCGCCAGCAACGGGCGCACCATTTGCGGGTGCCCGCCAAGGCTGGTCAGGCCCATGGCCGCCGTGGACTCACGAACAAACAGATAGATGATCAACAGGCGCCCGACGGTGGCGCGCTCGAAGCGCGCAATCCAGTTCTGCGCGTGCAGGCGCAGGCCATGGCGCTCCAGCAGGCCGATGACGGCCAGGGGCAGCAACAGGATCAGTTGCAAGGCGCGGGTCTGCAGGAAGCCATCGCCCATGGTGGCGAGGATTTTTTCCAGGGGGAAGTGCGCGGCAAATCCGGTGGCAATCGCCGCCGCCGTTACCACCAGCAACGGATTGAAGCGCAACACAAAGCCGACCACGATGACGAGCACGCCAATCAGCGGCCACAGGTTCACAACAGTTTGCATGGCGTTGAGTCCTTGATTGCGTGCTGCGACGCCTGCATCGCCGATAAACGATAACGGGCAGCCCGACGCGGATTTTTATTATTGACCGGGTAGGTCGAGGGTCACTGGCGGGCATCTTTGCCGCTTGGAGCGGAGGGTGTCCAACAAGAAAAATTGTTGCTGCAAATCAATAAAGTTTGTGAGGGGATGTAATCCAATCAGGGCTTGCCACGATGTGCAAGGCTCAAACCGTGGCAAGCCCTTTTGGGTCAACCTGCTTGATCAGGGCTGCCAAGCCTTGGAGCCGGCTGCAGCCTTGAATTTGGCGCTGTTTTGCGGTGTGGCGGGCGGCTCGGAATCACCAAAGATGGCTTTGAGCCAATGCCCATCGGTGGGGTTGGGGAAGAGAATAAACTTGCGCCCGAACTGTTGTTTATCCTCGGTCATCAACGCCATGCGTTGCTGCACATCAGACACGTAGTACTTGCGTTTGAAGTCATTGAGGTTGTCGCCCAGCATCACGACCACCTCATAATCCTTGGCAATTTCTATCTGCCGGGGCTCTTTATTGGAAGAGTCGCGATAAACCGTCAGGTGCTTTTCATCGGCAAAGGGCAGCTTGTTCTTACGCAGGTTGGCCAAGGCGTACTCATAGGTTTTTTCGCCCTGGTCACGGCTCGTGACGTAGAAAACCTCGACCCCTTTGGCTTGCGCATAACTCAAGAACTCCACTGCACCGGGGGTGGCCACCGGGCCGTTTTCAGCCACCCATTGGTCCCAGGCGGCATCATCGAAGAACTCTTTGTCCGAATTGATCATGTAGCCCCAATAGCTATTGCTGCTCAACACGGTGTCGTCGATGTCACTGATGATCGCCAACGGCCGATCACCGGCCTTATGCGCTTGCAGAGCGCTGTCCAGGCGCATCTTGGCGACGTTGAAACCTTGATAGTAGAGCGCCTCGAATTCAGCAGCCGTCTGCCTCCAGGCAACGGCTGCCGTCAAATCATTGGAAACAGCGCCTGTGACTTGCCCGGACCATGCGGGCGCGCACTGAAGCATCAAAAGCGAGAAGAGAATGGGAGCGGCCAGGATCTTGTTGGTTTTCTCTACTTTCATTTTCAAACCCATAGTTAAGCTCTAGACAGCCTCAGCAGGCACTGCAAGGGTGTTGTTCTATAACACCCGGCAGGCCGGCTCAATATGGGTGTCGCGATCATGGATCAATCAGACGCAACTTGCGCACACACTGTGCGGTTTACCACTGATGTGTGTAGCTTGCCGTCAGTACGGTGCCTGGCGCAGGCAGGTGGCTGGTGTTGTTGCTGCTACGCATCAGTTGACTGTAAAGCGGGTAGTAACTGCGATTGAACAGGTTCTGGACCCCCATGCTGACCTGATCATTTTCACTGAGTTGGTATTGGCTGATCATATCGACGGTGGTGTAACTGTCGACCTTGCGTCGCCCAAAGCTGGCAACACCATCCAGGCGATAGTCGGCGCCGTCAAAAAAGTTGGCCTGCAAGCGGTTGCTCCAGGCTTCAGTCGGCTTGAACTCCAGGTACGCGGTCAGTTTGAGCGGCGGGATGCGATACCCGGTCATGTCTTGCCAGCCACGGCCTTCGGGCTGCTCCCGGCCTTTGATCCAGGTAAAGGTGCCGCCGGCGCCCCAGCGCTCATCGTCGGTCAGCCAGTCGGCACTGCCTTCCACACCGTAGATTCGCTCTTGGGTGCGGGTCAGGATCAGGCCATTGTTGAAACTCTGCACATCCCCAAGCTTGGACGTGGTGTAGAACACGGCCAGCGAGGCCAATGTCTGCTCGCCCAGCGCGCCGCGCCAGCCCAGTTCGTAGTTGTTGGTTTTCACCGGCTCCAGGTTGGAGGAGCCGATATCGAATCCACGCCGGGCATTGCGCATTTGCACCCCGATATCGGGCAACTGGAAGCCCTGGCTGAACGCCGCGTAGACCTCCTGGCCCGCTACCGGCGAGTAGGTCAGGCTGATGTTGGACAGCACCGAATCATAGTGCACCTTGCCCCCGCGAACAGTGGCCGGCTGGGTCGCTGCCGACTCCGAGAGCGGGATAAAGTCATCGTACTGGGCAGTGGCATATTCGTAGCGTACGCCGCCTTCCACCGACCATTGTTCGTTGAGCTTATGCTGCAACTGTGCAAAGCCGCCGAGGCTGCGGGTTGTCAGGTCGGGCATGTAGGTGAGCTTGCCGATCTTGTCAAACACCCTGCCGCCGCTGGCGTCAAAGGCTCGCGGGTCGAAGATGTCGATGGGCATGTCGCTGCGCTCCTGGTTGAAGTCAGCGCCCCATAACAACTCTGTGTTGCCCAGGCTCCCCAGCGGCGTGCGTAGCGTGACCCGGCTGCCAAACACTTCACTGTTCTGCATGACCTGGTCGACATTGCGTCCACGGGTCGCCACTGCGCGGGCATCGAACGGCGTGAACCGGGTGAAGTAGTCCCGGTAGTAGATCTGCGCATTGAGCGTGCCGCCCAGCACGTCGGCATGGGCGTACTCCAGGTTGAGCAGGGTGTTCTTGATCTGGTTCTGCTCCTCCAACGACAGGCCGGACAACGGGCGCGCAGGCACCGAGCCCGCAGGAAGCCTGGCCACGGACGGGTCGGAGGTGTAGTCGCTGTTTTGCTCGGCGTTGTAATGGCTGGCAGAAAGCTGGATGCGCTGCACATCATCAAGGCGCAAGCCCAACTTGCCGCCGACATTGAAGGTGTTGGAGTCGAACAGATCGCCCTGGCTTGGCTCTGGCGCAAGGCGGTGCCCCTTGGCGTCGTAGGAGGCGCCAATGTGGCGGGCACCAAAGTCCAGTGCGTAATCCACCCGGCCCTGGGACCCGGCAACATGATGCTGCAACTGGCCGCCCAGGCCATCGCTACCCAGTTTGCTCAAGGGCGAGACGGCGCTCAGGCTGGTGGTCGCTCGCGGCTCGCCGCCTGCCGGACGCGTCGTGATGGAGATGATGCCTCCAGTCGCACCGGCGCCGTAGATCGCACTGCTGCCACGGATCACTTCGATACGCTCGATCAGCGCGGGGTCGATGTTCGCCAGGTTGCGCGAGGAATCGCGGTTGGTATTGAGCGGAACACCGTCGACCAGCACCAGCATCGTCCGCCCGCGCAAGGTTTGCCCGTAGTCGGTAATGGTCCGGCTTGAGTCGGCCATGCCCGGGATGCTCTTGGCCAGCAAGGTGGCCAGGCTGTCCGAGCCCTGACGCAGTTGCTCCAACTGTTTGTGTTCGATGACATTGACCTGGCGAGCCTGGGGCACCAGGTCGCTGTCGAGCCGCGAGGCGCTGATGGTCAGGCTGGCCAGCTCCATTGTGCCTGGCGTGGGGGCTGGCGCCTGGGAGGTGTTGGCGGTATGCCCCTGGACCACCAGGAACGTTTGCTCATCACGCGCCTGCACCGTCAGCCCGCTTTGGCCGAGCAACCGTTCAAGTGCTTCCTGCAATGTGTAGCGCCCGCGCAAGGCCGGTGCGGTCTTGCCGGCCGTGATTTCACTGGCGAACAGGATCTGTGCCGAAGATTGCCGGGCTACGGCATTCAGGGATTTCTCCAGCGATGCGGCCGGAACATCGAAATCAACCGGGGCAGACTCTGCCAACGACCATTGGCTCAGGAGCAAGCTGCTGGCCAGCAAGGACATGCGCACCGGCGCGCGCAGGAAGGACTGACTCACGTTTTTATTCTCCACGAAGTAGGGTTACAGGGAGATAGCCGTCAGCACTGCGGCGCAACCCTACCTCGGTTGAAGATTATTTTTTCTGGCCGGGGGAATCGATCAGGACCGAGCCATCGGCCGCAGTGGAAACGCGCACCGGCAGGATCCCGGGCAACAGCGCCAGCAAGCGATCAACGTGACCACTGTCAAACACACCGGAAACCGGCAGGCGCGCAAGCCGGGGGTCCATGAGCCTTATGGGCTGGCGGTGATAGCGCTGCAGTGTGTCGATGACGTCTTCGAGCGGAGTGCTTTCAAAGACCAGCCGGCTTTGTTGCCAGGCGGTGACGTCATCCACGTCCACCCGTCCCAACCGAGCCTCTTGCCCCTTATGCACACGCAACTGCTGCCCGGGCTCCAGCGCAGCCACTGCCCCCGTAGCGGCCGCACGCACGGCGACCCTGCCTTCAGCCACCGTGATCTGCACATCCTGTTCCTGACGCCTGACGTTAAAACGGGTGCCCACCACTCGCACCACAGCCAACCCGGCATCGACCAGAAACGGCCGGTAGACCATCGGCGACACTTCAAACAACGCCTGCCCCGCCTTCAGCTCGACCTGGCGGCTGCGCAGGTGCCAACTGATCGTCATCTCGGTGTTGCTGTCGAGCAACACCTGAGTGCCATCAGCCAGCAGCAGCGCCTGGCGCTGCCCTACCTGGCTGGCAACGTGCTCGCTGCGGTAGGCAGGATCAATCCAGGCCACACCTGCAACAATCGCCAACAGCAGCAGCCCGAGGGTTTTTCCTGCCGGGCGTTTGTTTTTCGCGGGCGTCGGCGGGGGCAACGGAAATCGTTGCTTGAGGTCCTCACGAACCCGCGCGATGGCCTCGTCTTCCTGGCTGAAGTCCTTGCTCTTGTGCGGGTCGCGACTCATGGCAAGACCTCCGAGCCTAGATGTGCGCGGCAGATCCCCATACCCAGGCGCAGGTGCTTTTCGACGGTTTTCAGGGAAATACCCAGGCGCGCAGCCACTTCGGCCTGGGGCAGTTCATGCACTTTGTGCATGACAAACACCATTTGGCAGCGCGGCGGCAGACTGGCAATCGCCTCGGTCAGCAGCTCCAGGGCCCTTTCCCCATCAAGATGACGCTCCTGGCTCGGCGCACCGCAGACCACTTGTGGCAACACCGAAACACCGACCACCCAACCCTGGCGCCGACGCTCGCTGCGATACCGGCTGATCGCCATATCGCTGGCGATCTTGCGCAACAAGGCCACTGGCGTGCGCACACCTTGCTTTTCATCCTGCTCAAGCAACTGCAGGCACAAGTCGTGTATCACCTCACGAGCGAAAATCCGTTCGCCAAAACGCCGGCGCACATGATCCACCAACTCGTCGTAGTGCCGAACCAATGCTGCCAGCAGTGTGGGTTTTGGAGGGTCGGCCTGCACAATGACCTGCGCGATGAGAGGAACGGATGACCTGGAGAAAGGTGCGATTGCGCGCAGTATAAATGCGAATGTTTTACATTTGAAGCGTAGAGATGGACCTTTAGGCGCAATCGCTAAGCGGGTCAGAAATGGCAAATTTCTCGGGATAAGCAACGCTACCTCTACCGGGTAGGTCGTCGGCCTTCAAGCGCAGAAACATGAAGCTGAAAGCCGACCTGAAGGTGCAGTGCAATTGTCGGGGCGAAGCTTTGCATGAAATCCCAGACAACAAAAAAGGGCCCACCTTTCGGTGAGCCCTTCTAGACCGCCCAGCAGAGCGGATTTTGTTTGGTAGGCGCGATTGGACTCGAACCAACGACCCCCACCATGTCAAGGTGACCCCTGGTAATCCCTAAGCACATGATTTAAAAGGAGAAGCACCCAATATTGGCACCTCTAAAACAACCCAATACCCCCTATAAGAATCAATAACTTAGCGTTGTATATTCCTACAGTAGTCTCCCTCCCCCCGGCGTCCTGCCGACCGAACAAAATCCCTATTTTGAAACACCCCTCACATACGCCTGGCACGCCCGCAGCGCGATCAATCCTTGGTCGCCGGCATCGGTGATGGTGATAATTCGTTGAGCATGCGCTGGGTCAAGTTGGGCTCGACGGGCTGCATGAACCACGCCGACGGCGCCGGGGGCGGCAGGCACGTTGCAGCCACTGGCTGAATCCGTGGCGTCGAGAAGGACTGACAGCCGCACATCAGCAGTAGCAAGGCGGCCACGCAGCAGAGCTTGGTTGCGTTGAGCATCGGAAAGTTCTCGGGTGTGTTGTTGATCGGAGGTGGCCAGCGTCTTCTCCAGGCCCAGGCGCCTGTCCTGCTCGTCGCGCACTTGCTTGATGGCCACCGCGCTGATTCTGTCCAGC
>NZ_JAAQWN010000015.1 GCF_012985465.1 Pseudomonas sp. WS 5079
CTCCACAAGCACCCACACGAATTGCTTGATTCAGTTGTTAAAGAGCGGTTGGTTAAGATCTTTCGTCTCAACCGAGGCGCGCATTCTACAGCAGCCTCATTTGCTGTCAAGTGATTATTTTCAGAAGTTTCGAGATTTTCCTCAACAACTTCAACCACTTGCGCTTTCGATCTCTCGTCAGCGGGAGGCAAATACTACAGCATTAAAATACCCGGTCAACCCCCAACTGGAAATTCTTTTCCAGAGCAAAGAACCCAGGCCGCCACTATGAAAACCTCCAAGGACCTAACACCCCTCAGACTTCATAGAACGCCTTATATAAGATGCCTAACCAGCACATAAAGGCGGAACGGAGAAACAGAACCTGCAGAATGCAAAAAGGCCCCATAAATGGGGCCTTCAAGTACAAATAATGGCGGAGAGATAGGGATTCGAACCCTAGGTACCGGTGAAGGTACAACGGATTTCGAATCCGTCCCATTCGGCCACTCTGGCATCTCTCCAACGGCGCGCATCATAACAGCCTGTTTCGTGGAAGCAAAGCGCCGAAGCAATTTTTTTCCGTGCTATCAGATGCTTGCGTCGATTACAGCGGTACGCCGAGGCGGTTGGCGACTTCTTCGTAGGCTTCGATAACGTCACCGAGGCCCTGGCGGAAGCGGTCTTTGTCCATCTTCTTACGGGTGTCCTTGTCCCACAGACGGCAGCCGTCCGGGCTGAATTCGTCGCCCAGGACGATGGAGCCGTCGTGGAATACGCCGAATTCCAGCTTGAAGTCCACCAACAGCAGCCCGGCGTCGTCGAACAGCTTGCTCAGCACGTCGTTGACCTTGAGGGACAACTCCTTCATGCGCGCCAGTTGTTCAGCGGTGCCCCAGCCAAATGCCACCACGTGGGATTCGTTGATGAATGGATCGCCCTTGGCATCATCCTTGAGGAACAGCTCGAACGTGTAAGGGTTGAGCTTGAGGCCCTCTTCCACGCCCAGGCGCTTGACCAGGCTGCCGGCGGCGTAGTTACGCACGACGCACTCGACCGGGATCATGTCGAGTTTCTTCACCAGGCATTCGTTGTCGCCCAGCAGTTTATCGAATTGGGTCGGGATGCCGGCCGCTTCGAGTTTCTGCATGATGAAGGCGTTGAACTTGTTGTTCACCATACCCTTGCGGTCGAGCTGTTCGATGCGCTTGCCGTCGAACGCCGAGGTGTCGTTGCGAAACAGCAGGATCAAGCGGTTGGCGTCGTCGGTCTTGTAAACCGACTTGGCTTTGCCGCGGTAGAGTTCTTCACGTTTTTCCATGATGGGCTCCGCTTGGTAAGTAGATGGGCTAGGCGATATGTCGCCAGTCGAGCCCTGAATCTTGATCGGCCAGTTGCAGCCAGTCCGGGTCGCACCCGAGGGTGTCGACAAAACATTGCCGGGCAAGCTGCGGCAGGTTGTTCTTGCTGCTCAGGTGGGCCAGGACCAGATATTGCAGGTCTTGCCAGCCCAACTCATACACCAGGTACGCCGCCTGGTGGTTGTTCAAATGTCCCAGTTCGCCGCCAACCCGTTGCTTGAGAAAGTACGGATAGTGACCGCGCGCCAGCAGGTCTCGGCAATGGTTGGACTCGATCATCAATGCATCGAGATCCCGATAGCCTTCAAGCACCTTGGCACAATAGGAACCCAGGTCGGTAAGCAGGCCGAAGCGACGCTCGCCATCACTGAATACATATTGCGTGGGCTCGTGGGCATCATGCGCCACGGCAATCACAGCAATGCTCAAGGCACCGATCTGCAGTTGCTCGCCACCGGCCAGGAAACCTGCGGGTTCAATGGGTTTGCGCATCCCGCGCAAGGTGCCGCGACTCAGGTACACCGGAAGATTGTAGCGCCGAGACAGCAAACCCACGCCATGCACGTGGTCGGCATGTTCGTGGGTCACTAGAATCGCGCTCAACTGCGCCGGGTGAACCCCCAGGCGCAGCAGGCGTCGCTCGGTTTCCCGCAAGGAGAAACCACAATCCACCAGGACGTACGTGTCGTCGTGAGCTACAAGCGTGCCGTTCCCTTGGCTACCGCTGCCGAGAACAGCAAAACGCATCGGATCAGCCCAGGTTGTCCTGAATCACGCCCAACACTTTGCGCGCCGTTTCTGCAGGCGCTACGGTGTTGATGTTCTTCTCGACGGTGACTTGCACGTTGTCGCCAACCTTGCTCAGGCGAACCTGATAACGCTCGGCGCGAGTCTCGATCTCTTCCTTGGTCGGCTCGCTGCCGAACAACTTGCTGAAGAAACCACGCTCTTCGTCTTTCTTCTCGGCCTTTTCAGCCACGTTGATGTAGTACAGGCCCAGGCTGCGGTTGATGTCTTCAACGCGCCATGGACCTTGCTCCAGGGCACGACCGACGCTGGCCCAGGCTCGATCCAGGTCTTCACCCAGGTTGAGCACGACGTTGCCGCTACCGTCTTCGGTGAGGCTGACACGGTTAGGGGTGTCGTAATCACGGGCAGCGAGCAGGGATACGGAACCGCCCTTCTCGGAAATACGGCTCATGCTGGCAAGCATCTCGTCGACCAGCGCAGCATCGACACCGCTGTTGACCGAGCGATTGGTGAATTCGACGTTGGCGGTACTGCCGGCAGGACGCTCGGCACTGACCACATAGACTTCACTGGTGTTGCGCTGTACGCCTGGCTCGATGCGTACGCGGATGCGGCTTTCGCCATCAGCGGCGACGCCACCGGCCTGCAGGCGCTTGGCCATGTTGGCCGACAGTTCGTTCGACTGCTGCCATGCAGTGGTGAACTCACCGGTCTGCGGGCGTTGCTCGTCGATACGAAAACCGTTGTCCTGGAAGAACTGCACAGCAACCGGCCAGACTTCGGCAGGTGGGCGCTGGGCCATGATCCAACGCGAGTCGCCGCTTTTCTGCAGGCTGTAGTCACTGGCATCGGCCAGGGCCGAAATCGGCTGTGGACGCGGTACTTCGTACTCGCCCTTGACGGTGTCGTCGGCCACATTGCGCGGAATCGGCAGCAACGGGTCAAGGCGCTTGGCGACGTTGACGTCCGGCGGCAATTGCATCGGTGCGGTTTGTTGTGCTTCCAGGTAATCGCTACCGCGGTCACGGAAGTAGCCTTCCGGGCCCCAGATCCAACCGCAGCCACTAGTGCTGGAGATAATCAAGGCAAGTGCGGAAAGTCCGGCCAATCGCTTCATGCGTAGTGCTTCCTCAATTAAACCAGGACGCCGGACTGGCGCAGGGCCTGTCGCAGCGGTTCGTGACAGGCTGGGCTGAGTTGGGTGAGCGGCAGACGGATACCGTCCGGCATCAGGCCCATCTCGTGCAGCGCCCATTTCACGGGAATAGGGTTGGATTCGATAAACAGGGTTTTGTTGAGCGGCATCAGCTTTTCGTGAATCGCGCGGGCCTTGACGGCATCACCGGCGATTGCAGCTGCACACAGTTCGCTCATGGCACGCGGAGCCACGTTGGCGGTCACCGAGATATTGCCCTTGCCACCCAGCAGGATCAGCTCCACAGCCGTGGCGTCGTCGCCGGAGTACAGCAGGAAGTCGCTGCTCACGCCGGCCAGGATGTCCTTGGCGCGCTGCAGGTCACCCGTGGCTTCCTTGATACCGATGATGTTCGGCACGGTCGACAGGCGGATCACGGTCGCGGCCTGCATGTCGCACGCCGTGCGACCTGGCACGTTGTAGAGGATCTGCGGGATGTCGACAGCTTCGGCGATGGCCTTGAAGTGCTGGTACAAGCCTTCCTGGGTCGGCTTGTTGTAGTACGGCGTCACCAGCAGGCAAGCATCGGCACCGGCTTTCTTGGCGTTCTTGGTCAGTTCGATCGCTTCGCGCGTCGAGTTGGCGCCCGTACCGGCAATCACCGCGATACGCCCTGCAACGCGCTTGACCACAAACTCGATCACCTCGATGTGTTCCTCCACATCAAGCGTGGCCGATTCACCCGTGGTGCCGACGGCCACAATGGCGTTGGTGCCTTCTTGCAGGTGAAAGTCCACCAGTTTGCCCAGGCTGTCCCAGTCGAGATTACCTTGTGCATCCATGGGTGTGACCAGTGCCACCATACTGCCCGCAATCATGCAACCGCTCCTGCCGGAAAAAGAGAGCCGTAATGGTACTGGCGCCAAGATGCTTGCACAAGCGAAGTACCCTCCGAGGACGCGTTCTGGATCAACTTAGTTGCCGGCAATGCCATCATTGGGCCAAAGCACGGCCAACTGCCACTGAATATGCAATGAAAACGCCACGTCCTAGCCCTTGGCGGCGCTTTTCGCTACCCTTGATCCTTTGATCGGTACCGCACGTTCGTATCGACCGCTCATCGCTTTAGGAATGCTGCATGTCCACCCCCACAGTCCGCGAACAATTCCTTGTTATCAGTGCCCTTGGCGCCAACCCCATGGAGCTGACTAACGTCCTGTGCCGCGCCAGCCATGAAAACCGCTGCGCCGTCGTGACCTCACGCCTGACTCGCCATGGCGAGTGCAGCGCGCTGGTCCTGCAGATTTCCGGCAGCTGGGACGCCCTGGCGCGCCTGGAAGCTGGCTTGCCGACCCTGGCCAAGAAGCACGATTTCACCGTCAATGTGGTACGCAGTGCCGCCCTGGAGAACCGTCCCCAGGCGCTACCGTACGTGGCTTATGTCAGTTCGGCGTACCGTTCGGACATCGTTAATGAACTGTGCCAGTTCTTTATCGACCATAACGTCGAGTTGGAAAACCTGACCTGCGACACTTACCAGGCCCCCCAGACCGGCGGCACCATGCTCAACGCCACCTTTACCGTGACCTTGCCGGCCGGCGTGCAGATCAGTTGGTTGCGCGACCAGTTCCTGGATTTCGCCGATGCGCTGAACCTGGATGCACTGATCGAGCCCTGGCGCCCACAGAATCCAATGTAAGGAAGTTTTTCATGGCGGTAGTCATCGACACACCGGTCGCCGATTTCCAAGCCCCGGCGACCAGCGGGCAGACGTTCAGCCTTGCCGGCCTCAAGGGCAAGCAAGTGGTGATCTACTTTTACCCTAAAGACAGCACCCCGGGCTGCACCACCGAAGGCCAGGGGTTTCGCGATCACTACGCCGCGTTCCAGGCCGCCAACACCGAAGTGTTTGGCGTGTCCCGGGACAGCGTGAAGTCCCACGAGAACTTCAAGGCCAAGCAAGCTTTCCCCTTTGAGCTGATCAGCGACAAGGACGAGGCAGTTTGCCAGCTGTTTGATGTAATCAAGCTGAAGAAGCTGTACGGCAAGGAATACCTGGGCGTTGATCGCAGCACCTTCCTGATCGACAAGGAAGGCGTGCTGCGCCAGGAATGGCGCGGCGTGAAAGTGCCGGGACATGTGGAGGCGGTGTTGGCCGCGGCACAGGCACTGGACAAGACTTGATGGGGCTGGTGGCAGTTAGATAGCTATCGCAGGCAAGCCAGCTCCCACATGGGTTCGGTGCTCGACCAGACAACTCGGTAAGTGTGGGAGCCGGGCTTGCCCGCGATGGGGCCATCAGGCCTTGCGCAACCAGTAACGATAGACGCCGTTATCGGCCTCCTCGTGCAACAGCGCATGCCCCGCCAGCTTGGCAAACGTGCGGAAGTCCCGCTGCGAACCCGCATCCGTGGCGATCACCTTGAGCACCGCACCGCTGGCCAGCCGATTGAGTTCCATCTTGGCCTTGAGCAGTGGCAACGGGCAATTGAGGCCGCTGGCATCGAGCTCGGCGTCGTGGTTTACAGCAGCGGTCATGGTTTTGCTCCAGGCGGCGTCAAGGGGCGCTTAGAATATCTGGTCCCGAGCTCAGTGTCCGGCTACAGTAATGTCTTTGTCGAAAGGCTTTGTGCATGACTTTTTTGCGCCCTACCCTGCTGACGCTGGCTTGCCTGCTTGCCTCTCCAGGCTTCGCCGACGACCTGCCGTCACTTGGCGACGCCAGTTCTGCCATTGTCTCGCCACAACAGGAACACCAACTGGGCCGGGCGTGGCTGGCATTCCTGCGCGGCCAGGTCTCGGTCCTCAATGACCCGCAACTCAAGGATTACGTCGAGACCAGCGTCTACAAACTGGTGGAGACCAGCCAGGTCAATGACCGGCGCCTGGAGTTCATCCTGATCAACAGCCCGCAGCTCAACGCATTTGCTGCGCCGGGCGGGATTGTCGGGGTCAACGGCGGCCTGTTTCTCAATGCCCAGACCGAAGGCGAGTACGCCTCGGTGATGGCCCACGAATTGGCGCACTTGTCACAGCGCCACTTCGCCCGGGGCGTGGAAGCCCAGCAACGGATGCAGATCCCGATGATGGCCGCGCTGCTCGGCGGGATTATCGCTGCTGCCGCCGGCGCCGGGGATGCCGGGATTGCCGCGATTGCCGGCAGCCAGGCCGCCGCGATCCAGGAGCAGCGGCGCTTCTCCCGGCAGAATGAGCAAGAGGCCGACCGCATCGGCATCCTCAATATGGTCAAGGCCGGCTACGACCCGCGCTCGATGCCGACCATGTTCGAGCGCTTGATGCGCCAGTACCGCTTCGATGCCAAGCCTCCAGAATTCCTGCTGACACACCCGGTCACCGAATCGCGGATCGCCGATACGCGCAACCGCGCCGAACAGGCCAAGACCGGCGGCACCGAAGACAGCCTGCGCTATCAACTGATTCGCGCCAGGGTCCAGCTGTATTACGAAGATACGCCCGGCTTGGCCGCCAAGCGCTTCCGCGCCCAGCTGGATGAGAACCCGAAGAGCGATGTGGCGCGTTATGGCCTGGCCATCGCCCAGATCAAGGGCACCCAGCTCAACGAGGCACGGGAAACCCTCAAGCCGCTGCTGGCCAAGGCGCCCAACGACATCACCTACAACCTGGCGCAGATCGAGTTGGATATCACCAACAATCGCATGCCCGACGCGCAGCAACGCACCGACCGCATGCTGGCCCAATACCCCAGCAACTACCCGCTGAACCAGGTGCGCGTGGACCTGCTGCTCAAGCAGAACCGCACCGCCGACGCGGAAAAAGCCCTGGAAGGCCTGCTCAAGTCGCGCTCCGACGATCCCGACGTGTGGTACCAGGTCGCCGAAACCCGCGGGCTATCCGGCAATATCATCGGCCTGCATCAAGCCCGCGCCGAGTACTTTGCGTTGGTCGGCGACTTCCAGCAGGCGATCCAGCAACTGGACTTTGCCAAGCGCCGGGCCGGCAGCAACTTCCCGCTATCGTCACGCATTGATGCGCGCCAACGTGAGCTGATCGAACAGGAGCGCATCGTCAAAGGCATGATGAGCTAAATCCAGCGCCCACAAAAAAGCCCCGCTCTCGACTATCAAGAGCGGGGCTTTTTATTGACCGACGGCTAGCGGATTACTCGGCCAGCTTGAAGGTGATGAAGCTGGCACGCCCTTGACGCAGGACCCGCATCGACACCGAGCGATTCTTCGGCAGCGCCTTGGCGATGTCGGTGAATTCCTTGGTGGAGTTGATGGCCTGGTTGTTCAAGTGGGTGATCACGTCGCCTGGTTGCAGGCCGATCAGGGCGGCCGGGCCGTCCTGGACTTCCTTGATCACCACACCGCTCTTGAGGTCGAAGCTCTTCTTCTGCTCGTCGGTCAACTCGACGACGGCAATGCCCAGGCGGTTGCTGCTGCGCTCTGCACCCGATTTACCACCCAGCGCGCCAAGCTCCTGGCCTTCTTCAGGGATCGCGCCCACGGTCAGCTCGACGTTCTGGCGCTTGCCTTCGCGGATCACTTCCAGCTTGGCCTTACTGCCCGCCTTGAGTGCGCCGACCAGATGCGGCAGGTCAGCCGACATGACAATTGGCTGGCCGTTCATGCTCAGGATCACATCGCCAACCTGCAAGCCACCTTTGGCAGCGGGGCCGTCGTCCTGGATCTGCGCAACCAGGGCGCCGGCAGGCTTGTCCAGGCCAAAGGATTCGGCCAGGTCTTTGTTCACTTCCTGGATCACCACGCCCAACCAGCCACGGCTGACCTTGCCACCCGCTTTGAGTTGGTTGGAAACGTCCATGGCCACATCAATCGGGATGGCGAAGGAGACGCCCATGAAACCGCCGGAACGGGTGTAGATCTGCGAGTTGATCCCCACCACTTCGCCCGCCAGGTTGAACAGCGGACCACCGGAGTTACCCGGGTTGATCGGTACGTCGGTCTGGATGAACGGTACGTAGTTCTCGTTCGGCAGGCTGCGGCCGATGGCACTGACGATGCCTTGGGTCACGGTGTGGTCGAAGCCAAACGGCGAACCAATGGCTACCACCCACTGCCCGGCCTTCAGGTCCTGGGACTTGCCCAGTTTCAGCACGGGCAGGTCCTTGCCTTCGATTTTCAGCAAGGCCACGTCGGAGCGTGGATCGGTGCCGACCAACTTGGCCTTCAGTTCACTACGATCAGCCAGGCGCACGAGGATCTCGTCCGCGTCGGCGATCACATGATTGTTGGTCAGGATGTAGCCGTCAGGCGAAATGATAAAACCCGAGCCCAGGGATTGGGCTTCGCGCTGGCCACCACCACCGCCACGGGGCGAACGGGGCTGGGGCATGCCACGCTCGAAGAACTCCCGCAGCATCGGCGGCAGGCCTTCGAGATCAGGCATCTGCTGGTTCGAGACTTTACGATCCGGCAGCTTCTGGGTGGTACTGATATTCACCACGGCAGGCGAGGCCTGCTCTACCAGTTGGGTGAAGTCAGGCAACTCCGCCGCTTGCGCGGCAACGGCCTGACCCAGCACCAGCACCGTGGCGACTATGGATAGGTAAGATTTCAAACGTGGTATCGACATACAGCTCCCGTTACGACGAGCAGGGTTGGGCGACAGGGTTCAATAAACGCCGAAGACTACTACTAGCGACGTCAATATTGCGTGAACAACGCAAGGCCAGAGCCGAGAAGCTCTGACCTATAAAAAACATAAGGAGATTTTGCAAGTGAAAATACTCTCCAGACATTTCATGTTCTGCGCAGCAAAGCAGGCATTTCCTGCATCACTGTGAACGATCTGGATGAGCATAGGATTAACGGCTCACGGCTTTTCGGGTGCCGGGCCACTGCGAACCGACAGGGCGATACGTTCGGCGGTGCCCAGGGGAATCTCACCGACCACCGTGGCCACGACCTCGCCCTCAGTGGTGGTCATGCGGCGAGAGACAGCAACCGTAGGCCCCAACTGCACCCGGCTTTCGGTCGCGGCTTCGCCACTGACGGGCTCGAGGAACAGCGAAAAGCGCGCCAGCCCGTCCTCATACATCAGGCTGGTGACCACCACCTGAGTCTGGGAATCCTTGCGCGCGGTGCTGCGGGCCAACTGGAAGCCGGGCGGCAGCCAGCTCGGATGCCAGGCCTGGGGCTCTATTACTTCATCGGCCTTGCTGCTGGCGACCGACAGTGGCTTGCAGTCCTGGCCGGGCTGAAAATCGCTTTCATCCGGGGTTTTGGTGCTCAGTTGAGTGAACTGGAAACGTTCCAGCAACTGGCCTTTGTCATTGATCAGCAATGACTTGAGCGGCAGCGCGGTTTCACGGTCCAGATGCAGCTCGAACCCGTAACGATATTGATCACGTGGCGCCAACGAGACGATTACCGCCTTGCGACCAGCCACACGCGATTTACCAATAACGGCAAGTTCGTAAAAAGAACTGAGTTTTTGTGGATCAAGGACTTGGGCTGGAGCGCCGGGCAGACTGCCCAGACCCGCCACCAGGCTGCCGCTGACGCACTGGGTGCGCCCATCGATCCGGACAACTTCCTGGGCCGAGCCATCGAGCTGCAGCAGTCGTTCGCTAACCTGGCCATTCTGGACACGATGCCAGATGTCATGGGTAGAGAAACTACCGTTACGCTCGTAGATAAACGTGCCTTGGTAGCTTTGCTGCTGCTCTGCCCGCCCAAGACGCTTCAGCCAATCCTGGGCTTCATCGGCATGGGCAGGTACTGCAAACCAGCCACTGAGCAAAAGCGCAAGGAGCGGTATGGCGCGCATAAGGCTCCTTAGCGGTCTAGCGGTTTTCCAGGCTTGCAGCGCGAGCGTATGGCAGTGCGCTTTCGGTACCCTTTACAGCCGACTCTTGAGCGTGCTGGCGCAGGTAACCTGGCAGACGCTGGTCCTGCCAGCCGGATTGCCCTTGAAGCACGCCGTTGGCCATGGGGCCTGTCGCGTCAGAGCTTTCCTTGTAGCCGGCCAGGACAGCCGGGCCCTTGACTTGCGGACCAGCCATGACCGGCTGCTGGGTTTGCTGGGCCAGTTCGGCACCGGCGATTTCGTCCTGGTTATACAGGCGTACACCGGCCAGTACGGCCACTGTCACCGAGGCAGCGACCGCCAGGCGACCGAGGCTACGCCAAGGACCACGGGTGGCTTTTGCCGGAACGGCTTCATCGGCCAGCGCAGCAGAAACGGCCGCAGCAATATCCAGACGAGGGATTAGTAGATCCTTATGCATCACCGCCCGAGCGACTTGGTAACGAGACCAGGTATCACGGGTTTGGGCATCATCAAATGCATTGAGCACTCGACGAAGTTCCAGTTCATCCGCTTCGTTATCCATCACTGCGGACAGCGATTCCTGCAGGGCATCACGACTCATGGCGGTTCCTCTCTTGGCTGTCGCCGCTGTCTTTAGTTTTCCTGCAACAACGGTTGCAGGGCTTTATCGATGGCTTCCCGAGCCCGGAAAATCCGGGAGCGTACGGTCCCCACCGGACATTGCATGACGCTCGCAATGTCCTCGTAACTCAGACCATCGAATTCACGTAAAGTTAATGCCGTACGTAAATCTTCTGGCAGTTGCTGAATAGTGCGATGGACAGTGCCTTCGATCTCGTCGCGCAGCAATGCACGCTCCGGCGACTCGAGATCCTTGAGGCCGTGATCACCATCGTAGAATTCTGCATCTTCCGAACTCACATCACTATCAGGTGGGCGGCGTCCGCGAGACACCAGATAGTTCTTCGCCGTGTTGATGGCGATGCGATACAGCCACGTGTAAAACGCACTGTCACCGCGAAAATTACCGAGTGCACGGTAGGCCTTGATAAAGGCTTCCTGTGCAACGTCCTGCGCTTCATGGGTGTCGTGCACGAACCGCACGATCAACCCGAGAATTTTGTGCTGGTATTTCAGCACTAGCAGATCAAATGCGCGCTTGTCGCCGCGTTGAACGCGCTCGACCAGCTGCTGATCCTCTTCCTGGGTTAGCATGAACACTCCTCGTTGTACTTGAAGGAGGCTTGCATAACTAAACGATCAGGCTTGCAAACATAGACTAGGACTTTTCGCAAAAGTTCTCCCCCTTCAAGCAAGTTTCCGGTGGGCTCTGTTTTGGCACACACGAAAAACGCAGCGCGGGCATAGCCGGCTGCGTGAATAATCTTGTCGCCGGTTTTCTGACACTCCCATGTTCCAGGCCAATCAGTAAAACCAACGTTTTCCCAGCTTTCGGGCATCCTGTTATGGAGTCGGGCGTGATGCAAAAGTTCCCATCTCGACACCGGACCGCCTCATCAAAGCCGTGCAGTTCGTTCACCATAGTTTCACAATGCCACGAATGCCCGACTATTGTGCCGATAGCCCCCTCTATATACTAGTGGGCCGTGTGACCCTTTGATTCGCCGATCCAGGCGTCCTGTTTGCGCCACCCCTCGGATCGCTTTTTGCGGAATCCCATAAATGAGCCAACAGTTTCAACACGATGTCCTGGTGATTGGTAGCGGTGCCGCCGGCTTGAGCCTTGCGCTGACCCTGCCGAGCCATCTGCGCATAGCCGTACTGAGCAAGGGCGACCTGGCCAACGGCTCGACGTTCTGGGCCCAGGGCGGGGTTGCCGCCGTGCTGGATGACACCGACACGGTGCAATCCCACGTTGAAGACACCCTTAACGCCGGCGGCGGCCTGTGCAATGAAGAAGCGGTACGTTTCACCGTCGAGCACAGCCGCCAAGCCATCCAATGGCTGATCGACCAGGGGGTGCCATTTACCCGCGATGAACATGCCGGCAGTGATGACGGTGGTTTCGAGTTCCACTTGACCCGCGAAGGCGGCCACAGCCACCGGCGCATCATCCATGCCGCCGATGCCACCGGCGCTGCGATCTTCACGACCTTGCTCGCCCAGGCCCGGCAACGACCGAACATCGAACTGCTCGAACAACGGGTCGCCGTCGACCTGATCACCGAAAAACGCCTGGGCCTGGCAGGCGAGCGCTGCCTCGGGGCCTACGTGCTCAACCGCGCCAGCGGCGAAGTCGATACCTACGGCGCACGCTTTACCATCCTCGCTTCAGGGGGCGCCGCCAAAGTCTACCTCTACACCAGCAACCCCGATGGCGCCTGCGGGGATGGCATCGCCATGGCCTGGCGTTCGGGCTGCCGGGTGGCGAACCTGGAGTTCAACCAGTTCCACCCCACCTGCCTGTATCACCCCCAGGCCAAGAGCTTCCTGATCACCGAGGCCCTGCGCGGTGAAGGAGCACACTTGAAACTGCCGAACGGTGAACGTTTCATGCAACGCTTCGACCCGCGCGCCGAGCTGGCCCCCCGGGATATCGTGGCCCGCGCCATCGACCACGAAATGAAGCGCCTGGGCATCGACTGCGTCTACCTGGACATCAGCCACAAGCCCGCCGACTTCATCAAGACCCACTTCCCGACGGTCTACGAGCGCTGCCTGGCCTTCAATATCGATATCACCAAAGGGCCGATCCCAGTGGTCCCCGCGGCGCATTACACCTGCGGCGGGGTGATGGTCGACCAGCACGGGCGCACCGACGTGCCTGGCCTGTACGCCATCGGCGAGACCAGCTTCACCGGCCTGCACGGCGCCAACCGCATGGCCAGCAACTCGCTGCTCGAATGCTTCGTCTACGCCCGTTCCGCCGCTGCCGACATCCTCGAGCAACTGCCGCGCATCCCGGTGCCGGCCGCCCTGCCCCGCTGGGATGCCAGCCAGGTCACCGACTCGGACGAAGACGTGATCATCGCCCACAACTGGGACGAACTGCGGCGCTTCATGTGGGACTACGTGGGGATTGTGCGCACCAACAAGCGCTTGGCGCGGGCGCAGCACCGGGTTCGATTGCTGCTCGATGAGATCGATGAGTTCTACAGCAACTACAAGGTCAGCCGTGACCTGATCGAGTTGCGCAACCTGGCACAGGTCGCCGAGCTGATGATCCGCTCGGCCATGGCGCGCAAGGAAAGCCGCGGCCTGCATTACACCCTCGACTACCCGCAGATGCTGCCCGAAGCCCTCGACACTATCCTGGTGCCAACCACCTACGGCGGCTGAACTTCAAGCGCACGCGCAGGCGTCGATGCACATCGGCGGCCTGCGAACCGCGCGGCACACACACCGAGCGTACCCGCCACTCCCCCGGCAACCGGTAGCGCAGCACCACGATCAGCGGCAACGCCAGGCTGTCGGGGCGCAACTGCACAGCGTGCCAACCCCGCGCCGCACTCCACAGTTGCCAGCCGTCGGCGTTGCGCCGCAGGCCACGAACCGACGAATGGTGAGTCAAGCGAACCTGGCGCGGCAGCGCCCACGCGGCATGGGCCAGGCACACCAGCACACCGAGTGCAGCCATCGATAAAGGCACAGCCAGCAGGCACAGCGCACCGAGTGCAAGCACCTGGGCGAGGAGATACGCCGCCAGCAGAAGCCCGCAGGCCTGCCAGCGGCATTCGAAGGTATTACTTGGGCTGGACACGATCCAGGATCATCCGGACCATGCGCTGCAGCTCCGGATCTTCTGATTCGGCACGCTCCATGAACCAGCCGAACATATCCTGGTCTTCACAGGTCAGCAGCCTGACGTAGAGGTCGCGGTCCACCTTATCGAGGGTGGCGTACACCTCTTTGGTGAACGGCACCAGCAACACATCCAACTCCAGCATGCCGCGACGGCTGTGCCAGTACAGGCGATTGATTTCTACATCTTCGACCATGGAGCGCTCCTCAAATAGGGCGCAAGTATACAGGCCCACGCCCCTCGGAACAGTCGGCTTTGGTCGGGCTTATGAAACTACCCATTTGCCGGGCGCCCCTCTATGATGCACCCATGACTTTCCAACTGCGATGACCCATGGCTGACTCTGCTTTCTTCTGCCCCCTGTCCCACGAAGGCGTCCTGGCCGTTCGCGGCGCTGACGCGGCCAAGTTCCTCCAGGGGCAACTGACCTGCAACCTCAACTACCTCGACGACACCCACGCCAGCCTCGGCGCGCGCTGCACCCAAAAGGGGCGCATGCAGTCGAGCTTTCGCATCGTGCTGCAAGGTGACGGTGTGCTGCTGGCCATGGCCAGCGAACTGCTTGAACCACAGCTGGCGGACTTGAAGAAGTACGCGGTGTTTTCCAAGTCCAAGCTGACAGACGAAAGCGCCGCCTGGGTCCGCTTCGGCCTGGCCGACGCCGATCAGGCAATCGCCAGCCTGGGCCTGGACTTGCCAGCCGAGACCGACAGTGTGGCGCGCCATGCAGAACTGATCGCCATTCGCGTCTCCCCCGGCCGCGCCGAACTCTGGGCGCCCGCCGCGCAAGCCGACACCCTGCGCAGCCAACTGGGCGCAACACTCGCCCAAGGCGACCTCAATAGCTGGCTGCTGGGGCAGATCCGCGCCGGCATCGGCCAAGTCATGGCCCAGACTCGCGAGCTGTTCATCCCGCAGATGCTCAACCTGCAAGCAGTCGGTGGCGTGAGCTTCAAAAAGGGCTGCTACACCGGCCAGGAGATCGTCGCCCGCATGCAATACCTGGGCAAGCTCAAGCGCCGCCTCTACCGCCTGAGCCTGAACGGCAGTGCATTGCCCGAGCCTGGTACGCCACTGTTCGCGCCCAGCCACAACAGCGCCATCGGCGAAGTGGTGATCGCTGCGCGGGCCGACGAAGGGATTGAACTTCTGGCGGTGCTGCAAGCCGAAGCAGCCGACAGTGGCGACGTGCATTTGGGTACGCTGGAAGGCCCGGGCCTCAAGTTGCTTGACCTGCCTTACCAACTGGACCGTGATCGCGAGATCCAGCGGTAATCGCCGTACCCTTTTGCAACACCCTAGAGAGCATGAATGAACAAACTGGCGGAAAAAGTCCAACAAGCGTTGGTGATGGCCATCGATAACGATGACCTGGTTCTGCCCACGTTACCGGAAGTGGCCCTGAAAATTCGTCAGGCCGCCGAAGACCCCGAAGTCAGCATCAGCCATTTGAGCAAAGTCATCGGCCGCGACACCGCCCTGACGGCGCGACTGATCAAGGTCGTCAACAGCCCATTGTTGCGGGCCTCCCAGGAGGTCACCGACCTGCATACCGCCATCACGCGCCTGGGCACCAACTACAGCAGCAACCTGGCGATTGGCCTGGTGATGGAACAGATATTCCACGCCCGCTCAGAAGCCGTGGAACAAAAAATGCGTGAAGTATGGCGCCGCAGCCTGGAAGTGGCCGGCGTCTGCTATGCCTTGTGCCGTAACCACAGCCAGCTCAAGCCGGACCAGGCCGCACTCGGCGGGCTGGTGCACCAGATCGGCGTGCTGCCGATCCTGACCTACGCCGAAGATCACTATGAACTGCTCTCCGACCCGGTCAGCCTCAACCATGTGATCGATAGCATCCACCCGCTACTGGGGGACAAGCTGTTACGGGGCTGGGATTTCCCGGAAATGCTGGTGAATGTGCCCGCACACTACCAGGACCTTGAGCGCGACTCGGCCAGCCTGGATTATGTCGACCTGGTGCAAGTGGCCGTGCTGTATTGCCACAAGAATACCCATCACCCGTTGGCCAACACTGCGCTGTCGAACTTGCCGTCATTCAAGAAACTGCGCATCGACCCGCTCAACGCAGCGGTGCGTACCGAGCTGGACGAAGCGCGCTCGATGTTCTACTGAGCCGGCTTGCCGGCAATAGCGGTGGATCGCTCTCAGCCGGCGATAAAACTCACCCGCACCTTGAGCCCTTTCAGCTCGCCATCATGCAGGCTGATCTGGGCCAGGTGCGCGCGGCAGATTTCACCGACAATCGCCAAGCCCAGCCCCGACCCCGCGCCCTGCTGGTTACGCCGATAGAAGCGCTCGAACACCCGGTCGCGCTCATCCAGCGGAATACCCGGGCCGTCGTCTTCCACTTCCAGTACCGCTGGCGCCGTCACCCGCAGGATCACATTGCCGCCTGACGGCGTGTGCGCCAGGGCGTTATCCACCAGGTTGCTCAACAGCTCGTTCAGCAAGGTCGGCTCGCCGCGCAGCCACACCGGCTCATCCGCCTCCAACGCCAGCGCCACACCCCGCGCATGGGCCAGGGGCGCCATGGCCATGCCCAACTCACGGGCCAGTTGACTGAGGTCGAGCAACTGCGCGCCACCTTCGGCAATTGCCCGCGCCCCGTTTTCGATGCGTGCCAGAGACAGCAGTTGATTGGCCAAGTGGGTCAAGCGATCCGTGCCTTGTGCCGCCGTTTCCAGGGTACTGCGCCAAACCGCCGGGTCCTCGGCGCGCAGGCCCAATTCCAGCCGGGCCTTGAGGGCGGCCAGCGGAGTGCGCAACTCGTGGGAGGCGTCGGCAATAAACTGTGCCTGGCGCTCGAACTGCCCGCGCAGGCGCTCGGTAAAGTGGTTCAACGCCCGCACCAGCGGCCCGAGTTCGTGTTGCACTTCAACCAGCGGCAGCGGCCGCAGGTCATCCGGCTGACGCTCCTCCACCGCCGTGCGCAAACGCTCCAGCGGGCGTAGCGCCGCACTCACCGCAAACCACACCAGCAGCAAGGCGCCGATGGCCAGCATGCCCAGGCGCAACAGGGTGTCGGCCATCAGGCTGCGGGCCATGCTGACGCGGGCTTCGTCGGTTTCGGCCACGCGGATTTCTGCCATGCCGTTCATGTTCGGCTCCGACACTGCCTTGAGCAGGCTCACCACCCGTACATTCTGCCCCTGGTACTTGGCGTTATAGAACCGCGCCAAGGCCGGGTAATCGTCGGTGCGCGGCGTACCGGGCGGCGGGCCGGGCAGGTGTTCGTAGCCAGAAATCAGCTTCTGGTGAATATCATTGACCTGGTAGTAAATCCGCCCGGCACTGTCATAGGCGAATGTGTCCAGCGCCACGTAGGGCACATCGGCACTCAAGGTGCCGTCGCGCTGGGACAGGCCGGCGGCGATGGTGCGTGCCGAGGCCAGCAGGGTGCGGTCGTAGGCGGTGTCTGCAGCCTCGCGACCGTTCCAGTAGGCGCTCAGGCCGCTGGCCAGCATCAGCACCACCAACAGCAGTGCCAGGTTCCACAGCAGGCGCCAACGCAGGCTGCTGTGCTTACGCATCGCGCGCTTCCAGCAGGTAGCCAAGGCCGCGGAAGGTGACGATGGCGACCGGCTGGCCATCGAGCTTCTTGCGCAAGCGGTGCACATAGATTTCGATCGCGTCGGGGCTCGCTTCCTCGTCCAGGCCGAACACCTGGGATGCCAGTTGTTCCTTGCTCATGACCCGGCCAGGGCGGGCGATCAACGCTTCGAGCACGGCCTGCTCGCGGGAGGTCAACGTCAGCAGCTCACCGGCGAGGGTGAAACGCCGGGTTTCCACGTCATACACCAGCACACCACAGGTCTGCTGCCGCTCGCCGCCCAGCACGCTGCGGCGCAACAGCGCCTTGACCCTGGCTTCCAGTTCGGTCAATTCGAAGGGCTTGGCCAGGTAGTCGTCGGCGCCCAGGTTAAGGCCATGCACCCGATCCTTTACATCGCTGCGGGCGGTGAGCATCAACACCGGCAGATTTTTCCCACGAGCCCGCAGGCGCGCCAGTACCTCGAAACCATCCATGCGCGGCAGGCCCACATCGAGAATCGCCACGGCGTATTCCTCGCTGCTCAAGGCCAGGTCCGCCGCCACGCCATCGTGCAACACGTCCACCGTCAACCCCGTGCTCTTGAGCGCCTGGGCCACACTTTCGGCCAGTTGCAGATGGTCTTCGACGAGCAGGACACGCATGGATTCATACCTCGTTAAGGGGTGGCCGATGCCGCCCTCTGTTTACCAACTCGCGGCGCAGTTTACAGCCGCGGCCTCTGCTGTGAAGCCCGAAAACATTGAAAGGACGCTGAAAGGTTAGTGAAAGGTTCGCCCATTAGCATCCAGAAACGGACGGTTACACCTTCCGAGCTATTTCACCCATAGCGCCCGAAAAACGCCTCGAAGCGTTTTCGCCCCATAAGAACAATAACGGAGTGCATCACGATGCTGTCGACACAGCCCCAGGCTTGCCCGCCTGTTCGTTTTTCCCGCCTGACCCAGACCGCCCTCGCCAGTGCCGCTGCCCTTGCCGGCTTTTCGCCGCTTAGCCAGGCTGCCTTCTTCGAAGACAGTAGCGCGACCCTGGAAACCCGCAACATGTACTTCAACCGCGACTTTCGCGACGGTACCAGCGCGCAGCAATCCAAGCGCGACGAATGGGCCCAGGGCTTTATGCTCAACCTGCAATCGGGCTACACCGACGGCACCGTCGGTTTTGGCGTGGATGCGCTGGGCATGCTCGGGGTCAAGCTCGACTCCAGCCCAGACCGCACCGGCACTGGCCTGCTGCCCACCCACGATGATGGCCGCGCCGCTGACGAGTACTCGAAGCTGGGGTTGACCGGTAAAGTGAAAATCTCCGCCACCGAGCTGAAAATCGGCTCGCTGATCCCTGAGCTGCCAATCCTCAAGCCCAACGACGGGCGTATCCTGCCGCAGACCTTCAACGGCGGCCTGCTGACCTCCAAGGAGTTCAAGAACCTGACCTTCACCGGCGGGCGCCTGGACAAAGCCAAGGACCGCGATGACACCAACTACGAGGACATCGCCCTCAACAACAAGAACAGCCGCTTCGTCGGCGGAGCCACCGGCAAGCACTTCAACTTCGGCGGCGTGGACTACAAGTTTGCCGAGAAGGCCACCGCCAGCTACCACTTCGCCCAACTGGACGACGTGTACCGCCAGCACTTCCTAGGCCTGGTCGCCTCCACCCCGATGGGGCCCGGCACCTTCGGCACCGATCTGCGCCTGGCCATCAGTGACGACACCGGCAGCGCGCGCGGCGGCAGCATTGACAACAAATCCCTCAACGGCATTTTCAGCTACGCCCTCAACGGCCATAAACTGAGCGCCGGCTACCAGCACATGTCCGGCGACAGTGCATTCCCGTATGTGGATGGCAGCGACCCGTACCTGGTCAACTTTGTCCAGATCAACGACTTTGCCGGCGCCGAGGAACGCTCCTGGCAGGCGCGCTATGACTATGACTTCGCCAAGCTGGGGATCCCCGGCCTGAGCTTCATGAGCCGCTACCTGTCCGGCGACAACATCCAACTCAAGAACGGCGACACCGGCAAAGAGTGGGAACGCAACACCGAGATCAAATACGTAGTGCAAAGCGGCACGCTCAAGGATGTGGCCGTGCGCCTGCGTAATGCCACCTACCGCTCCAACTACTCGGCCCGGGACGCAGACGAAGTGCGCGTGCTGGTCAGTTACAGCGTCGCCCTGTGGTAACCCTGAAAGTCATACCCCAATAACAACAATGACGGAGTTCCCCATGTCCTCATCCCTGCGCAAATTTGCCCTGGCCGCCGGCTGCATGCTGTTTGCCGGCCAGCTGCTGGCGGCCGAAGAACCCAAGCGCCCGGAATGCATCGCACCGGCCTCCCCCGGCGGTGGTTTTGACCTGACCTGCAAACTGGTGCAAAGCGCACTGGTCAACGAAAAACTGCTGAGCAAGCCGATGCGCGTGACCTACATGCCCGGCGGCGTGGGCGCGGTGGCCTATAACGCCGTGGTGGCCCAGCGCCCTGCCGATGCCGGCACGCTGGTGGCGTGGTCCAGCGGTTCGCTGCTGAACCTGGCACAGGGCAAGTTCGGGCGGTTTGATGAAAGCGCGGTGAAATGGCTGGCGGCGGTTGGCACCAGCTATGGCGCGATTGCGGTGAAAGCCGATTCTCCCTACAAGAGCCTGGATGACCTAGTACAGGCCCTGAAGAAAGATCCGAGCAAAGTGGTGATTGGTTCCGGCGGCACCGTGGGCAGCCAGGACTGGATGCAAACCGCGCTGATCGCCAAGGCTGCCGGAATCAACCCCCGTGACCTGCGTTATGTGGCCCTCGAAGGCGGCGGTGAAATCGCCACGGCCCTGCTCGGTGGACATATCCAGGTGGGCAGTACCGACATCTCCGACTCCATGCCACATATCCTTAGCGGCGACATGCGCCTGCTGGCGGTGTTCTCTGAAGAGCGCCTGGACGAGCCGGAAATGAAGAATATTCCGACCGCCAAAGAGCAAGGCTACGACATCGTCTGGCCGGTGGTGCGTGGCTTCTACCTCGGGCCAAAAGTCAGCGATGCCGACTACGCCTGGTGGAAAGAGGCGTTCGACAAACTGCTGGCCTCCGAAGAGTTCGCCAAGCTGCGTGACCAGCGCGAGTTGTTCCCGTTCGCCCTGACCGGCCCGGAGCTGGACACCTACGTGAAGAAACAAGTGGCTGACTACAAAGTGCTGGCCAAAGAGTTCGGCCTGATCCAGTAATCGCCCCTCTGTGGGAGCGGGCTTGCTCGCGAAAAACTGCAACGATGACGCGTGCTGCCTGGATACACGCGCGGTCCTTGCGTTCTTCGTGAGCCAGCTTGCGCCTACAAGAGTCGCAAAGGAGTTTCCTATGCTCTTACAACGCATTTTCGCCGCGGTGTTGCTGCTGGCCTGCGCCTGCCTGGCACTGATGGCCTGGCCGTACCAGGCGTCATTTTCCTACGAGCCGGTGGGACCTCGGGCCTACCCGCTGTTGATGCTCGGGCTGATGAGCCTGGCATTGATCTACATGCTGATTCGCCCGCAGCCGACCAAGCATACCGAAGAAGAACCCGCGCTGGACCGCCAGACCCTGGTCAAGATCGGCATCTGCGTGGCACTGCTGATCGTGTTCGCCGGCACCTTCGAACCCTTGGGTTTCATTCTCAGCAGCATGCTGATCGGCATCCCCATGGCGCGCCTGTATGGCGGCCGCTGGATGCCCAGCGTGGTGATCGTCAGCCTGATGGCCATCGGCCTTTATCTGCTCTTCGATAAAGCCATGGATGTTCCGCTGCCCCTCGGCCTGCTCGACGTTCTGGAGAACTGATATGGATACTTTTGGCTATTTGGGCCAGGGTTTCGGCGTCGCGCTGAGCCCCTACAACCTGGTGACCGCACTGTGCGGCACCCTGATCGGCACCGTGGTCGGCCTGTTGCCGGGCCTAGGCCCGATCAACGGCGTGGCGTTGTTGATCCCCATCGCCTTCGCCCTGGGCCTGCCGCCGGAATCGGCGCTGATCCTGCTGGCAGCCGTGTACCTGGGCTGTGAATATGGCGGGCGTATCAGCTCGATCCTGCTGAACATCCCCGGCGAAGCCTCCACCGTAATGACCACCCTCGACGGCTACCCAATGGCCCGCAAAGGCCTGGCCGGCGTGGCGCTGTCGTTGTCGGCATGGAGTTCGTTTATCGGCGCGTTTATCGCCACCTGCGGCATGGTGCTGTTTGCCCCGCTGCTGGCCAAATGGGCGATTGCCTTCGGCCCGGCGGAATATTTCGTCCTGATGGTATTTGCCATTGTCTGCCTGGGCGGCATGGCCGGTGACAAACCGCTGAAGACGTTTGTGGCCGCGCTGATCGGCTTGTTTCTCTCGGCAGTCGGTATCGACGCCAACAGCGGCGTGTACCGTTTTACCGGGGACAACATTCACCTGACCGACGGCATCCAGTTTGTAGTGCTGGTCCTGGGCCTGTTCTCCATCAGCGAGATCCTGTTGCTGCTGGAAAAAACCCACCGCGGCCAGGAAGCGGTCAAGGCCACCGGGCGGATGATGTTTAACCTGAAGGAAGCGTCTTCGGTATTCGTCGTCAATATCCGTTGCGGCCTGCTGGGTTTCATCATGGGCGTACTGCCCGGTGCGGGCGCCACCTTGGCGTCAGCTGTGGCCTACATGACCGAGAAACGCCTGGCCGGTGCCAGCGGCAAATTCGGCCAGGGCGACATGCGCGGCCTGGCAGCGCCGGAAACCGCCATCGGCGCTTCCGCCTGCGGCGCCCTGGTCCCCATGCTGACCCTCGGCGTACCTGGTTCAGGCACCACCGCCGTGATGATCGGCGCGCTGTCGCTGTACAACATCACGCCGGGCCCACTGTTGTTCCAACAGCAACCGGATATCGTCTGGGGCCTGATCGCCTCGTTGTTTATCGCCAACATCATGCTGGTGATCCTCAACATCCCGATGATCCGCATCTTCACCCGCATCCTTGCCGTGCCGAACTGGGCGCTGGTGCCGGTGATCGCCATCATCACCGCGATTGGTGTGTACGCGGTGCACGCCACCACTTTCGACCTGTTCCTGATGGTGGGCATCGGTATCTTCGGCTACATCCTGCGCAAGCTGGACTTCCCGCTGTCGCCGGTGTTGCTGGGCTTTATCCTCGGCGGCCTGATGGAGCAGAACCTGCGCCGGGCGCTGTCGATCTCCAACGGTGACCTGCAGATCCTCTGGTCGAGCCCGATCACCTTTGGTGTCTGGGTGCTGACGGCATTGATGCTGGCCTTCCCGCTGATCCGCATCTACCGCAAACGGGCCCTGCAGCGTCGCGCCGTGGCCGATGTCTGAAGTCACCTTTAAACAATGGTGGGGAACACCGCTGGTCGGCCTGGCCGGCGGTTACCTGGCCAGCCTGATCGGCTGGCCTTTGCCGTATATGGTCGGCTCGCTGCTGGCGATCATCCTGGTGCGTTGCCTCACACCCTGGCAGTTGGCCGAAATTCCCGGCGGGCGCAAATGCGGCCAATGGGTGGTGGGTATCGGCATCGGCCTGCACTTCACCCCGGTGGTGATCGAGCAGGTGATGAGCCACTTTGGCCTGATCTTCTTCGGCGCGCTGGTCACCAGCCTGTCGAGCATTGTCGGCGTGTGGTTGATGCGCCGCAGCGGTGAGGATCGCGCCACGGCGTTTTTCTCAAGCATGCCGGGCGGGTCCGGGGAGATGGTCAACCTCGGCGCGCGCAATGGCGCGGTGCTCAGTCGCGTGGCGGCTGGCCAGAGTCTGCGGGTGTTGCTGGTGGTGCTGTGCGTGCCGGCGATCTTCAAGTATTTGCTGGGCGGCGGTGCGCCACAGTTTCACCCGGCGCCCGTGGATTGGGCCTGGCTGGCCTTGCTGTTTCCGATCGGCGCCCTGGTGGCCTGGGGCTGGCAGCGCCTGCGCCAACCCAACCCCTGGTTGTTCGGGCCGTTGCTGGTCAGTGCCATCGCCAGCATCACCTGGGATTTGCACATCGGCCTGCCCGATGGTGGCAGCCAGATCGGCCAATGGTTGATCGGCAGCGGCCTGGGCTGCCACTTCAACCGGCAGTTCTTCCGCCGGGCACCGTCGTTCATGGGCCGTACGGTGATCGGCACGCTGCTGACCATGTTGATCGCCACCCTGGCGGCGGTGGGCCTGAGTGCGTTGACGCAGTTGGATTTGCGTTCGCTGACCCTGGGGATGATGCCAGGAGGAATTGCAGAGATGAGTCTGACGGCGGAAACCTTGCAACTGTCGGTGCCGTTGGTGACGGCGATGCAGGTGATGCGGCTGTTGTTTGTGTTGTTCCTCGCGGAGCCGTTATTCCGCCATTGGAACCGCCAGCCGGGCACCCTCTAGAACCGGGTACCAGCCTAATGTGGGAGCGGGCTTGCTCGCTCCCACTTCCTCAGGTGTTGAACATCAGAGCGGCGGCACTCGCCACTCGATCGGCGTCTCGCCGTTCTGCTCAAGAAACTTGTTCGTCCGGCTGAAATGCCCACACCCCAAAAACCCGCGATAAGCCGATAACGGTGACGGATGCACCGAGGTCAGCACCAGGTGTTTGGTCGCGTCGATCAGCTTTTGCTTGCCCTGGGCATGGGCGCCCCACAGCAGGAACACCAGGTGCGGCTGATGCTCGCTGACCAACTCGATCACCCGGTCGGTGAAGAACTGCCAGCCCTTGCCCGCATGGGCGTTGGCATTCGCGCGCTCCACAGTCATGGTGGTGTTGAGCATCAATACACCCTGGTCGGCCCAGCTTTGCAGGCAGCCGTGGCTGGGGATGTCGATATTGAGGTCGCGCTTGAGCTCTTTATAGATATTGACCAGGGACGGCGGTGTCGGCACGCCCGGTTGTACCGAGAAGCACAGGCCATGGGCCTGGCCGGGGCCGTGGTACGGGTCCTGGCCGAGGATCACCACCTTGACCTTGTCCAGCGGCGTGGAGTTGAGCGCATTGAAGATCAGCGGGCCCGGCGGGTA
This sequence comes from Pseudomonas sp. WS 5079, assembly GCF_012985465.1. Taxonomy (GTDB): domain Bacteria; phylum Pseudomonadota; class Gammaproteobacteria; order Pseudomonadales; family Pseudomonadaceae; genus Aquipseudomonas. The sequence goes on from NZ_JAAQWN010000015.1 coordinate 24,309, forward strand.
GATTTCCTTGCCCGCCGCATGTTCCTGGCGCAGGAACTCACGCAGCTCGGTCATGTACGGTTGCTCGAACTCTTCGCGCAGGGCGTGTTTCCAGCTCGGTTCGAGTTTGATACGGTCGTCGGCAGTCATCAGAAACACATCATGTAAAAAGAATGGGCGAACCCTAGGAAAGCCCACTCCACTTGTCAATTGATCTGACGCAGAACCGGCACTTTCCCCCGAAGGGATCATACTCAACGTTCAATTTACCGATTGAGGTCATGATGAATCTGCACTTCGAAGAGCTCACTGGCACAGACGGTGCCCGTATCGGCATCGCCAGCCTGGACGCGGAAAAGTCCCTCAATGCCCTCTCGCTCCCGATGATCCAGGCCCTGGGCGAACGCCTGGACAGTTGGGCGCGCAATCCGCAGATCGTCTGCGTGCTGCTGCGCGGCAACGGTGCCAAGGCATTTTGCGCCGGCGGTGAAGTGCGCAGCCTGGCCCAGGCCTGCCGAGAGCACCCGGGTGAAGTGCCGGCGCTGGCCGCGCAGTTTTTTGCGGCCGAGTACCGCCTGGACTACCACCTGCACACCTACCCCAAGCCGCTGATTTGCTGGGGCCATGGCTATGTGCTGGGCGGGGGCATGGGGTTGCTGCAAAGCGCCGCTATCCGCATCGTCACCCCGAGCAGCCGCCTGGCCATGCCGGAAATCAGCATCGGCCTGTACCCGGATGTGGGCGCCAGTTGGTTCCTCTCGCGCCTGCCCGGCAAACTGGGGCTGTTCCTGGGCCTCACCGGCGCCCATATGAATGGGCGCGACGCCCTCGACCTGGGCCTGGCAGACCGTTTCCTGCTGGACGAACAACAGGGCGAAATGCTCGAAGGCCTGTTGCAATTGAACTGGCAGGAGCAGACCGCGATGCAGCTCAACAGCTTGTTCAAGGCCCTGGCCCAGGAAGCTGCCAGCCAGCAGCCAGAACCACAGTGGCTGCCGCGACGCCCACAGATCGACGAATGGCTGGATGTAGGCGACGTGCAGTGCGCCTGGCGCGCCTTGAGCCAACTGCGCGAGCATGCCGACCCGCTCTTCAGCCGGGCCGGCAAGACCTTGAGCGAGGGCTGCCCGCTGACCGCGCACCTGGTGTGGGAACAGATCCGACGGGCGCGGCACCTGTCCCTGTCAGAAGTTTTCCAGATGGAATACACCTTGAGCCTCAATTGCTGTCGGCATCCGGAATTCAGCGAGGGAGTACGGGCCCGCCTGATCGACAAGGATCAGCAGCCCCACTGGCATTGGCCGGATATCAAGCGCATTCCCGAGGCCGTGGTCGAGGCGCACTTTCACAAGGCCTGGGAAGGACGGCATCCGCTGGCAGATCTGTCGGATCGATGACATGTGGCGGCCAGCCACAAAAAACGGCGCATGACGCGCCGTTTCAAAGAGAAGCGGATTACCTGTGCCCGCCACGGCCTCCTCCATGATCACCGCCCCGGCCACCTCTATGCCCCTGGCCACCATTGCCCCGGTGGTCACCCCAACTCTGGCTGGGGTAAGGCCGGTAACCCGGCCTTGGCCCGGCTTGATAGTAACGGGGGGCCGGCTGGTAATAGCGCGGCGCCGGGTAATAGCGGGGTGGCGGTGCGTAATAGCCCCGCCGGTACTGGTAGGACGGGCCACCGCCGTAGTAATAGACCGGCGCGGGCGCGGTATAGACTTCGGATCGATAGTAGCTGGAGCCTCCATCGTAAAAAGGCACGCAGGCAGAAAGGGTCAAGCCGAGCACAGCGCTGAGGAGCAATCGACGATACATGGCGGCCTCCTGGACCGCGGAAGAGCACACACCAGCGACGCTGGGGGGCGCCACACAGCTTTGGCTGAATGACAGAAGATCAGACATCAAAAACCGAATCTGGTGCGACTTAGACATAGATTGATACATCTGTGGCGCAATAAACCGCCCAGGCCTGTATCGTGCCAGGGACACCGGGTTTCACCGGGACCATGACTGAATTACGCCTGAACCGACCGATGACCACTCCCACACTTTGCCCCGCCTGCGGCGCCCGCAACGACTGCACCTTGGCCGACCCGCGCACCGCTGACCGTGCCTGCTGGTGCTACAGCGTCACCATCGACCCCAAGCTGCTCGAAGCCCTGGCGCCGGAACTGCGCAACACGGCCTGCCTGTGCCCGCGCTGTGCCCAGGTCGACGCCCAATTGCGCGGGGTCGAGCCCCGGTAATGCGTATCGACCGCTTCCTCAGTAACCTGCCCCGCTTCAATCGCCAGCAAGTGCGCCTGCTACTGGCAGAGCGCCGGATCAGCGTCGATGGGCAGCCGGTTACCGACCCGCGCCAGGACGTTCGCGAGTTCAGCCGTGTGGAGTGTGATGGCCAGATCCTGCAAGCGGGCAAACCCGCACGTTATTTCATGCTGCACAAGCCACAAGGCTGCGTGAGTGCCACTGTCGATCCCCAGCATCCCACTGTCCTTGATCTGCTGGATGAGCCGGACAAGAGCGACCTGCATATCGCTGGCCGCCTGGACTTCAACACCACCGGGCTGATGCTGATCACCAATGATGGCCAGTGGTCCCGACGCCTGACACAGCCCCACACCAAGCTGCCCAAGGTCTACTACGTCGAGACCGAACAGGAGATTGGCCCGGAGTATGCCGCGACGTTCCGCGCCGGCCTGTACTTCGCCTTCGAGGACCTGACCACCCAACCGGCCGACCTGCAAGTGCTGGGCCCCAAAAGCGCGCGCCTGAGCATCATTGAAGGGCGTTATCACCAGGTAAAGCGCATGTTCGGGCACTTCGACAACAAGGTGATACGCCTGCATCGCGAATGCATGGGGCCGCTGGTGCTGGATGAACGGCTCGCTCCCGGCCAGTATCGGCCGCTGAGCGACGCGGAAATCTGCCAGATATGACCGTTCAGCCGGTGATAGCCCAAACTGCGGGGTGAAGCTTGCGACCTGGCCCGCCTCCTGCTTGAATCAAAACGCCAGCCGCATTCTGACTGGCGAGTCACCCAACCTTCCAAGAAACACTGTGCCTGCCCACACCGCTTGACGTGCGGGCCATGGCAAGTTGCCCGCCATAACAACACCCGTCGGCCAGTTTCATCGGACCGACATGGGCCTCCTTTCAAGGCGTATGCCTACCTGTCACAAAGCTCGTGCAGAGTGATCTGCGCGCACCACCCGCTTGCCAGGAGTCTTACGACATGAGGCCAGAAATCGCTGTGCTGGATATACAGGGTCAGTATCGGGTTTACACGGAGTTCTATCGCGCGGACGCTGCTCAAAAGACCATCATCCTGGTCAACGGCTCCATGGCCACCACTGCGTCTTTCGCCCAGACCGTGAAAAGCCTGTACCCGCAATTTAATGTGGTTTTGTACGATCAGCCCTACGCCGGTCGCTCCAAAGCCCACAACCGCCATGAGCAAATGCTGACGAAGGACATTGAAGGCCAGATCCTCCTGGAACTCATCGACCACTTCGCCGCCGAGCATGTGCTGTCGTTTTCCTGGGGCGGCGTCGCCACCCTCGTCGCCTTGTCCCAGCGCCCTCGCCGCGTGGAAAAAGCCGTGATCAGCTCGTTCTCGCCGCTGATCAACGCGCCGATGCGCGACTACCTGGAACGTGGCGTCGACTACCTCGGCAACCTCGACCGCCACAGCGTCGGCAACCTGGTCAACAGCACCATCGGCAAACACCTGCCGCCGCTGTTCAAGCGCTTCAACTATCGGCACGTCAGCACCCTGGCCGAGCACGAGTACGGGCAGATGCACTATCACATCAGCCAGGTGCTCAATAGCGACCGCCAGTGCTACCTCAAGGCTGCACGGCAGATCGACATTCCAGTGCTGTTCTTGAACGGCGAGTGGGATGAATACACCAGCGCCGAAGACGCCAAACTGTTCGGGCAACATGTGGCCAAAAGCAGCTTCGGCACCATCCAGGCCACCGGGCACTTCCTGGACATGGAGCACAAGGCCGCGTGCAACGACAGCCGGCAGGCATTGATGGGCTTTTTGAAACCGGAACAGTCGGTGAATCGACTGCGGTATCACCTGGGCCAGGCCCTGCATGCACTGGCGATTTGAATGCGACCTGGGTGGGCACGACTGCCCAGGGTTGCCTGAACATTTCGGCTGACGCTCGCAACTTGCACATTTTTCAAAGAAAAACTTCAAATCGCCGCGCAGTTCTGGTACAAAGTCAGCCGCTCTGAGCGGGTATAGTTTAGTGGCAAAACGAAAGCTTCCCAAGCTTTAGTTGAGGGTTCGATTCCCTCTACCCGCTCCACATTCTTATTCCCTCCCTGTCCCGCCCCCTCCCGCAACACACTAAACCCCCTAGAACACTGATCAAAACCCTATCCCTGCTATTCCCCGCTATTCCCTTTTGTGTCCGCTTATCCTTGATTCCGTGTATGGCGGCATGTATGGCGCGCAAAACATCGAACCAAACCATACAAGAAACCCGCATGAAACGAACCGAGATAAAGCGCCGGCCATTGGCCGACACGGTGCTGGCCTCCCTTGAGCCAGAGGCAAAGGAGTACCGCGAGAACTACGGAATTGACCGGCTTTATTTCGTGGTCGGCAGCACGGGCCGTAAGCGCTGGGAACTCCGCTTCAAGAAGCCCGATGGCAAATGGGGATGGCACGGCCTCGGCTCTTATCCTGACGTGACCGCCAAAAAGGCCAGGGAGAAAGCGCAGGAAGCGCAGCGACTGAACTCAGAAGGCGTTGATCCAATCACCCACAAAGCCACCCTCAAGGCGTCCAGGGATGCCGCCGAGGCCAACACGTTCAAGGCCGCTGCTGATCAGTGGCTTGAAAAGAAGATCAAAGACGGGCGGGCCGAGAAAACTTTGGCAGGGATCAACGGAGCGTTGACCAACGACATACTGCCGGCGCTTGGTAGCAAGCCCCTGAGCCGGATCACCCGGGCGGACTGCGCCAACCTTCAGGCAAGCATTGAGAGCCGCGGCGCTCACAACACCGCCGAGAAGGTCCGTGTATGGGTAAACCAGATATTTGGCCTGGCCATCGCCAAGGGCATGACCGAGAACAACCCGGCCAGCAACCTGATCGACATTGCTGAAAAGGCCCCCGAGGAATCGCAATACCCGCACCTGCTAGAACCTGAACTGCCAGAGTTCTTGCGAGCGATGGGCGAATCGCGGAGCGGGACCATCGTGCGCACGGCGGCATGGTTGACGCTGCTGACTGCATCGAGGCCAGGCATGACGCGCTGGGCGGAATGGACAGAGGTGGACTTAGATGCGGGGCTGTGGACCGTACCGGGCGTGAAGATGAGGCGCGACCACATCGTGCCGCTTCCTACCCAGGCCATCGAGATAATCAAGGATCTACAGAGGCTTACTGGCCGGTCGCGTTACCTATTCCCTTCCAGCGGCGAAAAGGTGCCGGTCATATCCGACGCTTCAATCAACAAGTGCTTTGCGCTGATTGGCTATAAAGGCCGGATGACCGGCCACGGTAGCCGGCACACCTGCGAAACGCTTTTGTCGGAGCACGGATGGCCAGAGCATTGGAGAGACATGCACCTGGCCCACAAGAAGCCAGGGCTTAAGGGAGTGTATGACAAGGCGATCTACCTGCCACAGCGCCAGGCAATGGTTCAGTGGTACGCCGACTACCTCGACGCACTTAGGGACGGCATTACCGACGACCAGCGCGCAGCATTCCAAGCAAAGGTCAACGCGGGATAGCAACACGACACAAACCGGCGTTCGCTTGTAGAATTCGCCCCGAAATCAATTTGCCCCCGGTTACGCCGGAGAAAGGGAGGTCATGCAAACCGCCCCTTCCGCATCTTGGATGGCGCCCGCCTATGCTCCGTCGAACCGCCTATCCAACAATCAGTTGAATACCGCATCGAAGGGCGTATACTCAGCATTAACGAATAACGTTAAGCATTCAAAACCATGATTCGAAGCTTTGCATGCGCCGACACGGAAGCGCTTTTCACCACTGGCAGGACAAGGCGCTGGGCCGACATCAAGTCAGTCTCAGAGCGCAAACTGGCCGCACTGGATGCAGCGAAAGAGCTTAGGGACTTGCGCTCACCACCTGGAAATCGACTTCACTCCCTGGAGGGTGACAGAGAGGGCCAGCACAGCATCAGTATCAACATGCAATGGCGAGTCTGCTTTATATGGACCGATAACGGCCCTGAAAACGTTGAAATTGTCGACTATCACTGAGGTGAATCATGTTCAAGAATGGCATGCGACCCGTACATCCTGGCGAGGTTCTTCGCGAGGACTTCCAGAGCGAAATGGGCTTTAGCGCCGCTGCCTTGGCCCGCGCTTTGGGTGTTTCTACCCCAACCGTAAATAATATCCTGCTGGAGCGTGGCGGCGTATCTGCTGACATGGCTCTGCGCTTGGCTGTCTGCCTGGATACCACTCCAGAGTTCTGGCTAAACCTGCAAACAGCATACGAGCTGCGCAAGGCCGAGCAAGAGCATGGAGAAGAGATTGCCGTAGCAGTACATCGTCTAGTTGCATGAGGCAACCTTGCAAGCCCGCCATCGTGCGGGCTTTTTCATGCCTCAAGGCTGATGCCAAGCCATGCTCCGCATCAGCCCCTGACACCTCTCCTGGTCGCCTGTAAAATGACGCCTGTTTGACGGGCCAATACCGCTCCCGCCCCTCCCTCTGAAAGGTAATTAAATGATAACTAAAATCATGCTGTTCGCCTCAAAGGTAGTTGGAATATATGAAAAGACATTCGGCGGTATTGAAAATCACTACCGGGAAGACTTTGAAAAATTACAGGGGCCTAGAAGTTTTTCAAGATTCCCAGGCGACGAATACGAAAACAAAGAGCTTGAAGCGGAATGGAAAAATTTCCGCGACGCCAGAAGCCAAGAAGATTCTTGCATTTGAAAACGGAAGATTTAAATCCCGGCCCAGTAATCAGTGTGGACCGGGATATTATCTCCTGTGTTTATGCGTCCTCTAGCGCTGAAATCCTAGCCTCAAGGCCGGCCGCCATAAAGAACAGCAAGCCCTGCTCGCGAAAGCTGTAGAGGTCACCTGCCTTTCTAGTTTGCTCTGTCCATGCCTCTTTGACCGTTTCTGTCCATGTTCCCTTGTCATCTGTCGCAGGGTGTTCAACTGTCTCGGCTGGATGATCAGTAAACTCGTCGCCCCACACGTCATGGCAGATGAACCCATAACGCATTGCATCCAGGCCGTTGCTTGCGAATATCTCAATAGCTCGCTGCACTGTCATGCTTACATGGAGGCGAGCGCCATCAGCCCCTTTATCACTGATAGATTCCAGAAACTGCCAAATACCTATTTCCTTTACTAGCTCTTTCGCGGCTTTAATTTCGGCGACCGACAACTTCCTTACTTCTGTTTTTTTACGAGCATCAGAAACAACTTGCGGAGCAGTTCCGAAGTAGCCACCAGACCAATACCGGCCAGAGTCACCGAGCAACTGAGTGTTAGCTGTTCCGGGGCGTACAGTCCCCCCGCTTGCCCCACTTAGAATTTCGAGTCGAGGTAGGGCATTGGCGTAGAACGATATAGCCGCATCAGCTTGAGAGCCAAAAAATACGGATGTTGGCGAGGATTCGATAAACGCTGTTGCACTACCAACACCCGGGCTTGTAGCCTCAAAAATGCTACCGGGCAGCCCCATTTTCCCTAATTTAAGGGCCCCAACCATAACGCTGGGCGCATCTCCCGCAAAGAAAATGTTAAGGGATTCTTTCCCAGGCACTTTAGCTTGATCCGTACGGAGCACCACGGAAGAGTCCGCGACAGACATTTGCCGTACATTGATTGCAGCTTCAGATGTACAGGTTCCACCCGCGCTATCAGGCTGCCTAAGTCCAGTCACATCTATGTGAACTCGGGAGGCAATATGCCCAGTTCCGTACTGCGTGGGCCGTAAGATCATCCCGTAAAAAGCTTGGATGCTACCAGACCCCTCGTAACTGTTCCTGTCCTGAAAAGTGAACATGTGATCTTGTGCGTTACTACCGCGCAGAATAGTTGTTCCGTCGAATGTTCCATATCCGCCGTAGTCAGTTACGCCGTCAATCACGGTCCTATCAGCAAATGCATGGCAGTCAGTCAAGCCTTCTACGGTCCTGCCCACCACGATTGCATCACGCTGCGCACCGCCGGAAAGCTCTTCATCCCCGGCAATTATGTAAGGCGCACGAACACGCTTCTTCTCGTCAATACTGAGTAGACCTGCTTTAGCCTCAACAAAGTCGGCATCACTGTCGTAGTTGACACGATCAACCAGGCTCTTGTCGTCAACTAGTGAAGCCACTGCCTTGTTGTGGGCTTGGTCCAAGCTCTGAAGGTTATCGGCTCTTAACGTACTCATGAGTTCAGCTCTCCATCAGCGATGGTCCAGAATGAACCATCAGAAATTGTTATTACTTGACCGGCCGCAACTGACATAACAGGGCCGAATGACCAAGCGTTTTTGTTGGGAGGGATCGTTACGCTGCTCTGAACAATTTGTCCGTGCCAAGAAATCTCTGAGAACGGAGATGCGACAGGGGGTATTGAGCCGCTCATTTGAGCTTGCAGGTTTGCATCTGCTGCGGCTCGAGCGGCGGCCTCTATAGATACCGCACGTTCAACTGAAGATTTTGTAGCAGCGTCCTGCGTACTAATCGGGTCTTTGACGCTGGTAATGCGGCGGTTTTCAGCAAAAAAATAGTCGCGCCCCAGTGGCCGCTTGAGTGCCCGCGTGAACGTGGCCAGCCCCTGCTGAATGAGCATGGTCAGCTTGTCGAACACATCCTCGTGGACTTCCGCCAGAAACTTGCCCTGGTTGCGCAGGCTGGTTTGCTGGAAAGCCTCCATTTCCCTGGACACAACCAGTTGGCCAGGGCCGGCCAGCGCCGAGGTCGTGACGATGCTCCCGCCCTGGCCATTACCAGCGCCGTTCACGGTGTAGTGCGTGCCGAGGGTCAGCGTTGAGCTAACGCCCAGCGGATCAACGTAGTTAACGACCAAGTCCTCATTGGCCAAGAACTTGAAGTAGAACGGGAAGTTGGTGGTAACCCCGTTGGTATCGAACTCCGCAATGCTGCTGATTGTATTGATGGTCACTGTCGTGACTCCTTTTCTCGGGACGAAAAAAAGCCCGCTCAGTGGCGGGCTTCGTTGGCTGCTGCGGACTTACTTTTTCGGGGCCCCGTGCAACAGGGCTTTAATGAACTCGGCGGCGTCTTCAGGGGGTTTCCTCGCCCACGGCAACATTCCAGAGGTACGAGCCCTGGCGGGTTAGCGGTTTTGTCGGTACGCCCAACAGATAGCCGCCAGCGATGACCACAGACTTGGCTGCTGCACCTGCATCCTTATCGCCAGTAGCCAATCCAGTAACCGCGCCAGCGGCCTGGCGACCTGCGTTGATGGCCTGCCATGCCGGCGATAGCGAGCCGGCGTGACCACTGAGTGCTGCACCGATGGTGTCGCGGATGACCGGGAACCCGGAAACCTCAAACCCGAGCGTGCTTTTTGCCATCCATGCAGCGGTGTTCTCGTCTTCGTCCGGCCCTTTGCCGGTAAGCAGATCGCCCACCACGCCCTGGAAGAACGCCACGGCCAGCATTGCAGCGGCAGCGCTGGCCACCGTGCGCGATCCCTGCTTTGCTTCGAAGGCCAGGTCGCGATTATGGTTGTAGTAGGCCGAGAACGGGGTATAGAACATGGTCAGCAGGCGCATGGCCGCGCCCTGGTCCTTGCGCTGGATGGCAGCAATATCCATTGCCCCGGTGCCGCCCTGAGATAGGCGCACCGCATTGTCGCCATCAAGCGCAGCGGCGGACGCTTCCTTGCCGGCGGCCAGGCCTTCGCGGTAACTGGCCATCCAGATTGCGCCGGAAATGCCGCGATCCAGATAGCCCAGCAGGTTGAACGAGAACCGCACCAGGTCGTCACGCTTGCGGAAAAATGCGTTCTTGCCGATCAGGTCGGCCATGCTTGAAGCCAGTCGGCCGTCCTCCATATCCCAACGCAGGCGCATTGCCGGCGATGCATCGGTAATCATGCGGTACGTCTCGACGGGCGACCGGATGCCATCGAGCAGACTTTGAGCCAACAGCTTCGGCTTGACGTACAGCAGGCCCGGGATCAGGCCGCCGACCTGCGCCAGCACGGTGGTGCTGGAAAGGCCCAGGCCCACGATGGACGTATTTGTCCTGGCCGCGTCGAGGAACCGATTGAAGTTGCCGGTTTCCGGTGGGTTCCGGTCGTTGGCTATGGCCTTCAACCACGGCAGGAACGAATCCGCGCCGCGCGGGCCGAGCTTGTCGAGTAGCACCGCCCTGATTTGAGGATCTTTGGTCAGCCGGTGGGCATCCTGCAGCGCTTCCCGGTGCGTCAGGTCGTGAACGTGCTGGGCCAGGCGCTGGGGAATGACGCTCAAATCCAGCAGCAACGGCCCGCTGGCGTTGTCGTTACGCTGATTGGTGAACCCGTTGGACGGTAGCGCCCCCTCGAAACCCTCGTTGAACAGCTCGCCGCCCACCTGCTTCGCCGGGGTTGGGGATGAAGAAAAAACCGGCCCATGTGGCCGGTTTTTTTATGCCTGGAATTTGCCAGTAAAACCCGCAATCCCCCCCCCTCCTGCAGCCTTGTCCCGCGCTCATACACTGCTTGCTTGCAGCACCTGCCGGCGCAGAAGCTCAACATCACGCTGCCTGGCTATTTGCTCAACCGAATTGACGGGTACGTACTGCATCCCCCGGAAGAAAAAAGCCGCTCGGGGTTCCTCGCGTCGCCAGCGTTGAAGTTACTGTAACAACAGCGGTGACACCGCCGAATTTGACCGCAAGAAACGTAGTTCACCCACCCGCGATGAGCGCTAAAGTGCAGGCCTGTCCGCTAAATGATCCGCGCAACAAGGAGCCCACTCATGCCGTGTGAATACAAACTGATGCCCTCCCCCGTCGGCCAACTGACCCTGGTTGCCCGCAACGGCAGGCTCGCCGCCATCCTGTGGGAAACCGAGCGCGCCAACCGTGTGCGCCTGGGCGAACTGGTAGAGGTCAACCACAGCCCGGTGCTGCTGGAGGCCGAGCGACAGTTGAACGAGTATTTTGCCGGCACCCGCGACCGCTTCGAGCTGGAACTGGACTTCGACGGTACCGAGTTCCAGAAAAAAGTCTGGAGCGCACTGTTGACCATTCCTTTCGGTGAGACCCGCAGCTACAGCCAGATCGCTACGCAGATCGGCAACCCCAAGGCCGTGCGCGCGGTCGGTGCGGCGAACGGGCGCAATCCGATTTCGATCGTCGCGCCCTGCCATCGGGTGATCGGTGCTTCGGGCGGGCTGACCGGGTTTGCCGGCGGGCTTGAAGCCAAGCAGTATTTGCTGACCCTCGAGGATGGCGAGGCTACAAGGTCGTTGTTCTGACAGCCACCAAGCGCTAGGGCTGATCAGCCTTGGAATCCTTCAACTGCACCGAGGATTTGCTGCCGTCGGTGTTGTCTTGGGTTTCATTGTTAGAACTGTCGAAACAGCCTTGCAACAGCACCAGGCAGCAGGCCAGGCAGAGTGTACGAGAGAGGCTCATGATCACGCTTCCATTTTGACGGGGTGATGAAATAGTGACCGGTCTACACCAGCAGGGTTCGATGCCTGCGCCTCGAACCTGCCCAACGGTTGCACAGCCCCGTCAAATTCATGCAGGTCGACAATTGTAAAAAGAAATTTCAGCGTGCCGCCACGGTCAGTACTTTCATCAGCACTGACCTGGAGCATCACCATGAAGTTCTCGACCCTTTCCCAATCCCTGGCCCGCTGGGCAGGCAGCGCCCGTACCTTCTTTGCGGCAGTGGTGTTGATTGTGCTGTGGGGCGTCAGCGGCCCTTGGTTTCACTACAACGACACATGGCAATTGGTGGTCAACACGTCCACCACCATCATCACCTTCCTGATGGTGTTCCTGATCCAGAACACCCAGAACCGTGACAGCGACATGTTGCATATCAAGATTGATGAGTTGCTGCGGGTGACCAAGGATGCACAGAACGCGGTACTGAGCCTCGATGGCCTGGACTTCAAAGCCCTGGAAAAACTGCGCAGCGAATACCGTTCCCTGGGCGAGCGCCAAACCGTCAGCCTCGGCGGCGACAGCACAGCAGCGGCCCCAGGCGACTCAGTCAAGACCGACCTGAACCAGGCATAAAAAACGGCGGTTGGATCAGCTCCAACCGCCGCTTGCATGACCAGGCCCGCGATCAACCGTCGCCGTTACGGCTCTTGCCATAGGATGAAGCCAGCGCCCGGGCTTTTTCCAGGCGGGTTTCCAGCTTGGGCAGGGTTTCGTCAACCAATGCCTTTATTTCGGGGATGTCCGACGCCGCGCCCTCCTGCTTGAACAGCGCGATTGCATCTTCGTTGGCCTTGACCTGCTGGGCTGTGTAGGCGGCGTCGAAGGAATCGCCATCGGTCAGTTCAGGCATCAGGGTTTCGGCCTTGTCGACGATCTGGTCGCGAGGTGCCACTGGCAGGTCGAGTTTTTTCGCAATGGCCGCCAAATGTTGATTGGCCAGGGTGCGTTCGTTGATGACCTCGATGGTGTAGTCCTTGATCTCCTGGGACGAGGTCTTGGCGTGGGCCATGCGGCTGGTTTCGATATCGGCCATGCCCTTGGCCGAGGCCTGTTCGATGAATTCGGCGGGGCCTTGGGCGAAAGCATTGCTGGCGCCGAGGCCCAGCAGCATCGCGAAAGTGGCGGTGCGTAACCGGATAGCCATGCGGCTCATGGTGGGTTCCTCCAGGTAATAAAGACATGCCGGGGAACGAGCCCCGCCCTGAATCTGAATTTTCAGGGATGCAAAGGTTTAGAAAAAACTTGCTGGTGCGACGAACGGTCGTCGCTGATCAGGAGGTTTTACTGCCCAGCAAGCCCGGCAATGCGTGGGCCAGGGCATTGATCGCAAAACCGATGAACATCACGCCGCACAGCTTGGTGATCAGCACTTCATGGCGCTGATACACCGTGCGCACCTGCCGCGCGCCCACGACGCCGATCAGGATCCCGTAAGCCAGCAGGCCACCGAAAAAGCTCAGGACAATCAACCACGGCAACATGCCCCAGGTCAGCAACTCGGCCCGGCTCGACAGCAACGCGGTGAACGTGGCCACGGCCACCGGGTACGCCTTGGGGTTGGTCAGGCCAAACAAAATGCCGTGCCAGAACGGATGGCGCGCCGCGCCCTGGGCAGCCTCGCCGCTGCGGCTGCGGGTTCGAATCGCCCGAATGCCCAGCCAAAACAGATACAGGGCGCTGAGCACACCCAACACATCAAACGCACTGCTGCCGATTTCCCGGGCGCCGACAATCGCCACCAACGCGGTGCTACACCACACCACATCACCCAACAGGTGCCCGCACAAAAATCCCGCGCCGGCCCGACGCCCGCGTGCCGCCCCAATGCCAAATACCGCCAGCACCCCGGGCCCCGGCGTGATGCCATAAATAAAGCCCGAGGCGATGACGGCAAACAGCAATGATGAAGTCATGGGTAACACGCTCAGATAAATAAGAGGGGCGCGTCGATTGTGCACAATCCATCCGGCACTGCAATGCTAGGCCGCGCGTTTGGCCAACACGTCTTGCACTTGGGCGATCAACCACTGCAAGGCGCCATCCCCGCCACGGCGTTTATGCCAGGCCAAGACAAAACCGAAGGACGGGATATGGAACGGCGGCGGCACCACCAGCAAGTGCCGGGAGTCGATGTTCAGCAGCCCCTGGGAAGACACGGTGAGGATCAGGTCAGTGCCCTGGATCAACTGCGGTGCAATGCCCCAGTGGGGCAGGCTGATTGCCACGTGGCGCCGTTCACGGATCGCGGTCAGTGCCCGTTCGATTTCCGGAGTGCCGCTACCGCGCATTTCCAGCAGCACATGGGGCCGCGCGAGGTAAGTGGGCAAGTCGAGCACACCACCTGCGGGCAAGCTGTCGCGGTCGACCAGGCAGGCGTAGTGTTCCTCGAACAACGGCGTGCTGCGCAGCTCGGCGGGCAGGTCGGGAAATACCCCGGCTGCGAGGTCGATCTCACCACTGAGCACCCCTTCCTGCATGCCTTCGCGACTGGCGTGGGTGATGGCCAGGTCAATCCCCGGCGCCTGCTCGCGCAGCGCCCGTGCCAGCCCGGGCAACAGCAGCGCCGCGCCGTAATCGGACATGGCCAGGCGAAACGTACGCCTGGCCGACGCCGGGTCGAAGCGGTTCGGCGCCAGCAACGACTGGACCTGGGCCAACGCATCGGCCAGCGGCGCCGCCAGCTCCAATGCGCGGGCGGTGGCGACCAGGCCGCCACCCTGGCGCACCAGCAATGGGTCGCCCAGCAGATCCCGCAACCGCGCCAGCGCGTGGCTGACCGCCGGCTGGCTCAGATGCAGGCGCTCGGCGGCGCGGGTGACGTGCTGCTCGCTGAGCAAGGCGTCCAGGATCACCAGCAGGTTGAGGTCGATGCGGCGCAAATCATTCATGGCATGCATGTTCAGCATAAGAACTTGGAATTTAAATCTGCGCGACGAATACCGTACAGTCCAGTAAAACCTTTGGGAGATTGATCATGACCACGTTGCATTGGCTGGGCTTGTTGCTGTTGGCGGTGATTGCCGGGGCGGTGGTGCCGTTTCAAAGCGCGATCAATGCCAACCTCGGGCGCGGCCTCGGGCATCCGTTGTGGGCGACCCTGGCCTCACTGCTGGTGAGTATCCTGGTGCTGTTGCCAGTGATCCTGGCGCTACGCCTGCCGCTGCCAAGCCTCGGTTTTATCAGCAAGGCGCCGCTGTGGATGTGGACCGGAGGCGCATTCGGTGTGTGTTTTATCTCCCTGGCCCTGGTCCTTTTGCCCAAACTCGGGGCATCGGGATTTATCGCCCTGGCCATGACCGGGCAAATCCTCGCCTCGTTGTTACTCGATCACTTTGGCTTGTTTGGCTTGGTGGAACGACAACTGACCGCGCCGCGCCTGCTCGGCGTGCTGATGCTGATCGGTGGGGTGGCGTTGATTCAGTTCAGCACCGCGCCCGCCAAGGCCCTGGCCGCTGCGGGCTGAGCCACAGCCATCACCGCCCCTCGGCGGCCAGGCGATGGATGTCGGCAGGCTCGATCACCGGTTGCGGTGCGCCATGGCGGACCACACTGAGCATCGCCCGGCCCACGGTCTCGGTACTCACCACCCAGGCCGGCCGCACGCGACGCACCAGTGACAGCAGCGGCCCGATCAGGTTGTAGATCGTCTGGTACAGCGCGGTTTTCGAACGCACGCCATGCAGCGGCTGGATGATCCCCGGCCGGAACACATACACCGCTTTGAACGGCAGGCGCAGCAAGGCATTCTCGGTCTTGCCCTTGACCCGCGCCCACATCACCTTGCCCTGCTCGGAACTGTCGGTGCCGGCACCGGACACGTACACAAAGGTCATCTGCGGATTGAGCCGCGCCAGGGTGCTGGCAGCGACCAGGGTCAGGTCATAGGTCTGGCGGGTGTAGGTGGCTTCATCCATGCCCACCGACGACGTCCCCAGGCAAAACAGGCAGGCATCAAAACCTTGCAGCAGATGCTCCAGGGGTTGGAAGTCGAACATATCGGCATGCAACACCTGGTGCAGCTTGCCATGCTCCTGGGTCAACGCCGTGCGCCCTACGGCCACCACTTCCTGCACATCAGCGGCCAGCAGACACTCACGCAACACGCCCTGGCCGACCATGCCGGTGGCGCCGAATAGCAGAACTCTCATAGGGGGCCTCAGTGGCGAGCTTCAAGTTAAGCGCTGTACGAGGTGCTCAGGTTAACAGCTTGTCGCTTGAAGCTTGCTACTTGCCGCTGCCCCACTCAAAACGCGCTACGGAAAATCTCCTCGATCTGGCGCTGATCCGCCCGCCGTGGGTTGGTCAGGCCGCACGCGTCCTTGAGGGCGTTGGTGGCCAGCAGCGGGATGTCTTGCAGCTTGGCGCCCAGTTCGCGCAGGCCGGCGGGGATGTCGACGTCCTGGGACAGGCAGCGGATCGCCGCGATGGCCGCTTGCGCGCCCTCTTCGAAGGTGGCGTGTTTGTCGGTCACGCCCAGGGCGCGGCCAACGTCACTCAGGCGTGCCGCGCTGACGCTGGCGTTGAAGCTTTGCACATGGGGCAACAGCACCGCGTTGCATACGCCGTGGGGCAGGTCGTAGAGGCCGCCCAACTGGTGAGCCATGGCGTGGACAAAACCCAGGGAGGCGTTGTTGAAGGCCATGCCGGCGAGAAATTGCGCGTAGGCCATGTTTTCCCGGGCGGCCATATCGCTGCCGTCGCGCACGGCCAGGCGCAGGTTGGCGCTGATCAGCTCGATGGCCTTGATCGCGCAGGCGTCGGTGATCGGGTTGGCCGCCGTGGACACATAGGCTTCGATGGCGTGGGTCAGCGCGTCCATGCCGGTGGCGGCGGTCAGGCCCTTGGGCATGGCGACCATCAGCGCCGGGTCGTTGACCGACAGCAGCGGCGTGACGTTACGGTCGACGATGGCCATTTTCACGTGGCGGGTTTCGTCGGTGATGATGCAAAAACGCGTCATTTCGCTGGCGGTGCCGGCGGTGGTGTTGATCGCGACCAAAGGCAGCTGCGGCTTGCTCGACTGGTCGACCCCTTCATAGTCGCCGATATGCCCGCCATTGGTGGCACACAGGGCAATGCCCTTGGCGCAGTCATGGGGCGAACCACCACCCAACGACACCACGAAATCGCAGGCACTTTGCTGCAGTAACGCCAGGCCGTTCTCGACGTTCTCCACGTTGGGGTTGGGTTTGGCGCCGTCGTAAATCACCGAATCGATGTCCTGCATTGCCAGCTTCTCGGCAATCATGCTGGCCACGCCCGCCTTGGCCAGGCCGGCGTCGGTGACAATCAGCGCCTTGCGAAAGCCGTAATTGCGGATCGCGCTCATGGCTTCGTCGAGGCAGTCGATGCCCATGATGTTGACGGCGGGAATGAAGAACGTGCTGCTCATGATGAACCCTCGGGGATACGTTGATGCCTACAGCATCAACCCCACCCGCCTGCGGCATCTTGACCAAGATCAACGCCCGCCCGTGATAAAGTCACCACCCAGCCGTTTTTGAGTAGACCCGCCGCAATGAAGGATTTCCAGGATATCGACGCCGCCCTTGAAGACTGGAACGCACTGCGCAACAGCATCGCCTTCGACGCCATCCTGATCGGCAACGGTGCCAGTCGCGCAGTGTGGGAAGATTTTGCCTACGACTCGCTGTTTGAAAACGCGCGCACCGTCGAAGAAAAGCCCCTGAGCGCTTCCGAACTGAGCGTGTTTGACGCGATGCAGACCCGCAGCTTCGAGCAGGTGCTGGGCGCCCTGAAAACCACCAGCCGCGTGAACAAAGCCCTGGCCGTCAGCTCTGCCGCGCCGCGCAATCGCTACTACGCGATCAAGGAAGCGCTGATCAATACCATCCACGCCGTGCATATCCCCTGGCGCCTGGTGCAGCCGTCGACCCTGGCCACGATCAACCAGGAACTGGCGAGCTACAAGACGGTGTTCACCAGCAATTACGACCTGCTCAACTACTGGTCGATTCTGCATACGCCGGGTATCGACGACCTGTTTCGCGGCGCCGAATCTCGCTTTGATTTGCGCGATACCGCAACCGCCGCAACGCGCATCCTGTACCTGCACGGCGGCCTGCACCTGGTGCGCAACCTGGATGGCTCGGCGCGCAAATTGCCGTCCACCGACAGCACGCTGCTCAGCAGTTTTGCCATCAACAACACCATCAAGACCCTCGACGATGTACCGCTGTTCATCAACGAAGGCCCCAGCAGCGAGAAACTCAAAAGCATTCGCAGTTCGGATTACCTGGCGTTCTGCTATGAGCAATTGCTGGAACAGGCAGGTGCGCTGTGCATCTTCGGCCATCACCTGAGCGAACAGGACGGGCACTTGGTGGAGGCGATTCGCCGGTCGAAGATCAAGACCCTGGCGATCTCGGTATTTGGCCGCAGCGACGGGTTTATCCAACAGCAGAAACGCAGGTTTGCCGGGCTGTTTGAGGGGATGGAAGTGGAGCTCAGGTTCTTTGCGGCGCGCAGCCATGCGCTGGGCAAGCCGGCATTGTCGGTGCCGGTCGAGCACTGATCCCAGCCTAACTGGAGACCCCATGTGGGAGCGGGCTTGCTCGCGATAGAGGTGGGTCAGACGCTGGATGTGTTGAATGACACACCGCTTTCGCGAGCAAGCCCGCTCCCACACAAGCCAGCTCCTACATTGACCGCGCTCCAGGCCTATTCTTCGGCGCTGTGCACCACCACCAGCAACTGCGCCTGCACCTCGCCCACCGAGCGGATCCGGTGGGGCTTTTGTGCATTGAAGTGCAACGCATCACCGCGCTCTAGCAGCACCCGTTCGTTCATGAAGTCCACTTCCACCCGGCCTTCATGCACAAACAGAAACTCCTCCCCCAAATGCTCCTTGAAGGTCTTGTCGCTGAATTCTGCCGGCGGGTAGATGATAAACGGCAGCAGGCTGCGCTCACTGACCTGGTGGGCCAGCACCGCGTAACCCGGTGCAGTGTCGGGCCGCTCGTGGCTGCGCACCAGGCTGTAGCTGTCGAGGCTGACGCTGTCTTCGCTGAACAGCTCCTCGACCTTGACGTTCAACGCCTTGGCCAGTTTCAGCGCAGCGGCAATCGACGGGGTGTTCAAGCCACGTTCGACTTTGGACAGGTAGCTCTTGGTCATCCCGGATTTTTCGGCCAATGCCTCCAAGGTGACACCGAGTTTTTTTCTCAATAATTTCAAACGGATAGACATGCGCAGCGATTAATCCAAGCAGGAGGCGATGATTATTGCTTGCCAATGACACATTGTGTCATATAGCCTCTTTAGTGTCATTTGCAGAACCCAACGACCTTGCGAGCAGCGGGAACCAGCAAATCGACGTCCAATGAACCACCCAAAGGACACCGATATGGCCAAGACATTAGCACTCCCCAAAGAACAACTGGTCAAGCAAGCGCTGACCCAGATGCAAAGTACCCTGGCGGATAATACGTGGACCGACCGGCAAAAGCTGGCCCTGACCTGCCGTATTCTGTTCGAGAACGGCCACGACTCGGGCCTGGCCGGGCAGATCACCGCCCGCGGCCCGCAGCCTGGCACCTACTACACCCAGCAACTGGGCCTGGGTTTCGATGAAATCACCGCCAGCAACCTGCTGCTGGTCAACGAAGACCTGGAAGTGTTGGAAGGCCACGGCATGCCCAACCCGGCCAACCGTTTTCACAGCTGGGTGTACCGTGGCCGGCCGGATGTGAACTGCATCATCCACACCCACCCGACCCACATCGCCGCGCTGTCGATGCTCGAAGTACCGCTGCAGGTGTCACACATGGACCTGTGCCCGCTGTACGAAGACTGTGCGTTCCTCGAAGCCTGGCCGGGTGTGCCGGTGGGTAACGAAGAAGGCGAAATCATCACCGAGGCCCTGGGCGACAAGCGCGCCATCCTGCTGTCGCACCACGGCCAGTTGTCCACCGGAAGCACCATCGAAGAAGCCTGCGTGATCGCGCAACTGATCGAACGGGCGGCCAAACTGCAATTGCTGGCCATGGCCGCCGGGACCGTCAAGCCGATCCTGCCGCAGTTGGGACGCGAGGCCCATGACTGGATCTCCAAGCCCAAGCGCCACGGCGCCGCGTTCAACTACTACGCTCGGCAGAACCTGCGCCAACACGCCGATTGCCTGAACTGAAGCCTTTTTCGACCGGAGACATTCCATGTCCAGCCCTACAATTCACGGCATCATCGGCTACACCATCACCCCGTTCAGCGCCGACGGCAGCACCCTTGACCTCGACGCCCTGGGCCACTCCATCGACCGTTTGATCGACAGCGGCGTGCATGCCATCGCGCCGCTGGGCAGCACCGGTGAAGGCGCCTACCTGAGCGATGCCGAGTGGGATGAAGTCAGCGCCTACAGCATTCAAAAAGTCGCCAGGCGCGTGCCGACCATCGTCAGCGTGTCCGACCTGACCACCGCCAAGGCCGTGCGCCGCGCACGTTTTGCCGAAGCCGAAGGTGCCGATGTGGTGATGGTGCTGCCAACGTCGTACTGGAAGCTCAGTGAAGCGCAGATCCTGGCGCACTACGCGGCCGTCGGCGACAGCGTTGGTGTGCCGATCATGCTCTACAACAACCCGGCCACCAGCGGCACGGATATGTCGGTGGAGTTGATCCTGCGCATCGTCAACAGCGTTGATAACGTGACAATGGTCAAGGAGAGCACCGGCGACATCCAGCGCATGCACCAGTTGTACCGCCAGGGTGAAGGCCAGGTGCCGTTCTACAACGGCTGCAATCCACTGGCCCTGGAAGCGTTCGCCGCCGGGGCCAAGGGTTGGTGCACCGCTGCGCCGAACCTGATCCCGCAGCTCAACCTGGATCTGTACCAGGCGGTGCAGGCCAACGACCTGAACCGGGCACGCGAACTGTTCTATCGGCAGTTGCCGGTACTGGACTTCATCCTCAAGGGTGGCTTGCCGGCGACGATCAAGGCCGGTTTGCGCATGACCGGGCTGGAGGTGGGTGATCCGCGGTTGCCGGTGTTCCCACTGGACATGGCGGGTCAGGCGCAGTTGCAGAAGCTGCTGGCCGCGTTGCGCTAAAACACCCCCTGTAGGAGCGGGCTTGCCCGCGATAGCGGTGGATCAGACATACCGCCATCGCGGGCAAGCCCGCTCCCACAGGGGAATGCATGCATCGCTAAATTTACGGAGACAAATAGCAATAATTCTCGATATCATTCGCGACTTTTCTGCAGCGTGCTGCGTCAAGAAGGATATCCATGTCTCGTTTCAAGCCCGACCCGTTGTCGGCCGACGCCTTTCGCGGGTTTTATGCAGATATCCTGCATTACCTGCGCAAACGCACGGACAACGCCAGCGACGCGGCGGACATGACCCAGGATGTCTTTACCCAATGGCTGGACTACCGCGACCGGAGCAAGGTCGAGCAGCCACGGGCCTTTTTGTTTCAGATGGCGCGCAACCTGCTGCGCGACCACTGGCGCAAACAGAAGGTGCGGCACAGCGTCCATCATGAACAGGGCGAATGGGATGCCGAGCCTGTCACCGACGAGCAAAACGATCCTATGGCCGCCGCCCTGCGCCTCCAACGCCTGGAACAGTTGAAAGAAGTCCTCGCCGAACTCTCGCCCCGCAGGCGAGAAGCCCTTATGCTGCACCGCTTCGAAGGCCTGAGCCAGGCGCAGATTGCCGAGCGCATGGGCGTTTCGATCAGCATGGTGGAAAAGCACATTGCCTTTGCCCTGCTGCACTGCAAGCAGCGACTTCACAAAGACCCGGGCAAGGAGCAGCCAGAATGACCCGCTTGAGCAACCGCGACGGCCACGAAATTGATGAGCACGACACCATCGATGCCCAGGCTGCCAGTTGGTTTGCGCGCAATCGCAACGCAAGCAGCACGCAGGAGCGCAAGGCCTTCGCCACCTGGCATGCCGTGCCGGCCCATGCGCGCGCCTACGCCGAATTCGAACAGCTGTGGACCGACCTTGGCGAACTGCAGCAACTGAATAAACCCGTGCCCTTGCCCACGCGCCAGCCCGCGCCCTGGCGCCCCGCCCTGGCAGTGGCGGCCGCGCTGGTCTGCGCCTTGCTCGCCAGTAACCTGGGCGCCCCGCGCGGGCTCTACCACACCGAGGTCGCGGCACAGGACAGAGGCATGCGCACCCTGGACCTGCCGGACGGCAGCACCTTGTACGTCAACGCCAGCACGCAGTTGCGGGTGGACTTCGATGCCCATCGCCGCGTGATCCATCTGGACCAGGGCCAGTTGTACGTGGAGGTGGCGCCCGACAAGGAGCGGCCATTGTTCGTGCGCGCTGGCGAGGCCGATGTGCGGGTGGTGGGCACCGCGTTTGATGTGCGCCGCAGCCAGCAGCAGCTGGTGGTCAGCGTGGCCCACGGGATGGTTGCCTTCGCCCCCGACCAAAAAGCCAGCGCCGTCATGCTCGGCGCCCAGCAGCGGGCAACCTACAACTACGCCAAGGGCTCCGTGCAGCAACAAAGCCTGGCCGTTGGCGAAGTCGCCGACTGGCGCAGCGGGCACCTGTCCTTTCGCAACCGTGAACTGGCCAGCCTGCTAGATGAGCTGAGCCTGTACCGGCCCAAGGCCGTGGTGTTGGCCGATGGCCCGGTGGCGCAACTGAAGGTTTCCGGCAACCTCGATGTGAATGACCCGGACGCGCTACTCAATGCCCTGCCGGCCTTGTTGCCGGTGAAAACCGTGCCCCTGGCCGACGGCAGGATCCGCATCGAAGCACGCAAATAGCACCACTTGAGAATATTTTGCATTCGCATGTGAGGATTTTTTTTCCTGCCGCGTCTTCCTCCGGTCTGCGTTTGATACGCATGCCTTTTTTGGCTATTTAGCCGCCTTGGGGGATTTCATGTTTCGCGCGCCTTGCCTTGCCCAGCACCTGTTTGTTCGACCGACACTGATCGCCGCCTGCCTGACCGTCAGCCTCACGGCCCAGGCCGAGTCGTTCACCCTGCAACTGCCGGCCCAACCCTTGGCCACGTCCCTGAGCCAGGTTGCGCAACAGGCAAAAATCCAGCTGCTGTTCGATGAAGACCTGCTCAAGAATATCCAGGCGCCCGCGCTCAACGGTGATTTCACCCCCGAAGTGGCGATCCGCACCCTGCTCAAGACCGGCGAGTTCACTCTGATCAAAGTAGGCAGCACCTATGTCGTGCGCCCCGAGGAAAGCCGCACCACCAACAGCGCCAGCGTGCAGTTGGACGCCTTGAGCGTGATCGGTACCGGTAACCAGGTCGACGCCAGCACCGTCGGCCGCTCCACCCTGTCCCAGGCCGATATCGACCGCCTGCAGCCCAACAACATCGCCAGCCTGGTGCAGACGCTGCCGGGGGTGACCATGGGCGGCTCGATGAAACCGGGCGGGCAGATCATCAATATTCGCGGGATGGGCGAGGCCGAAGACGTACCGATGACGGTCGATGGCGCGACCAAAAGCGGTTTCGAGCGCTATCAGCAGGGCACCGTGTTTATCGAGCCCGAGATGATCAAGAGCGTCGAGGTGGAAAAAGGCCCGCACTCGGCCTTCACCGGTAACGGCGGGTTCGGCGGTACGGTCAACATGGTCACCAAGGATGCGCCGGACCTGCTCAAGGACGGGCGCAACAGCGGTGCGATGCTCAAGTACGGCTATGCCAGCAACGACCACGAACAGGTCTACAGCGGCGCCGTGTATGGCCGCACCGATGACGGGCGCATCGACGCCCTGGCCTACCTGACCAAGCGTGACGGCGGCGACATGAAGCTGGCCGCAGCGCGCGACTATGACAGCAAGGAATACCCGATCAACCCGCAGCGCCTGCCCAACAGCGCCCAGGATGTGGACGGTCAACTGTTCAAACTGAACATGTACCTGACCGATGAGCACAGCCTCGGTTTCTCCTTCTCCCGGGCCAACAGCGAACGCTGGACACCTTTCTCGGCCAGAAGCTACCCATCGCCACCGCGCAAGACCGATATCGACCGCTATGGCTACGACGCGGCCGTAAGACGGTTCCTGGCCAACCGCCACACCGTCGATACCACGTGGTCAGGCAAGTACGAATACCAGCCCCTGGATAACCCGCTGATCGACATGAAGCTCAGCTACTCGGAGTCCAATACCGACCAGACCGACGAACGCGACGCCACGGCCGTCGTCGGTCTGTCCACCGGCGGGCGCAAGATGGACACCGCCTACACCGACAAGATCCTGGAGCTGCGCAACATCAGCCGCTTCAACAGCGGCCCGCTGGACCATGCCTTGACGACCGGCGTACAGATCCGCAAGCACATCCGCGATACAGAAAGCTGGATGCCCGGCGCAACCTACAACACGCCCAAATACAACTACGGGCATTTCCAGCCGGCCTTCATGCCCCACGGCAAAGTCGACACCAACGCGTTCTACATCCAGGACGCGGTGACCCTGGGCGACGTGACCATCACCCCGTCCCTGCGTTATGACCACGTGGTCAACCGTGGCAAGGCCAACGATGCGCCGTACTACAGCAACCCCGACCCGGCCTACGGCCACGACTACAGCGACCGCACCTATGCCGGCTGGTCGCCGCGCCTGGCAGCGTTCTGGAAAGTCACCCCGGACGTGGTGATGTTCGCCAATTGGAGCCGCACCTGGCGCGCCCCGGTGATCGACGAGCAATACGAAGTCCAGGGCCTGGGCAGCCGCACCTCCACCAGCCGCAATCTGGACCCGGAACGCATCACTGCCATCACCGTGGGTAACGTCACCAGCTTTGCCAACGTGATGGCCAGCGGCGACAGCCTGCAACTGCGTACGACGTTGTTCCACAACAAGATCGAAGACGAGATCTTCAAGGCCACCGGGATTGGCTGCAAGGAACAAAACTCCCAAGTCGGCTCCATCGCCGATGTCTGCACCGACATGGCGTCAAAGGCCAACTACCGCAACATCGGCAGCATGACCATCAAGGGCTTCGAGCTCGAAGGCTACTACGACTCGACCTATCTGTTCGGCTCCCTGAGCTACTCGTGGGCCACCGGCAAACGCGAAAACCCTTACACCAACCCGTGGGCCAGCGACATCCACGTCTGGGCCCGGGACATTCCACCGGCCAAGTGGGTCGCTGTGCTTGGCACCAAGATTCCCGCCTGGGACGCACAAGTGGGCTGGCAAGGCCAGTTCGTGCGCAAGACCGATCGCCTGCCCAGCGACAAATATTCGAGCGGCCTGAACAGTGGCTTTGGCGACCTGTTTTACGACCAGTACGCCAACGACAGCTACGACACCCAGGGCCTGTTCGCCAAATGGACGCCGCAACAGGCGTACCTCAAGGGCACTGAAGTCAACTTCACCGTCGACAACCTGTTCAACCGCAGCTACATGCCAGCCTTGAGCGGCGACAGCGCCACCAGCGTCGGGCGCAACGCCAAGATCAGCGTGACCCGCTTCTTCTAACCGCCCAACTGTACGGTTCAATCTGCACCCAGCTGTAAGCCCGCGTCCTGCGGGCTTTGTGGCTAGATGGGCAGCACCTGCCTGCCCATTCAATCCGGTTGCTCCCATGAATTCGCGCGAAAACACCGGCATGGCCCTCGGCCTGCTCGGCGTCATCATCTTCAGCCTGACCCTGCCCTTCACCCGCATCGTGGTGCAGGAAATCCATCCGTTGCTCAATGGCCTGGGCCGCGCCTTGTTCGCGGCGGTGCCGGCGGCCCTGCTGTTGCTCTGGCACCGCGAAGCCTGGCCGACCTGGCGCCAGGTGCGCGGCCTGGCGCTGGTGATTGCCGGGGTGATCCTCGGCTTCCCGGTGTTGTCGGCCTGGGCCATGCAAACCCTGCCCGCCTCCCATGGCGCCCTGGTCAACGGCCTGCAACCGCTGTGCGTGGCGCTGTATGCGGCGTGGCTGTCCCATGAGCGTCCGTCAAAAGCTTTCTGGGCCTGCGCGGCACTGGGCAGCGCGTTGGTGCTCGGCTATGCGTTGATCACGGGTGCCGGCAGCATCCAGGCTGGCGACCTGCTGATGCTCGGGGCGATTGCCGTGGGCGGCCTGGGGTATGCCGAAGGCGGCCGACTGGCCAAGGAGATGGGCGGCTGGCAGGTGATCTGCTGGGCGCTGGTGCTGTCGACGCCGCTATTGATCGGGCCGGTGACGTACCTGGCGCTGCAACATGAAGGCGCAATCTCGGCGCGCACCTGGTGGGCGTTTGGCTACGTCTCGCTGTTCTCGCAGTTCCTGGGGTTCTTTGCCTGGTATGCCGGGCTGGCCATGGGGGGGATCGCGCGGGTCAGCCAGATCCAGCTGTTGCAGATCTTTTTCACCATCGCCTTTTCCGCGCTGTTTTTTGGCGAGCACATCGAGCCGATTACTTGGCTGTTCGCCTGCGGGGTGATCGTCACGGTGATGTTGGGGCGCAAGACGGCTGTGCAGCCTGCACCGGTCTCCAAGGCGAGCACGATCTGATGTGGGAGCTGGCTTGCCTGCGATGCAGGCACCTCGGTGTATCAGGTAAAGCGAGGTGATGCTATCGCAGGCAAGCCAGCTCCCACATTTTGATTTGCGTCATTCTCAGGCCAGGTAACCATCCGCCCGCAGCAGGGTTTCCAGGCAGTGTTCGGTGATGTTGTAGAACGCCTTGAGCTCCTGGATTTTCTCCAGGAGTTGAGCGTTGTCCACCTGCTCGGCACGCTTCACGGCCAGGATCATCTTGTTCTTGTTGGTGTGGTCCAGGGAGATGAATTCAAACACCTTGGTTTCGTACCCGCAGGCCTCCAGGAACAACGCACGCAAGCTGTCGGTGACCATCTCGGCCTGCTGGCCCAGGTGCAGGCCGTATTGCAGCATCGGCTTGAGCAGTGCCGGGCTCTGGATCTGCAAGCGGATCTGTTTGTGGCAGCACGGCGAGCACATGATGATCGACGCCCCGGAGCGGATGCCGGTATGGATCGCGTAGTCGGTGGCGATGTCGCAGGCATGCAGGGCGATCATCACGTCCAGCTCGCTGGGCGCCACGCTGCGCACGTCACCGCACTTGAACACCAGCCCCGGGTGCTCCAGGCGGGCGGCGGCGTTGTTGCACAGGGTCACCATGTCTTCGCGCAGCTCCACGCCCGTCACCTGGCCTTCGGCCTTGAGGGTGTTGCGCAGGTAGTCGTGGATGGCGAACGTCAGGTAACCCTTGCCCGAGCCAAAATCCGCGACGCGTACCGGCCGGTCCAGTTGCAAGGGGGATGAGGTCAGCGCGTGGCTGAACACTTCGATGAACTTGTTGATCTGCTTCCACTTGCGCGACATCGCCGGGATCAGCTCGTGCTTGGCGTTGGTCACGCCCAGGTCGGCGAGAAATGGCCGGCCAAGGTCGAGGAAGCGGTTTTTCTCACGGTTGTGCTCGGCCGATGGCGCTTCACGCAACTGCTGGGGTTTGCTTTTGAACAGCGAGCTTTTGTTCTTCTTGCTGTATTCCAGCTGCGCTTCGTCGGTCAACGACAACAGGTGGGCGTTCTTGAACGAGGCCGGCAACAGCGCGGCAATCGTCGCGACGCCGTCTGCCAGGGCGAAGTTCTTGGTGATATCGCGGGTCTTGTAGCGATAGACAAAGGACAGGCACGCCTGCTCCTTGACCGTCACTGCCTTGATGATCAGGCGTTGCAGCTCAACCTCATCGCCCACGTACTTGGCCAGC
Organism: Pseudomonas sp. WS 5079; assembly: GCF_012985465.1. Classification (GTDB taxonomy): domain Bacteria; phylum Pseudomonadota; class Gammaproteobacteria; order Pseudomonadales; family Pseudomonadaceae; genus Aquipseudomonas. The sequence continues at coordinate 51,592 of NZ_JAAQWN010000015.1, forward strand.
ACCAGCTTGATAAAGGCATTCTGCTCGAGGCTTGCGCGCAGCAACTCGATGAACTGGGCATGATGATCCGGCGCGGGGCTGGCAGGTTTAGCGGTGACAGACATGAACAAAAACGCCTCGGGCAGGGAATGCCGGGCATTTTAGGGGGGATGGCGCGCCAGGGCACGGAGTTATTTGCCCAACGGTCAATGCGATTGAAAATGCCGCTTGTGTAGGAGCCAGCTCCCACACAAGCCAGCTCCTACAGGTTATTTCAGGACGACCAGGCGGTTGGGCAGTTCATTGCGCGTGTGGGTCTGGGGCACATGCACCTTGAGCAGTTCGCCGCAGGCCTCAATGCATGTGATAAACCCCGCCAATGTCTGCCCCTGTTTCACCTGCTGGGTAAACGTCTTGACGATAGCGTCCCAACTGCTGTCATCCAGCCGCTTGGAAATCCCGTCGTCCACCAGGATCTCCACATAGCGCTCGGCCTCACTGACAAAAATCAACACCCCGGTGCTGCCCAGGGTGTGGTGCAGGTTCTGCTCCAGGAACTGCCGGCGCGCCAGGTTCGATGCGCGCCAATGCCGCACCGAGCGCGGGATCAGGCGAGTGGTGATGGCCGGCAGGCGGAACACCAGGCACAGCACAATGAACGTCGCCCATTGCGCCAGCAGCAAGGTGTGCATGGTCAACCAGCCCGACAGGTAATGCACGATCCCCGGCACCACCAACGCCACCACACTGGCCCACAGCAGCGGGATGTAGGCGTAGTCGTCGGCGCGGGCGGCGAGTACGGTCACCAGTTCGGCGTCGGTCTGTTGCTCGACCCTGGCGATCGCTTCGGCGACCTGGCGCTGCTCGTGTTCTGTCAGTAAAGCCATGGTTGTAGATGCTCTTTAGTTATTGTCATTACCAGCCACCCGAAGCCCCGCCGCCGCCAAAACCGCCACCGCCGCCCCTGAAGCCACCGCCCCCGCCGCCACCGCCGCCACGCCCGCTGCTGCTGAGAATCGCCAGCAGGATGGCGCCCACTGGCAGGCCCATGCGGTTGCACAGCCACAACACCACCAGCAACAAGATGAACAGGCCGATGGAAAACACCGGGTTGTCCTTGGCAAAGTTGGGATCCGCCACATGGGCCGGCACCGCCAACGGCTCGCCGCCGACCACCTGGATCATGGCCGCCACGCCGTCGCTGATGCCCTGGGTAAAATTGCCCGCCTTGAACTTGGGCGCAATCACCTGGTTGATGATCACCCACGACTGCGCATCGGTGAGCACGCCCTCCAGGCCGTAGCCCACTTCGATGCGCAACTGACGCTCGTCCCGGGCCACGATCAACAGCGCGCCGTTGTCCTTGCCCTTCTGGCCGATGCCCCAGTGCCGGCCCAGTTGATAACCGTAGTCTTCAATGGGCAGGCCTTGCAGGTCGGGCACCGTGACGACCACGATCTGGTCGCCGCTGGTTTGCTCCAGCGCCTGCAATTGCTGGCTCAGTTGCGCACGCACCGGCGGGTCGATCATCTGCGCGTTGTCGACCACCCGCCCAGTCAGCGCCGGGAAGTCCGGCGCCGCCTGGGCAGTCAGGCTAAAGGCCAGCAGCAGCGCCGCCAGCCACCCAGCACGCCAGGTCATCAGAATTTCACTTGCGGCGCTTTATCGGCATCGGCACTGGTGGCCTCGAAGTTGGCGCGCACCGGCAGATCGCTGTACATCACGCTGTGCCACAGGCGGCCTGGGAAGGTACGGATCTCGGTGTTGAAGGCCTGCACGGCGGCGATAAAGTCGCGACGGGCCACGCTGATGCGGTTTTCGGTGCCTTCAAGCTGCGATTGCAGGGCCAGGAAGTTCTGGTTGGCCTTGAGGTCCGGATAGCGCTCGGACACCACCATCAGGCGGCTGAGAGCACCGCTCAGGCCTTCCTGGGCCTGCTGGAACTGCTTGAGTTTTTCCGGGTTGTCGAGGGTGCTGGCATCAACCTGGATCGAGGTCGCCTTGGCCCGCGCTTCGATCACCGCGGTGAGGGTGTCCTGTTCATGGGCTGCATAGCCCTTGACCACTTCCACCAGGTTGGGGATCAGGTCGGCACGCCGTTGATACTGGTTCTGCACCTGGGCCCAGGCCGCCTTGACCTGTTCGTCCAGGGTCGGGATCTTGTTGATGCCGCAACCGCTCAGCACGCTGCTGATCAGTAGCAGGGCCGCGGCTTTCCAGCCCCATCGAATAGTCTGTGCTGCTTGCATGGTGTGTCTCCTGACCAACCTTATGGAATTTGACGACTGACCCTATACATCACGCGCTTGGGGCATAATCCGCCACTACTGGATTACAGCGAGCCAATCAGCTAAAAGATGCCCTTCTTTATGGATAGTTCATAAAGAGCTGAGAAGTGTGCGGTATTTATCCACACAACACCCGAACAACAATAGTCGCTCCCCACATTTTGGCCGAGCCGTGTTTTTTACCTGAACACTGCGCAGTTCGCCGAAAAAGGATATTCATGAAAAAGCTGTGTTTGCTGGGCCTTGTTGCCACTCTGGCCAGTCAATCCGTCGTTGCCGAGACCAAGCCCGCTGCGCTTAAGGACAAGGACGCGTTCGTCAGCGACCTGCTCGGGCAGATGACCCTGGATGAAAAGATCGGCCAGTTGCGCCTGATCAGCATCGGCCCGGAAATGCCGCGCGAGATGATCCGCAAGGAAATCGCCGCCGGGCGCATTGGTGGCACGTTCAACTCCATCACCCGCCCGGAAAACCGTCCGATGCAGGACGCGGCGATGCGCAGCCGCTTGAAGATCCCGATGTTCTTCGCCTATGACGTGATCCACGGCCACCGCACTATTTTCCCGATCAGCCTGGCCCTGGCCTCGAGCTGGGACATGGACGCCATCAGCCGCTCCGGGCGCATTGCCGCCAAGGAAGCCGCCGCCGACAGCCTCGACATCACCTTCGCGCCGATGGTCGATATTTCCCGCGACGCGCGCTGGGGTCGGACCTCCGAAGGGTTTGGCGAAGACACCTACCTGGTGTCGCGCATCAGTGAAGTGATGGTCAAGGCCTTCCAGGGCCCGAGCCCGGCCCAGGCCGACAGCATCATGGCCAGCGTCAAGCACTTCGCCCTGTACGGCGCGGTGGAAGGCGGGCGCGACTACAACGTGGTCGACATGAGCCCGGTCAAGATGTACCAGGACTACCTGCCGCCCTACCACGCGGCAATCAAGGCCGGCGCCGGCGGGGTGATGGTGGCGTTGAACTCGATCAACGGCGTGCCTGCTACCGCCAACACCTGGCTGATGAACGACCTGTTGCGCAAGGAGTGGGGCTTCAAGGGCCTGACGGTGAGCGACCACGGTGCGATCTTCGAGCTGATCAAGCACGGCGTGGCCAAGGACGGTCGCGAAGCGGCCAAGCTGGCAATCAAGGCCGGCATCGACATGAGCATGAACGACCAGCTCTACGGCAAGGAACTGCCAGGGCTGCTGAAATCCGGCGAGATCGAGCAAAGCGACATCGACAACGCGGTGCGTGAAGTGCTCGGTGCCAAGTACGACATGGGCCTGTTTGCCGACCCATACCTGCGTATCGGCAAGGCCGAGGATGATCCGGCCGACACCTATGCCGAAAGCCGCCTGCACCGCAGCGAAGCCCGCGACATCGCGCGGCGCAGCTTGGTGTTGCTGAAAAACCACAACGACACCCTGCCGCTGAAGAAATCCGCGACCATCGCCCTGGTCGGCCCGCTGGCCAAGGCCCCCATCGACATGATGGGCAGTTGGGCCGCCGCCGGTAAGCCCGCGCAATCGGTGACCCTGCTGGACGGCATGAACGCGGTGATCGGCGAAAAGGGCCAGGTGATCTACGCCCGTGGCGCCAACATCACCAGTGACAAGGCGGTGGTGGACTACCTGAACTTCCTCAACTTCGATGCCCCGGAAGTGGTGGATGACCCGCGCTCGGCCCAGGTGCTGATCGACGAAGCGGTCAAGGCCGCGAAAAGCGCCGATGTGGTGGTGGCCGCCGTGGGCGAGTCCCGTGGCATGTCCCACGAATCCTCGAGCCGTACCGACCTGAACATCCCGCAAAGCCAGCGCGACCTGATCAAGGCCCTGAAAGCCACGGGCAAGCCGCTGGTGCTGGTGTTGATGAACGGCCGGCCACTGTCGATCCTCGAAGAGCACCAGCAAGCCGACGCGATCCTGGAAACCTGGTTCGCCGGCACCGAAGGCGGCAACGCGATTGCCGATGTGCTGTTCGGTGACTACAACCCGTCGGGCAAGCTGCCGATCACCTTCCCACGCTCCGTGGGGCAGATTCCGACCTACTACAACCACCTGACCATTGGCCGGCCGTTCACCCCGGGCAAACCGGGCAACTACACCTCGCAGTACTTCGACGACACCACAGGTCCCCTGTATCCGTTCGGTTATGGCCTGAGCTACACCCGTTTCAGCCTGTCGGACATGGCGCTGTCGTCCACCACCCTGAACAAGACCGGCAAGCTCGACGCCAGCGTCACCCTGAAAAACACCGGCAAGCTCGACGGCGAGACCGTGGTGCAGCTGTACATCCAGGACGTGGCCGGCTCGATGATCCGCCCGATCAAGGAACTCAAGAACTTCCAGAAGATCCTGCTCAAGGCCGGTGAATCGAAGGTGGTGCACTTCAGCATTACCGAGGATGACTTGAAGTTCTACAACACCCAGCTCAAGTTCGCCGCCGAACCTGGCCAGTTCAATGTGCAGATCGGGCTGGACTCCCAGGATGTGCAGCAGCAGAGCTTTGAACTGCTCTGATTGAAGCTGTAAACACGGTCAATGTAGTAGCTGGCTTGCCTGCGCTGCAGGCACCTCGGTCTATCAGTTACACCGAGGTGCTGCCATCGCTGGCAAGCCAGCTCCTACAGTTGATTGCGGTGTGTTCCCTAACCTCTTCGATCCAGCAGATTGACCACCAAGCGGTCGATCCACCCCCACACCCGCTGCTTGACCCGCCGCCACAACGGTCGGGCCTTCCACGCCTCCAGGCTGACCGCCTGGCTCTGGGCGAAATCACGCTCGAAACTGCCCGCCACCGCCAGCGTCAACTCAGGGTCCAGCGCTTCCAGGTTGGCCTCCAGGTTGAAGCGCAGGTTCCAGTGATCGAAATTGCACGAGCCGACGCTCACCCAATCGTCCACCAGCACCATCTTCAGGTGCAGGAAACACGGCTGGTATTCAAAGATCTTCACCCCCGACTTGAGCAGGCGTGGGTAGTAGCGGTGGCCGGCGTAGCGCACCGAAGGATGGTCGGTGCGCGGCCCGGTGAGCAGCAGGCGCACGTCCACACCACGCCCGGCCGCCCGGCGCAGGGCCCGGCGTACGCCCCAGGTGGGCAGGAAGTACGGCGTGGCCAGCCAGATACGGCGCTGGCCGCTGTTCAAGGCGCGGATCAGCGATTGCAAAATGTCCCGGTGTTGGCCGGCGTCGGCATACGCCACCCGCCCCAGGCCGGGGCCGGTCGCCGGCACTTTGGGCAGGCGCGGCAAGCCAAAATGCGTCGCCGGCTTCCAGGCGCGACGGTGGTCGTTGACCCGCCATTGGCGGTCGAACAGGGCTTGCCAGTCCTGCACCAGCGGACCGCTGATTTGCACCATGACCTCGTGCCACTCACAGGTGTCCTGCCCAGGGGTCCAGAACTCATCGGTGACCCCAGTGCCGCCCACCACGGCGATGCTCTGGTCGACCAACAACAGCTTGCGGTGGTCGCGGTAGAGGTTGCGCATCCAGCGGCGCCAGCGCAGGCGATTGTAAAAGCGCAACTGCACCCCGGCCTCGAGCAAGCGGCGCCGCAGGCTGAGGGTAAATGCCAGGCTGCCGTAGTCATCGAACAGGCAACGCACCTGCACCCCGCGCTCGGCCGCCTGCACCAGGGCCTTGACCATCTCTTCGGCGCAGGCGCCCGCCTCCACCAGATACAGCTCAAGCTCTACCTGGCGCTCGGCACGGGCGATCGCCACGAGCATCTGCGGGAAAAAATTCGGGCCGTCGATCAGCAATTCGAAGCGGTTGGCGCTGCGCCAGGGGAACACCGCGCCGCTCATGTCAGCGCGCCGTGAAAATCAGCACCGCACCCACCGGCACCGACAGGCTGATCGCGTCCAGGCCAGCGGCCTTGCGCAGAGTCTCGACACCGGTGAGCAAGTCAAAATCCTTGGCGTGCAGCACCAGTGGTTCCAGGGTCACCACCTGGAACCGCCGGTCGTCCAGGCGCGTTGCCAGCAGTTCGGCGTTGTAGGTCTGGGTCTTGCCATGCAGGGTGACCGACAGCGGCAGGCGCAACTCCAGTTGTGCGCCGGTAGCCAGGTCGTTGATCGGCTGCAGATTGATTTGCGCGTTGATCAGCGCGTCGGGGTAGGTCTTGATCTGGAACAGGTCGTTGCGCATGCGCTCATCGCGCAGCGGGATGCCGCTGTTGACCGACTCCAGTTCAACCTGCAACTGCGCCGCGCCGTTCTCTTCGACCTTGCCATGCAGCACCAAGAAGCGCTGGACTTCGGAGATATCGGTGTTTTTGGTGGTGACGAACGACAGCCGTGAGGATTCGTTATCCAGGTACCACGCAGCCTGCGCGGGCATGGCGGCAGCGGCCAGCAGCAAGAGGGCCAGGGGTTTGAGGATGGATGTGTTGAACATTAAACACTCGCGCGCAGAAAAACCTGCTCGAACATTAACTGGCCGGCCTGCTGCACGCAATGTAACGGTCCCGGCAATTTAACTGTGGGAGCGGGCTTGCTCGCGATAGCGGTGGGTCAGTTAATAGATATTTGACTGACCCACCGCTATCGCGAGCAAGCCCGCTCCCACACAAACCAGCTTGCACCTTAGGCCAGTGCCTGCTGCACGCCTTGCACGGTGGCCTCAAGGCTCGCCAGATGCAAACTCAGCACCCGCTCCACCGGCGCCTGGTGCATCGGCCAGTGCAACGCCATGCTCCCTACCAATCGGCCATTGGCCCGCACCGGCAGCGCCACCGCGCGGATCAGGAACGGCAGGCGCACCGGGTATTCCCAGTACCCTTCGGTACGCTGGCCAAACCCCTGGTGCTGGGATTGCTCGCAGGCGCGGTATTGATCATCGGCCGCCACATGCTCGCGGCTGGCCAGGCGCTGCACTTCTTCTGCGGCAAGTTCAGCCAGGCATGCCTTGCCCATGGCTGAATGAAACAGGCTGGCATGCTGGCCAACGATCTGGCAGTTGTTCGGGTACAGCTTGCGCAGCACCGTAGGGATCGCGCTTTCCATGACTTCCAGGCGTTCACCGTCAAAGTTCGACAAGTCCGCCACCAGCCCGGTGCGTTCGCTGAGTTCCAGCAGCCAGGGCGCCGCGCACTCCACCAGGCGCCGCTTGAAGCGTTGCTGGGTATCGCCGAACAAGCGCTGGGCGCTGAGGCGGTAGCGCCGGTCGCTCAGACCGCGATAGATCCAGCCCTGTTCTTGTAGGGTCAGCAGCATGCGCGAGACCGTGGCCTTGGGCAGGCGTGTCAGGTAATGCAGTTCCTCAAGCCCTAGGGCCTGGTGCTCACCGAGCAACTCGATGATGGCCAGTGCCCGCTCCACGGAGCGCACAGTCCCTGTGTCGACGTTGCTGCCCATGGCTGACCTCCCGGTTGCTGATGGTTGAGCGAATTTCACAGCAAGATACAGGCCGTCACCCGCTCAAGCATTCCGGAGGGCGACGCTGCACCCAGTGCGTCAGTTGTTCGTGGGCGTACGCCAGTTGCAGCACCGCGCGATCCGCCTGGGCCGGGCCGATGATTTGCAGGCCCATGGGCAAGCCTTGCGGGTTGAAGCCCACCGGCACACTCATGCTCGGCAGGCCGGCCAATGTGGGGCCGATCACCACCTCCATCCAGCGGTGATAAGTGTCCATGGCCTGCCCCCCGACGACGCGTGGCCAGGGCTGTTGTGCATCGAAAGGGAACACTTGTGCCGTGGGCAGCAGCAGGAAATCGTAACGTTCGAACAACCTGGCCAGGGCGCGGTACCAGTCACTGCGCGCCAGCGACGCCTGATACACATCCGCCGCCCTCAGGCCCAGGCCGCCCTCGACTTCCCACTGCGCTTCAGGCTTGAGCAACGCACGTTTTTGCGGGTCGGCATACGCCGCCCCCAGCGTGCCCTGCACCAGCCAATGGCGATGGACCAGCCAGGTTTGCCACAGGCGCTCCATGGAGAAATCCGGCTGGCAGCTTTCCACCTCGCAACCCAACGCGCTGAAGTCGCCGAGGGCCGATTCACACAGCGCCATTACGCCGTCGTCCATCGGCAGATAGCCGTTGTAGTCACCCAGCCAACCCAGACGCGCGCCCTTGAAATCACGGGCCAACGGCGCGCCGAATACGCTGGGGTCGTCCTTGAGCGACAACGGCACCCGCGGGTCATAACCGGCCTGGGTGCCCAACAGCCGCGCCACGTCCGCCACACTGCGCCCCATCGGGCCTTCGGTGGCCAATTGCTGGACAAACACCTCCGGCGCCGGGCCATGGGGCACGCGGCCCTGGGACGGGCGCAGGCCGAATACGTTGTTGAACGCCGCCGGGTTGCGCAGCGAGCCCATCATGTCGCTGCCATCGGCCACCGGCAGCATGCGCAGCGCCAGGGCCACCGCCGCCCCGCCGCTGCTGCCGCCCGCGACCAGGGTCGGGTCGTAGGCATTGCCGGTGGTGCCGAACACCCGGTTGTAAGTCTGCGAGCCGAGGCCGAACTCCGGCACGTTGCTCTTGCCGATGATAATCGCGCCGCTGGCCCGCACCCGTGCCACGGCGATCGCGTCTTCAGTGGGAATCTGTTCGGCGAACAGTGGCGAACCCAGGGTGGTGCGCAGGCCCTGGGTCGCCGCCAGGTCCTTGATGGCCTGGGGCATGCCGTGCATCCAGCCGCGGGAACGGCCCTGCTTGAGCTCAAGATCACAGGCGCGGGCTTCGGCCAGCACATCGGCTTCGTCGCGCAGCGACACCAGGGCATTGACCAATGGATTGAAGCGCGCGATCTGCGCCAGATAGGCCTGCATCACTTCGTGGCAGGACACCTGCCGGGCATGGATCGCCTGGGACAGCTCCAGCGCATCCAGTTCAACGATGTTCAAGGTTTCACCCCCTTGGCAAACCGCGCCGGCGCTGCAGCCCTTGGCGCCTCATGCATGCAGTAAGTGCCCAGCAGCGTCAGGACGCAAGCGAACAGCACATAAAACGCCGGAGCTACCGGTGTCTCCAACACCTTGCTCAGCCACGTCACAATCAGCGGGGCAAAACCGCCGAACAGCATCACCGCCACGTTGTAGGCCACCGACACGCCGGTGGAGCGCACCTCGATGGGAAACTGCTCGGCCAGGGCCGTCGGCGCCGGGCCGAAGAAGCCGCCGATGGCGATGCACAGCATCACCTGCATCACCAGCAAGCGCTCGATGGACGGCGCCGCCGCGACCCATACATACAGCGGATAAACCATCACGAAAAACGCCAGGGTGAAGGCCATCAGCACCGGCCGCCGGCCCAATCGGTCAGAGAGCAGGCCCGACAAAGGGATGACCACGGTCATCAGCGCCACGGCGAACATCTGCACCATCAACACCTGGTCCAGAGGCAGGCCGAGGTTCTTGTGGGCAAAGGTCGGCATATTCACCAGCACCACGTAGAACGACACCGTCGCACCACAGGCCAGGCCCATGCTCACCAGAATGCTGCGCCGATGCTCACGCAGCACTGTCATCAGGCTCGGCGCCGGGCCGGTGGCCTGTTTGCGTGCTTCGATAAATTCCTCGGGGTCTTCCATGTGCCGGCGAATCCACAAGCCCACCGGGCCGATCAGCAGGCCGAACACAAACGGCAGGCGCCAGCCCCACAGGTCGAGGGTCTCTGGGGAGAAAAAATGGGTGACCAACGCCACCATCGCCGCGCCACCAAACACTGCCAAACACTGCCCGACCAATTGCCAGGAGCCGTACAGGCCCTTGCGATGAGCCGGTGCGCTTTCCACCAGGAACGCCGTGGCGCTGGCATATTCGCCGCCGGTGGCAAAACCCTGGAGCATCCGCGCCACCACGATCAACAGCGGCGCGCCCATGCCGATGGCAGCGTAGTTGGGCGCAAACACGATCAGTGCGATAGACACGGTCATCAAGCGGATAATCAACTGCATGGCGGCCTTGCGGCCTTTGCGGTCGGCATACATACCGAGCAGGATGCCGCCCACCGGGCGCATGAAAAAGCCCACGCCGAAGGTGGCCAGGGCCATCAGTAGCGACGCGTATTCATCATCCGAGGGGAAAAACTGCCGGGCGATGATGCTGGCCAGAAAGCCGTAGACGATGAAGTCGTACCACTCCAGCGCGTTGCCGACCACCGCCGCTACCACTTGCCGGGTGCGGGACACGCCTTTTATTGAAGTCTGCATGAGAACACTCCATTCAACCTGTTGAGGAAAGGTCCAGCGGCAGGAAAAAGGCAGGTGGTCAGGCCGGCTTGAGCCAGCTCTCGGCCAGGGCGCCCCAGTAGGCGGCACCGGTCAGCAGGATCTCGTCGTTGAAGTCATAGGCGGGGTTGTGGACCATCGGCCGCGACACGCCGTTGCCGATAAACAGGTAGCTGCCGGGGCAGCGTTGGAGCATCCAGGCGAAGTCTTCGCTGCCCATCAGCTTGGGCGTGTTGGCGTCAACCGCCGCTTCACCGAGCAAGGCAACGCCGACCTGGCGGGCGAACTCGGTTTCATCGGCATGGTTGACCAGCACCGGATAGGCCGGGCGGTGTTGGATCTGCGCGGTGCAGCCAAAGCTGGCGGCCTGGGTCTGGATGATCGCCTTGACCCGCTCCAGCATCTGCTCGCGCACCGGCGCATTGAGGGCGCGCAGGCTCAGGCGCAGGATCGCCTGCTGGGGAATCACGTTGGCGGCCTGCCCTGCTTGCAGGGCGCCGACCGTGACTACCGCCGCTTCCTGGGCATTGATGTTGCGCGCGACCACCGTCTGCAAGGCCATCACCGTACTGGCGGCGGCCACCAGCGGGTCCACGCTCAGGTGCGGCATGGAACCGTGGCCGCCGACGCCTTCGAGGGTCACGGTGAGCAGGTCCTGGGAAGCCATCATCGGCCCGGTCCGCAGGCCCAGGTGGCCGGCGGGCAAGCCGGGCATGTTGTGCATGCCGAACAGGGCGTCACAGGGGAAGCGCTCCAGCAAGCCATCGGCGAGCATCGCTTCAGCGCCGCCCTGGCCTTCTTCGGCCGGCTGGAAAATCAGGTTGAGGGTGCCGTCGAACCGGCGCGTCGCCGCCAGGTAACGCGCGGCGCCCAGCAGCATGGCGGTGTGACCGTCGTGACCGCAGGCATGCATGCAGCCGGCGTGCTGGCTGCTGTAGGCGACGCCGGTGTTTTCAATAATCGGCAAGGCGTCCATGTCGGCGCGAATCCCCAGGGTACGCGGGCTGCTGCCATTGCGCAGCACGCCCACCACGCCGGTGTGGCCGATGCCGGTATGTACTTCAAACCCCCAGTTCTTCAGGGATTGGGCGACCAGGGCCGAGGTGCGGTTTTCTTCGAACCCAAGTTCAGGGTGGGCGTGGATGTCCTGGCGTACGGCGTACAGGTCGCTGGCGACATCGCTCAGCCAATCCAGGATGTGCTGGTGTGGGCGCATGGTGACTCTCCTCGCAGGCGGGTATTCCCGTTCTTTTTTGTGGCACCGCCACAGATAACCGCGATGGGCGGGCGAGGACAATCAAAGGTGGTTCCACCCTGTGGAACCTTGTGGCAATAGGTGAGCACGCTTGCTTGAACTGAAGTACGAAGTGCCCCCAACAGGCTTATCCCTCACTGCGGAATCGCCTATCAGAGTGATAAAGAGTCAGTTTATTCACGTAGCAACATCTACACCATGAGTTCTGGGCACCAAACAACCAGGAGCGATGGGCACGTGGAGGAAAGTTATCCAAATCTCTCAAGCAAAAAACTCTAAAGGCGCAAGAGAAAACAAAAAAACAATATAAAAAACTGTCACTTTTCACAGTATTCAAAATACGCACAAAAAAATAAAACTACCTTCGAGCCACAACATCACAACCCACACCTAGGAAAAATCATCATGAAAAACTTCAGCACAGAAAAATGCCTATTGGCTTGCTTCGTAGTTTTGACTGCAATCACAAACGCCAATGCAGCACTAGACCCGAAATGTTACGACAACATCCAGGTCGCCAAAGGTATCAGCGACACCCCGCTAAAAAACCCCGATGGCAGCGATAAGATGGTAGATACCAAAAAACCCATCAGCATCGATATTGCGTTTCCAAATCCCTTACCCGCAGGCGGCACCGCCACTTTTGACCTTTCTAAATCAAAAGTACCTAGTGTGGAAATGGAAACCCCTGCCCCAGTGCTTCATCCAGAGTTCACACTAATCTCTTCCACCAAATACACCTACACTTACAAAATCCCCATCCGTGCAAGTGACTATCACGGAAAGTTTACGGTAATAGACACTTACTGCGGCTTTTCAAACTCACAAACCAAGTTGCTCATGCCTGTCAGGTAAATCACCACATCACATATTTGGAAGTGCGGGTTTATGACCGATATTGAGAACCTTCTATCGGACAATCACATCATCGATTTACGATCCTGTCCGCCAATCTGCTTCCCTTGGCTGTTGGTCAGCGCCGAGCCTGCAGTTCTTTACCTTGCGCAGTGGTGAGCTAAACATCACAACAATCGACACCCCTGCCGTTCCCCTATCCACCGCGCCGTATGCGTGCGCCCCAACCCACTCGCCGTCACTTCACTGCGTTCCGGCGTGTCGACCAACGCACTGGTCGGCACGTACTGCTTCACATACCCCAGGCAATAGTCAGCAGGATTGCCCGCCACATACCGACACGAGCAATACTCCTTGGCCGTATACGCCGCGATGATGTCGGGGAACGCTTGCAGGTTGACGCGCTCATGCCAGGCCCACCCCAGCAAGGCGAGCAACAGCAGGAGAAACAGGCTGATAAACGGACGGCGCCGGATCATGGTTGCACCGCCGCGAGCACGCGCTTGAGCAGTTCGTTGTGGCGGTAGCTGCCGTCGCGGTCATCGCCATAGCGCACGATCACCAGCCTTGCCTCGGGCAACACATACAACGCCTGGCCCCAGTGACCCAGGGCCGCGAAGGTATCGTCGGGCGCATCCGGCCAGGGTCGGGCTGCGCCCTGCACTTGACGGTTGAGCCACCAGTGGCCGCCGGGCACCGCTTCGTCCTGACCCGCGATGTACTGCGCCAGGGGTTGGCGATTGAAGTCGACCCAGGCCTTGGGTAGCAACTGCCGCTCGCCCCAGCGCCCGTCCCGCGCCATCAACAAGCCAATTCGTGCCAGGTCGCGGGCGGTCATATAGGCATAGGACGAGGCAACAAAGGTTTCATTGGCGTCGCTTTCCCAGGTGGCGCTGCGAATGCCCAGGGGCGTGAACAGCGCGGTCCACGGGTAATCGACATAAGCCTTGTGGCCGAGCATGCCCTTGAGGGCGGCGGACGCCAGATTGCTGTCGCCGCTGGAGTAGCGAAACGCCTGGCCCGCAGCGCTGAAGGCGTGGGTGTCGGCGGCAAACTCTGCCATGTCGGCACGGCCACGGGTGTAGAGCATGGCCACCACCGAGGATTTCAGCGGCGCGTATTCGTAGTCTTCCTGCCAGTCCAGGCCCGAGGTCCAGTTCAGCAGGTGCGCCAGGGTGATGTTCGGGTGCTGTTTCATCGGTGGATAAAAGCGCGCGACCGGGTCGCTGAGCTTGAAGCGGTTTTCGCCGTAGGCAACGCCAAGCACCGTGGCCAGCAGGCTCTTGCTGATGGACCAGGTCAGGTGCGGCGTGCTTGCGCTAGTGGGTGCGGCGTAGCGTTCATAAATGACTTCGCCGTCGCGGATCACCAACAGTGCGTCGGTGCGGATGCCTTCGCGGGTGATGTCATTGCGGGCCGGGAACGCATAGTCCTCCAGCGCCTTGACGGCGGGACCGGCCAACTGTGGGCCCAGGGACCACTCCCGCACCGGCCAGGCCTGGGCATGTGCGGTAGCGGTGAACAGCAGCAAGGCGACGCACAACAGGCCTTTGACCATGGACTAGCACTCGGGGGCATTCAGGCCCGCGAGCCTAATGCAGATAAATGACGGTTTGGCGACAGGCCTGGGAGCCACTATATAGCTCCTGTGGGGGCGGGCTTGCCCGCGATGGCCATAGGTATCTACACAACTCTTTCGTGGTTCTTGGGGTGGTGAACATATCCGTTTTTGCGGTTACGGCGGCTATTGGTTCCGCCCTTACGGCGGCTCACTTTTGTAGAGCGCAAAAGTAAGCAAAACGCTCTTGCCCCACCACTCGGCACCTCGCCTAGGCTCGGCATGCCCGCAGTCAGGCATTGCTCCGTGGGCCCGCCGCGATCGGCCATCCATGGCCGTGTCGCGGCTACCCCGGCATCCATGCCGGGGTGCCCACTGCGCAATACCTGCCTGCGGCCATCGTGGTTTAACGGGGCGCCTGAGATCAAAAGCCAGATCAAAAACAGAGCAACAGCAA
>NZ_JAAQWN010000016.1 GCF_012985465.1 Pseudomonas sp. WS 5079
TCGTTGACGATTTTCGCCGGCAAGCCGGCTCCTACAGAGTCAGATGAGCCCCGGCTTTTTGTAGGAGCTGGCTTGCCAGCGAAAAACGCAAACTGGCTGCGTTTCTGCAGGTTGCCCGCATTATCGTCGACGATTTTCGCCGGTAAGCCGGCTCCTACAGGAGGTGGGGCTGGGGCTTACTTGCCCTCGGTCAACGCGTTGTAGCTGGTGAACAGGTTGCGATAGTCCGGGATGTGGTTGGAGAACAAGGTCCCCAGGCCTTCGATATCGTTGCGCCAGTCGCGGTGCAGCTCGCACGCCAGGCCGAACCAGGTCATCAGTTGGGCGCCGTTGGCGGTCATGCGGGCCCAGGCCGATTGCTGGGTCAGTTCGTTGAAAGTGCCGGAGGCATCGGTCACCACAAACACGTCATAGCCTTCGGCCAGGGCCGACAGTGCCGGGAACGCCACGCACACCTCGGTCACCACGCCAGCGATGATCAGTTGCTTCTTGCCGGTGGCCTTGATGGCCTTGACGAAGTCTTCGTTGTCCCAGGCGTTGATCTGCCCAGGGCGGGCAATGTACGGCGCGTCCGGGAACAGGGCCTTGAGCTCGGGCACCAGCGGGCCGTTGGGGCCGGTTTCGAAGCTGGTGGTGAGGATGGTCGGCAGCTTGAAGTATTTGGCCAGGTCAGCCAGGGCCAGGACGTTGTTCTTGAACTTGTCGGGCTCGATATCGCGGACCAGTGACAGCAAGCCAGCCTGGTGGTCAACCAGCAGGACAGCTGCGTTGTCTTTGTCCAGGCGAACGTAAGGTTTAGACATCATGATGCTCCTGATAAAAAAGGTGCTTGCCCAAATGGACCGCACCGGGGAAGGTCAGCCGTATTTACTTGCGCTGGGAGTCTAGCTCTTCGTGATTGTTTGCCACTTGCTGGGCCTTGATGTAGCTCTCGATCAGCAGTTGGTAGTGCGGCATGGCCTGGGTGTAGACGTTCGCCCACTCCTGGGCATCCGGACGGTTCCACGAGCCTTGCAGTTCCGACAGGGTGCCCATGATGTCGATCGGCACCACGCCGGCCTGGGCCAGGCGCGCGACGGTCAGGTCGGTGGCCAGTTTCGAGTGGTTGCCCGACGCGTCGACTACGGCGAACACCTTGTAGCCTTCATGCACCGCCGCGATGGACGGAAACGCCAGGCACACGCTGGTCAGGGTGCCGGCAATCACCAGGGTCTTCTTGCCGGTGGCCTTGACCGCCGCGTGGAACTCGGGGTTATCCCAGGCATTGATCTCGCCGCGCCGGGCGACGTACTGGGCATGGGGCGCCGCTTCATGAATTTCCGGGATCAACGGGCCGTTCGGCCCCTGGGGCACTGAAGCGGTGGTGATGACCGGGATTTTCAGCAGGGTCGCGGCCTTGGCCAAGGCAATGGCATTGGCGCGCAATTGAGGAACATCAATGTCCTTGACGATCTGGAACAGGCCGCTCTGGTGGTCGATCAGCAACATGGCGGTGTCGGTGGGGTCAATCGTCGGCTTCTGACCATTAAAGTTTGCAGCGTTACTTGAAGCGCTCATTTGCATTTCCTCTTGCGTGGATGAACCTCCCTGGCATTACTGCCTGCCAAATGCCCGGCAGGCTCTGCACGTCCTGTGCAGATATGAATGGGTTACGACTCGCCAGGTTCGTTCGCTTTCGGACCTCAGGCCTCGAAGCGCCTGGCAACAGCTGACAATTCCAACAATGGAACGCCTGCGCACAGCAATTTTTGTTAGCGCAAGGCGATCATTTTTTGCATTCCTGCAGATTTACCCCGAACGGAGCCAACGCTCATGGACCACCCGAGCCAGTCCAGCCCACCGAGTGCCAGCCCATATGCCCCCTACCGCTACCGTGATTCACTGCGCGTGTGTGGCCTGAAACAAACAGCGGCTCCACCTTAGTCATCACTCTAGGTGTTCGGTAGTGGTTGAATTAGACTTCACCATCTCAAAATTGGAACGATGCGCATGTTCGACCTGAATGAACTCTTCCTCTACGCCAAGGTGGTGGAGCATGGTGGCTTTGCGGCGGCCGGTCGGGCACTCAACATGCCCAAGTCGACCTTGAGCCGCCGGGTCAGCCAGTTGGAGGCGCGGCTGGGGGCACGCCTGATACAGCGCTCGACCCGGCAGTTCCAGGTCACCGACATTGGCCTGGCCTATTACCGCCACTGCGTGGCGATGACCGCCGAGGCGGAGTCGGCCGAGGACCTGATCGCCTTCAACAAGGCCGAGCCGCGTGGGGTGATTCGCCTGAGTTGCACCACCGCCCTGCTCAATTACTGGGTGGCGCCGATGCTGGGCCAGTTCATGGCGCAGTGCCCCAGCGTCGAGCTCAACGTGAAGAGTTTCAACCGTAAGGTCGATGTGATCAGCGAGGGCTATGACATTGCGCTGAACCTGTGCTTCCCACCGTTGGAAAGCAGCGACCTGGTGATGAAGCTGCTCGCCAGGAGCACCCAGGTGCTGGTAGCGAGCCCGGGTTTTCTACAGGAGCATCCACGGCCCCTGGTCCCTGCCGATTTGTCAGGACTGCCGACCATCTGCTGGGGCAACCCGACAGCGCAGTACGTCTGGGGCCTGACCGGGCCAGCAGGCGAGACGGCCGAGATCTGCCACGCACCACGGCTGATCAGCGATGACATGCCCACCCTGAAAAGCGCGGTGCTCCAGGGCGTGGGCGTCGCCAACCTGCCGCTGGCGGTGGTCGAGGATGAGATCAGACACGGGCGCCTGATCAGCCTGCTCCCCGATTGGCGCCCCACCGAAGGCGTGATCACCGCCGTCTTCCCTTCAAGGAGGGGACTGTTGCCGTCGGTGCGCACGTTGATCGACTTTCTGGCGCAGGCGTTTGCCGCGCAGCAACAGCAGCACAGCTGAGGCCGCGCCCAAGGTGACGAAGTGTGACCGCGACCATTAACCGTACCCTGCTCGGCCCACATCCTGCGTACCTCCCACGGCGTGAAAAGCACTGCACCCCGGGCAACCTCCCTTGATCGCCCCCGGCGTCTGTGACTGGACGCCAGTGGCGGGAATTACATCAGCTCAATAAACGTTATGTATAACGACCAGTTAACCATGTCGCGCATTTTGTAGGATAAGTCGTCTATCCCCCGCTTTACACCATCGTAGTTACCGAACAAGAATGAACACCCCACGCAGTACCATTAACTAATTCAACCAGAAAAACATTTTTCCGGAGAATACAGAATGGCCAGCGAAAACTATGCAAGCAATGGCGTCGCAACTGCCCCATTAACTTCCGTGAATCAGGCACTCAACTTTGGTCGTGACTATTCGCGTCTAAAGAACTACTACGAGACCTGGTCAGCCGATTATGACAATGATGTCTCTGAAGAAAATTACTGCGGCCCCAGCATGCTCGCAGATCTCTTCGACTCATTGCACCGAGCCCCGCGGGAGCGCCAGTCGCTGCGTATCATGGATGCCTGCTGCGGCACTGGCCTGGTGGGTAAAGAGCTGATGCTACGGGGGTTTGCGCCGGTAGACGGGTGTGACCTGTCGCCGGCCATGACCCACCTGGCGCACAAGACCCAGGCCTACGCCAGACTGTATGGCGGGGTGGATCTTACGGAACACAATCCATTGATTGCAGATAACCAGTATGACGCGACCTTTTGTTGCGGTGCGTTTATCCAGGGCCACTTACCCATCGAGGCGATCCATGAACTTATGCGCATTACCACGCAGGGTGGAGTGATTCTGTTCAGTACTCGCTGTAGTTTTTATCAAGACGAACACTTTGATAAATTCCTGGACAAGTTAACCGCCTCTGCACAACTTTGTGCACTGAGCTCCTTTATGAACGCTGCTTACTTAAACGACGTGCAAGCCCACTACTTGGCGTTCGCCGTCAACAAATAATCAGGAGTCGAACATGGATGTGCTCAAAAGTATCTCCCTTGAGCGCCTTGCATCGACCCAAGCAGATTATGAAGTCAGCCGTTTGCGCGATTGTTGCGTCAATGATGGATTCTTCTACCTGGCCGATCATGGTATCCGGCTCTCGTTGATAGAGGATGCCTTGGCCACGGCGCGCCAGTTCTTTGCGCTGCCACTGTCGATCAAAAAGCAGTTCGGCCAGGACCGCCAAGTAGTCAGCCCCAAGACGTGCCGTGGGTATGTCGATACGTTTGGCGAGACCCTGCATGCGCCCACCGGCCCCGACCGCAAGCAGCA
The DNA here is from genome assembly GCF_012985465.1 of Pseudomonas sp. WS 5079. Lineage (GTDB taxonomy): Bacteria > Pseudomonadota > Gammaproteobacteria > Pseudomonadales > Pseudomonadaceae > Aquipseudomonas. The sequence goes on from NZ_JAAQWN010000016.1 coordinate 4,222, forward strand.
TTTCGACATGGGCCGGGAAGCACCGGCCTGCGACTTGCCTTTTACCGGGCCAAACCTGCTGCCCAGCGACGACCAGGCGCCCGGATTTGCCATGGCCATGCTGGCTCTGCAACACGAAGTAATGAGCCGCGTAGTGCCCGCGCTGTTGCGCGGCCTGGCCCGGTCCCTGGGGCTGGATGGCGAATTTTTCCAGGGCTTTTTTTCCGACCCGGTGTTGATCCAGCGCGCCCTGTATTACCCGCCGTCGGGCAGCGGCGCGGGCAAGCACACCGATAACGGCATGTTTACCTTGCTGTTCCAGGACCCGCGAGATGCCTGCGCCCTCAGTGCGTTTTCCCAGGGGCGCTGGATCGACGTGCCGTGCCGCAAACACGAGGTGGTGGTCAATCTCGGCGATATGTTGATGAAGTGGAGCAACGGCCTGTTCACCAGCACACCGCACCAGGTCATCCACCGCGCCAGCACCGCCAGAGTGTCGTTGCCGTTTTTTGTGTACCCGAACATCGATGCGGTGTTCACGCCCCTGGGCGGCGACGCAACGGTCGCCTGCCAACAGGTGATGCTCGACAACTTTAATTCCATCTGGGTGTCCGGCCAGGGCGCCGGCAGGGCGCGCGAGTTCGCTTGAAGCAGCCCCACAGGAGAAGCGATATGGACAGCGCAACGCCAAGCAAAATCGCCTTCATCGGCGTCGGAAATATGGGCCGCCCCCTGGTGGAGCGCCTGCTGCACGCCGGCTACGCCGTGCAGGTGTATGACATCGACGCGGCACACACACGCTCGGTGATCGCCGCCGGTGCCTGCTGGAAGGCCACCCCGGCACTGTGCGCCAGTGGCTGTGAGGTGGTCGTGACCTGCCTGCCTCTGCCCCATCATGTACTGGAAAACATGACCGGGCCGCACGGCGCGCTGGCCGGGATGGCGGCGCATTCGGTGTGGATCGACACCTCCACCACCGACTACCACAACACCCGCTACATCGCCGGGCTGGCCCGGCAAAAATCCATCTACAGCCTGGAAGCCCCGGTCAGCAACCTGTCGCACATGGGGGTGGATTTCGCCAACGTGTGCTTTTACATCGGGGGCGATGAGCGCGGTTATCAATTGAGCCGCAACGTGTTGGAGACCATGGGCCGCAAGGCGTTTTACGTGGGCGAGATCGGCGCCGGGCAGTCCGTCAAGCTGCTGACCAACCTACTGTTCTACGCTGCGACCGCCGTGTGGGCCGAGTTACTGGTATTGGCCAGGGCCCATGAGATCCCGCTGCATTGGCTGTGGGATTTCGTCAAGACCTCCCGTGGCAACTGCTTTGTCAGCAACCAGTTGACCCCCTTTATGCTCGACGCCAGCTATGACCATTCCTGCACCCTGGAGATCACGGTCAAGGACATGAACCTCACCGAGGCGCTGGCCGATGAGCTGGGAGTGGCGATGCCGTTGGGGCGCATCGTCGCTGAGCGTTATCGACAGGCAGGCGCACAGTTCGACAGCCAGGACAATCACGTCAAGATCGCCGCCTTGAGCGAACAGGAAAATCGCATTGCCCTTGCCCTGCCGGGCTTCCAGGCGCCCTCGCCCTACGGAGCCAATCGCGCCTACCGCCATAGCGGCGCCTTTACCGAGGATGCCTTCGGTCGCATCACCCCCACCCTGCCGCACGCGTTCCATTGCGGCATCACCTTTACCGACAATCAGAAGATCAAGCTGGCGGCGCACCTGGTGGAGTTTCTCGCTTGCATCAACCGGGTCATCCTTGGCGAAGCGGCTGAGATCGGCAGCGCCATGGGCCTGTCACCGACGCTGATCACCCAGGTGGTCAACTGGAGCTGTGGCCCCAGCTGGGTGGCCGAACACCTGGACAGCTACGAGCCGTGTTTCGACAGCATCGCGGTGGTCGAGCAAAAACGCCACGCGCTGCAACTGAGCGTGATCAACCGGATCTTCCAACAATCGATCCTGGATGCGGCCATCCCACGCCGGATACCGGGCCTGGCCCTCGCCGAGGGGGTATGTGCGCCATGAAAATAACGTCGATCAAGGTCTATCAGTTCGATGTGCCGCTCAAGGAAAAATACAGCCTCAGCGGCGGGCGCCTGCACTATGCCGCGCTGGACTCCACCGTGGTGGTGATCGGCACCGACAGCGGCTTGCAGGGGGTGGGAGAAAGCTGCCCATGGGGCGCCACCTACCTGCCGGCCTATGCCAAAGGCGTACGGGCGGGGATCGCGGAACTGGCGCCGCACCTGCTGGGGGAGAACCCGCTGTACCTGGAGCAGATCAACGAGCGCATGGACGTCATGCTGCCCGGGCACCCCTATGTAAAAGCGGCCATTGACCTGGCCTGCTGGGACATTCTGGGCAAGCACTGCCAGTTGCCGGTGTATGCCTTGCTGGGAGGCAAATTCCAGGCCTCGATTGCCTTGCAGAGCAGCATCCCCACAGGTGATCCCGAGCACATGGCAACGCACCTGCAAGCCGCCCGCCAGCAGGGTTATCGTACCCATTCGTGCAAGGTGGGTACCGGTGTCGTGGAGGATGTCGCGCGGATCAACAGCCTGATCGAGCAACGCCTGCCGGGCGAGGTGATCACCTTCGATGTCAATCGCGCCTGGACGGTGGCCGATGCCGTCGCGGTGATGAACAGCGTGCAGGATCCCACGGTGTGTTTCGAACAGCCCTGTGAGTCCATGGACCAATGCCGCGCCGTGCGCGAGCTGACCCGCAACCCGATCATCCTGGATGAGTCCATCGTGACCCTGGCCGACCTGGTGTACGCCCAACGCCATAACATCACCCAGGCCATCGGGCTGAAAATCGCCCGGGTCGGCGGCTTGACCAAGGCCCGGCAACTGCGCGACTTCTGCCTCCATCACGGGATCCAGATGAACATCGAGGACGTCGGCGGCACGCTGGTGTCCGACAGCGCCGTCATGCACCTGGCTACCGCGACGCCGGCGCGTTTTCATCGTGCGAGCTGGAACTGTTGCCGCCACCACGATGTGCAACTGGCCACGGGCGGGTTCGATATTCGCCAGGGCCGCGCCTATGTGCAGGACAGGCCGGGGCTGGGGCTTGACCTTGACCCCCGGTGTTTCGAATCGGCGCTCGCCCAGTACAGCTGAGCCCCCCACCCCTTTATCCCCGTTGATCCATGGAGGTTCCATGTCCAGCGCCCCATCGTCCCCGCACCTGGCTCGAGGCTTTGCCGCCGACCCCTTTGCATCCTTCACCTTGCCCAGCGAACACTATGTGGACAGCGGGCTGTTCGAGCAGGAGATGCAGCTGATTTTCTGCAAGACCTGGCAGTACGTATGCCACGTGTCAGCCCTGGCCCAGGTCGGCGACTATTACGTACGCGACCTGGGCCGCCAGAGTGCCCTGGTGGTCAAGGACCAGGATGGCGCCTTCAAGGCCTTCCACAATGTGTGCCAGCACCGTGCACATCGGCTCGTGGAGGGCCGCGGGCATGTGCCCGGGCTGCTGACCTGCCCTTACCATGCCTGGGCCTACAACACCCAGGGCCAACTGATCAGTGCGCGCAAGTCCGAACACGTCAAGAACTTCAGCACCGCGCAGGTGCAACTCGCACCCATCCTGCTTGAGGTATTTTGCGGGTTTATCTTTATCAACTTCGACAGCCACTGCGCCTCCATGCAAACCCTGCTGCCCGGCCTGGAGGACTCCATCCGCGCGTTCGCCCCCGCACCGGAACGCTTGGTCCATGCCTACTCCAAGGACTACAGCGTGCAGTCGAACTGGAAGGTCTCGGTGGAGAACTATTCGGAGTGTTATCACTGCCCGATGTGCCACCCGACGCTGTCCATGGCCACCCTGGACCTGAAGAGCTACCACTTGGCGATCCATGAGCATTACCACGCCCATGTCAGCCACGACAGCGGTGAGAACCAGGGGTATACGATGAAGCAGACCTCAGCCCAGTCCCGCCAGTTTGGCGCCTGGTACCTATGGCCGAATTTTTGCCTGGAGGTTTACCCAGGAGGCTATATGAATGTGCTGCATCACATCCCGCTCGCGGTGGATCACACCGTGCAGGTGGTCGAATGGTTCTGCGAGGCGGCCACCCCCACGCGCGAAGAACAGGAAGTCATCGACTTTGTGGCGGTGATTCGTGAAGAAGATGTGCCGCTGTGCGCCAGCGTGCAGCGCGGCTTGAGCAGTGATGGCTACCAGCAGGGGCGTTTTATCGTCGACCCAGGCCTGGGCGCCAACAGCGAACACGCCGTGCATGACATCCAGAAAAAAACCCTGGCAGCCCTCGGCCTGCTGCTCGCCGAAGATCGCTAAGGCCCGTGTAGGCCGATGCCCCTGACTGAGCAGGCTTGCCGGCTCAGTCAGGGCACAAACGCTCCCCCCATGTGCTGGGCAGCGCTTAGCCTCAGTCGGCGAACGACGACTTCAACCATTCCAGCAACTGCCGGGCTGCCGGGCCCAGGTTGGCGTCTCGCCACTTGTAGACGCTCAGGGCTTGCGGCAAGTGGGTCGATTGCGCAAAGGGCCGCACCAGCTCACCGCTGGCCAGCATTCTTTCAGTGGTCCTGCGCCATCCCAGGGCAAAACCGAAGCCCGCGACGCAGGCCTGCATCATCACCGGATAGCTGTCGAAGAACTTGCCCTTGGGGTCGCCCAGCTTGATGCCGTACTCCAGCAACCAATCGTTCCAGGTGCTCCAGTCCTGCGGCACCGCGACATGGTGCAGCAGCGGCAGGTTGGCCAGGTCTGCCAGGGCCAGCGATGTACTGCCAAAGGACGCGAGATAACGGGGGCTGCACACCGGGTAGATTTCGTCGCTCAAGGTAAACAACCGCGTGTGGTCACCAGATGCCCGGCCCGAGGTCTGGATGGCGATATCAAATTTTTCCGCGGTTTCGGTAATGGGCTGGGTCGATGCGTTAAGCCGCACCTCGATCTCGGGGTGCTTGTTGTGCAACGCGGGAATATTGGGAGTCAGCCAGTAAAAGGCTTCGCACAGTTGCGCCACCAGCACCACTTCGCTGTTGTCCCGGCCTTTTTTCAGGTCTTCGGCTTGCGACGCAATGCCCAGGAAGGCGGTGCGCACGGTATCGCGAAATTCGACCCCCGCCGCCGTGAGGAACACCGCGCGGTTTCTACGGGTAAACAAAGCAACACCGAGAAATTCTTCGAGGGCACGGACCTGTTTGCTGATGGCTGCCTGGGTCAGGTGCAACTCTTCTGAGGCTTTGGAAAAGCTCTCAAGTCGCGCCGCCGCTTCAAAAGGCACAAGGCTGGACAGTGGAGGCAGTGAGCGTTTGAAATTATCCATAATTTTCAGTCCTTCTGCGTAACCATAAGTCACTTTAAATACAACCAGTGCTCACCCAAAATCCTTACTGCAGGCCAATCAAGGAAAACTCATGTCTGGAAGCACTACGATAACCGCCACCGATAACCGACAAAGCATTCTTATCGTGGTGGGTTCGGTATTTTTGCTGTCGGTGTCAGACGCCATCATCAAGGCGACCAGTCCCGATACGTCAATGTGGCAATTGTATGTGATCCGCTCCGTCCTGGCCTGCGCCATTCTGCTGGCGTTAGTGGTGCACATGCGCGGCGCCGCGCAGTTGCGCCCACTGTCCCCGCTGTGGGTGGTGATAAGAAGCCTGCTGCTGTCGTTGATGTGGATCGCCTTTTACGGCGCCCTGCCCTTTATCAGCCTGACCATCGCTGCCCTGGCAATCTACACCACGCCCCTGTTCATTGCGTTGTTCGCGGCCCTTTCACTGAAGGAAGACGTGACCCTGCGCAAATGGCTGGCGATCGGCCTGGGTTTTGTCGGGGTCTTGATCACCCTGGCGCCGAGCACCGAAGAATTCAATACCTATGCCCTGCTGCCGGTACTCGCCGCCATCCTGTACGCCCTCGCCGTGGTGGTGACCAAGGGCAAATGTGCCGATGAGGACCCCATGCTGCTGGCACTGGCCATGAATGCCGCGCTGCTGGTGATCGGTGTGCTCGGCAGCCTGGTGGTGATGCAGACCGGCCCGCATTTCCCGAGCAATGAAGGTTGGCGCTTCCTGATCGGCGGCTGGTCGACCATGGGCCAGGCCGACTGGTGGATCATGATCGTATTGGCGGTGTTGATGGTGCTGGTCAGCATCGGGATCGCCAAGGCCTATCAAATTGGCGAGACCTCGATCATCGGCGCGTTTGACTACACCTACCTGATTTTCGCCATCGCCTGGGGCGCCCTGCTGTTCAACGAAATGCTCAACGGCCGAACCGCCACCGGCCTGGTCCTCATTCTGCTCTCGGGTTTCCTTGCGCTGAAAAAACCCGCTGGCGAGCTGTAGATACCTCACGTGCACAGGCCCTGCCCAGGAGCTGTTTATGCTGACGTCATCTCATCTGCCCAATGTGATTGTGTGGGCCGTTTCCAGGAGCCGCTCAACCGCCTTCGAGCGCGCCGTGATGCAACACCCGGGCGTGAAGGTGCTGCATGAACAACTGTCGGAGCCGTTCCTGGCCCGACACTTCCCGGCAAAGCATGCGCTGATCGAGCGCAACCGCCAGGCCGCGCAAGGCCCTGCGGGCATCACCCACTACAGCCAGGCGCTGGCCCTGCTGAGCCAACGTCCGGCCGAACCCCAGCACCTGCAATGTGCCAAGGAGATCGCCTATTTCTTCGACTTCCAGGCCATCGATGGCGCCTGGTTGACCGCATTCAAGCATGTGTTCCTGGTGCGCCAGCCGCTGGCGGTCATGCAGTCGCTGTATCGCGTCAGCCAGGGCGGCGGCACCACCTATTTCGATGCCGACGAGTCGGGTTTCGATGAACTGGCACGCATTCGTGGCCTGGTGCTGGAGCATTGCCCCAGCGATCACGTGCTGTACCTGGACAGTGACGCCGACTTGATGGCAGACCCCCAGGGCACCCTGCTGCGCTTCTGCGATTTTGCCGGCATCGAGTATTCCCCAAGGCTGTTGGCGTGGCAGCCGGAACAGGTCGCGCAATGGCAGTTTTTCAAGGGCTGGCATGATGACGCCGAGCGCTCGTGCGGGTTCGCCCAGGTGACGCACCCGACCATGGATTTCCCGCCTATCGTCGAACAGACGGCCCGGGACAAGCAGGTGATTTATCGGTTTTTCCAGCTGTGCGCCACCTGGCAACGCCAGGCTGATACAGCCGATCACCTCAAGTGCCTGCATGAACCCGCCACCACGCGGCTCCAGGTGCTGTTACTGGCCCACACCGACGAGCAGCGCCAGCGCGCCCTGCAACTGGCGGCGCATTTGCCCGACGACTATGCCCTTTGGCTGCTGGACAGCGCCAGCCACACCCTGAGCGACCAGACCCTGCGTGAACTGGCGCTGTTGCAGGACGGGCCGCTGGTGCTGCTGACGGCCAACGAGCACTTGACCTATTGCTCGCCCGAGCAGGCGCGCCAGCGGTTCCTGTGCCTGGTGGCCCCGGATACGGCCTCGGCCAGGGCCCTTGGCCTGCCACTGATTACCCTCGAGCCAAACACCCCTGCTGCACAGGGGCCGCGAATCAGTGCTCAGTTGGCCACCCTCGCGCGCAACGCAAGCCTGCACAGCCGCGCACGCCAAATCGCCAGCAACCGCTACGCCAGTGCGGCCATCGCACCGGGCCTGTCATGGCAGCAACACTTCTTGCGCCTGCTGGAGCAGGCTCCCGAAAGCCTGGTCGCGATGACGCCCCACAGGCAGCTAAATGCGCGGCAGCTACACGCCCATGCCGTGACGCTGGCCGAGCGCCTGTCGAGCCAGTGTGCCCACGGCGGCTGGGTGGCGATCCGCCTGGACAAGGACCTGCGCAGCCTGATCAGCATGACCGCGTGCAGCCTGCTGGGCTGGCCCTACCTCGACATCCCCCATTGGTATGGGCTGGAGGCCACTGCCAAGGCCCTGGCCAATCTGCGGCCGGTGGTGGTGATCGGCGACAGCAGCAGCCTCAATGACCTGCCGCCCGGCTACCCCAGCCTGGTGTTCGATGAACTGCCCGCCACGCCCGCCCGGCCCGCCACCTTGCCCCACCGGGTACCGGGGGCAAATGACCTGGCCTACGGCCTGCTCACGTCCGGCACCACCGGCACGGCGAAGATCGTCACCATCGGCGAGCACGGCCGCCTGGACTCCCTGGCGTTGTGGCAACAGCACATCCGCCCGGGTGATCGGGTGGGCCTCAACGCCTGGATGGCCGGGTATGTGTATTACCCGATTTTCAGCGGCGCCACCGTGTGCCTGATGCCCGACGCCATGGTGCTCGACCCCCAGGCCCTGCGGGCATTCGTCGAGCATGGCCAGCTCAGCCAATTGATGATCACCCCCAGCCTGGCCGCAGGCCTGATGCACGATGAGCCCGCGTTCAAACAGGCCTTTGCCGGCGTGCGGTGCCTGTGGCTGAGCGGCGAACAACTGCCGCCGTCCACGCGGCAGAACCTGGTGCGCTGCCTGCCCAATTGCCGGGTGATCGACCTGTATGGCTCCAATGAAGCGGGCGACGTCGCGTTAGTCGCTCCCGACGGCCATCTGCAATGGACCCCTGGCACCCAGGCCTACGTGCTCGACCCGGCCCTCGATTGCACCCCACTGGGTGGCCACGGCGAACTGTACGTGCAGACCCCGGGGCTCAGCGTCGGCTACCTGGAGGACGATGCGGCCAACCGCAGCGCATTCGTGGCCAACCCACTGGCCCAGGAGTGCCCAGCGCTGGCCCCGCGGCTGCTGCGCACCGGCGACAGGGTCCGCCTGGACGAGGCCGGCGAGGTCTACCTGATCGGGCGCGCGACCACCCACCTCAAGGTGCGCGGCTTCAAGATCTTCAGCGCCGACGTCGAGCGCGTGTTGATGGCCCATCCCGAGGTGCGCAGCGCCCTGGTCACCACCCGTGGCGAAGGCCCGGACTTGCAGCTGGTGGCGTTTATCTGCGCCGTGGACTCCGGCAAGCCCCCCACTGCCGGCGCCCTGCGCCAGTGGGCGGGCCAGCACCTGCCCGCCTTCAGCGTGCCGCTGGGGTATTTTTTGGCCGCCTCGATTCCGGCAGGTGCCAGCCAGAAGCGCCTGGGCGCCCAGGCCCTGCTGCAACAGCCACTGACACCGCTGGCCGACGAGCAACCGCCGTTGACGCCGCTGCAAACCCGCCTGGCCCGGTTATGGGCGCGCTGCATGAACCTGCAAGGCGTCACCCTGGGGCCGGACAGCGACTTTATCGAGATTGGCGGCAGCCTGTTGCTGCTGGACTTGATCAATCGCATCAACCGCGCGTTCGACACCGACCTGACGATTGCCGACATCACCCGTGACTCGACATTGGCCGGGATCAGCCGGCAGTTGGCCCATCGGCTGCAAGGCGCGCCGCTTTTGGAAGTGGCCTTTTCGGTCACGGCACACGCCGAGCGTTATCTGGCGCACTTGAACACGGCCGTGGCGAACCTGCCCCAGGTGCCACCCCGCCTGGCCCGACGCACGCTGCTGGTCACCGGCGCCACCGGGTATCTGGGGCGCAGGGTGGTTGCCGAGCTGCAACACAGCGCCGGGGTGCAGACGGTGTTGTGCCTGGTGCGCGCCGATGATCCGGCCCAGGCCCAGCGGCGCATCGCCGAACTGGGCCTGACACCTGGCAACGCACGAGTCGTGGGCCTGGCCGGGGACCTGGCGCAACCACGGTTGGGCATGTCGAGCGCGGCCTATCAAAGCCTGTGCCAGGAGGTGGACTGCATCATTCACTGCGCCGCCGACGTCAACTGGCTAAAAAGTTATGAACGCCTGGCCCAGACCAACGTCGGTGGCGTAGTCGAGGTATTGGGCCTGGCCGCCGCAAGCGGTGCGGCCGTGGTGTTCGCCTCGACCCTGCCAGAGCCGGTCCCCTCCACCGGCTATAACCGCGCCAAGCTGGTGGCCGAACAACTCGCGCTGGGTTTTTGCCAAAGCCGTGGGCTGTGCCTGAACATCCTGCGCTGCGGTGACATCAGCGCCCCCGCCAACCCGGGCAGTGGTTCATCGATCAACCAGGAAGACTATGTGGGGCTGCTGATTCGCAGCTGCCTGGCGCTCAAGGCCTGGCCTGACGAAGCCCATTGGTCGCTGAACCTGACCCCCGTGGACTATGTCGCACAGGTGTTCACCCACACCGCCCTCCACGGCCAGGCCCTGGGTTTGCCGCCGCTCCAGCACCTGTACAACCCCGCACCGAACCTGCCCTGGACGCAGCTATGCGCCTGGATACAAACGCTGCTGGGCCACGCGCAGTTCGCGCCCCTACCCCTGGCGCAATGGCAAGCCCGACTCAAGGCGCAGGCCCCGGGCCAGGCCGTGCTGCAACGCACGCTGCTGATCCTGGAAATGATCATCGACGACTTCAGCCACTTCCACCCGCCACCGCCGCTGCTGCTCGATCACCTCAAGTGCCCGGTAATCGACGCCGAATGGACCCAGCACTATCTCGCGGCCTTAACCCTTACACAGGAGTGACCCCATGACACGCACCACTCACGGCTGGGCCGCCTATGGCCCGGGCTCGCCACTGGAACCTTTCACCTACCCGCGCCCGGACCCGGGGGCCAACGACGTGGAAATCCAGGTGACCCATTGCGGCGCCTGCACCAGTGACCTGCACCTGATTGAAGGCCATTGGGGCGAAGCCTCCCAATACCCTCAAGTGTGCGGCCACGAGGTCGTGGGGCGGGTGGTGCGTTGCGGCTCGGCGGTCACCCACCTGGCTGCCGGCCAGCGCGTTGGCGTGGGCTGGTACAAGGGCGCCTGCCTGGCGTGCGAATGGTGCCTCAAGGGCGAGGAGCAACACTGTGCGGCGGTGGTGGCGACCTGCGCCGATGGGCAAAAAGGCGGGTTTGCCGACTTCATGACCTGCGACAGCCGGTTCGTGTTCCCGATCCCCGACAACCTGCCCTCCCATGTCGCCGCTCCGTTGTTCTGCGCCGGGCAGACCGTGTTCACCGCGCTGCTGCGCGGCACCCGCCCGGGCATGCGCGTGGGGGTGCTGGGCATCGGAGGGCTCGGCCACCTGGCCATCCAGTTTGCGGCCAAGTTCGGCTGCACCGTCACCGCACTGTCGAGTTCCACCAGCAAAAAAACCCAGGCCTTGCAGTTGGGGGCCCGTCATTTCCACGGCCTGGACCCGGCCACCTTGCAGGCCCAGGAAAACACCCTGGACTTCCTGCTGGTCACCGCCTCCAACGACCAGGACTGGGAGCGCGCCATCGCCCTGCTGCGCCCCCACGGCACCCTGTGCTTTGCCGGGATGCCCGGCCCGGTCACGCTGGATATTGCGGCCATGACCTACAAGACCCTGACCGTCAGCACCGCCAATGTCGGCGGGCGCCACGACATGCTCAAGATGCTGGAATTTGCCAGCGAACATCATGTGTGGCCCCTGGTAGATATTTTTCCCACGGCGCAGATCAACCAGGCCCTCGACGCCCTACGCAACAACACCGTGCGCTACCGCGCGGTGATCGAGTTTTGACTGGCGTGCGCGCCCCCAGGAGATGCCCCTGATGCCTCCCTTCGCTCGCCCCCGGGAAACCCCGGACCTGGTGCCCCACCCGTTCGATGTCGAGCGCCAGGCCCAATGCAACCTTAAAGGGCATCGCTCATTGCTGTTGTGGTTCACCGGGATGTCGGGCGCCGGCAAGTCCTGTATTGCCAATTGCGTGCAGGCCAGCCTGCACGCGAAACAGCTGCACACCTGCCTGCTCGACGGCGACCGCCTGCGCCAGGGCTTGACCGCCGACCTGGGCTTTGCCGACAGCGACCGCAAGGAAAACATCCGACGCACCGCCGAGGTCGGCAAGTTGATGGTGGATGCCGGGGTCATCACCCTGGTGTGCCTGATCTCGCCCTTCGAACAGGAAAGACGCATGGCCAGGGCGCTGTTCGCCCCTGGCGACTTTATTGAAATCTTCATCGACGCACCGCTGCCGGTCCTCGAACAGCGCGACCCCAAGGGCCTTTATGCCAAGGCCCGCAAAGGCCTGATCAAGCACTTCACCGGCATTGACTCACCTTACGAGCGCCCGGTAGCCCCCGACATCGTGATTGACAGCGCCAACACCTCGATCGAACACGCCGCCCACACCATCGAGACGTTTGTCCTGCGCCAACGGCTGTGGACTTGACCCACCAACGGCCACCCCTGCCAACTGAGGCGTATTGACCCTCGCCTGGTGTTTGAGACCGGTCTTATGGTCGCCGTGGCCATGGTCACGATGAACCGCGCCAACTGGCGTAACTCGCGAAAGAAAACCACCACCATGACACTTTACGCACCGCAAATAGAGGTCAGTTGATTGGGGGCGCAATAGGAGTTAGAAGGGTCGGGGCAACCCAGTGCAGGAGCTGACTTGCCAGCGATGGCGTCCGGCAAGCCAGGCACCTACAGGCCCGTCACCTGCTCCAACAACCATTGCTTGAACGCCTGCATCGCCGGGGTTTCGGTGCGTGATTGCAGGCGCGTCAGCCAGTAGCTACCCGTGGTGATGCCCACGTCGAACGGCTGGCGGATCACGTCCTGGGCCAACTGGCGGGAGAACATCAGTGCCGGCGCCAGGGCCACACCATTGCCCTGCAAGGCCGCTTCCATCATCGCCAGGGACGAGTCGAACACGATGCTGCGCGGCACCAGGGTGTCGGCGGGCAAGCCCGCGGCCTGGAACCACAGGCTCCATTCATCCGCCCGGTAAGAGCGCAACAGCGTGTGCTTCAACACATCGCCCGGGCCTTGCAATTGGCGGGCAATCGCCGGTACGCACAGTACGGTCAGCGGCGCCGCCAGCAACTCACAGGCGTGGGTGCCATGCCACGCGCCGGCGCCGAAGCGGATCGCATAATCCAGGCCTTCAGCCGCCACATCCACACGGTTGTTGTGGGTCGACAAACGCAGGTCGATAAACGGGTAGCGCGCCTGGAAATCCGCCAGGCGCGGCAGCAGCCAGCCCACCGCAAACGTGCCCACCGCGCCCACCGTCAGCACCTCGCGGTAATGCCCGGCCTGGAACTGGCCCAGGGTCTGGGCGATACGATCGAAGGACTCGCGCAATACCGGCAACAGCGTCTCCCCTTCGCGGGTGAGCATCAGGCCACGGGGCAGGCGCTTGAACAGGGTGACGTTGAGTTGGGCCTCCAGGCTCTTGACCTGGTGACTGACCGCCGCCTGGGTCACGCACAACTCGATGGCCGCCCGGGTAAAGCTCAAATGCCTGGCAGAGGCTTCGAACGCGCGCAGTGCGTTAAGGGGGAAATGGGAACGCAACATGGTCTTAGCCCAAATTTTTCTAATGACTGGTGCGAGATATCATCGGTTGTCCGGGACCGGCAAACTGCCTATCTTGGCGGCGCCTGCGCAGGCCGTGATTCCCCCGACAATCCTCAAGGAAGCGACCTCATCATGTACCAACACGTGCGCAACGTCACGATTCTCAGCCTCTTGCTCGGCGCCGGCAACTGCCTGGCCGCCACCGACCTGCGCCAGGTGGTGGACGCCACCGTCAAGCCGCTGATGCAGCAGCAGGCAATCCCAGGCCTGGCTGTCGCCATCGTGCAGGACGGCAAGGCCCGATACTTTAACTACGGTGTCGCCGCGCAGGACAGCCAGCAGCCCGTCAGCGAAAACACCCTGTTCGAGATCGGCTCGGTCAGCAAGACCTTCACCGCGACCCTGGCCGGCTATGCCCAGGCCACCGGTAAGTTGAAGCTCTCCGCCCCGGCCAGCGACTACTTGCCAGCCTTGCGCGCCAGCCAGTTCGAGCACATCAGCGTACTTGACCTGGGCACCTACACCGCAGGCGGGCTGCCGTTGCAGTTCCCCGGCGAGGCGGACAATGCGCAGCAGATGATCGGCTACTTCCAGCACTGGAAAGCCACTTTCGCCCCCGGCACCCACCGCCAGTATTCCAACCCCAGCCTGGGCCTGTTCGGCTATCTGGCGGCGCAGAGCCTGCAGCAACCGTTCGACGTGGCGATGGAACAGACCCTGCTGCCCAAGCTCGGCCTCAAGCACACCTATCTCAAGGTGCCCAAGCCCCAGATGGGCTTGTATGCCCAAGGCTACGACAAGGCCGGCAAGCCGGTGCGCGTCAGCCCCGGGGCGTTTGACAGCGAAGCCTATGGGGTGAAGACCAGCCCGGCAGACCTGGCCCGCTACATGGCGCTGAACATGGACCCGACATCGCTGGAGCAGCCGCTGCAACAGGCCATCGCTACCACGCATACCGGTTACTACACCGTGGGCACTACCACCCAGGGCCTTGGTTGGGAGATGTACGCCTACCCGCTGAGTGTTGACGCCTTGGTCGACGGCAATTCCACACCCATGGCCATGGAGCCGCACCCGGTCCACTGGCTAACCCCGGCACAGCCGTTGCGCGCCAATACCCTGGTGAACAAGACCGGCTCGACCGGCGGTTTTGGCGCCTATATCGCTTATGTACCGAGCAGAGGCATCGGCGTGGTGATCCTGGCGAACAAGAACTACCCCAATGCCGAGCGGGTGAAAGCCGCCCACGCGATCCTGCAGGCCATGGAGCAATAGCCCAGCTTTTTTAACCCGTCATCTTGCCAATGTGGGAGCGGGCTTGCTCGCGAAGACGTCGGCCCAGCAAACATTGATGTTGACTGACACACTGCTTTCGCGAGCAAGCCCGCTCCCACAGGGGATCTGCGCTTGACTGACTGGCATTAGGGCTTGCCCGCTCCCACAGGGGCGCAGCTACGCGAGCTTGATCTTCAGGCCGCCAGGCCCTTGCCGGCTCGTTCCAGGTTGCGCCACAACCAGGGCGGCAACACGTCTGGGTCGAGGCTGTCGATCAGATTCTTCAGGCTCAAACCCAGCTCCGTGTCACCCTCGATCACCAACCGCCGGCGGAAGAACAAGGTATCCGGATCCTCCTGGCGGCTGGCCAATAACAGGAACTCGCGCCAGTTGCCGCTGATGGTCACCTGGGCCTGGGCCTGTTCGGCGATGCGCAGTCCGTCGCGGCCCAGGGTCAAGTACCAGCGCAAGCCCAGGTCGGGAATGCGCAGGCACATCCAGCGCCCGCGCAGCAGTTCAAAGCCGCCATCGCGCAAAGGTTCGGCCAGGCAGCGGTTCAGCGCCTGTTGCAAGGCCAGGCGCTGCACCACGAACGGCACCTTGCGCATCAACGGCAGTAAGCGGTCGGCGCCCTTGAGCAGCCATTGCTTGCGGTTCAGCACAGTCCCACCTCCTCGACCCGCAACATCCCGGCCTGGCCATGCCAGTAGCCATTGCAGCCTTCGACAAACACCGGCGGCGTGGCGCCCTGGCGGACCCGGTCAAAGGCTTCGACGATGCCCACCATGCCTTGCGCCCGTGGGCTCAGGCGCAGCAGATCGGCGCCGCAGCTGATCAGCCCCGGGTAATCGGCCAGCAGGTTGGTGACCTCCGCCGACAGAGTCTGGATACCATTCAAGGTAAACAGCGCCTGCCCTTCCTGGCTGGTCAAGGCCATGCCATCGGGGTAGTTGAGGCAGCAGAACTGGCAGTCATCCTTGGGCCGATTTTCCGCCCGCGCCGTAAAGCAGCGCGCCGAATAGGCCAGGGGCAGATGCCCATAGGCGAAGACTTCGACTTGCGGCAACGGCCGGCCCAGTTCACGCACCTGCTCCAACACATCGCCAATCAGCGCCGCCGAGCACTCCACCGGCGGCACCCAGCGCATCATCCCGGCATCCAGCAGTTGCACCAGGGCATGGCCGTTATACAGATTCAACGCCGGCCCACCGACAAAGGGCAGCTTGCGCTCGGCGAGCAGCTGCACGGCGCCCATGTCATTGGCCTCGACCAACACCTCGCCGTTGTCACACAGGCGACGCAGGCTCGACAGCTCCGAGGCGGCCTCGATCAGGGTCAGGCTCGACAGCACGATTTGCGCATGGCCCGCCGACTGCAATTCGCGGCCCAGGCCCAACCACTGGTCGAGGTTGAACGCGCGGCGCTTGGAGCACACGGTTTCCCCCAGGTAGATCACATCCAGCGGCAGGCTGGCCATCTCGCTGTAGAACTGCCCCAGTTGTTGCTTATCCCAATAAAACAGCACCGGTCCCAGGCTGAGTTTCATGTGCGGTTCCTCATTGCCACGAACGATGGTAGGCGCCCAGGGTGGTCTGGCTGCCTTCGGATAGACCGGCCAGCACGCTGCGCCACTGGTCCTTGACCACAAAGCGTTGCGGCGCGCTGCGGTGCGCGTCCAGTGCCGCACGCCAGACCCCGGTGACTTGCTCGACATACGCCGGGCTGCGCTGGCGGCCTTCGATTTTTACCGCTTCGACGCCCATGGCGATCAACTCGGGGATCAAGTCCAGGGTGTCGAGGCTGGTGGGTTCTTCGAGGGCATGGAAGCGCTTGCCATCGACCATGAAACGGCCCTTGCACAGGGTCGGGTAGCCCGCCGGTTCGTCCGGTGTGTAGCGGTCGATCAGCACTTCGCTCAGGCGCGCGCTCAGGCCATCGGCATCTTCGCTCCAGCGCACCGCCTTGGCCGGCGAGCACACGCCGCACAGGTTCGGTGACTCACCGGTGATATACGAAGACAGGTGGCAACGGCCCTCGGCCATGATGCACAGGCTGCCGAAACCGAAGACTTCGATGGGCACCGAACTGCTGGCGGCTACGTGTTTGACCTGGGCCAGCGACAGCACCCGGGGCAACACCGCGCGGCGGATGCCATAGCGCTCGGCGTAGAACTGCAACGCCGCCGCATGGGTCGCCGAACCCTGCACCGAGAGGTGCAAGGCCATCTGCGGATGGCGGCTGCTGGCGTACTGCAGCACCCCCGGATCGCCGGCAATCAGGGCATCCACGCCATGATCGGCAGCACGGTCCACCGCCCGTTGCCAGCGCTCCCAGCCCTTGGGCTGCGGGTAGGTGTTGACCGCCACATACAGCTTGCGCTGGTGCTGGCGGATGTGGGCGACGGCGCCGTCGAACTGCTTGTCGTCCATGTTCAGCCCGGCAAAATGCCGGGCGTTGGTGTCATCGCGAAAACCCACATACACCGCATCGGCACCTTGGCGCACGGCGGCTTTAAGCGCAGGCAAATTGCCTGCCGGGCAGACCAGTTGCATGGTTGATCCTCATCAGAAAATTCATCACCAACACCGCATATCCCTTGTGGGAGCGGGCTTGTGTGGGAGCGGGCTTGCTCGCGATTACGGTGTGTCAGGCAATTTAAATGTTGACTGATCCACCGCTATCGCGAGCAAGCCCGCTCCCACATTGACCATCACCACCATCGGCACCGCTGGCAGTTATTGCATCAGTTCGGCAAAAGACACGAACCGCACCAGCCCGCCCTTCTCCACCAACTGCTCACGCTCCACAATCGCCAGGCCATCGGCCCAGCACGCGGCGCTGAGCATCGCCGAGCTTTGCCGGGGGTGCAGCGTGACCCGCGCCTGGCCGTCGATGCCCGGGGTCAGGCGTGCGCGCAGGTATTGGCGGCGGCGGTTGCGCTGGGCCCAGGTAAAGTCGGCGGGCAGCAGCATCGGCACCGGGGTGACGTCAGTCACACCCTGGGCGCGCAACAGGAACGGGCGCACCACCACCAACGCGGTAATCAGTGCCGCCGAAGGGTTGCCGGGCAAGCCGATCCACGGTTTGCCGGCCACATCGCCAAAGGCCAGGGGTTTGCCCGGCTGGATTGCCAGGCGCCAGAAATCAACGCGCCCCAGCTCCTTGATCGCCTGCTTGAGGTGATCTTCCTCGCCCACCGACACCCCGCCAGACGTCAGCAGCAAGTCGCATTCCGAGGACGCCAGGGTCAACGCATCGCGGCTGACGGCCAGTTCGTCGGCCATCACCCCATAGTCATGTACCTCCACGCCCCAGCCTTGCAGCAGCGCGGCCAGGCAATGGCGATTGCTGTTGTAGATTTGCCCCGGCGCCAGGTGATCGCCCGGCTCGCGCAGTTCATCACCGCTGCTCAACAGGCACACCCGCAACGGCCGATAGACCTTGACCTGGGCCAGCCCGGCCGCCGCCAGCAGGCCCAGTTCCTGGGCGCGCAGGCGCTTGCCGGCCGGCAGCAGCAAGGCGCCCTGGGTCACTTCTTCACCCTGCTTGCGCACATGCTCGCCAGTGCGCATCGGCGGGCACCAGATGCGTTGGCCGTAGACCCGGCAACGCTCCTGGGGCACCACGGTGTCAGCCCCGGCCGGCAAGGGTGCGCCGGTAAAAATGCGCATGGTTTGCCCACTGCTCAACGCTGTGGCTGCGCCCTCGCCAGCGGCGATGCGCCCGGCCAGGCGCAGGTAGCCGCCCTCGGCCGGCAGGTCGGCGGCGCACAGCGCGTAGCCGTCCATGGCACTGTTGTCCCAGGCCGGCAGGTTGACCGGGGAAAAGATATCGCTGGCCAGCACCCGGCCCAGGGCCTGGGCGGTTTTCACTTGCTGGGTGGACGGTGGAGGGGGTGCCTGGGCCAACAGGCGTTCGATGGCCTCGTCCACCGGGATCAGTTCGCCGCTTTCACACACCGAGGTGCTCATGACCGCGCCTCGCAGGGTTCCAGCGCTTGCGCGGCCTGGGCCTTGAGGTGCGGGGCGAAGTTGCACGGCCCGGTGCGGCTGTCCAGCTGCCCCAAGAGGATCTTGTCCCAGCCCGTGCGGCAGGCCCCGGGCGAGCCGGGCATGCAGCACACCAGCACGCCATTGCTCATGCCGGCCAGGGCACGCGATTGCAGGGTCGACATGCCGATCTCTTGCAGGGACACCTGGCGAAACAGCTCGCCAAAGCCTTCGACATGCTTGTCCAGCAATGGCAGCACCGCTTGCGGGGTGTTATCGCGCGCGGTAAAGCCGGTGCCGCCGGTGGTGAGGATCACTTGCACCTGGGGGTCGGCAATCCATTGCGAAATCCGCGCGCGGATCTGGTAGATGTCGTCCACCACCAGGGCCCGGTCGATCAGCGCGTGCCCGGCCCCTTGCACGCGGTCGCACAGGGTTTGCCCGGAGGTGTCGTTGTCAAAGTTGCGGGTATCGCTGATGGTCAATACGGCGATGTTCAGTGAGACAAAATTGCGTTGAGTCAGATGTGCCATGGTGAAAATCCCGGGATAAATGAGCAATGGCTCCAGCCTGCACCGCAAAGGCCGGCGGGCCTATTCCTCCGAGGAGGTACCTCTAGGCGGATTCAGGGGGCCAGGCGGCTGCGCTGCCAGGTGTCGTCGTGCCGGCGATAGTCGAGGCGGTCGTGCAGGCGGTCGGGGCGGCCTTGCCAGAACTCCACGCGCTCGGGTTGCAGGCAATAGCCGCCCCACTCTGCCGGGCGCGGCGGTGATTGCCCGGCAAAGCGTTGGGTGACATCACGCAGGTGCCCTTCCAGCTCGGCGCGATGGGCCAGGGGCTGGCTTTGCGGCGACGCCCAGGCGCCGATCTGGCTGGCCAGCGGGCGCGAGTGGAAATACTCGTCGGACAGCTGCGGCGCCAGGCGTGCGACCGTGCCTTCGATGCGTACCTGGCGCTCCAGGCCGGGCCAGAAAAAGGTCATGGCCGCGCTGGGGTTGCTCGCCAGTTCCTGGCCCTTGGCGCTCTGGTAGTGGCCGAAAAAGGTAAAGCCCTCGGCACCAAAGCCCTTGAGCAAGAGGATCCGGCAATGGGCACGGCCCTGGGCATCGACCGTGGCCAGGGCCATGCTGTTGGCCTCCACCGGCGCCACTTCGGTCTTGCGCGCCTGCTCCAGCCACTGGCCGAACAACACGAGGGGATCGTCCTGTACCAGGTCATCCCGCAAACCGTACAGGGTGTAGTTGCGGCGCATCTGCGCCAGGGAAAGGGGCATGGGGCGAACCTCCGGTCAATTCGCCACAGTCTGATCAGCCGACGCCCTGCGCACCTTGATCGCGATCAACTGCGCGCCGCGGCATGGGGTCGCAGCCCGGCTACTTGAGCCCCAGGCGCCGCGCCAGTTTGTGCAGGTTGCTGGAGTCCAGGCCCAGCATGCGCGCAGCGCTGGCCCAGTTATCGCCGGACAGGCTCAACGCCTGGCGCACCTTCTGGCGCTGGCAGTCGTCCACCGCATCGCTCAAGCTCTGGAATGCTGGCGCCGGCACTTCAGGCACAGGGGCCTGGGCCAAGGTGGCGCTGTCGAGATCCAGCAGCTCGACTTCCAGGGTCATGATCTGGTTGCGATTGCCGCCACGGCTCAACTGCTTCAGGGCAGCGCGGCTGATCACGTGTTCCAGCTCGCGCACATTGCCCGGCCAGGCATAACCAAGCAGGCTCTGCTCGGCTGCCGGTGACAGGCGCAAGCCGCGCAGGCCCAGGCGCGCGCGGTTGAGCTCCAGGAAGTGCCCGGCCAGCAGCAGCACATCGTGGCCGCGCTCGCGCAATGCCGGGATCGGCACCGGGTACACCGACAGCCGGTGGTACAGGTCGGCGCGAAACAGCCCTTGGCGAATGCTCTCGGGCAGGTGGCGGTTGGTGGCGGCGATAATCCGCACATCCACATGCAACGGCTTGTCGGCGCCCAGGCGCTGGATCTCACCGTTCTGCAAGGTGCGCAGCAGTTTGGCCTGCACACTCAACGGCAACTCGCCCACTTCATCGAGGAACAGCGTGCCGCCGTTGGCCGCGTCAAAACGCCCGGCGCGGTCGCTGGTGGCGCCGGAGAACGCGCCTTTGACATGCCCGAACAACTCGCTCTCGGCCAACGACTCCGGCAGCGCCGCGCAGTTGACCTGGATCAGCGGCTTTTTACTGCGCCGCGACAGGCGATGCAGGCGCCGCGCGAACAGCTCCTTGCCGACCCCGGTTTCGCCAAGCAGCAACACCGGCAGGTCCGAATCGGCGAGCACATCCAGCTCGTTGAGCAACTGGTGCAGGACCGGGCTCTGGCCGAGGATTTCGCCATCTTCGACCCTGGGCAAACCCGCCAGCGGTTCATGGCGTGACAGGCGCAGGCTGCGGTTCTCCTGCTCCAGCCGCGTGACCCGCACCGCAGCCTCGATCTGCAACGTACAGCGCTTGAGCTGCTCGCGGGCATTGGCGTCAAAGGTCCCGGCGTGCAGGGCATCCAGGGTAATCGCGCCCCAGGGCCGGCCCTCGACGAACAGGCTCACGCCCATGCAGTCATGCACCGGCAGCGGTTCGCCGACCTGAGTGTCCAGCAGCCCGTCGTACGGGTCCGGCAGGCGGCTGTCGGGCTCGAACCAGGTCGGCTCGCGGGACGCCATGATCGCCGCCAGCCGTGGATGCTGGGCAATCACAAAACGCCGGCCGAGGGCCTCATGCACCAGCCCCACCGTGGCCACCGGACGCAGGCTGTCGTCGCCATCCAGGCGCAACAGGCCCACGGCGCCGCTATGGAAATATTCGCGCAGGGTCTGCACCAGGCGTTGCAGGCGCACCGCGTTGGGCAATTCGACAATCAGGTCGGCCGACAGGCTTTCACGCAACATGGTCATTA
Organism: Pseudomonas sp. WS 5079; assembly: GCF_012985465.1. Classification (GTDB taxonomy): domain Bacteria; phylum Pseudomonadota; class Gammaproteobacteria; order Pseudomonadales; family Pseudomonadaceae; genus Aquipseudomonas. Next base: position 25,655 of record NZ_JAAQWN010000016.1, read on the forward strand.
CTACCCTTGTATGGTCGGTTCTACCGTGCAGCATCAGGGTGATCCTGACCACTACAAAAAATTAAATGCGGTTTTTCAATGGGTTGGCAATGGCACACGGCATGCAATCAGCGGTGTATCTGTTCACTTGATGAGGAAAGCCGATGAACACCATCGCCCCGGACAGCCTGCCCCAGGCGCAACTGATCGAACATTTGCTGGAGCGCTACCACGCTCGCCACCGCGAGCAACTGCCGGAACTGATCCGCCTGGCCAGCCGTGTGGAGCAGGTCCACGGCCATCACCTGGCGTGCCCCAATGGCCTGGCCGACCTGCTGCGGGATATCGAACAGGAACTGGAGGGCCATATGCTCAAGGAGGAACAGGTGCTGTTCCCGATGCTGCAAATGGGCATGGGTCCCCAGGCCGCGCCGCCGATCCAGGTCATGCGCTATGAACATGAACAACACGGCCAGGCCCTGGAGCAGTTGCTGGCGCTGACCCATCGCATCCAGCCGCCCGCTGACGCCTGCAATACCTGGCGTGCCCTGTATCACGGGCTGGAGGTGTTTCATGGGGATTTGCTGGAGCATATTCATCTGGAAAATGACGTGTTGTTTGTTCGTGCGCTGACAGCCTGACCCCTGCCTGTAGGCGCGAGCTTGTTCGCGCCTACAGGACTCAGCGCAGCATCAGCTTGGCCAGGATCACGATCAGCACCATATGCCCAAGGATGCTGCGGCGGATCCACACCGCCCGCAGCGGGCTCAGGCGTTTTTGCGCCAGCCAGTACGCGAGCAACAGGTAATGCCCGATGATGCTCAGCGCCAACACGATCTTCAGGCTCAACATCGCCGAAAACTGGCTGGCCCAGGGCGCGCCCAGCACGCCGCGGTAATGCCAGGCCAGGCCGATGCCCGCGCCATACAACAGCACCACCACGCCATGCAGCACCTGCCGCGAACGCCGGGCAATCGCCTGGTCGCTGGTGAACTGCGCCGACCACGCCAGCTCGTCACGGGCGCGGTGCCAGATAACCACCTCAAAGAACAGCGTGCCGATAAAGGCGATGGCCGCCAGCAGATGCACGATCAATAACCACGAATAGAGCATTCCCGTTCTCCTAGCCCGGATGGCCGTCAACCCGCGCACGCCACAGCATTGGGGCATAGCGCCATAGATACACACCCAGGCCCAGGGTCCAGCACAGGCCTGCCAGCCACAGCGCGGCATACGGCCAGATCAGCACCAGCAGCACCCGGCTCAGGCAGGCCAGGTTCAATAGGCTGAAGGCCAGGGTCATGCCCTTGGGTGGCGTCAGTGGGCGGCCGGTATGGCCCAGGCTGACCCGCGCGATCATCGCCAGGATCAACCCGCCCATCGCCCCTACCGTCAGCGCATGCACCGCCAGGCTCGGGTTCAGCGGCACGCCGAAATGCCACAGCGCCATGCCCAGGCAAGCCACGGCCAGCCAGGCATAGGCCAGGTGCAGCGACCACAGCAGCGGCACGCGCCACAGGCCTGGGTCGTGCCAGCGCACCAGGCGCAGCAGATGACCGAGCCCCAGCAGGGCAAACACCAGGCCAACCCAAAGGCTGGGCATCAGCGCCACACCGCTGGCATACAGCAGCGCCACCAACGCCGAGCCTGCCAACAGCAGGTAATCCAGCCACGGCCAGGGCTTCACTGCTTCAGTACGCCCCAGGCCGCGCTGGGTGAAGAACGGAATCACCCGCCCGCCGATCAAGCCCATCATCGCCGCCACCAGCCACAACCCGGTCAACACCGCCTGGCGCTGCCAGCCTTCGTCACCGCGCAGCAGGCCATACAGGGACAGGCCATCGGCCAGGGTCAACAGCAGCAGGACCAGCACAATCGGGTAGTTGCGTTGTTGCCGCACTTTCCACAGGGTCCAGCCCATCAGCCCGGCGACCGCCAGGGGAAAGCTCAGTTCCAGCACAGCCAGCAACGGCCATGGCAGGTTGAACAGCCACGCCAGGCGTGCGCCCAGCCATAACCCGGCCAGCACCGCGAGGGGCGCACCACTGATGCCGGGGCGGCCGGTCCAGGTCTGCACCGCCGTCAGCAGGAACCCGCCGATGATTGCCAGGGCGAAACCGAACAGCAACTCATGGCGATGCCACGCCAGCCAGCCACCCGCCGGCTGCCAGCCCGCATCGCCGGCCAGGGCCAGCAGCCACAAGGGAATCGCCAGCAGCGCCAATAGGCAGCCACCAAGGAAAAATGGCCGGAAAGCCAGGCGAAACAACGGGGTTATCGACATGGCCTTGCGTCGATCCAGCACGTGCATACCACCACTCCTCAAGTCATTGCCGGCCCGATCATCCGGGATTGCCCGCCCCTGGCCCTTGTCGCAGATCAAGCGGGGCTCCTGGGCGGCGCACTATCCTGGGGGCCGTCGCAGGATAAGCGTTGCAAAGGCCGGGCCGAATTCCCCGGTGCGCCGCCCCACCGCTGTGGGAGCTGGCTTGCCTGCGATGCAAACACCTCGGTCTGGTGGTTACACCGCAGCGATGCCATCGCTGGCAAGCCAGCTCCTACAGGGGGATAGCGTTGCCCAGGAGGGTTTAAATGACCATTAGAGGGTTATTTAAACCCACAAAGGCAGGGTCATTCTGACCATGTAGGCGCTACAGCCCAGGTTTTACACGGCCCGTGCCTTGGCCCAGCTCTTGCTCTAGCCGGTTATCCCTTATTACTGCCCCCACGGAGTCCCCATGAAAAAAGTCATCCAGCCCCTGGCCTGGTTCGTGATTCTCGGTTCGATGATGGCGGCGGCCAGTGGCCTGTCGTTGTGGCTTGTATGATCAGCGACACGCCGAGGGTCCTGCACCGCGTGCATCATCAGATCCTGCGCAGCCATCACCTGTTCGAGCCGCTCAACGAAGAGCAGATGGACGAGCTGATGGCCAGCAGTCAGTTGCTCAGTGTCGACAAGGGCGAGCCGCTGTTCCGCCAGGGCGAACCGGCCGATGGCTTTTACTTTGTGATTGCCGGCGCGGTGAAGATCTACCGCCTGACCCCGGACGGCCAGGAAAAGGTCTTTGAAGTGATCGGCGAGCGGCAGACCTTCGCCGAGGCGATGATGCTGATGGACACGCCCAACTACGTGGCCTGCGCCGAGGCGGTGTGCCCCACGCAGTTGTATCGCCTGTCCAACGCCACCTATATGCGCCTGCTCCACAGCAACAGCCGCCTGACCTTCGCCCTGCTGGGCAAGTTGTGTGTGCGCCTGCACCAGCGGGTCAACGAGATCGAGACCCTGTCCCTGAAAAACGCCACCCACCGCGTGGTGCGCTACTTGCTGACGCAATTGGTGCGCTTGCACAGTGTCGACAGTTCGTTCGAACTGCCCATGGCCAAGCAGTTGATCGCCGGGCACTTGTCGATCCAGCCGGAGACGTTCTCGCGGATCATTCGCCGGCTGATCGATGAAAAAATCATCACCCAGGACGGTCGGCAGATCGCCATTCTTGATCGCCTGCGCCTGGAGCAATTTGAATGAGCGCAGCGCGAGTCTGCCTGTATTGCCAGCATGCCAACCCGCCACCCCACGCGGCCTGCGAACGCTGCGCCATGCCTCTGCCCGTCTCCACCGCCAGCCTTGAGGCGCGGCGGCTCAAGCGCTTCCAATGGTTCTGCCTGGGGCTGGCGGTGTTCTGCATCACGATGTTCTTCTGGCTGCCCCGGGACTTTTACTGATCTTCGGTCAACTGCCGGTAGAGCTGCGGCAAGCGCAGCGGCAGTTGTTCCGGCTGGCGGATCAGGGTGTAACCGTGGGCACCGAACATGTACGGCAGGTACTCCCCGGCCTGTTTATCGATCGTGATGCAGAACGGCACCAGGCCCTGGCGCCGCGCTTCTAGCACGGCCTGGCGGGTGTCCTCCACGCCATAGCGGCCCTCGTACAGGTCCAGGTCATTGGGCTTGCCATCGGTCACAATCAGCAGCAGTTTGCTCCGTTGTTTACAGGCGCCCAGGGTCTGGGTGGCCTGGCGGATGGCGGCGCCCATGCGTGTGTAATAACCCGGTTTCAGGCCCTGGATGCAGCCACGGGTGTGGTCGTCGTAGGGTTGCTGGAATGACTTGAGCTGTTGCAGGCGCACCTGCTGGCGACGCAAGGACGAAAAGCCATACAAGGCAAACGCATCGCCCAGGCCCGCCAGGCTTTCGCCAAACAGCAGCAGGCTGTCGCGGATCACGTCGATGACCTTTTGCGTATCGTTCAAATGGGCGTCGGTGGACATCGACAAATCGGCCAGCAGCAAACAGGCCAAGTCGCGCCGGGTGCGGCGCTGCTCCTTGAACAGGCCACGCTCGGCGCATGCGCCGTGCTGGCGCTCGACATAAAAATCCAGCCACGCCTGCAAGTCCAGTTCCGCGCCCTGGGGCTGTTGGCGCAGCCATTGGCGGTCGGTGCGCAGTTGCTGGAACTGGCGGCGCAAACGCGCGGCCTGGGGCAGCAGGCGAGCCGGCAGCGGCTGGGGCGCGCTGTCGCGGGGTTGCAGCAGTTGCAGGTTGACGAAGTTGGCTTGCAGGCGCTGCTGACGGTAGTCCCACTCCGGCAGCTTGATGCCTGCGCCCAGGGGGATGTCATCGACATCGGCCGGCGGCAAATCCAGGTGCAGCTTGAGCCCGCCGCTCTTGCGCACGCGCTGGCGTGACAGGCTCAACTGGTCGAGGTCTTCGGCGACCCGCGCGGCATCTTCGTCTTCGGAGTCGTCGGCCCAGCGGTCCAGATCGACGTGCTCGGTCCAACTGAACAGGTTTTCCAGGCGCACCACCAACAGGCCACCGTCGCGGCTGTTGTCGTCGACCCGGTTGGCCTGCTTGGGCGCGCCCTGTTGTTCGCCAGGCCGCGTCGTCAGGTCGTCGCCCTCGTCGTCCTGATCTGCGGCCTGTGGGCTGTGCAGGTGCAAGGGTGGATACAGCCACAGCGGCAACGGCCAGGCGGCGCGCTCGCTGCGGGGTAGCTGGCGCACGCTGCCGGGTTCACGCAGGGCCTTGCGCAAGGCCATTTCCACGGCGGCTTCGGCGGGGTTGAGGGTGGCGGGATCGGGGCGCAATTGCAGGTGGGCGTCCACCAGGCGCTGATAGCTGGGGAGCATGGCCGGGTAACGCTGCAACAGCAGCCAGGTCCAGCGCTGGTTATCCCGGGCCCAGTGGGTCATCGGCCCGGCATGGGCGGCCAGCAGCGCCAGCCAGCGGTACAGCTCCAGGTTCAGGGCCACCGAGGGAAACACCGCCAGGCTTGCCGGCAGGCGCAGGCGATGGCCGTCGCACGAGGCCAGGGGCGCCTGCCGGCAGGTGCCGGCGATGCGCATCAACAGGTTGCGGCGCAGCAGCAGGTCGCGCTCGCTGGCGGCTTCCACGGCTATCCCATGGGCACCGCCCAGGGCGCGGAACAACAGGGCCAGGCTGCGCTGGCGGTCGACCAGATCGACCCGCGCCTCGGGGAAGTCGGCACTGGCGCGACGGGTGATAAAGCGGTGCCAGACACTGCCGACCCACTCTTCCAACTCAAGGGTAAAGGCCATGTGAAGTGCTCCAGACGTAAAACGGCCCGCAGTACCTGCCGGGCCGCCCTCTTGGGGATTAACGTTGACCGCTCAAGCAGTCACGGGGGTGGCAGAGTCCAAGCCTTTGCCCCGCTGCCGGAAGCTCCACAGGTAGCAGAGCAGGCCCAGCAGGAACACCACGCCACTGGCCAGCCGTGCCCAGAACAGCACCGACAGGTGGTCCATGGTGGCCATGAACGGCAGCGCCACACCGTCCACTTGCCAGCGTTGCAACCAGACCTGCACGGCACCGGCAGCGGTGAGGAACAGGGTGATCATCACCATCGACAGGACCATCATCCAGAAGCCCCAGATCTCCAGGGTCTGGGAGCGTGCATCCGGTGCTTCACCGATACCGCGCAGGCGGGGCATGGCGTAGCTGATCAAGGTCATGACGATCATGGCGTAGGCGCCGAAGAACGCCAGGTGGCCGTGGGCGGCAGTCAATTGGGTGCCGTGGGTGTAGAAGTTGACCGGTGCCAGGGTGTGCAGGAAGCCCCAGACCCCGGCGCCGAAGAACGCGGTGACCGTGGTGCCCTTGGCCCACAACGTGGCCGCCCGGTTCGGGTGCTGGCGCCGGCGCTGTTTGACCATGGTGAAGGCGAACATCACCATCGCCAGGAACGGCAGCGGCTCCAGGGCCGAGAAGATCGAGCCGACCCACAACCACACCTCGGGCGCGCCGATCCAGAAGAAGTGGTGACCGGTGCCGATGATCCCGGTGATCAGGGCCATGGCGATGATCACGTACAGCCATTTTTCCACGACCTCGCGGTCGACGCCGGTGACCTTGATCAGCACAAAGGCGAGCATCGAACCCATGATCAGCTCCCACACGCCTTCAACCCAAAGATGCACCACCCACCACCAGTAGAACTTGTCCCGCGCCAGGTTGCCGGGGTTGTAGAACGAGAACAGGAAGAACACCGCCAGGCCGATCAGCCCGGTCATCATCACCATGCTCACCGTGGTCTTGCGGCCCTTGAGCAGGGTCATGCCGATGTTGTAGAGAAAGCCCAGGCACACGACCACGATGCCCATCTTGGTGATGGTCGGCTGCTCCAGGAACTCCCGGCCCATGGTTGGCAGCAACTCGTTGTGGGTCAGCTTGGCCAGGGCCGCGTAGGGCACCAGCAAGTAGCCGAGGATGGTCAACACGCCGGCGACGGCGAACACCCAGAACAGCAGGATTGCCAGCTTGGGGCTGTGCAACTCGCGGTCGGCCTCTTCCGGCACCAGGTAATAGGCGGCGCCCATGAACCCGAACAGCAGCCAGACGATCAGCAGGTTGGTGTGGACCATGCGGGCCACGTTGAAGGGGATCAACGGGAACAGAAAGTCGCCGACCACGTATTGCAGGCCCATGATCAAACCGAACAGCACCTGGCCCAGGAACAGGATCAGGGCGAATACAAAGTAGGGTTTGGCCACGGCCTGGGATTGGAATTTCAGATATGGATTGACGGTACGCATCCCTTAGCCCTCCTTGTTTGGCGGCCAGCCATTGGTGTTGATCTTCGAGCTCCATTTGAGGAACTCGGCCATATCGTCCACCTCCTGGTCGCTGAGGTTGAATTGCGGCATCGCACGCCGGCCGGGAACGCCCAAGGGTTGCATCTTCATCCAGGCGTGCAGGAATGGCTTGAACGCTTCCTCGCCGCCGCGGCGGTTGAACACATTGCCCAACTCCGGCGCAAAGTACGCACCCTCGCCCAGCAGGGTGTGGCAGCCGACGCAGTTGTTGCGCTCCCAGACGCCCTTGCCGCGTACCACCGATTCGGTGAGTTGGTCCTGGTTACTGCGCGAGGGAAAGGTTTGTTCGGTGTGGTAGGTCAGGGCCAGGAATATCAGGAAGAAGAACACGCTTCCTCCGAAGTAGATATTCCTGGCCATGCCCTTGGTGAAGGTCTCTGACATGGTCGCTTCCTCATTGCTTGGCAGGGGCCATGATAGAAAGCTGGGGGGTAAAAGCTGCTTGATGGCGATCAAGAAATGCCGATGGTTTTGGTCGGGTATTGATTGTCGAGACGTACGCGCCCCTGTAGGAGCCGGCTTGCTGGCGATGCCGGCGATGGCCGCGATGACGGCGGCCCAGTCAATACCTGTGTCGACTGATACACCGCCATCGCTGGCAAGCCAGCGCCGACAAAAGTTTTGTGCTGCCCGCTGAACAGCCACTGCTGCTCAGGTGTTGCTACAGACGCAATCCCCACATCGCTCCTGCCCCCCATCCGCAGGCATCCCCCCGCCCGCAGGGGCCGCAGCCGCCATGGCATGGCCGTTGCACTCGCTGCTGCAACAGGTCCTCGCACCTTGCATGACTGAATCAGGAGCACCCATGAGCACTGAATTTTTCTGGCGCCTGCCGCTGGGCACCGATGGTCCGCAGTTGACCACTGACAAACACAACCGGGGCAATGCGCAATACCGCCCCGGCCATATCGCCCCGGGGCGCTTGCCCAATGGCGAGCCGGACGGTTTCACCTACATCGACTACATCGCCCAGGTGGCCAAGGCCGCCGAGTTGGCCGGCTTCGAAGGGGCATTGCTGCCCACCGGGCCCGAGCCATGGATCGTCGCGGCCGCGCTGGCCCGGGAAACCCGGCGTATCAAGTTCCTGATTGCCTTCCAGGCCACCTGGACCCTGCCCGCCTACGCCGCGCAGCAAGCAGCAATCCTGCAGAACCTGAGCCGGGGCCGCCTGGACTGGAACATCATCACCGGTGGCAACCCGGCCAGTCAGCGGGCCAATGGGGATTTCCTCGAACACGACCTGCGCTACAAACGTACCGGGGAGTTCCTCGACATCATCCAGGGCCTGTGGGAGCAGGAAAAGTTCTCCTATGACGGTGATATCTACCAGTTGGAAAACGGCGCCCTGCCCCCTGGCCTGCACCATGAGCGCAAACCGGGGGTGTACTTTTCCGGGTTCTCCGATGCCGCTCTGGACGTGGCCGCCAGGCATGCCGATGTGTACCTCAATTGGGCCGAGCCCATCGACAAGCTCAAGCCGCATATCGAGCGGGTGCGTGAGTTGGCCGACAAACAGGGGCGCAGCGTGCGCTTCGGCCTGCGGGTCGACCTGTTTGCCCGGGAGACCGAAGAGCTGGCCTGGAAAGACCTGCGCCGCCAGTTCGACAAACTCGAAGGCCAGGGCAGCGCGCTCGCCAAAGGTTTCACCAACGGTTCGGATTCGGTGGGTGCGGCGCGCCAGACGGCCTATCACCAGAATGTCGACCGCTTCGACGACCTGATCATCGGCCCCAACCTCTGGGCCGGGTTTGCCAAGGCCAAGCCGGGGCCCACCGTGGGCCTGGTGGGCAGTCACGAGAACATTGCCGAGCGCCTGGTGGAGTACCGCGACGCCGGGTTCTCGACCTTTATCCTCGCCGGCAACCCGCACCTGGAAGAGGCCCTGCGCATTGGCCAGGAAGTCTTGCCGCTGGTGCATCGACAGGCCGCCACCCAACCTTTGCGCGCCAGCGCCTGACTGCTGCGGGAGACCCTGAATGAGCCAACACCTCGATACCCTCTGGTACACCCGCTGCCCGGTGCCCACCGGGCTGGGGATTGCCGTGCAAAAAGGCTGGCTGCAAGAGACCGTCGGCGCCCTGGGCGCCGAGGTGCAGTCGCTGCGCGAGTCCAATGACCAGGCCGTGCGCGAGTCGCACTTTGATCACAGCTTGCGCAACTCGGTGCGCCATGGCGGCAATATCCCGGCGATCTGGGCCCGTGCCCAGGGCCGCGAGACCCGGGTGATCGGCTTGTCCTGGGCCGATGAAGTGCAATTGATCCTGACCCGCCGGGGCAGCGGCATCCAAACGGTCAAGGACCTCAAGGGCCGCACTTTCGGCCTGCCCGACTGGTCCGGCGCGCAGATCGATTTCACCCGCGCCCAGGCCTTGCGCGGCCTGGAAAATGCCCTGTCGCTGGAAGGCTTGCAGGTCGGCGATGTGAAGCTGGTGAACTTCCGGTATGGCGGCACCTTCAGCGACAGCCCGGTGCGCAACATCGCCGGCACGCAGGTCTCTGCACCGCTGGCCGAACGCAACCTGGAGTTGATCGGCCTGCTGCGCGGCGAGGTGGATGCGATCTTCCTCAAGGGCGCCAGCGCCGCCCAGCACGCCCATGACTTTGGCCTGCACACGGTGATCGACACCGGTTCGCACCCGGACCCGCTGATCCGCAGCAACAACGGCACGCCGCGCACCCTGGCGGTGGACCTGAACCTGTTGGACAACCATCTGGATGTGGCCACCGGTATCCTCGATTCGGTATTGCGCGCCGAGCAATGGGCCCACACCCACCCGCAAGAAACACGGCGCTACCTGGCCCGGGAAACCAACAGCAGCGAATACTGGGTCACCGCCGCCTATGGCGAGGATGCCCACCTGCGGCTGCATACGGCCCTGGATGAACAGGCGATTGCCGCGCTGCAGGACTTTGTGCAGTTCCTGCACCGCTGGCGCTTTATCCCCAACAGCTTTGATGTGCGCGCCTGGATCGATGCGCGGCCCCTCAACCACCTGACATCGTTGTAGGAGCCCGGCTTGCCGGGTTCCTACAGGGCATAGGGATTTGAACGAAGACCTTTATGAGCAAACCACTCGATACTCTCTGGTACACCCACAGCCCGGTGCCCACCGGGCTTGGCATTGCGGTGCAGTCCGGGCGACTGGCCGAAGCCTTCCAGCCATTTGGCACCAATATCCAATCCCTGCGCGAGTCCACCGAGCGCGAAGTACGCGAAGCCCACTACGACCATCACCTGAAGAACTCGGTGCGCCACGGCGGCAATATCCCGGCGATCTGGGCCTACTCCAGCGGGGTCCAGACCCGTGTGCTCGGGCTGTCGTGGAGCGATGAGGTGCAGTTGATCCTGACCACCGCCGAAAGCGGCGTGAGAAGCGTGCGCGACTTGAAAAACCGGCGCTTCGGCCTGCCCAAGTGGGCCAACGTGCAGATCGACTTCACCCGCGCCCAGGCCCTGCGCGGCCTGGAAAACGCGCTCAAGCTCGAAGGCCTGAACGTGGCGGATGTGGAGTTGGTGGACTATCCCTACGGCGGCACCTACAGCGACAACCAGACCCAGTACGTGTACGGCACCCCGGCCAGCCTCGGGGTGAGCCGCTTCAGCCGGCGCAACAACGAGTTGATCGGCCTGCTGCGCGGCGATATCGATGCGATTTTCCTCAAGGGCGCCCACGCCGTACACCTGGCCAATGAGTTCGGCTTGCATGTGGTGGTCGATACCGGCTCCCACCCGGACCCGTTGATCCGCAGCAACAACGGCACACCGCGTACGCTGACGGTAGATACCCACCTGCTGCACGAGCATTTCGATGCCAGCGTGAAGATTGTCGATACGGTATTGCGCACCGAGCAATGGGCCTGGGCCAATCCCGACGAGACCCGGCGCTTTCTCGCCCAGGAGCTGAACACCAGCGAGTACTGGGTGACGGCGGCCTATGGCGAGGATGCCCATCGGCGGCTGCGCACCACCCTGGACTCTCGCTCGATCGAGGCCTTGCAGGACTTCACCGATTTCCTGCATCGCTGGCACTTCATCCCACGGCATTTCGATGTGCGCGACTGGATCGACTTCAGCGTGCTGGAAAAAGTCATCGGCTCCACCTCCCGCGTCGCAGTCTGACCCCCTCACAACCTGTAGGAGCCGGCTTGCCGGCGATGACGTCCCTGGGTGATGCAGTGCTTTCAAGGGCGCCATCGCCGGCAAGCCGGCTCCTACAGTGTTGGCCACGCAGCACTTTCTGTGCTGCTCCAGCAGCACTGGCCACGCAGTTTTTGCTGGATCCTCGACAGCCCGGATTCACCGCGTTTAATCACATCCAAACAGAAACTTTTTATCCTTAAATATCAATAACATAAATACACGTATCGGGATTGGCACGATCTCTGCTCTAGCCCCTTCAAAGACACTTTTCCGGGGGAGATTTACATGCACAAACTTAATCCAATCACCAAGGGCCTGTGGCTCGCATTGCTGTTCACTGGCAGCGATCACGTGCTGGCAGCCGACACTGAAAACGAGCCGGCACTCAAGACCGTCACCGTCACCGCGCAACACCGGGAGCAGACCTTGCAAGAGGTGCCGGTGGCCGTGTCGGCGGTCCAGGGCACCAGCATCGTGGCCGACGGCGTGCGCTCGATGGGCGACATCACCACTTTCATTCCCAACGCCTCGGCGAAGAACCCCGACGGCGACGGCCGCCCACGCTGGTATATCCGCGGCCTGGGCACCGGCGACACCGGGGCGGCCACGGTGTACCCAGTGGGCATTTATGCCGATGACGTTTACCTCAACGCGCCGATTGCCGGCGGCGGCCCGCTGTTTGACCTGGAGCGCATCGAGATCCTGCGCGGGCCCCAGGGCACCCTGTATGGCAAGAACACCACGGCGGGCGCGGTGAATATCATTTCGAAAAAACCCGCGTTCGACACTGACGGTTTCGGCACCATCGGCTTTGGCAGCAAGAATGAAAGGATCCTCAGCGGCGCCCTTGGCGGCGCGCTGGTGGACGAAAAACTCGCCGCGCGGATCTCGCTGTACTCCGAGGAGCGCGACGGCTTCCAGAAAAACCTGGTGGACGATCACACCTACGGCGACGTCAACAAAAAGGCCGTGCGCCTGCAGTTCCTTGCCCAGCTCAACCCGGACCTGGACGCGCTGCTGAAGATCCACAGCCGCGAGTTCAAGGGCGACGGTTCCAACGGGGCACTGACCCTGGGCCGCTACTACAACGTCGGCTACCAGCGCCCCGAAGGCCGTAATATCGCGCTCAACGTCAAGGACGATTCCAAGCTCAACCATGACGGCACGTCCCTGACCCTCAATTGGCACCTGGGCGACTACACCCTCACCTCCATCAGCGCCTATGACTACATTCGCGGCCAGTCCAGCAGCGATGCCGACTACACGCCCTATGAGGTCAACGGCACGTCCACCAGCGATAACAAATACACCCAGTATTCCCAGGAAATCCGCCTGGCCTCGCCGCAGCAGGAAACCTTGCGCTGGCTGGCCGGTGCGCACTACTTCCACGAAGACCTGGACAGCAGCGGCGGACGTTTCATTGCCCCCGGCCCGACGCCCAATGGCACCGGTTCCAACCAGATCAATGGCGCGACCGACCTGCGGGATCTCAATTACGACCACAAGACCAACAGCTACGCGCTGTTTGGCAACCTGACCTACGACCTCACCGACAACTTCACCGTGACCGGCGGCCTGCGCTGGACCCAGGAAAAGAAAGACATCGACCTGAACCTCACCCAACTGACCCGCAATACCGCCAACGGCCCGCTGGTGCCCTTGGCCGGCAGCGGCACCAATGGCAGCCGCCAGGAGAACAAGACCTGGGAAGCCTGGACCTACGATGTCACGCCCGAATACCGGATCAATGACAACGTACGAGTGTTCTTTCGCTATGCCCACGGCTTCCGTTCCGGTGGTTTCAACACCGGGCTGTCCACCAGCCTGGCGCAGTTGACCACGGTGGACCCGGAACAACTCGACGCCTATGAGTTCGGGGTCAAGTCCGAGTGGTTCAACCGCCGCCTGACCGCCAACGCGAACATTTTCTACTACGACTATTCGGATATTCAGGTCAACCTGCTGACAGTCAACAACGGCGTGCTGACCACGGCCCTGACCAATGGCGCCAAAGGCAAGGTCAAGGGCGCCGAGCTGGAACTGGAAGGCCAGCCCACCGACTCCCTGCACCTGCGGGCGGCGGTGTCGTTCCTCGATACCGAATACACCGACTTCAAGAACACCAACCCCAACACCGGCGCGGTCACCGGTGACTACAGCGGCAACAGCTTTGTGCGCTCGCCGCGCAATGTGGTGTCGGTGGGTGGCGACTACACCATCGCGCTGCAGATCGGCGGCAAGTTGGTGGCCGGGGCCGACGCCAGTTTCCGCGACAAGGAATACTTCCTCGCCGACCGCCAGAGCAGCGCCGACAAGACCCTCAGCCAACCCCACTACACCCTGGTCAATAGCCGCCTGAGCTGGTACAGCGCCGATGAAAAACTCAGCGTCACCGGCTTCGTCAACAACCTCACTGACCGCCGCTACCAGGTGCATGGCCGGCCAAACGGTGGACTGGGGCAGTACGTGATCACCTACGGCGACCCACGCACCGTGGGCGTGAGCGTGACCAGCCGTTTCTAAGCCCAAGCCCCTCTCCCAAACAACACAGACCCACTGTAGGAGCCAGGCTTGCCTGCGATAGCGTCCTTGAGCTCGCCATCGCAGGCTTGCCGGGCTCCTACAGGTGATCTGCATTGTTTGGAGGGCCAGCCTTGTTTGAAAGGAATACGTTTATGTTCCAGCACACTCCACTGGCCGGCGCCATCGCGCTGGTCCTGGGCAGCCTTGCCGTGCCCGCCATAGCCGCACCAATCCAACCCACGGCCAAGACCGACCACCTCGACACCGTGGTGGTACTGGGAACCCGCCGCAGCGACCTGACCGCCCTGCAAAGCGCCGCGCCGGTGGATGTGCTGTCCGGCGAGCAACTGCAAGAGACCGGCGCCAGCGACCTGTCTGGCGCGCTGACCGCCCTGTCGCCGTCGTTCAATTTCCCGCAGTCACCCCAGGGTGCCTTCGCCGGCTCTATCGCCCAAGGCGCATCGCTGCGCGGCCTGGCGTCGGACCAGGTGCTGGTGCTGGTCAACGGCAAGCGCCGCCACAGCAGCGCCAATATCACCCGCCAAAGCCTGGTCAATGGCCGGGGCGCAGCGGCGGTGGATTTGAGCCTGATCCCCCTGAGTGCGATCCAGCGCGTGGAGATCCTGCGTGACGGCGCGGCGGCGCAATACGGCTCGGATGCCATCGCCGGGGTGATCAATATCGTGCTCAAGGAAAACGACGACGGCGGCAACGTCGGCTACCGTTTTGGCGGCTATGACAAGGGCGATGGTATCCAGCGCAAACTCAGCGGCTGGAAAGGCTTCAGCCTGCCCAACGACGGTTTCCTGACCCTGAGCTTCGACGCCGGCAGCCAGGATCCGGCCAGCGACACCAACCCCGACAACCGGATCTTCTACCAAGGCTCCACCAGCATCAACACGCCCCGGGAACAGAACAACCGCTACCGCACCTGGCGCTGGGGCTCGGGCAATGTCTCCGACCAGTACAACTTCGTGGCCAACAGTGAGATCGGCGTCGGCGACGGCCTGACCGCCTATGGGTTTGCCACCTACGCCCACAAGAACACCGACGCCGAAGGTTTCTTCGACCCGCCGACCACCCTGCGCAGCAACTACGGCAGTACCGCGTTGCAGCGTTACCCCGACGGGCGCCTTCCGGTGACGCGCTACAGCCTGCAGGACTATGCGGTGACCGGCGGCCTGCGCTACGAGCACGAGCAACTGGGCAAGTTCGACCTGGCGCTGAACCACGGTAACAACACGCTCGAATCCACCGATCGCAATGCGATCAACCCCAGTTGGGGCACCAACAGCCCGTCGAATATTTACACCGGCCAGCGCGAAAACGAGCAGACCAACCTGACCCTGGACTGGGTGCGCGACTTCCCCACCGACCTGCTGTTCAAGCCGCTGACGCTGTCCGCCGGCCTGGCCTGGCGCAAGGAGAACTACCAACTGAGTGCCGGTGATGCGGCGGGCTGGCAGAACGGGCCGCTGTTCAACACGGTCGACCCGATCACCGGGCGCCGCATCCCTGGGTATTACTCGGGCATCACCCAGGTCGATGCCGCGTCCCTGGAGCGCAAGGTGCTGGGCGCCTATATCGATGTCGAAGGTCAGGTCACCGAGAAATTCCAGGCCGGGGTGGCAGTGCGTACCGAGCACTATTCGGACTTCGGCGACACCACCAACGGCAAGCTGTCGCTGCGCTACGACTTCACCCCACAGATCGCCGCGCGCGCCACCGCCAGCACCGGCTACCGCGCGCCGTCGCTGGTGCAGAGCGGCATGTCGTCGTTCAGCGTGCAGGTGGTGGAACAGCCGCCCGGCAGCGGCAACTATGTGGAAGTGCAGCAACGCACCCTGCGTGCCGACAGCCAGGAAGCGCGGTTGCTGGGCGGCAAGGCACTCAAGCCCGAGGAGTCCACCAACTACTCCCTGGGCCTGGTATGGCGCCCGCTGGACAACGCCTCGGTGACGGTGGATGCGTACCGGATCAATATCGACAACCGCATCACCCTCTCCGACCAACTGCCGTCTGCGGTGGTCACGCCGATTTTTGCCGGCACGCCCTACGCCAATATCCAGAGCGCGGCGTTCTACACCAACGTCGCCGATACGCGCACCGATGGCATCGAGCTGACCGGCAACTATCAGTGGAACCTGCAGCAATGGGGGCGCCTGAACCTGAGCAGCGGCTTTGCGAAGAACCGCACCACAATCACGGCGTTGCGCGACGTGGGCAATATCAAGGGATCGCAGATTGTCGGGCGCAACACCCAGGGCCTGATCGAAGAAGGCACGCCAGAAACCAAACTGACCCTGAGCGCCAACTGGCTGTATGAGAACTGGGGCCTGACGGTTGCCCAACGCCGCTATGGCCAATGGATCAGCCGCAATGCCACCAACCCCAGCCTGGACCAGACCTACAGCCCGCAGTGGGTCACGGACGTGGACCTGTCGTACACCTTCGACAAGGGCCTGAAGGTCTCGGTAGGCGCGATCAACCTGTTCGACAGCCACCCGGACAAGGCCGATGGCGCGCAGTTGTACGGCGTGCCGATCTACTCGATCACCAGCCCAGAAGGTGCCCAGGGCGCGTTCTACTACACCAGCGTGAGTTACGACTTCTAGACGCGACTGCTGAACGGGTGTTGCCACAGCAGCACCCAACCACCATTTCCCCCTGTCGGAGCCGGCTTGCCGGCGATTGCGGCCTCATGCCCTGCGCATGGCAGAAGGGCGCCATCGCCGGCAAGCCGGGCTCCTACAGGGTTTACGGGTTTATGGCACATGTCTTGCGATGGTGGCTGGGTACTTCGCTGAAATAAGACCTGCCATGCGCCTGAATCACTTACTGAACCCTCTTACCTGGCTGATCTCCCCCCTGGCCTTGCTGGCGGTGTGGGCGTGGGTCGCGCACCTGGGGCTGTTCCCGCGCAACCTGCTGGTGCCGCCCGCGCAGGTGCTGCAGACCTTTGCCGATCTGCTGGCCAGCGGCGAGTTGCAGGAACACCTGGGCAACAGCCTGTCACGGCTGGGCATTGGCTTTGCTATCGGCTCGCTGTGTGGCCTGGGCTTTGGCGTGTTGATGGCTTTGTCGAAAACCGTCGAGGCTTATTGCGGGCCGCTGTTCCATACCCTGCGCCAGATCCCCAGCATCGCCTTGATTCCGATGTTCGTGCTGCTGTTTGGCATCGATGAAACCTTCAAGATCATCATCGTGGCCAAGACCGCGTTTTTCCCGGTGGCCCTGGCGGCCGGCGAAGGGGTCAAGGGCATCCCGCGCAGCTACTTCGAGGTCGCCGACGTGTACCGCCTGCGCTGGCCGAGCTTTGTGCGCCTGGTGGCCCTGCCCGCCGCCGCGCCGCCGATCATCACCGGCTTTCGCATCAGCCTGACCCGCGCCTGGGTGGTGCTAGTGGCCACCGAGTTGCTGGCGGCCGATAGCGGCCTGGGGCAGATGATCGAGATGGCCCGGCAGATGCTGCGCATCGACATTGTGATGGTCGGGGTGGTGGTCACCGGCGTGATCGGCTTTGCCATCGACTACCTGTTGCGCCATATCGAACAGCGCCTGTTTCGCTGGCAGACGCGCTAGGAGCCCTCTATGACGAACCTGTTGAAAAAGTCCCGCGGGCTGTTGCTCCCGCTGCTGCTGGTCCTTGCCTGGGAATACGCCTCGCACCAGGGCGCGGCCGGTGCCTATGCGTTCGTGCCGCTGTCGGCGATTGGCACGGCCTTGCTGGATATGCTCGGCAACGGCGAGTTGCTGGTCAACCTGCTGGCGAGCCTGGCGCGCACCAGCAGCGGCCTGGCCCTGGGCATTGTGTTCGGCGTGGCGTTGGGGGTGCTGATGGCGTTGTCCAGCGTGGCCAACCGCTTGATCGGGCCGCTGTTCCATAGCATTCGCCAGGTGCCGATGCTTGGCTGGATCCCGCTCATCGCCATGTGGTTCGGCAATGGCGAGTTTTCCAAGGTGCTGATCGTCAGCCTGGCCGCGTTTTACCCGATGGTGCTGAACACCTGGCAGGGCTTTACCCATGTCGAGCAGCGTTACCGCGAAGTGGGCCTGGTGCTGGTGCTGAGCCCCGTGCAGCGCTTCACCCAGGTGCTGCTGCCGGCCGCGCTGCCGAGCATCGCGACCGGCGTTTTGCACGCCCTGGCCTTTGCCTGGGTCACGACGATTGGCAGCGAGTTATTCCTGTCTTCCGCAGCGGGCCTGGGCAACTTGATGATGAATGCCGAGGCCGGCTCGCGCATGGAAGTCATCGTGCTCTGCGTATTGTGCATCGGCCTGCTCGGCTACCTCATGACCCTGTTGTTTAACCGCCTCGTGCGCCACCTGCTGCGCTGGCGCCACCTTCGTTGAAAGGCCCTGACATGAATGCAATCGCTCACCACGCCTTACACCAGCACCTGCAAACCGGCGCCTTGCAGATTCGCGGCCTGAACAAGGCCTACCGGATCGAAGGCCGCTCGTTGCCGGTGCTGCACAATATTCACCTCGACGTGCAACCCGGCGAGTTCGTCAGCATCGTCGGCGCCAGTGGCTGCGGCAAATCCACCTTGCTGCGCCTGATTGTCGGCCTGGAGGCCGAGTACGAGGGCGATATCCTGCTCGATGGCAAACGCATCGCCGCCACCAGCCTGGAGCGCGGCATCGTGTTCCAGGACCACCGGTTGTTCCCGTGGATGACCGTCAGCCAGAACATCGCCCTGGCCCTGAAAAACCATGACCTGCCCCAGGCCGAGAAAAACCGCCAGGTGGCCGAGCACATCGCCCTGGTCAACCTCGGCGGTTTCGAGAATGCGTACCCCCATCAGTTGTCCGGCGGCATGGCGCAACGCGCCGCGATTGCCCGGGCGCTGATCAACAAGCCCAAGGTCCTGCTGCTGGACGAACCGCTCGGCGCCCTCGACGCCCTGACCCGCGTGCACCTGCAACGGGAACTGCAGCGCATCTGGGTGCAGCAGCGCTGCACGGTGCTGATGGTCACCCATGACATCGAAGAAGCACTGTACCTGGGCGACCGGGTGATTGTGATGGACGCCCATCCGGGGCGGATCAAGCACGAGATTCGTGTCGACCTGCCCCACCCACGGGATCGTGCTTCAGCGGTGCTGCAACAGCACAAGCGGCAATTGCTGGAGGAGCTGACAGGCCACTGAGGTCAGCCCGCCGCAACCTTCAGGCGCTGGATCTGTGGCGTGCCTGTGGATGATCCCGGCTTGCGCGGGTCAATGACACTCATCATCACCCCATCGCTGGTGATGAATACTGGCCGTGACTTGCCTTGGTCTTTCGGGTCATTGGAAAAGGCCCCCTTGAACTCGACGGACCGGCGTTGCTCGGCAGTGCCGCCGTCCAAGGTCACCTTCAGATCCCCCGCGGGCGTCACCTGCCAGTCCGAGATTTGGGCGTCGGTGTAGTCCAGTTGAACGGTACTGCCCTGCAGGTCTTCTATGTGAACACTGCCTGACCCCTTATTGATGATGTACGTATTGCTGCCGCCTTCAGCGACCACCCTGGCCCCCCCATTGATCACCACGACATCGGCCCCCTTGCCTGTGCGGGCAATGTCCTCGCGGCCATTGAGGGTCAGCAAATTATTCTGATCATCACCTTGAACATAACTTTCGCCGTTCTTCACCGTGGTGACATTGGAAAAGTTCTGCACACTGGCGATTTTTTTCACCCCCTCGGTGTTGGATTTTTCAGTTTTTACCGAGACGGTATGGTCTTTCAGATTAATGACATGCCCTACGTAGCTGACACTTTCTTTCTTTCCAACATCGTCGCGTGGCGAACTTAATTCTCCAGAAAAAACCAGGGTGTTACGTCCCTCGCCACCCTCCAGGGATATTTGCCGGGGACTGAAGTCTTTGTTTCCCGTTTTCTCGACCTCACGCGCCCGCTCCAGTGTCTGGCGTGCATCGGCATTCATGACCACCGTGTCATCAGCGCGCCCGCCACTGACCACCTTCTTGCCGGTACCTAGCAAGAAGACGTTGGGTTTGTTTTCCACCCCTCTTACATAATCATCACCACCACCCAGGTCCCATAACGTGGCTTTTCCATCACCCAACTCGCCTTCAACCTGTTTGACCGGTTTGCCGTTAAATGATGAATAGCTTTCATCCACGCCTACCCGGTCAGTGCCATCACGAACCGCCACCGACGGGACCCTGCCGGGTACTGGAATCAGATTCAGCAGCCAGGTGACCGGCGAAAACCAGACTCTTGGCGTCAGTGGGACTTTGCCGTCCACTTGCTTGACCTCAACCTGCGACGAGCCGTAGACCACCCGCTCGAAGGTGTTCTTTGCATCACCGCTCAGGAACGCTTTATAGCGAGCTTGGCGTTGCTCATCGATTTCGTGGGTGTATTGGGTCTGCAGGTAAGGCTTGAGCACATCGAATCCAGGCTCCAGACCCAGGAACGCCCTCACACCGGTGACGGCCTTTTGTTCGCCCGAAAGCGGCGTGACCTTATCCAGGTCTTCCACGCTGCGCACGGAGTGGTAAATCATCTGGCTCATCATGAGCGTCCCGGCCACGACCAGGCCCACCGGCCCAGCCGACGCCGCCCCCATCATGAATGCGGCGCCCAACGTTACCGAGGTCGCGGCGTTGGCCACCGCGAAAGCACCGTCAACATAATGGTCCTGGGCTTGAGCACCGCTGCTCTTACTGGCCTTTTTAAAGGAATCGACAGCACTGTAGATATCAAACGGCACGCTGACCGCCGCACCCGCCCCGGTGCCGACTTTGCCAATCAGTTGCCCAACACTCGACGCTTTAAATCCCATGATCGAAGGCGCAGCCTTATGAATGACACTTTGCCCCAACTTGTTGAGCGAAGCCCCAATCGCGTCGCCCCCGTACTGGGCAGCCACTGCACCTAAACTGATACTGCCTTGGGTCACGTCTCCATTGTGAAAAGACTCTATCGCGCTGCGCAGCCCCTGGAATGTACTGAATGCCTGGAAACCCAAGCCCGCAGCCCGCGTTTTTCCAAACTTGTCCACCCCACCTGCATCAAAGAAATTCGCAGGCATCGCTTGTTTAGTACGAACCATCTCTTGAATCTGAGCCGAAATCTTGTGCACTTGCTGCATCTGCTTTTCGAAGTTGTCAGGCACCTTCGACACTTCGGTACTGGGGATCAGCGGTCCAGCGGACGGATCACGATGAATCGCAATTTCAAAGAACAGCTTGGTTGCCTGGTCACTGAACCGGACATCACCGGAACCAGACCATGCCTTGAAACGCGCAAAATCAATTTGCAGGTTATTGGCCAACAGCTTGCCATTCGGGTCACCTGCAGGCTGGGCATCTATCGGCTTGCCGTGGATATGGATGCCCATTTTGTAAAGATCGACGCGACTGATATCCAGGGTGCCGATACGGATCGGCGGCTGGCTGTCATCGAGGGCCTGAAGGCGCTGCACTTCCCCCGTATTGCTGATGACAGTGGGTGCAGCCATCCTGGCAAGAGGCGCCGCCCCCTGGTGTGTGGCAAACAACTGGCGATCGCGCTGCATCTCTTTGTCGATGTACGGATAACCGGGAGGTGGGGTTGCTTGGGCTAAGGTGCGCAGCAACTTTTGCTCAAGCCCCTGCATGCTGCCAATGTACGGGGAGCCGGGGTACTGTTTTATAAAGCCCTGAACGGTTTTCAATGAATCGAAGGTGGCGTGATACTGGGCCATACCTTTCTTGGCATGTATGTTGTCCACGCTTTCCAGAACATTTTGATAAACCGCAGCTTCCATACCCGCAACAGGCCTTGCATGTTTTCTAAAATCAGCCGAGGAAGGCAGGTGCGCACTATCAACTACTTTTATCGTATCAAGATCGGCCAAGGGCGCATTATATGCCAGTTGCATCCGCGTGGACGTCGGTCTAATCCCCGAGACATGCTCTGGATTAAATACGCTGAACCTGTATTTAGGATTATCCAGATCGTTGTTGTATGGCCTAATTAACTTTTTCAGATCTGGATCGGTAAAGATTTTTTTCATTCCGCTTTCAAATGCCTTGGCAGAAGAAAACCTGACCAAGCCAATATTGGGGTCGGCGTAGTAATAGGTCCGTTTACCGTCCGCTCCCGCCGTCACTCCTGCCGATAGACGATGCCCACTGGCGGAAATAATCAACGTCGTCGGGGCTGGGGCTTTGAGGAGCTGCGATACGATTGACTTGTAAGACCCGAGCCTGTCAGTGGCCGGATCATGAGCCTTATCGGCATACCCGGCGTACTTCTGGGCCCTGCCGATTGCAGCAAAGAATGCTTGAGATTCAGGCGTATCAGGAGAAGCCAGCGCCTGGTAAATATTGCCCAGGAAAATATCAGCCTTGCCCTCCCTTGTCGCCAAGGACAGCAGGTGCGATATGCCCGCACACTCTCCGTCGCTCGATTGGTTAATCATTGCCAGATAATAACTTTGCGGCATGGGTGTCAACTTAGTTTCTTTACCCGAAACTACGTTCGAAAACTCCATCACCCTTTCTTGTGTTTTGATAATAGTGCGCTTTTCGGCCAAGTGCTTGAGCATGCCTAATTGCTCATCGGTCACCCCGGGCTGCAATGCCATTTTATAAAACTCGGAACTACTCATCAAATCCGAATAACCAGCCGGCAGCGGCACGGACCCCGGTGAGTTATACCCTCGCATATAGGCCTCTCGGCCCTGGCTTTGTTTGACACTTTCTACTTTTGAAAAAAAATCATCTGCGCTGCCCGTCTCGCGAACAGCTGCCACCGGTACTCCCCTACGCAGGCGGCGCTTGTCTGGCACATCGTTCTGCGTCGTCAGTTGCCCCGGTGATGGTTCTCGACGTTCTTCATGGGAAGTTGGAGGGGCGGTTTGAGCGGACTGATTTTGTCTAATGAACGACAAGGTATTGGGCAGGGACGATACGTGCATAATCACTCCAGCTAACAGGTTTTGTTCATTCAATATCCTTTTATGTGAAGGGCTCCTGGAGTGATAAAACCTAGCACCAGACGCAATGCCACCCTGACAGACAAATCCGAGAGCAAACCACAAGGTATTACCAAATGCAGCGCGCCCCTCACTACAGAATGCGCGCCATCTTGATGATCTCGATAGACACCGGGCTGTTGCCACGGCTGAAGGTGCCTTCGCCAATCTTGCGAAAACCGCACGCGGCGTAGAATTTTTCGGCGGTCAGGGTCGCTTCCAGGTAGGCGCTGGTATGCCCGGCTGCGGCGATCTGCTGCAAAGCCTCGGCCAACAGGCGCTTACCCACCCCCTGCCCGGCCGCCTCGCCACGAATAAACAACTTGCTGACTTCCAGACCCTCGATCTCCACGAAGCCCTGGAGCACATCGCTGCAGGCCAGCCACAGGTTGCCGGCGGCGATGGCCGGGCGGTAAGTCTCAGGGGAGCGGCCATCAAGCCACATGGCGATCTGTTCGGCACCATAGTCGGCGGTGCACAGGTTTTCGACGGAGTTTTTATGCACCTGGAAGATGCTCTCGGCGTCGTCCTGGGTGGCTGGGCGGATCAGTAGATTTTTCATTCCTTTGAGTTTCCGAGCAGGGCCAATAAACCCAGGCGTTATAGCTGATCTTGCGCCGGGCAGCGACCGAAGACCGCACATCTTGTGCGTTGACCAGCTTCCCTACACACCATATAGTGTGCCCACACACGCAGCCGACCACTACATAGTGTGCGATGCCGGCAATTATCAAGTTTTCTGGACGGCCTCACACACCGTCAGAACAGACCAGGAAGGAGTATTTCATGCTGAGTTGGGATGAAGTCGACACCGAAGACACCGGTGCAGCCGTGATCCGTGGCGCCAACGCCGGCCACGCCACCGAAGCCAACATGGACCGCCTCGACGGTGCCGGTGCCGCCGCCGCCATCGAGGCCCGCGCCGTCACCGCCAATGACTCCGCCGCCATCGTGCGCGCCAAGGCCG
>NZ_JAAQWN010000017.1 GCF_012985465.1 Pseudomonas sp. WS 5079
GCCAGTCGCAGCTGCATTTCGCCGGCAAGTCGGCGTCGTGCGCCAGCCTGATCGGCCTGATGGGGCTGGGCATTGGTGAGCAGGACGAGGTACAGGTCACCTGCCTGGGCAAGGATTGCGACGCGGCGTTACAGGCATTGGTCGCGGCCTTATCCGTCGTCATTAAAGAAGAACACCACGTCCCGGCCATCGTCGTTCCACGCCGGGCAAACAGTGAAGCCGGTGTGCTGCAAGGTGTGTGTGCTGCGCCGGGACTGGTCTACGGGCCGCTGTTTCGCCTGACTGGTATCGAACTGCCGGCCGACACCGGCAACCATTCTGCCGACGAACAACTGCAACGCCTGAACGCAGCGTTGGATCAAGTGCGCAGCGAAATCCGCACGACACTGAAGCATGCCCGCCAGCGTAAGAACGTCGAGGAAGAGGAGATCTTCGCGGCGCATCTCGCCTTGCTGGAGGACCCAACACTGCTGGAGGCGGCTACCGGCGCCATCGAAAACGGCAGCGCCGCTACCCACGCCTGGCGCGATGCGATCCAGGCGCAATGCGGGGTGTTGCTGGCCTTGGGTAAACCACTGTTCGCCGAGCGTTCAAACGATCTACGGGATCTGCAACAACGCGTATTGCGAGCTTTGCTCGGTGAAGCCTGGCAATTCGGATTGCCTGCCGGCGCGATCGTCAGCGCCCACGAGTTGACGCCGTCTGACCTGCTGCAATTGAGTGCCCAGAAGGCTGCCGGCCTCTGCATGGCCGAAGGCGGTGCGACTTCCCATGTGGCGATTCTGGCTCGTGGCAAAGGCTTGCCGTGTGTGGTAGCGCTGGGCGCCGAAGTACTCGATGTTTCCCAAGGCCAACGGGTGGTGCTCGACGCCGTCAACGGGCGCCTGGAACTGGAACCCACCGAAGCACGCCGCGCCGAAGTGCACCAGATTCGCGACGCACAGAAGCTGCGTCGCCAACAGCAACAGGCCCAGGCCCAACAGCCGGCGAACACCATTGATGGCACGACCATCGAAGTGGCCGCCAACGTTGCCTCCAGCGCCGAAGCCCAGGTTGCTTTTGAGAGCGGCGCCGATGGCGTCGGCCTGCTGCGCACCGAATTTCTCTTCGTCGACCGCCGCACCGCGCCGGATGAGCAGGAACAGCGCCAGGCCTACCAAGCTGTGCTGGATGCCATGGGCGACAAGTCCGTGATCATCCGCACCATCGATGTGGGCGGCGATAAGCAGCTTGATTATCTGCCGCTGCCGGTCGAAACCAACCCGGTGTTGGGCTTGCGCGGTATTCGCCTGGCTCAGGTCCGCCCTGAGGTGCTCGACCAGCAACTGCGTGCCCTGCTGCAAGTAAGCCCGCTGGCGCGTTGCCGCATCCTGCTGCCGATGGTCAGCGAAGTCGACGAGTTGCTGCACATCCGCCAGCGCTTCGATGAGCTGTGCAAAGAGCTGGAACTGACCCAGCGCCCCGAACTAGGAGTGATGATCGAAGTGCCCGCCGCTGCGTTGATGGCCGAGCAACTGGCCAAGCACGCGGACTTCCTGTCCATTGGCACCAATGACCTGTCCCAGTACACCCTGGCCATGGACCGCGACCACGCCGGCCTCGCCGCGCGGGTCGATGCGTTGCACCCGGCGCTGCTGCGGCTGATCGCCCAGACCTGTGCCGGTGCGGCCAAGCACGGGCGTTGGGTCGGCGTGTGCGGAGCCCTCGCCTCCGACCCGCTGGCCACCCCGGTGCTGGTCGGTCTGGGCGTCAGCGAGCTGTCGGTGAGCTCGCCGCAGATCGGTGAAATCAAGGACCGCGTCCGCCACCTGGACGCGGCGCAATGCCGGCAACTGAGCCAAGGCCTGCTCGACCTGAGCAGTGCCAAAGCCGTCCGCCAAGCCTGTCAACACCACTGGCCGCTGAGCTGATAACAACAACAAAAGGAGACATGCCATGTATCAACATTTCATCGAAGGCCTGCAACGCCTGGGCCGGGCACTCATGCTGCCGATCGCGATCCTGCCGATCGCCGGCCTGCTGCTACGCCTGGGCGACACCGACCTGCTGAACATCGCGGTGATGCACGACGCCGGGCAGGCAATTTTCGCCAACCTCGCGCTGATCTTCGCCATCGGCATCGCCGTGGGGTTCGCCCGTGACAACAACGGCACGGCGGGTTTGGCCGGTGCGATTGGTTACCTGGTGATGGTCTCCACCCTCAAGGGGATGGACACCTCCATCAACATGGGCATGCTTGCGGGTATCGCCAGTGGCTTGATGGCAGGCGGACTGTATAACCGCTTCAAGGACATCAAGTTGCCGGAGTACCTGGCGTTCTTTGGCGGGCGGCGTTTTGTGCCGATTATCACGGGGTTCAGTGCGGTTGGACTGGGGGTGATCTTTGGTTTGATCTGGGCGCCGATCCAGCACGGTATTGACAGCTTCGGCGTGCTGCTGATGGAAAGCGGCAGCCTCGGCGCGTTTGTGTTTGGGGTGGTCAACCGCCTGCTGATCGTCACTGGCCTGCACCACATCCTCAACAATATGGCGTGGTTTGTGTTCGGCACCTTTACCGATCCGGTGACCGGCGCCGTGGTCACTGGCGACCTCGCCCGCTACTTCGCGGGCGACCCCAAAGGCGGCCAGTTCATGACCGGCATGTTCCCGGTGATGCTGTTCGGCCTGCCCGCTGCCTGCTTGGCGATGTACCGCAACGCCCTGCCTGAACGCCGCAAAGTCATGGGCGGGATTTTCCTGTCGATGGCGCTGACCTCGTTCTTGACCGGAGTGACTGAGCCGGTTGAATTCGCGTTCATGTTCCTCGCGCCATTCCTGTATCTGGTCCATGCGGTGCTGACGGGCCTGTCGATGGCTGTCACCAATATGCTGGATATCCACCTGGGCTTTACCTTCGCCGCAGGGGTTATCGACATGGTGCTGGGTTGGGGCAAGTCCACCAATGGCTGGTTGGTGTTTCCTGTGGGGTTGGCTTACGCGGTGATCTACTACAGCGTGTTCAACTACTGCATTCGTCGGTTCAACCTGAAGACGCCGGGGCGTGAAGATATCCAGGTGGTACAGGCCGAAGCGATGAGTGATAACCAGCGGGCCAGTGCCTATATCCGCGCCCTGGGCGGCGCCGCCAACCTGCTCAGCGTCGGCGCCTGCACCACCCGTCTGCGCCTGGACATGGTCGACCGCAACAAGGCGGTGGACGCGGAGCTGAAGGCACTCGGCGCGATAGCTGTTGTGCGGCCAGGGAGCGGCGGGAGTTTGCAGGTGGTGGTCGGGCCGATGGCGGATTGCATTGCTGATGAAATTCGGTTGGCCATGCCTTCGTTTGTTGCCAGAGCACCTGTGTCGGTCGTGCCCTTGGATAAGCAGGTGGCGGTGACTGTGCAGGAGGCCGAGAAATGGCTGAGTGCTTTGGGTGGCAGGGGGAATGTGCGGCAGTTGGAAGCGGTGGCGATGACGCGGTTGCGGGTGGAGTTGGGGGATGAATCGGGGTTGTCCGAAGCTGATCTCACTGCGCTGGGTTGCCAAGGTGTCAGCCAACTGGAAAGCGGCGTTTGGCACCTGTTGATTGGTGACAAGGCCACAGGCTTGGGTGAGGCGCTTGAGTGCTTGGTCGGTGCTCAGCAGACCGGGGCGGGCGCTTAAAGGGGTGGTATGCCCAAACCGCCGAAATTTCCGTCGGGCCTATAAATGCGTGTTTTGAGATTGGATGGCGTTGCAGCGTTTTTTTGACCTCAATCAACGACGGCATCAAAAACGCGGACTACTTCAGATCTCCCTTAGGGAGACGTTGATTTATACAAAAAATCAGTTGTTGACCCCTGATAAGTCAAGGCCTCCCTAGGCTCCGCTTCTCTGCTTTAGCCCGCTATTCAGAGGAGTATTGAAAATGACGAGAGGAGCAAAATGAAAAAAATCTTAATTGTTAATGCCGATGACTTTGGCATGAGCAAAGGCCAGAACTACGGGATAGTTGAGTCCTATAATAACGGCATCGTCACTTCGACAACCGCCATGGTTACCTCTCCTTATGCGTTACACGCAGCTGAACTGAGTCAGAAAAACCCAGGTTTAGGCGTCGGGCTTCACGTTGTTTTGACCTATGGACGTCCGTTAACGGCTATGAAAAGTCTGGTTAATGAAGCCGGGGATCTAGGTAAATGGTTGTGGGAATATGCAGAAAAGGGAATGCTGAAACCCGCAGAGATAGCAGTTGAATTAAATGCGCAATTTGAGAAGTTCATAGAGGTTTTTGGGAAGGTCCCTACACATTTGGACAGCCATCATTTTGTGCATATGCTGCCAGAAATTTATCCCGTGGTTGAGAGCTTCGCAAGCAGCAAATCATTGCCTTTGCGGATAGATCGCACTGAAGCTAAAAAATTTAATATTCAAGTAAGTACTTCCCGCTCCACCAATTATTTCGATTCCAGTTTTTATGGAGAGGCCGTTTCAGAGGCGCTTATCCTGCAAATACTAGAGAATGCCGATAAGAGAGGTGATATGAGTCTTGAGATAATGTGTCACCCCGCATTTTTAGATGAAGTCATTCTAAAGAGTTCATATTGCTACCCCCGGATTAAAGAAGTTGATGTTTTGACCTCCCTAGCGCTCAGGAAAGAAATCATATCCTGCGGATATAGCTTGGAAAACTACTCTTCGATCTGAAGATTTCAAATCGGCCTAAAAATATCCGGAGGATCAGGTGATCTTGACGAATAAACCTTATTTAACTGAGATAACATTTTATCCTGTTAAATCGACTGGTGGAATTAGCCAATCACAAGTGTGGGTTGAGAAGCAGGGGATTGCGTTCGATCGCCGCTTTATGGTGGCGCGTGAAGATGGCGAGATGATAACGGCCCGTGAGTTCCCGCAGTTACTTAATATAACCGCTACGCTATTTGCGGAGGGGTTATATTTAACCTGTGCGCAATGTAAACGTCTCGTATTAAAGTATTCAGACTTTATGATGCTTGAGGCTGGCACCAATGTGTTCAAGGATAACTTTATTGCCTTTACTACTACCGATGAGGCGAATCAATGGTTTTCGGCTATTTTGAGTGCCCCGGTGCAACTGCTTTATACCGGTGAACAATCAAATAGAACGCGTGAGGCTATTCCATTTAACATCAGTTTCGCTGACGGTTACCCTTTGCTTATCATCAGTGAGGCCTCTTTGGCCGCGCTGAATGAGCGCAGCATTGAGAATGTCTCAATGACCCATTTTAGACCTAATCTAGTGGTCAGTGGAACGAATGCTTTCGATGAAGATAGCTGGAAGCGAATTCGTATTGGTGCCGTTATCTTTGAGGGAGTTAAACCCTGCACGCGATGTATTCTCACAACGATTGATCCGAAAAGCACAACCTTCGATGCAAAAAAAGAGCCGTTAAAAACACTGTCTGAATTCATAAGCGATGAACAAGGAAATATTAAATTCGGGCATAATCTTGTTGCCCTCAACGAAGGAGTGATTAGAGTAGGAGATTTTATTGAGGTTTTAGAAGAGAAGCCCCGGGAGGTATTTAACGCCAGTACCACTAAAAGCCTAAGTCTGATTTGTGTTAAGCGGGAGAACGTCTCTCACGATATTTGTACTTTCTGGTTTGAATCTGGAAACGGCAATTTACTCCCCTCATACCTTCCAGGGCAACATCTTCCTATAACACTTAAAATAGACGGTCAGTATTTCACGCGTCGCTATACGCTATCGTCAACACCTTCACGCGCGGGACTATATGCAATATCGGTAAAACGAGCACCCGATGGGCGTGTCTCGAACTGGTTACATGACCACTTGCAGGTGGGGCACAAGTTAGCTATCGAATCACCTGCCGGTGAATTCTATCTCGATATTACTGCTGATAAGCTTTTATTGCTTGCTGCGGGCAGCGGTATCACACCAATGATTTCTATGCTGCGTTACCTCTATGATAATAAAAGGCATATTGATATTTATCTCTACTATCAATGCCGTACTCGGGAGGACATAGCTTTTAAATCAGAGATTGATTATCTTCAGAGCGTTAACCCCAATCTAAAAATTATTATCGCATTAACCCGGCCTGATGAGTTATGGGGCGGGCCAAAGCGACGCCTAGATACTCAGTTGCTCAAGGGGATTCCTAAGGTAAACGAGCGGCAGGTATTTGCCTGTGGTCCTGATGAATTCATGAAATATGCTAAGCGTGAATTATTGATACTCGGTGTGCCTAAGTCACATTATCATCAAGAAACGTTCAATATTGCTATTGTTCCTCAAGCTGAGTTTAGGTCCGTTAACCTGATGGTCAATGGAGTCGCCTTCTTAGGCGATAATCAGCAGCCTTTATTGCTTCAAGCTGAGCAAGCGGGTGTGCAATTACCTTATGGATGTCGGGCAGGGTTTTGTAGGCAATGTAAAGTTAGAGTCGTTTCTGGATTCGTTGACCAACAAAGTGCATCAGCGTTATCTGCAGAAGAACAACTGAGCAATCATGTCTTGACCTGCTGTGCGGTTCCATTAACAGACTTGGTAGTGGAATCTGCGTGACTTGAGGTATAGAAATTTCAAACTTCCAGCTTATGGAGAAAATGCTGCTCTCTGCGCATATCGAGGATCGACTGCCGGGCAACACCCCGTACGGCTCAGCAGAAAGGACGCTGTTTTTGCTGGGCGTGATGAATACCCGTAGCTACACGCGAGTCGTCTTTGTTCAGTTTGAATGAGCAGCTTACTGGACATCCATGTGATTGGTAAAACACGACTAGGGGCTGAGCTTTTACGTAGTCCTAGAAGTGCTACAGTCCCGCCAAACCATAGAGGGAACGACATGCGGATTTTTATAGCGGCGGTAGCGGTGGTGTTGCTGGCGGGGTGCGCTTCGAGTTACGTTGATATTCCAAAGCCCCACGAAACTCAAGAGTGCATGACCTACAGGTCAATGATGACCGCGCCTATGGCGCCGGATGCGATGCAACGATTGAAGGCAGCGTGCGAGCATTCGAGATATCAGTAGCTTTCGAGTTGCGCTGTGGCAGCCAACCGCCCAACTAGCGCCGGGCTTTTTGCATCTGGCGCTATCGACTGTTATCGCATCAATGGGTGCCTCATACTGAGGCTGAGTGGTTAAGGAAGCCTCTTAGCCTTACGTGAACTGTGCGATCACTTCGTCCGATGACATAACATCGGCATATTCATCACCAAGTATTGCCAAGGTTAGGTCGTAAACAGTTTTGGCGTCCCAGGTCTTTCCATTCGCCCCGACGACGGGCACAGCAGTTGTGGCGTTTGAGGGAAGAATGATGCTGTATCCGAGTGCTTTGCCCGCACGGACCGTGGCATCCATGCTGTTATGAATGACGACCCCCGTTAGCACCAACTGCTTTGCTTTCATCCCTTTGAGAGTGGCGTCCAACTCGGTGCCAATGAAGGCGCAGTTTTCGTGTTTGATGATGACGACTTCTCCCTTTATCGGGGCAACGACTTCCTTGATGCCATTCCACGGGCCATGGACGTAATAACTAGATGTAGGAGTTTGTTCATCGTGCTTCACGTGCAGAACTGGCCAGTCGTTTGATCGCCATAGATCAAGAAGGCGTTGGATTACCGCCATGTACCCAGGATTATTTTTTCCGTCCCAATTCGGGCGGTCAATGGCGTCTTGAACGTCAAGGATAACCAGGGGGATAGGGCTGGGTTGATCCTTCATGTGATTTCAGTTCCTTCAGGTGGGGCGAGCGGATTGAGCTTGCTGTAACAATCTGTTCCCAGCAACTGGTCGAACATGAATCCAACGCGTCGCGAACGTTGTCGGCTATTTCTGTGCCACCTTGCTGCTCAACCCAGTTCGTAAGCTCCATGATGGCTGCCTCAAGGGCGAGTTGGTTTTCGTTAATTTTGGACAACAGGGAAGGGAGCAGATCTGAGTTCTGCATCGGTGTTCCTCGTTGGAGTGAACAGCGTAGCAGTTGGGGATTAGCAACCTGCTCAAAGGAACGTCCCCTCCCGACCCAGAGTGTGTAAAAAAGTTTAGTCAAAAATGAGGTACGCGCGTTTACGTTAAATCTGAAATTTTTTGGTACGTCAGCAGTTGTTTGTTTTGCGCAGATGCAAGATTTCCAGTCTGCCTCTTAGTACGTCTCGCGTTCAAAAACGGTTTTACACAGCCTCAGCCAATAGCGGACATTTAAAGGACGAGTTCAACTGCCGTTTTGCAGACGTGCAGAGAGCGCAATATGCCGGCTCGATTTACGCACTTGAGTTAGAGGTGGCGGCCTAGGTGGAAGGCGTTGTAACCATGTTGAATGTGCGGGCCAGTCCGCATAAAACGTATGTGTTTGATGACTTCAAGTTGAACGCTTCCTCGCTTGGAGTCGCATGACCGTAGGGCCAAATTCCAAGCAGCAAACGTTTGAACTGGCTTACATCATTGAATTTGACACTGGATAACGGTGTAAGGCCCGTTCCTGGCTATAGTTTAGCCAACAGTTTGCTCAGCTCACGCTTTGCAGCTTCACCCGAATGTGCGCGCTCAAGCAAACGGTAGGTCATTGACTTGTACATTTCAACGGCCTCGGGAGACGAGGTTACGCTGGCGATGCCGGTGTGAATATTGGGCAGTTCGCCGAGGCGATAGGGGCTGACAGCGACATAGCTGGTGTGCGCTTGCTCGAAAATCTGGAAGGTTGCACTGGGCAGGGTTTCGTCGATCAGGTAAATATTGAATCGCGAGCCTTCGCTACCGATCTTGTCAATCAGGTGCTCGACTTCGCGTCGCGCCAGCAGTGAGCGCTCCATCCTTACGCTGGGTGGCAGATCGAGCCGACCGACGAGACCGATGTGCAAGTAACGCTCAATCTGGCGCAGACTGATGATCGACTGCACTTCAAATTTCTGTTTTGAAAAGGTCGCCTTACGTTCGTTGAGAATCTCAAGAATTTGCGCCTGCATGGCTGCCTGAGAGATGTCGAAATTCTCCGGTCTGGCTTCGTCGAGCATGGTCTTGAACAGTTCAGTGTAAGCGGGTGAGGTCAGAAGGTAGGAAAACGGGTCGAAATATGACTGAATGCGCACCGAACGCGCTTCCAGTTGGCGCATACGTTCGAAGTAACCCAGCGCATTGTCGAAGTATTCGGTGTCGGACCCC
The DNA here is from genome assembly GCF_012985465.1 of Pseudomonas sp. WS 5079. Classification (GTDB taxonomy): domain Bacteria; phylum Pseudomonadota; class Gammaproteobacteria; order Pseudomonadales; family Pseudomonadaceae; genus Aquipseudomonas. Next base: position 9,129 of record NZ_JAAQWN010000017.1, read on the forward strand.
AGCAGGCTGGTCAAGGACACCTTTAGTAACTGAGCCAGTCGATCCAGGGTTTCGAGTTTGACGATTTTCCCTAACTCCAGGCGATAGACCGCCGCACGGGAAATACCGAGTTTCTCGGCTACCTGATCGGCGTTCAATTGGCGACCGATGCGGTATGCCCGAAGACGCTCACCGATGGCTTGGTAGTCGATTTGGCTCACTGCTACTCCAAAATGCTGATGCCCAGTAAGTGAAAAGCGCTGCTCCAATCACTCCTGAACTGACAATACGAGCCGTTCACGCGACCCAAATAAGGAATCTGTTGACGTTGTCACGACTTCAAAGTATCAATATTTAGACGAAAAGTAATCGCTCGTCTAAAAAATACAAAAAAGGTGCGCCCATGTCCATGAATATCCCACCCTAAGTTCCCTTGTCGAACCTATCATCCGGGATGATTTTCGGTGGCAAAACGTTTTCACCCAGATTGAAAACCATGAATTCGGTGGCTCTTCTTGAAGCGCGGCGGGGTTCGTTACGCTCGAAAAAGCTCCCGGAGAATCTCATTCACCATAATCCCTGACCTTGCTGCACCTGAAAAAAGATGTGAGGCCGTCAACAGGTAACTCTGAATGCGCGACCTTTTACGCCTCCAAATCAATAAAAATACGGAGCACTTCCATGAGTTATTCAACCGCTACTCCTTCGTTGCTGTTGTTGTCACTCGCCTTACTGGGGCCTAGCGTGCTGGCGGCGCCTGGCTTCAGCGACACGTTGATCGGCTACCGCTACAGTGAGCACTACACCGATCCCGGCAAAAGCAAAGACGTGGCAAAGAACATTCTGCAAGTGACGCATGTCAGTAGCTATCGGCGGGGACAGAACTTCATCAACCTTGATGTATTCAAGTCCGACAGCACTGACCCTGCCAAAGGCGGTGGCACCGGTGCCACCGAGTTTTACCTGACATATCGTAACCAGTTGCAATACGGCAAGGTGTTTGACAAGTCGCTGGCGTTCGGCCCGGTCAAGGACGTGGCCCTGACCACTGGTTTCGATCTAAACACCAAGAACAACGAGTTTGCTTCCGAAAAGCGCCTGCTGGTGTTTGGCCCAACGCTCAAGTTCGCCTTGCCCGCCGGTTTTCTCGATGCCAGCGTGCTTTATGCTCGGGAATGGAACCACTGCGGCTTGAATGTGTGCGGCAAACCCGGCAATCACACCGACTTGTTGTTCGACCCGTTCCTCCAATTCAATCTCACCTGGGGTGTGCCGTTCATGGCAGGCCCACTACCCCTCAAGTTCCAGGGCTTTTACACCTATAGCAGTGAAAAAGGCGACGACTATCAGAACCGCCCAACGGCCGCCGAGCAGTTGATGCGCACTTCATTGATGCTGGATGTCGGGCAGTTGGGGTGGGGCGAGAAAAATGTGCTGTGGATCGGTCCGGGCTACGAGTACTGGCGCAACAAATTTGGCAACGAGAGTGGCCCGGGTACGGATGTCGATGCGTTATCGATCAACTTGGAATGGCACCTTTAGACCGGAGGTCTTAATTTTTCGCCTAGCCAGTATCAAAAATTAGACAATGTGTCTCATTTGTTCGTAGACTCAGCGCTTCGCTCCGGCGGAATGAAGGACGGCGCTGCTTCCTTCCAGGGATGAGTCAGGTGGATGATCCGAATCACGGTTCATCTGCATCAACAAGAAATAACAATAAGAGGTAATGACTGTGAAGACTCACAACGATTCAAGCCCCGCCAAGGCGGATGCGTCACCGCGCAAGGCGTTGATTGCCAGTGTCACCGGTTATGCCATGGACGGGTTTGATTTGCTGATCCTAGGCTTCATGTTACCGGCCATCACCCTTGGCCTGGGGCTGACCACCTCCGAGGCCGGTTCGCTGGTGACCTGGACCTTGCTCGGCGCCGTGGCCGGCGGCCTAATATTCGGCCAACTCAGTGACCGTTACGGCCGAGTCAAAATGCTCAGCGTGTGCATTCTGGTGTTCTCGATTTTCACCGGTCTGTGCTCGCTGGCCCAAGGGTATTGGGATTTGCTGATCTACCGCACACTCGCCGGGTTTGGCCTGGGCGGCGAGTTCGGCATCGGCATGGCGTTGATCGCCGAAACTTGGCCGGCCAACAAGCGTAACCGCGCATCGTCCTATGTCGGTATGGGCTGGCAGGCAGGTGTTTTGGCTGCGGCGCTGTTGACGCCATTGCTACTACCGCATATCGGCTGGCGCGGGATGTTCCTGGTCGGACTTATACCGGCGCTGCTGTCCTTCGTGATTCGCCACACGATGTGCGAGCCGGAAGAGTTCGTCAAAGCCACAGTAAACCCAATCTCCTTTACCCAGCGCTTTGGACAACTATTCAAGGATGTGCCAACCACCAAAGCCAGCATCGGCGTGATGGTACTAACCTCAGTGCAGAATTTCGGTTACTACGGGATCATGATCTGGATGCCCAGTTACCTTTCGCGCCAGTTCGGATTCTCGCTGACAGCATCCGGTACTTGGACCGCTGCTACGGTGGTGGGGATGGCCTTCGGCATCTGGTTATTCGGCCAACTGGCTGACCGCTTCGGGCGCTGGCGGATATTTTTGCTCTATCAGGCTAGCGCGGCGGGTATGGTGTTGGTTTATGCCAACCTGACTGACCCAATCAGCATGCTGTTTGCCGGCGTGGTGATGGGCATCTTCGTCAACGGCATGATCGGTGGCTATGGTGCTTTGATCTCGGATCTCTATCCAGCTCAAGTCCGGGCTACCGCGCAAAACGTATTGTTCAACGTCGGGCGCGGGGTCGGTGGATTCGGGCCGCTGGTAGTGGGAGCGATTGCTTTAGCTTATTCGTTTTCGGCAGCAATCATGCTACTTGCCTCTATCTACCTGTTGGCGATGGCCGCCACTCTGTTGCTGTTGCCACGCAGTCAGGGTGACAGCGGTGAAGCAGGGCTGGCGAACCCAATCACTGCGCAGCAAAAGTAGGTACATAAGACGGGCCGACAGGAGTTCTAAAATATTGCAAAAATCGTATCAAAAATTAGACGAGTGATTTTTAAAGGCGTAAATTTAGCTTAGAAACGAAGCTTGAAGCCGCGACGCTGCCCGCTTTACGGGCGGCGTTGCTTCTATTTTGGTTTTGATATATCAAAAATTAGACAAAACGCTAAAACAAGAACACAGAGGGCTTTCAAAATGACCGGGATTACCAGCTGCTGTCAGGCCGTCGCCATCACACCGCCGAACGATACGGTGGCGGTGGTGCTGTCCAACGAATGGGTCAACGACGAATACAAACGTCTGGTCCTGCAAGCCGATGGCGCGGCGTGCCATTCGCATCCAGGGCAATTCTTCAACTTGCTGTGCCCTAGCGAAGGCGAAAACAAACCTTTCTTCCGCCGGCCAATGAGCACTTACAAAGCCGACCCGGTCACTGGCCAAGTCGAGTTTCTGTACAAGGTCACCGGCAAAGGCACCTTCGGCCTGGAAACCCTTGTCGAACGGCAAACCCTGGAAATTCTCGGCCCATTGGGCAAAGGCTTCGACCTTGACCCGAACTGGCAGCACATGACCATTGTTGCCCGGGGCGTAGGCTTGGCGACACTGGCACCGTTGGCTGAAGCGGCCCATGCCTTGGGGATCAAGCTGACCGCGGTGCTAAGCGCCCGTAGCGAAAAAAGCCTGCTGTCGCGCGAACGCTTCGCCTCCTTGGGTGCGGAAGTTATCAGCGTATTGGATGAGGACGGCAGCAGTTCGATGGAAAACATTGAAACCCTGTTACGTAAGGTGATTGCCGACCAAGGCAGCAACGCCCTGTTCACTTGCGGCTCGAAACGTCTGACTCGCTTGCTCAAACGCTTGTCGAGCGAGTTGGATCTCGCAGGTCAAGTCGCTCTCGAGCAGCAAATGGTTTGCGGTCTTGGCATGTGCCAGTGCTGCGTGGACGTATTTGAAGTCGATGGTTTGAAAGTCGGTAAACGTGTGTGTTTGGAAGGCCCAGTGTTCGACCTGGCGGAGGTGTTGGAATGATCGATTTAAGCGTAAACATCAGCGGCTTGCGCCTGAAGAACCCGGTGATGCCCGCGTCAGGCACCTTCGCCGAAGAACTCGCTCATCTGCTGGATTTCAACAGCCTTGGCGCCTTGGTGACCAAGACCGTCACCAGCGAGAAACGCACAGGCAACCCAATGCCTAGGGTTTGCGAACTGGCCGATGGCATGATGAATGCCATCGGCATCCCGAGCAAAGGCGCCGACCTGTTTATCGAAAAAGTGGTGCCGTTCTATCGCGACTTCGATTCGCCGCTGATTGTCAGTATCTCGGCGCCGACCGCCCAAGGTTTTGCCGAACTGGCGGCACGATTGAGTGACGAGCCTGGCGTGGCTGGTATCGAAGCGAACATCTCCTGCCCCAACCTCGAAGCCCATGGTGCGTCGTTCGGCATGCACGCCGACACTACGCGACAAGTGGTCAAATTGATGCGCGCCAGCACCTCACTGCCGCTATGGGTCAAGCTGACACCCAACGCCGGCGACATCGTTGACATTGCGTTGTCCGCCCAGGACGAAGGTGCGGACGCGGTGGTGGTCGGCAATACCTTGCTCGGACTGTCGATCGACATCGAAAAAGGTAGGGCACGGCTGGGCAATTTCATGGGCGGGATCTCCGGCGCAATGATCAAGCCCTTGATGGTGAGATTGACCTATCAGTGCGCCCAGGCCTTGCGAATTCCAGTGATCGGCTGCGGCGGCATAAGCACCGCCGATGACGCGCTGGAGTTTATCTATGCCGGTGCCAGTGCCGTACAGGTCGGCACCGCGACCTTCATTCATCCCAAGACCATGAATCTGATGGTCAACGAACTTGAAGTGTTTTGCCGGCGCAAGAGTATTACCCGCTTGAGCTCGCTGATCGGCATCCTTGACGATTCGCCGGCTGCTGCCTTTGGAGCCTTGCCATGAGTACTCTTTGGAAACAACAAGCCCAGCGCATGTTCAACGAAATCGGTGAGCTGTCCAGCGCCCCGGAAATCGGCATCACTCGTGAGAGCTACGGCGCTGGCGAAAACGCAGCGATTGCCTACCTGTCGCAGTTTGCCCGCGACAACGGTTTGCAGGTTCACAGCGATCGTGCCGGCAACGTAATTTTTCAACGAGCCGATGATGACGGGCAGCCAGCCATCTGGATTGGCTCCCATCTGGACTCAGTGCCCCAGGGCGGTAATTACGATGGTCTGGCGGGTGTCGTCGCGGGACTGTTGTGTCTGTGCCGACTTGATCAGCAAGCAGTTCGAACCCAACGCCCGATTCGCGTGCTGGGCCTGCGTGGTGAAGAGAGCGCGTGGTTTGGCAAATCCTACATGGGTTCACGAGCGTTGATGGGTGGGCTCACATCCACCGATCTCGCGCTGGTCAACCGATTCAGTAAAAAAACCTTGGGCGAGGCCATGCAGGCGGTAGGCGCTGACCTCGATTCGATCCGCAGCGAGCAATGGTTGATTGATCGCCAGCAGTTCGCCGGCTATCTGGAAGTGCACATCGAGCAGGCCGAGTCCCTGGAGAAAATGGGCCAGGCCATTGGCATCGTGCCCGGTATCCGCGGCAATCTACGGCACAACCTGGTGCGCTGCCTTGGCGAGGACGGCCACTCCGGCGCGGTATCCCGAGAAGACCGACATGACTCGGTGTTTGCCGTCAGCGAACTAGTCACGCGCATCGATCGTTTGTGGGGCGAGTGGTTGGAAGACGGCCGCGACCTGGTGGTCACGGTTGGCACCCTCGGCACAAATGCTGCTCATCACGCAGTCTCGCGCATTCCTGGCGAAGTTAACTTCAGTTTGGAAATCCGCAGCCTGCATCAACCTACGCTGGAAGCCTTCCATGCCTTGATCCAGTCCGAAATCCGGCAGATCGAGGAACTCCGCCAGGTACGTTTCGAATTCGATAAACGCATCGATACGCGACCGGCAGCCATGCATGAACCCTGGGTCAACGCCTTTGTGCGCATGACCCGCGAGCATGGCTGGGAAGGCGTCCTGACACCGAGTGGTGCAGGGCATGACGCTGCGGTTTTCGCCAACGCCGGAATCCCCAGCGCCATGCTCTTCATCCGTAATCAGCATGGTTCGCACAATCCTTACGAGGCGATGGAACTCGATGACTTCATCGAGGCCACCGAGGTGCTTTACCACACCACACAGGAGCTGACGCTATGACACGCCCACCTCAATCCTGGCTGATCCGTCATGCCACACTGGTTAACGAAGGCCAGCGCTTTTGCAGTGACCTGCGCATCGAAGACGGCCTGATCGCACAGATCGCACCGTCCATCGAACCGTGTGCTGGGGATCAGGTGATCGATGCCGCCGGGCTGTGGTTGCTGCCGGGGATGATCGACGACCAGGTGCACTTCCGCGAACCGGGACTGACCCAAAAGGCTGACATCGCCAGCGAGTCTCGCGCTTGCGCGGCAGGCGGCATCACCAGCTTCATGGAGATGCCCAACACCCGGCCACCGGCACTGGATCGCGACTCCCTGGAAGCCAAGTACGCAATCGCGGCGAAATCATCGGTGGTTAACTACGCCTTTTACATGGGGGCGAGCAACGACAACCTGGAGGCGATTCGCGCTATCGACCCCAAAAGTACACCTGGGGTCAAGGTGTTCATGGGGGCATCCACCGGCAACATGCTGGTGGATGATCCAGCGGTATTGAACGGCATCTTTCGAGATTCGCCGGTAACGATCATCACCCACTGTGAAGACTCACCGATGATCGAGGACAATCTGAAAAAGGCTCTGCGCAGTTATGGCGAAAGCATACCCGCGCACTTACACCCGCTGATTCGCTCCCGCGAGGCGTGCATCAAATCGACCCGGTTGGCCATCGACCTGGCGCGTAAACACAATGCACGACTGCATGTGTTGCACATCTCCACCGCCGAGGAACTGGAACTGTTCGAGCCCGGACCGTTGGCGAATAAGCGCATTACTGCGGAAACCTGCGTGCATTTCGTGCACTTCAACGACCGCGATTACCAGCACCTTGGGATGAAGCTCAAGTGCAACCCGGCGGTCAAGACCGAGCACGATCGATTGGCGATCGTACGGGCGCTGGCCGAAGGGCGCATTGACGTGTTGGCAACCGACCATGCACCTCATTTGCTCGAAGAGAAAAATGCCCCTTACCAAAAAGCACCATCAGGTGTGCCGTTGGTGCAGTTCGCCCTGCAAGTTGCGCTGGAACGGGTGTTCGCTGATGAGTTGACGTTGGAGCGAGTGGTCGAAGCGGTCAGTCATGCCCCCGCCAGGTTGTTCGGGGTGAGCGGTCGTGGCTTCTTGCGTGAAGGTTATGCCGCCGACTTAGTACTGGTTGATCCCCGACGGCAGCACTGCGTCCAGCGCGCCGAAGTCTTGTCCAAATGCGGCTGGAGTCCGTTTGAGGGCAATACCTTTTCATCGAGCATCGTTAGCACTTTCGTTAATGGGCAACGGGTCTGGGACGGCACAGAAGTACTGTCGGGCCTTCATGGCCAGCGTCTTTCGTTCGATCGTTAACTGTATCCCATCAGCGCTTTTTACAAGGAGCCCTTCATGAGTTTTTCATCTGTGGTCCAAGAGTTTCGCAACGCTTTGCCGGGGACCGATGCTTTCAAACGCGTTCGCGTCCAATGCGAGCAAATTATTCGCACCGTGCCCGAGCAGGCAGCGATGTGTTTCGTGATCGGTGAGTTTTGCCGTGCATATGTATTGTTTTATGAGGATCAGGAAGTCAGTCCTGAATTCGCACAACAGGTTCAAATTCAACTGTTGGGGTACATGGATAGTCTCGAAGTAGCGCTGAGCAATGGTGACAACTGTACCCTTAGCGACGCTTTGAACGAGGTGGTAGTTGCTTATGCCGGCAGTCGCGGGCTGGTTTGAAATGCACTTTGTTTACTGGATTCTATGAAATGACTGATCTGAAAGCTGCTGTATTGCACTATCACGAATATCGTCTGCCCGACGAAACTAAGTGTCGAACTGATGAAGCCAACTATCATCGCTTGAGATTTTGCATTGACGTTCACCCCAGGCATTGTAGAGCCAGTAGACACTTTTGCGAGCGACAGCTAATGGCTGATAGCTGACAGTGACGAACGGCGACTAATGGCCGTTAGCTGCCTCTCGACAGGGGCAGCAATCGACCACAAGACAACCTTCGACCTCGATATAAGCCGAGACAACCACCCCCGTGTCCGACTCGAAGGATTCGAGCGCTCAGTTTGCGTCATGATCAGTTGTCGATGCTCGGAGGTACACACCTACGAACAATTCAGGCTCCATGTACGATTTTTGGTGTACCGTACTTGATAAATAGTGAGGTGCGCAGGCCATTCGCGTTGATAGCTCCGTGCTACTATCGCTCGACTGTTCATTTACCACTTAGGGATCAGATACGGTGCACTACCTCAATGACAGCGCAGCAATATTTAAGTCAATTGCCGATAAAATGCCGCCGGAAGGGATTTTTGACAAGGCAGATATACGAGCGTTTTTCGATGAATTGCTTAAACTAACTAAAGGGTTGGTTATTGTCGACTTTCTTGACACTGCTAATTGGGATGTCATTGAGAAGTACGAGCTTTCGGATGATGGGCTGCTGGATCTCACTTGGCATGATTACCGCGATAAAGAAGAACGGGCTGAAGAGAAGGAGGTCCGTGAGTTTGTCTTTCCTGGAGATAGACATGCGCTGGCGCTTTATGTCGATTCTATAAAACCTATCGCAGGCCCTAAGGCCGCTATATTTTTGATTAACTCCTATTCAAAGACAGAAAAGGAAATTAGAGCTCTGTATTCAAATGATGCTGATGAATTTCATTATGAAGATGGGAGCTTCTTTGAAAAAAGGGTTCTGCGGCGGAAGTCGGGGGTCTTGGAATTTATCGATTTCCACTGTACACCGATCTATTCACTTGCCTTAATCCCTAAGAAAACCGGAATTAGTTCTTATGATTCAAGGTTTATTTTATACAAGTTCAACTGTGAGCAGTGTTTGGCTAGACTGGAGAAAGTTTCAAGTGCTTTACATGATCTGAACTTGCGAGACAGGGACGAAATATCTGCGAGAGTCGTCACGGCGCGCCGGGTGTTCGAGTTCGTACTTAAGGTGGAATGCTGCTATGCCGGGCTTGAGGTTACTAAAGGCTATTCAGGGATGCTCTTGGGGGACTTGATTACTGTTGTGAAGCGCGGGAAGGATGAAAAAGCTCGAGCAGAGCTTGGGCGAATAGCAGAGCTAGCAAATAACTTTGCCCATGACACTGGAAAGCCCGTCAGTAAAGAGGCCGCCTTTGAGGTCGTTGATTTGATTACAAATTATGTGCGCAAGCTTCACACTACGATTAAAAAATAGGTGACCACTCGCATTCAGTTAAACCTAATAAGTTAACTGCTCGACCAGCAAGGCAATACCACGCATTCCTATTAACTGACTGCGTGGCACTGCCATTCAAGAGTCTGCGGTCGAAGTCTGCAATTTTTCGCGCCGAATCAAGCTTCATTTTATTCATTTCTTTAAAGCTCATCCATTTCATCGCTGAAAGCCTGGATGAGAAACACGACTATGCCCGTTCTCTACAACCGGCTAGCGTGCCATCTTCGTACTGGCTGCACTTATCTAAACATGGTTGCTGATCATCGTCGCGAGGCGTCTTCCCACTGCTCGGAGCCTGACCACGATCAGCGTTGCCGGCTTGGGCGTTCACAGGGCGCCCTTAAACGGCGCCATCTCGGTCAGTGCACTCGCTCCGTCTCAATTCCGAGCTACACGCAATGGCGCTGTCTCTGAGTCGGACATTTAGAGGTGTACTGCTCTTATACAATCGGCAGCAATTGGCCGAACGCGGCGATACGACAAGCGCCACGAATCGTGGGTAATTTGGTAGTTCGTGTTCGGGCGGCAGGACGCCGTGGGGAGTGGAGTTGCGGAGCAGAGTCTAAAATTGCGGAGCAGAAAAGATAAGGGCCTGCATGAAGTTCATCATGCAAGCCCTTGATATCTGTGGTGCCCGAACCCGGAATCGAACCGGGACGCCCTTACGAGCGGGGGATTTTAAGTCCGCATTCAAAGGTATATAAATCAATAAGTTATCGTCGTATCCGGCCCGCAATTGTTTTGAAAACGAGGCCTTGAAGGCCTTTGTTTTCAAGGGTGCCAAATTAATTGCGGAACGGATTTTCACTTGGTTGGAAGCACTTTCAGGCCCTTACGGCGCCGAATATATTGCTCTGTCATTCCGACAGTTGTATGCCCCAGTTGGTCTCGCGCATCACGGATGCTGCCTGTCGATTCCTCCTTGTCCGTTGCAGCTTTTGCGCGCAGGTCGCGCATCTGAAACGCAGACTTTTCAATCCCGGCCTTCAACCTGGCCGCGTCAAATCTTCCCCTGAGCATGCTCGCCGTCATCGCCTGGCCGTTGTCCATTACAACGAGCTTGGTTGATCGAATCTTGTGCCCCTTTTTCCTTTCAAGAATACGGTCAATGACCACCTTCAGCTCACCAACAACCTCTATCCTGCGCTTCGCACTGGTCTTTCCCTGTTTGATGAGCAGCTGACCATCGAGTAAGTCGCGCTCGTCCATCTTCAGCGTGTCACCAATGCGCTGGGCGGTGAGGTAGAACAGATCTAGTGCATCCTTGAGTGGCTGGTCCGCATGCAGGTACACCGCAGCGAGCATCTCGTCTTCGACGTAGGTGTCCCGGCCGGTCTCCTTGTTCCCTTTGATGCCAGCACAAGGGTTTGCGAGTGACGTATAGCCGCTCTGGCGCGCGAAGTTCCATATTGCGCTGAGTAGAGCCTTTTCCCGATTGGCTCGCACCTTTGCCGTTTTCGACCGATAGCGGAGGTACTGAACAACATGCTTCGGCTCGATTGCCTCTAACGGCCCGGGTGGGTCATTGAAGAAGACCAGCAGTTGCTTCAGCTCGCGAATGTTGTCTTTCTGGGTGGCCATGGACTTTGTAGGTACCACTTCATCCATGTATTTGTTCGCTACGTACTCAAATGTCAGCACCTGGGCGACGATTGCATTGGCGGCCCGGCTCTTTTCAAGCCGGGCATACTCAACAATTGCGGCACCGTAGTCAGATCCTAGAGCGATCTCCCGGCGCGGCTTATCACCTGCGTCGTAGTAGTAATAAACCCTTCCCCCGGGGCGCAGTCGCTTTCTCAACCGGGGAATGCTGCCGGGGTTAGTGGGTCGTCTTGCCATTTATTGAATTCCCATCCGAGGCTGCCATTCGACTTTCTCAGGCTGCCGGTCATGTTTTCCAACTAGTAGTGATGCGGAGAGCACGCATGGCCAGCCATTGCGTTTGATGGTGTGGCGAATGCCATTTCGGGACAGGACAAGTATCTGCCCGGCTTTTGTCTTGGCGCCTGTGAGCTCACAGACATCTTCATGCGACAGAAACTGAATGTCGTCCATGTCTACCTCCCGCCGCCCGCTGTAGGCCGCGCTGTCTTGATGATGTGGATGATGAAACCGAAGGTGAGCAGCATCCAGGCAACGGTGCCGGCGAATGCTGCGATCAGGTGTTGGTCGGTACCGGTGGAGAGCAGCTCCGGCACCTGCCAGAAAAACCAGAAGGTGGACCCCGCCACGTACAACACAATGGCCGTTATGAGCAGGGTGAGTTTCGTTGCGTACATGGGGTGTCCTTGCCGCTATAGCGGCTGACTTTGAAGGGGGAGGGGTTTGTAGGTTAAGCTCTCAGTCTTAAGTAACATGGCGGAAATAAAATGAGCAGAACGAACAGCTATGTAATTTTTTGCTACTGTTGTTTATTGTTTTGTGCTGGAGTTGTATTTGGTTTTATTTTTACGAAGTCGGGTGAGGTGAGCTTTATTGCATTCCTTGGAGCTCTTTCAAGCTTAGCTACAATTGGGGCTGCACTCACTGCTGTATATGCATTAAATTCATGGCGCACGCAGTTTAAGCATGCAGAAAAATATCGAATGATCAAAGAGCTAAGGGATATGACTAGTGACTCTGATTTCATCAGGCGCTTTGTGATATCTGTTCGAGATCAATTGATGAACTCCTTAAGCAGTGAGGCGCTTGAAGATGATCCAAGCGAGGTGATGAAGGATTTTGGAATGGAGCTGTGGTGGCAGCACTCGAAAAGCTTGAATTACGCATGGAGCAATATGTGTGAAATACTCAGTGATGAAGATATTTCTAGGTTTGCTACGCGCCCCTCTGATTTGGATGATTCTGTTACCGAATGGTTTGAAAAGATGATTTATATTGTTTTCGAGGACGAGAGCCCGAGGCTTAGGCGTTACTTGAACTTGGTAAAGGAAACAGCTAGAGGTGGGAAAGAGATTACGTCTCAATATAAAGAGTTAGAAACGGGCGCGCGCGCTCTTATTAAGAATTTATCCGCCTAGATATTTATCGGGTGAGATGTAACCAGATCATGGGCATTCACCACGGTCATGCCGAGGCGTTCGGCGATCAGGACTTCCAGGCGGGCACCCTTTGAATGCTCCCAGCCGGGCAGGGTGGCCACGGTGTCGCAGTCCATCAGGGCGACAATGTCGCGGCGCATGCAGTCGTTCCAGGTGCCGCCGTCTGGGTTGATCTCGGCGGGGTTGGTGACGGTGTGGCCGCCGGCGCGCAGGCTAGTGGTTATGGCGTGGAAGGCGGCGAAGTTGAGGCCGGGCAGGCCGGTCATGGGGCCGCTGAGGTAGATGCGCTTCATGCTGCCTCCTTTTGCTCTTCCGGCTTGCGGATCAAGCCAAGGCGCACGCCTTCATCGCGAACAATCAATATGTCGTCGCCATAGCCCCACGGATTCTCGAAACCGTTATCCATCACGGGTTGGAAATACCCGTATCGCATCGTCTTGCCAGTGAGTACGAACGCACCGATAGACCCAGCCAGGCTCTTCAGTGTGCCGCCGTGCGAGAAGCCATCCCACGGGCCTTCTCTCGTAACGTTGATGCGGGCCCCGGTGTAGTCATCGAACAGCCAGACGATGTTGCGGCGGCCATTGAGAGCGAGGTATGCATCGTGCCCAGCGCCCTGGTTACGAAAGAAGCACCGGCCGCAGTTGGCGATCACCCTGAGGAATTCATTCGCAGCGATGATCCGGTCCAGGCGCTGCTGGCCGATGGTTTTGTTTTCTGTAGGCATGGGGAGTCCTTGCCGGGCCATGCCCGGGCGGTGTGGTGCTACGATGGCGCCTTCCTCTAAATGGGCAGGACCATGACCAAGCACGATATTTACGATGAGATCGAAGGCTTTCAGGTTTGGAACTACATGGAGTGCGTCAAGGACGAGGAAGGCCGGGAGACCTGGCGTATCAACGTCGAGGTGAAACGCGGTAGTGAAGTGGTGGTGCCGGTTGTTGCGGGTGACCGAACCTATGTTGACCGCGGCCTGGCGCAGGTCGCCGGCCGAGAACTTGGAGCCAAGCTGATTGCTGGGCGATGAGTGACCAAAATCAACCCTTCTGGTAAGTCTTGGTCAGTGCTGAGTTGACCGTGTTGCCGCGCTTTAGCACGACATTCGCCAGGGCGGCGCGATCCTTCTGGCTGTGGCTGGCTTGGCTGAGCAGGCCGAAGTAACTGTTGGCGGTCTCGCGCAGATCCTCGGCGGGCGCTGCGGCGGTGCGCTTCAGTGCCTGGGCTAGGGATCGCTTGCGGGTTGTTCGTCGCCAGGGCTTGATGACGTGACCAACGAAGTCGACGCCGCGATCCACGGGCTGCAGGATCGTCTTCGTGGGGTTCAGCTTAGCGCCGAGCCTGGGCAGGAACGCTTCAACCTCGACCAGCCACTGGTTGAGTTGCTGCGGTGACTCATGCAGGAACACGAAGTCATCGACGTACCGGATGTAGTGCTTGGCCCGCAGCTGGTGCTTGGCGAACTGGTCCAGGGCGTCGAGGTAGACGTTCGCGAAGAACTGCGACGACAGGTTGCCGATCGGCAGGCCGAGGTGAGCGGGCTGCGCAACCAGGCGCTTGTGCTGCGGCACCCGATTGAACAGGTGGGCCGGGCTGCGGGTCTCGTAGTCTTCACGCGGGTCGTGCATGAGGATCTGTGTGGCCAGGGCCAGCCACCAGGGGTCGGTGATTCTGGCCTCCAGTTGCTTGCGCAGAACTGCCTTGTCGATGGCCACGAAGAAGTTTGCCAGGTCGCACTTGAGGTAGAAGATCGGTTTCGACCAGTTCTGCGAGGCGCTGCGGATCTTCGACTCAAGCCGTGTGGCGGCGTACAGTGTGCCGCGCCCTGGGATGCATGCACAACTGTCCGCTATGAAGCTGGCGTAGAAGCGCGGTGCCACATGGTTGTACAGCAGGTGGTGGACGACGCGGTCCCGAAAGGCTGCTGCCCAGACTTCCCGGGCTTTCGGTCGGGTGACCACGAAACAGATAGATCGGCCTGGCCGGTATGTGCCGGCAATCAGGTCGTCGTGCAGCTGGATCAGGTTCCGCTCCAGGTCGATCTCGAAAGCCAGCGCGCTGTCGCTGCTGCGCTTGGTGCGCCGGCAGTCGTAATAGGCCTGGACCAAATCCTGAAACGGGTAGGGGCCCAAAGTCGAATCTGCGGACGGGGCGGACACGGAGCTCGTTGTTCTTGTCGTTGTTGTTCTGATTGCCATCATCGAAGTTCATGTTGAATGCGTTGTTGGCTGAGCGCTGCGACCTATCGTGCTATCTACGTCGCCGAGCCGAAGGCATAGCCGATCAGCAAGGAAACTGCGCAAGACCTGCCCGGACGCTTTAGACCGGCGGTATCTCTTGTGCGCATGGCGGTGACCCAAAGGTCAGCGGCACGACCAGATTCAATTCGCACAGACCAGAAAGCCGTAACCTTCAGGTAGCGGGCGCGGTGGTGGTGGAGCGTTTCCAGGCGTTTGCTTGCTTGCCTATTGAGGCCGTTACCTCAATTGCCTGGGCGTGTTGCGGGATGCTGATAAAGCGGTTGTCTTTGAAGAGCCGCATCAGGAACTCGACTACCTGCACCTTCTCGACCAGCAGGGTGAGGTGTGGCCGCTTGTCCTGGGTGGCATTGGCGCGGGCAATCAGCATCAGCACTTCGATGCATTCGTCGATCACTCGCTTGCCGAGTGACTGCTTCAGGTCGCGGGGGATGTTCCGGGTCATCGTTGTGGCCATGTGCAGCAGCCCCATTGAAGCCTTGTAGATCGCAAGTTCCGTATGCATTGCCATTTGGCTCGCTCTCCAAGAGCAACCGGCCGCAAGCGGCCGGATTAAATAAGCGAATTAATCAATAAGCTCGCTGCGGACGGGGCGGACACGGAGCTCGTTGAACTTGGCGCTGAAGTACTGATAGCCATCACCGAAGTACATGAGGAATGCGCCGTAGGCTGAGCGCTGCGAGCTTGACCAGTACCAGGTGTCGCGGAAGGCTTCGGGGCCTCCCTCCTGGAATGCGACATGGACGGTTTGCAGCGGGTCTTCAGCGCTGTACAGCTGACCTACCGGCTCGCTGTGCGGGTTGTCACCGTTGCGCGAGCTCTCCCAGTTCTCTTCGGTGGTCGGCTTGAAGTGGCGGTATTGCAGCTCCTGCACATCGCGCGCCGGGATCGCCCAGTCGTTGTGACCACCAATGCTCAGGGCCAGCGCCTTCGCTGCAAGCTCGCTGCCCGCCGCCGCCATGGCCTGGGTGTTGGCCAGGCTGTCGGTGAAGCTGTCGGCACCTTCGATCTTGACGCCGTACTCGCCCCACTTGCCGACCAGTTCATGCTCGGCGCCGGCGGTGATGTTCAGGAAACGCTTGCCGGTGGCTGGTTCGCGGGTAATGCCGGTGACGAAGCCGCCGCCGTAGGCCTGGCCGATTGCCGGGATGGTTACTGCTGGTGCTGCTTTCTCAACTGCGGACATGGTGCTTCCTCTTTTCGAAGGCAACAAAAAAGGCGCTGTGCGCCTTGGTGTGCCGGATCAAGAACGAATGGATGAAGGATTAAATAAAGAATCTGCGGACGGGGCGGACACGGAGCTCGCCGTACTTGACGTTGACGTACTGACCGCCATCATCGAAGTACACGTAGAATGCGAGGTAGGCTGAGCGCTGCGAGCTCGACCAGTAGGCACCCTTGGCGATCAAGTCGTGCGCCCAAGCCTGATGCAGCTGGGTGGCTGCTGGCAGGTCGAAGTCAGAATGGCCGTCAGCGGTGTGCGCCCGCGCCGCTTCGGCTGCTGGGTGACCACCTGCAGCGATCAGTGCCTCAGTGTTGGCCTTGCCGTCCCACTTGCTGGTGGCTGCAGACTCTTCTTGATAGCGACCCCACTTGAACTCGCCCAGGTCTTTGGCGCCTAAGATCAGGTAGTGGGCAGGAACATCGCCACGGGCAGCGACGTAGCCAGCGTTGATGCCGCCTTGGCCGGGCCAGTACTCGCCGACGGCAGGTGCGACGGTCGATACTAGAGGCTGAACATTCGCTGCCGGCGGCAGCACCTGAGCGAACACGCTGGCCATGGCCAGTTTTGCCAGGGACGACGCGGGCATCTTGATAGACGCGTCGCCGTGCATCAGGGTGATCATTTCGGGCTTCATGGGTATTCCTCAGGATGGAGCCAAGCCCGGCGCGGGGATCGGCTTTTTTGGTTATTCGTCATGACAGATGCGTATCGATTCGCGGTTGTAGGCGAGTTGAAGTTTCGCCGACACGTTTTCGCTGATGGTTATTGTGTGTCGCGGCGTCGCGAGAAACTGAGCTGATCCCGCCGGGCCCAGGCCGTGCAGGTGGTGAATCATCAGCGTCATAGCCTCGCCTTGTTCCTCGATGCCGTGCCAGGCCATCAGGTCAGCTAAGGCCTGGCGGGTGCCGGCCATGGTGTGGAGTCGCAATTCTTCCTCGCCGCGAGTCTTTCGCCTCGCCGCAGTCTTTGCCGATCGTTCTTTCTGCGCGGCAGCCATGGCCTACCTCTTCTATTCCGCTGGCCGGCAGTGCGAGCCAGGTTTGACGTTTGCGTTGCTGGGTGCGGGCTATGCGGCGCATGAATCGACCTTTACCTGATGCCAGGCGCCGACGGCTTCAAAGATCCGCGCGGCGTGCGCCTCATCCAGCGAAATCGATTCGGGTATGGCGATCCAGCCCGAAGCCACCATCTGGCTTTTATTGGCCTCAGCGCGCAGCTTCATGTAGCAATGCTCAATCACGTCTTCCAGGTGGTCGGAGAGGTAGACGCCATCGGGCGCAACCTCCACTGACTTGCTGTAGCGGTCGCCGCGGGTGTCGATGCAGAGCGCGCTGAGGTAGATCGTCCATCGGTGGGGGATACCGCAGACGGCCTGGCCAATCTTTCCCGGCGCGATGTTCTTCAGCGATTTGTAGTTGATCATGCCCTGGCGCCCGCTGGGGTCGATGTTGACCACTGCGACGTGGTTAGCGGCCAGCAGCGAGCGGCACGACCGCGCGATTCGCGCCTGCAGGTTATGCGCCTTGCGCTTGCTCATAATGCCTCCGCGAGTTTGCGCAGCGCCTCACGCTCGGCCCGAGTGATGGGCGGCTTGCGGCGCTTGAGGATGGTGTCGGGGTCGATCTTTTCCGACCGCTTAGCTGGGTCTGGATTGATCGACGGGCTTTTACCGATGGTGTATTTACCACCCGCTGCCAAGTGCTGATGGACCTGGCTGGAAAGCTCCAGCGCCTTCTCGCGCCGGAACTCGATATCTGATCTGAGATTGCTGATCATGCTGCCGCCTTGCTGAGTGTCACCCCGGCCATGCTGAAGGCTGATCCCTGCGCTGCGACCATCGCGTCGAGCGCTTCCCAGTTGACCAGAAGGACGGTGATCGGCGCCTGACCATAAACCACGGCTTTCACCATGGCCTCGAAGTCAGTCACGTTGGCCTGCAGCGTTCCCTGCTCGACGGTATGGCTCGCCACAGTCTTTGTGGTCTGTCCAACGGGTGCCGCTGCCTGTACCGGAGCGGTGCGGACAGGCTCAGGTGTCGCCACTTTCTCCACAACTGGCTCTGGCTTGATGGCAGCTAGGCGCTGGGCTTCTTGCTCTTCGGCGATGCGTTTCGCGTCGGCCTTTTCCTTCTCCGCCGTCTGGTGTTCCGAGATACGGAATTTGATCAGCGTCACTAGGTCATCGTTGGCCTTGGTCACCAGTTGTTGCACTTCGCTGAACAGGAACGCGTGATCAACTGCGAGCTCCGCCAGACTGGTCAGGTTTAAGCGAATACTGTCCGCTGCCTGGCTTGCATCGATCTTTGCCCGGGCCAGTTCGGTATCAACAGCATCCTGGAGGCTCGCGATGGTGCGCTTGTTCTTCATGGCGCCGGCGAAGTCCGAAACAACATGAGGCAGCGTGACTTTGCCGAGGGTCTTGTTGATTGCGGCGATGTGGTCCGCCAGGGCGAGTTCCGCCTTTTGCTTGATGGCGGTCTTCACCAGCAGCTCTTGAGCTTTCACCAGCTTGTCGACCTTCAGGCGGGTCTCGCGGGCATGAGCGCTGATGCGATCCAGCGACGAAAACAGTTCGTCGATGCTCTGGGTCTGCGACAAGGCCTGCTTCTTGGCGGCCGCGACCGCCTCTTCAACATCACCGCACCACTTGACCGCCTTCTTGGCGTCGGCGAAGTCCTGGTCGGTGGAGAGGGTGGTTTTCACCGAGTCGATGACGGCCAGCGCCGAATCTTCAAACACCTTCAGGTTGCTGGCGGTAACCATGCCGGTCAGCTCGATGCGCAGGGCTGGCAGCTCATCAGGTGCCTTGCCGACGACGATTGAAGGAGCCCCGGCCATCTCGAAGTTGGCCAGGTCTGCCTCGAACTGTTTCCAGCCTTCGACCAACTGGGTCGCGCGACCGGCGACGGGCCGGTATTCCATGTGCACGAAGTTCTCCGGGGTGCCATCCGAACAAACAAAGATTACCCGCTCGGCGCCGCTCACCAGCAGTTGCTGCTCAAGCTGCCAGTAGTAATGCGGAGCCAGTTCGCCGGCTTTCACCTGGGCCACGACCGACTCATTCCACAGTTTGTGCTCGAACAGGGTCTCGCCGAGCATCGTGGCGCCGTCCATGGAGGCCAGCAGGTTGCCCTCGGTCGCAACGATCGGATACAGCTCTTCGCCGATCAACGCCTCAGTCAGTGGGCGGGCCAGGGCTTCAGTAGCGTGGCCTTTGTCGAAGATAAACTGCTGAGATGGCGTGACATCGGGCGTGATGCCGGTTTTCTTGGCAACTAGCAGATCGGTCCGGGTTTGGTACTTCGAGGCTCCCATCATTACTGGGGCTTCGGAGGCGGTGCGGAACTGGGCGCGAAGGGCAAGCCACTCGGCGGAGCCTTGAGCTACGTTGTGAATTTTCATGCTGCATCTCCATCGAGGGCTTTGAGGTTGGTGATTTTTTCAATCTGCGCCGGGCTCAGCGTGTACTTGCTGCTGATTGTCGCAATGAGGTGTTCGGGGCTGGTGCGATTCGAGTCGATTAAGGGCTGCCACTTCGCGATGTTCTCGGTCAACAGGTCGTCGGAGTAGGTGGGCAGCGCTTCCGGTTCAGGCTGGACTTGCTGTCGTGTGCTGACATCGCGCGCCGGCTCCTCGAACGCCTTGCCTTCCATCTCGTCTGCCGTTGGCGCCGATCCAACTTCAGGGAAAGCTTTGCGCAAAGCCTGGGCCTCGGCGCATTTGGCGAGCTGGGCAAATGCCCGGCGCTTCCACATGGCGTTAGGCGCCGCAGTGTCCTTGCTCGATGTCGCGTAGTTTTCGAGCCAGCGTTCATTGGCCGTGTATTCGGCAACCAGGCCGTTGCTCATCTGCCGCTTGACCGTCACGCGGCACCATTCGGGATACGTGACTTCTACACCGCTCAGCTTCGCCGTTACTGGAGGGCCATATTCAGGCTCGCTGATTCCGGCGTACTGGCCGGTGCGTGCCGCTTGAATGCGGTAAAGGCCGATGCCAGGCATCACCGTGTCCTGCATCTTTTTCGTCTTCGAGTTCCAGATCGGGACGATGTGCACCGGCTTCAGCATTGGGTCCAGGTGGGCGGCCTGGCAGTAAGCCAACACCATCACGACTGAGTTTTTTTCTGCGCCGGGGTAGAGGCTGCTGCTCAGCACTTCAACGAGCGCGGCCTCCGACATCGCAGGCGTGTTGTCGTCCTGCTTCATTACTGCGGCCATGGGGATTCCTTGCCGCGATGCTCGCAGCGATTGAAGGTGTTGGTTATTGAGTGATTCGATCCGCGAGCGCGCCGAGCAACATCACGAAAGTAAAGAATGCGAGCGCTATGGCAGACCCGCGCCAGAAACAGTAGCGCTTGGCTCTTTGGTAGGAGGTCATGGCGTTTCGTCCTCGATATAGAAGATGTCCCGGTCATGGAGCACATGGGCATCGTCACGCAGATAATTCCAGTCCGAGAAGTGACACGCTTGTAGCTGACCGCATACGTCGATCCGCATCAGACCGGTCTCTACATCGATATCGTGCACAGGCCACCACCAGTCTTTGCCGTTCTCGCTAACCCAAAATGGATGAGGTAGGGAGTTGATCAGCTCTATGTTGAGCAGGTCGGTCATATCATCACCCGGCAAGTCCAGCGGCCCGCACACTTGCAAGGCTGCTCGATCCATTTCACGTCTACCAGAAACAAGAAACCCTGATTTCTCAGGGCCTCGGCGATACCTTTGAATGATCCGGCGATGATGGTCATAGTGACTCTCCTTGCCGGCGCTCGTAGATACGGTGCAGGCGCTCGGTGTAGTGGATGTCCTCGGCGGCGTCGATCACGCCCAGCGTGCGGAAGATCAGGATTGCGGTGTTGGCCGAAGCCTTGACGGCTACCGGGCTGCATTCCGGGTCGATCACCCTGGCGATGTAGCTCTCAAGCATGCCGACGGCCAGATCGTGCTGGGATGGTGGTGAATAGCTCATGCTGCTAGCCTCCCCAGGCGGCGCTTGCGGGCTTCAATCTCTACCCACAATGCCTTCTCGATCATCGGGACGTATTCCTTGCTCTCGGCAATCACGGCCAATTCCATCTGGCACACGTCCATCGGAATGCGGTCGGCGTCGTACATGGTCCCGGACAACACGTTGAACGTCAGTTCACGGCTGCCATTCGCTATCCCGGACGGCGGAACATCATCGCAAGACGTCACCTCCACCTGGAGGACGTACCCTTCAACAATTACTTCGTAAGTCATGGTCGCCTCCAGGGTGGCGTTAGTCGTGGTAGCTGATCACGCTGTCTACTGACCGAAGCTCAATGTCTACGCACTCAATCTCGTCGAGCGTTTCAATGAACTCGTCGATATTGCCGTGACGGTCGAGCGTGACGATTGCCAGCTCGGTTACGGTTCGTGTCACCCGCGCCCTGACGCGGCGTGGTTTGGCGTTATCGCTCATGGCGACCTCCAGTGTTTGGGGTTAGGCGGAACGGGCGGCGAGCATGGCGTCGGCGTAGATGTATGCGTCTTTCGCCATACCTTTGGTGCAGACTGGGCAGTCGCGGGTCAGCATTGCTTGCATGGCCTTGGCCGCGAAGTAATCGCGAAGGGTCAGGCCACACTCTGGCGCCCATTGGCCAAAGCCGGACTGCGGAAAAGCAGCGCCGCCTGTTTCTTCTCGTTCCATGACTCTCTCCATTCGTTGGTTCACCCGGTTAAAGGCGAGGCGTAAAAAAGCCCAGTCGAAACCGGGCTTTTTCCTCTTTACGTACAAGCCTGCCGGGCGCATGTGGCGTCGGGCAGATATTGGCTAGTCCATGATGAAACCCTCCGTTGTTCGCTCACTGGGAAGGCAGTGGCCACCTATTGAATTAATCCGCATGTGCGGGCTGCTGCTACCTTTCGGCTCCCTCCCGGCGGGATGTGCAGTGGGCCCCGGGTGTGATGCAGATGCCCGGTGCTGATCTCCGGGTTGGTGGACCGAGTCGCTGTTATTAAGTAGGCCCGCGTTACTCCACCGCTTGGGCATTTCGTTCGCCCATCAGCCTGGGCATTCATCTGCATCGGGTTGTCATCTGGGGCCGGTCTCGAAGCGGCGACCTTCACAAATTCCAACCTATGGGCATCCAGCCCTATTCCGGTCGGGGGTGCTCTACCAACTGAGCTACCCAAATGACAACCCGATGCAGCCTCTCCCTATACGAGTCTCCCCAAGGAAAGGATCGGGCCAATTTTCGTCTGGCTGACGTGCAAGGAGAGGGTTAATCGAAGTACTCCAAGTCGGCCAAATACTCGGAATGCTCATTGACGAGCCATTCCTCCATTGAGGCGATTTCGGACTCGGTCATGAAGCTGGTGTCGTCCTTCGACTCCCAATTGATTTCGCAATGTCCGAAGTACTCATCGGGATCGGCGGCTTGTGAGCTGAAGTTTCCTTTTCGAGCCGAGTAATATGCGACGGTCAGATTGATGGAAATGTCCTCACCATCCTTGACCGTCCAGTATTCATAATTGCGGGCCATTTTTTTCTCCGATCTGGTAGGGCTTCCAAATACCTCCAGGGGGACTAGAGGCATTTGTGAAACCAGATGGCAGGCCTGAAACAGCAGGTCGCCATCTGCGCACAATCCAGCTACTGGCTACGGATCGTGGTGGGTCGTCAAAGGTGATTGATGCAGGGGGCGGCCTTGCGCCGTGTGTAGTGGTCGTCCGCATCCGTCTGCACACTCGGCGGAATGGACAGAGGTGATGCGGTCAAAAGAAAACGATGCAGCAAGGACCGTCGTAGCCTTCCTCGCATACAAAGGCCTGGGACTGACCGGTAGATACCGTCCAGCCTTGAACGTAAACGGTGCCAGCGAAACGGCTTTTGATCATGATTTGCATTTTTTTTGTCCTCGTTTGATTTTCCGGATGACCCTGTCGCCAAGGTCATCGAGGAAATCTGTTTTCTCCACCACGCAACACTTCCGAGTCGTCTCTCACCGGCGTCGCACATTTCGTGTTCGATGCTGTTCCGGTTTGGAAGCGTGGTTTCGCGTACTCACATGAGGGAGTACGGCAGCTACCAGAGGCTGCATGGACGACGGTTTAGCTTTCTCACCACCGGGGTTGCCGGTACGTCGTTGGGTCACGTCAAGTTGTTAAAGAGCGTTCGGCGTCTGCCTGGCATCGCTGCCTGTGTTGCGGCGGGTCTTGGTAGGCCCTGGCGAGTCCCTGTTGGGTGACTCGATGGAGTCAAATATAGGGTAGCCTTTATTTCGAGTCAACAGGTTTGCCTTTATTTTTTGTTCAGGCGAAAAAAAAGCCCGCGAGAGGCGGGCCGGTTGCATGATGCTTTAAAGTTTGTTGGCGTTGCTGCTGGCTTTCGACTCTCGCTCAGCCGCCTTTTTGGCGGCAGCATCGATGTCGCTTATGGTCGCGGCAGAGGTGTTGATATCGCCCGAGAACTTCTGCAGCGTAATGCTGACCTTTTTTCCACGCCAGGACAGGGTCTCGTTGGTGAAAGAGGCCCCTGCCTTTGTTTTCACGGTCTCGCTTGAGGAATCCATCGGCGCGCCGTACTTGCTGGTGAAAAGATCTGCGAGTTTTGAGAAGTTGTCGCTGTTGGTGGTCAGGTAGAAAGACTCAACTCCAGGCCCGCCAGAAAAAACTGATAGCGTGTATCCAAACCCAATCTCTGGCCCTCCACGTACCGAGTAGAGATTCGTATAGGGTGCGTCGTGGCAAATCTGCTTGCTGATAACCGTGCCCCGAGGGCATAGCGGGAGCGCATCTTCAACCTTTTGATCGAAGCGTAAACCCATGAAACTATCAGGCTCCTTGGTCCAGGTTTGTGCCGCCGGCTTCTTAGCGGCAAAAGCAGGCGAGATCGCCAGAGCAGAAAATAGAATAAGTAAGAATTTTGATTTCATTGGTTCCCTCCATTGGTTAGGAAGGAACGTTATCATCATGACAAAGGGCCGGCCACTCTTACGATGGCGCTATGCCATAGATCAGTAGAGAACTGAAGACCAGAAGACCTTACCCAGCACCACGATGCCTTTTTCGGCGAGTTCTTGCGCTGTGTACTCTTCGTCCTTGTGCTCGTCGATATTGAAGCTGCGCATCCTTATTCCGCCACCAGGTATGCGGTAAAGGGTTTTTACGCGTAGCTCACCATCATGATTTACGGCATACATCTTGCCGTCCTTCACTGTTGTCGAGGACAAATCAACGCCGACAGTGCTTCCATCTGGCAGCACGGGCTCCATGCTATTGCCATGAACAGTCACGCACACCGCCTGGTCAGGCTGCACACCCTGGTTGCGCAGGGTCACCTTGCCAAAGCGAAGCTTTCTAGTACTGGACTTTTGAACGGCGGTGCGACCAGATCCGGCCGAAAGCTCCACTTCCTTGAGAAAAGGTAGTTCCACCTCGTCATCGTCCAGAGGGGTGTCGTCATCCCAGACGTCAATAGGCCCAATCATCGTCGCGTTGGAGAGCAGCTCTGGCGGCTCCAGCATCGGCTGAGGCTCCGACATCACGGCGCCCCATTGGCTGCCAGGAAACCGGGTTCCCTCGGATAGCCAAACAGGGTCTACGCCACAAATCTGAGCAAGCTTCACAAGATGCCCGCTAGACCTAGTAAGCCCTCGCTCAATCTCTGAAACAGATGCCTGTTTAATCCCGGCGCGCTCGGCCAATTCGACCTGAGTAAGGCCAGCTTTCTTGCGTGCGTATTTGAGTCGTTCTTTGAGTTCCATAGCGGGTGAATTTAAAGGTTGTCCTTTGAAGTTGCAAAAAGGTATACCTTTGCCATATGATAAAGGCATCCCTTTATATGGGCGGAGAATCATGAACAATTCCTTTAACAAGCTGGTCGAGCATTTCGGCTCGCAAAACGCCACGGCAGCAGCTCTCGGTGTGAAACAGGGGACCGTGAGCGGATGGGTTCGGGGTCTCCACGGATGCGCCGCCGAAGTGGCCATGCGTGCGGAAATCGTAACCAACGGCGCCATCAAGGCGCGCGATCTCCGTCCGAGCATCCCTCAACAAGCCGCTTAACCCTTTCGAACAACCAAGGAGCCTCACCAATGGCATACGACGACCCATCCCACAAACGCAGCGCCGTTATCAAGGCGCGATTCACCCCCGAAGACTTGCGCTACCTGCGCATGGAAGCAAAGCAGGCGGGCATGCAGCTCGCTACTTATATCCATGAGCTTTCAATGGTTGCACGCCGCTTAGGTGCCGCCCAGCTGATACGAGAGATGAATGCCTGTGCACAGGATAAATCAGCTTAAGAGCCCTATGGAGGACCTATGCCTGAAAGAACCTTCGACCTCCTGGAAGAAGGGGCTCAGGACGAGGTTAGACAGTTAAGTGTCGAGCTCGGATGGAGCCTTGAACACGCGACGAAAGAGTACCTGCGTGCAGGTAGATCACTCGCGATCCAGGCCCAGATGGAGCAGATGAAGCGCAAAGCGCCTCTGCTTTCTCTGGTTGAACACAAAAAGGGCCTCGAAAGGGCCGAAAAAGGAGGGGCTGATGAACCAATTGACCCTTAGCAGTAAATCGGACGCACAAAAAAGCCACCGGGCAATGGTGGCTTTTCGTGCAGCAATTTCAAATCAGTTCTGGAGCGAATAATGCGCACTCAGCAGATTAATGTCAACACCGCCTCTATCCATTCCGCGCCACGATTCGTTATCTCTGAAAACGTGGCGCGCATTAATGAGGTAAATATCGGGGCCGTGATAATCCGTCGTGACGAGGAAGGTCGTTACTCCTTGAACGATCTTCACCGGTCGGCAATGGAAAGCGGTAAGGCTACAGAAAGCCAGCGCCCTGGTAACTTCCTAAAATCTGAGTCGGTATCCGCTTTTATTGGGGCTCTCGAAACTGCTACGAAAATAGCAGTTTGTGTGAAGCGGCCAGGGCGCGCTGGCGGAACCTTCGCCGATGAGCTGATCGCTATCCGCTATGCGGCCTGGATCGAGCCAGCTTTTGAGGTTGACGTATATCGCACTTTTCAGTCGGTTAAGCGATCTGCGGCCAACAACATCCGTGAAGGGGTTGATCGGGCCATGTCTCGCGAGCGAGCCCGCCTCGAAGCTCCAGCTCTGACCGACGCCATCAAGCACGGGCGCCTCGCCGCCGGCAAAGAAATCAAGCACTACCACTTCAGCAATGAGTTCGACCTGATCAACCGTATCGCCCTGGGCATGCCTTCCAAGGTGTACCGGGCGGCGCATTGCATCAGCCCTACAGATTCGATCCGTGACCACCTAACGCCTTGCGAGATTCGGTGCATTGAACACTTGCAGCGCGTCAACGCGTCTCTGATCGATGTAGGCATGGACTTCGAATCCCGCAAGCAGAAGCTCAGCCAGATCTACATCCAGCGCCATAGCCGGGATCTTCTCTCCGAAATCAAGCGCCTGGAGTTCTGACCATGAAAGACGAACCAAAAATCCAGGCGACGATGATTGACGACGCCTACATGGAACAGTTCACCAATGACCAGCTCGCCTATATGGCCTGGGACAAAAGCGAATTCTCCCTGAGCGTCTATCTGGACCCTGAAGAGTCGAAGTGCGAAGGCTGCACTGGCGATGCTCTATTCGAGCTGATAACAGCCGTGCTGGCATCCAAGGTGCTTATCCGCCGACTTGCCGGTGTGGACCCTCAGTCTATCCGCGAGTCCGCTATCAACAAGATCCTCCAGGGTAGCCGCTTCCCGCAATGGGAGACCCTGCAATGACCAAGCCCGTCAACGTGCAAAAGGCCACGCCTACCATCCTGTACGCCAAACAGGCGCCATACAGCTCAGTCAGCAACGACGTTGTGGCGATGATCGTCAATCCCGACGCTCTCGCCATCTGGATCTACCTGCAGACCCGCTCAAGCGATTGGAAGGTGATCGCCTCATACCTGCAAGATCGGTTCTCCATTGGCCGTGACCGCTATTGGAAGGCGATGAGCGCACTCAAGGTTTTGGGCTTGCTGAGTCACGAGATAACCCGCGAGGAAAACACCGGCAAGATGCTGGGCAAGCGGATCATCGTCCATTACGAACCGAACCTACAGGTTTCCGAACATTCGGTGGACCGTATAGACGGTGGACCGTCTAGTCGGGAAACCGACCACTACTTAATAAAGGATTCTCCTACTGGATTAAAGGATAAGAAACCTTCGGGCGCTAAAGCACCCTCGCGCAGCAAGGCTGCGAAGTTTGATCCTCTGATTGCACGGCCTTTCAATGTCAGCGAATCAACCTGGGCTGAATGGTGCCAGCACCGTCGCGAGATCAAGAAACCACTGACCGCCACCACCTGCGCCAAGCAAGCCAAGACCCTGGCAGGCCACCACGACGCTGACGCCGTGATCAACCAGTCCATCAGCAATGGCTGGACCGGGCTGTTCCCGGAGAAGGTTACGGCCGGCGGCCGGACCGTCGGCAACGGTCCGGACTTCTACGATCAGTCGTGGCGCACCGATACGAGTGATGACCTATGAAGAACGTCACTCAGATGATCCCAGGTGCAGCGCGAGCCCTGGCCACCGCCGCCCCTTATCAGGCCCCGGTGCAGCCAGGAACCCAACTGGGCGTAGTGGATGACGCCACAGGCGAAGTGGTCGAGCGCCTGTTTCGGCAGTTGCAGGCCATCTTTCCGGCGCACAAGCAAGCTTGGCCGGACGACAAGGCCAAGGCCGCAGCGATGCGCAACTGGACAATGGGCTTCATGGCCGCCGGCATCCGCTCGCTGGAGCAGATCCGCTATGGAATAGAGCAATGCCGGAAAAGCGGCTCACCGTTCGCCCCAAGCGTCGGCCAGTTCATAGGCTGGTGCACGCCTGGCCCTGAGGCGTTCGGTCTGCCAGCAAGCGCTGACGCATGGGTGGAGGCATTGATGGGCGTCTACAGCCATGAAGGTGTGCGCGTTGCTGCCAACGAGACCGGAATCTTCGACCTGCGCTCAGCCAAGCAGGAAGACAAGGGCCTTCGCCAGCGCTTCGATCACAACTACGCCGTGGTGATCCGCCGCGCCCAGGAAGGCCAGCCGCTCGACGGCAAGATCCTGACAGGCATCGGCCACGACAGCCAGAAGACGGCCTTTGAGATGGCCAACGACCTGGCCGACCAACAAACCCAGGCACGAATCCTTCAGCAAGGCATCCCGGCAGACGGCAAGTCAGCCCGTGAACTGCTGCTGGCAAAAATGAATATCAAGCGCGAAGCACAGCGCGTAGAGGGGAAATTCTGATGAAGGATCACATCGACAAAGCGGGTATTCGATGCGCTGTTGCAGGGCTCGCAATGCTGGTTTTCTGTTTCGTGATTTGGGGGCCGCTGAACACTATCTGGATTGGCCCATGGATCTACGAGGGAACAACCATTGGCACCTTCGAGTGGCGCAAGGCCTGGATTTACAACGGCTGGATTCTGTTCGCGCCCATCGCCATCTGCCTCGGCTACTGCATCTTCACGATGGTTCGGGCCGTCCGCAAAGACGAATCGGAGCGCGTGGAGCGCATGGCATTGATCGCGGAAGCAGGGGAGAAGCGGACATGAGCGAATTCGTAGAAGAGAAGACGCAGGACCTGTCGGGCGCGGCGCTGCTGGTTCTGAACGCTCACGCAAACTCCTTGGATGTTCCATTCCCTCACTGGATTGGTGGTGCTGACGCTGACCAGGGTCCGTCCTACTGCCGGTCATGCGCGGAAGCAGAGGTCGCAGCAGGGCGTGCTGAATACGTCGATGGCGGATGGCAGCAAGAAAATGACGGCTGCTGTCACTGCGAAACCTGCGGGCGCCTGCTCGATTACACGCTGACCGAATACGGCGCCAGCGAAGAGATTGATCACTACATGGGCACCGAACTTGCGGGGCCGATCTCCCCGGAGGATGCATTCCACATCGCGAAGATGCTTGAGCAGGATGAAAAAAATCCTCAGGCACTCTCGATTGGTATTCAGGCTGCGGAACTGATCAAGGCTCAACAATCGGCCATCGAAGCCGCAGGCCTGAAGGTGAAGTCATGAACATTCATTCGATGCCACACGACGCAACGGTCAAGCACAAGGCCCTGCCGAAGTCTTGCCTTCTGAAGGTCACCTTCCTGCCATGGCGCTATCAGGCATGCAGGAGCTTTATGCGTAGCCGAGGGGCGAATCACTTATCGATTTGGGCGTGGAGATTCCACGTAGTCATTCGGCGCCCCTGGATGGCAGGTCCAGCACGCCAACTACATCCTGAGCTGTTTGAGGTGAAGCCATGACCTACGTCAGAGAGCAATCATCTACCGAGCTCGCTGTGCACATGCGCAGCTTGCAGAAGATGCCAGGCTGGCATGACCCACTTGCAGACCGCTTGTGGCAGGAGGTTGAAGCGCTCAAGGCCGAAGTCGCCGGCCTACGCACCGGCTACGAAGCCTACGAGCGGGTGAAGGCTGAGCTGAAGGCTGAGAACGAACGTCTTGAGCGTAACCGCGACATGTGGAAGGGCCAGGTAGATCGGCAGTGCGAAACGATTGAGGGCCTGCGCAAGGCATTGAAAGCTGCAGAAGATGCCATGTGGCACGCAGACGGGAACATGGATGGCGAGGCCGCAGATGCGCGCGATGCTCTTGCCGACCTGGGCCAGGGAGAGCAGTCATGACTAGCCTCCAGATCCGCAACGAATCAGACCGCAACAAGGCAATGGGCTACATCGCCGGCCTGGATCTCGCAAAACCCAAGAAGCTGGCCATCACCGAAGTGGATCGCAGCGGGGAGCAGAACAAGGCGCTCCATGCGGCCCTCGCCGATATCGCCGCCCAGGTCGTGCATGCCGGGAAGAAGTGGGATGTCCTGATCTGGAAGCGCCTGCTGACCGCCGCCTGGCTGCGCGAGTCGGGCGACCAGCCGCAGATGATACCTGCGGTAGACGGTAACGGCTTCGACGTCATCTACGAGCGCACAAGCAAGCTCACTGTGAAGCAGTGCGGCGAGCTGATCGAATGGGTTTTTGCTTTCGGCGCCGAGCACCAGGTGCGGTGGACGCAGAAGGATAATTGGGGAGGGCGCTACTGATGAAGCAGGGTCACGAAGCACCAATAAACGCTGTGGCAGCCCGTGTTGTAGGTCGAGGTGAGTCATTTGAGTATCGCGGGCTGGAAACCGAGGTCTGCTCGTTTCTGCCAATCGATATAAAACCGCTCCCGGAGGGCATGGAGAATCTGGCGGGCAGAAAATTCGGCCGATTGGTTGTCGCTGGATGGATAGGCGAGGGGAAAGGGCGCTGGTCCTGCCGTTGTCAGTGCGGCAATTACGTCGTTCGTCGCGCCAAGGCAATTCGGCAAGCGGCACCTGACGCCTCCTGCCAACAGTGCTATCTGATGGCCGTTTCGAAGCGCAAGGAATACATCCGCAGGACCGGAAAGCAGTGTGAGACTCGGGAGTTCCTTGTATGACCATCGAACGGAAGCCGGCCAAGCCGAAAAAATGCCGCGTTGCTACGTGCAGGACCTTATTCGTCCCCTCGCGCATGGGCCAGGCGGTGTGCAGTCCAGCCTGCGCGCTCATCGACGGGCCGAGGCATGCGCCAAAGGCACGCAAGGCCCTGGCCGACATCGAGCGCAAGGACATCAAGGTCCGCAAGGAGAAGCTGAAGAGTAGGGCGGACCACCTCAAGGACACTCAGCAAGCGTTCAACGCCTGGATCAGGGCGCGTGATGCCGGGCATCCCTGCATCAGTTGTGGCACCACTGCCGATGTTCAGTACTGCGCGGGCCACTACAGAACAACCGCCGCAAGCCCAGAGCTCCGCTTCGAACCGCTTAACGTACACCTTCAGTGCAATCGCAACTGCAACATGGGCAAGTCAGGAAACCTCCTTGGGTATCGGCCTGGCCTGATCCAGAAGATTGGCATCGAGGCCGTTGAGTGGCTGGAAGGGCCTCATGAGCCAAAGAAGTACACCGTCGAGCAACTGAAGGCCATCACCGCCGAATACCGGGCAAAGACCAGAGAACTCAAGAGGGGGCAGGCAGCATGATCTATCGAGACGTTATTTCCGCAGTGATCCGTGCGTTGGCGTCCGAGACGATCAACAGCGCCGGCGGTTGCGACTACACGCCAAAGGTCCAGGCCAACAAGCTGAAGGGCGAGATCGTGGGTAAGGAGGCGGCCTTCCTCACTGATTGCTGGGTGTTTGGTCGGCTTCACTCTTGCCTCGCGCCGAAACACTGGATGGCCCTGAATGCCTGCTACTCGACGCACATGGCCTCGAAGGTGGATGCCATTGGCCGGATCGTTTCGCACGTCTCGTCGCCAGCGCCGCGCCTGTTCCTGACCAAGGCAGTCACGGCTTGGGCCTATCCGCAGTTGGGCGGAGCCGAGCGTGCGCCCGCCGGGAAGGTGTTGCTAGAGATTGATGATGATGCTCCCGCCTGGAGGAAGGCAGCGGTAGCCAAGGCGCAGAAGGCGATCAACACCAAGCTGAAGCAGCGCCAGGAGGCTCCGTGCGAAGGGGTGATCATCTTGCCGGCCCATAACTACGACATGAACACCTGGGATCTGGACGGCACACCGGAGCGCACCCGGCGAGACTGGCGCCGGAAGATCTTCAAGGGCCTGGATAAGCTGGTCAATGAGGCGCTTCTCGAAGCTGGCGAGATCCTGACCAAGGAGGGCGTCTTCTTCGATGACCAGGATGCAGCTTAGAGGGCCTTGACAGGGCCTGCCGGTTCGCCGATTATATGCCCATCCTGTCGTACTTGCGCATGTAGGTGATGCAAGCGACAAACAAACCCGGCCACTGCGCCGGGTTTTTTATTGCCTGAATTCTACTGCCGGTAGGTGCGCATGAAGCTGAAGACCAGAATCAACACGCTGGAGCGCGCCCGTACGGCCTGGGAAGCAGTTGCGCGACAGGTTGGCGAGACAAACTTTTCGCGCCATCCGCAGACCGGCGAATACCTGCATCCTGGTGTCGCCATGGGCTGGCGCATCCACAAAAAGAACCTGTAGTCGTCCCCCTGATTTTTGCGTGGTAGAGCAGCGGTCAGCTCGTCGGGCTCATATCCCGAAGGTCGATGGTTCGAATCCATCCCTCGCAACCAATTCAAAGGTTCTCATTGAGGGCCTATTGAGGCCTCGGCATTGATCGGGGCCTTCTCGTTTTCGGCTCCACCACACCCATTGCTCCGAGCTGGGAGTGCCGTGTGAGCCGATTCAATTCCGCAGGTCATGGCCTGTCGTATCCCTAACTCCCTGACGGGGAGGAACCGAGATGTCCAACATGCCAGACAAACCAGACACCTGGGCGATAGCGCTTGCGTGGTTGAGCCAGCATTCGCCAATCCTCTATGCGGCTGCGTTGTCCTGTGCGATGGCTGTTCTGCGAATCACCTACGGTGGGGGTACCCGGCGTCAGATGATCGTGGAGGGCGCTATCTGTGGTGGATTGGCCCTTACCATCATTAGCGGGCTTGAGTTCTTCCAGCTTCCCCAGAGCATGGCAACCTTCGTCGGTGGATGGGTTGGCTTCTTAGGTGTGGAGAAGATCAGGTCCATTGCTGACCGAGTTACCGACTTCAAGCTGCCAGGCCGTAAGGCTGAGTAATCCGCGCCACGTTTTCGAATGCGCCAAATCGTGGCGCGAGACAGGTCACATGAAAGTAATCGTAACCAAGCTCTTGGGATCGGCTGAGGTCGAGTTCCTGCGTAAGGGAGTGGTCGTTCATCGTGAGCGGTTTACCGGCAAGACCAACTCCCGGTATGAGCGCACCATTGCGACGCGGGAAGAGTTCGACGCTCACCGGTGCCGGTTTGTGACGGCCATGCCTGCTGATCGGGCATTCCAGTATGAGGTTGCGCCATGACTCCCATCAGGTGCGCCGCGTGCACTGGGTGCGGAGTGTCGTTGATCACGGACCAGCGCATTCCAGTGTGTGGTGGATGCCAGTCGGTCAGGCCTCCAGAGCCGCCACCCATGCGCCAACCAGTGGCATCGATGGCACCGAGCCGTGGTTCGCTGATGGTCGTACTGGTGTTCATCGCCGGTATGGCGGTAGGGGCCAAGATGGTCGGCGGCTGGTGAGGTAAAACAGAATCGAATGATCATTGAATGACGTTCGAATGCATTGAATGAATCGTTCTGCGAAAACCAACCCCATGAATGAGGCTGACTATGGCCCTATGCGGCGCATCCAAGCGCGGCAACGGGGAACCATGCAAGCGTCACGCGATACCGGGTTCCTCTCGCTGCAAGCTACATGGCGGCAAGAGTACCGGGCCAAAGGATCAGCGAGGTAACAAGAACGCTGCTAGGCCTGGATCGATTTATAGCCAATTCCTGACAGAGGAAGAGCAGGCTGACTTCAATGGCGCACAACTCGATCAGATCGACGACGAACTCAGGCTGACAAAGGTCCTGCTGGGGCGCGTGTTACTCGCCTCTGGTGAGGGTCATGACCTGTTGGCCGATAGATACCTTGGTCGCATCGAGTCACTGACCAAGACCAAGGAGGAATTGATCAGCAAGCGCCTCACCAACGAGAAGCTGCGCCGCGAACTGGAAGACCCGAACAAGGGCCTGCCCGAGCCCAAGCAAGTAATCATCGGGGTAGAAGATGCAAGCGACCCTGAAGCTGAATAGGCCCCAGTTCGAGTTCATCAGCCACCCCAAGAAGTTT
>NZ_JAAQWN010000018.1 GCF_012985465.1 Pseudomonas sp. WS 5079
CGAGGCATTGCAGTTGGGCCGCGACGGCCTCACAGGAGGACAGGGCCTCTTCAAGCATTTTTGAAGTCAATGGTTTCTCCTTCGACCATTACGTCGGTGAGGTGCAGGGAGCGGTCCAGGCGCACGCCGCCCAGGCATTTGGTCACGGTGTGGCTGCCCAGCTTGTATTCGCCGTCGGGCATGCCGGCGGTGCCGGGAGCGAAGCCCACCAGCTTGGCGGACTCATTTGAGGCATTGATTGCCTGGATGTGCTGCGGGGCACGCACCACGGAGGACGCTGTTAAAGTTTTTTTTGTGAACATTAACTTTTCGCTGTTCCTCACCATTACTGTAATCACCCATGACCATTAGTTTCAGTGGCAATTCCACTTTCTTCTGAGCACTACCGGTGTGCAGGTCTAGCGTTATATTGACCCGCGTCTTTGGTACTTCATTTTGGAAACTATTTGAAGTCATACCCCTCCCCTCCAGGCTTTTTTGCAGCAGCAAGTGCTGAAGCGAAACCAATACTGAAACCAGTGCATATAGCCGGCGCGTCAACTAGCACACCCGCCACAACACATTAAATTCCATTCTTAAAGAGGGCATAAAGCGCTTACACGCTGCTCGCTTTTTCCCGCCCAACACCATGGTGAATAATTTCAAATGATGATTACTAGCCTACACAGCGCGCCAGGGATCATTCAGAACAAAAATCAGGAATTATCCTACAAATAAACCTATTAAAGTTCGGGAACCCGCTCCGCACTTGTAGGAGGGGTATGACTCACCCACATGGGTTACAAATCAGTTCACGCACATAGGTAACAGTTACTAACTGGCAGGCAATTACTGATCGTCGGATACCTTCAACTACCTACAAGACACCGACCAAAGCTGAAAGGAGCAAATTTGAACAAGAAGCCGCATCGTTATTTGGTGCCTTTGATTTTTTGGAGCGCTGCTCTCTGCGTCCTTGTTTGTTACATGGCATAGCCATATTTACTCCCAAGCCTTCTTCAAGCCAGATCTACAACAAAGCTGCCTTACCGCCTCATCAGCACTAGCATTCATAACTTCGCTGGGCATGTTATTCTTTAAAGCAAACATCACACCAGGTAACACGCTCAAAAATATAAAAATCATTATCTGCATTCCAATAGCCTCACTTATAGTATGCATACTTATATTAAGCATTCCATTTTCACTTTCGATCTACCTTTCCATTGGAACTCAAAGCAGCTACACGACTGCCTGTAAAAACTTCAGGCGGCAGAAGAAGCTGTAGTGGGATTGAATTCTTCGAGCCAGAACTAAATAAAGAAATCAAAACATGCCGATCAAACGTTATCGACAATACTGGACAGGTAAGAGTTTACAAAACCAGTACTAATAACGGCATAGTCATAATAGGCACAAAAATTTAATGGTGTTCTTAGGCAGAGGGTTAATATTTTAGGGAGCTGTAAACTATCCCCACCCCTATCCGACAGGGTGAACACCTGGCCCTAGGCCCAGTCAGTCATGCCTCGGTAGATCGCCGAGATGTCACGCAGCAGCGACCAGGTATCAGCCTTGCTTTGCAGGTTCAGGTTGCAGATGAAACGCAGCTCCAAAGGCCGAGACTTTGACCGGCCTGCCATCACCCGCAATGACAGGAAAACTTCACGAAAAACCGAGCATGAGTACAACAATCAGTTTGCGCAAAACTCCACCTGTCGACCCAATACTCTTCACCCTCCTCCTCCCGGAGCCCCAACACCCTGCAAGCTCGTGAACTCCAGAGCGACGGTAAAACGCTGCTGCTCAAGAATCACATCAATCTGCCAGCCCAATTTTGCACATAACTGCCGCATCAACTGCAGCCCCAGGCCGTAGCCGTAATCGCTGGATTCCTCCCTCGGCTTGGCCTCCCTGATGTGGTTGGCAATTACCAGGCGCGGGTAGTTGAAGCTGATTTCTACCTGGCCCTCTTCCGCGTATTGCAGGGCGTTGCGCAGGAAGTTACCGATCACGATGCGGCACGCGGTGGGGGGTAGTCGGCAGGGTTCGCTGTGGATGTCGACAAGCAGTTCGATATCCCGATTGCCGATCAGGTAGCGATGCTTGTTAATCAGCTCGCCGACCAACGCGCTCAGGTCGATGTCTTCTTCGGGCAGCGGTTCGGGACGTTCGCGGCTCATCCACAGCAAGGTCTCGGCGATAAGCTGCATGTTCAACACCGAGCGTTCGATACGCTGCAGGGAGGATGGCAGGACACCGCCGGCCTGCAGGGCCAGCAGTTCTATATTGGCCTTGAGCACCGCCAGCGGGGTTCGCAGCTCATGGCTGGTGTAGCGCAACAGGCGGCCTTCACGCTGGCTGGCGGCCTGCACTTGCTCGACACTCTGGGCCAGGGCGTCGGCCAGGGTATTGAACTCCTTGAAGCTGAAATCCGGGCGCGCGCTGGCCATTGCGTCAGGGTTTTTCAGGGTGCTGGACCATTGCGCCAGGCGCCCCAGCGGCCGCACCAGCCACCAGACCAACAGGGCGATGATGATCAGCGCCGGCACGAACACCGCCAGGCTGACAAACACCACGCCTTGCAGCACCTGGTCAAAGTAGGCATCGGACAGCGGCGTCTCGACCTCGCCGCCCTCTTCGTGGTCATGGTCGATGTCATACATATAGAGGGTCTTGCCGTCACCCAGGTCTTGGGAGAGAACCGCCCGGACCTCGGCGTCGTCGTCATCGGAGTCGGTATCACCGAACACCTGCACGGCACCGAAAGACATGCTCGGCGGCGCCTTGAGCAACTCACGCACGCTCGCCGGCAAGGCTTCCTTGCCAATGACGCCCTCGAAGAAGTAGTTGTGCGGAGGGGGTGTGGTCGGGTCCTTTTTATAGTGCCTGATGAAGTACTGCGCCTCTTCTTCCATCATCGCACTGGCGGTGTAGAGCAGGCCGCGCACGGTGTATACCGGCAATAGTTGACTGTAGATCAGTAACACCACGGCAATCAGCAGCAGGAAGCTGCCGCTGATCACCCACTTCAAGCTCAAGCCGTTACGCATGGGGTTTTACCTGGATACCGACCCCAGGCAGGGTGTGGATCAACGGCCGGCCGAAGGGTTTGTCTACCGCCTTGCGCAGTCGATGCATGTGCACTTTGAGGGTGTTGCTGTCCGGCGGTTCGTCGCCCCAGACTGAAGTTTCCAGGCGTTCCCGGGGCACGGGTTCAGGGCTGGCGCGCATCAGGTATTCCAGCAAGGTCCAGCAGATGGGTGACAAATGCAGCGCCTGCCCGGCGCGACTGACTTTGCGGGTGGTGAGGTCCATCACCAGATCGTCTACCTGCAGGCGGCTGGTCTGGCTGCTGCGGCGCATGCTCAGGGCGCGAATCCTGGCCACCAGCTCGGCCAGCTCGAATGGCTTGACCAGATAGTCGTCAGCGCCCGCTGCAAAGCTGGCGAGCTTGTCCGAGAGCGCGTCCAGTGAAGTGAGCATGAGAATGGGCGTCTGGCTGCCTTGCTGGCGCAACCGCTCGCACACCTGCTGGCCGTCGAGGCGCGGCAACATGATGTCCAGGAGAATGACGTCGTAATGCTGGGCGAGTGCCAGGTTAAGGCCAGCCTGGCCATTAGTGACGTGGTCGCAGACCATGCCGCTGATCTCCAGGTACTCGATGACGGTGGTGGCCAGATCCAGGTTGTCCTCGACCAGCAGCAGGTGAATATGCACTAAAAAGTCCCCTCGGACGGGTGTTGCGCAGAGGAGTGAAGGATAACGGAAGTCGAGCGATTTCCAGCGGATGTTTACCTCGCGTTAACCCGGCACTCTCTAAGCTGGGGCTCTTCAAATCCTGAGGTCAGCACCGTCATGAACCTTTATGCGATCGTCAAAAGAGTCCTGTTGGCCCTGATTTTATTCGCCCTGATGGCCAGCGTCCTGCCTTCGCGGGGGCAGCTGGTCAACCTGGGGGGCGGTAGCGGGTTCCTGGTGGGCCAGAGCATCGAGCAGGCAGCTGCATGCTGTGTCGCCAGTGCATTGCGATAAGGCGGGGGCCAGCTACACCTGGCAGTTGGTGCTATGCCTGGGGCTGATTGTGGGCGTGTCGCTTGCCATGGGGGCCTACATCGTCCAGTTGAATGCGCGCGTTGATAAACAACGAGAACTGTCGCCGGTATACCTGCACCAATGTGGCAGCGGGCGCGGCGGTTTTATTGTGTACCGCGACGGCAGGCGCAGCAGTGATGACTGCTACCCCATCGACGAAGCTCAATCGCCGGGCATCGAACAGATGCGCGACCAGCCAGGCCCGCACCGCGCGCAGTGGTTCAAATACATCCTGCCTGCCGTCGAAAGCCTGCGCCGGCTGGACGCCAATCCCAGGCGCGCTAAAGTTGCCCGGACAGTCTGATCGGCACCTCCACGCCCCAGCCGAAACCTCGGTACAGCAGCGTGCAAGCTGCATCTGATACGCTTTTTTCTTTAACACCTGCATCTGTACCGAACAGACCACAACCGTGACAATGGCTCATCGGCAGGAACTCTCCAGCCGCCCTTCTTCCTTTTGGAGGCCCCATGGCTAAGATGGCATTTTTTCTTCTCGGGTTTCTGGCACTGACCGTTGGAATCGGCCTGCTGGCTACGATCTCGCCGGTCTGAAACCCGGGTCAAGGTGCGCGTGATACACCGCTGTACCCAGCGCACGATTTGGCGTGTTTAACCGCTAGTTGATCAACTCGGGATGGACGCTCATCAGGCTGTCTGGCTTGTCCTTGAGGCCATTGCAACAGACGTAGCCATTATGCAGAAAGAGCCCCGGGTATTTTTTAAAGCTCACGGGGTCGAGGGTCACGTATCTCGCATTACTCCAGCCCGAATAGGCGTAGAGGTAGCTGCGGTCGGTAAACGAAAGATACTCTGCGGTATCGACCGTCATAATGTACCAATTCCCGTCGCCATAACTGATAACCAGGAATTTCGAGGCCTGGTTAATATCCTTGGTGGTCATGACGTATCCGCTGGACATCATCAAGTACCTGGCTGGGTTAACCGAGTTGTCTTTGAGATAGGCCAACTGAGAGGGCGGGGCTTTGAACCCCTCTGCAGAACCTCCGGCTTCGGGATGGGGTTGCAACGCGTCCGCGCCCGGCGGGCTGATGAGTTCCTTAGACATTGGGTGACACTCCATTGACTCAAGATTGATGGTTTAACGACGCCCCAAAAACAACATTCGTTGAAAGGCTCGAAAACCGTGGACAGCAATTGATAGTGGGCAAGCCACTGACTGTCCGATACTGTCAATTCTCACAGTTCATTAGAGTCATTCACGATAGCCCCAAGGCTTGATATCCCGAACCTGTCACCCGAGGAAAAACATCGGGTACAACGACAACACCAACAACCCCGCCATCGACCAGTTGAATAGCTTCAACCAGCGCGGCTCACGCAAGACATTGCGCAAGCCGGTGCCACACCCGGCCCACACGCACACACTCGGCAAGTTGACCACAGCAAACACCACGGCAATGATCAGCACGTTAGTGAAGTAACCTTCCGCCGGCGTATAGGTGGTGATCGCCCCCAACGCCATGACCCAGGCCTTGGGGTTGACCCACTGAAACACCGCAGCGGCGAGAAAGGTCATGGGCTTGCGCTTGCCGTCCGTGTCATCCGACATCGCGCTTGAAGTCGCGATCTTCCACGCCAGGTACAACAAATACGCCGCGCCGATGTAACGCAATGCGGTGTAGGCCCAAGGCCACGCCTTGAACACTTCCCCCAGGCCCAGGCCGACCGAAATCACCAACACCATAAAACCCACGCTGATCCCCAGGGCATGGGGAATCGAGCGGCGAAAACCGAAGTTCACTCCCGACGCCAGCAACATGGTGTTATTGGGCCCAGGGGTAATCGAAGACACGAAGGCAAACAGCGCAAAGGCCGACAACAGGCTGGTGGACATGAACATGGGGCGTTATCCAGGCGATTTATTGTTGCACTGACAGTAGAGGGTTCTGTGGCGCCTCGCCCCGTACAGCTGGGGGCAGATCGAGAGATACAATTCCCGATCAACGATGCTCCATCCTCGTGCCCTGCCCCCGCACAAATGGCACGATCGCTATTTAGCGCTGGCGTAGAATCAAGCCAACGTCACGATCATATTCAGGGGACTGCGGACAATGCTCAGTGCTGATAATCGCGGCCGATGGCTATAGCGCAGGTGCTGATTAGAAAGTAATTGATTGGGCTGGATAGAAGAGCATATTGAGCACAAACAGAATCATCCAGAAGCCGATCTCCAGGGTTTCAGTAATAGGCTGGATACGCTTCAAAGCCCCGTACACATGCACCACAAACATCAATGAGAAAACTACGAACAGCATATCGAACGCATAACTAAAGCTGGTGCCCGTAGTTGCCGAGCGCAACATCGCCACTTCTACCACCAGGATAAACGCCCCCAGGCAGCGCCCAAAATAAATGGCCAGATGCTGATGCTCGGGAATCGTCCAGCGCATCGCCCGGGCCCAGGCAATCGGCGCGATAAAGATCGGCAAGGCAAAAAACAGGGTGGTGAAGAGCATCAGCGTGGTGATGTAATACTGGCTGTAGTGCGCATAGTAACCGAGCATCAGGCGATTCCTTATCCTTGAGAATAACCCCTTTGGGGTAGAGCCCAAGAATTACAGCCAGCAATACCGGTGTCCAATGTAAGCAGGTCGCGCAACACCAAAGAGAATGGACTTGGGTAAAGGGGATTACTACCTAAGATGCACTGTGTAATCCCCTACGCTGCCAAGGCGCCCCGGACGACAACAAAGTGTATAGCCTGCATCGCGGCGATATATGAGCCAGCTTGCGGGCAATAGCGATCTGAAGATCGTCATGGTCTGCAAGCCGACTACAAGGCGGGGGTTACCAGAAGCGCTGTTGGGTCAGGCGGCTCCACCAGGTCAGCAGTACCCGGTCTACCGAGCCGCTGGCCGCCAGGCCCACCCGCTCTTGCAGGCTTTTGCGCTCGGCATAGTGCAGGTG
Organism: Pseudomonas sp. WS 5079; assembly: GCF_012985465.1. Taxonomy (GTDB): domain Bacteria; phylum Pseudomonadota; class Gammaproteobacteria; order Pseudomonadales; family Pseudomonadaceae; genus Aquipseudomonas. The sequence continues at coordinate 7,003 of NZ_JAAQWN010000018.1, forward strand.
GAACAGTTCGGCGGTCTTGGCCCTGGTGGCCAGGTATTCGTCACTGGTCTGCAAGGCGTCCACCAGTTGCTTGTCCAGCGCCGCGACGCCCAGCCAGACTTCGCCGGTAGCCACTTCGTCAATGGCCAGTTGCGGGCGGTAGCGCGACACGAAGTTCTTGAACAGTTGATGGGTGATGTCCAGGTCTTCCTGGAACTTCTCCCGGCCCTTCTCGGTGTTTTCGCCAAACACCGTCAGGGTGCGCTTGTACTCGCCAGCAGTGAGTACTTCAAAGTCGATATCGTGCTTTTTCAGCAGGCGGTTGACGTTGGGCAACTGGGCCACCACGCCAATCGAGCCGAGGATGGCAAACGGCGCGCTGATGATCTTCTCGCCGATGCACGCCATCATGTAGCCGCCGCTGGCCGCGACCTTGTCGATGCACACCGTCAAGGGCACGCCCGCCTCGCGGATCCGCGCCAATTGCGAGGACGCCAGGCCATAGCTGTGGACCATGCCACCGCCGCTTTCCAGGCGCAGCACCACTTCGTCCTTGGGTGTGGCCAGGCTCAGCAACGCGGTGATTTCATGGCGCAGGCTCTCGGTGGCTGAGGCCTTGATGTCCCCGTCAAAATCCAGGACAAACACCCGTGGTTTGGCCTCGGGGGTTTTCTTCTGTTTTTTCTCGGCCTTGCCCTGGGACTTGCGCAGGGCCTTGAGCTGATCCTTGTCGAGCAAGGTCTGCTCCAGGCGCTCGCGCAGGCCTTTGTAGAAATCATTGAGTTTGCTGACCTGCAACTGCCCGGCATTCTTGCGCCGGCCCTTGCTGCGCAACGCCGCAAAACTGATCAGCACCACCAGAATGGCGACGACCAACGTAACGGTTTTAGCCAGAAAACTTGCATACTCAGCCAAAAACTCCATGGGACTCCTTACAGAAACGGTGCGCCAGGCGCGGATTGCCCCAGCATACCGATGGGACTGCCGGTGAGCCAGAGCTGAAACCCCTTGAAACGGGCCTCTAACGAGCTTTTAAAACAAGCGTATGTTTTTTCATTGACAGCTTCCCGGCATCCTCATAACCTCGCCAGACTTTCAACGTACCGGGTGAACGGACGTGGGCAGCATCTATTTGATTCGACATGGCCAGGCCTCCTTCGGTGCAGACGACTATGACGTCCTGTCGCCTGTCGGTGTGCAGCAGGCCCAGGTACTGGGCAGCCACCTGGCGGACCTGGGCCTGACGTTCGACCGCTGCGTATCGGGCGACCTGCGCCGCCAGCAACACACGGCCAACGCCGCGTTCGAAGCCATCGGCGCCCAAGGCTTGCCGGTGCCGCCCCTGGAAATCGACAGCGCCTTCAACGAATTCGACGCCGACGCGATCATCCGCGCCCTGCTCCCAGACTTGCTCGACAGCGAGCCCGAAGCCCTGGAAATCCTGCGCAACGCCCCACACAACCGTGGCGAGTTCCAGCGCATCTTCGCCCTGATCATCGAGCGCTGGCTGAGCGGCACCTATGACACGCCCGGCCTGGAAAGCTGGCTGGGGTTTGTCGAGCGCGTCCAGGGTGGCCTGCAGCGCCTGCTCGAGACTGCCGACAATTCCCACAAGATTGCGGTATTTACCTCTGGCGGCACCATCACCGCCCTGCTCCACCTGATTACCCGCATACCTGCCACCCAGGCTTTCGAGCTGAACTGGCAGATTGTCAACACTTCGCTCAACCACTTGAAGTTCCGTGGTCGCGAAGTGGCACTGGCTTCCTTCAACAGCCATACCCACTTGCAACTGTTGAAGGCGCCGCAGCTCATCACTTTCCGATGACTGCGGCCAACCGTGACCCCAAGGTCACTGGCACCACCCATAAAAGGATCGAACCATGACTGACGTAGCTAAAGCCGTAGAAGCAATGAAAGCCAAATTCAACCCAAGCGCTGCTGCCGGCGTGGACCTGGTGTTCGGTTTCCGTATCGACGACACCCAGAACTTCTCGCTGATCGTCAAGGACAGCACTTGCGAATTGCAAGAAGGCGAGAACCCTGACGCCCAGGTGACTCTGGTGATGGATGCTGAAACCATGAAAGGTATCGTCAGCGGCGAAACCGATGGCATGCAGGCCTTCATGGGCGGCAAGCTGCGCGCCGAAGGCGACATGATGCTGGCAATGAAGCTGAGCGAATTGTTCCCAGGCTGATCCAGGGCAACCTGGGTTGACCAATCCCGCCTACCCAGGCGGGATTTTTGTTTATGCCTGTGGCGCTCATTCATTTGCAGAATGAAGTCCAGAGGAATCTTCGTTTGCACCCAAGGGCACCGCCCAACAAAATCTGGCTCACGGCCCATACCACCGTTATCGCAGCCAGGAATTTTTCTATGCCTACCCCTCGCCATATCAGCCCCGACGACATCCGCAAAGACTTCTCCAGGGCCATGTCCGACATGTACCGCGAGGAAGTACCGCTGTATGGCGCGCTGCTGGAGTTGGTGGCCCAGACCAATGCCCGGGTACTGGCCAGCGATACCGACCTCGCGCAGCAACTGCAGCGCACCGGTGAAATCCAACGCCTGGACATGGAGCGCCACGGTGCCATCCGCCTGGGCAGCGCCTATGAGCTGGCAACCATCCGCCGCCTGTTTGCGGTGATGGGCATGCAACCGGTGGGCTACTACGACCTCACCCCGGCCGGCGTGCCGGTGCATTCCACCGCCTTTCGCGCGGTGCATGAAAGCGCCTTGCAGGCCAGCCCGTTCCGGGTCTTTACCTCGCTGCTGCGCCTGGAACTGATCGAAAACCTTGAACTGCGAGCCTTTGCCGAAGCCGCCCTGGCCAAGCGCTCGATCTTCACCCCACGAGCCCTGGCGCTGATAGAGCAAGCTGAAACCGACGGCGGCCTGAATGCCAGCGATGCCCAGGCCTTTGTCCAACAAGCCCTGGAAACCTTTCGCTGGCACCACACCGCCACGGTCAGCGCAGCCCAGTACCAGCAACTCAGCGACCAGCACCGGCTGATTGCCGATGTGGTGGCCTTCAAGGGCCCGCACATCAATCACCTGACCCCACGGACCCTGGACATCGACCGCGTACAAGCCGACATGCCCGGCAAAGGCATCACCCCCAAAGCCGTGATCGAAGGCCCGCCCCGCCGCCAATGCCCGATCCTGCTACGCCAGACCAGTTTCAAGGCCCTCGACGAAGCCATCGCCTTTACCGATGCCAAGGGCAGCCACAGCGCCAGGTTTGGTGAAATCGAACAGCGTGGCGTGGCCCTTACACCCAAAGGCCGGGCACTCTACGACCAATTGCTCAACGCCGCGCGGGATGAACTGGGCGCCTTCCCCAACGAAGCCAACGCCCAGCGCTACACCGAACTGATGGCGCAGCATTTCCAGGCCTTCCCGGATAATCACCGGGCCATGCGCGAACAAGGGTTGGCGTTCTTTCGCTACTTCGTGACCGACACGGGCCGCGCAGCCGACAAGCGCCCGCAACCCAATCTGGACGCACTGCTTGCGGCCGGCTGCGTGGCAATCGAACCATTGGTGTACGAGGATTTTCTGCCGGTCAGCGCGGCGGGGATTTTCCAGTCGAACCTGGGCGATGCGGCGCAGAGTCACTACACGGCCAACGCCAACCAGGCCGAATTTGAACAGGCCCTGGGCCGCCGGACCCTTGATGAATTGCAACTGTATGCAGACACCCAGCAGCGCTCGATCGACGCTTGCCTACAGGCGCTACGCACCTAGAAAGAGAGTTCGCCCGACACCACAACGCATTCCATGCGCAGTCAACGTGCCCCAGGGTCGGGCGAACGATTGGGATAATAGGCAGTGGAGGGGCTGCTGTCCTTCGGTCAATTCTGAACAAATATGGACACCCCCGCTCCCAACGTTGGCTAGTGCCCCTTGGTCTGTTCCAGTTGTTCGACGATTTTATCTTTGATCAACAGGCGTTTCTTTTTCAGGTTCTCTACATCATCGTCATTGGCACTTGCGGATTCTGCTTCCAGCACCTCCTTGTCGGCGACGTCATACTGGGTGAGCAATACATCTAACCGATGGTGGCTTGCCCGACGCTGCTGAACGTCTTCCTTGCTCAACCCCAAATCCTGATAAAGATCATGTTTCACTGGCATGAAGTACCTCCGCAAGTTAATCAATGACTGGTACACCTTGAAGCTAGCCCATCCATGGGCCTCTTGTCATGCCCAAGGTCAATTCCCCTGGCCCAGTTCCCGTGCGAGGAACGGGGCGGTGCGGCTGGTTTTGTTCTGGGCGAGGTGTTGGGGCGTGCCGCTGGCGACGACTTTACCGCCACGGTCGCCGGCGCCTGGGCCGATGTCGATGACCCAGTCGCTCTGGGCCACCACGCGCATTTCGTGTTCGACCACGATCACCGTGTGACCGGCGTCCACCAGGTGGTTGAGTTGCAGTAGCAGGCGGTCGACGTCACGAGGGTGCAGGCCGGTGGTCGGCTCGTCGAGCACATACAAGGTCGCGCCCCGCGCGGTGCGTTGCAGTTCGGTGGCCAGCTTGATCCGCTGGGCCTCGCCGCCGGACAGTTCGGTGGCCGGCTGGCCCAGGCGCAGGTAACCCAGGCCAATGTCGCGCAGGACTAGCAACGCACGCAGTACGCCCGGTTGTTCGGCGAAGACGTCCACCGCCTGCTCGACGGTCAAGCCCAGCACCTGGGCGATGTTCAGGCCCTGCCAGGTAATCGCCAGGGTCTGGGGGTTGTAGCGCGCGCCGTGGCAGATGGGGCATGGTGCGTAGACGCTGGGCATAAACAGCAATTCGACGCTGACGAAACCCTCGCCCTCGCAGTTCGGGCAGCGGCCCTTGGCGACGTTGAAGGAGAACTGCCCGGCATCGTAGTGGTGTTTTTTCGCCGCCGGGGTGGCGGCGAACAGCTTGCGCACGTTATCGAACAGGCCGGTATAGGTCGCAAGGTTGGAGCGCGGGGTGCGGCCGATCGGCTTCTGGTCCACCTGCACCAGGCGGCGGATCTGCTCCAGGCCCGCGCGGATGCGCCCGCCGCTGGTTTGCGGTGCGTCTTCCAGGTCGGGCTCGTCGTCGCTGACCACCACCCGCCCCAGGCCCTCCCCCACCAGGTCCAACAGGGCCTGGCTGACCAGGCTGGATTTACCCGAGCCGGAAATCCCCGTCACCGCGGTAAAACAGCCCAGGGGGAAGTCCACGCTCACCCCGTCGAGATTATTGCGGCTGACCCCTTCCAGGCTGAGCCAGCCACTCGGCGCACGGTGCGAGGTGTTCAACGGGCGCGGCTCGGCAAACAGGTACTCGCGGGTCTGTGACGCTTCAATCTGTGCCAGGCCCGCCGGTGGGCCGCTGTATAGCACCTGGCCGCCTTGCTCGCCGGCTGCCGGGCCGACATCGATCAGCCAGTCGGCGCGGCGCATGGTTTCCAGGTCGTGCTCCACCACAAACAGCGAGTTGCCGGCGGCTTTCAGGCGTCCCAAGGCAGTGAACAAGGCTTCGCCATCGGCCGGGTGCAAGCCCGCCGACGGTTCATCCAGCACGTAGATCACGCCGAACAACTGCGAGCCCAATTGCGTCGCCAGGCGCAGGCGCTGCAACTCGCCAGAGGACAGGGTCGGCGTGCTGCGCTCCAGCGACAGATAGCCCAGGCCCAGGTCGGTCAGGGTGCTGACCCGCTCCAGCAAATCCTGGGCGATGCGTTGGGCGGCCAGGCGTTTTTCCACCGAGAGTTTTACCCGCCCCTTGCCCTCGGCCACCGGGCGTAAAAGCTGTGCCAGTTGCAACAACGACAGCTGCGACAACTCGCCAATATCCACTCCGGCGAATGTCACCGACAGCGCAGCCTTGGTCAGGCGCTTGCCCTCGCACAAGGGGCACGGGCTGCCTTGCATGAACTGCGCGACACGCTTTTTCATCAGCGCACTCTGGGTGTGGGTGAAGGTGTGCAGGATGTAGCGCCGGGCGCCGCTGAAGGTGCCCTGGTAACTGGGTTCGAGTTTGCGCTTGAGGGCGTCGCGGGTTTGCGCCGGGGTCAAGCCGGCATACACCGGCACCGTGGGCGTGTCCTCGGTGAAGAGGATCCAGTCACGCTGTTTTTTTGGTAGCTCGCGCCAGGGGACATCGACGTCATAGCCCAGGGTCACGAGGATGTCCCGCAGGTTTTGTCCTTGCCAGGCCAGCGGCCAGGAGGCGACGGCGCGTTGGCGAATGGTCAGCGAGGGATCGGGCACCATCAGCGCCTCGGTCACCTCATACACGCGGCCCAGGCCGTGGCACTGCGGGCAGGCGCCCTGGGGCAGGTTGGGCGAGAAATCTTCGGCGTACAGCATCGGCTGCCCCGGCGGGTAGCTGCCAGCGCGGGAATAGAGCATGCGGATCAGGCTGGACAAGGTAGTCACGCTGCCCACCGATGAGCGCGTGCTAGGCGTGCCCCGCTGCTGTTGCAAGGCCACGGCGGGCGGCAGGCCTTCGATCGAGTCCACATCCGGCACGCCCACCTGGTCGATCAGGCGCCGGGCATAGGGCGCCACCGACTCGAAGTAACGCCGCTGCGCCTCGGCGTACAACGTGGAAAACGCCAGGGACGACTTGCCCGACCCCGACACCCCGGTGAACACCACCAGGGCATCCCGTGGGATGTCCACATCGACATTGCGCAGGTTGTGTTCCCGGGCGCCCCGCACCCGGACAAAACCGGGGCGCGCGGCAGGCAGATCGGTGGCAGGCGGCAAGTGGCGCTGTGAAGTCATGGTCAACCTTATAGGAGGCGGCAAGTCCAGTGGTGGATCCGGCACCTTGGCAAACGTTCAATCGCAGTGGTTTATCCGCGCGGTCAGCACCGAGCGTACCTGTTGCGTCAGCTCTTCGGGGCTGTAGGGTTTGCCCAGCAGATGTATTTCGCTGCCCAGCAAGTGGTCGCTGGAAAGAATGTCACGGGTATGCCCGGAGGTGAACAGTACCGCAACCGGCGGCTGTTGCGCCTTGGCCCACTCGGCCAGGTCGGTGCTTTTGATTCGCCCCGGCATCACCACATCGGTGAAGATCAGGTCCGGCCGCAAGCCGGTGCGCAGCATCAGCATCGCATCATCGCCATCCTCGGCGGTGAGCACTGTGTAGCCGGACTGTTGCAGCAACTCCACGGCCGCGCCGCGCACACCTTCGTTGTCCTCCACCACCAGGATGGTTTCCCGGCCGCCTTCTTGCAGTGCCACGGCGGCAGGTGCCTCCTGGCTTTCCGGCTCAAGGCTGTGGGGAAAGTACATCTGCACCACGGTGCCCTGCCCTGGCTCGCTGCTGATCTGCACATGCCCGCCGCTTTGCTTGACGAAACCAAACACCATGCTCAAGCCCAGGCCGGTGCCGTGACCGTCCGGCTTGGTGGTAAAGAATGGCTCGAAGACCCGCCGCAGCACCGCCGGCGGCATGCCCGCCCCGGTGTCACTGACCGACAGGCGCACATATTCACCGGGGGCAATCCCGTTGCGGCTGCCATCCTCGGGTGACAGGGTGATGTTTTCACCGGTGATGCGGATCACCCCCTCGCCCTTCATGGCATCCCGGGCATTGATCGCAAGGTTGAGCACGGCGTTTTCCAACTGATTGCGATCGACATGGATGCACCATGGATCTTGCGGTAATTGCACATCGATCTGGATCGTTTCCCCCAGGGCCCGCTGCAGCAATTCACCCAGGCCTTCATAAATGCGCCGGGGGTTGAACACCGCCGGTGACAGGGGCTGGCGCCGGGCAAAGGCCAACAGTTGCGAGGACAGCTTGGCGCCGCGCTCGACAGCCGCCAGGGCGGCACCGACGCGCCGTTGTACCTGGGGATTGTCCCGTTCATGGCGGGCCAGCAAGTGCAGGTTGCCGGCAATCACCTGCAGCAGATTATTGAAGTCATGGGCCACGCCCCCGGTCAGCCCGCCAATGGCCTCGAGCTTTTGCGACTGGCGCAACTGGTCCTCGGCGGCCGAGCGCGCCTGGACTTCGGCAGCGACGCGCTGCTCCAGGTTATGGGTGAGCTTGAGCAGGGATTCTTCGGCAATCTTGCGCACATGGATATCAATGATCACCCCCGGAAAACGCAGCGGCCGCCCGCCCGCATCCAACTCGCAACGCCCACTGGCCAGTACCCACAGATAGCTGGCGTCAGGGCGCCGCACGCGAAACTCGACGTTATACGACCCGCCGGTTTCCAGGGTGCGGGCAATCAGGCGGTTGACCCGCGCCAGGTCATCGGGGTGGATGATCTGGGTGGCAACGGCAATGGACAGGCCCTGCTCCACGTCATCCATAGACAGGCCCAGGGTGCGGGCAAAACGCTCGTCGCCCGACAGCCGATCCGGCAGCACATCCCAGACAAAGGAGCCCAGCAGCGCCCCGGCATTGAGCGCCAGTTGCAAGCGCTCGTCCGCCACGCGGTAAGCGCCCTCGGCTTCCTGGCGCAAACGCTCGGACAGCACATGCGCGGTGGTTTCCACGACAATCGCCAGCACCCCGGCCGGCTGCTGGTCGTCACCGGCCACCGGGCTGTAATAGAGGTCGAGCCACAAGTCTTCGGGGCTGCCATTGCGCAGCAGCATCAAGGCCTTGTTGCGATAGGACAAGGTGCCGCCAGCCAGGCAGGTGTCCATGACATGCCGGTTGAAGTCGGCCACTTCCGGCCAGCCTTGCTCCACCGGCACGCCCAGCAGAAACGGGTGGCGCCCGCCGGCGAACACCGAGTAACTGTCGTTGTAGATCATGTACCCGGCGCGCCCCCAGAGCATCACCATCGGCACCGGCGAAGCCAGGAGCATCTGCACGGCGCAGGTCAGGCTGGTGGACCAACTGTCAATCGAGCCCAGGTCCGTGGTCGACCAGTCAAAGGCACGAATCCTTTGGGCCATTTCACCGCCCCAGCCGTCACAACCATGGGTATTGGATAAAAATTGCATGGATCAACTCAGTGCAGAGAGAGGACAGTCGCCAATGTTGGAGCATAGCCGGACGCGATGGTTTCACTGCATCTGCGAACCATTGCAGGAGCAAGCTTGCCGGCGATGATCGTTAACCATGACGTGGGCCCTAGGTGTTCTTGCTGGCAAGCCTGCACCTACAGAGGATAGCGCTCCGCGCGCAGGCTCGGCCCGTTACACCACGATGGCCGCAGGAAGGTTGCCCCCCTCAGCGGAAATCCCGGCTACGCACGCTGATCCCCGCCAACAGCGGCGTCAGGTCGCTCAAGCGGCCAGCGATCAAATGGCGCACTTCGCCTACCGCTTCCCAGCGCCCATCCACCTTGAGCAGCCGGGAGCCCACCAGCACCTGGCGCTGGCGCTCGGCCAGGTCGCGCCAGACCACCACGTTGATGTTGCCAAACTCATCTTCCAGGGTCACGAAGGTCACGCCGCTGGCGGTGCCCGGTCGCTGGCGCCCGGTGACCAGGCCGGCAACGCTGACATTGCGCCCATGCTCCACCGCCTGTAGCTCCTGGGAACTGCGACAGCGCCGTGCGCGCAGTTGATCACGCAGCAGCGCCAAGGGATGGGGCCCCAGGGTGGTGCCCACGCTGGCATAGTCGGCGTACAGGTCTTCGCCGACGCTGGGGGCCGGCAGTTGCACCGCCTCTTCCTGCGGGCTCGACACCCCGGCAAACAAGCCCAGCTGTTTTTCCACCCCGGCCACGTCCCAGCGCGCCCGATGCCGGTGCCCGGCCAACTGGCGCAAGGCCCCGGCATCTGCCAGCAGTTCCTGGGCCCGGCTGTCCAGTTGGGCGCGTTCACCCAGGTCGGCGATAGTCGCAAACCTAGCGCCCTGGCGAGCTTTTTCGATACGCCGGCCCTCTTCTTCGCGAAAGCCGCTGATCATGCGCAACCCCATGCGAATCGCCGGTTGCTCGCCGTCGATGGGTTCCAGGCTGCAATCCCAGTCACTGGCGGTCACGTCCACCGGGCGAATCTGCAAGTGATGGCGGCGTGCGTCCTGCAGGATCTGGTCCGGGCTATAGAAACCCATGGGCCAGCTGTTGATCAGGGCACAGGCGAATGCCGCCGGCTCATGGCATTTGAGCCAGCAACTGGCATAGGTCAGCAAGGCGAAGCTGGCCGCGTGGGACTCCGGAAAACCATAGCTGCCAAAGCCCTTGATCTGCTCGAACACCTGGGCGGCGAAGGCCTCGCTGTAGCCGTTTTTGAGCATGCCGGTGCGCAGCCGCTGGCGATGGGGCTCCAGGCCGCCATGGCGCTTCCAGGCCGCCATCGAGCGGCGCAACTGGTCTGCTTCGCCAGGGGTGTAGTGCGCCGCGACAATGGCGATCTGCATCACTTGCTCCTGGAACAGCGGGATACCCAGGGTGCGCTTGAGTACCGCCTCCAGCTCGGGCGACGGATAGGTCGTAGGCTCTTCCTTGTTCCGCCGCCGCAGATATGGATGCACCATGCCGCCCTGGATCGGCCCGGGGCGCACGATGGCCACCTCGATCACCAGGTCATAGAACGTCTCGGGCCTGAGCCGGGGCAGCATGGACATTTGCGCCCGGGACTCGATCTGGAACACGCCTATCGTGTCGGCGCGGCTGATCATTGCGTAGGTTGCCGGATCCTCCCCGGGCACTGTCGCCAGCGTCAGGTCGCGATGGCGATGGCGGCGCAGCAGGTCGAAGCAGCGGCGGATCGCGCTGAGCATACCGAGGGCGAGGATATCCACCTTGAGCAGGCCCACCGCGTCCAGGTCGTCCTTGTCCCACTGGATGATGGTGCGCTCGGCCATGGCGGCGTTTTCCACCGGCACCAACGTGTCCAGCGGCTGCTCGGAAATCACGAAGCCGCCGGGGTGCTGGGACAGATGGCGCGGAAAGCCGATCAGTTGTTGGGTCAGGCCCAACACCCGCCGCAACACCGGGCTGTGCGGGTCGAAGCCACCCTCGCGCAAGCGTTCCAGGGGCGGCGCTTCATCGCTCCAGCGCCCACAGCAATCGGCCAGCGCGTTGACCTGATCCGGTGGCAGGCCCAGGGCCTTGGCCACATCCCGCACTGCGCCGGCACCGTGGTAGCTGCTGACCACCGCGGTCAAGGCCGCGCGACGCCGGCCATAGCGCTGGAACACGTATTGCAGCACCTCTTCGCGGCGTTCGTGCTCGAAGTCCACGTCGATGTCCGGTGGCTCGTTGCGTTCGCGGGACAGGAAGCGTTCGAACAGCATGTTCATCCGGCCCGGGTCGATCTCGGTGATGCCCAGGGCAAAGCACACTGCCGAGTTGGCCGCCGAGCCACGGCCCTGGCAGAGGATCGAACGGCTGCGGGCGAAGCGCACGATGTCGTGCACCGTCAAAAAGTAGCTTTCGTAGCCCAGTTCGCTGATCAACTGCAGCTCATTATCGATCTGCTCCAGGGTCTTGGCTGGCGCGCCCTCGGGCCAGCGATGGGCGATGCCCTCTTCGGTCAAGGCACGCAGCCAGGATTGTGGGCTCTGCCCTTGCGGCACCAACTCCCTGGGGTATTGATAGCGCAACTGGCTCAGGTCGAAAGTGCAACGGCTAGCAATGTGCAGCGACTCCGCGAGCAAGTGCGCCGGGTACAGCGCGCGCAGGGCCTCCAGGCTGCGCAGGTGCCGCTCGCCATTGGGGTGCAGGCGCTGGCCGGCCTGCGCCACCGGCAGGTGGTGGCGGATGGCGGTCATGGTGTCTTGCAAGGCGCGCCGGCTGCGCACATGCATATGCACATCGCCACAGGCCACGGCCGGCAGGTGCAGGCTGGCGGCCAGTTGCAGGCGCTGCGCCAGGCGGCGGGCATCGTCCTGGGCGCAATGCAGCTCTACCGCCAGCCATAGCCGCCCGCTGAAGGTCTCGCACAGCCACTGGCCGTCGGCAGGCGTATCGCCCTCCTCGGCCAGCCACAGCACCAGCAACCCCGGCAGCGGGTCGGCAAAGTCTTCGCGCAACAGGCGGTACTGGCCTTTTTCGGCACGCCGCCGGGCCAGGGTGATCAACCGGCACAGGTGCTGATAGCCCTGCAGGTTCTCCACCAGCAGCACCAGTTTCGGGCCGTTTTCCAGGCGCACCTCACTGCCGACGATCAACCCCAGCCCGACCTCCTTGGCCGCCTGCCAGGCGCGCACGATACCGGCCAGGGTGCATTCGTCGGTGATTGCCAAGGCCTGATACCCCTGCTGTTTGGCGCGCTCGAACAACTCGCGGGCACTGGACGCGCCACGCTGGAAGCTGAAGTTGGACAGGCAATGCAGTTCGGCGTAGCCCTCCATCATGCAAACCAGCCTTGCAGCCACAACCCGGCGCTGTCGCCCACGGTGCGATAGGCCCAGCCTTGCTGCCCGGCGCGGGTGCGCACCAGGTAGTAATCGCGGCGGATATCGGCGCCATCCCACCAACCGGATTCGATACGCTCCGGGCCCAGCAGGATCTGGATGCCCTGCTCGGCCAGCAAGGTCGGTTCGTTGAGCAGCCAGCCAGGGCGTTGCACCGGGCTCAAGGCTGGGCAGGCGCGGCTGTCGGCGCCCGGCAGCCAGGCACACTCGGGGCGGTGGTCAGCATTAAAGCGCAGGCCCTGCACCGCCTCATCCCCCAGGCGCGCCCGCAGACGTTCGCGCAATTGCACCCACGGCAGGGTTTGCTGCGGGCGCTCATCGAACAGGTCCTGGCGCTGTGGCACAAACACCGGCAGGTCCTCGGCCAGCAGGCGCAGGCCACGCACCGGTGCGGCCACTTGCACCTGCTCCAGGCGGCCACGGGCCAGTTCAAACAGCATCGAGGGTTCGCGCTCGGCACTCAGCAGGCCCACCGTGATCACGCTGTCTGGCGCCTCGGCATGCTCCAGGTGCAGGGCAAAACGCTGCACGCCACTGTCGCGGCCACAGAGGAACGCGGCGAGGTCGCCAGTCAGGCGCCGCAAGGGAAACAGCAACGCCTGGTGGGACTGCACATCGAAATTCAATTCGATGCGCAGGTCAAACCGATCCGGCGGCTGATAAAAATCCAGGCCCAGCGGCCGCAGCCCGGTCAAGGCATCCAGGTGCTTGAGCAACCCGGCGTCGAAGCGCCTGGCCAAGGTATGCCGGGGCAACGCCTGGACCTGGGCCAGGGTCCGCAGGCCCATGCGCGACAATGCCGTGGCGGCTTGCGGGTCGATGCCGACGCGATCGATCGGCATCGGCCCAAGGGCTTGCTGGAGCGCCTCGGCATCGGCTACCGCCAGGCCATCGTAGGCATTGGCCAACACCCGCGCGGCGGCCGGGTTGGGGGCGGCGACGATACGGTGGCGAAAGCCCAGGTCGCTCAGTTCCTCGCGCAAGCGTGCTTCCAGCAGCGGCCACGGCCCGAACAGGCCCAGGCTCGATTCGATTTCAAACAGCAAGGCCCGTGGATAGAACACGCTGACCTGGGAACTGAAACGGTAGGCCCAGGCCGCGAGCAGTTGTTGGCAGCGCTCGATATCCACCGGGTCGTATTCGACGCAGGCAAAGGCCTTGGTCAGGGCATGGGCCGCCGTCAGGGATAGGCCGGGGCGCAGGCCCAAGGCACGCGCGGCGCCATTGACGGTTTGCAGCACCCGGCGTTGCGGCGGGCCGGCCAACAACGCCAAGGGTTGCTCGGGCTCGGGACGTCGACGCAAGACCCCGTCCAACGCCAATTGCGGGAAGACAATACACACCCAGCGCATATCAACCTCAGTGCCCGCTGGCCAGGGCAATGGGTGCGGGATGGGCCAGGCCACCGCGGCACTTGAGCACCCGCACCTGGCTCGGCTCGACGGCCAGGCGCAGGGCGGCCGGTGACGGGTTGATCGCCTCGCCCATGGCCCGCCAGGCAAACGCCAGGGTCTGGCCGGTCTCGGCGGCCACCTGCAAGCGGCGCAAGGCCCGGTCATCGGCCTTGCGTGGCCAGCACAGCACCGCGCCGCAACTGCCGGAGCGCAGGCACTGCTCGGCCGCCCACAAGGCATCGCGCTCATCGGCCTGGATCACCGAGAGCTGGCGCAGGTCCACCCCGGCGTTCTGCCAGGCGTGGGGGTATGGGGTATACGGCGGCGCCACCAGCACAATGCGCTCGCCGGCCGCCGACAGCCGCGCCAGGGTCGGCCAGACCAGTTGCAACTCGCCCACGCCCTGCTGGGCCACGAGGATTTCACTCAAGGCCGCCGCCGGCCAGCCACCGCTGGGCAACACCGCATCCAGGGCCGCCAGCCCGGTGGGATACACACTGGCCGGCGGCGCGGCCGGCCGCCCCTTCCACACCCGCCCGCCATTGAACAGCGAGTCCAGTGCAACCACGGCGCCCATCACCCTTGCCTCACCAGGCCACAGAACACGCCTTCGATGGCCAGGTCCTGGTCGGCACGGACCACGATAGGTTGATAGGCCGGGTTGCGCGGCAACAGGCGCACGCTGTGGCCCATCCGCTCGAAGCGCTTGATGGTGACCTCGCCGTCCAGGCGCGCGACCACGATCTGCCCGTTCAGCGCCTCGGCACTGCGGCGCACGCCCACCAGGTCGCCATCGAGGATGCCGTCTTCGATCATCGAGTCACCCTGGACCCGCAGCAGATAATCCGGGACCCGGGCAAAGGTCGCCGGGTCCAGCATCAGCCGCGCATGCACTTCGGCGTCGGCGCCGATGGGCAGGCCGGCGGCCACGCGGCCCAGCACCGGGACCTCCAGCCATTGCGGGCGCGCCGGTTGATTGAGCAGGCGAATACCCCGGGCCTGGTTCGGGTTGACCTCGATAAACCCGGCCTCGGTCAGCGCCAGCACGTGTTTGCGCGCCACACTGCGCGAAGCAAAACCGAAGGCCTCGGCGATCTCGGCGAGGCTGGGGGACTGACCTTGCTGCGCGATACGTTCGCGGATGAAGTTCAGGATGGCGGAGCGGCGGGGAGTGAGAGTCGTCATGGAGTACATTTGTACTCCTGTGGGAAATTTCTGACAATAGCCGCCAGTCAGACAAACACCTTGGCGGCTCCGACAAGGATGGGCGGAGTCAGGGCTTGCGCTGCAACACCCGATCCATGATGCGGTCGGTCTTCAAGGCCTCGATCGCCAGTGCCGGGTGTACGCTCTCGCCACGGATATGCGCGTTCATGCCCAGCACATGATGCCACTGGATATGGGGGTGATGGGCAATATGCAGGGTCTGGCTGACCTCGGCCTCAAGGTGCAACGGCTGCTCGTCGAACACTGCAAAGCTGATCCGCCCTGTGCTACCGATCAACTCGACCCGGTCTTCACGCCGGTCCGCCACAAAGTTCCAGCAGCCCATCCCCAGCGCTCCCGAGCTGAAGCTCCAGCAGGCGGTGACCGCATCTTCCGCCGCATAGCGCCCGGCCTGGCGCGCGGTATATCCCGTGACCTCGACGATATCCCCCGCCAGGTACTGGAACAGGTCGAAACCATGGCTGGCGAGGTCGGCAAAATAACCACCGCCGGCAATCGCCGGGTCGGTGCGCCAGTTGCTGGCGTTGGTGTCCGTGGGCGATGGCGGCTTGCACAACGTCCAGCTCAGGTGCCGCAACTCACCGATGCGCCCTTCTTGCAGCCAGGCACGGACCTGCTGGAAGCGCGGCAGGGAACGGCGGTAATAGGAAACAAACAGATGCAGCCCGGCCCGCTCGAAGGTGCGCTGCATCAAGGCGCTCTGCTCGGCATTCAGCGACATTGGTTTTTCTACACAGCAATGCTTGCCCGCCGCCGCCACCAACAGGCTGTACTCCAGGTGGCTGTCGGGTGGCGTGGCGATGTACACCGCATCCACTTCGGGGTCATCGATCAGCGCTTGGGCATCCGTGTAAAAGCGGGCAATCCCGTGGCGTGCCGCATAATCGCGCACCGCTTCCTCGCGACGCCCCATCACGGCCACCAGGGCCGAGCCTGGCGCTTTGTAGAAAGCGGGTCCACTCTTGAGTTCAGTAACACTGCCACAACCGATCATGCCCCAGCGGATGGTGCTCATCAGACTTTCCTTCAGCGGTATTTTTTCAGTCGGGCAGTATCGGCGTTTTCCTGCGTGGTCTCCAGCCTCCCCCTATAAAGACCTAGCATGACAATTGCATTACACTTTTATGACAGTCATCCAGCTGCGGGGGCACAGACGATGAAAATACGCGCAACGGTGATTTGCGAACACGAGGGGCACATTCTGTTCGTGCGCAAGGCCAGGTCGAAATGGGCATTGCCCGGGGGCAAGGTCGAGCGCGATGAGCGCCCGGTCGGCGCGGCCGAGCGGGAGTTGCAGGAGGAAACCGGGCTGAACGTGGATGGGTTGCTGTATCTACAGGAATTGAAAGCCAGTGACACGCTGCATCACGTGTTTGAAGCCTCGGTGGTGAACATCGACCAGGCCCGGCCCTGCAATGAAATCATCGATTGCCAGTGGCATGCCTACAGTGCGTTGGAGCAACTGGACGCCACCGACGCCACCAAGCGCATTGTGCGCTCGTTTCTGCGTCGGCTCTGACGCCTAGCCGAATGCCGCAAACCCACGGCGCCCGGCCTTGAGCTCGGTGCGCAGCTCGCCGATCAGGTTGGAGATGGCACGGATGCTATCCAGGCCCTGGGGCGACACGCCGGTCAACAGCAGGTCGACGCGACCGGACTCCGGCTCAAAGACACGGATGGTCAAGAAACCCTGGGGGTTGACGCTACAGTCGCACGCCAGCGGGACGAAACCGGACGCCATGATGCGGCTCAACTCAACGATCGGAATCATCCTGGGCACCCTTGCTCGCACATGACGCGATGGACGTGATCCATGCAGGGTAGATCAGGTTGTGCAACGCGTGTAGGCAATCCTACGAAAGTGTTAGCCACCCCACACTTTTCCCCGAAAGCGCCGGCGCAATGACGCCAGAAAAACCACGGACACTTATCTGCCAAGCAGGTATGAAGGTCAAATCCCGGGCAAAAAAAATCCCAAGTAGCTGATGGAAACTTGGGATTTAAAAATGCATAAACCGTGGGAGGTGAACGCCCGGTCATAATAACCACCGAGACAACCTGTAACAAGTTTATTATTAGCCTTTCGTCGGATTGAAACAGCGCTAAGTCATTCAATAACCACACATTTTTCATGGTTCGCGATA
Source organism: Pseudomonas sp. WS 5079 (assembly GCF_012985465.1). Taxonomy (GTDB): domain Bacteria; phylum Pseudomonadota; class Gammaproteobacteria; order Pseudomonadales; family Pseudomonadaceae; genus Aquipseudomonas. The sequence goes on from NZ_JAAQWN010000018.1 coordinate 24,051, forward strand.
TCTTTAGTGCCACTTTTTGGTGCAACTTCCAAACTTGCCGGGTTAAAACCCTAATAACCATCAGGTTAATAAACCAGTCTGCAGCGTGTCTATCTACGCGCAAGTTTGTAGCGCACGCACTCTTCATAAAAACTCGAACGCACCGCCGTCGGCTTGAGCCGCGAGGGGCTGTCATAAGTCTGCTCGGTGATGCCCATGGCCATCATGCGCATCCACGACTTGTCGAACTTGTACCGCTGGATCTTCTGCCGCGCCGCATACAACGAAACGCCAGCCAACTTCAGCTCCTGGGCCCTGGCCGCCGTACCCGCGCCCCAACTGCACATGTACCGATCCCCTTCACGCAGCGCCTTGCCCTGGGCTGCCGCCGCCCCGCTCGCCAGGGCCAAGGCAATCAGCGTGATTTTTACGTTGCGCATTGGCATCCACCTAACCACCTGAAAATAAAAGTGATTTTGGCGAAACATGCAGCAGATGGGGGCCAGCAAAATGCCTTCTTGGCGATCTCCCCTTCCCGCGCGGGTTGCCGCCCTACCAGCGGCTGACCATAATCGCGCCCCCCTACCCCCCTCACGCAAGGAAATGCCGTGAAGAAGTTTCTTATGTTGGCCCCACTGGTCTTACTGCTGCTGCAAGGTTGCGGCGTGACCATGACGCAATACGAGCCCAATTTCGACAACGTCCAGCGCCTCAAGCAGACGCCAGCGCTGCAACCCATCAGCCAGGCCAAGGTTACTGCCGCCTCGGGCCAGGGTTCGTTGATGGTCCGGGCCAATCCGATCAGCTCGCCCACCGGCAGTATCCCGGCCCATGTGCAGGCGGCGCTTACCCAGGAACTGTCCCTGGCCGGCCTGCTGAATCAAAGCGCGCCGCGGCGCCTTGACGTACTGCTGGTGAAGAACGAGCTGACAGCTGGCGTGGGTTCCGGCCACGGCACACTGGCCGCGCGCTTTACCTTGCTCAAGGATGACGCCGTGGTGTACGACGCCACCAAGGAAGTGACCAGCGTATGGTCCAGTTCATTCTTCGGCCCCATTGCGATTCCGAATGCGGCGAATGCCTATAACCCGCTGGTGCGTGACTTGCTCAAGGCCTTGTACAGCGATCCGCTGTTCATTCAGGCACTGAAGTAAAAACCCGGGTAAAAAAAAGGGAGCCGGTCAGCCGGCTCCCTTTTTTTGCGGCCAAAATCAGGCCCGCGGCACACCGGCATCCAGTGCCGAGTACTTCAGGTTATTGCTCTCGACCATCTGCTTGAGCAGCGCATTGACCTGGCGCGTGAAGGTATCGGTCACCGCTTCTTTTGGCGTGTAGGCCATCATCGGGATAAACCAGATACCCAACCAGGTGTTGATCGCATCGTGGTTGCTGCCTTTGCTCAGCGCCTGGCCCTGTGGGTCCAGGGCCTCCAGGCTCATGGTGTACTGGTCGGTACCCAGCGCCGGGATAATGGTGAAGGTGAAGCCGCTGATAAACGCCAATGCCATCTGACCGCCACCTGGCGGATGGTTGTAGACCTTCAGGCGCAGGCTGTAGTCGCCCGGCTGCTTCTGGAACTCATCCAGGGTCACGCGGCCGAACAGGCCGGAATCGGTGAGGATCTTTTGCAGTTGCGGACGCAGCATGTCCCGCGCCTGGGGGACTTCGGCAGCGGCAGCGTTGGTCGGTTCGCCCTGATAGAAATCAAAGTCGACATAGACGTTCGGCTTGTTGGCGAAGCTCGCCTTCGATGGCAGGGTGACTGGCGCGACTTCGTCCTTGGTGAAGCTGGCGCAGCCACTCACTGCCAACATCATCAGGGCCAACCCCAGCATTTTTCCAATGTGCATTACGACTTCCTTAGTTGATGGAGCGTCTCCATGGCCGGAGGTGCTGGGGGCGGATAATAGAGAGTCAACGGCCCGGGTAAAAGGCCGCTGTAGGAAAAATCTTCACTCGTTATCGGCATTTACCATTGATACGTCGCACTGGCCTGCACCGTGCGTTGCGAGCCGTACCAGCACCACGAGTACGAATAGCAGGACGCCACGTACTCTTTGTCCGCCAGGTTGGTGGCGTTCAGCGCCAGGCGCAGGTTGTCGCCCAGGGTGTTGATGTGCGGGATGTCGTAGTGCACCGACGCATCGAACAAGGTGTAGCCGGGAACCTTCAAGGTGTTGGCCGTATCGCCCCAGGACGAGCCGACATAACGCGCACCCGCGCCGACGCCGAAGCCCTTGAGGTTGCCGTCATGCAGGGTGTAGTCAGCCCACACCGAAGCGGTGTGGCGCGGCACAGCGTAGGTGGTGGTGCCCTGGGTCGGCACGGCCGGGCCTACGCCGATGTCGGTGATCGGCGCGTAGCGCACGGTGCTGTTGGATTTGCTGATGCGGTTATCGAGGTAGGCATAGGCCGCCGTGATATCCAGATTGTCGTTGAGGCTGGCCTTGCCTTCGAGTTCAAAGCCACGGGAGCGCACTTCACCGTCCTGGACCTGGCAGCGACCGTTGCCACACAGGTGGGTGGGATCCGGGTCCATGGTCGGCACGTTGTTCTGGCGCAGGTCAAAGATGGCGGCGGTGATAAAGCTGTTGCTGCCTGGCGGCTGGTACTTGATGCCGATTTCGTACTGCTTGCCTTCGGTGGGCTTGAACACCGAACCGCCGTAGCCGGTACCGGTTTGCGGCGAGAAGGATTCGGAATAGCTGGCGTAAGGCGCCAGGCCGTTATCAAAGAGGTAAACCACGCCCAGGCGGCCGGTGAAGGCTTTGCTGTCCAGGGAGGATTTGGTTTTCTTGCCGTCGGTCAAGCTCAACGAGCTGTTATCCGTGCTGGCCCAGTCATAACGACCGCCCATCAACAGTACCCATTTATCCCACTTCGCCTGCTCCTGCAGGTACACACCGGTCTGCTCGCTACGCTGGGTCGCGTCGCTGGAAAATGCCGGGGTGGTCACCGGCGCACCGTACACCGGGTCGAAAATATCCAGGTCCGGTCCCTTGCCGTAACCGGCCTTGGTATCGACGCTGGTGTTCTGGTAATCAAGCCCCATCAACAGCGTGTGCTGCACCGGGCCGGTGTCGAACTTGCCCTGCAACTGGTTATCCAGGTTGTAGGCGTCCATGTCGACATCGGTGGCGATGGTCGAGCGGTTCAAGGTGCGGTAATCGGCCTGCAAGTTGCTGCTGTAGATACTGCGGTAGATCCCTTCGCTGCGCATATAGCGGGCGTTCTGGCGCACGGTCCAGACGTCGTCGAGGTGATGCTCGAAGGCATAGCCGATGGAGTAATGCTCGCGGTCACTCTTCTCGAAGTTTTTCTCGCCATCGTAGAAGTCGACATCGATCTTGCGCCCCAGCGGGCTGTGCAACACCGAGCCCCAGGCCGGCATCGAGCCGTAGGAAGCACCCTTGGGATCCTTCTGAAAATGCCCCAGCAGGGTCAGCGAGGTGTCCTCGTTCGGGCGCCAGGTGAAGGCCGAGGACAGCGATTGACGACGGGTCTCGGTGTGCTCCACCTGCCCGTCGGCATCGTCGAACAATCCGGCGACGCGGTAGGAATACACCCCTTGCTCATCCAGCGGGCCGCTGAGATCGAAGGTGGTGCGCTTTTTGTCGAAGGTGCCGTACTCCACGCCGACTTCATGGAACGGCGTATCCAACGGGCGCTTGGTGACCATATTGATCACGCCACTGGGGCTGCCCTGGCCGTACAACACCGAGGCTGGGCCGCGCAGCACCTCCACGCGCTCCAGGTCGAAGGCATCCTTTTGCGGCGAGGCATCGCGGCTCGATGCCACGCGCAGGCCGTCGAGGTAAGTCACCGGCGAGAAGCCGCGAATGGTCAACTGGTCCAGGCGCGAGGCGGTGGCGCCACGGGTTTCCGGGACGACCGCGGCGCTGTAGCGCAGGATCTGGTTGAGGCTCTCGGCATTCTGCGCACGCATCTGGTCTTTGGTGACCACCGAGATCGATTGCGGGGTCTCGATCAGCGCGGTGTCGGTCTTGGTGCCCGACAGGCTGCGCGTGGCCACATAACCGGACACCGGGCCGACGGGGCTTTCACTTTGAGCAGCGCCGCTGATGGTGGTGGCCTGCAACTCCACCGAGCCATCCGCCTGGGGAATCGGCTCGATACGATAGCGCTGGGCAGACAGCGCCTGGGCACGCAAACCGCTGCCCGCCAGCAACTGGGCGAGTGCCGCGTCGCTGCTCAACTGCCCGTTCAAACCACTGCTGCGCTTGCCACGGGTCAAGACCGGATCAAAGGCCAGGACCAGCCCGGCCTGTTCGGCAAAGCCGTTGAGGGCCTGGCTCAGGTCACCGGCAGGGATCGAGAAATGGCTGCTTTCATCAGCCCATGCGGTGTGAATGGTCAGGGGCACAGCGGCAAAAGCCATCGCCACTGACAGCGCCAGCGGGTGCAACGGACGAGCAAAGCGTGACATGAGAGGTCCTGGAAAAGAGGGTTCTATATTCCATGACGGCCATGTCGGGAAATCGGGTATGAATGAGACCGGTTTTTATTTGAACGGGCGTCTTCAGGCAGATCAGAGGGGTTTGATCACCACCAGCAGGTCGGTGAAATACTCCACCTTGATCGGCAGGTTATCCGCCAGGGTCGCCAGCGCTGCATCGCTGTCATCGAGCTTGAACACCCCCGACACACGCATCCCGTGCAACGCCTGGGCATCAAACCGCACCACCCCATGGCGATAGCTGGCCAGGGTTTGCAGGACTTCGCTCAACGGCCGGTCATCCACCGTGAGCAAGCCCCGGGTCCAGGCCGCCGGGTCGCCGCTGCCGACCGCTTGCGCTGGCTGGGCGTGCCCCTGCCTGAGAATCGCGCGCTGGCCTGCCGTCACCTTCACGGCCTCGCTGTCAGTGCCTTTGGCGGCCACCGTTGACTCGATCACCGTGACCACCGTCGAGCCATCCACCGCACGCTGCACCAGGAAACGCGTGCCCAATGCCGTCGCCGTGCCCTGATCGGTGCGCACCACGAACGGCCGTTGCGCATCCTTGGCCACCTCGACCCACATCTCGCCCTTGAGCAATTCGATCACACGCTGTTGGCCGTCGAACTTCACGTCCAACGCCGAGTTGCTGTTGAGCTGCACCTGGCTGCCATCGGTCAATACCACCTGACTGCGCTCGCCGACGCCGGTGCGTTGGTCGGCCATCCACAGCGGCAGTTGCTCGACGCTCGCCCAGCCGGCCACCAACACCCCCAACAACGCCAGGGCTTGCCCGCCGCGCACGGCGTACCCGGCTTTGCGTGGAATGAAGGCTTGCTTCAACGCCAGGCGTGCAGGTTCCGCAGGCAGTCCATCGAGGCTGCCCCACAACGCCCCCATGCGCTCGAAGGCCACCCGATGACGTGGATCGGCCGCACACCAGGCTTCAAATGCCTGACGGTCGGCGGCGCTGACGTCCTCGTCATTGAGCAACGCCAGCCAGCGCGCCGCTTCACTGACAATCTGTTCGGAGGGCATCACAACGGATCCGCGCCATGCAGGGTCTGGTAGCAGTGCACCAACGCGCTGGAGATGTAGTTTTTCACCGTGCTGGACGAGACCTGGAGCTGGGCCGCGATTTCACTGTAGGTCAGCCCATCCAGGCGACTGAGCAGGAACGCCTCGCGGGCCTTGTCCGGCAGGCCGGCGAGCATCAGCGCAATGCGTTCCAGGGCCTGCAACGCCACATGAATAGTCGCAGGGTCAGGCATGCCGGCGTCTTCGTACTGGATGGCCAGGGCTTGCATATAGGCTTTCTCGATCTTGCGCCGCCGCGCACCGTCAATCAGCAAGCGCCCGGCAGTGGTCGCGAGAAATGCCCGAGGCTCCTGAATGTTGTGGGGCTCGGCCAGCAGCAACACCCGCACGAATGCATCCTGGGCCAGGTCCGCCGCATGCTGCGAACAGCCGAGCTTCTTGCGCAGCCATCCCTGGAGCCAGGAATGGTGGTCGCTGTAGAGCGCGGTGAGTGTCTGCTGGCGGCGGGCTGTATCACAATCGGCCACGGGAAAGTCATGCATGCGCAAAAATTTCTCAAACAAGAAAGATTACCAATCGCGCAAACGATGACAGTAAAACGATGGCAGAGCAAGGGCCCAACGATGGCGCCTGGGTATCGGCGTAGGCACCGGCTTGCCGGCGCCTGCAAGGGTTTAGCGCAAGCTCCAGGAAACGCCGGCGTACACGCCCATGCCGTCACCCGGCGTCGAGCGCGCCATATCGCTGCCATGATCGTCATAACCCGGGGTCACGGTATTGGCGTAGCGCTGGTTGGTCAGGTTGCGCAGGTCGACCCAGGCTTGCCAGTCCTGTTTCGGTGCGTCGTAACCGAGGGTGGCACCCAACAAGCCATAGGCCGACGCGTAGTAGGAGTTGGCATAGTCCACCGCCACCCGCGAGGAATACTCGCCATTGAGGCTGCTGAAAAAGCCGCTGGGATGGCTGTAGCGCAACTGCGCCTGGTAATAGTGCTTGGGGATACCGGGCAATGTGTTGTCGCCAAAGCGCGGGTCGTCGCGGTAGTGGAAGTTACTGAAGGTGTAGGCCTGGCGCAGGGCCAGGCGACCGGTATTGCCACCGTCCCACAGCGCGCTGGTGAGGCTCAGTTCCAGGCCTTGGTGAAGGGTCGGGCTGGCGTTGGATTCGGCGACCACCTGCGACAAGTTAGGCGTAGCCGCCTGGGTTTCGACGCTCAGCAGTTCATGGCGCACCAGCGAGTGGTACAACGCCAGGTCCCATTGGCCGAACCACGCTTCGCCGCGCCCGCCCACTTCCAGGGTGGTGGCCGTCTGGTTTTGCAGCTTCACGCCTTCGCGGGTCAAGCCGGCCTCCGGCCTACCCGAGTCTTTGGCAAAGAACTTGTTGGAACCCCAGATCATCGACCAGGCATGCGGCGGCTCCACCGAGCGGCTCAGGTTGCCATACACCTGCAACTGCGGGTTGAAGTCATAGCGCAGGCCCACGCGCGGGGCATAGTCCCAGTCATGAGTGCTCAAGGGGGCATGGGTGTCGGGATAGGTGACTTCGGTTTCGCGACGGGTATAGATCGCCGCCAGGCCGGTGGTCAGCCACAGGTCGGGCAGCAGCTCCAGGTCGTTGCTCACGTGCAGCACGGTATCCGACCCCAGGTAACTGTAGTCACGGGTCTTGGTCCCCGGGGCGAAACCGGCGGTGGCACCGGCAGGCACCCGCACGTACTCCGACACACCGTTATTGGGCAGGCCCTGGGTGGTGCGCAGGCCGACTGTGGTCTTGCTGTCGCGCCCCAGCAGCGTGTCCTGGCGGATGTAGTTCAAGGTGCCGCTGATATCGGTATACGCCACCTTGAGCCGGTTGGTGCCTTCGCGCAGGTCCATGGGGTAGTCGTGATACACCAGCCCCGCTTCGACGCGGGAGTTATCGTCCAATTGCAGCGTGGTCTTGTTGGCGATCCAGGTAGAGCCCGGCTGCAAGCGCTTGGAGTCACGTGCCAGGTTGAGGGCGTTGGCTGCGCGCGGGCTGTGCTCGATCTGCTGGCGCGTGAGTTTGCCGGGGCTGTCGTTGGCGGTTTCGCGGTAACGGAAATAGAAGCGGGTTTCCAGGTCCGGGTTGAACCGGTAGCCGAAGTTGGCCGCCACGCCTTTGCCGCTGCCGGCGCTTTGTTGCTGGAAGCCATCGTAGTCAGTGTCGGTCAGGCTGATGTAATAGTCGGCATCGCCCAGCACTTGCCCGGAACTGATTTCCCGCTGGGCGTACCCATGGCTGCCGGCCTCGTAGCGCACGCGCAACTTGGGCGCATCGTAGCCGGTGTGGGTGACATAGTTGACCGCCCCGCCCAGGGCCAGTGCGCCGCGATCAAACCCGTTGGCGCCGCGCAGCACTTCGACGCGGCTGAGCCACAGCGGATCTTTGAGCTCGTAAGGCGTTCCGCCGGGGCCGGTCAGTGGCAGCCCGTCGATGGTTTCATACAGGCCGGATGCATGGCTGCCGGGGCCACGGTTGATGCCCGAGCCACGAATGGAGATTTTCACCCCTTCGTTATTCGCCGCCTTGGCGTAGATGCCAGCCTGGTACTTGAACACATCTTCATTGCTGCTCACCCGCCCCTGCTCGACGCTGGCCATGTCGACGTAATTGGTAGCGCCGGGCACCTGCCGGAGTTGCGCCTGGGCCGCTTCGCCTTCGCTCAGTTCGGTGCTGGTGACTTGCAGCGGCGCCAACTGCAGCGCCTCCTGGGCCTGGGCCAGATGGGTGAATGTCAGGGCAACGCCAAAACCGAGCCAACGAGGAGGGAGAAACAGCAAAGGTTGTGGCAGGCGCATGGGGCCGAATCCTGGGAAAGTTCAAGCGTTGGAAGAACATCGGATACGGCAGGTCACGTCTGTTTTTAAGTCCAAAATAGAATTAATAAATGCAAACTCAGTATTTAAGGAAATAAGCTGCGCGCAGTAATGTGGAGCAACCGAGTCACCACCGTCACCCGAGACTGCGCCATGTCGATATCCGCCAACATCATTGATTTCACCCTCCACCGCAAACGCCGCCAGGCTCGTGCAGCGGCCCAGTTGATGTGGGCAATGTACGCCGCGCGCGCCGGGTTGTCGGTATTCACGTTGCAGGCCAGTAACGCGCCCAGCGACACACGCCGGGCGTAACGCCGATGAGTTTTCTCCAGGCCCTTCCCGACGTGCTGCCCCCCATCGCTCAACCCAAGGATTGCGCCAGCCGCGACGACGATGCCATCGGCCAGTGCGTCGCGCACAACCTGCATCGCCTGCGCAGCAAACGCTACCTGTCCCTGGATGCCCTGGCCCGAGCCTGTGGCGTCAGCCGGGCGATGCTCGCGCAGATCGAGTCCGGGCGCAGCGTACCGTCGATCAAGGTGCTGTGCAAAATCGCCAAGGGCCTGAAAGTGTCGGTGGCGGCGTTCCTGGAAAACCGCTCGTTCGAAGGAGTTGAATTACTGCCCGCCCACCAAAGCAAACGCCTGGTGAGCGCCGACGGCACATTCGTCAGCCGGGCATTGTTCCCCGACGACATGTCGCGCCAGTCCGAATTCTATGAGGTACGCCTGAGCGCACGCGGTGAAGAGGTGTGCGAAGGCCGCCGGCCTGGGATCCAGGCAAACCTGGTGGTGGCCCAGGGCGTGCTGGAGGTCAGCGTCAACGAGGAACGATACTTGCTGTCCACCGGCGACTCGATCCTGTTCTATGCCGACCAGCCCCACCGCTATCGCAACCCGGCAGACAGCGATGCGCTGGCGTTCCTGGTCATCCTCCACCCCGAACGCCTGGACTGAACGCAAAAAGCCCCGCCTGATTGCTCAGGCGGGGCTTTTTCATGCGCACGAAACGTCGGTTCAGCAGGTGCAGCACATCATCGGCATGCCGTTGCAGCTGATCATCATCGGCATGGCGCAATCGTTCATCATTTTCTTCATCAGCATGCACCAGTTGTCCATCATCACCATGCTCATACCAGGCATCGGCATCATCTTGCAGGTCATGCCATCGGCTTGCAGGGTGCATTCCATGACGCACTTCATCATCGGCATGGTCATCGCTGGCATGTTGTTGAGCATTGCCATGGTGTCCTGCGACATGCACATCATCGACAGGTTGGCGCACTGCATCATCATCGGCATGCCGCAGTTCATCATCATCGCCATCATTTCGGCGTTGTTCTTGAACATCGCCATGTCCATACCGGCGGCCGGCTTCATGGTGCACACCATGGCATCGCCGGTCATCTCGCACTGCATGGTGGCCATCATCATCGGCATGCCCATCATCGGCATCATGGGCATCGTGTTGTTCATTGGCATCTGCATGGCATTCATCATGTTCGAAACTCCGTAATCGACAGGAAAGGTCTAAATTCTGGGGCCGATTCTAGAGATGACGCGCCGCGCTGCAAGACGCTGGCCGAGCAGCAGGAATCGACGCCAGACCGTCCACTTCTGATTAAAAGCAGACTGCAAAAACGTGGCAGCAGACGGGCGTTTGTTATTGCATCCAGCGCCTTTGCTGCGACCAGTAAATGGACGCAATGGATATTCACTAAAATGCTATGCACCTTCGATAAGGAAATAAACGATCTAACCCTGATGAAAATAAGCGTCTGATGCAGGCTGGGGCGCAATACTGCGCTACTGTGCCGGGCCTGATCATCGATCCGCGACCGCCATTTTTGAGGCCGACTCTTTTTATGCGTCTTATGAATTTCGCCGGCGTATGCCTGCTTTCTTCGGTGCTGCTGGGCTGCCAACAGCATCCACCCGCCAACGATCAACTGGATGCGGTGCTGTGGACCCAGACCTCCATCGAACACGAGATGATCTATCGCCAAGTGTTCGCCGACGCCACCCGCCAGCTCGATGTGGCCCTGGCCACCAAGGACTGGGACGCCCTGCCCTTTGCCCCGCGTAACCTCAGCGGCCTGCCGCCGGCAGTGATCGTCGATATCGATGAAACCCTGCTGGACAACGTGCCCCTCAACGCGCGGGACATCGTCAACAACCAGGTCTACTCCTATGACCGCTGGAACACCTGGGTCGACCAGGCCAAGGCCCAGGCCCTGCCCGGCGCCGTGGCGTTTTTGCAGGCGGCGCAGCAACGGGGGATCAAGGTGTATTACCTGACCAACCGCGAGCACAGCCAAGTCCAGGCCACTGTCGCCAACCTGCGCCTGCGCGGCTTCCCGGTGCAGGGCAACGAACACGTACTGGCGGCCGCCACCCCCACCGGCCATTGCGCATCGGCGGGCTACGGCAAGAACTGCCGTCGCCAGTGGGTCGCCAGCCAGGCACGGGTGCTGTTGATGGTCGGGGATTCCCTGGGGGATTTCGTCCAGGCCGAACACAACACCCTGGCCGCCCAACGCCGGGCGGTCGAACCTTATGTCGGCTGGTTCGGCCAACGCTGGTTCCTGCTGCCGAACCCAACCTACGGCAACTGGTACAGCGCGCCCTATGGCGACCGTGAAGAGATTCCATTTGAGCAGAAGCGTTTTTTCAAGCGTGAGGCCCTTCAGTTGCAGCAATGAGGATCAGATGGGGCAGCTGAACTGCAATCCTCCAAACCCTGAGGATCAAGGTGGGAGCTGTCGAGCCTTAGCGAGGCTGCGATGGCGGCGGCATTGCTGGAGTTGATGTTGGCTGACCCGACGCTATCGCTGGCAAGCCAGCTCCTACATTGGATCGTCGTACATTGAGTACCGTATGCATCCTGCCCTGGCAGTGAAATGCAATCTTCCAATCCCTGAGGATCAATGTAGGAGCTGTCGAGCCTTGGCGAGGCTGCGATGGCGGCGGCATTGCTGGGATTGATGTTGGCTGACCCGACGCTATCGCTGGCAAGCCAGCTCCTACATTGGATCGTCGTACATTGAGTGCCGTATGCATCCTGCGGTGGCAGTGAAATGCAATCCTCCAATCCCTGAGGATCAATGTAGGAGCTGTCGAGCCCCAGCGAGGCTGCGATGGCGGCGGCATTGCTGGGATTGATGTTGGCTGACCCGACGCTATCGCTGGCAAGCCAGCTCCTACATTGGATCGTCGTACATTGAG
>NZ_JAAQWN010000019.1 GCF_012985465.1 Pseudomonas sp. WS 5079
AGGCAGGTATTGCGCAGTGGGCACCCCGGCATGGATGCCGGGGTAGCCGCGACACGGCCAGGGATGGCCGATCGCGGCGGGCCCACGGAGCAATGCCTGACTGCGGGCATGCCGAGCCTAGGCGAGGCACCGAGTGGTGGGGCAAAAGCGCTTTGGTTACTTTCGCGCTTTTCGAAAGTGACCCGCTGTAAGAGCGGAACCAATAGCGGCCGTGACCGCAGCAATGGATATACACACCGACCTAAAGCCATCCCCAGCAACCTCCCCTGCTGACACGTCTTGTTTCATATGCAACGCCATCATCCCGCTATCAATCAATTTTCCTTCCCTACCGAACCCCTTAAGCTATCTGGCATCTGTTTAATGTCCGTTGCGTTTGGCCGAAGGCATGTCCGAACCGTTATTTCTGATCCAGCACGCGCCAGGAACGGCACGGGATTGCTCACCACAGGTTGTATTTATGCACCGCAGGAATTTGCTCAAAGCGTCTATGGCCATCGCGGCCTACACCGGGCTGTCGGCCAGTGGCCTGCTGGCCGCCCAGGCCTGGGCCGGGAATCGTGCAGCCGATGGCGACGCCAAGGCGTTCGACTTCGACTGGCTCAAGCTGCAAGCCAAGCAACTGGCCGGCAAACAGTATCAGGACACCCGCCAGGTGCTGCCGCCGACCCTGGCGACCATGACCCCGCAGAATTTCAATGCCATTGGCTACGACGGCAATCATTCGCTGTGGAAAGATCTCAAAGGCCAGTTGGACGTGCAGTTTTTCCACGTCGGCATGGGTTTCAAGACCCCGGTGCGCATGCACAGTGTCGACCCCAAGACCCGCCAGGCGCGGGAGGTGCATTTCCGTCCGTCGCTGTTCAACTATGAAAAAACCACCGTCGATACCAAGCAGCTCAAGGGCGACCTGGGTTTTTCCGGCTTCAAGCTGTTCAAGGCCCCGGAACTGGACCGCCACGACGTGGTGTCTTTCCTCGGCGCCAGCTATTTCCGCGCGGTGGATAACACAGGCCAGTACGGCCTTTCGGCACGCGGCCTGGCCATCGACACCTACGCCGACAAACGCGAAGAATTCCCCGATTTCACCCAGTTCTGGTTCGAGACGCCGGACAAGGACAGCACCCGTTTCGTGGTCTACGCCCTGCTCGACTCGCCGAGCGCCACCGGTGCCTATCGCTTCGATATCGACTGCCAGGCCACCCAGGTGGTGATGGCCATCGACGCCCATATCAACGCACGCACCGCGATCCAGCAGATGGGCATCGCGCCGATGACCAGCATGTTCAGTTGCGGCACCCATGAGCGGCGCATGTGCGACACCATCCACCCGCAGATCCACGACTCCGATCGCCTGGCGATGTGGCGCGGCAACGGCGAGTGGATCTGCCGCCCGCTGAACAACCCGGCCACCCTGCAATTCAATGCCTTCGCCGATAAAGACCCGAAAGGTTTCGGCCTGGTGCAGACCGACCATGAGTTCGCCAGTTACCAGGACACCGTCGACTGGTACAGCAAGCGCCCAAGCCTGTGGGTGGAACCGACCACCGCGTGGGGCGAAGGCTCTGTCGACCTGTTGGAGATTCCTACCACCGGCGAGACCATGGACAACATCGTCGCCTTCTGGACCCCGAAAAAACCGGTGGCCGCCGGCGACTCCCTGAACTTTGGCTACAAGCTCTATTGGAGCGCCCTGCCCCCGGTCAGCACGCCGCTGGCGCAAGTCAACGCGACCCGTTCCGGCATGGGCGGCTTCACCGAAGGCTGGGCACCGGGTGAGCATTACCCACCGGTCTGGGCTCGTCGTTTTGCCGTGGACTTCAAGGGCGGCGGCCTCGATCGCCTGCCCGCTGGCACCGGGATCGAGCCGGTGGTCACCTGCTCCCATGGCGAAGTAAAAGACTTCAGCGTGCTGGTGCTGGATGACATCAAGGGCTACCGCATCCTCTTCGACTGGTACCCGACCAGCGACAGCGTGGAGCCGGTGGAGATGCGCCTGTTCATTCGCACCAATGACCGTACCTTGAGTGAAACCTGGTTGTACCAGTACTTCCCACCCGCACCGGACAAGCGCAAGTACAGCTGATGCCAGGCGTTCCCACGCTCATGGCGTGGGAACGCCCCTGCCGGTTCAAAAGCGCGAAATACTCTTCATCGCGCCAATCAGATAACGCATCGCAACCTGATCGTTTTCCGTCAAGGCCCGGTACTGCTCCAGCAGTTGCGTCTCGTCCGAGCTCAGCCGGCGGCCATGCAATGACAGCTTGCGCCTGAAAAAAAGCGTCAGAACCCCTGCTACACCAATGCACTTGGTCATGGAATGTTTCTCCGTGTAGTAAACAACAACTCCTGATGCCCATAACCCTGCCCGCGAAGTGCAATGCCTCAGCGAGCAAACAGACTGACTTCCTGGGCCAGAAGCCGCCTTACTTCAAGCGTAGAAACTATCCTGGCGCGTGTGAGATTTTTTTAGAGTATTCACTTAAATAATTGCCTTGAGGCAAAAGACCTTCAGAAAATCCTCACGCACCGACCGCCGTGTACGCGCCTGATGCCGGACAGGTCAGGGCAGCGGGCGATACAAGTGGATGTCATTGGGTTCCCGGTGGTACAGCTCGCTGTCGGGCTGCTTGAGCAAACGACAGCCGTGATGCAGATAAAAATCCACGGTGTTGCGCGACTCGGTGGCCGAGATATACAGCGCCTGCGCACCCAGCGTTACCCCGTGCGCGCAGGCCAGCGCCAGCAGCCGCCCGCCCAGCCCATGCCCTCGGCCACTGTGGCTGACATGCAGGAACTTGAGCTGATGCATACGCAGGCCCTGGTTATGGATCACCCGGTTATCCACCACCGCTGCCGCCAGCAGCGTCGGGCCAGCAAACACCCCATGCAACCACCCCCCGCGCAGCCAGCAGGCATGCAGTTCCAGGGCATCCTGCTCGGCTTCGCCTTCGGGCCAGCCGCGCATGTCGTGGTGAGCGGCATAGAGCACCAACTCGCCGTGTTCCAGGCGATAGCACTCATCAATCTGCTCAGTACGGTCAATCAACGCCAGCAGGGGAATGTCGCTTTCATTCAAATCACGTTCCACCAGCATCTTGGCCTCCAGCGTCCAGGACGCTCAGGATCGCTACTCCCCCGGCGACAGGCAAGAAAAAACCCACCGTGATCAGCGGTGGGTCTGGGTGACGAATGTAAAAAATCAGTCGCGCAAGTCAGACTCATGGATCGGCTGGTCGCGGTGGGTAGCCCGCTGGTATTGCGCCGGCCAGATCGCCTTACGCCCGCCCAGGTCGTCATCGGCGTGCAATGGCCAGTACGGGTCACGCAGCAGTTCGCGGGCAAGGAAGATGATGTCGGCCTGGCAGGTGCGCAGAATATGCTCGGCCTGGGCCGGCTCGGTAATCATGCCAACCGTGCCCGTGGCCATGCCGGACTCCTTGCGCACACGCTCGGCAAAGCGCGTTTGATAACCCGGCCCGATGGGGATTTCGGCATTGGCGGCGGTGCCACCGGAGGACACGTCGATCAGGTCCACACCCAGGTCTTTGAGGCGGCGTGCCAGTTCCACGGTTTCGTCGGGGTTCCAGCCGTCCTCCACCCAGTCGGTGGCCGAGACGCGTACAAACAGCGGCAGCTCTTGCGGCCACACATCGCGCACTGCCTGGGTGACTTGCAACACCAGGCGGATACGGTTTTCAAAGGATCCGCCGTATTGATCCTGGCGCTGATTGCTCAAGGGCGAGAGAAATTGATGCAGCAGATAACCATGGGCGGCATGGATTTCCACCACTTGGAAGCCGGCGGCCAGGGCACGCTTGGCGGCGGCCACGAAGTCGGCGATCACTTGCTGGATTTGCCCTTCGTCCAACTGCCGGGGCGCGGTGTGCTGCGGGTCGAAGGCGATGGGCGATGGACCTACCGGCACCCAGCCACCGTCTGCGGGCTTGACGCTGCCGTGCTTGCCGATCCATGGCCGATGGGTACTGGCCTTGCGCCCGGCGTGGGCCAGTTGGATCCCCGCCACCGCGCCCTGGGCGCGGATAAAGCGGGTGATACGCTGCAGCGGCTCAATCTGGGCATCGTTCCACAGGCCTAGGTCCTGGGCGGTGATGCGGCCATCGGCAGTGACGGCGGTGGCTTCGCTGAAAATCAGCCCGGCACCGCCAACGGCACGGCTGCCCAAGTGCACCAGGTGCCAGTCATTGGCCAGGCCATCGACGGCGGAGTACTGGCACATCGGCGACACGGCAATGCGGTTGAGCAGGGTCAACTGGCGCAGGGTATAGGGTTCAAGCAACAGACTCATGGGGCACCTCTTCTCGTATCCGGTGGGCATTGGCTCCAGGGTTCTGTCTGACCGGTGCGGGTGACGAAAAGATGAAAGGCCCGTCCCCTTCGGGCTAAAAAACAGACAAGGTCACAAGACCAATCACACAGTGCTTAGAGACTAGTCGACAACCGGGGATTGCACAGGGTTCAGCGTGGTTCGATGTGGGCAATCATCAGCTGCACGGTTTCCTGGCCACGGAATTCATTGACGTCCAGCTTGTAGGCCAGCTCCACCCAGCGAATGGTCGGGTTCGGCCACACTTCGCGGTCGATGCCAAAGGCAATGCCATCGAGCTTTACCGCGCCACACTCACTCTTGAGCACCACCTTGAGGTGACGCTCGCCCACCACCCGTTGCTCCACCAGTTGAAACACCCCGTGAAACAGCGGCTCGGGAAAATGCTGGCCCCAGGGCCCGGCGTTGCGCAGGGCGCGGGCCAGCTCCAGGTGGAACTCTTCCACCGCCAAGGTGCCATCGGACAGCAGGCGCCCGGTGAGGTCTTCTTCACGCAGTTGTCGGCGCACTTCGGCGTCGAAGGCGTCGGCGAACAACGGGAAGTTGGCTTCAGGCAAGGTCAGGCCCGCCGCCATGGCGTGGCCGCCGTATTTGGCGATCAGGTTCGGGTGCTGGCTGGCCACCACCGCCAGGGCATCACGGATATGAAAGCCCGGCACCGAGCGCCCGGAGCCCTTGAGCAGGCCATCACCGGCGTCGGCAAAGGCGATGGTGGGGCGGAAATAGCGCTCTTTCATACGCGACGCGAGGATCCCGATCACACCCTGGTGCCACTCCGGGTCGAACAGGCACAGGCCAAACGGCATCGAGTCCAGCGGCAAGTCCTTGAGCTGGGCCAGGGCTTCGCGCTGCATGCCCTGCTCGATGGCCTTACGGTCCTGGTTCATGCCATCCAGTTGCGCGGCCATTTCCCGGGCCTGGGCGAAGTCGCTGGTGAGCAGGCATTCGATGCCCAGGCTCATGTCATCCAGGCGCCCGGCCGCATTGAGCCGTGGGCCGAGGATAAAGCCCAGGTCGGTGGAGGTGATGCGCGTGTGGTCGCGCTTGGCCACTTCCAGGATCGCCTTGATGCCTGGCCGCGCACGCCCGGCGCGAATCCGCTCCAGGCCCTGGTAGACCAGGATGCGGTTGTTGGCATCCAGCGGCACCACGTCGGCCACGCTGCCCAGGGCTACCAGGTCGAGCAACTCGCCGATATTGGGCTGCGGCTGCTTGTCGTACCAGCCCAGGCTGCGCAGGCGCGCACGCAAGGCCATCAGCACATAGAAGATCACCCCGACGCCCGCCAGGGCCTTGCTGGGGAACCCGCAACCGGGCTGGTTCGGGTTGACGATGGCATCGGCCGCCGGCAGTTCATCACCGGGCAAGTGGTGGTCGGTGACCAGCACCTTGAGCCCTGCCGCCTTCGCCGCCGCCACGCCTTCGACACTGGAGATGCCGTTGTCCACGGTGATCAGCAACTGTGGCTCGCGCTGCAAGGCCACAGCGACGATTTCCGGGGTCAGGCCGTAGCCGTATTCGAAGCGGTTGGGCACCAGGTAATCCACATGCGCCGCCCCGAGCAAGCGCAGGCCCAGGGTGCCCACGGTGCTGGCGGTGGCGCCATCGGCGTCGAAGTCACCGACGATCAGGATGCGCTGGCGCTGCTCCAGGGCCGTCACCAGCAAGTCCACGGCGGCATCGATCCCTTTGAGCTGCTGATAGGGAATCAGCCGCGCCAGGCTTTTATCCAGCTCATCCTGTGAAGTCACGCCACGGGCGGCGTAGAGACGGGTCAGCAACGGAGGCAATTCACCGAGGAACGGCAGGACGGCGGGCAATGGGCGGGGATCGATGCGCATGGGGTGATGGGGGCTTCTGTGCAATACAACGGTTAAAAAACACTACCAGGAACGACGAACATCAAATGTGGGAGCGGGCTTGTGTGGGAGCGGGCTTGCTCGCGAAAGCAGTGGGTCAGTCAACATCAATGCTTGCTGGGCCGACGTCTTCGCGGCGATGCGGCGATCCGACAAGCCCGCTCCCACATTTGATCTTCGCTGCTTTGAAGATTGCATTCGCTTAACTGGGCAAACCCGCTCCTACAGGGTCAGCCGCGTTCGCCAACCAGCCACTGCAGCTGCACTTCGTGCTGGCCGCGGTCGTCGGTGACGAAGATCGTGCCTTCGCTGATCATCACATCCCACTTGATCACCCGTGGCATGTCCTTGGCCAGGGTTTCCAGGATTTCCTGGGGCACCGCGGCGATATGCACGTTTTTCAGGTTGTTGGCCACCGGCACCACTTTGCCTTCCCACACCCGCAGGCTGCCGTAGGCCAGCAGGCTGGTCCGTTCGGTGCGGCGTGAGCACCAGGTCAGGCGGTCGGCATCGGGCTGGCCGACTTCGATCCAGTGCAAAACCCGATCATCCAGGCTTTTTTCCCACAGGGCTGGTTCGTCCACATCTGACAGTCCGCGACCAAACGACAACTGCTCGTTGTACCAAAGGGCGTAGGCCAGCAAACGCACGGTCATGCGTTCTTCGGTTTCCGAGGGGTGACGGGCGATGGTTTGCTTGACGCTCTCGTACACCGAACGATCGAGGTCGGTCAGGTTGAGTTCAAACTTGTAGGTCGTGGACGGCTGGGCCATGAACGGACTTCTAGAGACAGGGAAAGGCGGCCAGTCTAACCGATGGCGGGCTCATTCAACGAATCCTGCGCTGCATCATCCTTATCCCTGCACCGCTCGCCTATGTTAAAAGGCAATACAAACCTTCCTGCGCTAGTAAGGATCCTCATGTCGTTTACCGCCAAACCGCTTGCCGGCCTGAAAGTCATCGAACTGGGCACCCTGATTGCCGGCCCGTTCGCCTCGCGCATCTGCGCCGAGTTCGGCGCCCAGGTGATCAAGGTCGAATCCCCCGACGGCGGCGACCCGCTGCGCAAATGGCGCAAGCTGTATGAAGGCACATCGCTGTGGTGGTTTGTCCAGGCGCGCAATAAACAGTCCCTGACCCTGAACCTCAAGCACCCCGATGGCCTGGCGATCCTCAAGCAATTGCTGGCAGACGCCGACATCCTGATCGAGAATTTTCGCCCTGGCGTCCTGGAAAAACTTGGCCTGGACTGGGACACCCTGCACGCCCTCAACCCCAAGCTGGTGATGGTCCGGCTCTCGGGCTTTGGCCAGACCGGGCCGATGAAGGATCAACCGGGCTTCGGCGCGGTCGGTGAATCCATGGGGGGCCTGCGCTACATCACCGGTTTCGAGGACCGCCCGCCGGTGCGCACGGGGATCTCTATCGGCGACTCCATCGCGGCGCTGTGGGCGGTGACCGGCGCGCTGATGGCCTTGCGCCATCGCGAGGTCAACGGTGGCCTCGGCCAGGTAGTGGATGTGGCGCTGTATGAAGCGATCTTCGCGATGATGGAAAGCATGATCCCCGAGTTCGATGTGTTCGGGTTTATTCGCGAGCGTACCGGCAACATCATGCCGGGCATCACCCCGTCGTCGATCCATACCACCGCCGATGGCAAGCATGTGCAGATTGGCGCCAATGGCGATGCAATCTTCAAGCGCTTCATGCTGACCATTGGCCGGGAGGACCTGGCCAATGACCCGCAACTGGCCAGCAACGATGGCCGCGATACCCGGCGCGACGAGCTGTACGGCGTGATCGACCGCTGGGTCAACAGCTTGCCACTGGAACAGGTGGTGGAGCAGTTGAACCTGGCCCAAGTGCCCGCCAGCCGGATCTACAGCGCCGAAGATATGCTGGGCGACCCGCAATTCCTGGCCCGGGAAATGTTCCTCAAGGCCCAGTTGCCCGACGGCAAGGATTTCAAGATGCCCGGCATCGTACCCAAGCTTTCCGACACCCCAGGCAGTTGCGAGTGGGTCGGGCCGCAGTTGGGCGAGCACAATGCCGTGATCCTGCAAACTCTGGGCTACGACAGCAGCGCCGTGGCCCGCTTGCGCAAGGATGGCGCGATCTGATGCCGCTCGGAGCATGCGCAAGATAATGGCCGGCCGTTTCATCAGGGCGCTGCGGCGCCTGTGGCTCATCGCCCCGCTGCTTGGGATGTGGCCGCTATCGGGCCAGGCACAGGACACCTTGACCTGGCTGGTGCGCGACCTGCCGCCGATGACCATTTTCGATGGTCCGCAAAAGGGCCAGGGCAGCGTCGATAAACTGCTACCGTTGTTGATCGAGCGCCTGCCGCAGTATCGCCACCAGATCCTGCACGTTAACCGCGCCCGTGGCATGCAAATGCTCAATGCGCCCTCCTTCACCTGCGATCCATCGCTGGTATGGACACCCGCGCGAGCCAGGAACATTGTCTTTTCCACACCGGCGTTTGCCGTGTTGAGCAATGGCATCGCGATTCGCCGTAACCGACAGGACGCCCTGGCAAGCTATGTGGTTGACGGCCAGTTCGACCTGGCGAGGTTTCTCGATGCGCGACAGACACGTCTTGGGATCGTCGCCGAGCGTAGCTACGGCCCCGGGATTGACGAACAGTTGATCCACGCCGACCCACTCGAACTGGCCCCACACTACGGCAACGATGCCCTGGGCAGTTTGCTGCAGATGCAACGCCTGGGGCGGCTGGAAGCCGTGTTGGGCTACTGGACGGAAATCCGCTATCAGGCAGCGCAACAGGATATTGATCCACAAGACCTGATGTTCTATCCGATCAAGGGCACGACGCGCTATCAACGGATCCATATCGGCTGCTCGAACACCCCGCAGGGGCGCCAGGCCATCAGCCATATCAACCGCGAATTGCAGAATATTCCCCAGGCGGCGCTACTTGAGTCCTACGCCAACAGGCTGGACCCGCTGATGCGCGAGCAATACCTCAAGGACAACCCGAAGTTTTTCAGCGAAACACCGCCGCCCTGATAAATTTTTGGCAAAAAGAAACCCCGAGCAGTGGGGAGACAACTCGGGGTTAAACGTGGCCTACAAAGACCAGTACAACAAGCTACAAGCACCGGAGCACAATGCTTGATCCTGCTGTTACAAGGTCTGACTCGCCTTCCTGTAGGAAGGTTCCAAAGATAAAAATTTCTTCATGCCTGGGCGGGAGCGCGCGCCTGGGCGGCGTTGCGCAAGGCCGCGATCACCGAAGGTTCCAGGCGCCCTTCGGCGATTTTCAGGTCGCGATGGAGGCAGTCCACCACGTCCACCAGGGCTCGCTTGTCGGTCAGTTGTGCGCGATCCACTTCGCGTTCGACCATGATCGCGCCCGTCGGGCTCTTCACCGTCACCAGGCATTCGCCGTGTACACCCGAGGCAGTCAGCGTGACCTGATAAGGGCTCAGCGCTTCGCCGAGCAATAGGCTGATACTTTCCATCTCGATCACCACTCAATCATGAGAAAAATAAATAACCACTGTAGGAGCACGCTCGCTCCTACAGGTAAGTGACCTACGCCAAAAGCACAAAGTTCGCCCTTGAGCTGAGCTTATCGAGCATGCATGGCAAATATGACAGAGAGAAAACAGCCGCCGACAGGCTAGAATCCCCTGATTATTGCCGGAGTCCACCGTGAGAGACGCGTCTGAACTGCCCCTGCGCATTGTCATAGCCGACGATCATCCGATTTTCCTGATCGGTTTGCGCGCAGTGCTGGAGCGCGACGCCCAGGTGCGCATCGTCGGTGAGGCCAACTCGCCCCAGGCCCTGGCCGCCCTGCTGCAAGACCGCCCCTGCGATGTACTGGTCACCGACTTCATGATGCCCGCCGAACCCCAGGCCGACGGCCTGCGCCTGATCGAACACCTGCGCCGGCATTACCCCGACCTGCCCATAGTGGTGGTGACCATGCTCAACAATGCGGGGCTGTTTCACTCGATCCTGGAACTGGGGGTCATGGGCCTGTTGAGCAAGGCCAGCCTGGCCGACGAGTTGCCCGAAGCTATCGACCAGGTGCGCCAGCAGCGGCCCTATGTGGCGCGTACCATTGAGCAGGCGCTGGCCCTGGCCGGCGCCGTGGGGGCTGATCGCCTGCATTCGCAGGACCAGCTATCCCCCCGGGAACTGGAAGTGATCCGCCTACTGGCGGGGGGTAAGACGGTGGGCGAGATTGCCGCGCACCTCAATCGCAGCAAGCAGACGGTCAGCACACAGAAGGTCAGTGCCATGCGCAAACTGGGGCTGATCAGTGATGCTGCGCTGTTTATCTACGTGCAGGAACATGGGCTGGCCTAGATTGTGTAGGCACCGGCAAGCCAACGCCTACAGGGCTATCGCGGCGGACTGGGCGAGCCAGTGTTGCAGCATCTGGGCACTCATCGGATGGGCAATCAGGCAACCCTGCAGCCAGGCCGGCCCCAGCGCGCGCACGGCGTCGCGGTCGCCGGGGGTTTCGATTCCGGTCACGACCACGCCGACGCCCAGGTGCTGGGCCATGCTCATGGCCCCGGCAACCACCGCGCATTTGCGCTCGTCACCCGCCATCCCACTGGCAAATACCGGGGGAATCTTCAGCTCGGTGAACGGCAACTCCAGCAAACGCTGCAAGCTGGTTCCGCCGATGCCGAAATCACCAATCGACAACTTGCAGCCGATCATCCGCAGGCGCAGCAAACCGGTGACATGGGCGCTGTCGGTCTTCAGGCGCGAGGTTTCCACCAGCTCCAGGGTCAGGTTGCGCGCGGGTACGGCAAAGCGTTGCAGCAGGCCTTGCAGCGTAAGCGCGAAATGCTCCTGCTCCAGCAGCCGCCCGGGAATGTTGACCGATACCGGCAGTTCCCGACCTGTGTCCCGGGTCACCTGGGCGCAAAGACGCAACACCTGATCCAGCACGTACCAGGTAAAGGCCTGTTCTAGCCCCGCCAACTCCAGCAGCGGCAGAAACTCGCTGGGCATCAACTGGCCATGCTCCGGGTCTTGCCAGCGGGCCAATGCCTCCACGCCTTGCAGATCGCCGGCCTGGTTGACAATGGGCTGGTAGCAGACACTGGCGTAACGCTCGATGGCCGCCTCGCCGACCTCGGCGCAGAGTTTCTCGGTCGCGAATTCACTAACCCCCAGCATCTGGTGCACGCGCTCCCAGGACAATGCGTGCGGGCTAGGCCGCAAGCGTTGCCGGCAGGCATCGAGCATTTGCCCGATGGCCGTGGCAGAAGCCGGTTTGGGCATGCACCCCAATACGTTGAGCCCCGCCTGGCGCGCCATGCTCGCCACGCCGTCGAGCACATCGGGATCGGCATCGCTCAACAGGACCAGCACCTGGGCCTGGCTCTGCTCGGCCATTTCACGAATCAGCCCCAGTGAGTCGCCATGCTCCAGGTACAGATCGCAGATGGCGATATCCACCGGCCCCTTGCTCGCCAGCGACTGGCGGGCGACCTCGACGCTTTCGGCCGTCAGCACGTTGAACACGCCGTTGGCGTTGAGCATCTGGTGCAGGGCCATCAGCTGGAACGGGTGATCTTCGAGAATCAGGACTTTGAGTGAGCGCATGGAAAACTCTGGGGCTGCGTGCAAGATGCTGCACATTAGCCAAAACTGCGACAAGACCCCATAGGACGCGTCCTATTCTTGCCTGTTCAGATATGGCCGGATTTGCTCCTGCAACACCCGTATGGCCACGCAAACATTTTGCCAGCGCTGCGCCAACTCATCCTCACGGTACTCGCGCGCACTGCTTTCCAGGGCAATACAGGCCTTGGCCAATGGCAGCGCATCCACCAGGCAACAAATACCCTTGAGGCGGTGCAGGCTGGCCCGCAACTGCGCCAAGTCGTGTTCGGCCATGGCGTGGCCCAACAGGTGGTGCTCGTGCTCAAGGTTATTGGCCAACTCCTGCAACATGCTTTGCAGGATCGGACCGTCGGCCTGGGTCATCTTGCGCAGGGCCTGCAGGTCGAAGGCAGGCACCGCCGTGACCCGGGCCAGCACCTGGTTCCACTGCTCCAGGGTCACCGGCTTGACCAGCAGCGCATCCATGCCCGCCCGCTGGCCGCGCTGGCCCTCGTCTTCCTGGGCATCGGCGGTGCAACCGACCAACGCACAGCGCGGGCGCTGCTCCTGGGCCTCTATCTGGCGAATGGCCTCGGCCAGGGCAAAACCGGACATGCCCGGCATATGACAATCGGTCACCAGCACATCGAACGCCTCGCTGCGCCAGCGCTGCAACGCCGCCTCGGCACTGTGCACGGCCACCACCTGGTGCCCGAGGAACTGCAACTGCTGGGCCAGCACCAGGCGGTTGGCCGACAGGTCGTCGACAATCAACACCGACAATGCCCGATCTGCCGGCAGCAAAGACGCTGCGGCCACCGGCGCGGGCAGGTCGTCACTGCCGACCCGGTCCAGGCGCAGGTCGATACACACGGTGGTGCCTTCGCCCAGGACGCTGTGCAGGGTGATTTGCCCGCCCATCAAGTCCACCAGTTGCTGGCAGATGCTCAAGCCCAAGCCGGTACCGCCATGTTCGGCTGCCGTCAGCGGGCTGCCCTGGATAAACGGCTTGAACACCCGCGCCTGCTGGTCGACGCCGATACCGGGGCCCGTGTCCTCGACGCACAGGTGCAAGTATTCATGCCCCTCGCCATCCAACTGGCAGGCGACACGCACGCGCACTTCTCCGTGCTGCGTGAACTTGAGCGCATTGCCCAAAAGGTTATGCATGACCTGGCGCAGGCGCAGCGGGTCGAACCAGTAAAAGCCTTGCGCCTGGGGATCGAAAGCCAGGGTCAGGTGTAGGCCCTTTTTCTGCGCCGTGGCTTCAAACAGCCGCT
Organism: Pseudomonas sp. WS 5079; assembly: GCF_012985465.1. Classification (GTDB taxonomy): domain Bacteria; phylum Pseudomonadota; class Gammaproteobacteria; order Pseudomonadales; family Pseudomonadaceae; genus Aquipseudomonas. Next base: position 13,086 of record NZ_JAAQWN010000019.1, read on the forward strand.
GGATGCCCTCGAAGAACCCTTTCAGGTCGGTGGTCTGTGGCGCCAGTTGCAGGTGGCCGGCTTCGATCTTCGCCAGGTCCAGGCTATCGCCCATCAAGGCAATCAACTCCCGCGCCGAACGATGGGCCACCTGCAGCGCCTCGGAGACGGGTGCGCCCGAGGCCAGGGCGCGTTCCTGCTCCAGTTCCAGCAGGCCGATAATCGCCGTCATCGGCGTGCGGATCTCATGGCTGAGGTTCGACACAAAGGCACTCTTGGCGAAGTTCGCTTCATCGGCGGCGCGCCGCGCATCCATCAACTGGGTTTCCAGGACCTTGCGCTCGTTGATGTCGACCCAACCGCCGAGCAGCCCCTGCAACTGGCCCTGGGCATCATAAAACGGCACGGTCCATTGATAGACATGGGCGATGCCGCCATTGAACTCCAGCTGGCGGTCGATAAACAGCGACTGCTGCGTGGCCAGTTGCTCCATGTGCCCGGTATGCAGGCGCAAGGCCGTGGCGGCGGGCAGCACTGCGCTCTGCGGCAGGGTCAGGCCGCGAATCTGGTCAAGCCGGGTGGCCAACTGTTGTTCATAGCTTTTGTTGCAGGTGACCAGGCGGCCAGCGAGGTCGCGCACAAATACCGGGTTGGGGATACCGTCGAGCAAGGCCCGCTTGAAGGCCAACTGGTCATTGAGCCGCCGCTCGGCCTCGACGCGCTGGCGGATCTGGCGCTTGAGCCGGCTGTTCCAGACCAGCGACACCAGCACAAACAGCAGCGCCGTGGCGACCGTCCAGTAGGCCCACGATGGCACACGCTGCCAAGCCGGCACCGGCACCGCCACCGCGCCCATCCAGCGCAGGCGCAGGGCACTCAACTCGGCCACCGGCAAGGCTTCCAGGGCCTTGTTCAAAATACTCAGCAGCTCGGGGTGGTCCTTGCGCACCGCCAGGCTGTCACTGGACCACTTGCCATCGACGCTGCGACCGGCACGCAATTCATCGGCCGGGTAGCTCTGCACTTCCACTTCACTCTGGATGGTCGCGGCGGCGTCTCCCCGGGCCACCAGGGCGCGGGCCTCGGTGTAGTTGGGCACCAGGCGCAGGCGGATCGTCGGGTATTCGCGGCGGATATAAGCCTCCAACACATGCCGCGCGGGCAGCGCCAAGACCCTGCCCGAGAGCTGGCGCAGGTTGATCACCGGCGGTGCATCGGCCCGCTCGACGAACACCCAGCCGGCGCCGCCAAACCCATGGCTGAAATCCAGAAAGCGCCGGCGCTCGGTGTTTTCCACCAGGGTGGTACTCATGTCCGCCGCGTGGTTTTCCAAGAGCTCAAGGGTTTGTGCGGTGGAAAACACTTCCTCGAGGACGAACTGCAAACCGGTCATGCGCGACAGGCGATTAAGCAGATCCACGTTCAGCCCGACCCAGCGGCCGTCCTTGTCCTTGAATACATACGGCGAATATTGCTGGGCCGCCACCAGCACCTGGGGATGGCGCAGCATCCAGGCCTGCTCGGCGGCGGTCAGGGGGATGCGCTCACCGTCAACGTCCACCCCCAGGCCGGTGGTCCAGCGGGCGAGGATTTCGCGGCGGACCGAGTCATCGATGCTGTGCAGCGCGCGGTCCAGCATGCGGCCCAACAAGGGGTCGGCCTGGCGCGTGGCGAAGGCAAAGCCAATCGGCGCCAGGCGGCTCTGCTCCTTGATCTGCATACCCAGGTAAGGCCGCAGGGACTTGTAGGCGCGCACGATCACTTCATTGCCGATAAACGCATCCACATCGCCCTGGGCCAAGGCCTCCAGGCCGCTGTAGAGGTTGGGCGCGAGCATGATATGGCTTTGCGGGTACGCCGCATGCACGTTCTTGACGTTGGCGTAACCATCAAGCAACACAACTTTCTTGCCCTTGAGGTCGTCTTGCATGGCCTCGTCAGTGCGCACCACCACCACTGAACGGTCCGGCATATAGTCCGGGGTAAAGGCCAGGCCAGGCACATCCCGCTCGTAGCCGTTGGCACTGGTGAGGATATCGATAGCCCCGCTGCGCAACGCTTCCACGGCCTGGGCCCGCTCGGCAAAACCCATCACTTGCATCGGCACGCCAAGCCGCGCGCCCACTAGGCTCAGGTAGTCGGCGCTGATGCCCTGGTAGCGATTGTGATCACGGGTGATATCGATGGGTTGGTAATCATCGATGGAGATCCCCACTTTCAAGCTGGGATGCTGCGCCAGCCACTGCTGCTCGGCGGGTGCCAGGGGCATGGGCGCCAGGGTGATAAACGCCGGCACCAGGTTGAACGGCAGGCTGACGGCGGCCAGGCTTGCAGGCAGATGACCGAGCAAGAGCATGCTCAGGAGGCACTGGCGCCATCGGGTCGTGAACCGCACCGTGGGGGTTTCCTTGTTGGTTATTGCGCACACAGCATAGCCTTACACCAAGCGACACCCCCTGTGGGAGCGGGCTTGCTCGCGATTGCGGTGGGTCAGCCAGCACATACTGCGCCTGGCACACGGCTATCGCGAGCAAGCCCGCTCCCACATTGGTGCTTCGGTGAGCGATGTACCCCAAATAAAAACGACGTTTCCCATCACGGGGTAAACGCCGTTTTTTTTAAGCAAACAACATTGAGTCAGCCAAGACTCAGAGCGGCTTACCACGATTGCCATGCTGGCTGACGAACGCCTGAATAGCCTTCAGATCATTAGGCAATACCGTGCAACGCTCTTCCCGCTCAAACAGGTCAGCCAGGTGCGGCGGCAGCTCCAAGGCCTTGCCGACACCGGCCTTCTGCACCGCCTCAGGGAATTTCACCGGGTGGGCCGTGCCGAGGATCACCATCGGGATATCCAGGCTGCGCCGGCATTCGCGTGCGGCCTTGACGCCAATGGCGGTGTGCGGGTCCAGCAGCTCGCCGGTCTGGGCATAGACTTCAGCGATGGTCTCGCAGGTTTGGGCATCGTCCACGGCCAGGGAGTCGAACAGCTTGCGGGTTTCGGTCCAACGCTCCTGATCGACGCTGAAACCGCCACCCTGCTTGAAGCTGTCCATCAGGCCGGCCAGGGCCGCGCCGTTACGACCGTGCATGTCGAACAGCAGGCGTTCGAAGTTCGACGAGACCATGATGTCCATCGACGGCGACAAGGTCGCGTGCAGGGTTTCCTTGACGTACTGGTTGCCGCTCATGAAGCGGTGCAGGATGTCGTTGCGGTTGGTGGCGACGATCAACTGGTTGATCGGCAGGCCCATGTTGCGCGCCAGGTAGCCGGCGAAGATATCGCCGAAGTTGCCGGTCGGCACCGAGAACGACACCGAACGCGCCGGCCCGCCCAACTGCAGCGAGGCGTGGAAGTAGTAGACGATCTGGGCCATGATCCGCGCCCAGTTGATCGAGTTCACCGCAACCAGGCGCGTGCCTTTAAGGAAGCTCTGGTCAGCAAAGCTGGCCTTGACCATTTCCTGGCAGTCGTCGAAGTTGCCTTCGACCGCGATGTTGTGGATGTTCTCGCCAAAGATGGTGGTCATCTGCCGGCGCTGCACGTCCGATACACGGTTGTGCGGGTGCAGGATGAAGATGTCGACGTTTTCGCAGTGCTTGCAGCCTTCGATGGCCGCCGAGCCGGTATCACCGGAGGTGGCACCGATGATCACCACGCGCTCGCCGCGTTTCTCCAGCACGTAGTCCAGCAGGCGGCCGAGCAATTGCAGGGCAAAATCCTTGAACGCCAGGGTCGGGCCGTGGAACAGCTCCAGCACCCATTCGTTGCCGTTCAACTGGCGCAGCGGGGCGATGGCGTTGTGGGAAAACACGCCGTAGGTTTCTTCGAGGATCTTCTTGAAGTCAGCATCGGGGATGCTGCCGGTGACGAACGGGCGCATGACCCGGAACGCCAACTCGTGGTATGGCAGGCCGGCCCAGGAGGCGATTTCTTCCTGGGTGAAGCGTGGCAGGTTTTCCGGCACGTACAGGCCGCCGTCAGTGGCGAGGCCTGCGAGCAGGACGTCTTCGAAATTCAGGGCCGGTGCCTGGCCGCGGGTGCTGATGTAACGCATGACTGGCTCCTCTACAACATTCTTGAACAGAGGCCGCCGAACCTGCGGGGCCTCTGCAACCTATCGTTAGTTCAGGTGTTCGACACGGATCCGTACCACCGGCCCGACCACGCCTTGCAAGGCTTCCAGGGCGGCGATGGCATCGTTCATGTGCTGTTCCAGCACCCGGTGGGTCAGTAGGATCATGGGCACCAGGCCGTCGTGTTCTTCGACTTCCTTCTGCATGATCGACTCAATATTGATGCCACGCTCCGAGAGGATGCTGGCCACCTGGGCCAACACGCCTGGATGATCCTTGGCCTGGATCCGCAGGTAGTAGGAGCTTTCGCAGGCTTCGATCGGCAGGATCGGGTGGGCCGACAGCGAATCCGGCTGGAACGCCAGGTGCGGCACGCGGTTTTCCGGGTCGCTGGTCATGGCGCGGACCACGTCCACCAGGTCGGCGATCACCGACGAAGCGGTGGGTTCCATGCCGGCGCCAGCGCCGTAGAACAGGGTCGAACCGGCCGCATCACCATTGACCATCACCGCGTTCATCACGCCATTGACGTTGGCGATCAGGCGGTCGGCCGGGATCAGGGTCGGGTGCACGCGCAATTCGATACCGGCAGCGGTGCTGCGCGCCACGCCCAGGTGCTTGATGCGGTAGCCCAGGGCTTCGGCGTAGTTCACGTCGGCGGTGGTCAGCTTGGTGATGCCTTCGGTGTAGGCCTTGTCGAACTGCAGCGGGATCCCAAAGGCGATGGACGCCAGGATGGTCAGCTTGTGCGCTGCGTCGATGCCTTCCACGTCAAACGTCGGGTCGGCTTCGGCGTAACCCAGGGCCTGGGCCTCGGCCAGCACGTCTTCGAAGGTACGGCCCTTCTCGCGCATTTCGGTAAGGATGAAGTTACCGGTGCCATTGATGATGCCGGCCACCCAGTTGATACGGTTGGCCGACAGGCCTTCGCGGATCGCCTTGATCACCGGGATACCGCCAGCGACTGCGGCTTCGAACGCCACGATCACGCCCTTCTCGCGGGCCTTGGCGAAGATTTCGTTGCCATGCACGGCAATCAGCGCCTTGTTGGCGGTAACCACGTGCTTGCCGTTTTCGATGGCCTTGAGCACCAACTCACGGGCGACGGTGTAGCCGCCGACCAGTTCGATGACGATATCGATTTCAGGGTTTGTGGCCACGTCGAAGACATCGTTGGTAATCGCAATACCGGTCGTTTGGTACTGAGGCTTTGGCGTACGCATGGCAATTTGTGCCACTTCAATCCCACGCCCTGCACGGCGGGAAATTTCCTCAGCATTACGCTGAAGTACGTTCAAGGTGCCGCCACCGACGGTCCCTAACCCACAGATGCCTACTTTGACCGGTTTCACTGAAGAACTCCCCATGAAACGGCCGACTCAAGGTCGGCCGTGAAAAACAGCCGCACAACTGCGGCTCGCTATTAATGACCCGCCGACGGGTCGGCGGGTCTGACCGTCAAAGGCTCGACGATACTGTTTATTTGGCACCCAGCGCCAGTTTGGCGATTTGTGGGGCCGGCTGGTAGCCCGGAATGACCTGGCCGTCAGCCAAGACGATGGCCGGCGTACCGTTCACGCCAATCGACTGGCCCAGGTTGAACTGCTTGGAGACCGGGTTGGCACAGGCAGCAGCCTTGATGTCCTTGCCGTCGACCATCTTGTCCATGGCGCCTTTTTTGTCAGCCGAGCACCACACCGCCTGCAACTGCTTGTCACCCGGCGAACCCAGGCCCTGGCGCGGGAACGCGACGTAGCGCACTTCGACGCCCATCTTGTTCAGCTCAGGCACTTCGGCGTGCAGCTTGTGGCAGTACGGGCAGGTGGTGTCGGTGAACACGGTGATGTGGGTCTTGGTCTCGCCAATGGCCGGGTACACCACGGTTTCGGCAACCGGGATGGCGTTGATCAACTTGGACACGCCCAGGCGCTCGGCCTTCTCGGTGAGGTTGACCGGCTTGCCGTCTTTCAATTGGAACAGGTAGCCCTGGACGATGTACTGGCCGTCGGCGCTGGCATACAGCACGCGGCTGCCCTTGAGCTTGACTTCATACAGGCCGGCCATGGGGCTGGCGCTGATGCTTTCGACCGGAGTTTCGAGTTGGAGGCTTTCCAGACTCTTACGGATTGTCTTCTCGGCGGCGTCATCGGCAACGGCAAAGGTTGAGACCAACGCAATGGCTGCGGCGGCAAAAATCTGGGTCAAGCGCATGGGAACTCCTGAAGGCAGATGCAGGGACGAAGGCCAGGACGCCGATCTGGAAACACGGCTCGGGACCGTCCCCTTTGCAAACCGGCAAAGCCTACCACAATTGGGCGCCAGGGCAGACGCCGACGGCCAAATTGGGGCCTGTCAGCCCCTCGGGTGATGTTTGGCATGCAGGTCCTGCAACCTTGCGCGCGCCACGTGGGTATAAATCTGCGTGGTCGACAGGTCGCTGTGGCCCAGCAACATCTGCACCACGCGCAAATCCGCGCCATGGTTGAGCAGATGGGTGGCAAATGCATGGCGCAGGGTATGGGGGGACAGCGACTTGCCGATCCCGGCCACCTTGGCCTGGTGCTTGATGCGATGCCAGAAGGTCTGGCGGGTCATCTGTTCGCCGCGCAGGCTGGGAAACAGCACGTCACTGGGGCGCCCGCCGAGCAACTCGCTGCGGGCATCGCGCATGTAGCGCTCGACCCACACGATCGCCTCTTCACCCATGGGTACCAGGCGCTCCTTGCTGCCCTTGCCCATCACCCGCAACACGCCCTGGCGCAGGTTGACCTGCTCCAGGGTCAGGCTGATCAGCTCGGTGACGCGCAGGCCGCAGGCATATAAGACTTCCAGCATGGCGCGGTCACGCTGGCCGATGGCTTCGCTCAGGTCGGGCGCGGCCAGCAGGGCCTCGACGTCGGCTTCTGACAAGGACTTGGGCAACGGCCTGCCGAGCTGCGGCATATCGACTTGCAGGGTCGGATCGACAGCAATCAGCTTTTCCCGCAGCAAATAGCGATAAAACCCACGCACTCCCGAGAGGAATCGTGCAGTGGAGCGCGGCTTGTAGTTTTGCTCAAGACGCCAGGCCAGGTGATCGAGAATCAACTCGCGCCCGGCATGGCTCAGTTCGAGGTTTTTCTCCAGCAACCAGCCATTGAACAGGGCCAGGTCGCTGCGGTAGGACTGGCGAGTGTTGTCCGACAGGCCTTTTTCCAGCCAGAGGGCGTCGAGGAAGCGGTCGATCAGGGGGTGGTCAATGGCGGGCATGGGCGCTCGAACGGAGAAAAGAATGGGTAGATCCTATCGCAGCCGCGCTCTATGTAGGAGCCGGCTTGCCGGCGAAGGCGGTCTCACGTACTGCGGTGTTGCTGCGGTCCTCATCGCTGGCAAGCCGGCTCCTACGGGTCAATCCACAAACCCAGGCAACACCGGCACCGGCCGCTTATCGTCATCAATTGCGACAAAGCTGAACACACCCTGGATCGCCTTCTCGCGGCCATCGGCACTCATGCTCTCGACAAATACTTCCACTTCCACCTTGAGACTGGTGTTGCCAACCTTGATCACGCGGCCAATCAGCTCGACGATGGAACCGGCCGGTATCGCATGATTGAAGTCGATACGATCGGTAGATACCGTCACCAGCGGCAAACGGCAAAAACGCGTGGCGGTGATGAACGACACTTCGTCCATCCAGGCCAACGCAGTGCCGCCAAACAGGGTGTTGTGGTGGTTGGTGGTCGGCGGGAATACGGCCTTGGTGACGTGGGTCACGGACAGGTCGGTGCGGCGCTGGATTTCTTCGAGGCGGGTGGTCATGAACGGGTTCCGGGCAATGGGCAAATTTCAGGCACAAAAAAGCAGCCCGTAGGCTGCTTTTTTCTGCATCGGGAAGCTGGACTTAAGCCAGTTTTTCCTTGATGCGAGCTGCTTTACCGGACAGGTCACGCAGGTAGTACAGCTTGGCTTTACGTACGTCACCGCGACGTTTAACGGCCATGCTGTCGATTTGCGGGCTGTAGGTCTGGAAAGTACGCTCTACGCCAACACCGTTGGAGATTTTACGAACAGTGAAAGCACTGTTCACACCACGGTTACGCTTGGCGATTACTACGCCTTCGAACGCTTGCAGACGCGAACGGTCGCCTTCCTTCACTTTCACCTGAACGACAATGGTGTCGCCCGGGGCAAAGGTAGGGATCTCTTTGGTCATCTGCTCTGCTTCGAGTGCAAGGATGATTTTGTTAGTCATGCTGTGCTCCTAAGGTAAATCGTCGGATCTACCATCGATACGTTGTTAACTATCGTCCCGCGCGAGGATGTATTCCTCGAGCAGCTTCTTCTCTTCTCCAGAAAGCGAGCGGCTTTCCAGAAGATCGGCGCGTCGTTCATAGGTCCGACCAAGGGACTGCTGTAAACGCCAACGCCGGATGTGTGCGTGATTGCCACTTAGCAACACGTCGGGAACACGCTGATCCGCATACACCTCCGGTCGGGTGTAGTGCGGGCAATCCAGCAAACCATCCGTGAAGGAATCTTCCTCCGCGGAGTCCGCATGCCCTAAAGCTCCAGGCAGCAGTCGTGTAACCGCATCTATCAGGACCATCGCCGGCAGCTCACCGCCAGACAGGACATAGTCCCCAATCGACCACTCTTCATCGACATGAGCTTCAATAAAACGCTCGTCAATGCCTTCATAGCGACCGGCAATCAGGATCAGTGCTTCCTCATTCGCCAGTTCGCGTACCGCAGCCTGTTTCAGCTGGCGGCCTTGAGGGGACAGGTAAATTACCTTCGCCTTCTCCCCTGCTGCTGCCTTGGCCTGAACCAGGGCGTCTTCCAGGGGCTTGATCTTCATCACCATGCCCGGGCCACCGCCAAAAGGGCGATCATCCACAGTGTGATGTCGATCCGTCGTGTAGTCTCGCGGGTTCCAACAAGTAAGCTGCAAGAGCCCTTGTTTCACCGCCCGACTGGTGATGCCGTACTCGCTGATGGCGGAAAACATCTCGGGAAACAAACTGATCACTTCAATGCGCAAATTAGCCACGCTTAGAAGTCCGCGTCCCATTCCACCTTCATCTCGCCCGCTGCCAGGTCGACGGCCAACACGCATTGCTCGGTATACGGCAACAGGCGTTCGCGATCATCCAGGCTGCCAGCGCAAGGCTTGACCACCATTACATCATTGGCGCCGGTTTCCAGAAGATGATCGATTTTCCCGAGCAATTGCCCGAGTTGATCAATAACCTTCAGACCTTCCAGCTGGTACCAGTAGTACTCGCCATCGGTCAATTCAGGGAACAGGTTGCGCGGCACACAGATCTCATAACCGGCCAGAAGACGCGCTTCTTCACGATCATCGAGACCCTTGAGCTTTGCGACCAGGAACTTGTCGTTCCCGCGTCCACTGACCAGCTCGACCTGTTTCACACTACCTTCGCGCTTGAGCGTCCAGGTCTTGTACTGCAACAGGTTTTCAGTCGGATCAGTAAAGGAATACACCTTCACTTCGCCGCGAACGCCATGAACAGAGTAAATCTTGCCGATAACGATCAAATCATCAGCAACAGCTGGCGTCGCGTTCATATTGCTCAGGCTGCGGCCTTAGCCGAGTCCTTCAACAACTTGGCAACACGCTCGGATGGCTGTGCACCAACGCTCAGCCAGTAGGCTACGCGCTCTTGGTTCACGGACAGACGAACTTCTTGACCACGAGCAACAGGGTTGAAGAAACCAACCTGTTCCTTATGCGAACCGTCACGCGGGTTGCGGCTGTCGGTTACGGTCAAGTGGTAAAACGGGCGCTTTTTGGAGCCGCCAAGGGCAAGACGGATTGTTAGCATGTGAACATCGTTCCTGTAGTCGGTGCTGCAAATCTAAATGCACAGCGGGCATGGGTGCCCGAAAGGCCGCATATTCTAAGGAATATCCGGACTTTTGCAAATGTCTTTTTCCGGCGCCTGACCGCGTGCCATTCAGATCTGCTATAGAGCCGTCGGTTAAAACGGCGAGTCAGCTCCCGCCAACGGCGGGTTTGCTGGAGATCCCACATCCCTGTGGGTCTGCGCAAGAGCGAACTCTTGCGCGAATTCTTTACATCTTCGGCATGCCACGACCGGGCATCATACCGCCCATGCCACGCATCATTTTGGCCATGCCGCCTTTGGCCGAGAATTTCTTCATCATCTTTTGCATCTGCTTGTGCTGCTTGATCAAGCGACCGATGTCCTGCACCTGGGTGCCGGAACCCATGGCAATCCGACGTTTGCGCGAACCGCTGATCAGCTCAGGGTCACGGCGCTCGGCCGGGGTCATGGAGTTGATGATGGCTTCCATCTGCTTGAACTGCTTCTCTGCCGCGCCCTGGGCATTGCCCATTTGCGCCAGGTTCACACCGCCGATGTTCGGCAGCTTGTCCATCAGGCCGCCGAGGCCGCCCATGTTCTTCATCTGTTGCAACTGATCACGGAAGTCTTCGAGGTCGAAGCCCTTGCCCTTCTTCAGCTTCTTGGCCAGTTTGTCGGCCTTGTCCTTGTCGAGGGTTTGTTCAGCCTGCTCGATCAGGCTGAGCACGTCGCCCATGCCGAGGATCCGCGAGGCGATCCGCTCCGGGTGGAACGGCTCGAGCGCTTCGGTCTTCTCGCCCATGCCGATGAACTTGATCGGCTTGCCGGTAATTGCGCGCACCGACAGTGCGGCACCGCCACGGGCATCACCGTCGACCTTGGTCAGGATCACGCCAGTCAAAGGCAGCGCATCACCAAAGGCCTTGGCGGTGTTGGCCGCATCCTGGCCGGTCATGGCGTCGACCACGAACAGGGTTTCTACCGGGTTGATCGCAGCATGCAGCGCCTTGATCTCGCCCATCATCTCTTCATCGATGTGCAGGCGACCGGCGGTATCGACGATCACCACGTCGATGAATTTGAGCTTGGCTTCTTTAATAGCAGCGTTGGCAATGTCGACCGGCTTCTGGCTCAGGTCGGACGGGAAGAAGGTCACGCCGATTTCCCCGGCGAGCATTTCCAGCTGCTTGATCGCGGCCGGACGGTAGACGTCGGCCGACACCACCATCACGGACTTTTTCTTGCGCTCTTTAAGGAAGCGCGCCAGCTTGGCAGCGGTGGTGGTCTTGCCCGCCCCCTGCAAACCGGCCATCAGCACAACGGCCGGTGGCACGGCGCTGAGGTTCAGGTCTTCGTTGGCCGCGCCCATCAGGCTTTCGAGTTCGGCCTGCACGACCTTCACAAAGGCCTGGCCCGGCGTCAGGCTGCGGGACACTTCAGTGCCAACCGCACGCTCCTTGACCGAGTTGACGAAATCCTTGACCACAGGCAAGGCAACGTCGGCTTCGAGCAACGCCATGCGCACTTCGCGCAGGGTGTCTTTAATATTGTCCTCGGTCAGCTTGGCCTTGCCGGTGACATGGCGCAGCGTCTGCGAGAGACGGTCAGTCAGGTTTTCAAACATGCGCGATCCTTTCAGGCCCTATTCATCGAAGTGCATCGGTAGACCGAGGTAATGGCGGCCCAGGCTGTGATAAATCGCTATTAAAAACAGCGCTCGGCGAGCCTGCGGCGTGGGCAGGTCGCGGATTATAGCGAAGACTGCCGCCATGCACACCCGCTGTCTGGCCCAGTGGTCTTTCGTGGAACGCAGGTGTGTGCCAAACTCATCGGCTTTCGGGCTTGCCTAACAGGATTTATGCTCCCTTTGTCACCCAGTTTGCTACCCAGTCTCGCCGCCGCACTTTTGTATGCCGCTGCGACCCTCTATCAGGGCACCCGCCTGGCCCAACGCGCCAGGGCGGACAAACGCCTGCTGGCCGGCCTCGGCGTGCTCGCCCTGGTGGCCCACGCTGCCAGCCTGTTCACCCACCTGATGACGCCAGTGGGCCTGGGCCTGGATTTTTTCAGCGCCGCCAGCCTGATTGCCGCCGCGGTCATCGCCTTGACGCTGCTGGCCTGCGCGCGGATCCCGGTGGAAAACCTGCTGTTGCTGCTCTTTCCCCTGGGCATGCTGACGGTGCTGCTGGCACAATTCGCCCCCACCGGCACGGTGCAGGTAATTGATGAAGAGCCGGGCATCCTCGCGCACATCCTGTTGTCGATCCTGGCCTACGGCATGTTTACCATCGCCGTGTTCCAGGCATTGCTGCTGCTCTTGCAGGACCACCAGCTCAAGCACAAGCACCCTTCCGGGCTGATCAAGAACTTCCCGCCGCTGCAGACCATGGAAAGCCTGCTGTTCGGCTTTCTCTGGGCCGGCTGGACGCTGCTGTCGCTGTCGCTGATTTCCGGCTGGCTGTTCGTCGAGAACCTGTTCGCCCAGCACCTGGTGCACAAGACCCTGCTGGCATGCCTGGCCTGGGTGGTGTTCAGCGTACTGCTGTGGGGCCGCAATCGCCTGGGTTGGCGTGGGCACAAGGCAATCCGCTGGACCCTGGCCGGTTTCTGCCTGCTGATGCTGGCGTATTTCGGCAGCAAGCTGGTTCGCGAATTCATCCTGCATATCTGACGGGCAGCGATTATGGACAATTTGCCCCTGGAGCCGATGCTCGCCGTAGTCGCGCTGCTGGTCTTGTGGTCAGCGCTGTTTACCGCCATCGAAGCCGCCCAGCACCATTTGCTGGCCCTGCGCCCCGGTACACGCCAGGGCGACAAGGCCGCCGCCCGCCTCAGCTTCCCGCGCAATAGCCTGATCCTGTGCAATACCTTATGCCGCGCGGTGGTAGTGATTCTCTGCACCCTGCTGGCGCTTCATGCCTGGGCCGAAAACGGTCCCTGGCTCGGCTGGGTGATCTCCAGCGGGCTGCTGCTGGTGCTGGCCGATTACCTGCCGCGCACCCTCGCCACCCGCTACCCGCAGGCGGTGCTGGGGTTTGGCAATACGCTGCTGGGCGTGCCGCTGAAGATCCTCTACCCCTTGGCCTGGGTGCTCAATGGCCTCAGCCTGCTGTTGTTGCGCCCTTTCGCACGCAAGTCCGGGATCGTCAAGAAAAGCGACGAGCCACAGAGCGACCCGTCCGACGAGCAAGCGTCAGACGCGAACGATGACCCGACGTCAGGCATGCCGGGCATCCACGCCCTGGACAACATCACCGTCAATGACATCCTGGTGCCGCGCAGCGAAGTGGATGGCATTAACCTCGACGACCCTATCGAAGAGATCATCGAACAACTGCGCACCTCCCAGCGCACGCGGCTGCCGGTGTTCCACAGTGATATCAACCAGGTCGAGGCGGTGCTCAACACCCGGCAGATCCAGCACCTGCTGCCCGACGCCAGCCTGACCAAGGACGCCCTGCTCGCGGCCTGCCACGAGCCGTACTTCGTCCCGGAAAGCACGCCGCTGCAACTGCAACTGCTGAATTTCCACAAACAACAACGCCGCCTGGGCATGGTGGTGGACGAGTACGGTGAGGTGCTGGGCATCGTCACCCTGGAAGATATCCTGGAAGAGATCGTCGGCGAATTCGAAAGCGAGCAGAGCCTGGACAACCCGCTGATCCAGCCCCAACCAGACGGCCGCTACGTGATTGACGGCGCCGTATCGATCCGCGAACTGAACAAATGCCTGGGCTGGCACCTGCCCAGCGACGGCCCCAAGACCCTCAACGGCTTGGTGACCGAAGCGCTGGAGACCATTCCCGATTGCGCGGTGTGCGTGAAGATCGGCCGTTATCGCCTGGAAATCCTCGAAACTGAAGACAACCGGGTGAGCAAGGTGTTGATCTGGCATATCGGCTCAGCGCCGATTGCTACCTAAATCCGAGAGCAGGCTTGTGTGGGAGCGGGCTTGCCCGCGATAGCATCACCTCAGTGTCACTGATACACCATCGCGGGCGAGCCCACATTTGATCTTTCCAGCCCCAAAGACCGCGCTCCAGCCCTTGTTTGCAGCGCAAACCCCTTCCTATAATCAACCCCGCTTACCCAAGCCCCGCCCGACCGCGTGCTACCCGCACTGAGCGTGTCCAGGCACCGCGTCATCGTGTCTGACCGGTACTCGCTCCCATCCCGAGCCGACTCCGCGCACTGCCCTGATCCATGGGTGCAAGACCAATAATAATCCGCGCCAAAGGCGCAATGACCATCAGGGATACCTCAATGAGCACCACCTATAACGAGGCCGCTCCCGCCGCCCCGACCAACTCGACCAGCCGCGTCGCGACCGCGAGCATCATCGGCACCGCCATCGAGTTCTACGACTTCTATATCTACGCCACGGCCGCCGCGCTGGTGATCGGCCCGGTGTTCTTCCCGCAGAGCTCCGGCACCGCGCAGATGCTGGCGGCGTTCCTGACCTTCGGTATCGCGTTCATCGCCCGCCCCCTGGGCTCGGCGCTGTTCGGCCATTTCGGTGACCGGATCGGGCGCAAGTCGACGCTGGTCGCCTCATTGCTGCTGATGGGCGTGTGTACCACCCTGATCGGCCTGTTGCCGGGTTACGACAGCATCGGCGCCTGGGCACCGATCCTGCTGTGCGTGCTGCGTTTCGGCCAGGGCCTTGGCCTGGGTGGGGAATGGGGCGGCGCCGCACTGCTGGCCACCGAGAACGCGCCCAAGGGCAAGCGCGCCTGGTTCGGCATGTTCCCGCAACTGGGGCCTTCCATTGGCTTTTTGGCGGCCAACGGGCTGTTCCTGATCCTGGCGATGAACCTGGACGATGAGCAATTTCGCAGCTGGGGCTGGCGCATTCCGTTCCTGCTCAGCGCCGCGCTGGTGATGGTGGGCCTGTATGCGCGCCTCAAACTGCACGAAACCCCAGTGTTCGCCAACGCCGTGGCCAAGGAAAAACCGGTGAAAGTGCCGCTGGTCGAGCTGTTCAGCCAGCATTGGTTGCAGGTGCTGCTGGGCGCGGCGGCGATGGTGGTGTGCTATGCGCTGTTCTACATCACCACGGCGTTTTCCCTGAGTTACGGCGTGAGCACCCTGGGCTACAGCCGCGAAACCTTCCTCGCCCTGCTGTGCTTTGCCGTGCTGTTCATGGGCGCGGCCACCCCGCTGGCAGCCCTGGCCAGCGACCGTTATGGGCGCAAACCGGTGCTGATCGTCGGTGCGGTGCTGGCGATTCTTTCAGGGTTCACCATGGAACCGTTGCTGACCCATGGCTCGACCTGGGCGGTGGCGCTGTTCCTGTGCCTGGAACTGTTCCTGATGGGCGTGACCTTTGCGCCGATGGGGGCGCTGTTGCCGGAACTGTTTCCGACACGCGTGCGTTATACCGGGGCGTCGGCGGCGTATAACCTGGGCGGGATCGTTGGCGCTTCGGCCGCACCGTTTTTCGCGACCAAACTGGTGGCGATGGGTGGGCTGAGTTATGTCGGCGGGTATGTGTCGGCGGCAGCGTTGCTTAGCTTGATTGCGGTGCTGTGCCTGAAAGAGACGCGGGATAACGATTTGAATAAAGTCGCCTGATAGACCGCTATCGCGGGCAAGCCCGCTCCCACATGTGCAATGCATTCCAATGTGGGAGCGGGCTTGCCCGCGATGCTTTTACAGCTCTACAACCACCGCCTGGGAAGCACGGGTAGCCTTGGCCCGGGCAGCCTCGATCGACTCATCCCGCGCCAGCGCCACGCCCATGCGGCGCTGGCCATTCACTTCTGGCTTGCCGAACAGACGCAATGCCGTGTCCGGCTCGCTCAGGGCCGCGCCGAGGTTGGCGAACGCTGTCTGGGTCGACTGCCCTTCCACCAGGATCACCGCCGAAGCCGAAGGCCCGAACTGGCGGATCAACGGAATCGGCAAGCCCAGGATCGCCCGCGCATGCAGGGCAAACTGCGACAAGTCCTGAGAAATCAAGGTCACCAGGCCAGTGTCGTGGGGGCGCGGCGAGACTTCGCTGAACCACACCTGGTCGCCCTTGATAAACAGCTCGACACCAAACAGGCCACGGCCACCCAGGGCCTCGGTCACGGCTTTGGCGACGCGCTCGGATTCAGCCAGGGCCGCCGGGCTCATGGCCTGGGGCTGCCACGACTCCTGATAGTCACCCTTCTCCTGACGATGGCCCACAGGCGCGCAGAAGGTGGTGCCACCCACGTGACGCACGGTCAGCAGGGTGATTTCGTAATCAAAGTCGATAAACCCTTCGATGATCACCCGGCCCTTGCCGGCGCGGCCGCCTTCCTGGGCGTAGTCCCAGGCTTTCTGCACGTCATCGACGCTGCGCAACAGGCTTTGGCCCTTGCCCGACGAACTCATCACCGGCTTGACCACGCACGGGAAGCCCAGGTCTTCGACGGCCTTGCGATAGTCTTCCACGGTGTCGGCGAAGTGGTACGGCGAAGTCGGCAGGTCCAGCTCTTCAGCGGCCAGGCGGCGAATGCCTTCACGGTTCATGGTCAACAGCGCCGCGCGGGCGGTGGGGATCACGGTAAAGCCTTCAGCCTCCAGCTCCACCAGGGTGCCGGTGGCAATGGCTTCGATTTCCGGGACGATGAAGTGCGGTTTTTCCGCCTCGATCACCGCACGCAGGGCCGCGCCGTCGAGCATGTTGATCACGTGGCTGCGATGCGCCACCTGCATGGCCGGCGCGTTGGCGTAGCGATCCACGGCAATCACTTCAACGCCCAGGCGTTGCAGTTCGATTACCACTTCCTTGCCCAGCTCACCGCAGCCACACATCAATACGCGGGTCGCGGTTGGCGACAATGGAGTTCCGATTCGGGTCATCTCAGGTCCTCAGGGGAGCGGATCAGGGGGAGAAAGGCCGGCATTTTACATGAACGGCGGGCATTGGCCTCAGTTAGCGACACGCTGGCGCCGCAAACGCCAGGCCATGGCCAGCCACACCACGGTGACCCCGGCAAATTTCGAGGCCAGGGCGGTGCCGACCACAGCGGGCGTCAACGCGCCGATCAGGCCAAAAAAGATAAAGGTATCGAGGGGAATGCTCAGTGCCGAACTTATCCACAGCCGGTCGTGCAATGGGCGCTTGGTGATGCTGAAGACCAGCCAGTCGATGCACTCGGACACCGCGAACGCCGTGGCGCTGGCCAGGGCGATGGACGGATCGGAGGTGATATAGGACAGCGCCAGCGCCGCGAGCATGGCGATGATCGCCCCGTGGCCGAAGCGCGTTTGCACCATGTCCCGCAGGATAAACACCAGGCCACCCCAGGCGGACCAGATGACATCCAGGTGCGGGGCGGTGGAAAAGGCGAAGTTGATCAGCACGACGCTGCTGATATAGGCGATCAGGAAGAGCATGGGGCGAGGGACCTGTGGGCAAGGGGCACAGGGTACTGCACATTTGGAAATATGTCGTCTGGGCGGGTCTCATCGCGGGCAAGCCCGCTCCCACCTGTTGAAATGCATTCCAATGTGGGAGCTGGCTTGCCTGCGATAGCGGTGGTTCAGGCGCCAGACTTTCCGGGAATCATCCACAACACCCCACTGGCCTTCGCCCGCTCATGACACAGCCCCAGCACCACCCGGCGCTCGGCGTTGTCCATGCGGCTCCAACGGGTGATTTCGTCGACATTGCGCTGGCAACCGGTGCAGATATCGTCGTCATCCAGGGCACAAATACTCACGCAGGGCGAGGCGACGGGGCGTTCAACCGGGTTCATTCCGGCTGCTCGAGCAGATCACGGGCATAGCGCTGGGCGTTGTGCACATAGTGCGCAGCGCTGGCTTCAAGCATCCTCTTCTGCTGCTCGGTCAACTCCCGTACCACCTTGCCAGGCGAGCCCATGACCAGCGAGCCATCGGGGATTTCCTTGCCCTCGCCGATCAACGAATTGGCGCCGATGATGCAGTGCCGGCCAATCTTGGCGCCGTTGAGGATCACCGCATTGATGCCAATCAGGCTGTAGTCGCCGACGGTGCAGCCATGCAGCATGGCGTTATGCCCAACCGTCACACCGGTGCCCAGGGTCAGCGGGTAGCCCATGTCGGTGTGCATCACGCTGCCGTCCTGCACGTTGCTGTTCTTGCCGATCAGGATCAGCTCGTTGTCGCCACGCAACACCGCGTTGAACCAGACGTTGGCGCCCTCCTCGAGCTTGACCTTGCCTACCAGCGTGGCATTGGGAGCCACCCAGCTGTGTGGATGGGTCTCGACACGGGCATCGCCCAGGCGGTATTTCATGGTCTTCCCTCACGGCTTGCCATTCAAACGATGGCTTAAGTATTGATAAAGCTTTTCGGCGGACGGTGCAGGCTGATGTCGGCATCGTCATAGAGCAGGTTGATCAACTCGACGATCATGATCGCCGTCAGGCCCCAGATCTTGTATTCACCAAACCGATAGCTGGGCACATACCAACTGCGGCCCTGGTAATCGATGCGATGGGTGTGCTCGCGCGGGTCCTGGCGGAAAAACTCCAGGGGCACGCTGAACACGGCGGCAATCTCGGCGTCGTTGGCCAGGTACTCGACGTAATCGGGGATCACCCCCACATAGGGGGTCACGCGGATGCCGTGCAGGGAGATCAGGGGGCTCAAGGGCCCGATCACTTCCACCAGGCCCGGTGGCAGGCCGATTTCTTCTTCGGCCTCGCGCAACGCGGTGAACACCAGGTCGGGGTCTTCGGGGTCGCGGCGCCCACCCGGGAACGCCACTTCGCCGCCATGGGTCGACAGGCCGCTGGCACGCAGGGTCAGGATCAGCTCGGGTTCGTCACTGCGGGTAATCGGCACCAGCACCGCGGCCTCGGGGAAACGTCCGTCAGTTTCCAGCGTGCGTGGCGTGTGATTGCTTACCCGGCGAAGTAGCTCGTCCAGCATGAGTCATCTCGATCTGTTGGCTACCTTGCATCATGCACCAAAGCGTACGGGTGCCCAACCCCAAAACCCCGGCGGTGTCGCTAAACGACAACTTGCAGGCCACTGCCCTGCACGCCAAGATAGGCGCAGTCCCCAGGAACCCAAGCATGAACTTCTGCAGCCAGTGCGGTAAACCGGTCACCCAGCGCATTCCCGAAGGCGATACACGCCTGCGTTATGTGTGCGACCACTGTCAGACCATTCACTATCAGAATCCCAATATCGTCGCCGGCACCCTGCCCGTCTGGGGCAATCAGGTGCTGTTATGCCGGCGCGCCATCGAGCCGCGCCTGGGCTACTGGACCCTGCCTGCAGGCTTTATGGAAAACGGCGAGACCGTCGAACAGGGCGCCCTGCGCGAAACCCTGGAGGAGGCCTGCGCCAGGGTGCGCAACCTGAGTATCTACACGCTGATCGACGTACCGCACATCAGCCAGGTGCATATCTTCTACCGCGCCGAACTGGTCGACCTGGACTTTGCCGCCGGCCCCGAGAGCCTGGAAGTCCGACTGTTCGATGAAGCGGACATCCCTTGGTCCGAGCTGGCTTTCCGCACGGTCAGGCGTACCTTAGAATGCTTTTTTGCCGACCGTCGGCAACAGGTGTTTCCCGTGCGCAGCGAATCGGTGCCACCCTTGACTCAGCCTGCACAATAACAATCGAAGGTCACCTTCAAAGGGATATCGCTTCAATGCGTTGGTTGCTTGCTCTGCTCTGCCTGTCGTTCGCCACGCTGTCGTGCGCCACCACCCTGCAAACCCTGGGCGGTAAACCCGTCGAGAAGATCCTGGTACTCAAGTCCGCGCACCAGTTGCAACTGATCAACGATGGCAAACCGCTGAAGACCTACCGCATTTCCCTGGGCAAGAACCCCAAGGGCCACAAGCTGATCGAAGGCGACCGCCGCACGCCAGAAGGCTTCTACTGGATCGACTGGCGCAAGACCAGCGACCGCTTCAACCTGTCGATGCATATCTCCTACCCCAATATCAGCGATGCCGCCCGCGCCCGCCGCGAAGGGGTCAAGCCCGGCAGCATGATCATGATCCACGGCACGCCAGACAGTGAGGAATACCCGGAACAGTGGTTCCACACCCTGGACTGGACCGACGGCTGCATCGGCATGCGCAATGTCGACATGCGCGAAGTGTGGAACCTGGTCAAGGACGGCACGATGATCGAGATCCGTCCGTAACCTCGACCGTTGGTAAAATAATTCAAAAAAAATCTACCTCTCCTACAGCCCCTGTCGATGAATACCATTTCACCGACAGGGGCTGCGTCTTTCTGCGCGCGATAAAGACCTCTCTAATACCACTTGATACCAGGCACCTTTAGGGTGCCTGTAAACAGGCATGTGCCCGCTTTTGGCGGCATTGACATGGTATTTAAGTGGTATTAATTTCCGGCCATTACCGGGCGACAACACTCCAATAACGCATCGGAAACCCTACAGATGAATCCCATCCAGACCCTGCGTCCTGACGATCGGCAATCCACGCCGCTGTACCTGCAACTGGCCCGCAATCTCGAAGCGGCTATCCATGCCGGCCAGTGGAAATCCGAGCAGGCCTTGCCCTCCGAGCGCGTACTCAGCGAGCAGTTGAGCATCTCCCGGGTAACCGCCCGCAAAGCCCTGGAAGTGTTGTTCGCCCAAGGCCTGATCCGCCGCAGCCAGGGCTCTGGCACGTTTATCACGCCACGCCTGGAACAGCCGCTGTCGCGCCTCTCGGGGTTCAGCGAGATGTTGCGGCTCAAGGGGTTTGCCCCCAGTTCGCAATGGCTGGTGCGCGAAATCACCCCGCCGACCCATGAAGAGCTGATCCGCCTGTGCCTGTCGCCCACCGACAAAGTGGCGCGGCTCAAACGCCTGCGCAAGGCGGATGACACCGTGATGGCCATCGAAATGAGCGCCCTGCCCGCCTCGATCATTCCCAACCCCCAGGCCATCGGCAGTTCGCTCTACGAATACTTGGAAGGCATCGGCAAACCGGTGGTGCGAGCCCTGCAGCATATCCAGGCCATCAACGCCTCGGACGAGTTCGCCGCCCTGGTGGGCATCGCCCCCGGCACCGCCATGCTGCTGATGACTCGGGTCGGCTACACCGCCGACAACACGCCAATCGAGATCACCGACACCTACTGCCGCAACGACTACTACGACTTTGTCGCAGAGCTGCGTCGCTATGACTTTGCCGCTGAACTGCGGCCCTAGAGAACTGCCATGTCCGAAGACAATATCCTCACGCCCCACGGCTGGATTCGCGGCCGCCTGGTGCACCACGAAGGCAAGGTCAGCGCCGTCGAAGGCGTGCCTTGCGACCCGGCCGACAATGACCTGCCCTACCTGCTGCCGGGTTTTATCGACCTGCATGTGCACGGCGGCGGCGGCAAGGACATCATGGAAGGCAGCAGCGCCTTCGAGACCATCACCCGCACCCATGTGCGCTTCGGCACCACCTCGCTGCTGGCCACTACCATGACTGCGCCGGTCGAGGAAATCTCCCGGGTACTCGGCGAACTCGGCCAGTTCTGCGAACGGCGCCCAGCCGGCAGCGCCCGGGTGCTGGGCGTGCATCTGGAAGGCCCCTACATCAACCCAGGAAAACTCGGCGCACAGCCCAACTTCGCCCACACCGCATTGATGGCCGAGGTCGAGGAGTACCTGCGCCTGGCACCGATCCGGGTGATCACGATTGCCCCGGAAATCGCCGGGCATGACGCTTTGATCCGTGCCCTCAGCCAGCGCGGCGTGCGCATGCAGATCGGCCATACCCTGGGCAGCTATGAAGAAGGCGTCGCTGCGCTGGCGGCCGGCGCCACCAGCTTCACCCACCTGTACAACGCCATGAGCCCGCTGCATCACCGCGAGCCGGGCATCGTCGGCGCCGCCCTGGCCCACGCGCAATACGCCGAGCTGATCCCGGACCTGTTGCACGTGCACCCCGGGGCCATGCGCGTGGCCCTGCGTTCGATTCCCTGCCTGTACTGCGTCACCGACTCCACCGCCGCGGCAGGCATGCCCGACGGCGAATACAAGCTGGGCAGCCACACCGTGACCAAATGCCTGGGCGGCGTACGCCTGGCCGACGGCACCCTGGCCGGCAGCACCCTGACCATGGATCAGGCGCTGCGCAACCTGGTGAAGATCGGCCTGCCCATCAGCGAAGCCTCACAGCGCCTGTCGCAATTTCCTGCGGATTACCTGGGCCTGGAACAACGCGGCCGCCTGCAACCGGGCAGCTTTGCCGACTGCGTGCGCCTGGACCGCTCCCTGCACCTCACCGACGTAATGGTCGAAGGAGAAACCATTGACTTCAAAAATGCTTGAAGAGGCCCTGTCCTCCTGTGAGGCCGTCGCGGCCCAACTGCAATGCCTCG
>NZ_JAAQWN010000001.1 GCF_012985465.1 Pseudomonas sp. WS 5079
CTGCAGAAACGTAGCCAGTTTGCGTTTTTCGCTGGCAAGCCAGCTCCTACAAAAAGCCGGGGCTCATCTGACTCTGTAGGAGCCGGCTTGCCGGCGAAAATCGTCAACGATAATGCGGGCAACCTGCAGAAACGCAGCCAGTTTGCGTTTTTCGCTGGCAAGCCAGCTCCTACAAAAAGCCGGGGCTCATCTGACTCTGTAGGAGCCGGCTTGCCGGCGAAAATCGTCAACGATAATGCGGGCAACCTGCCGAAACGCAGCCAGTCTGCGTTTTTCGCTGGCAAGCCAGCTCCTACAAAAAGCCGGGGCTCATCTGACCTTGTAGGAGCCGGCTTGCCGGCGAAAATCGTCAACGATAATGCGGGCAACCTGCAGAAACGCAGCCAGTTTGCGTTTTTCGCCGGCAAGCCAGCTCCTACAAAAAGCCGGGGCTCATCTGACCCTGTAGGAGCCGGCTTGCCGGCGAAAATCGTCAACGATGACGCCGGGTGTCAGGTCTCTTATTTCACCGCAGCTTGGCCCACCGGCACGCGACGCTCCTCGCTCGTCAGCAGGCGGATCAGGGGCGAGGCGATAAAGGTACTGATGATGGCCATGATCACCAGCATGGTGAAGTACTCCTTGGGCAACACGCCCAGGTCATAGCCCACGTTGAGCACCACCAGTTCCATCAGCGCCCGGGTGTTCATGCACACGCCGATCAGCGCGCTGTTGCGCGTTGTCTCGCCCAGCCAGCGGCTGGCGCCGTAGGCCCCGAAGAATTTACTGGCGAACGCCACCAGGCACACCAAAAAGCAATTGAGCAGCGCCGTGTCGCCGTTGAGCGAGCCGATGTCGGTGCGCAGGCCGGTGTAGGCAAAGAACACCGGCAGGAAAAACGCATTGACCAGGCCGCTGA
Organism: Pseudomonas sp. WS 5079; assembly: GCF_012985465.1. Lineage (GTDB taxonomy): Bacteria > Pseudomonadota > Gammaproteobacteria > Pseudomonadales > Pseudomonadaceae > Aquipseudomonas. The sequence continues at coordinate 899 of NZ_JAAQWN010000001.1, forward strand.
CCTTGGCATTCCACTGTGTGACAAAGGGTCGGTGGGTGTGCAAAGCGACGCCGATGATAAAGCCGCCAATAATCGAAAATACGCCGATCAGGTTGGTAATCACCGCACTGCCAAACAGCACGATCAGCATCAGGGAAATACCCTGGGCCGACAGCGGTTTGCGCTCCAGGTCGCCGATGATCCAGCGCAGCACCAAGGGCCGCACCACCCACAGCACCAGCACGATAAACACGGCCAGCGCAAGGATCCTGCCCAGGGAGGCCCACACGCTGAAGTTGGACGCGATGATCGACGTCACCCCACCGAGGATCAGCCAGCCGCACACATCATCGATGGCGGCCGCGCCAATCGTCAGGGTGGCCACGCGGGAGCGGGACAGCCCCAGTTCCATGAAGATCCGCCCGAGGATCGGCAGGGCGGTGATCGACAGCGCCGTGGCAAAAAACAGCTGGAAGGCCAGCAGCGGGGGCTTGTCGCCGACGATCTGTTGCCAGAAATACTCGGCCACCAGGAAGCCACTGGCAAACGGCACCAGCAGCCCACCCAGGCTGATCGCCATGATCGAGCGTTTACGCCCCTTGAGGTGGGCGCCGAATTCAAATTCCAGGCCCACCTGGAACATCAACAGAATCAGGCCGACCTGGGCCGTGGCGACAAAGGCGGTGGAGGTTTGCGGCACAAAGATACTGCTGAGCAGCTCCGGGAAAAAATAGCCCAGCAGGCTCGGGCCCAGGACCAGCCCGGCGAGAATTTCCCCGGCCACCGGGGTTTGCCCCAGGCAGCGGGTGCTGAGCCAGGAAATCAGGCGGCTGGCGCTGAAAATCACGATCAGTTGGATCAGGAACAACAGGGTCAAATGCTCGGCCTGGGAACCCACGGCCGATTGCCCGCCCGCAGGCGCAGGGGCTTGTAGCGTGATAGCGCTGGTGTTGGTTTGCATGGGGATGTCCTAGTACTTGAGGTGTCAGAGCGGGGGCTTGCGCCAGCCGCCGAATTCCATTTCCAGAAAGCGCGCGGCTTCCAGTAACAACGCGTCCTGTCCCAGCCCGGCGACCAGTTGCACGGCCACCGGGCAGCCCTCGTCGAGGCGCCCCATGGGCACGCAAAGGGCCGGGAAACCGAGCACATTGAACAGCGCGCAATAGCCAATATCGAACGGGCGCTTCAGGGCACTGCCATGCGCCGGTGCCACGGTCGGCGTGGCGGGCAGCACCAGCATGCTCTGGCCGTCGAACAGCCCGGCCAGGGCCTGCTGCAAATGATCGCGCTGCTTGAGGAACCGCGAGAGCCCGGGGTTGCCTAGCCGATCGCCGCAACTGTCCATCAGGCTGGCGAGCAGTGGCCCCCGGGAAAACTGCGGCTTGCCGGCGAGGGCGGCATACAACGCCCGTGGATAATTCAGTGGCTGCCCATCCCCGAGGTAGTCGGCCAGGTGGATGCGGGTCTCGCACTTGAGTACGGCCAGCCAGATAAAAAAGGCGTTGGCAAAACACCCCTCATTCCAGGCTTGCACATCCACGCCCTGGTCTGCATAGCGCTGGCCGGTCTCGATCACCGCCGCCGTCACGGCGGGCGAGAGTGGCGTACCCCACTTCAGAGGGTCCGGCAGGCACACGAACACGCGCTTGAGCGTTGTCGCCCGGGCCGGTTGTTGATAGTCCGAGTGGATATTGCGGTCGATCCCGTCGCTGCCCGCGATGACTTCCAGCACGGCGCCCAGGTCCTCTGCGTAGCGGCACAACGGGCCGGCCGCAAAGTGGCTGGCAACGGCCTGGGACACCGGCAGCGACACGCGGTGTTCGTCCAGCGGCAGATGCCCGCTCAGCGGCACCAGCCCCCGCGATGGCTTCAAGCCAAAGATCCCATTGAACGCCGCCGGGATCCGGATCGAGCCGCCACCGTCGGTGCCCAGGGCAAAGGGCACGCATCCGCTGGCCACCAGCACCGAGTCGCCGCCGCTGCTGCCACCGGCGGTGCGCGAGGTGTCGTAGGGGTTGAGTGTGCGGCCATATACCAGGTTGTCCGTCTCGGGCCACAGGGCCATTTCGGCCTGATTGCCCAGGGCCAGGGGGATGGCGCCGGCGGCCATCAGCCGTGCGGCCACCGTGGCGGTGCTGTGGGCGCGGGTGTTGCGGCGCAGGCGTGAGCCGCAGGTCTTGGGCTGCCCCGCAAGGCCCAGGCCCTCCTTCATGGAGAAGGGCACGCCATGCAAGCGTCCCAGCGGCCGCCCCTCAAGCACATCATTTTCGGCCCGGCGAGCGGCGTCGCGGGCCGCCGCGAACAGGTCGACCGCCATCGCATTGCACAGTGGCTGGACCTGCTCCAGGCGCGCAATGCATTGCTCGATCAGCTCCACGGGGGAAATCTGTTTGCCGCGGATCAACCCCGCCAGTTGCACGGCACTCAGTTCCAACAGGTCTGCCCCAACCTGCGCCATGCCGTTCATCCGCGACGTACCAGGTCGAGGAAGCCACCTTCCTTGCCAAACGGCGACTTGAGCAGCTCCGGCGACTCGCCATATTTGTAGAACAGCGAAGGCCGCAGGCGCAGGACCGCCGCCCGTGCCAGGTCCTGCACGGCGCCACAGCCATGGCGCAGTAGCAACGTGAGGTGACGTGCCGACAGCGACCACTTGACCATTTTCATCAGCCGCACCCGCAGCAGTGCCGAGCGCAGGTAATAGTTGGATGCGTAGATCGGCCGTGCGCGGTTTTCGGCCTTGTACAGGTCGAAGTTGATGGTGCGCGAGTAAAGGTTGGGCATCATCGTCGGGCTCAAGCCCGGGTTGGAGCGGCGGATCTCTTGCAGCAGGCAGGCAAACGGCAGCGGCGAGGGTTGCATCTCGCGGGTATAGCGCGGCAGCAGGTCGGCGAACTGCTGGGCCTGGTGACCATCGAGAAAGTCCCCGGTCATGTACATCGGCAGCACCACATGGAAGTACGCCATGTTGGCGAACAGCAGGGTCCAGCCCATCATGAACGGGTCGTCCATCACCTCGTACCACTTGCTCCAGGTGTCCTGCAGGGCCAGTTGCGCCTGGATATGCGATTCCAGGCAGTTGACGTAGGCGGGCGTGAGGCTGCCATGGATGTCCTTCTCGATCATCGCCGCCACCTGCGGGATCTGCTGCGCCACATAGGCCAGCCCGGCGCTGTTGGCCGGGTCGAAGGTAAAGGCCGCGTCACCCAGCAGGAACCAGCCTTCGGTCGAGTAGTACTGCCGCGCCTCGTACATGTAGTTGTGCATGGCCTGGGTATCGACCAACTGGCCCGACTCGATCAGCTCGGTGATGACCGGGTGGTCGGCCATGACCTTGTTTTTGAAGGCCTCCAGGGTGCTGATTTTTTCCTCGATCATGTCTGGGCGGTAGGTGATACCGATGCTGATCATCTCGTTGCCATCATCGCTGCGCATCGGGATCATCCAGATCCAGTAGCCCTTGCCGTAGAAATGGTGAGTCACGTAGTACGGGTCGTAACAGTGATGCTTGTCCTTGTGCGCGGTGATGCTGGACAAGATGCTGCGGTCGAAGTCCTTGAGCCTGAGCCAGAAGGTACTGCGCTGGTAGGTCGCCTCTTTGTGCAGCTTGAGCTTTTTTGCCATGAAGCGATTGCGGCCTGTGGCGTCCACCACCCAGTCGGCGGTCAGTTGCTGTTGCTCGTCGGCGGCGCTGCGCAGGGTCAGTAGATGGGTGGCGTGCTCGCCGGCGTTGAGGTCGACGGCGGTGACGTCGGCCTCGATCATGTCTACTTGATGCTCGCCGACGATCTGGCGCAGGTCCTTGTCGAAACTGAAGCGGTTGAGGTTGTAGGCCGGCATGCGGATCACGCCGGGTGCCTCGTGGACCACGTAGTTGCGGCACTCGGGGTTGTTGCGCAGCTTCAGGTAATAGGTCAGGCCGTACTTGTGGTAGTGCTTTTCTTCCAGCAGGCGCCCCAGCCCCAGGCCCTTGAAGAAGTGGGTGGTCAACTCGACCGTGGACTCGCCGACGATCGGGCGCTTGCGGTCCGGGCGCCCGATCAGGATGACTTCGACACCCGGTAGCCTTTTCTTGAAGTACAGCGCGGCCAGGTGACCGGCGACGCCGGCCCCCATGATTGCGATTCGTTTCATGTCGTCAGTCCCTGAACAAGTGGGATCGCCGAAGGCGTGGGTGCCTTCGGCGAGCGTTGCCGGTTATGCGCGGCTGGCGGCCGTGATCAATACCTGTGGCTCTACCCGTTGCGAGTAGTCCACGTTGACGAAGGCGGCGCGGATCAGCCCGTCCTGGCCGATCACAAAGGCGCTGGCCATCGGCAGGGTCAGGGCGTCGGAGCCGTTGAACAGCTTGAGGTCGGCGCCCAGGGAGCGGTAGACCTCATCCAGCTCGTCTTCGAGCTTGAACACGATGCCGTACTGGCGCGCCAACTGGTTGTCGGCATCGCTGAGCAACAGGTAGTCGAGGCCGAGGGCTTCACGGGTCTTGCGCGAGAACTGCGGGGTCTGCGCCGACACCGCCACCAGGGTGGCGCCCGAGGCCGCCAGGTCCGCGACCATTTGCTGGTAGGCCGTCAACGCCTGCCCGCAGAAGGGGCACCACAGGCCTCGGTAGAACACCAGCACCAGCGGGCCTTTTTTCAGCAGTTGATTGAGGTCCACATCCTGCTCATCAGCATCCTTGAGCACCGCCAGGGGCGCCTTGTCGTTGGCCTTCAGGGCCTTGTCGTCCAGATGGCTGTCGAGCAGCGTCTGCAGCGATGCCTGGAACTTGTGCAGGACCTCGGCAGGCAGCTGGGCCATCTGGTCCTTGACGGTTTGTAGCTTTTCCTTGAGCGACATGGGTGACTCCTGTTCACGGCTATTGAGAGAGGCTGCGGGTAGCCCGGGTAAAAATCCTGCTGGCGGCTTTGCCGCTGGGTGGGTAGCGCTCGAACAAATCCCGCACCCAGTCCGGGCGGGTCTTGCTGGCGTCGTTGATCCAGTTGGCCACCGAGTCCTGGGCGTATTTGTCGGTTTCATCGAGCATGGCAATCAGCAGTGGCTCGGCGATTTGCGGCTCGCTCTTGAGTTGGGCGATGTGTTCGCACCAAACCCCGCGCGGGCGCAGGATTTCCACGCAGAAACGGCGGATCAGCGGGTCGTCGCTGCGGGCATGGCCGCGTAGTAGCACCAGCGCCGCCGCCAGGTCCTGGGCCAGCAGCGGTCGCAAGGCAATCCAGGCCCATTCGCGCACCCCAAAGTGCGGGTCGGTGGCGAACTGGAACTGGCTCAGCAAGGCCTGTTCCAGCTCGCTGTGGCGTTCGCAATAAGCGTTGGCGAAGGCCGCCCAACTGCGCACGGTGTCCGAAGGATGCTCCAGCAGCAGGCGCCAGGTCTGCTCGCGCAAGGGCAGGGCGGTGCTTTCCAGCCACTGCCCCAGCGCCAGGCCCAGGCCGGCGACTTTCTTGGAAATGCCCAGCGCCTGGCTGGCCTGGGCTGCGCCGAGCAGTGTTTGGGCCAGGGTAGGCTCCAACTGCGGGGCAATGGCGCGCGCCAGCGCCACCTGGTCAACGGCCAGGCATTCGCCCAGGTTGCGCGTGGCCAGGCGGCCCTGGTCAATCAGGTCTTTGCGTTCTTCACTCATATCGATACCACCGACGCGGTCGTGGGCTGTTCAGGTGTTGGGCTGGCGGCGCAATAGCGCCCCGGGGAAAGCAGGTTGTCGGGATCCAGTGCCGCCTTGATCCGCGCCCCAAGTTGCCAGGCGGGCCCCTGGGAGTCAGTCAACAGGTGCATGAAGCTGGCGGGCACGCGATACGGCAACACACCCAGCGCCTTGCCTTCGGCAAACAGCTGGCGATAGCACTCGTGGGCACGGGCCGAGGCCTGGGCGTGCGTGCGGTCGAACAGCAGCGGCACGGTGCAGTCAATGGCACGGCTCGACAGGCTGGTCAGCGTCACCGGGCAAGGCATTTGCTGTTGGCGGCACCGACGCTGCAGGGTGCGCACAAAGTCGGCGACTTCCTGGGTCTTGAGCGGCAGGATCGGCGCGTACCAGATCAGCCCGCAGTTATCCCGTGCCGGGTTCAGCGGCGCATCCGGCAGCGGCTTGGCGCCGGCGGTGTAGGCCAGCGGCAAGGCCACTTCGCTGGGCTGGCCTTCCATCAGGTCGATGCCTTGCAGCATTTTGCCCAGGGTCAGTTGCCAGCGCCGGGACCAGCCACCGGGCAGATACCCCAGCAGGCGCCGTGCCGCAGTCAATTGGCCCCGGGTCTTGAACAGCGATTTGCTGGCGAAGGGCTCAAGCTCAATGCTGATCATGCGTTTGAGCGAGGCGTGCTGCGCCTTCTGGCAATAGATCGAACCCACGCCCATCCATGCGGGCAGGCCCAGGGCATCGGCGGCGGCCCGTTGCTGTTCTTCGCTCATGCCCACCACCTGGGTGTCTTCACTGGCCATGGTCAGCAGCCGCGTACGGTTCATCAGGTTGATGCCGCCGATCTGCCCGGGGGCCAGGTCAAGCATGCGCTTGATACCCGCCAGGGCTGCTTCCAACCCTTGTTCTTCATCCACCCAGAAGTAAAACGGCTGGATAACCTCGGGCTTGCGCACCAGGGCAATCGACATTTGCGTCACCACGCCCAGCCCGCTCTGGCTGAACAGGCCGTCGAGGTACGGCCCCACACCCCATTTGAAACAGGGCGCGCTGCCTCCCAGGGCCATGGGCGAGCGGTACAAGGTTCCGTCTGCCAGCACCGCTTCAAGGCCCAGTACCGCCTGGAAATGGTCGGTATGGGGGGTGATGCCGAAGCCACGCTCAAGGGCATTGCCGAGCACGCTGCAGGTCGGGCCGGCGCCGGTGACTGGCGTCATCCAGGGCAGGTTGTGCTCCTGCAGGTAGCGAGCGAGGTCGCCCTGGGTCACCCCAGGCTCCAGGGTCACCACCGACAGCGCCTCATCGAACGCCAGAATCCGGTTCATTGCGCTCAAGTCCATCAGCACGCAGCGGGCGTCGGTGGTCGAAGCGGTGCCGTAGCCCCAGTTGTGCCCGGTGCTGATCGGGTGCACGGCAACTCCATAGCGCCGGGCGATCGCCATGCACGCCGAAACTTGCTCGGTGCAGCGTGGCGCAATCACCACCCTGGCATACGCGGCGGAGCACATGGTGTCTTGCTGGAAGCGCTCGATGCTTGCCGCGTCGACGCGCACCCCCGCGTCACCGAGCACCTCGCGCCACTGCTGCTGGGCGAGCGTCAGGTGGGCGGATTCAAAAGGCACTGGCCAAGCCTCCGAGGCGCAGGAACAGGCGCAGCTGGTTCACATCCGCCTGGCGACTGGCGGGCAGCGCACTGTAGCGGCGGCGGAACTCGGGTTTGAGCACCCTGACGCAACGGCGCTTGGGCGTGCGGATCACCATCATCAACGGGCTGAACGCGGTGCTGTAGACCTTGGCGCAAGGGCCCAGGTAGCTGGCGGCCAGGGTCTGGAATTCCTCCAGGGAGAACGCGGCCAGCAGCGAATTGCGGTAGTCCAGCAGGGTTTCGGCGTCTGCGCCGTCGCTGGCGCGCTCGACAAAGTAGTCGACGGACTCGATGGTTTTCAGGCGCCCGAAGTCATTCAGGTAGATCGCCCGGTCATTGCGCAGCACCCGGGAGATATTGCGAAAAGTGCCTTCCAACTGGCCGAGGTTTTCCAGGTGATGCAGGGCCATCGACGAGATCACCACATCCACGCTGCGGTCAGCGATCGTGGCGAGCCGGGTCATGTCATCTGCAATCAGCTGGACGTTGTCGATGCCTTGCTGGTGGCACGCTTCACGGGCCACCTCCAGCATATTCTGCGACAGGTCCATGCCGATGAATTCGGCCCGTGGGTTGAGCCGTGCCACTTGCAGCAACAGGGCCGCCGGGCCGCAGCCGATGTCCAGCACCACGTCGCCGGGCTTGATCAGCGCGCACATCTGCGCACAGTGATAAAGGTGGGTGCCGGACAAGGCCTGGCCCTGGGCGGCGCTGTCGGCGTAGGACGCCACACTCTGCTGCTGTTCCATGACCAACGCAGGCTCGGGTATACGCTCGAAGGGCTGCTTGATCGTTATTTCTCTGAATATCGCGCGCAGCAATCCGCTGTCCATACTGCTTCCTCCATGAAATGACGTTTGAACGTGCTTACGCCAGGGCCAGCGCCCGCTGGATCCGTGGCGACAGGTTGCGGCCATGCACGCCGCAGCGGGCCATATGGGTCAGCACTTCGTGCGCGTCCCAGTGGCGTACGCTGCCGGTGGCGGGCAGGCGGATGTGGGCGTAGTCGCTGCGGCAGAAAAAATCGAAGAAGTGCGTGCGCTGGCCTTCCACGGCAAACCCCAGGGAGGGACGCTGATAGGCCTGCTGGAATATCGCCGGCGCATCGCCCAGGTCCAGCGACAGGGGCAGCGACAAGGCGTTGTTGAGCTTGGTGTAGGGCTGCACCCGGCCCATGGGCGAGAAGAACAGCACATTGCGATAAAACGCCCCCGCCCGTGGGTGCACGGCGATCAGCAGCCGCTGCACCCCGCGAAAATGCATGGCCCAGCGAAACATCGCGTTGTAGAGCATCAACGGCACACCATTGCCGCGATACCCGGCGGCCACGGCCAGGGTGCCGACCTCGGCCAGCCGCCCGCCCGCCAGGCGTTGCAGCACCACCTCATTGCCATGCACCTCTTCCAGGGGCAGGCCGAGCATGGAGTCTTCGATCAACGACACCGTGCCGACGATCTGTCGGTCCTTGATCGCCACGAAGGTGGTAGTGCTGGGCAGCAGATGAAACGCGCAAAAGCGCATGCCGGCCCGGCACACCGTAGAGATACCGCGCCGCGCATAGCTGTCGTTGACCAGGCGCAACGCCTCTTCGAGTTCGAACAGGCTTTGCACCGGGCGAAACTCAAAGCCTTCGATGGCCAGGGGATGGCGGGCGATACGCTGGATAAACAGGCGCCGATACAGCGCCGGGGGAATGTAGCGCTCCAGGGAAACCATGCTGTGGCGGATGACATCGACGCCACTGTGAATGCGTGGCTTCCTGCCGAAATTGGTCATCACTCGTTGACTGTGCAGCATCAAACACCTCCTTGTGTGACTACCGCGATTGAAGCAATTGACGCCCGGGCCTAATGCCCATCCGGTAGTTGCTGGGACAGCGCGTGGCTGGCCGAGATGCAATAGATCGACTCGGACAACGCCTGGCGCTGTTCAAGGCTCAAGCCCTGGATGATGCCGCTGATCCAATCGGTGTGTTCGGCAAACACCTCATCGACCACGCGCTTACCGTCGGCGGTCAGGCTGATGATCAGCTTGCGCCGGTCGGTAGGGTCGGTCTTGCGCTTGATAAAGCCGTCGCCCTGCAGGCCATCGAGCAAGCCGGTCACGGTGCCGGTGGTGATCGACAGGCGCGTCGCCAATTCCAGTGGCGACAGTTTCCCGCCGGCGCTCTTGAGGGTGAGCATGATGACGAAGCGGCCCTCCGACAGGTTGTAGCGGGCCAGGCGGATGGCACACACACGATTGATCGCGGCCGCAGCCGACAGCAGCTCGAAGCACAGCTTGACGCTGTCCCTGACCTCGGCTGGCACCCCGTCAAGCTCGCGCAGCATGATGTGGTGTTTGTTCTCTAAAATATTCATAAGGCGCAGTTTATCTTGGTGCCTTACTAAGTCAACATTTTGTTTATTCTTCGTTGCAAGCACGGGGCAGGGCGCTTCGATCGGCAAGGTTTGTGGTGCAAAACCACAGTGAGTATGTTTGAGGCGGATGCCAGTTTTTGGGCGAGCATTGTCAGTGGCCGGCAACTACTGACCGCGCTCAACCGAGGAGTTCTTCGCCGAGCAGCACCCCGGCAATCACGATCATTGCCGCGCCCGAAACGCCGCTGACATAGCGCGCGGCAACCGGACGTGCCTGCAACACGGCCTGCGCGCCAAACCCCACTAGCAGGTAGACCACCGCACAGCTGAGGGTATGAATCAGCCCTAGCAGCACCATCTGCAGCGACACCGGCCAGGTGGCACCAGGCTCGGTGAACTGGGGCAACAGCGCGAGGAACAGCAGGAAAACCTTGGGGTTCAGTCCACTGATGCACAACCCCTTGAGCATCCAGCGCTGCCAGCTATTGGCCTCCCGGCTGGCGTGCGCATGGGGTGTGGCAGGGTGGGCCAGCATATTGATGCCGAGCCACAGCAAGTAGCCGGCCCCGGCAACCGTCAGCACTGACAGCGCAGCAGGGTGACGGGTCACCAGGCTACCCACGCCGCCCGCCACGACCAGGGTGGCAAGTAAGTGGCCGCACAGCAGCCCAGCCACTGCGGGGATGACCCTGCGCCCCTTCAAGCCCGCCGCAATCGCGTAGGCCCAATCGGCGCCGGGCGTCAGCACAAACAGAATCGACACTGCCCAAAAGGCAAGCACAGCGGTCCACGTCATTGTTTTGTTCTCCCTGTAGGAATGTGCAGGAAGAATAATGAAATTCAGTTAGAATTTGCTTTCAAAGATACCTGGCGCAAGGCCTTGAATTGGGAGAATCTTCTAAGTGGACCGAATTGATCGAAAGATTCTCTGCGAGCTGCAAAAAGACGGGCGCCTGTCGGTCACCGAGCTTGCCGACCGTGTGGGGCTGAGCCTTTCCCCGTGCCATCGACGGGTCAAGGCCCTGGAGGAGTCCGGGGTACTGCTCGGCTACCGCGCCTTGCTGGACCCCGGCGCAGTCGGCCTGAACTTCTCGGCAATGGTCTTTGTCACCCTGCGCGAAGGCGACCGGCCCGCAGTGGCGGCCTTTGAAGCGGCGTTGCTGGAAATTGCCCAGGTAGTGGATGCCCAGCGCCTGTTCGGCGAGCCGGATTACCTGCTGCATGTGATCACCCAGGATCTGCCGGCCTTTCAACGGCTCTACGATGAGAGCCTGTCGACACTGCCCAACGTGCAGCGCCTGACTTCGACCCTGGTGATGAAACGGGTGATCCAGGACCGTCCGCTACCGTTGTGATCATGGCGTAGCGCCTCATTGGTGCGGCGCTCCCATGCGCCGTGAGGCCCCTACGTCACCTCGGTGCGCGGCTTGCTCACCGACCGGCTGGCCAGCAGCCCCAGCTCGAACAGAATCCACATCGGCACCGCCAGCATGGTTTGCGAAAACACATCGGGCGGGGTCAGCAGCATGCCCACCACAAAGCAGCCGACGATCACATAGGGCCGGCTCTTTTGCAGGGTCTGGACATCGGTAATCCCGGCCCAGATCACCAAGAAGGTGGCCACCGGGATTTCAAAGGCCAAGCCGAACGCCAGCAACAGCGCGAGGATGAAGTCCAGGTACAGGGCGATATCGGTCATCATCGCCACGCCGTCCGGGGTCACGCTGGTAAAGAAGCCGAACATCATCGGGAACACCAGGAAAAACGCGAACGCCATGCCCGCGTAAAACAGCACTACGCTGGCGGCTAGCAACCAGGCGGCGGTGCGGCGTTCCTGGCGATACACCGCCGGTGCGATCATGCCCCAGGCCTGGTGCAGCAACAGCGGCATGCTGATGAACAGGGCGATCATCATGGTCAGCTTGAGCGGCGCCAGAAACGGCGAGGTCACCCCGGTGGCAATCATGGTTGCGCCGCTGGGCAGGAAATCGCGCAACGGCTGCGAGACGAAACTGTAGAGCTGCTGCGCAAAGGGGAACAACGCGCAAAACACCAGGAGGATCGCCAGGACGCAGCGCACCAGGCGCGAGCGCAGCCGGGTCAGGTGGCCGGTCACCGACAGGCGCGGGGCAGGCAAGGGCAGGTCGCTCATGGGGCAGGTTGTCCTGGGGAGGTGGTGGTGGCTGGCGGCGGGGCCTCCAGGCGGATACCGTCGCGCAGTTGCTGCTCCAGTTGCCGCAAGGGTTGCTGGTCGATGCTTTGCAACAGGTGCTCGTGGTCCAGTTCCTGGGTGACCTGGGCCTTGAGCGTATTCATCGCCCGCTTGGCCCGGCCCAGCCACAGCCCGGCATTGCGCGCGGCAATCGGCAGGCGTTCGGGGCCCAGCACCAGCAGAGCCACCAGGCCCACCAGCAGCAGTTCGCTAAACCCGATATCGAACATCAGTGTTTGCTGTCTGCAGGTCGCTGAGGTTCGCCTTGCACCTCAAGGCTGGTCTTTTGCGCCGCCTGGGCGCCCGGTTCGTTGCCCATGGAGGAGCGAAAGCCCTTGATGGCCTCACCCACATCACTGCCCAGGCCCTTGAGGCGCCGGGTGCCGAACAGCATCACCACGATCAGCAGCACGATGACCAGTTGCCAAATCCCTATACCACCCATAACGCCACTCCAAGCCATTGATTTGAAATATGAAGGCGCAGTTTGCCGAGGCTTTATGACGGCGCGGTGACGTTTTTGCGGGAATTGTGTGAGCCTGCCACCTGGTTGAAACATCCACTGTGTTGACTGTCGCCAGGATCTACATAAAAGGTGGCTGGGCAATGGACAGAAATCGGCAGCAGGGGGCGGCGTTGTTGATGGTGCTGGTGGCCCTGGCGATGCTGGCGGGCGGCATGGCCTGGATGGTCGAGCAGGGGCGCCAGCAGGTCGACAGCGTGCGTCTGGTGCAGCAGCGCGTGCAGGCGCGGGCGATCGAGCGGGCGGCGCTGGCCTTTACCGAGCAGGCCCTGCAAGACCCGTTGTGGCGCGCCAGCCCGTTGTTCTGGCAGGCCATGCGCGGGCAGCCGCTGGCTTATGACTTCAAGGGGGGCAAGGCGAGCATTCAGATTCGCGACCTGCACACCTGCTTCAACGTCAACGCGCTGATCGGCCCTGAAGCCGAGCGTGCCCAGCGTCAATTGGTGCATTTGCTGGGGGCGGACATGGCCGCCGAACGCCTGGCCCAGACCCTGGCCGACTGGCTCGACGCCGACCAGCAGACCCGCCTGCAAGGTGCCGAAAGCAACGAATACCTGCGCCAGTCGCCACCGCGCCTGGCGGCCAATCAACGCATGCGCGATATCAGCGAGCTGAACCTGCTGGCGCTGCCCGACCCACTGCGGGCGTTGCGCTACCCGCAGTTATGCAGCCTGGACGAGACCGCCGGCTGGCGCCTGAACGCCAATGCGCTGAACCTGGAAATGCTGCCGCTGCTGGATGCGTTGTACGAGGGCGAAGTGTCGCGTTCGGTGCTGACCCGCCTGGTCAGCGCCCGCCCGGCGGGGGGCTATCGCGATGCAGGCGAACTGCGCCAGGCGCTGGGGGCGATGGATGACGCGATGTTTGAGCGTTTGAGCGAAGGTCTGCAGCTCAATGGTGACCACTTCCTGCTGCAACTGGACATCGACCTGGATGGCCAGCGGTTTCGCAGCCAGTACCGTGTCGAAGCGCAGGGCGTGGTGAAATGGCATGCGCGAGTGCCGGCGCAGGGCATGTTACTGCGCTCGCGGGAGCCTTTGCCGTTATAGCGCGATAGCCCAGGCAGTGTAAGCGTTGGCTTGCCCGCGATGACGGTGGTGCAGTTACCATTTTTGCCGGCTGGTAGACCGCTGTCGCAGGCAAGCTCCCCCATGGATCTGCCCGGTTGTAGATTTTGAGTGCAGCACAAACCCTGTAGGAGCTGTCGAGCTTTAGCGAGGCGGCGATAGCGGTGGCCCAGCCAACATCAATGCCAGCCATACCGTCGCCATCGCAGCCTCGCTGGGGCTCGACAGCTCCTACATTATTTTTTGCCCGGCTGGCATGACGTGTTCGCTGTAGGTCGCCAGCGTCAAGGGTCCGCAGATCCCGCAAATCCCGATGAACCCTGTAGGAGCTGTCGAGCTTTAGCGAGGCTGCGATAGCGGTGGCCCAGCCAACATCAATGCCAGCCATACCGCCGCCATCGCCGCCTCGCCGGGGCTCGACAGCTCCTACATTATTTTTGCCCAGCTGGCATGGCGTGGTCGCTGTAGGCCGCCAGCGTCAAGGATCCGCAGATCCCGCAAACCCCGATGAACCCTGTAGGAGCTGTCGAGCCCCAGCGAGGCGGCGATAGCGGTGGCTCAGCCAACATCAATGCCAGCCATACCGCCGCCATCGCCGCCTCGCCGGGGCTCGACAGCTCCTACATTATTTTTGCCCAGCTGGCATGACGTGTTCGCTGTAGGCCGCCAGCGTCAAGGATCCGCAGATCCCGCAAATCCCGATGAACCCTGTAGGAGCTGTCGAGCCTTCGCGAGGCTGCGATAGCGGTGGCTCAGCCAACATCAATGCCAGCCATGCCGCCGCCATCGCAGCCTCGCCGGGGCTCGACAGCTCCTACATTATTTTTTGCCCGGCTGGCATGACGTGTTCGCTGTAGGTCGCCAGCGTCGAGGATCCGCAGAACCCGCAAACCCCGATGAACCCTGTAGGAGCTGTCGAGCTTTAGCGAGGCGGCGAAAGCGGTGGCTCAGCCAACATCAATGCCAGCCATACCGCCGCCATCGCCGCCTCGCTGGGGCTCGACAGCTCCTACATTGATTTCCCTCCGGTGTTTCAGAACCGCAGGGTAGCCCCCGTCGTCAGCCAGCGGTCGCGATCCCCGGTCAGGTTGTGCCCGACCACCAGGTCCACATCCACTTGCTGACCCAGATGCACTCGCGGCCCGGCTTGCCAGGCCTGGTCGCCGCCTTGCTGGCCGTAGCGTTCTGCCAATAGCGTCAATGAGTCCGCCAAGCGGTATTCCAGGCCTGTGCCCCAGGTCAGTCGGTGGTTTTGTTCGCCATTGTCATAGGCATGGGCCCAGCCGGCATTGAGGTTCAAGCTCAGTGTCTCGAACGCTTGCCAGGTCAGCGGCAGGCCCAGGTCGGCGCCGTCGAACGGATGCCGGCGGTCCAGCGCGATATGCGCCGCCGCCGCCCAGGCGATCTCCACGCCCGCATCCTGCCAGGCCCACAATGAACCCTTGAGTTGCGGGCTGAGTTGGGTCTGCTCAGGGTCATCCTCGAGGGCCGTGCCCCATTGCAGGTTGGGCAATGCCCTCGACGTACAGGCTGTAGAGAACGTGGTGCGCTGTGTTGAACGGGTGTAGCCGGCGTCGACATTGCATTCGCCGGGGGCGTTGATGGCGCCATCATCGACCACGTAGGAACCGCCTGCGGCGAACGCCTTGGACACCAGGCCAACGGCCAGGGTCGCGCCGATAAAGACCAGGTTGCGGCGCAGCGCTCGTTGCCGCGACGCCGGCAGCCACTCGAAGGCAGCCAGGAAGGTGTGTTTGTGCATGGGATTATGCTCCGGCTCAGTACCACTGCTTGAAGCGGCGGATGTAGATCGTCTTCATCAGTTGTGCCACGCAGCAGTAGGCGAGCAAGGTGCCGACCAGCCAAGGGAAGTACGCCCACGGCAACGGCTGCAAGCCCACGATCGTGCCCAGGGGCGAGAAGGGCACATAGATCCCCAGGGCGATGACCAGGCTGGTCATCAGCAACACCGGCCAGGCGGCGGTGCTCTGGAAGAACGGGATCTTGCGGGTGCGCAGCATGTGCACCACCAGGGTCTGGGAGAGCAGCCCCTCGACGAACCAACCGGACTGGAACAGGGTCTGCATTTCCACACTATTGGCCGAGAACACGTACCACATCAGGGCAAAGGTGGTGATGTCAAAGATCGACGAGGTCGGTCCGATCCAGATCATGAAGCGCCCGATGTTCTGCGCGTCCCACTTGCGTGGCTTGGCCAGGTATTCCTTGTCCATCTTGTCCCACGGCAGGGCCAGTTGGGAGATGTCGTACATCAGGTTTTGCAGGAGCAGGTGGATCGCCAGCATCGGCATGAAAGGGATGAACGCACTGGCCACCAGCACCGAGAACACGTTGCCGAAGTTGGAGCTGGCCGTCATGTTCAGGTACTTCATGATATTGCCGAAGGTCTCGCGACCTTTAAGCACACCTTCTTCGAGGACCATCAGGCTCTTTTCCAGGAGGATGATGTCGGCCGATTCCTTGGCAATATCAGTCGCGCTGTCCACCGAGATGCCGACGTCGGCATCGCGCAGGGCGGGTGCATCGTTGATGCCGTCGCCGAGGAAGCCCACGGTGTGACCATTGGACTGCAAGGCCTTGAGCACCCGGGACTTTTGCAGCGGGGTCAGCTTGGCGAACACCGTGCGTTGTTCGACCTGCTGCTTGAGGGTGGCATCGTCCATGGCTTCGATGTCCACACCCAGCAGTGGCTCGCCGGGTTCCAGGCCGACCTGGCGGCAGATGGTGTGGGTGACCACGGCGTTATCGCCGGTCAGCACTTTGACCGCGACCCCGATCTCTTGCAGCGCGGCAATCGCCGGGCCGGCGGTTTCCTTCGGCGGATCGAGGAAGGTCAGGAAACCGTGGATCACCAGGTTGCGTTCGTCGGCGGGAGTGTACTGCTGGCGCGCCAGGGCCTTGGGAATATTGCGGGTGGCCACCACCAGCACGCGGAAACCGTCCTCGTTGAACTCGTTGGCGGTGCGCAGCAATTCCTGGCGACGACCCTCGTCCAGGGCCAGGGCGCTAGCGCCTTCCATCACATGGGTGGCAATGCCGAGCATTTCTTCCACGGCGCCCTTGCACACCAGCAGGTGATCGCCGTGGCTGTCCTTGACCACAATCGACAGGCGCCGGCGCACAAAGTCGAAGGGCAGTTCATCGACCTTGCTGTAGGCAAACGGCACCTGGAACTTGGGGTTGTGCTGGGAGAACGCGAGCACCGCCTGATCCATCAGGTTCTTCATGCCGCTTTGGTGATGGCTGTTGAGCCAGGCCAGGGACAGCACCTGGTCGTCCCGCTGGCCGAAGGCGTTGACGTGGTGCTCGAGGATGATTTTGTCCTGGGTCAGGGTGCCGGTCTTGTCGGTGCACAACACGTCCATCGAACCGAAGTTCTGGATCGCGTTGAGGCGCTTGACCACCACTTTGCGCTTGGCCATGGCATTCGCACCCTTGGCCAGGTTGGCGCTGACGATCATCGGCAGCATTTCCGGGGTCAGCCCCACGGCCACCGCCAGGGCAAACAGGAACGCGTCGCCCCAATCGCCCTTGGTAAAGCCGTTGAGGAAAAACACGATGGGCACCATCACCAGCATGAAGCGGATCAGCAGCCAGCTGACGCTGTTCACCCCACGGTCAAAGGCGGTTTGCACCCGGGAGCCGACGATGGCCTTGGCCAGCGAACCGAAATAGGTACGCGGCCCGGTCGCCACGACCACCGCCTGGGCGCGGCCGCTGACCACGTTGGTACCCATGAAGCAGATGTTGGGCAGGTCCAGCAGGTTGCTCTGGTCTGGCGCTTGAAGCGTGGCGGATTTTTGCGTGACGTCGCCCAGGGTGTCGTACTTTTCTACCGGCAAGGCTTCGCCGGTCAGCACGGCCTGGCTGATAAACAGGTCGCGGGACTCGATCAGGCGGATGTCGGCCGGGATCATGTCGCCGGCCGACAGTTGCACGATATCGCCGGCCACCAGTTCACGCATCGGCACTTCACGCAGGGTGGGCTTGGCGCCGACCTGCTCGCGGCGCAGCACGGTGGCGGTGGTGCGTACCATGGCCTTGAGGGCTTCGGCGGATTTTGCCGAGCGGTGTTCCTGCCAGAAGCGCAGCAGGCTGCTCAGGGCGACCATGGTCATGATGATAATGACCTTGGTCAGGTCCACTTCTTCACCGGCGCGCAGCGGCAGCCAGTAGTCGGTGACAAAGCTGATCACTGCAAGGGTCAGCAGTACGTAGATAAACGGGTTGTTCAGGGCCTGGAGGAACTGCACCACCGCGTGGGGCGGCTTGTCGTGGGCCACCTCGTTATAGCCTTCGCGTTGCAGGCGGGCGCTGGCATCCAGTTCGGTCAGGCCGTCCTTGGTCGCCCGGACATTGGCCAGGGTCGCTGCCAGGCCGTTTTGCGCTTCGCGGGCGGCACGCATCGACAATTTGCTGTCGTGGGCGGTGCTGTTTTTGTTTGCAAGTTGCGTGGTTTTTACGGCGCTCATGATTTTTACTCCTGTCGACATACCCGTTACTTGCCGTCAGGCAGGCGAACACAGGCACGCCGAGTCGCAGTTTTTGCGATCGGGTCTAATAACTTTAACGAGGCGAGTTAATTAACGGGCGCGCAGAAAACTACGGCTGGCTTAGTTCGCAAGGAACGCCAGTTAATTAATTGACCAATAATCAGGAAGTTGCTGTTTCCAGTCGGCTTATGCCGCGCGCGCGCTCAGGCTCAGGCGCACTTGGGCAAGCCGGCTGGAAACGTTCCGTCTCTGCGGATCTTGAGGGTCGGCATGGTCCCAATGCTGGACCAGATGGCCGGTGGTGGGGCACAGGCGCCAGTGCGCCTGCAGGTGTTGCACATTGATACGCGGGGAGGGGGAAGCCAAGGCCAGGCGCACCGGGGCAACGCCCATGGAAGCACGGCACAGCTTGGCACGCAGGGCTGAGGCCAGCGTGCGTACATCAGGTAGAACAAGGGTCTGGAAATTCATAACACACCTCGGGACCGGACTGCGCCGGCTCAAGGCAGTTACGTTGGAGCATCAAGCTCTAGCGCAGCTTACCCGGCCTGGAAGGCGAGTCCCGTCATTACTCTGGGTTTGGCGCCCGACCCCTGTATTCACGGGGAGCGGACAGCGACTAGATACTGTGTCCATTGGCTTCTTTTGTGAGGTTGAAAAAAAGGCCCTAGTTGCAGGCACGGGCAATTTACTCAGGCAGGCAGGGGATGTCAATCTGTAATGAACTTGTTTGTTGTTCGTTCAGACTTTATTCAGATTGGCCTGATTGGCTATATAAGTTCATAGACTGTATGCGGCCAATAATGCGAGATAAATCAGTACTAAGCCGCAGGCACCATGGCTGACCCGCTGCCAAGTTGCCGAGGCGTTCTTTCGCAAGACATTGACCAAGCCTGCAATCAAAAAACACGACAGGATCGAGGCCAGCATAAAACCGGCGAAGAACACCAGGGTCTGGCCATGACTCGGCGTGGCGCCGACGATGCCTGACAAGGCACTGCCCAGGGCGCCCCAATACACGATGTTCTTGGGGTTGGCCAACGAGATGGCGGCCCCCACCATCAGCGCATTGCGCCCGGTGCTGGGCGGTGCGCTGTCGGGTTGCGGCAACTGCCAGGCATCTTGCAGGCTGCGCAGGCCGAGCCAGGCCAGGTACAGCGCGCAAACGGCGGTCAGCGGCACACGTACCGCTTCGTGCTGGATCAGCAGGGCCATGCCGGTCAGGCCGATTACCGCCCAGGTCGCATCGCCCACCAGCGAGCCTATTTGCACCAGCAGCGCTGGGGTGAACCCATGCAACAGGCCGCGGCGCAGGGTTTCCGCCAGCACCGCGCCAGGGGACAGGCAAAACACAAAGCCGAATACCAGTGCGCAAAAAAAGATCGTCAACATCGCCATCCCCATAAATGCCATCGCCGGCAAGCCGGCTCCTACAGGTCAGTCTGAGGCTGGGGGCACGCAGGGGTCTTGGACCAGATTGCGCTCTGATAGCGGCCAGGGGTAATCCCGTACGCCGCACGGAAGTGCCGGTTGAGATGGCTCTGGTCGGCAAAGCCCAGGTCATGGGCAACCTCGGCGGCGCTCAGGCCGCTGCGCAGCAAGCCTTTCGCGCGGCGGGTACGCAGTTGCATGGCCCACTGGCGGGGGCTCAGGCCGGTTTCTTTCTGGAAGGTGCGCAGTACGTGGAATTTCGACAGGCCCAACTCGTCACCCAGGGCGTCCAGTGCCACACCCTGATGCAACTGCGCGGCGAGTAACTCCTGGGCCTGGGCGACGAGCCGTGACCCGGCGCTGGCGCCACCCGGCAGGCGCACACCACTGAGCTTGACCACCTCGCCCAGCAGCACCACCAGGGCATCTTCGTTCAGCCCCCGCAGCAGCGGGTCGGCGCTCAGCGCGCCCTTGGCGGCGTGCGCCAGTTGCGCCGCCAGGGCAGGGGCAAAACACAGCGCGCGATCAAACTCCAGGTGCGCCAGCCCCAGGTCGTCGGCCAGGCGATCGGCACCGGCGTACAGGCTGACAAAGTGCCAGGGCGCCCCCTCGGCCGCACCGCCGCCCTGGATCTGGCCAGGGTTGTACAGGGTGATACTGCCGGGCCCGGCCTCGAAAGTGCGGCGGTCCAGCCACACCTGTTCGGCGCCCACCAGGTTGACGCCAATCACGCATTCGTCGTGGCTATGGCGGGCAAACGTCAGGCCGCTGCAGGTGGTGCTGCTGATTTCGTAATGGCCCAGCCAGGCGTGGTGCGGGGAACTCATGGGGTGGGCTCAGTGGCGGCGGGTGCGGCAAAGCATACCTGTTTAGATACTCAGGCGCAGGGCCAGCGCGGCCAGGGTGACCAGCAGCACCGGCAGCGTCAGCACGATGCCGACCTTGAAGTAATAGCCCCAGGTGA
Source organism: Pseudomonas sp. WS 5079 (assembly GCF_012985465.1). Taxonomy (GTDB): domain Bacteria; phylum Pseudomonadota; class Gammaproteobacteria; order Pseudomonadales; family Pseudomonadaceae; genus Aquipseudomonas. Next base: position 21,229 of record NZ_JAAQWN010000001.1, read on the forward strand.
TCCGGATGCCCTTGCGCGCCAGGATATGCAGCCAGAGCAAGGTTGCCAGGCTCCCAATGGGCGTGATTTTAGGCCCCAGGTCGCTGCCGATCACATTGGCGTAGATCATTGCCTCCTTGACCACGCCAGCGGCATGGCTGGTCTCGATCGACAGCGCGCCGATCAGCACCGTCGGCAGGTTGTTCATCACCGAAGACAGCAGCGCCGTCAGCAAGCCGGTGCCCAGGGCGGCGCCCCACACGCCGTAATTGGCGAAGGCGTCGAGCCAGGTGGCCAGGTACGTGGTCAGCCCGGCATTGCGCAGGCCGTACACCACCAGGTACATGCCCAGGGAAAAAATCACGATCTGCCAGGGCGCTTCCTTGAGTACCTTGCGCGTGGAGATCTTGTGGCCTTTGGCGGCGATCACCAGCAGGAGCAGGGCGCAGGCGGCCGAGATGGCACTGATGGGAATGCCCAGGGGCTCGAGGGCAAAGCAGCCGACCAGCAGAATGCCCAGCACCCACCAGGCAGCGTGGAAGGTTGCCGGGTCATGAATCGCGCTGGCCGGCTCGGGCAGGTCGGCGGGGTCATAACTGTGCGGGATATCGCGCCGGAAGAACCACAGCAGCACCGCCAGGGTCGCGGCGACGCTGACCAGGTTGACCGGCACCATCACCGCTGCGTACTGGTTGAAGCCGATGTTGAAATAGTCTGCCGAAACGATATTCACCAGGTTGGAGACCACCAGCGGCAGGCTGGCGGTGTCGGCGATAAACCCTGCACCCATCACGAAGGCCAGGGTAGCAGCGGGTGAGAAGCGCAGGGCCAGGAGCATCGACATGACAATCGGCGTGAGGATCAGGGCCGCCCCGTCATTGGCGAACAGCGCCGAGACCAGCGCCCCCAGCAACACCATATAGGCAAACAGCCGGCGGCCCCGGCCCCGTCCCCAGCGCGCCACATGCAACGCGGCCCAGGCAAAAAAGCCGGCCTCGTCGAGGATCAGGCTGATGATGATCAGGGCGACGAAGGTGCCGGTGGCGTTCCAGATGATCTGCCACACCACCGGGATATCCGCCAGGCTGATCACGCCACAGGCCAGGGCGAGGATCGCGCCCATGGTTGCACTCCAGCCTACGCCAAGACCCTTGGGTTGCCAGATGACCAGGACAATGGTGAACAGGAAGATGGCGAGGGCAGCAAGCATCAAGGCATTCTCTGTGGGGGGGATTCGACGTTTGATTGACCTGTGACAAGGTACCGAGGTTCTGTGCCAAGTGGTTGAAATTAAAATGAAACACAACTGTCCTAAAGTGCCCGCCATTGGTGATAAAGGAAGTAACGGTGTGACCCGTGCCACTCGCAACCTGCGCAAGACCCTCGATTCTGTCGCGGACAACAACGAAACCGCGGCTTTTGACTTGATGCGCGCCGTCGAAAAACTCAGCGATGAAGTGCTGCGTCAGCGCCTGCTCAACACCATTCACCGCCTTAACCAGGATGCCCATGAACTGCGTGAGGCCCGGGATGCGGTAGAGCGGGTGTCGGTCAAGCTGGCCTGATAATGGCACGTAGCCGTTCGGCGATTGGGGGGTGACGATCGAGCCGGCTGCGCTGACACTGGGCATGGTCGCGGTTGTCCGCAAGACCCCATGCTCAATCCACAGGAAGTCATCGAATGAGTGAAAAACCGGCAATTGTCCTGGTACACGGCTTTTGGGGCGGCGCAGCCCATTGGAGCCGAGTGATCGTCGAACTGCAGAAAAAGGGCTATCGCGACTTGCACGCGGTGGAAATTCCCCTGACTTCATTGGCCGACGACGCCGAACGCACACGCAAGATGGTGGCCCAGGTCAAGGGGCCGGTGTTGTTGGTCGGGCATTCCTATGGGGGCGCGGTCATTTCCCAGGCAGGCAACGAGCCCAACGTCCAGGGCCTGGTGTTTATTGCCGCGTTTGCCCCGGATGCGGGGGAAAGTCCGGGCGCAATCACCCAGCAACACCTGCCCGAGGCCGCCGCCAACCTGGTGCCGGACAGCGATGGCTACCTGTGGGTCAAGCCCGAGTTGTTCCATGAGAGCTTCTGCCAGGACTTGCCGCAGTCAGAGGGCGACGTGCTGGGAATTACGCAGAAGGCGCCCCTGGCCAGTACCTTTGGCGATGAAGTGAGCAATCCGGCCTGGAAGAACAAGCCGTCGTGGTATCAGGTGTCCACCCAGGACCACATGATTCACCCCGATAACCAGGTACGCATGGCCGAGCGCATCAAGCCCCGGGAGATTCTCACGCTGGACGCCAGTCACGCCTCGCTGGCCTCCAGGGCAGGCGAAGTGGCGGCATTTATCGACAAGGCCGCCACGGCCCTGCAGCCATAAATCAGGCAGGCAACATTCCTTCCTGGCGTCGGGGTGTTGCCTGCAAGATCGTTCAAGACAATCCTGTTTGGCGCTGCCATGCTTGCCGACTGTCTGTCGATGAGCCTGTTGTCCATGCCTACTGCCTTGCCGCATTACGCCTTCGCCCGTGGCGCGATTGCGATTATTCCCCTGTCGTTGGCGTGCGCCCCGTGGGGCCTGCTCGCCGGTTCCCTGGCGATTGACGCTCAATTCACCCCGCTGGAAAGCCAGGGCCTGTCGGCCATTGTGTTTGCCGGTGCCGCACAGTTGGTGGCGATTGGCATGGTCAAGAGCGGCGCGAGCCTGATCGCCATTTTGCTCACCACCTTGCTGCTGACCTCCCAGCACTTGCTGTATGGCATGCATATGCGTAGCACCCTGTCGCCCTTGCCGGCGCGCTGGCGCATGAGCCTGGGCTTTTTGCTGACCGACGAATTCTTCGCCCTGGTCAGCCAATACGACCGCCAGACCTTCAACCGCTGGTATGCCCTGGGCGTGGGCCTGACGTTCTACGTGGCCTGGAACCTGTTCACCCTGGCCGGCATCGTGCTCGGCAAGAGCATCCCCAACCTCGATCAACTGGGCCTGGAGTTCTCCATCGCCGCGACCTTCATCGCCTTGATCACCCCGGTTGTGCGTGATGTGCCGACGGTGGTGTGCGTGGCAGTGGCCCTGCTGTTTTCGGTGCTGCTCAGCTACTGGCACTGGGAGTCGGCGGTGGTGGTGTCGGGGTTGTTGGGGATGAGCGCAGGGTATGCCTGCAAACGCTTGGGAGTGGGGCAGCGATGATTTTTGTGATGATTATCGGCATGGGCCTGGCGGTGTTTTTCAACCGTTATCTGTTTCTTGAACCGCGCTTGCCGGTGCGCCTGAACCGTGGCGCCCGGGAGTTTCTCGGGTTCGCGGTACCCGGCATGTTGACGGCGATTTGCGGGCCGATCATTTTCCTCGCCGAGCACAAGCTCAACCTGAGCCCCACCAACCCCTACCTGCTGGCCGGGATCTGTGCGGTGGCCCTGATGTTCTGGACCCGCAGCGTGTTGACCACGGTGCTGTTGAGCATGGCGCTGTTCTATCTGTTTCGCTGGTTGTTGTAGGCAGTGGTACAGTCGCGTTTTTTTCAAGGAAGCGATGGCATGCGGAAGGTGGTGATAGGTGCGTTGGTCCTGGCGGCGCTGGCCGGTTGCGCAGGTTCGAAGATGAAAGACGCACGCGCTGGCGCGCCCTATAAAACCCTGGCGTCTGATAAGGCGGCCCTGGTCGTAGCCCAATGCATCCAGTTTGGCTGGCAGGACGAGGCGGTATTCGGCGTCGACGCCGGCGGCTTCATGGAGCCTGCGCAAGGCGGTGGCCATACGGTGTACACCACGGGCGGTGACTACTTTGTCGATGTGCGCAGCGCCGGTACCAGCACCACGGTCAGTTACTACGCGGTGCAGGACAATTGGGCCGCCAAGCGCCGTCTGGCCGCCTTGGCGACCTGCCTGTAGGTTGTTTCTTTAGAAATCTTCAGAAATGCCCAGCGGACACTGCGCCGGCTTTGTCTTAAAATGCCAGCGCTTGCCCGACATGATGGCTCTTTACCAGTACATGGATGTCGAGGCCTAAATGTCGGGCAAGCACCTTTTCAACGTGGCATATAGCCCAGGTGCCAGCGCCGCGGAATCTTCAGCGACACCAGGCCCAGCAGCGCCGACAGCAGGCCGCTGACCAACAGTGCCCGGATCCCCATCTGGTGCTCCAGCACAGCACCGATCACCGCGCCGACAAACATCCCGGCCCAGGGAATCAACTGCACGCGCCAGCCATTGCGGCGCTCCCCCAGTATCCAGCGCCCCAGGCCGCGACCGAAACGCGACAACGCGCCGGTCACGTAAGTCAGCCCCACGGGCAAGCCATTGACCTGTTCCACCGCCGCATTGAGCATGCCCATGGCAATGATCGCAGCCAGTACTGCCGGCAACTGCTCGGCCATCGGCCACGCCGCGGCGCCGCACAACAGTGTGGCAATACACAGCAACAACGGCAGCGCATGGCGCTTGCTCACGCGGCTGATGATCACCCCCAGCGCATTGCCCAGGATAAACGTTGCCACCAACAGGGTGAGGCGCCCGGTCAGCCCCAGGTCACCCTCACTGATTGCCACCGCCAGCCGCGTGGTGTTGCCGCTCATGAACGAGACAAAATCGCCACTGGCCATGAAACCGATGGCGTCGGTCATGCCGGCCAGCACCGAAAGGCTGGCCACCAGCGTCAGGCCGATGCGCCCCCGCCATTTGTGCTGGTGCTGCAGGGCGGTATTGACCATGGGTTTAGGGGAAGAGGGCAGCACGGCGAGAGGTTCCTCTATGAGATTATCCGGCCACTACCGTAGGACGCTTTCCGGTTGACTGCAATGACTTGGCACATCCTTCAGTTCACTTCCAAGCGCCAGCCCATGACGTCCCAGCTCAGAACGTGAGTCGGCGCCAGTGCCTTGAGAAACGCTGCGTCATGGGAGACCGCAATCAGCGCCCCGGTAAATCCCTGTAAAGCCTGTTCGAAGGCCATCACCGACTCCAGGTCCAGATGGTTGGTCGGCTCATCCAGGAGCAGCAATTGCGCGGGAACCTTGCGCCACAAGGCAATCGCCATGGCAGCCTTCAAGCGCTCGCCACCGCTGAGCTGGCCGATGGGCTGGGTGACGCGCCATGCATCCAGTTGCAACAGCGCCAGACGGGTGCGCAGTTCGGCTTCGGCCAGTGGCGTGTCCATCAATTTCAGTTGTTCGACGATCGACTGCTGGTCATCGAGCAGGGTCAAGTGCTGGTCGAGATAGGCGCTGGGTACATGAACCGTGCATGCGCCGCTGACAGGTTGCCAATGCCCCGCCAGCAGCTTGAGCAGGGTGGACTTGCCGCAGCCATTGGGCCCGTGGACCGCAACCCGGACCGGCCCGCACAGGCTCGCGTTGATCAGGGTGCTCGGCGCGCGGGGATCGAGCCAGGGCAACTGGCAGTCGATCAGGGTTAGCACTTGGCGGCCAGCCGGCAGGGGTGTGCCGGGCAAGGCAAGGAAGGTCGGCGTTTCGTCCACCACCCGTTCGTGGGCCGTGCGCACGCGTTCGTTCAGGGCCTGCTTGTGCTGCACATGGGCGCTGCGCACGTTGCTGACGATTTCATTGGCGGCGCCTTTCCAGCGGGATTTGGTGAAGGCATCGACATTGGCGGTCTCTGCATGTTTACGGGCACTGGCGGCTTGGCGCTGGAAACTGTCGATAGCCTTTTTCAGGCGCTGGTGCTCGCGCCGCCGATCCAGCCGGGCATGTTCCAGGGCGGCCTGAGCGGCCTGTTGCTCGGCATCACGCTGCGCCCGATAGTCATCGTAGTTGCCGCCATAGAGCCGGGCCCCGAGGGGCGACAGTTCGATGATCCGCCCCAGGGTATTGAGCAGGCGTCGGTCGTGGCTGACCACCACCAGGCCGCCGCGCCAGGCGCCGAGGGTCGCCAGCAGCCAATCGCGGCCGGCACTGTCGAGGTGGTTGGTGGGTTCGTCGAGGATCAGCAACTGCGGCGCGCCCAGCAGGCCACCAATCAGGGCGATCCTGGCCAGTTGCCCACCGCTGAGTTGGCCGGCGGGCTGATCGGGGTCGATCTCGGCCAGACCGGCGCCGTCCAGGGCCTGGCGCAGGCGTTCGGCCAGGTCCCAGCGATCATCGATCAGTTCCAGGTCGTCGGCCTGCGCGCGGCCCGCGGCCAGGCGCTCAAGTGCCGCCAGAATAGGCGCGCAACCGCAGACCTGGGCCACAGTCTGCCCCGGTAACAGCTCAATGCTTTGTGGGACATAGGCGACACGCGCCGAGGATTTGATAACCCCATGGGATGGCTCAAGCACGCCGGCCAGCAGGCGCGCCAACACACTCTTGCCCATGCCATTACGGCCGACAATCCCGGTCGGGGTGCAATCGATGGACAGGTTGAGGTCTTCCAGCAAAGTCTCGCCATCGGCGAACTGAAAACCCAGGTGATGCAAGGAAACAAGTACAGGCAGCCGGTTGACGTCAGTCATCAGCACCTCCAGAACAATGTGGCACAAGCCAACAAGCGCGCCAGGCGGCTCGTTGCGTTTACATGTTGGAAGGCTTAGTTGTTCACGTCGGCGGTCGTCCTGCAGTCGGGAGGGATTGGTAGCCTAGCGCAGTTCAGTCATTTTTCCTACATCGGTGGCGTCAGTGCCTACAGTTGCTCAAGAAACATCGCCAACCCCACTTCTTCGGCTTTCAAGCCCTTGCGCACCCTGGGCCGGGGCAGTTTCGCCAGGCCGCCCAGGCTGAAGTGCTCCAGCACGGCCGGGTGGATGTAGCATTTGCGGCACACCGCCGGGGTATTGCCCAGTTGCCGGGCGACATTCTTGACCATCTCCACCACATGCCTTTTTGCATCCGACTCCGGTTGCCATGCCAGTTCGCGCAACACGGCCAGGGCCAGGGCACTGCCGGCCCAGGTGCGGTAGTCCTTGGCGGTAAAGTCGGCGCCGGTGAGGCTGTGCAGGTAGGCGTTGACGTCGGTGGAGCTGACGGTATGCCGCTCGCCGTTCTCGTCCAGGTACTGGAACAGGTTCTGCCCCGGCAACTCCAGGCAGCGCTTGAGCACGGTGGCCAGGCGCCGGTCCTTGATACTGACCTGGTGCTCGACGCCGCTCTTGCCACGGAACTGGAACTGGATTTCGCTGCCCTTGATATCCACGTGGCGGGTACGCAGGGTGGTCAGGCCATAGGAGCGGTTATCGCGGGCGTATTGGCTGTTGCCGACGCGGATCAGCGTGGCATCGAGCAACAGCACGACGGTGGCCAGGACCTTCTCGCGGTTGAAACCCGGCGCATCGATTTGCGCTTGTAGCTGCTTGCGCAATTTGGGCAGCGCGTTGCCGAACTGCTGCAGGCGCGAATACTTGTCGCTGTCGCGCACTTCACGCCAGCGTGGGTGATAACGGTATTGCTTGCGGCCGCGGGCATCGCGGCCGGTGGCCTGTAGATGGCCCTTGGGGTCGGCGCAGATCCACACATCGGTATAGGCCGGCGGGATGGCCAGGGCGTTGATGCGCTGGATTTCGTCGGCGTCGCTGATGCGTTGGCCGTCGCTCTGGAAGTACTGGAACTTGCCCCGCAGTTTACGGCGGCTCAGGCCCGGCTGACTGTCGTCAACGTAGTGCAGGTCACGGGGCAGGTCGACGGGCAGGGTGGAGTCGGGCATGGCAGAGTCCTTGGCAACAAATCAGGCCGGTATGCCTGATTGACCGCAGCACCGGGCCGTGCGTTCAAGCCAGTACGGCGACCGCCTTGATCTGTGCCCATAACGCCTGGCCGGGATGCACTTGCAACTGGTCCCGGGAATAACGGGTGATGCGCGCCAGCAGCGGCGTACCCGCCGCGTCGAGCCGTACCAGCACATGCGCACTGTTATCGGCAGGGATCTCCTGGGTCACGGTCACGGGCAAGCAATTGAGGATACTGCTGTGCTCCCCAGGTTGCAGGCTGAGGCTCACGTCCCGGGCCTGCACCTTGAACCGCAAGTGTTTGCCCAGCTCCAGCGGCGCGTGGGCCACGCGCATTTGCAGTGGGCTGTCGGGCAATTGCAGGGTCAGCAGTTGGTAATGGGCGTCATGCTCGCTGACCGTGCCGTTGATCACCACGCCGGCATCGTCGCCCAGGGCCAGCGGCAGGTCGAGCCGCGCCAGGGTTTCGCCAATCGGCCCGCTGGCCAGGGCCTTGCCCTCACTGAGCAGGACAATGTGATCGGCCAGGCGCGCCACTTCATCCTGGGCATGGCTGACGTACAGCACCGGGATTTCCAGTTGATCGTGCAGGCGTTCCAGGTAGGGCAGGATCTCGCCTTTGCGCTGGCTGTCGAGGGCGGCCAGGGGTTCGTCCATCAGCAATAGCTGCGGGCTGGTGAGCAGGGCGCGGGCGATGCCTACGCGTTGGCGCTCACCGCCGGACAAATGCTGGGGGTGGCGATCCAACAGGTGGCCGATCCCCAGCAATTGCGTGGCGTGGGCCATGTCCACGCGACGCTGGGCCTTGGGGATCCGCTTGAGGCCGAACTCCAGGTTGGCCAGCACCGACAGGTGGGGAAACAGGCTGGCTTCTTGAAATACATAACCCAGGGCGCGCTTGTGCGGCGGCACAAACACGCCGTTGCGGCTGTCTTGCCAGACCTGATCGTTGATTTGCACAAATCCATCGCCGGCCCGTTCCAGCCCGGCAATGCAGCGCAGGCACGTGGTCTTGCCCGAACCCGAATGCCCGTAGAGCGCGGTGACGCCGCGCCCTGGCAGCTTGAGGTCCACGTCCAGGGCAAATCCGGAGTAGTGCAGTTGCAGGCGCACCTCAATCATCGACATCAGCTCCAACCCGCTTTGGTTTTACGGCTGGAGTAGAGCGCCAGCAACACCAGGAAAGAAAACACCACCATGGCCCCGGCCAGCCAGTGGGCTTGGGCGTATTCCATGGCTTCGACGTGGTCGTAGATCTGCACCGAGACCACGCGGGTCTTGTCGGGGATATTGCCGCCGATCATCAGCACCACGCCAAACTCGCCCACGGTATGGGCGAAGCCGAGGATCGACGCGGTGATAAAGCCGGGGCGGGCCAGCGGCAGGATCACCGTGAAAAATGTATCCCAGGGATTGGCCCGCAACGTCGCGGCAACTTCCAGGGGACGGCTGCCGATGGCCGAGAACGCGTTTTGCAGCGGTTGCACTACAAACGGCATGGAATAGATCACCGAGCCAATCACCAGGCCGGCGAAGCTGAAGGTCAGGGTGCCCAGGCCCAGCCATTGGGTGAACTGCCCGAGGTAGCCATGGGGACCCATGGTCAGCAGCAGGTAGAAGCCAATCACCGTCGGCGGCAGCACCAGGGGCAGGGCGACCACCGCGCCAATCGGCCCGCGCCACCAGGAACGGGTGTGCGACAGCCACAGAGCGATGGGAGTGCCGATAATCAGCAGAATCACGGTGGTCAGCGACGCCAGTTTCAGGGTCAGCCAGATCGCGGAAAAATCGGCATTCGATAGTGGCATTTACAGTTGATAACCGTAGGATTTGATAACGGCAGCGGCTTTCGGCCCCTTGAGGTAGTCAACCAGTGCCTTGGCAGCCGGGTTGTCCTTGCCTTTGTTGAGGATCACGGCGTCCTGTTTGATTGGGTCATGCATCTCGCCCGGCACGATCCACGCCGAGCCGCTGCTGACTTTGCCGTCTTTATAGATTTGCGACAAGGCGACAAAGCCCAACTCGGCATTGCCGGTGGACACAAACTGATAGGCCTGGGTGATGTTCTGGCCTTCGACCAGTTTGCTCTTGACCTTGTCGGTCAGGCCCAGCTTGGCCAGGACCTGGGTAGCCGCGAGGCCGTAGGGTGCGGCTTTCGGGTTGGCGATGGACAGGTGCAGGTATTCATTTTTTTGCAGCACCGCGCCCTTGGCATCTACATAACCTTCCTTGGCCGACCACAGCGCCAGGGTGCCCACGGCATAGGTGAAGCGCGAGCCCTTGACGGTGTCGCCTTCGCTTTCGAGCTTTTGCGGGGTGGTGTCGTCGGCGCTGAGGAACACTTCAAACGGCGCGCCGTTCTTGATCTGGGTATAGAACTGCCCGGTGGCCCCGTAGGCGGCGACCAGTTTGTGCCCGGTGTCTTTTTCGAAGTCGGCGGCGATCGCCTGGATCGGCGCGGTGAAGTTGGCGGCGACGGCCACTTGCACTTCATCGGCGTGGGCTGCGCCCAAGGTGAAGAGGGCGATCAGGGTGGCCAGGCCGGTGGGGGCCAGGCGTTGGGCGCGAATCATCATGAAGCAGCTCCTTGGGGTGCCGACGTGGCGGCTTGTTATAGTTAATCGCTATGTATGGGAATATATAGCGGTTCGCCATCGTCGGTACAGTGCAAAGTTGTCTCAGGGGTCTAGCCCTTGTTGAGTTGCGCCAGCGCCCGGCGGGCCAGGCTCAGGGTCAGCTCGCGGGTGGACAGGTCTTGCCCCAGGCGCAGCGCCTGGCCGGCCCACAGGCTGCTGAAGTCGGCTGCATCCAGGGCGCGCAACGGCAGCAATGCACCACCGGCCAAGGGAAACGCCGGGGCGGTGGGATTGATTGGCCCAAGTTCGCGCATCACGCGATTGATGATCCCCCGCGCCGGGCGGCCGGTGAACAGGTTGGTCAGTGCCGTTTCGCTGGCCTGGGCGCTGTGCAATGCCTGATGGTGGGCGGGGGTGATAGTGGCTTCGGGCGTGAACAGATAGGCCGTGCCGATCTGCACCGCCGAGGCGCCGAGGGCGAACGCGGCAACCATACCCCGCGCATCGCCAATCCCGCCGGCGGCGATTACCGGCACGCTGACTGCATCGACGATCTGCGGCACCAGGGCCATTGTGCCGATCTGGCTGGTGAGGCGGTCGCTGAGAAACATCCCGCGATGCCCCCCGGCCTCATACCCCATGGCGATGATTGCATCGCAGCCGTGCTGCTCCAGCCAGATCGCCTCCTCGACGGTGGTGGCGGACGACAGCACTTTCGCCCCTGTGGCCTTGACCCGGTCCAGCAGCGCTTTTTCCGGCAGGCCAAAGTGGAAGCTGACGACTTCCGGGCGGAATTCTTCCACCACCTCGCAGCTGGCATTGTCGAATGGTGCGCGGTTGGAGAGCGGGGTGGGCGCGTCAAAATCTGCGCCCAGCTCACGGTAGTAGGGCTCCAGCAAATCCTTCCACTGGCGATCCCGCTCGGGGTTGGGGGCCGGTGGCCGGTGGCAGAAGAAGTTGACGTTCAAGGGGCGGGCGCTGGCCTGGGCAATGGTGGTCAACGCCTGGCGCAGTTGCTCGATGCTGAGTGTGGCCGTGGGCATCGAGCCCAGCGCCCCGGCCTGGCTCGCGGCGATCACCATCTCGGGGCTGGTGCTGCCGGCCATGGGCGCCTGGATGATCGGCAATTCAATGCCCAGCAGGTCGAGAATGCGGGTGTCTGGCCAGGTGCTCATGGATCGCTTCTCCAATGATGGAACGCTCAGGAAGGGCTGCCCGGCCCTTTTAACAGGGCCGGCCGGGGCAAGGCCAGTCTGTATTATTCACTGGACGCCGGCTGTGGTTCATGCGGGGTGTGGCGTTCGCGCTGGAGCAACAGCTGTTTGCGCTCCACGCCCCAACGGTAACCCGATAGATGGCCATCGCTGCGTACCACGCGGTGGCAGGGAATCGCCACGGCCAGGCTGTTGGCGCCGCACGCCTGGGCAACGGCGCGAAAGGCGCTGGGTGCGCCGATGCGCTTGGCAATCTCGGCGTAGCTGGCGGTGCTGCCCACCGGGATTTCCCGCAGTGCCTGCCAGACCCGCTCCTGGAAGGCGGTGCCGCGCAGGTCCAGGGGCAGGTTCAGGCCCAGGGCAGGCGCCTCGATAAACCCCACCACCTGGGCAATCAACTGCTCAAATCCGGGGTCGGCACCGATCACATTGGCCTGCGGGAACTGGTCTTGCAGGTCGCGCGCCAGTTGGTCCGGGTCGTCACCCAGGAGGATCGCGCAGACCCCGCGATTGCTCTGCGCCACCAGAATCGCCCCCAGGGAACACTCGCCGACGGCAAAGTGAATATCGTTATGGATGCCACCGGCTTTGTAGTCGCTGGGCTTCATGCCGAGCAACTGGTCGGCTGACGCGTAGAAGCGGCTGTTGGAGTTGAAACCCGCGTCGTACAGCGCATCGGTCACCGACTGGCTGTCCTGCAGGTGCGCCCTGACCTTGCGTGAGCGATGGGCGCGGGCATAGCCCCGGGGTGTCAGCCCGGTCAGGGTCTTGAACACGCGGTGGAAGTGGAACGGGCTCAAGCCGGCGCCGTTGGCCAGGTCTTCCAGGGCGGGCAGGGTCTGGGCCTGTTCGATATGACGGCAAGCGGCGGCAACCAGGTGCGCATGGCGTTGCGCAACCTGGGTCTGGTCGGCCGAGGTGCGTTTGTTGGGGCGGTACCCGGCGGCTTCGGCTTGCTGCGGTGTGTCGAAAAACTCGACATTCTTGCGCAGTGGCTGACGTGCGCTGCTGCTGGGGCGGCAATACACGCCGGTGGTCTTGACCCCGTAGACGAAGGCCAGGTCGGCCGTGGCGTCGCGGGCGACAATGGCTGCCCAGCGCAGATCATCTTCAGTGCTCATGGCAATAGCTCGGCAATGGATCAGTGGCCAGGATAATAAACCGCGGGCGCCCGGGCACTCCGTTGCTTGCGGTGGAATTCACCGGGGTCAGCCGGCCCTGCGAAACGTCAGGTTGATCCGTTGCGGCCCCATGCGCGGGTGCACGCCTTCCTTGATCGGCAGCACGCCATGAAAGCGCAGGCGATCGACGCCGCCCCAGACCGCTACGTCGCCATGGAACAGCGAGATCTTCTGTGTCTTGTCACTGCGCTGATGGCCGCCAAACAGAAACACCGCCGCCAGCCCCAGGGACAACGAGACCACCGGGGCGCTGTAGTCGCGCTCGTTCTTGTCTTGATGCAGGGACATTCTGGCGCCGGGTACATAGCGGTTGATCAGGCAGGCGTCGGGTGCAAAGCCGTCGAAGCCGGCAGCCCTGGCCGCGTCGATCGCCAGTTCACGTAGCACGGCCGGCATGCTCGGCCAGGGTTGTTGGCGCTCGGGGTCCAGAGGGCTGTAGCGATAGCCCTGGCGGTCGGTGGTCCAGCCCAGTTCGCCGCAACTGCTCAGGGCCGCCGACATGGTAAAGCCACCGGGGGTGACCATCTGCCGGAACGGTGACTGGGCGAGGACGGCACGAAGCTCGGGCAATACACGCTCAAGCCAGGGCAGGGCATAGCCCCTTAGGACGTAGGATTGTTCGCCGATTTGCTCGCGACGGGCCGGTTGTTGCAAGGCCTCGTCGCTGAACAGGTCGCCCGTGGAATCAGGTTGCACAATCACTCCGGTATTGGTCGTGGTTTTACAGGGCCTTGCTCACGGTGATCTCAGTGATTTCGTCACTGGCATCGTGAATTTTCGCCAAGGCCTCTTGGGCCTCTTCGATGCTCGCCGCGTGCAGTTGGGCAAATTCGAAGCGGCGTTCGCCGTTGAGTTTGTACTTGATGACGTATTTGGTGGTTTGAGTCACGGTGATTCCTGTGGCTTGGGTGGCAATCAGCTGAGTTTGGTGCTGGTGCGGCGAACAATGCGGATCTTATGGGACAACGCTGGCTTGCGGGTAACGCTAATGGCACGGCGCGTCACCACATCCAGGGTGATGTTCCAGAACCCGGTGCTTGGCGCGGTGATCTTGGCCGGGAACTTGTCGAAGGCGCCACCGTGATAAGTGTGGCGACCGCCATTTTTGAAGCTGCGAAAATTCGCATCGCTCATCAGGCGGATATTGCAGGTCTGGGAGCATTCAATGACGACAATATCCCCTTCGTTCAAGTGTTCGCGCTGGTGGATGAATTTCATGGGGGGGGTGTCTCCAGAAGGGCTTTTTCTGAAAAATCAGAACGATACGTAGGTTAAGATGGAGTTTATCAGCCCCAGCACGTTTATTATCGGGTCGTCGTCGACGTCTTCGACAATTTAAAACAGTTATTTACCGATATATCAGGGATAAATCCTACGTGGGCGGGAGAAAAATACCATCTCCGCTGTCGTAGGGTCTTTATCGGAGGTTTTGTATGAAGTGGAGTGTATTGGTTCTGGCCCTGGCAATAGGTGGATGTGCTTCGGTTTCAGACATCAAGCAGACACCGCCAACCCTGGCGGTTATCTCCGGGAAAAAACCGCAGGAATACGCGGCGTGTGTGGTGCAGAAACTGTCGTCGACCCGTCGTCCGTCGCAGATCGAGCCTCACAAGGAAGGTGTGCGGGTGATTGTGCCGCAGAAGTTTTCGGCTGACCCGTCGGCCATTTTCGAGATTGAAGACCGCTCCAGCGGAAGCAGCATCAAGCTCTACGAGAGCATGTCCAATGTGCCGATTCGTCCGGGTGACGTGAAAAAAGCTGCGGAAGACTGTATTTCCGGCTGAGTCCACGACGCCGCTCATACGCGATCAACTCCGATCAAAAAGCCCGGCCTGCGGTTGCAGTGCCGGGCTTTTTATTGTCGGCAATTTCTTACATGGCGGTTGTGACTGTCGGCTCATTACCCTACCATTTGTAGGCTTATGCATTGTAGGTCTAAGCATATAACTATAAAAATGGAGTCGTGATGATGTCTGTGGAGAGAGTGTTGATGGGTGGCGCCTTGCTACTCATGCTCGGCAGCGCGCAGGCGCTGGAGGGCAACAAGATATTCAGTGAAGGTGGCGCGCAGCCTGGCGCAGCGGCGTGCATGGCATGCCACGGGGCGGATGGCCTGGGGTTGGCTGCTGCGGGTTTTCCGAGGCTTGCGGGGTTGCCGGCGGCTTATTTGAGCAAGCAACTGCATGATTTCAAGAGTGGCACGCGCAGCAACCCGGTGATGACGTCGCTGGCCAAGGCGCTTACCGAGGAAGAAATCGCGGCGGTGACCCAGACACTGGCGGCGATGCCGGCACCTGCCGTGGCCGTCGGCCATCGTAGTGCTACGCCGAACAGTCCCGCTGCAAAACTGGCGCTGCAAGGCGCCTGGGAACGGCAGATTCCGGCGTGCGTCAGCTGTCATGGCCCCTCGGGCGTGGGGGTTGGCGAGGCGTTCCCGCCGCTGTCCGGACAGTCCGCGGCCTACCTGGCTGCCCAGCTCAATGCCTGGCGCGGTGGCACTCGGCACAACGACCCCAATGACCTGATGGGGCACGTGGCCAAATCCCTGACGGATGACGAAGTGCAGGGTATCGCCAATTACTTCGCCTCCTTGCCTGGCCAGGAGGTCAAGCCATGAAGAATCTGTCATTTGCACCCGTGTTGGCCGCGTTGATCAGTGTGCCGGCGTTGGCCGCACCGATTGCCATGGAAGATCAGTCGCAACTGCAGGTGCCGGCTGCGGTGCCCGCCGCCAAGGCGTTCCAGCCGCCCCAGGAAAGCGAACTGCCTGACAACGCCTACGGCAAGTTGGTGATGCAGGGCTATGCGTTGTTCGTCGATACCAAGCGCCTGGCGCCGCAGTTTGTCGGCAACGGCCTCAATTGCAGCAACTGTCACCTGGATCAGGGGCGCCTGGCCAATTCCACGCCTCTGTGGGGGGCGTACCCCATGTACCCGGCGTACCGTAAGAAGAATGACAAGGTCAATTCCTTCGCCGAGCGCCTGCAGGGCTGTTTCCAGTTCAGCATGGATGGCGGCACGCCACCGGCAGCGGACAGCCATGAGATTGCTGCGCTGTCGACCTATGCCTACTGGCTGGCGAGCAAGGCACCCTTGGGCGTGGAGTTGCCGGGGCGTGGTTACCCGGAGGTCCCACAACCGGCCAAAGGCTACAACCTCGCGCAGGGTGCCGAGGTGTACAAGGCGCAATGTGCGGTGTGCCATGGCGCCGAAGGGCAGGGGCAGAAGGTGGGCGACAGCTACGTGATGCCACCGTTGTGGGGTAAGGATTCCTACAACTGGGGCGCCGGTATGCATCGGGTCAACACCGCAGCGTCCTTCATCAAGCACAACATGCCGCTGGGCAAGGGCGGCAGCTTGAGCGACCAGCAGGCCTGGGACGTAGCGGCCTATGTCAACCGCCATGAGCGCCCGCAGGATCCGCGCCTGGTAGATGGCTCGGTGGAGAAAACCCGCGTGAAGTTCCATGCCAATGATGGGGTGAACCTGTACGGGCAAACGGTAGACGGCGTGCTGATTGGCCAAGGCATCCGTTAAACTGTTGCCTGAACACAAAAAATGCCGCTCAAACCCCGGGGTTTGAGCGGCATTGTCATTCTGGAAAAGCAATTATGAAACGTGAGCGCGTCAAAGAGCGGCATGCAGAGGGTCATATCTCTGCGACCCATGTGATTCAAAATCCGGCCAATTCAGGGGAGTGGATCGTGTTTTTCAAGAAAAGCGGCGGGCGCAGCTTTTTCCTGGTGGATGACCAGGACGAGGTCGAATCCTTTGAAAAACTCGATGACCTGATCGACACCATTCGCAGCCTCGGCATCAAGTTCGCCGAGATTCACATGTAGCCGCCTAGCTTACTTGCAGACCACCACTACGCTGCGACCCTTGAAGTTGCCCACATCGGCGCCCAGGGTCTTGTCGCTTTCCTTCAAGGCTGGCGTGCCTTCGGTGCCGACGATGCGGTAACCGGTGCCGGCGCAGGAGGCATCGGCCTTTTCGTAGCAACTGGCCCAGGAATTGGCCTCGCCCGAACAGTCAATGGTCAGGCCTTGTTCGCCGTTTTTCAGGTAAATGTCGGAAGTGGTGGTGCAGCCGGCGAGCGCCAGTACCGAGGTCAGTGCCAGGATCTTGTTCATGTAAAGTTCGTCGTTGAGAAGTGTTAAGGGGCGCGCTGACACTGTTGTGGGGCGTTTCAGCGAGATTATAGCGAACGGCCATCAAGGTACAGACAATCACAAAAAAGCCCCGTTCACCGGGGCTTCATGCGCAACCGCAGAGGCTTACTTGCCCTTTGGTCGCTTGCTTGACGCGTGGCCGGCTTCATCCACAAATACTTCGGCTACTGCAATCGCCTGGCTTTCGGTGGCGAATACGCCGGCAACGCTGTCGCCGTGAAAGTTGATCAGGTGCCAGCCGTCTGCTCGCTTGGTGATCAGGTAGCCGTTTACGCCTTTGGGTTCTGACATCTATTAACAATCTCGTGGTCTGGTGTTCAAGCTGGCAATGATAGCGCCAAATGCCATGGGGGCGCGTAAGTTGTTGCAGGTCAGTGCCGAACCCCATAAAGCGTGCTAAAAAGGATATGGCCCTTTGAAATCAGGGGATGCTGGGTTTTCTCCGGTGCCGTTGGGGCCGCTTGTTTGAACATGGGCGGAACTAACGCCGACATTTTTTCTCTATGTTGACATCGCAACGCCAGCAGCGCCCATTGTAAGGTGGCTGCGGCCTGATTAGACTGCGCCGAATTTCGTACGCACAGCCCTTATTAAGGACTTATATGATCAAGAAATGCTTGTTCCCAGCAGCCGGTTACGGCACTCGCTTCCTGCCAGCGACCAAGGCCATGCCTAAAGAAATGCTGCCGGTGGTAAACAAGCCACTGATCCAGTACGGCGTCGAAGAGGCACTGGATGCCGGCCTGAACGAAATCTCCATCGTCACCGGTCGTGGCAAGCGCGCCCTGGAAGACCACTTTGACATCAGCTATGAACTGGAAAACCAGATCAAGGGCACCGACAAGGAAAAATACCTGGTCGGTATCCGCAAGCTGCTCGACGAGTGCTCGTTTTCCTACACCCGTCAAACCCAGATGAAAGGTCTTGGTCATGCCATCCTCACCGGTCGCCCGCTGATCGGTGACGAACCGTTTGCCGTGGTCCTGGCGGACGACCTGTGCGTGAACCTGGAAGGCGACGGCGTCTTGACCCAGATGGTCAAGCTGTACCAGAAATACCGCTGCACCATCGTTGCAGTGCAGGAAGTCGATCCTTCGGAAACCAACAAGTACGGCGTGATCGCTGGCGACGATATTGGCGATGGCCTGATCCGTGTGCGCGACATGGTCGAGAAGCCAGCGCCGGAAGATGCCCCGTCGAACCTGGCGATCATCGGTCGCTACATCCTGACCCCGGATATCTTCAAGCTGATCGAAGAAACCGAGCCAGGCAAGGGCGGCGAAATCCAGATCACCGACGCATTGTTGAAGCAGGCCAAGGACGGTTGCGTCATTGCCTACAAGTTCAAGGGTCGTCGTTTTGACTGCGGTGGCGCCGAAGGCTACATCGAGGCGACCAACTTCTGCTACGAGCACTTCTACAAGACTGGCAAGGCTTACTGATTAAGCATGGCCTGTTGAGTCTCAAGAAAGCCACCTTCGGGTGGCTTTCTGGTTTTTTGGGTACAAGCGGGTATCCTGATGCCCTGCCGAGGAGAGTGAAATGGCCTACGATTTTGATCTTTATGTAATTGGCGCCGGTTCCGGTGGCGTTCGGGCGGCACGCTTTGCCGCAGGGTTTGGCGCGAAGGTCGCCGTGGCGGAAAGCCGCTACCTGGGCGGGACGTGTGTGAATGTGGGCTGTGTGCCGAAAAAGCTGCTGGTCTATGGCGCGCACTTTGCCGAAGACTTCGAGCAGGCCAGCGGTTTTGGCTGGTCCCTGGGCGAGGCGGACTTTGATTGGGCGACGCTGATAGCCAACAAGGACCGCGAGATCAATCGCCTCAATGGCATCTACCGCAACCTGCTGGTCAACAGTGGCGTGACCCTTCACGAAGGCCACGCGCGCCTGACCGGGGCGCACGAGGTCGAGATCAATGGAGAGCGCTTCACCGCCAAGAATATCTTGATCGCCACTGGCGGCTGGCCGCAGATTCCCGAGATTCCGGGGCACGAGCACGCTATTGGCTCCAATGAGGCGTTCTTCCTTAAAGAGCTGCCCAAGCGTGTGCTGGTGGTGGGCGGCGGTTATATTGCGGTGGAGTTTGCCGGGATTTTCCATGGCCTGGGCGCACAGACATCGCTGCTGTATCGCGGCGATCTGTTCCTGCGTGGCTTCGATGGTGCGGTGCGCAAGCATTTGCAGGAAGAACTGACCAAGCGCGGCCTGGACCTGCAATTCAACGCCGATATCGCGCGTATCGACAAACAGGCCGGTGGCAGCCTCAAGGCCACCCTGAAGGACGGTCGTGTGTTGGAGGCCGATTGCGTGTTCTACGCCACCGGGCGGCGCCCGATGTTGGATAACCTGGGCCTGGAGCACACCGGGGTCAAGCTGGACGAGCGTGGTTTTGTCGCGGTCGACGACCTGTACCAGACCGCCGAGCCTTCGATCCTGGCCATTGGCGACGTGATCGGTCGCGTGCAGTTGACGCCTGTGGCATTGGCCGAAGGCATGGCCGTGGCGCGTCGCCTGTTCAAGCCGGAGCAATACCGCCCGGTAGACTACGCGATGATCCCGACGGCGGTGTTCAGCCTGCCGAACATCGGCACCGTAGGCTTGAGCGAAGAGCAGGCTAGGGCCGATGGGCATAACGTGCAGATCTTCGAAAGCCGCTTCCGGCCGATGAAGTTGACCCTGACCGAGTGCCAGGAGCGCACCCTGATGAAGCTGGTGGTCGATGCCGACACCGACAAGGTGTTGGGTTGCCACATGGTCGGGCCGGATGCGGGCGAGATCGTCCAGGGCCTGGCGATCGCCCTCAAGGCGGGGGCGACCAAGCAGCATTTCGACGAGACCATCGGCGTGCATCCTACGGCGGCGGAAGAATTCGTCACCATGCGCACGCCAGTGGCTGGCTGATCAGGCCTGGGCCGCTGCCTCTGGCGTCGTTGCAACGACGGCAGCCAGGCGCAGCGCCTCGATGGTGGCCTGGGCCTTGATCAGGTCCAGTTCCACGGCTTTGTAGCTGTGCTGTTGCTCGGCCAGTGCCTCCTGGCGTGACTGGCTGTCCAGCACCGCTACCCGCAGGCGCTCCTGGAGCAGGGTGCGTTCGCTGTCGATCACGCTCACCTGTTCGCTCAGCTTGAGTTGCTGGGCCTGAGCCTTGCGGCTTTGCTCCTGCAGGGCAGCCAATTCCTTCGCCGTAACCCGGTGTTCAATCAATAGCCGCTCATTGTCGCGATGCAGTTGGGTGATCTCGTCCTGGCGCACCAGGGCGCTCTGTTGTGCCTGGCGTAATTCAGCCTGCAGTTGTTGCAACTGGCCTTCGTGACGGCGCTGCTCCTGCTCGCGCTGATCCTTGATGGCATTGCGATAGTGCTCAAGGGCATCGCGGGCGTGCAGGTGCTTTTCTTCCAGCGAACGAATCTGTTCGTCCTTGTCCGAGAGCCGTAGCTCGTAGTCGCTGCACGCCTGGCTAAGCCCGGCGTTACGGGTTTGCTCGGTCTGCAGGCTGGTGCTGGCGGTTTGCAGCGCGGCGCTTTCTTCGGCGAGGGCGGTGCCCTGGATATCAAATTGCTGCTGGAGTTGGCTGTGTGCGGCTTCAAGCGCTTCTACCTGGGCGAGCAGGGCGCTTTTTTGCTGTTCGAACTGGGCCAGGGCCAGGTCGATGGGCTCCTGGGCTTTCTCTTTCAGGCGCTGGGCCAGGCGTGTCACCAGTTCGCCGAGCTCGTCGTCGATGGGGGCTTCGGTGATGGTGAGGCGGGTTTCGCTCTCGTCGAGCTCTTTTAAATAGCGGTGAATGGTGGTTTTCGAGCCGGTATTACCCATTTCGATGCGCACCGCATCAATGCTGGGGTTTTCGCCGCGGGCGAGAATTGCCAGGCGTGCCGTCTGAACTACTGCTTTGTTGATGCCACCGCGAGCCATAGGGTCTCCGTCGATTTGATACTGTGGTATGTATTATGTATATACATACTATATCACGAATTAAAACGCGTTGAAATTCACCATTTAACAGATGGGATATTGGCGTATTATCCCGTGTCATGACTTGCCGGACCCTCTCCGGGCGCAGTCCCCGTACACCAACCTCTGTAGGAGCCGGCTTGCCGGCGATCGCGGCATGAGTGAACTAGATCGATACCTGAACGCCGCCACCCGCGATAACACCCGTCGCAGCTATCGCGCTGCCATCGAGCACTTTGAGGTGAGTTGGGGCGGCTTCCTGCCTGCCACCAGCGACAGCGTGGCCCGATACCTGGTGGCCTATGCCGGGATGCTCGCGGTCAATACGCTGAAACTGCGGCTCTCGGCGCTGGCGCAATGGCACACCAGCCAGGGTTTTCCCGATCCGACCAAGGCGCCGGTGGTGCGCAAGGTGCTCAAGGGCATTCGCGCCTTGCACCCGGCCCAGGAAAAACAGGCCGAACCCTTGCAGCTCCAGCATCTGGAGCAGGTGGTCGGCTGGCTTGAGCGCGATGCCGAGCAGGCGCGGGCAGAGGGCGATCGACCGCGCTGGCTGCGTGCCAAGCGCGACACGGCCTTGATCCTGCTGGGCTTTTGGCGCGGCTTTCGCAGTGATGAGCTGTGCCGTTTGCAGATCGAGCATGTCCAGGCGGTACCAGGCGCGGGCATCACCCTGTACCTGCCGCGCAGCAAGAGCGACCGCGAGAACCTCGGCCAGACCTATCAAACCCCGGCGCTGCTGCGCCTGTGCCCGGTACAGGCCTATAGCGAATGGCTGAGTGCCTCGGCCCTGGTGCGCGGCCCGCTGTTTCGCGGGATCGATCGCTGGGGCAACCTGGGTGAGGAGGGGTTGCATGCCAACAGCGTGATCCCGCTGCTGCGCCAGGCCCTCGGGCGGGCCGGCATTGCCGCCGAGCAATACACCAGCCACTCCCTGCGCCGTGGCTTTGCCACCTGGGCCCATCGCAGCGGCTGGGATTTGAAGTCGCTGATGACGTATGTCGGCTGGAAGGACATGAAGTCAGCCATGCGCTATGTTGAAGCGACGCCCTTTCTTGGCATGACTCAGGCCCGCGACCCGCTGCTTTAAGATTTCTTCTATTAATACAGCTGGTTGATAGCCAAAACCAATCGCAAGCATCAGGTTTGCCAATGAGCCATCGGCGATGAGACTGGGTAGGATTCACCCATCAACTTACTAACCCCTGACGGAGAGTCAACGATGCCTATCATCAACAGCCAAGTAAAACCGTTCAAAGCCACCGCTTACAAAAACGGCAACTTCGTAGACGTGTCGGACGCTGACCTGAAAGGCAAGTGGTCTGTCGTGTTCTTCTACCCAGCCGACTTCACTTTCGTCTGCCCAACCGAACTGGAAGACCTGGCTGACAACTACGCCGAATTCCAGAAACTGGGCGTCGAGATCTACAGCGTGTCCACCGACACCCACTTTGCCCACGCTGCCTGGCACAACACCTCGCCAGCCATCGGCAAGATCCAGTACACCATGATTGGCGATCCGACCCTGACCATCTCCCGCAACTTCGACGTGCTGATCGAAGAAGCTGGCCTGGCAGACCGTGGCACCTTCGTGATCAACCCTGAAGGCCAGATCAAGATCGTTGAGCTGAACGACGGCGGTGTTGGTCGTGACGCTTCCGAACTGCTGCGCAAAATCAAGGCGGCCCAGTACGTTGCTGCCCACCCAGGCGAAGTGTGCCCAGC
This sequence comes from Pseudomonas sp. WS 5079, assembly GCF_012985465.1. GTDB lineage: Bacteria > Pseudomonadota > Gammaproteobacteria > Pseudomonadales > Pseudomonadaceae > Aquipseudomonas. The sequence continues at coordinate 43,675 of NZ_JAAQWN010000001.1, forward strand.
CAAGTGGAAAGAAGGCGAGGCTACCCTGGCTCCGTCCCTGGACCTGGTCGGCAAGATCTAAGTCTGTGAAGTATCAAGGGCGGATTGCCGCACCTTAAGTAAGCCGCACCGCCCTCAAAAACGCCCGGGCGAGATTCGCTCGGGCGTTTTTTTTTACCGAATTGATTTGAAATAGGAAATCGCCCGTATGTTGGACGCCAATCTTAAAGCTCAGTTGAAGTCATACCTGGAACGGGTCACCCAGCCGATCGAGATCGTCGCCTCCCTCGACGACGGTGCGAAATCCCAGGAAATGCTTGCCCTTTTGCAGGACGTAACCAGTCTCACCACGCTGATTAGCCTGAAAACCGATGGCAATGACGCGCGCAAGCCATCGTTCTCCATCAACCGCCCGGGTGCCGATATCAGCCTGCGTTTTGCCGGCATCCCCATGGGTCATGAATTCACTTCGTTGGTGCTGGCCCTGCTGCAAGTCGGTGGCCACCCGTCGAAGGCCAGTGTCGAAGTGATTGAGCAGATTCGCAGCCTTAAAGGCGAGTTCAGCTTCGAGACTTACTTCTCGCTGTCCTGCCAGAACTGCCCGGACGTGGTCCAGGCGCTGAACCTGATGGCTGTGCTCAACCCGAACATCCGCCACGTCGCTATCGACGGCGCACTGTTCCAGGCTGAAGTCGACGAGCGCCAGGTCATGGCAGTGCCCAGCGTCTACCTCAACGGTGTGAACTTCGGCCAGGGCCGCATGGGCCTGGAAGAAATTCTCGCCAAGCTCGACACCAGCGGTATCGAAAAAGCGGCCGAGAAAATCAGCGCCAAGGACGCCTTTGATGTACTCGTCGTCGGTGGTGGCCCGGCAGGTTCTGCCGCGGCTATCTACGCCGCGCGTAAAGGTATCCGCACGGGGGTGGCCGCCGAGCGTTTTGGTGGGCAAGTGCTGGACACCATGTCCATCGAGAACTTTATCTCGGTACAGGAAACCGAAGGCCCGAAACTGGCCAGCGCCCTGGAAGCCCACGTGCGTCAGTACGACGTGGACATCATGAACCTACAGCGCGCCAGCAGCCTGATCCCGGCGAAAAATCCCGGTGAGCTGCACGAAATTCGCTTCGAGAGCGGGGCGACCCTCAAGTCCAAGACCGTGATCCTGGCCACCGGTGCGCGCTGGCGCGAAATGGGCGTGCCGGGCGAGCAGGAGTACAAGGCCAAGGGTGTGTGTTTCTGCCCACACTGCGATGGCCCGCTGTTCAAGGGTAAGCGCGTGGCGGTGATCGGCGGCGGTAACTCCGGTGTTGAAGCGGCCATCGACCTGGCCGGTATTGTCAGCCATGTCACGTTGCTCGAGTTCGACAGCAAGTTGCGCGCCGACGCGGTATTGCAACGCAAGCTCTACAGCCTGCCGAACGTTGATGTGATCACCAGTGCGCTGACCAGCGAGGTCAAGGGTGATGGCCAGAAAGTCACCGGCCTGGCCTACAAGGACCGCGATACTGGCGAGTTCAAGACCATCGACCTGGAAGGCATCTTTGTGCAGATCGGTTTGCTGCCCAATACCGATTGGCTCAAGGGCACGGTGGAGTTGTCGCCCCGTGGCGAGATCATTGTCGATGCCCGTGGCGAGACGTCACTGCCAGGCGTGTTTGCCGCAGGTGACGTGACTACGGTGCCGTACAAGCAGATCGTGATTGCGGTGGGCGAGGGCGCCAAGGCTTCCTTGAGTGCTTTTGATCACCTGATCCGAGCGTAAGGCCTGAAACTAAAAAACCCATGAGAGATCATGGGTTTTTTGTGGCCGTTGCTTTTGTGGGCGCTGGTTTGCCTGCGGTGCAGGCAAACACCACGGTGATACCCTCCTGCTGGGGCATCAAGCCGGTTTACAGCGGTGCTGGCTGGATGATCTCAACCCAGTACGCGTCCGGGTCCTTGATAAACGCCAGGCTTTTCATGCGCCCATCCGTCAGGCGCTTCTGGAAGTCACAGCCCAACGCTTCAAACCGCTCGCAGGCCGCCACGATATCCGGCACCGAAATGCAGATATGGCCAAACCCGCGCGGGTCGGTGTTGCCATTGTGGTAGGCAAAGTCGGCATCGTTCTCGGTGCCGTGGTTGTGGGTCAGTTCCAGGATGCCCGGGATCGACTTCATCCACTGGGTACGTGCGGCGGCATCGGCTGGGATCTGCGCCTTGTCGACCAGGGCGAGGAAGTACAGGCTGAATTCGGCTTCCGGGAAGTCGCGCTTCTCAACCAGGGAAAAACCCAAGACGCGGGTGTAGAAGTCCAACGACTTGGTGATGTCCTTGACCCGCAGCATGGTGTGGTTGAACACGAAGTTCGCAGTGGCGGTGTCGGGTTGGGCGGTGACGCCCGGGAAGGTGTTCAATTCGTGCAGGCTCATGGGCCCTCCAGAAAAAAATGGGGCAGACGCGGCTCGTGACTTGAGCGGTCCTTTGGCTTGCGGCTGACAGGCATCCGTGCAGCCGGGCCATGATACGCAAGCCGCGCCAGCCACGCCAAATGAAAAAGCTGACACGGGCCTTGCGACTATCCTACGTGCAGGCTCAAACTTTGCGGCTTGAACTCCGAGTGTTTTTTGCAATGAGCCGACTGAACAAACCGCTGTTGAGCACCGTGTGCCTGATCTTGGCCAGTACTGCTGTGCTGGCGGCAGATCCCGAGATTCACTGGCCCAGCGGCTGGCAGGTGGAGGAAGTGGTGGCGGATGCCGATGCACCGGCCACACCGTCGCCGGTATCTCGCCAACGTGCGATAAAGAACAACGAAAACGGCGAGACACAGATGGTCATGGAGCTGACGGGCACCCCGATCGAGCCTGGGCATGTGGTCAATCTGCAAGGTGTGCTGCTGGAAATGCGCAAGTCCATCCAGAAGGACTTTGCCCGCAGTGGTTATCAAAGTGTCTGCAACAAGATGCACCCGACTACCTTGAGTCATCTTGAGGCCCTGGAAACTACCTGCGTGATTACCGAGAATGGTCGGCATGTGCTCTCGCAAACACTGATAGGCGCTGTTGATGCGAATAAGGCCTATGTTTTTTCATACGCCGGGCAAGCTCAAGCCTATGAGTCGAGCAAGGAAGAAGTCAGTGAGGTACGTGCAAGCCTGAAACTTTGATGGGCGATGGCTAGATGCCTGACATGGCGCAGTTACAAAAAAACACATAACTATAAGGGCGCAGCGTACAGCCACTGGTCGGTGAATTTGTACCAAGTGGAATGTGTTTAGAAGTCCACGTTCCAAAGCCACGGGCCGCGAAATCGCAGTGCACAAACAAAAAAGCCCCGCATCTGCGAGGCTTTTTATTAGTGCGCCGGTATTAGCCGCGCAACCAGGAATCTACAGTGGCTGCGCCATACTGTTCTTTCCAGGCCTTCAGGCCGCGGTGGTTGCCGCCCTTGGTTTCAATCAGTTCGCCAGTGTGTGGGTTGTGATACACCTTGACCACGCGTGCGCGGCGGGTTTTAGGTGCGGCTGCCGCTTGGATTCCCGATTTGCCCGGGTTTGGATCAAGGATGGAGATGATGTCACGCAGGCTCTTGCCGTAGGTTTTCATCAGCCCTTGAAGCTTTTCTTCAAATTCGATTTCTTTCTTCAAGCCAGCATCGTTCTTCAGGGATTCCAGCTGGGCGAGCTGCTCTTGAAGGGCTTTTTCTGCGGCACGAAATTCGGCGAGTCTGGACAAAATATTTACTCCAATAGTGTATTTGGCTGATACCAACTGTAAACAAAGCTATAAGCCAAGAGCCTCAGCATGACTCGGTAAAAGTGGCTCTCCTGCCGATTCAGCACAGGCAGGAAAAATTGTAGTAGTTAATGAGCCACGAGTAAATCATGTCCTTTGTATAAATAACAATATTTCATGATGATGCTAGATCGATATTCAAGCACCACGCAAAGACTTAATGAATGCGTCAAAAGGCACTGGGCGGCCAAACAGGTAACCTTGCAAAAAGTCCACGCCTTGCGCTGCCAGATAATCGCATTGCTCTTGGGTTTCCACGCCTTCGGCGACGATGCCCAAGTCAAGCTTGCCCGATAACTCGATGATGCTATCGAGTATATGCCGCGATAAAGCATCGGCCCCGATCATTGCCACAAAGCTTTGATCAATCTTCAAGTAGTCAACATTGAAGTTGCGCAAATAACCCAGGCTGGAGTGGCCGGTGCCGAAGTCATCAATGGCGATCATCACCCCCAGTTCGTGCAGGGCCTGGAACAGCTGGCGGGTCACGTCGGTGGGCTCGATCAGTTCGCGTTCGGTCAGCTCCAGGGTCAACAGGACTTGCCCGGGCTGGAAGGCCGCGAGAAATTCCCGACAGTCCTGCACCAACTCCAGGTCCTGGCAGTGCCGGGCGGTGATATTGATCCCCACATGGAAATTACCGCCCAGGCGATCGGCATGGGGTGCAAGCTGTGTGGCCACCTGGCGCATCAATGCCCGGGTCATGGGCACAATCAGCCCTGAATGCTCGGCCAGGGGAATAAACAGGTCCGGGCGAACCAGGCCTTCTTTTGGATGCTTCCAGCGCATCAGCACTTCACAGCCGGCCCATTGCAGGTTGTCACCGCGCACCACCGGTTGGTAATAGGGCACGAATTCATTGGCGCCCAGCGCCCGCTGCAGTTCATGGGTCGGTGCGCTGGAGCGCTTTTGCAGCCAGTGCGCGAGCACGCCGGCCAATACGCCGAAAAACACCAGCAGGCTGAACAGTGGCGGGTAGCGGGCTTGCATGTAACGCCAGACTTCCCCTTCGGGCATGCCGGCCTCCACGCTGTAGGCGTAACGCTGGGAGTCGAGGTGGTGATGGGCCACGGCAAACACCGGTAGCGCAGTGTCGCGCACTTTGCCGTCGCTACCCAGCCAATTGGGCCCGACCTGCAATACCAGGTCGGCATAACGGCTGATCAGGCGCAGGGCGTTTGTCAGGTGGTAACCGTCAATCGAGGCAAACGCCGCTTTGTCGCCGTCCACCAGCCGATAAACCAACAAGGCGGTATCGGGGGTGACGGGGTTGCCCTTCATCAGCCACAGGCGACCATTGACGTAATCGTCTGGGTTGACCGGTGACACATAGTCGCCGCCAAACAAAGAGCTGCAATAAATGGACTTTTTAAACGACAGGGTGGTTGCGCGGACAAAGGGGCGCCGGGTGACTTGCTCGCGCAGCGCCAGTTTTGCCGCATTGTCACAGTCCTGGCCCGCCAGCGGCAGTAGGTCCTGGGCGGCGAGGGCGGTGTTGTCGAGCATCAGGTCGAATTGGCGCACGGCCTCGATAGCCGTCTGCGCGGTGCTGTTTTCCAGGGTGCGCTGGGCCTGCAGGTACAGGATCACCACCCCTAGCAGAATCGGCAGCATGCCGCACAGGACCGTGATCAAGTAGCGGGCGGCGCGCTTGCGCGGGCCTTTGATGGTGAGTGGCATTTACGCGGCCTGTAGCAGAATGAGGGAGGGGCCTGGCAACGGCTACAGGCGAGGCGTCAGATACACGAATGAAATGATAGTTGCCCTATGGAAATAAGCACTTTAAACGCGTTGACCTAGCTACTTGGCCAGTTGTGCGTGTTTTTCAACCTTGCCAAACTTTGCAACATATTTTGACGAGGAAAAGCTGATTGGTCTATTGCGTTATTGCCTGGATCAATGCTTGTCAAAAAAACTGCAGCCCCATATAGACGCTGCATTCAAAAACCAACTCTTTCGCGTCATCAAGCCCAAATTGCGCGGGCGGGCTTATGCCTGCGTGGCGTTTGAGCGGGGCTCGATCTAACACATAGGAACACGTGCGTAATGAAAAATAATGTCCTGGCCATTGCCCTGCTGCTTGCTTGTGGTTTCGTCATACCTACGGCCTCTGCTGCCGACGGCACCATCACCCTGACCGGCGAAATCACCGGCACCACCTGCACCATCAGCGGTGGAACCGGCGGTGCCCCAGGCTCCGGGGCGAACTTCCCGGTAGTCCTCGACAAGGTCCAGGCCAGCGCCCTGTCCACGGCGGGGGCAACCGCCAGCTCCAAACCGTTCTTTATCTACGTGGGCGGCGGCGCCAGTTGCGCAGATGCGACCAAAGTGGCGGTGCTGTATGAGAGCACCAGCCCGGCCATCAACCCGGCCACGGGCAATTTGCGCAATACCGCGCCCAAGACTGCGGCGGCCAAAGTGGAAGTGCAAATTGTCGACGGTGCAACCCAAAGGCCCATGGATTTGCGCAGCGGCCACGCCTCGACCACGGCCACGGTCACCGGCGGGCTGGCGACCATGCCCTTTGCGGCACGTTATATCGCCACCGGCGGCGCGGCGGGAGTCGGGCTGGTGACTACGGCGGTGCAGTACTCGGTGATCTTTCCCTGATCGCCTGAAAAACCGAGGGTACGCAGCATGGGTTGCCTATCACGCCTAAAGGTTGCGCTGTGCCTGTGCCTGGCCTTCGCGCAGGCACAGGCCGGGGTGATCCTAAGTGGTACACGCCAGGTCTACGCCGAGGTGCGCAGGGAAATCACCGTACAGGTGCGCAACGATGATCAACAGGCCGCACGCCTGGTGCAGGTGTGGATGGACGACGGTGATGCACGGCAGTTGGCGGAACACAGTGAGGTACCGTTCAGTATCAGCCCGCCGGTGTTTCGCCTGGACCCGGGCAAGAGCCAGTCCATACGCCTGGCCTATACCCGGGAGCCGCTGGCCGGGGACAGGGAGTCGCTGTTCTGGCTCAACGTGCTGGAGGTGCCGCCCCAGGCCCAACCGGCGCAAACCGAGGCCGAGGAGGAGCGCCAGAACCAGCTGCGGTTTGCCTTTCGCATTCGCACCAAGGTGTTTTTCCGGCCCCGGGGCCTGGCGGGCAACGCCCATGATGCGCCGGGGCAACTGACCTGGACCTTGCATACCGGCAAGCCGGCGGTGCTGCGGGTAACCAACCCGTCGCCCTTCCATGTGACATTCCATGAGGTCGCGCTGGTGATGGGTGGCCAAGCGGTGCCCACCGAACAGCAAGGCATGGTCGCGCCCTATGCCAGCCTCGACCTTGCCCTGCCTCCTCTGGTGCAGACGGTGCCCGCCGACGCCCGGGTGCAATTCCAGTACATCGACGATTTCGGTGGTTTCTCCGTGCCGCGCTGGGCGCCTCTTTAGTAACGCGAAGCCTGACTTATGTTTTTTTACCTGCAACTGTGGGCGCGGGGGGGGATTGCCCTGCGTGCCCTGTACTTTCCCGCAATGGTGGTGGCCTTGATCTGCCCCGAGGTCCTGGCAGCTTCGGTCACCTTCGACCTTGAGGCGTTTTCCAGTGGCCTTGCAGCGGGCGTGGATATTTCCCGCTTCAACCGCCACGACACCCTGGCGCCCGGCAAGTACCGGGTCGATGTAACGCTCAACGGCGCGCCTGCTGGGCGCCATGCGTTGGACTTTATTGCGGTGCACGACGACGTCGTGCCGTGCCTGGACTGGCCGCTGTTGACCCGACTGGGCGTGGTGCCAAACCAGCCCGTCTCCCCAGGCCCATTGTGCGGGGATCTTGGCCAATGGATCCCCATGGCCTCCAGCAGCGTCGATAGCGGTGCGCTGCAGCTGGCCCTAAGCGTGCCCCAGCTCTACCTGACCCCGACGGCCCGTGATGCCATCGACCCCCGCCAATGGGACGAAGGCATCAATGCCGGCTTGCTCAGCTACAACTTCAGCGCCTCGACCATGACCGCCGGCAGTGGCGAAGACCGGGCCTACCTGGGGCTCAACACCGGCCTCAACCTCGGCAGTTGGCGTTTGCGCCACCAGGGCGCGCAGGCCTGGAACTCGCGAAGCGGTGCCGAGCGCTACCAGAGCAGCGCGATCTATGTGCAACGCAGCCTCGCGGCCTGGCAATCGCGCCTGACCCTGGGCGACAGCTTCAGCAGTGGGCAGATCCTTGAGAGTACCCGCATGCGTGGCCTCAGCCTGGGCACCGACGAGCAAATGCTGGCGCCTTCGCAACAGGGTTATGCGCCAGTGGTGCGAGGAATGGCCGACAGCAATGCCACCGTCACCGTCAGTCAGAACGGCTATACGCTCTACGAAACCACCGTGGCCCCCGGTCCGTTTGTGATCAACGACCTGTACCCCACAGGTGGCGGCGACCTGAGCGTCAGCGTCAAGGAAGTCGACGGTCGCCAATACAGTTACAGCGTGCCGTTTTCCGTGGCACCGCACCTGCTGCGGCGCAGCGCCAGCCGGTACGGCATGACCCTGGGCCAGGTCCGCCAGAATGGCGTCGAGGGCCGGGCCCCCCTGGCGTTTGAAGGGACACTCCAGCATGGTCTGCTGGACGACCTGACGCTGTATGGCGGCAGCAGTTTTTCTGAAGGTTACGCCCAGGGCAAAGCGGGTGTGGCGCTGAATACCACCCTGGGTGCATTTTCGCTGGACGCCACCGATTCGCGCACGCATGTCCCTGGGCAGGGGGTGCTGTCGGGGCAGAACGTCGGCCTGGGCTTCGACCGGCAACTGTCGCAAACCGGTACGCACCTGGTATTGGGCGCCTATCGTTTTTCCACCGAGGGCTACCTGAACCTCACCGACGCAGTCAATGTGCGGAAGCTGGGGCGCCGGGGCCAGGATATTGGCAGCTACGCCCGGCAAAAGACGCGCCTGGACCTGACCATCAGCCAGCAGGCGGGGGCGGGCACCCTGGGGTTCTATGCCAGTTCGACCCAATACTGGGGCCCGCGCCTGGGGCGCGAAACCGCGTATCACCTGAGTTATGGCGCCAGTTGGCGCCGCCTCAACTGGAACCTCAGCGCCCAGCGTTCGCGGGTCCAAGCCCCAGACCGGAGCAATCATCAAGACGAACACGCGCCGGTATTGCTGGCCCGTTCGGATAACGCCGGCCACGTCGATAATCGCGTGATGCTGACAGTGTCCCTGCCCCTGGGCAGCAGCCCGCGCGCACCGAGCCTGACCAGCACCTTGATTCGCAGTACCGGAGGCAGTCGCGGCAGCCAGCAACAACTGGGCATCAACGGCATGCTCGATGATGACGCCACGCTCAACTACGGCATCGCCGGCACCCCCGCCTCGGCCGAGGGGGCGAGCCAGGGCAGTTTCAATGCCTATGCCGGGTACAACGCCAGCACGGCCGCCCTGCGGCTGGGGTATGGGCAGAACCGCGACAGCAGCCAGCTTTCATTGAGCGCCGACGGCGGCCTGGTGGCCCATGCAGACGGCCTGACGTTCTCGCACTACCTCGGCGAGGCGGCCGCCCTGGTCCATGTGCCCGCTGCCCAGGGTGCACGGTTGAGCAATGGCAATCACCTGCGGGTCGAACGCAACGGCTACGCCGTGGTGCCGTCGCTGCGGGCGTTCCAGGCCAATACCGTGGGTATCGACCCCGAGGGCAGCGCCTATGACGTGGAACTGCAAGAGACCAGCCAACGCATCGTGCCCACCGCCGGGGCCATCGCCCGCTTGCGCTTTGCCACGGTGGTCGGGCGGGCAGTGGTGGTCAAGGCCCTGCGCGAGAACGGCAAGCCGTTGCCATTCGCCGCCCAGGTGTTTGATGAGCACGGCAGCGAAGTCGGGGTGATTGGCCAGGCCAGCAAGGCCTTTGTCAGGGGCATTGCCGAGCAGGGCACGCTCACTGTGAAGTGGAGCGAGACCGCCGCTGACCGTTGCTACATCCACTATCGCCTGCAACCCCAGGCAACGCGGCGCCAAGCCCACGCCGACCTGTTGCAAGGGCAATGCGTAGGCGTGGCGGCCGGGCGCGAGGTGACCGCACGATGAGCGCCAAGGCATGCCTTCTTGGCCTGCTCGCGCTGCTGGCCGCCGCCGAGGTGCACGCCAATGCCAGTTGCACGCCCGCGCCCCCCGTGGCGCTTTCGATTGCCTCCATCAGCGTGCCGGCTAACCCCCGGGTGGGCCAAGTGCTGGGCGACCCCCAGGGCTATGCGCTGCAATCCCCAGACGCGCAGGATTGCACCTATGGCGTGGGCGTGAGCGTGGATCATTGGTCGTATATCAGCGTGGCAAGGAACATGCGCTTTACTGGCAAGTATTTTGGCCTCTCCGGGTTATCGCTGCCGATCTTTACCACCGGCCTGCAAGGTGTGGGCTATGGCTTGATGGCACAGGACCGCGATGGCGGTGAATGGAAAAGCATCAATCAAGGCGTGTCGATCCTGCGCGGGCCGCTACGTCCCGGCCTGGCCTCCTGGGGCGTGCGCGTGCGCGTGGTGTTTTTTGTCACCGGTGCGATCCAGGGTGGGGTGGTATTCGCGCAGCCCTTTGCAGAGTTCAGGGTCCATCCTGATTTTCACGCGGTCCATTTGTTCACCTTCGCCACCGTGGTGGTGGGGCCGCCGTTGAAACCTACCTGTTCGGTATCCACACCCTCGGTGCCGATCGATCTGGGCAGCGTGGCAGCCACCGCGTTCACCGGCGTGGGCAGCGTCGCCGGTGGTGCTAGCCGCGAGATTGAGTTGCAGTGCGCGGGCGGCACAGGGGGCAGGCTGGATGTGTGGGTGACACTCACCGACCAAACTCAACCGGCCAACCGTGGCGAGCGCCTGACGCTGACGCAAGATTCCACCGCCCGTGGCCTCGCCCTGCAACTGCTGCACGGCAACGCCGTCGTCAGCTACGGGCCGGACGCCAGTGGTATTGGCAACCCCAACCAATGGTCGGCCGGCAGTACGGGCAATGGCACGGTTCGCATACCGCTGACGGCGCGGTACCTGCAAACCGAGCCTACCGTGCATCCCGGCACGGCCAAGGGACTGGCCACCTTTACCTTGAGCTACCGATGAGCGGGGCCTGGGCACGTCTGGCAGCGGGCGTACTGGGTTGGCTGCTGGCCTGGAGTGCCCATGGGGAAATCGTGCTTGACCGCACCCGCCTGATTTACCCCGCAGCCGTGGGCCAGGTCACGCTCAACCTGAGCAATGAGGCGGATAACCCACGGCTGGTACAGGTCTGGATTGACGCAGGCGACCCCCTGGTGCGCCCTGAATACAGTGACGTACCGTTCACCGTGACCCCGCCGATCCTGCGCATGGACGCCGGCCAGGCCCAGGCGTTGCGCGTGGCCTATGATGGCGAGCCGGCGCAGGGGGGCGTGGAGCAGGTGTATTGGCTCAACGTACTGGGTATCCCGCCGCAGACGGATGTGTCCCACAGCGTGCAGTTCGCCTTGCGCAGCCGCATCAAACTGTTCCTGCGCCCGCCACTGTTGCCAGGGCGAGCGGAGGATGCCGTCGAAGGCCTGGAGTGGCGCTTGCCCAAGGCGGGCACTCTGCATGTGCACAACGCCAGTGCCTACCATGTGAGCTTGACCAGCATTGTGCTGGGGAGCGAGGGGCGCCAGTACCGCAACGATGACCCGCCGATGCTTGCCCCCCGATCCAGTGCAATCGTTACCTTGCATGGCGCGCCAGGGCAGGCGTCGGTCGCGGCGCTGGTGCACTTCACCACCCTGGACGACCATGGCAACACCCGCACTCATGTAGCGCACACTGTGCAATAAACCCCTTGCGTCCGTACGGGCATAAGGATTTGATAAGGAATACGGACAAAGCTGTTTACGCTGTGTAGAATCCGTTTACGCATACAAGAATAAGCGCCTGTTTCCATGCAGGCCTCGTCCGTCAGAGACGCCCGTAAGAGAATGACTCAACCATGAAGCTACTCGGGTTCCAACTCATCTACGGTGACTTCCTCGCCCGCAGCGTGCGGGGCATTTCCTGTGCGCCACCTGCCCACCTCATCCTTGCTGGCAATTAATTTACTTAATTCTAAAAAAGATGATGAGGCGCCAAATCATGGCAGATCTATACGAAAACCCAATGGGCCTGATGGGCTTTGAATTTATCGAATTCGCATCGCCGACCCCGGGCACCCTGGAGCCGATCTTCGAGATCATGGGCTTCACCAAGGTGGCAACCCACCGCTCGAAAAACGTGCACCTGTACCGCCAGGGCGCGATCAACCTGATCCTCAACAACGAACCCCACAGCATCGCTTCGTACTTTGCCGCCGAGCATGGTCCGTCGGTGTGCGGCATGGCGTTTCGCGTCAAGGATTCGCAACAGGCCTACACCCGCGCCCTGGAACTCGGTGCCCAGCCGATCCATATCGAAACCGGCCCGATGGAACTGAACCTGCCGGCCATCAAGGGCATCGGCGGCTCGCCGCTGTACCTGATCGACCGTTTCGGTGAAGGCAACTCGATCTACGATATCGACTTCGTGTTTATCGAAGGCGTGGACCGCAACCCGGTGGGCGCCGGCCTCAAGGTCATCGACCACCTGACCCACAACGTCTATCGCGGGCGCATGGTCTACTGGGCCAACTTCTACGAGAAGCTGTTCAACTTCCGTGAAGCGCGCTACTTCGACATCAAGGGCGAATACACCGGCCTGACCTCCAAGGCCATGAGCGCCCCGGATGGCATGATCCGCATCCCGTTGAACGAGGAGTCGTCCAAGGGCGCAGGCCAGATCGAAGAGTTCCTGATGCAGTTCAACGGCGAAGGCATCCAGCACGTGGCGTTCCTCACCGACGACCTGATCAAGACCTGGGACGCGTTGAAGAAGATCGGCATGCGCTTTATGACTGCGCCGCCAGACACCTACTACGAAATGCTCGAAGGCCGCCTGCCAAACCACGGCGAACCGGTGGAGCAGTTGCAGTCGCGGGGTATCTTGCTGGACGGCTCGTCCGTGGCCGGCGACAAGCGCCTGCTGCTGCAGATCTTCTCGGAAACCCTGATGGGCCCGGTGTTCTTCGAATTCATCCAGCGCAAGGGTGATGACGGTTTCGGCGAAGGCAACTTCAAGGCCCTGTTCGAATCCATCGAGCGTGACCAGGTCCGTCGTGGTGTGTTGACCACCGACTGACATGGCTTTTTGTAGGAGCGAGCTTGCTCGCGATGGACGTCAACGATAACGCGTACTGCCTGAGGTGGCGCGGTGTCTTTGAGTCCTTCGCGAGCAAGCTCGCTCCTGCAGTTATTGGGTCAGGCTCTACGCTGGCGCATCAGGTGCTTGAACCCCTCGAACACCAGCACCATCACCGCCAGCCAGATCGGGATGTAGGTCAGCCATTCACCCGGCCCGATGCTTTCCCCCAGCAGCAACGCCACCCCCAGCAACAGCACCGGCTCCACGTAGCTGAGCAGGCCAAACAGGCTGAACGCCAACAAGCGGCTGGCGATGATGTAGCACACCAACGCCGAAGCACTGATCAGCCCGAGCATCGGGATCAACCCATATAGCCCTTTGTGTGCATCCAGCACGGCGAAGCCCTGTTCGCCACTTTGGACAAACCACAGCGCCACCGGCAGCATCAGCGCCATGTCCAGCCACAGGCCGCCCAGGTGGTCGGTCGCCAGGCGTTTGCGCAGCACGAAGTAGATGGGGTAACCGATGATCACCAGCAGCGTGGCCCAAGAGAAGCCACCCACCTGGTACAGCTCGTTGAGCACGCCAATCGCCGCGAACACCACCGCGATCAGTTGCAGCCGCGAGAGCTTTTCGCCATACACCAGGCGCCCGGTCAGGACCATGGTCAGCGGCAGCAGGAAGTAGCCCAGGGACACATCCAGGCTGCGGCCGTTAAGCGGCGCCCACATAAACAGCCACAGTTGCACGCCCAGTAGCACCGACGACAGCACAATCCCACCGATCAGTCGTGGCTTGCCCGCGAGCAATCGCAGCAATTCCCACACTTGGCGCCACTCACCGCTGACCACCATGAACACGGTCATGCACGGCACGGTCAGCAACATGCGCCAACCGAAAATCTCCAGGCCACTCAATGGCGTGAGCAGTGATGTGAAGTAATACATCACGGCAAACAACACCGAGGCCGCTACCGATAAAACAACGCCTTTAGACACGCAGTCCTCGCCAAACCGATTCAAACAAAAGAGGGGGGAATTTCAGGTGGGAATATATTGCTTTTGAGGTGAGACGTTTGCTCTGTTTTGCGGCATCTTATGGGAAATTTTCTCACGCCCAAGGTTCGCCAGCATGCCCGTCAGCCCCCAGCCGCCCCTGGATGATTTCGACCGCGCGATTCTCAAGCACCTGCAACGCGACAACACCACCGCACTGCGGGTGATTGGCGAGCAGGTCAACCTGTCGACCGCAGCGGTACAGCGGCGCATCAAACGCATGGAGCAGAGTGGGGCGATCATCGCGAATACGGCGGTGATCAATCAGGATGCAGTGGGCAAGCCGATCACGATCCTGGTGGAGGTGCACGCCGAGCGCACCCATATCGAAGACCTCGATGTGCTCAAGGTGCAGATGTCGATCCCCGAGGTGCAGCAGTGCTATTACGTCACCGGCGATGCCGACTTCATGCTGGTGATCGTGGTGGAAACCATGAAGGCCTACGAAACCCTGGCCCGCACGCTGTTCTACGAGAACCGCAATATCAAATGGTTTCGCAGCATCGTGGTGATGGACCGGGTCAAGGTCAGCCTGGATGTGCCGCTGGGTTGATGTGGGAGCAGGCAAGCCAGCTCCCACAGGGGGTCAGGGGCGGTGAATGCGCCCCGAGACAAAGTGCCCCACATCATTGAACCCCGGTGTCGACGCATGCCCCGGCGTCACCAGTGAGTCAATAAACGCCTCATCCTCCGCACTGATCTTCACATCGAGCGCCCCGGTATAGGCATCCCACTGCGCCTCGGTGCGCGGCCCGACAATCGCCGAGCTGACCGCCTGGTTGTTCAAGACCCATGCAATCGCAAACTCGACAATCCCCACACCACGGCCCTGGGTGTATTGCTGGATCTGTTGGGCAATGCGCAGTGACTCCACGCGCCATTCGGTTTCCAGGATGCGTTTGTCCTGGCGTGCGGCGCGGCTGCCGGCTTCGGGGCTGATATCCGGTGCGTACTTGCCACTGAGCACGCCACGGGCCAGTGGGCTGTAGGGCACCACGCCTAGGCCGTAGGCCGCCGCCGCGGTGATCTGCTCCACCTCGGCCTGGCGGTTGACGATGTTGTACAGCGGCTGGCTGATGATCGGCCGGTCGACCCCCAGGCGCTCGGCCACGCGCACCACTTCGGCGATGCGCCAGCCGCGATAGTTGGACAGCCCCCAGTAACGGATCTTGCCCTGGCGGATCAGGTCGCCGATCGCCGAAATGGTGACTTCCAGTGGGGTGTCGTGGTCTTCGCGGTGCAGGTAGTAGATGTCCAGGTAATCGGTGTCGAGCCGGGTGAGGCTGGCTTCCAGCGCGTTGAAAATGCGCTTGCGGTTCAGGCCGCTGCGGTTGGGCAGGCCGTCCGGCGGGCCAAAGCCGACTTTGGAGGCGACGACCCAGTCGGCGCGATGGCGGCTGATGGCTTCACCGACGATTTCCTCGGAGCGCCCGCCGGTGTAGACGTCGGCGGTATCGATGAAGTTGATGCCCTGGTCCCAGGCCTTGTCGATGATACGCAGCGAGTCTTCGGTGTTGGTCTGTTCGCCAAACATCATGGTGCCCAGGGTCAGTGCGCTGACCTTGAGCCCGGACTGGCCCAGTGTGCGGTAAATCATGGTGAACTCCTCAAAAGCGCAGACAGTTGCTATGCAATACCAGAGAGCAAGGCTCTAGAACAAGCCCGACGTCGGTGGCTCGGTGCCCTTGAGCCGATAGGCGCCGACCACCGCGGCTTTCCAGTGCCGGGGATTGTGGTTGGCCACGGTGCGCGCATTGCGCCAGTGCCGGTCGAGGTTATGGCTGCGCCCGGTGGTGGAGGCGCCGCCGACGTCGAACAGCAGCTCGCCAGCCTTGAGTGCCGACTCGGCGGCGATGTATTGGGCCTGGGCCACATCGATGGCTGCGCGGGTCACGGCCTCATGGCTCAACTCCTCGGCCCAGGCCGCGTCGAGGGTGTCGGCGGCGCGCAACACCACCGCTTCGGCGGCAAACGCACGGGCCGAGATCTCACCCACGGAAAACTCCACATAGGGGTCGTCCACCGAGCGGCTGGCGCTGCTGTGCTTGATCGGCCGCGCATGGTCCCTTGCAAAGGCCACCGCATCGTTCAAGGCATTGCGCGTGATGCCGGCCTGCACCGCGCCGAGGAACAGTTGCAGGAACGGCGTGATGATCGAACGCTGGCCTTCCTCCACCACCCGCGTGCGGATTTCCTCGCGGCGCACCAGCACGTTGTTCAGGCGCGTGGTGCCGCTGGCGGTCAGGCGCTGGCCCATGGCGTCGAAATCATCCACCAGCTCCAGGCCTTCGCGGTCGCGGGGCACCACGAACGACACTGGCTCGTCGTTTTCATCCAGTGCCACCGCACTGACCCAGTCGGCATACAACGCGCCCGTGCTGTAGTACTTGCTGCCATTGGCGCGAAAGTGCTCGCCCTGGGGCACAATCCGCGCGCTGACCTGGCCGTTGGCGCCACCGATTTCCCAGCCGGCGTTGCCGAACACCTCGCCCTGCAAGTAGTGGGCAAACCACAGCTGGCGCTCGGCTTCGGACTGCTGCACCAGCAGGCTTTCGATAAAGGCAAAGCTGGGGCGCAGGGACTGGGCGATATTGGAGTCCACCGCCGCCAGGTCGATGACGAACTGCACCACCTCGCGCACGCTGGACTCGCTGCCGCCGTAGCGCTGGGGAATACGCAGGGTCAGCAGGCGCGCTGCGGCCAGTTGGCGGATCTGCTCATGGGGCAGTTGCCGGGTGCGCTCGCGTTCGGCGGCGCCCTCGGCGATCTGCGGCAATAACACAGCGGCACGCTGCAACAGCTCTGGCACGGACAAAAAGCTCATGACAATCCTTATATGGCAATGGCGTAGGTAATGAAGTGGTGCTCGGGCACCGGGGCGGGCCGGTCGATCTGCGGGATGGCATCGAGCAGGGCGCGGGTGTAGGCATGCTGCGGGTGGTCAAACACATCGCGCACAGGGCCGCTTTCCACCACCTCGCCGTCCTTCATCACCAGCACCCGTTCGCTGACCTGGTTGATCACCCCCAGGTCGTGGGAGATGAACAGGCAGGCCAGTTTCAGGCGTGACTTGAGGTCGGCCAGCAACGCGAGGATCTGCGCCTGCACCGACACATCCAGGGCCGACACCGGCTCGTCGCACACCAGCACCTGGGGGTTGGGCGCCAGCGCCCGGGCAATGGCGATGCGTTGGCGCTGGCCGCCGGAAAGCTCCAGGGGGCGGCGCTCGAGCACGCTGGCGTCCAGGCGCACCAGTTGCAGGAGCTCCAGGGTGCGCGCCGGCCATTCGCGGCGGGGCAGGCCGGCCACCTGCAACGCCTCGTTAAGCACGCGGGCCACGGTGTAGCGCGGGTCGAACGAGCTTTGCGGGTCCTGGAACACCACCTGGATGCGTTGGCGCAGTTGGCGCCGTTGTTGATCGTTCAGGGCGCTCCAGGGCCGGCCGTTGAGCCACACATCGCCGGCGTCCGGGCGCTCCAGGCCCAACAGCATGCGGGTGAGGGTGGTCTTGCCGCTGCCGGACTCGCCGACAATTCCCAGGGTTTCCCCGGCGCGCAGGCTGAAGCTGGCGTTGTGCACTGCAACATGGGGCTGGCCGTCGGGGCCGATAAAGGTTTTTTGCAGGTTGCGCGCCTCGATCAACGGCAGGTCGAAGCGCTCGGCGCTGGCCACTTTCGGCGCCGCCAGGGCCGGGCGCTGGAAATGCACCGCACGCCCGGCCCGCAGTAGCGACTGGGTGTAGGGATGCTGCGGGTCATGCAGGATCGCCTCCACCGGGCCTTGCTCGACAATCACCCCGTGATGCATCACCGCCACCCGGTCCGCCAGGCGCGACACCACCGCCAGGTCGTGGCTGACCACCAGCATCGCCATGGCCTGGGAACGCAGGGACTCCAACAGCGCCAGGACCTGGGCCTGCACCGTGGCGTCCAGCGCCGTGGTCGGTTCATCGGCAATCAGCAGGCGCGGGCCGGCGGCAATCGCCGAAGCGATCAGCGCCCGTTGGCGCAGGCCGCCCGACAGTTGATGGGGGTACTGCAAGGCGCGCAACTCGGGCTGCGGCACGCCGACCGCGCGCAGCAGTTCGATGACCCGTGCCTGGCGCTCATCGCGACCCAGTGGCGTGTGCAGGCGCAGCGGTTCGGCAATTTCCTTGCCTACCGGGCGCAGCGGGTCGAGGGAGCCGAGGGCGTCCTGCATCACAAAGCCGATCTGCGCACCGCGCAAGGTTTGCCAGGCGCGGTCGTCCAACTGGCGCAGGTCGGTGCCGGCAAACGCCAGGCGCGCGGCCTGTACGCGCGAGCCGGCGCCGCTCAGGCCGCTGAGGGTGCGCGAGGTGACAGTCTTGCCCGAGCCGGACTCGCCCACCAGCGCCAGGCATTCACCGGCGGCCAGGCTGAACGATATGCCCTTGATAATCGGCGTGTGGCCAAACTGTACCCGCAGGTCTTGTACCTCCACTAACGTACTCATCGGGATTTACCCTCGCTGCGCGCCAGCCAGTCCCGGCCAAGGGCGGTGATCGACACCACCGTCAGGATGATCGCCACACTCGGCCAGGCCACCAGCCACCAGGCATTGGCCAGGTAGTTGCGGCCCATGGCGAGCATCGAACCCCATTCCGGCGCGGGCGGCGAGGCGCCAAAGCCGAGGAAGCTCAGCGCCGCGCCGGTGATGATGTTGTGGCCGATGCCAATGGTGGCGAGGATCAGGATCGGCTTGATCGCATTGGGTAGCACATGCCGCAACACCACGGCTGCGCGATGCCGGCCGAGGGTGGTAGCGGCTTCGACGTAGGGTGCATCGCGCACCACCAGGGTCTGCGCGCGCACCATTCGCGCAAAGCGCGGGATGCTTGCCACGCCCACTGCAATCAGGGTGATCCACAGGCCCTGGCCCCAGAACGTGATGATCACCAGGGCCAACAGCAGGTCGGGAAAGGCCAGCAAAACGTCGATCAGGCGCATGATCGCACCATCTACCAGGCGCGGGCCGAGGCCGGCCGCCAAGCCGAGGATGATCCCGGCGCCCAGGCCGATGGCCGTGGACACCAGGCCCATCAACAGTGAAGGGCGCACCCCGTGGATCAAGCGGGCGAGTACATCGCGCCCGTTTTCATCGGTGCCCAGCCAGTGGCTGGCGCTGGGTGGCAGGTAGGCGTTGCGGGCGGCGGCGGCCAGGGGGTCGACGCCGGTCAGCCAATGCGGCACGAGCGCCGCGATCAACAAGCCGATCACAAACAGCCAGGCCAGTGACAGGCCGGGGCGAAAGGTGCTCGGCAGCGCCAAGGGCAAGCGCCAGGGCAGGGTATAGGTGCTCATGCCCGGCTCCTCGCATACTGACTCTGTGGGTACGGCAACCCCAAGTGCTCACGCAGCGTGCTGCCACTGTACTCATGGCGAAATACCCCGCGCTTGCGCAGCAGCGGCACCACTTCATCGACAAATACCTCGACCCCCGAGGGAAACATGTCCGGCATGATGTTGAAGCCATCGGCGGCGCCCGCGAGGAACCAGTGTTCGAGGGTGTCGGCCACCTGTTCCGGGGTGCCCACCAGCAGGCGATGGCCGACCAGGATGCGCCGCGACAGTTCGCGCACCGTCAGGCCTTCGCGGCGGGCCAGGTTGAGTTGGGCTTCGAGAAACCCCTGGGAGCCTTTCTCATAGGTGCCCACTTCACCGATCCGCGCCCACGGCAGCGGCGCATCCAACTGCAGTTCCTCGGCGGGGATGCCGATCCGCGCGGCCACTTGCTGAATCAGGCCATGTTCGCCGTGGTAGGCATTGAGTTGATCAAAGCGCGCATGGGCTTCGGCCTCGCTGCTGCCGATCACCGTGGACAGGCCCGGCATGATTTTCAGGTGCTCGGGGTTGCGCCCCCATTGGCGCGCGCGCTGCTTCATATCGCGGTAGAAGTACTGGCCATCTTCCAGGCTGGTCTGGGTGGTGAAAATCGCATCGGCATACCGCGAACCCAGGGCCTTGCCACCCTCCGATGAGCCCGCCTGCACCAGCACCGGCCGGCCCTGGGGCGAGCGGGGCAGGTTCAGCGGGCCCTTGATGGAAAAATGCCGGCCGACAAAGTCCTGGCTGTGGATCTTGTCGGGATGTGCGTAGCGGCCGTTGCCGGCATCGCCGATGATCGCGTCGTCTTCCCAGCTGTCCCAGAGCTTGCACGCGATGTCGATGAATTCTTCGGCGCGGGCGTAGCGCTCCCCGTGTTGCAACTGGTTGGCCAGGCCGAAATTCTGCGCGGCGGCGTCAGTGGCGTTGGTCACCACGTTCCAGGCTGCGCGGCCGCCGCTGATATGGTCCAGGGAGGCGAAGCGCCGCGCCAGGTTGTAGGGGTCGTTGTAGGTGCTGGAGGCGGTGGCGATCACCCCGATGTGCTGCGTGGCCAGGGCCACGGCGGTCAGCAGGAGGGTCGGTTCCAGGCGGCCTACCGGTTGCGTGGCCACATCGCCCGCCAGGGCCGGGCCGTCGGCGAGGAAGATCGCATCCAGGCAGCCACGTTCCGAGATGCGCGCGATAGTGCGGTAGTACTCCACATCCAGGTAGGCATCGGCCGGCACTTCGCCGACGCGCCAGGCCGCCGCGTGGGCGCCGAAACCGAGGATGTTCATGCCAATGCTCATGTGCTTTTTCATGCAGGTTCCTGGGGTTAGACGGCGCTGGCTTCATCGCGGGCGCTGGCATGCTCGGGGTGGTCGGCCACGGCCTGTTCCTGGGCGGCGCGCCAGGCGGCAGCGGGGCTGACATCGTTGAGGTAGAAGTCGCCCAGGGCCCGCTCGCGGTAGATCGCCGGGTTGTGCGAGGCCAGGGTGCGGGCATTGCGCCAATGCCGGTCTAGGCGGCGCACCTGGCTGGTGGCCGAGGCGCCGCCCACTTCGAACAGCAGGCTGGTGGCCTCCAGCACCAGCGGCAGGATCACTTGCTGTGCCTGGTAGGTGCGCACATCCGCATCGACGTATTGCGCCTCGCTGATGGAGCCGTCGAGCACCCCCTCATGGGTGCTTTGCAGCACCTGCGCGGTGGCCTGTACCAGGCTGTCGGCGGCATAGGACAGGCTCGACAGCTTGCCGATCACCCGCTGCACCAGCGGGTCCAGGCGCGGGCTGGATTGCCCGGGGATGCCAAACGCGCGGGTGCGGCCCTGGACAAAATCGACGGCGTCGCGCAACGCGGCGCGGGCGATCCCGGCCAGGGTCGCGAGGTGGAACAGCTGGTAAAACGCCGAGATATACGACTCGGCGCGCAGCTCGCCGGGCTTGAAGCGCCGCAGTACCTGATGCTCGGGCACCGCCACCTGCTCAAAGCGCGTGGTGCCGCTACCGCTCAGGCGCTGGCCAAAACCGTCCCAGTCATCCACGCGGGTCACGCCGGGCGCATCGGTGGGCACCACCACGCTGATAAAGTCGGGCCCGTCGGCGGCGGCCACGGCGATCCAGTCGGCATACAAGGTGCCGGTGCAGTAGTACTTCTGGCCGTCCAGTTGCCAGCCTTCGGCGGTGGGTTTGAGCGTCACCGAGTTGGTGGTGGTGTCACTGCGCTCGGCCATGGCTGCGCCCCACAATTGCCCGGCGACCACCTTGGGGAACCAGTACGCCTGGGACTCGGGGTCCTGGCTCACCAGCCGGCCCTCGACGAAGCCAAAATGCGCGCGCACGATTTGTGGCAGGTTCGAGTCGGCGCTGCCCAACTCGATCAGCAGGGCGAACAACTCCGGCAGGCTGGCGCCCAGGCCGCCCTGGCTGCGGGGCACGCGCAGGGCACCGAAACCTGCGGTTTTCAGCCAATCGACGGCGTCGAAGGCCAGGGTGCGTTCTTGCTCGCGTTGCACCGCGCCCTGGGCAATACGCTGGAAAACCGGGGCGAAGCGTTCGTGCAGTGGGGTGTCGCTCATGTTCGATTCCTTACTTGAATACAGTATCTGAAGCTGTCGGTGATCCACTGTAGGAGCGGGCTTGCCCGCGATAGCGGAGGGTCAGTTGATAAATAGTTGACTGATACACCGTCATCGCGGGCAAGCCCGCTCCCACACAAGCCCGCTCCCACATAAAGCAGCCTGTGTGAATCAGCCGTCATCGCGGTTTAACCCGTGGATCAATCAACCCGTTGAGTACATCCACCAACAGGTTCACCACCACATAAACCAGTGCCGCCAACAAGGTGATCCCCAGCACCACCGGCGCATCCTTGGCCACGGCTGCATCAAGCATCATTCGCCCGATACCCTGGCGGGCGAACAGCATTTCCGTGACCACCGCACCCCCCAGCAGGCTGGCGAAGATGAACCCGGACAAGGTCACCAGCGGCACCAGCGCATGGCGCAATGCGTGGCGCAGGCGCACGGCGGTCTGCGACAGGCCGCGGGCACGGGCCATGGCGATAAAGGGTTGTTCGAGGATGTCTTCCAGTTCCTGGCGCAGTACCTGGCTGAGCATCCCGGCAATCGGCAGGGCCAGGGCCAGGGTCGGCAGGATCAGGGTTTGCCAGCCGTTGGAGCCGGCTGGCGGCAACACCGGCCACTGGAACGAAAACACCAGCAACAGCAAAATCCCCAGCACGAATGACGGCGATGACGACAGCACCAGCTCGCTGGCCGACGCCACGCGACGCACCCAGGGATTGCGCTTGGCGGTAAGCACGGCGCTGGCCAGCGCCAGGCCGATAGCCAGCAGGGCGGCACTCAGGGCCAGTTGCAGCGTCGCGCCAATCTGCTTGCCGATGGCCTCGGTGACGGGAATGCGCAAGCGGTACGACTCGCCGAAATCACCGTGGGCGATCCGCCCCACATAGCGCCCGTATTGCACCCACAACGGTTGGTCAAAGCCGTATTCCTCGCGGACCTGTGCCAGTTGCTGCGGGGTGGGGATGGCGTCCGGCCCGCCGAGAATCGCCAGCACCGGGTCGCCGGCACTGAAATGGATGGCAACGAAGGTCAGGGTGGCCGCGCCCCACAGCACGCCCACACCGGCCAGTAGTCGAGCGGCAAGACGTTTCATGGTGCCTCCTGGTCCAGCCAGACGCTGGTAAAAAATGGGGTGTTGTGCACGGTGTCGAAAATCAAGCCCTTGACCGCCGTGCGATAGGCAATCAGCACCTGGCTCTCGAAGTCCGGCACCGCCGGCACCACTTCGGTCAGGCGTTGTTGCGCGGCGCTGTACAGGGCTTGCAGTTGCACCGGGTCATGGGAGCGGCGGGCGTCGCTGAGCAACTGATCCAGGCGCGGGTCGCTGAGGTTGCTGAGGTTGTTGCCGCTTTTGCTTGGCGAGGCGCGCGAGTCGCTGTGGTAGAGGATGTACAGGCCGTCGGGGGTGTTGGTGTGCCAATAGCCGCCGCCGATGGCGTCGTAGTTGCCCGCCGTGCGGCGGTCGGTGAGCTGGGCCAGGGGCATCATTTCGATGATGAACTGCATGCCGACTTTCTTGGCATCCGCCTGCACCGCCACCGCGACGCTGCTGGGGAACGGCGGGCTTTCAAAACCCAGCAAGTGCGCCGACAGGCGCCGGCCGTCCTTGACCCGATAGCCCTCGGCATCGCGTTGGGTCCAGCCGGCGTCGTCCAGCTGGCGGTTGGCGGCGTCGACGTCGTATTTCAATACGTCGCGGTAGGACGGGTCATAGAACGGCGTGTTCACCGCCAGGTAATCGCTTTTGGGCAAGAACTCACCGAACCCGGCAATCCAGGCCAGGCCGTCACGGTCGATGGCCTGGGCGATGGCCTTGCGCACCCGTACATCGTCGAATGGAAAGCGCAGGGTATTGAACGTGAGGCTGCGGTAAGGGCTGGCCATGCGGATCCGGTTGCGCACCACCAGGTTCTGCGAAGCACGCATCGCCGCGGTATTTTGCGCCGGTGCATCCAGGGTGAAGTCCGAGCGTTTGGATTGCAGGGTGCTGTAGCGGGTCATGGCCTCGGGGACGATGCTCAGCTCGATACGGTCCAGGTAGGCCGGGCCGATGTGCCGGGTCACCGGCGGTGCCCAGTGGTAATCGGCGCGCTTGATAAAGGTCGCGCCTTGTTCGCGGGTATAGCTTTGCAGCACGAACGGCCCGGATCCGATGGGGTGCTCGGCGATGCTCTTGGGCGCTTCGCGGATCTGTTTGGGCGAGACCATGCTCAGCCACGACTGCGCCAGCACATACAAAAACGGCGAGTAAGGCTCGCGCAGGTGCGCCTCAAAGGTGTAGTCGTCGATGATCCGGCCATCGACGTAGGGCGCGATGTACGCCGCCGCCAGCGGTGATTTGGTGGCCGGGTCGCGCATATGTTCCAGGTTGGCCCGCAGCGCCTGGGCGTTGAATTTTTCGCCGTCGCTGAAGGTCACGTCGTCGCGCAAATGGAAGGTGTAGGTCTTGCCATCCTCTGAGACGTCCCAGGACTTGGCCAGCCAGGGCGAGAGCTTGCCGTTTTCGTCCTGGTACAGCAGGCAGTCGTAGACGATGCGCGCCAGCCATTGCACGTTGCCGTGGTAGCTGGAATGCACATCGAAGGTGCCGGTATCCAGCGCGGCTGACACGCGCAAGGTGCCGCCCGACGTGCCCTGGCGGGTTTCGTGGTAGTCGCTGGGGTCGTAGCTGAGCAGGCCCTGGGCGTCCAGGTGGCCGTCCACCCGCTGCACCGAGCTGGGCGGTGGGGCGTCCGGCGAGCAGGCGCCCACCAGCAGCAACCCCAGGAGCAGGGCGTACCTGCTCCAGTGATTGATCGGCATCGTGAAGGCTCCCACCTTAGAAGTTGAACGCCACGCCGGTGAATGCGCCAAAGCCGTCCCCCGGATACAGCGCGGCAACGTCCTTGCCCTGGGCGTCATAGATCGGCTGGATGGCGGTGACGTAGTTCTGGTCGGTGAGGTTTTTCACGTCCAGGTACACCTGCCATTTCTTGCTCGGGGCCTCATACCCCAGCTTGGCGCCGAAAATCGTGTAGGAGGGCGCATACAGGGTGTTGGCGTAGTCCACGGCGGTACTCGATACCGAGCGCACATTGACCCCGGCGTAGAACCCGTCCGGATGGTGGTATTGCAGCTCGGCCTGGTACACGTGCTTGGGCAGCCCCGGCAGCTCGTTGGAGCCAAAGCGCGCGTCGTTGCGGTAGTAGAAGTCGTTGAGGGTGTAGGCCTGGCGCAGGCTGACGGTTTCGCCGCGCGCGCTTTGCCACAGCGCGGTATCCAGGCCGGCTTCGATGCCCTGGTGGATGGTCGGGCTGGCGTTGGACGTGGAGTTGACCGCCGCCGTGGTACGGGTGGCCGGAATCACTTCGACGGTGAGCAGTTCATCCTTGATCCACGAGCGGTACACCGCCAGGCTGCCATCGAAAATCCCGGCTTTGCCGCGCACGCCGAACTCAACGGTATTGGCCTTCTGCTCGGTGAGGGTCTTGGCGTAGTTGCTGGCCACCCCGGAGCCCGACGACGACCAACTGCTGGGCGGGTCGATGGAGCGGCTGACGTTGCCGAACACCTGGAAGTCCGGCGTGATCTCGTAGCGCAGGCCCAGGCGCGGCGCGACGTTCCAGCTGTCGTAGTCGTAGTGGTCCGGGTAGGGCGAGGTATTGGCGCGGTCCGAGTAGCGCACCTCGATATCGCGCTTGATCTGGCTCAACGACAGGCCGGTGGACAGCCACAGGCGGTCGGTCAGTTGCAGGTCATTGCCGGCGGCAAACACGCGGTCGAACGAGCCGGTGTAGCGTGCCTGTTTCTGCAAGGCGCCGTAGGTGCTGGAGGCCGGGTTGCCGTTGTAGGTCTTGACCCCGGCCTGCAGGTGCTGGGTGCTGGTCAGGCTCAGGGAGGTGTTGCTGGTGTGCCCCTGGATCTGGTCGCTGCGGTTATAGGTCAGCGACAGGTTCAGGTCGCGCCAGTCCCAGTAGTTGGGGTTGACCGTGCTCTTGCGGTACAGCACCTGGGGATAGTTGTGATAGACCAGGCCAAAATCCAGGGTGGCGTCATCGTCGAAGGTATAGGTGGTCTTGCTGCCGACCCAGGTCGAACCACGCTTGGTCGAATCATCGCGGCTGGCCAGGGCCACCGGGTTGGTTTGCGACGAGTCGTGCTTGAGCTGGGCCTTGGTCAGGGTGCCGGAGCTTTCGTGATACTCCTCGCGGTAGCGTACGAACAGGCGGGTTTCCAGCTTGGGGTTGAAGCGGTAGCCGAAGTTGGTGACCACGCCCTTGGCCTTGGTGAAGGTCCAGTCCTGGTAACCGTCGCGTTCGGAGTTGCTCAGGCTGACGTAGTAGTCGCCGTTGTCCACCACGCCGCCGGTGCTCAGTTGTTGCTTGCGCCAGCCAAAACTGCCGGCCTCCAAGCGCACGTGATTGCCCGGCGCAGTCAGGCCGGAGTTGGTCACCATATTGATCGCGCCACCCAACGACAGCGCGCCGTACTGGAAGGCATTGGCCCCGCGCAGCACTTCGGTGTAGTCCAGGCCCTGGGTTTCCAGCAGCTCATACGGCGTGCCGCCGGAGCCGGTCAGGGCCAGGCCGTCGAACAGGAACTTGGTGCCTTCGCGAAAATACCCCGGCGAGGTATTGGCCCCGGAGCCACGGATGGAAATCTTGATTGCATCGTTGCCACCCGCCGACTGCGCATACACGCCGGGCTGATAGGCGAGGGTGTCTTCCAGTGTTGCCGAGCGGCCGCGTTCGACGTCAGCGGCCTTGACCAGGCTGACGCCGCCGGCCACCTCGTCGAGCTTGAGCTGGGCTTCTTCGCTGGCGGTGACCTTGCTGGCCTGCACCGTTACGGTCTGCAGGCGCGAATCTTCGGCGTGGGCCCATTGGGCGGCGAGGATCAAGGTTAGGGCGCTGACGGTTTTAAACGAACTGGAGGCGAGTGGCGGCAGAGGCCTTGAGATCAACTTCAATTGTGCATTCCCTGTGATTGGCTACGAGTGGAGGCGAGTTTCTATTCGTATAGTCAATCTCTGGCAGGGATAGAGCAGAAAGCATGCCAAGCGCCAAAGCGGGTTTTTGCGGGGTATTTGGTTTTAATCAGCGGGTCTCTTATGCCAAAAAACCACACCTGTGTTGAACTGCTGTTGGATTTTGAACAGTGCCGAGGGGCCCGCGCTAGAGCGTTTTTGCCCTGTGTTGCGCTGATTCGGCGAGCAATTCGCCAGCGCGTGCCTGCAAGAAGCGATGCAGGACTTTGACCCGCTCCGACACTTGCAGGCGATGGGGGCACATCAGGTTGAAGGGCGTGGGTTCGCCTTGCCATTCGCCGAACAACGGCACCAGGCGCCCGGCCTTGATATCGCCGGCCACATCCAGGTTCGCCTTGTAGGCAATACCGTGGCCGGCCAGGGCCCAGCGCCGCACGATTTCCCCGTCATCACTGAGGTAATCGCCGCCCACTTCGACCTCCTCAAGCAGCGTGCCCTGGCGAAAATACCAGGTGCTGTTGGGCCGGCCCTGGCGCATGTAGCGCAGAGTGCTGTGCTGCGCCAGCTCGGCCGGCACCTGGGGTGTGCCGTGGCGCGCCAGGTACGCGGGGCTGGCGCAGGCGATACGGCGGTGATCGGCGACCACCGGCAGCGCCACCAGGCTTGAATCCCTTGGCACGCCAAAGCGCAGGGCGATGTCCACGGTTTCGCGGAACAGGTCGGCGTTGCTGTCGTTAAGCAGCAATTGCAGGCGGATATTCGGGTGCTCGCGCTTGAACTGATCCAGCCAACCGAGCAGTACATTGCGCCCGAAATCCGAGGGCGCGGACAGTTGCAGCAAGCCGCTGAGGCTCTGGCCGTGTTGCTTGATCGCCTGTTCGCCTTCCGCCAGGGCTTCCAGGGCCACCCGCACGCTGTCCAGGTAGCGCCGGCCTTCTTCGGTGAGGCGCATGCTGCGAGTGGAGCGGGCCAGCAGGCGCATGCCCAGGCGGGTTTCCAGGCGTTTGAGGGCAATGCTGGCGGCGGCCGGGGTCAGGTTAAGGCTGCGGGCGGCCGCCGAGAGGCTGCCACTGTCGGCGGTGCGTACAAACACTTCCAGGTCGAGGATTGAGCTCATTTGTAAAAAACCCTTAAAGATCCTGTCGTTTTACCGGGATTTTTCCGCGATTGCCAAGCTGGGAAGATGAACGCTCATTTTTCCGCACGAGGCAGTTCCCATGACATCTCCCCTCAAGGGCAAAACCGTGGTGGTGATTGGCGGTAGCAGCGGCATTGGCGCCGAAGTCGCCCAACAGGCGGCATCCCGTGGCGCGCAGGTGGTACTGGCCGGGCGACGCCTGGCGTCGACGGTCGACAACGGCGTGCGCAGCGAGCCGGTGGACGTCACCGACAGCGCCTCCCTGCAACGTCTGTTCGAAGCGGTGGGGCGTTTTGACCACCTGGTGTTCACCTCGGGCCCTGCGGTCCAGGCCAAACACCTGCAGGACACCGACCTGCCACTGGCCCAGGACAACTTCAATGTGAAGCTCTGGGGCGCCTTGCGCGCAATCCAACAGGCGCTGCCTTTTCTCGACGAGCGCGGCAGCATCGTCCTGACCTCGGGGCAGTTGGGGCGCAAGCTGGTGCCGGGGCAATTTATCAAGGTCGGCATCAATGCCGCGACCGAAGCGTTGGGCAAGCAGTTGGCCAAGGAACTGGCGCCACGGCGGGTCAACGTGGTCAGCCCTGGGGTGATCGACACGCCGGCATACGCGGGGATGCCTGAGGAACAGCGTCAGGGCATGTTCGCCAAGGTGGGCGGGGCGTTGCCGGTAGGGCGGGTGGGGCAGGCGGAGGAAGTGGCGGCGGGTTATTTGATGGCCATGGAGAATGGCTTTATCACTGGCAGCGTGATCGATATCGACGGCGGTGGGTTGCTGTAAACACTGAACCCAATGTGGGAGCGGGCTTGCCCGCGATGGCGGCGTGTCAGTCAATACATAGGCTGACTGATCCACCGCTATCGCGGGCAAGCCCGCTCCCACATTTTTTGTGTCGTGTCAGGCCTTCAGGGTACGGGTCATGCGCAGCGCCAGCACACTACCCGCGACGATCACCGCCGCCAGCAGGTACAGCGCCAGGTCGGTGGAGCCGGTCGCATCCTTCACAAACCCCACCACATACGGGCTTAAAAAGCCCGCCATCTGGCCCATGGAGTTGATCAATGCCAGGCCGCCCGCGGCCGCGCCGGCGCTGAGCATGGCGGTAGGCACCGGCCAGAACATCGGCAGGCCGGTGAGGGCGCCCATGGTGGCGATGGTCAGGCCAAGGATGGCAATGGCCGGGGTGGTGGCGAAGTTCACCGCGATGATCAGGCCGACAGCGCCCATCAGCATCGGCACCACCAGGTGCCAGCGGCGCTCTTTGCGCAGGTCGGCAGAGCGGCCCACCAGCAGCATGAATACCGCCGCCAGCAAATAGGGGATCGCACTGAGCCAGCCGATCACCAGGTTATCGCTAAAGCCCATGTTCTTGATGATCGACGGCAGCCAGAAGTTGATGGCGTACACGCCGCTCTGGATGCAGAAGTAGATCAGGCCGAACGCCCAGATCGCCGGGTTCTTGAATACTTCCAGCAGCGAATCAGTGGTGGTCTTGGGCTTGTTGGCCAGGTCGGTGGCCTGGTCGGCCTCGAGCACTGCGCGCTCATGGGCGGTCAGCCACTTGGCGTTGGCGAAGCTGTCGCTGAGCAGGAAGTAGGCGAGGGCACCGAGGATCACCGTCGGCACACCTTGCAGCAGGAACATCCACTGCCAGCCCGCGAGGCCGCCTTGGCCCGCCGCGAAGTGGTTGAGGATCCAGCCGGAGAACGGGCTGCCGAGCAGGCCCGACACCGGGATCGCGGACATGAACAGCGCCATGATCCGCCCACGGCGGAAGGTCGGGAACCACTGCGAGAGGTACAGCACCACGCCCGGGAAGAAGCCCGCTTCAGCGGCACCGGTAAACAGGCGCAAGGTGTAGAAGTGCGTCGGTGTGGTCACAAACAGCAGGCAGGTAGACAGGGTGCCCCAGGTGATCATCATCAGCGCAATCCAGCGCCTGGGACCGAACTTGGTCAGCGCCAGGTTGCTCGGCACGCCACACAGCACGTAGCCGATAAAGAAAATCCCGGCGCCGAGGCCGTACACGGTCTCGCTGAACTTCAAGGCGTCGAGCATCTGCAGCTTGGCAAAGCCGACGTTGACGCGGTCCAGGTAGTTGAACAGGTAGCAGATGAAAATGAAGGGGATCAGGCGCAGGGTGATGCGCTTGTAGACGGCGTTTTTGTCGTCATCGTTGGCCAGGGTAGCGGCGGCGCTCTGTGACATGGCGTTCTCTCTTTATTATGATTTTTCGCGATGCGAGGGTAACGTTGATCGCCCCAAGAGTCTCGGTCACGGGACGGTGTCGTGTCTTTGTGCCCCCGCACAGCGATCCATCCATTGCGCTGTGCCTTTGAACAATCGCTTAATGCAGCGCTTTCAAGGAATTTAGCCCCATGTTCGAACTCGATCATGACCTGGCGCAGGATATCGTCAATCGCACGATGGCCATTTTGCCCTACAACGTTAACGTCATGGACAGCCAGGGCCTGATCCTCGGCAGCGGCGAGCCGGAGCGCATCAATACCCGTCATGAAGGCGCGCAATTGGTGTTGGCCAACGGTCGCGTGGTGGAAATCGACAGCCAGACCGCCAAGCACCTCAAGGGCGTGGCGCCGGGGATCAACCTGCCGCTGCTGCATGACCAGCGCCTGATCGGGGTGCTGGGCATCAGCGGTGAACCGCAGTTGCTGCGCACTTATGCCGAACTGGTGCGCATGACTGCCGAGATGCTGGTCAGCCAGCGCCATCAGCAGGCGGAGCAGCAGTGGCGGCGCCAACGCTGTGATGATCTGCTGGCGTTGCTGCTGGCCGACAGCGGCGAGTCGCCGCGCCTGGTGGACGAGGCCCAGCAACTGGGGCTCAAGCCGCAGTTGCCGCGAACCCCCTATCTGTTTGAGCTGGGCCCGGGCCAGACCGCCGAAGCCCTGGCTGCCTGGCTGGCTTCGCGTTATCCGGACAGCTGGTGCGTCAGCAGCGCACAGTTTTCGTTGCTGTGGTGTCGCCCGGCAGCGGTGCCGATGGACAACCCGCGCCTGCTGGAAAAACTCGAGGCCTCGGGCTGGAACATCCTGCGGGTGGCCGTCGGTGGCCAGGCCGACGGATTGGCAGGCTTGCGCCGCTGTTATCGGCGGGTGGCGGACTTGCTCGCCTATGGCCGTGACGTGCTGCCGCAGTCGCGCCTGCTGACCCTCAATCGCTACCGGTTGCCGGTGATGCTCTGGCGCCATCGCAACGACGATGCCCTCGACGAACTGCTTAACCCATTGCGCAAGGTCCTGGCCAAGGACGCCAACGGCCAACTGCAGGCGACGCTGCGCAGTTGGTGTGAGCACGACGGGCAAAGCCAGGCCTGTGCCGATGCATTGGGCATCCACCGCAACAGCCTGCGCTACCGCATGGAGCGCATCGCCGAATTGAGCGGTGTCGACCCGTTGACCTTGGATGGCATGCTCGCGCTGTACCTGGGCGTGCAACTGCTGCCCCAAACCCCTTAGGAGGCGCTTTTGTAGAAATGAACAACAAACCCCAGCCGCGCTTGTGCATCGGACAGGCGTCATTGCCGGTGCCAACTGGCAGCATGGGCGTCATAAAAACCGGAGAAAGCCCATGAAAGTCATCATCGCCCCCGACTCGTTCAAGGACAGCCTGAGTGCCGAAGGCGTGGCCCAGGCCATTGCCGAAGGCCTGGCTGAGGTTTGGCCGCAGGCCGAATTGATCCAGTGCCCGATGGCGGACGGCGGTGAAGGCACGGTGGAGTCGGTGCTCGCGGCCTGCCATGGCCAGTTGCGCAGTTGCACCGTGCAAGGCCCGTTGGGCGGCACCGTGCAGGCGCGCTGGGGCTGGTTGGCCGAAAGTGCCACGGCAATCATCGAAATGGCCGAAGCCAGCGGCCTGCAACTGGTCCCGCGGGAGCAGCGCGATGCCTGTTCCAGCAGCACCTTTGGCACCGGTGAGCTGATCCGCGCCGCCCTCGATGCCGGGGCCCGGCGGATCATCCTGGCGATTGGCGGCAGTGCCACCAATGACGGCGGCGCCGGTGCCATGCAGGCCCTTGGCGTGCAACTGCTCGACGCCCAAGGCCACAGCCTGGCGCGTGGCGGCCTGGCCCTGGCGCGCCTGGCACGGATCAATCTTGAGCAGTTGGACCCGCGCCTGGCCCAGGTGCGTTTCGATATCGCCGCCGACGTCAACAACCCCCTGTGCGGCCCCCACGGTGCCTCGGCGATTTTCGGCCCGCAAAAAGGCGCCAACCCACACCAGGTCGAGCAGCTGGACCAGGCCCTCGGACACTTCGCCGACCACTGCGCCGAAGTCTTGCCCCGGGACGTGCGCGACGAGCCGGGCAGCGGCGCGGCCGGTGGCCTGGGCTTTGCCGCCAAGGCCTTCCTCGGCGCTAGGTTTCGTGCGGGCGTGGAGGTGGTCGCCGACCTGGTGGGCCTGGAACACGCCATGCGCGGCGCCGACCTGGTGATCACCGGCGAAGGCCGCTTCGACGCCCAGACCCTGCGCGGTAAAACCCCGTTTGGCGTGGCGCGGGTGGCCAAGCAACAGGGTGTTGCGGTGATCGTTATCGCCGGCACGCTGGGCGAGGGCTACGAGCAGATGTATGCCCATGGCGTCGACGCCGCGTTTGCCTTGCCTGGCGGGCCGATGAGCCTGGAGCAGGCCTGCAGCGAAGCGCCGCGGTTGCTGCGTGAGCGGGCGGCGGACATTGCGCGAGTGTGGCGCTTGGGCGCGCAGCGCAGTGGCGGATGACAGCGCTTGTTATCGCCGCCTACACTGATCGGCCACTTGTCTTTCAAAGGATGAAACACAATGCCTACACATGACACCAATATCGTGATCCAGCGCTTTGCCGAAAGCCATCTTCAAGGCATGCATGCGCTCTACAACGATCCGGCCGTGTGCCGTCAGGTGCTGCAGATGCCGTTCCAGTCGCTGGAGGTGTGGCGCAAGCGCCTGGCCGATACCAATGAGCGACTGCTCAGGCTGGTGGCGGTGCAGGCGGGTGAGGTGCTTGGCAGTTGCACCCTGGAGCAGTACGCGCGCAGTCGGCAAAGCCATGTCGGTAGCATCGGCATGGGTGTGGCGGTGGCCTGGCAGGGCAAGGGGGTGGGCACCCAGTTGCTGGGCGCGGCGCTGGAGGTGGCCGACAACTGGATGAACCTGCACCGGGTGGAACTGACGGTGTATGTCGACAACGAGCCGGCCCAGGCGTTGTACCGCAAGTTCGGTTTCGAGACTGAAGGCCGGCTGCGCGATTACGCCGTGCGCGACGGCGTATTTGTCGATGCCCTGAGCATGGCCCGCCTGCGTCAGACCGCCTGATCGCCCAGGGCAAACGCCACCGCAGCCTGCGCATGCAGCAAGGTGGTGTCCAGCAGCGGCAGCTCGCTGTGCTCGGGCTTGATCAGCAGGCCGATCTCGGTACACCCCAGGATAATCGCCTGGGCGCCACGGGCCGCGAGGTTGGCGATGGCCTGCTGGTAAACCTGGCGTGAGGCTTCGTTGATCACTCCGACGCACAACTCTTCATAAATGATCCGGTGCACGGCGTGGCGTTCTGCTGCGTCGGGCACCAGCACGTGCAAGCCCTGGGCTGCCAGGCGCGCCTTGAGAAAATCCTGTTCCATGGTAAACGCCGTGCCCAGCAGGCCAACGGTCAGGGTCTGGGCCTTGACCGCCGCCGCGCCCGCCGCATCGGCAATGTGCAGGAACGGCACCGACACGCCAGCTTCGATCTGCGGCGCCACCAGATGCATGGTGTTGGTACACAGCACGATGCAGTCCGCGCCACCGGCTTGCAGGCGGCGTGCGGCGTCTTGCAGGATCAGCGCGGCGTCATCCCAGCGCCCGGCGTGCTGGGCTTGTTCCACCGGGCCGAAGTCGACGCTGTAAAGCAGGATTTGTGCCGAGCGCAGCGGCCCCAACCGGTCGCGTACCTGCTGGTTGATGATCCGGTAATACTCGGCGCTGGACTCCCAGCTCATGCCGCCGATAAGGCCGATGGTGCGCATGCAAAGCTCCTCAAGCTGTTGGGCGAAAGCTACACCTTACCCAACACGCGAGCGTTAGTCATACGCGCCGGTGCAGCATCTGCCATGATCGTTGTTTGCAGCCCCCGAGGAACACCGCAATGGACGATGTACAGCAATTGGGCGAGATGCTTCGTCATTACGCCGACAGCGAAGCGCACAAGCGCCAGCAGTTCGAGGTGCAGTCAGCCCGCTGGACCCAGAAAATCACTGAGCTGTACGGCGAGATCGAGCAGTGGTTGGCGCCGGTCAAGAGTGATGGTTTGCTGGAGGTGCAGCGTGAGGCTTATGTGGCGTCTGGCCCAAGCGTGCCGGTGGAGACTTCGACCTTCAAGACTGAGAAACTGACCATTCATATCGCGGGCAAACCGGTGGAGTTTGTGCCGGATGTGATGGGGGCGGGTGGGTTGATTTCGTTGTCGGTCATGGGGCTGACCGCGGCCCGTTACGGCAGCATATCCCTCGTGCTGCTGCCGGGGTCCAATGATTGGTTGTGGAAGAAAACCAATGGCTTGAAAGACCCGGACACCTTTGCCTTCGATGCCAACTTCCTGGCCTTGCAGTTGCAGAGCCTGATTCCCCGCGAGCGCGGCTGATCCCCAGGCAAATGTGGGAGCAGGCTTGTGTGGGCTTGTGTGGGAGCGGGCTTGCCCGCGATAGCGGTGTGTCAGGCAAGTATTCCTGACCTGATATACCGCCATCGCGGCATGAGTATTTACACCACTCTTTTCTGGGTTTGTGTACATATCCGTTGCTGCGGTCACGGCGGCTATTGGTTCTGCCCTTACGGCGGGTCACTTTTGGAAAAGAGCCCGGAGTGCCGGCCCAGCCAAAAGTAACCAAAAGGGCTCTTGCCCCACCACTCGGCACCTCGCCCAGGCTCGGATGACGGGCAGCGTGGTTTAACGGGGCGCCTAAGATCAAAATCACAAGTAAAGCGGCCTGACAGCCGACCTGATCGTCAAGGCGTGCGCGTACCCCTGTAGGAGCTGGCTTGCCTGCGATGGTCGTTAACGATGACGAATGAATACCAGATACTCTGATGTGTTCTTTCGGGCGTCATCGCAGGCAAGCCAGCTCCTACAGGGGAACGCAGCTTCGCGCTCTGGTTCTGCTGTTGCTGTTGCTGTTGCTGTTGCTCTGCTTTTGATCTGGCTTTTGATCTTAGGTGCCCCGTCAAACTACGATGGCCGCAGGCAGGTATTGCGCAGTGGGCACCCCGGCATGGATGCCGGGGTAGCCGCGACACGGCCATGACCGCAGCAACGGATATGTACTCACACCCAACTACAAAAAAAGAGCGAGTTGTGTAGACACCTATGGCCATCGCGGGCAAGCCCGCTCCCACACAAGCCCGCTCCCCCAAAAAGCCCAACACCGAGCTTTAGAGCTCGACATTACCCCAGCCCGGCTTGGCCTCCTCAGGCGCCACCGCCTTGACCTGTTTGCCTGTCGCCAGCTCCACCCGCCGCGCCACTTCCGGGTCGTCGGCAAACGGAATCAAGCTCGCCTCATCCAAGGTTTCCCCCGATTGCCCGCGCAGGCAGTACTCCACGGCGCCATACAGGCAGATCACCGCCGCCAGGTTGAAAATGACCTCCCACATCAGGCGATCTGCGCATCATTGTGCGCCACCTTCAGGTCGGCCACCCGTACGGTGCGCCAGGTGTTGTAGGCCATCAGCAACATGCCGCCAAGGAAGAACACCCCACCGGCAAACCGCACCACAAACCCCGGGTGGCTGGCCTGCAAGGCCTCTACGAACGAGTAGGTGAGGGTGCCGTCGTCGTTGACCGCCCGCCACATCAGGCCCTGGGTGATGCCGTTGACCCACATCGAGGCGATGTACAGCACCGTGCCGATGGTTGCCAGCCAGAAGTGCAGGTTGATCAGCGGCACGCTGTACATCTGCTCGCGACCGAAGACTTTCGGGATCATGTGGTACAGCGAGCCAAAGGTGATCATCGCCACCCAACCCAGGGCACCCGCGTGAACGTGGCCGATGGTCCAGTCGGTGTAGTGGGACAGGGCGTTGACCGTCTTGATCGCCATCATCGGCCCCTCAAAGGTCGACATGCCGTAGAACGCCAACGACAACACCAGAAAGCGCAGGATCGGGTCGGTGCGCAATTTATGCCAGGCGCCCGACAGGGTCATCATGCCGTTGATCATGCCGCCCCAGCTGGGTGCCAGCAGGATCAGCGACATGGCCATGCCCAACGACTGCGCCCAGTCCGGCAGCGCGGTGTAGTGCAGGTGGTGGGGCCCCGCCCAGATATACAGGGTGATCAGCGCCCAGAAGTGCACGATGGACAGGCGATAGGAATACACCGGCCGCCCGACCTGCTTGGGCACGAAGTAATACATCATTCCCAGGAACCCGGTGGTCAGGAAGAACCCCACCGCGTTGTGCCCGTACCACCACTGCACCATGGCGTCGGTGGCGCCGGAATACACCGGGTAGGACTTGAACCAGTCCACCGGGATCGACAGGTGGTTGACCACATGCAGCATGGCGATCACCACGATAAACGCGCCGAAGAACCAGTTGCCGACGTAGATGTGCTGGGTCTTGCGCTGCACCACGGTGGTGAAGAACACAATGGCGTAGGCCACCCACACCACGGTCATCCACACCGCGCCGGAGAATTCGATCTCGGCGTATTCCTTGGTGGTGGTGTAGCCCAGGGGCAGGGTGATCAGCATGATCACAATCACCGACTGCCAACCCCAGAACGTAAAGGCTGCGAGCCAGTCGCTATACAGGCGCACCTGGCAGGTACGTTGCACCGCGTAGTAGCTGGCGGCAAATTGCGCGCTGCCGGCAAAGCCGAAAATCACCAGGCTGGTGTGCAGTGGCCGCAAGCGGCCAAAGGTGGTCCAGGGCAGGTCCAGGTTCATGTCCGGCCACACCAGTTGGGAGGCGATCCATACGCCCATGGCCATGCCGATAACGCCCCATACCACGGTGGCGATGACGAATTGACGGACAACCTTATAGTTATAGGCCTGCCCGGTTGATGCTGTGCTCATGGTCAGTCTTCCACGGTTTCAAGTCCCGGGCACTGTAGGAAATCCATGAAAAACAAAACAGGCTCAGAAAAACTACATTAATACGGATCAGAATTTATCCCTTAAAACATGGGGTATTGCACGGCTGATATGGTTTTTTAGTTTTTAGCTGAATCTGTGACGCATTGAGCTGTAAGTGCATAGTCGCTCCCATAGAAACCGCTGCCGTCGAGCGCGGTCAGCCATGATGAGGTAGCGAGATGTATCGGTACGATGAGTACGACCGGGCCCTGGTCTTCGAGCGTGTGGCGCAGTTTCGTGATCAGGTCGAACGGTTTGTCGCTGGCGACCTGAGCGAAGAAGAATTCCTGCCGCTGCGCCTGCAAAACGGCCTGTACCTGCAAAAACATGCCTATATGCTGCGGGTGGCGATCCCCTACGGCACCCTCGGTGCGCAGCAGTTGCGCACCCTGGCGAGCATTGCCCGGGACTACGATCGCGGCTACGGCCACTTCACCACGCGCCAGAACATGCAGTTCAACTGGATCGAGTTGCAGCAGGTGCCTGACATCCTCCAGCGCCTGGCCGAAGTCGACATGCATGCGATCCAGACCTCCGGCAACTGCGTGCGCAACATCACCACCGAAGCCTTTGCCGGGGTGGCCGCCGACGAGTTGCTGGACCCGCGCCCGCTCGCGGAAATCCTGCGGCAATGGTCGACCATCAACCCCGAGTTCCTGTTCTTGCCGCGCAAGTTCAAGATCGCCATCTGCTCGGCGCGCCAGGATCGGGCGGCGATCATGATGCATGACATCGGCCTCTATCTTTACCAGGACGCCGGCGGCCACATGCTGTTGCGCGTGCTGGTAGGCGGCGGCCTTGGGCGCACGCCGATCCTCGGCTTGCAGATTCGCGACGGCTTGCCCTGGCAGCACCTGCTGTCGTACGTCGAGGCGGTGCTGCGCGTGTACAACCGCCATGGCCGGCGCGATAACAAGTACAAGGCGCGGATCAAGATCCTGGTCAAGGCCCTGGGCATCGAGGCGTTTTCCCGGGAGGTGGAGGAGGAGTGGCAACACCTGCGCGACGGCCCGGCGCAATTGACCGAGGATGAGTACCAGCGCGTGGCCTCGGCCTTTGTACCACCGCATTATCAGGCGCTGCCCGACACCGACCTGGACTTTGGCACACACATGGCCGACAGCCCGGCGTTCGCGCGCTGGGTGACACGCAACGTGCAGCCCCACAAAGTGCCGGGCTACAGCAGTGTGGTGCTGTCCACCAAGCCGGGGATTGCCGCGCCGCCGGGCGACGTGACGGCCGAGCAGATGAACGCCGTGGCGCAGTGGGCCGAGCAGTTCGGCTTTGGCGAAATCCGCATCGCCCATGAACAGAACATCGTACTGCCGGATGTGCCCAAGGCGTGGCTGCATGCGTTGTGGTCCCTGGCCTGCGAGCAGGGCCTGGGCAGCGCCAATGTCGGCTTGCTGACCGACATCATCGCCTGCCCCGGCGGCGACTTCTGTGCCCTGGCCAACGCCAAGTCGATCCCCATCGCCCAGGCGATCCAGCAGCGCTTCGACAACCTCGACTACCTGCATGACCTGGGCGATATCAGCCTGAATATCTCCGGCTGCATCAATGCCTGTGGGCATCACCACATCGGCAATATCGGCATCCTGGGCGTCGATAAAAATGGCAGCGAGTGGTACCAGATCACCCTGGGCGGCGCCCAGGGCAAGGCCAGTGCGCTGGGCAAGGTGATTGGCCCTTCGTTCAGCGCCGCACAGATCCCGGATGTGATCTCACGCCTGATCGCCACCTACGTCCGCTACCGGGAGAGCGACGAACCCTTTATCGACACCGTGCAACGCATCGGCCTGGAGCCGTTCAAGGAGCGGGTGTATGGCAGCGTGGTGCAACCGGTATGAACAATCTGTTGAGCCTGGAACAGGGCGTGGCCCGTATCAAGCAGGATGACCCCTGGACCCTGGTGCGCGACGCCGCCGTACCGCTGCCCGCTGGCCCGTTGATCCTGCCGCTGGCCCTGTGGCTGAGCCGGCGTATTGTGCCAGAGCCGCCGCAGGACGCGGTGTGGCTCGGCCCGGACGATGAAGTCGAACACCTGCAGCCGTGGCTGGAGGTGTTGCCGCTGATTGCCCTGGACTTCCCCAGCTTTCGCGATGGCCGGGCCTACAGCCAGGCCTATCTGCTGCGCACGCGCATGGGCTGGCAGGGCGAGTTGCGGGCGGTGGGGGATGTGCTGCGCGACCAACTGAGCCATATGCGCCAGTGTGGTTTCGACGGGTTCGCCGTGCGCGAGGACAAGTCGGCCGTCGACGCACTCAAGGGCCTGGCGGGCATGAGCGTGAGCTATGGTCGCTCGGTGATTGAGCCGCGGCCGCTGTTTCGGCGGCGGCAGGTGCTTACTTCAATGCCGGGTCGCCAGGATTGAGTTTTTTCCAGCCCTGCATCACCACTTGCGTCTTGGGTTCCTGATTGTTCTCCAGGTAGTACTGGATCAGCGACAGCCGCGCGTTACGGTTATACGGTTGGCGCTGGAGCAGTGCTTCCAACTGCTGGCAGGCCTTGTCGACCTGACCACCGTCGTGCAACGCCACCGCCAGCACAAAGCTGTACTGCCCGTTGCCCGGTTCCAGGCGGGCGGCTTCGCGCAAGTGCGTCAGCGCCGACGGCGTATGGCCCTGGCGAATCAGCATCAACCCTTGGGTATGTTGCAGCAGCGCGGCCTCGGGATGTTGCTTGAGGTTTTCGGCAACCAGGCGGCGGGCTTCTTCGCCCCGGCCATTGGCCTCCAGCCACTGTGCGAGGGTCACCAGCGCCGGGTAGAAGTCCGGGTCGCGCAGCAGCGCCGTGCGCAGTTGGGCTTCGACCAGGCCGGCGCGCCCGCTGGCCTGGTACAGCATGGCCAGGTTGAGGTTGGCTTCGGCGCGCTCTTGCAGGCTCCGTTGCACGTTCTCGTATTCACCTATGGCCTGTTCCCAGGCCGGGCCCAGGCCTTGCGCTGCGACGCTGAGCAGATCCCGCGCGGCGAGAATGCGCACCGCCCGCACCGGGTCCTTGAGCAAGGGGCGATACAGCGCCACGCGCTCGGCAGGCGGCAGCAAGGCGCTGACCGCCCGAAGCGCACTCTCGCGCACCTGTGGGGCAGGGTGGCCCAGGTCTTTGGTCGCCAGCTTCAACGCCTGCTCACTGGGGTAGTTGGGCAACTCGGCCAGCAGCGTGGCGCGTTGGATCGCCGGCAGGTTGCTGCGCGCCAATTGCTCATACAACGCGTGTGCCGCACCCGGCTGGCCGCCGCGAATCAGCGCCAGGCTTTCGTCGTAGCGTGGGGCCTGGAGTGTCTGGCTGTGGTCCCACAGTTTGAATTGTGCGCTGATCTTGTCGCCGGCCTTGCCCTGGTGGCAGCTCAGGCAGGCGTCCGGGGTGCCGAGCCTGGCGGCGCGCTCGGGGTTGGGGATGCTGAAGCTGTGGTCATGGCGAAAGTCGTTGCCCATGTAGAACTTGCCGGGCATATGACAATCGACGCAAAACGAGCCAGGCTGCCCGGCGACATGGCGCGTGTGTTCCGGCGCTTCGTAATTCCTGGCCTGCAACCCGCGACCATCTACCGAGGCAACCGCAGTCTTGCCCGCCGTGTTGTGACATTGCAGGCACACACCGTTGCCGGGGGCTTTCAACTGGTTGCTATGGGGGTTATGGCAGTCGGTGCAGCGCACGCCCTTGTCGGCCATCTTGCTCTGGGCGAAGGAGCCATGCTCAAACACTTCGTCCTTGATCTTGCCGTCCAGGGCATACAACTCGCGGGTCAGCACGCTGGGCAGGTAGTCATCCATCAGGCGCTTGCCCACGGTATAGCCGTCACCCAGTGGGGCGCGGCGTGCATGGCAGCGGGCGCAGGTTTCGAGCTCGACGGTGGCGTCCTTGTCCTTCAAGTCCACGGCAAAGCCTGCATGCAACAGGTCGCCTTTCTTCGCTGCCCATTGCACATGGTTCGAGGCCGGGCCATGGCAGGCCTGGCAGCCGACACCGAGGCTGTTCCACTGGCTGTCGAAGCGGTTGTTGGGCGCATCGAAATTGCGCTGGTAGCCGGTGGTGTGGCATTCCACGCACATGAAGTTGGCGTTTTGACTCGGCTTGCTCCAGTGCAATGGGTTCTTGAAGTTCACGCCCTGGCCGGGATAGAGGTGGAACCAGCGGTTTTTTTCGGTATCCCAGGCTACGCCCAAGGCCTGCAAGCGTCCGTCGCCGACCTCGATCAGGTACTGCTGCAAAGGGGCGATGCCGAAGGTGTAGGCGACCTTGAAGTCGGCAGGCTTGCCATCGACCCCCGGGGTGTTGACCCAGAACTCATCGCCCCGGCGCAGGAAGCGAGTGGTTTCGCCTTCGCCCTGGAACGAGGCATTGTTGAAATCGGCCGGTACCGTCTGGGGGGTTGCCTGCTGCATTGCCAGTTGATGGTGAGAACCTTGCCAGTCCTTGGCCTGGGGTTGATGGCAGCCCTGGCATTGCTGTTCGTCCACCATGTGCGCAGGCGGCGTCGGCGGTTTAGCCACAACAGCCACCGGTGTGGGCGCCGGCAGCGGCAGCTTGGGCGTACTGGCCTGGAGGAACAGCCAGATCGCGGCTATCGCCAGTAGCAAAACGGCAATCAACAGTGGGTAGAGATAACGACGGGATGAATCACGGTGGCTGACCTTGGGCATGCGACTTCCGATGTCCGATGCATTGACGCTCTATGGCGTGCTTAAGCTGTGTGCAGCTTTGACGCAGGTCAGGGTCCTGTCAAATCAGGGGTGTGAAATAAGCCGCACTTATGTGCCAGTAGTAGGATATTTTTCCAGAGTTGGCTATACCTGTTACTTCACGTTTCGACGATAAACGCCAAGGAGTTGCGCCATGAAGCTAGGGCTCATGATCAGTACG
This sequence comes from Pseudomonas sp. WS 5079, assembly GCF_012985465.1. GTDB lineage: Bacteria > Pseudomonadota > Gammaproteobacteria > Pseudomonadales > Pseudomonadaceae > Aquipseudomonas. Next base: position 85,605 of record NZ_JAAQWN010000001.1, read on the forward strand.
CTGTGTATTGCCTCACTCGGGGTGACCGGGTGTGCAAGTAAAGTCCCGCAGCCGGATGAGTATTCGGGATTTCTTTCCGACTACAGCCAGTTGCGCGAAGCCAAGTCGCCGTCGGGCGCAGAGGTGATGCGCTGGGTCGATCCCAAGCTCAATCTGAACCGCTACACCTCGGTGTATATCGAGCCGACTCAATTTTTCCCCAAGCCCCAGGCCACCGCGCAAATCCCCGAAGACACCTTGCGCAGCATCAACGAGTACTACAACCAGGCGCTCAAGCGTGAGCTGGTCAAGTCCCTGCCATTGGCCAACGCCCCGGGACCTGGGGTGATTGTGGTGCGGGCGGCGATCACAGCGGTCAGCCGCAAGACCGAAAGCCTCAAACCGTACGAGTACATTCCGGTCGCCCTGGTGGCAGCAGCGGTGAGCACCGGCACCGGGATTCGTGACCAGGAAACCACCCTGGGCACCGAGGCGCAGTTTCTCGATGGCGACAGTGGCCGGGTGATCGCCCAGGTCGTGCGCAAAGGCACGGGCAAGCCTTTGGACAACGATACCCAGGTGATGAAAGCGGCGGATGTGAAGGCGGTGATGGATGGCTGGGCGGCGGACCTGCACCAGTCCTACCTCAAGCTCAAGGCCAAGTAACCCACCCAACGCCTACAGGGAATGGGGCTTCGCGCTCCAGCTCTGCTTTTGATCCTGATCTTGGGCGCCCCGGCATGGATACCGGGGTAGCCGCGACACTGCCATGAGTGGCCGTTATCGCAGCAATGGATATGTGCACAAGCCCAAGAACCACTACACAGTTGTGTAGATACTCATGCTCATGGGCGGCAAGCCAGCCCCCACCCATCAATCCCCGACAAACCACCGGTAATACGGATTGGCCCCATCCTCCTGCAACACCTGGCGGATATCCCGGCCCCAGGCCGCACGATCACCGTCATAGGCGTGCAGGCTGGCGCGGTAGAACTGCATCAGGCGTTGTTGTTCGGCCTCCAGGGTGCGCAGCAATGCCCCATCGGCATTCTGCAAGGGCGCAGGCACTCGCAAGTCGAGCAAGGCCGGCAACACCCGCTTGATCTCCTGGCTGCGCACCCACGGGGCATATTCGATACGCGGCTGGTCATCGGTGACGGCCAGGGCTTGCCCGGCAAAGCGCTCCAGCCCGTTGCGATCGGTAACCCAGGTCGCCAGCAGGGTCGCGGCCGAATCAATGCCAACCTCGGCCAGGGCGCTGCGCACCGGGGCTTGCTCGAAGCGCTGGCGAATACGCGCGGCGTCCAGCTCGATCGGTTCCATGGAGCCCACCAACAGCATCTCGTGGAACTCGCTGGTCCACAGCGTGGCGTAGGGGAACACGTCGAGGAAGCTGCGCACCAATGATTGCGAGTCTTCGATGTTCTGCGTCGGCAGCGGTAGCCACTGGGCCAGCAGGCCGTGTTTTTCCAGGCGCCGCGCGGCCAGTTGGTAGAAGTCGCGCGAGTACAGGTTGACCACGCCGGCGGCGGAGGGCGGTGGTGGTTCCAGGGTGATCAAGTCATAGGCCTGGGGGCTGCGCAGCAGTTCCTGGCGACCGTCGCGCAAGCGCACCTGCACGCCGGAATCGCTGGCAGCGTTGTAGTTGCCCTTGAACAGCGGCGCCGCCTGCACCACAGCAGGCAGCAGTTCTGCGACGACCCGTTGCTCCAGTCCCGGATAACGCAACAGTGCGCCGGCGGTGATGCCGGTGCCAAAGCCGATCACCAGCGCCGCACGGGGCTCGGCGTTATGGATCAGCAACGGCAGCAGGGCCTGGATGCGCATATAGCGCAGGGACGGCATGGCGTCGCCGGTGTTGGACACGCCCTGGATGTACAGGCGCTGAAAGGCCCGCGTGCCCTTGCCCTGGGTGACCACCGCGACGGTCGCGCCACGGCCTTCCTGGTAAAACGCCAGGCTGGCATTGCGTGCGCCGGGCAGCAGGTTGGCCAGGCGGTCCACCGGGGTCAGCAGGGCCACGGCCAATGACAGCAGGCCGATGGCCGCCACGGCCTGGCGGCGACCTTTTTTCACCCCATGGCCACGGCGCACCGCGATGTAGCCCACCACGCCGGCAATCACCGCCAGCAGGCCCAGGGTGCGCACCAGGCCGAGCCAGGGGATCAGCACAAAGCCGCAGAGCATCACCCCGACAATCCCGCCCAGGGTGTTGAACGCCACCACCGCGCCCACGTCCCGGCCTACCTGCGCGCCGCCCACACTCAGGCGCAGCGCCAGGGGAAACGCCGCGCCGAGCAACAAGGTGGGCACAAACACAATGCACAAGGCGGCCATTGCAAAGCGTGCGCTCATGCCTGGCAATTCGCTGCCACCGAAGCTCAGTACCAACGCTTCAGCCTGGGTTTGCAGGAGCACCAGCCAACGGCCCAGCAGGGCGATTTCCAGCAGGGCCACCAACCCGGCACCGGCAATCAGCAGACCGAAGACGCCCCACGGATCGCGAATGCGTGCGACCCGGCGCGCCATCAGTTGGCTGCCGATAAACAGCCCGGCCAGGTAGGTGGCCAGCACCACGGCAAAGGCATAGGTGCGGGTACTCATGAATTGCACGATGGACTGCGACCAGACCACTTCATAACCCAGGGCCACGCCGCCGGCGATGGCATACAGCACCAGCGCCAGGCGCGCCGGTTGGGTCTTGGACGGGGCATTGACCGACGTTGCGCGATGGCGCACGTACAACAAGGCGCCGACGGCGGCGAGCAGGTTGAGCAAGGCGGCCACCAGGGCACTGCCGCGCACGCCAAAGGTGGCGATCAGCACAAAGGCCGTGAGCAGGGTGCCAACGATGGCCCCGGCGGTGTTGGCCGCATACAGCCGGCCACCGGCCTGGCCCAGGTCCTTGGCATCGACGTTGAGGGCGCGCACCAGCACCGGCAGCGTGCCGCCCATCAACAGCGCAGGCAGGCCTACCAGGGCGAAAGGCAGGACCCAGGCCAACAGGCCGATGCGTTGTTCCAGCCAGGCAAACGGGCTGGCGGCCATGCCCAGGGCCAGCGTGGCGCTGACTCCGAGCACGGCGACGAGAATTTCCAGAGCGGCGTAAAGCACCAGCGGCCGTGCGAGCCGATCGGCCCAGCGGCCAAACAGCCAGCTACCCAGGGCCAGCCCGGCAAAGAAGGCACTGATCCCGGTGGTGATGGCATAGACCTCGACCCCAACCACCAGTGACAGCTGCTTGATCCAGAGCACCTGGTACACCAGAGCGGCGCTGCCGGAGATGAACAGCAGCAGGGCGGGGATCAGCAGGGTGGAGGTCTGGAGACGGGCCAGGGGTTGGCTGGCAGTGCGTGAAGACATTGCAGATTGCCTTGTTCAAAGGGAACAAATATTTCAAAACTGGCGAAGATGCCCGGTGCAAACCGGGTTTAGTGTGGGAGCGGGCTTGCCCGCGATAGTGCAGTGTCAATCAATGCATTAGATGACTGACCCACCGCTATCGCGGGCAAGCCCGCTCCCACACAAGCCTGCTCCGACCTTTTACTGCGCCGGCGCTGCCTTCATTTTCTCGGCGATTTTCGCATCCACCGCCGCGCGAATCTGGTCGATGCTGAAGCTCGCCGGTTTCTGGCTGGGTGGGTACTCGATGAAGGTTTCGAGGAAGGCCGCCGATTTGGTCACCGCGACGCCCGCCAGGTATACGTTCTTGGTGCTCCAGTCGTAATACTGGTCAGACACCACGTCCGCCCGCTCGTACGGGTCCATGCGCAAGTTGAGGATCTTCGGCACCCGCAGGCACACGAACGGCTCGCTCCAGACCCGGAAACCGCCAGGCTGGCGCTGTTCGCAGAACACCACTTTCCAGTTGTCGAAGCGCATCGATACCAGCACCCCGTCGTCGTTGAAGTAGTAGAACTCGTTGCGTGCGCCTTTAGGTTGCTGGCCGGTCAGGTAGGGCAGTTGGTTGAAGCCGTCCAGGTGCACTTTGAAGTTGGCGCCGCCCGCGACCGGGGCCCAGCCTTTGAGCAGCTTGTCCTTGACCTCGGTATCGCCGGCCGCCGCGAGCAGGGTCGGGAACCAGTCCATGCCCGAGAGCATTTCGTTGGAGACTTCGCCGCCCTTGATCTTGCCCGGCCAGCGAATGATCGCCGGCACCCGGTAGGCGCCTTCCCAGTTGGAGTTCTTCTCGTTGCGAAACGGCGTGGTTGCCGCGTCCGGCCAGGAGAACTGGTTGGGCCCGTTATCGGTGGTGTAGACCACGATGGTGTTGTCGGCGATTTTCAGGTCGTCGAGGGTCTGCAGGAGTTTGCCGACGTCACCGTCGTGCTCCAGCATGCCATCGGCGTACTCGTTGCCGGGCATGCCGCTCTGGCCCTTCATCGAGTCGCGCACGTGGGTGAACACGTGCATGCGCGTGGTGTTCATCCAGACAAAGAACGGCTTGTCGGCCTCGGCCTGTTTCTTGATGAACGCCTGGGCGGCGGCGGTGGTTTCGTCGTCGATGGTTTCCATGCGCTTGGTGGTCAAGGCGCCGGTGTCTTCGATCTTGCCGTCGGCAAAGCTGTGGATCACCCCACGTGGGGTGTTGGCCTTGACGAAGGCCGCGTCGTCCTTGGGCCAGTAAGGACGTTCCGGCTCTTCTTCGGCATTGAGGTGGTACAGGTTGCCGAAGAACTCATCGAAACCATGGTTGGAGGGCAGGTACTCATCGCGGTCGCCCAAGTGGTTCTTGCCGAATTGCCCGGTGGCGTAGCCCTGGGACTTGAGCGCCTGGGCGATGGTGATGTCGCGCTTTTGCAGGCCTACCGGTGCACCGGGAATGCCGACCTTGGACAAGCCAGTGCGCAACGGCGTCTGGCCGGTAATAAAGGACGAGCGCCCGGCGGTGCAACTGTTCTCCGCGTAATAGTCGGTGAACATCATGCCTTCCTTGGCGATACGGTCGATGTTCGGGGTCTTGTAGCCCACGACGCCCATGGAATAGGCGCTGATATTGGTTTGCCCGATGTCATCGCCGAATATCACCAGGATATTCGGCTTTTCGGCGGCCAGGGCTGTCGCCCCGACCCCCATCACTGAAACCGCCACCAGGGCCAGTTTCGGTAGCCACTTGCATATGCGAGTCATGAGACCTGCTCCTTTATCGGCTTGAGTCGCACTGCTGCGACCAACGTTTACTACAGTCCATCGCGACGTCTTTGCTTATTGCACCTGCTTTTGCACAACCGGCTCGAACGGATAGATACGCCGCCAGTCGGCGGCCATATCGACCACGGTCCAACCCTTTGTATTGGCCTCGTCCAGGGCCTTGTCCAGGCGCCCCACCGAAGAGTTGCGGTCATACGCCCACTCCCGCGCAGCGTCGGTGTGGTGCACCAGCCCCATGAAACGTTTCCCCGCGCCTGCCGCCGTCCATTGCAGCATCTGCAAGTCGCCGTCGGAGTTGCCGAAGGCGAGGATCGGTCGCCGGCCAATCACCGCATCGATGCTTTCCGGCTTACCCGGGCCATCGTCGTTATGGGCCAGCTTGGCGGTACGCAGGATCTGCGGCTTGCCGTCGTTGATCTGGAACTGCGTGACGAAGCTGCTGCCGATAACCTGTTCCGGCGGTACGCCATAGACCACGTCGGCAAAGGCGCGCATGAAGGCGGTGTCGCCGCCGGACACGATGTAGGTCTTAAATTGCTGGCTGCGCAGGTAGTCGAGCATTTCCAGCATCGGCTGGTAGATCATCTCGGTGTAGGGCTTGCCGGTTTTCGGATGGCGGGCCTGGGTCAGCCAGGCCTTGGCATTGGCGATAAAGGTCTCGGTGCTGATCCCGGTATGGGTCGCACCGATGATTTTCAGCAGGCCGTCCATGCCGCTCTGGGCCAGGGCCTGGTGGTCGTTTTCCAGCACGGCCTTGAACGGTTGGGTGGTTTTCCAGTCCGGGTGCTGGGGCGCCAGGCGCTTGATTTCATCGAACGCGAACAGCACCTGGAAGTACGCCGGCTGCTCGGTCCACAGGGTACCGTCGTTGTCGAACACGGCGATGCGCTCGGCGGGCTTGACGTAGTCCGTCGAACCTTCGGCGGTCACGGCCTGGACGAATTCGATGATGTGCTGTTTGCTCGGTCCTTCATTCCATGATGGCAGCGGGTCGCTGGCCCATGCGGGAAAGCTCAGGCACAGCAGCAGGGGCAGGGAGCGGCGCAGAGACGTCATGGGAAATCCTTTTCGCGACGGGGGTTCAGTGGTAGCAAGCGTAGTCGACGGCAGACCCGGCGCAATGTCGCCCAGGCGCGGCGCCACAGTGCTGGCAGCCGTGGCCAGAGCGAGTGGCCGAGGTAGCCGGCCAATAGCAGCAGCACCAGCGCCGCGCTCCAGGCCAGGCCGTGGCGCGACAGTTGCCAGCGCGTGTGTTGGCCCAAGTCCTTGAGGTCCTGGGCGATCGAAAAGGTCGGGCGGTAGTCGCTGCCAGCCAGGGCTTCGACGCTGATGGCGGGCAACTGCGCCACTTGCAGGCGATGGTTGCGGCTGTCCCACCATTTCACGCTGATGGCCGGTAACTGGTAATGGCCGCCCTGTTCGACCCGGTATACCCAACGGTCCACGCGCTGGCCGCCGCTGACAGTACCGCGCCCGTCGTCCAGGTTGCTGATCAGCGCCGCCTGCGGGTAAGCGCGCAGGCCTTCGATCGAGGCTTGAGGCGGCGCCGGCAAGGACAGCGCCGGGGTGTTGTCGGCTTGCAGGGTGAGGGTGCGGGTCAGGCTGTCGCCCACCTTCAGCGGTGTGGCCGAGGTGCTGAGGTGTTGGCTCAGGCGCACCCCTTCGGCCACCAGCAGGTTCTCGCCGGGGTTGAATCCGGGTGGCAGCGTGGCCTTGAACGCCAGTGGCGCGCTGTGCGCAGTCAGAGGGGCGCTGGCCTGACCGGGTTGGGCGCTGACGGCCAGGGACGGCACGTTGAACTGCTGTGCCACGTTGGGAGTGATGCGGTAGCGATAGCGCATGCCATAGAAGTTCTGGCCGTCGATCACCTGGGTCAGGTGCTCGGCCTCGCCCCCCGGTGCCTCGACCCGGGCGCCCGGCAATTGCAGGGCGGGCAGGCTGGCGGCGGCGGTGAACCAGGTGTCGGTCAGCACGTCCACCTGCAACTGCGCTTGCTCGCCCACCATCACTGCCGGGCCGGGCAGCAGTTGCACGTGCACCTTGAGTTGCGGCTCGCCGGCCATGAGCTGTGTGCAGAACAGCAGGCCGAGCAGGGCGGGCTTATTCATGGGCGCCGCCCTGGTCTTGCAGGCTGAATTTGCGCCGCAGGAAGTTGGCCGGCGAGGTGGTCAGGTTCTGCAACCACAGGGCGTCACTGCTGGCTTGTTCGGTCTGCACCGCCTTGGTTTGGCCCTTGCCGGGCGTCTTATCGAACTTGATCGCGTCGGGCTTGACCTCAGGGGCGTTGTCGGCGGCGCTTTCGGTGTCTTTTTTCAGGGCCATGGCCAATGCCAGGTTGGCACTGGCCTCGGGGAACTGTGGCTGGCGCTGCAAGGCTTGCTGGTAGGCGCTGATGGCCTGGTCGAACTTGAAGCGGCGCACATGGATATTGCCCAGGTAGAACGCCGCCTGCGCGCTGTCGAGTTGGGCGAAGGTGGCCTGGGCCAGATCGTAGTCGGCGGCGTTATAGGCCGCGATGCCTTTCCAGTAGGGGTCGACAAACAGGCGGGCGGCGGCGGGGTAGTGGTGGTGCTCGAAGGCCCAGCGCCCTTGTTGATCGGCTGTCAGAAAAGCATCGGCCAGCCCGTTGGCCTGGGCCGGCGCGGGTTGCAGGAACAGGCCCAGCATCACCACGGCGGCCCAATTCAGGCTCCAGCCCCGGCGCACGCCGAACAGTGCCACCAGCAACAGCGGCCAACACAGCCAGTAGCCTTCGTCTTTCCATTGCAGGGCGCGCTGTTGTTCATCGGCCGCCTGGAAGTGCTGCTGCGCGTGCAGCTCCACCCAGTCCAGGTCGTCGTCATTGAGGGTCAAGCTGCCCAGCGGCGCATCGGTGGCGGCGGCCAGTTGCTTCAAGGCCGGGGCGTCGAAACTGCTGGGGTTGCTGCCCACCGCCAGGACCAACACTTGCAGCGGGCTGTCGGCCAACAGGGGCTTGAGCCGCGGCAGTTGGGTGACGTCGGCCCCGTCGCTGAGCAGCAGCAGGGTGCCGGGGGACTTTTCTGCGTCGAGCAGGCGCCTGGCTTGCTCGATGACCGCAGCCACGTCCTTGCCCGGCCGTGTGATCAGGTCGCTGGCGAGGGCCTGGATAAAGCTGTCCAGCAGCGCCGGGTCATCGGTGGGCGGCAACACCAGGTGCGCGCTGCCGGCGTAGACGATCAGTGCGGTTCTTGCGCCTTTGCGCCGCGCAACCAGGTCATGCACCTTTTGTTTGGCCGCTTCCAGGCGGGTGGGCGGCACGTCGATGTTGTCCATGGACGGGGACAGGTCGAGGGCAATGATCAACGGTGCGCGATTCTCCAGGAAGGCCGGTCGGTCCTGCTCCCAGGTCGGCCCAGCAGCGGCGAGGGCGCCGAGCACCAGCAACGCACTGGCCAGGTGCACCGGGCGCAGGCGATGGGGATCGCTGGGCGTGAGCAACAGGTGCGGCAACAGGTGCGGGGCGATATTGCCGCGCAGGCGGCGTTGCAGGTCGCGGTTACGCCGCCAGAGCAGGGGCAGCAGTACGCCGATCAAGGCCAGTAGCAGCCAGGCGGGGCGCAGGAAGTGCAAGTCACTGAGGTTGAACGCCATCCGGCACCTCCCGTCTGGTGCGGTACGGCCATGCTGCAGCGATCAGGTGGTATACGGCGAACACACTCAAGGCTGCGCCCAGGGGCAGCCAGAACAGATCGCGCTTGGGTTGGTGGCTGAGGGTCTGGACCTGATGGGGGGTGAGCTGGTCGAGGGTGCTGTAGATCTGGTCCAGGGTGTCGCGGTTTTCTGCACGGAAATAGCGCCCGCCGGTGGCGTCGGCAATCTGTTGCAAGGCGCCCAGGTTGACCTTGGCCTCGCCCGACGCGCCGGGGTCGCCAATGCCGATGGTATGGATTACCACGCCTTTGACCGCAGCCATGCTGGCGGCGTGGTCCGGGGTGATTGCGCTGCTGGTGTCGTTGCCGTCGGTGAGCAGGATCAGCACTTTCTCCTGCTCGTGGGCCGCGTCCAGCAGCTTCAGGCTCAGGCCGATGGCATCGCCAATGGCCGTGTTGGGCCCGGCCATGCCGATGCCGCTGTCATCGAGCAGCAGCGCCAGGCTGGCATGGTCCAGGGTCAGCGGTGCCTGGGGGTAGGCGCCGCTGCCAAACAGGATCAGGCCCAGGCGGTCATCCTTGCGCCGCTGGATAAACCCCTGCACCACCTGTTTGACTGCGGCCAGGCGGTCAATCTTCTGGCCGCTGGCGTCGGTGAAGTCCTGGGTCTGCATGGACTGGGAAATATCGATGGCCAGCATCAGGTCGCGCACCGGCTGTTGGCGTTCGATAGGTTTTTCTACCCAGACCGGGCGCGCCACGGCCAGCACCAGAAGGGCCCAGACCAGCAGGTTGAGCAGCAATTGCCCGCGATTGCTGCGGCTGCCGCTGGCTGCCGGGGCTTGCCCCACCGCGCGGCTCATCCCGGCGAAAAACGGCACCCGCACCGCGCTGCGCGCCTCGTGGTAGGCGGGCAGGTAACGCCAGGCCAGCCAGGGCGCTGGCAGCAGGAGCAACAACCAAGGGTAATCAAGCTGCCACATGATGCCCCTCCACCCAGGTTCGGCACTGGGCCAGCAGGCGTGCACGCTGTTCGGCGCCCAGCGCCTCGGGCGGCGCGTAAGCCAGTTCGGCCAGTTGCCGGCTGAGGTCTGCCGGCACCTGCCCAGCGCCATGGCGTTGCAGGAAGGCTTGCCAGTCGGCGCCACTCAAGGTCGGCACGCGTTGCAGCTCTTCGGGGGCCAGGGGCATCGACAGCGCCACGCGCTTGAGTAACACCGGCAGTTCCCGTAGATCCTCCAGCGCATCCAGGCGGGCCAGGGCCTCACGGCGATAGGCATTGCGGCGCCACGCAAGCCAGGCCCTGGCCGCCCACACCAGCAGGCCGAGGATCAGCAGGCCGAGCAGCAGCCACCAACCCCAGGTCTGCGGCCAGTAGCTGACGGGCGCGGGTAAGCCCAGCTCTTGCAGCTGTTCGATGCTCGGCACCTGGGCGTTCAACGGCGCCTGCCCAGTTCGTCGCGCAATTGCTCGGCGGCGGGCAGGGCGCTGCTGAACATCAGCACGGGCACCTGGCTGCGCCGCAACAGGTTGGCGACATCCTTGAGGCGGCCGCCGAGAAAATCCCCCAGGGGTTGGCGCACCTGCTGTTGTTGCACGGCCAATTCCACCTGCAACTGGCCCTGGGTCACGCGCAGTTGGCCACTTTTGGGCACGTTGAGGGCCAGCGGATCGTAGACCTGCAAGGCGAGCACATCGTTATGGGCCGACAGCTGGCGCAGCAGTTGCAGGGTGCGCGGCCCGGCGCCGGCAAAGTCGCTGACGATGCAGATCAAATGGTCATGCCCGGCCAGCGCCAGGCAATGCTGCAAGACCTTGTCCAGTTGCCCGTCGCCCTCATGGTCCGGATTGCGCGCATTGAGCGCCTGGTTGTGCTGCACGATACGGCTGCACAGGGCCTCGACCCGCTTGCGGCTGCGCAACGGGGCCACGGCGTCGATGCGCTCATCGTTGAACACCACGCCGCCGACCCGGTCGCCTGCGTTGAATACCATCCACGCGGCGAGCGCCGCCAGTTCGGCGGCGACGGCTGATTTGAAGCTGCGCACCGAGCCAAAGAACATCGACATGCGCTGGTCGACCACGATCAAGGCCGGGCGGTCGCGCTCTTCGGTAAAGGCGCGCACCACCGGCTTGCCGGTGCGCAGCGAGGCGCGCCAGTCGAGGTGGCGCAGGTCGTCACCGGGCTGGTAGCGCCGCAGTTCATCGAAGTTCAGGCCGCGCCCGCGCAGGCGTGACGCATGGTTGCCCGCCAGGATGCTGCCGTGGGGCTGGCGTGCCACAAAACTCAAGCCCCGTGCCTGGAACTGCAGGGCCATCAACTGCCCGAGGGACACGTAGACCTGACCGTCGGCGTTCATGCCGGGATCGCCACTTTGGCCAGCAGGCGGTCGAGCACCTGATCGGCACTGACCCCATCGGCCACCGCGTCGTAGCTCAGTTGCAGGCGATGGCGCAGTACTGGATGCACCACCGCTTGCACGTTGGCCGGGGTGACGAATGCCTGGCCCTGCAACCAGGCATCGGCGCGTGCGCAGCGGTCCAGGCCGATGCCGCCACGGGGGCTGGCGCCGAGGCTGATCCAGCGTGCCAGGTCCGGGTCGTAGTCGCCGGGATGGCGGGTGGCGTTGATCAGGTCGATCAGGTAGCGGTCGATGGCCGGCGCGACCTGCACGGCGCTGACTTCCCGGCGGGCGGCGAAGATCACCTCTTGTGCCAGGTTGAAGCCCTGAGTGACAGGGGCGTCGCCTGCCTGTTCTTCGGCCCGCAGCAAGCGCAGCACCTGGCTTTCATCGTCGGCGCTGGGGTAGTCGAGGAGGATTTTTAGCAAAAAGCGGTCCATCTGCGCTTCCGGCAGTGGGTAGGTGCCTTCCTGTTCGATGGGGTTCTGGGTGGCGACCACGATAAACAGTTCGGGCAGCGCGTGGCTGGCGCCGGCCACGGTGATTTGCCGCTCTTCCATGGCTTCGAGCAGGGCGGCCTGGACCTTGGCCGGGGCGCGGTTGATTTCATCAGCCAGGATCAGGTTGCCGAACAAGGGGCCGGGCTGGAAACGGATCTGGTTCTGCCCGTCCACCTGGTGCAGCACCTCGGCGCCGGTGATGTCCGAAGGCAGCAGGTCGGGGGTGAACTGGATCCGGCTCATCTGCGCGTCGAGGTGCCTGGCCAGGGCCTTGACCGTGCGGGTCTTGGCCAGCCCCGGCAGGCTTTCCAACAGCAGGTGACCGTTGGCCAGCAGGCCCAGGAGGATCTGCCGGATAACCTGGTCCTGGCCCAGCACGCTTTCGGCGATGCTGGCTTGCAGGGCGTTAAGATCGTTGAGCGCTGTCATCACAATCATCCTTGAAGCATTGGATCACCAGGGTGCGGCGACCACGATGTACTGCACGGAACTGCCGACGTACTGCGGTTGGTACCAGGTCGGCCCGCAATGCTGGTAGGCCACGCCATTGGCGATGACCGACACGCAATCGACCGGCACCGTGTTGACCCGCGTGCCGATGGCCAGGATCGTCGCGGTGGTGGCGCCGATCACGGCGGCCGTGGCCCAGGGGTGATACCAATCATCCGGCGGCGGTGGTGGCGGCGGTGGCGGCATCGGGTAAGGATGCGGCCCAGGCCCTGGTTCCGGCCCTGGATACGGCGGCGGATGCGGGCCGGGCGGCGGCCCTGGATACGGATGCGGCCCCGGCTGCGGGTGTGGCTCGGGATGAGGCGGCATGGGCCGGGGCGCCGGCATCGGGTGCGGCGGCGGTGGATGGAAACCGCCACCGCCATGGGGCACGACGAAGGTCCGTGCGCCACCACCGCCGCGCATCTGCCAGGAGTGGGCGGTCAGCGGGTTGAACAGGGTCAGCAGCAAGCTGGCAGTGAGCACCGCCGCCATGGGCTTCATGGTTGTGCTCCTGCGGGGGCCAGGGGGATTGCCCGGGCACCGGCTGGCGGGGTGAATTCAAAGTCGCGGTCGTTGCTCGGGGCGTCCAGCTGCCAGCGATAGTCGACGCTGTGGCGCGGCTGCCCGGCGCTGTCGCGACGGCTGATCACCAGGCGGCACGGCAGCGGCTGCGGGCCCTGGCGCACCCACAGTTGCCAGTCGATGTCCGGTTGGCGGTAGGCGTAGTGATCGCATACCTGGCCATTGAGGGTCTGGCTGTCGATCCATAGTGCGTCGCTCAGCCCGGCGGCCTTGGCGGTAGTGGCGTCCCAACGGAACAGGTCGGCCAGGGGCAGTTCGATGCCGTACCGTTCACTCAATTGGGCGAGCAGGCTGGCGATATCCGTGGGAGCGGCCTGCTCGGTGAAGTAGCCGCTGCGGCTGTCGTAGAGTGTGAAGCGCTGGCCGTTATAGAACAGGCTGCGGCGCTCGCCATTGCGTTCCACCTGCACCCGCAGCTTGTCGGGCTGCCTGGCCTGCAGGTGAGTCTGGTGATTGAACTCGATGACCTGGCCGTCCTCCAGGACCTGGTCGGTGCGGCTGTCGGTATCGAGCCGTAACTGCTGCACGCTGCGCAGATAGCTGCCCATCTGCTCCAGGGCGGCCAGGGCCTTGGGCTCCAGTTCGCCGGCCACCGCACCGCCGCTGACGAGCAGCAGGCCCAGCAACATACGATGAAAGCGCGACATGGCGTACCTCACGAATGCGATTACCAGACGTATTGCATGCGCAAGGTCCAGGTGTTCACGTCGGGCGAGCCGCGTCGCTCGGCAATGGTGTCGGAATAGGCCAGCAACCCGCCGAATTGCGGCGTGAGCATAAAGCCCAGGCTTGCCCCCAACAGGCCGTTTTCCTGCTTGTTGTCCTGCCAGATGCCGTCGATCTTGCTTTCACCACCCCGGCTGTAGGTGGCATCCAGCGAGGCCCAGAGCGCGCGATTGATGGTGTAGCTGTAGTGACCCTCGATGGCGTACAGCGGCTTTTGCTCCAGCTTGCTGTCGCCGTGGTACTCGTCGTTGTCGCCAAACAGCGAGACCCAGGTATTGATCTCAAGCCAAGTGGGGCCCAACGGCGTGCCGAAGCCCAGTTCTGGCTTGACCACCCAGCGGTTGGCGCCGATGTTGATCACGCGGTCCTTGTCATAGTCACCGGTGGGCACGGTGACCCACAGGGCACCGGTCAGGAAGGTCTCGGGTTTCCAGCTGGCGAACTCCGCCGCCGTGAGGGCCGGGCCGCCGAAGATGTTATGGGCGAACACCACCTGGGCATCGCCCATGCCGCCGTTGTGCTTGGTGCCATCGAAGAAGCGCGCGTTATCGAAGGACGCCGAAACATCGGCATAGGGCTGGATAAACTGGATGGCACTGTTACGCCCGTCGATGCCAAACGAGCGCGCGTAGCGCAACAGGTACACATCGGCGTTGAGCGACAGGCCATCGATGGGCAGCGTGGTGTCGATGGGGGTGTTGGTGTCCACCCGGTTGTAGTAGCCGAACAGCATATTCAGGTCGGTAGGGGTGTTCTGCCAATCCCTGGCATTGTCCGCAACACTTATCCCTGGCACCAGCGCCAGCGTGGCGGCGGCGAATGCACTCAGTCGACTGCGTGAAACCATGGCGCTACTCCTTGTCTGGGCCTGATGTCAGGGGTGTCGGGGCGGTTATTTCACCGGGGTCAGCGCCGGTAGTTTCCACTGGCCGTTACCCACCTCAGGCTTGGGCAGGTAAATGCGCAGTACGGCGTAGAACGGACCGGGTGGTGCTGGCAGCCAGTTGCTTTGTTCGGCTTTGGGCGGTTCGTGATGCTGGACCTTGAGCGTCAGGCCGCCATCGGCATCGAGCTTGAGCTGGGGCAACATCCGCGAGTTGATCAGGTAGCGTTTCTTGTGGTTTGCCACCAACAGCTTGTTTTTGCCGTTGTACATGGTCAGTGACCAGAACGCGTCGGCGGGCGGCAGTTGGCCCTTGGCAAAGTGCAGGGTGTAGCTGTGCTTGGCGCCGTTGGCCGGCTTGCCCTCGCTGTCGACGAAGTAGCCCATGTAGGCGGCCTCATCGGTGGAGTTGCCGAAAATCCCCATGTCGGCACCGGCGTAGCGGTACAGGTAATTGTTTTGCAGGTGGTCGCGGCTGCCGAACAGGTCACCGCTGGCCACTTGATGGGTGTCGACCTTGTCTTTCTTGAAGGTGGCGAACTCGGCCTTGCCATCGGCGATCCCGTCTTCCAGGGCCCTGCGTTGTTCGGCGCTCAACTGGGCAACCTTGAACGGCGCGCCAGGGGCGATCCCGATCTTGGCAAAACGCGCCAGCAGCTCTTTTTCACTGTCCTGGGGCGCGGCGAAGGCCAGCATGAAGTTCAGGTAGCGGAACAACTGCGGGCTGTCGCTCATCTCGGCGACCGGCTTGGGCCACTCGATCTTCGCCACCTTGGCCGGCGCTGCCTGTTTGACGTAGCCGCTCAGGGGCTGGACCTTGTAGCCGGCCTGGATCTGCTTGACCTTGGCCAGGTCCTTGTCATCGAACAACTGGGTGCGATACAGGGCGTAGGCGATATTGCTTTCGCTGTAGACCACACGGTCCACATCCACCGGTTGCTGGCCCTTCCAGTCGGGCCCGGCGACCATGTAGTGCCCGCCATTGTTGCCGGTGCTGCGGGTGCCCAGGTAGGCGAAGTTCTGCGTATAGAGGTCGATCAACTGCACGGAGTAATAGCGGTTGTCCTCGATTTTCGGCAGGGTCAGCACCATCGGCTCGCGGCGCAGGTCCAGCCAGACAAAGGAGTAGGGGGTGTCCGAATTGGGGGTGACGAAGGCCGTGTCCTTGGGGGTGAAAACCTTGGCGGTGTTGCCGATGTGGTTGAACGGCGCCTTGAAGTTGGCGCCGCCCTTGTCCACCGCCTGGGTGTAGAGGGTCTTGTACATTTCCACTACCGGGAAGCCATACAGGTACGCTTCCTTGGCAATGGCCCGGGCTTCGCCGGGGGAGGCGGTAAAGTCCGCCCAGGCGCCGGTACTCAGCAGTATCGAGAGGCTCGCCAGCAGCAGGCGCGTCGGTTTTCCAATCATGTTGGTGCGTCCTTCCTTCAAACCGTCAGGGAACAGGGGTGATGTCGTCGAGCTTCCAGCGCTTGTCGAAGTAGGCCTCGGTAGGGGCATACAAGCGGAAGTAGCTGAACCAGTGTTTGCCCGGCAGAGTTTGCACCCAGTTGTTCTCGAAGTCTTTTGGCGCGGTGGGGCCAAAGTACAAATCCACCGAACCGTCGGGATTTTTCTTCAGGTCCTGGCGAGAAGACAGGTCGGCCTTGCGTTGCGGGTTGTCGATCAGGCAGCGGCTGTCGATGTCGTACACCGTCATCGACCAGAACTGCTTGGCCGGTGGGTTGGCGCCCACGTGCAGTTTGTAGTGCTTGGCGCCATCGAGCCATTGGCCCTTCTGGTCGGTGTAGGCGCCGAGATAGGTCTGGCCCAGGCCCGGAGTCTTGGAGACCATGCCCTTGGTGTTGGTCACCGCTTCATAGAACCAGGCGCTGCGCTCCCATAATTGGTCGTAGAAGGTCACGCGCTGGGAGGGGTCGGCGATGTTCAGCACCGTATCCCACTGGCGGTCCGGCCAGTACTGGGCCTGGGGGAAGCGCTTGGCGAAGGCGTTGGCCTTGGCGATCAACTCGCCCATCTGCGCACCTTGCTCCAGGGCCTGGCGCTGGTGCTCGTTGGGGTTGAACGGCCGGTCTTTCTCAATGCCCAGGCTGGCGAGCATGGCCATGTAGAAACGGTCGCGCTCGTTGACTGGCTCCTTCTGGATGATCCCGTGCAGGCGCTCCCAGTACGCCATGCCGCGCGGCTGGGTGCCGGACCACGGCTTGCCAGCGGGTGACAGCAAGCGCGTTTTGCCAGGGTTGGCGCGCTGGGCGTAGGGGTACATGCGAAATTGCTCGACCAGGGCCTTGCCCTTGGCCGGGTCGGGGTCGAGCACGCGAAAGCCCACCAGCACGTTCATCGTTTGCGACTTGGCCAGGTAATACTTGCCCGCATCGGCGGGCGGTTCGTGGCCCGGTGGCAGCACCAGGTACTTGCCGCCCTTGCCTTGGTCCGGGCCGGTCTGGCCCATATCGATGATTGCGCGCTGCCAGAAGTCGCCAATGCCGCCGGCGGTAGGCCCCGGTGGCAACTCGATCACCAGCGGGCCGGTCTCGTTGAGGTCGACAAACCCCAGGATATACGGGGTGGTGGCATTGGCCGTGATCACCCCGAGCTTGTCTTCGTAGGTGGTGAGCACCATCAGGTCGCCACTGCGCGCGCCGAGCTTGGTACTGAATTCGTCCTGCCATTGGGCGTAGGACACCAGCGGCAGAGCCCAGAGAAAACTCTGGGTGGCCTGTTGGAAATCCAGCTCGCCGTACAGCTTGGCGATTTCACTGTGGGCGGGCAATTCGCCCTCCATGGTGATCGGGCCGATGCGGGTGTCGAGGGTCTGGGCGTGCACGCCCACGCCACAACTGGCGGACAGAGCCAGGAGGGTGAAGCCGGCATTGCGCATCAGGGCCTGCATAAATCGTCCTTATTTCCCGAAAGTCACGTTGATCCCGGCGAACAGGGTGAACTGCGGCAGGCCATCGCCCTTGCGCGCCACCGTCCACTGCGGCTCGACGTAGGCGTTGAGAATATTGCTGCCGGCTTTCCAGGCCTTGCCCGCACCAAAGCCGATGGGGATGTAGTGGGTGTCGTTCTTCAGGTCGAAGGTCCAGGTGCCCGTGGAGCGCAGGTACCAGCCCTTGGGCAGGTTATGGATGATGAAGGGCTGGAAGGTCGCGCTTTCCACGTGGGCCCGGTCGCGGTCGCCGGCGAACGAGCTCTGGTACTGCACCAGCGCGCCCAGCAGGCCACGGGGCGAGGCGTCGATGGCCACGGCTGCCAGGCCGGCCTGCCATTTGCCGGTGCCCAGTTCATCGTGCTCGGCAGTCGGCGCGGTGAGCTGCGGGCCGATGCCCAACTGCACACCTTCGGTCTTGAGCAGGAAGATATCGAACAGGTTCAGGTCACCGATGCCGGTGCTGTAGCCGCTATGGGGATCGGGGCGAGTGCTCAGGGGCAGGGTGGCGCGCAGCAGTTGGGGCACGCCGATAAAGTCCGAGGGGGCAATGGGCAGGGTGCCGCGCAGCAACACGTCATTGGTATGGGCATTGGTGTCGTACAGCCTGGGGGTGTAGTAGTCCTGCAAGTTGGCGCCGGGTGCCATGTTGAGCGGGTTGTTGCTCTTGTTGGCGGTTTCGGCGTTATCGGCCTGGGCAGAACACGCGGGCAACAGTAAAGCGGCCAACATACATGCTGGAAGTCGCGGTGCTGTGAACATGATGATTCCCCAGTTCCTTGGTCACTGACCCGATAGCGCTTTCGTAGGGCTGCCGGTAGTCCTTATTCGAAAGCCTGGTAGGACATGTCGTTTGAAGCTAGCAGTTAAATTCAGACTCGCTAGTCATTCGAACGAATTAATGACTTTGTGTGGGGGCAATCACGGTTTGTTTGCGGGGATACAGGGGGGGTGAGTCAACCCAGCATGCTTTTGACTTTATCGCGCAGTTGATCGATGGAGAATGGCTTGGCAATCATCTGCACACCTGCGGGCAGCTCAATGTTTTCGGCATAGCCACTGGCAAGCAGGATGGGCAGGCTTGGGCGCAATGTGCGTGTTCGCTGCGCCAGCTCCTTGCCATTCATGCCCGGCAGGCCCCAGTCGGTCATCATCAGGTCGATCACACGGGTGTTGTCTTCTATGAATACCAGGGCGGCTTCGGCGTGTTCAGCCTCGAGCACCTTGAACTCCAGTTCTTCGAGCACATCGACGATCAACATGCGCACGATGGCATCGTCTTCGACGACAAGGATGGTGGAGGCAGCGGACATAATGAGGGTTCCCAGATGATGGTGTTAACGAGACCATCCTCTAGTGAGTTGCGTCGATCCCGGCAAGTTCCCCAAGCGGGGTGGGTATTGTGCCGATAATCCGGCGCAATGTCCTGAGTGTGTCGTTGAAATACGTCATAAACGTAGCCCTTACCGACGATTTTGGGGCAAACTCCCGGTTTTTCCGCTCTTGGCCAAGGCACGCCCATGACTCCCGCATCGTCCGTCGATGAAAACAGTTTCCGCAAACTCCTGAGCCGTAACGTGGCCTTGCCATTGGGCGTGGGTGTGCTCAGCGCGGTGTTTTTCGTGTGCCTGATCACCTACCTGCTATCGGTGATCCAGTGGGTGGAGCACACCGATCGGGTGATCAATAACCTCAATGAAACCGCGAAACTGACCGTCGACCAGGAAACCGGCATGCGCGGTTTCCTGATTACCGGGGATGAGCATTTTCTCGACCCCTACGAAGTGGCCAAGCCACGGATCATTTCCGACCTGCGCAATTTGCAGGCCCTGGTGGCGGATAACCCCCAGCAAGTGGACCGACTCAAGCGCCTGGAGTCGCTGCAACTGGAGTGGAACAACTACGCCCAGACGATGATTGACCTGCAACGGCAGAACGGTGATTACCGTGGCGCGGTGAAAGCCGGGAGGGGTAAGCGCCTGACCGACGAGATTCGCAAGGAATACGACGCCGCGGTTGCCATGGAGCAGCAGTTTCGCATCGACCGCAATGAGGACGTGACTCGCACCACAGTCCTGAGCGTGACCTTCTACCTGCTGTTTGTGCTGGGCCTGAGTGGTTTCCTGGCCTACGTCGGCAGAAAGAATCTGATGGTGCTTTCCGACAGCTACAGCGCCAACCTGGCCTCGCAGATGAAGATCGCCAAGCGCCTGGAACAGCAGGCCTGGCTGCGCAACGGGCAGACCGAGCTGGCCGAACAGGTGCTTGGCCAACTGACCCTGAACCTGCTGGGGCGCAATATTTTGCAATTCTGTGCCCAGTACATGGGCTCGGTGGTGGCTGCGCTGTATGTGCGCGAAGAACACGGCGGCCTCAAGCGCGTGGCCGCGTATGGCTTTTCCCGGGAGCAGGAGCAGCAGGAGCAGGCGATCCACCGCGATGAGGGGATCGTCGGCCAGGCGGCACAGCAGCACCGTTTGATTCGCCTGGACGATGTGCCGGTGGATTACTTCAAGGTCAGCTCGGGCCTGGGTGATGGCGCGCCGCGTAGCGTGCTGGTGGTGCCGACCAGCGATGATGACCGGGTCAATGGGGTGATCGAACTGGGCTTCTTGCGCCCCCTGGACGACCGCGATGTGGAGCTGCTGGAGCTGATCGCGGGCAATATCGGCACCTCCATCGAGGCGGCGCGCTATCGCCAGCGCTTGCAGGAAGTGCTGGCCGAGACCCAGCAGCTCAACGAAGAGTTGCAAGTGCAGCAAGAAGAGCTCAAGACCGCCAACGAGGAACTCGAAGAGCAGTCGCGCATTCTCAAGGAATCCCAGGCGCACCTGGAAACCCAGCAGGCGGAGCTGGAGCAGACCAACGAGCAATTGGCCGAGCAGACCCAGATCCTTGCCGACCAGCGCGACGCCATGGACCGCAAGAACGTCGAGCTCAATCGCGTGCAGGTCGAGCTGGAGGACCGCGCCGACGAGTTGCAGCGCTCCAGCAAGTACAAGTCCGAGTTCCTCGCCAACATGTCCCATGAGCTGCGCACGCCGCTCAACAGTTCGCTGATCCTGGCCAAGCTGCTGGCGGAAAACTCCGAGGAAAACCTCAGTGCCGAACAGGTCAAGTTTGCCGAGTCGATTTACTCGGCGGGCAACGACCTGCTTAACCTGATCAATGACATCCTGGACATTGCCAAGGTCGAGGCCGGCAAGCTCGATATGCGTCCCGAGAACACCAGCGTGGCACGCCTGGTAGAGGGCCTGCGCGGGATGTTCGAGCCTTTGGCCCGCGACCGCAAGCTGGGTTTCCAGGTGGAAGTGCAGGCCGGCGCGCCGCTGATGCTGTTCACCGACCGCCAGCGCCTGGAACAGATCCTCAAGAACCTGCTGTCCAACGCGGTCAAGTTCACCGAGAAGGGCCAGGTCAGCCTGACCATTTCCCGCCAGCCGGGG
This sequence comes from Pseudomonas sp. WS 5079, assembly GCF_012985465.1. Classification (GTDB taxonomy): domain Bacteria; phylum Pseudomonadota; class Gammaproteobacteria; order Pseudomonadales; family Pseudomonadaceae; genus Aquipseudomonas. The sequence goes on from NZ_JAAQWN010000001.1 coordinate 106,309, forward strand.
GAGGGCATTGCCTTTACCGTGCGCGATTCCGGCATTGGCATCGCGCCCGACCAGCAGCAAAGCATCTTCGAAGCCTTCCGCCAGGCCGACGGCACCACCAACCGCCGCTATGGCGGCACCGGCCTGGGGCTGTCGATTTCCCGCGACCTGGCGACCTTGCTCGGCGGCTACATCAACGTCACCAGCGAGCCGGGCCAGGGCAGCATTTTTACCCTGGTGCTGCCAGAGCAGTACGTGGAGCGCGACGAAGACGCGCCGCTTATCGAGCAGCCGCGGGCCATGGTGGCCGCCCCGGCCCCTGTGGCGCCGGTACGGGTTTCACCGTTGCCGGTGGCGGATGAAGCGTTGATCCCGCGCTTTGCCGACGACCGCGAGCAGGCACCGTTCGTTACCCGTTGCATCCTGGTGGTGGAAGATGAGCCGAACTTTGCGCGCATCCTCTTCGACCTGGCCCATGAGCTGGGTTACCACTGCCTGGTGGCCCATGGTGCGGACGAGGGCTATAGCCTCGCCGAACAGTACCTGCCCGACGCGATCCTCTTGGACATGCGCCTGCCTGACCACTCCGGGCTCACCGTGCTGCAACGCCTCAAGGAACACGCCGAGACCCGGCATATCCCGGTGCATGTGATTTCCGTGGAGGATCGCGTGGAAGCCGCCATGCACATGGGCGCCATCGGCTATGCGGTCAAGCCCACCACCCGCGAAGAGCTCAAGGACGTATTTGCGCGCCTGGAGGCCAAGCTGACGCAGAAGGTCAAGCGCATCCTGCTGGTGGAAGACGATGATTTGCAGCGCGACAGCATCGCGCGCCTGATCGGTGATGACGACATCGAAATCACCGCCGTTGGCTTCGCCCAGGAGGCCTTGGACCTGCTGCGCAGCACGGTGTACGACTGCATGATCATCGACCTCAAGCTGCCGGACATGCTCGGCAACGAGTTGCTCAAGCGCATGGCCACCGAGGATATCTGCTCGTTCCCGCCGGTGATTGTGTACACCGGGCGCAACCTGACCCGCGACGAAGAGGCAGAACTGCGCAAGTATTCACGCTCGATCATCATCAAGGGCGCCCGTTCGCCGGAACGGTTGCTGGATGAAGTGACACTCTTTCTGCACAAAGTCGAATCCCAGCTGTCCCAGGAACGACAGAAGATGCTCAAGACCGCCCGCAGCCGCGACAAGGTCTTCGAGGGGCGCAAGGTGCTGCTGGTGGATGATGATGTGCGCAATATCTTCGCCCTCACCAGCGCCCTGGAGCACAAGGGCGCGATTGTGGTCATTGGCCGCAACGGCCGTGAGGCGATCGAGAGGCTCAATGAGGTCGAGGATATCGACCTGGTGTTGATGGACGTGATGATGCCGGAGATGGACGGCTACGAGGCCACCGCCTTGATCCGCCAGGACCCGCGCTGGCGCAAGTTGCCGATCATCGCAGTGACGGCCAAGGCCATGAAGGACGATCAGGAGCGCTGCCTCGCGGCGGGCTCCAACGACTACCTGGCCAAGCCAATTGACCTGGACCGGCTGTTTTCGCTGATCCGGGTGTGGTTGCCCAAGATGGAACGCATTTAAGTGGAAATACACTAAGTGGATCGAAGTACTGATATTGAACTGCGCTTGCTGATCGAGGCGATTTACCTCAAGTACAGCTATGACTTTCGCGACTATTCCGGGGCTTCGGTCAAGCGCCGTGTGGCCCACGCCTTGCGCCAGTTCGACTGCAAGACCATCTCGGCCTTGCAGGAGCGGGTGCTACACGATCCCACGGCGTTCATGCAGTTGCTGCAGTTCCTGACCATCCCGGTCAGCGAGATGTTTCGCGACCCGTCGCACTTTTTGGCGATTCGCCAGGAAGTGGTGCCGCTGCTCAAGACCTACCCGTCGATCAAGATCTGGATCGCCGGCTGCAGCACCGGGGAGGAGGTGTATTCGATGGCCATCCTGCTGCGCGAGGAAGGCTTGCTGGAACGCACTATCATTTACGCCACCGATATCAACCCCACTTCGCTGGAGAAGGCCAAGCAGGGGATCTTTTCCCTGGAAAACGTGCGTGCCTACACCCACAACTACCAGCAGGCCGGAGGGCAGCGTTCGTTTGCCGACTACTACACGGCAGCCTACGATTACGCGATCTTCGACAAGACCCTGCGTGAGAACGTAACGTTCGCCGACCACAGCCTGGCGACCGATAGCGTATTTTCGGAAACTCAATTGATTTCATGTCGTAACGTGCTGATTTATTTCAATAAAAAATTGCAGGATCGGGCGTTTGGGTTGTTTCATGAGTCGCTGTGTCATCGCGGCTTCCTGGTGCTGGGCAGTAAGGAAACCCTGGATTTCTCCGCCTACAGCAAGCAATTCGAACCCCTGGTCAAGCAAGAACGGATCTACCGCAAATCATGAACCAAGCAACTGCCAGCCCGGCCCGTGTGTCGGGTGTCCAAGCCATTGTCGTTGGCGCATCCGCCGGTGGGGTCGAGGCGTTGCTGAGTATTTTCGGGGCCTTGGCGCCTGGGTTCGACCTGCCGATCATTGCCGTGCTGCACCTGCCGGATGAGCGGCGCAGCCAGTTGGCCGAGGTGTTTGACCGGCGCGTGGCAATGCATGTGGTGGAGGCGCGGGACAAGGAGATGATCCAGCCCGGCACCCTGTATTTTGCCGGCCCCGGCTACCACCTGTCGGTGGAGCAGGACCGCAGCCTGTCCTTGAGCCAGGAAGAGCGCGTGCATCACTCACGCCCGGCCATTGACTATCTGTTCGAGTCGGCCGCCGATGCCTATGGCCCGCATCTGCTGGCGATCCTTTTGACCGGCGCCAACCAGGACGGCGCGCGTGGCCTGGCCCACGTCAAGCTGCGTGGCGGCACCACCGTGGTCCAGGACCCTGCCGAGGCCCGGGTGGCGGTGATGCCCAAGGCGGCGTTGGCGCTGCATGCACCTGACCAAATTCTTACCTTGAGCCGGATTGGCGCTTTGCTGGCTTCCCTGGAATCTTCCCCATGTTAAGTACTATCCAGGCCAAACTGCTGATCGTCGACGATCTGCCGGAAAACCTGCTGGCCCTTGAGGCACTGATCAAGCGCGAGGACCGCCAGGTCTACAAGGCATTGAGCGCGGACGAAGCCTTGTCGCTGCTGCTCGAGCATGAGTTCGCCATGGCTATTCTCGACGTGCAGATGCCCGGCATGAACGGCTTCGAACTGGCCGAGATGATGCGTGGTACCGAAAAGACCAAGAACATTCCCATCGTGTTTGTGAGTGCCGCCGGTCGTGAGCTCAATTACGCCTTCAAGGGCTACGAGAGTGGCGCGGTGGATTTCCTGCACAAGCCCCTGGACATCCACGCGGTCAAGAGCAAGGTCAATGTATTCGTCGACCTGCACCGCCAGAGCAAGGCCATGAAGCAGCAGGTCGAAGCCCTGGAGCAAAGCCGGCGCGAGCAGGAGTTGTTGCTCAACCGCCTGCAGGCGACCCAGGCCGAGCTGGAGCAGGCGGTGCGCATGCGCGATGACTTCATGTCCATCGTCGCCCATGAGGTGCGTACGCCCCTCAACGGCCTGATCCTGGAGACCCAGTTGCGCAAGATGCACCTGGCTCGGGACAACGCCGCTGCCTTTACCCTGGACAAGATGCACGCCATGGTCGATCGCGATGAACGGCAGATCCAGAGCCTGATCCGCTTGATCGAAGACATGCTCGATGTGTCGCGGATCCGCACCGGCAAGCTGTCGATCCGCCCGGGGCAGTTCGACCTGGCGCAGTTGGTGCGTAACCTGCTGGAGAACTTTGCCCCGCAAGTGGCGGCGGCCGAGTCGTCGGTGCAACTGGATGCGCCGCAGCCGGTGGAGGGCAAGTGGGATGAGTTTCGCATCGAGCAGGTGGTGTCCAACCTGTTGACCAACGCCCTGCGCTACGGCGCCAAGAGCCCGGTGGCGGTACGGGTGTATGCCGAACATGGCGAGGCCAGGGTGGAAGTCCGGGACCGCGGGATCGGTATCAGCGAAGACAACCAGAAGCGGATTTTCCAGCAGTTCGAGCGCGTATCGGCCAACCATGCGGTGGCCGGGCTTGGCCTTGGGCTGTTTATCTCCGAACAGATCGTTGCGGCCCACGGCGGCACGATTGAAGTCGAGAGCCAGATAGGAGAGGGCGCATTGTTCCGTGTGTGCCTGCCCCTGGGGGCCGGGGCGTGAAATCAATCGTCACCCCGACGCAACCTCTGCGTGACCCTATGGTCGTATCAGCAGCAATTGACCGGACAAAGGCTTCCCATGAGTGAAGATGCGCAAGATGTTGTACTGATCGTCGAGGATGACGAGTCGATCATGTTCGTGCTGGGCGAGTACCTCGCGGGCCTTGGGTACCGGGTTCTCAAGGCCATCGACGGCGAGCAGGCTTTCGAAATCCTCGCTTCCAAGCCGCACCTGGACCTGATGGTGACTGACTATCGACTGCCTGGCGGGATTTCCGGGGTGCAGATCGCTGAGCCTGCGATCAAGCTGCGGCCGGAATTGAAGGTGATCTTTATCAGCGGTTATCCGCAGGAGATCCTCGACTGCAACAGCCCGATCACCCGTAACGCGCCGATCCTGGCCAAGCCGTTTGATCTGGATACGCTGCATGAGCATATCCAGCGGCTGCTGGCCTGAGGCTTCAGGCGCGTGCTGGCAGGCCCTGACCGTGCAGCGATGCGGGAGCGTTTTTTGCAAATGCCCCCGCATGTCAGGCCTGAATCATCTCCCGCACCTTCGCCGTCAACAGGTCGAAGGTAAAGGGCTTGGTGATCAACTGCATGCCCGGGTCCAGGAACCCGCCGCGCACCGCCGCGTGCTCGGCATAGCCGGTAATGAACAACACCCTCAGGTCCGGACGGATCTGCCGGCCGATCTCCGCCAATTGGCGGCCGTTCATGCCCGGCAAGCCCACATCGCTGATCATCAGGTCAATGCGCTGACTGGATTCGATAATCGGTAGCGCACTGTCGGCATCTCCCGCCTCGACAAAGGCATAGCCCAGCTCACTCAGTACCTGGCTCACCAACACCCGTACCGCCGGGTCATCCTCGACAATCAGCACACACTCGCCGGCGTTGGCAAACGGCAGCAAGGCCGGGTCCTGCGGGGCATCGGCAGTGACTTCACCGACAAACCTGGGCAGGAACAGGCTCACCGTGGTGCCTTTGCCGACCTCACTGTGGATGATCACATGGCCACGGGACTGGCGGGCGAAGCCGTAGATCATCGACAGGCCCAGGCCGGTGCCTTGGCCGATGGGTTTGGTGGTGAAGAACGGGTCGAAGGCGCGGCTGATCACGTTTTCCGGCATGCCGCAGCCGGTGTCGCTGACGTTCAGCTCCACGTAGTCGCCCGGGGTCAGGGTGCCGTAGGCGGCGGTGAACACGTTATCGAGGTGGCGATTGCGCGTTTCGACCACCAGTCGACCGCCGTCAGGCATGGCGTCGCGGGCATTGAGCGCCAGGTTGAGCAGGGCGCTTTCCAGCTGGTTGGGGTCGGCTTCGGCGGTCCACAGCTGCCCGCTCAATTGCATCTCCAGCACGATGCTTTCGTTGAGGCTGCGTTGCAGCAATTCGCCCATGGACGTCACCAACTGGTTGATCTCCACCGGCTTGGAGTCCAGCGACTGGCGGCGGGAAAACGCCAGCAGGCGGTGGGTCAGGCCGGCGGCGCGGTTGGCCGAGGTCACGCCCAGGTCGATCAGGCTGTCGAGGTCGTCCAGGCGGCCCCGTGCAAGGCTTCGGCGGCGATGATCAGCAGGCCCGCGCCCTGTTCCAGTTCGTCGCAGAGCATGGGCAGGTTGGGGGCGGCGATACCGCTGAAACCTGCCTCGTTGAGCATCATCAGCGCCAGCGAGCTGTCCCGTCCCAAGGGCGCGAGAATGATCGCGCGCTCGGAAACGGCCGGCAGGCTACTCACAAGCTCTCATCCTTGAGCAGCGGCTTGCCGGCACCCATGTAGGTGGGCACTCCGCGCAGCACGCCCTGGAAGGCTTCGAGGGGTTCGCCGATGGTCATGCCACGGCTGGCGATGCGGTATTCGCGGATGGTCGATTCATGGCTGCCGGTGCGTTTCTTGATGATGGAAATTGCCCGTCGTACCTTGCCCAGTGCTTCGAAGTAGCGCAACAGGATCACCGTGTCTGCCAGGTAGGTGATATCCACCGGCGCTTGCATGTCGCCGACCAGGCCGTGCTGGGCCACGGTCATGAAGGTCGCTGCGCCACGGCGGTTGAGGTACAGCAACAGCTCGTGCATGTGCAGCACCAGGGCGTTTTCCTCAGGCATCGCTGCCTGGTAACCGTTGATGCTGTCGATGACCACGGTCTTGATCTGGCGCTCATCCACGCAACGCCGCACCCGGTGGGAAAACTCGCCGGGCGACAGCTCGGCGGCATCCACCTGCTCGATCAGCAGGTTGCCGGTGGCTTGCAGGGCGGCCAGGTCAATGCCCATGTTTTTCATGCGGTCGAACAGCAGGCCCAGCTCTTCATCGAAGATAAACAGCGCGGCCTTTTCGCCACGGGCCACTGCTGCGGCAGCGAAGATCATCGAGATCAAGGATTTGCCGGTACCGGCAGGGCCGAGGATCAGGGTGCTGGAGCCGGTCTCGATCCCGCCGCCGAGCAGCGCATCCATCTCGCGAATGCCGCTGGTCAGGGTCTGACGGCTGTAACCGCTGCGGTGCTCGGCCGCCACCAGGCGGGGGAACACATGCACGCCATCTTCCATAATGGTGAAGTCGTGAAAGCCCCCCCGGTACTTCTGGCCACGGTACTTCACCACCCGTACCCGGCGTCGTTCCGCGCCGTAGTTGGGGGTCAGTTCTTCCAGGCGGATCACTCCGTGGGCCACGCTGTGTACGGTTTTATCCAGGGATTCGGTGGTCAGGTCGTCCAGCAGCAGCACGGTCGCTTCGTAGCGCACAAAGTAGTGCTTGATCGCCAGGATCTGCCTTCGATAGCGCAACGAGCTTTGGGCCAGCAGGCGGATTTCCGAGAGGCTGTCGATCACCACGCGGGTGGGCTTGACCCGTTCTACCACCTCGAAGATCTGCCGGGTGGCCTCGCCCAGCTCGAGGTCGGAGGAGTACAGCAGGCTTTGCTGATGCTCGGCATTGAGCAGGCTTTCAGGTGGGGTCAGTTCAAAGATATGGATGTGCTCATCCAGGTCCCAGCCGTGGGACTTGGCGCCCTGGCGCAGCTCGCGCTCGGTTTCCGACAGGGTGATATACAGCGATCGTTCCCCGGCCTTGGCGCCGGCCTGGAGAAACTGCAGGGCCACGGTGGTCTTGCCGGTGCCGGGCTCACCTTCGAGCAGGAACAGATGGCTACGCGATAGCCCCCCGGCAAGAATGTCATCAAGACCTTCGATGCCGGTGGCCGCCTTTGCTGTGAACAGCTCTTTGGATGTAGACAAGAAGTGCCCTCGGGTCACGTATAAGTTGAGGGGCGCGCCGGTCAAGGCGCGCCATATTCACTTGACCGTTGGGCTGTGGGGCGGTTCAACGTTTTCTTGTTTTTGTGCAAGGCAGTCCACAGATTTCAATGCCTGGCGCGCGTCACAGGCCTTGTTGCAGGGCCGGATCGTCCGGGTTTTGCTGCTCCAGCTGGGCCAACAGCACCTGCACGTTCTGCAACTGGCCGCTTTCTTTCCAATAGTTGATCAACAGCACCCGCGCCTTGCGGTTGGCCGGGTGGCGCTGGACGATTTCTTCCAACTGGCGCTGGGCGGCTTCCAGTTCCTCCTGGTCGTGCAGGGTGGTGGCCAGGTCGTAGCGGTAATCCTGGTTGTCGGGTTCCAGCTCCACCGCCTTGGACAGGCCCAGCAGCGCGTACTCGCGCTCGCCATGGTGCAGCAGCCACATGCCCAGGGCATGTTGCAGGTAGGCTGACTCGGGGTGGGCTTGCAACTGGGTGGCGAGCACCTGGCGCGAGTCATCGACCTTGCCCTGTTTGTCCAGCAGCTCGATGCGCGCGACCACTGCCGGCAGGTTCTGCGGATCCAGGCGCAATGCCTGTTCCAGCGCATGTTGCGCCTCGGGCAGCAGGGCGCTGTGAATGTACAGGCGTGCCAGCTGGATCCAGCCTTCGGGGCTTTCAGGCTGGGCCTTGAGGTACTTCACATATTCATCCAGCACCAGTTGCAAGGGGCCGAAGTACAGGCCCAGGGTGTCGGGCGACAGGCCCAGCAGGGCATTGGCGGCGGCAAACCGTACGCTTTGTTCGTCATCATCGAGCAATGGGCCGAGCAACAGGGTGCGCTGGCCGCTGGGCACCAGGCCGACGATGCTGGCGATGGCCGCCTGGCGCACCAGGGGGGATTCGTGGCTCAGGTCCTTGTCCGCCAGCTTCAAGGCCTGGGGGCTTGGGTAGTTGTGCAATTCGCCGTGCAGGGCGGCGCGGCGGATGTCGGAGAGGTCCGGCCGGCCCAGTTGCTGATACAACACGCGCGCGGCGCCAGGCTCGCCGTTATGTGCCTGTTTCAGGGCCTTGGAGTAACCGTGGGCAACAGCCGGCGGGACGGACACGCTGGGGGTGCGGGAGAAATACCAAAAGATCAGTGCGACAAACAACAGGGCGCTCAGGCCGATGATCGCGTAACGGCGTGACTTTGACATGCAGGCGTCCGAAAGCTGGGCAGCTAGTGCAAAGTGGTCAGCTTCGGTCAGACACCGACGAGTGTCAAACCTGTGTCACGTCAGCACGTAGTCCACGGGCTCCAGGGGCGCCGGCAGGGTGGTTTCGCCGAGAGCCGCGAGGATCTCCCGCTCCAGGGTACGCACGATGGCATTGCACGGCAGGTCGTTTTCATCGAAGCCAAAAGGGTCTTCGAGATCGTCGCCGATCTCATCCAGGCCAAAGAAGGTGTAGCTGACAATGGCGGTGAAAATCGGCGTTAGCCAGCCCAGGGGCTCGGCCATGGCAAACGGCAGGAGGATGCAGAACAGATAGATGGTGCGGTGCAGCAGCAAGGTGTAGGGGAAGGGCAGCGGCGTGCTCTTGATCCGCTCGCAGGCAGCCTGTACCTGGCTCAGGCCGACCAGGCGGGTTTCCAGCTGGGTGTAGCGCCAGTCGCTGATCCGCCCCTGTTGCGCGGCGTCCGAGCAGTGGGCCCCGAGGGTTTGCAGGATGCGGTCGGGCGGGTTCGGGTGGCGGGGTTCCACGTTGATCCACGGCTTGATGGCACTGGCTTCGTCTTCCAGGCGCAGGCGCGCCACCAGGCCGTGGGCAAAGCCGCACAGGCCGCGCAACAGGCCTTCGCGCTCGCCGGGCAGGGTAAAAACCTGGCTCTCACGGATCAGCGAGCGGATTTCAATGACCATCTGCCCCAATTGCTTGCGGCCTTCCCACCAGCGGTCGTAGCAGGCGTTGTTGCGAAAACTCATGAAGATCGACAGCGACAGCCCCAGCAGGGTGAACGGCGTGGCGTTGACCTTGGAGAAATAGGCCGGGTGCAGGGTTTCCACCAACACGATCACCGAGGCCAGCAGCGTGACCAGCAGGCTGCGCAGGGCAATGCGCTTGGCAATCGAGCCCTTGAGGGAGAACAGGATGCCGAACAGGTTGGGTTTGGGGCGAACAATCATCGAGGGGGCTTCTTCGGTGGCGCAGGCCCTCAGATTAGAAGCTGGTGGGCGGGGCGTCCAATCGCTTGGGTTGACCGGCTGATTGTTGGCCTCTATGACGCAACGGTTTGTTCCACGGCGCCATTGGCCAAACCAGTCAGCCACATTGAAAGCTTTGACCATTGTCCATGCGCCGCTCTGGCGCCACTATTTGCGCAGCTTCACCCCGCAAAAGCACGCCCCCCAAAACAACAAAAGACACAGGGATTTGCCACGATGCGCGATTATTTGGCTGCGACCACCCAGTTCAACTACCAGCAAACCGTCGAGGCCGCACTGGCCGGCCACCTGCAAGGGCTCAATGCCTGCGTCGAATGCTGTGACCGGCACGTGCTGCCGGGGCGCATTGCCTTGTTCTGGGAGGGCAAGGATGGTCGCAGCGCCACCGTCACCTTCAGCGAGTTGCAAGATCAGGCCGCGCGTTTGGCCAACTTCCTCCTGGCCCAGGGCGTCAAGCGTGGCGACAAGGTGGCCGGCCTGTTGCCGCGCACTGCTGAATTGCTGGTGACGGTGCTTGCCACCTGGCGCATCGGCGCGGTCTACCAGCCGCTGTTCACCGCGTTCGGCCCCAAGGCCATCGAACACCGCTTGAACAGCTCCGGCGCGGCGCTGGTGGTGACCGACGCGGTCAACCGCAGCAAGCTGGCCGAAGTCACCGACTGCCCGACCATCGTCACCGTGGCCGGCGCCAAGGGCGAAGGCATTGTGCGCGGCGATTTCAGCTTCTGGGCCGAGTTGCCCAACTATTCGAATGTGTGCGAACCGGTGTTGCTGGGCGCAGACGATCCGTTCCTGCTGATGTTCACCTCTGGCACCACCGGCCCGTCGAAGGCCCTGGCCGTGCCGCTCAAGGCCCTGGTCGCGTTCCAGAGCTACACCCGTGACGCGGTGGACCTGCGCCCCGAAGATGCGTTCTGGAACGTCGCCGATCCGGGCTGGGCCTATGGCATCTACTTCGGTGTGACCGGGCCGCTGTCCATGGGGCATCCGATCACCTTCTACGATGGCCCGTTCACCCTGGAAAGCACCTGCCGGGTCATCAACAAATACGGGATCACCAACCTGACCGGCTCGCCCACGGCCTACCGCCTGCTGATTGCCGGTGGCGAGCAGTTCGCACGCTCGATCAAGGGCCGGTTGCGCATTGTCAGCAGCGCTGGCGAGCCGTTGAACCCGGAAGTGATCCGCTGGTTTGCCGATAACCTGGGTGTGACTATCCACGACCACTACGGCCAGACCGAACTGGGCATGGTCCTGTGCAACCACCACGGCCTGGAACACCCGGTGCATGTCGGCTCGGCCGGCTTTGCCTCGCCGGGGCACCGCATCGTGGTGCTGGACGACAACCACCAGGAATTGCCAGCCGGCCAGCCGGGCATCCTGGCGATCGACCGGGAGCAGTCACCCATGTGCTGGTTCGAAGGCTACGACGGGGTCAAGACCAAGGCCTTCGTCGGCAAGTACTACTTGAGCGGCGACACCGTGGAGTTGAACCCCGATGGCAGCATCAGTTTTGTCGGGCGCAGTGACGATGTGATCACCACTTCCGGCTACCGCGTGGGGCCGTTCGATGTGGAAAGCGCCTTGGTCGAGCACCCGGCAGTGATCGAAGCCGCGGTGGTCGGCAAGCCGGACGCCGAGCGTACCGAGTTGGTCAAGGCCTTCGTGGTGATCAACAGCCAGTACCGCGCCGATGCCGAGTTGGCCGAAGAACTGCGCCAGCATGTGCGCAAGCGCCTGGCGGCCCACGCCTACCCACGGGAAATCGAATTTGTCAGCGACTTGCCCAAGACCCCGAGCGGCAAGCTGCAACGGTTTATTTTGCGTAACCAGGAAATCGCCAAGGTCCAGGCAGCGACCACGGCTTGATCCCTCTTCAAGGAAACAATGATGCAGATTGAAAACAAGGTGTTTATGGTCAGCGGTGGCGCTTCGGGCCTCGGCGCGGCCACTGCCCAGATGCTGGTGGCGGCGGGCGCCAAGGTGATGCTGGTGGACCTGAACGCCGACGCCGTGGCGGCCCAGGCTGCAAAGCTGGGCGCGCAGGCGCGCAGCGTGGTGGCGGATATCAGCCAGGAAGCCGCCGCCGAAGCGGCAGTACAAGCAACGGTTGCAGCGTTTGGCGGCCTGCATGGGTTGGTCAACTGCGCGGGCGTGGTGCGTGGCGAGAAAATCCTCGGCAAGAACGGCCCGCATGGGTTGGCCAGCTTTGCCCAGGTGATCAACGTCAACCTGGTCGGCAGTTTCAACCTGCTGCGCCTGGCGGCAGCGGCGATTGCCGAAACCCCGGCCGATGCCGACGGTGAGCGCGGCGTGATCATCAACACCGCTTCGGTGGCGGCCTTCGACGGGCAGGTCGGCCAGGCTGCGTATGCGGCGTCCAAGGGCGCGATTGCCAGCCTGACCCTGCCGGCCGCCCGTGAACTGGCGCGCTTCGGCATCCGCGTGATGACCATCGCCCCGGGCATCTTTGAAACGCCGATGATGGCCGGCATGACCCCGGAAGTTCGCGATGCCCTGGCCGCCGGTGTGCCGTTCCCGCCACGCCTGGGCAAGCCGGCCGAGTACGCCGCGCTGGTCCGGCACATCATTGAAAACAGCATGCTCAATGGCGAGGTGATCCGTCTTGACGGTGCCTTGCGCATGGCGGCCAAGTAAGGAGGATTTGTCATGACTCAGCTCCACGACCCGATTGTTATTGTCAGCGCCGTACGTACACCCATGGGCGGCTTCCAGGGCGAACTCAAGGGCCTGACCGCGCCGCAACTGGGCGCCGCCGCGATTCGCGCCGCCGTCGAGCGCGCCGGTATCGCCCACGACGCCGTGGATGAAGTGCTGTTCGGTTGCGTGCTGCCCGCAGGTCTCGGCCAGGCGCCGGCACGCCAGGCGGCGCTGGGGGCCGGCCTGGATAAATCGACACGTTGTACCACCCTCAACAAGATGTGCGGTTCGGGCATGCAAGCGACGATTCTCGCCCATGACTCGCTGCTGGCCGGCAGCGTGCAGGTGGTGATTGCAGGCGGCATGGAGAGCATGTCCAACGCGCCTTACCTGCTGGACCGTGCGCGCAGCGGCTACCGCATGGGCCATGGCCGGGTCCTGGACCATATGTTCCTCGATGGCCTCGAAGACGCCTATGACAAGGGCCGCCTGATGGGCACCTTTGCCGAGGATTGTGCCGAAGCCAATGGCTTTACTCGCGAAGCCCAGGATGCCTTTGCCATTGCCTCGCTGACCCGCGCGCAGCAGGCGATCAGTGCCGGGCGCTTCAGCGCCGAGATCGTCCCGGTGCAGGTCACCGTGGGCAAGGAACAAAAGACCATCACTGACGACGAGCAGCCGCCCAAGGCGCGCCTGGACAAGATCGCCACCTTGAAGCCGGCGTTCCGCGAAGGCGGCACGGTGACGGCGGCCAACTCCAGCTCGATCTCCGACGGTGCGGCGGCTTTGCTTTTGATGCGCCAGTCCGAAGCGCAAAAGCGCGGGCTCAAGCCCCTGGCAGTGATCCACGGCCACGCGGCCTTTGCCGATGAGCCGGGGCTGTTCCCGGTGGCGCCAGTGGGGGCGATTCGCAAGCTGATGAGCAAGACCGGCTGGAGCCTGGGTGACGTCGACCTGTTCGAGATCAACGAGGCCTTTGCCGTGGTCAGCCTGGTGACCATGAGCAAGCTGGAAATCCCCCACGACAAGGTCAACGTCCACGGTGGCGCGTGCGCCCTGGGGCATCCGATTGGCGCATCCGGTGCGCGGATCCTCGTGACCCTGCTTTCGGCGCTGCGCCAGCGGGGCCTCAAGCGCGGCGTTGCCGCCATCTGCATCGGCGGCGGTGAAGCCACGGCCATGGCCGTCGAGTGCCTGGATTAAGGAAGCTATATGTTGCCCAATGACGAACAACTGCAAATCAGCGACGCGGCCCGGCAATTCGCCCAGGAGCGGCTCAAACCTTTCGCTGCCGAGTGGGACCGCGAGCATCGCTTCCCCAGGGAGGCTATCGCTGAGATGGCCGAGCTGGGCTTTTTCGGCATGCTCGTGCCGGAACAGTGGGGCGGCTGCGACACTGGGTACCTGGCCTATGCCATGGCCCTGGAAGAGGTTGCGGCCGGTGATGGCGCCTGCTCGACCATCATGAGCGTGCACAATTCGGTGGGCTGCGTGCCCATCCTCAAGTTCGGCAATGACCAGCAGAAAGAGCAATTCCTCAAGCCCCTGGCCAGCGGCGCGATGCTCGGTGCGTTTGCCCTGACCGAGCCCCAGGCCGGGTCCGATGCCAGCAGCCTGAAGACCCGCGCGCGCCTGGAGGGCGATCACTACGTGCTCAATGGCTGCAAACAGTTCATCACCTCCGGGCAGAACGCCGGGGTGGTGATTGTGTTTGCCGTGACCGATCCTGCGGCCGGCAAGCGTGGGATCAGCGCGTTTATCGTGCCCACCGACTCGCCTGGCTACACCGTCGCGCGGGTCGAGGACAAGCTTGGCCAGCATGCATCCGACACCTGCCAGATTCTGTTTGAGGATGTGAAGGTGCCGGTCGCCAACCGCCTGGGCGAGGAGGGCGAAGGCTACAAAATCGCCCTGGCTAACCTTGAGGGCGGTCGCGTGGGCATTGCCTCGCAATCGGTGGGCATGGCCCGCGCCGCGTTTGAAGCGGCCCGTGATTACGCCCGCGAGCGGGAAAGCTTCGGCAAGCCGCTGATCGAGCATCAGGCCGTGGCGTTTCGCCTGGCGGACATGGCCACCCAGATCGCCGTGGCCCGGCAGATGGTGCACTACGCCGCCGCCCTGCGCGACAGCGGCAAGCCTGCGCTGGTGGAGGCGTCCATGGCCAAGCTGTTTGCCTCGGAAATGGCTGAGAAAGTCTGTTCTGCCGCCTTGCAAACCCTGGGCGGATACGGTTACCTGAGCGACTTCCCGCTGGAGCGGATCTACCGTGATGTGCGGGTCTGCCAGATTTATGAAGGCACCAGTGATATTCAGCGCATGGTCATTTCGCGCAATCTTTGAAGAGGAACGGATCAATGAGTTATGAAACCATTTTGCTCGACGTTCAAGGCCGTGTCGGGCTGATTACCCTCAATCGCCCCCAGGCGCTGAATGCCTTGAACGCGCAATTGGTCAGCGAAGTGAACCAGGCCCTGGACAGCCTGGAAGCCAATCCCGAGATCGGCTGCATCGTGTTGACCGGCTCCAAGAAAGCCTTTGCCGCTGGCGCCGATATCAAGGAAATGGCCGAGCTGACCTACCCGCAGATCTACCTCGACGACCTGTTCAGCGACAGCGACCGTGTGGCCAACCGCCGCAAGCCGATCATCGCGGCGGTCAACGGTTTTGCCCTGGGTGGCGGCTGCGAACTGGCGTTGATGTGCGACTTTATCCTGGCCGGCGATACGGCCAAGTTCGGCCAGCCGGAAGTCAACCTCGGCGTCCTGCCGGGCATGGGCGGCACCCAGCGCCTGACCCGTGCGGTGGGCAAGGCCAAGGCCATGGAAATGTGCCTGACCGGGCGTTTTATCGATGCGGTGGAGGCCGAGCGTTGCGGCATCGTCGCGCGGATTGTGCCGGCGGACGAACTGCTGGACGAGGCGCTCAAGGTTGCGGCGCTGATCGCCAGCAAATCGGTACCGATCAGCATGATGGTCAAGGAAAGCGTGAACCGCGCTTTTGAAGTCAGCCTTTCGGAAGGTGTGCGTTTTGAGCGCCGGGTGTTCCACGCAGCCTTTGCCACTCAGGATCAGAAGGAAGGCATGGCCGCGTTCGTGGCCAAGCGCACTCCAGAGTTCAAGGACAAGTAATGCGCGGGTAGAATCATCTGAAATACAGGTCCGGCGTAGGACCTGTGTTTCATATCTATATGCTGATCAAGGCTGGGGGTGCCTGACCTGAAACGAGATTGTCAGGTCTCCCATCGGAGTCGTCGGACCCGGTACGTGGCCCGGTGGCACAACAAACGTATTGGTCAATCCATCGCTGGGACCGGTCATTTTTTTTGGAAAAATGCCGATGCTCAGGCCTCCAGTCAATTCAGCCATGCCGGGCACCCCCAACTGGGTATTTGTATGGAACCGGCCGACCAAGGCGATCCACTTCTCACCGCCGCTGGTTGCCTTGATGGTTTGTGCGGCGTAATAGTTGAATCGTTCGAGCCGCTCCTTGGCATCAGCAACGCTGTATTCTTTTGTGGAGAGTGTTGGGTTATATCGTTGTGTTAAATAGACATGGTCCAGAGGAAGCACCTCTATGCCATTTTCTTCGAACTTGCGTTTAAGTTCTTCAAAGTTCGGTTGGGTGCGTTTCTGGTTTGTATCCCCAAGCCAGCCAATACCGTCGTCCCTGATGCCTGAAGGGTAATCCGCCACGCCTTCGATATAGACCCTTTTTACTTTTTGCCGAACGAATAAATCCATGTTGTCGTAGAGGAGTTGGAAGCTGGCCCTTTCTCCATGGTTCTCTCCAAACACCAGGCCATCGGATGCCTGTAATCCTTTGGTGATTACCTCTGATGATGGAACGGGGGTGGGGATAGATGGAATCGCAGGCCGTGGTGGGATGTTGCCTGCATTTGCCGAGTTGAAGTAGGCATGCATATCGCTCTCAAATTTCAACGCGGTATCGACTAACGCATTTTGGCTTGAGAAGTGCTCACCCTGCCATTTTCCCTTCATGCTGAGTGCGTAATCCCCAGTGGGTAGTGCTTTTGGCGGCGGTGGTGGGGCCGCTGGGTAGACCTTGCGCCAGATTCGTTGCAGCGGGTTGTAGCGCCGAGAGTGTGGATGATGCAGGGTGAGCCAATCACGATTGACTGGCATCAACGTGTTCAAGGGGGTGAAATCTTCAAGAGGGCTGCCATAGGCCTGTTGGGCACCTTCATCGTAGGCGTACCATTTGCCCTGTTGCTGCACCGCGAGCGTGTCGCCGGATTGGTCGGCGTACTTGAATGTGCCTGTTGCTGCAGCGTCGTATTTTTGGCTGGCGGCCACCAAGTCATAGCTGTCTGCGCTGCCCCGCAGCGCTTGTATCTTATGGGCTGCTCCCTTGGCGCCCGTTTTGGCGAGTCGCGCTGTGCCCATCAGCAAGTCTCCTACGCCGCTCAGAGGGTTCAGGGCCTCGATAGCGCTGACGCCAATCGCTCTTGCCAGTCCCAGTGCCTTGGCCGTGCTGGACGTTGCCGTCGATACCACTTTCCCTGCCCTGGCAGACGTTGCCGCGCCTGCGGTCAGAAAACCCAGCAGGTCCAGCCCCAAATCCATCACGCCGTCGGCGTAGTTGCCCTGTTGAAAGTTGACAATGGCCGATCTCAGCGGAATCAGGTTCAACAGCAATTCATTGACCTTGTCTCGCGAGGCTTGCTCCTCGTCAAAGGTGGTGACCCCCCGCGCCTGTTTGAGCACGTCTGCGTTATCCAGGTCAAAGGCCTCGACAAACGCATCGGCGATATCCTGCGTCCTGACGCTGGAAAAACTCTGTGGTGGCAACGCACTGCCGGGAGTTGCGTCCAACCGCGCTGGGCGTTCGGCATCGCCGATGTTGAACTCCTCTGTTCTATGGAGCCTGTTGGCGTTACGGAACTCTGTCAGCGACAGTTTTCCCCGGGCGATAGCACCTTTTGCCAGATCAACTTCATACACGATTGGAGGGTTATCGCGTCCGACTTTGATCAGCATTTTTTTGCTTTTTGAAGTGAGGGCGGGCGGCGAAAAAAAATCCGTCGCGATGGTATACGTCCTTTCTTGATAGAAGTGGATCTCCCCCGACTCAAGGTTTTTACGATCGGCTAACGGTAACTGGGCAATCATGTGTTTTATCGCGGTTTTAATGCCTTGTTTTTGTATGCTGATAGTGTCGTCGAATGCTGTTTTGAAACTGTCGAATACGTTGACTTTCTCGCGCGCGTTAAGGCTGTCGATCGGGATACGACTGTCCGTCGTTTTCCATTTGGGAACGTCGTGATGGTCCATCATCGCGATGTCCAGCATCGAGTAGGTGCCCTGATGAATCTTGGCGCTGCGAAAGTAATAATCAGCCTTGATGCATTTTTCTTCGAAGGGAATGCCTTTGCCAAATTGTTGCTCAAGTTTGGCCAGCGCGATTTGCTTCAGGTCGGGTATTGGCGTGCGCAGCTGGCTCGAAGCAGTTGCCCGCTCATCCAGTTGCTGGTTGAAGTCGCTGCGGGCGCGTTCGATTTCAGCGCTGCTGTAAAGGCTGTCATCTTTTTTATCGAGAACGCCGTTGGCAACCGCCCAGTCAATTAACACAGCCGTTTGGGTTGCATCGTAAACAGATGCATCGCTGGCATCGGCGACGCTCATGACCTGGGCGTAACTCATCTGTGGCGTAACGCCTGGTGTGCTGGCTTCTATCTTTGCCACCGCCAGGTGAAAGCTGGCCCAGGACTGGCTGCCATAGGTCACTTTGTCAGGGATATCCTTGACCAGGAACTGAGGTGCAAGACGCGCCAGCAACAGATGCGCTCCCAGTTGAGCGGTCGCCATGGTGGCCTTGCCGGTCGTGACCAGATGGTTGCGCAGGGCGTTGACAATAGAGGAGGGCGACTTGCCCCAATGTTGCTCCTGGGCGAGGTCAAAGCCTGCGACTGTATTTCTCTGGGGGTGGCTGATGGATTCTGAATCGAGCCCCAGGTTGATTGCTGTCAACACGTAGTCGCGGGTGCTGCTTGGTGTCTGGACACCGTTAAGATGAGTTTGGATTGCCTGCCCCAGCGCTTGCCCGCGGGGTGACTGGATAAGTTTTTCCAGCGCCTGGCCGGGGTCCTGGAGTTCGGCCCCGGACAACGGCACGGCGTCGGCAAGATAACCCAGCGGCCCGGCGCGATGGTCTATCAAGGGGAGGTCTGATAAGCCTGCCGAGTTGGTCGTGAAGAGCGTAAGGACAGACTGCTGTTGCGAAACGCTCAGGGGTAAAGGCCAGGACAGTCCACCACCGTAATTGCCGTATGGCGGCTGCAACGCCTGAATTGTCATAGCTTTAGCCAGGTCCGATAATTCGGTTCGGGTACGCGGCAGTCTGACGTCGCTCTTTATCAAGAACCGTTCAAGGTCGACGGTGGTTGTATCCCGGGAAGGTTGTTGCTGAACATACGAAGAGTCGACGTCAGGGGTAAACGTCACCCCGGCCAACGCTGACGCCACGGCTTGCGCGTCGGCTTCGGGTGCCAGGCCTTGGGCCGCCTGGTCAAGAAGCTGCGTCAGGGATTGCCAGTTACGCTGGTCCCCAAGGGCCCGCTTCAGGTCGGGGCTGCGGGTTTCTGCCTGGGTAGGTGGCGTGTTGTGCACGACGGTTGATGGCTCAACCGCTGCCTGGAGCGCCCTGGGGGAAGGGGATATTCCGTTTGTCGCAAAACCTGGAGTGAAAGGTATTACTGCAATTGGGGGCATCGCGGTTCACCTGTGTGGGACGACACTTCTGAAAGCATTCAGGCCTTCAGTTTTCCCAGGCTAAGTGGCGAAGCTAGTCCGATTTATCCCACGGTGAATTGTCAACAGAGATAACTGGCAGGTGATCGGGTGCAAGACAAGCCAAAGTGGCTGATCGCCTGTAACATGAATTCACGCCCACCCTGAGTCATCCCCGAAATAGGGTATGCCCTTGGCATGGCTTGCGATAAACAGTGGATACAACTTTCAGGTTTCAGGAACCCGTCATGACCCAGAAGCAACGCTTGATTTACTCGATTCTAATTTCCCTGGTCGTCCTCGGCACGATGTTTGGCCTGTCCTATTTGCAGAACATCGGCGCCATCAGTGAGAAGACGTTCCAGTACATCGCCATTGCCGTGGCAGTGATTGTGGTGGTGATCAACGGCATCATGCGCCGCAAGGTCAAGCCCAACCTGTAAGTCAGGCACCGGAATCCAGGACCTTCACAGCCTCTTCATGGAGGCTGTAGCTTTTATCGCTGTTGAGGGTGATCAAGCCCTCGCTGCACAGGCGCTTGAGCACCTCGCGCACACTGAGAAACGATAACGGGATGCCCAGTTCCAGCAAATGGCTGTGCACGCCCCGTACCCCCAGCGAGCGGCCGTTGTCGGCTGCCGTGAGCAGGGCGTCGATGACTTTCAGCCGGATCAGGCTGGTGCGCAACCCAAAACACTTGAGCAGATGCCGGATGCGTTGGTTGCCTTGATGCTCGGTTGCCTTGGCGAAGGCTTGGGTATCCGCGCCGAAAGCGGCGTCGTGTGCCATAAAATGTCCGTCCGTGGGCAGTTGCGGGTTGTACATGCAAAAACTCCTTATCAGAGCCTGATCAGGAAAATGATGGTGCTCTTAGTTAATAAGACGTATGAGTCGCGCAAATCATGAAGTCCAACCTGTATAAATTTTGTCAGTATCACGTCTGTCACATTCCTGGCGCCGGTAAATAAGCCGCGCGCGGCCTAAATTTCTGCGGATTTCTACGTCTCTATCCATGGGCTGGCATTGGCGAGTCGGCCCCGCCTTGGGCGTTCAATTTGGCTTGATGATGGGGTCTGCGTGATTATTTCCAACGGGTTGTCCAGGGTTTGCGTGGCGGGTGTGTTGCTGGGGGTGAGCCTGTGTGCGACGGCCCGCCAGGTGAGCGACGTGCAGGCGGGTGCGCTGAGCGCCGATATCCGCCGCACCGGGTTTGGTATCCCGCATATCCGCGCCAACGATGAGCGAGGCCTGGGGTATGGCATCGGCTATGCCTACGCGCAGGACAACCTGTGCCTGTTGGCCAACGAAGTGGTGACGGTCAATGGCCAGCGCGCTCGCTACTTCGGTGCCGAGCAGGCGACCCTGGAAGAGCGCAACAACCTGACCAGCGATGTGTTCTTTACTTGGCTCAATACGCCCGAAGCAGTGACGGCATTCTGGAAGGCTCAGACCCCGCAGATGCAGCAGCGTCTTGCAGGTTATGTGGCGGGGTACAACCGTTACCTGCAAGAACGCGGGACAAAGGACCGGCCGATGCAGTGCCAGGGCGCCTGGGTGCGGCCAATCACTACCAATGACCTGGTCAAGCTGACCCGCAGGTTGTTGGTGGAAGGTGGCGTGGGGCAATTTGCCGAGGCCTTGGCGGGGGCGACACCGCCCCAGCCAGGCGTGGCGGTGCAGGGCAATGCGCGAGGGTTTGAGGTCGCCACCTTGAAGCAGCAGCGCTTTGCCCTGGATCGCGGCAGCAACGCCGTGGCGGTGGGCAGCGAGCGCTCGTTCAATGGGCGCGGCATGTTATTGGCCAATCCGCACTTTCCATGGATCGGCGGCATGCGCTTTTATCAGATGCACCTGACCATCCCTGGCCAGTTGGATGTAATGGGCGCCGCCTTGCCGGGCCTGCCGGTGGTCAATATCGGCTTCAACCAGCATGTGGCCTGGACCCATACGGTGGACACATCCAAACATTTCACCCTGTATCGCCTGACCCTCGACCCGAAGGACCCGACCCGCTACTTGCTTGACGGCAAGTCGATCCCCCTGCAGAAAACCCAGGTGACCGTGCAGGTCAAGGGCGCCGAGCCCCACACCCAGACGGTCTACAGTTCGCAGTTCGGGCCGGTGGTGCAATGGCCGGGCAAGCTCGACTGGAACGGGCAATACGCTTTCAGCCTGCGTGATGCCAACCTGGGTAATGACCGCGTACTGCAGCAGTGGTACGCGATGAACCAGGCTCGCAGCCTCAAGGACTTGCAAGTCTCGGTACACCGCCTGCAAGGCATTCCCTGGGTCAACACCCTGGCAGCGGACGATCAGGGGCAGAGCCTGTACATGAACCTGTCGGTGGTGCCGAACGTCAGTGCAAAAAAACTCGAGCAATGCAGCGACCCGCGTGCCGGCCTGCAGATGATCATGCTCGACGGTGCCCACAGTGCCTGCGCCTGGGATATCGACCCGCGCGCGGCGCAGCCGGGGATCTTCGCCGCTGATCAACTGCCGCAGCTGGAACGCCGGGATTACGTACAGCACTCCAATGATTCGGCCTGGATGGCCAACCCCAAGGCGCCGCTGGCCGGCTTCTCGCCGGTGATCAGCCAGGATCACATAGCCCTGGGCGCCCGTTCGCGTTTTGCCTTGCAGCGCTTGCAGGACCTGGACAAACAGCCGATCACCATCGCCGACCTGCAACATATGGTGCTGGACAACCAGGTGTACCTGGCCGGCCAGGTGATGCCGGATTTGCTCAAGTTCTGCGCGCAACAGACGGATGAACCCCTGAAACCTCTGTGCACCCGCCTCAAGGACTGGGACCAGAAAGCCAACCTCGACAGCGGCCTGGGCCTGGTGCATTTCATCCAGGTCATGGAGCACATGCAGCAAGTGCCGGATGTGTGGCGCGTTGCGTTCGACCCGGATCACGCGCAAACCACCCCACGCGGCTTGCTCATCGAACAGCCGCAGGTGACCAAGGCATTGCGTGAGGCGATGCTGGCGTCAATCGCCCAAGTGAGCGAGTCGGGCTTGCAGGAGGGCGCGCGCTGGGGCGATATCCAGGTCTCGGGCAGCACGCCGATGCATGGTGGGCCGCAGGAGCTGGGCATCTACAACGCCATGCAAAGCGTGCCGAGGGCAGATGGCAAGCGCGAGGTGGTCAGCGGCAGCAGTTACTTGCAGATTGTCACTTTCGACGACCAGGGGCCCAAGGCCGAAGGCGTGTTGGCGTTCTCGCTGTCCAGCGATCCGGCGTCGCCCCACTTCAAGGATCAGACCCAGGCGTTCTCCGCGAAAAAGCTCAGCCCGTTGCCGTTTACCGAGCAGCAGATCAAGGCTGATCCGCAGTATCAACGGCAGGTGATCCACGAGTAGGGGATTTAGTCGGCGAGCAGGCGCGTCACGGCGGCAAAGGCCTGGTCATGCCGCGCCTGCCAATCCCCGCCAATCACCTTGAAGGGCTGGTGATGCTGCTCCAGCCAGTCGCGGCTGGCCTGGAAGAAGGCCTGGCGGTCAGCCAGGTCCGGCTGGCAGCGCTGGCCATCGGCGGTCCAGCCAATGCCTTCGGGCGACAGCAGCAGGTGCAGGTCGTAGTGGCGGGCCAGCAGCGCCTCATCGAGCCATGCCGGGGCATCGCCAAACAGGGTCAGGCTCCAGAGCTTGTTGGTCAGCAAGTGGGTGTCGAGGATCAACAGTTGCGGCTGCCGGGCGCGGCCGGCATCTTCCCAGGCCAGTTGGCCACGGGCGATGTCCGGGATGTCGGCCAGGGTCGTGTCTCGCTGGTAATGGTCGATGAAATAGCGCACATATTCGCCCACCAGCACCGCGCCGAAATGCGCTTGCAGCTGCTCGGCCAGCCAGCTCTTACCGCTGGACTCGGGGCCTGCCATCACCAGCACCTTCATGTGCGCAACGCCGGGTCGGCGCGCCATTCGCGCCAGCCTTGCACGGCAATCACGGTGAACAAGGCGTAGAGCGCGGCTGTCAGGTACAGCCCTTTGTAGACAAACAGGCCGACAAAAATCACATCGACCACAATCCACAGCGCCCAGCATTGCACGCGTTTTTGCGCCATCCACATCTGCGCCACCAGGCTGAAACCGGTCAGGGCGGCATCCAGCCACGGTTGCGCGGCATCGGTCCAGTGGGCCATGGCGGCGCCCAGCAACAGGCTGCCCACGGCGCCAATGGTCAGGCTCAGGAGGATGGCCTGGCCGCCAAGACGGGTGACCTGGCGCCCTTGCTTGACCTCGCCGGCGCGGGTCCACTGCCACCAACCGTAGACTTGCAGGCCGGCGTAGACCACTTGCAGCAGCATGTCCGAATACAGCTTCACTTCGAAGAACACCCAGGTGTACAGCAGCACCATGACCAGGCCGATCGGCCAGCACCATGGGTTCTGCTTGACCGTCAGCCAGACGGCAATCACCCCCAGCGCGGCGGCAAACAGTTCAAGCCCGGACATGGGATTCCTTGGAAGAGTCGAAGAGGAGGGCGATTGTACCCAACCTCCCAGGCAAATGCAGAACCCCTGTAGGCGCTGGCAAGCCAGCCCCTACACAGTGGGCGTTAGACCTTGAACTGGCGCAGCAGGCCGTTGAGCTCTTCGCTCAAATCCTTCAGGTGCACGCTGGCCACACTCGACTGCTGGGCTGCCAGCGCAGTGCTGTGGGACAGGCCGGCCGCCTGGGTCACGTTCTGGTTGATGTCTTCCACCACATGGGCCTGTTGCAGGGTTGCGCTGGCAATCGAGGCGTTGAGGCCGTTGAGGTTGCGCAGGGCCTGGCCGATGGCATTCAGGCTGGCGCCCGCCTGGCCGGCTTGTTCGATGGTCAGTTGCGAGGCCTGGTGGCTGTCGCTGATCACCTTGACCGCTGCTTCGGAATGCCCTTGCAGGCGTTCGATCATGCTCTGGATTTCGGCGGTGGACTTTTGCGTACGCTGGGCCAGCAGGCGCACCTCATCGGCAACCACGGCAAAACCACGGCCCTGTTCGCCAGCGCGGGCGGCTTCGATGGCGGCGTTGAGGGCCAGCAGGTTGGTCTGGTCGGCAATC
Source organism: Pseudomonas sp. WS 5079 (assembly GCF_012985465.1). Lineage (GTDB taxonomy): Bacteria > Pseudomonadota > Gammaproteobacteria > Pseudomonadales > Pseudomonadaceae > Aquipseudomonas. Next base: position 130,406 of record NZ_JAAQWN010000001.1, read on the forward strand.
GAGCGAATCACCTCCAGCACCCCGCCAATCTGCGTGCTTTCGGTGGACAGGGTGCGGATCACTTCCACCGCCTGGCTGATGGTGCCGGACAGCGCGTCGATCTGTTGCAGGCTGCCGTCGATATTGACCTGGCCCTGTTCGGCCTGGGTCTGGGCATCGCGCATTTCGCTGGCGGCGTGTTCGGCATTCTTGGCCACGTCCTGCACGCCGTAGGTCACTTCGTTAATAGCGGTGGCCACCAACTCCATCTGCTGGGACTGCTGCTGGCTGCGGTCATGGGCCTGGCTGGCGTTGCTGCCCAGTTCGGCGGACGACTGGCCCAGGGCATTGGCGCACACCTGCAACTGGCTGACCACCTGGCGCAGCTTGGCAGTGAAGGTGTTGAAGTGCCGCGACAGTTGCGTGACCTCGTCCTGGCCATGGGTGTCGAGGCTGCGGGTCAGGTCGCTTTCACCGCTGGCGATGTTGGCCATGGCATGCACCGCTTCTTGCAGCGGGCGCACGATGCTGCGGGCAATCAGCACCACCAGCAGGGCCATGATCAGCGCAATGCCCAGGCCGATCAGCGAGGCTTCCCACACCTGGCCACGGAACTGTGCCTGCACATCATCTACATAGACGCCGGAGCCGATGATCCAGCCCCAGGGTTCGAACAACTGGATATAAGAGGTCTTGGCCACGGGCTCAGCCGCGCCAGGTTTCGGCCAACGGTAATCGACCATGCCGGCGCCCTTGGCCTTGGCCAGGGTGACGAATTCGTTGAACACCGCAAAACCGTCCGGATCACGGATGGCCGAGAGGTTCTGGCCGTCAAGCTTGGGGTTGGCCGGGTGCATGATCATCACCGGCGTCAGGTCATTGATCCAGAAATAGTCATCCTGGTCATAGCGCAGCCCGCGCACCACGCTCAGGGCTTGCTTCTGCGCGGCTTCGCGGGTCAGTACGCCGGTGGTTTCGAGGCTGTGATAAAAATTCAGAATCCCGCTGGCGGTCTGTACCACATGCTGGGTCTGCTGGCTCTTGGCCTGGTAGAGGTCGTCGTGGATCTGCTTGAGCATCAGCAAACCCAGGGTCAGCAACATCAACACGGCGACTATCAGGATCATCCAGAGGCGCCGGCTGATCGACATATTGCGCAAACTATTCATAGTCTTGTCACTCCGCGTTCTTATAATTTTCGGTGCTGCGTTGATCAGCCAGTGATAACGCGAAGCGAAATCCGGGCTTGTCTGATAGGCTTTCGGCCCGGAATCAAAAAACCTGAGTGCTGCCTGATTTTTCACAGAATTTTTGCAGTTCAGCCTTGATCCTGCGCGCGGCCTTGCAGCGTGCTCATCGTTAGTGAACACCTAGAAAATATCAACGAGGCATGCCGTCGCATGACCTTTTGGGGGAATAATGGATCTTTGGACCGCCTTTCAGGCACTGATACTTGGCATTGTCGAAGGGCTGACGGAGTTCTTGCCGATCTCCAGTACCGGGCACCAGATTATCGTCGCCGATTTGCTCGACTTCGGTGGCGAACGCGCCATGGCGTTCAACATCATCATTCAACTGGGCGCCATCCTGGCGGTGGTCTGGGAGTTCCGGCGCAAGATCCTTGACGTGGTGACCGGCCTGCCGACCCAGCGCAACGCCCAGCGTTTTACCATCAACCTGCTGATCGCCTTCCTGCCGGCGGTGGTGCTGGGGGTGATTTTTGCCGACCTGATCCACGAATACCTGTTCAACCCGATCACCGTGGCCACTGCGCTGGTGATCGGTGGGGTGATCATGTTGTGGGCCGAGCGCCGCGAGCATGTCATCCATGCCGAAACCGTCGATGACATCACCTGGAAAGACGCCTTGAAAGTCGGCTTTGCCCAGTGCCTGGCGATGATTCCGGGCACGTCGCGTTCCGGTTCGACCATCATCGGCGGCCTGCTGTTCGGCCTGTCGCGCAAGACGGCGACCGAGTTCTCGTTCTTCCTGGCAATGCCAACCATGGTCGGCGCGGCGGTGTATTCGGGCTACAAGTACCGTGAGCTGTTCCAGCCTGCGGACCTGCCGGTGTTCGCCCTCGGCTTTGTGGTCTCGTTCATCTTCGCGATGATTGCGGTGCGCGGTCTGCTCAAGTTCATCGCCAGCCACAGCTACGCAGTGTTTGCCTGGTACCGCATTGCGTTCGGCTTGCTGATCCTGGCCACCTGGCAGTTCGGCTGGATTGACTGGGCGGCGGCCAAGGCGTGATGACCATCCAGCATCCGCGCTTCAAGGCCCTGGTGTTTGTGCTGTTGTGTGCCGTGCCGTTGTTTGGCGCGGCACTGCTGGCGTATCGCGGGGTGTCGCTGATCCCGCTGGCGGCCTATGGGCTGGTCAGTGTGGTGACGTTTTGCTTGTACTGGAGCGACAAGCGCAAGGCCCAGAGCGACAGCTGGCGCACCCCGGAAAAGATCCTGCACGCGATGGAGCTGGCCGGTGGCTGGCCCGGTGCGTTGGTGGCACAGCAGGTGTTTCGCCACAAGACGCGCAAGGTGTCGTATCAGGTGGTGTTCTGGTTGATCGTGGTGCTGCACCAGGTGTTCTGGATCGATCAATTGTTTCTGGGTGGCACGCTGCTGGCGGTCTTCTAGCTGTGTGGGGCTTGGGAGCGAAGCTGCGCTCCCACAGGGGTATGTGCATGTCTCGATGATCAAGTTGTGTGCAAGACGACCTGGACTGGCTTACTCGTCCAGCCTCAGGCCGATCTGCGTACGCTTGGGCAGTTTGCTCACCACCAACTGGTGGGAGCGCTGCAGCAAACCGCGCAACTCCTCGCCGCCCAGCGGGTAGGGCAGTTGCATGATGATCCACTGCGCGCGTGCCAGGTACGGCGCCGGGTGGATGCCCGGGCGGTCCACGTGGCCGAGGAACAGCTCCTTGTCGACCTTGAACGCCAGGGAGTCACCCCGCAGGTTCTGCAACGCGAACATCTTGTTGCCGGCAATCGAGAACACCCGCACTCCACCCCATTTGTAATCCTCGCGCGCACCGGGCAGGCCCAGGCAGAACTGGGCGACGTCGTCTTCGGTCATGATCCGGGTGTTCATAGCAGGCGATCTCCGCAATTGTTGAAGGCGTGGGCCAAAAAGTCGATCCAGGCGCGCACCGCTGGGGATACGCCGCGTCGGTGCGGGTACACCGCTTGCAGCCAGCCGCCAGGCAGTGACCATTCGGGTAGCAATTGCACCAGTTGGCCGGTTTCCAACTCCTGCTCGCAATACATCATCGGCAGCACGGTGAAGCCCAGGCCGGCGAGGGCGCTGGCCTTGCGCACCAGGAAGTCGTCGATGCCCAGGCGTGCCTCCATGGCCAGGTCGGTGGCATTGCCGGCAGGGTCGAGCATGCGCAGGTGGACCATGCGGTCGGCTTCCAGGGCGCCCAATACCGGCAGGTGCTTGAGGTCGGCCGGGGTGTTGATCTGATGGCCACGCACAAACTCGGGGCTGGCGACCATGGCCGTCTGCGCCTGACGCAGGCGGCGGGTCACCAGCAGCGGGTCTTCGTCCCCCAGTTCGCGCACGCGCAGGGCCACGTCCACGCCCTCGGCTACCAGGTCGACGCGGCGATTGATCAGCATCATCTCCAATTGCACCAGCGGGTGGGCTGCGAGAAATTGCGCCACCACCGTCGGCAGGATTTCGTGGGCCAGGCCCACCGGGCAACTGACGCGCAGGCGGCCACGGGGCTCGCTGGACATGTTGGCCACGGCTTCGTCGGCCATTTCCGCTTCCAGCAGCATCGCCTGGCAATGCCCCAGGTAGCGTTCGCCGACGGCGGTCAGGGTCAGTTGCCGGGTGGTGCGCTGCAACAGGCGGGCGCCGAGGCGTTCCTCCAGTTCGGCAATGCGCCGTGACAGCCGCGACTTGGGGATCCCCAGCAGCCGGCCAGCGGCCGCGAAGCCACCGGCTTCCACCACCTTGGCGAAATAGTAGAGGTCATTGAGGTCTTGCATGTTGGGCCTATTGTCCTGTCAGTGGGACGAACTATCGCATTTTAACCGGCTAATCGGCTATTGGGTTGATCTGTAGGATTCTCTCCATCAGATCGCCCGGTGGCGGTCCTCACTTGGAGATCCCACATGAAACTCTTGCATATCGATTCCAGCATCCTCGGCGACAACTCGGTATCCCGTCAGTTGAGCCGCGAAGTGGTCAAGGCCTGGCAAGCGGCCGAGCCGGGTGTGGAAGTCACCTACCGCGACTTGGCCAGCGAAGGGATCAACCATTTTTCCGGGATCACCCTGGGCGCCCTGGGCACCGCTGCCGAACTGCGTGATGCGGTGCAGAAGCACGAAGCCGACCTGAGCGCCTCGACCCTGGCCGAGTTCCTGGCGGCCGACGCGGTGGTCATCGCCGCGCCGATGTACAACTTCACCATCCCCACCCAACTCAAGGCCTGGATCGACCGCATTGCTGTTGCCGGCCAGACGTTCCGCTACACCGAAGCCGGCCCGCAAGGCTTGTGCGGCAACAAGAAAGTCATCGTGGTCTCCACCGCCGGTGGCCTGCATGTGGGTCAGCCGACCGGTGTGGCGCACGAGGACTACTTGAAGGTGCTGCTGGGCTTCTTCGGCATTACCGACGTTGAGTTCGTACGTGCCCACGGCCTGGCCTATGGTGACGAAGCACGCAGCAAGGCGCTGAACGACGCCAATGCGCAGATCAGCGAGCAACTGTTCGTCGCTGCGTAAGAGATTTCACCGCGGCTCGCTATCAATCTGATTCGAGGCGCCTAAACTCTGTATTCTGCTGGCCTGAAAACCAGCGGATTACGGAGTTTTTTGTTTTGGGTGGGCGAATCTGGCGCAGGTTATGCAACACAGGGCCATACCGCCCACTCGCAGGCGTCACGCAGCACAGGTGGACATCCCCATGATGCGTCTTTGTGCAGTCTTGCTGGTTTCCCTGTTCGGCGGCCTCGTTCCAGTGCACGCTGCCGTGGCCCCGCACCCCCATTGGAGCGTGGGCTATCACCGCATGAGCTTTCTCGACCCGCTGGATTCGCAGCCGATGAAAGCCATCGCCTTTTATCCGTCCACCGGCCGCGAACATATCAGCCAGGTGGGCGCCTATCGCGTCGCCGCCACCGAGGATGCCAAGGTCGCCATTGGCCGCTTCCCGCTGTTGATGTTGTCCCATGGCAACACCGGCACGCCCCTGGCCTTGCACGATTTGGCGACGTCGCTGGCGCGCAAGGGGTTTGTGGTGGTGGCGGTGCTGCATCCTGGCGACAACTACAAGGACCACAGCCGCCTGGGCACCTTGAGCAACCTGTATGGCCGCCCGATCCAGATTTCGGCAGCGATTAGCGCCACCTTGGGCGACCCAATGCTGTCGCCGTTCGTCAATGTCGACCAGGTGGGCGTGATCGGCTATTCGGCAGGCGGCGAGACGGCGCTGATCCTGGCCGGGGCCAAGCCGGATTTCGAGCGTTTGCGCCGCTATTGCATGGAACGCCCCGAAGACCGTGACGCTTGCACGACCAAGGGCGAGCTGGTGGTCGACCGCGATGACCTGCAACCCCAGGCCGACTCCCGGATCCATGCGTTGATGCTCATGGCCCCGCTGAGCCTGATGTTTGGTCGGCACACCCTGGGCGACGTGCATGTGCCGGTGCTGCTGTATAGCGGCGACGGTGACAAGCTGGTGGCCGTGGATAAAAACGCCGCCGCCCTGGCGCGCAAGCTGCCGCAGCCGCCGGATTTCAAGCTGTTGGCCGGGGCCGGGCACTTTATCTTCATGGCCCCTTGCGATGATGAGCAGTTGGCGCTGATGCCGGCGCTGTGTACGGATGCCGATGGGGTGGACCGCGAGGGCATTCACCGTGACCTGATTTCCGAGGCCGGGCGTTTTTTCGGGCGCACCCTTGGCCAGCACTCGCGAGCCGGCCTACAGACCGCCGATCAATAGGCCCGGCGCATCAGCAGCAGGGTCAGGCCCAGGCCTGTGACGGACAGTAGCGCCGCGCAAAAGAAAATCCACGAGTAGCCCAGGTTCAACGCCACCGCGCCCATCAACGGCCCGGCAATCGCCAGCGCCAGGTCAAAAAACACCGCATAGGCACTCAGCCCCGCGCCCCGGCTGCTGTTGGGCACCTGTTTGATGGCTTCGACGCCCAATGCCGGGTACACCAGGGACAGGCCAAAGCCGGTGAGGCCGGCGCCGACCAGGGCGATGGCGGGAGAGGGTGCGAGCCATAGCAGGGCCAGGCCGAGGGTTTCCAGGGTCATGCAGGCAATCGCTGCGCGAAACCCGCCAAAACGGTTGATGCTGGAGATAAACAGCAGGCGCGAGAGGATAAAGCAGATGCCAAACACCGTCAGGCACCAGGCGGCGCCGGTCCAGCCGCGGCTCAGGTAGAACAGGGTAATGAAGGTGGTCAGGGTGCCGTAGCCAATGGATGCCAGGCACAGGCTGGCGCCAAACGGTGCAATCCGCCCGAACACCGCCCAGAACGGCAGGCGCTCGCCGCGCACCACCGGCACCGAGGGCTTTTTGCGGATCAGCACCAGGCCCAGCCCGGCCAGCACCGCCAGCGCGATACCGAGGCTGTTGTAGCCATATTGCGCAACCATCACCACACCCAGCGGCGCACCAATGGCTATGGCGCCGTAGGACGCGATGCCGTTCCAGGAGATCGAGCGGGCGGTGTGTTCGGCGCCGACCTGGCCCATGCACCAACTGATAGTGCCGACACCGATCAGGCCCTGGGCCACGCCCAGCAGCACTCGGCCGACAATCAGAATTCCCAGGCTCAGATTGGGCAGGCTTTGCAGCGCAGTGGCGAACAGGGTCAAGACGCCGCTGAGCAGGATGCCGCTCAAGCCGAGCACAATCGCGCGCTTGGTGCCGACGTTGTCCGACATGCGCCCGGCCATGGGCCGGCTGAGGAGGGTGGCCAGGTACTGCGAACCGATGGTGATGCCCGCCACTACCGCACTGAAGCCCAGTTGTTCATGGACGTAGCCGGGAATCACCGCAATCGGCAGGCCGATGCAGATAAACGCGATAAAGGTATAGAAGACGATGGAGACGATCTGCAGGGTGATCGACAGGGAGCTGGGGGCGGCAGGCATGGAGGCTCATTCGCGGCAGGGCGGTGAACCCATCATGGCAAGGGCTGGGGAGAAAAGGAAGCAGGCTAACAATCATTGGCTTGACGCTCCGTTGGTCGAGCCTGGAAATGCAAAAAGCCCCGTCACTGCTGACGGGGCTTTTACTTGCAGCGTGTAGCCAGCCGCTATTGGCTGCCCTTAAAACACCACGCCCTGGCTACGCAGGTAGTCGTCATAGGTGCCGCTGAAGTCGATCACGCCGCTTGGGCTCAGCTCGATGATGCGAGTGGCCAGGGACGATACGAACTCACGGTCGTGGCTGACGAAGATCAGCGTGCCCGGGTAGTTCTCCAGCGCCAGGTTCAGCGCCTCGATGGATTCCATGTCCAAGTGGTTGGTCGGTTCATCCATGACCAGCACGTTGGGCTTTTGCAGGATCAGCTTGCCGAACAGCATGCGACCTTGCTCACCACCGGAGATGACCTTGACCGACTTGAGGATCTCGTCGTTGGAGAACAGCATGCGGCCGAGGGTGCCGCGGATCACTTGTTCGCCCTGGGCCCACTGGCCCATCCAGTCGAACAAGGTGACGTCGTCTTCGAAGTCGTGGGCATGGTCCTGGGCGTAGTAGCCCAGCTCAGCCGCGTCGGTCCACTTCACGCTGCCGGCGTCCGGGGTCAGTTCGTTGACCAGGGTGCGCAGCAGGGTGGTCTTGCCGATACCGTTCGGGCCGATGATCGCCACGCGCTCGCCCGCTTCAACCTGGAAGCTGAAGTCCTTGAACAGGGTCTTGCCGTCAAAGCCCTTGGCCATGCGCTCGACGATGACCGCCTGGCGATGCAGCTTCTTGGTCTGCTCGAAGCGGATGAACGGGCTCACACGGCTCGAAGGCTTGACCTCGGCCAGTTGGATCTTGTCGATTGCCTTGGCGCGGGAAGTGGCCTGCTTGGCTTTCGAGGCGTTGGCCGAGAAACGGCTGACGAACGATTGCAGTTCGGAGATCTGCGCTTTCTTCTTGGCGTTGTCCGACAGCAATTGCTCGCGGGACTGGGTGGCCACGGTCATGTACTCATCGTAGTTGCCCGGGAACAGGCGCAGCTCGCCGTAGTCCAGGTCAGCCATGTGCGTGCACACGCTGTTCAGGAAGTGACGGTCGTGAGAGATGATGATCATCAGGCTGTTACGCTGGGTCAGGACGTTTTCCAGCCAGCGGATGGTGTTGATGTCCAGGTGGTTCGTCGGTTCGTCGAGCAGCAGCACTTCCGGATCCGAGAACAGCGCCTGGGCCAGCAGTACGCGCAGCTTCCAGCCTGGGGACACTTCGCTCATCGGGCCGAAGTGCTGCTCGATGCCGATACCCAGGCCCAGCAGCAGTTCACCGGCACGGGATTCGGCGGTGTAGCCGTCCATTTCGGCGAACTCGGTTTCCAGCTCGGCCACGGCCATGCCGTCTTCTTCGCTCATTTCCGGCAGCGAGTAGATGCGATCGCGCTCGGCCTTGACCTTCCACAGCTCTTCGTGACCCATGATCACGGTGTCGATCACGTTGAATTCTTCGTAGGCGAACTGATCCTGGCGCAGTTTACCCAGGCGCACGTTCGGTTCCAGCATGACCTGGCCGCCGGACGGGTCGAGGTCGCCACCGAGGATTTTCATGAAGGTCGACTTGCCGCAACCGTTGGCACCGATCAAACCATAACGGTTGCCGGCGCCGAACTTGACCGAGACGTTCTCAAACAGCGGCTTGGCGCCGAACTGCATGGTGATGTTAGCTGTGGAGATCAATTACTTTACCTATCAATAGCTTGGGGTGCGCTTATTTGGGCCGGGACCCATTCGGAGCCCGGGCCAACGGGCATGCGTCAACAGCGACATCAAGGCGTGAAGCCCAGTCGCCGAGCAGAAAATATGGGGTGCATGTTGGAATTTGGCGCGCATTGTCGCATATGTGAGGCGCGAGTTATATGACAGGCAGTCTTGTCCGGCGCCAAGAAGTGCGGCGCGGGTCTGTTCTGGCGGGAAATTCTACAAAATTCATCGAGTTGTATCGAAATTGTATCGATTGTCAGGTTTGTGGTTGATAACAGTTGAACATCCAATGGCCGTGGATTAAGTTTCCACCGTTCGCCCTGCAGTGATGGCTCTTTACCGGTTCAAGGATGGCGAGGCTGTCGGTGCGGGGCGAACCACCTTCTTTTTTTGACGGCGCTCATTGCCATCCTGTTGCGCACGCTCAATGGTTTGGAGACGCAATGGACACGCTGTCTGCTCAACAGGCGATCGCCAGTAACAAGGCCGCCTGGAACGAATCCGCCGAACACCATAAAACCACCGAGCACTGGCAAGGCCTGCTCGCCGGCGTCGGCGAGCCCGACTTCAGCTGCCTGGATCCCACCCTGACCTCAGTGTTGTTGCAGGTGGGCATACAGGGTCGGGACGCCGTGCAACTGGGCTGCAACAACGGCCGTGAGAGCCTGTCGCTGTATGGGCTTGGTGCCCGCAGTGTGGTCGGGGTCGACCAGTCCGATGCGTTTCTGGCGCAGGCGGTGGAACTGGCCAGCCGCTCGCCGCATGCACCTGAATTTATCGAAGCCGATGTTCATCATTTGCCCGAGGGTGTGTTGGGGCGGTTTGATATCGCCCTGATCACCATCGGCGTGCTGGGTTGGATGCCAGATATCGGGCTGTTTATGCGGCATGTTGCCAGCACCCTGAAAGAGGGGGGCACGCTGGTGATCTACGAGACCCATCCATTCCTGGAAGTGTTCGACCCCGAAGCGGCCAACCCGATGCTGCCGGCCACCTCCTACTTTCGCCGCGAGCCTTTTGTGCAGAACGAGGCAATCGTCTATGAAGGCACCAGCAAAAGTGCCGCCGCCACGTCCTACTGGTTTGTGCATACCCTGGGGGAGACTGTCAGCGCGGCCATCGCGGCAGGGCTGCAGATCAGTCATTTGCAGGAATACCCGCACTCCAATCGCGAAGAGCTGTACGACCGGTACGAAAACCAGGCCGCGCAATTGCCCATGTGCTACACGCTGACTGCGGTAAAACGCTCGGCCTGAAGGCAAAAAAAGGCCCGCTGGGGCGGCGGGCCAAGGGATTCATCTGAGGAGTTGGGTTTAACCTAACGCGTCAAAGGTGAACACTTTGTGAAAATCCTGTCGCAAAAACCTGCCTGCTCAAGACCTGCGCACAAACGTGCGCATGGTTTGCCCTGGCGTCGTACTGAAACGCGTTGGCCGGGGCATGCCTTCATCCGCTGCGATGAACACGAAGTGCCTGTCATCCAAGGTGTAGCTGGCCGGCAGGCATTTGCCGGCGTCGGCCCCTATGGAATCTATCCAAGTGATGCTTTTGGGCGTGGTGCTGGCGTCCAGGCTAAAACACCCCTCTAGCAGTACGTTGCCGTCGACGGTCTCGACCCGGAATCGATCACCGTCAATCGTGGTCAGCGCACCTGGTGCACTGTGCTCGTCCGGTGGATTAATGACACCACTGTCTTCCAGGGCAATTTGCTCCCAGGTGCCTTGCAGGGCCTGTCTATCCAGTTGCGTTGGGCTCGATATGGGTGATGGCATCAAAAGCTCCTTTTATTGATGGGCCGGGCAGGGCGGTTTGTCTACCAGCCAATTTTTTTAAAAACTGGCATGGAGCTTTCTGCAGGAAATGTCTCAAAAAAGCCAAGTAGTTGAGTTCTCCCCCTTGCAAGCAGCGATTTTGACATATCGTAAGAACGATGCTGCTCGATATGTCGTCTACGCTGATCAATGTCATGGATGACATTGATTTTTGTGAAGGAAAACAAACTCCATGCGATAGGGATTTTTTCAGTGGCTAAATGGTCGGATGACCGTTGCCTCGTGTCGTACGAGCCATATACAGGGCGTTGTCCCTGCATTTTCAGTTGGTTATTCAGATCTATCGTGTAGTGGACAGCCAGCGTCCATTTTTTGAAGGGTGTCCCCATTTTGAATAGAACTCCCCAGGTGCACGCCCCCGTGGTGTCTGACGAAATTGATTTATTTGAGCTGTTTCACTCGATTTGGCGGCAGAAGAAACTGGTCATCGGCTGTACCTTCTTTGCCGGCCTGCTTGGTGTTGGCTACGCGCTGCTCGCTCCCCGTGAGTACCAGGTCAGCAGCGTGCTGAGGCCGGCAGCTATCAATGAACTGGACGCACTCAATCGCTCCGAGGTCTACAAGTTGCCACCGGCGGACGCGCTGGCCAAAGTGGGCGCGCAGTTGGATTCGTACGACGCGCGACTGAGCTTCTTCAAAGCCAACCCGGCGTTGTTCCAGGCGTTTCAGGAGCCGGGCCGCAGCCTTGAGCAGAGTTTCGAAGCGTTCAACCGCAACTCGATCAAGCTGATCCTGCCCGATCCGAAGAAAGCAGATTCCCTCAGTAGCTATATCCGTCTTGAGCTGCAATACCCCACGGATATGGACGGGGTCGCGATTCTCAACGGTTTTGTCGACTACGCCATTGCAGCCGAGCGCGAGCAAGTGGGCGCCGATCTCAAGGTGATCGTCAACAACCGCCTTACCGAGCTCAAGGGCAAGATTGACGCGGCGCGCGCCAATTATGAAACCGACAAGGAATCGAAGATCGCCAAGCTGCTGGAAGGCGACAAGCTCAAGCGCGCACAGCTTGAAGACGAACTCAGCGCCCTGCGCCTACAGATGAAAATGCAGCGTTCCAACCGCCTGGCAGAGTTGAACGAGGCCATCTCGATTGCCAAGTCCATGGGCATCAAGAACCCGACCACGCCGTCGTCCATGGCCGATGCTGGGCGTAGTGGCACGAGCCAGGTGATGCGCACCGAGGTCAACAACCAGCAGATTCCCCTGTACTTCCTCGGCACCGACGCCCTGGAAGCCGAGCGCACGGCCCTGCAGCAGCGTACCAGTGATGACTTCACCAACAGCCGTGTCGCCGAAATCGGCAAGGAACTGCAGTTGCTGGAGGTCAATCGCCAGGTCGAGGTGATGAAGCGTCGGGGCAATGAAGATATTTTCCTGCAGGATGTCGAGCCCTTGCGCGCTGAAGTGGCGCGCCTGCGTAGCCTGAATATCGATATGAGCGCCTTGAAACTGGTGACCATTGACCGGCGCGCCCAGGAGCCCCTGAGCCCGGTCAAGCCGAAGAAAATCCTGGTGGTTGCGTTGAGCCTGGTGGGCGGTTTGCTGCTGGGGATATTGATCGCGCTGGTTCGCCATCTGGTGCTGGCACGCGGCAAGCCAGTGGCCTATTCGCCCCTGGACGACGACCGCTTTGCCAAGCGCGAACGCAAGGATGACCAGCCACTGGGCTGAGTCACGCCGCTCGTTTGCCGGGCTGCGTCGCAGCCCGCAAGACCCGCCACCCCGCGTCCGAGGTGGCGCGGCTATACAGTTGGAAGACACCTTTTCACAATTCTTAGTTAACCTTTGGTTACAATCTATGGCTAAAATAACTGCCATTGGCCACTATCCGAACTGTCTCCAAGGCACTCGTGGGCTGTTAACGAATTGTGATTTCAGGTGCTGCATTTTCCCTCCCTGGCCCGGCCTGGAGGAGCAGCCTGTACTCTTCTGACATGTGACGAATTCCCGTGAAACTCATCATTGTTGCTCTCTACGTTGTCTCCATCGCGTATGTCCATCTGCGTGGCCGGGTGCGACATAAGCTGGGCCGTCAATTAAGCGACCACTCGACCTTCCTCGCCCCGGTCAATTGCTTCCTTTACCTATTCTCCAAACTGCCCGGCCGCCCGTATCTCTCGCCCAGCGATTTCCCCGACCTGAGCCCGCTCCAGGAGCACTGGCAGGAGATTCGCGAGGAGGGCCAGAACCTGATGCGCGCCGGTGAGATCAAGCGCTCGGACCAATACAACGACGTGGGTTTCAACTCGTTTTTCAAATCGGGCTGGAAACGCTTCTACCTCAAGTGGTACGGCGACAGCCATCCCTCGGCCATGAAGCTGTGCCCGCGTACTACGGAGCTTGTGCAAAGCATCGGTTCGATCAAGGCCGCGATGTTTGCCGAACTGCCTCCAGGCTCGAAATTGGTGCGCCATCGCGATCCTTATGCTGGCTCCTATCGTTACCACCTGGGGTTGGATACACCCAACGATCCAGGCTGCTATATCAACGTGGACGGTGAAAACTATCACTGGCGCGACGGCGAGGCGGTGATGTTTGACGAGACTTACATTCACTACGCCGAAAACACCACCCAGCAAAACCGCATCATCTTGTTCTGCGATATTGAGCGACCGATGAAATACCGTTGGGCTGCGGCGTTCAATCGCTGGTTCAGCCGCAATGTCATGGCCGCCGCCGGCTCGCCCAATGATGCCGGGGACAAGACCGGCGGCTTGAACCGCGCCTTTACCCGCCTGTACAAGATCCGCCTGCGCGGCAAGGAGCTGAAAAAGCGTAACCGCACCCGGTATTACCTGGAGAAGTGGGCGATCTTTGCTGGTTTGGCAGTGATTTTCATATTGATCTGAGAGTAAGGCCCCTTGCCACTGGCGGGGGCTACTCAGGCGGCTGGGTCCCCAGTTTCTGCCCTATCTTCTTGCTGAGCCGCTGCCGGTTGGCGTAGGGGCATTCGAAAAGCCGTGTTACACCTGCATGGAAAGTATTTGGTTACCAAATCCGAACCCAGGGCGTAGCGTGTTATCGAATGCAGGTATTCCTCACCCTACAGAGGTTTTGTCATGAACAGCCGTACGCGCAGCCTTGTAGTGCTGGCCCTGGGCCTTGCCTTGAGTGGCGGGGCGCAGGCGCAGAACCTGCCCGGCAACAACAACCCGTATAACAGCCCGATCAAACGGGCCAATCCCAACAGCATGCAGGGCACCCAGCCCAATACGCCCGCCACCCGCGGTACCTACACCGCGCCGGTGCCTCGGCCGCCGACCCTGGAAAATGGCGGTATCGGCAACCGCTATCCGCAACGTGATGCAGCACCTGCACGTCCCGCCACCCAACCTTCAGCCCCGACGCAAGATGCCAATGGCAATCGCCGGCCCTGAACGCAAGGAACCCCACGGTATGTTTCTACGCACAACTCTTTTAGCGACCTGCTGCGCTAGCGCCCTGGCAAGCGCGCTGCCCGCGTTGGCCGCCGAGACCCGGCAGTTCCCCAGCGAGCAAGGCAGCATCACCGCGACCCCGATTGTCAAAGGCCTGGACCACCCATGGGCGGTGGCGTTTTTACCCGACAAACAGGGCTTTTTGGTCACCGAACGGCCGGGCGCGCTGCGTTTTGTGAGCAGTGATGGCAAATTGTCCGCGCCGCTGAGTGGCGTGCCGCAAGTCTGGGCCAAGGGGCAGGGCGGTTTGCTGGATGTGGTGTTGTCACCGGATTTCAAGGAGGACCGCTTGGTCTACCTGTCCTACGCCGAAGGGGGGGGCAAGGGCGGTACGGCCGGCACGGCGGTAGGACGTGGCCGCTTGAGTGACGACCTGAGCGGCCTCAAGGACTTCCAGGTGATCCTGCGCCAGGAGCCCAAGCTCTCCACCGGCAACCATTTTGGCTCGCGCCTGGTGTTTGACCGCGATGGCTACCTGTTTGTGACCCTGGGCGAGAACAATGATCGCCCGACGGCCCAGGACCTGGACAAGTTGCAGGGCAAGGTAGTGCGGATCTACCCCGACGGCCGCGTACCGGATGACAACCCGTTTGTCGGCCAGCCAGGAGCGCGGCCGGAAATCTGGTCCTATGGCCAGCGCAACCCCCAGGGCGCTGCGCTGAACCCGTGGACCGGCACCCTCTGGGAAAACGAACATGGCCCACGCGGCGGTGATGAGATCAATATCATCGAACGTGGCAAGAACTACGGCTGGCCCTTGGCGACCCATGGCATCAACTATTCCTTGCTGCCGATTCCCGAGGCCAAGGGCAAGACGGCCGAAGGCACGGTCGGGCCCCATCATGTGTGGGAAAAGTCACCGGCCATCAGCGGCATGGCGTTCTACGACGCCGACCGCTTCAAGGCCTGGCAGCACAACCTGTTTATCGGCGCCCTGGCCAGCCAGGAGCTGATCCGCCTGCAGTTCGACGGCGACAAGGTGGTCCACGAAGAGCGCCTGCTGGGCGAGTTGAAGGCGCGCATCCGCGATGTACGCCAGGGCCCGGATGGCTTCCTGTACGTACTCACGGATGAGGATGATGGCGTGTTGTATCAGGTGGGCTTGAAGCAGGATTGACCGGCTCCTACAGCCCCAGTTCGGACAGCCCCGGATGATCATCCGGGCGCCGTCCCAGGGGCCAGTGGAATTTGCGTTCGCTTTCCTTGATCGGCATGTCATTGATGCACGCATGCCGATTGGACATCAGGCCGTCCTGGTCAAACTCCCAATTCTCGTTGCCGTAGGAGCGGAACCAGTTACCGGAATCGTCGTGCCATTCATAGGCATAACGCACCGCGATGCGGTTGCCGGTAAACGCCCATAGCTCCTTGATCAAGCGGTAGTCCAGTTCCCTGGCCCATTTGCGGGTGAGAAAATCCTTGGCCTGCTCGCGGTTATGGGCGAACTCGGCGCGATTGCGCCACCTTGTGTCCAGGGTGTAGGCCAGCGACACGCGCTGCGGATCGCGGGAGTTCCAGCCGTCTTCGGCGAGACGGATCTTTTCAATGGCCGATTGCTCGGTAAAGGGCGGTAAGGGCGGACGCACGTGTACATTGGCGGTCATTTGACTGCTCCTTTGGATCGTTAGTTGTTAAACCCAGACAACTTTCAAAGTGCCAATAAGTCCTGCGCCATGCATTGCGCATTATCAGCGGCGGTGACATCGCCCATGATCAGGGCGATGGTAATGGCGCCATCGACCAGGATCAGCAGTTGCGCGGCCTGCTTCTCCGGGGCCGGCGTGCCATGGGCCTTGCACAGTTCAAGCAGGTACTCGAACAGTTTCTGTTTGTGCGCCTTGGCCAGTAAGCGAACCGGGTCTTGCGGGTTGCCGGTCTCGCCGCTGGTATTGATAAAGGCGCAACCGCGAAAGTCCGCAGAGCCGAACCAGGCCTTGAGGGCGCTGAACACGCCGAGCAAACGGGCGCCGCTGCCGGCGTATTGCTCGACCTCGCTGCGCAGCCACAGCAGCCAACGCGCGTCGCGCCGCTGCAGGGCGGCGATCACCAGTTCGTCCTTATTGGCAAAGTAGCGGTAGATACTCTTCCTGGAGACACCGGCGGTTTTCACCAGCAGATCCATGCCGGTGGCTGCAATGCCATGCCGGTAGATCAACTTTTCGGTGACGTCCAGGATAATCTCGCGGGTTTCATTGTTGGTCATATCGTTCATGTTGCGAACAGTAGAACGATCGTTCTTCTTGGTCAATCAATTATTTTCAGCGGCCCGTGGGCAGACCTGGGGACCCCCATGGTGTAAGCTCTCGGGCTCTTCGGATTCGATCATTGCGAGCCCTATGCCGTCGTTATTCAAACGTTCCCTGTTGCCCAAATTGCGCGGTTTTCCCCTGAGCACCGATGCGATCGAGGTGCTGTCTGGCGCTGCCGAGTTTCGCCGCTGCCTGCTGGAGAAAATCGCCCAGGCCCAGCACCGTATCTACATCGTCGCCCTGTACCTGCAACAGGACGAAGCGGGCCAGGAGGTGTTTGACGCGCTGCATGCCGCCAAGGCCGCACGGCCCGGGCTGGATATCGTGGTGATGGTCGACTGGCTGCGCGCCCAGCGCGGGCTGATCGGCGCGGGCAAGCAGCCGGGCAATAGCGCCTGGTACCAGGCGATGACCCAGTCACACCCGACGCAAGTGCCGGTGTACGGCGTGCCGGTGCAGACCCGCGAGCTGTTCGGCGTGCTGCACCTAAAGGGTTTTGTGATCGACGACAGTGTGCTGTACAGCGGCGCCAGCTTGAACAATGTGTACCTGCACAAGTTCGACAAATACCGCTTCGACCGTTATCACCTGATCCACAGCAAGCCCCTGGCCGACTCCCTGCAACACCTGGTGGAACATGGCCTGGTGGCGTCCAAGGCGGTGCACCGCCTGGACCTGCCCAACCTGCCCAGTACCCGCAGCTTGCGCAATGACATCGGCGACCTGCGCAGCCGTCTCAAGCACGCGACCTATGACACCACCGCCGGCCAGGCGGGCATTGGCGGGTTGTCGGTCAGCCCGCTGCTGGGGGTGGGCAAGAACAACCCGCTGAGCCGGGTGATCTGCGAGCTGATCGCCAGTGCCCAGCAGCAGTTGACCATCTGCACCCCGTATTTCAACCTGCCGCTGCCAGTCACCCGGGAAATCAACCGCGCGCTGGCCCGGGGGGTGAAGATCGACATCATCGTCGGCGACAAGACCGCCAACGACTTCTACATCCCGCCCAGCGAACCCTTCAGGATCATCGCCGCGCTGCCGTATCTCTACGAGATCAGCCTGCGCCGCTTTGCCAAGCGCCACCAGCGCATGATCGACAGCGGCCAGCTCAACCTGCATCTGTGGCGCGACGGGGATAACACCTATCACCTCAAGGGCATGTGGGTCGACGAACGCTATACCTTGCTCACCGGCAACAACCTCAACCCCCGGGCCTTTCGCCTGGACCTGGAAAACGCCTTGCTGATCGACGATCCCCAGGGCCAGTGGATGGCACCACGGCGTGGCGAGCTTGCGCAGATTTTCCAGCACACCACGCGGATCCAGGGCTACCAGCAGTTGCAGACGCTGGTGGATTACCCCGAGGCCGTCGGCAAGTTTTTGCGCCGGGTCAGCCGGGTACGGGTCGAGCGGTTGTTGTATCGGATTCTCTAGTGGCGCGGTGCCGGCCAGATCGCTATGAGCAGCAGCAGGGCAGCGGCCACCAGGTACGGTAGCCGCGGCTCAACGGCATAGATCAGAGTCCCGGCCAGGGGCCCGACCACCACGCCCAAGCCTTGTGCGGCACCCACCGACCCGGCAGTAGCGCCTTGTTCCGAGGCTTCCACTGCGTTGGCCGCCAGGGCGGCGAACGATGGGAAGATCCAGCCCATGCCGGCCGCCGAGACGAAGAAACACAGCCAGAGGATCCACGCGGTATCGGCGAACATACTGCCGGCAAAGCCCAGGGCGGAAACAGTGGCGCCGACGCGGATCATCCGCAATGGCGGCCATTCGAGCTTGCGCACCAGCAATTGCGAGCAGATCAAGGCCAGGCCGACCATCGTCAGGGCAATCCCGGCGGTTTGTGCGGCATCGGCCGGGTTCATTTTCAGGCGGTCGAGGGCGAAAAAGCCCACGGTGATCTGGGCGATAGACACACAGAGCATGGCGGCAAAGGCCACCACCAGGGGCCGGCGCAGGCGTGGGTCAGAGAGGTTGACGGCCTTGGGTGGTTGCTTGAGGTGCAGTTCCTGGCGCGGCAGTTTCACCAGCAACACCAGGAAGCCGAGCATCGGCAACAGCGCCATGGCATAGAACGGCAGGCTCAGGCTGTAGCGGGCCAGCAGCGCGGCAACCGCCGGCCCTAGCACCAGGCCGCAGGCGTTGGCCGCCCCCAGCGAGGCCATGGCCTTGGCGCGGTGGGCCGGCTCGATATTGTCGGCGATCAACGCATAGCCGCCCACCGGGATTGCGGCGTAGAACACCCCGATCAACCCGCGCCCGAGCACCAGCCCGATAAACGCCAGCATGGCCGAGGGCAGTAATTGCAGGGAAGCGTCGATAAACACGCACAGCGCCCAGTACGCCAGGGTGAAGCCCCCGGTGCCCAGCAACAGTACGCGCCGGCGCCCCAGGCGATCACTGGCCTGGCCCCAAGGCCGCGCCAGCAACATCCAGATCACCCCGGACACCGTCACCGCCGCCCCCGCCTGCCACGTCGCCAGCCCCAGCACCCGGGCGATGGGGCCAATCAGCGAGACAAACGCCATCATCGCCATGGTGCAGGCCATGTTGGCGATCAGTAGGGGACGCAGGTTGAACGACACAGAGGTGGGCAAGGCGGCATCGATGCTAGTGGCTGAATCGGGCATGGGGAATCTTCCGTGAGTGGGATCAATGGAACGTTATAGGTAAGACGGTTAAACGCACAGCGCGATTAACCTAGATGATAGGGATCTACAGCTTTGGGAGTGGGGTTGCTTGTGATGGCGGTGGTTCAGCCACCCATCTTGGATGACTGACACACCGCCATCGCAGGCAAGCCAGCTCCCACGTTTGATTTGCGGTGTGGCCCAAGTTTCAGCCCCGACGAACATCCCCTGTGGGGGCGGGCTTGCTCGCGATCGCGGTGGTTCAGCCACTGTTTCCGGTGACTGACACACCGCCCTCGCAGGCAAGCCAGCTCCCACATTTGATTGGCGGTGTGGCGAATATTTTCTGCTCGCTGAGACCCCCTGTGGGAGCGGGCTTGCCCGCGATGGCGGTGTGTCAGGCTCAGAGCCGCTACCGTCGAGGTATCAGTTCAACCCCAGCTTGCCCCGCAGGGTAGACAGGTCTTCGGCCAGGGTATTGACCGGGCCGACCAGGGCCTTGCGGTCGTTTTCCTTGACCTTGTCATAGGTTTCAAAACCGCCATCGGCCGTCTTGTACTTGGCCAGGATGGTGTCCACCGTGGCGAAGTTCTTGTCGACCTTGGCCAAAAACGCCTTGTCCTGCTGTTCGATCTGCCCACGGAACAGGTCGACGATCTTCTTCGCCCCGTCAATGTTGCCCTGGAAGTCATACAGGTCGGTGTGGCTGTAGCGGTCCTCTTCGCCGGAGATCTTGGTGGCGGCCACTTCTTCGAGCAACGCGGCAGCGCCGCCGACGACTTTTTCCGGCGGGAAAGTCAGGCCGGCAACGCGGGTTTGCAGGTCTTTGACGTCCTTGTTCAAGCCATCGGCAAGGGCGCCCAGGCCCTGGGTGCTGTTCTCGGCGAACAGGCTGTATTCAATACGGTGGAAACCGGTGAAATCCTCGGCCTTCACGCCTTTTTCGTGATCGTCGACCCGTGAGTCGATCGAGGCATCGAGGTCGCTGAACAGCTCGGCGATCGGCTCGATGGCCTCATAGTGCACACGGGTCGGCGCATAGAGTTTTTTCGCGGTGGTCAGGTCGCCTTTTTTCACCGCGTCGGTAAAGGCCTGGGTCTGGGTCACCAGTTCATCGATCTTGTCGGTGACATAAATCTTGTAGTCCGACACCGGGCCCACCAGGTCCAGGGGCGCCGTCGCGGCAAAGGCTGCGAGCGGAGAAAGGGTCAACAACAACGCAAGAGACGACTTTTTCATGGGACGGTTTCCGCTGTGGGGAGGGGGTTAGGTGTTGGCAGTGGTGTGCAGCAAGGTGCGGCCGATAAAGTCCTTGGGCCCGGTGACCCCCGGCAGCGTGAAGAAGTAGCCGCCGCCCACCGGCTTGAGGTACTCCTCCAGAGGCTCGCCATTGAGCCGGGTTTGCACAGTAATGAAGCCTTTCTCCAGGTCTGCCTGGTAGCAGATAAACAACAGGCCCATGTCCAGCTGGCCGTTCTTGTTGACGCCATTGGAGTAGTTGAACGGCCGGCGCAGGATCAGGTTGGCCTGGGTCGACGCTGTGCGCGGGTTGGCCAGGCGGATATGCGCATCGAGCTTGGTCAGTTTGCCTTCTGGGTCCTTGCTGTAGTCGGGCACCTGGGCTTCGCTGTGACCGTCCATGGGCGCGCCGCTGGTCTTGATCCGGCCGATGATGCTCTGCTGTTCCTGCAAGGGCGTGCGGTCCCAGCGCTCGACGAAGTTGCGGATGATCCGCACCGCCTGGTAGCTGCCATGGGCGGCCCAGGCGGGCTCGTCACTGCCGGGCTGGACCCAGACCAGTTGGTCCATGGCCTTGGCGTCGTTGGAGTCCGGGTTGGCCGAGCCATCGCGAAAGCCCAGGAAGTTGCGCGCACTCTGTGCCGGCTGCCCGGCGCGGGCAGGGGCCTGGGGCGGTACGCTGCCTTCCTGTTTCCAGCGCACTAGTAGCAGGTCCGGCAGGTTTTTCACGATATCGCGCAGGGCGTGGATATTGGTATCGGGGGTGTTGGAACTCAACTGCAGGCTCAGGTCGCCGTGGCACTGCGCCGGTTCCAGGGCATCGTTGGGGAAGCCGACCATGCGGGTCAGGCGCTTGGGCTTGGCGGCGGCCAGGCCGAAACGCTCGTCGAACAACGACGCGCCCACCGACACGGTAATCGTCAGGTTATCCGGGGTGACCACCGGGCCGAGGATCCCGGAGTCGGTGGGCGGCAGTTTCGGGTCGACTTGCGGCACGCTGCCACCGGTCATCAAAAAGCTGATGCGCTCGTTGAGCGTGCGAAACAACCGCTCCAGGTCCTCGCGGTCGCTGGCCAATACATCGAACGCCACCAGCATGCCGCAGGCCGGGCGCGGGGTGACGATACCGCTCTGGTGCTTGCCGTGGAAGGCATGGTGGTCCTGGGTTTTTTCGCTGCTGGGGGCAGCGGTGACCTGGGCCGCGCCGGCCGCCATCGCCGGGCAACTGAGGCTGCTGCCGGCAATTGCCGCGCCGGTGGCGGCCATGCCCAGCAACACACGGCGGCGCTGGGCGTTGAACTGTTCTGAATCACTCATCTATTTGGTCGTCTTCACTTAAGGCCGGAGAGGCCAAGGGCTGGGTCGATTCCATCGAGTGCGGCGGCCAGAGCCTTGGCCTTGTCGGCGATCTGCTGGCGCTGATCGGCGGTAACGCTGTCATAGGTGGGGTAGTGGCCATCGACCTGCAGGCCGTCGAGTTGCGCGGCGAAAGCGTTGATCGCGCTATCGATCCCCGGCAACAGGTCGGCGGCGGACTTGCCCAGCAGCGGGCGCATCAGGTCCAACACTTTGCGCGTCACCGTAAGGTTGGCGGCAAAGCCATTGAGGTCGAGGTGGCTGTAGCGCTCCTCTTCGCCACTGGCGGCGCGCACGTCGGCCAGGCTGTTGAGGTTGCGCACCAGGATGCTCACCAGTTGCTCGGGCGGCAGCGACTGCGCGAGCAGCTGTTGCTTGAGGGTGGTGACATCGGCCAGCAGGCGCTGGGCAATCGGTGCCAGGCCTTCGAGGCTGTGTTGCGCGAACAGGCTGTACTCCAGGCGATGGAAGCCGCTGAAGGCCGGGTCCTGTTCGCGTTTTTCGAAGTAATCGGCGCGGGCATTGATCGCGTTGTCCAACTCGGCCAGGCGCTGGGCGGCCGGGGCCAGTCGTTGGTAAGCCTCGCGAGCCGGCAGGTACAGGGCCTGGGCTTGGCTCAGGTCGCCTGCGGCAATCGCCTGTTGGAGGGCGCTGACGGTCTTGATCAAGGCGCCACCCTGGGTGTTCAGATACACGCGAAACTCCGACAGCGGGCCGACAAAGGCCACCATCGACGGCTTGGCTTTGGCCTGGGCGTCGGACTCGGCGGTCGGCGTTACGTGCAGGGTGCCGCGCGGGTTGCTCAACAGGCCGCAGGTGATGGCGTAGTCGCCCGGCAGCAGGTTGGCGTTGATCACCTGGCTCAAGCCCGGCGCAATGTTTTCGCGCTCTTCGACCACCAGCACGCCGTCGAGGATTTCCCACTCCACCGCGCGATCCGAGCGATTGATGATGCGAAAACTCGCACGGCCTGCCGGCACCGTCAGGGCGTTGGGCTCGCAGGCATGGGCATGGATGATCACGGCGATTTCGTTGTGATTGACCTGGCGCTTGGCCGCGGCCAATTGCGAGGCGTAGTAGAACAGGCCGCCGGCGGCGATCATCACGATCACCGAACCGGCGACCGCCCAACGCAAGGCGCGGGGTGGCGAGGCAGGGGCTTGGTTTGGCAAGGGACGACCTTACTGGCTGGAAACGGAAGTGGGGGTGGCCGGCGCGGCGGGCATGAAGAACATCACCAGCGCCAGCACCAGGTAAATCAGGTAGGCGCCCAGGGTGCTGACGGTCGGCGCGTCCTGATAGCCGAACATGCCGGCCAGCACCGAGCCCAGCGGGCCATCCATCGGTAGCGTCGCGCTGAAATCGAACAGTACAGTCTGCAAGTGGTTCCACACCCCGGCTTCATGCAGGGCCTGCACCGAGTTGGCGAGGATGCCGGCGGCTACCACCAGGATGAACAGCCCGGTCCAGCGAAAGAACGCACCAAGGTTCAGGCGCATGCTGCCGCTGTAGATCAAGAATCCCACAACAATCGCCAGCACCAGGCCGAGCAGGGCGCCGATGGGCGCGGCCGGGCCTTCGCTCTGCTGGAACACTGCCAGCAGGAAGAACACCGTTTCCAGGCCTTCACGGGCTACGGCGAAAAACACCATGGCAATCAGCGCAATCACCTGATTGCGCGAGCCGGCCAGGGCGTGATCCAGGGATTGGTGCAGGGAATGCTTGATCGAGCGCGCGACCTTGCGCATCCAGAACACCATGGAACTGAGAATGCCCACGGCCACCAGGCCGACAATGCCTTCGAACAGTTCTTGCTGCTTTTGCGGGAACTCGGCGCTGACCAACTCCAGCCCACCGCCGACCAGCAGGGCCAGGGCGGCTGCCAGAAATACGCCGATCCACACCGCCGGCATCCATTGGCCACGGCCGGTCTGTTGCAGGTAGCTGGCGATGATGCCGACGATCAATGCGGCTTCAATGCCTTCGCGCAGCATGATGAGAAAGGGGACGAGCATCGGGCACCGCAACGTAATTAGTTAGGGTGCTAAGTTGTAACATAATGATACTCATTACTAAACAGCGGATCTTGACGTTTTCTGAACACGGCCTGAACAGCCGCCTAAGTCGTTGCAGCGTGGGGTATGTGTTCCTTATCAAGCCAACACGCTCCTACAATGGCCGACCTACAAGATTGAGCCCTG
Organism: Pseudomonas sp. WS 5079; assembly: GCF_012985465.1. Lineage (GTDB taxonomy): Bacteria > Pseudomonadota > Gammaproteobacteria > Pseudomonadales > Pseudomonadaceae > Aquipseudomonas. Next base: position 154,237 of record NZ_JAAQWN010000001.1, read on the forward strand.
GCCCATGTCGGAAAAAGACACAATCTCCATCCACCTGGTTCGTGAAGCCCTGTTGCAGAGTTGCGCCCCCGGTGCGGCGACGCGGGAGGCCCTGAACAAGGTCGGGATCGAGCCTGCCTTGCTGGAGCAGCCTGCCGCCCGCGTCCCGGCGCTGGCGTACGCGCGGCTCTGGCGCTTGCTGGCGCGGCGTCGGGATGATGAGTTTTTTGGCATGGACCCGCGCAAGCTCAAGTCCGGCAGCCTGGGGTTCCTGTGTCGCGCGTCCATGGCCCAGCCTACCCTGGGCGAGGCCCTGGAAACCGGCCTGGGCTTCCTGTCGTTGATGCTCGAGCACCTGCCCGCGCAATTGGTGCGCCAGCAAAGCCTGGCGGAAATCGTCTTGCTGGAGCCCGAACCCGAACCGCGACGGGCGTTCACCTATTTTTGCTACTGGATGATCGTCCACGGCGTCGCCTGCTGGCTGGCCGGGCGACGCATCCCGATCCTGGCCATTGAATTGCGCTGCCCGCAACCGGACTTCTGCGACGACTACCAGGTGATGTTCTCTGACAACCTGCGCTTTGATCGCACGCGTACACGCATGATCTTTTCTGCCGACTGCCTCGACCTGCCGGTCAAGCGCAGCCCCGAGGAACTCAAGCGCTTCCTAGCCCAGGCGCCGGCCAACATCCTGGTCAAATACCGCGACCCCGACAGCCTGGCGATGCGCATCAAGCATGACCTGCGCCGACGCCCGGCCCAACAGTGGCCGGAAACCGAAAGCCTGGCCCAGGTGTTGTGCATGTCCGCCTCGACCCTGCGCCGGCGCCTGGCGGAAGAAGGGCAAACCTACCAGGGCCTGAAGGACAGCGTGCGCAAGGAACTGGCGGTTGTGTGGCTGGCCGAGGCCGATATCAGCTTCGCCGAGATCGCCAGCCGCCTGGGTTTCGCCGATGTGAGTTCGTTCTACAAGGCCTTTCGCAAATGGTCGGGCTCCAATCCCGGGCATTACCGCAGCTTGATTCTTAATGATGCTACATAGGGCGTAAGGGGGCGGATAAGGCTCAGTTAAAACTCCAAGCCGGCTTTCAATAGTGAGCCTGCAGAGGCTCTAGGAAATCTAGGGTGATTCAATCTTCTGGTTATTTAAACGGGTTTTTCGGCCGCCTATCAGCAATGTGGTACATACACCCAGTAAACCAAAGAAACAGGTTGCCGCAACTATAATTAAAGTCAATGAGAAACCATATGCATCTAATAGTCCGCCGAAAACAGTATAGGAGATACCGATAATCACCGAGTTGACTAGATTGGCAACAGAGAGGCAAGATGCTCGGATGCGTGACTCGACATTATCATGGATATACGTTTCATATGACGTCTCATATATGGCTGGGAGCGACATAATTAGAAGAAAGCTTGCGATTGAAGTGGTCGTTCCGATATTCAATGATAAAATGAAAAGAAGAAAAGTAACGGCAAGGGTGGTAATGAAGGCAATTGCACCGAGAGAAAACCTGGCGCAAATAAAGCCAGCGCCCATGAACATTACTGCTGATATGGCTTCAACTCCAGCATAGATGCCGGCAATTATAGGTACTTCTAAGCCCTGAATGGAGAAAAAAGGTTGGCCATAGATAAACAACGGAATCGTTGAAAGCTCGAATAAAGCATATCCAATAAATAAAGGTATAAGAAAAGCGCCGTTTTTAGAGCGGAAGAAATTAATTAGCGCAGTAAAAAGACCCTCTGTATTTTTACTGCTCATGCCCCTTTCTTTATTGGTGTTCAGTGAGACAGGTGGAAGTTTGATTTCGGGGATTAATGTTACAGTCAGCGCTCCAATAAGCTTTGATATTGCAAAAAAAATATAAACACAGTTCCAAGACCATGTGTCTTGTAGTACACCGCCAAGAAGCATGGACAAGCCTAATGAAACCGCACCAATGGCACGGGCGCGAGATAATATCTTGGGGTAATCTTCAGCTCGATTTTCTGCCAGTAAGTTATCATACAATAATGCCCTGTCTGAACCGGAGCTCATGGCAATACTGGCACCGAATAGGCAAAATATAATTGCGAAAGGAATAAAGGAAGAGAACAGTAAAAAGCCAACGCCGCTTATAAATAATCCTAAGAAGCCTATTATAAGCGAAAATTTACGACCGTATCGATCTGCGAGTAAGCCAGATGGGATTTCCAATGCGACAGAAGAGAAGAATAAAAAAGATTGAAGAATACCTATTTCTCCTTGTGTGATTCCAAGTTGCAATAGGTAGAGCACAAATAAGCTTCTCTGAACATCCAGATTCAAAAATATCGACAATGAATAATATAAGTTGTCGTTTTTATTTTTTAAAAAATTGAATGAGCCCATTTTTATTTGAACGCCTGTCTTTTAATTCAAAAGTCTTGAAGCTTAAGGGGCGTACATCTCCTTTTGAAGGGGTGATTCTTGCTAAATGCTGAAAAAGCTGGCCAAGTCATGATAATGGGAGAACTGGCAGCTTCGATTTGAGCGCAGCAATAATAAGAATTTTTACCTTGCAGCCAAGTGCTGCACGGTACTAGGAAATTACTTACCAGGGACTTCTTGTTTAACTTACAGAAATAACTTTCAATATTTTAGGACGCGCCAAACAAAAAAAGCCCCGTGACCGAATGGACCACGGGGCTAAAAATTGGCTGGATGCGACCAACCAAAGGAGCTCTTTACATCACTTTGCGCTGGCGACCACGGTCTCCGGCTGCCAGCCACCCCCCAATGCCTTGTAGATCGCCACGATGCCGCGATACAGGTCCACTTCGGCCAGGGCTTGGGCGTCTTCGGCCAGCAGGCGTTCACGCTGGGCGTCGAGCAGTACGAGGAAGTCGGCGGTGCCTTCGCGGTAGCGGATTTCGGCCAGGTCGGCCGCGGCACGGCTGGATTCGCTCTGGCGGATCAGCGAGACCAGGCGCTGCTGGCGCTTGCCGTAGTCGCTGAAGGCATTCTCTGACTCTTCCAACGCTAGCAATACTTGCTGCTCGTAGGTGGCCAGGGCGCCGTCGGCTTCGGCATCGGCGCCGCGCAGGCGGGCGCGTACGCTGCCCAGGTCAAAGGCCGCCCAGGTGATGCTCGGGCCCAGGGCCCAGGCGTTGGCGGCGGAGGAACCGATCTGCGAGCCACGGCCAGCGGTAAACCCAAGGAAACCACTGAGGCTGACCCGTGGAAACAAGTCGGCCTTGGCCACGCCGATACGTGCGGTAGCCGCTGCCAGTTTGCGTTCGGCACTGAGAATGTCCGGGCGCCGTTGCAGCAGTTGCCCCGGGTCGCCAATCGGCAAGGCCTTGGCAATTGCCGGCAGGTTGGCTGGGCTCAGGTCCACGCTGAGTTTGTCCGGGCGCTGGCCGAGGAGGGTGGCGATGCGATTGCGCTCGCGCACTTGCTCGGCCTGCAATTGCGGCACGCTGGCTTCGACCGCTGCCAGGCGCGCATCGGCACGTACCACGTCCAGTTGGTCGCCGACGCCGGCATCGCGCAGGCTTTCGGTGATGGTGCGCGAATCCTGCTGGTTCTTCAGGTTGGCCAGGGCGATTTTTTCCCGCAGTTGCGCACCGCGCAGTTGGCCGTAGGCGTCTACCAGTTCGGCAATCAGGCTGACTTGCAGTTGGTAGAGGTCGGCTTCGGCGGCTTGCTGGTCGGCGTCGCTGGCTTCGAGATTGCGCTGGATGCGGCCAAACAGGTCCAATTCCCAGGCCATGTCCAGGCCCAGGTCATAGCGCTCGCTATTGACCCGGCGTGTGGTCTGGCCAGGGATCTGGCCCTTGGCCAAGTCGCTGCTGGCGCGGCTGGTGATGGTCGGCATCGCGTCATTGCTGGCGTCATCGCGAATCGCCCGGGCGGCCCGCAGGCGGGCAAACGCGACCCGCAGGTCCCGGTTGCCGCTCAACGATTGGCTGACCAACTGGTTGAGGATCGGGTCTTCGAATTGCTGCCACCAGATACCTTCGAACTTGGCGTGGTCGTATTGCTTGGCATCGGCGGCGGCCGTGATGTTGGCCGCCTCCAGTTGCTGGGTTTTATAGTCCGGGCCCACGGCACAGGCGGCGAGCGCCAATACCAACAGGCTCGGCAGGAACACTTTCACATTCATTGCTGTGTCTCCAGCTGCAAGGCCTTGGCCGCTTTGCGCGCTTGGCTGCGCTCCACATAGCGGCGGATCAACACGTAGAACACCGGCGTCAGCAACAGGCCGAAGAAGGTCACCCCGATCATCCCGGAGAACACCGCCACACCCATGGCATGACGCATCTCGGCACCGGCGCCGCTGGAGAACACCAGGGGCACCACGCCCATGATGAAAGCGAACGAGGTCATCAGGATCGGCCGCAAACGCAGGCGGCAGGCTTCCAGCACCGCAGCCAGCGGGTCGAGGCCTTCTTCCTGTTTATCCTTGGCGAATTCGACGATCAGGATCGCGTTCTTACAGGCCAGGCCCACCAGTACGATCAAGCCGATCTGGGTAAAGATGTTGTTGTCGCCACCGGACAGAATCACCCCGGTGATGGCCGACAGCAGGGTCATCGGTACGATCAGGATCACCGCCAGTGGCAAGCTCCAGCTTTCGTATTGGGCGGCCAGTACCAGGAACGCCAGCAGTACGCAGAGCGGGAACACGAACAGCGCGGTATTGCCCGAGAGGATTTGCTGATACGTCAGGTCAGTCCACTCGTAGGTCATGCCGTTGGGCAGTTCTTCTTTGAGCAGTTTCTCGATCGCCGCCTCCGCCTGGCCCGAGCTGTAGCCGGGGGCGGCGTTGCCGTTGATCTCGGCGGTGATAAAGCCGTTGTAGTGCATCACACGGTCCGGCCCCGAGGTGTCGCTGACCTTGATGAAGGTCGCCAGCGGGATCATCTCGCCCTTGTTGTTGCGCACTTTCAACTGGCCGATCTGGTCCTGGTCCAGGCGGAACTGCTGTTCAGCCTGCACGTTGACCTGGTAGGTACGGCCAAAGCGGTTGAAGTCGTTGGCATACAACGAGCCGAGGTAGATTTGCAGGGTGTCGAAGATGTCGCTGATCGCCACGCCGTGGGTCTTGGCCTTTTCCCGGTCGATAGCAGCATCGACCTGGGGCACGTTGACCGTGTAGCTGGTGAACAGGCCGAACAGTTCCGGCACGTTGTGGCTCTTGGCGATGACGTTCTGCACTTCTTTGTACAGCTCTTCATAGCCCAGGTTGCCACGGTCTTCGACTTGCAGGCGGAACCCACCGATGGTGCCCAGGCCCTGTACCGGCGGCGGTGGGAAGATCGCCATGTAGGCTTCCTGGATGTCGGCGTACTTGCCGTTCAGCGCCCCGGCAATCGCCCCGGCGGACATGCTGGGGTCCTTGCGCTCGCCGAACGGTTTCAAGGTCACGAACACAATGCCGCTGTTGGGGCTGTTGGTGAACCCGTTGATCGACAGGCCCGGGAAGGCGATGGCGCTTTCGACGCCGGGCTGTTTCAAGGCGATGTCAGACATGCGCTTGATCACGTTTTCGGTGCGGTCCAGGCTGGCGGCGTCCGGCAGTTGGGCGAAGGCCACCAGGTATTGCTTGTCCTGGGCCGGTACGAAACCGGTGGGCGTGTGGGCAAACCCGAAGAAGGTCAGCACCATCAGGCCGCCATACACGAACAGCGCGATACCGGTGCCACGGATCACCCGGCGCACGGTGCCGACATAGCCATGGCTGGCCTTTTCAAAGAAGCGGTTGAACGGGCGGAACAGCCAGCCACCGAAGAGCTTGTCGAGGAACCTGGAGAACCGGTCTTTTGGCGCGTCATGGCTGCGCAGCAAGACTGCGGCAAGGGCCGGCGACAGGGTCAGGGAGTTGAATGCCGAGATCACGGTCGAGATGGCGATGGTCAAGGCAAACTGCTTATAGAACTGCCCGGTCAAGCCGCTGATAAAGGCGGCCGGGATAAACACCGCACACAGCACCAGCGCCGTGGCAATGATCGGCCCGGTCACTTCGCTCATGGCTTTTTCCGTGGCCGGGAAGGGCTCCAGGCCCAGCTCGATGTTACGTTCGACGTTCTCCACCACCACGATGGCGTCGTCCACCACGATCCCGATGGCCAACACCAGGCCGAACAGCGACAGCGCATTGAGGGAAAAGCCGAACAAGTGCATCACCGCAAAGGTGCCGATCAGCGACACCGGCACTGCGACCAGGGGGATGATCGACGCACGCCAGGTCTGCAGGAACAGGATCACCACCAGCACTACCAGGATCAACGCCTCGAACAAGGTGTGCACCACCGCCTCGATCGAGCCGCGCACAAACACGGTCGGGTCGTAGGCGATGCGGTAATCCATGCCTTCGGGGAAGCTCTTTTTCAGCTCGGCCATTTTGCTGCGCACATCATTGGAGATGTCGATGGCGTTGGAGCCCGGGCGCTGGAAGATCGGAATCGCCACCGCCGGCTGATTGTCGATCAGCGAGCGCAGGGCATATTGGCTGGAGCCCAGCTCAACGCGGGCGATGTCCTTGAGGCGCGTGATCTCACCGTTGTCGCCGGCGCGAATCACGATGTTTTCGAACTCTTCCTCGGTGACCAGGCGGCCCTGGGTATTGACCGACAACTGGAAGCTGGTGTCGTTGGGCGCAGGTTGCGCGCCCAGGGCACCGGCGGCGACCTGGCGGTTTTGTTCGCGAATCGCGGTTACCACATCCGTGGCGGTCAGGTTGCGCGAGGCGGTCTTGTTCGGATCCAGCCACACCCGCAGCGAGTAATCGCCCATGCCGAACAGCTGCACATCACCCACGCCGCCCAGCCGCGCCAACTCATCCTTGATATTGAGGATCGCGTAGTTGGACAGGTACAGCATGTCGTAGCGTTGGTCCGGGGAGGTCAAGTGCACGACCATGGTCAGGTCGGGGGAGGCCTTGTCCACGGTGATACCAATGCGTGTCACTTCCTCAGGCAGTTTGGGCTGAGTGCGCGTCACACGGTTTTGCACCTGCACCTGCGCGTTATCCAGGTCGGTGCCCAGGGCGAAGGTGATGGTCAGGGTGAGCTTGCCGTCGGCGGTCGACTGCGAGGACATATAGAGCATGTTCTCGACGCCGGTGATCGCCTGTTCCAGCGGCGAGGCCACGGTTTCACCGATGACCTTGGGGTTGGCGCCGGGGAAGTTGGCGCGCACCACCACGGTCGGCGGTACCACTTCCGGGTATTCGCTGATCGGCAGTTGGAACAGCGAGATTGCGCCGGCGATCAGGATCAGCAGCGATAGCACCGCTGCGAAGATCGGCCGCGATATGAAGAACTTGGAAAAATTCATCTGGTGTGTAGTCCCTTAACCGCGTGGAGTCGCGACACTGGCGAGCTTGGGCGCGGTTTTATCCGGTGCCACTTGCTCCAGGTTGCTGGCTTCAAGCGCTTGTCGTTGTTGGGCCAGGGCGGCGAGGGTTGCCTGGCTGGCCATCGGGATGGTTTCTGGGGCAACCGGCGAACCCGGGCGCACCCGCTGCAAGCCCTTGACGATGATGGTGTCGTCCTTGCTCAGGCCGCTGCGCACGATGCGCAAGCCTTCGATCTTCGGCCCCAGTTCCACGGCGCGGTAGGCGGACTTGTTGTCGGCGTCCATCACCAGCACAAACTTCTTGCCAAGGTCAGTGCCCACGGCTTCGTCGGTGATCAGCACGGCGGAGTAGGTGCCGCTGCCGACCAACTTGAGGCGCGCATACAGGCCGGGGGTGAAACGCCCGTCGCTGTTGTCGAACACCGCGCGCCCACGGATGGTGCCGGTGGCGGGGTTGACCTGGTTGTCGACAAAGTTCATCTGGCCCAGGTGCGGGTTGCCGTCTTCATTGGACAGGCCCAGGTACACCGGGGTGGTGGCGCCGCGACGGCCTTGGCGCGCCAGCTCGGTGTACTTGAGGTACACGCGCTCGTCAGCGTCGAAGTAGGCGTAGACCTTGTCGGTGGAGACCACGCTGGTCAGCTCGGTGACATCGGCGGTGACCAGGTTGCCGGCGGTGATCGCGGCGCGGCTGACACGGCCACTGATGGGCGAGGTGACACGGGTGAAACTCAGGTTCAGGCGGGCCAGGTCCAGTTGCGCCTGGATTCCGGCCACGGCAGCACGGGCTTCCTGGGCGGCGGTGGTACGCGAGTCGGCCAACTCGGCAGAAATCGCATTGCTCTGGCGCAGGCGCTCGCCACGCTGGGCTTCATTGTCACTGCGCGAAGCAGCGGCTTTGGTTTGTTGAAGCTGGGCTTCCAGGCGGCGCACTTCAGCCTGGAATGGACGCGGGTCGATCTGGAACAGCAGGTCGCCTTTTTTTACCAGCGCGCCTTCGGTGAAGGCGACCTGGTCGATCTGGCCTGATACACGCGGGCGGATCTGTACGGTTTCCGGGGCTTCGAGGCGGCCGGTGAACTCGTCCCATTCATTGACCGGTTGTTCCAGGACCTTGGCAACGCTGACTTTGCTGGCGGGCATGGCGGCCGCTTGCTCGGGGGCCTTGCCGCATGCGCTCATCACCAGCACGGCCAAAAGGGCCAGGGGATAGCGCAAATGTTTGAGTGACTGTTCCATGAGGTGCATCCGCCAATGTATTTGAGATGGGCGGATCATGCTCGGCAGTGTGCTATCTCACGAATCGAATGAAACAAAGGTAACTATCATTCGGAATGATATAAGCGCCAGCCAAGCCCTCTAGCATGGGGCTTTCGTTAGGGTGCTATCAATCCCGTTAATGACAAGACACTGTTGCGCGAACTGCAACCAACCAAACAGCCTTGCCCTAAAGTGATCCCACTGTGGGAGCGGGCTTGCCCGCGATGGCGGTAGGTCAAGTAAGGATGTGGCGGCTGACCCACCGCCATCGCAGGCAAGCCCGCTCCTACAGTTGATGTGTGGCGTGGTCATGATTTCTGCTCTCAATGAGATTGCTTGGTTGTGGTTCCCACAAGGAGACAAGCAATACCCCAGCGTGTACCGTTGCGGCCTTTGTGCCGCAGGTGCTGTGGCTGTGGACATTCTCAGAGAGGCATCCATGCAGATCAGGGGGGAGCGGGCCGCGACGGTGTGTGGTTTGGTCGCGATTGTTTTGTGGAGCACCGCCGCCGGTTTGATCCGCAGTGTCAGTGAACTGTTCGGGCCCTTGGGGGGCGCGGCGCTGATCTACACGGTAGGCGCGATACTGCTGCTGGCCTGGCTGGGACGGCCGCGCCTGCGCGCCACGTCCTGGCGCTACCTGATCATGGGCAGCGGGTTGTTCGTGGCCTACGAGGTCTGCCTGTCCCTGGCCCTGGGTTTTGCCAGCAACCGCAACCAGGCGATTGAGCTGGGGGTGGTGAACTACCTCTGGCCGTGTCTGACGGTGTTGTTGGCAATCGTCATGAATGGCCAGCGAGCGCGCTGGATTATCGTGCCAGGCTCGGCGCTGGCGCTGTTTGGCATCCTGTGGGTGGTCAGTGGCGATGGCCTGGCATTGGCAACCATCGTCGCCAATGTGCAATCCAACCCCCTGAGCTACAGCCTGGCCCTGGGCTGTGCGATCACCTTTGCCTTGTATTGCAACGTCACGCGGCGCTACGCCGGCGGGCAGAACCTGGTGGTGTTGTTTTTCATCCTGACGGCGGCGCTGCTATGGGCAAAATTCGCCTTCAGTGCCCAAGTGCTGCCGGCTTTTACCTTGGGGAGCAGCCTGGAATTGCTCGCCACGGGCATCGCCATGGCGGGCGGCTATGCGCTGTGGAATATCGGTATCCTGCGCGGCAACCTGACCTTGCTGGCGACCGCGTCCTATGGCGCGCCGGTGCTGTCGTCGGCCTTTGCAGCGCTATGGCTGGGCGCTCACCTCACCCCGCAGTTCTGGCAGGGTGCGGTGCTGGTGACCGCGGGCTCGCTGGTGTGCTGGCACGCGACACGGGCGCAACCCTAGCGGCTGCGCCAGACCAGGGCCGGGATCACCCGGATATAGACCAGCTCGAACACCAACTCGATCAAGGTCTGGGTGATGACGGCGGCGGCGGCCAGGGCGCGGATATCTTCCGGCAGGGCCAGCGCCAGCGGCAAGACCACCAGTGAGTTGCGGGTCGCGCTGCTGAACGTGACCGCGCGCGCGGTGCTTGCCGGCAAGCGAAAGGCCCACGCCGTGAGTGCCCCGACCACTGGCGCCAACAGCATAAAGCCTAAGTAAACCGGCACCACCGGCAACAACTGCTCGATCTGCTGCGCGACAAACGCGATCTGCGAGCCAATCACCACGATCAGCACCGCCGCCATGGCCGGCACCGGCATCCATGCCCAGCCATCGTTCCAGCGCTCGAGCAGGCGCGAGTGCCGGGCGCCCGCGCAGGTCAGCACCGCCAGCAGCAGTGGCGCCACGATCAGCAGCAAAAAGGCCTCGACAAACGGGCCGATTGAGATCGCCACCGCGGCGTCACCGGAAGGTATCAGCGCCAGGTACAACGGCAGCAGGGCCAGTTGCAGCAACAGCAACACCGGGGTGGCGGCCAGCGTCAGCCGCGCGTCGCCTTTGCCAATGTGGGTAAACACCACCACGTAGTCGATGCACGGCGTCAGCAGCACCAGCAACGCGCCGATCAGGATGGCCGGGCGCTCGTTCAAACCACGGGTCAAGCCCCAGACCAGCAGCGGGATCAACACGAAGTTGGCGATCAGCAGCGCCGCCATAAAGCGTTTATTGGCCAGCCCCTGGCGCAGTTGCAGAAACGGGATCTGCAGGAACATGGCGTACATCAGCACGGCGATTGCCGGGGTTACCAGGGCGCCAAGCCCCGCTGCGGCCTGCGGGGCGAGCAGGCCACCGAGCGCGGCGCCGATGACGGCGACAAGGTAGACGGGGATCTGGTTCTGCTCAAGTTGTTCTCGGGTCACGGGGTGTCCTTGTCACGGGGGGCTGTGCGCGCCGTGCAGGGTAACCGAAACCAGGCACTCATTTTTGACTGAGTGCCGCCACCGAAAGCCCGGACGCGACGAAGGTCAGTCCGGCACCCACATTCAGGCCATTGACGACTTTGGGCTTGCGCTGCAGCCATGTCGACAGGCGCGTCGCAAAAATCCCCATGAGCGCAAAACCCAGGGCGGTCAATGCGGCGAACCAGGCGCCATAGACCATCATTTGCAAGGTGACCGAGCCCAATGACGGGTTGACGAACTGCGGAATGAACGCCAGCACAAACAGCCCCGGCTTGGGGTTCAGCGCCGCTGACAGGAAGCCGGTGAGGAAGATGCTTTTGAGCGGTTGGCGCGCCGCCGGCTTGAAGTTGATCAGGCTGCGCGAGCGCAAGACCTTGATGCCCAGCCACAGCAGGTAGCTGGCGCCGATGACTTTGACCACCCAGAAGGCCACGGCGGAGGTCTGCATCAGCAGAGTCAGGCCCAGCGATGCCGTCGCCACGTGAAACAGAATGCCGGTGCCCGACGCAACTCCGGAAACGGCCGCCGCCAGGCGTCCCTGGCTCAGCCCCCTAGCGATGGCCAGTAGGTTGTCCGGGCCGGGGGAGAGCACCAGTAACAGGCAGGCAGCGGTATAGGTCAGCCAGATATCCAGGGGGAACATAACGGCAGTCCTTTCGTCAACGATTGAGGACCGCCATCGTGTGCCAACCTGGCAACCCAGATCAAGCTCGATCCAACTGCCTGGAAGTCAGCACTTCAGAACGTCGCCTTCACCTGCAATCCCAGTATCAGCGCGTTGTCGATCTTCTTTGCGGCGAACGCCCCTGGCTCAATGATGTATTGCACATCCGGGCGCAGGGTCAGCCAGGGCGTGGCCTGGTAGCCGTAGCTCAGTTCGAGCAACTGTTCGGCACTGTCAAGGTTTGGCAAGGCACTGTCTTGGGCTTGGGCGGCCTGCTGCAGCACATCGCGGCTGCGCGGGTTGGGTACGGCGCGGCCGTACCCCAGGGCTACGGTGTCCCATGGTCGGCTGGCGAACGGCTTGTACAGCACCAGGCCGGCGCCATACCAGCGAGTGAACGGCGAGGCCGCCTTGCTGGCGGCCGAGTATTGGCCGAACGCATGCAAGGTCCGGCCCTCTGAGGCCTGGGAGTTCCACAGGGCCTGGTCGACCAGCAGATAATGGCCGCCGCGCCCGCTGACGTACTTGGCGCTGCCGATGCGCTGCACGTTGGAGCTGTCGTAGTAGTAGCCAAGCTTGTATTCGCCGGGCAGATCGCTGGCGTGCTTGTAGACCAGCTCGATGGGCACCACGGTGCCGGTCGTGTGCTTGGGCCCCAGGTGCCAGGCGCGGCTGGAGTTGCCGTTGCTTTGCGGGTCAACATTGAACGCCGCCACGCGTAATTGCCAGGCCGGCGAGAAGTCATACTTCACCCGTGCGCCCAGGTGAGCGTTGGGGTAGTTGGTCCAACCGCTGCCGCCGGACATGTTCAGGGGGTGCCCGCAGAAACCGGCGTTCATGAAGTTGCACAGGATCCCGCTGTCGAGGCCGCCCAGGTCGTTGCCCATGGCCATGTAGCCGAGCTTGAGGTTCAGGGCGGGCGTGAACAGGGTGCGCTCATAACTCAGTTCGGTCAGACGGGTGTAGAGCCCGCCGTAGTTTTCCTGGATCGGCAGGCGGTTGCCCACCAGGTCTTCGGAGGCGCTGTTGCCACGCCGGTCGTTGATCGTCAGTTGGATCTTGTCGCCGTTGTGCAGGCCATACAATTTGCCCAGGTCCAGTTGCACGCCAAGCTTGATGTTTTGCGAGTAGCGCGCCGAACGATGCTGGCCGCCATTGGCGTTATAGGCGGTTTCGCCGCTGTAGTCGCCGGTGAACTTGATGCCTTGCTCGTCGAGCTGATGGCGCAGGCCACCCCAGTCGCCGGTGAGGGGGCTGCCGTAGGCGGGCAGCGTGGCGCCCAGCAGCAGGCTGGCGAGCAGGCGCAGAGACAGAGTATTAAACGCGGGGGACATGCGGGGTCTTCCTGGAAAAATCACGATACCTGTGGGAGCCGTGCAGCCCGGCTCCCCCATTCAAATGGCGGCGCATCAGCGCCGCGCGGGGCTCAAGGCAGGGCGTAGGCGATCACGTAGTCGCCACGGTCGGTGGATTGGCGCGCGCCGCCCGCAGTGATGACCACATACTGTTTGCCGGTTTTTGGCGACACATAGGTCATCGGCCCACCCTGGCTACCCACGGGCAGGCGGGTTTTCCAGGCTTCTTCGCCATTGGCGCTGTTGAAGGCGCGCAGATAGAAGTCCTGGGTGCCGGCGATAAACACCAGGCCGCCTTGGGTCGACAGGGTGCCGCCCAGGGTCGGCAGGCCAACCTTGATCGGCAGGTGCATGCGTATACCCAGCGGGCCGGTGTCTTCAACGGTGCCGACCGGTACTTGCCAGGCAATCTGCTGGGTCTTCATGTCGATGGCGGTGAGGGTGCCGAACGGTGGCGCCTGGCACGGAATGCCGGCCACCGACAGGAAGCGGTTTTTGTTCACCGCGTAAGGCGTGCCCTTGAGCGGCACCGCGCCCATGCCGGTGTTCAACGCCTCGCCACCGGAGGAGGCCTGGGCCTTGTTTTGCGAGGGGATCATCTGGATCCACAGGCCCAGGCGCATGTCGTTGACGAAGATAAAGCCATGCACCGGGTCGGTGGAGATACTGCCCCAGTTCATTCCGCCCAGGGAGCCGGGGAAGCTCAGTGATTTATCGGTGCCCGGTGCGGTGTACAGGCCGTCGTAGCGCATGCTCTTGAAGTCGATGCGGCACAGCAGCTGGTCATAGGGGGTTGCGCCCCACATGTCCGCTTCGCCCAGGGTCTGCGCGCCGATCTGTGGCATGCCCACGGACCTTGGCTGGGTGGGCGAGTACGGTTCATTGGGAATGTCCGCAGCCTTGACCGGTACCTCTTGTACCTCGGTCAACGGCTTGCCGGTAGCGCGGTCGAGTACATAGATCTGCCCGGCCTTGGTGCCGATCACCACGGCGGGTACGGTCTTGCCGTCGGCCTGGGGGAAGTCGATCAGGCTCGGTTGCATCGGCAAGTCGAAGTCCCAGAGGTCATTGTGGACGGTCTGGTACACCCACTTTTCGGCACCGGTGGAAGCGTCCAGTGCCAGCACCGAGGCGCCGTACTTGTGATTGAGCTGGGTGCGCTCCACACCATAGATATCGGTGGACGAACTGCCCATCGGCAGGAATACCGTGTTCATCAGCGGGTCATAGGACATCGGCGCCCAGCTGTTGGGGGTGCTGCGCACATAGGTGCTGCCGGCAGCGGGGGCCTGCTTGTCTTCAGGGTTGCCCGGGTCGAATGCCCAGCGCATCTGCCCGCTGATCACATCAAAACCACGGATCACGCCGCCCGGCATATCGGTCTGGACGTTATCGGCGACGCGCCCGCCAACTACTACGGTGGTGCCGGCGATCAATGGCGCGGAGGACAACTGGTAATAGCTGTCCGGCACATTGCCCAGGCCGGCTTTCAAATCCACTTGGCCGTGGTTGCCAAAGTCCTCGCAGAACTCGCCGGTATCGGCATCCACTGCAATCAATCGAGCATCGATGGTATTGGTCAGCAGGCGCTGCTGGCACTGCGCACCGGCCGGCACGCTGGCGGCAATGATCGGCGAGCTGTTGGCCTGGGTTGGCTGGGCGATGGGTGCGGTGGCATCGAAATAGGCCATGCCACGGCAGCGCTGCCACACCGCCGACTGGGCGTTGATGGTGTTCTTCCACAGCTCTTTGCCGGTGTCGGCATCCAGCGCGATCAGGTTGTTATGGGGCGTGCAGATAAACACCTTGTTGCCGATCTGCAAGGGTGTGAGTTGATCTTCGGCGCCATTGCCGTCGCTGATGGCCACATCACCGGTGTGATAGGTCCAGGCCACTTTAAGCTTGTCGACGTTGGTGCGATTGATCTGGTCCAGCGCTGCAAAACGGCTGCCGCCTTCGGTGTTGCCGTAGTGCGCCCAGTCCTTCTGCGCCTCTGCCGGGGCCACGGGGGTCAAGCCCGGGCCTTTACCGTTGGGCGCGACACTGGGGTGGGCGACAAACATATTGCCCGCCGCCACGGCCAATGCCAGCGCCAGCACGCCCGCCACGCTGAAGGCGCCACGGCGGGTGCCCGGTGCCAGCAACGGATAGGCCAGCGCCACCGCAAGACCAATGGCGGCGAACATGAACAACCGCGAAAACAGTGGCCAGAACACCAGGCCTACATCCACCACAGCCCACACGGCAGTGCCAAGCAAAAATGCGGCGAACAACCAGGCACCTGCTCGTTTGCGCTTGGCAATCAACAGGCCGGAAATGGCCATGGCCACGCCGCCGATCAGGAAGTAGCCGGAGCCGCCCAGGCTCAGCAGTTTTGCGCCGCCGACGGCCAACGCCACGCCGAGCAGGGCGATGATTACGCCCAAGCCCAGCAACAGGAATCGAGAGGCGCCAGCGGCGCGGGGTGTGTGTTTCATGTCGAAAAACCCGAGGGTGATGGTCCAGGGGAGTAATGATAGCAAGCTAATTAACTGCTTGGTACATTTTGTATGGCATTTACAGATCCTGTACCGCACTTAAACAACACACTCTGGCTGGCCCGCAATTGTTCGACGCAGTTCAACGGCAGCAACCCCTGGAGACCGCGCTTGAGGTCACGTTCGCGGCGGGCGATGTAGAACGTCCGGTCATCGGGCAGGCTGCTCAAGTCGTCGATCTGGCGCGCCTGGCCCTTTGTGTAGAACTCTCCCGAATAGGAGCGGCGGCCCCAGTAGTAAAGGCTTCCCGGCGCGCTGGCTTGCAGTTGCTGCCAGGCGTAGGCGAGGTCGCGCTGGTTGTTGGGCCGATCAAAGGCACGGCCATCGATTGCGGCAATCGGCAGCCACACGGGCAAGAGCAGTGCCAGCATCAGTCCAGTGACTATTTTCCCGGTGCTCCAGCGCGCCTGATTGAGCGCCCCTGCCAGTAACAGGCTCCAGGCCGGTAGGGCCGGCAACAGGTAAGTCCACAGGATATTGCCGGAGAACGTGAAAAAGGCCGGGGTTGCCAGGGCCCACAGGGTGATGAACGCGTAGTAGCGTCCCGACAGCACCGAGCGGCGAAAGCCAATGTAGAGCGCGGGTAGCAGCAGGGTCCACGGGAAAAACGCCAGCAGCAGATCCAGCCAGATGGCACCGATTGGCCGGGCATGGGCGCTGCCGTACAAGTCGCCGGCCCAATCGCTGACGACATAGCGCTTCCAATGCTCGCCCACGAGGAAGTAATCAAGAAAGCCGGGGGTGCGTTGTTCGGCAAGCAGGTACCAGGGCACGGCGATCAGCAGCATCAGCAAAACGCCGGTGAGCCAGGGCAAGCGCAAAAAAGCGCGCCACTGGCGATAACCAACGGTCCAGGCGAACGCGGGAATGGCGACCAAGACCACTGCCAATGGCCCCTTCGCCAACAGGCCAAGACCCAGGCCGGCGAATCCTGCCAGCGCCCACCGCCGGTCGCCTTGTGCCACGCCGCGCCAAAAGCCGTAGGTGGCCAGCAGGACCGAGAAACTCAGTGCCGGATCAGTCAGCACCACCCCCGCTGACAGCAGGCCGAGGGTCGAGCTGGAAAAGATAATCGCCGCCAGCACGGCGGTTTTTTCATCCGCTTGCTCACGGGCAAAACGAATGATGATCAGGCAACTGGCCACATGAAACAGCCACGCGGGAACACGAATCGCGAACTCATTGATGCCCAGCCACTGCATGGCCAGCGCCTGGCTCCAGAACGACAGCGGCGGCTTGCCCCAAAACGGCAGATCCACCTCGAACAGCGGGGTTACCCAGTTACCGAGTACCAGCATCTTGCGCGCCATTTCTGCATAGCGGGCCTCTGAGGTGTCCATCAGCGGGTAGAGCCCCAGGCTTGCCAGGCGCAGGCCCAAAATGGCGATCAATAGCAGCCATAGCGTACGGGTCGTCATAGTCATCAGCGGTTTTCTTGTTCGCGAGGGTGTGTGGGGCAGGTGTGTTCCGGGCGTTCGGGGGTTTCGCCGAGCAGCCTGTCGAGCAGGTAGATGGGACGCTGCCTGACCTCGCTCAACGTCGCGCCCAGGTATTCGCCGATCATCGCGATGCCCAGGGCGATGAACGCGGCGATGCCCATGATCACGTGATGGGAACTGAAGGTGTTGACGCTGACCTGATAGATGATCAGGACCAGGGTCGCGATGAAAATCACCAGGCTGAGCAGGCTGAACCAGCGCAACGGCTTGCGCGAGAGGGCCAATACACCTTCGATACCCAGGTCGATCAGCGCCAGCGGCCCCCATTTGCTGAGGCCGGCGCTGCGTGGTTCACGGTCGTAGGGCAGCTCGATAGTATTGAACCCCAGCCAACTGATCAGGCCCTTCATGAACCGTGTGCGCTCGGGCATGCATCGCAGCGCTGCCAGGGGGGCAGGGCCAATCAGACGGAAGTCGCTGACGTCGGCAGGCACATCAAACTTGTCGGCCAGGAAGTTCATCAGTTTGTAGTAGAGATGGGCACTGATCCGTTTGCTTGACGTATCAGACAGTCGAGTGCGGCGCTGCATATTGACGATATCGCTGCCAGTCAGCCAATGATGAACCATTAATGGAATAAGTTCGGGTGGGTCTTGCAGGTCTGCGTCAATAAATAACAACCCATTGCCACCGGCATAATCAATACCGGCGACCATCGCCGCTTCCTTGCCGAAGTTGCGGCTCAGGTTTAGGCAGCGAACCCCCGGTACCCGGCAATAACCCGCCAGCAGCGCCAGTGTTTCATCGCGACTGCCGTCGTTTACATACAACACTTCATGGCGAATGGTTAATGTGTCCAGCACAGCCATTAATCGTTTATGAAAGAGTGGCAGTACCTTGGCTTCGTTATAACAGCAGACAACCACACTGAGCAGCGGGCGCAGAGGGCGCTCAGGTCTTGATGGGTTCATGGCGAAAGCTCCAGTGCTGATTGATTCGGTATGTGAGCAACGTCAGGGCGAGGGTGGTCAGCCCTTGCATCAGCCATAGGTGCTGGGGCCAGAGCGCCAGCAGCAAGGCCATCAGCCCCAGGTTTGCCGCGTTATAGGCGAGGGCCGTGATGCAAAAGCGCAACCATTGATAAGTATCGGGTGGGCGGGGGGGTGTGAACGTCCAGCGTTTGTTGCCTTGGTAACTTACGGCGGTGCCGATTAGTCCGCCCAGTAAAGTCGCTATTAATGCCGGTAGCGCCAACGACAATAACAAAAGTGTTAGGTAGTGAGCGCCGGTGGCAAGTACTCCAACTGTTAAATAACAAGGTAGTCGCGCGCAGGTGTTGTGGGACGCAGGGGCTGTCATCGAGAGAGTTACACGTATTCAAGAGTCTGTATGGTGCTGACTTTAACGACTCATGAATGTGCAAATGTGAAAAAGATGTTTGAAGTGGCTCATATTGCCAAAGTGTAATTTTAGTGTTGGCTAGTTGTTATAAGTCACCTATAGAAAGGGGCAGTCGGTCCCTTTCTATAGGAAAGATGGAGGATTAGACCGACAGGTGCTCATACAAAATCGTTGCACCCACAATCATCAGCACGACCCCGCCCACGATCTCTGCACGTTTGCCGAACATCGTGCCGAGGACCCGGCCGAGCATCACACCAATGGTGACCATGGTCATGGTCGCCAGGCCGATGGCGGCAGCGGCCACCCAGATGTTCACATCGACAAACGCCAGGCCGACGCCCACCGCGAGGGCATCGATGCTGGTGGCAAATGCGGTGACGGCAAGGACCAGGAAGGAGTGCTGGGCGCTTTTCTCTTCGGCCTCGTCTTCGTGCTTGAGGCCGTTGTAAATCATGTGCAGGCCCAGTACCACCAGCAAGGTGAAGGCGATCCAGTGGTCCCAGTCTGCCACCCAGCGCGTGGCGGCCTGGCCGATCAGCCAGCCGATAATCGGGGTGATCGCTTCGATGACGCCGAAAATCAAACCGGTACGCAGCGCTTCCGACAGGCGTGGTTTGTGCAGGCTGGAGCCTTTGCCGATCGCGGCGGCAAAGGCGTCGGTGGACATGGCCAGGGCCAGGAGAATGAGGGAAACAGGATTCACGGGCGCTCTTCCAGTCGGGCTATGAGTCAACGACACAACCACACGCCCGACTTTAGGCATGGATGTGTCGCTGGTCTCACCAACCAAAAGGTGTTCGTACCACGGCAGGTTGCCGAGAATGTTGATACGAACGCTTGCGAAAGACTCGCAAGCAGGCTACTCCCCAACGAGGTGCGGGATCTTATGCGGGCAAACATGAAAAAAACGTCAAAACCGCCCCGCGGGCTGCTCAACCTTTAGGAAGCGGCGCGCCCTCGTTGATCCGCAGTTCAGCGCACAGCCCGCCCTGGGGCAGGTTGTACAGCTGCAAGGTGCTGCCGATCTTGCTGACGATCATCTGCACAATCGCCAGGCCCAGCCCGGCGCCATTGGCATGCCCCTGGCTGTAGAACCGCTCGAACAGGCGCGCATATTGACCTTCGTCGATACCCGGGCCGGCGTCCTCGACACTGATGTACACCGCCCCCGACGCCTGCGGTTGCACCTGCACGCGAACCTCGCTGCCGGGTGGGGCGAAGTTCAGCGCATTGGTCACCAGATTCTGCAGGGCGATCGCCAGGGCGACGGGGTCGGTCTTGACCAGGCAGTGGTGGTCGCTGTCGAGGATCAACTCGATACCCTTTGCCAGCGCCAGGGGCGTCGGTTCGGCCAGTTCCTCACGCACCAGCGCGGTCAGTTCCACATCGCATCGATCGGGGTTGGCCAGGCGCGGCTCGATACGCGCCATGGTCAGCAACTGGCTGGCAATGCGTGTGGCGCGGTCGACGGCGCTGACCAGGAACTCGAGAGCTTCCTCCCGTTGTTGTGGGGTGCTGGCCAACTGGGCGTTCTGCGCATGGATCCGCAGGATCGCCAGGGGCGTGCGCAATTCGTGGGCCGCATCGGCGATAAAACGGCGCTCCCGCGCCAGCAGGTTGTCGATCTGTTGCAACAGGCGATTGAGCGCGGTCTGCATGGGCTCCAGGTCGTGGGGCAGGGGGCGCAGGTTGAGCGGCTTGAGGGTTTCGGTATTGCGGCCACGGATGGTGTGGGCCATTGCGCGTAACGGCTGCAACCCCCAACCGATGGTCAGCCAGATCAAGGCGGCCAACAGCGGCACGCCAATCACACTGGGCCACAGCGTATGGCCGACGATGCGCTGGATCAGGTCCTGGCGGATGTCATCCCGCTCGCCCACCCAGATCTGTTTTTCTACGACACGCTCAAGGCCGGGCAGGCGCAGTTCGATGAGCAGCAGGTGCGCGAGCATTATCCGGTGGTTGCCCATTACCTGGGCGTGGACCGCCCAGACCCGCAAAGCCTGACGTTCGCGCGTGAGCAAAAGGCGCAGCCGTACCGGCTTGGCACCACGCCGAACGTGATGTTTGTGATGCTTGAATCCCTTGGCACCAGTGCGGTCGGCGTCTATGGCAACCCCCTGGACCCGACGCCAAACCTTGACCGGCTGGCGAGCCAGAGCTGGTTCTTCAAGCATTTCTATGTGCCGGTCACCGGCACCGCAAAGACTGTGTGGGCGAGCATCACGGGCGTACCGGATGTCACGCGTCAGGAGACGGCGACCCGCCACCCTCTGATCACTCGCCAGCACACGCTGATCAACGCTTTCACCGATTACCAGAAGCTGTACATGATTGGCGGTAACGCCGGGTGGGCCAATATCAATGCGTTGATCCAGCAAAGTATCGATGGCGTGCGCTTGTATGAAGAACGCGACTGGCAGTCGCCGCGAGTGGATGTGTGGGGCATCTCCGATCTGGACCTGTTCAAGGAAAGCGACCGGATCCTGCGCGATCTGCCCCAGGGAATGTAGCGGCGCAAAACCCCGAGCAATTCCAACGCCTGGTCGACCTGACCCGGGGCCTGCATGAAAGCGCGCGGTTGATGCTGTACCGTAATGTGCGCTGATGGTGGCTGGCAGACCGCAAATCGCCGGCAAGCCAGCTCCTACATTTGATTGGTGATGTGGCGCAGATTCTCAGCCCTGCCGCGCCCCCTGTAGGAGCGGGCTTGCCCGCGATGGCGGTGGTTTAGCCGCTGCATCTGGTGGCTGGTAGACCGCTATCGCCGGCAAGCCAGCTCCTACATTTGATTGGTGATGTGGCGCAGATTCTCAACCCTGCCGCACCCTCTGTAGGAGCGGGCTTGCCCGCGATGGCGGTGGTTCAGCCGCAGCATGCGGTGGCTGGTAGACCGCTATCGCCGGCAAGCCGGCTCCTACATTTGATTGGTGATGTGGCGTAGATTCTCAGCCCTGCCGCGCCCCCTTTAGGAGCGGGCTTGCCCGCGATGGCGGTGGTTCGTGGTAGACCGCCATTGCAGGCAATCCAGCTTGGGGTCTGTGCGAATTCTCCTGCTGGTGCTTAGAAGGAGTATTTGGCCGTTACCGTGAAGTTACGCGGGTCACCAAACACGTCGTACGGGCTCCAGGTCGAGTTGCTGGCGATACCCTGGTAGTATTTTTTGTCGAAGACGTTATTGATGTTCAGTTGGGTATCCAGATGTTTATTCACCTGGTAACCCGCCATCAGTCCGACCAAGGCGTAGGCATCCTGTTCGATATGGAACTTGCCAAACACGTTGCTGCCTTTGTTGAACGTTGCGCTCTGGCTATAAAGGTTGGCGCCGATGCGCCACTGGCTCATGTCGCCTTGCAGATGGTAGGTGGTATTGGCCTTGAACATATGGCGCGGGACGTCGGTGTCGAACAGGCTGCCTTCCTTGCTCTTGTCCGCATCTTTTTCGTACTTGGCCTGGGCGAAGGTGTAGCCGGCAGCCACTTGCCAGTTGGGCGTCAGGGCACCGTTGATTTCCAGCTCCAGGCCCTGGCTGCGCACCTTGCCGGCGGCTTCATAGCAGCCGTAGCTGCCGGCGGGGATCACTCGGCAGACACTGGCGTCGGCCACTTCCGCTGCACGGTTGAGCTGGTCGATCTGGAACAGCGAAGCGCTGGCGTTCAGCGCGCCGCCGAAGTACTCGCCCTTGATGCCCACTTCGTAGTTTTCGCCGGTGATCGGCTTGATTCCGGCACCTTCACCGTTCTTCTCGGTCTGGGGCTGGAAGATGTCGGTGTAGCTGGCATACACCGAGTGGTTGTCGTCCAGGTCATAGATAACCCCGGCATAGCGGGTGACGTGGCGCACTTCCCGGGTTTTGCCCGAGGTGTAGTACTGGTCGTTGGTCTGGTCATAGATCGAGGTGGCGTCGTACCAGTCCAGGCGCGCGCCGAGAATGACTTTCAGCGGGTCGGCCAGGTTCCAGCGGGTGGTCAGGTAGAGACCTTCCTGATCCACTTTGTCATTGAGGGAGTAAACGTCCGGAACGGTCGGTCTAGCCAGGCCCTTGGGGCTGAAGCCGTTGATGTCCGGCACGCTGATGAACACGTGGCCGCCGGTGGCCTCGGTCTTGAGCTGGCGCTTGCTGGCGCCCACCACCAATTCATGCTGGCGACCTAGCAGCGAGAAAGGTCCGCTGGCGAAAAAATCATAGGTGGACTGATCAAAATCACGGCCCTGGTTGAAGACGCGCTGGCGGTAGGTGGCGTCGTTGTTGCGTTCGAGGACGGCGCCCATCATCTTGAATTCCGACCAGTTCTTCGAGGCGCCCAGGTGCAGGCGCCAGTCGTTGTCGAAGCGCTGGTCCAGTTCGACGAACACCGTCTTATTGTCGACGTCCTGGTGCGACCAGCTATAGCCGAAGGTCTTGGAGCGCGAGAAGCCCATGTGGCTACCGTCGGTGTTCACCGGCAAGCCGCCCCAGTTGATGTTGTTATTGTCGTTCTGGTCGGACGCCCCCACGGTCAGGGTCGTGCTGTCGCTCAGGTCGAACTCGCTGATGCCGTAGAACACGCCGCGTTCGCGCCCGGCGTAATCCTGATAGCTGTCCTTGTCGTTGTAGGCGCCGACAAAGCGCCCGCGTACCGTGCCGCTGGCATTGACCGGGCCGGAAACATCCAGCTCGCTGCGGTAGTTGTCCCAACTGCCGGCACTGCCACTGATACTGGCCTGGAATTCCTTGGTGGGGCGTTTGCGTACCATGTTGATGGCGGCCGACGGATTGCCGGCGCCCTGCATCATGCCGGTGGCGCCGCGCACCACTTCGACGCGGTCGTAGGGGGCCAGGTCGGCAGTGGCGACCCAGTCGGCGTTGTAAGTGGTGGGCAGGCCGTCAAACATCAGGTTGGTGATGGGGAAACCACGGGCGAAATACTCGCTGTTGGCCGGGCGCGAGGCCGACAAGCGCAGCCCGGGCGTGGCCTGGACCACATCGTCAAGGCTGCGCATGCCCTGGTCGTCCATGCGCTGGCGGGTGATCACCGTCACCGACTGCGGCGTCTCGCGCAGGGACAACGGCAGCTTGGTCGCAGTCTGCATCGCCCCTGTGGTGTAGGAACCGCTGTTTTCAGTGGTCGAGCCCAGGGCCAGGCCGCTGACGGTGGTCGCGCCCAGTTCAACAGCGCCGGTGGCTTGGCTGCGCGGTATCAGCAGGTAGTTGCCGCTGGCATTGCGCGTAACGGCCAGACCACTGTCAACCAGCAGGCGGTCCAGACCCTCATGCACCCCAAAGTCACCCCGCAGCGCCGGCGCGCGCTTGCCCTGCACCAGGGCCGGATCAAAGGGCAGGGTGATCCCGGCTACCTGGGCGAAGCTGTTGAGCGACTCTTCCAGCGCCCCCGCGGCCAGGTCGTAGTGGCGGCTATCGGCCTGTTCGGCCTGCACGGCAAAGCTGGCCAGCACCAGGCTGCTCATGCCACCCAGCAAAATGCTCTGGAGGGTGAGCGCAAGAACGCTGCGTTGCAGGGGCCGGGGGGGATTCAAAGGGTGGGACATGAACGGTAAGCTCCTTTCGAATGACGAGGTTGATGCCGAGCGCGAAAAACTCGCGCTCTAATCTGAGATAAATGGCTTCAGTTTTTTTTGCACCGGTTGCAACAGAATATCAAAACAGACCGGCAGGTTCGGCCTGAATGTCCCAGCTGAAGATCAGCACCTCCTTCGCATCACTCCCTTTGCCACCTCCGACCGTGTACTTGATATCGGTGGACTCCATGTGAAAGCCAGCAAACACCCTGCGAATGTCCGGGTGGTCATTGAGGCTGATGATGGCCTTTCCCTTGATCTCGCCCAGGAGCTTGGCCATGGCCTCATATTGCTCTATCCCAAAGGGAACGCCGTAGCCCTCGGTCTGCCAATACGGTGGATCACAGTAAAACAACGTGTGTTCACGGTCGTACTTCTTCATTACTTCCTGCCAGCCCAGGTGTTCTATATAGGTGCTGCTAAGGCGTAGATGCGCTGCTGACAATGTCTCTTCCAGCCGCAACAGGTTGAGTCCTGGAGGCGTAGTGGTCGCCGTGCCGTAGGTTTGCCCATCAACACGACCACCGAAGGCGGATTGCTGCAGATAATAGAACCTGGCTGCCCGCTGGATATCGGTGAGAGTTTCAGGCCTGGTCATCTGTAACCACTTGAACACCTGACGGCTCGATAAAGCCCACTTGAACTGTCTGACAAACTCCTCAAGGTGGTTCTGCACTACACGGTAGAGGTTGATCAGGTCACCGTTGACATCATTAAGCACCTCAACTTCTGCCGGTACCGGCCGGAGAAAGAATAGTGCTGCGCCTCCCGCGAACGGTTCGACGTAGCAGCTATGCGCGGGAAACAGCGGAAAAATCCTGTCGGCAAGACGGCGTTTGCCACCTATCCAGGGGATGATCGGTTGAGCGTACATGTTGCCTCCTGAAGGCCTTGGGCGCTCGATGGCGATATCAGGAGGCTCTCGGCCTTCAAATGGTTGAGTGTTCGACAACGTGGGCATTTGATCTGTAATTCAATGAATCCACTTACAGCGGCGAGCTTCCGACCACATTGGCCGCAACGTATCTCTTGCATCATCTGCAAACCTTTTGCACTTCTGCTAGGCTTCCCCAGCTCACGTGAGCGGGAGGGCCTTGGCTGGCTTGCAGGCTTTATCTGCCAGTTGGCGGTTGGCCCCAGTGTCTCTAGCACTGGGGTCAATCGCCCTCTTTTGTCGCGTATACAACTTCAAATCGTCAATTTGCTATTTCATGTCCCAACCTGCTGAGTGAGCGCAGCGAGCCAGATCGGTGGGCTCGGGCGGTGCTCATTGGCTGGAAACATTGGCGACTGAGTCCAGTCGCGCAATGCCAGGCGATACGTCTGCAGCTCTCGGTATTGGTCAGCGGTTAAAGTCGTAGCACGCTCCGCTTCTAGTTCATCTCTGTGCCGGACAACCAGCGAGTCGGTCCCGGCTAAAGTGCGGTCGCGCCAAAGGCGCTCACGGCGAATTAACTCTGCATCACTGGGCGGGGGCGGCTCAATTGCTACAGGCAAGCCTTTGGTATTAGCCTGAATGACCTTACCTTCGGATTGAGCAGCCAGCAGGGCCAGGTACTTGGCCTGGGTGACTTCAACCAACTCTGAAACCGGAGGAAAAGAGCATTTAGGGTTTGGCACTTCAATTTGAGGTGCGAGCGCCTGAGAGTCATCAACATCTATCAGCGGGGCTTCTTTATCCTCGCCCGCCTCAGATGGCATCCAGTCTGGATCTGAAATTTGTATCTTTGGGCGTACCCAGTCGGGATCGGGTACAAAAATGGTACGCGGGCCGTGGACCTCATCGGTATAGAACCCGACACTCTTTGCGTGAAAAAAAGCGCTCATCTTAATAACCCTCCGCTTCTACGATCAGTGTCAGCCCGTACTGCGGATTTAACCCCCATTCATCTACGCGCAAATTGCACCCTGTGCGGGTCAGGTCGGCATACGCACATGAGACGGTTGCTGGAGAGCCATTGGTATGGAGAAACGATAGTTTCACTGAATCCGCCTGCCCAGGAAAAGCGACGGGCCAAGTAACAGCACCCGCCCATGCGGTAGATACGTCGCCAATAAAGATAGAGACCCGTTGCCGTAGCAGGCCGGTATCGGCACATTTCCACCAGCCAGGGATACCCTTCTGACAGGTGTTTTTCGGCAGGGTGGTTTGGGTGATGAAGTAAACTGGCTGTTCGTCGACGGCCCTCCTGAAGTACGGAAGGTTGATGTCTCCACCCCATAATCCAGCCACGCTAATCGCATCACGGGTCAACTTCTGATTCAGCCTCACATCCGACTGAGATACGGAGTAGACGTCGTAGATCCCATGCCCAACAGCGGTATTCGGAAGCCAATCCAGATCGGAAAATGCATGCCGATGCACTCGGCGAGCAAGTTGCAAAATATTGCCTGTCGAGGCCTGCATAAAATAAGGAAGGTCCGGGTTATCCGATACCAATCCTGCGTGGCTAATCCAGTCACTGACAATTCGCTGGGCTAAGCGCACATCTGTTTGCCCGATGGTGTAGGTGTTGGACTTGTCTGCTTTCGTATCAGGATTGAAGTTTGACGTCAGCCATAACGCCCCGAGGTCGGTGACATCGACGGCAGCTTTTAGCCCTTCCGCAGCCCAGGAAAGGGTAATTCTATTTTGTGAACCCGATGCAACAAAACCGGCTCTGGTTTCGCTCGCTGTCAATACATCAGTGAGGGCATAGCCGTCTCGTGTTGTGGGCTTTGCAGTCAAGCTTTCAAACGTATGCCCGTGAGAAGACAGCGACAGGTTAATGATGTGTCCCGCAGTGCCATCAGGCTTCATGAACCTGAAGTAAGGCAGACTCGGGTCTCCACTTACTACACCTGCCGCGATAATCGCATCCGCCGCGACTCGCTGATTGAGCAACTTGTCCGTAGTGGAGCTGGTGTACACATCAGTCAGGCCGTAACCGTCGCGGGTTGTAGGCTTTGCAGTCAAGCTTTCAAACGTATGCCCGTGAGAAGACAGTGAAAGGTTAATGATGTGGCCCACAGTGCCGTCAGGCTTCCTAAACAGGAAGTAAGGTAGGTTTGGGTCGCCACTCACCACACCCGCCGAAACAATCGAATCCGCCGCGACTCGCTGATTCAGTAAATTATTTGTCTGCGTAACGGTGTACGCGTCTTTAATACCCGCTGCTGCGAGGGTGTCGGGATTACTCCCGGACACTGCGATACCTTTTACGTTGAACTCGACCTTGGTGTAGGCGCCTGCGGCAATACCACTGTCGGCCAATGTCAGCGTGATTTCGGTGTCTGCACTGCCATCGTATGTGCCGCTCCCGCTGACGGCGCCCTTGAATCGAAGGGTGCGTGCGGTCGCCAGTCGAGCGGCTTTACCGATGGAGGTAGTGCCGTCAATGATCTTGGTGAGCGCTGCTTTCAACCACGCAGTACGGTTTCCGAGCTGCTCGGCCTGTTTGTTTGCGATGCCACCAGGACCGCCAATAACGCGATCAGATGTTTCGATCTGATAAGTACCGTCCGCATAGTCTTCTGTTTCCGGCAAGTTAGACATCAAACACTGCTCCCATGGTTGTACAGCCCGTCATAGCGAGCGGCGCCGTTGTAGCGGATGGCCACGGCTTGGTACTCAAGCGAGGCAAGACGGCGCCCAGCAGGCGCAATTGAGGACAACATGCGGCGGATCAGGTCCGCCTGGTCGTTGGTGATCGGCTCATTGAAAATCACCCTGTAGGCTGCCCAGGCGCGGGCATCGCCATACACATAAAGGCCATTGAACGCGATGCTGCCGTCATAGGTGCGCCCGCCGAGTCCTTCCTGCAGCTCGACCTCACCGAAGCCCAGCAGGCGGATGATTTCTCTAATGGCCCATGGCGTGCCTTTGTACCGATGCAGCTCGACCGCGTTTTTGATCAGGTTTCGACGAGCGTCCTCGGACTCGGCCAGCATCCACACGGCCTCATCGAGGAGACTGAACTGGTCCGCCAGTACGGGAAGCAAGGGGGCTTTCACCAGGTCGACGAGGTAGACCAGCATGGGGTTGAGATCAATGGCCGCGTGGCGCTCATCGAGCAATTTGCACAGCAATGCAAAACGCTCATCACCCGCCAGTGCGGGCGGCAGGGTTAGGTCAACCATCTGCTGTCCCCGCATAAAGAATGTCTATGCCGGTGCAGTCCGCCCAATTATGGCGTTGCAATTCAAGAGGCGCGGCTGGTTGCTCCAGGACTGAGCGGTATACGCCCGCGACCTGAAGCCTGGCGTTGAGCTGTTCCGGCACAATGTCGATGCCAAGTCCGACGCGTAGCTCTTGCGCGTAGGCATCAGCAGCCTTGCGCACTGCCGCCATGACGGGCTCTCTGTCGGCCCAGGGGTACAACGTGATGCGGGATTTGATAGCCCACTCGACCCGCACTGGCATCAACGCTTTGACGGTGTCACACAGCGGGCGCAGCTTTTCCCCGCTCAGACGATTCTCGACCTGCTCCAGGAGATTGGCAGTCGGCATACCCGTTTCAGTCAGCGGGTAGATCCACACCTCGCCGTCTGGCGTGCCGTCATCCGGCCCGCGTACCGCCACCTCGATGATGGATTGGTGGACAGACAGGGCGTGATACCGATAAGCGCCGCGACTACCCGCAGTCGTGTACGCCTCGGGCGCAAGGATGATGCGTTCTATGTATCGCTCGTCCGACTCGTCCTCAAACCCGTCCGCAGGCACCGTGACGTTGCTGACGGAGAGGCCAACGAATGGTGGGCCAACCAAGGTATTGATCTGACCTATAGCCCAGCCATTGCCAATAACGCCCACCGCCTCGCAGAGGGCACGCACCTGAACCGTCATGGTGCCAGCTTTAAGGGTGGCCTCCTGCCGGGTCAAAAATGCCACCGCGCCGTTTTGGGAAGTGACCCGAGTACCAGCCGGAATCAGGCGATCCTGCGGCCCAGGTCCGGTGACCATGAACTCCAGGCCACAAACTGCACCCACCGCCAGCAGACGCGGCGTTCCGACCAGGTCGCCAAGGTAGTCCAGGATCGGGCCGCTACTGAATCGCACCAGGAGCTTTTCGCCAGCGTTCTGGATCGCAGCCTTTATACGAACCTCTGAATAGGCCACCTGGTTAATGAACAAGCGCTCGATCTGCGCCGGAAACAGCGATTTACCGGATTCCTGTTCGTACCGCGCAATCAGCTCGGCCTCGATGGCAGCAGGATCGATCTTGACGAATTCGGGTTTAGGCAGCTCGCGCATACGGCACCTCAGTCAGTTGAGGTACGCCATCTGCGACGCGCCATTGCACCCGCACAGTGACATGCGAGCCGTCGATACTGACTTGCACCTGGACGACTGATACGCGGGTTTCCCAGCGGCGGATGGCATCAACGGCTTCGCGCACCAGGTGCGGCGTGACCCGGTTGATGGGCCAGTCGATGTATAGATGTAGGTTGCTGCCAAACTCGGGCCGATGGGCATCGCTGCCCTTGGGTGTGGTCAGGATGATGCGGATGGCCTGGTCAATGTCGCGCAGGCCCTCGACCACCTCACCGGATGTACCGAGGGCGGGCTGCCAGTGGGCGGCGGTGATGCTGGTATAAGGAGTGGGCGTTGTCATGTGCCCATGATGGATAGGCAGAGTGCTGCTGGCTTTTAATCGAGTTTAAAGAAACTCTGCCGATTCAGAGGCCAGTGCTTTGCCGGATGACGGCGTTATTAATGTTTGTGGTTGGCCGAGTTGCCACCAGCATCCATGATGGTTCCTGCCGCGTCGATGTTGCCGCCCACGTTCAGGTTGCCCAGGACCTTCAAGTTGCCATTTACGGCGACATCCGGGATATCCAGCGTTGCCGAGGGTGCCTTGACCAAGACAGGCTCACCGGACTCAACCGTCAGGTTCCTTGCACACTTGAGAGTGGTAGCCCCCACACAATCCAACACCATCTCACTTTCTTTACGGTCATACGTGATGGAGGTGCCATCGCTGAAGCGCACATAGTCAGTGTCTTCATCCACTACAGGGGGCGGCTCTGCTGTCGAGTAGATCCCGCCCAGGTACACGCCTCCAACACCATCAGCATCGAGCAGCACCGCGACCTGCTCCCCCAGTTCGGGCATTAACGGTCGGCGTTTCGTGCCCTGGGTGTTGCGTTGAGGCACATTGAGCCAATAGCTCTCAACTCCGTCGCGGTCATCCAGCCGTACGCGAATGCGGCAGGTGAGGTAATCCACGGCGCTGACCACGCCATACTCCAATTCAACGCCCATCAGGTGGTCTCTTCATTGTCACGCCACCACTTCATGCTGAATGCCGTAGGTGGACAGCGCTAGGTCGGGTTTGGCGTTGGCCAGGGTTAAGTTGATCGAGGGGCCAGAGACACGGCAGACCTCTTTATCTACGGTGTAACCGCTGCGGGTCACGCGATGGTGTGAGGCCGTGATCAGATAGTTACCACCAAGTTTTCCAGCGGCCACCAGAGTGACGATGTTGCCGCTCACCAGTTCAGGGCGACCAATGCTGGTCCAACTGCCCGTGGTGCGCTCCCGATTGGCCTTGGCAAGTTCGGCCTTGCCTTTGGCCTTGGCTTCCTCCGCCGTGGTACTGCGGCCACGTCGCTTCGTGGTGTCCGCGCTGGTGGTGGCCTGGCTAGAGCTGCTGGGCACAGCAACTGTTTCGTCGTTGACGATCTTGTAGGTGATCAGCCGCTTCTGGACCGGATCTTTGTGTTTCACCTCGACGGCCTTGGGCACCTGGGTGATCTGGTCGCGCAGTCGAACGTTGCCAAGATCCTTGAGCAACAGGCTGGCCACCGGCCTCCCTTTTGCCAGTTCGCTGAGTGCGTGAAAGACCATGCGTCGACCGGTCACCTTAAAGGCATAGTCGTATTCGCCAGCAAGATTGCGCAGAAACGTCAGGTCAGATTCCTGCTGGGTTAAACGGTCGAGCATGATCGGCTCGATGCGGCCTATCAGCTCCAATCCCTGGCGACTGGCAATTTCCTTGGCCACCGCGTCCAGGGTTATGTTCTCGTAGGCTTTGTGTTCGGTGGTGCGCAGAGATGTCTGGATACCGGCGCCAAGGGCGCGAATGCTGATCGTTGAGGGCGGACAGTTCAGCTCCACCTCATCAATTTCAAAACTGCCGACCGCCCGCAGCGGCTTGCCCTCCCAGCCAATAGACAGGGTCAGGGTGTCGCCGTGCCCTGGGTACCAGGCGTCCCGCCACTTGCCCTCGGTGTCTTCTAGCTCGATGTCCAGGCTGTCGGCCTGACCGGTCAAGAAGTCTGAATAGCTCAAAGACAGCAGGTGTTGGCTGATATCGCGGGTGATGTTGCGTTGCTGGTAGGTCAGCACAAACCGGGCTTCAGGTACATGCTCGGGAATCAACGCATCCATGGCGGCAGATCCTCTGTGGTTGTCACCGGCTCCAACATGGGAATGGCCAGCGTCAGTCCTGCAGGCAATGCTGCGGTGATGGGCACATGCGCGTTGGCTTCAACGATCGGTAAATAACGATGAGCATCGCCGTAGTAACGCCAGGCCAACTGGTCCCAGCGCTCTCCCTCGGTTGTCACGTGGGTGATAAACATTAGGCTCTCCGGGTCAGCACTTGTGCTGCCAGCCCTGCCAGGCGAGTACCGGCATTGTTCAGGGTGGTCGCGGCCTGGCTGAGTGAATCGCGCGAACTGGCGAAGCGGTCGACGATGTTGCCCAAATCCACCGGATCAAGACTGGATCGGGAACCCATCACGCTCCCCAACACATCGTCACTCAGGCGTGACAGGTCGGCGCCGTCATCGAGCAAGCCCGCAACAGCTTTGAAACCCTGAAGTGGCGCGATGGCGCGTGAGGTGACGTTCAACAGTTGCGGCACCTGGCCCAGGATCATGGATGGGCTGCCGCTCTTGACCGAGTCGTATGTGTTTTTTGCCGCTCGCAACACGTTGCCAACCGTTTTTGCATGACGGATGGCCATCTGAGTTGGGCTGGCCGGTGCCGTTACCTTGGATATCAGACCAGGTGACCCCATGCCCGCTGCAGGTGTTCCGCTCAGGGCGGGATCGAGCATGCCCGGCCTTAAAACCTTGCGATTAAACACGCCGGTGTACTCTTTCAGGCTGACCTGGACAGTCGCGGCGGCGATCTGACCTACAGCCGTGCCACGGCGCAATGTGTTGCCGATATCGGTGATGACATAGGCGCCCAGGTACTCGCCACTGCCCATGACGAAGGCCAGTGGTTCGCGCTTGCTCTTGGCCTCTCGCAACGCTCGCAGGCGCGCCTCGGGGTCACCCAACATCGGATGCAGGTCCATCGTCAGGTTGCAGGTGTCCAAGCCCTCGCCAATCCACTCCAGCAGCGGTTTGCCCTGGATGCGCGCATGTTCCGCCCAGTCGGCGGTGCTGTTCTGCTCCAGGCCAGTGAGACCACCCGCGACCGTGAATTCGATATCACCCAGGATGGCGAACATCAGGCAATCCCCTCACCAGGTGCGCCGTAGCTACGGCGGCGTTTATCGTGGAAGTAGCGGTCCATCATCTTCACAAAGTCGGGATACCCAGCCTGCAGCCCTTGCGTGACCTGCTCCCGCACATTGGGTCCGCCAGTCACATTGATTTGCGGGGAGTATTGAATAATAGGCGCCGCGCCCGCACCAGGTGCAGCGCCTGGACCACCCCCAAAACCTCCCATCATGCTTGCCCTGGACACATCAGCAGGATTTGGCGCTGCATGGGTGGGTGCAGCCAGGTCAACCTTCGATTGAGCGGCCATCCCCAGCGCCGCCTTGCGCACCAGATCGGATTGGGAGGTGATGCCAATGGCCGCACCCTGGCTAATGTTCGCGCCGTAACCTGCAAACACGCGGCTGGGTGAGTTGATCTTTAGGTCGCCGGTAAACCAACCTTTGATCGAGGTACCAATACCTACAACACTGTCCTTGAGTGATCCGGCCATGTTGGTGATGCCGCTGATCAAACCTGTCACCAGCATCCCGCCGAACTCAGTGAACTTGCTCGGCAGCTCGACCCCGAAGTAACTCATTACCCCGGCAAAGGCACGGTAGAACAGGCCAACAGGTGAAAAGTTGGCTAGCAATGTTGTGACACCCGCCAAGCCGCCGTTGAAGGCTTTCGGGATTTCACTGACTCCTTCCAACAGCCAGCGCAGCGGGGTCAGAATTGCACTGATGGCACCGCCGACCACACGGCCAAACGTCACGCCAGAGCTGGCGACTCCCTCAAGGGCTTCGCCAGACATTTCCACCGGACTGAGCAGTTCGCCGAACCATTGAATAACGGGTTTGAGCAGCGCGCCCAATGCCGACAGTAGCGGCCTTAACGGAGCAAAGGCTGTTAGAAATGCACCGCTAATAGGCGCCAGCCCCTCCGTCAGGCCGTCGAAGAAACCGCCTACCCAGGCCTTTATTGGTTCCCAGTACTTATAAATGAGGAAGCCCGCCGCGACGATGCCCGCGATCCCTGCAATGATCCAACCTATCGGTGTTGCCGCGATGACACCGCCGAGAACGCCGAGAACTCCAGACAATCCAGGTATCGCTGCCGTCAGGCCTGTCACACCGGCAATGAAGGGGGCCAGCCGTGCTGATAGCAGTGCGCTGTTGAACAGAGCGATGCGACCAGAGGCCAACGAAAGCATGGTGCCGAAACCGTTAAGCGCCGTGGCGCCGAGGTTGAGACCATATTTAATGCCAATGATGCCTAGTTTCAGCGCGACAAAACCGGTCAACAGTTTGATCGTACCGATGATCAATCCGGCATTGTTTTCAGCCCATATGGAGAATGACCGCACTACCGGCACTGCAGCCTGAGTCAGTCCAACGAGCGATGGCAGAAGAATACTGCCAACCGTAATACCCAGGTCCGTGAGGCCTATTGTCAACGCCTTTAACTGCTCTTTGGCGCTGCCCATTCGCATGGCCCAGTCGGTATCGCCCCCACCTTTATCTGCGGCACCTTTACTACCTTGTTGAATACTGGTGTTTTCATTCTGGTTGACTAACGCCGGGCGTACGTACCCCAGAACTTGCTGATCCGCAAACAGCGCTCCGAGCTTGTAAGCCTCGTCCAGGCGGGCCAGCGCCATATCTCGTTCTTGCTTATCCTTAATGTCCAGCGCCTTTCGATACCCTGCGGCTGCTGCAGGGGCCTCAGTGCCTAAATGGGCAGTGATTATTCGAATCATCCCGTCTGCTGGGGAAAGGCCTTCACTGACCATATTTTTCATTGCGGATTGAAGGTCAATGCCTGATTTTGCAAATGCAGCAATTGTTTCAGGAGCAGTTAGTTTGTTCAGAAAGTTCTGGAAGTTGTTAGCAGCCTCGTCGTTGCTGCCAGCCCCCTTACGAGCTATTTGTAGCGATGCACCTATTTCCGCAACAGCACGCTCACCAGTAATACCTAATGCGGCGAACTGCGGAGCAAGTTTTGGAAGCCATTTTGCCATATCGGCAAGTTCGAACTGACCACTTTTGCCTGCATATGACAGCATGTTCATGGAGCGTTCGAACCCAGCCGAGGTAATGCCGAGACTATCGTTGAGCGCGAGCGCTACGGCACCCAAATCATTCATGCTTGCGCGTGTCGCGGTAGCGAATTTAGCCAATATGGGCGAGTAAGCCTCCAGCTCTTTTACCTCCGAAATGTTGCCAGCAATCAGCACTCCAATACCGTTTGCCAGCTCAGTTTGGGTCTGATTCCACCTCAGTGACGATTCGCGCAAAACATCACTGAGGCCTTTTTCTTGGGCGTCATTGAATCCACCCGTGATGGCGGTATCGCGTACCTGGTCCTTGAACTCGATGGCGATCTTCGTCGCCTGGGCAATGGGAGCACCAACAACTGCAGCCGTCCCAATCGTCTCCATGGCCTCACTGCGAAGCTCAGAGCGCTCGTTTTTTAAGGTTTCACCCCGAGCAATGCTGGTGTTGAGGTTCTCTTGCTTTGACTTGAGCTGATCGATGGCGCGCCCGACCTGGTCATACTGGCGGCGCAGCCGTTCTACCCCGGTACCGCCGCGTGCGATGGACGCGGACAACTCACTGCCAATCAGTTTTTGCTTGGCGGTCAGGCCATCTGTAGCGCGCCCCAGTTGGCCTACCGTCGACTTGGCCGAACTGAATGCAGCACTCAAACTGCCTGATACGGCGGCGCCGATTCTTAAACCGACCAGCACTTCATTTGCCATGGCGCGCTCTGTTTTTTTCGACTGATTAAAGGTGTGCCGCCCGAAGATCCAGGAGGTACAAAAGGGGCTGGCAGTTGCGGTACTAGTTGAAGAAGATCACCGGTTCATCCGCTCAATCGCCTCGTTACGGCGGGCAATCTCCTGGCGGCATACATCGGCCCAAAACCAGTACCGCTCCATGTCGAGCGCCTCGATCTCAGATGGTTGCATCCGAAGGACCATGAGGAGCGCTTCGTCCCAGGAATCCATCAGGCTCTTTTTCAGCCACTCCGTCCCGAAAGACATCGGCAGGGGGGGCTGGAGCGGCGGTGCCAATATTGGCAATGATTTTGGCCAAGACGTCAGCGAGGTTTTTACCGTTCATCATCGCGTTCATTAAGTCGGTGACCGACTTGGCATCGGCAATGTCGAACTCGCCCAAATCCTCCAGGGTAATGCCCAGCATCTTGGCCGCGAGCATGTCTTCTTGAAGGTTTTGATCATTCGTGCCGCTTTGTGCGGCGCTAACATCTTTGCGCTTGAGGCGATTGATTGGCAACGAGCTGATCAGCACGCCAGCGGCGGAGGTGAAAGGGAATTTGAGGGGCAAGCTAAGTACTTCGGCCACGGTCATTACTCCAGGTTGATTGATTGCTCTAAAAGAGCCCTGAGTGTCGCGCCTGGCCGGGGTGTTGGCTTTTAATCGAGTTTAAAGAAAACCCGACAAGCAGTTTCTCAATTCACAATCGGCTGAGAGATACTTCCCGTATCAAACCGGGGGAGAAAGATATGAAGAGTGAAAACATTGAAAAATTCAACGACATCGTCGGAACGGTGCTTGGACATCTCTACGCACGCTTTCCTGTACCAACCATCATTGACGCAGAACTCATTGGCATAAATACCGCGTGTGAAGTCGTTGAAGGGCCAGGAGGCGTCGGACAGATTGTCGATAGAGATGATGAGGATGAGAGATTTTTTCTCCATACCGTAAGTTGGCTGGTCAGCGCCGGATTCGCTCAAGCCGGGCATCGAACCAGCTCTGCCTTCATTAACGTCGTTTTAACGAGTAAAGGGCTTGAGGTTCTCAAAGCCTATCCATCAAGTTTGACTGCCGGGCCGTCTATCGGGGATCAGCTACTGGGTGCTTCAAAAAGTGGAGCTACGGCATTACTACGATCAACCGTCAATGAAGCTCTGTCTTTGGGATGCAAGTACATCTCTCAAAGTGTTAGCTTTTAGTCCTGCTAAAAGGGAAGCCCCGCACGATGGCGGGGCTTCTGGTTTGCCGTCCTGGCGGCTCCAATCCGTTGGAGCGATTCCTATCAGCCTTATGCCTGGCCGATGTTCTTGCGGTACTTGGACAACTGATCTTCGCCGCCAACCTTGAAGATGTTGGACAGATAGTCCAGCAGAACAATCTCTTCACCGTTGAGCAACTGGCGCACATAAGTGGCTGAGAATGGCGTTTCGAACTTGCTGGGGTCACGTGGCTTGAAGCTGCCCAGGGCGTACTCCTTGAAAGTAACCGTCATGACGGTCACCAGCGGGATCTCGTCGACCAGGCCAGCACTGTTGAACACCTGGACGTTCGAACGACATTGCAACTGTACGCTCTTGAACGGTGCGGCCAGTTTTTTGGCCGCATCGTAGTAGAGGCTGTTCCAAACGATCTTGCCTTCCAGTTTGTCGATAC
This sequence comes from Pseudomonas sp. WS 5079, assembly GCF_012985465.1. GTDB lineage: Bacteria > Pseudomonadota > Gammaproteobacteria > Pseudomonadales > Pseudomonadaceae > Aquipseudomonas. The sequence continues at coordinate 190,952 of NZ_JAAQWN010000001.1, forward strand.
CATCAGGCAGCTCGATCAGGCCGACCAGGCCAAGCCCCTGGTGGTCTGACATCACTGCCTTTATGGTGCCCAGCTCAATCTCTTCGGCCCGGCCAAAATAGCTATTGCCGTCCAGGTAGATCGCCGCGTTGGCGATTCGATGTGCGCTAAAACCGGCCATTTATGCGGCTCCCAGGTTGACCAGGTATTCCCCGGTGATTTCGGTTTCAAAGGTGCCGCGTTCAAATGGCAGAGGCACTGTCAGTTTGTAGTTGAACAGCAAATGCCCCGACTCGACTTGTGTCTGGGGGTTGCGCGTCGGGTCATACCAGCACTCGCCGCCCAGCAAAGCTTCGTCACCAATCAGCTTGCGGAAAAACTGGTTAACGCTTTCGGTGATGCTGGTGATCAACGAGTTGGTGATCGGTTTGTCGACGAACTGCAACGAGCTGTAGCGAATGGATTCGTCGACCACGTCCTTGGTTCGGCGCACGTTTTCGAAGTTGCGCATGTGGGTTACGGTCGGCCAGGCCGCTGTCCGATTGCCCCAGAGACGCAAGCCGGTACCGAACGAATTGAACACGGTGGTGATACCGTTTTCGTTGAGCAGATTCACTTCGCTGTTCGGGTCATCGACCCGCGCCGTCAAGGGTCGCTCCAGGCCGATGACACCCACCAGTTCCTGGTTGGAGCTGGAAGCCCAATACCCGGCATCGTTGTCCATCTTTGCCCGCAAACCGGCTGCCCGGATAGACAGCGGTTGCAGGCGCTCACCGTTGGTACGCGCGTCGTAGACCTTCACGTGTGGGTAGCACAGGCGCACCCGGTCACTGCTGGTATTGAAGTTGATGGAACCCATTGGGCCACGCCCCGCGATCACCTGCTGCACCGTGGTCCCGATGGGCGCATCGATGTAGGTGACGCCTCCCAGTTGGGTCGCCGAGGCGATCAGTTCGACGCTCACTGCGTTCAGGGTGCTAAAGCCTGGCGCAATGAAAATCTTGGGGAAAAAACCAAACAGGTTATAGCTGTCTGGAAAAGCCTTCAGACCGGTGCGTCGACCGGCCTGGGTGACTGTGCCGATGATATCGGCAGCCGTGACCTTGCTCGGATCTGCGTACGTGTAGTCAGCCTTAACTTTGCCTTTGGCCGGAATACCGCCTGAAGCAATACGCGTGACACGGCCTGTCAGCATGTTTACCGAATAGTCTGCGTTTTCAGCAAAGGTGTTGGTGCCGTCCTCAGACTTCAGCACCAAGTGCAGCAATGCGCCATGCTCCAGCTGCAGCAGGTCGTTGTCACCGAACTGGCGGGGCTGGCCAGAGACTTCAGTGCGGTGAACTGCGGGATCAAGCACATTGACCACCAGTACCGTCCCGGCGCCGAAGGCGTGAATGCCCGCAAGCGCTTCGGCAATGCTGAAGCCTGGCAGATCCGGGCCGAACTTTGCGTCGTCCACTTCACTCAACGACAGTGTCAACTCGTTGACCGGACCAATGGGGGCAGTACCGACCAGGGCGATGACCGCCGACTTGACCACACGAATGGCCCGAGGGCCACGCTCGACCTCAGTGGTCTCAATACCATGTAAGAAATTGGCAGTCATGCCGGTGTCTCCTGCTCAAAGTGATTGATGCCCTGCGCGGTGATCCGGCAGCTTTTAGGGTCGCGGTGGACAAGCTCCAGCTCTTCCAGAAACTCAAGAGCAAACGAACACTCTTCAGAGGCATGCCCTAGCGCATAGGTCAAGTCAGGCCAGTATCCGTTCTGCCCGGTCCTGCGTTTCTCATACAGCACGGCGAGAATGGCGCGACGGATGACCCGCTGGCGGGCGATGAACTCGCGGTCAATGGAGGCGCCCATCAGCCTTTACCTCCCTTTTTTCCTTCGGTCGTGGGGGCCACAACAGGTTCCGGCGCGGGCAATTCTACGGGCGCTGTTTCAACTGCGACCTTTTTGGCCGATGGCACCAGGAGCTTCAATTCCAACAGCACCTGGGTGTATTCGTGATCGGCAGGCAGCTCAACCGGTTTGCCAGGCTGCAACTGCACATCGAGCAGCTCACCGTCCACACGCAGCGAGGCGCCACTCTGTGGACCGGTGTAAAGGTATTCGGTCAGTTTCATGGGTATTCCTCGAATTGGGCATCTGCTAACAGCGGGCCGGATTCAGGCCCCATGGTTTGCAATTGGACGGCGCGGGTGGCGATGGTTAAGCCGTATTGCCAAACTCCTTGCACCTGACCAATGAAGAACTCAGCCGTAGGGCGACACGCCATGTCGCAGTGCGGCGGTTTCCAGCCGGTCAGGCACTCACGAATCCGGTCCAGGTAACTGGTGGCACCATCGACGCCGTGTAGCTGACGAAAAATCAGGGTCAACTGAAAGTTCATGTTGCGGGCCTGAAACACTGCGTCAGTGGCCTCCGACGCTCCAAAGGTAGATTTGCCATAAGCCACCAGGATCGCGCCAACGGCATGGTTGAGCCGATAAATCACTGGGTTTTCAGGAAACAACTCGATGGCCAGCTCAAGATCAAACGCCACCTGCAGCCTGCTGATAAAGGCATCGAGCAGCTGCTCGGTTTGCGTTTTCGGTTTGTCCCCGACCATTAGTAGCGCTTCCATTGGTCATCACTGAACTGATGGCGACGAGCGCGAACCCGAATTTCTCCAGGCTCTGGCGCCGCCTCGCCGGTAGACATGCCAAGCGTCACTACGCCATCGCGAATACTCTCCAGGAGCTTGATGGTGTCTTTGCGGCTATCCTTAACCGCATCCGGTACCGTGCCTTCGGGCCTGCGCTGGTACAACCAATATCGCGCCAGGTACATCGCGGCATCCCGCAGAACGGTCGGCACAGGATCGAGTGGTAGGTTGTAACGGCCTCGCAAAAAACCGTCTACCAACTCCTCGGCCTGGCGCACACCGTCCTCGATCACGGCTTCGTTGGGCTGTCTCGCGGCGGGATCGTCGTTGGACAGCTGGATTAGCGTGCGCTCAGGAATGGCACTGCCAATATCCGCACGGGTGCAGTAACGCATGGCTCAACCTATCTTCAGTTCGACCAGGGCCTCAGGGAACAAGCACATGGCCAACGGATTACCCTGGACTTCCAGATCCCAGCCCTTACCCAGCTTGCGCTCCTCGGCCTTGCTGTAGAACGGCTGACCCAGGGTGTTGACGGTCTCGTTGTAGTTGGCCGGGGCGTTGAACATGCGGAACACGCCCTTGGCGACAGGGAACACTTGGGCAATGTCCAGAGGAATAAAGCGTTGACCGCTGACGGTCACATCGTATTCGATGAATTCGATACCGCCGAATGTGAAACCCGAACGCACATCACCACCGAGACGATCCTGAGCTTCTTGGTAGTTGGCAAAGGCCGCCTTAACTTTTTCGTGCTCAACGAAAGCGTCAAGCCAACCCGGCCCGCACAGACTGCGAAAGCCTGCAACCATCACACCGCCGAGTTTGGACTCGGAATAGCGTTTGGCGTCCAGGCAAGCCTTGCGCACATTGGTGTCTTTGCTACCCAGGGCGACGTTGATTTTTTTCTGTGTCACCTCGAACTCTTTATAGAGGTCGGTGATGACGGTGCCGTCAGAGTCGAGCAGCTTGCCGCGTAGTGCGCCCACACGCTGGAACTCGCGAGTGGCTTCAACGCTATTTTTCAGCTCTTGAAGGCTGTCGTTGATCACGGTGACAACCGGTGTTGCCGCATCTTCTTGACCAAAGGCTGCAATACCCTGGAGCTGATTTGGCAGAAGAGGTCGACTGACCGGTAGGTGCAAGGTTTCGAAGGTTTTGCGCTTGCGCTTGCTTCCCTTGATCGGTGCTGGGTCATCATTGCGTGAAGTGTTGGGTACTAGGACCAGTCGGCCCTCGCGCTCATCTATCACGACGCTGGTACTGGTGACGCCTTTTTCATCGAACAGTCCCATGGCGCCGACCTTGCCTGGTATGGCAGGGAGTTTGTTGACGGCTGCCGTCAGGTTGGCAATGCTGAACATGTCTGGCAAATTCATGGAGTACTCCTAATCAGAGGGCCGCACGGGCAACAATGCCCAGGGCTTCAAGTTCGCCCAGGGCGGTTGCTTTTGGGGCGTCAGTGAAACCAGCAGGCCACACCAGTTCATTCGGATCGACAACGGCGCCGCGAGCGATCAGCACACCGGGCCGGTCACCGTCAGTGGCGTCCACATCTTCGGCCAACACCGCGACCGCTTTTTTGGCGGCGGCCTCTCCGGCTGGGTCGAGTACCTGGTACTTGCCGGCCACCTTGGCTAGCACCTGGCCCAGCAAATACTTGGTACCAGCGAGCAAGATGCCTTTCTGTTTGGTCCAGCCTTCGCTGACTTCAACCAGCAGCACGTCACCCAAGTCTTTGGGTTGGGTAAAAATGGCCATGCGGCCTCCTATTTTTGGTTGCGGGCTTCAGCGTCGGCCAGCAGTGGGTTTGCGGATTGTTTGGAAATTTTGCCTGCCCGTTCCTTGGAGGCCTGTTCGCTGAAGCTGACCGAACCGGCCAGGGTGTTGAACACCTTCTTGAGCCCCTCGCTCAGGGGCTCTCGTTCGTCGCCTTCACCGAATTCAACGGGTTTTGCACCGCCCTCGGCGAAGTCCAACGCCGCGACAATGGCGTCTACGTGAACAGGCTTCATGCCTGCTGTTACGAGCTGCTCGGCGTACTCGACGTTTTTGGCGTGAGTGGTTTCCTGCTTGGTTTTCAGATCATCCTTTTGGCGCTTGTCGATCTGGCCTCGCAGGCGTTCGTTTTCATCCTTAATGGCAGCAGCTTCTGCTTCGGTCACGGCGGTTACCTCGGTAGTGGGTTTGGTGGCGGGGTCGCTGAATGCGGTTGGCACGTCTTCACGGCGTGACTCCGCAGCGAGGGTTTCGACTTCCCAATTGGGCACGACCTGGTCGGCGACGGTTTGCCCGAATTGGCCGATCAGCCACTCGCGCAACTTGCGGAAAATGCCAGCGGAGACGCTGTTGCCAAAATCGCCAAACTCGACGACGCCTTCTTCGTCTTCAGCCAGCTCAATGGGGCGCAGGCCTTTGACAGACGGTGGCTGGCCGCCTAGAAAACCGACATGGCGCAGGTAATACACACCAGGCACTGGATTGTTGGCGGCGTCAGGGTGATAGAAGGAAGCCGAGATTTTTTTATAACTGCCCTTGGCAATTTGCTCGGCGAAGTTGGCATCTACCTGCTGGGTTTCGGCGACAAGGCCGTGATCTGCGAAGGACAAAGACTTTACCCAACCACCGGCTGGGGAGTCGTGTTTCGGATGACCGAACACCAATGGTGCTTCGTGCAGTGCCGGGTCGTAGGCTTTTACCGTAGCGGCCAAGTCCGACTCGCTAAAGTTGAGACTGTCACCGCCCATTGTGATGTGAGTGCCTGACCTGAAGATGTGCAGTGGTTTCATGAGCTGTGCGCTGCGTGGAAGTGATACGCACAGACTGAACCCCTGATCGGCTCAAGGCTTTTAATCGAGTTTAAAGAGTTTCAAATCAAGGGCCGAGGCGGCGCGGGTGCATTTGGCACCCGCGCCGCAGGCAAAGAGTGAGGCGAGTCGGCTTTATAAAGCGTTTACAACGGTGTTCACCCCTACTGTTCGGTGAACCGCAGCAGCATCGCAGCTCATGGGCCTCTGAGGGCCTTACAGGCGAGCGGCCTTTTCGATGTGATGCATGGCCAATTCCAGGATCGACTGTTCTGCTTCGGGCTGCAGCTGACCTTCGGTATCCATCGGCAGGAACGGACGACCTGGAATGTCACCCCACAAGTGCGGGAAGTCAGACTTGTCACCGCCGAAGTGCATCATGGCGGCATAGGGCTTGTTGCTGCCGACCAAGGCGGTGCTGTCATCGGCGCGGCTGGTGATCGAGGCCGCCAGTCCGGCAGCGCTGACCTGCAGTATCTGACCCGGCCAGTTACCGCTCTTCGCCCGACGCTCGGTGGTGGCATCCGACAGATCCGCCCAGTCGGGCCGACCTTCCTCGGCGAAGTTCTCTTCGGTCTGACTGAGCAGCTCGGCGGCGATGCCACGCATCAACGGTGCAACATCACCCACTGCCCACTCTACCTGGCGTAAAGCGTCCTGCAGGCGCTGGTGGTCCAGTTCGATAGTAATCATGGTGAATCCCCTATGCCGCTGTTTGCTTGCGCTTCAGCATCTCAGCCAGGCCCGCACCAGGTGCGTGGTTGAAGCCTGGGTCTGTTCGGAACGTTACGGATTTTCCTGCGGCATCGCTGGTGCGCAAGCCTGTGACCTCTGCTGTGCGAATCTCGCCGGTACGCTTGTTCACTCCGGTTTCAATCGTTTCTGTGAACATACGGCCTTCGCTCGAAACGATTCTGAGCCCCCGGCGCTTGACCGCAGCCTCGGTCAAGGCAACGACGCGGCAACGGCAATTGAAACCGTTTGGTGGAAAGATCGAGGACCAGATCGGGTCATCGTGACGGAACACCTGACCATTCAAGGCGCGATGACTGGGCCGTGTTTTGCCGTCGAGGATGGCCACGTACATCCAGTACGGATGTGTTTCCGTGGTTTCCTCCATAGCGGCCTTGCGACCGGCCATGTAAGCGCTCTGCAGGTTGGTCTGGTAGATCGTTTTCAAGCGACGGGGGCTGCCCAGTTGGACCAGCTCGCCCACGCCATCGCTGCCGACGATCACCTGTTGCCCCCACCAGCCCTGAGATTCCAGGGTCGGCTGCAACGCGGTGATGAACTGCTTGAGGGTTTGCCCGTCCTGCAGCGCGGTCTCCAGTGCGCCGCGAATATCAGACAGCAGATCGAGGCGCATGGCCTTGGCCACTGTGAAAGCTTGGTCATGAGCCTGGTCGAGCATTTCCTGCCAGTTCCAGGTGATGGCGTAGCCCTTGGACTTCAGGTAAGCGACGGCCTGTTCGGGTTCCAGTCCAAAGATAGCCTTGAGGTCTGCGGGGTTGGGTGCTTTGGCGCTGGCCATATCAGTCCTCCCGATCCGCGTTGACACTCAGCCGGCCCCAGGCATCAGCTATGAACAGCAAGCGCGCCAGGTTCTGCTGCAGAGACTGGTCATCCATCTGCGGGTAGATTTCGGCTAGCAGGCCGAGGGCTTCGCTATCAGAGCGCCCGCGCTGCAGGGCCTCCAATACAGGTGCGACAAGCCTTTCGCTCTGCTCCTGGAGCTGCTCGGCGGACAGTTTGCCAATAGCCTGATCGAGCGCGACCTGGTCGAGGATTGGTTTCAACGTGGGCTCAGCAAAAGCAGGCCCGGTATCACCTGGTGCTGTTTCGACGATGTCGCCGTCCTGCAAGTTATAGGTGCGTTTGAAGTACTGCGGTGTGAACGTCACACCCGACTCACTGAGGCTCTTGTCTCGCTCGGCCAGGACCTTATCAATCTCTTCCTGCTCCCACAGCTCGTACACGGGAGCCACAATATGTTCGCCAAAGTTGATATCAACGATGCGACGGATAATGGCGTTGATCGCCGTGGCCACGATCCCGGCGTCACCATCACGAATATCCTTGGTGACTTCGGCGCCTGCCTCGGCACTGGCGCGGTTGCTCTCTTTTTCAGTGGTCTGATTTTGCCCGAGCATGGCCACGTTGATTTCGCTGCGGCAGTACTCCAACAATTCGCGATAGACCGTGGCGCTGCCTGCCTTGCCGGATGCCTCTTTGATTTCAATGCTGGAGTCGTCAGGAATAGCCGCGACGGCGTCCTGCACCATGGCCTCCAGGCTATCGAGCAGCAAGTCGGTCTCGGCGTCAGTGGCGCCACGGGGGTGTTTACCAATCACCCAGGGGCTGCCGTATTTCTCGGTGAACTGCACCCAGAACTTCAGACCACCCTTCATGAACATGGCGGGCCAGAAGCACATGCTGAGGTCAGGAAAACCGTAGGGGTTGGCGTAGGTCGCGTCCTGACGCGCCACAATGAAACGCTGCGGGTCACACAGCTCGCCGTCTTGACCGCCTTCCTTTGAGCGAAAGCGCAGTTGATTGTCCTTGTCATAGAAGAACCATTCGGCGGGCTTGCCGAGCAGATCAGAGGGCATCAAGTACCCGCCGACTGGCTGCCACATCAACTCAACCGGCTGGTACCCAAACAACGGCGCATCGAGCAGCTCGCGAATGATGCGGTCCAGGTCCAGATCGAGCAGCCAGTCGCGAACAAACCGTTCGACCTTGACCGGAGCGTTTCCACGCTTGATACCGCGCTCCAGGGCAAGCACCGAGGCCTTGCGGCGGCGGATGTTGCCACCGACTAGTGCTGAGCTGCGTAGATCGCGGTAGACCGTGATGTCCTTGCCCTGAGCTTTTAGGATCGGGTCAGGGTTGGGCAAGTTGGCGCCGCCAAAGGCGCCACCGCTGGAGCGGTCGCGGGTGGCAATGTGCCGACCAAGCAGGCTATCGCGCTTGGCATCGGCAAAATTGACGAATTCGGTGGTGCTGACCCACACGCCTTTATTGTTCATGCATACCCCTGGGTAATTCGGCGGCCCTGTCGTGGGCGGCGTGATTTAGCGGCAACTGGGCCTGAAGCCACTTCCAGCGTGGCGAAGTTGGCCAGCGCTCCGGCCCCCGCGAAGTCACCATGGCGGTACAGGTCCGGGTCTTTAAGGTCTTGTGAGCGGGCTTTCACGATCATCGGAATGCCCTCCACGGTTTCAATGGCGCGCACGTCCTGGTGCAGGTTGTCGTCCTTGGGCATGGTGATAGCGCCGTCTTCATACAGCTGCACGAACTTGGGCATCCAGGCGCCGTACCAGGCGCGGCTGATCTTCACCTGGTGAATTCGGTTGTGACCGAATTCGTCTGCTGTGTCCTCGGCAAGGGTTTCGCCGCTGCCCGTGGCGTCCAGGGCGGCACCGACAAACCGTGGCAGGCCGCGCAAGATATAAAACAGGATCTGCTGTTGCTGGCGGGTCGGTACCTTGTGCATTTCCATCACAAACGGCACGTCACGGTGCCGGGACATATCCACCGACATTGGGCAAATGATTGAAAAGTCGCGGTGACGCGCATAGTCCATGCCCAGGAAGTGGCGCAGATCAGGATCAAGCTCTGAGATGACTGGCGCCAGGTAGCGGTCAATCCAGTCATTTACATAGGCTTCGCGGCGATATAGAGCCTGGTGGACAAAGTCCGCATCCAGCGCCAGGCGCAGTACCTCGCGACCTGGGCGCATAGCCTCGTCAACCCACACACCAGGGATGCAGACGCCATTGCCGTCACGGGGGATGGCGTCCAGCTCTTCGCGCATCTGCGACTTTCGCGGGCCGTAGGCGTTACGAATTTTCTTGTACCAGGCTTCTTTGCCTTCGGCGGTAGGCTGTTCACCCGCCATGTAACACACGCGCTCATACAAGCCATTGGCAACGGCGTCGTCAAACGTTGCCTTGTAGACCTCGGCGCTGTCGCCATAACGCTTGTCCCGGATGTCATTGACCATCTGGTTGAACGGATTGGCTTTGCCGTTGTGGGTGCTGATGATGACGATTCGACCGCCCCAGATCAGCAAGGCCGTAGCAGCATCGAGCACGGCAGATACATCACGGTGGAACGCGGCCTCGTCGATGATCACCTTGCCTTGCAGGCCGCGAATACCGGCTGGGTTGCTCGACAGCGCGACGATTTTGAAGCCCGAGGCGTACCGTATGCGGTAAGCGTTGATCTGTCGTGTGTTGCCCGACTCGTCCTGATCTTCAAACAGGAACTCTTCAATTTCGCTGACACCCGAAGCTTGAGCCTCAGCCATCACACGGCTGAACTTGGCGCAGTAGCCAATGAACTCTAAGCCTTTTTCCTTGGTGTCGCCGATGTAAAAACAGTCCATGCCACCTGCAGACTTCTGCGAGGCGGCGGTGATGACTGAGTCCAGGGCCTCGGCGAATGTGATTCCCGTGCGACGACCCTTTTCGCAGAGTTTGATTTGCGCCCGAATTTTCAACCAGTCCACCTGGTGAGCCATCAAGATGCCTTCGGCAATGGGGTCGCACCCCTCTGGGATCTGCCGAACGCTGGGCGGGAGTTCGTCCCATTCGATGACACGGACAGTGCTGGAAGATGGCTTCATTGCTTCACGCCCAAGAAATTCTGGCGCCAGTACATGGCTTGCTCTTCGGACAACCCCTTGGCCTTGACTGCCTTATCCAGCTCAGCGGACTGTTCGCGAATCAGGCGGTCACGGCCTGCCTGTTCAGCCGCCTGGCGCTCTTTCATGCTGAGTGTTCGGGCCTGCATTGTATTTTTTGCTGCCCTGGCCAGGTCGGCCACTTCCTTGGTGGTGACCTCATCCTTCTCATGGGCGCCCATCGCGGCCTGGTAAGCCAGAGTGGAAATGGCCTCGACCAGCAGCGCGCCAGTCTTGTCGCTGGAGTCTTCGCCAAACGCGCCGACAAAGGCCTCGGCTTGCTCCCGGTGCTGTCGGGTTTTTTCTGTCAGTTGTTCAAAGCCAGCCTTGAAGCGGCCCAGCGCACTTCGGCTGGGCACCTTTTCATTAGGAAACCGCGATTGGATATCGCTGATCATGTCATCCAGCGTCATGCGATCTTCACGCAAAAGCTTCTGGATGTACGCCTTGACCACTGGCGGCAGGCGGCTGATAGATGACTTGCCCGCCATGGTTATGCCCCCGGACGTTTAATGCCCGGAACGCGAGCGCGCCCTGCGGCGATATCCTGACCACGTTCGGTGAGTGTGGCCACCAGCACTGGGCCAACATCGGTAACTGTCACCGCACCTTGTTCAGCCAGCCAATGCATCTCGGTTTTAACCTGATCACGACTGAGGGTGTGGCCAAAGCTCTCCAGTGCCATGGCCAGCACGGAGCTGTTAGCGCGGTAGCCGGTGGTTTCGGCCAGCAGGCGCAGAATGACCAGGCGATAGTCTTCACGCAAAAAAGCGGCGTATTGGGTCATGTCTTCTCTCGCAACAAGTAATCATTGATCCGGTCCAGCGAACGGGCCAAAGGGCCAAGTGCCTCTTTAACCCCCGACAGCTCGGCCCGCACGGCTTTCATGTCACCTAACAGATCGGTGACAGCGGTCTGGTCGGGCAGGTGTCTGATGTGTTCTTCCAGGGCGATAATGCGTGTGCGCAGCGCCAACAACTCCTGAGCGCTAGCCGCCTGGCGGTTGGTGAACCACGTGTAGATACCAATCACCGTGAGGACTACCCACTGCATGGCGGAAAAGCTGAAATTCAGTTGTTCCAGGTTCATCGAAAACCCCGTCTGTTCATGTGTTTCAAAGCATCCGTGCAGTCGAAACAGTGTTCGGTACCCGGTTCGTTTTGGCGACGGTCCTCGGGGATCGCGTCACCGCAAGCCTCACAGCGATAGGCCGAAGGGCCTGAGCGTCGCTGCAATCCGTGGCTATACATACGTGCCGCCGACTCATCGTCGTCCTGCTCTGTAGCGTGTTCGGCTACATCCATAGAGCGTCAGTCCTTTTCCTGTAGATCAAGCAAACCATTGAGTCGGGCGAGGTTTCCGCGTACCCACAGGCCGTAGTCCTGGGCATGGGCAAGAATGTCTGCGGGAGTGACGCCGCTTTCCAATAGTTCGGCGTCAGTGCCGGGGGTGGCCCAGGGCGCTTGCGCAGGTTGGGCGGCAGTGGCGCCTGGTCCTGGGGCGGGCACACCGAGGGCGGTGTTGAAGTCGCGCAGCCAGCCAGCAGTGAACACGCAACGAGGGATAGGCTGAGTAACTGCGCCAGGCGCAGGCCGGTATTGGGTCGTGACATGGGGAATGCGCTCCTGGAGCAGTTGTTTTTCATTGGCGTACTGCTCCATCAGGTTGAACAGCAGAGACTCGCTTTCGTTGGCCCTGGTGACTTGCTGGAGCAGTTGCAGACGGTTGGCGCTTTCAGCCGCCAGTGCCTGCTCGGCGTGTTTGGATTTGAGGTCTGATAGCGCTGTTGTGCCCAGGGCGTTGGCATATCGAAAGCCGAAGCCATACGCGATTGAGCCCGCTGCCGAGGCACTCAACACACAGGCAAGTGCCACGGCGGCCAGGCGCGCGGGCAGCGGCCAGGTCAGTTGGTCAAGCGCGCCCATGGAGGTGCCTCTGGCGGTTTCGTGATTTTCGCGCTCGACGCTTGGCCGCAACGATTCCGGTCTTGCCTCTTCGCAGAGGCGGAATGACTGAAGCCCTGATCCAGCTTCCAGAAACGGGGTGAGGTGACGCCAGACGGTTCCACCAGGTGACCCCGGCCACCAGCGCGGAGAAAAGCTGACTGAAGAGGTTGAGTCTCATGGCAACGTCTCCTCGGGCGGGCCTTGTTTGATCAGTCGGGCGAAGAACAAGACTACCGCCAGACCACTGTTCAGGACGGCATAAGCGCGTGGCGAGAGCTGTGCTTGCCACATTGGTAGCAACTCCAACTGAGCGAGCCCCAGAAACGCGATCAGAATGGTGATCTGGACGCTGTAAAGCCGGTAGCAGCAGCGCCAGTCGCAGATGGGTTTGACTCCCTTCATGCTGCACTCCCGCTGGCCTGACCGTGCTTGGTGCGGCGCTCAATGCCCGCGAGAGTCAACCCATCAGCAATAATCGATTCGCCATACCACTGACCACCGGGCAGCGGCCCAGCACCGTTTTCGTGGCGAATGATCGCCAGCACCAGTGTGCGCATGACATCGAAGTCGTAAACGTCCACACCTTCATGGTCAGGATCGAGTCCCAAGGCGCGGGCCACGCTGGCTGCGTAGGCGTTGGTATTGTTTTCGGAGGGCGGCGCCCAGCGCTCGATGATCTCGCGCACGGTGTCGATTCGGCTGCCGTCAGCCGCTCGACGCTTGTCCTGATAGGTGATCAGTACGCGGGCAATGGCGCGAATACCCCAGCGGGGGGCGGTGTATTGGACGAAGGCTTGGTCGTCCTGGGCAACAGCCATGCCTTGCCAGCGCACACCCTTGGCGTGGCGAATGTTGCCGGGGTTGAAGTTGCGGATGCCGCGAGGGTTTTCGGGTCGCATGGGACGCCTCCTGTAAAGGCGCCGTAGGTTCCAGGCGCCAGAAATACACACGCCGCCATGATGGGCGGCGTGTGCCAGGAAGGCTTTTAATCGGGTTTAAAGAGATTTATGTGGGACCGTTTTTACAGTGTGCGGCCCTTGGTATTTCAATTGTTTTTTTTGTTACAGGATCAATTTTGTATGACTTGAGACATTCTCGACCGCCACCAAACCTCGTCTGTAGCTCTGCGTCACTTTCGGCTTCTATTTTCGCTGAAACTATTGGGTCCGCAGACTTTAGGCATTCCGCCCGGTCTCCTTTGAACCGCTCCAAGGTGTCTTGAATTGAGCCAGAGATAGACTCTACGCCGCCTTTTTGCGCGGCGGTCACTTGAGCGGCCCACCAACTTTGCGCATAGATACCTGCGGAACTGCAGCGTCCCAAAGGATCTAGGACCGACGGTCCAAACAAAGCTTTGCCAGAATTTACTAGTGAAATGAAATGCCCGCTATGTGCCCCAATGGATTTCAGGTCTCCTGCTTTCAACACTTTGACACCGTCGACCATGGCCTTATCTAGGGCGTCCATCTGTGATGTCGCTCTCTTAAGTGCTTCTGGGCTAGGCCCTGTAAATGATGATGCACTCACCGCTGATGATAGCAACAGGGTGAGCGCCAAAAATTGATACTTCTTACTGCGCCCGTTCATTGGCTACTCCTTTTGAACAGTTTTACAAGTAGCTTCCCTACAAGGCGCGAAGCCTAACTGCCGTTGAACGATCTTCGAAGCCCGTGCCAAACCACGGCCCCAATTACAACAATCATTACAGAGGCGGCTCCTAGCGCAAAAAAAACTTGCGGAGATACTCCAGGGGGGTGCGCATTCAACCAAGTTGTCAGCAGTCCCCAAACGAACAGGATTAGGACGCCATAGCGCTGCAAGCGCTCATTTTCGGCCTTCGTTTCAAGCTCGCTACGGCATTGATTACAAATGGTTGCATCAGAGCTAACAATTCGATCTTCGCATCGGGCACAGGGTTTGATAGATACCTGCCGAAGCTGCTCGGGCGTCAATTTCAAAACCGCGTTCAGCTCGTAATAGTCGCGCCCGGCTACACGATTGTTATCCCCATTGATCCCCATTTCCTATCACTCCTTCGTAATGAAATCTCGCCCAGCTACTCGGTGATTAGATCCGGAAACGGTTTGCTTACTTGTGTGTATCCCCTGTTTGACCCCTTCCGTAGCGGTACCTTCGCCAATCAGTAGGGAGGTGAGTGCGCGCTTTTTGCTTGCGGTATCAAGAGATCGATACTCGTCGAGCAGCACTTCTTCGTCCGGAGCCAATTTACTCGATACAGACAGAGAGCGATCTCCCGTGAGGACATACATGGCATCAACGCCGATGCCCATGAGTTTCGCTATCAGGTCAGCTGGGCATTTCTGCCTTCCAGAAACAACATCCTTGAGCCTTTGCGAGCTTGTTTCGTTTGCGGCGCGAGACGCCGCCGCCAGCGACATACCGCAGCGGTCGATTTCTTCGCGCAGGCGAACGTGTATTAATTCCACCAAATCTGTTGACACGGTGTATATATCCCACCAAAATAATCTACACAAACACTAATCATCTTTGCATCACAGGAGCCACCACCATGGCCACCCATGCCAAAGCCCTAACCGCCGACCAGGTGAAAGAAAACTTCCGGCGCGTCGGCAAAACGATCACTCAATGGGCTATCGAAAACGGCTACAGCCGTACTTCGGTGTACCGCGTTCTCAATGGGCAAGACAAAGCCCATTACGGAAGGGCCCACGATATTGCGGTGAAACTTGGGCTGAAACCTTCATCGGCGTTGGCAGCGTAATGGCCGCCTTACAAATCAGCACCGACCGTTTCGGATTCCTGTCGGCTGCGCCGAAAGTTGGCGAGACATACGCGCCTCTGCCAATTGATCGCACAACCAGGCCAACGTCTTTGTGGCTTCAACCTCAATCGGTTGCCCAGGCCAACGTATCTGCCGCAATGCTTGCTCCAACCCATCACCGGTTACAAAACCTTCGATCTCAAGAACTGCCGCAAGGCGTAACCAGCCCTGTGCCAATGCATTCACTTGCGCCTCAAGCGCATCAATACGGTCGGTCATAGCCATGTCTCTGTTTGCGAATGTACCGCAAAACTTTGCAACTGGCGCAACCCGTTTGGCTAGCTGCAAAAAATGTTTTTGTTTGGAAGGCCGCTTTTTTGGGGGTATCCAATGAATCGTCGCCGCTGGAAGAACCTTCAACCCACCTCTCTGCGCCACGCCCTAGAGCTGTGCAAAGACTTTGCAAAAGAGGCGCAGAACGCGAGCGTAGAGCGTATTGCCGTTGAAATGGGCCTGTCTGACCACTGGGCCCTATATAAATGGTTACAAACTGGTCGCATGCCAGCCAACTTAATTCGTCCATACGAGCGGGCGTGCAACTGCGATTACGTCACCCGTTGGATCGCTGCTAGTGCGGGCCGCATCACCATCGAGATACCAACCGGGCGCAATTGCACTGCTCAGGACACACAGGTCCTCCAAGAACTGCTGACAACAGCGGCCGGAAAGCTCCTTGCTTTCTATGCCAAGAACAGTGAAGCCGACGAAACGCTTGCAGCCATTCAGGCCGCCATGGAAGGGCTTGCCTGGCACCGGGGCAACGTCAGCCAAACCCAGCACCCACAACTTGAACTGGAGGGGCAGCCATGAGCCGCACGGCCACGGGAGCAGCCCGCGTACTTGGCGTGCTGAAAGCACTGAAGGGCCACACCATAACCGGCCTCAGCAACGCGGAGCTGGCTCACCTCACCGAGGACAGCCCGAGCAACATCACCCGCGCTATGCAGACCCTGATTGAAGAAGGGTTGGCGGTGAAGTTGGATAACGGTCGGTTTGCCCACTCTGTGGCCATGCTGCAGATCGCCCAGGCACACGCCGAACACATGTCCAAGTTGCATAACCGCATGCAGGAAACCAATCAACGCATTGCCGCAGGCTCAATGATCTAAGGGGAACACCATGGCACGCACCAAAAATCCAACCGCTGATGCTATAGATCTGCCCGCCTTGAATGGCGAAGCACTGACAGCCGACCAGAACGCAATGGCAACAATGCTTGCTTCCCATAGCGATGAGCGCGACCTGCTCAATCAGCTCATGGGGCAAGCACAAATGTCTGACGCATTCGCAAAATTTTCCGTCACGGTGACGGCTTCCAAGCTCGCATATGTTAAGGAAAACAAGCTGTATCGGGCTTTAAAGGGAAAGAAAAACCCACACGGTGACGGAATTTTGAGCGGCTCATGGGAAGAGTTCTGCAACCAGCTTGGGCGCTCAGTCGAGCATACGGATAGAGATATCGCCAACCTTCGCGCCTTCGGCGAAGAAGCCCTCGAATCCATGTCCCGCATGGGCATCGGCTACCGGGAAATGCGCCAATACCGCCGCCTGCCTGAAGACGCACAAGCCGCCCTGATCGAGGTCGCCAAGACTGGCGACAAAGAAGCCTTTGTCGACCTGGCCGAAGAGATTCTGGCGCGCAACGCAAAGCTCAGCCAGCAGCTGGACGATGTTAACGCCGATTATGAGGCCCAGGGCGAAGTGTTGGCGGAAAAACGCAAAGAGCTGAATACCGTCGAGCAGGAGCTGAACAAAACCCGCAAACGTATCCAATTCGCCACCCCTGACGAGGTCATCAAAGACCTTCGCGTCGAGGTGCATTCCCTAGCAACGGATTTCGAGCTGACTGTGCTCGGCAAGCTACGCGAAGGCTTCAACCAGATGGCCGAACACGGCGCAGAACATGGCCAAGACCATCGCTTCTATCAAGCCGACCTGATTCGCCAACTTGAGCTGGCCCTGGCAACCCTGCGCAGCGACTTTCACCTGCCTGAACACCGGGAAAACGAAGACCCCGTCTGGATGGCTAAAGACGAGGCTTGAGCATGAACCCTGTGCAAGCTCAACAACTGGCGCAGATCGCCCAGCGAGCAGCCATCACACCGCACGGTCAGCGTACCGCTCTTTACAAGGCTGGCGCTGCCGAGCTGGGTATTTCCATTCAAACCCTACAGCGCAAGCTAAAGGAGGTCTCAGTGCCCAAGCAACGCAAACGCCGAAGTGATGCGGGCTGCAGCTCTCTGCCTTTGGAAGAGGCACAGCAAATATCGGCTGTACTTCTGGAGTCTATCCGTGCCAATGGCAAGCAACTGTCCACCATCGAGCGGGCGGTTGAGCGGCTGCGCAGTAACAAGTTGATCTTGGCAGGTCGCATTAATGAAGAGACGGGGGAGTTTCTCCCGCTGAGTAATAGCGCGATAGCCCAGGCTCTGCGCAGCTACAAATTGCACCCGGATCAACTGCTGCATGACGCCCCGGCAGTGTCGCTGGCCAGCAACCATCCGAACCACGTTTGGCAGGTCGACGCCTCAATCTCCACTCAGTTCTATTTGGCCGATGACGGCGCCAAGGCGATGGACAAGGCTGTTTTCTACGATGGCAAACCCGCCAACCTGAAGAAGATAGAGCGCCAGCGTTTGTGGCGTTACGTGATCACCGACCACACCAGCGGCACGTTGTACCTGGAGTATGTCCTGGGTGCGGAGTCCGCAGAGAATCTCAGCAGCGTCTTAATCAACGCCATGCAAAAGCGCCATGAGGCGGACCCATTCCACGGCGTGCCCTGGATGTTGATGACCGACCCCGGTGCGGCCATGACCAGCAGCATCTTTCGCAACTTGTGCCGCGCCATGTCCATCAACCTGATTATCAACCAGGTCGGCAACGCACGCGCCAAGGGTCAGGTTGAGCAGGCGCACAACATCGTTGAGCGCGAATTTGAAAGTGCCTTGAAGTTCAAGGCGGCGGAAACGCTGGAACAGATCAACGACTGGGCTGGCCAGTGGATGCGGTTCTTCAATGCAACCTCGATTCACAGCCGCACGCAGCGCACACGCTACGGCGTATGGCAGCTGATTCAGGCGGATCAGCTGCGCCTGGCCCCCAGCATTGCCGTTTGCCGCGAGCTGGCCGTCAGCACGCCAGAAGAACGTAAGGTCAGCAACCTGCTGCAGGTTTCGTTTCGAGGCGCCCAGTTTGATGTCAGCACAGTGCCCGATGTCATGGTCGGCGAGAAGCTGCTGATCACCCGCAACTGCTGGCGCGATCAGGACTCCGCAATCGCGGTCCTGGTGGGCGCGGACGGTCGGGAGCAGTACCACGTCATCGAGCGTATCAACATCGACCAGTATGGTTTCTCCGAAACCGCCGCACAGATTGGGACGCAACACAAAAGCCATGCCGAAACGCCTGCGCAGGTATCACGCAAGGTGCTGGAGCAGATCGCCACCGGCACCACAAACCAAGCCGACGCAGAGTCTGCTCGCAAGGCAAAAAAAGCTTCCTTCGGTGGCCTGATCGATCCGCACAAACATGTGACCGATACCTTGCTGCCTGCCTACATGCCGCGCAGGGGCACGTCGCTGAACGTCAACGTGCCTACGGTTGAGCTTGTTCCGCTCACCCATGTTGAAGCCGCGAAGATCCTACGCCCACGCCTGGACAACCTCTGGACGCCGGAAACCTTCAGTTGGTTGCAGCAGCAGTACCCACAAGGAATTTCCCAAGAACAGCTTGAGGCCATCGAGGCCGAGCTAAAACGACCTGCCGAGGCCATTCGCAAACCGTTCAGCCTGGTGCTGTCAGCGGTTGGAGGTGAGTGATGTTGAAACTGAAGCGTTTGTTGCAGGGGGTAGGCCGGGCTCAATCGGCCTTGGCCGATTCACTCGGGATCAGCGAGGCCGCAGTCGCGCAGTTGCTGAACCACAGCTTATGGCCGCGCAGCCTGAACAGTACTGAATTACAGGGGCGCATTCGTGTGTTCCTGGTCGAGTCCGGCGCGAACGATACCGATATCGCTAGCGCCTTTGAAGAAGTGGACCTGCCGTGCGCTAACACGACAGTTCCGGCCCTTAAAGAAGAGCCGTCCGGGGAGGACGAACCTATGTTACTGCCAAAACAAACACTGTTGCCACCTACCCGCAAGGCCTTCGGCCTGTTCCGCGACCCCTTTGATGATCTTTCTTGCGCCCAGGACATGTGGACCAGCCCCGACATTCGCTATGTCCGGGAAGCTATGTATCAGACCGCCAGACACGGAGGATTTC
This sequence comes from Pseudomonas sp. WS 5079, assembly GCF_012985465.1. Lineage (GTDB taxonomy): Bacteria > Pseudomonadota > Gammaproteobacteria > Pseudomonadales > Pseudomonadaceae > Aquipseudomonas. The sequence goes on from NZ_JAAQWN010000001.1 coordinate 210,086, forward strand.
TTGCTGTCGAGGGGGAATCCGGGGCCGGTAAAAGCACTCTGCGCCGTGACCTGGTGAACCGCTTGGCTGAGAAAAATGACCCGGTAATCATCATTGAGCCCTATGTCCTGGCTTCCGAAGACAACGAATCCAGAGGCAAAGCGCTGAAAAGCACTCACATCGCTGAGTCCATGATGGCCGCTGTCGCGCCACTGGCAAAGCCCAAGAGTAGCCCAGAGGCTCGTTTCGCCCAGCTGCACAAGGCACTTAAAGAGTCGCATGCCGCTGGATACCGCCATTGCCTACTTATTGAAGAGGCTCACAGCCTTCCAATTTCGACACTCAAGCACCTCAAACGCATCCTGGAGCTGGAGGTGGGATTCACCAAGTTGGTCAGCATCATCATTATCGGCCAGCCCGAGCTTGGGGTGAAATTGAGTTCGCGTAATGCCGATGTACGCGAAGTGGCTCAACGTTGCGAGCGCATACAGCTCCCTCCGGTCGAGGGTGCGAGGCTGGAAGAGTTCTTGAAGTTTCGTTTTGAGCGGGCAGGCAAAGCACTCGGAGAAGTCATTGACGCATCCGGCATCAAGGCCGTCGCAACTCGTCTTTCGCAGTCAACACGCCAAGCGGGCAGAGACGAAACAATCTCGTATTTGTACCCGCTGGCAATTGGCAACCTGGTGATTGCTGCTATGAACCTTGCGGCCAACCTGGGGGCCCCATTGGTCACCGCAGAATTTGTGATGGGGGTGTGAGATGAGTGCATCTGTACAACCAACACAGGGCGGTTCCGGCACGCTCGGCGGCGACTTCGCCGAAAAGTTGGCCTCTTTCAACGACCTGAACCGCAGCCTGCGCGAGGCTGGCATCCAGCCTCAATCCGCAGTCTTGTCGGACAACAAGATTTTTATCAGCCCGGACAGCGTCGACTTGCTGTCTCGGCGGTTTGGGCACGAACTGCGGGCAATCCGTTACAGCACCAAAGGGGCGTTCACCTACAGCACCGTAACCATTCGTGGTGTTGACGTGGTGTGGTTCGAACTGGTGAAGGAGCAGGGTCAATGAGCGAAGTCATTGTTCACGCCTGCTCGACCCTGTGTAACCCGGACCTCCTCACTGACCAACAGGTACGTGAAGAACTCAAGCGCGCTACCACCGAGCTGTTCAACAAGGATCTGCAGATCATTGAGCTAAAACAGTACGCCCGTCAGTTGGACAACATCCTGGTCAAGCTGGCCCAGTTGCAGATCGCGGGCAATCTAAGCGATGTCCACAGCGAACTGCAGCGCCTCGCGGCTCACTACCAGCAACAGAAAGCGGCTCAATCCGCAAGGCAGGTGCATTGATGAATATGCCAGCTGAAATTAACAACCACTTGCATGCCTGGATACTCGACCAGTTGTTCGATGGTATGCATGACGATGCAAACCTTATTCGTGACATCTACCGACTGATCGCTGCCGACCAAGCGTCCTTCAACGCCACGGAATACGCCCAAGGGGCGCCAGCATCGCTGCAAAGTGTTCTGGCAGAGCGCATCCGTCAGATCCAGGTTGAGTGTTTTTACCCGGAACACGATGACGAGCATTCCGATGAGTCGCTTGCACAGGCAGCTGCTTGCTACGCCATGCCACAGAGCCTGACTGATTGGTTTGTCCTTTGGCCGTGGGACGCCAAGTGCTGGAAGCCCGGAGACCGACGTACCAACCTGGTCAAGGCTGGCGCGCTAGTCCTTGCAGAAATTGACCGTATCGACCGCGCAGCAGCGCTTGCCCAAAAGGAGCAGCCCAATGTCTGAGATCAATATTCCAGAAGGTTTTGTCCGCAACGCAGTCGGTCACCTGGTGCCTTTCGACCAAGTGCGTGACCAGGACAAGCTTCGCGACCAGGTTGCACGCCAGCTTACTGATGAAGCCAAAGCACTGAGTCTAGCGCTGAAGAATTTCAAGAAGAAAGCGCTCGGTGATGTAGCCGACTTGATCAGCATTGCCGGTGAGCGTTACGGCGTTCAGATGGGCGGCAAGAAAGGCAACGTCACTATCGCGACCTATGACGGCAAGTTCAAGGTGCAACGTTCATATGCGGACCGTCTGACGTTCACGGAAGAAATGGAAGTCGCCAAGGTCTTGGTCTACGGCTGCATTCGCGCCTGGAGCGAAGGTGCTGACGGCCATCTGATGGCTATTGTCGACCGCACATTCAGCCCTAACCGCAACGGCCAGATCAAAACCGCTGACGTACTGGATCTGCTGCGGCTGGAGATCGATGACGCCAACTGGAAGGCTGCCATGCAGGCAGTTAAAGACTCAATCATGGTCTTGGAAAGTGCTGTGTATATCCGTGTGTATGAGCGGATCGGCGACTCGGACAACTACAAAGCAATCCCTCTCGACCTGGCGGTGGTGTGACATGCATATATCTAAAGATGGTCCCACTATCGTTTTGCACAAAATACCGAAAAGCGTTTGGTTCTGTTTCTGCGCCTGGTGGTCGCTCCTAGCCCTTAACCAGGGGCTCGAACTGGTGCTGACGCTGAGTGATTTTGGTTGCTCCGTCGAACAGATCGAACTTGTCATGCCAAGTCCCGTGGACAGGAGCATCTGATATGAGCCAGACGCTAATTGAGTTTCAGGATCACCATCAGGACTTCCTGGTGTGGACCGTCGATGAGGCTGGCATCGTCACCGGAAGCTGGCCTTACCACTCCAGCCTATGGACTGGAGTAAGAGTCGTAAACCTGGCAAACCTTAAGGTGGGCAGTTTGGTGGAGTTTCTCCGCGCTGGGGATACCCGTGACCAATGCATTAAGTACCCGGTGCGTTCGATACAACCGCTGGTACCGGTGGAGGTTTCGGTACGCCAGGACGGTGATGGCTACGTCACCGGTACTGTGCGGGGCAAGCGTGTGTCCTGCACCCATGACTATGAATACCCAGTGAAGCGCCTGGCTGAAAAGCTCTTTCCAGGCGTGTCCGCTGAAGTTGAACGCCTGCCATGCGCCCCGGTCGGGAGCCTGCATAGCAAGTGGCGTATCACCCCTCTGGAGGGTGTCTGACATGGCCGATCAAGTGACTGCGAACACCCACGACCCTGAAGTCGTGGAAATCATCAACTTGCTCCAACAGTGGCATTCCGGTCGTGTCCAGAAACTGCAGATGATTGTGCAGGCGCCAGCGGATAGCGAGTTGGTATTACGCGGCGCAAATGGGCAGCAAGTCCTGCTGGTGGGCGACGAGCGCAAAGGCTTCAAGGCGGGGTGCGCCACAGCCCTTGATCTGTTTGGCAAGTTCCCACTCACGGTGACGAAGAACGTCAGCCGAGACATAGATTCGGAGGAAGAGTGACATGGACAACAACCGCACTCTGGAAAAAATCAAAAAGTGCCTGGAGATGGCCAAGTCCAAAACCAGCAATCCCAATGAGGCTGAAACTGCACTGCGCCAGGCTCATAAGCTAATGGAGCTGTACAACCTGGAGATGGGTGATGTGCTTGCCAGCATGGCTGGCGAGTCAAAGGTGCCAGCAGGATCGGACGGTGAGCCTCCGGCCTGGCGAGTCCGTCTAGCACAGGTCTGCGCTACGGCATTCGGAACACACTTAATCTACAGCACACCAGCATGGTCCAGAGCGGTGTTCACCTTCATAGGTTGCAGCGCCGCGCCTGAACTATCGGGGTATGCATACCAGGTGCTTGAGCGCCAGTGCCAGAAAGCTCGGCGCGATTACTTGGCTACTCAAAAACGGTGCAAACGGTCCACCAAAATTGCACGTGGCGATGCCTTTGCCCATGGTTGGATCGACGCTGTGGCCCTAAAGGTAGAAGAGTTCGCTGGTGTTGAGGACGAAATTGCGGAAGCAATTGAGGCTTACATGGCCAAAAACTACCCGTCACTGAAAACGGTCGATTTGAAGCGCCGTAAGCTCAAGTCCCGTGATGAGGGCTCTGCCGATGCGGGGTATCAGGCGGGTAAATCAGCTCAACTGCACCAGGCTGTTAATCATCAGCCTCGCGCCCGTTTGACGATGGGGGTTTGAAATGAACGTCATAGAAACGAAGTACGACACCCTGGTAGTTGAAGGCATGGGCAACGAAGTCCCTCGGGTAATCGGCGAACTGCGAGTGGCCGCGTGGTCTTCGGGTCACGCCCTCGACGAGAAGCTCGAAATGGATGACTTCATTCGTGAGTTGTCCTACGGCGACGTTGAAGATCCGCAACAGGCAGCGATTGAGTTGATGGAGCGCCAACAATGGGCATGACTCATAGTGAATTGGTCGACGCTGTCGACCTGGGCAAGTTCATCGACTGGGTGCATGCCCTCAAAGAAGAACGCGATGAGCTGCGTAACTTGCTCGCTACGCCTAAATCTTGCGGAGCCTGCGGCGGCTGCACGAACGGTTGCAGCCTGGATCAAGAAAGTCCGCCAACAGACCTACTGTCGGGTCTGCTGCAGGCCGCGGCCTACCATGACGCTATAGTCAAAAGCTGGGAGGCGGAACGGGATGCGGCCCAAGAAGCAATAAATGAGTACGGTCTCAGTCAGCCGGGCCAGCGCGAATGGGATCGTCTGAACTTGGCAAGTGCGAGTGCGGCAAATCATTTTGACTTTGCAAACGATATGCGCCGTATGGCAGCAGGTGAAAAACCTCTGAACTGTCCGCTCTGGGTTCCAGTGATCTATGTGGAGCGGTGCCAGGTCGCGCCAGTGTCACTCGATGAGGCATTTCGCTTGTTCGAAGCGACAGCATGTAAGCAGTCATACGACATGCGCGGTGGAGTACGTGCTGTGATGGAGCTGTGCCTCGGTAGCATCGGGAGAAAATTGAAACCAGTAACAGTGGTACTACCCGAACGTGACCCGCCTGGAAGCTCGTTAGGTGAGTTCGGCGCTGGTTGGAATGCTGCCATTGACGCCGTAGAACGCCTCAATCACATCAACGCCTACTCGCCAGTTGGAGGTGCTCAATGAAAGCTGCGCCTTCCAACCAGGACCGCCTTCGCTTGATCAAGTTGATACATGTCGCCCGTCGAGAACTGCGCATGGATGCCGACACCTATCGCCTGATGCTGGCTGGCATGAAAGGTTTGGACGGCGCAACGTCGACCGCTGATTTGAACGTTCCAAACCTGCTTAAGGTTTTGGAACAGCTCAAACAGAAGGGTTTTAAGCCTCGTCCAAATAAGGCAGGAAAGCGGCCGCCAGCGGGCGACGAGCAGTCGAAAAAGATTCGTTCGCTCTGGTTGACACTGCATGACCTCGGCGTCGTGCGAGATCCATCTGAGGCAGCGCTGGCCAAGTTTGTATTGGGCATGACTCGGGTCTCAGCATTGCAATGGCTCAACACAGCACAGGCAAGCCGAGTCATTGAAAACCTGAAACAGTGGCATAACCGGGTGACTAATAAGGAGGATGTATGAAAGATCCTTGCAGCGCTCCAGGCGAGCTTCTTCAAGCTTTAGCCGCCCATGTGGCTGAGTCTGCTAGAGATACATTGCGCCTCAGCTCCGAGCTTGCCGAGGCGCATGGTAATGAAGTGGCGATGCATATGGCCGCTGTGTGGGGAGGCCAGGTACTCTATATACCGAAAGGTGTCCACATGCAGGCATCGAAGCTACACCTTCAAATTTTTGATGAGTGGACAGGGCACAACCAACGCGAGATCGCCATGAAACATAATCTCTCGGTGCAGTTTGTCTACAAAGTGGTAAAGAGGATGCGGCTGGCTGTAATTGCTCGCAACCAAGGTGATCTGTTTGCATCGGATGATGGGCAGTAGGCGGGGGCTGGCAGGAGCCAAACGGACTTGGCAAGCTTTCATAGGAGCGTTGTTCACACTGCAATAGAATTGCAATTCCTGATCATCTTCTCCCGGTTTCCCCCGGAATATCCCATGATTATCTCGCACACCCCCTCCTATTTATCTCACTCCTAAACACGAGGTGTATTGCCTGTCTGTCGAAGGGCTTGGCAAAACCCGTAAAAGTTTTTGCGATTTTTTCTCATCCGGCTTAACGAGCGAGGACACGGGTCCAAAGCGGGGTGAAGCGCTCGATGCGCACCGGCAGCGAATCACCCAGGGCACTCAAGGCACGGTCGATGTCGTCGAGCTGGAACACGCCCGACACCTCCAACTGCGCGACGGCCGGGTCACAGTGCAACCAGCCGTGGCGATAACGCGCCAGTTCGGCGGTCAGGTCGTGCAGGCGCATGCGTTTGGCCACCAACTGCCCACGGGTCCAGGCGCTGGCGTTGAGGGGGCTGGCTTCGACACGGTGGCTGCCGCTGGCATCAATCAGGTATTGCTCACCGGCAGCGACCTGGATCGGCTCGCCTTTTCCATGAATGGCCACCACGCCCTCCTCGACCCGCAGGCGCGTGCCATGCGGCTCGTCACGCACCGCAAAGGCGGTGCCGATGGCTTGCAGCTGTGCATGCCGGCTGCTGACCCAGAAGCTGCGGCGCCCGCCGGGTGCGGCACTGTCCTTGCCGGTGTCGATGAAAATCTCGCCACGCCGCAGGGTGATCAGCCGGCGCTGGGCGCTGAATTGCACATCCACCGTACTGGCGGTGTTCAGTTGCAGGCGGGTGCCGTCAGCCAGCAGGAACTGGCGTCGTTCGCCGACCCCAGTGGCATAGTCCGCGCCCCAGGGCACCAGCGTGCTGTCGCGCAGCGACCAGCCGGTAACGCCGCTGGCAAGCAGCCCCATGCCCAGCAACTTGAGCGCTTGGCGCCGGCTGCGCTGCCCGCTGTTCAGGCGCTCCAGCGTGTCCAGTGCCACGCTGCCGGGCAGCGCGGCCAGGCTCTGGAAGGGCGCGTCGATTTTTTGCAGCGCTTGCCAGGCGGTTTCATGCAGCGCATCGGCCTGGCGCCAGCGTTGGCAGGCTGCCAGGACCTCGGGGGTGGCGCCGCTGGATTCGATCCGCACCAACCAACCGATCGCCTGATCGAGCACGCCATCAGGAACGCTCATCGTTGCGCCAGGTAGCAGTGGCGAATGGCAGTGGCCATGTACTTCTCCACCGAGCTGAGGCTGATCGCCAGGCGCTCGGCGATCTCCTTGTAGCTGAGGCCTTCGAGCCGCGACATCAGGAAGGCCATGCGCACCTTGGGCCGCAGGCCATCGAGCAGGGCGTCGACGCGCACCAGGGTTTCCAACAGAATCAGTTGCGATTCCGGCGACGGCACCCCAGCTTCCGGCAGGTGGGCAATGGCTTGCAGGTAAGCCCGCTCGACCCGTTGGCGGCGCACGCGATCCACCAGCAACCCATGGGCCACTGTGCTCAGCCACGCCCGTGGCTGACGCAACTCCTGCAACCGCTGCGGCTTGCCGAGGATGTGCACAAAGGTGTCCTGGGCCAGGTCGGCAGCGTTGTCGCCGTGACGCAGTCGCTTGCGCAACCAGTCCAGCAACCAGGCGTGATGATCGATGTACAGCGCGCGGATATCGGCGTGAGGGGCTGAAGGAGTGGGTGGCGACGACACGAAAAGCCTCCGCGCGATAACTGAATGCATTTGAGAATTTGTCGCATCTTAGTGCGGGGCGACGGGGTTCAGCAAGAACAAAAGGGGATAGATCCATTTAATTAAACAGATCCGCCCCCATTCCCGCTGCGTGGATAAAACTCGTAGACTCCAAAGCCGCTTACATTCATGGAGAGAACAGTGCGCATCTATATCACCGGCGCTTCGTGTGCAGGCGTCACGACCTTGGGGCAAACCCTTGCAGCGTCGTTGGGCGTACCCCATGTCGATGTGGACGACTTTTACTGGTTACCCACCGATCCGCCTTTCACAACCAAGCGACCACCCAACGAGCGCGTCTGTTTGATCAAGCGAACACTTGGCGATCAAGGCTGGGTGTTGACCGGCTCTGCTGATGGCTGGGGAGAAGCGCTTATCAGCCATGCCAGCCTGATCGTCTTTGTGACGACACCAACACCTGTGCGCCTACAGCGCCTGGACCTGCGTGAAAAGGCGCGTTTTGGCGAACGTATTGCCCAAGGTGGCGATATGCATGAAATACATATCGCCTTTCGCGAGTGGGCCTCGCAGTATGACGACCCACTTTTTAGCGGACGCAATCGAGCGCGGCATGAGGCGTGGATTTCAAGGCAGGTGGTGCCGGTGTTGCCTATCAACGGGGAGAGCGCTGCCGAGCACATGGTTGCGGATGTGCTGCATGCGGTTTCGCAAATAGCCCTGGAGCCGGTCATCTAAGGGACATGCCATGGACTCTTCATTATGTGACTGACAAGTCCGCTATGTAGATCTCAAGTACCGATAAAGTGTCTGGCGACTGATTTCAAAATCGCGCGCTAGTTTAGATTTACTTTCTCCCGCACAGGCACGGTCAATTAAACTTACAACCTGATTGTCGGACAGTTTTTTCTTGCGCCCTCTATAAACTCCCCGCATCTTTGCGCGGGCAATGCCTATTGCCTGTCTTTCCATCGTCGCAGTGCGTTCGAACTCTGCGATCATCTCCATTACCGCAATGATGGGCTCCATAACTTCAAGGCAGTCGTGTCGGAAAACCAGGTTTTCGCTCAAAAACTCCAGGTTTACCTGCTTTTCAATCAACCGGCGAATCAGGGTACACAGTTGCTCGATGCTGGAGGTGAGCGCTGCCATGCTGTCGACAACCACGGTATCCCCGCACTGTGTATAGCGAATCAGCCGTTCAAGGCCTGGGCGATTTGCGGCATTGTCTGCAGCCTCATCGCAAAACACTGCGTCAAATACATCATGGCTCGTTTTTTTCTCCGCGCTACCCTCGGATTCTTGTAGAGAGAGCCGGAAATATTTGATGCGATGCAATCTCATAGTGCCTCCTTGGCAATACTTGTACGCAGTTGTTTTATCCTTGTACAAACTGTAACTAAATTATTAAAACTTACACAAATTCCTGTAACACTGAGCTCGCCCAAAATACACAGTTGCAAAGAATTGAACTTATCTTATCATTTTGAAGCTTGGAATGATCCTAACAAGTTTTCCGTAAACAGTCGATTTCATATTTATTGAGCGGTGCGCGTGAATTCGCGCAGTGAATTTGAATGTCTACTGTTTTATCGCTCAAACAATTGATGTGACCGGCTTGACGAAGCTGGTAATTCCCCGATGCAAGCAGAGGATGAATGGATGAAGGTCTTGGAAGAAGCCATCGAAATTGATCGCCTAAATACCGATCAGGAAAAGATTGATCATGTAACCCGGCGCATTACCGAACATGGGAACGACCTACGCAAGCGCTACCCGATCCTGCAGCATCAGGATGCTCTGGGAGCGAGTGTCATGGTGTTTTCCCTGGTAGGCATGGTGGTCACGGGAGGGCTCTATATCAAGGGTTTTATCCCTGGCTGGATGTGTATTTTTATTAACGCGCTGCTGACTTCTTTTATTCATGAAATCGAACATGATTTGATTCATCGGCTTTATTTCAGAAAAAAACCGCTGGCCCATAATGCCATGATGTTTTTTTGCTGGTTGGCGCGACCGGGAATGCCCAGCCCGTGGTTAAGACGCAGCCTGCACTTTCATCACCATAAAGAATCCGGAACTGACTCGGATGTCGAGGCCTGGATCACTACCAGTGGTAGCCCTTGGGGAATCCTGCGGTTGTTGAAACTGATGGATGGATTTGTCTTTGGTTTCCTAAACGCGGTTTTTGCTCCGGGATGGCGGCAAAAGGTAAGATTGTTAGGCAAAATCATTCGACTCAACACACCTTTCGGCCTTGTGTACTGGGGGTGCTGGTATGTGTTCCTCGGCTACCACCTGTATGTCTGGCTTGGGTCAATCAGCGGGGCGCAGGTTCATAGTTCTGCGGCAACGCTGGCGCTAATGGAGGTGGTCAATAATGTAGTCGTCATTCTTATCGCTCCAAACCTGATAAGGCAGTTCTGCCTGTTCTTTGTAAGTTCAAATATGCATTACTATGGCGACGTCGCCCCGCGTAATGCGTTACAACAAACCCAGGTAATGAACCCTTGGTGGTTGTGGCCGTTCCAGATGTTCTGTTTTAACTTTGGCAGCACGCACAGTATTCATCACTTCGTTGTGAGGGACCCGTTCTATCTGCGTCAGATGACGGCGCCTTATGCCCATAAAGTCATGGCGCAGGCAGGTGTCAGGTTCAATGACTTCGGCACATACAAGCGTGCGAACCGTTTTTCCCTGGATCACTCGCAAACACGGTCGCGCGGGTGAAGTTCGCGAAAAGTATTATCAGCTGATAGTTACGGCCCAGCCGTAATCCGTAAATGGGGCTGCCAGGCGGCATGTTTCTTGTCGCCTGACAACTTTGTTAATGCTCAATAGCAATACTTCAAATGCGAGGAGTCTGAGGTATGAAGGCACAAGGGATGTGTGCAAAACAGTTCGAAGCGGTCAAGCAGGCTTTCGAGCAGATGTTTGATGATCCGCAGGAGCGTGGAGCCGGGCTTTGCGTGCAGGTAGGCGGGGAGATGGTCGTCGACCTGTGGGCCGGTATGGCGGATCAAGAGGGCACCCAGCCGTGGACGCGCGATACATTGGCCAATACCTTTTGCGTAGTAAAGCCCTATGTGGCGGTGGCGGTGCTGATGTTGGTCGAGCAGGGCAAGCTGGAGCTGGATGCACCCGTGGCCCGTTACTGGCCTGAGTTCGCCCAGAGCGGCAAAGCCCGGGTGACCTTGCGTCAGGTGATGAATCACACCGCGGGCCTGCCGGCGCTGCGCGCCCCCGACCACAACCCCATGATGTTTGACTGGGAACACATGATACGGGTGCTGGAGGCCGAGCCGCTGTGGTGGGAGCCGGGAACCGACCTGGGGTACGGCACCACCACCTTTGGCTGGATACTCGGTGAGTTGATTCGTCGGGTGGACGGCCGCGATGCCTGCGTCTTTATCCATGACGAGATTCTGGACCCTCATGACCTGGACGTTCACCTTGGCGTGGACGAACAGCACTTTCATCGTATCGCCCGGTTCGACAGTGCCACCGGGCGAGTCGGCGATCCTTACTCGCAAGCGTTGCGAGCAGTGCTGAAAAACCAGCCATCGCACATCGCGACATATGCCTTCACCAATCCCGGAATGGTGCCCAGACGCACCAGCGACCCTCGCTGGTGGGCCTATCGCCAACCGGCTGTGTGTGGACACGGTACCGCTCACGGCCTCGCCGGTTTCTACAGTGCATTGCTGGCGGGAAACTTTATCGGGCGCGAAATGCTCCGTGAGTTCACCCAAGAGCACAGTCACGGCATGGATCGCTCATGGATGCGCCCAATGCGCTACGGCCTGGGTTGCATGCTGGAGCAGCAAGTCGACCCAACGGCTTCCCTTGCAATGGGCCCCCGCGCCTTTGGTCATCTGGGCCTTGGCGGCCCGGTGAGTTTTGCCGATCCCGACAGTCGCGTGAGCTTTGGTTTTGTCACCACGACCTCGGGGAGCCATACGATGATTGATCCGCGTCCTGGCCGGCTATCCGCGCTTGTTTATGCGGCGCTTTGAAGGGGCGTTCATTTATCAGTTGCCTTTGCAGCTCGTCACTTGAGGATAAGGTCGACAAACCTGCGCTCTATCTATCCTGCTCATGTCCGTCCTTGGACATGAGCGTCGAGCCGCTTCTTAGAAGCTGTAGCGGGCAGTCAGTTTGAAGTTACGCGGGTCGCCGTAGACGTCGTACGGTTCATAGCCGCCGTTGGCGATGCTGACGTAGTAGGTACGGTCGAACAGGTTGTTTACGTTGACCTGCAAATCCAGTTGCTCGCTGGCCTTGTAGCCTGCCACCAGGCCGGCCACGGTGTACGAGCCCTGCCGGTTGTGCCATGCACTGGTGCCGCTGCCCCCTGCGGTGCGGATCTGGCTCTGCTGATAAACATCACCGCCAATGCGCCAGCGTTGCAGGTCGCCGGGCAGGGTGTAGAGGGTGGACAGCTTGAATAGCTGGCGCGGCAGCCGGCGGTTGAAGTCCTGGCCTTCCAGGGTTGCAGTGGCGTCGTTGACGTACTTCGTCTGGGTGTAGGTGTACCCGCCGGCCAGTTGCCAGTTTTCGCTCAGGGCGCCCTGGATTTCCAGGTCCACACCGCGGCTGCGCACCAGGCCGGAAGACTCATAGCACTCACTGTTGGCGGTTGCACCGCAGCCTTTGACATCCGGCAATTGCTGGGCGCGGTTCTTCTGGTCAATCTGGAAAACCGCCAGGCTGGCGTTCAGTGCGCCATCAAAGTATTCGCCCTTGATACCCACCTCGTAGTTTTCGCCCACGATAGGCACCACCACTTGTCCACCGAGGCCTTTTTCGGTCTGTGGCTTGAAGATATCCGTGTAGCTGACATAGACCGAGTGATTGGTGTCCAGGTCATAGACCAGGCCAGCATAGCGGGTCAGATTGCGCGTGACCTTGTAGCTGCTGGCAGGGTTGGCCCTGCTTTGGAATTCGTACCAGTCCAGACGGCCGCCGAGAATCAACGACAGCGGGTCGGTCAAGCGCAGGCGGGTGCTGGTATAGAGGCTGTCCTGAGTCGTCGTCTCGAGACGGCCGTCGGGGCCTTTGACGATAGTGGGCTTGGTGTGGCCACGCGGGTCCCACGCGAACAGATCGACGTTGCTGTCGATGAACCTTTCCCAAATCTTACCGGTACGATAATCCAGCTGGCGCTTGCTGACGCCCACGGTGAAGTCATGTTCCTGGCCCAGTAGCTGGAAGGGGCCGCTGAGGGCCAGGTCATAGCCTTTCTCTTTCTGCTCCATGGCTTGCGTCCATAGATAGTGGCGGTTGTATCCCCATATGGAGGAGGCCAGCACGTCGGTGTTGGTCATCGACTGCATGGCTGCCATGCGCAGCTTCCAGTCATTGGCGAAACCATGCTCCAGGGTCGCGAAATACCCGGTGGTGCGGTTGTCCATGTATTCATAGTCATGCCCCAGGAACGTGTCCCGGGGCAGTCCTAGATGACCACCGCCACGGGCCATGGGCAACCCGCCCCAGACGTAGTTGGTGTAGTCCTTCTGCCGGTAGGCCCCCAGCGTCAGCGTGGTGGTATCCGTCAGGTCGGCGTCCACGACGCCGTAGTACAGATCGGCGTCGCTCTCTACCGACTCGCGAAAGCTTTTCGAGTCCTGCCGCGAGAGCACCGTACGGGCACGCAAGGTGCCGCTTTCGTTGAGCGGGCCGCCAATGTCCAGGGTGCTGCTGTAATCGTCCCAACTGCCGGCACTGCCGGTGAGCACGGCCTGGAATTTGTGGGTCGGGCGCTTACGCACCAGGTTGATCGCCCCAGCCGGGCTGCCCGCGCCCTGGGCCAGGCCGGTGGCGCCACGCACGATTTCCACCCGGTCATACATGGCCAGATTGGCTTCGCTGCTGGGCAGGTAGGTGAGGAAACTGGTGGGAAAGCCGTCGTACATAATGGTGTCGACGTCGAACCCGCGCGCGCTGAACGTGGGTCGCCCAACGCCGCCGGAGTTATTCAGGAAAAACCCCGGCGCGCTTTGGGCCACATCGCTGATGGTGGTCATGGCTTTGTCGTCCATGCGTTTGCGCGTGACCACGCTGACCGACTGCGGTGTTTCCCGCAAGGTCAAGGGGAGCTTGGTGGCGGTCTGCATGGACCCGGTGGTGTAGGAGCCGGTGTTCTCGGTGGTTTCACCCATCTGCTGGCCGACGATTGCCGTCTCCCCCAATTGCAGGGTGCTGCTCGATTCGGGGGCCTTTTCCAGCATCACGCTGTTTGCGCCGGTCGCGCGCCAGGTCAGGCCGCTGCCTTTCAAGACGTCAGCCAGTGCCGCTTCTGGCTCTTTGGGGCCGACGACTCCAAGGCTGTTCTTGCCGACTACCAGCGTGCCATCAAAAATCACCTGTAAACCGCTTTGAGCAGCCAGGCGGTTCAGCGCGCTCGCCAGGGGTTGCGGTGCAATGTTGAAAGAGTGAGGGGCAGCCACTGCCAGGCCGGATATCAGCACGCACAAGAGGGCGAGCGGGGCGGCGGACAACGATTTTATGTGCAGCCCTTCAGGTAACGGATGGTGCATCAGTGGTCTCCCTAATACGAAGCATTATCGTTCTAGGGAAGGAAGACGGCTGACACGCCAACACCCGTAAAAATAGTCAAGTCTTGGAGGAGATCACCAGCAGATAGTCGGTGTAGCGCTCGATCTTGAGGGCAAAGACGTTCTCCAGCGTCGTCAGGCCCTCGTCCAGGTCGTTGAGCTGAAAGGTGCCGCTGACCTTGAGTGCGCCCAGGCGCGAGTCCCGCAGCACTATGATTCCCGGACGATAGCGTTCGAGTTGCTCAAGCACCTGCGCCAGCGGTGTCAGCTCGAAGACCAGGCGACCTTGCTCCCAGGCCAGCATCGTGTCGACGTCCACACGCTGCTTGGCGCCCAGGCCATCGGCACGCCCGCCAACGGTCTCGCCAGCGCCGAGCGTCACCTTGTCAGGCTCGCCCGTGACGGCCACAAGCCCGCGGCGCACCGTGACATCCACGTGCTCTGCATCACGGCGCACGGCGTAGATCGTGCCCAGGGCCGTCGCGCTCAAGGCTCCCGCCTGCACACTGAAGGGCCGCTGCGGGTCCGGCTTCACGTCGAACACGGCCTCGCCTTTGCGCAGGGTAATGCGCCGCCCATCGTCAGTGAATTTCACATCAACGGCGCTGTTGGCATTCAAGGTGATCTGCGAACCATCAGCTAGCACGACCTGTCGACGTTCACCGGTGCCGGTGTAATAGTCGGCATCCAATGCCATTCGTTGCGCCCATGTCACGCCGAGCCCGAGCACCAACGACGCCGCGATACCCATTGCCCACAGGCGACGCGCGGACGGCCGTGCCGAAGCAGCAGGCTGGGCCAGATGCGCACTTAAGCTCCACATCCGACGCGCTTCGACAAACGCCTGCTGATGCTCCGGCGCCTGTTCGCACCATGCCCGCGCCGCCGCCACATCCGATGGCTGCACCGAACCCGAGGTGAGGCGAATCACCCACGCGTGGGCAGTGCGCTGGATTTCGCTGAGGGATGGCGTGGTGTGGGGTTGATCGTGCATACCGGCTATCGTTGCAGGCATTGGCTGAGAAAGTCGAGAGCAATAGCCAATTGTTTTTCCACCGTACTGACCGAGACCTGCAGTTGCAGGGCCACTTCCTTGTGGGGCAGGTTTTGCAGCCGACACAGCGTGAATATCTCCTGGCACTGGGTAGGCAAGCGGTGCAGTGCGTGAGCCATCGCGGCCAGTTCTTGTTGCGCGACCACCACATCGAACAGCGCCGGGCTCTCGCCGGTCACCTCGTAGAGGTAGGCGGTGCCTTCGTCGAGGCGCTCTCGCGTCTGCCTGCTGCGCGCATGATCAATCGCCAAGTTGCGCGCAACTTTAAAGATAAAGCCGCGTAGATTGAGCACCGGCTTGCGGGGTGGCTGGCGGAGCAGGCGCAGGTAGGTTTCCTGGGTCAGATCGGCCGCAGTCTCAGGATTGCGCAACTGACGATGAAGAAACGAACGCAACTCGGTGGCATGGGCCCGAAACGCCACCTCAAGCTCTTCGGTGGTCATGCTCGACATTAGCAGAGATCACGCAGAGGAAAGTCCTGCACTTTAATGATAGTGCTTCGCATTAACAATCTTTTCTTGGGCTGCCATCTCGATCGGCCTGTGACTGGGACTGGTCGTCTTGGGCGATTGCTGTTTGTACCTGGTTTAAAGCCCCCATCGCTCAAGCTCAGGCGTGCGCCCGTCAAGTAAAAGCGAAGGCGCCATGGCGCTCGCTGTTTTCAGCAAGTGCATATCTGTAAATACCGGGCCTAGCAGCTGCACGCCAATCGGCATCTGGGCCTCATCGAATCCGGCGGGCAGGGCGATTGCCGGAGTGCCCAGGTAATTACTGGCTCGGCTGAACTTGCCAATACTGGCGTGATTGACGTCCTCGTCATCCAGGGGCAAGGCACCGTGGCTGCTGACAGGCATCAACAACACCCCAAATGAGCCGATCGCGCGGGTGAATGCCGCGGCTGCCGTTGCACGCTGCGCAACGGCGTGTTCGTAGGCATCACGGCTGATATCCGCACCCGCCAGGATTCGATTGCGCACCACCTTCCAGAGTAGCTGCGCGGGGTCATGGGCCAGGTGCCCAAACTCGCGATAGCCCTCATAAGCAATGATCATCGAGTTGCATTCGGAAAGCTGAGCGATATCCAACTCATCATTGGGAACCCAGCTTTCGAGCGTCCAGCCGGCCGCGTTCAGATTGCCCAAGGCCTGGTCCCATACCCGGCGGGTGCCAATGGACAGCGCACTGGGGAACGCACTCTGGTCCAGTACAAATACGGTGCCCGGCTTGGTGGGCACCCACTCACTGGCAAGTTCAGCCTGAACCTTCAACCCATTGCCCGTATACGGGCTGGCAATGATGGCGGTGAGCGCATGCGCGTCGTTTACGTCGCGGGCGATTGGGCCCAGCACATCCAGGCTGGGAGCCAGTGGAACGACACCGTCCAGGCTGATGAGGCCGCTGGACGGTTTGAAGCCAACCAAATGATTAAGCGATGCGGGAGCTCGTATCGATCCGCCGGTATCGCCACCGACGGCAATCGGTACCAGTCCTGCTGCAACTGCAACCGCCGCGCCTGAAGAGGACCCGCCCGGGGCGCGATGCAACTTGGCGTCCCAGGGGTTCCAGGGCGTGCCTCGGGTCGGGTTCTGCCCGGATAAGCCGAAGGCAAATTCGGTCATCTGGGTCTTGCCGACGATAACCATTCCCGCCGCCTGTAAACGTTGCGCGACGGCGCTGGTCGCGGAACTGATAGTGGTCAGGCGGCTTAACGAACCTGCCGAGGCCAGGGTGTTGGCGATTTCGATGTTGTCTTTGATGGCAACCGGCACGCCATGCAATGGGCTCAAGGGTTGGCCTGTATCGAGTGCACTGTCGGCGGCATCGGCGGCCGCCAAGGCTTGCTCTGCGAACACTATGGTGAAGGCGTTAAGCGCGCTGCTGCGTGCAATACGGTCCAGAAAGTATTGCGTGACGGCGCGCGAGGTGATCTGCCGGGTAGCGATCAGATGGGCAATTTGCAGGGCAGTCTGGAAACAAAGGGCTTGGGATCGTTCGCACATAATTTCTGGATTCTAAGATTTGTGAGTCGGTATCCCCGTGTTCGACGGGCGTTGACGGGGATCGCATCGCGTTGTTCGAGCCAGTGCCTATTTCAGTGGTTTTCCGGCGGTCTCTGGCATTTTGATGAAGGTCAGAAGGGTGAGCGCGGCGCCTGCGAGCACGTAATAGAAGAACCAGCTCTCTTGGCCGTGGCTCTGCAGCCAGGTCAGCAGGTATGGCGTAGTACCGCCGAGCAAGGCCACCATCAGGTTGTAGGGCGCACCAATACCGACGGCGCGAACGCTGCTCGGGAATTGTTCAGACATGATGGCTGGGGCGATCGAGGTATAAAGCGCGTAGAGCAACAGGCCGAACAGCTCCACCATCAGGATCGACGAGAACGTCGGCTGCATGTTGGTGATAATCGGGTAGAAGAACAGCAGGTAACCCAGGGCAAAAACGATCAGTTGCGGCTTGCGCCCGAACTTGTCTGAGAGCATGCCGAACAGTGGGTGCACGAACATGAACGCAACCATGGCAACCGTATTTGCCGCAAAGGCTGTCGAGGACTCCACGTGCAGTGCTCGGATGGCATAGGTGGGGATGTAGATAACGAACAGGTAGAAGGCAAATGTGCTGAGGATCGAAAAGCCGACAATTCGCAGGGTCTCGCGCGGATAATCCCGTAGCAGGGTGCGTAGAGGTTGCTTCTCTACCTTTTTAGCCGGTTGCGAGGTGCAGGCTTCGGTTTCAGGCACCGACATACGCAGCCAAATACCAGCGACACCGCCCAAGGCACCGAGCAAGAACGGAATGCGCCAGCCGAACTCTCTCATTTGTTCGTCGGTGAGCAGGGTAGTAAGGGCCCAGCCGATCGCCGATGCGGTCAGAATGCCTGCGGCGGAACTGAAGAAGACAAAGCTGGAAAAGAAGCCGCGACGGTGGTCTGGCGCTAACTCGGCCAGGTAAGTAGAGGCCGACGCGTATTCACCGCCCAACGACAAACCCTGCATCAGTCGTGCAACCACCAGCAACACCGGCGCTAGCAGCCCGATCTGCTCATAGGTGGGGGTAATGCCGATCATCAGTGAGCCGCCAGCCATCAACATGATGGTGACGCCCAATGCTGATTTGCGGCCATAGCGATCAGAGTAGATCCCCAGCGCCCAACCGCCGATGGGACGCATGAAGAAACCTACGGCGAAAATAGCGAAAGTCGCCAGCAGGGACGCCGTTTCGTCAGTTTTCGGAAAAAACTGTGTAGAAAAGAACACCGCGAACGACGCATAGATCGTCCAGTCGAACCACTCCACCGCGTTCCCAATGCTGCCAGCCGCAATTTTGCGCGCGATTGATACCTGCGGCTTTACCGCTTGGGACGTTTGAGTCGCATAATTCATTGGCTTGTGCCTTTGGTTTTTGAATTGTAATTATTTTTAGACATTTGCTGGTTTGTTTTGTTTTAATTTGGCCACTTGAGTGAAGGTATTGTAAGAATATGGTCTCGTCAACCGTTGAGTCGGATGAAAAAAGACATTTTGCGCTGGATGAAACCGATCTGGCCTGCCTGGTTGCACTACAGGCAAACCCCCGTGGCACTTGGCGGGATTTGAGTGCGTGCTGCGATGTGGCCGAGCGGACGCTTTCGCGTCGCCTGCAACGTTTGATGGACAGTGGATATATCCGGGTGATCGGCGAGCTTGATCCGGTTGTCGTCGGGAGTGGCCCGGTGCTGCATGCGTGGATTCGGGTAGCCGACGGGCGGCAGAAGGAAGTAGCGGAGCACTTGGCGCAACTGGCACAGACGCAGGTGGTGATGGCGACAACTGGAGAGTTCGACATCTTCACCGAGATCAATTTGCCGAATGTGGAAGCGCTGTCTGACATGGTGGTGCGAGCGTTGCCGCTGGTGCCGGGAGTAAGGCAGGTTCAATCGCAGGTGGTGCTCAGATCGTTCCGACGAGCGAGTCGCTGGCGGATTGACGGTTCGGTGCCTACTGAACCGGTGCTGGCCGGGCCTGTGAGCCTGAATGCCGATGAGATGCGGCTACTGGGCGCGTTAATGCTCGATGGAAGGGCTAGCCTGGGCGTGCTTGCCCAAACCTGTGGCGTCAGTGAACCGAAGGTTCAGCGGATGCTGAGTGGGCTGGTCGACAGTAATGCCCTGACCTTTCGTGTGGAGCTCGAACCGCTGTTGGTTGGCTATGGGGTAGAGGCGATCCTGTCGTTACAAACCCGACCGGGTGCGGCAGATGGCATTGCCCTGGAGCTGGCAAAGGATGAGCACACGCGTTGCCTGTTCGGTACCAGCGGACGTTCGCAGTTGTTTTGGCATGTGTTGTGTCGTGATATTCATGATCTGTGGGCCGTTTCAACGGCGCGGATGGGGTCCCTGGAGGGGATCATTTCTTGTGAGACCAACACGGTGGTCAGAGCCTATAAAAGGGCAGGGCGAGTGCGTCGCGGGCTTATGGTTGAGTAGTGTCCAGGCCTGCCTCCCAGCCAGCAAAAATAATCCCCGAAACCGGGGATTATTTTTAGACGGCACTAACCAACGATTTATGGTTTATCGGCGCTCTCTGGCAGCGCATACGCAATGATGTAGTCACCCACATCCGGCGAATGGCTCATGCCACCCGCCGAGATCACCACATACTGCTTGCCGGTGGCCGGTGACTTGTAGATCAGCGGTGCCGCAACCGCACCCACTGGCAGGCGGGCTTTCCACACCTCTTTACCGGTGGCCGACTCAAGAGCCCGCAGGTAGTAGTCCTGGGTGCCGGCAAAGAACACCAGCCCCGAGGCCGTCGAGGTCGGGCCCCCCAGCGTTGGCATGCCCAGCGGGATCGGCAGGTGGGTTTTGATACCCAGCGGGCCGGTATCCTGCACGGTGCCCAACGGAACCTGCCAGACCAGTTTCTGCGTGTTCAGGTCGATGGCACTCATGCTGCCAAATGGCGGGGTGTTGCACGGCACGCCCAGGGGCGACTGGAGGATGTCGATTTTCACCCCACCATAGATGCCGGCAACTTGTGGGCGAATGGTGCCCATGAAGCCAGGCACTTCATCGGTCGAGACTTTGAACTTCTTGGTGTTTTCCTTGGTAACCAGCGCCATGCGCAAAGGGACGCGCATGTCGTTGACGAACATCATGCCGGTGTTTTCGTCGATAGAGATGCCACCCCAGTTCATGCCGCCCAGCAAGCCCGGCCATTCGATGTAGGGCTTTTCAGTTGGCGGGGTGAAGGGCCCTACGTAAACGGAGTCCTTGAACATGATCCGGCAGTACAGTTGGTCGAAGGTGCTTACGCCCCACATGGACTTTTCGGTCAGTGGCTCGGCACCAATCACCGGCATGCCTACCGAATGGGGTTGCGTCGGCGACAGGTGCTCGCCTTCGGCCGCTGGCGAAGTAGGCACCGCCCGCTCCTGAACTTCAGTGACCGGTTGGCCGGTGCGGCGATCCAGGACAAAGATATTGCCGGTTTTGGTGGTCTGGATGAGCACCGGTGTTTTTTCGCCCTGGGCGTTCTTGATGTCGTACAGCACAGGTTGGGAGGGTAGGTCGTAGTCCCACACATCATGGTGAACGGTCTGGTAAACCCATTGGGTTTTGCCGGTCGAAGCATCGACGGCGACGACAGCCGAGCCATACTTTTCCTTGGCCTGGTTGCGGTCGCCACCCCAATAGTCAGGCGGACCGTTACCGGTGGGCAGGTAGACCAGGTTCAATGCCTTGTCGTAGGTAGGAATGGTCCAGACATTGGGGGTTTCCAGGGTGAACTCTTGGTCGCCAGCGGTTGCATCCTGGCCCTCAGGCGCACCAATGTCCCATGCCCACACCAGCGCGCCGGTCAGCACGTCGAAGGCACGCACAGCGCCAGAAGGCTCTTTGGCGACGATGTCACGCACCCAGCCGCCGACCACGGTGAGATGGCCCATGACCACCGGCAGGGATGTGGGGTGATAGCGCTTGCTGTTCTCGGTCGGGCCCATGCCTTTTTTCAGGTCGACGTAACCCTTGTCGCCAAAGTTCGCGCACAGGCTGCCGGTGTGCGCATCAAGGGCAAACAAACGGGCATCCACAGACGACACCAGAATGCGCTGACGGCATTGTTGCTGGTCGCCGTACGACGTTTTGACTTCAGCGCTCAGACTGTCGTCCTTATCGATGTCGTAATAGCCCACGCCACGGCAAGTTACGTGCTCTGCGCTGCTGGCATGGGGATCGAACTTCCAGATCGGCTTGCCAGTATCGCCGTCGAGGGCGGTGATCAGGTTTTCCGGCGTGCACGAATACAAGACGTTGCCGATCTGCAGCGGAGTGTTTTCGTCCACACCGGCGCCGCCCCCTGTGGTTCTGCGGCCGGTTCGGTAGATCCAGGCAACTTGCAGGTCCTTGACGTTTTGCGGGGTGATTTGGTTGAACGGCGCAAAGCGGGTGCCTGATGCACTACGGCCAAAGGATGCCCAGTTTTCGGACGCCGAGGCGGGCTCCGTGGGTGCGGGCGCAGCCTTCGCGGCGACTGGATTGGAAATCGCACCGTGCGGATAGAACGCCGCCACAAACGTTGCGATCAGCCCCGCAAACACAACGAGCCCCATGCCGTTGGCCAAACGCCGGGCGCGTGATGAAGTGGTTGGGAACGTAGCGCCGACCCACAGGCTGAGCGCCAGGACAATTGCCGGAACGACCAGGCGCGGCAGCAGTTCCCAGTAACTGAACTGGCCCACTTCGTAAAACGCCCAGGCACAGGTTGCCAAGGCGATGATGACTGAAAGGGCAAGGCCTATCCCTTTGCGCAAGAACATCAGCGCCGCCAGCAGCAAATACGCCAGCCCCGCGATCAAGTAGTAACTCGAGCCGCCCAGCGCAACCAGTTTGAAACCGCCGTAAATCATTGCCAGCGCTACGAGCAGCACAAGCAAGCAAAACAGCACCCTCGCGGTCGTGCCAAGTGCAACTTTGCGAGTTTTGGGTTGATGATCATCCGTCATTTTTTTAATACGTTCCGTTAGTCAATGGAAAGTGCACGCAATCAATGTGCAGGGGGCAAGGCATTCAATCGGCAGCAGGCAGTCGCGCTGATCGGGGCTGGCAGGGAGGGAGTAGTCAATCGACGCGGGCGCCGCCGAGGGCTCTAGGAAAGGGAGTTTGGCGTTGGATCGCCTTATAAGCGATAGCGCGTTATGGCTGCCTGGAAATTGCGCGCAGTTTAGGCGCAGGGTTTTTCCGGATAAATACTCAAGGTAGAAAAGCATTATTGATGAAACAGTAACAATAGACTGCATGCGCTGCGTGATCGCCGGCCTGGTGCGGACTACCGAGTCGCGAAAAGCTCACCATACCTTAAGGGTATCCATGTAGACCTTATCCATATTGGACGCTCGCGACATCACGCCTCAGCCTGAGGCCAATAACTATAAAGAGGCGCACCATGACCGTGCTATTGAGTGAGCGCAGCCAGATTTTCCAGGGCGCCGATGCCTACGCCGTGTCGGACTATGTCAACCAGCACGTGGGCAACCACTGTATCCGTCTGCCGCCCAAGGGCCGGCCCATGGCGAGTATCAGCCACCGGACCTTTTCCAGCCTGGACCTGTGCCGTATCAGCTATGGGGCGCCGGTGCAGGTGACGTCGGTGGCGCTGGAAACGATCTATCACTTGCAGATCCTGCTGAGCGGGCACTGCCGCTCCAATTCCCGGGGCAACGCGCAGGTCTTCGGGCCGGGGGAGATCCTGCTGATCAATCCGGATGACCCGGTGGACCTGACCTATTCCGCCGACTGCGAAAAATTCATCATCAAGTTGCCGGTGCGCCTGCTGGAAAATGCTTGCCTGGCGCAGCACTGGACGCTGCCACAACCGGGTATTCGTTTTGCGACGGCGCGCCATGCGCTGAGTGAAATGGACGGTTTTCTGCAGTTACTGGGGCTGATCTGCCATGAGGCGGAAAACGCCGTCGAGCCGCAAGTGCAGGACCTGTATGAGCGGATTGTCGCCAACAAGCTGTTGGCGCTGCTGGCCAGCAATGTGTTGCGGGTGGTGCCCCAGGCGGCGCATGGCGGTGGTTTCGAGGCGGTGCGCGAGTTTATCGAGGAGCACCTGGGCGAGGACATCGGTATCGAGCAATTGATGGCGGTGGCCAAGGTCAGCGAGCGGTCGCTGTATAGCCTGTTTGCGCGCCAGGTCGGCCTGTCGCCCCGTGATTATGTGCGCCGGCGCAAGCTGGAGCGGGTGCATGCGCGTTTGCAACTGAGCAGTGCGCGCAGTGTGACGGAAGTGGCGCTGGACCATGGCTTCATGCACCTGGGGCGGTTCTCCGAGGCCTATCGCAAACGCTTTGGCGAGCTGCCTTCGCAGACCTGGAAGCGCCATCGCTAAGCGGCTCGCGCCAGCCGGATACTGATGTGCAGGAAGCGGATATTGAGGAGTGGGAGGAGCACGTACGGTGAGGGCGCCTGATACAAGAACAACGGAGGGCCTGCCCCATGACCACTACACTCGACCGCCTCGCTGCACAATTGCGCGAGTCCGTTCAGGAAGATCCCGCTACCGGGGTATTTCGCTGCCGCCGCGACATTTTTACCGACCCCGACCTGTTCGCCCTGGAGATGCAGCACATCTTCGAAGGCGGCTGGCTGTACCTGGCCCATGAAACCCAGGTGCCGGCAATCAACGACTACTACACCACCTGGATCGGCCGCCAGCCGGTGG
Organism: Pseudomonas sp. WS 5079; assembly: GCF_012985465.1. GTDB lineage: Bacteria > Pseudomonadota > Gammaproteobacteria > Pseudomonadales > Pseudomonadaceae > Aquipseudomonas. The sequence goes on from NZ_JAAQWN010000001.1 coordinate 233,858, forward strand.
TCATCACCCGCGACAAACAGGGTACTTTGCATGGCCTGGTCAACGCCTGTGCCCACCGTGGCGCCATGCTCTGCCGGCGCAAACAGGGCAACAAGGGCTCATTTACCTGCCCATTCCACGGCTGGACCTTCAGCAACGCCGGCAAGCTGCTCAAGGTCAAGGACGGCAAGACCGGCGCCTACCCGGACAGCTTCGACTGCGACGGCTCCCACGACCTCACGCGCCTGGCGCGCTTTGAAAACTACCGTGGCTTTCTGTTCGGCAGCCTCAGCGAGGCGGTGCCGCAACTGAGTGATTACCTGGGCGAGACCCGGGTCATCATCGACCAGATGGTCGACCAGGCCCCCCTGGGCCTGGAGGTGCTGCGCGGCAGTTCCTCGTATGTCTACGACGGCAACTGGAAGCTGCAGATCGAGAACGGCGCAGACGGTTACCACGTCAGCTCCGTGCACTGGAACTACTCGGCGACCATGGGCCGGCGCAACTACGAGGCCGAAGGCACGCGCACGGTCGATGCCAATGGCTGGTCGAAAAGCCTGGGCGGCGTCTACGCCTTCGATCACGGGCATATCCTGCTGTGGACGCGCCTGCTCAACCCCGAGGTGCGCCCGGTGCATGCCCACCGCGCAGCACTGGCCGAGCGCCTGGGCCAGGCGCGTGCGGACTTTATCGTCGACCAGACCCGCAACCTGTGCCTCTACCCCAATGTGTACCTGATGGATCAGTTCTCCACGCAGATCCGTGTGGTGCGGCCCCTCGCGGTGGACAAGACCGAAGTGACGATCTATTGCATGGCGCCGATTGGCGAAAGTGCCGAGGAGCGGGCAACGCGGATCCGCCAGTACGAAGACTTCTTTAACGTCAGCGGCATGGGCACGCCGGATGACCTGGAAGAGTTCCGCGCCTGCCAGACCGGCTACCAGGGCGCGACCACCCTGTGGAATGACCTGAGCCGTGGCGCCAAGCAGTGGGTGGAAGGGGCCGACGACAACGCCAGGGCCATGGGCATGCACCCGCAATTGAGCGGGGGCAAAACCGAAGACGAAGGCTTGTTCGTGCGCCAGCATGCGCATTGGGCCGCAAGCCTGCAGCGTGCAATAGAACGTGAACAGCAAGGCCTGATCGCCAGCGACCGGGAGGTGCAGCCATGAGCCTGTCCCGTGACTGCCTGCTGGACTTTCTGTACCGCGAGGCGCGCCTGCTGGATGACCGCCAGTGGGATGAGTGGCTGGCGTGTTATTCGCCCAAGGTGCAATTCTGGATGCCCGCCTGGGACGACTACGACACCCTCACCGAAGACCCGCAACGCGAAATCTCGCTGATCTACTACCCCAGCCGCGATGGCTTGGAAGACCGCATCTTCCGGATCAAGACCGAACGCTCCAGCGCCAGCACGCCCGAGCCGCGCACCGTGCACTTGCTCTGCAACCTCGAAGTGCTGGCCGACGATGGCGCCCAGGTGCAACTGCGTTTCAACTGGCACACCCTCAGCCACCGCTACAAGACCACCGACAGTTATTTCGGCACCTCCTTCTATAGCCTGGACATCCGCGGCGAGCAGGCGCTGATCACGCACAAGAAGGTGGTGCTGAAAAACGATTACATCCACCAGGTCATCGACATCTACCACATCTGAGGACACCGCCATGACGTATGCCATTGCCCTGAACTTCGAAGATGGGGTTACCCGTTTTATCGACTGCGAGGTAGGGGAGAAGGTGCTCGATGCTGCTTTCCGCCAACGCATCAACCTGCCCATGGACTGCTCGGACGGTGTCTGTGGCACGTGCAAGTGCCGTTGTGAAACCGGCGCCTATGACTTGGGCGACGACTATATCGAAGACGCCCTGAGCGCGAATGAAGCCCAGGAGCGCCAGGTACTGACCTGCCAGATGGTGCCGCAGTCCGATTGCGTGATTGCCGTGCCGGTACCGTCCAGCGCGTGCAAGACCGGCACCACGCAGTTCGTCGCGACGCTGGCCAGCATCACCCGCCACGCCGATGCCGCACTGCAGGTGAGTTTCGAACTGGATCAGGCTCCGGTGTTTCTACCCGGCCAGTACGTGAACATCGGCGTGCCCGACAGCGGGCAGACGCGCTCCTATTCATTCAGCAGCCGCCCTGGCGACACGCACGCCAGTTTTCTGATCAAGCATGTACCGGGCGGGTTGATGAGCAGTTGGTTGGAGCGCGCCCAGCCGGGCGACAGCGTGCCGATGACCGGGCCGTTGGGCAGTTTTTACCTGCGTGAGGTGCAAAGGCCGCTGCTGTTATTGGCCGGTGGCACCGGCCTGGCGCCGTTCCTGTCGATGCTTGAAGTGCTGGCCCTGCGGGGGGAAAGCCGGCCGATCACGCTGATCTATGGGGTGACGCGGGATCAGGACCTGGTGTTGGTCGAGGCCCTGGAGGCCTTCGCTGTGCGGTTGCCCAACCTCACGCTTGTCACCTGCGTGGCCGATCCGCAGACCGCGCACCCGCGCCAGGGGTATGTCACCCAGCATATGGCCGGCGACGTTCTCAACGATGGTGATGTCGACGTTTACCTGTGCGGGCCGCCGCCGATGGTCGATGCGGTGCGCGAGCACTTCAAGCACCAGGGCGTGAGCCCGGCCAGCTTCCATTACGAAAAATTCACCGCCAATGCCATGGCCAACTGCGATGCCGCCTGAGGAAACCAGCATGAATCTACGTTTTGATAGCAAGGTTGCGCTGGTCACCGGCGCCGCCCAGGGCATCGGCCGGCGCGTCGCCGAGCGTTTGCTGGCGGAGGGCGCCTGGGTGGTCGCAATCGATCGCTCGGAACTGGTGCACGAGTTGCAGCATGCCCGGGTGCTGACCCTCATCGCCGACCTGGAGCAGCATGCCGAGTGTGCCCAGGTGATGGCCGCCGCCAAGGTGCGTTTCGGGCGCATCGATATCCTCATCAACAACGTCGGCGGGACCATCTGGGCCAAGCCCTTCGAGTATTACGCCGAGGCGCAAATCGAGGCCGAAGTGCGCCGTTCGCTGTTCCCCACGCTGTGGTGCTGCCATTGCGTGCTGCCCTACATGCTGGAGCAGGGCAGTGGCGCCATCGTCAATGTGTCGTCGGTCGCCACACGGGGGGTCAATCGCGTGCCGTATGGCGCGGCCAAGGGTGGAGTGAATGCCTTGACCGCCTGCCTGGCCCTGGAAACCGCCGGCAGCGGCATCCGCGTCAACGCCACCGCACCCGGCGGCACCGAAGCACCGCCCCGGCGCATCCCGCGCAATAACCAGCCGCAGAGCGCGCAGGAGCGCGCGTGGTACCAACAAATCGTCGACCAGACCCTGGATAGCAGCCCGATGAAGCGTTACGGCAGCATCGACGAACAAGTGGGCGCGATCCTGTTCCTGGCCTCTGACGAAGCCTCCTACATCACCGGCGTGACCTTGCCGGTAGGAGGGGGCGACCTTGGTTGATTTGCCTTTTACCTGCAGGGTCTGCCGTGCCACTGGCTTGGGCATTCGAATACGCAATGTGACGGCGCGCTCAAACTACCGCAGCGACCTCAATGAGAACCGGCTGGATCTCAGTTACACCTGGACGCAGCTTTAAACCCTGACCGAGCAGAGCCCCAGGCCTTGCTCGGTCAGTTTTTTGCAAGGCGCAGGGTGTACCGAATCATCTACCTTTACTGGTCAACCACAACCCCCTGAAACTGCCGAAGGGCAACCAAGTAATATCACCGATGAATGTATCGGCAAACTGAGCGGGCTCAGACTCGAGGACCCCCAGACCTCCCAGGACCCCCGAGGTCACGAACGAAAGCGTATTTACATCACCGGTATCGAACAGACTCGAAGTCCCCCGGGGGTGCAGTAGTGACGCATCGTTGTAGCGGACCTGCCAATTCACGGTTGGGCGGGGGAATGATTTTGCCCAGACGCGCTCCATTCCTCGGATTAGCCGCGACTGCCTGAGGGTGCCGGTCACGGCGTTGGATGTCTTGCTCATGAGGTTCCTGGCGACTGCTGGGAGAGACCGCCCCAGATACGCGCCAACCCTCACAACTTTGGCTGCCAGCGTGGTCAGCCCTGCTGCTGCTCCGGTGCTCAGGGATATCCAGGCCAGGATGCCGGAAGCCGCGGAATTGGTGTCCTGGATAACCACTGAGGCAATACCGGTCGCGAGCGAAGTGGCGGCGAGCCCAACAATCGCCGCCGTCAGTAACAGTGCCGTCCCTCCTGTCATCACGGCGGTCAATACACCGACCGCGCCCCACAGGTACGTATGAATCAAAGATCCTCCTTCGCCCAAACCCTCCGGGCCAGGCAGGTCGTCCCCCCAAATCGCCCGTAATTGCTTATCCACGGAAAAATGCCCGGTGGGGTCCTGATAATTGACCGGGTCCCCTTCGGCACAATAGCCATACAGATTGGGTCCACCCTTACCGAACGGGCTGAGGTCATCCTGGGTAAGAAACTGCATGCTGGATGCGTCATACCAGCGTTCGCCTGTGCCCAGCGGGTATTGGCCGGTGGTGCTGTCACGGTATTGGCCGTTGAAGCCCAGTACCGAGTCGGGCTCATCCGAAAAATGCTCGCCGTAGGCGGTATAGGCATGATGCTTGAGGGTCTGGGCCTGGACATCGTAGCTGACCAACACGCTGCCGTTGAGATCCCGCAGTTCAAACAGTGTTCTGTCGACCCCGGAGCGCTTGATTTGTTGGACCGTACAGGCGGCGCTGCCGGGGTTGAGGTTGCGGCTGTTGTCGTTACTGGCGGTGGCGTAATCCCCGCAAGCCTTGAGGCCGTCGTAGATCACTTGACTTGGCTCGTCACCGCCATTACGGGTCATCAGGCGTTTGGACGGGTCATAGCTATAACGCGCACTGCCAGCCTGGATGAGCCGCCCGAGCCAGTCATAGCTGTATTTTTTGCCCGTCTGGTCCTGGGTTACCCGTCCCGCTGCGTCATAACTCAAGCTGGCAGACGCGATGTAGTCCGCGTGGCTGTTCTTGACTGTTGTAAGGCGGTAGCCATTGGCAGCGTCGTAGGTATAGGTTGCGGTGTTTTTCGCGGTGCCGATGGTGCTGATGCAGGTAAGCACGTTACCCAGTGCATCGTAGGTAAATTCCTGTTTGTCGATCTCCTTGTTCTTCGGCGTCCTTGGCCGCCAGACGCCAGTGGTGGTACAGGACTTGACCCGGCCGCCCGGCGTATAGGTCAGGCTGCGGGAGCCGAGGAGGGTGGCGCCCTGTTTCAATTGGGCCGATTTCAATTTGTCATCGGCGTAATAAGTTTGCTCCAGCAGGAGGTCAACTTTACCGGGGAGTATGAATTGGCGGCTGGTCTCACGTTGTTGCGGATCGTGGGTGTACTTCACATGGAATGTGATGGGGGAAGTGGGCTCAAGGTTGTAGGGGCCGGCAACGACTTCCTCCTGAAACAGCCCTTGATCATCGTAAATGTGGTCAGTGGTGTAGTGAAAGTTATTGCTGGCATAGCGCTGCCCGTTAGTCTTGTAGAGAAACAGTGTCTGGTTACTGAGTACGTCGGTACTGTCCAGCAAGCGCCCATTCATTGAGTGGGTATAGAGCACTTCCTTGCTTTGACCTGGCTCGGTTTGCACCTGTTGCCGGGTGATACTGAGATAGAGGTCATGGTTGTACTGGAGGAACTGTTGGCCCTCGGTCGCCGTGGCAATACCTTGTGTGCCATAGGCGTAGGTAAAGGTGTTTTGCGCGCTGGCATCTGCGGTACTGGTCTTGGCCAGGCGATTGCCCAGCTCCTTGATGTAGTCATGCTTGAGCACGCGGCCGTCGGCGGTAGCAGTGGTCGCGGGTACTGTGCTTGTGCCGCTATAGGTGTAAGTCTCGGTGCAAGAGCCGCGTGTCAGCGAGGTTACCCGGCCCCAAGTGTCGAAGCTGCGCTTGCCCAGGACCTGCCGTTTGCCACCGGACTCAAGCTCGATTTGTGTGGCGTCCCTGAATAGCCAGTGCTGCGGGTAGGTGTAGTGGTAGGTATAGATGAAGGGCACGTCGAGCAACCCACGGCCTTTTTCGCTGCGCCGTTCACTCAGCAGGCGACCATTGGCATCGTAGATGTAGTTGATGGTGATAATTCCGAACTCGCTGTCGGTAACCAACTGTTTAATTTGCTTGGCCCGATTGTAACTGGCTGTCTGGGTTTGAAAGACGGCGCCGTTCTGGCCTTTCCATTGAATTTTCTTGATGGTTTCATCCGAGTTGTACGTCGTCACGGTGGTGTGCTTGTCGGCGGCCTTGCCGGTCCATTGCGTACGGGTCATGGCGACGGGGTCATATTGATTGAAGTCTTCCCGGCCATCGCTGTAGTGCTGGCTGCTGACTTCATTCCAGTCGTCGTATCGCATCTCTTGCCATTGGATGAGCTGGGTCCCGTGCCGGTCATAATCAAAACTTGATGTCCGTAGCTCACGTCCCAGGCTGTCATAGGTAACGGCCTTGGTTTGCTTACGCAGGTTACCTTCCAGCAAGTATTCACTCACCAGCCGATCCTGGCCGTCGTATTGGGTCAAGTGGGTTTTTCCGTTGGGCTCGGTGACTTTCACTTGCCCGGGCGCGGGGTAGGCATAGGCGGTGACTTGGCGATACGTGGTGCTGTGCGCGCAGACGGTCAGGCTGAGTAACTGCCCGTATTGGCTATAGGTAAACTCGGTGCGATTGCCATCAGCGTCGACTTGGCGCAGGAGGCGGCCACTGAGGGTGCTTTGGGTTTGTGAAGACGTACGGGTCTTGCCGGTTGTGTCGGTGTCGGTGGTCGTGGTGGTCAGTTCGGTGTTACCAACCCCTCCCAGTGTGTAGTCAAAGGTGCGTATTGGATCGGTCTGCACGGGGCGCCGGTCCTTGGTCCCCAGGGTGCTCTGGGTAAGGGTCTTCACGCGACCCTTGCGAAAGTCGTCACCTTCGAAGTATTCGATAAGCTGGCCGATGAGTGCTGCATTGTAGTTCAGTTCGCTGGCGAGACTACCTTGTAAGGTACTGATGATTTTAGATTCGCTTAGATTGGGTATTTGTTTATAGGCGTGGTATTTAAAGGTGAAAATATTTAATAGTTGGGGGAATGTCCCTGGCAGCAGTTCTGGAATTATTGCCAGCAGCCCTGGATCGTCGACGATTTCAGTATCAACGTAAGTGGAAGGAAACAGCTGGGTGGGGAGTGTCAGGATAGGCGTCCATGATTCATCAGGCTCTTTGTCGGTCTGCTGCTCGGAAGTTAATGCGATCTGATTCAGCAAGTTTGTTAAGGTAGTCTCGCTCTCAGTAGATTTAATTTCACCTTTTTCTGGGGCAGGTATGTAGTCCACTACTGTAGTTACTCTTTCTTGTCGATTTCTGACAAGTGCAGAGTGGGTATTGAAGCGGTTTTCGTTTTTCTCTTCCCGACTCTTGCCGGCCTTGCTGTATATCGTCGATGTCGTGCGACTTAGTAGTTCTTCTTGCACAGTCATCGTGTATTTTTTTTGTGTTTGTGCCGCCCCTTGTACGAGCACTTCGGAGGTGACGTTGTGCTGTTCATTGTAGTTATAGGTCGTGGTGCGAATGGCCGGCACGCCCTCGCTCATGATCGTGCGGTAGTGATCCGGGTCCTGGCGCTGGTACACATAGGTGGTCACCACCGGTGTCCCGCCGCCATTGGGCGTCAGGGTATGGGTGCTAACACAGGGCAGGGCAGATAGCTTGGGGTTGTCCGGGAAGGTCAGTCCGTTGTCCTGATACTCCACCTGCTCCTGCAGCCCGTCAAAGCTGGTGATGTTGGTCAGCAGCCAGCCACAGGTCGGGTGATCGAGGTACTCGAAACTGCTTTTGATATCTGCTGCGAGGCTGACGGATTTAAGGGCGTAATTCTCGATGGCCAGGCTGTAGCTCAGGGTTTCGGCGGCGTCGTCGGGCCAGAACGTCAACGTGGCCGAACTGATGACCGGCGTGGCGGCCGGGTCCCCTGGGGTGTATTGCACCTTGAGCAGGCTGCGGGTGGCGTCGCGGATTTCGGTCAACTGGATCTGGTAGTAGGTTGCGCCGCCGATCACATGGGCGGTGGTCATCCAGCTCAGGGTCACGCTGTTGTAACCATCGGTGGTCAGGGACTCGGGGACGTAGATGCCGGTATCTGGCAGCAGTACCAGCACTTCCTTGCGGCCACCTTTGCGGTGCACGGTCAACTTGCCGTTGTTCCATTGCGCAATCACGGCGGATTGCTTCAAATCTTTATCCTTTTCCACCGTCAACACTTCACCGGAATGCATCGTGAGCTTCTTGTGCTTTTCACTGTAGGTGGTCATGGCATAGAACCAGCCATCCCCCAGCGCTGCCTCGTTATTGACCACGGGCGTATTGTGCAGGCTCATTTCGATCACCGGCCCGTTGCCGGCATTGCCCGTCAGCGACGGCAAGGGCACGTAAACCTCAAACAACCCCGTGCGTGGGTCCACGACATTGCGCTTTTGCGTGGTGGCATTGAAGATCGGATCGTTTTCGTCGTCGGTTGGGTCGGTGCCCATGGGGTTGTGCGCCATCATCCTCTCCTTGATTTTTACCCTGTTCAAAAACTACGCGACGGCGAACGCGCACGTAACTGTCAAATCTCACAGTCGTTTATATCGTTTAGTAATGGGTGTAGGATTTTTTACTCTCTCCTTTAACCGTGGAGCTGCGTGTGGAATCCGTCACGATGAACCCGAATATTGAACCTCAGGCTGTGTGCACTCCGATCACCCGCGCGGCCATTTTCATGGTCGCCACACTTGCTCCCGGTAGCGATGCGGCCAGGACGGTACGCCAGTGGTGCGGCGATATCGCCGCCCTTACGCGCTCCGTGGGCAAGCGCGTGCCCGACGGTAGCCTGACCTGTGTCTGCGGCTTCGGCTCGACGGCCTGGGACGCGCTGTTCGGCAACCCACGCCCGGCGTCCCTGCATCCGTTTCAGGCAGTTGGCGTAGCGGGGCGCATGGCGGTTGCCACGCCTGGGGATGTGTTGCTGCACATTCGCGCCGAGCGCATGGACCTGTGTTTTGAACTGGCCACGCAAATCATGGCGGCCCTGGGGGATGCGGTGGTCGTGGTGGATGAGGTCCAGGGATTTCGCAATTTCGACATGCGCAGCATCATCGGGTTTGTCGATGGCACCGAGAACCCGACCGGGCGCAAGGCTGTCGGTTTCACCATCGTCGCTGACGAAGACCCGGCGTTCAGTGGCGGCAGCTATGTGCTGGTGCAAAAGTACCTGCACAACATGGGTGCCTGGAACGCGTTGTCCACCGAGGCCCAGGAGCGGGTGATCGGGCGTACCAAACTGGCGGATATCGAACTGGCGGATGAGGCCAAGCCGAGCAACTCCCACAGTGCCTTGACCACCATCACCGAGGATGGCGAGGAAGTGAAGATCCTGCGCGACAACATGCCCTTCGGCCGGCCGGGAGCGGGGGAGTTCGGCACCTATTTCATCGGCTATGCGCGCACGCCGCAGCCGCTGGAGCTGATGCTGGAGAACATGTTTGTCGGCCGGCCTGCCGGCAACTATGACCGGCTGCTGGATTTCAGTACGGCGGTCACCGGTGGCTTGTTTTTTGTGCCGTCCGCGGATCTGCTGGAAGAACTGGCCGAGCGTGAGCCTTAGGGGCGGCCACGCTCGGCAATCTGCCAGGTAAGGCTCACTTCGCCACTGCCTGCATCAGCAACTTGCGAATCTCCCCGGTAATCGCACTTTTGGTGCCTTGCTCCAGAATCCCCACCCGGCGTACCGCCAAGTCTCCAGGCAGCGGCAGTACGCGCAGGCTGGGGTCTTTGTGCCAGTCAAAGTTCTTCAACAGCGGCACGATTGCCACACCGACTTGCTGGCGGACCAGGTCGGCGATACCGATGATCGAGTTCAATTCGAGGATTTCCAGCGGCTCGACCGATTCACTCTTGATGATCGATTGCACCTTGCGGCCTACGGCGGTGGACCGGTCATAGCGAATGAACGGCTGGGTCCTGAGCAATTCCACGGCGTCGTTGATACCCGCGGTCTGCGCGGTGTTGGCGAGCATGACGATGGGCTCGTTGTAGAGCAGGGTCCAGCTCAAGCCGTCGAAGTTTTGCCGCGCCGTCTCGATCAACAACGCCGCGTCGAGCTTGGCGGCGTGTACCAGGTTGACCACCTCTTCGGAGCGGGCAGTCATCAGGTTGACCGAGATGCGCGGGTGCAGCTTTTTCAGTTGCACCAGGCAATTGGCGAGCAGACCCATGCCGGAGGTAATACCGCCGATGGACACTTCGCCCTCCATGGCCATGCCATCGGGCGCCTCGGCGATCATTTGCTCGTAGTCCGCCAACAGGCGCTTGGCCTTGGGCAGCAACAATACGCCATCGCGGCTGAGCTTGATCTGTCGCTGGCTGCGGTCGAACAGTGGCCGGCGCATCTCTTCTTCGAGGGCGCGCATTTGCTGGCCGACAGCGGCATTGGTCAGGGCCACCCGGTCGGCGGCGGCGGCGAAACTGCCGTATTCGGCGACGGCGATAAACGTCTTGAAGAAGCGAATGTTGCTCATGGGCAGGCCCGTGGTCATGGGTGTGCCTGAATCGTAAAGGTTTTGTTTGCTCAGGTTAAAGTTAAATTAGTTTTTCTTTTTATAGGGCCCGGCCAATACTCAAGCCCGAACTGACTCGGCGAACTTACCCAATGAGCAATCCAGATATCAGCCCTGAACACGCAGCATTGCGTGCTGCAAAGAACGTGTATCACCTCGGCGCGACCACCGTGTACTCCCATCATGGGGACAGCCGGTTTGCCTATACCCTCTATGTGCCTGAAGCCATCGAGGACAGCACCCGGCCAGTCGACCTGGTGGTGTCGCTGCACGGTTCAACCCGTGCGATGGAGATTTACCGCAATGGCTTCGCCGAATTTGGCCGCTGGAACGATTGCGTGATCCTGTCGCCGCTGTTCCCGGTCGGCGTGCTGGGGGACGGCAATGGCGATGGCTACAAGCAGATGGTCGAAGGCGATATCCGCTACGACCAGGTGTTGCTCGACATGATTGCCAGTGTCGGCAAGCGTTACGGCCGCCGCTTTGAAACCTTCGCGCTGTTCGGCTATTCCGGTGGGGGGCAATTCACCCATCGCTTCTGCTACCTGCACCCCGAGAAACTCTGGGCGGCGTCCATCGGCGCACCGGGCTCGGTGACCCTGCTCGATGCCGATCAGGACTGGTGGGTCGGCGTGCGGGACTTTGCCACGCGCTTCGGCAAGCCGCTGAACCTGCCAGCCTTGCAGCGCTTGCCGGTGCACATGGTGGTGGGTGATTCAGACCTCGAAACCTGGGAAATCACCCACCGTGAAGGTGGCAAACATTACATGGCCGGTGCCAACGCTGCCGGGCGCACGCGACCTGAGCGCCTGGCCACCTTGAAGGCGAGCTTCGAAGCCGCCGGCGTGCAGGTGCACTTTGACTTGCTGCCCAACGTCGCGCACCAGGGCGTCAAGGCCATGCCGGCCGCCCAGGACTTTTTTGCCAAGGTGTTGCGCCACAAGCGCAGCCTGGGCTGATACACCGTAGGTAGATGCACTCAGAACAGACCGTATAACAATAACCAAGGATTCACTCATTCTGATGCCGGTCCTGCCTTGGCCCTCGCCACTGACCGGAAAATTTCTTCAAGGAGTCTTTCTCCCGTGAATAGTTACGTAAAGACGGCAGTGGCCGTTGCGATGTCGGCGTGCGCCTTTTCCATGGCCGTTGCCCAAGACCAGGTCATCAGTGTCGGCATCAACGGTGATATCCGCAGCAGCGACCCAGGGGTCAACCGTGACGACAATACCGACGCGGTGATGATGCATATCGTCGAAGGCTTGGTGGCATACCGCGAAGACACCAGCATCGCACCGATGCTGGCCAGTGCGGTTGCCGTCTCGGCCGATGGCCTGCGCTACACCTTTACCCTGCGCGACGGCGTTCTCTTCCAGAACGGCCAGCCATTGACGGCCAAGCAGGTGCAATGGACCTGGCAGCGCTACCTCGATCCCAAGACCCAGTGGCGTTGCCTGGCGGAGTTCGATGGGCGCGGCGCGGCCAAGATCGTCGATGTCTCAAGCCCAGACCCGAAAACCGTGGTGTTCACCCTGGACCAGGCCAATGGCTTGTTCCTGGCCGCCATGGCCCGTCCGGATTGTGCCGGCAGCGGCATCTTGCACCCAGACTCCCTGGCCGCCGATGGCAGTTGGCGCGCACCGATTGGCACCGGCCCGTTCACCCTGGGCAAATGGCAGAAGGGCCAGTACGTCGAGCTGGATCGCTTCAAGCAATACACCCCGCGTGCCGAAGGCGAGGCGGACGGTTACACCGGCAATAAGCAGGCGTTTGTCGACACCGTGCGCTTCCAGGTGATCCCCGATGCAGCCTCGGCCAAGGCCGCGCTGCTGTCAGGTGGCGTGGACCTGCTGCCGGACGTGACCGCGATGGATGCCGCGCAACTCAAGCAGGTCAAGAACCTGCAGATCCAGGTCAGCCCGATCATGACCATCAGCGGCCTGTTGTTCCAGACCCGCGACCCGCTGCTCAAGGATGTGCGCATCCGGCGCGCGGTGGCCTTGTCCCTGGATTACGCGCAGATGGTGGCGGCGTTGTCCGATGGCTTGTCGGTGGTCAACAACTCAGTGATTCCCACCGCGAGCCCTTACTACGACGGCATCGCGCAGCAGGGTTACACCTACAACCTCGACGAGGCCCGGCGCTTGTTGAAAGAGGCCGGCTACCGCGGGGAAAAAATCAGCATGCTGGTCAACAAGCGCTACCCGCAGATGTTCGACATGGGCTTGCTCAGCCAGGCCATGACCCAGGCAGCAGGGCTGAACATCGAGATGGAAACCCTGGAGTGGGGCACGCAGCTGGAGCGTTACCAGAGCGGTAGCTACCAAATGATGTCGTTCTCCTATTCGGGGCGTTTCGATGCGGCGCAAAGCTACGAATCGGTGATCGGCGACAAGGACAAGGAGCCGCGTAAAGTCTGGGACAACCCCCAGGCCCTGGCGATTTTGCGCGAGGCCCAGCGGGAAGTTGACCCTGCCAAGCGCCGGCCACTGTTCGACCAGCTGCACACGCTGATGCTCAAGGATGTGCCCATGGTGGTCATCTACAACGGCACTGCCATCGGCGCCATGGGTAAGCGCGTTGAGGGTTATCGTTCCTGGCCCGTTGCCAAGCCGCGCCTGTGGGGCGTGAAGCTGGCCGACACTTCCAAGTAAGGCGTAGCGCTATGTTTCGATTCATATTGCACAGGCTCGGCATGGCGGTGCCGACCCTGTTGCTGATCTCGGTGATTGTATTTGCCTTGATCCGCCTGATCCCCGGCGACCCGGCGCTGTTGATGCTGGGCGACATGGCCGACCCGCAAAGCCTGGCCGACATGCGCAGCAGCCTGGGCCTGGACCACTCGGTGGTGACCCAGTACCTGATCTGGATCAAGTCGGTGCTCAGTGGCGACCTTGGGGTGTCCATCAGCAGCCGTCAGCCGGTGCTGGAGTTGCTGGTCGAGCGTTTCAGCGTCAGTGCGACCGTGGTGCTGGTGGCGGTGTTGCTGGCGACCCTGCTCGCGGTGCCGGTGGGCTTGCTCGCAGCCTGGAAGCAAAACAGTGCGATGGACCTGGGGCTGGTGGCGACGGCAACGTTGTTGCTGTCGGTGCCGAGCTTCTGGTTGGGCTTGCTGCTGCTGTATGTCTTCGGCATTCAGTTGGGCTGGTTGCCGGTGATCGGTTACGTCGGCTTCGCCACCGACCCTATGAAGGCGCTGACCTATGTGCTGCTGCCGATCATCACCCTGACGCTGGTGGAGTTCGGCGCCATTGCCCGGATGGCCCGGGCCAGCACCATCGAGGTGCTACGCCTGGAGTACATCGCCCATGCCCGGGCCAAGGGCTTGTCGGAAAGCGCGGTGCTGTGGCGACACGCCTTGCGCAACGCATTTGCGCCGACCTGGACCTTGATTGGCCTGATCCTGGGCAACCTGCTCGGCGGCATTGCGGTGCTGGAAACCGTGTTCACCTTGCCCGGCATCGGCCGGTTGATGGTCGATGCGATCTTCTCCCGCGACTACCCGGTGCTGCAGGGGTGCCTGCTGCTGGTCACCTGCATCTATGTGTTGGTCAACCTGTTGGTGGATCTGCTGTATCCGCTGTTCGATCCAAGGGTGAAGCTATGAACCTCAAGACTCCTGCCGTGCCCACCGTGGCGGTGATCTCGCCTCGGCGGCGCCGGCGTTACCCGCCGCTCAATGCCCTGATCGGCGGCAGCTTGCTCGCGGTCCTGGTGTTACTGGCATTGCTCGGCGTGGTGTGGACGCCTTACGACCCGCTCAAGTTGGACCTGCTCTCACGCCTGCACGCACCGAGTGCCGTGCATTGGCTTGGCACCGACGAGTTTGGCCGCGATGTGTTCAGCCGCCTGATCATTGGCGCGCGTACCAGCCTGTGGATCAGCCTGCTCTCGGTCAGCGTGGCGGTGATCTGCGGCACGGTGATCGGCATGCTCGCCGGTTACCTGCGCGGCTGGACCGACCGGGTGCTGATGATGCTCAACGACGCGCTGCTGGCGTTCCCCGGCATCCTCATGGCCCTGGGCATCATGGCGATTGTCGGCGCCAGCCAGTACGGCATCGTGCTCGCCCTGGGCATCGCCTACACCCCATCGGTGGTGCGGGTGGTGCGCGGCAGCGTGTTGTCACTGCGTGAGCTGGAGTTCATCGAGGCTTCGCGGGTGATCGGCAACTCCGAGCTGTACACCATGTTCCGCCACATCACCCCCAACTGCCTGGCGCCCCTGTGTGTACTGGCCACCAGCATGTTTGGCTGGGCGTTGCTCTCGGAGAGCGCGTTGAGCTTCCTCGGCCTCGGGGTGCCACCGCCGGCCGCGACCTGGGGCAGCATGCTCTCGGCAAGCCGCACCTATATCTCGACGGCGCCGTGGCTGGGGATCTTCCCGGGCATCTTTATCAGCCTGACGTTGCTGGCTATCAATCTGTTCGGCGATGCCTTGCGTGATCGTCTCGACCCGCGCATGAGGAAATGAGCATGAGCGCTCCAGTGCCTTTACTGGCCGTTGAAAATCTGCAGATTCGCGTTGGCGTGGACGGTCCGCTGGCCGTCGACGACTTCAGCTTCACCATGGCCCCTGGCGAAATCGTCGCCCTGGTGGGCGAGTCGGGTAGTGGCAAGACCATGGCCGCCCGCGCCGCCATTGGCTTGCTGCCGGCCCCCATGCAAGTGTGCGGCGGGCGCATCCTGTTCCAGGGGCAAGCGCTGGACAGCAGTGATGCCAAGGCCATGCGTGCGGTGCGTGGTGCGCGGATCGGCATGGTGTTCCAGGAGCCGATGGTCTCGCTCAACCCCGCGCTGACCATTGGCCGGCAGATGAGCGAGGCGCTCAAGCTGCATACCGCGCTGGATGCGGCGACGATCCACGGGCGCTGCATCGCCATGCTGCAACGCATCGGCATCAAGGACGGCGAAAAATGCCTGGCATCCTACCCGCACCAATTCTCCGGCGGCATGCGCCAACGCATCATGCTGGCTTCGGTGATGTTGCTGCGCCCGGCGCTGCTGATCGCCGACGAACCGACCACGGCCCTGGACTGCCTGGCGCAACTGGACGTGATCGAGTTGATGCTGGAGCTGACCCGCGAGCAGGGCACCGCGATCCTGTTCATCAGCCACGACCTGTCCCTGGTGGCGCGGTATGCCCATAAAGTGGTGGTGATGCGCTCGGGCAAGGCGGTGGAGCAGGGCCGTATCGAAGACATCCTCTTTGCCCCCAAGGCTGAATACACCCGGCAGTTGCTCGAAGCGCTGCCCCGGCGTGGGACGCTGGGGCCATTGCCGGCGGCCGACAGCCCGTTGCTGCAGGTCCGGGATGTGTGTATCGAGCACCCGGGGCCACGGAGTTTCTGGGGGCGCAGCGTGCCCAAGCGCGTGGTGCACTCGGTGAACCTGAGCATTGCGCCGGGCGAGACCCTGGCCCTGGTCGGTGGCAGCGGTTCGGGCAAGACCACCCTGGGGCGTGCGGTCGTCGGGTTGGTCAACCCGTGCGCCGGGGCGATTCTGTTCCAGGGCGTGGATATCCTCAACGCCGCCAACCGCGCGCATCGCCTGCAATGCCAGATGATCTTCCAGGACCCGTATTCGTCCCTCGACCCGCGCATGACGGTCGGCCAGATCCTCGCCGAGCCGCTGCGCCATGAGCCGGCCCTGACGGCCGCGCAAAAACGCCAGCGGGTCACCGACACCCTGGTCGACGTGGGCTTGCCCGAACAGTTTCGCGAGCGCTTTGCCCATCAACTCTCCGGCGGTCAACGCCAGCGCGTGGCGATCGGCCGGGCGCTGGTGCGCCGGCCCAAGCTGGTGATTGCCGACGAGCCGATTTCGGCGTTGGACATGACCATCCAGAAACAGATCCTCGAACTGTTCGAGCGTCTGCAACGCCAATATGGCTTTGCCTGCCTGTTCATCTCCCACGACCTCTCGGCGGTGGAGCGCATCGCCCACCGCGTGGCGGTGATGAACCAGGGCGAGGTGGTCGAAATGGGCCCGCGTGACACGATTTTCGACACCCCGCAACACCCTTACACCCGCCGGCTACTTGCGGCGGCCAGCCCCTTGGAGAAACGCGCGGACGGCAGCTACCGCCTCCGTGCCAGTGTGATTTAGGTACTGCTGCACCCCAGGCCACGGCATCAAAACCCAACCCTTCGCAAATCGCCGATTTGCGAAGCGGGCGAAGCCATGGCCGAAGAAAACAAAAACAACTCCACTCAACCTGTCTGCCAGGAACCTACACATGAATAACCGCATCAACAAAGTCGTCGCCAGTGCCAGCGTCATGGGGGCCGGTTTCATGCCCCTGTTTGCCCAGGCCGACTTCATCGCCGACAGCAAAGCCGCGCTGGAATTGAAGAACTACTACTTCAACCGCGACTACCGCGAATCCAGCGGGCAGAACAAGCGTGCCGAATGGGCACAGGGTTTTATCCTCAAGCTCGAGTCGGGTTTTACCGACGGTACCGTGGGCTTTGGCCTGGACGCGGTCGGGATGTTGGGCATCAAGCTCGATTCGAGCCCGGACAACTCCGGCACCGGGCTGCTGGCGCGCTCCAGCATGGCCGAGCCCGGCGCTCCCAGCTACGCCCGCCGAGCCCATGACAACTACTCCAAACTTGGCCTCACCGGCAAGGCGCGCCTGGCCAAGAGCGAGTTGCGCGTGGGTTACATGGTGCCAGACCTGCCGACCCTGCAGCCGAACCTGAGCCGCCTGTTCCCGCAGAGTTTCAGCGGCACGGCACTCACCTCCAAGGACATCGACAAGCTGACCCTGACCGCCGGTCAACTGGACCAGGTCAAGCAGCGCGACTCGACCCACTACGAGGACATGGGGCTTACCAGCCAATACGGCGCCTACAAAAGCAGCGCCAAGAGCGATGAATTCCGCTTCGCCGGCGGCGAATACGCACTCACGCCGACGACCTTCGTGACTTACCAGTACGCACAATTGGAAAGCCTGTACCAACAGCATTACCTGGGCTTGAAAAACAGCCTCAAGTGGGGCCCGGGCACCCTGAAGACGGACATCCGCTACTTCAGCGCCAGCGAAGACGCCGCCGCCCTGGCCGGCAAGGTGGATAA
Source organism: Pseudomonas sp. WS 5079 (assembly GCF_012985465.1). GTDB lineage: Bacteria > Pseudomonadota > Gammaproteobacteria > Pseudomonadales > Pseudomonadaceae > Aquipseudomonas. The sequence goes on from NZ_JAAQWN010000001.1 coordinate 251,507, forward strand.
CCGGGCGCTGAGCACGCGCATCGGCTATGGCCTGTACGGCCACAACCTCAGTGGCGGTTACCAGGAGCAGTACGGTTCGACGCCGTTCACCTATGTGGACGGTACCAACACTTACCTGTTCAGCGAGTACCAACTGGCCAACTTCTCCCAGACCCGTGAGCGCGTGTGGCATGCCCGCTACGACTATGACTTCGCTGCGCTGGGCATTCCGGGCCTGCTGTTCTCCACGCGTTACGCCAAGGGCGATAACGCCAAGGTCATCGGCTTTGACGGCGAAGGGCGCGAGTGGGAGAGGGACTTGAGCCTGGGCTATGTGGTGCAGAGCGGTACGTTCAAGGACGTATCGCTGCGTTGGCAGAACGCCAGCGCCACCAGCAACTTCGCCCGTGACACCAACGAAAACCGAGTGATCCTGGGCTACACCGTGGCGCTCTGGTAGCGGTAATGGCGTGCAACAGCAGCCTGTTGCACGCCCAAGCAGTGCAAATGAGGGGATAGATCAGATGACGAGTTTGCCGTTGCGCCGGGCACTGCCCAGTCAACAACGTGTATCGGCGCGTGGCGTGAGTGATTTCATCGATGCGGTGAACGCTGCGGGCCTGGAGTTACACAGTTTCATGCTGTACCGCGATGGCGCGGTAGTGGCCGAAGCGTTCTGGGCGCCTTATAGCGCCGCACGCTTGCATGTTCAGCACTCGGCGACCAAAAGCTGGGTGTCCATGGCGGTCGGGCTGTTGGTGGATGACGGTGTGTTGTCGCTGGATGCCAAGGTGGTGGACTTTTTTGCCGCCGATTGCCCGGCCTCCATCAGCGCTAACCTGGCGGCCATGACCGTACGGGATCTGCTGACCATGCGCACCGGGCATCGCCAGGGCATCTCCGGTGGCGCCTGGCGCGGGCGCACTGACAGTTGGGTGCGGTTGTTCCTCAATGAGCCGGTCGAAGACCCGCCAGGGCAGCGGTTCATCTATAGCAGTGCGTCGAGCTTCATGCTCTCGGCGATTGTCAGTGTGGTCAGCGGCCAGACGGCGTACGCCCTGTGTAACGCGCGCATCTTCCAGCCCATGGGCATGGGGCCCATCGAGTGGGACCTTGCACCGGGCGGCTTCAACACCGGGGGCAACGGCCTCAGTTGCCGCACCGAGGACTTGCTCAAGTTCGGCGTGCTGCACTTGCAACAAGGCCATTGGGAGGGGCAGCAATTGCTGTCCCGGGAATGGGTGGCCGACGCGACCCGTGGGCATGTCGACGATGTATGGATGGGCGCCTTCGATGGCAAGCGCTACCTGGGCCGTGACGAGTCTAGCGACGCGGCTGTCACGCGCCGCGAAGGCTACGGCTACCAGTGGTGGATGACCCTGCACGGTGGTTACTACGCCTCCGGAGTGTTTGGCCAGCAGTGCATCGTGTTGCCGCGCCATAACGCGGTGATTGCCTTCACCGCCGGGCTGGCGCTGGGCGAGCGGCGCTTGCACAGCCTGCTGTGGGAGCATCTGGTGCCGGCGCTGGGTGTGCCCACCGACGGCGCGACGGATGCCGGGTTGGCGGCGCTGCTGGCGCGGCAACAGCGGCCCGTCATGTCTGGCGCCGCGAGTTCGCCGCGCCAGGCCGAATTCAGTGGCACGTTCGTCATGCAGGCCAACGAAGACCAGGTCAGCGAAGTGCGCCTGGAGTTTGGCCCAGAGCATTGTGATTTCTACCTCACCGACCCCCGTGGCACCCATTGCATTCGTGCCGGGCTTGTGGCCGGCATCGAAAGCCGGACCAGCATGACCGGCCACTATCTGCATCACCAATACCAGCCGGAGCTCACCCCGGTGGTGGCGCAGGCGCGCTGGACCGAAGCGGGGGTGTTGAGCATGACCTGGCAGTTTGTCGAGACGGCGTTTTGTGACCGGGTCACCTGCCGTATCGAACACGGCAGGTTGTCTGTGGACCGCAGCGTCAACGTTAACGCAGGCCCGTTGCAGCGCCCGACGCTGACCGGCCATCCCATCATTGCTTTGCAGGAGTCTCTATGAACGATCTTTCCCAGCCTTCAGAGCGCGTGAATCGCGGGTTCTGGGCGCCATTCACGCCGATGCGCCAGTTCCAGCAACAGCCGATGATGTTCGCCAGCGCCGATGGCATGTACTACACCACCACCGACGGGCGCCGTGTACTCGATGCAATGGCCGGGCTGTGGTGCGTCAATGCCGGGCACGGCCAGCCGAAAATCGTCGAGGCGATTCGCGAAGCGGCGGGGCGCCTGGACTTTGTCTCGTCATTCAAGATGAGCCACCCCCAGGCCCTGGAGATGGCCGAGCGCCTGATCGACGTCAGCCCCGCCGGCATGGAGCAGGTGTTTTTCACCAACTCAGGGTCTGAAGCGGTGGACACCGCGCTGAAGATCGCGCGGGCCTATCACCAGGCGCGTGGCGATTGCCGCCGGACCAAGTTTATCGGGCGCGCCAAGGGCTACCATGGCATGGGCTTCGGTGGGCTGTCGGTCTCTGGTATCGGCCGTCAGAAGCGTGACTTTGGCCCACTGCTGGGCGAGGTCTCGCACCTGCCGTTGCCCTATGACGCCGGCATGCGTTTCAGCGTCGGGCAGCCGCAACAGGGCGCCAGTTACGCCGACGCGTTGACACAGTTGCTGGATATCCAGGACCCGAGCACCGTGGCCGCCGTGATCGTCGAGCCAGTGACCGGCTCCGGCGGCGTTTATCCGCCGCCCCTGGGCTATTTGCAACGTTTGCGCGAGATCTGCACGCGGCACGGCGTGCTGCTGATTTTCGACGAGGTGATCACCGGCTTTGGCCGCGTCGGCGCCCCCTTTGCCGCGCAAGCCTTCGGCGTGCTCCCGGACCTGATCACCACGGCCAAAGGCCTGACCAACGGCGCGGTGCCCATGGGCGGCGTACTGGTCAGCGGTGCGGTGTATGAGGCGTTCATGGCCGGGCCGGCCACTGTCATCGAACTGATGCACGGCTACACCTATTCAGCGCACCCGCTGGCGTGCGCAGCCGGGTTGGCGACCCTTGAGGTGCATCGCGAATTGGGCCTCAACCAACACGTCAACGCCGTGAGTGGGCTGTGGCAGTCGAGTGCACTTGCGCTGCAGGGCGTCGGCGCGGTGCTGGACGTACGTGCTATCGGCCTGCTCTGCGCCGTCGAACTCGAGCCGCGCCCAGGGTTTCCAGGCGCACGGGGCAGCGAAGTTGCGCAGTGGTGTTTCGAGAATGGCGTACTGGTGCGCGGCTCGGGCGACACAATTGTGATTTCGCCGCCACTGCTCATCAGCCCGCAGGAGATTGCCCTGGTGTTCGACACCCTGGGCAGCGTCCTGAAACACGTTGCCTGAAGGGAGTGCAAGGGATGTCGGATCTGTTTGAGTTCTACATTGACGGCGCCTGGGTCAAGCCCCACGGCACCACCATCGAATCCGTGGTAAACCCGCGCACCGAGCAGGTGGTAGCGCGCATCATCCTTGGCGACAGCCATGACCTGGAGCGTGCGGTCGGCGCGGCCAGGCAAGCGTTTGCGGGGTTCGCCGCCAGTTCGCTCAAGGCGCGTATCGAACTGCTGCAACGCATTATCGAAGCCTACGAGCGCCACAGCGAAGCGTTGATCGAAGCGGTTCACCTGGAGATGGGCGCGCCGCTGTCCCTGGCCCGCAGCGCCCATGTGCCGGCTGGCCTGGGCCACCTGATGCAGGCATTGGAAGTGTTGCGCGAGTACCGCTTCGAACGGCGCCTGGGCAACACCCTAGTGGTGCGCGAGCCCATCGGCGTGTGCGGCCTGATTACGCCCTGGAACTGGCCACTCAATCAACTCACCTGCAAGCTCGCGCCAGCGCTGGCGGTGGGCTGCACCGTGGTGCTCAAACCCAGCGAGCGTGCGCCGTTGTCAGCCCGGATCATTGCCCAGGTGCTGCATGAGGCCGAGGTGCCCGCAGGGGTATTCAACCTGGTCAACGGCGACGGCCCGGGGGTGGGCGCTGGGCTGGCGCGCCATGCAGAGGTGGACATGGTGTCTTTCACCGGCTCCACCCGCGCCGGCGTTGCAGTGGCCCAGGCGGCGGCACAGACGGTCAAGCGTGTGTCCCAGGAGCTGGGCGGCAAATCTGCCAACATCCTGCTCGACGATGCCAGCCTGCCCAGCGCAGTGCGCCATGGGGTGTTGGGCTGCATGCGTAACAGCGGCCAATCGTGCAATGCACCGACACGCCTGTTGGTGCCGCGTGCACAGCAGCAGACGGTGATTGAGATTGCCCAGCACGTGCTCGCGCAGATGTGTTACGACGACAGCAACCCGAGCACGGCCATTGGCCCTATCGCCAACGCCATGCAGTACGAACGGGTACAGCACATGATCGCCCAGGCCATTGCCCAAGGGTCGCGATTGGTCGCCGGGGGGCCAGGTCGGCCTGAAGGCGTTGAGCGTGGCTACTACGCGCAGCCGACGATATTTGCAGATGTCACCCCGGACATGCTGGTGGCGCGTGAGGAAATCTTCGGCCCGGTCCTGGCAATCATCCCGTATGACAGCGAAGCCGAGGCCATCGCCATCGCCAACGACAGCCCCTACGGCCTGTCCGGTTACGTCACCTCGGCCAGCCTTGAACGCAGCCTGGGGATTGCCCGTCAACTGCGTACCGGCATGGTCCACCTCAATGGCGCCCGCGCCGACCAGGCTGCACCGTTTGGCGGCTACAAGCAGTCGGGCAACGGCCGCGAGTGGGGGGAGTGTGGGTTTGATGAGTATCTGGAGAGTAAGTCGTTGTTTGGCTACTAGCGGTTTGCGCAGGCGCGGCAGCACCCTCGTTGCAAGGGTCCATACAAGTCCCGCCCGGTAATTGAGCTGCAGTGGTTACACAAGCACGCAAGGCACAGTCAATGTTACTTCTCATTTACATTGACTGTCAGTCAGTCAGTGGATAGGATTTGCCTCCCAATCCGCTTGACGCCGTGTACAGAATGAACAACTGGCCGCTGATTCATCCCTCCCCAAGCTCGAAACCAAACTACTTTCGCCGCACCGCCCAGCAGTGTGCGGTGATCGCCTCTGCGCTAACCCTGTGTGCTTATCAAATGGCTCACGCTGATGACCTTGCGCAGCGCACGACCGAGAATGATCCAATCCCACCCGTTGCAGGTGTGGTCACCTTGCCGGCCACCAGTGTCACTGGGGTGAGCACCAAGGGAGGCGAATCCGGTCTCGTACACGGTTATGTTGCGGAACAATCCGGGTTGGGCAGCAAGACCGACACTTCGATCCTGGAAATTCCTCAATCCGTGTCGGTAGTCACGCGCGAGCAGATGGATACCCAGCAAATAAAAACGACCAGCCAGGCACTGCGCTATACGGCAGGCGCCAATAGCGAAAAATACGGGGCCTTCGGAGATCAGCTCGACTTCACAAAAATCCGCGGCGTCGAAGCCGATTACTATTTGGACGGGCTGCGCTTAATCAGTAACCCTGGCAGTTGGTCGCCCCAGGTCGATCCCTACACACTGGAGCGTGTCGAAGTATTGCGAGGACCGTCGTCCTATCTTTATGGGCAATCAACCGGCGGAGGCATAGTCAACCAGGTAACTCGCAAGCCCCAAGAGGTGGAGTCGCATGAGGTCACGACACAATTTGGCAGCTTCGGCCGTACGTTTCTTGGCGTGGATTCAACCGGTCCACTCGACAGTGACAGGACGCTGCTCTATCGCTTCACCGCGACAGGGTTGAAGGCGAATGACCAGATCGAAGATGTACACCACAAAAGGCTCTATCTTGCGCCTTCGCTGACGTGGCAGCCGACGGAGCAAACCGCTTGGACTGTCCAGCTTGTTCACTCTCGGGAGCCCGAAATACCGAACTACAACTCTTTGCCAGCCAATCTGCTTGGGCTGAATAAAAGTCCCTATCCATCAATAGATCGGGACAGGAACTACCGGGATATGTCGTTTGATGACTCGTCCCGTGAACAGAATTACATCAGCTCCAACTTCACCCACTCTTTCGACAACGACTGGAAGGTGACGAGCACTATGCGCTACATGCATATCGCCTCGGATTTGCAAAGAAGCGTTGTCTACGGGTATTCGGTGGTCAATGGCAAGCCACTGCTAAAAAACACTTATGAGATTTCCCCTTCCAGTTCCAATACGTTCTCGATGGACAACTATGTCAGTGGCAGCCTCCAGCTCGGGCCTACTAAGCACGACGTTATCGTGGGTGCCGATTTTGCCTCGGGCACTGTAACCAGTGCCCTCTATAGCAGTGGCCCTTATCTTGTTGACCCCTACGGCTCGGACTATCGCCCGCATGTCAAACCAGACTTCACGGCAAGCCGCGCAGCACCTTGGTCCGAGAAACAGGAGTTCGATCGCTTGGGCGTCTATGTACAGGATCAGATTTCTTATGACCGATGGCGTCTGACGTTGGGCACACGCTACGATAAATCCGAAACAGACGACGTGACGCGAAGTTATTCCCCTACTTCGGTCTCCACCAAGATGAACAACGGGAAGTGGTCGGGGCGAACAGGCCTGAGTTACCAGTTTGACAACGGCATTTCTCCCTATGTGAGCTATGCCACGTCTTTTAATCCGTTGATAGGCAGCGGTTACAACGGGAGTGCGTTCGTCCCGACTGAAACGACACAAACGGAGATAGGCATCAAGTTTCACCCCGCCGACTCCAGAACATTGCTGACGGCCGCCATTTACAATCTGGAACAAACCAACGTCAAAACCGCCGATGCGGCCCATCTGGGGTTCAACACCCAGGCGGGCAAGGTGCGCAGCCGTGGTGTCGATCTTTCAGCCACTGCCGAGCTGGTCGAAAATCTTAATCTGCTTGCCAGTTACAGTTACCTGGATAACGCCTTGGTCCAGGATACGACCTACCAAGGCAACAGCCTGACACAAACCCCCCGACACAGCGCTGCCCTGTGGCTTGATTACCTCATAGGGCGCGGATCTTTGTCCGGCCTGAAAATCGGAGCAGGCTCGCGTTACCTGGGCGCGTCGTACGGCGATCCAGCGAACACGTTCAAGGTTCCGGCGGTCACGCTTTTTGATCTGGCGTTGAACTATGAACTTGGTTCAATTGCGCCTTCGCTTGAAGGCGCTTCGCTGGCGCTCAATGTCAGCAACCTGACTAACAAGGAATACGTCGCAAGTTGTACCTCGGCCCTGTATTGCTTTGTCGGGCAGGATCGCACGGCCACCACTTCTCTCACTTACCGCTGGTGAGCCAAATGGGCGATGTTCTGTATTCAAGGCGCCGTGTTCTGGGGCGCCTGATGGCGGCTGGAATGTTGATCAGCCTTTCTCGAAGTCTCACCGCTGCGCCCGCACGTGTGTCATTCAAGGATGTTGCTGACCGTGATGTACACATAGATCGACCTGTAAAGCGGGTGCTGCTGGGGGACGGCACGCTGGCTTACGTCTTGGCGGTGCTGCTTCCGGACCGGCCATTTGCTGATGTTGTGGGTTGGGGCGAGAACTTCAAGGCTGCGGACCTGGATGGCTATCGGGCATATCTGCGGAAGTTTCCCGAGATGGGCCGCATTCCATCGTTTCCGGCCGCGACGCTCGACTCCATTGGTAGCGAATTAGCGATTTCGTTGGCGCCGGACGTGGTGATCATGAACCTCAGTTCAAAGGCCGCCGCCGAGTCGTCGGGCCTGATGGCACGGTTGACACAGGTGGGCATTCCGATCGTGTTCGTTGATTTTCGCACCAAGATGTTTGATAACACCGTGCGAAGCGTGCAGATCCTCGGTGCACTGCTTGGGCGAACCGATCGTGCCGACGAATTCCTGCGTTTTCGCCAAGAGCAGATCGAACGTGTCACGGTGCCATTGGAAAACGTTCGAATGCGGCCTCGTGTAATGGTCGAGCGTGCCGCAGGTCTGTATGACGACTGCTGCCTGACTTACGGCGAAGGCAATTTCGGTGAGCTTGTGACAGTCGCTGGAGGTGACAACCTCGGTTCTCATTTCCTGCACAGTACTTTTGGTACCTTGCATCCCGAGCAGGTTATTGCCAGCGACCCGGATGTCATCCTGGTGACCGGCGCAAATTGGTCGCTTTATTCGCCTGCGGGAGACTGGGTCAACCTCGGACCCGGCGCCGACTCCGCGCAAGGGCTCGCGCGTTTGCGCCGGTTGATGCGCCGGCCGGCATATCGTTCGTTGTCGGCGGTGAAGGCGGGGAGGGTCCACGCCATCTGGCATCCCTTCTATGACAATCCGTATTACTTTGTCGCACTGCAGCGGATAGCAAAGTGGCTTCATCCCGAACTCTTCGCATCGCTGGATCCGGACGCTACGTTTCGCGAGTTCCACGCGCGTTTTCTTCCGGTTCCTTATCAGCCCGGTTATTGGCTGAGCCTGGATGGAGCATCACTATGACGAAGCAAGCCATCGGCACACAGGCCGAACTCACCCGCGGGCGGAGCTTATACAGCCGCCTGGCGAAACGCCGCTTGAGCATGATCGTCGGCATTGGCCTGCTTACCCTTGTGTTTTTCATGATCGACCTTTCCATAGGCCCGGCGCATTACAGGTTGATGGAGCTGCTGTCCGTCTTGATGCAAGACGCGTCGTCGAGCCAGGTGAGCGTGATACTTTGGGACATCCGACTACCCGTGGCGCTATCGGCTCTGGTCGTCGGCGCGAGTCTGTCGATTGCGGGTTTGCAAATGCAGACAGTGCTCGGCAACCCCCTGGCGAGCCCGTTCACCTTGGGCTTGTCGGCCGCGGCGAGTTTTGGCGCCGCACTCGGTCTGATATTGGGGGTAAGCGTTCTGCCTGCTTCGGCTGTCGCCTACGCCATCCCCGTCAATGCGTTCCTCGTTTCGATGGCAGCGGCCTTGTTCATTCATCGCCTGAGTCGCAAACGCGGTATCACCACCGAAATGATCATACTGTTGGGCACGACCCTGGTCTTCACGTTCTCGGCACTGCTGGAGGCGCTGCAGTACATCGGTCCCGAACAGGCGCTGTCTGCTGTCGTCTTCTGGACAATGGGCAGTCTTTCGCGTGCTACGTGGCCCAAGCTCGGCATCATGAGTGTCATTCTCGTGATCGTATCGTTTACGTTCGCCCGCCAGTCCTGGGCGTTGACGGCATTACAACTCGGAGAGGCCCGGGCGACGGCTTTGGGGATTCCCGTAGCGCGCCTGCGCCTGCGCGGCATTCTGCTCAGCAGTCTGCTCGCCTCTATCTGCGTCTCTTTTGTGGGCACCATCGGGTTCGTTGGATTGGTGGGGCCGCATATTGCCCGAATGCTGGTAGGCGAGGACCAGCGCTTTCTCCTTCCGGCCTCTGCGCTATGTGGGGCATGCATGCTGTCGGCGGCCTCGGTACTGAGCAAATCGCTGGTCGCCGGGCAAACCCTGCCGATTGGAATAGTGACATCCCTGGTGGGCGTGCCCTTGTTTTTTGCGTTGATTCTGCGAGCGAAGACGCGATGACTGCACTGCTCAACATCGCTGACGTGTCGGTAGCCTTCGACGGCCATACGGTATTGCAGAGCGTCAGCTTCGGGCCCATGGCAGCGGGTAGCATCACGGCGCTGCTGGGTTCGAACGCTGCCGGTAAGTCCACGCTGCTGCGCCGGATTGCGGGCGAGCTGGGTGGCGCAGGCACCGTGACTGTGGCAGGGCAGGCTGTCGAGACCTGGTCCATTCATCATCGCAACCGCCCCGCACACGTCCCCCAGGATATTTCCATGAACTCCTCGCTGCGAGTGTTTGAAGCAGTGCTGCTTGCGAGCAAGCAGGGCAGCGGCTGGGGCGTTGACGGCAGTGAGTTGGATGAGGTCACCCGTATGCTCCAGACGCTGGAGATTAACGTGCTCGCCGACCGCGAGCTGGCCGCATTGAGCGGCGGCCAACGGCAACTTGTATCGATTGCCCAGGCAATGATCCGCGCACCCAGTGTCTTGTTACTGGATGAGCCCACGAGCGCACTGGATTTGCAAAACCAGTTCGATGTGCTCGATTTATTGCGTCGGTTGGCGCGAGCGCGCTCGATGTGCGTCGTCATGGCCATTCACGACATCAATCACGCATTGCGCTTCGCGGACCACGTGGTGGTCCTTCATCAAGGGCGGGTGCATGCCACCGGCCGCCCCCTCGATGTCCTGACACCGGCGTTGCTGGAAAAAGTCTACGGCGTGCAAGCGCGCCTCGAATACTGCTCGCAAGGGGCTCCATTCCTGATTGTGGATCGGTCTTTGCGAGCACCGAATTCCATGTCGAGCACCCTACAATGACCAGACCACTCAAGAAACTCATCCTGTTGGCCATGCCCAGCATTCATGCCGGCGCTTGGCGCTATCCGGGTGCCATACCCGACTTCCACAGACGCTTCGAGCACATGAAGTGGTTCGCCAAAACCCTTGAGAAGGGTCGGTTTGATGGGCTCTTTCTGCCTGACTCACTTGCGGTTCGCGCAGGTTCCGTCGACACGCTCATGCGAAGCTCCAGCGTAGTTACGCTTGATCCATTGACGCTGCTTCCGGCGTTGGCGGCAGTGACGCGGCACATCGGGCTGATCGCAACCGCCAGTACCACCTATAACGAACCGTACATGCTCGCGCGCCGCCTGGCCTCACTGGATGTCATCAGTGCAGGTAGGGCTGGGTGGAATCTGGTCACGTCGAGTAATCCGAACGAGGCAGCCAACTTCGGCGCGCAGTCCCACCTTGAGCATGGCGCAAGGTACCGCCGCGCCCGAGAGTTCTCGCAGGTGATGGAGGGGCTTTGGGAAAGCTGGGAGGCGGATGCCTTCTGCATGGATGCAGCCAATGGCATCTACTTTGATCCTGCCAAGCTGCATACACTCAATCACCAAGGCCCTCACTTCGCGGTGAAAGGCCCGCTCAATGTAGCTCGACCTGTTCAGGGGCGCCCCGTCATAGTACAAGCCGGTGCGTCCGAAGCGGGGCGGCAGATTGCGGCAGAGACGGCCGAAGTCATTTTTACTTATCAGACCGATCTTGCATCTGCGCAGGTTTTCTATGCTGACATGCGATCACGAGCTATGGCAGCAGGCCGCACGGATGCGGTGAAAATCGTTCCCGCAGTCCTTGTCGTATTAGGCGACAATCTTGAGCAGGCGCAACGCAAAAGATCGAGGCTGGATGAGCTGGTAGATGATCAGAGTTGCCTCGCGACGCTCTCCATTGCGTTGGGGCACGACATTTCTGCCTACGATCCGGCAGGCCCACTGCCTGAAATACCCGAGAGCAATGCGAGCAAGAGCGGCCGTGATCGTGTGGTGCGGCTCGCGGCGCGGAAAAACTTGAGCGTTCTTGAGTTGGCAAGGCGGGTCTGCGGTTACCAGGGCCTGGAAATGGTGGGGACCGCCGAAATGGTCGCTGACCAGATGGCACTGTGGCTGCAGCAGGAGGCCGCCGATGGATTCAACGTCATGTTCTCCCACCTACCGGGAGGCACGAGCGAGTTCGTGGCGCAGGTCGTTCCGCTCCTGCAGAAGCGCGGGCTGCTCAGAAGGCGTTACGAAGGACGCTGCTTCCGGGAAAACCTGGGCCTGGTCAAGCCGTAGCCTGGTTGTTCTTTGGGCGGTACTTCAGGGGCTGTTGGCGTGCAGGGTGAACGGTGCCCTTGCCTGGAAGCAGGGCACCTACCGGTGTTGACGATGCGCAGACGAAAGGGAGAGCACAAACCGCGCTTCGTAGTGGGCCCCGTTTTAGCGCTGTTACGTTGAAGGTTCGAACAGCCCATCACGAGTGGACGAGAATACATCCAGGTCGTGCTGATACCGGGTGTGCCCATCGACAGCCAGTTCAACCAATATACGTCCAAACAATGGCGCGTATTTGAAGGCTCGGCCTGACTCCATTACGCACATCGAGGCGCCGGCATGGAATGACTGCTGGCCGGGTGCAATCGGGATACGCCCGATCACCAGCTTGCCGTCCGGGCTCATCGAGTAAAGGCACGTCCCCGCATGCTGGTATTGAGTGGCGTCGACGGCATTGGGGGCAATCAGTTGATCCAGGTGCGCAACGAGTTCCTCCATCAATCTCGGGTTCACGCCCGGTTGAATTGCTGATGGCGCATCGTAAGTGTCGTAGGTGTAGTCGGCGCTCATTTTTACCATGTTGTGCCGGTCTGGCGAGAAGTCCAGCGGTGGGAAGCCGTAAAACGTACCTTGGTCGCTTGCATCGATATTCCCGAACTCAAACCAGATAGGAATCTTCGGGGGGGTTTCCTTGAGTGGCCAATAGGCGTAACTCATCTTCCAGATCTTCCAACCGGGCGCTTGCTTGAGACCAAAGCCCTTCAACACCGAATCTGCCCATACTCCCGGGCAAGTGATCAAATGTTTTCCGTGGACGGTCACGGAGCGACCATCAGCCTCAGTCAGCAGCGTATAGCCAGCCTGGTCCTTAAGAGGGGCGACCTGGATCACGGCATGCTTATCCAATACGTGCAGGAGGTCCGTCTGCCGGGCGGCGAATAGAAAAGTCCTGGCCGCTTCCTGCACGTTGATGGACGCGCTTGCCGCTTGCACCAGGCCTACGTAGTCGTCAGGCATGGCTGCCAGATTGAACATCGGAAATCTTTTGTGAATAGCGGCGGGGGAGTCCAGGTATTCGTAGGGCATGCCCATGCTATCCATGGTGTGTTTGATGTGTTGCACGTTACCTTCGGTAGTCATCGGCGCATCCCGATGGCCAAAGAAGATAAGGTCGTCCGACGCAAGCAGGGTTTTTCCGCTCGCGCGCTGCAGTTCTGTCCATATTGCAAGTGACGCTTCGGCCAGTCGGGCTTCGGACTCGTTGTCTTGCATCAAGCGGAACATTCGCTCCAGGCCTTTGGAACTATTGGTGTCGTTGCCTATTCCGTACTGATCGACAATCAATGTTTTTAATCCTCTGGCTGTCGCATAGTAAGCGCTGGCGAGACCGAGTATTCCTCCGCCGATGATTAATACATCGTAGTGTGTCTCTGGCGTGTTGGGGGGCATCGTATCTTCCTGATAATTAGAGTGGGCGACAAAAAACGTCACTGCAATTAGTTATATTTTGGGGTTCGTCAGGTAATCGAGCGGCGTTATACGCGCGTGGGTCGTAGTGACTCGGTTGTAATGGAGATCCCGGTTACTGCGTGACGCGTCAAGCAAATTAAATACGTTGGAAGAATGGCTCTTCCAGATAAGTTGGGTATGTGCGAGATCTTTAAAGTTTAAATGCTTGTGATGGGCCAGCGGTGCGGCCAAGTTATAACAAACCCACAGCTATCCCCTTCATTGTCCTCTTATGTCTAAACCGCGAAGCTGCGCGCGTCTATATCAGCGTGGATAGACGGATCGTGCCGTTGGGATACGTCGAGGTCTACATTATTTCCGGCATGAAAATAGGTTCGCGATAACAGTGTGGGAATATTGCATCCCAGCAGTTCTGCCCGTTTGATCAATTCGCCGGTCTTGGTACCGATCAATGCCCCTGTATAGTTGTTTGCCTGATCCTGTGTCATCGCACGAAAAACATCAGGGAACGATCGCTCGATGCTGTCACAGATAACCGCTCCGGCGTTGCTTACATAATCAGGAACATAACCAACCCCACGCGCCAGAAGCCTCGCTTCTGCTTGAGTACTGTCAAACGGTGTGTTGGAGCTACTGATAACCCAGCGCGCGCGTATACGTTCAACCGTGGGCAGATCAAGGATTCTGGAGAGGGACGCAATGCACAGTACATCCGGGGCGCTTGACCAGAAATCCTCCTCGCTCAACATGCACAGGCCGGCCGGAATATCGCTAATGGGCTTTACGTCGAAGCCGATCACGTTGTACCCATGGGCGAGACATTGCCTGGCAACTTCAAAGCCCACCTTGCCCATGCCGTGAATGGCTACAAGAGGCGTTCCGTTGATTCTCGGAGAGCACTTCAGTACCGCCTTCAGGGCACTCCAGACACCAAATCCGGTGGCAATTGACGTGCTGATCTGAGGGCTGTCCATGGCATCCAGAATCCACGGGGTGGATTTTCTCAGGTACGTCATATGCGCACTGCTTGTATTGATGTCACACCCTGTGTACATCGAGCCGGCATAGCGGTTCAGGGTTTCTCCGATGGCATCGAATACGTGTGGGGCCTCATCAGGTAGCGCACTGCTATTTACGACGATTTTCCCGCCGCTGAAGCCGGTTCGATAAAAACCATGTTTCAGATCCATCGCACTTGCCAACATGATTGCTTCATCTTTTTGATGTGACAGTGTTTTATATCGACTCCAACGGATACCTCCATTGCTGGGCATCGCATGCCGGTGGGGCGAGCAGGCGATGGTGAATGAACTCTGACTGTCTACCACTACAGTTTCGACTTCATAGACACCGAACGTTGGATGAGTGATGGTTGCCATGACTATGCGTTCCCTTCTTTAGGATGAATGTGAATGCTGTTAGCGGCGCCGGCATCCGTCAGGCATGTACATAGGCCCGACGGTGTGGGATCAGCCAGGAAGTCAGATACGTTCAACACGACCCCGAGTTCGGAGTCTGCAAATGCAATCAGTTGGAACGCCGCCAAGGAATCCCCGCCATCGTCACTGAACAACTGATACTGGCTGGATGGAGGCGTCCCGGTGACCTTCTCCCAAAGTGCGGCAGCGGCCTGTGCAACGCTGTTGTACCTTCGCGACTCAAGCTGCTGTGCGGGTTCGGCCGTACGAGGTGTGCTGCCCTGCGTCTCAAGCGTCACGCCGTGACGTTGTCGGTCGAAGGGGTAGGGCGTTAACGGGATGGTTCTGGCTGGCAGGTTCCACGACGGGCGCCAGTCAATGTCCACACCGGCCATCCAGATTTTCTGAAGCGCGGTATGCCACACCTCATGCTCTGGCGATTTGTCTCGCTCGCCACGCATCGTGCGAATCGCGGTATCTCGCGGCCGCAGCGCCATTGTCAAGGCCGTCAAGGTCGTGCCGGGGCCCACTTCGACAAATAACGTCCCTTCACGAACCGCAATGGACGTAAGCGCCTCCAGGTATCTCACCGGCTCACGCGCGTGCCGCGCCCAGTAGGCTCCGTCGAGGCGGTCTGACGAGTCGAATGCTGTGCCGTGCAGGGTCGAGTGGAAGCGAATATCCGAAGGCGCCGCCTTGGCGGTCGGCGCGGCGGCTGCCAGTTCGTCCAGGATGGGGGCCATCATGGACGAGTGAAACCCATGGGATACCGTCAAACTACGGCAACGTATGCCGAGGCTGGTCAATGAGCGCTGTATGCGCTCGATCGCGGCCTTGGTACCGGAGAGAACGCAGGCCTCTGTGGCGTTGACGGCGGCTAGCGAAACGTCGTCCGCGAGCCAATCCCGGCAGGCTTGCTCACTCATGGAGACGGCGAGCATGGAGCCAGCTGGCAATTCAGACATCAACCTGCCCCGTCGAGCAGCGAACAGCAGTGCTTCTTCGGCGGTCAGCATTCCGGCGATGCAGGCGCCTGCTATTTCGCCCACGCTGTGACCGACGATTGCGTCAGGTACGACGCCGTGCCGAATGAGGAACCGGGCCATCGCGATTTGAACTGCAACGAGCGCGGGCTGTGCCGCCGCGGTATCGGTCAGGTCGGTGTCAGCATTTCCATCCAGCAGGAAGGAGACATCGACATCCGCTTGTTCTCGCAGCAGACGTACCAAGGCATGAAGATCACTTGCGAAATGTCGGTTCGACTCGGCCAGGCCGGTGGCCATGCCGAGGAACTGACTGCCCTGGCCCGGGAACTGGAAAACGATGTCCGGCTTGCGGCGGCCGGTATCGCGTACCGGGTCAGCGACCTGCAGTGCGCCGTCCTTGTCCGCACACAAGGTTGCGCGATACCTGAGCGCTCGACGCGTGGTTTGGGCGCTCCACGCCGTGCGGTCCGCGGGGAGCCCGGCGAGTTCTGCGCGGTAGGCCCGTATCAACCTGTGGCAGGCAGCCTCGCTTTGCCCGGTTACGGGAATGACTGAAGGAAAATCGGTCGCGGCGGTCGTCGTCTCATCGAGAGCTTGTGGCGAACGCGCCAGCACTACGTGCGCATTTGTCCCGCCGATTCCAAAAGCACTGACCCCAATGGCACTGCGACTATCCGTTGTATGCCACGGCTCAGCGATTGCGGGAAAGTAAAACGGGCTGGTATCCAATGCTATCGAAGGGTTTACCTCGTCCATGTGGATCTGTGGCGCTATGAAACCATGCTGGATCTGGAGCACGGCCTTGATCAGCCCTGCCATGCCCGCGCATGTTTCCAGGTGCCCTACGTTGGCCTTCACTGAGCCAAGTGCGCAGGAGTTGTGTCCTTTCCCGGGCATTGCAAACAGGTCGTTCAATGCGTTGAACTCAATGGGATCACCGGCAATTGTCCCGGTCCCGTGCGCCTCCATCGCCCGCATGTCCATGGGCGTGAGATGGGCATCGAGCATGGCCGCGCTGATCACGCGTCGTTGTCCGTCGACGCTGGTGGTGGTGAAACCCACCTTGCGGGCGCCATCGTTGTTGACGGCGCAGCCTTTGATTACGGCTAACACGCGTTGCCCCTCAGCGAGCGCCAGGGATAACGGTTTCAGAACCACTAGCGCGACACCGCTGCCAAACACCGTCCCTGTCGCTTTGCTGGAGAAAGGCATGCAGTGGCCATTCTGTGCGTAGATCATGCCTCGCTGAGTCCGGTAAGGCGCACGTTGCGGAAACCGCAACGTGCATCCACCGGCCAGCGCTACTCGACATCGCCCTGCGCGTAAGGCCTCGACGGCCTCTGCGACGGCGACGAGCGATGTAGCGCAGGCTGCCTGCACACCGAGTACCGGCCCCTCTATGCCCAGGTGCCACGCCGCCCGCGTGACCAAGTAGTCCTTATCATTGGTAATTTGCAGCTCGAACCCTGACGGCTGGAATTTTTCCATGAGGTCGGACGCTTGCAAGTGGCCAAGGTAGGCTGAGCTACTGCAGCCGGCAAACAAACCGGTGTCGGGCATTTGCCCGGGCTTGATACCGCTATGCTCGAGCGCATGCCACGCGCACTCGAGGAATAGTCGGTGCTGAGGGTCCATCAAGGCTGCATCACGATGACCCACGCCAAAAAACGTGGCATCGAATGACAGTACGTTGTCATTCAACGGTGCGGCAAATGGCATGGTCTGCGCATCGGTAGGGGTATCACCGAGTTCGATTACCGACTCGACGCCGTTCACCAGGTTGTGCCAGTACTGCTCAAGGGTGTTGGCGCCAGGAAACCTGCAAGCCATACCAATGACTGCAATGTCGCGGTCCACGTGCTGATCGTACATGCGACCTCCGAATTCAATCAGTCGTGTATCCGCGGCGTACCCGGCCCTGAATCGCTTCGTCGGCCGCTTCGATCGGAATCAGCAATACAAAGGCCCGATAGCGCTCGCGCGGGACCTCTTGATACAGTTGCCGTACCCCAATCATCCCGGTCACCTCACCGGTGACACCGGTGGCAAACAATGATTGCCATCGCCCTTGCCAAATGGCGGATGAATTCCAGACCCCCGCTGTCTCGATTCTGCCCAAGCGTGTATCTGCGGTTTCCCGATAATAGGAGATCACGTCTTTATCCAGGCTTGCGATCTTCCAACCTTCGCCGCTGATGGTGCCGATTTCGACGCCATCATCCCCGATCCATCGATCAATATGCGAGTTGACATCGCCCACAGTGGGCCTGTCGTCAGCCTGTGCCTTGAACTGAATATCGCTGAGTTCAAGCAGTGGCAGCATGACGAAGCGATCGGTGCCTATGCGCTCTGCAACAATCTGCCGGGCTTTGTTGAGCCCGTCGGGAAGGTCCAACTGAGCTCTGGCCAGATCGGCCAGGCTCACCAGATTTGACATCATGTCTTGTTCATTAATGGGCATAGCATTAGCTCCTTGTCGTTTGACGCTCGTTATCGAGCAACTGCCGGCCCCGCTCGCGGTCGGCGTCGCTGCCGGCGTCGGGGAAGATGGTGACTACACTGGCCTCCTTGTCGAGTTCAGAGGCGACGTTACACGCGACGATCCAGTTGGCCGCGGCCGAACCGCCAATTGGGATGCCGGTTTCCTCGAAGAACCGGAACATGGCTTTGAGAGACTCCTCGTGTGAGACGGTCTGGAACGGCACTTCGTAGGGAATCAACGAGACAAACGGTTGCCGGAACCCGAAACCAAATCCTCCTGCGCCTGCGAATCTGGCAGTTCGGTTTGGAGGTTCCATCGTGCCAAATGGCAGTTCGCGAGGCGTGCACCCGACGACGCGCAGGTCCTGGTTTTGCTGCGCCAGCGCTGCGTATACGCCGGCAAGCGTACCTCCAGTGCCGATGGCTGCTACCCAGGCATCGGGGCGTCGGCCGTCGAGCTGACGGCAGATCTCGGCGCCGGTGTGATACTGATGCACCGATGTGTTTACCAAGTTCAGATGCTGGGATAGCAAGGTCCAGCCTGGCTCCGTGCAGGCGATCTGCTGGCTGCGGGCGATGATGCCAAGCAGAAAATGGCTGCTGTCCACCTTCGTGACAATCGCGTTGCTATCGCTCAAGGATTGAAGCAATACCTCTGGCGCTGAGTCGGGTATCACCACGTGCACGGGCAGGCCGCATAGATGCCCCAAATGAGCTAAAGCCTTGGCCATGTTGCCACCCGACGAATCAAGAAGCTTGAGCGGGCCCTGATCAAAGTCGTGAGCATTGATCGCATCACAAAACAAGCCGAAGGCCACGCGATCCTTGATCGACCCGGAAGGGTTCTTCGACTCCAGCTTGGCGAAGATTCGACCTCCGTTCTGTGGCCCCGGCACTTCCACGAGCGGGGTGTTTCCCAGCGACGCACTGAAGTCCCTGAGTTGGGGAAACATATCCAGCGCTTTGGCAGGGCTGGGAGCTGCTGATTGAGCATTGAAAAGGTCGAAATCCATGACAAATTTCCCATTACGCGTTTGGGTTGAATGAACGTAGAGGTCACGCCGTACGAGAGGGGCCCAGGATGGTGTCCACTACCAACGGCTCATTGCCGAGAAAGTAGAAGTGTCCGCCTGGAAAAACCTCTAGCACTGGATGTTTGGGCAGCAATTGAGACCACTCGAAGAACTGCTTTCTGTCGATCAACGGATCGTTGTCGCCCGCGAATAGGCGGGTCGTGGGTAAGTCACCCACCGGCAACTTCGCAAGCTTTTGAAGAAGCGCCAGGTCTTGACGAACAGCTGAAGCAACAACCGTCTGAGCGGTGTCAGCGGAGGTGCTCAACTCGGGCACTTCGCCAAGCCCCATCGCACGCTCTGCAAGCTGGTCGACATCCTGCTGTGATTGAAGGATTGTCTGCAGCGACACCGGTGCCATCTGAGACGACAGGATGAGTTGAGCCACCCTGAATCTCGACGATGCCAGGGAGGACGCTATATGCAGTGCGAGCAAGGCGCCCATGCTGTGCCCAAAGAGTGTGGTGGGCGCGATGCCAAGAAGACTGGCCAACCCCCTCATGCAGCGTTGGATAGCTGCGTGTGGGTCGCTCCAGTTCACTGTCGCGTTGCTCGTGCCTGGTTGAGGGTATTGCATTATTACGAGGTCCACGTCCGCAGGCAGGTGGTCTCGCCACGCTCTATAGAACTCGGAACTACCGCCAGCGTGAGGGAACACAACCAGTTGATGTCGCACAGGCACTGAGGCCGCGAAGCTAAATCTAATGGCACCTTCGGCCTGGGCTTGTATGAGCTTCATAGCTCACCCGACCCGGATGCTTGTGCTTCGCTTTGGCGCTCGCCGTAGATTTGAGCGCGTAGAGACGCGCGGTCAATTTTGCCGATGCCTTTGCGCGGAATCGCCTCTATCAGGACTAGCCTCTCCGGCAGTTTGAATTGCGCTATACCAACAATCTCCAGGTGCCGTCGGACTTCGGATAACGAAAGCTGTTCTCCTTCGTGCACTACGGCAAACAGGCAAGGCACTTCGCCGAAGCGCTGGTCGGATATACCCACCACCGCGACGTCCTGGATCTTCGCGTGCTGTTTAGTAAGCGCTTCAATCTCTTCCGGGCTGAATTTTTCTCCACCGCGATTGATAGAGTCGGTCAGTCGCCCATCGATATAGACGTTGCCCGCCGAATCAAGGTGGGCCATGTCGCCGGTTCGGTAATACCCGTCTTGCGTGAAGGCGCGGGAAGTCGCCAGCGGATTGTTGAAATACGAAGATATGGTGTAGGGGCCGCGGGTGATTAATTCACCTGATTGGCCAGGCGGGACCGGCGTGCCGTCGCTGTCCACAATCAGGACCTCATCTTGCTCGGACAACGGGCGGCCCTGTGAGTTGAATCGGACGCTGTCCGAATCAGTCCCGCGGGTGAAGCAAAGAAGCCCTTCGCTCATCCCGTAGCACTGCTGGATACGCATCCCTAACCTTGATTCAGCAAGGGCTGCGAGATCAGCAGGCAGGCGCGACCCACCGACTTGAATGTGCCTTAATGTCTGAGGTGCAATCCCTTGCTGATTCACTCGATCAAGCCACTGGGCCAGTAATGCTGGAACCAGCGTCGAATGTGTTACTTCATGGTTTGTGATCAGTCTCAAAGCCGTTTGCGCGGACGTGTCCGGGGACAGAACCACGGTTCCCCCGCAAAGGAGGGTGCCGAGAATGCCTGGGCAGTTGATGACAAAACCGTGAGATATGGGCAGCACCGCCAGATAGGAGGAGGAGTGACTGAGTTCGAATACCCGGCAAGCTTCAGCGATCATGTAGCTGTAGCCTGCGTTTTTTCTAGCGATGGGCTTCGGGAGTCCTGTCGTCCCGCTCGACAGCAGCATCATCGCTGTATCTTCTGCACCCATCTGTGTCGCGCGCAGTTCATGCGCTGACGCGTTGTCACATGACGCTGAGCAGAATTCCCTGAGCGCTAGCCAGTCTGAATTGTCGCCGTTGTCAGGCTCATCAATAAGGCCCAGCACCACGTCCAAACCTTCTTCACGACTGACAGTGCTGGCCACACCCACTGCGCTGAAGCGACGGTTACCTTTGGTCATGGCCATGACACGAGGCCTGACCATTTTCAGGACGTGTCGCAATTCTTGTTCGCGATAGGCGGGAAGGAGTGGCACTGGAGCCGCGCCGGTTATCAGCGTCGCAAGCATCAAGATGACAGCATCGGCGCAGTTGGGTAACTGAAACGCGACATGATCGCCTTTCGAGATGCCTAGGGCTCGCAGCCGTGCGGCTGTAGAGGCAACTCGCGACTTCAATTGCGCATAGGAAATAATTTCGCCATCGGCAATTAAAGCAGGTGCATCTCCGCCCTTGTTTAGGACCACGGCCAACTGTTCGTTCAGTGATGCAGGATGAGGACTCATTTCGTACCCCCGGCACGAGGGCCGTCAGTTGCGTGTGCTGACTCGATCAGTCGCTCAAGCTCTCGCAAGGTATGGTCATGCGTATCCCAAAGCGAAAATCCGCCACATCCCAACTGCTCCA
Source organism: Pseudomonas sp. WS 5079 (assembly GCF_012985465.1). Taxonomy (GTDB): domain Bacteria; phylum Pseudomonadota; class Gammaproteobacteria; order Pseudomonadales; family Pseudomonadaceae; genus Aquipseudomonas. The sequence continues at coordinate 272,947 of NZ_JAAQWN010000001.1, forward strand.
GCATCAGTTGCAGCTCCAGCGTTTCCGCCGAGCTCAGGCCCAGATCAGTGCGCAGCCTCCAGTCACCGGCGGCTGACGCGAGCAGCTCGGGCGGTAACCCTATTTCCTTCAGCAGCACAATTACCTGTGTCGACGTCATTCCTTGAACTCCAGATTAATCCTTAATGAGAATTATTAACTCATGACTGCCGGTCAGTCAACAGGGTGTTTATGAGTTTTTTTGGGTCGCAGGAAATGAACGGGGCAACACAGGATTCGCGGCTTTTGTGAGTTCTACCGAAGAAGGCGAAGTGGTACGCAGGCAAGTGCTGCGCCTTGAGCCTGGGACGAGCGTTAATGTAGGTCGCGATTACAGCGAATCGGCGAGGACTGGAGTTAACGCGGATCGCTGCAACGCCCGACGGGCACGAGAACGACGAATTGACGCTGGATATGGGGGCGGACGCAGCGACGAACCTGAATCGCCTGGGCGGAAAAACGCCACTGACGCCGATAAAAGGATCACGTAACGTTCCGCTAGGTCAGGGAAGAGGCGGCCACCGGGGTTAAAGCGGAGTCGATAGGTGCCGCTTTGGAGATAACGCTTGCCACTGATTTTCAACATCAGCGGCCGGGCTTTCAGTTGGACTCCTCAGCCACGTTAATCAGGCGAAGGCATACGGAGGTAACATCACGAGCAAATTGCTCACAGTCGGTGCCCTCATTAGCGATCGCATCATCGGTGACCCCATGCACGCCGGCATAGATTATCAAGGCCGTGATTCGGGGCTGATCAAATCGCCAGGTGCCTGCTTCGTTGCCTCCCAGCAGAATGTCTTGCAACTGTTCCAGGATGGCATTTTTTTCTTGATTGCTACGATTATGGTGATGGTGGTTTGTGTAAACGATGTCGTGCGTTCTATACGTTTCGACATAGGCAATAACGTTTGTATGGATCCAGGTGCGCAGGCGCGCCAGCCAATCTCCGGGAGCGCACTTATCCACCTCTTCCTCAAGACGACGCAGGAACTGCGCGGTGTAACGTTGCCCCATCGCTTCAAGCAACTCATTTTTGGAAGAAAAGTAAATATAAAAAGTACCCTTCGCTACCTGCGCCAGTTCGGCGATCCCGTCAATGGTAGTGGCTTCGACGCCCTGCGCTAAAAACAGCGTTTCTGCGGCGGCCATCAATTCATCGAGGCGTATGTGCGCAGGCTTGGTTCGCGGCGTTTTCGAGGTAGGTGGCTCGACTTGGCTTTTCTTATATTTCATCGCTGTTTGGGGCCCTGCATAAAAGTTGACTGGCTAGGAGAGGAAGAGGCATCTGTACGAGCCTTTCAGCCCTGACTATCGGTCGGTCAATTGTATCTTGGCGACGCCATCAAGCGAAGTCTTCTTATTGACTGACTGTCAGTCAGTGGATAGGATCAAGGTAAGTTCCTTAACGTAAATTGGACTCCGATGCGCAAATATCGAATTCACGCCTTGGTCGCTGCCGCCTATCTCGGAACATTTCTCGCGACGCTGGACATCAGCATCGTCAACGTCGCACTGCCTACCCTTCAGACAGCGTTACAAACTGACTTGGCGGGTCTTCAATGGGTCGTCAACATCTATGCAGTCGCATTGTCCGCGGTGATGCTATCTGCCGGACCTCTTGGTGATCGCTATGGGCACAAACGGGTTTGGCTTGGTAGCGTTTTGCTCTTTGTGGTTGGATCGGTCATCTGCTCGCTGGCTAGCCAACTGCCGATGCTTTTGTGGGGGCGAGCTGTCCAAGGCGTTGCCGGCGCTATGCTTATACCGGGGGCAATGCCGATTCTGGCTCACGCATTCCCTGATCCCGGCCAGCGGGCGCGGGCGATTGGCGGGTGGTCCGCTTTTAGCGCACTCGCGTTGATTTGCGGGCCGTTAGTGGGGGGGATATTGGTCGAGCGTGTCGGGTGGCAGAGCATTTTCCTGGTCAATGTCCCGCTTGGCATTCTGGCAACTGTGCTGGGTGCGTATGGTATTCCCGAGCGCAAGCATCTCGATCACGCGGCGTTCGATCCAGCAGGGCAGGCGCTTAGCATGCTATGGCTGGGGGCCCTCAGCTATGGCCTCATTGGAATCGGGGAACATGGCAGTTCGCCCGATAGGGTTTTAATCCCTTTGCTTACTGCCGCAGTGGGCTTCATCGCATTCGTATGGGTTGAGTTGCGCGTCAAACGGCCTCTGTTTCCGATCAAATTATTCCGTAGTCGCCCGCTGGTGCTGGCCAATCTGGCGTCGTTTATTCTCGGCTTCTCCAGTTACAGCAGCCTCTTCTTTTTGTCCCTTTTTCTCCAGCAAGTACAGGGGAGCAGCCCGGAGATTACTGGTTGGAAACTAATGCCGCAGTTCGTCATGATGGCACTGGCCTCCTTGTTTTTCGGGCGATTCGTGGCGCGGTTCTCGATGAAGTTCCTGATGGTCACAGGTTATGCGCTGATAGGTCTGGCCTTGTGCGCCATGGTCGTTTTCAATCCATGGACTCCCTATCTCGGGATTGGATTGATCCTTGCCGTACTGGGTTTTGGAACAGGGTTATCAGTACCCGCAACCGGCATGATGGTCATGGGCTGCGTCCCGCCTGAACGTGCCGGCATTGCATCCGCGACAATGAACGCCTTGAGGCAGACCGGAATGGCTTTGGGAATCGCTATTTTAGGTAGCACCATGAGTGTTTATGCGGTCAATAGGCTTACTGTTGAAATACAAGACAGTGGGCCAAGTCATGGAGCTTATTTGGCTCGACGAGCGATAGTGGACCATGTTTTTCCGTCGACTCAGCCCTGGATTGTCGATCTTTACAGGTCAGCGATGGCGGGTGGCTTTGGTCTCGTCATGATCTGCGCAGGCCTGGCATGCCTGGCGATATCAGGTCTGCTGTTTTTCTTTTTTACTCATAGGCCTGCGGATGCTTGAACTCGTGGCGCGGGGGGGCTATTAGAAACAGAAACTTACGAACGCCCCTGCGCAAAACGCCAGAAAGCCGTGTGTTCAGTTTGTACCGGATCTGCCCTGCTGACTTTCGCGATAACGAGACTTATCTGAGTAACCTGCACAGCTCCCACGCCTCTTCAGATGTCCGTTAAGTCTTTCGGTAAGTAAACCGGTGAGACGAACACCCAGCCTTTGCCTTCTTCACCCACCACGCGGATTCTATGTGGCTCGCGTAACAGAACCAAGGCTTGCTCAGGCAACGGCACTATGTGTTTGCTTTTGTCCAGGTGTTTGGTCTTGCTCACCACATAACGCTAATCGGCGCCCACCCAGTCGACATCTTCCCAGCGCATCTGAACCAGTTCGCCTGGGCGGACCGGTAACATGACCAGCAGGCGCATTGCGGCGGCAACGCTGCCGTCGTTGCAGTCATCAAGGCGTAGAAGAAACCTGCCTAGATCGGCCGGCCGTTCGATCGCCGGATTGCTGGTGACGACATGGCGGATCTTCAATTCCTCAATGTTGCTGAGCGCTACGTTGCGGTCAATCCAGCCGCGCCCTTCAGCAAACCCCAGGACGGCGCGGATGATGGTGCGCACACGCCGGGCCATCGCCAGTGTGCGCTGGCGGCGCAGCTCGGTAATGATCGCGGCGTGCACCGCGGGCAATGTCGCGCGCCTATTTGAGACCAATGTAGGGATAAGCGCCGATGGAGAAGCGGTTTTCCTTTCCATGCAGGCGATACTTCAGTCGCCAAACCTTGGAAGGGGATTTGCCGACCTTGCTCGACGTCCTTACCGCCAAGTAGAGCCCAGGGACTTCGCCATCGGCGTGTTTGCCGGGTTCGGTCAGCAAGCGGATCAAGGCATCGCTGAGTTTTCGTTTGAAAACAACCGCATTATCTGGAGCGTCGGTGGGGGCATCCTTTTAAGGAGCCGGAATTTGCCCCCAGTTATGCCCCATGAGTCGTGGAATCCATCGGATTTAGACAGACGGAAGTAGACTTAAATTATCAATAAGTCGTTGTTATAAAACGCTTTTATGGAGTTTAGTGGAATTGCATTACAGGCTATCGGGGTCGCCAAAGAACATCTGAATCCGCGACCGCAACCACCGCTCCCCCGGATCATTATCCTGGGAGCCGCGCCACGCCATGTGCAGTTCAAAGCTGCGCACCGGCAACGGCGGGTCTTCGGCGCGCAGGCCGCCGGCGGCGGTCAGGGCTTCGGCGGTGTAGTCGGGGACGGTCGCCAGGATGTCGGTGCCGGCCAGTAGGGTGCCCAGGCCGTTGAATTGCGGGACCGCGAGCACCACATGGCGTTTGCGGTCAAGTTTCTCCAGCTCTTCATCAATAAACCCGCTGAGATCGCCGGCAAACGAGACCAGGGCGTGGGGGCGGGCGCAGAAGTCGTCCAGGCTCAGGGCGCCGGGTACGCTGTCGGCGCGCAGCAGTTTGGGCAGGCTGCGGCGCAGCAGTTTGCGCTTGGCGTTGGCCGGCAGGTCGGCGGTGTAGCTGACGCCAATGGAGATCTCCCCGGACGCCAGCAGGCCCGGCATCAGGATGTAGTTGACGCGACGGATTACCAGCACGATGCCCGGCGCTTCGGCGCGCAGGCGCTTGAGCAGTGGCGGCAGCAGGGCGAACTCGACGTCGTCCGACAGGCCGATGCGAAACACTGCGGTGCTGGTGGCCGGGTCGAACTCGGCGGCGCGGCTGACGGCGGTGGAAATCGAATCCAGGGCCGGCGACAGCAGGGCGAAAATCTCCACTGCTCGGGCCGTGGGCTCCATGCTGCGCCCGGTCCGCACAAACAGCGGGTCATCGAACAGCCCGCGCAAGCGCGACAAGGCAGCGCTGATGGCCGGCTGGCCGAGGAACAATTTCTCGGCCGCGCGGGTCACACTGCGCTCATGCATCAAGGTTTCGAATACGATCAACAGGTTCAGGTCGACACGACGCAGGTCGTTACGGTTCATCTTGTGTCCTGGCAGATTCAGCGAACTTGACGTGAACGGCCACATGATAACAATGGCCGGCGTGAATCTTACGGGGAAAGGCTGGTACTCTGCACCGGCTAATTCAGATTTCCTACGCTGCCTGGTGTTTTTTCCTAGGCGGTGGAATCAATGACAGACATGACGACTATTAATGGCGACCGGTGGCCTTGCCCCGAAAGCCCAGATAAAGTTCATGGCATTAGAGGTTACTTTGGCGAGGTTTGCGATGTCCCGCACGATCCGTTTTCACAAGTTTGGTCCGGCCGAGGTGCTCAAGTGCGAAGAGCATGAAGCCACGTTGCCCGCACCGGGCGAAGTGCAGGTGCGTGTCGAGGCGATTGGCATCAGTTGGTACGACATTCTCTGGCGCCAGAACCTGGCGTCGTCCCACGCCCGGCTGCCTTCGGGCCTTGGTCATGAAATGGCCGGGGTGGTCGTGGCGTTGGGCGAGGGCGTCGAGGACCTGGCGGTGGGCGACAAGGTCGCTAGCTTCCCGGCCGAAAGCCCCAATGATTACCCGGTATATGGCGAGTTGATTGTGCTGCCCCGTTCGGCCCTGACCCGTTACCCGGACGTATTGAGCCCGGTGCAGGCCAGCGTGCATTACACGCCACTGTTGATTGCCTACTTTGCCTATATCGACCTGGCGCGGGCCAAGCCTGGGCAGTTCGCCCTGGTCACCGATGCCAGCCATTGTGCCGGGCCTTCGTTCGTGCAATTGGGCAAGGCCCTGGGGGTGCGGGTGATCGCGGCCACCAAATCACCGGACGAGCGCGAGTACCTGCTGTCCCTGGGCGCCGAAAAGGTCATCGTCACTGAAGAGCAGGACTTGCTGATGCAAATCAACAAGTTCACCGATGGGCGCGGCGTGGATGTGGTGTTCGACGGCCTGGGTGGCCCGCAGATGTCGCTGCTGGGCGATGTGCTCGCGCCACGTGGCAGCCTGGTGTTGTATGGCCTGCAAGGCGGCAACCAGACGCCATTCCCGGCCTGCGCCGCGTTCCAGAAGAACATCCAGTTCTTTGTGCACTGCATCGGCAACTTCACTGGCAAGCCGGAGCTGGGCATCGCCCAGGACCAGGCTGCGCTGCAACGGGCGCTACGTGAGATCAACCAATTGACTGCCGACGGGCTGCTGATACCCCTCAAGACCCGGGTATTTGCTTTCAGCGAATTTGTCGATGCACACCGCTATATGGACGAATGCCCATGTCGCGAGCGGGTGGCGTTGCAGGTTGAAGCCGTTTGATCTGTGGGAATGTTCGTAATCGGACATTCCGCCTACGCTGCCCATGGGGCAAATACGCCATTTGAAAGGACAGTACCTACGCCCTTGGCACCAGGACTGTCACCGGTTCCCCCCTGTAAAACCTGCCTTTTAAGCCGCCGCCGCCCTGAATCCCAGAGCCGCGGCGTTTTGCGTGGGCCCCGCAACAAGTGCCAAGCTGTTGATCTGCACTGGTTTTTACGCTGAGTCTGTATCTTTTAATCATCAAGCAAGCGCTGATAATTGCCCGGTCACTTTCATCTCAAGGACTGAGCAATGATTGCAGAAAACAAATCACAACAGCGGTTCGCTGTAACTAGTAAGTCGCCTTGTATGCCGGGCAAAGGATGTTGGTCGGTAGATAGAGTGCGAACTAAATCCGGTAGTTTCCCTGCGCTGTATATGTCAGACCATTCTTGATTGTCTGAGTTAAATTCCACTAGGAAGCTGTAAGACCGTTCCTAGGCTGGCCAGCAGGCCGGTGTAGGGGCTTTCTTCAACAGCTGATGGCATCTTCGCAGGGATGTTCCGACTGGCGCTTTGTTGTGCGGTGCTAACATTTAGCTATCAGCCTTAGTCGCAACAGGCGCCAACTCCAAGCAAACCGCAGGACGGACAGGCACGCCTAACTGCTTGCCCGGAACTGACAGTTAACTTCAGGTAGTAAAGCTATGAGCGCTATTCACGAACAAGCCATGAATTATGTTTACCAGCAAGTATTGCAACGCTTACAGGGCTACTTCTCGCGAGCGGAGCGAACTGCACTTCAATTATTGATTCAGCGGTTGATTGTGGCGGCAGGCGGCATCGAACAGATCGGTGACTACAAAGTATTGGTCGCCCATGGGGGCGGCAGAGGCAGCAGTTATGCATTGGCCTTCCTGCGTGCCGCCCAATTGACCATCGCCGGCCGGGCGCCGAGGAGTTTCCAGTTGCGCGTCGCAACCCTGCGGCATACGGGAATGACGCAAGCCGCGCTGGACAGCATTCATCGTGGCTACAGCGCATTGTTTTTCCATGACGACCCCCGGGTCGAGCTGATGATGGTGGAAAACCAGGAGGTCTTGCCCTTCAACCACCTGCGTCCGGCTTCGACAACTGGGCAGGATATCGGCCGGCGCAATATGTTGATGGTCGGGCATAGGAGTTGCGGGGATATTCGCACTAGCCTGTGTAACGACGGCTACTTGTCCCTGGGGGATTTCTATCGGCGCATTACCGCCTGGGACGGTGGGGTACACGCCCTGGTCAGCAGTGATTCGCCGCGCAAGCAAAACCAATACCTGGCGTGGCTGGTCAAGACTACCCGCGCGGCGGGCATGAAAGGTCACTCTGGCCGGCCCCTGGCGCTCACCGCCCTGTTTACTCGCATGGACGATTGCAGCGTTGGCTATTACCGCGATGTGTATGGCGAGCACTATGCGGCACAGGATGCATCTTCCAAGGAAGTGCATCGCCACCTGGCCTACATCGGCGTCGCCGACCTGTTATGCACCGGGGAGCTGGACTGCACCGCATTGCTCAACGATTTCATGGGTTACAAGCAAGATGAGTTTGCCTTTCAGTTCAGCACCCCGGCCTACGCCAACCCATTGATGATGGCGCACATGCATGGCCTGCACGCCGAAGTGTTGCTGGGCATTGACTATCAGCAGGGCGTCAGGGGGTTTATCGAACAGGCCATCGGTTTTATGCGTCGCAAAAGAATCCCCGAACTGCTGATTGCCCAAGCCGGTACTCCGGACGGGCGCATGCTGGCGACGACCTATGCGCGTGAGTTTTTTGGCCTGGAAGAAAGCCAATTGGTCTGCCTGTTGTTTTCACCGTTTATCCAACAAGGCCAGCGGCTGGAAGCGTTCTTGCGCCGCTGCCACCCCGGCATGCTGGTGGCGCTGCCCGAACTGCACAAAGCCCTGGAGGGCAAGGCGTCGGCCGAATTGATCCAGCATTGGATTGTCGATACCAGCGGTTTGCCGCTGGCGTTGTTGCAGCATTTGTACCGCAACGATGTGGCGGCCAATGCCGCCTGCATCAACAGCGAGGAGCCGGTCACAGGGCCGCACGGCGTGCCAGGACGCTGAAGGTGGGTGTGCGACGGCAGAAAACGTCATGAGTGAGGACAAACAGGCAGACTTCGCCTATCAGGCCGTGTATCGCTACATGATCAACCTGATCAATGAAGTGGGCGGTGAGGCGAGGGTCAAGCTGCCGTCGTTGCGACACCTGGCCGAGCGTTTGAGCGTGTCGATTTCCACCATTCAATACGCTTATTCACTGCTGGAAAAGGAGGGCAGGGTGTACTCGGTGGCCAAGTCCGGTTACTACGCCTTGCCCATTGCCAGCACTACCCCGTGCTGCACCGCCGGTGATTTGCTCGAGCGCCTGTATGCCGGGGCGCGCAGGCCGGGGATGTTGGTGCTCAGTGCCGATGAGCCGGCGCAACTGCTGTCCTTGGACGGCCCATTGCTGCAACTGGAGCGTGAGCTGGTGCGCCAGTACCCGCGCCAGTTGCAGCCCTATTCCCAGCCCTGTGGTATCTGGGAGCTGCGTGCGGCTTTGGCGGCGCGCTACACCCGTTCGCCTACACGATGCTGGCAAGCGGATGACGTCTATATCGGCGCTGACCTGCGGGGCGTGCTGGCCATCCTGATCGAAGTCCTGGCCCTCAAAGGGGCGGCGGTGCTGGTGGAGTCGCCGTGTGACTGGCTCGTGCTGCGGCTGCTGCAAGACGCCGAAGTGCGGGTGATCGAGTGGCCGTGCAACGAGCAGGGACGGCTGGACCTTGCGTATCTGGAGCAGCAGTTGCGTAGCGAGGGCGTGCAACTGGCATTGTTATCCTCGACCCCCGGCCTGGCCACCGGCAAAGCCTTGACCCTGGCCGAGCAGGCGCAACTGGCAGGGTTGCTGGAGCAACATGGCTGTTGGCTGCTGGAGAACGACATCCATGGCGGCTTGGAATTCGAGGCGTGCGCCGGCTACTTGCGGGACCTGGTGAATCCTGAGCGGTTGATGGTGTTTTCTACCTTCGAGAAACTCATGGGCCCGGAAGCGCCCTATGGTTACCTGCTGTCGCGGCACATGAGCACGCAATTGCAGCGCCAGTTCCTGTTGCGCGCGTTTCGTTTGTCGTCCATTCGCCAGCGGGCGATTGCCCGGCTGGACCACAATGGCCGCCTGGACCAGCACTTGCTGGAGCTGCGCGCACTGCTCAAGGAACACGCGGCAGCGATGCACAAGCGTCTGGAGCAGCATCTGGGCGAGCGCGTGACATACCGCCAGCCCCAGGCAGGCGCCACCTATTGGTTGCGCTCGACCGAGGCTGTGGATATGCGCCGGGTATTCCAGAACATGCTGGCGCGCCAGGTGGTGATCGCCCCTGGTGAGTTGTTCAGTGTCAGTGGCCTGTACCAGCAGCACTTTCGTTTGAGTCATGTGTTCAGCTCCCACCATAGCCTGGACCTGGTCCTGGAAGAGTTGGCGCGGGCACTCAAGCAGGGGCAGAATGGATGATTTGGTGTTGCGGGAAATATCCCTAATTATTGTGGGATAGATACCGTCGCATGGCGGTCGAACTCCCAGTAAACTGCATTCCTTTTCCGAATCCTTCTTTTCAGAGGTTTTTGCATGACTCTCAGTCCTTTTGCGGGCAAACCGGCACCGGCTCAATTGCTGGTGGACATCCCGCGACTGGTAACGGCCTATTACACCGGCCAGCCCGATGCAGCAATCTCCACTCAGCGCGTGGCATTTGGTACCTCCGGGCACCGTGGCAGCTCTTTTGACTTGAGCTTCAACGAATGGCACGTGCTCGCCATCAGTCAGGCCATTTGCCTGTACCGCGAGGCGCAAGGTATCAATGGCCCGCTGTTTGTCGGCCTCGACACCCATGCGCTGTCCACCCCGGCGGGCGCCAGTGCGCTGGAAGTACTGGCGGCCAACGGCGTGCATGTAATGCTCGCCGAGGGCGATGAATACACACCCACCCCGGCGATTTCCCACGCCATCATCTGCTACAACCGTGGCCGCACCAGCGGGCTGGCGGATGGCATTGTCATCACCCCGTCCCACAACCCGCCCCAGAGCGGCGGCTATAAGTACAACCCGCCCAACGGTGGCCCGGCCGATACCCATGTCACCAAGTGGATCGAGGCCAAGGCCAACGAGCTGCTGGTGGCCAAACTGGCCGGGGTCAAGCGCATTACCCACGCGCAAGCGTTGAAAGCCGACACCACCCACCGCCATGACTACCTCAACACCTACGTGGCCGACCTGATCAATGTGATCGACATGGACGCCATCCGCAGTGCCGATCTGCGCCTGGGCGTGGATCCGCTGGGCGGAGCCGGGGTGCGCTACTGGTCGGCCATCGCCGAGCACTACCGTTTGAACCTGGAGGTGGTGAACACCGAAGTCGACCCGACTTTCCGCTTCATGAGCGTGGATTGGGACGGCCAGATTCGCATGGACCCATCCTCCAGCTATGCGATGCAAGGCCTGATCGGCCTCAAGGACCGCTTCGACGTGGCATTTGCCTGCGACCCGGACCACGACCGTCACGGCATCGTTACCCCGTCGGGCGGGCTGTTGGCGCCGAACAACTACCTGGCCGTGTCCATCGACTACCTGTTCCAGAACCGTCCCCAGTGGCGTGCTGATGCTGCCGTCGGCAAGACCGTGGTCAGCAGTGGCTTGATCGACCGCGTGGCCGCGCGCATTGGCCGGCGCCTGTACGAAGTGCCGGTGGGCTTCAAGTGGTTTGCCGATGGCCTGTTCGAAGGCTCGCTGGGCTTTGGCGGCGAAGAAAGCGCGGGGGCTTCGTTTTTGCGTAAGGATGGCACTGTCTGGAGCACGGACAAGGATGGCTTGATCCCGGCCTTGCTGGCCGCGGAAATGACCTCGCGCAAAGGCCAGGACCCAAGCCAGATCTACCGAGGCCTGACCGACGCCCTGGGCGAACCCTTCGCCATTCGTGTGGATGCCAAGGCCACGCCGGCGCAGAAGGCGCTACTGGGCAAGCTGGCGCCGGCGCAGGTCACGTCCACGCAGTTGGCCGGGGAAAGCATCCAGCAGATCCTCAGCCATGCGCCGGGTAACGACCAGGCGATTGGCGGGTTGAAAGTCATGACCGAAAACGGCTGGTTTGCCGCACGGCCATCGGGCACCGAGGATATCTACAAGATCTATGCCGAGAGTTTCATTGGCGAAGATCACCTCAAGCGCCTGGTGGAAGAGGCGCAGGTGTTGGTGGACGGCGCCATCACCCCGAACTGACACACAGTTGTAAAAAATGTGGGAGCGGGCGTGCCCGCGATGGCGGTGGATCAGTCAATGAATCGGTGACTGACCCAACGCCATCGCGGGCAAGCCCGCTCCCACAGTGTGTTTAGTGCCAGGCTTGGGATCAGGCCAGGTCCACCAGCACTACTTCGCTGTCTTCGAGCGCGGTCACTCGCAGCACGCGTTCATCCTCTACCGCAACGCCGTCCCGCGCCTGCGCTCGCAAGCCATTCACATCGATCACCCCAGTGGCCGGCACCAGATACGCCCGGCGTCCTGCATCCAGGTGATACTCGGCACTTTCCCCGGCCTTCAGGTTGGCCGCCACCAGGCGCGCGTCGGCACGGATCCGCAGGCTTTGATTGTCGCCGTGCTTGCCACTGGCCAAGGTCACGAAGCCTTCGCGCTCGCCCTTGGGAAACGGCTTGGCACCCCAGGAAGGGGGCAAACCCGCTTCATTGGGAATGATCCAGATCTGGAAAATCTTGGTTGCCGTGGCTTCCAGGTTGTATTCACTGTGGGCTATCCCGGTGCCCGCGCTCATTACCTGTACGTCGCCAGCCTCGGTGCGGCCTTTATTGCCCAGGTTGTCCGCGTGGCTGATGGCACCTTCACGTACATAGGTGATGATTTCCATATCCCGATGCGGATGCTGGGGGAAACCGGTACCGGGCGCGATGATGTCGTCGTTCCACACCCGCAGGTTGCCCCAGTGCATACGCTTAGGGTCATGGTATTCAGCGAATGAAAAGTGGTGATGGGCATCCAGCCAACCGTGATTGGCACCGCCCAGGGAGGTAAAAGGTCGAAGTTCAAGCATGATCGTCTCCTGTTGATGGGCCTATCTTCTATCAGGTCATCATCGATAAAAAGCGTAAAAAATGCCTTATTTCAATCAAATTATTCGATTGGTTTGTGGTCGCGAAAACTCGACCCGATCTTCACTTCATCGCCTAACCACATGAAGCCAAAGCAATTGGCTGGAACTGTCGGAGGTTTCCGGCGACCATAGCGTTTCTGTCCGCTCAAGCCCCCGCAGGAGTCCGCGTGCCGCAACACACTCCCGATCTGCCCCCCGAACTGCGCCCGCTGGCGCAAATGCCGCTATTCAAGCGCCTGGCTGCCCGGCTGTTTGGCCATGGTTTAACGCGCCTGCGGGCCCAGCATCGTTTTTCGTGGCTGCATGGCCAGGCCGACGGTTTTCGCAGCGGGCATGAGGCGGGCGTGGAGTATGGCTACCAGGAGGGCAGGCGCGATGGCATCGAGGAAGGGCGCCAGGTCCTGTTGATCCGTGATTATCGCAGCGATGAGCATCGCGTCCCGGGTGTCGACGACAGCCTGTTCGACGATTGGCGCCTGCCACTGACCGCGGAGCTGAAAAAACGTATCAAGGCCGATGTGGCCCGCCTGCTACCGGCTCATGCGCAGCCCAGCGCAGCCCAGTGGAAGATGATCTTCAGCGACACCCCGTCCACTTCGGTGATTGCCGGTGCCGGTGCCGGCAAGTCCACGTCGCTGGTCCTGCGGATCCTGCTGCTGACGCATTACCTGGGCTTTGAGCTGAGCTCCATGACCGTGGTGACCTTCACCCGTGAATCGCGCAAGGACTTCATCAACAAGCTCATGCAGATTCTCCAGCTGTGGGGCCAACCCCTTGGTTTGAAAGAAGCCCAGGCTGTGGTGCGCACCTTTCACTCGCGCATCCTGCCCATGGTCCGCAGCCTGCCGGGCTTTGAGCGGTTGCAGGCGTTCGAGAACCTGCACCACGGCACTTACGACGAGGAGGCCGATAGCAACCCCTTCGACCTGCGCATCAACGATGCCCAACGCCAGCAACTCAACGCCTGTTATCACGGGCTCCATGGCCGGCATGCGCGCTTTCGCGAGCTGATGACGCCCATGGCCCGCCACGCCCTGCAGCTCAAGGAGCTGGAGCGCGACCACCCGGATGTACAAAAGCGCGTGGCGGTTACCGAGTTGGCAGCCAAGCGCGACGAAGAGCTGTGCGATGTGATCGAGGACCTGTGGTTGCGCGCCGGCGCATGGCCGATCCAGGGCATCGAGCCAAACCGCCAGAGCGTTGAAATCAATGGTGCGTCGTTCCATTGCCATGGCTACTGCGCCGAACTGGATGCCTGGGTGGTGTTGGGTTTCGACTCCCGGGAAAACCCGCAGATTGCTCGCCCCGGGGCCAAGCTGTCGGTACGCGCGGAATGGGCGGTCAAGCGCACCTTGTTTCAAGCTTTCTGTCGTAAGCCATTGATATGGATAGATAGCTACGAGTCATCCAGGCGCCTGTTGAGCAGCCTGGCCGCAGATACCACCTCGGGGCCGGGGTTTGATTACAAGGTCAAGGGTGAACTGGCTTCGGCGCCGCTGCTGGATTGTTTCGTCACCGCCGCCGGGTTTATCGAAAACCTCGGCCTGGACGTGCCCACGGCTGTGGGCCAGATGAGCTTTGCCAAGGATGACCCGGATCGCGGCTTCTTCGAGGCCCTGGGTATTTTCTGGAAGGCCCTGGAAGATCACCTGCTGGACCAGTCGCCGCCGATCATGACCTATAACCGCATGTTTTCGCTGTTTGGCGAGAACACCCCGGAAAACCTCAAGTTGCTCAACGATGGGCTGTTGCGCCCGCTGTCGCACTTGATGATCGACGAATTCCAGGATGTCTCGCCGCAGATCGTCTCGTGGATCCGCGCCAGCCTGCGCGAAATCCGCAGTCGTGGGCCGGCGATGCATGTGGGGCGCGGTGCCCAGCATTCCTCGCTGCTCTGCGTGGGTGATGACTGGCAGTCGATCTATGGCTGGCGCGGCAGCTCGCCCAAATACTTCATGGAGTTCAACAAGGAGTTCCCGTCACCGGCCACCACTAGGGTGATGCTCGGGGAGAACTTTCGTAGTCACCAGCACATCATCGATGCTGCCGAACACATCGTTAAAGCCGCACCGGCGATCAGCGGCAAAAAGGCCAAGGCCAGCGGCGTAGATCGGGCATTGGTGCCGGTACAGGTGCTTGATCGCGACGAGGCAGCCTTGGCCCAGCAGTTGCTGGCGCACTATCAGCGTGGCGAATCGGTATTGATGTTGTATCGAAAAGGTAGTGATAAGTTATTGATTCAAGAGCATATTCAATCTGTAGTTAATCTTGATTCTAGCTTACCGCCCGCCATGCGTCGCCTCAAGCAACTGACCTACCACAGTGCCAAGGGCCTACAGGCGGATGCGGTGTTTCTGCTCGGTGATTGCCAGCACCTGACCCGCTCGCCGTACAAGAACCAGGTGTACCGCATGGCGGGCCTGGGCAAGGACGGTGATGCCGAGCCCTACGACAATGCGCAAAAAGACGAGGTGCTGCGCCTGGCCTATGTCGGGATTACCCGGGCGGTGAGCCATTGCTATTGGTATGTCGAAGGGCAGGATGGCCAGGGCACGAATGCGCCGAAGGCGTCGGATCGGGTGGTGGGGAGCAAGGCGTTCTTCGATGACCGCCGCCGTTAGATCCCTGTAGGAGCTGCCTCGCGAAGCGAAGCAGCCCCTACGCAGTTCAGGCCTGCCGCAGTTGCGGGCGCACAAACGAGTCCAGCTCAGCCTCGATTGCCTCGATAATCCGCTCCACATCCGTGGCGTTCATCACCGTGGCGCAAGGAATGCCGGCGATGGCAATCAGGGTTTCGCCACTCTCTCGGTCAAACAATCGCGCGATCATGCTGCCAGGCGCGTCCATGCTGCCTTCAAAGCCAACCGGGTGAAAGTGCCAGCGCATCAACTGGCATGCATTGGGGAACGTCACTTTGTTCATGTTGCCAACCTTGTTCATTGAGCACTTCCTTTAGCTCGCGGCAAGGGCGTCAGGTCCATCAATAGTCCTGACGGTGAAGCTTAAAAAATAGCACTCACTGGCAATAAGTACCGGGGTTTTTTCTGTCCGTTCGGCGCTTCCTTGCGAGAAGTTTGACGTGGGTCATGTCTTACAAATGCTTAGGCAAAAGGCCATTACTTAAAACTGTCACTTGGCCATTGAAGCACCCGGTAAAGTTGTGCAAGCTCCAGGCTTTAGCCGTTTTCGAGTGTTGTATGCCACAGACCGTCCCGGCCGATTGCCCGCAACAGACCCAAGCGACTGCCGACGTGGTATTGCGCCATCACTTGTGCTGGAAGCACCGCGACCTGGACGGGGTAATGGCGCACTATCACCCGGATATCCAGTACCACGACTTCTTCCAGAACCGCGTAGTGTGCTTCGACCAGTTGCGTGAGTACCTGCAAGCCAGCATGCCGCGCGACCCCGACGAGGCGATTGAGCACACCGATCGCATCCGCACCGACGGCGATACCGCATTTATCCAGTATCGCGTGACCTTGCGCGGTGGCCAGGGCCTGGTGTCGTTTCGCACCAGTGAGGCGATTACCGTGCGCGACGGGCTGATCTGGCGCGTCAACGAATACGCGTCCCTGGTGCACGAGCCCGCCACCAGCCGTTCCCAGTCCCAGGCCACACGGCCGACCGTCAGCCGCCTGGGCCTGTCGCCCCAGCAACTGAGCTACCTGGCCAACGATTTGCAGCAGTACTTCCAGCGCCAGCAACC
Source organism: Pseudomonas sp. WS 5079 (assembly GCF_012985465.1). GTDB lineage: Bacteria > Pseudomonadota > Gammaproteobacteria > Pseudomonadales > Pseudomonadaceae > Aquipseudomonas. Next base: position 289,021 of record NZ_JAAQWN010000001.1, read on the forward strand.
CTATCTCGACCCCGAACTGGACCTGCAACGGGTGGCCAAGGAATGTGGCTACAGCCGCAACCAGATTTCCTACCTGCTCAACCAGGTGCTGGGGCAGAGCTTCTACCGCTACGTCAACCAGGCCCGCCTACAACATTTGCTGGCGGCTCTGGATGGCGCCACGCCGCCGATCCGCATCGATGAACTGGCATTTGCCGCCGGTTTCAACTCGTTGTCGGCGTTCTACAGCTGTTTCCGCCAGCACACGGGCCTGTCGCCCAAGGCCTACGTCAAACAAATTTCCCTGCGTGCACGCGCGCAAGACGACGACTGAAGCCAGGCACTAGGATCACGCCATCGACGTTTGGTGGTGGAGTTTCAGCATGCCGGCATGGCGCAAGATCAGTTTATGGATGGACCAGCTGCAAGAGCCGCTGGAGGCGCGTGCGTCCCTCGGGCAGGACCTGGATGTCGATGTGGCCATTATTGGCGCCGGCTACACCGGGTTGTGGACCGCTTATTACCTCAAGCGCCATGCACCGCAGCTCAAGGTGGTGATCGTCGAGGCACAGACCGCGGGCTTCGGAGCCTCCGGGCGCAACGGCGGTTGGCTGATGGGCAACCTCCTGGGCGAAGACCGCTTGCTGGCGGGGTTGCCTGCCGAGCAGCGCCGGGCCTCGTTTGATCTGCTGCACGGCATCCCCGATGAAGTCGGGCAGGTGTTGCAGCGCGAAGGCATCGACTGCGACTACCGCAAGGGCGGGGCCCTGCACTGCGCCGCCCGTTACCCCGAGCAGGAAGCCAGCCTGCGCGAATACCTGGCCAAGCTCCACGGCCAAGGCCTGACCGACGATGACTACCGCTGGCTCAGCCCCGAGCAACTGGCCGGGCAGATCCGCATTGCCTCGGCCTATGGCGCGGTCTACACGCCCCATGTGGCGACGATCCACCCAGCCAAGCTGGTGCGCGGGTTGGCGCGGGTGGTCGAGGCCATGGGCGTGGCGATCTACGAAAACAGCCCGGTCACCCATTGGCAGTCCGGCAGCCTGCGCACCGACAAAGCCCAGGTCCGGGCCTCGTGGGTGGTGCCGGCGGTAGAAGGCTATGCGCCGACGCTCAAGCCCCTGGGGCGCTATCAACTGCCGGTGCAGAGCCTGATCGTGGCGACCGAACCGCTGCCGGCCAGTACCTGGGAAGAAATCGGCCTGAACCAGGGCCAGGCCTTTGGTGAAAGCAGCCGCCAGGTCACTTACGGCCAGCGCACCGCCGATAACCGCTTGGTATTCGGTGCCCGCGGCGGCTATCAGTTTGCCGGCAAGCTGCGCCACAACTTCGACCTCACCGACAGCGAAGTGGAACTGCGTCGCTACCTGTTCTGCGAGCTGTTTCCGCAACTCAAGCACGTGCGCGTGACCCACTCCTGGGGCGGCAACCTCGGTATGTCGCGGCGCTTTCGGCCGCACATGCTGTGCGACCAGCAGAGCGGCATCGCCTTGTCCGGCGGGTATGGCGGGGAGGGCGTGGGCGCCAGCAACCTGGGCGGGCGGACCCTGGCCGACCTGATCCTGGGGCGTGACACGCCGCTGGTCCGGCAGCCGTGGGTGCTGCGTGATGGCGGCCTGACGGCGCTCAAGGGCTGGGAGCCGGAGCCATGCCGCTGGCTGGGCTACAACGCCATCATCCGCAGCTTTGTCCATGAGGACCAGACCCTCGCCGACCCGAACACCGCGCCCTGGCGGCGCAAGCTGGCCAGCGGGATGGCCGGCTTCATGGAAGGTTTCATGCACTAAGTCGCTTCATTCACCACAGGTATGACCATGAGCATTACCCAGTTCAAAGACACACTAAACCGCCACCTGCCGGACTCAAGTCCGGTCGCCGTGCCCCTGGGCACCCCGGTCGCCGTGGCCTCCACCCTCAGTGTGGAACGCAATGATGGCGTCGAAACCGGCATCTGGGAATGCACCCCGGGCCGCTGGCGGCGCCAGATCGTGGCGCAGGAGTTTTGCCACTTTATCCAGGGCCGCTGCACGTTCACCCCCGATGACGGCGAAACCCTGCATATCGAAGCCGGCGATGCACTGATGTTGCCGGCCAACAGCACGGGGATCTGGGATATCCAGGAGACCGTGCGCAAGACCTATGTATTGATCCTCTAATCTTTTGATCCTTGATCGCCTGCCATAAAAACAGCCCTATAACCGCCAGGAAATCGAACCATGAGACCCATTGCCCTGTTGCCCTTGATGTTAGTGGCCTCCCTGACCCAGGCCGCCGAAACGGTGAAAATCTACAACTGGTCGAGCTACATCGCGCCGGACACCACCAAGAACTTCCAGAAGGAAACCGGGATCGGTTTCAGCTATGACGTGTACGACAGCAACGAGACCCTGGACGGCAAGTTGATGACCGGCAACTCGGGCTATGACGTGGTGTTCCCGTCCAACCACTTCATGGCCCGGCAGATCCAGGGCGGGGCCCTGAAAAAGCTCGACAAGAGCCAGTTGCCGAACTGGAAAAACCTCAACCCGGTGCTGCTCAAGGCCCTGCAAACCAACGACCCGGGCAATGAGCATGGCTTCCCGTACCTGTGGGGCAGCACTGGCATCGGCTACAACATCGACAAGGTCAAGGCTGTGTTGGGCGAGGATGCGCCGGTCGACTCCTGGGACTTGATCTTCAAGCCCCAATACATGGAAAAACTCAGCAAATGCGGGGTGGCGATCCTCGACAACGGCCCGGAACTGCTGCCGATCGCCCTGAACTACCTGGGCTTGCCCCATCACAGCAAGAACCCCGAGGACTATAAAAAAGCCGAGGCGCTGCTGATCAAGGTGCGGCCGTACATTGCCTACTTCCACTCCTCGAAATACACCGGCGACCTGGCCAACGGCGACATCTGCGTGGCGGTTGGCTTCTCGGGTGACGTGCTGCAGGCCGAAAGCCGCGCCAAGGAAGCCAAGAATGGCGTGAAGATTGGCTACAACATTCCCAAGGAAGGCGCTGCGATCTGGTTCGACATGGTCGCCATGCCCGCCGACGCCCCGGATGAAAAGGCCGGCTATGCCTTCATGAACTACCTGCTGCGCCCGGACGTGATGGCCGACATCACCAACTTCGTGCACTACGCCAACGGCAACAGCGCCGCCGACAGCCTGGTAGACCCGGTGATCAAGAGCGACACCAAGGTGTACCCGAGCGAAGAAATGATGGGCAAGTTATTCGCCCTTGAAGCCATGCCGATGAAGATCGACCGCATTCGTACGCGGATCTGGAACACCATCCGTACCGGGCGCTAGATACCTGTGACTGATCTACCGCCATCGCGGGCAAGCCCGCTCCTACAGGGGATCTCGGTTGGGCACAGGACTTTGCACACCACACACCAACTGTAGGAGCTGGCTTGTCGGGTCGCCGAATCGCTGCGATAGCGGTAGGCCAGTCAACACATCCTTACATGACCCACCGCCATCGCGGGCAAGCCCGCTCCTACACGAGATCTCGGTTGGGCACAGGACTTTGCACATACCACACACCAACTGTGGGAGCTGGCTTGTCGGGTCGCCGCATCGCTGCGATAGCGGTGGACCAGCCGATACATGGCCTCCCTATGGGTTATCCAGGTCATGCCCCAACGACTGGATAAACAACGAAAACAGCTCCGGCTGCGACGAGATATCCAGCTTGGCGTAGAGGTGCCGGCGATGCACCTTGACCGTGTCCGGCGAGATGCTCAGGCGTTCGGCCATGGCCTTGGACGAGAACCCGCGCAATACCAGGCGGGCGATTTCCAGTTCGCGCTCGGACAACACCCCACTGCCAAAATGGCTCAACGCATCGCGGATCTGGCTGGCCATGGCCGCGCCGGCCGGTGCGCGCTGGGTGCTCTGCTGCCAATGTTGCTGCATCAAGGGCAGCACCCACGCCGCCAGCAGTGTCAGTAGCCCGGTTTCCGTGGCGGTAAACACGCGCTGCATCCCCAACGACAACGACAAGGTGCCCACCCCGGGCAGTTGCAGGATGAATTGCACCTCATCCTCCAGCACGTTGTCGTGAAAGTAATTGAGGAAGTACTCACTCTGGCGGAAATGGTCCGGCGCCACCTCTTCGAGGCGATACACGCCACTGGCGTAACCTTCGCGGCAGGCCTGGAAGAACGGGTCGAGCAAGTACAGGCCATTGAGGTACACCAGCATCGACGCCGGCTTGCTGGTGGGCTGCGCGTCGTATTCCTCCAGCGCCTGGGGCGGCCCATCCATCGGGTAGAAGATCGCCAGGGCGTTATCGAAGGCCAGGTTCTGGTGCAGCAGCAACACCAGTTGCTTCCAGAAACGCTCGGTGCCAATTTGCGACACGGTGCGACCCAGGCCCGCATGCATGCCGATTTCCCTGAACAGGCTCATGTGATGGGTTCCGATGGCTGAAAGATCGGCCAAGGGTTCGGCTTTTGCACGAGCCCGTCAAGGGGAGTACTCCAATAGGGGAATTGGCGGGCGCCGGCACAGCGCCTAGATTCCCTGGCATTCAGCGGGAAACATATCCCGCACCCGCTTTCCCTTTTTCGTTTCTGCCTCAACCAGCTTTCCAATAAAAAGAATAACCATGAGGATAACGACATGAGCGCAACCCCCGCACCCGATGGCGTGCTGAAACCTACCTTGAGTGTGTTCGATGTGGTGGCCATTACCGTTTCGGCGGTAACTCCGGCCAGTTCCGTATTTGTGATTGCACCGTTTGCGATCCAGCAAGCCGGCAGCGGGGTGTTCCTGGCGTTTGTGATGGCTGGGCTGCTGGCGCTGATGTTCGCCTTTTGCTACGCGGAGCTTGGGCGCGCCCATAACAGTGCCGGTGGCGAGTATGTGTATGCCAAGCGCGTGTTCGGCGGCATGGCCGGCTACGCGACCTTCCTGACAGTGCTGGTGATGCTGTTGTTTATCCCGCCGGTGCTGGCCACCGGCGCGGCGACCTACCTCAACAACGCCCTGGGCACGACATTCGATTCACAAACCGTGGCCCTGGTGATTGTGGTGTGCAGTTACGCCCTGGGCATTCTCAACATCAAGCTCAACGCCTGGATCACCGGCACCTGCCTGCTGCTGGAAGTGGCGGCGTTGCTGGTGATCGTATTTATTGGCTTCGGCAACCCGGTGCAGCCGGCCAGTGTGCTGTTCCAACCGCAGATCGTCGAAAACGGCGTGCTGCACCTGGCGCCCTGGGCGCTGGTGATCGGCGCGGTGGGCATCGGTCTGTTCTCGTTCAACGGCTACGGCCCGGCGGTGCTGCTGGCCGAAGACATGAAATGCGGCGGCAAGGGCGTGCACAAGGCGGTCCTGTGGTCCCTGGGCCTGGTGGTGGTGATCGAGTTGGTGCCGATCACCGCGCTGTTGATCGGCGCGCCCTCCCTGAGCGAGATGATCAGCAGCCCGGACCCGATCGGCTACCTGCTGACCAGCCATGGCAATGAAACCCTGTCACGCCTGGTCAGCGCCGGGATCTTCCTCTCGGTGTTCAACGCCATCGTCGCCATCGTGATTCAGATCGGCCGGGTGGTGTTCAGCAGTGGTCGCGATGCGCTGTGGACGCCGACCATCAACAAACTGTTCACCCGCATCCACCCGCGCTGGGATTCGCCATGGCTGGCCACGCTGTTCCTGGCGATACCTTCGGCACTGCTCAGCTTCAGCTCCAACCTGGCAGACCTGACGTCCTTCAGTGTGTTGTTGATCATGCTGGTGTACCTGATCGTGGCCCTGAGCGCGCTGATGAGCCGGGTGCTGTTGCGCGACCGCGAGCACCCGTACCGCATGCCCCTGTGGCCGGTGCCGGCGTTGCTGGCCGTGGCGGGCGCGGGTTATCTGTTGTTTACCTTGTTTATCGCGGCCTCCATGCGCGACATCATGATTATCATCGGCCTGTTGGCAATGTCGGTGATCCTCTATTGCATCAGCGGCCGGTCGAGTCCGGCGTTTCAGAAACTGTAAGGAGTGGTTATGCGCGCACGTCAATTGGGCATTACGTTGGGGTTGGGCACGCCCGGCGAATTGAATGCGATTACCGACGTCCCCGGGGTTCGGGTCGGCCACAGCACGCTCAAGGAGCAGATCGACGGCAAGCAGGTGCGCACCGGGGTCACATTGATCCAGCCGCGGGCCGGTGCGGCGCGGCTACAACCGTGTTTTGCCGGGTACCACGTGCTCAATGGCAACGGCGACGCCACGGGCCTTGAGTGGATCGGCGAAGCCGGGCTGCTGACCACGCCCCTGGCGATCACCAACACCCACAGTATCGGCATTGTGCGCGACACCCTGATTGCCCTGGAGCGCGACAGCCTGGCGGACCCGGCGGTGTACTGGTGCATGCCAGTGGTGATGGAAACCTACGACGGCCTGCTCAACGATATCTGGGGCCAGCACATCGGCCCCGAACATGTGCTGCAAGCCATGGCGAGCGCGGAGTCCGGCCCGGTGCAAGAGGGCGCCGTGGGCGGCGGCACCGGGATGATCTGCCATGAGTTCAAGGGCGGCATCGGCAGCGCCTCGCGCAAGCTGGCGGTGGAGCAGGGCGGCTGGACCGTTGGCGTGCTGGTGCAGGCCAACCACGGCAAGCGCCAGGAGCTGCGGGTGGATGGCTATCCGGTGGGGCGCCACCTGATGGACATTGCCTCGCCGTTTGCCGACCGGGGCACCCCGGGCATGGGCTCGATCGTGGTGATTATCGCCACCGATGCACCGTTGCTGCCGCACCAGTGCCAGCGCCTGGCGCAACGCGCATCCATCGGCATTGCCCGCACCGGCGGCGGCACCGAGGACTCCAGTGGCGATCTGTTCCTGGCGTTTGCCACCGGCAATCACCACCTGCCGCCGGCAGATTACGGGCGCAAGGACTTGCCCCTGAGCACAACCTTGAGCATGGTCAATAACGATCATATTTCGCCCTTGTTCAGCGCCGCGGCCGAGGCGGTGGAAGAGGCGATCATCAACGCGATCCTCGCCGGGGAAGACATGACCACCGCCGATGGCGTGCTGGTGCCGGGGCTGGATGGGCAGACGCTGCTGGAGGCGCTGCGCCAGACGGGCTGGCGTGGGTAAGCTTGAGGCCGCTATCACCTTGTAGGTGCCGGCTTGCCGGCGCTGGCTGTCAATAATAAAACAGTGGCTATTTAATATTTGCGAATGACACGGTGGCACTTTTAAAGTGCCGCCCAATCAATATATTGGATCCATTACGCAATAAGTGTGACCCGTCTGGCATTTAATTATTTAGCACTATTTAATATTTAAATAGCCGATTCTCCGTCACTCGCCCCAAAACAAAGAATATAAACACTTAATTCCCAATGTTTGCAGCCGTTATTCCGTCCATGAACTTTTCCAACAAAAAAATCACTGGACGTGTGATTTCGAATTGTGTCAGTTTTCTTTCGCCTTCATAAGAGGCGAGTGATAGGACGATCTCGCCCGAGAGCGTCATATCGGACAAAAACTGTTCCACTTGCAAACAAGGAAGTACGTTTATGTCGAAAGTAAAAGACAAAGCTATTGTCTCGGCAGCTCAAGCAAGTAGTGCCTATTCACAAATCGATAGCTTTAGCCATTTGTATGACCGTGGCGGCAACCTCACGGTCAATGGCAAACCTTCGTTCTCTGTCGACCAGGCAGCCGACCATTTGCTGCGCGAAAACGCGGCATACCGGGACGTTGACGGCAACGGCAGGATCGATCTGACCTACACCTTCCTGACCCAGGCTTCCTCGGCGACCATGAACAAGCATGGTATCTCCGGGTTCAGCCAGTTCAGCAACCTGCAAAAAGGCCAGGCCGTACTGGCCATGCAATCCTGGGCCGATGTGGCCAATGTCACCTTCACCGAGAAAGCCTCGGGCGGCGACTTCCACATGACCTTCGGCAACTACAGCGCAGGCCAGGACGGCGCCGCGGCCTTTGCCTACCTGCCCGGCACCAATGAGAAGTACTACACGAGCGGCACGGATGGCACCTCGTGGTACCTGATCAACAACAGCTACACCGCCAACATCAACCCTGGCCTGAACAACTACGGGCGCCAGACCCTGACCCACGAGATCGGCCATACCCTGGGCCTGGATCACCCTGGCGACTACAACGCCGGGACCGGCAACCCGTCCTACAAGGACGCGGACTACGGCCAGGACACCCGTGGCTACAGCGTCATGAGCTACTGGGGTGAAAACAACACCAACCAGAACTTCACCAAAGGCGGGGTCGAGGCTTATGCGTCCGGCCCACTGATCGACGATATCGCGGCGATCCAGAAGCTCTACGGCGCCAACTTCAACACCCGTGCCGGTGACACCACCTACGGTTTCAACTCCAACACCGGGCGTGATCACCTCAGCGCCACGTCCAATGCCGACAAGCTGGTGTTCTCGGTGTGGGACGGCGGTGGCAACGACACCCTGGACTTCTCCGGCTTTACCCAGAACCAGAAAATCAACCTCAACGAGACTTCGTTCTCCGACGTGGGCGGCCTGGTGGGTAACGTGTCGATCGCCCAGGGCGTGACCGTGGAAAACGCCTTCGGCGGCTCGGGCAACGACCTGCTGATCGGCAACGCAGTGGCCAACACCCTCAAGGGTGGTGCCGGCAATGACCTGATCTACGGCGGTGGCGGTGCCGACAAACTGTGGGGCGGTGCGGGTTCGGACACCTTTGTGTTCGGTGCCAGCTCTGACTCCCGGCCAGGTGCGGCGGACCAGATCCTCGACTTCACCTCAGGTTCGGACAAGATCGACCTGACCGGCATCACCAAGGGCAGCGGCCTGCATTTCGTCAACGCCTTTACCGGCGCTGCCGGTGATGCCGTGCTGACCTACGCCTCGGGTACCAACCTGGGCACGTTGGCGGTGGACTTCTCCGGGCACGGCGTGGCGGATTTCCTCGTCACCACCGTGGGCCAGGCGGCCTATAGCGACATCGTGGCTTGATCAAGGCGTAACGAAGGGCGGCGCCCCGGCGCCGCTCTTTCCTTGCAACAGTCCCGTAAACGGGTAATGGTGATGACTATTTTTCGCAATGCAATCGCCTGGGTGATCCCGGCATTGCTCGTGTCGGCAGGAGCCAACGCAATGGCAAGCAGTCTTGTTTTACCCAGCACCGCGCAACTGGCTGGGCACTGGCAACTACACCAGCAGGAGCAGGTGTGCGAGCTGGATCTGATCGCCCAGCCCAATAGCCTGGCGGGTGATATTGAGTGCGCGCAACAGTGGCTGGGGCAAAAACCCCTGACGTGGCTGCCCACCCCGGATGGCATCTGGCTAATGAATGCCGAGGGCACCGGTATTACTCATTTGAATCGGCAGAAAGAAGGCGAATATACCGCGCGTTCTGCTTCGGGATTAGAGCTGTTACTGCAACGCACACAATAATTAACTATTACGGTTATATGCTTATAACTACCAGGTATAGAGCTGTTTGTTGGTCGTGACCTATATCCACCTGTCACTTCCAGCGCATTAAACACTATTGAAATAGTTGCCCGCCCCATCCATTGGGGCGCCCGGCAGACTATCGCGCGTATTCCAGCCCAGGGAAGATCAGGCAACATGGCGAAGACCACTCCCACTGCACCACTGTTTAAAGCCCTCGGCGATTATAAAAGTATCCTGATCAGCGTCGGTTGCTTCACCGCGCTGATCAATCTGTTGATGCTGGTGCCGTCCATTTACATGCTGCAAGTGTATGACCGGGTCCTGTCATCGCAGAACGAAACCACCTTGGTGATGTTGACCCTGATGGTCGTAGGTTTCTTTGCTTTTATCGGCACCCTGGAAGTGGTGCGCAGCTTTATCGTGATCCGCATCGGCAGCCAATTGGAGCGCCGCTTCAACTTGCAGGTATACAAGGCCGCCTTCGAGCGCAACCTGCAACGGGGCGAAGGCCATGCTGGGCAATCGCTCGGGGATTTGACCCATATCCGCCAGTTCCTCACCGGGCCGGCGTTGTTTGCGTTCTTCGATGCGCCGTGGTTCCCGATCTATTTGCTGGTGATCTTTTTGTTCAACGTGTGGCTGGGGGTGTTGGCCACGGCCGGCGCCGTGCTGTTGATCGCCCTGGCATGCCTGAACGAATACCTGACCAAAAAACCCTTGCGCGAAGCCAGCGGCTACTCGCAGCAGTCCACCCAATTGGCCACCAGCCACTTGCACAACGCCGAGACCATCCAGGCCATGGGCATGCTGGGGGAGCTGCGCAGTCGCTGGTTCCAGGTGCATTCGCGGTTTCTCGGCTTGCAGAACCAGGCCAGCGACACCGGCTCGGTGATCAGCTCCCTGAGCAAATCCCTGCGCCTGCTCCTGCAGTCGTTGGTGTTGGGGCTGGGTGCGTTGCTGGTGATCAAGGGCCAGATGACCGCCGGGATGATGATTGCCGGCACTATCCTGATGGGCCGGGTGTTGAGCCCGATCGACCAGTTGATTGCGGTGTGGAAGCAATGGAGTTCGGCCAAGCTGGCCTATCAACGCCTCGATGAGCTGTTGCAGGAGTTCCCGCCCGGGGCACAGGCCATGGCGTTGCCGGCGCCCAAGGGCCAGGTGAGTTTCGAACAGGTCAGTGCCGGGCCGCCAGGGCGGCGGGTGGCGACTTTGCATCAGGTCAGCTTCAACCTTGCGGCCGGTGAAGTACTGGGGGTGTTGGGGGCCTCCGGGTCCGGCAAGTCGACGTTGGCGCGAGTGCTGGTGGGCGTGTGGCCGACCCTGGCGGGCACGGTGCGCCTGGACGGCGCCGATATCCATCGCTGGGACCGCGACGACCTCGGGCCCTATGTCGGCTACCTGCCCCAGGACATCGAGCTGTTCAGCGGCAGCATCGCCGACAACATCGCGCGCTTTCGCCAGGCTGACCCCGAGTGGGTGGTGCAAGCCGCGCAGCAAGCCGGGGTGCATGACCTGATCCTGCGTTTGCCCCAGGGCTACGACACGGTGTTGGGCGACGACGGCAGCGGCCTGTCCGGTGGGCAGAAACAACGGGTGGCCCTGGCCCGCGCACTGTATGGCGGGCCGCGCCTGATCGTGCTCGACGAACCCAACTCCAACCTCGACACCGTGGGCGAGGCCGCCCTGGCCAGCGCCATCATGCAGATGAAAGCCCAGGGCAGCAGCGTGATCCTGGTGACCCACCGCTCCTCGGCCCTGGCCCAGGCCGACAAGCTGTTGGTACTCAACGAAGGCCGCCTGCAAGCGTTTGGCCCCAGCCAGGAGGTGCTGCGGGCGCTGTCCGGGCAAGCGGAGCCACCCCGTGAAAAGGCCGGCGTCAGCTTGAACCGTCAATATCCTGCGGCAAGGAATCCAGGCCAATGAATACCGATAACAGCCTGCCACTCGAGCAGACCTTTCCCGAGCGCGATGCGCGCTTTTTCTCCCGCCTGGGCTGGGTGATGACGGTGGTTGGCGCCGGCGGATTCTTCCTCTGGGCCAGCCTCGCGCCGCTGGACCAGGGGATCCCGGTGCAGGGCACGGTGGTGGTGTCCGGCAAGCGCAAGGCCGTGCAAACTCTGAGCCCCGGCGTGGTCAGCCGGATCCTGGTGCGCGAAGGCGAGGTGGTCAAACAGGGCCAGCCGTTGTTTCGCCTCGACCCGACCCAAAGCCAGGCCGACGTGCATTCCCTGCAAGCCCAATACCGCATGGCCTGGGCCAGCGTCGCCCGTTGGCAGAGCGAGCGCGACAGCTTGCCGGCGGTGGCCTTTCCGGCTGAACTGAGTAGCGCCCCCGATCCTGCGCTGGCGTTGGTGCTCGAAGGCCAGCGCCAGCTGTTCAGCAGCCGGCGCGACGCCTTTGCCCGCGAGCAATCCGGGATCCGCGCCAGTATCGAAGGCGCCAGCGCCCAGCTCAACGGCATGCGCCGCGCCCGCACCGACCTCAGCGCCCAGGCGCAATCTCTGCGTGATCAACTGGCCAACCTGCAACCCCTGGCCGACAACGGCTATATCCCGCGCAACCGCCTGCTGGAGTACCAGCGCCAACTGTCCCAGGTGCAGCAGGACCTGGCGCAGAACAGCGGCGAAAGCGGGCGCCTGGAGCAGGGCATCCTCGAATCGCGCCTCAAGTTGCAACAGCACAGCGAGGAGTACCAGAAGGAGGTCCGCAGCCAGTTGGCCGACGCGCAACTGCGCAGCCTGACCCTGGAGCAGCAACTGACCTCTGCTGGCTTTGACCTGCAACACAGTGAAATCAACGCGCCGGCCGATGGCATTGCGGTCAACCTCGGCGTGCATACCATCGGTGCGGTGGTGCGGGCCGGGGAGACCCTGCTGGAAATCGTGCCCCAGGACACGCGCCTGGAAGTGGAAGGGCGCCTGCCGGTGAACCTGGTGGACAAGGTCGGCAGCCATCTGCCGGTCGATATCCTATTCACCGCCTTCAACCAGAGCCGTACACCCCGGGTGCCGGGGGAGGTGAGCCTGATCTCCGCCGACCAGTTGCTCGACGAAAAAACCGGTGCGCCGTATTACGTGCTGCGCACCACGGTCAGCGATGTCGCCCTGGAAAAACTCCAGGGCCTGGTGATCAAGCCCGGCATGCCCGCCGAGATGTTTGTGCGCACCGGCGAGCGCTCGCTGCTCAACTACCTGTTCAAGCCGCTGCTCGACCGTGCCGGCTCGGCGTTGACCGAGGAATGAGCATGAAACCAGTGTTCATCGCCTTGCTTATGGCGTGCAGCAGCGCCCAGGCCGCCATGGGCCCGTTCGATGTGTATGAACAGGCGCTGCGCAACGATCCGGTGTTCCTCGGTGCAATCAAGGAGCGTGACGCCGGCCTGGAAAACCGCACCATCGGCCGCGCCGGCCTGTTGCCAAGGCTGTCGTACAACTACAACAAGGGCCGCAACAACTCCCAGGCCAACCTGCCCGATGGCCGTGGCGGCCACTATCACGACGACCGCAACTACAACAGTTTCGGCTCGACCTTCACCCTGCAACAGCCGCTGTTCGACTACGAAGCCTATGCCAACTACCGCAAGGGCGTGGCCCAGGCGCTGTTTGCCGACGAGAGTTTTCGCGACAAGAGCCAGGCGCTGTTGGTGCGGGTGCTGACCTATTACACCCAGGCACTGTTCGCCCAGGACCAGATCGACATCGCCCGGGCCAAAAAGAAGGCCTACGAGCAACAGTTCCAGCAGAACCAGCACCTGTTCCAGCAAGGCGAGGGCACGCGTACCGATATTCTGGAGGCCGAGTCCCGTTACGAACTGGCCACCGCCGAAGAAATCCAGGCGCTCGACGAGCAGGATGCGTCACTGCGCGAACTGGGGGCGCTGCTCGGCGTACAGAGCGTCGATATTGCCGACCTGGCGCCTCTGAACCACGACTTTGCTGCCTTCACCCTGGCCCCGGCCAACTACGACAGCTGGCACGAACTGGCGCTGACCAACAACCCGACCCTGGCCTCCCAGCGCCAGGCCGTGGAGGTGGCGCGCTATGAGGTGGAACGCAACCGCGCCGGGCACTTGCCGCGCATCACCGCGTACGCCAGTTCGCGCCAGCAGGAGTCCGACAGCGGCAACACCTACAACCAGCGCTACGACACCAACACCATCGGCATTGAAGTCAGCGTGCCGTTGTATGCCGGTGGCGGCGTCGCGGCGTCCACCCGCCAGGCCAGCCGCTCCATGGAGCAGGCCGAATATGAGCTGGAGGGCAAGACCCGCGAGACCCTGATCGAGCTGCGGCGCCAGTTCAGCGCCTGCCTGTCGGGGGTGAGCAAGCTGCGCGCCTATCAAAAGGCCCTGGCCTCTGCCGAAGCGCTGGTGGTGTCGACCAAGCAAAGCATCCTGGGTGGCGAGCGGGTCAACCTCGATGCCCTCAACGCCGAACAGCAGCTGTACAGCACCCGTCGCGACCTGGCCCAGGCCCGTTACGACTATTTGATGGCCTGGACCAAATTGCACTACTACGCGGGCAACCTGCGCGACACCGACCTGGCCAAGGTCGACGAAGCCTTCGGCCCGGCCCAACGCTGACCCTGTAGGAGCCGGCTTGCCGGCGATAAGGCCGTTGAGCCCGCCATCGCCGGCACGCGCGCTCCTACAGGCTGATAAACACAATAAAAAGAGGAAGTCTGGGTGAACGCAAAACAACGAAGCTATCACTGCGTCATGCTGTGTGGCCTGGCCAGCCTGGGTACCGCCCAGGCCGCGCCCTATGTGGAGACCGGCAAGCTGGGCGACCCCGCCAGTTGGCGCTCGACGGAATACCAGCGGGACTGGGGCCTGGGGCGCATGCAGGCCGATCAGGCTTACGCCGCGGGGATCAGCGGTGCCGGGGTGAAGATCGGTGCGCTGGACTCGGGCTTTGATGCCAGCCACCCGCAAGCCTCCCCGGAGCGCTTCCACCCGGTGACCGCCAGCGGCACTTATGTGGATGGCAGCCCGTTTTCCACCACCGGCGCCCTGAACCCCAACAACGACTCCCACGGCACCCACGTCACCGGCACCATGGGGGCGGCGCGGGACGGCAGCGGCATGCATGGCGTGGCCTACAACGCGCAGATTTATGTGGGCAACACCAACGCCAACGACAGCTTCCTGTTTGGCCCGACGCCCGACCCCCAGTACTTCAAGGCGGTGTACAGCGCCATGGTCGATTCCGGGGTGCGCGCGATCAACAACAGCTGGGGCAGCCAGCCCAAGGATGTCAGCTACCAGACCCTGGGCGACCTGCACGCGGCCTACGCCCAGCACTTTAACCAGGGCACCTGGCTGGACGCCGCCGCCGATGTGGCCCGCGCCGGGGTGATCAATGTGTTCAGCGCCGGCAACAGCGGCTATGCCAACGCCAGCGTGCGCTCGGCCTTGCCTTACTTTGAACCGCAGCTGGAAGGCCACTGGCTGGCGGTGTCCGGCCTGGACAAGGCCAATAACCAGAAATACAACCAGTGCGGCATCGCCAAGTACTGGTGTATTGCCACCCCGGGGGCGCTGATCGACAGCACCGTTCCTGGCGGCGGCTATGGGATCAAGTCCGGCACCTCGATGTCGGCACCCCACGCCACTGGTGCGTTGGCGCTGGTGATGGAACGCTACCCGTACCTGAACAACGAGCAGGCCTTGCAGGTGTTGCTGACGACGGCCACGCAGCTGGACGGTTCGGTGACCGACGCGCCGAACGCCAAGGTCGGCTGGGGCGTGCCGGACCTTGGCCGGGCGATGCATGGGCCGGGGCAGTTGCTGGGTGCCATGGACGTCAATCTGGCGGCCGGGCAGGGCGATGTGTGGAGCAATGGCATCTCCGACAAGGCGCTGCTGCAACGCCAGGCCGAAGACAGCGCCGAGCGCCTGGCTTGGCAACAGACCGTGCAGGACAAGGGCTGGGGAAATGGTCCGGGGGTCGGCGCCAGCCAGCAGGAACAGACCGACTACGCAGTGGGTATGGCCCGGGATGCGGCGGCGGCCCAGCGCATTTACCAAGGCAGTTTGATCAAGTCCGGCGCCGGTAGCCTGGTGCTCAGCGGCGACAGCACCTATCGCGGCCCGACCACGGTCAATGGCGGTGTGTTGAAGGTCGAGGGTGCGCTGACCTCGGCGGTCACGGTCAACCCTGGCGGGACCTTGGGCGGCTCCGGGCGTATCGGCGCGTTGCAGGCCAATAGCGGCAGCGTGATTGCGCCGGGCAATTCCATCGGCACCTTGAATGTGACTGGGGATGTGCGCTTCGACGCCGGGTCCACCTATGCGGTGGAGCTGTCGAATGCCAGCAGTGATCGCATTGTCGCGGGCGGCAAGGCCACCCTCAACGGCGGCACCGTGACCCTGGCCCTGGAAAACAGCCCGACCTTGCTCAGCCAGCCCCAAGCACAAAGCCTGGTCGGTCGCCAGTACAACATCCTGCAGGCGGCGGGTGGGGTCACCGGCAGTTTCGGTGCGGTATTGCCCAACTACCTGTTCCTCGGTGGCAACCTCGACTACAGCGCCAATGGCGTGCAACTGGCCATCGCGCGCAATGACGCAAGCTTTGCCAGCGTCGCGGCGACCCGCAATCAGCGCGCCGTGGCCGCTGCAGCCGAGCAGTTGGGGGCCGGCAACCCGGTGTATGAAAGCGTGCTGAGTGCCGACTCCAGTGTGGTGGCCCGCCAGGCCTTCCAGCAGTTGTCCGGCGAGATCTACCCGGCAGTCGGCGCGATGTTGATCAATGACAGCCGCCATGTGCGCGATGCCGTCGGTGAGCGCCTGCGCCATGTGCCTGCCACCGGCGAAAGCAACCTGTGGATCAAGGCCCTCGGCGCCTGGGGCAAGGCCGACAGCAGCAGTGAATATGCTGGTTACACCCGCTCTATCGGCGGCATGCTGCTGGGGGTCGATGGTCAATGGGACGAACAGACCCGCGTCGGTGTGATGGCGGGCTACAGCGACAGTTCGCTGAACATGGGTGATGGCACCCATGCGTCGGCCGATGTCGACAGCTATCACCTGGGCACCTATGCCGGGCGTGAGCTGGGCAACTGGCGTGTGAGTGTGGGCGGCGCCTACAGCTGGCATCGCGGCGATGTGCAGCGCGACCTGCAATACGCTGACGTCAGCGCCAAGCAAAAAGCCAAGCTGGATGCGCGCAGCCTGCAGGTGTTCACCGAGGCGGCCTACCGCTTGGACCTGCAAGCGCTGGCCCTGGAACCGTTTGCCAACCTGGCCTATGTGCACCTGGACAGCGAAAGTTTCCATGAGAAAGGCGATGGCGCCGCCCTGCAACGGGGCAGTGATCGCCGCGACGCGACCCTCGGCACCCTGGGCCTGCGCGCTCTCAAGACCCTGCCTCTGAATGACCGCCAGCAGTTGGAACTCTCCGGCTCGCTCGGCTGGCAGCACAGCCTCACGCCGGTTGAATCCGAGGAACACCTGGCGTTCGTCGCAGGCGGCCCCTCGTTTGCCGTGCGCAGCACACCGCTTCAGCGCGATGCCGCGCTGGTGGGCTTGAAGGCCAGCCTGGCACTGAGCGACACCACACGGGTCAACCTCGACTACAGCGGCCAATTGGGTGCGAAGGAGAGCAACCAGGGCGTGGGCCTGAGCCTCGACTGGCAGTTCTGAAGCGCGCCAACAAAAAGAACAACAAACGCAATGAAACTAAGGAAGGTCACCGTGAACGCAAAACAACGAGGGTTTCACTCCGCCATCCCAACAGGCCCGGGCTACCCGCTCAAGGCCTTGAGTCGCGTGCCATACGGCGCGTTGCTGTGTTGCCTGGCCAGCCTGGGTACCGCCCAGGCCGCACCCTACGTCGAAACCGGCAAGCTGGGGGATGTCGCCAGTTGGCGCAGCAATGAGTTCAAGGCCGATTGGGGCCTGGGCGCAGTCAATGCCGATGTGGCATATGCCGCCGGTTACAGCGGCAAGGGCGTGAAGCTGGGGATTTTCGACCAGCCGGTATACGCCCTGCATCCTGAGTTCTCCAGCCCGGGCAAGGTACAGACCCTGGTCACTGAAGGGATCCGCCAGTACACCGACCCGTATATCCCGGTGAAGGCCGGTGACCCGTTCCGCTACGACGGCACACCGTCCCTGGGTTCCAACGGCAAGCTGGGCGACCACGGCACCCATGTCGGGGGCATTGCCGCCGGCGACCGTAACGGCGGGCCGATGCACGGCGTGGCCTACAACGCACAGATCCTCAGCGCCGAAAACGGCGACCCCGGCCCCGAAGACGGGATCATCCTGGGTAACGACGGTGCGGTGTACCAGGCCGGTTGGGACAGCCTGGTGGCCAACGGCGCACGCATCATCAATAACAGCTGGGGCATCGGCATTGGCGATCAGTTTGCCAAGGGCGGCAAGGACCCGGCGTTCCCCCATTTTGCTCTCAGCGATGCGCAGGCGCAGTTCGACCAGATCAAGCCGCTGTTGGGCACCGCACCAGGCGGGGCTTATACCGGGGCGATCAACGCGGCGCGCAGCGGGGTGCTGACGATCTTCGCAGCCGGCAACGACTACAACCTGAACAACCCCGATGCGATCTCCGGCCTGGCGTATTTTGTGCCCGAGATCGCGCCCAATTGGCTGTCGGTGGCCGCATTGCAACGCAACCCGGATGCCAACAGCCCCAACCCCTATGTGATCAGCACCTTCTCGTCGCGCTGTGGCTATGCCGCCAGCTTCTGCGTGTCGGCGCCGGGCACGGCGATCTACAGCTCGGTGATGGTGGGTACCACGGTCGATAACATGACCCTGGGCTGGAACAACAAAAACGGCACCTCTATGGCTGCGCCCCATGTGGCAGGCGCGGCCGCCGTGTTGATGGAGCGTTTCCCGTACATGAGCGGCGAGCAGATTTCCACGCTGCTCAAGACCACCGCCACCGACCTTGGCGCACCGGGCATCGACGCACTGTACGGCTGGGGCATGATCAACCTGGGCAAGGCGGTCAGCGGACCGGGAATGTTTATCACCGCCGAGGATATCCCGGCCCAGTTCCGTATCGACGGTGGCTATGGCAGCGGCCAGTTTGTTGCGGACTTGCCGGGGGTTGGGGCGGTGGTTGACGCCGGCAAGCCCACCCAGCGCGTGTGTGACGATGTGCACTGCGGGCGGGATGTGTGGAGCAATGACATTGCCGGTCACGGCGGCTTGACCAAGCAGGGCATTGGGACGCTGGTGCTGACCGGCAACAACACCTACAGCGGGCCAACCGTGGTCAATCAAGGCCTGTTGGCGGTCAATGGCTCGCTGGCATCGCAAGTCACGGTGAGTAACAGCGGGGTGTTGGGCGGCTCCGGCAGCATCGGCGCGCTGCACGCGAAAAGCGGCGGTACGGTCGCGCCGGGTAACTCCATCGGCACCTTGAACGTGGCTGGGGATGTCAACTTCGACGCGGGTTCTACCTATGCGGTGGAGCTGTCCACTATCAGCAGCGACCGCATCGTCGCCGGTGGCAAGGCCACCCTCAACGGCGGCACCGTGACCCTGGCCCTGGAAAACAGCCCGACCTTGCTCAGCCAGCCCGAGGCGCAAAGCCTGATCGGTCGCCAGTACAACATCCTGCAGGCGGCCGGGGGAATTACCGGCAGCTTTGCCTCGGTACTGCCCAACTACCTGTTTGTCGGCGGCAACCTGAACTACGGCGCCAACGGCGTGCAGTTGGATGTTGCGCGCACGGCCAACAGCTTCGCCAGCGTCGCGGCGACCGATAACCAACGCGCGGTGGCGGCGGCTGCCGAGCAACTGGGCGCGGGTAACGGGGTGTATGAAAGCCTGCTGCTGGCACCGAGTGCGGCCTCGGCGCAAGGGGCGTTCCAACAGTTGTCGGGGGAAATCTACCCAGCCCTGGAAACCGCGCTGGTCAATGACAACCGCTACCTGCGTGAAGCGGTGGGCGAGCGCCTGCAACAGGGTGAAATGGGCTCCTCGCCACCAACCATCGACACGCGCGGCAACGTCTGGGTCAAGGCCCTTGGCGCCTGGGGTAAAACCGACAGCGCCAGCGATACGGCGGGCTACACCACCTCCATCGGCGGCCTGCTGGCGGGTGTGGACGGTGCGCTGGACGAAGATACACGCCTGGGCCTGGTCGCCGGTTACAGCGATACCTCGCTGAACATGGGCGATGGCACCCATTCGCGGGCATCGGTGGACAGCTACCACTTTGGCGCCTATGCCGGTCACGACATCGGCGCCTGGCGCCTGAGCGGCGGGGCGACCTACAGCTGGCACCGCGCTGATGTGAAACGTGAGCTGCAATACGGCGAAGTCGCCGGCAAGCAGAAAGCCAAGGTCGATGCCCGTAGCACCCAGCTCTTCACCGAAGCGGCTTATCGCCTGAACCTGCAACCGCTGGCGCTGGAGCCGTTCGCCAACCTGGCCTATGTGCATCTGGACAGCGACGGCTTCAGCGAGAAAGGCGATGCAGCAGCGCTCAAGGGCGGCGATGACACCCGCGACCTGGTGCTCAGCACCCTCGGCGTGCGGGCGTTGAAGACCTTCAACCTCAGCGACCATCAGGCGTTGGACGTTTCCGGCACCCTGGGCTGGCAGCACAACCTCAGCACCACCGATTCCGAGCGCCACCTGGCGTTTGCTTCAGGCAGTACCGCGTTTGCCGTGGAAAGCTCGCCGATGGTGCGCGACGCGGCCTTGGTCGGCGCGCGCGCCAGCCTGGCGCTGACCAAGGATGCGCGGGTGAACTTCGACTACAACGGCCTGCTGGCCAGCAAGGAGAAAATCCACGGCGTGGGCTTGAGCCTCGACTGGGCCTTCTAAACACCGCAGCTCCAAACGGTGGGAGCAGGTTTGCTCCCACCGTTACAGCATTCCAACTGTTTTGGCTTTCTCGACAATTCCAACAAAAGAGAGGCAATACCATGGGTGTCTATGACTACAAAAACCTTACTACCGAGGACTCCAAAGCACTGTTCGCCGATGCCATGGCGATCACCTTGTATTCCTACCACAACCTGGATAACGGCTTTGCCGTGGGGTACCAGCAGCACGGCCTGGGCCTGGGTTTGCCGGCCACCCTGGTGCAGGCCTTGATTGGCAGCACCCATTCCCAAGGCGTGATTCCCGGGATCCCGTGGAACCCCGACTCGGAAAAGGCCGCCCTCGACGCCGTGCAAAAGGCCGGCTGGACGCCCATCAGCGCCAGCACCCTTGAGTATGGCGGCAAGGTCGACGCCCGGGGCACGTTCTTTGGCGAAAAAGCCGGTTATACCAGCGCCCAGGTCGAGGTCCTGGGCAAGTACGATGACGCCGGCAAACTGCTGGAAATCGGCATCGCCTTCCGTGGGACTTCGGGCCCCAGGGAAAACCTGATCCTTGATTCCATCGGCGATGTGATCAGTGACTTGCTGGCAGCGTTCGGTCCTGCGGACTATGCAAAAAACTACGCGGGCCAAGCGTTTGGCAGCTTGCTTGGCAAAGTCGCCGCGTATGCCAGTGCACAGGGGCTCAGCGGCCAGGATGTGGTGGTCAGCGGCCATAGCCTCGGTGGCCTGGCAGTCAACAGCATGGCGGATTTGAGCAACGACAACTGGGCGGGGTTCTACCAGGACGCCAACTACGTGGCCTATGCCTCGCCGACCCAGAGCAGCGGCGACAAGGTGCTGAACATCGGCTACGAAAACGACCCGGTCTATCGCGCCCTCGACGGCTCCTCGTTCACGGGGGCCTCGCTTTGGGCCCACGATAAACCCCACGAATCCAGCGCCGATAACATCGTCAGCTTCAACGACCACTACGCCTCGACGCTGTGGAACATCCTGCCGTTTTCCATCCTCAACCTGCCGACATGGATCTCCCATTTACCCACCGGTTATGGCGATGGCATGAGCCGCATCCTTGAATCCAAGTTCTATGACCTGACCAGCCGTGATTCGACAATCATCGTCGCCAACCTGTCGGACCCGGCGCGCGCCACTACCTGGGTGCAAGACCTCAACCGCAATGCCGAAGCGCACAAGGGCAGCACGTTCATCATCGGCAGCGACGGCAATGACCTGATCCAGGGCGGCCGGGGCAACGACTACCTGGAAGGCCGCGAAGGCAACGATACTTTCCGTGATGGCGGTGGCTACAACATCATGTTGGGCGGCAAGGGGTTCAACACCCTGGACCTGCAGCAGTCACTGAAAAACGTCGAGGTGGCCAACGACGGTGCAGGCACCCTGTATGTCCGCGACGGCCAAGGCGGCATCAGCATGACCCGTGACATGGGCGCGATAGTGAGCAAGGAAAGCTATCTGTTGCTGTTCAGCAAGGAGGTGACCCACAGCGTGACCGACAAGGGGTTGCTGGCGGGTAAGGACCTGACGGCCTACGCGGCGTCGCTCAAGGGCGATGCCGGTGCCAATGTGCTCAAGGCCGGCGATGGCGGGCAGTGGTTGTTTGGCCTGGACGGCAATGACCATCTGATCGGCGGCAAAGGCAACGATGTGCTGGTCGGCGGGGCTGGCAATGACCTGCTGGAAGCGGGCGGCGGGCGTAATACCTTCCTGTTCGACGGCGACTTTGGCCAGGACCGGATCCTGGGCTACCAGTCGACAGACAAGTTGGTGTTCATGGGGGTGGCGGGGGTGGACGGGCAGTACAACTACCTCGACCATGCCAAAGCAGTGGGCAGCGATACGTTGCTGACGTTTGGCGATAACTCGGTGACGTTGGTGGGGGTCGGGCTTGGCAGCCTGTCGGCAGAGGCGTTCGTCATCACCTGAAACAACCCGTAGGAGCCGGCTAGCCGGCTCCTACGGTTATGCGGTCAGTCTTCCTTGCGCACGGTTGCGACATCCGCCGCCTTGACCCGTACGCGCTTGCCGGCGATATCGGTGAATTCGTAGAAACCATCGGGTGTCTTGGCATTCGGCGTGTCTGTGGTCAGGTACTGAGTACCGTTCTGCAAGGTCACGACGGTCGGCGTCGAGCAACCGGCCAATGCCAGAAACGTCAGTACGGCCAGCGGCAGGCCCCAGTTCTTCATGTTCATAACCCTTACTCTCATCCTTCGAAAACCCCGTGCTCAACGGCTGCGGGCAACAAATGTTACGCGGATCCACCCCCATCTGATCACTTTTATGCAAAAAGTTGCGTGCGCCACTGATCTATTAGCCATTGCAACGCAAGCCTTGGGACGGCACTCTGTATGCATAACCAGTGTTTGTCCAAGTGCCCGTCATGTCCAATCCCCTCGAAGACCCGTTCTACTACCTGCATAACTTCCGGCAAGTGCTCGACTGGCTGGGGCAGCGCTATGCCGATGTGCTGGACGAACAGGAGCAGCGCTTCATGGCGCAGTTCGCCCAGTTGCCGCAACCGGCCCAGGCGTTGCTGGTGCGCATGGTGATGCGCAAGGGCGTGCATTTTCGGGCGAGCAAGCTCAACTACGGCGAGATCGGCCCGGTTGACGTGGCCGTGCAGCCGTTGCTGGCTTACGGTTGGGTCAGCGAGCAGGGGCTGCTGTCGCTTGATGAGCTGTGGGGGCAGTTGCAAAAAGGCGAGGTACTGCAAGCGTTCAAGCCATGGATCGAGCAGCCCAGGGGCAAGAAGTCCGATTGGCTGCCCGGCCTGTCCAGCCAATTCACCGAGCCGCGTACGTTTGCGCAGTGGTCCCCGCAGCTGGACGAGCGCCTGTACAGCCTCACGGTGATGGATCTATGTGAGCGCCTGCGCCTGATGTTCTTCGGCAACCTGTACCAGGACTGGTCGGAGTTTGTCTTGGCGGACCTGGGGATCTACACCTACGAAAAGGTCGAGTTCTGCGCCGAATCCCGCGGGCTGCGCCATCGCGACGATGTATCTGGCCTGCTGTTCCTGCACCAATGCCAGCAGACGTTCGAGGCGGGCGAACCGTTGGAGGCTGTGCTGGCGCAAATAGCCACCTTGGCCACCGATAACCCCTGGCTGGAAAAACGTCGGGCCAAGCTGTTGTTCCAGGTTGGCCAGCATTGCGAGCGGCTCGCCGAACTGGCCCTGGCCGAGGTGATCTACCGCGATTGTGCCTACCCCGGCGCTCGTGCACGGCTGATCCGCGTACTGGAGCGCCAGGAGGATTTCGCCCAGGCCATGGCCCTGGCACTGGAGGCCCAGGTCGCGCCACAAAGCGCGGCCGAGCAGCAGCACCTGTTGCGGGTTTTGCCGCGGTTGCGGCGCAAGCTGGGCGAGCCGGCGTTGCCCAAGCCCAAACCCCAGGTGATCCAGCGCCTGGACCTGGAACTGCCGTTCCCGCAACCGTTGGCGGCCGTGGAGTTCTGCGTGCAGGCGCATTTGGGAGATGAAGAGGGGCCGGTGCACTACGTGGAGAACACCCTGGTCAACTCGCTGTTCGGGCTGTTGTGCTGGCCGGCGATCTTCGCGCCGTTGCCCGGCTCGTTCTTTCACCCGTTCCAGCGCGGGCCGGTGGATTTGCACAGTGAGGACTTCCAGCAGCGCCGCGCCGAGCTATTTGCCGCGTGCCTGGACCAACTGCACGACGAGCGCTACAAAACCACGATCCGCCAGCGCTACGTCGAAAAGTGGGGGATCCAGTCGCCCTTTGTATTTTGGAATGTGTTGAGCGAAGAGCTGCTCGAGCAGGCGCTCGATTGCCTGCCCGCCGCGCACCTGCGGCACTGGTTCGACCGGTTGTTGTTGGATATCCGCGCCAATCGCGCCGGGATGCCGGACCTGATCCAGTTCTGGCCGGCGCAAAAAACCTATCGCATGATCGAAGTCAAAGGCCCGGGCGACCGCCTGCAGGACAACCAATTGCGCTGGCTGGAGTTCTGTAGCGAACACCAGATGCCGGTCACCGTGTGTTACGTACGCTGGGCGGAGCAGGGCGCTTGAGCTACACCGTTGCCGTACGGGCACTGTGCGAGTTCACGGCCAAGGTGGGTGACCTCGATCTGCGGTTTACCCCCTCGCCCAGTGCCCAGGAAGGCATGCTCGGCCATCGCACCGTGGCCTCCCGACGCAGTGCGCACTACCAGAGTGAAGTGGCCCTGGAAGGTCTCTACCAACAGTTGACCGTGCGCGGCCGCGCTGATGGCTATGATCCGGATCGCAATGTGCTGGAAGAGGTCAAGACCTACCGTGGCGACCTGGATGCGCAACCGGCCAACCACCGGCAACTGCACTGGGCCCAGGCCAAGGTCTATGGCTGGCTGATGTGCTGCAAGCTGGGGATACCTGAGATCGAGCTGGCGCTGGTGTATTTCGATATCGTCAGCGAGCGCGAAACCGTGATCCGCCAGGTGTGTGCGGTTGATGAGCTGGAGACGTTCTTCAATCGCCAGTGTGGGTTGTTCCTCGACTGGGCCGAGCAACAGGCACAGCGGCGCCTGGCCCGCGATACCGCGACCAAGGCCCTGGCCTTTCCCCACGCGGGCTTTCGCCTGGGCCAGCGGACCCTCGCCGAGTCGGTGTACAAGGCCGTCAGCACCGGACGCTGCCTGATGGCGCAGGCGCCCACGGGGATCGGTAAAACCATTGGCACGGTGTTCCCGGTGCTCAAGGCCATGGCGCCGCAGCAGTTGGACAAGCTGTTCTTTCTCACGGCCAAGACCCCTGGCCGCAAACTGGCGCTGGACGCGGTGCAGATACTGCACGCAAGTGCCGACCTGCCGTTGCACGTGCTGGAGTTGGTGGCGCGGGACAAAGCCTGCGAGCACCTGGACAAGGCCTGTCATGGCGATTCCTGCCCGCTGGCCAAGGGCTTTTACGATCGCCTGCCCGCCGCGCGCGAGGCGGCAGCCCAGGTGCGGCTGCTGGACCAGCGCCATTTGCGCGAGGTGGCACTGGCCCATGGGGTGTGCCCGTATTACCTGAGCCAGGAAATGGCGCGCTGGTGCGACATGGTGGTCGCCGACTACAACTATTACTTCGATTTTGGCGCAATGCTGTTTGGCCTGGCCCAGCTCAACCAATGGCGGGTCGCGGTGCTGGTGGACGAAGCCCATAACCTGGTGGAGCGGGGCCGCGCGATGTACAGCGCCGACCTCGATCAATTTGCCCTGAAGACCGTGCGCGACAGCGCACCCGAGCCGTTGCGCAAACCGTTGCAGCGGCTCAACCGTGAATGGAACGCGCTGCACAAAGAGCAGGTCACGGTGTATCAGGCCTATCCGAGCAAACCGGACAAGCTGTTGCAGGCCTTGGCCCTGTGCACCAGCGCCATGGGCGAGTATTTCAACGATCACCCGCAGGCGCTCACGGGCGAGCTGCAAGGCTTTTACTTCGAGGCCTTGCAGTTCGCCAAGGTGGCGGAGCTGTTCAACGAGCAGTTTATTTTTGATATCAGCCAGCGCGATCCACTGGCCAAGCGTCGCTTCTCGCGCTTGAGCCTGCGTAATGTGGTGCCGGCCGAGTTTATCCGCCCACGCTTGACGGCCGCCCGCAGCAGCGTGCTGTTTTCCGCGACCCTCAGCCCCCGGCATTACTACGCCGACCTGCTGGGCCTGCCGGCGGATACCGCGTGGGTCGACGTGGAATCGCCCTTCGATGCCGCACAGTTGCAGGTGCGCATCATCGACCGCATCTCCACGCGCTTTGTGCATCGCCAGGCGTCCCTGGCACCCATCGTCGCAGTGATCACCGAGCAGTTTGAACGCACGCCGGGCAACTACCTGGCGTTTTTCAGTAGCTTCGATTACCAGCAGCAAGTGGCGCAATTACTGGCCGAGCGGCATCCGTCGATCCCAACCTGGCATCAATCGCGGGGCATGACCGAGGCCGAACGCCAGGCGTTCCTTGACCAGTTCACCCAGCACAGCCAGGGCGTGGGGTTCGCCGTGCTGGGCGGGGCGTTCGGTGAGGGTATCGACTTGCCGGGCGCGCGCCTGATCGGGGCTTTTATCGCCACCCTGGGCCTGGCGCAACTCAATCCGGTCAACGAGCAAATGAAGCTGCGCATGGGCGCAATCTTCGGTGCGGGGTACGACTACACCTACCTGTATCCCGGGATCCAGAAGGTGGTACAGGCGGCCGGCCGGGTGATTCGCACCCAGCAGGACCAAGGGGTAGTGATGCTGATCGATGACCGTTTTGCCGAACCCAAGGTGCGGCCACTGCTGCCGCGCTGGTGGTCGGTGACCTGAGGTATTTGCCCCATCAATGATGCTGGCGCAGGCCGTACCGCTGGGGCAGTCTGCAGCAGTCCCCTGATGGAGCGGTGCGATGAGTGCTATCGAACAACAGACGATCCAGGTCAACGGTATTCAATTGTGCCTGCACATCGCCGGCCCCGAGAGCGGCCCGCCGGTGTGGCTGCTCCACGGCTTTCCCGAGTGCTGGCACTCCTGGCGCCAGCAGATACCGGCGCTGACTGCTGCTGGCTATCGCGTGTTCGTGCCGCAGATGCGCGGCTACGGGCACAGCAGCGCCCCCGCAGCCATTGCCGACTACGACCTGCTGACCCTGTGCGCGGATATCCAGGGTGCCATGGACCTGTTCGGGCATCACCGGGTGGTGATGGTCGGCCATGACTGGGGCGCGGTGGTGGCCTGGCACCTGGCCTTGTTGGAGCCGCAGCGCATCAGCGCCCTGGTCACGATGTCGGTGCCCTTCGCCGGTCGTTCCCGCAGGCCGGTGATCGAGATCATGCGCGAGCTGTATGCCGAGCGGTTCAACTACATCCTGTATTTCCAGGAGCCCGGCGTGGCCGAACAGGAGCTGGAGGCGGATATCGAGCGCAGCTTGCGCCTGTTTATGCAGGACCAGGATGTATTCCTGCAGCAGAAACCGGCCACGGCCACCTTGCTGGAAGGTGTTGCATTGCCTGGCGCCTTGCCCGCCTGGTGCAGCCAGCACGACCTGGATATTTATGTACAAACCTTCGCCAAGGGTTTTCGCGGGCCGTTGAACTGGTACCGCAACTTTGAGCGCAACTGGCAGCGCACCGAGTTCCTGGCGGGCCGGCAGGTGCTGCAACCGACGTTGTTCCTGATCGGCGACCG
Organism: Pseudomonas sp. WS 5079; assembly: GCF_012985465.1. Lineage (GTDB taxonomy): Bacteria > Pseudomonadota > Gammaproteobacteria > Pseudomonadales > Pseudomonadaceae > Aquipseudomonas. Next base: position 316,376 of record NZ_JAAQWN010000001.1, read on the forward strand.
TGATCCTGTGGGAGTGTTTGAGGCCCATACGCTCAAGCGCATGCCCCAGGTGGTGCCGCAGTTGCAGCAGCAGGTACTGGCCAACTGCGGGCACTGGATCCAGGTGGAGCAGGGCGCGCAGGTCAACGCCCGGCTGCTGGAGTTCCTCGGGCGCTGAAGGTCAGCCCTTGGCCTTGGCCAGGAACGGCGCCAGGCGCCGGCCCATTTCTTCACCCAGGGCCTGTAGCCCGCTCAGGGGGCGGACCATCACTTCAAACTCGATGATTTGCCCCTGTTCGTTGAAGCGGATCAGGTCGATGCCCTTGAGCTGCTTGTCGCCCACCCGCGCGCTGAACTCCAGCACCACGTTGTGGCCGTCGGCGCTGGCCAGTTCGCGGTGGTACTGGAAGTCTTCAAACACGGTAAACACGGTGTTGAGAATCATCGACACCACGGGTGCGCCGGGGTAGGGGGTATGCGCCATGGGCGAGCGAAACACGGCATCCGGCGCCAGCAGTTCGGGCAGGGCTTTGAGGTCGGCAGTGGCCAGCATGGTGTGCCAGCGCTTTAGGGTATGGGCGGCCGGGCTGGATAATTGCAGAGCTTCGGACATGGTCTGTACCTGTTCTTATGAGTGTCTGGCAACCATAAGAGCAGCCGCGAGATGGGATCAATGATCCAAACTGACAGTTATATGCCTGGAACAAACATCGCGCCTGTGGGAGCGGGCTTGCCCGCGATGGCGGTGTATCAGTCGATAAATCTATTGGCTGACCTGCCGCCATCGCCGGCAAGCCAGCTCCCACAGGAGAACGCGCACGGCTGTCAGGCTGGGGGGATGTGGGGGTTACACCACCTCCAGGTAGGAGCTGTGGATCGCCCGCGCCAGTTCGCGCACGGTGTCGATAAACTCGGTCAGCCGGCTGTGCAGGCCTTCTTCGAGAATCTCATCGATACCGGTGTAGCGCAGCCGCGCTTCAAACTCCGCCGCCAGGCGCTGGGCCGTGCGGCCGTAGCTGCCCGGCAGGTCGGCGAGGATATGGCTCAACTCCTCGATACACGCATGCAATGAGCGCGGCACATCGCTGCGCAGCAGCAGCAACTCCGACACCGAACGCGCATTCAGCGCATTGGGGTACAGCTCGGTGTAGGCCTCGAACGACGACAAGGCACGCAGCAGGGCGCTCCACTGGTAGTAGCCGCGGGCGGACAGGTCGCTGACTTCTTCGGACTCCTCGCCGAACATCTCGTAACGCGCATCCAGCAGGCGCAAGGTGTTGTCGGCGCGCTCGACAAAGGTGCCCAGGCGGATAAAACGATAGGCATCGTTGCGCATGATGGTGCCGGACGTGGCCCCCCGGAACAGATGCGAACGCTGCTTGACCCAGTCACAGAAGTGGCTGATGCCATGGCGGGCCAGTCCGCCGGCGGCGATGCTGCGCATTTCCAGCCAGGTGGCGTTGAGGTTTTCCCACATGTCGGCGGTGATCCGCCCACGTACCGCATGGGCATTGCCCCGGGCGGCGCGCAGGCAGTTGTAGATACTGGCCGGGTTTTCTTCGTCGAGGGCGAAAAAGTGCAGCATGCGCTCGGCGTCCAGTTGTTGATGGCGCTCCAGGTAGTTGTCCAGGGTGCCACTGCTGAGCAGCGACATCGCCAGTTCATCGAGGCCATCACTGCGCCCGGCCTGGGGCATCAGCGACAGCGAATAGCTGACCTCCAGCATGCGCGCCAGGTTCTCTGCGCGTTCCAGGTAGCGCGACATCCAATACAGATCTGCGGCGGTTCTACTCAGCATACTCAGCCCTCCACCACCCAGGTGTCCTTGGTTCCGCCGCCTTGCGACGAATTGACGATCAATGAGCCTTCACGCAATGCCACGCGGGTCAGGCCGCCTGGCACCAGTCGGGTCTCCTTGCCCGACAGCACGAACGGGCGCAGGTCGATATGCCGTGGCGCGATGCCGTTTTCGACAAAGGTCGGGCAGGTGGACAGGCTCAGGGTCGGTTGGGCGATATAGGCATGGGGCCGGGCCTTGATGCGTTGGCGGAAGTCCTCGATCTCGGCCGCCGAGGCGGCTGGGCCCACCAGCATGCCGTAGCCGCCGGAACCCTGGGTTTCCTTGACCACCAGATCGGGCAAGTGCGCCAGTACGTGGGACAGTTCATCGGGTTTGCGGCACTGGAAGGTGGGTACGTTTTGCAACACCGGTTCCTCATCCAGATAAAAGCGAATCATCTCTGGCACATAGGGGTAGATGGATTTGTCGTCGGCCACCCCGGTGCCGATGGCATTGGCCAGCACCACATTGCCGGCGCAGTAGGCGGCCACCAGGCCGGGCACGCCGAGCATGGATTCGGGGTTGAAGGCCTGGGGATCGAGGAAGGCGTCGTCGATGCGCCGGTAGATCACATCCACGGGTTTCGGGCCGTCGGTGGTGCGCATGAACACCTTGAGGTCGTGCACGAACAGGTCGGCACCTTCGACCAACTCGACGCCCATCTCCCGGGCGAGGAACGCGTGTTCGAAAAACGCGCTGTTAAAGCGCCCGGGGGTCAGCACCACCACATTGGGGCTGTCCAGGCGGCTGGCGCTTTTCAGGGTCTTGAGCAGCAGGTTGGGATAGTGGTCCACCGGCGCGATGCGCTGCTTGGCAAATACTTCCGGGAACAGGCGCATCATCATCTTGCGGTCTTCGAGCATGTAGCTCACGCCGCTGGGGGTGCGCAGGTTGTCTTCGAGGACGTAATACGTACCGTCGCCATCGCGCACCAGGTCGACACCGGAGATGTGCGAATAGATATCACGGTGCAGGTCGAGGCCGATCATGGCCTTTTGATAGCCTTCATTGCCCAGCACCTGCTCGGCGGGAATGATCCCGGCCTTGATAATGCGCTGGTCGTGATAGATATCGGCGAGGAACATGTTCAGCGCATTGACCCGCTGGATACAGCCGCGTTCGATCACCCTCCACTCACTGGCGGGAATGCTGCGCGGGATGATGTCGAAGGGAATCAGGCGCTCGGTGTCTTGCTCGTCACCGTACAGGGTGAAAGTGATCCCGGCGCGGTGGAACAATAGGTCGGCCTCGCGGCGGCGCTGGGCCAGCAGTTCCGGCGGCGTGTTGGCCAGCCAGCGGGAAAAATCCTGGTAGTGCGCACGGCACACGCCATTTGCGTCATTCATTTCATCGAAGAAAGATCGAGCCATTCCAATTACCTTGTCAGTGCCGGGTAAAACGCTGCAGGCACTGCCGCTTTAGAAAACGCATTGTTATGAGCCCGTGGCTTTTGGCGCCAACGGACCTTGTCCTTACTTTCTTGTGGAGTCGGCTCTGAGTCGGGGGGTAACAGTTGCTCCTGTGTTCACCCTGGCAAGTAGGGAGTAGCAGGAGTAAAGCAATGGCTGTGCCGCAAGCGTGTTTATTGGGATTACACGGTGTATCAGCCCGTTACTGGAGCGGCCTGGGCAAGCGTGGTGCGTGATAGGCGCAGCATTTGCTTCATAACGGTGCAGGCGATTGACCTGAACTTCGCGCACCGCCGGTTCTTCTAAGTGGATTACGCACTCTGAGGAATATCGATTGTGCCCAGGATCATCTCCCCGCACAGCCCGGAATCGGCGCTGGCCGACCACACCGAACACAACGCGAAGATCTTCGGCTCGCCCAAGGACCGGTTGGATTTCTATCGTCGGGAAATCCAGTACGAAACCACCATCCTCGCCAACCGTACCGATGCCTACCTGACGGCGCAGTCGTTTTTGGTGATTGCCTTTGTGTCCTGCATGGGCAACCTCAACCCGGAGTGGGGCAAGCTGTTTACCCTGGTGGTGCCGCTGATGTTGTCGATGCTTGGCGTGTTCAGCTCGCTCAATGCCTGGCCGGGCATCCGGGCGGCCTACGACATCATTGACCACTGGCACTTCAAGCAGAGCGAACTGTTGCGCAGCGAGCCGGTGATGGGCCTGGCCTACGATGAGTCGCCGCTGTTCTGCGAGACCGAGTCGTCGCACAAGGGCTATCGCAAGTCATTGCTGTTTTCCGTGCGCACGCCGTGGTTGTTCACCGTGTTCTGGATGCTGCTGGCAGCGTTTGCGTTCTATATCCAGGTAGACAACCCGGGGGGGTGACCATTGATCAGCATGGGGCCTGCGCACTGAACTTCATCCCGCCGCGCGGCACCTTAACCTTACACCAACGAATAAAGAGGTTCCCATGAGCACTAATGACAGCCAAGACCTGCAAACCAGCGGCAGGAACGATCCAGCCATCGCTGACGATGCCCGCAAAGTGCCCACTCCAAGCAACGGGGCCACGGCTCCCAAGGACCCGCAACCCGCCACCGACAAGGTGGCCAGGGACAACGAGTACAGCCCGGACTTCAAGCCCGAACGCGAACCCAAGCCCAAGACCGACGCTGACATTGATACCCAGGGCGGCTAGGGCCATGCATACCCCAACCGAAGAGGAGCCGATCAATGACCCGGGCAATGAAGACCCCGGATCGTTGATGGATGATGCGCAGGTGCCGCTGGTTGATGGGGACGACGCCCCAGAAGAGGTCAGCTCCGATTGAGCTGTACCGCCTTCTACGCGCCATCCAAGGGCGGCAACCGACGCTTGACCGGGGTTTTCTTGACGATGGCGGTGTTGGTCTCGGCATAGCCGTTGAGCCGGTCAAGCAAGGTATCCAGCTGGTCCATGGTGCGTACGTGCAGCCGTGCGATAAAACAGTCGTCGCCGGTGACTTTGTCGCACTCGGTAAACTGCGGTATTGCCTGGATCTGCCGCTCCACTTCCTCTAATTGGCCGGGCAGGGGGCGGATGCGCACGATGGCTTGCAGCAAATAGCCGAAGTGTTTGGGGTCGATATCCACCGTATAGCCCTTCAGAACACCGCGTTCCTCCAGGCGTCGCAATCGCTCGCCAACGCTGGGCGAGGACAGGCCGGTAATCCCCGCCAGGGTCTTGAGCGTGCAGCGCGAGTCGTCCATCAGGGCGGCAATCAGTTGTTGGTCAATAACATCAATCATCCTGGGCTCCTTAACCAAACCTGCTATTTCACCTAATAAGAATAGGCGCTGACTACCTTTGGCCTTATTCAGGCGCTGGAGCCTGATCGACGCAGATTGCCATAATTTAGCCTCATTCGAGGAGCTTAATCATGGACACATCCATACGTCGCGGCTCATGGGAAATGGTCGGCGCCATGCTGATCTCCGGCACGATCGGCTGGTTCGTGCTGGTGTCTGGCGTGTCGGTCATTGAGGTGGTGTTCTGGCGTTGCGTCATTGGCGCCTTGACCCTGTTGCTGGTGTGCTGGCGCCTGGGGTATTTGCGCAGTACATGGCTGAGTTATTCAACACTCGGCTGGGCCATGTTGAGCGGCGTGGCCATCGTGGGTAACTGGCTGTTGCTGTTTGCGTCCTATGCCAAGGCGTCGATTGCCATCAGCACGGCGGTCTATAACGTTCAGCCATTTATGCTGGTGATCCTCGCGGCGCTGTTGCTTGGCGAAAAAATCACCGTACAGAACCTGGCGTGGCTGAGCGTGTCATTCATGGGCATGTTGGCTATCGTCACCGCCCATGGCGAGCAGCAGGGCAGCGGTGATCAATACCTGTGGGGTGTGGCCCAGGCGCTGGGCGCGGCCCTTTTGTATGCCATCGCCGCACTGATCATCAAGCGCCTGAAGGCTGTGCCGCCCCATCTTCTGGCGCTGATTCAAGTGAGTACCGGTGCGGTGCTGTTGGTGCCGCTGGTTTCGTGGCACAGCCTTTGGGCGCCGGTTGATGCCTGGGCGGCGCTGTTGACACTGGGGGTGGTGCACACCGGCCTGATGTATGTGCTGCTCTATGGTGCGATTCAAAAGCTGCCGACGGCATTGACCGGGGCGCTGTCGTTCATCTACCCGATTGCGGCGATTCTGGTTGACTGGATGGCCTACGGGCATCGTCTGGGCTGGGCCCAATGGCTGGGGGTTGCGGCAATATTGCTAGCGGCGGCGGGGTTGCAGCGAGGCTGGTGGTGGCGTGCTGAACACGATCTGCCGCCATCCAGGCGCCCCTTGTAGGAGCCGGCTTGCCGGCGATAGCGCCTTCCAGATCGCCATCGCCGGCAAGCCGGCTCCTACAAGGGCGTGGGTCAGTGCGGTGCGCGGGGGATGGTCTTGAGCAGGTCCGCCGGGCTGATATGCCCCACGACCTGCTGCTGCACACCGCTGCCCGGCAACGGCAGGTCGAGGATATGGCCCTTGATCTTGCCCACCACGTGCATTTCACAAGGCTTGCAGTCGAATTTCAGGGTCAGTACTTCGTCGCCATGAATCAGCTGCATCGGCGCGACCTTGGTCCGTACGCCGGTCACGCCCTTGGCCTGCTTGGGGCACAGGTTGAAGGAGAAACGCAGGCAGTGCTTGGTGATCATCACCGGCACTTCACCGGTTTCTTCGTGGGCCTCGTAGGCTGCGTCGATCAACTTCACGCCGTGGCGGTGATAGAAATCGCGGGCCTTCTGGTTGTAGACGTTGGCCAGGAACGACAGGTGCGATTCCGGGTACACCGGCGGCGGTGTGGTTTCGGCCTTGCGACCACCACGGGGGTGGGCCTCGACACGGGCCACGGTCAGCGCTTCGATCACATCGCGGCGCAAGGCCTTGAGTTGCGAGTTGGGAATGAAGTACGCCTGCGGCGCATCCAGCTCGATCGCCGTGGCGTGATACTGGGTGGTGCCCAGTTGGCCAAGCAGGTCGCGCAGGGTGTCCAGTGCCTGTTCCGGCTTGTTGGCCACGCCGAACGGGCCGGGCAGGGTGGTGCTGGCGCTCACGCCTTCTTCACTGGTGGCGGTCAGTTGCAGTTGGTCTTCGCGCAGGCACGCCTGCCAGGACACGCCAATCCGGCGCTCGGCCGAGGTCTTGAGCAACGCTTGCTGCCAGTTATGGTCGAGGTTGCGGTTGAGCGGGTGATTCGGTCGTAGTTGATGCAGGCCCGCCGGCATTTCGTTGGGCTCGACACGGTAGCGGTAGCGCTTTTCGCCGTCTTCTTCGAACTCGCCTTTAGGCTCGGCGATATTGGCGCGAAAACCTACGACTTCGCGCTTGATCAGCACGTTCAGGCCGTCACCGTTGGACAGCGGCTCGTGGGTGATTACCTGCAAGTCGCGTTTGCCGGCTTTTTCCACCACACCTACCGGCAAGCCGGTAAAGGTCGGGGTGTCGAAGGCGCCGATATCAATCTTGCGGTCGCTGACGAAGTAGTCGGTGCTGCCGCGGTGGAAGGTCTTTTCCGGGTCTGGCAGGAAGAAATGCGCAGTGCGGCCGCTGGAGGCGCGGGCCAGGTCCGGGCGGTCTTCGAGGATTTCGTCCAGGCGCTGGCGGTAATAGGCGGTGATGTTCTTCACATAGCCCATGTCTTTGTAGCGGCCCTCGATCTTGAACGAGCGCACGCCGGCATCCACCAGGGCGCGCAGGTTGGCGCTCTGGTTGTTGTCTTTCATCGACAACAGGTGTTTTTCAAAGGCGACGACGCGGCCCTGGTCATCCTTGAGGGTGTAGGGCAGGCGGCAGGCCTGGGAGCAGTCGCCACGGTTCGCGCTACGGCCGTTTTGCGCGTGGGAAATATTGCACTGCCCGGAGAACGCCACGCACAACGCGCCGTGGATGAAGAACTCGATGGCGGCATCGGTTTCATCGGCAATCGCACGGATTTCCTGAAGGTTCAGCTCGCGGGCCAGCACCAGTTGGGAGAACCCGGCCTGGTCGAGGAACTTGGCCCGGTTCAGGGTGCGGATGTCGGTCTGGGTGCTGGCATGCAGCTCGATGGGCGGGATATCCAGCTCCATCACGCCCAGGTCCTGGACGATCAACGCATCAACCCCGGCATCGTACAACTGGTGGATCAGCTTGCGCGCTGGCTCCAGTTCGTCGTCATGCAGGATGGTGTTGATGGTGGTGAACACGCGGGCGTGGTAACGACGGGCGAACTCCACCAGTTGGGCGATCTCGCTCACGTCGTTGCAGGCGTTGTGGCGCGCACCGAAGCTCGGGCCGCCGATATACACAGCGTCGGCGCCGTGCAGGATAGCCTCGCGCGCGATGGCGACATCGCGGGCAGGGCTGAGCAATTCCAGATGATGCTTGGGCAAGGACATAGTTTTTTTAGTCAGGCTTGTCACGGTTGAGGTGCGCATTGTAGCCGTGAATCGCCTGACCGGCACCCGCTGGATGCCCAATAACCTGCCGGGCTCAGCCCTTGGCGGCCATCGCCGTGACTTCCACGCGCATGCCTTCGACCGCCAATGCGGCCACGCCAATAGCCGCACGCACCGGCCAGGGTTGGGCGAAGAAGCGCTTGTACACCTCGTTGAATGCGGCGCGATCGGCCATGTCAGTGAGGTAGATGGTCAAGTGCATGACCCGGTCCATGGAGCTGCCTGCACGTTCAAGGGCGACCTTGAGGGCTTGCAAGGTGCATTCACTTTGCACGGTGATATCGCCCAGCTCCAGGCTGCCATCGGCACGCACGGGGATTTGGGTGGAGACCAGGATGCCGTTGAAGCCGATCACGTCGGATGAGATGGAGTCGGGGTCGAGGTCGGGGGTGTAGTCTAGGTGGCTCATGGGGGCTCTTTTATTCAAGAAGTGGATCAGGCCGGCAGTTTACCCGGGGGCAACGTGTGCCACAGCTGATTTGAGAGTTAGATGATGTCGAAAGCGGCTGGCTAAAATGCCACTATTGCGCACAAGTACTTTGCTGGCCTGGACATTGGAGCTTTAAAGACATGACGGTTAAACATTATCCATCAAGGCTTATCCTAGTAGGCGAACCAAATACCGTTAGGAACCCCCTCATGCATTTATTTATCCGAGCGGCGCTGTTGCCAGTGGCCATTTTTGTCCTCGACGCACACGCCCAGACGGGACCTTCGTTCAAGTGCAGCGCGAACTTGAGCAGCTCAATAGAGACGCTGATCTGCGCCAGCGAAGCGCTTAGCGCCCTTGATCGCCAAATGGCGAGCACCTACAGCGCCGCGCTGAAAAAGGCCGGTAGCCAGGCCAAGATGCTCAAGGCCGAACAACGTGGCTGGATCAAGGGCCGCAACGACTGCTGGAAGGCTGACGACAAACAGGCCTGCGTGCGCGACAGTTACAAGCAGCGGTTGGTTGAACTGCAGCAATGAATCGTCTGCTGTTTGTTGCTCTGGATGGGCCCAAGGGCACCGGCAAAACCACACTGTTGGAAGCCGTTACCAAAGCACTAAGGGCGGACAACAAAAAGGTCATCCGACTGTGCGAGAAAAAAAGCGATCCCTTTAGACGGGAAACAATGGCCCTCGTTAACACGCTGGTCAGAAATCCCTCGCGGGACCTGGAGTGGGAGATTTGTGAACGCCTCGCGGACAGCCGTGCGTGGATTTCTCAACACGTCCTGGCTAAACAGCTACCCGGTAGCATTGTGTTGATTGATCGCTGGTACCCATCCGATGCAGCGTTTCGCCGCATAGTGCCGTTTGCAGAGGTTCTGCAATTGAACATTGACCGAAACGTGCAAGTACCGGACTTGCATGTGGGGATTGTCACCGCACCTGGGGTTTCATGGGCGAGGGCTGCGGCGCGACGGCGTGGGCTGAGCAGCACGGTGATCCATAGGTTGGAAGAACATGTGGCGTGTACCGAGGCGTTCGAGCGAGCGGTTGCGAATCACGGTTGGGTTTTATGTCGGAATGAAGGATCGATCGAAGACGCAACAAGGCAGGTGGTTGCTGAGATCTATAGAGTACTTAGTGTCTCGTGATTACTTTGGAAGTATAGGTTTACCGTATCCAGAGTATTTTGTGGTGTTTGCCGGGTTAACACGGGAGCCGGTCTTGTTTCTGTTGATAATTACCTGCGAACTTCGCGCGATTGAGGCGTGATCGTTAGCCGCGGGATGAAAGCTGATCAACTTATGTAGTTTGACTGAAGTCCATAAATTTTTAACAAAGGTTTACATATGTGCTTTAGTTCGTCAGGTAAGGTCTGCTGCAATTAACGCAACTTGGTCGACGCTCAATGCACTCCAGCAATAACCCGGTAAACCCTGAGCTGATAAACATCAGGCGACTGTTTGCAACTCCCCTGGCCTGTCTCCAGTACCCCGATGCAGAAGAACTCAATGCAGAGCTCAAAACCCTGATCACCTGTCGCATGGCGAGCGATCAGGGCGGCACGCAGCGTAGTAACGACGGCGGCTGGCAGTCGGCCAGCGACTTCCCGGAATGGGGCGGGCAGGCCTGCGATGCGTTGGTCGGCTTTGCCAAGGAGTTCGCCACTCAACTGACGGCGGTGCATAGCGAGCAGTACGGCTTAACTGAACCGAGTTTTGCATGGAAACTCAATGCCTGGGTAAACGTTAACCAGGCGGGCCACAGCAATGCGTTGCATGGCCACCCGGGGGCATTTTGGTCGGGGGTTTATTGGGTGGATGCGGGCGGGCGAGAGGAGGATCCGGCTGTTGGCGGTGACCTGGAGTTTATCGACCCACGCGGTATGGTTGCATCGACCTACAATCCTGCGTTGCGCATGAGAGTGGAAGATTGTCTTACCGCCGGTTTTAGTACGACTTATGCCGCTACCAGCGGAACGTTCATTATGTTCCCGTCGTGGCTGATGCATTCCGTAAGACGTTTTGAAGGGACGCGTCCGCGTATTTCTATTGCCTTTAATTTTGGCGCTTGAGTTACCCACCTTCTTTTGATCATGCTGGCTTTGCGTCTGCCTACCATCGCATTATCCGGATTCACCGGAATATATTTCCCGAACTGAGTCGATTATCAAGAAATCCCCTCATAGATATTCTGTGGTCATTGGCACCACCGACTATCTACGAGGAGACACTGATGTCCACACTTTTTACCCCTGGCGTTGTTGGCCAACTGCACACCCCCAACCGTGTAGTCATGGCGCCCATGACTCGCTCGCGCAGTACCCAGCCTGGCGATGTGCCGAACGCCATGAACGCGGTGTATTACGCACAGCGGGCGTCGGCCGCGTTCATTGTTACTGAAGCCACGCAGATCTCGCCCCAGGGCAAGGGCTATTCATTCACCCCAGGTATTTACAGTGACGAACAGGTCGCCGGCTGGCGCCTGGTGACCGATGCGGTGCATGCCGCTGGCGGGCGAATTTTCCTGCAGTTGTGGCATGTAGGGCGTATGTCGCACCCTGATTTCCACAATGGCCAATTGCCGGTCGCGCCGTCTGCAATTGCGTTTGACGGTAGCATCTGGAAAGTGGACGCCGAATCGGCTGTCGGCAGCATGGCCCCGTGCCCGACACCACGGGCGCTGGAGCGTAACGAAATCCACGCCATCGTCGACGATTATCGTAAGGCTGCGCGTAATGCCATGACCGCGGGTTTCGACGGTGTCGAAGTGCATGGGGCCAACGGCTACCTGATCGACCAGTTCCTACGTACCACGTCTAATGTTCGTACAGATGAGTACGGCGGATCGCGCGAGAACCGCCTGCGCTTTCTCAAGGAAGTCATGGATGCAGTGATTGATGAAGTGGGAGCCGCCCGTACGGCGATCCGCGTTGCGCCGTTTCTCACGGCACGTGGCATGGCGTGCCCGGACATTCTGCCCACCTTGTTGGAAGCAACCAGCTATTTGCAAGGCAAGGGCATTGCCTACCTGCACCTGGTCGAAGCGGACTGGGATGATGCCCCCAAGTTTCCCGAGGACTTCCGCCAAGCCGTGCGCGAGCGCTTTCGCAATGCGATTGTGGTGGCCGGTAAGTACGACCTGGAACTCGCAGAATGGGTCCTGGAAAAAGGCTACGCAGATTATGTCGCCTTCGGACGCAAGTTTGTCGCCAATCCGGATCTGCCTCTGCGGCTGGAGAAGGGGTACCCGTTAGCGGGTCTCGAAGGTGCCGAGCTATTTGGCGGTACCGAACGTGGCTACTCGGATTTTTCCGCCTGGGCTCAGTAGGGCGCAAGCTCTCAGGTCAACTCTGAAACATCTCCTTGGAGCGCGCTCAAGTTGCCAGCTTCAAGGAGATTTCGTCCATCAGCAGTTTGACCCGGCGCGGCACTACGTGGCCGGAAGGGTAGACAATCTGCAAGTCCACGCCCGGCAGAGAGTAGCTCTCCAGCACCTCGACCAGTCGGCCTGCGTCCAAGTCATCACGCACATCGATGTAGGACTTGATACAGATGCCGTGACCGGCCAGGCACCACTGGCGCACCTGATCACCGTCATTGGCAATACGCCTGCCCGACACCAGAACCTTGAATGTACGACCATCGGCGCGGAACTGCCATTCACGGTGGATGCTGCTGCCAAAGCGCATCAGGATGCACTGCTGTTGCGCCAGGTCCGATGGGTGTTGGGGCGTGCCGTGGGCCGTGAGATAAGCGGGGGATGCACACACGACCCTACGGCCCTCGCTGAGCTTTCTGACGCGCAGGGTGCTGTCGGACAGGGCGCCATATCGAATGGCGAAATCAATCCCTTGCCCCGCGAGATCCAGGTAGCCATCGGTCAGGTTCAGGTCGAGGCTGACGTTGGGATGCGCCTGCAGAAAGTCATCAAGGATCGGCACGATGCGGTTGCGGCCCAGGTCGACGGGGACGCTCAGGCGTATCAGGCCCGAGATCCTTTCGGTGCCCAGTTTGATATTGCTCTCGATGTCTTCAGCTTCGGCGAGCAGGCGCCGGGCGCCCTCCATCAGCATCCGTCCTTCGTCCGTCAGGCTGATCGAACGTGTCGTACGGGTCAGCAGGGTTGCGCCGTAGTGCCTTTCCAGAGCCCCGAGCCGTTCCGACACAGACGTGGGCGAAAGTCCGACCTCGCGGCCTGCCGCCGACAATCCGCCTTTCTCGACAATCAATAAAAACAGCGCGAGGTTCTCGAAGAGCATTATCCGGATTTCCCTGAATATGATTGTGCTTTTGAATGGATTCTACGCCTTGGGCTTCAAGGATATCGTTTCTGCATTCACTCTTGAGGAACGACATCGTGCATATCGATCACGTCACCCTACGAACCCGCGACCTTCGCGCTATCCGCGACTTCCTGATTCAAGTCTTTGACCTGGAGGAGGGCACTCGCCCCCACGAAATCCGTGGCAGCGGATTTTTTTGCGCACCCCGGGCGGGCAGTTGCTAGAGACCGTTTTCCCTGGCCCCTCTTCTGAAAACAGCTGGTAGCCCCCCAACCGCACCCGTGGAGAAACACCGATGACTGACTCAACCAAAATGCCTTTTCAAGTATGGATCCTCACGCTGGCGGCGTTCGCCATTGGTACGGCGGAGTTTGTGATCGCCGGTATCCTGCCGCAAGTGGCTGAAAGCCTGGCGATCAGCGAAGGCCAGACAGGATCGTTGATCACTGCCTATGCCCTATCCATTGTCGTGGGGGGGCCTTTGCTGACCCTGTGGCTATCGCGCTTTGAGAAACGCAATGTGTTACTGGGGTTGATGGTGCTGTTTATCGTCGCCAACCTGATCACCGCGCTCAGCCAGGATTACACCGTGCTGCTGATCAGCCGTGTCCTGGCCGGCCTGACCCAAGGCCCGTTTTATGGGATCGGCGCGGTAGTTGCCACGCGTTTGGTCGCGCCGCAGATGGCGGGGCGTGCCGTGGGCCAAATGTTTGCTGGCCTGACCCTGGCCAATGTACTGGGTGTGCCGGCAGGGGCGTGGATTGGCAATGCGCTGGGGTGGCACGCAGCGTTTTTTGTGGTCGCGGCATTGGGGGCAGTGGCAGCCGTGGCGATTGCCACTAACATCGAGCGACAAGGACAGGAAAAGGCCGTCTCCGTGATGGGGCAACTGGCTGGGCTACGTGACCGTAACTTGTTGGCGAGCCTGCTGATTACCGTTCTCAGTTGGGTTGGCTTCATGACGTTCTACGGTTACGTGGCGCCCTTTGCCGAGCAAGTTGCAAGCATCGATCGCGGTAACGTCACGTGGGTGTTGATGATCGTTGGGATTGGCCTGGTCATCGGCAATAGCCTGGGTGGCAGGACCGCCGATGCCAACCTGCGTCTGTCGCTGATTGGCTGGCCTTTGGCGATGATCGCGTCGCTGGTCGTGGCGTACCTAGTGTCGAGCAACCCATACGCGTTTCTGTTGGCTGTTTTTGCCTTTGGTGTAACCTCATTTGCCAATGTCCCGACGCTGCAGATGCGGGTGATGAACTACGGCGGTAAAGCGCCGGAGTTGGCAGCCACGGCGAATATCTCGGCGTTCAATGTTGCCAACGCCCTGGGTGGAATGATTGGTGGCGCAGTCATTGACAGCCATTTCGGTGCACAAGCGATTCCATTTGCGGCGGCGATTATTCCTATCGTCGGTGTGTTGTTTATCCTGACCCAAGAGCGCAAGGGCCCAACTGCAGCGGTTTCGTTGTTTAAGTGATCAACAAGGGCGTCCCGTTCAGTTCACCTTCGGTGCGCAACGTTCAGCGTGCGAACGATCTGGAGTTGCGTATCTGTCAGGCTGCGGTAACGAGTGCGGTCGGAACGAGCATTGATGATATGGCTCTCAAAGCGCCGCTCTAGGCTTGTACAAGCAGCGGTAGTCGTTGACCTGAAGAGAACCTGCATTGAATCAGTTTCATCGACAGCCACTTGATTTAACATAATATACATTATGCGAAGGGAAGGCTTGTTCGTGAGTGTTGCGTTACACAGGAAATTACCTAGGCTCAACTGCAACGCGTCCTACCGTAAGGAGCAGCTTCAGCTGTTGCGCTTATGCCCATTGTTCGTTTGAAAGACAATTCCGTGCCATCCGGACTCATTGGTTGGTTGCTGACCGATGACCGTGGACGACCGCGCTATTGGTCGACAGTCTGGTCTTCACTGGACGGTGCCAGCTTGGCGCCGTCCACACTACGAACCCAGCTGTCCGTCATCGAACAGCTGTACCAGTCGGCCAAACGGCTGTACCAGGCTGACTGCCTTGATCGCTTGATTGCGGAGCTCAAATTCGATGAGCTGGAAGCCTGTCTTGAGACGTTTTTCATCACGGCCAGGAATCATGGCACCCAGACTGCAGCCAACTACCATCCCAACTGGCGTGTGGCCTACGTTTTCGTCAAAAGTTGTGTTCAACGCCTGGTGAAGAGTCATGCTGATCCCGACATGCTTTGGCGGCTGAGCATGCGTCTGGAGCGCCTGGAGAAGCTGTTTGACTCGCTGGGGATAGCGCCCGCACCGCCGGCTGAGATTGTCCGAGCCTTGCCAAGTCCTGTGCTGGATGAGTTTTACCAGATCATTGATCCGTATTCGGTACGCAACCCCTTTAGAAACAACACGTTACGCTGGCGTAACTACGTATTATGTCTACTCATGTTGCATCTTGGATTACGTCGCGGTGAAACCCTGGTGCTGCCGATGGATGCATTAAAAAGCGAAAAGCGCTTCACCCCAACTGTGGGAACCGTGAACTGGTTGAATGTCGGCGACAATCCGTATCAGCGAGATCCACGCCCGGAACAACCTAGCTTAAAAAACAACAATGCCGCCCGGCAGCTACCCGTACCGCAAGCGTTGGCCAGCCTCATCAGGACCTTTGTCGAGAGCTACCGACCCTCGACCCGACACAGTTACTTATTTTCCTCGCTGGAAGGCAATCCACTATCATTACGCCAGGTCAATGGTATTTTTGTCACGATCACACGTGAGCTCACCGCCGAGGCACGCCAAACACTTCAGCAGTATCGCGGGGCCGGTTGTATTACACCGCACGACATGCGGCATACGTGTGCGACCATTAGGCTTCATCAATTTGTAGAAAATGGCGATGACATCGAGATGGCAATCCAGAGACTGCGAGCTTTTTTTGGCTGGGCCCGCACCTCGGATATGCCACGACGGTACGCACGAGCTTTTTTTGAGGATCGCTTAGCCACCGTTTGGAATCATGCATTTGACGTCCATGTCAGCCATCTGCGCTCCTAAAAAGGGCAGATGAAGGAGTAACGCATGCAGCGGAGTCAGTCGGGCTTTCCTGGAGACGCGAGACTGTTAGAGGCGTTGGCCCCCCTGCCTCCCCTGCCCTCCGTAATCCGTTATTGGGATGATTTTGCAGACTGCTGGAGAACCATAAGAAATCCAGAGGAAAATGTATGGTCCTTGGACATTAATGGTGTCCACCTTGAGTTTGAATTCAGTTGTTTTGATAAAGAAATAGTAAAGCTAATTAAGTTGTGGCTGATTGGTTGCACTTCTGAGTTAGCATGCATGACATTTAGTATGTATTTTCACTCACTGAAAAGACTTGATCAAAGGCTTATTTTAACGGTGTTGGATTTCTCAACGATTCCGCCACTTGGCTTGACTGATAAATGGGAGCACGAAATACTTCCAGTATGTGGCAATCATCAACTTAACGCACTCAAGTCGCTGCTGTTATTTTGTTGTGGTCAAAGCGTGGGGTTTCTGAGCAACGATTCCAGGCCTCGAATTGCATCACTTCGTCAACATCCCGTGGATAAATACGCCCGCGTCCGGAGTGGTGATGTATTTCTTGATCTATATGAAGACCGGAAAATTATTGATTTTTTGGATACGCTCAATGACGCCTCAAGCCATGATCTGGCTCATACCAAAACACCTCTTTTAATTAGTGCTTGTATCTTGTGTATTTGCTATCAGTTTGCGATGCGCCCCAAGCAGATCGCCAAACTTAAAGTGGAACATCTGAAGATATTTAATTTTGAAAATACCGCCAGTGTGCAGTTGCGATTTTTTCGAGGGAAACAACGCAAGAGCACGGCACCTATACCGATGTTAAGAAAGATAAAACGCGAGTGGACCAATCTCTTTGTAGAGTTGCATCGACGGCGAACCACGGGCCAAGCGTTCCCCCAATCACCCGGTGCTCTAGCCGATTCCTTGTTTGGCCTGACGCCAGCAGGCGTCGTCACATCGCTGGCAAGACTCACCGCAGAACTGGGGTTGGATGGACGTAGTAGCACTGATTTCAGGCACAGCGCTGCGCAGCGTATGGTGGATGCAGGTGCCACCCAGGAAGAACTCGCTGAATACATGGGGCACAGCTGGTCAATGACTGGGCTGGTTTATTTTGAATCATCACCGACGCAGGCCGAGCGGGTAAATCGCGCTCTGGCCATTTCCCCGATATATAGCAAAATTGAGCGTATTGCCAGAAGCCGAACGATCAGTACGGAGGACCTATCGAACGCACTACCCGCGCACCAAATAGGCGGTATGCCACACGGAATACCCATAGCGGGAATTGGCATGTGTACCCTTGGTCAAGGGTTATGTGCAAAAAATCCGGTATTGTCATGTTATGGCTGTGATCGTTTCCTGGCGGTCCAGAATTCCAAGATTCATGAAGAGGTTCGTGACGGTTTGCGCCCTGTTGTACTGCAATTTTACAACGCATCAAGAGGCGAGAGCTACTCCCCTGCTTATTCGCAACTGCAAGATGTCCTCGAGCGGGTAGAACATGTCATTGATGAGCTGAACGGCGGCGTTGATAATGAATAATAACTTTAGATATTTTATTGAAAAAAATAAAACGCTCGCCATCTCCAAAGGCGTCAACTGGGACATCCCCACTGCACCTGATGGAACCGTAAAAAAAGGTGAAGGATGGCCGCTGTTCCGTATGGCGGGCAATCCCCGAATCCCTTATTGGCTTGCGGACTTAGGGACCGATATAAAAACCCTGGCGTTGATCAACGCGGAACGCAGCACACAAGGGCTGCCCCCCATCACAAGGACGATGCTGTCGAACGCGTGGCAAGACTTAATCAAAGCATGCGCTATTCATTATATTTATGTGAAAGGTGCATCCGCAGCGCATGCCAGTCAGTACATCGTGCGAACCATTCGTGTCATTGCATCTTGTTGCGGTAACGCTGAGCCGTGGGAGCTGAGCGTTGATCACATTGCGTCTGCACTTAAATTCGCATCACTGTTACAGCCTTCCGGCCAGCTGGCCAGAGGAATTAGCAATTCGGTACAAAATGTTTTGGACTTTAATTGTCTGACTGACCGCACTCCTTTGCTGCCTGCAGTGAGCGTTAAACGCCGAAACAATCGCGACGACATCTCTAATTTTCGACAAAACCTTTCGGAGCGCAAACGCTCTGAACGTCTTCCCGATTACAATGCATTCTGGGAATTGATCCGGATTGTTTTTACCGAAGAGCCACAGACATTTTATGACGAGTTGAGGTTTGCGCAAGCCAAAATTCTGGTGCTCTGTGGTCTGCGGATGGGCGAAACACCACTCATACCAGCCGATTGGTGCCAGGAGTTTTCTTATCTGAGTAAAAAGGGCATTTCCGCAGGTGAGTATGGTGGTATTTCCTCATCGATCGCTCTTAAATATTTTGTGGAAAAAAGAAGTATTTCGGATAAAGACGGCAAGCTCTTGTATCCAGATATCCAGCACATTCCCGAGATGTTCAGAGAGATTATTATTCAGTTCCTGGGACGGGTGCTTTTGCTTACCCAACCGCTCCGCACCACTCTTAAGAAACAGTATGAATTCAATCGGATTTTTGCTGATTTTCAACCGGACGAACTGGTGGCTGCTGCGGACCTCTATCCGTGTTTGACCGGCAACCCGTTTGTTTTTGAAGATGACCAGGAAGCTCGACTGATTGCGCAGTACAGGAAAAATTACGATATTGGTGTCCTGGATGAAATTGAAAGTCGGCAGTTGTTATTAAAAGAGCATGGCGGAAAACTGAAGAATGTTGTTCGTCAATATTTCGCTGTGCTGCGTAAAGGCTATGAATCGCTTACCCCTTTTCGCACAGTATCCGGCGCGCCTTGTAAGGTAAACTTTAGGACTGGGTACTTTAAGATCTCGGAGATGGAGCAACTGGTGAGATTAAAAATGCCGTCCAAGCTCTCCCCCCTAAAACCGTTGCGCACCACTGCAGGTTCGATACCGCCATATGACCTGTTATTTCTTGCGCCCATACGCGCGCTATCAGAGGGGCGAAATGACGGGCTGTGCGATATTCGTAAATACTGTTTTATTGGCATTCTCGATACGGTCGATTTGCGAAACCACTATTATAAAAGTCAGAGTGCAAACACCACATTTTTTCAACGGTATGGGCGTGATGAAGAAAATCAAGGCCTTACCATCAATAGTCATTCTCTGCGACACGTTCAAAACAGTGAACTCTTTAGGATGGGTGTGGCTGATACGATCATAACTAAACGTTATGGCCGTCGTAGCGTTGAGCAGTCGTACCAGTACGATCATCGCAGTTTGCTCGAGGAACTTGCCTCGATGGATTTACCCCACGCTGCGCAAGACTTATTGTCGGCAGGCAGTTCGCAGGTGCTAGCGATGGTTCTGAGTGGAAAGGTTTCCGGTCCAGTTGTTGATGAGTTTCGAGAGATTCAGAAAACAATGGGCGATGAGGCAGCATTTCTCTATCTGGCGGGAGAAGCTGATGGATTTCACGTTACGCCTTATGGGTTTTGCATCAACAGTTTTGTAACCAATCCGTGTCCAAAACACTTAGAGTGTTACGGCGGTTGCCGTCATCTTTGTGTTACCGACTTGCAAACACATCAGCAAAATTTGGTGGGGCTTCGTGAAAAAATTGCATTAGCCGTTAACAAAATTGAGGCTCGCGTGAGCGACAGTATTGGTAGAACAAACCAATTGAATCATGCCAAGAAAACCTTAGAGAATATTGATCGAGCATTGGCGTGCCGACCGGGTGAAAAACCTTTTCCGGATGGTCCAGATTTGTCGGTACAGGTCCATCAAGTAGACTTGTTCGAAGGCTAGTTACCTTCACGCTGCTGCCCTGTTACCTGACTAGCGGAGAAATTATGTCAGTGCTGAGCAAACCTGTCCGCCGCACCGTCAGTGCGGGTCAGCTTGATGATGATCTCGTTCGCGTTCTCGAAGCCATGCTGGACAGCGGTGAGAAAATAACCGCCCATGCCATTGTGCGTAAAATCGAGAATCTAGGTGCCGTTTCCAGTCTCACCCGGGACACCTATCGCAGCGGCTTGATTGCGCAGTACCAGCAATTGCAAGTGGTCCGAAACCAGTGGGTCGAACGAGCGAAAAAAAACTCTCAACAACACTTGATAACCACTCTTGCGATGAAAGATGAGCGTATAGCGGACTTAGAGCGGCAAGTCGCTTTGCTGACAGCCTCTCACAAGGCAATAATCTTGGCCGTAGGTGAATTGGGTGGACTTCGTGCATGGCAGCGGTTTTTTCCGCATTACGATGAACACACGCTGATGGTCCTGCCCGATCTTGAAGAGCATAAGCCTGGTTCGACTTAGCTACCCCCCCCCTCCTCCCATCCGGCGCGCTGCAATTAAGGCGACAACTTTGACATAGGCTCAAAAGGGGCGTTTAACGTTCACAATGCCTTGATCATCACAGCCCCATCATATTGCTTCAGTCAACTGCCCTCGAATCGTCTCAAAAAGCTCTTCCAGCGTATCGCCTGACTGAACCCTAAAACATTCTACAAGCAGGCTTAGGGGGTGAACCTCCATCCTGTCTGCGAGCTGAGTCACCTTTTCCAAGGTTACGCCCTTCATACCTCGCTCCAAACTACTGATGTAGGTTCGGCTGCTGACCAGGCCAAAGTCTTCTTGCGTGAGCCCTTTGCGTAATCTCATATTCCGTAGGGCCTCTGCGAATGCTTCCTTCAATTCCATTTTGCTCACCATGCAAAAGGAACGATGAAGCCTTTTTGAATCCTATAGCACTACAATCTATAGGGCTCATTGAGGATTGATTATGGTTAAGCCAGCAAATACGAAAAGCGCTTTGCCCGAGACGGCTCGTGTCTACGTGGCAGTGCTGGATGAGTTGGATCGCGACGCCCGTGTCCAGATAAAGGGTTTTGATTGCAGCACTGAATTGGTGAGATTCTTAGACGATTGCAACCGCGACGGCTCTCCGTCTTGCATTGTGGATGTTCAGATGGCGTTACCGCCTTGGCTCAATGCTACAGACCGTTGGGTCGTCCAACCTCTCATAGCCATAGCCTACGGGCGGTTCCAGGCACCGGGTGGACGCGTACGAACGAAATACATTTTCCAGGTCACCTCCGGATTCATGTATACCGACGACGCGCTGGTTTTCCCTTTAAATATCCAGGAGTGCACAATCTTATACAAGATGGGTGATCCCCCAGGCTTCGGCCAGCAACCGCACCTGGAGCCGCACCAGGTTCAGATATCCGCACTCATCGAAAGATCATTAAACGCAGCTACTGGCGCTCAATAAATACTCATTGCAGTCGCCACCTCGCCACCTCCACCCTTGCGCGGGATGAGCCGCTATGCATCTTAGCAAGTGCCGGCCAGCACGGTTACTGGGCAACGGCTGCTGGGGTCCTCTCAACGGCATCGCCAATTTGTACTAGCAGATCGATCAAGCGACTCCGCACCCTGGCGTCATCTGGAGCAATGGTTCGAGCAACGCTTTCAGGATTCTCGATCAGTCGTGTAAGAGCCTCAAAATCATTTTCGTTCAGATCAAGTTCCAGGATCACCTTACGAGTCATAAAGCAGCTCCAGCAGGCAGCAAATGGGATGTTTTTCAGGTTAACACTCAGGGGTAATGAAGCAACCTGAATACAGATATCTACAGCGGGATTGACCTCTCTCAAAGCCTGTGACGCAGGGCTCTGTTCTGGCCGCGGCTAGAAATGTATTTTAACGAGGTCCAATCTTTGGCCCTGTCGATTAGCACAGGTAAAGCACATCAGTACTGACACCGTGACGCTTGAATGTACAAGTAATAAGATATAGCGTTGAGCCACCAAGCGATATCAAGTGATGCATGTATCAAATTCGATTACCGCAGGCCAGCAGTGACATGCCTATCAGGTTTTTTATGGAATCACCCTTTTCCTGTCAGGGGATCTTGTCTAAGCGCACGTCAATGGACGCTCTTGCAGTGCACATAGCGCCTCAGAGGTCCTTGATGCAATGCTCCATTAAAACCTGAAGTGTTGTCACATTCGGCTACGGTGATCCTATCATTTCTTGCGCCATCAGCACTAGACCGAAAAAACCTAATCTAGTTTACCTACGAGATTATGAAGTTAACCTATTAAAATTGAGGTATATCTTGCGCGACGCTACCCAACAAAACGAGAGTTTTGCTATCGAATTCAAGGACAGAATCGCAGCGTTTTCAGAACAGCAGGCGCTTAAGTTTTTCAATCTTGTATTGGATTTAGGAGAAACCTACGGTACGGGCTATCAGTTTGAAGGTGCAATTCATTTAGTGCTGGATAACAGTATTATACAATCATACAAGCACAGGAGTACTCAGCCACATCGTGAGTTACAAGCTTTGGCATATACTGCATTCTGCCGCTTTGTGACTGGATGGGGCGATCGCGAGACTTACTTGGCGCTATCGCCGGCGGCGATTTACGAACACTTGGGGCGCCCTGACCAAGTCACCAAAACTCAAATAGAAAGGGCATGCGCTGAGCTATCTGAATATTTTTCAGAAACAGGGCTAAAAATAAAGATGATCGGTTTTAGAAACTCTTCGGAACTGATGCAGCACCTCCAAGCAATAGCCACAGATGACAAGTACTTAAGCGATTATTTTAAAGAAGTGGAATTTTCCGATTGGAAGACTGATTTGCGAGCGCCATTTGGCGTGAAAATCCCGCTAAGCATCGCTTTCTCTAAAATACCTGACAACCTGCCACTCCAGTACTTTAGCCCATGGTATGTTAAATTTGTTCTTTCCAGTCGAGTGGAACGACTGATTGCGCAACAGTCTCAACAAGACATTGAAGCTCGGCCGATCATGAGTGGTGAGCTATCAGAATCACTTGCAGCAATGAATGATTTTACTAAGAAAGGTGTTTTAAGAGGATTGGGTGACATTGACATGCTTCAGCTTTGCGATATAAACAGCCAATACCAGAGCAAGGCCAGTCAAGTGCTGCTTGGACAAACTTTTGATAAAGGTCTATCTAAAGTCCTTCACCAGAGAACTGTTTTTTTTGAAAGCAGCTGTATCGAATATGGAACTGCACAGACAGAGGCGCAAATAGAGGCCTCCGTGAGACTAATGACATCTAATCCATTCAAAGCCCAAGACGATCGTGCTAAGAAATTGAGCGGATATCTATCAAGTTTCTGTGAAACGCTTAAAACAACCTGCATTGAGGCACAAAAAAAAGCGCGCTAGTCAATTGTCTCGCTTTGCTTTATTCAAGTATGAGTCTCAGTCCTCAAAGAGCTTCCGATGTTCCCTCTCACCAGGTCTTCTCGAAGCGAGGTAAGGAGCATTTTCGTCTGACAGGCGGCCAATATCCAAGCGGCTTCAGCTATCTCTCACTGGAAGTGAAAAATACCGCTCAGGGTGTCCTTTCGCCTTCAGCCTGAACCAACTGTTGAAAAGCAAAACCGACTCTCAGTGTTCGACTACAAACTCCCGGTACCTTAGAACTTGATCGGCAGACGGTTGGGCGCTGGTGCATCGTTTAGGCCACGGAAGAATGGTTTTTTAAGCATCCAGCGTGCTTAATGTCATGGTTGAACGGTTTGAATGTATTTATAGGAGTTGGGATTCTCGAGAACGACTAGGATTGGAACGAGTAAAATCCCCCTGATGCCCTCCTCCTGGGCTACGATAAAACAAGGTGCCGCAAAGGGCACCTGCCATTACTCGGGCAGCGTCTGCTCACGGACCACTTAATGCCACGCCGCTATAAAAGCTGACGAAACCTCGGCCTGAACGAAGCAGACGCGTAGAGAACAGGTGCTAACTGGGCCTCGAATCGCAAGGTTATCCCACCTCAGCCACAAGCTATGGCTCTAGTGCCCCTGTATACCTCGGAAGGCCTCTGTCTGTTCTAAAGCTGCACTTCGACGATCACCAAGGTCAATGAGAGTATCCAATATGCGCAGTAAACCTTGCGCTTGTTCGGTATGCAGTGGGAAGTTGTTGTCCGCAAGACGTTGAACGACTCCTGCCATGCGCGCCGCAAGTGTTGTTCCAATCCAACTTGCTTCCGCAGAGGCCAATTTCACTAAGGCGGCATTCACTTGCAGGATAAAACTGTCGAGTGGGTATGCGGCGTCCGCGCGCTCACATAGCGTCAAAAATTTATCCATGACGTAAGCAGACCAACCTACGGCAGAAACGAGTTTGGTGACCAAAGGCATGACCATATCGATCTGCGACCAATCTCCATTGGCAAATCTTTTGGCATCGGGCGCATTCTCTACCGAAACAAACAGCAGTGCCTCGATGAGAACCGGCAGGTCATTTCCATAAACCTTGCCTGCACGGTATCTACCCCTAATGAAAGTAGGATCGCTGATGACGCGTTCCACACATAACTCCAACAGGTCCAATACGTTTTTGGGAACATCCAAAGAGTCCATGACATGGCGACACACCGTCCTATCAGTAAATCGCGAAAGCACCGATAACGCCTTGTCGTCATCCGAGAGAAAAGGCTCAACGCATTTCTGACGTATCCACTCTATTTCCAGCCAGGGAGCGGTACGCGCAAGTAGATCCCCCAGCGCGGATTGCCACTTATAAATTTCAGACTGATGGGAACGGCGCGCCTTTTCCTTGATCCAGGGCGGCATCAAACGATCGGCGGTCCATGACACAAATTGCTCTAGCGTATTTTGCCAATGCACCCGATAGCAACCGGGCTGACACCATTCTTCAATGGGAAACAGCGGAACAATTTTGGCGGCAAATTCGGCGTCAAACGACGGGGTGGAATCCTGCCAGCTCTCCTCGTCATCGGTGCGCCTTGAGGTCGACTCAGTCCACGCGGGAGGGACATCAATAAACGGCGTCGCCGTAGGGGTGGCAAGACGGACCAGCGCGCGTGCGAGCCCTTCTTCCCGAACCAACTGGTTTCTTGAGTTATCCTGACCACCTCGTGCGCTGTAAGTCGGCCCCCAATAGATCGACAGATCCATTGCCAACTGTGCAGTGACCCAACGTACGTGTTCGTCGGCATCCGTCAGTAGGCCCCGAAAAGCGAAGTGGGCTACGTCGTCCAGTGGATGCATGGTGAGTTTGAGCAAACGTGCAGTCGAGTCATCGTTGGCCATTCTCGAGCGGCGTAGGTGAACCAGCGCGACGATTAGATGATTCGTGGGGTGCCACGATATTCGTGCGCCTGGATAGGATTCTGGCTCGTCCATACCCTCGACGCGAGCCAATACGGCCCATGCCCACTCCTGGCTGTTACTGGCAGTCGAATCAAAACGAATGACACAGGCGGCGATGGCTGAGATGGCACTCTGCTCCGCATGACCGCCGACATCGCTGCGCACCGCAAACATTAAGTCGGAGTCATGGGCCTTGGCGAACGCGACGGCATTGGCTATATCCCAGTCGGCCCGAGGTGCGTTTTCAGAGAGCGATTGTGTGGCCCATCCCAAGGCCCATTGTGCCTGCAAGAAGGCAGTGGCCTCTTCGAGTCGCTTTTGCTGTTTAGGTGCGAGTGGTACTGGTGACTGGTAGGTGACCATCACACCGTTATCCGATGTTGCGGTCTGCCGATAATTTTTTATGTCGCCTAGACCGGCCCAGCGCCTGGCCTGCTCCTCTAGGTGCTCGGTTTCGCTGGAATCATCCCGCAGTTCCACGATTTCATATGGCAAATTGCTGGGGAACGCCTCGATAGCAGCCTTGAACTGCGCACGTAGATGTTCATCGCGGCTCAACGCAAATGACATGGCCAGTTGGTGCACATTACGTAACCGACTTTCGCGTTTATCCAAAAAAGCCTTGGCAAGTGCCTTGGCCCCGGTGAGTCGAGACAGGAAACCCAAACCTAGGATGTCGATGTCCCTGGAAGGCCCATGCACCACGCGCGCAATATCGTGACTCCACAGTTTTTGACAGGTCACAAGAGCCAGCGTCACGTCTGAGACTTCCAAGGTTTCAAGTGCCAGAACTAGCGCCAGCCCCAAAGAGGCATAACACTCGCTGCCTCCTTCGAGAATCAGTTTGATGACCTCGCCTGCGGGGCGGCCCTGATCAATCACCTGAAAGGCCCAGTAGCTGAGGGCAAGATAGGCACATTCAAGCGGTGCTGCCGCCAGTTGTCCTTGCGACCAACTGTAGACGTGCCAATCGCCCCAAAATGACTGTTTTCCCCATGGGAACTCAACTAAAACGGGAAGTGGCGTACCCATGGTGCGCCGATTAAGCGCATAAATTTGCCGCCAGCCGGTCACCGCATGGTTGCTCACATCGCGAACTAGCTGAAGCGCGCATGCCGGTGCATGGTCAAAAAGGCTGGAAAACGGTTCGTGCCGCGCCGAGGGGTCCATGTAATAGCGGTGGTGTCGATTAATCCCAATGTCATCCAGGCTATAGCGGTCCTGGCCGATCGGGAAAAAAACCGAATTCAGCTCGTTGCGTTCGTGCGGCGTGCGCTCTGCTTCCGGAATCGCGCGCAGTTTTTTTAATCGCTGAAGGTGCACGTCATCCTCCTGCTGCTGACGCTCAAACCTGTCCTGTGGCAGCTCCTCCATCAGCGCAGCCTTAGTTACCGCAACGACCGCTTCGGGGGCGATCTCGCTCAGCATCGGGGCAAATGCCATGAGATCGTTGTACGCCGCCTCTCGCACATCGGCATCGACGGCAGCACGTGCCAACAACGCGACAGCGGGTTCAGGATAAGTGCGCGCAGAGCGAAGGATTGTATAGCGAAGCGAGCTGGCAAGACTGGAGCTGGCTTCTCCCCTCAGCGCTTGCCACTGGAGGCCCACCTCATCGGCCGGTTCCAAATCTTCGGACCGCTCCATTTGAAGCAGCCAGCTGCTGCACTGTTGTACGAGCGCAGCACTTCGAGCGTTCTGAAGGTTCGCCCACATGTTTTGCCAGACGCTAAAGACTTCGAGTACGTGGGGGACGAGGCGCACTGGAAGTGAAGGCGCGAGCGGCAAGAGCCAATCAAGCAGGCGCCCCCAACTGCGGACATCCGACGGCCAGCCCACCAAGTGAGCAACACGAATTTTCTCAACCCCCTCCCCGACCTCATCAGGTCGTTGAAGGACCACCGGGTTGGGGATGGTGTGCTGCGCTTGGTACCAAACCAGTAACTTCTCCAAGAGAATGAAGTCGTTCTCACGCAGCAGCGCTGCAAACTCCACTTTGGATTCATTTTTGTTGAAGGCAGAAGTAAAGGGTGGCGCCGTCAGCCATTCCCGCCGCCATTGTGGTCGCAGCGATTGGCCTTCCAGTGCGCGATAGCCTTCAGTCCATTTACCGGGTGTAGCCAATGCGTTCTGCGCGAGCAGCGCAATCACGCGACCAAGTAGGGGAGCCTCCCCGGCGTTGCTCAGCGCTACCTGCCAATCGGGGCTGAGTTCAATCAAAAGACGGAAAAAAGCCCACTCAAAAAAGATGTCGTGAGTGAACGAAAATGAGGCTCCACCATCCTGCTCTCGGATAATCAGATCAGTTTTGAGCGCTTCGATCTGGGCGATCGTGCCCTCCTTCAGGTGCCGCACGGATATGTTTTTGCCGAGATTTCGCACACCAGACTCGGCCAGGTCGATGAGCGCCCTCTTACGTAACTGGGCCGCAGGCTGCCCGGCATCGTGCCCCGCACGAGACCACCATTCTGAAATCAGGTCGATCTCTGATTGAGGGGACGCGCCTCCTGGGGACCAGCCACCTGCCAAAACGGCAGCAAAGAACGGCCGTCGCGCAATGTCACGAACAGCGGGCGCATCAATTAACAGTGGTCGCAGGTGAGGTTTCGCAATTGCCAGCACGGCCGCTTCGTCGTCGGTGAAGGGACCCGCAGTGACGTCGCCGATACCGTTGTCGCGGTAGAAACTCGCGGGGAACCAGGCACGATAAGGTTCAAGTCCCTGGTCGCGCGAGCTGGCGAGAACTTTCCAGCAACTCAATGCCTGATGGCTTTCAATAACTCGCAGGAGATCGGTGATCACGCCCTTCTGATCCGGGCGAACACGGTCGATCCCGTCGATAAACAATACCGGTGTCCCCGTCACGCCGATTTCGCCAAGCAACTCTTCAGGGGAATGCCGCAGCCCGAGTGTCGATGCGAAAGCTGACCAACTGCTGGCCAGCAGGCGATCAGATTTGAGGAACAGAATTGGCCCCAGAGTGGCCGCGCTGGAGGCATATTGTTTGAGGGCGGCCGATTTTCCGCAACCCGGCAACCCAGTGATGTTGACCAAACGACACTGCGCTAGGCGTTTGCCGATGGCCTCCTGCAAAGCAGGTCGCTCAACGTGAAAATCATCGATGCTATCCGAGACGTCGGCCAACCCCTCCCGCGAAAATCGATGGATGATGTCCAGGTCATGGGCATAGCTGGGGGCGGTACGAAGCCGCGCTACGCCACGCAGTTGCTGTAGCAGCGTCGTCCGCGTCCATTTCCGTGCATGGCCTGCGCCGTCGCGGGCAATGCGACACAAACGGTCAAACAACAGGTCCTCTTGGCCGGCACCATTTTCAACCAACATCTCCTGTAGCTGTGTCACCAGTCCCGCACGGGTCACCCCGCCTTCGTCCAATCCATCGATCTTTCGCGCCACCAAGTCACGATAAAAATCTGCTTCGGCGTCTTCCGTTGTGGCACCAGTTAAAGGATAGAGTGTTTGCCGGAGCCTACATTCCGCGGTCGCGGCCGTACCCCCCGCTTCAAAGCGCCTGGCAAAATCGGCCCCGCACGGACTCGCCCGGGCCCATTCAATGAGACGGCTTAGGGCCCTGAAAGGCGCCACGGCCACGTGCTCGGTGATGACCCCGTACGCATCTCTGCCTGGCTGAAATTGTGGACTCTTACGCGTGGCGACAGACGCCGACATCACTTCAAGAAAATCGGTATTGCTCGCCGCGGCACTGATACGCAATGAACGTTTAACCTGCAAGGCCAGGACTCGTCGTCCCTCCACATCATTTATTTCAACTATGATGTCGTCCATCGGCTGATCCGCAGCCTGCTGCACCGCCACGGACTGAACCACGCCCGGGAGCCCAGCGGCATGCCCTTCAAGTAAAAGAGCCGTCAGGTAGTAGGCAACCACCGTGTCTTCGTAACTGAAGCCCGCACCGCCGGTGAGTTCTGTTGAGGTCGCTTGACTGTCCGTGTCTGAAGTCATGAGTTCAATTGCCTGCCAAAAAGGGTTTGTAAATGACGTTGTTGAGGCATCTTCGTTACCTTGGTCGACGGCGTCCACTGTAAAAATGGATTGATGAGCTGCGTCGAGCCTCGCCAATTTCTGCAGCTCAATCGGGCGTCCTTCGATTCAATCTGATCTGATGATCCGCATGTTGATCGTCGACTACTGTTAAATTAGGGTTAGTTGTCCTTCATACCGTCACCGCTCTACCCCTCATGCAACCTGGAGGCAGCGATGTCAGCACCGTTAAAGCGCAAGGATCAGCAAGGTGTTACCTACCAGCGTCCAGCTGAAATTGAGGTATGGATTTCAAAACTGGAAACGGTGGATGCTGGTGAACGGCTTTCGCAGTTCGCTCTACCGAAAAAAAGCTTGAGTTACGTACCTTCTGAGGTTTTGGTCTACTTCCTCCGTAGGGCCTGGGGAGCGGCTGACCATGAGGTGTTCGAGAAAACCTTTCGACTGCTCTTGGCGCGAGTTGACCGGTCGCTGCGCTCAAGGCTTTGGGATTCAGATATTGGAAATGCTTCAGACATTTGCGATGAAATTATCAGCCGCTTTGTTCTGCTGATAACTAATGACTGTAACTCGGATAAGGGGCTTTTAGATTTTTACGAAATCCGTTTTGACAGGGCTATTTGTACCATTCGGGCTTCTGTTCTACGCAAATTCTACACCGAGGTTGGCGACGTTATTTTGGTCCCATTTGATCACCAGGACATAGACGGAGCGCCACTCTCGGCTGAGGTAGAAGCCACTTTAGACAATTACCTCAGCGATGAATCGAGCAAAATTGATGATCCAGCTTTCCGGATCGCTCTATTTTCAGCGATTGACCAACTGCCACACGATCAGAGGCAGGTTATCGGGCTTCGACTGAAGGGTATTCCCGTACAGTCCAATGACCCTTCCGTCATGACAATCGCACGAATGCTTCAGTGTGACGACCGTACGGTGCGAAACAGAAGCGCCCGTGCGCTTAAATCTCTCAAGGCCGCTCTTGAAGAGGAGGTTGGAAAATGAGTACTGACAAGTCAATATCTACTGAAGAGGAAGTCTTATTAGCTTTCGCAGTAGAAGAACAGCATAACCATTTAATGTTGGAGCGGTACATTAAACAGTATCCGCAATACACAACTGCACTAGTGGATTGTTCTATCGAATTTTTTCTCGACTCCGAACATTCCGAATCAGATAACAAACTTTCATCTGACACCGCAGTAGATCGAGCCTGGAAGCAATTCGAGGCCACTATGCCTTGCGACACAAGAGAAAAATCCTTTGTAAACCCTTTCGTGCAGCTAAGCTCTACTGCCTTTCGAGAGGTCGCAAAAAAACTAAATGTAAATAGTTTGTTTCTGGGAAGAGTAAGGGATCGCACGATTGAATCTAGTACTTATCCGATTAAATTTGTTCAGAAAATTGCGTGCGAGCTTGGAACTTCAGTTGATAGTATGCTCGAGTACTTAGCGAGACCTCCGACTATAGTTTCTAGCCAAAGTTTTAGATCTAGTGTGAAGCCAACGGTAAGCGAGCAAATATCATTTGATCATGCAGCGGAAATTTCACAGCTATCTCGTGCTCAAGAGGAGGCGCTAGCAGCGCTTCGAGACTAAACATGGACGCAACGGACGCGGCACGATTAGAAGCTGAAAAAATTCATCTGGCGGCAGTCGCGGAAGGCAGCGATCCATGGCGACCGCTTGAATTTGCGATTAAAGAAGCGGATAGACGCCAACTTGATGTTTATGCTCTGCCCAAGGGTGATCCCGCGCTGAAAGGAGGCCAGGCGGTATACGACAGCCAAGCAGGAGCAATTTTATACCAGGATCTCGGGACCGCGTTTGATCGCGCATTTCTTGTCGCCCACGAACTCGGACACTTAGTGCTTGAAGGAGGCCAAGATGATGTTGTAACGGTCGATGCGCAACCCGGACGGTCGATTGAGGATGCTCCAGTCGGTGCCGAAAGCTTGATGGATTATGGGGCCCGAGAACGCCGTGAAATTAAAATGGACTTATTTGCACGCGAGTTCCTGTTACCGCGTTCAGTAGCGCGTGCTCTTCATGTCGAAAATGGCTGTTCTTCTTCAGAAATTGCTCAGCGCACAGGCGCGCCTCTCCCAATCGTTCAACAGCAACTGCTAGACGCTCTATTGCTGCCAAGTCATTCGGCGGTTGGCAACGATCGTGTTACTGAGCAGGCTGTTTTTAGCTCCGATCCGTCACAGCAAGTAGCCGCATCGCATCGCGATACACCCTTTCAGTTACAGGCCGGCCCTGGTACCGGGAAAACTAGGACCTTGGTGCAGCGCGTTGAAAGTCTCATCCAGGATGGCGTAGACCCTACCTCAATTTTAGTGTTGACGTTTTCGAACAAAGCAGCAAATGAGTTGAGTGAGCGAATCGCAGCTACTAACCCATTGGCCGCAGCAGCAATGTGGATCGGGACGTTCCATGCCTTTGGTCTCGATATTATTCGGCGTTTCCATCAGAAGCTGGAGTTACCGCCAGACCCCCGCCTCATTGACCGGGTCGAAGGCATTGAGTTACTCGAAATCGAGGTATCTCGACTTTCACTTCATCACTACCGAAACTTGTGGGACCCGACGCTCGATCTGAATGACATTCTGAACGCTATTTCGCGAGCGAAGGATGAGGCAATAGACTCAGCCGGATACCGCGCATTGGCCGAGTCAATGGTAATCAACGCTTCAGGCGATACAGATGCATCACTCCGAGCCGAAAAATGCCTCGAAGTCGCGCTCGTTTATGAGACCTATGAGCGTTTGATGAGAGACAGCCAACTCGTTGATTTTGGCGATCTTGTTTCACTTCCCGTGCGCTTGGCTGAAGCTGACTCAGAGGTTCGGGATGCCTTAAAGACGCGGCATAAGCACGTACTGGTCGACGAGTACCAGGATGTCAATCGATCGTCGGTAAGGCTCTTAAAAGCCATCGTGGGAGAAGGCGAAAACCTCTGGGTGGTTGGTGACGCTCGACAATCCATATATCGCTTCCGCGGTGCCTCGACTTCTAATATGGCACAGTTTGGTACAGATTTCCCGGGTGCAGTAGCCGAACAATTAGGCGTCAACTATCGCTCGAGGCAAGAGATAGTCGATACCTTCTCAACTTTTTCTACGACGATGAAAGCGTCGATGGGCGCGATACCTTTGGCGCTAACTGCTAACCGAGGAAGTGCCGGGGCCAAGCCTGAATATAGAGTTGTAGGATCAGCCGAGGATGAGATTGCTGCGGTCGCCGCATCAATCCGGGAGCAGCGTGAGTCAGGTACTGCGTATCGCGAGCAAGCACTTTTATGTGCGTCAAATACACGGTTGAGCGAAATTGCCGAAGGTCTGGAGGCAAGAGGGATCCCTGTGCTTCACCTTGGAAGCATCTTTGAGCGGCCTGAGATAAAAACCTTGTTGGCAATGCTTTCCGTACTCAATGACGCTTCAGCCATTGGTCTGATCCGAGTATCGGCGATGGCGGGTTATGAGATGCCCATGCCGGAAACCGTCAACCTAATCCGGCATCTTCGCGCAAGTAAATCTGCACCTTTAGATTGGCTGAGTGAGGAGAGTTGGCCTTCCCTATACTCCGAGGACAGCAAGGTAAAATTGTCATCTATCGCTCAGCTCTTTGAGGGGCTAAATCCGAGGGGAAACCCGTGGAATATCCTGGCCTATTGGGTTATTGACCGTCTAGGCCTCGCAAAAAATCTTCATTTGGCAGCAGATGCGCAAAGCAAAATGAGAGGGCTGGCTCTTTGGCAATTCCTTAATTTTTGCCTCAAACAACCCTCTGGTTCTGGGCTACCGTGCATTCGTCTACTCGACCGGATTCGCCGATTGGTTTTGATTTCTGGTGATCGTGGCCTTCGGCATCTGCCAAAGGCGGCTGGCGGAATCGATGCTGTGCGTCTGATGACCATTCACGGCAGTAAAGGGCTAGAGTTCCCGACTGTTCATCTGCCAGGGATGGTGGCCGCAAGCTTACCCCGCAACAATAGGCCACCACGATGCGTACCTCCAGACGGCCTAATCTATGGTTCTGAAGGGCTTTCAGGCCTTGAGGCAGTGAAATCCGGGCACGAGGAAGAGGAAGAGTGTCTTTTCTTCGTTGCCCTTTCCCGATCCCGTGACAAGTTGTTCCTATACGCATCGTCATTTCAAGCTGATGGTAAAAAACGTAATCAATCTAAATTTATAGACCCAATCCGACAACATTTAACGCAACCAACCAACCCACCGCTTTTGGCGGCGGATGTTCATCCTAAACCTCGACTGGATATCTTATGGGAGGAAAAGCCCATTTGGGATGACAGTCAGATTGCGCAGTTTGAGCGTTGTCCGCGTAGATTTCTTTACTCACACGTCCTGGGGCTTGGAGGGCGCCGCACTGAAACGGCTTTCCTCAAAATGCACAATGCTGTCAGGACCGTCTCGAATTGGTTGAAAACCGACTGTGAATGTATAACTCCGAGTCAGAGCCAGATTGATGCAGCCTTCGATACAGCATGGTTGGCTGAAGGTGCAGTCGATCATGGTTACGCTGAGGACTACCGAGTCATTGCACGGCGGCTCGTAGACTACCTCGTCAAAAGCCGAAGCGAGGGTACTCTGATCCACGCAGTCCCGATTTCAATCGACGGCGTGCATGGTGACATCGTCGTTAAGCCAGACAGCGTTGCGCGTAGCGATAGTGGCCAGATCATCGTAAGGCGAGTGAAAACAGGGAAGCCAAAATCCAATGAGTTTGACGACATTGAGTACACCCTGCTCCACATGGCCGTCACTCAAAACTATGGCAGTTCGGCCAAAGTTGAGGTCACTTACCTCACAAGCGAGACTACCGATCTGATGTCCATCACGGACCGAAAGCTAAACACGCGAAGGGAAAACACCACCCGGATGCTGAGCGAAATCAGGTCGGGAGCCTTCGCCCCTAGGCGTGAAGCGAGGGTTTGCCCCTCTTGCCCCAATTTTTTCATCTGTGGTGATTTACCAGATGGGACTGTCGTTGGAAAAAATAATTAAATCGGCTTTCCGGTTTCTTCCAATGCTGCGATTGACCTAGTGAAGGCCAAGAAAACTCGCAAAATGCGAGCGGCTATCCGAGGTAATCCATATGCAATCTCAACACCCAGACAGTGAAAATCGTGTTCCCGTAGAAGACGTCGCCGCTGCAATCCGTGAGGGGCGCCCCCTCAAACCTGCCCACCTTTACAGTATTCTTGTTGCTGATGACCAGCTCAACGAGCGCTATTTGGAGCTGAGTGACCCAGTGCCAACAGGCCGCC
This sequence comes from Pseudomonas sp. WS 5079, assembly GCF_012985465.1. Lineage (GTDB taxonomy): Bacteria > Pseudomonadota > Gammaproteobacteria > Pseudomonadales > Pseudomonadaceae > Aquipseudomonas. The sequence goes on from NZ_JAAQWN010000001.1 coordinate 350,809, forward strand.
AAATCCTCACCGCCGCGGGTATCCGTCAGGTAAACGAATACAGTATTTACGCGATTCTTCCGTCCGGTGAATTCGAGGATTTGCGGCTTGACGAAACCTATGACCTGCGCGAGCGAGGCGCTGAGAAATTCATCATTTTTCAGACAGATCGCTCGTTCAAGTTCAGCATCGACGAGAAGTCGATGGAGTGGGGCAAACCCTCAATCAGTGGAAAGGTTTTGAAGGCTTTGTCCGGCGTCCCAGCCGAAACATATGATGTTTACCTTGAGGTACGCGGCGGGCAAGATTTGCTGATTCGTGATTCTGACCTGGTTGACTTGAGTAAACCCGGCATTGAGCGATTCATTACTCTTATCCGCGACACCACCGAGGGCCTGACTTCTCTGCCGGAAGTTGACCAACGCTATCTCCAACGCCATGGAATTTCTGCGCAAGTAGTCTGCGAGGGACCCCATACAGGAGTAGTGCTGCAACAGGTACAGCTTCCAGAGAATAAATTCGACCACTCTACTGCAGACATCCTTGTGATCTTGCCACCCGGCTACCCTGACGTTGCGCCTGACATGTTCTTCTGCGACCCGTGGTTGAAGTTGACGACAGTTGGTCGTTACGCGACGTGTGCAGATCAGCCACACGCATTCTCTGGGCGCAATTGGCAGCGGTGGTCCCGGCACAATAGTGCTTGGCGGCCTGGCGTCGATGGCCTACATACCATGATCAAACGTATCGAGCATGCGTTAATGGAGGCCAAGTGATGTCCAACATAGCGCTAGATATTACGTTGCTTACTTCTCACGAAGCGGCGCTTCGCGCGCTGCTTTACCGAGAGGACGGTTCAGAGGCTGCCGCCTACGTCCTTTTCGGTAAGGCAGAAATCAATGAGGATCCTTGGTCAAAACAATCTCGCATCCGTTTGATCTCACACGAAGTAGTTCCTATCCTTCCAGACGAGGTGATTTCCTCCTCTTCTGTCCATGTGACGTGGTCCACTAAGGGATTTATGCGGCTATTAGGTATCGCACAAGAGCGTAATCTGATCCCCGCTTTGGTCCACACCCATCCTCGCGCAGGCGCCTTTTTTTCTGACCAAGATGATCGCAATGAGGCTGAGTTGGCACGCACGGCCTTTAACAAGCGGAGCGCGGGTCTCGCAAGCTTGGTGTTCGGGGAGAACGAAGCCATCGCTGGACGCCTTTGGACATCAGTAACTACAACTACAGACGCGTCGTCTATCTCCATCATTGGCAGTAAAATCGAAATTCTGCAGCGTCAGGAACACGATGAAAAGTCTGAGATCCTTGATCGGCAAGCGGCACTTTTTGGTACGAGCTTCAACCCCATCGTTCGAGCACTACGTATTGGCGTAATAGGCTGCGGGGGCACAGGCAGTGCGGTGGTTTCACTTTTGGCGCGCTTGGGTGTCGGGTTTCTCGCGCTAATCGACAATGACACTATCGACACAACCAATCTCAATCGCGTTCATGGATCACGAGCAGACGACGTATCGGCGAAGTTGGCCAAGGTGGACATTCTCGCTCGTGAAATTGAGATGTGGGGGCTAGGTACGCACGTGATTACCCGGAAAGCATGGGTAGGCGATCCATCGCTGCGTGATGTATTGAGATCCTGTGACGTGCTCTTCGGATGCACAGACGACAATCAAGGCCGGCTCACAATGAACCGCATCGCTCATTTTTACGGTATTCCACTCGTTGATTTGGGGTTGCGTATGCGGTCAGCAAAAAGTGCGGCCGATTATGAAATGACAGGACGGGTTACCACAGTTAGGCCTGGCGTCCCCTGCCTAATGTGTCTTGGGGTCGTGAATGTACAACGAGCAGCCGCAGAGGGGCTGCAGCGTAATGATTCCGCCGAGTATGAGCGTCGTAAGGCCGAAGCATACGTTGACGGTGGGGGCGATCCAGCCCCAGCTGTTGTGACATTTACCACAAGTATCGCGTGCGCCGCTGTGGATGAACTAATCCAGGGACTTACGGGATTCCGGGGTGGTGACGGTATGGTTCACAACCGGATTCGCCGGTTTGATCGCGTAGAGGATCGCTCCATGACCTGTAGACCTATTCAAGGATGCCCGGTGTGCTCAACCAGTGCCATCTGGGGGCGCGGCGACGTCAATCCGTTTTTGGGCGTTATAGGGTGATGATATGCGGAGCTTATTTACTAAAACATTGCGTTGGCTTGGGTGGTTAAAGTCCGACTTCTTGATAAGGCTTGTTCCTCGCCACCCCGGCAAGACCGTGATCCCCGTCGGCGAGCTGTGGTTGGTAATCGATGACGGGGTGAGGAAATGGGCTTGCTTCACATGTCCAGGAGGATGCAATTCCAGCATCTCGCTTTCTTTGAGTCCTGATCGGAGACCTCGCTGGGTTGTAGAGCAGGACTTCTGGGGACGCCCAACGATTGCACCGTCAGTGCACCAACATAATGCCTGCAAATGCCACTTTTGGATAACCAATGGCGCCGTAATCTGGTGCAAGTCCTGAGTCCGGTATCGGATACTTTTTAGCATTTTAGGAGCACGCCGCTGACATGATATCGCCCATTACCTTCGACTTCCTGATGGGGCCCCCAAACGATCTAGTGCTGTTAGACGAGCTCGAATGTCACCTGGCAAAAAGCGCCGAAAAGTTCATAGACGAGGTGGTAAAGAAGGGTTTTGCCATTGAGTCGTTAGATTTCGAATGTTCATACAGTCCCATACTTGCTCGAGCAAAGATCACGGGGAAGAGCACCTATAAAATCACATTCGGTCGTACTCTAACCGGGGCGATCTTCAATTTAGCCAGCTCGATTGCCCCATGTCTTCAAAAAGAAATGACGGGTTGCAGTGAATCGGAAACGATAGGATACACCTTCAACTACATAAGCTGGCTAATCCTGCTCCATGAGGTAGCGCATGTCACCCATGGACATCTGGAATACATTAAGAGCAATGGCAGCAATGATTATCACGAAGTGAACAATCAGCGAACGCCGCTGATCCATTTGCATACCGACCAAGAAGAGTCTAAGCGCTTTTGGAGGGCATTGGAGAGCGAAGCGGACGCCTATGCGATTAACGCTTCAGTGGTAACGTTCCGCTATATAAATACTAACGTTTGGTGGAATCAACTCAAGCCCCAGGCAATCATGCACCACCATGGGGCAATGGCTTCCGCGGCTTTTCATTTGATGCACATGCTGGCAAATGGGCACGACGACTTCCGTCACCCTGCTGCCAATATTCGGCTTGGTATTTCTCTGGCCAGCATCGAGACACTTGCCAAGAGAATGAAGTGGACCGTTGCTGGAACAGTCGAAGAAGCTATTAAAGGTCATTACCTTATGGCGTCAGATATCCTGGGGCTTCATGTGAGTATCACCCCAAAACTGGAGGCCGCATGTTATATGCTCACACTCGACGATGTAATCAACCGAGCCGGTTTTTCCCAATTTAGAATACCCATTCAACTGAGCTAGCGTCTCCGCCACTCTTCGAGCGTCGTAGCCTAGCCTCCTTGTTGATGCCCTTTGACATAATGCTGAGGGCATCTCACCGAGGCGATAGCTCGGCACTGCGCTAACCTTCTTGCATTCCAGCAGGTCCCACCCATATCCATTTCACTTAGCGACACGCACATGCTTATCGGTATCCGTCTTAGGCGCGGTGCTCGGATTGAGTAAAGGAAGAACTGGCTCGATAGCTATCTCGCCAGGGGAGCCTCCAACCATGAGTACTTCGTATTGCGCCTTGAAATCAATGTGCCCATTCCCGATACCGCCACAACCAAAATCGGATATGTGATAAATTGCCAGGCGCAAGGCCGGGTGGCCTATGCTATTGCTGGTAAATCGAACGCTATAATTTTTCCTGTTTTTGCCCACAATAGACCAACTATCAACACCACACGTTACTTTCAATCCTGCGCACTTTTGAGATAAGCGTCAATCACTCAGAAGTGACGGAGTCCTGCCCCAAAAGCGAAGTTTCCTACTTGTAGTAGCGATGTGTAGGCCCTTGTCAGCAAAACTAAACATACTTCCAGCCATTTTTTACAAAATTCCCGGTGTAATCCAAGATCTTTTTTGCTCGCTCTGGATTTTTCAGTACACACCGTGCTGCCAAATTATGTAGCCGACCAATTCGATGCATTATCGCAACCTTGTCAGCCTCAATTGTTTTTATTTGATCCAACAGGCAATCTTGAATCAATTTTCTAGCGCGCTCGGGCTTCGGGGCATCTTTTTTAATTATATAAAGCCAAGCATCCATGATCTCTATATTCTCAAAATAATCATCAAAATATGGATGTATCCATGAATATTCACCGCACGCCTCTGTGAGCTCGACAGCGCCCGACACACCCGCATCCCCCATATCCCTGGTGGACTTTTGCATATTGCATGGATGGCAGGAAAGCGCCAAATTTACAGCTGTGAAAGCCCATTTCTTGTACTTGCCCTTGGACTTGTCGAGGAAATGCTCTATATCCTCCGTGGCATTTCTTCGCTCAACGGTTATCTTTCGTCTGCAATATATGCATCGCCCTTCTTGCTGTGCCCTGAGAGATAGACGCAATGACTTCTTTAGCTCAGTAAATTCATTGCTGCTCCATTCCAAATCTCCCCGCTCGAAACTGGCGATTTGATCCGGGTACTGGTTAAGTATATCGCGATGCAATGGCTGAAGCCTAGTAGGGCCGAAACTCATGCATACATCTCCCTCAAGTCAGCGATACGTTTAATCGTATCGTACAGAGGGTCATCCGCGTCCAGCTGTATGTTGTGATCGAGTAGATTATCTGCAGCTGCCAAGAATTTTTCTGGCTCACTGTTAACATCTGTTAGTGTCGTGAGGCAGTCTTGGATAAGAGAGGCAACCGTCAAGGATCGAGGAGAGGTTAGACCGAATTGCTCTGATAGGATTGTATCAGCGTTACGACCATAGAGCTCCGATTTCATCCAAGGTTCAACTGATGGAAGGTCGCGAATAAAACTAATATCATTTGGCGCGCTTGAAACTATGAGCGGCGAGTGCGTAGCAATCACTACTGTGCATTCATCAGCCATATTCCGGACTATGCTTACCATATCCTTGATGATTTTTGCTTGCCATTGTGGATGCAGGGAGTTCTCTGGCTCATCAAATAAAACCAGCGTACGCTCCGTCACACAAAAGCAGAGAGCCAGCGTACTAAGAAGATAGAGCCTCTCCCCCGAGCTTAAATCAGATAACCCAAGCTTCCGGAGCCCCTTCTCAAATACAATGTCATGGAGCTGTATTTCCTTATTCCGTAGCTTTGCAAGGTTCTCCTCTGTCGCGCTGGATTGTTCCAATGTATTTGTCAGCTCTAAAGTTAATCCGGTCCTTTCGGCGCGCGCAATGGTTCCCGATAATGTATTAGTTTTAGATCGTGGAGAAAAAATCAATCTGATTTGGCGTGCGAACCCCATTTCCTCGAGAATATTCCCCGCCATCGAGCCTGCAAGGCCATTGCACCCCTCCCCCAGCATGAAAGAGGAAAGTATACGAAAGGGCGCTTTTTCGGACAGGATATTACTATTTACTCTATTGCCAAAGTAAAAATATTCGCAAAGATATTTACTAGCCTCGCTTACCCTCGGGAAACGGTCATACATGGTTCCGGATAGACATATGATACGCTGGCAGTAATTTTGGACTTCACGGTTGCGCGCGAGAAACCTGAGATATCGAGACTTCCCCAGGCCATTAACGCCAGTAATTATATGGAACTTACCCCGATGCGGCAGCATAGAGTAACCGTCATATGTTTCAAGTAAACCACCCTGGCTTATATGGCTACGAGCCTCTCGCATAGCCGTAATGCTCTCGAAATTCTTTTTCAAGAGTTTATCCTGCAAGGAAAGAGCCTCCCTCTCATCTCCCAGTGCCTCAAGGTGTTTTTGTTTTAAATATAAGTCGAGTTCTTTTTGAAGGCCGGATAACTTAGCTGACTCCGTGTGTATTTTTTTGTCGAAATCAGAAATCTCCCCCTGGTTCCGTGATAACATTTCAGAAAGCAGCTCAATTTTTCGGCCAGCTGCAAGCCCGCCATCTTCGGCGCGTGTCGCGAGCTCAATTTGCCTCGCGAATTCTTGCTCGGTTTCTGCCGACTTGAACAGAAGCTTCTGCCTCTCTAGCTGATACTCGGCGATAAGTTGTTGATAATTAAGTATCGCCAATCTCAGGCTTTCAATATTCACTTTTACTTCCTTGTTTCATTTGGAGAACCAGAGGCTTGATTAGTGATTCTAAATTCACGGGCATAATTAAATTATTTTAAATGCCTTTGTACGCCTCGCATATTCCGATCCAGCATCGATGATGCATTCGGACATCCGTCGTGCTGGCCATTTGACACATATATTCGCTGTTCTTTACGCTTCTGGCAAGCGCAATGAATACATTGGAGGTAATGTCCATGGTGTTGGACGGGACGATCGATCCCAAGTAGAGGTTCAGTGCATTTATACGTAATTGGGAAATAATAGTGAAAACGACGGCCGTCAGAGCCATGACTGGCAGGAAGGCAGCGGAATTCACCTCTCCTTTCGGTTTCCAGTCATTTGGCATTACGACATAGTCGTTGTGAGTCCGTTGGTAAAGGCAGAAACCGAAGAGCACGATGATAGGCGGACCCCGGGTCTGAAGGAACTGCATGGAAGACACGCCCTTCCAGAAGCACCAGATAGTGATGTGCCAATCGCTGCAAAGATCCCTATCTCCGCCGTTGGGGCAGCCTTAATACCCGCCTAATCGACGATATCCTCCGGGACTGATGCCGACTTGGTCATCGACTCGAATGATTTGGGAAAACGTCGTTTGGTCTGGATCATGGACAGAACCAAGATTGAGTGCGTCACCATGTCCTTAGAAGACATAGATCTCCCACATTTCTTACGCAACAATAGTCCTCGCTGGCGGACGGTTGCGTCGTGTTTAGAGGCTAGTGCTGTTGCGTATTCGAAACAGCACTCCAGCAACAAAATGCCTTCTCATATTTGAGCAACACCTTCTAATCGCACTATCAACCTAACCCAATTTCCATGGGCACTTCTTGACGCAACATGCTCCGAAGTCACCTTCTCTCAGCGCTGTCCTATGCGGACCTGGGGGGCTCTGGAGGCTGCTTTTCACTAAGCGACCTAGAACCACTGCGTGCCAGATTCAAAAGCAGCCTCCGTCGCCGGCGTTGACCTGCCTTCGTTTGAGCCTTGGGCCATCTGACGTTTATGGCGAGTCAGCACACCGTTCACCAACACTGTGATGAAATCGATATCGTTGCCCGTCGTAACGCAGTACTGGGAAACAAGAGCCCGGGCCGCCGACCTTGACATCAGGCCAACCATTATTGCCTTTGCTAGCGAGAAACTCAGCGGCGCCGCTTTCTTTGAGCATGAGTTTCCAGTGGCCGTCAGACTGCTGACTGACTAGATAAAATCCAGTACCCGCTTGCCCATAACAGTAAGTGCTGCCTTCGGTAATCAACGCATCCGGCCGGCCGTCACCGTTCAGGTCCTCAACCAATTCCATGGTTACCGGCGTGTAGCTACCTGTTGTCTCGATTTCGCACTCCGACGTCTCTTGGTTAAATCCAGCAGCGCGGAATGCTTTCAACTGCTCGCTACGCGGTAGTTCATCCGCCAGCGCTGTAGCACTGATCACGAAACATGCCACCCACAGACCTGACGTAAGCCTTCCCCGCATATAGATCGTCCCTATATGATGCCAAACGTTTAGCTATGCTCTTGACTATAACTAAACTAAATGACTGTTTAGTTTAGTTATAATAATCCACTCACACTCCTAAGCTAAAATGCTAACCCTTCCTCGCCCCCGGACTCTGCCAAAACGCAGGATCAGCACTCTTGAGCCGCTCAACCGCATTATTGATATGCTCCAGCGCCGCCTGGCGCGCGGCTTGCGGGTCGCGTGCGGCAATGGCGGCGTACACCGCAAAGTGCTCGGCCCGGACGGTCTTGGCCAGGTCGCGGCGGCGCTCTTCGTTGGAGCGGGTGATGCGGATCGCTTCTTTGATGAACTGCGCGATGAATTCGTGCAATGACGGATACAGCGGATTGCCGGTCGCCTTGGAAATGGAGTGATGGAACGCCAAGTCCTCCTCAACCCCGTCGCGACTCCCCTGTTCGGCCGTATCAATGGCCTTCAGCGCCTGGTGGATCGCTTCCAGTTGCGCCGGTGAGTGCCGTTGCGCCGCCAGTGCCGCCGCTTCGCCTTCGATGCCACGGCGTAGTTCGGTGACGCGCAACACCGCCTCGATCGACCCGCCCACATCCAGGTCAATGGTGAACGCCTTGATGTGCGCACCTTCGCTGACCACCGTGCCGCTGCCCTGGCGCACCTCCACCAGGCCGGCTGACTTGAGGCGCGAAATGGCCTCACGGATAACCGTCCGGCTCACGCCGAAGCGCTCGGCGAGTACGGGCTCGGTGGGCAGGCGATCGCCCGGCAGTGCTTCACCGTTGGCGATGTAGGCCTTGAGGGCCGCCGTCACCTGGTCGGACAGTGTGCCCTTGGCGGCGTCCTTGAGGATGCCCAGCGCATCGGCACTACAGGAAGACTTGTCAGCAGTGGGCATAGAAAGCTCTGGCTCAAATCTGTGAAAGGTACTGCATTTTATGCCCGGCGTCCCCTGGGGATTTAGTCGTTGAATTCGTATGACGTATTATGATAAAAAACGCCCCATCATGTAATCCGACACACACAACGCCACCCACTATAAAAATAAGGATGGGGGAAACACATGACTGAGTCAGTGATTCAAACCAGTACTGCCGTACCCGCAGATCGCTTCGAGAACCTGGCGTATCGCAAAGTGGCGTGGCGGATCATGCCGCTGTTGCTGCTGTGCTATCTGGTCGCCTACCTGGACCGGGTGAACGTCGGTTTCGCCAAGTTGCAGATGTCTGACGATTTGCAGTTTTCCGAAGCCGTCTACGGCCTTGGTGCAGGGATCTTCTTCATTGCCTACTTCCTCGTCGAGGTGCCCAGCAACCTGATCCTGCATCGCGTCGGCGCGCGCTTGTGGATCGCCCGCATCATGATCACCTGGGGCATCATCTCCTCGGCCATGGCCCTGGTGACCACGCCGACATCCTTCTACATCATGCGTTTCCTGCTGGGGATTGCCGAGGCCGGGTTCTATCCGGGTGTCATCCTGTATCTGTCCTATTGGTTCCCGACCCACCGCCGCGGCAAGATGTATGCCCTGTTTGCCACCGCTGTGCCGCTGTCCGGGCTGATTGGCGCGCCGCTGTCCGGCTGGATCATGAGCGCGTTCAACGGTATGCATGGATATGCCGGCTGGCAATGGCTGTTCTTCCTTGAAGGGCTGCCCTCGATTGCCGTCGGTTTCCTTGTGGTGTTCTGCCTCAGCGACCGGATCTCCAGCGCCGGCTGGCTCACCCGCGAAGAGAAAACCCTGCTACAGGCACGCATTGACGCCGAAGCCGTCGGCCACCAGAAACACAGCCTTAAAGAGGTGTTCCTGCAACCGCGTATCTGGCTGTTGACGGCCATCTACTTCTGCATGATCGCCGGGTTCTACACCGTCGGTTTCTGGTTGCCGACCCTTATCCGCCAGGCCGGCGTCAGCGATGTGTTTGAGGTGGGCATGCTCACCGCCATCCCGTACGCCGCCGCGGCAGTCACCATGATCGTGGTTTCACGCAGTGCCGACCGGCTGCGCGAACGGCGCTGGCACCTGGCGCTGACCGCCGTGCTCGGGGGTATCGGCCTGTTCATCTCCGCCACCTGGAGCGACAACTTTACCGTGTCGATGATCGGCCTGACCCTGGGCTCGATGGGGGCCATGAGCACCCTGCCCTTGTTCTGGAGCCTGCCGACAGCCTTCCTCGGCGGTACGGCTGCCGCTGCCGGCATTGCGCTGATCAACTCCTGGGGCAACCTGGCGGGCTTTGTCTCGCCGTACCTGATGGGCTTCCTCAAGGACCTGACCCACAGCACCACAATCGGCATGTACGTGATGGCGAGCGCCCTGTTCCTCGGCGCCCTGCTGGTCTTCAGAATTCCCGGAAAACTCGTCAACCGCTGACGTTTGGAGTAACTCATGAATATTCTCGTGACCGGTGCAGCCGGCTTCCTCGGCCGGCGCCTGATCGAAGCGCTGCTGCTGCGTGGTTCGCTCACCGACCGCACTGGCCAGTCGCGGCCCATCGGGCAGATCGTCGCCTTCGACATGGTCGAACTCACAGGGATCGCTGATCCCCGGGTCAAAGTGGTGTGTGGCGATATCGCCAACGCGCAAGTGCTGGAAAGCCTGATCGATGCCAACACAGACAGCATCTTCCATCTGGCTGCGGTGGTTTCCAGCCAGGCCGAAGGCGACTTTGAATTGGGCATGCGCATCAACTTCAGCGCAACCCAGAACATGCTGGAGCGCGTGCGCCAGCTCGGTACGTGCCCCAAATGGGTGATGACCAGCTCTGTCGCGGTGTTCGGCGGACAGTTGCCGGAACAGGTGCCGGATAATCAGGTCTGGGCGCCGCAAAGCTCCTACGGCACGCAAAAAGCCATGAACGACTTGCTGCTCGCCGACTACAGCCGGCGCGCCTTCGTCGATGGTCGCAGCCTGCGCATGCCGACCATCGTGGTGCGCCCAGGCAAACCCAACCTGGCGGCCTCCAGCTTCGCCAGCGGGATTATCCGCGAGCCGCTCAACGGCCAACCCAGCGTGTGTCCGGTACCACTCGACACCCGCCTGTGGCTGATGTCGCCGGCACAGGCCATTGACAACCTGATTCATGGCCATGAACTGGGTGGCGAGCAACTGGTCCAGGGCCGGGTGATCAACATGCCGGGCCTGTCGATCACCGTTGAACGCATGATCGATGCCCTGCGCCAGACCGCCGGTGCGCAAGTGGCCGAACGGATTCGCATGGAGCCCAACCAGGCGATCGAGCGCATTGTCGGCTCCTGGCCCGGCGCCTTTTGCGCCACCTACTCCCGGGACCTGGGCTTTACCGCAGACGAGCATTTCACTGATGTGATCGAGCAATTCATCCATGAATACCAGCCCGGCTAAACCCGATTGAGGAGCGCACCATGTTGAACGCCCCTGCCCGGCCGCTGCTGGGCTGCATTGCCGACGATTTCACCGGAGCCACGGACCTGGCCAACATGCTGGTGCGCGGCGGCATGCGTACTGTGCAGAGCATCGGCATACCCGCTGCCGATGTCGCCAGCCAGCTCGACGCCGATGCAATCGTCATTGCCCTCAAGTCACGCACGGTGCCGGCCGCCGATGCCGTCGCCCAGTCCCTCGAAGCGCTGCACTGGCTGCGCGAGCGTGGCTGCGAGCAGATATTTTTCAAATACTGCTCGACCTTCGACTCCACGGCGGCCGGCAATATCGGCCAGGTCAGCGACGCCTTGCAGGACGCGCTGGGTAGCGATTTCACCCTCGCCTGCCCGGCGTTCCCGGAAAACGGGCGCACGGTGTTTCGCGGGCACTTGTTCGTGCAAGACCAATTGCTCAGCGAGTCGGGCATGCAGCATCACCCGCTGACGCCAATGACTGACGCCAACCTGGTTCGCGTGTTGCAGGCGCAGACCCAAGGCAAGGTCGGCCTGTTGCGCTATGACAGCGTGGCCGGCGGCGTCGAGAGCATCCGCGCGCGCATCGCTCAGTTGCGCGCCGACGGGGTCAGCATGGCTGTCGCCGATGCCCTGTGCGATACCGATCTCTATCTGCTGGGCGAGGCCTGTGCGCAGTTGCCGCTGCTCACTGGCGGTTCCGGGTTGGCCCTGGGCTTGCCGGGCAACTTTCGGCGTGCCGGCAAATTGCGCACGCTGGACGCTACACAAGTGCCCGCCGTCAAAGGCGCTGAGGTGGTGCTTGCGGGCAGCGCTTCCCAGGCCACCAGGGGGCAGGTCGCGAATTGGTTGCAGGCAGGTCGCCCGGCCTTGCGTATCGACCCGCTGGCATTGGCGGCGGGAAAACCGGTGGTCGAGGAGGCGCTGGCCTTCGCCGCCGACCATGCGCAAACTGTGCTGATCTACGCCACCAACACGGCCGATGAGGTCAAGGCGGTCCAGCGCGAATTAGGCGCCGAGCGTGCGGGGCACCTGGTGGAGCAAGCCATGGGGCGGATCGCCAGCGGGCTGCGCGAGGCCGGTGTGCGGCGCTTTGTGGTCGCCGGCGGGGAAACCTCGGGCGCCGTGGTCCAGGCGCTGAATATCCAGCTATTGCAGATCGGCGCGCAAATCGACCCAGGGGTGCCCGCCTGCGTCAGCACGCCCGGGGAACCCCTGGCACTGGCGCTCAAGTCGGGTAACTTCGGCGGTGTGGATTTCTTCGACAAGGCCCTCAAGCAACTGGCAGGAGTTCGGACATGAGCAACGAAAATACCCTGCGTGAAGAGATCTGTGACGTCGGCGCTTCGTTGTACACCCGTGGCTACACGGTGGGCAGCGCCGGCAATATCAGCGCGCGCCTGGAGGACGGCTGGTTGATCACGCCCACGGACGCATGCCTGGGGCGTCTCGACCCGGCGGCGATTGCCAAGGTCAACCTGGCCGGGGAATGGGTCAGCGGCGACAAACCGTCCAAGACCCTGGCCCTGCACCGTCAGGTCTACGATCGCAACCCTGGGGTGGGCGGCGTGGTCCACACCCACTCGACCCATCTGGTGGCGTTGACGCTGGCCGGGGTCTGGCAGGAGGATACAATCCTGCCGCCGTTGACCCCTTACCAAGTGATGAAAGTCGGGCGCATCCCGCAGATCGCCTATGAGCGGCCCGGCTCTCCCAAGGTGGCCGAGCGGGTGGCGCAGCTGGCCAACCGTGTGCGCGGGGTGATGCTTGAGCGCCTCGGGCCGGTGATCTGGGAAAGCTCGGTGTCCAAAGCCAGCTATGCCCTGGAAGAATTGGAAGAAACCGCACGCCTGTGGCTGATGACCGATCCGCGCCCCGCTCCCCTGCCCCAGTCGGCACTGGATGAGTTGCACGCGGCCTTTGGTGTTCAGTGGTAACACCGGCCATACGATTGATTGTTCACCCCTGGAGTCTTCATGCCTCGTTTCGCTGCCAACCTCAGCATGCTTTACCCCGAACATGATTTTCTCGACCGTTTTGCCGCCGCCGCTGCCGATGGTTTCCAGGCCGTGGAATACATGTTCCCCTACGCCTACCCCGCGCAACAGTTGAAACAACGGCTCGACGACAATGGCCTGGTCCAGGCCCTGTTCAACGCGCCGCCCGGCGATGTTGCGGCGGGCGAGAAAGGCACCGTGTCCCTGCCTGGTCGTGAATCGGAGTTTCGCTCAGGTTTCGACCAGGCCCTGGAATATGCCGCCGTCCTGGGCAACGACCGCATTCACGTAATGGCCGGGCTGCTGGCAAACGAAGCGGATCGCGCCAGGCACCAGCAAACCTACCTGGAAAACCTCGGCTACGCGGCCACACAAGCCGCCAAGAGCGGCGTCACCGTGTTGCTGGAGCCGATCAACACCCGGGACATACCGGGGTTTTTCCTCAATCACCAGCATCAGGCGCACGCCATCTGTAAAGCCGTCGGCCATGCCAACCTGAAAGTCCAGTTCGATATCTACCATTGCCAGATTGTCGAGGGCGACGTGGTGACGAAGCTGCGCCAGGACTTCGCCGGTATCGGCCACATCCAGATCGCGGGCGTGCCGGATCGCCACGAGCCGGACCTGCATAACGAGCTGAACTATCCCTATCTGTTCGAACTGATCGACCAACTGGGCTATACCGGCTGGGTGGGTTGCGAATACCGGCCGCGCGGCAACACATCCAAGGGCCTGCAATGGCTGCGCGATTGGCAGGCACGCCCAAACAAGAGCGTCACTTTCGGCGCAGACAAGCAGAACGTGCCCCAGCCCTGAGCCTGCAAATGTGGCTTTTAAGAATCGCCTGAGAGAATCCCCAGCGCCCACCTCCTAACATGAGCCCCGAAGCCATTCCAAACCTATCCAGGGAAGCTGCGGGCCCTCATGTCACCACTCAAGCATTTGCCATTCTGCCGGTCCCTGCTCTGGATCAGTGCGCTGCTTGCAGCGCTGCTGGCCCTGGCGCCCTGCGCGCAGGCGACGGTCAAGATTGAAGGCACGCGCCTGATCTACTTTGGCCAATATAAAGAAGCCAGCATCAACATCGTCAATCAGTCCCCCGGCGAACTGGTGGTGCAAAGCTGGGTCACCCGCGAGGACGATGATGCAACTTCGCCGGTGCCCTTTGCCGTGGTTCAGCCGCTGGTTCGCCTGGATGCTCAACAGCATCACCTGCTGCGTATTCTGTATGCCGGCGAAGGCTTGCCCGACGACGTGGAATCGATGTTCTTGCTCAACGTCATGGAAATCCCGCTGAAGCCGCACGCCACCGACAGCGTGCAATTTGCCGTGCGCCAGCGTCTCAAGCTGTTCTATCGCCCGCCTGGGCTTGCCGGCAGCTCGTCAGAGGCGGTGCCCCGCTTGATGTGGGAGCGCACCGATGGGCAGTCCATAGCGGTCACCAATCCGAGTGCGTTTCACCTGTCCCTGATCGATGTGCAAATCGACGCCGGCGGCCAGGTTCAGGCGCTGGATGACTACGCATTGCTCAAGCCCGGGGAACGCAAAGTCTTCAGTGCCAAGGCCCCCATCAGCGCCGGGAGCCAAATCAACTTTACCGAAATCACCGATATCGGCTTGCAGGCCCGCCATCGTGCGGCCCTCAAGTGATGGTTCGTGGGGAACACCGACCTATGTCACACCTTAAATACCTGCTCCTGGCCACCTTGCTTGCCTGCGCCGCCCTCCCCGCTACCAGCTATGCGCTGGCCTGTCGGGTGGACGGTAGCGGTTCTGTCGCTGACACCGCGCCCCTGGGCACGGCATTGGCAGTAGCGGCCGATGCGCCGGATGGCACGATTATCTGGGAGTCGGGCCCACGCTCGGTGAACGTGATTTGCAAGGATGACTTTGACCATGGCCGCGAAGAAGTGTTTTTTTACCTGAACCCGGCAAGCGTCAGTATCGGTCAGGGCATTCGTGCCGGGATTCGCTATAACTCGGTGCCGATCACCCAAAGCAGTGGCAAGTACGGTACTGGGTTCTACTCCGACCGCGGTTGCAACTTGTCAAACTGCGTCGGTTGGGACAAGGCCCGGTTCACCCTCAACTTCAGCGTGTTTATCGAGAAATTTGGTACCACGCCGCAAAACGGCCAGGCCAGTACCCTGTCGCAATACCGGGTCTTTCAACTGGACGGTATTACGGGGCTCAACAACCGCCCCAACAGCAACCTCAATTACATCGTCACCGGCGTCAACGACATCCGCTTCGTGCCCTGCACGCCAGACCTGACGATCACGCCCAACGTGGTGAACTTTCCCAAGCCCTCGCGCAAGGCGCAGATCGGCGAGGTGGCAAGCACCGCCACCTTCAGCTTGAGCCTGCGCAAAGCCTGCGACACCCCGTATACGGTGAGCGCGCGCTTCGCCACCACCCCGGGCGGCGGGAACGTGATCAATGGCCTGTTGGTGCCGGCCAATAACAGTTCCGTGGGCATTTCGTTGGCCTGGGACTATACCAATCAGCATCTGCCCTTTAATGAATGGTTCCCCCTGGCCCGAATGAATGGTGCTAATCAGACCTTCCGCCAAGACTTCAGGGCGGACTTGAAGTGGCGCAGCCTGCCCATTCCCGGCGCGTTCGATGCGGCGGTCGTGGTCGATATGTTCTACAAGTAACGGCACCGGCGCTTTTAAGGATCGTCTTATGCCCAGGCGCTGGGCGGCCGATTAAAATCCGCCGATGCGATTTAAAAGTTATCTGTTGCAGATCAATCCCGTCCTGTCCCGACCCGAAGCAGCCAGAAGGCTGCTTCGTCTTTTCGCCACCGTATTGCTGGTTGGCATCTTGAGCGGTGTCTATACGTTTCTGCTCTCCACCTTCAACAATGACATCTCCCAGCGGCGCGGCTATATGAGCAGCGCCATTGCCGAGGCGCATACCTTCTTCACCACCCGTGAAGCGCTGCTTGAAAGCCTGAGCCTGTCGGCGGTGCGCAAATCCGCGCAGGCCAAGGCCCAGGTCTACCCGGCCGTGGGCGAAGAGCAGCGCCTGCTGCTGGGCAACACGCCAAGCCATCAGTGGAGCATCTGGCTGACCTCGCGCATGCGCAGTTACCTGAAGTCCAAGCAGGTCAACCTGCTCTACGTGACCGCCGGCCCCGATCCGCAACTGACCCGGCTCTACGACTCCACGCCTCAGGTACTGCCGTTTTCCCAGTGCATGCTCAATCGCCTGCGGGCGCTGAAGAAGCACAACCCGTTGGACCCCGGCGAACTCTGGCTCAGCGACCAGACCGAAGGCCATTCCCACCTCTACCTGTTCATTCTGCTGGATGAGCGCGACCCCGACTCCGGCTGGCTGGGCCTGGAGATGGAAAGCCATGAAGTGTCCACGACCCTCAATGACCAGAGTGCGGGCGAATTCATGATGCTCAACTCCCAGGGCATGCTGGTGTTTACCAATAGCCACGACCCACGGCTGGATCAGTCCCTGCTCAAGCCCAAGGGCGAGAATTTTTTCGGTTTTGTCGGCGGTGGCCTGGTGCCGGATCACCTGGTGATTCGCAAGCAACTGAAGTCGTCGGACTGGCAACTGATGTATTCGATCAACTTGCGTGATGTGGTGCGCGGATTATGGCGCGAACTGCTTGGCTCGCTGGTGTTCTGCCTGTTCAGCGTGACCCTGATCTGGCTGGTGATGCGCCGGGTCAATCAACGCTTCATCATCCCGTCGATCAATGGCATCCAGGCGCTGATCGAAAGCGAGGCCTTCGGGCGCGACGTGATCCAGACCGCGCCGGTGGCGTTGTGCGTGCTGCGTCGCACCGACGGCCAGGTGGTGCTGGAAAACACCCTGGCCCAGCAGTGGCTGGGCACCGGCCTGGAGCGTGAAGCGCTGTGCGCCGGCTGGATCCGTCAGGCCTTCGATGGCACCTCCTGCGGGCATTCGGATTACTTCGAGACCCTCGACGGCCGCCACCTTTACCTCAGCAGCGCGCCCACCCGCTATAGAGGTGAGGACGTGCTGTTTTGTGCATTCAGCGACATCAGTGCGCGCAAACAAGTGGAAGCGGCCCTGGAAGAAGCGCGGCAATCAGCGGATGCGGCGAATGCCGCGAAAACCCTGTTCCTGGCGACCATGAGCCACGAGATCCGCACACCGCTGTACGGCGTGCTGGGCACCCTGGAGCTGCTGGCCCGCACTCAGCTCGATGCCCAGCAAAAAGACTACCTGCATGCCATAGAGGGTTCTTCGGCCACGTTGCTGCAACTGATCTGCGATGTGCTGGATGTGTCGAAGATCGAGGCCGGGCAGTTGGCGTTGGAGCTGAGCGAGTTCTCGCCCCTGGACCTGGTCAATGAAATCATCCAGGGCTATGCCGCGGCCGCCAGGGGCAAGGGTTTGCAGCTCTACGCCTGCTTTGACCCCAAGCTGCCCGAGCGGCTGATGGGCGATGTCACACGCCTGCGGCAGATCCTCAACAACCTGTTGAACAACGCGGTGAAATTCACCGACTACGGGCGCGTGGTTCTGCGGGTCAAGTTGCTTGACCGCGATGACGAGCGCTCCAGCGTGCTGTGGCAAGTGTCCGACACCGGCAAAGGCATTGCCCAGGAAGACCAGGCGATGATTTTCGAGCCGTTCTATCAAAGCGAAGGCAATACCAACGTGGTGGCCGGCACCGGGCTTGGCCTGCCGATATGCCAGCGCCTGACGCAATTGATGAACGGGCATATCCGCATGGTCAGCGAGCTGGGCCTGGGCAGCAGTTTCAGCCTGACCCTGCCACTGGAAGTTGCGCACTGTGCGCCCATGAGCAGCTTGCTTGCCGAGACTGTCTATGTGGTCTCGCCGATTCCCGAACTCGCTCAATCGATCAGCGGCTGGCTGCGCCGCTGGGGCGCCCGGGCCCAGACCGGCCAGCCGACCCACCCCGATGGCCAACTGCTGCTGGAGCTGCACCCCGGCGCCATCGAACAACCCCTGGTGCCCGATTGGCCGGGGCCGGTAATCCTGGTCAGTAGCAACAGCGGCAATGGCCAGCAACCCGAGACCGGTACGTGGCACGCCAACCTCAACCAATTGAGTGCGATTCACCAGGCGGTCAGCCAGGCCCAGGGATTGTGGGTCGCCCGGGTCGATGAGCAGGCGCAAAAGCGTGAACTGCGCAAGCTCAACCTGCATGTGCTGGTGGCCGAGGACAACGTTATCAATCAATTGATTTTGCGCGATCAGCTTGAGGAACTTGGGTGCACCGTGGAATTGGCCTGCGATGGTCATGAAGCGCTGCAGCTGTGCAAGGCCTCACACTTCGATGTGGTACTGACGGATGTGAATATGCCCAGAGTCAACGGTTACGAATTAGCCAGGCAGTTGCGCAGCCAAGGTTGCGCGCTGCCCATCATCGGCGCGACTGCCAACGCCATGCGCGGCGAGGCCGACCTGTGCCTGGCCGCCGGAATGAACCATTGCCTGGTCAAACCCTTTGCGTTGCGGGCCCTCTTCAACTACCTGGAGCCTTACGCACGGATCCCCCATGAAGCCCTATAGTATTTTGATCGTCGAGGACCATCCCCTGCAGCACCTGTACCTGCAGAACCTGCTCAATGAATTGGGTGACTTCCTGCTGGAGGCTGCCCAGGATGGGAACGAGGCGCTGGAGCGCCTGCGCCAGCGTGATTTCGACCTGGTACTGACGGATCTGCTGATGCCGGGCATGGACGGTGTGCAGTTTATCCAGAGCCTGGCGACCCTGCGTTGCAAGCCCGCCCTGGCTATCATGAGTGCCGCGTCCCGGCGGATGTTGATGGCGGCCAGCCTGGTGGCGAAAAATCTCGATGTGAAAGTCATCGGGCTGATTTCCAAGCCGGTCGCCGCTGATGCGCTGCGCAGCCTGGTCAGCCAGCTCAACCACAAGGACCGCAGCCCTTCCCCACCGGCCGCGACGGCCCCGGCGATTGACCGGCATACGCTCATCCAGGCCATGGGCAACGGGCAAGTCCAGGCCTGGTTCCAACCGAAAAAATCCCTGGCCAACGGCCGGATCGTCGCTGCCGAAGCGCTGGTGCGCTGGATGCACCCCGCACAAGGGGTACTGTTGCCCGCGGCGTTTTTGCCGGCGATCAAGGCCTTCGACCTGGAGGAGCGCCTGTTGTGGCTGGTGCTCAAGCAAGCGATCCATGCCCAGGAGCGCTGGCGCCAGCGCGGGTATGAGATTCCGGTATCGATCAACTTGCCGACGCACCTGCTCAACAGCCATGACTTGGCAGACCGCCTGCTGGCGTTTGTCCTGGAGCACCAGGGCATCCCGGGGATGATCTGCTTCGAGCTGATGGAATGCTCGGTGCCCCAGGACATCAGCAACTTCTACGCCGGTGCCTGCCGCCTGCGGATCAAGGGATTTGGCCTGTCCCAGGACGATTTCGGCAAAGGCTACAGCTCTTACCTGAACCTGGTCTCGACCCCGTTTACCGAACTGAAGATCGACCAGGCGCTGGTGCAGGGTTGCCATGATAACGAGGGCATGGCTTCGGCCCTGGCCAGCATCATCGCACTGGGCCGCAAACTGGGGCTGACCGTCGTCGCCGAAGGAGTCGAAACACCCCAGCAACTGGCGCTGCTGCGCAAAATCGACTGCACCCAGGTCCAGGGCTTCCTGATCTCTCACGCGGTGTCGTCAGAACAATTTCAGCAACTGTTGAACAATGATGGCCCTGCGACATCTCATTAGCCCGCGGCCTGGATTTGTCTAACCTGTATAAGGAGTAAACTCCATCCAGCGCCGATTCTTCATCCGCCTGCGAAAACCTTCCATGAAGCACAACAACGCGATCCTCGAAGCATTCACCCGCAGCTCACTGCGCTTGAACAAAGGGCTGATGGTGGTGCTCGGCGTCGCGTTGCTGCTGGCAGGCACCAGTTACTGGGCACTGCAGCGGATCATCGATGCACAGTACGCTGCCGTGGGTTTTCATTTTGCGCGGCTGATGGAAAACATCCAGGAACAGGAAGTCTTCCTCCGGACCCTGGCGCAGCCGGCTATCCAACGCGAGTTGACCAGCGACAAGAACGTCCAGGCCAGCCTCCAGAGCCAACGCCTGGACGCCCACACCACCCGTTATGAAGGCCGCGAGTTCGCGTTTTCGGTGCCCTTCAGCGCGCGGTTCGAGGCACAACGGGTCACGCCCGTCGAGCAGCAGAAGATCTTTGCCCTCGGCGTGCACCTGGCCAGCTACTACAGTGCGTTCTGGTCATCGTCGCCCTACGCTTCGCCCCATGTCTTTATCTTCAACCGCCTGGTCAACTACGACATGGCGGTGCCTGCGGTCGGCTACCAGCGAGGCGGCAAAACCCCATTCAACGGCCCGTCCCCCGAGCAGGCCGAGGCCATGCGGCAAAGGCTCGGCCAGTTGCACCGAGTGGACGAGCGCCTTTACTGGGAGGCCTACACCCCATCCGGCACGCCCCCTGCGGCCCCTCAGTTATTGGCGTATGTGGCGGTGACCCTCAACCCTCAGCTATTGCGCGCCGGTCAAGGCGATAACCCGGTGATGGTTGCCACCCTGCTGGACATGGCGCACGTCAACGATGTGGAACGCACCATGGAGTCGTCCATCTATGACCGGTTCACCCTGATCTCCCCGGCCGGTCAGACGCTGACTGGCCCCCAGGCCATGGCGTCGTCCCTGGGCGAAGGGCTGAATTTTCGTGCTGAAGGCCTGGAGTTCAAGATCACCCACAACGCTGAGTCGCAGTGGACGGCGATCTACGGGATCAGCTACAAGCATTTTTTCCGCTATGCCCTGTGGCCACTGACGAGCCTTGCGCTATTTGTGTGTGCGGTACTGGCGATTGCCTGGGCGGGCAACCGCTGGTACCGCAAGCACGTGATTCGCCCGGCGCGCCAAGCCCATGAGCGCATTGCCGAAAGCGTGGCGTTCAGCCGGGTGATCATTGACACCGCGCCCACCGGCCTGTGTGTGGTGGGCCGCGCGGATGGCCAGGTATTGATCGAGAACCA
The DNA here is from genome assembly GCF_012985465.1 of Pseudomonas sp. WS 5079. GTDB lineage: Bacteria > Pseudomonadota > Gammaproteobacteria > Pseudomonadales > Pseudomonadaceae > Aquipseudomonas. The sequence goes on from NZ_JAAQWN010000001.1 coordinate 371,909, forward strand.
GCGCGCCCAGCAATGGCCCGGCACCGCCAGGCTGGTGGCGGCCCTCAGCCGTTCCCACGACAGCTCCGACAGTGGCGAAACCCACCTGGAAATCGAGGGCCGGCACTTGCAGGTGGGCTTCGTCTCCACCCGTTACCAGGGCCAGGATGTGCGCCTGTATGCATTCAACGACGTCACCCGGCACATCGAGGACGCCCTGGCCCTGGAAGACGCCCGGCGCGCCGCCGATGCGGCCAATGAAGCCAAGACGCTGTTCCTGGCCACCATGAGCCATGAAATCCGCACGCCTTTGTACGGGGTGCTCGGCACCCTGGAACTGCTCGGGTTGACGCCCCTGGACCCGCGCCAGAAAACCTACCTGCACACCATCCAGCGCTCGTCTGCCACGCTGTTCCAACTGATCAGTGATGTGCTCGACGTGTCGAAAATCGAATCCGGGCAGATGGCAATCGAATCCATCGAGTTTTGCCCACTGGACATGCTCGAAGACACCCTGCACACCTACGCAGCCTTCGCCCAGCGCAAGGGCCTGCAACTGTACGGCTGCATCGATGCGCAGTTACCCGATTGCGTGGTCGGCGACCCGATGCGTATCCGCCAGATCCTCAACAATCTGGTGAGCAACGCCATCAAGTTTACCGACATAGGCCGCGTGGTGATTCGTGCCAGGGCGCTGCGCCGGGGCAACGATCGCGTCGACCTGGAGTGGCAAGTGACCGACTCCGGCGTGGGCATCAGCCAGGCGCAGCAGGCCAAGCTGTTCGACTTGTTCTACCAGGCCCCGGACACCGCCGGCCAAGGCGGCGCCGGGCTTGGCCTGCCGATTTGCCGCTGGCTGGCCGAGATGATGGATGGCCAGATCAAGGTGGTCAGCGAACCCGGCCTGGGCAGCAGCTTCACCCTGAAGATGAGCTTGCCGACAGGCCGTGGCGAGCTGCCGGGGCTGCCGCCCATTGAACCAAGCACCACACCGGTGCAGGTGCTGGCGCCCGTGCGCGAGTTGGCCGAGTCGCTGTGCGACTGGCTCAGCCGCCTGGGCATCCAGGCCTCGGTGGCAGCGCTGCCCCTGGCCCAACAAAGCGAGCGAGCGGTGCTGGTCGAGATGCTGCCCGCAGGCCCGCCGCGGCCCTGGTCCGGGCCAAGGGTGTTGTGTGTGCCGGGGGCACACAGCCCGCCGCTGCACACCGCCCAAGGCTGGGAAGTGGATATGCATGACGTGCGCGCCATTGCGGCGGTGGTTTCACTGGCGCAACGGGGTAAACAGGAGGCCGTGCTGCACGCCGAACAACAGAGTGCCGGGCAGTTGCAGCTGCGCATCCTGGTGGCTGAGGACAACCCGGTGAACCAGGCCATCATCCAGGAACAGCTGCAAGCGTTGGGCTGCACGGTAACCCTGGCGGACAACGGCGAGCAGGCCATGCACCTATGGCAACCCCAGGCCTTCGACCTGGTGCTGACGGACGTCAATATGCCGTTGATGAATGGCTATGAACTGGCCCGCACCCTCAGGGAGCACGATCCGCAACTGCCGATCATCGGTGTCACCGCCAATGCCATGCGCGAGGAAGGCCAGCGTTGCCTGGCGGTCGGGATGAATGCCTGGCTGGTCAAGCCCTTGAGCCTGCAAACCCTGCGTGCGCAGTTGATCAAACTGTGCAAACCCACGGTACGCGCCGAGCCGGCGGTAATTGACACGGTGCAGATGTCAGACAAAATGCGCCCGCTGTTTATCAGCAGTGTGCAGCACGATCTGCAGCGCATCAGCGCCGCACTCGAGCAACGTGATTGCCGGGGCCTGGCCGAAACCTTGCATTCGGTGGCCGGCGCCTTGGGGGCGGTGCAGGCACTCGACCTGGCCCAGGCGTGTATCGAACTGGAAAGCCAGTTGGCCGGCGGCCGGCTCAGTACCACGCTGGAGCTTGAGACAAAACAGGTCATGACTCGGCTGTCAGCCTTGCTCGGGGCACAGCTATGAGCGCATTGCACCGCCTGGCGCGCAAGCGCGTGGGACCACCTCACTTACTGAACCAGCATTACGGGCCCGCCTTATGAAAACATTCACTGTGGTTATTGCAGACGATCACCCCATCGTGCTCCTGGGGGTGCGAGAACTCGTCGAGCGAGACGAGCGCTTTGAAGTCGTTGGTGAAGCGATCTGTTCGGCGGGCCTCATCGGCCTGCTTGAGCAGCAGCCTGTCGACATCGTGATTACCGATTACAACATGCCCGGCGATTCGCCCTACGGTGATGGCTTGAAACTGGTGGAGTACCTCAAGCGACACTTCCCCGAGGTGCAGATTCTGATCCTGACCATGATTTCCAACCATCTGATCCTGACCCGCCTGCAAGAGTTGGGGGTGGTGGGGGTGATCCAGAAAAGCCAGTTGCACACCGAAATCCAGGTCGCCCTCAAGTCCATTGCGCAACAGGCGCTGTATCGCAGCCTGGAGCCGGCCAAGACCTCGGTGATCGAGTCAATGACTGCCATTGATGCACGCTTCTCGACGCTATCGCCGAAGGAGTACGAGATATTGCGTTTATTCATTTCGGGCAAAAGTGTCAGTGATATCGCGCGCAGCCAGAATAGAAGCTCAAAGACTATCAGTGCGCAAAAAATTTCGGCCATGCGCAAACTTGAAGTCAGCAGCGATCAGGATTTATTAACTTATTGCCTGGAGCAGAATATTTTCAACTAGTTCGCACTTTATCAAGTAGTGCCATTTTTAACTAACTCGCGCTGTAGTGCTTTATAAGAATCGTCTTATTCTCTCTAAGGCACAAATTCACTATTGTTCGTTGGCAGTTTCAACCCGTCTCTACAACCAACACTAACGGACATCATCATGAAGAAGTTTTCCCTGGCCCTTATCGCTGTGTCAGTTATTGCCGCCAGCGGCAGTGCGTTTGCCGAAACTACCCCGGGTACGGGTACCCCGGGCGGCGGCGGCAAAATCACCTTCACCGGTTTGATCAACAACGACGCTTGCTCGGTTGACGGTGCCAACGCTGATCGCGTGATCTCCGTCGACATGGGCACCGTCTCCATCAAAGACATGGGCACCGCTGAAAACCCGGCCTCGGGCCGTGTGACCGCCAAGGACTTCAACCTCAGCGTTAACTGCAACCTGGGCACTAAAGTGGCGATGATCTTTGACGCCAAAAGTGGTGGTTCAGGCCTGGTGACTGGTAAAAAAGTCCTCGCCCTGACCCCTGGTAACGGCAGCGCAAGCAACGTCGGTATCGCACTACTCGACAGCACCGGCGCGCTGATCGACCTCAGCTCCCCGGCCACCGCTCGTATCGAAAGCGCCATGCACGGCCAAGGTGCCGTAGGCGGCGACGCAACCTTGAGCTTTGCCGCAGCCTATGTGACCACCGGTGCAGCCGGTGCCTCTACCGCGGGTCGTGGTGACGCCACCCTGCCGTTCATCCTGCAATACGAATAAACGACACGCATCGCCTGTCACGCGCGAGGCCTTCGGGCCTCGCCATTTATTCGACCACCAAACGGTAGACATCATGTTGCCTCGTTCCATTGCAGCATGCCTCGGGCTGCTGACCCTGCTTATGGCGACCCAGGCTGCCGCGAGCATTTCACTGAGTGCCACCCGTATCGTCTTCGATGGCGATCACAAGGAGGCCAATATCACCGTGCGCAACGGTAACCAGGACGTATTGATTCAATCCTGGGTCGACACCAACGATGCGCAAGCCAGTGCTGCACCCTTCGCGGTAACCCCGCCACTGGCACGCATATTTGCCAAGGAGCAGCAGTTGCTGCGAATCCTCTACCAGGGTGCCGGGATGCCAACGGATCGTGAGTCCGTGGTCTGGCTCAATGTGCAAGAGATTCCCCAGGCCGCCGCCTCCGACAACACGTTGCAGTTGGCGGTACGCCAGCGCATCAAGGTATTTTTCCGCCCAGCGGGGTTGCCAGGTAGCGCGCTGTCGGCGCCCGCGCAACTGCAGTGGCAATTGCAAAAGCGCAGCGCTGACTCGCTGCTGACGGTCAAGAACCCGACGCTGTATCACGTGTCCATGGCCGACATACAACTGCAGGCCGGTAAACAAACAGAACTGGCTGCCGACTCGACAATGATTGCGCCGGGTGCCGAAAAACAGTTCAGCGTTAAACAACTCAATAGTCACGATGCTGTGCAGTTGTCTTTTTCCAGTATTAACGACTATGGCGCACAAGATAAATACACCGCACAACTTTCCACGCGTCTGACAGCCAAGGCCATTGAGGCGCGCACCAAGCAATAAGCATTTCCCTTAAACCCTTCAGGTTCGATTCGAGTGCGTACTCGCGTGCCTCGCCTGTCCGATAAGCAGGGATGATTGCATGTTTTTTCTTTTAGGCAGCAGGCCCAATCATTACATATCAAGCGAGCGCACTTTACGCGCGTCGACAACTTGCACGCTGTCACTGGCCATTCTTGCCGGTTCGCCCGCTTGGGCCGTTGCCGATGAACCGTCCCTGGAAGTGTTCAACACCACTTTTTTGCAAGGTGCACAATCGTCGGTCGACCTGCAGCAACTGCTCTCGGCCAACAGCGTGCTGCCTGGCAACTACCGGGTCGACCTGTACAGCAATGAGGTGTTGGTGGGCCGGCGTGACATCGACTTCAAACGCAACCCGCAGACCGGCCGGGTCGATCCCTGCCTGACCCTGGATCTGCTCAAGCAACTGGGCATCGACATGCCCCTCTTGCAGGCCCAGGGCAAGCTCGACCCCAACCAGCCCCAGGACTGCTACGACCTGCCGACGCTGATCGACCAGGCGACCTTGCGCTATGACGCCAGTCGCCTGCGCCTGGCGGCGAGCATTCCGCAGGTCGCGATGCAACGGGGCATGCGCGGTTATGTCGACCCAGAGCTTTGGGACGACGGCGTGCCGGCGGCGTTTATCAACTATCAACTCAACAGCAGCCGCACAGGCGGCGACTATGAAACGCGCATCAACAACAACCTGGGGCTGCGCAATGGCATCAACGTGGGGGGCTGGCGGCTGCGTAACGAGTCGAACCTGAGCAGCGGTACCGGGCGCCCGAGCAATTTCACCAACAACCGCAGCTATGTGCAGCATGACGTGACTGTGCTCAAGGGGCAGTTCAGTGCCGGCGAGATTTTTTCCGATACCGACCTGTTCGACAGCGTGCGCTACCGTGGCCTGAAACTGGCGTCCGACGAAGGCATGCGCGCCGACAGCGAGCGCGGTTATGCGCCGGTGATCCGTGGTGTAGCGCAAACCAACGCCACCGTAGAAATCCGCCAGAACGACTACATCCTGTACACCGCCAACGTCGCGCCCGGCCCCTTCGAGATCAACGACATCTACCCCAGCGGCTCGAACGGCGACCTGGAAATCACCATCATCGAGGCCGACGGCCGTCGTCACGTGAGCACCCAGGCGTTCTCCAGCCTGCCGATCATGGTGCGTGAAGGCCAGGTCAAATACAGCGTGTCGGCCGGTAAATTCAGCAGCAATGCTGACGGCTTGGCGAGCCCGCAATTTGTCAGCAGCACCCTCGCCTACGGCCTCACCAGCAACCTGAGCGCGATTGTCGGCCTGCAAGCCAGTGAAGACTACAAGGCGTTCTCCCTGGGAGTGGGCCGCAACACATCGCTGGGCGCCGTGTCCATGGACGTCACTCACTCGTCGAGCGCCGCCCAAGGGCAAACGACCCAGGGCAACAGTGTGCGTGCGTTGTATGCCAAGACCTTTGCCGGCACCGACACCAACTTCACCCTCGCCGCGTATCGTTACTCGACCGAGGGTTACCGCACCCTGACCGACCACGTCGAGGACACCAGCGAAGAGGCCGTCAAGCGCACCGGCAACTCGAAAACCCGTACCGACCTGACCATCAACCAGAGTCTGGGGCGCAACCGTGAGTTCGGCAGCCTCTACGTGAACGCCACTGACCAACGCTATTGGAACCGTGGCGGCTCCCAGAGCTTTTCAGCTGGCTACAACAACAACTGGGGCGACCTGAGCTACAACCTGGGCGTGACCCGCACCAAACAGATCGCCAGTTGGGGCGCACCCGACTCCGACACGCAGTTCAACCTGTCTGTTTCGTTCCCCTTGGGCAGCCAGCCCCGGGCGCCGCGCGCGTTCGTCACCAGCAGCACCCAGCGAGGCGATACCAGCACCCAGGCCGGTATCAACGGTTATGTGGCCGATACCAGCGATGTGTTCTATTCGGTGCAGGCCGGCCATAGCAGTACGGGCGGCCAATCGGGATCAGCCAACATCAACAGCCGCACCTCCATGGCCGATATCAGCCTGGGGTACAGCCAGGGGCGCGGTTACGACTCGCAAAACCTTAACGTTGCCGGTTCAGTGGTGGCCCACGCCGGTGGTATCAACCTTGGGCAGACTGTCAGCGAAACCTTCGCCCTGGCCCAGGTGCCGGGCATCAGCGGGGCAAAGATCAGCAGCTACAGCGGGGTTGAAACCGGGCGCAACGGCTATGCAGTTATCCCCTCGACACAACCTTATCGAGTGAACTGGATCAGCCTCGACACCCGCGACCTGGGCGGCGACATCGAAATCACCCAAGCCACGCAGCAACTGGTGCCACGCCGTGGGGCCGTAGTATTGGCCCGCTACAGCGGCAAAAGCGGGCGGCGCGTGCTGTTTGAACTGTTTGATGCACAGCACCAGCGCATGACGTTTGGCGCCTCCCTGGAAGACGCCAGCGGCAAGCAATTGGCCATCGCCGACCCCAGCGGCAATGCCTTGGTGCTGGTTGAAGAAGACCAGGGCAGCCTGACGATCAAGTGGGGTGACCAGCAATGTACGGCGCCGTACGCCCTGCCCGCGCAAAACAGGGCGTTGAACTACGAGCGCCAGGCATTGACATGCCAATAAGCCGTAGCCCTTGTCGAGGGCGACACCGCTCAAATCTGCGATAGCGGCTCGACAGCGCCTGCACTTGATCTGCGGGGTTGTGCCTATCCCCTACTCTGGTTTGGATGGGCGATATTCCATGATGGTCTCATGGTGTATTTTGCCGCCTTCGTAGGTGATGGTTCGCTTCACATACATCGGCGAAGGCTCCAGGGGCTCAGGCAGTGTCTTGTCTCTCCTGAACAGGCCTTCAGACAAGATATTGACCCCCAGCGCACCCCCGAGAAAGCCCACAAACACGCCGATCATATCGACAATTTTAGCCATGATGGTGTATAGCGTTTCGCCATCATCCTCTTGCCTCTGCTGGTCTTTTTTTTGCGCGCATTCCTGGTTCTGAGCCTTGAGCGCAGCGCATTTTTTTTCGTCGGTATCGGCTTGCAGGCGCTGGTTCATTTGCGCTGTTTCTTGGGACTCAGCTTGCCGCTGCTCTTTGAAATCCATGTATTTGAACCACGAAACACCAGGCGGGACCATAGAAACAACCACCAGAATCAACCCCAGGTAGATATTCTGTTTCGCCGCCGTGATGCCCTTAAAGACCTTGCCGGAACGTACCCGCCACCCGATCAAAAAGGCGATCGCACCCCAGCCGCTCAGTGCAAGCAGGGTCGCCCACCAGAAATCATTAATGCTTGTAGTCATGCTTACTTCCTGAGTCTGAAAAATCAAAGATCAAATCGATCAATCGCCCGCCGCCGCTCGTTGTCATCGCGCACGTCGTAGCTGGCGGTGGTCTGGATATTGGTGTGGTGCGCCAGTTTCTGCGCAATCGACAAGTCATGCTCCTCGATCACCCGGGTAATGAATGATCGCCGGAAATCATGGGGCATGATCTTCACGCCCACCTGCTCGCCGCGTTGGCGGGCGATGTAGTAAATCGCATGTTTGGTAATGCGTTCGCGGGTGATGTGGCTGCCACGGCGGATGCGGTTGAACAGGAAGCTATCGTCCTGTTCCCCGTCCTTTAGATGCTCGCGGCGAAATTCCAGCCAGGCCTGCAACTTGGCAAACGCCCAGGCTGGCGCGTACTTGACCAGTTCCTTGTTGCCCTTGCCGATCACCCGCAGGCTGCGCTCTGCAAAGTTCACCTGGGCCAGGTCGAGGTTGACCGACTCTGACTTGCGCATCCCCGAGCCATAGAGGATTGCGATCACTGCCGCATCCCGCAGGCCCTGGGGCCTTGGATCGGCAGCGCAGACGTCCATCAGTTCGCGGATCAAGGTGCGGCGCAGGTTGCGTCCCTGGCTCAGGCGCGTGCCGGCGGTGGCTTTGACCGAGCGCATCTTCAGCAGGTGTTCCTGGCTGATCAGGCTGATGCGCCAGGCTTCGTTCATCACCCCGCGCACGGCGTTGACATACAGCGATGAGGTGTTGGGCGCGTACCCGTCTTCACGTAACACGGCGACCAGGGCCATCACGTGTTCGGGTTGCAACAGATGCCAGTCGATATCTTCCAGGTTGATCTCTTCGAAACCCAGGCGGTCGGCGGCGTCTTGCAGCACGTAGCGCATGGTCAATTGGCTGGAGGGCGCCAGGCGCGCGAGATAAAGGGTCAGGGGGTTGCGGGAAATCTCAGTCAAAATAGATCAGCCTTGAGATTAAATATCGAGACTAAGCCTATGTTTAATCTCGGTATTTATTGGTTTGGCGAGCGCCGAGTCTAACGCAGGTCGGCGCTGCATACCAAACTAGGGCTCATCCTCGGCCGGTGCCGGGCTCTGCTGCTGGCTCCAGTCGGCGTCCTGTTTTTGCATCAGCGCAAACCACTGCTGGCGCATGAAAACCAGCAGCTTGGCGGGCGCCTTGGCGAAGTCTTGCTCGTCGTTGTAGCAGCCTGGCAATGGCAGGTCGGTGCCCTGCTCCTGGTATTGACTGACCAGGGCCTGCTGCGCGGCAACTGTGCAATCGGTGGGCAGCGGCATACCGCGCAGCGCGCCGGCCTCCTCGTCCCACCAACTGGCGCCATAGCGGTCGACCCCACGCAGCCCGTACTTGTGCGCCTTGCCGATGTGCATGATCAGCTTGAACTCACGGGGGCTGACATCACTGGTGCAGGTGCGTGAATAGCCCACGGTCACCTGGCTCAGACCGTCACCCAGCAGGTCGGTGACGCGGGTCGCGGCGTTATCGAAGTGCAGGCCGGCGTCGAACTCGCAGCGCTGCACATCGTCATGCAGCATCCACAGGCGCTTGGGGCGATCCCCCTCCAACAGGTACTGCGCGGCATAGATCGACGCCGATTGCGTGCCGTCGTCATCGCGCTCGCCTGCTTCCTGCTCGGCCAGTACCAGCAGGTTATGACCCTGGCGGTCATCCCAGCTGTACGCTGCCACTTGCTTGCCCTGCACCTCGACCCCGGGCGGAACCTGGGCCAGCGGCGTCAGGCTCACTTGCTCGGCAGCGCCCGCAGTCTGGGCAGCCCCCAGGGTCATCCACATCACTATCAACACCGGCCTTAACTGGCCCCGTAAAAACTGCACGCTATTCATCCGACTACCCTGGCAAGAGACCGCCTACTTTACCGGCACTTGCAGGGTGTTGCTGAGAAGATTGTTCAATCGCCATGGATTGCCAACCCGGTTAAATCAGCGCGAATACGCACTAAAGCACTTACGGATTAGGACTACGTGTAAACAGTTATCGTTTGTCTGCGTTCTTTATTGTCTAGCTGAACACTAGCTGTCTGCCCACCAAATAAACGAGTTTTTCATCTGCCTTTCATATTCGCTGGACAAATTTGCGCTTAATCTTGGCCGCAATACTTGGGGCAAGCCGGGTTTTGCTGACTAACTCCTTGATAATGCTTTACCTTTGGCCGTTATGGGCTTTACTCAGGGTGGCTCTGCACGCGGCTCTTTTTTATTGAACTGCCTGCACTTTCATCCGCTGTTTGTTGTCATCTCTACGCTCAAAGTTGCTCTAACCCGAGGTCATGAATCTTTGAAACCCTACCCTATTCATTGCGTGTCGATCGTTATCCCGGTCTACAACGAAGAACAGAGCCTGCCCGAACTGCTGCGCCGTACCCGTGCGGCATGCGAGCAGTTGGCCTATGCGTACGAAATCATCCTGGTGGACGACGGCAGCCGCGACAGTTCCGCCCAACTGCTGGAAGACGCGGCAAGCGAGCCCGGCAGCCATGTGGTAGCGGTGATCCTCAATCGCAACTACGGCCAGCACGCCGCGATCATGGCCGGGTTTGAACAATGCCGGGGCGAGGTGGTGATTACCCTCGATGCCGACCTGCAAAACCCGCCCGAAGAGATTCCACGCCTGGTCGAGCAAGCCGCCCTGGGTTACGACGTGGTCGCGACCGTGCGCAACAATCGCCAGGACTCGGCCTTTCGCCGCTGGCCTTCGCGCCTGATCAACCTGGCCGTGCAGCGCTCGACCGGCGTGGCCATGACCGACTACGGCTGCATGCTGCGTGCCTACCGGCGCACCATCGTCGACGCCATGCTCGCCTGCCGTGAGCGCAGCACCTTTATCCCGATCCTGGCCAACGGCTTCGCGCGCCATACCACGGAAATCCTGGTGCACCACGCCGAGCGCGAACACGGCGAATCCAAATACAGCGCCATGCGCCTGATCAGCCTGATGTTCGACCTGCTGACGTGCATGACCACCACGCCCCTGCGCCTGCTGTCCATCGTCGGTTTCAGCCTGGCGGCCCTGGGCATGCTGTTTGCCTTTGCCCTGATCGTCATGCGCCTGGTCTTTGGTGCCGATTGGGCCGGCGATGGCCTGTTCGTGCTGTTCGCCGTGCTGTTTGTGTTTACTGGCGGGCAGTTCATCGGCATGGGCCTGCTGGGTGAATACCTGGGGCGCATGTACAGCGATGTGCGCGCCCGCCCACGCTTCTTTATTGAAAAGGTGCTGCGCAACGAGCCGACAGCCCCTGCGCCAGCGGTCATCGTTGATGGCCTGCCCTCTTCCCAATCGTCCACTTCCTCTTCCAGTCAGGTTTCGTCATGAGTTCAAAAGCTGTTGTCTTCGCGTACCACGACATTGGCTGTGCAGGCATCGAAGCCCTGCTCGCCACGGGCTACCAGATTGCTGCCGTGTTCACCCATGCCGATGATCCCAAGGAAAACACCTTCTACGGCTCGGTCGCCCAGCTGTGCGCGCGCCACGGCATCCCGGTGCACGCGCCGGAAGATGCCAACCACCCGCTGTGGGTCGAGCGTGTGGCGAAGCTGAACCCAGACTTCATTTTCTCGTTCTACTACCGCAACCTGCTGGGCGAAGCGCTGTTGGCCACCGCGCGCCAGGGCGCATTCAACCTGCACGGTTCGCTGCTGCCCAAGTACCGTGGCCGCGCGCCGGCCAACTGGGTGCTGGTCAATGGCGAAACCGAAACCGGTGTGACCCTGCACCGCATGGTCAAGCGTGCCGACGCCGGCGCGATTCTTGCCCAGCAAAAAGTCATGATCGAACGCAGCGACACCGGCCTGACACTCCACGCCAAGCTGCGCGAGGCCGCCACCCAGTTGCTGCGTGACGCGCTGCCGCAACTGGCCCAGGGCAAGTTGAGCGAAACCGCCCAGGACGAAAGCCAGGCCACCTGCTTTGGCCGCCGCACCCCGGCAGACGGCAAGCTCGTATGGAGCAAGCCCGCAGAAGAATTGTTCAACCTGGTGCGTGCCGTGACCCAACCGTACCCCGGCGCGTTCTGTGCGGTGGGCGAGCACAAGCTGATCGTGTGGCAAGCCGAAGTGCTCAAGGGCAATGAAGGCCAGGCGCCGGGTCGCGTGATCAGCGTCAACCCGCTGCGCATTGCCTGCGGTGAAGATTCCCTGGTCATCAACTTCGGCCAGCGCAATGACCACGGCCTGTACCTGACCGGCCCGGCCCTGGCCGATGAACTGGGCCTGGTGGACGGCTCGATCCTGCGCGGCGCCGAGTCGGGCGGTAAACCACGGCGCACCCGCGTGCTGATCCTGGGGGTCAACGGCTTTATCGGCAACCACCTGTCCGAGCGCCTGCTGCGCGATGATCGCTACGAGGTCTACGGCCTGGACATCGGCTCCGACGCCATCGAACGCCTGCGCAGCCACCCCAACTTCCACTATGTGGAAGGCGATATCAGCATTCACTCCGAGTGGATCGAGTACCACATCAAAAAATGCGACGTGGTCCTGCCGCTGGTGGCCATCGCCACGCCAATCGAATACACCCGCAACCCGTTGCGTGTGTTCGAGCTGGATTTTGAAGAAAACCTCAAGCTGGTGCGCTACTGCGTCAAGTACAACAAACGCGTGATTTTCCCGTCGACCTCTGAAGTCTATGGCATGTGCCAGGACCAGAATTTCGACGAAGACACCTCCAACCTGGTGGTGGGGCCGATCAACAAGCAGCGCTGGATCTACTCGGTCTCCAAGCAACTGCTGGACCGGGTGATCTGGGCCTATGGCGCCAAAGGCCTGAATTTCACCCTGTTTCGCCCCTTCAACTGGATGGGCCCGCGTCTGGATCGCCTGGATTCGGCGCGTATCGGCAGCTCCCGGGCGATCACCCAGTTGATCCTCAACCTGGTGGAAGGCACGCCAATCCGCCTGTTTGACGGTGGCGAGCAGAAACGCTGCTTTACCGACATTGCCGACGGCATCGAGGCCCTGGCGCGGATCATCGACAACGATAACGACGCGTGCAACGGCCAGATCATCAACATCGGCAACCCGGACAACGAAGCGAGCATCCGCCAGTTGGGCGAAGAACTGCTGCGTCAGTTCGAGGCCCACCCGTTGCGCGGTAACTTCCCGCCATTCGCCGGGTTCCGTGATGTCGAAAGCAAGGCGTTCTATGGCACTGGCTATCAGGACGTGGCGCACCGCAAGCCGAGCATTGCCAACGCCAAGCGCCTGCTGGACTGGGAGCCGAGCGTGCAGATGAGCGAGACCATCGGCAACACCCTGGACTTCTTCCTGCGTGAAGCGATGCTGGAAATCGCCCAGTCCAGCGAAGCAGGCAAATAATGAAGGCAGGTCTGCGCATCGACGTCGACACCTACCGCGGCACCCGTGATGGCGTGCCACGGTTGCTGGAGTTGCTGGATGAGGCCGGGATCAAGGCGACGTTTTTCTTCAGTGTCGGTCCGGACAATATGGGGCGGCATTTGTGGCGCCTGATCCGCCCGCAGTTCCTGTGGAAGATGCTGCGCTCCAACGCGGCCGGGTTGTACGGCTGGGACATCCTGCTGGCCGGCACTGCCTGGCCGGGCAAGCCGATTGGCCGCGACCTGGGGCACCTGATGCGCCAGGCCAAGGCCGCCGGGCACGAAGTAGGCCTGCATGCCTGGGATCACCATGGCTGGCAGGCCAATGCCGGGCGCTGGAGCGATGCGCAGTTGGTGGAGCAGGTACGCCGTGGGCTCGACACGTTGGGCGATATTCTCGGCGCCCCGGTGCAGTGTTCCGCCGCCGCCGGCTGGCGTGCCGATGAGCGGGTGGTGCAGGCCAAGCAAGGCTTTGGCTTGCGTTACAACAGCGATTGTCGCGGCACCGGCCTGTTCCGTCCGATCCTCGCCGATGGCCGCGCCGGCACGCCGCAGATCCCGGTAGACCTGCCGACCTTCGACGAAGTGGTCGGGCCTCAGGTCGCGGCCAAGGACTTCAACGGCTTCATTCTTGATCGATTCACCGAATCGACACTCAACGTCTATACGATCCACGCAGAAGTCGAAGGGATTCTTATGGCTAATGAATTTCGCCAGTTGCTTGCCCAGGCAGGGCAGCGCGGCATCCAATTCCAGCCCTTGGGCAACCTGTTGCCGGCCGATCCGGCGAGCTTGCCCCTGGCGCATCTGACACGCGGCGTACTCAGTGGCCGCGAAGGCTGGCTGGGAGTGCAACAGGCATGATCCGACGTTGGGCCCTGCCCCTGCTCCTACTGGCCTTCGGCCTGTGTTACCTGCTGCCGATGGTCACCCATGGCCTGTGGATCCCGGACGAAACCCGCTATGCGCAGATCAGCCAGGAAATGCTGCTGACCGGCAAATGGGCGTCGCCGCACTTCATGGGCATCCGCTATTTCGAAAAACCGGCGGCCGGTTACTGGATGATCGCCCTCGGCCAGGCCCTGTTCGGGCAAAACCTGTTCGGTGTGCGCGTGGCCTCTGCGCTGGCCACGGGCTTGAGCATCCTTTTGGTGTACTTCATGGCCCGGCGCCTGTGGAACGATCCACGCAAGAGCCTGGTCAGCAGCGTGCTTTACATGAGTTTTGTCAGCGTGGCGATGTCGGGGGGCTACGCCAACCTCGACCCGCAGTTCAGCTTCTGGGTCAACCTCAGCGGCGTGGCCTTATGGCTGTGCATCGACAGCCACAGCCGGCGGGCGCGCCTAGGCGCCTGGGCCCTGTTGGGGTTTGCCTGCGCCATGGGCTTCATGACCAAGGGCTTTTTGGCCTGGCTGCTGCCGGTATTGATCGCCCTGCCCTACATGATCTGGCAAAAGCGCTTGCGTGAGCTGCTGGCCTACGGCCTGGTGGCGGTGGCTGTGGCGATTGTGGTCAGCCTGCCCTGGGCGCTGATGGTGCATGCCCAGGAGCCCGACTACTGGAACTTCTTTTTCTGGCACGAACACATTCAGCGCTTTGCCGGTGAAGATGCCCAGCACGAAGAAGCCTGGTGGTACTACCTGCCGTTGCTGGCCGCATTCAGCCTGCCATGGCTGGCCCTGTTGCCCTCCACCCTGAAACAGGCGTGGCAGGAAAAACGTGCGCACACCACTGGCTTCCTGTTGTTGTGGTTGCTGATGCCCCTGGCGTTTTTCAGCCTGAGCAAGGGCAAGCTGCCGGCTTACATCCTGCCGTGCCTGCTGCCTTTGGCATTGCTGATGGGCCATACCCTGGCCGACAAACTGGCCCAGGCCCGTGGCCGGGTGTTGCAAGTCAATGGCTGGCTCAACCTGATCCTCGGGGTGCTGGGCCTGCTGGCAATTGTGTATTTCCAGCTGAAAAAGCCGATCTATGCCCACCAGCAGGAACTGTCGAGCCTGGTGCTGGTGTTTATCGTGTTGCTGGGCTGGATTATCGTCAATCTGCTACAGGCGGCGCGCCCGCTGCGCCTGTGGGCGGCGCCGGCCCTGGGCAGTTGGTTGCTGGTGGCCCTGGTGCCTGCGGCGTTGCCGCACTCGGTGGTGAATAACAAGACCCCGGACCAGTTCATTATTGATCACGCCCAGGAACTGGCAGGTACCAATCGTTTGCTGAGCAACGACCTGGGCGCAGCGGCCGCCCTGGCGTGGCGGCTCAAGCGCCCGGATGTGACGCTTTACGACACCCTGGGCGAAGTCAAATACGGCCTGGCCTACCCTGACAGCGCCGCGCGCCGGGTCGACACCACACAAGTCCAGCAATGGATGACCGAGGCCCGCAAACAGGGCTCGGTGGGCGTGGTGATGCGCGTCAAGGGCGAGAGTGAAGTGCGTGAAGTCGAGTTGCTGCCCAGCGATGGCCAGCGCTACGAGCAAGGCAACATGGTGATCCTGGTGTTCCCGCAGGTGGCGCCTTGATCAGCCTGCTGCTGCTCCTGGCCGCGTGCCTGCTGACCTGCATGGGCCAGATCGCGCAAAAGTATGCCGTGGAAGGCTGGCGGGACCAGCCTGCGGGCTGGGGCGTGAAACTGCACTCGCCCTGGCTGTGGCTGGCGCTGCTGTGCCTGGGCCTGGGCCTGCTGGTGTGGCTGCTGGTGCTGCAACGCCTGGAAGTGGGAATTGCCTACCCGATGCTCAGCCTGAATTTTGTACTGATCACCCTGGTGGCGCGCTTTGTGTTCCATGAGCCGGTAGACCGCCGCCACTGGGTCGGCGTGGCCCTGGTGATGGGCGGCGTGCTGCTGCTGGGAGGCCAGGTATGAGCCGGTTGCGCGGTTTCACCCTGGCGTTGTCCAGCGTGGTGCTGGTCAGCGCGGCCCAACTGGGCATGCGCTGGAGCATGACGCGCCTGCCATTGCCCGCCGACTGGCTCACCGCGCCCATGGTTGATCCCGTGGCCTTGGGCGTGGTGGCCCTGGCCATCGTGGCCTACGCCCTGTCGATGCTGTGCTGGCTCGGTGCGCTGGCGCATCTGCCCCTGAGCCGCGCCTATTCGTTGCTGAGTATCAGCTACGTCCTGGTGTACCTGCTGGCCGCCAGCCTGCCCGGCTTCAACGAACCCTTTTCCCTGTCACGGACCTTGGGGGTGGCACTGGTCATCCTCGGCGTTTTGACCATCAACTCCCGTCGTATCGGCAATACAAGCCCCAGGAATGCCCCATGAAAATCAGCGTATTTGGTAGTGGTTACGTTGGCCTGGTACAGGCCACCGTATTGGCCGAGGTCGGTCACGATGTGATCTGCATGGACGTTGACGAAAACAAGGTGCGTCTGCTGCAACAGGGCCATGTGAGCATTTTCGAGCCGGGGCTTGCCAGCCTGGTCCGGGAAAACCTGGAAAACGGCCGATTGACCTTTACCAGCCAGGAAAAACTCGCGGTCGAGCATGGTGAAGTGTTGTTTATCGCGGTCGGCACGCCCTCGGACGAGGACGGCTCGGCAGACTTGAAGTACGTACTGTCGGTGGGTGATGCGGTGGCCCGGCATCGTGTCGAGCCGGTGATCCTGGTGGAGAAATCCACGGTCCCGGTGGGCACCGGCGACACCCTGCGGGCCCATATCGACAAGGCCCTGGCTGGGCGCAGCCTGGTGTTCGATATCGTCTCCAACCCGGAATTCCTCAAGGAAGGCTCTGCCGTGGCTGACTGCCGGCGCCCCGACCGGATCATCATCGGCTGCGAGCGCGAGGAAGTGCGCGAGGTGATGCGTGACCTGTACGCGCCGTTCAACCGCAACCACGACCGCATCATCTTCATGGACGTGCGCAGCGCCGAGCTGACCAAGTACGCCGCCAACTGCATGCTGGCCACCAAGATCAGCTTTATCAACCAGATCGCCGAACTGGCCGAGCACCTGGGGGCCGATATCGAGTCGGTGCGCCTGGGCATCGGTGCCGATTCGCGGATCGGCTACCACTTTATCTACCCTGGTTGCGGCTACGGCGGCTCGTGCTTTCCCAAGGACATGCGCGCGCTGATCCACAGTGCCCGCCAGGCCAACTGCTCCAGCGACCTGCTCGAAGCGGTGGAAGCCATCAACCAGCGCCAGAAAAGCAAACTGTTCGAGCGTATCCGGGCGTTCTACAAGGGCGAGTTGCGCGGCAAGACGTTTGCCTTGTGGGGCCTGGCGTTCAAGCCCAACACCGACGACATGCGCGACGCGCCGAGCCGGGTACTGATGGAGTCGCTCTGGGCCGCCGGGGCCAACGTACGGGCCTTCGACCCCGAGGCCATGCAGGAAACCCAGAAGCTCTACGGCGATGACCCGCGCCTGATGCTGATGGGCACCCCGGAATCGACCCTGGGCGGCGCCGACGCCTTGATCGTCTGCACCGAGTGGCAGCAGTTCAAGGCACCGGATTTCGACCTGCTGCACGCGCGCCTCAAGGCGCCGGTGATCTTTGACGGGCGCAACCTGTATGACGCCGAGCGCCTGGCGCGCAAGGGCTTTGACTACTTCCCCATGGGCCGTGGGCAGTCCTGCGAGTTGCCGATCCCCCAGCAACAGTGGGTGCCGCGGTTGCTGGAGGCCTGAGGCGTGGACACGCTACTCGCGCCTGCCTTGCGTCGCCAGTCCTGGGGCGTCGGGCTGCTGGCCCTGTTGCTGTTTGTCGCCGGTAACTGGGACCAGGCAATTATCGGTTTCGACTCGCGCTTCGTGCTGTTCGCCCAGGAAATGCTGCGCCACGGGCCGGGGTTTTTCCCCACCACCTATGGCCAGCCATATGCCGATTACCTCTCGACCTCGACCCTGCTGACCTGGCTGTTGTCGCTGCCCCTGGGGCGCGTCACCAGCCTTAGTGCGTGGCTGCCGACGGCCATCGCTACGGCGGTCATCGTTGCCCTGGTCTACCGCCTGACGGCGCCCTACTCCCGGCGTTGGGCGCTGCTGAGCATCGCGTTGCTGTTGCTCAGCAGCACGTTTATCAGCGAAACCCGCTCGGTTTCCCTGGACCAGATGCTGGCGGCGGTGACCCTGGCGGTGTTTTACCTGGGCTATGCCCATGATCATTTCGCCAGCCCCCGGCGCCTGCCGTGGCTGTTGCTCCTGTTGCTGCTGGGGTTTGCCATTCGCGGGCCCATCGGCCTGGTGATCCCCACTGGGGTGTTGTGCAGCTATTACCTGCTCAACCGCCAATGGCGGCCGTTGTTCAGCTTCGGCCTGCTGGCCCTGGCGTTGCTGGTGGCGTGCGTGGGCTTGCTGCTGTTGCTGGCCAAGCTCAGTGGCGGCGAGGCCTTTATGCAGGACGTGATCCGCATGCAGTTCCTCGGACGCATGGATGGCCGCGAAGGCTCCAGCAGCGTGCTGTATTACTTCAGCAGTTCCCTGGGCAATTACGCCCCGGCGTACCCGCTGGCCCTGTTGACGCTGCTGGCGGTGCTGCAAAGAGGCCGGCGCGCGTCCGATAGCGGCTGGCAATTGCTGCTGGGATGCATCGCAGCGGGGTTGATCGTGATGCTGGGCCTGTCGATCCCCGAGGCGAAGAAAGCCCGCTATGTGTTACCGATGATGCCCATGGTGGCGATCATCGCCGCGTATCCGTTTCATCGGGCGGATGGGCGCCTGTTCAAGGGGCTACGGCGCTTGATGCTGGGGTTATGGGCACTGGCTCCGGGTTTACTGGTCGGCGCGCTGCTGGTGGCCCGGCATCGTTTTGGCGCGCAGGTGGAGCATTTCCAGGGCGCGCTGGGCCTGTTGATCGGCTTGCAGGTCGTTGCCGTCGCGATGCTTGTGAAGTGGCGCTGGCGCCCTGTGGGGCCGGCGTTTTGCGCGGTGCTGGCGGTGTGGAGCGTGTACATCCTGGTGGTCGAACCCCTGGAACGCCGCCTGTATGACACCCGCACCTTTGCCCGCGAGGCGCAGGCGCTGATTCGCCAGGACCCCGCGCCGCTGGTGTTGCATGGCCTGGGCAAAGACGCCAAGGCCATCAAATTCATGGTCAATGTGGAGTGTGACCGGGTGCCGCTGTTCACCCAGGCACCTGCCGACCTCGCAGCGCTGCCGGCGCCGGCGTGGCTGGTGATGGACAAGGCGCAATTCGATGGCCTGGAGGAGCCGCGCTGGCGCGGATTAACGCCGGTGCTTGTCGGGCAGTTCGATAAAAACCCCTATGTGCTGCTGCATCTGGAGCCGCTTGCGCCTTGAGTGTGAGTCATCAAGAAAGCTCCTACGTTTGTATCCGTAAATGCCGGTAGCGGTTCCCCTACCGGCTCTCTGACCCCACCGGTAAACTCGTTTTACATTTGCGCCACCATTCGCGCCACATCGTTACTGCCCTCAGAGGACCGCTGCCGTGCCTGACGAGCAATTGCCTGTTGCTGCCGAGCCTGTACACGTCGGCTATATCCCGCTGCCCACCCTCGACCGCCTGATGGAACTGCGCGACGCCCTGGTCGCACTCAAGGGGCCGTTGGCCAGCGACCCACAGTTGCGGGAAAGCGTGCACAAATCGCTGATCAATGCCGAGAACCACGAGCGTGTCCTGGGCAAGGTCTGCTCAGGGCCCCGGTGGGCTTGATGCAAAATTACTGCACTTAACCTGCATTAATATGCATTGGCGCCAGTGTTAATTGATCGGCACACTGCGCCGGTTCCTCCCCCAAATGTTGGAACTTTCGAAGGGCTTTACGGGAAACCGCAAAGCCCTTTTTTTGCCTTTCAAGATCGGACTGCCCCGCAATGCTCGCTCGCTGGTTCCCCGCTGCCATCAATACCCGTCCCGCCGAATGGAGTCGTGCCGCCATCGGCATGGCCCTGGGCACCCTGTTTACCGTATGGCTCTGTGCCCAGGTGTATGGCCTGGAAGTGGCCATGCACCTGCTGGGCCCGCTGGGCGCCTCCGCCGTGCTGTTGTTTGCGGTGTCATCGGGGGCCCTCGCCCAGCCATGGTCGATTATTGGCAGCTATCTATGCGCCAGTGTGGTGGCCTTGCTGGTGGCCCGCGTCTTGGGCCGGACCCTGGGCAGCGCCTGTCTCGCGGCGGGCATGGCGTTGATCCTGATGTGCTGGCTGCGTTGCCTGCACCCGCCTTCCGGTGGATTGGCGATGACCCTGGTGCTGGCCGACCCGGCCACCATCGCCCTGGGCTGGCAGGAAGTCGGCCCGGTCATGCTCGGCGCTGGCACCTTGCTGCTGTCGGCCCTGGCCTACAACAACCTGACCCGCACCCGTTACCCCAAGGGCCCGGCTGAAACCCCAGTGGTGGTGCCGACGCCGTCCCCAGAGGTGGATGCAAAAATCACCGCCGCAGACCTGGAACAAGCGTTGGCGCAAATGGAGCAGTTTTTTGACGTTACCCCCAGCGAACTGGAGGAACTGATCCATATCGCCGAAGACCATGCCCGCCGCCGCAGTATCAGCCAGGTGCTGGCCAGCCGGGTCTAGCCAAGCCTGCCCAGTTTTTTATCGAATGCCTCGCTGCATAAATGCAAAGATGACCTGCAGGATTCCGGCTTGTACTGGGCAAATTTGCACTGGTACGATCCGGAGATGGTTCGCCCGCGAACACTTTGATAAAGAACAATAAAAGCAGGGAGTTACAGATGACTGCTCAGGCTCAGTCCCAGGCGACACGCAGCACCGAGTCCTCCCAGGACAGCGTCCTGGCCGAAGTACGCAACCACATCGGCCACCTGACCCTCAACCGCCCCGCCGGCCTCAACGCCATCACCCTGGACATGGTCCGCAGCCTCTCGGCGCATTTGCGCGCCTGGGCCGATGCGCCCGAGGTGCACGCCGTGGTGTTGCGCGGCGCCGGTGAAAAGGCCTTCTGCGCCGGTGGCGATATCCGCTCGCTGTACGACAGCTTCAAGAGCGGCGACACCCTGCACGAAGACTTCTTCGTCGAGGAATATGCCCTCGACCTGGCCATCCATCACTACCGCAAGCCGATCCTCGCCCTGATGGACGGCTTTGTCCTGGGCGGCGGCATGGGCCTGGTCCAGGGTGCCGACCTGCGGGTAGTCACCGAGCGCAGCCGCCTGGCCATGCCGGAAGTGGCCATCGGTTATTTCCCGGATGTGGGCGGCAGCTACTTCCTGCCGCGCATTCCCGGCGAACTGGGGATTTACCTGGGCGTGACCGGGGTGCAGATCCGCGCCGCCGACGCTTTGTATTGCGGGCTGGCTGATTGGTACCTGGACAGCGCCAGGCTGGCGGAGCTGGACCACAAACTCGACCACCTGCAATGGCACGACTCGCCACTCAAGGACCTGCAAGGCCTGCTGGCCAAGCTCGCCGTACAACAATTGCCGGATGCGCCGCTGGCGGCCCTGCGCCCGGCCATCGACCACTTCTTTGCCCAGCCCGACGTACCGAGCATTGTCGAACAGCTGCAACAAGTCACCGTCGCCGACAGCCATGAATGGGCCGTGAGCACAGCGCAACTGATGCACACCCGCTCGCCATTGGCCATGGCGGTGACCCTGCAGATGCTGCGACGGGGACGGCACCTGGCGCTGGAAGACTGCTTTGCCCTGGAACTGCACCTGGACCGCCAGTGGTTCGCCCGTGGCGACCTGATCGAAGGTGTACGCGCATTGTTGATCGACAAGGACAAAGCCCCGCGCTGGAACCCGCCAACGTTGGCGGCACTGGACCAGCGCCATGTCGACAGCTTCTTCCAAGACTTCGCGAAGAACGGGAACTAACTCATGCAAGATATTGAATTTACAGAAGAACAAGTCATGATCCGCGACATGGCGC
Organism: Pseudomonas sp. WS 5079; assembly: GCF_012985465.1. Taxonomy (GTDB): domain Bacteria; phylum Pseudomonadota; class Gammaproteobacteria; order Pseudomonadales; family Pseudomonadaceae; genus Aquipseudomonas. The sequence goes on from NZ_JAAQWN010000001.1 coordinate 393,627, forward strand.
GCGACTTTGCCCGTGGCGAAATCGCCCCCCATGCCCAGGCCTGGGAAAAAGCCGGCTGGATCGACGACGGCCTGGTAGCCAAGATGGGCGAACTGGGACTGTTGGGCATGGTGGTGCCGGAAGAATGGGGCGGCACTTATGTGGACTACGTGGCCTATGCCCTGGCCGTCGAGGAGATTTCTGCGGGTGACGGTGCAGTAGGCGCACTGATGAGTATCCATAATTCAGTGGGTTGCGGCCCAATCCTCAACTACGGCACACCTGCGCAAAAAGAGACTTGGTTGGCCGAGCTGGCCAGCGGCCAGGCCATCGGTTGTTTCTGCCTGACCGAACCCCAGGCCGGCTCCGAAGCCCACAACCTGCGCACTCGCGCCGAACTGCGCGATGGCCAGTGGGTGATCAACGGCGCTAAACAGTTCGTTAGCAACGGCAAACGCGCCAAGCTGGCGATTGTGTTTGCCGTGACCGACCCGGAGCTGGGCAAGAAAGGCATTTCGGCGTTCCTGGTGCCCACCGCTACCCCAGGCTTCACCGTGGACCGTACCGAACACAAGATGGGCATCCGTGCCTCGGACACCTGCGCGGTAACCCTCAGCCAGTGCAGCGTGCCCGAGGCCAACCTGCTCGGCGAGCGCGGCAAGGGCCTGGCCATTGCCCTGTCCAACCTCGAAGGTGGACGCATCGGCATCGCCGCCCAGGCCCTGGGCATCGCCCGTGCAGCCTTTGAAGCCGCATTGGCCTACGCCCGTGACCGGGTGCAGTTCGACAAGGCCATCATCGAGCACCAGAGCGTGGCCAACCTGCTGGCTGACATGCAGACCCGCCTCAATGCCGCACGGCTGCTGATCCTGCATGCCGCGCGCTTGCGCAGTGCCGGCAAGCCGTGCCTGTCCGAAGCCTCCCAGGCCAAGCTATTCGCGTCGGAAATGGCCGAGAAGGTCTGCTCATCTGCGATGCAGATCCATGGCGGCTATGGCTACCTGGAAGACTACCCGGTGGAGCGTTACTACCGGGATGCGCGGATTACGCAGATTTATGAGGGCACCAGTGAGATCCAGCGCCTGGTGATTGCTCGGGAGCTGAAGAACTATCAGCTATAGGCCTTGCTGCGAACCCTTCGAAAAAGCCTGAAGACTCCCGTGCGTTGTACGGGAGTGCGACTATTCTGACAGTTCCTAGCCACACAGGAGGTGTGTCATGAATGCAGTCGAGCACCCGCTCCGCGTCGAGCGAATCAGCCAGGAACGCTACATCCAAGCCCCTATCGAAGCCGTCTACGACTACGTGACCCAGCCGGATCGCTGGCATGAATGGCATCCCACGTCCCTGGGCGCGGACACCGGCACCAGCGGTTCACTGCCTGCCGGTCAGCGCTTCACCGAGACGATCGACCTACTGGGGGTACGTGTACCCATGAGCTACCGGGTGCAAATCGCCGTGCCGCCCCGGGAATTCAAGACCGTGTTCACCTCCCTTGCGGTCGATGGCAGCATTCATTACTTACTCCAGCCTCAAGGTAGCGGCACTTTGTTCACTCGGGTGCTGAGCTATGAGACCGAACTGCAGCTGCGCACCTTGCAAACGCGCATGGTAGAGCTGTCGGAGCAGGCCATGGACCAGCTCAAACAGCGCCTGGAATCGTCCTGAACTGACAAAATTGTCATCTTTGCCTCAGTTGGCTGACAGCTGCGCACCTTAAGCTGCGGGGTTGTCGCGTGTCCGTATAATTTCGAAACATAACCACCTCACCTGATTCGCAAAAGCGCGGACAATGCGCCCTCTTTGCGCACTCCGTAACCGATGGGACCTGTCTATGAAAACCACCCTGCGCCTGACTTTGCTGTCCGCCCTGTTCATGACCACCCTGGCCCAGGCCGCCGAACTGATCCCGATTGACGTGCACCGCGATGCCAACTGCGGTTGCTGCAAGAAATGGATCAGCCACCTTGAAAGCAACGGATTCAAGGTCAACGACCATGTGGAAGCGGACATGAGTTCGGTCAAGCAGCGCCTGGGCGTGGCGCCGCGCCTGGCGTCCTGCCATACCGCCGTGATCGACGGCAAATTCGTCGAAGGCCACGTGCCTGCTGATCAGGTGCTGGCCCTGCGCAAACGTGACGACTTGTTGGGCATCGCCGCCCCAGGCATGCCCATGGGCTCGCCGGGCATGGAAATGGATGGTATGAGCGACGCCTATCAAGTCATCGGCCTGACCCGCGAAGGCAAAGATGTAGTGGTAGCCCAATACCCGGCCCACTGATCAATGCTCGCTGGGTATGCCGGGCTGTTTTTCAGCGCCTTTGGCGCGGCTACGCTGTTACCACTGCAATCGGAAGCGGTACTGGTCGCGCTGCTGCTCAACGGCAACTACGCGGTGTGGTTGCTGCTCGGGATCGCGACCCTGGGCAACGTCCTGGGTTCGCTGGTCAACTGGCTGCTGGGCCGCTCGGTCGAGCTGTTCAAGGATCGACGCTGGTTCCCACTAAGCGCCGCGCAGTTGGAAAAGTCCCGCGGCCATTATCGCCGCTGGGGGCATTGGTCACTGCTGCTCAGTTGGGTGCCGATCATCGGCGACCCGCTGACCCTGGTGGCCGGGGTAATGAAGGAGCCGCTGTGGCGTTTTGTGCTGATCGTCAGCCTGGCCAAGGCGGCCCGGTATGCGGTGGTGGCAATGCTTACGTTGCATTGGATGTAAGCAATGTGCGTTGCTGCACTGGGCCTGCGGCGGCGGGTTAATCCCCGCTTAATCCCCCCGCCACAGCATCCGGGAGCATCGTCCCTGGAGCTTTCCCATGCCGCTGACACGTTCGTTTCTCCTTGCCGGCCTGCTGGCCACCTGCGCCCTCCCTGCCTTGGCAGCCACGCAAAACCCAAGCTACGGCCCGCAGTTGCAAGGTTTCCAATACCCCTACCCGGTCGAACATTTCGATTTCCAGTCCCAGGGCCAAGCAGTGCAAATGGGCTATATGGACGTGCCGGCCAAAGGCCCCGCCAATGGCCGCAGCGTGGTGTTGATGCATGGCAAGAACTTCTGCGGCGCGACCTGGGAGGCGTCGATCAAGGCCCTGAGCGAGGCCGGCTACCGGGTGATCGCACCGGACCAGATCGGCTTCTGCACCTCCACCAAGCCTGAGCACTACCAGTACAGCTTCCAGCAGTTGGCAATCAACACCCATCAACTCCTGCAAAAACTCGGCATTCCCAAGGCGACCCTGGTCGGCCATTCCACCGGTGGCATGCTGGCTACACGCTATGCCCTGCTTTACCCCACACAGACCGAGCAACTGGCGCTGGTCAACCCGATCGGCCTGGAAGACTGGAAAGCCCTGGGCGTGCCCTATCGCAGCGTCGACCAATGGTATGAGCGCGAACTGAAACTGAGCGCCGACGGCGTGCGCGAGTACGAGCGCAAGACCTACTACGACGGGCGCTGGAAGCCTGAATACGAGCGTTGGGTGGACATGCTCGTCGGCCTGAACCAGGGCCCGGGCCATAAGCGGGTGGCGTGGAATTCGGCGTTGATTTACGACATGATCTTCACCCAGCCGGTGTACTACGAGTTCAAGGACCTGCAGGTCCCGACCCTGCTACTGATCGGTACGTCCGATATCACCGCCATCGGCAGTGATAGCGCGCCGCCCGAGGTCAAGGCCAAGATCGGCCGGTACAACGAACTGGGCAAGCAAGTGGCCAAGCTCATTCCCCACTCGACCCTGGTGGAGTTCCCGGGCCTGGGCCACGCACCACAAATGGAAGAACCCGCGCGCTTCCACCAGGCGCTGCTGCAAGGGCTCAAGGCGCTCTAATTCCCACTAAGCGAGGCACCGTGCATGTCAGTTCAGATCGCAGTCATTGATGATTGGCAAGATGTGGCCCGCGACGTGGTGGACTGGTCCGCCCTGGAGGCGATCGGCCAAGTGCGTTTCCTTCACGACTACCCTGCCGACACCGCCACCTTGATCGCACGCTTGCAGGGTTTTGCGGTGATTTGCGTGATGCGCGAGCGCACAGTGTTTGACCAGGCGCTGCTGCAAGGGCTGCCGGGGCTCAAGTTGCTGGTCACCGGCGGCATGCGCAATGCCGCCATCGACCTTGGCGCCGCCAAGGCCCTGGGTATCCAGGTGTGTGGCACCGACAGCTACAAACACGCGGCACCGGAGCTGACCTGGGCCCTGATCATGGCCTCCACCCGCAATCTGCTGGCCGAAGCGAGCTCCTTGCGTGCCGGCCAGTGGCAGCAAGGGCTGGGCGGCGATCTGCATGGCCAGACCCTGGGTATCCTCGGGCTGGGCAGTATCGGCCAGCGTGTCGCGCAGTTTGGCCAGGTGTTTGGCATGCGCGTGATCGCCTGGAGTGAAAACCTCACTGCGCAACGCGCCGCCGATGTAGGCGTGACCTGGGTCAGCAAGCGCGAACTGTTCGAACAGGCCGACGTGCTGTCGATTCACCTGGTACTCAGCGAGCGCAGCCGCGGCATGGTGGATGCCCAGGCCCTGGGCTGGATGAAACCCGGCGCACGCCTGGTGAACACGGCGCGCGGGCCGATCGTCGATGAGGCGGCCCTGATCGATGCGCTGCGCGATGGGCGACTGGCGGGCGCGGCACTGGATGTGTTCGAGCAGGAGCCCTTGCCGGTCGACCACCCGTTTCGCCATCTGCCCAACGTGTTGGCCACCCCCCATGTGGGTTATGTCAGCGCGCGCAACTACCGGCAGTTCTATGGGCAGATGATCGAGGATATCCAGGCGTGGGCCAGTGGGCGGGTCTTGCGCAGCCTGACATGATAAATAGCTTCACATATATACATCAAGATATTGATTTATATGGGTATTAACTCTTAACAAATCACTTTAAGTAGCATCCCGCACCACTATCGAGCAGCCCAACCCCGATGCCCCATCAAGAGGCGATCCCCCCGTAGGAGCCGGCTTGCCGGCGATGAAGCCCTCAGCAGCGACGCACTCCCCAAGGTCGCCATCACCGGCAAGCCGGCTCCTGCAAGGGAGGCGCCTGCCTGAAAAATAATATTGTCCTACAAAATTATCCTACAAGCCTTGCAGGCTCTGGGCTGTGTCCTAGACTGATGACCGATCGGTCACGATCAGAACAAAAGCCCCCGCAATAAATCGAAACTTTCCAACTCTGCCGTAGGTCAGGTTTAAGGTAGGACGCACGCCACCGGCGCCAGCCGGACGTCCGCCCATCCAATCTATTTATCAGTTCGGTGCAATTGGCATAAGCCTTGCCAGTCTGTGCAGTGCTAGTGCGCGTGACCGCAGGACGCGGTTGACTTTCGCTGAGGGCGCCAGGCTCTCGGCTGACCACCACATGGGAGAGAACTATGATCAGTGCCGCTTCGGGAATTCAGGGACAGCGTTTCAGTCAGCCGGTCGATGGGCCAACCGCCTTGGTTGACCTGCCCGGCGCAGTGCGGCCGGTCTCGTCTCAAAACCCCAATCGCAAGAAAGTGCTGTTTGTGACCTCGGAGTTGGCCGACCTGGTGAAAACCGGTGGCCTGGGCGATGTGTCCGCTGCCCTGCCCCGTGCCATGGCCCACCTGCACGATGTGCGGGTGCTGATTCCGGGCTACCGCCAGGTGCTGGACAGCGACAACCCGATCCACATCATCGGCGAACTGGGCGGGCATGCCGCGCTACCACCGTGCAAGATCGGGCGCATGGACCTCAAGGACGGCCTGGTCATCTATGTACTGATCTGCCCCGAACTGTACGAGCGTGAAGGCACGCCCTATGGCGCCAACAATGGTCGCGACTGGCCCGACAACCACATCCGCTTCGCCCGCCTGGGCCTGGCCGCCGCCGATATTGCCGCCAACCTTGCGCAAATCCATTGGTGCCCGGACCTGGTGCACGCCCATGACTGGCCAGCCGGCCTGGCCCCGGCGTACATGCACTGGCGTGGGTCACGCACCCCTACGCTGTTTACCATCCATAACCTGGCCTACCAGGGTGTGGTCAGCCTGGCCTCGTGCCCGGAGCTGGGGATTCCCGAACATGCCTTGCAACAAGAAGGCATGGAATTCTACGGCAAGATGTCGTTTCTCAAGGCCGGCATGGCGTATTCCAGTCACATCACCACGGTCAGCGCCACCTATGCCCGGGAAATCACCACGCCCGAGTTCGGCTGCGGCCTGGATGGCTTTCTCGCCAGCAAGACCCAGCAAGGCCTGCTCAGTGGTATCCCCAACGGCATCGATGAAAGCTGGGAATCGTCCACCGACCCGCATCTGGATCACCCATTCAATATCGGCGACTGGCAAGGCAAGGCGGTCAACGCCAGCCATGTGCGCAAGCTGTTTGGCCTGGACGAGTCCACCGGCCCCCTGTTTGCCGTGGTCTCGCGCCTGGTGTACCAGAAAGGCCTGGACCTGACCGAAGCCGTCGCCGGGTTTATCGTGGAAAACGGCGGGCAAATTGCCATTATCGGCCGCGGCGAGCCGGAAGAAGAACAGGCCATGCGCGCCCTGGCCCTGCGATTCCCCGGCCGCATCGGTGTACGCATCGGCTTCAACGAAACCGACGCGCGCCGCATGTTTGCCGGCAGCGACTTCTTGTTGATGCCCTCGCGCTACGAGCCCTGCGGCTTGAGCCAGATGTACGCCCAGCGTTTCGGCTCGCTGCCGGTGGCGCGCAATACCGGTGGCCTGGCAGACACTATTGAAGACGGCGTGACCGGCTTTCTGTTCGACGAATCCACCGTACAAAGCTACGAAGCCGCCCTCGCCCGTGCCTTCAAGGTGTTTGCCTTCCCAGGCCTCCTCAACGCCATGCGCTGCCGGGCCATGGCCGCGCCGTTCAACTGGTGCCAGGCGGTGGAACCCTATGCCGAACTTTACGAGCAACTGGTAGCGAAAGCGCTGGGAAAATCAGGGAAAGTATAAAGAGGTCAGGATAGATGCCGTTACGGACTCTGGAAACATGGCCCCACGGCGCGATCATGCAGGATGCGCAACACACCCGCTTCGCCCTATGGGCACCTGACGCGTTTTATGTCAGCGTCGAGCTGCACGAGGGTCAGTCGGTGCCCATGCTGCCCCAGGCAGAGGGCTGGTTTGTCGCCTACGTGCGCTGTGGGGCTGGCACCCGCTACCACTACAACATCGATGGCGAGCTGGATGTGCCGGACCCGGCCTCGCGCCTCCAATACGCAGGTGTGCAGGGTGACAGCGTGGTGGTCGACCCCCTGGCCTACCCCTGGCGCCACGGCGCCTGGCAAGGCCGGCCCTGGCATGAAGCGGTGATCTACGAGCTGCATGTGGGGATACTCGGGGGCTACGCCGCGGTGGAGCAGCACTTGCCGCGCCTGGCGGAACTGGGCGTCACCGCCATCGAACTGATGCCCTTGGCGCAGTATCCCGGCGAGCGCAATTGGGGTTACGACGGGGTACTGCCCTATGCACCGCAAGCGTCCCTGGGCACGCCGGAGCAGTTGAAACAGCTGATCGACAGTGCCCACGAGCATGGCCTGGCGGTGATCCTCGATGTGGTCTACAACCACTTCGGCCCCGACGGCAATTACCTGGGCCAGTACGCCAAGGGCTTTTTCCACGAAGACACCCACACCCCCTGGGGCGCCGGGATCGACTTTGGCCGCCGCGAAGTGCGCGACTTCTTTATCGACAACGCCCTGATGTGGCTCCTCGAATACCGCTTCGATGGCCTGCGCCTGGATGCGGTGCATGCCATCAACGACCCCTCGTTCCTAAAAGAGCTGGCCCAACGGGTGCGTGAGCAGGTCGACCCGGCGCGCCATGTATGGCTGGTCCTGGAAAACGAATTCAATCAGGCCAGCCTGTTGCAGCAAGGCTTCGATGCGCAATGGAACGATGACGGGCATAACGCCTTGCATGTGCTGTTGACCGGCGAGACCGACGCCTACTACGCCGATTTTGCCGACGACCCCACCGCCAAGCTGGCCCGCTGCCTGGGCGAAGGGTTTATCTACCAAGGCCAGACCACGCGCCACGGTACCCGACGCGGCGAGCCCAGCGGGCATTTGCCCCCCAGTGCCTTTGTGCTGTTTTTGCAGAATCACGACCAGATCGGCAACCGTGCGCTCGGCGAGCGCCTGCACCAGTTGTGTTCGCCCCAGGCGTTGCAGGCAGCGACCGTGCTGCTATTGATGTCGCCGATGATCCCGCTGTTGTTCATGGGGGATGAAGTCAACGCCGAGCAGCCCTTCCTGTTCTTTACCGACCATCACGGCGAGCTGGCCGAGGCGGTGCGCGAAGGCCGGCGCAACGAATTTGCTGATTTTGCCGCCTTCAGTGATCCCCAGCGCCGCGCGCAGATTCCCGACCCCAACGCGCTACAGACTTTCGAACGCTCCATACCCCGGTTTACCCAGGCACCTGCTGCGCTATACCGGCAACTGCTGGGCCTGCGCCAGCAGCATATCGTGCCGCACCTGCCCGGCAGCACCGCCCTCGGCGCCCAGGTCCTGGGCCAGGGCGCGGTGTCTGCACGCTGGCGCCTGGGCAATGGCAGCGTATTGCAGATCGACCTCAACCTGGGGCCGGCCACCCTGCAGCCCCCGGCCGCTATCGGCCAACTGTTCAGCACCAGCAACGACCCCGCGTTACTCACGCCCTTCTCTGCCCGCGTCAGCTTGGCGCCGGGTGACACCTCATCATCTGTTGGAGAGCACTCTTGAGCGAAGCGCAATTGGAAATACTCGCCAGCCGTGCGGGCCTGGCGGTGGACTGGATCGACGCCAACGGCCGGCCGCAACATGTCAGCGCCGACGCGCTGCGTGCCGTGCTCCATGGCCTTGGCCACCCCGCCGACACCGACGCCGCCATCGCCGCCAGCCTGCAAGAGCTGGAGCGCGTGCAGCAGGATCGGCACCTGGCGCCGCTGTTGACCGTGGACGTGGGCGCAGGCCTGGACCTGGCCGCCTACTTTGCTCCGGGTACGCCGTGCCAGGCTCATCTGGAGGACGGCAGTACCCGGGACCTTGCGCTGGATGCCCAGGCCACGCTGCCTGGCGTGTTGCCCGTGGGCTATCACCGGGTGCAGATCGCCGATCAATCCTTCACCCTGGCCGTGGCCCCTGAACGTTGTTTCACTGTCGCCGAGGCGGTGGACAGCCAGCCTGCCCGCGCCTGGGGCCTGAGTGCCCAGTTGTATGCCCTGCGCCGCAGTGGCGACGGTGGGTTTGGCGACACCCAGGCCCTGGAACAACTGGCTCGCGCTGCCGCTGAGCGGGGTGTCGACGCCCTGGCGATCAGCCCGCTGCATGCCATGTTCAGTGCCGATACCGAGCGCTATAGCCCTTATTCGCCGTCCAGCCGCCTGTTTCTCAATAGCCTGTATGCGTCCCCCGGTTGCATCCTCGGCGAACGCGCCGTGCACAGCGCCATCGAGGCCACGGGACTGGCCGACGAGCTGCACGAACTGGAACAACAAAGCCTGATCGACTGGCCCGCCGCCGCCAAGGCCAAGCAACGCCTGCTGCGCGCCCTGTACGAGGATTTTCGCCAGGGCGAGCACCCGCAACAGGCGGACTTTCTCAGTTTTCGCGAGGCCGGTGGCGAGGCCCTGGAAAACCACTGCCGCTTCGAAGCCTTGCAGGCCGCGCGCGCCGCCAACGGTGAAAGCCTCGACTGGCGCCAGTGGCCCGAGGACTGGCGCGACCCCGCCAGCGCTGCGCTGGCGCAATTCGCCGCCGAACAGGGCGAAGCGATCGGTTTCTATGCCTTCAACCAATGGCTGATCGCCCGCTGCCTGGCGCGCGCCCAACAGGCCGCCCGCGGCAGTGGCATGGGCATCGGCCTGATTGCCGACCTGGCCGTGGGTGCCGATGGCGCCGGCAGCCAGGCCTGGAGCCGTCAGGATGAGCTGTTGGCCGACCTGACCGTGGGCGCGCCACCGGATATCCTCAACCGTGCCGGCCAGGGCTGGGGCATCTCCGCGTTTTCTCCTGAAGGCCTGAAGCGCAACGGCTTTCGCGCATTTATCGAAATGCTGCGGGCCAACTTCGCCCATGCCGGCGGCCTGCGGATCGACCATGTGATGGGCCTGCAACGGCTGTGGGTCATCCCCCGGGATGCTTCACCCAAACAAGGCGCGTACCTGTATTACCCGGTAGACGACCTGCTGCGCCTGCTGGCCTTGGAGTCCAGCCGCCACCAGGCGATTGTGCTGGGCGAAGACCTGGGCACGGTGCCCGAGGGCCTGCGGGAAAAACTCAGCGCCCGTGCCATGCTCGGCATGCGCGTGCTGTTGTTCGAGCAGGACCATGGCGGGCGCTTCACGCCGATCCTCGACTGGCCGGACAACGCCCTGGCTACCACCAGCACTCACGACCTGCCGACACTCAATGGTTGGTGGCACAGCCGCGATATCGACTGGAATGTGCAACTGGGGCTGATCGACGTGCCCACGGTGGAGCAATGGAGCGAGCACCGCCAGCGCGAGCGCGAGTCACTGCGCCAGGCCTTGGTGCAAGACCCGCAGAACTTTCGCGATGAGCTGCGCAACGAAACTGACCACATACTCGATGCCAGCGTGCGCTACCTCGGTCACGCCCGTGCGCCCCTGGTACTGCTGCCTCTGGAGGATGCCCTGGGCGTCGAGGAACAGGCCAACCTGCCCGGCACCATCGACACCCACCCCAACTGGCGCCGACGCCTGCCGGGGGACGCCGCGCAGCTGCTCGACGATGAAAACGCCGCGCGCCGCCTGGAGTTGCTGGCGGTGGCGCGCAATCAGGCCCTGGAGCGTGACCGATGAGCGCCGTCTTGCTCCGGGCCACCCAACGCCTGCAATTTCACAAGGGTTTTACCCTGGATGATGCGGTGCCGCTGGTGCCGTATTTCGCCAGCCTGGGCATCAGCCACCTGTACGCTTCGCCCCTGCTCAAGGCCCGTGCCGGCTCGATGCATGGCTACGATGTGGTCGACCCGACCACCGTCAACCCGGAACTGGGCGGCGAACCCGCCTTGCGTCGCCTGGTAGCGGCCCTGCGCGCGCACGGCATGGGCCTGATTCTGGACATCGTGTCCAACCATATGGCCGTCGGCGGCAGCGACAACCCCTGGTGGCTGGACTTGCTGGAATGGGGGCGCCTGAGCCCCTACAGCGAATTCTTCGACATCCAGTGGCATTCACCGGACCCGCTGCTCAAGGGCCAACTGCTGATGCCCTTCCTTGGCAGCGACTACGGCGAAGCCTTGCAAAGTGGCAACCTGCCCCTGCGGTTTGACCCGGCCCAGGGCAGCTTTTTTGTCGAGCACTACGAACACCGCTTCCCGATCTGCCCCAGTGACTACGGCGATATCCTGCGCGCCCATGCCCCGCTCAAAGCGCTGGCCGACCGCTTCAGCGCCCTGGCCTATCAGGCCGATGCCTGGCCCCTGGCGGGCGAGCTTAAACAGCAACTGGCACAACAGGCCCGCGACCCACTGACCCTGGCAGCCATCGAGCACGCCCTGCAATGGTTTGACGGGCGCCAGCGCGCAGGTTTTTTGCGCCTGCATCAACTGCTGGAACAGCAAGCCTATCGCCTGGCCAGTTGGCGCACGGCGGCGGATGACATCAACTGGCGGCGCTTTTTCGACGTCAACGAGCTCGGTGGCCTGCGGGTGGAACGGACCACCGTATTCGAGGCCACCCACAGCAAGATTTTCCAGCTGATCAGCGAAGGCCTGGTGGATGGCCTGCGCATCGACCATATCGACGGCCTGGCCGATCCACGGGGCTATTGCCGCAAGTTGCGGCGCCGGGTGGATGGATTGTCGCCGACCCGACACTTGCCGATTTTTGTCGAGAAGATCCTCGGCGCCGGCGAAACCCTGCGCGAAGACTGGCGGGTCGATGGCACCACCGGCTACGAGTTCATGAACCAGGTGTCGCTGATGCAGCACGATCCCCAGGGATTCGAGGCCTTGGCCCAGCTCTGGAGCGAGGCTACCGAGCGGCCTTCGGCGTTTATCGAGGAAGCCTGGCTGGCCCGGCAACAAATCCTCAACGGCTCCCTCGCCGGGGATTTTGAAAGCGTGGCCCAGGCCCTGCTGCAAGTGGCCCGCGCGGATGTGATGAGTCGCGACCTGACCCTGGGCGCAATCCGCCGCGCCTTGCAGGAACTGGTCGTACATTTCCCGGTGTACCGTACCTATATCAGCGCAGGTGGCCGTAGCGCCCCGGACGAGCGCGTGTTCCAACAGGCCCTGGCCGGCGCCCGTGGGACCTTGAGCGAAGCTGACTGGCCGGTGCTCGACTACCTGCAACAGTGGCTCGGCGGGCAACCCTGGCGCGAGCGCCCGGTGGGGCAACCGCGCAAGATCCTCAAGCACGCCTGCGTGCGCTTCCAGCAACTGACCTCGCCGGCAGCCGCCAAGGCGGTGGAAGACACGGCCTTCTACCGCTCGGCAGTGTTGCTCTCACGCAATGACGTGGGCTTCAGTACCGAACAGTTCAGCGCGCCCCTGGCCGACTTCCATGCCGCCAACCAGCAGCGCCTGCACACCTTCCCCGATAACCTGCTGGCCACCGCCACCCACGATCACAAGCGCGGCGAAGACAGCCGCGCGCGCCTGGCGGTGCTCAGCGAGTGCGCACCGTGGTATGCCGAGCAGGTGCAGCAGTGGCGCAGGCTGGCGGCGCCCCTGCGCGACGATCCGGCCATCCCCTCGGCCGGCGATGAGCTGATCCTGTATCAGGTGCTGCTGGGCAGTTGGCCCCTGGACCTGGGCATTGAGAACACCGGCAACTATCAGCAGCGCCTCTGGCAGTGGCAACAAAAGGCCCTGCGCGAAGCCAAGCTGCACAGCAGCTGGAGCGCCCCCAACGATGTTTATGAGCAAGGTGTCGAAGCCTTCCTCAGCCGCTTGCTGCTCGATCCCGCCGGTCTGACCTTGCGCACGGCGATCCACGCGGCAGCCGAGGCCATCGCCCCTGCCGGCGCGTTGAACGGGCTGGCGCAATCCTTGCTGCGCAACACCGTGCCAGGCGTGCCAGACCTGTATCAGGGCGACGAATTCTGGGACTTGAGCCTGGTGGACCCGGACAACCGCCGGGCGGTGGATTTCAGTGCCCGGCAACAGGCACTGGCGGCAACGCCCGATGCCTTGCTTGAGCACTGGCGTGACGGCCACCTCAAGCAGGCGTTGATTGCCCAGGTCTTGAACCTGCGCAAGGCCCACCCGCTGCTGTTTGCCAGGGGGCGCTATGTACCGCTGCAAGTGCTGGGCCGGCACGCCCAACGGGTTGTCGCCTTCAGCCGTGAGTACCAGGGCCAATGGCTGTTGGTGGTGGTACCGCGCTGGACTCACGCCCTGCTTGAAAACAGCGCCCAGCCCCGGGTGGATGCGCAGGTTTGGGGCGATACCCGGATCACATTACCGTTCGACGCCACGCTGCGAAATTGGAAGGGACTTTTGCAAACAGGCGCAGTCACACCCAACAAGGAGCTACTGATCAGCGCTGCCCTGGGGGATCTCCCGGTGAATGTCTTTATCCATTCTGACGATCAAGAAAGCTGAAATTTTCTGTGAGGAGCATTGCGATGAGCACCGAAGACAAGCGCGTTCGTGAATTCGCGTATCAGATCTGGGAGTCCGAAGGTAAGCCCGAAGGCCAGGAAGCCCGCCATTGGGAAATGGCCCGCAAGTTGGCTGAAGCCGAGGCTCTGACGCCTAGTAAACCCAAGGCCGGCGCCAAGGCCAAGGCCAAGCCGCCAGCGGAAAAACCCGCCGCCGCGAAAAAGCCTCGAGCCCCACGCAAACCCGCCGGCTGACCCCACCTGTAGGAGCCGGCTTGCCGGCGATAGGTCTCCATCAAGCACCACCCGAGACGCTATCCCCGGCCACCCGGCTGCTACAAAAAATGCTCGATTATTGATCTGACCTGATGTCAGCACGGCCCCGTTCGGCCCGGAAAAACTTTGCAGGAGCAACACCATGAGCAAGACACCCGATACCGAGCCATCGCGGATTCGTGAAGGGCTGCCCTTCCCCCTTGGCGCGACCTGGGACGGTCTGGGGGTCAATTTCGCACTGTTCTCGGCCAACGCCACCAAGGTCGAGCTGTGTCTGTTCGACGATACCGGTGAAGTCGAGCTGGAGCGTATCGAACTGCCGGAGTACACCGACGAGACATTCCACGGCTACTTGCCCGACGCCCACCCGGGGCTGATTTATGGCTACCGCGTATACGGTGCCTACGACCCGGCCAATGGCCATCGCTTCAACCACCATAAATTGCTGATCGACCCCTATGCCAAGCAGTTGGTGGGCGAACTCAAGTGGTCCGAAGCGCTGTTTGGCTACACCATCGGCCACCCGGATGCCGACCTCAGTTTCGATGAACGCGACAGCGCGCCCTTCGTGCCCAAATGCAAAGTCATCGACCCGGCCCATACCTGGGGCAACGACCAGCCGGTACGCACGCCGTGGGACCGCACGATCATCTACGAAACCCATCTGCGCGGTATCAGCATGCGCCATCCGTCCGTGCCCGAGGCGGTGCGCGGCACCTGCGCCGGGTTGATGGTCGACGATGTGCTCAAGCACATCCGCCAACTGGGTGTGTCATCGGTGGAACTGCTGCCGATCCACGCCTTCGTCAATGACCAGCACCTGCTGCAAAAAGGCATGACCAACTACTGGGGCTACAACAGCATCGCCTTCTTTGCCCCCGACCCGCGCTACCTGGCCAGCGGCAAGATCGCCGAGTTCAAGGAAATGGTCGCGCACCTGCACGAAGCCAAGCTGGAGGTGATCCTCGATGTGGTCTACAACCACACCGCCGAAGGCAACGAGCAGGGCCCGACCCTGTCGATGCGCGGCATCGACAATGCCTCCTACTACCGGTTGATGCCCGATGACAAACGCTTCTATATCAACGATTCCGGCACCGGCAACACCTTGGACCTGAGCCACCCTTGCGTACTGCAAATGGTCACCGACTCCTTGCGCTACTGGGCCACGGAGATGCATGTGGATGGTTTCCGCTTTGACCTGGCGACCATTCTGGGGCGTTATCACGATGGTTTTGATGAGCGTCACAGCTTCCTTGTCGCCTGCCGCCAGGACCCGGTGCTGCGCCAGGTAAAAATGATCGCCGAGCCTTGGGATGTGGGCCCAGGCGGTTATCAGGTGGGCAACTTCCCGCCGGGCTGGGTGGAATGGAATGACCGTTTCCGCGACACCGTGCGCGCCTTCTGGAAAGGCGATGACGGCCAGTTGGCCGACTTTGCCGGGCGCATGACCGCTTCCGGCGAGATGTTCAACCAGCGCGGGCGCCGGCCCTACAGCTCGGTGAATTTCATCACCGCCCATGACGGTTTCACCCTGCACGACCTGGTGTCCTACAACGACAAGCACAATGAGGCCAACGACGAGAACAATCAGGACGGCAGCAATAACAACCTGTCGTGGAACCACGGCGTCGAAGGCCCGACCGAAGACCCCGAGATCAACGCGCTGCGCCTGCGCCAGATGCGCAACTTCTTCGCCACCCTGTTGCTGGCCCAGGGCACGCCAATGCTGGTGGCCGGGGATGAGTTCGCCCGCACCCAGCACGGCAACAACAATGCCTACTGCCAGGACAGCGAAATCGGCTGGGTCAACTGGGAGCTGGATGAAGATGGCAAATCCCTGCTCAAGTTCGTCAAGCGCCTGATCAAGCTGCGCCTGGCCTACCCTATCCTGCGGCGCGGGCGCTTCCTGGTGGGTGACTACAACGAAGACATCGGGGTCAAGGACGTGACCTGGCTGGCTCCCGACGGCAACGAAATGACCATCGAACAGTGGGAAGACAGCCAGGGCCGCTGCCTGGGCATGTTGATGGATGGGCGCGCCCAGGAAACCGGGATCCGCCGGCCCGGGTCCGACGCCACCTTGTTGCTGGTGGTGAATGCGCACCACGACCTGGTGAATTTCCGCTTGCCCCGGGTACCGGATGGCGGCTTCTGGACCTGCATGGTCGACACCAACCAACCGGCCGTACGCGGCCAGGAACGTTTCGATTTTGACCACGAATATGCGGTGACCGGGCGCTCGTTGCTGCTATTTGAACTGCAACATGAGCAAGAGGTGTGAAATGGCTCTACACGGGTTTTTGCAACGCAATCCCCAGGGACTGGCCGACACCCAAGGCCTTGGCCAGACCCTGAGGGCCCTGGTGGATGCGGGCCTCGACCAATTGCCGCGCCCCGGTAGCGGGCAGACGCTGCTGCGCTTCAGCGAACTGGCCCAGGTGGCCGGCCACGACCTGAGCCTGTGCAAGCTGTTTGAAGGGCACACCGATGCACTGGCGATCATGGCCGAGCTCGACAGCCCGGCCCCACCTGCCGGTAGCACCTGGGGCATGTGGGCCGCCGAGCCGCCGACGGCACGGGTGCAGGTTCGGCGTGAGGGCTCGCAGTGGCTGCTGCATGGGCGCAAGGCCTGGTGCTCCGGGGCGGCGGTGGTCAGCCACGGGTTGTTGACTGCCTGGGATGAACAGGCGCGCCAGCAGTTGGTTGCAGTGTCGATGGACCAGCCGGGTGTCCAGGTCACCGGTGAAGGCTGGCAAGCCGTGGGCATGGGCGCGTGCGCCAGTGTCGAAGTGCGGTTCGAGAATGCCGTGGCGCTGGCCGTGGGCGAGCCAGGGGATTACCTGCAACGCCCAGGGTTCTGGCAAGGAGGGGTTGGCATCGCCGCCTGCTGGTACGGCGCGGCGCAGCGCTTGGCCGAGGCCCTGCGCGAACACTGTGACCGTCGTGCAGAACCCCATGCCCTGGCCCATCTGGGTGCGGTGGACATGGCCTTGTTCGCCGCCGCCACGGTGCTGCGCAGCGCTGCGCGGCAGATCGACGAGCAACCCCAGGCCAACGCCCAGTTGCTGGCGCGCCGGACGCGGGCAGTGATTGAAGCGGCGGCCAACGAAGTCATCCATCACGTCGGCAGGGCCATGGGAGCCGGGCCCTATTGCCAGGACCGGCACTTCGCGCAATTGATCGCAGACCTGCCGGTGTACTTGCGCCAAAGCCATGCCGAGCGGGACCTGGCAGCGCTCGGCGAGCAACTGTCGAGCGCAGCTGGCGGGACATGGCAACTATGAAAGCCAACCCGATTGTCGGCCAAGGCACGCCCCTGCGCGCCTGGCAAGGCTCTGCCCGTGTCGCCGGCCTGCCTCTGATCAGCGTGGCGCAACTGGTGCCTGAAGGTTGCCGCGCGGTGATCATCGCGCCCCATCCGGATGATGAAGTACTGGGCTGCGGCGGTTTGTTACAAGGCTTGGCGGCGTTGGGCCGCGAGTTGCTGCTGGTTTCAGTCACGGACGGTTGCGCCAGCCATCCGGGCTCAACCCGTTGGCCAAGGCAACGCCTGCGCGAGGTTCGTCCCCGTGAGTCGGCCGAGGCCCTGCAGCGCCTGGGTTGGCCGCAGCAACGCCTGAGCTGGTTGCGCGGCGGTTTTTCCGACAGCCAGGTGCAGGCGCGCGAACCTGCGCTGACGGCGTTTATCCAGCAGCACCTGCAACCCGAAGACGTGGTGTTCACCACCTGGCGCGAAGACGGCCATTGCGACCACGAAGCGGTTGGCCGCGCCAGCGCCCAGGCGGCCCGGGCAGTCGGCGCGCGCCTGATCGAGCTACCGGTGTGGACCTGGCACTGGGCAACCCCCGAGGACCCACGGGTACCCTGGCACCGCGCGCACAAGATTGCCCTGGCACCCGCGGCCGTGGCCCGCAAACGCCACGCCCTGCACGCGTTCACCAGCCAACTGGAAGGCGACCCGCAGGTCGACCTGCCGCCCGTCTTGCCGCCCCATGTGCTGGAGCGGCTGTTGCAACCTTTTGAAGTGGTGTTTCTATGAGTGTGGCCACGGCTTACTTCGACCAACTGTTTGTCGACAACGACGACCCCTGGGCCTTCCGCCAGCGCTGGTACGAGCAGCGCAAGCGCGCCTTGACCCTGGCGCTGCTGACTCGGCCGCGCTACGCCTCGATTTTCGAACCCGGCTGCGCCAATGGCGAATTGAGCGCCGAACTGGCAACGCGCTGTGAGCGCCTGCTGTGCTGCGATACCGCTACGGCGGCGGTAGCCCTCGCGCAAGCGCGCCTGCAGGAGTTTGGCCACGCCCAGGTCGAGCGGCTGCGATTGCCTGCACAGTGGCCGCACGGCTCGTTCGAACTGATCGTCCTCAGCGAGTGGTGCTACTACCTTGATCATGACGATTTGTGCGTGCTGATCGATCAGGCCCTGGGCGCACTCAGCCCGGATGGCCAGGTCCTGGCCTGCCACTGGCGAGCGCCCATCGACGGTTGCCCGCAAACCGCCGAACAGGTCCACCAACTGCTGCACCAACGCCTGGGCATGTCGCGCGTGGCGCAGGTGGCTGACAGCGATTTCCTACTCGACCTGTGGTCTCGCGAAAGCGCCTCGGTCGCCCATCTTGAGGGGCTGCGATGATCGGCATTCTGATTCCGGTGCATAACGAAGAGGCGCTGCTGGCCGAGTGCCTGAAAGCCGCGATGATCGCCGCCAGCCATCCGGGACTGCTCGGTGAGCAGGTACAGATACTGGTGGTGCTCGACAGTTGTACCGATGGCAGCGCCGCCATTGCCGAGGCGTTCGGGGTACACAGCCTGAGCGTTGCGGCACGCAATGTCGGCCAGGTGCGTGGAATCGGTGCGCGGCATCTGTTGAACCAGGGCGCGCGCTGGATTTCCTGCACCGATGCCGACAGCCGCGTGGCGGGCGATTGGCTGGTGGCGCAACTGGCCCTGGGGGTGGATGCAGTCTGTGGCACGGTCACGGTGGATGCCTGGAGCGACGGTTTCGACGAGGCGGCGCAGATCCGCTACCACCAGGCCTATCAGGCCAGTGACGGGCACCGGCACATTCATGGGGCCAACCTCGGCGTCAGCGCCGGCGCCTACGTGCGCGCTGGCGGGTTTGAGCCCCTGGCCTGCCATGAGGACGTGCAACTGGTGCGCCAACTGGAGCGTTGCGGCGCAACCATAGCCTGGAGCCATGCCCCACAAGTCATCACCAGCGCCCGCTTGGACTGCCGCGCACAGGGAGGCTTTGGCGACTATTTGAAAGGCCTGATGTTGCCATCTTGAAAAACTTACAACTTTGCCCGGCGAAATCCGGGTGATGAACAATACTCAAGCACGGCAATCTTAGGATTCGGAATGCCAGCGTGCCGCACCGGCCATGAGGCCGGCGCGACAAAAAGGAGAGTCGACCCGGCCACGGGGCACGACCTGCATTACCAGGACAAGGACGTAACATTGATCAATCCCGCCACTTTGAACGACGTTCGCCGCACGCCGGCGCAAATCTGGAACAGCGCGCCGCAATTGGCGCAAATCCCCACCATCAGCCCTTCCCTACTGGTGCCTCCTGGCTCGCGAGTGGTGGTGGTGGCGCCGCATCCGGGTGACGAAGTGCTGGCCTGTGGCGGTTTGCTGCAACTGCTCAGCGCCCTCGACTATCCCTTGAAACTGATCTCGATCACCGACGGCAGCGCCAGCCATCCGGGCTCCAACCAGTGGTCGGCACAGCGCTTGAGCGTGTTCCGGCCCCAGGAGAGTGTCGAGGCCCTGCGCCGCCTCGGCTTGCCCATGCATAGCTTGAAGTGGATTCGCGGGGGCTTTTGCGACAACGCCCTGGCGGGCCGCGAACAGCTCTTGAGCCAATTTATCGCCCGCTACCTGCAACCCGGTGACGTCGTATTCACCACCTGGCGCAATGATGGCAATGACGACCACGATGCCGTCGGCCGTGCCACCGCCATCGCCTGCGCGCTGACCGGCGCGCGCCTGCTGGAGCTGCCGATCTGGGCCTGGCACTGGCCCGCCCGCGAAGCCGGGCGCATGCCCTGGCAGTGCGCGCGCAAGATACGCCTCGACACCTGGAGCGTGGCGCGCAAACGCCACGCGGCCCATGCCTACGCCAGCCAGTTGCTCGGCGACCCTTTGATCGGCCTGGCGCCGATGCTGCCCCCGGTGCTGCTGGAGCGCATGCGCGTACCCTACGAGATTGTGTTTCTGTAATGCCTTGGAGCACCACGCCACACGGCGTTACGCAGTCCTATTGAAACACCTGCGCCTCGCCATCGACGGTGGCGCGGATCCAGCGTGGCTCCATGGGGTCGCTCCACACCGAGCGCGGCGGCGTGCCCCCGTCGCTGATCAGGATGCGCCGGCCCGACTGGCTCCACTCCTGCATCCGCGCCTTGAATTGGGCCGGATAGTCCGCGGCCTTGCACGAAATGCCGGCCCACGGGTCGACCACCCACGCCTCGTCCCATTCCGGCCCCGTGAAGCCTTTGCTGCGCGGCTGGCCGGGCGGCCCGCCGACCACGGCGAATGTATGCCCCTTGACCTGGGCGATCCGCGCATTGCCGCCACTGGCGTTGATCGTATCCACCGCCACCTTGGCCATCTGGTCGCAATTGCCGGCACCGGTCTTGAGGACCATTTGCGAATAGTTGGGCGCCCCAGTGCGGGTGTAGAGCCAGCCCACCATCTCCGTGGCTGTCTGGCTGCGAACGACCTCTGCGGGAAGGCCGGGAACCTGTTGATTGGCCGACCTTATGCCCGTGGCCTGGAACTGCTCCTCAACCGCTTTGCTGCCGCCCTGTGCATATAAATGGTTCTGCTGTTCGGTCGGCAACAGGGCGAAGTCCGCGGGTTTGTTGATCGGCGAGAGCCGCACCGGTTTTGCCGCAACCACCACATGCCCAGGGTTGCTCCCGGCGGCATACACCCCCATCAAGACTTCACGCTGCTTTTCGGGGGGAAGTGCGCGCAGGACCTGGACCAAGTGGTCGATTTCCGCAGGCGACATGGGCTCGTCCGCGACAATTTTCTTGATCAGGGTCTCAAGGCTGGGCAGTACCACTAGCGGGTTATCCGGCAGTCCCTGCGCCACAAAACTGTAGACATCCTTGTAGTGGTCGTACCGGCGGATGAACTCCAGGTCCAGTGGGCCACTGCGGGTCAGGCGATGAAAGTCCAGCTTGCCGGTGCCGTCCAGCGGCGCGAAGAAATACACCCCGGTATCGCCCTCGACCATCACGTATTGCTGGCCAGCATGGTCGATCTTGAGCCCTCTGACGACGCGCTGATCGTTGCTCAAATCGCTGATGGCATCCATTTTGATCACCAGCGTTTCCTGATTGAGCGCCCGGGGCACGCCGAAGTCGTCGTAACCAAAGTCCGGCTCATTGACCACGGTGCCAGAGGTACGGTTTTTGTAGGTGACAGGCTGGGTGCTGGCCATCGGCAGCAGTTCCTGGTTGCCTGCTTCGTTGACGCGGTAGCGACGGTGTTCGTGAATCACCGTGCGTGGCCCTTTCACCGGGCCCGCGCCGGGAATCAGGCGGCGATGCTCCAGGGCCTGGGCGTCCTGAAATATCGGAGTGCCGCCAGGTTCGATTTGCTTGGTGTAGCACAGGTCACCCAGATCGCGCTTGAAACGCCGGCCCCCGACACCACAGGTCAATACGAAGCCTTCAAAGGGCTCGGTATCGCTGGGGCCGCCCAGTTTGATCAGGCTCTCGGGGTTTTTCGGGCGATAACGATAGACGTCATCACCGACCACCACATCACTGTGCGTGCGCCGATGCAGGACGCGGGCCTGGTCACTGGTGATGCCTTCGGCCACCCGTACAGTCTGGCCTGGCGCCAGGGGCCTGGCGGTCAGGGGGATTTGCTGGGTGATGTCGTAACGGCCTCTGCCAGGCAGTTCAAGGGCGGCCGATTGTCTGAATTTCGCAATGCCGGCCTGGACCTCCTTGAGTTGGAGGCTCCCGTGCTTCATCAGACGGCTCCCGACGCTGTTCAGCGCGGGCATCACCGGGTCCAGGGGGTTGAGATTGCGCGCCACGGAAACCGCGAACTTCTTCACCAGCGGCGCAAATTTTGGCAGCAGTGCGCGCACGCCGATCTTGCCGGCCTGGGATAGCAGGCGCACCGAGCCTGCTGCCAGCTTGCCCGCCGGGCTGGCGAAGGTCAGTAGCCCATCGACCACCAGCTCCATGATGCCCTGCTTGGTGTTGCCGTTGACCAGGTTCTCAATACCACTCCAGAACGGAATAACCATTTGGCCGACGCCTTTGACCCGCTCCCAGAATGCTTCATCGTTTTTATGCGCTGCGCTTTCCCGGGCGGGGTCCGACGCGGCCCATTGCTTGAGCGTGTCCTCATCGACATAAAACAGATCCGTGGTAATGGCCTTGGCAATGGCGACCGAACGCTCGGAGTCAAAGGTGCGCGGCACCAAACTTTTGGATGGGTTTCCCGTCGCGGCGAAGTGCGCAAGCTGTTGCGGCACCACGATCGAAAAACTCTTGGGTCTAGGCCCCTTGCCTGCCGTGTAGGCGGCCCACTGCTGCTTGAACTCGGCCCGGCTGTCGGGGCGGGTATTGCGCACCACCAACTCTTCGCTAGGCACGCCGTCTGCGGCGTGCTCAACAGAGATGAAGTCCTTGCCATAGCTTTTGTCCGCAGGATTGTAGGCCTCCAGGATCGGCTGCAAGTCGTCGCGGCGCCGGGCGATGCCCTTGAGCGGATTGATTTCGTAGTAGTTTGTCTGGCCGTCATGCACGGCCTTGAGAATAAACGCCGGGCGTGTCACGGCGGCCCGTTTCTCTTCATCCGTCTCATGGCCGGGGCCGGGCTTTGTGCGCAGGGCAAACACCGTGACGTCACCCTGCTCAAGCGCTGTGCGATCCTTTATGGGCAACTGGGTCAGTTGGCTGCCGATAAGTTGTGAATAGGCAACCTTGGTGTCGGCCAGGTATTGGTCAAACTTGCCCTGGAACTGGTCTTCGTCATACACAGGGTATTGATAGCGGATGTCCGAGGGGGTGATTTTCTCACCGCTCATGTGCCGGTACAGGGCAAAAATCGGGCTGATCATGCTCAGCAGTTCGGTACGCGAGGTGCCCTTCTCCATGCGCTCGAAATAATCCTTGCGCATCGGCACATCGGCTGCCATTTGCTGGGTTGCCGCGACCACCCGATCAAGATGGGCATCAAACGCCGTGACCGCCTTGTTGATGTCCTCCTGCAAATAGCTGTCTTTGTGCGCGATTACCCCCTGCACCACCGCCCAATCCAGGGTCGCCGGGATACGGGTCGATGTGATAAGCGCCCACTGGGCGTCGGTGGTGGCTTGTTCGCTGAACTTGCCCGGCAGGTCAACCAACTCCTGGAAGCCCATGCTGCGCGACGAACCGGGCCGGATCGCCTCCGCCAAACTGACGCCGTGCTGGAAATTCACCCACACTGCCGATCCCTGATACGCAAGGTCGGCGGGCACATCACGTACGGAAAAATCGGCCGGGAACCGGGCGCGCAGAACGTAGGCCGCCAGATGCGCCTGGTCGGCGGACAACTGCCTGGAGTCGACCAGGTGCTGGCGAAATTGCGTCTTGATCGCCGGATAGCTTTGGTTCGCCAGGTCACGTGAAGCCAGATCAAAACCGGCAATATGCCCAGGTTTGCGCCCGTGCAATGGGTCCAGGCTCAAGGTCAGGGCCTTCACCAGCAACTTGACCTTTACCTGGGGAGCAATCACCCCATCGAGGGGAAACGGCGCACCGCCCAGGTGCCTCAACAACTGTTCAAGCAGCGCCTTGGCCTGGGGGGATTTGAGTATTAGCTCGAGCACGGCGGCCGGCGTGCCCTCGGCTTTGGCCAGGGCCTGTGGCGAGAGGCCCTCGGTCAACAGGCTGAGCAGGGGCTTTTTAGACGTGGCCTCCTGCTTGGCGACCCATGCCGCGATAGCGGGCTCAGTGCTCGGTTGCAGTAAACCGTCCACATCAGTGGCCCCATCATCCAGGCCCAGGGCAATTTCGCTGCGGGCATCTTGCGTGGCATCAAGCGCCGCCTGCACTTGCGCAGGCGTCTTCGGATCGGCCGGCACAACCCCATAGAACCTGAGCATGTTGTCCAGCCGATTGGTGCCTGGCTGGGTGGAGCCGTTGGGCGGGATCAACGGTGAATCTTTGTTGAGGAACAGGCTTTTATTCAGACCGTCGCCGGGGCCGTCCGATGTTTTGAGTTGGTGTAGCACCCGAGATATTTCGTCCAGATCCGCCAGTTTTCCGCGCAGTTGCGCCTGGTAAGAATCGGCTGTTTGCGTGGTCGGCTGCACTAGCGCCAGGCCGGAACTGGCCTGGGCGTTGGCCGGCTGCACGTGAGAAAGAGCGACAGCGGGAGGTGGGGCATTCAGGTGGACAGACGTCATGGCCTTTCGCCTCTGGCAAGGATACACAGACACCCTTGTGTGGAGCGCCTGTAAGAAGATGCTCCAGAGGATTGGTAACAACATTCGTCAGATCATCCCAAGGAGCCGGCTGGCCGGCTCCTTGGGTTTCATTCCTGGCCCAGGATCAGCACCCCCAGTGGCGGTAGATTCAACGCCAGTGACACCGGCTGCCCATGGCGCGGCTCGTCCTGGGTAAAGACTTCACCGCCATTGCCGTAGTTGGAGCCGGAATAGGTGTCGGCATCACTGTTGATCAGCTCTTTCCAAGTGCCGGCAAAGGGCACGCCCACCGTGTACGCCTCGCGGGGCACCGGGGTGAAGTTGGCCACCACCAGCACCGCCTTGCCGTCCTTGCTCCAGCGCAGCCAGGCATAGACGCTGTTGATCGCATCGTCGCCAATCAGCCACTGGAAGCCCTGGGGCGCGGCGTCCTGCTCGTGCAGCGCCGGCTCTTCGCGGTACAGGCGGTTGAGATCGCCCACCAGTTTTTGCACGCCGCGGTGCTCCGGGTATTGCAGCAGGTACCAGTCCAGTTGCTGGTCGTGGTTCCACTCGCGCCACTGGCCGAATTCACAGCCCATGAACAATAGCTTTTTGCCGGGGTGCATCCACATGAAGCTCAGGTAGGCCCGCAGGTTGGCGAATTTCTGCCAGCGGTCGCCGGGCATCTTGTCGATCAACGAGTGTTTGCCGTGCACCACTTCATCGTGGGAAATGGGCAGCACAAAACGTTCGGACCAGGCGTACACCAGGCCGAAACTCAGCTCATTGTGGTGATGGGCGCGGTACACCGGGTCTTGCTGGATGTAATGCAGCGAATCGTGCATCCAGCCCATGTTCCATTTGTAGTTGAAGCCCAGGCCGCCCTGCTGGGTCGGCTGGCTGACGCCCGGCCAGGCCGTGGACTCCTCGGCGATCACCAGGGCGCCGGGGGCTTCCAGGGCCACCACGTCATTCAAATGCCGCAGGAAGTCGATGGCTTCGAGGTTCTCGCGCCCACCGTGGCGGTTGGGCACCCACTCGCCGGCCTTGCGTGAATAGTCGCGATACAGCATCGACGCCACCGCATCCACCCGCAGCCCATCGATATGGAAATGCTTGAGCCAGTGCAGCGCCGAGGCCAGCATAAAACCGTGGACTTCGGTGCGCCCCAGGTTGTAGATCAGCGTGTCCCAATCCTGGTGGAAACCTTCCAGCGGGTTGCCGTACTCGTACAGCGCAGTGCCGTCGAACTGGGCCAGGCCGTGGGTATCGGTGGGAAAATGCGCCGGCACCCAGTCGAGAATGATGCCGATGCCTGCCTGGTGGCAGGCGTTGACGAAGGCGCCAAACTCATCCGGTGAGCCGAAGCGCGCGCTGGGCGCAAATTGCGACAGCGGCTGGTAGCCCCAGGAACCACCGAAGGGATGCTCCATGATCGGCATCAGTTCGATATGGGTAAACCCCAGTTGCTGCACATAGGGGATCAGCCGCTCGCCCAGCTCGCGCCAGCCGTATTGGAGTGACACTTCGCCCAATTCGTCGAGCTCGCACTGCCAGGAACCCACGTGCAGTTCATAGATCGACAACGGCGCACTGGGCGCCTGGCGTTCGCCACGGGTTCGCATCCAGGCTTCATCTGCCCAGTCCACTTGCAACGGCGCGGCGACTTTCGACGCCGTGTCGGGCGGCAACTGCGTGGCCAGGGCCATGGGGTCGGCCTTGAGCGGCAGGATGCCGCTGGCGCCGAGGATTTCGTATTTGTAGGCGGCGCCCGGTTGCAGGCGCGGGATAAAGATCTCCCAGACCCCGGCGGGATGCCGCAGGCGCATCGGGTGGCGGCGCCCGTCCCAGATATTGAAGTCGCCGACCACCGAAACCCTGCGGGCATTGGGTGCCCACACGGCAAAACGCACGCCCTGGATACCCTCGACACTCATTACCTGGGCGCCCAGGCAACTGCTCAGGTCGCGGTGATTGCCCTCGGCAAACAGGTACAGGTCCATCTCGCCGAGCAACTGGCCGAAGCTGTAGGGGTCTTCGGTGATCTGCTCGCCGCCGGCCCATTGGATCTTCAGCAGGTAGCCCTGGCGCGTGGAGAAATGCCCGATAAACAAGCCAGGGACTGGGGTCGCGTCGAGGCTGCCGAGCACATCGCCGCTGTCGCGGGCCAGCACCAGGACGCTCAAGGCTTCCGGCAGGAATGCACGGATAACCTGGCCGCCCTGCTCATCGTCATGGGGGCCGAGGATCGCAAAAGGATCCGGATGTTCGGCACGCACCAGGGCTTCGATATCCTTGGGCGCAGGCATGACAGCGAACTTCGATTGCAGCGGTTCTTTATGTGTAAAGCTCATGGTTTCTCCCACCTTGACGTTCGCGCGCTTGGACTGAACGTCATTAATAACCTTGCAATAACCCGTGCAATCCGCGTAAGGGCACCGCCAACCAGGTCGGGCGGTTCTCTGCCTCGTAGGCCACTTCATACGCAGCCTTCTCCAGGCTGAACAGTGCCAGTGCCGCATCCGCCCCTTTGGCATCCTGCCAGCCATGCGCCAGTGTAGACGTAGCCTGTTGATACGCCTGGATAAATGCCTGGCGCGCTTCACTCAGGTAACGATCGGCGACACGCTGGCGTGCCGCATCGGCGTCGGCCGAGTGATCCAGCCCCTGCCCTTGCACATTCAGGGCCATGGCGCCGGCATAGTCGAACGAGCGCAGTACGCCGCTGACGTCCTTGTACGGGCTGTGCTTGCCCCGGCGCTCGTGCAGCGGCCGTGCAGGTTCGCCTTCGAAGTCGATCAGGTAGGCATCGCCCTTGACCACCAGCACCTGGCCCAGATGCAAATCACCATGGACCCGGATGCGCAGACCACCCACCGTGGCTTTCGCCAGGTCCTGCACATGGTTGGCAATCGCCTTTTTTTGCCCCAGCAGTTGAGGGACCAACGCCTGGTCGGCGGGGTTCAATTGGGTTTGATGCTGTTTGAGCAACTGCAAGGCGCGTTCAATCTGCGCCCCCACTTGTTTGGCCCAGCCCTGGCTGTCCTTGACCGAGGTGACTTCAGGCTTGAAGTCCGGGTTGGCCGTTGGCGCGGCCAGCACCTGGTGCATTTCCCCAAGCCGCTGGCCGAGCAACCCGGCGAAATCTGCCAGTTCACCCAGGGCGTTGTAGTGCTGCTCCTGCTCGGAGATCGCTTCGGCCAGCTCGTCGCGGATCGCCCGCTCGAGGTTGTTCTGGGTCCAGGCCCAGGCGTCGCCCTGGTTACTGAGATAGCCTTGGGCAATCATCAACAGATTGTCCTCACCCGCGGCATCGCGCCGGATCACCGAGCCCAGCAATGGCGAGATATGCCTGTAGCCGGCGGCGGTCAGGTAGGCGCCCATTTCCAGTTCCGGGTGAACCCCGGCGCTGACTTTGCGGATCAACTTGAGCACCAGGCTTTCGCCGACCACCACTGAACTGTTGGACTGCTCGGCCGCCAGGTAACGCACTTGCAACTCATCGCCTACCGGCAAGTCGGCCAAGTGCGGGGTGGGTTCGAAACGAATCTCGCCGTCGCTACTGCTGAGCACCGTTTGGGCGCGCAGGCCGTCGATGACGGCACGGATATAGCTGTCGAGGCTGAAGGCATCGGTGATCAGGCCCACCTGGCGCACCCGGCGCACCCGGGCCAGGGCCAGTTGTTGCGGCAAGGCACTGGTGAACTGGTCTTCGCCGAGCAAGCCGAATGGCAGTTGGTAACGGCTGGTCTGCCCGCCGCTGGTCACTTCAATCTCGCTGAGCAATACCGGATGCTGGGCATCGCCAAAGCGCACGCCATAGGCGATATGCACGCGGTCGATGGCCGAGTCTTTATTGGCAAACCAGCGCCGGTTGGGCAGCCAGCTGGGCAACGAGGTCTGCTCCAGGGTGGTGCGGCACGGCGTTTCGAGCAACTCTTCGAGGCGTTTTTTCAGGACCAGGGTTGTGAAGTCCGGCAGGCTTTGGGCCGGTTCCACATGCCAGCTGGGCATCTGGTTTTCGGTAGCCAGCACGAACCAGTAGAAGCCATAAGGAGGCAGGGTCAGGAGAAAATTCAGCTGGCCAATGGGCGGGAAGGCGTTGCCGCCGAGCATTTCCACCGGAACCATGCCGGCAAAGGCTGACAGGTCCAGCTCCGCCGCCTGGGCCGTGCGCGACACGTTGGCCACGCACAGGATGATTTCGTGCTTGCCATCGACGCCGGTGTACTCGCGGGTGTAGGCCAGGATCCGGCGGTTGCTCGGCGAGAGCATTTTCAGGCTGCCGCGCCCGAAGGCCTTGGACTGCTTGCGGATCGCCAGCATGCGCCGGGTCCAGTTCAGCAGCGAATGGGGGTCCTGGGCCTGGGTTTCGACGTTGACCGACTGGTAGCCGTAGAGCGGGTCCATGATCGGTGGCAGCACCAGGCTGGCCGGGTCGGCACGGGAAAACCCGCCGTTGCGGTCGATGGACCATTGCATCGGCGTACGCACGCCGTCGCGGTCGCCGAGGTAGATGTTGTCGCCCATGCCGATTTCATCACCGTAATACAGGGTCGGTGTGCCGGGCATCGACAGCAGCAGGCTGTTGAGCAGCTCGATGCGGCGCCGGTCGCGTTCCATCAGTGGCGCCAGGCGCCGGCGAATCCCCAGGTTGATGCGCGCGCGGCGGTCGGCGGCGTAGTAGTTCCACAGATAGTCGCGCTCCTTGTCGGTGACCATTTCCAGGGTCAGCTCATCATGGTTGCGCAGGAAAATCGCCCATTGGCAGTTGGCGGGAATTTCCGGGGTCTGGCGCAGGATATCGGTGATCGGGAAGCGATCTTCCTGGGCCAGAGCCATGTACATGCGCGGCATCAGCGGGAAGTGGAAGGCCATGTGGCATTCATCGCCGTCGTCGCCCTTCTGGTCGCCAAAGTACAGCTGGGTATCTTCCGGCCATTGGTTGGCTTCGGCGAGCAGCATGCGGTCGGGGTAGTTGGCGTCGATCTCGGCACGGATCTGCTTGAGTACATCGTGGGTTTCGGGGAGGTTTTCGTTGTTGGTGCCGTCGCGCTCGATCAGGTAAGGAATCGCGTCCAGGCGCAGGCCGTCGATGCCCATGTCCAACCAGTAGCGCATCACCGACAGCACGGCCTTCATGACTTGCGGGTTGTCGAAGTTGAGGTCCGGCTGGTGGGAATAGAAGCGGTGCCAGAAGTACTGGCCGGCGACCGGGTCCCAGGTCCAGTTGGACTTTTCGGTGTCGAGGAAAATGATGCGGGTGCCGTCGTATTTCTGCTCGTCGTCAGACCACACGTAGAAATCCCGCGCGCTGGAGCCGGGCTTGGCCTTGCGCGCGCGCTGGAACCACGGGTGCTGGTCGGAGGTGTGGTTGATCACCAGTTCCGTGATCACCCGCAGGCCGCGCTTGTGCGCCTCGGCGATAAAGCGCTTGGCGTCGGCCATGGTCCCGTAGTCGCTGTGCACGCCACGGTATTCGGCGATGTCATAGCCATCGTCACGGCGTGGCGAGGGATAGAACGGCAGCAGCCAGATGGTGTTCACGCCCAGGTCGGCGATGTAGTCGAGTTTGGCGATCAGCCCGGGGAAGTCACCGATGCCGTCGTTATTGGAGTCGAAATAGGATTTGACGTGAACCTGGTAAATCACCGCATCTTTGTACCAGAGCGGGTCTTTGATAAAGGTGGCAGCCTTGGGTTTCTTCGCCATTGGAAACTCCTGGAAAATTCAAAAAAATTGACAGACAGGACGTGGTCAATGTGGGAGCGGGCTTGCCCGCGATAGCGCTGGATCAGTTGATGGATACGTGACTGACACACTGCTATCGCGGGCAAGCCCGCTCCCACAGTTGATCTGCATCCGACTCAAGACTGGGTGACGCGCCAGATGCCAAACGGCATATGGGGCTCGATGCGCATCCATTGGGTCTTGCCGTACCAGGTCCAGCGATGGCCATTCATCAGGTCTTCGCCCTGCACCTGGGCGTCGTCCGGCAGGCCCATCTCCCACAGCGGCAACTCAAAATGCGCCTCCTGGGGGTTGAACGGGTCGAGGCTGACGGCGATCAGGATGAAGTTGCTGCCATCCTCGCTGCGCTTGCCGAAGTACAGGATGTTGTCGTTGAAGGCGTTGTAGAGCGTCAGGCTCAGGTGTGTCTGCAGCGCCGGGTTTTGCCGGCGGATGCGGTTGAGCTGGGCGATCTCGGCGATGATGTTGCCGGGGGCGCTGAAGTCCCGGGGGCGGATCTCGTACTTTTCCGAGTCCAGGTATTCCTCCTTGCCCGGCACTGGCGCGCTTTCACACAGTTCAAAGCCCGAGTACATCCCCCACAGGCCCGAGCCCATGGTGGCCAGTGCAGCGCGGATCAAAAAGCCCGGGCGCCCGGATTCATGCAGAAAGCCTGGGTTGATGTCCGGTGTATTGACGAAAAAGTTCGGCCGGTAGCACTCACGCCAGGGCGACTGGTTGAGTTGGGTGAAGTACTCGCTGAGTTCGGCCTTGGTGTTGCGCCAGGTGAAGTAGGTGTAGCTCTGGGAGTAACCGACCTTGCCCAGGCGCGCCATCATCGCCGGGGTGGTAAAGGCCTCGGCAAGGAAGATCACCTCGGGATGCTGGGCCCGTACATCGCTGATCAGCCATTGCCAAAATGGCAGCGGCTTGGTGTGGGGGTTGTCGACGCGGAAGGTCTTGACCCCCTCCTCGACCCAGCCCAGCACGATATCGCGCAACTCCAACCACAGGCTGGGGATCGCATCGGCGGCATAGAAGTCAACGTTGACGATGTCCTGGTATTTTTTCGGCGGGTTTTCCGCGTATTTGATCGTGCCGTCCGGGCGCCAGTTGAACCAACCTGGGTGTTGCTTGAGCCACGGGTGGTCCTGGGAGCACTGGATGGCAAAGTCCAGGGCGATCTCCAGGCCATGCTCGGCGGCGGCCGCTACCAGGCGGCGGAAATCTTCGCGGGTGCCCAGTTGCGAATGGATCGCGTCGTGGCCGCCCTCCTCGCTGCCAATCGCATAGGGACTGCCGGGATCCTCGGGGCCGGCGCTCAGGGAGTTGTTCTTGCCCTTGCGGTGGCTGCGGCCGATGGGGTGGATCGGCGGGAAGTACAGCACGTCAAAGCCCATGTCGTGGATCATCGCCAGGCGCGAATGCACGTCATTGAACGTGCCGTGGCGCGTCGGGTCATCGGTGATCGAGCGCGGGAACAGCTCGTACCAACTGGCAAACAGCGCTTGGGGGCGCTCCACATCCAGTGGATACACCGGGCTGATACTCAAGTAGGGGCGCAAATCGGCCTGAGCCATCAGCTGTGCACTGTGTTCGTGCAAAAACAGCGCGACCTGCTCGGTTTCCAACAGCCCGGACAGTTGGTGATGCAGTTGCTGCAAGTGCTCCTGCAGCTCACCTTCACTGCGTTCAGCCGCTTGCAGGACCTGCTGGCGGCCTTCCTGCAGCTCCAGGCTGACGGGAACCCCGGCGGTGTGTTTTTTACCCAGTTCATAGCAGAAACTGGCGAAATGATCGATCCAGGCCTCGATGCAATAGTGGTGCGGGCCCTGCTGGCTTACACCAAAGGTGCCTTCCCAGGTGTTGTTGCCCTTGTCTGCCATGACCGCGCTGTGCCAGTTGTCTTCACTCAACGACCGCCAGCGAATCAACACGGCCAACTGGTCATGCCCGTCGGCGAATACCTTGCTGGTAACGTGGATGGCTTGCCCTTGCACGGCCTTGACCGCGAATGCACCGGCATCAATCACCGGCATGGTGTCTTCAATGGCGATCCTGGGCAGCAACAGTGCCTGGGACAGCGGTAATACGGGTATTTCAGCCGTCATCGAGCATCTCCCCTTACGCCCCATGGACGCTCTTGTGCTTGATTGTCTGTGCAGCAGGCGGGCTCTTCCCGGGCGGGCCGTATAAGGTCCGAGCCCGGTGGCCGACGGAAAGTTCAGATGGATGTGCCGCCACCGGGCGGGAATCAATCGGCCATGGCGGTTGTCCACCGATTGAGCAAAGCACAAACGAGGCCACCACGATGAATATCCCGATTCCTGCCCAAACCCCTGACCCGAACATTGATAACCCTACCTTGCCGCCGACCGAGCCAGAGCCGATTCCTCAGCAGGAGCCGCCGCAAAGCGTGCCTGCGGCAAAGGAAGAACCGCCGACAACGATACCGCCGGTTATCGTGTAGGCGCCCGCAGCTAGGGCTTGTCCAGCAGCTTCACAATCCTTGGCATCACGCTGAACACCGCGAGCGCCAGCACGGTGCTCAGTACTGCGGTGGACTCCTTGCCCAGCCCCGCCGCCACCCCGATGGCGGCGGTCATCCACAAGCCGGCTGCGGTGGTCAGGCCCTTGACGTGCTGGCCGGCCTCTTCCTCCTTGCCCTTGAGGATCGTCCCTGCGCCCAGGAAGCCGATGCCGGCGATCACCCCCTGCACCACCCGGCTCATGGCGTCGGCCTGGGAACCGCCCATCTGCGGCACCAGCACAAACAAGGCCGCACCCATCGCCACCAGCATATGGGTGCGCACGCCGGCGGCCTTGCCTTTTTGTTCGCGCTCAAACCCCAGGATGCCCCCCAGAATCGCGGCAATCAGCAGGCGCACGGTGATTTGCGTGAGTTGCCGCGCATCGCCGATATCGGCGAATTCGCTTTGCAGGGTTTGCCAGACTTCTTGCCACCAGGCGTCCATGGTCCTGTCCTTTTCGTAGGGGGGATAAAGGATGGACAGCAACGACCGCCAGTCAGTTGCGCCGAACCATTGGCCCGTGTGCGTCACCTAACGAACAGCACCGATCAACCAGGAGAAGACCATGCCCGTACGTATCGAAAACCAGACCTGCTACTTCAAGATCGACGACAGCGGTGAAGAGCAACGCCTAAGCGTGCTGGAGGTGACGGTGATTACCGACAGCGAAAAATCGATGTCGGCAGTCGAAATCGACGGCCAGCGCATCTACATCACCGAGGCACAAGCCGACGCCCTGACCGTCGCCGGCGCCATTGACGGGCGCAAGCACCTCAAGGCCAGCGCGGGTGATTCGGTGATTTGATTGATCTGGATCAGCATGCCGCGTGCACTGTTGATCCAGGCACCGGCCCCACGGCTTGCGGGGTGCTGCACATTGTCGCAGCGCCGGCGCAAAAACCCATCTGATCCGCTTTTTATCGATTTACCTGAGTCTGTTATGCAAACAGATCGCGTCGCATAGTTCATCTGCCTGATGGAGGCTGATGAGCGAAAGACCATGAGCGATAGAATCCCCGTCCGATTAGTAGAACATTTCGAGCCTGCACATCCAAAGAAGATGAAGGCCAAATCCAGCGACAACCAGATCCATACCCGCAGTTTCACCGGCCTGTTCCGCACCTTGCGCATAAGCGGTGCAGGCTTTCTGTTCCTCGCGTTTTTCGGCACTGTGTGGTTGAACTGGGACTCACGCCAGGCCGTGCTGTGGGACTTGGCTGAAAGCAAGTTCCATATTTTTGGCGCGACCTTCTGGCCCCAGGACTTCATCCTGTTGTCGGCGCTGTTGATCATCTGTGCCTTTGGCCTGTTTGCGATCACCGTGTTTGCCGGCCGCGTCTGGTGTGGCTACACCTGCCCGCAAAGTTCGTTTACCTGGCTGTTCATGTGGTGCGAGAAGGTCACCGAAGGCGAGCGAAACCAAAGGATCAAGCTGCAGGCCGCGCCCTGGGGCGTGAACAAACTGGCGCGCCGGGCCGCCAAGCACACGCTGTGGCTGGCGATCAGTGTGCTGACCGGCCTGACCTTTGTCGGCTACTTCACGCCGATCAGGCCCTTGGCCGAAGAGCTGCTGACCTGGCAGATGGGCGGTGTCAGCCTGTTCTGGGTGCTGTTTTTTACCGGCGCCACTTACATCAATGCCGGCTGGCTGCGCGAGGCGGTGTGCATGCACATGTGCCCCTATGCGCGGTTTCAGAGCGTGATGTTCGACAAGGACACCCTGACCATTTCCTACGACGCTGCCCGTGGCGAAAGCCGTGGCCCGCGCAAGCGCGAGGTGAACCCGGCGGACGTTGGCCTGGGCGACTGCATCGACTGCCAGTTGTGCGTGCAGGTCTGCCCTACCGGCATCGATATCCGCGACGGCCTGCAAATGGAATGCATCGGCTGCGCGGCGTGTATCGATGCCTGTGATTCGATCATGGACAAGATGGGCTATGCGCGAGGCTTGGTGGGCTATACCTCCGAGCATCAGTTGCAAGGCGGCAAGACCCACCTGCTGCGGCCACGCTTGATCGGCTACAGTGCGGTGCTGCTGGTGATGATTGCGGCCCTGGTGATGGCATTGGTGCAGCGGCCGATGGTGTCGCTGGACGTGACCAAGGACCGCGGGATGTTCCGCGAGAACAGCCAGGGGCTGATCGAGAACATCTACAGCCTGAAGATCATCAACAAGACCCAACAGCGCCAGGACTACCGCCTGGAACTGGTGGATGGCGAGGGCTTTGAGCTGCAAGGCAAGACCGAAGTCAGCCTGGCGCCCGGGGAAATCACCGATGTGCCGGTGTCGGTGGCGCTGACCAGTGACAAACCGACCAGCAGCTCGCAAACCATCCGCTTCAAGGTGACGGATAGGGATGAACCAAGTGTTTATAGTGTCGCCGACAGCCGTTTTGTGGCGCCGCTGAACCGCTGAGCCCGCAAGCCCCCCCTGTGGGAGCGGGCTTGCCCGCGATTACGCTGTGTCAGTCAAACTATCTGCTACTGACACACCGCCATCGCGGGCAAGCCCGCTCCCACGTTTTGACCTGTGTAGAACCTAGGATCACGATGAAACGCTACGAGAAATTTGCCGACGACATCGCTGAACTGATCCGCTCCGGCGTCCTCGGACCGGGCCAGCGCGTGCCGTCGGTGCGCTATGCCAGCCAGACTTACGGCGTCAGCCCGTCCACGGTGTTCCAGGCCTATTACCTGCTGGAGCGCCGTGGCCTGATCCGGGCGCGGCCGCGTTCAGGGTATTTCGTCAATACCCATGCGCCCAGCCCGTTCTCGGAGCCGGCGGTCAGCGCCCATGTCCATGAATCCACCGAGGTGGACGTCAGTGAGCTGGTGTTTTCGGTGCTCGATTCGATCAAGGATCCGCAAACCGTGCCCTTTGGCTCGGCCTTCCCCAGCCCGACGCTGTTCCCCCTGCAACGCCTGGCCCGCTCCCTGGCCAGCGCCAGCCGCGAGATGGACCCGCGCATGGTGGTCACCGATATGTCGCCGGGCAACCCGCAACTGCGCCGGCAAATCGCCCTGCGCTACATGGTCGGTGGCCTGATGCTGCCCATGGAAGAACTGCTGATCACCAACGGCGCCCTCGAAGCGCTGAACCTGTGCCTGCAAGCCGTTACCGAACCGGGCGACCTGGTAGCCATCGAGGCCCCGGCGTTTTATGCCTGCCTGCAAGTGCTGGAACGCCTGAAGCTCAAGGCGGTGGAAATCCCCGTGCATCCGCGCGATGGCATTGACCTCAAGGTGCTGGCCCAGACCCTGGAACGCTACCCGATCAAGGCGTGCTGGTGCATGACCAGCTTCCAGAACCCCATGGGCGCCACCATGCCCGAGGCCAAGAAGCAGGAGTTGGTCGAGTTACTGCGTGGGCATCAGGTGCCGCTGATCGAAGACGATGTGTACGCCGAGTTGTACTACGGCCAACAGGCGCCCAAACCCGCCAAGGCCTTCGACACAGAAGGCCTGGTGATGCACTGCGGCTCCTTCGCCAAGAGCCTGGCACCCGGCTACCGCGTCGGCTGGGTGGCCGCGGGCCGCTATGCGCAGAAGATCGAACGCTTGAAATTGATGACCTCGCTGTGTGCCTCGATGCCGGCCCAGGCGGCGATTGCCGACTACTTGCAACACGGCGGCTACGACCGGCACCTGCGCAAACTGCGCTATGCCCTGGAAGAACAGCAAAGCGCGATGCTCGCCGCCATCGGCCGTTACTTCCCGGCGCAGACCCGGGTCAGCCAACCCGCCGGCGGCTACTTCCTGTGGCTGGAATTGCCGGAGCAGACCGACTCGTTGAAGCTGTTCCAGATGGCCCTGGCCCAGGGCATCAGCATTGCGCCGGGGCCGATCTTTTCACCGACCCAGCGTTTTCGTAACTGCATCCGTCTGAACTACGGCAGCCCTTGGGACGAGTCGGCGGAAAAGGCCATGGAGACGCTAGGGCGGATTGTCCGTTCGTTTTGAAAGACACCTTGAAATAGATCAGCCAGCCGCTGCCGTAGGAAGGCACCCTCCGGCAGTTTAGGATCAGCCTCTTTTTCCTGAAGAACAGAGGCGCCATGAAAAATACCCTACTGCCATTTTTTTCTTTTCCACTGCCCATCCCGCCCCATTACATGCGTGTCGCAGAGCAGCGCGAAGTTCGCCAATTGACTGCGCCAATGGGACGCCCTGCCGGGGATCACCGCTCGGCAGAGAGGATTATTGAACAGAGTTCGGTGCTCAGGTGCTACATCGAGGGGAACGACCGCTGGCAACTGGAGCTTGACCTCAAACGGCACGTGGGTGACTGGACGCACGCCAATCCCAACCCGGATGCGCGCGCCAATGCAGCCTATGATCTGGACAAGGTGCTGCGCTTTATCGACAACCTGGACGAGTGCAAGCTCAAAGGCAGCGAGGAGCGCAACGGCAAGATCGACGGTTTTTCCGACTTGGGTGTGGTCATCCTGCCCAACTCGGAGGCTGACCGCCTGGACCAGTTTGCCCGCAAAGGCTACCCGGTGTTGCACTCCTTCTAAGGGTGGCCCGCTATTGAGGCGCTGGCCGGGACTTGCGCACTTCAGAGACAAACGCATAGTGGCAGCCGGCCAGCTCAGCTAGACTTGCGCACAGAGTCACTTCTAGAAACGCTGTGTGAGATTCCATGGTCGCTCATACCCCCACGCTTTTTGCCTGTGTCGCGTTAGTGGCGACGATCATGGCGTTTTGTCTGATTCTGGTCGGCCAGTTCAACCAGCGTGATGGCTTGCTCACCATTGGCGTCGGTTTGTTGGCCCATGCCTTGGCCTACATTGGCTACAGCTCCTACGGGCATGCCCCATTGTGGTTTACCTACGGTGCCGCCAATACATTGTTGGCGGTGGCGCTGGCTTTTTATGGGGCGAGTTTATTTCGCATCGTTGAGCTGCCAGTGCCCTGGTGGCGGGTATTCGCCCCCGCTGGGTTGATGCTGGTGCTGATGGCAAGCCTGATCGAAACCCTGGAACCGCGCATGCTCGCTGCCACGCTGGTTTTGATGGTGCAGTGCGCGTTGATCATCCACTGGACGCGCCGCTACATCCCGGCCCATGGCCGTGCAAGGATGTTGCTGATCATTGGTTCGAGCATCAGCCTGATTGGCTTGGGCATGCGCGTGGTGGCTGTGCTCGGCGGAGGTGCTGCCCAGATGCGTTATGACGTCAGCAACCTCAAGCAAACCATCTCGGTCAGCATCGGCACGTTCACCGCAATGATGATTTCTCTGGGGTTGGTGCTACTGGCCAAAGAACGCAGCGAGTCACTGCTTCAGCATCTGGCCCAGCGCGATGTGCTGACAGGTATTCTCAATCGTCGCGCCATCCTTGAGCAGTTTTCCACCGAACTGGAACGTGCGCGCCTGGGCAATGCCTACCTGGCGGTGGCGATGGTCGACATAGATCACTTCAAACAGATCAACGATGTATATGGGCATCTGGCCGGTGATGAGATGATTCGCCACTGTGTCTGCCATCTGACCCAGCGCCTTCGGCATTCCGACAGTATTGGTCGGTATGGCGGCGAGGAGTTTTTGCTATTGCTGCCAGGCACCAGCCCCGAAGGAGCCATCAGTGTCCTCGATCAACTGCGCGCCTCCCTGGCCGAGGCGCCGGCGCATTTTGGGGGGGCAAGCATTGAAC
Source organism: Pseudomonas sp. WS 5079 (assembly GCF_012985465.1). GTDB lineage: Bacteria > Pseudomonadota > Gammaproteobacteria > Pseudomonadales > Pseudomonadaceae > Aquipseudomonas. The sequence continues at coordinate 431,758 of NZ_JAAQWN010000001.1, forward strand.
TGCGTATCAGTATCGGGGTTTGTTGTGTAGTGCCAGAGCACGCTGATACCACCGCCAGCCTGCTTGCCAGGGCCGATGCCGCGCTGTACGAGGCCAAGGGCCTGGGGCGCAATACGTTGCGGCTGGTGCATTGACGCCCCGCTTGCCAGAGGCGTCCTGCCAACAACGGCGTCGGTTAGCGGCCGCCGCCAAGGTCAACAAAGGTCCCGGTGGCATAGGACGCCTTGTCCGATAGCAGCCAGACAATCGCTTCCGCCACTTCATCCGGGCGCCCGCCACGGGCCATGGGAATTCCCGATTCAAGCTTGCTGACCCGATCCGGATCGCCGCTCAAGGCATGGAAGTCGGTGAAGATGTAGCCAGGGCGTACCGCATTGACCCGAATCCCCTCGCCCGCCACTTCCTTGGACAGGCCAATGGTGAAGCTGTCCAGCGCACCCTTGGACGCTGCGTAGTCGACATACTCGCCGGGGGCACCAATGCGCGAGGCTACCGACGAGACATTGACGATGCTACCGCCCTGCCCGCCATGCTTGGGCGACATGCGCAGCAGCGCATGCTTGGCACACAGGATCGGCCCCAGCACATTGGTCCTGAGGGTTTTCAGGATGCGGAACTCGGACATCTCCTCGACCCGCGACTTATGCCCCACCGTGCCGGCGTTGTTGACCAGCGCGGTGACACGACCCAACTCGGCGTCGACGCGATTGAACAGGCTGATCACTTCGTCTTCGATGCTCACGTCGGCGCGCACCGCAATGGCCTGGGCGCCCAAGGCGCGCACCTGCTCCAGCACGCCCAGCGCGGCTTGTTCATCGGATTGGAAGTTGATGCAGATGCGATAGCCCTGCCGGGCCGCCAACAAGGCCGTGGCGGCCCCGATCCCACGACTGCCGCCGGTAATGATGACGACTTTGTCCATGTGTGCTGACTCCCCATTCAACGTGAGCTGTTGGATCCAAGAATACCTGTGCCTGCCAGGTTTTGCATGGACCGGGGTCAATTGATCTCAGGGTCGGGTGAGCCGTTCCTTGGCCTCGATCGCGCTCATGAAGGTATCCGGCGGCAGCGGGTGGCCCAGGTGGTAGCCTTGCAACGAGTCGCAGCCCAGGCGCGTGAGGAAGGTCTGCTGCACATCGGTCTCCACTCCTTCGGCGACGATGCGCAGGCCGAGGGCCTGGCCCAGGGCGACAATGGCCGAGACGATGGCGGCATCGTCACTGTCATGCTCCAGGTCCCGCACAAAACCGCGGTCGATTTTCAGCTCGTTGGCCGGCAGGCGCTTGAGGTACATCAGGCTCGAGTAGCCGGTACCAAAGTCGTCGATGGACAGGTCCACGCCCATTTCCGAGAGCTGCTGCAACACCGTCATGCTGGCATCGGCATCGCTCATGGCCGTGGTTTCGGTGATTTCCAGGGTCAGGCTATTGGCCGGCAACTGGTGGCGTTGCAGGGCGTTCGCCACACTGGCGACCAGCCCCGCGTGGCAGAACTGCAGGGCGGACAGGTTGACCGCGATGCGCCAGTCACGATAACCCTGGGCAAACCACACCTGCATTTGCCGGCACGCTTCGTTGAGCACCCAGTCGCCGATGGCGATGATCACCCCGGTCTTTTCCGCAAGTTCGATGAACTTGTCCGGCAGCAACAGCCCATGTTGCGGGTGTTCCCAGCGCAACAGGGCCTCGGCCCCGATGGCGCGGCCGCTGAGCGCGTCGAACTTGGGTTGGTAAAACAGGCGCAGTTGCTGTTTTTCCACCGCATTGCGCAGATCCTGCAACAGTTGCAGTTGGCGGCGTGCGTTGGTGTTCATCGACATATCGAAAAAGCTGTAGCCGTTCTTGCCCATGCTCTTGGCGTGATACATCGCCGCATCGGCATTCATCAACAGTTCCTGGGGGGTTGCGCCGTTTCCAGGAAACAGGGCAATGCCGACGCTGGCGGAGATGTTCAAGTCATGCTCGGCCACCCGGAACGATTGGTTGATCAGCCCCACCTGGCGCTCGGCCAGGCGCAGCGCATCGTCGGGTTGGCTCAATTGCACCAGCAGCACGAACTCATCGCCGCCGATCCGCGCCAGGGTGTCCTGGCTGCGCAGGTCTTCCCGCAGGCGCAGGCCCACCTCGCGCAACAACTGGTCGCCCAGATGGTGGCCAAAGGCATCGTTGACTGGCTTGAAACCGTCCAGGTCGATAAACATCAGGGCAAAACAGCCGCCCTGCTCCGCCACCAGTTGCGTGGCCTGCTGAATGCGATCAGCCAGCAGCGTGCGGTTGGGCAGGCCGGTGAGTGTGTCGTGCAGGGCCAGGTGGGTGAGTTCCTGGTTGGCCAGGGTCAGGGAGTCGGCCAATATCGCGGTGCGCGCCTCCAGGCGGGCGTCAAGCAACGAGGTCAACAGGGCAATGGCCAGCACTGCCAGGGTGGTCACCAGCACCAGATTATCCAGGCCGCTACCGCTCAGGCCGTCCACCGCCGCCCCGCAGAAACTGCCATCGGCAAAACGTGCCGCCGCCATGCCGGTGTAATGCATGCCGACGATGGCCACGCCCATTACCACCGCCGCCCCGCCCCGTGCCAGGCGCACATAGGGGGTGTTGCGCCGCAGGTTGAAGGCAATCCACAAGGCGGCCGCCGAAGCGCCGACGGCGATCAGCAGCGAGACGCCGAACAGGGTTGGGTCGTAGTCGATCCCCGGCATCATGCGCAAGGCGGCCATGCCGGTGTAGTGCATGGTGCTGATACCCGCGCCCATGATCAGGGCGCCAAAGCCCAGTTGCCAGGCTGGCAGGCGCGGTTGGTTGACCAGCCACAGGGCGAAGCCACTGGACAGGACGGCGATCAACAGCGACAGCGCCGTTATGCCGATGTCGTAGCCCAGGGTAATGGGCAGGCGAAACGCCAGCATTCCGATAAAGTGCATCGACCACACACCAATCCCCATGGCCAGGGCGCCGCCGCTCATCCACAGGTACACGGTCCGACCTTTGGCCGTGGCGATACGGCCGCTCAGGTCCAGGGCAGTATAGGAAGCGAGGATCGCCACTAACAGGGAGATCAGGACCAGTGCGGGGGAATAACTGCCGGTAAGCATGGGACTTCTCGTGGCTGACGATACGAACGGCGTCCATGCCGTGGAAAAGTCGCAGATTGTAGCGAGAATAATTCTTGTACAGGTGGAATATTGTCACAAGGCCATTACTGAAAATGTATGGCCTGGGGGGGCAAAACTACGCCCTGTGGGAGCGGGCTTGTCGGATCGCCGCATCGCCGCGAAGACGTCGGCCCAGCAAACATTGATGTTGACTGAACCACTGCTTTCGCGAGCAAGCCCGCTCCCACAAGGGATCTGCGCTTAACTGACTGGCACTAGGGCTTGCCCGCGATGGCGTCAGTAATAACAACTGAGGGTTTATCAGCTGTTCATCCGTTATCGTTGACGACCATCGCCTACAGGGTCAGGGTTTCTCTTGCGGCTCCAACTGGCCATCCCAGCCGCCGCCCAGCGCTGCGATCAGTTGCACACTGGCCACCAGGCGGGTCTGCAGCAAGGTCAGCACGGTGCGTTCGTTGCTCAATGCCGTGGCCTGGACGTTTACCACATCCAGGTAGGCAATCAGGCCCGCCTTGTACTGGTTCTGGGTCAGGCGCAGGGATTCGCGTGCCGACTCCAGGGCTTCGTTGCTCACGCCCGCCTCATCTTCCAGGACCTTGAGCTGGACCATGTAGTTTTCCACCTCGCGGAAACCGTCGAGCACGGTCTGGCGGTACTTGGCCACGGTTTCGTCGTAGGACGCTTCGGCGCGGTCGACTTCGGCCGAGCGCTGCCCGCCGTCGAACAGGGTCATCGCCAGTTTCGGCCCCACCGACCAGAAACGGTTCGGCAGGCTGATCCAGTCGGCGTAGGTGCTGCTGGAATAACCACCGGCCAGGCTCAGGGTCAGGTCCGGGTAGTAGGCGGTTTTCGCCACGCCGATATTGGCGTTGGCGGCGATCACCGCGCGTTCGGCCGAGGCGATGTCCGGGCGGCGCTCCAGCAGTTGCGATGGCAGGTTGGCGGGGATCTGCGGCAAGGCGGGGATGTCCTTGCTCACCGCAAGGTTAAACGTGGCCGGCGCTTCGCCGATCAATACCGCGATGGCGTTTTCCAGCTGCGCGCGCTGCCAGATCAGGTCGATCAGGCTGGCCTGGGTGCTTTTGAGCTGGGTCTGCGCCTGGGCCACCGCGTCCTTGCCGGAGACGCCGGCGCGGTACTGGTTCTGGGTCATTTGCAGCGAGCGCTGGTAGGTCTCGACGGTGGATTGCAGCAAGCGCGTCTGTTCGTCCATGACCCGCAGTTGCAGGTAGTTCTGTACCAACTCCGACTGCTGGCTCAGGCGCATGGCGGCCAGGTCGGCGGCGCTAGCTTGCTCGCTGGCGTTGCTGGCCTCCAGGCCACGGCGCAGTTTGCCCCAGATATCGGCTTCCCAGCTCACGCCCAACTGGGTGTTGAGGGTGTCGCGGATACCGCTGCTGGAGCTGCTCAAGCTCGCATTGCTGCTGCCGGTGCCCTGGCTGGCGCGGGTTTTCCCGGCGCTCAGGTCGACGGTGGGGAAGAATGCGCCACGGGAACTGCGGGCGGTGGCCTGGGCCTGGCGGTAGCGAGCTTCGGCCTGGGCCACGGTCTGGTTGGCGTTGTTGAGCTTATCCACCAGGCTGTTGAGTTGTGGGTCGCCATACAACTCCCACCAGGCGCCACGGGCCAGGGCATCGCTGGGCGCGGCCTGGCGCCAGCCCTGGGCTTCTTTGTACTGCGCAGGCTCGGCGACTGGCGGGCGTTGGTAATCGGGGCCGATGGCACAGGCGCTGAGGAGCATGGCGCACACAACTGTAGGCGCAAGCTTGCTCGCGAAAAACCGCAGGCCGCTACAAAAGGTTGGGTTGGTCATAACGGAGTGTCCAGGGCAGCATCGGTACGCACCCCGCGCCAGCCGTTGAAACGGTGGCGCAGGCGGTCGAGATAGAGGTAAACCACCGGGGTGGTGTAAAGGGTCAGGATCTGGCTGAAGACCAGGCCGCCGATAATGGTCAGGCCCAGGGGCTGGCGCATTTCCGCGCCTTCGGCGGTGCTCAGCAACAAGGGCAAGGCCCCGAGGATTGCCGCCAGGGTGGTCATCAGGATCGGCCGCAAGCGCAGCAAGCAAGCGCTGCGAATCGATTCCAGGGGCTGCATGCCTTCCTTGCGCTCCAGTTGAAGCGCCAGGTCGATCATCAGGATCGCGTTTTTCTTCACCACACCGATCAGCAAGAACAGGCCCAGCAGCGAGATCAGGCTGAACTCGCCGCCCAGCACGTAGATCGACAACAGCGCGCCGACCCCGGCCGACGGCAGGGTCGAGAGAATGGTCAGTGGGTGGATGTAGCTCTCATACAGAATCCCCAGCACCAGGTACACCGCCACCAACGCGCCGAGGATCATGAACGGCTGGCTTTTCTGGGTGGCGGCAAAGGCGTCGGCGGTGCCGGCCATCTTGGCGATCACGTCTTCCGGTAAGCCGACCTTGGCGATCGCCCGCTCGATGGCAGCCGTGCCCTGCTCTACCGTGACCCCGGGGGCCATATCGAAGGCGATGTCTTCGGAGGCAAATTGCCCCTCGTGGCTGACGCGGTCGTCGGCCAGGCTGTTTTCGTAGTGGGCGATGGTCGACAGTGGAATTCGCGCGCCATCAGCGGTAATCACCTGCACCTGGTTAAGGGTGATCGGGTCCTGGGCGTATTTCGGATTGACCTCCATCACCACCCGATACTGGTTGAGGCTGTCATAGATGGTGGAAATCTGCCGCTGGCTGTAGGCGTTGTTCAGCACCGAGGTGACCATGTTCATGTCCACGCCCAGGCGCTTGGCCTGGTCGCGATCGACAATCAGCGTCACCTGCTGCGCCCCGCGCCCTTCACGGGCGTCGATGGCGGTCAGTTCCGGCAGCTCGCGCAGCGCGGCGACCACTTTCGGGTACCACAGGCGCAAGGCGGCCAGGTCGCCACTTTGCAGGATGTAGGAATATTGCGAGGACGTCTGGTCGCGGCCGCCGCCAAATTGCAGGTCCTGGTCGGCCATCAGCATCAAGCGGCCGCCGGGTACCAGCGGCACGGTTTTGCGCAGGCGCTCGATCACCGCCTGGGCCGACAACTTGCGTTCCTTGATCGGCTTGAGGCGCACCAGCATCACCGCGTTGTTGGTACCGTTGCTGCCACCGATGAAGCCGGCCACGCTTTCCACCGCCGGGTCTTGCAACACGGCTTTGCGGAAGATCTCCATCTTCGGCTGCATGACACTGAATGACAGGCCATCATCGCCGCGTACAAAACCGATCAGTTGCCCGGTGTCCTGTTGCGGCATGAAGGTTTTGGGCACCACCACATACAGCGCGATATTCACCCCGATGGTGACGAACAGGCTGAGCAGGGTCAGGCGCTTGTGCCGCAGCACCCAGTCGAGGCTTTTGGCATAACCCGAAACCATATGGTCGTTGACCTTCTGGCTCCAGCGCTGCAAGCCGGTCTGCTGGCCTTTGGCATGGGGCTTGAGCCAGCGCGCGCAGAGCATCGGGGTCAGGGTCAGCGAGACCACCAGCGACACGATGATCGCCGCCGCCAGGGTGATGGAAAACTCACGGAACAGGCTGGTGACAATCCCGCCCATAAACAGGATCGACAGGAACACCGCCACCAGCGACACGTTCATCGACAACAGGGTGAAGCCGACCTCCTTGGCTCCCAGGTACGCCGCTTTCATCGGCGCGATGCCGTCGTCGATATGCCGCGAGATGTTCTCCAGCACCACGATGGCATCGTCCACCACCAGGCCGGTGGCGAGGATCAGGGCCATCAGCGACAGGTTGTTCAGGGAAAACCCATACAGGTACATGATCGCAAAGGTGCCCACCAGCGACACCGGCACCGCCAGGGTCGGGATCAGTGAGGCACGGAAGTTACCGAGGAACAGGTACACCACCAGGATCACCAGGGCCACGGCAATCAGCAGGGTCATTTCCGCTTCATGCAGGGTGGCGGTGATCACCGGCGAGCGGTCCATGGCCAGGTTGAGCTTGACGCTGGACGGCAATACCGCCTGCAACGCCGGCAACTGGGCCTTGATCTGCTTGACGGTCTCGATGATGTTGGCGCCGGACTGGCGGTTGATCACCAGCAATACCGCCGAGTCGTTGTTGAAGAAGCCACTGTTGTAGCGGTCTTCGACGCCGTCGCTGATCTTGGCCACGTCACTGAGGCGCAACGCCGCGCCGTCCTGGTAGCGGATCAACAGCGGCTCATAGTCCTTGGCTTTTTCCAACTGGTCATTGGCCTGGATCTGCCAGTTGCGCTCGCCATCTTCCACCGAGCCCTTGGGCCTGCGTACGTTGGCGTTGGCGATGGTGTCGCGCACCTCGTCCAGGGACACGCCGTACTGGTCGAGGGCCTTGGGCTCCAGTTCGATACGCACCGCCGGCAGGGAGCTGCCGCCGATCTGCACTTCGCCCACACCCGGCACCTGGGACAGGCTTTGCGAGAGGATGGTGGACGCCAAGTCGTAGAGCTGGCCCTTGGGCAATACGTCCGAGGTCAGCGACAGCACCATGATCGGTGCCTGGGACGGGTTGATCTTGCGGTAGGTGGGCATGCTGCGCATGCCGCTGGGCAACAGGTTGCGCGAGGCATTGATCGCGGCCTGCACTTCTCGCGCCGCGCCGTTGATATCGCGGTCGGAGTCGAATGCCAGGATCACCCGGGTCGAGCCCTGGCTGGACGAACTGCTCAGGGTGGTGACCCCGGCAATCGCACCGAATGAGCGCTCCAGCGGCGTGGCCACGGTAGACGCCATCACTTCCGGGCTGGCGCCAGGCAGGCTGGCAGAGACCACAATCACCGGGAAGTCGATCTGCGGCAATGGCGACACCGGCAGCAGGCTGAAACTGACACCGCCCAGCAACATGATCGCCAGGCTCAGCAACATGGTGGCTACCGGCCGGCGAATAAAAGGTCCGGACAGGTTCATGGCTCAACCGGCTCCAGCGCGTCCGGGGTCTTGCGCCAGCGACGGCCAAGGCGGTCGAAGTACAGATAGATCACCGGCGTGGTAAACAGCGTGAGGATCTGGCTCAGCAGCAAGCCGCCGACCATCACCAGGCCCAGGGGCTGGCGCAACTCGGCGCCGGAGCCGGTGGCCAGCATCAACGGCACGGCACCGAACAATGCCGCCAGGGTGGTCATCAGGATCGGCCTGAAGCGCAGCAGCGCCGCCTGGTAGATCGCGGTCTGCGGGTCCAGGCCCTGGTTGCGTTCGGCGTCGAGGGCGAAGTCGATCATCATGATCGCGTTCTTTTTCACGATGCCGATCAGCAGGATGATGCCGATGATCGCAATCATCCCCAGGTCATTGCCCGTGAGCAGCAGCGCCAACAGGGCCCCCACCGCTGCCGACGGCAAGGTCGAGAGGATGGTGATCGGGTGGATGTAGCTCTCGTACAGCACGCCAAGCACGATGTACATGGTCACCACCGCCGCGAGGATCAGCAGCAAGGTGCTCGACAGCGACGCTTCGAACGCCTGGGCAGCCCCTTGGAACTGGGTCTGCACGCCGACCGGCATGCCGATGTCCTTCTGTACCTGGTTGATCAGCTCTACGCCCTTGCCCAGGGCCACACCGGGTGCCAGGTTGAACGACATCATCACCGCCGGGAACTGGCCGATATGGGTAATCGCCAACTGCGCCTGGCGCTGCTCGATGCGGGCCAGGCTCGACAGGCGCACCTGGCCGCCATCGGTGGTCTTCACGTGGATCTGGTTCAGCGCGTCCGGCCCCAGGCTTTCGCCGGATTGGGCCTGCAACACCACGCGGTACTGGCTGGCCTGGGTGTAGATCGTGGAAATCTGCCGCTGGCCGAAGGCGTCATACAGCGCGTCGGTGATATTGGCCACCGACACCCCCAGGCGCGAGGCCGCATCGCGGTCGATCACCATGTACACCTGCAAGCCTTTGTCCTGCAGGTCGCTGGCCACATCGGTGAGTTCCGGGTACTGGCTCAGGGCCTGCACCAGCTTGGCGCTCCACAGGGCCAGTAGCTCGGCATCCGGGGAGGACATGCTGAACTGGTATTGGGTGCGGCTGACACGGTCTTCGATGGTCAGGTCCTGCACCGGCTGCATGAACAGGCGGATGCCTACCAGTTTGTCCAGCGTCGGTTGCAGGCGTGCAATCACCTCGACAGCGCTCAAGTCCCGCTCTTTATGGGGCTTGAGGTTGATCAGCAGGCGGCCACTGTTGAGGGTGGCGTTATCGCCATCGACGCCAATGTAGGAAGACAGGCTTTCCACCGCAGGATCTTCGAGGATGATCTTCGCCAGTTCCTGCTGGCGCTGGCTCATGGCCGCGAAGGAAATCGACTGCGGCGCCTCGGAAATGCCCTGGATCACCCCGGTGTCCTGCACCGGGAAGAAACCCTTGGGCACTACCAGGTACAGCACCACCGTCAGGCCCAGGGTGGCGATGGCCACCAGCAGGGTCAGCGGCTGGTGCTTGAGCACCCACTGCAGCTTGCGGCCGTAGGCGGCGACCAGCCAGTCGATCCAGGCGCCGCTGGCCTTGTAGAAGCGCCCCTGTTCTTCTTCCTTGGGTTCGCGCTTGAGCAGGCGCGCGCACATCATTGGCGTCAGGGTCAGGGACACCACCAGGGAAATCAGGATCGCCACGGCCAGGGTGATGGCAAATTCGCGGAACAAGCGCCCGACCACATCGGCCATGAACAGCAACGGGATCAATACCGCAATCAGCGATAGGGTCAGGGAAACCAGGGTGAAGCCGATCTGCTTGGCGCCCTTGAGCGCGGCGGCCAGCGGCGTCTCGCCTTCCTCGATATAGCGGGAGATGTTCTCCAGCATCACGATGGCATCGTCCACCACAAACCCGGTGGCGATGGTCAGGGCCATCAGGGTCAGGTTATTGATGGAGAAGCCGGCCAGGTACATCACGCCAAAGGTGCCGACCAGGGACAACGGCACGGCAATCGACGGGATGATGGTGGCGCTGAAACGGCGCAGGAACAGGAACGTGACCATCACCACCAGGGCAATGGCGATCAGCAATTCATGCTGCACATCGGTGACCGAGGCGCGGATGGTCTGGGTGCGGTCGGTGAGTACCGTCACGTCAAGGCCAGCCGGCAGGTTGTCGGTGATGCTTGGCAGCAGCGCCTTGATCCGGTCCACCACCTCAATCACGTTGGCCCCCGGCTGGCGCTGGATGTTCAGCAGCACCGCCTGGTTTTCATTGGCCCAGGCGGCGAGGCGTTCGTTTTCTGCGCCATCGACGATTTGCGCGATGTCTTTAAGGCGCAGCGGTGCGCCATTGCTGTAGGCCAGGATCAGTTCGGCATACTGCTCGGGCGATACCAACTGGTCGTTGGCATCGAGCATCGACACCCGGGTCGGGCCGTCGAAGTTACCCTTGGGCTGGTTGACGTTGGAGGCGGCGATCAGGCTGCGCACGTCCGCCAGGTTCAAGCCATTGGCGGCCAGGGCCTCGGGGTTGACCTTGATCCGCACCGCCTGGCGCTGGCCGCCGGCGATGCTGACCATGCCCACGCCACTGATCTGCGCGATTTTTTGCGCCATGCGCGTATCGACCAGGTCGTTGAGCTTGGGCAACAGCATGGTCTTGGAGGTGATGGCCAGGGTCAGGACCGGGGTATCGGCCGGGTTGACCTTGTTGTACACCGGTGGCGCCGGCAGGTCCGAGGGCAGCAGGTTACTGGCCGCGTTGATCGCCGCCTGCACCTGTTGCTCGGCCACGTCCATATTGACGTCGAGGTTAAAGCGCAGGGTCAGCACCGAGGCCCCGCCGGAACTGGTGGACGCCATCTGCGTGAGGCCGGGCATTTGCCCGAACTGGCGCTCCAGGGGCGCGGTGACCGCGCTGGTCATCACGTCCGGGCTGGCGCCGGGGTACAAGGTCATGACGCGGATGGTCGGGTAATCCACCTGGGGCAAGGCCGACACCGGCATCAGGCGATAGGCAATCAGGCCGGCCAGGACAATGGCCAGCATGCTCAGGGTGGTGGCGACGGGCCTGAGGATGAACAGCCGTGACAGGTTCATGCGCCGGCCTTTTGCGCCTTGCCGGCGTCAGCCGCCGGGCTGCCTTCGCCTTTCGCCGCGGGTTTGCCCTGCAAATGTTCGGTTGGGGTGGTCGGGACCAGGTTGCTGTCGTTGACCACTTCGATGTCGGTGCCGTCCTTCAGGCGGTCGGTGCCTTCGAGCACCACGCGATCGCCTGCGGCCAGGCCTTCCTTGACCACGGTGTTCTGGCCATCGGTCTCCCCAATCACCAGGGTGCGGATCTTGACTTTCTTGTCACCGTCCAGGGCATAGACAAAGGTGCCGTTGGTGCCGAACTGGATCGCCGCCGAGGGAACCAGCACCACGTTTTTCAGGGTGTCGGCCAACAGGCGCACATTGACGAATTGGTTGGGGAACAGCACCTGGTCCTGGTTATCGAAGCGGGCCTTGAATTTCAGGGTGCCGGTGGCGACATCGATCTGGTTGTCCAGGCTCTGCAATACGCCGGTGGCTTGCAGTTGCAGGTCGCCACGGTCCCAGGCCTGCACCGGTAGCTTGTTGCCGCTGCGGTAGCGGGCCAGGACGGTTTGCAGGCTGTTCTCCGGCAAGGTGAATGCCACGCTGATCGGCTGGGTCTGGGTGATGATCGCCAGGGCGGTGGTGTCATTGGCCGCCACCAGGTTGCCGACGTCCAGCTGGCGCAGGCCGACACGCCCGGAAATCGGTGCGCGGATCTTGGTGAATTCCAGGTTGAGCTTGGCGTCATCCACCGCGCCCTGGTTGGTCTTGACCGTGCCCTGGTATTGCAGGACCAGCGCAGCGGCGGTGTCCAAAGTCTGCTTGGCGATACTGTCCTGTTCATACAGGCCGCGATAACGCTCGAGGTCGACCTGGGCGTTCTTCAATTGGGCCTGGTTTTGCAGCAGCGTGCCCTGGGCCTGGAGCAAGGCGTTCTGGTAGCTGCGCGGGTCGATTTCTGCCAGCAGGTCGCCGGCCTTGACCATCTGCCCCTCTTCAAAGGCGATCTTGACCAGCTCTCCCCCCACCCGGCTGCGCACATTGATGGTGTTCAGCGCCGTCACAGTGCCCAGCGCCTTGTAGTACACCGGGAAATCCCCAGTGATCGCGGGCGCGACACGCACGGGCACCGCAGCACCTGAGCCGCCGAAGCCGGGACGCATCATCCCCGTCTTGCTGGTCCGGGCTGCCGGGGCCTCTTTCTGGGCGGCGCCGGTCGGCCAGAACTTCCAGCACAGCACGGCAACAACCAACAGGACGAGCAAGCCAAACAGCCAGCGGCGGGAACTACGGGGGGACGATTGCATGGATTGATCAACCATTGGATGCGAGGGCTTCTACTGTGGGAGGCTGAAAGATAAGCACTGGGGCGCGTTTAGAAAAGCGCCTTTACCGGCTATTTACCTTCGCGCTTACAAACATTTACTTTTCGAAGTGAAATGTCAGCAATTTGAGCTAAACCGCTGAAGCACAAATAAAAACGGCCTGGACTAGGCCAGGCCGCAAGCATGCATCATACGTGTTACTGCAAAGCGACAGTAACGCGCAGCCGCAATTACTTCAGTACAGCCAGCGCCGCTTCGTAGTTTGGCTCGTGGGCGATTTCGCCAACCAGCTCGCTGTGCAGCACCTTGTCGTTTTCGTCCAGTACCACCACGGCGCGGGCGGTCAGGCCCTTGAGGGCGCCGTCGGCAATGGAAACACCGTAGTCAACGGCAAAATCGGCGCTGCGAAAGTCCGACAGGTTCTTCACGTTTTCCAGGCCTTCGGCACCGCAAAAACGGGCCTGGGCGAATGGCAGGTCGGTGGAGATGCACAGTACAACGGTGTTGTTCAGCTCGTTGGCCTGGGCGTTGAACTTGCGCACCGACGTGGCGCAGGTCGGGGTGTCAACGCTTGGGAAGATGTTCAGTACTTTGCGCTTGCCGGCGAAAGTCGCCAGGGTGACGTCCGACAGATCGCCTGCGGTCAGGGAAAAGTCGAGGGCCTGGGTACCGATTTGCGGCAACTCGCCTTCAACCTGGACTGGGTTGCCTTTGAGGGTGACTTGAGCCATGAACGGAATCCTTATGCTGGGTTGGATGAAACGAATTCGAGAGGCAGAAGTTAACCACAAAGTTCGATTTACACCTATGGCCGTCACAAATTGTCATGACAGCGCCTGGGCCGACGGCTGTGGTTTAATTGCGCCGCTTTTGCCCTGCCCTTGAAGGAGTTCGTCGTTGAAGAATCAGCCTGCCACCCAAGTCCTGGTCATCGGTTACGTCTGGCCGGAGCCCCGCTCCTCGGCAGCTGGCGGACATATGATGCAGATTTTGCAGAGCTTTCTTTCGCAAGGCTGGGAAGTAACCTTCAGCAGCCCAGCCGCTATCGGTGAACACAAGGCCGACCTCGCGGCACTGGGTATTCGCGAATGCGCTATCGAGCTCAATAACCGCAGTTTCGACGACTTTATCCGTGAACTGGCCCCGGATATCGTGCTGTTCGATCGTTTCATGATGGAGGAGCAGTTCGGCTGGCGCGTAGAGAAGCATTGCCCGCAGGCCTTGCGCGTGCTGGAGACTTCGGATTTGCAGAGCCTGCGCGATGCCCGCCAGCAGCGCCTCAAGGACTACCTCAAGCATCAGCCGGATGCTGACGATTTCAGCCCGCTATTCGCCCAGGTTCTGGACGAAGAGTTCCAGAGGATGGCCGACACCGACCTGGCCAAGCGCGAGATCGCCGCGATCTACCGCTGCGATATCAGCCTGATGATTTCCGACGTCGAGATCCAACTGCTCACCGAGCACTTCAAGGTGCCGGCCGCCCTGCTCCACTGGTGCCCGTTGATGATCGAGGCGCCCAGCCAGGCGTTTATTCCTTATGAAGACCGCGCGCACTTCCTGAGTATCGGCAACTTTCGCCACGCACCCAACTGGGATGCCGTGCTCTGGATGAAAAACAGCCTCTGGCCGTTGATTCGCCAGCAGCTCCCCGGCGCCCAACTGCATATCTATGGGGCCTACACGCCGCCCAAGGCCACTGCGCTGCATAACCCGGCGCAAGGCTTCCATGTGATGAACTGGGCCGAGGACGCGCTGCAAGTGATGTCGGCGGCGCGCATCTGCCTGGCCCCGCTGCGCTTCGGCGCCGGGATCAAGGGCAAACTGGCCGATGCCATGCTCTGCGGCACCCCCAGTATCACCACTCCCATCGGCGCCGAAGGCATGGGCGACGGGCAACCCTGGCCGGGGATGATCGCCCAGAGCGCCTCGGCCTTGGCCGCTGCTGCCGTGGCCCTGTACGCAAATCGGCAAGCCTGGACCGAGGCCCAGGCACATGGCGAGCAACTGCTGGCCCGTCGCTATGCCCCGCACAACCACGGCCCGGCCTTGGTCGAGCGCCTGCAACACTGCCTGGGCGAGCTGGCGCAACATCGGCGCGACAACTTTACCGGCAGCATGCTGCGCCACCATCTGCACAAAAGTACCCAATACATGGCGCAGTGGATCGAGGCAAAAAACCGCCCCGTTTAAACAGCGGCGCTGGCGAGGTGACGTGCAACGGGGCATTATCGGCTGCGCAACCACAATAAAAGCGACGCCAGCATGAGCCGAGCAACGCGCATCACCGACCCTTCCTACGAGTTGATGGACGACCACAACGGCCTGTCCATCATCTATCGCCAGCATGGTTTCCCCTGCCCCCTGGTGCGCTGGCACTTTCATAAGGAGTATGAGCTGCACTTGATTGTCGCCAGTTCCGGCAAGGTGTTTATCGGCGACTATATCGGCAACTTCTACCCGCAAAGCCTGTTCCTCACCGGTCCAAACCTGCCCCACAACTGGATCAGCCAGGTGGAGGAAGGCGAAGTGATCACCAAGCGCGACATGCTGGTGAATTTCACCGATCAGTTGCTGGAGGACGGCAGCCAGGTCTTCACCGAGTTCAAGAGCCTGGCGCCCTTGCTGGAGCGCGCGCAGTACGGCATCGAATTTCGCTGCAAGAACACCATCGCCCAGGCCATGACCCTGATGCAACGCATCGAGGATGCCCAGGGCATGGCGCGGCTGGGGCACTTCTTTGTATTGCTGGAAGCACTCTGTGCCTGTGAGGACTACCTGGTGCTGTCAGGAGGGACTACAGCGCAGTTGGCCGATGAACACAGCATCGACCGGACCAACCGCGCGGTGGACTACATCTTTGCCCACTACGCCCGCGAACTGTCCCTGGAAGAAGTCGCGCAGTACCTGGGGATGAAACCCACCTACTTCTCCCGGGTGTTCAAACAGGCCACCGGGCGCACCTTCGTCGAGTTCGTCAACCGCCTGCGCATCAGCAAATCCTGCGAGTTGCTGGCCGTGGGCGACAAGGCCGTGACCGATGTGTGCTTTGAGTCGGGGTTCAACAACATCTCCAATTTCAACCGGCGCTTCCAGCAGCTCAAAGGCATGACGCCCTCACACTACCGGCGCTTGGCAGTGCAGCGCCTGACGGAACAGAACCTGGCCTGACAGCGACCACTCGTCGCCACTGTCAATTTTGACAGTTATATGCAGCAGCACCTTGGGTGTGTGATGTCCGTGGCCAGTTACCTCTGCACACGGAGCACCCATGATGAAGAACACCGAGTCATCCAACCCGAGCACTTTGCCCTGCCTCCCGGACCCAAGCGTTATCGACGACCTGGACCCGCCTGACGTCAGCGATGCGGTGCGCACGCTGCCAGACGCGGTGCTCGGCCTGGGGATACGCCACACCGAGCCGTGGCTGACCGTGCATTTCCCGCGCTGGACCCAATTGACTGTCGGCGATAGGTTGAACTTCTTCATGGGCAGCAACCGCTTTGCCCTTGTGTCGACGGAAATCCGCGATGAGGATCTGGACAAGACGTCGGTGGCGTTGGTGATTCTCCCGCCATTGGTGCCACTGGGTTATACCTACCCGTGTTTTTACGAGGTCATCCGCAGGGGCAGCGGCACCACCAGCAGCTCGCCCTACGAAACCTGGTATGTCAAGCGCACTCGCCCCGGCGGGGTCAGTAAAGATCCCGGGCTGGCGTATCACACGGAACTGGTGATACACCTGCCACCCGACCTGGAAGGCGGCGTGATAGACCCCCATCGCGCCGCCGAAGGGGTGGAAATGACGATCGACCCTTACCCCAACCTGACCGAAGGCGACACCGTCGAGGTGTATTGGAACGGTTACCCCATTTCCTTGAGGCTTGATGCCGAGCATGTCGCCGGCATCAAGCCGATCACCGTATTGGTCCCGGAATCAATCATCCTGCTGGGCGGCAGTGGGGTAGTGACTATTCGCTTCCGGGCCTACGACAAGGTGTTCAACTTCTCCGGGGAAACCCAGCAATGGTCGAAGGCGGTCACGGTCGACAGCGACCTGGACCCTTACCTGCTCGACGCTCCGCATTTTGTAGTGGACGGGGACTCCGTTATCGACGTCAACCTCGACATCCACAACGACTTCGATATCGAAATGGTGGTACCGCGGCGCCTGCCCAATGGCACCTCGACCCCAGCAGGCGCGTTGATCGTAGTGACGTTGCGAGGCGCCGATGCCGATGGCCTGCCGTTCGAAAGGACCCTGCCCGCGTTTCCAGCACGCATCGGCCTGTCGTCGTCCGTCGCCGTGGACCCCCAATACCTGCAGGCGGTGCTCAACGGCCACCTGCAAATCGAGTACAAGCTGACCACGGCCACGGGCGTGTTCCTCGCCTCCTCCCGACGCCTGAATATCACGGTGTTCGGCACCAGGAGCTCGATGCCGCCGATGATCATCGAGCAAAACGAGGGCGGCAACATTGTCCCGGACCATCCTTTTATCAAGGCGATTTTCCCGCGTTATACCCCATACGACCGCAACTACAGCGTGACCCTGCGCATGGAAGCCGTGCGCCCAGGCGGCGGCCTGGTGGTCTACGAAGAAACCCTGTTGGCCGGCGCCGAGCCGCCTCCGGAGCGTTTTCGCATTGTGCTCAAGGAAAATTTCGATCGCTTCGTCGGGCTGGGCACCGTACGGGTGTACTACCTGGTCGACACCGGCACCCTGGGCATCCTGAACCCCAGCATTCAGACAGTGCGCATGTCAGAGGTGCTGGAAGTCACCTTTGGCCCCCGCTATGCCGATCTGCCATCGCCCCTGATGCAATATGTCGATGAGTTCAACAACCTGGACCCGGCGCGCATCAAAGGTGGTCAGTTGCAGGTAACCCTACCCTACACGCGCACCGCCAATGGCGACATTCTGCGCTGGACATTGTTGGGCGCGACCAGCAACGGCACTGCCGGCGATGAGATACGCCTCAACAATGCAACAGCGGGCAAGCCGGTGGTATTCACCCTGGAAGAGGCGTTGATCCGTGCCAGCGAAAATGGCGAGCTGCGCCTGAGCTATTCGCTGGTGCCTGCAAGCGGTGGCGCCACGCTCTACTCGGACGTGTTAGTGGTCACGGTGGGTGCGGCCCTGGACCTGTTGCGCCCAGAGGTATTGCAAGCCCAGCGCTACCCCGACCAACTGTTGCCGGAGGCGGCGCTGAACGGTGCCACCATCACTGTCACCTACCCGCAAATGCTGCCTAGCCACCGTATCCAGGCCTGCTGGAGCGGTATCCCGCAATTGGGCACCTATTGCGAAACCAAGGATGGCAACACCTCCAGGACCCTGCATTTCGAGGTGCCGGCAGAGGTCATCGGGGCCAACCTCAGCGAATACGGGCGTTACATTCAGGTGCAGTACTTTGTATTGCTGGGTGCCCACCAAAAACCTTCGCCGGTATTGAGCCTGAATCTGTTGGCGCCGGTACTGCCCCTGCCCTATATCGAAGGCCATACCAGCAGCGTGCTGAATCTCAGCAACCTGGTCGGCTCCGAGCGCGCCATGGTTGATCGCTGGAACTTTATCAACCGCAATCAACGCATGTGGTTTGAACTGCGCGGCACCTCTGCCAATGACACGCCCTTTGTTGCCGTGCTCTACGACGGTGACCTGGTGACCTACAACGGCGAACAGATCGGGATCCGCCCCCAGGCGCCGGTGGCGCAATTGCGCCAGCTCAAGGACGGCTCACAACTTGTGATGCGCTTTGGGGTGACGTTTGACCAATCGACCGAACAGGCCAATGCACTGTGGTTCCCGGAACGCCGTTACACCGTGCAGGCCATTCCCGCCGAATTTCCAGTGCCCCGAGTGCTCGAGGCCACGGGTTCGGGAGCCGCGGTAACCCTGACACCGCTCAATGCGCAAAACGGGGCGACGGTAGAGGTGGCCTACAGCCCGATGTACACCACCGACAGCCTCACCCTGGAGGTACTGGGTGCCAGCGGGCCAGGGTCGGTGCAACTGGGGCCGAAAAATGGCGAAGCCGATGGCACGGTGACTTTCAGCCTGCCGGCCGCGTTGATTGCCGCCAATCTGGACAATCGCGACAGCGTGTTCACCGTGCAGTATTCCGTCTTGCGCAACGGCGTGCGCCGTTCGTCAACGGTGTTGAGCGTGACCCTCAAAGCCATTCCGGTGACTGAGCTGAAAAAAACCGTGCTGCGGATCGACGAGGCCGTCAGCGGTGTACTGGATGTGGGCGAACTGGCCGGCAACGCCACGGCAACCGTAGGTACCTGGCCACTTATTGCCAGGGACCAGCCCGTCTGGCTGCGCTTGCTCGGCAACCGGCCCAACGGTGCGGCCCACAACCTGACCCTGTTGGACGGTTCCTACGGCGACCGGGTGACCTCTGGCTGGTTGAGCCTTGGGTATCACCAGCAAACCATCCTCAATAGCTACCTGTCGGACCTGGGCAACAACAGCCAACTGACCCTGCAATTTAAGGTGGCGTTCAACAACAGCACCGAAGAGTCGCGGGCAATTGAGTTCCCGCCGGTCATTTACACCATCCGCAGCAGGATGATCACCGACGAGACGACCTTTACCGGCTCCTTCCTCAATGGTTGGCTCAGCCAGTGGCCCAATACCGGGATCCGCCGCGAGGCAAACGGCAATTACTACCTGCAAGCCGCCCCCTACCCCGGCAGTGGTGTGAGGATTTACAAAACCTTCACCCCCGCCGCAGTGGGCTACTATCGGGTAAGTTTGCGCTTCAGGATCAGCAAGTTCGCGGATATCGGCGGGCCGACCAGTGTGTTTATTCATATAGGCAACTTGACCAAGAACGTGGCGATACCCAGCATCAATACGTGGTTGTATGCCGATGTGTATATGGGATATTTGCCAGGCCAGCCATTTGAGGCGTCAATTGCCATAACGAATCCGTCAACCGAGGGTATCTACGATTTTGACGACATCATCATCCAGCAGCGGCCTTATCCAAGTCAAATAACCCTGGAGCAGGAAGACGGGGTCGACTGATCTACTACTCACCCCCTGAAAACACAAGGCCCCCAGTGAAAACACTGGGGGCCTTGTGGGTTTACACGGGCTCACTCACATTGTCTGGTCGCTTCGTTGAACTCTTTGCCGGCCGGGCAAGTGTAGCGATAAAGCGTATATTTCTTAGTGCTTGAATTATACACGCAGCGGTAATACCCACCGGCGATTTCGACACTTTTGAAATAACCCTCACGCACGCATTCATCAAAATTACCGGAAGAAGGTGACTGCCCTGTGCATGCACTGACAAACAGTGCGACGACCATGCCAAGAGCAACTTTGTAGAGCCAGTTAATGTCGGGTCTTACGGTGGAATAGTTCATGAACATATCCTCGGTTGGTTGTGCACAACAATTAACCCTTGATTCCTTTAGATCGTCTACTGTCAAAAGTAACAGGTCGCCCATGGCACCTATCAACCAGTGCAAAAAAGTATCAGTGCAAGTGTGTCCAAGGATTTGTCACCGGGCCTGCACAAGGCTGTAATCAATGCACACTCTTCCTGCTGCCCTGGAAGACACAACAACAATAACTGTCCTTCTGCAGCCCTCTGGGCGCAGATACGGAGTGCGCGATGAAGTTCCCAGCAAAAGCCCTGCTTGCCTGTACCTGCATGACCCTCAGCGCCGTGAGCCTTGGTGCACAAACCCTGACCATTGCCACCGTCAACAACAGCGACATGATCCGCATGCAAAAGCTCTCGAAAACCTTCGAGGCCGAGCATCCGGACATCAAGTTGAACTGGGTGGTGCTCGAAGAAAACGTGCTGCGCCAACGCCTGACCACCGACATCGCCACCCAGGGCGGGCAGTTCGATGTGCTGACCATCGGCATGTACGAAGCTGCACTCTGGGGCGCCAAGGGCTGGCTGGAGCCGATGAAGGACCTGCCGGCGTCCTACGACCTGGACGATGTGTTCCCATCAGTGCGCGACGGCCTGTCCGTCAAGGGCACGCTGTACGCCCTGCCGTTCTATGCCGAAAGCTCCATTACCTACTACCGCAGCGACCTGTTCAAGGCCGCCGGGCTGAGCATGCCGGAGCATCCGACCTGGGTGCAGATTGGCCAGTTTGCCGAAAAACTCACCGACAAGAGCAAGGAGCAATACGGCCTGTGCCTGCGCGGCAAGGCCGGTTGGGGGGAGAACATGGCGCTGATCAGCACCCTGGCCAATGGCTATGGCGCGCGCTGGTTCGATGAGAAATGGCAACCCGAATTCAATGGCCCTGAGTGGAAGGATGCGCTGAATTTCTACGTCGACAACATGAAGAAGTCCGGCCCACCGGGCGCTTCCAGCAACGGTTTCAATGAAAACCTGGCGCTGTTCAACAGCGGCAAGTGCGCGATCTGGGTGGACGCCAGCGTCGCCGGTTCGTTTGTCACCGACAAGACCCAGAGCAAGGTCGCCGAGCATGTCGGCTTCACCTTTGCCCCGCAACAGGTCACCGACAAGGGCACTTCGTGGCTGTATTCCTGGTCGCTGGCGATCCCCACCAGTTCCAAGGCCAAGGACGCGGCCAAGGTCTTCAGTGCCTGGGCGACGTCCAAGGAGTACGGCGCGCTGGTGGCCAAGACCGATGGCATCGCCAACGTACCGCCAGGCACCCGCGCCTCGACCTACAGCGAGCAATACATGCAGGCCGCGCCCTTTGCCAAGATGACGCTGGAGTCGTTGAAAGTCGCAGACCCGACCAAACCGACCCTCAAGCCCGTGCCCTATGTCGGCATCCAGTTGGTGACCATTCCCGAGTTCCAGGCCATTGGCACCCAGGTGGGCAAGTTCTTCGCCGGCGCCCTGACCGGCCAGCAGACAGTCGACCAGGCCCTGGCTGCCGCGCAAACCACCACCGAGCGGGAAATGAAGCGTGCCGGCTACCCCAAATAGCCCAGGCTCACCCTCGTAAATGTAGGAGCTGGCTTGCCTGCGATAGCGGTCGATCAGTTAACTGATTTATCCACTGACAGGCCGCCATCGCAGGCAAGCCAGCTCCTACATTGACCGCACTCCAAGGCTGATTCTGTTTGCCTCCAATGGGTTCTGATTGTCATGAATACGTCTAAAAGCCGCCTGCTCAACCCCGGCTGGTTCCTCGTCAGCCCCTCGGTGGCCCTGTTGCTGCTGTGGATGATCGTGCCGCTGGGCATGACCCTGTATTTTTCGCTGATCCGCTACAACCTGCTCTACCCCGGCGAAAACCAATTCGTGGGCCTGGAGAACTTCACCTACTTCGTCACCGATTCCGGCTTTTTGCCCGGTGCCACCAACACCCTGTTGCTGGTCGGCAGCGTGCTGCTGATCAGTGTGGTGCTGGGGGTGTTGATCAGTGCCTTGCTGGAGGCCAGCGAGTTTTTCGGCCGGGGGCTGGTGCGGGTGTTGTTGATCTCGCCGTTCTTCATCATGCCCACGGTCGGTGCGCTGATCTGGAAGAACCTGATTTTCCACCCGGTGTCCGGCGTACTGGCGGCGGTGTGGAAGTTGTTTGGCGCGCAGCCGGTGGACTGGCTGGCGCACTACCCGCTGCTGTCGATCATCATCATTGTGTCCTGGCAATGGCTGCCCTTCGCGATCCTGATCCTGATGACCGCCATGCAGTCCCTGGACCAGGAACAGAAAGAAGCCGCGCGCCTGGACGGTGCCGGCCCGATTGCGATCTTCTGGCACCTGACCCTACCGCACCTGGCCCGGCCCATTGCCGTGGTGGTGATGATCGAGACCATCTTCCTGCTCTCGGTATTCGCTGAAATCTTCACCACCACCAACGGCGGCCCCGGCTACGCCTCGACCAACCTCGCCTACCTGATCTACAACCAGGCGCTGGTGCAGTTCGACGTGGGCATGGCCTCGGCCGGCGGCTTGATTGCCGTGGTCATTGCCAATATCGCGGCGATCATCCTGGTGCGGATGCTCGGCAAAAACCTGACTGACAAGCCTTGAGGGCCGCGCCATGACGCTTCAACAATCCCGCCGCCTGCAAAGCCTGTTGCTCGGCACCCTGGCCTGGGCCATCGCGATCGTGATTTTCTTCCCGATCTTCTGGATGGTGCTCACCAGTTTCAAGACCGAAATCGACGCGTTTGCCACGCCGCCGCAGTTCATTTTCACGCCCACCCTGGAGAACTACCTGCACATCAATGAGCGCAGCAATTACCTAAGCTTCGCCTGGAACTCCGTGGTGATTTCCTTCAGCGCCACCGCCTTGTGCCTGCTGATTGCAGTGCCGGCGGCCTACTCCATGGCGTTCTACGAAACCCAGCGCACCAAGGGCACGTTGCTGTGGATGCTGTCGACCAAGATGCTGCCACCGGTGGGCGTGCTGATGCCCATTTACCTGCTGGCCAAGAGCATGGGCCTTTTGGATACGCGCATCGCGCTGATCATCATCTACACCCTGATCAACCTGCCGATTGTGGTGTGGATGGTTTACACCTACTTCAAGGACATCCCCAAGGACATCCTCGAAGCCGCGCGCCTGGATGGCGCCACCTTGTTGCAGGAAATGCTGCGGGTGCTGCTGCCCATCGCCAAGGGCGGCCTGGCGTCCACCGTGTTGCTGTCGCTGATCCTGTGCTGGAACGAGGCGTTCTGGTCGCTGAACCTGACCTCCTCGAATGCCGCACCGTTGACCGCGCTGATCGCCTCCTACTCCAGCCCCGAAGGTTTGTTCTGGGCCAAATTATCTGCCGTCTCGACCCTGGCCTGCGCGCCGATCCTGATCTTCGGCTGGATCAGCCAGAAGCAACTGGTGCGCGGCTTGTCCTTTGGCGCAGTGAAATAACGACCCCTTATAAAAAGGAGGCCCATCATGGCCAACCTGAAAATCACCAATCTGCAAAAAGGCTTCGAAGGTTTCTCCATCATCAAGGGCATCGACCTGCAAGTGAACGACAAGGAGTTCGTGGTATTCGTCGGGCCGTCGGGCTGTGGCAAGTCGACCCTGCTGCGCCTGATTGCCGGCCTTGAGGAAGTGACTGAGGGCACCATCGAACTGGATGGCCGCGATATCACCGAAGTGACCCCGGCCAAGCGCGACCTGGCGATGGTGTTCCAGACCTACGCCCTGTACCCGCATATGAGCGTGCGCAAGAACATGTCGTTTGCCCTGGACCTGGCCGGCGTCGACAAAACAATCGTCGACAGTAAAGTCAGTGAAGCGGCACGCATCCTGGAGCTGGGCCCGCTGCTGGAGCGCAAGCCCAAGCAGCTGTCTGGCGGCCAGCGCCAGCGCGTGGCCATTGGCCGGGCGATTGTGCGTAACCCGAAAATCTTCCTGTTCGACGAGCCGCTGTCCAACCTCGACGCCGCCCTGCGCGTGCAAATGCGCCTGGAACTGGCGCGCCTGCATAAAGAACTGCAAGCCACCATGATTTACGTGACCCACGACCAGGTCGAAGCCATGACCCTGGCCGACAAGGTGGTGGTACTCAACAGCGGGCGCATCGAACAGGTCGGCTCGCCGCTGGAGCTGTATCACCAGCCGGCCAACCTGTTTGTCGCAGGCTTTCTGGGTACGCCGAAAATGGGCTTTCTCAAGGGCCAGGTCACCCGGATCGAGGGCCAGGGCTGCGACGTGCAACTGGACGCCGGCACCCTGATCAGCCTGCCCTTGAGCAGCGCCAGCTTGCGCGTGGGCAGTGCGGTGACCCTGGGCATCCGCCCCGAGCACCTGGAACTGGCCGCGCCGGGCGATACCACCCTGACCGTCACCGCCGACGTGGGCGAACGCCTGGGCAGCGACACGTTCTGCCATGTGCTCACCACCAGCGGCGAGCCGCTGACCATGCGGATCCGTGGCGACATGGCCAGCCAGTATGGCGAGACCCTGCAACTGCACCTGGACCCGGCGCACTGCCATCTGTTTGACACCGACGGTGTGGCCGTGGCCCGCCCACTGCGCGCTGCCGCCTGATTTCGCGAGATTTTCTGATGAAACTCAATAAGCAAAACCTCACGCAGCTGTCGCCCGAAGTGCGCCTGCCCGCCTACACCATCGCCGATACGCGCCAGGGCATCGCCCATATCGGCGTCGGCGGTTTCCACCGTGCGCACCAGGCGTACTACACCGACGCCCTGATGAACACCGGCGACGGCCTGGACTGGAGCATCTGCGGCATCGGCCTGCGGGCCGAAGACCGCAAGGCGCGCGATGACCTGGCCGGCCAGGATTATCTGTTTACCCTCTACGAATTGGGCGATACCGACGACACCGAAGTACGAGTGATCGGTGCCATCAGCGACATGCTGCTGGCACAGGACGGCGCCCAGGCCTTGATCGACAAGCTGGCCAGCCCTGCAATCCGCATCGTCTCGCTGACCATCACCGAGGGCGGCTACTGCATCGACGATAGCAACGGTGAGTTCATGGCCCACCTGCCGCAGATCCAGCATGACCTGGCCCACCCCGACGCACCCCAAACCGTGTTCGGTTTTATCTGCGCGGCCCTGACCCAGCGCCGGGCGGCGGGCGTGCCTGCCTTTACCGTGATGTCCTGCGATAACCTGCCGCACAACGGCGCCGTGACTCGCAAGGCGCTGCTGGCGTTCGCCGCATTGCGCGATGCCGAGCTGCATGACTGGATCAAGGACCATGTGAGTTTCCCCAACGCCATGGTCGACCGCATCACACCGATGACCAGCACCGCGCACCGTTTGCAACTGCATGATGAACACGGCATCGACGATGCCTGGCCGGTGGTGTGCGAACCCTTTGTGCAATGGGTGCTGGAAGACAAGTTCGTCAACGGCCGCCCGGCCTGGGAACAGGTGGGTGTGCAATTCACCGACGACGTCACGCCGTATGAAGAAATGAAGATCGGCCTGCTCAACGGCAGCCACCTGGCCCTGACTTACCTGGGGTTTCTCAAGGGCTACCGGTTTGTCCACGAGACCATGAACGACCCGCTGTTTGTCGCGTATATGCGCGCCTATATGGACCTGGACGTGACCCCCAACCTGGCGCCGGTGCCGGGCATTGACCTGGGCGAGTACAAGCAGACCCTGGTGGACCGCTTCTCCAACCAGGCGATTGCCGACCAGTTGGAGCGGGTGTGTTCCGATGGCTCCTCGAAGTTTCCCAAGTTCACCGTGCCAACCATCAACCGCCTGATTGCCGAGGGCCGCGACACCGAGCGGGCGGCACTGGTGGTGGCAGCCTGGGCTTTGTACCTGCAAGGCGTCGACGAGAACGGCGTGCGCTACCGCATCCCCGACCCCCGCGCCGACTTCTGCCGGGCGCTGGTGGCGGATGACGCCTCGATCAGCCAGCGCTTGTTGGGTGTGGAAGAGATTTTTGGCACGGCGATTCCCAATTCGCCTGAGTTTGTGGCAGCGTTCGAGCGGTGTTTTGTCAGTTTGCGCGATAACGGTGTCACAAAGACCTTGAAACGACTTACCGACTGAAGAACCCCACATTGCTCGGGTTTTCACCCTGTTTTCTGCTGAGTAACCACCATGCCCCGCCAATCTCTGTTTCTTGGTATCGACTGCGGCACCCAAGGCACCAAGGCCATCGTCCTCGACGCCGCCAGCGGCCGGGTGCTGGGCCTGGGCGCCGCGACCCACAGCCTGATCAGCGGCGCCAATGGCCGGCGCGAGCAAGACACCACGCAATGGCTGGACGCCTTTACCCAAGCCACCCACCGCGCCTTGCAGCAAGCCTGTGTGGACGGCCAGGACATTCTCGGCATCGGCGTGTCCGGCCAGCAACATGGCCTGGTGCTGCTCGATGAGCAGGGCCAGGTGCTGCGCCCGGCCAAGCTGTGGTGCGACACCGAGACCAGCGCCGAAAACCTGCGATTGTTGCACTACCTGGGCGGTGAAAGCGGCTCCCTGGAGCGCCTCGGGGTGGCGATTGCGCCGGGCTACACCGTGTCCAAGCTGTTATGGACCCTGGAGCAACACCCGGATGTGTTCGCACGCGTCGCCCATATCCTGTTGCCCCACGACTACCTCAATTATTGGCTCACCGGCCGAGCCTGCGCCGAGTATGGCGACGCCTCGGGCACCGGCTATTTCAATGTCCGCACCCGGCAATGGGACCTGCCATTGCTGCGGCATATCGACCCCAGCGGGCGCCTGGAAGCGGCGCTGCCAACCCTGATAGAAGCCAATCAGGCGCTGGGCACTGTGCTGCCGGCCATCGCCAAGCGCCTGGGGATCAACCCCGGGGCCATTGTGTCCAGTGGCGGCGGCGACAATATGATGGGGGCGATCGGCACCGGCAATATCAAGCCTGGAGTGTTTACCATGAGCCTCGGTTCGTCGGGCACCCTGTATGCGTTTGCCGATCAGCCGACTGTCAGCGCCCAGGCCGCGGTGGCGACATTCTGTTCCTCCAGCGGCGGCTGGCTGCCGCTGATCTGCACCATGAACCTGACCAATGCCACCGGGGTCATCCGTGAGCTGTTCGAGCTGGACCTGGTGGCGTTCAACGCCCTGGTGGCCCAGGCGCCGATTGGCGCCGAGGGCGTCTGCATGCTGCCGTTTCTCAATGGCGAGCGCGTACCCGCCCTGCCCCACGCCACCGGCAGCCTGCACGGCCTGACCATGACCAACCTGACCCGTGGCAACCTGTGCCGCGCGGTGGTCGAAGGCACCACCTTTGGCTTGCGCCAAGGCCTGGACCTGTTGCGCCAGACCGGCCTGCAAAGCCACAGTATCCGCCTGATCGGCGGCGGCTCGAAAAGCCCGGTGTGGCGGCAGATGGTCGCCGATATCATGGACACCGAAGTGATCTGTACCGAACAAAGCGAAGCGGCGGCCCTGGGCGCGGCGATCCAGGCCGCGTGGTGCCAGTCCGGCGAAAGCCTGGAGGGGCTGTGCACGCGCTGCGTGAGTGTCGACCCGGCCAGTCGCACCCAGCCCGTCGCCGCCAGCGTCAGGGCGTACCAGCAGGCCTATGAACGCTATCAACAGCATGTGGCAACCCTTTAAGAGCGAATAACTATGTATCTGGTGTGTGGCGAAGCGCTGTTTGATTTTTTCAGCCAGGAGGATCCCAGCGGGCAGGCCTCCAAAGTCAATTTCAAGGCGCTTGCGGGTGGTTCGCCGTTCAACGTGGCGGTGGGGCTGCGCCGTTTGGGGATCGAGGCCGGGCTGTTCGCCGGGTTGTCCAGCGACTACCTGGGCCAGCGCCTGCGCCAGGTGCTCGAGGATGAAGGGGTATGCGACGAGTACCTGTTGGAGTTTGCCGCGCCGACCACCCTGGCGATGGTCGCCGTGGGTGCCAACGGCTCGCCGCAGTACAGCTTTCGGGGCGAAGGCTGTGCCGACCGGCAGTTGCAGATCGAGCATTTGCCCGCCCTCGATGCGCAGGTACGCGGCCTGCATTTTGGTTCGTTTTCGTTGGTGGTGCAGCCGGTCGCCGATAGCCTGCTGGCCCTGGCCCGCCGGGAAAGCGGCAAGCGCCTGATCAGTCTCGACCCGAATGTACGCCTGAATCCCGAGCCGGATATCGAGGTATGGCGCCAGCGCGTGGCCGAGTGGGTGCAGCATGCCGACCTGATCAAGGTCAGCGATGAAGACCTGCACCTGCTCTACCCAGGCCAGGCCCCCGAAAGCGTGCTGCAAGGCTGGTTGCAGCAGCGCTGCCAACTGGTGTTCCTGACCCGTGGCGGCGATGGCGCGAGCGTGTTCAGCCGCCAGCATGGCAGTTGGTCGGCACCGGCCGTCAAAGTGGTGATGGTCGATACCGTGGGCGCTGGCGATACCTTCCAGGCGGCCTTGATCGCCTGGCTTACCGAGCAGCAGTTGGATTCGGTTGAGGGGGTGCAGGGGCTGGCCCGGGAACAGATCGACAGCATGCTCAAGTTCGCCATTCGCGCCGCCGCGCTGACCTGTGGCAAGACCGGGCCAGACCTGCCCTATCGCCAGCAATTAAACGCTTAGATACAGGCATAACTGCACAGTGCCATCACTGCAGGCCACGGATTTCGTGGCTTTCAGCCTTGCCTTAAACATTGCGATTCATCCCAGGCTGTACTAGACCCTAGTTACGTATATTTTTCCTACATGGGCAGGGATGATCGATGAGCAATGAACGGACTTTTTTCAAGCCAGCCGTTTTTGTAGTCGGCATTCTTTCACTCCAGACTCCTGCCCAGGCCGCATGCGTCCTCACCCCAGGCAGTGGCGACGACAGCTATACCTGCGACAGCGGCACCTCGGCAGGCGGCCTGACCGACGTATCCGGCAACAACAGCCTGACGCTGCCCACGGGGGGCTCCGGCACCGTCAATGGCAATGTGCTGTTCGGGCCGGGCGTCGATGGGGTCCAGATGAACTCCGGCAGCATCGTCGGCTCGGTGACCCAGGGCGACGGCGCCGATCGCTTCCAGATCAACGCCGGGACCGTCACCGGGGCAGTCTCCCAGGGCAACGGCATCGATGACTTTGTGATGGGCGGCGGGCAGATCCAGTCCCTGGCCCAGGGCGATGGGCGCGACACCTTCACCATGACCGGCGGCACCATCGTCGGCGCCTTTGAAGACGGCGATGTGGCCAGCCAGAGCGCCGGGACCATCGGCCGGGTGGACATGAAGCTGGACAACAACATCTATGACCTGTCCGGTGGCGCAATCCTCGGCAACCTGGTGACTGGCTTTGGCACCGACCGGATCAGCGTGTCCGGCGGCACCATTGGCGGCAACATCAGTGTCAGTGGCGGCAACGACACCCTTCTCGTCAGCGGCGGCGTGATCAACGGCGAGATCCGCGCCAGCCTCGGCAACGACACCTTCGAGTGGCGTTCGGGCGGCGTGATCAAGTCTGCGGTGCTGATGGGCGACGGTGACGACACGGCATTGCTGGCCAACCTCAACGAAACCCTGCTTGGCAGCACCCCCTCGATTGACGGTGGCCTGGGCAATGATCGCTTGGCCTTCGACAACACCACCTCAGGCAATGCTGGCCGCTATATCGGCTGGGAAACCTTCGACCTCAACAATGGCTCGCGCCTGGACCTGACGCAGGATCTGTTCCTGGGGGACAACACCAGCGGCACCGGGGTGTTGTCCATCGATAACAGCAGTGTGCTGGCGGTGACCCAAGGCAGTATCCGGCCCTACACCGCAGGCCAGTTGGCCACCCTGAACAATGCCGGGACCATCGACTTGGCCAGCGCCAGCAACAGCGCCACGGATTCGTTGACGGTGCACGGCAACTATGTCGGTAACAACGGCCAGTTGTGGCTGCAAACGGTGTTGGGCGACGAGACCTCGGCCACCGACAAGCTGGTGGTGTCCCAGGGCACGATCAGCGGTAACACCCAGTTGGCCGTGAGCAACCTGGGTGGCCTGGGTGGGTTGACCCGCAACAATGGGATTGAAGTGGTGCAGGCGCTCAATGGCGCGACCAGCAGCAGCGACGCGTTTGCCCTCAAAGGCGCGGTGTCGGCCGGGGCCTACGAGTACTTCCTGTTCAAGGGCGGCGTGACGGCCGGTTCGGAGAACAGTTGGTATCTACGCTCTTCCGTGGTGGCCGTGCAGCCACCCGCCGTGCCCACGCCGCCGGTGCTGCCGCCGGTGATCGTGCCAGAACCCCCTATCCCGGCCGTGCCTCCGGTGGTCGGCCCCGACGAGCCTTTGGTCGAACCCCCTACCGCGCAGCCCGTGGCTCCCGTCGAGCCTGCGCCGCCACCACCGACCCAGGTCCCGGCCGAGGTCTCGCCAACCCCTGCCGACTCCACGCCGCCCCTGCCCACCGCCGTGGCCGGCGCCGAGCCGATCCCGCTGTATCGCGTCGAGGTGCCGGTGTACTCGGTGGTGGTTCCGGCGGCCCAGCGCATGACCCTGCAGGCGCTTGGCACGTTCCATGACCGCCAGGGCGAGCAAAGCCTGTTGGGCGAGACCGGCACCGCCCCGGCTGGCTGGGGCCGGGCCTATGGCAGTGATTTCAAGCAGAGTTGGTCCGGCACGGTGTCGCCGAGTTTCGACGGTTCCGTCAAGGGTTATCAGGTGGGCCATGATCTCTATGCCTGGGCCACCGATGGCGGGCAACTCCAGCGCCTGGGGCTGTTTATCGGGCAGAGCCGCCTGCAGGGTGACGTCAAAGGCTTTGCCCTGGGTTTTGAAGACCAGCGTTCCGGGCAAGTCAAACTCACCGGCGACAACGTCGGTGCTTACTGGACGTTGACCGATCCCAAGGGCTGGTACGTGGACCTGGTGGCCATGGGCACGCGCCTGGACGGTGACAGCAAATCCGAGCGCGGGATAAAGATGGATACCAAAGGCCATGCGCTGGCCCTGTCTGCGGAGGCGGGCTACCCGTTCGCCGTTTCCGCGAACTGGGTGGTGGAGCCACAGGCCCAGGTGATCCACCAACAGATTGACCTCGATCGCCAGAATGACGGGATCTCCAGTGTGTCCTTCGACTCCCAGGATTACTGGACCGGGCGCGTGGGTGCCCGCTTGAAAGGTCGCTACCTGCTGCAAGACACCCCCGTTGAACCCTACCTGCGGGTCAACGCCTGGCGCACGTTCGGTGGCAGCGATACGGTGACTTACGATGACATTGATCGGATCAAGACTGACCACAAGTCAGCCTATGCCGATCTGGGCGTCGGCGTGGTCGCCAAACTGTCCGCCAGCGTCAGCGTGTACGTGGCCGCCGACTACAGCACCCAACTGGACACCAACACCCTGGAGGGCGTGAGCGGCAACGCCGGCATCCGCATGAGCTGGTAGCGGCTCACGGCCGCTCCCGCACGGCCCTGGCCACCATGGCCCCAAGGATGCCCCCGGCCAGGGGCACCAGCCAGAACAGCCAGAGTTGCTTCAGGTAATCGGCGCCGGCAAACAGTGCCGGGCCGGTGCTGCGGGCCGGGTTGACCGAGGTGTTGGTCACGGGGATCGACACCAGGTGAATCAGGGTCAGCGTCAAGCCGATGGCTATCGGCGCAAACCCGGGCGCGGCCCCGGGCGCTGTCATCCGCATGACGATAAACACCAGGAAGAAGGTGCCCACGCTTTCCACCACCACCGCGGCCAGCAGGCTGTACTGCCCCGGGCTCAAGGCGCCATAGCCATTGGCGGCGAACTCGCCGATTTCAAACCCCGGCCGGCCACTGGCGACCAGCGCGAGGATCGCCGCCGCAACCGTCGCCCCGGCGACCTGGGCAATGATGTAGGGCAACACATCCATTGCCGGTAGACGCCCTGCGACCCACAAGCCAACTGTGATCGCCGGGTTGAAATGCGCACCACTGATACTGCCTACCGCGTAGGACATGGTCAGCACACTCAGGCCAAACGCCAGCGCTACCCCCGCAAACCCGATGCCCAGGCCGGGAAACGCGGCCGACAGGATGGCGCTGCCACAGCCGCCGAACGTCAACCAGAAGGTGCCGAGAAACTCTGCTGCGATTTTTTGTTGCACGCACTACCTCAGCCACTGCCGACAGATTTGGCGAAACACTAGCAGCGAGATGGGAACGTGCCGTATCGGATTTGTCTGAGGCTTGCCGCACAGCTTATTCTTGGGCCCTTCTGAAACGGCCGAAAGGACTCGCCATGCGCCTCAGCTTCCACTCACTCGCCACCTTCACTGCCGTGCTATGCCTGGCCCTGGCGATTACCTGGGGTGTGCGGCCCGACCTGCTGCTGTGGCTCTGGGGGGTGCAATACACCGATGCCAGCGGCCTGGTGGCGCGCCGCAATGCCATGCTGTTCCTAGCAATCGGCATCATGTTTTATCGCCTGCGTCATACCGCCCCGTCACCCACGCGCAGCGCGCTGGTGTCCGGCTTTATTGTCGGTTGCCTGGGGTTGGCCGCCCTGGGGATGGGCGAATGGCTCAATGGGCATGCAGGCCCGGGGATTCTGTTGGCCGTGGGCACGGAGCTGGTGCTGGGCCTGGAGTTTATCCAGGCCCGCAAGCCCAACGTGGGCTGATCAGTAGAGCCTGGCGCCGGCCCTGCGCGGGGCGGGTGCGTGGGCGTGGTGGAGGTCTCCACGCAGCGTCGTGATCAAGTTACAGATGGCACGACTGCTGTCGAGTTTATCGGCCTGGATGCCGGTGACAGTCATGTTGGTGCCATCGTCGTCGTAGATTCTGATGGTCAACGACGCATCCTGGGCCTTGATGCATTCACAACGCCTGGGCAGGAAGCTTCCTTCAATAAGGCCGCGTAGTTCCAATTCCGAAAGCATGGCTGAACCTCTCCTTTTTTTGAGACCGCCAATGAATTTTTATAGCTATCAATAGTCTGACCGCTGCCTTGCCAACCCTGGCAGGCACGTTCCATTGCAAAGCCTACTCCTTGTGTTTTTTGGCGTAGGATCCTTTCCTCATAAGCACCAGCAACCCTTATATAAGTTGCTGCTGGTTTGCACGGCCGGACGTTGGCGTGCAGCGTGGCAGTGACCGTTTCAGCGCCCCCCAAGATAAGGACGTCCCATGACTTCTTCTGCACTCAACATCCTTTGCGTACTGGCCATGAGCATGTTGGCCGCCCAGGCCCATGCCGCCAAGCTTGAAGATATCGCGCCCTACCCCAAGGCCGATGCCGGGCAGGTTCGCCAGGTCATCCACTTGCCCGCAAAGCCCCAGGAGCAGGACTTCAAGGTCGAAATCCTCGCCGGTAAAACCTTGCCTGTGGACTGCAACCAGCAGCGACTGGGTGGTGTACTGGAAGAGAAAAACCTCGAGGGTTGGGGTTATCCGTTCTACCGCCTGGAGAATGTCAGCGGCCCCATGAGCACCATGATGGCCTGCCCCGGCGGCAAGACCCGCGAGGACTTTGTACCGGTGGTCGGCGACGGTTTTGTGCTGCGCTACAACAGCAAGTTACCCATCGTTATATATGTTCCAAAAGATGTCGAAGTGCGTTACCGCATCTGGTCGGCATCGAGCACCGTCGAGAAGGCCAGCGTGCAGTAGCGCCTCACATCAGATGTAGGAGCGGGCTTGCTCGCGAAAGCAGTGGGTCAGTCAACATCAATGTTCGCTGGGCCGACGTCTTCGCGGCGATGCGGCGATCCGACAAGCCCGCTCCCACAATGGACGAGGTGTAGTTGCTGGCGCCATCGTAGCCTCGCTAACGCTCGACAACGCCTACATTCAGGCTGTGCTGTTGCGCCGCCACTCGCTCAGCCACGTGGCGCAGGCTATCGAAGTTGATGTTGGCCCCGGAGTTGATCGCCACCAGCGTCTGCCCCCGGGCCCCGGTGCGTGTCACATAGCGGCGGATCCCGGCAACCGCCAGGGCACCGGAGGGTTCGGTGATGGAGCGGGTGTCGTCGTAGATCAGCTTGATCGCGCTGCACAGTTCATCGTTGCTGACGGTGATCACTTCATCGACATGCTCGCGGCAGATTTCAAAGCCGTAGGCGCCGATCTGCGCCACTGCGGTGCCATCGGCAAAGCTGTCGACGCTGGGCAATATCACCCGCTCGCCTGCACGCAAGGCCGCCAGCAGGCAACTTGAGCCTTCAGGCTCCACGCCTATGACCCGCACTTGCGGGCGCAAATACTTGATGTAGGCCGCGATGCCGGCGATCAAGCCACCACCGCCCACGGGCACGAAGATCGCGTCCAGTGCACCTTGTTGCTGGCGCAGGATTTCCATGGCAACGGTGCCCTGCCCCGCGATCACGTCGGGATCATCGAACGGCGACACAAAGGTCGCGCCCGACTGTTCGGCCAACTGCAACGCGTGGGCCAGGGCGAACGGGAAACTGGCGCCGTGCAACACCGCGTCGGCGCCCCGCGAACGCACGCCAAGTACTTTCAATTCGGGTGTGGTGCTGGGCATCACAATCGTCGCCTTGATCCCCAGCTCGCGCGCCGCCAATGCCACGCCCTGGGCATGGTTGCCTGCCGAGGCGGTGATCACCCCGCAGGCTTTTTGCGCCTCGCCAAGCTGCACCAGCTTGTTGTAGGCGCCGCGAATCTTGAAGGAAAACGTCGGCTGCAGGTCTTCGCGCTTGAGCAGGATCTGATTGCCAAGCAACGCCGACAGCGCCGGGGCGGCCTGCAACGGCGTGCGTACCGCCAGGTCGTAGACCGGCGCGGCGAGGATTTTCTTCACGTAATGCTCAAGCAATCCATCGTCGGCGGTGGACTGCGGCAGCGGGCTACTCATGGGTGTCTCCTGGCGTTTGACAGAGCCCTGGAGACGGAAAAACAAAACCCGCCTCTAGGGCGGGTTTGGGTACAGCCGAACGCTATCCCGCCAAATGAGGAATGGCGGTAATAATGCTTGGCTGGGAACGATAGGTTTGTAATGTCATGCAACAAAACTAACCGCCGGTCCAGGGCAAGTCAACACCGGGGTTTACGAGCAATATACGAAACGTATACGCTTTGTATATAAACTCTACACAGTGAACCCCATGGGCATCGTCAAGATCACCGACCAACTGCATGAACAAATCCGACTGGCCAGCGCCACGATGGACCGCTCCATCAACGCCCAGGCAGAGTTCTGGATCAAGATCGGCCTGCTGGCCGAACTCAATCCGCACCTGGCCTACAACGACCTGATCAACAAACTGTTGCTCGACAAGCCCGACCTGATTCGGGGGCGCAGCTGATGATCAAGACCCCTGCACAGATTGCCGTGATGCGCGAAGCCGGGCGCCTGCTGGGCCAGGTGTTCACCCTGCTCGACAACCGGGTCGCGGCCGGCCAGACCACCCTGGAACTGGATGCAGCCGTCGAGGCATTTATCCGCCAGGACCTGCAAGCCCGCCCCGCCAGCCTGGGGCAGTACGACTACCCATTCAGCATCAACACCTCCATCAACGAGGTGGTGTGCCATGGCATGCCAAGTGCCAAGGACGTGTTGAAGGATGGCGATATCGTCAATATCGACATCACCCTGGAAAAAGGCGGCTTTATCGCCGACTCCAGCAAGATGTACATGATCGGTACCGTCGCGCCCAAGGCCCGGCGCCTGGTGGAGCAGACCTTAGAGGCGATGTGGGCCGGTATCCGCCAGGTCAAGCCCGGTGCCCGCCTGGGGGATATCGGCCATGCGATCCAGAGCCACGCCCAGGCCAATGGCTACAGCGTGGTGCGCGAGTATTGCGGGCACGGGATTGGCCGGGAAATGCATGAAGAGCCGCAAATCCTGCACTTCGGCCGCCCAGGCACCGGCCTGACCCTGCGCGAAGGCATGGTGTTCACCATCGAGCCGATGCTCAACCAGGGCAGCGCCAAGGTGCGCAGTCTCAAGGATGGCTGGACCGTGGTGACCCGTGACAACAGCCTGTCGGCCCAGTGGGAACATACGGTGGCCGTCACCGCAGAGGGTTTTGAAGTATTGACCCTGCAGGCCGGCGCCTAAGCCCGCCTGCACTGGCGCGAATGCGGGGCCCGGTCACCCCGCTTTGCCGCCGCCCTTGGCAATCCGCCGCAGCCCCAGCACCATCCCCGCCGCGCCCAACGCCATCGCCAGCAAAAACAGCGGGTACGCCACCCACCACGGCGTCCCCGCCGTCATCATGCTGAACTCGGACATGCCGCCAATGCTGGCAATCAGGTTCAGCGGCAGGAACACCACGTTGATCAGCGTCAGCTTGCGCAGCAGGTTGTTCATGCTGTTGTTCATCAGGTTGCCC
Organism: Pseudomonas sp. WS 5079; assembly: GCF_012985465.1. Classification (GTDB taxonomy): domain Bacteria; phylum Pseudomonadota; class Gammaproteobacteria; order Pseudomonadales; family Pseudomonadaceae; genus Aquipseudomonas. The sequence continues at coordinate 467,803 of NZ_JAAQWN010000001.1, forward strand.
CGGGCATCGATCAGCCCGGAGAACACGTTGGAGTAGATCTCCGCCTGCTTGTAGCACTGGTTGTTCTCGATGATCAGGTCGTCGATCAGGCCCAGGGTCTGCGCGCTGAAGTGTTCTTTTTCGCCGTGGTTGCGCAAGCGCGTCAAGACCGCGCCATTACTGTGCAGCGCGTTGATGTAATAGATCAGGCTCTCGCTGAGGCTGAACATCTGCATCAGGTGGCGATTGCTCATGGAGGCGTTGAACTGCTGCTGCAACTCGCGGGCGACCAGCTTGATCACCTTGAGGTGGCCCAGGTAGTGGTGGATGTTGTTCAGCAGCAGGTCCAGCAACACGTCCAGCGGTGTATGCAGCGGTCGGCGCGCGCCGAGGCCCGACAACTGGCTGTCGTCGGTAGCAATCACCAGCAGGCGGTCGGGGGAAAACAGCAAGCCACAGGACGACACTTCAAACACCAGGTTGCTGCCCCCGGAGTAGTTTTGCGGGCGCTTCCAGATCAGAAACAGGTTGTCTGGGTGGAATTCGATGCGCGACACCTCGTCCGGGTCCAGTGCCGACGCCAGCGCGTGCTCATCGACTTTATAGCGCTCGCGCAGCAATTCACGCTCATCGCTGTCGGGGTTGTTGAACAGCAGGATCTCGGCATTGTCGCGCTCGGTGCGGCGCAGCGCACCCTCGTTGAGCTCAAAGCAGATCACCAGACCTGGCCCTGGCGTTTGAGCTCCAGGCGGCGCACGAACTCTTCCAGCACCAGGGAGTACAGGTCGTCCTGCAAGTAGGCGTCTTCGATCCCGGCGTCCATGTTCGGGTTGTCGTTGACCTCGATCACCACCACTTTGTCGCCGGACTGCTTCAAGTCCACGCCGTACAAGCCATCGCCGATCAGGTTGGCGGTCTTGACTGCCAGTTCCACGACGGCCTTGGGGGCCTCGTGCACCGCCAGGGTCCGGCATTCGCCGTTGATATCCTGGCCGATGGCCTTGTGGTTGTAGATCTGCCAGTGGCCCTTGGACATGAAATATTGGCAGGCAAAGATCGGCTTGCGGTTGAGTACGCCAATGCGCCAGTCGTACTCGGTATAGAAAAACTCCTGGGCCAGTAGCAGCACCGAGTGTTCGAACAGCTCGGCCGTGGCGGCCAGCAACGCCTCCTGGCTTTCCACTTTGATCACCCCCCGGGAGAAACAACCGTCGGGGATTTTCAGCACCAGGGGGAAGCCCAGGCGCTCGCCGACCCGTTCGAAATCTTGCGGTCGCTCCTTGTACAGAATCTCGGTGGCGGGCATGCCCAATTGATGGCTCTTGAGCATATCCGTGAGGTAGACCTTATTGGTACAGCGCAGGATCGACGCCGGGTCATCCATTACCACCAGCCCTTCACTCTCGGCTTTCTTGGCGAAGCGGTAGGTATGGTTGTCGACACTGGTCGTCTCGCGAATCAACAAGGCGTCGTATTCGGCCAGCCGCGCGTAGTCCTTGCGTTCGATCAACTCCACATCGATCCCCAGGCCCTTGCCCACCCGCACGAAATTTTCCAGGGCCTTGGCATTGGACGGCGGCAATTGCTCCTGGGGATCATGCAGGATCGCCAGGTCATAACGGGCCAGCCGCCGCGAACGGGGTTGGCGCCAGATCCGGCGACTGAAGTTGTCCAGGGCATGGGCGAATTGATCTTCCTGATCATCGCGCAACTTATGTAAGACTCCAGACTTGATACCTTCGATATGCCAGCCGTTATGTTTACGAAACTCAACTAACAGAATCGGGCACGGGAAAGCCTCAAATAACTGCCGGGCCAAATCCTGCAACGGTTCAATATTGGTTCGGCCAAAATAAAGTGTCAGGGTAAAACCTTCGGTATTGCTGTAAAGGTGGTGACTCAATGCTTTATCGAGGGTTTTATCCAGGTCATCCAGGGCCAGGCCATACAAGGATTTCTTTGTCAGCTCGCTGATGGTGCGCACCGACGGGATCACCTTGTGCCCCCGCGCCTCGGCCAGCAGCGAGCAGTAGTAACCATGCCCCAGGTACTTGTAGCTGCGGCACAGGTTGATCACCTGGACCCGTTTGCCTGCCTCGTTTTCCCGGGAGTGTTCGAGGTATTCCTGGGCGGTGACTATATCTTCGCTAGGGAAGTACGAGGCCCAGTCTTCCTTGCGTTCAACAATAATCACGACTTGGCTTGGGCTCTTGGGCGGGGTGGAAAAATATCCGCTGGAAGTTATTGTCGCCGCGACGGTTTGCTCGGATACTTCTCGCCAATGACTTTGTACCGCTGACATATTGATTGATCCGCTAGAGAACTTGACCTTTTCTATTAAGCACGATCTTTCACAGAAGTCTCGTTTAGTTACGCAACTTTTACGGCGGTTATATGACTCTTTCCTTTCGCGTTGCAACCCTCGAAGACTTGCCAGCATTGGTAATGTTGGAGCAGCACTGTTTCACCACTGACCGGCTGTCTGCCCGCAGTTTCCAGTGGATGATCAGCCGTGCCCACGCGCAGTTGCTGGTGGCCGAAAATGCCGGGCAATTGGTCGGTTATGCCCTGGTGCTGTTCCATCGCGGCACCTCGTTGGCGCGCCTGTACTCCCTGGCCATTGCCGCGCCGGCCCGGGGCATGGGCCTGGGCCGGCAGTTGCTGGCGCGCATCGAAGCCTGCGCCGTGGCCCACGACTGTGCGTACCTGCGCCTTGAGGTACGCACCGATAACCCAGGCGCCATCGCGTTGTATGAGCGCGCTGGCTACCGGCGTTTTGCCCTGATCAACGACTATTACGCCGACCATACCGACGCCCTGCGCCTGGAAAAACGTATCCTCCAGCCCGCGCACGCCCGCGCCTTGAGTGTCCCTTACTACCAGCAGACCACTGACTTTACCTGCGGCGCCGCCTGTTTGCTGATGGCCATGGGCGCCCTGTTACCTGGGCGTGAGGCGCTGCGCCGCGAAGAACTGCAGATCTGGCGCGAAGCAACCACCGTGTTCATGACCGCCGGCCACGGCGGTTGCAGCCCCCAGGGCCTGGCCCTGGCCGCGTGGCGCCGGGGGTTTGCTGTACGCATGCAGGTCAACGTGCGTGGGCCGCTGTTTCTCGATGGCGTGCGCAACCTGCATAAAAAAGAGGTGATGCGCCTGGTGCATGAGGGATTCGCGGATGAGTTGGCCCGCAGCAATGTGCAGCAGGTATTTGGCGGTGCGCTGGACCTGCCGCAGGTCCTGGACGGCGGCGGCCAGCCGCTGGTGCTGATCAGCAGTTACCGGCTGACGCGCTCCAAGTCACCGCATTGGGTGATCGTGACCGACTGCGATCAAGAGTTTGTCTACCTGCATGATCCCGACGTGGACCATAGCCAGCACCGCCAGCCCATGGACTGCCAGCACCTGCCGGTCAGCCATGGGGAGTTCGAGCGGATGTGCCGCTTTGGCAACAACCAACTGCGTGCGGCAGTGGTGCTATACCGGTAACGCCGCCCTGGCGCTGCCGGCCGCCGCGGCCTTGGCTTCCAGCTCGCGCACCAGGGGCAGCACGCGCTGGCCAAAATACGCCACCTCCTCCTGAAAATGCAGGAAGCCCGCCAGCACCAGGTCCACCCCCACCGCCTTGAGCGCGACGATGCGCTCGGCGATCTGCCGGGGCGTGCCGATCAGGTTGGTCTTGAAACCGTCGTTGTACTGCACCAGGTCAGCGAAGCTGGACTTGGCCCAGTTGCCCTCACCTTCGGGCGACGCCTTGCCTGCTTGCCTGGCTGCATCACCAAAGGCGTTGACCGCGTCCGGGTCGGCCTTGTCGATGATTTCGGCCAACACCGCCTGGGCCTCTTCTTCGGTGTCACGGGCGATCACAAATGCGTTGACCCCGATCTTGACCGAATGGTTATTGGCGGCGGCCTTGGCCCGGATGTCATCGACCTGGGCCTTGATCCCCTGCGGCGTATTGCCGTTGGTGAAATACCAGTCCGACACCCGCGCCGCCATATCCCGTGCCGCACGGGAGCTGCCACCCTGGAAAATCTCCGGGTGCGGTTGCCCCAGGGGCTTGGGCTTGAGGGTGTAATTGTTGAAGCGGTAGAAATCGCCCTTGAAGGTAAAGTCATCCTTGGTCCAGATGCCCTTCAGGGCGCGGATGAATTCTTCGGAGCGCCGATAGCGCTCGTCATGCTCCAGCCAGTGCTCGCCAATGGCCTGGAACTCGCCCTTGAACCAGCCGCTGACGATGTTCACCGCCACCCGGCCATCGGTCAGTTGATCGATGGTGGCCAGCTGCTTGGCCGCCAACGCCGGCTGCCAGGGGCCCGGCAGGATCGCCGCGATCACCTTCAGTGTGCGGGTGGCGGCTAGCAGCGCGTGGCTGAAGGCCACGGATTCATGCTGGTATTCGGCACCGTAGCCGGCGGTGAAGCGGATTTGCGTCAAGGCGTACTCAAACCCTGCCTCCTCGGCCAGTTGGGCCAGTTTGCGGTTGTAGTCGATGCCCCAGTCGGTACGTTGTTCGACCTTGCTGACCACCAGGCCACCACTGACATTGGGCACCCAATAGGCAAATTTCACGGCTTGCTGAGTCATGGCTCGGTACCTCGCACACAAAGATTGTGCAAGTGGTGGAGCAGCAAGCGTGCCAGTGTGGGCCAAGCCACGTGGCACGGGCGTTTGGCCCCTGCGAGCCTGGGCCGGGCAATGTTGCCTTGGTGGATGGTTTGTTGGATCACTGTTGCTGGCACAACACCTACCGCACCTGCGCGGGTGTGTCGCAACAGTCGCCCTGACAATCGGTTATAGGTAAGCTATCGGACTTTCGCGCAGCCCCTTTCTGCGCCTCGCCGAAAATAAGTCGCCTCCATGCCTTTTGAACTCAGCGTTGACCTCACCACCCTGGCCATCCTCGCCGTGGTTGCCTTTATTGCCGGTTTTATCGACGCCATTGCCGGCGGTGGCGGCTTGCTCACCACCCCGGCCCTGCTCACCGCCGGCATGCCGCCCCACCTGGTGCTGGGCACCAACAAACTGAGTTCGACCTTCGGCTCGGCCACCGCCAGCTTTACCTTCTACCGGCGCAAGCTGTTCCACCCGCGCCAATGGGTGCATGCCATCGTCGGCACGCTGGTCGGCGCGCTGGTTGGGGCCGTCGTTGCCCATTACTTGCCCGCCGAGTGGCTGAACAAGATGCTGCCGGTGATCGTCTTTGCCTGCGGCATCTACCTGTTGTTTGGCGGCACGCCCAAGGCGCCGCTGGACGCCGATGCGCCGATCAAGAAGAAATGGCAGTCGACCCAAGGCTTCGGCCTGGGTTTCTATGATGGTGTGGCGGGCCCCGGCACCGGGGCGTTCTGGACCGTCAGCACGCTGCTGATGTACCCGGTGGACCTGGTCAAGGCCAGCGGCGTGGCGCGCAGCATGAACTTCGTCAGCAACGCGGCGGCGTTGTCGGTGTTTATCTTCAACGGTTCGGTGGACTGGATTGTCGGCCTGAGCATGGGCCTGTCGGTGATGGTGGGCGCGTTCTTTGGCGCTCGCAGTGCCATCAGCGGCGGCGCCAAATTCATTCGCCCGGTGTTTATCACCGTGGTCCTCGGCCTGACCGTGCGCCTAGCCTGGCAGCACTGGTTCAGCGTGGCCTAGACGGCGCGCCACATACAGGTCGATGAGGTAGCGGGCAATCGAGCGCGAGGCCGGCAGCGGCGGCAACTGGTGGATGTTGAACCACTGCGCATCTTCAATCTCATCGGCCTGGGGCACGATCTCGCCCCCGGCGTACTCGGCGTGAAAGCCCAGCATCATGGAATGGGGGAACGGCCAGCACTGACTGCCCACGTACTGGATGTTCTGCACTTCAACCTGCACTTCCTCGCGCACTTCGCGGATCAGGCAGTCTTCGGCAGACTCCCCGGGCTCGGCAAACCCGGCCAGGGTGCTGTAGACCCCAGTGACGAAACGCGGCGAACGGGCCAGCAGAATCTCATCGCCACGGGTGATCAGCACAATCATGCTCGGTGAAATACGCGGGTAACTGCGCAGGTCGCACGCCTTGCAGAACATCGCGCGCTCGCGGGGCACCTGCATCATCGCCTGCCCGCAACTGCCGCAAAAGCGGTGCTCGCGGGCCCAGGTGCCGATTTGCGCGGCATAGCCTAGGACTTTGTACAGGCGGTGATCGCCTTGCAGCATAAAGGCCCGCAAGCCTTGCCAACGGCAACCTGGCACGTCGCCGGGGCTGTTCAGCTCCAGCAGATACACAGGCTCGCCGTCCAGATGGCCAATGCCATGCTCGGCCAACACCGGCAGGTCCTGGCGCTTGAGCCACTCCCTGGGAAACAGCGGCCCGTTGTCATCCACCAAAAAGCCTTCGCGGCTGCGGGCCACAGCCCAGCCACCGGGGGCGTCGTTGTCCAGCAGCGTTGTGGTAATCCAGCCTGGGGTCATGTTCAGTCAATCCACGAATTCGGGTTTCTGTTTACTCATATGGGCCGCAATGGCCACGCGCAGGTCGTTGGATTGCAACATAGCAGCGTTCCAGGTGGCAACGTATTCCAGGCCGTCGTTGATGCTGTGGTCACGCATGTAGCTGATCATGGCCTTGGTGCCGGTCACGGCAATCGGCGATTTGGCGGCGATTTGCGCGGCAAGGTCCATCACCCCGGCCAGCAGGCTTGCGTGGTCGGCAAAGGTCCGGTTGACCAGGCCGATGCTGCGCGCTTCTTCGGCGCCAAAGGTGCGCCCGGTGTAGGCCAGTTCGCGCAGCATGCCGTCGCCGATGATGCGTGGCAGGCGTTGCAGGGTGCCGACGTCGGCGGCCATGCCGATGTCGATTTCCTTGATCGAGAATTGCGCATCGTCAGCGGCGTAACGCATGTCGCAGGCGCTGATCAGGTCGATGGCGCCGCCGATGCAGTAGCCCTGGATCGCCGCCAGCACCGGCTTGCGGCAGTTATCCACGGCGTTGAACGAGGCTTGCAGTTGCAGGATCTTGCGCCGCAGCAGGCGCGCATTGCGCCCCACGTCCTTGCCAAACTCATTGGCCACCGAGGCCAGCATCATCAGGTCGATGCCCGAGGAAAAATGCTTGCCGGCGCCGCTCAACACCACTGCGCGCACCGCGTCGGTGTCGTCGACCCATTGGAAAATCTCGATGATTTCGCTCCAGAACGCCGCGTTCATGGCGTTGATTTTTTCTGGGCGATTGATCTGCACATGGGCGACGTTGCCGTGGAGTTCGACGACAAAGGCTTGGTATTCGGACATGGCAGTGATCCTTGGCTGGCGGCTGATAAGGGCCGAACTATAGCAAGGGTGCGTCAGGGGCGGTAAGGCTGCGCATATGCCAAAAGCAGGACTGCAGAAAAACACCCATGAATGTGGCAGCGGGCTTGTGTGGGAGCGGGCTTGCTCGCGAAAGCAGTGGGTCAGTCAACATCAATGTTCGCTGGGCCGACGTCTTCGCGGCGATGCGGCGATCCGACAAGCCCGCTCCCACACAGGCCCGCTCTAGACAAACAGTCAGGTAGGCAGCCACAGGCGCAGGCGTGCGCCACCCAGTGGCGAGGCCTGGGCGGTGAGTGTGCCACCCTGTGCTTCGACGGCCCGGCGGCTGATCGCCAGGCCCAGGCCGAAGCCACCGGTGGCGCGGTCGCGGCTGCGGTCCAGGCGGTAGAACGGTTCGAAAATCCGCGCACGCTGCTCTTCGGGGATGCCGATGCCGTCGTCATCCACCCAGATTTCGCAGCCCTTGGCGCAGACCTTGACGCCAATCTGGATGCGTCGCTCGCAATAGCGCATGGCATTGCGCAGCAGGTTTTGCAGGGCGCGGGCGGTGAGGCGTGGGTCGAGGGTAAAACGCTCCACGGCGCAGTCCAGCACCACATCAATCACAATCTCGGGGTTCTCCAGTTCGTCGTCGATGCTGCCCAGGATGCTGTCGATAAACTCATCCAGCACCACTTCCACCCGCTCGGGCAGTTGTGCCGGGTTTTGCAGGCGGCTGTAGGACAGCAGTTCCAGCACCAACTCATCCAGCTCGCGGATGTGCGCCACCAGGCCTTGCAGGCGTTCGCGGCTGGCGGCCGGTTGGTCTTCGGACAGCGCCAGGGCCAGGCCGAAGTCCAGGCGGGTCAGCGGGGTACGCAGCTCGTGGGACACGGCGTTGAGCAAGTCACGCTGCTGGTTGAGCAGGTGTTCGATGTCATTGGCCATGGTGTCGAACACCGCCGCCAGGCTGCCGATGTTGGAGCTGGGCGGAATGTGCGTGCGTTCTTCCAGATGACCACGGCCCAGTTGCGCGGCTGTGGCCTTGAGGCGTTCCAGGTCGCGCCAGTGCGGGCGCAGCCACAGCAACAGGCCCCCCAGCAGCGCCGCGCCGATCAGTACGTTCATGGTCCAGTACAGCAGGTTCATGTCCAGCGGGTCGGGCGGGATGGTCAGCTTGACCGCCAATTGGTCATTGAGCGGCGAGCTGATTTCTTCCATCCAGCCCCACTCCCCCAGGCGGATGACCGGTTTGCCCTGCTCCAGCAACCGCTCCTCGGCCGGCGTATAGCGGGCATCCTGGCGATGCAGCAATTGCACCTTCAAGGGCGCAAAGTCCCGGGCCAACTGGTCGGTGACCTCGGACCAGCGCTCCACCGGCCGGCTGTGGTACTGACGCACGATCAGGCTCTGCAAGCCCCGGGATTGCTCGAGGTTGTAGTTCATGTAGCGATGATGGAAGACCTCGATGATGCCCATGGGAATCAGGTAGATCGCCGCGCTGTAGGTCACGATGGTCAGCAGGTAGAGACGGATCAGGAGCCGGAACATGCTGTCAGCATTCCCACTCGGAACGGCTGAACAGGTAACCCTTGCCCCACACCGTCTTGATCTTGCGCGCCTCGCCGGCATGGTCGTCGAACTTGCGCCGCAGCTTGGAAATGGCCACATCCACCGAGCGGTCGGTGCCGTTGAACTCGATGCCCCGCAGGCGCTGCAGGATCTGGTCGCGGCTGAGCACTTCACCGGCATGCCGGGCCAGCACCACCAACAGGTTGTATTCACCGCTGGACAGCTCCACCGCCTGGTCGCGCCAGGTCACGGCGCGCTCCGACAGGTCGATGCACAGGTTGCCCATGATGATCTGGTCATTGGCCGCCTGTGGCTCGCTGAGGCTGCTGCGGCGCAACAGGGTGCGCACCCGGGCCAGCAGCACCCGTGGCTCGCAGGGCTTGGTCACGTAGTCATCGGCGCCCATCTCCAGGCCCAGCACCTGGTCATGGCTGTCATCGCGGGCGGTGAGCATCAGGATCGGCAGGCCGGCCGAGTCGGCGCGCAGCAGGCGGCAGACTTGCAGGCCATCCAGGCCCGGCAGCATCAGGTCGAGGATCACCAGGTCCGGCGGGTTGAGCCTGGCCCGCTCGCGTACGTGGTCGCCACGGCTGAGCACATTGACGTGGTAGCCATTGCGTTCAAGGTAACTGGCAATCAGCTCGGACAGCGCGGCGTCGTCTTCGACCAGGAGGATGTTGGGCATGGTGCTTCCAAATAATACAGTTTCACATTAGATCGTCATTGATCAGAAGAGCTTGTTAGGATCCACGGCCGTAAAGGATATACGCAGGCGCCTCGGCGTGCGCCGTACCTTACATTTCTTCACACACCACCTACACAGCTTCACAGCACCGAGCCGGGGGTGTCCGTAGGATGCGCCAGTCAATATTGGGATAAGAGCATGTCAAAGAATCTGTTTGCGCCGTTTTGCCTGCTGGCACTGACGTTGGCCCTGGGTGCCTGTGGCAACTCTGCGGACGACGCCCCGCAAATGCCCCTGGCCAAGGTACGGATCGAAACCCTCGAAGCCAAACCCCTGTCCATCAGCAGCGAGCTGAGCGGACGGATTGCCGCGCCACGCATTGCCGAAGTGCGCGCCCGGGTCGCAGGCGTGGTGTTGCAACGGGTGTTCAACGAAGGCCATGACGTCAAACAGGGCGACGTGCTGTTCCGTATTGACCCGGCGCCGTTCAAGGCCGACCTCGACAGTGCCCAGGCCAGCCTGCGCAAGGCCGAGGCCAATGCCTTCCAGGCGCGCCTGCAAGAGCAGCGCTATAGCCAACTAGTCGAAGGCAATGCCATCAGCGCCCAGGACTACGACAACGCCCGCGCCGCCGCCCGGCAAACCGCCGCTGAGGTCGCGGCCAACCAGGCAGCGGTGCAGCGTGCCAAGCTCAACCTCGGCTATGCCACCGTCACCGCACCGATCTCCGGGCGTATCGGCCGTGCGCTAGTGACCGAAGGCGCGCTGGTGGGCCAGAACGAAGCCACGCCCATGGCCGTGATCCAGCAGCTGGACCCGATCCACGCCGACCTCACCCAGTCCACCCGCGAGCTCAATGACCTGCGCCGCGCCTTCCGCGCCGGGCATTTGAAGCAAGTGGGCCAAAACCAGGCCAAGGCCACGCTGATTCAGGATGACGGCAGCCTCTACCCGCTGCCGGGCAAGTTGCTGTTCGCGGAAATTTCCGTAGACCCCGGCACCGGGCAGATCATCCTGCGCAGCGAATTCCCCAACCCGGACCTCGACCTGTTGCCCGGCAGCTTTATCCGTGTACGCCTGGAGCAGGCCGTCGACCAGCAAGGCCTGAGCGTGCCGCAGCGCGCAATCACCCGCGACAGCGCCGGTATCCCCATGGTGTTGCTGGTGGATGCCGAGCAGAACGTCAGCCAGCAACCGGTGGAATTGGGCGCAGCGGTCAATGATCGTTGGGTGGTCAACAGCGGCTTGAAGGCCGGGGACCGCATCATCGTCGAAGGCCTGCAACATGCGCGCCCCGGTGAAAAAGTCGAAGTGGATGCCAGCACCGCGCCTGTCGCCCAGGCAGCCGGCCAGTAATCATAGGGATCAGAGACAATGCCGCAGTTCTTTATTGACCGCCCGATCTTCGCCTGGGTGGTCGCCCTGTTTATCCTGCTGGCCGGCGCCCTCGCCATCCCGCAGTTGCCCGTGGCGCAGTACCCCAACGTCGCGCCACCGAAAGTGGAAATCTATGCGACGTACCCCGGTGCGTCGGCGCAGACCCTGGACGAAAGCGTGGTCAGCCTGATCGAGCAGGAGCTCAACGGGGCCGACCACCTGTTGTATTTCGAATCCCAGAGCAGCCTCGGCTCGGCCACCATCACCGCGACCTTCCAGCCGGGAACCAACCCGGAAATGGCCCAGGTCGATGTGCAGAACCGTCTCAAAGCCGTAGAGCCGCGCCTGCCGCAAGCGGTGACCCAGCAAGGCCTGCAGGTGGAGAAAGTGTCTGCCGGCTTCCTGCTATTGGTAACCCTGACCTCCAGTGACGGCAAGCTCGACGACGTGGCGCTCAGCGACTACCTGGCGCGCAACGTGATGAACGAGCTCAAGCGCCTGGACGGTGTGGGCAAGGCGCAACTGTATGGCGCCGAGCGGGCGATGCGGATCTGGATCGATCCGCAGAAACTCATTGGTTTCAACCTGACCCCGGCCGACGTCAACGCCGCGATTACCGCGCAGAACGCCCAGGTTTCGGCCGGCAGCATCGGTGATTTGCCAGGCACCAATACCCAGGAAATCACCGCGTCGATTCTGGTCAAGGGCCAGCTCTCCACCCCCGCCGAATTTGCCGACATTGTGCTCAAGGCCAACCCGGACGGTTCCACCGTGCGCATTGGTGATGTGGCGCGGGTCGAGGTCGGCAGCCAGGAGTACCAGTTCTCCACGCGTTTGAACGGCAAGCCTTCCACCGCCGTCAGCGTGCAGCTGTCGCCCGGCGCCAATGCCTTGAGCACCGCGACCCTGGTGCGGGCTAAGATGGATGAGCTGTCGCGCTACTTCCCGGCCAACGTCGAGTACAAGATCCCGTACGACACCTCGCCGTTCGTCAAGGTCTCGATCACCAAGGTGATCTACACCCTGCTGGAGGCGATGGCGCTGGTGTTTGCGGTGATGTTCCTGTTCCTGCAGAACATCCGCTACACCCTGATCCCGACGCTGGTGGTGCCGATTGCACTGATGGGCACCTTCGCCACCATGCTGTTGCTGGGTTTCTCGATCAACGTGCTGACCATGTTCGGCATGGTGCTGGCCATCGGCATCCTGGTGGACGATGCGATTGTGGTGGTGGAGAACGTCGAGCGGATCATGGTCACGGAGGGCCTGTCGCCCAAGGAAGCCACACGCAAGGCCATGGGCCAGATTACCGGGGCGATCATCGGCATTACCCTGGTGCTGGTGGCGGTGTTCCTGCCGATGGCCTTTATGCCGGGCTCGGTGGGGGTGATCTACCAGCAGTTCTCGCTGTCGATGGCCACCTCGATCCTGTTCTCGGCGTTTCTTGCCCTGTCCCTGACCCCGGCCTTGTGCGCCACCCTGCTCAAGCCAATTGCCAAGGGCGAGCACCATGCCAAGGGCGGGTTCTTTGGTTGGTTCAACCGGCGCTTTGAACAACTGACCGACCGCTACGAAGGCTGGGTTGCCTATGCCCTCAAGCGCAGCGGCCGCTACCTGCTGATCTACCTGGTCCTGCTGGTAGGCCTGGGCTTCCTGTTCAGCCGCCTGCCCGCCTCGTTCCTGCCAGTGGAAGATCAGGGCTACACCATCACCGATATTCAGTTGCCGCCAGGCGCGAGCAAGAACCGTACGGTGCTGGTGGCCGAGCAGATCGAGGCGCACAACGCCACCGAGCCGGGCGTCGGTGATACGACGATGATCATGGGCTTCAGCTTCTCCGGCTCCGGGCAGAACGCGGCGCTGGCGTTTACCACGCTCAAGGACTGGTCCGAGCGCAGCAGCGACGATTCGGCGGCCTCGATTGCCGATCGCGCCAACATGGCCTTTACCGAACTCAAGGATGCGATGGCCTATGCCGTGCTGCCGCCACCGGTGGATGGCCTGGGCACCTCCAGCGGCTTTGAGTTCCGTTTGCAGGACCGTGGCGGCGTGGGCCATGCCGCATTGATGGCGGCGCGTACCGAGCTGCTGGCGGCGGCGGAAAAAAGCCCGATCCTGGCCAATGTGCGCGAAAGCGCCCTGGCCGAGGCGCCGCAAGTGCAGTTGGCGGTGGACCGCAAGCGGGCCAACGCCCTGGGCGTGTCGTTTGCCGATGTGGGCAATATCCTGTCTTCGGCCGTTGGCTCGGCCTACATCAACGACTTCCCCAACCAGGGCCGCATGCAGCGCGTGGTGGTGCAGGCCGAAGGCGACCAGCGCAGCCAGGTCGAAGACCTGATGAAGATCCATGTGCGCAACAACGCCGGGAAGATGGTGCCGCTGTCGGCGTTTGTCCAAGCGCGCTGGGTCCAGGGCCCGGCGCAGTTGACCCGTTACAACGGTTACCCGGCCATCGCTATTTCGGGTGAAGCTTCACCGGGTCATAGCACCGGCGAGGCAATGGAAGAAATCCAGCGTCTGGTCAGCCAATTGCCAGCGGGCCTGGGCCAGGAATGGACCGGGTTGTCGTTGCAGGAGCGCTTGTCGGGTTCCCAGGCGCCGCTGCTGCTGATGCTGTCGCTGCTGGTGGTGTTCCTGTGCCTGGCAGCGCTGTATGAAAGCTGGTCGATCCCCACTTCGGTGCTGCTGGTGGTGCCACTGGGGGTATTGGGCGCGGTCATGGCGGTGTCACTGCGCGGCATGCCCAACGATGTGTTCTTCAAGGTCGGCCTGATCACGATCATCGGGCTGTCAGCGAAAAACGCGATCCTGATCATCGAGTTTGCCAAGGACTTGTATGACCAGGGCGAAGACTTGGTCGAGGCGACATTGAAGGCTGCTCGCTTGCGTCTGCGACCGATCATCATGACTTCGCTGGCGTTTATTCTGGGCGTGGTGCCGTTGGCCATTGCCACCGGCGCCAGTTCGGCGAGCCAGCAGGCGATTGGTACTGGGGTGATCGGCGGGATGATCACTGCGACGCTGGCGGTGGTGTTTGTGCCGGTGTTCTTTGTGGTCGTCATGAAACTGGTGCGCAAACGCAAAGATTGATACCCCCCCCTGTAGGGGCCGGCAAGCCGGCTCCTACGGGAATAGGCTATGGTGCTCACATGTCCTGTGTATGTGAGCCATCATGCCTTTTCTCGCCCGTACCCACCCTCGCCTGTCCGCTGCCGCCGTCCTGGGACTGGCAATCGGCATCCTGGCGCCCGTCGACTCAATCCTCAGCAAAATCCTGATCGGCTGGAACGTCGGGGTCTGGACCTACCTGGTGCTGATGCTGCGCCTGACCATCCGTGCCAAGGCCGAAGACGTCAAGCGCATCGCCGAGGTCGAGGATGAAAACGCCGGCCTGGTGTTATTTATGGTGTGCATTGCGGCGATTGCGAGCCTGGCCACCATTGCGGTTGGCCTGGCCGGCAGCAAGGGCCTGGACACGACCGAGCGCCTGCTGCATTACGGTTTTACCGGGGTGACGGTGATTGGTTCGTGGTTGCTGATCGGGGTGATTTTCAGCGTGCACTACGCCCGCCTCTATTACACCTGGGAGGGCAAGGAACCGGCGCTGCGCTTTGCCGAAGGGCTACTGACCCCCAACTACTGGGACTTCCTGTACTTCTCCTTCACCATCGGCGTTGCCGTGCAGACTTCGGATGTGGGGGTGGCTACCCGGGCCATGCGCAAAGTGGTGTTGGGGCAATCGTTGATCGGTTTTTTGTTCAATACGGCGATCTTGGGTTTTTCGATCAACATCGCGGCGGGGTTGTTCGGTTAGTCTAAGTGCCAAAGAGTATTAACAGCGGCGTGCTTAGATTGTCATTGGATCATTCATAAGTCGTTGTCTTCGTATACTGTTAGTTCTGACAGTTTACAGCGCAGGTGCGGTGCTATTTCATGACCAGACAGAGCCGTCAACATCTCTGTTACTCGCACAATCATCAGCGATGGAGAAGCGATCATGACCGAACAAGCGCAACAGTTGACCCCCGAGCAAAAAAAATTGCTTTACCCCAGGCTCCTTCTTGCAACTGGCACATTCGATGCGCGTATCGATAATATACCGCTCCACTTTCAGACCTTGAAACTGCTGCATGACCATGAAGCGGCCATCTACCGCCTTGACGCGCGACATGCTGATAACTCAACCATAGTGAAAAAAATCACGATTGGGCTGCCCGACACCGTTCGTCAGGGGCAGGTGTTAGAGCTGGATAAGTGGCAGATCAATAAAGTCAGTGTCTGGTATTCCATTGAGGGCCGTCCGAATCCTAACTCCATGCGGTGTTCCACAGGAACTTTGATCGTTAATCGCTTGCAAGCAGGCACTGTCAAGTTCGGCGGTGAACTGAACGGTACCACCGATCCGGATGAAAACGGCAACACACATACACTACACGTCAACTTTGATCTAACCAGTTGATCGCTTACGCAAGAAAAAAAACGCCCGTATCCTTCGATACGGGCGTTAATAAGCGTCCTGTTTTTACCAGCTGTAGCGCATACCTACGTTGGCGCCCCAAGGCTGCTCGACCCGGCCACCACTGCTGTGCTCAAGGTCAGCGTGCAGTTGCAGGTTCTGCGACAACTTCACCGCAACCCCTGCGCCGAACTCAGTGCGTGAGCCTGACAGGTCGTTGTTGAACACATTGTTGTTCACCTTGACCTTATTGTTGTTGGCAAACTCATGCACCATCGCTGCCCGCAGGTACGGCTGGACGACACTGCCACTGTCGAGCTGGATATCACGCCCAATCGTCGCGCCGGCCTTGGCCATGATCGAACGGGTGCGCTCGCCATCGGCGTGCAGGCCATTGTCCAGGTTGTAATTGGCACCCTGGATGACCACGGTGGACAATTGTGCATACGGTTCGACGAAGTAGCCGTCATCGAGCTTGATGTTGCGCCCGAACTCTGCCGACAGGCCGCCACCGGTGTTGGCGTACTTGCCCTTGGACTTGGTCCCGTCGCTCATGCCGACCTTGGACTCGTTGTTGAAGCGGTTGAGCTTGGCCACGGCGTCAAAGTACAGGCCACTTTCCTCATCCAGCCAGGTGGCATAGGCACCCACGTAGTAGCTTTTCACGGTGCCGGACGTACCGCGCTTGAGGTTCAGGTCCGAGGTACTGTGGCCGGCCATCACACCTACCAGCCACTGGCTGTCGGCCAACGGCATGTCGGCACCCAGGGTGAAGCCCTGCTGGTTCTGGTCATAGCCCACACCGGTGCTCTCGGCCACCTTGTACTTGTTGCCGTAACCGCGCATCCACACTCCCGCCTGACCAGGCTCGAAACGCAGTTCGCCCATGCGCGTACGCAATGAGGTCGCCTCGCCGTACCACACGGTCGGTGCGGTGTTGAACAGCGCCATCACCGAGCGGGTGGACGGGCTGATCACACGGTTTTCCGGGTCGAGGAACCAGTCGGTGCCGTCCTTTTTCAGGCCGTAGGAGTAGGCGCCCACGTCGACGAAATCATTGGCCAGGGAGAACTGCGCGTCCCCGCCTTCGGTGTGCACGATACGAATCGCTTCAGGGTTGAGCGGCTCCACGCCAGTGGCCTCAAGCAGCAGGCTGTGGTTGCCGTTGGCTTGGCCGTTGATATTCAGGAAGTCGGTGATACCCCGGGCAAAATCGGTGCCCATGACAAAGGTGCCGTTACCGTCGAGGCTGTCCAGGTCCAACTGATAGAACGCGTCGCTGTCGCCGAACTTCACCGTACCGCCGGCCAGGTTCAAGGCACCCACCTGGCTGTCGCCGGTCAATTCCCAGTAGGACTGGTCGCCGATGTTCAGGCTGCTGACATTGTGCAACTGGCCCGTCAGCCCGGCGTTGTTGTCGATGTTCAGGTGCGCGGTGCTGCCGTCCTCGACAATTATATTGCCGTTCAAGCGGCTGTTGTCGACGTTCATGCTCGCCTGGGCGCCGCCGTTGACTTCCAGCAACGTGCCATTGCCGCCGCTCAGGGTCGAACCATTGCGCACGTCGATTTCAACGTCCATCGGCTCGCCAGGCTCACCTTCGACAACAATGGCCGAGCCGCTGCGGCCTTCGACGCTGGAATTGTCCAGCACCAGCTTGCCGGCAGTGGTGCTGCCAAGGTTGTTGGTGAACAGCACGCCATTCTTGCCGCCGATGATGCTGCTCTGGCTGGCAGTCGCCGTTGCACCATCAAGCAACACGCCATAGCTGTCGGCGCCAGTGCCTTCGACCACGGTGTTCTGGTTGAAATGCAACTCGGCGTTGCCGTTGGCTATTGCGCCACCCTTTACACCGCGGATGATGCTGTTGAACACCTGGGCAATGCCGCCCGTTTGCGAGTTGAAGCTCTGGAACGCTTGCAGGCCGACAACGGTGTTGCTGTTGATGGAGCTGTCACGAATGATGGCTGTGCTGTCATCCAGGCGCACCGCGCCCCATGTCGAGTTGTTGGAATTGACCGTGGCACCGTTAAGGCTGACAGAGGAGCCCTGTGTCGCGCGGATATCCTCGATCAGGCTGCCGGAATTGACATTCAGCGTCGAATCGTTGGCCAGGATATGGCCCGCACGGGCGCCGTTCATGGTCAGCTCGGACTTTTGATCGAGCTGCCAGTGATTTGTCGGTTCATCGGCGCCAATGACCTTGGACTCGCCAATCAGATGGCCGGCTTGCACATTGGTTTGCACTGCCGCAAACAGCAGGACAGTCATGGCTGGGACTTTCATCATCTTGCTCAAGGGTTTGAGCTCGAAGTTAATGGGTGCTGACATCGGGTTCACTCTCTGGGGGTAGAGCCACTAAAAACGGCTTGGCTCGTTCCCCGCGGAATGAGGCCTCACCTGTACAGCGCAGAGGTTACGTAGTGAACATACCGACGACTGTAGGACTAATCTGAACAAGCAGTGTTAATCGGCAGCGCAGACGCATGGAAAGTGGCGCCCCCGGCAGACGGAACCGTCTAAACGCACCAATCCAAGGCTTGCAGACGCACAAAAGGGAAGCCAGGCTTCCCTTTTGTGCTTGCAGCGGTTTATTGACTTATCAGAGTGGTTCCCAGGCTAGCCGGTACGCCATCACAGAATGAGTCAGGGTTGGAGAATACCGTGTATACCTCGGCCAGCTCGCCGCGACCGAGTCCCCCACCTGCCACGCCCGTGGTGTAGGTGACCTCGCACGGCCCAAACGCCACTTGAGCCAGGAACGGACGGTAGATGATATTTACCTCAATACCGTTGGCCACCTCGGCAGCGGTCAAGGGCGGGGTTGTAATAGTCAGTGTAAATGGCCCTGACGGATGCCCTGGGCGTTCGCTGGTAATGGTGATCGTAACATCCACGGTATTGCCCACTACCAGTCTTGCATCGCCCGGGATCAACACAGTGGCAGCCAGTACCGGTGGCGAGCCAGGCTGGATTTGTACCAGCGACTGACAGTTCCATTCATCAAACACGAGGCGCTCATACCTTGCAGGTGCCAGCTCCACCGTCACGGCATCGATCACATTGACCATGGTCACGGGCGATGGGTTTTCATTGGTGGTGCCGGGGCCAATCACAGAGTAGCTGACCGGTTGCATATTGTTGCCGTGGCGCGCCACTACGTCCCAGGGAATGGTAAACGTCGCGTCGGCGCCGGGAACTGTAGTGCTTAAAGGGAACGGCCCGACACGCTCTCTGGAGGTGCCCCAATACAGGTAAAACTCATTAGCTGCATGAGGCAGCGCCGAAATGATCCAAAGGGGAATCACAATAGTGACAGGCAGGTTCGCATCCCCAATGCGCAGGGTGTTCAACTCGTTGGAGTTGGCACCAAACACTTGCGGCGGGTTCAGCCCAGGGTTCACATCGCCTGGCTCCAGTGTGCCCGGCAGGACCGGCCCTTCGACCGACAAATCGAGCTGCAGGGTTTTATCTGGCGAGGTGAAGAACACACCGTTGCGCTCGATCCGGTAACGCACATTTACCGTCTGCGGGCCCAGAGTCGCGGTATAGGCGGCCTTGATTGCGTCATTCATATTATTGAACACCACCGGGAAACCAGTGAGTTCGGTAGTTTGCGGGCCAAAGGGCTCGGCTTCCCATTGCGTCTCGAACTTGTCCAGCCCGGTCACGAAATTAACATACTGCTCAATATGCAGATCGATCCCTTGTACATAGTCCGCAATGCTGAGCAGGTCATCAGTGCTGCCATTACGAGGGGCAGGCGCAAGTGGCAGGAACGGCGCCAATGGCACGGGATCGGCCAACAACGAAACCGTACGAAACTCATTGAACGACGGGCGACTGACGTTCCCTGCCCGGTCCCTGATGGTGTAGAAAAAGTAATAGAGCCCACTCAAGGTGATCAGGCTGGCTGGCAGGAAAAAAGTGCTCGACGCAGGTGGCGGCAGCATAGGCACACCTGGACCACTGACCAAATACTCGGGCCGAGGGTCCATGACCGGGCTGTAGTACACGTCAATTTCGTCCCCCGCTTCAAACCGTCCGGGCTGCGGCCCGAAACTGTTTGCCAGGATACGCACCTCCACGCCGCCCTGGTTGATCAGGAAAGCATTGTTGATAACCGTACCCGGCGGGGCATTGACTAACACTGGAGCGGTCGGTTGTTCACGGGACGCCGCTACGGCGTAGGGCGCAATGAGGTCAACCCGGAATGCGGCGGGGTTGGACTCATCCATCGCAGGACCCGGTACACCACCGGCATTACGGTATTGCGTGACTTTGAGTTCATAAAAGCCATGGGCGAACTCAAACTCGGGAGCCGGAGCAGGAACAAATCTATCGATTATTGCCGGCACGGGGTTCAAGTTGATCTGGAAGGGGGGCACGAAGGTGGTCCAACTGGGCACCGTATCTGTGGTTCTGCGAATTTCGACACTCAGCCAGTCGGTGCGCAATGAAATCAGCCCGGTTCGCAGTTGAAGGGTTATACCCGCCCGTGCAACGGCTACCGGGATGAGCCCGGATGCATCATCCAATGCTTCTGCAATCGTGGGGGCATCAATAACCAAAGGCACTGGTGTAATGGTGACGTCAGGGTTGCTGCTCATATCAGTCTCTCCTTAGTACTTAATGTAGGCGTCGCACAAACACTCATTAGGTGGCCAAGCCGCCATCGCCCGATACTTGAGTGATTGCCTGGTGACTGAAATCGCAGCAACACTCTCTCCAGCGCGTAAAACACGCGGCCAAACAAACCACCTTTCGAATTACCCATCTGTTGTTAAAGCAAACGTGTAGGGTGTTCAGTCCTCGGGGCCATTGCCGTCAATCCAGCAATAAATAGGCGTGGGCGGTGGCGGTGAGGTGGGCACCACGCGGTCGAACTCCACATAGCGCGAAGAAGAACGGCCGATCACCGCGCCGCCCCGGGACACCGTGTAACTGGCCTCGCCGCCGGCGTTTTTTTTCAGGGGCCGAATCACGCGCTCGACATCGAGAATCCAGAAGGTATAGCCCGCCGCATCGGCTACCCCATCCCAATAATGCGTGAGGGTTTCCACGATATTGGGGTCCGGATTGACATCCGGGTACTTGCCATACCCCTGGAACCGCAGCGTGATCAGGTCGCCAGCGTGTATGTCGGCGTGAGGCGCGACATGCACCTCGACTCTCAACCAGATCGCAGGTTGGGTGCTGCAGGTCAGGAAACGGTTTGGATGCGACTCCGCCTGCGGAAAACTGGGCCGAGGGTACCTGGACGGCGGCAGGCCGGTTTGCAGCTCCGCTTGCTCCACCTGTGAAAACAGCGGATTGACGTTGCCTGCGCGGTCCTTCAGGCGATAGAAGCAGAAGATCCAGCGCGCGCCCGGGAAACTGCGGAACACGGCGCTGGGCACATTCACGAATATACGGCCGGTGGCGCTGGTCAGCGGCGCTGAAACCAGGGTAGGCGCGCCGGTTGGCAAGGTGTTCATATCTGAAAAATACATCAGCACCTGATCACCCACCTCACGATCCAGATAGTCCTTGGGAATTTCCATGGGCACCAGGGGGTTGGCAACCAGGTAGGCCTCGGTGATCGGATCGATGGGAAAAATGGGCGGTGGCAGCAACGCCCCCCCACCGGGCGCATCGCGGTCGATCCTGATGGTCACAACCTCGGAGGCATCAACGCTGGGGCTGTTCGGCGTGCGGTTATGGATGCGAAACCGCAGATCAACAATTGCACTGTTGAGCAGGAATGCCTGAGGTATCTGCAGGGCGTAGGGAAAGTCGGCAGGCGTCATCGGGTTAGGCAGCAAAATCGGCGGCGTATCCAAGGGCCGGGCACCGCGAACGTTCCACTCGAACACCAGATACTGATCTCTGCCCGGACCGGGTAAAAACGCCCAGGGCGTCGGAATCTCAAGCTGCAGATCAGCGAAATAAAACTGTGCCGGCAGCAACCCGTCAGGCAGCGCGTCGACGACGATAGGCGCCTCAATCACCAGGATGCCGCCTGGGCCATTGGATTGGCCAGCATTGTGGGTGCTCATCAAAACCTCCCATCACCTAGACACGCGCCAAGGCGTCGATGGATCACGGCGCTTGCGGCTCAGTTGGGATAATTGAACACGTCCAGCAGCGCTGCGGATACTGTCAGAACTAACAGGTCGGCTCGCCGCTCGTCGGTTTCACGCCGCCGGTTTTGGCAGTGTTCCAGCAAAGATTTTCTTGACGAAAGGGGCTGGCTGGTGTTTTCTGAAACCGGTTTCAATGCCCAGCGCACTGCCACCTCACACTAATAAGAAAGGCCCCGCCGTGACTTCATTCTCCGCCGCCCAACGCAGCCGCGTGACCATGCTTGATGTAGCCGAACGCGCCGGCGTCTCCAAGGCCAGCGTGTCGCGTTTTATCGGCGATGACCGCGCCCTGCTCTCCGACGCCATCGCCCTGCGCATCGAGCAGGCTATTGATGACTTGGGCTACCGCCCCAACCAGATGGCCCGAGGCCTGAAACGTGGGCGCACGCGCCTGATCGGCATGCTGGTGGCCGATATCCGCAACCCCTATTCGATTGCCGTGATGCATGGCGTGGAAACCGCCTGCCGCCAGCACGGCTACAGCCTGGTGGTGTGCAACACCGACCGCGATGACGAGCAGGAGCGCCAGCACCTGGCAGCCCTGCGCGCCTATAACATCGAAGGCTTGATCGTGAACACCCTGGGCCATCACCTCGAACAACTGCTGGAACTGCAACGGGAAATGCCCCTGGTGCTGGTGGACCGCAAGGTCGACGCCCTGTACAGCGACCTGGTAGGCCTGGACAACCCACTGGCCGTGGGCATGGCGCTGGACCACCTGGAACACCAGGGCTACCGGGATATCTTGCTGGTCAGCGAGGCGGCCGATGGCACCAGTTCGCGGGTTGAGCGTATGGAGAGTTTCCGGGCCCAGATCCGCCGTCGCAAAAAAATGCGCGGCGCCGTATTGGAAATAGACCGCGACCTGCCCCACCGCTTGCAGACGTTTCTTGGCGCAGGCCAAGCCGGGCCCAAAGCGTTGTTCTGTGCCAACGGCATTGCCGCGCTGGCCTGTACCAAAGCCCTGCGCGAACTGGGTTGCCGATTGTTCGAGGACGTGGGCTTGCTCGCCCTGGATGATCTGGAATGGTACCCGCTGGTGGGCAGCGGCATCACCGCCCTGGCCCAGCCGACCGAAGCCATTGGCGCCAGTGCTTTTGAGTGCTTGCTCAAGCGCTTGCGCGGCGATACCGCGCCGACCCGTTCGGTGGATTTTGCCCCGCAACTGATCGTCCGAGGCTCAACCCAACCCGTGTAGGCATAACCGCCTGCACGAGCATTTTTTTATCTTCAAATGAAACCGGTTTCAGAGATCAATAACAATGCACAGATACCCCGTTTCCATCAGCCTTTCCAGCTACGGCGCCGACCTGGTCCGCCAGCGCGGCCAACTGAGTTTTGTCGACCTGCTGGCCGCCGCCGGCGCCACGCGCATTGAATGGCGTGAAGAACTGCTGACCACCGAACAGCCCGCTGAACTGGCGCAAGCCGCCGCAGCGCAAGGCCTGGAGTGTGTATTTTCCTCGCCCCTGGAACTGTGGGTTGCCGGGCGGGCGCAAGCCAACGCCGAGCTGGCCGCCACCCTCGACCGCGCCCAGGCGTTCGGTGCGCGCTGGTTGAAGGTGTCCCTCGGTTACTTCACCGACACCAACGACCTGCACAGCCTCAGCGCCTTGCTCAATCACCACCCGGTGCGCTTGCTGGTGGAAAACGACCAGACCCTGCACGGCGGGCGCATCGAGCCGCTGCAACGTTTCTTCGATGAAGCTGAGCGCCTGGCGGTACCGGTGAAAATGACCTTCGATATCGGCAACTGGCACTGGCAGGACCAATCGGCGCGCACCGCTGCGCGCCTGCTGGGCCGCCATGTCGACTACCTGCACTGCAAGGCCGTAGAGCGTCGCGCCGACGGCAAGCTGGTGGCGTTGCCGCCGGGCACCGCCGACCTGCATCTGTGGGAACAATTGCTGCAACTGATGCCCCAAGGTATCAGCCGCGCGGTGGAATTCCCGCTGCAAGGCGCAGACCTGGTGGCGGTCACCACCGTGCAAGTCGCCGCCCTCACCCACCTTGGCCAACCGCGTGTGGAGAATGCCCATGTCTGAGATCGATATCCTCTCGTTCGGCGAGACCATGGCGATGTTCGTCGCCGAACAAACCGGTGACCTGGCCCAGGTCGGTCACTTTGAAAAACGCATTGCCGGCGCCGACAGCAATGTGGCGATCGGCTTGTCGCGCCTGGGCTTCAATGTGGCTTGGCTGAGCCGTGTGGGGGATGATTCATTGGGCCGCTTTGTGGTCGATACCCTAGAAAGCGAAGGCCTGGATTGCCGGCATGTGGCGGTCGATCCGGCGCACCCCACCGGTTTTCAGCTCAAGTCGCGGGAAGAGCGCGGCGACGATCCCAAGGTCGAGTATTTCCGTCGTGGCTCGGCGGCCAGTCACCTGTCCAGCGCCGTGATCACTCCACAGTTGCTAAAAGCACGGCACCTGCACGCCACCGGGATTCCGCCAGCATTGTCGGACGCCACCGCCGAGCTGTCGCGCGAGTTGATGAGCCAGATGCGCGCGGCAGGCTGCAGTGTGTCGTTCGACCCTAACCTGCGCCCGTCACTTTGGCCCAGCGAGCAGAAAATGATCCGCGAAATCAACGCCCTGGCCTGCCTGGCCCACTGGGTATTGCCGGGGCTGAGCGAAGGTCGCCTGCTGACCGGCTTCGAAGACCCGGCGGATATTGCCGCCTTCTACCTCGACCAGGGTGTGGAAGCGGTGGCGATCAAGCTCGGGCCCCACGGCGCTTACTACCGTAGCCATCTGGACCAAGGGTTTGTCGCCGCGGTGCCGGTGGCCAAGGTGGTGGACACGGTGGGCGCCGGTGATGGTTTTGCCGTGGGCATGATCAGCGCCCTCCTCGAAAACCTCAGCTTTGCCCAGGCGGTACAGCGCGCCAACTGGATCGGCAGCCGCGCAGTACAGAGTCGTGGCGATATGGAAGGCCTGCCCATGCGCGCCGACCTGCCAGCCCTGCAAAAGGCCGGCTGACCCCGGCGCTAAACCCGTTACCTGTTGCCACAACTACAACAAGCTCAGGAGCAAACCCATGACGACCAAACTCGCCACCCGCCGCTGGTGGTACATCATGCCCATCGTGTTCATCACCTACAGCCTGGCGTACCTGGACCGCGCCAACTATGGCTTCGCCGCCGCCTCCGGGATGGCCGAAGACCTGATGATCACCCCGGGCATGTCCTCGCTGCTCGGCGCGCTGTTCTTCCTCGGCTACTTCTTCTTCCAGGTGCCGGGGGCGATCTATGCCCAACGGCGCAGCGTCAAGAAGCTGATTTTTGTCAGCCTGATCCTCTGGGGCGGCCTGGCCACGCTGACCGGCATCGTGTCCAACGCCTACATGCTGATTGCCATCCGCTTCCTGCTCGGGGTGGTCGAGGCCGCCGTGATGCCGGCGATGCTGGTGTACCTGTGCCATTGGTTCACCCGTGCCGAACGCTCGCGGGCCAATACCTTCCTGATCCTCGGCAACCCGGTGACCATGCTGTGGATGTCGGTGGTGTCCGGCTACCTGGTGCAGCATTACAGCTGGCGCTGGATGTTTATCATCGAAGGCCTGCCGGCGGTGTTCTGGGCCTTTATCTGGTGGCGCCTGGCCGATGAGCGCCCAGCCGATGCCAAGTGGCTGAACGCTGGCGAGAAGCACGACCTGGAAACCGCCCTGGCCGCCGAGCAGGTTGGGCTCAAGGCGGTGAAAAACTACGCCGAAGCGTTCCGCTCGCCACAGGTGATCATCCTCGCGCTGCAATTCTTTTGCTGGAGCATCGGCGTGTACGGCTTTGTGCTGTGGCTGCCGTCGATCCTCAAGGCCGGCTTGCAGATGGACATGGTCGAAGCCGGCTGGCTTTCGGCGTTGCCGTACCTGGCGGCGGTGATTGGCATGCTCGTGGTGTCCTGGGGCTCGGACAAGCTGCAAAAGCGTAAACGTTTCGTGTGGCCACCGCTGCTGATCGCTTCCGTGGCGTTTTATGGCTCCTACCTGCTGGGGGCCGAGCATTTCTGGTGGTCCTACACCCTGCTGGTGATTGCTGGCGCCTGCATGTATGCGCCCTACGGGCCGTTTTTTGCGATCGTCCCGGAAATCCTCCCGGCCAACGTTGCCGGGGGCGCCATGGCGCTGATCAACAGCATGGGCGCGCTGGGTTCGTTTGGCGGTTCGTACCTGGTGGGCTATCTCAACAGCAGCACCGGCTCGCCCGGTGCGTCCTACCTGCTGATGAGCGGCGCGTTGCTGCTGTCGGTGGTACTGACGATTTTTCTCAAGACCGGTGCCCGTGAGCCGTCCCCGGCAGCACCGTTGCACTCCCTGGATTTGAAGGTAAGAACCTGATGAAAAAACATGTCGTGCTGTACAAAAAACTCTCCGCGCCGCTGATGGCCCGCCTGCACGAGGCGGCCACCGTGACCCTGATCGAAAGCCTCGACGCCACGGGCCTGGCGCAACTGCGTGAGGCATTGCCCACCGCCCACGGCCTGCTGGGCGCCAGCCTGCGCCTGGATGCGCAACTGCTGGACCTGGCGCCGCGCCTGGAGGCAGTGGCCAGTGTTTCGGTGGGCGTCGATAACTACGACATCGACTACCTGACCCAACGCGGCATTTTGCTCAGCAACACCCCGGATGTGCTCACCGAAACCACCGCCGACACCGGCTTTGCCCTGATCCTCGCCACCGCCCGACGCGTGGTGGAGCTGGCCAACATGGTGCGCGCCGGCAACTGGAACCAGAACATCGGCCCGTTGCACTTTGGCAGCGATGTACACGGCAAGACCCTGGGCATCATTGGCATGGGGCGCATTGGTGAAGCCCTGGCACAGCGCGGGCATTTTGGCTTTGGCATGCCGGTGATCTATCACAGCCACTCCCCCAAGCCTGCGGTGGAACAGCGCTTCGGCGCGCAATACCGCAGCTTGCCCGACCTGTTGCAGCAAGCCGACTTTGTATGCCTGACCTTGCCGTTGACCGCCGAGACCCAGGGGCTGATTGGCGCCAGGGAATTCGCGCTCATGGGCCCGGAGACGATCTTTATCAACATCTCACGGGGCAAGGTGGTGGACGAGGCGGCGCTGGTAGAAGCCCTGCAACAGCGTACGATCCGCGCGGCGGGGCTGGATGTGTTCGAGCGCGAACCGTTGAACCATGACTCGCCGCTGCTGCGCTTGAACAATGTAGTGGCGACGCCGCACATCGGCTCTGCCACCCATGAAACGCGGGAAGCGATGGCGCGGTGTGCCGTGGATAATCTGCTGGCGGCACTGGCGGGAGAACGACCGAAAAACCTGGTCAATCCCAGCGTATGGAAAGCCTGACAGCTCGACCAAATGGCGTGTGCCAGCCACCGCCATCGCGGGCAAGCCCGCTCCTACAGGGGATCTTCATCGGGACAGAAGTCTGGGCCACACCACCAATCAAATGTAGGAGCTGGCTTGCCTGCGATAGCGGTATGCCAGCCACCACAAACAGTGGCTGAGCCACCGCCATCGCGGGCAAGCCCGTTCCTACAGGGGATCTTCATCGGGGCAGAAGTCTGGGCCACACCACCAATCAAATGTAGGAGCAGGCTTGCCTGCGATAGCGGTATGCCAGCCACCGCAAACAGTGGCTGAGCCACCGCTATCGCGGGCAAGCCCGCTCCTACAGGGGATCTTCATCGGGGCAGAAGTCTGGGCCACACCACCAATCACGTGTAGGAGCAGGCTTGCCTGCGATAGCGGTATGCCAGCCACCGCAAACAGTGGCTGAGCCACCGCCATCGCGGGCAAGCCCGCTCCTACAGGGGATGTTCGTCAGGGCAGAAGTTTGGGTCACACCACAAATCAGAGGTAGGAGCTGGCTTGCCTGCGATAGCGGTATGCCAGGCACCCAAGCCTTCCCTGCTTAGATAACAAACCGCGCCACCATCGCATTCAAATCCACTGCCAGGCGCGACAGTTCGTGACTGGCGGCGCTGGTCTGGTGGGCGCCGGCCGCCGATTGGGTGGCCAGGTCGCGGATGTTCACCAGGTTGCGGTCCACTTCGCGCGATACCTGGGCCTGTTCTTCGGACGCGCTGGCGATCACCAGGTTGCGCTCGTTGATCAGGCTGATGGACTGGGTGATCTGCTCCAGTGCCACACCCGCCGCGCGGGCCATTTCCAGGGTGCTTTGGGTGCGCTGGTTGCTCTGTTGCATGGACTGCACCGCCTCACCCGTGCCGTTCTGGATGCCGGCGACCATTTTTTCGATCTCCTGGGTCGACTGCTGGGTGCGGTGGGCCAGGGCGCGCACTTCATCGGCCACCACGGCAAACCCGCGCCCGGCTTCACCGGCGCGTGCGGCTTCGATGGCGGCGTTGAGGGCCAGCAGGTTGGTTTGTTCGGCAATCGCCCGAATAACATCCAGCACCTTGCCGATATCGCGGCCCTGGGTCGCCAGGCCTTCGATCAACACCGAGGTGTTCTGCACGTCCTGGGTCATGGTCTGGATCGCGCCCACGGTTTCCACCACGCGGTCGCGCCCTTCCCGTGCGGCCTGGTTGGACTGGGTCGAGGCCTCGGAGGTGGACACCGCATTACGCGCCACTTCTTCCACGGCAGCGGTCATTTCATTGACGGCGGTGGCGGCCTGGTCGATTTCATTGTTCTGCTGCTGCAAGCCCTTGGAGGCTTCCTCAGTCACCGCGCTCAGCTCTTCGGCGGCGGACGCCAATTGCGTCGCCGAGCCGGCGATATGCTGGATGGTCTGGCGCAGGTTGCCCTGCATGGTCGCCAGGGCACTGATCAGCCGCGCAGGCTCATCCTGGCCATCATCCTCAATAACCTTGCTCAGGTCGCCGCTGGAGATGGTCTCGGCGGCTGCCACCGCCTTGCGCAAGGGCGTGACAATGCTGCGGGTCAGCAGCCAGGCGAGCAATACGGTCATCAGTGCCGCGACCACCGACACCACGATTATCCCGCTGATCGCATCGCGGTAGCTGCGCCCGGCGTCGTCCCCGGCCTGCTTGGCATCGGCAGCGTTGATCGCAATCAACTTGTTGAGCTGTTCACCCATCTGATCGGTGCCGTCCTTGATCCGGCTGTTGATCAGGGCCCGCATCTCCTCGACCTTGTTCTGCTGGGACAATGTCAGCATTTCAGCCTGGGCTTTAAGGTAGTTGTCCAACGTCACCGCAAAAGTCTTGTAAAGCGCCGCTTCTTCGGCGCCGGCCGGCATCGCGGCGTAACCCGCCTGGGCTTGGCGGGCCTTGTCGACCAGGACATCAATGCGCGCCTGGGCATCTTGCAGGGCGCCAGGCTCGCGGTTGACCAGCACCCGGAACGACAGAATGCGCAGGCGTAATACGCTCTCGGTCATATTGGCCAGGTAGCCGACACTCGGCAGCTGATTGGCGCCCATGTCCAGCGCGGCCTGGCGAATCAGGGTCATGCGGTTGACGGCAAACACCCCCAGAACAATCACAAGCAACGCAATAAACGCAAAACCGAGAAACGCCCGAGGTGCGATATTCAAATTACGGAGGGACATAGGAAAGCTCTCAAAGAGGGATGGCTGCGAGCGTCCTTGCCGCGACACGGTCACTTAGCGTCAACGCACCGAGATGACTGTTCGGCGCCACTGTTATAAGGGTTGTGTGGGCCTGTAAGAGGTATCGGCCGGCTTGAGGCTTTTTGCACAAACCGGAGAAATATATTTTCACACTTTTGACAGTGGGCGCTTTCTGGCATCCTGCGCCTCCATTTTCTGACCCGAGCACGTATCTTGTCTGACGCTCAAGCCCCCCGCCCCCGTTATAAATCGGACCTGATCTATGGTCTGGAAGACCGCCCGCACTTCACGGCGGCGATTTTTGCCGCCCTGCAGCATGTGCTCGCCAGCTTCGTCGGGATCATTACCCCGACCCTGATCGTCGGCGGCGTACTGGGCCTGGAAAGCGAAGTGCCCTACCTGGTCAGCATGGCGCTGTTCGTCTCCGGCCTGGGCACCTTTGTCCAGGCGCGACGTTTCGGCCCGGTGGGTTCGGGCTTGCTGTGCCTGCAAGGCACCAGCTTTTCCTTTATCAGCGTGATCCTCAGTGCCGGCTTCATGGTCAAGGCCCGGGGCGGCGGCACCGAGGAGATTCTCTCGACGATCTTCGGCATCTGCTTCTTCGCCGCATTTATCGAAGTGGTGCTCAGCCAGTTCATCGGCAAATTGCGCAAGCTGATCACCCCGGTGGTGACCGGCACCATCATCACCTTGATGGGCCTGTCGCTGATCAAGGTCGCCGTGACCGACATGGCAGGCGGCTACGGTGCCGCGGACCTGGGCGCAGCGGGCAATATGGGGCTCGCAGCCCTGGTGCTGCTGACCATCGTGGTGCTCAACCGCTTCAATAACCCGTTCCTGCGCCTGGGCTCGATTGTCATCGGCCTGACATTGGGGTTTGTGGTGGCCTGGTGGCTGGGGCGCGTCGACTTGGCGGCATTGCCCCAAGTGCCGCTGATCAGCGTGCCGGTGCCGTTCAAGTACGGGTTCTCGTTCGACTGGGTGGCGTTTATCCCGGTGGCGGTGATCTTCCTGATTTCGCCCCTGGAAGCGGCCGGTGACCTGACCGCCAACTCGATGATTTCCCAGCAGCCGGTCAAGGGCCCGCTGTACATCAAACGCATCAAGTCCGGCCTGCTGGCGGACGGCCTGAACTCGGTGATGGCCGCTACCTTCAACAGCCTGCCGATGGTGACCTTCGCGCAGAACAACGGGGTGATCCAGTTGACCGGCGTGGCCAGCCGCTATGTGGCGTATTTCATTGCCGGCCTGCTGGTGTTGCTGGGCCTGTTCCCGATGATTGGCGCGGTACTGCAACTGATGCCCAAGCCGGTGCTGGGCGGCGCGACCCTGATCATGTTCGGTACGGTGGCGGTGGCCGGGATCAAGATCCTTGCCGAGGCCGGGCTGCATCGGCGCAATGTGCTGATCGTGGCGATTTCCCTGGGCATGGGCCTGGGCGTGGCGGCGGTGCCGGAAGTGCTGCGCGAACTGCCCAAGGCCTTGCATAACATCTTCGAGTCGCCGATTACCGTGGGTGCGTTCTGTGCGATCCTGCTGAACATTTTCCTGCCTGAAGAGTTCATAGAGCTGGAAGAAGATGAATTTGACCCGGAAGCCTCTACCCTCAAAGTGATGCAGGACCCGGAACCGACCAAATAGGAACCCTTATGCGCAGATTGATCGGCCTGACCCTGTCTTTGATATTGCTCAGCCTGAGCGCCTGCGCCTTGTTCCCCAACCGTGACCCGCTGCATATCAATGTGGTGGGCATCGAGCCGCTGCAAAGCCAGGACCTGGAAGTGCGCTTTGCAATCAAGCTGCGGGTGCAGAACCCCAACGACACGGCCATCGACTACAACGGCGTGGCCCTGGACCTGGAGGTCAATGGCCGGCCGCTGGCGGCTGGGGTCGCTGATCAACAGGGGTCCATCCCGCGCTTCTCCGAGACGGTTCTGACCGTCCCGGTCAGCGTTTCAGCGTTTTCGGTATTGCGCCAGACCCTGGGCCTGAGCCAGACCCAGAGTTTGAACAACCTGCCCTATGTACTGCGCGGCAAGCTGGCAGGCGGGTTGTTTGGCACGATGCGCTTTGTCGATCGCGGTACCCTGGACCTGCCCAACACCGTGACTTGGTAAATAGCATGGACACCTTGCCTACCCTGTACACCGAACGCCTGATCCTGCAGCCGCTGACCCTGGACGATGCCGAGGGCATACAGCAGCAGTTTCCCCACTGGGAAGTGGTGCGCTACCTCAATGCCCTGGTGCCCTGGCCCTACCCGGCCGACGGTGCGCGCAGTTACCTGGAACAGGTGGCTTTGCCTGCCATGGCCCAGGGGCGCGAGTGGCATTGGTCGATCCGCCTGCGCGAGACGCCCGAACGGTTGATCGGCAACGTGAGCCTGATGGATGAGCAAGACAACAACCGTGGCTTCTGGCTCGGGCCGCAATGGCAGGGCCAGGGGTTGATGAGCGAAGCCAGCGCGGCAGTGACCGCGTATTGGTTCAAGGTGCTTGGGCGACCCGTGCTGCGGGTGCCCAAGGCGGCGCCGAACCTGGGCTCACGCAGGCTTAGCGAAAAAACCGGGATGCGCTTGATCCGCACGCAAGAAGGACAGTTCGTGGAGGGGGCGTTCCCCAAGAACATCTGGGAAATCACCCGCGAAGAGTGGCTCAAACAACAGCTGTAGGCACCGGCCAGCCAGGCCTACTTGGCGGCCATCAGGCGGTTGACTTCGCTGCGTACCATGTTGGCAAATTCCGGTGGCGACATACCGTCCAGTTCCGAACGCACCCATTCGGCCCATTTGCCCTTGCGCTTGGCGCGCTCGCCAAACAGCCGCGCGCCCTCGCCCTTGGCCTTGCCCAGGTTGCTTTGCCACAAGTCATACAGACGGGACTTTTCATCTTCAAGCGCCGCACGCTCGGCTAAGGGCTTGTTGGCCAGATTGAAGCTCATGTGGAATTACCTGCTGCACAAATAGGTGACATCTTACACTGTAGGTGGAAAGGTCCGAATTCGGATTTTGCATAGACTCAGTAACCCACGAAAAAAAACTGCAACTTTTGCCGTGCTGCAAGACTCCATTGTTCACTGCCCACTTACCCCGCAAGGAGCTACTCAATGGCCCGTAAAACCGCCGCCCAAGCTGTCGAAGAGCAAATCAAGGACCAGGCGTTCAGCGAACTCCAGGCCCTGATCGAAGAATCCGACAAACTGCTCAAGAGCAGCGCGTCGCTGGTGGGAGAAGAAGGTGAAACCCTGCGCGAACAGGTCGCGATCAAGCTCAAGCAGGCCCTGGACTCGGTGTCCAGCGTGCGCGAGCGCAGCAAGCCGGTGGTGGATGCCACCGAAACCTATATCGGTGGCCACCCTTGGCAGACCGTGGCGATTTCCGCAGGCTTCGGCCTGGTAGTGGGCCTGCTGCTGGGCCGTCGCAACTGATCGATAACACGGCTGGCGCGGCTCAGCCCGCGCCCGCCATCAGCCTTGCGCCAACGCGCGCAACCGCGCCAGCTCATCCCCATCCAACATAATCCCTTCCAGCGCGGCCTTGTCCCGTGCGCGATGACGCCGATCGCCCGGCAAACGCCGCAACCCCGCCGCATGCATCTGCCGCACTAGTTCCTGGCTGCGTTGGGCGAAGTCTTGCCCGGCGGTTTTGCTCGGGTCGATCACGATCAGCAACTGGCCGGTCCAGGGCGTCTTGGCGCCGGGGTGGTTGGACCAGTCGAATTCAAACGAAAAATTCCCCCCGGTCAAGGCCCCCGCCAGCAGCTCGACCATCATCGACAACGCCGAGCCCTTGTGCCCGCCAAACGGCAACAACGCACCGCCTTCGAGGATCGCCCTGGGGTCCTGGGTCGGCTGGCCCAGGCTGTCGACACCGGTGCCCGGCGGCACCCGTTCGCCCTTGCCCGCGGCGATCTGCACATCGCCATGGGCAATGGCGCTGGTGGCCAGGTCAAACACAATCGGCGGCCCATCTGCGCGTGGGGCGGCAAACGCGATGGGATTGGTGCCGAACAAGGGCCGATCCGCACCGTGGGGCACCACGCAGGTCATGCTATTGACCACACTCAGGGCGACCAGGCCTTCTTCGGCAAACGGTTCGACATCCGGCCACAGGGCGGCAAAGTGATGAGAATTACGAATCGCGAGTACGGCGATCCCGGCGCTGCGGGCTTTTGCCACCAATAATGGGCGGGCGGCAGCCAAGGCCGGTTGGGCAAACCCATTGGCGGCGTCTACCCGCACGAAGCCCGAGGCAACATCCTCGACCAGCGGCACCGCCTGGCCATTGACCCAGCCGCTGTCCAGGGTCGAGACATAGCCCGGTATGCGAAACACCCCATGGCTATGAGCCCCATCCTGCTCGGCGCGGGCGCAGTTGTCGGCCAGTACGCTGGCAACCTCATGCGAGGCCCCATGACGGGTAAAAATAGCCTTGAGTAGAGTCACAAGTTCAGTGAAGCCGATTGAAGTATTCACTGCGGTAATGGGAGTGGCTGACATCTGAAGCTCCAGAATTGTTATTGGAAGGGGCAACAGCCTGCTGGATTCAGCTGCTTGATTAACAACGCGTGACAAGTGAGCTGTCAACCACCGTTGCGGTTTCAAGCCTATTTATTTAGGGCCCTGCGGATGCCCGCCACGCCTAGGCTCGATGCCTTCTATAACCTGCACCGAGCCTTTGCGATGGACGACCTGCAACTCCCCTACTTTTTCCCCGAGGCCATGCGCCTGGCCAAGCGCCTGAGTGAGCGCGAACGCCAGCGCGATATCGGCGACCAGGATCGCCAGTTCCTGCGCAATCTGTTCTTTGCCAGCGCCACCGGCCGTAAAGCCCAATCCCCGCCGATGATCGCCGAGCGCTTGCTGCTCAACTGCCCAGGCAAGGAACCGATTGAACTGGCCGGGGCATTCGCGATGGGTTCCGAGGGCGACTACAGCGCGGTTTTTTTCTATGGCCCGCAGACCGGACTGGAGAAATTCAGTGATTACGGGCAATTGTCGCAAGCACTGAAAACCAGGCTGGGCGATGAGCACAAACGTGGCGAGCTATTGCATTTCCTGTCCATTGGCCAACGCGCAGATTTCAGCTTTGCGGCCGGTTCTACGCTCACTCGGCAACTGATCGAGGGCAACGTATTCGACGAACAAAAAGCCTGCATCGAGCGTTACCAACAACTGAATGTGCAGGCAATGCTCGATCAATTGGGCCAGTTGCCGTTATTGGAGACGTTGCTGGACCAACTGCTGAACAGCACGTTGCGCAAGGCCTTTCCCAACGCTGATCAACACAAGACCCACGTCTTTTTGTATGCCCTGGCGGCCTCCCCTACCGAGCAGGACCGCTGGGTCGACGCGCTGCGCCTGCGCGATGCCCTGCTGTTGTTTTATCGCCAGCAGTCCTGGCCCGTAGGCCTGCGCCGGGAGTTCGTGAACCCTGAGGTGGCAGCGACCCAGGGCACCAACACACTGTGGGAAGAGGGGCTGAAACAAGCCTCGCGCCAGCTACATCTGTTCCTCCTCAACTCAATAGAGACCTACTGGAACGCTGACATCCATCCCGGGCAGTCGAGGCGCGAGTACTTCGCCCAGGCGATGAGCGATAAATCCAGGGTCGATCTGCTGTTCAAGCGCCAGGAGGATGTGATTTCGGCGCAACAGTGGCAAGAATTGCAAGCGCTTTACCTGGAGGGCAACCGCCGAGGAACAATCCCTATCGAGAAAGTCCGGCTATGGGAGTACCCACCCCATTTTGTCGAGTTGGCCAGTACGCTGGTGATTACCGATAGCCTTAACTGTCTCTACACCCAATCCAAGGGCTTGCAAGTACTTGCAAGCTATGACGACTTGCAGGCAACGCTCAAGGCAATGGCCCAGGCGAGGGGGCATGAAGATGATTTTTTCGGCTTCCTGGGATTGGAGGAACGGGCGCGGTTCATAGGTTTTAAACATCCACAGATCAGTTCGGCCTCTATCAATGGGCCGGTATTCAACACCTTGTTTGAAGGCATCATCAACAAGCAGCGGCAGAACCTCGAGTATTGCCTGGATATCTACCGGCGTAACCTGGGGACGGTCAATGCCTACGCCCTGCTTGATCACGGCCTGGATATCCGTGCCATGCTTGACCATCGTCTACTGGGACTGGATGCCAAGGGTCGGTGGAGCACTCACCCATCGCCACCTTCGGTACCCGCTGAAAGGGCGCGACTGACAATCCGCAAACTGCACAGCCTGGTCAACGCACAGGGCGATCTGATAGCGCGGATTCCCAATCTTGAGACGCTGATTACCGACCAACTGCGCCGCACCTTCAACCTCTCTACCGGGATCGCCCTGGATCCGGCAAACCTCTACATCAGCCGCTATGCCACCCATGCCGACGCTCAGGAACGCCGTACGCCCCAAGCCAGCCAGAGCATCCTCGCCCATTGCATCGCCCGGCTGAAGGGAGAGGCACAGGCCATCCCTGACTCTGCGCAGTACGGCGTGTACAGGCCACGGAACCACGGCGTGGCAGCAAAACGGCCGGAACTGAGCATTGCTCGACTCAATAGCATGCTCACCCAGTGGTTGCTCGTGCTAAACCTCCAGGCCGTCGCCCAGACTCCCCGCGCGGGCCTGGAGGCATTGATCCCCACGCTGGCACACAGCATGGCAGTGGGAATTCTTGAAGAGGCTAGTCTCAGACTGCTCGATAAAACCCTGGACGAACGTGATGTCGGCATCCTGCGGGCCGTCCTCAATCCGGACACCACCAGCACACGCCAGCCTCTGACCTTGAACGGCTTCACACCCGAAGCCTTCACCCTGTCGCTGCTGGCGAAAGGCCAAACCACCTTGCGTCAATTGGCCAACTGTTTTGTGCTGACCGAGCGCGGCGGGCTTGATCAGCATCACTCCGGACATGCGTTGTTGTGGACGCCCGCCACCGGCGTGGAAGCCTTTACTACGATCAGTTACCTGCGCGACGCATTGGCGCACCGGCTGAACGACTCGGCCCTACGCCTGAGCCTGCTGGAAAACCTGGACGCGCTTAAGCGGCTCCCCCATCAACGCTATGAGCTGGGACCGCTTCAATCAATCAGAGAACCGGTGCTGCATAGGTGCCAGCGATCGTGGATCGATCAACACATCGCCCAGCGCCAACACACTCTGGCGTTCAAGACCAATGCCCAGTCATTGGTCCAGGCGCTCGGCGAGGTGCAGCGCCAACTGCCGGCCAATAATCTGCAGCGCGCTATCGATATCGCCCGCTGGGCTGAACTCAGGCATTCGCTGCCCGACAGGCTCGGGGCCGCGCCGGCCAGGGAACAAAGACGCCACGCGGAGATTCTCGAGCAATATCGCGTCAGTACGTTGCATGGCCGGGACTATCTTTATGAGCTCCGGTCATTGCGCCAGCATGTGTCGGATCGCCTTAACGAAATGCTCGTCGATTACTCGCTGTTTGCCGATGGGGTGCAGATCGTTCCCAAGCTGGCCCTGGCAGGGCTACGCCAGAGCCTGCTGGATTTCGCCATGAACCCCGCCAGCCTGCAAAGTGCCAGGTTCGATGTGGTCTGTACGTCTGCCGACCTTACGGAAACCGTGGTGCGCCAGATGCTGACCCAGTTGAAAGTCCACGATGACTACCATACCTACCTGGCGCAACACCTGGCTGGCGGTGCGCCCGGAATCGAGCAGCGGCGCAGGGACTTCAGCCAGCAACTGCCGTGGCAGCTGCTGCAGCATGCCCATGCCCTGAAATTACAGGAGCGCCTGTCAGACCGAGGCTTGGACCTGATCCAACAAGTTGTCGACATGCCAGACGCGATTGCCCGCGCGTCGGTTGCAGGCGCGAGCGCCATCATCAGGCCGCTTGAGCTGCTAGCCACGGCCGGTGCCACGCGCGCGCCCGTGCTCGGCCTCTACCTTATTAGCGCAGGACGCGAGGGGATCCAGGTGTTGTATGCACCCTATCACCCGACACTGAGCTTTACCGAGTTTGAAAGCGAAGCGCAGTTTCTTGAAGCCCTGAACCTGCCGGGTGCCTTGCAAGACTGCGTCCTCAATCGCTTGGCCGCGCCTCAGGACGCGACCTATCGCAATCTGCTGGCCAGCACGCTGGGGAGAGATTCGGAAATCACCCTGGACTTCAATCCAATCCAGGGCAACCTGTTCAGCCAGCTGTTCGACGACAATCGGCAACTGCTCCTCAAGTGGCTCGGCGTCCAATGGGTCGAGGGGGCGCAGGCCGAATGGGAAACCGTCAAGCAGGTGCTCAGCGGTTCTGCCGAGAGTGTGCTGAGTTTGCTGCCTGGCAAGCTGGCGCTGCCGTGGAATATCTGGCGCAGCATTTCGTTGTTCATGGACTCCGCCGAAGCATTGCAAGACCATCATTGGCGCCGGGCCTTACAGACGTTTATCGAAGGCATTGCGCAAATGGCGTCACTGGCTCAGCAATTGCACGACGCGCAGTCATTGCTCTTCGATCCCGAGCAGCAAACGCCCCAGGCTGCGCCGCAGACCTTTGTGAAGTGGCCGGGACTGTACATCACCGCCCCACAACGCACCCAGCTTGCACCCAGCGAAGTGAGTGATGTGGCCCTGGTGAACATGAACAAGAATGAGCTCAACGGTACTTACCAGCATCAAGGGGCCGCCTATATTCCGTTGGCTGGCAAGGTGTACAAGGCGCTGTCTCTGGGGAACGACTGGCGCATTCGCACACCCGATCAAAACGGCCCCTTCATCCATCGCAACAGCGCCGGGCAATGGGCGATCGACACCCGCGGCAATATCGCACGCTATGGCCAGGCTTTTGGTCGCCTGCTGGATCGCAGGGAAATCCGGGCATCAGCGCGCAGGACAATGAATATCGAGGCTGTCGGGATGAGGGCCATTCGCCAACTGTGCCCTGATCGGGCCAGGATGATTGTCGAGGCGATCGACCTGGCAACTTTTTATGTGCAGAACTGCAAGTTGAACCTGGCCTTGCTGGAGCCTGGGGTAGCGCCGGTCACGCGTATCCATCGCTTCGTCAATGAGTTCTTTGGCATTGATATCGACACCGATCAGGGCCCGCAAGTGGTTGATCCACTCCTGGTGCAAAAGCTGCATCGTATCGTCGATCTGATCCTGGCAGCGCTATTGGACCCCAAGCTCAGCGCGCTTGATTCCAAGCGTTTCGTGGCCGGTTCTCATCGAACGGACCCACACGGCAATTGGGGGTTCACCATCGATAAAGATCCTGATCGGCGGATTTACTTGTCCGAGCATTTTTTTGCACCGCCTTTGAGCATTTATGACAACTGCCTGCCCGACCATTTCGACTGGGCGGCCCATGCGCGGGCGACGCTGCTGATTCATGAGTTGAGCCATGTGGTTGCTGAGACAGCCGATGCAGCGTACCTGGACTCCGTGGCGCCGTTTTCCGACCTGATCGAGACGTTGACAGAGGCCGGGCGCACTCTGTCTGGCGCCCTGAAAAAACAGCAATCCCAAAGCTACTCGCGCAGGACACCCGTGGGCCAGCTATTCAAGTTTGCGGACGTGAGCGGCACGCTATGGAGCGACTTCGGACAAGCCTCAGACACCGAGTACATCAGGGATCAGATACTTCGCACCACCGGGGGCGCGAATTTGGGCAACGCAAGGGGGATTTTCATGAGCAACCTGGCAAGGCGAGTCGACACCATGCTGGATAATGCCGACTCGGTGGCGTTCATGATCAGTAACCTGGGACGTCAGTTAGACCCAGTGCCCTCCAGTCGAAGGGCATCGCTGGACTGACCCCGCGGGGATCAGTCCTTTTGATCGCGCAGTACATTGCCCGAGGCGCCGTCGATGCGTGCTTCATAAACGATACCGTCAGCCTTGCGACCTTTTACTTCCCAGTAACCGTCGTTATCAGCTTCGGCCTGGTAGACCTCGATGTAACCGGCCTTGGTCTTGGCGGTTTCAATGGCTTTCTCGATGGTGATCCAACCTGCCCCGGGTTTGTCGGCCAGAGCGGCGCCAGCGCCGAGCAAGGTGGCAGTGGCAAGCATGGCGGTGAGGGTTTTCTTCAGCATTTTCTTACTCCGTTAGAGAGAATGACTTACAGATCCAGATTTTTAGGGTGTTTGGACCCCGAATTAGTTCCACATTGATGCTCATTCGCCATGATGGCTGTTCTCGGCACCCTGCCGGGAAGGTTAGAATGTAGGAAATCAGGAAGCACCAATGACCGAGCAACCCCTTTCAGAAGCTGACTACGACGCAATCACCGATGCCGCCGCGCATTGGTGCATGCGCCTGCACGCTTTTGATTGCACAGAGGCCGAGCGCCAGGCGTTCGAGCAATGGCACGACGCACATCCCCTGCATGCGTTCGAATATGCGGCCATGCTGGAAATCTGGGATGTAGCCGACCATTTGCCCCGCAGCAAAGAACCCACCCCGCCCCTGACGCTGGTTCCGCC
Source organism: Pseudomonas sp. WS 5079 (assembly GCF_012985465.1). GTDB lineage: Bacteria > Pseudomonadota > Gammaproteobacteria > Pseudomonadales > Pseudomonadaceae > Aquipseudomonas. Next base: position 507,221 of record NZ_JAAQWN010000001.1, read on the forward strand.
GCCCAGCCGCTGGCGCAAGTATGCCGTGGCTGCCGCCATCTCTCTGGTGGCGTTGCCCCTGGCCGCCTTCACTGGCTGGGAAGCCGGTTGGCTGCCCAGTTCCTATGAGCATTACGCCGCCGAAAACGGCCTGCGCCAAGTGACACTGGCCGACGGCAGCGTCGTGGAACTGAACCTGGGCACCGAGCTGGTCTACAGCAACTATAAAAACGAGCGCCGGGCGACCCTGAAAAAAGGCGAGGCCTTCTTCAGCGTCAGCCACGACCGCGAGCATCCGTTTGTGGTGCGCGCCGGCAGCGGGCAGATCCGTGTGACAGGCACCCAGTTCAACGTCTGGAAGTATGACGAGCAGGTGCGGGTCATGCTGCTGGAGGGCTCGGTGAAGATCACCAGCGATGCCAGCCACAGCGGGCTGAACCTCACGCCCGGGATGCAGGCCAGCTACAACCGTGGTGATGCGCAACCGCAGCTACAGGCATTCTCTCCCCACGACCCGGCACTGGCCTGGCGCACGGGCAAGTTGATCCTCGACAACCTGGCACTGGTAGATGCCTTGCCCCTGATCAACCGCTACCTGGGCAAACCGGTGATGCTGGCCGATACCGGCACCGGCAATATCCGTATTGGCGGGATCTACGATATCCATGAAGTTACCCATCTGGTGTCCTCCCTGCCCAAGGTGCTGCCGGTCTACCTGACCCAGAACCAGGATGGCAACACCGTGCTCAATTCGATCCCACGCAAAACTCCCAAACGCTGAACAGCAATCGCTCCCCAAGGGATTGCTCGCGCCATGATGTCCACTTTTGAAACACCCACCGCCGCGCAAGCGCCCTGCGGCTGCGGATTCATCGATTGGTCATCAATAGTGTTGCGCTGCTGAAACACCCCTTTCGCCCTGCCTGCCCATGCCAGGTGCCGGTCATCCGCTGGCGTCCTGTTTCATAGCTGATACACCTTTGCACCTGCCCGCCCTGCCATACATCCCAAGCCTTTGAAAAAGCTGCAAATATAAAAAACGGCACAGCTCCTGCTCTATTCCCTACAGCGCTGTTTAGGGTCAGCGTCATAGAACAAGGAATGATGCCGTGGCAACTCTCAATCAAGGCTCCATAGGCCTACTGCTGATCAGCTGTGTACTCAGCGCCAGTGTGAGCCTGCCCGCCTCTGCGCAGGACGGCATCATCGTTACAGGTCGCAATGTGCAAGGGTTCATGGTCGGTCGGCCTGCGTTTGGCAAGGACCCGTACCCTTCCACCGCCAACGCCAACCCCAGCCAACAGATCCTGCGCGCTACCGGCAGCGAACTCAGCGATAACGATTTCGCCGGTGTCAGCAGCGGCTCGACCATCACCCGCGCCATCCTGCCTAACGGCGACCTCCCCGGCTTGAGCAATACCCTGGGCAACAGCTCGACTGGCCTGGGCGCCGGTGCCGCGGCCGGGCATGCCAGCGGCAACACCCTGGGCGGGCAGATCAGCGGCTCGATCGAGCGCGGCCTGGCACCGCTCAACAACATTGGCGCGATGATGGGGGTCCAGCCATGAATCGCGCGTGGCTGTTACTCAGCGTACTCGGCTGTTCGGCGGCCATGGCCGACAGCAGCAACCAGGCCTCGATCGACAATACCGGCAAGCAGTACACCGGTGTGCTGTCGGTCAACCAGGCCGCCGGCAATCAACAACAGCAGATCAACAGTCGGGCGATCAGCCTCGGTGGCCAGGCCAGCGAGGCGCTGATCCAGAAACTCGACGGCAAGGTTGACCCCGCCCTGAACGCCAGCGCGGCGATCCAGGGCAGCTCATTTAGCAATGGCAACGGCATCCTGGGCGTCAACCAGGCGGCCGGCGCCAATAACCAGATGATCAATGCGGTGCGGATCAGCACAGGTCCGCAAAGCATCGATGACAGCGTCCTGTCGCAACAGAACATGACGTTGTTACCAGACTCACGATCCCCCTCTACCACTGGCAGCCGCCAGGTCGTTACCAGCGACCAGGCCTTCACCGGCAGCCGTGGAGTGGTACAGGTGAATCAGAGTGCAGGGGTGGGGAACCGAATGGCTAACACCCTCGGCGTGACTATCAAGTAACCCCTTGATAGGTGTTTGTTAGACCGTACCAACACTTAACCAACTAATTAGAAGCAAGGAGATACACCATGAAACCTACAATGGCTCTCAAACCACTGGTTTTCGCTCTGGCTGCGCTCATGGCTGTTGCTGCACAGGCAGGTCCTGCCGAAAAATGGAAACCAACCCCAGCGCCAACCGGCACCGTGGCCGCTGCCGTGACCGACACCCAAGTGAGCAAGGACAACAAGTTCGACGACACCAAGACCCTCAACAACGCCGGGGCCAACGGTTCGCTGAGCAGCAGCAAAGGCAACCTGGGCGCCAACATCGCGGCGGGTTCGGGCAACCAGCAAGATAACGCTGCGGCAATCACCAGCAGCGCTGATGATGATATTAAAAGTACCTTCGCTTTGGCCGATATCTATCAAGAAAGCAAAGACAACAAGTTCACCAACAAAGGCACGCAAAACAATGCTTCGCTGGTCAACTCGGCCAACAACAGCTCCGGCAACGTCGGTGTCAACGTGGCGGCCGGTCAAGGCAACCAACAGAAAAACAACCTGGCAATCGTGACGGCTGACGGCAAAAACGTCGCGGCTGCCTCGAACACCGAACAAGTGTCCCTGGATAACCACTTCCTCAACGAAGCGGCCTCCAAACACAGCTACAAGCCTCAGTATGTGGTCAACAACGCTGGCCTGCTCAACTCCGCCAACAACGCCTCGGGCAACATCGGCGTGAACGTGGCAGCGGGTTCGGGCAACCAACAAAGCAACACCCTCACCCTGGGCAGCGGCTGCACCGTCTGCGCAGCGGGCACTGGCAGCAAACTGGCGTTCTGATGCAACGGGGCCTTGGCAACAAGGCCCTTTTTATTTCCAGTGTCCATCAGGTCATGATCATGCGCCTCGCGACGCTTTGCCTTCTGTTATTGCTCGCCGGCCCCTCGTGGGCAGGGCAAATGGCGATTTCCGCCATGCCCGGCGGTGCAGTGATTTTCAAGAAGGTCGAGAGCATCCGCGAACGCCGGTTCGCCAACCTGGTGGAACAGAAAACCGATTTCAGCTGTGGTGCTGCGGCACTCGCTACCATCCTGCGCCAGGCCTATTGGCTGGACGTGGATGAAGAACACATCATCAAGGGCATGCTGATCAACGCTGACCAGGACCTGGTACGCACCCAGGGCTTTTCCATGCTGGACATGAAGCGTTATCTGGAGAGCATCGGCATGCGCGCCCGGGGCTACAAGATCGGACCCGACACCCTGCTGACGGTGAAGATCCCGGTGGTGGTGCTGGTGGAGATCCGTGGCTACAAGCACTTTGTGGTGATGCAGCGGGCTGAAAAAGACTGGGTCTACATCGGCGATCCGGTACTGGGCAACAAGCGCCTTTCGCGGGATGACTTCCTCGCAGGCTGGAATGGCATCGTCTTCGCCGTACTCGGTGAAGGCTATGACAAGACCAACGCCCTGCTCGATCCCCCCACGCCGTTGACCGCCAAGACCAAAATGAACGAGTTCCGGCCCGTGGGCGACGCCGAGCTGATGGACTTCGGTTTCATCCAGAGCGACTTCTTCTAGAAGCGCCATAAGGGGCAGGATGCCCCAGGAGCAGATGATGAACACTTCCCGTTGGCTCACGGCCCTATGCCTGGCAGCCTCGATGCCTGCTTATGCCTCATCGGCGTTCAAGCCCATTGAAATGAACGACGCGGAACTGGCTGAACTGCGCGGCCGCTTCGTGATGCCGGGGCGGATTGTCAGTTTCGGCATTGTCATGAGCACCACCTGGACCAATGCGGCGGGTGACACCAGTACGGTGAGCGCCAACATGCATATCGACTCGTCCACGATCACCCCGCAATTCTATGTGCAATCCACCGGCTCGGTGGGTAACGGCACCAACCGCGACCCGGGCACCGGCACCGTGGTCGGTGGCGCCGGGCTGGGCAGCGGCCAGGGCGTGACCCAGACCGTACGCGCCGCAGGCGATGGCAACACGGCGTACAACAACGTCGGGATCAATGTCAGTGAAAACGGCCTGTCGCCGGCCAACGTCGCGCAATCAGGGCATGCGTTGCTGGCGGGCGGCTCGTTCACCACAGACAGCGCGGCGGGCCGGGTCAGTGTGTCCGCCAACAATGGCGGCGTGCAAATGGCCATCGCAGCCCATAACAACCAGGGTAATGCGTTGCAGCAGATCGGCGGCGGCAACGTGCTGCAAGGCACGGTTTTGCAAGGCAACAGCAACTTCGTCAATAACATGACCCAGCTCAACGTCGCGCTTGGCAGCAATGGCCTGAGCGCCGGGGCATTGAACTGCAATCTGGATCAACTCAAGGGCCTACGCACACTCGGTTATTGAACTACGCTGACCCTCGACACTTACGCATTAGAAAAGGACGGCTTATTTCATGCATCGATCGTTATCACTACGTGCCGTTGTCTGTTTAAGTACGCTCTTGCCGGCGAGTCTGTTGTACGCAGCGCCAGACGCGGATATCGAAACCCTCAAACAAGAACTGCTGGAGCTCAAGCAGCGCTACGAAGTACAACAAAAGGCCCTGGCGGTCCTCGAGCAACGGGTACGCCAGGTAGAAGACCAGCCCGCGACGCCAGCCCCCAAACGCCTGGCCAAGTCGCCGGCAGACTTCAAGCAGAGCGGCAGCACCGTGGCCGCCAGCGGCGCCAAGGACAGCAAGGGCGCTGCAGCCGGCGGCAGTTCCTATGGGCAATCGCTCAAGGATGATTCAGAGCCAGCACAAAGCGTGAGTAACTTGTATAACGAAGCCAGCGGTTTCTTCGGCAACGGCAAGTTCAGTTTTGAAACCGGCATCACCTACGCCCGCTACGACGCCCGACAGTTGACCCTCAACGGCTTCCTGGCGCTGGATTCGATCTTCCTCGGCAATATCAACCTGGACCGCATCAAGGCGGATAACTGGACCCTGGACTTGACCGGGCGCTACAACCTCGACAACCGCTGGCAGTTCGACGTCAACGTGCCAGTGGTGTACCGCGAGTCGACCTACCAGTCCGGTGGCGCCAGTGGCGGTGACCCGCAGGCCACTTCCGAAGAGAGCGTGAGCCGGGATCCGACCATCGGCGACGTCAACTTCGGGATTGCCTACAAGTTCCTCGACGAATCGCCGACGATGCCCGATGCCGTGGTGTCGGTCCGCGTCAAAGCCCCCACCGGCAAGGAGCCTTTCGGGATCAAGCTGGTGCGCTCGACGGCCAACGACAACCTGTACGTGCCGGAGAACCTGCCCACCGGCAACGGCGTATGGTCGATCACCCCGGGGCTCTCCCTGGTCAAGACCTTCGACCCGGCCGTGCTGTTCGGTTCGATTTCCTACACCCACAATTTCGAGGGCTCGTTTGACGACATTAGCAGTGACGTCAACCAGAACATCGGTGGCAAAGTGCGCCTGGGCGACAGCTTCCAGTTGGGCGTGGGGGTGGCGTTTGCCCTCAACGAGCGCATGAGTATGTCGTTCTCGGTGTCGGACCTGATCCAGCGCAAGAGCAAGCTCAAGCCTGATGGCGGTGATTGGCAGTCGATTGTGTCCAGTGACGCCAATGCCGGGTATTTCAACGTCGGCATGACCATTGCCGCCAGCGAAAACCTGACCATCGTGCCCAACCTGGCTATCGGCATGACCGATGACGCACCAGACTTCACCTTCAGCCTGAAATTCCCGTACTACTTCTAAACGCTCCTACAGGGAATGGTGAGTTTGAGAAAAGGAAAAGCCCCGCCGCGATAAGGGTCGCGACGGGGCTTTTTTTACCCGCCCTAGCGGATCTGGTGTTTGTGCAGCAACCGGTAGAAAGTCGGCCGGGAAACCCCCAGCACCCGTGCGGCAACGCTCAGGTTGTCGCTATGGCGGTTCAGCACATCGCACAACGCCTGGCGTTCGGCGCGGTGCTTGTAGTCTTCCAGTGTCGCCATGGGCAGCACGATTGCCTGCTGGCTTTGCAAACCCAGGTCGGCCGCTTCGATTTGCCGGCCTTCGGCCAGCACCAGGCCACGCCGCACCCGGTTCGCCAGCTCGCGTACATTGCCCGGCCAACCATGCTTGCCCATGGCGACCAATGCGTCCTCGCTGAAACTGCGCGGCCGGCGCCCGGTCTCCTGGCTGTAGAACCTGGAAAAATGATTGGCCAGCATCCCCACATCGCCATGCCGCTCGCGCAGCGGTGCGGTGACCACCTGCAGGACATTGAGCCGGTAGTACAAATCTTCACGGAAGGTGCCCTTCTCGATGGCCGCTTCCAGGTCGACGTGAGTCGCCGCCAGCACCCTGACATCCACCGGGATCGGCTGGCTGCCACCCACCCGCTCGATATGCTTTTCCTGAAGAAAGCGCAACAGGTTGGCTTGCAACTCCATCGGCAGGTCACCGATCTCATCGAGGAACAGCGTGCCACCATTTGCCGCTTCGATGCGGCCGATCTTGCGTTGATGGGCGCCGGTGAATGCGCCCTTTTCATGGCCAAACAGTTCGGACTGGATCAAATGCTCGGGGATCGCCCCGCAATTGATCGCCACAAAGGGCTTGGCGTGGCGCTGGGATTGGCGGTGCAGGGTCTTGGCCACCAGTTCCTTGCCGGTGCCGCTGTCGCCACGGATCAAAATCGGCGACTCGGTGGGCGCCAGTTTCGCCAGCAGCTTGCGCAACTCGCGAATCGGCCGGCTATCACCCAACAGCTCATGCTCCGGCTCGTCCACATGGGTCACGCCTTTGCCCCTTAGCCTCGCCATGCCAAAGGCGCGGCCCAGGGTGACCTGGACGCGCGACACATCGAACGGCAAGGTATGGAAGTCAAAAAACCATTCGCACACAAAGTCGCCAACATTTTGCAGGCGCAGCATCTCGGGGCTGAGCACGGCAATCCATTCGGTGCCGCTGCGACTGATCAGTTCCTTGACCGCTTCGGGCCGCTGCAGGTGAAAAGGCTGCAGGCGCAACAGCCCTACATCACAGGTTCGCTCGCCCAGCGCCTCCAGGGCACAGCTGTCGACATCCCAGCCAGCCGCCCGCAAACCAGGCAATAACTGGTGGCAGTCGTCACAGGGATCGACCACAAGCAAGCGACGCAGGGCTGGTGTAACGACCATGACTATTCCTTGGCGTCAAAATCATTAAAGTTATTTAGAAACAACAGTTTGGGCGAGCTGCTCATAACCCTAGCAAGATCTTGACACTACCCTTGTATCGTTTCGCGATAAAACCCTCACCGATACAGCGTTTAGCGATCAAGCCCCGCGACGAACACTACTGCAATCTTTCATTCACCGTTCAAAATCACGCCTTACATGACGTTAATCACGAAAAGTTGAATTTTCTTGCTCTAACATGTGACCCGTACCCTGTCATCGTGCATCAGTACAGGTACTAGCCGAACGGTAAGCCCAACCGACGGCACATCTTTTGATTGGGCACTTAGAGAGAAGACCCCATGAACGCCCCGCTCCGTTTCAACGAAGCACTGCTGATCGCCGGCCATGCCTTTGAACCCTTTCAATGCGTAGCCTGGGCACTACAAGACGGTACTGGCGCACTTAGCCTGGCCGTGATCGACCGCACCGAAACCCGCATCGGACGCACACTGATTTCCAGCAGCACCTACTCCGATCCAGAGCAACTGGAAGCCCTGCTGCTACAAGCCCGCGCCGAATTGAATGGCGAAGGTTATCAACTTCAATCCTGGGCAATGCCCAAGTAAGTTAACGCAGCTACTGCGACATACCGTCGCTTCTTATATCGGCTGCAACTTGTTAAGACTATTAAACCCGTGGCGAGTGAGTTCAACCCTCGCCACGGGTTTTGCGTGCCTGAAACTTTCGTATCGCCCTTCTTTATATAGCAGCCATGCCATGATCACTTGATCTTCCAGTGAGCCTCGGGCACCTTGCGCACTTCTCGCCCCCAGGAGCACCCCATGTCCGGATCAATGGCCCAGGCCTTCGCCCATAACTTCCTTGGGCACTCGCCTCGTTGGTACAAGGCCTGCATTCTCGCGTTCCTGATCCTCAACCCCTTGGTACTCTGGATATTTGGCCCGGTGACGGCCGGCTGGCTGCTAGTGGCCCAGTTCATTTTCACCCTGGCCATGGCGCTGCACTGCTACCCGTTGATGCCCGGCGGGCTGTTGATGGTCGAGGCGCTGTTGCTGCGCATGACCACGCCCCAGGCGCTGTACGACGAGTTGCTGCATAACTTCCCGGTGATCCTGCTGCTGATGTTCATGGTGGCCGGTATCTACTTTATGAAGGACTTGCTGCTGTTCCTGTTTTCGCGCCTGCTGCTGGGCGTACGCTCCAAGGCGCTGCTGGGGCTGATGTTCTGCTTTTTGTCGGCCTTCCTGTCCGCCTTTCTCGATGCCTTGACGGTGACTGCGGTGATTATCAGTGCCGCGGTGGGCTTCTATTCGGTGTATCACCGCGTGGCATCGGGCAATGATCCGCGCCAGGACAGCCAGTACAGCGACGATCGCCATCTGCCCAGCTTGCACCACGCCGACCTTGAGCAATTTCGCGCCTTCCTGCGCAGCCTGTTGATGCACGGCGCCGTCGGTACCGCCCTGGGCGGTGTGTGTACCTTGGTAGGCGAGCCACAGAACCTGTTGATCGGCCATGAGATGGGCTGGAATTTCAGCCAGTTCTTCCAGCGGATTGCCCCGGTATCGCTGCCGGTGCTGGTAGCGGGCCTGGTCACCTGCGTGCTGCTGGAAAAACTGCGCTGGTTTGGCTACGGCACGCTACTGCCGGACAACGTGCGCCAGGTGCTGGCCAACTACGCCCGTGAAGACAACGCCGAACGCACCCCACGCCAGCGGGCAGCGCTGATTGTCCAGGGCCTGGCTGCACTGATCCTGATCGCCGGCCTGGCCTTTCATGTCGCCGAGGTTGGCTTGATCGGCCTGCTGGTGATCGTGCTGATCACCGCCTTTACCGGGATTACCGAAGAACATCGCATCGGCAATGCCTTCAAGGACGCCCTGCCCTTTACTGCGTTGCTGGTGGTGTTTTTCGCGGTGGTCGCGGTGATTCATGATCAGCAGCTGTTTACCCCATTGATCCAATGGGTACTGGCACTGCCCGCCGAACAACAGCCGGGCATGCTGTTTATTGCCAATGGCCTGTTATCCGCCATCAGCGACAACGTGTTCGTGGCGACGATCTATATCACCGAGGTCAAGCAGGCGTTTGTGTCCGGCCATATGAGCCGCGAGCATTTCGAGACCCTGGCCATTGCGATCAACACCGGGACCAACCTGCCCAGCGTGGCGACGCCCAATGGCCAGGCGGCATTCCTGTTTTTGCTGACGTCGGCGATTGCGCCGCTGATCCGCCTGTCCTACGGGCGCATGGTGTGGATGGCACTGCCGTACACCGTGGTGATGGGCGTGCTGGGCTGGTATGCGGTCAGTTACTGGCTGTGAAGGATAAGCCGCTCAATTGCCTGGGCGGCGCCGTCCTCGATATTGCTGCCGGTGACCACATCGGCCTGACGCTTGACCGCCTCTTCGGCCTGGCCCATGGCAATCGATAACCCGGCCACCTGGAACATCGCGGGGTCATTGCCGCCATCGCCGATAGCCGCTGTGTGCTCCAGCGCCACGCCAAGATGAGCGGCCAGGGTTTTCAGGGCATCGCCCTTGTTGGCCTGCATCGCGGTGATATCGAGATACACCGGCTGCGAACGCGAGACCTGGGCCAGGCCTGCGACCTTGGGCTGCAGCTGCGCCTCCAGTTCAATCAACAACTGGGCATTGGCGCTGGCGGCGACGATCTTGTCGATCCGCCCCAGGACCGGCTCGAAACTCTTCACCACCACTGGCGCATAGCCCAAGCCATGCTGTTCCCGAGGCACCATGGGGCCCGCAGGGTCACGCAGCAGCCAGTCGCCATCGGCAAACACCCAGATTTCTACTTCGGGTTGATCGCCTAACAGCGCCAACGTGATCAACGCGGCTTCTTCTGGCAGATGGTGCGCGACCAGGATGCTGCCATCGGGGTTGACCAGGGTGCCGCCATTGAACCCGGCCGTGGGCACGTCGACGCCCAATGCTTCGATCTGCTGCAACATCGCCCTGGGCGGCCGCCCGGTGGCCAGGCTGAAAAACACCCCGGCCTCGCGCAGCGCGCGCACGGCGTCGATGGTGCGCTGGCTGAGGCTGTGATCGGGCAACAACAAGGTGCCGTCCATATCACTCAACAAAAAACGGATGGGTTGAATCGCGGCCTCACTCATCCGAGGCTATGCCAGGCGCGGCCATCGCGGGCCAGTAACTCATCTGCCGCCGCCGGGCCATCTTCGCCGGCCTTGTAGGCCTGGATCCCGTCGTCTTCCTTCCATGCATCGAGAAACGGCTGCACCGCACGCCAGCCGTTTTCAATGTTGTCCGCGCGCTGGAACAGCGTCTGGTCACCGGTCAGGCAGTCGTAGATCAGGGTTTCGTAGCCGGTGGACGGCTGCATCTCGAAGAAATCCTTGTAGGCAAAGCCCAGTTGGATGTTGGCCATGTCCAGGGTCGGCCCGGGCTTTTTCGCCAGCAAGTCGAACCACATGCCTTCATTGGGCTGGATCTGGATCTTCAGGTAGGTCGGCTTGAGTTCATCGACGTCGGTGTCGCGAAACTGCGCATAGGGCGCCGGCTTGAAGCAGATGACGATTTCGGTGTCGCGCACGCTCATGCGCTTGCCGGTGCGCAGGTAGAACGGCACGCCGACCCAACGCCAGTTATCGATCATCACCTTGAGGGCCACGAAGGTCTCGGTGCTGCTGTCCGGCGCCACATTGGCCTCTTGCCGATAGCCCGGCAGCGCCTTGCCGCCGATTTCGCCGGCGGTGTACTGGCCGCGTACCGAGTTGGCCCGCGCATCCTCCAGGGACCAAGGGCGCACCGCGCCAATCACCTTGGCCTTCTCGCCGCGTACCGCGTCGGCGCCAAAGGCAGCGGGTGGCTCCATGGCAATCATTGCCAACAGCTGGAACAGGTGGTTGGGCACCATATCGCGCAGGGTGCCCGTGTTCTCGAAGAAACTGCCCCGGGTTTCCACGCCGACCGTTTCGGCAGCAGTGATCTGCACGTGGTCAATGTAGTGGTTGTTCCAGAACGCTTCGAACAGCACGTTGGAAAAACGGCTGATCAGGATGTTCTGTACCGTTTCCTTGCCCAGGTAATGGTCGATGCGATAGATCTGCTTTTCGCTCATGACCTTGAGCAGGCAGGCGTTCAGCGCCTCGGCGGTGGCCAGGTCGGAGCCGAACGGCTTTTCGATCACCACGCGGCGGAAAGCCTCGGGGCTTTCCTCCAGCAGGTTGGCCCGGCCCAGGCGCTGCACCACTTCACTGAAGAAGCGCGGCGCGGTGGCCAGGTAGAACACCGCGTTGCCAGTGCCGCTGCCGGCAATTTTGCTGGCGATGTCGGCATAGGTGCCGTCGTCCAGGAAATCGCCCTGCACGTAGCTGATGCCCTTGGCCAACTGGGCCCACAATTGTGGGTCCAGTGCATGTTCGGCATTGCCCTTGACCTTGCTCGCGGCTTCGGTGCGGATGAAGTCTTCGAGTTTCTTGGCGAAGTCGGCATCGCTGATAGCGTTGTGATCCACCCCGACAATCCGCAGGCCCTCGCCCAGCAGGCCATCGCGACTGAGGTTGTACAGCGCCGGCATCAGCAGGCGCTTGACCAGGTCGCCATGGGCGCCGAACAGGAACAAGGTAGTGGGTGGAGCGGGTTCGGCCTTGGGTTTCTTGCCGTTGGCCGTCATTTTTTGGAAGTCTCCACATGGCCGCCGAAGCCAAAGCGCATGGCCGACAGCAGCTTGTCACCGTAGGTGCTTTGCTGGCGCGAACGGAACCGGGCGAACAACGAGTTGGACAGCACCGGTACCGGTACCGATTGCTCCATGGCCGCTTCGATGGTCCAGCGCCCTTCGCCGCTGTCGGCCACGGAACCGGAGTAACCGTCGAGCTTGGGGTCGGTCGCCAGGGCATCGGCCGTCAGGTCCAGCAACCAGGAGGATACGACGCTGCCACGGCGCCAGACTTCGGCGATATCGGCCACGTTCAGGTCAAAACGCTGTTCTGGCGGCAGGTTTTCCGAATTCTTGGTCTTGAGAATGTCAAAACCTTCGGCAAACGCCTGCATCATTCCGTACTCGATGCCGTTGTGGATCATCTTCACGAAGTGCCCGGAACCGGCTGGGCCGGCGTGGATATAGCCACGCTCGGCACGGTCGTCGGTGGCGGTACGGTCCTTGGTGCGCGGGATGTCGCCCAGGCCCGGGGCCAGGGTGGCGAAGATCGGGTCCAGGTGCTTGACGGTCTCGGCGTCGCCACCAATCATCATGCAGTAGCCACGCTCCAGGCCCCAGACGCCACCGGAAGTGCCGACGTCGATGTAGTGCAGGCCCTTTTGCGCCAGGGCCTTGCCGCGACGCACGTCATCCTTATAGAAGGTGTTGCCGCCGTCGATGATGACATCGCCGGGTTCCATCAATTGGCTCAGGTCGTTGATCGTGGTTTCAGTGGGTTCGCCCGCCGGCAACATGACCCAGACGGCCCGCGGCTTTTGCAGGCCGGCCACCAGGGCGGCCAGATCGGCAGCGCCGGTCGCGCCCTCTTCACTCAAGCCTTTTACGAATGCTTCATTGCGGTCGTAGACCACGGTGGTATGCCCATTGAGCATCAAGCGGCGCGCAATATTCCCGCCCATGCGGCCTAGTCCAATAATCCCCAGTTGCATGTATTGATGCTCCCAACTACAAATAAAAAAATGTGTGACACAGTTTATAGCGCAATGACGAATTAGTCCGGCGCCAATCGCACTAGTTTCATCAGAAAAAGGGGCCATCGTTTCACCATCACCGCCTGAAAAGTCACAACGACCCTGAAAAATAAAAAAGTTCCCTTGAGCTGAAAAAGAAATCAGAATCGCCCCCTGACTCCTGCCGAGGGCCTCGACTCAAGCGCTCTGGCACCGCGACACACCGGCTATTTGCGAGGTAAGCAATGCGCACTGCACAGATGACACGCCCGCCACAGACCCTCTACGTCACCGTCCGCCGCGACGAGTTGCGCCAGTTGAAAGACGAACGCGAGCAGTTGCAACAGGAAGTCATCCGTCTGCGCGCGCAGTTGCAGGCCCAACTCGCGAATCAAGCCATCAGTTGCTGAGCCCTTGTAGGCGCTGGCCTGCCGGCGCCTTAAAGGATCGTTCCCTCAGATCCAACTCACGAAGTTTTCACCAGCCCTTCCCGATAATCCTCCGCCAGAACGCCGCCTCACGCATGGGCGGTGGTAATTATTGGGTTGGAGCGCTGCATGGCGATGTACAAACGCAGCACGAAGTCTGCAAAAGGGTTTGATTGGGCAGGTTTTGGCTGGATGTTCCTGTTTTTCTGGTATTTCTCAGGCATTACCCAACTGCTGATCCAACTGACCGGCACCTCCGGTTTCAGTGGCTTCCGCCAGGCGTTCTTCATGAGCGCGCTGTGGTTGGCACCCATGCTGCTATTCCCACGTCGCGCCCGGCTGCTGGCCGGTTTGATCGGTGTTGTGTTGTGGGCCTGTTCCATGGCCAGCCTGGGCTATTTCTTTATTTACCAGCAGGAATTTTCCCAGAGCGTCATCTTCATCATGTTCGAGTCGAACATCTCTGAAGCCGGCGAGTACGCCACCCAGTATTTTGCCTGGTGGATCGTACTGGCCTTCATTGCGCACACCGCCCTGGCCATCTTCCTCTGGACCCGCATACGCCCGGTCTACCTGCCCCGGGGCCGGGCGATGGTCGCAGCCACCGCCATAGTGCTGGCGATCGTCGGTTATCCGCTGGCCAAGCAGATCGCTACCAACGACACCCTGGAGCGGGCCATCGATGGTTTCGAAACCCGTGTCGAACCTGCAGTGCCATGGCAGATGATCGTCGCCTATCGTCGCTACACCCAGCAGTTGAACAACATGCAGGGCATGCTCGACAACGTCAGCAAGATCCCGCCCCTGAGCAACTTCAAGGACAGCATGGCCGGCCAACCGTCGACGCTTGTGTTGGTGATCGGCGAGTCCACCAACCGCCAGCGCATGAGCCTCTACGGCTACCCCCGCAAGACCACGCCGGAGCTGGACAAGCTGCGTGACCAACTGGACGTGTTCGACAACGTCATCACCCCGCGTCCCTATACCATCGAGGCGCTGCAACAGGTGCTGACCTTTGCCGACGAAGAGCATCCAGACCTGTACCTCAAGACCCCATCCATCGTCAGCATGATGAAACAGGCCGGCTACAAGACTTTCTGGATCACCAACCAGCAGACCATGACCAAGCGCAATACCATGCTCACGACGTTCTCCGAGCAGGCCGACGAGCAGGTGTACCTCAACAACAACCGCAACCAGAACGCCCGCCAGTACGATGGCGACGTGCTGGAGCCGTTCTCCAAGGCCCTCGCCGACAAGGCCGAGCGCAAGCTGATCGTGGTTCACCTGCTGGGCACCCACATGAGCTACCAGTACCGCTACCCGCCAAGCTTCGACACTTTTACCGACCGCCAGGGCGTGCCGGACGGCGTGCGTGACGACCAGTTGCCGACCTACAACAGCTATGACAATGCGGTGCGCTACAACGACTTCGTGGTGTCGAGCCTGATCAAGGATTACGCCAAGACCGACCCCAATGGGTTCCTGCTGTACCTGTCCGACCACGGCGAGGATGTGTTCGACTCGGCAGGCCACGACACCCTGGGCCGCAACGAGGGCAAGCCGACGGCGCCGATGTACACCATCCCCTTCATGACCTGGGCCTCGCCGAAGTGGCGCGCCACCCACGACTGGAATATGCAGGGTGATGTGCAACGTCCGTACAGCAGTTCGCAGTTGATTCACACCTGGGCTGACCTGGCCGGCTTGAGCTTCGACGAACTGGACCGCAGCCGCAGCCTGGTCAGTGATAGCTTCAAGCCACGGCCGTTGCTGATTGGCGATCCCTACCAGCGTCCGCAGAAGGCCTTGATCGACTTCAGCCTGATCAAGCCCAAGGCCAGTACCGGCCCCCAGAATGTGGTGCTGAAGTAAATGACCCCGCCCCTCACGTTAATTCTGGAGGGGCGTGACGTTAACCCGCACTTAATAAGCGTCCTACAAACTATTCCCATAAATCTGATCAGGGACGGTGCAGATACCGGTCACTTTTAATGGGAATACATGCGATGAAACTTTCCACCTTGATGCTCACCGGCCTATTGGGCCTGACCTCGGCTGCGGCCTTCGCTGAAGGCGGCGGGGAACGCGTGAAGGAGCACTTCAACAACTTCAGCTTCGTCCAGAAGCAAATCCACGGCGATGCCGAACAGACCGCGGCTGCCGATGCCAAGGGCACTGAATCCGGATCTGCCGAACAGGCGCGGGACGCCGAGCAACCCAAGAGCTAACCCCACCCCCGATCATTCCCACGCAGAGCGTGGGAATGATCCGTTAGAGGACCTTGCTCCAGAACAGCATGCGGCCATGGGCCGGGTCGAAGATTGAGTCGTCGAACCCAAACTTGCGGTACGACGCCTGTGCCACGGCATTACCTTCCAACACTTCCAGGGTGATCTTGCAGCAACCACGCTGGCGGGCGATTTCCTCGACCTTTTGCAACATTTTCTGGCTCAGGCCCAGCCCCCGGAATGCTTCCTTGACGACCACGTCATGCACGTTGACCAGCGGCCGGCAGGCAAAGGTCGAGAACCCCTCGAAACAGTTGACCAACCCGGCCGGCTCCCCGCCGACAAAGGCCAGCACGCTGAACGCATGGGGGCGCTTGGCCAGTTCCGCCGGCAACTGTTGCAGCAGGTCGGCGGACAAGGCGTGGCCGCCGCCCATGGGGTCTTGTGCATAGTGGTTGAGCAACAGGCCAAGGGCCTCGGCGTGCACGGGGTTGCTGTAGCTGGCTTGCAGTACCAGTATTTCTGCGGCTTCCATTTCCTTCCTCGATAACTGCCCGGCAGGGATGAGCTCCCCGCAAAAGCTCGATTGTAAGCGCGGTGTAGGCGTTAGATGAAGGAGATTAACTACAAGTTGGCGCGGGAAAAAGCCAACAAGTAAACGCCAGTGAGCATGGGCAAATAGCCATCACTGACCAAAACGTTGCAACTGCATCTCTTGCAAACGACTGAGGGTGCGGCGGAATGCAAATTCCAGGTAACCCTCGGTGTATAGCTCAGCCAAGGGCACCTTGGCTTCGATGTACAGCGCCACCTTGCGGTCGTAGCACTCATCGACCAGGGCGATAAACCGCCGCACGCTGTCGTCGTGCACCGACAGCGCCGGCAACTCACGGTCGCCCGCCTCCACGCGCTGGGCGCCATCCTCGGTACCACGGGCAATCCGTCCAGGGCGTGTCGAGGCGCTCAAGCCGGGGACTTCGCCCAGTAAAATGGCACGATAGCGATCACACAACAGCATGAAATCCATGGCTGCCAACGGTTGCTCGCACAGGTCAGCGTAGCGGCACCACAGGATGTTTTCGCTGGACCGCACCGTGGCAATCACACGCGAGCCCACGCTCACCGGTGCACTGCTTAATGCCTGGCCTTTGCTCAAATCCTCAAAGACCCTGGCCAACGCCTCGGGTTGATCCACCCAATAGCGCTGCACGGCCGTGCCCGGATGCAAGCGGTGGTCTTCACTGCCATCAACCGCCACCACCTGCATATGCGCCTGGATCGCCTCGATAGCCGGCACGAAGCGCTCGCGGTTGAACCCATCGGCGTACAACTGCCCTGGCGGCTGGTTGGACGTGCAGACCATCACCACCCCTTCGTCGAACATTACCTGGAACAGGCGCCCGAGGATGATTGCGTCGCCAATGTCATTGACGAACAGTTCGTCGAAACACAGTACCCGCACCTCGCGACTCAACTCGCGGGCCAGCGCCTGCAACGGGTCCGGGGTGCCGGTCAATTGGAACAGGCGTTGATGGACCCAGCCCATGAAGTGATGAAAGTGCTGGCGTCGCGCAGGCACCCGCAGGCTCTGGTGGAACTGATCCATCAGCCAGGTCTTGCCCCGCCCTACCGGCCCCCACAGATAAACCCCGGTGACCGGTGCGTCGGCGGCTTGGTGCAATGCCGCATGGCAGGCCTGCAACGCCTCAACCGCTCGGCGTTGCGCGTCGTCAGCCACAAAACCATCGGCCAGGGCCTGTTGGTAGGCAGCCAGCGGTGAGTCAGGCGTCATGCGAGGCTTTTACTGACCACCTCGAACACATCGCTGGACAGCTCGCCCGAACCGCGGATGCGCTCCAGTTCCGCCTTCATCAGCGCCTGGCGGGCGCTGTCGTATTTGCGCCAGCGGGTCAACGGCGCCAACTGCCGCGAGGCAATCTGCGGGTTGAAGGCATTCAGCTCGATGACCAGGTCAGCCAGGAAGCGATAGCCCGAGCCATCGGCCGCGTGGAAGTTGATCAGGTTCTGCCCGGCGAAGGCGCCGACCAGCGCGCGCACCTTGTTCGGGTTCTTGATATTGAACGCCGGGTGCTGCATCAGCGCCTTGACCCGCGCGAGCCCGCCCGGCAACACGCTGCCGGCCTGGACGCTGAACCATTGGTCCATGACCAGCGGGTTGTCCTTGAAGTTCTCGGCAAACACTTGCAGGGCCTTGGCCTTCTCGGCGTCGAACGGCGAGTTGACCAGCACCGCCAGTGCCGTCAGGCGTTCGGTCATGTTGTCACACGCGTCGAACTGCTCCAGGGTTGCGGCCAGCACTTCTGGCTTGCCGCTGAGCATCAAGTACGACAGCGCGATGTTCTGCAGGGCGCGGCGCGCGAAGTGCTCGGCCGAGGCCACGTAAGGCGTGTTGCGCGACAGGTCGCGGTTGGCCTGGTAGCGCAGCCACAAGCCTTCGAACAGTTGGTCGGCCAACTGCTGGCGCGCAAACTCGCGGGCGGCGTGGATCGCGTCGACGTCAGCCACTTCGCTGATTTCGGTCAGGTAGGCCTCGCCCGGCAACGACAACATTTCCGCGACCATGGCCTGGTCCAGGCTTTCATCGCTCAGCACGCTACGCAGTGCGTTGACCAACCGTTGATCGAGCACCAGGGCCTGGCCCTGCTGGTGTTGGCCGATCAGGTCCTGCAACACCTGCACCGCCAGTTGCTGGCCCGCCTCCCAGCGATTGAAACCGTCACTGTCGTGCTGCATCAGGAACATCAACTGGTCACGGCTGTAGGGGAAGCTCAGCTTCACCGGTGCCGAGAAGCCGCGCAACAGCGACGGCAACGGCTGTTCGGCGATATCGACGAAGGTGAATGTCTGCTCGGCTTCAGTCACCGACAATACCCGCGAGGTGCCCTGCGCAGCGGCTTCACCGGCCAGACGCAACGGTAGGTCGACGCCCTTGGCATCCAGCAGGCCCAGGGCCACGGGAATCACGAACGGCAGTTTTTCCACGTTGTCCGGGGTTTGCGGGCAGCTCTGGCGCAAGGTCAGGCTGTAGGTTTTAGCGCCAGCGTCGTAGGACTCGCTCACCACCAGGCGTGGGGTGCCGGCCTGGCTGTACCAGCGCTTGAACTGGGTCAGGTCGGCGCCGTTGGCATCTTCCATGGCCTTGATGAAGTCGTCGCAGGTCACGGCCTGACCGTCGTGGCGCTCAAAGTACAGGTCGCTGCCTTTGCGGAAACCCTCGGGACCGAGCAAGGTGTGGATCATGCCGACTACTTCCGAACCCTTTTCGTACACGGTCAGGGTGTAGAAGTTGGAAATCTCGATAAAGCTGTCCGGGCGCACGGCGTGGGCCATCGGCCCTGCATCTTCAGCGAATTGGTGAGTGCGCAGGTAGGCCACATCCTGGATACGCTTGACGGTGGCCGAGTTCATGTCGGCGGAGAAGTGCGAATCGCGGAATACCGTGAAACCTTCCTTGAGCGACAGCTGGAACCAGTCGCGGCAGGTCACGCGGTTGCCCGACCAGTTGTGGAAGTATTCGTGGGCGACGATGGCTTCTACCCGCTGGTGCGCGGCGTCGGTCGCGGTTTCGGCGCGGGCCAGCACGGCGCTGGAGTTGAAGATGTTCAGGCCCTTGTTTTCCATGGCGCCCATGTTGAAATCGTTGACCGCGACGATCATGAAGATATCCAGGTCGTATTCGCGACCGTAGACCTCTTCATCCCAGCGCATGGACTTCTTCAGGCTGTTCATGGCGTGCTGGCACTTGTCGATGTTTTCCGGCTCGACATAGATGCGCAGAGCGACGGTGCGCTGGCTCATGGTGGTGAAGGTGTCTTCGACGCACCACAGGTCGCCGGCCACCAGGGCGAACAGGTAGGCCGGTTTCTTGAACGGGTCTTCCCAGGTCGCCCAGTGCCGGCCGTCTTCGCCGGGGCCGCTGGCAATCGGGTTGCCGTTGGACAGCAGCACCGGATAGCGGTGTTGCTCGGCGATCACGGTGGTGGTGAACGTGCTCATCACGTCCGGGCGGTCCAGGTAGTAGGTGATCTTGCGAAAACCTTCGGCCTCGCATTGGGTGCAGAACATGCCGCCGGACTTGTACAAGCCTTCCAGGGCGGTGTTGGTTTGCGGATGGATGCGCACGCTGGTGTCGACCGTGAAGCGCTCGCTGGTCGGTTGCAACGTCAGATGGCTGTCGCTCAACTGGTAGTCGGCGGCGCTCAGTTCCTGGTCACCCAGGGCCACGCTCAGCAGTTCCAACTGCTGGCCATCGAGTACCAGCGGCGGCAGGCCGGTGCCGCGCTCGGGATTGCGGCGCATCACCAGCTGCGCGTGGACCAGGCTATGGTCCTCGAACAACTCGAAGGTCAGGTGGGTCTCGTCGATCAGGTACTCGGGCGCCTGATAGTCCTTCAGGTAAATCATCTTCGGTTGTTCGGTGCGCATGCGTGAAATCCTTCTACTGATGCACGGCGAGCTGGTAAGCCGTGTATTTACGAATATTGATAACGCCGGTATCGAAGATCAGGTATTGGCCCTTGATCCCCAACAGCGTGCCTTCGGCAATCGGGTTCTTATCCAGGTTGAAGCTGACGATCTTGGTTGGATATTGCTCCACCGGGTAGCGGATTTCGAGGGGCTCGATATCGGTTACCGGTTGGATGGCCTGCAGGCCGAAGCGTTCCTGCAATTGCAGCAGGCCGTCGGCGCAGGAGACGAACAGCTCGTCGCGTACCTGCGCAAGGTCTACCGCTGCCGCGTCACCCTTGAGCAAGGCGCGCCAGTTGGTCTTGTCGGCGACCTGGCTGCGCAGCACATCTTCGACAAAGCCCGATTGCTGGCGCGTGGCCACGCGCATGATCGGCAATGCCTGGCTCGCGCCCTGGTCCAGCCAACGCGTGGGCAGTTGGGTGGCGCGGGTAATGCCGACCTTGATCCCCGACGAGTTCGCCAGGTACACCACATGGTCGGTCATGCAGAATTTTTCGCCCCAGGCCGGATCGCGGCAGGTGCCGGCATCGAAATGGCAGCGCTCGGGGCTCATGATGCACAGGTCGCACTGGGCCAGCTTGGTCATGCACGGGTAGCAATAGCCCTGGCTGAAGCTGGTCTTGGTCTTGCGCCCGCAGTGGGTGCAGTGGATCGCACCGAGGTATTCCAGGCGCACATGAGTGCCAATCAACGGATTGACCGGCACCTCGGTGTCGCCCAGACGAAAAGCGTATTGAACGGTCGGCGAACCCAGTTGCGCCGACATCTTGCTGACTGCACCACGGCCAATCTCAATCAATGGATGGCATCCGACTTGAACAGTATGTTTTCCACCGGGGTCGACTTCGATTGGCATTCCTGCGGGCCCATGTAGCCGGTGCGCTGGTCTTCCGGCAGGTTTTGCAGCTCCCAGGCGATCATCGCCTGCAACGACAGCTCACGCTGTTCGGCGGTGAGCTTGCGGCCATCGGACCATTTGCCGATTTCCACGGCGAGCTTGAGGCTCTGGTAGATATCCGGGGTGATGTTTTCGATCATTTCAGCAAAAGAGGACATAAGACTCTTCCTTTAAATAATGGGCAGAGATTCAAGCGTTACGTTTATGGCGGCTGTACAACCCGCCGAGCAAACCGGTGATGCAACCCGCCACCAGGCCGCCGACATGGGCCGCATTGGCGATTTCGCCGAAGCCGATCATCGAGACCAGGCCCGACAGGCACAGCACCAGCCACACCAGCATCATCACCAGCACGCCACGCGGCAGGCGATACGCCGGGTTGGGCGCGAGCATCTGGTAGATCCAGCAATGGCCGAGCAAGCCGTACAACACGCCAGACAAGCCGCCGAACAGGCCCGGGCCGCCAAAGGTGTATTGCGCGTAGTTGGAGGCCAGGCTGAACAGCAACGTCAGGCCCAGCAGGTTGATACTGCCTTGGCGCGCCTCGATCCGCCGCCCCAGTTCCCAGTACCACATGCCATTCATCGCCAGGTGGAGGATGCCGAAATGGATCAGCATCGGCGTCACCAACCGCCACCACTGCCCCGCCGCCAGGCTGTCGGCCAGGGGCGTGAAGTACAGGTATTCACCGGCCACGTGGAAATTCAGGAACGTCAGCCAGCTCATGGCTTGCAAGTTGTCGCCAAGCATCGTGACCGCACCGACGATCAGGCTCAGCAGCAACACACCCGCGGTCAGTGGGCTGTGGCGCAACTGCTGGAGAAAACCGGCGCGCTTGGCTACCGGTTCCTGGGGAATATCCAGCTGCTGGTGCGGATCGCCGGCAGGGAAACGCTGATACAGGCTGCGCACGTCTTCGCTGATCGCGTCCGGCACCCAGAGCACCTGCTCGCCGGCCTCTTCGCTGACGCGATGGGGCACCTGCATGCGCTGCAACAGTTTGACGAATCCAGCCAGGTCAACCGTCAGCGGCAAGCGTAAAACGGCCACGTTACTCATGAATCACCTCAGGGCGCTCGACATCGACCCATACGAACTTGTTGGGGTCCAGGCAGGTTTCCTGATCCAGGCGATACGCCACCAGCTTGCCGTAGAGCACTGCGCTGTAGTCCAGGCAGGCCAGGTTCGGGCGGATCGGCGCCGGTTTGCCACTGCGCCAGTAGTGGCCGACAAACAGCAGCGGCTCATCCACCCCATAGCGCAGCAGGGAGTTTTTCTCGGTCGAGGACAACGGCGTACGGGCCACCGGGTCGGGCAAGGCATCGGGCTGGAACACAATATCGCCGTAGGTCTTCGGGTCGTCTTCCCAGAACTTGGTGCGAAAGAACGAACGGGTCAGGCCATCGCCACCGGTCAGCGTCAGGCCGTCCGGCAGGCGCATATCGGTGCCGCGCAGCAGGCGATCGAAGGCATTGCAGGCAAAGCTGCCCGGCACCGCCGCCGCCTGCAGGAAATGCTCGTCGATACAGCCGTCGGGGAACTGCCCGCGCAGCGGTTCGATCAGCCCCGCATCCCAGCAGGCGTGCACCACGCGAAAACGCCCGGCATCGACAAACAACGGCATGTCGTAGAACCAGCCGAGGAAGTCATGCCAGTCGCCGGGGTGGTGTTCAAACTGGGTCAGGGTCTCGTGGATCAGCCGCGCGTGGCGTGGCGAATGTTCACGCACGTACTGCTTGCCACTGCCGGGCGGCGCCAGGGTGCTCCAGCCCAGGGCGTTGAACTCATGGTTGCCCATGATGCACAGCGCCTGGCCGGCTTCGGCCATGTCGTGGACGATATGCAGTGCCTCGCGGATGCGCGGGCCACGGTCGATGATATCGCCGAGGAACACCGCCATGCGGGAGGGATGGCGCCAGGTGCCGCCCTGCTTGTGGTAACCCATCTGGTCGAGCAGGTGCTCAAGGGTATGAGCGCAACCGTGCACGTCACCAATCAGGTCGTAGCTACGCGCGGGATCGAGCATCAGTCGCCTCCACCCCCCAAGCGGCTGCCCCAGCCCAGCTTGGTGCGGCACACTTCGTAGTAGTTGTGATCCAGCGGGTGGATCAACCGCAGCTTCTGCGCTTTTTTGCTCACGGTGATGGTGTCACCGGGGGCGCAGGTAAAGTGGTTCTGCCCGTCACAGGAGACTTGCGGGTAGATCTGCATGTCTTTGGAGACCACGATTTTCAGCTCACTGTTGCCATCGACCACAATCGGCCGGCTCGACAACATATGGGGGTACATCGGCACGATCACAATGGCATCGAGCTTGGGATGCATGATCGGCCCGCCGGCTGACAGCGCATAGGCCGTGGAACCGGTGGGCGTGGCGACGATCAGGCCGTCGGCCTTCTGGCTGCAAACGAACTGGCCGTCGATGTACAGCTCGAACTCGATCATCCGCGTCGACTTGCCGGGGTGCAGCACCACATCGTTGAGGGCATCGCCCTGGCCGATGGCTTCGCCATGGCGGCGCACTTCGGCTTGCAGCAGGAAGCGGTTTTCTACCAGGTAGTGGCCGTCCAGCACCTTGGCCACTTCGACTTCCAGGTCGTCAGGGCGGATATCGGTGAGGAACCCCAGGCTGCCCCGGTTGATCCCCAGCACCGGCACGTTATGCCGCGCCAGGGCCCGGGCGGCGCCCAGCAGGCTGCCGTCGCCGCCGACCACGATCACCATGTCGCAGACTTCACCGAGCATTTTGCGCGATGAGGTCTGCAGGCCGTGGCCCGGCAGAATCTCGGCGATGGTGTCTTCGAGGATCACATGCAGGTGGCGCTCAAGCAGAAACTTTTTCAGCCGGCGGACCGTGTCCAGAACCTGGGTACTGCCCAGGCGACCGATGATGCCGATATTGCGAAATTGCTCCATGGGGCTCCTGCAGGGTTTGGGTCTGGCAAAAAGAACGATTATGGGCGAAAGGCCGCATTAGACAAAATCCTTTGTCGCCACGGGGCCCAGACGACAACGGTTCTCAACACCCGCCACGGTCCCGCAGCGAGTAGGAAACAGCTATGCTCGGACCATGAATCCGTTTCCCGACCTGCAGTACCTGCCCCGTCAATTGCGTCATCCCGAAGTGCGGGACCTGGCGTGGGTGATCCTCGCCCCGCCGATGCTGGAACAAACACCCTGGCCGCAACGCCATCCCCTGGCCGGCAGCGATTGGGTGCAGCAACCCGCGGCACTGGAACAATGGCTGCGGCAACTGGACCAGGACAGCAGCCCCCTGCTGCACTGGCTGAGCCTGGCACGTACCCGGCGCCTGGGCCTGTATTACGAACGCCTGTGGCAATTTGCCGTGCAACACGCGCCCGGCGTGGAATTGCTCGCGGCCAACCTGCCTATCCGCCAGGCCGGCCATACCCTGGGGGAACTGGACATGCTGCTGCGCGACCGTGACGGGGTGCATCATCTGGAACTGGCGATCAAGCTCTACCTAGGCCCGCAAGAGGGCGACGGCCGTGATACCGCGCAATGGCTGGGCCCCGGTTGTCACGACCGCCTGGACCGCAAGCTGGCCCATCTGGCCGACCATCAACTGCCCATCTCGGCGAGCGCGCAAAGCCGGCAGATGCTGGCGGCCCTGGATATTAGGGATTTCACCGCCCATCTGTGGCTCGGCGGCTACCTGCTGTACCCCTGGCCCGGCGAGGCCGAACCGCCCCTCGGTGCCCATCCACAGCATTTGCGTGGGAGCTGGTTGCATCAGCGCGATTGGCTGGCTTTTATCAATGCCAGCCCGCCGGGCCGCTGGCAACCCCTGCCCCGCCATGCCTGGCTCGCGCCGGCGCATTACCCGGCAGGGAAAATCTGGAGTGAGGAGCAGATGCAGCGCTGGCTGGCCGACCTTGATCCGATGGCGCCGGCGCAATTGTTGGTGCGCATGATGCACAACGGCGGGGATTGGCAGGAAGCGGAGCGGCTGTTTTTGGTGGCGGATCTTTGGCCGAATGTACCGGGGGCTAGCTGATAGTTTTGCGGTGGGTTTGAGGGCCTTATCGCAGGCAAGCCAGCTCCCACATTCAGGCGCATTCCAAAGGACGTACTCGGTCAACTGTGGGAGCTGGCTTGCTCGCGATAGCGGTAGCAGCAGCGCTACAGGCTATCAATATGCCGATAATCCACCTGCAACCCGGCGGCCAGCTCCCGCGCCCGCCCCAGCCGGATCGGCCCACGTTCGATATCCACCAACAGCCCCAGGCAATCCAGCACCGGCAAGTGACCGATATCTTTGAGCCGGCCATCGGTAATCACCAGCAACCGCTGCTGCTCAGCCGGATACCGCTTGCGCCGCGCCGCCAGCCAATGCCCAGCCTCGGTCAACGCCGCCAGCAGCGGCGTACCACCGCCCGCGCCCAGCCCATCCAACCAACGCCCCAGGCCTTTCGCCGCTTTCAAGCCTTGGACCTGCCAGTTCGGCACCTGCCCGCTGGCCGTCAGCAGCGCCATGCGCGCCCGCTGCCGATAGGCGTCGTCGAACACCTGCGCGAGCAAGCCCTTGGCATCGCTCAAGGCCTGGTGCCGCCGAGTGGACGCTGACGCATCGACAATTACCAGCCACAGTTCATGGGCCGAGCGGCTGCGCAGGTGGTAGCGCAAGTCTTCACGGGATTGCGGCCGCCCTCCCAGCAAGGTACCCGGCCAGTTGACCGAGCCCTGCTGCGCGCTGCGCGCCTTGCCCTGGCGGCCCCTGTCCAGTCGCCCTGCTTTGGGACGGGCATCCGCCCCCGTGTCAGGTCGGGGGCGGATGCCTAGGACTTTTTTGGCCAGCTAGGCACTTCTCGGCGAGCACCGGTGGGCAATGCGGGTGCGGGCATGTCGCCCCATTGGCCCTGGCCCGACGCGCTATCTGAAGGCTGGGGCGCCTGGCCCTGATCGGGCCTGCTGGCAGGCGGTGCTTGCTCCTGGCGACGATGGCGCAGGGCAAATTCGGCAACCGCCTCTATATCTTCTTCGGCGATGGCCGCAGCCCCGCGCCACGCCGCATGGGCCCGCGCGCCGCGCAACCACACCAGATCGGCACGCAGGCCGTCGACACCGGCGGCAAAGCAGCGCTCGGTAATCTGCGCCAGGGCCTGGTCATCCAGGGCGATGCTTTCCAGGCGTGCACGGGCCTCGGTGCAACGCGCACGCAGCGCCGCTTGCTGGTCAGCCCACTGCGCGCAGAAAGCGCCGGGGTCGCTATCGAAATCCAGGCGCCGGCGAATGATCTGCCCGCGCTCGGTCGGCAAAGTCTGCCCGCTCAATGCCACGTTAAAACCAAACCGATCCAGCAACTGCGGGCGCAACTCGCCCTCTTCCGGGTTCATCGTGCCGATCAGCACAAAACGCGCCGAGTGCCGGTGGGAGATGCCATCTCGCTCGATCAGATTGGTGCCACTGGCGGCGACGTCGAGCAACAAGTCCACCAGGTGATCGGGCAGCAGGTTGACTTCATCCACGTACAACACGCCACCGTCAGCCTTGGCCAGCACGCCCGGGGAAAACTGCGCGCGGCCTTCGCTCAGCGCCGCATCCAAGTCCAGGGTGCCGACCAAACGCTCTTCGGTGGCGCCTAACGGCAAGGTGACGAACTGCCCGCTGGCCAACAGGTCCGCCAAGCCACGGGCCAGGGTGGACTTGGCCATGCCGCGCGGGCCTTCGATCAGCACGCCACCGATCTTCGGGTCGATGGCGGTCAGGCACAGGGCAAGCTTCAGGTCGTCGGCGCCGACCACTGCCGACAGTGGGAAATGGGGGATGTCAGTCATCAACTGTCTTCTTCTATGTCCAGCAACAGGTTTTCCAATGCCTCGCGGTAGGCCCCCGGTTCCTGCCACATGCCACGCTGCTGGGCTTCCAGCATGCGTTCGGTCATGTCGCGCAGGGCGTCGGGGTTGTGCTGTTGCACAAACGCCCGGGTGTCGGGGTCGAGCAGGTAGGCATCGGCCAGCATTGCATATTGGTGATCGTCGATCAGCGCAGTAGTGGCGTCAAAGGCAAACAGATTGTCCACCGTTGCCGCCATCTCGAACGCGCCTTTGTAGCCGTGGCGCTTGACCCCTTCGATCCACTTGGGATTGGCCGCGCGGGAGCGGATCACCCGGTTCAGCTCTTCCTTCAGCGTGCGGATCTTCGGCAGGTCCGGCTGGCTGTGATCGCCATGATAGCTGGCAGCCTTGCTGCCACTGAGGGTTTCCACGGCCGCGAGCATGCCGCCCTGGAATTGGTAGTAGTCATTGGAGTCGAGCAAGTCGTGCTCGCGGTTGTCCTGGTTCTGCAACACGGCCTGCACCTGGCTCAGGCGCTGGGCGAACTGTTCACGGGCCGCAGTGCCTTCATCAGAGCCACCATAGGCGTAGCCACCCCAATTGAGGTAGACCTCGGCCAGGTCTGCGCGGCTTTGCCACAGGCGAGCGTCAATGGCGCCCTGCACGCCCGCGCCATAGGCACCGGGCTTAGCCCCGAAAATGCGCCAGCCGGCCTGCCTGGCCGCAGCCTCTTCATCCAGGCCAGACTTGCACAGCGCCTCACGCTCGCTGCGCACCTTAGCCGCCAGGGGGTTTAGGTCGTCCGGTTCATCCAGCGCCGCGACCGCCTGCACCGCAGCATCGAACAAGCGGATCAGGTTGGCGAAGGCATCGCGGAAGAACCCGGACACCCGCAACGTAACGTCAACTCGCGGGCGGTCGAGCAAGCTGATGGGCAGGATTTCAAAGTCATCGACACGCTGGCTGCCCGTGGCCCATACCGGTCGCACGCCCATCAACGCCATGGCCTGGGCGATGTCGTCACCGCCGGTGCGCATGGTCGCGGTGCCCCACACCGAAAGCCCGAGCTGGCGCAGATGGTCACCATGGTCCTGCAGGTGCCGCTCAAGCATCAGGTTGGCGGACTGGAAGCCGATACGCCAGGCAGTGGTGGTGGGCAGGTTACGCACATCGACGGTGAAAAAGTTACGCCCGGTCGGCAGCACATCGAGGCGCCCACGGCTCGGTGCGCCGCTAGGCCCCGCCGGTACGAAACGACCGTCCAAGGCATCCAGCAAGCCGCGCATTTCCGCCGGGCCACAGGCATCCAGGCGCGGTGCGACGACGATGCGCAGGCTTTCGACCACGGATTTCACATCTTCCCAGCCGGGCTCCTCAAGCTGTTCGAGGGGCCCTTCCAGTGCCTGTTCGATCAACCGCGCCGCGTACAGCTCCAGACGCTCGCGAGTATCGCCGGCGGTGCGCCACAACTGCCCGTCGATCTTCTGCAACACGTCGGGGCGGCGCCCGGTCCAGGGTTCGGCCAGGGCGCAATCGAGCGGGTCAAAGCCCAGCTCGAAGGCCTTGGCCAACACGCGCAGCAGGCTTGATTGCGGGCCGCGCCCGTCGCCACGCGGGATGCGCAGCAGGGCCAACAAGGTATCGATACGCAGGCGCCCCTCGGGCGATTCGCCAAAGATATGCAGGCCGTCGCGGATCTGCGATTCCTTCAGGTCACACAGGTAGGTGTCCAGGCGCGGCAGCCACACGGCTGCGTCGGCCTCGTTATCCAGCGCAAGCTCCTGATCGATGCGGGTTTCGCGCACCAGCTTGAGGATGTCCTTTTGCAGTTCCAGGGCGCGGCGCGGGTCGAGCAACTGCGCTTCGTAATACTCATCCGCCAACAGTTCCAGGTTACGCAGCGGGCCGTAAGTCTCGGCGCGGGTCAGCGGCGGCATCAAGTGATCGATGATCACCGCCTGGGTGCGGCGCTTGGCCTGGGCGCCCTCGCCCGGGTCGTTGACGATAAACGGGTAGATATTGGGCAGCGGCCCCAGCAACGCATCCGGCCAGCAGTTCTCCGACAGCCCGACGCCTTTGCCCGGCAGCCATTCCAGGTTGCCATGCTTGCCCACGTGGATCACGCCGTGGGCGCCGTAGGTGTGGCGCAGCCAGAAATAAAACGCCAGGTAAGCGTGGGGCGGCACCAGGTCCGGGTCGTGGTACACCGCGCTGGCATCCACCTGGTAACCCCGCGCCGGCTGGATGCCGACAAAGGTCAGGCCCAGGCGCAGGCCGGCGATCATCATACGCCCGTCGCGGCACATCGGATCGTTATGGGGTGTGCCCCAGCGTTCCAGCACAGCCTGGCGGTTGGCCTCGGGCAAGCGATTGAACATCGCCTGGTAATCGTCCAGCCCCAGGCTTTGATGGCAGGGGCGCAGGTCGAGGCTGTCGAGGTCGTTGGTCACACCGCCGAGCAGCTCGTGGATCAAGGCGGTGCCGCTGTCCGGCAACGTGAGCGGCAGCGGATAACCCTTGGTTTGCAGGGCAAGCAGGATATTCAAAGCCGCAGCCGGCGTATCCAGGCCCACGCCGTTACCGATGCGCCCGTCGCGCGTCGGGTAGTTGGCAAGGATCAGGGCGATGCGTTTCTCTGCATTCGGCACCCGGGCCAGTTCGACCCAGCGCCGCGCCAGTTCGGCCACAAAGTCCATGCGTTCGGGGGCTGCGCGGTAGCACACCACGTCCGACTGGCTGCGCTCGCTGCGCCAGGCCAGGTCCTTGAAGCTGATCGGGCGGCTGATGATGCGCCCGTCCAGTTCCGGCAAGGCAATGTGCATCGCCAGGTCGCGCGGGCCAAGGCCTTGTTCGCTGGCTTCCCAACCGGGTTGGTTGTCCTGGGCGCAGATGGCCTGGATCACCGGGATATTGCGGCGAAACGGCCGCAAATGGGGCGTTTCCGGGCTGGATTGGGCAAAGCCGGTGGTGTTCAGTATCACCGCCGCCTGCACCTCATCCAGCAGATCCTCGACCACCGTCAGGCAGCCGGTCTCCTTCAAACTGGCCACCGCCATTGGCAGCGGATTCAGGCCCGCCGCCTGCAAGCGCTGGCAGAACACGTCGATAAAAGCGGTATTGGCCGCCTGCAAGTGCGAGCGGTAGAACAGCACCGCTGCCACCGGCCAATCGGTGCTCCAGTCCACCTGCCAGTCACTGAGGCGCGCATTGGCGATGCGGGGGTGATAAATCGCCGTGCGCGACAGGGTTTGCGGTTCGGCCCAGGGGTAATCGCGGCCCAGGTAGCTACTGGCCAGGCAGCGATAGAAATCCAGCGCATTCCCCAGCCCGCCCTGGCGCAGAAAGTGCCACAGGCGGTCACGCGCCTGCGCATCCACGGTGCTCAGGCCGCTAAGTTCGGGATCGGGACGGTCATCCCCCGGCACCAGGATCAACTGCACGCCCTGCTCGGCCAACTCCACCAGGCGCTGGATACCGTAGCGCCAGTAGCCGATGCCGCCATGCAGGGATATCAGGATGACCTTGGCGTGGCGCAACACCTCGTCCACATACAGGTCCACCGACGCGTGATTCTGCACCTGCATCGGGTTGGCCAGGCGCAGGCTCGGGTAGTCGTCGGGCAGTTGCTGGGCGGCTTCGGCCAACAGCGCCAGGCTGGAATCACCGCTGCACAGGATCACCAGCTCGGCGGGGGTCTGTCCAAGGTCGGCGATGTTGTCATCGGAGACGAAGCCACCGGGCTGGGTCCTGAGCAGATGCATGGGTTAAACGCTGAGGGCAGCGCGCAATTGCGCTTCCAGGCCTGCTGCGTCCAGATCCTGGCCGATCAGCACCAGACGCGTGATGCGTGCTTCGTCAGCCCCCCAGGCGCGGTCGAAGTGCTTGTCAAAGCGCGTACCCACGCCCTGGATCAACAGGCGCATCGGCTTGTTGGGGATCGCGGCGAAGCCTTTGACCCGCAGGATGCCGTGCTGCACCACCAATTGGCTCAGGGCGTCGAGCAGCAGCGCTTCATCAGCCTGGGGCAAGTCGATGGAGATGGAATCGAACGCATCGTGATCGTGATCGTGATCGTCTTCACCTTCGTGGTGATGATCGTGATGGCTATGGCGCCCGTCGATATGCTCCTCGGAGCCGGCGCCCAGGCCAATTAACACGTCCAGGGGCAGGCGGCCGCTGCTGGCCTCGACGATTTTCACCGCTGGCGGCAGTTCTTCGGCGACTTCCAGGCGTACACGGGCCAGGTCTTCGGGGCTGATCAGGTCGGTTTTATTGAGGATCACCAGGTCGGCGCTGGCCAGTTGGTCGGCAAACAGCTCGTGCAGTGGCGATTCGTGGTCCAGGTTGGGGTCGAGTTTGCGCATGGCGTCGACCTGGTCGGGGAATGCGGCGAAGGTGCCGGCGGCTACGGCCGGGCTGTCGACCACGGTGATCACCGCGTCAACCGTGCAGGCACTGCGGATTTCCGGCCACTGGAAGGCCTGGACCAACGGCTTGGGCAGGGCCAGGCCGGAGGTTTCGATGAGGATATGGTCGAGGTCGCCACGGCGCGCCACCAGTTCACGCATCACCGGGAAGAACTCTTCCTGCACGGTGCAGCACAGGCAGCCGTTGGCCAGTTCGTAGACACGGCCGTTGGCCTCTTCTTCGGTGCAACCGATGGAACACTGCTTGAGGATCTCGCCGTCGATGCCCAGCTCGCCGAATTCGTTGACGATCACCGCAATGCGCCGGCCCTGGGCGTTGTCCAGCATGTGGCGCAGCAAGGTGGTTTTGCCCGAGCCGAGAAAGCCGGTGACGATAGTGACGGGGAGTTTGGCCAGTGTTTTCATCGGATGCCCTTTGGGGCGGGCATACGGGACGACTGGCCCTGCGGCGGCGCAGGTGCTGGATTCGTCACCGGATCACCCCGCCCGGTTGAAATGGAAAATCGGTTGCGAGGCAGGTCTCCTGGCTTGGGGCTTGCTGGCCTTGCGGCTGGCGCTGGCTGCGCCTTCCCGCCTGGTACAGGCAGTGGCGTGGCAGTCAGATAAACCCTTTACAGTTGCGGGGGCAGCCGCGGCTTGGACCGCGTTCCCTTCTTAGCTTCGGCCGCAGCCGAAGAACCTCGAACGTGCAAGGCTACGCAGTGCCCGGCAGCTGGTCAACGTCGCGCAGCTAAACGCATCTAGTGACTCAAGGGTGCACCTCACCTCTGGGGACCCAAAGTGAAACCGTCACGCCGCGAACACTACATAACTATCGCACCTCTCACCAACCCACTGAATACACTGAATATGCATCCACGTTAGCTGGAACGATGACAATCAATCCAACAGAAAACGCAATTCAACCAATATCACTCGCTATAACGCCTAAAACCAATAACCTCCCATCTTTGCAGACACTGAACAATGATGTTTCCCACCGTACTTTGTCGTAGACATCAGCCGATAGTATTTCTGATAGACCCTGACCTGGCAGGAGACCAGCTCAACGTTATGACATGGACAATTTTGACTATACGTTTGCTCATACCTGCCCCCTAATCGCCTTTTCAGGAGCGTTACTAGCCAGCACTACAAAGACCTGTACGTAGTGCAGACCGTAAAAGCACCTTATGTAAAAGCCCGCCTTGAATCCAGCCTGGCTATCCAGCCCACACGAGTTAAAGAGGTGCTGTAATTTAATGAAATCCATTTCGCAGTTAGCACGAGGAACAGCAGCCTTGAAAAACATCACTCACTCTCAAGGCAGCTTTCCAAACAATCCAACCCCAAGCCCACCTATTCAATGGGGATACAAACACGATGAAGTCTTCAGCAAGCATTCAACCCAGTGCGCCTATGCTTAACGCACCTCGCACTACACTCCCCAAAGACGCTTCTCCCACCTTAGCACCGACACAAAACATCTCATCGGACATTCCGTATTTTGAGAGCTACACCCACTCGATGCTGGCCGAAAAACTACTGGCCCATTTCATAGATTTGGAAGTCCCAGGCGCTAAAACATCCAACAGCTTTCGCTTGGATGAGCTTAAAAGTATGGCGAGAGGCAAACTACACGACGGACGAGATGCCACACAAGAGCAAGTAGAGCTTGCAAAGCAGGTCATCAACCGCCCAGAACTAGTCAAGTCACTCTTTGGTTCGCACTCCGGTAATGTGACCTGGGACCAAGTCGCTCTTATCGCTGGAGACTTCAAAAGTCTCAGCGATGCAGCCCTGCTGGACCAAGCGAGAATTTACTTTCGCGAATTTGCCAAAGGTCCCAAAGATCATTATGTAAACTTTAACGAACTGCGAGAGGCCGCACGCCAAACAAGAAGCACCCGCCACTTTTCGTACAATGCAACCAAAGTTGCCCAAGAACTTCTTAAGCGGCCTGACCTGCTTTGGGATTTGGATACAAAGCCTGTCTCTCTCTCACGTCCAAGCAAACCAGACAACAGATTTGGGTTGGGCAGTATTTTTTACTCAGAAGATTGGGTTTCCACGTCGCCGCGTCGCCCTGGCTGATCAGGCAGGCGTCAATTCGTCTATTTGACGCCCGCCCTCTGGCCATGCTCTCCTACACATCTTGTTTCGGGTGCCCTTTACAGGGTGAAACGGGAAACCGGTCAATCATGCATGCATGACCAATCCGGTGCTGCCCCCGCAACGGTAAGCGAGCGAAGCGTCACAGCCACTGTGCTTTTGGCATGGGAAGGCGATGCTTTCAGGACTCAGGAGAGCCCCCTCGCAAGCCCGGAGACCGGCCCGAAAAATCAAATAACAAACCCGCGGTGGGCGGGCGCTGTTCAGAACCCTGCGTGCCCGGCTCGCGGGGTTTTCATGCGCTCGTGTCACCCTGCCACTCGAAAGGGACGTGCCATGTCGATCATCAGCAGCACCTCACACACCGCCAGCAGCTCCGCCACCTTGAGCCAACGCCTGACCGCCGCCATCGGCGCGGCGATCCTCGGTGCATGCCTGGTGTATTTCGCCGGGTTCTCGCACATCGAGGCCGTGCACAACGCTGCCCACGATACGCGCCACAGCGCCGCCTTCCCGTGCCACTGAGACCTGCCGCCATGATCAAGCGAATTGCGCAAACCGCAGGTTTCACCGGCCTGCTGGCCGCCCTGTTGCTGACCCTGCTGCAAAGCTTCTGGGTGGCCCCGCTAATCCTGCAGGCAGAAACCTTCGAAAACGCCCCGGCCGCGACCGAGGTACATGAGCATGCCCCTGGCGTTGCGGCCCACAGCCACGACGCCGAAGCCTGGGAGCCGGAAAATGGCTGGCAGCGCGTGCTCTCCACCACTGGCGGCAACCTGGTGGTCGCCGTGGGTTTTGCACTGATGCTCGCTGGCCTCTACACCCTGCGTGCCCCGACCCGCACCGCCCAGGGCCTGCTCTGGGGCCTGGCCGGCTACGCCACCTTTGTGTTGGCGCCGACCCTCGGCCTGCCACCGGAGCTGCCCGGCACCGCTGCGGCGGACCTGGCGCAACGGCAGATCTGGTGGATCGGCACTGCAGCCTCCACTGCCGCCGGCATTGCGCTGATTGTGTTTGGTCGCAACTGGCTGCTGAAGATCCTCGGCGTGGCCATCCTGGCGGTGCCCCATGTGGTTGGCGCGCCACAGCCCGAAGTGCACTCGATGCTCGCCCCAGAAGCCCTGGAAGCACAGTTCAAGATCGCTTCGCAGCTGACCAACGTTGCGTTCTGGCTGGCCCTGGGCCTGATCAGTGCCTGGTTGTTCCGGCGTAACCGCGACGATCAGTACTCGGCATGACAACGGCCAACACCCGGCCGGCCCTGGTGGTCGGCCTGGGTTGCCAGAGTGGTTGCAGCGTCGAGGCGTTATTGGCGCTGTTCAATGAAGCCTTGGCTGGCGCAGGGATCGACCCTCGGCACATCAGCGCACTGGCGAGTATCGACCGCAAGCAGGATGAGCCGGGTTTACTGGCCCTGGCCGCCAGCCTGGGGTTGCCGCTGAAGTTTTTCAGTGCCCAGCAACTGGCGAGCCATGAAGCGCAACTGAGCCACCGCTCTGCCGTCGCCTTTGCCCATACCGGCTGCCATGGCATCGCTGAAAGCGCCGCCCTGGCCCTGGCCACGCAGCTGGCCCAGCGCCCTGCCCGCCTGTTGATCAACCGCCAGAAAAGCCCGCAAGCCACCTTTGCATTGGCGTGCGCCGGCTGAATTCCCGATAATCCCCGTCCTTGATCATGAGCGGTCTTCATCTACAGCCCGCCTTGCCCGCTTTTTCACAGGAATGTCCCATGACCGTCTACTTCATCGGCGCAGGCCCCGGCGACCCGGAACTGATTACCGTCAAAGGCCAGCGGCTGATCCGCAGTTGCCCGGTGATTATCTATGCCGGCTCCCTGGTGCCTGCCGCGGTGCTTGAAGGCCATCAGGCCCAGTTGGTGGTCAACAGTGCCGAACTGCACCTGGAGCAGATCATTGACTTGATCAAGGACGCCCACGAAAAAGGCCAGGACGTAGCGCGTGTGCACTCCGGCGATCCAAGCCTGTATGGCGCGATTGGCGAGCAAATCCGTCATTTGCGCCAGCTGGGGATTGCCTTCCAGATCATTCCAGGGGTGACTGCGGTGGCCGCGTGTGCCGCGCTGCTGGAGGCGGAGCTGACTTTGCCGGATATCGCCCAAAGCGTGATCCTGACCCGCTATGCCGACAAAACCACGATGCCTGCGGGGGAATCCTTCGACAGCCTGGCCAGCCATGGCACCACCATGGCGGTGCACTTGGGGGTCAATCACCTGGAGAAAATCGTCGCCGAACTGCTGCCACATTATGGTGCGGATTGCCCGATTGCCGTGGTGCACCGGGCAACGTGGCCGGATCAGGACTGGGCCATTGGCACCTTGGCGGACATTGTCGAAAAGGTCGCGGCGAAGGGGTTCCGGCGCACCGCGCTGATTGTGGTGGGCCGGGTGCTGGCCAGCGACGGCTTTAGCGAATCCTCGCTGTATCGCGCAGGCCATGCCCACCTCTACCGGCCCTGACACCACGCAAGACAACCTGTGGGAGCTGGCTTGCCTGCGGTAGCGGTGAAACAGTCGATAGATAAGTCGCCTGGCACAGCGTCATCGCGGGCAAGCCCGCTCCTACAGTTGATTCTCTTTGTTAGATAGCTCGTGTAACTCATTAATTTAAATCAATAAAAAACGGCGCTCACGGGCGCCGTTTTTTGTTTGCAGCGAACGCCTTAGTAGTAGGCGTTTTCTTTCTGCGTATGGTCAGTCACGTCACGTACGCCCTTGAGCTCGGGAATCCGCTCCAGCAACGTACGCTCGATGCCCTCACGCAAGGTCACGTCGGCCTGGCCGCAGCCCTGGCAGCCGCCACCGAACTTGAGCACGGCGATGCCGTCATCCACCACGTCGATCAGGCTGACCTGGCCGCCATGGCTCGCCAGGCCCGGGTTGATCTCGGTTTGCAGGTAGTAGTTGATGCGCTCGTTGACCGGGCTGTCGGCGTTGACGTTCGGCACCTTGGCGTTGGGCGCCTTGATGGTCAGTTGGCCGCCCATGCGATCGGTGGCGTAGTCGACCACCGCATCATCCAGGAACGCTTCGCTGAAGGCGTCGATGTACGCAGTGAAGCTCTTGAGCCCCAGGGCGGTGTCTTCAGGCTTTTCTTCGCCCGGCTTGCAGTAGGCAATGCACGTCTCTGCGTACTGGGTGCCAGGCTGGGTAATGAAGACGCGGATGCCGATACCCGGGGTGTTCTGCTTGGACAGCAGGTCAGCCAGGTAATCGTGGGCGGCGTCGGTAATGGTTATGGCAGTCATGGGAACTCCTCACAGGCTTGCTGGCAGTTTACGCCAATCGCCTCGGCGGTACAAAGTCCTAGTATTTTTGTCAGGCAAATCCATATTTACAGGTTCTCGTAGCGATTCATATCCAGCACACCCTCTTCCACCGGCGTGGTTTCACGGACGTACTGCGATAAATCGTGGAAATACTCCCAGAACTGCGGGTGGCTGCGGCGAATGCCCCAGCGCTCGACAATCCGTTCAAAACGCTTGGCGTCCCTGGCCCGCTCCATGTCCTCGACGAACTCAGGCACATCCTCGGCCGGCACGTTGAAGATGAAGTTGGGGTAGCTGCTGAGCACGCCCGGGTAGATCGTCAGGGTATCCAGGCCCGGCTGATAGCGATAAGCCTCGCCCAGCATAAACGCCACGTTACTGTGGGCACGGTTGCGCAGCAGGCTGTAGACCTCGCGTTTGCCGCTGCGGGTCTGGATGCGCAGCATAGTGGCTTCCGGCAATTGTTCGATCACCTTGAGCCCGGCCGCCGGCCTGGAGGTCAGGCGGCTGAGGGTTTGTTCGGCATCGCGCAGTTGCGGGTCGATACCAGGACGCGAGCAATAGGCGCTGATGCAACGGTTGATCGGATCCGGGCTGGCATTCAAATCGCCATAACGGGCAAGCAACTGGTTGGCAAAGTCGCGCTTGGGGTCCTGCGGGTCCAGTTTCAGGCCGGTGGGCTTGTCGTTGTCGATGGCCTCATAGTCCAGCCACAGCTTGACCTTGCCGCTGTTCTGGTACCAGTCATCGAGGTACCCATCGCGCGAGTCCGCCGGCATCAGGCGCAGGAAGTTCTGTTCGGCGCCATTACGGATCAGGTCGAAATACAGGCGGGTCTGGGCCTGGTGCGAGACGTTGCCAAACACGTCGAAATTGACCGCCAACTGGTAATAGGTGCGTTCCAGCAACGGATAATCGAACAACCACAGCGTCTGTGGCACTTCGCCAATCAGGCCTTTGGTCACAGAAGCGCTGTCGAAATGGCGGAAGATGCTCAGCAACGCGTTGTTATTGCCCTCCCATAGGCTCGACCAGCCTGGCGCCGGCAGGTCGGCGTAGTTGTCGCGACGCAGGGCCTCGTATTCATTGCGTTTGTCGCGATAGGCCAGCCATAGGCCCAACACACTGCCCACGTCATCGTTCTGCCCCGGCATCGCCAGCAACGGCGTGGCCTGGCCACGATAACGCGCATCGGTGATGTACAGGTCGTGTTCCGGGTCCTGGAACAGGGTCCAGAAGTTGTCGCGGATCACGTCCGTGGCAATCTGCCCACGGCACACCGGCCCGCGAATGAAGGTGCGCACGAAGTATTCGGCGTTATCCAGCATGAACTGGTAGCGCGCCTTGGCCGGGATCGCCTCGAACGTTTCAAACGGGTTGGCCCGACGCCCAGGGCCGTAGCCGGGCAGCGCCACGACCTGCCAGTCGCCGCTGTAGAACAGCGCCTTGATCCGCGCCATCTTCGCCGCACTGAACGGGTACGTGATGTGGGTCTTGTGCACGATCACCCCTTGCACCGGCCACAGGCGGTAGTACACCTGGGTGCCGGGGTCGTCATTCGGGCGACGGGTGTTGATCAGGTCGATGGGCTGGCCGCTGGGCGTACGCGAGCGTACCCACTGGAAAAAATGCCCCGGCTCACCGCCCTCGAAATAGATATGGGCGAGGAACAGGTGTTCGAATAACCAACGCGCCACCAGGCTTTCCCGGGCGCCGGGCTGGTTCAGCAGGTTTTCCCATTGCTGTACCTGCAAGGCTTCCTGGGCGCTGGGCGCCAGGCCCTGCTCATCAATAGGCGCACCGGACGCCAGCCAGCGTTGCAGGGTCTGGTATTGCTGGTCGGTCAGGCCGGTGACGGCCAGGGGCATGCCTTCCTTGGGGTGCGCGCCGGCGTAGGCGTCGAACTCCCCCGGTAGCGGGCACATGTTTTGGCGGTTGAGGC
Source organism: Pseudomonas sp. WS 5079 (assembly GCF_012985465.1). Classification (GTDB taxonomy): domain Bacteria; phylum Pseudomonadota; class Gammaproteobacteria; order Pseudomonadales; family Pseudomonadaceae; genus Aquipseudomonas. The sequence continues at coordinate 545,668 of NZ_JAAQWN010000001.1, forward strand.
CCAGCACAATCTCATCGGGCAGCTTGGCATTGGGCGCCAATGGGGTGTTATGGCCCAGTTCCAGCATGCGCGCCATCAGCGCCGCCTGGCTGCCCTGGGCATCCAGTACCGAGGCAAACCCCTGGCGCTGCCAGGCGGCCTTGCCAAAGGCGTCATAAAACAGCCGGGTCGGCTGCGCAGCCTGGCTGCGCTCGCCGTCGTACACCGGCACTTTGCTCGCGCCGCGTGCCGCGCCTTCGCCACTGCCCAGGTTGAGCTGGCAGGCGGAGTCGTAGCAGGCGTGGCAGGCCACGCACTTCTCGGTGAAAATCGGTTGGATATCGCGGGTATAGGAAAACGCCGGGGCGGGTCCGTTGGCCTGTGCTAGGCAGGCGACCAGTGCCAAGACGGCGCTGGTGATGAGGCGAAATGACATGTATCCGGTCCCGATTCAATGCGTGCGCTGAAAAATTGCCGCGATTCTACCGATGTCGGCCCGCCATCAACATGAGCGATATTCATGCAAAACCCAGGCAGGCTCTAAAAGCGCACAGGTTTGCTATGATCCACGCCCTCCGTAATGCCTGATTAGAGTAGTCCCATGTCCGATCGTAGCACTCGCCTGCAAGCCCTCCACCAAGCCCTCAAGGAACGCATCCTGATCCTCGATGGCGGTATGGGCACGATGATCCAGAGCTACAAGCTGGAGGAAGAGGATTACCGTGGCAAACGCTTCGCCGACTGGCCCAGCGACGTCAAGGGCAACAATGACCTGCTGATCCTGAGCCGCCCGGACGTGATCGGCGGGATCGAGAAAGCATACCTGGATGCCGGTGCCGATATCCTCGAGACCAACACCTTCAACGCCACCCAGGTGTCCCAGGCCGACTACGGCATGGAGGCCCTGGCCTACGAGTTGAACCTGGAAGGCGCACGCCTGGCCCGCCGGGTCGCCGACGCCAAGACCCTCGAGACCCCCGACAAGCCGCGCTTCGTCGCCGGCGTACTCGGCCCGACCAGCCGCACCTGCTCGCTGTCGCCCGACGTGAACAACCCCGGCTACCGCAACGTCACCTTCGATGAACTGGTGGAGAACTACACCGAAGCCACCAAAGGCCTGATCGAAGGCGGTGCGGACATGATCCTCATCGAAACCATCTTCGACACCCTCAACGCCAAGGCCGCGATCTTCGCCGTGCAGGGCGTGTACGAAGAACTCGGCGTCGAGTTGCCGATCATGATTTCCGGGACCATCACCGATGCCTCCGGGCGCACCCTGTCAGGCCAGACCACCGAAGCGTTCTGGAACTCCATCAGCCACGCCAAGCCGATTTCCGTGGGTTTGAACTGTGCCCTGGGTGCCAGTGAGTTGCGGCCATACCTGGAAGAACTGTCTAACAAGGCCAACACCTACGTTTCCGCGCACCCCAACGCCGGCCTGCCCAACGAGTTCGGCGAGTACGACGAGTTGCCAGCGCAAACCGCCAAGGTCATCGAAGAGTTCGCCCAAAGCGGCTTCCTCAATATCGTCGGCGGCTGCTGCGGCACCACGCCGGGGCATATCGAGGCCATCGCCAAGGCCGTGGCCGGCTACGCGCCGCGCCAGATCCCGGACATTCCCAAGGCCTGCCGCCTGTCGGGCCTGGAGCCGTTCACCATCGATCGCCAGTCGTTGTTCGTCAACGTCGGCGAACGCACGAACATCACCGGTTCCGCCAAGTTCGCCCGGCTGATCCGCGAGGACAACTACACCGAAGCCCTGGAAGTCGCCCTGCAGCAAGTGGAAGCCGGCGCCCAGGTGATCGACATCAACATGGACGAGGGCATGCTCGATTCGAAGAAGGCCATGGTGACCTTCCTCAATCTGATTGCCGGCGAGCCGGATATCTCCCGCGTGCCGATCATGATCGACTCCTCCAAGTGGGAAGTGATCGAAGCCGGCCTCAAGTGCATCCAGGGCAAGGGCATCGTCAACTCCATCAGCATGAAGGAAGGCGTCGAGCAGTTCATCCACCACGCCAAGCTGTGCAAGCGCTACGGCGCGGCGGTGGTGGTAATGGCGTTCGACGAAGCCGGCCAGGCCGACACCGAGGCGCGCAAGAAAGAGATCTGCAAGCGCTCCTACGACATTCTGGTCAATGAAGTGGGCTTCCCCCCCGAAGACATCATCTTCGACCCGAACATCTTCGCCGTGGCCACCGGCATCGAAGAGCACAACAACTACGCCGTCGACTTTATCAACGCCTGTGCCTACATCCGCGACGAGCTGCCGTATGCGCTGACCTCCGGTGGTGTGTCCAACGTGTCGTTCTCGTTCCGGGGCAACAACCCGGTGCGCGAGGCGATCCACTCGGTGTTCCTGCTGTATGCGATCCGCAACGGCCTGACCATGGGCATCGTCAACGCCGGCCAACTGGAGATCTACGACCAGATCCCGGCCGAGCTGCGTGACGCCGTGGAAGACGTGGTGCTCAACCGCACGCCGGACGGCACCGACGCCCTCCTCGCCATCGCCGACAAGTACAAGGGCGACGGCAGCGTCAAGGAAGCCGAGACCGAGGAATGGCGTGGCTGGGAAGTCAACAAGCGCCTGGAACACGCGCTGGTCAAGGGCATTACCACCCATATCGTCGAAGACACCGAAGAATCCCGGCAATCGTTCGCGCGCCCGATCGAGGTGATCGAAGGCCCGCTGATGTCCGGCATGAACATCGTCGGCGACCTGTTTGGCGCCGGTAAAATGTTCCTGCCCCAGGTGGTGAAGTCGGCACGGGTGATGAAGCAGGCCGTGGCGCACTTGATCCCGTTTATCGAACTGGAAAAAGGCGACAAGCCGGAAGCCAAGGGCAAGATCCTCATGGCGACGGTCAAGGGCGACGTACACGATATCGGCAAGAACATTGTCGGCGTGGTGCTCGGATGCAACGGCTACGACATCGTCGACCTGGGCGTGATGGTGCCCGCCGAGAAGATCCTGCAGGTGGCCAAGGAGCAGAAGTGCGACATTATCGGCCTGTCCGGGCTGATCACCCCGTCCCTGGATGAAATGGTGCACGTGGCCCGCGAGATGCAGCGCCAGGACTTCCACCTGCCGCTGATGATCGGTGGCGCTACCACCTCCAAGGCGCACACGGCGGTGAAAATCGAGCCCAAGTACAGCAATGACGCGGTGATCTACGTGACGGACGCCTCGCGTGCGGTGGGCGTGGCCACGCAGTTGCTGTCCAAGGAGCTGAAGGCCGGGTTTGTCGAGAAGACCCGCCTGGAATACATCGACGTGCGCGAGCGCACCTCCAACCGCAGCGCCCGCACCGAACGCCTGAGCTACGCGGCGGCCATCGCCAAGAAGCCACAGTTCGACTGGAGCACCTACACCCCGGTCAAGCCTAAGTTTACTGGGGCCAAGGTGCTGGACAATATCGACCTCAAGGTGCTGGCCGAATACATCGACTGGACGCCGTTCTTTATTTCCTGGGACCTGGCCGGCAAGTTCCCGCGCATCCTCACCGATGAGGTGGTGGGTGAAGCCGCCACCGCGCTGTACGCCGACGCCCAGGAAATGCTCAAGAAGCTGATCGACGAACAACTCATCAGCGCCCGCGCGGTGTTCGGCTTCTGGCCGACCAACCAGGTGCAGGAGGATGACCTGGAGCTGTACGGCGACGATGGCCAGCCGATTGCCAAGCTGCATCACCTGCGCCAGCAGATCATCAAGACTGACGGCAAGCCGAACTTCTCCCTGGCCGACTTTGTGGCGCCCAAGGACAGCGGCGTGACCGACTACATCGGTGGCTTTATCACCACCGCCGGCATCGGCGCCGAGGAAGTGGCCAAGGCCTACCAGGATGCGGGCGACGACTACAACTCGATCATGGTCAAGGCCCTGGCCGACCGCCTGGCCGAGGCCTGCGCCGAATGGCTGCACCAGCAAGTGCGTAAAGACTACTGGGGCTATGCCAAGGATGAAGAGCTGGACAACGAGGCGCTGATCAAGGAGCAGTACAGCGGTATCCGCCCTGCCCCCGGCTACCCGGCGTGCCCGGATCACACCGAGAAGGCCCAGTTGTTCCAACTGCTCGACCCCCAGGCTCGCGAGATGCACGCGGGCCGCAGCGGCGTGTTCCTCACCGAGCACTACGCGATGTTCCCGGCGGCGGCGGTCAGCGGCTGGTACTTCGCCCACCCGCAGGCGCAGTACTTTGCCGTGGGCAAGATCGACAAGGACCAGGTGACGAGCTACACCGCCCGTAAAGACCAGGACCTGGCCGTGACCGAGCGCTGGCTCGCACCGAACCTGGGTTACGACAACTGACCGGCTTTTTATAGAAGCGAACTGACAAGGGCGACGCGGCGCCCTTGGGTTTTTCACGAGCAAGTTCGCGCCTACAGTAGAGCGGCATGCGGCTGTGCTTATAGGTTGAGTGCTGCGCGCTCCTGCTGGGTAAGGCGGATCGCCAGCGCCGCGCGCTGCTCCTTGATCCAGGTGCCCAGCACGGCATAGTCGCGCAGGTAATCCGCACCATTGTCAGGGTAGCGCGCATCCAGCGCGTCGGTCTTGTGCTCCAGCTCGCGGGCCAGGGCTGCGAAGTTCGTGGCGTATTTTTTCTTCAGATAGTTGCGCCAATACTCAAGGCCCACCAGCCTTTCTTCATAGCCCACTGCGCTTTCGCCTTGCACAATCGTCCCATAGGCTCGATCCAGGTCGGCCGGCGTCACCTGCGACAATTCGCTGTACAGCATGCCGGCGGGTTGCCGGGGCAGTTCCAGGCGCGCCGCCAGCCCAATGCGCAACGCCAGGCGGACCTCTGCCGGGTCGATATCCGGACGGCTCTCGACAGTAGCCTTGGCGATGCCTTCCACGGCCTCCAGGCGGAGCATGCTACGGGCGAATTTCAGCAGCGTGGCACCGTCCTGCCCACGCTCGGCGATTTTTAGCGCATCAAACTCCAGGACCCGGGTTTCCAGGGCATTGAACATCAGGATCCGCCCATCGCCGCAGGTGACGTCCGGCATCATCGCCGTCGCCCGGGCAAACAGGTCGCGGCGCATGGCCGGGTTTTGGCTGATGGCTTCCAGTACCTTCCACACGCGCTGTGTCAGTTCGGCACGCGCCTCCAGGAAGTCCTCGGTATTGCGCAGTTGCGAGAGGGTGAAGAAAAAATCGACGCTGCCTTCCTGGGCCCTGAGTTCGTCCCAGATCCGGTGTTTTGACGAGTGTGCTGGCACGTCAGTAAACCATTGGGCCTTTTGCACCGGGGCCGTTTCGATATCCGGGTGGTTCAGCGAGTAGTCAGGTGAGTCAAAAGCCCCTTGTTCGTCGCGCTCCCAATACTCCAGAAGCATGACTTCAAGCTGCTCGGTGGAAAACCCCAGGCCGTTGCCGGTCTGGGCCAGATACTCCTGCAAGCGTTCACAGCTTGGCTGGTCCAGGCGGTTGCCCAAGAGGTTGGTCCCCGCCATCAACAGATTACGTTGCGGCTCGAACGCCTCATCCGGCAGGGTCTCGATCCAGTTGTCACTCAGGTCCAGGGTGCGCAGGCGTGGCAACTCGAGCACTGTCATCGGCCAGTCGTCCAGCAAGTTGCGTTGCAGGTACAGGCTGTCGAGCCGCAGCAGGCCGCTTACGTCCAGCTCACTGAAAATATTGTCACCCAGGTCCAGCCATTCGAGCTCGGGCATCTGCGCCAGATTGGCCTGCAACTGCGCCGCGTTCTGCAGTTCATTGCGGCCCAGGTCCAGCCGACGCAGAGCGCGGAACTCACTGAGTGCCTCGGGCAACGCGCGCAAGCCATTGTTGCTGAGCGTCAAGCTGCGCACATGGCTGAAGGCGCGCAGGAAGCCGTTGGAGCCCTCGGCCGTGAGTCGCACGCGGTTCAGGTTCAGCTCGCTGACGTGGGCAAAATATTGAGGCAACGTCGGCAAATCACCGATAGACAGCCCGGAAAGATCCAGGCGCTCCACCCCATTCACTCCCGGCCCCACAGACCCGGCGCGCAAGCTGTAGCGCCAGCTCTCCAGCAGCCGATCCGCTGCACGCCGCCGGTCCAACGCGCTGATCCAGCCGCCGTCCAGGTACCCATGCACATCTATCCACTCATTGAGCAGCGGCACCCATTGCGCATACTGCGCTTCCCATTGCGCCAGGCGCTCGTGGATCTGCATCGTTTCCAGGCCGTCGGCGCGTAACTCTTCGATATATGCCGCTGCTTGCGTGGCGTCCAGTGCCGGGTCCAGGCGTTGCAGGCGCGCCGCGGGCAGCAGCTCGGCGGTTGTGGGCGGCAGCGCAGCCAGCAAATCGGGGCGGCGCAACGCATCCTCGGAAAAATACTCCGGCTCGCCCCCGGTCATACCCTGGGCCAGAAGTTCGCGGGGGATGCCCAGGGGGCTTTCCAGCGGGACGGCCGGATTCTCGCGGGCGTAGCGTCGCGCAAACACCCGGGCTTCTGCGCGGGCCGTCGCACTCAAGCGACAGCCGCGCAAGTCGGTATTGGACAGCAGGAAGTCATGCCCTTGCAGCGCCGCCTCGGGGATCGAGGTCACGGCGCTGTGGCTCAAGTCCAGGCTGCGCAACGGCAGTGCAAGCACACCCTCGGGCCACTCGCTGAGCGCGCTATGGCTAAGGTCGAGGCTGCGCAGTTCGCGCAGCGCACTCACGTCCAGGCGGCTGATGGGGTTGTAGGGCAGTCGCAGCGATACCAGGCCGGTCAACCGGTTCAACCCCGCCTGGATCGGGGCCGTAATGACCAGCCAGTTATGGGACAGGTCCAGATCGCGCAATGAAGGGCATTGGCCCAGCGCCGAGGGCAGATCGGTCAGATTGTTGCGGGCCAAGCCCAGGCTGTCGAGTTGGGGGAAGTGGCCAAGCCAGGTATTGATGCCTTCCAGCGACACGCCTATGTCACTCAGGTTCAGGCTGCGCACATGGGTAAACCCCACGGCGGGCAACTTAGGCAAATCAATCAGGTTGGCGCCTGACAGGTCCAGCATCGCGGCACCAGCAGGTGGCTGGCCCTCGCCAACAATGCGCGGCTCCAGGCCTTCGAGCCAGCAATCAAGGAGTTTTTGCGACGCCACCTGCCGCTCGACCTCAACCCTGCCAATGTTTGAATCGCGATCAGACCATTGCTCAAGGTCATCGACCAACTGGCGGTGTTCTTCGCGCACACTGTTGACGCTCTCCAGACGCTGGCGAGAAGTCAGCCCGCGCGTTTTGAAACTGGCCAAGACACGCTCGGCAAAACCCGGGCCACCGGACTGCAGGCTGCCCAGGGCGCCTTCGCAGTAGGCCTGGACCAGCCGCAGCTCTTCGACCAGATGGGCCGGGTTGTCATGCAGGTACGCATATACCCGCATGAACTCCTCAGGCTCAAAGGCCGACCAGTTCATATGCAGGCCGCGCCACAAGCGTTGATGCCCGGTAAACAGTGGCGCAGGCAAGGAGCGCAACGGAGTCTGGGCCACATCCAGAAACTCCAGGTGCTCAAGTTCCAGACAGCCTTGCGGCCAGGTTTCCAAGAGCCCGGACACGGTTAAACGGCGCAACGCGCTCAACCCGCGGACATCCAGGGTTTGCAGGTTGCCGGCCAGGGATAACTGGCGCAGTTCAGGCATGCGTTCAAGCGGGCGCAGCACTTGTGCTGAATAAGTGAGCGACGGGCCGCTAAGCGACAGTTGGGTGATGCCGGGAGCACTCGCCAAATGCTCTGTCAGCGCGTCGAGGTGCTCGGGACGCACATCCAGTTGCAAATGCCGCACGTTGGGAAACGGCCGCAGTAAGCGGCTGGATTCCTGGGCAAGAAATCTGCTCCCGGTGAGGTTCAGGGTGCGGACATGGGAAAAGTCGGCGTGCCACTCGGGCAGCGCCTGCTCCCCTCGTAGACTCAGGGTGCTATCGGCCGGACTGTCCCGATCAAAGCCCTGGCGCCAGCAATCGATGAGGTCGTCAACCGTGCGCTGGCGACTCTCATATGCCCCCGCCCACTGCTCAAGGGTCGCGCGCAAGGCCGTCAATTCGCGCTGGCGGTTGGCAAACAACCGCCAGATTTGCGCATTGCTCTCGCCGTCGCGTCGGCGCGCAGCTATCAGCGCCTGAGCCTGGGACTCGCTGATATTCGGATACACGCTACGGGCATGGGCGATCAACGCGTCATCCATGGCGAACAGCCCGCCCCTTCCCGACAGTTCATACCCCAGGCGCCCGCTCGACAGGCGCCAGGCAGGCCTAGAGCGCGGCGTGCGCAGCTTGAGGATGTCCCGGGCGATGAGCTCGCGCTGCCCACTGGCATAGGTCGCCAGCACCTGCTGCAAATCTGCGGCCTGGCCGGTCAACCCCAACGACCTGCACGCCTCATCGGGCAACGCGTCGATGATCGACTGGAAAAGATTGCGTCCATGGGCAGGCGCGCTATTGAGTGCGCGGCCGCCTGCATCAAAGGCCTGGAAGCCCTCGCCGCTGCTGACCAGGTATCGGCGCACAACAGCGTGCTCCGGGCCAATGCTGTCCAGCAAAGGGCCGTGAATGCCCTCCAAACGCATCTCAAGGCGCACACCTGGGGGCCATCCGGGCAGGCGCGCGAGGCCCTGCAAGGCGAGTCGGTCGCTGTCGGCATTGGCCAGCCGGTCACGGTGCAGGCCGCTGAGCGCCCGGCTCAAGCGCGCCTGCTGCAAACTGATACGGGCCTGGTGGTCGAGCCGCGCGCTGACATGCCCACTGTCTTGCAGGCGCCTGAATTCCTGTGGACTGGCGCGGTTGAGCAACTCGTCGAGAGCACGCCTGGACAGCGCGGGAAACCGTCGCTGCAGTGGCCTGCCGTCGCTCATGGGCGCGCCATTTCCCTGTAGCCGGGCGTCGAACAGCGCCGTCTGCCGTTGCAGGGCATAGTCCGCCAGGCGCTCATTGAAGGCTTGTTCCCTGGGCTTGCCGCTGCCCAGCAAAGCGGTGATTTCCTGCTCGTCAAGGCCGCTCAGAACCATCTGGGCGAGCCTGCCTTGCTGCACATCGGCGCGGCTGATTTTCAGGGTCGGACGACTATCGTCCAACGACAACGGGCTGCCATAGCAAACCGAGCGCCCTGTCGGCTCCAGGCGCGCGCCTTCCCACTCATCAGTCACGGGCACCCCAAATCGGTCACCACGCTGTGGCGTGCCCAACAGGCGCCAGGCCTGCTCCTCGCCCAGCCTGGTCGATACCGGCTGGCTGCGCTCAACGATGGCGACTGCCTCAAATACCTCCAGCACCCGCCCGGGAGGCCAGCCGGGCATTTCCACGGTGAGGGGCAAGGCATACTCATGGCGGTCCTGCAGGCCGGTGCCGCGGCGCAGGCGCTCGATCAATTCGCCAACGTCCTGGTCGGCCCTGAACCGCTCCAGGGTATCGGCCAGCACGGCGGGCACCGGCAAACCGTCCAGATGCACTTTGCGCAGCAGATCGTCGTGCACACCGCTGACGTTGCCAACCACCCTCAAGGTTTCATCCGTGAAACCCTCGGTAATCGGCCCCAATCGCCGCAGCAGGGTCAGGCGGTCCCAGGTCAGGGGGCGCTCATGGCTATGCCGCCACGCCCCGGCCCCGTTGTGTTCGAGGAGCGGCTGGTACGCCAGCGGATCGCGCGGGTGTTTTATCCGCCATTGCTTGAGCTGCGGGTCAAAGGTCTTTTCGTAGAGCACGTTATCGATCTGAACATGGAGTTTGCCATCGACCTCGTACTGCCCCAGGGCATTGGCCTGACTGCCGGGCGCCAGGGCGGCTTCACTTGGGTACGCGCCCAGGTCGGGCTTCCATAAGCGGACCCGGCCATCCGGTAGCTTCACCGGGACCAGGCCTTCGATAACCGGCTCATGCCTCAACGCGCTCAGGGCCTTGCCGCCCACCGCAGTCACGCCAAGCAACGCAAGGTTTTGCGCCAGGTCGATCAAGTGCGCCCTGGCCGCCCTGCGATCGCCCTCGGCCCACTGCTGCGTCGCCTCGAACACCTCTTTCAACAACTGCTCAGCCATCACGGCCATCATCAGCTCCCCTAGCACTGGCACAAACCCCACCAGCGCACTCAAGCCGAACATCCCGATGTTGAGCAGCATGGCCAGTTTGCGCGTTCGCACCCCGGCGTCGACATCTGCGGTGGGCACGGCATGGCCGGCGGCATCGGCGAGGCACTTGTCCTGGTGCCGCTCATACAGGTAGGTCCACAGGTCGACTTTGTCGCTACCAAATACCTGGTTTTTGAAAGCCAGCGCCACGGGCGCCAAATAGGGGTCCGGGTTGGGCACCTGCGGGGCCAGGGGCAAGGGCGGAAAATTCTTCAGTTTGAACGGGGTTACCTGGCTGAGCAGTTCATAGAACTGGCCGATGCCGGGGAAGTTCGTGCCGATTTTCTCGCGCAGGGTGGCGTCTGGCGCATCCTCGGTGAACTGACTGAAGTAATGCGGGCGCTCGGCATAATCGACGAACTGACTGAAAAAAGCCTGATAGGCCGTGGGGCGCTCCACACGGGTCGAGGCTGAGCCCGGCGTACTGAAGCGTTGCTTCAAGGTCGCCAGCAGTTGCGCATGATCGCTATAGCGCTTAAGAGGCTGGTATGGGTCCTGAGGGATATACAGGATTGGCGAATCGACATGCTCATCATCGAAGGCCAGAAACAGCACGCAACCGGTCATGCGCAACTTCATCAAGCCCAGGTCGCAGAGCCATACCGGTTGCCCCCCCATCTGCGGCGCGCGTTCGCCGGCGATCACCGACAGCACCATGCGGTAATCGTCCTGGGTAATGTCCTCGTGCAACAGGGCCAACTCGGCCGCCGCCCGCATCGCGGCCTTTTGGCTGGCAATGAATTGTTGGCGCAGGGTGGTTTCGTGGGTGGAAAAAAAGTCCGCGAGGTAGGCCTGGTACTGCCCGCCCAGATCAAGGCGGCGGCACAGCCCTATGAACTGATAGACCGTGAGGCTCCCCAATCGGACCGGCAGCAACGGGGCGACGGCGGCGCCAGGCGATGACACCTGCCAGCGAAAACCCGACGATGAGTGAAAGGCCCCCTCTGCGGACTCGGACTCTTCGAAGTTGTGCAGCGCTGCCTGCAGCAGCTCCAGCTGCAAAAAGTCGTAGGTTCGCGCTTCAAGGTTCAGATCGGTGATGTGCAGGGCCTTTCGCAGGCTCAGCCAAGTGGCGACGTGGGGGGCCAAGGTAACGTCGTACTGCTCCTTGAGCGCCTGGAGCAGCAGCGGCCTGGCAAACGTGTCGATGTCCTGCAAGGCAGACAGGCTTTGGTCCAGAGCCGTCTGGGCGGTAAAACTTGCGATAAAACAGTCGTGCAATAGCTCGCGCTGCTCGGGTGTCGCATGCCAATAGGCTGGCGGCAGCGGGCTGTGGTTGTGCTTGAGGGCCATGCGGCGTGAGGTTGTGCTATCGATCAACCAGTGCGGCGTGGCGCTGATCAATAACGGGCGATGGATGCTGGGCGTTGCCGGCAATGGGGGCAAGTCGGTCATGATGCGGCTCCGGGAAAAGGAGGCCCAGCACACCATGGGGGTCACGGCCAATCGCGGTAACTACGTCTATCCTGTTGGGAGCAGCAACTCCCCCCAGACCTCGCAGGAGGACTCATGGACGACCCGAACAACAAACCGCCGACCTTCTGGCAGATGCTTCATAGCGTGATGGCTGCTGCATTTGGCGTGCAGAGCGGGAAGAACCGCGCGCGGGATTTTACCCATGGCAAGCCCAGCCATTTTGTCGTGCTGGGCATTTTGTTTACCGCCGTATTTGCCCTGGCGCTCTTTGCCATCGTCAAGCTGGTGCTGCATCTGGCCGGGGTCTAGGCCCGGTCACTTCAACAGCAACTGCATGCTGAAGGGGTATTGGTAGGCCGCAGGCTTGCCCTGGGCCGACAGTGCGCGAAAATCCACGCCGTCGCCCTCGTGGTTACGCAGGTCCAGCAAGCGCTGGGCCTGTGGCCCGTCAATCAACTGGAACAGTTTCACCTGGCGCTCACGCCCGCCATGGCTTTGGATGTCCACGCCCACGGCATCGTCGTGCAGCAGCACCATGGCCCAGCCACCGACCGTAAAGTGCCCGGCCACCAGCGCACTGATCCGCCCTTGCAGCCGCGCCTGGAGGACATCGGGAGAGCTGTTGATCGCGCTGAACAACACGTCCTTGCCGGGTGCACGGCCACTGCCATTCAAGGCCTGCATGGCGCCGAGGGCCATTTCATCATTGGCCGACCAGACCAGGGTAGCCCGGGGGTAGCGCTTGAACATCTGGGTCGCCTGCTCGAATGCGCGCTGGCGGCTCCATTCGCCATACACCAACTGGCGCAGATGCACTTCGGGATGTTCGCGCAAGGCCCGCTGCAAGCCCTGCTCGCGCGCCTGAGAGGTCGGTGTGTACTTGGCGCCGGAAAACGCCAGCAACTCAAGGGTGCCACCGGACGGCACACGGCCATGTTGACGCAGCAGCTCCTTGAGCATCAGGTACCCGCCCTCCTCGTCGTTGGTCGTGAGGCTGCCCATCCAGTTCGGGTACTTCCCGGCGTCCAGCAGTTGCATCTGGTTCGGGGTCAGGGCGTTATTGACCAACAGTAGCTTGACCTGGCTACCCTGGGCCATGCGCAGGATCTGCGGGGCGATGTACTGCTCGTTGACCAGCACCAGGTAATCCGGGCGCTGCGGGCCCTGCAATGCTTCGCGGGCCTGCAGCAAGGTGTTTTGCGGATCACGCTCGGAATAACGCACGCGTAAATCCAGGCCGAGGTCCTTGGCCGCGGCCTGCATGAATTGCGCATAGCTGATCCAGAAGGTTTCAGTAGACAGACCTGGGTTGAGAAACACCACCGACGTTGCATGGGCCATCGTCCCGAACGCCATCCCCACCCACCACAAGCACCCGCAGAGAACCTTCAACATTACTGCCCGAACCCCGGAAATTGACAGATCATAATAGTGGCAATAAGCCTTTTGATCTTGGCTATTTAACGGCAGATCGGACAGTTTGGTGGTGATCAGTTCCCTTTACTGATGGCTGACCCAGAACACGGCGGTGGAAACCACCAGGATAATCAGGAACAGAATCGCCCAGGCGTCCACGGTACTGTCGGGTTTACGGGCTTTGGTTGGATTGCTCATCGCATCGCCTCTTGTCGGTTTTATGGCTGATTGCATTAAGACTCGTCCACAGTAAAGTCGATGATTGCCCGCATGACAAATGTGGGTATCGCGATAACCGTTCTCATTAGTCGATTTGGTTCTTTGCATATACTAAAACATCACTTTTGCGCATAAACGCAAGCTGGTATCGTGCGCCGGCTCCGTTGGGAGTGCGCGGCCGTGCGCGCAGATTTGCCGAGAACAGGACCTATATGTACGTATACGACGAATACGATCAGCGCATCATCGAGGACCGCGTCAAGCAGTTCCGTGATCAGACCCGACGCTATCTGGCAGGTGAACTGAGCGAAGAAGAGTTCCGCCCTCTGCGCCTGCAAAATGGCCTTTACGTTCAGCGCTTTGCGCCGATGCTGCGGGTGGCCGTGCCTTACGGCCAACTGACTTCGCGCCAGACGCGCATGATGGCCAAGATCGCCCGTGACTTCGACAAGGGCTACGCCCACATCAGCACCCGCCAGAACGTGCAGTTCAACTGGCCGGCCCTGGAAGACGTGCCGGACATCCTGGCTGAACTGGCCACCGTGCAGATGCACGCCATTCAGACCAGCGGTAACTGCCTGCGCAACGTGACCACCGACCAGTTCGCTGGCGTGGCCGCCGATGAAGTGATCGACCCGCGCCCCTGGTGCGAGATTGTTCGTCAGTGGACCACGTTCCACCCGGAATTTGCCTACCTGCCGCGTAAATTCAAGATCGCCATCAATGGTTCGACGTCTGACCGCGCCGCGATCGAAGTCCACGACATCGGCCTGGAGCCGGTGTACAACGCCGCAGGCGAACTGGGCTTCCGCGTCCTGGTGGGCGGCGGCCTGGGGCGTACCCCGGTGGTCGGCGCGTTCATCAATGAATTTTTGCCTTGGCAAGACCTGTTGAGCTACCTCGACGCCATCCTGCGTGTGTACAACCGCTATGGCCGCCGTGACAACAAGTACAAGGCGCGCATCAAGATCCTGGTCAAGGCCCTCACCCCCGAGGTGTTTGCCCAGAAGGTCGACGCCGAGATGGAGCACCTGCGCGGCGGCCAGACCACTCTGACCGACGCCGAAGTGCATCGGGTGGCCAAGCACTTCGTCGATCCGCACTACAAGGCCCTGGGCAACCAGGCTGCCGAACTGGCGGCGCTCGACCAGCAGCACCCAGGCTTTGCCCGCTGGCGCACGCGCAACACCCTGGCGCACAAGCAGACGGGGTATGTCGCAGTGACCCTGTCGCTCAAACCGACCGGGGTAGCGCCTGGCGATATCACCGACAAGCAACTGGACGCCGTTGCCGACCTGGCCGACCGCTACAGCTTTGGCCAACTGCGCACCTCCCACGAGCAGAACATCATCCTTGCGGACGTTGAACAGAGCCAATTGTTCACCCTGTGGGGCGAGCTGCGCGAAGGTGGTTTCGCCACGCCGAACATCGGCCTGCTGACCGATATCATCTGCTGCCCGGGTGGCGACTTCTGCTCCCTGGCCAACGCCAAGTCAATTCCCATTGCCGAATCGATCCAGCGCCGTTTCGACGACCTGGACTACCTGTTCGACATTGGCGAGCTGGACTTGAACATCTCCGGCTGCATGAACGCCTGTGGCCACCACCACGTCGGCCACATCGGCATCCTCGGGGTGGACAAGAAAGGCGAAGAATTCTACCAAGTGTCCCTGGGTGGCAGCGCCAGCCGCGATGCGAGCCTGGGCAAGATCCTCGGCCCATCCTTCGCCCAGGAAGCCATGCCCGAGGTGATCGGCAAGCTGATCGACGTCTACGTCGAGCAGCGCACCGAAGATGAGCGCTTCATCGACACCTACCAGCGCATCGGCATTGACCTGTTCAAGGAGCGCGTCTATGCAGCGAATCATTAAGAACAACCAAGTCGTCGACGAAACCTGGCACCTGCTGCCCAAGGATGCGTCGTTCGATGGCATCTCCAACTGTGACGACCTGATCGTGCCGCTGGCCTTGTGGCGTGAGCACGGACATGCCCTCAAGGCCCGTGATGGTGGCCTGGGCGTGTGGCTGGACGCCGATGAAGAAGCCGAAGAGATTGGCGCCGACGTGGAACACTTCCAGGTCATCGCCCTGAACTTCCCGGCCTTCACCGACGGGCGCAACTACTCCAACGCGCGCCTGCTGCGTGACCGTTATGGCTACAAGGGCGAACTGCGGGCGATTGGCGATGTGCTGCGCGACCAGCTGTTCTACCTGCACCGCTGCGGGTTTGACGCCTACGCCTTGCGCGCCGACAAAGACCCGTATGAAGCGCTGGAAAGCCTCAAGGACTTCTCGGTGACGTACCAGGCGGCTACGGATGAACCGTTGCCGCTATTCCGTCGTCGCTAGACCCTGATGCGAAACAAAAAGCCCCGAAACCTGGCTCGCAGGTTTCGGGGCTTTTTTATGCGCGGCGCAAGGGCCATGGGCGCGAGGGCGAAACCGGCCTAGCAGGCAACGGGCAGATCTGCTCAGCCCTTCTGCTTGGCGACCCAGCGACCGTAGGCATCGATGAACGCCTGCAGGAACGGCTGGGTTTTCTCCGACAGCTTGCCCGACTCATCAAACGCACTGCCCGCGCCACCCAGGTAGGCTTCCGGCTGCTGCATGCACGGCACATCCAGAAACACCAGGGACTGGCGCAAATGATGGTTGGCACCAAAGCCACCAATCGCCCCCGGCGAAACGCTGATGACCGCACCTGGCTTGCCGCTCCAGACGCTCTTGCCGTATGGGCGCGAGCCTACATCAATGGCATTTTTCAAGGCCGCCGGCACCGAACGGTTGTATTCAGGAGTGACGAACAGCACCCCATCGGCCGCCGCCACCTGCTGGCGGAACGTGGTGTAGGCCGCAGGCGGCGTTGCGCTATCAAGGTCTTCGTTGTAGAGCGGCAATTCGCCAAGTTCGACGATGCTGAGCTTGAGGTTGGCCGGCGCCAACTGCGCCAATGCCTGGGCGACCTTGCGGTTGATCGACTCTTTTCTCAAGCTGCCGACCAGTACGGCAATCGTGTAGACCTTGCTCATGGGGCCTTCCTGACATCTGACTAAGGGAATTTGTAGTTATAGAGCCTTCGCCGGGCGATCACCAGCAGGTAGTAGCCAATCGGCGGATGTTTTTGTTTGTAGGAAAAATAAGCGGAATATCAACGAATAGTATTTTTTCTATGTAGGTAAACTACCCGCGTTAAAGACGGTCTACAGAACCGCAAATCGGTGTTTTCTCCAGAGGTTCTAAACAGATGGCAGCAGTACTTGTCGGACAATTCCATGCTCGTGACGCGGAAGGCCGCGTTTATTCCGTGCATGAATTCCAGGACTCCACTCCGTCGGACGGTGGTTCAGAACCTGTAATCTCCTACAAACTGGCGATTGGTGACCGGGTCAACAAAGTTGATGACAACACCTTCGTCCTGGTTCAGTCGCAGATCTCCCTGACCCGCGAACCCGAAAACACGCCTGTTTGATAAGGCTGTGCCTCCAGGCAGAAGTCATATGAACGGAGTTGGGTTAGGATTCACCCGGTGAATCCCTTACCTGCTGAACATGGACTTCATGCATGCGTTTACGTCATATCGAAGTGATTCAAGCCATTTTGCAGACCGGACACCTCGGCACCGCCGCCGAATGGTTGCAATTGGCTGTGTCCGATGTGGACGCCACCCTCAAGGACGCTGAACAGCAACTGGGCTTCATGCTGTTCGCCAGCGTCCGCGGACGGTTGCAGGCCACCCGTGAAACCCTGGCCATGCAGGCACAGATCGCCCACCTCTACGAGGCCCTGGAACCGATACAGCGCCTGGCCAGCAGCCTCAAGCACCATCACGCCCCGCCGCTGCGCACACTGTGTACGCCGCCCTTGGCCAACCAACTGCTGCCGCAAAGCATCGCGTTGTTGCGCCGCCGTTTCCAGGACACGCCCTGCAACCTTTCCAGCCAACCGACCCGTGACATCGTCAAGAGCCTGTTGCTGCATGAGGCCGACCTGGGCCTGAGCCTGCATGACCCCGAACACCCGCAAATCACCAGCACCGTGCTGGCCCAGGGCAAGCTGCAACTGCTGGCGCCCCATGGCTGGCTCAAGCCACGGCAGAAATACATCGCCCTGCAAGAACTGGCCGGCCAGTCGATGATCGGCCTGGAGGGCCAGGACCCGCTGAGCCAGTTGCTGGACAGTAAGTTGCAAGCGCTGCGGCCGTTGCCAGTGATCCAGACACGGGTGCAGACCTACCAGATGATGCGCAGCATGGTCGAGGCCGGCGAAGGGCTGGCGGTGGTCGATCCGTTCACTGCCAGCGGCGCGCGGGAGGCGGGGCTGGATACCTGCCCGCTGTCACCGCCGATCCTGGTGAGCCTGTATGGGTTGACGGTCAGGGACAGCAGCCCGAGCCCGGCGCTGAATGCATTGCTGGAGATTGTCACGCAGAAGGCCCAAGACCTGCTGTCTTGAGTGTCAGCTGAACAAGCGATACCAGAAAATCGCCACTTCCCGCGTCTGTGGATCAATCCCGCGATAACGCAGGTGGTCGATACCGCCCATGACGTAGCCGCTGCGTTCATACAATCGGCACGCTCCCAGGTTATTGTTCTGGGTCTCCAGCATCATCCCCGGCAGGTTTTTCTTGCGGCTCCAGAACTGCGCCACATCAAGCAGGGCCTTGGCCACGCCATGCCGGCGGGCTGGGAGCACCACCGCCAACTCATCGACATGGGCATAACCGTTCCAATTGGTACTGACGACGATATGGCCCACCGGTCGATCATCCAGGTACGCCATGAATACCGCGCTGTCGCTGGCATTGCGGTAGCTGGCGAACTCCTCGGGGTCGATGCCGTAGCATTTGCGGTACGGCAAGATCTGCTCCACCGCCCACTGATCGACAGGCTTGCCCAGTTCGGGCGTGCCATACACGCACACCTCGAAGCTGAAATCATTGCCCCATACGTAGGCGTCAAATCCCTCGTCGGCGACTCGTACACTGAGCCCCGGGTACTTCGGATTCATTACAGCTTGCATAACCATCCTTAACACTTGATGCAATCGACGGTGTAACAACGACCGTTGCCGTCGTCTTCGTGTTGTAAGCCATGCACATCGGCGACAAACCCTGGGAAACTGCTATCGAACTCCCGGGCAAAGGCCAGGTAGTCGATGATCGATCGCGTCGACTCGGTAAAGCGCTCCCCCGGCATGATCAGCGGAATGCCTGGCGGATAAGGCACCAGCATCACGGCTGCGATACGCCCTGGCAAGGCATCGATGGACACGGCCTCGACTTCACCGCGCACCAACTGGTCATAGGCATCGGCCGGCTTCATGGCGATTTCCGGTAACACCGTGTACATGCGCTTGAGGTGCTTGGCCGTGGCGTTGCTGCGATAGCAGCCGTGCAATTGGTCGCACAAATCCTGCAAGCCCATGCCCTGATAGCGTGCCGGGCCTTGCTGGAACACCGATGGCAGGCAACTGGCCAGGCTGATATTGGCGTCGTAGCTGCGCTTGAACTCCAGCAGTTCGGTGAGCAGGGTACTCCACTTGCCTTTGGTAATGCCCATGGAGAACAGCACCAGGAACGAATACAACCCGGTTTTTTCCACCACCAGGCCACGCTCCCAGAGGAATTTACTGACTACCGCTGCGGGAATGCCGCAGTCACTCAAGGCGCCACCCGCCGTCAAGCCGGGCATGACCAGGGTGACCTTGATCGGGTCGAGCAACACATAGTCTTCGGCGATATCCCCAAAGCCATGCCAGTCGGCCTCCGGCTGCAACAACCAGTCAGCGGTCGCGACCCGGTCGATACCGGCCACCGAGGGCGGTTGCCAGATGGAAAACCACCAATCATCGGCGGCGATGTGCTGGCGCAAATTGGCCAGGGCCCGGCGAAAGCTCAGGGCCTCATCGAACATTTCCTGAAGCAGCGAACGCCCGGCGGGCCCTTCCATCATGGCCGACGCCACATCCAGCGAGGCGATGATGCTGTACTGCGGCGAGGTAGAGATATGCATCATGAACGCCTCATTGAAACGATCACGATCCAATTGCCGCGCCCCGCCGTCCTGCACATGGATCATCGACGCCTGGCTGAACGCCGCCAGCAACTTGTGAGTCGAGTGCGTGGTGAACACCAGCGGGCTATCCGGCGTGCGCGAGGTACCCATGCCATAGCGCCCGGCGAAAAACTCGTGGAAGGCCGCGTAGGCGTACCAGGCCTCGTCAAAGTGCAGGACTTCGACGCTGTTGCCCAATTGCTGCTTGATCAACTCGGCGTTGTAACACAGGCCGTCGTAGGTCGAGTTGGTCACCACCGCCAGCTTGACCTTGGGCTCGCGACCGCGGGTCAAGGGGCTGGCCTCGATCTTTGCGCGAATCGATTCGCGGCTGAACTCGGTCAGCGGGATCGGACCGATAATCCCCAGTTCATTGCGCTCCGGGCACAAGTACAGGGGGATCGCGCCGGTCATGATGATCGAATGCAGCACCGACTTATGGCAATTGCGGTCCACCAGCACCAGGTCATCGCGCCCGACCATGGAGTGCCAGACGATCTTGTTGGCGGTGGAGGTGCCGTTGATCACAAAGAATGTGTGGTCGGCGCCAAAGTTGCGCGCCGCGCGGGCTTCGGCTTCTGCCAGGGGCCCGGTGTGATCCAGTAGCGAGCCCAGTTCCGGCACTGACACCGACAGGTCCGAACGCAGGGTATTTTCCCCAAAGAACTGATGAAACGCCTGCCCCACCGGGCTTTTGCGATAGGCCACGCCGCCACCGTGGCCGGGGGTATGCCAGGAGTAATTGGAGTCGGCTGTGTGTTGCACCAGGGCCTTGAAGAATGGCGGCAACAGGCCATCGAGGTAAGTGCGCGCCGCACGGGCCACCTGCCGGGCAAGGAACGGCACCGTGTCTTCGAACAGGTAGAGAATGCCGCGCAGTTGGTTGAGCTCGCTCATGGCATCGGCCGGGGCGTTTTCCAGGGTGACTTGCTCGCCCAGGGCAAAGATCGGCAGGTTGGGCGCACGCAGGCGTGCCAGCCGGATCAGCTCCACCATATTTTGCAGCAGATGGGTATTTTCCCCGGCGCCTTCAGCGGCGATCAGCATGCACGCCAGGCCATGATGGGTCGAGGCCACCAGCCGGCCTTCGGCGTAGTCCACAGCGGAAAAGATGCTGAAACCCTCTTGCTCCAACTCCCGGGCGATACCCCGGACCCGATCACCGGCGACGGTGTCGGCCTTGATGTCGCGGTGCACGATCAGGATCGGGAACTTCAGGTCTTTGTACATGAGGGCTTGGCGTCCTGAGGGCGATGTACTCAGGGTAGAAGCTGGGAGCGAATGTGGCGAATGGAGATAAGGTTTTTGTAGGAGCGGGCTTGCCCGCTCCCACACTTTCAGGCCGTGATGAGCCCGACTCAGTGTTGGGTCAACTGGGTCCACAAGGCTGGCGCACCCGCCGATTTGGCGATGGCTTCCAGGCGTGCCGCGTGCTCGGCCATGTCCTGCTCGCTGGCACGGATGATGGTGGTGGGCTTTCGATCTGCCGGCAGACGGCGGATTTCCGAAGGCCGGTTGCCCGAACCCTCGGCCGAACCGTTACCGTCGGAGGCGTTGCCAGCCAGGGACAGGCTGGTCTGCCCGCCGGTCATGGTCAGGTAGACGTCCGCAAGGATCTCGGAGTCGAGCAAGGCGCCGTGCAGTTCACGGCCAGAGTTGTCGACGCCATAGCGTTTGCACAAGGCATCGAGGCTGTTGCGCTGGCCCGGGTGGCGCTCACGGGCCATCATCAGGGTGTCGAGGATCGAGCAGTGACGGGTGATGTCGGCCCGATCCGTCTGGCCCATCAGGGCGAATTCGTTGTTGATGAAACCAACGTCGAACGCCGCGTTATGGATGATCAACTGCGCGCCATTGATGAACTCGAAAAACTCATCGGCGACTTCCGCAAAGCGCGGCTTGCCCACCAAAAATTCGTTGGTGATGCCGTGGACGCCAATGGCGCCTTCGTCACTTTCCCGGTCCGGTTGCAGGTACACGTGGAAATGCCGGCCCGTGAGGCGGCGACCCATCAGTTCGACACAGCCGATTTCGATGATCCGGTGGCCATCGGTCACCGGCATGCCGGTGGTTTCGGTATCGAGTACAACGGATCGGATGGCCATCAGGGTTCAGCTCTCAACGGTGTGTGTATTTCAAGGGCCGGGATATTAGCACGCTCTATAACCCAAGCGCCCCATGGACAGACACCTTGCACCCTGGTCCAACAGTTTTTTACAAGGTTTAGCAAAGCTTGCGCAGTTTGCCTGCACCGCCCTTGTTAGCCTGCGCTGCTCCTTTCTATGCGTAAAAACCAGCCCATGCTCAAGCCAAAACACCTGCTCGCCCTGTGCCTGATCGGCGCCGCCACTGCCCAGGCCACCAGCTTTGTGATGACCACCGACGCCTTGGTCAGCCTCTCGATGAGTGCCACCAAAGGCACCAGCAGCAGCTTCAAGGATGACAAGGTCGTACTGGCGGCAAAGGACGATGCGGCAGCGTTTGTCGCCAGCCAGGGCAAGGTACGCGGCGTTCAGTTGGAATCGGCATTGCAGCATATTCGCCGCACCCTGCCGGATTTACGCGATACTGACGAGCAACTCGCCGGTGCGATCCTGATTCTGTGATAGATGAACGCAAACACCCATGATTGATACCCGATATCCCGTTGTACTGCTGGTCACCAGCCTTCTTTTGGCAGGTTGCGCATCCCCGCCCGCCGCCACTGGCCAGCTGCCGCAGATCGTCGCCCATCGCGGGGGCACGGCGGACTTCCCGGAAAATACCTTGCTGGCTATCGACCAGGCCTTGGCCAATAACGTGGATGTGCTATGGCTCACGGTGCAGTTGAGCCTGGACCAGGTACCGGTGTTGTATCGACCGACAGACCTGAGCGCCAATACCGACGGCACCGGCGCCGTGGCCGGAAAAACCCTGGCCCAGTTGCAACAGCTCAATGCCGGCTGGCAATTCAAGCAGGACGGGGCCAATGGCCAGGTGACCTACCCCTACCGTACCCGTCCCGTGCCGCTGCCTTCATTGCAGCAAGCGTTGACCGTAATCCCGGCTACCACGCCGATCATCCTCGATATGAAAGCCCTGCCCGCCGACACCCAGGCCAGGGCCGTGGCCCGGGTACTGGAGCAAAACCATGCGTGGGGCCGGGTGTTGATCTACTCCACGGACGCCAGCTACCAACACGCGTTTGCCCAGTACCCCCAGGCCCGCCTGTTCGAATCCAGGGACCGAACACGCGACCGCTTGGCCAACGTCGCCCTGGCCCACAACTGCCAGCCCGCCCCCGAAGCGGGAAGTTGGGTGGCGTTTGAGTATCAGCGCAAGGTCGAGCTGGTGGAAACCTTCACCCTTGGGGAAGCACGCTCACCGGTGAATGCCAAGCTATGGACAAGGCCTGCCATCGACTGTTTCCAGTCCAGGGGCAAGGTACATATCCTGGCGATTGGCATTAACACCCAAGATGATTATCGAGCAGCGGCGTGCCGTAAAATCGATGCGGTGCTGGTGGATTCGCCCCGCGCGATGCGAGGCGTGAAGCAGCAGCTCGAATGGCCGCTGCGGTGTGACTGACGGTCAGCTCTGTTTGTAACCGCGCACTTCATCCACGCCGCGATTGGCCAACTGGTCGGCCCGCTCGTTGCCTGGGTGACCGATATGCCCGCGTACCCACTTCCAGGTGATGTTGTGGCGGTTGCACTGCTCATCCAGCAACTGCCACAGGTCGGCGTTTTTTACCGGCTCTTTGGCTGCAGTTTTCCAGCCGCGCTTTTTCCAGTTGACCATCCACTCGTTGATGCCTTTCATCACGTATTGCGAGTCCGTCACCAGCAATACATCGCAACGGCGCTTGAGCTCTTCCAGGCCGCGAATGGCGCCCATCAGTTCCATGCGGTTATTGGTGGTGTTGGCTTCGCCGCCCCACAACTCCTTCTCCACGCCCTTGCACACCAGCAAGGCGCCCCAGCCGCCAGGACCAGGATTGCCCTTGCAGGCGCCGTCGGTAAAGAGTTCTACGCTATCGGTCATTACGCTATCCATCAAAGCGGGTTGCCGGTAATCGACCGGCAGCTCCCGAGGTCGAACACTGCGACCTGAATTCCAGAAAAGTGATTTATGGCTCGCTGGAGCGACGGTTGACCTTGGCCAGGGGCATCGGCACCAACTTGCCCATGGGCTCGCGCCGTACCTGGCTCACCGGCCGCAGCCCGACCACGATCTTGCGGGCCACCAGCAGGTAGAAACCGCCGCCGGACAACTGCCAGGCCCCAGCCCGGCGCTCCCAGCCAGCCAAACGGCCCTGCCACTTGGGCGAGGCAAGCGGCGGACGATAGCACCCGAAGCGGCGTTTCTCCAGCGCGAAGCCCAGCAGGTTCAACCAGTCGCTGACCCGCGAGGGCGAGATGCAGCGGGCCTGGCGCAGCGCATCATGGGCGAAGACGTGCCGCAGGCCCCATGAACTCCAGGGGTTGATACCAACGATCAACAAATGGCCGCCCGGGCGCACGGCGCTCGCCGCTTCACGCAGCAAGCCATGGGGCGACAGGCAAAAATCCAGGCCATGCTGCATCACCACTACATCGGCAGCATGCTCGCTCAAGGGCCAGGCCTGTTCCTCGCAGACAATCTCCACCCCCGGCAACGGCGCGCCCAGGCGTACATTGCGCTGCACCTGGGGCGCAGGCGGCGGATTCTGGGCCGAAGGGCCGTAGTGCACCAGGTAGCCGCCAAAGAAGCGCTCCAGCTCTTCTTCGAGCATAAGCCGCTCTTGTTCCAGCAGAAATTGCCCGATCGGCCCGGACAGCCATTCACGGGCTGCGCTGATCAAGGCCAGCCACTCGGGATCGGCCTGGGCGAACGCTTTATCAGTCATTGCATTCTCCAACTCGCCAAGACGTTCTAAGATGCACCAATGTGTTCAGCTTGGCGAATAGAAGAATGATACAGATCAGTGCCCTGCCCGCCTTCACCGATAACTACATCTGGTTGTTACAAGACCATCGCAGCCATCGCTGCGCGGTGGTCGATCCCGGTGACGCCGCGCCTGTGCTGGCGTGGCTTGAACAGCATCCAGACTGGACCCTCAGTGACATCCTGGTGACCCACCATCACCACGACCATGTCGGCGGTGTGGAGCAGCTCAAGCAAGTCTCGGGCGCCAAGGTGTATGGCCCGGCCAACGAAAAGATCCCGGCCCGTGACGTCGCGCTCAACGATAACGACCGTATCCAGGTGCTGGGCTGGGACCTCGATGTGTTCGCCGTGCCCGGACACACCTTGGGACATATAGCCTTTTATCATCACGGCTTGCTGTTCTGCGGCGACACCCTTTTCGCCGCCGGCTGCGGGCGTTTGTTCGAGGGCACGCCAGAACAGATGTACAACTCCCTGGAACGCCTGGCCGCCCTGCCAGTTGATACGCTGGTGTACTGCACCCACGAATACACACAAAGTAACCTGCGCTTTGCCCAGGCCGTGGAACCGGATAACGCAGATATCGCCGAACGTGTAGCAAAAGTCGGCGAACTGCGGGCAGCCGGCAAGATGACCTTACCGTCGACCCTGGCCCTGGAAAAATTGACTAACCCTTTCTTACGTACCGCGGAAACATCCGTTAAACAAAAAGCGGACGAGCGGAATGGCCGCGACAACCGCCCTGGGAGCGAGGTGTTTGCTAGCTTGCGGGCTTGGAAAGATACGTTCTAAGCAGACAGCTTCTGATACGAAATTTCTGAATGGTTGACCGGAACCAAAGCGCTTTCTAGAATCGCCCGACATTTTTGCCCGGAACTAACTTCCAGCCAATGTCGTCATCTATTCGTAAATCCAACCATTCAGACGCATTGACCCGCCTGGCTCAAGCCATTGCGGTGGCCGTTTCCGCAACTCTGGCGGGCTGCCAAACCACTCATTTCGCTGCACAATCCACCGTGCAACCCAAACCCGTTTTTACTGCCAAGATCAAGCAAAAACCCCTGTGGCTCTCAGAGAAGCCAAGCCCGCAGGTGCCCCAGGATGTCTGGGAGCGCATGCGCCAGGGGTTTCAATTGCAGGAC
Organism: Pseudomonas sp. WS 5079; assembly: GCF_012985465.1. GTDB lineage: Bacteria > Pseudomonadota > Gammaproteobacteria > Pseudomonadales > Pseudomonadaceae > Aquipseudomonas. The sequence goes on from NZ_JAAQWN010000001.1 coordinate 570,887, forward strand.
GGTGTCGGCGTCAACCCGCGTATCGAGCAACAGCGCCTGTGGTTCGCCAGCAACCCATCGTTCCTGGAGAACGCCGGCGAACGCGGCAGCCTCTATATTCACTACATCGTCGAACGCCTTGAAGAACGCAACATGCCCCTGGAGCTGGCGCTGCTGCCAGTGATTGAAAGTGCCTACAACCCAATGGCCTATTCGCGCAGCGATGCGGTCGGCCTGTGGCAGTTCATCCCCTCCACCGGGCGCTACTTCAACCTGCGCCAGACCCGCGCCTATGATGGCCGCCGCGATATCACCGCCTCCACCACCGCGGCCCTGGACTATCTGACGCGTCTGCATGACATGTTCAACGGCGACTGGCTGCTGGCCCTGGCGGCCTATAACGCCGGTGAAGGCACGGTCAGCCGGGCCATCGAGCGCAACGAGAAACTCGGCCTGCCCACCGACTACTGGAACCTGCCGCTGCCCCAGGAAACCAAGGACTACGTGCCCAAGTTCCTGGCGCTGTCCCAAGTGGTGCTGGCCCCTGAGGCCTACGGCGTCAACCTGAACCCGATTGCCAACACGCCGTACTTCGAGATGGTTGAAGTCAAGCAAAGCATGGACCTGTCCCGGGTCGCCGCGCTGGCCGAGATCGACGAAGACGAACTGTTCCAGCTCAACCCGGCCTTCAAGCAACGCACCACCCTGGATGGCCCCCAGCATTTGCTGGTGCCCACCTCCAAGGCGCAATTGCTGGCCAGTAGCCTGTCCTCGATGAACCCCGAGGAATTGTTGAGCCTGCGCCCGAAAAAGCCAGTGTTTGACGAAGTCGAGCACAAGGCCGTGGCCGGCCGTTCGCGCAGCTACAAGGTCAAGAGCGGCGACAACCTGACGCTGATTGCCAAGGCCAACAAGGTCGACGTGCATGACCTGCAGCGTTGGAACAAGCTCAATGGCCAGGCCTTGAAAGTCGGCCAGACCCTGGTGATGCAGGACACCCGCAAGCTGGTGGCCAAGGCTGGCGGCAAGAAGCCGGTGCAGTACAAGGTCAAGAAAGGTGACTCGCTGTACATGGTTGCCAAGCGCTTCAACGTCGAGATGCAACATCTCAAGCGCTGGAACCCTCGCACTGGCCAGGCGTTGAAGCCGGGGCAGATGCTGGTGGTTTCCGGACCAAGATAAACCAAGCGCAAGCAGGCTTGTTCGGGAGCTGGCTGGCCTGCGCTTGCATCGACGCGGTGTAACTGATTCACCGCGGTGCGTGCATCGCAGGCCAGCCAGCTCCCACATTTGATCTATGCACCGCTCAAGATCCCGCCGCGCCTGAAAATGGCCTTTTCAACAGTCTTTTTCCAAGTGGAACAAGCTGTTACTGTACCGATCATAAAGCCCAAGCCGCCCGGATCGGATCTCTGACTTGAAGCGTCCCCTCCTTCTACTAATAAGTCTGGCCTTGAGCTTTTGCGCGAATGCGACCATTACCGAAAACCACGGTTATGCGCAGTTCGGTACGCTCAAGTACCCGGCCAAATTCACCCACTTCGATTGGGTAAACCCCGCAGCGCCCAAGGGCGGCACCTTGCGGGTCATGGCCTTTGGCACGTTTGACACCCTCAATCCCTATACTTTCAAGGGCTCAAGCCCGGTCTCCACCGCCAATTTCCTGCAATACGGGGTCAATGAGCTCAACGAGCCGCTGATGGTTGGCACCGGCCAGTACGCGCCGTCCGGCGACGAGCCCACGTCCAGCTACGGCCTGATTGCCCGATCGGTGGAATACAGCGAAGACCGCAGTTGGGTGGTGTTCAACCTGCGCCCGCAAGCGCGTTTCCATGACGGCAAGCCCATTACCGCCGACGACGTGGCGTTTTCCTACCGCACGTTGCTGACCGAAGGCCATCCGCAATACCGCACCAACCTGCAGGAAGTGGCCCGGGTGGATGTACTCAACCCCCACCGCATTCGCTTCGTGTTCAAGCGCGCCGGCAACCCGTTGCTGATCCTGCGCCTGGGCGAGTTGCCGGTGCTGCCCCAGCATTACTGGAAAAACCGCGACTTCAAGGCCACCACCTTCGAGCCGCCGCTAGGCAGCGGGCCCTACCGGATCAGCCAGGTCCAACCGGGCCGGCAATTGGTGTTCGAGCGGGTCAAGGACTATTGGGGCAAGGACCTGCCGGTCAATCGCGGGTTCTACAACTACGACAAGGTCGAGGTGGAGTTCTACCGTGACAGCGACGTGGCCTTCGAGGCATTCAAAGCCGGCGAGTTCGACATTTACATCGAACACCAGGCCAAGAACTGGGCCAATGGCTACAACTTCCCGGCAGTCAATCGCGGCGAAGTGATCAAGGCGCAAATTGCCCACCAGATCCCGACCCAGAGCCAGGGCCTGTTCATGAACAGCCGGCGCGCCACTTTCAGCCAGGCCAAGGTGCGCGAAGCGCTGGGGCTGATGTTCGATTTCGAGTGGACCAACCGCACCCTATTCAGCGGCGCCTATAAACGCACCCTGAGCTACTACCCCAACAGCGAATTCTCCGCCAGCGGCCTGCCGGTGGGCCATGAATGGCTGATGCTTTCGCCCTACCGCGAGCAACTGCCGGCCAATCTGTTTACCCAGGCCTTCAGCCTGCCGCAGACGGAGGGGCGCGGCATCCCCCGGGAAACCTTGCGCCGTGCCCTCGGCCTACTGGCCGAAGGTGGCTGGAAACTTTCCGGGCAACGCCTGCTCAACAGCGATGGGCAGCCGCTGCGGTTTGAAATCCTGCTGGTCAACCCGAACCTGGAGCGCATCCTGCAACCGTATGTGGAAAACCTGCGCAGTATTGGCGTCGATGCGCGCTTGCGCACCGTGGACCGTGCGCAGTACAAGCAGCGCCTCGACCAGTTCGACTTCGACATGATCCTGATGACCCTCAACCAGACCCTCAGCCCCGGCCTTGAGCAGTGGCAGTACTTCCACTCCAGCCAGGCCGGGATCAAGGGCAGCAAGAACTACGCGGGCATCGCCAACCCAGTGGTCGATCACCTGCTCGAGCAGTTGCTCGCCGCCCAAACCCGCGACCAGCAAGTCGCCGCCGGCCGGGCCCTGGATCGGGTCCTATTGTGGCAGCACTACAGTATTCCCAATTGGTATCTCAACTATCATCGCCTGGCGTACCGTAACCGGTTCGCCTTCGTGACCACGCCGCCCTACAGCCTGGGCCTGAGCGCGTGGTGGCTGAAAGCATCGGAGAAACCCCAATGATGGCTTTGCGTACTGCGATTATCAGTGGCCTGCTGCTGTGCACCCAGGCTGTTGCTGCCCCTCAACATGCCTTGACCCTGTATGACGAGCCGCCCAAGTACCCGGCCAACTTCAAGCACGTCGACTACGTCAACCCGGACGCGCCCAAGGGCGGCACCTTCCGTGAGTCGGCCATGGGCAGCTTCGACAGCCTCAACCCGTTTATCAGCAAGGGCGTGCCGGCCGATAACATCACCCTGGTCTACGACACCCTGGCGCAGCAGGGCCTGGACGAGCCCATCACCGAATATGGCCTGATCGCCGGCAAGATCGAAAAAGCTCCGGATAACAGCTGGGTGCGTTTTTACCTGCGGCCCGAAGCGCGCTTCCACGATGGCCATCCAGTACGTGCCGAAGATGTGGTGTTCACCTTTGAAACCCTGATCAAGCAAGGCACGCCGATCTACCGCACCTACTACGCCGACGTCGCCGAAGTGGTGGCCGAAGACCCGCTGCGGGTGTTGTTCAAGTTCAAGCACACCAGCAACCGTGAGCTGCCGTTGATCCTTGGCCAGTTGCCGGTGCTGCCCAAGCACTGGTGGGCCGGCCGTGATTTTGCCAAGAGCAGCCTGGAGGTCCCGCTGGGCAGCGGGCCGTACAAAGTGGCCGAGGTCAAGCCGGGGCGCTCGATCCGCTACGAGCGGGTCAAGGACTACTGGGGCAAGGACCTGCCGATCAACAAGGGCCTGTACAACTTCGATTACCGCATCAGCGATTACTACCGCGATAACACCGTGGCCCTGGAGGCGCTCAAGGCTGGGCAGTTCGATTACTGGCAGGAAATGACGGCCAAAAACTGGGCCAATGCCTACAACGTCCCGGCCGTGGCCGAGGGCCGGCTGATCAAGGAAGAACTGCCCAACGGCAATCCCACCGGGATGCAGGGTTTTGTGTTCAATATCCGCAAGCCAATGTTCCAGGACGTGCGGGTGCGCAAGGCCATCAGCCTGTTGATGGACTTTGAATGGACCAACAAGCAACTGTTCAACGGCGCCTACACCCGCACCCGCAGCTATTTTGAAAACTCGGACATGGCCGCCACCGGCCTGCCGGGCCCGGCCGAGCTGGCGATTCTCGAACCGCTGCGCGGCAGAGTCCCGCCGCAAGCCTTCACCCAGGCCTTCGCTCCACCGAAAACCGATGCCAGCGGCATGATCCGCACCCAGCAGCGCGAAGCCTACCAACTGTTGCAGGAAGCCGGCTGGCGCATCGTTGACGACAAGATGGTCGACACCACCGGCAAGCCGGTGAGCATCGAGTTCATGCTGTTCCAGACCGACTTCGAGCGCGTCCTGCTGCCCTTCAAGCGTAACCTGGCAGACCTGGGCATCGAGCTGGTGATCCGCCGGGTCGATGTCTCGCAGTACGTCAACCGCGTGCGCTCGCGGGATTTCGACATGATGGTCGGCAGCTTCCCACAGTCCTCGTCACCGGGTAACGAGCAGCGTGAATTCTGGCAATCGGGCAGTGCCGACAACCCCGGTAGCCGCAACTACATCGGCCTCAAGGACCCGGCCATCGACGAATTGGTGGAACAGTTGATCAACGCCGACTCACGCAACAGCCTGGTGGCCCACGCCAAGGCTCTGGATCGGGTACTGCAGTTTGGCTACTACGTGATCCCCAACTGGCATATCAAAACCTACCGTGTGGCCTATTGGAATCACCTCGGCCACCCCAAGGTCCCGCCGCGCTACGACGTAGGCATCAACACCTGGTGGATCAAACCCGACACACCGCCGGCCACAACGCCACCCACCGACACCAGCGCCGACCCGGCGAGCGGAGGCGACTGACATGCTGGCTTATATTTTTCGCAGGTTGCTGCTGATCATCCCGACGCTGTTCGGCATTTTGCTGATCAACTTTGTCATCATCCAGGCCGCGCCCGGCGGCCCGGTGGAGCAAATGATCGCCAAGCTCGAAGGCTTTGAAGGCGCCACCAGCCGCATCGCCGGTGGCGGTGCCGAAGTGTCGGTGGCCGGCTCCAGCTACCGGGGGGCCCAGGGCCTGGACCCGACGCTGATCAAGGAAATCGAAAAGATGTACGGCTTCGACAAGTCGGCGCCGGAACGCTTGTGGATCATGGTCAAGAACTACGCCCAGCTGGATTTTGGCGACAGCTTCTTTCGCGATGCCAAGGTCATCGACCTGATCAAGGAGAAGATGCCGGTGTCCATCTCCCTCGGGCTGTGGAGCACCCTGATCATGTACCTGGTGTCGATCCCCCTGGGGATCGCCAAGGCCACCCGTCATGGCAGCCATTTTGACGTATGGACCAGTTCGGCAATCATCGTCGGCTATGCGATCCCGGCGTTCCTGTTTGCCATCCTGTTGATCGTGGTGTTTGCCGGTGGCAGCTATTTCGACTGGTTTCCGCTACGCGGGCTGACGTCCAACAACTTCGAGGAGCTGAGCTGGGGCGCCAAGATCCTCGACTACTTCTGGCACCTGGCGCTACCGGTCACGGCTCTGGTGATCGGTAACTTCGCCACCATGACCCTGCTGACCAAGAACAGCTTTCTCGACGAAATCAACAAGCAGTACGTAATCACCGCCAAGGCCAAGGGCCTGACCAATCACCGCGTGCTCTACGGCCACGTGTTCCGCAACGCCATGCTGCTGGTGATCGCCGGGTTCCCTTCGGCCTTTATCGGCATCTTCTTTACCGGCTCGCTGCTGGTGGAGGTGATTTTCTCCCTCGACGGCCTGGGCCTGATGAGTTTTGAAGCGGCGATCAATCGCGATTACCCGGTGGTGTTCGGCACCCTGTTTATCTTCACCCTGCTAGGCCTGGTGGTGAAACTGATTGGCGATTTGACCTACACCCTGGTCGACCCACGCATCGACTTCGAAAGCCGGGAGCATTGAGATGAATCTATCCCCCCTCAATCGCCGCCGCTTCGAACGCTTCAAGGCCAACAAACGCGGCTGGTGGTCGCTGTGGCTGTTCCTGATCCTGTTTGGCCTGAGCCTGGGTGCCGAGTTGATCGCCAACGACAAGCCGCTGGCCGTGCATTACGACGGCGACTGGTACTTCCCGGCGCTCAAGCGCTACCCAGAAACCACCTTCGGCGGCGAATTCCCCCTGGAAGCCAACTACAAAAGCCCGTACATCCGCGAACTGCTCAAGGCCAAGGATGCCTGGACGCTCTGGGCGCCGATCCCCTACAGCTACCAGAGCATCAATTACGACCTGAAAGTCCCGGCCCCGGCCCCGCCGTCGGCCGACAACCTGCTGGGCACCGACGACCAGGGCCGCGACGTGCTCGCACGGGTGATCTATGGCTTTCGGGTCTCGGTGCTGTTTGCCCTGACCCTTACGGTATTGAGTTCGATCATCGGCGTGGCGGCCGGGGCCTTGCAGGGGTTCTATGGCGGCTGGGTCGACCTGGCCGGCCAGCGGTTCCTGGAAATCTGGTCGGGGCTGCCGGTGCTGTACCTGCTGATCATCCTTGCGAGCTTCGTGCAACCGAACTTCTGGTGGTTGCTGGGGATCATGCTGCTGTTTTCCTGGATGAGCCTGGTGGACGTGGTGCGCGCCGAGTTCCTGCGCGGGCGCAACCTGGAATACGTGCGCGCGGCCCGGGCCTTGGGCATGCAGAACGGCGCGATCATGTTCCGCCATATCCTGCCCAACGCCATGGTCTCGACCATGACCTTCATGCCTTTCATCCTCACCGGCGCGATTGGCACCCTGACTGCCCTGGACTTCCTGGGCTTCGGCCTGCCCGCCGGCTCGCCGTCCCTGGGCGAGTTGGTGGCCCAGGGAAAATCCAACCTGCAGGCGCCGTGGCTGGGCATCAGCGCCTTTGCGGTGCTGGCGATCATGCTGAGTTTGCTGGTGTTTATCGGCGAGTCCGCTCGCGATGCCTTCGACCCGAGGAAATGAGATGAATCAGGACAATCTGATCGAAGTCCGCGACCTCAGCGTCGAGTTCGTCACCGGCGAGCAGCATCAGCGCGTGGTGGAAAACATCAGCTTCGATATTCGCCGTGGTGAAACCCTGGCCCTGGTCGGCGAAAGCGGTTCCGGCAAATCGGTGACCGCCCACTCGATCCTGCGCCTGTTGCCCTACCCCCTGGCGCGGCATCCATCCGGCACCATCGAGTATGCCGGGCAGGATCTGCTGACCCTGAAAGAAAAGCCCTTGCGCCAGATTCGCGGCAACCGCATTGCGATGATCTTCCAGGAGCCGATGACCTCGCTGAACCCGCTGCACTCCATCGAAAAGCAGATCAACGAAGTACTGGGCCTGCACAAGGGCCTGACCGGCAAGGCCGCAACCCTGCGCACCCTGGAGCTGCTCGACCTGGTGGGCATCCCCGAACCGCACAAGCGCCTCAAGGCCCTGCCCCACGAATTGTCCGGCGGTCAGCGCCAGCGGGTGATGATCGCCATGGCCCTGGCCAACGAGCCGGAACTGCTGATCGCCGACGAGCCGACCACCGCCCTGGACGTGACCGTGCAGTTGAAGATCCTCGAACTGCTCAAGGAGTTGCAGGCGCGCCTGGGCATGGCGCTGCTGCTGATCAGCCATGACTTGAACCTGGTGCGGCGCATTGCCCACCGCGTGTGTGTGATGCAGCGCGGTTGCATTGTCGAGCAGGCGTCCTGTGAGGCGCTGTTCCGCTCCCCGCAGCACCCTTACACCCAGGAACTGCTGGCCGCCGAGCCCAGCGGTGGGCCGGCGACCAATGCGATTGGCCCGCCGCTGCTGGAAGTCGACGACCTCAAGGTCTGGTTCCCGATCAAAAAAGGCTTTTTGCGCAACACCGTCGACTACGTCAAGGCCGTGGACGGTATCCACTTCAGCCTGCCCCAGGGCCAGACCCTGGGCATTGTCGGTGAAAGCGGCTCGGGCAAATCCACCCTCGGCCTGGCGATCCTGCGGCTGATCGGCAGCAAGGGCGGGATCCGTTTTGAAGGCCAGCAACTGGACCAACTGACCCAACAACAGGTACGGCCATTGCGCCGGGAAATGCAGGTGGTGTTCCAGGACCCGTTTGGCAGCCTGAGCCCACGCATGTGCGTCAGCGAGATCGTCGGCGAAGGCTTGCGCATCCATAAGATCGGCACCGCTGGCGAACAGGAAGCGGCGATTATCGCGGCGCTCGAGGAAGTGGGGCTGGACCCGCAGACCCGCCACCGTTACCCCCACGAATTCTCCGGCGGCCAACGCCAACGCATCGCCATCGCCCGCGCCCTGGTGCTCAAGCCACGCCTGATCCTGCTGGACGAACCGACCTCGGCCCTGGACCGCACGGTACAGCGCCAGGTGGTGGAACTGCTGCGCAACCTGCAAGCCAAGTACAACCTGACCTACCTGTTCATCAGCCACGACCTGGCGGTGGTCAAGGCCCTGAGCCATCAGTTGATGGTGGTCAAGCAGGGCCAGGTGGTGGAACAGGGGGATGCCAAGACGATCTTCGCCGATCCGCAGCACGCCTATACCCGGCAGCTGCTGGAGGCCGCGTTTCTGGTGCCAACTTCGCGTATCTGATCTGGCTTGATGCTGGGGGGCGGGATCCACCGCTGCCTCCCACATTTGATGTTTAGGACTGAGATAAATACCAGGGGTGGTGTGAGATAAACCTGGGACACTCCGGGATAAAACGGTCCATGGTGAGCGGAGTTCTGAAATAGAGTTGCAGCCAGTGCAATGAAAATGACCACGCTACGTAACGAGGCCGCCGCCAAACCGTCGATACCGGCACCGACAAACGCACGGGCGAAATCAGAACCGCCCAGGTGACGCTGGTGCGCACCACCGACGCAGCGGGAAAACCGATCACGTTCCGCACGGACCCAGGCTTTAACCATGCCCCTGGTACCGGGTTGGCGGACATGTTCAAACGCAAACAAGAGGCCGCCTAGGAGACTGCAATGATCACTGTCGAACTCAATAGCCCCCGCCTGCCGGAGCTGCTGATGCGCAGCATTGCCGCCGAGCTGGCCAGCCAGACCAACGCTGAAAGAGACGAATGGTAGGGAATTTGCTCAAAATAACAGCCTGGCCTGTCAATTTTGACAGTAGCCGGCTTTCCATTAGTGTTGTGTCATCTCTCCTGCAGTGCCTCATTTTTGCAGGCAATACTCACGAATCCAGTTTTGGCAAGGAGAGCGAGCATGGCAAAGCCTACTACAACGACTAATTACACTGGCGTCATTACATCAATTGGTGACTACCCTCAGATAGCTATAGTTTGGGGAGAGCCAGAAAAACCTCCTACGAAGTCTGCGCTCGTAAAACCCGATGGAGGAAGTAAAGATGTGATTTTCGATATAGGTTCCAACTATGGACCGGAGGATTTTGATGGCGACGCTATAGATCCATTTCCTTTACCAGAAGAACCGAGTGTTATTACAAAGTCCGATTTAGGACGGCCCACTGTGGAAGGCTCTATATCACCCTGGCCTAGCTTGCGCAGTAGTTACTTTAAGGTAGGAGCTCGAGTGAGCTTTATCATCACAGATGGACCTTTAGGCGCTATACCTAATTCATTACGGAAAATTTAGTCACCTTTAACCGGCAGTTTTCTAAGAAATATCAACACTCTTTAAACTCGTTTAAACGCCCTGGGCCACTCATTGGCCCAGGCTGTGCGCATCACTTCCAGCCAGCGCACTGTTCTTCCTACGGCCGGTACCGGCAGACGTCGAAGTGCTAAATGACGTTAACGGCGATCTAATCAACCTTTACCGAGTTGTACAGAACCAACTGGAAGAGTTTGTCAGGCAGTTCAAGTAGGCTTTGTCGAGCCGCCAGGTGTTTAAGTGGTTGCAAATAACCAGACCGGGAACGCTGACTGATATCCAGCGGGCCGCCAGATTCTATTACCTACAGCAGTCTGCCCTCGGGGGCCGCGTTGATGGTCAGACCTACGGTACGGCGACTACCACGTCACCAGGACTGAACTTGCTACGGAGCGAGGAGACTCTATCAGCAGCGCATCTTGGCTGGCAGGAGGTAATGAAGAAGTGTGACCGTGAACATACGCTGTTCTACTGCGACCCTCCGTACTGGCAGACGCGGGGCTAGGGTGTTCCTTTCGGTCTGGAACAGTATGAGGCCATTATTAGCCTCAATGATCATCCTGACATTCGCAGGGTATTTGCCGGCTTTCACATGGAGAGTACCGATATCAAGTACACGGTCGGGGGGTGGTGCGGGGAGTGATGCAAAGGAGGTTCTGATCTTTAGCTGGGATATTCAGGCCGAGCCTGCCGGCCTGTTTTGATATTCTGTTGCAATGGGTGCAAAAAAATCTGAAGTCATTTATCTCAGATTAAAGCGCGAGTTTTTCGCGCTCGGCATCAATTTGATCTGTGCAGATCTGCAGGCAACCTCTTTCGCAAAAGCAAACCAATATCATTTGCGCTGGCCGCAGGCCTTTGCTTTAATCGCGACCAATTCCTATTCACGTCATGGCATCAGCGCCGGTTGGATATTGTGTCGACTTCCCCCACGCCATTCAGTCAGCTCTACGGCAGCCACCACTCCTGGCTGCTCGGCCTGTTGCGCCGGCGCCTGAGCAATCGCTGGGATGCCGCCGACCTGGCGCAAGACACCTTTATCCGCGTCCTCAAGCGCCCGCCCGACCAGGCCGACGCCGTGCGTGAGCGCTCCTACCTGGCAACCATCGCCCGAGGCCTGTGCATCGACCATTGGCGCCGCCGTCAACTGGAACAGGCCTGGCTGCAAAGCCTCGCCGAGCGCCCGCAAGCGGTACAGCCATCGCCGGAACAGCGGGCGATCATCGTCGAAACCCTGTACGAAGTAGACGCCATGCTCGCGCGCCTGCCGCGCAAGGTCAGCGACGCCTTCCTGCTGGCGCAACTGCATGGCCTGACCTACAAGCAAATCGCCGTGCAACTGGGGGTCTGTGAGCGCATGGTGAAAAAATACATGGCCCAGGCGCTGTTGCACTGTGCGGTGCTGGAAGCCGAACTCGACGGGTTGCTGGTGGAATGAACTCCAGCGCAAAACTCAGTCACGCCAGCCTGCAGCAGGCAGCCCAATGGTATGTGCGCCTGCAAGACCCGCAAGGCGACAGCCAGGCGCAACAGCATTGGCAAATATGGCTGGGGCAGAACCCCGAGCACCAGGCCGCCTGGCGTTACGTCGAGCGCGTCAGCCAACGCTTCGCGCCCCTGACCGACGAACCCATCGGCGCTGGCCGCGCCCTGCGCAGCAGCCGGCGGCAAACCCTCAAGACGCTACTGGTGCTGGGCGCAGGTTCAGCATTGACCTGGGGCACCTGGCGCAGCACCGCCCTGCCCCGGGTGGTCGGCGGCTGGAGCGCTGACTACGCCACGGCCAGCGGCGAGATCCGCGATGCCGTGCTCATCGACGGCACCCATATCTGGCTCAACGCCCTGAGCGCCATGGACGTGCGGTTCGACGCCCGGCAGCGCCTGCTGCAACTGCGTTTTGGCGAAGTGCTGATCGACACCGCCAAGGACCTCCAGCGCCCGTTCCTGGTCGACACCGAGCACGGCCGCCTGCGCGCCCTGGGCACCCGCTTCAGTGTGTTGCAAGGCGAGGACGGCACCCACCTGAATGTCTTCGACGGCCGGGTAGAAGTGCGCACCGCCGATAGCCAGCAGGTGCGCATTATCGAGACCGGGCAACAGGCGGTGTTCGATCGGCGCACGATCCGCAGTACGGTCGCAGCATCCGCCACCCGAGAGGCATGGAGCCGGGGTGTGCTGCTGGCCGACAACCTGCCCCTGGGCCAATTGATTGGCGAACTGAACCGCTACCGGCCCGGCCACCTGGGTTGTGATCCGGCCGTGGCCCACCTGCCAGTGATGGGCTCCTTCCCGCTCAAGGACAGCGAGCATGCGTTGCGGCTGCTTGAGGCGGCGCTGCCGATCCAGGTAGACAGAGTGCTGCCTTGGTGGGTCAACGTAGGCCCCAGACACACCGCCTTGTAGGAGCTGGCTTGCCGCTTCCTACAAAAGATTGATCGGGGCAACATTTTTTCACTCCCGCAGTTCCCCTTTTCGACGTTCGTTCGGTTAACCCAGCAGACGCTTTCACATTCGCCGAATCCGTAGGGAACCTTCCATGCCGCAACCCGCTGCTTTCACGCTGCGCCCCCTGGCGCTGGCCATCACCGCGACCCTGCTCTGCCTGGGCCCGCTCAATGTGCAGGCGGTGGAAACGCCGTCTACCCAGCAAACCACGCGCAGCTACAACATCGGCGCTGGGTCGCTGGTCAGCGTGCTGAATCGCTTTGCCGAGCAGTCCGGGGTGTTTATCGCCGGCCACAACAGCCTGGCAGCCGGGAAGACCAGCCCTGGACTCAGTGGCAGCTACACCCCGGCCGCCGGGTTGCAGCGGTTATTGCAAGGCAGCGGTTTGCAGGCCCAGCCCCAGGGCGACAATGGCTATGTGCTGGAACTGGCGCCGCTCAATACCGGCGAACTGGAGCTGGGCGCCACCACCATCTCCGGCGTGGCCCTGGGTGCCACCACCGAAGACAGCCACTCCTACACCACCGGCTCGATGGCCTCGGCCACCGGCCTGCCGCTGTCGATCCGCGAGACACCGCAGTCGGTCACCGTGATCACCCGCCAGCAGATGGATGACCAGGGTTCCAACAACATCGCCGACACCCTGCGCCGCGCCCCTGGCGTCAGCGTGCAGAACTACGACAGCGAGCGCTGGGAGTTCTCCAGCCGCGGCCTGCCGATCACCAACTTCCAGTACGACGGCGTCAACTCCACCTATGACGGCGTGTACGACTACGGCACCACCAGTACCGACATGGCGGTGTACGACCACCTGGAAATCATCAAGGGCTCATCGGGCCTGATGAGCGGCTCAGGCGATCCTTCGGCCACGGTCAACCTGATCCGCAAAAAGCCCACCAAGGACTTCAAGGCCTCGGTCACCGGCACCGTGGGTTCCTGGGACAACTACCGCACCGAAGGCGATATCTCCGGGCCGCTGACCGAGTCGGGCAATGTGCGCGGGCGCTTTGTCGGGGTTTACCAGGATCGCTCGTCGTACCTGGACCACTACCAGCACACCAAGGACATTGCCTACGGCATCCTCGAAGCCGATCTGACCCCCGACACCCTGCTGACCTTCGGCATCGACCAGCAGGACACCCGCTCCCGTGGCGCCAGCTGGACCGGGTTCCCGATGTATTTCAGCAATGGCAATCGCACGAATTTCTCGCGCTCGTTCAACCCGGCTGCCGACTGGAGCCGCCGCGACTTCCAGAACCAGACGATCTTCGCCTCGGTCCAGCAAAAGCTGGCCAACGACTGGTCGCTCAAAGTCAGCCTGGACCGCAAGCGCAGCCAGCACGACACCCTGCTCGCCTCCGCCAGCGGCGGCAACCCGGACCAGGTTACCGGCGAAGGCATGTACATGTTCATGGGCAAGTACAAGGGCGACCAGGTGCAGAACACCCTCGACGTCAACCTCAACGGCCCGTTCAGCCTGTTTGGCCGCGAGCATGAGTTGATCATGGGCTTTATGGCGACCCGTTCAAAACAGGATGTGCCGGTCTACGGCTCGATCTACCCGCCAGTGGGCGGCAGCATCTATGACTGGCGTGGCGAATACGCCAAGCCGGACATCCCGCGCAGCGGCCAGAACGATATCGTGCAACGCCAGACCGGCGCCTACCTGGCGACCCGCCTCAAACCTACCGATGACCTGTCGGTGATCCTGGGTACCCGCGTCAGCAATTTCAGCAACACCGACACCACCGACTTCTACGCTGCGACGACCGCCGATGCCCGCAGCAGCTACAAGCAAACCGGGGTGGTGACGCCCTACGCCGGAGTGGTCTACGACCTCAACGATATCTGGTCGGTGTACAGCAGCTACACCAAGATCTACCGGCCACAGAACAGCAAGGACGCCGATCGCAAGTTGCTCGACGCAATTGAAGGCGACACCTACGAAGCCGGGCTCAAGGCGGCCTTTTTCGATGGCCGCCTGAATGCCAGCTTCGCCGCGTTCCGCATCGAACAGGACAATGTCGCGCAATACGTCTCGGGCTTTGAAAGCGACTCGATCTATCGCCCGATTGCCGGTGCCACCACCAAGGGCTTTGAAGTGGAACTGGCCGGCGAAGTGCTGGACGGCTGGAATGTCTCGGCCGGCTACACCTACCAGCACACCCGCGATGCCAACGACGATTACGTCTACAGCTCGGTGCTGCAAACCACCACGCCGCAACAAGTGGTGCGCCTGTTCAACACCTACCGCCTGCCTGGCGCGCTGGACAAGGTGACGCTCGGTGCCGGGGTCAACTGGCAGAGCGAGTTCTTCGGCAATGTGTTCCAGCCCAACCCGAATGACACGGTCAACTTCGGCCAATACACACGCATCACCCAGGACAGCTACTACCTGGTAGACCTGATGGCGCGCTATCGCTTCAACGAGCACCTGAGTGCCACCTTGAACGTGAAAAATGCCCTGGATAAAAAGTACTACACCGGCCTGGGCAACTTCGGCACCGGCTTCTACGGCGAGCCGCGCAGCCTGCAACTGGCGACGCGCTGGGACTTCTAAGCCCTGGATACGCCCCCTAAAAATGTAGGAGCTGGCTTGCCCGCGATGGCGGTAGAGCAGTCGCCAAATCCCCCGACTGAACCACCGCCATCGCAGGCAAACCGGATCCTACATAAGGTCGGCGCTGTATTTATGTGCAATCATCGGGCTCCTACAAGATCTTCGGAGATTGCATCATGTCGCTGCCCGACCTGGCCGCCCCGCGCTTCTGGCGTGATGCCAGCCTGCCGTTTATCGAGGCGCGCACTATCGATGACGGGCGCAAGGTCTGCTACACCCGGCATGCCCACGATCATTTCTCGATTGGTGCGATCACCGCCGGGCAGAGCCTGTATATCCATGGCCCGGACACGTTCCAAATCCACACCGGCACCGTGGTGCTGATGAACCCCGGCGACGTGCACGCCTGCAATCCCATCGACGACCAGCCCTGGTCGTATCACATGCTTTATATCGACACACCCTGGCTGACCGACCTGCAACACCAGTTGGGGTTTGCCTGCGACTTGGACTTTCGCCGCTTCAGCACCACCCATACCGATGACCCGCTGCTGTTTGCCGGCCTGCTTGAGCTGTACGCCGTGCTGACCGACGAGCACGCCGAACAGCTGCACAAACACAGTGCCGTGGTGAGTTTTTTCACTGAGGTACAGCTGCGCCTGAACCCCGCTGCGACGCGGCTACGGGAGATCAATCACAAGCTCGAACGCGCCGCCGAGTACATCCGCGAACATTGCACCGAGGCGCTGAAACTCGACGAGATCTGCCAGGCTGCGCAGCTGTCGCCGTCGTACCTGATCCGTGCGTTCAAGCAGTCTTACGGGATGACACCCCATGCATTCCTGGTCAACCAGCGGATCCAGTTTGCCCGCAACCAACTGCGCAACGGCCAGTTGATTGCCGATGTGGCACTGGCCGCAGGCTTTGCCGACCAGGCGCACTTCCAGCGCACGTTCAAGCAACACCTGGCCGCCACGCCTGGGCAATATCGCGGCTGACTCAGCCCAGCAACAGGTACGCCACACTGAGCACCAGCAACAGTGCCATGGTCCGGTTGAACAGGCGCATGCCCTGGGCATTGCTCAGGTAACGACGCAAGAACGTGCCCACATACGACCAGCACGCCACCGACAGGTAGCAAATCACCAGGTACACCGCCGCCAGTTGCCAGACCCGCGTGGCCTCACCATCGGCCGCAAACAGCCCCATGCCCGCCACGCACGCCAGCCAGGCCTTGGGGTTGAGCCATTGCATGACCGCGCCGTACAGCATCGACGGCGCAACGGCGGCCTCTTGGGCATCCAGCCGGCCGTCATCGATCGCCAGCTTGTAGGCCATGTACAGCAGGAATACCACCCCACCCCACTGAATGCCCTGGGTCAAGACCGGCCAGCGCATTAGCAATTCGTGCAGGCCCAGGCCGATCAACACCAATAACACCGTGAACCCCAGCGCCGCGCCGGCCACGTGCTTCTGGCTGGCGACAAAACCAAAGCGCGCACCCGAGCCAAGGGCGACGATATTGACAGGGCCGGGGGTGATAGAGGTCGCCAGGGCGAAGGCGGCCATGGACATGAGCACACTCATTGCACTTCCTTTTTGTAATGACAGGGGGACGAGGCCTGTACGCTACGTTCCTGTAGCCAGTGCGTATTGAAGAAAATGCCCCTGCAGGAGCCGGAAAGCCGGCGTCTACGCAAGCGTCAGGGTCGCCTTGAGCAGCCGCAGCTCCAGGTATTGCAGGAGCATGATGGTCTTGCCATCGACAATCTCTCCGCGCGTTACCATGGCGATGGCCTCGTCAAACCCCAGCTCCAGCACGTCGATATCCTCGCCTTCCTCTTCAAGCCCGCCGCCCTCGCCCACACGGTCGCCGGGTTGGTACTCACCGATAAAGAAATGAATGCGCTCGGTCACCGAACCCGGGCTCATGAATGCCGAGTAGATTTTCTCGACATGGCCGATGCGGTAGCCGGTCTCTTCCTCGGCTTCCAGGCGGATACGCTCCTCAGGGCTGGCGTTGTCCAGCAGGCCCGCGGCGGTTTCGATCAGGTAGCCGTCGTGGCCATTGACGAAGGTCGGCATGCGGAACTGGCGAATCAGCAACACCGTGCGCTGCAAGGTGTTGTACAAGAGGATGGTCGCACCATTGCCACGGTCGTACACCTCGCGGGTCTGGGCTTGCCAGCTGCCATCGCGGCGGCGCAGGTCGAAGCTGTACTTTTTCAGCAGGTACCAGTTGTCCGAGAGCAGCTCTTCGCCGGTGATGCGTACGGGGCTGTTGTCCATGGGAAGTCCTTTTGGTCGCAGGGGGGGCGCAGCATGTCGGGGACGTGCGCTCAGCGTCAAGCTGTCCTTAGGCCAGCATTGATCCGCGTTATCCGGCTACAATTGCGCCCTTTCTGCACCGGATGACCGCTTTGGCGTGTGTCTGCCGGGGGTTATCTCGACAGTGCATCTTGCGGGGTCAAGGACATGATGCTGCACATACCGACGCTCTTGATGGTCGCGGTCTTCGTTTTTTGCCTGATGGGCCTGCTCACTGTCCACGCCTGGCACCGTGTGCGCGAGCCCACCCTGGGCTATTTGGGGGTGATGCTGTTGCTGGCGTCCCTCGGCACCGCCTTGATCGTGGTGCGCGGCGTGGGCGTGGATTTTGTCGCGCTGGTCCTGGGCAATGTGGTGCTGTTGCTCAGCGCCGCCATGAACTGGACCGCCATGCGCCTGTTCGTCCATGGCAAGCCGCACCTGCCGGGCATCCTCGCA
Source organism: Pseudomonas sp. WS 5079 (assembly GCF_012985465.1). Classification (GTDB taxonomy): domain Bacteria; phylum Pseudomonadota; class Gammaproteobacteria; order Pseudomonadales; family Pseudomonadaceae; genus Aquipseudomonas. The sequence goes on from NZ_JAAQWN010000001.1 coordinate 588,461, forward strand.
GGCCCGGCGCTGTGGCTGGTGATGTGCCTGGTGCCACCGTTTTATGGCTCGATGTCCAGCCGGGTGACCCTGTACTCCCTGGTAGCCGCCAGCTATGGCGTGCTGTCGGCGCTGGAGTTGTGGCGTCATCGCCGACACCTGGAAGTGGCCTATCTGCCGGCGGTGGGGCTGATGCTGTTTCACACGACGTTTTACTGCGTGCGCGCAGTGATCGACCCCGGCATGCCGATCAAGAATGAAAACACGCTGGTGGGCGAAGGCGTGCCGTTCTTCTCGTTCATGTTGTTCGAATCGATGCTGTATGCGATCGGCATCGCCTACGTCACCCTGGCGATGGTCAAGGAGCGCGCCGAGCTCAACTTCAAGGCCGCCGCCTTCACCGACGTACTGACCGGTATCGACAATCGCCGGGCCTTCATGCTGCATGGCGAAAAACTTCTGGCCGACAGCCAGCAACACGGCAAGCCGGTGACTTTGCTGTTATGCGACCTCGACTATTTCAAGCGCCTCAACGACAGTTTCGGGCACCCCATGGGCGACCAGGCGTTGATTGCCTTCAGCCAACTGACCTCGTCGATCCTGCGCAAGCACGATCTGTTCGCGCGCATCGGCGGCGAAGAGTTTGCCTGCCTGCTGGCCGATACCGATGAGCAAGGCGCCGTGCAGGTCGCCGAACGCATTCGCCAGCGGTTTGCCGAACTGGACCTGCTGGCGCCGGGGTTCCTCAGTGTGAGTATCGGGGTGGTGGCCACCACTGCGGGCTGCCACGATCTGTCGCGGCTGTTGTCCCAGGCAGACCAGGCGCTGTACCGCGCCAAGGACCAGGGACGCAACCGCGTGCAGACCGCCTGCAACACTTTGCAAGCAATCGCTCCCTGACGGCTGTCTGAATAATCCCTTCACTGGCAAGGCATCTGGTAAAAATCCTGCTTTGCGCCTGTCCTGGAACCGCCATGTCCTCACGTTTTCTCTCACGCCTGCGTCTGCGCTGGCTGCCCCTGCTGTGCATGGCACTGCTGATCCTGGGCCTGCCGGTGGGGTGCAATGTGCTGCAACACAAGGAGCGGGAACTGGTGTTTCGTATCGAGCCCGGTACTGCCAGTTGGTATCGCGGCCTGCCCAGCGATGTGCAGGAGTTCGAACTCAAGCCGGCCAGCTTCAAGTCCGGGCAGAGCCTGCATGGCTGGTGGTGGCCGGCGGCGAAAAAAGACGCACCGGCGATCCTCTACCTGCACGGGGTGCGCTGGAACCTCACCGGCCAGTTGTTTCGCATCGAGCAACTGCACGCCCAGGGCTACTCCGTGCTGGCCATCGACTACCGGGGCTTTGGCCAGAGCCGGGGCGACCTGCCATCAGAAACCAGCGTTTACCAGGATGCACGGATTGCCTGGGAGCGCTTCCAGGTGCTGCAACCGGACCCGGGCAAGCGCCTGATCTACGGCCACTCCCTGGGCGGCGCCGTAGCCATCGACCTCGCGGCCGAACTGGGTCAGCAGGCCGCCGCGCAACAGCTGCCGCCACCGGTACGTGGGCTGGTGATCGAATCCACCTTTACCTCCCTGGCCGATGTTGCGGCGGCGGTGGCCAACACCTCGCTGCCGGTGCGCTGGTTGCTGTCGCAGAAGTTTGATTCCATCGACAAAATCGCCGATATCCACATGCCCTTGCTGGTGGTACACGGCCTCGATGACCGCTACGTACCGCCGCGTTTCAGCCAGCAATTATTTGATGCCGCCCAAGAGCCCAAGCATTTGCTGCTGGTGCCGGGAGCCAGCCACAACAACAGCCTGAGCCTGGGGGGGCGCAGCTATCGCCAGGCACTGCAGGGTTTGCTGTAAAAGTGCGAATCCGGCACCGATTTCAACGATGCGTGTCAAGCGCAAGCCGCGCGCCAAAAGGCTTGCAAACGATCCTGATCAAATATTGACCGCAGCTAGAATCGCCAGTGCTGCCGGGGCCACGCAAGGTTATCCACAGAGATACCCACGGTTTTCGTGGACAACTCTTTTTGCATTTAACCGTTTTTTATCCGCCACCACCTGCATACCCGGCAACGGCGCCGCACATTGCCTCCTTCGCGGTCAGTTGCCCTGCGCCACCTTATCCGTGGCAATCGGCAACTCAATGCCCCAGTCGCCATGCAGGTACCAGTCCTCACCGATCATCTCGGCCGGATGCATGGTGCGGTCGGCGCCGTTGCCGCAGGCCAGCGCAGTGGTCGCGCAATAACGGTCGCAGCCCCAGCAGATACGCTCGGGGTGTTTGGGGTTGAGCGGGAACGGCTTGGCCATGAGTAGGCTCCACAGCGGTGGGCGGTGATTTGATCCTACGGCCAGCGCCTGCCCACAGCCTTGACCAACGTCAAGAATGGTTGTGGCCACAGACCTGGAAACTTGACGGGAATCATTATTATTTACAGCAAAGCTTTCTAGACTCGGCTTCTCATTTGCTCTGTCAGGAAACACCCATGCGCATCCCCTTCACGCTGTCACTGGCCCTGCTGCTGTCGACTGGCGCGGCCGTCGCCAAGGAATACCCGATCGGCGAGCCACAAATGTGTCCCGGCCTGGAAGTCGGCGCGGTCTATCTGCAACCAATCGAAATGGCGCCACCGGGCATGATGCGCGCCACTGCCGATTCGGATGTGCACCTGGAGGCCGACATCCGCGCCACCGCCGACAACCAGCAGGGCTTCCAGGAAGGCAGTTTCGTACCCTACCTGAACGTAACGTTCCGCCTGCAGAAACAAGGCGGTGCCAGCCCGATCATCGGTGAATTCCACGCCATGGTGGCCAACGACGGGCCGCACTACGGCGACAACGTCAAACTGCTCGGCCCTGGCAAATACCAACTGACCTTCACGGTGATGCCGCCCAGCGGTCATGGCTCACTGGGGCGGCATACCGACAAGGAAACCGGCGTAGCCCCTTGGTTCGAGCGCTGCGAAGTGCATTACGAATTCGTCTATGCGGGGATCGGCAAGAAAGGCGGTTACTGAATGCGCAATCCCCTCGCCCTGTGCGCGCTGCTGGCCTGTGGCACGGCTCTGGCAGCGCCCTTGCCCACCTATGAATTAACCCTGCAAGACGGCCACTTCAACCCGGCGCAACTCAAGGTGGCGGCCGGCCAGCGCTTCAAGATCGTGCTGAAGAATATCGGCCAGGGCCCGGCCGAGTTCGAGAGCACGCCGCTGCGCGTGGAAAAAGTGCTGTCGCCGGGGGTGACCACCTTTGTCGTGATCCACCCGCTCAAGCCCGGCGCCTATCCGTTTTTCGACGAATTCAACTCACAGCTGCCCGAGGGCAGCATCCTCGCCGAATAACGGCCCGGGAGCATTAGATGAATCAATCGATGTTTATCGTCTGGCGAGAAAGCGTCGAGGCGTTGCTGGTGATCGGCATTCTCCAGGCCTGGATCAGCCAACAGCCCGAGGGCTCGCGCCTGGGGCGCTTCCTGTGGGCCGGCGTGGCGCTGGGCCTGCTGTGTTCCGCCGGGTTGGCCGGCTTGATGCTGTGGGCCGGCGAAGCCATGAGCGGCCCCAGCGGCGAATGGTTCCAGGCCGGCATGACCTTGCTGGCAAGCCTGTTGATGGTACAGATGGTGTTCTGGATGCACCGCCACGGGCCAAACCTGCGCCATACCCTGCTGCGCGACGCCGACCAGCGCGCGGCGCGCCAGGGCGGCCTGGGGTTGTTGTTGCTGGCGTTGTTGGCGGTCAGCCGCGAAGGCAGCGAAAGCGTGGTGTTCCTGTACGGTGCCGGTGCCCAGCTACACGGCCCGGCACTGGGCCTGTTCGCCGTTGGCGGCGTGCTCGGCCTGGTGTTGGCCGGGCTGACGGTGATGCTGCTGCGCAGCACGCGGCGGCTGATCTCCTGGTCGCGGTTTTTTGCTCTCAGCGAGGTGCTGTTGCTGCTGTTGGCGGCTGCCCTGCTGGTGGCCGCCGTGGAACGTATTGGCGGGCAGCTGTTGGCCATGGACATGCCCGATTGGGTCTACACCCTGGTGGGCGAAGCCTGGTGGGACAGCACTGCCCTGCTCAGTGACAGCCACGGCCTGGGCGCAGTGCTCGCCGGCTTTGCCGGGTACCGCGCGACGCCCAGCGCAGTCACCCTGCTGGTGCTGGCAGGTTATTGGCTGCTGGTCGGCCAAGGGCTGTATCGCGCCCGACGAGCGCCGTTGTGAACAGCCCCTGGCTGCAACGCCTGGGGGATGGCATGCGCCGCCATGGGCGGTTGATTCGCGGTGTGCAATGGGCGGTGGTGCTGTTCTACGCGGGACTGCTGGTCGTGCCCGCGTTGCTCGCGCTGCCCAGCAGCCAGGCGCGCCTGCTGGACAACCTGACCCTACTGGCACAGTTCCTGTTCTGGGGTGTGTGGTGGCCGTTCGTGGTGCTGTCCATCGTGCTGTTTGGCCGTGTGTGGTGCGGCGTGCTCTGCCCCGAAGGCTCCTTGAGCGAATGGGCCAGCCGCCATGGGCGCGGCCTGGGTATCCCCACCTGGATCCGCTGGGGCGGCTGGCCCACCGTGGGTTTCTGCCTGACCACCCTCTACGGCCAGTTGATCAGTGTGTACGACTACGCCCAGGCCGCCTTGCTGATCCTCGGCGGCTCAACGGTGGCCGCAGTGCTGGTGGGCCTGCTGTTTGTGCGCGGCAAACGGGTGTGGTGCCGCTACCTGTGCCCGGTCAGCGGTGTTTTCGCCCTGCTCGCGCGCCTGGCGCCGGTGCACTTCCAGGTCGACGAGCAACGCTGGAAAGCCAACGACGGCCCGCGCCTGCCCTTGCCCAACTGCGCGCCGCTGCTGGACATCCGCCGCCTGCAAGGCGCCAGCGATTGCCACGCGTGCGGGCGCTGTAGCGGGCAACGCGGCGCGGTGCAGTTGATTGCCCGTTCATGCAACAGCGAAATCCTCCAGGCCCCGCGCAAACCCGCGCAGCCCTGGGATACGCGCTTGTTGCTATTTGGAGTGATCGGCCTGGCGATGGGCGCCTTCCAGTGGACCGTCAGCCCTTGGTTCATCACGTTCAAACAGTTCGTCGCACAGTGGCTGGTGGAACACGATTGGCTATGGCCGTTGCAGGACAGCGCGCCCTGGTGGCTGTTGACCCATTACCCCCAAGCCAACGACAGCTTCAGTTGGCTGGACGGCTTTTGCATCGTCGCGTACCTGGGCGCCAGCAGCCTGCTGATCGGCGGCGCCTTAATGGGGCTGGTGCGCCTGGCCGCAAGAATCAGCGGTGATCGTGCACGGTATTGGGCCCTGGCGCTGACCTTGACGCCCCTTGGCGGTGCGGGGCTGTTCCTCGGGCTGTCGGCAACCACGGTGAAGTTGTTGCGTTATGAAGGGTTGTTATTGGAATGGGTGCAACCGGCGCGCGGCGCATTGCTGGCCGGGGCTGTCGCTTGGTGTGTGTGGCTGGCGTGGCAACAGCTGGCCGACACACCCTTGGCGCGACGCTGCGCGGCCTCGGCTTGCCTGCTACTGGCTAATGGGCTGGTAGCGTATGGCTGGTGGCTACAGTTCTGGGGCTGGAGCCTGTAGGACGCCGTTCAGTTAAGCGAACGCAATGCTCAAAGCAGCGAAGATCAAATGTGGGAACGGGCTTGTCGGATCGCCGCATCGCCGCGAAGACGTCGGCCCAGCAACCATTGATGTTGACTGACCCACTGCTTTCGCGAGCAAGCCCGCTCCCACAGGGGATCTGCGCTTAACTGAACGACATTAGATGGCCCCGCGCTAAACGCGGAACCTGGCGACCGTCAGGTGCAACTCGCTGGCCATCTGTGCCAATTCATGCCCCGCCGTATCGGTATGCCGGGCCCCCAGCAACACCTGCTCGGACAGGTTGCGAATGCCCACCAGATTGCGATCCACCTCCCGCGCCACCAATGCCTGCTCTTCAGTGGCGCTGGCGATCATCAGGTTGCGTTCGTTGATCTGCGAGATCGACTGGGTAATCGCTTCCAGGGCTTCGCCCGAACGCTGTGCCACGCCCAAGGTGGCCCGTACCAGGTCACTGCTGCCCTGCATCGCGGTCACGGCCTGTTCGGTGTCTTGGCGGATATTGCCGATCATCTGCTCGATCTCCTGGGTCGAGGCCTGGGTGCGATGGGCCAGGGCCCGCACCTCATCGGCCACTACCGCAAACCCGCGCCCGGCGTCCCCGGCCCGTGCCGCTTCGATGGCCGCGTTGAGCGCCAGCAGGTTGGTCTGGTCGGCAATGCTGCGGATTACTTCCAGCACGCCACTGATGTCCTGCACCCGCCCGGCCAGTTGCTGGATCCGCACCGAGGTGCCACTGACGCCGTCGGCCAGGGTGTTGATCGAGGCGACCGTTTCCTGCACCTGATCGCGCCCCAACTGGGCGGTCTGCGCCGACAAGCGCGAGGCTTCACTGGTGCTAACTGCATTGCGCGCCACTTCATCGACCGCCGCCGTCATCTCGTTGACCGCCGTGGCGGCCTGTTCGATCTCCATGCCTTGCAACTGCAAGCTGCTGCTGGTCTGGCTGCTGACCGCGCTCAACTCCTCGGAAGAGCTGGCCACACGATCCACTGACGCGGCGATCTGGCGCACCATTTCGTTGAGGTTGTGCTGCATCTGCTGCATGTTTTTCATCACGCTGCCGTCAGCGCTGCCCGCCGTTGGTACCGGGGTGGTCAGGTCGCCCTGGGCAATCTGGCTCAACACCCGCGCCGCCTCGTCGGGCTCACCGCCCAGGGGCCGGGTCACGCTGCGGGTGACAATCACCGCTGCCGCCACCACCAGGGCCACGCACAGCAGGAACAGCCCGAGCATGTTGCGCCGTGCCTCGCTGTACAGGGTCTGCGCCGCGTGTTCGCGCTCGGTAAAGATCTGCCCCTGCAGGGCCATCATCGCCTCCAGGCTCTTGAAGACGGCCTGCTCGGCAGGTTGTACGTTCTGCTTGAGCTGCGCCACACCCTCGGCATGGGCGCCCTGGCGGATCAGCGCCTGCACCTGGGTAAAGGCGCCGACATAAGCTTCGCGACGCTGTTTCAGATCGGCATAGGCCGCCTGGCCGGTCGGCGTGTTGAACAATGGCTCCAACTGGGTGAAGGCATCGGTGATGCGTTGCCGGGTGGTGGCAATGGCCTGTTGCGCGGCCTGGTTGTCCTGGTCGATCAGCAAGTCACGGGTGTTGCGGCCGTTGTCGCGCACACCGGTGGCAATCACCATGATCGGGGCGATTTTCGGCCAGTCCTGCTGCACGATCAGTTCCGATTGCTCCTTAAGGGTGCCCAGGTCGTGCAAGGCATAGAACGCCATGCCAGCCAGGGCCAAGGGTGCGATGGCAAAGCCGATCGCGATGCGGCGGGCGGTGGTTAATCGAGTCATGTCATAAGCTCCCTGATGAATACCTGCCCACGAGGGGCAGCATCTTTGATAATCCGGTGGGAGTTCAATCGCCACGCTTGAAAGGGCTCCGCGAAGGGATCAGCCCCGTAAAACAAATGCCGGGAACAATGCCCGCATTTTCTCCCATAGTTCAGGCAGCAAGGCCTGTGCCGAAACGCTCGGCAGTTGCTCATCGAGCATGCGCGCGGTGCGCACCAACTGTACGGCGAAGCGCTTGACTCCCCGTTCTTGCAAACGCTGGGCCAGCTGCAACAGGCGCTGCGGGTCGATCAGGTGCCAATGCACGGTGGTGCGGCATTCATAGTCCACGCCGCTGTGCAGCAGCAGGTCGAGGCTGCGCCAATTGGCGGCGCCGCTGCCCTTGACCTGGGTGATCAACTGGCAGTCCTCGGCCAGGGCCTTGACGTCGAAGCCAACCCAGTCGGCATGGGCCAGGGCATGGCCGAATGCACTGGGCTTGATCCCGGCACTGTGCAGGCCGATACGAAAACCCATCTCGCGCACTTCGTCCATGGCGGCCGGCAGGCCTTCCTGCAAGGTCGGTTCACCACCGCTGAACACCACGGCGTCCAGCAGGTCCTGGCGGCGTTGCAGAAACAGCAAAACCCGGCGCCAATCCACCTCATCGCTGCCGCGAGGGGGGATCAAGTCCGGGTTATGGCAATACCGACAGCGCCAGGCACAACCCTGGCAAAACAGCACGCAGGCGAGCATGCCGGGGTAGTCGAGGGTGGTCAGGGGCACCATGCCCCCGACCCGTAGCGCTCGACTCATTGGCGCCCGGCCGCAGCGGCACTTTCGGTAAAGTGCGCGCGCTCACGGTGCTCCGATTGTTTGCCGGGGTTAAAGGCCGAAACCGGTCGGTGGTAACCCATGACACGGGTCCAGACTTCACAGCGTTGGCGTTGTGGCTGGGTGGTTTGCATGGTGAATCTCCTTGGGGTTGGAATACGTTGGGCCCTTGGCCGGTTCCTACAGGGTTTTGTCGAGGGCTATAACCTCGTCGCACTTGGGGCAGAATTCATGTTCGCCCGCCAGGTAGCCGTGTACCGGGCAGATGGAGAACGTCGGCGTCACCGTCAGGTACGGCAGGCGGAAGCGCCCCAGGGCCTTGCGTACCAGTTGCTTGCAGGCCTGGGCCGAGGAAATCTGTTCGGCCATGTACAGGTGCAGCACGGTGCCGCCGGTGTATTTGCACTGCAGCTCGTCCTGCAGCTCCAGGGCTTCGAAGGGGTCTTCGGTGTAGCCCACCGGCAGTTGCGAAGAGTTGGTGTAATACGGCGCGTCGAGGCTGCCGGCCTGGAGGATCGCGGGGAAGCGCTTGAGGTCTTCCTTGGCAAACCGGTAGGTGGTGCCTTCGGCCGGCGTGGCTTCCAGGTTGTACAGGTGGCCGGTGTCTTCCTGGAAGCGCAGCAACGTGGCGCGCACATGGTCCAGCACCTGCAACGCAAACTCGCGGCCACGGGCGGTATGCGTGCCCTCCTCGTCCCCGGTGAAGTTGCGCAGCATCTCGTGCATGCCATTGAGGCCGATGGTGGAGAAGTGATTGCGCAAAGTGCCCAGGTAGCGCTTGGTGTAGGGATACAGACCGGCGTCCATGTGGTGCTGGATCACCTTGCGCTTGACCTCCAGGCTCTCCATCGCCAGTTCCATCAAGTGGTCCAGGCGCTGCAACAGGCCACTGGTGTCGCCCTTGAACAGGTAACCCAGGCGCGCGCAGTTGATCGTCACCACGCCCAATGAACCGGTCTGCTCCGCCGAGCCGAACAACCCGCCGCCACGCTTGAGCAACTCGCGCACGTCCAACTGCAAGCGGCAGCACATCGAGCGCACCTGGTTGGGCTGCATATCCGAGTTGAGGAAGTTCTGGAAGTACGGCAGGCCGTAGCGCGCGGTCATCTCGAACAGGCGGTCGGCGTTTTCACTGTCCCACGGGAAGTCATGGGTGATGTTGTAGGTGGGGATCGGGAAAGTGAACACCCGACCCTTGGCGTCACCCGCCTGCATCACTTCGATATAGGCGCGGTTGATCAGCTCCATTTCCGCTTGCAGGTCACCGTAGGCAAACGGCATTTCTTCGCCACCGATGATCGGGATCTGCTCGCGCAAATCCTCGGGGCAAACCCAGTCGAACGTCAGGTTGGTAAACGGCGTTTGCGTGCCCCAGCGCGACGGCACGTTGAGGTTGTAGATGAACTCCTGCACCGCCTGGCGGATCTCGGGGAACGTCAGTTGATCCTTGCGCACAAAGGGCGCCAGGTAGGTGTCGAACGAGCTGAACGCCTGGGCGCCGGCCCACTCGTTCTGCAGGGTGCCGAGGAAGTTGACCATCTGCCCCAGGGCACTGCCCAGGTGCTTGGGCGGCCCGGCTTCGACGCGGCCGGGCACGCCATTGAGGCCTTCGTGCAGCAGGGTGCGCAGGGACCAGCCGGCGCAGTAGCCAGCGAGCATGTCCAGGTCATGGATATGCAAGTCCGCCTCGCGATGGGCCTGGCCGATCTCCTGGCTGTAGACCTCGTCCAGCCAGTAATTGGCGGTGACCTTGCCCGACACATTAAGCACCAGCCCGCCCAGGGAGTAGCCCTGGTTGGCATTGGCCTGCACCCGCCAGTCTTCACGGTCGAGGTACTCGTTCATCGACGTAGCGACCTCCACCAGGGTCTTGCGATCCCGGCGCAGGCGCCCATGCTGCTCGCGGTAGACGATATAGGCGCGCATCGCCATAAAGTACCCGGCATCCATCAAGACCCGCTCGACACTGTCCTGGATCTGCTCCACATCCAGCCGGGTGATCCCACGCAACCGAGCGAGCACCGCGCCCAACAACAGGTCGACCTCGGCGTCCTGATACTCGCCGGTGGCGTTACCGGCGGCGATCATCGCCTGGCGGATTTTCTCGGCGTCAAAGGCGACCTGAGTGCCATCGCGCTTGTGTAGGCGGGTACTGACCAACGGGCTTGAGGTGATCTGCATTGGGGGCTCCAAACACTACATATAGATTTAATAGTTCGTATAAACACAATATGCAGTGATGGTACGCAGTGAACGGGGACTTGCAATTGATCGGGGTCAAGTTTGCGAAGACGTATCGTCACAGGCCAGTTCACGTTCAATCTGTTCAATGCTGGGCAAGCTGATTTGGAGTTCTGCCGGGAGGGAGTCGACCAACTGGTACTCCGCCACCCCGATGGGTCGAGCGCTGTCACGCAAGGCATATTCAGCCACTATTTTGTTTTTGCTTTTGCACAGCAGCAGGCCAATGGTGGGGCTGTCTTGTGGGTGCTTGAGTTGGGCATCCACGGCCGCGAGGTAAAAACCCAACTGCCCCAGATGCTCTGGTTTGAACTTGCCGGCCTTGAGTTCGATAGCGACGTAACAGCGCAGTTTCAGGTGATAAAACAGCAGGTCAATAAAGAACTCCTCGCCGCCCACATCCAGCAGTACCTGCTTGCCGACAAAGGCAAAGCCTGCCCCCAACTCCAGTAGAAAGTCGGTGACATGCCTGATCAGTGCGCTTTCGATCTCGCGCTCCTGCGCGTCCAGGGTCAGTCCCAGAAAGTCGAAACGATAGGGATCTTTCAGCGACTCGCGGGCCAGGTCCGACTGGGGCTTGGGCAGCAGGGTTTCGAAGTTGCTGACAGCATTGCCATTACGCTCCAGCAAACGGGTCTCGATTTGCATCACCAGAATGTTGCGTGACCAGTTGTGTTCAATGGCTTGGGCGGCGTACCAGCGGCGGGTTTCGGGGCCTGGCAGTTTATCCAGCAGGACCAAATTATGACCCCACGGCAATTGTGCAGCAGCCTGTTGCACAAATTGAACATCAGGCCAAGCCTCGGCAAATGCACGCATGTACTTGAGGTTACGCGGCGAAAAACCTTTCATATCAGGAAAAGCCGAACGCAAATCCCGCGCCAGACGCTCAATGACTTTGGCTCCCCACCCCTGCTGCGCCTGTCGGGTCAATATGTCCTGGCCAATCTGCCAGTACAGCAGCACCAGCTCACGGTTTACCGCCAGGGATGCACGCAGTTGGGCAGAGTGGATGCGGTTTTTCAGTTCTTTCAACCAGTCGCCATATCCCTCAGGTGGTGTGGTGAGGCCATCATCTGATCGATTCATTCCGGGTTCCTTGTCGATATTGCACGTTGTAGAAACCGGCAATGGTAACGACCGAAAAAAGCCACGCGGGCCAGCACAATGCCCTTGATACAAAACAATGGGAACTACTGTTGGCCAGCCTCACCCCCCACTCATATTCATAAACCGCACCACCTGCACCTCGCCCTGCCCGGTGAAATCATGGCGCAATGGCTTGCCCCGCAACGCCTTGTGCAGTGCCTCCACCAGCGGCCGGTCGTCCAGCGGGTAGCGGCGCAACAACGCACGAAAATCCACCGCATTGTCCTGCCCCAGGCACAGCAGCAACTGCCCTTCCACTGTCATCCGCACCCGGTTGCAGCTGGCACAGAAGTTATGGGAGTTGGGCGAGATAAAGCCTATGCGCGTGCGCGGATGCCGGGCCAGGCGTACGTAGCGCGCCGGGCCGCCGCTGTTTTCGGTGCTGTCGAGTAAGCCATGATGCTCGGCGATCACCGCCCGCACCTGCTCGCTGGAGCAAAAGGATTCGCCCCGCGAGCGCCCCACATCCCCCAGCGGCATCTCTTCGATAAAGCTGATATCGATGCCCTGGTCGATGGCGTACTGCACCAGCGCCGGGACTTCATTGAAGTTGCGTCCCTTCATCACCACGCAGTTGAGCTTGACCCGCTCGAACCCGGCATCCTGCGCCGCCTCGATGCCGTCCAGTACCTGGCGCAGGTCACCGTTGCGGGTGATCGCGCGAAAGCGTTCGGGATCGAGGCTGTCGAGGCTGATGTTCATGCGCTTGACTCCGGCCTCCACCAGCGGCCGCGCCAGGCGGCCCAGTTGCGAGCCGTTGCTGGTCATCACCAGTTCGCGCAGGCCGGGCAACGCAGCGATATGGCGGCACAGCTCGACAATGCCCGGACGGATCAGCGGTTCGCCCCCCGTCAGGCGGATCTTGCGCACACCCTGGCTGACGAACACCGTCGCCAGCCGTTGCAGTTCCTCCAGGGTCAGCACCTGCTGGCGTGGCAGGAAGGTCATGTTCTTCGCCATGCAATACACACAGCGAAAATCACAACGATCGGTCACCGACAGCCGCAGGTAGTCAATGGAACGGCCCACACCATCCACCAGGCTCATGTCACTGCACCAACGGCGAGTCGGCGCCCTGCAACGCGATGCCACGCACATCGGCCGCGCCAATCAGGGTTTGCAGGTATTGCACCAGAGCCTTCTGCCACACCCCTTGCTGCAACTGGGTGCGGATCGCCGTGGCCACCGCCTCGTACGGCAGCGGCTGGCCTTCGATGCGCTGATCGACGCAGATCACATGCCAGCCGTAGCGACTTTCCAGAGGCTTACTGGCCAACCCCGGTGCCAGGGTGAACAACTGACGCTCCAACTCCGGCACGGTCTGGCCCTTGCTGACTTGCCCGAGCGAGCCGCCCTGGGCCTTGGACGGGCACGCCGAATACTTCAGCGCCAGTTCGCCAAAGGCACCGGGCGACTCTTCCAGGCTCAGCAACAGCACCTCGGCCTGGGCATGGGCCTGATGGCGCGCCTCGGCATCGTCCGGCGCACACTCCAGCAAAATATGCCGCACGGCCAGCAACGGCGCGCTGTGAAAGCGCCCGCGATTGCTCTCGAAGTAGCGCACACAGGTGGCCTCATCGCAGTCCGGCACCGTCACTTCGCGCTCCAGCAACAGGCGGGTCGCCGCCTCTTCCTCGTTCTCGCCGGCGCCGACTTCCAGTTGCACACCCAGCTCGCGGATCCGCTGCTGCAACAGCTCACGAATCACCAGCGCGCGGGCGGCGAGAAACACCGCCTCCTCGCGGCTTTCGGCCGGGTGATATTGCAACTCCTGGGCCATGTTTTCCGGGGTGATCAGCACCCCGTTGACGCTGACAATCGGCCATTCCTGCTCGCTGCTGGCGATCAGTTGCGGCTCAACCGCCACCTCGACCTCGGGCACCACCACGTCCACAGCCTTGGCCGAAGAACTGCAACCGCCACCGCCAGCACCGCCGCCACCACATCCGCATCCTGTAGTCATGACGTTCTCCTCACTTCTGCCGCACGATTTGATAACGACGACCCAGGTACCAGATCGGCGCGCTGACCATATGCACCAGCCGGGTAAACGGGAACAACACAAACAGGGTCAGGCCCAGCGCCACGTGCAACTTGTAGATCAGGCTGACCGGGGCAATCGAAGCTGCCGCTTCCACCGGCCGCAGCAACACCACGTTCTGCGCCCAGTCCGCGAGCATCACCATCACCGAGCCGTCCATATGCCCGGTCGAGGCGACGATGGTCAGCAAGCCCAGCACCAGCTGCGCCAGCAACACCAGCAGGATCAAGATGTCCGACGGGCTCGACGTAGCCCGAACCCGTGGGTCGGTGAGGCGGCGCTTGACCAGCATCAGCAGGCCCACCAGGCACAGCAGGCCGAAGAAGCCCCCGGAGACCATCGCCAGCAGTTGCTTGTGCTCGGTGCTGATCACATGGTGATAGATCGACGCCGGGGTCAGCAGGCCGACAAAATGCCCGGCCAGCACGAACAGCACGCCGATATGGAAGAAGTTACTCGCCACGCGCATCCCACGGTTATTGAGCATCTGGCTGGAGCCGGCCTTCCAGGTGTACTGGGACAGGTCAAACCGCGCCCAACTGCCCAACAGGCAAATGGCCAGGGCGACATACGGATACACGCCAAATACCAGCAAATTCCACTTAGACATTACCCACCTCCTTGGCTGGCACGGCGGCCAGCCCCTCGTGCTGAAAATCCACCCAGTGCAAGGGCACCGCACTTTCTTCGCGGGCCTTGCCCGGTGCGCTGGGCATTGCGCTGCAACGGTCCTGCTGCTCGGCCTGCATAAAGTCCACGGCCTCCTCTTCCCAGACCTTGTCCAGGGCTTCGAGGGAGTCGTCGCGTACTTCGGCGGCAACCTGGGCACGCAACTCGGCAATCGCCTGGTGCGGCTCGGCGCCGCTGATCTGCAACAGCGCACGGAAACAACTGGCGTAAGCGCTTTCACGCTCATCCAGGCGCGCCGCCAGCAGGGCCAGCAGGTGCGCCACATCCGCCAGGCCCTCGCGGGCCTCGATGTCTTCGCGGGTGGACAAAAACTCCAGGTACAACGGGATGTAGTCCGGCAGCTCCTTGACGCCAATGGCAAACCCGGCTTCCTGGTACTGGGCCATCATGTCGACCATGGCCTGGCCACGGTCCCGCGACTCGCCATGCACGTGTTCGAACAACAGCAGCGACAGCGAGCGGCCCCGGCCGAACAGCGCGCCGTAGTGCTCCTGGCCGTCCATCAGGTCATTGCTGCAGATCAGCTCCAACAGCTCGAACAACGCGCCACGTTGCTTGGGGCTGATTTCCCGCGATTCGATAATCGCCTGCTCCAGTTCGTCGCGGCCGTTCACCAGGGTTTCGGTGGGATAGTCGAGCAGCAACGAGATCACTTTAAGAATGCGCATGGCTCAGTCCTCCCAGATCTGGACGGTTTTCAGCACGTCGCGGCGGTTGGCCTTCTTGGCGCCGAACATGTTGGTGTCGGAGCTGCCACTGCAGCCGCTGCCGAAGCTGAAACCACAGCCGGAACGCTCGGCAAACGCATCGCTCATCGCGTCTTCACGGTGCGCGCTGGGCACCACAAACCGGTCCTCGTAGTTGGCAATCGCCAGGTAGCGGTACATCTCTTCCACCTGGGCCACGCTCAGGTCCACGTCGGCCAGCACTTGCAGGTCCTCGACGCCGTCCACTTGCTGCGAGCGCTTGAAGGCGCGCATGGCCAGCAGGCGTTTCAGCGCACGCTTGACCGGCTTTTCGTCACCGGCAGTCAGCATATTGGCCAGGTAACGCAGGGGGATGCGCAGGCTGTCGACATCCGGGATCACCCCGTTCATGCCCACGGTGCCGGCGGCAGCTGCGTTCTGGATCGGCGAGAGTGGCGGCACGTACCAGACCATCGGCAAGGTGCGGTATTCCGGGTGCAGCGGCAGTGCGAGTTTCCAGTCCACGGCCATTTTGTACACCGGCGAACGCTGGGCCGAGTCGATCACCGACTGCGGTACACCATCGGCCAGGGCCTGGCGGATCACCGCCGGGTCATTCGGGTCGAGGAAGATTTCCAGCTGCTTCTCGTACAGGTCGTGCTCGTTGGCGGTGCTGGCGACTTCGCTGATGCGGTCGGCGTCATACAGCAGCACACCGAGGTAGCGGATGCGCCCGACGCAGGTTTCCGCGCAGACGGTAGGCATACCGGCTTCGATCCGGGGGTAGCAGAAGATGCACTTCTCGGATTTGCCGCTCTTCCAGTTGAAGTAGATTTTCTTGTACGGGCAGCCGCTGATGCACATGCGCCAGCCGCGGCATTTTTCCTGGTCGATCAGCACGATGCCGTCTTCTTCACGCTTGTAGATCGCGCCGCTGGGGCACGACGCCGCGCACGCAGGGTTCAGGCAGTGCTCGCACAGGCGCGGCAGGTACATCATGAAGGTGTTTTCGTACTCGCCATAAATGTCGGCCTGGATCTGGTCGAAGTTCTTGTCCTTGCGGCGCTTGGCGAACTCGGTGCCGAGGATTTCTTCCCAGTTGGGGCCCCACTCGATTTTTTCCATGCGCTTGCCGGACACCACCGAACGCGGGCGTGCGGTCGGTTGGTGCTCGCCCAAAGGCGCGGTGTGCAGGTGCTGGTAGTCGAAGTCGAACGGCTCGTAGTAGTCGTCCAGGCTCGGCAGGTCCGGGTTGGCGAAGATGTTCGCCAGCACGCGGAACTTGCCACCGATGCGCGGGTTGATCGAGCCGTTGGCGTTGCGGATCCAGCCGCCCTTCCACTTGTCCTGGTTTTCCCACTCCTTGGGGTAGCCAATGCCCGGCTTGGATTCAACGTTGTTGAACCACGCGTATTCCATGCCTTCGCGGCTGGTCCACACGTTTTTGCAGGTGATCGAGCAGGTGTGGCAGCCGATGCACTTGTCCAGGTTCAGGACCATGCCGATTTGTGAGCGGATCTTCATCTCAGTTCTCCTCGATATCGGTCGGCAATGGACGCGGCAGATCATCACCGCTGGAACCATCGAGCCAATCGACCTTGACCATCTTGCGCACCACCACGAATTCATCGCGGTTGCAGCCGACTGTGCCGTAATAGTTGAAACCGTAGGCCTGCTGGGCATAGCCACCGATCATGTGGGTCGGCTTGAGCACCACGCGGGTCACCGAGTTGTGGTGGCCGCCACGGGTCTTGGTGGTTTCCGAACCCGGTACGTTCACGATGCGTTCCTGGGCGTGGTACATCATCACCATGCCTTCCTTGACCCGCTGGCTGACCACCGCACGGGCGGTCAGCGCGCCGTTGACGTTGAAGCACTCGATCCAGTCGTTGTCCTCGATCCCGGCGCGCTTGGCGTCGATTTCCGAGAGCCACACAATCGGGCCGCCACGGCTCAAGGTGAGCATCAGCAGGTTGTCGCTGTAGGTGCTGTGGATCCCCCATTTCTGGTGCGGCGTGATCCAGTTCAGGACGATTTCGGTCTCGCCATTGCTGCGCTTGTCCTTCACTCCTTCGATGGTGCGGGTGTTGACCGGTGGCCGGTAGCTCATCAACTGCTCGCCGAACGCCTGCATCCACGGGTGATCCTGGTAGAACTGCTGGCGGCCGGTGATGGTGCGCCATGGGATGTTTTCATGGACGTTGGTGTAGCCGGCGTTGTAGCTCACGTGCTCGTCTTCCAGGCCCGACCAGGTGGGGCTGGAGATGATCTTGCGCGGCTGCGCCTGGATATCGCGGAAGCGGATCGCTTCGTGGGCCTTGGAAATCGCCAGGTGGCTGTGGTCGATGCCGGTGAATTCCGACAGCGCCGCCCAGGCCTTCAAGGCGACCTTGCCGTTGGTTTCCGGAGCCAGGGACAGAATCACCTCGGCCGCATCAATCGCCGTGTCGATTTTTGGCCGGCCGTGGCTGATGCCCGCGTCGCCTTCGTGGTGGTTGAGTTCGCCAAGGAACTCGACTTCCTCGTCGGTATTCCAGTTGATGCCCTTGCCACCGTTGCCGAGTTTTTCCAGCATCGGGCCCAGCGATGAGAACTGCTTGTAGATGTTCGGGTAATCCCGTTCCACCACCGCCATGTTCGGCGCATTCTTGCCCGGTACCGGCGCCACGCCGGCGCTTTTCCAGTCGGTACCGCCAAACGGCTGGGCCAGCTCACCGACGCTGTCATGCATCAACGGCACGGTCACCAGGTCTTGCTCCACGCCAAGGTGGCCGACCGACATGGCCGAGAACGCCTTGGCGATGCCTTTGTAGATCTCCCAGTCCGAACGCGATTCCCACGCCGGATCAATCGCCGCCGACAGCGGGTGAATGAACGGGTGCATGTCCGAGGTGTTCATGTCGTCTTTTTCGTACCATGTTGCAGTCGGCAACACGATGTCGGAATACACGCAGGTCGAGGACATGCGGAAGTCCAGGGTGGTCACCAGGTCGAGCTTGCCGATGGCGCCGTCTTCGACCCACTCGGCCTCGGTTGGCTTGCATTCGGTGCTGTGGCCGATGTCTTCGTTCATCACCCCGTTCTTGGTGCCGAGCAGGTACTTGAGCATGTACTCGTGGCCCTTGCCCGACGAGCCGAGCAAGTTGGAACGCCAGATAAACATGTTGCGCGGGAAGTTCACCGGGCTGTCCGGCTGCTCGCAGGCAAAGCGCAGGCTGCCGTCCTGCCAGGACTTGACCACGTAGTCTTTGGGGTCCATACCGGCTGCCGCCGCGTCGCGGCAGATGTGCAACGGGTTGGTATTGAGTTGGGGTGCGCTGGGCAACCAGCCGGCGCGTTCGGCGCGGATGTTGTAGTCCAGGGCGTGCTCGGGGAACTGCGACTTGTCGGCCAACGGCGAGAGGATGTCGTGCATGCTCATCTTCTCGTGGCGCCATTGCGAGCTGTGGCCGTAGAAGAAGCTGGTGCCGTTCATCTGGCGCGGCGGACGGTTCCAGTCCAGGCCGAATGCCAGGGGCAGCCAGCCGCATTGCGGACGCAGTTTTTCCTGGCCCACGTAGTGCGCCCAACCGCCGCCGGTCTGGCCGACACAACCGCAGAGCATGAGCATATTGATCAGCCCGCGGTAGTTCATGTCCATGTGGTACCAGTGGTTCATTGCCGCGCCGACGATGATCATCGAGCGCCCACGGGTCTTGTCGGCGTTGTCGGCAAACTCACGGGCGATCTGGATCGCCTTCTCGCGGCTGACCCCGGTGATTGCCTCCTGCCAGGCTGGCGTGCCCGGTACGCTGGCGTCGTTGTAGTCCTTGGCCACATTGCTGCCGCCCAGGCCACGGTCGATGGCCAGGTTGGCCGCCGACAGGTCGAACACCGTCGCCACTTTGGCCACCGTGCCATCGGCCAGGGTCACGCTGTGCACCGGCACCCGACGGAACTGCACGGCGTCGCCGGCCACGTGCTGGAAGTAGTCGTGGGCTTCACCGGCAAAATACGGGAACGCCACTTCGGCGACGTCCTCGCCGATCAGGCTCAGCTTGAGGTCGATCTCGCGGCCTTCACCGCCTTCTTTGGCCAGGATGTTCCACTTGCCCTTCTCGCCCCAGCGATAGCCGATGGCGCCTTGTGGCGAGACCAGTTCGCCGCTTTCGTCGAGGGCGATGGTTTTCCATTCCGGGTTGTTGTCCTGGCCGAGGTTGTCCACCAGGTCCGAGGCGCGCAGGAAGCGGTCCGGCTGGAAGCCTGCGCCCGGGGCGAAGCCGGTCATGGGCTTGAGCATTACCAGCACCGGCAAGTCGGTGTAGCGCTTGGCGTATTCGGTGAAGTACGCGCTCGGTTTATCCAGGTGAAATTCCTTGAAGATCACATGGTTGAAGGCCTGGGCCAGTGCCGCGTCGGTGCCCTGCTTGGGGTTGAGCCACAGGTCGGTGAGCTTGGCTACTTCCGAATAGTCAGGCGTGATGGCCACGGTCTTGGTGCCCTTGTAGCGCACCTCGGTGAAGAAGTGCGCGTCCGGGGTCCGGGTCTGCGGGACGTTCGAGCCCCAGGCGATGATGTAGTTGGAGTTGTACCAGTCGGCCGATTCCGGCACGTCGGTCTGCTCGCCCCAGACCATCGGCGAGGCTGGCGGCAGGTCGCAGTACCAGTCATAGAAGCTCAGGCACACGCCGCCGATCAGCGACAGGTAACGCGAACCTGCGGCGTAGCTGACCATGGACATGGCCGGGATCGGCGAGAAGCCGACGATGCGGTCCGGGCCGTATTGCTTGATGGTGTAGACGTTGGACGCGGCGATGATTTCGTTGACTTCATCCCAGTTGGAGCGGATGAAGCCGCCCATGCCACGCTTGCTTTTATAGGAGTCGGCCTTGGCCTTGTCCTCGACAATGCTCGCCCAGGCCTCGACCGGCGACAGCGTCAGGCGCGCCTCGCGCCACAGCTTGAGCAATGGCTTGCGGATCTTCGGGTACTTCAGGCGGTTGGCGCTGTAGATGTACCAGCTGTAGCTCGCGCCACGGGGGCAGCCGCGCGGCTCGTGGTTAGGCAGGTCGTTGCGGGTACGCGGGTAGTCGGTCTGCTGGGTTTCCCAGGTGATCAGGCCGTTCTTCACGTAGATCTTCCACGAGCACGAGCCGGTGCAGTTCACCCCGTGGGTGGAGCGCACGATCTTGTCGTACTGCCAGCGCGAACGGTAGACGTTCTCCCAGTCGCGGGACTCCTTGCGGGTCTCGCCGTGACCTTCGGAGAATTCGTCTTGCTTGCGATTGAAGAACCGCAGTTGATCGAGTAAATGACTCATGGTGCTTTCCTCTCAGGCTTGCCGCGGGGTTCTGTGCCCCGCCCACGCAAGGTTTGAATTCGGGGTCGACTCAGCAGGGGGTCTCGGCGCCTTTGCGCGCATACCACCACCAGGTCACGACGATGCAGGTCAGGTAGAAGCCGACAAACATGTAGAACGCCATGGCCGGGCTGCCGGTGTAGGCCATGGACGAGCCAAAGGTCTTGGGGATGAAGAACGCACCGAAGGCACCCATGGCCGAGCTGAAGCCCAGCACGGCGGCCGATTCCTTGCTGGCATCCTTGAGGGCTTGCTCACGCACGGCGGCGGGTTTGCCGGCGCTGGCTTTTTCATGCTGGGTGCGGAAGATCACCGGGATCATGCGGAAGGTGGAGCCGTTGCCGATGCCGGTGGTGATGAACAGCAGCATGAACATGCCGAGGAAGCCGTAGAAGCTGCCGCCCTCGCCGTTCAGGGGCAAAAAGTGCAGGACGCCGAACACCATCACGATCATCAGCACGAAGTTCCACAAGGTCACCCGCGCACCGCCCAGCTTGTCGGCCAGCCAGCCGCCCAATGGGCGCACCAGGGCACCTACCAGCGGGCCGAGGAAGGCGAATTTCAGGGCGTTGACGTCTGGGAACGAGGTCTTGATCAGCATCGGGAAGGCGGCCGAAAAGCCAATGAAGGAACCGAAGGTGGCCAGGTACAACCAGCACATCAGCCAGTTGTGCTTGCGCTTGAAGATCACCGCCTGCTCGCTGAACGAAGCGCGGGCGCTGGACAGGTCATTCATGCCGAACCAGGCAAACAGGGTCACGGTGATGATGAACGGCACCCAGATAAACCCGGCGTTCTGCAACCACAACTGGCTGCCATCTTCCAGGGTCTGTGGCTGGCCGCCGAGCAGGCCGAACACGCCGAAGGTAATCACCAGCGGCACGCAGAACTGCATCACCGACACGCCCAGGTTACCCAGGCCGGCGTTCAGGCCCAGGGCCGTGCCTTGCTGGGACTTGGGGTAGAAGAAGCTGATGTTGGACATGCTCGAGGCGAAGTTGCCGCCACCGAAGCCGCACAGCAGCGCGATCAATACAAACACGCTGTAGGAGGTGCTCGGGTCTTGTACCGCGAAGCCCATCCACAGTGATGGAATCAGCAGCGACGCGGTGCTCAGGGCCGTCCAGCGGCGGCCACCGAAGATCGGCACCATGAACGAATAGAACACGCGCAACGTGGCGCCAGACAGGCCCGGCAACGCCGCCAGCCAGAACAGCTGGTCAGTGGTGAAGCTGAAACCGATGGCGTTCAGGCGCACGATCACCGTGCTCCACACCATCCACACAGCGAAGGCTAACAGCAGCGCCGGGATCGAGATCCACAGGTTGCGGGTTGCGGTCTGCTTGCCGCTGGCGCCCCAGAACGCCGGGTCTTCAGGGCGCCAGTCGTGGATCACCGGGCCCGAGTCGGGCTTTTGCGCGATAGTCATGCAGATTCTCCTTGGAGAGGCTGGGCCGCCGCTTTACCAAGCAGCGGTTGCTTGCGGATTTCGCTGAAGTACATCCAGGTCAGGGATACCCAGACCACGCCGTACATCAACATGAAGCAGGAGGAGCGCACGCCGGTGAGGTCCACCAGGGCGCCGAACATGATCGGCAGGACAAAGCCGCCAAGGCCGCCCGCCAGGCCGACGATGCCGGACACCGCGCCCATGTTTTGCGGGTAGTCATTGGCGATGTACTTGAACACCGAGGCCTTGCCGAAGGCGAAGGCGATGCCCATCACAAACAGCAGCACGGTGAACAGGGTGGCATTGAGGCCGATATGAAAATCCAGCGGGCCGTTGACGGTCTGCACCTGCAATTGGGTCTGCGGGTAGCTGAGCAGGAACAGGCAGATCCAACTGACCCACAACACCCACCAGGTCACGCTCTGTGCGCCCCAGCGGTCGGACATCCAGCCGCCCACAGCGCGCAGCACGCCACCGGGCAGGGAAAAACACGCGGCCAACAGCGCAGCGCTTTGCAGGCTGAAGCCGTATTCCTGCACGTAGTACTTGGTCGCCCACAGCGCCAGGGCCACGTAGCCACCGAACACAATCGAGTAGTACTGGCAGTAGCGCCACACGGCCGGGTCCTTGAGGCACAGCAGTTGTTCGCGCAAGGTGGCGCCACCGGCACTGCGGTGGGCCTTGTTCTCGCTGGTGAGGAACCAGAACAGCAGCGCGGTGATAAACAAGATTGCGCTGAACACCTTTGGCACCAGGTGCCAGGTACCCAGGGCGATCAGCGCCGGCGCCAGAAACTTGGTCACCGCCGCCCCCGCGTTACCAGCGCCGAACACGCCCATGGCAAAGCCCTGGTTGTCCTTGTCGAACCACTTGGCGACGTAGGCGATGCCCACCGAAAACGAGCCGCCGGCCAGGCCGACAAACAGCCCCAGCACGAGGAATTGCCAGAAGGCGGTGGCGTAGGTGATCAGGTACAGCGGCAGCACGCAGGCGAGCATCAAGACAAAGAACACGATGCGCCCGCCGAAGCGGTCAGTCAGCAGGCCCAGGGGCAGGCGCACCAGGGAGCCGGTCAGTACCGGGGTGGCGGCCAGCAGGCCGAACTGGGTTTCGTTGAGTTGCAGCAGCTCTTTGATCGGCACGCCGAGCACGGCGAACATCATCCAGACCATAAAGCACACGGTGAAGGCCAGTGTACTCATGCCCAGCACCAGGCCCTGTCTTACACGGGGTTGAGTCACGGTTTGCGCTCCCAGAAGTGATTCCATGAGCGCAGGTTAGGGGCGACGTCCTCCAGGAACTTGACCCAGATCAACGTCCACCTGGGGGGTATTGGCCTATGCTTGGCCCATCTACCTCTTAAGAGGTAGACCAAATAACAAGAGAAAGTCTTTATTTATCAATGGATTGGTCTCTTGTGCCGGCTTTTTCCCGTGGGAGGGTTCGCCGGCAACTCTTTAGAGGTAGTGCGCCAGGGAATGCAGAATCCAATACTGTTTCCTATGCCAGGTGCCGCCATGCTGTTGTCCTTACCCCTTCGATTACGCCGTGATGTTTAACTGGCTGCGCAGCTCCCTGCCCGCACGCGCCGGTGTCGCGGTGATCCTGATTGCGATCCTGGCCCTGGCCAGTTCCCTGAGCGCCGGGCTGATCGCCTGGTTCAGTCAGGGCGACGGCGCGGCCATCAACACCGCAGGCTCGGTGCGCATGGAGACCTACCACCTGAGCTGGAAACTCGCCGACCACGCCCCCGCCGACGAGATCCTGGCCATCACCCAGAGCCTGCAACGGCGCCTGGACAGCCAATCCTTGAAAGCGGTGCTCGAAGACGGCCCCCACAGCGCCCTGCAACAGAGCTACCGGCAGATCCAGCAACACTGGAACCAGGAACTGCGCCCGGCCATCGAGCGCGGCGACGGCGCGCTCTTTCGCGAGCGCGCACCGGCCTTTGTCGAGCAACTGAACCAGTTCGTCAGCCTGTTGCAGCAACAGAGTGAGCACAAACAAGGCTGGCAACAGCTGATCCAGGGCCTGGCGCTGTTCAGCACCCTGATCATCCTGCTGCTGGGGCTGTATGAGTTGCAGTACGGCGTGGTCACGCCCTTGAAGGAACTGGTGGACGCCACCCGGCGCTTTCGTGAGGGTGATTACCAGACCCGGGTCAATCACCGCTCCCAGGACGAACTGGGGCAACTGGCCCTGAGCTTCAACACCCTGGCCGAAACCATCGAGCAATCCCATCGCACCCTGGAAAGCCAGGTGCAGCACAAAACCCTCAACCTGCAACAGGCCAACGCCGCCCTGGAACTGCTCTACGAGAGCAGCCGCAGCCTGGCCACGCGCCTGGCCAACGCCGAAGGCCTCGACGAATTGATCCGGCGTTTCCAGAAACGCCTGCCGGGCCTGCGCCTGTCGCTGTGCCTGCAAGGGCACTTCCTCGCCCCGGCGCAGCAGATGCTCGCGCTGCATGGCGGCAACAGCCGCAACGTCTGCGCCATCGGTGACTGCGCCACCTGCGAGCGCCACCACGTGGCCCCGCCCCAGGTGTTCAGCATCAGCAACCAGGGCGCGGAACTGGGCGAACTCAAGGCGCATTTTGTCGACGGCCATGCCCCCCAAGCCTGGGAGCAACAACTGATCCAGGCCCTGGCCAACCTGATTGGCACCTCGCTGTCCCTCAAGCGCCAGCGCGAGCAGGACCACCGTTTATTGCTGCTGGACGAACGCACCATCATCGCCCGCGAGCTGCATGATTCCCTGGCCCAGGCCCTGTCCTATATGAAGCTGCAAGTCAGCCGCATGCAGACCCTGCTGCGCCGCGACGAACCCAAGGCCACCCTGGAAACCGTCACCGGTGAACTGCGCGAAGGCCTGAACAACGCCTACCGGCAATTGCGTGAGTTGCTCACCACCTTTCGCCTGCAAATCCACGATGCCGGGCTGGTCCAGGAGCTCAAAGACACCGCCGAGGAGTTCTCGCGGCGTGGCGAGTTCCAGGTGCACCTGCATGTGGATGCCCTGGCCTTCCAACTGTCGGCCAGTGAACAGATCCACCTGTTACAGGTAACCCGCGAAGCGCTGTCCAACTGCCTGCGCCATGCCCACGCCGAAAACGCCTGGCTGCAACTGCGCCAGAACGGCGAAACCGTGAGCCTGAGCATTGAAGACGATGGCCGCGGCTTCAGCGAGCCGGTGGACCAGCGCGAACACCACGGCCTGACCATCATGGACGAACGCGCCCGCAGCCTGCACGGTCAACTGGACATTTCCTCCCGCGAGCCTCAGGGCACCCGGGTGCACTTGCTGTTTCGCCCGGAATTCCTCGGGCACTCTTTACCAGAAGGTAGCTTGTCATGAACACGGCGCTCATCACCCCATCTGTACGCCACCGCATCCTGCTCGTCGACGACCACCCGATGATGCGCCACGGCATGCGCCAGATGCTCGAACTGGAAGACGACCTGCACGTGGTGGGCGAAGCCGGCAATGGCGAGGAAGCCCTGGGCCTGATCGAGTCGCTGCAACCGGACCTGGTGCTGCTGGACAACAACATGCCGCAGATGAACGGCCTGGAAACCCTGCGCCAGCTGCGGGCCATGGCCTATGGCGGCAAGGTCTTGCTGTTTACCGTGTCCGATGCCGAAGACGACATCCGCGACGCCCTGCGCCTGGATGCCAACGGCTACCTGCTCAAGGACATGGAGCCGGAACTGCTGATCCAGTACATCCGCGATGCGCTGCACGGCGCCCTGGTGATCAGCCCCGGCCTGACCCGGGTGCTGGCCCAGGCCTTGCGCTCGCCCCAGCCCCACGCGGCGGTGGAACTGACCGAACGCGAGCGGCAGGTGTTGAAGACCATTGCCGGGGGCTATAGCAACAAGGTGATCGGGCACAAGCTGGGGATTACCGAGGGCACGGTGAAAGTGCATGTGAAGAATCTGCTGCACAAACTGGGGCTGCGCTCGCGGGTGGAAGCGGCGGTTTGGGCGATGGAGCATTTGCGTCAGGCTGGGTAGGGACTGATGCACCGCCATCGCAGCATAGGTATCTACACATCTCTTTAGTGATTCTCAGGGTTGTGTACATATCCGTTGCTGCGGTCACGGCTACTATTGGTTCCGCCCTTACGGCGGCTCACTTTGGAAGAGCGCCAAAGGAAGCAAAGCGCTCTTGCCCCACCACTCGGAGCCTGGCCCAGGCCCGGCGGGCAAGCCATTCCCCTGTGGGAGTGGGCTTGCCCGCGATGGCGCCCGCAAGAAAACATCAGAGTGTCAGGCATTCATTTTTCATCGTTAACGACCATCGCGAGCAAGCCCGCTCCCACAGGAGCACGCGTGCAATTTGAAGATCAGGTCGGCTCTAAGGCCGCCTCGCTTTCACCGTCAACGCCCCCACTCACCGTCCCCACCATCACCATCACCGGAGGCCGCTGCGCCAATATCACCCACGCCATCAGCATCGCCAGCTACGGCACGATTATCGGCTGTGTCAGTGCCGGCAGCGGCGCCGCGCTGGTGCCCCGGGGGATCTACGAGCAATATCGCCAGGGCGCCAACTGGCAAGGCCGTGAGTTCGCGGAACTGAAGCGCATCGACAACCGGTTTTACTGGCATGCCAACGCAGGTTGCCATCCGGCGCGCGATGCATTTTCGGCACTGCTGCAGGGCCACTGCCTCCACGGGGCTACCTCCAACGAGGCATAGGCCCCACAGGCCTCACGCTCTACCATGGACGGGAGCGGAGGTACGCCATGCTGACCCACCCATCCATCGTTTTAACCCTACGCCGGCATCATCTGTTCAGCCCGTTGCCGGAGAAGATTTTCCAGGACATCTGCACCCTGGCCAATCTCAAGCGCTTGCCCGCCCACATCACCTTGATGCACCAGGGCGACCCCGCCGAGCGGTTTTTCCTGCTGGTCAGCGGCCAGATCAAGTTGCACCGGGTCACCGGCGAAGGCCAGGAACATCTGGTGGAGGTCATTCGCCCCGGCCAGACCTTTGCCGAAGCCCTGCTGTTCAGCCAGGCCAAGGCCTACCCGGTAAGTGCCACGGCGCTCAAGGACAGCGTGCTGGTGAGTATCGAGGGCCATCATTACCGCAAGGCCCTGGAGGACCAGCCGCAGATCTGCCTGGCGATCCTCGGCACCATGAGCATCCACCTGCATCAGCGCCTCAAGGACATCGACACCCTGAGCCTGGCCAATGCCAGTCGCCGGGTCATCAACTTCCTGGTCCAGGAGCGCGATCTGGCCAGCGGAGATGTGGTGCTGCAAGTGCCCAAGCGCCTGGTAGCCTCCAAACTGGGGATTCAGCCAGAGACGTTTTCGCGGATTCTGCATCGTTTGGTTGACGCCGGCCTGATCGAGGTGCAACGGCGCACCATCCGCATCCTGTGCGAGGAGCAGTTGATGACCTATCAGGCCGGCTGACTTAGAATCGACGCGATTCTTCGCCCGCCTTCCTGACACGAGCGCCCCCATGAGCTTTGATTTCGACACGATCCACCCTCGCCTCGGCACCGGCAGCACCAAGTGGAGCCGCTACCCCGAAGACGTCTTGCCGATGTGGATTGCCGACATGGACATCGCCGCCCCACCGGCGATCCTCACGGCCCTGCACGCGCGCCTGGACCAGCAAATGCTCGGCTACAGCGTTGCCCGGCCAGAAGTGCGCGAAGCGATAATCAGCGACCTGTGGGACAAGTACGCCTGGCGCGTGCAGCCCGATGAACTGTTATTCCTGCCGGGCGTCGAGCCGGGTTTCAACATGGCCCTGCACGCCTTCGTCCAACCGGGCCAGTCGGTGGTCTTGCAGACTCCCAACTACGCGCCGCTGCGCCATGCGGCCGGCAACTGGAACCTGCCGAAGATCGAAGTGCCGTTTGAACTGAGCGCCCAGGGCGAATACCTCACCCCCCTGCCCGCATTGCGCCAGGCCTTGAAAGGTGCCGGTGCCTTGCTGTTGAGCAACCCCCACAACCCCCTGGGCAAGGTGTTCGCCCGCGAGGAATTGCTGGCGGTGGCCACTGCCTGCCTGGAACAGGGCACGCTGATTATCTCTGACGAAATCCATGCCGAGCTGTGCTTTGACGGGCGCCGGCATATCCCCACCGCATCGCTGAGCGCAGAGATCGCGCGGCGCACCATTACCCTGATGTCGGCCAGCAAGGCCTACAACGTTGCCGGCCTGAAGACCTGCTTTGCGATTGTCCAGGATCCAGTCATCCGCGAGCGCTTCAACAAGGCGCGCTGCGGCATGGTCGACAGTGTCAGCCCCCTAGGCCTGGAAGCCACCTGGGCGGCGTACAGCCAATGCGGTGAATGGTTGAAGGCGTTGCTGGCGTACTTGCAAGGCAACCGCGACTACCTGCTGGATGCAGTGCAAAAACGCCTGCCGGGGGTGACCATGCATGCCCCGCAAGGCACTTACCTGGCCTGGCTCGATTGCAGCGCCCTGGGCCTGGAAGACCCGCAGCGGTTTTTCCTGGAGCAGGCCAAGGTAGGCTTGAGTGCAGGCGTGGAATTTGGCGATGACAGCCAGCAGTTCGTGCGCTTGAACTTCGGCTGCCCGCGGGCGTTGCTCGAAGAAGGTATTTCACGCCTGGAACGCAGCCTGAAAAACCGCTGAACACCCGTGTAGGCGCAGGCTTGCCGGCGCCTATAAAGGTATGCGCAAGTTTGGGTTCAGAGCTTGGCGATGGACACTTCGGTGGATTTGACGAAGGCAATCACTTCGCTGCCCACCTTCAATTCTAGGTCGCGCACCGAACGGGTGGTGATCACCGAAGTGACAATCCCGGACGCGGTCTGCACGTCGATTTCGGACACCACCTCGCCCAGCAGAATTTCCTTGATCACGCCCTTGAACTGGTTGCGCACGTTGATCGCTTTGATGGTCATGTCGGTTTTCCTTTTACGGTTGGGTCAATCCGCACGAATGCGCAGGCCCTCAAAATGCGCCATTCCCACCAACAACAAAAGGAATAAATAACTATTTATTTATTCCATATAGATATATGAAAAACCCTGTAGGAGCCGGCTTGCCGGCGATGGGGCCCGTGAATCATGTGCTGAGTTCAAGGACGCCATCGCCGGCAAGCCGGCTCCTACATGGGTTTGGTCAAAAACCTACTGTTGCCGACACCAGCCATGTGCGCGGCGTAGACAGGGTCAGGCCAGGCGCGCTGTCGCTGGAGGTTGCAGCCGAGGCCCAATAGGTGGTGTCCAGCACGTTCTCCACGGTAGCGCGCAGGGTCACCGGGTTTTCCTTGACCTTGAAGGTATAGCGCGCCCCCAGGTCATAGCGTTCCCAGCCATCGATCTTCTGCTGGTTGGCTGCATCCAGGTACTGCGCGCCGGTGTGAATCGCCCGGGCGGTCAGGGTCAGGCCTTGCAGGCGCGGGATGTCCCATTCGGCCCCCAGGTTGACGTTGGCAATCGGCGAACCGGTGCCGCGCTTGCCGTCAGTCAGGCCCTGGGCGGTCTTGGTCTGCTCGCTGTCGAGCAGCATCACCCCGCCGAGCAGGCGCACGCCCGCCAGGGGCTCGCCAAACACGTTCAATTCCACACCCTGGTTGCGCAACTCGCCGTTGGGTTTGAAGAAGCCCTGGCTGTCGATGCCATAGGCCGGCTGTTTGATCTGGAACACGCTGGCGGTCAGGCCAAAGCTGCCCATGTCGTACTTGGCGCCGACTTCCACCTGCTTGCTCTTGGTCGGCGGGAAGATCGCGTTTTCATTGCGCACCCCACTCGAAGGCGCGGTCTCGCCCTGGCTCAAGCCCTCCATGTAGTTGGTGTACAGGGACAACTGGTCGGTGACTTTCACCACCAGGCCCAGGGCCGGCGAGGTCGCCTGTTCGTCGTACTCCGGCTGATCCTTGATGCCGTTGCTCCAGGAGGTGACCTGGACCTTTTGCAGGCGCGCGCCGAGGGTCAGCAGCACGCGCTCATCGAACAACGCCAGGGTGTCGGCCAGGGCCAGGCTGGTGAAGCGGTTTTCGGTGTGGGTGCTGGTGTCCCAGCGCACAGCCTGGCCTGGGTGGGGCAAGACCACCGGGTGGTAGAGATTGCTCTTGCCGGGGGTGTAGCGCTCGCCGGCATTGTCGAAATCCATGTTGAACTGATTGAGGCTGACATTGAGGGTGTGCCCCACCGGGCCGGTGTCGAACCAACTGCGCGCACCGACAGTGACGGTCTTGACGTATTCGTCGCGGCGGAAACTGCGCGGCACTACGGTGAAGTCGCCATTGCTCTGGGTCGCCTGCACGCCATGGCGCAGGAAGTCGTAGTTGCCTTTGCGTGCGCCGGCAGCGGCGTAGACCATCAGTGAATCACTGACATCGAACTCGCCACGCACCGCGCCAAAAGTGTCCTTGGTATGGGAATAAGTCCAGGACTGGGCGAAGTTGTCGCGGATATCGCGGGCCTTGGGCATCACGCTACCCTTGGCGATCTCCACGCGTTCCTGGGGTGCGTCGGCGGTGCGTTCCTGGCGCCCGAGGTCGAGGGACAGGCGCACCCGCTCCTTGCGATAGTCGAGGCCGATCACCGTCATTTCGCGGTCGACCTCCTGATGGTCCCACTCGGTATCGCCGGCTTGCTTCACGCCATTGAAGCGCACGCCAAACTGCTGCTCATCGCCAAACCGCCGGCCGATATCCACCGCGCCACCGAACTGCCCGGCCGAGGCATAACTGCCGGTGAACTCGGTGAGCGGTGTGTCGGCGGCGCGCTTGGGCTCGATATTGATCCCGCCGCCGATACTGCCCCGGGGCGCAATGCCACCGAGCAAGGCACCGGGGCCCTTGAGGATATCGACGCGTTCGACCATTTCCATGTCGATGGCGTAGGTCGGCAGCACGCCGTACAGGCCGCCGTAGGACACATCACTGTTGAACAAGCTGAAACCGCGCACCGAGAACTGCTCGAAACGCCCACCCGCCGGGTTGGTGATGCGCACCGAAGGGTCACTGGCAACCATCTCGCCGAGGGTGCGCGCCTGCAGGTTTTTCACGGCCTTGGCGGTATAGGAGGTGAGGTTGAACGGCGTATCCATAAAATCGCCGTCGCCGAGCATGCCCTGCGCACCTTTGCGCGTGACCTGGTCACCGGCGTAGGTTTGGGCGACGGGTGTGTTCGCCAGCCCAAGAATCGAGGTGGCTGGCAACTGATAGGCATCGCCCTGGGGGGCGGGGATCAGGGTGTAGGCACGCTCCCCCACTGCCTGCAATTGCAGGCCTGAGCCTTGCAGCAGCCGGGCAAAACCTTCCTCGACGGCAAACTCACCAGAGATCCCGGCGCTTTGGCGGCCACTGACCAGGGCCGGGTCCACCGACAGATTGACCCCGGCCAACCCGGCAAATCGGGTCAAGGCACTGCCCAGGCTACCGCCGGGCACTTGGTAACTGCGCCGGGCCGCGTCCTCGGCCCAGCTCACAGGAATGAACAACGGGCTGGCACTCAGGCTCAGCACCAGACTCAGGCGCAACAACGATGGCGGGACGACGGGCATTAAAAGGCTCTCTGTTTTCGTTCACTTGCCTTGGATGACAGGCGAGACGAAAAAAAGGGACACGGTCTTACCCTGTGGGAGCGGGCTTGCCCGCGATGGCTGAGTGTCAGTCGATACATGGGGTGACTGATGCACCGCGATCGCGGGCAAGCCCGCTCCCACATTGGGGGGTGGTCAAACCGGGGTTTTGCGCGATGCCAGCGTGACCCAATAACGGGTGCGAAACTGCACGTGTAGCCCGTGGGTGGTGGCCAGCAGGCTGAGGATGCGGTCGGTGTCGTCCAGGCGGAAACTGCCGGTCACGCGCAGGGTTTCCAGGCGCGGGTCCCAACGCAGCACGCCCGGGCGATAGCGATCCAGCTCGCGCAGGAAATCGCCCAGCCCTTGGTTCTGCGCGGTCAGCACCCCATCGCGCCAGCCCAGTTGCAGCACGTCGAACGGCAGCGGCGCGCCTAACCCCGACGGTTGTAAGCGTATTTGTTGCGCGCTGTGCAGCCAGGTACTACGCCCGGATCCATCTTGCACTTGCACCTGGCCCTTGAGCACCGACACCAGGCACGCGTCCGCCAGTTGGCGCACGCAAACCTCGGCCTGGCTGGCGATGACCTGGCCATAGCGGGTGTGTACGGTCAGCGCCGACGGGCCAGGCACATTCAGCGCCATCTCGCCATCGACCAGGGTCAGGCGTCGCCGAGGAAGGTCCACATCCACCGCGCTGGCGGTGTTCAGTTGCAGGGCGCTGCCATCGGCCAACGGCACGCGTTTGCGCTCGCCGGTGGCGGTATGCAGGTCGGCACGCCACACGTCGATGGGCAACTGGCGACTGAGCAACCAGGCCGCCGGCACCAGTGCCGCCACGCCCAGGGCGCGCTTGAGCACCGCGCGCCGGCCAGGTTGCGGGCGGTCGAGGCTGGCCATGGCCAGGGAGGATGGCAACTCGGCAAACCGCTGGCGCAGCAACTGCGCCTTTTGCCAGGCTTGTTCGTGCTGGGGGTGACTGTCGCGCCATTGCTGCAAACCGTCATGGTCACGCTCGCCGGCCGTGCCGGATTCCAGCAACGCCAACCACTGCGCGGCTGCCCGCGCTACATCCGGTGCGGTGCGGCTCACAGTTCCACCAGTAGGCAATGTTCGTAGGCCTGGGCCATATAACGCTTGACCGTACGTTCCGAAACCTTGAGACGCTCGGCAATCTCCCGGTAGCCCAGGCCTTCGAGCTGGCTCCAGAGGAACGCCCGGCGCACCGGGGCCGCCAAGCCGTCGAGCAGTTCGTCCAGGGCGTGCAGGGTTTCCAGCAGCAACCAACGATGCTCCGGCGAGGGAGCGCAGTCTTCGGGCAAGCGTGCCAGGGCATTCAAGTACGCCTGCTCCAGGCTGCGGCGCTGATGA
Organism: Pseudomonas sp. WS 5079; assembly: GCF_012985465.1. Lineage (GTDB taxonomy): Bacteria > Pseudomonadota > Gammaproteobacteria > Pseudomonadales > Pseudomonadaceae > Aquipseudomonas. The sequence continues at coordinate 621,125 of NZ_JAAQWN010000001.1, forward strand.
AAATTGACCAGGAGGCGCTTGCCCACTGTCACCAGATAGGCCCGTGGTTCCTGCAATTGCGCCACCGGCTGGGCGCTGGCCAGTACCCGCAGGAACGTATCCTGGCTCAGGTCGGCGGCATCCCAGGCATTGCCCAGGCGCCGGCGCAGCCAGCTTTCCAGCCAGCTGCGGTGGTCGCGGTACAAGGTGCTCAGGCTGGGTTCGGCGGTGATCGTTGGCGATACAGCATCATTCATGGCAAGCGAACCCTGGGCGGCGCGAGTAAGTCTCAAATGAGATTCATTCTATTTAATATCCCTGGCGCATACCATGTTCTTTTTCCCGGATAGACGGGCGGAGGCGGTTAATCAAGCGCCCTGGCCTTGTAACGCAGTAAATCTATAAACAACCCCAACTCACGGCTCACCGGTTCACCCTTGCGCAGCAAGATGCCAAATGGCGCAAGCGTCACCTCCAGCTCCACCGGCAACTGCACCACCAGGCCCATCTTCAGGTAATCGCGCAGTGCGCTTTCGGAAAGCACCATGATCGCGTCGGTCAGTTGGATCAGTTGCTGCATGGAATACACCGAGCTGCATTCAATGATGTCCGCCGGCAGCGGCAGGGCCAGGTGCTGCAACGCTTCGTCAAAACCGATGCGTGCCGGGCTGCTTTCCGGTTGCAGGATCCACGGCCAGTCGCTGACCAACTCGGCCAACGGCAGGCTCGCACGCTGCGCCAGCGGGTGCCCGGCGTGCACCACCACCAGCAAGCGCTCGTTGCCCAGCGGCTCGAAGCTGTAGTGTTCGCTGTCGGTGGCGGCGTTGCGCCGGGCGATGGCCAGGTCGATGCGCCCCTGTTCCAGTAACTGGATCACCTGGTCGCTGGTGTCGCCCATGATGCGGATGCGCAGTTGCGGGTTGAGGGATTTGATCTGCGCAATCGAGTCCATCACCAGGTCCGGCGCGGCGCCCATGATGGTGCCGATTGCCAGGTAGCCATAACCGCCCTGCTGGCGCGCCATCAGGTCTTCGGCGCAGCGGTCGAGGCCGCTGAGGGCCGATTCGGCAAAGCGGATCAACTCCTTGCCCAGCGCCGTCGGGCGCATGCCACGGGGCAGGCGCTCGAACAGGTCACAGGCAAACATGTCCTCGATCTCGCGCAGCATGCGGGTGGCAGCCGGCTGCGACATGTTCAGGGCCTGGGAGGCACGGTGCAGGTTCTGGCTGGAGCTCAAGGCCACCAGCATATGCAGATGCTTGTAGCGCAGGCGGTTGAACAGGCTGCGGGAAATCAGCGGACTACTCATTTTTTTCCTTGTTATCGATACCCTGAGGTTATCGCTTGTAAGCGAGATTCGATTTGTAGCGCATTGCTCGGCCGCCGTACAGTCCGGCCCATAAGAACAAAGCCTTACAAAAGGATTTCCAGATGACCACCCTGCCCGCGTCCCTGCTCGCCAAGATTTCCTGGCGGCTCCTGCCCTTCTTGCTGCTGATGTACATCATGGCCTTCCTCGACCGCGCCAACGTCGGGTTCGCCAAGCAAGCCTTCCAGGCCGACACCGGTCTGAGCGACGCCGCCTTCGCCTTTGGCGCCGGGGTGTTTTTTGTTGGCTACGCGTTGCTCGAAGTACCGAGCAACCTGATCCTGCATCGCGTCGGCGCCCGCCTGTGGATGTGCCGGATCATGGTCAGTTGGGGCCTGGTCTCGGCGGCCATGGTGTTTGCCCATAACGAAACCAGCTTCTACATCCTGCGCTTCCTGCTGGGCGTGGCCGAAGCCGGTTTTTTCCCCGGCGTGATCCTCTACCTCACCTATTGGTTTCCCCAGGCCGCGCGTGGCAAGGCCATGGGCTTCTTCTATTTTGGCGCGCCGCTGGCCTTTATTTTTGGCAGCCCGCTGTCTGGCCTGCTCTTGGAAATGGACGGTTTCGTCGGCCTGCACGGCTGGCAGTGGTTGTTCGCCGTGGAAGGCCTGATGGCTTCGGCGGTGGGCATCTGGGCCTATTGGTACCTGGACAATCGCCCCGCCGACGCCAAGTGGCTGAGCCTTGAAGAGCGCCGCCAGATCCAGGACCTGCTGGATGCAGAAGACCAGCACAAAGGCTCCCATGGCCGCAGCCTGCTCGGCGTGCTGTGCCAGCCGTCGGTGCTGTACCTGTGCCTGATCTACCTGCTGATCCAGGCCAGTGTCTACGGCGTGGTGTTTTACCTGCCAACCCAGGTCAGTGGCCTGCTCGGCACCAAGGTCGGCCTGATGGTCGGGTTGGTCTCGGCGATTCCCTGGGTCTGCGCGCTGTTCGCCGCGTGGTGGATCCCCGGTTATTCGGACCGCAGCGGCGAGCGCCGGCGTACCGCGTCCCTGACCCTGGTGATGGCCGCCGCCGGCATCGCCTGCTCGGTCACCTTCGCCAACCCGTTGCTGGGCATGCTCGCCCTGTGCTTTGCCGCCAGCGGATTCATCGCGGTGCAGCCGGTGTTCTGGACCTTCCCCTCCAGCTACCTGGCCGGTAGCGCGGCGGCGGCGGGCATTGCCCTGATCAACTCCTTTGGCGCACTGGGCGGGTTTATCGCGCCGGTCCTGAAAAACTGGGCGGAAACCGCCTTCCACTCCCCGGCAGCCGGCCTGTACCTACTGTCTGCCACCACGGTACTGGCTGCATTGCTGGTGCTGGGTATCCACTCCCCCGGCCACACAGCGTCGAACACGCCGGCCACTGTTTAACTCCAGGAGTCACACCATGGGCAACATCACCATCAAACACGTGCGCGCCTTTGTCTTGCGTGGCGGCGGCGCGGATTACCACGACCAGGCCGACGGCCACTGGATCGACGACCACATCGCCACACCCATGAGCAAATACCCCGAGTACCGCCAGAGCCGCCGCAGTTTCGGCATCAACGTGCTCGGCACGTTGGTCGTGGAAGTAGAAGCCAGCGACGGCACTGTCGGGTTTGCCGTGACCACCGGCGGCGAGCCTGCGGCCTATATCGTCGAGAAACACCTGGCGCGCTTCCTTGAGGGCGCGCGGGTGACCGATATCGAGAAAATCTGGGACCAGATGTACCAGTCCACCCTGTACTACGGGCGCAAGGGCCTGGTGATCAACACCATCTCCGGGGTCGACCTGGCGCTGTGGGACCTGCTCGGCAAGATCCGCCAGGAACCGGTGCATCAATTGCTCGGCGGCGCGGTGCGCGATGAATTGCAGTTCTACGCCACCGGCGCGCGCCCGGACCTGGCGCAGAAGATGGGCTTTATCGGCGGCAAGATGCCCCTGCACCACGGCCCGGCCGAAGGTGAGGAAGGCCTGCGCAAGAACCTCGAAGAGCTGGCGAGCATGCGCGAACGGGTCGGCCCGGACTTCTGGCTGATGCTCGACTGCTGGATGAGCCTGGACCTGAACTACGCCACCAAACTGGCGATTGGCGCCCACGAATACGGCCTGAAATGGATTGAAGAGGCCCTGTCCCCCGACGATTACTGGGGCTATGCGGCCCTGCGCAATAACGTGCCCAAGGGCATGCTGGTCACCACCGGCGAACACGAAGCGACCCGCTGGGGCTTTCGCATGCTCCTGGAAATGGGCTGCTGCGACATTATCCAGCCGGATGTGGGCTGGTGCGGCGGCCTGACCGAATTGGTGAAAATCTCCGCCCTGGCCGATGCGCACAACGCCATGGTGGTGCCGCACGGTTCCTCGGTCTACAGCTACCACTTCGTCGCCACCCGCCAGAACAGCCCGTTTGCCGAATTTTTGATGATGGCGCCCAAGGCCGATGAAGTGGTGCCGATGTTCCACCCGCAACTGCTCGGCGAACCGGTCCCGGTCAATGGCCGCATGCGTTTGTCGTTGCTCGACAAGCCAGGCTTCGGCGTAGACCTGAACCCTGATTGCCAACTGCATCGTCCATATAACCGCTAAGGAGCCTCGCCATGCACATGCCTCATAACGCGTTCAAGGCCGGCCTGCGCCAGGACGCCAGCCAATACGGGATCTGGGCCGGTTTCGCCAGCGGCTACGGCGCGGAAATCGTCGCCAGTACCGGGTACGACTGGATGCTGATCGACGGCGAGCACGCGCCCAATACCGTGCCCAGTGTGCTCAGCCAATTGCAGGCGGTGGCGCCCTACAACACCGCGCCCGTGGTGCGTGCGGTCAGCGGCGATGCCAACCTGATCAAGCAACTGCTGGATATCGGCGCGCAGACCCTGATGATCCCCATGGTCGAAACAGCCGAGCAGGCCCAGGCCCTGGTGCGCGCCATGCGTTATCCGCCCCACGGTATACGTGGCGTGGGCGGCGGCCTGACCCGCGCCACGCGCTGGGATGGCGTCGAGAACTACCTCACCACCGCCCACCAGGAGCTGTGCCTGATCGTGCAGGTGGAGTCGCGCCTAGGCGTGGAAAACGTCGAGGCGATTGCCGCAGTCGAAGGGGTGGATGCGGTCTTTATCGGCCCCGCCGACCTGTCCATCGGCCTCGGCCATGCGGGCAACCCTGGCCACCCCCAAGTGCAGGAACGCATCCAGCACGCGGTCAACGCCACCCTGGCGGCGGGCAAGGCCTGCGGCATCCTCGCGCCCAATGAAGAAGACGCGCGCCGCTACCAGGCGTGGGGCTGTCGCTTCATTGCGGTGGCGATCGATATCAGCCTGCTGCGCCAGAGCGCCCTGAGCACCCTTGCCCGCTACCGCCCTGCCGCCGACGCGAAAGCGCCGTCGCGCACTTACTGAGAAGCCTGCCATGTCATCCGTTCCGGTCTACCAGAACTTCATCAACGGCCGCTTTACCCCAAGCAGCGCCCACATCGACGTGCTCAACCCCGCCACCGGCGCGCTGCTGTCCAAAGTGCCGGCCGCCACTGCCGAGGATGTCGACCAGGCCCTGGCCGCCGCCCGCGCCGCGCAACAGGACTGGGCGCGCAAACCGGCCATCGAACGCGCCGGGCACTTGCGGCGCATCGCCGCCAAGCTGCGGGAAAACGTCGCCCACCTGGCCCGCACCATCACTCTGGAACAGGGCAAGATCAGCAGTCTGGCTGAGGTTGAAGTCAACTTCACCGCCGACTACCTCGACTACATGGCCGAATGGGCGCGCCGCATCGAAGGCGAGATCATCACCAGCGACCGGCCCAACGAAAACATCTTCCTGTTCCGCAAGCCCCTGGGCGTGGTAGCGGGGATCCTGCCGTGGAACTTCCCGTTCTTCCTCATCGCCCGCAAGATGGCCCCGGCGCTGTTGACCGGCAATACCATCGTGATCAAGCCCAGCGAAGAAACGCCGAACAACTGCTTTGAATTCGCCCGGCTGGTGGCCGAGACCGACCTGCCGGCGGGGGTGTTCAACGTGGTGTGTGGCGACGGCCAGGTCGGCGGCGCCCTCACCACCCACAAGGGCGTGGACATGATCAGCTTTACCGGCAGCGTCGCCACCGGCTCGCGGATCATGACCGCCGCAGCACCCAACATCACCAAGCTCAACCTGGAGCTGGGTGGCAAGGCGCCGGCGATTGTCCTGGCCGATGCCGACCTGGAACTGGCGGTCAAGGCCATCCGTGATTCGCGGATCATCAACAGCGGCCAGGTATGCAACTGCGCCGAACGGGTGTACGTGCAGCGCAGCGTCGCCGACCAGTTTATCGAGCGCATCAGCGCGGCGATGGCCGCCACCCGCTACGGCGACCCACTGGCCCAGGCCGATGTGGAGATGGGCCCGCTGATCAACCGCCAGGGCCTGGACAACGTCAACCGCAAGGTGCGCACCGCCCTCGCCCAGGGCGCAAGCCTGGTCACGGGCGGACAGATTGCCGACCTCGGCGCAGGCTTTCACTTCCAGCCCACGGTATTGGCCGGTGGCCGCGCCGACATGGATATCATGCGCGAAGAAATCTTCGGTCCGGTGCTGCCCGTCCAAATCATCGACGACCTCGACGAAGCCATCGCCCTGGCCAACGACTGCGACTATGGCCTGACCTCCTCGATCTACACCCGTGACCTGGGCAAGGCCATGCATGCGGTGCGCGAGTTGGCCTTTGGCGAAACCTACGTCAACCGCGAGAACTTCGAGGCGATGCAGGGCTTCCATGCCGGCGTGCGCAAATCCGGGATCGGCGGCGCCGATGGCAAGCACGGCCTGTACGAATACACCCATACCCATGTGGTGTACCTGCAGAGCTGAGGTGGGGCAACGGGCGCCGACACGCGAGTGCCGGCCCCAACAACCACCCCTTCCAACAAGGATTACACAATGAGCATTGCCAACCTCTACAACGGCCCGATCATCGACAGCCACCTGCACCTGTTCGACCCACGCCGCCCCCAGGGCATCCCGTGGCCCGAGCCGGGCAACCGTTTGTACGCCGCGCATCTGCCCGAGGATTACTGGGCATTGGCCGCCGAACACCAGGTGATCGGCGCAATCGCCGTGGAAGCCAGCCCGTGGCGCGACGACAACCATTGGTTGCTGCAAACCCTGCGCAGTGACCCTCGGATGCTTGGCTTTGTCGGCAATCTCGACCCGCTGCACCCACAATTTGCCGGCGACCTTGCCGCGCTCGCCTACGAGCCGCTGTTCCTGGGCCTGCGCTACGGCAACCTGTGGCAGCGTGATTTGCTGGTGGACCAAACCCGTCCAGGGTTCATCGACGGCCTGCGCCAGCTCGCCGATTGCGGGCGGTGCCTGGACAGCGCCAACCCTGAGCCACGATTGATCAAGGGCCTGCTGCACCTGAGCGACGCCCTGCCGCAGCTGCGCATCATTGTCGATCACCTGCCCAATGCCCAGGTCCCTGCGGGCCAGGAAGCGGCCTACCACGCCGACCTGCTGCGCTTGGCCGAACGGCCCAATGTGTTCGCCAAACTGGCAGAAATCCCCCAGCACGGGCCCGACGGCTTGATCGTCGACACCGCGTTCTACAACGACCGCCTGGCCGTGCTGTGGGACGCGTTTGGCGAAGACCGCTGCTTCTTCGGCAGCGACTGGCCCAACAGCGACCACCTGGCCGATTTCGCCACCACCCTGGGCCTGGTCAAACGCTGCATGGCTGATCAGCCCCAGGCCGTGCAGGAAAAATTCTTCCTGCACAACGCCGTGCGTATCTACAGCCCGACACTGCCACCTGGAGGCCTCTGATGCCGACCCGTGCCTTTCGCATGAACCTCAACCCCGGCATGGCTGCCGAGTACCGCCGGCGCCATGAGCAGATCTGGCCGGAACTGGCCCAGGCCCTGCGCGATGCCGGCGTGCTGGACTACCGGATCTTCCTCGACGCGTCCACCAACGCGCTGTTCGCCGTGTTGACCCATACCGACGAGCACGGCCTGGATGCCCTGCCCGGTACCGCGCTGATGCAACGCTGGTGGCAATACATGCAAGACATCATGCCCAGCCACGCGGATAACGCACCGGTCAGCGTAGATCTTGAACCGATGTTCAGCCTTACGCCCGACTGAGCCATTGGCTCCTCATCACAACAATAAAAAGGATTCGAACACGTGGAAATCATTCTCCTCGGTGTGATTCTGCATTTGATCGGTGGCTTTGCCTCCGGCAGTTTCTACATCCCCTACAAAAAAGTTGGTGGCTGGGCCTGGGAAAGCTACTGGATCACCGGCGGCCTGGTGTCGTGGCTGATCGTGCCGCTGATTGCCGCGCAATTGACCGTGCCCGGCTGGGTCGAAATCCTGCGCAACGCCGACACCAGCACCCTGCTCTGGACCTATATGTTCGGTGTGCTGTGGGGCATCGGCGGGCTGACGTTCGGCCTGACCATGCGCTACCTGGGGCTGTCTTTGGGCATGTCGCTGATCATGGGCCTGACCTCGGCCCTCGGCGCCCTGATGCCCGCCTTGTACCGCGACCTGTTCACCCACGAGACAGAGGGCACCCTGACCTCGATGCTTGCCTCACAAGGCGGGCATTGGGTGCTGTGGGGCGTGGCCGTGTCGCTGATCGGCATCGCAGTGTGCGGCAAGGCCGGGCTGATCAAGGAACGGGAAGTGTCCCAGGCGGTAAAGTTCGCCAGCGTCAGCGAGTTCGCCCTGGGCAAGGGCATGCTGGTGGCGGTGATTTCCGGGGTGTTGAGCGCCTGCTTCAGCTACGGTATTTCCGCCGGGCGCCCACTGGCCGCCGCCGCCGTGGAACATGGCGCCAACAGCCTGTTCCAGAACAACGTGACGTTCATGGTGATCATGTGGGGTGGCCTGACCACCAACGGCATCTGGTGCCTGTGGCTGAACTGGCGCAACCGCACGTTCCACAACTACACCGACCGCAACGCCCCGCTATTGCGCAACTACCTGCTGGTGGCGTGCGCCGGGACCTTGTGGTTCTTGCAATTCTTTTTCTACGGCATGGGCGAAAGCCGCCTGCAGAACGACGCCAGCTCGTGGGTGTTGCACATGTCTTTCATCATCATTGTGTCCAATTGCTGGGGCCTCTACTTTCGCGAATGGCACGGCACCAGCACGGCCAACAAGGGCGTGCTGGTGGCCGGGATCGCGGTGATCCTCGGCGCCATTGCCATGGTTGGCTACGGTAATTACCTCGGCTGAGGCCGCAATGCCTTTTTGTCGGGGCGAGCTTGCTCCTACAACAGCGTTATATTTTTTCCAGGAGATTTCCCATGTTGCTAGCAGACAAAACCGTGATCATCACCGGCGCCTCCCGTGGCATCGGCCGCGCTGCCGCCCGCGAATGTGCACGCCAGGGCGCCCGTGTGGTGATCGGCCATAGCGCCAGCACGCAAGGCACCCAGGCCGCGCTGTCGTTGATCGAGGAGATCCGCGCGTTCGGTGGCCAGGCCATTGAAGTAGGCGGTGATGCCGCCGACCCGGACACCGGCGACAAGCTGGTGGCGGGGGCAGTCGAGGCCTTCGGCAGTGTCGATGTGTTCGTCAACAACGCCGGGATCTGCCCGTTCCATTCGTTCCTCGACATGCCGCGCGAGGTCTACCTCAAGACGGTCAATACCAACCTCAACGGCGCCTACTTCGCCGTGCAGGCGGCGGCCAACCAGATGAAGAACCAGGGCCGTGGCGGCGCGATCATTGCCGTCAGTTCCATCAGCGCCCTGGTAGGTGGCGGCATGCAGACCCACTACACCCCGACCAAGGCCGGCCTGCATTCGTTGATGCAATCCTGCGCCATCGCCCTGGGGCCTTATGGCATTCGCTGCAACTCGGTACTGCCGGGCACCATCGCCACCGACATCAACAAGCAAGACCTGGCTGACGCAGAAAAACTCGCCTACATGACCTCCCGCACACCCCTGGGCCGCCTGGGCGAACCGGACGACGTCGCCGGGCCGATCGTGTTCCTGGCCTCGGACATGGCGCGCTACGTAACCGGCGCCTCGTTGCTGGTGGATGGCGGGTTGTTCGTCAACTTGCAGTAACCCCCGACACCGCCCCCACACACCAAAGATCCAATGTGGGAGCGGGCTTGCTCGCAATAGCAGTGTGTCAGTCAGCCGATTCATCACTGAACCACCGCCATCGCGAGCCAGCCCTCTCCCACACTGGAGGTCTGTGTGTACCTGGAATTTGTGTTTTACCCCGGATAACAACAATAAAACCAAGGAGCACTCATGCGCATCAACCTCCCCCTGGCCCTGCTATGCAGCACGGTTTCCACCTGCGCCCTGAGCGCCGGCCTGCTGGACCCTGCCTCCCCGGCCATGCTCGGCGACTGGAACGGCCTGCGCCCGCGGCTCGCCGAACAGGGCTATGACTTCACCCTCAAATACGTCGGCGAAGTGGGCTCCAACCTCGGCGGCGGCTATGACTCCCATATGACTGCGCGCTGGAGCGATCAACTGATCCTCGGCGTAACCATGGACCTGCAAAAACTCTGGGGCTGGCAGGACGCAACCTTGCGCATCGGCATCGGCGAGCGCCATGGCAAGGACATTACCAATGACCGCGTACATCACCCCGACGCCACCGGCCTGACCTCGACCATGGAAGTGTTCGGCGGCGGCAATGCCTGGCGCCTGTCACAGTTCTGGTACGAGCAGAAGTTCTTCGCGCGCAAGCTGGCCGTGAAACTGGGGCGCTTCGGCCATGGCGAGGACTTTGACCAGTTCCCCTGCGAGTTCCAGAACGTGACCCTGTGCGGTTCCCAGGAAGGCAACTGGAATGGCGTGTGGAACAGTTTCCCCATCAGCCAATGGGCGGTGCGTGCCAAATACCAGTTCACCGACGTGTTCGCGGTGCAGGTTGGCGCCTACGACAAAAACCCTGGCAACGCCGAGGCGAGCAATGGCTTCAAGCCGTTCATCAGCGGCTCCCAAGGCACCAGCTTCCCTGTCGAAGCCATCTGGAAGGGGCGCATCGGCGGCCTGAGTTCGGAATACCACGCCGGCTACTACTACGCCAATGCCGACACCCAGGACATGCTCAAGGACGCTGACGGCAACTATGCAGCCAGCAGCCAGAAACCCTACCGGATGTATTCGAGCAATGCCGGCTGGTGGTTGTCGGGCCAACAGCAACTGACCACTGTCGATGGCAACGACAAACGCGGGCTCAACGTGTTTGCCAACCTTGCCATGAACGACCCGGACAAAAGCATGATCAAGAGCCTGGTGCAGGTCGGCCTGATCTACCGAGGCCCCTTCGACGCGCGGCCGCATGACACTTTTGGCGTCGGTGCGTCGAAACTTAAGGTCAGTGACCGCTATACCGACAACACCCAGGCACTCAACGCACGCACGGGTGTGACGGGCATAGGGGATCTGCCTGAGCAGCGGCGCGAATACAGCTACGAGGTCAACTACGGCGTGCAGGCCACCCAGTGGCTGATGGTGCGGCCTAACCTGCAATATGTGAAATATCCGGGTGGGGTGACGCAAACCCGTGGAGCGGTGGTGGGTGGGGTGCAGTTTATTGCCGATTTCTGAGGGTTGGGGGAATGCAAAATTGCATCCCCCTTGCAAGAGTGGGCTTGCCAGCGATAGCGGTCAGTCAACCAATACCACCATCGCGGGCAAGCCCGCTCCCACAGGTTCGGCTGCCAGGCAGCCCAACCTCATCACTGCCCCTCAAGCAACGCCGGCTTGCCCAACTCCCCTATCTTCTCCAGCCGCGCCCGCACGATATTGCGGCTGATATTGAGCAAGCGCCCGGTCTGCAATTGGTTGCCATGGCAGTAGCGATACGCTGCACGAAACACGGTTTCTTCAATGTGCTCGTAAAGGTCCGGGATGTTCTGCTCGAACAGTGCATTGAGCGCCGCTTCCAGGTCCACCGGGCCGCTGGGGGCCGGCAGGGCGTGGTTGGCTTCGTCCTGGCGGATGCCGGACGAGCGCATGTCCACCAGGTGCAGGTCCGCAGGCTGCACCCGTTGGTTGCGGCACACCAGCAAGGCGTGGTGGATGGCGTTCTCCAGTTCGCGAATGTTGCCCGGCCAGCTGTGCTCGAGCATTTTGCGCTCGGCTTCCGGGCTCAGGCTTGCGCGGTTGTAGCCCAGGCGCTGGCAATGTTCTTCGAGGAAAAACTCCGCCAGGGGCAGGATGTCGCCGGGGCGTTCGCGCAGTGGCGGCAGGCGGATGGTCGCGACGTGCAGGCGGTAGAACAGATCCTCGCGAAAATGCCCGGCGACCACCGCGTCGGCCAGGTTGACGTTGGTGGCGGCCACCAGGCGCACATTGATCGGGATCGGCGTGCGCGAGCCCAGGCGCACCACTTCGCGCTCCTGCAACACCCGCAGTAACTTGACCTGCATGTTCAACGGCAAATCGCCAATTTCATCGAGGAACAACGTGCCGCCGTTGGCCGCTTCGAACCAACCGGCCTTATGGGTGGTGGCGCCGGTGAACGCACCTTTTTCATGGCCGAACAACTCGCTCTCCACCAGGGTTTCGGCAAAGGCCCCGCAGTTCACCGCCACAAACGGTTCGCGGCCGCGCCGGCTCAGGTTATGGATGTGCCGCGCCACCAGTTCCTTGCCGGTGCCCGTTTCGCCAATGATCAAGGTATTGGCCTCGCTGGGCGCCAGGCGCTCGATCCGCGCCAGCAATTCCTGGGAGCGCGGGTCCTTGAACACCAGCACGGTGGCACGCACCGACTTGGTCAATTCGCGGGCATTGGGATGAGTGATCAACGACATGGTGCATTCCTGGCAATAAAAGCGCGTGCTCAATAGTGCATGAAGTTTTCTAGACCATTTAATTATTAATTCGTATTTATATATTCCCATTTAGCATATACCAACACTGCACGCCACGGCTGCTGCTGGAGCAGCAACCGGCCAGCAGTTGCCTGTCTATCCATCAACAACCGGGCGTGCGCCAGCGCCCCGCGCCAAACGCTACAGGCCACGGTTGTTGGGGCTCTGAGGGCATTCGAGCGACGCTGGCATGCAATCTGCTCTCTCCCTGCCAACACCCTCCCCTGGAGGAGCCGGCTTGCCGGCGATGGCGTGCGGTTAAACGCTGCAAGGCTCAACGGCCTCATCGCCGGCAAGCCGGGCTTCTACCAGGGCAGGTCTTCAAATTGGCAGGGGAATTTCGATGAATAAATGGATCGCCGCATTGTTCGCTGTGCTGGTCAGCACGCTCGCGCTGGCGCAGCCGCCAGCCTCGGTAAAAATCGCCATCGTCGCCTACACCCAGGGCGGCAAGCCGGTATTCGGTGGGATCGCCGGGCGGGTGATCGAGGATGGCTGGCTGGAAACGCAACTGCGCGAGCGCGGGGTCAAGCTGCAATGGATCGCCCTGCCCCACGCCGGCGCCGGCCCGCAGATCAACGAAGGCTTCAGCAACAACACCCTGGACTTCGCCGTGCGCGGTGACCTGCCCTCGGTGATCGCCGGAGCCGGTGGCGTGCCGGGCAAGTTGATCGTGCCCGGCGGCAGCGGCAATAACATCTACCTGGTGGTGCCCGCCGGCTCCAGCGCCAACAGCATCGAGGACCTCAAGGGCAAGCGCCTGGCCCTGCACCGTGGCCGCCCCTGGGAGTTTGCCTTCAGTAACTTCCTGGCGAGCAAGGGCCTCAAGCTCGACGACTTCAAGATCGCCAACCTCAACCCGCAAGTCGGCGCGGCGGCGGTGTCGGCCGGCAAGGTCGATGCAGCGGTGCTGTTGAGCGAGGCCTATGCCTTGGAAGACAAGGGCGTGGGCAAGATCATCTGGTCGACCAAGCAAGGCAGCGAAGACTGGCGGCTGATCTCCGACCTGTGGGGCACCGACGCCTTTGTGCAGCAGCACCCGGATATCACCCAATTGCTCGCCACGGCCTGGGTCAAGGCTGCCTGGTGGATTTCCCAGACGCAGAACCAGGACGCCTATTACCAATTGTCTTCGCGCGCCGGCACCGCCGAAAGCGTGCTGCGCCGTGATGACCAGGACGACCCGGTGGCCTGGCAAGAACGCTGGGCGCCGAAAAGCGACGCGCAGCTCAAGGCCCACTACCAGGCGCTGACGGCCTACGCCCTGGCCAACCACCTGATCCGCGACCACTACGACATCAGCCCGTCCCTGGCCACCGGCTTTACCCGCCAGGCCCTGATCGACCTGCAACTCACCGACTACTGGCCTGCCCTGCGTGGCCAGGTCAGCACCCAACCTTGATAGGGAAATTACCGATGAATCTGCCCCGCTCCTTCGCCTTCGGCCTCAGCATCCTGGCACTGTCCATGAGCGCCCTGGCGGCCGACGTGCACGCGCCCAAGCCCGACCCACTGCAAGGCGATGGCCGTGTCTCGGCGTTCTACACCTGGGAAAAAGTCATCCCGGCCACCCCCGGCAAACTGCTGCGCAGCGAACCCCTGGAAAAAACCCTGAGCCTGCCCAATGCCGCCAGTGCCCAGCGCATTCTCTATACCTCCACCGATGGCATCGACAACAAAACCCCGGTGGTGGTCTCCGGCACCCTGTTCCTGCCCAAGGGCAAGGCTCCGGCCGGCGGTTGGCCGGTGGCCAGTTGGGGGCATGGCACGGTCGGGGTCGCTGATGTATGCGCGCCGTCGTGGCAGGGCCGTTCGTACCGTGACGTGCAGTACCTCAGCCGCTGGCTGGATGAAGGGTTTGCCGTGGTCGCCACCGATTATCAGGGCCTGGGCGTCCCCGGCGGGCATCCGTTGCTGAACAATCGCATGGCCGCCTACGGCATTCTCGATGCGGCCAAGGCCGTGGTGGCGGGTGTGCCTGGGCTGGCGAACAAGGTGCTGATTGTCGGCCAGTCTCAGGGCGGCGCCGGCGCGTTTGCCTCGGCCGCATATGCCGCCACCTATGCGCCCGACCTTGGGGTCAAGGGCAGCATCGGCACCGGGGTGATCTACACCGTCGGCGCGAAAAACGTGGGTGAACAGGACCCCAACAAGGTCGACGCGTCCCTGGCCTACGGCTTCTATACCTTGCTCGCGGCCCAGCAATATGACCCGAGCATCGACCCCCGGGACTTCTATACCGACAAGGCCCTGCCGCTGTTCGAGCAGGCGCGCACCAGTTGCCTCGCGGCTCTGGTCAGCGACGTCGAAGGCATCGGCCTGACCCCGGCCAACGCGAAGAAGGACTACCAGGGCAAGCAGCTCGCTCCGTGGCTGGCGCAAGTGTCGTACCCCACCCTGAAAACCGCACAGCCGGTATTTATCGGCACCGGCGCCGAGGACAAGACCCCGGCGGCGTCCACCCAAGTGGCACTGATGCAGGACGCGTGCAAAGCCGGCTCCATCGTCGAGGGCCACCTGTACAAGGGTCTGGGCCATAGCCCGACGGTCAATGCCTCGCTGAAGGACTCCGTGCCTTTCGCCCACAAGGTCATCAACGACCAACCGATCACGCCGATCTGCAATCCCAGCGTGCAATAAGCCGGAGGTTTTCATGAGCATCGAATTCTTCACCCGCCTGCCACTGCACGGCGAGACCCAGTTTTTGCCCGGCGACCCGCGCAACCGTGGCGACTGGCATCGGGGCGGCGCCAGTACCGGCGCGGTGTCCGGCTTCAGCGTCGGCGATCACTTCACTTATATCGACTACCTCGGGCAAATCGCCAAGGCCGCCGAAATCAATGGCTTTGGCGGCGCGCTGATGGTCAACGCGCCCACCGGCGAAGAACCGTGGACCGTGTGCTCGCTGCTGGCCCGGGAAACCCGCACCCTGCAGTTTGTCACGGCGTTCCAGCCCTACCACTACACCCCGTGGGTCGCGGTGCAACAGGCTGCCACCTACCAGCGCGCCACCGGCAACCGCCTGGTGTGGAACATCATCAACGGCGGTTCGGACGCCATCCAGCGCCAGGTCGGCGATTTCAGCGACCACGACGAACGCTATGAGCGCGCCACCGAGTTTATGGATGTGGTCAAGGGCTATTGGCACAACGAGACCTTCCACTACGACGGCAAGTTCTACAAGGCCGATGGTGGCGGGCTGCGCGGGCCGTTGAAGAAGGCCGAGCTGCCGCTGATCTGCACCGCCGGCTCGTCCATCGCCGCCCGCGAGTTTGCCGCCAAGCATGCCGATTTCTACCTGATGCGCGCCGAGCATCCCGATGAAATCGCGGCATTGATCGCAGACTTGCGCGAGCGCGCCTTGAGGTGGGGGCGCACGGATATCCGCTTTGGCCTGTCGATTGACGTCATCACCCGCGAAACCGAGGAACTGGCGCGCACCGAAGCCAAGCGTTTCTTCGACGAGGGCATCGCCCGTGGCGCGGTCAAGGCCGTGGCCGCCCACGCGGGCCTGCGCACCGCGCGCAAGTTGAGCTACGAGCAAGGCTTTGCCGAGAAAAACGAAACCCAGGGCTTCGAGGACTTTTTTATCCATCCCAATGTGTGGACTGGCTTCGGCTACATCGGCATCCCGCCTGGCTGTGCGCTGGTGGGCAGCTACGAGAACGTGGTGGCGCGGATCCGTGAGTACAACGCCATTGGCATCGACCTGTTCTTCCTTGCCGGCTACCCGCACCTGGAAGAGGCCTATCGCCTGGGCGAGCACATCCTGCCGCACTTTCGCAATGAACGCGCCGAACTAAGCCGCGCCCCGGAACCCGTGCGCGCGCTGCACTCGGCCAATGGCGGAGCCTGACACCATGACCTTACTGCTCAGCCGCCGGGACTTTCTCGGCTACAGCGCCACCGTCGGCGGCGGCCTGCTGCTGGCCGGTTGCGGTCCCGCCGACACACCGGCAGCCGGCATTGCCAATGACCAGCCGCGTTACGGTGGGCGCCTGCGCCTGGGGATCCTCGACGGCAACCAGAGCGGCAACCTCGATGCCCACAAGCCCATTGGCAGCGGCATCGTGCGCGGCTTTGCGCTGTACAGCAAACTGTGGGAATGGGACGAGCAGATGCAACCGCGCCTGGCCCTGGCCGAGCTGGCAGAGCCGAATGCCGACGCCAGCGCGTGGACCCTGCGCCTGCGCCCGGGCCTGGAGTTTCACAATGGCAAGACCATCGACGCCGATGACCTGATCTTCTCGATCCGCCGCCTCACCGACCCGCAGCTGGCTTCGCCCTATGCCGCGCTGTTGCACTGGGTGGACCGCGACAACCTGGTCAAGCTCGACAACCGTACCGTGCGCCTGAGCTTTCGCGACGGGCGCAGCTACCTGCCGCTGGCGGAAACCTGGGTCAACTTCGGCGGGATCGTGCCGGTGGATTACCACCCCGTCACCAACCCGGTGGGTGCCGGGCCCTACAAACTCAAGAGTTTCACCCCCGGCCAGCGCTCGCTGTTTACCCGTTTCGAGAACTACTACAAGGATGGCAAGCCCTACGCCGACGAGCTGGAAATCATCGACTTCAAGGATCAGGTGTCACGCCTGGCCGCCCTGCGCGCCGGGCAGATCGACATGGCCAACGTGCTGCCCACCGAGCAGTTGCCGATCCTGGCCAAGGACCCGCGCCTGCAGGTGATCAAATCGGTGAGCGGCAATTGGCTGTCGTTCGATATGAACCTGGACAAGCCGCCGTTCAACGACCCCAGGGTGCGCGAAGCCTTGCGCCTGATGGCCGACCGCGAAGAACTGGTGCGCCGCGCCCTCAACGGCCAGGGCCGGGTGGCCAACGACCTGTATGCGCCCAGCGACCCGACCTTCAACCACAGCCTCGGCCCGCGCCCCTACGACCCGCAACGGGCAGCGCAACTGCTCAAGGCAGCGGGCCAGGAGAACCTTGAAGTGGAGCTGATCACCACGCCCGGCACCGGTTTGAGTTCGGCCCTGGTGCTGGCCGAACAAGCCAAGCGCATTGGCGTGACCCTCAAGGTCAAGCAGGTGGACCTGGCGACCTTCCAGGGCCCGCAGAAAAACGACTGGGCGCTGAGCACCGGCGGCAGCATCGGCGCGCCGTTCCTCGCCAGTGCGATTCACACCGATGCACCGTTTGCAGTGTCCAATAAAACCCACTTCCACGACCCGCAGTTCAGCGAACTGTTCCTGGCCGCCATGGCCCAGCCCGACCTGGAAAAACGCAAGGCACTGGTGCATCAGGTGCAGCAGATCCAGTACGAGCGCGGTGGCATGTTGATCTGGGGCTATGCCGACCTGCTCGACGGCGTGTCCACCCGCGTTGGCGGCGCACAGGCCGAAGAGTCGCTGTTCAGCACCTGGCGCTTTGAAAAACTCTGGCTCAAAGACAGCGCCTGACGCCCCTGTAGGAGCCGGCTTGCCGGCGATGGCGTCCTTGAAAACACAGCAAACCTCAAGGGCCTCATCGCCGGCAAGCCGGCTCCTACAGGGGGCCATCCTTTTATTTTTTGATGAGGCATTTTTGCCATGCACGCTATCGCCTTGCGTTTACCCCTGCTGCTGGTGGCAGGCCTGCCAATCCAGGCCTTTGCCGCCGATACCCAACTGCAAACCGTGACCGTGCAGGCCAGTGCCAGCGCGTCCGAGGACGACGCCCTGCCCACCCGCCCACCGACCTCGGTCTATGGCGGCACCGAAACCAAGGTGCTCGACACGCCACGCTCAGTTGTGCAGATCAATGCCGAGCAGTTGGCCAACGACTCGATCCGCAGCGCCGACGACCTGGTCAAATATGCCCCCGGCATCACCCGCGGCGGTGGGCAGAACGCCGGGATTGCCCCGCAGTTCCGCGCCCAGGGCTCGGAAGTGTTCCAGGATGGCCAACGCGCTTATGGCGTGCGCCATCCGGCCAATTTCAACGCCTATGAAGGCGCCGATATCGTCGCCGGGCCTTCGTCGGTGACCTATGGCTCGGTGTCCGGCAGTGGCGGCTACGTCAACTACCTGAGCAAGAAACCCGACTTCAACCAGTTCAAGACCAGGCTCAGCGGCGAAGTGGGCTCGTGGATACCCGATGGCACCTCACGCAGCAGCGGCAAGTTCAGTGTCGATAACACCGGCCCGCTCAGCGACAACCTGGCCTATCGCCTGAGTATCACCAAGCAGCGCCAGGAGGATTTCTACGACAACGTCGACAACAATTTCGACGCATTCTACGGTGCCCTGGCCTGGCGCAATGACAATGTGCGGGTGGACTGGAACGCCAGCTACGACGATTACTACGACTACAACATCACCCACGGCTGGAACCGCACAACCCAGGACCTGGTGGACCACGGCAAGTATTACGCCGGCCGCGCCACGCCGATTATCCAGAACGGCAACACCCTGTGGTCGCCGGTCCTGGCCTCGGGGGCCGCCGATGCCCCGACCCTGGGCTGGGTGCAGCGCCAGCGCAATGCCCAGGGCCAATACGCCGTGGTCGACGGCAGCTTCCAGAATGCCTCGCCCAACACCCAGGCCAACCCCGGCAGCCTGCGCGGCTGGGTATATGACCCCACGCTGGCAGGCAATGGCGAACGCTCGTTATCGTCGCAAACCGGGCAACGCAAGGAGGACGAAAGCAGCTCCCGGCGCTTTACCACCCAACTGCGCATCGAGGCCGACCTGTCGCCGACCATCACCGTCGCCAACAGCACGTTCTACCAGCGCTCCCGGGACACCACCGACGCGGTGGGCGCGTTCCAGGTGCAGTCCAAGGACAATATCTTCGACAACCGCTTTGAGTTTCGCTCACGCAATGAAACCCGCCTCGGCCCCTGGACCCTGCGCGATGACAGCAACAGCGGGCTGATTTACCGCCGTGAGTCCAACCAGTCGATTGCCGCCAACAACAGCTTCGGCTCGACCATCAACGCCTATGACCTGACCCAAAACCCGTCCGGCAAGAACCCCGGCGACCTGCTGGGCCTGACCGGTGCCAACCCGGCCGGCGGCAATGGGTCGTGGATCGGCCAACCGGGCGTCGCGCAATACTCCAACTACTACGGCTGGTTGAGCCTGCCGGCGATGTTCCCGGCCGGGCATGGGTTGTACGCCGAGTCGGTAGCGCCCTACACCGCCGAAAGCACCTGGGTCACCAAAACCCTGTTCAGCCAGCACAACCTCAAATATGGCGATTACCTGGGCTTGAATATCGGCGCAAGCCGCAGCTGGATCGAAGCCGAGATCGAGAACCCGTTCGTGCTGGCCGGTGGCAATCGGCGCCAGGACAGCGACAACTACCGCCTGTTTGCCTTCCAGCTCAGCCCCTACGTCAAGCCCACGGACAACACCACGCTCTACTACACCTTCGACCGTTCGCTGGCCGTCAACACCGGGTTCTTTTCCAACGGCCTGGGCTGGGGCAGCGGCACTGGCGCCAACCAGCTCAACCCGCTGGCGTTCCAGAGCCTGAGCGTGTTGCACGAAGTGGGGGTCAAGGTCGAGGCCGTGCCCAACGAGCTGTTCATGACCCTGGCCGCCTTCAAGCAGGCCCGGGACCAGGCGCCCGACAGCAATAACAACATTGCCAGGCTGATCATCAAAGGCGTCGAGGCCACCGTGCGCTACCAGCCCGACGAACATCTGCGCAGCGGCCTGAACCTGTCCAAGCTCAATGCCTACAACGAATTCACCTCCCAGGCCGGCTTTGCCTCCGCCGGGTTCATCCCCGACAACGGCACCGTGTTTGGCGATAACAACAGCCTCAACCAGCGCGCGTCCGGGCGCTTTGATGCGGTGCAGATCCCCGAATACACCGCCAGTGGCTATGTGGATTATCGCTTCGACTCAGGCTTGGGTGCCGAACTGTCCGGCTGGTGGACCAGCAGTTGGTACTTGAACCTGAGCAAGACCGTGAAGATCCCCAACGAATACAACCTCGACCTTGCCGTGTACTACCGCCAGCCGCAGTGGAGCACCACCTTGCGCGTGCTGAACCTGACCAACGAACTGAACTTCGTCAGCGGCCTGGCCGGTTCCACCAATACCTTTTTGCAACCCATGCCTGGCCGCACGCTGCTGGCCCAGGTCGACTATCAGTTCTGACCGGAGCACCCCATGTCCATTGAATTTGTCGGCATGATTTTCCCTCGCCAGTGGTCCGAGACCCGTGGCGTTCGCAGCCCCGACTTTGACCTCGATTTTATCCGCCACCATGCGCGCGCCCATGAGCATGCGGGCTTTGACCGCGTGCTGATCGCCAGCGGCCCCGGCAGCGCCGACAGCTTGCAGATCGCCGCGTATGCGGCGGCCCACACCGAGCGCCTGGGTTTCATGATCGCCCACCGGCCGGGCCTGACCCCGCCGACGGTCGCCGCCCGCTCATTCGCCACCCTGGATCACACCACCGGTGGCGGGCGAATCCGCCTGCACGCGATTACCGGGATCACCGCCGAACCCCAGGAAGGTGACTTCCTGCTGGACAAGACCGCGCGCTACAAACGCACCGATGAGTACTTGGAGATTGTGCGGCGCACCTGGACCGCCGAAGAGCCGTTCGACTTCGAGGGCGAGTACTTCAACATCAAGGGCGCGTTCTCGCCGGTCAAGCCCTTGCAGCAGCCCCATATCCCAATCTCGTTTGGCGGCTCGTCGGACATTGCCTATCAGATTGCGGTCAAGCATGCGGACCTCTACGCGCTGTGGGGCGAACCGTTGAGCGGCGTCGCCGAACAGATCGGCAAGCTCAAGGCCGCCGCCAGCGCGGCGGGGGTGCAGGCGCCACGGGTGAGTTTGTCGGTGCGCCTGATCCTGGGCGCGACCGAGGAACTGGCATGGCAACGGGCCGAGCAGATCCTCGCGCAGATCAAGGCCAACCCGCAGTTTGCCGCAGGCAGCCCGTGGCAGAAACGAATCAAGGGCACCGGCTCCGAACGCCTGCTGGCCGCCGCCGCCCAGGGCGACCGCCACGACCGCGCCCTATGGATGCCCACCGCCACCGCTGTCGGTGCCTACGGCGACACCACCGCCCTGGTCGGCACCCCGGAAACCGTGGCCCAGGCGTTGCTCGACTATGTGGACCTGGGAGTGACGACCTTTCTCAACCGGGGATACGACCCGTTGTACGACACAGTGGATTACGGACGCTGGATCATTCCGGCGGTGCGTGAAGAAGTACGGCGGCGGCAAGCCGCATATGCATTGTAGGAGCCGGCTTGCCGGCGATTGCGTCGGTAGATTCAAACCCATATCGCGTCCCACAACGGATAATCATGCACCCGCGTTACCAACCCGGCCCTCAACGGGTTGGCGACGATGTAGCGGGCGACTGTCGCAAGGTCCTCCTCACGGCGAATCGCTCGATCATGGAAACCCTTCTGCCAGAACCGACCTGACCGGCCCATACGCGCGTTCACCGCGCGAGCGCTGCGGGATTTGGTGGCAAGCATCAGCGCAGGGAGAGTGCTTTGCTTGAGTTCGATCAGCCAATGAAAATGATCAGGCATCACCACCCAGGCCAGGGAGTCGGCGAGGCCTTCGATCTGTGCGTGGCGAAATTCATGCACAACCAATCGGCCAACACACCAGTCGGCAAAGACCGGTGCGCGATGTTGAGTGACGGCGGTAAGTAGGTAGATCTGACCAGATTGAGAATAGCGGCCATTGCGCAGATTTTTAGCGTGAGGAAGTGTGGACAATCCTTTGTCCTCCTGTTGGAAATACAGAAGGGAAAGGCTAGTGCGGGGAATGCAAGAGTGAGGTGTGGCATTGACGCAGGATGTGTCCGTGAGGGCGCGATCGCCGGCAAGCCGGCTCCTACAGGAGTATGCATTTGCATTGTAGGAGCCGGCTTGCCGGCGATCACCGCGCAGCGGTGCCCATCAGCCCAATGTCGGCGAATGCTCAAGCAACGTGCGGGTATACGCCGCCTGGGGCTGGTCCAGCACCTGGTCCACCGCGCCCTGCTCCACTACCCGCCCCGTTTTCAGCACCAGCACCCGGTCGGCAATCGCCCGTACCACGCCCAGGTCGTGGGTCACGAACAGCAACGTCAAGCCGTCACGCTGTAGTTGGCGCAGCAGGTCGAGGATCGAGGCTTGTACCGAGACATCCAGCGCCGAGGTGATTTCATCGCAGATCAGCAGGGTCGGCTCACACAGCAGGGCCCGGGCAATGGCCACGCGCTGGCGTTCGCCGCCCGACAGGCTGTGGGGATACAGGTCGGCCACCGAGGCTGCCAGCGAGACACGCTTGAGTACGCCGTGCACTCGTTCGCGGGCAGCTTGGCCGTTGATCGCGAAAAAGTGCTGCAGCGGTGCGCTGAGGGTCTGGTACACGGTTTGCCGGGGATTCAAGGCGCGGTACGGGTTCTGGAAGATGTATTGGATCTGGTGGCGCAGCCCCGCGTCCCGTTGCCTCGCCTGGAGGGGCAAGGGGCGCCCGGCATAATGCAGCTCGCCCTCGGCGTTCTCGCCAAGACCGGCGACGGCCCGGGCCAGGCTGGTCTTGCCGGAGCCCGACTCACCCACCAGCGCCAGGCATTCGCCCGGGCGCAGTTGCAACGACACCTCGAACAACACCTGGCGGTCATAGGCGACGTTCAGGCCGGATATCTCCAGCAACGGCGCAGCGGTTTGCCCATGACTGTCGGCAATCGGTGTCAGGGCAATGACCTGCGGCGGTTGGTCATGGGGGTCGAAACAGGCCACCGTGTGACCCTGCGCAAACGCCTGCAACGCAGGCTCGGCCAGCGCGCAACGTGGGCCAAAACGCGAGCAGCGCGGGCCGAAACCACAGCCCTGGGGGCGTTGCCCAGGCGCTGGGGCGTGGCCGGCGATGGCCTGTAATTCGCGGCGCCCGGCCACATCGGGGATCGCCGCCAACAAGCCTCGGGTATACGGATGGGACGGCAGGCTGAACAGTGCGGCGCGGCTGGCGGATTCGACGATACGCCCGGCATACATGACCATCACCCGGTCCACCAGATCCTTGATCACCGCCAGGTCATGGGACACATACACCGCCGCCACGCCCTGGCTTTTGCACAGCCGGCGCAACGTGGCGAGGATGTGCGCCTGGGTGCTGACGTCCAGGGCCGTGGTCGGCTCATCCAGCACAATCAGGCGCGGGCGCAGGACGAAGGCCAGCGCCAGCATCACCCGCTGTTGCTGACCACCGGACAATTGATGGGGAAAGCGCCGCAGGAACTCATGGTCGCCGGGCAAGCCCACGTCGACCAGGGTCTGGGCAATGCGCTGCTGTTGTGTGGCGCGATCGAGAGGGCGTTGATGTGCGGCCAGGGTTTCGGCCAACAACGTGCCAATGCGCAACGCTGGGTTCAGCGCGGTGGCAGGGTCCTGGGCAACGTAGCCGATCAGGCTGCCACGGGCCTGGCGCAAGGCTTCGCCGTGCAGCTCCAACAAGGCCTGGCCGGCCACCTGCACCTGCCCGCCAACGATGCGTGCGCCGCGCCGGGCATGGGCCAGCAAGGCCGTGGCCAGGGTGGTCTTGCCCGAGCCGGACTCCCCCACCAGGCCCAGAATTTCACCGGCCTGCAGGGTGAAGGACACCCCGGACACCACATCCACCTGGCCCGGCAGTTCCACCCGCAAGTCCTGGACCTGCAACACCCGGGTGTCGATTTCGGTAATGGCGTTCATGGCTGTTTTTCTCCCATCCGCGCACTGCTGCGGCCGATACCTTCGGCGAGGATATTGGTGCCGTAGGCGAATACGCCGATCAGCAGCGCCGGCGCGAGCACGGCCCAGGGCTGGACCAGCAGCCCGGCCTGGTTTTCGTTGATCATCAGGCCCCAGTCCGCCGTCGGCGGGGCCACGCCATAGCCGAGGAAGCTCAGGCCCGAGAGCATGCCTACACCCCAGGTCAGCATGTTGCCCAAGTGCACCAACAACGGCGTGAGGATGTTCGGCAGGATCTCCTGGAACAGAATGCGCCGTCGGGAATAGCCCATCATCTGCGCCGCCTCGACAAACTCCTGCCCCGCCACGGCCACCGCGCTGGCCCGCGCCAGGCGGATCACCCCAGGGATGAACGCGATCGACACCGTGAGCACAATCAGCCAGGGCGCACGCCCGAGCATCGACACGATCAACAGCACCAGGATCAGGTCGGGAAACGCCAGGCAGACGTCTGCCGACCAGGTAATCAACTGATCCAGGCGCCGCCGCGACAGGCCCGCGAGCAAGCCCAGGGTGGTACCGATGGCCAGGGCGATGACCGCCGCGGCCACTGACATCCACAACACCGACAGGCCGCCACTGAGCAAGCGCGACAGCACATCGTGACCAAGAAAGTCGTAGCCCAGCCAGGCCCCACCGGCCGGCGCACCGTACACCGGGCCGACCATGTCCGTCGGGCCGTGCGGTGCCAACAGGGGGCCGACCAGGGCCACGGCCACCACCAGCAGGGTAATCACCAAACCTTTGCGGGCCTGGGGTTCAGCCAGCCAGCGCCAAGTGCCAGGGGTCGTCATGCATCACCTCGGGAGCGCCGCCACCACGGGGTAATGCCCCGGCGGTTGCGCTGGATCATGGTCACACGGCGGGCCGTCCGCAGTTTGGGGGTCAGCAGCACCGTCAACAGGTCGGCCAGCAGATTGATCAGCACCACCGCCAGGGTGATCACCAGCACAATGGCCTGGATCATCGGCAGGTCGCGCATCTGGATCGCCGCATTGAGGGCAGTGCCGATGCCGGGGTAGCTGAAGATCACCTCGGCCAGCACCGCGCCGCCGATCAGCGTGCGCAGGGTCAGGGCCACACCCTGGATCGCCGGCACCAGGGCATTGGGCAAGGTGTGGCACCAGACAATGCGCCACCTGGGAATGCCGCGCAGGCGCGCGGCGATCACGTAGTCGGATTCCAGCGCGTCAATCAGCGCCGCGCGCACCATGCGCGTCAGATAAGGCAGCGCCGACAGGCTCAGGGCCAACACCGGCAGGATCAGGAACTTAAGTTGGCGCCATAGCGACAGGTCCGGATCGAGGATCGA
Organism: Pseudomonas sp. WS 5079; assembly: GCF_012985465.1. Lineage (GTDB taxonomy): Bacteria > Pseudomonadota > Gammaproteobacteria > Pseudomonadales > Pseudomonadaceae > Aquipseudomonas. The sequence continues at coordinate 646,292 of NZ_JAAQWN010000001.1, forward strand.
CACGGCCGGCAGCCAGCCCATATGGGGCATGGAAAACAGCAGCACCAGGCCGATGGCCAGGAGAAACCCCGGCGTGGCCTTGAGGAAAATCAACAGCGACAGGCTCCAACGGTCCAGGGTGCTGTCCCGGCGCAAAGCCAGGGACACGCCAAGCACCAGGGCTGCCGGCACCACCAGCGCGATCACCCCGGCAAGCAACGCCAGGGTGTAGCCAAACCGCCCCCAGAGGATGCTGGCCACCGGCGCGTTGGAGTCCAGCGACACCCCCAGTTCACCGCTCAAGGCGGCGCCCAGCCAGCGCACGTATTGCCAGAGGATCGGCTGGTCCAGGCCCAGTTGGCGTTGCAGGGTAAGGATACTTTCCAGCGGCGCATCCGGGCCGAGGATCACCCGCGCCGGGTCGGATGGCAGTGCCTGGGTGGCGATAAACACCACCAGGCTGATGACCCAGGCGGTAAGCAGGCCGTAGCCCAGGCGCCCGATAAACCAGGACAGCCAGGCCGGTGTACGTGGGGCGCGGTGTGGGGTGACGCAGGACGACTCAGACATGGTTCAACCACAACTCATCAAAGCGCCAGGAGGCAAAGGTAGTCTGTTCCGGGCCCAGCCCGCCAACCCGTACCGAGGCGGCATCCAGCACATCGTTGAAGCCCCAGATCAGCAGGCCACCGCGCTCGTGCTGGATCTGCTGGGCCTCGTGCACCAGGCCTTTGCGCAGCGCCAGGTCGGGTTGGGCCAGGGCCTGGCGGTACAGGTCGGCGAAACGGGGGTCATGGAAGTTGCTGCGGTTGTAGATCGCCAGGGGCGCGTCGTTGTGCAACGCCGACGCCAGGAAACCCCGGGCCGGGGTCGAGCCGGGCGACACTTGCCATTGTTCCCGCTGCGGGCCGTTGAATACCGCGCCGTCAACCTGGGTCACGCGCACCTCGACCCCGGCCTTTTTTGCCTGCTGGGCGAACACCAGTGCCGCATTGACGCCGGGCCCCGGGGTGCTGGTCAGTTCCACGCGCAGATCGCTTTGCCCGGCCTGGCGCAGCAGTGAACGCGCTTGCTCCAGGTCATACGGGCGCTGGGCCAGCGTGTGGTTGTAGGTCGGGTCGTGGGGCGAATACAGGTCGTTGGCGATTCGCCCAAAGCCGTTGAGGCCACGGTCCACCAGTTCCTGGCGATCGGCCAACAAGCGGAAGGCCTGGCGCACCCGCACATCGTCAAACGGTGGCTTGGCCAGGTTGAGGTTCAAACCGGTAAACGAGGTACTTGGCGAGACACACAGGCTCAACCGCGCATCGGCCTTGAGCAAGGCGCTGTGTTCAGCCTGCACCCCACTGGCGACGTCAATTTGCCCGGCGCGCAGGGCTGCGACGCGCGACACCTGATCCTTGAATTCAATGATTTCCAGCTCGTCGGCGTATGGCTGGCCGGGCTTGTAGTAGTTTTCAAAGCGGCTGTAGAGCGAGCGCTGGCCAGGAACAAAACGCTTGAGCTTGTAGGGCCCGGCGCCGACCGGGTTGGTCACCGGGTCGTAGTCGGTGGGGACAATGCCGCCAAAGCTGATCAGGGTTTCATCCAGGGGGAAAAAGCTCTGCCCCTGCTTGAAGCGGATTTCGATGGTGCGCTCATCGAGCTTGCGCAAGGCATTGCGGTCAATCGCCCCCACCAGTCCGGCAAACGGTGACGCCAGCTTGGGATCGGTCAGGCGCAGCAGCGAGAACAGCATGTCATCGGCGCCAATGGTCTTGCCGTGATGAAACTCCAGGCCCGGCTTGATGCGGATGGTCCAGGCGCTGGCATCGGCATTCGGCTCGGCGAATTCGGCCAGGGCCAGGCGGGTGCTGACGTCGGTGTTCCATTCCCAGAACTTGCTGTACAGCGCCCAGCCCCGGATGATCCCGCCGCCCACCGGCTTGTGGGCATCGAGGTTGCCGGACTGGTCGCCGTCGATAATGCCGATACGCAGGCGTCCGCCACTCACCGGCTTGCTCGACAGCAGCACCGCGCCCTGGCTGGCCGGGCCTGCGTCGCAGCCACCGAGCAGCAAACCGCCGCCCAGAGCCAGGCTGCTGCCGAGGAAGGCTCGGCGGGAAAATCCATCACCCATACTCAGGCCTCATCCAGCTGCACGAGCTTGTGGGTGACGCCCAGACGCGGCACGTCAAAGCCGTGGTCCAGCTCCAGCAGCGGGAACAACAGGTCCGCCACGCGGTGCGCTTCGTCAATCAGCGGGAAACCGGAAAGGATAAAGGCCGAGGTACCCTGGGCCTCGTACTCGCGGATACGCTCGGCAACCTGCTCGGCGCTGCCCACCAGGTAGGTGCCCGCCGCAGGGCCGAGGATATTGAAGCCAAACAGGCTTGGGCCGAGCCATACGTTGGGGTAGATCTCCAGGTCGCGGGCGGTGGGCAGGCGGCCCGCACGAATGGTCTCGAGGTTGCGCTGGGTCTGTGGATCGTCGCTGTGGAACTCATCGAAGCTGACGCCAGCCGGCAACTGGCGTTCGATGGCGTTGCGTGCGGTTTGCAGCGAGGTGCGTTGCAGCAGTTTCTCGGCGTGGGCCCACGCCTCTTCTTCGGTCTCGCGCACGATGATTTGCAGGCGCGTGCCAAAGGTCAGTTCGCGGCCGATTTTTGCAGCTTCGGCGGCCACCTTGCGAAACTTGTCGCCCAGCTTGGGCGGGGTATTGGCAAAACTCAGGTAGACGTCGAGCAACTGCACCGAATGGGCCACGCCGGGCCCGGAAGTACCGGCGCCCCACAAGGGGATCCCGGGTTTCTGGCGCGGCGGATGCCAGCCACCCAAAGGATGATTGGCGGCGCCGGGGGCACGGGGGGCGAGCTTGACGTACTGGCCGTCGAAACCGCTGGTATCGCCGGCGTAGAAACCCTGGAACGCCCGCCAGTATTCGAGGCTGAAGGCATAACGTTCGTCGTGGGGGTAATGCACGCCGAGGGTGGCCAGGCCGGCGTCGTTGCCGTTGACCACGTTGAACAGCAGGCGGCCGTTGGAGAACTGGTCGAAGGTCAACGCCCACTTGGCCAGGACCGCCGGCGACAGCTCGCCGGGGTGTTGCGCCACCAGAAAACGCAGGCGCTGGGTCGCGTCGATCAGCGAGGCGGCGACCACCAGGCTTTCGTTGGGGCTGGAGCCGAGCAGCGAACCGTAGAAGCCCAGGCGGTCACTGGCGATGGCCAGCTGCTTGAGGTGTTCGAAGTCGGTTTTCCAGCGGCCTTCGGGCTCCCAAGGGTATGGCCCATCGGGGGTGGTGAGGTACCAGAGGATTTTTACAGCCATGGCAAAGCATCCTTGAAAACATTCTATAAAACGCCAGGCAATCGGCGTTCGGCATACCGGCTTCATCGCTGGCAAGCCAGCTCCTACAAAGGTGATGCGACGCCGGCCCACTGTAGGAGCCGGCTTGCCGGCGATAGCGGTAAACCAGCTCCCACAAGGGTCAGGTGCGGCGGTCGATGGCCGGGACCAGGCCCAGGGCCGTGGCTTGCTCATACAGGCCGCTCATTTTCCATTGCTGGGTCAGCACCCCAGGGCCGTAGGCGCGGGAGCCACCCAGGGCGTCGGCGAGCAATTGCAGTTGCGCGCCCTCCTCCAGCAACACAATGAATTCTGCGGTGGCGCGCAGGCCCTGCTTGCCCCACACCGTGGCGCCGCCGTTGGCTTCGAGGATCGCCAGGTTGAAAGGGTTCTCGGCGATTTTGTCGAGGATGAAGTCCACTTCCTGCTGGCGTCGGTCGATGTACACCGGCAGCTCGCGGGCCAGTTGGTAACGCTGCACCGGCACGTAGTGGAACGGCAAGGTGCGGTGGGTCTGGGCCCAGGCGCCGAGGTACGGCGAGTGCACGTGGGACACGGTGGTCACGTCCGGGTGCTGCTCGAACAGCTTGGTGTAGCGCCCTGCCCCGCCCTTGCCATTGCCGTAGATCAGGTTGCCGGCAAAGTCGCTGACCGTGGCCTGTAGCGGCTTGCGGTAGTTCCAGGGCCCACCGTAGTTGACGGACACCAGCAGCTCTTCGCCGGGCACGCGCTCGACAAAGCCGACCGTGCCATTGGCGGTGATGGTGTTGGTTTCGCGGAACACGGTGAAGGCCTCTTCGGCTTCCAGCAGCACCTTGTCGATGAAGTCTTGCAGGGGCTGGCTGATGGGTTGAGCGAGGACAATCGCAGTCATGGGGTTTCTCCAGGTTCAGGCGCGGCGCTTGGCCAACAGTTCATGGGCAGCTTGCAGGGGGCGCGGGTCGACCCAGTCGGCGATGGCGAAATCGCGCTCCAGGAAGCCGTGCAGGTAGAGGAAATCTTTCTGGACACCGAGAAATTCCAGGCGCTGGGCCGACAAATCCGGCGCCAATGTGGTGTGGAAGTCGCCGCGATAGGCCTCGGCCACACCGGCACTGCCGGCGCGGGTTTCTTCTTCGAGGATGGCGTTCAGGGCCTCACGGTTATTCGCCGCCCAGTCGGCGGCGCCAAGGGTTTGCGCGAGGAAGCGCACCACCAGGTCGAAATGGTTGTCCAGCAGGTCCTGGTGGACCGTGATCGGGCGTGGCGTGCCGTTGTTGATGCGGTAGCGCGGCTCGGCGATCAGGTCCAGGTCAATGCCCACCACCAGCCCCAGGCGGCGCGCGGCATCGGCGGCCGATGCGCCCTTGACGTACACCGCATCTACCTCGCCACGCACCAGGTAATCCAGGCCGGACCACAGGCGCTGCAAACCCTGCTGCGGGTCAGGCGCCTGTTGTTGGTCCTGCAACGCCACTTCCACCAGCTGTACATCGTCAAAGCCCAGGCCGGCCAGGCTCAGCGCGCCTTTGTAGCCATGCAGGCTCATGGCCCGGGCGATGCTGCCGGGACGGTTGTCGCCCCAGGCCGGCAGCGCCAGGCGCTTGCCTTTGAGGTCTGCGGGACGACTGATGCCGGAGTCCGGGCGGACCAGGATGGTTTGCCACTCTTCAATCCAGGTCAGGCCGATCAGCCGGCTTGGTGCACCACCCGCGCGGGCGGCCAATGCCGGGACGTTGCCGCCTTCGCGAAACAGCCCCGGCAGGTCGTGATCGTAATGGTGACGGCCCAGTTGACGAGCCTCCTGCAATGTGGCGACCGGCAGGCCGTCGGCGGCGAATTCCTCGCTCAACCAACCCAGCTTGTAGGCGATCCCGGAAGCGGTCGGCACCGGGCAACGGGTGAACCAGATCTGCTCCAGGGTGGGCGTGGGCAAGACAGCGCAAAGGGTCATAGGCAGCTCCATTGAATTGGGCAAGGCAGTTGCCGGGAGCTATTGCAGAGGCCGTGCCAAATGGCCAAAGCCCCGCTACGCAAGGGCTTGGCGCAAACGTCAGGCAGAGGGCTGCTGGCCTGCCAACAGCACTGCTGCTGACCCAGCAGCCGGCGTGACGCGGCTGCTGCTCCAGCAACACCCCGCCCGCCGCAAGCCCGCATTTAGGCGTTGGCGCAGAACTTGCTCAAGCCCCTTCAACACCGCACTCCCCTGTAGGAGCCGGCTTGCCGGCGATGGCGTCCTTGATAACGCCATCGCCGGCAAGCCGGCTCCTACAGGGAGCGGGATCTAGCATAAGGATGAGTAGCAATGACCACGTTCGAACAGGCACCCACACGCCAACTGCACAGCGAGGCTGAGGCCATCGCCGTCGCCCGGGAGATCGCCCTGGAGATCGCCCGGATCGCCGCCGACCCCCAGCAAAACGGCCAACTGCCTTGGCGCCAGGCCCAGCTGTTGTCCGAAAGCGGCCTGACCGCCATCGGCGTGCCCAAGGCCTTTGGCGGGCTGGGTGCCTCGGTGCAGACCATCGTCGAAACCGTACGCCTGGTCTCGGTGGCCGATGGCGGCGTCGGCCAGTTGCTGCAAATCCATAACGTGATGCTGCGCGGGATTTTCAGCGGCTACAGCGACGCCGTGCGCGATCGACTGATTGCCGATGTACTGGCCGGCAAACGTTTCGGCAACGCCCTGGCGGAAGTGGGCGGGAAAAACAAGTTCGCCCTCAAGACCCGCGTCGAACGCCGCGCCGACGGCAAGCTGGTGCTCAATGGCAGCAAGTTCTACTCCACCGGTTCCTACCTCGCCGAGTGGATCTCGCTGACCGCAGCCAGTGACGATGGCGGCGCCAGCGTGCTGCTCAACCGCAATACCCCGGGCCTGACCCTGCTCGATGACTGGGAGGCCTTCGGCCAGAAAAACTCGGTCAGTGGTACCGTGCGCTTTGACGCTATCGAACTGGACGAAGCCTTCGTCTCGCAACGCAAGGGCCCGATGAAACGCACCGGGCTGACCTTCCCGCAGATCCTCCACGCCGCCATCGACACCGGGATTGCGGCCGGCGCGCTGGGCGCCGCCGTCGATTACCTCAAGCACAACGCCCGGCCATGGGTGGAAAGCGGCGTGGACCACGCCAATGAAGAACCGCACATCATCAAGCAGGTCGGCGAGTACGCCGTGGCCTTGCGCGCGGCCGAGTCACTGTTGCGCGACGCCGCGCGGGTGTTCGACCAGCATGAACTGGACCCGGAAAACAAGGAGCTGCAAGACGAGTTGATCCTGTCGGTGGCCACTGCGCGGGCGCATTCGGACGCTGCTTCGCTGAAGATCTCCAGTGATATTTTCTCGCTGCTGGGCGCCAGTTCGTCCCTGAGCAAATGGAACCTGGACCGCTTCTGGCGCAATGCCCGGGTGCACACCACCCATGACCCGATCCGCTGGCGCTTGCACCACGTGGGCAACTACTACCTCAACGGCGTGGACCCGGGCGAATACACCGCGATCCTCAATGCCAAGCAGACCCAGGGCGCTACCACCCGCTAACCCCCAACCTGGCAGGAGCCGGCTTGCCGGCGATGGCGCCCTTGAAACCGGCGCATGGCTTGCGGGCCCGATCGCTGGCAAGCCAGCTCCTACAGGGTTTTGATTGAGCTTTTCATGAGCGAAAAACATCCTCTTTTACGCAGCCTGGCGATCTACCGGGAGATGCCCTGGCGCTTCTGCCTGGTGGCCGCGCTGTATGTGGCGATCAACCTCGGGCTGGTCTGGCAGCAGTGGCTGATCGGCCATGCGGTCAACGATGTCAGCGCCGGGCACGCGGTGGTACGCCAGGCGGATGGCAGCCTCGACGCCAGCCTTGGCTGGTACTGGCTGGGGTTGATGCTGGCCGTGGCGCTGGGGCGCGGGGTGTTGCAATATGCGGCCAGCGTGCTGTCCCTGGTGCTCAGCCAGGAGCTGCTGACGCGCCTGCGTGAGCGCATTCTCGACCAGGTGCAGAACCTGCACCTGGGCTATCACTGGCAACACGGCATGGGCGAGATGATCACCCGTACCACCCGCGATGCCGACAAGGTGCGCGATGCGCTGATCAGCTTTTGGCGTCAGGTGGTGGAAACACCGCTGGTGGTGCTGGCCACGGTGGGCTTGTTGAGCTGGTATCACCCGCTGCTGGGCCTGGTGCCGTTGCTGTTGACCGTCACCGGCCTGTGGATTTTCGTGCGCCAGACCGAGCGCCTGGTGAGCCTGGATCGCGCCGTGGGCGCGGCCTACGACCGGGTCAACCAGGACCTGAGCGAAGGCATCGGTGGGGTGCGGGTGATCAAGTCATTTGCCCTGGAGCAGCAGCGCATCAACGGCTTCTCCAGCCAGGTGGCAGTGTTTGCCAGCCTCGCACGCCAGGCCCTGGCCTATTCCAGCTCGCGCATCCCCCTGCCCCAGGCGGTGGTCGCGTTCGGCCATGTGTGGATCCTGGTGTACGGCGCCCATCTGGTGGCGGCCGGGCAGTTGAACATCGGTGAACTGGTGACCTCACTGCTGATCGCCACCACCCTGGTATTTCGTATCGAGGGCATTGGCCGGGTGATGCAGACCTTCGCCGACGCCCGGGCCAGTGCCGAACGCATCTGGCAGTTGCTCGACGCGCCGCTGGCGATTGGCGACGGCAGCGCGAGCCTGCCCGCCAGCCCCCTGGGCTTGCGCCTGGAGCACGTCAGCGTCAGCGCGCCGGGGGGTGGCCGCGACATTTTGCAGGATTGCTCGCTGACCTTGCAGCCTGGGGAGATCGTCGCCCTGGTGGGCGCCACCGGTACCGGCAAGAGCCTGCTGGCCAGCCTGTTGCCGCGCCTGACCGACGTCAGTGCCGGGCGCGTGCTGCTGGGTTCGGCGCAGGACGGTTGGCAGGATATCCGCAGCCTGAACCTCGCACAGTTGCGTCGCCGCGTGCATGTGGTGCCCCAGGAGAGTTTCCTGTTTGCCGGCAGCCTGGCGGCCAACCTGCGCCTGAGCGCACCCAGCGCCACCGATGAACAACTGCACGCGGCGCTGCGCATGGCAGCAGCCGATGACGTCTTGCAGCGCTTGCCCCAGGGCCTGGAAACCCCCCTGGGCGATCGCGGCGTCACCTTGTCGGGCGGTCAGCGTCAACGCCTGTGCCTGGCGCGGGCGCTGCTCGGTGCGCCAGACATTCTGTGCCTGGACGACGCCACCAGCGCCCTCGATGCAATCAGCGAGCGCCTGGTGCTGCACAACCTGCGGCAACTGCGCGGCACCACGGTGCTGGTGATCTCCAGCAAGCTCTCGACCATCCTCCTGGCCGACCGGGTGCTGATGCTCGAAGGCGGCAAGATCGCCGCCGAGGGACCCCATGCCCAGCTGCAACACACCAACGCGCACTACCGCGACCTGCTAGGGATCGACCATGGCTAATCCAATCGCCGGCAAAGCCTTGAGCGATATCGAAATCGAAGAAATGCTTGCCAAAAAGGCCCTGGACCGCAGCATGTTCAAGCGCCTGCTGCCGTTGCTGCAGCCGATCCGCCGGCAGATCCTGGCAGTGATCGGCATTGAAGTGCTGCTGGTGTTCACCGTGTTCCTGCGCCCCTGGTTTGTGCGTGAACTGCTGGACCGCGGCCTGGTACAACAAGCCGAGCACTGGTTGCTGGATGAGCGCCTGGTGCTGTGGCTGGGCCTCGGGTTGGCCGCCAGTTGGCTGCTGCGTTTCCTGTTGGCCGGGGTGTCGCAGTTCGTCGCCGGGGGCGCGGCGATTGGGGTGCTCAACGCCCTGCGCGTGCGGGTGTTTGCCCATGTCCAGGGCTTGAGTGTCAGCTACTTCGACCAGACCCGGGCCGGGCGCATCATTTCCCGGGTCGATCGCGATGTGGATGCCCTCGAACCGCTGCTGATCCAGGGCCCGCCAGAACTGCTCGGGGCCCTGCTGCGGTGTGGGCTGGCCTCGGTGATGCTGTGGCGCATCGACCCGCGCTTCTTCCTCAGCCTGGTGGCGACGGTACCGCTGCTGGTGTTGGCGACCTGGAGCTTCAAGCGGATATCCCAGCGCAACTGGGCCAGGGTCGCGGAAAACCGCAGCCGCTTTACCGCACACCTGGTGGAAAGCGTCAGCGGCGTACGCCTGTTGCAACAGTGCGCCCAGCAAGGGCCGAACCTGCGGCGCTATCGTGGCCTGCTGGATGACTTCAACCACGCCTTGATTCGCGGCAGCTTGCGCTCCAGCTGGTTTGCGCCGTTTACCGCGCTGCTCAGCTCGGCGGGGATTGCCGTGCTGTTGCTGGTGGGCGCCTATGGCCTGGCGGCGGGTGATGTGACCGTGGGCCAGGTCGCGGAGAGCCTGTTTTATGTGTTCTTGTTCCTCGGGCCGTTGCAGGAGCTGTCCGACCTGTTCGAGCGCTACGCCACGGGGTCGGCCAGTGCCCAGCGGATTTTCCTGCTGCTCGATACCCGGGCGCAGATCACCGACTGCGCCGCGCCTGCCACCTTGGCGCGGGCGCGGGGTGAAGTGCACTTCCAGGGGGTGGGGTTCAGCTATACGCCGGGGGCGCAGGCACCGGTGATCAACAATCTCGACCTGCACATCCCCGCCGGCCAAGTGCTGGCGATTGTCGGCCCTTCCGGGCATGGCAAAAGTACCTTGGTGCAACTGCTGACGCGCTTCTACGAGGTACAGACGGGGGCGGTGCTGCTTGACGGCATCGATGTGCGCGAACTGGCGCAACACACCCTGCGGCGCAACGTCGGGGTGGTGCTGCAGGACAACGTGTTGTTCAGCGGCAGCATCCTCGACAACCTGCGCCTGGCGGCACCGGACGCCGATGACAGCCGACTGATCGCCGCAGCCCGCGAACTGGGCGCCGACGAAGTGCTGGAGCGACTGCCCCATCAATATCACACCGAAGTCGGCCCACTGGGTGCACACCTGAGTCACGGCCAGCGGCAACTGGTGTGCCTGGTACGCGCGTATCTGGCGGATCCTGCGGTGCTGGTGCTGGACGAGGCGACGTCGGCGGTGGATATCCATACCGAGCGGCGCATCCAGCGGGCCTTGCGACGGTTGTGCGAGGGGCGCACGGCAATCATCATCGCCCACCGCCTGGCGACGATTCGGGATGCGGATCGCATTGCGGTGGTACGGCATGGACAGGTGGTGGAGCTTGGGCCGCATCGGCAGCTGATTGAACAAGGGGGGGCGTATGCGGCGTTGTACCAGTCGTATCTGCGAGGCGCGCAAGGGGTGGTGCCCGTGGCGGAAACGGTGATATAGGCGCGGGCAAGCCCGCTCCCACAGGGGGGCTCACTTGGGCAGAGAATTTGGCCACAGCACAAATCACACGTGGGAGCTGGCTTGCCGGCGATGGCGGTGGGTCAGGCAGTATGTTCTTCGGCTGATGTACCGCTATCGCGGGCAAGCCCGCTCCTACAGGGGACGCTGGCTTGGGTAGAGAATTTGGCCACACTGCAAATCACATGTGGGAGCTGGCTTGCCGGCGATGGCGGCGGGTCAGGCAGTATGTTCTTCGGCTGATGTATTGCTATCGCGGGCAAGCCCGCTCCTACAGGGGACGCTGGCTTGGGTAGAGAATTTGGCCACACCACAAATCACATGTGGGAGCTGGCTTGCCGGTGATGGCGGTGGGTCAGGCAGCCTGTTCTGCGGCTGGTGTACCGCTATCGCGGGCAAGCCCGCTCCTACAGGGGACGCTGGCTTGGGCAGAGAATTTGGCCACACTGCAAATCACATGTGGGAGCTGGCTTGCCGGCGATGGCGGTGGGTCAGGCAGCCTGTTCTTCGGCTGATGTACCGCTATCGCGGGCAAGCCCGCTCCTACAGGGGACGCTGGCTTGGGCAGAGAATTTGGCCACACTGCAAATCACATGTGGGAGCTGGCTTGCCGGCGATGGCGGCGGGTCAGGCAGTATGTTCTTCGGCTGATGTATTGCTATCGCGGGCAAGCCCGCTCCTACAGGGGACGCTGGCTTGGGCAGAGAATTTGGCCACACTGCAAATCATATGTGGGAGCTGGCTTGCCGGCGATGGCGGTGGGTCAGGCTGCCTGTTGTTCGGCTGATGTACCGCTATCGCGGGCAAGCCCGCTCCTACAGGGGACGCTGGCTTGGGCAGAGAATTTCGCCACACCACAAATCACATGTGGGAGCTGGCTTGCCGGCGATGGCGGTGGGTCAGGCAGTATGTTCTTCGGCTGATGTATTGCTATCGCGGGCAAGCCCACAGGTAAGCGGCGCGGCAGTTTCGATAAATGTGCGCCCTTAATGCATCACCACAATCCCCATCACCAACACCACCGGCCAGGCCAACATCGCGGCCCGCCACCCCAGGGGCGCATGCCGCAGTTCCATAAACCCATCGGTAATCATCCAGGCCTTGGCCACTGCTGCCAACACCACTATCCACCACAGCCCCGCAGCGCCCGACATGACCGTGCCTACGCTCAGCAGCACCAACGCGCCCCAGCAGGCCAGCAGCCTCACAACACGTACACCAGGGGAAACAACACCACCCATACCAGATCCACCATGTGCCAATAGAGCACCCCTGACTCGAACCCCGACTGGCGCCCCGGTCCATAAGCCCCACGCCAGCAGTGCAACGCCAGCCATGCCAGGATCACCATCCCCAACAGGACATGCAGGAAGTGAAACCCGGTCAGAATCCAGTACAGGGTAAAGAACGTGCTGTGCTCCAGCCCCAGTCCGGCAGCGGCCAGGTGCCCGTACTCGCCGAGCTTGATCCACACATACACCACCGCCACCGACAGCCCCAACAGCAATAACCCACTTGCCCGCCGAGGCTGGCCGGCAAGCCGTTGTTGCTGCGCCAACGCCGCCAGCAGGCCGGCTGTCAGCAGGCTCAGGGTCATAGCCAGGCCGGTGGAGGTATCCAGCTGTGCGCGGCCTTCGGCAAAGGCTTGGGGCTGGAGCATCTGGGCCGCCGCAAAGGCGAGCATCAGCAGCGCAAACACCGAGAGTTCGGCGAGGATGAAGAACCACATCGCCAGGTCGCCCGGCAGGCGCCGTTCAACTGAAGTGAACATCAACCACGTCCATCAGGGCCGCAACGGTTTGCGGATCATCGCTCAGCGCTTCAGCCAGGCACGCCATGCACGCTTCACGCGGGTGCATGCCAGCGGCGATCAGGCGCGCGGTGAAGATCAGCAGGCGCGTCGACGCCACCTCTTCCAGATCATGCTGGTCCAGCCGGCGCAAGGCCTGCCCCAGGCGTACCACCTGGGCCGCCAGGGCGCTGTCTACCTGGGCTTCGCGGGCGACGATGCGTTCTTCTTCCAGGGGCGACGGATAGCCAAAACGCATCGCGACGAAGCGCTGGCGGGTGCTGGGTTTCATGCCCTTGAGCAGGTTCTGGTAACCGGGGTTGTAAGACACCACCAGCATGAACGACGGCGGCGCCTTGAGGACTTCGCCCGTGCGTTCCAGGAACAACTCGCGACGGTCATCGGCCACCGGGTGCAGGACCACGGCGGTGTCCTGGCGCGCCTCGACCACTTCGTCCAGGTAGCAGATGCCCCCTTCACGCACCGCGCGGGTCAGCGGGCCATCCTGCCACCAGGTGCCCTGGGCGCCGATCAGGTGACGGCCGATCAGGTCGGCGGCGCTGAGGTCGTCGTGGCAGGCCACGGTGTACAGCGGCAGTTGCAGGCGATGGGCCATATGCTGGACGAAGCGGGTCTTGCCGCAGCCGGTGGGGCCCTTGATCAACACTGGCATGCGGTGGCGCCAGGCGTGTTCGAACAACTCATGCTCGTTGTTGACGGCTTGGTAGAAGGGTTCGGTCATGGTGCACCTTGCATGGGCAACGGGTTTGACGGCCACGCTACGGGGCCCTGCGACAACCTGGCAAGCCGTACTCAAGGCAAACTTGATCGCCGTCAAGCGGTCATTCACCCGCCGCGACATAGTCTCTGCTGGCACTAAGAACCTGCGTTCTACCCGGATCGCAAAGGTCTTGCCTGAGGAGAGATGGAATGCTGACTCGCAACAAAACACCCTTCGTACTGACGCTGGCCAGGCTCAGCTGCGCGCTGGCCCTGGCCCTCTCAACGCAGGCCTTCGCGGCTGCACCTGCACCTGCACCGGCGACGGCCATGGTCAAGAGCCCCGGCGCACCCGACTTGAGCCAAGCCGAGTTCGATGCTTCGAAGCAGATCTACTTCGAGCGCTGCGCCGGCTGCCACGGTGTGTTGCGCAAGGGCGCCACCGGCAAGCCGCTGACCCCGGACATCACCCAGGCCCGGGGCCAGGCGTATCTGGAAGCCTTGATCACCTACGGCTCCCCGGCCGGCATGCCGAACTGGGGCACCTCCAATGCGCTGACCAAGGCGCAGATCACCAGCATGGCGACCTTCATCCAGCACACCGCGCCGACGCCGCCGGAATGGGGCATGGCCGAAACCCTCAAGACCTGGAAGGTACTGGTCAAGCCCCAAGACCGCCCGAAGAAGCAGCTCAACACGCTGAACCTGGAAAACCTGTTCTCCGTCACCCTGCGTGACGACGGCAAAATCGCCCTGATCGACGGCGACAGCAAAAAAATCGTCAAACTCATCGACACCGGCTACGCCGTGCATATCTCGCGGATCTCCGCTTCGGGCCGCTACCTGCTGGTGATCGGCCGTGACGCCAAGATCGACATGATCGACCTGTGGCCCGCCGAGCCGACCAAGGTCGCCGAGATCAAGGTGGGCATCGAGGCCCGCTCGGTGGAGACCTCCAAGTTCAAGGGCTATGAAGACAAGTACGCGATTGCCGGTTCCTACTGGCCGCCGCAGTTCACCATCATGGACGGCGAGACCCTGGAGCCCAAGCAAATCGTCTCGACCCGTGGCATGACCGTGGACAAACAGGAGTACCACCCGGAACCGCGTGTGGCGGCGATCATCGCCTCCCACGAATGGCCGGAGTTCATCGTCAACGTCAAGGAAACCGGCAAGGTGATGCTGGTCAACTACCAGGACATCAAGAACCTCACCATCACCACCATCGACGCCGCGCCTTTCTTGCATGACGGCGGTTGGGACAGCACCCACCGCTACTTCATGACGGCCGCGAACAACTCCAACAAGGTCGCGGTGATCGACTCCAAGGAGCGCAAGCTCACCGCCCTGGTGGATGTGGGCAAGACCCCGCACCCCGGTCGTGGCGCCAACTTTGTGCACCCGCAATATGGTCCGGTATGGGCCACCAGCCACTTGGGTGACGGTGGGGTCTCGGTGATCGGCACCGACCCGGTCAAGCATCCGCAGTACGCCTGGAAGCAGGTGACCTCGCTCAATGGCCAGGGCGGTGGCTCGCTGTTTATCAAGACCCACCCCAACTCGCGGCACCTGTACGTCGACACCACCCTCAACCCCGACACCAAGCTCAGCCAGTCGGTGGCCGTGTTCAATATCGACAAGCTCGACGCCGGCTACACCGTGCTGCCGATTGCCCAATGGTCGGGCATCAAGCAAGGCGCCCTGCGCGTGGTGCAGCCGGAATACAACAAGGCGGGCGATGAAGTGTGGTTCTCGGTGTGGAACGGCCAGGAAGAGGAGTCGGCGCTGGTGGTGGTCGATGACAAGACCCTCAAGCTCAAGAACGTGATCAAGGACAAGCGCCTGATTACCCCGACCGGCAAGTTCAATGTCTACAACACCCAATTCGACATTTATTGAGCTTCATCAACAAGAGGCAACCCAATGAAAAATATCCTGCTTGCACTCGCGGCCCTGGGCGCGGCGTTGAGCCTGTCCACGGCCGTTGCCGAGGATGGTGCGGCGCTGTTCAAGAGCAAACCCTGCGCTGCCTGCCACACCATCGACAGCAAGATGGTGGGGCCGGCGCTCAAGGAAGTCGCGGCAAAAAATGCCGGCGTCAAGGACGCTGACAAAACCTTGGCCAGCCACATCAAGAACGGTACCCAGGGTAACTGGGGACCGATTCCGATGCCGGCCAACCCCGTCACCGACGCCGAAGCCCTGACCCTCGCCCAATGGGTGTTGAGCCTGAAATAAGCACAAGGAGCACGCCATGCAAGTCTCGATGATCGGTTCGGCCATGGCGTTGCTTTTCCTCATTCCCGCGCCGGTGCACGGAGCACCGGCGCCTGCGCGCCAGGTCCAGCTGGAACACCTGCTGACCCAGGACTGCGGGGCCTGTCACGGCCTGCACCTGACCGGTGGCCTGGGCCCGGCCCTGACGCCCCAAGCCCTGGCCGGGCGGACCCGCGATGCCCTGATTGCCACCGTGACCTATGGCCGCCCTGCCCTGGCGATGCCTGGCTGGGCGCCGTTGCTCAATGCCGGCGAAATTGCCTGGCTGGTGGATCGCCTCCTGCAAGGAACCCCTGCGCCATGATCCGTCCCCTGTTTGTGTGCATTGCCGGCCTGTTGCTCACGGCCTGTGTCCAGCCACCGCTACGCGGCACCGGCGACCTGGGCCTGGTGGTAGAGCGTGCCAGCGGCAGCCTGCTGATTATCGACAGCAGCCACCAGGCGCGCCTGGCCCGGGTCGAGGGGCTGGGGGATTTGTCCCACGCCTCGGCGGTGTTCTCCCGGGACCAGCGCTACGCCTACCTCTTTGGCCGGGACGGCGGGTTGACCAAGATTGACCTGCTGACCCAGCGCATCGACCAACGCCTGATCCAGGGCGGCAACAGCATCGGCGGCGCGATCAGCCAGGATGGGCGCCTGATTGCGGTCTCCAACTACCAACCGGGCGGGGTCAAGGTGTTCGACGCGGTGACCCTGCAACAGGTGGCCGATATCCCGGCCACGCCCGTGGCCGACGGCAAACGCTCGCGGGTGGTGGGCCTGGTGGATGCGCCAGGGCAGCGCTTTGTGTTCAGCCTGTTTGATACCGACGAGATCTGGAGCGCCGATTTCAGCCAGGGCAACACCCCGGCCATCACCCGCTTCAGCGGTATTGGCCGCCAGCCCTATGACGCGCTGATCACTGCCGATGGCCGTTACTACATGGCCGGTTTGTTTGGCGAGGACGGCATGGCCCAGCTCGACCTGTGGCACCCCGAACTGGGGGTCAAGAGCGTGCTGGCCGATTACGGTCGCGGCCAGGAAAAACTGCCGGTGTACAAGATGCCGCATCTGGAAGGCTGGGCCGTGGCCGACAACCAGGCGTTCGTGCCCGCCGTGGGCCGGCACCAGGTGCTGGTGATGGACGCACGTACCTGGCAACAGACCGCTGCCATCGCCGTGGCCGGCCAGCCGATTTTTGTCACCGCACGGCCCGATGGGCGCCAGTTGTGGGTCAACTTCGCCTACCCCGACAACGATCGGGTGCAGGTACTCGACAGTGAAACCCACCAGGTGGTCGCGGACCTGCGCCCCGGCCCCGGTGTGCTGCACATGGAATTCACCGGGCGCGGTGAGCAGCTGTGGTTGTCGGTTCGCGACGGCCAGCAGGTGCAGGTCTGGGATCCTTATCGTTTGACCTTGCTCAAGACCCTGCCGGCCGACAGCCCCAGCGGCATCTTCTTCAGCAGCCGCGCGCAAAAAATGGGGTACTGAGATGGAACTGGATGAACTGACCGCACGCCTGATCGACCGCTATCAACACGGCATGCCGCTGTGTGCCGAGCCTTACCTGGAAATGGCGCAAACCCTGGGTTGCAGCGAGCGCGAGCTGCTGGCCTGCCTGCAACGCCTGGAACTGGCGGGCGCGCTGTCGCGGGTCGGGCCGGTGTTCGATCACAGCCGTGCCGGCGCCAGTACCCTCGCCGCCCTGGCGGTGCCCGCCGAGCGCCTGGAGCAAGTGGCGGCGCGCATCAGCCGCTACCCCGAGGTCAATCACAACTACGCCCGCGAACATCACTACAACCTGTGGTTTGTGTTGACCGGGCCTAATCGCCGCCATCTGGAACAGATCCTGGAAGAGCTGGAAAAGGACACCGGCCTGATCCCCCTGGACCTGCCCATGCTCACCTCCTACCGCATCGACCTGGGTTTCGCCCTGGGAGTCCACCCGTGATCGCGCCGCTGAACCATGAACAATTGCTTGACCTGCGCCAGTGCCTGGAGCGCGGGCTGCCGCGCGTGTCGCGGCCCTATGAAGACCTCGCCGAGCAGATCGGAGCCCATCACCTGCAAGTGCTCAAGCAGATGCAGCAATGGCAGGAACAGGGTCTGTTCCGCCGCGTCGGCCTGGTGCTCAACCACCGCGCCCTGGGCTATGTGGCCAATGCGATGCTGGTGCTGGATGTGCCCGATGCACTGATCGATGAAGTCGGCCAGCGCCTGGGCCGCGCGCCGGGCATCACCCTGTGCTACCAGCGGCCACGGCGCTTGCCGCACTGGCGCTACAACCTGTTCTGCATGGTGCACGGGCGTGAACGCGCAGCGGTACAGGCGCAGATCGAGGCGCTGCTGCAACAGCATCTGCTCAGCGACCTGCCCCACCACCTGCTGTTCAGCACGCGCATGTTCAAGCAATGCGGCGGGCGTTTTGCGCCGCCGCCGTCACAGGTATGGGCCCATGGATGAACTCGACCGGCAACTGATCAATCGCCTGCAACGGGGCCTGCCGCTGGTGCGTGATCCATGGCAGGCAGTGGCTGATGAGCTACGCAGCACGCCCGACGCGTTGCTCGACCGCCTGCACCTGCTGCTCGAAGACGGCGTGCTGACACGCTTCGGGCCGATGTTCGACATCGAGCGCCTGGGGGGCGCGTTCACCCTGGCCGCCCTTGCGGTGCCCGAATCACGTTTTGAAGAGGTCGCGGCGCAACTCAACGACCTGCCGCAAGTGGCCCACAACTACCGGCGCGAGCATCCCTGGAACATGTGGTTTGTGCTGGCCTGCGCAACCTGCGACGACCTCGACCAGACCCTGGCGCATATCCACACCCTGACCGGGCTTGAGGTGCTTAACCTGCCCAAGGAGCAAACCTACCATGTCGGCCTGTATTTCCCGGTTTGACGAGAACCTGGCCCAGCGCCTGATCCATTTGACCGAAGCCGGCCTGCCGCTGGTGGAAGACCCCTGGACCTGGCTCGCCGAGCAACTGGGTATCAGCGTCGAATCGACCCTGGACCTGCTCAAGCGCCTGCAAGGGGAAGGCGCCATCCGCCGGATCGCCGCCGTGCCGAACCACTATCGCCTGGGCTACCGCCACAACGGCATGACCGTGTGGGATGTGTGCGACGAACAGATGCCGCGCCTGGGCGAACTGATCGGCGCCCAGCCCTTTGTCAGCCACTGCTACCGCCGCCCCCGGCGCGCGGACTGGCCGTACAACCTGTTCGCCATGGTGCATGGGCGCAGCCGTGAAGAAATCGACAGTTACCGCGAACACCTGCGCTTCCTGCTGGGCGATGCCAGCCGGGCGGACGAGATGCTGGTGAGCAGTCGCATCCTGAAAAAAACCGGCTTGCGCCTGAGCTCTCCCCTCGCTCCTGCACGTGCGCGCTGAAGAAGGAACATCTTATGCTTAGGATCAGTCATTACCTGCGCACCCTGGCCGGTCAATGCCCACCACCGCGCAGCGCCAAACCGGGCAGCCAGCGCGCGCCGGTGGTGATCTGGAACCTGCTGCGCCGTTGCAACCTGACCTGCAAGCACTGCTATGCCACCAGCGCCGACAGCGTGTTCCGCGATGAACTGGACACCGAGGCCGCACTGAAGGTGATCGATGACCTGCACGAGGCCGGGGTCAAGGTGTTGATTCTCTCGGGCGGCGAACCCCTGCTGCGCGAGGACCTGTTCCAACTCAGCGCCTACGCCCGTGCCAAGGGTTTTTTTGTTGCGCTGTCGAGCAATGGCACGCTGATCGATGAAGGCAACATCCAGCAGATCGCCGCCGCACGCTTTGACTATGTGGGCATCAGCATCGATGGCTTGAAGGCCACCCACGATGCATTCCGCCAATGCGAAGGTAGTTTCGAGCGCTCGATGCACGCCATCAACCTGTGCCGCCAGGCGGGTATCCGCGTCGGCCTGCGCACGACCCTGACCCAGGAAAACCACGCGCAGCTCCCGCAATTGCTGGCCTTGATGCGGGAATACGATGTGCAGAAGTTTTACCTCTCGCACCTCAACTACAGTGGGCGCGGCAAACGCAGCCGGCAACTGGACGCGCACCAGCAGATGAGCCGCGAGGCGATGCTGATGATTTTCCAGCAGGCCTGGGACGACATCCAGAATGGCGTGGCCAGTGATTTTGTCAGCGGCAACAACGACGCCGACGCCGTGTTGCTGCTGCAATGGGTGCACCAGCACCTGCCAGAACACTACCCGCAACTTGAACACCTGCTGCATGCCTGGGGCGGCAATGCCTCGGGCAGCGGCATTGCCAATATCGACAACACCGGCGAAGTGCACCCGGACACTTACTGGTGGCAATACTCGGTGGGCAATGTGCGCCACACCTCGTTCCGCGAGATCTGGCTGGAGCGCCCCGACCCGTTGCTGCTGCGCCTGCGCCAATACCCACGCCAGATCGGTGGCCGTTGTACCGAGTGCCGCTGGCTGGGGATCTGCAACGGCAACACGCGCACCCGCGCCTGGGCCGACGGCGACCTCTGGGGCCCGGACCCCGGTTGCTACCTCAGCGATGCAGAGATCGCCCGTACACCGCCCACCTTGATTCCTTGCTCGGCACGCTGAACCCCCGGCCGGCCACCTGGTGACACAACCGGGGGCCGCCAACCTGATGATGAACCAAGGAAGTCTCATGCACTCATCCCACGCATTACCCTCCGTGCTGCACAGCCCCTTCCACCCCGGCGAAGTCGCCCTGGTCGGCGCCGGCCCCGGTGACCCGCGCCTGCTCACCCTGCGCGCCTGGAGCCTGCTGATGCAGGCCGATGCGGTGGTGTTCGATCGCCTGATCAGTGCCGATCTGCTGACCCTGATCCCACTGACCTGCGCCCGGCATTACGTGGGCAAGGCCAGCGGTTATCACAGCCTGCCCCAGGCGCAGATCAACGAACTGCTGGCCGAACTGGCCCAGCAGGGGCAGCGGGTGGTGCGGCTCAAGGGCGGCGACCCGTTCGTGTTTGGCCGCGGTGCCGAAGAGCTGGAGTACCTGCTGGCGCAAGGTGTGTCGTGCCAGGTGGTGCCCGGCATCACGGCGGCATCCGGTTGCAGCGCCTATGCGGGCATCCCGCTGACCCATCGTGACCTGGTCAACTCGTGCCGCTTTGTCACCGGGCATTTGCAGCGCGACGGCGAATTGAAGCTGCCCTGGGACAGCCTCGCCGACGGCAGCCAGACCCTGGTGTTCTACATGGGCCTGTCGAACCTGGCGATGATCGCCGAGCGCCTGATCGGTGCCGGCCTGCCCGGCGACACGCCAGCGGCGCTGATCTGCAACGGCGCCCGCGCCGACCAGCAGGTGCATCGCGGCACCCTGCGCCTGCTGCCAGCCCTGGCGCTGATGTGCGAGCCCGGCGTGCCGACCTTGACGGTGATCGGGCAGGTGGTCGACCTGTTTGCCGACGCCGCCCTGCACTACCCCGCCAGCCTTGTGCCCGGCCACTTCGCGGCGTCCAGGGTGGCGGTATGAAACGCCTGTGGCTGGTGCCGCTGCTCTGGGCCAGCGCCGCCCACGGCGCACCGGATGCCGCCGCCGATTACCAGCAGCATTGCCAAAGCTGCCATGGCCTCAACCGGGTCGGCAGCAGCGGCCCGGCGTTGTTGCCCGAGAGCCTGGGGCGAATCAAGCCGGCCGAGATGCGCCAGGTGATCGAACACGGCCGCCCGGCCAGCCAGATGGCGGCATTCGCGCCGCTGCTGACGGCGCAACAGATCGACGCCCTGGTGAGTTTTCTGCAACAGCCGCCGGCCACCCCCGCGACCTGGAACGAACAGGATATCCGTAGCAGCCATCGCCAATTGGCCGACCTCAGCCAACTGCCGAGCACCCCGCAACACCACGCCGACCCGCTGAACCTGTTTGTGGTGGTGGAGTCCGGCGACCATCACATCGATATTCTCGACGGTGATCGCTTTGAAGTGCTCGACCGCTTTGCCTCGCACTTTGCCGTACATGGCGGGCCGAAGTTTTCTCCGGACGGGCGTTTTGTGTACTTTGCTTCGCGCGACGGCTGGATCAGCCTGTATGACCTGCACAACCTCAAGCTGATCGCCGAGGTCCGCGCCGGGCTCAATACCCGCAACCTCGCGGTGAGCAAGGACGGGCGCTGGGTGCTGGTGGGCAATTACCTGCCGGGCAACCTGGTGGTGCTGGATGCGCGCGATCTGTCGCTGGTCAAGACCTTACCGACAAACTCGCGGGTCAGCGCGGTGTACACCGCTCCTCCGCGCAACAGCTTTATCGTCGCCCTCAAGGATGTGAATGAGGTTTGGGAGTTGTCCTATGCGGCGCCCAGCCCGAGCTTCGAACCCCGGCGCATCCAGGCCCAGGATGTGCTCGATGACTTTTCCTTTTCACCTGACTATCGCCAACTGCTCGCCACCTCGCGCAAGGCCGGCGGCGGTCAAGTGATCGACCTCGACTCCGGGCAGGTGGTCACCGACATTGCGCTGGCCGGCATGCCGCACCTGGGCTCGGGGACTTACTGGCAGCGCAACGGGCAGTGGGTGTTTGCCACGCCGAATATCAGCAAGGGGCAGATTTCGGTGCTGGACCTCAAGACCTGGAAGCTGATCAAACAGATCCCCACCCTCGGGCCGGGGTTCTTTATGCGCAGCCACAGCAACTCGCGCTATGTGTGGAGTGATGTGTTTTTTGCACCCGGCAATGATGCGATCCACTTGATCGACAAGCAGACCCTGGAAATCGCCCACACCTTGCGGCCCATGCCGGGCAAGACGGCGGCGCACGTGGAGTTCACCCGGGATGGGCGCTACCTGCTGTTGAGCATCTGGGATCGCGAGGGTGCGTTGATCGTGTATGACAGCCAGACGCTGCAGGAGGTCAAGCGGATTCCCATGAACAAGCCCTCGGGCAAGTACAACGTGGGGAACAAGATCGAGTTTGCTGAGGGGACTTCACATTGATGTGGGGGTGGGTGACTGGCGATAGCGGTGTACCCGCCAAGAGGGATGGTGAGTGGGCTGCAGCTATCGCGGGCAAGCCCGCTCCCACAGGGGATCTGCTTGGCCACACCACCGACCCACTGTAGGAGCTGGCTAGCCCGTGCTCGCAGGGGATCTCGCTCAGAAGGCGTAGGTAGCGCCCAGGCTAAGCACTTCGCCTTTGATCTGGGCTTTTCCCTCTAGCGACGCGGCGCCAAGACGGTCAATGTTCTTGGTCTTGAGCTTGACACTTTGCACAAACTGCCGCGAATAAGCGCCGTCGATGCTCAAGCCCGGAATCGCCCGGATGTGGTAGCCAAAACCCAGGGACGCAAATACCCGATCACCATCCGGGATCCGTGGGTCGCGGGTGGAGTTGGGGGTTGGGGTCTGGTCAAATGCCACGCCGCTGCGCAGGGTGAGGTCGTCGGTGAGGGCGTAGTCGCCACCGATGGCGTACGTCCAGGTGTTTTTGTAGTTGTACGGAATCGATACCAGGGTGCTGCCATCCGACTTCAAGGTCAGCGCCTTGAACGATGACCATTGGGTCCAGGTGGCACTCAGGCCCAGGGTCAAGCGCTCAGAAAACCGGTGGACCCAGTCCAGGGACGCATTGGCCGGGATGTCCAACTGTGCCGAGGCATTGGCACCACCGGGATACAGATGCAGGCCCGGATAGGCCAGTTCGACCAAGGTCTTGCCATCGAGTACCGGGGTGGTCATCAGGTCCCTGGAAAGTGCATCGGCGTGGATATTGTATTTACCCTCCAGCTTGTTACTGATCTTGGCGTGGTAGTTCAGGCCGAAGGTGTCTTGCAACGTCGGCTTCCAGGCCATGCCGGCAAACCAGCCCAGGGAGGTGTTGTCGACCTTGACCCGCATCAAGGCGCTGCCCTGGCCGGCCGGAAAGGGAATGTTGCCCAGGTCCGGCGACTGCGCGGCGGCGGCATACAGGTCGACGTTCTGGCTCACGAAGCCTTTGGTGTGCTGCACAATCGCACCGCCGCCCACGGCAAACTGCTCATTGACCTTGAACGATAACGAACCGGTCAGGCCCACGGTTTCGATCTTGGTGTCCACCGCAAAGTCGCGGCCTTTCCAATCTTCGTCCCACGTCGTGCGTGCGCCCATGGGCACCACTTGGCTCAGGCCGAAGGCAAAGCGCTCGTTGAGCGGTATCACCACAAAGCCGCTCGGCACCCAGGCGTCGAAGCCGCCTTGGCCACCGTTGCCGGTACGGGGGGTGGACGTCGTGAGGCCAGTGTCCGGGTCGAACACCGTGCTGGACGCCGGATTGCCCATGTAGTCATGTGCCGAGCCTTTGTATTTGATGTCGATGTCGGCGTAGTTGAGGGTGAACTGCGAGATGCTCTGGTCAATGAATGCCATCGCCGCCGGGTTGTTGTAGGCCGCCGAGGGATCGTTCTGGAACATCGCCCCTCCACCGAACGCCCGCCCCCAGCCGGCAGTACTGGCCGTCGGCGTCATGAATGCGCCCGCCTGGACCTGACTGCCCCCGGCCATCAGCCCAGCCCACATTGCCAGGCCGAGACATACCCGGGCCTGCTGCTTCTTGTCACTCATGCTCGACTCCTTTTTGTTATCCGCCGTACAACAGGCGCCTCTATCGAGGCGCCTGCCTTTCACGGGTGATCAGCCCTTTGCACCAGAGAGTGAGTTGCTCACGGCCCTACGCTGAGCGTCGGCACCCTGACGCTCAAGGATTGGACGGCGCAGTTGCCGGACAGCGGTTGGTTTTTACCGGTCAGGGTGCGGGTCGCCTGGTCCCATTCACCATTCAACGTACCCGCGCCGCAGTTGGATGCCGGGAATGCCACGGTCCAGCCCACGTTTGACACGGTGCCAGTGCCGGTGCCGGTGCTCGCGTTATAGCTGGTGGCGGTCAACACCCAGCCAGGAGACGGAATGTTTTTCAGCTTCGGCAGATTGCACAGGCCACCGCCGGTCAATGTGGCCGACGTCACGGTAGCGACACCACCGCTGACATTGCCGCCGAACACGATGCCGCACGAAATGGGAGCTCCCAGGGAAGATGGCGACGTTACAACAATGGTGCCTGGATCAGTGGTAAACGGGCCTTCCGGGGTGATCGACACAGCGCTGGCCATGGAAGCTGCGCCAAACAGCAGAGCAAAGGAACTTATACAAACGAGGGTCTTCAAGCTTTTCATTATTTTTCCTCACATAAATAGCGAACTAAGTCGCCGGGATAATGGCCATGATCAAGCGCCCACGGTAAACCGCAAGACGCTCTTTCCAGCCAAATTCAAATTCAACTAACGATATACTTACACTTGTTTAAGCAACAACTTCCCGAGTCAAAGCCGCATTGAGTCCGCCGTAATGATTAATCGGCAGATCACTAAAAGCCAAACTTTTCGGAGGTGTAACTTAAAATCCTTGCGCGCCTCAAATGCCATGCCTGCCGCACTAAAAGCCAAGGCATAGACACTGAGCAAGGACACAGCCATTAAGTAAGTTTCAATTTAAAATTCTTTTTCAAAATTCGTATTAAATAATCTACCTGAAAAAACGCCGCACACCAGAGGGCATTTTCCATTTGCGACTAGTCCTACGAATTAGCTGTGCATGCAGTAGGAATACCCATTAAAACGGACACTTCAATACGCGGGTTATATGTAGAAGGACTTATACGCCGGCCTGCGCATTACCATTGGCCGCACATTTGCGCACAAAGTCTTGTACCCCGTCACAGGGCAATGCTTTGCTGAAATACCAGCCCTGGATAATCAGCTCTGCCCCGGCGTGGCCCCTGCCCGACTGCACGAAGGCCAATTGCTCGGCCGTTTCCACCCCTTCAACCACCACCCCCAGGTTCAGCGCTTCGCAAAAGCGCAACATTCCGATCAATACCTGGGCGCCCTTGGGGTCCTGCTGGGCCACGACAAAGCTGCGGTCGATTTTGATGTAGTCCACCGGGAACTGGTGCAGATAACTCAGCGCGGAAAACCCGGTGCCAAAGTCGTCGATATAGACCTTGGCCCCAATGCCCTGCAGTTTTTCGATCATCTGCCGGGTCATCTGAATGTCGCCCACCAGCGCATCCTCGGTAATCTCCACCGACACCTGGCCGTTGGCCTGGGACAGGATTTGCACCAATTGCCGGCCATACGCCGGGGCGGTCAGGGTGGCACTGGAGACATTGATGGTGATTGGCAGCGCAAAGCCGATTTTCTGCCACTTCAGGTATTGGCGTACGGCCTGGGAGGCGACCCACAAGTCCACGTCCGGCATCAACCGGGCCTGGGCCAGCCACTGGAGGAACTCCCAGGGCGAATGCACCTTGCCTTGGCCATCGCGGGCCCGCATCAGTGCTTCGCAGCCAGTGCACAGGCCCGTCAGGGAGGACACCTGGGGTTGGTACTCCAGGTAGAACTCGTAGTCGCTGATCTGCTGGATCCTGCTCAATTCAATGGCCTGGCGTGCCAGCGCCTTGTGCGACGCCAGCACCGGGTCCAGTTCCAGTAGGCGGCCTTTTTCTTCGAGCCCGTGAAAGGTCATGTCAAATGACTTGAGGTAAACCGTACCGCCCTCTTGCGCCTGGCGATGGATCGCGCGCACGTAAGGCGCATAGACGAGCGTGCCCAAGCCCAGCAGCACCAGTTGCAACGCCACCGCAGCCAGGTCGCCCTGGGTGCTCAGGTAGGCATTGAGCAGCACCGGCGCGGTAAATGGCACGCTGGCCACCGCAGGCGAGACCCAGCCGGCCTGCACCACCAGTAACGCCAATACCGTGTTGATCACCGGCACGGCTAAAAAGGGTATGAACAGGCGCGGGTTGAGGATGATCGGCAGGCCGAACAGCAACACTTCGCTGACGTTGAACAGTGACAGCGGCAGGCTGGCCACTGCCAGCAGGCGCATGGACTGGGTCTTGGAAAACAGCAGGATCGCCAGCAACAGGCACAGGGAACCGCCAGCGCCACCAATAAAGGCAAAGCAGCCCAGCAGGCCGCCGTTCAACAGGTACCGGATCGGTTCCCCCGCCGCCAGCGCCGTGCTGTTGAGCACCACGGCCTGGTCCAGTGCGTCAAACAGCGGTTGCATCGCATACACACCATGGATGCCAAAAAACCACAGCAGCGAGTTGATCGCCGTGACAAACATCCCGCTGCCATAAGGCGACTGCAACGCATCAAGCATTACCGGGCCCTGGAACTGCACCACATGGGGTACCTGCAACAGCAACGACAAGATCACCACCAGCAGCAATGCGGTGATTGCCCCTGGCACCACCATGTTGACGGAGCCCTTGAGGTTGTGCCCCACCAGGTCTTCGTTGACCAGGCGGGTCCAGCGCCACCGATGCAGCCAGGCAATCGCCGGGACATTGATCAGTGGCGAAGCAATAGCAATAAACAGAACGAAGGTTGCCGACGCCCGTGGATAATCGCGCAGGACAAAGGTCGCAATGACCACATGCGCCAGGCACAGGAAGGCCACCGGCAACTGTGGCAAGCGGTGCTGGATCGCCAGCATATAGCCGATGGAAGCCGCCACCAGCAGCGGGATCACTGAACTGATCTTGGCGTGCAGGCCCGCCAGGAAGGCCACCAGCGGCGGGGGAAAATCGAGGATACGCGCACATTCAGACAACAGCAGGAACCCTGCCGAAACCAGCAGGCACGGCAAGATCCATAGCAAGCCTTCGCGGATGGCCCGCAACGACTCTGTGCTCGCCAAAGCCGCCAGGCGCCGGGTGAAGAAGAGTTTGAACAGCGTTTGCGCCATGATTATCTCCTTGCCCTGGGGCCATCCCAGCGGGGCCAGCCCCTCGACCAGAGTCTTCAACGATGGCTTAACGCTACACGTGCAGGCCGCGAAAATGAAAGGACTTTGCCGCGTCTGGCGGCGATGCGCCGTCTTGCGGGGCCAGTTGGCGTGCAGACAAGGGTGTAATTTCCTACGCTTTTTGAAACAATAGTGCGCTTACGGGCCTTGCGCCCACGCGTCTGGAACAGGTTTTCGGAACCAACTGCAGCCCGCACAGGTCATCAGCTTCGTGGGTCTGTCGACCCCCAGGCCGGTATCGAACGACTCGAGCCACGGACCACTTTTACACCCAAGGGGTCGCTACGCCGACTGACCCAGGGATCTCAGGGAGATGTATTGAACATGCAACGCAGGATTTCAAATCGCGCACGACCTCTGGTTTTCACTGTAGTGCTCTGGTTGTGTGGGGTCGCCGTACTGTTTTTGATCAAGGCCGCGGTCGAAGCCGTCGAAGGGCCTATCAGCAAAACCTGGGTCGACTTGACCCTGGTGCTCGCTGCGTACCTGTTTTTCTTTATGCTCGATCCGCTGCAACAGTGGACGGCCAATCGCCTGCGTAAACGCGCCCGCCGCAAGAGCCGCTACGAACAAGCCTCGTCCTGAGGTCGGGCAACCTGTACTGCTGGAGTAACCCCTTGTCTGAACCTGGCGAAAACCTTCGGCTTGCCCTGGATATTTTCCTGGAGCAGCGCCCCGAGCTGCGCGCCGAACTGGACACGCTGAACCCCTTGGCCGCCCAGGCCAAGCGCGAAACCATGGCCCAATACCGTGCCGAACGCCTGCACGAAGCCTTTGAGGCCGAGGCCGAGGCGCAGAACCTGTTCGCCTGGGAGCTGACGCTGCAGCTGATCAGCCAGTCGCCGCAGGAATTCGAGACCAAGCGCCTGGAAGTGCATAAGGAAGTGGCCCAGATGGCAGGCCTGGAGTGGGCTGAGTACTGTCAGTTACATGGCCTGGCTGACCGTAGCGGGTAACCTTTGCGGGCAGCGAAAACGGCATCGCGTCGCGACATCACACCATTGCCAGCGGATGCTTGCGTATCGGCGCACCGAATACCCGGTCGATGGCGTCCAGGTCATGCTCGTCGAGCACCAGCCTGGCCGCCGCCGCGTTGAGGCGCACGTGCTCGGGGGTCACGGCCTTGGGGATGGCGATAACGCCGTCCTGGCGCAATACCCACGCCAGGGCAACCTGGGCCGGTGTCACCCCATGGCGACGGGCAATCTGCTTGAGGGTGGGGCTGGCCAGCAGCTGGCCACCCTGGGCGATTGGGCAGTACGCCATCAACGGCAGGTTGTGTTGTTGCCACCAGGGCAACAGGTCGAACTCGATGCCGCGTTGTTCGATGTTGTAGAGCACCTGATTGGTGGCGCAGGCAGGTGATGCCAACTCTTGAAGGTCCGAGACGTCGAAGTTGGACACACCCCAGCGCCCGATTTTGCCGGCGTCACGCAGCCGTTCAAAGGCTTCAACCGTTTCTGCAAGGGGGTATTGCCCGCGCCAGTGCAGGAGGTACAAGTCGATGTGGTCGGTACCCAGGCGCTTGAGGCTGGCTTCGCAGGCGCGGGGAATCCCGGCTTTGCTGGCGTTGTGGGGGTAGACTTTGCTGACCAGGAACACCTGCTCGCGGCGCCCCTGGATCGCCTGCCCGACCACTTCTTCAGCACCGCCCTCGCCGTACATCTCGGCGGTGTCGATCAGGGTCATGCCTTCGTCGATGCCCAGTTGCAGCGCAGCGACTTGTGCCGTTCGCTGTCCAGGGTCTTCACCCATACGCCAAGTGCCTTGGCCGATGACCGGAACCGGGGTACCCGCCAGATCGATGGTGCGCATGCCAACCTCCAGATAAGTGTGCGTTGCCCTAATGTGGCACTGAGCGGGCTGCGGGGTTCAATGCAAATCCGTGGGCATGCCCCGAAACGCACTGGGGCTGAGCCCCGTCCAGCGCTTGAACGCTCGGCGAAAACTGCGTACGTCACTGTAGCCGACCTCTTGGGTAATACGCTCGATGGACAACCCAGGGTTGCCCAGCAGCCCCATGGTGCGGGAGCGACGTACCTGTTCGAGCAAGGCTTCGAACGTCAGCCCATGGTCGGTCAGGCGCCGGCGCAGGGTGCGCCCGCTCATGTTCAGGTCACGGGCAACTTTTTCTAGCTGGCTGCCCTGCAAGTCGCGGGAAATGGCGCGCTCCACCGCCTGGATCAGGTCCATTTTGCGGTGCAGTTCGGCACTTTCCAGTTCCAGCAGGCCAAGGGCCTGACGCAATGCCAGGGCATGGTGGTTGGGCAACGGCACATCAAGCCACCGGGTCTCCAGGACCATGCGGTTATGCAGGCAGCCAAAGCGCACATCGTCACCGAACAAACGCTGGTACTCGCCGGCATACACCGGCGGCGCATGCATGAATTCCATGCGCAATGGCTTGAACTCGCTGCCCACCAGGGTGCGACCGTAGATCATGAGGCTGGCGAAGAACTCCTCGGCGGCAAACACCTGGACCTCGGCATAAGGCAACAGGCATTCGACATCCACCATGACCTCCTGCGTGCCTTCATGGGTGCGTGAGGTGGCGATACCGCCGGAGGTGTGCTGGTGGCGCTCGCCCACGGCAAAGGCATCGCGCAAGGTCTTGCACAACGAGATGACATGCCCCAGCAGGCCCAGGGTGCCCAGCACGTTCTGATTGCCGACACACAGGCCCAGGCCCTGCCCGGGCAGGATCTTGAGGGCACGCTGGATCATCGCCACCGCCTGGCGATAGGAAATGCGTAGCGCCGGGTCTTCCAGGTCGGCCAGGGTAAACCCCAGGCCACGGCACAGATGCTCGGCATTGGCGCCCTTCTGCGCCACGACCTGCCCCAGGGTCTGCAGGAGAAAAGGCGACACCAGCGCCAATTCGTAGTGTGGATCAACGGTTTTGCTGTGCATGGATCTGCGATTCCCGACTCTATGCCCGGTTATTGTTTTAGAAACATCCTGACAATCATAGGTGCTTGCAAGGCTCGCCGCACTCTGAATGAACGGTGTCCGGCAAAGCCCCCTTATGTGGCCGCCAATACCTGCCCACTGGGGCGCCAAGGGCTTATTTCTATGGGCGCGGCTGCGATGAGGGCCGCCGGTGCATTCATCCAACAATAATAATGAGCCCAGCCATGAACCCAACCCGCGCGCTTGCCCCCCTGCCCCTTGCCCTGGCCCTTATCAGCCTGCCGACCCTGGCCACGGAGGGCGGCGTGGACAATATCGGTCCCGGTACCGATGGCTTTTACATCCTGCCCCTGGATGTCGATCACCTGCCGGACCACATGTTCGCCTTCAACCTTTACTACAACCACTATGAAGCGACGAAACTGGACATCAGCTCCCTGGGGGGCAAAGTAGCGCAGGTAAAGATCCGCTCGGACGCGATCATCCCGCGCCTGGACTACCTGAGCCCGCTGCGGGTGTTTGGCGGGCGGCTGGGCGGCTACATTGCCCAGCCATACCTCAAGCAACAAGTGGCGCTGTTCGGCATGTCGGACCAACGCGAAAGCATGGGCGACACCACCATCGCGCCGATCATCCTGTGGGACCTGGGCAAAAACCTGACCCTGGGCACCGCCGTGGAAATCACTGTGCCTACCGGTGAATACGATGCCTCGCGCCTGGCCAACACCAGCAACAACTTCTACACCTACAAGCCGCTGGTGTCGGTGACATGGCTACCCAACGAGCGCACTGAACTGTCGATCAAGACCACCTACAGCTTCAACCAGGAAAACCACGACACCGACTACCGCTCCGGGCAGATTTTCCACTTCGACTACTCGGCCAGCTACAAAGTGAGCGACAACGTCAGCCTGGGCATCAATGGCTACTATCTCAAGCAGACGACTGACGATAAGCAGTACGGGCGCACTGTCACCACTATCTACGGCGAAGACGTCGACGATGGGGTGCGGGGCCAGGTGTTTGCGGTGGGGCCGGCGGTGTACTTCACCTTTCTCAAGTACGCCAGTGCGGAGATCCGCTGGGCCAAGGAATTTGATGTAGAGAACCGGCCGCAAGGCGACATGTTGTGGGCCAAGCTAACGATCCCGTTTGCGTTGTAGCCGCCCTGCAACAAGGCCTTTGCCACAGGCCGGTTCCTACACAGGCATGCGCAGTTTCAACCCGTGTAGACCGGCCAGCTGTCGACAATTTTGCCGCCGCGCACCGCCAGCAGATCGCCAAACTGCAACAGCACCGACTCAGTCTGAGTCGGGCGCAAGAACACCTGATCGTCGATGTTCAAGCCAACCCCCGGCGAACCATTGACCATCTCCTGATTGGAGCTGCGGCCATACAAGCCATTACTTTGCAGCCCCAGGGGCGACTCGAACTCAGCCATCCAGTTACCGCCATAGATAAAGAACGTCGCGCGCTGGTTGCGATCCCACCAAGACAGTAACCGGGACTTGTCGTCCAGCGCCGGGATGTTGACCGCGCCGGTGCTCTTGAGCACCGGCGTGGCGATGTAGGCCGCCGGGACGTGCTCGCTGAGGGAGGGCAAATCATAATGCGTGGGTTTGAGCATGGCGGTGCCCACAGAGACTTCGCTGCTCAACTGCTCCTGCTCATGCATCCCATAGCTGGGGCTGCCAGCGGTATTGAGCGTCAGGCCATCACGCCACAACGCGGCAAACTGCTGGCGGGTAAAGTCGACAAAACCGTGGTAACGCTGCATGACCTTGTCGAACAACGCCTGGGGCGAGCCCAGGATGCCCGGCACGCCCATGCCGACAAACGGGTCATAGCCCATGAACCCTGCAAACTCCAGATGCTGGGGATGCGCACTGATCAGTCCGAGCATCTGCCCCAACACTGCGTTATCGCTGATACCGCCGCGATGCAGGCCCACATCCAGCTCGATATTGATCCGCAGCCGTGTGCCCAGGCCCTGGGCCAGCGCCAGGTATTGCTGCAGGCGCTGTGGCGTATCCAGCAGCCACTGCAATTGCCGGGCGGGGTCGAAAGGCCCCTGGTGCCCTTGATAAAACAGCTCGGCAGAACGCACCGGCAACGGCTTGCCCAGCAGGATATCGGCGTCGGGGAACACCTGGGCATCATGGTTCAGAAAGGGTTGGTGAAACGACATCAGGCGCTGTGTGCCGGCGCGCTGGGCAATGTAGGCCAACAGCCCCGGCGCAGGCAGGGATTTTTCCACCAGCCGCAGGTGCTTGCCGCCGCGCCGCACTGATTGCATCACGATGTCGATGTTGTGATCCAGACGATCCAGGTCAATCAGCAACACCGGACGCATCGGCCCATGGGCCTTGAGCTGGTGGTTCAACTGGCGAAAATACGCGCTGTACGGCGCGCCCCGATCAGCCGGACGCAGCAGCGCCGCGCCCGCCACCAGCAAGGCTCCGGCGCCGAGGGTGCCGGCCATGAAGTTTCTGCGGTTCATCAGGCAACTCCCAGGATGGATGACAGGTGCGCGTTGAGGAACTTGCCGCCGGGATCGAGGGCCTGGCGCACCCGCGCGAACTCATTCCAGCGCGGATACAGGCCCTGCAAGGTGCGGGCATTGAGGCTATGCAATTTGCCCCAGTGCGGCCGGCCGGCGTATTTCCAGAAGATCGGCTCGACCGCGGCAAAGAAGTTGTGATGGTCCATGGTGTAGTGCTGGTGCACCGAGATCGAACAACTGTCGCGGCCTTCAAACATGCTCAGGGGAATATCGTCGGCCTTGACGTAGCGGTACTCGATGGGAAACCAGGTACGCAGGTCCTTGTCGCGGATCAACTTGAGGATTTCCCGCAGGCAGGCCGGGCCATGTTCGGCGGGCACCGAATACTCCATCTCGTTGAAACGCACATTGCGCACGTTGGCGTAGACCTCGAACGATTCGGCCACCCGGTCCTGGAAGCTGGCGAAATATCGCAGGCTGTTGAGCAGTGTGCGGCGGGTTGCGGGGAAGTCGCTGGCATATTTGTCGAGGTTTTCGATAATCGACACGAACTCATTGCCGCCCGCCTCTGCCGGGTCGATTGGCGGGGTCGGGGCTTCGCTGGTTTCGTTGAGGGCGATGGACAACGCGTAGTCGGAATGGGTCACCACCAGCATCTCCCAGTGCTGGTTCTCCCGGGTGTTGTTTGCCACGTCCTCCAACAGCTCCTCGGTGCGGGCGATCCATTGGCGCTCCCGCAGGCGGTAAGGCGTGCGGTTTTGCATGCGCACGCGGGTGGCCACGCCAAGCGCGCCCAGGGACACTCGGGCGACGTTGAACACCTCGTGCTCACGCCCAGCGTCGCACTCCAGCACCTCGCCCTGGGCCGTCACCAGTTGCAGGCCGCTGACACCGGCGGAATACGAGGTAAAACCGACCCCGGTGCCATGGGTCGAGGTGGAAATGGCGCCGGCCAGGGTCTGGTAGTCGATATCCGCCATGTTCGGCAGCGCCTGGCCGACCGCCTTGAGCGCAGGCCCCATACGGGACATGGGCGTACCGGCGGCAAAGGTGGCTTGCAGGCTGCCGGCGTCGTGATCGAGCAAACCATTGAAAAAACTCAGCGACAGTAACGTGCCATCTGTCGGTACCAAGGCGCTGAATGAATGGCCCGAACCCACCGGGCGGACCTTGCCCGGGGCGTGGCGGATGACCTGCACCAACTCATCCAGGTCCTTGGGCGCCAGGCGCTCCAGGGGCAGGCAGGCTTGTGCACCCGACCAGTTGCGCCACGGGATCAAGCGCGGCGCCCGGGCCAACTGGGCCAGCGCCGGGTTGCTGCTGATTGCCAGGAACGCGCCGACTGCGGCCGAGCGCTGCAACAGTTGCCTGCGTGAAAGCACCATCACCTACCCCATTATTATTGAATGTGAACACCGGCCATGAAGCTGATCAGCCCCAGGAACTGCTCCTCGGAACACTGCATGCACAGGCCCATCGGCGGCATGCCGTGGTAGCCGTTGAGGGTATGGTCCAGCAGCGTGTCTGCGCCCTGGGCAACACGTGGGGCCCAGGCCTGGCTGTCGCCGGTCAGTGGCGCGCCGGATGCAGGGTTGGCGTGACAGAGTTTGCAACTGGTGTCGTAGAGCCGGGCCAGCGCCAGGTCGGTGGGCACGGCGTTGCTCGCCGTGGCGGGCGGGGGATGTTGCGGTTTGTCGTTACAGGCTGACAGCAGGCCCAGCAAGGCCAGCAGCAACCCCATGCGACGGGGGGTTGTAGACCACATAGCCACCCTCTCTTGTTGTGTGAACAGCAGGGTTCACACTAAGTCAGTGGCGGCGCGGTGTTGAGGGTATTGGGGGACACAAAGGGGGGCTTGGGCGGACAGGGTCGGGCGACCGGCGCTCCATCACAGACCGCCGGCGCCCGCGACAACTGGCTTAGAACGCCAGGCCGACCTTGAAGCCGTACTCATCGCGCTTGAGCTTGGTGTTATCGGCTACTTCGGAATCCTCATCGAGCTTGTACTCGGTGCGGGTGTAATACAGGCCTGCCATCACTGGCAGGTCGCCGTTCTGGTTCATCAGCAGGCTGACTTCGGCGTAGGGATTGGTGCGGTCCTTGAGGTCCACGGTGTCGCTGCCGATGCCGTCGACCTTGAGCTTGGCGCGGCCGTCGAGGGTGTGGCGCGCACCCAGTTCGACGCGCATGGTCATGCTGTCGAACTGATGGTTGTAACCCACCGCCGCCTTGGCAAACGGCGACTTGCTGGTGAGTTTCATGTCGTAGTCGCCAGAGTCCGGCTCATAACGGGTCCAGCTGTAGCCACCACCGACCAGCACATCGACGAAGTTGCGCGCATCCAGGGCGGCGCGCCAGCCCAGATCGAGATCGGCCTGGCCGTCTTTGAGCTTGTTGTCACTTTTCTTGCCGAACTTGGCGTCTACACCGGCCTGGTAGATGAAGCCGGATTCGGCAGTCAGCTTGTTGCCGAAGTTATAGAACACCCCGGCTTGCGGCATATGGTCCTTTTCGCTTTCGCTACCGCCTTCGAGCTTGAAGTCGTTGTAGCTGCCCAGGATACCGAAGGTGGAAATCGGGTCGGTGGACGGTGCAGCAAAAACCACGGCCGGCGCGGCAACCAGGGCCAGGACTGAAGAATTCTTGAGGATTTTTCCGAATAGTCTGGACATCGTTTTACATCTCCTTTTGAGGTGGGCAAATTATTCAGGAATCGGTTCGAACCCCCTGTTTTGCAAAAGGTTCGATTTAATTTGCCTTGGATTCGGAGGTAAAACGCTTCAGCGAAGGCTCTAGATCAAGCCTCTATACAAATCCGCATCAAGTCTGGGCCAATATTTGCGCCAGTCGCAGGCGTAGTTGCGGGTGTTCGGGTACGCGCAAACCAAACGCCTGCTGTAGCAGCGCCAACAGTTCGTCGACATCGCTGATCGTGCGTTTGTCGCTGTCGTGGCCCAGGTGATGAACCGCGTAGTTGCCATTGTTCAAGGTGCGGCGCAGCCCCGGTGCGATCAACGCCACTTTCAACTGCCTGCGAAATGGCGAGTCGGGGTGAGTGGAGACATACCAGTTGCCCACTTCATAGTCGTAGTGCGACTGCGACTGCAGGTCGAACACGTACAGCCCACGCCACTCCTCGCCTACCTGGGCCCACAGGGTGTAGCTGCCGGCATTCAAGGTCAGGCGATAGGGCTCATGGGCGGTGGCCTGTGGCGCCAGGTTGTCCAGTTGCAAGGGGCTGCTTGGCACCATGCCACCAAACCCGACATCGCTGATGTAGCGCACACCCTCAAGGGTCACCAGGCTCAGGCGATGGGTGCGCGCGGTATGCGCATCAGGCGGCCCGCCGATCACCACCCGACCGGTGATTCCTCGCGCCTCGAAGCCCAGCTCTTGCAACAAGGCCAGGAACATCTGGTTCAGTTCATAGCAATAACCCCCCCGCCCGTCGAACAGGACTTTTTGCTCGATGCTGGCCAGGTCAAGGGGCACCGGCAGGTGTGACAGGACCGAGAGGTTCTCGAAGGCGAAGGTACTGACATGGCGCAATTGCAACTGCGCCAGGGTCGCCAATGTGGGCGCGGGCGGGGTGTCATACCCCAGGCGTTGCAGGTACAGGCGGCTGTGGGTCAGGCTCGGTGAATCCTGGGACATGGCGCGATCCTTGGGCGCGGGGCGAAGGTTCCACTAATACCCGTAACCGTTGCTGCTGCCAATACTGATCTGTGGCAATGGGTCGTAGGGATGTGGCACAAACTTTCTGAACCTTTCTGAACCTAATTGCATCAACTCCATATCAAAACAGGGAGGCAATATGGGCACGGCAACGATCTACACCATCCACTACAGGCTGCACGGCGAACCCAAGTCCTTTGTGGTGCGGGCGGAGGTGATGAACAACGCCGAGGCATGGCATTGGGCCAGCTGTGATGCGGGAGTGGCCCATGTCGGGCGTATTGGCCGTCCTGGCCATGAGCGCACCAAGAAGACTACCCGGCCATGGGCGGAGAAATACGGCATCACCGAGGTTACCTGGCTCGCGCCCAAGCATTTGTAGGGGATGGTTTGTCGGCGATGGGCAATAGCCAAAGGGCCTCATCGCCGGCAAGCCGGCGCCTACAGTTGTGGGAGCTATTTGGGTTTCAGGTTGCCCAGGGGGTCATAAGCCGGCTGCTTGCCGGCTTTGTGCTGCTTGTCCAGCGGGGCAATGGCCGGGCCGACGGGGTCAACCTGCGGGTCGGCCACGTCCGGGGAGTCTGGATCAAAACCCAGGTCGTGCTGGTCACTGGCGTGTTCCGAGGAATGCGGGCCAGCGGGCTTTTTCGATTGTTCAGTCACAGCCATCTCCTTCGCTTTGCTCACGATGCACACATTTCTTAGAGAAAACCCCGACCGCCATCGTTCAACTTTCTCACGCCCGCCGACAAACCGTGAGAAGATGCCGCGCCGCGCAATACCCCTACTTAGCTCATGGAGACTGCACCCCGCATGTTTGAGATCAAACCTGTCGATCCGCAAACCTATCGCCAGCAGACCCGCCGCAGCACGTTGATCGTCGCGGTGATCTTCATCGCCCTGGCCATGCTGTTGTCGAGCCTGGCGGTGATGTTGTTTGGCGAGCCTGGCGGCGACAACTTTCGCTTCAATGCCGGCGGTGTGGTGGCGGGTGTGGTGCTGACCATCGCCCTGGTACGTGGCCCGCTCTGGTCACAGGCTTGGCTCGCGCCGGCGATCTATGGCTGGCAGCTCAAGCGCAGCCTGATGCGGGTGACCAATGTGATGCACAAGGTGACCGAGCGGGTACAGGCCAACGATCCGACGGCGATGAAGCTGCTGCGGTTCTATCACCTGGGGCTGACGCAAATGCACGAGCTGGACGCCAATACCAGCGCCCAGGCACAACTGGTCGCCGAGGTCGAGAAACATAAGGCGCAGATGAAGGCGCTGGGGATCAAGGCCGAGCAAACACGCCTGGATCCAGCGTGGTTGAAGGCCTTGAAAGACAACTGATCGCTAGCCGCTCTCGGCGGCAAGCGGGTCAGGCGCAGATCGCGCTAAGGTCCAGGTGACCGTCCTTGAGTGGCGGGCACCAGTAGTAACCACCGGTCAACGGCGTGCTGATGCGGTACAGGCCGTCGACAATCCCGTCTTCCAGGCCGCTCATGCGGCGCAACTGGGCTTCAAAGGCATCGAAGGAATGGCCGAATGCGAGGAACATCAACCCCGCCTGGCCGTTTTCGGCCCAGGGCATGGAGCGGCGCACCACAAAGGCCTCGGGGGTAAAGCTCTCCTGGGCGGTGCGCTTGACGTGGGCCGACTCGGGGGCGTCGTCCAGCTCTTCGTTATCGCCATGGCGACGCCCGATGATGTGGTCACGCTCCTCGGCCGGTAAGGCGGCGAACCCGTCCAGGTCATGTTGCCACTGCTGGATCGCGGCAAAGCTGGCGCCGCTGCCGGCGACGGCGGCTTCGATTGCCGCGTCGTCGTGGGGGTTTTCGGTGCCGTCTTCGTAGTCGGTCAGGTCAAAACCGGTCTTGTAGCGGAAACCTTCAGTCATCTGCACCAGGCGAAACGCCGGCGCCAGGGCCTTTTCAAAGGCCCGGCTGCGCAACAGCAATTCACCACGGTCTTCACCATGCAGCCAGCACCACAGCGCCTGCTGGGTGGACGGGTTGTTGGCACCGGGCGCCGAAACGTGTGGGAAGCTGCGCAGCCCTTCGATGCGGGCGCCGAGTGCATTGACCAGCGGCTCACCCAACCCCACCACCACTGCCGAGTCGGCCAACTGTACCAGCGCGTCGAGCGCAGCCGGCACCGCGTCGATGGACTCGATGGCAAAAAACAGATGGCGTGCCTGCAACGGCACCGGTGCGGCAAGAATGCCCGGCTGGTACTGACTCATATGAACTCCTTCAAGAAAGCCGCGTAGTTTACCCGGCACAGCCCCACTGTGCGTAGGGAAATACGTGTAAGCCTTGCAACAGAGCCCTCGGATGGAGGAATCTCTGACTCAAGCTGTGCAACCACTCCAGGGGTAGCGACATGACCACCAATCACCTGCTTGCCAATCTGTTTCCCACCGCCAATGACATTCCCGAGCAATTTCGCCTCGCCGCCCCCATCGAACAGCGCGACTACCTGGTCGACGGCCAGTTGCGCATCTGGAACGGTCCCTTGGCCCAGGTGCGCAGCCCGGTCCAGTTGGCAGGCGCTGAAGGCGACACGCCAGTGATTATCGGCAGCACGCCCTTGCTGGACGCCGAAACCGCCCTGCTCGCCCTCGACGCAGCAGTGCGGGCCTATGATCGTGGCCAGGGTCAATGGCCTACGATGCGGGTGGTCGAGCGTATCCAGCATGTCGAGGCGTTTTTGCGGCGCATGCGCGAACAGCGCGATGCCGTAGTGAAACTACTGATGTGGGAAATCGGCAAGAACCTCAAGGATTCACAGAAAGAGTTCGACCGCACCTGTGACTACATCACCGACACCATCAACGCCCTCAAGGAGCTGGACCGCCGCTCCAGCCGCTTCGAGCTGGAACAGGACACCCTGGGGCAGATCCGCCGCGTGCCCATGGGCGTGGCGCTGTGCATGGGCCCTTACAACTACCCGCTCAATGAAACCTTCACCACGCTGATCCCGGCACTGATCATGGGCAACACCGTGGTGTTCAAGCCGGCCAAGCTCGGCGTGCTGTTGATCCGCCCGTTACTGGAAGCGTTCCGCGACAGCTTCCCGGCCGGGGTCATCAATGTGATCTATGGCAGCGGGCGGGAAACCGTCAGTGCGCTGATGGCCAGCGGCAAGGTGGATATCTTTGCGTTTATCGGCACCAACAAGGCGGCCAGTGATTTGAAGAAGCTGCACCCGCGCCCCCATCGCCTGCGTGCAGCCCTGGGGTTGGATGCGAAAAACCCCGGCATCGTGCTGCCAGAGGTCGACCTGGATAACGCGGTCAACGAAGCGCTCACCGGTTCGCTGTCTTTCAACGGCCAGCGCTGCACCGCATTGAAAATCCTGTTTGTGCATGAGTCAGTGGTCGAGCGCTTCATCGAGAAATTCAACCAGAAACTCGCCACCCTCAAGCCGGGCATGCCATGGGAGGACGGCGTCTCACTGACGCCGCTGCCGGAAGTGGGCAAGGTGGATTACCTCAACGGCCTGGTGGCCGATGCCGTGCAACACGGGGCCAGGGTGGTGAACGCCAACGGCGGTGCCAGCCGTGGCTCGTTCTTCTACCCGGCGGTGCTGTACCCGGTGAACCCGCAGATGCGCGTGTATCACGAGGAGCAGTTCGGCCCGGTGGTACCGATCGTGCCCTACCGCGACCTGAACACGGTGATCGACTACGTCCTGGAATCGGATTTCGGCCAACAGCTGAGTATCTTCGGCACCGACCCGGCACACGTCGGGCGCCTGGTGGACACCTTCGCCAACCAGGTGGGCCGGATCAATATCAACGCCCAATGCCAGCGCGGCCCCGACACGTTCCCGTTCAATGGCCGCAAGAACTCGGCCGAGGGCACGCTGTCGGTGCATGACGCCCTGCGGGTGTTCTCGATTCGCACCCTGGTGGCAACCAAGTTCCAGGACAACAACAAAGCACTGATCAGCGATATCATTCGCGACCGGGCGTCGAGTTTCTTGACCACCGACTATATTTTCTAAACTGCTCCCATGTCGGAGCGGGCTTGCCCGCGATGCAGGCGCCTCGGTGTATCAGTTGCTCCGGGGTGATGCTATCGCAGGCAAGCCAGCTCCCACATTGGACCGCATAACATCTAAAGATGAGGCCTGCTTAAGCCCGATGAATCTGCCGCCCTTCGCCCGCCGCCTGTTGCGGCCCCTGCTCGACCCATATCGCCGCTATCGCCATGCCAAACTGATCCACGCCGTACGGGTTTCCATCGGCCTGCTTGCGACCATCCTGCTGACCACCGGCATCAACCTGCCCCATGGTGAATGGGCCTCGGTGACCATGCTGGTGGTGATTGGCGGCTTGCAGCACCACGGCAATATCGGCAAGAAAGCCGTGGAACGGGCCTACGGCACGCTGATCGGTGCCAGTGTGGGCCTGTTGCTGGTAGCGCAACAGGCGTACTTCGGCCAGCCATTGTTGACGTACCTGTTGATGTCGGTGGTGTGTGGCTTCTTTTCCTATCACGCCATCGGCAAGGGTGGGTACACCGCGTTGCTATCGGGGATCACGGTATTTATCGTCGCCGGCCACGGGGATAACCCGCTGTCCGATGGCCTGTGGCGTACGGTCGACATTTTGATCGGCATTGCCCTGGCCCTGGCGTTTTCCTTCGCCCTGCCGCTGTATGCGGTGTATTCCTGGCGCTACAACCTGGCCAGCGCCCTGCGCGATTGCGCCGCGATCTACAGCCGGATCATCAGTGGCCAATCGGTTACCGATGATGAGCATCTCAAGCTGCTCAATCGTTTGAATGCGGCAATGTTGCAACTGCGTTCGCTGATGCCCTCGGTGTCCAAGGAGGTGCGGATTTCCATGACCGAGCTGGATGCGATCCAACGCCACCTGCGGATGTGCATCAGCACCCTGGAAATCCTTGGCAATACGCGCCCCGATCCACGGGATGAACAGGCGATGGCGCGCTTGCAGCTGGCACTCAAGGCCGAGCATCGGCAGATTCGCGTGCAGTTGATCGGGATGGCGCGGGCCCTGCAATCGGGAGCCACGCAACGCTTGGAACGAACCAACCTTGCTGCGCCTGATCCTCAAGCCCCCCTGGAGGCTCCAGTGCACAGCGCGTTGGATGGCTATCGGCTATTGACCGCGCAACTGGCGGCAAATGTCGACGCGATGCACGCCCGGTTGGCGAAAAGCGCCAAGGCGTGGAAGATCTGAAAAAACGTTGTGAATTAATATTGGATCCACATTTTTTTCACGTTTTATTCACATCCGCAGACGTACTGTGAAGCCTCATCCGTTACAAACGTTGCATATCAAGCCCGCCGCCCCAGCGGGCTTTTTTTTGCGCGCCATTTGATCAGCGCGCGACTTTGCCCGTTGCCGGCAGCGCGGACTGGCCACGAATCGCCCGCTGGGTATCAAGCACCCGCGCCAGCGCCGTTTCGGCTTCCGGGCTTTGCTGCGGTACACGAATGGCCGCCGAGACCAGCGTGATCAGCTTGGCCATCACCTCCGCATCCGTAGCCGGGCGCCCCAGGCTCATGGAGTTCATCAGCAGGCGCAGTTCGGTGCCGGCCATCACCCCGGAAATCGCCTTCAAGGCAAATTGCAGGCGCACCCCCAGTTCATTGCGCGGCAGGTCGGGCAGCGCCAGGGCGAAGGCTTCAAAGAAGCGCTGGAACACCGGCTGGTAGTGGACCTTGAGGTATTCCTGGATAAACGGCGATGTATCGCTATAGACCCGGCCAAGGAAGCGGATGAAAGAGCGCCCTTCGCCGCTGGCCGGATCACTGCGCTCCAGGCCCATGGCCGGGGCGAACAGCACGCCGAGCAAGGTATCGCAATCGAGCGGGCCGTCAGACTCTGCCTCGCAGCGGGCAAGCAATTCCAGGCGCTGCTCGTTGAGCGGCTCCAGGCGTTGCATGAGTAATGTTTTCATCAGGGAGTCCTTGTCCCCGAAATGATAATTTACCGCGGCGAGGTTGACCTGAGCCTTCTCAGTGATTTGCCGCAATAACACGGCGTCGTAGCCGTATTTGATGAAGAGAGCCTCTGTCGCATCCAGCAGTCGAGTCTTGGTTACATTTGGAGCGCTGAGTTTCTTCGCGACCATATAAGTTCCACGGGGGAAATATGTTTTAAAAAAAAATTTGATTTTTTATACCGGGGCGGGTGCTCGAAAGCAAGTAGTGACACTGCACCATACTATCCAAACGCACTGATGGTTACCCTCGCAACGGTTTGCCAAGGGTTGGCCCGGGCGTTTTCAAGCCACCGGTATCGGCTCTAGCAGCAGAAAAACCGCTCTATCTCTGTGGCTGGCGAAGCCGCTGGATCACGGTTACTATTCAAACAATATTTTTAAAACAAGAATAAAAACCAGCTGTTGGCAGCCGCCACGCAGGCCCTGAAGATGTTACAAAAATTTTCAGGAGCAGGTCGGATTGCCGCAGCGCAAGGCGTAGTCATGATGACAGATACCCCAACGCTCCCAGGCTTTATTTCCCTGCAAGGCATCGGTAAAAGCTATCAATTGGCCGGACAGCACCTGGCCATTCTCAATGATGTCAGCCTGTCCATCGCCCGTGGAGACAGCTGCGGCATCCTCGGCGCTTCGGGCTCCGGCAAAAGCACTCTGCTCAATATCCTCGGCCTGCTGGACCTGCCCGACTGCGGCGCCTATCGCTTCGCCGACCATGACATTTTCCACGCAACGCCAGATCAACTGGCCGCGATCCGCAACCAACAGATCGGCTTTGTGTTCCAGAGCTTCAACCTGCTGCCGCGCCTCAGCGCCCTGGATAACGTCGCCCTGCCCCTGGCCTATCGCGGTGTGTCGCGCCAGGAATCGGTGGCGCGGGCCCTCCATATGCTTGAGCAGGTAGGCCTGGCCGAACGGGCCCACCACCGCCCCGCCGACCTGTCCGGCGGCCAGCGCCAGCGGGTGGCCATTGCCCGGGCGCTGGTGGGCGCACCGGCGGTGATTCTGGCTGACGAACCCACCGGCAACCTCGACAGCCACACCGCCCAGGACATCATGGACCTGCTGCTGGCCCTGAACCGCGAGCAGGGTGTCACCTTGATCATCGTCACCCACGACGCGCATATCGCCGCACGCCTGAGGCGCCAGATCCTGGTGCGCAACGGCGTGGTCCATGAGGCTGAATGCGTATGAGCCTGCGGGTCGAACAGAGCCTGAGCCAGTTGTTGCATGAAGCATTTGTCAGCCTGCGAACCCTGGGCAAGCGCTCGATCCTGGCCTTGCTGGGGATCGTCATCGGCAGTTCATCGGTGGTCGCGCTGATCAATATCGGGCATAACGCCGCCGAAGATGCAGCGATGATTTTCAAGGACATGGGCACCGACACCCTGGTGGCGCAGTTCCCACCCAAGGGCAACAGCACCGCGCATATGCCCACCCGCCTCAATCTGCAAGCCGTACGCGAGGCGGTGCCGGGCATCGCCCACATCGGCGCGATTTCCTCGTTCAGCGGGCCGGTCGTCTTTCATGGCCGCACCACCAACGCCGGCTTGGTTGGTAGCACCCCAGGTCTCAAGGACGCCATGCGCCTGGTGCTGCGTGAAGGGCGCTTCCTGTCCGAATTCGACAGCGGCGAAACCTTCGCGGTGATCGGCGACCAGATCGCCCAGGCGTTAAGCGCGCCCGGTGACCCGTTGCGCCTGGGCGACCGGGTGCGGGTCAACGACTATCTGTTCCTCATCATCGGCATCCTGCAGAACCAGCCACGGTCGATGCTGATCCCGGTGCAAACCAACGAGTCACTGTTCATCCCTGCCCCAGGCATGCTGCGCATCTATTCCTCACCCCAGGTCGGCAGCGTGGTCCTGCGCGCTGCAGCCGGCCAGGACATGGAGCGCATCGCGGCAGGCGCCACCAAGGCCTTGGGCGCGCAACTCACGGAGCACACCGTCGAGATCCAGATCCCCCAGCAAATGATCGACGGCATGACCCGGCAAAGCCGCACATTCGCCTATCTGCTGCTGGCCCTGGGCGCCATCTCCCTGGTGGGCGGCGGGGTCGGCGTGATGAATGTGATGCTGATGAATGTCTCGGAACGCCGCCGGGAAATCGGCATCCGCATGGCCCTTGGCGCTCGCCAGCGCGACATCCGCAACCTGTTCCTGCTCGAAGCCGTCACCCTCACCGCCGTCGGCGCACTGTGTGGCGCGGTACTGGGCATGGGGGCAGCCTATCTATACGCCTGGCTGTCGGGCTGGCAGTTTTCCCTGGCTGTGTTGGCGCTGCCCCTGGGAGTGGGCAGTACGTTGCTGGTGGGGTTGTTTTTTGGGATC
This sequence comes from Pseudomonas sp. WS 5079, assembly GCF_012985465.1. GTDB lineage: Bacteria > Pseudomonadota > Gammaproteobacteria > Pseudomonadales > Pseudomonadaceae > Aquipseudomonas. The sequence continues at coordinate 690,809 of NZ_JAAQWN010000001.1, forward strand.
TACCCGGCCGTTTCGGCGTCACGCTTGCAGCCGGTGGAGGCCCTGCGCGATGAATAATATCTTGTTGTGGCTGATGGCCCTGGTGAGCCTGCCCTGCGTGGCCGCCGATATCGTGATCCGCCCTTCAGCGCCGACCACCACGCGCAGCGGCTATGAGCGCAGTGTCTCGCTCAATGCCCAGCTCACTACCCTGACCCTGGGCGACGCGGTGTACCTGGGCCTGCGCAACAACCCGGCGATTCGCAGCGCGTACCTGCAACGGGTGGCGCAGAAGTTCGACCTGCGGGTGGCCGAAGATGCCTTCAACCCCAAGCTGGTGCTCAACAGTACCTACCGCACCACCCAAGGCAGCGACGACCGCGCCCGCAATGCCAACCTGTCACCTACCACCAGCTTGCTCGGCGAGTACGGCACCCGCCTGAGCATGGGCTGGACCCAGCAACTGAACAACGCCAACCGCGCCGGGCGCTACCGCAGCGATGGCCTGGACCTGGCCATCATCCAGCCGCTGATGCGCGGCGCCGGCTGGGACGCCACCACCGCCCCGCTGCGCCTGTCACGCCTGTCCGAGCAGGCCAACCGCCTGAACCTCAAGGCCAACGTCGCACAGACCATCAGCCAGATCATCGCCACCTACCGCGACTTGCTGCGTGCCCAGGAGCAACTGAGCATCACCCAGGAAGCGCTCAAGCGCTCCAACACCCTGCTGGACGTAAACAAGGCACTGATCAATGCCGGGCGCATGGCCGAGTTCGAAATCGTGCAGACCGAGGCCGACATCGCCTCCCAGCAACTGGGGGTCGAGGAAGCCCAGAACCAGCTGGACATGAGCCGCCTGGCGTTACTGCGCCTGCTGGCCCTGGACCTGGCGACCCCGATCCGTGCCACCGAAGCCCTGGAAGCCACACGCATGGACATCGACAAGCGCGAGGCCTTCAACCTCGCGCAAAACCAGCAGCCCGAATATCTCCAGGCGTTGCTGGGCAGCCAACAGGCCGACCTCAACCTGGTACTGGCCAAGGATTCCGGGCGCTGGCAGGTCGACCTGGTGGGCGGCGCCAATCAGATCCGGGCCAACACGGACAACGACGCCGGCAGCACCAGCAACCGCCGCTGGGACAGTTACGCCGGGGTCCAGGTGCGCATTCCCATCGGCGATATCAGTACCCGCCAGGCCGAAGTCCGCGCACGGGTCGATGTGGAAAACCAGGCGATCCTGATCACCGACGCGCGCCAGGAACTGGAGCGCAGCGTCAATAACGTGGTACGCGACCTTGGCACCCGCTGGCGCCAGTATGAAATTGCCCAGCGGGCCGTGGACCTGTCCCGGCGCAAGATCGAGATCGAGCGCGACAAACTCGCCGCCGGGCGCTCCACCAACTTCCAGGTGCTGAGCTTCGAAGCGGACTTGCGCAACGCCGAGAACGCCCGTCTCAACGCCCTGATTGCTTACCTCAATGCGCAGACCCAGCTCGACCTGACGCTGGGCATGACCTTGGAAAGTTGGGAAATTGCCCTTAATGACTACTAGAAAAGCCCTGCTGGGCGCTGGACTGTTGATACTGCTGGGCGCGGGCGGATTCGTACTGCTGAGTCGCACAACGCCCGCCGCCAACCAGACCGCTACGGCCGAGCAATGGCAGGAGGTCAAGAGCGACGTCCTGGTGCATCAGATCGGCCTGGTCGGCAAGATCGAGCCGGAAGCCACCGTCATCCTGACCGCGCCCTTTGATGGCAACGTGCAAGCCAACCTGGTGCAAGAGGGTCAACGGGTCGAAACCGGCCAGGTCCTGTTGCGCATGGACCCGGCCACCCTGGAAGTACAACTGCGCGAAGCGCTCTCCGCGCAGCTCAAGGCCCGGCGTACCGTGCAGGAAATGCAGGACTGGGACAGCGGCCCCACCGTCAGCCGCGCCCGGCGCAGCCTGCGCACCTCGCAAATGAGTGCCGACAACACCCAGCGCAAACTGGTTGAAAGCGACAGCCTGTTCAAGCGCGGCATCATCCCGCGCAACGAACTGGACGACCTCAAGCAACAGGCCCAACAGCAACAGTTGGATCTGATCGCCGCGCGCAGTGAACTGCAAACGGCCCTCGAACAGGGCAAGGGCGAGTACCGCCAGATTGCGGATATGGAGCTGACCAATGCCACGGTCAAGTACGAAGCCCTGCGCAAACTACTCGACGGCCAGGAGCTCAAGGCGCCGTTTTCCGGGATCGTCGTGCCCCCACCGGGCAGCTCCACCCCCCAAGGCGGCGCCAGCAACAACGCGCCGGTACAGGCGGGGAGCAAGGTGAGCCAGGGCCAGGTGCTGTTCGGGTTGGCCAATATCGAACGCCTGAAAATCGTTGCCAAAGTCTCGGAACTGGATATCAACCAGCTGCATCAGGGCCAGCCGGTGGAAGTCATGGGCGACGGGTTTGATGGCGAGCGCCTGAGCGGCTCAGTCAGCGTGGTCAGCGGCCTGGCGATCGCCAATGACAGCCAGGGCAGCGCGCAATTTCCGGTGACCTTGTCCATACCCAAACTGACCGAGAAACAGCTGCAAAGGGTCCGCCTGGGCATGAGCGCACGCCTGACCATCGTGACCTACAACAATGCCCAGGCGATCATCGTGCCGGCCCAGGCGATCAGCCAGGGGGACGACGGACTTTCGGTGCAATATCGGGCTGCCATGAACCAGCCGGTGGAGCGGGTGAAAATCACCACGGGACAATCGACAGCCCAAGGGGTGGAAGTGTTCGGGCTTAAGCCTGGGTTTATCAAAACGGGCTTGTGAAGCCCTGTGCACGGTGCCGGAAAAACATTTGAGGAATTTGCCTACGCAAATGCAGGAAAACTACCACGTCATAACATATTGTAAAAAAATACTCCTTAGAAAAGTATGGTCATCCGTTTTGCCTTGGGCGACAGGTGCGCAATATGAATCGTTATTCAAACATCAAAAAAATGCTGGCCGGCGGTGATTTATTTTGGAGTCGAACACAAGAAGCCCGAATGAGCGCAATTGTCGCCGATAACCTCAGTGACGGTTTCATGCAAGTCGATGACCACAAATTCATAAACATGTGCTCTTACTCCTACCTTGGCCTGGACTCCAATATCGAAATCTTGAAGGGCGCAATAGCTGCACTAGACTCGTCGCAAACCTTAAACTCCTCCACTTCCCGCGTTCGAATATGTTTACCTCTATTGGAAGAGGCAGAACTTGCACTGTCAGATCTGTTCTCCGTCGAGGTGCTGACTACGGTTTCATGCGCTTCAGCCGCCGCAGCAATGCTTCCTTTACTTGCTGCAGGTGTATTTACACAAAATATCCCGCCGCTAATGGTCTTTGACCAATCCGCACACTTCTGCTTGAGCTTGATGAAGGCCGTTTGTGCAGATGAATCCGAAGTCATGACAGCACCGCACAATGACTTTAACTTCCTGGAAGACTGCTGTAAGCAAAAGCAACGGGTTGCTTACATCGCGGATGGCGTCTATAGCACGGGAGGATGCGCCAATATATCGGAACTAATGACCCTGCAAGACAAGTACGGCTTATTTGTTCTGTATGACGAAGCTCATGGCCTGTCGGCACAGGGCGTAAATGGCTGCGGATTAGTTCTCAATACAATGGGCGCACTCAACAGCAATACCATGATAATTGCATCATTGAACAAGGGCTTTGGTGCATCTGGCGGGGCGATCTTCTTTGATGCGTCGATTGGCAAATCAGCCTTATTGCGATTTGGCGGCCCTCTCTCTTGGTCCCAACGAATCAACACAGCTGGTTTGGGTGCAATCATCGCGTCCGCAAAAATACATAAATCCACAGAACTGCAACGCCTGCAAAACAAATTGACGACCAATATCCAACTGTTCGACACCCACATCAAGACCACCTTGGCAGGAGATGGATTACCTATCAGGTTGATTCCCATGAGTGATGAGCAACATGCAATCACCACTGCGACAAAACTCATGAAGCTTGGATTTTATACCTCACCGTTATTTTATCCTGTCGTTCCCAGATCAACTCCAGGCCTGCGCGTCATGCTCAGGGCAAACCTGGCCTCAGACAACTTAAAACAGTTTTGCACAGCGGTAAACTCAATGCTGTAGATGCAACCCCGTACCTTAGGACGTCGTAATAAAGGGAATTTACATGTCATCATCCACCCAGCGGGTACTCCTTCTCGCATGTTGCACGACCATAATCGCCCAGCTTGGTGTAACACTGTATATACCTGCAACAACCCAACTCGCCCCGCAACTAAATATAGAAGAAGCAAAGGGTTATAAAATTCTACTATTTTATTTGGGTGGCGCTGTACTACCGATAGCTTTTATGTCACGCCTCATTCGCAGTTTCGGGCGCTACACTGCAGTTCTCGTTTGCTGCGCAATCTTACTCGTAGGTAGCGTGCTGTCTTTATTCAGTTTTGGCCCCGAGGCATTCTTTTTCTCCCGATTCACGCAAGGTTTAGGTGCTGGTGGATGTGCTCTGATCGGCAGGGCACTGTTAACGGACATCTCATCAGGGGCGGCCCTTGCGAAAAACCTGTCTGTATTATCCTATTCATTTATTCTTGCGCTTATCGGCGGGCAAGTAGTGGGCGGTTTTCTGGTGTCAAGCCTTAACTGGATTGCGCTGCCATGCCTAATGATCATCGCAGTGATACTTATCAGCGCACTAGCGCTTAACATACGCAGCCACCTTTACAAACTGGACACACTGGCAAAAGAATCCGCATTAACGCCGAAATACTATGCCATTGCAACCCAGCCCAGCTTCTATCTACCCGTCATTTTAGGAGGCTGCGGCTATGGGATTTTTATTGTCTATCAAGGTATCGGGGCGTATGTATTTCATTCAAACTTCCGCTGGAATAGCGCCGACTATGGCACCTTCGGCTTGTGGCTGGGGCTGGCTTATTACTTAGGTGCATTCACGGTAAGGCGAGCCTTGAGTGCTGTCAGTGTTTGCCAATTATCAATTTTTGTCGCCTGCCTATTAGTCGCCTCGAGCAGCGTGTTGTTTTTGGCCGCCTGGCAAAACATGTCAATCCACTTGGTTATTGGCGGCTACTTGGTTATTTGGTACGCCCAGGCGACGCTCTACCCATGTACAGCAGCCATGGCAGTAAACGGGTTACCCGGCGCCAATCCAATGATGTTATTTAGCTTCCTGCAACAATTGGTAGCATTAACATTTGGCGCTCTTGCGACTTTTTTTATCCCTTACGGTATTCAAACTGTGGCACTGCTCACGGCATGCCTCAGTGGACTTGGTGTAGTCACAGCACTTCTCATTCTGAAAAGAGAGGCTTGATATGGACACATTGACTAGAAGTTGGCTATGCATGCCCGCGAGCCAAAAGCATATAGAACGGAAAATCATTGAATCTAAAGCCGACATCGTATTACTGGACTTGGAAGACTCAGTCCCCATGTGCAAAAAGCAATTTGCACGCGAGCAACTGCTGGCATTGGACCACTCTATTCGCAACCGACGCAATCTAGCGATAAGAGTTAACACACTCACCAAATCCGAAGGCATCAGAGACCTGGTTTTTTTGTTGGACCACAACATCACCCCCGAATATTTAATCATCCCCAAAGTAGAGTCAGCCGGCGAACTGAAAGTCCTTAATGAATTGACATGCGCTACTGGCCAACGAGTAAAAACCTTTGCAATCATCGAAACGTTAAAAGGATTGCGCTGCATCGACTCCATTATCAATGAAAGAACAAGCCTGCGCGGCTTGATTTTAGGTAGTGCTGACCTCTCATCAGAGATCAATTTCAAAATTGCAGAGCGCGCACTTACCCAAATCAAGTGCGATATAGCCATCGCCGCCCTCAGCATGGGGCTAATGGTCATTGACTCGCCCTGTTTCAAACTGAACAACGAAAAAGCGCTGAGAGCAGAAATCGAACTGGCCAAAGAATTTGGCTATTCGGGGAAAATTGCCATTCATCCAACTCAGGTAGAACTGATAAATAGATTATTTACCCCGACAGAAATCGAACTGAAAAAAGCACGAGCCATTATCAAATGCCTCGAAGCAGCCGAACCAACAACAGCAATATCCACCTTAGATGGGGAAATGCTCGGCCCTCCTTTCGAAATCATGGCCCGCAGGCTTTTGGCAATTAACGAATCGCTCTCAAGAACCAATAGGAAGCCAGCATGAACATCAATCAATCGCTCCCCGGCAGCAAGGCACTAAGTAAACTAACCAAAGTCGGTCCCGGACGCTATCGTGAGGATCATGGGCTTGGCTTCGAAGACTTTATCATTGGCGACATATTTGAACACCGGCCAGGCCGCACGGTGACAGAAGCGGATAACGTCTGGATGTCGTTAATCTGTATGAATAACCACCCCGCCCACATCAATGCAGAATATGCAAAGCACACCGAATTTGGGCAAATACTGGTATCGAGCCTGGTGACCTTTTCAATTGTTGGCGGGATGAGCCTGGCGAGCACGAGCGCAAAAGCAATTGCCAATTTGGGCTGGGATAATGTCCGTCTGATAGCCCCGGTTTTTGTTGGCGATACCTTGTATGCAGAAAGCGAAGTCATCCACAAACGCCCCTCCGCCAGTCGCCCCGGGCAAGGCATAGTTACGGTCCGGACAAAAGGGCTCAAGGCCAACGGGCAAATATGTTTATCCTACGAGCGCAGCTTTCTGATTGCTCTCGACCAAGTACCCTTGGGGTGATTGGCCTATGAAAATCCTCGATGAGTCTTTGATAAAAAACACCATCAGTATGGAAGAGGCGATTGACGTACTCCGTGAAAACTATCGGTCATACAGCAGTTCAAGCGACAACAACCCTGCGCGAACTATCGTGAGAGTCCAGGAAAAACATGCAACATTTGGAGTAATGCCCTACTACTCTCACGCTCACAATCTATTTATGGTGAAGATTGTATCTCATCACTTGCTCAACAAAGCCTATGGACGACCATCTATAGGTGGAGTGATTGTTATACAAGATGGCGCTACAGGGCAGATAAAAGCCCAAATGGATGCAGCAGCCATAACCGCTCTACGCACCGGTGCCACTGCAGGATTGGCGACTGATTTGCTGGCAATGGCCCACTCCAAAAAAGTTGCCGTCATCGGCGCAGGTGCTCAGGCAATGGCGGTATTTGAGGCTGTGTTGAGCGTCAGAAAGATAAAGCAGGTGGCCGTCTGCTCTACAAGCCAGGCAAGTACAGAGCGTTTTATAGCTGACGCAAAAAACCGGTTCGTCCGTGAGATTGAATACATCAGCCACCATAGCGTGCGCCAGGCAGTCTCAGGCGCCGACATCATCTGCACGGCGACCACTTGCGCAGCCCCCTTGTTCTCTGCCTGCGACGTAGCAAAGGGCGCCCATATAAACGCGATAGGCAAGCACACACTGGTGTCGCGTGAGTTCCCGTTGGAGCTTCTGCACCGGACGATCTTAATGGTGGAGGATCGAAAAGCCGCGATTGAAGAGGCTGGGGATTATCACCAAAACTCAATATCCATTGCTCAAATGCTGAACAGCCAGTATGCCGTTCACCAACGCGAGACCACGATTTTTTCTTCGGTCGGGACGGCTTTTCAGGACGCGTGCATCTGCATCGCAATCCTGCAGAAGCTAAAGGTGGTAAGCGGAGGCTCCTAAACGACATGCCAGTGCCTTGGCCTGGATTGCCACATCCGTCACCGCCGTGCTCTCCCACCACATCCCACGCAGCGGTGGGCCCATGGCGAAGAGTCGCTCACTGGCCACTCCCTGCGCGTCCAGCACTGCCCCCGAGGCATCCGCTGCGATCCCCAACGCCAATGGCCCGGGTTTGATCAAGCCGCGTGCCAGCAGTTGCCGGGGCAAAGGCCGGGCCACGCGGCGCCAGTCATATTCGATCCCGCTGGAGTTGATCAACGCCGCGCCACTGACGTGGGTGATGTGCTCTTCGCCCCGACGGCGCAGGCGCAGGGTCACCACGCCGTTTACTGTGGGCTCCAGGCCCAGGAACGACGCAGCATGGATCCGCAGGCGCCCTTGCTCGTGCAACCGCGCCACCAACTCCGCACTCAGGGGTGGCGAGCGATGGTGATGGCTCTCCCACCAGGGTCGCACATGGCGCACGAACTGGCGTTTCTGGCGTTCGCTGGCCTGGCTCCACAAACGGCCGATATGGGCACGCACGGTATCCAGTGGCGCTTGCCAGTCGATGCCCTGGGCCTGGGCGCTGTGGCATTGACGGCGCACTGCCCGCAGTAATTGCAGCGGGCTGCGCAGGCGGTGATCTTCAGCGAGAAAATCCGCCCAGGCCGGTGGTTGTCGGCGCACATGGGGCAACAGGCCATGGCGCGAAAAGATCTCGATCGGCCCGCGATGGCCGGCCTGCTCCAGGGACACCACGGCATCGACCATGGTCAGGCCGGAGCCGATGATCAGCACCGTCGACTGGGGGTCCAGTTGCGTCATCGCCTGCACATCCCACGGGTCAACCGCCGCCGCATTCAAGCCGCTGGATTGGGTTTGTGGCGTGCGCGCCGCGGGGAACATCCCCGTGGCCAGTACCGCCTGGGCGCCGCGCAATTGCTGGCCGTCATCCAGGGTCAGGCGCACACCCACCGGCTCCACCTGCACGTCGACGACCTCGGCGCGAACATGCTCCACCGTCGACGCCGACCCCGCCCGGGCCTGCGCCAGGCGCTGCTGCGCGTACAGGCCAAAAATCCCCCGGGGTGGGAACAGCTCGCTCACAGGCACAGGTTGCTGGTCCGACTCTGGCCAACCGCCGGCGGCGATGTACTCGGTCAGCCACTGGGTCAAGTCATCGGCGTTGTCCGGGTCCACGCTCATGCGCGCCGCGTTGCCATTGAGGGTGTGTCCCAGCTCCACCGCGCTATAGGCTTCACCGCGCCCAAGCTCCGCGCGCGGCTCGATCACCAGAATCTGCCGGGTGCCAGGCAAACGCAGCAACTGCACGGCCAGCATCGTGCCGCTCAGCCCCCCACCGATGATCAGCACATCGGCGTTGCGGATGGCCTTTGTCGCCTGTCCGCGTTCGGTTTCACTCATGTAAATGCGCCCTTACCGTATGCCCGGATAAATATCATGCCAATTGCCTGGCGCCCAACACCTGGGACGCCGCCGTGTGACGCATTGCCCGATCATGCACTATCGCGTTTGAGTTCATCCAGCCATTGACCGCCTTGGCGCACACTGGAGGCCTGCCAGATAAACTGCAACCGCTGCAAACCCAGGCGCCGTCGCAGCTGGTTTCTGATCAACTGGTGCAGGCCGCTCTGCGGGTGGGCTAGGGCCCAGTCGTGCAAGCGCCGGCGCCAGGTACTGCGGGGCTCAAGGCTGCCTTGGATCTCGTCAGCCAGGTGCTGCAACCTGGCCGGCGACAACAGCAAACCGGTGGGCGCCACCTCGCTGCGGTCACGCCGGGCAGAGCCGGGACTTTGCGCAAAAGCCAGGCCCTGGCCGCTGTTGAGCCATTGTTCGAACAGCACCGCCAGGCCACCTTGCCAGTGCGTGCCCTCCTCGCTCCATAACGCGGTTTCGCCGCTGGGCTGCCACCAACGATTCAGGCGTTGCAGCGCCTCCACCGGGCCGATCAGCCGGGCGAAGCCAACCACCTCGCTGCCAGGCACTTGCTGATCGCTGATCAACACCTGCGGGGCGGCGCTGCTACCAACGACCATGAGCCAATGCTGCAACTGCTGACGGTCCGGGACATAGGCATGGCTGGGGCGCACCCGCCAGATTTGCCCGTGCAGCGCACTGGGTTGCAGGGTGTCAGACAGCGTCAACACCTGCCCGCCAATGGCCTGGGCCGCCAGGGCCAGCAGCAACAGATTGGGCTCGAAGGGCCCGCTCACCACCAACCGCGAATACTCGCCAAACCCGTGCTGGCGCAACCCATCGGCCAGGCGCTCCACATCACGCAGGGCATCGATCCAGCGCCAGGCATACCACCGGCCATGCCGCTTGTGGCGCAACGCGCAGTGCAACGGGCGGACCTGGGCCCAGCGCTGCAATTGCTCCAGGGCCTCGGGCAGGCCCGTTACCCACTCGGCGGGCCATTTCACAGCCTGCGCTGGTCGTAGTTTATGCACGCTCATAGGGACTGCTCCTATCGTTGGAAGGCGCGTGCGGTGGTCCGTGCTCCGCGGTCTTGCGTTAAACAGCCAGGCAAGCGCCGTTGCAGGAGTCACGCCAAGATTGAAAACCCCTTGAGTCCTTGCATCGCAATGGCCCCGTGAACACTCCACTGCCCCGTAAACCAGCAAACTGTTGATTGACTGTTGGCTGGCAAACAACACCTGCACTTTCTCGATTGCGATGAAACTGTTAGCGCCATTAGTGGCTTTTTCCACATGCCGGGAACGCACACCATGGGCCACAACGCGCCCTTACCTGCTGATCCTGGAGCTCTTCATGCACCTCAAGCACCCCTTTATCTGGTCGGCCCTGGCCCTGACGATTGCCCTCGACAGCCATGCGGCCCAGCGCTCGTCGTTGCCCAGTGAACAAACCGTTGGCGTCATCGAGCAGGTGTTCGCTTTCCACGACGCCATGCCTACTGGCGTTAGCGTTGCCGAAAACGGGCGGATTTTTGTCAACTTTCCACGATGGGGCGACGCGGTGCCATTCACCGTTGGTGAACTGCGCAATGGCGAGGTCGTGCCCTATCCTGACCTGGCGATGAACCAGGCCAACCCGAACGACCCGGCCAAGGGTTTTATCAGCGTGCAAAGTGTGGTGGCCGATGGTCGCGGGCGTATCTGGATCCTGGATACTGCCGCCCCCGGCTTCGCATCGCCAACACCAGGCGGCGCCAAGCTGGTGGCCGTCGACCTGGCCAGCAATAAAGTGGTCAAGACCCTGGTCTTCCCGAAAAACGTGATGCTGCCCAGCACCTACGTCAACGACATGCGCTTTGACTTTCGGGTGGGGGACGAAGGCGTGATCTATATCACCGACTCCTCGCTCAGCGGTCCCGGGGCGATCATCGTCATGGACATTGCCAGCGGTACCGCCATCCGCCGCCTCAGTGGCGCCACCTCGACCTCCGTAGATCCGACCTTCGTACCCAAGGTCGAAGGCCAGGTCTTACAGGTTCGCAACGCCGACGGCAGCACCCGGCCCTTTGCAGTAGCGTCCGATGGCATCGCCCTGTCGGCTGACGGCCAGACCTTGTACTTCTGCCCGCTGTCCAGCCGCCATCTGTACTCGGTACCGACCGCGCTGCTGCGGGATCCTTCGGTCAGCGAAACGCGGCTCGACATGGCAGTCCAGGACCTGGGCGAAAAAGGCGCCTCCGATGGGCTTGAGGCAGACGCTTCCGGAGCCCTCTATGCCGGCGACTATGAACACAACAGCGTGCGCAAACGCCTGGCGAATGGGCAGTGGCAGACCATCGTCCACGACCCGCGTGTGCTCTGGCCCGACACCCTGTCGATCGGCCCCGACGGCTATCTGTATTTCATGGCCAACCAGTTGCATCGCCAGGGCATTTTTCACGCAGGCAAGGATCTGCGCCAGAAACCCTACAGCCTGCTGCGGGTGAAGATTGACGCGGCGCCGGCGCCCACGCGCTAGGCAACGGACCAGCCCCCTCACCGCTCATCATCCTGAAGGCACAACCATGGGTAAAACCACACCAAGGCGTCCGGGTAAAAAACTGCCCGTGACCCATCAAGACTTCGCCCGGGCCAACATCGCCAACGGCTCACGGCGTGTACGGCTGGGCGTCACCGACCTGTCGTTCCACCGCGCTACTGCAGCGGTAGTCGCGCAGGTCATGCAACACATGGGCCTGACCGTGGAGCGCCAATATGCCCTGCACGAAGACAACTTCAAGCGACTGCGCGAAGGCACGATCGACATGATTGCCTCAGCCTGGATTCCTTTCAGCCACGGGATCTACAAGCAGACGATCGACGCGGTGACGCCTACCCGTGAACTGGGCCTGCATTACGAGCCCTATGCATTGTGGGGGGTGCCTGACTACGTGAACGAGCACGAAGTGGCCTCCATCGAGGACCTGCTCAAACCTCAAGTCCGCGCCCGGATGAACCCACTGATCCAGGGCATCGGGCCAGGCGCCGGGATTACCCGGTTCTCGCTGAAAATCATGGACGAGTACGGCTTGGGCCGCGCCGGGTACCTGTTCCGTACAGGCACCCAGGATGATTGCATTGACGCCTTTGAGGCCCTGTATCGCCAGCGGCGATGGGGCATCGTCCCGCTGTGGCATCCACAGTTCCTGCATCATCGCTATCACATCCGCGACCTCAAGGACCCCAAGGGTTTGCTCGGCAGCGTCGACCGCGCCGTGCTGCTGGCGCGCGAGGATCGCCTGGCGCTGCTGACGACCGCCGAGATCCAGGTGCTGGACAATATTCGCCTGTCGAACACCATCGTTGCCGAGCTCGACGATGCCTTCAATCGTGGCGAACAGTCGGCTGACGAAGCCGCGAGCGACTGGCTGGCAAGGCACCCTCAAACCTTGCGTGGCTGGTTGGCGCCGCTGGCCTGAACAGGCGCGTCTTTCGATGCACTTCACGCATTCTGAATTCGCCACGGGCGGGCTACAAGCCTTTGTCCACGGGGAATAACTTGGCGTTGCAGGCTTTCTGCAATGCCCTACCAATGAGGAATCCACCATGCTCTATCTAGTGTTCAGCGGCACCATCAAAGCCGGTAAACAGGCCGAGTTTTTCCGTGATGTAGCCGCCGTTTCGCAAAAGCTCACGCACCAGCATGACAAGGCCGTGGTTTATCAGTGGCACCAGGACGAAGAGAACCCCAACAAGTTTTTCCTCAATGAACAATGGCAAAGCGTCGAGGACCTGCACGCGCATTTTGAAACCCTCTACAAGGCCTTCGGCCCGGCCAAGCCTACCGAGCGCCTGCCGGCGAAGATCCTCGCCTACCTGGATGAGGCACAAGTGAATTTCTACCAGGCCATTGCCTGAAAGCAGCCCGGTCCACCCCCGCTTCAAGGGGGTGGACACCACAGCAACTCAATTCAAAACCTTCAGCTAACAGAGGGGATCTAATGATGGACATGCTCACGCTTTCCAAACGCCGATACACCGCCAAACTCTTCGATGCTTCACGCAAGATTCCCAAAACCACCCTGGAGCCCTTGCTGGAACAACTGCGCAACAGTCCCTCGTCGGTCAACTCGCAACCCTGGCACTTTGTGATCGCTGAAAGTGAGCACGCTAAGGCGCGCATTGCCCACAGTGTGGAAGGTGCCTTTGGCTTCAACCAGGCAAAAATCCTCGACGCCTCCCATGTGCTGGTGCTGTGTACCCGCACCCAGATGTCCGAGGAGTACCTGCAGGCCTTGCTCAGTCAAGAGGCCAGCGATGGGCGCTTTCACGACGCGCAAGCCAAGGCAGGCCAGGACCGAGGACGACGCAACTTTGTCAACCTGCATCGCTACGACCTCAAGGACGTCCAGCACTGGATGGAAAAACAAACGTATCTGGCCCTGGGTACCCTGTTACTGGGGGCTGCGGCACTGGACCTTGATGCAACACCCATGGAAGGTTTCGACAGCAAGGTGCTGGATACCGAACTGGGCCTGCGCGAACGCGGGTTTACCAGCACAGTCGTGGTGAGCCTGGGTTATCGCAGCAACGAAGACTTCAACGCGCGCCTGTCAAAGTCCCGGTTGCCTGCCCAGGTTCTGTTCGATTTTATCTGATCGCCGTGACAATCAGCGCGCTTGCGCGGGGCCCGGCAGCCCCGCGCAAAGTGCTAGGCGCCGTTGGTAAAAATGCCGAGCTGCCTGGCCATGAACAGCTCATTGCGCTCGACGATTTCCTCGACCACCTTGCCTTGGGCATTGAAGCGAAAATAGGTCAGCGCGCTCCAGGCCAAGTCCTTGCCGCTCACATCAAAGCCATGCCAGGTGTTCGAGCCCTTGGCGTGATGCATCAGCGCTACCACCACCACATCGCCGGCCACGACCTCTTTCTGGAAGGTGGTCACGATCGAGTCGTAGCGCTCGGTGACGTTCAGGCGCAAGGCCTGTTTGAAAGGTTCGACACCGATGATAGGCGCCGGGCAATCGGGGCGATGAACCACCACATCATCGGCAAAAAACTGCGCGACACGCTCAACATCCTTCCCATCGACGCAATACTTGAAGTACTTCTTCACTGTATCCAGATTCTTGCTCATTTCGACTCCGATCAAGTTTTTCCCTGCACCCAACGGCTAGACTGCCTGGGGCAAAAAAAGGTTAACCGGCACCACACACCCGAAAAACTCTGTAGATGGAAAACACACTTGCGCGCAGCGGAGCAATGCTGATGGATCGCTGGACCGAATATGAGTTGTTTGTAAAGGTCGTGGAACTGGGCAGCGTGACCAAGGCCGCCGACGCCCTGGACCTGTCCAGTGCCGCCGCCAGCCGGCACCTGGCGGCCTTGGAGAATCGCCTGGGCGTGCGGCTGATAGAACGCAGTACCCGGCGCCTGTTCGTCACCGAAGTCGGCCAGGCGTTCTATACCCAGTCCAAGGCGGCCCTCACGGCGATGCAAGGTGCGACCGAGGCGGTCAGCGCAAGCAAAAACCATCCGGCCGGGGTGTTGCGCGTGACCGCGTCCTTGTCCCTGTGCCTGCAACACATCCTGCCGCTGGTGCCCAGGTTCAAGGCGCAATATCCGGATGTGCGCCTGGATATCGTGGCCGAGAACCGCTACCACGACATCATCGACGACAACATCGACGTCGCCCTGCGCACCCGTGACAGCGAGCCCGACTCCAGCCTGGTGATCCGCCGCCTGACCGACACCCGTCGCCTGCTGGCCGCAGCGCCAGACTACCTCGAGCGCTGCGGCCACCCGGAACACCCACAGGCCCTGGCTGACCACCCACTGTTGCTCTACACCTATGCCAGCGATCCCTACGAGCTGACTTTCCAGCGCAACGACCAGACCATCACCGTACCCGTCACTCCTGCGCTGGAGTCCAACGACGGTTATCTGTTGCGCTCCTTGGCGCTGCAAGGCCTGGGCATCCTCGCACAGCCTACCTACGTGATACACGACGATATCGTCGCCGGGCGCCTGGTGCCGGTCTTGTGCGACTGGCACCTGCCCCGCCTGGAAATCAACCTGGTCTATCCCTCACGACGCCACCTGCCGGCCAAGACCCGCGTGTTTATCGACTTTATCGTCAAGCATTTCCAGCACCTGGACTGAGCAATCAGTGCTGGATCACCGCCTTGAGCACCGTCTTGAAGGTCTCCAACTGCTCATCGCTGAATTGGCTGAAGACCTGGTCCTGCTGCTCGCGGGCGATGGTCCACAGCGACTCGGTTTCGTCGATGCCCTTGGGGGTGAGTTTGACCCGCTCCTGATCGTCGCGTACCAACGCCTTGCGCTTGAGGTTGTTCACCGCCTCTTCGATCTCGCGTGCCGGCATTGCCACTTCGCGCTGCAACTGGGCCAGGCTCAGGCCAGCGTCGTTCTCCAGCACCATCAGCATCCGCGCCTCACTGGTGCGCAGGCCGGTGCTCAGTTGGCGCGGTTGGTAGCTGGCCTGATAGGCCCGCAGTGCCTGGGTCATCAGGTAGTAAAGGTTATGGCTCAGGCGGCCCTGGAAATGACTGCTCGGTGCCTGGCCTTCCTCGCGCTTGGTCATGCGGGTGTGCGGCAGCACCATGGAATAGGCGCCCTGGTGATACAGCAGGGGCGAGCGACCACAGTCGTCGAACGCGACCACTTTGCCAATCATGATCCAGTGGTCACCCCCGTCTACCTGCTGGTACTTCTCACACTCAAAGCGTGCCGAGCAGTCAGCCAGAATCGGCGCGCCGCCCTCGCCGGCCTGGTACTCGACTTCGGCAAAGCGATCCTCCTTGGGCCGGGCGAAGTTGTTGGACAAGTCGATCTGATCGGCGGCCAGCACGTTCACCGCAAAGTGGCTGGCAGTCTCGAACACTTCGTGGCTGGTCGAGCGTTTATCGATGCTCCACAGGATCAGCGGCGGGTCCAGGGACACCGAGTTGAAGCTGTTGGCGGTCACACCGACTTTGCGCCCGCTGGCATCAGCCGCCGTAACCACCGTGACACCGGTGGCGAAATTGCCCAGGGCGCGGCGAAACGCGCGGGTATCGAATGCGCTGCTTGGATTTTCAATAGACATGCAAGACTCCCGGGCAGGCCGATGGCCCTGCCCTGATTGTTCTTATAGGTAAAGAGTGGTCGGTCAGACCATTGTCGGGTCCGGCTCCAGGCCCATCAGTTCACGCCCCAGGATCTGTGCGCAAACGTCGTAGTCGGTATAGGCATGCGCCCCGGTGAGATGAGCGTCGCGGAACAACCGTTGCAACTCGTTGGATTCAAACCAGGCGCCACCGCCTGCCGCCTCCATCAACCGGTCCACCGCCTGGATGCACATTTTGGTGGCGTAGCCCTGGTTGGTCCGCCAGAACGCCAGGGTGCCGCGACTCGGGTACTCGTGGCGTTCGCTGTGCTCGGCGATCTCCTCCCAGCTCTTTTCCAGCAACGCCCGGGCAGCGGCCACCTGGTGGGTAGACTCGGCCAGGCGCATCAGTGCAGGGGTCGCTGCGCCGACCGCCGCACCCGTGTAGGCACGCACACGGTTTTTGGTTTTTTCGCGGAACACCTCGAGCATGCGCTCGGCGATCCCCAGGCTGACGGTAGAGAAGCCGCTGGCAAAATACGGACGGTACGGGGCGAAGAAAATCCTGCTGTCGGGGTACAGGCCAAAGCCGGCCGACTGGCCTTCCATCATGTCCCTGGCCTTCTGGATACGGTGCTCGGGGACGAAGGCCTGGTCGACGATCAAGGTCTTGCTGCCGCTGCCACGCATGCCCACGGCAAACCAGTCGTCACGAATCGTGTAGTCACTGCGCGGCAGCACGGCGAAGCAATAATCCTGGGTGCCTTGGGCATTTTTGCGACGAAAGCCCATGATCGCCCACTCGGCATGGTCACACCCCGAACTCCAGCCCATCTCGCCGCTGAAGGTCACGCCACCTTGCACTTCTTCGGTACGACCGAACGGCGCGATACTGCTGCTGGCGGTTGCGTCGGGGTCTGTGCCCCAGACCTCGTCCTGCAACTTTGCCGCAAACATTGCCATCTGATGGCTGTGAGTACACAGCAGGCTCATCGCCCACGCGGTGCTCGCGCAAGCGCCGGCCAACAGCGCGATGCACTGGGCAAACTGCGGCAGTGAAATTTCCATGCCACCGTATTTTTTTGGCAAAAACGCGCGATGCATGCCGATCCCCTTGAGCAACGCGATGTTCTCGGCAGGCACGCTCCGATCATGCTCGGCGGTGAAGGCATTGGCAGCAATGGTGGGCAAGACCGACTTGAGGTCTTCCAGCAGAGGATTTGGCTTTTTCATGGGTGCTCTCTTTATTATTGGATATCCCCATTCCTGGCCAGCCTGCACCCCGCTCACGGGACAGGAGGCTTAAAACAACCGGGAACGTTCGTAACGACGCGACCAGTATGTGGCGCTTGGTCGCAGCGCAAAATGCACGTTCCGGATGGAAGATTGTACTTTTCATGGCCGTCATGAAAGGTCACTGGATAAGCAGACACCTGTGAAATATGACAGTAGACGTTTAAGGCACACCAGCCTTAGCTTGGCATCGACAGTTACTTAAAAGATTGGGTGCTGAGATGAACCACAAACAACTTTATGAATTCAGAGATATGGACGGTGCTGGCAACCCTGAAGTTGTAATGTCTCGCTATGACGAAGGCAATTATAACTTGGATGCCCCCAATGCCCGCGTAGTGATCTATTCGAGTAATGACAACTGGCAGTACGACGCGGTTGGCGGGACCAATGATGCAGATGGCGACGGAAAACATGACGACGAGGATAGAAGCTATTACATAAATGCCGCCAACTTTGTAACGCAGATGGTCACATTGAGCCCATTCCATGAGGGCAAGCGACTGTTTGACCGTATCTTGATTGCCTTTGATGGCAGCAATGTAAAAGATGTCAACATCATGCACTTTAATAAAGGCAACCGAGACCTTACCCGGCCTGACTTTACCGTGACCGCGGCAAATCCAGATCAATATTGGAGTTACCGCAGCATTATCGCCACAAGTCGAAAAGATGCCGACGGCGATGGAGATATCGATCTGGACGATGATCTGATTTACCGCCGGCTAGCGACATCCTTCGCGTCAATGCGAAATTTGAAACCGTAGTTATTGTAGGAGCTGGCTTGCCGGCGAAAAAAACCAGGCACCGCATTCATCCTGGTGCCCAGTGATATCGTTGACGACCATCGCCGGCAAGCCAGCTCCTACAGCTTAGCGATAGCGCTCAAGCCAATGCGCGTAAGGCGCCGGCAGGGTCCAGGAGGCCTTGTCCACCCCCAATTCCTTGGCGGCAAAGTACGCCCAGTGTGGGTCGGCCAGGTGTGCACGGCCCACGGAGACCAGGTCCAGATGACCAGCCTGTAGCGCTCCTTCGGCCAACTGCGGCGTACCAAAACCCCACGCCGAGGTGACCGGCAGATCGGCTTCGCGGCGCACGCGCTCGGCGATTGGGCCCATGAACGCCGGGCCCCAGGGGATATTGGTGTCGGGGATGGTGAAGCCAACGCTGACGCTCAACAGATCCAGGCCGCCATCTTTGAAACGACGGGCCAATTGAATGGATTCTTCCAGGGTCTGTTCGTCGCGCCCGTCATATTCGATAACCCCGAAACGCGCGGTCAACGGCAGGTTTTCCGGCCAGACTGCACGCACGGCCGCCAGGGTTTCCAGCATGAAGCGGCTGCGGTTGTCGAGGCTGCCGCCGTAGGCATCGGTGCGCTGGTTGGAGTGCTCGGAAAAGAAGCTCTGGCCCAGGTAACCGTGGGCGAAATGCAGTTCGATCCACTCAAAGCCAGCGTCACGGGCACGGCGTGCGGCATCGACGAAGTCTTGCTGTACCCGGGCGATGTCTTCCAGGGTCATGGCCTGGGGGACTTTCGGCAGGTTGGCACCAAACGCGATGGCCGAAGGTGCCAGGGTTTGCCAGCCACGGGCGTCGTCTGCGGGGATATGGTCGTCACCTTCCCATGGGCGGTTGGCGCTGGCCTTGCGCCCGGCGTGGGCGATCTGGATACCGGGCACCGAGCCTGCCGCCTTGATCGCTTGCACCATGGGCACAAAGGCTTGGGCATGGGCATCGCTCCAGATCCCCGCGCAACCTGGAGTGATCCGACCTTCAGGGGCCACGGCGGTCGCCTCGACCACCACCAGGCCAGCGCCGCCCCGGGCCAAACCGGCAAGGTGGACGTGATGCCAGTCGTTGACCAGGCCGTCTTCGGCCATGTATTGGCACATTGGCGGAATGGCGATGCGATTGCGCAACGTAACGTCTTTGAGCGTGAAGGGTTCGAATAATGCAGACATGAAAAACTCCTGAAACGAGAGTAACGTTTGATTCGATAGTTCGATCTTAATCGAACTATGGTAATCAATGCCAGCCCTGTTATCATTCGCTTCATGCGAGCCTTTAAACACCCCTCCCCCGAAGACCTGACCCTTGAACGCCTGCTCTACGCGCTGAGTGACCCTGTGCGCCTGGACATCGTGCGCTGCCTGGCCGGGGTGGAAGAAGCCAGTTGCGGCGAGCTGGACGGCGGGCGGCCGAAGTCCAGCATGTCTCACCACTTCCGGGTTTTGCGTGACGCCGGGCTGGTGCATACGCGCAGCGTGGGCACCACCCATATGAACTCGTTGCGGGCCGATGTGTTGGCTGAGCGATTTCCAGGGTTGCTTGAGAGCATCCTCTCCCAACAATAAGGCCCCGGTTTCAGTAGAAATACGCCAGGCGAAACTGCAGCGAATTATCGATCTTCACCCCTTCGCGCACCGATGTGTCATGCATCAATTGCCCTAATACCTGTACTTGCTTGCCCAACATCGTGGCCACGGTAAAGCCCAGCGTGCCATTGCTGCGGCTGGTGGCCAGGGTTTGATGGTCCAGCGTCTCGCGTGCGCCCCAATTGTGGCGATAGGACACAGCCGCATATGTCTCGGGGGTGAAGTTGTAGCGCAGGTGGTTGTGCAGTTGCAGCAGCGGGTCCTTCTTGGCATCGGTGGCGCGCTGCTCGCCGTAGAACTCGGTCTCGGCAATCACATCCCAGGTGATTTTGTCGGTCAGCCCCTTGATGTAGCCCACCTGGAAATCCAGGGCCCAACGGTTGCTGCTCAGGGCAAATCCCTGGTTCTTGTCGCTGCCCGTGGGCGCGGTGACAAACGCCGACCAACCCAGGTGTTCGTTATTGGCCAGGTCCGCGATGGTCCACACCGTGCCGCCAAACGTGATGTCGCCCAACCCCGAGTTCTTGCTGTCGCTGGCGCCGATCTTCTGGTAGCCGAAGGGAATGACGATCTGCGGGTCCCAGGTCAGGCCGGTGTTGAAGAACTCGGTGAAGTGGATCAGGCGCAACACGCCCACGGTCATGTCCAGGTCAAGGTTGTCGGCGACTTTCTTGCCGCCGGAGTAAACCTTGTCACCCCGCGGGTTCTGCTGGTACAGCACCACCACATCGGTGCCTTGGGGCAAGGCCGTGTAGTCGCCGGGGTCCGGCTTGACGTCGGCGTGGGCCAAGGGAACCAGGCTCAAGAGCAGGGTCAGGATGCTAAGTGTTTTCATGGCAAGTACCGTTATTGTTATTGGAGGCAACACTCGGCCATGGCGCCGCCCAAAGGCGTCGCCTGGCACACATGAGATAAACGGGATCAGTGAGCGGCGCTGAGATCGGCCTGCAGATCCTGGGTACGCTTGACCAGGTATTGGCGCAGCAACTCCATGTCTTCGCGCTGCAAAATGTCGGAGAAGTTCGGCATGCCTTTATTGATCAACGCGCCGCTGACAAAGGCTGGAAATGCCGCATGCTTGTTGTCATCCAGGTAGCGCAGGTCTGGCACCACCCCGCCGCTGATCGCGTTCAGGCCATGGCAGCCGGCGCACAGCCCGTTGAACATGTCACGGGCCTGGGCCAGTTGCGCCGGTGTCGCCGTGAGTACCTGGCGGGTAGTCGGCAGTACTGGCGCGGCCTTGGGCGGTGGCAGCTGGCCTGTGGCACCCAGTTTGAAGGCAATCACCCGCGACTCGGCCCGCACTTTGCCCTTGTTGGTCAGCGGACCGGTCAACAGCGGCAGGATCCCGCCCCAACCCACGGAAAACGCCACGTACTGCTCGCCATTGACCGTATAGGTAACCGGCCCCGCCATCACGCCGGAGTTGGCCCGGTGCTCCCACAGTGGATTGCCGGTATCGGCGCGGTAGGCCACCACCCGCCCATCGGCCGTGCCCTGGAACACCAGGTTGCCAGCCGTGGCGAGGGTGCCGCCGTTGCCGGCGCTGACGTAGGGTTGCTTCCAGGCAGCTTCTTGCTTGACCGGATCCCAGGCGATCAGCTCACCGCTCCAGGCATCACGGATCTGGTTGAGGGCTTTCGGGTCTTCCGGCAGGTCCGGCACATCCAGGCCAAAGTTGACCACCGATTTATTCGGCAAGAACTGCGGGGCCTTGGCCGCCTTCAATTCGGCCAGGGTGTACTGCGCCGGAATGTACACGTAGCCGGTCTTCGGACTGTAGGACATGGGGTGCCAATTGTGCCCGCCGAGGAAACTCGGCTGCACCACCTTCGGCTCCTTGGAATAGTCCGCTGCGCCGGTAAGGATCGGCCGCCCGGTTTGCAGGTCGATGCCACTGGCCCAATTCACGGGCACGAAGTTCTTCGCCGACAGCAGTTTGCCGTTGGTGCGATCCAGGACATAGAAGAAGCCGTTTTTCGGCGCCTGCATGATCACCTTGCGCACGCTGCCCTCAATCTGGATATCGGCGAGGATCATGTGCTGGGTCGCGGTAAAGTCCCACTGGTCCTGCGGGGTGACCTGATAGTGCCAGACGTACTCGCCGGTATCCGGGCGCAGCGCCAGGATCGACGACACATACAGGTTGTCGCCCTTGCCATTGCTGCGAAACCGATAGTTCCACGGCGAGCCATTGCCAGTCCCCACGTAGAGCAGGTCCAGTTGCGGGTCGTAGGCCATCGAGTCCCAGACTGTGCCACCACCGCCCCACTTGACCCAACCGTCGCCATCCCAGGTGCTCATGGCCTTGGCCATCGCCGCATTTTCTGCTGGCAGCTTGGGGTCGCCCGGCACAGTGTAGAAGCGCCACACTTGCTTGCCGGTATCGGCGTCGTAGGCGGTGACGTAGCCGCGCACACCGAATTCGGCGCCGCCGTTGCCGATCAATACCTTGCCCTTGACGATGCGCGGCGCGCCGGTGATGGAGTAGCTTTTGCTGCGATCGATGATGGTGTCGACGCTCCACACCGGCTGGCCAGTGCCCGCATCCAGCGCAATCAGGCGCCCATCGAAACTGCCCACATAGACCTTGCCCTGCCACACTGCCACGCCGCGATTGACCGGGCCGCAGCAGCCTTGGCTGAGGTTTTCGGCGGGTACTTTCGGATCGTATTTCCACAGCAACTCGCCGGTGGCGGCATTGATCGCATAAACGATGCTGAAGGCCCCAGTGGTGTACATCACCCCGTCGACCACCAGCGGCGTGGCCTCGGTGCCGCTGTCGATATCCAGCTTGGTGGTCCAGGCCATGCCCAACTGCCCGACATTACCGGCATTCACGCGGTCCAACGGGCTGTAGCGTTGCTCATCGTAGGTGCGGCCGTGGCTCATCCAGTTACCAGGCTCACGGTCGGCGGCGATGATGCGCGGCCCATCGACCTGGGCCGGGCCGGCCAGGGCCAGGGTGGCGAACGCGGTCGCCAGCAAAGGCATGCCTAGGCGCAGGCTGCGTATTTTCATTGTTATTGTTCTCCAACATTAATCGGATCTGGCCACTCTATTAGAGGGCCTGCCACGCCCGCCCACTTGACTGAGGCTGCCAAAGCCCTTGGCATTCCCTGCCAAGGCGCTGCCTATGCCGGCTGCTGGCGAAAGTCCCGGGGCGCATGTTGGAAATGCCGCTTGAACGCCCGACTGAAATGCGCGGCGTCGACAAACCCCCACTTGAAGGCGATCTGGGTGATGGATTCATGTCGCAAATCGCGGGCGCGCAGGTCCTGTGCCACCCGCTCCAGGCGGCGTTGCTGGATGTAGCGCGCAATACTTTCATGGCGCTGCTCGAACAACCGGTAAAGCTGGCGCACCGAGACATTCAGGTGCCGCGCCAGGTATTCGGGGCCAAGGTCGGTCTCTTGCAGGGAGGCTTCCACCAGGCGCGTGGCCAGGCCATAAATATCGTTATGGCCCACACAGGCAAAGCCCGGCTGGCCCTCGGCGCGCTCGTCCAGGCCGGCAGCCGCCAGGCCGATCAAGGCCTGCTCTACGGCCGAGCCATCGTTCTCGCCGCCATAACCTTCACTCAGTTGCGCGTCCTCCAGGGAGCGCACCAGTGCACGAATCGTATGGGTGGCGACGCTATTTCGCGCCAGCTTGCCAAACAGCCGCTGCTGGCCGAATTGCCGGGCGACCTCGGCGCGCGACAGATGCACCGAGGTATTTTGCACCAGCCCCTGGGGCTCGATCTCGAAGGCCTGGGCCGAGTCCACCAGGGCGATATCGTCCGGCCCCAGATCGATTACCCGGTGCTGCTGGCGGATGCGCTGATGGCCGCTGCCCTGCAGGATCAGAAAACAGTGGCGGTCATCGTCCCCATCGCCGTGGGTGTGCTGGCGGCTGATCAGCCCGGCATTGGTGCGGATATGCGCCAACTCCAGGCCACACACGTCCTGGCCGTGGACGCTGCCAATGAACAGACTGTGTCGATCTGAACGTGCGGTGCTGAAATTGCCGCATACCGCACGCAAGTCACGATTCCAGTTGGCGAACTCAACGCAAGGGTTCAACAAGGCAGGCATACCCCCTCCCACAGACCGTTTATAGTTATATTGTTAACATATTATCTATATGCGGTCAGTGCAAGCAGGGCAAGGGGCTGCTAGTCAGTGCGGCCGGTGATCAACGCACTGATTGCCTGGGCATTCACCGGCACGCTGAGGTAAAAACCCTGCGCCTCATCGCACTGCACATCCTTCAGTGCCTTGAGCTGGTCGATGGTTTCCACGCCTTCGGCGGTCACCGTCAGCGAGAGCGCGCGGCCCAGGCCGACAATCGCCTGGATGATCGATTGATCGCCACCGCTGGCGGTCAGGCCACCAACAAAGCTGCGGTCGATCTTCAGCCCGTCGAAGGGGAATGAACGCAGATAGCTCAACGACGAATAGCCGGTGCCAAAGTCGTCCATCAGCAGGCGCACACCCAGGGCCTTGAGGCCTTGCATGGTGCTCAAGGCGACCTTTTCGTCGTTGAGCATCACACTTTCGGTCAACTCCAACTCCAGTCGCGCCGGGCTCAAGCCCGTCTCCATCAGCACCGCCTTGACCCGCGCCACCAAGTGCCCGCGCTGGAACTCGGTGGAGGACAGGTTGACCGAGATCATCACATCGTCAGGCCAGCCAGCGGCTGCCTGGCAGGCCGCGTGCAGCACCCAGTTGCTCAATGGCAGGATCAGCCCGGTTTCTTCGGCGATAGGAATAAACACATCAGGGCCCAGCAGCCCGCGCCGCGGATGCTGCCAGCGCACCAAGGCCTCGGCGCCGGCCAGGCGCTTGCCTTCGATACGGTAGCGCGGCTGGAAATCCAGGCGCAGTTCGCCGTTCTTGATCGCATGGCGCAGATCGGCTTCCAGCTGGCGCCGCTCGATAATGCGTGCGTTCATGTCGCCCGCATAAAAACGCCAGGTATTGCGCCCGCTTTCCTTGGCTTCGTAGAGCGCGATATCGGCGTAGCGCAGCAGCTCTTCGGCCAGGGTCGCATCCGCCGGCGCCATGGCAATGCCGATGCTGGCGCTGATAAACACTTCATGCTCGGTGATATGAAACGGTAGCTCGATACAGTCGATCAGCCGCCGGCAGAGGCCTTCCACCTCCAACTGCGAACTCATGCCCGCCACCACCAACATAAATTCATCGCCCCCAATGCGCGCCACCAGGTCGTCACCGCGCAGGCAGCCCTGCAAGCGCCGGGACACCTGGTTAAGCACCTCATCGCCAGCGGCGTGGCCCAGCAGGTCATTGACCGGCTTGAAGCGGTCAAGGTCGATACTGAGCATCACCAACGGCCTTTCCAGGGTCGGCACCGCCTTGAGCTTGCCCTCGAGAAATTCCTGCATGCGCGTACGGTTGGCCAGGCCCGTCAAGGCATCGTGTTGCGACAGGTACTCGATACGCCGCCGGGCCTCGACCTCTTCGGTGATGTCACTGGCGGTGCCCCGATAGCCCTGGCCGGGGATCTCGCGCACCGACAACCGGCAGATACGCGGCTCGCCTTCACCCGACAGGTAGTTGCACTGCACGATGGCATTCGGGCGATGGGCGTGGTCCTTGAACCAGCTGGACAACAGGCCCTGATCCGAGGCCAGCAGCTCATCCGCCGCCGTCCCCAGGCAGTTGGCCCCTTTGAGGCCGGTGATCACGTCGAAACGCTCCGACAGGTAGGTAAACCGCAAGTGGGTATCCACTTCCCAGATCCAGTCGGAAGCCGCTTCGGCCACATCGCGAAAGCGCTCCTCGCTGACCACCAGCGCCGCGCGACTGGCTTGCAGGGTGGCGTAGTTACTGTCCATGATCCGCGCGGCGGCGGTGCTGCGGCGCTGGATAACCCAGGCCATCAGGGCGAAGATCAGGCCGGCGACCGTGACCAGCGGCACGACCAGCACCAGCAACTGGTGCCCCGGGTCGTCCGAGGTCCATTGCACAACGCCGGCGTTGTCCCGCAGGCTCAGGCTCGGTGCGCCCGCCGCTACCCTGCCAGCCGGGGCAACCTGCAGACCCTGTACACCAAAGTCCTGGCCCAATGCGGCCAAGCGTTGCGGCGCCAGCTTGGCAATGAAGATCAGCACAGAGGCCGGGCCGCTATCGGCCTTCACGCTCGGATCGGTGCCCGGCGTCAGCGCTGCGGCGGCCAACACCGCAGGTGTCCCGTCGGCCTTTACCAGCCGGGTCACCGATTGGCTGTTGGCGGCAGCCTGCCGGGCCTGGGCCAGCAGGGGCTCGATGGGTATGTGCAGCCAATCCTGCACGGCAACGGCCTGCAACTGGCCGTCAACCACCGAATACACCGTGCGCCCGGCTGGATCGACAACAAACACCCCCTCGAAACCCAGGTCGGCAAACAGCGTCGAACCCAGGTTTTGCCGCCCAAACGCCCAATCCACATCCACCTGCTGATGCAGGTGTGTGTAGGCGTCCCCCCAAAACGCGTAGTCCTTGACCGTAGAGGCGGCGATGCGCTCAACCGACAGCAAGGCGTTTTCGATATCGATCCGGCTGTGCTCGCTGGCATCCTGATTCAGATGATCGGCGATGGACACCAGCAGCACCCCGACCAACAAAAACATGGCCAGTAGCAGCAGTGAACAGGCGAGCAGATAAGCCCGTGCGGTAGAGAGATTGGAAACCTTGCCTTCCAGCGACGACTTGGGGCCAACGTTGAGCTTTTCCATAGCGCTCCAGGCGCCAGGGCGCCCTAACAACCCGCACCGAAAACCACACGACGCACACGCAGGTGCGCGACTGCCTGCCCATAGACGATAGACAACTTTTGCGCTTCGAACAGCCCGAAAACCGCCCTATGCGCAATGCACCACATAACGCACGGCAAACCCGCCCAGGCGCTGATCCAATTGCTCGCGCTGGATCGCGCTAAGGTTTGGCACATGAATATCCACGCGCTGCCCGTGGCGCTCGTCACTGTGGGCTTCCACCCGACTTGCCGCCGCGACCTGCCACACCTCATCTTCGAACACCCGCCGGATCGCATCCAGGCGCAAAGCGGGCTTGAAGGTCTTGCCCACGGCGGTCAGCGGAATCTGCTCCACCAACCAGATGTTCTTGGGCACCGCCGCACGTTCATGAATGTGCTGTGTGGCGTGCTCCAGCAACTGGGCCTCGCTAGCGTGCTCGCCGGCCTTGAGCTGCACATACACCACCGGCAGTTCCCCGGCCCTGATATCCGGCTTGCCGACTGCGGCGGCCAGCGCTACGCACGGATGGCGATGCAGCGCCTCTTCGATCATCTGCGGGTCGATATTATGGCCACCGCGAATAATCAAATCCTTGCTGCGACCGGTCAGCCAGATATAGCCATCGGCATCGATGCGCCCCAGGTCGCCGGTATTGAACCAGTCACCATCCAGCCAGATACCTGCGTTCTTGTCCGCTTGCAGATAGCCCTTGAACACCGTCGGGCCGCGCAGGCACAGGGTCCCCGGCTCATCGGTCGCGGCGTCACGCCAATAGTTGCCGGCGCTGTCGAGCACCACGATCTTGACCTGGCAATACGGCAGGCGCAGGCCAATGGAACCGGGCCGGCGCTCGCCCTCATAAGGGTTGCAGGCCGTGGCGCAGGTGCCTTCGGTCAAGCCATAACCTTCGATGATGCGCAGCCCCGTGCGGGCTTCGAACTGGCGGATCAGTTCCACCGGCATTGGCGCTGCACCGCAGAGCGCAAAGCGCAGGCTGGAAACATCGACACCGTCATTTGGGATCTGCAGCAGTGCCGCATAAATGGTGGGCACCCCACTGAAACTGCTGACCCGGTAGCGCTCCACCAGCTTCCAGAAGTCCTTGATCAAGGCCGGGTTACGGTAACCCTGGGGCCCGGCCAGCAACACCTGGGCTCCGTAATGGAATGCGGCGAGACCGGTGACCATCACCCCGTTGACGTGAAACAGCGGTAACCCGCATAGCAGCACGTCGTCCGGTACATAGCGCCCATGCAAGCCAATGATCTTGGCCATCGCCACTTCGTTGAAGTGGCTGTGGGGGGCCAGTTTCGGGGTGCCAGTGGTGCCGCCCGTGTGAAAGTAGGAGGCGATATCGTCCGGCTGGATAACCCGCCCGCTTTCCAGGTGATCGGCCGGGGCGGCGGCTAGCAGTTCATCGAAGTCCAGGACGCCTGCGGGCATCGGTGGCCGCTGGGCTCTTACAGCGCTGCGTTGCGGCTCCGGCAACAGGTTGGCGAGGTCGACCGTCACAATCGTGGGCATCTGTGGCAAAAAGTCTGCCAGGGCCGCCACTTTCTGCCATAGGTCGGTACCGGGGAACGGTGCCAGTGTGACCAGCACCGAGGTATTGGAAGCACGGATCAGCTCTGCAATGTGCTCAGGCTCAAGCAACGGGTTGATCGCATTGACGATCCCCGCCGCCTCTGCACCCCAAATCACAAAGTGCGTCTGGGGCAGGTTAGGCAGCAGGAAAGATACCGCCTGGCCCGGGCGCAAGCCCAGACGATGCAAGGCGTTGGCGGCTTGTGTGACCTTGGCAAAAAGCTCGGCATAGCTGATGCGCCAGGGCTGATCCTCGATGCTGCCCGTCGGTAGAAAACACAAGGCTGGCAGATCGGCAAAGCGTTCGGCGGCACGCTGCAACAACTCATAGGTACTGCCAGGCAAGTCGCGCTCGGCCAACGGGTATTGTTGCTCGAAGGCTTGGATGTCGCTCAACCGGGCAAGGGAAACAGGACTGTTCATGGGTTTAATGTTCTTCCGTGTTTTTTACAAAGGGCGCCAGGGTCGTGTGCTGGCACTGCTCGGTGAAACGCAGCAGACCCGGATCCAGCAACCCCTTCTGCTCACTGCAAAGTTGCGCTGCCAAGTCCAAGGCCCCAGCGTAGACCACGGTTTTGCACAACTCCAGTGGGTCGGCCTCGACATGCACGCCCAACCGCACCAGGCGCCCTACCGCCTGGGCCACGTGGGGATGTAGCCAAAGGTCGGCTCGAGTCCCGGCAAAACGGCGCCTACTGGACTAACGGTTTACCCAGCACCTTGCTGAAGCTTTGTGCAGCCGGTTGCAGCCACCGCGCCTGCACCAGCAACGGGGTCATGGCGGCCCCCGGTTCAATCTGCCCGTCCACCTGCAAGCGCTGGGAGTCGACTTGGATCTTGAAATGGTGCTCGGCCGCCAGTTGCAGGTCCGCCAGCAACCGCAGGCCATCCCGGCACTGCAACTCGATCCGGGTATTGCCCAGCTTGACCAGCCACGGGCTCAACAGCGCCAGGTCGTGCCCCAGCAATTCACCGTCGGTGTTATGGCAACCCGCTCCGGCGCCATTGACCTGCAATCGCCCGTCCCAACGCCCGTCCAGCACGAACATCGGTGCCGGCAAGGCGCTGACCGCACGCGGGGCCAGTTGCGCCTGCCAGTTCCACGGCCAGCCATGGATCGACAGCTCCCAGATGCGTTGCGCAAAGCCCAGGTTCACCTGCGCCGCCCACGGACGGATGTTCCAGTCCACCGGTGCCAGGGCACCGACGCGCGCTGCGCGGCCAGTCCACAGGCTGCCCACGACGCCGCTGGGCTGCCAGCCGGTCGGCCAGGACAGCTGGCGGGCAACGAAGGCGGCCGGCAGCTCCAGCAGCACGGTCAGGCTGAACACCACAATCGCCCATAGGATCACCGCGCGCCTCATGGCCGCGCCGCCACTTCCAGGCTGAAGGCATAACCCTGGCCGCCACCCTGCTCCAGGCTCCACTGCACGGGTCGCCCACCCTGCTCCTGCACCGTCCGCAGCAGCAGTTGCAGGGCCTGGGGCCCCGGCAGCTCGCCTTGCAATTGCCAGCGATCGCCTTGCTGTTCAACGCGGGTCAGCACCCATTGGCGCGACACCGCCAGGGCCTGCCACTGTTCGTTGGAAAACGCCGCTGGCGGTACCAGTGCGCCGGCCTGTTGCGCCAACGCCTGCCACTGGCGTGCATCCTGCCAGGCCGCCAGCAGCGGCCGGGTCAACAGCACCAGCAGCAACAGCACGACGGTCGACCAGCCAGCCAACAGGCCATAGCGGCGCTTGGGCGGCAGTTGGTTGAAGTGGGCCAGGTACTCCAGCATCCGGGCTTTCATGGTTGTTCTCCCAGATCAAAACTCAGGTGCAATTGACCGGCGACACTTTGCGCCTCGTCAGTCCATTGCGCGCCGGCAGCCTGGGCCATGGCCTGCCATTCGCCGGGCAGCGGCCGGGGGCCATTGCCGCGCAAGGCCAGGCGCCAACGGCTGCCGTCAAACTCGATGCGCGACACCGACCAGCCTGGCTGCTGTTGCAGCCAGCCGGAGAGCGCCTGCTCCAGGGCGACGATCTGTTGCTGGCGCACCTGCCAGTCGCTCGCCTCGCCCTGCACTCGCGCCAGCGCCACGCGCGCCTGTTGCGGGTTGTTGGCAGGCCCGGCCAGCGCCCGGACCTGGGCTTTCCAAACGTCGACCTGGCGCAGGCTCTGCACCAGATACACCGCGCCCCAACACGCCGCCAGCGCCACGCAAGCCAGCAGCAAGCGGCGCTGTACGCCGCTCATCAGTGGCGCTCGAGTCACCCGTGTGCGCGGCCCCCGCGTGCCTTCCAGCACACTGGGCAACTGCTCCAGGCGCGCCAGGCGTGACGGCCAATCGCCCTCTTGGGTCTCGCCAGGCAGGTCGCGCCAGGCCTGGGGCAGGCGCTCACCCAATACCGGCGGCCACACCAACCATTGCCGGGAATGCGCCTTGAGGTAGCGCACCGATTCGCGCCGCCACTCCACTACCTGCCCTGGCTCTGCTGGCGGCAACAACTGCAAATCCGCCCAGCCATGGGTGATGTGCAGCCCAAGCGCAGCACACTCGGCCAGCCATTGCTGGACCTGCTCGCGATGCATCACCAACAACTCCAACTGCCCGGCCTCGCGGGACAGGCAACTGACCAGCAACGCTTCGGCGGGCTGCTGCGCATATTCTTCAAACAATTGCGGCCATTCGTGACGCTTGAGCCCCGGCGGCGCCGGCAGGCAGAAATGGCTGCAATCGAGCGCTGGAATAATCAAGGCGCCCGGCAGTTGCAACAGCGCGGACGGTGGCGGCCAGGTGCCGCTTGCGCAAGCCTGTTGCGCGCTGTAGTGCAACCACTGCCAGCGGCCCTCGGCGGTGGCCGGCGGGCGCACCAGCAACCATTCCCGTGGCTTGGCCCGCAGACGCTCAAACATGCCTGCGCTCCGGCTCATGGCTGGGTATCGGGCAAGGCGAAAGTACAGACATAAGGGGCTCCATGGTGCTCGAACTCGATCCGCACGCCGCGATTGGGCTGGGCGGCAACAGTAGAAGGAAAGGCCAGCCAGCGCGTGCCCTGGTAAAAACTGAATGTGGCGCGCTCGACCGGCGCCAATGATGCCTTGAGTTCCCAGCGCGGCTTGTCGGCGGCGTACAGGTCGGCCGAGACCAGCAGGTTCAAACGCTGCTGGCGCGCATCGAACAGCAGGCGCTGGCGTTGCACGCGCGACGCGCCCTCGGCTGGCGGCCAGGCGCCCAGGGCCACCCACTGCAATTGCCCAAGGCTCGGCTGCCACTCCAGCCAGGCCAGGTCCAGGGGCAAGCGCTGCTCGTACAACTGGCGCAACACCAAGGCGTCGAAGCGGCGCTCCAGGGCCATGCAGAACTCCAATACCTGAGGTTCGCTGCCCGGCTCCTCCAGACGCTCACGCACTTTGACCCAGCCATTGACCAAGGCCGCCAGCAACACCCCGACCACCGCCGTGAGGGCCATCGCCACCAATAGCTCGATGAGGGTCAAGCCGCGCTGCGCCGCCTTCATGGACGCACCAGGAACAGGCTGAACTGACCCAGGGGCTGACGCTGCTGGGGATCGGCAAATAAGCTCAACTCACCCCGGCGCAAGCGATTGACCCCGGTATTGCCCAGGGTCAGTTGCCAATGACAGGTGGCATTCCCCTGGCGCAACTCGCCGCTCACTGCATTGATCTGCGGCCAGTACTGCTCCACGCCAAACCGCGTTTCCAGCTCCCGTGCGCACAAACTGCCGAGGCGATGTTGCGCCACGGCCTGGTGGGTAGCGATGCGCTGGCGCAACAGCTGGCTGACCATCACCGCCATCAACGCGGCAATCCCCAGGGCGACCATGACTTCAAGCAAGGTAAAACCACGCTGGCGCTTCATGGCAGGGTCGCGATATGCAAGGTGTTGTCTGCTTGCCATTGCCAGCGCTCGCGGCCCTCGGCCCAGCGCCAGGTCAGTGATACCGGGCGGGCCAGCCCCGATGGGGTGAACATCACCTGGGGCTCGCGGCTCACCGGCCAGTCAGGTTGCAAGCCGGCTGGCCAGGGTGCGCCGCGCGACGCTTGGACCTGCCACCCAGGCGCTGCGCGCCCGGCCTGCCAGCGCACGAACTCCGGGCTGCGACCGTTCCAGCGCAAGCCCAGCAACTGCCCGGCATGCCGGGCCTGGGCGGCCTGGCTGCGCGCTTCGCTGGCCAGTTGAGCCAGGGCCTGGCGCATCGGCGCCTGGCCGGCATCGAGATAGGCCACCCCCAGGGCGCTGAACAAGCCGACGATCAACAACACCACCAGCATTTCCAGGAGCGAAAACCCGCGACTGCGCTGCATGCCTAGAGGTCCCAGTTACCGATATCGGCATCGGTGCCTTCGCCGCCTTGCTGGCCGTCGGCTCCCAGTGAGAACAGATCCACCCGCCCATGCTGCCCAGGCGTGCGGTAGCCATAGGCATTGCCCCATGGGTCCTCAGGCAGGCGGCGGATGTAGCCGTCGGCACGCCAACTGCGCGGCAAGGGTTCCAGGCTCGGCTTGCTGACCAGCGCCTGCAAACCCTGCTCGGAGGTGGGGAACCGCAGGTTGTCGAGGCGGTACATGTCCAGTGCCTGCTCCAGGGTCGCCAGGTCGGCCAGGGCCTTCTGGCGCATGGCTTTGTCCTGGCTGCCAAGCACGCTGGGGGCGACCACCGCGATCAGCAGGCCGATGATAAAAATCACCACCATGATTTCCATCAGGGTGAAGCCGCGTTCGCGACGCTTGACCGCACGATTGCCAGGCATGGCGTGCTTTTCCATTTCATGTTCTCCGTTTTCAGGTTGTCTGTTCAAAGGCTCAGGCCCTGATTGAGCTGCATGATCGGCAACAGCACCGCCAGCACGATGAACAGCACCACCGCGCCCATCAGCAGAATCATCAGGGGTTCGAATAACGCCAGCAGCAGGTCGACCTGGCGCGCAAACCCACGCTCCTGGTTGTCGGCGACCCGCTCCAGCATGTCGGGCAAGGTGCCGCTGGCCTCGCCGCTGGCGACCATGTTCAGCAGCATCGGCGGGAAATGCCCACTGGCACTGAGGGCGCGATACAGGGTCACACCGCCTTCGACCTGTTCACGCACCGCTACCAGGGACTGGTGGATCTGCCGGTTGCCGACCGTAGCGGTGGCCACCTCCAGGGACTCGAGCAACGGCACGCCACTGCCGAGCAGAATCGCCAGGCTGCGCGAGACCCGCGCGCTTTCCAGTACCGACAGCAGCACGCCAATGCGTGGCAAGCGCAACGCCAGGCTGTCGCGACGCAAACGCCATACCGCCTGGCGCAGCAACACCCGCGCGCCCAGCGCCAGCAGCAAGCCCAGCCCCAGCAACCACGGGCCGAGCATCACCAGGCCCTCGCTGGCGCCGATCAGCACCCGGGTAATCAGCGGCAGGCTTTGCCCGGTGTGACTGAACTGCTCGGTGAGCTTGGGCACCACAAAAGTCATCAGGCCGATCACCACCGCCAGCGACACCAGGATCAACACCGCCGGGTAGATCAACGCCGTGCGCGCCTTGTGCCGTTGTTTCTGCACCTGCTCCAGGTGCTCGGCCAACCGCTCCAGCACCGGCGCCAATTTGCCCGAGCGCTCGCCGGCCTCGACCAGTGCGCAATACAGCGTATTGAACTGCCCACCCTGGCGGCGCAGGCTCTGGGCCAGGCTCAAGCCTTCGCCCAGGGCGCCGCGCACCGCCACCAGCAGGTTGCGAATCGCCGGTTCCGCCAACTGGCGTTCCAGGGTGGCCAAGGCATCCACCAAGGGGATGCCGGCGCTCAACAGCGTGGCCAACTGGCGGGTCAACTCGCACAGCTGTCCATGGTTCAAGCGTTGCCCGCGCGGGCTCGACAGGCTTGCGCCCTGCACCTGCAACTCACGGGCAAACAGGCCCTGCTCGCGCAGCAGTTGCCGGGCATGGCGCTCGCTTTCTGCCTGGATGCTGGCTTTGCGGCGATTGCCGCGCAGGTCCAGCGCCTGGTAGCGGTAGGTCGGCATCAGTCGCGCACCGCACGCAGGACCTGCTCCAGGCTGGTTTCGCCACGGCGCAGGCATTCGGTGGCCATGGCGGTCAGGCTCTGGCGCTTGTCGGCGAGGTATTCGTGCATGGCCGCTTCGCTGGCACCGTCGTACAGCAGGCTGATCAAGCCGGCATCCAGGGTGATGAATTCATAGAGGCCGATCCGCCCGTGGTAGCCACTGCCCTGGCAGTCGTCGCAGCCCTGGGGGTGAAAGCTCTGATCCAGCGTCGCCAGCTCAGGCCACAACTGGCGCTCGGCGGCCTGCAACGGCGCCGGCGTTGCGCAATGGCACAGGCGCCGCACCAGACGCTGGGCCATCACACCCTTGAGGCTGGAGGCGATCAAAAAGGGCTCGATGCCCATGTCGCGCAACCGCGTGACGGCGCCCACCGCGCTGTTGGTGTGCAGCGTCGACAGTACCAGATGCCCGGTAAGGCTGGCCTGCACGGCGATCTGTGCGGTCTCCTGGTCACGGATTTCGCCGAGCATGATCACGTCCGGGTCCTGGCGCAGGATCGCCCGCAGGCCGCTGGCGAAGGTCATGCCGGCGCGCGGGTTGATCGCGGTCTGGCCGATGCCGGTAATCGCGTATTCCACCGGGTCTTCGACGGTGAGGATGTTGCACGAGCCGTCGTTCAGCGCATTGAGGCTGGCATACAGCGTGGTGGTCTTGCCCGAGCCGGTGGGCCCGGTGCTCAGCAAGATCCCGTTGGGCCGCGACAGGCAGGCGCGCAGGGCCTGCTCGACGGCAGCGGGCATGCCCAGGTTGTTCAGGTCCAGCAGGTTGGCCTGTTTATCCAGTACGCGCATTACCACGCGCTCGCCGTGGATGCCAGGCAAGGTCGAGACCCGGATATCCACCTCGCGCCCGCCGGAGCGCAAGGTGATGCGCCCGTCCTGGGGCTGGCGCTTCTCAGCGATATCCAGGCGCGCCATGACCTTGATCCGCGACACCAACATGGCCGACAAGGCCCGTGGCGGGCGCAGGATTTCGCGCAGATGGCCGTCCACCCGCAGGCGCACCACCAGGCTCTGCTCGAAGGTCTCGATATGGATATCCGAGGCGCGCAAGCGCAGGCCTTCGGCGAACAGGCCGTTGATCAGGCGGATCACCGGCGCTTCGTTGTCACTCTCCAACAGGTCTTCGATCCGTGGCAGTTCGTTGATCAGGCTATCGAGATCGACCTGCTCGCCGATGCCCTCGATCAACGCCGCCGTGGCCGACTCGCCGGCCTGGTACAAGGCCCCCAGGCGCAGTTCGTATTGCGCCGGGTCGAGGTGCTCGACCAGCGTCGGCAGGCCATGCACGCGCAATACTTCCTGCAAGGCGTCGGTGTCGACATCCTCGCGCAGGCACAGGGTCCAACCCTGCGCGCCCGGTGCCCGTGCCAGGCCCGCCTGGCGCGCCAGTCGATAGGGCAACAACGTACTCACCACACGCCCTCGTCGAGGCGCTCGCGGCTGGCCGGGAACAGGCGCAGCAAGGCGTTGTTATCGGAGATCGCGGGCAATGCCAGGTTCGAGTTGGCCTTGAGGTTGCGGTATTTCTCGCTGCTCAATTGGGCCAGGGTCTCGCCGTCGCGCATGATCCGCGGGCGGATGAACACCATCAGGTTCTGCTTGGTGCGCTGGCTGGCGTTGGAGCGAAACAGCCGCCCGACCCCAGGGATATCGCCGAGCCACGGCACACGCTGGTCACTGTTCTTGGCTTCGTCGCCGATCAGCCCGCCGAGCACCACCAGGCCGTTGTCTTCGACCATGACCTTGGTCTTGATCTCGCGCTTGTTGGTGATCACATCGCTGGCGCCGGTGCTGTCGGCAATCGACGAGACCTCTTGCACAATGTCCAGGCGCACGGTGTTGTCGATATTGATCTGCGGCTTGATCCGCAGCTTGATCCCCACTTCCTTGCGCTCGATGGTCTGGTAGGGGTTGGTGTTGTTCTGCGTTACCGAGCCCGTCACAAACGGTACTTCCTGGCCGACCAGGATCGATGCTTCGGCGTTGTCCAGAGTCAGCAGGGTCGGGGTCGAGAGCAGGTTGAAGCCACTTTCGCTCTTCAGCGCATTGAGCAGTGCGAGGAAGTTCAGCCCGCCGCCGTTGAGCTTGCCAAAGCCTGCGGTGGCGCCGGGCACATTGGCCAACAGCTTGCCCAGGCCTGCGGTGTCGCCGCTGGCAGCGGCGCCCGCCAGACCGGCGATGCTCGTCCCGCCGTTGGTAAAGTTCACCGCGCCGCCGCCAAAGGAATCGCCCAAAAACAGCCATTGCACACCCAGTTCCTGGGCGCGGGTGTCGGAGACTTCGGCGATGATTGCTTCCACTACCACTTGGGCGCGGCGGATATCCAGTTGTTCGACGATGGTGCGGTAGGCGGCAATTTCGCTGTCCGGGCCGACCATCACCACAGCGTTGGTGCCCTCCTCCGACTCCATGCGAATCCCCGAGGCGCTGACCGCCATCTGCTTGGGCGCGCCTTCCGTGGGCACGCCCTCGCCTCCGGCGCCAGGGGTGTCCTGGCTCAAGCCACGCAACACCTTGACCACTTCGGCGGCATTGGCATGACGCAGGTACATCACCACGGTGTTCGATGGACGCAAGGCAGTCTGCGGCTGATCCAATTGCTTGAGCAGCGCACGCACCCGTTGGCGGCTGTCGGCACTGCCGCGCACCAGCAACGCATTGCTGCGCGGGTCGGCAACCACCTGCGCGCCATCGGCGCCCTGCTCGCGGGCCAGCAGGCGTGTCATCAATTGCGCGGTGTCGTTGGCGCTGGCGTTGACCAGGGGCAGCACTTCCAGGGGTTCCTGGCTGACCTGGTCGAGTTGCTGCAACAGGGCGTCGATACGGTCAAGGTTGCTGCGCCAGTCGGTGATCACCAACAGGTTGGCCGACGGGTACGGGCTGATCACTCCCACCCGAGGGTCAATCAGCGGCTTGAGGATATTGAGCATCTGTTCACTGGCGGCGTTGCGCACGCTGAATACCCGGGTAGCCATGCCATCGTTGGCTTGCACCGCCTGGCGCGCAGACTCCACCGGTACCGGCTCCAGGCGCGCGGCCTGGTCCGGCACGATCTTCACGCTGCCATTGGGCAGGTTGACCGCAGCAAAACCCTGGGCGCGCAACTGGGCGAGGAAGATGTCGTAGATGGCCTCGCTGCCGAGCATATCCAGGCTGCGCACCGTGACCTTGCCCTTGACCCGTGGGTCGATGATGAAGGTGGTGTTGGTGATGCGCGATACGCTGTCGATGAAGTCGGTGAGTTCGGTGTCGATGAAGTTCACTTCATACAAGGCCGGTGCTTCTTCGGCGTGGGCCGGGGTCACGCTCAAGGCCAGGCACAGTGCGCTCAGGCCCAGGCATTTATTGATCATGTGCATCGTCGGTTCATTCCTTGCGCTTGAGGCCGATCACCGGTCGCTCAGTCGGCCATGGCAAGCGCTCGCGCTGCCCTTGATTGTCGAAAATCAGCCCGCGTTCATCGATGTCCTGCAAGACGATGCCCGGGGCCAGGCGCTGACCCAGGGTCAGCGTGCGTTCTTGTTGCTGATAGCGCAGCACCAGGACCGTGGCGCGCAACGGCGTGGCCTTGAGGCTGCCCAGGTAATCGACCTTGAGCGTGGTCAACGGCAGGTCGTCGCTGGGTGCCTGGCGCGGTGTCCAGTGGCTGCTCAACAGGTCGACAACCGGCGCCGCTGGCGCGTAAGGCACGACCGGCTGGGCGATGCCGTGCCACAGTTGCAACACACATTGCGCTGCGAGCCAGGCCAGCAGTGTTGCCAGCAACAGGTTGCCCCCACGGCTCAACTGACCAGGCTCCGTGGATGCCATCCCGGATGCCCCTGCACATAGCGCACATCTGGCAGTTGCAACGGCGCCAGTTGCCAGTCCGCCGGCTGCTCGCGCAACCAGCCTTCGAGGTGTTGCCACAGCGGTTGCCCGGCATCGGCGGCAAAGCCCAGGCCAAAGGTGCGGCAGGTGCCGAGCGGTTCGGCAAACTCACTGACCCGCTTGCCGCCAGGGCTATAGGTGACCTGCCAGGGCTGGCCGAGCCAGCGCGGCAGGTCCTGGCTGTTATCCAGCAGCAGTGGCTCGCCAAACAGTTGCTCGGCGCCGTTTTCCAGGACCTGGCGCACCTGCTGCGCCGGGACATCCACGACCGGCGCTGGGTAACTGGCACTCAGGCTGATCAGGTGTTCGCGGGTAATCATCTGGCCGCGGGCCAGGGGGCTGTCGTAGCGCAGGCCTGGCAGCAGCACCGCGCTCTTGGGCTCGCGGGCCAGGGCCTGGTGCAACAGG
The DNA here is from genome assembly GCF_012985465.1 of Pseudomonas sp. WS 5079. Taxonomy (GTDB): domain Bacteria; phylum Pseudomonadota; class Gammaproteobacteria; order Pseudomonadales; family Pseudomonadaceae; genus Aquipseudomonas. Next base: position 729,296 of record NZ_JAAQWN010000001.1, read on the forward strand.
CGATCCCAACTGCCGGCGCGCACATCGCGGCGCCAGAGGTTTTCCGGGGCCTTGGCCAGGGGTTGGTCGAGCCAGGCGGCGTGGGCGGCGCGCTGTTGTTGCAAGCGTGGTTGCAGGCGCTGGGCGTGGGCCTGGGCGGTAGCGTCCAACGCGCTGGCCTGGGCGGGAAAGAAGCGCGCATCGAAGCGCCATTGCCCCGCCTGCGCCTGGCAGCGGATGCGGAAGGCGCCGCTGGCCCGGGTCCCGCCCAGCACCACCGGTACGCGCTTGCCGGAGCTTTGCAGGATTTCTACCGGCTGCGGCCACAGGTCCTGGCCACGGGCGCACAACATCAAGTCCACCTGGCCCAGGCGCTCGGCCAGCCAGAACCCCGGCCCGGTGCCGACATCGGCCAGGGCCACCACCAGGTCGGCTTCTTCACGGGCCTGGGCAAGCACCGGTTGCAAGCTGTGCAACCACTGTTTCAAGGAGGCTTGCTGGTCCCGCGCATACGGGTCGGTGATGCCGACTACGGCGATACGCACGCCGCCCCGGCGGAACACCTGCATGCCTGGGGTGGCCAGGCGTTGCGCACTGGCGCTGGCCAGCCCGGCGCCAAGTACCGGGTGGCCGAATTGCTGGTACAGGCCCTGGCATTGTTCGGGCCACAGCACGCGTTCATCGCTGCTGACCCGCACTTCACTGCCGAGCAATTGGCTGCCCTGGACCCCGGACAGGCCACGGGTCAGGTACGCCAGGCCGCTGCCGTTCCAGCACTGGCCGTTTTCCAGGGTCAGGCTATTCTCAGGCCCTGCCTCATCACGCAGGCGTTGCAACACGGCACCGAGTACCGCGTAGCCACCGGTTTGCACATCGTCACTTAAGGAGGCATCCAGCAGGCCATCCAACTGGCTACCGTCAGCCTGGCGAAAACGCGCATTGGCCCCGGTGATCCACGGCGCCTGGCCGATCCGTGTTGCCGGCCCCAGGCGTGTGGCGGGCACCACCGGGCGACCCGGCAGGCGTGCATCGAGGGTGTCGGCGATATACAGCAGGTCGACCGGCTGGCTGTCCGCAGGCCCCGCCGCAGCCCCCCGGCTAGAGCAGCCGGCCAGCCACGGCGCACAGGCCCCCAGCGTCATCCATCCCAATACATCGCGCCGCACCATTGAAGCCATTGTTCTCTCACCCTAGGGCTAACTCTGCTTTAAGGGCGGCATAGTGGGGGTCAATTAATGACGGTTTAATGTCAGTTTTTTAACAGGAGTGAAATATGCACCCTTGTAACAAAAGGAAATAAAAGAAATACACTTAAATACATTTTTAACAAAACCGACCGCGAATCATCACATTCGACTCTTAGAGTTCGGGCTCCTTTCAAAAATCGTGATCTACAAAGGACCTGATGAAATGAGTCGAGAGACTGGCGACAACCAGAATCGCAACCTGAGCCTCAATGAGCCGATGGAATCGGTACTCACTGCCTACCTGAGCCGCCGCAGTGTGGTACGGGGCGGACTCGGCGCCGCGATCGCCATGATTGCCGGCACCGGCCTGACGGGCTGCTTTGACAGCGGCGGTGGCTCTGACCACGACACCCCGACCGAGCCCACCAAACCTGCGCTGAAGCTGGGTTTCAACTCGATCCCCGGCTCGCGCACCGACGGCTGCACCGTGGCCGCCGGCTACACCGCGCACATCCTCGCGCCATGGGGCACGCCGCTCAACAGCAATGCGGCACCGTGGAAAAGCGATGGCACCAATACCTCGACCGACCAGGCCAACTCGGTCGGCATGAACCACGATGGCATGCGTTTCTTCCCGATCAATGGCAGCTCCACTGACGGCCTGATCGCGATCAACCACGAATACATCGAACAGTCCGAACTGCACCCCAACGGCGCGACCCTGATCGGCGGCGTACGCCCGGTGGAAGAAGTGCGCAAGGAAATCAACGCCCACGGCGCGGGCGTGATGCGCGTGACTAAAGTCAACGGCCGCTGGCAGGTGATGGAAAACGACCCGCTGAACCGTCGCTTCACCTCGGCCACGCTGATGGACCTGGCGGGCCCGATGAAAGGCACCGAGCACGTCAAGACCAAGTTCTCGCCGACCGGCACCCAGACCCGCGGCACCAACAACAACTGCGGCAATGGCTACACGCCGTGGGGCACCTACCTGACTTGCGAAGAAAACTGGCCAGGGATTTTCGTCAACCGCAGCGGCAACCGCCCGGCCGACCAGGTGCGCATCGGCGTGGGCACCAGCAACGGCAACTATCGCTGGGAAAGTGTCGCGGGTGACCCGAGCGAAGTGAACGGCGAGTTCAGCCGTTTCAACGTCACCCCAAGCGGCGCCACGGCCACCGACGACTACCGCAACGAAGCCAGCACCTATGGCTACATCGTCGAGATCGACCCGTACAACGCCGCGACCCGTGCGGTGAAACGCACCGCGCTCGGCCGTTTCCGCCATGAAGGTTGCTGGCCGGGCCTGACCACCGCCGGCAAGCCAGTGGTGTTCTATAGCGGCGATGACTCGCAGAACGAGTACCTGTACAAATTCGTCTCCACCGCATTGTGGGACCCGGCAGACGCCAACCCCAGCGACCGCCTGGCCACCGGCGCCAAGTACATGGACAGCGGCAAACTCTACGTGGCGCGCTTCAATGCCGACGGCAGCGGCAACTGGTTGCTGCTCGACGTGGCCAGCCCGACACTCGATGGCAGTACCCTGGGCGCGAAGTTCACCGACCTGCCGGGGATCATCCTCAACACCCGTGGCGCGGCCGACGCCCTGGGCGCCACGCCGATGGACCGTCCGGAATGGACCTCGGTCAACCCGCTCAATGGCGACGTGTACCTGACGCTCACCAACAACACCAGCCGTACCGTGGCCAACGCCGCCAACCCGCGGGTGAACAACAAGCACGGGCACATCATCCGCTGGCATGACGCCGACAACCAAGTGGCCTTCACCTGGGACATCTTTGTATTTGGCGCCAACGCTGCCGGCACTCCGGACCTCAACCGCTCGGGCCTGACCGCACTGAACCAGTTCGCCAGCCCCGACGGCATGACCTTCGACAGCCGTGGCGTGATGTGGATCCAGACCGACAACGGCGAAAAAACCCTGACCGACTACACCAACGACCAGATGCTGGTGGTGATTCCCACCAATATGGTCGACGCCCAGGGCAAGCAAGTGCCGGTCAACGCACAGAACCAGGCAGACCTGCGGCGCTTCTTCGTTGGGCCCAATGGTTCGGAAGTGACCGGGGTGACCTTCACGCCGGACAACAAGACGGTGTTTATCAACATCCAGCATCCAAGCAACTGGCCGTCCACTAACGTGGCAACCGACGTCACCGTCGGCAAAGTACGGGCGCGGGCGTCCACGGTGGTGATCCAGCGGGCAGATGGGGGGGAATTGGCGATCTGATCAACATGCAGGAGCCGGCCAGGCTCCTGCTTCGCTGTCTTTGTGGATCAGGCCTGTTGGGCTTGCTGTTCAAGGTGCAGTTGCAATTCAGGCTTGATACCCAGGGCATCGGCCAATTCATTGAGGTAGTTGCGCTCGGTGACCTGCTGGTCATCCACCAGCATCACACTGGCCAGGTAGACCTCGGCGGCCACCGCCGGGTCATTGGCATATTCGGCAAAGTCGGTTGCATCCAAGGGCTTGGCGACTTGATCGTCGAGCCATTGTTGCAAGTCCGGATCGTCGGTGTGGCGCCCGATCTCCTGGGAGATCAACGCGTTTTCCTTCTCATCAATCCGCCCATCCGCCTTGGCCGCCGCGATCAATGCGCGCAGTACCGCATGGCTATGGGCCTCGACCTCGGCGCCAGAGAGTTGATCAACCGTCTGCAAGGCCTGCTGCGGCGCAGAGGCCTGCTGGCGTTGCCAGGCTTGATACGCCTGGAATGCCATCATCCCCAACGACGCCAGGGCCGCATAGTTGGTGCCGCCGCTACGGGTCTGGCTCGAACCGCCCGCCTGGGTCCCGCCCAACATACCGCCCAGGCCACCGAGCAGATCGCCCAGGCCGCCACCGCCCGACGCAGAAGGAGCGGAGCCGCCGCCCCGGAGCAAACCACCGAGCAGGCCGCCCAACCCACCTAGCCCTCCCGCGCCGCCCTGGGGTGCCGCCGAACCGCCTTGCTGGGACATCGAGGCTTGACCTGCACGTAGCAGTTGTTCCAGTAGAGCACTGGTGTTCATGGTATCGCCCTCCTATGGGCTGTGCGCCAGACAACCAACAATAGTCCCTGGCGCCTATAACGCCAAGACCGCCCAGCAGGCGCTGGTTTGCCGAGCTGACTGGCCCCCCGCAAACCCGGCGCAGGCCTGTGGAAACCGTGAGAATTGTTCAGATTCAGCGCGCCACGGCTTGCGGTGAACGTCAGCCCGCCCGTGGGGTCGGAAATATAAGGGCACGGCCTCAATCGGCCTGGCCTTGAGCGCGAGCATCTACAGATTTGCGGTGCCGCGAACCCTCACAGAAGGAGACGCTGACATGGTCACTCACTTCAAGGTCGCAGGGCATCTCGCTTGCGGCCATCACGGCAATAACCTCACGTCCACGGTGGAACTGAACCGGGTCAAATGCCGCACCTGCCGCAACACCGATGCCTATAAGGAAGCCCGCCGCAACCAGCGCAACGCGTCCCGCCGTGCATCGCGCAAAGCCAAGTCCAACACCGCCAGCAATGATTGGCGCAGCGCCTGGACCCAACGCCTGACCGCCCTGCCCGGCCTGCAACGCCTGCCACGCGGTTTCAGCCGCCAGGCCTTCGTCTAGCCCCTATAGGAGCCGGCTTGCCGGCGATCGCGGCGTATCCGGTCGATACCCTATCGAATAGGCAACAGCGCCGCACCGATCAACCCCGCCAACCCCAAGAGGCACGCCAGGCCAACGCCATAGGCCAGGGTGCGCCAGGGTTGGCGGCGGCCCAGGTACAGCAAGGTATGCAGTACCCGCGCCACGGTGAACAGGCCGAACAGCCAGGCCGTCGCGGCGGCGTTGGTGCCCAGCGCCAGGCATAACCCGCCGAGGACGAAAAACAGCGGAATGTTTTCCAGGTCATTGGCCCAGGCTTTCGCCGCCCGGCTGACCGGCGCAAGCTCCTGCGCAATGGCCGGGCGCTGGAAGAAACCGGCATCCTCAGGATTGCTGAACGCACGGTGCCGGAGGCGGAAAAAACCCTGGTAACAGGAGATCGCCAACATCTTGATGAACAACACCAGCACACACAGGGCAAACAGATGCACGAGGCTGGTCATCGCCGGTCCCTGGCAAAGCCGTGGACCACGATATACAGCAGCGGCCCCACCGAGACAAAGATCGCCGTCAGCAGCCAATACGGCAGCACACTGGCCAGCGACCGGCCCTTGGCGCGGGCGTCGCGGTACATCCACACACACGCCAGGGCCGCCATCAGGTACAGGTCGATCACCACCTGGGCGGTGTCGGGCCTGGATAGCAGCTCAAGGCCAAACGCCAGCAGCGACTGCTCGGCCCAGAGCAAGGTGCCCAGGGTGTACAGGGAAAACGCCAACAGGCTGGCAAGGGCGATATAGGGTCTGTGCATAGGGTCCACCACGCAGGATTGGGCAAGCCGCAGATTAGTGATAACGTCGCCGCCATCTCAATGACCTGCGAGGTCATGGACGCCCCCCGCCCCGCCCTGCCAGAGTCCATCCATGAACCGCCCACCGTTCCCCCGCGCCAACCCCGAGACCGACGCCGGTACGCAACTGCGGCTGTTGCGCCGCCAGGCGAAGTTGAGCCAATTGCAGCTGGCGCTGATCAGCGGTATTTCCCAGCGCCACCTGAGTTGCATCGAAACCGGCCGCGCCAAGGCCAGCCCTGGCACCTTGCATAACCTGCTCAGCGCCCTCGAGGTGCCCCTGGAGCAGTGCAACAGCCTGTTCCTCGCAGCCGGCTACGCCCCGCGCTACGAAGCCACGCCGCTCGCCGCGCCGGCAATGGATGCCATTCGGGATGCCATCAGCCATGTGCTGAAGGCCAACAACCCGGCGCCGGCCATCGTGCTCGGGAGCCACTGGCAAGTGCTCGCCGCCAACGCCAGCACCCAGGTGCTGTTCGACCTGGTGGGTTTGGCGCCAGACGCGGCACAAGGCCTGAACCTGCTGACCACCCTGCTGCAACCGGGTGGCCTGGGCGACCACCTGCTCAATGCCGACGAGATCCGCAACCTTGCCTGGCAACGGGCTGCCCGTGAAGCATTGGGCAACCCGACCCTGGCCACGCTGCTGGAAAGCCTGCCGGTGCCGCAAGGCTCGACCCCCCTGGCCAATGAACTGCCGCCACTGGTGCTGACCCGCGTCAATTCGCGCCATGGCGAGCTGGACTTCATGTCCACCTTCACCACCTTCGGCATGCCCCAGGACATCACCGTCACCTCATTGCGCATCGAGCACCTGATCCCGGCCAATCCCCACACTTGGCAGGTGATGACCGCGGCCTACGAACACTCCCTGAGCCGCTAGGCGCCGCTGATCAGAACTTGGTCACCACCCCCATGCGCAACGTACGCCCCGGTGCCGGCATGAAGCTCTGGGCCAGCGGGTCCAGGTAGTAACGATTGGTCAGGTTATCCAGCGACACGTTGAACTGGGTGTGGTCTTGCCATTTGTAGTCGAGGAACAGGTCCACCAGCGCCACTTCGCGGTAGACCAGTTGCGGCGTGGTGGCGCCGGTCTGCCAGGATTTGTCGGCGGTGACGGTCGGACCCGAGGTGTAGGTCAGGCGCCCGCCCACGGTCAGGGCCTGGTCAAAGAAGCGCAGCCCCGTGGTCAAGTTGCCGGCGACCCGCGGCGGGTTCTGGGTGTTGGTGTACGAGCCCATGAAGCTGCCTGGGGTGCAGTTGGGGGTGTCGTCAAGCTTCTGCCAGCGAGTGGAACTGGCCCGCAGGCGCGCGGCGAAGGCCGAGTCGCAGGTTTCGGTCTTGAGGTAATAGGTCGACGACAGGTCGGCAAAGACCCAGCCGGCATCGTATTTCGATTGCAGCTCCAGGCCGCTGGTCTTGAAGCTGTCGGTATTGCTGAAGTTCATCAGGCCCATCAGGCCGGGGCTTGGGTCGTAGTAACGGGTCACGTAGTTCTTGATGGTGTTGTTGAAGTACGCCAGCTTGATCGCCGCCGTGTCGTTGTCCGCCAGCAGGCCTTTTTGCAGGGTGCTTGCGCCGATTTCCCAGTTGCTCGAACGCTCCGGTTTCAGGCCCTTGCCAGGCATGGTCTGCAAGGTGCCCTGGCTGGTTTCGAACAACGAGGGCATGCGCAGGCCCTGGGTGTACGAGGCGTAGATGAAGGTATCGGGCGCGATCTCATAGTTGATGCCGATGGCCGGCGAAAAAGCGCCCTTGCTGTCGCGCTGCTTGCCCGAATAGGTGTAGCCGGTGACCACTTCGCCCACCTGCGACGGATAGACCCGTGTGCCAACGCCCCCGTAGTCGTTGTAGCGCGGGCCATCGAACGGGTTGTTGGTATCGCTGAACACAATCCCGTTGTTCAGGCGCGGGTCGGTGGCATCGGTGTATTGGCCGTTGGCGTCGGGGAACCACAGCATATTGCCGTAGCTGCCCGGCTTGATCACGTTCACGTAGCGCAACTCGCGCTCCTCGCGCTGGGCGGTGGCGTGCGGCACATGATCCTTGGTGCGGTAGTAGGTATAGCGCCCGCCGCCCCACACCGTCAGCTCGTCAACCGGCTTGTACTCCAGCTTGCCGTTGAGGCTGAACTCCTTGCGCGAACCATCACGCAGGCTGCGGTTGGCGTTGATATCGTTCTGTGTGGTGACCACGCTCTTTTGCGGCTGCAGCTCCTCGAGCTGGAACGAGCCGCCCAGGTCCAGTTTGAAATCGCCATAGTGCGTGTCAAAACGCGAGGTATTGGCCAGCTCGCCACCGATGCGCCGGTCGTGCAGGCGCGTCCAGTTGCGGTCCGAACGATAGGCCTGGGATTTGGGCGCCAGCACCGAGGTCAACTGGCTGGTCTTGGCATCGGTCATCCACAGGCTGGTCGTCAGGTCCACCAGCATATTGCCCGTGGGCAGGTAGTGATAACGGGCGGTGTAGGTGTCGATCTTGGTGCTGCCGCGCGGGTACTGGTAGATACCGCCAGTGCCGAAACGGAAGATGTCCGAGGGCATGATCTCGCCTATGCGCCCATCGTAACGACTGTAGCCGAAGTCGAAAGTGTGGTCGTCGGCCGGGCGCAGGGTGGTCTTGAGCAGGATCGACTCGGTCTCTGCCGAGGAGTTGAGCACCTCTTCGCCGGCGTTGTAGGTGGTGGCCACCGTCATGTTTTCGCGGCCATAGCGGTCAAAGGTGCGGTAGCGGTCCTGGCCATGCTTGCCGGAGAAATAGTTGCCCTGGTTGCGATGGGCGTAGGCGGCCACCACATCGAACAGATCGTGGGTATAGGCAAACGCCGCGCTGCCCGATTCCGAGTCGGAACCGAACAGGCCGCCACGGTTCTGGTGCGGCTCGGAGTACAGGTTCTCGGTGGTCGAATGGCCGTTGCGCGAGGCCGGCTCGACGCCGTTGTTCCACAGATCGCCCTTCAGGCGCAGGCCCACGTTCTTGCCGTCACGCAGGATGTCATCGACCCCCAGGGTGCGGATCGCCACCGTGCCGCCGATGGCGCTGGACGTCAGGCTGGGGCCTTTGTCGATGGCGACATCGCTGATCAGGTCGGGGTCGATGTAGCTGCGCTGTTGCGTGCCCGCATAGCCGCGATAGACATCCAGCGCCTGTTGCGAACCGTCGACCGTGACCGCCACCCGGCTTTGCCCCTGGATCCCGCGGATATTCACATCCAGGCCACCGCCATTGCGGCTGTCACCCACCTGCACCCCCGGTTGGCCCTTGAGCAGGTCGCCGACGGAGATCACGCCAAAGCGGCGCACTTCTTCGTTGGAGATATACACCGACGAACGTGGCGCGGTGTACACCGCTTTTTTCTCGAGGTCATCGCCAGTGACTTTCTGCGACGGCAGCACCAACGCACTGGTCGCTGGATGCAGTTCGAAGCTGCCATCGGCCTGGCGCTGAAAACTCAAGCCGGTGCCTGCCAGCAACTGCGCCAGGCCGGCCTCGGTGCTGAAATCTCCGTGCAGGCCGTTGCTGCGTTTGCCCGCCGTCAGCGTCGAACTGCCCGCCATGCTGATACCCGCCTGCACGCCGAAACGCGAGAGTGCCTGGTCCAGCGGGCCGGCTTCGATGCTGTAGGGTTGGCGCTCGGCCTGGGCGAAAACTGCCGTGCTGTACAGCGGTTGCAGGCTGAGTAACAGCAGACCCAATGTGCGGGTGCGCAAGACACTTGCGGGAGAAATCATGCAGGGCTCCTAGAGGTGAAGGCCCACCTGTTTCGGTGGGTTATCCCTCTAGGCCAAGCGAGTTTTGAAAAACTGCGCAGAGAACGTAAATAAATGTTCAGGCCGGCACCACAGTCACCCAATAGCGGGTACGCCGCTCGATACGCACCGGCAGTGCATGGGCCACCAACGCCAGCGCGGCATCGGTGTCGTCGAGCTGGAAGCTGCCAGTCACGCGCAACCCCGCGACCTGCTCGCTGCATCGCAAGACGCCCGGCCGGTAACGGGACAACTCGGCCAGCAGCACATCCAGGCGCATGCGCTCGGCAGGCAGAATCCCGCGCAGCCAGGCCTGGGCCAGAAATCCATCGGTTTGCCGTGGCGTACCCACACCCTGGCGATCGACCTGGGTCTGCCAGCCTGCCGCTACTGATACCGGTGCCGGGTGGCGCGGCGAACTCACCTCCACCAGCCCGCGCAATACGGTAATCCACGTGCCCTGCTGATCATGGCGCACCAGCAGATTGGCATCGTGGCTGCGCAGCAGCGCATCCGCTGTGAGCAGTTGCAGTGGGCGCGACTCAACGCGCGCATCCAGCGCCACCTCGCCCTCGATCAACTGCACGCGGCGCAGCTGCGCGCTAAAGTCCAGGCTGACAGCGCTGGCAGTGTTCAACCACAGAGAACTGCCATCGGCCAGGGTCCAGCGGCGGCGCTCGCCGGTAGCCGTGCGGTAGGTGGCAAAGGCTGCGCGCAGAAGGGTCGATTCCGCGCCCTGCCAGGACAAACCACCGAGCAAGCCCAACCCCAGCAAGCACTTGAGCACCTGCCGGCGCCGCGCCGGATCAGCCCCGGCTGCCTCCAGCGCGCGTCGTGCGGTGACATCCGCCAACAGGCTGGCCCCCGGCTGAAGCATCAGCGGCAAGCTGGCGACGCGTTGCCAAGCGTATTCGTGCTCGGCACTTGCCTGGCGCCAATGCTGCAACGCCTGTTGCTCGTCCGGGCTCATCATCCCGGACTGCAACCGGACGATCCAGTCGATGGCCGTCTCGCGGACTTTCGGTGCAACCGGCTTGCCATTCATTCGAAACGGCTCGCGTAGCACACACTGAAAGCCTTGCCCATCGCCCGCTGCACCTGGGCCACGCTCAAGTTCAACTGCGTGGCGATCTGCGGGTACGTCAGGCCGTCGAGCTGGGACAAAAAGAAGATCTTGCGCACCTGCATCGACAGCCCCACCAGCAGCGAGTCCAGCTGTAGCAAGGTCTCGATCATCAAGTAACGGGTTTCGGGCGACGGCTCCTCACCTTCCGGACGGGCGGCGAGCGCCTCCAGGTAAGCCCGCTCAATCGCCTGGCGCCGCCAGCGGTTAATCAGCAAGCCATTGGCGATCGCGGCCAGAAATGCCATGGGCTGGCGCAGCTCCCGCACGTCCTGCTGCGTGCGCAACACCCGAATGAACGTGTCGTGCGCCAGGTCCTCGGCATCGGCGCTGTGCCCCAGGCGACGCCGCAACCAGCCGCGCAGCCAGAGATGGTGACGGGTGTAGAGTTGTTCGACGGGCGAGACGAGACTGTCGTCGTACATGTCAGGTCCAATGAGCAGTTAATGATAATACTTCTCATTTTAATATCCTGACCTGACGCTTGTACAGTCTCGACTGCTAACACTGTTATCTGTGGGGGCCATTCCTGACCCACCGCTATCGCGGGCAAGCCCGCTCCCACAGGGGGGGCTCGGCTGGGCACAACATTTGCGCTACATCGCAAATCAAATGTAGGAGCGGGCTTGCCCGCGATGGCGGTGGGTCAGGTTAGAAATACTTTTCTGACACTCCGTCATCGCGGGCAAGCCCGCTCCCACAAGGGATCTCGGCTGGGCACAACATTTGCGCTACATCGCAGATCAAATGTAGGAGCGGGCTTGCCCGCGATGGTGGTGGATCAGGTTAGAAATACTTGACTGACACACCGCTATCGCGGGCAAGCCCGCTCCCACAAGGGTTTTGCGTTGCCGGGGGAATTAGTTGAACTCGGCGTGGACCTCGGACCACAAGCTGACCTTCTGCCCACGGCTCTTGAAGAATTCGATCTCGCGCTTGATCCCGGAACTCAGGTCCCAGCCCGGCAGGTCAAGGATGATCAGTTCTTCCATCATGTCCATGAACAGCGCATCCACCGGCGCCCACAGCTTGCCGATGGTGGCGCTGTCCTTGCCTTCGAACGCGAGGTTGATCGGGTGCGACATGGACACCTGGCTGAACACCCCATGACCCGACTCGATGATGATGGCCGCCACCTTGTTGCACTGGATAAAACGCTCGTGGGTCACTGACGCATCGGCATGGCTGTAGGGGCAGGCCAGAAAAATCTTTCTCATTGTTACCTCAAGGCAATGCAAGGGCACGCGCCCTTGCCGTGGATTAAAGAGTCAGGGTCACACCGCCTGCGCAGCCGGCACGCCGGCCTCATCGGCCTCTTCGCGCTCGCGCTCCTGCGCTTCGTAACGCTGGGCGGCGGGCACCGAGATCTTGATCGCGATCGCCACTGCGAGCAGGCCGCCAAACAACTTGGCCAGCAGGATCGGCATGATCAGCGTCGGCTGGAAGTTCGCGGTAAAGGCCAGGTGGTCGCCAATGGTGGCCTGCGCACAGACACCCAGGGCCACACACAAGACCTTGTCCCGGGCATTCATCTTCTTGAACAGGTGGTAGACCGCGATGATGTTGGCAAACACCATGACAAACGCCGCTGCGCCATCGGCTGACAACCCGATGTGCTTGCCCAGCACTTCCATGGGTTTCTTGCAGTAGCGGTTGAACAGGTAGCAGATCGGGAACGTACCGGCGAGCATGATGCCGATGTAGCCGGCAATCTCGATGGCACGGAACAGCTCCTTCTCGTCGGCGAACATCGGGTCGAAGCCCCACACACCGAAGTTCTTCATGAAGAACCCGGTGAAGTGCTCGACGATGGCCAGCGCCAGGACGATCTTGATAAAGGCATCCATCAACTTACCGAACACCAGGAACCCGGCCACCATCCACGCCGCCCGGTAGCGCAGGCCGGCGGCCAGCAGGAAGCAGAACACAAACAATGGCGCGAGCAAGCGCACGCAGTCGACAAACCCCAGGCTCAGGTAATGCAGGGCCGGCGAGGTGGTGGAAACGATATCCCGCACCGGCAGGTTGAAGGCGGTGATCATCATCAACGACGCAAGCACCGCAAACGGGATGCTGATCAAGCCGGCCATGGCCCCCAGCGCCAGGTACTTGTGGTCCTTGCGTTCGAGCATCATCAGGCCGACCGGGATCAGGTAGACGATGGTCGCGCCGGAGGTATAGCCAACGATCATGGCGGTGATCCACATGTCGCGGTTCGCTGCCAGGGCATCGGCCAACTGGTAGCCTCCCATGTCCACGGCGATGATCGACAGCGCCGCAATCGACACGTCGGAACCCATCGCGCCGAAGTACGGCCCTAGTGCGACCTCGATGAATTTGGACAGGTACGGGATCGCCACCATGATCCCCGCCTGCGCCAGGAACACCGGGCCAATGGAGTGAATGCCGTTGACAAACTCCTTGCCCAGGCCGCTGTCCGGCTTGATCACGGATGCAAACGCGCCAACCACCGCGCCGATCATGATCAGGTAAATAACGTAATTGCCGAATTCCGCCATTGCTTTCGCTCCATCTGTACTGAATCAATTGTTGTTGTAGGAGTACGCCCCAGTTCGGTCGCTCCATTGGCCAAACGCGTTTTACAGCCCCATTTGTGGCGCTTTCACACCCTATTACTAACCACTTCCCATGCCAATCGTGTGTTTTTTGTGGTTTTGCGGGTTAAACACACTGGAATCGGTCAACTCTATTGCGTAATCTCTGATCACACCTTTCAAGGCAGCGGACTCTACGGCCGTGAACGGCAAACGCCAATACCAAGTTCACACCACCTCCACTGGCGCCCACGCGCCCCGCCGCTTACTGGCGGGGCATCATTTGAGTGCCTCGGTAACAGCACTGCGCCGCCGTGGCGCATTCACGTAGCATCAAGAGGATGGTTGCCCATGCGCCCCAATGAAAGACGCCAACATATCCTTGAACTGCTACGCCAGCGTGAACGCATCTCGGTCGACGAGTTGGCGCGCACCCTCGGCACTTCGCAAGAGACCATTCGCCGCGACCTCACGGCCCTGGCCGAAGATGGCCAGGTCACCAAGTTCCATGGCGGCGCCTCGCTGCCGCCCAGCGGCGAGCACGAGAACGCCTTCCAGACCCGGATGAATGAATTCTCCCAGGAGAAACGTGCAGTGGCGCGCTTCGCCGCCGGGCTCTATGCGCCGGGCGACAGCCTGCTGATCGATACCGGTACCACCACCCTGTTCTTTGCCCGTGAACTGGCAAGGCTCAACCGCATCACCGTGATCACCAACTCCTTGTTGATCGCCGCCGCCATTGGCGCCAGCGGTAATCGCGTGTTCATGATCGGCGGCGAATACCGCCCCGAATCGGAACAGAACATCGGCGCCCTGGCCATGGAGCAGATCGCCCGGTTCAACGCTGAGCATGCGGTGGTCACCATTGGCGCCTTGAACACCGACGGCGCCTTTGACTTTTCCATCGAGGAAGCGGAAATCACCCGCGCCATGATCGCCCGCACGCGCTACCTCACGGTGATTGCCGACTCCTCGAAAATGGGCAAGCGTGCGCTGTTCCAGGTATTCCCCCTGGAGCGCATCGACCGCCTGATCATCGACCGCAAACCCTTGGGCGAACTGGCCAAGGCCCTGGCCGAAGCCCAGGTTGAAGTCCTGGAAGCCCCTGCCCTGACCCGGCCGGAGTGGTAAGCGCTCAGCGCCAGTCGCGGCAGCGCGTCACCGCATCGCTGAACGTGGCCCGCCACTGCTGGGCCTGGGCGGCACTGACTTTGGGGTGATAGCTGGTGCTGGTATTGCGCGGCGGCTTGAGCGCCACGCCGAGGCCTTTGGCTGCCAGCGCTGCGCAGCCGAATGCGGTCAGCTCATCGAAGCGCTGGGTGACGATGCAGCGCTGCAAGGCATCGGCGAGAAACTGCGCAAAATAGGGGCTGCGCGCCAGGCCGCCATCGATGGACAGGTGATCGGTGACGCTGAGAAACCCGTCCATTGCGCTGATCACTTCCACACTGCGCAATGCCACACCCTCAAGCACGGCCTGGCACATATCCTGGCGCGTGGTGCTGCCATTCATGCCGACCCACAGGGCTGCCGCGCTGCGGTCCCAGTGCGGGCAAGCGAGGCCGGACAACGCCGGCACAAACGCCAGTTGGCGGCCAATGGCCGGTGCTTCGTCGAATGCCGCCAGCTCCGAAAAATCGCTGAACAAGCCAAGCCGCCCGGCCCATTCCACGGCTGCGCTGGCATCGTAGACACCACCGTCCATGGCGTAAGTGGGCTTGCCGTCGATCTGCCAGGCGATGGTCGCCAGCAGGCCCTTTTCCGGGGCGCGGATGATCTGCTCGCCGGTCACGGTCAGGGCAAACGCCCCGGTCCCATAGGTGATCTTGGCGTCGCCCTCATTGCGGCAACCATGGCCGTAGAGCGAGGCTTGCTGGTCGACAATCGAGGCGGTGACCGGCGTGGCGCCGATCTCGCCAAAGTGCCCGACGGTGTCGCGGATCTGCGGCAGGGTTTCCATGGGCACGCCAAACAGCTCGCAGAGCTGGCTGTCCCACTGCCCGGTCGCCAGGTTCATCAGCGAGGTGCGCGAAGCGGTGGTGACGTCCGTGGCGAAGACCCCGGTCAGGCGGTCGAGAAAGTACGCATCGGTGGTGCCCAGGCGCAGCCGTCCGGCGCGCAATGCGCTCTGCGCGGCTGGCAGGTTGCGCACGATCCAGGCCAGCTTGCTCGCCGAGAAATACGGGTCCAGGGGCAAACCCGCACGCTCCAGGGTCAGGGCCTCGCCGCCGTCGCCGCGCAACTGGGCGATTTCGGGCCAGGTGCGATTGTCTTGCCAGACGATCACCGGGGATAACGGCTCGCCGGTCTGGGCGTCCCACGCCAGGCAACTCTCGCCCTGGTTGGCAAGGCCGATGGCGTCCACCTGGCCGGTGGCCTCCAGGCAACGCTGCAGGTTACTGAGCAGCTCCAGTGGATCGTGCTCCACCCAACCAGGATGGGGATGGTGTTGCTGATGGCGCAACGAGAGCTGGATATCAGCTGACCCATTGTCACTCACCACCAACACGCGGGTGCTGGTGGTGCCTTGATCGAGCGCGGCAATCCGCATGTTTAAGACTCCTCGGCAGGTCTTGTTAGTGGCCGACAAAGTCGACTTCGAGTTGCTGTACGCCCTGGGGCAGCTTGAGGCTGGCGATGGGTATCAATATCCGCCGCTCGGGCAGCGAACTGCCGGCGCGGGCCCAGATTTCCTGGCCATCGGCCCGTACCACCAGGCGCCCTTTCACCCCACGGTTGACCCGCAGTTGCAGGTGCTGCATACCGGCCACTGTGGACGGGCTCAGGCGTTGCGGCACGCAGAGCTTCAAGGCGCCCTTGCAGGCGATCTCGATGCTCGGCGCAGCAGGCGGCAGTTGCCCCTGCAGATCGCGGGCGATCATCGTAGCGATCTTATGGCCTTCGCGAAACGACCAACCTGCCGTCTCGACGGGGCGCAGCAGATTCCCCGCGGCAAAGTAGGCCGGATCGGAACAGCGCCCGTATTGATCGACATGCGGGCCGCCGCTTTTCGGGTCCAGCCGCAGCTCGCTCAAGCGCACCAGGCTCGACTCGGGAGTGAACTGGCCGGTAAGCAGCACGCCGTCACAATCGAAGGTCTGGGTCTGCCCATCGGCCAGGCGCACCGTTGCGCCCTCTACCCGCCCGGTGCCGTGGATTGCCAGAAGTTGTGCACCGAAATGCATCGGCACCCCGCACAACCGCGGAAACAGCGACAGCGGCCAGCGCGCCGTGGCCCGCAGGTTGGCCTCGATCATCGCCACCGGTTGGATTCCGGCACGCCGGCAACTCATGACCGCCGACAGGCTGACCAGCTCGGTGCCGACGATCAGCGGACGCTCAAAGGGCTTGAGATGCTCCAGGTACAGGTAGGACTGAAACGCGCCGGTATTGATCACCCCCAGCGGGCGATCGCCGCCCAGCAGGCGCGCCGAACGTGGTGTTTCCCGGGCCCCGGTGGCAATCAGCACGCGTCGCGCCTGGATCACCCTGGCGCCCTCCGGGCTCACCAGTTCCAGCCGCCCGCCCAGGCCCATCTGCGTCACCGAGTGCTTGACGCGAATCTGCACCCCGGCCTTCAACGCCTGCGCGACGTTTTTGCGCGCATAGCCAGGCCCTGTATAGACGCGGCCGTATTCGCGCAAACCAAAGGGCGGGTGCCCACAATGACGTGGGATACCACCCGCCTCGGGCTCACGCTCAAACACCACCACCGTGCCAACGCCCAGCTTGCGCAGGGTCATCGCCGCCGACAGCCCCGACGGCCCGCCACCGATAATCGCGACATCAATCTTTTCGACTTCAATGGGCTTCATGACAAACACCTGTGGCAAGGGGAATGGCCAGGTGGCCAGCGCTCAGCTCGGCCACCCGCGCCCCACAATAAAAGCCCTGGCAGCGCCCCATGCAGGCCCGCGTGCGGCGTTTCAGGCCGCCCAGGTCACCGGGCGGCAGCGCGCTGGCCAAGGCATTCTGGATTTCCCGCAGGGTCACCATTTCACAGTGGCAGACGATTTCGCCGTAGCCCGGCCGGTGGTAATCGCGGGGCAAATGTTCGGCGAGATTGGGCAGCACCGGCCATTGCAGGATTGAGGCGGGGACTGGCGTGTGCTCGCGCTGATACAGGCTGAACACGTGCCGGGCAATGCCCAGCGCCGCCGTCAGGCCGGTGGAGCGGATGCCGCCGACGCTGATCCAGTTCTTACCTTCGACCCGCTGCACCCGATACTCTTTCTTTTCCGTGGCCGGGCGCAGCGCGGCATAGGTGGCGGTGACCGGCATGCCGTCGAGCGCAGGAATCCGCTCGACGGCCGCGTCCACCAACTGGCGCAGCACGTCGCTGTCCAGGCCTGCGTGCAGGCGGTCTTCCTGTTCTTCGGCGGTAGGCCCCACCAACAAATTGCCGTAGACGGTGCGGGTCAGGACGATGCCCTTGGTGCGCTCGTTGGGCACCGGCAGGATGATGTTGCCCAGGTAGCGCGCGGCCGCCTTGTCGAACACCACGAACTGGCCTTTGCGCGGGTGGATGGAGAAGCTCGACGCACCCAGCAACTGTTGCTCCAGTACATCGCCGAACAAGCCGGCGCAGTTGATGATCGTGCGTCCCCGGATAAACCCGTTGGTGGTCTCCAGGGCCCACAGTTCGCCATCGAAATAACCGCCGTTGACCTCGGTATTGAAGCGCACCTGTGCCCCATGCGTCATGGCCTGGAGTAGATACCCAAGCGGCGCCGACCACGGATCGATAAGAAATTCACCAGGCACCTGGACCGCCCCCAGGGCGCTTTGGGCCAGGTGCGGTTCAAGGCTGCGCACCCGCTCGCGGCCGATCAGGCTGACATCGGCAATCCCATTGGCGTGTGCCTGTTCGACGATGCCGTGCAGCTTGTCCAGGTCATCCTCGTTCCAGGCCACCACCAGCGCGCCGGTCTTGAGCAGCGGCAACGACATGTTCTGGTGGATGTCCAGGTATTCCTGGTAGCCGTCCTGCATGCATTGCAGCTCCAGGCTGCCGGTTGGCGCATCGAAGCCGGTGTGCAGGATCGCGCTGTTGCCTTTGCTCGCACCAGAGAGGATGTCCGGGCTTTTTTCCAGCAACAGCACCCGCGCGCCCTCCAGGGTAAAGCGCCGGACCATCGCACATCCCACAACGCCACCGCCGACAACGATGACGTCGTAGATGCCGCTCTGGTTCGGGAAGGGTTTCGTCATTATCAAGCCTATGGGTGAAGTAAGCGCAGAGGTTGCCGTGAGTGGGTGCAGGGCATATGCCACTGACCGAAACGGGGTTGGAATGACCGATTGGCCATCACGGTTCCCTCACTGCCCAAGGACTGCGCGCCAAGGCATGCAGCCGCCGCCATGCCAGCGCCTAATGTTTATGGGTACCCGGGCTTTAAACACAACGTGGAAAAGGCTGACCGGTTCGGTGCACACAGAGCTGATTCTGTCAAAAAGACGTTACTGTCGATTCGCTCAATACGCGAAAAACGCTACATAAATACACAACCACTTAGAACTAAGTTACTTTTCAACACTTTTTAGGCATGACCCCGACCGCTATTCCACGGCCATATCGCGCTCAGAGCGCGATACTCAGTCAAAAAAACCAACAAATATTGACCGATATGCAAAATTAACCACATTAAATTCGCCGACCGACGACGTAAGGCCGTCTTTTCTCGAGTCCTTCTATAAAAGACGTTGAACGGGCCGGTTCTGAGACCGAGGCCCCCTCGCCCATTGCAGCCGCCAGTCAGAAACAACTAGAATAAGATTAATTCCCACTTACGAATTTTTCGCATGAAACCAGCCCAGCCCGCCGAAGCCGCGACGCTTGAAGCCCTGTACCGCGGCTACCACGGCTGGTTGCTGAGCTGGCTGCGCCGGCGCGTGAATTGCTCCCAGCACGCGGCAGACGTGGCACATGACACGTTCATCCGCCTGCTGTCGGCCAGCCCCTACGTGGCGCCCCGCGAGCCCCAGGCCTATCTCGCCACGGTGGCCCGCCGCCTGTTGATGGACAGCAATCGCCGGCGCCGCCTGGAGCGGGCCTATCAGGAAGAACTGGAACGCTGCGCCCAGTACCTTGAGCAAGCGCCCTCGCCCGAGCAGATCCTGCAGGCGGTACAGGTGCTCGAAGCGATTGACCGGGCCCTGGCGCGGATGAAACCACGGATCCGCGAGACCTTTATCCTGCGCCACCTCGATGGCCTGGATCAGGCCCAGATCGCCGAGCGCCTCGGGGTTTCGGTGCGCACCGTGCAACAGGACCTGGTGGAAGCCCTGCTGGCCTGCGACGCGTGCGCCCAGGCATGACCCCGGCCATCCTGCGCCAGGCTGCCGAGTGGCTGGTGCGCCTCGACCATCAGCCCGACGCCGCCAGCCAACAGGCTTTCCACGCCTGGCTGGCCGCCGACCCGCAACATCCATTGGCGGTTGCGCGCTTGCAAGGCCACCTGTCGCCACTCAAGCAGGCGCCGGCCCGGGCCGCGTTGCGCCGGGCGCGCCAACAGCCGAAGGCGATCAAGGGCCTGGCCCTCACCCTGTTAATCGGCCTGTTTGCCCTGCCGGCCTATCAGTACAGCCAGCGCGGCTACCTGTTCGCCGACCTCAGCAGCGCCAGCGGCCAGTGGCAGCAACAACGCCTGGCCGATGGCAGTGCCCTGCAACTGGATGGTGGTTCGGCGGTGGACCTGCACTTCGACGCCCACCAACGGCGCATACGCCTGCTGCGCGGTGAGCTGCTGGTGGACGTGGCCAAGGATGCCCAGCGCCCGTTCTATGTCGACACCCCGCAAGGCAGCATTCGCGCCCTGGGCACGCGTTTTATCGTCGAGCGCAGCGGCGATGCGACGGTGGTCAGGATGCTCGAATCGTCCACTCGCATCGACAGCGGCACCCAACAATTGACCCTCAACCCCGGCCAGCAGGTGCGCCTGGAGGCAAGCGGCCCAGGGCCGGTGGAAAAATTCGATGCCCGCGCCCACGAGGCCGCCTGGAACACCCACCAGTTGCTGGCCAACGACGAGCCCCTGGCGGATGTGCTGGAGCGCCTGGGACGACATCGCAGCGGCCTGTTGCTGTTCGATCGCCAGGCCCTGCAAGGCTTGCGGGTCACGGTAATGCTGCCGGTCGACGACCCGGCGCGGGCCTTGCGCCTGCTCCAGCGCACGCTGCCGATCGAAGTCAGCAACTACACACCGTGGGTCACCCGTGTGTCCTTGAAAAACAGCGCGAATAATTCTCAATAAAGTCTGCGTGTTTTCGGTTTTGCCGCGTCCTTTCCTTGGCCAACATCCAAAGGAGCACCGATTACATGTCTTCCAACCCATCCTCCCGTGGCAGCCTGCTGCTGGCCAGCCGCCTGCTGTTTGGCTGCCTGCCGCTGGCATTACCGGCCATTGCCTACGCGCAGCAACAGGTCCAGGCCTTCGATATCGCCCCAGGCCCCCTCGGCGAAGTGCTCAGCCGCTATGCCCAGGCCGCAGGCACGCCGATAGCCTTCCAGTCGCAACAAGTGGCCGGCCTGAACAGTGCAGGCGTGCGCGGCAGTTACAACGTAGTGGATGGCTTTGCCAAGGTGTTGGAAGGCACCGGCTTTGCGGCGCAAGCCAGCGCCGATGGCTACCAGTTGCAGGCCTTGACCGAGGCCAGCGGCACCCTGGCACTGGCTGCCACCCAGGTCACCTCCAACCAGTTGGGCACCGTCACCGAGGGCACCGGCTCCTACACTCCGGGCACCATTGCCACCGCCACGCGCCTGGTCTTGACGCCCAGGGAGACCCCGCAGTCGATCACCGTGATCACCCGCCAACACATGGACGACTTCGGCCTCAACGCCATTGACGATGTGATGCGCCACACCCCCGGCATCACCGTGTCGACCTACGACAGCGAGCGCACCAACTACTTCGCCCGTGGGTTTTCCATCGAAAACTTCCAGTACGACGGCATCCCCACCCTGCGCAACTCGGCCTACTCGTCCGGCCAGACCCTGACCGACATGGCGATCTACGACCGGGTGGAGATCCTGAAAGGTGCCACCGGCCTGCTGACCGGTGCAGGCGCGCCGGGGGCGACCTTGAACCTGATCCGTAAAAAGCCCACCCGTGACTTCAAGGCCAGCATCGAACTGGGTGCCGGCAGCTGGGACAACTACCGCTCCCAGGTCGACGTCAGCGGGCCGCTGACCGACAGCGGCAATATCCGCGGGCGCGCCGTGGCGGCCTATCAGGACAAGCATTCGTTCATGGAGCGCTACCAGCGCAAGACCAGCGTCTACTTCGGCTCACTGGAAGCGGATCTTGACGACGACACCTTGCTGACCGTGGGTTTTGACTATCAGGACAACGACCCCATGGGCTCGGGCTGGTCCGGCAGCCGCCCGCTGTTCAACACCAAGGGCGATCGCATCGACGTCAAGCGCTCCTACAACAACGGCGCCAAGTGGAGCCGCTGGGAGCAATACAACCGGGGCGCCTTCGCCACCCTGGAGCGCAGCTTCGCCAATGGCTGGGTAGCCAAGGCGCAAGTGACCCACCAACTCAGCGGCTACCACGCGCCCCTGGGCTCGATACAGAGCGCGCCGAATCCCGACACCGGCCTGTCCACGGTCTACGCCAATAAATTCACCGGCCAGACCCGTGCCAATGCCGCCGATGTGTACCTCAGCGGCCCCTTCAGCCTGCTGGGGCGCGAGCATGAACTGGTAGTGGGTGGCTCGGCCTCCAACTCCCACTGGAAAGGCAAGGACTACGGCAGCCCCAAACACGCCAACGGCAATGTGGTGGACTTCTGGAACTTCGATGGCAACTTTGCCGAACCCGACTGGGGCGCCCCCACCTACGTCAACGACCTGACCACCCGCCAAAGCGCTGGCTACATGACCTCGCGCTTCAACCTGGCCGACCCGCTGAACCTGTTCCTCGGCGCCCGCGTCGCCAACTACAAGCTGCGCGGCACCGACGACTCCACCGAAACCGGGCGCCTGGTGCCCTACGCCGGCGTGACTTACGACCTGAACGAAAACTTCACCGCCTACGCCAGCTACACCGACATCTTCATGCCGGAAAGCTACAACCGCGACCGCAACAACAAGCTGCTGGAACCCTCCGAAGGCAAGAACTACGAAGGCGGCATCAAGGGTGAATTCTTCGGCGGCCGGCTCAACACCAGCCTGGCCTACTTTGAAGTGCACCAGAGCAACCGCGCAGAAGCCGACGCCGAATACAACGCCGCGCCGACCAACCCGTCATTGGGCTATGCCACCAAGGGCATCGAAGCCAAGACCAAGGGCTTGGAGGCCGAAATGTCCGGTGAACTGCTGCCCGGCTGGCAGGCCCAGGCTGGCTACACCCACAAGATCATCCGTGACCAAAGTGGGCAGAAGGTCTCGACCTGGGAGCCCGAGGACCAACTCAGCTTCTACACCACCTACAAACTCAAGGGCCCACTGGACCGCTTGACCGTGGGCGGCGGCGCGCGCTGGCAGAACCGAAGCTGGCAGGAACTGTACAACCGCTACAAGGCCAAGAACGAGGAGTTTGCCCAGCAAGCCTACTGGCTGGTGGATGTGATGGCGCGTTACCAGGTCACCGAAAACCTGTCGGCGACGCTGAACCTGAACAACGCATTCGACAAGAAGTACTACACCAATATCGGCTTCTACAACACCGCCTATTACGGCGATCCGCGCAACGTGATGCTGACGACCCGCTGGGATTTCTGATCAGAACATAATTGAAACATAAGGAAAGTCATCGGCTGCCAAAACAAGGGAATCAACCTGGGGCAAACCGCTACACAAGGCTAACGCCCGGTAGCGGTTGACACCCAGGCCCATTCCCGAACTTTGAGGCAGCAATCCATATGAGCAGTATTTCCCAGCCCAGCCCTGCGCAGCGCCCCCCACGCCAGCTACTCAATCTGCCTGTCACGCCGTTGCCCTCGCGGCACAAGCGTGAAACTCCCACCCCATCTGAATCAGCAGAACATCCTCGCACCGTGGGTGATCGCGCATTGGCGACGGCGTATAGCTCGGCATTACTGGAGGTCGCCAATCGCCAAAAGAATGTGACGATCAACACGATTGCTCCCGACTCCACATTCGGCCAGTGGTGGGCACAACTGCAAAATGCCTTCAAGTCGCCCGACGTCCGTCAGTGGCTTGAAGAAAAAGGCATCAACACCCGCTCGATCACCCTCCACCCGGAGTCAGGAACGCTCTCTTTCAAGCGCCAGCACTACCTTGACCCCGAACAGAAGCGCCACACAGTCGGGCTCGACGACGCACGCTGGGCAGCCATCAGTGGGCCCATCCTGCAGGCCGGCAAAGTCGTTGCGGCGGGCCACGCTGACACGACGTTCTCGCCCCCCGCAAGCGATATCCATGACCCGGTTCCCTATTGGCTGGTCGGGCACTTTTACAATGAGCGGCTGGACCTGACGGGCCCGTCGATGCGCCTGCGTGCTGAACAAATCGATCAACAGCAAGGCTTTACCAAGCTCGATCCCACCACCAGCGCCGATTTGATCAAGGCGCGCAGCGACAGCGCTCTGTACGTGCAAAAAGCGCACTTGGGGGATATTGGTAGCCGCCATCAAGCCATCGCCGAGCTTCGTCACCTGGCGTCTGGCGTCGAATCCGGCAGCGAATATGTGGGGCAAATCCAGAATGCGCTGACCAAAACGATGATCGACCTGCCGGCCGACAGCACTTACCAACCCAGCACCAGCGGCCAACCCAATAGGGTCAGCCTGCTGCAATTTATCCAAGACCATGGCTGGGATATCCCGACCGATCACGCACAACTGGTCAACCTTGCCAGCGCCCTCGCCACGCCCCCCCCCAAGGCTGCGAGCAATGGCAACCTGGGTGGCGCGCTGGCCTGGCCCGTATCGCTTGACCAGGACAGCCAGGAACAATTGCAGTCGGATATACGCGCAGGCCAGTTCGGCGATCTGACCCTGCGGCCCTTTCACCGTGTGCTGGATTATCTGCTGCAGGGCAGGCAAGTCTCGCCTCAAGAGCAGAGTAATCCACGCCTGTTGATTGATACCTTGATCAATTCTGCCCGAGGCCAGGCACTGGGCAGTGCCATCCAAGCCACCTTCGCAGCTCGCGCCGTCAAAGGCAGTGCCGCTGATTGGCTGCTGGCGGCCTTGAACGTCGAGAGCACCAGCGCACCCACCGGCCAAGTACCCGGCGAGATCGCGGGCTACCGACTGGTTTCGCCCGGCAACGTCGGTAAGTCGGCCGCCACGGTCTGCGAGGAATTGGCCGCGCACCTGCTGGCCCAGGGGCGTGCAGCCTCGCCCGTGCAAGCCACGCTTCAAGCCCATCTGCTACTGGCCAGCCGGGCGCCGGCGTTCCTGGTCAAGGACATTCCGGAGCAGGTAGTGGTGGGAACCCACAGTTGGGTCAGCCTGGCCACGGCAACCGCGCGCATTGAAGCAAAAGCCCCCGGGGCAACGGCGACGATGAGCTATGCGCAGATCATGCTCGACGCGGGTACAGCGCCCATCACGGAAGAAGAACGGCAGGTGGAATACAGGGCCCAGAGCGAGGCGATCAAAGACTGGGGGGCAGCCAGCGGCATGGGTTACCCCGTGACGCCCGCCGCAATAACTGCCGTGCGCGAGGCATTCAGCGCGCAAGTGCGCGAACTCAAGGAGGCCTCCGAAACCCAACTGCCGCCCATGCCCACCACCAAAGCCATTGCCCTGGAACAGCTCAAGCATGCGCTGCCGGAGATGGACCCGGCACTCTTCGACAAAAAATGCATTACCTCGCAGCCCGCCAGCAGGTTTTTCCCCGGCCCCTACTCGATCCTGGACCTGTATATCGACGGTCGCGGGCTCAACGGGGCACCCGACTCGGCGGACAACTGGGGAGAGACCGGCCGTGCCTTTGTAAGGGACCTGACGTACGGCACCATCAACATTGAGCCTGATGGCAAACCTGCGGCGTGGGTTTGCTCATCGACTGCGATCAACCTCAACGAGGTCATGCCCAAGCTCAAAAACCTGGCGCGCCCCTTGGAAGTGTTCAAAAGGACATTTGCCGACTACGCCAACGACGTCAAAAAAACCACGGCTACCCAGATCAAGCTACTGATTTCCAAACTGCCGCTCACCGACAGGCAGAACCTGGAGTTCGGAAAAATAACCATCAGCAAGGAGATGCGCTACACACGGGACGATCAGCCCATTCAGGTTGAACCGGGTGTTGTCCTGGTCAAGACCGAACGCAACGGTAGCGTCATGACCTATGCCATTGATCGCTTGAAGGGCACGGTGACCCGGCGGCCAGACCAGAGTTACAAGGAGTACGCTCCCCAGAGCAGTTTCATGCATTCCTCTGGCGGTAAAAGATTCGATGCAATAACACCCTCGGGTCAGTACGCAGCGGGCATAACCCAGGAAACCCCAGGTGTAGAAGACGCCCCCAATAGCTTCAGCAGTGCCAGGACCCGCTACATTGCTGATGCCTTGATCAAGGACATGGAACTGCCTGCTGTAGAACGCTATGCCAAGGGCGCCACTACCTTTGATACGGAAGTACCGACCTATAAGATCCTTGAAGAGATTGCGCTCAATCTCATTCCCTTCAGGTCGGCCATCAAGAACTTTATCGAGGGCAATATCGGCAGCGGCATTGTCGATCTGGCGTTTGATATCTTCGGTTTTGCAATCGGCCTGGGGCCGGCCGCCAAAGGCGCAAAAGCCCTAGCCACCGGAGCATCGGCCCTGTCGAAACTGGGGCGTACCGGGCAGATCATTGGGCGCGCGGCGGTTGGTGCGCTCAATCCAGTAGGGGGTATCGATGACTTGGCGCGCTCTGTCGTAAGCCTGGGGCGTACCGCCCACAAGGGCGTCAAATCCTTGCGCGGCAGCTACCGCAGTGTGAACCTGCTGGAACTGGCAAAAAAACCTGACATTGCCGAAGGCACCTACAAAGCAGCCAGCGGCGCACTTGAAAACAAGGCCCTGGCCAAGTTCGATGAGGCGAGCCAAAAGTGGTATGCCTTTGACCCTCGCACGCAACAGGCGTACGGCAAATCACTGGACCATTTCGTCGTTGATACGCCCAGGTTAAACGACCCCAACAGCTTGCCGGCCATCGGCGCCGAGGTGGCAAAGACCGCCAGCCAGCAGCACGGTCTGGCAGCAACCGGTACGTTCCGGGTTGGGCAAGAGACAATCGAGGGGAACGTCGTACTGTTCCAGGGCAACTGGCATCAATACGACGTGCTCAAGAAAAGAGCCTTTGGCCCCCCACTGAATGATTTCAAACCCAGCCGGGTGGCCGCCAATGGTGAGGTGAAATCGCTCAATACCGACCTATTGGGTTACGAAATCAAACATATCGCGGCGGATGAACTCAGGCCTAAAGGGCTGCAAGGCAATGTCTACACGGGCCAGAGCCATAAGGAATACGTCAGGGTCGATGGTGCGTTTTATGAGTCGCGTTTGAAAGAGGGGCAGCGGGTCATCGTCCACCCCGGCGGCGCGGGCGCGGATATCCCCGTGCAGGATCTGGGCATGGCTGGGTGGGCCCCCACATCCAGGGCCAACCAGTTGCTGGGAGGGGCCGGCAGCACGCCAACACCCTGGAAACTTGGCGACAGTACGTATGTAGTGCCAATGGACGATATCAAGGCAACGGGCAACCCAGCGTCGCCCTATGCCATCAACTACATGGGCGAAGACCAGAGTGTCAGCTTCAATAGCTCCATCGGTACATGGAAAGCCACCCGCCTATTGAGCGGCGCTGAACGGCCAAACCATCTCTACTACTGGAGAACCGGCAAAGGCAAATGGCAGCGGGGAACCATCGATGAGCTTAAAAAAGCCAAGCGGATCGACGCACACAACTACCATTTTGTTGAGGCCCCCGCGCCGATCACGATAAATGTCCCCAAAGATGTGCAGCCTTTACCCAAAGAACTGCATTATTTCTGGGCTGGCCAGGACATCCCCGCCAACCTGGTCGACAACATGGCCAACAATGCAAGCAAAGCGTGGGGGTATAAATCTGTGCTGCATGTGGATGCCGATAACCCAGCGGTTTTTCAACAGATAAAAAGCAAACTGCAAAGCAAGGCCCCTGGCCTGACGGTGATGAACCTCAATGAAGACGAGGTTTTCAAACAGCTGAAAAACGGCGAACTGTATAACTACTTTCGCCAAGGCCAGGGGAAAAACCTGGCCGCCGCGTCGGATGTTGCACGCTATCCCATCATGAATAAATACGGTGGCATTTATCTCGATACCGATGATGTCATTCAAGCTGACATCGGCAATACGCTACTAAAAGCGGGCGCCAATGATGTCCTCCTGAATAAACCTGTGGCCCATAGCCTCACTGACTACCACCCGTTCTACAACACCAGTAACTTTGCAACGCAGCCTGGCAACCCTGTCATTACCGATATGATCGCCGAAATGAACCAGCGGTTTTCCGCCAACAAGCCCTACTTCGCAGCCAATCGCCCCACCGTTACCCGAGGGTCAAATGGGCAGGTGCAATACACCCCTGAGTTCAACGCCTATGAGCGCAAAATTTTTCAGACGGTGGGCCCCAATTTGTTTAACGACGTACTTAAATCGAAAAGACCGGACATGTACGACCTGGGTTTCGATGGCATTACCAAAGAATCAAAAGTTGTCGATAACAAAGTCGTCTCATCCGGGCCGGTGGTCAACATTGAAGCGCGCCTGCGCCAGTTTTACACGAGCAAGGGCATTGTCCCTTCCGAGCTGTTGGGCCTGCGGATCAAGCAAATGAAGGAGCACTACTACCCGCTGTTCCATCAGTTCAAGGTCAAAGTAGGCGCCGAACACTCCTGGATCGACGGCTGAGACCGCGTGCGGCGGGTGGTTACTCAACCACCCGCCGTACCTTGAGCAACGCCGCGCGCAACGCGCTCTTGTCCACCGAGCCCAACGCCAGCCTGATTGCATGGGGCACATGCCCTGACACCGCAAACGGCTCGGCAGTGGACACCGAAACACCCTCCTGCGCCAACGCCATGGTGACCTGATCCGCCCGGGCATCCTCCCCCAACGGCAGCCATAAAAAATACGACGAGGGATGGCTGATGTACTCCACCCCCGCCAGCACCTCAGCCGCCAGCGCCTGCCGGGCCTGGGCGTCCTGGCGTTTTTGTACCTCCAGTTGGAGTACCGTGCCGTCCTCGATCCAGCCGGTGGCGATGGCCGTCATTACCCCCGGCGCATTCCATACCGTGGCCATGACCGTCCTTTCCAGCGCCGCAACCCACGCCAGTGGCGCCACGACGAACCCCACCCGCAGGCCGGTGGCGACACTCTTGGACAGCCCGCCCACGTACACCGTGCGCTCCGGCGCCAGGTGCGCCAAGGGCGGTGGCGCGTGCTCGACGAGGAAGGCATAGGCGGCGTCTTCGATCAGGATCAGCTCGTGTTCGCGGGCGATGCGCACCAGTGCCTCACGCTGGTCGAGCCCCAGCACCCAGCCCAGGGGGTTGTGCAAGGTCGGCATGCAGTACAGCGCGCGCACCGGGCGTCGGCGACACAGCTGTTGCAACACTGCCAGGTCCGGCCCGCGCGGCGTGACCGGGATCGCAACGAGCTCCAGGTGCAAGGTCTCGGCCAGCACCTTGAAACCGGAATAGGTCAAGGCATCCACCGCCACCACATCGCCGGGCTTGAGCAACGCCATCATGCTCACCGCCAGGCCATGCTGGGCCCCGCTGACCACCAGCACCTGCTCGGCCGCGACACTCAGGCCACGGTGCAGCAGATGCCGCGCCATCACCGCCCGCTCATGGACGCGCCCGGCATGGGGCTGGTAACGCAGCAGCGCTTCCAGGTCGCCAGACAACGCCAATTGGCGCAAGGCCGTGCGCAGCAGGTCGGCCTGGCCGGGCAAGGACGGGTAGTTGAAATTCAGATCGAGCATGCCCGCCGCCACCGCCATTTGCCCACTGCCTTGGCCGGGCGCCAGGGCAATTTCCCGCACAAAAGTGCCACGCCCGGTCTCGCCGCTGACCAGGCCCATGGCCTCCAGTTCGCTATACACCCGGCTGGCCGTGACCAGGGCCAGGCCATGGGTGGTCGCCAATTGGCGGTGGGTCGGCAGGCGGGTGCCGGGCACCAGGGTTCCAGCACGGATATCCCTGGCGAAAGCATCCACCAGGGACTTGTAGCGGGCACGGGGCATGGGCGATGTATCCATGACAATTTTTTGATTGTCGCAATCTTCAGCCCTAGGATGCCCGAAACGCAACCCTCCCCTCTCGAGCGCCCCCTGCATGGAACAAACGTCCCGGACCATCACCCCCGAACATAGCCGCAGCGGCTGGATCAATGGCTTGATCGGCGTGCTGATTTTCAGCGGCTCGCTGCCCGCCACCCGCTTGGCGGTGCTGGAATTCGAACCGGTGTTCCTGACCGTGGCCAGGGCGAGCATTGCCGCCGTGCTGGGCCTGTGCCTGTTGTGGCTGTTGCGGGAACGTCGCCCCGCGCGCAACCAGTGGGGGCCGTTGCTGATTGTCGCCCTGGGGGTGGTGATCGGCTTCCCGTTGCTCACCGCCCTGGCCTTGCAGTATGTGACCTCGGCCCACTCCATCGTGTTTATCGGCCTGCTGCCCCTGGCCACCGCGGTGTTCGGTGTGCTGCGCGGCGGCGAGCGACCGCGCCCGGTGTTCTGGCTGTTTTCGATCCTGGGCAGCCTGCTGGTGGTGGGCTATGCCCTGGCCCAGGGCCTGAGCGCCGCCCCCGCCGGCGACCTGCTGATGCTATTGGCGGTGCTGGTGTGCGGGCTGGGATATGCCGAAGGGGCCAAGCTGGCACGCACCCTCGGCGGCTGGCAGGTGATCTGCTGGGCGCTGGTGGTTTCGCTGCCGGTGGTCGCGCCCCTGACCTTGCTCCTGGCCCCCGCCTCCTTCACCGGCATCAGTTTGGCGGCGTGGCTAAGCCTGGGTTACGTGGCGCTGTTCAGCATGTTGATCGGCTTTGTGTTCTGGTATCGCGGGCTGGCCCAGGGCGGCATTGCGGCGGTCGGGCAGTTGCAGTTGCTGCAGCCGTTCTTCGGCCTGGCGCTGGCGGCCAGCCTGCTGCATGAACCGGTGAGCCTGGGCATGCTCGCCGTGACCGTCGCGGTGATTGCCTGCGTGGCCTTGGCTAAGAAGTTTGCGCGATAGGGGCGTGGACCTTTAGGCTCATGGATTGGCCCAAGAACAATAAGGATGCACGATGCACACCCCTTCCCTGCAAGACACCACGGCGCCGGACGGCGTCTGCTACGGCTGTGGCCCCAGCAACGCCCACGGGCTGCATATCAAGAGCCGCTGGGATGCGGACGGCGTGCATATCGTCGCCGAGCACCTGCCCGACGCCCAATACTGCGGCTGGCCCGACCTGGTCTACGGCGGCCTGATCGCCATGTTGGTCGACTGCCACTCCAACTGGACCGCCATGGCCTATCACTACCGTGCTGAACAGCGCACACCTGGCGAGTTGCCGCGTATCGACTGCGTGACCGGCAACCTCGGCATCAAATTCATCAAGCCCACCCCCATGGGCGTGCCGCTGACCTTGCGCGCGAAGGTCGAGGGTGACGTCGGGCGCAAGAGCCGCGTGATCTGCGAGGTGTACGCCGATGGCGTGCTGACGGCGATTGGCGACTCGATCTTCGTGCGTGTCGATACCGGGCGCCTGGCCGATACGGCCCATGGCCGCCAGGCCTGAGAATGGTCTACATTCAACGCCACGTGCCGAAAAAAGGAACCTGACGATGACGCGCCTGACCGCTAAAGACTTCGCCCCTGAGCTGCTGGAGCTCTACGACGGCTATGCCCACGGCAAGATCAACCGCCGCGAGTTTCTCGACCGCGCGGCCCTGTTCACCTTTGGCGGCCTGACCGCCTCGGCACTGCTGGCTTCCCTGAGCCCCAACTACGCCCTGGCCGAGCAGGTGAAATTCACCGACCCGGACATCGTTGCCGACTACATCACCTACCCCTCGCCCAAGGGCAACGGCTCGGTGCGCGGCTACCTGGTCCACCCGGCGAAGGCCACAGGCAAGCTGCCGGCGGTGGTGGTGGTCCACGAAAACCGTGGGCTCAACCCCTATATCGAAGACGTCGCCCGGCGCCTGGGCAAAGCCGGGTTTATCGCCCTGGCGCCCGATGGCCTGAGTTCGGTGGGCGGCTACCCCGGCAATGATGAAAAAGGCGTGGCGCTGCAACAGACCGTCGACCCGGCCAAGCTGATGAATGACTTCTTCGCCGCTATCGAATGGCTGATGCATCACGACGCCAGCACCGGCAAAGTCGGCATCACGGGCTTCTGCTACGGCGGTGGCGTGACCAACGCCGCGGCTGTGGCCTACCCGGAACTGGGCGCGGCCGTATCGTTCTATGGGCGCCAACCTGACACCAGGGACGTGCCGAAGATCAAGGCGCCGATCATGTTGCACTTTGGCGAACTGGACACACGGATCAACGAAGGCTGGCCGCCTTATGAAACCGCCTTGAAAGCCGCAGGCACGACCTATGAAGCCTACATCTACAAGGGCGCCAACCACGGCTTCCATAACGACTCGACCCCACGCTACGACGAGGCCGCGGCGAACCTGGCCTGGGAACGCACCTTGGGCTGGTTCCGTAAGTACCTCGTGTAATCACACCGCCCCCTGATCAATTCAAATCAAGAAGCAGCAGACATGATCGAAACCCGCCTGCTACGCCAGTTCATCGCTGTGGCTGAAGAACTGCACTTTCACAGGGCCGCCATGCGCCTGCACATGGCCCAGCCCCCTCTGAGCCAGGCCATCAATCGCCTGGAGGGCAAGCTGGGGTTCAGTCTGTTTACCCGCAGCAAGCGCGGGGTAAAACTGACCCCAGCCGGTGGCGCATTCCTCGACGCCGCTTATGGCACCCTCAAGGCGTTGGCGCTGGGCATCGAACACGCGCGCCAGGTGGCGCAGGGTATCGCCGGCAAACTCACGGTGACTGCCGTGTCGATCACCTACTACGAGCCACTGCTCGATAGCCTGCGCCGGTTCCGCGAGACGTTCCCAAAGGTGCAATTGATCATCAAGCAGATGCCTTCCGCCAGCCAGGCCCAGGCCATTGCGTCGGGGGAAGCGGATATTGCCTTCATACGCAAATTGCCGATGGCCGCACCAAACATTGCGTCGCGCCTGTTGCTGGATGAGCAGATCGTGATGGCCCTGCCGGCCGATCACCCCAAGGCCGGCGACGGCCAGATCGACTTGCGGGACTTCGCCGGCGAAGACTTTGTGTTTACCCCTCAAGCCCTGGGCAGCGGTTATCACAGCCAGCTTATCGCCCTGTGCGAGGCCGCCGGCTTTTACCCTCGGGTGGTACAGGAGGCCGTGCAGCTCCATACGCTGATCGGCCTGGTCGCCTGTGGCTTCGGCGTTGCCCTGGTGCCGGAGTCGATTGCCAACTCGATCCTGCGCGACAAGGTCGTGTTTCGTCGCATCGCCCCGGTAAGCGCTTTCCCCAACCCAGCCATCGGCCTGTACCTGAGCTGGAACACCGACAACCCATCACCGTTGCTGGACAGCTTTATCGCCCTGCTCGACTTCAGCGCCACTGCTGTGCCTTCGACCACCGATTAGTCGCTGCCCGTGAGCGTGCCACGGCATTAGCACCGCAGAGACGGGTGATCGCTGGCGCTGGCGAGTCGAATCGGGGGCTGGCCTTGTCAAAACCGTGGGTCGCATTGATTGCAGTGATGATGACTATCAAACCGAGCGGCCTGTTTAATTGGCAACGCTGATTCCTATAATCGCCTCCACATTCTTCCCCGGCCTGGCTTCAGGCTGCATTCCCCCCGGATCTTCGCCCCATGCCAAGCGCTAGCCAGGCCCCTCATAGCCTTCCCGAACATAATCAACAGAGCGTCAAACAGCAGTGGCTGGCGATTCTCTCGGTTGCCGTGGGGGCCTTTGCCCTGGTGACCAGTGAGTTTCTGCCGGTGGGCGTGCTCAATGATGTCGCCAGTGACCTGGGCATCAGTGCCGGCCACGCCGGTTTGATGGTGACCCTGCCCGGCATCATGGCCGCCCTCGCCGCGCCCTTGCTGTCGGTCAGCATTGGCACCATGGACCGTCGCTATCTGCTGATCGGCCTGACGCTGATCATGATCATTGCCAACTCGGTGGTGGCGTTGGCCAGTGATTTTGGCCTGCTGCTGTTCGGCCGTGTGCTGCTGGGCATCAGCATCGGTGGTTTCTGGGCCACCGCCATCGCCCTCAGCGGCCGCCTGGCGCCCAGGGGTGTGGGCGTTGCCCAGGCCACTTCGATCATCATGGTCGGCGTGACCCTCGCCACCGTGCTGGGCGTGCCGGTAGGCACCTGGCTGAGCGGCCTGATGGGCTGGCGCATGACGTTCCTGATTACCGCACTGATGGGCGTACCGGTACTCCTGGCGCAGATTTTCCTGCTGCCACGACTCAATCCGGAGAAGGCCATTCGCGTCAGCGACCTGCCCGCCTTGTTTATCAACCCCCAAGCGCGGGTCGGGTTGATCGCGGTGTTGCTGATCGGCCTGGCGCACTTTGCCGCGTACACCTACGTTGCGCCCTTCTTCAAGCACAGTGCCGGCTTCGATGGACCAACGATTGGCTCGTTGCTGCTGTTGTTTGGCGTGGCCGGGGTGATGGGCAATATCTTTGCCGGTTTTGCTGCCAACCGCAGCGTACGCCACACCCTGTTGCTGGTGGCGCTGATGATCGGCACCAGCACTGCGCTGTTCCCCCATTTCGCCACCGGCATGACCGGCGCAGCCATGCTGATCGCGCTTTGGGGCTTCGCCTTCGGCGCCTTTCCGGCCTGCGCCAGTATCTGGATGTTTGTCGTGGCGCCCAAGGATGTCGAACGCGGCATGCCGCTGTTCGTTGCGTTGTTCCAGGTGATCATTGCCCTGGGCTCGTTCTTTGGCGGGCGGATCGTCGACCAACTGGGCAGCTCGGTGCTGCTGAGCCTCGCCACAGTGCTGGTGGGCTTGGGTTTTGTGACGGTGTTGGTGCTGGGGCGCAATGTCAGCAACAGCCTTGCGGCCCAGCCCTGCTAGCTGGCTGAGCATTGCAGTGGGGCTCTCCTATCGGCAGGGGGAGCCTACTCGATCCTGCGAGACAGCCTGACGTTGGCTTTGCCGATGGGCAACTCCTGCGCGCCCGACCTCAATGCCAGGGAAACCCTGGTGTTTTGCGCGTCAACCTTCACCACCAGGTCGATATCTTTTTGCTTGCCCAGTTTCTGGAAAGCCTCAAGGATTTCTTCTTCATCGAAGGCGTCAATCCACACGCCATACCGGCCGTTTCCATTGCGCCAATAGAGGCCACAGAACTTTGGGATGGCCCTTTTGGCGTAGTGGTTATCCTGTAGATCCTTTGCGAATAAATTTTCCTGCTCGCCGTTGTAGGCACTGAAGCCAAAATCGAGCCATTCGCCCTTCTCCAGGACAACCACCGGTCTCCAGCTATATTTCTCTCGGTAGACGCCATAGATTTCTGGCGCAGGATAGCCTTGCGTCAGTATTTTTTGCCGGATTTGCGGGCTGAAGGTCTTATAGGAAGGATCATTGAGCATGCGCTCTGCATAGCCGTCTTTAAACATGTACTGGGCATTGCTGTAGGCGCTTTGCTTGGTAATGGTTGTAGCCTGCGCCTGAAAGGCCCCGACTTCCTTCTGATGCCCCGCTCCGCTCAGCCACAGCACCACCCGGCCCTGTGGCGCCAAGCCCACGACAAAGGTGCTGTAGGTGTCTTTTTTATGGGTCTCCTGATCGATAAAGCCCTCATCCAAGAGGCGCTTGATCGCGTCTTTGTCCAAGGCCCAGTGACCGCTATAGAACGTGCGCTCCACCAGCGAGTACCAGGTAAATTCCAGCTGATAGGGCACGCCCTTTTTTTCGATCGCGGTGGTCATCGTTCCGCCCTGGCTGCCCCAGCCGGTGTTCTGCGTGCCCCAGATCGCATCAAAACCGTAGGTAAAACCCTCAGCGATTATGGCGCCACGGTAAACCTCCATCGGGTATTCCTGTGGCGCAGATACCGTTCCCGTCCAGCTGTAGGTTTCTGGCATGTCTTTACTCTTGCACGCGGCCATCGAAAAACAGAACAACAGCGCAGCAATCACAGTTATCGGGGTTTTTATTGTCACGCAGCGCTACCTCATCATGGCTTTACAGGAACATCGCCCGCCACTGCGCTTCCCTCTCCCGGAACCAATACCAAGCTCTGGGGCGAAGACAACGTAATGCCCATTTCCTGAAGGCGGGCAAGCAGGATGAACAGCAAGTCACTGCGGGTGCCGGACACCGAGCGCGGGCTGTTGACGTAGCCGCTGACCCCAATGATCAGGCCGTCCCTGGCCAGGTCCTTGAACGTGACCGAGGGTGCCGGCGTATCGAGAATCGCCTCGTGCTCGGTAAACGACTGCATCAGCAGTTCGCGAACCTTCAATACATCGGTATCCAGCGGCAACGTGAGGGTAATGCCCACCACGCCCAGGGCGTTGCCCATGGTGACGTTGCGCACGTTTTGCGAGATGAATTGCGAGTTCGGCACGATCACCGTCGAGCGGTCGGACATCTGGATCTCGGTGGCCCTGACGTTGATCCGCCGAATATCGCCCTCCACGCCCCCCAGGCTGACCCAATCGCCAACCTTCACCGGCCGCTCCGTGAGCAGGATCAGCCCGGAGATGAAGTTCTGCACAATCGCCTGCAAGCCGAAGCCGATGCCCACCGACAAGGCACTGACCACCCAGGTCAGGCTGGTCAGGTTGATCCGCAGGATCGACATCACCAACAGAGTCAGCAGCACAAAGCCCAGGTAGCCCACCAGGGTCACCAGGGAGGCGCGCATGCCGGCGTCCATGTTGGTTTCCGGCAGCAGCCGCTCGCTCAGCCAGCGCTTCAAGGTGCGCACGGCGAACAGCCCGATGACAAACATCAGCAGCGCAATGAGGATGTCCTGGGGAATGATGTGCAGGTTGCCCAGGGTCTTGCTGGACTCGCCCAGTTGGCTGAAGCCCTGGAGCAATTCGCTGGGGCTGGAGCCTGCCGGAAGGAAAGCCGCCATCACGGCGGTGAGCAGCAGCAATGTACGGCCAACGCCCGCCAGCACCGTACAGGCCTGGGCCTGGTGCCGTGGCGACAGCCCCAGGGCATTGGCCAGTGCCAGGCCGCTGGGCTGCTTGGGCGAAAGCAGGGTTTCGCAGACGTCGCCGAAAAAGGCGATCAGCAGGTAGGCCGACGCCGCCACGACGCTGACCCACAGCAGCTTGACGGTAAGGAAGTAGGCCAGGGACAGATACCCGGTGAACAACGCGAGGACAATCACCGCCACCCAGATTGACGCCACAAAGGGCAGCATACCGGCGAGCCCACCCGGGCGCGGCAGCTCGAGTTTTTTGCGCACATGGCGCACGCGCAACATCGCGGCGATAAAGATCAACGCGGTGGTCAGGGCCGTCAGGCCATTGAGCGCCACGGTCAGCGCCAGGCTGGCGCCAGTGACGTTGTTGATGCGCTCCTCGGTGGCCACCAGCATCAGCGCCACCGCCAGAATCGCCGGGAAAGGCCCCAGGGCACTGGCGATTTCATCGGCAATGGCCGGTAACCGCCAGGACGGTCGCGGCAGCATCAGCAAGGCGCGGCCAAGGCCCGCAATAAACGCACAGAACGTGGCCAGGGTGACCAGGTGATCGGAAAGCCGGGCCAGGTTTTCGCTCAACACCGCGTTGCTCTCCAGCCCCCAGCGCATCAGCGAGACCGCCCCCATGATCGTCAGGATCGACGACAACCCCACCGCCACCGCCAACGTACTACGCCGCAGGCGCCCCTCCGGCAGCCAGCGGATCATTGCCCAGGTGAGCAGATGCTCCAGCAGTCGCCGGCCGAAACTCCAGATCAGCACCGCCGCCAGCAGCGTGCTGAAAAACGCCCAGCGGTTCTCGGGGCTGACGGCACTCTTGAGGGCGACGATACCTTCGGCCTTGAGGTTGTCCAGGCGTTGCAGGTCCTCGCTGGTGGGGCGGATCAGGGTCGACCAGAAGGTGGGGCTGAAGGGCGAGTCGGTACGTGAAGTGACTTGGGAGTTGAACAGATTGCGCCGCAGGTTGACGATCTGCGCGGCGAGGTCGCGGCTCGTCTGGCTCAGTTGCTTGGCCTGCTGCTCATCCTCAAGCAGGCTGTTCTTCTTGCGGGTCAGGGCATCCCGTTGCTCGGTGAGGCTCTGCGCTTCGCCGGGCTGGGCCGCGCCCAATACCTTGAGTTGATCGTCAAGGCGCTCCATCTCGGTGGCGCGCACCGTGAGCAAGGCCGCGGCCAGTTGTTGCACCTGCAGCGCGCCCTGCCGAAACTCCGCCAGCTTCTCGTCACTGGTACTGACCGGCACGCTCTGGCGAATCAGCTCAAGCTGCTGGCTGAGCTGCTTGAGGTCGGCGTCTTCGGGCAACAGCGGCAAACTGTCGACGACCTCGACTGGCGCCGGTGTGGCGCCCGCCTCTGCCCATCCCGCCGGGCTGATAGCCAAAACCATGGCCAACAAGGCCTGGCAGATGACGCCCCTATAAATTCGCCGCATCAACAATTCACCCTTTCTGTCTTTTTTCCATTGGCATTATGGACCGCCAGGGCCGAAAGGAAATTCCGCCCTGGCGGCAAAAGAGTAGATGCGGGGTGTTCCTCTCAGTCAACCAGCGTGGCCTTGGGCACCAATGCCCACGGCGCCATCAAGCGCTGCGGGGTCTGGCAGGTCTTGCGCTTGAACACGAAGTTGTGGCACTTCTCGGCGAACTGTTGGCGGTTTTCCACCATGTCCAAGCGCATCTGTGCCAGCTCGTTTTCGCGCAGGTGTGCAATCTGCTCCAGGCCCATCTGGGCTTTACGCGCGCGATGCAAGGCGTACTTTTCATCGGTCAACGCGTCGCTGGCCTGTTGCAGCAACCATGAGCCAAATGCCCGTGGGCAGCGTGGGCCGATATCCTGGATCATCCCCCACTGGCGGCCCTGGAAGGCGCTGATCGGCAGGCATTGCTCGACGAGCCTGTGGGCGATTTCACTGCCGACCGCGCGCGGCAGGCTGTAGGTCCAGTATTCGGAGCCATACAGGCCCATGGTCTTGTAATGCGGATTGAGCACCACCCCCGCCCGGGCGAATACGACATCGGCCGCCAGCGCCAGCATCACACCGCCGGCTCCGGCGCTGCCTGTCAGGCCACTGACCACCAGTTGCCGGGCTGTCAGCAGTTCCTGGCAGACATCGTCGATAGCCTGGATGTTGGCCCAGGCCTCCAGCCCCGGCACCTCGGCAGCCTGAATCACGTTGAGGTGCACACCATTGGAAAAACTCCCACGCCCGCCCCGGACCAGCAGCACCTGGGTGTCCCGCGCCTTGGCCCAGCGCAGCGCCGCGACCAGGCGCTGGCACTGTTCGGTGCTCATGGCACCGTTGTAGAACTCAAAGGTCAATTCGCCAACGTGACCGGACTCTTGATAACGAATCGGTTGATACGCCATCTCATCGAACCCTTGGTGGGCAATCGAGCCGTCCAGCACCGGTACACCCGCCAGTTGCCCAGCCAGCACGTGACGGGCCGGCAACTTGAAGGTTTCCTCGCCGGGCTGGGCCTTGCGCTTGAGCGAGCCGACCCACAGGCTATGATCACCGGCCGCGACCAATACCGCGTCATCCTGTACCGCGAGGATTTCCCCCGCCGTACCCCGGCGCGAATCCAGATGCGCGTCATACAGGTAATACTGGCCGCCGGCGAGGCTCGCCAACACACCGGGCTGGCCGTCGGCGGCGTCGATGGTGCGTTTGATGAACCGGGCGCAGTCGTACCAACTGAAGGTGCGGTCAGCTTGCTTCATGTTCGGCTGCAAACGCCCGATGACGTCAGGTTGCGTGTAGTCGAGGGGCACCGGCACGAAACCGCGGGCGAATTTTTCTACTACGTCGCGGATGCAATAGATCGCCGCGTCACTCACCGCGCCGTTGTACAGCTCGGATTTACGCACATCGGCGGGCATGTCGAATTCACAGGTCGACCAGATCGGGCCGGCGTCCATTTCCTCCACCGCCTGCAAGGCCGTGACGCCCCAGCGCTTGACCTGCTGGGTGATGGCCCAGTCCAGTGCGCTGGCGCCACGGTCGCCGACAATCCCCGGGTGAATGATTACCACCGGGCGATCCGGATTGCTCCAGAGCTGCTGCGGCACCCGGTCCTTGAGAAACGGGCAGATCACCAGGTCCGCCGCCGATTCCTCGATCTGCCGGCAGACCGTGGCTTCATCGGTGAACAGCACCACACTGGGCACATGGCCCAACTGGCGCAAATCCAGCCAGGCCCGTTGGGTCAAGCCGTTGAACGCCGACGACAACAACATAATCTTCAATGACTGCATGACTGACTCTTCCTTGAGAATGCATGGCCGCAGGCTCCTTGAGCCATCCTTGGCCTTTTATGGAAACCCAAGGGTAGAGGGAGTGTCAGGAAGGGTAGATGACCGAGATCAATCTTGTGTCAGCCAGTGGTTGATCGGCTGCGGGGGTTGCCACGCAGGGCATCAATCGTGCCCGTCCAGCCCTTCTCGAACCAGGTCCAGAAAGGTCGTCAGGATACGCCGGGAGCTCTGCGCGCGCAGGCACACCAATGTCTCGGTGAACTGGCGCTGACAATCGATGATCGGCAACCCGCGAAGCCTGGAGTCCGAGCCCAATTCGGCCGCAGAAACGACACCGACGCCCATGCCAATGGCTACCGCCTCGCGCGCGGCTTCACGCCCCTCCACTTCGATCGCCTTGCGAATGCGCAAGCCCGCCGCCGCCATCTCTTCCTCGAGGGACAGCCGCGTGACCGAGCCCTGCTCGCGTAAAACCATGGGAGTGTTGTCCAGGTCGGCCAGGCAAACCGATTCACGCTGGGCCCAGGGGTGGTCATGCGCCACGAACACAAGCATGGGATCGCTGCGCAGATGCAGCGTCAGCAGGCGATCGTCGTCGATGCTGCGCCCCAGCAAGGCGATGTCTGCCTGATGGCCGAACAATCGCTGCAGGACTTCATCGGTATTGGCGGTCTCAATCTTCACATCCACGCCTGGGTATCGGCTGCAGAAGCGAGAGACATAGGGCAAGACATGCACCGGCGCATCCACGGCCAGGTTCAGCGTGCCCGTCGACAAGGTCCGGTAGTCCGTCAGCATGTCGTGGGCATCGATACTGATATCGAACAGGCGCTGAGTCAGGCCGAACAGCCGCTCGCCCACCTCCGTAAGGCGCACCAGGCGCTTGTCGCGGTAGAACACCATCACCCCGTAGTAGTCCTCGAGCTTGCGAACCTGGTCTGACACCGCAGGTTGGGACAGGCACAGCTGGTTGGCCGCCCGGGTGAAGCTGCCGTTCATCGCGACCGCATGGAAAGCCTTGAGCTGTGTATGGGAGATCGTCATTGCAGCACCTATCTATAGTTTCAGCTTATTCATGCATACGCTAAATCGATTTCATTTATGGAAAATAAACTGCAAGCATGTTTTTCACAAGATGCCCAAGCCGTTATGCCCCAGACGCTTACAAGGAATGCGCTATGGAAGTTGAACGTTTCGCTGTGTCAAAACGCCGTTCGGACATGGTCCGCTACAACCATCACCTGTACATCGGCGGGCAGGTTGCCGAAGACCTCGCAGGAGATATCCAAGCGCAGACCCTTGAAGTGCTCCTGGGTGTCGAACAACTCCTGCTCAGTGCCGGCAGTAGCCGCGAGCGGGTCCTTTCGGTGCGCATTCTGCTCGCCGATCGCGAGGACTATGCAGGGCTGAACAGGATCTGGGATGAGTTTTTTCCTGCCGGTCACGCACCCACCCGTGCCTGCACCCTGGCGCAATTGATCGACCCCGGCTGGCGCGTGGAAATGATCGTAGTCGCTGCGTGCGACTGATTCATAAACCTGCCTCGTAACGATCCAACGGAGACGACCCTATGCGCCCCTACTGGCTGGACCAGGCCTTAAAACATCAACCCGCTGCGCCTTGCCCGCCCCTGCGCCAGAACACGCGCGCCGATGTCTGCATCGTTGGCGCAGGCTATACCGGGTTGTGGACTGCCATCATGCTCAAGGAGCAGAACCCCGAGCTTGACGTGGTGATTGTCGAGGCCGATATCTGCGGCGCCGGTGCCAGTGGGCGCAATGGCGGGTGCGCACTGTCCTGGTCGGCCAAGTACTTCACCCTGGAGCGCTTGTTCGGCACCCAGGAGGCAATACGCCTGGTCCAGGAGTCGGAGCAAAGCATCTACGCCATCGGCCGCTTTTGCGACAAGTACGCGGTCGATGCCGAGTACCGTCTCGACGGTACGCTCTACACGGCGACCAACCGTGCGCAGATCGGCTCCACCGACGGGGTGATCGCCGCGCTGGAACGCAACGGTATCAACTCGTTTTCCAAATGTGCGTTGCCCGATGCACAACGCCTGGCTGGCTCGACCCGCCACCTTGAGGGCTGGTTCTCGCCAGCGGCGGCCAGCGTACAGCCGGGCAAGCTGGTCCGCGGGCTGCGCCGAGTGGCCTTGGACCTGGGCGTGCGTATTTATGAAAGCTCGCCAATGACCCGCCTGGAAGAAGGCGCACCAGCCATCATCCATACCCCCAACGGGAGCGTAACGTGCGACCGGGTCGTGTTGGCGATGAACGCCTGGATGGCCAGGGCTTTTCCACAATTCGCGCGTTCTGTGGCGATCGTTTCCAGCGACATGATCATCACCGAGCCACGGCCTGACCTGCTGGAAAAAATCGGCCTGACCAACGGGGTCACGGTTCTGGACTCGCGGATATTCGTCCACTATTACCACAACACCCCGGACGGTCGGATCATGCTCGGCAAAGGTGGCAACACCTTCGCGTATGGCGGACGTATCCTGCCGGTGTTCGACCAACCGTCGCCCTATGCAGGACTGTTGCGCAACACACTCAAGGATTTTTTTCCGGACTTCGCCGACGTCGGTATTGCCGCCACCTGGAATGGCCCCTCCGACAGATCAGTCACGGGGCTGCCGTTCTTCGGCCGCATGGGCTCAAGAGGCAATGTCTTCTATGGCTTCGGCTATTCCGGTAGCGGCGTTGGCCCTTGCCATATGGGCGGGCAGATCCTCTCGTCACTGGTACTGGGCCTGGACAACCCGTGGACGCGCTCGCCACTGCTGCAAGGCCCGCTAGGCCACTTCCCTCCCGAACCGATCCGCTACCTCGGCTCCCTGATGGTGCGCAACGCCATTCGGCGTAAAGAGCATGCCGAAGACCACAACCGGCACCCTCGTCGATTCGATGTGCATCTGGCCAAATTCGCTGCCGCCGCCGGCAAGGCCGACAAGGGTTGACCCACCTTAGTCAGCCCGCATAACAGGCACCACAACGATCTTAGCCACCGTTTCAGCGATGGCTTTATCGGCTCCATGCATCACTCCTCACAACAATAATATTGCTGGAGAAGATCATGACCCACACTGCGTTTGGATATGCACCTCTACTGCCCCCCCGAGCCTTCAGCAGGCCCTGCCTGCTGGCGACAAGGCGCCCTTTACCACTGACAGCCTGACTCCATTCTCACGGCCATCTGATCGATGCCGTGGGCCTGGACGGGCTCGTACCGCAAAAACAAAAACAAAAAAATCCTCTTTTGCGCTGTCTGGCACCTTTTACGGGATCAGAACACCATGAACAAAAATAATCCGTCGGTCCTTGCAAGCAGTTGGCACTCCCTCAAGCGTTGGCGCGTGCAGGTTTTCCTGATCACTTGGGTGGCTTATGCCGCCTTCTACTTCACCCGCAAGGCGTTCTCCGTCGCCAAGCTTGGTATTGGCGAAGACCCAGGCTTTATGCTCGAAAAGACCATGATGGCCAACCTCGACGCCCTCTATCTGGCCGCCTACGCCATAGGTCAGTTTCTCTGGGGAAACTTCTCGGACCGTTTCGGCCCCAGGATCGTAGTTTTGAGCGGCCTGGCCATTTCGGCGGGGGCAGCGCTCCTGATGGGGACCTACGCCACCCTGCCGATCTTCGCGTCTTGCATGATCATTCAGGGTCTTGCGCAATCGACCGGGTGGTCAGGCTTGTGCAAGAACGTCAGCAGCTTCTTCAGTACGGGAGAACGCGGCCGCGTACTTGGCTACTGGAGCACCTCCTACGCCTTTGGCGGCTTGGTGGCTACCCCATTTGCCGGCTGGTGGGCTTACCAGGTCTATCACGACTGGCGCGTAGCGTTCATCAGCAGCGCGATCGTGGTGCTGGTGGCGACCGTGCTGTTCTTTTTCCTGCAACGCAACTGTCCGGAAGACGTAGGCCTGCCGGCTGTAGAAGTTGAGCTCGAACCGGTCAGTAACGTCGTAGTACCACGGGAAAGCATGTGGGCCGGTTTACGGATCGTGATGAAGAATCGTACGGTATTGGTGCTCGGCCTTGCCTACTTCATGCTCAAGCCAGCCCGTTACGCGATCCTGCTGTGGGGCCCGGTGATTATCTACGAGCGCATGCCCGAGATCGGCAAGGTAGCCTCTGCAATCGTGCCTACCTCTTTTGAGCTTGCGGGTTTAGTCGGCCCCATCCTCATCGGTATTGCATCGGATAAATACTTCGGTGCGCGTCGTGTGCCCGCCTGTGTCCTTAGCCTGGTTCTGCTGACTATCTGCCTGGCGCTATTTGTTCCCGCGATGCAAAGCGGCAGCCTGTACATGGTGGTCGGCCTGCTATTTATGATGGGCCTGACACTCTACGGGCCGGACTCGATGATCTGTGGCTCGGCGGCGATTGACTTCGGCAGCAAGCACGGCGCGGCTTCGGCTGCCGGCTTCGTCAATGGTTGTGGTTCGGTCGGTGCGGTTTTGGGCGGCTTGCTGCCGGGTTACTTCGACACCATCACCGTATTCCTGGTGTTCACCGCCACGGCCCTGCTGGCCAGCCTGATGCTGGTGCCATTTTGGAACAGCCGGCCAAAGACCGTGGAAAACCCGCAGTTGGTCTCAACCCCGACGCCGCCGGCCAGGGTCAGCACTGCCTCTTGATCGCCAACCCTGCAAGACCCAAGCGCAGGCATGGAGACGGTCGCCTTGGCCTGCTCCGGCCATGCGTCAGGCCTGGCCTATGAGGCACTTGGGGCCGCAGGGCCGGTCATTTTGCCTGGCGCAATGATTTGGGGTTGCGCCCGTAATACTTTTCAAACGCAGCGCTGAAGCTCGAAAGGTGTTGAAACCCGACCTTGTACGCCACCGTAGACACATACATGCCCGACTCCAGCAGCTCCCTGGCCTTTGCCATGCGGATATCCGTGAGCATGCGGTAAGGGCTGGTGCCAAACACCTTGCGAAAGCCCTGTTTAAGCTTGAATTCATTGGTGCTCAACGTAGCGCACAGATACCCGACGGTTAATTGCCGATCGAATTGGCTCATCAGGATATCCCGTGCGCTCAGCATCAAATCCTGGTCTTTTGCGCGGATCTTGTCCTCTACAGGCGTTGGCGCGGGGGCAAGCGGGCGGATCTGCTCCGACAGCAACCCGAGTGCGGCAATGTGGATATCGAGCAGCCCTCCAGCCTGGTCGTGCAGATGGACCAATGAATCGGCCAGCCTCTGGGTGGCCGCACCGTGCTTGCCGCAAAATAAATGGTTGGCCGACAGGTCCTTGGCATTGTCCAACAGCAAGTATTCCAAGCCGTACCGCTGCAGCAGTGGCGCCTTG
Source organism: Pseudomonas sp. WS 5079 (assembly GCF_012985465.1). GTDB lineage: Bacteria > Pseudomonadota > Gammaproteobacteria > Pseudomonadales > Pseudomonadaceae > Aquipseudomonas. The sequence goes on from NZ_JAAQWN010000001.1 coordinate 774,086, forward strand.
GCCACCAGACGCAACTGGCGGATAGCCTGTTTGGCCGGATAACACCGCTCTCCCCGCAAACTGCCGTAGGTGGCGACGGTACTATGGCCGCCTATGAAGTCGTAACGCTGCCCGTCCATACCGGTACTGCTCGATTGTCCCGACAACGCAATCGCCACCGTCAGGGCACGCTCCCCTTCAAACGACCCAACTTCCACCAGGTCAAAGTTTGGATTGAAACTGGAGTAGGTCACTGCCAGGCCATCCTCGAATGTCAGCGAGTCACTGAAGCAGGTTCCCAGGCTTTCCGGTAACTGGGAGCGACGCCAAGGCGATTGCCCCAGGCGAGAAGGTGCGGCCCTGTCCGTGGAAGAAAACCGATAGCTCATTTTCATCATTCCTTGTGTTGCGCTTACCCAATGACGGGGGGAGATCTCCGAAATGCCAAACAGATAATCCGGACCTCCAAAAAAGTGTAACAAGATTTATTCGCATTGGCATCCTATAGTGGCCCGACCTTAATTAGCGCCTATTTCGGGCCTGGCTACCACATGAATTATGCCCCTGACTCGGTGCTGCGCACCGTTTTCATTGCGTTGTCTGCCCTTGCCTGCCCGGCAGCTGTTTATGCACAAACCGCGTCGGACTCTGCCGAAAATGCAACCAGCATCGCCCTCCCCTCCGTGGTGGTGACGGCCGACAAGATTGAGCGGCCGCTGGAAATGGTACCCGCCAGTGTCGCGGTGATTGATGGCCAGGATCTTGAGCAATCGGGCATCACGACTATGGAGCAACTGGAGGGTCGCATTGGCGGGTTGTCCTTCCAGCCCTTTGGCCAGGCCGGTATGAAAGCACCGGTGATGCGCGGCGTGACGGCCGGTATCCACTCCTATTCTTCCTCGGTACTGCTGCTGGTCGATGACGTTCCCACATTGATGGCACAGGGCTTCGAGAACAGCCTCCTAGATGTGGATCGTGTCGAAGTACTGCGTGGACCGCAGTCCACCTTGTACGGGCGCAATGCAGAGACCGGCGTGGTCGCCATCCACAGCCAGCAGATGGAAGATACCCCACGGGCCACGGTAACGACCGAGCTGGGCAGCCGGGACAAGCGGGACGTGCGCTTCGCCTTGAGTGGCCCGCTGGTTGCCAACACCTTGTATGGCAGCGTTTCCGGCTCGATCGCACGGCAGTCCGGGTTCATTCATAACACCTATACGGGCGGGGATGAGGACCATACCCACCACAAATACCTGAACCTGGGACTGCGCTGGACCCCAACCGACGCCGATGAAGTGGTCACCCGTTACACCCGTCAGGATTACAACGATGGTGCGGCGCTCTGGGGCAATGCCGGCCAGCCCAGCGACCGCGTTGCATCCACCACGCCCAGCTGGAACCGCTCCCTGGGCCAGACCTTCTCGATCAATGCCTCGCACCTGTTCGATACGGGCCTGCGCCTGCGCTCCATCACTGCCTACAACGACTACCAGGACAAGGTCCTGCAAGACTCCGACTTCATGCCGGTAGAACGCCTGTACATCGGGCGCGACAACCATATGCGCACCCTGTCGCAGGAGTTCCGGGTGGAGGGGCAACTGGGGCGGGCCGACTGGTTAGTAGGCCTATACGGTGATCACGGTAACAACGACTTGCGCAACTTTGCCCTGCGCAGCCCCGTCTTCTCTGATTATGGCGGCCGCTTGAAGACAGATTCGGTGGCCCTGTTCACCCACTGGAATGTGCCGCTCAACGATGACTGGAGCGTTTCGGCGGGCGCGCGCATCGAGCGCATGTCGGCAGGCATCACCCCCACCGGTGGTGGACACAGCAGCCAGGACTGGACCTATGTCTCGCCGAAGCTGAGCCTGCAGTACCAGATCAATGCCTCCAACCAGTGGTACATCAGTGCCAGCCGAGGGGTACGCGCCGGCGGCTATAACATCTTTGTTTCCAGGCTCAACTACCCCTCTTATTCGCCGGAAGATATCTGGTCCTACGAGACCGGCCTCAAAGGCTGGGCGCTGGACAAACAGCTGCGTTACTCCCTCGCGGCCTACGTGATGAAAATCGACAACATGCAAGTGCAAATGCAGCCGGCGGTGGGCGTGATCTACACCGCCAGCGCCGCCAAGGCGACGTCCAAGGGCGTAGAGCTGGACCTGGACTATCTGCTCGGTGCCGGCTGGCAAGTGACCACAGGCGTGGCCTTCAACCACACCACTTACGACAGTTTTCAGGACGGTGCGACCAACTACGCGGGCAACTACAACACCTTTGCCCCCCGACTCAATGGCCATGTAGACCTGCGCTACACCGCGCCACAGAGATGGTATGCCCAAGGCAGCGTGGTGGGCACCAGCAAGATCTACCTGGATGCCGGCAACCGTTACGAACGCAATGGCTACGGCCTGCTGAATCTGGTGGTGGGCTATCCCTTCGGCCAGTGGGAAGTGGCGGCTTATGCCAACAACACGCTCAATAAGAAGTACGACGCCGAAGGTTACAACGCCGGCTACTACACCATCTACAGCCCGCCACGTGAAGTCGGCGCGCGACTGACCTGGCGCATGTGAGGCGTGGTGATGAACACAACTTTCTGGTGGCCACGACAGCTGCTGATCGGCTGGATCAACCTCGCCCTGACGGCACCGTTGATTTATCTGTTCATCGGCCTGCCGTTGGTGATGCGCGAACACGGCTGGAGCGCTACACAAATTGGCCTGATGCAGATGACGGGGTTGCCGGCGCTGGGCAAGTTCCTGCTGGCGACACCCATCGACCGCTGGCAGGTAGGCCGGAACAATTATCGCAATTGGGGAATGCTGCTGGGCGTGGGTTACATCGCCACCCTGCTGTTGCTGGGCCTCCATGATTTGGCTGAGACACCATTTGCCCTGTTGTTCGTGCTAGCCATGGCGGTCAGCCTCTTCGGTACCTGGGTCGATTTGCCCATCAACGCGCTGGCCATCCGGATGCTGCCGCAAACCCAGCGCATGCAGGCCGGTGCGATTCGTTCAACAGCCACCTCGCTGGCGGCAATCATCGGCGGTGGCCTGATGCTGATCCTGCACAGCCGTACAGGTTGGGCCGCGCCCTTGTACGTTTTGTCTCTCGGGGTGCTTTCGGCAGTGCTGCTGCTCCCGCTGCTGCGAACACCGACCACCCTTGCCTGCCCTGTTCCCGAAGAGCGCGACGCCTTTATATCCAGGCCCAGCATGGGGCAATGGCTGGCGTGGTTTACACAACCCGGGCACCGCACCTGGACCGTATTGCTGATCTTGTATTTCCCGTTGATCGGCACCGTCTGGGTGTTCCTCAAGCCGTTGATGCTCGACCAGGGTTTCAGCCCTGAACGCATTGCACAGATTGTCGGCGTGGGTGGCGGGGTGGTCGCCGCTTTCTCCAGCCTGGCCGGGAGCTATGTATCGCGAAAGTGGGGAGTGCGCGTTGCGTTGCCCTTGTTTGCGGCCGGCAACCTGCTGACGCTGGGCACGCTGGCCGCCAGCACGCTGCTTTGCTGGGGGCCTGACGCAATGGCCGTCGCGGCGTTGCTGGTGGCCCTGATGATGGGCGCCAGCGGCGGCCTGGTGTTCGGTTTGATGATGTACCACGTACGGCCCGGGCTGTCGGCGCTGGACTACGGCATCCAGTCGAGTCTGTTCGTAGCAGGTCGCACGCTGCTGCCGATTCTCGCCGGCGTGTTGCTGGACCACACCGGTTACAGCGGCCTGTTCGGCTGCCTGCTGGCCGCCCTTGGCCTGATGCTGGCCTACCTGCTCGGCTGGAGCCTGCGCGCCCCGCGCAAACCCGCCAGCCAAACACCCTCACCCACACAGTCGGTTGAATAATTTCAAGGAGATGACCCGATGCAAGAGCTGAAAGCGCCGAGCACCCTCGCTCAACTGATACCCCTTGAGCGCGTCCGTGAAGTTGCCGCCCGCCACGCGTTGAACGCCGACCAGCAAGGTGTGCTGGCCGCCGAAGTGGTGGAGGCGCTGACCTGCGCCGGTTTTTCCCGCTACTTCGTGCCAAGGGAACAGGGCGGGCACCCCGGCACCTTCGTCGAACTGTCACAGCGCATCGTGGCTGTGGCCAAGGCATGCCCTTCTGCTGCCTGGTGCGCCATCATCCAGGCGGTCGTAGGGCGCATGGCAGCCTACCTTCCAGTGGCTGCACAACAGCAAATCTGGGGAGACAGCCAGGACGTACGCATTTGTGCCTCGTTCCGCTCCACCGGCAAGGTCGAGGCCGTCGCCCAGGGCTGGCGCTTGACGGGGACATGGCACTACCTCTCGGGCGTTGATTTCGCTGATTGGGCTTTGCTGTGCATTGAGGTCGATGACGGGGAGCAACGCTTCGCCGCCATTCCCGCCGGTACCTGGCAAGTCCTCGACAATTGGCAAACCCTGGGCATGCGGGGCACAGGCAGTCACTCGATCATCCTGGACGCAGTGGTTGTACCGACGCATATGACCTTTGCCAGAACCGACTTGATGAAAGGTGGTTCCCGCCACGCCCAGGGCCCGCAGTACCAGGCCTCACCGATTGCCGCCGATGCCCAGCTGTTTTTGGCCTGTGGCCTGGGGGCCGGCTGGCAGTGCCTTGAGCAATGGCGTGACAGCCTCCCCAGCGAGGCAGTGGGTGAAGTGGCCATGGCCTATGCCAGCGCGGAAGCTGCACTGGAGACCTGCGGCCTGTTGCTGCACAACAGTTGCCAGGCGATTGACCAGGGTGAGTTATCACCACTGCAAATCGGACGTTGCGCCCGTGATGCGAGCTTCGCTGCACAACTGCTTCTGGACGCCGTCAACCGCATCTTCCGCCTGAGCGGCGCCCAAGCCCACTTCAGCAGCAATCTGGTGCAGAAAAGCTGGCGTGACGTGCAAACGCTGACGTCGCACATCGCGTTAAGGCCTGACTTCAATTTCATCGGCTATACCCGGCATGCCCTGGCGAACAGGCCGTAGCGCAATGCCCGCCAGGACAGCGGTAGACAGGGAGGCTTAAATCATGCAGGACACCTCACCAATGACAGGCTTCGCAAACCACCTGCAGTTGCGTCGGATCAATCGCGCAACCGTCGAGCGCTACATGCACATGAAGGGCGCCGAACGGCTGCAACGCCACACCTTGTTCAGCGAGGACGGCTGCGGCGGAAACTGGACCACGGCTACCGGAGAGCCCCTGGTTTTCCAGGGCCACGAGAGCCTGGCACGCCTTGCCGTATGGCTCGAGCAATGTTTTCCCGACTGGGAATGGCACAACGTACGGATCTTCGAAACCGACGACCCCAACCACCTCTGGGTGGAGTGCGACGGGCGCGGCAAGGTGCTGATCCCGGGCTATCCGCAAGGCTACTGCGAGAACCACTACCTGCACTCATTCGAACTCGATAACGGCAGGATCAAGCGCAACCGCGAGTTCATGAACCCTGTGCCCAAGCTGCACGCACTAGGCATAGCCATGCCGCAAATAAAGCGCGACGGCATTTCCGTCTAAATACCATCAAAGGAGTATTGATGATGCCAGACACAACTAACCAAGCCGACTTCAGTGGCGCCTCCGATCTTCGCGAGAAGAATCGCATCACCGTTGCAACCTACATGAATACCAAGGGCCAGGATCGCCTGCGTCGACATGAGTTGTTCGTCGAAGATGGCAGTGGCGGTCTATGGACGACGGATACCGGCGCACCGATCGTGATCAGCGGTAAACAGAAACTCGCGGAACATGCGGTCTGGTCGCTCAAGTGTTTTCCGGACTGGGAATGGTACGACATCAAGATCTTCGGTACCGACGACCCCAATCACTTCTGGGTCGAGTGCAAAGGCCACGGCAAGATCCTCTTCCCCGGTTACCCGGACGGCTATTACGAAAACCACTTCCTGCATTCCTTCGAGCTGGATGACGGCAAGATCAAGCGCAATCGCGAGTTCATGAACGTCTTCCAGCAACTGCGCGCACTAAGTATTACGGTGCCGCAAATCAAACGCGAAGGTATTCCCACCTGATAGCCAGCCAAGCAGGGTCAATAATGGACGATTTATTGCAACGCGTGCAGCGCTGCGAGGTGCTGCAGCAACCCGACTGGGACGATCCGTCGTGCCTGCGCAAGGTTCAGGAGTGCCTGCGGGCCAGCCCGGCGTTGATCCGGGTTGGCGATACCCTGGCACTGCGTGCACAGCTTGCCCGTGTCGCCACGGGCGAGGCGCTGGTGATGCAGTGCGGCGACTGCGCCGAAGACATCGACGACCACCAGGTACACAGCGTGACACGCAAGACCGCACTGCTTGAGACGCTCGCCGGGGCGCTGCAAAAGGCCGGGGGCCGCCCGGTAATCCGGGTCGGGCGGATTGCCGGGCAATATGCCAAGCCTCGATCCAAGCCCCATGAACAGGTCGGCGAACAGCTGCTGCCGGTGTATCGCGGCGATATGGTCAACGGTCATGCGGCGAATGCCAGACAGCGTCAGGCCAACCCACAGCGGATCCTCAAGGGCTATGCATCGGCGCGCAACATCATGCGTCACCTGGGCTGGGACGCCCCGCGCGATCTTGATAAAGGCGCCCCGCCGGTGTGGACCAGTCACGAGATGCTGTTGCTCGACTACGAGCTGTCGATGTTGCGCAAGGATCACCAGCACCGGGCCTACCTGGGGTCGACCCATTGGCCTTGGATTGGCGAGCGCACCCGACAGTTGAACGGCGCGCATGTGGCGCTGCTCAGCCAGGTGCTCAACCCGGTGGCCTGCAAAGTCGGCCCGCAGATGGGTCGCGAGCAGTTGCTGGGGCTTTGCGAACGGCTCGACCCGCAACGCGAGCCAGGACGGTTGACGTTGATTGCGCGAATGGGCGCACAGGCCGTCGGCGAACGCCTACCGTCGCTGGTAGAAACGGTACGTGCAGCCGGCCATCCGGTGATCTGGTTGAGCGATCCGATGCATGGCAACACTATCGTCGCCCCTTGCGGCAACAAGACCCGCATGGTGCAAACCATTAGCGAGGAAATCTGCACCTTCAAGCATGCCGTGACTTCAGCCGGTGGCGTGGCCGCCGGCCTTCACCTGGAAACCACCCCCGACAACGTCAGCGAATGCGCGACAGACGCGGCAGGTTTGCTCCAGGTCAGCCGCCACTACACCAGTCTCTGCGACCCACGCCTCAATCCCCAGCAGGCACTCGCCGCAGTGATGGCCTGGAACGGCTGGCAAGCAGCCCCCACTGCAAACTTCCCACTGGAGACTGTCGCATGACCGGCATTCCAAACATCGTCCCGTATGCCCTACCCACCTCCCGCGACCTGCCTGTCAACCTCGCACAATGGCGTATCGACCCCGAGCGCGCCGTACTGTTGGTGCATGACATGCAACGCTACTTCCTACGGCCCTTGCCCGACGCCCTGCGTGAAGAAGTGGTGGGCAACGCCGCGCGCATTTGCCAGTGGGCGGCTGACAACGGCGTGCCGGTGGCCTACACCGCCCAGCCTGGCAGCATGAGCGAAGCGCAACGCGGGCTGCTCAAGGACTTCTGGGGGCCCGGCATGCAGGCCAGCGCCACTGACCGCGAGGTGGTCGACGCCCTGGCGCCCAAGCCTGGCGACTGGCTGCTGACTAAGTGGCGCTACAGTGCGTTCTTCAACTCCGACCTGCTGGAGCGGATGCACGCCAATGAGCGCGATCAGTTGATCCTGTGCGGGGTGTATGCCCATGTCGGGGTGCTGATCTCGACCGTAGATGCCTACTCCAACGATATCCAGCCGTTCCTCGTGGCCGACGCTATTGCCGACTTCAGCAAGGAACACCACTGGATGGCCATCGAATACGCCGCCAGCCGCTGTGCCATGGTCGTCACCACTGACGAGGTGGTGTCATGAGCCAAGCCGCCGCCCGCCTTATGGAGCGCATCCTGCAACCGGCGCCCGAGCCGTTTGCCCTGCTGTACCGGCCGGAGTCCGGCGGCCCGGGACTGCTGGACGTGTTGATAGGCGAGATGTCGCAGCCCACGGTCCTGGCCGATATCGACTTGCCCGCCACCTCGATCGGCGCGCCTCGCCTGGATGTATTGACGCTGATTCCCTACCACCAGATTGCCGAGCGTGGCTTTGACGCCGTGGACGATCAGTCGCCATTGCTGGCGATGAAAATCACCGAACAGCAGCCCATCGGCATCGAACAGCTACTGGGGCTGCTGCCCGACGTGCCCATCCAGTTGAACAACGAGCGCTTCGACCTCAGCGACGCAAGCTACGCCGAGATCGTCAGCCAGGTGATCACCAACGAAATCGGCTGCGGTGAAGGCGCAAACTTCGTGATCAAGCGCACCTTCCTCGCCGAGATCAGCGAATACGGACCAGCCAGTGCCCTGTCGTTCTTTCGTCATCTGCTAGAGCGGGAGAAAGGTGTCTATTGGACATTTATCATCCACACCGGCAACCGCACCTTCGTCGGTGCATCCCCCGAGCGCCATATCAGCGTCAAGGAGGGGCTTGCGGTGATGAACCCCATCAGCGGTACTTATCGCTATCCGCCCGCCGGTCCCAACCTGGCAGAGGTCATGGAGTTTTTGGCCGACCGCAAGGAAGCCGACGAGCTGTACATGGTGGTCGACGAAGAACTGAAAATGATGGCGCGCATTTGTGACGACGGCGGCCGCGTGCTCGGTCCTTACCTCAAGGAAATGGCCCACCTGGCCCACACCGAATACTTCATCGAAGGCAAGACCCGGCGCGATGTACGCGAAATCCTGCGCGAAACCCTGTTCGCCCCTACCGTCACCGGCAGTCCACTGGAAAGCGCCTGCCGGGTCATTCAACGCTATGAGCCACAAGGCCGGAGGTACTACAGCGGCATGGCTGCGCTGATCGGCAGCGACGGCAAGGGGGGGCGTACTCTGGATTCGGCGATCCTGATTCGCACCGCCGACATCGATGGCAACGGCCAGGTGCAGATCAGCGTGGGCTCGACCATCGTGCGCCACTCTGATCCAGTGACCGAAGCTGCCGAAAGCCGGGCCAAGGCCGCCGGGCTGATTAGCGCATTGAAAAACCAGGCGCCCTCGCGCTTCGGTAGCCACCTGCAGGTGCGGGCGGCTTTGGCCAGCCGCAATGCCTACGTTTCCAACTTCTGGCTGATGGACAGCCAGCAACGGCAACAGACCCATGCCGATTTTAACGGGCGCCAGGTGTTGATCGTCGACGCGGAAGACACCTTCACCTCGATGATCGCCAAGCAACTTCGTGCCCTGGGTCTGGTGGTAACGGTGTGCAGCTTGCGCGACGAATACAGCTTTGATGGTTATGACCTGGTGATCATGGGCCCAGGCCCCGGTAACCCGAGCGATACCCAACTGCCAAAAATCGACCATCTGCACGTGGCCATCCGCTCCTTGCTGCGCCAGCAGCGACCGTTCCTCGCGGTGTGCCTGAGTCATCAGGTGCTGAGTCTGTGCCTGGGCCTGGAGCTGCAACGCAGAGCCATTCCCAACCAGGGCGTGCAAAAACAGATCGACCTGTTTGGCCACGCCGAACGGGTCGGTTTCTATAACACCTTCGCCGCCCAGAGCAGCAGTGACCGCCTAGACATCAACGGCATCGGAACCGTCGAAATCAGCCGCGACAGCGAGACCGGGGAAGTACATGCCCTGCGTGGGCCATCGTTTGCATCCATGCAGTTTCATGCCGAGTCGCTGCTGACCCAGGAAGGCCCACGCATCATCGCCGACCTGCTACGCCATGCCCTCCTCCACACACCTGTCGACAGCAGCGCTTCGGCCGCCGGGAGATAACCATGCACCAATACGTCATCATCGACGCCTTTGCCAGCGTCCCTCTGGAAGGCAATCCGGTCGCGGTGTTCTTTGACGCCGATGACTTGTCGTCCACGCAAATGCAACGTATCGCCCGCGAGATGAACCTGTCGGAAACCACCTTCGTGCTCAAGCCGCGCAACGGTGGCGATGCGTTGATCCGGATTTTTACCCCGGTCAACGAACTGCCGTTTGCCGGCCATCCATTACTGGGTACCGCTATTGCGTTGGGTGCGCAGACCGACAATCACCGGCTGTACCTGGAAACCCGGATGGGCACCATCACTTTTGAACTGGAGCGCCACAACACCAGCGTCATCGCCGCCAGCATGGACCAGCCCATACCGACCTGGACCACCTTGGGACGCGATGCGCAATTGCTCAGCGCCTTGGGGATCAGCGGCTCGACCTTTCCTATCGAGATCTATCACAACGGCCCGCGCCATGTGTTTGTCGGCTTGCCGGATATTGCCGCGCTGTCAGCGCTGCACCCCGACCATCGTGCCCTTGCCAGCTTCCATGACATGGCCATCAACTGCTTTGCCGGCGCAGGGCGGCAGTGGCGCAGCCGGATGTTCTCACCGGCCTATGGCGTGGTCGAGGATGCCGCCACCGGCTCTGCGGCCGGGCCCTTGGCAATTCACCTGGCACGCCACGGCCAGATCGAGTTCGGCCAGCAGATCGAGATTCTGCAGGGCGTGGAAATCGGCCGGCCGTCGCTGATGTTCGCCAGGGCTGAGGGCCGGGCCGATCAACTGACGCGGGTTGAAGTATCGGGCAATGGCGTCACGTTCGGCCGGGGGACCATCGTGCTATGAACCCTTCACTACAAGGCAAGCCCCTGCTGGGCAAAGGTATGTCGGAGTCTCTCACCGGCACGCTGGATGCGCCGTTTCCCGAGTACCAGACGCTGCCCGCCGATCCCATGGTCGTGCTGGCCAACTGGTTGGAGCGTGCACGCCGCGTGGGCATCCGCGAACCTCGGGCGCTGGCGCTGGCCACCGCCGACAGCCAGGGCCGGCCATCGACACGCATCATCGTGATCAGCGAAATCAGTACGCGTGGCCTGGTGTTCGCCACCCATGCCGGCAGCCAGAAAGGGCGCGAACTACTGGAGAATCCCTGGGCCTCGGGGGTGCTGTATTGGCGTGAAACCAGTCAGCAGATCATTTTCAATGGTATCGCCGAGCAGCTTTCGTCGGAGCGCGCCGACGCACAGTGGCAGAGTCGGCCCTATGCAACCCACCCCATGTCGGTGGCCTCGCGCCAGAGTGAAGAACTCATCGATATTGAGTCGTTGCGCGCGCAAGCCCAGCGTCTGGCACTAGTCGGCGGCCCGCTGCCACGCCCACCCGGATATTGCCTGTTCGAGTTGTGCCTTGAGTCAATTGAGTTCTGGGCCAACGGCAGCGGGCGGATGCATGAGCGGCTGCGCTATGACCGCTGCGCCGAAGGCTGGAAACATCGCCGGCTACAGCCGTAGGACAGTGCAATAAACACGCTTTGAAAAACCGGGTTGCTGCAACTTCGAACACATTGCACGAACTTCAATATTCATGACACCCGGTCAACAAGACAAGAGTCCGGGTGGGAAACAACGCGTACTCGAAATGCCAAACAGAGAATCCGGATCGCCAAAGTCTGTAACGACATTAATTCCCATCTGAATCTTATAGTGGCGCTAGAACGTTGTCCTTGATCCAGCGCTAGACAGCGGGCCAGAGCCTACGCAAACAACGTTGAACATTACTGAGGTTGCTACCATGCCAGATCTGCAAAACAAGCGTAAATATCTGAAAAGTGCAGAATCCTTCAAAGCTTCACTGCGTGATGACCGCACTGTTATTTATCAAGGCCAAGTTGTTGAAGATGTGACTACACACTTCTCTACGGCTGGCGGCATATCGCAAGTTGCAGAAATCTACGAGGAACAGTTCAGCGGTAAACACGACGACATTCTGACGTACGTACGCCCCGACGGTTACCTGGCCTCTTCTGCCTATATGCCCCCCAGAAACAAAGCAGACTTGGCGTCGCGACGCCGCGCAATCATGTACGTTGCGCAAAAAACCTGGGGCACCCACTGCCGTAGCCTGGACATGATCGCCAGCTTCGCCGTCGGCATGATGGGACACCTGCCGACATTCAGGAAAAAATGCCCCGAGTACGCAGAAAACATCACCGATTACCATGACTACGCCGAGCGCAACAGCCTGTATTTGTCCGAGGCCATTGTTGACCCTCAAGGCTATCGGGCACGGACCCACGGCACCGACCTCAACCTGACGCCGCCCGATCGTGCGGTGATGCGGATCAACAAGCAAAACGCCGAGGGCATCTGGATCAGCGGCGTCAAAGGCGTGGGCACGGTAGCACCGCAATCCAATGAAATATTTGTCGGCAGTTTGCACCCCGCGGCGCCCGACGAGTCATTCTGGGCCTACGTCCCTGCCGATGCGCCGGGGGTGAAGATTTTCTGCCGGGAGATTGTCTCCCAGCCCCACGCCAGCGCCTACGACCACCCGCTCACGTCCAAAGGCGAAGAAGCCGAGGCGATGGTGGTATTCGATAACGTGTTCATTCCACGCTGGCGAATCATGGCGGCAAACGTCCCAGAACTGGCCAACGCCGGTTTCTTCAACCTGTGGACCTCATACAGCCATTGGTACACGCTGGTGCGTCTGGAAACCAAGGCGGACCTGTACGCCGGACTGGCCAAGGTGATCATGGAAGTCCTGGGCCTTGAGGGTATTGCGGTGGTTCGCCAGCGGGTCAGCGAAATAGTGCAGTTTTCAGAAATACTCAAAGGCATGTGCATCGCGTCCATCGAAACGGCCGAGATGTCCGACGGCGACATACTGCTGCCTGGCCCCAACGCACTGGCCGCCGGACGGGTATTTGCCATGGAAAAACTGCCCCGGGTGCTGCATCTGCTCAGAGAGCTGTGCGGACAAGGCCTGATCCTCAGGTTCAACGAGAAAGACTTGGCCGCCGACGCCGCCTTTGGCCAGAAGTTCTCCTGGTTTCTTGACACGCAAAGCGTGGGCGCCAGAGAGAAGAACCTGCTGATGAATCTGGTGTGGGACGTGGCCGCCAGTGAGCACTCCACACGGGCGTTGGTGTTTGAAGAGCAGCACGCACTCAGCGAGCCCCTGCTGCGCGATCGCCTGGTGCTGGACTACGACTACCACCAAAGCACCAGCCTGATACGCCGCATGGTGGGGCTCAACGCCAAATAGACCTAACTGCCGCGCAGGCGCCGCGCAATGAGCCCGGCGCTCGATCAGCGTTGCCCGCCTTGCGGCCTCTGGCATCTCGTAGTTTCCAACCTTCAACGGCTACACCGCCCCAGGAACCTCCAAATGAATACAGCAGGAGCCCGTTCATGACGGAACAAACACTCAAAGCGCGCGAGGTCAAACTACTCGGTTACAACTCACGCGCACTCAAGGCCGAACATTTTGCGGTGGTCGAAACCGCGCTTGCAGCACCCGGCCCCGGGCAAGTACTGGTGCGCAACCGCTGGTTTCGTGTCTCTATCTCTACCCGCTTGATGGCCGAAGCGGGTGCCGAGGAGGTAAAGGGCATTCCCTTTCCACCACTCAAGCCTGGCGACACGCTCGCCGATGGCGCCATTGGCGAGGTGGTACAGGTCGGCGCCGGCGTTGATCTGAGCATCGGCAGCCTGGTCATGCATCCTTTGGGGTGGCGCGATTATGCAATGGTGCCGGTCGCACAATGCACGTACATCGACAGCCCGGTCGTTGACCCCGCCGCGTGGCTCGGGCATGGCTGGACCGCCTTTGCCGCGCTGGTCAAGGGCGTGCAAGTGCGTCCGGGCGATACGGTCTTTGTCACCAGCGGTGCAGGCGCGATTGGCTCAATGGCCGGGCAAATCGCCCGACTGCTGGGTGCTACGCGAGTCATCGGCACGACCAGCAACCAGGAGAAAGCCCGCTGGATGCAGGCGCAGTTGGGTTATGACGCGGTGGTCACACGCGAAGGCGAGCCAATCCGCGAGCAACTGGCCCGCGTTGCTCCAGAGGGTATTGACGTTATCGTCGACATGGTCGGCGGCGAACAACTGGCGGCCGCGCTGGAGATCGCCCGGCACGGTGCACGTTGTGTATTGCTCGGTGCAGTGTCAGCGGAACTGAACCCCCACAGCGCAACCCTGAAGGCACCGGTGGAGCTCGACACCTTCCAGCTGATTCTCAAGGGCGTGACGATACGCGGTTTCAGTGCCGACGAAGAGGCACCAGAAATGTTTGACGCCTGGATCCGGCAACTGGCGCTGTGGCAGCGCGGCAGCGGTATTCGGATTGCCCACACATTGGTCAAAGGCCTGGACCAGGCACCGCTGGCGTTGCAAGAAGCCTGCGCGGGCCACCTCAAGAGCCTGGTCCTGGTGGAGTTGGAACAGTGATGGACACCTCAACCGTTTCACCTCAAGTCAATACCACCGCGGCGCAATCATGGCTGCTGTGGGTGGGTTTTATCCTGGTGTCGCTGAACCTGCGGCTGATCTTCACAACAGTTGGCCCATTGTTGGAGAACCTGCAACTTGGCTTTACCTCCACCTTGCTGGTGACGACCTTACCTCTGGCACTGCTGGGTCTGTTCTCCATGGCCGGCGTAAGGTTGCGACACTGGCTGGGAGAGGAGCGTGCGCTGTTTTTCGCGCTGATCCTGCTAAGCATCGGTTGCAGCGTTCGCGGGCTGGGTGAGTCCGGGCTGATCGTGGGCACCGTAGTGGGCAGTGTGGGTATTGCCGTGATGAACGTGATCATGCCCGTGCTCGCACGAAAACGCTTCGGTCCGCAACGCATGGGTATGGTGATGGGGATCTATGCATTGATGCTTGGAGCCGGTGCGGTACTGGGTGCCAGCGTTTCGCTGCCGCTGTTCCAATGGCTGGGGGCTGATCGCGCCTCGGCGTTCCATGCCCTCGGGCTCTGGGCCGTCCCGGCCTTGCTGGCCTTGTTACTGTGGTTGCCACAGTTGCGGCACGCCGCGCACCATGGGTTGGGCAGCGGTCATAGCGGGCCGAGCGTTAACGTTTATCGCAACCCCACGGCCTGGGCAATCACGCTGTTTTTCGGACTGCAAGTGCTGAACCTGTTCGTGTTTCTGCCGTGGATGCCCACCCTACTCAGGGACCGTGGCACCGATGTGGCTACTGCGGCGCTGATTTTCTCGGTCTCGCAACTGAGCCTGATGGTCGCCAGTTTTTTCACGCCTTTGCTGGCTGCGCGCACCCAGGACCATCGCCCGCACATCACTTCAGTCATCCTGTTGTGCCTGGCCGGAACACTGGGGTTGATGTATGCGCCTTTGCCCAGCGCCATCGTGTGGGCCGGTGTGCTCGGCTTCGGGCAAGGTGCCGGGCTTTCTCTGGGGACGTTCCTGTTCGTTGCCAAGGCCGCCAGCATCGACACCGCCACGCGTATTTCGGCCATGGCGCAAACGGTGGGTTATCTGATTGCCGTCGCGGGGCCCCTGGTAGTCGGGGCACTCTATCAACACAGTGGAGACTGGAACCTGCCGGTGTTGTTGCTGGTGGGGATTTTGCTGATTGAATTGATCGTGGCGCTGCCGGCGGGGCGTAACGTCAAGGTGTGAGCCTTCGGAGCGGGATTTTGCGCAGATCTCGCTCCAACCGGGGGCGCTGCTTGAAGTATTGCCCCTGCGAAGTTGGGCTAACGCTTGGGCAGGGTAATGCGGTTCGGGTGGCCTCGGCCACAGCCAAGAGCCATTGCGCGCTGAAAGGAAAGGAGCTCGCCTTGCAGGTGAACACTTGGGTCGGCACTTTATGATCGACCACTTTCCCCCGCCAATGCGGTCTGCTCACAGGCACCCACCTGCGGTACCAGTTGGATATCCACACGCCGATTAACGGTACGTCCGGCCTCGGTCGCATTGCTGGCGATAGGCTGTTTGGCCGCCAAGCCCTGCACCGCGAAACAACTGTCGGCGATGTCGCCCATCTGCTGCATCCAGTCGCGCACGGCTGAGGCGCGGGCGTGGGACAGGGCCAGGTTTTGTTCCACAGGTCCGGTCGCATCGGTATGCCCTGCGATCACGATCAGCCAGCCCGGTTGGGCTTTGATACCGACCAGGGCATTGATCAGTACTTTGGTCGAGCCTGGCTTCAGGATTGCGCTTCCGGCATCGAACAGCGACAGGCTGTCCAATCGCACGGGTTCGGGCATGAGGGGTGGACGGTCTTGATTTGTCAGCCATGTCTGCCAACCAAGTCCCGCGAGCAAGGCGATAATCAGCATCCCGGCAAACAGCCACAAGGCCAGACGCCGCCTGCGTGGCTCCACGTCAGGGGGCGGCAGGATCACCACAGGTTTCACCAATGTCGGTGTCATCACTCTAACGGGATCCAGCACTATTTCGCCCGATGCATAGCGCTGTTCAAGGCGCTGGATAAGGCTGCCCACCTGGTAGCGCAGAGCCTGCAATGTCTGCAGAGGATTCGCCGCCTGAGAAAGTAAACGCGCATGCAAACGTGCCAGCTCGGTGTCCAGTTGAACCAACGCGGACACACTGTGGGCGGTCATCGCCATGCTGCGCATCAGCGGTTGCAACTGATCGAACAACCACCCCAGCAGGTCCGGACGCACCGACGCCATCGGCGGCCACAGGCGTGCCCACTCGCGACTCAGGGCTTCCAGCAACACCACGCCCTGGGTGATGCCCTCCAGCCCATGACGTTGACCGCGTGCCAAGGTGTAAAAACACGCTGTTTGTAGGTCGGCACCATTTTGTTGGAACAACGCCAGGCAGCTTTGCTCCACCTTGGCCCAGTCCACATCCGGGCAAGCAGGATGGCTGAGCTTGGCCAATTCCTCACGCAATACCGTAAATTCACTGAAGCCGCGTGGATCACCGCCGACTCGAATACGCATCTCAAACAACGCCGTCATTGGGCTTCCCTTCCGTTCTAGGTTCAAGGCTTGGTCAGGTAGTGCTGTCGTTTCAAGTGACGCACCAGCACTTTGCCCCCGGGCGCCAGGGTGGTGCCGAAGCTCATGTGCTGCCCATCTTTGAGTTGCGCGTCCAGGGCATACTCCAGATGCCCCGGCAGCGTCTGGGGCTGCAGTTCGATGGAGACCGCTGCCAGACGCGGTTCGTACTTGAGCAGGGTGGCGGTCATGGTGCCGATCAAGCCATGGGCCGTGGCGGGCAATCCCTGCAGGATCAGGCCCATGTCCGGCAGCCCGTAATCGGGCAGATGGCTGAGCGCACCGGCGCGGCTGTTGAGGATCCGCTGCAGGTTGTCCAGCACCGAGAGGGCGTGCTGGTCTTCCTCACTGACCTGATGCAGATCCAACTCACCGTCGAAATTTTGCAGCAGCATTTCGTACAGCGAGGGGTTGTACTCGGTCATGGTTCAGTCCTTTGCCAAGGGCCGCAGGGTCAAGCGATTATCCCCCAGCTCGATGACCCGAGCCCGATCCGGGTCCAGGTCATCACGGGTCAACGTCAGGCGCCAGGTGTTCAACTGGGTATCAGGGCTGCGAAACAACGCCACCACCGTGACGAACTGCGCGTCCTTGTCCATCGGCACATTCAACTGCGCGCCTTCCTCGGGCTTCACCACCACCGAGCGTTTGTCCAACAACGCGCTCGCCAGCAGTTGATTGTCATCGCCCAGCAGCCCGTCGTAGGTGGCCTGCTCTACCGCCTTGCTGTCGCGCAATTGATACACCCGCACCAGGGTCGGCACCGACAAGGCGCTCATGTCCGTGGCAGAGGTGTTCAACGCCGCGCGTGCACTGAAATCCAGATGCAGGGTTTTCACCTGCTTGTAGAAGATCGCCTTGGTAGTGGATGCCGTGCCATCCGCAACGGTCTGGGCCAGACCACACCCGCCGAGAGCCGCGAATATCACCAGACTAAAAACGGTACGCAACATGCTGTGTTTCCCTATTGTGGGGATTAATCGAAAGGCCTTGGTAGCGGCCCAGGTTGATCGTGAGAGTGTCGTGTTCGGCCACCTGCCAAGCATCGCTTCCCAAGCCCAGCACCCCGGTCATGCCCAACCGAATAGGGGCTTGCCCCAGCACCGGTGCGGGCAGGCTGTGCACTGGCAATGACAACTGCAGTTTCGCCGTGCAGCGCCACCCGAGGTACACGCGCAGCAGCACCAGCAGATCGCTGTACAACTCACCACAGGGCAACCAGCCGATGGCTTCCTGCGTGTCTTCTGTGTAGAGCGTCAGCCGCAGTTGGCTGTTGGCATCAAGGCCAACGCTGCCCAACGGCGTCCCCTGGGACAAGCTCACTGGACGTTGGCGGGAAAGGTTGGCCGGATGTTCCAACGCAATTTTTTGTGGCCAATGCGGGGTCACCTGCGCCTGGGTGTTGGGCGCCAGTAACTTGACCAGCGCGGTGATGCCCTCGGCATTACGTGTGGGCAGGCGCATCACACTGAGCAGGGCCAGAAAACGCGAGACCGGCGTGGCGATCTGCTGGGCGGTGCCAGGAATCCCTAAGCCGATCAGCCCCAACAGGCATTGCGAGGTGGCATCGGTGCCGCCTGCTTCGAAAGTCGCCGGGTAGGAATACTTGCGCCAGATCCGGTAGAACTGGGTGAAGATCCGGTGGTTGAAAATATCCAGGAAGGCTTCCAACGCTTCATGCCCTTCCCGGCGCTGCGCGATGTCATCCAAAAACACCGTCGGCATCGGCGAGTCGACGCCGTACAACCCGAGCAGACGAGTGCGTACTGTCGCCGGCCGTTCCGGATGAGCTACATCGGTTTCAATCGACTTCAACTCGCTGGCTGGAAAGCCCATACCCGGATCAGGCCGAAAGCGCACCGCATCATCAGCCGGGTGCGCGGTACTGCCCAAAGGCGGATGACCGGGCAGAGCCTGCTCCAGCAACTGGCAAAAGCGGTACAGGTTAGCCTCGGCTACTTGGTCCTGCAGGGCGTCGAGCAGGCCGCCGGCTTTCAGCCGGGAATACGCTGACTGTGGTTCTCGTTCCATCGCAGGCACTTTCCAGTAGGTTGCAGGATCAGCGTGAGCTGGGTGTACAGATGAATGTCGGCATACAAGGAGAAGAAGCGGTTGAGCATCTCGCCGAACAGGCTGATGTCGCCCTCCCCCGAAAAGCCATTGGCATCCAGGGTGATTTCGATATCCACCCCACGCAGCAGAAAGCCTTTCTCGAAACGCTGCACCAGGTGATGTTTGACCTCGCCGATCGCCGCCAAACGACGGCGATTCAGCTCACTGCCCGTCCAGTCATACAGCGCCAACGTCCCGCGCAGCACCTCGGCATTGTCGAGCATCGGCAGGAAGTTCGATCCCAGGTGACTGAGCACCCGCCAGTGAAAGCGGTCGCGGTTCGGCGGATAACACGGCAAGGTCGGCGCACACAGATTGCGCACGCGCAAACCGGCCTGGGTGGACTGCACCACCGTATCGAGCAAGGTGCTTTGCAGTGCCTTGCGCGGCAACTGGCCGTGGGTGCCGGTCAAGCGCAATGACAGGCTTTCACGCTCGCGCAGGCGGTCCTTGTCAAAACCCTCGCCGCCGAGGATCAACCAGGTGTCATGCAAACCATTCGCTGCGCGCTTCAGGCGCGTATGGAAGTAGCGTTCTGGGGCATCAAAGCGCAGCATGCCGCCCTTGTGACGAAAGCTGGTGAACGGCACGTAGTCCTGGCGCTCGGCGTTCCTCGACGCGGTGACCCGGTCCACCGAATAGATCTCCGTATGACCGTCCTGCAATCGCATCGGGCGTAGCAAGTAGTCGGTTTGCAAGGGCGCCAGGGTCAGCGGGTCGGCCTCTAGCGCAAACAGATTGATCACCGGTACCGCGTGCAGGCGGATGTGCTCGCTGCTCAAGTCGAAGTTGGCCGGCCAGGGTTCACGCAACACCACTTCAAGTTCGAACCAGGTCGTGCCAGGCGCAATCTTCAACTGCTCCAGGCCGCACAAGGTCACAAACATGAATTTTTCACGGAAACTGAAATATTCCAACAGCAACTGGTAACCGCTGAAGGCGCTGTCGCCCTTGGGCCACAGCCGGTCTTCATCGGCAAAGCCCTTGGGCGCAAAATGCGCGGTCAGTGGCTGGCGCTCGGTCTGGCCGGGCCAGCGCACATACATCGCTTGTGCATTCAGGGTCAGCGCCTGATGCAACGCGCTGGCCAGCGGCGTATCGGCATTCAGGTATAGCGGCAAACGGCTGAGGTCGATCAGGCTCCAGTCGGTCAACGCCCCACAGGCAAAACGCAGGCGCAACACTGAGCGACCATCCATTTCATGACCGCGCCCCACCGATTCCAACGCCAGCGGCCGCAGGGTCAAGTCCTGGGTGGTGGTGTAACGGCAACGGGTGCGTTGCGGGCCGATCGGTTGCGACAGCACCTCAAACCCCTGAGTGATCAACTCGCTACGTTTCATCTGCGTCAGTTCAGGCACCAGTTCAACCACCGACAGCGATGGAATGGTGCGCAGGTAATGCGGCCACAGCAGGCTGACCAGGCCTTCGGTCAGTTCCGGCAGGTCGTCGTCGAGTTTTTCGCGCAAGCGGCCCATCAAGAATGCGAAGCCCTCGAACAGGCGCTCCACATAGGGATCCTGCGCTCCCGGTTTGTCCAGATTGAGCTGCGCCGCCCGATCCGGGAACGCGTCCGCGAACTCCTTGCCGGCCTCGCGCAGGTAGCGCATTTCGGCATCGAAGTAGCGCAGTGTCAGATTGTCCATGTTCACAGAAAGAATCCTGATGTAGGAGGGTTAGCCGCAAAGCACTGCGGCGCGTACCGGATCGATGGCTACCAACGCCGCCAGCAAAGCTTCCATGCGCCGCGCCAGGTTGGGTTTGTCGGCGTCATTGCGCTGGGCTTTCACCCGCAGCAGTTTGAGCAGCCGCGCTTTGACCTCGAAATTCAGCTCGGGCTCCCACTCGGCCAAGGCGTGACGTTGCGCCGTGGCGTCCAGTTCGGCCAACAGATGGATGGCCAGGTCGCTCTTGCTGTACTGCTCGGCCACCCGCGCCATCAACAGGCGCAGCAACCAGCGTTGGCGCCCGGTGTGGATACCGGGGCGTGCGGCCAGCCAGGCCAGCGCCTGATCCACGCCGTCGCTGTCAGCCTGGGCCACGGCCTCGCGTTCCAGGGACAGGATGTCGGTATCGCCAGTGGTCGGTGCCGCCGAGGGTACGGGCAACCATTGCTGGGGCTGGTTGCCGCTGACGTGCTGGGCGATCCACTCGCGGGTGGTCTCATCGGCGAAGGGGCTACCGTCGCTCCAGCACAGCACCTCCAGACCCGGCAGGCGCTCAAGGAACATGCCCAGGTCACGCTTGGCGATATCGGCCCAGCGATCCTGCGGCGCGGGTTGTTTGCTCAGGGCCTGATACAAGAACCACTGCAGGTCCAGCCAGAAATGGTTCACGCCCTCGGCATAGATCCGCTCGACCTGCTCGATCAACTCCGACCAGTTCTGTTGCAGGTACAAACGTTTGAGCTGTGCCCGGTATTCACCGCGCGGCGGCGCCAAACGCGTGTTACCGTTAGCCTCCTGAGGGGGTGTCTGATGCACGGTGTCCCAACGCAAGCTCTTCATCAACCGATGAGCCGCCAGCCAACCCAGAGGCTGCTCACGCAGGTAGCCCGCCAATGCCCGACCGCTGTCCAATAGATCACGCCCGGACTTGATCTGCGGCGCTGGCGCATGCGCGGTTGACTCATGGCTGGCGGTGTTCTGCGGCACCAGCGCGTCCATGCCGCCGGACTGCGCCAGCCTCGCGGACAAGGCGGCATACAATGGCGCCAAATCAGGGCGCTGCTCCTGCGGCCACAGATTCAGTCCGCGCTCCAGCCAGGCCAGTGCTGCGGCAGTACGTTCGGCCTCGGCCTTGACCACTTCCGGGTACAGCGACAGCGTGTCGAGCACCTTGCCACCGGCCAACCATTCCAGGGCCATCTTGCGGCTGTTGGGGCGGATGGGCAGCACCGCGTCGGCAAAGCGTTCTACCAACGCCGCCAGCAGACTGAGACCATCGGCCAAGCCGACTTCGCCGTCCTTGTGCAAGCGTGCCCACAGGTAATAGGTGGCAACGCGCAGGTCCTTGCAGCTGTGGGTCAACAGCTTCTGCGCCAGTTGGGCGACCTGCTCGGCATCGGCGCCCGAGAGCTTGTTGACCTCTTCGCGCATGCGCTGGAAGTCATCGTCGTAGCCGGGGTCTTCGCCGACGGGGGAGTCGGTGCTGATGGGCTGCAACCAGGGTTGCCATTGGGTGGCCTGTTCGCGGGCGACGGACAACGCGTCGCGCTCGCCGAGGCAGCGGGCGATTAAGGTGCGTAGGCTCATGGGAAACTCCCGTTTTGCGCATAAGGCGTTTCGGCGGCGTTCTCGCTGAGAAATATCTGCCGGGGCAACTTGAAGCCCCTTAATTTGAGCAGGGCCAGCGGCCCGGCATCCAGCTCAGTGCGCAGGTGCCAGATCAGGTTCAAACCATCGGGCGCTTTGAGTACCATGCGGTAGCGACTGTCACCGTCGTCCAACGGCGTGACCTTGGCTTTTTCCAACAAGCGGATCAGGCCCCAGGTGCCGGGGTAATCGCCGAACAACCGCTCGCCGGCCAGCAGACTGGTCCAGCTCAGGCTGACGCCGGGATAGTCACTACGCCCCGGCCAGTTGAACCGTTGCCAACTCTCCTTCTGGTTGAAATACTGGTGCTTGTCGCCGTTTAGGATGAAGGTGGTTTGCACCACATCGCGCACGGGCTTGCCTTGCAGTTCAAAGCTCAGCCCCATGCCCCCATCGGTGTAGAGCACATCGGCCAGGTCGCTGAGCTGGTTGATGGCGGTCAGAAATTGCGGGTTGAAGCGCAGCCCTTGGCTATGGCGCGGATCAGCCACCCACCGGCTACCCTCCTTGCGCAACACGCCGCTCAATTGCCGCTGCAAAAACTGCTCGATGCGGCCGGAGTCTGCGCGGATCATCTGGCCCAGCATCGGTAAGGACGCATCGCTGGCAGTGGCTGTAAACGGGTAGCGGCTGGCGAAAGCATCGTCCCAATGGCTGACGATCGAGCGTTGCCACTGGCTGTTGATCCCTGCCGCCGACGGTTGCAGGACGCGTTGCCAGGCATGCTCCAGCGGCTGCACGAATAGCGTTTGCGCCGCCCCGCCCCACTCTGCCCCCAGGCTGGCGGCCATCAGGCTGCCGTAGGATTGGGTGTCGGTCAGGTCGATGCTTTTACCTTGAAACACGGTTTGCGCCAGTGCCTGGGTCATTTCCAGCGGATCGGCCGCCGTGCTGACTTGCTGCAACTTGAGGCGTACCCGTGTTACCCGCGTGAGGAATGCCTGGAGGCTCAAGCCATCCGTGCTGTTCTTGCCTTCGGGGCCTTTGCCCAACAGCGCCAGCAATGGGCCAAAGGTTGCGTCCAAGGGACTGCTGGGTAGGTGGGCCAGTTGGTCAATCAGCGGCGCCTTGTCCTGCCCAATCAGCTTTTGCGCGGACTTCATGAGCGAGTCGGCCAGCGCCTGGGTTCGGGTGCCGGCCTGACCGTGATAGGCCACGGTATTCATCAGCGCAATCAGTGGGGATTGGCGCACGTCGCTCATCAGCGTCAATTGGTCAATCACTTCGACGAGGCTCCCGGCCTGCTGCCAACGCAGGCTATTGAGCAGATCCAGCCAGGCACTGGCGTAGTCCTGGAAGTACCGTTCGGTGAGCCGCTCACGGAGCTGGTCCGGGCTCAAGCGGGTGTCGATGTCGGTGGGTTTGTCGCTGAGTACCCAGTCGATTTCCTCGCGGCGGGCCTCGGCGATCTCGTCGATGGCTTGGCGCACCTGGCCCTCCCAGGCCTGGCGGGTGAATACACCCGGCACGCTGGCATCGGTGGAGAACAGGGCCAGGCTATCGGTGTCACCCACCAGTTGGTGAAGGCCCAGGCCCGGGTAGTGATTGGCGGCATCATCGAGCAGTTGTTGGTACAGGCTGGCCTCGGCATTGCGTTGGCCTAATTGGCCGAGCAGTACCTGCCGGACTTGCGCGACCAGCCTGGGGTCGGCCTGGATGCGCCAGCCAGGGTTCGCGGCCAGGTGTTCGCCATAGAACCGCCACAGGTTGGGCGCCAGGCTTTGCCAAAGCCCTGGTGATATGCCTGTGCGTGTAGGCTCAACGTCGCTCAGGGTTGTGACCAGGAGGCTGGCATCGGCTTTTTCCGGGCGCGCCATCATCAAATAGGCTTTGAGCTGGGCGTAGGCATCGCGGGCACGTTCAGCACGTTCAGGGCTGTCCGGGGCCAGCCTGACCAGCGCGTTGAGCTGTTGGCGCAACGTAGCGGCGGCCGGGTCGCGGATCAGGCGGTTGTTGGCCTCCACATAACGTGGCCACAGCGTTTCAAGCAGTGCTTGATTTTGGTTCAAGCCAAAGCGTTGGTACCACGGAGCGCCGCCCTGGACGCGATCATCCAGGCGTGCCAGCTCGCGGACCAGTTCGTTGAGGGCCTGGAGTTGTTCGTCACCTGGCGAGGAGTGTTGCAGGGCAGTCAGTGAGCTGTGTATCTGGGCGATCTGCGCGCGGTTGCTGACGAAAGACAGCAGCAGACCCGCTCCCCATAGCACGGCCAATCCCAAGGCCAGCGCATAGGTGATCCGGTGTGCGCTCCAGCCCAATCGACGGCCACTGGCCGCTTTATCGTTGAGAACGCCTTGCCAGGCCGTATTCACCGGCCAAAAGTGTTCAAGCGTGCTCTCAACAGGCGGCACCGGCAGACTGAACCATAGGCCGCGTAACGGTACACCGCGGGAAAACGCGCCCATTAGCGGCGTTAGTACCTGGCGCCATCGGGCAATGCCCTCGGCCTGTAAATCGCGGGACAGCCGCAGGAGGAAGTCATGGGTCACGGCATCGTGCATTTGCGCAAGGCCCGCACGGCGCAAGGGGTCGAGCAAACTATCCAGACTGTTTTCTAAAACCAAGGGAGTGACACGTGATGGCAGCAGGCAGCCCACGGGCTGGCTATCGCGCTCCTCCTGAGACCATGCACTGTCGCCGATCTGCCACAGGTGCAGCGGCAACTGCCAACGCAACGCACGGGCCAGGGTTTGCAGGCGACGGGCACCGGCGCTCATCGCGGCGGCATCGGTGCATTGGTCTTTGCTCAATGCCCAGACCACCCCATTGAGCGCACGCCTGCGGCACAGGCCGCGCCACTGCAAAAGCAACGCGTCTTGCGGTTTACCTTGGATGCTACCGGCCCACAGCAGCACGGTGTTTTGCCCTTCCAGCCAACGCTGCTCGCTCAACCCTGGGGCAATCGCCTCAATCTGCTCAGGCTCACCGACCACCAATAAGAGTCGAACTTTGCGCCGCCAGAAGAAGCCATAGCGTTCTCGAAGATAAGCACCATTGGGAACGGCACTTTGCGCAACCTGAGCAACGTGAGATTTAGGACGGGCCGCTTGCGGCTGGAGGTTCTTTGCGTCCTGCTTGCGATACGCCGAACGCCCCAGCTCACGGCCCAGCAAGTGGTAACCCAGCAGAAACAGCACCACTATCAACGTGGTTGCAGCGATCGCCAGCAGCCAAAAGGACTGGCGTTCGCTGCCAGGCTGAATACCCAACCAGTCCGGGTAGCGCCATACCATCACCCCCAGCAGCGTGCCAGCCAACAACAGCATGCCAGCCAGCACCCAGAAGCCTACAATGCGTCGAAACTGCATTCGAGATCCCTATTTCGAAAGCGGCAGCACAGGCGTCATCGCTGTGCTCCAGAGCCCTGCATCAGTGCAGCCGCTCCCGCTGAAAATAAACTGCGGCCCAGCGCCGCCCTGCATGGTTTGTGTTGCAGCGGCAATGGCCAGCCACGGTGCGGCTTTGCCTGAGTAGCCCAGCGATATGTCCAAGTCGTGGATTCCTTGGTCACGCGTCACCGACATGGGCACCTCACTCAGTACGGTGTTTATCGCCGCGTGACGTTGTGCCTCTATTCCTGCCCGCCAAACATGGCGCACCGATGTCGCATCCACCGGTCCCCAGTTCAAGGCTTGCGTCACGGCGTAGTGCAACGCTTCAGTCGATGGTTGCTGTTCAAGCTCCGGTCGATGCAGAACAGCCACAGGAGGCAAAGTCGTTTGCGTCAAACGGTTGCCAAGCAGCAACCCCACTACCACCTCACCTGTTGCCTCGGGCTGCTTCGGTGCGAAGTGCACTGCAATCACCAGCAGCAGTGCCTGATCGTCGTTACACTCATCGAGCCACTGGTCCAGCGCGGGCAAACCACACCCCTCCAAGACGACGAGCGTTTGACGGATACCCGACTTACGCAAAGCCTGTTGCCATACACGGTCCCATGCGCGATCCAGCAAGCCGCTCTCGACCTCCAGCAACACTGCCAGCGGCGTTTCATCAGGCAACTGCTTCAATGACGGCGCCAGTTCGATAAACAACTGCCCCAGCGTGCGCAGCAATGCAGGCTCGGGGTCTTCATTTACATCGCCAGCCAAACGGCTATGACGTAGCGTTACGCTATCCCGTCGGGCGGGTTGCGCCTTTAGGGCTTTGATACTCCCGAGCAACGCATCCATCTGTGCTGCAGGGCTTTCGTCCGGTTTGCGCAAGGCTGTATGCAGGCTTGCGCTCAATACCTCCAGTGAGCGCCGCCCTTGGCGAACTCTCTGCACCAAATCATGCTCACGGGCCTCATTCCAACCATCTGCCGCGTGTTGCTGGCCGAGATACAAGAGCACCCTTGCGGAACTCAGCACACACCAGCCCATAAACGGGATGCCCAAGGCCAATCCCCAGAACATAGGCGGCTGCTGGCTTACCGGTGCAGTACTGAACAGCAGCGCCCCCCCTCCCCCCGACAACAGGAAGAGCACCAACAGACCAAGCCACCGCCACATACGAGGACGGGCCGGCCGAAGCGCCAGGGCCGGTACCTGGTCCATCCTGACTGGCATAGTTAGCTGGCACCTGCAACGGGCAGCGATGAAATCAACGTACAGCCACAGGCACAGGCGTGCCCTTCAAAGGCAATCGGGATGCCGTTGTCACGAAAGACCGGGTGGCCCTCGGAGATTTCAGTACGGCCATGGCCTGGGATCGGGCAGTCCACGGGGTCGCCTTCGCGGGCGACGCCGATACCGCCGAATTTCATGGTGGTGGAGCCGGAGAGAACTTCACCTTCACCAGTTGTTTTGTCGCCTATGCGGATGATGCCTTTCATGCAATACACCTCTTTTAAAAGACCAATAAAATAAGTAAGTTGGAACGCAAACTTTAGACCCAACAAACCCACAAAGTTAAAAATCAAACTTCCACTTAGCACACCCTTCCCACGAATTTATACACCCGTACGCTTAAATACAAAATCACTTAGTTACACACCCCAAAGCATCGTCGACATCACACTCCAAGTGGGAAATAACTTTCTCAAGATCGTCTACATATATTTTCCCACATGACACTTGCGCAGCCGAATTTTTAGATGTATCAAAAACCACTACTCCTGCACTTCTCGCACCACCTCCAACACCTTCACCATCGTAGTTACTATAAAGACCATACACATAAGAGCCGATGTTAAATTTAATTAATTTGTAGTCAGCCTGATAGCGAACAAAGTGGTTCGACTTGAAAGCATCAAAAACAAAACCCTCCTCAGGAAAAGCAAGCTCTATATTTTTTTCTCGACCAAAGCGATACTGAACTCCAGACAACGCCCCATCAATATAGTTTGGACAGAGTGCAAGGTCTCTTCCTCCGCCAACTTGACACTGAAATAACGCGGCCCCGCCATCACAAATTTTTTCCGGCATTGCCCATACTGGGCCAGTCCAGAGCATTGAATAAAAACAGAATAAGGCCTTAACAAATAAATCATAAGCCTTTAAGCACATTATAGTTATCCCTCATCTTTCGATCATACCCTTTTTGAGCAGGGCCATTATATTTAAGAGCAAATCTTAACCAATCTTTTCTTACAATCGCCGAAGACAGTACTGCATCAAATTTTATAAAACTTACGAATGCCTTTAAGTGATTTTTCTCAGAACAATTAAGGTCTCGTACAAATTCTTCAACAGAGGAATATCCAGCGTTGGAAAAATATCTCCCCATAATTTGAAAACGCCCCCATGACGCGGATTTCAAAGCCTCACTAGCACTCAATCGATAGGCCCTAACCATCTTCCCATATTGTGCTGAGTGGAGGCCATAACCACCACTAACAGGGGATGATATATCCGGATCCGAATGATCAAACCGACCACCTGTTAACTGATGAAAGTAGTGCCGCTCAAACAATATAGTTGCAACCTTATCGTCCTCCGCCTTCGTAAAATAACTTCCTAAAGAGCCTGTCTCTGTAATTGCGACAGCCTTTATTGCTTCGACTTCACAACCAAGCGTAGCCGCCGCCAAAACAAAATCACTTTCTTCAATCACCGAGCCGTCATACAACTCCAAGAACCTCAGTTCCGTTTTAATGCCATTTATAAAAATTTCCGGGTGCTTCTTTACGTTACTAAACCATCCCGCCAGCCCCACCGGATGAAAGTGATAGACCTTCCCATCCACCGGCAAACCAACCTTATCCGCCACTTCTCCCCACCAACTAAGCTGTTTGATCCGCTCCTTCTCCGCCAACCAGTTAATATGCGGAGTCGAGCCACCATGACCAAAAATCTCATCTAATCCATCCCACTTTTGCGGTTTGTAATACCACTCGCTCTCGCAACAGATAATTAACCGCGAGATCGACTGGGCGTGCGCAGGTATTCGAATTGCCGCTTGTATTTCCTCCGCGGTCATTTTCTTATTGCCATCACGATCAATGATGTGGCATAGCCGCTCCTTTATCGGCCCTGAGTCCCCCGCATCAGCTAACGCGCCATAGCGTTGGAGTTGCTGATCCGTGAAACGCTTAAGTGATCGAAGGAACGCCGCCATAAAGGCAGGTGCAGAGGTATAGTCCGTGATGACAGCATAGTCTTGCCATTCCCATGGACTGACCCATGGAGTAACGCCCACTTCCTCGCGCACCCAGCCATTCAATAGCTTGTTGTCGGTATCGTTGAGAAGCTGATTAAGGCGATACCAGTTGTAAGCCTTGCGCCCTGCCATTGCAGGCACCGTGATTTTCTCTGCGGCAGGCAAACTATCAAGCAAGCTTTTGGGAACCAACAAATCGGTACCGCTTACCGCATCAGCCGTACTGAAGGTAGGTAGTTGTTTGGCATTGAAATGGTCTTGATGGGCCACAACGGCAGTACCCTTGGCAAGCTTCAGCCAAGGCTTACTCGTAGTGGGCAAACTCAACGCCCACTTGCGGCAGTCTTCGATGAATTTTCCCACATCATCTTCACTGAACACCTCAAGGTGCAGCTTCTGTTCCGGCCTGTCAGCGGCATAGTCCTGGTACCATCCGATGTGGCCGATCATCTCTCCAGCCTTGATGGGCAGCGGTTCACTTAGCACATGTACGCCGTCATACTGGGGGACACGCAGACTTTGTAGCGACTTGATATAGACGTATTGAGTGATGTGCTCCAACTTTCGAAATTTGCCCTCACCATTGACCTTGACTTGGGTTCCGGTCGGCAGCTTTTGGCCAATGGTTTTACTTTGAACCGTCGGATCGACATGAACGTTCAAATCACCCTTGAGGCGATACTCTCCCTCCCCAATAGATTCTAGGCGGTCGAAATCAACGTACCCAAGCAACGAGCCGTCTTCGTTCTGCAGATAACTTGGCCCCGTGGAGCTTTCCAGTTTGCGGAAATCACCTTCGCCGCTGACCGTTACCTGTGCCCCTTTCGGCAGAAGATCGAGTACTTTACCTTGGTGCGCCCGATGACGAACATTCAGTCCGTACTGTTTGGGAGTCCCGGCACTTACATCTTTCGCGGTCTCCGGAACGAAACAAATTTTACTCTCCGGCCAAAAGGAAGGTCGGTCAAT
This sequence comes from Pseudomonas sp. WS 5079, assembly GCF_012985465.1. Classification (GTDB taxonomy): domain Bacteria; phylum Pseudomonadota; class Gammaproteobacteria; order Pseudomonadales; family Pseudomonadaceae; genus Aquipseudomonas. The sequence goes on from NZ_JAAQWN010000001.1 coordinate 803,822, forward strand.
GGTTAAATCACTTTCGTAGGTCGCCCCGTCCTGCAAGTGCATGTACAAACTGTAGAAAAATAGACTGCGAGGAGGAGACTCCGTCTCTCCCTCAATCGCAGGTGGCTCAAGTCGGTGACGGACGAGTACAAAGTTACGAGAGTAAGGCTTCATCAAATGCAGTTTATTGACGACATAAACTGTTTTTGCTGAGTTCCGATCAATACAGTAGGCCACCACCTCACCGTCGGCGATACAGTGCACACTGGCTTTATCTAAACTGCTCAACGTACCGCTGTCAAAATGCACACCGCCATGCCAAAGACCGCCCACTCCCAGCGGGTATGAACCCGACGCTGCATTGGCCAGCTGCGTTAGTTGCTCTAGCGGATTGCTCTTTTCCTTGAACGGGTGGCTCCAATTTTTTATTGCCTCAGGTCGCAACTTGGCAGTCACTGGCCCCATATTTCGGAGCCGCTTTCCATCCGGCGTCAAATAGAGCGGCTCCTGCGAACCCTCCGATTTCGAATCACTGGGGCTAAATATATTGGCAAGCCGTTTGAAAACACCATCAACCATGGTGCGCTCCCTCCTGGTCACGAAAAGAAGTCATCCCGAGAAAACCGTCGAACTCAAAGAGTCAGCGTCATACTCAGTCACCGGGGGAAGTTGTGGCATCTGCGCTACTTGTTTGGCAGCCCCCACCACGTACTCGTAGCTCGCCGACTTGACGATGTAATCCCCTTCGGTGCCCGACTCGATGCTGAACGGGTCCAAGGTGATGTAGCTGCCGCCGGCATTGAGGGTGATTTTCTTCTTGGCCGTAATGCGGATCTCGTCCTCTGTGCTAGTGACCTCCAGCCCATAGCGTGCCATCAACTCCAGTTTGTCGTTCTGGGCCTGGATGCTCACCGCGCCCTGGTTGGCAATCAGCTTGATGCCCAGCTTGCGCACAAATACGCTTAGCCCCTTCCCCACGCCCATGCACAGGCGCCTGACCACACTGATATCGGCCTGGCCGCCAGCGTTGAGCATCAGGTTGTGCTCAGCGGCCAGTTGCAGATGCTGGCCGCTGGTCAGCGCGATGCCCTGGGGGGCGCTGAGCAGCAGCACCGCCGATTTGAGCTGTTCCAGGTTTTGCTGCAGCAGATTCAGTTGTGCCTGCACATCCGCCGGATCGGCCTGGCTGGCCTCGGCGTCCACCGAGAGGGCCTGCAACTGCTCGCCGGCTTGCTGCAACCGGCCCACGGCAGCAGTCATCTCCAGCATCGGCCCCTGCGCGCGGCGCTGGGCGTCGGCACTGATAAACAGGCCTTTGCCGCCACGGATCGCGGCATGCCCATCGGTGCGCAGTTCCGCGCCCTCCCCGCGAGGCTGGCGCTCGGCATCCACCAGATGGCCGAGGTTGAGCTGGCTCTTGCCGCTGTGTTCGGTGCTGAGTTTGAGGTGCTCCTGCCCGCGGGTGTCGTCCATGCGCAGCTTGTTGTTGGCCGGGGTGCGCAGCACGTTGCGCTTGTCGTTGCGCAGGGTAACGTGGTCCACGTGCTGGCTGTCGTGCAAAGCATGGGCGATGTAGGGGCGATCCGGGTCGCCTTGCTCGAAAGCGATGGCTACCTCGGTGCCGGCAATCAGCGGTAAATGCAGGCCATGGGTGTCGCCGGCGTAGGGCCGGGCCAGGCGTAGCCAGACGCTTTCCTCACCAGCCTTCCAGCTGTCGCGATCGAACAGGAAGTTCACCCGGTAGCGCCCTTCCAGGTCGATATGGGCGTAGGGGTCGTTGGCCTGTGGGCTGGTGATGCGGGCCGGGACAGTGCCGGCGATTTGCGGTTTTTCCTTTAGTTCTGGACGAAAGCACACCGTTTCTGAATAGGGCATGGCCTGGAGGTTGGCCTCAAAGCTTTGGTCGCGGGCGGCCTTGGTGGTCAGGCCGATGATCACCGCACCCGGCGTGAAGGCCTGGGGCGCACCGCCGGAGACCTTGAGCACCTGGCCCGGCGCCAGGGTGGCGCTGCTGCTGATGCCGCTGAGTTGGGTCTGCCCGTTCAGGTAGCGTTCGTGGCGCAGACGCGCATAGAAGTAACCGCTTTCGCCTTCCAGGTCTTCGTCCTGGGACTGCGCATCGCCGAGTACGCGGTAGGGTTCGGCGTAGTGGTAGGCCTCGCCGTAGGTGGTGGTCGCGCCCCGGCTCTGGTCGATTTCACCACTCAGGTGGGCGCCGGCATCGCGGTGGTGGTAAGCCCGGAAATGCACCTGCTGTTCGACCACTTCGTGGCTCGATTGCAGTTCCCACACCGCATCCTGGCCGCTGCTGCCCAGCCCGGATTGCGGCCGAAGGGGCAGTTCGATGTCGAATTGGTAGAGGCGTTGATCGTCGCAGAACTCGACCACATCGATGCCCAAACGCTCGTCGCTGGTGAAGCGGTACCAGATGCCGACCTCGGCCAGCAGGCGGGCAATAAAGGCCAGGTCGCTTTCGCCGTATTGCATGACCTGTTCGCGCTTGGGGTAGTCGCGTTTCAGGCTGAACAGAAAGTCCTGACCTTCCAAGCCGTGGCGGTTACGCAAGATGCTTTCGACGATCTCCGGCACCGATTGGTGCTGGTAGACGCGAAACTGCCGGCCACGACCGAGCAGGGCCAGGCGCGGCTGCAGGGTGATCGCATAGGTGGCCTGGTCATTGGAGCCGGACTGGCGTTTGAAGCCGGTAACCACACCCTGCAGGGTGCGCAGCGGTTTGACCTCAGGAGCGCTGAACCCGGCGACCGGCAGCTTTTGCGGTGCGGCGTGCAGGCTGAAGCTGGCGTCCTGGCCGAGCATACTTTCCGCAGCCAGGTCACGCTCGGTGCTGGTGAATTCCACGCAATAGGTGAAGGGTTGGCTCAGGTGTTCTTGACCTTCAAAAGCCAGAACATCGAGCCTGGCCTCGACGTTGCGCACACTCAGGGTGTGCCGGCTGTGGTCGAAGAAGTTTTGCAATCCATTAAGCATGCTCACACCTCCAGGGCAACGGGCTGAGCCGTGTCTTGAACATCGATGAAATGCAGGCTGATACCGTCATCCTCGCTGTAGCCGAGGCGCACGCCGTGGGTGCGTTGCTGCGCCGCGCGGCGCTCCAACAGCTGTTGACTGAGTACCGGCAGGATCTGCTCGTTGAGCAGGCTGTCGATATTGCGGGCGCCGGAATCGGGTAGCAGGCAGGCGGCAACCAGCGCGTCATTCAGAGCGTCGTCAATCTGGCACGCCAGGCCGTAATGGCGTTGCAGGCGCTTGGCGACCTGGGCCAACTTGATCGCCACGATGCGCTTGAGTGCGTCAGCTTGCAGCGGGCGATAGATCAGGGTCTGAAAGCGTGCCAGCAACGCGGGTTGGAAGTGCTCACGCAGGATGGGGCGCAGCAGTTCATGCAGCACGCTGTCCGGTGCGTCAGGTTGATCCTGTACACAGGTTTGCAGCAGGTCGCTGCCGAGGTTGGAGGTCATGAGAATGACGGTGTTGCGAAAGTCGATCTCTCGCCCTTCACCATCGCGCATGAAGCCGCGATCAAAGACCTGGTAGAACAAATTCAATACGTCGCGATGGGCCTTTTCCACCTCGTCGAGCAGCACGACGCTGTAGGGCCGTTGGCGCACGGCTTCGGTGAGCACACCACCCTGGCCGTAACCGACGTATCCGGGCGGTGAGCCTTTGAGTTGGCTGACGGTGTGGGCTTCCTGGTATTCGGAAAAGTTGAGGGTGATCAGTGATTTTTCGCCGCCGAACAGGCTGTCGGCCAGGGCCTGGGCGGTTTCGGTTTTGCCCACGCCGCTGGTGCCGACCAGCAGGAACACGCCCAGCGGCGCCTTGTCATCGGTGAGGCCAGTTTTGGCCGCGCGCAAGCGCTGGGCCATGGCACTCAAGGCCGACGTCTGCCCGATGACACGCTCGCCCAATTGCTGCTCCAGCATCAGCAGGTTGGCCTGTTCGTCCTTGAGCAAGCTGCCCAGGGGCACCCCGGTCCAATCGGCAATGACTTCCGCTACGCTACGCGCGTCGACATCCAGCGACAGAAGCGGCTGGTTGCCCTGGACATAGTTCAACTGCCGCTGCAACTGCGCGCAGGTCTCCCGCTGCAACGGTTGCGCTTGACGCGCATCGATCAGTTGCTGGGTCAGGTCAAGTTCTTGCCGATATTGCTGCTCCAGGTCGATGTATTGGCGTTGCAGCTCGGCGTGTTGGGCGGCAATCACCGCCAGGCGTTCATTGGCACCATGCCCGCCAAGGCGCTGATCCTGTTCCAGCGCCTGGCCCTCCAGCTCCAAGGCCACTTTCCGGGCACTCAGGCGGATCAACGCCTGCGGTTCGCAGTCCAGGCTCATGCGCACTCGGGCGCTGGCGGTGTCCAGTAGGTCGACCGCTTTATCGGGCAACTGGCGACCGGTGAGGTAGCGGCGCGACAGGCTGACCGCAGCCTGCACGGCCGCATCCTGAATGTGCACGCCATGATGAGTGGCGTAGCGCCCTTTGAGGCCACGCAACATCAGGCTGGCGTTGGCATCATCCGGCTCATCGACCTTGACCATCTGGAAGCGCCTTTCCAAGGCAGCATCGCGCTCGAAGTACTGTTTGTACTCGCTCCAGGTGGTCGCAGCGATGGTGCGCAACTCACCTCGGGCCAAGGCGGGCTTGAGCAGGTTGGCCGCGTCGGCGCCGCCAGCCTGGTTGCCGGCACCGATCAGGGTGTGGGCTTCGTCAATGAACAACAGCACCGGTTGTTCGGACTGTTGCACGGCGTCGATCACGTTTTTCAGCCGTTGTTCAAACTCGCCTTTGACGCCTGCGCCAGCTTGCAATAAGCCAAGGTCAAGGGTGCGCACACTGACTGATTTGAGACTGTCGGGCACCATACCGTGGGCGATGCTCAACGCCAGGCCTTCGACCAGTGCGGTCTTGCCGACACCGGGCTCGCCCACCAGAATCGGGTTGTTCTTGCGACGGCGGCTGAGGATGTCGATGACCTGGCGGATTTCGTCGTCACGGCCAAACACCGGGTCGATCTGCCCTTGCGCTGCCTTGGCAGTGAGGTCGTGGGTGAACCTGTCCAGCACCGCCTGCAACGCCTCCACTTTTTTCGTTGCGCTGGGTGGGAGTATGGCGAGCTCACCTGAAGACGTTTCGGGATCGCTTGGCTCGACTGCCCCCTGCACTTCAGGGCGTTCCTCGGACGATTGATCCAACAGCACCAAGAGGCGCTGCAACTGAGCCTCACTGAGGCTGAGCAGTGGCCATGCGGCTTCACACACCAACAAGCTGGGCGTTTCCATCAACGCGCTCAGCAGGTGTACGGAACGCAAGCTGTCGTTGTTGTCGTCCAGCGAGGCCCGCAACCAGGCGTTTTTGATCAGTTGCTGCAATGGCTCCGACAGTTGCGGCTTGCTCTGCACGCTGCGAGGTAGTTGATCAATGTGTTCAAGCAGCCCGTACCACAGCGTCTCCATATTCCATTCGTAACGACGCGCGATCACGGTCAGGTCACCGTCTCCCTGCCCCAGCAACTTGAGCAGCCAGTGTTCAATGGTGATCTGTGCGTGCGCACGGTTTTGGCACAGCGAGGCCGCTGCACTCAATGCCTGGGCGCAGTAGGGGTTGAGGCGGCGAAGCAAGCGAGTGGAATTGGGTGCCATACGGTTACATCCTTGTGCGGGGATCAGGGTGTGTCGTCGATAAAACCAGCCGGGGTTGTGCAACTCGATGTGTTTGGCTGAACGCCCGCGAACGGACGCTCAACCCAGCACACCGGCAGCCAGCAGGCGAAAGCACGCCTGCGGCTCCGTGCTTATCACGCGCTTTGGCGTTCGTTCCACGAATCGGAGTGGATGATGTTGCCGTCCTTGTAGGTCCAGGTGACCTTTTCGTAACGCAACTCGACCTGCTCCAGGTGATTGTGCTTCTCTTTGGCTGGGTCTTTGACGTCGTGCATTTTCGGTGCGACTTTCACCACCTTGACGTTTTCCAGTTTGGTGATGAAATACTCGACTTCTTCCCCGGCGTCGTCGATGCGATACCACTTGAACTCAGCACTCTTGAGGGTTTGCCCGGTGGTCACGGCCTTGTAAAGGTAAGGGCTGGACGAATCGATTTCCTTGGAAAACAGAAACGGGGTATGTACGCGCGTCCCGGTCAACTTGCCGGTGTTGTTGTCGGTGGGGATGTACAGGCTGTGGTCCTGGGCAACCACTTCGATGCTGCCTTCGCGCTTTTGCACGTCCACCGAACCTTTGATGCTTGCGCCGCCGTCGTCTTGCAGCCAGAGGTAAACGGGAATTGCCATGTGAAGCTCCTTTTCTTGGAAATTTAACTGTCGCGGGATACGACAGGGGGTTGCCTGTCCGGCTCCGCGGTAGAGAGCACGCACGCCCCTGCCTCCGGTACCAGACGGATATCTACGCGGCGATTGGCTGCACGCCCCGCTTCGGTGTCGTTACTGGCGATCGGCTGGCTGGCGCCGAAGCCCTGCACCGCAAAACAGCTGTCGGGCATGCCGCCCATCTGCTGCATCCAGGCATGCACGGCGGCGGCACGGGCGTGAGATAGCCGAAGGTTGTTATGTGAGTCGCCGGTAGCGTCGGTATGCCCGGCGATCACGATCAGCCAGCCTGGCTGCGCCTTGATGCCGACCAGCGCATTGATCAGGACTTTGGTCGAATCCGGCTTGAGCTGGGCGCTGCCGGTAGCGAACAGCGACAGGCTGTCCAGCCGTACGGGGTTGGCAATTCGCGTGGGCGGTGTGGTCGACGGTGGCTCAACATGCGCGGCCAGCACTGCCAGCAGCGGGGCGCGCAGGCGTTCGCCGCGATACAGGCCCAGGCCGAATGCCAAGGGCACGCCGTGCCGGTAGTAAGCGTCCAGGCGCTGGGCATCCTGGCGAAGGACGGTCACCGCGTCTTCACGCCAAAGAAACCCGCGCTGCTCACGCTGAGTCGGCTGTGGAATGGCCGCATAACGCCGTAGATCGTCACTGACCTGACGCACCAACAAGGTGTTCTGCCACGCTGAGCTTGCGAGTGCGACTACACCTGCGACGGCGAATAACCACACTGCTGCAATGCTTGCGCGATGTACCGGGGAGCGCAGCGGACCGAGCGGGAACAGGCTGAGCAACGCGTCCGGGAACGGCAAGACCGCATCCGTCACCACCGGCCTGTTGTCAATCAGCGCCACTTTGCTGCGTAACCATTGCTGCCACAGGCTCCCTTTCACGGCATAAGGCAATGCCGGCACCAACTTGACTGCGCAGATAGTTGCCAAACCTGGAGAGCTGCGAGTGCCGAGGTGTGGCAGCACGGCGTCATGCAGCCAGGCCACAACGCTGTTCAGCTGCACACTCGCGTGCATCCGAGCCGCCTGTATGGACGAGCCAGTGATTTGCTGCTGCCACTCATCCAAACTGACGCAGGCCCCCGCATCACGCACACGGGCCTCGGCCTGGCCGTTGTTCCAACTGAACCAAGGCTCCTCGCCCTGCAAGGTTTGCAGGTAGCTCACCAGCAACAGCGGCAGCGCAATGCCGCGCTTGCGTGCCAAGGCCACCTGGTGATTGAAGGCACGCACTTGACCGGCGAGTACCGCGCCATCGCTATGGGCGCCGGGGTTGACGGTGAACATCACGCCAAGTTGCCCTCCCCAGCCTGGGCGCAAGGCCAGGACGCTATCGGTGACGACCGGCAGCTGCTTCAGGCTGGGCACGCGCACATAGCAACCTTGCTCGGTGACACGCAGGGCCAAATGCTCGGCTGGAACAATGCCGAATAGGCCCTCCAGGCCATCACCGCAAACCAGCACGACGGGGTGACGGAACGACGCCGCAGGCAGGGCCATGTTATCGGCCAGGCGTACCGACCCGCGCTGCCGTTCGACACGGTGACGCAGCGATACCCAGGCCCACGCAACACAACACACGGCTATCAACACGCCGAGGGCACGTACCCATATCGCGAGCGGAATGATGGCCAGCAAAGCCAGGACCAGTGCCCCTGCCCACAGGTAAAGTATTCGATACAGGTTGAAGGTCATCTGGCCCTCACGCCTGATCAGGCAAGAGCGAGGCAATTGCGCCGCTCAATAGGTGATCCATTCCCCACCATGTGGCCGCAAGCAACATCCCCACGGCCACTACATGGACCAGAGGTGAGCGCAGCCAAGCCAGGCCTGCGATCAGCTCACTGCCGTTCGCCTGGGTTATCAGGCTTTGACTGACCCGAAGTGGAATGGTCCGTGCACTGAGGTCAACCAATAACTGCTCACGCTCGGGATCACTCAGATCACGATAGCGCCCACGAAACCCCAACATCAGTACCCGTTGAAAGGCCGTCAGCACCTGCCGATCGGGCGCAGGCTCGCGCAAGACGTCGCGCATGTCCTCGTACAGAAACTCGCCCGCCTGATGGCGATTAAAAAACTTGGTCTGCAACGGTTCGCTGGCCCAGGAGGCGTGCGCGTCACCTTCGGCGCAAGTGAGTACGGTTTCATCCAGCAACGCGCACTGAGCATGACTGATGTGGTCTATGCTGCGTTGGCTCAGACCCGCCAGTTTCAACTGCTGCCGAACGTGTTCAACCTGCTCAACACAAAGTTGCGACAGGTCCTGGCTGCGCGGCACGGAGGCGCCTTGGCGCAACTCGACCACCAACAGGTAGGTGTCCTGCAACAGCGCATCGATATCCACAGCCACTGCTGTGTGTTCTTTGGAAGCCGTCAGGTTCATGAGCGCAGCACCGCAAACAGTTCAAGTTTCACGTCGGCCAAGGTGCTTGGCACATAGAAAGCGCATACCCCTTCGTCCAGCACCGCCTGCCCCTTTGAATGATCAAGGTCCAGCGCGAAATACTGGTTTTCCAGACGCAATGGAATCGCCGCCGGTACATGGCTGAGGGATTGCAGCGGAATACCGTCGAGCGCCGCGTTGACCAGGTAATTGACCTCGTCCGGCGTACCGATCTTGCACAGACGTGGGAACTGGTCCTGCAGCTGCGCCGCCGGTAGTCGGCAGCGCACCGACAGATAGAAATCAGCACCATCACGCTCGCGCAGCCGAGGGTCGTTCAACGTGACCTGCCAGCGATTGGCGCCATGCTCCTCCAGCTCCAAAGCAATGACCCGCGACGGCAGGCTGGCTTCAAGCAACAGGGAAATGGTGTGCATCAATGGTGGGAACACCGTCTCCAAAGACTCGTGCCGGTAAGCTGGAATCTTGTCGATATCGTGCTCCAATGAGAACGTCAGCAGACTGCCGGCCAGCTTTATCAACTGCTGATAGACCTGCTCGGGGTGCCGTGCGGGAAATGCCTGAAGATCCGCCAATACCGGCTGATAGGTATTCAAGGCATTGAGCAACCAGAACAGCGATACATCAGCCACAGCAAAGTCGGCCATGCGCTGGTTGCTTTCCCGGCGCATGCCCATAAGCCGTTGCCGCTTGGCCGATAGCTGCGTCAACAGGTTGTCCAACTGGTTCAACAACCCTGCATGGGCAGCGAAGCTCAATAGCGGCGGCACATAGGCAGGATCCAGGCTCCAGGCGCCCTGCCCATCACGCACCAGACGCGCGACCGGGCACGTCAGGTAATCAGCGTTGTCGTCACTGTGCAGACGCAGGCTAAGCGCGTGCTCCAGCACACTGATCGACTGCACCTCGTCGGCATAAATGTCCTGCACCTCGCGCCACGACTGGCGATAGCGCATCGGTCGATCAACTCTGCCGCCCTCAAACAAGCAGTTGTTGCCGTTGGCCTGCTCCAGCGGCAAGGCCAAATGCAACAACGCTTCCTGATCATCGTCAGCCAGTAACTGCGCCAGCTCCAAGGCAAGAGGCAGGCGGTCCACCTGCTCAGTGTCAATCCACGTACCATCCGGCATTCGCACGCGCAGTCGAGTCGCCTTGAGTTTGCCCAGTCGTAAAGCCTCCGGGTCAAACTCAACGGCCTGGACACCCCAAGGGTGCGCCAGGGTCAGTTGAGCGAGCCGCTCGTTAGTCCAAGCCTCCCAGCGCGCCTGCTGCTGGAATTGCTGCGGACACAGCAACGCCCCGGCGGCCCATAGAGGGCGATCGATCTTCATGGCATCGTTTCCCTACGACTGAATCAGGCTTTGGCCTTGGGCATCTGCGAAACCAGTGACAGATTCACGTCCATGCCCTCGACTTGGAAGTGCGGCACGGCGTACAACTTGATACGGAAGAAGCCGGGGTTATCCTCAATGTCTTCAACCGTCACCTTCGCATCCCGCAGCGGGTGCGAGGCTTGCAGGTCATCGCCCGGATCAGTCATTTCAGTCACCAGACCGCCGATCCATTTGTTCAGCTCAAGTTCCAGCAGGCGACGATCCTTGGTGGTGCCGATGTTTTCGCGCTGGATTAGCTTCAGGTAGTGGGCTATGCGAGACAGCAGGAAGATGTAAGGCAGGCGCGCGTTGATGCGGCTGTTGGCGGTGGCGTCGGCCGTGTCGTACGACGCGGGCTTTTGCGCAGAATTAGCCGAGAAGAAGCACGCATAGTCGCGGTTCTTGTAGTACGAAAGTGGGATGAAACCGAGATTGGCAAATTCAAACTCGCGCGTTTCCGGGATCATCACTTCGGAAGGGATCTTGACCTGATTGCCAGTGCCCAAGTCGTACAGGTGGATCGGCAACTCAGTGACGGCACCGCCCGATTGCGGCCCACGAATCTGCACGCACCAGCCGTTGGTGACGAAGCTCTTGACCATGTTGGCGGCAAAGGCAAACGACGCATTGGTCCACAGGTACTTGTCGTGATCTGGCCCTTTTACGCTTTCGATGTAATTGAAGCTGCGTACGGGAACGGTGTCGGGCCCATAGGGCAGCCGACCCAGAACGCGTGGCATGACCAAGCCGATATAGCGTGCATCATCACTGTCACGCAATGCCTTCCACTTGATGTATTCGGCACGGTCAAAGTAATTTCCGATGTCTTTTATCGCGGCAACCTCTTCCATAGAATCTTTGCCAAAGAAGGCCGGGCCTACGGAACCCACAAACGGCATATGCGCAGCGGCGGCTACTTTTGAAATATTGCGCAACAAGGCAATGTCCTGAGGACTGCGGTCGAATTCGTAGTTGGAGATGGCCGAGGCAATCGGCTCACCCCCCGGGGTATCGTATTCCTGAGTATAGGTATGCAGATACAAACCACTCTGGGCGATTTCCGGAGCATCCTCGAAATCCTGCACCAGGTGATCCTTGCTGATATCCAACAGTTCTATACGAACGTTCTGACGGAAGTCTGTCTGGTCGATCAGCGATTTCACGCCACGCCACGTTGACTCAACGCGTTGAAAGTCAGGATGGTGCATGACCACGTCAAGTTGGCGACTGATCTGCATATCCAGCAAAGCGATGTGCTCGTCCAGCAGAATCTTGTCCAGCCGCTCGACTTTTTGTGTAGATTGCTTAATCAACTTTAAAAAGACATTCACGGCGGCCGTTACCCGCTCATCAGCCGAGACCTCAGACAGCGCCTCAGAATTCTGGAAAACCTCGATACCTCCCAACTCAGTAACTGGGCTTAAGTTGATCTTGTTAAACAAGGTGGCATAAACACCATTGTTATGTTCAGACAATACTGTAGCACCGTGCGATTGCACGCTGGAATTTTCTGCAGGCATGATGGAACTTCCTTTTAAAACTACCGATATGAATTAACGTTCTTCCTTGGGCGCCAGAGCAGCCAGCTCGGCTCGAAGTTCATCACTGAGTGCGTCATCCTTAAGGATGCGCTCAAGCTCATGACGAAAGGTCACGTTATCCAACAGGTTCGATTTCAGGTCACGCAACAGGTTGCGCATGGCCAACAAGGCGCGCAGTTGCGGAATCTGCCGCGCTACCTGCTCGGGTTCGAAGTCCTTCATGCTCTGGAAATTCAACTCGACGGAGGTGTCAGACGCATCGCCGGCCAATGTGTTATCGACTGCGAGTTTCACGCTAGGAGAAAACTCACCCAGGACACTGTCGAAGTTGTTTTTATTGATGTTGACCTTGCCTCGCTCAGAGAGCGGGCGTTGCTCCTTGCCATTGCTGTAATCACCCATGATCATCAGCTTGAGCGGCAACTCGACTTTCTTCTGGGCACCACCAGTATGCAAATCAAGCTTGATGTTGACTCGCGCCTTGGGCACTTCACTCTGAAAACTTTTTGAAGCCATGATCCCACCTCTCCAGACACTTTTTTAACAGCAGTTGCTGCCGTAAATAAAGTAAGACTGGAGCCTATACCTCCAGCCTACTCGCCAGCGCATCCACCGGCCGCAGTACATAAACTCCATTTCATGAGATCAAAAAGTGCTACGTACGATGTACTTATTTCCTTCCTCATTACAATGAAGTATCCCAATCAACCTTGACCAGCCCTCAAAGCCCTAGAGGGAACTTTCGACAACGAATTGGCGAGTTTTCCCACATGAACTGAATCGCCCCGGGTCTCGTAGACACCTCTTTGCCTTAAACTGAAGCCAATTGGGAGATGCCATGAGCAACCCGCGTTAACCCGAAGAATTCAAAATCCAAGCAGTCAATCAAGTGACCGAAAAGAAGCTGCCTGTCGCTGAGGTAGCGGGCCGTCTTGGCGTGTCGACGCATAGCCTCTATGCCTGGATAAAGCGCTACAGCAAACCTCAAGAAGAACGGCAGCAGGACGATGATCAGCACGCTGAACTGCGTCGTCTGCGAGCGGAACTCAAGCGCGTCACTGAAGATCGAGGCATATCAAAAAAGGCCGCAGCGTACTTTGCCAAGGAGTGCGTCTGAAGTACGCCTTTATCAAGCAGCACGCTGGCGACTATTCGATTCGACGGCTTTGCATCACGCTGAAAGCCCATCCCAGCGGTTATTACGCGTGGCTGTCTGAGCCGCAATCTGTATGCGTCCAAAACGAACAACGACTTCTAGGGTTGATCAAGCATTCCCGACTGGAGAGCGGCGGCGTTTACGACTATCGCAAAATCCATGACGATCTGCGCGATGAGGATTGTGGTCGTCATCGTGTGGCGAGGCGGATGCGTCTTGAAGGTCTGCGTTCTCAGACAGGTTATCGACGCCGCCCTGGAAAGTACGGCGGTAAGCCAGCGGTCGCCTCACCCAATTTGCCGAAGCGCCAGTTCGACGTCGTGGGACCCAACAAGGTTTGGGTCACCGACATTACCTACATTCGTACGGATGAAGGCTGGTTGTATTTGGCGGTGGTGCTGGATCTGTTTTCTCGCCAGGTTGTAGGCTGGCCAATGAAGTCGCAGATGACCCGTGATTTGGCGATTTATGTGTTGTTGATGGCGGTTTGGACGCGTAAACCGAAACAAGAGGTGATGGTTCATTCCGACCAAGGCCCAGTACAGCAGTTCCGATTGGCGCAGCTTTTTGAAGGCAAACAATTTGGTTGCCAGCATGAGCCACTGAGGCAACTGCCATGATAACGCCGTGACCGAGAGCTTTTTCCAACTTCTATAGCGGGAACGGGTCAAGCGGAGAATCTACACCACGCGGGAAGATGCCAGTAGTGATGTATTCGATTACATCGGAATATTCTACAACGTAAAACGCCGCCATGGTTTCAATAATCAACTTTCACCGGTAGAGTTTGAAAAGCGTTACTCAATCAGCTTGCAAGGTGTCTAGAGAATCCTGAGCGATTCGTACAGCCTGCCATACTCGAAGATCCATTTACGATTCCTTCATCAACGTTAACGATACAAAGTCAAACACCATATCAAAATCAACACGCCTACGTCCGCTAGGTCGAACGTAATTTGCAATCTTCGACACATTGCGACGCAACTCGAATCTCTATGTTTATAGACGCTCTCTCGGCATGATTGATAGCGTTAAACGCCCGCTACATAAGTATCGACGTCCGAGGAGAAGCATATGGCAGAGTCTGCCCACTTTTACGTATACAAAGACATCAAAAACGAATGGCGTTGGCGATTCATCGCTAAAAACGCAAAGATCATCGCCGTCAGTTCCGAGAGTTACCACAACCTCAAGGACTGCGAACACTCTATTGAATTAGTGAAAACACAGGACTTCGCCACCCGGGTTATTGGCGACGATTCCTTCATGCGGTTACGTACACAGTAATCAGCTTCGGCCCGTGCAGCACTGCATAGTACTATCTCGAATCACCTCCACGCTTGATCCAGACGATCAACACCCGCCTATAAGGGGCTGCGCCCGTTGCCGATTGACGCTGCCCCGCCACCCACCATCCTCTCCAGGCTAGCGCCCAGCACTACCGACTCGTTCCGCACCCGCCCAGGTAGCCCAGATCTTCAAGGCTACGGCGCAGCAGCACCTGGATGACGAGCAACTCGAACGTCGACCTTGTCTGTTCAATGACACCCATGCGCTGATCATCACCTCAAACGCTGCGTCGACGGTGGATGACGACAGCCACCCAAATCCGGGAATCGTGGTGCAGGTGATCTACGGAGTATTTGCCCACGATTAATCACCGCCCCTCCTGGTGGGCGATCTCTATTCCGAACATCCCTTTCTACTTTTGCCTTCTTTACGGACAGTGCAATAGAAGACTGATAACCCGTCCTACTCTCGACGCCTTGGTTCAACCGCCAAATCTGCCGCGACCAAACCGCGTCGTCGAGCTGCCAAGCCACGCGCTGTTTCCACGGCCCCGACCTTGCAGCCCCTCAGCTACATCAAAGCGCGCCTGGGCAACCGCGCCGCCCAGGTGGCAGGCAACTTCAACAGCCTGATCATGATGCGCGTGCGCGAGACCGCCACCGCCGAACTGCTGATCCAGTAACTGTCTAAGGACGCGCCTGGGGATTGACCCCTTGAGCCAATAATTTGCCCGCTTCGTCCCAAAGGTAACGCGCGTCACGCAAACTGACCTGCGGATAGGTGTCCAGCGACATGCGTTTTTGCTTGCCGTTCCAGCAGTAACGGAAGTGCCACGAGCGCCCGCCCGAGGCTGTCACCGCCAAGGACAGGCCGTCAATATCGCCGAGGGTGTAGTCTTTGCCAGTGGGCGTGGCCTGCCGGACGGCAGCATATGAAAGAGCCATGCTTCTAGCCTCCTGAAGATTGAATTCAGGGCTAGATGTTCAGCAAACGACTCGTTGGGCTCCTGCAACAATCCGATCTCAAAGCCCGCCATTTTCATGGACTAGATTCTGGACTAAACACGTCCGGATACCCGTGGCTTTCGATGAATGCTGACGGAACGAAAAAAGACGCCTAAGCGTCTTTTTTCAATGATCTACAGACTTCAATGGAACCCTGTAGATCGATATTTGGAGCGGGAAACGAGACTCGAACTCGCGACCCCGACCTTGGCAAGGTCGTGCTCTACCAACTGAGCTATTCCCGCGTCTTGGTGATGCGCATTCTATAGAATCCTCACCACCCGTCAACCCCTTGATTCAAAAAAGTTTTATTTCTTTTCCACGGTGGTGCGCAGATGGGGCCAGGCGGCGCGCAGGTATTGCAGCATGGACCACAAGGTCAGGCCGGCGGCGATCAGCAGCAAGGCGTAGCCCAGCAGCACCCAGAACGTGAAATTCGACGGGTTGGCCAGCAGGATGACCAGCGCCAGCATTTGCGCGGCGGTTTTCCATTTGCCCATGTTGGACACGGCCACATGGGCGCGTGCGCCGATTTCGGCCATCCATTCGCGCAAGGCCGAGACGACGATTTCACGACCGATGATCACGGCGGCAGGCAGGGTCAGCCACAGGTTGCCGTGCTCTTGTACGAGCAGCACCAGCGCCACGGCGACCATCAGCTTGTCGGCTACGGGGTCGAGGAACGCGCCAAACGGCGTGCTCTGCTCCAGGCGTCGTGCCAGGTAGCCGTCTAGCCAGTCGGTCGCGGCCGCGAAGGCAAAGACCGAACTGGAGGCCATGTAGCTCCATTCATAGGGCAGGTAAAACAGCAAAATGAAAATCGGAATGAGCAGGACGCGTAGAACGGTGATCAGATTAGGGATATTCATCGGCACAACTGGCTACGAGGTGAGAGGGCATTCTACTCGCTGTGTAGGTTTGCATAAATCAACTCAGCGAGCTTTTTACTGATACCAGGGGCTTTGGCTATTTCTTCAATGCTGGCACGGGACAATTCCTGCAATCCACCGAAATGTTTCAACAGTTCACGCCGCCGCTTTGGTCCCACACCCGCAACCCCTTCCAGGGTTGAGGTGCGCCGGGTCTTACCACGGCGGGCACGGTGGCCGGTAATGGCAAAGCGGTGGGCTTCATCGCGGATCTGCTGAATCAGGTGCAGCGCCGGTGAGTCGCCCTTCAAGGTGAACTCATGGGCCGCATCATTCAAGTACAACGTTTCAAAACCGGCCTTGCGCGTCGCACCCTTGGCCACGCCGAGCAGGATCAGGTCGGGCACTGCCAGTTCGTTGAGCACATCACGGGCCATGGACAACTGGCCCTTGCCGCCGTCTACCAGCAGGATATCCGGCAGCTTGCCCTCGCCGTCCTTGAGTTTGCTGAAGCGCCGGGTCAGGGCCTGGTGCATGGCGGCATAGTCATCACCAGGGGTGACGCCTTCGATGTTGTAGCGTCGATAGTCGGACTTGATCGGCCCTTCCGGACCGAAGACCACGCAGGACGCCACGGTCGCCTCGCCGCTGGAGTGGCTGATGTCGTAGCACTCCAGGCGTTGCGGCGGCTCGTCGAGCTTGAGCACGTCGGCCAGCGCCTCAAAGCGTGCGGCCACATGCTGGCGGTTGGCCAGGCGCGCGCTCAGGGCCTGCTCGGCGTTGGTCACCGCCAATTGCTGCCAGCGCGCACGGGTGCCGCGCACCCGGTGGCTGATGTCCAGTTCGCGGCCGCGCAGGGCGTGGATCGCATCGATCAGCGCAGGGAAGTCTTCGTGAACCACGTTGACGATCAATTCGCCCGGCAGGTCGCGCTCGGGACTGCTGACGTAATACTGGCCGAGAAACGCAGCCATGACTTCGGCCACCTCTTCCTCGATCCCCGTCTGGGGAAAGAAATTCTTGCTGCCCAGCACCCGACCGCCACGCACGCTGATCAGGTGCACACAGGCCCCGCCCGGGTTGACGAAGGCCGCAATCACGTCGACGTCACCGGTGCCGCCCTCCATGCTCTGCTGGTCCTGTACCCGGCGCAACAGCGACACCTGGTCACGCAGCTCGGCGGCCCGTTCGAAATCCAGGACACTGGCCGCCTGCTCCATGGCCCCCGACAGTTCGTCGGCCAGGGCATTGCTGCGCCCTTCGAGGAACATCACCGAGTGACGCACGTCTTCGGCATATTCCTTAGGCTCGACCAGCCCGACACAAGGCGCCTTGCAGCGCTTGATCTGGTATTGCAGGCACGGGCGGGTACGGTTCTTGTAGAAGCTGTCTTCACATTGGCGCACGAAGAAGGTCTTTTGCAGCAGGCTCAGGCTCTCGCGGATCGCCCCGGCGCTGGGATACGGGCCAAAATACTTGCCCTTGCGCTTCTTCGCCCCGCGATGGATGCTCAGGCGCGGAAAGTCACCGTCCGACAGAAACACGTACGGGTAGGACTTATCGTCACGCAACAGAATATTGTAGGGCGGCCGCCATTCCTTGATCAGCGTCTGCTCAAGCAGCAACGCCTCGGTTTCATTGGCGGTGATGGTGGTTTCGACCTGGGCGATACGCCCCACCAGCGCGGCGGTCTTCGGCGCCAGGCCGGTCTTGCGAAAGTAACTGGCCAGGCGCTTCTTGAGGTTCTTGGCCTTGCCGACGTACAGCAGACGCGCCTCGCTGTCGAACATGCGATACACGCCAGGCCGGCCACTGCAGGTCGCTAGAAATGCACTGGGATCAAACGCGGCGGTTATTTCAGTGGCTTGCATTTCAGGCGCTGGCGTCCACCATGCCGTGGCGAACCGCGAGCAAGGTCAGTTCAACATCACTGCTGATGGATAGCTTCTCGAAGATTCGATAACGGTAGGTGTTCACGGTTTTCGGCGACAGGCAGAGCTTGTCCGAAATCGACTGGACCTTCTGGCAACCGACAATCATCAGGGCGATCTGGATCTCGCGCTCGGACAAGGCATCAAACGGCGAATCGCTGACCGGCTGGAAAGACTTGATCGCCAATTGCTGGGCAATCTGCGGGCTGATGTAGCGCTGACCGGCAAATACCAGGCGGATAGCCTGGACCATCTCCGCAAGCCCCGCGCCTTTAGTCAGGTAACCCGCTGCACCTGCCTGCAGAAGCCTGGTAGGAAAAGGGTCTTCCTCACAAACCGTAACCACGACAACCTTGATATCCGGATGACTGCGCAGCAACTTGCAGGTCGCGCCAAGACCGCCAATCCCCGGCATCTTGACGTCCATCAAGACCACATCGGGTTTCAATTCACGCGCTTTGATCAGGGATTCCTCCCCCGACTCGGCCTGACCGACTACTTGCAGGCCATCGATGTCAGCCAGCATTCGTGTAATGCCTGTACGAACGAGATCATGGTCATCGACTACTAGCACCCTAATCAAGCAGACACCTCGCGAAATGGTCTTATAGGTTGCCGGACACCTTAGCAAAAAACCACGGCACAGACCTAGCTGAACGCGTCATATATATAGAGTTTCAATCCACTACGAACGCCTGCCGAGCGGCAGGCGGGGTTGTTTCCTGGGCAAAAGGTCAGGATTCCTTGGGGATCGGCCGGGATTTTCCGTTTGCCACAGAGCAATGCTCTGCCAAGGTGCTGGTCAGCCTGCGGATTGCATCCTGATCCTCTTTAAACATCGCGCGGTAGTTGCCCAGGACTTTTTCTTCGATCTGGCTCAGGTTGTCCAACTGGATGGGAGTTGGGCTACCTGTCAAAACAAACAGAATATCGACACCTTTTTCTGCAACGCGGGATAAGTAATCGGCCTTGGGTGCGCGGCCACCACTTTCATATTTACCTTGCGCGTTAGCCTCCACGCCTCCTATTTCACCAAAAACCTTTTGCGACAAGCCAAGTCGCTCTCTTTCTTGCCGTAAGCGCGAACCTATTCCACTCATTTGGATGTAATATCCTTTCTGGCACACCCCAAGAGGTGACGATGTCATCTCGTTTTACACAAACTTGAACGGTTTTGAACTATGCCCGGAATCCGTACCGCTGCACAAGCCAAAGCCTGGCTGGAACATCAAGGCAAATCGGTCCAGGCATTCGCCAGGGAACATGGCGTGGATCCGGCGACCACCTATCAAGTGCTCGCTGGGCGTAAAAAGGGGCGGCGGGGAGAAGCCCATAAGGTCGCGGTCCTTTTGGGCATGAAAGAGGGGATCATCCTTAACGAGGCAAAAAGCCCGGGCAATGATCAGGAGATTGGCTCCTAAAGAGCAGTATGCACCGATTCAAGTCGAGCGCGAGGTTTACCGGGACGACTGCGCTGATAGACAAACGGACTCCATGCGCCAGAAACACCCCTCTTCACCGACAATACTCAGGCCCTGGCGCTGATACAGCCTTCTAGCCGGATTGGTCTTGAATACCGTCAAGCGCAGATAACCCCGCTTTTCGACATGCGCCTTGCAGATCATCTGCTCCAGCACCCAACTGCCTGCGCCCTGGCGGCGAAAAGCCTCGATAATGTGCAGTTCGCGAATGTATAGCGCATTGTCATCGCGGCTGAGACTGACGAACCCTACCAGCCTGTCGTCCTGGCAAATCAACCAGTTTTCCCGCCCGGCCCAGGCGGTGTCGAAGCCTTTGTCGGACCATGTCAGATCGTACTGCCTATAGTAATGGCCCATCGCCTGATGCGTCAGGCTGCGCGCAAAGGCCAGGTGTTGATCCGATGCTGCCTTGAGGGTGAATGCCATAGCAGTGGGCTCCATTGCGTCACAGGTCGCGTCCAGGCAATCATTGTGAGTATCCATCCAGCATATCGGGACATCCGCCATAGTGGTAAGCCCCTCCTCGCGATAGAAATTACTGATTGAATCCAGCGGCATGCGTCAGTTAAGCTCCACCCCATCATTTGGAGAAACACCATGTTGCAACTCACCCTCACCCAGGCTTGCCCTACTGCCAACGCACAGCGTTCGGTCGTGGCTACCCGCGTGAACGGTTTGAGCGCACTGGCCAGCTTTTATTTTGGGTATTGGTTTAGCCACTGGCGCGCCTGATACCTGAAATCGGCGCCCACTACTCAAGGGGTCGCCTGCCAGAGAAATCTAACCCCCGGTCGGCTCCCCGACCGGGGGTTTTGTTTTTTCAGCCCTGAACATTTTTTGCTACACACCGAACTTAAAGGAAACCACACCATGAACTTCAGCACTTATTACCGTTACGACACCTGCACCGCCTGGCGATTTAGCAAGCTCCGTTCGGGACAGCCTGCCGCCTCCGATCGGTCACCTCTTGGTGGCAAGCCAACACACGCAGCCAATACGGCCAATTGTCGAACACCCCAGTAGGGCAGAGCGCGCGGGAACAGCCCGCCGCTTGCCCAGGAAGCAGAACATATGAACTCCTCCATCGCCGCCCTGCCCGTCACCACCCTGTCCCGCGCCAATGAAGCGCTGACCCAGCGTTTGCCCAGCGCCCTTGAGCTCAAGCACCAATTGCCTCTGAGCCCGTTCCTGACCGAGCAAGTCAACGCTCATCGCCAGGCGATCCGCGCGATTCTCACGGGTGAGGACTCGCGCCTGCTGGTCATCGTCGGGCCCTGCTCGATCCATGATCCCGAATCCGCCATGGAATACGCGCGCAATCTGAAAAAACTGGCCAATGACGTCAGTGACCAGATGCTCCTGGTAATCCGCGCCTACGTCGAAAAACCGCGCACCACCATCGGCTGGAAAGGCCTGGCCTACGACCCGCACCTCGATGGCAGCGATGACATGGCCGCCGGCCTCACGCTGTCACGGGAATTGATGCGCGAAATGCTGCGCCTGGGCTTGCCGGTCGCCACCGAGTTGCTGCAACCAATGGCCGCCGGCTACTTCGACGATGTGCTCAGTTGGGTCGCCATCGGCGCCCGCACCACCGAATCGCAGATCCACCGGGAAATGGCCAGCGGCCTGGGCATGCCTGTCGGCTTCAAGAACGGCACCGACGGCGGCGTGGCCATCGCCTGCGACGCCATGCGTTCGGCAGCCCATCCGCACCGCCACTTTGGCGTCGACAGCCAGGGCCATCCGGCAATCATCCAGACTCCGGGCAACGCCGACACCCACCTGGTGTTGCGCGGCGGCCATCGCGGCCCGAACTACGACCGCCAGAGCGTGGCCCAGGTCAAGACCGACCTGGCCAAAAGCAAAGTGGCCACGCGGATCATGGTCGATTGCAGCCACGCCAACAGCGGCAAGGACCCGATGCGCCAGCCAGCGGTGTTCAATGACGTGCTGGAGCAGCGCTTGCAGGGCGACACCTCGCTGATCGGCATGATGCTGGAGAGTCATTTGTTCGAAGGCTGCCAGCCGCTCAGCCCGTCGATGCGCTACGGCGTCTCGGTGACCGACGGCTGCCTGGGTTGGGATGGGACTGAGCAGTTGCTGCGTGAAGCGGCCGCACGTCTGCGCGATCAAGCCTGATGTAAATCAGTGGAACTTTGCCGGGAAATAACCGCCTGAATCCGGTACGCTCACCTTTTTTATTCAAGGAGTTACCCATCATGGCTAAAGCTACCGCCCGTCACATCCTGGTTGCCACCGAAGACAAGTGCAACGAACTCAAAGCCCAGATCGAAGGCGGCGCTGATTTCGCAGAAATCGCCAAAGCCAACTCCAGCTGCCCATCGAGCCGTGATGGCGGCAACCTGGGTTCGTTTGGCCCTGGCCAGATGGTCAAGGAATTCGACACTGTCGTGTTCAGCGCCCCGGTCAACACCGTGCAGGG
Source organism: Pseudomonas sp. WS 5079 (assembly GCF_012985465.1). Classification (GTDB taxonomy): domain Bacteria; phylum Pseudomonadota; class Gammaproteobacteria; order Pseudomonadales; family Pseudomonadaceae; genus Aquipseudomonas. Next base: position 825,653 of record NZ_JAAQWN010000001.1, read on the forward strand.
CCCGGTGAAAACCCAGTTCGGTTATCACCTGTTGGAAGTGACCAGCCGCCAGGACTGATCCACATCTTTGCAAAACACAACGGCCCGCCTTTTGGTGGGCCGTTGTGTTTGTGTGCCAGTGGGGTGACTGGCGACCCGCGTGCGGTTAGGGTACAAGTCCCCTTCCTTCTTCACCCGGCGCTCAAGGCTGATAATGCGACTGGACTTCCTCACGTTAGTTGGCTCTACCCTGGCCCTGCTGCTGGCGAGTTCCATCTCGTTTGCTGCCCCGCAACAGGCATTGACCGTCTACGGCGAACCTGCCAAGTACCCCGCCGATTTCAAGCATTTCGACTATGTGAACCCCGATGCCCCCAAGGGCGGCAGCCTCAAGCGCTCGGCCCTCGAAGTCGGCCGCTTCGACCATGTACTGCCGTATATCGACAAAGGCATCGGCGTCAGCCAGCTGGACGGCTGGGTGTATTCGCCCCTGGCCTACCGCTCGCTGGATGAGCCCTATACCGTCTACGGCCTGGTCGCGCAAAAGATGGAGCGCGCCGAGGACGGCCTGTACCTGCGTTTTTTCCTCAACCCCAAGGCGCGATTTGCCGACGGCAAGCCGATCACCGCAGAAGACGTACGCTATAGCTTCAACCTGCTGATGACCCAGGGCAGCCTGCGCTTTCGCACGCTGTTTGCCGACGTCAAGCACGTCGAGGTAGAAGGCCCCCTGCAAGTGCGCTTTGACTTCTCCAGCAGCGAGAACCGCACCCTGCCCCTGGATATCGCGACCCTGCCGGTGTTCCCCGAACATTGGTGGAAAAGCCGCGACTTCGCCAACGGCGGCGGCTATGAGGTGCCCCTGGGCAGCGGTCCGTACAAAGTCAGCAAGATCAATTCCGGCAGCACTATCACCTTCCAGCGCGACCCCGACTGGTGGGGCAAGGACTTGCCCGTCAGCCGCGGCCTGTACAACTTCGACCGCTTGAGCCTGGAGTACTTCGGCGATACCGAAGTCGCGCGCCAGGTCCTGCGCGGCGGCGCCTATGACTTCAACCGCGAGTTCTCCGCCACCGGCTATTCCATCGGCTACAACGGCCCGGCCCTGGACGATGGCCGCCTGCAACGCGCGCACCTGGCCAAGCAAGCCCCGCAAGCGGCCCAGGGCTACGTGTTCAATATGCAAAAGCCGATATTCCAGGACCGCCGCGTGCGCCAGGCCCTGGCCATGCTCTGGGATTTCGAGTGGGCCAACCGGCAGATGATGCGCAACCTGTATATCCGCCAGCAAAGCTACTTTTCCAACAGCCCGCTGGCCGCCACCCAACTGCCCGACGCCCAGGAACTGGCGATTCTCGAACCCTTGCGCGGGCAGATCCCCGACGAAGTCTTCACCCAAGTGTTCAAGGCGCCGACCACCGACGGCAGCGGCATGATCCGTGACAAGCAACTGCAAGCCCTGGCCTTGCTGGAAGACGCCGGCTGGACGCCCAAGGGCGACAAGCTGGTGAACGCTGCCGGCGAACCCCTGGAGTTCACCTTCCTCAATGTGCAAAACGGCCTCGAACGCCTGCTGCTCCCCTATAAACGCAACCTGGCGCAGATCGGCATTACCCTCAACATCCGGCGCATCGACTCATCCCAGTACGTCAACCGCCTGATGACCCGCGACTACGACATGATCGTCACCGGCTTCCCGGTCACCACCTCGCCGGGCATGGAGCTGTACAACTTCTTCGGTTCCTCGTCGGCCTTCGACCCGGGCAGCAACAACTACATCGTCCTGCAAAACCCGGCGGTCGACACCCTGGTCACCGGCCTGGTGCGTGCCACCACCCAGGCGCAGATGCTCAGCTACGCCCATGCCCTGGACCGGGTGCTGCAATGGAATTACTACTGGATCCCCAATTACTACCCGCCCGGCACCTCGGCCGCGTGGTGGAACCGCTTCGGTCGCCCGGCCATCGAGGCGAGCAACGACGAGGCGCTGGAGTCGTGGTGGGAGGTCAGCCCGACCCCCCTGACCAATGAGCAGATGAAAGCCGAACTGAACAAGCCGCGAGGTGCCCGCTGATGTTTGCCTATATCGTGCGGCGCCTGCTGCTGATCATCCCGACCCTGGTGATCATCCTGCTGGTGAACTTTGTGATCGTCCAGGCCGCGCCCGGCGGGCCGGTGGAGCAAGCCATCGCCCACTTGCAGGGGATTGGCGGCGGGGGCGTCGGCGGCTCGGCCGGCGACGGCGTCAGCAGTGGCTCACGCGCCAGTCGCGGCCTGGACCCCAAGCTGATCAAGGACATCGAAAAACAATACGGCTTCGACAAATCCGCCCCCGAACGCCTGTGGCTGATGCTCAAGAACTACGCCCAGCTGGATTTTGGCAACAGCTTCTTTCGCGGCGCCACGGTGATCGACCTGATCCTGGAAAAGATGCCGGTGACCCTTTCCCTCGGCCTCTGGGCTACGCTGATCACCTACCTGGTGTCGATCCCTCTGGGGATCCGCAAGGCGGTGCGCCACGGCAGCAGTTTCGATGTGTGGAGCAGCACCGCCATCGTCATTGGCTACGCGATGCCGGCCTTCCTGTTCGCGATGTTCTTGATCGTGGTCTTTGCCGGCGGCACCACCCTGAACTGGTTCCCGGTGCGGGGCCTGGTGTCGGAGAACTTCGAGCAACTGAGTACCCTGGGCAAGGTCGCCGATTATTTCTGGCACCTGGTGCTGCCGGTCAGCGCCCTGGTGATCGGTGGTTTCGCCACCTTGACCATCCTCACCAAAAACTCGTTCCTCAATGAAATCACCCGTCAGTACGTGGTCACCGCACGCGCCAAGGGCCTGAGCGAACGGCGCGTGCTCTACGGCCATGTGTTTCGCAACGCCATGCTGCTGGTGATCTCCGGGATCCCCCAGGCGTTTATCAGTGTGTTCTTCGCCGGTTCGCTGCTGATCGAGGTGATCTTCTCCCTCGACGGCCTGGGCCGCATGAGCTACGAAGCGGCGGTGTCGCGGGACTATCCGGTGGTGTTTGGCTCACTGTTTATCTTCACCCTGTTTGGCCTCTTGATAAAACTGATCGGCGACCTCTGCTACACCCTGGTGGACCCGCGTATCGACTTTGCCGCGAGGAACGCCTGATGCTCAATCTGTCTCCCGTAGCCCGTCGGCGCTTCGAACGCTTCAAGCAAAACCGCCGGGGCTGGTGGTCGCTGTGGCTGTTTATCGGCCTGTTTATCCTGACCCTGGGCGGCGAGTTGATCGCCAACGACAAACCGCTGGTGCTGAGCTATCAGGACCAGTTGTATTTCCCGGTGTTCAAGCGCTACACCGAGCAGCAGTTCGGCGGGCAACTGCCATTCCAGGCCGACTACCGCAGTGACTACGTGCAGCAACTGATCAAGCAAGACGGCGGCTGGATGCTGTTCCCGCCGATCCCCTTCAGCGATGACACGCCCAACTACGAACTGACCCGCCCTGCCCCCAGCCCGCCGTCCACGGTGAACTGGCTGGGCACCGACGACCAGTCCCGCGATGTGCTGGCGCGGGTGATCTTCGGCGCACGGGTATCGATCCTGTTCGCCCTCGGCCTGACCGCGATCAGCGCCGTCATCGGCATTGCCGCCGGTGCCTTGCAGGGCTATTACGGCGGCTGGGTCGACCTGCTTGGCCAGCGCATCCTCGAAGTGTGGTCTGGGCTGCCGGTGCTGTACCTGCTGATCATCCTCTCGGGGTTTGTCGAGCCCAACTTCTGGTGGCTGCTGGGGATCATGGCGCTGTTTTCCTGGCTGGCCCTGGTGGATGTGGTGCGCGCCGAATTCCTGCGCGGGCGCAACCTGGAATATGTGAAAGCCGCGCGAGCCCTGGGCCTGAGTGACGGCAAGATCATCCGCCGGCACATCCTGCCGAACGCGATGACCGCCACCCTGAGCTACCTGCCTTTCATCCTGACCGGGGCGATTTCCACCCTCAGCGCCCTGGATTTCCTCGGCTTCGGCATGCCGGCGGGCAGCGCGTCCCTGGGTGAGTTGATCGCCCAGGGCAAGCAAAACCTGCAGGCGCCGTGGCTCGGGCTCACGGCCTTTTTCACCCTGGCGCTGATTCTGTCGCTGCTGGTATTTATCGGCGAGGCGCTGCGTGACGCCTTCGACCCACGATCATGAAGGGCGATGCATCCATGACTGACAACCTGATCGAGATCCGCGACCTGTGCGTCGCCTTCAACGGCCAGACCGTGGTGCGCAACCTGAGCCTGGATATCCGCCCCGGCGAGTGCCTGGCGCTGGTGGGCGAGTCGGGCTCGGGCAAATCGGTGACGGCCCATTCGATCCTGCAACTGCTGCCCCAGGCCGGCACCGCTACCACAGGGTCGGTGCGCTATCGCGGCCAGGAACTGCTCGGCGCCACCGCCAGCACCCTGCAAAAACTGCGGGGCAACCGTATCGCGATGATCTTCCAGGAGCCGATGACCTCCCTCAACCCCTTGCACAGCATCGAAAAGCAGATCGGCGAAACCCTGCTGCTGCACAAGGGCCTCGGCGGCAAGGCGGCCCAGGCGCGTATCCTCGAGCTGCTGGACCTGGTGGGCATCCGCAATCCCCAGGAACGCCTCAAGTCTTACCCCCATCAGTTGTCGGGCGGCCAGCGCCAGCGGGTGATGATTGCCATGGCCCTGGCCTGCGAGCCGGAACTGCTGATCGCCGACGAGCCGACTACCGCCCTGGATGTGACGGTGCAGCGCAAGATCCTGCTGCTGCTCAAATCCTTGCAGCAACGCCTGGGCATGTCCTTGCTGCTGATCAGCCATGACCTCAACCTGGTGCGCAGCATTGCCCAGCGCGTATGCGTGATGCAGGCCGGGGAAATCGTCGAGCAGGCCGACTGCCAAACCCTGTTCAATGCCCCACGACACCCCTACAGCCGCCTGCTGCTGGATGCCGAACCGGTCGGCACGGCACTGTGCCAGGATGCACGCGAGACGGTGTTGCAGGTCGACGGCCTGAGTGTGCGTTTCCCCATCGCTGGCGGGCTGTTCCGGCGCAGGCAGTACCTGCAAGCGGTGGATGGCATCAGCCTGGAACTGCAACGGGGCAAGACCCTGGGGATCGTCGGCGAGTCAGGCTCCGGCAAGTCCACCCTCGGCCAGGCAATCCTGCGCTTGCTCGACTCCAGCGGCAGCATCCGCTTCCAGGGCGAGGCCCTCGATAGCCTCAGCCAGAAACAGATGCGCCCGTGGCGCAAGCAGATGCAGGTGGTGTTCCAGGATCCCTATGGCAGCCTCAGCCCGCGCATGTCGGTGCAACAGATCATCAGCGAAGGCCTGGAGGTGCACGCGCCCTGCAGCCTGCAGGAGCGTGATGCGCAGGTGATCAAGGTGCTGCAGGATGTGGGCCTGGACCCGGCCAGCCGCCATCGCTACCCCCACGAATTCTCCGGTGGCCAGCGCCAACGCATCGCCATCGCCCGCGCCCTGGTGCTGCGCCCGGCCTTGATGCTGCTGGACGAGCCCACCTCGGCCCTGGATCGCACCGTGCAAAAACAAGTGGTGGCGCTGCTGCGTGAATTGCAGGAAAAGTACGGCCTGACCTACCTGTTTATCAGCCATGACCTGGCCGTTGTGCGGGCCATGGCCCACGACATGATCGTGATCAAGGACGGCAAGGTGGTCGAGCGTGGGCCGAGCCAGGCGGTGTTCGACTCACCACAGCACCCCTACACCCAGGAACTGCTGGCCGCCACGCAACTCCCTCTGTAGGAGCCGGCTTGCCGGCGATGGCGCCAGTAAAATCGCCATCGCCGGCAAACCGGCTCCTACAGGGGATCAGGTCATTCATTCATCTTTTTTGTTGGCGCCCCGAGCATGAACACCACCGAAAGCCTCAAGGACTACCCGCACGTTCGTGGCCTGGCGATCCAGTCCCTGTTCGAGATCATCGAGCAGTCCAGCGAAGGCACGGTAATTGTCGATCGCGACGCCAACATCGTGTGGATGAACGAGCGCTACGCCAAGCGCTTCGGCCTCAAAAGCGCCGACCAGGCCATCGGCCAGCCGTGCGAACAGGTGATCTCCAACAGCCTGCTACGCCAGGTGGTGCGCAGTGACCAGCCGATCCTCCTGGATATCCAGGACACGCCCAAAGGCCCGTTGGTGGTGATGCGCCTGCCGATCCACGACGATGCCGGCAAGGTCATCGGCGCCATCGGTTTTGCCCTGTTCGATGAGTTGCGCAACCTCTCGCCGATGATCGAGCGCTACCTGAGCATGCAACAGGAGCTGGCCTCGACCCGTTCGCTGCTGCGCTCGCGCCAGAGCAAATACAACTTCGCGCACTTTATCGGCACCAGCGCTGCCAGCCTGGAGGTCAAGCGCCGGGCGCGGCGCAGTGCCAGTGCCGAGTCGCCGGTGTTGCTGCTGGGCGAAACCGGCACCGGCAAGGAGCTGTTGGCCCAGGCCATCCATGGCGCCTCGCCACGCGCCCATAAGGCCTTTGTCAGCATCAACAGCGCCGCCATCCCCCACGACCTTCTGGAAGCCGAGTTTTTCGGCACCGCGCCCGGCGCATTCACCGGCGCCGACCGCAAGGGCCGCGCCGGCAAACTGCAAATCGCCCAGGGCGGGACGTTGTTTCTCGATGAAATCGGCGACATGCCGCTGCCCCTGCAAAGCAAACTGCTGCGGGTGCTGCAGGAGAAAGAGTTCGAGCCGGTGGGCTCCAACGAAATGATCCACAGCGACGTACGGGTGATCGCCGCGACCTCCACCGACCTGGAAGCCGCGATCAAGCGCGGCGAATTTCGCGCCGATTTGTATTACCGCCTCAACGTATTGCCGATCCAGGTCCCGCCCCTGCGCGAACGCCTGGATGATATTCCGGCGTTGAGCGAAGCGATCCTTGAAGAACTGCGCAGCCAGCATGAACTGGACCGCGAAGCCCTGGCGCTGCTGGCCGAGCATGCCTGGCCAGGAAACATCCGTGAGTTGCGCAACGTGCTGGAGCGCGCAGCGTTGCTCAGCGATGACCTGGTGTTGGATGCGCGGGAAATTCGTGCGGCGATTGGTACGTTCAGCCCGGTAGAGCGCAGCGCCGTGGCGCCAGTCGAGGTCCAGACCTTCAGCGCGGCACGGCAGCGGTTTGACCGGCAGTTGATTGCTGCCGCGTTGCGCCAGTGCGAGGGCAATGTGATCGAGGCGGCCAAGCAATTGGGGCTTGGGCGCTCGACGCTGTACAAAAAGATGGTGGCGCTGGGCATCGAGCAATCCCAATAAAGAGACACAAATCTCATTACAAAGACACTCCCCCTGTGGGAGCGGGCTTGCCCGCGATAGCGGTGTGTCAGGCAACAAATCCACGCCAGTTAGACCGCCATCGCGGGCAAGCCCGCTCCCACATTTGATCTGGATTTGTCTTGATATAGAGACATGGCCTGACCACAAACTATAAATATCTATATATATCAATAACTTACAAACTTGGCACAATTCCCGCTATAGCCCCTTCCTACAGCATTACCCCACAACAATAACAATCCGATGGAGACACACCATGAGTGTGATCATTGCCCTGGCGGCGCTCGCGCTGCTGATGCTGGCCGCCTACCGTGGCTATAGCGTCATCCTGTTTGCCCCCATCGCCGCCCTTGGCGCCGTACTGCTCACCGACCCTTCCGCCGTCGCCCCCGCCTTTACCGGGGTGTTCATGGAAAAAATGGTCGGCTTTATCAAACTCTACTTCCCGGTGTTCCTGCTCGGCGCGGTGTTCGGCAAGCTGATCGAGCTGTCGGGCTTTTCGCGCTCGATCGTCGCGGCCGCCATCCGTTTGCTCGGCACCCGCCAGGCGATGCTGGTGATCGTGCTGGTGTGTGCCCTGCTGACCTACGGCGGCGTGTCGCTGTTTGTGGTGGTGTTTGCGGTGTACCCGTTCGCCGCCGAGATGTTCCGCCAGAGCAATATCCCCAAGCGCCTGATCCCGGCGACCATTGCCCTGGGCGCGTTCTCGTTCACCATGGACGCCCTGCCCGGCACGCCGCAGATCCAGAACATCATCCCCAGCACCTTCTTCAACACCACCGCCTGGGCCGCGCCCTGGCTGGGTCTGATCGGCACGATCTTTGTGTTCTGCGCCGGCATGCTGTACCTGGCACGCCAGCGCAACAAGGCCCAGCGTGCCGGCGAAGGCTATGGCACCGACTTGCGCAACGAGCCGGAAACCGCCGAAGACCTGAGCCTGCCCAACCCGTGGATCGCCCTGTCGCCGCTGATTCTGGTGGGGGTGATGAACCTGCTGTTCACCCACTGGATCCCGCAGTGGTACGGCAAGACCCACAGCCTTGCCCTGCCGGGCATGAGCGCGCCGGTGACCACGGAAATCGCCAAGCTCACCGCAATCTGGGCGGTGCAGGCGGCGTTGCTGGTGGGGATCATCATGGTCCTGGTATTCGGCTTTTCGGCGATCAAGAGCAAGCTGGCCGAAGGCAGTAAAAGCGCAGTCAGCGGCGCGCTGCTGGCGGCGATGAACACCGCTTCGGAATACGGCTTCGGTGCGGTGATCGCTTCGCTGCCGGGCTTCCTGGTGTTGGCGGACTGGCTCAAGGGCATCCCCAACCCGCTGGTCAACGAAGCGATTACCGTGACCCTGTTGGCCGGTATCACCGGCTCTGCTTCCGGCGGCATGAGTATCGCCCTGGCGGCCATGTCCGAGAGCTTTATTTCCGCGGCCCATGCCGCCAATATCCCCCTGGAAGTGCTGCACCGGGTCGCGGCCATGGCCAGCGGCGGCATGGACACCCTGCCCCACAACGGCGCGGTCATCACGCTGCTGGCGGTGACCGGCCTGACCCACCGCGAAGCCTACAAGGACATTTTCGGCATCACGATCATCAAGACCCTCGCGGTGTTCGTGGTGATCGGTACTTTCTACGCCACCGGCATTGTGTGAGGTTTTCATGACGACATTGAACGGCAAGACCGCCCTGGTCACCGGCTCCACCAGCGGCATCGGCCTGGGCATTGCCCTGAGCCTGGCCAAGGCCGGCGCCAACCTGATCCTCAACGGCTTCGGCGATGCCAGCGCGGTGATCGCCCAAGTGCAGGCGTTTGGCGGCAAGGTCGGCCATCACCCGGCCGATGTCAGCGACCCGGCGCAGATCGCCGAGATGGTCGCCTACGCCGAGCGCGAGTTCGGTGGCATCGACATCCTGGTCAATAACGCGGGCATCCAGCATGTGGCGGCGGTGGAAGATTTTCCGGTGGAGCGCTGGGACTCGATCATCGCCATTAACCTGTCGTCGGTGTTCCACAGCACGCGCCTGAGCCTGCCGGGCATGAAGGCCAAGGGCTGGGGGCGGATCGTCAACATCGCTTCGGTGCACGGCCAGGTCGGCTCGGTGGGCAAGGCGGCCTACGTCGCGGCCAAGCATGGGGTAATCGGCCTGACCAAGGTCGTTGGCCTGGAAACCGCCACCAGCAACGTGACCTGCAACGCCATTTGCCCGGGCTGGGTCTTGACCCCGCTGGTGCAAAAGCAGATCGATGACCGCATTGCCGCAGGCGTCGACCCGCAACAGGCCCAGCATGACCTGCTGGCCGAGAAGCAGCCGTCGTTGGAATTTGTCACGCCACCGCAGTTGGGTGAGCTGGTACTGTTCCTGTGCAGCGAGGCCGGCAGCCAGGTGCGTGGCGCGGCGTGGAACATCGATGGCGGGTGGTTGGCCCAGTAAACCCAAACACCGCAAACCCCCTGTAGGAGCTGGCTTGCCTGCGATAGCGGTCGGCCAGCCACCACCGCTATCGCAGGCAAGCCAGCTCCCACAGTTTGGATGTGTGATGCCTGGCAGATTTCATACAAGAACAAGAGAGTGCGCCATGTCCGATATCCTCTGGCAACCGAGCCCGGAACGCATCCACAACACCCGGATGGACCAGTTCCGGCGCTTTATCAATGATCGCCACGCCTTGCAGATCAACGATTACCCCAGCCTGCACCAATGGAGCATCGACCAGCGCCCGGCGTTCTGGGCGGCGATTGTCGAGTTCTTCGACGTGCAGTTTCGTACGCCGCCCGGCACAGTGCTGGTGGAAGGCGCGCAGATGCCCAGCGCGCAGTGGTTTCCCGGCGCCACCCTGAACTTTGCCGAGCACCTGCTGCGCCGCCGCGATGACCACCCCGCCGTGGTCGCCATCAGCGAAGACGGCCAGCGCGAACAACTGACCTATGCCGAACTGGCCCGCCACGTCTCCGGCCTGCAGCGCAGCCTGCAAGCAGCCGGCGTGGGCCAGGGAGATCGGGTGGCGGCGTGCATGCCCAATACCTGGCAAACCCTGGTGGGCATGCTTGCCACTACCAGCCTCGGGGCGATCTGGTCGTGTTCCTCGCCGGATTTCGGCACCCAAGGGGTGATCGACCGCTTCGGCCAGATCGAACCCAAGGTGCTGATCACCTGCGCCGGCTATCGCTACGCTGGCAAGCTGATCGACCAGAGCGCCAAGCTCAATGAAATCCTCGAGCGCCTGCCCACCCTGCAACAACTGATCATCGTGCCCTACGCCCGGCCCGAGGCGCGCGTCGAGGATTACCAGACCCAGGCCAACGTAGCCCTGTGGGATGACTTCTACCGCGCGGGCGGCGAACCGCAGTTTGTCGCCGTGCCCTTCGACCACCCGCTGTACATCCTCTACTCCAGCGGCACCACCGGCGTGCCCAAGTGCATCATCCACGGCACCGGTGGCGTGCTGCTGACCCACCTCAAGGAACACGGCCTGCACGCCGACCTGTCGCGCGACGACTGCTTGTTCTACTACACCACCTGCGGCTGGATGATGTGGAACTGGCTGGTCTCGGTACTGGCCATCGGCGCCACGGTGGTGCTGTATGACGGCTCGCCATTTCATCCGGGGCCCGAGCGCCTGATTGACCTGATCGACCAGGAGCGCATCAGCGTGTTCGGCACCAGCCCGAAATTCCTCGCCACCCTGGAAAAAGCCGGCCTGCAACCGCGCCGCAGCCATGACCTGGGCAGCCTCAAGGGCCTGATCTCGACCGGCTCGCCACTGTCGCCCCAGAGCTACGACTACGTGTACCGCGAGATCAAGCAGGAGCTGTGCCTGTCGTCGATGTCGGGCGGTACCGACATCGTCTCCTGCTTTGTCATCGGCAACCCGATGCTGCCGGTACGGCGCGGTGAAATGCAATGCAAGAGCCTGGCGATGGCCATCGAAGTGTGGGACGACCAGGGCCGGCCGCTGGTCGGCGAAAAAGGTGAACTGGTGTGCACCCGGCACTTCCCGGCCATGCCCATCGGCCTGTGGAATGACCCCCAGGGGGAAAAACTGCGCGCCTCGTATTTCAGCCAGTTCCCAGGTGTGTGGGCCCAGGGCGACTATGCCGAGCAACGCGCCAATGGCAGCCTGCTGATCCACGGGCGTTCGGATGCAGTGCTCAACCCCGGCGGCGTACGCATCGGCACGGCGGAGATCTACCGCCAGGTGGAAAAAGTCCCGCAGGTCCTGGAAAGCCTGGCCATCGGCCAACGCTGGCAGGACGATGTGCGCGTGGTGCTGTTTGTGCGGCTCAATGACGGCGAACACCTGGACGCCGCCCTCGAACAGCAGATCCGCGAGGTGATCCGCGCCAACACCACGCCGCGCCACGTGCCGGCGAAGATTCTCAGCGTGAGTGACATCCCGCGCACCATCAGCGGCAAGATCGTCGAACTGGCGGTAAGAAATGTCGTGCATGGCGAACCGGTGAAAAACACCGATGCCCTGGCCAACCCCGAGGCCCTGGAGCAGTTTCGCGACCGCCCTGAGCTGGCATAAAAGATGAAAGGTTTCAGCGCCCACACGCTCATTTGAAGATAAACCCCTCAAGCATGCTATTTTTCGAGGGGTAGCCAGCCGTTTCCGCAGCACGGGATAATCGGCTTCTGTCATTCTTCAAGACGTTACGCGCGGGACACTTACATGAACGGATCACCCACCGGCAGCGAGGCCGCGGCCCTGATCGCACGGCTGGACTGGGCCACAAGCCCCCTCGGTGATGCCAGCCACTGGCCACAAAGCCTGCGCACGGCAATCGATATCGTCATCCATTCACCGATGCCGATGCTGTTGCTGTGGGGCGACGAACTCACGCAGATCTACAACGATGGCTTCGCCCTGCTGGCCGGCAACAAGCACCCCCAGGGCTTTGGCCAGCCGACCCACCGGGTCTGGCCGGAACTGCAACACTTCACCGCCCCCATCTACAGCGCCGTGCTGGCCGGCCAGGTGCGCACCTTCAGCGAGCAGCGTTTTGTCCTGCAACGCAACCACCGCGATACGGAAATCTGGCTGGACCTGACCTACAGCCCGATCCGCGACGAACGTGGCCGGGTCGCCGGGGTCCTGGTGACGGCGATTGAAACCAACGAGCGCCGGCAACTGGCCCAGGAGCTGCAACAACGCTCCGAGGCCAGCCTCAAGGCCCAGCACGATACCGAGCAACGCTTGCAACTGGCCCTGGCCGCCACCGATGCAGTGGGCACCTGGGACTGGGATATCAGCGAAGACCGCTTTATCGCCGACAGCCATTTTGCCCAGTTGCATGGGGTTGATCCGGTTAACGCCCACCAGTTGCCCATCAGTGACTACCTGCAAGGCGTGCACCCGGAAGACCGCGGCATGGTGGCCCGCAGCATCAAGCATTGCATTACCCATGGCACCGAGTACGCCGAGGAATATCGCCTGCTCCAGGCCGACGGGCAGATACGCTGGGTGTTCGCCCGGGGCCGCTGCTACAAGGATCACCACGGCCGACCGGCGCGTTTTCTCGGTGCGGCCCTGGACCTGACCGAACGCAAGCACACCGAGCAAGCCCTGCGCCAGAGCCAGACCGAGCTGCAACTGATCATCAACGCGATGCCGGTGCTGATCGGCTATGTGGATCACCAGGAGCGCTTTCGCCTGAACAACAGCGCCTACCTCGACTGGTACGGCCTGACCCCGCAAGAGCTGTATGGCAAGACCATCCTTGAAGTGATCGGTGCCCAGGTGTACGCCGGGCGCGCCGACAAAATCGCTGCTGCGCTCAAGGGCAAGGCGTGCAGTTTCATCACCGTCACTCCCCATCGCGACGGCCGGCCCCGGCATGCGCTGATGAAGTACCTGCCACGCTTCAGCGCCGATGGCTCGGTCAATGGTTTCTACATCTTTGTGATCGATGAGACCGAACGCAAACTCACCGAAGAAGCCCTGCGCCACCTCAACGATAACCTCGAAGAACGTGTGGCCCAGCGTACCCAGGCCCTGGCCGAGGCCAACCAGCGCCTGCAAAACGAAATGTTCGAGCGCGAGCGCGCTGAAGATGCGCTGCGCCATGCGCAAAAAATGGAAGCGGTCGGCCAGCTCACGGGCGGGATCGCCCATGACTTCAACAATATGCTCACCGGCATCATCGGCAGCCTGGACCTGATGCAACGCTACATCGCCGCCGGGCGCAGCGATGAGATCGGGCGCTTCACCGATGCCGCCGTGTCCTCGGCCCATCGTGCGGCGGCCCTGACCCATCGCCTGCTGGCCTTCTCCCGGCGCCAGTCGCTGGACCGCCGGCCCCTGGACCCAAACCAGTTGGTTGCGTCCCTGGAAGACCTGTTCCGCCGTACCAAAGGCGCCCATATCGACCTCAAGGTGCAACTGGGCAGTGATATCTGGCCGGTGAACACCGACGCCAGCCAACTGGAAAACGCCCTGCTCAACCTGGTGATCAACGCCCGCGACGCCATGCCCGATGGCGGCCAACTGAGCATCGAGACGGCCAACAGCTACCTCGACGGCACCGACATCACCACCCTGGAACCGGTCAAGGCCGGCGACTACGTGATGCTCGGCGTGTGCGACAACGGCGCCGGCATGACCCCCAAGATCCTGGCCAAGGCCTTCGATCCGTTTTTCACCACCAAGCCCATCGGCCAGGGCACCGGCCTTGGGTTGTCGATGATTTATGGCTTTGCCCAGCAATCCGGCGGCCACGTCACGATCCACAGCGAACCGGGGCGTGGCACCTGCGTGCGCCTGTACCTGCCGCGCCTGCACGGCACCGCCCTGGAAAAAGTCCTGCCGCAAATCCCCGTGGAAGCCCCCGTGGCGCTGGATGGCGAAGCCGTGGTGGTGGTCGAGGACGATGCCGCAGTGCGCATGCTGGTGGTCAACCTGCTCGATGAGCTGGGCTACACCGCCCACCAGGCTGCCGATGCACGCGCGGCCTTGCCGTTGCTGGAGTCTGACCTGCGGGTGGACTTGCTGGTGACCGATGTCGGCCTGCCCGGCATGAACGGCCGGCAACTGGCGGAAATCGCCCGCCAGCACCGCCCTGAGCTCAAAGTGCTGTTCATGACCGGCTATGCCGAAACGGCCGCCGAGCGCCGGGGCTTCCTGGAAGACGGCATGGACATGGTGGCCAAGCCGTTTTCCATCGACCAGTTGGCCACGAAAATCCGCAGCATGATCGGCGTCAATGGCCAAGTTGATGCATAATCCCGCGCCTTCAAGCCCGACCGTTGCAAGGTAACTGCCCGATGAAAGCCCAAGCCCGCCATATCCTGGTCAAGACCAGCGAAGAAGCCGAACAGCTCAAGCAGCGTATTGCCAAGGGCGAAGCCTTTGATGTGCTGGCCAAGAAGTTCTCCACCTGCCCGTCCGGCAAGCGCGGCGGCGATCTGGGTGAAGTGCGGCCGGGGCAGATGGTCGGGGTGATTGATGCGGTGATCTTCAAGAAACCGCTGCGGGTGGTGCATGGGCCGATCAAGAGCAAGTTTGGGTATCACCTGGTGCAGGTGTTCTACCGCGACTGAGGGGTTGGCTCAAGGCCGCTATCGCAGGCAAGTCAGCTCCCACATTTGGATGCGTGAACCTGGCCAAATGTGGGAGCCGGGCTTGCCCGCGATCCGCCGCAGGCGGCCTCATACCCTGGGAATCAGCGCACCCGGAACCTGGATCACCTGGCTCGCCAACCGATGCCCCGCCAAGCCCGCCTCTTGTGGCGACCCACCCCTGAGCCGGCTGGCCAGATACGCCGCACTGAACGAATCCCCCGCCGCCGTGGTGTCCACCACCTTCTCTACCACCACCGCCGGCACCGCAAAACGCTCGCCGCCCCGGCGAATCAGACAGTCATCCGCCCCGCGCTTGAGCACCACTTCATCAATCCCCGGATAGGCGGCGAACACCTGCTCGCTGTCGGCATAGCCAAACAGCGCACGTTCGTCGTCCTCCGTGAGCAAGGCCATATCCACCAGCGCCAACACCTGCTGATAGGCCTCACGAGCGGCTTCGACACTGGCCCACAGACGCGGCCGATAGTTGTTGTCGAACACCACCCGGGCGCCACGTTGGCGGGCGTGCAGCAACATGGCCAGCAAGCGTGCGCGCCCCACTTCACCCAATACCGCCAGGGTGATGCCGCTCAAATACAGCACGTCGTAGCTGGGCAAGGCGGCCAGGACCGGTTCGGCCCCTGGCGTGGTGAAGCAATCGCGCACCGCCGCTTCGTTGCGCCAATAGAGGAATTTGCGCTCGCCATTGGCATCGGTCTGGATGCAATACAAACCCGGCAGGCGGCCTGGCAGGCGCTGGACGCGGTCCAGGCCAAGGCCTTCGGCGGCCCATTGCGCGCACATGGCATCGCTGAAACTGTCATCGCCCAGGGCGGTGACGTAATCCACCGTGCTGTTGGCGCCCAGCTCGCGGCGCAGGTAGACGGCGGTGTTCAGGGTGTCGCCACCGAAGCTCTGTTGCAGGCTGCCGTCGGCGCGGTGTTGCAGTTCGATCATGCATTCGCCGATCAGGGCGATGCGCGGGTGTGGGGTCATATTTGGATTCTCGGCTGGGTTTTGGGGCCTCATCGCCGGCAAGCCAGCTCCCACATTTGAATGTGTTCACAAATCCCAATGTGGGAGCTGGCTTGTCTGCGATGGCCGCGACGCGGTCTAGAAACAGGTTTGTAGGGTTTCCACTACCTGCAACTGCTCATCCACCAAACACCCCACCTGCCACTTATCAAAGGTCAGGCACGGGTGCGAAGTGCCAAACGAGATGATGTCGCCAATACGCAGTTCAACCCCCGCCGCCACGCTCATGAAGGCGTGCTGGTCCATTACCGCCGTAACCTTGCAAGCACTCACGTCATCGCCCACCGCCGGCAACACGCCGGCCTTGTAGCGCTTGAGGGGCACCGGCAGGCCGGCGTCGTAGGCCACGTCACGCTTGCCCAGGGCAATCACTGCAAACCCCGGCTGCGGCAACGATTGCACATGGGCCCAGACTTCCAGGGCCGGGCGCAGGCCTTCAGTGAGGTCGCTGCGCCGGTCGAGCACACAGCATTGCGCCTCCTTGTAGATGCCGTGGTCGTGGGCCACATAGCTGCCGGGGCGCAGTACGCTGAGGAAGCGCCCTTCGGCGTTTTGTGCAGCGAAGGACTCGGCGATCAGGTCATACCAGGCCGAGCCCGATGCGGTGATGATTGGCTTGCCCAGGTCAAAGGCCCCGCTGTTCTGCATATCCACCGCCAGGCGCACCAGGGACGCAGCAAACTCGCGAATGCCGCTGACGGCATGCTCGCCGTGGATCACCCCTTCGTAACCTTCGATGCCGGTGAGGGCCAGGGCCGGCTGGGCCTTGATTGCCCGCGCCAGGTCCAGCACCTCTTGCTCGCTGCGGCAACCGCAACGGCCGCCGACCACGCCGTATTCGATCATCACGTTCAGGCGCAGGCCACGGGCAGCGAAGAACGCGCCCAGGTCAGCCACGTTGTCCGGGTGATCGACCAGGCAATGGAAGTCAAAGCCGGGGTCAGCCAGCAGCTCGGCGATCAGCGCCATGTTCGGCGCGCCCACCAATTGGTTGGCCATCAATACCCGGCGCACGCCACCGGCATAGGCCGCGCGGGTCTGCACGGCGGTGGCCAGGGTGATGCCCCAGGCGCCCTGCGCCAACTGACGCTGGAACAGCGCCGGCATCATGCTGGTCTTGCCATGGGGCGCCAGCTGCGCGCCGCTGCTGCTGACAAAGTCCTGCATCCAGCGGATGTTGTGTTCCAGGGCCGCGCGGTGCAGCACCAGGGCGGGCAGGCTGACGTCGCGTACCAGGTGGGCACCGCTGGCGGCGGCACCTTTTTCAACGGCATTGAAGGCAGACATGGCGTTACTCCGTTTCGCTATTCATTGATGCGACGGGCCAGGTTGTTGGCGCTTTCGATCAGCACCCGGCGGTAGTCGGCGTAATTGTTCTTGGCGTCGGCCCGTGGGGCGACGATGCACAGGGTCGCAATGGCGACGCCCTGAGCATCGCGCACCGGGGCGGCAAAGCAGTGGGTAAAGGTGTCGGCAACACTGTCGAAGGAAAAGAACCCGTCGACAGTGGCCTGGCGGATCTGTCCGAGGAAGGTGTCCAGGGGTAAACGCTGGCCGTCCGGCAGGATAAAGTCGTCGTGGTCGATCAGGTCGATGATCTGCTGGTCGCTCAAATGCCCTAGCAACAAGCGCCCGGAAGCGGTCCAGGGAATCGGCGCGTTTTCACCGATATCCGAAGAAATCCGGAAATGCCGCTCGCCCTCGCGCATCAGCGCCACCGTGTACTTGCGCCCGTTGAGCAGGCACATCTGCGCGGTCTCGTGGGTTTGGCTGACGATCTCCTGCAAGGCGTGATCGGCCTCGCGGGTCAGGTCGAAATGGCGCAAGTGGGCCTGGCCGAGGAAGTACAACTGACGCCCCAGGTACACGTGCCCGTCCTTGCCCACGGTTTCGAGAATCCGCCGTTCCAGCAGGGAGGCGACCAGTTCATAGACCGTGGACTTGGGGCTGCCGATGCCACTGGCAATATCGTTGGGGCGCAGGGGCTGGCCGACTTCCTTGAGAAAATCGAGGATATCGAACGCCCGGTCCAGGCCTTTGGCGCGGCGTTTGATGGTGTCTTCGGTCATGGCGGTCTTCATCAGCGTAAGAGGTCCATGTGGGGCGGGGCTTTTGTGGGAGCGGGCTTGCTCGCGAAAGCGGTGTGTCAGCCAACAAATCTGGCACTGATACACCGCTTTCGCGAGCAAGCCCGCTCCCACCCGAATTCACTCCCACATTGAATTTTTAATGGTCTTGAGGTCGGGCATTTAGCCTTTTTTCTTGTAGGCCACGCAATCGATCTCAACCTTGCAATCGACCATCATATTCGCCTGCACACAGGCCCGTGCCGGGGCGTGTTCGGGGGTGAAGTATTCGCCGAAGACTTTGTTGAAACTCCAGAAATCCCGCGGGTCCTCCAGCCATACGCCGACCCGGACCACGTCTTCAAGGCCGTAGCCGGCCTCCTCAAGGATCGCCACCACGTTCTTCATGGTCTGGTGGGTCTGCTCGACAATCCCGCCATTGATGATTTCGCCCTCCACCGCCGGCACCTGGCCCGACACGTACAACCAGCCATCGGCCTCCACCGCACGGGCGAATGGGCGGGGTTGGCCACCACCGGCGGTGCTGCCGGCGCCGTAACGAGTAATGCTCATAATGTTGCTCCTTGATTAAAAACGAATACTTTTCAGAAATTCCGCCAGGCGTGGCGATTGCGGGCGCTCGAAGATGTCTTGGGGCGGCCCCTGCTCTTCAATCCGGCCCTGGTTCATAAACACGATGTTGTCCGAGACCTCGTAGGCAAACCGCATTTCGTGGGTCACCAGCAACATGGTCATGCCCTCTTGCGCCAGGCCCTTGATCACACTGAGCACTTCGCCGACCAACTCCGGGTCCAACGCCGAGGTCACTTCGTCGAACAGCATCAGGCTGGGGTTCATCGCAATCGCCCGGGCAATCGCCACGCGCTGTTGCTGACCGCCGGACAACTGACCGGGGAAGTGGTTGCGCCGTTCCAGCAGGCCCACGCGCTCCAGCCATTTTTCCGCGAGGGCCACTGCCTCGTCCTTGCCCATCTGCTTGACCTTGAGCAGGCCCAGGGTGACGTTCTGCAACGCGCTCAGATGGGGGAACAGGTTGAATTGCTGGAATGCCATGCCGGTCATGGCGCGGTGTTGGGCGATGAGTTTTTCCGGGTGGCGTACGCGCTTGCCGGCAACATCGGCATAGCCAATGGACTCTCCGTCGAGGGTAATCTGCCCGCCCTGGAACTCCTCCAGCAGGTTGACGCAGCGCAGCAGCGTGGTCTTGCCCGAGCCGCTGGAGCCGATCAAGGTCACCACGTTGCCGCGCTGCAACGACAGATCGACGCCCTTGAGGACTTCCACCGCGCCGTATTGTTTGCGCAGGCCGCTGATGTTGAGCAATGGTTGATTCATGGCAAGGCCACCCGCTTTTCAATGTAGCGCCCGAATAACTCGATGGCGTAGTTGATGACAAAGAACAGAAACCCGGCGAACAGGTAGAACTCCAGGGTCATGAAGGTCCGGGCGATCACTTGCTGAGTGCTCAACAGCAATTCGGCGACGCCGATCACGGACAGCAGGGTCGAGGCCTTGACGATCTCGGTGGAGGAATTGACCCAGGTCGGCAAAATCTGCCGCAGTGCCTGGGGCAGCAACACATAGCCCAGGGACTGATAGAAGGTCAGGCCGATGGCCTTGCCCGCTTCCAGTTGCCCACGGGGAATGGCTTGCAGCGCACCGCGCACAATCTCGGCGACATGGGAGCCGCAAAACAGCGTCAGGCCCAGGGCGCCGGCCTGGAACGCACTGATCTGCCAACCGAGCGCCGGCGCCATATAGAAGCAGGCCAGCACCAGCACAAACACCGGGGTGCCACGGATCAGGTCGACGTACAGGCGAAACGGCGCGCGCATCCAGAACTTGCCGTAGGTCAGCACCAACCCGGCGACGATGCCGATCAGGGTGCCGAAGATAATCGCCAGCACCGAGCAATACACGCTGGTCTGGAACCCCGCCCACAGGGTTGCCCGGGCGATCCACAACTCATGCAGCCAATACATGCAAAACCCCTCTCATCGACGAATCGCCAGGCGCTGTTCCAGGTAACGCAGCAGCAGGGCGATGAGGTAACAGGCAGCCACATAGAGCGCGGTCGTCACCAGCCAGGTTTCAATCACCCGGTAGCTTTCGACGTTGATCTTGCGGGCGTAATAGGTCAGCTCCGGCACCGCAATCGCCGCCGCCAGGGAGGTGTCCTTGAACAGCGAGATAAAGTTGTTCGACAGCGCCGGCAGCACGTTGCGCAGCATCACCGGCACGGTGATATAGGCGCGGATCTGCCACTCCCCCAGGCCAATCGCCAGGCCGGCTTCGCGCAGGCCCTTGGGAATATTCAACAGGCCGGCACGAAACACTTCGGTCAGGTACGCCCCGGCGTACAGCGACAGGGTGATGATGAACGAGGGGATCTTGTCCAGGCGGATGCCCAGGCTGGGCAAGGCGAAGTAGATCAACAGGATCAGCACCAGGATCGGCGTGTTGCGCACCACCGTCACATACACCGAGGCCAGGATGCGCAGCGCACGGTGCCGGGACAGCATGGCAAAAGCCATCAACAGGCCGATCACGCAGCCGATGGCAATCGACAGCAAGGCCAGTTGCAGGCCCAGGCCGAGGCCTGCGAGCAAGGTGTCGAAATCGCGCCAGACTGCGGCAAAATTCAACTGATAGTTCATGGTCGGCAGTACCTTGAGCGGGGCGCCCGCTGCGACGCCGCGCGCTCAACAATCATTTGAATTCCACCGGAAAGCCAATCGCCGGGCTCGGCAGGTCGACGCCAAACCACTGCTTGAACGAGGCCGCATAGGTGGGGAACTCGACGCCGGTCATGGCTTCATGCAGCGCCGTGTTGACGAAGTTCAGCCAATCCTGGTCGCCACGCTTGACCGCGCACGCGTAGGTTTGCGGGCTCCAGGCGTAGGTGGGGCTGCGGTAGCGGCCGGGGTTCTGCACCATCAGGTATTTGACCGAAGACTGGTCGGTGGCGGCGGCGTCGGCACGCCCGGAGTTCACGGCCTGGTACATCAGGTCGACGCTGTCGTATTGGTCGACCTTGGCCTTGGGCAGCGCCTGGTGCACCAGTTCTTCGGCGTAGACGTTTTGCAGCACCGCCACGGTGACGTCGTCGCCCGCTGCCTGCAGGTCTTCGAGTTGCTGGTATTTGCTGTTGGCCGGCAACAGCAGGCCCACGCCTTCGCGGTAGTACGGCAGGGTGAACGCCACCTGTTGCGCGCGGCTGGCGGTGACGGTGATGAACTGGCAGCTCATGTCGACTTTGTTGGTCAACAGGTTGGGAATCCGCGCATCGGAGGACTGCACCACAAACTCGACCTTGCTCGGGTCGTTGAACAGGCCCTTGGCGACAATACGTCCGATATCGATATCAAAACCCTGCAACTTGCCATCCGCTCCCTGGAAGTGCCACGGCGCATTGGTACTGCCTGTACCGACAATCAGGTGCCCACGCTTGAGCACATCGTCGAGCTTGCTGTCGGCCTGCACTTGGCTGGCGAGGGAAGCCGAGGCGGCGAACAGAAAAACACAGGCTTTAAACACGGAAGGTCGGCGATGCATGACAAGCACTCCAGGAGTTGTGTATTCCGCTATACCGGAACATGGTATGTAACAACGGAATAGACAGCAGAAAGTGTGCCACAGCCAGTAACAGAAAAATATTGAAGAGTTAAAGGTGTTTTAAATCAGCCAGATAACAAGGCATCGACGAACCAGCGCCGCGCCAGTCACACCAGGCACACTGCTACCGTGCGCCCCAATCCGTTGCGATCCGTCACATTTGGGTGCGTTACCTGTGAATTCTCACAGTAGACCGTCCGGCCCGCCCGGCTTAGGGTTTGGCCACCGGCCTATAAGGAGATTGTCATGGGACTGATCAACACGCTGATCGACAACGCAGATGCGTATAGACGGGCGCTGCAGACACAACGCACGGTGTTCATGCTCTTTGTATCGCCCCAGTGCCCGGCGTGCGGCGCGGCCAAGCCACTGTTTCGCAAAGTGGCCGGCCGCTATCGCCGTCAGGCAGCGCTTTATGTACTCGATACGAGCCAGACCCCACGGCATCCCGAAGTGACCGGCACACCGACGCTGCTGATATTGAAAAACGGCAGGCTGGTCGAAAAGCTCAAGGGGTTCGGCCCCTGGGAGACCCAGGAGCAGACCCTGAAGAGAACCTTCGAGCGGCACACCCGTGGTGTGCCAACCAAAAGGGCAAAACCCCGTTAACCCGCCGTGACAGGCATCAGCAACACCTGCGTCACCCGGCGCTCCTCCACCGCCGCCACCGTCAAGCGCCAGCCTTCGTATTCCAGGCTGTCACCCACCACCGGCAGGCGATCCAACAGGCTCATGACCAGGCCAGCCAAGGTCTGGTAATCCTCGGTGGCCACCGCCTGGAAACCCGTGCGCTGGCGAATCAGGTTCAGGTTCAACGCACCGTTGGCACGGTAACCGCCCTGCTCCTGGACGATGTCCGGGCCTTCGACTTCACTGGCATCGGGCAACTCACCGGCGATGGATTCGAGGATGTCAGTCATGCTCAACACCCCCATGAAATCGCCGAATTCGTTGATCACAAAGGCGATGTGCGTCGACTCCTGGCGCATCTGCTCCAGGGCGTTGAGGATCGAGAAGCTGTCGAGCAGGTTGATCGCCCGCCGCGCCAGGTGTTCCAGGTTCGGCTCGTTGCCGGCCAGGTACTCCTTGAGCAACTCCTTCTTATGCACGAAGCCCAGGGGCTCATCCACCGCGCCATTACGGATCAGCGGCAAGCGCGAGTAGGACGAGTGCATCAATTTCAGGCGAATCGTCTCCGGGTCGTCGGCCAAGTCGATGTAGTCGACATTCGCCCGCGGGGTCATCAAGGTGCGGATCGGCCGCTCGGCCAGCTGCAATACACCGCTGATCATCACGCGCTCACGGCGGTCGAACAGCGGACCTTGACTGCCCTGGGAGTCGCCCAGCAGGTCCGTAACGTCCTCACCCACCTCTTCCACCGCCAGGCTGCGACCACCCAGCAAGCGCATCACCGCATGGGCAGTGCGCTCACGGATCGGTCGCACGCCTTGCGCCGACTTCTTGCGGCGCGCCCGGGCGATCTGGTTGAACACCTCGATCAGGATCGAGAAACCGATGGCCGCGTACAGGTAGCCTTTCGGGATATGGAAGCCCAGGCCTTCGGCGGTCAGGGCGAAACCAATCATCATCAAGAAGCCCAGACACAGCATGATCACCGTCGGGTGCGCGTTGACGAAGCGGGTCAGCGGCTTGCTGGCCACGATCATCACGCCGATAGACACGATCACCGCGATCATCATCACCGCCAGCTCGTCCACCATGCCGACCGCAGTAATCACCGCGTCGAGGGAGAACACGGCGTCCAGCACCACGATCTGCGCCACGATCGGCCAGAACATCGCGTAGGCCGCATTGCCGGTGCGTTCGGTGACATGCCCTTCGAGCCGCTCATGCAACTCCATGGTGGCCTTGAACAACAGGAACACACCACCAAACAGCATGATCAGGTCGCGTCCGGAGAAGCTCTTGTCGAACACCTCGAACAACGGCTGGGTCAAGGTCACCAACCAGGAAATACTCGCCAGCAAGCCCAGGCGCATGATCAGCGCCAGGGACAAACCGATCAACCGCGCACGGTCACGCTGCTCCGGCGGCAGCTTGTCCGCGAGGATCGCGATAAACACCAGGTTGTCGATACCCAGCACCAGTTCCAACACAATCAAGGTCAACAGGCCGAGCCAGGCCGTTGGATCCGCTAACCATTCCATATAGAAGTCTCTGTCTCTTTATTGATTTTCAGAATGCCGGGCACAACAAGACGCGGTCCGATGACCGGGAAAAGGTTAGCAGTCTGAATAGAGGATGTTTCAGCGGGAACGTCGGCAGTAGCGGTCTTGGGGAAAGACGACTGGGGGGCTCCGAGAGGGTGTTCATGCAAGTCCTGCAGTGAGAAAAGGACTTTAATCCTACAGCGGAAATACAAATCTCCTACAATTTAAAACTATTACAAGATCTGTAAAAGCCGCCCCCAGAAGCCTGTGCTGTGGGCTTGTGTAGGAGCTGGCTTGCCAGCGATGCAGACACCTCGGTGTATCAGGTAGATCGAGGCGATGCTATCGCTGGCAAGCCAGCTCCTACACAAGCCAGCCCCCCCCACACACACCAGAGCCCATATTTTGAGAGGAGACAGGTCAGGTTTTACGGGTAGCGTCGTCCAGCGCCAGGATGGTGTGGGCATTGGTTACCGTGGTCGCCAGGGTATTGATCACCCCCGAGCGCAACGCCCCCAGGGTCGCGGCGGCCTTGGTGTTTTCACTGGCAATCGCCACCACATCGGGAATGCGGAACAACTCCTGCACCGTCAAGCCGATCACCCGCCCCTGGATGGCGTTGACCGCCGGCTGGCCATGAATGTCGATAAAGTCGTAACCCATCATGTCACCCACCGTGCCGGACAAGCGCGCCTGGGCGATTTCCTGGGGTGAGAACCAGCCCATGCGCACCATGTTGCTGTTTTCGCTCATGTCGCCAATACCGATCAGCGCCATATCGGCACGCCGTGCGCGGTCGAGGGTCGAGCGTACGGTGTCGTTGCTGATCAGCACGCTGCGCAGTTCCGGGTTGGCCACCAGCGCCGGGGCGTACAGGCTTTCGCTCTCGCCGCCAAAACGCAGGGCCAGGCGGCGGCAGATATGGTCGGGGTTCATGTATTCGCCGGCCTTGAGCGAACCGCCAATGGCGCAGACAAACGTGCAGTTGCGCGTCACCGGCAAAAACACGTTATCGGCCACCGCCCCCACATTGCGCCCCATGCCCACGGCGACAATCATGCCGTCGCCCAGGGTCTTGTTCAGGTAGTTGGCCACCAGGCTGGCCACGGCGGAACGCTGGGTGTCGGCGTCGCTGTGGTCGACCGCGATCAACGCGCGATCCAACTGGAAACGCTCCACCAGCGCCTGTTCCAGTTCGTTGTTCATCGCCGGATGCTGCAGCACCCGCACCTCGACAATCCCTTCATCGCGCGCACGCTTGAGCAGCCGGCTGACTTTCGCCCGGGACAGGTCAAAGCGCTTGGCGATGGCTTCCTGAGTGACGTTCTCAAGGTAATAGAGCATCGCCACTTCGGTCATCAGATCGATATCGCTGGCGGTGCGCAGGGTACTGTCACTCATGGGGACGGGCTTCCGTTTCGGCGTCAAAGGCGCATTCTCCCGACTCTTGCCCTGCTCCGTCCACTACTGATGCCCATCACGCTCAATGGCATTGATGCGCTCGACCTTGGCCCCGGACCGCGCCGCCTCGAACTCCGAGGCCAGAAACGCGGTGACGATGCTCTTGGCCAGCTCCGCCCCCACCACCCGCGCACCGATGGACAGGATCTGCGCATCGTTGCTCTTGCGCGCGCGCTCCGCCGAATAGGTGTCATGGGCCTGGGCCGCGCGAATACCCAAGACTTTATTGGCCGATATCGCCATGCCGATGCCCGTGCCACACACCAGCACCCCCAGGCGCTGTTGCCCGGCATTGATGGCCGTGGCCACCGCCAGCGCAATATCCGGGTAGAGCACCGGAGCTGTGGAATGGGTGCCAAAGTCGGTCACCGGATACCCCAGCGCCTCGATATGGCGCTTTAACAGCTCCTTGAGCTCAAAACCCGCTTCGTCACATCCGATAGCCACCGGGAAAGGTGTGTTCATGGCATTAGGCTCCGCTGCCGTGGTGAAGCTTAAGACTGATCATATGATCACTCAATGAAATTTCGATCAGTCATTTCTCGGATATTCCCTCGCAACTGTCAAGCACGTTTTAACTGACCCTCCAGTCAAACCCCTCTAAAACGCCATGCATCAAGAAAACCTTGGCGATTACAAGTTTTCAATGAAAGAGATTGACTGATCAGAATTTCATTTGATACACATATGCTCACGCAGCAACACGACTGTGTACCTAATAAGAACTCACAGCACGAGGACACGCCGATGGCCACGCCATTACTGCTCCAGGCTGAACACGTCGCCAAGGCCTACGCCGGCATCCCTGCCCTGCGTGACGGCCGCCTCTCGCTGCGGGCCGGCAGTGTGCATGCCCTGTGCGGCGGCAATGGCGCCGGCAAATCCACGTTCCTCAGTATCTTGATGGGCATCACCCAGCGTGACGCCGGCAGCATCCTGCTCAATGGCGCCCCCGTGCATTTCCATCGCCCCAGCGAAGCATTGGCGGCGGGGGTCGCGATGATCACCCAGGAGCTGGAGCCAATCCCCTACATGAGCGTCGCCGAAAACATCTGGCTGGGCCGCGAACCACGGCGCGCCGGCTGCATCGTCGACAGCAAGGAACTGCACCGGCGTACCCGCGAACTCCTGGAAAGCCTGGAGTTCGAGGTCGACGCCAGCGCGCCCATGCATCGCTTGAGCGTGGCGCAGATCCAGCTGGTGGAGATCGCCAAGGCGTTCAGCCATGACTGCCAGGTGATGATCATGGACGAACCCACGTCCGCCATCGGCGAGCGCGAAGCCGAAACCCTGTTCAAGGCCATCCGCCGCCTCACCGCCCGTGGCGCCGGGATTGTCTATGTGTCCCATCGCCTCAGCGAGCTTGCGCAGATTGCCGACGACTACAGCATCTTTCGCGATGGCGCCTTCGTCGAAAGCGGGCGCATGGCCGATATCGACCGCGCCCACCTGGTGCGCGGCATCGTCGGCCAGGAACTGACACGCATCGACCACAAGGTTGGACGCGAAAGCGCCGCCGAGTGTTGCCTGGACGTCCAGGGCCTGAGCCGCAGCGGCGAGTTCCAGGACATCAGCCTGCAATTGCGCCAGGGTGAAATCCTCGGCATCTACGGCCTGATGGGTTCGGGGCGCAGCGAGTTCCTCAACTGCATCTACGGCCTGACCACCCCGGACGCCGGCAGCGTCACCCTGCAAGGCAAGCCGATGCCCATCGGCCTGCCCAAGGCGACCATCCGCGCCGGCATGTCCCTGGTCACCGAAGACCGCAAGGAAAGCGGCCTGGTGCTCAGCTCCAGCATCCTCTCGAACATCGCGTTGTCGGCGTACAAGCAGCTGTCGAGTTGGTCGCTGATCAACGCGCGCAAGGAAAACCAACTGGCCGAGGACATGGTCAAGCGCCTGCAAATCAAGACCACCTCCCTGGACCTGCCGGTGGCGTCCATGAGCGGTGGCAACCAGCAAAAGGTGGTGCTCGCCAAATGCCTGTCGACCCAACCGGTGTGCCTGCTGTGCGATGAGCCGACCCGGGGCATCGATGAAGGCGCCAAGCAGGAGATCTATCACTTGCTCGACCAGTTCGTGCGCGCCGGTGGCGCGGCCATCGTGGTGTCGTCCGAGGCCCCGGAACTGCTGCACCTGAGTGACCGTATCGCGGTCTTCAAGGGCGGCCGCCTGGTGACTATCAGCAGCGACACCGCCCTTTCCCAGGAAGCCTTGTTGAGTCTTGCCTCATGAACGCCAAAACCCTTGCCACGCCACTGACCACCCCCGCGCGCAGCCGCCTGCGGCTTTCCCTCGACCGCTTTGGCCTGCCGCTGGTGTTTATCCTGCTGTGCGTGGTCATGGCGTTTGCCAGCGAATACTTCATGACCTGGCGCAACTGGATGGACATCCTGCGCCAGACATCCATCAACGGCATCCTGGCGGTGGGCATGACCTATGTGATCCTGACCAAGGGCATCGACCTCTCGGTAGGTTCGATCCTCGCCTTCGCCGGTCTGTGCAGCGCCCTGGTCGCGACCCAGGGCTACGGCCTGCTCGCTGCCGTCAGCGCCGGGATGTTTGCCGGGGCGATGCTGGGGGTGGTCAACGGGTTCATGGTGGCCAACCTGTCGATCCCGCCCTTTGTCGCCACCCTCGGCATGCTGAGTATTGCCCGGGGCATGACCTTTATCCTCAACGACGGCAGCCCGGTCACCGACCTGCCGGACGCCTACCTGGCGCTGGGCATCGGCAAGCTGGGGCCGATTGGCATACCGATCATCATCTTTGCCGTGGTCGCGCTGATTTTCTGGATGGTGCTGCGCTACACCACCTACGGGCGCTATGTGTACGCGGTGGGCGGCAATGAAAAAAGCGCGCGCACCTCAGGGATCGGCGTGCGCAAGGTGACGTTCTCGGTGTACGTGGTTTCGGGTTTGCTGGCCGGCCTGGCAGGCGTGGTGCTGTCCGCGCGCACCACCTCCGCCCTGCCCCAAGCGGGTATGTCTTATGAGCTGGATGCGATTGCCGCCGTGGTGATCGGTGGCACCAGCTTGTCCGGCGGCGTCGGCACCATTGTCGGCACGCTGTTCGGCGCGCTGCTGATCGGGGTGATCAACAACGGCCTGAACCTGCTCGGCGTGTCCTCCTATTACCAACAGGTCGCCAAGGGCCTGATCATCGTGCTCGCGGTGTTGATCGACGTGTGGCGCAAGAAAAAACGCTAGTCGCTTTTGCTCTGAACCGAACTGAACGACCACAACAATAAACGGGGTTCTCATCATGAAATTCGCTACATCGTTTGCCGCCGTGGCGGCCCTCTCCCTGCTCGCCAGCAGCATCACCCTGGCCGCCGATGGCAAGACCTACAAAGTCGGCGCCGCCGTGTACGGCCTCAAGGGCCAGTTCATGCAGAACTGGGTGCGCGAGCTCAAGGAACATCCGGCAGTCAAGGACGGCACCGTGCAGTTGACCGTGTTCGACGGTAACTATGACGCACTGACCCAAAACAACCAGATCGAAAACATGGTCACCCAGCGCTATGACGCGATCCTGTTTGTACCCATCGACACCAAGGCCGGCGTCGGCACGGTGAAGCAGGCGATGTCCAATGATGTGGTGGTGATCGCCTCCAACACCAAGGTCGCCGATGCCAGCGTGCCGTACGTGGGCAACGACGATGTCGAGGGCGGTCGCCTGCAGGCCCAGGCCATGGTCGACAAGCTCCAGGGCAAGGGCAATGTGGTGATCATCCAGGGCCCGATCGGCCAGTCGGCGCAGATCGACCGCGAAAAGGGCGAGCTGGAAGTGCTGGGCAAGCACCCCGGAATCAAGATCATCGAGAAAAAGACCGCCAACTGGGACCGCGCCCAGGCCCTGACCCTGACTGAAGACTGGCTGAACGCCCACCCCAAGGGCATCAACGGGGTGATCGCGCAAAACGACGACATGGCCCTGGGCGCCGTGCAGGCCCTCAAATCCCATGGCCTGACCTCCAAGGAGGTGCCCGTCACCTCCATCGACGGCATGCCCGACGCCATCCAGGCGGCCAAAAGAGACGAAGTCACCACCTTCCTGCAAGACGCCCAGGCCCAGTCCCAGGGCGCACTGGACGTGGCCCTGCGGCAACTGGCGGGCAAGGACTACAAACCCAAGTCGGTGATCTGGGAGCGTTATGCCAAGGACGTGACCTGGGGCGACGGCACCGCGAAGAACTACATCCTGCCGTGGGTGCCGGTGACCAATGCCAATGCGGATGCGCTGTACCAGCAGGTCAGCGGTACTAAATAGCAGTTCGACCTGTAAATGCTATCCAAATGTGGGAGCGGGCTTGCTCGCGAAGGCGGTGGGTCAGCCAACTGATGTGTCAACTGACACACCGCCTTCGCGAGCAAGCCCGCTCCCACCTTTGAATCTCCAGCGACTGAGAGAATGGAGTTAAACCAATGTCTGGATTCTGGAACCAAGCCTTCGACCTCACCGGCCGTTGCGCCGTGATCACCGGCGGGGCCGCCGGGATTGGCCTGGCGTGTGCCAGCCTGCTGGCAGAGCGTGGCGCGCGCGTAGCCCTGCTCGACCGTGACCCAGCCGTGGTTGAAGTGGCAGCCAGCCTGGGCAGCGGGCATCTGGGCCTGGCCGTCGACCTGCGCCAGCTCGACCAGGTGCAAAGCAGCATCGATTACGTGTTCGCGCACTTCAAGCGCCTGGATTATTTGGTCAACAGCGCCGGCGTGGTGATGCTCGACAAGGCCATCGATGTCAGCGAAAACGCCTGGGACATCACCCTGGATATCAACCTCAAGGCCAGTTTTTTCGTGGCACAGGCCTGCGCCCGGCACATGCTCGCCCAGGGCAGCGGGCGCATCGTCAACCTGGCATCCCAGGCGGCGGTGATCGGCCTGGATCGGCATGTGGCCTATTGCGCGAGCAAGGCCGCGATTGTCGGCATGACCAAGGTCCTGGCCATGGAATGGGCGCCGCACATCACTGTAAATGCCATCTCCCCCACCATCGTCGAAACCGCCCTGGGCAAGAAAGCCTGGGCCGGTGAAGTAGGTGAACGGGCCAAATTGCAGATCCCGGCGGGCCGTTTTGCCCAGCCGGATGAAATCGCCGGGCTGGCGTTGTACCTGCTCAGCGACGCAGCCCAGATGATCACCGGCGCCAATATGGTGATCGACGGCGGCTACAGCATTCAGTAATCCATCTATTCGTCGTGAGGTCTGTCATGTCCACCGCTACCGAACGTACCGCCGAACAACTCCACCCGGTAATCCCCAAGACCATGCAGGCCGTGGTTTGCCATGGCCCGGAAGACTATCGCCTGGAAACCGTCGATGTACCGACGCCAGGCCCCGACGAGATCCTGACCAAGGTCGAGCTGTGCGGCATCTGCATGGGCGATATCAAGACCTATCGCGGCGCACCGTCGTTCTGGGGCGACGCCGAGCAGCCGCGCTACGTCAAGCCGCCGATGATTCCCGGGCATGAGTTTGTATGCCGCGTGGTCGCCCTGGGCCCCGGCGCCGAGAAGCGTGGGGTGAAGGTCGGCGACCGGGTGATTTCCGAGCAGATCGTGCCGTGCTGGGGCTGCCGCTTCTGCAACCACGGCCAGTACTGGATGTGCCAGAAACACGATCTCTACGGCTTCCAGAACAACGTCCAGGGCGCCATGGCCCAGTACATGATTTTCACCAAGGAAGGCATCATCCACCAGGTGCCCGACTCCATCGCGCCAGACGAAGCGATCCTCATCGAACCCCTGGCCTGCTCGCTGCACGCGGCGGAACGGGCCAATGTGGATTTCGACGACGTGGTGGTAGTCGCCGGCGCCGGCACCCTGGGCCTGGGGATCATCGGCGCGGTGCGCATGCGCAACCCCAAACGCCTGATCGTGCTCGACATGAAACCCGAACGCGCCGAACTGGCCCTGCGCATGGGTGCCGACGAAGTCTGGAACCCGGCCGAGGTCGATGTACTGGCGAAAATCCGCGAAATCACCGACGGTTATGGCTGCGATATCTATATCGAAGCCACCGGGCACCACAAGGCGGTGAACCAGGGCCTGGCGATGCTGCGCAAGCTGGGGCGCTTCGTCGAATTCAGCGTATTCAACGACGAGGCCACGGTAGATTGGTCGATCATTGGCGACCGCAAGGAACTGGACGTACTCGGCTCACACCTAGGCCCGTACATGTACCCACGGGCCATCGACTTTATCGGCAAGCGCAAGATCGACATGCGCGACGTGGTCACCCACAAGTTTGCGCTGGCGGACTTCAAGGAGGCGTTTGCGGTGATGGAGCGTGGGGACAAGTCCTTGAAGGTTGTGCTCGAACCCTAAAACACCCCAACCGCTTTTTACTGTAGGAGCGAGCTTGCTCGCGAAAAACCTGAGGGCGACGCACTCATCCAGGTAGCCCGCGTTAGCGTTAACGTTTTTCGCGAGCAAGCTCGCTCCTACAGTTAGTTGCTCACAACAAGAACAGGAACCCGCGTTATGAATCGAGTCATCAACGATCCGGACCAAGTGGTCGAAGACATGCTGCGCGGCATTCTGGTCGCCCACCCGGAGCTGCGCCAAAGCGACAGCAACCCCCGCGTGATCAGCAAGGCCAAGCCCTCCGGCCAGGGCCGCGTAGGTATCGTCACCGGCGGCGGTTCCGGCCATGAGCCGGCGTTTCTCGGCTATGTCGGCCCCGGCCTGGTGGACGCGGTGGCCGTCGGCGAAATCTTCTCCTCACCCACCGCCAAGAGTTTTTTCGATGCGTTTCGCGTCGCTGATCACGGTGCCGGAGTGGCCTGCCTGTACGGCAACTATGCCGGCGACAACATGAACGTGAAGCTGGCAATGAAAATGGCCGCCAGCAAAGACATGCGGATCCGCACCGTGGTCGCCAACGATGACGTGGCGTCGGCGCCCAAGGCCGATATCGCCAAGCGGCGCGGGGTGGCCGGGGAAATCTTCATGTGGAAAATCGGCGGGGCCGCCGCCGAGCAGCACTATGACCTGGACGGGGTGATCCGCGTCGCGCAGAAGGCGGTCGATCACTGCCGCTCCATCGGCATCGGCCTGACGCCCTGCACCATTGCAGCGGTGGGCAAGCCGAACTTCCAGATCCCGGACGGCCAGATGGAGTTGGGTATCGGCCACCACGGCGAACCCGGGATCGAGGTGATCCCGATCGAATCCGCGGCGGCCATGGCTCAACGCATGCTGGCACCGATCCTCGCCGACCGCGATTTCAGCCAGGATGACAGCGTGGTGGTGCTGGTCTCGGGCCTGGGCGCGACGCCGGTGATGGAGCTGTACATCTTCTACGCCGAAGTCGAAAGCCAGCTCAAGGCCAAGGGCCTGAAGATCCATCGCTGCTACGTCGGCAACTACTTCACCTCCCTGGAAATGATGGGCGTGACCCTGACCCTGCTGGGCCTGGATGCCGAGCTGAAAACCCTGATCGACCAACCTTGCCGCTCCATCGGCATGACCCAGGCGGAATAAACCATGAGCCAGCATTTTTCCACCCACGACGGCAGCGCGATTGTCACCGACCTGGTCAGCGTGATCGTCGCCAACCGTGAATACCTCAGCGAAGTTGACGGCGCGATTGGCGATGGCGACCACGGCATCAACATGGCCAAGGGCTTTGCCCATTGCGGCCGTACGATCGAAGGCCGGCAACTGACCCTGGCCGAGGCCCTGGATGAACTGACCCTGAGCCTGATGGAAGGCATCGGCGGCTCCATGGGCCCGCTGTATGGCAGCCTGTTTATCGGCATGGCCGACGAGGTGCGTGGCAGCGACAACATCGACGCCGCCACCTTCGCCCATCTGCTGCGCGGTGGCCTGACTTCATTGCAGGACATCACCGAAGCCGGCGTCGGCGATAAGTGCCTGATGGACACCTTGATCCCGGCGGTGGAGGCGTTTGAGCGGGCGCAAACGGCGGGTGCGTCCTTCAGCGACGCCCTGGACGCGATGAAAAGCGCTGCCTCCCAGGGCCGCGATTCGACCAAGGACCTGGTGGCCAGGATCGGCCGGGCCAGCCGCCTGGGCGAACGCTCGCTGGGGGTGCTGGATGCCGGGGCGGTGTCCTGCTGCCTGGTCCTCACACAACTGGCAGACTCGATCCAGCCGCGCCTGGCTCGGTAGGAACCGGATTGCCGTCGCCGGCAAGCCGGCGCCTACGGGGTGGGGTTTTGCTTGATGTGCTGGATGTACCGCGCCACCGCCGGGGCTTTTTCAAAGCGCCGGTAAATCAGCGACAGCCACGATGATGCATCGCTGCCCTGGAGGGTGCGGTAGTGCACACCCGGCAGGCTGACATGCCCCACCACCGACTCCGGCACCACCGCCACGCCCTGCCCCAGCGACACCAGGGCAATCACCGCCACCAGGCCGCCCGGCTGCGGTCCCAGGCGCGGGGCATAGCCGCCTTGTGCGGCCACCTGCAAGGTGCCGCTGATTTGCTCGGGCAGGATGAAGGTCTCGTTCTGCAAGTGCGCGCAGGTGATCGCCTTCAACCCCAGCAGCCACGAGCCCTGGGGCAGCGCCAGGACAAAACCCTCACTGCCCAGGCGCAGCGCCTCCACACCGTCGGGCAAGGTCAAGGGTGAGCGAATGTAGCCAATGTCGTAGCGCCCTTCGGCCACCAGCCCCGGCAACAGAGCCATGGGGCTTTCCCGCACGCTGAGGCTGACATCGGCAAACTGCGCGCAAAACCCCTGCACCTGGCGTTGCAATACCCCGGAATACACCGCCGACGCCACATAGCCCAATTCGATATGACCGATCTCGCCACGCCCGGCGCGTTGGGCATTGCGCTGGGCGAACTCGAACTGGCGCACGGTGCTTTCGGCTTCACCCAGCAACGCGCTGCCCGCCTCGGTCAGGCTCACGTCACGCTGGCGCCGGATAAACAGGCGCGTGCCCAGGGCACGTTCCATATCCTGGATCTGCCGGCTCAAGGTCGGCGGGGCAATATCCAGTTGCTCGGCGGCACGCGTGAAATTGCGGTGCCGGGCAACGGCCAGGAAGTAGCGGAAATGACGTATTTCCATACAAGGATTAGCTCAAAGGTAATGATGTGCTTGGCTTCGGCTAACAGAACCACCGGAAGTTGACGTTAAGCTCAGGGGACGCCCACAGTAGAGAACCCCCATGATGCCCGTCAAATCCAGCTTGCCTGTTGCCTGCCAGGTAATCACGCCATGAGTCGGGTCAGCCCACGCCTTACCCTGTTGACCGCCTCCGGGGTCTGTTCGCTGATTGTCCTCGACACCAACATCGTCGCGGTGACCCTGCCGACCATTGCCCGCGACCTGGGCGCCAATTTCGCCGATATCGAATGGGTGGTCAGCGCCTATATGCTGGCCTTCGCCGCCCTGCTGTTGCCGGCCGGGAGCATTGCCGACCGCTTCGGTCGCAAGAAGACCCTGGTGTGGGGCCTGGGTATTTTTATCCTCGCCTCCCTGGGCTGTGGCGCTGCGCCCAGCGTGCTGCTGCTGGATATTGCCCGCGCCGTGAAGGGTGTCGGAGCCGCACTGCTGCTGACCTCGGCCCTGGCTTCCATCGGCCATGCCTTTCACGATGAGCTGGAACGGGCCAAGGCCTGGGCGTTCTGGGGGGCCTGCATGGGCGTGGCGATGACCGCCGCCCCAACCCTCGGCGGCCTGATTACCCATTACATGGGCTGGCGCTGGATTTTCTACCTCAACCTGCCGGTGGGCCTGGCGTTGCTGGCGCTGGTCCTGCATGCCATCCCGGAATCGCGCGACAGTCAATCGGCGCGCCTCGACCCTTGGGGCAGCCTGACCTTCAGCGCCAGCCTGCTGTGCCTGATCTGGGGCCTGATCGAAGCCAACCGGATCGGCTGGGACAACCCACTGACCTATGCGCGGCTGCTCGGCGGTGCGTTCCTGCTGGGCCTGTTTGTGCTGGTGGAACGTGTGCAGCGCCGGCCAATGGTGGACCTGCAACTGTTCCAGTACCCGCGATTTATCGGCGCTCTGCTGGGGATGTTTGCCTACGCCGGGTGCGCCCAGGTGATGATGACGCTGCTGCCGTTCTACCTGCAAAACGGCCTGGAGTTTTCTGCGATTGCCTCGGGCCTGGGAATGCTGCCGTTTGCCCTGACCATGCTGATCTGCCCGCGTATCGGCGCACGCCTGGCCAACCGCTTCGCCCCCGCGACCATGATGGCAACCGGGCTGGCCCTGGTGGGCTGCGGCAACCTGTTCAGCGCCTGGGCGGTCAGTGTCGGCGGTTACCTGCCGTTCGCCCTGGCGATAGCCGTGACCGGCGCCGGTGCCGGCCTGCTCAATGGCGACACCCAGAAAAACATCATGGCCTGCGTACCGAGGGACCGTGCGGGCATGGCCTCGGGCATGAGTACCACCATGCGTTTCAGCGCGATCATGTTGGCGATTGGGGTGTATGGCGCGCTGCTGGCCAGCCATAGCGAGCATCTGCTGCACACCAGCCTCGGCGCGCAATGGCAGGCCCAGATACCGGGGATTGCCTCGCGGGTAGTGGCCGGGGATATGCCAGCAGCCATGGCACTGCTGCCGGAATCGGCGCAGGGGCCGGTGCAACCCTTGGCATGGCAGGCATTTGTCGGTGGGTTTGGCAGGGTGTTGTGGGTGGCGGGGCTATTGAGCCTGCTGGGAGCGCTGGTAGTAGGCCTGTTGATGAGGCATCCGATTCCACTGATGCAGCCCGTAGCCCCAGTCAAGTGAGCGTCAGCAAGATCCCGAAGCTCACCAGCAATGCGCCAAAAATCCGGTCGATCCACTGTCGTGCGGCCAATAACCTGGCGCGCACCGCCCCGGCGGAGAAGCACAGTGCGACGAGGCTGAACCACACCACATGTGCTCCAGCGATAAATAGCCCGTACCCGATTTGTGTCGTCACAGCGGTGTCCGGCCGTACGACTCCCATGAACAGACTGACGATGAAGATCGATGTCTTAGGATTCAACGCATTTGTGAGAAATCCCGTACGCAGCGCTCCCAGATCAGACATGGCGGGCGGTGGCGCATCCGACGGTTCAGTGGCCGGCCCGGAGCGAAGCATCTTGATGCCCAAGTAGACGAGATAGGCCGCTCCAGCCAGCTTCAACACATTGAACAACCAAGGCGTTTGTTGCAGCACCAAGCCCAATCCGAGCAGCGTGTAGCACACGTGAACAAGCACCCCTAGGCCAATTCCGACAGCGGTGAGCACGCCCGCCCTTCGAGACAGGAGCAATCCGTTGCGAGACACCATGGCGAAATCCGGCCCTGGACTGATGCACGCCAGTAGTGTGATGGTGATTACCGCTATCCATTCGCCCATGCTGTACCCTTTGAATTCTTGGTGGTGTAGGGCAATATTTACAGATCCTATGCCTTGGTAAAAACGATGATTTCTGAAGAAAATGGTGACTACAACTCACTGACTTCTGAGACTCGCATGCCGTCTCTGCTGGCATTGCGCTGCTTCGAATCAGCCGCACGCCTGGAAAACTTCGCCCGCGCAGCTGACGAGTTGCACCTGACACCGGGGGCCATCAGCCGCGCAGTGCGCCTGCTTGAGGAGGATTTGGGCGTCGACCTGTTCGAGCGGCGTGGTCGCAGGGTGTTTTTAACCGATGCCGGAAGACGCCTGGCAAAAGCCACCAGTGAGGGGCTGGGGTTGATGACCCAGGCCGTTCGCGAGATACGCACCGACGCCCGCCGAGCTCGCCAGCTCGTCCTGTCCTGCGAGCCCACGCTGTTGATGCGCTGGTTGATCCCTCGCTGGAGCGACTTCCAGACCCTTCACCCAGGCCTGGACATTCACCTGGTTGCTGGCGGCGGCCCCTTCTCATTCAACCAGGGTATCGACCTGGCCATCCGGCGCGACGATTTTCCCTGTCCTCCCGGCTACCATACCGAGACGCTATTCCCAGAGCAGGTCGGCCCCGTATGCCGGCCAGAAAAGGCAGATCAGTGGTTTGGCAAAAATCGCAAATCCCTGCTCCCCTCTGCCCCGCTACTGCAAACAGCTAGCCGGCCCACGGCTTGGCACGAATGGGCTTACGCAAAGCAACTGCCTGCTCCAGAAATGGAAATGCAATCTTTCGAGCACTTCTATTTCAGCATCCAGGCCGCCGTTGCAGGCCTTGGGGTAGCCATCGGCCCATGGCACCTGGTGCGCGACGATATCCAAAGCGGTGTGTTAGCCGCGCCATTGGGCTTTGTTGAAGATGGCTCGCGGTACTGCCTGCTATCGCCTACAGCGCCAAGGCCGGGTAGCGTGGAGATGGCGCTACTTGAATGGTTGCAAACTGTGGGGTGAGATGTCTGGGTGTTCAGTCATACCCCGGCGAACTAGCCAACTTGCCGAACGCGAAGCCCCTAAATAACAGGCGATAGAAAAGGACATACCGTGCTTATCGTATTCAGCGGCCTTCCCGGCACCGGCAAAACCACAATCGCCAAGGAGCTTGCGGCTAAAACCGGCGCCGTTTACCTGCGGATCGATACGATTGAGCAAGCGATCCGCAACTGCGCAGTTCTTGCACAAGACGTGGGGTCCAGCGGCTACAGGGTCGCGAATGAACTTGCCCTGAGTAATCTTCGCCTTGGCCACACGGTCATCGTTGACTGCGTAAACCCTGTAAGCGAAAGCCGAATAGCCTGGAGCGAAATCGCCGTAAAGGCGGGTATCGAGTTATTCAATATTCAAGTGATTTGCTCTGATAAAAATGAACACCAGCAGCGGGTGGAAACCAGGAAGAGTGATATTGCGGGGCTGATCCCACCCACCTGGCAGTCTGTGCTGGATCATGAATACGAAGCCTGGGAAGAAGCTCCGTTTTGCATAGACACTGCGCTGGTTTCACCGGCGCAAGCGCTCTCGATGATCACCGACCGATTACTGTCTTAGCGGGTAATGGCGTCTATAAAGCTTCAAACTTAGGATTGATGCACAGCGACTCTGGAGATGCATATGGACTTGGCAACACTCGCGTTATTCCTGCCCGCATGCTTTGCGCTGAATATGGCGCCAGGGCCCAACAATCTGCTGTCTATCAGCAATGCAACCCGCTATGGCTATCGCACATCCTGCATGGCCGGCGTAGGTCGCTTGCTGGCGTTCGCAATCATGATCGCACTTGCCTCGGCGGGCTTGGCCGTGGTGTTGCAAACTTCAGAGCTAGTCTTTTACGGGATCAAAATAATTGGCGCGGCTTATCTTTTCTACCTGGCGTATCAACTGTGGAACGCCGCACCGCAAGTAGCAGCCGAATCCGAAACCCCTCAGGTGGGACTGTGGGGGTTGGCAAGACAGGAATTCCTCGTGGCCGCCGGCAACCCCAAAGCCATTCTGATCTTTACCGCGTTCTTACCTCAATTCGTTGACCCAGCGGTAGACGTGGGCTCCCAGTTCACGCTGCTGGGATTGCTGTTCCTGGTATTGGAATGGATTGCCATTGGCATCTACGCATACATCGGACTGCACATGCGCCGCTGGTTTACCCAGCCTCGAGGCAAGAAGATTTTTAATCGTTGCTGCGCGGGTTTGTTGTCCGCAGCTGCCTCGATGTTATTGATAGCGCGGCGTGGGTGAGTCTCATCAACAAAACAAAAACGGGACAGATTGATCTTCAAGCGGACGCAAGCTGAATCGCCCCTAGTTTCGTAGACGCCATCAAGCTACAAGGAAGGGTTGCTAACCCTGCATAACTGTCCGCTTTTGGCCGATTTCTGCCGGTGACAACCGACTGAAAACGGCCAAAAGCAGACGCTCAGCGATGGGGGCTAAGCGATGTATTTCATCCCATAATAAGCTTCAGAAAGCTTTCAGCCTCAGAACGGTTATGGAACATCAAAGTGAAGGTGCCCAGCGTAAGCAAGCAGCAAGGGGGAGATTCGATTTCTTCGAAAACGATTTTCACAGACGTCCTCCAGTCAAACCTTAATTACGTAGTTACAGGAAGTAGCGGTTTGACCTGCCTTCCATCCTGAAACACCCGATCCTTACCATCATGCTTGGCTTTATACATATTGCTGTCGGCGCATTTGAGCACCGTTGACATGTCCGATGTCGCTCGGAACGGCGCGACGCCCGCGCTGCAAGTGAATTGATGCGGAGGCAATACGCTGCTACGGATGTTGGCCAGCAGGCGCAACGCATATTCATTAGCAACCGCATCATCTTCGCCCAACAACAAGACACCGAACTCCTCACCTCCAATCCGTCCGACACAGTGGCTGCCAGCGGTGGTTTTCAGGCACCCGGCCATGGCACACAAAATCTTGTCACCGACATCGTGACCGTACTGATCGTTTTTTAATTTAAAGTCGTCAATGTCCAACATTATGAAGTAGCCGCTGGGACCTTCAGCCAATGCCTTTTTTAAGGTCTCTATAAAGGCCCGCCGGTTAAGTAAGGAGGTGAGAAAGTCTGTCTCCGCCAATGTCCTGAACTCACTTTCGACCAACAATACCGACCGCATGCTTCTTAAAAAGGTAAAGCTAAGAGTAAAACCAATGGACATGGAGGCAACGCAAAAAATTACCACATAAACTTCCAGTCCCCGGTAAAAGCCAACGTCCAAAGTGGGCCACATCAGCATCCAGACCAGTAATGTAGAAAAAAGATAGTCCTGAACTGTGACGAATAAGATAGCACTGCTTACCACGATAATCACAGCAAGGGGCAGCGTAAAGACGCGTAACTGCACATTGGTGTCAATCACATATGCAAAGCCGAGTGACAAAATCAATATATAGACGCCGCCGAGCATTCTCCATATGCGGAAATCAGCAACTACGCGATGGACGTACCAAATAACAAACAACAATGTTGTGACCAATAGGTTCGGTAGATTTAACGTTGTCGCAGGCTCAATCAGCAAAACGCAAAGCCAGGAAACAATTCCTGCCATTTCAATCTTGGTAACCGCTGGTGACAGCAGCGTTCGCATTCTTGGTCGGATTTTGAAAATCGCCGGCATCCCTAAACTCCTTTTCCGAAACGGCCTGAATGTGACGTGAACGTGTGGGCAATACCTGACCAATGACTTAAGTGTATTTCGGCATCTATACTCCTGTTATCAATCGGAAAAGACTGCACGCAAAACTTTCATATTGCTTTCACCATCAACGAAGAGGCGTTACCGCGACGCAGATAGAGCATTCAATGCAGGTCGCTGGTGACTCTGCCAATGGCTTTCACGACTTGCTTTGCGCCTGACTGGATAGCCACCATCGCCATACCTGCCTGTTCGGACAGTTCCAATAAAACGTCGGCTTGGTCTCTGCTGCACTGGACATGCAACGCTGCTGCGCCGGCCAATTCTCGGTTTTGCCTGACCACGCCGTTAATCTCCCGCGTGGCTGCACTGGTACGGCCGGCGAGCTTGCGCACTTCATCCGCCACAACAGCGAATCCTCGCCCATGCACTCCAGCGCGTGCAGCTTCGATAGCGGCGTTAAGCGCCAAAAGATTGGTCTGGGTGGCAATGGCGCCAATCGTGTCGACGATGGAACCGATCAACTGCGACTGCGATTCAAGCGCGGTCATGCTGTCGGTCACCAAGGCCATCTGTTGGGCGATATTCTGTGTTCCAAGTACGGAGTCGGCGACCAATTCCATACCTCGGTTAGCTTTTACATCGGTATCTAGCGACACCTCGTAAGCCATGGTCGCTGCTTGTTTGATTTGGTCGGCTTTTTCAACTTGCTCGGTCACTACACTGGCGAATTTGGCAATTTTATAAACCCGACCGGAAGCGTCTCTGATGGGATTGTAAGTGGCCTCTAGCCACACCACTTTTCCGCTTTTATCTACCCGGCGAAAGCGACCAGCGTTAAACACGCCCTTGTTCAGACTCTTCCAGAACTCGGCGTAATGCGCCGACGCCACGTCCTCCGCGAGGCAGAACAGGCGGTGATGCTTGCCCTGTATCTCCGCAAGGCTATAACCCATGGCCTGGACGAACGATTCGTTGGCGTAAATGACCTCACCCGCGAGACTGAACTGAATCATCGCCATCGAGCGGTTCAGTGCGTTGAACATTTCGATGACCTCCTGTTCGTCTTGCGCCAGAGGTGGTGCAACCATGCCGTAGCCTTGAAACGTCCGGTTCGCTGCAGCGATCCAACCTACATTGAGTGTCACAGCCCGGCCGTCGGAGGCACGATAGCGTTGCCGTTGGATGGCGTACAGGCTGGGTGCAAAATCATTCTGCGGCTCCGCGTTGATGTTACTCATTGCCATATTTGAAAGCTGTTCGAGCGAGTATCCCAGCGTTTGCGCAAACCGCTGGTTGGCCGAGATAATCCGACCAGCACCATCGACACGTATTGAAAGAAAAACCGCTTCGATACTGGCAACTGTACCGAGCGACAGGGACAGTTCCTCTTGGCAGGCAAAAAGAGCATTCTTTATCTGGCGATTAAACACGCTGAACTCCGGTATAAAAAATTACAACAGAAAAAGACATTGCTCAGTGTTTAAGTCGATCCCGAGAGGGAAGGTTAAATAACAAACGAACTCATTGGGGCCAGCGTCCACTAACAATGCAAATACAGCCAGACTTATTTTCCACTTCGCTTTCATCAACTCCCAGTTCCATGCTGACCCGTGCAACTGCGAAGTAAATTGACATGGCCCGCCGCATCAGTTCGAGAAAGGCCGGGCTCAACTCCACCAAGCGTTTATCGCATTTGAAATAGCCGTGTAACTGGCCTTCCTTGATCATGCGCTGCATGTGTGTTTTGGATACGCCCAGACGCGATGAAAGCTCAACGTAAGAGGATACTTTGTAGCCAGTCTCTAACGAGCCGTTGCGCAAGGCATCAGCATAGAGTGCGAGCATCGGCAGGTGACCGCCATCCCGGTTGAGAATCCATTTCGCTTCAGGCAAAAGCTTGTCGAGCAGGAAGTCGCCTTCAAGTATTCTGGCAAAACCTCGAAAAAAAACGCGCAATAGATCCGCACTTTTCCCCATGCCCGACAACCAACTGTCGTATGGAGAGATCATCTGCGAAGGCAGTAGATACGATTTGATTAGCTGCGCGGTATTGCACAGCGCTTTATCCGTGGGTCGGAAGCTACGTTGGCGTCCGTCCTGGACATGTAACCGGACATCCAGATATCCGGCGATAGATAAGAACGAGCAATATGAGTCCAGGCTGTTGCGAGACATATAGCCACGTTCTTGGCAAAATGCTTTCACTTTGGATAAGGGAACTTGCTCATCTTTATAACTAAAGCTCAACAAAGACAGGGCTACCATGAACCGGTCATATTTCAACAGGTTTTTATAGAATGAAGGCTTTTGTCGATAGCTCTCCATAACCAAATCGAAATGCAGGAGAACAGCTTCGTCTATATTGCCTCGGGTCATTTCGTAACTGGTCTCTTTCAAATTCTCAAGCAGATCAGTCTTGTTCATCGAGTACACAACCCTTAATCGGTAATATCAAACGGCTACCATTCACAATACGCACAGTATATGTGTATTCGAACCGCTGGCAGGTTCACCCCAAAAATGTTTTATGACCTGACTCGCTTCGATTACCGGTCATCCGCAAGCGTGTCTGATCGATGCCCTCCGGCTTAAAGACGCGCTGCGTGCATGAATCCGTTCGACCAATTGCAGCCAACAACGCATCACGATAATTCCCGCCCGTTCTTGCATCATGATCCTCGCCACGTTCCCCTCGTGCCACCGAACTATAGTTGTAGGATCTAACCCATCTTGGAGTAGGCCAGCGCGAATTCATCGGCCAGGATCCTGACGGTTGTCTCGTCAGGTTGGTAGCGCGGTTGGGTGAGAGGCCGACTTACTCAATCTGAATTTGAATCTGAGCCAAGCCGATGTTCAGGTTTTGGGTTCAGCGGACGCAGTTCAACGTCCGCTAATGGCCGTTAGTGAACGCTCAGGCTCCTGAGTCTCGAGCACAATCCCACGCCCAATCGAGCAGAGCCATACCGATAACGGCGTCTTAAATTTCCCGTAAAAAGATAGGGTTGCGGAAGCGATCCGAAAAATTGCGGAAGTGATCGTCAAATCTTAGGCAATAAAAAACCCCGTAGACCATTGATCTACGGGGCTTTCAAGAGTGGAGGCCGAGGTCGGAATCGAACCGGCGTAGGCGGATTTGCAATCCGCTGCATAACCATTTTGCTACTCGGCCTCAAACGATCAATGCCAAAACCACTGACATTCACCGCATATAAACTTGAGTGGGCTATGTGAAGCTTGCCCCTACTCTATCTCATTGAAAACATTGAGGTTTTTTATGTCTCAGCGCGTTCAATGGCGGCAATTATGTACTCATTTGCCGGGGCTGGCAACCCCTTGATTTCAAAAAATATTCTTCTGTAGGGCAGAGCCGGGGCGCTCTGGGAGAACACGCCCCTGCCCTGCCTATGCTTAGTAGCCCAGTGACAACCCGGTATTGCGCCGTGGGTCGTTGGCGCCGTAGAAGCGGTTGTTGCCCACGGGCTTGCCGTCCAGGGACGGGGCGCCGACGAGGATCGCGGCCAGGTGATTGGCGTCTTGGGGGCCGGCGAATTTGTGGCCCCAGCTTTCGAGGATTTTCTGGGTGTCGGGGCTCAAGGCGAAGGTTTCGAGGTTGGTGGTGTCGGGCATCCACTGTTGGTGGAAACGTGGAGCGTTGACGGCCTCCTGGATGTTCATCTTGTAGTCGATGACGTTGAGGATGGTGAGCAAGGTGGCGGTGATGATGCGGCTGCCCCCCGGTGTGCCGATGACCATCACGGCCTTGCCGTCCTTGGTCACGATGGTCGGGCTCATGGACGACAGGGGCGCCTTGCCCGGGGCGATGGCGTTGGCTTCGCCCTGGACCAGCCCGTACATGTTTGGCACGCCGACCTTGACGGTGAAGTCGTCCATTTCGTCGTTGAGGATCACCCCGGTCTTGCTGGCCATGACGCCGGCACCGAACCAGTCGTTGAGGGTGTAGGTCACCGACACCGCGTTGCCCCATTTGTCGACGATGGAGTAATGGGTGGTGTTGCTGCCTTCATGGGGCGCAACGCCGGGCTTGATGGCCATGGAGTCGCCGGCCTTTTGCGGTTCGATGGCGGCGCGCAGTTTGGCCGCGTAGTTCTTGTCCAGCAGATGCTCCACGGGGTTCTGCACGAAGTCCGGGTCGCCCAGGTAGCTGTTGCGGTCGACGTAGGCGTGGCGCATGGCTTCGATCTGGTAATGGGTGCCCTGGGCCGAGCCGTAGCCCAGTTCGGCCATGGGGTAGCCTTCGAGGATGTTCATGATCTGGCAGATCACCAGGCCGCCCGAGCTCGGTGGCGGCGCCGAAACTACGTGGTAGCCGCGGTAGTCGCATTCGATGGGGGCCAGCTCGCGGGTCTGGTATTTGTCCAGGTCGGCCTGGGCGATGATGCCCTTGCCAGCCTGGCTGGAGTCGACGATAGCCTTGGCCACCCAGCCTTTGTAGAAGCCATCGGCGCCCTTGGCGGAGATTTCCCGCAGGGTCCGCGCGAGGTCTTTTTGCACCAGTTTCTGCCCAACCTGCAGCGGCTCGCCTTTGTTGAGGAAGATGCCGCGCAGGTCCTGGTCTTTTTTGAATTCTTCGGTGGCGCTGTGCAGCATGTCGATATCGCCCTGGTCGAGGGCAAAGCCGTTTTCTGCAAGCTTGATAGCCGGCGCGATCACCTGGGCACGCTTGAGGGTCCCGTATTTACTCAGGGCCAGCTCCATGCCGGAGACGGTGCCGGGCACGCCGACCGCCAGGTGGCCCTTGGCGCTGAGGCCAGGGACGACATTGCCGTCCTTGTCCAGG
This sequence comes from Pseudomonas sp. WS 5079, assembly GCF_012985465.1. Lineage (GTDB taxonomy): Bacteria > Pseudomonadota > Gammaproteobacteria > Pseudomonadales > Pseudomonadaceae > Aquipseudomonas. The sequence goes on from NZ_JAAQWN010000001.1 coordinate 870,627, forward strand.
TACATGTCGGCGGTGGCCGCCAAGGGGGCTTTTTCGCGGAAGTCGAGGAAGGTCTTGCGCCCGTCCGCCAATTGCACGGTCATGAACCCACCGCCGCCGAGATTGCCCGCTGCCGGGTAGACCACCGCCAGGGCGTATCCCACGGCCACTGCCGCATCCACGGCGTTGCCGCCAGCCTTCAACACATCGACACCCACGTGGGTCGCCAAATGCTGGGCCGTCACCACCATGCCGTTTTCACCGGCCACCGGGGCCTGGGAGGCCGCCTGCACACAGCTGAATGTCAGGACCAGGGCCGTCGCGATCAAGGTTCGGGTAAAGGGTTGGTAGTTCATCCGTGGATACTCTGTTTATTAGAAGCGTTAAACGTAGCTTCTTTCGCACAGCAACCCCAGCCAAGTGGCGCTTTTCAGACAGAGCTTGTCGGTGACGGAATGCTATATTCGCCCCGCCCTCCTCATTGCCCATGAGACACACCGATGCCCACGGTCGCCGACCCAATCCACGCGCTGTACCACAAGATCACCTGGAAGCTGATTCCGTTCCTGTGCTTCTGCTACCTGGCGGCCTACCTGGACCGCATCAACATCGGTTTTGCCAAGTTGCAGATGCAAGACCAGTTGCAGTTCAGCGAAACCGCGTTCGGCCTGGGCGCCGGCCTGTTTTTTGTCGGCTATATCCTGTTTGAAGTACCGAGCAACCTGATCCTTGAGCGCGTCGGCGCACGGATCTGGATCGCGCGCATCATGATCACCTGGGGCCTGCTCTCGGCCTGCACGTTGCTAGTCACCTCCACCACCCAGTTCTATGTGCTGCGGTTTTTGCTCGGCGTCGCCGAAGCGGGATTCCTGCCGGGGGTGTTGTATTACCTGACCACCTGGTTCCCCACCCATCGCCGGGGGCGGGTGATTGCGCTGTTCATGATCGGCCTGCCGCTGTCCAGTGTGATTGGCGGGCCGTTGTCCGGCTGGATCATGGGCCACTTCGACCAGGTAGGTGGCCTGCGTGGCTGGCAATGGCTGTTCCTGCTCGAAGCGCTGCCCAGCGTGCTGTTGGGGGTATTGGCGTTCTGGGCGCTGCCCAATACCTATCACCAGGCCAAATGGTTGTCAGCCGCCGAAAAGACCCTGCTGCAACAGCAGTTGCAGGCCGATGACAGCCAGGCTAGCCAAAGCCCACGGCGCTTTCGCGAGGGGTTCTTCAACCTCAAGGTGTGGATGCTTGGCGGGATTGATTTTTCGATCCTGCTCAGTGCCTACGCCATGGGCTTCTGGATGCCGACCCTGATCCGCAACGCGGGGGTCAGCGACACGTTCCATATCGGCCTGCTCACCGCCCTGCCCAGCGTCGCCGCGCTGGCGGGCATGCTGCTGATCGGCGCCAGTTCCGACAAATACCGTGAACGCCGCTGGCACATTATCGTGCCGTTTTTGGTGGGCGCCGCGGCCATGGCCAGCAGCACGTTCTTCACCCATAACGTGATCGCCACCGTGGCCCTGTTTGCCGTGGCTTCGGCGGCGATCCTCGGTGCGGTGCCGGTGTTTTTCAGCCTGCCGGCGACCTTCCTTACCGGCACTGCGGCGGCCACCGGTTTTGCCCTGGCCTGCTCCCTGGCAAATATCGCCGGGCTGGTCAGCAACTCGCTGATGGGCCTGGCGATAGATATCACCGGCAGCAGCGCTGGGGCCATGTGGTTCTTTGCCGCCAGCCTGTTGCTCAGTTGTTTGCTGGTGATTGCGTTGCCGGCGAAATTGGTCAACCGCTAGGCTGTGGGAGCTGGCTTGCCTGCGATAGCGGTGTGTCAGCCGCCAGAAATGCTGACTGAACTGCCGTCATCGCGGGCAAGCCCGCTCCCACAGGGGGAGGCAGGCTCAATGACCGCTATGGGCCATGCCACTCGGCTGCTGCAACAGTGCCAGGTCTATCTCTTCGAAACGCAGCACCCGCCCGCCGGTATCTGCCGCGACTTTCTGCGCCACCGCCTGCTCGGCAAACGAGGCCAGCACCACGCCCATAGCACCCTTGAGCCCGGTGCCGAGCACGTAGTAGGCGGTCTTGGCGTCGATCAGGTGGGCATCATCCGGGGTATTCCAATGGCTGCGCCCCATGTCATGCACATACAGCTTTGACTGGGCATGATGATTTTCCGGCTGCAACCACCAGCCGAGCATTTCTGCGGTCGAGCAGAACTTCTTCGCCGCGCCCTGCTCCACCACCTCGCCCTTGGGCCCCGGGAATTCGCTGATCACCATGCCACACACATGGCACTCATCCGCCGGATGGAACGCCACCGGCCCATCACCTGCCCCCGCCGCCACCGGTTTGTCACACCCCACCAACAGCAGGCTCAACAGCAACACCCATCCGATTTTCATGCTCAGCTACTCCACCGATAAAAAATTCATGCCCCGCGCCGCCCGAACAGCCAATAGGCCCAGGCCAGCGGCCCGGCGACCCACGCCGCCAGGCACAGCCACAACGCCGCCTCCGGCACTGCCAAGTCACCGCCCAGGGCCATCACGCCTACCGACGCGGGGCCGGCATCGAAGCCCGACAGGTTGATCAGCCGGTACACATCCGCCGGGTTGAACAGCAACAGCCAGGGCAGCAGCGTCGGGCTGAACTGCCCCTCGCTGAGCACCAGCAGCGCCAGCAATGCCAGGTCAAAGACCAGCACAAAAAAGAACCACACCCCCAGGGCCAACCCGGCCGCCGTGGATTTCTCCGCCGAGACGCTGCTCAACACATACGCCATCCCCAAAAAGCCCCAGCCGAGCAAGGTCGAGGTCAGCATGAAGCGACCAAAGGCCCAGAGCAGCAGGCTGAATTCGACGTCATCCACCAGCAGCGCGATGGCGAGCATGGCGCAGCCGAATCCGATAAAGGTCGCCAGCGCCAGGATCAGCCCATGCCCGACAAACTTGCCGAGCAGGATCTGCCCGCGCCCCAGGGGGTAGGTGAGCAGCAGCAGCAAGGTGCCGCTTTCGTCCTCGCCGACAATCGCGTCATAGGCCAGCAACAGCGCAATCAATGGCATCAGGAAGGTCGCCAGGCTGGCCAGGCTGGCGATGGTTGCCGGGATCGAGGTAAAGCCCAGTTGCCCGGACGCCGCCGCACCGAGCCACCCAATACCGATGGCCAGCACCGCGAACAACAGGCTGATGGCCAATAACCAACGGTTGCGCAGGCCATCGCTGAATTCTTTGCGGGCCATGTTCCAGATCGGCGTCATTGGGCACGCTCCACAGGGCTGTCCATGTAATGGCGGTACAGGTCTTCCAGGGACGGCACGACAATTTCCACGTCAGTGGGGCTGTCCTGGTCGAGCAACTGGCGCAGCAGGTCCAGCTTGTTGCCATTGAACGCCGCCACTTGCAGCCCTTGCGCGCCCCAGCGCTGGGTCACGTGGCCGGCCTCGCTCCAGCGTTTTTGCAAGAGCGCCGCACGTTGCAGGCCGCTGCTGCGGATCAGGGTCGGCAGCCCCGCTTCTTCGCGCAACGCCGCCAGGGTGCCGAGGGCCAGCAGGCGGCCCTGGGTGAGGATCGCGGCACGGTTGATATGGGCCTCCACGCCCGGCAGCACATGGGAGCAGAGGATGATGCTGGTGCCCTGTCCGCGCAGGCGGTCGAGCAAGCAGTACAAATCCTGGGTGGCGATCGGGTCCAGGCCCACGGTGGGTTCGTCGAGCAGCAGCAGGCGCGGCTCGCCAAGCAGGGCCTGGGCCAGGCCGAGGCGCTGGCGCATGCCCTTGGAATAGGTCTTGACCCGCCGCCGCGCCGCCGCTGTCAGGCCGACGTCTTCCAGCAACGTCGAGACCTGGCTCATCGGCGCGCCCTTGAGCCGGGCAAAATGCTGCAAGGTCTCCAGGCCGCTGAGTTGCGGGTAGAACGTGACGTTTTCCGGCAGATAGCCGAGCATCCGGCGCACCTGGGGATCACTGGGCGCGCGGCCAAACACCCGTACCTGGCCGCTGCTTGCCTGCAATAAACCGAGGATCAGTTTCATGCTGGTGGTCTTGCCCGCGCCGTTATGGCCGAACAGGCCCAGCACCTCCCCGGGCGCCAGGCTCAGGCTCAAGTCATGCAGCACAGTGGCGGGCCCATAGCGCTGGGTCACGCCTTCGATTTCGACGACAGGCATCATGCGGGCTCCTTGAGCAGGGAAAGCGTGGGGTCTTTCATCAGCGGATGGCTGTCCATCACCCCCGGCGACTTGATCACCGGAAACGCCCGTTGCACCCAGCGCAGCAACTCGATGCCGGGGCTGTTCATCAGCAGGCGCACCTGGGGATACAACCACAGCAGGCGGTCGACGTTATCGTTGGGCTCGTAGGCCACATCCCCCAGGCCGTCGTTATTGCGGTCCCAGCCCAGGTAATCGCTCCAGTAATTGCCGCGGCCATCTGCCGACCATTCCTGCAAGCGGGTGGCCACGTACTTGACCTGGCGCTGGTTGCCGACAAAGGCATTGTTGGCAATCCGGTTGTCTTCGGAGCCGGCCGTGAGGTGGATGCCCACCGCGCTGCGCCCAAAGTGGTTGTGTTCGATGCTGTTGAACAGCGAGTTGTAGATAAACAGCGCCTTGCCTTCGGCCCCGGTGATCATGGTGTCGCCGGTGGTGCCGTCGCGCACGTCGTTGACCACGTTGTCGCGCAGGGTGGAATAGGTGATGTAGTTCATCAGGATCCCGTAGTTCTGGTCCTGCTCGGAGCGATTGCCGATCACCGTCAGCTTGCGGCTTTGCATCAGCGCATAGCCGGTGCGGGTGCGGCGGGTGATGTTGCCGAGCACCTGGTTGTCGTTGGCGAACATGTAGTGAATGCCGTAGCGCAGGTCTTCCAGGGTGTTGCCTTGCAGCAGGTTGCCGTTGGAGGTGTCGATGTAGATGCCATCGCGGGCATCGCGCACCAGGTTGCCGATCACCCGCGCGCCCTTGACCGCGTACAAATGGATGCCATTGCCCCGGTCCTGGGAACGCATGGTCGGGTCGCCCTGGATCTGGTTGTCGATCACGCTCACATCCGCCGTGCCATCGACCCACACGCCAAACCCCTGGCCGCGCAGGCGGTTGTTCTTGATCAAGGCGCCGTGGGCCTTGGGCTGGATGAAAATGGCCGCGTTCATCGCGGTGAGGTCATGGCCCCAGTCGAGGAAGGTGCAGCCCTCGACGGTGACGTCGGCAGCGTTGATCAGAAGACCATTGCCCTGGCCCTGGCTGTGGATCACCGCACCGGGTTCGCAAATCAGTTGCAGGGGCTGGTCGATGCTGAAGGAGCCCTGGTAGTCACCGGCGGGCAAATGCCAGCGGTGCGGGCCTGCGGCTACCAACGGCAGGTCGGTGATGGGCAGTACAGCGGCACTGGCGGTGGCCGAAAATAGCAGCCACACACACCCGGTCCATAACGTGCGGGGTCGAGCCACGGAGTATTCCTTTTGATCAAAGCCCAATCTGTGGAGCGACACAGATCTAGTGTGGGAGCGGGCTTGCTCGCGAAGGCGGTGGATCAGTCAAGTAATGCCTGGCTGACACACCGCCTTCGCGAGCAAGCCCGCTCCCACATTGGTTGGTGCTCGCCGTTAAGTGCGCTCCACCAGCATCCGCCCCACCATCTCCATATGCAGCGCATGGCAGAACCAGCTGCAGTAGTACCAATGCAGCCCCGGTTTGTCGGCGATGAAGGTGATGGAAGAGGTTTGCTGCGGGCTGATTTCCATGCTCACGCCATGGTTGGTCATGACAAAGCCATGGGTCACGTCCTCGATCTGGTCGATGTTGGTGATGGTCACGGTGACCTCATCACCGTGCTTGACGGTGAACTCCGTCAGGCCGTAGGTCGGCGCCATGGAGGTCATGTACACCCGCACTTTCTTGCCGTCGCGGATCACCTTGTTATCGGTCTCCAGCTTGATCCCGTCCTTGGCCGCAATGGCCACGGTTTCGGCGAAGAACGGGTCGTTGCGCTCCCAGATTTTCTTGGTCTTGATCTGGTCGCGCCGCGCCATCACGCAGTCGTGGGGTTCGGCGAAGGTCGGGCCGTCGTGGACCAGTTTCATTTCATCGCCGGAGATATCGATCAACTGGTCGTTTTCCGGGTGCAACGGGCCGGTGGGCAAGAAGCGGTCCTTGGAGAACTTGCTCAGTACCACCAGCCATTGGCCGTCGGCATCCCGGGTTTCGGTGAGCGAGGCGTGGTTGTGGCCAGGCTGGTAGTGCACATCGAGCTTCTGCTTGATGTAGTTGACCTTCTCACCGCCGTAGGCGCGGATGGCTTCGGCGATGTTCCACTTGACCACCTGGCTGTCGATAAACAGCGTGGTGTAGGCAAAACCCCGGCCATCGTAAGTGGTGTGCAGCGGGCCCAGGCCCAGTTCCGGCTCGCCGACTACCACGCCGCGCGGGTCTTTGATCTTGTCGCTGAACAGGTCGTCGAGCTTGTCGATGGCAATGATGGTGCAGGTCGGCGACAGCTTGCCGTTGGCGATAAAGTACTTGCCGTCCGGCGAGGTGTTGCAGCCGTGGGGGTTCTTCGGCACCGGGATATAGCGGGTGAATTCGCTGTCCTTGCCGTCGTCGCCCTTGCGCCCGTCCACCACCGGCACCTTGACCCCGTCGAGGTTGATGAACTTGCCGGCCTTGATCGCCGCCTCGATGCGCGGGATGTTGAACACCACCACCCAGTCGCGCTCGTTGCGCATCATGCCGCCCAGGTCGGAGGCCTTTTCCGAGTTGTAGCAGGTGGCCGCCGCGTATTTGCCGGTGTAGTCCATGTCGGCGTTGTCGAGGTTGCCGTCGACGATGACCTGGAAGGCCATTTCCATCTTCTCGGCGTCGATGGCGTTGAACAGGGTGAAGCTGTTCTTGTCCTGCAGGTCGAAGGTGTGGCCGTCATTGGGGTGCGGGATGATGAACTCGGCGTTGCAGAACACGTACTTGGTGTACGGCACCTTTTGCAGGCGCAGGCCGTGGATCGCCTGGGCGTTGGGCACGGTGACGATCTTGTCGCACTTCATGATGTCCAGGCGGATCCGAGCCACGCGGGTGTTGGCCTTGTCGTTGATAAACAGGTATTTGCCGTCGTAGCGGCCATCGGTGGTGGACAGGTGCGGGTGATGGCAATCGCCGTTCTGGTACTTGGCGCCCTCCCCCAGGATGCGCTTGCTCTCGTTGGTCAGGCCCCAGCCGGTAGCCGAATCGACGTTGAACACCGGGATGCGCATCAGCTCGCGCATTGACGGCACGCCCAACACCCGCACTTCGCCCTGGTGGCCGCCGCTCCAGAACCCGTAGTACTGATCCAGCTCCCCTGGGCCCACATGGATTTTCGACTTGGCTTCCTTGGCCGCCGCCGCAAAGGACTCGCGGGTAAACACCGTACCGCCGAGGGCCGAGGCCCCTGCCAGCACCGCGCCGGTGACGGCGCCAGTGCCAAGGAAACCACGCCGGCTCATGCCTTCGGGTTCCGGGGTGGTCCCGGTTTTGTTCGATTCGCTGTCGTTCATGATGTGCTCCAGATATGAAAAGTGGGTGCCCAAGGCCGTCATTCAGGCACCGCCACCTGCACCACCGGGATCAATTGCCCAGTGGCGGGTGCGGCCTTGTTGCGTTTCTTGCGCTTGTTGATCAGGGGCGGGCATTTGTGGTCGTTGTGCCAGGTCATCTGGCAATCGAGGCAGTAGTGGCATTCATTGGCGTTGATATGGCCGTCGGGGTGGATCGCCTGGATCTCGCATTCCTTGGCACACAACTGGCACGGATCGCCACACTCCTTGCGCCGCTTGAGCCAGTCGAACAACCTGAATTTGCTGGGGATCGCCAGCGCCGCGCCCAGTGGGCAGAGGTAGCGGCAGTAGACTTTGCGCGTGAACAGGTTGATCACCAGTAGCGCCACGGCGTACAGCACGAACCACCATTGGCGGTCGAAATGCAGGGTGATGGCGGTCTTGAACGGTTCCACTTCGGCAAACCGCTCGGCGGTGGCCATCGACTCCAGGGACAGGCCAAACAGCCCCAGCAGGATCAAATACTTGATCGCCCACAGCCGCTCATGCACGGCAAACGGCAACTCGAACTGGCGCACCTTGAGCTTGCGCGCCGCCTCGTTGAGCAGCTCCTGCAGCGCCCCGAACGGGCACAACCAGCCACAGAACACCCCCCGGCCCCACAGCAGGATGCTGGCGGCGGTGAATACCCAGAGCATGAAGATCAGCGGGTCGGTGAGGAACAGCTCCCAGCGGAACTGCTGGAACAGCGCATGCACAAAGGTCAGCACATTGACCACCGACAGTTGCCCCAGGGCGTACCAGCCGATAAACACCACGGTAAACAGCAGATAGCCACGGCGCACCCAGTGCAGCAGACGCGGGCGCCGGGCCAGGCTGTCCTGCAAAAACAGAATCACCGTCAGCAGCACCAGGGCGGCGCCCAGGATCAGGATCTGCACGTGTTTCTGGTACCAGATCGTCAGCCACATCGGCCGGTTGGCTTCGTCGATGGCGGCCTGTTCGGCGGCGGTGGGCAACGGGCGCTCCAGATACGCCTCGGGCATCTGGTAGGGCAATTCAAAACTGCTGAAGGTGCCACTGACCGGGCCGGTCTGGCGCCGTACCAGCAGCTCCAGGGTCCACGCTGAGCCTGGATCGAACGCAGCCTGGGGGCGCACGATAAACACCGACATTTCATCGAACTCGGGCATGCCCTCGGCGAACACGTCGTACAGGCGCTGGTGGTCCATATCGCGGAAGCTGATGACATTGCCGAACTGGCGCAACTGCACCCGATCAAAAATCCCGCCGCGCACATAGCCCGAGCCCTTGAACGAAAAAATCCCGCGTCCCAGCACCGCGATGGCCTGCTCGCCGGGCTTGAGGCCCTGCATCAACACTCGGTACTGCGCGTCACCCAACAGGTTGCGGCCGATGGTCGGCGCGTTGAGATCGGCCACATACAAGTCGATAAACGTCTCGTCGACCTGCCCCGCCCCCGCCACGTCCACGCCTTCGGCCTCGGTGCCCTTGAAGGCTGCATCCACCTGGCCGCGCGTCAGGTGCAAGCGGCGCACCGCGCCATTGCCGGTCAACTGCGCCCAGTTGGCCGGCTCGAACAGGTCAGCGCGCACCAACGCAACTTTCTGCGCGGTGCTGGCCTTGTCCTCGATCAGCTTGAGCGACACCGCCACTTCGTGGGCGGCGCGCATGATCACCTCATTGACCACCATCGCCGTGACCGTGGCACCGGCCACCGCATCCACGGTCACCGCCTGGCTGTCACTGGAATGCCCCACCACCACCCGCTGCTTGACGTTGATCCCGCTGTAGCGGGCGGTGAAGTCATGCAGCTTGGCCTCGGGAATGCCGATCAACAGAATCGGCTCGTGGTGCTCCAGCACATAGGCATCACGGATCACCCCGGCCGGGTCGAGAATCACCTGGGTGTTGATCGGTTTGCCGGAGTACGCCGGGATGTCCACCACGTCCAGGCTCTGGAACACATAGCCGATGACCGCGCCTTTGGCCGACAGCGTGCGCACCTTGAACGGGCCTTGGGCGGCGGAAATGGCGTCGGCCTGCGGGAAAATCTTGTCGATGCGCTGCTGTTCAATCGCGCCGTAGGACTTGGCCTGGGCCGGGCCGGCCAGGCTGAACAGCAGCACCAGGACAACCAGCCAGGTAACGGGACTTGCAGCCAGGGTAGCGAGGGTCGAGGGCTTGGTGCGGTTCATGGGCTCACTGACTTCAACGGCCGGGATATGTAGCCGATGGTAGGTGGCACGTGGCCAGTGAGCCCTTGATTGAAATCAAGTCTGGGGGTGGTGCGGCGTTTGGGCGCTGGCTACATGCCCAACCACTGCGGCAGCGCCAGTGAGATAAACGGCACGTACGTCACCAGGACCAGGAACGCCAGGAGGATCATCAGCCATGGCATCGCTGCGCGGATCGTCTGGCCCAGGGTCAGGCCGGTCACCGCCGAGGTCACGAACAGGTTCAACCCAACGGGCGGATGCACCAGGCCGATCTCCATGTTCACCACCATCACAATCCCCAGGTGAATTGGGTCGATGCCCAGCTTCATCGCAATCGGGAAGAAGATCGGCGCCAGGATCAGCACAATGGCCGAGGGCTCCATAAAGCTGCCGGCAATCAACAGCACCACGTTGACCATCAGCAGGAAACCGATCGGCGTCAGCCCTTCGGAGATGACCCAGGCCGTGATTTCCTGCGGGATCTGTTCGGTGGTCAGCACATGGGCAAACAGCATGGCGTTGGCGATGATGAACATCAGCATGATCGACAGGCGCCCAGACTCCAGCAGCACCTTGGGGCAATCCCTCAAGCGCATGTCCTTGTACACAAACAGCGCGACAAACGCCGAGTACACCGCCGCCACCGCTGCAGCTTCAGTGGGGGTGAACATGCCGCTGTAGATACCGCCGAGGATGATCACCAGCAGCAACAGGCCCCAGAACGCGCGACGGGCACAGCCCAGCCACTGGGCAAAGGTCGCCCGGGGTTGTGCCGGCAGCTTCTTGATACGCGCCACGATGTAGATCGCGATCATCAGCATCAGGCCCAGCAGCAAGCCGGGGATCACCCCCGCCATAAACAGCTTGCCCACCGAGGTTTCCGTCGCCGCCGAATACACCACCATCACGATGGAAGGCGGAATCAGGATGCCCAGGGTCCCGGCATTGCAGATGATCCCGGCACCAAACTCCTTGGGGTAACCGGAACGCACCATACCGGCCACGGCAATCGACCCCACCGCCGCCACCGTCGCCGGCGATGAACCGGACAGCGCGGCAAACAGCATGCACGCCAGCACCGCCGCAATCGCCAGGCCGCCACGGATATGGCCGACACAGGCGTTGGCAAAATCGATCAAGCGTTGCGCCACGCCGCCGGTGGTCATGAACGCCCCCGACAGCAGGAAGAACGGAATCGCCAGGAAGGTGTAGGCATCGCTGGTTTCGAACAACTTGATCGCCAGAGAGCTTAACGAGTCCTGGCTGAACATCAGGATCGACATCGCCCCCGACAACCCCAGGGAAATCGCGATGGGCACGCCGAGAAACATGAACACCAACAGCAGTAAAAACAGACAGAGAACGGCCATCAGTCACGCTCCTCATGGCTACCGGCCAACTTGCTGGCTTCACCGGCTTCGTCGGCCAGCCCCAACCCGACCTGACGGTGGGTAAACAGGCGGTAGAAAATTTCCAGGTAGCGGATCAACACCAGGGCAAAGCCGATCGGCACGATCAGCGCGATATGCCCCACTTCCAGGCCGAAATGATCGAGGTCCTCGGCCCCGATCCCGGCCGCCAGCACGGCACTCACCCACTTGTAGCTGGCCACCATGAACAACCCGGCGTAGGCCAGGCAGCACAGGCACGCGAGCATTCCCAGCAGGCGCTGGACCCGGCGCGGCGTCAGGCGCACCAGGGCATCGACCCCCAGGTGGCCGGCGGTGCGCACGCCATAGGAAATCCCGAAGAAAATCAGCCAGCCGAACATCGCCTTGGTCAGCGCGACGCTCCAGGTCATGTCCTGGGCCCAGGTCATGGTGCCGTCGCCCAGGGCGTTGAAAAAACTGCTGCTCCAGGCCCATTTGTCGGCCAGGGCAAAAAACAGGGTGTAGATGTTGTTGAGCATGACGTAGACAAACGTCACCAGGGTCATGGCGGCCAGCAGGAAGGCGATAAAACCTTCCTCCAGGTGCTCCCAGACGCGCCTTAGGGATTGCATGGCAAAACCTCGCTTACAGGGAAAGGGGTCGCAACATGTGGGAGCGGGCTTGCCCGCGATGGGGCATCAACGGCCTCTCGGCTGGCTCAGACGCCGCCATCGCGGGCAAGCCCGCTCCCACATTGGGTCGGGGTCGCGCAGGCGATCAGTGGTTGGACGCGTCTGCGGCCTTGATCAGGTCAGCGCCAATCGGCCCCTCGAACTTCTGCCACACCGGACGCATGGCTTCGCGCCATAGCTGGCGTTGCTCGGGGGTCAGCTCGATGATTTCGCTGGTCTTGGCGTCGATAATCTTCTGCTTGGCCGACTGGTTCAGCGCTTCGGCCTGCTTGTTCACCTCGACGGTGACTTCGACCATGATCTGTTCCAGGCTGCTGCGGATGTCCGGCGCCAGGCCGTTCCAGAACTTGGCGTTGGTGATCACCATGTAGTCGATCAGGCCGTGGTTGGACTCGGTGAAGTACTTCTGCACCTCGTTGACCTTCTGGCTTTCATAGTTCGACCAGGTGTTTTCGGTGCCGTTGACAGTGCCGGTCTGCAAGCCTTGGTAGACCTCGGCAAAACTCATCTTGCGCGGGTTGGCACGGATCGCCTTGAACTGCTCCTCCAGCACACTGGAGGCCTGCACGCGGAACTTCAGGCCCCGGGCATCCTTGGGCTCGTGCAGGGCCTTGTTGGCCGACAGTTGCTTGAGGCCATTGTGCCAATAGGCCAGGCCGAGGATGTTCTTGTCCTGCATCGACGTCAGCAGTTGCTTGCCTTCAGCGGCCTGGAAACGGTCGACGGCGGCCAGGTCGTTGAACAAAAACGGCAGGTCGTAGATCTGCACCTGCTTGGTGTACTGCTCGAACTTGGCCAGGGACGGCGCCAGCATCTGCACATCGCCCAGCAGCAGCGCTTCCATCTCCTTGCCGTCGCCAAACAGCGACGAGTTGGGGTACACCTCGACCTTGACCTTGCCCGCCAGGCGCTCTTCGGCAAGTTTCTTGAACAGCAGCGCGCCCTGGCCTTTGGGGGTGTTTTCCGCTACCACGTGGGCGAACTTGATGATGATCGGATCAGCCGCCTGGGCCAGGCCTGCGGCAAACAACGTGGCGGCGCACAACAGCGCCCGAGAAAGCTTGAGCATGGGTATCACCTTTTTATTGTTGTGGTGGTGTCAGGCAAGGTGCCTGATGTGAGGCGTGTAGTGAATTTCAAATTTTTAAACACTGCGTTCGGCCAAGCCGAACACCAACCTGGGGAGCAATGCCTATCCCGTGTGGGAGTTCTGTGCTGCCAGCAGCCTTTGGGCCCGCAGCAACACCGGCGCATCTACCATCTGCCCATCAATCTGGTAGGCCCCTGCCCCATGGGCACCGGCCTCCACCACCCGTTGGGCCCAGGCCAGGTCCGCCGCACTCGGTGCCAGCGCCTCATGGATCACCGGCACCTGCTTGGGATGGATACACAGGGCCCCGGCAAAGCCCATTTCATAGGCATGCCGGATCGAGTGGCGCAGGCCCTCCGGGTCGTCGATCGCCGGGTGTACACCGTCCAGCGGTGCCACCAGGCCGGCGGCGCGCGAATGCACGATCAGCGCCAGGCGCGCCTGATCCAGGGCAAAATTCGCCGCCGCCGAGTGGCTGCTCAGGTTCAGGTCCAGCGCCAGGTCCAGGCCACCGAACGACAGGCGCTGCACTTGCGGCGCATGGGCGATTTCGGCCACCGCCAGCAGGCCTCGTGCACTTTCGATAATCGGCCAGATGACTTTGCCGGCGGCGGCGACCACCGCCACCTGGGTGGCACTTTCCACCTTGGGCAGCAACACCCCGGCCACGTTGCCGTGGGCTTTGCAGAACGCCACATCGGCAAAGTGCTCGGCGTGTTCTGGGGCATTGATACGTACCCACACACAGACATCGGGGTTGGCCGTTAAAAACCCGCCGAGGTTGTCCCGGGCCTGGCGCTTGAGCGGTTCTTCCACCGCGTCTTCAAAATCCACGATCACCGCATCGGCACCACTGGCCAGTGCTTTGGCAAAGCGCTCCGGGCGGCTGCCCGGCACGAACAAGGCAGAACGAATCAAAGGCATCACAGAACTCCTGATTAGATAACGCCGCGCGCGCGCAGGCTGTCGATGGCCTCACCCGAGTAGCCCAGCGCCTGGAGAATTGCCTGGCTGTGCTGCCCCAGCCCCGGTACGCCGTCCATACGCGGGCTAAACGCGGCGTTACGCGCCGGTGGCAATAACGACGGTAACGGCCCGGCCGGGCTGTCGATTTCACGCCAGCTGTCGCGGGCCTTGAGTTGCGGGTGGTCCCACACGCCTTGCATATCGTTGACCCGTGCACTGGCGATCTGCGCGTGTTCCAGGCGCTGGATCACGGCCTCGGTGTCGAGTTGGGCAAAGCTGTCGACAATGATCTGGCGCAGCACTTCGCGGTTGGCCGAACGCTTGAAGTTGGCCGAGAAGCGTTCATCCGTCGCCAGCGTAGGGGTGAGCAGTACCTTGTCGCAGAACGCCGCCCATTCACGTTCGTTCTGCAAACCGAGCATCACCGTGCCGCCATCACCGGTGGGGAACGGCCCGTAGGGGTAGATCGTCGAATGCGCCGCGCCGGCCCGCGGTGGCTGCGGGGCACCGTCGAAGGCGTAGTACATCGGGTAGCCCATCCACTCCACCAGGCTTTCGAGCATGCTCACGTCAATGCGGCTGCCCTTGCCCGTCTTGCCGCGCAATAGCAGTGCCGACAGGATCCCGCTGTAGGCGTACATGCCGGCGGAGATATCCGCGATGGAACAACCGGCCTTGGCCATCTGCTCTTCACCGGGGCCACCGGTCACCGAAAGAAAACCGCCCTCGCTCTGGATCAGCAGGTCATAGGCTTTCTTTTTCTCGTAGGGCCCGCCTTCGCCGTAGCCGGAAATATCACACACAATCAGCCGTGGAAAGCGCGCCTGCAGCGCCTCGAACGCGAGCCCCATACGCGCCGCCGCACCGGGTGCAAGGTTCTGCACCAGCACGTCGGCATCGGCCAGCAAGGTGTCGAGGATAGCGCCGGCCTCCGCCTGCTTGAGGTCCAGGGTCAGGCTTTCCTTGGAACGGTTGGTCCACACAAAATGCGAGGCCAGGCCGCGCACGCGCTCGTCGTAGCCACGGGCAAAATCACCGCTGCCCGGGCGTTCGATCTTGATCACCCGCGCCCCCAGGTCGGCCAGTTGGCGGGTACAGAACGGCGCAGCAATCGCGTGTTCCAGGCTGACCACGGTGATGCCGTCCAGCGGTCGTTGATTAGCAGTCATGACAATTCCTCAAAGCCAATGGGCCATGGATACGGCGTTGCGCAGGTTCCAGACTTTTTCGATCAAGGCGCTGGCCTGGGCCGGCGTGCGGGCGCCGCTGAACTGGCAGAGGCGCTGGAACTTGTCCGCCAACTGCACTCGGTCCAGGGTGTTGCCCGGGTCGCCCTTGGGCTCGTCAATCGCACCATGCAACGTGCGGCCATCGACGCAGGTCACGGTGACGCGGCCCAGCCAGCGCTGCGGATAGGCGTCGTCGACTGCGCGGTCGAAGATCATGCTGACCTTGTCGCGGAACGCAGCGACGGCGGGATCGCTCAGGGCCCACTGATGAAACTCGGTAAGCCCGGCTTTGCCGTGCACAGCAATCAGGCCGAGCACGGTGCCCATGGAGAACTTGGCCTGGTGCACGGTGGCCGGTACGGTCACGCGGCCGAGCACATCAATAGCGCCTTGGTACACGCGGGTCTCGACCCTGGCGATATCCGCAGCGGCCAGGCCTTCGCGCTGCATCAAGTCCAGCAACGCATCGGCGGCCGGGTGGGTATGGCGGCACGAAGCGTGGAACTTGAACGAGGTTTCCAGCAGCGCCCAGCGGCTACCGAGGCCTGCGGACAATTTGCCCGGCTCGGCGTCAGTGGACATACCCGCCGCCAAACCCTGCTCGCCTTCGAGGATATTGCGCGCACCGCTCAGGCCATCCGCCGTCAGGTACGCGGCCAGCAAGCCATCCGCTGCGGCCTTGGCGGTGTGCAACTGCTTGGAATCAGCCGCATCGCGCAGGAACTCCCAGAGCCCGGCGGCCTGGGTGCCGGCGCTGCCGAGCAGGTTGATGAATTGTTCTTCGTTGAAGTCCAGCAACTTGCCCACGGCCACCGCCGCCGCCAGGGTGCCGACTGTGGCCGTGGTGTGGAAGATCCGGTAGTGGGAACGGCCCATGAACTCGCCGATGCGAATCCCGGCCTCATAACCGGCCACCGCGGCCAACAACAACTCGCGACCGGATTTGCCGAGGTCTTGCGCGGCCGCCAGGGCAGCGGGAAACACCACCGTCGCGGGGTGCAGCACCGAACTGTTGTGCAGGTCGTCCTGCTCCACCAGGTGCGATGAGGCCGCGTTGACCAGCGCGGCAAAATACGCGCTGCTGCTGCCACCGTTGACGATTATCTGCGAAGGCCCGGTGGCCGGGCCCATCTTTTGTGCATAGCGCTCGAACAAGGGAATCGGGTGCGAACCTTGGCTGGCCAGCGCCGAGGCCAGCCAATCCAGATACAGTTCTTCGATACGCGCCAGCACCGCGTCGGGCAATTGCGCGTCATTCAACTCGGCGAGGAACCGGCACAAGGCTTGGGTATGGCTCATGCTCAGGCCCTCAGAAGCTGCGTGGCAGCTCGAGCAGATGCTCGGCCACGTACGACAGGATCAGGTTGGTGGAGATCGGCGCCACCTGGTACAGGCGCGTCTCGCGGAATTTGCGCTCCACGTCGTACTCGCAGGCAAATCCGAAGCCGCCGTGGGTTTGCAGGCAGGCGTTGGCCGCTTCCCAGGACGCCTTGGCCGCCAGGTACTTGGCCATATTGGCGCTGGCCCCGGCATTGACGCCGCGGTCGTATTCCTCGCAGGCACGCCAGCGCATCAGGTCCGCCGCCTCGATTTCGATATGGGCTTCGGCAATCGGGAACTGCACCCCCTGGTTCTGCCCGATGGGCCGGCCAAACACCACGCGGTCGCGGGCATAGGCACTGGCCTTTTCGATAAACCAGCGGCCATCGCCGATGCATTCGGCGGCGATCAGCGTACGTTCGGCGTTGAGGCCGTCAAGGATGTATTTGAAGCCCTTGCCCTCCTCGCCGATCAAGCTGTCGAGGGGCAGCTCGAGGTTGTCAAAGAACAACTCGTTGGTCTCGTGGTTGACCATATTGGCGATGGGCTGCACGGTCAGGCCGTTGCCGATGGCCGCGCGCAGGTCCACCAGGAAGATCGACATGCCCTCGGACTTTTTCTTCACCTCGGCCAGCGGCGTGGTACGCGCCAGCAGGATCATCAGGTCGGAATGCTGCACCCGCGAGATCCACACCTTTTGCCCGTTGATCACGTAGTTGTCGCCGCGCCGAATCGCGGTGGTCTTGATCTTGGTGGTGTCGGTGCCGGTGGTGGGTTCGGTAACGCCCATGGACTGCAGGCGCAATTCACCGCTGGCCAGCTTGGGCAGGTAGAAGCGCTTTTGCGCCTCGCTGCCATGACGCAACAGGGTGAACATGTTGTACATCTGGCCATGGACGGTGCCGGAGTTGCCGCCGCAGCGGTTGACCTCCTCGAGGATCACCGAGGCTTCGGCCAGGCCCAGGCCGGAACCGCCGTATTGCTCAGGAATCATCGCCGACAGCCAGCCAGCGTCCGTCAGGGCCTTGACGAAGGCTTCGGGGAAACCCTTTTCTTCATCGATTTTGCGCCAGTAAGCGGCGTCGAATTCAGCGCACAAGGCGCGCACGCCTTCGCGGATGGCGTTGAGTTCTTCGTTGTCATGGGGGTTCATTAACGGCTCTCCGCCTGTTGTTCTTGGATTATTCGAAATGCACTTCAGCCTGCTGCGCCAGGCCAGCAGCGTTACCGGCCCACAGCTGGGCGACACCGGCCGCCGTCACTCGCCCGCCCACCTCAAACGCCTGTGGCGCAATCAACGGGCGCACGCCGCGATAGGCAAAACGGCGCAAGGTGGCTTCGGGATGTGCCCGGCAAAAGGCGCGCAGGCTCAAGGTGGCGATCAGCGGCCCATGCACCACCAGCCCCGCATAGCCTTCGGTGCCGGTCACGTAGGGGTAGTCGTAGTGAATGCGGTGACCGTTGAAGGTCACGGCGCTGTAGCGAAACAGCAAGGTCGGCGTGGGCTCGATCGCCTCACACCAGTCGCCCCGGGCCAGGGCATCGCCGCTGCCGGCCTTGGGCGGTGTGGGCTCGCGGTAGACGATGTCCTGTTCCTCACGGATTGCCAGGCGGCCCTCCTGGGAGTAGTCGTGGCGCACGGTGACAAACAGCAACGAACCGCTGCGCCCGGTCTTTTCCTCGACCTGGGTGATGGTCGACACGCGGGTCGCCGCCTCACCGGCACGCAAGGCGTGCAGGAACTCGATACGCCCACCGGCCCACATGCGGTTGCGGTTATCGGCCGGCGGCAGGAAGCCGCCACGGGCCGGGTGGCCGTCGGCGCCCAGGGCGGATTCCGCCAGCGGGTCCTGGAAGAAGCACCACTGCCATAGCGGTGGTAAATCTGCTCCGTCGTCCGGCACCGCCTCGCCGAAGGTGGCGGCAATACGCTTGAGTAGGTTACGGCTCAAATGGTCGTGGGCGGTTTCGCTTCGGCCAATCCAATCAGTGGCGCTCATCGGGGGCAGGTCCTCGGGCAGTGAGTGTCTGCCCCGGATCATGCAAGCGCCTGGCCGTTCTGAGAATTTGCATTTCAATAAACCAGCGTTCGGCTATGCTGAACGCCGCTATCTTCACCTGGGAGCCTTGCATGCACTTCGACCTGGCCGACCTGCGCCTGTTTATCCATATCGCCGAATCCCCCAGCCTGACCCAGGGTGCCAAGCGTGCGTTCCTCTCGCCGGCAGCCGCCAGTGCACGGATCAAGGCCCTGGAGGGCCAGTTGGATACGCGCCTGCTGTACCGCGACAGTCGCGGCGTGGAAGTCACCCCGGCCGGTGAACGGCTGCTGCACCACGCGCGGCTGATCATGCGCCAGGTCGATTACCTGAAAAGCGAATTCACCCAATATGGCGCCGACTCCGCCGGGCATATCCGTATCTTTGCCAATACCACGGCAGTCACCGAGTTTCTCCCGGAAATCCTCGCTGGCTTCCTCTCCCAGCGCCCCGGCGTGACGGTCGACCTGCAGGAGCGCCTGTCCCGTGACATCGTGCGCGGGGTGCTCGACGGCACCAGTGACATGGGCATCATCGCCGGCCCCGTGCAGGCGCCGGGCTTGCAGGTCTTGCACTTCAGCACTGACCACCTAGTGCTGACGGTGCCGGTGGGCCATCCCCTGGCCAACCAGCCGTCAGTGACCCTGGAACAGACCCTGGCCTATCAGCATATTGGCCTGCACGAAGGCAGCACCTTGCTCAGCTTCTTGCGTGAACACGTCGAGCACCTGGGCAAGCAACTGTCCCTGCGCATCCAGATGTCGAGTTTCGAAGCCATCTGCCGCATGGTCGAGGCCGGAGTCGGCATCGGCATCATCCCCGAGTCCGCCGCCGTGCGGCACAGTCGGACCATGCAACTGGTGAGCATCAAGCTCGATGAAAGCTGGGCGGTGCGCGAACGCAGCATCCTGGTGCGCGAGCTGGATGCCCTGCCGGGCGCGATCCGCGCGCTGATTGCGACCCTGAGGCCAGCCGTTTAACAGTCTTTGACAGTTTCCCGACAAAGCTGCCAAAGACCCCTGCCCCCGCCGTCCCTAGGATTTGAGCCTTCCTTGGAACGACGAAGGCCATCATGCGTTCAAAAACGATCTACCTCGCTGCCACTTCTGTGTGCCTGATCACCTGCACCCAACTGTCAGCCGCCGCCGACTGGCAATACAGCCTGCAAGCCGGGGCAGCCAACCTGCCGCGCTACAGCGGCAGCAATGAGCGCATGACCGCGCCCATGCTCGGCGCAAACATCGTCAGCCCGTGGGGGATTTTTCTCGATACCAACAAGGGGCTGGGTTGGGGTTATGAAGATGACAACCTCAGTTTCAATGCCTATGTCGGCGCCAGCACTGCGCGCAAGGACCAGAAGAAAAGCACCAGCCTGGGCTCCGACCGGCTCAAGGGCATGGGTCAAATCAAGTCGCGGCCGCAGTTCGGCGTGAGTGCCAGCTATACCCTGGGCACCGCAATCCTCGGCGCAACCCTGGAACATGCGCTGGAGCAAGACGATAAAAAAGACAGCGGCAAGGCGTTTACCTCCCTGGAACTGAGCATTGGCACCAACCTGTATGACGGTGACTACGGCACCGTGGACGCCAGCCTCAACAGCCGCTTTGGCGATGGCAACTATGTGCAGACCTGGTATGGCGTGACCACCGGCCAAGCCCAAAGCAGCCGCTTTCGCGCGTATGACGCCAAGGGTGGGATGGTCAGCCGGGGCTTGAACCTCGATTGGAGCGTGCCGTTGGGCAACCACACAACCTTCTCGACCTTGCTGGATGTGCAGTATTTGTCCGGTGATGCGGGCAAAAGCCCGATTGTGGAACGCAGGATGCAGACGTCGGTGATGGGTGTGTTGAACTACAGCTTTTGATTTGCAAACCCAATCAGACAGGGGGGGCTGGCTTGCCGGTCGCCGCATTGCTGCGATGATCATTCGCTCTTTTTGGGTTGTTGGGGGGGGGGGTGTATATATCCGTTGCTGCGGTTACGGCCACTTAGGGTTCCGCCCTTACGGCGGGTCACTTTCGAAGAGCGCGAAAGTAACCAAAGCGCTTTTGCCCCACCACTCGGTGCCTCGCCTAGGCTCGGCATGCCCGCAGTCAGGCATTGCTCCGTGGGCCCGCCGCGATCGGCCATCCATGGCCGTGTCGCGGCTACCCCGGCATCCATGCCGGGGTGCACACTGCGCAATACCTGCCTGCGGCCATCGTGGTTTAACGGGGCGCCTAAGATCAAAAGCCAGATCAAAAGCAGAGCAACAGCAAAGCCAGAGCGCGAAGCTGCATTCGCCTGTGGGAGCTGGCTTGCCTGCGATGGCGGCCCAATAGATCGCCACAGAGTGTCAGGTACCCAACGTCATCGTTTACGACCATCGCAGCGAGGCGGCGACCCGACTAGCCAGCCCCACATTTACAACCTTCATGAGTTTGCAAAAGGTTAGTCGGCGTAGGCCCAGGTCATGCGGAACGACGCCCCGCCCCACTGCGAATCCAGCACCTGCACCTGTCCGCCATGCCACTGGCTGACCCGCTGCACCAGCGCCAGGCCCAGGCCAAAGCCGCCGGTGCGGCGGTCGCGGCTGGCGTCCAGGCGCATAAACGGCTGGAAGATTTTCTCCCGGCCGTCCTCGGGTACGCCGGGGCCGTCGTCGCACACCCGTACCTCGTAGCCACTGCCAAATTTGACCAGCGATACCTCTACCCGCTGCTCCGCGTAACGAATGGCATTGCGCAGCAGGTTGATCACCGCGCGCGCCATAAACCGTGGTTCGATCTGGATGAAATCAACTTCACAGGTGCGCAGCGACAACTGCACGCCTTCGGCCTCGGCTTCCAGGGCCACGCTGCCGATCACACTGTCGAGCCAGCTTTGCGCCTCGATATTCTCGCGGGTGACCTGCGTCGCGCCACGCTCAAGGCTGGCGTAGGTCAACAGCTCAGAAACCATATCCTCCAGCTCGCCGAGGTCGGCGTACATGTCGCCAATCAGCGCGCGGCTCTGGCGCGGGTCGGCTTCCTGCTTGAGTTGATCGAGCTCAAACGACAAGCGCGCAATCGGGGTGCGCAACTCATGGGACACCGCGTTGGTCAGCTCACGCTGGTTGGCGATCAGGTGCTCGATGCGCTCGGCCATCTGGTTGAAGTGCCCGGCCAGCTCGCGCACGCTCGAGCGCCGTGGCAGCAAGATGCGCGAGCCCAGGTCATTGTTACCAAAACCCTGGGCCGCCACGCGGATATGCTCCAGGTCGCGCCAATGCGGGCGCACCCAGAAATACAGGACGATGGCCAGGCACAGGCCCAACAGGCTATAGGCCCACAGGTACAGCCAGCGCGGTTCCACCGGGAGTTTGACCTGAAGCAACTGCGCGCCGCCGTCGATTTCGGTGATGAACTCCATGAAGTCGCCGCGCACCACCAACTTGCCGTCAGCCAGTATTTGTTGCTCGCGAGGGTCGAATCCCGCCGCCTTGCGGTCGATAAAACCCAGGCGCAATCCATAGTGCTTTTGCAGCTCGGCCAGGCGCGCCTCGCGAGCGGCGCCCGCCGGCAACGGGCGTAATTGCTCCACCAGGCCGTAGGCCGGGCCGCGCATGGCTTCGCGGTTGTAGGTCTCGTTGGCTTCGGGCAGCAATTCATCGAAGGTGTAGTTCACCAGCCAGATCGCCCCGGCCAGGCCCAGGGCCAGGATGATGTACAGACGCAGGAACAGGCGCAACATCGGGCTAGACCTCCCAGGCAAACGGGTTGAACAGGTAGCCCTTGCCCCAGATGGTCTTGATGCACACCGGCTCACGGGGGTTGTCATTGAGTTTGTTGCGCAGCTTGCTGATATACACATCGACACTGCGGTTGAGCCCGTCAAAGGCGATCCCGCGCATGCGGTTGAGGATATCGTCGCGCGAGAGGATCTTGCCCGCACTGCTGGCCAGCAACCACAGCAGCTCGAATTCCATGGTGGTCAGGTCGATCTTTTCGTCACCCAGGCTCACCCCTCGGCAACTGCGGTCAATCGCCAACTGGCCGAACGCCAGGGAGCCGCGCACCGTCGGCTCCGGCAGATGGCGGCGCTGCAAGGCCCGCAAGCGTGCCAGCAACACCGGCGGCTTGATTGGCTTGATCACATAGTCATCGGCGCCGGACTCCAGGCCGAGGATATGGTCCAGGTCGTCTTCCTTGGCGGTGAGGATCACGATGGGGGTGTCGGACACATTGCGGATCTCGCGGCACACATGCAGGCCGCTCTGGCCCGGCAGCATCAGGTCGAGCACGACGATCTTCGGTTTGAACGCCAGGAACACCGCCAACGCCTCATCGCCCCGGTGCACCACGCGCACTTCAAAGCCATGCTGTGACAGAAAATGCGCGATCAGCCCTGCCAGCTTCTCATCGTCCTCAACGAGCAGGACCTTGCCCAGACCCAAGTTTTCCATAAGTTTCCACTGTGCCAGCGCCGATTGAAGTGCGCGCATTATAGTGGGCAACAGCGATCCACAAGTGCACGCAGGGCCCCATACAGCGGGGCTTTGACGCAAACTTCATGTTTTTAAGAGTTTTTTACAAATAGCCCGCAGTCTTTCACGGGCGTTTGAGATCAGGCCGGCACGCCGCTGTGGAAACGGAACTCGATATCCGGTGATTCGATCAGTTCCTGCTCAGCGGCGCGGACCCGCTCGATCACTTGGGCAACATCTTTGGCATCGCCGTATTGATAGGCCAGCTTCAGATAGCCCTGAAAGTGTCGCGCCTCGCTTTTCAGCAGGCCAAAGTAGAACTTGCCGAGTTCTTCGTCCAAATGCGGCACCAGTGCTTCGAAACGCTCGCAACTGCGCGCTTCGATAAAGGCGCCCACCACCAGGGTATCCACCAGTTTCACCGGCTCGTGGCTGCGCACCACCTTGCGCAAGCCCGAGGCATAGCGGCTGGCGTGCAGTTGGCGCAGTTCGATCTTGCGCTTTTTCATCAAGCGCATGACTTGCTCGTGGTGGACCAGTTCTTCCCGGGCCAGGCGCGACATCATGTTGATCAGGTCAACATGGGAGTGGTACTTGGCAATCAGGCTCAAGGCGGTGCTGGCGGCCTTGAACTCGCAATTCTTGTGGTCGATCAGCAGGGTTTCCTGGTCGGCCAGTGCGGCCTGGACCCAGGCGTCAGGGGTGCGGCAACCGAGGAATTCATGGATTTCGGGCAGGTTCATCGGGCTCACGGGCAAAGGATCACAAAAGGCCGCCGATTATACCCACCCCGCCGCAGACCACCAGTCACGGGCCTTGATGTGCATCAACATGACGTACGGCGGGCAACAACTATAGTTGTTCGAAGCCTTGCCCTTCCCACCCTTGGAGATCCCGCTCATGAACGAAATTGGCAAAATCCTGGTGATCATCGAGCCCGAACACTCGGAAAGCCTGGCGCTCAAGCGCGCCAAGCTGATCGCCGGGGTGACCGACGCTCACTTGCATTTGCTGGTGTGCGATGAAAAGCATGAGCATTCGGCCTTGTTGAGCTTGCTCAAGGCCGGCTTGCAAGAGGATGGCTATAGCGTCAGCACCGAACAGGCCTGGCACGACAACATGCATAAAACCATCATCAGGGTGCAGCAGAGCGAGAGCTGCAAGCTGGTGATCAAGCAGCACTACCCCGACAGCCCGCTGAAAAAGGCCCTGCTGACACCCGAAGACTGGAAACTGCTGCGTTTGTGCCCGGCCGCCGTGCTGCTGGTCAAGACAGCGACCCCATGGACCGACGGGGTGATCCTGGCGGCCATCGACGTGGGCAACCTCGATAACGAGCATAAAGCCCTGCACGCCGCCATCGTCGATCATGGTTTTGACATCGCCAGCCTGGCCAAGGGCCAGTTACATGTGATCAGCGCCCATCCGTCGCCCATGCTGTCGGCAGCTGACCCGGTGTTTCAACTCAAGGAAACCATCGAGGCCCGCTATCGCGAGCAGTGCAAGGCGTTCCAGGCCGAGTTCGACATTGACGACAGCCGGCTGCACATCGAAGAAGGTCCGGCCGATGTGCTGATCCCCCATGCCGCCCATAAACTGCGCGCGGCGGTCACGATCATAGGCACCGTGGCACGCACCGGGATTTCCGGGGCGCTGATCGGCAATACAGCGGAAGTGGTGCTCGATGCACTGGAGAGCGACGTGCTGGTGCTCAAGCCCCAGAGCATCATCGATCACCTGGAGGAACTGGCCAGCAAGGCAAAATGAAGATCAAACATGTGCGAGCGGGCTTGCTCGCGATGGCGGCGGGTCAGCTGATACAGCTCTGACTGAACTGACGCCATCGCGGGCAAGCCCGCTCCTACAGGGGATCTTGGCAAGGCAAGATATTTTGGCCACACCACAGAACAATTGTAGGAGCTGGCTTGCCTGCGATAGCGCTAGGTCAGTTGATACAACTCTGACTGAACTGGCGCCATCGCGGGCGAGCCCGCTCCTACAGGGGATCTTGGCAGGGCAGGATATTTTGGCCACACCACAGAACAATTGTAGGAGCTGGCTTGCCTGCGATAGCGGTGGGTCAGTTGATACAACTCTGACTGAACTGGCGCCATCGCGGACAAGCCCGCTCCTACAGGGGATCTTGGCAAGGCAAGATATTTTGGCCACACCACAGAACAATTGTAGGAGCTGGCTTGCCTGCGATTGCGGTGGGTCAGTTGATGTATCCCTGACTGAACTGGCGCCATCGCGGGCAAGCCCGCTCCTACAGGGGATCTTGGCAGGGCCGGATATTTTGGCCACACCACAGAACAAATGTGGGAGCTGGCTTGCCTGCGATAGCGGTGGGTCAGTTGATACAACTCTGACTGAACTGGCGCCATCGCGGGCGAGCCCGCTCCTACAGGGGATCTTGGCAGGGCAGGATATTTTGGCCACACCGCAGAACAAATGTGGGAGCTGGCTTGCCTGCGATAGCGGTGGGTCAGTTGATATATACCTGACTGAACTGGCGCCATAGCGGGCGAGCCCGCTCCCACAGGTTGATCAGCGACAGTCAGTGGCCTAGTGCATCATTGAGGAAGCCTGGCGCGATGTAGCGCTGGTAATGCGCTTCGGACAGGATAAAAAACTCCCGATCAATGGCATCGCGCAGTTCCGGCAGGTTCCAGTCGCGAAACTCGGGCATCAGCACCATGCCATAGGCGTCCAGATTGTTGATCACCCGGGCGCCCCGGGCGATCAACTGGTAGGCCCAGCAGTATTCGGACTGGTGCGGCACAAAGCGAATTTTGCGCTGTTCCAACTGCCAGCGCAGCCGTTTGGGGTCGAACACCTCCAGTTTGCCCGCCATCACCTGCACCAGCAGTTGCTCAAGCCGCAGCCATACTGCGCGCTTTTCTTCCTCGCCATAGCCGTTCCACTGGATCACTTCGTGGTGGAAACGCTTGCAGCCCCGGCACACGAGATCGCCGTAAACCGTGGAGCACAGGCCGATGCAGGGGGTCTTGATGGTGTGATTGGACATGGGTGGCAGCGCACAAATCAGCGAAACAGTGGCCCATGTTAGCCCTTTGTCTAAGGTTCATCACCCTGCAAACTTGCTGCGGCAACTTACCTTTAGAAATTTTTTGCCGTAGAATCATCCGGCCTTGTAAGGCGCCAAATAATCCGTTGGAAGCTGTTTTCAAAGCGTCACGAGCACAGTCGTTCCTTCAGAACGGTGTTGGCGCTGGTTATTTACCCTCCAAATAACCAGCACCAACCCTCATCAGCTCCGTTCTGCAGGCGTAAAACTTTGAAAGCAGCTTCTGTGAGAAATGCCGGCAGCGCTGGCTCTACGGCCCAAAAAGCCCTCGAGCGCATGCGTGCCGTGCATGTCTGGATGAGCGTCCCGTGGGACCACTGATGAGGGTAATAACTGTGCTTGAAGCCTACCGCAAACATATCGAAGAGCGTGCAGCCCTGGGTATCGTTCCCCAGCCGCTAAACGCCGAACAAACCGCAGGCCTGGTCGAGCTGCTGAAAAATCCCCCGGCTGGCGAAGAAGAGTTCCTCGTTGACCTGATCACCAACCGCATTCCACCAGGCGTTGACGAAGCTGCCTACGTCAAGGCCGGTTTCCTGTCTGCCCTGGCCAAGGGCGAAGTTTCTTCTCCCCTGATCGACAAAAAACGCGCTGTTGAACTGCTCGGCACCATGCAAGGCGGCTACAACATCGTGACCCTGGTCGAGCTGTTGGACGACGCCGAACTGGCGGCCGTTGCAGCTGCCCAGCTCAAGCACACCCTGCTGATGTTCGATGCGTTCCACGACGTCGCGGAAAAAGCCAAGAACGGCAACCAGCACGCCAAGGAAGTGATCCAGTCCTGGGCCGACGGCGAGTGGTTCAAGAACCGCCCGACCCTGGCCGACAAGATCAGCCTGCGCGTGTTCAAGGTCACCGGCGAAACCAACACCGACGACCTGTCCCCTGCTCCCGATGCCTGGTCCCGTCCTGACATCCCGCTGCACGCCCTGGCCATGCTGAAAATGGCCCGTGAAGGCATCGTGCCGGACGAGCAAGGCAAGACCGGCCCGATGAAGCAGATCGAAGAAATGCGCGGCCAGGGCTTCCCGATCGCCTACGTCGGTGACGTGGTCGGTACCGGTTCGTCCCGTAAGTCGGCGACCAACTCGGTACTGTGGTTCTTCGGCGACGACGTACCTTATGTGCCTAACAAGCGCGCTGGCGGCTTCTGCTTCGGCAGCAAGATCGCTCCCATCTTCTACAACACCATGGAAGATGCTGGCGCACTGCCAATCGAATTCGACGTCACCAACATGCACATGGGCGACGTGATCGACCTGTACCCGCATGCTGGCAAAGTCTGCAAGCACGGCACCGATGAAGTCCTGACCACCTTCGAAATGAAGACTCCGGTCCTGTTGGACGAAGTTCGTGCCGGCGGCCGTATCCCGCTGATCATCGGCCGTGGCCTGACCGAGAAGGCTCGCGCCGAGCTGGGTCTTGGCCCTACCGACCTGTTCAAGCTGCCTGAAGCCCCTGTCGACACCGGCAAGGGTTTCACCCTGGCCCAGAAAATGGTCGGCAAGGCCTGCGGCCTGCCAGAAGGCAAAGGCGTTCGTCCAGGCACCTACTGCGAACCGAAGATGACCACCGTGGGCTCCCAGGACACTACTGGCCCCATGACCCGTGACGAACTCAAGGACCTGGCATGCCTGGGCTTCTCGACCGATCTGGTGATGCAGTCCTTCTGCCACACCGCGGCCTATCCAAAGCCGATCGACGTGACCACCCACCACACCCTGCCTGACTTCATCATGACCCGTGGCGGTGTATCGCTGCGTCCGGGCGACGGCATCATCCACAGCTGGCTGAACCGCATGCTGCTGCCGGACACCGTGGGTACCGGTGGTGACTCCCACACCCGTTTCCCGATGGGCATTTCGTTCCCGGCCGGTTCTGGCCTGGTAGCGTTCGCCGCAGCCACTGGCGTAATGCCACTGGACATGCCGGAATCGATCCTGGTGCGCTTCAAAGGCAAAATGAAACCTGGCATCACCCTGCGTGACCTGGTGCATGCCATCCCTTACTACGCGATCCAGTCCGGCCTGCTGACCGTTGAGAAGAAAGGCAAGAAAAACGCCTTCTCCGGCCGCATCCTGGAAATCGAAGGCCTGAACGACCTGACGCTGGAGCAGGCTTTCGAGCTGTCCGACGCCTCGGCCGAACGTTCGGCTGCCGGTTGCACCATCAAGCTGTCCAAAGACTCCGTCACCGAGTACCTGAACTCCAACATCACCCTGCTGCGCTGGATGATCGGTGAAGGCTACGGTGATGCACGTACCCTGGAACGCCGTGCCCAAGCGATGGAAGCCTGGGTTGCCAACCCTGAGCTGATGGAAGCCGATGCCGACGCCGAATACGCCGAAGTCATCGAGATCGACCTGGCTGAAATCAACGAGCCAATCCTCTGCGCGCCAAACGACCCGGACGACGCCCGTCTGCTGTCCAGCGTTGCTGGCGAGAAGATCGACGAAGTGTTTATCGGTTCGTGCATGACCAACATCGGTCACTTCCGCGCTGCCGGTAAGTTGCTGGAGCAGGTCAAGGGTCAGCTGCCAACCCGTCTGTGGCTGTCGCCGCCGACCAAGATGGATGCTCACCAACTGACCGAAGAAGGCTACTACGGCATCTACGGCAAGGCTGGCGCGCGCATGGAAATGCCGGGCTGCTCGCTGTGCATGGGTAACCAGGCTCGTGTTGAGCCGAACTCCACTGTAGTGTCGACTTCGACCCGTAACTTCCCGAACCGTCTGGGTGATGGCGCGAACGTCTACCTGGCTTCGGCCGAGCTGGCGGCAGTCGCTTCCACCCTGGGTCGCTTGCCGACCGTCGAAGAGTACATGGGCTACGCGGCGAAACTGGACACCATGGCCAGTGACGTCTACCGCTACCTGAACTTCGACCAGATCGCCGAGTTCCGCAAAATCGCAGCAAGCGCCAACATCCCGGTGGTTCAAGCCTAAGGGTGTGTTGATGTGAAGAACGCCGCGTATCGCAAGGTACGCGGCGTTTTTTTATGCCTGGAAAAACCTGCCAGGCACTGGCTGTCGACGACCTTTCTCCCACGACCTACCAGATCAGGTAGTTGTCCCGCCACACCTTGAAGACCGAAACTCTCTACACCCTGATGCCCGCGTCATGGGATCTGCCTGCTTTGGATGTACTCGCGCTGTATGCCGTACTACTTCTAATAAAAACAGCCAAACCTTGTCCTCGATGCCCGAACCCGGTGGCAGGGGCGCTCTCACCCGTTTTTAAGTGATTAATGGAGGTGTGTTATGTGGCGCAACCAATACGTGATCAAGAACGTCTTCAAGGACTATGCGGTGTCGGTGGAACAAATCGGCGATGCCCCCGATAAAAAGAACGTACTGCTGGTCAATGGCGCCATGGCCACCACATCGGCCTTTGCCCGCACCAGCAAATGCCTGGCCGAACACTTCAACGTGGTGCTGTTCGACTTACCGTTCGCCGGAAACTCCCGGGCTCACAACCCGAGCCGTTGCCTGGTGACCAAGGACGACGAAGTACAGATCCTGCTGGCGCTGATCGAAGGCTTCAACATTCACCATCTGGTCTCCGCCTCCTGGGGCGGCCTGTCGACCCTGCTGGCCCTCGCGCAAAAGCCGGACAACATCGAAAGCTCCGTGGTGATGTCATTTGCCCCCGGACTCAACGGCCCGATGCTCGACTACGTCAGCGGTGCCCAGGCCCTCATGGCCCGGGATGACTATGCAGGTATCGGCCACTTGCTCAACCAGACGCTGGGCAAGCACCTGCCGCCCCGGCTCAAGACCGCCAATCAACAGCACATGGCGCAGTTGATCAACGCCGAACAACATCAAGCGCGATTCCATATCGACCAGGCCCTCAAGCTCAATGAAGGGGCTTACCTGCCGCAGTTGTCGAACATCGACAGCCATGTGCACTTCTTGAACGGTGCCTGGGACGAGTACACCAGCGCCATGGACGTGCAGCGCTTCAAACAGTACATCCGCGACTGCAGCTTCTCCACGGCCGAGTGCAGCGGGCATTTTCTCGATCTGGAGTCCAGGGCCGCGGCCAACGGCGTGCACCGCGCGCTGCTCGGCCATCTACTGAGGCAGCATGACGCCCGGCCAGAGGCGTTCTGCATGCCGCCCCCTCAGCAAGCGCAGTTGAGCTTTGCCTGAACACTTTTGAGCAAGGATGTAGATGATGCGAGTAATCATGATTGCCATCGGATCGGCCGGTGACGTTTTTCCCTTCATCGGCCTGGGCGCAGCCCTGACCCTGCGCGGCCACCAGGTGACGCTGTGCAGCATGCCGGCGTTTCAGCGCACCATCGAGGCACGGGGCCTGGCGTTCGTGCCGTTGTGCGATGAAGCGACCTACAACGCCGCCATGGGCGATCCTCGGCTGTGGGATCCGAAAACCTCCTTCGCCGTGCTGTGGCAAGCCATCGCCGGCCTTTTAGAGCCGGTCTACGATTATGTAACCGCCCATAACACCGACGATACGGTGGTGGTGGGCTCGCTGTGGGCCCTGGGCGCTCGAATCGCCCATGAAAAATATGGCTTCCCTTACCTTTCCGTCCAGGTGTCTCCCTCAACGCTGCTGTCGGCCCACTTGCCGCCCGTACACCCCACGTTCAATGTGTCGCCCCGCTTGCCATTGACGGTGCGCAAATTGCTCTGGCGCGGGATCGAATACCTGAGCCTGGACCGAACCTGTGCCCCACAAATCAATGCGTTACGTCGCAAGCGTGGTTTGCCAGGCGTGGCGAAGAACATCTTCAGCCAATGGATGCATGCGCCCCACGGGGTGATTTGCCTGTTCCCCGAATGGTTCGCCCCCGTACAGCAAGACTGGCCACAACCCTTGCACATGGCCGGTTTCCCGCTGTTCGACGGTGGCACCCTGGGGCTCGATGAACAGACCCGGGCCTTTCTGGATGCAGGATCGGCCCCCGTTGTCTTCACCCAAGGCTCCACTGAGCACTTCGACCAGCAGTTTTACCGCTTCGCCCTGGAAGCGCTGCACAGGGTCGGCGCACGTGGCATTTTTCTGACCGGTGATCGGCCACTCCTCAACGACCTGCCACCCACTGTGCTGCAGTGTCCGTTTCTGCCGATGAGTTCGCTGTTGCCCCGCGCCGCCGGCCTGGTCCACCCCGGCGGCATTGGCGCCATGAGCCTGGCCCTGGCGGCCGGCATTCCACAGATTGTCCTGCCGATTGCCCATGACCAGTTCGATAACGCCGAACGACTGGTGCGCATGGGGTGTGGGATACGTCTTGCCCTGCCATTGGACAGGCATGACCTGCAAGGTGCGATCTCAGCGCTCTTGCATGACACCCGGTTGCAAGGGGCGTGCCTTCGGGCGAGCAACCTGATGCCCACGGATGCTGCGTCCTGTGAAACAGCGGTCATGGCCATTGAGCAGTGCCACGCGCGCCACTCCCTGCCTCGCCTGTGCCGAGCGTCATAAACACGGCCTCCACGGCAAAAGTACCGTGCCAGAGCCGTCGGCACAGCGCCGGAAAAGTTTGACAGAAATATCTCGTGGGCTAGATTGCCAAAGGTTCCAGGAATCGAGGCGACTGTCCATGGAGAAGGAGAACGACCTCATCCGCTGGTGGAATCGCTTGCGGATAGAGATGCTCACGCAACAGGAAGGGGCACAAGTGTTCGCACTGCTGGAGCGGGAAGTGTTGCAACTGGGGTTCGAGTACTACGCCTATGGCGTACGCCACCTGACCCCGTTTACCCGCCCTAAAACCAAGATTTACGGCTCCTACCCCGAAACATGGCTGGAGCATTACAAGGAGCAAAACTACGCGGCGGTCGATCCGTCGATTCTCAGTGGCTTGCGTTCCACCGAGATGGTGCTGTGGAACGACGCACTGTTTGATAACAGCCGCAAGCTATGGCTGGAAGCCCGGGATTGGGGCTTGTGCATCGGCGCCACACTGCCGATTCGCAGCCACGATCATTCGCTGCGGGTACTGTCGGTGGCCCGGCGCCAGGACCAGATTTCCCAGGCCGAAAGCGACGAGATTCAATTGCGCCTGCGCTGCATCCTCGAACAGGTGACACAGCGCCTGACAGACCTTGGCCATAGCGAACGCTGCCATCAGTCGGTATGCCTCAGCCAGCGGGAGCGGGAGATTTTGCAGTGGACCGCCGATGGCAAGAGTTCAGGCGAGATCGCGCTGATCCTGACCATCTCCATCAACACGGTGAATTTTCACCTCAAGGCCATCCAGAAGAAATTCGGGGCGGCCAAC
The DNA here is from genome assembly GCF_012985465.1 of Pseudomonas sp. WS 5079. GTDB lineage: Bacteria > Pseudomonadota > Gammaproteobacteria > Pseudomonadales > Pseudomonadaceae > Aquipseudomonas. The sequence goes on from NZ_JAAQWN010000001.1 coordinate 902,854, forward strand.
AAGACACTGGCGGCAGCCTATGCCGCCGCACTGGGCCTGATCTAGGGCCCGCCGATCACGATAAGGACATCCAATGATCAGCATCATCACCCGCCATCACCATGAACTGTCTGCAGCCCTTGAGGACGATCTGGGTCGCTACCGGCACGAAGTGTTCATCCAGCAACTGGGCTGGCAACTGGACTCCACCTACGCCCTGCCCCAACGCGAATTCGACCAGTTCGACCAGGCCGACACGCGCCACATCCTCGCCCTGGACCCAAAAGGCCAGGTCTGCGGTTGCGCGCGGCTGCTGCCAACCACACAACCTTATCTGCTGTCGGAAGTCTTCGGCTTTCTGTGCGACCAGCCGAGCCCACGCAGCAGTGACACCTGGGAAGTGTCGCGCTTTGCCGCCCGCGCCCTGGAAAAAGGCCGCCTGCCGATGCGCGTCTGGTGGAACAGCCTGCACCATGCCTGGAGCCAAGGCGCCAACCGGGTGGTGGCGGTGACCACGCCGGCGCTGGAGCGTTACTTCCTGAAAAATGGCGTGCAGCTGAGTCGCCTCGGCTCCCCGCAACGGGTGAACAAAGACCATGTGGTAGCGCTGAGTTTTCCTGCCTGGCAGAAAAACGGCCGACTCGCGTTACAGGCGCAGTCGGCCGTTGCCTAGCTGAATGTACGAATAAAGCCGAGGTAGCCGGCTCTGGTCACATCAAGGGATCAGCGAGTAAATCAGCGAGGAGATGGCCACCAGGCCGACCAGGGTCACGAACACATTGGACATCTGCCCGCGGTACTTGGCCATGGCCGGCACCTTGCGGATCGCGTACATCGGCATCAGGAACAGGATCGAGGCGATGATCGGCCCACCCAATGTCTCGATCATCCCCAGGATGCTCGGGTTGAGCGTGGCCACGATCCAGCACACCACCAGCATGAAGCCTGCAGTCATGCGGTCCAGGGCCTTGGCGCCCGGACGACGGCCGCTCTTCACGATCAGGCCCTTGAGGCCTTCGCTGGCACCGATGTAGTGGCCCAGGAACGACTTGGCAATCGCCACGAACGCAATCAACGGCGCAGCAAAGGCGATGGTCGGGTTATCGAAGTGGTTGGCCAGGTAAGACAAGATCGACAGGTTCTGCGCCTTGGCCTCGGCCAGTTGGCCTGGCGACAGGGTCAGCACGCAGCTGAACACGAAGAACATCACCATCGCCACCATCAACAGGTGCGCGCGGGACAGGATCTGCGAGCTGCGCTCTTCGGCGTGGGCGCCGTACTGGCGCTTTTGGTCAACGGCAAAGGCCGAGATGATCGGCGAGTGGTTGAACGAGAACACCATCACCGGAATCGCCAACCACAGCGTGTGCAGCAACGCCGACGGTGCCGGCACAGTGCTGGCAGTGCTGAGAATGCCGCCGTTCCAGTGCGGCACCAGGTACACCGCCAGAAACAGCAAGGCGACGATAAACGGATAGACCATCAGGCTCATGGCCTTGACGATCACCTGCTCGCCGCAACGCACCACGGCCAGCAGGCCCAGGATCAGCACGAACGACAGCAGCGCCCGTGGCGGTGGCTCGATGTGCAACTGGTGCGACATGAAACTGCCGACCGTGTTGGTCAGCGCCACGCTGTAGATCAGCAGGATCGGGAAGATGGCAAAGAAGTACAGCAGGGTGATCAGCGCACCGGCCTTGATGCCGAAATGCTCTTCAACCACCTCGGTGATGTCCGAGCCCGCACGCCCCGACAGCACAAACCGGGTCAAGCCACGGTGTGCGTAGTAGGTCATGGGGAACGCCAGCAACGCGAGGATCAGCAACGGCCAGAAGCCGCCCAAACCTGCGTTGATGGGCAGAAACAAAGTACCGGCACCAATCGCCGTGCCGAACAGGCCAAGCATCCAGGTCGTGTCCTGGCGGCTCCAGCCCGTGAGGGTTACAGGTGTCGTTGCGTAGCGTTCATCGACGCTATTGGCCTGATCATTCATCCGCTCGGTTCTCCGCTTTCATACGATCGCGACGAGTCAGAAAAACCTGACAGGCAGCGCCACAACCGCAACAGGGGCGCGATTGTCCGGGATTCGCTTGAATAAGCAAAGACTTAGCTGAGGAATGGTTGTGCGTAGCAGATAAATCAGATTGACGACAATTTGTTTGAACCCGGAACGTTACGCCAGTGCGGGCCACTCAAAAAGCGCTCTTTACCAAACCCTGGAGACTCAAGCATGACTACATTAGGACTGAATTTGTTCAATGCCGGCCAATTGGTCGATAGCGTAACGTCTTGCGTTGCCGATCACATCGAGGCACGGGAAAAGCTCAAGCAACCCCAGAATCAAACCTTCTCGTTTGGTGGCGTTGAATACACCGCCGCGCCCAAGCCTCGCAACACCCTGATCCCCACACCTAGAATCGGCTAAACGTTCGCGACCTGCCCTAGGCACGGATCTATTGCGCAATAGATTCGTCGCCCTCTATCCGCCCCGCCGTCGCCCCGTGGCTGGGATGCAACGGCCCAGAACACGCTTGAACATGCACAGGCGTCGGTGAGGAATGGGCGTGCAGTGCAACTGCGCTCAAGCAACCAATAACCCTACAACCGCCACCCAAACACAAAGTTTATAAATACTTAAAATCTGCAAGTTACGCCGATCTATTTGTAGGAATAGGCCTACTTACCTTTCCCACTTCATATTTAACATTCAAATTATCTTTTAACTTAATTACCAATGGAATTGTTACAAACATATACCCAGGCATTGATAGCGCTCCCTATCAGCCCTATATTTCCCCCGCCCCAATATAGACAACAACAAAAAAACAACTTATCAAATTCCCTCCCGGAGTTATTTAATGCGTAAATACAATGCTATTTTTGCAGGCCTGTTTCTCGCTGGACTGCTTACCCCGCTCACCAGCCAGGCACAATGGGCAACGTCCGATATTCGCGCACTGGCCGCCTCGCCTCAGTGGCTGACCACCAAGGTCTACATCGAGGGCGCACCGCACGTAGACGTCAAGGACAAGTACCCGGGGGTGGTTGGCATCTCCATGTGGGACCCGGAGCGCAATCGTTATGAGTTCTTCTACGCCGACACGGGGCTGTCAAAGTATGAGCATGGCGGCGGCGGTTACTTCCTGGTCACGGGCGACAAGAAAAACCACATCCTGGTGCCCGACAAAGGCCCGATCAGAAGCGTAGTGCGCCGGCTGGAAGTCTTGAACAACCAGGAGTTCACCTACTCTCGGGAAGTCCCGCGCGACATGCTCGAAACTAATGAAACCGTGCGCATCTATGTTGTTCACGCACCTTACAAAGGGCCGATCAAAACGTCCACCTCCCACTAACTTCATATTAATACCCCACGCAATATCCATAAAACCAACAAAAAGACACTACCTATGAAAACCCAACTCAAGTCCTTACTGATATCTACCGTTTGGTTATCCGCCCTTATTTCGAGCGGTGCCAATGCACAACCGATAGCCAAAGAACCTGTTGCCACTCCCGACAACGCAGTCATGCTGACGGTATTTCTAAAACATGACCAATCACGCCCACTAAGCGAACTAAGGGCACAACTGGCCAAACAGGAGTTCTATAAGGTATTTCCACCGGCGGGCGTAGAAGTCGTCAGTTGGAACATCACCATGGGTATCGGACAGGTCATTGTCCTACGCCTGCCCGCCTCTCGCCTGTCAGCGGTCAACCTGGCATTGGAAAACACCGCCTGGGGGACCTACAGGACCGAGTTCTTCCCGACCTATGATTTCAAGGAAATCGCCCAGGCCGAACAAAACAAGGTACGCCAGGCCCAGTAACACCCCACTCGATGCCAGCGTCTTCAGCCTATGCAGACGCTGGCATCCCCGCGCCAAAGCCTTGCATCCAGGGAAGATCTTTCACCCGCAAGCATTTCGCACTGCAAAAAATGCCGCATAATCCAGGACTCAAACCCCACAACAAGAGCCGCCCCATGCCCGCCACTGTTCTGGTCCTGGTTGAAACCATCAATGACTACCTGCCCATCATCGAGAGCAATGGCTTTCATGTGATCCTGGCCCCGACACCGGCCGAACGCAGCCAGGCCATCAAGAGCCATGGCGCACAGATCCAGGCCGTGCTGACCCGTGGCCCGCTGGGCTTGCATGCCGATGAGATCGCCGCCCTGCCCTTGCTGCAAATCATCTGCGTGATCGGCGCGGGCTATGAGCAGGTGGACCTGCAGGCCGCCAGCAATCGCGGGATCGTGGTGACCAACGGTGCCGGCGTGAATGCACCGTCGGTGGCGGACCACGCCATGGCGCTGCTGCTGTCGATGGTGCGCGATATTCCCCGGGCCGATGCCGCAGTACGCCGCAGCGAATGGCCCAAGGTCATGCGCCCGTCCCTCGCCGGCAAGCAGTTGGGCATCCTCGGCCTGGGCGCGGTGGGCCTGGCGATTGCCCGGCGCGCGGCCCTGGGGTTTGACATGCAGGTCAGCTACCACAGCCGCCAGCCCCGCAACGATGTGGACTACACCTACTGCGCCACGCCAGTGGAACTGGCCCGCAACTCCGACTTCCTGGTCATCGCCACCCCCGGCGGCCCTGGCACCCGCCACCTGATCGACCGCCAGGCCCTGGATGCCCTGGGCCCCAACGGTTTTGTGGTGAACATCGCGCGGGGCAGCGTGATCGTCACTGCCGACCTGATCAGCGCCCTTGAACAACGGCGCATCGGCGGGGCAGCGCTGGACGTGTTCGATGATGAACCCAACGTGCCCGACGCCCTCAAGCGGCTCAGCAACACCGTACTCACCCCGCATGTGGCCGGGCTGTCGCCTGAAGCGGCCCACGACACCGTGCAACGGGTGGCAGACAACCTGCTCGAATACTTCGCCGGGCGCCCGGTCCTTACACCGGTCGCCTTGCCTGCGCCCGAAAAGTGACCGATCAGGCACGCTGATTGCCGTCCAACACGCTAGCCTATTAAGCCGTCGCCGCCTTGTGGCGGGTCGGCTGTGCGCATTAGATTAGCCAATAGTCCAAGGCCTCAAGAATAAGCAGAAGGGATAAGCATGGCGCTCAATGACCAATCCACCCAGATTCGCCCCGGCGAAGAACTGGATGCCAGCCTCATCGACCCCTACCTCAAGGCCCATATCCCGGGCCTGAGTGGCAGCGCCAGAATCAGCCAGTTTCCGGGCGGCGCCTCCAACCTGACCTATCTGCTGGAATACCCCGAACAGGAATTCGTGCTGCGGCGCCCGCCCTTCGGGCACAAGGCCAAGTCAGCCCACGACATGGGCCGAGAGTTCCGCATTCTCAACCAGCTCAAGGATGGCTTCCCCTACTGCCCCAAGGCCTACGTGCACTGCACCGACGAATCGGTGATCGGCGCCGAATTCTATGTAATGGAGCGGGTCAAGGGCATCATCCTGCGCTCGGACCTGCCGCCGGAGCTGGGCCTGGACGCAGAACGCACCGAAGCCCTGTGCAAGAGCTTTATCGACAAGTTCGTCGAACTGCACCAGGTGGACTACCACGCCTGCGGCCTGGCCGACCTGGGCAAGCCCGAAGGTTACGTGGCACGCCAGATCAGCGGCTGGAGCGATCGCTACGAGAAAGCCCTGACCCCCGACGCCCCGAAATGGGAAGCCGTGCGCGCCTGGCTCAACGACAAGATGCCCGCCGACCACCCCACCTCAAGCATCGTGCACAACGACTATCGCTTCGACAATGTGATCCTCGACCCCGACAACCCGATGCAAATCATCGGCGTGCTGGATTGGGAACTGACCACCCTGGGCGACCCGCTGATGGACCTGGGCAACAGCCTCGCCTACTGGATCGAAGCCGCTGACCCCGCGCCCGTGCAACTGATGCGCCGCCAACCGAGCAACGCTCCCGGTATGCTCACCCGCCGCCAGTTTGTCGACTACTACGCCGAGCGCTCAGGCATCCAGATCGACAATTTCGACTTCTACTACACCTACGGCCTGTTCCGCCTGGCCGGCATCGTGCAGCAGATCTACTACCGCTTCTTCCATGGCCAGACCCAGGACAAACGCTTCGCGCAGTTCATTCACATGAACAAGCTGCTGGAGCAGATGAGCCTGAACGTCATCCACAAATCCACGCTCTGACCCGACAAGGAACCACCATGTCCAAGACCAACCTGTTCGACCTCGACGGCAAGATCGCTTTTGTCTCCGGCGCCAGCCGTGGCATCGGTGAAGCCATTGCCAAGCTGCTGGCCCAGCAAGGCGCCCACGTGATTGTCTCGAGCCGCAAGATCGACGGCTGCCAGCATGTGGCCGATGCGATCATCGCCGCCGGCGGCAAGGCCACGGCCATCGCCTGCCATATCGGCGAGATGGAGCAGATCAGCGAGGTGTTTGCCGGCATTCGCCAGCAGTTCGGGCGCCTGGACATCCTGGTCAACAACGCCGCGACCAACCCGCAGTTCTGCAACGTGCTGGACACGGACCTCGGCGCGTTCCAGAAAACCGTCGACGTGAACATCCGTGGCTACTTCTTCATGTCGGTGGAAGCCGGCAAGCTGATGCGCGAGAACGGCGGCGGCAGCATCATCAACGTGGCCTCGATCAACGGCATCTCCCCAGGGCACTTCCAGGGCATCTACTCGGTGACCAAGGCCGCCGTGATCAATATGACCAAGGTGTTTGCCAAGGAATGCGCGCCGTTCGGCATCCGCTGCAACGCCCTGCTGCCAGGCCTGACCGATACCAAGTTCGCCTCGGCGCTGGTGAAAAACGAATCGATCCTGAACATGGCCCTGGCCCAGATCCCCCTAAAGCGCGTAGCCGACCCCAGCGAAATGGCCGGCGCGGTGCTGTACCTGGCCAGCGATGCGTCAACCTACACCACCGGCGTTTCGCTGAATGTGGACGGTGGCTTCCTCTCCTGAGCCACGCTTGTGTGGGAGCGGGCTTGCTCGCGAAAGCAGTGGGTCAGTCAACATCAATGTTTGCTGGGCCGACGTCTTCGCGAGCAAGCCCGCTCCCACATTTTTGATCGGCGTGGCCGGTACATACGAGTAACCTTGGCAGGATTGACCGCCTCGGAATGAAACATGGAACTGCACGTCGTCATCCAGGGCCGCAAGGACCTGGCCGAACAGCTTTACCAGCAACTGCGCGACGCCATTGAGTCAGGACGCCTGGCCGCTGGCGCGCAGTTGCCCCCCAGCCGCTTGCTGGCCGAGCAGTTGGGGATCTCGCGCAAGACCGTGTCCGACACCTACACCACCCTGACCTACGAAGGCCTGCTGATCGGCAAGATCGGCCGTGGCACCTTCGTCAGCGCCCATGCGCTGCGGCCGAAGGGCCTGCAAAGTGCGGCCGACCTGGCCTGCGCCGCCAACCTCGCCAAGTGGCAAGCCCTGCCCTCGCCCATGCGCCACCCGACGCGCGAGAGCACGTTGCGCTGCGAGTTCATCGGCGGTGCCACCACCCGCAGCCTGTTCCCCCAGGACGAATGGCGGCGCTGCACCCAGGACGCCTTGCGGCGCATCGCCCAGAACAGTGGTTTCTACGGCCAGCCCGAGGGCTTGCCGGCCTTGCGCAATGCGATTGCCGGGCACATCGCGTTTTCCCGAGGGGTCAACTGCCGGGATGACGACATTGTGGTGTGCAACGGTGCCCAGCAGGCACTGGACCTGATCGCCCGCGTGGTCCTCGAACCGGGCAGCATTGTCGCCATGGAAGACCCCGGCTACACCCCGGCGCGCCTGCTGTTCGAAGCCATGGGTGCCACCGTGGCCGGCGTGCCGCTGGACGCGCAGGGGATCCAGGTCGAGTTGATTCCCGAGGGCACCCGGCTGATCTACGTCACCCCGTCCCACCAGTTTCCATTGGGCATCCCCATGAGCCAGCCACGCCGCGAAGCGCTGCTGGCGCGGGCGCTGGCCCTGGGCGCGATTGTCATCGAGGACGACTACGACAGTGAGTTCCGCTACGAAGGCCGCCCCACCGACGCCCTGCAGAGTATGGATACACGGGGCATCGTCGCCTACGTCGGGACCTTCTCCAAAACCCTGCTGCCGGAGCTGCGCCTGGGCTATACGGTGCTGCCCCCGGCCATTCGCGGCGCGGTGCTCAAGGCCAAGCAACTGAGCGACCAGCACAGCTCGACCCTGCCGCAATGGGCCCTGGCCAAGTTCATCAGCGAAGGCTACCTGCTCAAGCACATCCGGCGTTGTCACACCGTCTACAGTAGCCGCCGCGAACGCATTCTCAGCCGCCTGGCCGGCGACCTGTCACCCTGGTTCGAGGCCGTGCCCAGCGTGGCCGGCTTCCACCTGGCGGCACTGTGCAAAGTGCCGATCAACATCCCCCTGCTGATCGAACTGGCGCGGCAGGTGGAAGTCGGGCTGTATCCGCTGGATGTGTTTTTCCATCAGGCGCCGGTGCGTAGCGGCCTGATCATCGGTTTTGGCGCCATCGAGACCCTGGACATCGACCCGTCCCTGGACAAGGTGCGCGATATCCTGCAGCAGATTGGCTGAGGGGTTTTCCAGCAGATTGGTTATAGGTACGCCGCGCGCCCGGGCGTAGGGTGAGGGGATCTGAAACGATGGGAACCCCGCACCATGAAAACACTGCTCGGCACCACCCTTCTGCTGGCTTCGCTTAGCGCCTTTGCCCACGAGCCGGTGTACAACCAGGAATCGATCAAGGTCCTGCAAGAGCACGCCTTGAGCAACGTACCCGGCAAGAAAACCCTCATGCTCACCGTGGATTACGCGCCGGGCCAGGCCACCGTGCCCCATAGCCATACTGGCACGGCAGTGGCCTACGTACTTGAGGGGCAAATCACCTCGCGCGTCAATGATGAACAGGCCATTACCTACAAGGCCGGGCAATCGTTCTACGAACCCGCCGGTTCGCGCCACTTCGAATCAAGCAATGCCAGCCAGACCCAGCCGGCCAGGCTGCTGGTGGTGATGGTGCTGGATGACAAGGCCGAGGTGCTGACGCCCCTGCCACCGCAAAACTGAACGGTAGGAGACTTGCCAGCTCCTACCATTCAGGGACGCTTGAACTGACGCCGCAGGTCTTCGATCGGTTGCCGACAGGCGCAGCCCTCCAAGTGATCGTTGACCATGCCCATTGCCTGCATAAACGCATACATCGTCGTCGGCCCGACGAACGTCCAGCCGCGTTTCTTCAAGGCCTTGGACAAACGTACCGAAGCCGGCGACGTCGGGTTGCCCGTCCAATAGGCCATGTCCACCACCGTCGGGCGCTCGGCCGCCGTCGGTTCAAACGCCCACAGCCACGCCGCCAGCGAGCCGTGCTCATCCACCAGCTCGCACGCCCGGCGCGCATTGTTGATGGTCGAGACGATCTTTGCGCGATTGCGCACGATGCAAGGATCAGCCATCAGGCGCTGGACATCCTCCTCGGTGTACTGCACCACCCGGCGAAAATCAAAACCGGCGAAGGCCCGCCGAAAATGCTCGCGCTTGCGCAGGATGGTGATCCACGCCAGGCCGGCCTGGAAGCCTTCCAGGCAGATCTTCTCGTACAGCGCCCTATCCTCGGCCACCGGCACCCCCCATTCATGATCGTGGTATTCGGGGTATTCGGCGGCGGCCGTACGCCATGTACAGCGGGTCAGTCCCGCTTCATCGGTTGTCAGTCCCGGCTTATCCATACATCACCTCAGCGGCCAAGCCCGGGATGATAAGCGAAAAATTTTCCAGGCCGCCAACCGCTCAAGCATCACGGTTACCGAGCAACTGGTAAGACCGGAGTACACAAACACCCCGTCATCCCCTTGTAGTTTGCAAAAAACCGAGCGTAGACTGGCCGCGCACTGGACTTACCGGTAAGACCACAAAAATTAAGCCCTGGACCCACCAGGGCACCGAATAGAGATCCCTCCCATGCTCAGATGGTGCTCGCGTTCGATTTTCCTGCAAGTCGTCATAGGCCTGATGCTCGGCATCGCGTGCGGCTTGGTCCTTCCCGAATTCTCCTCACAACTCAAACCCCTGGGTGACGGCTTTATCAAGCTGATCAAGATGCTGATCGGCCTGATCGTGTTCTGCGTGGTGGTCAGCGGTATTTCCGGCGCGGGCGACCTGAAAAAAGTCGGGCGCATCGGCCTCAAGTCGGTGATCTATTTTGAGATCCTCACCACCATCGCCCTGGTGCTCGGCCTGGTCCTGGCCTTCAGCACGGGGATTGGCAGCGGCGCCAATATCCACCTTGAACAGCTGTCTTCCGCAGGCCTCAATGAATTGGCGGATCGCGGCCAGCATATCAAGGGCACCAGCCAGTTCTTGATGGACCTGATCCCCAACTCCGTGATCGGGGCCTTCGCCGACAACAACGTGTTGCAGGTGCTGTTGTTCTCGGTGCTGTTTGGCAGTGCGCTGAACCTGGTGGGCGAAGCGGCTTCGGGCATCTCACGGCTGATCAACGAACTGAGCCATGTGATCTTCCGGATCATGGGCATGATCGTGCGCCTGGCGCCCATCGGGGTTTTCGGCGCCATCGCCTTTACCACCAGCACCTATGGCCTGGATTCGCTGCAGCACCTGGGCAGCCTGGTGGGCCTGTTCTACCTGACCTGCATGGCCTTTGTCGCGCTGATCCTGGGCGCGGTGATGCGTCTGTCGGGCCTGCGTATGCTGCCGCTGCTCAAATACCTTCGCGAAGAGTTGCTGATCGTGATGGGCACCGCGTCGTCCGACGCGGTGTTGCCACAGATCATGCGTAAACTGGAACACCTGGGCATTGGCAGTTCCACCGTCGGCCTGGTGATCCCCACTGGTTACTCGTTCAACCTCGATGGTTTCTCGATCTACCTGACCCTGGCCATTGTGTTTATCGCCAATGCCACCGGGACACCGTTGTCGATGACCGACCTGCTGACCATCCTGCTGGTGTCGCTGATCACCTCCAAGGGCGCCCACGGCATACCGGGCTCGGCCCTGGTGATTCTGGCGGCCACCCTGACGGCTATTCCTGCCATCCCGGTGGTGGGCCTGGTGCTGGTGTTGGCGGTGGATTGGTTCATGGGGATTGGTCGTGCGCTGACCAACCTGATCGGCAACTGCGTCGCGACCGTGGCCATTGCCCGCTGGGAAAAGGACATTGATCTGCAACGGGCCAACAAGGTACTGGAGGGGCAGCAAGGGTATGCGTTCCAGGCCAAGAAGCCGGTACTGCCGGCGCACCAGGAGTTCTAGCGCAGATCGAATGTGGGAGCGGGCTTGCTCGCGATAGCGGTGTGTCAGCCCCTACATGTGCTGACTGATCCACTGCTATCGCGAGCAAGCCCGCTCCCACCGTTAATCGTCGCCATTTTTACCGTTTGTGTTTGCAACATAAGGAGCCCGGCGTGATCAGCACCTCAACCGTCGTCAATTCAGTCGTAGAAAAACTGCGCGCCGCCCTGGCACGGGGCCAATGGCGGCGTGGCGAAATGCTCCCCGGCCAGCGCGAACTGGCCGAACAACTGGGTATCAGCCGCCCCAGCCTGCGTGAAGCGGTGATCGTCCTGGAAACCCTCGGCCTGGTGCGCTCGATGCCCGGCAAAGGCGTGGTCGTGCTGGAAACCAGCGTCAGCGAGCCACACGCCCATGATGCCGTGGCCGACGCCAGCCTCGCCGATATCCTGCAACTGCGCTACACCCTGGAGCCGTTTATCGTCGGCCTGGTGGCCCAGTCCATCACCAGCAAGGAAATCGGCCAACTGCGCCTGACCCTGATGGACATGCGCGAAGCCCTGGAAGCCAACGACAGTGAAGCCGGGATGAACGCCTACATTGCCTTCCATGAAGAACTGTTCGCCCTGACCTCCAACCCGATTTTCCAGAACGTGGTGCAGCAGACCAGCAACGCCCTCAAGCAAAGCGCTCAGGTGTTGCGCAATTCCCCCGAACACCTGGCCGAGCGCCTGCAGGAAAACGAAGCCGTGGTGCGCGCAATCCGCAACAAGAACAGCGCCCTGGCCAGCGCCGAAATGCGCCGCCATATCCTCAACGAGGGCCAGCGCATGGGCACCGCCCTGAATATTCCCGACGACCATCTCGGCAACTGACTCTGGAGGCTGGCCATGAGCGCTCACGCCCTGCAACGCACTTTTGCTGTCACCGCCCCACCCGCCATGCGCCTGGTGCCCGGTAAACGGCCATCGGTGGATGACCTCTACCCACGACTGTTCGATGCCATCCTCGAACAACGTATCGTGCCCACCAGCCGCTTTACCGAAGAAGGCCTGGCCCAGCAATTTGGCGTCAGCCGCAGCGTGCTGCGCCGGGTCCTCGCGCGCCTGGCCGAGCAGCAAGTGATCATCCTGCGCCCCAACCTGCGCGCCCAGGTGGCGGCGCCGGATGCCGAGCAGGTGCAACATATGCTTGAGGCGCGGCGCTTGATGGAAGTGACCGTGGTCCAGTTGGCGTGCGTACAGGCCAGCCCTGGGCAGGTGCGGCGCCTGCGCGAACTGGTGGCCCGCCAGCGGGCGTGCGTCGAGCAGGGCCAGCAAGGCCCGGCCATCCGCCTGTACGGCGAGTTTCACCTGTTGCTGGCGGCCATTGCGGGCAACCGGCCATTGGCGCAGTTTCTCAACAGCCTGGTGCCGTTGACCTCGCTGGTCATTGCCCGGCAAGGGGCGTTCACCGGCGCCTGGCTTGAGCAGGCAGAGATTGTCGAAGCGGTGGAGCGACGGGATGCGGGTACGGCAGCATGCTTGATGACCCACCATCTGGATCATCTGCAAGCAAAACTCGCGTAAGCCCATAGAGATTCAAATGTGGAAGCTGGCTTGCCTGCGATGGCGGTGGGTCAGCCGCCAGCAACAGTGACTGGACTGCCGCTATCGCGGGCAAGCCAGCTCCCACAGGGGGCGGTCGGGGCAGCAAATTTTGCATACGCCCCACCTTGTGCCGAACCCACAAAAAAGCCCCGTCTCTCGCGAGACGGGGCTTTGCTTTAACGCTCCAGCAGCCGATTACAGCACCGCTTGACCACTCATTGCCAGGTCCAACAGTTCCCGATTGGCCACCGCGTACATGGCGTAGTCCGTACCGACCGCAGCACGGATTTCCACCATCATCGCGCGCCAGCGCTCGACCATGCTCGCGTTCTGCTCCAGCCACAGGGCCACGCGGGCTTCCATGTCTTCTGGCGCATCGGCCATTTGCAGAACCTTGATGGTGATCGCCCGTTGCTGCCAGTCCACGTCATCGCGGAAGGCTTCGCGGGCCTGGGCCTGCCAGTTGTTGCCCACCGGCAGATCGCTGATCTGCTGCAGGTACCACGGCAAGTCCAGGGCGCTGCCCACGGCGAAGTAGGCCTTGGCCACATCGGCAGCGCTCTGGCCGGTAACGTCAGCGGCTTCGATGATCGGCAGCAAGGTGTACAGGTGCGTGGTGCCAGCAACCATGCGCGCCAACAGCTCCGGTACACCGGCTTCGACATAGGCCTGGTAACGGTTCTGCCAGCCTTCGCGGGTCGGGCCTTCCAGCAGTTCGTCGAGCTTGAGGCCCAACGCTGCCAGGTGCGGACCGAAGTGCGCCACATCGCGCGCGGCGTCCTGCTCGTTGCGACGGCTGCGCAGGAACCAGCGGGTAGCCCGACGGCCCAGGCGCATCAGCTCGTCCATCAGCGCCAGTTGCACCTCGGCGGAGACCTGGTGATCCAGGGCTTCGATCTGCCGGAACCAATGCGGGAGGTGGAAGATGTCACGCACGATCACATAGGCGCCCGCCACGTTCGCCGGGCTCATGCCGGTCGACTCTTTGAGGCGTTGCACGAAGGTGATGCCCATGTGGTTGACCAGGTCGTTGGCGATCTGGGTGCTGACGATCTCGCGCTTGAGGCGGTGGCGACGCATGGCCTCGGAGAACTTGGCCACCAGGCTCGGTGGGAACGCGGTCTCCATGTCGCGGGTCAGGTAGTCGTCATCCGGCACCAGGGACTTGAGCAGCGCTTCCTTGAGGTCGATCTTGCTGTAGGAAATCAGCACCGACAGTTCCGGGCGCGTCAGGCCCTTGCCAGTCGCGGCGCGCTCGACGAGCTGCTCCTCGGTCGGCAGGTACTCGATGGCGCGGTCCAGCTTGCCACGGCCCTCCAGGTCGCTCATCAGGCGCTTGTACTCCGCCGCACGCTCGTAGGCTTTGCGAGCGGCCAGGGACAGGGCCTGGGTCTGCTTGTAGTTGTTGCCCAACACCAGGCTGCCGACTTCGTCGGTCATGCTCGCCAGCAACTGGTTGCGTTGCTTGTCGGTCATGTCGCCCGCCTGCACCACTTCGTTGAGCAGGATCTTGATGTTCACTTCGTGGTCGGAGCAGTCCACACCACCGGCGTTGTCGATAAAGTCGGTGTTGGAACCGCCGCCATTGAGGCCGAATTCCACACGACCCAGCTGGGTCATGCCCAGGTTACCGCCCTCACCCACTACCTTGCAGCGCAGCTCGTTGCCGTTGACGCGCAGCGCGTCGTTGGCCTTGTCGCCCACATCGGCGTGGCTTTCGGTGCTGGCTTTGACGTAGGTGCCGATACCGCCGTTCCACAACAGGTCCACCGGTGCCTTGAGCAAGGCGTTCAGCAGCTCGGTCGGGGTCAGCTTGTCGGCCTGGATGTCGAAGCGTTCTTTCATCTGTGGCGAGATGGCAATGCTTTTGGCGCTACGCGAGAAGATACCGCCGCCTTCGGACATGATGCTGGTGTCGTAGTCCGACCAGGCCGAACGCGGCAGCTCGAACATGCGCTGGCGCTCGATGAAGCTGGTGGCCGGGTTCGGGTTTGGATCGATGAAGATATGCAGGTGGTTGAAGGCGGCGACCAATTGCAGCTTGTCGGACATGAGCAAGCCGTTACCGAACACGTCACCGGCCATGTCGCCAACGCCGACCACCGTGATGCTGTCTTGCTGCACGTTGATGCCGCGCTCACGGAAGTGACGCTGCACCCCGACCCACGCGCCCTTGGCGGTGATGCCCATTTTCTTGTGGTCATAACCGGCCGAGCCACCGGAGGCAAACGCATCCCCCAGCCAGAAGCCGTAGTCGATGGCGATACCGTTGGCGATGTCGGAGAAGGTCGCGGTGCCTTTGTCGGCCGCCACTACCAGGTACGGGTCATCGTTGTCGTGGCGCACCACGTTCAACGGAGGCACCAGGGCGCCGTCTTTCAGGTTGTCGGTAATGTCCAACAGGCCGGAAATGAAGATGCGATAGCAGGCGATGCCCTCGGCCGCGATCTCGTCGCGGCTGCCGCCCAATGGCAGGCGACGCGGCAGGAAGCCGCCCTTGGCGCCGACCGGCACGATCACCGAGTTCTTCACCTGCTGGGCTTTGACCAGACCCAGCACTTCGGTACGGAAGTCTTCTTCACGGTCGGACCAGCGCAGGCCGCCGCGAGCGACGTTGCCAAAGCGCAGGTGCACGCCTTCGACGCGCGGCGAGTAGACGAAGATCTCGAACTTCGGCACAGGCTTGGGCAGCTCGGGAATGGCGTGGGGGTTGAACTTGAAGCTGAAGTACGACTTGTTCTGGCCGTTGGCATCAGTCTGGTAGAAGTTGGTGCGCAGGGTGGCCTTGATCAGGTCCAGGTAGCGTCGCAGGATCCGGTCCTCGTTGAGCACCTGCACGTCGTCCAGGGCAGTGAGGATCGCTTGCTCCAGGCGTTGCTGCTTGTCTTCCAGGTCGTCGGCGGTGAGCTTGCGCGCCAGGTAGAAGCGGGTCTTGAACAACCGGGTCAACTCGCGGGCGATGTCGGTGTGGTTGTTCAGGGTGCTGGCGATATAACCCAGGTCGAAGCCCAGGCGGATCTGCTTCAGGTAACGGGCGTAGGCACGCAGCAGTGCAACGTCACGCCATGGCAGGCCGGCGGTCAGTACCAGGCGGTTGAACGCATCGTTCTCGGCGTCGCCGTTGACGATATGCACGAACGCGTCCTGCAGGGTGTCGTTGAGCTGCTGGATATCGAGGTTCAGGCCTTCGGCGGCGGTGAACGCAAAGTCGTGGATCCAGAACTCGCGGCCATTGGCGTGACGCAGGCGGTACGGGAACTCACCGAGCACACGCAGGCCGAGGTTTTCAAGGATCGGCAACACGTCGGACAGCGCCAGTGGGGTATCGGCGTGATACAGCTTGCAGTGCAATTCCTGCTGGCCGGTCACGTGGCCCAAAGGCTGGTAGAAGCTCATCACCAGTGGCTTGGCTTCCGTCAGGTTCAACAGATGCTGCATGTCGACCACGGCTGAATGCGCGGCGAAACGCTCGCGGTAGCCTGCAGGGAAGCCTTTGGGGAAGTCCGCCAGCACGTTGGTGCCGTGGGCTTCGCCGAAGCTCTCGACCACCAGGCTCGCGTAGTCGTCCTGCCAGCTGCGGCAGGCCTGCACCACTTCTTTTTCCAAAAGCAGAGGGTCGATATCCAGGCGGTTCTTCGGGTCAACCCGCAAAATCAGCTGGACACGGGCCAGCACGGACTCGGAGAAGAAGGTCCAGAACTCGCAATCCGAGGCCTTGAGGCGATCCATAAGCACTTGCTGGATCTTCTGGCGCACTTCGGTGGAGTAGATATCACGCGGCACGTAGGCCAGGCAGTAGCAGAAACGACCGTACGGGTCTTTGCGCAGGAACACGCGGATCTTGTTGCGTTCCTGGATCTGCACGATCGACATCACGGTGCTGAACAGCTCGTCCACCGGGGTCTGGAACAGGTCGTCGCGAGGCAGTACTTCAACCACCTGGGCCAGTTCCTTGCCCAGGTGCGCCTTGGCCTGGAAGCCCGAGCGGCGCTCGATTTCCGCGACCTTGCGGCGGATATAAGGAATCACCCGCACGCTTTCGCCGTACACCGAGGAGGTGTAGAGGCCCATGAAGCGGCATTCCTTGATGACCTTGCCATCGGCATCGATCTGGCGGATCGACACGTAGTCCGGGTAAGCCGGACGGTGCACACGGCTTGGGTGCGCAGCCTTGGCGAACGACAATACAGTCGGCTCGCGCAGATAGGCCACGGCGTAATCTTCGATGCGCAGGTCTTCAGCGGTGAGGCCGGCGCGCAGCAGTTTGGTCAGGCCGAGGAAGGAAGTGGCGTCATATTCCAGATGACCGCCGTCCTGCTCGTCATGCACCACAAACTCTTCGTAGCCCAGGAAGGTGAAGTGGTTGCCCACCAGCCATTCCAGGAAGCTCTTGATCTCGGCCTTTTCTTCGCCTTCGATGGCGAACTGGCTGTTGTCGATACCGGCCAGCAGTTCCTGGACCTTGGCCTTCATCGGCTCGAAATCAGCCACGGCCACGCGCACCTCGCCCAACACCTGCTCAAGTTCCGTGCTCAGGACATTCAGCTCGGCGGCATTGGCGCAGCGGTCGATCTCCAGGTACATCAGCGATTCTTGCAGGACGTCTTCGCCCTGGGTGCCCTTGGGCAGGATTTCCAGTAACTCGCCCTTCTTGCCACGGCGCACGCTCAGTACCGTGGTTTGCAGGGTATGGATGCTGTAGCCGCGGCGGTTCAGTTCGGTGCGCACCGAGTCGACGAGGAACGGCAGGTCGTGGTGCAAGACCTCGACCGCCGTGTGGGTCGACTGCCAGCCGTGGCGTTCGTAATCGGGGTTGTACACTCGCACTTGCGGCTGGGTGTGATCAAAGCGCTCAAGCAGGCGCCAGGCAGACAGGGTGCAACCGGCCAGGTCGGACATGCGACGCTGGGTCAGCTCGTCCAGGGAAATAATGCCGAAGAATTGTTCAGCGAACAGCGCCACTTGTGGCAGTGCCTGTTCACTGATGTGCTGCGCCAGTGCCGCTTGCAGTTGATGCTGGAAGTCGGCTTTGCTGGCTGCGGTGAAGAACGCCATCTGTGGTACTCCGCTTGGGCTTGTTATTGATGGAAGCGTCGCGTGTTATCCCCTGGTGGGGAGACCGTCATTTCTGTTCGCAGGTGATGATGATAAACACCATAAACGAATCAGGGTGACAGGTGGGTGAAGCTGGACAAGTCAATGAGGTCACATTCGACGTCCACTGGAAGTACCCCCTGCGCATGACGGTACGGCGGGCAGGTCAGAGTCACGCAAAAGGCACATCCGTTGCGCAGCTTAACGAGTGCGGCAAGCTGGCTGCTTGCTGCACTGCGACATATTCGGTCAACACACGGCATTGCGCGGTTGCACCAAGAGCAACCCTTCCTACCGCTCAGGTGTAGGTTGAGCATTAAAAGCGCAGCCGCCACGCAGGCATGATCAACCTGCCGCCCGGTAAAACTTCATACATCCGTAAAATCTAATTCCTAACTCCGCGCAGGAACCGTATTTCAATATTGAGTCACTTAGTTTGAGCAGGTATTTCCTTCGACAAAGGCTCTATGACCACTCAACGAGGCGCTATTGAACGTATATTCCCCCGCCCTCCGCACCCCGCTGCCAGGGCACCAGCCCCCTTGCATGCAGCCCCCTGCACCATCACGTCCGGGTAGTGCAGTCACTGCAGGGCAAGACCTTACGGCGGCCTGTTTCAAAGCGCCCGTAGCCACCAATAAGGCCGTGCAACAACTCATCACCGACTACACCTACCCCAAGACACCGGACGAAGTCACTTCGCTCCACGTCAGGCGCCAGATCAAGCAAACGTTCGGTAAAGATATTGACCCCGATAAAACTTACTTAGTGAGCATTCAATATGATCACCGCACTAACGCCCCACCATATAGCGGGGTCATTGTTCAAAAAATATCACTGACCCAGGCAGCAAGGCTCAACCAGCAGGACGAACCTGAGTTCCACGGGGCGCTACGTTCAAAAGAAGACGGGCCCTTTGAAATAAGACAAAGCTCAACACATACCCACGACCCTGACGGCTTTGGCAGGTTCGCGCGCCCAAATGAATCGGGGTTCACCAGCCACTTTCAAGGTATTTACACTGAGCCGTCGCAAGCGACTGCCCATCTCTATGATGCAAGCAATAGAGTCGATATCAGCGCCACCGACTTCAAACAGATGGTTTGGGATAACAGTTATAAATCCCCCTATGACCAGTATCTGAACAGTTACTGGAACAGCAATTCCCGCCATGCCTATGCCCAAGCCTCCAGAGGCGCCTTCTTGCAGGCGTCGCACAGGTCCCTGAGCGAAAACGATCGACAGATCGCCATGGGTGCCGCAGGACTACCGGCCGACCAAAGTTACCTGTCCCTTAGTCACAATGACCTGATACAGCCCTACAAGGCTGATCCAAATCTGCAAACCAAATTCCTCACGTTCAAAGGTTTTAACATGCGCGCCTTTTACACTTTGGATAAGTCCACAGGACGGGTCTTGTTGTACCTGCCTGGCCATGGGTCCATGTTGAAAGGCTTCGACTCCAAGAAACACATGAATAAGTGGCTGGCCGAACAATTGAAGGACCCGCAACAAGTCGACAGTTTCAAACTGTACTTCCGCCCCCAGGACCGTCCCGATGAATTCCTGTCCAAAGGCATTGATGCGCTCATAGACAACACCCGTAATGTGCTTAACAGTGACCTTCCTGTCGCTACGCAAGAAAAGCTCGGGTACTTTGACGAGGGCGGCCTATTCGATGGCCAGGTAGTCCAAGGGAACCCGTTTGAGGAACTGCAGCAACGCACCGAGCAAGACCTGAAAAACGCCACTCGCTTTCAATTCGTACTGAATCGCGACGTCACGGCAAAGACGGCCTTCAAGTATTTGAATTGGGCCAAATATGGGCTGCTGCTTTTAGCTCCGCTAGGTATCGCTTTCCCACCGCTGGGCGCTGCACTGACAGTAGCGAGCGTCTCAGTGGGTGCAGCAGAGCTCGGCGTTGGCATTGACAGCTATATCAATAAGCGCCCCGAGGCAGACAAGCTCATCAGCGAAGGCACGGCGAAAACCTTTGTACCGCTGTTTACCAGTGGCCTGGGCAATGCCTTTAAACCGATCAGCAGCACAATCAGCGCCTGGGCCTTCATTCCCTGATGCCCGTTTGACACAAAAGCCGACACAAAGCCCGAGGTAATGGCAGAATTACAGCCTGCCGGCCTTGTCGCCGCCTTTCCACACAGGACTCCACATGCAACTGACCACCGCCCACCTGCTCGCCACCCCTTGCGATGACGAAGAAGACAACATGGCCATGCTGTGCTGCCACGGCACCCAGGGCGAGATGTTCATGCTGTCCCGTTATCCGGATGAGGACGAGGTGGAGCTGACCTGGGACTACGAGCCTTCGACCCTGGATGGCTTGAAGATCACCTTGAGCGCGACCACCCTGCTGGTGGAGATCGGTGCGGCAGATAAGGATGCGCTGGGCGGCAATGATCACCTGCTGATCAACCACGCCACCGCCGAGTCGGACATGGCCGAGGTAGAAGAAACCTTGCAGAACATTCTCAAGGGCACTGGCACCTACATCCGCACGCTTTGACTGGCGGCTGCTAAATCGCCATCGCAGCGATGGGGCGACCTGACAAGCCCGCTCCCACCTGTGGGAGCCGGGCTTGCCCGCGATGGGGCCCTCATCAACGCCAAAAACCTCAGGCCTTTGCTGCAAGCCGCAAAAAATACCCCCCGGTTCGTTAGTCGCCAGCCCCTCCAATGCATTAAAGTAAGCGCCCCAGGCCTTGGCGTTTTTCACAATCCCCAGGCTCATCTTTCCAGGAACCGTCATCGATGGAACATCGTGAAGCGCTGCTCGCGCTGCGAACCTTTCTTTCTACGCAGATTCTCGGCCAGGAAAAACTCATTGAGCGCTTGCTCATTGCCCTGCTCGCCGACGGCCATATGCTGGTAGAAGGCGCTCCCGGCCTGGCCAAGACCAAGGCCATCAAGGAGCTTGCCGAAGGGATCGAAGCACAGTTCCATCGTATCCAGTTCACCCCCGACCTGTTGCCCGCCGATATCACCGGCACCGAGATCTATCGCCCGGAAACCGGCAGCTTCGTGTTCCAGCAAGGGCCGATCTTCCACAACCTGGTGCTGGCGGACGAAATCAACCGCGCCCCGGCCAAGGTGCAGTCGGCGCTGCTCGAAGCCATGGCCGAGCGCCAGGTCAGTGTCGGGCGCAGTACCTACGAGCTGTCGCCGCTGTTCTTGGTGATGGCCACGCAAAACCCCATCGAGCAGGAAGGCACCTATCCCCTGCCCGAAGCCCAGCTCGACCGCTTCCTGATGCACGTCAAGATCGGCTTCCCCGATGCCGCCGTGGAGCGGCGCATCCTGCAACAGGCCCGTGGCGAAGCGCTCAACGGCGAGACCAAGCCCGAGCGGCGGGTCAGCCAGCAGGCGATCTTTGCCGCGCGCAAGGAAATCCTCGGCCTGTACATGGCCGATGCCGTGGAAGAATACCTGGTGCAACTGGTCATGGCCACGCGCACGCCAGCCAAGTTCGACCCGGAAATGGCCGAGTGGATAGCCTACGGCGCCAGCCCCCGGGGCTCGATCGCCCTCGACCGCTGCGCCCGCGCCCACGCCTGGCTGGCCGGGCGCGACTTTGTCAGCCCGGAAGATATCCAGGCGGTGCTGTTCGACGTGCTGCGCCACCGCATCATCCTGTCCTTTGAAGCCGAAGCGGCCGGCATCGACCAGGACCGCGTGGTGCAACGCATTCTCGACGTCGTTGCCGTCGCTTGATCCCCATGAACGCCGGCGATGGAATCCGTGTTTCCCTCAGCGAATTGATCGAGATGCGGCATCGCGTGCGGGAGGTGCAACTGTTTTCCACGCCGAGCCAACGCAGCCCGCTGATCGGCCTGCACCATTCCAAATTGCGCGGGCGCGGCGTCGACTTCGACCAGGTGCGGGTGTACCAGGCCGGCGACGATGTGCGCACCATCGACTGGCGCGTCACCGCCCGCACCCAGGAGCCGCACACCAAGCTGTTCCATGAAGAGCGGGAGCGGCCGATCTTTATCATGGTCGAGCAAAGCTGCCGGCTGTTTTTCGGCTCCGGGCTGATGTTCAAGTCGGTCCTCGCCGCCCAGGCCGCGAGCCTGATCGGCTGGGCCGCGCTGGGGCACAACGACCGGGTCGGCGGCCTGGTGTTCGGGGATAACGAGCACTACGAGATCAAGCCCCGGCGCAGCAAACAAAGCCTGCTGCAACTGCTCAACCGCCTGGTGCGAGTCAACCAGAGCCTGAACACCGAGAGCCGCCCCGAAGCCGATGCCCTGGGCATGGCCCTGCGCCGTGGCCGCGAGGTACTACGCCCCGGCAGCCTGGTTATCGTGATCTGCGATGAACGCGCCCTCACCGAAGGCGCCGAGCAGCAACTGAGCCTGCTGTCGCGCCATTGCGACCTGCTGCTGCTGCCGGTCTCAGACCCGCTGGACCACGCCCTCCCCGCCGCCGGCCTGCTGCGTTTTGCCGAGCGCGGCGCACAACTGGAAATCGACACCTTGAACTTCGAGCTGCGCCAGGCCTACAAGGCCCAGGCCGAAGCCCGCATCGCCCGTTGGGAACTGCTCGCGCAGAAGCTGCGGGTGCTGCTGATGCCATTGAGTACCCAGAGCGAAATGGTCGAGCAGCTACGTGAATACCTCAACCCACAGCGCCCGGTGAAAAAGCCATGAGCAGCCTGGACTCGTTGCAACCGCTGATCGCCCCGCCGGCCATTGGTTTCTGGCCGCCGGCGCCGGGCTGGTGGCTGTTACTGGTGCTGATCCCCCTGGCGGGCTGGGGCGTGTGGTGGCTGCGGCGCTTTCTGCCCGGCAAACGCCCGCTGGCCCGGGCCGAGCAACCGCTGGACCCTCTGCGCATCGCCGCCCTCGCGGAGCTGGCGCTGATGCCCAAACCCTACGATGGCGCACCGGCCGGCGCCTGGCTGCAGCAGCTCAATGGCCTGCTCAAACGCCTGTGCCGCAACGACTACCCCTACAGCCAGAGCCACACCCTCAACGGGCGCAAATGGCTGGCCTTTCTTGACAACCGCTGCCCGGCGGCCGGCCTGACGCGCTGGATGGTCCTGGTGGAAGGCGCCTACAAACCCGAATGCAAACTCGACGACAAGGCCATCGCCGGCCTCACGCAAGCGGTCGACACCTGGATTCGCAAACATGTTTGAGTTCGCCTGGCCGTGGGTCTTTGCCCTGTTGCCCTTGCCGTGGGTGATGCGCCTGATCCTGCCAGTGGCCGACAGCGGCGAGCCGGCGTTGAAGGTCAGTTTCCTCGGCGACCTCGAAGGCCTGGCCCGGCGCCGTGCGCGCATCAATCTGCCGGGTTGGCGCCAACAAGCGCCGTTCGTGGTGCTATGGCTGTTGTTGCTGACCGCCGCCGCCCGCCCGGAATGGCTCGGCGAGCCGCTGCCGATTGCCGCCAGCGGCCGCGACCTGCTGGTGGCGGTGGATGTGTCGGGCTCCATGGACTTCCCCGATATGCAATGGCAGGACGAAGACGTCAGCCGCCTGAGCCTGGTCAAGCACCTGCTGGGGGACTTTCTCGAAAGCCGCGAAGGCGATCGCGTGGGCCTGATCCTGTTTGGCAGCCAGGCCTACCTGCAAGCGCCGCTGACCTTCGACCGGCGTACCGTGCGCACCTGGCTGGACGAGGCGCGCATCGGCATTGCCGGAAAAAATACCGCGATTGGCGACGCCATCGGCCTGGCCCTCAAGCGCCTGCGGCAACGCCCGGCACAAAGCCGGGTGTTGATCCTGGTCACCGACGGCGCCAACAACGGCGGCGAAATCGACCCACTGATCGCCGCCCGCCTGGCCGCCGAAGAAGGCGTGAAGATCTACCCCATCGGCATTGGCGCCAACCCCGAACAGACCGGGACCCTGGGCATGCTCGGCCTCAATCCCAGCCTGGATCTGGACGAGCCGGCGCTCAAGGCCATCGCCGCGGCGACCGGCGGGCAATATTTCCGCGCCCATGACGGTGCCGAGCTGCAAGCGATCAAGCAAACCCTCGACCAGTTGGAGCCGGTGGCGCAACAGCCGACCCAGGCCCGCCCGGCCCAGGCGTTGTATAGCGGGCCCCTGGCGCTGGCGCTGTTTCTCAGCCTGCTGTTGGTGATCCAGGAACGCTGGCCGGATAACGCCTTGCAACGGCTGCTCAATAAACTCTCGACCAAGGGCCATTTCCTGCAACAGCACCCACAATGGCGCCAACGCCTTCAACGCCTGCGTTTGCGGAGGCGTCGATGATCGCTTTATGGCCGCACTGGTTCCGTCCCTGGTGGTTGTTGCTACTGCCCGTGCTCGGCTGGTTGCTGTGGCAACTGTGGCATCGGCAAAAACGCGCTGGGCGCTGGCAGATGATCCTGCCGCCGGCCTTCCACGCGGCCCTGCTCAGTGGCGGCAATGGCCGGGAGAGCAAATCGCCGTGGCTGCTGCTGGGCCTGGCCTGGCTGCTGGCCCTGCTGGCCTTGCTCGGCCCAGGCTGGCAACGGGTCGAGCAGATCAGCCAGAAACCCGCCGACCCGCTGGTGGTGTTGCTGGAACTGACCCCCGAGATGCTCGCCACCGACAGCCCGCCCAACCGCCTGGAGCAGGCACGGCGCAAGCTGGTGGACCTGCTGCAGGCGCGCAGTGACGCGCAGACCGCCATCGTCGTGTATGCCGGTAGCGCCCACACACTGGTGCCGCTGTCCGACGACCTGGCCACCAGCCGCAACCTTCTGGAAGCCCTGCGCCCGTCGATCATGCCCGAGGCCGGCCATCGCGCTGACCTCGCGGTGGAAAAAGCCCTGGGCCTGCTCAAGCACGGCGGCCTGGGCCAGGGTCGCCTGTTGTTGATTGGCTCGTCGCTGTCCAAGCAGGAGCGCCAGGGCATTCGCCTGCTGCTGCAAGGGCAGGCACCGAGCCTGTCGATCCTGGGCATTGGCAGCCGTGAAGGCACGCCGGTGACTCAGGAAAGCGGCGAGTTCCTCAAGGACGAACAAGGCGCGATCCTCATCCCGCGCCTGGACAGCCCGACGCTCAAGGCCTTCGCCAGTGAAATGGGCGGCCGCTATCGTCAGGCCCGCCTGGACGACAAAGACCTGCGCAGCCTGGGCCTGCTGGACGGCCCGCAAAACCTGCGCGACGACGGCCAGCGCCTGCAACTGGATACCTGGGCCGACCAGGGTTACTGGTTTTTGCTGCCCCTGCTGCTGCTCGCCGCCTGCGCCGGGCGCCGTGGCTGGCTGTTCTGCCTGCCGCTGCTACTGCTGGCGGCGCCGCAACCAAGCTATGCGTTCAGCTTTGATGACCTGTGGCTGCGCCCCGACCAACAAGGCCAGTACCTGCTCAAGCACAAACGCCCGGCCGAAGCCGCCGAACACTTTGAGAACCCACAATGGCAAGGTGTGGCCCTGTATGAAGCGGGCAACTACGCCGAGGCGGCCCGGCGCTTTGCCGAGGGCAGTGACGCCTACTCCCACTACAATCGAGGCAATGCCCTGGCCCGCGCCGGCGAGCTGGAAGCCGCGATAGACGCCTATGAACAGGCCCTGGAAGCCCAGCCCGACCTGCAGCCGGCCCTGAAAAACAAAGCCCTGGTGGAACGCCTGCTCCTTGAAGAACCGGAGCCCGAGCCGCCAGCCCCCGAAAAAAACGAGGATGACGAATCCCCCCAACCCGGCCAAACTGCGCAACCAGGCGACAACAGCCAGCAAACCAACGGCGGCGAGCAATCGCCCCAGGGCGCAGGCCAGGCGGGCACCGGCGAGACACAAACCGGCACCCCGCCCACCGCGGGCAACAACGAAGTACCCGGCAGCGAACTGGGCGACGAACAGACCACCACGCCCCCCTTGCGCCCGGCCGATGCCAACCTCGACGAGGAGCACCGCCAGGCCCTGGAACAATGGCTGCGACAGATCCCGGACAACCCCGGAGAGTTGTTGCGACGCAAATTCTGGTACGAACAGCAACAACATCAGGACAAGACTCGATGAGCCGCTGCACCCCATTTGTCTTATCGCTAGCGCTGTGGGCCGGTCACGCCCAGGCGGCCGACCTGGCCGCCAGTATCGACCGCAGCCGCGTCAATTCCGGGGAAACGGTGGAGCTGACAATCGAGTCCGATGACGTTACCCAGTTCGGCAAGCCGGACCTGTCGCCCCTCGACCCGCTGTTCGACGTACGCGGCACCCGCCAGATCAACCAGCTCACCACCCTCGACGGCAGCAACCACGCCACCACCCGCTGGATCATCACCTTGCAGCCCAAGACCACCGGCACTGTGGTGATCCCAGCGCTGCAACTGGGCGAATTCAAGACCCAGCCGATCAGCCTGCAAGTGGACGAAACCCTCGGCCAGGACAGCGACAACCAGCTCGAACCAGTATTCATCGAAGCCAGCCTCGATGAGGACAGCGTATATGTGCAGGCCCAGGCCCTGCTGACCGTGCGTATCTACCATTCGGTGGCGCTGTATGACGACAGCGTCCTTACGCCCTTGCAGTTGTCTGACGCGCGCGTCGAGCCAGTGGGTGATTCGCGCACCTATGAAAAAGTCATCAACGGCGTGCGCCATGGCGTGATCGAAATGCGCTACGGGATCTACCCGCAGCACAGCGGGCAACTGCTGATCCCCGCGCAAATGTTCAGCGCCACCATGGTCGAACCACGCCCGGCCCAGGGCACCGCGCCCCAGGCGCCCAGGCCCGGCAAGCTGTTGCATGTCAATTCCACCGAGATCCCCCTGGCGGTCAAGCCCAAGCCTGCGCTCTATCCAGCGGACGCCCCCTGGCTGCCGGCGCGCAGCCTGAGCCTGGGCGAAAGCTGGAACCCGGAACCTACAAACGTGCAAGTCGGCGACTCCCTGACCCGCATCCTTACCCTCAAGGCCGAAGGCCTGGCCAGCGCCCAGTTGCCCGCGCTGCCCAGCACCGAAATCGCCGGCCTGCGGCGCTACCCCGACCAGCCGGTGCTGAGCAACCAGAACAGCGAGCGCGGGGTGATCGGCAGCCGTGAAGACCGCGAAGCCCTGGTACCCAACCGCGCCGGCGCCCTGGAATTGCCCGCCGTGGAAGTGGTGTGGTGGAACACCCACGAAGACCACCTGGAGCGCACCAGCCTGCCGGCCCGCACCCTGCAGGTGGCGGTCAACCCGAGCCTGGTGGTCGACACCCCGGCCACCCCCACCGTGATCACCGCACCGGACGATGGCCGCCTGTGGATCTGGCAGCTCACCAGCCTGTTCCTCGCCTGCACCACCCTGCTCGGCTTCGGCCTGTGGTGGCGCGCCCGCTCCCGCCCGGCGATCCAACGCGCCGCCCAGACCGGGCCCAGCCCCCGCACCTTGCTCGACGACCTGCGGCGTGCGAGCCAAGCCAACGACCCTCAGGCCACGCGCCAGGCGCTGGACGCCTGGGCACGCCAGCAACCGGAAACCCTGGCAGAGATGGCGGCGCGGTTTGTGCCGCTGTCCGATGCCCTGGATGGGTTGAACGGCGCGCTCTACAGCGAAAGCGGCCAATATTGGCAGGGCGAAGAGTTGTGGCGGGCAGTCAAGGCCATTCCCATGGCCGAACGCGAACAGGCCCCGGTGGCCGACAGCACCAGCTTGCCGCCGCTGTATCCCAAGTAACCGCCCACGCTGTACCGACGGTGAACTCAGCTGTAGGAGCTGGCTTGCCAGCGATGGCGGTGTATCAGCCAATAAATGTCTTGGCTGACCCATCGCCATCGCAGGCAAGCCAGCTCCTACAAAGGATGCAGCTTCGCGCTCGGTTCTTGATCTTGGGCGCCTCGTTACCATTTACAGGTAAACTCCACTCCTTTACCTATTCCCCACGGAGTTCGCCTTGCGTCTGTTTCACACCTCCGACTGGCACCTGGGCCAAAACCTCCACGGCCAGGAACGCGACTTCGAGCACGCTTGTTTCCTCGACTGGCTGCTGGGCCAGATCAAGCTGCACGGCCCCGATGTGCTGCTGATCGCTGGCGATATCTTCGATACGGTCAACCCGCCCCTCAAGGCCCAGGAGCGTCTGTATGACTTCATCATCAACGCTCATGAACAGAACCCCGACATGACCGTTGTGATGATCGCCGGCAACCACGACTCCGGCTCGCGCATTGAGCTGCCGGCGCCATTGATGCGGCGTTTGCGTACCCATGCCCTGGGCCGGGTGCTGTGGCTGGATGACGGGCAACTGGATGTGGAGCGCTTGCTGATTGCCCTGCCGGACAAAACCGGCGCCGTAGCCGGCTGGTGCCTGGCGCTGCCGTTCCTGCGCCCGGCCGAAGTCACC
This sequence comes from Pseudomonas sp. WS 5079, assembly GCF_012985465.1. Taxonomy (GTDB): domain Bacteria; phylum Pseudomonadota; class Gammaproteobacteria; order Pseudomonadales; family Pseudomonadaceae; genus Aquipseudomonas. The sequence goes on from NZ_JAAQWN010000001.1 coordinate 930,982, forward strand.
GGTGCGCTGTTGGGCGACGATTACCTCAAGGGCATCGGCCAGGTGCATGAGCGCCTGATCGCCGCAGCCAACGCCAAGCGCCAGCCGGGCCAGGCGCTGGTTGCCATCAGCCACGCACATATGGCCGGTGGCTCGGTGTCGGAAGACTCCGAGCGCAGCCTGATCATCGGCAATGCCGAAGCGCTGCCGGCCAGTCTGTTCGATGCCAGTGTCAGCTATGTCGCCCTCGGCCATTTGCACAAGCCCCAGCGGGTCAATGGCGAGGAACGCATCCGTTATTGCGGCTCGCCGATCCCGCTGTCGTTTTCCGAAATCGGCTATCAACACCAGATCCTCGACGTGCAACTGGACGGTGCAACCCTGGTCAGCGTCGAACCGCGCCTGATCCCCCGCGCCGTGCATCTGCAACGCCTGGACGCCGCGCCCCTGGCCGAGATCCTCAAGCAACTGGCGCAGTTGCCCGACGTCGATCTGCTGGCCGACACCCAGCGCCAGCCCTGGCTGGAGGTGCGCGTGCGCCTCGACGAACCCCAGCCCGACCTGCGCCAGCAAGTGGAAAACGCCCTGCTGGGCAAGGCCGTGCGCCTGGTGCGCATCGCGGCCGAGTACGCCGGCAGCGGCGCACGCCAGGACCAAGGCGATGAGCCCTTGATCGAACTCGACCAGCTCACGCCCCAGGAATTGTTCAGCCGCGCCTGGCAGGAAAGCTATGGCAGTGACGTGGACGAACAGACCCTCAAGGATTTCGCCGTGCTGCTCCAGGACGTACAACACGAGGAGCAACAGCCATGAAGATCCTCGCCATCCGCCTGAAAAATCTCGCGTCCCTGGCCGGGCCATTCGAAATCGACTTTACCGCCGAGCCCCTGGCCAGCGCCGGGTTGTTTGCGATCACCGGGCCCACCGGCGCCGGCAAAAGTACCTTGCTCGATGCCTTGTGCCTGGCGCTGTTTGGCGCCGTGCCACGCCTGGGCGACACCGGCCAGGCAAAAATGCCCGATGCCGATACCGATATCTCCATCGGCGACCCGCGCACCCTGATCCGCCGCGGTACCGGCGGCGGGTATGCCGAAGTGGACTTTGTCGGCGTCAGCGGCCGGCGCTACCGCGCGCGCTGGGAGGCCAATCGCGCCCGCGACAAGGCCAGCGGCAAGCTGCAGAACAGCCGGCAAAGCCTGATCGACCTGGACAGCGAGCAACTGCTGGCCAGCCAGAAGACCGAATACAAGACGCAACTGGAGCTGGCCCTGGGCTTGAACTTTGAACAGTTCACCCGTGCGGTGCTGCTGGCGCAAAGTGAGTTCAGCGCCTTTCTCAAGGCCAACGATAACGAGCGCAGCGAGCTGCTGGAAAAGCTCACCGACACCGCGCTCTACACCCAGTTGGGCCAGCGCGCGTTCATCAAGGCGCGGGAGGCCAAGGAAGCCCACAAGCTGCTGCAAGACCAGGCCACTGGCGTCACGCCGTTGCCGGCCGAGGCCCGCGCCGAGCTGGATCAACAATTGAGCGCGGCCCAGCAGCAACTCAAGACCCAGCAGGCCCAGCTCAAGCAACTGGAACTGCAACACACCTGGCTCAAGGAGCTGCGCGAGTGGCAGGAGCGCCAACACAGTGCGGCCGAGCAATTGCAACAGGCCGAGCAGGCGTGGCACGCCCAGGGCCCGCAACGCCTGGACTTGAGCCGCCTGGAGCAACTGGCGCCGCAGCGTCATCATTTTACGCGGCACAACGAACTGAACGGCCAATTGGAGCCCCTGGCCGCGCAGATCCGCCAGCACCTTGAGCAACAAACCGCCCTGCACGCACGCCAGGCGCAACTGCAACAACAGCAAGCCAGCGCACACAGCGCCTTGGCCGCCGCCTTGCAACAGCAGACCGAAGCCGTGCCGTTGCTGCGCCAGGCCTTCGAGGAACAAAGCAGCCTCGCCCGCCTGACCCGCGAGCTGGCCCAAAGCAGTGAACAGCAACAACTGGGGCAAGCCGCCTGCACCGAAGGCCAGGCCGCGCTCGACACGTTGCACACTCAGCAGCAGCAGGTTGCCAGCCGCCTGCAACAACTGGCGGCGCAACTGGAACGCAGCGCCACCCTCGCGCCCTTGAGCGACGCCTGGAACGCCTACCGCGACCGTCTGCAACAACTGATGCTGATCGGCAATCGCCTGAACAAGGGCCAGGCCGAACTGCCGCAACTGGAAGAACGCGCCAACCGCGCCAGCGAGCAATGGACCCAGCAACGCACGGCCCTGGAGTTGCTGTATCAGGAAGCCGGGGCCGAGCCCCATGCGGTGGCCGAGCAGATCCAGTTGCTCGACAGCCTGCTCAAGGACAATCGCAAGCAGCAACGGGCCTTCGAAGACCTTACGCGGCTATGGGACAGCCAGCAGCAATTGGACCAGCAGCAACAGGAGCTGGCCCAAAGACAGGCCAGCGCCCAGCAACAGCGCGAGCAACTGAACCAGACCGGCCTGCAAGCCAAGGCCGAGCTGACAGTGGCCGAGCAGACCCTGAGCGTGACCAAGCAGTTACTGGAACGCCAGCGGCTGGCACGCAGCGCCAGTGTCGAGGAGCTGCGTGGGCAATTGCAGGATGAGCAACCCTGCCCGGTGTGCGGCAGCGTCGAGCATCCGTATCACCAGCCCGAAGCCCTGTTGCACAGCCTCACGCGCCATGATGAAAGCGAAGAAGCCAATGCGCAGAAAGCGGTCGACACCCTCAAGGAAACGCTCACCGAACTGCGCGCTGCAGTCGGCGGCTTGATCGCCCAGCAAAAAGAATTCCTGCAGCAGCAAGAGCAATTGGCGACCCAGCTCCAGGGCCTGGCGCCGAGCCTCGAGGCCCACCCGCTGAGCGCCGCGCTGTTCAATCAGGACAGCGGCAAACGGAGCGCCTGGCTGGCGCAGCAGTTGGGCCAGCTCAGCCAGAGCATCACCCAGGACGAACAGCGCCAGGGCGCCCTGCTCAACCTGCAACAAAATGCCGGGCGCCTGCAGCAACAGCTGCAAGCCGCCCAGGATGCCAGCCAGCAAGCCCGCCAGCAGTTGATCGACCAGCAACGGGAACTGGCCAGCGATCGCGAGCGCCTGGACGAAGAGCTCAATGCTTTCGCCAGCCTGCTCCCGGCCGAGACCCTCGAAGGCCTGCGCACGCAGCCGGCGGCGACGTTCATGCTGCTGGACCAGCAGATCAGCCAGCGCCTGGAGCAGCTTGGCTACCAGAAGGATGAACTGGCCGAGCAGCAACTGCGCCAGCAAGCCATCGAAAAAGAACAGGACCGCCAGCAGCATCGCCAGCAACAATTGGCCGTGCAGCACCAGCAGTTGGCCGAGTTGACCCAGCAACAGCAGGCCACCCAGGAAAAACTCAGCGCCCTGCTGGGCACACATGCCAGCGCCGAGCACTGGCAGCAGCAGCTCGAACAGGCCGTGGAACAGGCCCGTCACAGCGAGACCCAGGCCAATCAACAGTTGCAGGACACCCGCAGCGAACTGATCCAACTGGCCGCCGACCTCAAGGCCCGCCAGGAGCGCCAGCAAGCCCTGGACAGCGAACTCCAGGCGTTGCACAGCCGTATCAGCGAGTGGCGCGCCCAGCATCCGCAGCTCGACGACGCAGGCCTGGCACATCTGCTGGCCTTCGACGAGGCTGGGGTCAGCGAACTGCGCCAGCAGGTACAGCACAGCGAAAAAGCCATCGAACAGGCCAAGGTCCTGCTGCAAGAACGCGAGCAACGCCTCAAGGACCACCAGGCCCTGCACAACGGCAACCTTGACGCCGAACAGCTGGACAGCGCCCTGGCCGAGCTGAACCAGCAACTGCTTGGCGGCGAAAAACACTGCGCCGAACTGCGCGCGCAACAAGCCGAAGACCAGCGGCGCCAGGACGCCAACCAGAGCCTGGCGCTCACCACCGCCAAGGCCTATGAGGAGTGGCAGCGCTGGGCGCGGCTCGATGCACTGATCGGCTCGGCCACCGGCGACAAGTTCCGCAAGTTCGCCCAGGCTTACAACCTCGACCTGCTGGTACACCACGCCAACGTGCAACTGCGCCAACTGGTGCGCCGCTACCGCCTCAAGCGCGGCGGCAGCATGCTGGGCCTGCTGGTACTGGACACGGAAATGGGCGATGAACTGCGCTCGGTGCATTCGCTGTCCGGCGGCGAGACGTTCCTCGTCTCCCTGGCACTGGCCCTGGGGCTGGCGTCGATGGCCTCCAGCACGCTGAAGATCGAGTCGTTGTTTATCGATGAAGGCTTCGGCAGCCTGGACCCCGAATCCCTGCAATTGGCCATGGACGCCCTCGACGGCTTGCAGGCCCAGGGGCGCAAGGTGGCGGTGATTTCCCACGTACAGGAAATGCACGAGCGAATTCCGGTGCAGATCCAGGTCAAGCGCCAGGGCAATGGGTTGAGCACCCTGGAGGTGAAATGAGCGAAGGGGTGTTGTATTCGTTTCGCCGCTGCCCCTACGCCATGCGCGCGCGGATGGCCCTGCGCTATTGCGCGGTGGCGGTGCAGGTGGTCGAAGTCAGCCTCAAGGCCAAGCCGGCGCAGATGTTAGCGCTTTCGCCCAAGGGCACGGTGCCGGTGTTGAGTGTGGGCGGCCAGGTGCTCGACGAGAGCCTGGCGATCATGGGCTGGGCATTGGCGCAGCATGATCCCGAAGATTGGCTGCTCAAGGAGGATCCGGCGGCGCAGGGGCTGATGGCAGCGTTGATTGCAGAGAATGACCAGGCCTTCAAGGAGCATTTGAATCGCTACAAATACGCCGAGCGCTACCCGGAGCAGCCCATGGAACACTATCGGGCCGAGGGCGAGGTGTTTTTGCGCAAGCTTGAAGGATTGCTGACGCAGCGCGACTACCTGCTGGCCGATCACCTGAGCCTGGCGGATGTGGCGCTGGCGCCGTTTGTGCGCCAGTTTGCCCATGTGGACCGGGAGTGGTTTGCAACGACGCCTTATGTGCACTTGCAGCAGTGGCTGGAGCGGTTTTTGGCGTCGCCGCTGTTTGTCCAATCCATGGCCAAAAACCCGTAGCCACGGTGCAGCCTTGGCGTGTCAGCCTTGGGTCTTGTGATCCAGGGCGGCGTAGAAGTTGGCACTCTGTTGCAGGTATTTCTGGGTGTAGGCGCTGGTGCTGGATTTTTTGCTGCTGATCTCCACGCTGGCGCTGGCTGGCAAGGCCACGGTGGCGGAAACAGCGGAGGCGGCGATGATCGAGAAGAGATTGAAGTTCATGGCGGTAACCCTTGTGTTCAGTTGGCTGGATGGCTTGTGAAGGCCTTGGAGCAAACTTACGCCTGGGTTCCGGCTGGCTGAAATGCTTTGAAACAGTAGCCGTTATCACTGGGATTGATACAAGGAGTCAGGCCCCGCACGGCGGGGCCTGTGGCTTATTGACGCACCAGGAACTTGAGGTCGCTGGGGGCATCAATCGGCAGTTTTTGTACGGTTTTGCCCAGTTGACCGGTCTGGGTGTCACGCGCGATCACCACAATCTGGTTGCTCTTCTGGTTGGCAATCAGCAAGAACTTGCCGCTCGGGTCGAGGCTGAACTCACGGGGATGGTCGCCTTCCACCGTGCGGCGCTGGATCTCTGTGAGCTGCGCGGTGGCAGGATCAATGGCAAACACCACGATCTGGTTGGCGGTGCCACGATTGCTGACGTAGAGGAACCGGCCATCGCTGGAAGCGTGCAGCGCAGCGCCAGCCTTGTCCGACAGCGGCTGCCCGGCGGCAAAGTCCACCAGTTGGCGCTGGGTCAGCCTGCCGTCCTGGTAGTCGTACACCGCAACCTGCGCGCTCATCTCGGTGGTCAGCCAGGCATGCTTGCCATCGGCGCTGAACAATAGGTGGCGCGGGCCACTGCCCGGCGGTAACTGCACGAAAGCCGGATCAGCCGGGGTCAGCGGCTGTTCGTGGTTGGCCTTGGGGTCGTAGCGGTAGGCAAAGACCTTGTCCGCCCCCAGGTCCTGCACAAACACGTACTTGCCATCGGGTGACGACACCACTGAATGCACGTGGTTGGACGCCTGGCGCTCAGGGTTGACCCGGCTGGCCGGGTGCGCGCTCAGTTGCACCGGCGGCGACAGCTTGCCTGCGGCATCCACCGGCAGGACGGCCAGGCTGCCGCCCGGATCTTCCAACACCGAATAGTTGGCGACAAACAGGTAGCGCCCATCGGCCGCCAGGCTGGAATGGGTGGGTTCGTTGCCCAGGCTCTGCACCTGGTTGACCAGGGTCAGTTGCTGGTTGGCCGGGTCAATGCGGTAGCTGCTCACGCGCCCCACCGGGTCTTGTTGGCCGGGGCCGTTTTCATTGACCACGAACAGGTGTTGCTGGTCCTGGGACAGGGTCAGCCAGGACGGGTTCTGCGCCTTGGCCGCCAGCACCGGCGCGCCGCTGAACTGGCCGGTACGGCTGTCGAACTGCAGGCGGTAGATACCTTCGCTGGTACCTGCCGTGTAGCTGCCCACCAGCAGTGCAAAGGTCTCGAGCGGCGCGGCCTGGGCCGACATCGCGCCGACACTGCCGGCCATCAGCAGGGGCCAGAATTTACGCATCAGCATGTTCGTCGTCCTCGTCTTCGTTGCTGCCAGTGATGGCGCTCAGGCACACCAGGCGGTGCTCGCCCGAGTCACCGCTGAGGGTCCAGCTTTGCAAGGTTTCATCGAACGTCGCGGCCTGCACCTGGGCGATGCTGAACGTCCAGCGTTTCTCGGCCCGACCGTCCATGCTCTTGATCAGTAACTGCCGATCATCGAAGGTGAAATCAAAGGCATGCAGCCCATCGATTACGAGCATGTCGCTGGTTGCAAGTTCAGTGGCCAGGGTAGCAGCAGTCATCAGGATCATTCATCAGTGGAAAAACGTTGATGATAGGCCAAACCGTGGTCGCCGTCGTGTCGCGATAACCGGCTACCACACTGCGGCCCCAGCGGCTTGCCATTCTGCGGGAGAACCCCATCGCGCAGAACGGAACCTCTTATGCCCGACACTTTACCCGCCCCACCCCCTGGCCCATTGCTGTTCACTCACCGCAGCAACACCCCGGCCCTGGCCGTCGCCCGCCAATTCGCCGATCGCCCGACCTTGCGTCAGGTGGTCGAACACCACCTGCAGGAACGCCTGCTGGAACAGTTCCCGGCGCTGGCCCTGGACCTGTCCACCGTCAAGCTGGCGACCCCCAACCAAAAACGCGGCTGGGACCTCAGGCGCTTGAGCGATGTGGTCCTCGACCACCTGGGCAATGGCACGCCCCTGAACCTGACCCAGGTCATCGACGAACGCCGCTGCTTTCTCTCCCAGCAGCCACCCTCACGCCTGACCTATGAAGCCAATGGCCCGCGCGAACCGGACATGGCGGTCATTGAACGGTTGATCGTGGACCTGCCCTTTACCCTGCCGATCGCTTTCCAGCAGGCCCTGACGAACTACTGGAACCTCAGCGCAGACACCCGCGCCAGCCGCTGGCAATGGCTCGGCGACCTGTTGGCCGATAACCTGAAAAGCACCGCAAGCCTGCTGCCGGCAGGCCCAACCCGGGACATGCTGTTTGACCTGACCCGCCAACCTGACCGGCGCGAGCGCCTGGCCGGGCCTGCGGGCATCGTGTACGCCTACTGCCTGGAGGCTTGCGTCGTCAGCCCGGGCAGCGATGCCCGCCTGTTGAGCACCGACCTGCTGTTGGTACAAGGCCCTCGGATCCTGCTGTGCCAGGCCTCGGGCAATGTGGAGCCGTATGCTTCATTGGAGGCGTTCACCCAGGCCTGGGGCCAACGCCTGGCCAGCCGCTTGCAGGTCGACAAAGTCGTGGTCAAGCGCTACGAACCCGATGGCAATCTCTTCGATACCCAGGCCGCCCTGCTGCTCAACCAGCAATTGGACGACCTCCAAGCCATCCAACTGCCGGCCGCCGAGGGCGTACGCGCCCTGGAGCAGCAGTTCACCGAGGCCACCGACCCGGCACTCGCCTTGCGCGCCGCCCCCGCGCCAGACCCGACGCACCAGCCCGCCCTCCAGGCAGCGTTACCGTCCTGGCTGCAGGCGGCCAGCGCCGAACAGCGCTTTGCCTATCGCCAAGAGCTGCTGGAACAGGCGCGCCTGCAACGCAAAACCGAAGGTGCGTCCTTTCTGGACGGCGTCGAGAACCTGCAGGCCTTTACCACCCGCACCCTGCGCGAGCAGATGCGCCGTGACCACCCCGAGTCCAGCGTGGAACCGGACAACCTGGAACTGACCTTCCATGTCCCGGTCGGTGACATCCACAGCGGCTACCTGGCCCCGGTGCGCATGAGCCTGACGGCACTGGCCATCAACAACCTGGCTGCGGCGCCACAGGGCCGGCTAACCCTTCGGGACACATCGGGGGCGGCCGTCCCGGACTGGCTGACCGAGGACTACATACTCGGGGAAAAAGGCCTGTTCCATAGCACCCCCGGGCTGATCCGCCAGGTGGACGTTGGCCAACACTATCCGCAGAAAATCCGCGAGCTGCTGCTGGGGGACAGCCCCGGGATACGCCGGCGCGAGGTGCTGTTCGGCGACGAACTGGCCGTGCAACTGCCACGCCAGGCCCTGGAACTGGCAATACGCGGGCAACAGGGGTTCACCTTCCTCGGTTATCGCTACGTCAAGGCCGTGCTGCACCGCAGCGCGCCGCAGCGGGAGGTGGATGCCCAGGACATCGTGATCCGCCCGCTGGCCTTCGCCCGCAAACCCGGGGCGCTGCCGGATATCGTCAGCAATATATTTATCATCGAGCCCCGGGATATCGACGCCGGGCCGGCGATTCTCTACCGCCCGCTGTACCAGGACGCGTTGCAGCAATTCAGCCAACGCGCGGCCCTGTTCGACGCCATCGCCGCGCCCGGGGCCTTGCAAGACAGCGTGCTGGCCTGGATGTCGGACCAGGCCCGGCCGATCTACAGCCACGGCGGTTTCCATAGCCCGCATATCCTGCGTTTCGGCCAGGGCGACGACACCGTGCAGTGGCCCGCGCCGCCCCCGGCACAGTTGGCGCAGGACACCAACGGTGGGCAAATCCCCGGGTCCCTGGCCCAGTCCCTGGCCACCGGCAACCTGACCCAGTACCTGTACGGCAGCAATGCCCGGGCACTGGTGGACCTGGCCGACCGGGACGCGGTATCCAATACCGAAAGTCGCTGGGCGGTGCTGCTCGAAGGTGGCTGGCTGCTGTTCAACGCCTTGCTGTTGCCGCTGCTGCGCGGGCCGGCGATGGTCGCAGGCTGGATGGTGCAACTGGCGGTCAGCCTGCGGCACGATATTGCGGCCCTGCAAGGCGAGGATGACGCCGCGAGGGAGCTGGCTTGGGTCGATGTGCTGCTCAATATCGGCCTGATTCTGTTGCATGTAGCCTCCCGCCCCCCTGAATGGCTGGCGCACGACAGCGAGCCGCCCTTGCCGCTGACTCTCGCAGCGCTACGCCGCCCGGCGGGCGCGACCCAGCCGGCCATCACGATCGAGCTGGGCCCGGTGGGCCTGCCCGCCGAACCACCGGCCGGCGACCAGACCCTGGTGGATTTTGTCCACTCCAACGCGCGCGACAGCAGCCGCCGCCGCCTGCTCGATGCCTTGCGCGAGCTGCATGTACCCTGGCCGGTGCCGACCCCGTTGCCCCTGGAGATCGGTGATTTCAAAGGGTTGTACCGCATCGGTCAACAGTGGCACGCCTCGGTGGCCGGCCTGCTGTTTCGGGTGAATATCGTGCCGGACCTGGGCGAAGTGTCCCTGATTCATCCGCAAAAACCGCAACATCCTGGGTTCGCGCTCACGCGTAATGCCCAAGGCCACTGGGTCCTGGATCTGGGCCTGAAACTGCGCGGTGGTGGGCCGAAGAACCGGTTCAAGGCCAAGCTGGCGCAAATCGCTCAGCAACGCACCCAGGCCTCGGATGAGATCAATCGCATCAGTGACGAGGTCAGCGCCCTGATCAAACGCCTGCAACCCATCGACCGGGTGCTGGAGGCTGCCCGACTGAAGTTCGAGACCGCCCACAATGCCCTGGGCGAGGCCCGCAACCGCTTGCGCAGTGCCCCTGACGACCCGGCGCGGGTGGCCGAACACCGCAACAGCGTGGCCCAACGCTCCTGGGCCAGGACCGGGTTCCAGGCCTTTCAGGAGCGCTTTGACCAGGCCGCCGCCCAGTTGCTGCAACAACGACGCCTGCTGATCGAGGCCTACGGGCAGATGAAGGCCGTTGACAGCCACTTCGACTATGAGGGCCAGTGCGTGGAGCAATACCAGTCGATGCTGGCCACCGATGAGATACGCGTCAGCCAACTGGCCTCCCTGTATCTGGCAAGCTTTGTCTCCGAGCACGGCGAATCGCTGATCGAACTGCAAGGCACGGCGCACGACACGGCGGCGGTGCACTATGTCAAAGACCTGCTGGAGACTAATTTTGCGGTTTCCGAGCGTCATGCCCAGGCAATGCTTGCCATCGAGAACACCCTGGAGGAGATGGCCGCGCGCTTGAAGACCGGCCCTGCGCAACGCCTCAAATACCTCAATGGTCATCCCAAGCGCCGCTTCTACAACCGCCTCAACGCCACCCTCGAATCCCTGGATGTGCTGACCGATTTGAGCATTGACCAGACGGTTGCGGCCACCACGCCCCAGGAACAGTACTTCCTGGAGCGCCATGACCACTTGCAATCCTCGTTGTCGTCCCTGGAAGACTCGCACCTGGACCTGCTGACCACCGAGGGGTTCACCTCCACCGAGCGCAAGGAGGTGTTGACCAACCTGATCCAGCACTACAACCGGCGCCTGCAGATTTATCAGAGCCTGCTGGAGCTCGACTCGCCCCTGGCCCACCCACGGTATATGCCGCTGTTGATCGAGCGGTTGTACACCGTGCGTGACAGCGCCGAGGCTGATCTGGCTGCGTTGTTGCGCGAAGATGAGTTCCTCCCGCCCCAACCGGGCGCCTTCAAGCCGGTACGGGCACCGTCAAGGACCAAGCGCGTGTTCAAGTCAAGGGACAAGGGGGCCCTGGTGGGCGATCTGGAACCGGCCCAACGCGACCTCCCCTTCCCCACCATCGTGACCCGCAATCCCATCACCCAGCAGATCAGTGGGCGTTTCATGGAGCAGCCCCAGGAAGGCTGGGTGGAGATCATCGAGGCCAGGCCCACCCCACCCGCCAAGCCCGCCCAGGTGCCGGCGCTGGCGACCTTGCGCAGCCAGGCGCAACGGCTGCTGGAGGAAGTGCCGGCTATCGAGCGCTCCATCGAGTTCCAGAAAAAGAAACTCAGCGACCCTTCGCGCCGCGATGAACTCAACCCCCAGGACTGGCGCGACATGCTCGTGCACCAGGCCGAACGCCTGGAAACGGTGGCGGCCGGGCTGGCCCAGCACCACGGGGACAAGCCCGACATGCTCCAGACCGTAGAGCGCCTGCGCCTGCGGGCCGTCGAACTGCGCGCACAAGGCACACAACACTGCATCGAGGGCTACAAGGCGCAACGCCCGCGCCAGGAAAATATCGAATTCCTGCGCGCCCACGCCGCGATCGACATCGGCCTGGTCCACGGCCCGCAACGCACCGCGGCCAAGGACTACGTGTCGGAGTTCGCCGTGCGCGAGAAGAACCGCCTCACGGTGCTGTGGTATGCCCACTTTCACTACCCCCAGGCCGACAGCCTGCCAGGCGCCTACACCGCCGCGCACCTCAAGCGCCCCGAACAGCGCTTTGTGACCCTGCGGGACCTGATCGCCCAGGCCGGTGCAGACAGCCAGGCCATCGTGCGAGACCTGTACCACCCGATCACCGCGCCGCTTGACCAACGCCTGTTCCTCAGCCTGGTGCCCGCCTAGAACCCGGCCATGAAGGGCAACGACTGCCAATAAAAAAGGATGTTTATGCAAACCCTCACCCCCTCCTCTATCGCCCATGCCGTGAGCGCTCAATTTGCTGATCGCCCGACACTGGAAACGGTAATCCGCCAACAACTCGCGTCGGCCATCGGCGCCAAATACCCCACGTTGACGATAGACCTGAGCCGCACTCGCCTGGCCCGGCCGCAACGCCGCAGTTGGCTGTTACAGCCATTTATGGCAGTGGTTCAGGATGCGCTGGCCAGTGGCATCGCGCTGGACTTCAGCGACGTGGACAACGTGCCCTGGTACCTCTCGGACGAGCCGCCAAAACGCCTGAAACTGCCCGGTTTGAGCCGGGAAAACCTCGATATGCAGATCATCGCCAGCCTGATTGGCGAACTGCCCCAGACCCTGCCCATCGCCCTGCAAAATGCCTTGGCCGACTATTGGGACGCCGGTCATTGGCGCTGGCTTGCGCACGTACTGATGGACACCTTGCGCGTTTGCGCCCTGCGTCACACAAGCCTGGATGCACAGGCGCAGGAGGCGGTCGACCAACTGGTCACCCTCCCCGACCGTGAAGCGCGGATCGCCCGCCATGGCCAAGGTGTGGTGTTCGCCTATGGCCTGGAAGTCACCCTCAAAAGCGCGGGACAGAGCAGCCACCTGCTGAGCCCGGAACTGGTGTTGATCCGTACCGTGCAAGGCAAGACGCCGGCGCTGCTGTGCAGCCCCGGCGGTGGCATTGAAGCGTTTGCCTCCATGGATGCGTTGGTCCAGGCCTACGGCCAGCGCCTGGGTAGTCAATATCAGGTCGACGATATCCTCATCCAGCGCTACGAGCCCGACGGCGATATCTTCGAGCACCAGGCAGCGATGATCCTCAATCGCCAACTGGTAGACCTGGGCAACCTGCGCCTGCCCACGGCCCAGCCCTTCAGCGCCTGGCAGGCGCTGTATGCTGAACTCACCGATCCCGGGCGGTTTTTGCGCGACTCACCGGCCGCCCCACTCCAGGCCCTGGACACCCTGCGCCAACACCTGCCGAGCTGGCTGCAACAGGCCAGCGTCGACGACCGCGCGACTTACCGGCGGTATGCCCTGGCACTGGCCAGCGCCAAACAGCGCGGCGGCGGGCGCCACTTTCTCAGTGATCTGGACGATATCCGCACCTTCACCGTCAAGGCCCTGCTGCAAGCCCTGCAACACGACGCGGTGACCTTCGATTCCCTGTTGCCTACGCCACCGTCTGTCGCCGCCCTGCACCCCGACGACCTGCAACTGACCTTCACTGTCACCTCGGGCTATCCGGGCGCCGTCGGAATTATCCGCCACGAGCGCATGAGCCTTACGGACATGGCCATCGACAACCTGGCCAGCCGCCCCAGCGGCACCGTGACCTTGAGCAATCGCCATGGCCTGGCGCTGCCGTCCTGGCTGACCGCCGACTATTTGATGGGCGCCGGTGGCCTTATTGAAAAGGTCGATATCGGTCAACACTACCCGCGCCTGCTGGAGCAGCACCTGTTGGGCGACAGCCCCGAGGCGCAGCAGCGTGAAACGCTGTTTGCCGATCAGCAGGCCGCGCAATTGCCGTTGCTGGCGCTGGAGTTGTGCCTCAAACAACAGGCCGGCGTGAGCCGCCAGGGCGCACGCCTGGTGGCCGCGCTGATGCAGGGCAATGTTGCCGAGCAGCAGGTCGACAACCGCCAGGTGGTGATCCGCCATTTGGCGTTGGTACGGGCCCCTGGCGCCCCTGCCGACAGCGTCTGCAACATGTACCTGATCGAAGCGTTGAATGCCGATGTCGGCCCTCATCTGCTGTATCGCCCGTTGTATGCCCAAGCGCTTCAGGAATTCGCCAGCCGCCAGACGCTGTTCGAGGCCATCGCCCAGCCCGGCGAGCTACAGGACAGTGTGCTGACCTGGCTAAGTGACAGCGCCCGGCCGATTTATGCCCACGGCGGGTTCCGTGAGCCGCACTACCTGCGCTTCGGCCAGGGCGATGAATTTGCGCCCTTGATCAAGCCGGTGCCGGCGACCCTGTCCCGCGATGGCATCAACGAGGAATTGCAACAATGCCTGGCCACCGGGCGCCTGATGAGCTACCTGTTCAGCGACCATGCCCGCTCACTGGTGCAACAGGCCGACCGCGAGTCGGTGTCCAACAGCGAGAGCCGCTGGCAGGTACTGCTGGAGGGTAGCAGCCTGTTGTTCGGCAATCTGTTGCTGCCATTGTTGCGCGGGCCGGCGATGCTCACTGGCTGGCTGCTGGGCCTGATGGCCAGCCTGGGCCAGGACATTGCGGCACTGGCCGCCGAGGATCAGCAGCAGCGCGAGCTGGCAGCGGTTGATCTGCTGCTCAATCTCGGCCTGCTGCTGTTCGAGGCGGCTCCCGAGGTGACGGCGTCTTACCCGCCCCTGGCTGCCGGGCTCAAGGCGCGTGCACTGCCTTCGGCGCTCGCCCCGCGTATTGCCGAACAATGGCCGGTGCCCCTGGCACCGACGATTCGCGAGGGAGCCGTGACCCTGCCGGGCATGTTGCCGGACACCAGCCGCAATGTGTTGGACTTCAGTTTCGCGCAGACCCGTCAACGCCTGACGCCTGCCCAGCGCGTGCGGCTGAGCAGTTTCAAGGCCATCCGGCCGACGCCCCTGCCGCGCCCCGTGCTGAATGGGCCACGCAAGGGGCTGTACCTGGTTGAAAACATTTGGCACGCCGAGGCGAATGGCGAATGGTTGCAAGTGACCCTGGGGCCGGAGGGCGACATCAGGGTCGTCGCCCCTGGCGATACCACCCGCAGCGGCCCTTACCTGCGCAGCGATGCCAACGGCGTGTGGTCGGTAGATACCCGCCTGCGCCTGCGAGGTGGCATGCCCCCCAGGCGGATCGCCGCCGAACGTCAGCGACGGGCTGAGCGGATCAGCCAACTGACGCGTTCTTACGAACAGTTCATCCAGGGGCAGGTGGCCCGGCAAAAACGGATCGAGATTATCCTGGGAGTGATGACCAGCACCGCCGAAGACCCACGCTTTGGCGAAGCGCAACAGGCTGACAGTCGCCAGCGCTTCGATACGGCCCTGCAGGAACAGACATTGGAATACCAGCAGCAGTTGGACAGCCTCAAAGAACGCAGCGAGCTGGGGATTGCCTTGCCACCCGAGTCGGTGGCGAGCTTGCTGGAAAATATCGTCAACAACACGCGCAAGCATGTGGTGGTGGCCAAGAAAGATCGCGACGCGCTGTACCGCAACAACAGACACTTCACGTTCCGAGGAGAACGCCTGGCCGAGGCTGTGTTCGGTGACTTTGCAGCTTACCGGCGGTTCATCCGGGAAATGATTGTCATCAATGAGCGTTCGATCCACTGGCTGGAGCAGCGTGATCGTTACCTGGACCAACTGTTCAACCTGGGCAACGCCGGCAGCGAACACTACCGCCGCCTGACCTGGGAGCGTCCCCAGGAAATCAGCGCCCTGGCCGTCAAGGACTTGCTGATACGCAACTACGCACTGATGACCCACAACCACCCGGATCATCCACTGGTCAATGTACTGATCGACATCCTTGAACCCCTGCAGGAACACTTGCGTACCCACAGTGAGCTGAACGATCTGGAACTGACGGCCGAGGACCGCGTCAGCGTGCTGGAAAGCCTGGTGGAGCACTATGGCCGGGGCCTGGATTCGTTGCAGGGGGTCGGCATCGTCAAAGCCGATGAGCTGGACAGCGAGCATTTTGCCAAATTGCTCAAGCTGGTGGAGGGGCTGTACCAGGACGCGGCCCAGCAACTGGCCAGCGAAATCAAACCCGTCGCCCAGCCACCCAGGCGCCCGAGCCGGCGCAACCCGGCGGTGGCCGGCAAGCCGCTGAAAAAAGTCATCCGCACCCCGAAAAAAGGCACGTTTATCGGTGAGGTCAAACCCGTGGGCAGCGTGGAAACCGTCGAAGTTCGCTCCCAGGTCAATGACGAGCTGCTGGGCCTGTATTCACAGCGGGGCGAGCAATGGATCGCATACAAAGAAGCATCGCCCCCGCGCTTTCCGGCGGCACCGCGCGCGCTGAACCTGGTCAAGGGTGAGGCCCGCAAACTGCTGGCCATGCTTGAAGAGCACCTCAAGCGTGGCGAGCAATACAAGAAGATTTCCCGGCACCCGGAAGAGGTCCAGGAGGTGCTGCAGTATGAGTCGACGCGCTATGACAAGCTGGCCACCGAGCTGCACCAGGCGATCCAGGCCCAGCCCGTCGAAGCCCGCACACCGGCTGACCAGACCCTGGAAAATGACATGCGCCAGGCCGCGGCCCGCCTGAGTGAGCGTGGCCAGGCGCTACGCATCCAACTGTGCCTGGAACTGCCGCCAACCCACGGCAACCTGGAATACCTGATCGAGCAAAAACACGCCAATATGGCGTTGCTGGGCGAGCGTATCCAGTTAAGCGGCGAGCGCCGGGACTTCGTCCAGGAGTATGCCGTCAACGACCCGCACGGTTACCCGTTGTGGTACGCCCACTTCCACTACTCGGCAGCCGATACGCCCAAGGAACACTACACCGCCGCCCACCTCAAGACACGCGAGCAACGCCGGGTCGGCTACTACTCGCAACTGGCCAGGGCACAAAGCCCTCAGGCGGTCGTGGATGTACACCGTGGGTTGATTGGCAAGGCGTTGGCCGAGCGGTGGTTCCTGTCATTGGCCACCTGACAGGGCACACACGCTCGCGGGTGACAACAGGCCCCTGGGGACAAGGGCCTTGCCTGCGGTAAGGCTCAGTGGGCAAACAGCGAATTGCCCTTCTGCCCCGCCAGTTTCTCCGGCTTGATCAGGAACCGCGCCAGGGCCGGCAGCAGCCACAGTGCACCGAACATGTTCCACAGCAGCATGAAGGTCAGCATCAGGCCCATGTCGGCCTGGAACTTGATGGCCGAGAAGATCCAGGTGCACACGCCGATCGCCAGGCACAGGCCGGTGAACAGTACGGCTTTACCGGTGGATTTGAGGGTCTGGTAATAGGCTTCCTGCAACGGCAAACCGGCGCGCAGGAAGCTTTCCAGGCGGCTGTAGATATAGATGCCGTAGTCCACGCCAATCCCCACGCCCAGTGCCACCACCGGCAAGGTCGCGACCTTGACGCCGATGCCCATGAACGCCATCAGCGCGTTGCCCAGCACCGAGGTCAGCACCAGCGGCAATACGATGCACAGGGTCGCGGCCCAGGAACGGAAGGTGATCATGCACATGGTCGCCACGCACAGGTAGACCAGGATCAGGATGGTCAGCTCGGCTTCCTTGATCACCTCGTTGGTAGCCGCTTCGATCCCGGCGTTGCCCGCGGCGAGGATGAACTCCAGGCCTTCCTTGTTGTTTTCCTTGGCGAAGTCCTGCACCGCATGCACCGCGCGGTCGAGGGTCTCGGCCTTGTGGTCGTTGAGGAACACCAGCACCGGCGCCAGGGAGCAATTGTTGTTGTACAGGCCATCGGCACGGGCGATGGAGTTGTTCAACACATCCGGGTTACGGGACAGGGTTTCCCATTTCAGGTTGCCCTCGTTCATGCCCTTGATCATCTGCTTGGACACGGTCACCAGGGAGATCGCCGACTGCACGCCCTCGGTGTTCTGCATTTTCCACATCAACTGGTCGATGGGCGCCATGGCTTCGTAGCGCGAGCAGCCTTCGGCGCGGGTCTTGACCATCACCACCAGCACATCGGAGCTGGTGGAGTAGTTGTTGATGATGAAGTTGTTGTCTTTGTTGTAGCGCGAGTCCGGGCGCAGCTCCGGGGCACCCTGGTCGAGGTCGCCGATCTTCAGGTTCTGGCTGTACCACAGGCCGCCACCGAAGGCGACCAGGGCCAGGGCAATGGAGATGGGCGCGACTTTCGGGCTGGCAAAGTTCGACAGCAGGCGCCAGAACGGATGATCGCGGTTGGCGTCCTTTTTGCTCTTGGCAATCGCACGTTTGCTGATACCCACATAGGAGATCGCGACCGGCAGCAGGATCAGGTTGGTGAACACGATCACCGCCACGCCGATGGAGGCGCCGATGGCCAGTTCGCGGATCACGCCGATATCGATGATCAGCAGGGTGATAAAGCCCACCGCGTCCGCAAGAATCGCGATCATCCCTGGCAGGAACAGTTGCCGGAACGTACGGCGGGCCGCCGTCAGGGCGTTGTCGGCCTCACTGGATTGCAGGGCGATGCCGTTGATTTTCTGCACACCGTGGGAGATGCCGATGGCAAAGATCAGGAACGGTACCAACATCGAGTACGGATCCAGGCCGAACCCGAAAAAGTGCATCAGGCCCAGTTGCCAGACCACCGCCACCAGCGTGGTACTCAACACCGCGATGGTGCTGCGCACGCAGTTGGTGAACCACAGCAGCAGCACCAGGGTGATCACGAACGCAACGCCGAAGAACAGCACCACCATGATCAGGCCGTCGATCAGGTCGCCCACTTTCTTGGCGAACCCGACGATATGGATCTGGACGTTGGGGTTCTGCTCCTGGAACTTGGTGCGGATCTTGTCTTCCAGTTCGTGGGAGAACTTCTGGTAGTCCAGGGCCAGCAATTTGCCCTGGTCCTGCGGGTCCGGGTAGGACTCCAGCAGCGGGATATCGACGATGCTCGACTTGAAGTCGTTGGCCACCAGGCGCCCCACCTGCCCGGACTTGAGCACGTTGTTGCGCAACTGGTCGAGGCTTTCCGGCGAGCCGTTGTAGCTCTGCGGGATCACTTCGCCGCCGGCGAAGCCCTCCTCGGTCACTTCGGTCCAGCGCACGCTGGGGCTCCACAGGGACTTGAGGCCGGAGCGGTCGACGCCGGAAATGTAGAACACTTCGTCGTTGATCTGGCGCAGGGTCTCCATGTACTCCTTGGAGAAGATGTCACCGTCCTTGGCCTCCACCGAGATACGCACGGTGTTGCCCAGGTTCGCCAGGTCGTTGCGGTGCTCCATCATCTTTTCGATGAAGGGGTGTTGCAGGGGGATCATTTTTTCGAAGCTGGTGGACGGGCGAATCAACGTCGCCTGCCAGAACAGGAAGATGCTCACCAGCAGGCAGATCACGATCACTGCCGGGCGGTTATTGAAGATCAGGCGCTCAAGAAAGGTCGCTTTATCGTTGTGATGACTGCTCATTCTATCCCCGCCTTCTTATTGTTTTTTGCGTTCGGCGCCGGTTGGCTCGGCGACGCGCACGCCACCCTGCCCCACCAGAATCAAGTCGCCATTGCCCGCCGCCGTCACCGCCGAGAGTGAAATGCGGTCCGGGCGGTTGAATACGCTGAACGTCAGGCCATCGTCGTGGCTGACCACCACGCTGCCGCCGTTGCCAACCACCACCAGGGTGCCGTCGTCGAGCAGGGTCGCACCCGACAGGCCAAACTCCAGGGCGCCACGGGCGGCCTTGAGCTCTACCGGCATCCAGGTGTCGCCAAAATCGGTGGAGCGGAACAGGTTGCCACGCAAGCCATAGGCCAACAGGGTCTTGGGCTGGGCGGTGCCGATCACGCCAAACAGCGAGCCCTCATAGGGGCCTTCGAGTTTTTCCCAGGTCTGGCCCGCGTCGCTGGAGCGGAACATGCTGCCCTGCTCGCCAACGATAAACAGGCCGGCGTCCTTGACCTGGGCGATGGCGTTGAGGTGGTACTGGTCTTCGTTGTCCAGGCGGTCGCTGACATCCTCCCAGGTCTTGCCCGCGTCGGTGGTCTCGATCAGCGCACCGTAGGCGCCCACCGCAAAGCCGTGGTTGGGGTCGTTGAACAGCACGTCCAGCAGCGGCGCTTCACGGCTGAGGTCCTTGAACTGCTCGGTCCAGGTAGCCCCGGCATCGCTGCTGGCGAGGATCTTGGCGTCATGCCCCACCGCCCAACCATGCTGCTCGTCGATGAAAAACACCGCCGTGAGCAACTGCCGGGTCGGCACCTTGGCCTGCACCCAGGTCGCGCCCTGATCATCGGAATAGAGGATATGCCCGCGATCACCGACCGCCACCAGGCGCTTGCCGGCGTGCACGACGTCGATCATCAGGCCTTTTTCGGCCTTCGGCGATTCAATGGCAAATGCCGCAGGTTCTGCGGCGTCGGTTGCAGCCTGGGCAGCCGTCGACAACGCGACAACCCCCAGCAGCGAGAGCGCTGTAGCCAGCACCGCGACCTTGCGCGACGCGAGCGGGCGGCAAAAACCCACACCCATGACAGGCTCACTCATAGACCTTTCTCCCATTTATTATTGTTAGGTCGTAACACCTTGCAGGGTGTTCGCAGTGCGCAAACCTGCAATCTAGAGCCCCTTGAGGAAGCAGGGGCCATCCTATCGGGCTTTGGAATCGTCTGACAATCGGCGCTACGTTATCTTTTGTTAACTAGAGGCCTTTTGCCTTCGCGCTGAATATAGCCGCATTCGCTGGAATGATGACTTGCCCGCAGCCAGCTGGCGGTATTTTTATTCCACATATTGATTGTAGGGAATTTTTATTCTATTAATTGCCCTCCTGAAAACAATAATCAAAAGGACCACCGCCATGCGCGCACTTGGAATCGGCCTGATCGGTACAGGCTTCATGGGCCGTGCCCACGCACTGGCGTTCAATAACGCCCGTGCGGTGTTTGACTTGCCCTTCAACCTGACACTGGCGGCCCTGGCCGATGCCGACACCGAGCGTGCGCAGCGCTGTGCCAGTGCCTGGGGGTTTGCCCAGGCACACGGCGACTGGCAACAACTGATCGAGGATCCGCAAGTGGACCTGGTGGCCATCACCACCCCCAACCACCTGCACTACCCCATGGCCATGGCGGCACTGGCGGCGGGCAAGGCGGTGTATTGCGAAAAACCCCTGGCGACCAGCCTGCAGCAAGCCGACGCCATGCGCCGCGCCGCCCGCGACGCCGGGGTGGTGACGCGAGTCGGCTACAACTACCAGCACAACCCGATGATCGTCCTGGCGCGGCAGATGATCGAGGCGGGCGAGCTGGGGCAGATCATCAGTTTCCAGGGCGAGTTCAGCGAAGACTTCATGGCCGACCCGGCGTCGCCCTGGTCCTGGCGCTGTGAAGTAGAGCATGCCGGCGGCGCCCTGGCGGACCTGGGCAGTCATCTGCTGGCCATGGCGCGTTACCTGGTGGGCGATGTGAGCAAGGTGTGCGCCGACAGCCAGACCGTCCACGCCCAACGCCCGGCCAGCCCTGGCAGCACCCAATTGCGCTCAATTGCGGTGGACGACCAGGTACATGCCCTGCTGCGTTTTGCCAATGGCGCACGCGGCACCGTCAGCAGCAGTTGGCTCAAGCACGGCTACAAGAATCACCTGAGTTTCGAGATCAGCGGCACACGCGGCACCCTGGCGTTCGATCAGGAGCGGTTGAATGAGCTGCGCCTGTTTCGCGCCGGTGACCAGGGTTTCCAGCGCCTACTGGCAGGCCCCGCCCTGCCCGGCTATGCCGCGTTCAGCCCGGCGGCGGGCCATCAGTTGGGGTACAACGAACTGAAGACCCTGGAGGTACAGGAGTTGATCATGGCACTGGCCGGGCAAGGTGCAGCGGGTACTGATTTTGACGCGGCATGGGAGGTGGAGCGGTTGGCGACGGCGCTTCGGCTGGCGGTGCGGGAAGAGCGGTGGGTCAACGTGAGCGAAATTTAAAGACCTGCACCGATCAATGTGGCAGCGGGCTTGCCCGCGATGGCGGGCTGTCAGTCAGCACATTTATTGACTGACACTCTGTCATCGCGGCCAAGCCCGCTCCCACATTAGACCGTATCAAGTCAGCGCAATGCGCGGCGCAGGACCTTGCCCACCGTGGTCTTGGGCAACTCTTCGACGCGGAACTCGACAAACTTGGGCACCTTGTACCCCGTCAGGTATTCCCGGCAATGGGCCAACAGCTGCTCCTGAGTCAGGCTGGGGTCGCGGCGCACCACGACAATCTTTACCTTCTCCCCGGTCACCCCATCCTCCACGCCAATCGCCGCCACTTCCGCAACGCCTGGATGCAACGCCACCACGTCTTCAATTTCATTGGGGTACACGTTGAAACCCGACACCAGGATCATGTCCTTCTTGCGATCCACCAGGCGGATGAAGCCCTGTTCGTTCATCACCCCGATATCCCCGGTCGACAGCCAGCCCTCGGCGTCCAGTACCTCGGCGGTTTCCTTGGGGCGCTGCCAGTAGCCCTGCATTACCTGTGGGCCGCGTACCTGCAATTCGCCCTGCTCGCCGATGTCAGCCACTTCACCGTCCTCGCGGATGAAGCGCACCCAGGTCGACGGCAATGGCACGCCGATGCTGCCGGTAAATTCCATGTCGCGCATGCGTGAGATATCGATGGGGCTGATGCTCACCACCGGCGAGCACTCCGTCAGGCCGTAACCCTCGATGATCGGCAGCCCGGTGACTTCTTTCCAGCGCTTGGCAACCGCGGTGTGCGTGGCCATGCCGCCAGCGATGACCAGGCGCAGGTCGGAAAAGTCCCGGGCGCGGAACTCTGCGTTCTCCAGCAAGCCGTTGAACAACGTGTTGACCCCGGCAATACCGTTGAAACGCTCCTTGCGCAGGATCATCTGCACCCGCTTCACGTCCCGAGGGTTGGCGATCAGGATATTGCGCCCGCCCAGGCACATGAACATCAGGCAATTCACGGTCAGGGAAAAGATGTGATAAAGCGGCAACAGGGTGACGTTGGTTTCCTGCTGGTCCTGGTCCAGTTGATCGCCCACCCAGGCCTTGGCCTGCAACAGGTTGGCGATGATATTGCGGTGGCTGAGCATCACGCCCTTGGCATCGCCGGTGGTGCCGCCGGTGTATTGCAGGAACGCCAGTTCTTCACGCGCCAGCGGCACCGGGGTGTGGGTCAGGCCCCGGCCCTGTTTGAGCGTCTGGTTGAAACGCAGCGCACCCGGCAGATTGAAAGCGGGCACCTGTTTTTGCACACGGCGCAGGATGAAGTTCATCGCCGCGCCCTTGAAGGTGCCGAGCAGGTCGCCAATGGCCGCGATGACCACGCGTTTGATCGTGCTGCCGGCCACGACTTTTTCCAGGGTGTGCGCGAAGTTCTCGAAGATCACCACGGTCTCGGCGCCGCTGTCCTTGAGCAGGTGCTTGAGTTCGTGGGAGGTGTACAACGGGTTGACGTTGACCACCACCGCACCGGCGAGGATGGTGCCCAGCAGGCAGATCGGGTACTGCAAGCAGTTGGGCATCATCAATGCCACACGATCGCCCTTGCGCACGCCCTGGGCTTGCAGCCAGGCGGCAAAGGCGATGCCCTGGGCCTGCCAAGTGGCGTAGGTCATTTCGGTGCCGATGCTGACGTAGGCCACACGGTCGCGGTATTTGTGCAAATGCTCGAGAAACACCTCGCGCAACGACGGGTAGTCCTCGATGCCGGCATCGATGTCGCTGGGCACGCCGGGCAGGTAGGCGTTCAGCCAGATACGTTCGGTTTGGTCCAGGCTTACAGCATTCATCGCAGTCTCCTTATTGTTGTTGTAGGGCTACTTTTCAACGATGGCGGTAATGCCCAGGCCGCCGGCGGCACAGATGGAAATCAAGCCGCGCCCGCCACCACGTTGGTGGATGGCCTTGGCCAGCGCCGCCAACTGACGGCCACCGGTGGCGGCAAAGGGATGGCCGCAACCGAGCGAGCCGCCGTTGACGTTCATCTTGGCGCGGTCGATAGGCCCCAGCGGCGCGTCCAGCCCCAGGCGCTCACGGCAGTAATCGGCGTCTTCCCAGGCCTTGAGGGTGCACAGCACCTGGGCGGCAAAGGCTTCGTGGATCTCGAACAAATCAAAGTCGGCAAAACCCAGGCCTTCGCGCGCAAGCATGCGTGGCACGGCGTAGGCCGGTGCCATCAGCAGGCCCTCACTGCCATCGACGAAGTTCACCGCCGCGGTCTCGCCGGTACGCAGGTAGGCCAGCACCGGCAGGCCACGAGCGGCGGCCCACTCCTCGCTGGCCAGCAGCACCACCGAGGCGCCATCGGTCAGCGGCGTGGAGTTACCGGCCGTGAGGGTGCCGTTCTGCCGGTCGTAGGCCGGGGACAGGCTGGCGAGCTTCTCCAGGCTGGCGTCGGCGCGCAGGTTGTTGTCGCGGGACAGGCCGCGATAGGGGCTGATCAGGTCGTCGAAGAAGCCGTTGTTATAGGCCGCGTCGAGGCGCTGGTGGCTGGTCAGGGTCAGTTCGTCCTGGGCCAGGCGCTTGATCTGCCAGCGCTTGGCCATTTCTTCGCAGTGTTCGCCCATGGACAAGCCGGTACGCGGCTCGCCATTGCGTGGCAGCAAAGGCTTGAAAAACATCGAGGGACGCACCGCCAACAGGCTGCGCAACTTGTTGCCGGCGCCCTTGGCGCGGTTGGCCGCCAGCAGTGTGCGGCGCAGGGACTCGTTGATGCCGATGGGCGCGTCGGAGGTGGTATCGGCGCCCCCGGCAATCCCCACTTCAATCTGCCCAAGCGCGATTTTATTGGCCACCAGCAACGCCGCCTCCAGGCCCGTGCCGCAGGCTTGTTGCAGGTCGTAGGCCGGGGTCTCGGCAGACAGGGTGGTGGACAGCAACGATTCTCGGGCCAGGTTGAAATCCCGTGAATGCTTGATCACCGCGCCAGCGGCAAACTCGCCCAGGCGCAGGCCGTGGAGGTTGTAGCGGTCCACCAGGCCTTGCAGCGCAGCCACCAGCAAATCCTGGTTGCTGTCGTGGGCGTACACCGTGTTGGAGCGGGCAAACGGAATGCGGTTGCCACCGACAATCGCCACACGGCGCGTCGGGGCGGGGTTGAAGCTGTAGTCACTCATGGACGACTCTCATCAAAACGTGGGTGCCAGATAAACAGGCCGCGCATATGGGGTTTGTCGCCGGCCGGGTTGCGCACCTCGAACGCGCGGCGCGGGCCGTCTGCCGGGGCATTCCACAGGGCGACCTGGCCGGGCAGGAAGATCGGCAACTTGAACTCGCAATGGGCCTCGGCCACGTCCAGCCCGCCCGGGGGTTGCTGGGCGGCCAGGGCGCGGCCCAGGGTCCACATGCCATGGGCAATGGCCCGGCGAAAACCGAACAGGCGCGCGCCGATCAGCGAGGTATGGATCGGGTTGAAATCCCCCGACACCTTGGCAAAACGCCGCCCCAGGTCCGCCGGCAGCACCCAGCGCTGGGTCCGCCGCAGGTCCTCTTCGGGTAATTGCAGGCTGTGCCCCCAGGGTTCGCCCAGCGGGTTGGCGACATCCCGGCGCAGGTACAGGCTTTCGCTCTGCCACACCAACTCGCCGGCGCTGTAGGCATGGGTGGCGATGCTCAAGGCCTGGCCCCTGGCATGGGCCACCCAGCGCTCGGCAAACACTTCCAGGCGCAGGGCCTGGCCTTCCTGCAGGCGCCGATGCTGGCGGATGCGATTGGCCAGATGCACCATGCCACTGGCGGGGTACGGAAAACTCGGGCGCGTCAGCAGCATCAAGTGCAAAGGGAACGCCAGCACATGGGGATAGGACAGCGGCACCCCTTGCTCACGCCGGAAACCACAGGCCCGGCCATAGGCGGCAATATCCCTGGCACTCAACTCCACCGCCGAGCGCACCAGGCGCTCCGTGGGCAAGGCCGGCGCCCCCTCAAGCTTGGGTTTGCGCAGCGCCAACAGGCCATCGAGCAACAGGCGATTGCGCGATGGCGGCGGATCGATAATCTGCGTCACGTAGTCCATGCTCAGGCTCCCAACAGGCTTTGGCCGCACACGCGCACCACCTGGCCGTTGACCCCGCCCGAGGCCGGATGCGCCAGCCAGGCGATGGTTTCGGCGACGTCGATGGGTTGCCCGCCCTGGGACAGGGAGTTCATGCGCCGCCCCGCTTCGCGAATCATCAGCGGGATTTTCGCGGTCATCTGGGTCTCGATAAACCCCGGCGCCACGCCATTGACCGTGACCTGCCGCGCCGCCGCCACGGGCGCCAGGCCCTGCACCAGGCCAATCACCCCGGCCTTGGAGGTGGCGTAGTTGCTCTGCCCCAGGTTGCCGGCGATCCCGGAGATCGACGACACACAGACCACCCGCCCACCGGCATTGAGCCCCTGCCCCTGCAGCAAGGCTTGACTCAAGTGCAACGGCGCTTCGAGGTTGACCGCCAGCACACTGCGCCAGGCGGTTTCGGTCATTTTCGCGATGGTCTTGTCGCGCGTGATCCCGGCGTTATGCACCACCACATCAAACGCGCCGTGCTCGGCCACATAAGCCTGCAACTGCTGCACCGCATCGGCGGCGGTGATGTCCAGCGCCCAGGCGTGGCCGCCGACGCGGCTGGCCGCCTGTTCCAGGGAGGGCAACGCTTGCGGCACATCCACGCACACCACGTGCGCGCCGTCACGGGCCAGGACCTGGGCGATAGCCAGGCCAATGCCACGGGAGGCGCCGGTGACCAGGGCGCGGCGGCCGCTGAAGGGCTTGTCCCAGTTGATGGCGGGGGCGGCATCGACCGGTTGTTCCAGGCGCACCACCTGCCCCGAGACATAGGCCGAACGCCGCGACAGGAAAAAGCGCAGGCTGCTTTCCAGGGCCTGCTCGGCACCCGGCGCGACATAGATCAGTTGCACCGTGATCGCCCGCCGCAGCTCCTTGGCCAGGGATCGCACCAGGCCTTCCAGGGCACGCTGGGCGATGGCCTGGGGCAAGTCCTGGCAGTGTTCGGGCGCGGTGCCCAGCACCACCACGCGGGCGTGCAGCCCCAGACGCCGGGCGTTGGCGTGGAAGAATTCGTAGAGTTCGTCCAGTTGCTTGAGGTCGAGCACGGCACTGGCATCGAACACCGCGCCCTGGACCTTGACCGTAGACGGCGCCTTGAGCGTGGCGGCCTGGGCCGGCACGGTGTCGGTGGCCTTGAAGATGCGCCGCACCTCGTCCGCCAGGCGCCCTGCCCCGGCGATGATCACCGGGTTGGCCAAGCCTTGCTGGCCGCTGCGATGACGTTGCAGGGGCAAGGGTTGTGGCAAGCCGA
Source organism: Pseudomonas sp. WS 5079 (assembly GCF_012985465.1). Taxonomy (GTDB): domain Bacteria; phylum Pseudomonadota; class Gammaproteobacteria; order Pseudomonadales; family Pseudomonadaceae; genus Aquipseudomonas. The sequence goes on from NZ_JAAQWN010000001.1 coordinate 957,802, forward strand.
TAGTCTGGGCCAGGCGACGGCCCCAGGCAGAGTTCACAAAAGAGAGATAGCTGTCGCTCATAAATCGATCCGTTTTCCTGACCTGCAAACCCAATCTCCTGTGGGAGCTGGCTTGCCTGCGATGGCGGTGTGTCAGATTGCATCTTTGGCACAGACACACCGCTATCGCAGGCAAGCCAGCTCCTACAGGGCGCGTGTTGGTGTTTAGTTCACCGGGGCGTTTTCACGTTTTTTGCTGCTGGGTTTGGCCACTTGCTCCAACGCCTGTTGACGCTTTTGCAGTGCCTCCAGCAACCCGAAGTCCTGCGGGAAGTCGTCCACCTGGATGCCGTGGTCGGCGTACTCCACGTAGCGCGCCAGCAGGGTGTCTTCGTCGGCGCTGATCAAATCCAGGGCCCGGGCCTTTATGCGCCAGGCGGTAAACGCCGTGCTGCTGATCGGCATCGGGTCGAGGGTGCCTTGCTTGACGGCCGTCTTGAGTCGCCCTTCGATCAACTCCACCTGGGGCAGCAGGCGGAACGCCAACTCGCCGTAGGCCAACTTGTCGACTTCCGGACGCGGGATGTAGGAGTTGGCCAGCAAACGGTCGCGGCTTTCGCCCGGGGTCTGCACCAGTTCGGCCACCTGGGCCAGCAAGCGGTCTGACGGCTTGCGCTGGGGAATGCCGAACGGGAAGCTCAAGCCACGAATCACTGCCGCAGCCGGCTTCGAAGGATAATTGTCGAGCACCTCGGCCAGGGCTTCATGGGCCCGCAACAGGGCGTCCTGGGCCGACCAATGCACCAGCGGCAGATCCGCCTGGGGCCGGCCATCGTCTTCAAAACGCTTGAGCACGCAGGACAAGATGTAGAGCTGGGACAGCATATCGCCCAGGCGCCCGGTGATGCTTTCCTTGCGCTTGAGCGCCCCGCCCAGCACGCCCATGGAAATATCGGAAATCAATGCCAGCACCACCGACAGCCGATTGGCCTGGCGGTAGTAGGACGCAAGCGAAGGGTCGGTCTTGGCCGGCACGGCAATCAGCCGCCCGCCGGTAAGAGAATGCACCGCCGCACGTACGGTGTTGGCCAGCACAAAGCTCAGGTGACCGAACATGGCACTGTCGAACGCCAGCAACGCCTGGCGACTATCGGTGTTGCGCGCCGCTTCCATCTCGCGGAACACGTAGGGGTGGCAACGGATCAGGCCCTGGCCGTAGATGATCAGGCAGCGGGTCATGATGTTCGCGCCTTCCACCGTGATCGCGATGGGGCTTTGTTGATAGGCACGGGCCAGGAAGTTGTTGGGCCCCATGCAGATGCCCTTGCCGGCGACGATGTCCATGCCATCGTTGACGATGATCCGCGCACGCTCGGTGACGTGGTATTTGGCAATTGCCGAGATAACCGAGGGTTTCTCGCCAGCATCCAACGACGCCACCGACACCTTGCGCACCGCATCGCAGGCATACAGGTGCCCGGCCATGCGCGCCAACGGCGCCTGCACCCCTTCAAACTTGCCAATCGGCAGGCCGAACTGCTTGCGCATCGCGGCATAGGCCGTGGTACCGCGTACCGCCACCTTGCCCAGGCCAACGTTGGCCGACGGCAGGGAAATCGCGCGCCCGGCGGCCAGGCATTCCATCAACATGCGCCAGCCGTTGCCCACTTGCTCGCGGCCGCCGATCACCCACTCCAGGGGGATAAACACGTCCTTGCCGGTGGTCGGGCCGTTCTGGAACACCGCATTGAGGGGCCAATGACGGCGACCACTGTTCACCCCGGGATGGGACGTGGGGATCAACGCGCAGGTGATGCCCAGCGAACCGGGCTGACCCAGCAGGCCGTCCGGGTCTTCGGCGCGAAAGGCCAGGCCCAGCACTGTGGCGATGGGGCCGAGGGTGATATAGCGCTTGTCCCAGGTCACGCTGAAACCCAGCACTTGCTGGCCTTCATGCATGCCCTTGCAGACGATGCCCAGGTCGGGAATCGCCCCGGCGTCGGAGCCGGCATAGGGGCTGGTCAGGGCAAAGCACGGGATGTCTTCGCCACGGGCCAGGCGCGGCAGGTAGTAATTGCGCTGGGCGTCGGTGCCGTAATGCAGCAGCAGTTCGGCAGGCCCCAGGGAGTTGGGGACCATCACCGAAATCGCCGCCGCCGAGCAACGGGTCGACAGCTTCATCACCACTTGCGAATGGGCATAGTGGGAGAAGCCTTTGCCGCCATATTGCTTGGGAATGATCATGCCGAGGAAGCCGGCGTCCTTGGTGTACTGCCAGCCTTCGGGCGACAGGTCCTGCCAGACCTGGGTGGTTTCCCAGTCATTGGCCATGTCGCAGAGGGTTTCCACTTCGTTGTCGAGGAACGCCTGCTCTTCGGCGCTCAAGCGTGCCGGAGCGGCTTGCAGCAGGCGCTGCCAATTGGGTTTGCCGCTGAACAACTCGGCGTCCCACCACACGGTGCCGGACTCGATAGCCGCGCGCTCAGTGTCGGACATGGCCGGCATGATCGTGCGAAACAGGCCCAGGGCCTTGCTGGTCAACAGTGCGCGGCGCAGCGGCTTGATGCTCAGCAGCAGCGCCGGTACCACCACCAGCAACGCCGCAACGCTCAGGCCAAACCCAGCGACCACATTGAACAGGTAGCCGCCCGCCAGCCAGGCCAGGCCAGCCCCCAGCCACAGGGTGGCTGCCGCTTGTCGATACGCCAGGGCAGTCGCCGCAGCGAGTCCCGCCAATAACCAGATAACCATGGAGATACCTCTACTTGATCAGGGCAACTATTCAGGGCACGGCACGCATGTCAGCAGGTCGGTATGGCCTGCGACCGATCACCACACTACAAACTTGAAAAGACAAATTCAAATTTTGTTTTGAAATTTTTATTTAATCTGTTTACGAAATAATTCTCGGCCGAACGTGTCAGCCGAAGTGTTGAAGGGAGAAGGAAATCACCAAGGGTCGCGTGGGCGACCCATGGGTGCAGCACCGGGTAAACGCAGTAGAAAGATGCGCTGACTACGCGTTTACCCAGGCACTACGCACATCCAACCTCAGGTCAAAAGGCGTAGGTAGCCGAGAGGCTGACCACTTCGCCCTTGGCCTCGGACTTGCCATCCAGCGAACCTGCGCCAAGACGGTCAACGTTCTTGGTCTTGAGCTTGACGGTCTCCACGAACTGGCGGGAATACGCGCCGTCGATGCTCAGGCCAGGAATGGCGCGGATGTTGTAGCCAAAGCCCAGGGAGGCAAAAGTGCGGTCACCATCCGGGATACGTGGGTCACGGGTGGAGTTGCGGGTTGGGGTCTGGTCGAAGGCCACACCGGCACGCACGGTAAAGTCATCCGTGAGTTTGTAGTCGCCACCGAACGAATACATCCAGGTGTTCTTGTACTTGTACGGGATCGACACGATGGTGCTGCCATTGGACTTCAAGGTCAGCGCCTCGAAGGAGGACCATTGGGTCCAGGTCACACTGGCGCCCAGGGTCAGGCGGTCAGAGAAGTCGTGTACCCAGTCCAGGGAGGCGTTGGCAGGGATATCCAGTTGCGTGGAGGCATTGGCACCCCCCGGATACAGTTTCAGCCCAGGGTAAGCCAACTCGACCAGGGTTTTACCGTCGACCACCGGGGTGGTCATCAGTGCTTCCGAGCCCGGATCGGCGTACATGTTGTACTTGCCTTCCAGCTTGTTCTTGATCTTGGCGTGATAATTCAAGCCCAGGGTGTCCTGCGCCGTGGGTTTCCAGGTCATCCCCGCAAACCAGCCCAGGGAGTTATTGTCGACTTTAACCCGCATCAAGGCGAAGCCCTGGCCGGCGGGAAACGGAACGAAACCGAAATCCGGCGACTGCGCGGCGGCGGCATACAGGTCGACGTTCTGGCTTACAAAGCCTTTGGTGTGCTGGAGAATCGCACCACCGCCGATGGAAAACTCATCATTGACCTTGAACGACAGCGAGCCGGTCAGGCCTACGGTTTCGATGCGGGTGTCCACCGCAAAGTCGCGACCTTTCCAATCCTCATCCCAGGTTGTGCGCGCGCCCATGGGCACCACTTGGCTTAAACCAAAGGCAAAACGGTCGTTGATAGGGATCACCATGAAGCCAGTGGGTACCCACGCTTCGAAGCCACCCTGACCACCATTACCGGTACGATCGTTGTAAATCGGGTTGTAGTTTTCGTCGAGCGTCGTTTCAGACATAGGACGACCAGAATAATCGTAGGCCGATCCTTTGTATTTGATGTCGATGTTTGCGTAGTTGATGGTGAATTGAGAGATGGTCTTGTCAATGAAGGCCATTGCAGCAGGGTTGTTGTAGGCCGATGACGGGTCGTTCTTGAACATCGAACCACCACCAAACGCCCGGCCCCAGCCAGCGGTGTTGGAGGTCGGAGTCATGAAACCGCCCGCCTGGACCGGACCGGCCGCGGCCATCAGCCCCCCCAACAATGCCAGGCCAAGGAACGCCTGGACCTGCTGTTTCTTATTATTCATGCTCCACTCCTTATTATTTTTATCTACCAAACTCGGCCTTGCCGATCCGGCTTATCCCAACAGGTGCCCCTGACGAGGCACCTGTCTTTTACGGGTGATCAACCCTTTACTGACCGGCGTTCGGTCAAGGAGTAACGGTCAACAAAGGGTCAGGCGTGATCGACATGGACGTGATAGTGCAACCGCCACTCAGCGCAGTGGTGGTGGCAAGCGTCAGAGTATTCGTCGAATTGCTCCAAAGGCCAGGCACCGGGCTAGGCCCGCAATCTGTCGCCGGAAGGGATGCCACTGTGAAACCGACACCCGTAATGGTGCCTGTCGAGACGGAATCGGCGGTCAATGTCCAGGTCCCCTTCATCTTCGGTGCACCACACAGCGCATTACCGCCTGCACGCTTTTCCATGCTCGTGATGGTAGCGGTACCGTCGGCGTTGACGGTGCCCTTGAAGTTCATGTTGCACTGGATGGGTTGGTTGAACGAAGACGGCGTCTTGATGGTGATAGTCGCGGTTGGGGTTTCAAATGTCCCTGGACCACCTGGTCGAACAATAGACGCCGCACTGGCCATCGAAGCCGCGCCAAAGCACAGAGCAAACGAACTTACACAAACGAGGGTTTTCAAACTTTTCATTATTTTTCCTCACATGTATGGCGAGTCATTTCGCCGGGGTAATGGCCATGATCGAGAGGTCACGGAGAAACAGCAGAACTTCCCTTTCCAGCCAAATTTCAATGCAATTACCGCTACAAATTCGGGTGTTTACTCGACGACTTTGAACGTCGGCGGCATCTTGATCGACACCGTCTTGATCTTGCAGTCTTCGCCAATCGGCACATTGGCCGCCTCCAACTTGCCGGTGGCGTTATCCCAGGTGCCTTCGGCAGTGGATGGGCCGCACTTGCCGCCCAGGCCAAAGGCGTGCACATCGACGCTGATCTTCGACATGGAGCCGCTCTTGGCATCCTTGGCCACTAAAATCCACGGCAGGTTGATGGCTTCGACGCGGCTGCACTTGAGGCCACCGTCGAACTCGACCTTGTCGACATTGACTTGCGAACCATCGGCCGCGACCTTGCCGGCCACCTTGATGGTGCAGTCGGCGCTGATCAGCGCGCCCTTGGAAAAGCTGATGGGGCCCTGGGCAGTGAAGGCGCTGCCGGCAGGTTCGATGCGTGCGGCCTGGGCCTGGTGATAGGCGATAAGGCCCAGCGCAGCGAGCACGATATGGGTGGTGAACTTGGCAGGTGTTTGCATGGTGTACGTCCTTCCCTTGATTTTATTTTTGTTAGGGTCAAACAACTTTCTTGCAACTTAAGCAGCACTCGAATCCGGCAAACCGTGGGCGATGAAAACCTGCGCGATACACAGACCCCGAGTGCGCCCTACAACAGTTGATTCACATTAGAAGGTGCTGGTCTTGCCGTACTTCTCCAGTATCTTCAAGCGTTTGGATGGCTGGATATTGGCCAGGGTGACATCCCCCGAATAATGCCGTAGTACCCGGTGATCCATACGCCGGCGCCACAAGTAAGGGATATAGGCCCAGACAATCATGCTGGCGTAGCCATACGGCAGTTGCGGCGATTCATCAAAGTGGCGCAACGACTGATAACTGCGAGTCGGGTTGGCGTGATGATCGGAGTGGCGCTGCAACTGGAACAGAAAGATATTGGTGACAATACGGTTACTGTTCCACGAGTGGCGCGGCGAACACCGCTCATAACGGCCATTGGGCAACTTCTGGCGTTTAAGCCCGTAGTGCTCGACATAGTTCACTACTTCCAGCAACGAGAAGCCGTAGATGCCCTGGATCAACAGGAAGGGAATCACCGCCGCACCCAGCCAGGCGATCATCGCGCCCCACAACACCACGCTGTACATCCAGGCGCTGAGTACGCCGTTCTTCCAGTGCCAGGCTGGCAGGCCGAGCTTGCGCAGGCGTTCGCGTTCCAGGTTCCAGGCCGAGCGCGCACTGAACCACACCGAGCGCGGCAGGAAGGCCCAGAAGCTCTCCCCCAGCCGCGAGCTGGCCGGATCTTCCGGAGTGGCGACGCGCACGTGATGGCCACGGTTGTGTTCGGTGTAGAAGTGCCCGTAGAAGGTCGGCGCCAGGGTGATCTTCGCCAGCACAATCTCCAGCAGGCGCGGCTTGTGCCCCAGTTCATGGGCGGTGTTGATCGCGATGCCAGTGGCGGCGCCGGTGGACATGGCCATGCCCAGGTAGGTGAACCAACTCACCTCGCCATGCAGTTGCACCCGGGCGGTCAGGAAGCTGGCGGTTTGTGCCATCCAGCTCGATGGGTCCATGGACGCCGTGAGTTGCAGCAGGCCGCCGTTGATCATCCAGTCGATGCCGCTGACCGCCAGCCAACCGGTCATCACCAGGGATGAAATAACCAACAACACCCCGGTGTAGACGATCCAGCGGTAGTACTTCTGCGACTCAAGGACGCTGACAGCGGATTCTGGCGGGTTGCTGACGTCTTCCCCAAGCAGGCCGTCGATCAACGGGATCAGCCCGAAAATCACCAGCACACCGACCCACCACAGCTCTTGTACACCCGTAGTAATAGCCAGGGCGCCAGACAGCAGCGGGGTCGCCAGAGGCATGATGCCCAGCCACCACAGGTGGCGCTTGCCGTCGGTCCAAACGTGCGGGGCAGCCAGGGTCTGATTCATGGCAACCTCCGGACGCACTGCGCGGCAGGGAGGGAGAGCGAAGCAAAAGAGACAGGAAACAGGTTCAGGCGGCACTGAAGGCCACTTGAAATCAACCATGCGATAAAAGGCGTTTTTTTCATTATTTTATTCGCTCTTAGGCATTTCAAAAATCATTTCAAAATAAATATTGAAATATTTTTTTAAATAAATAGCGCGTAACCGATAGGTCGTCAACTACTTTTTCGAGGCCTTTTTTACGTGACCGGGCAGTCTCTTTTTCAGCCGTTCGGTCAGGTGTCTAGGGCAAGCGTTAGCGACTTTCGACCGCACCGTGGGGCTCATGATTATTTGCTCGCCAACGCAAAGGGCGGGTGCAGGACTGTGGCTGTTTCCAGCGGCCTGCTGCGCTTGGCCACCTGCTCGACCAATGCCGCCACCCGCTCGGTAGCGGTGATGGGCAACATATGGCCACGGCCTTCGACCAGCTGCAGCTTGAGCCCTGGCACCTTGTCCGCCAGGGCCTGGCCGTGCATGCGAAAGTCCAGCACCTTGTCCCGCGAGCCATAGATCAGGCCGATGGGCAGGCGCAACTGGGCGTAGCGCTTGACCATATCGGGCAGGTAATCGTTGACCAGGCCGATTTCGGTGGAGGCGGCATAGAAGTTATCGGGACGCATCCCCAGCAGGCCGCCGCCACGGGTGGCGAAGTCGGCCGGTGCCGGGTCGGGAGCGAATACGCCCTTGACCACCGCGCCACTGGTGAGCATGCCGATGGGCACGGTCAGCGTGCGCGACACCCAGCGCCGCAGCCAGCCAGGGCGCACCGCCAGCGACAGAAACACCAGGGGGATCATGCGCTGGGGATGGGTCAGCGGGGCCACCAGCACCAGCCCGGACACCGCATGGGGATGGTCCAGGGCCAGGGCCAGGGAAATCGCCCCGCCCAGGGAATGCCCCAGCACCAGGGGCTGGCCCAGGTCCAGGGTCTGGATAAAGGTCGCCACTTGCCGGGCCTGGCTTGGCAGGTCGGCGCCGGTGCCTTTGTGCCGGGTGGAATAGCCTGAGCCGGGGCGGTCCAGGGTGATCACCCGAAAGTGCTCGCGCAATTGCGCGGACAAGGCATAGGTCAGGTTGCGACTGCTGCCCATCAGGCCGTGGATCATCACCAGCGGCGGGCCCTTGCCCTCGTCTACATAATGAAAGCGCTCGCCATCGATCTCCAAAAAGCGCCCGTTGCTTGGAACAGCCGCTTCGATACGGCGCGTCATCCAGGCACTCAAGCCCCATAACGCCGCACTGGCAGCCATAAACACACCCGCAGCGACAACCCATTCGACAGCCATAGCTCGGTCCTCTGCTTCCCTGCTGCTGGCGATCCGACCGGTATTGGTCAAGACCTCAGCCATCGTCCACACCCTGGACTTCAACTGCGTGCGTAAAGGTTCGTCCGTCGGACAAATCGCACATAAAGGACAAGGTTGTAGCGTAGGCGATATTTTCAGGTAGATTATTTAAAATCTTTTTTAAAATAATAAATACAATTTTTCTTTGCAATGGTGTTCTATCTAAAAAGCCAAAAACAAAAAAGGAGCACATCCGATGTCAAAACCCGTAAGGCGCCCACAGCCCACGAGGGACACCCTATGAATGCCTCTACCCCGCCGAGCGGCCCGGCAGATTGCGTTGATATCGCCATCATTGGCTCAGGCTTTGCCGGCCTGTGCATGGCGATCAAACTCAAGCAAGCCGGGCTCGACGACTTCTTCATTGCCGAACAGGCCGACTCCCTGGGCGGCACCTGGCGCGACAACCACTACCCGGGCTGCGCCTGTGACGTGCAATCCCACGTCTATTCGTTTTCCTTTGCGCCCAACCCCGACTGGACCCGGCAGTTTGCCCCCCAGGCGGAAATCCGTGCCTACCTGGAGCACTGCGCGCAGCGCTTTGAACTGGCGCCGTACCTGCGTTTTGGCATGGGCCTGCAACGGGCGGTGTTCGATGAGCAGTTGCAACGCTGGCAACTGCAGTTCAGCAATGGCCGCCGTGTCAGTGCGCGGGTGCTGGTGTCGGGTATGGGCGGCCTGTCCCGTCCGGCGCTGCCGGATATTGCGGGGTTGGACAGCTTCAAGGGCAAACGCTTTCACTCCCAGCACTGGGACCACGACTATTCACTCAAGGGCAAGCGCGTGGCGGTGATTGGCACCGGCGCCAGTGCCATCCAGTTCGTGCCGCGTATTGCCCCGCAGGTGGCGCACCTGGACCTGTTCCAGCGCACCGCGCCGTGGATCATGCCCAAGCCGGACCGCCCCATTTCAGGTTTTGAGCGCTGGCTGTTCAAGCATCTGCCGTTCACCCAGCGCCTGGTGCGCGGGGCCTTCTACTGGGCCCTGGAAGGTCGGGTGGTGGGGTTTGCGCTGCACCCGCGCCTGATGAAAGTGGTGCAGAAAATCGCCCTGCGTCACCTGCACAAACAGGTGGCGCGCCCTTCCCTGCGCAAGGTCCTGCGGCCGGACTACACCATCGGCTGCAAGCGCGTGCTGATCTCCAACGACTACTACCCGGCGCTGTCACGCAGCAATGTCGAAGTGGTCACCGAGACGGTGCTGCGGATCGAAGCCGACGGGGTCATCACCGCCGATGGCATCAAGCACCCGGCTGACTGCCTGATCTTCGGCACCGGGTTCCAGGCCACCGATCCCCTGCCCCGCGACTGCATCATCGGGCGCGGTGGCGTCGACCTGATGGAGGCCTGGCGCGATGGCGCCCACGCATACAAGGGCACCACCGTACCGGGCTATCCGAACCTGTTCCTGATCGTCGGGCCCAACACCGGGCTGGGCCACAACTCGATGATTCTGATGATCGAGGCGCAAGTCACCTACATCCTCGATGCCCTGCAACAGATGCGCCGCCAGCAAATTGCCACGGTCGAGGTCAAGCCGGCGGTAGAAAGCGCCTACAACCAGCAAATCCAGGCAAAGCTCCAGCGCACCATCTGGAACACCGGCGGCTGCCGCAGTTGGTACCTCGACCCGCGCACCGGCAAAAATACGACGTTGTGGCCCGGTTCGACGTGGCGTTTCAAGCAGGTCACCCGCCAGTTCGCCCTGCGCGATTATCAAGTCACGCCATTAGTGACTGGCGCCCCGTCGCGCCCCGTCGCGCCACCCCATGCCACCGCAGAAGGAAGCCTGTCATGAAGTCATTCAATGGCCGTGTGGCGGCCATCACCGGTGCCGCGTCCGGCATGGGCCGCGCCTTGGCCCTGGCCCTGGCGCGCGAGGGTTGCCACCTGGCCCTGGCAGACAAGAACCAGGCCGGGCTGCAACAAACCGTGGAGCTGATCCAGCGCAGCACCCTGGCGCCGATCCGCGTGACCTCGCGGGAGGTGGATGTTGCCGACCGCCAGGCCATGGAGGATTGGGCCGCCAGTTGCGCGGCAGAACACGGCCAGGTCAATTTGATTTTCAACAATGCCGGGGTGGCCCTGTCGAGCACCGTGGAAGGTGTGGACTACGCCGACCTGGAGTGGATCGTCGGCATTAACTTCTGGGGTGTGGTGTACGGCACCAAGGCCTTCCTGCCGTACCTCAAGGCCAGTGGCGACGGGCATGTGGTCAACACCTCCAGCGTGTTCGGCCTGTTCGCCCAGCCCGGCATGAGCGGCTACAACGCCACCAAGTTCGCGGTGCGCGGCTTCACCGAAGCCCTGCGCCAGGAGCTGGATTTGCAACGCAGCGGCGTCTCGGCCACCTGCGTGCATCCCGGCGGGATCCGTACCGACATCTGCCGCAGCAGCCGGATCGACGCGAACATGACCGGGTTCCTGATCCACAGCGAACAACAGGCCCGCGCCGACTTCGAAAAACTGTTTATCACCGACGCCGACCAGGCCGCCAAGGTGATCCTGCAAGGCGTGCGCAAGAACAAGCGCCGTGTGCTGATCGGCCGCGACGCCTACGCCCTGGACCTGCTCGCGCGCTGCCTGCCAGCGGCCTACCAGGCACTGGTGGTGTTTGCCAGCCGGCGCATGGCACCGAAAAAGCGCAAGGCACCGCTGCCCAACCCCATCACTGAACAGGAGTCGCCATGATGCTGCCCATTCGCCGCGACCTGCATTTCGTCCTGCCCGCCGAGCGTATCAAGGACTGGCATGAGCAAGGCCCGTTCATCACGCACTTTTTCAATGCCCTGTCGTTGCTGTTTCCCCAGGGCGAACTGTTCTTCATGGACAGCGTGCGCCACTATCGCCAGCGCATCGACGACCCGGCGTTGAAAAAGGAGATCCAGGGTTTTATCGGCCAGGAAGCCATGCACAGCCGCGAACACGTGGCCTACAACGACCTGCTGCAAGCCGCCGGCCTGCCGGCCCATCTGCTCGACCGGCGCTTGAAATTTATGCTCGACCTGCAAAAGAAGCACTTGCCGCCGTCCTTCAACCTGGCGGTGACCATCGCCCTGGAACACTACACGGCGATGCTCGCGGAGATCCTGCTCAGCGACCCCACCCGTTTTGGTGATTCGCTCAAGGGCTACCAGCAAATGTGGTACTGGCACGCCCTCGAAGAAACCGAGCACAAGGCCGTGGCCTTTGATGTGTGGAACAGCGTGATCAAGCCGGGGCCCAAGCGTTACTTGCTGCGCACCGGGACCATGCTGTTCACCACGGTGTTTTTCTGGCTGGTGGTGTTTGATTTCCACCTGCGCCTGTTGATCGCCGACCGCCGCGCGGGCGGGCATCTGAAGGGGTTCTGGCGGATGCTGAAGTTTCTCTACGGCCCCAAGGGCGTGTTCCCGCGCATGGCGCGGCCGTGGCTGCATTACTTCAAGCCGGGGTTTCATCCGTGGGATCACGATAACCGGGTGCGACTGGAAGGGATCGATAAGCTGGTGGAAGAAGTGGAGCGCACCAACTCGGTTGCCGGAACGTAGCCTTGCGGGAGCCGGCTGGCCGGCTCCTACAGCACGCCAACGGCTCAGACCGTGCGCGAAAACTGGCCCTTTTGCTGCCCGCCCAGGTACGCATCAAAGGCCATCGCCACGCTGCGCACCATCAGTTGCCCCTGGGGCAACAGCTGCACGGCATCGTCCTCGATGTGCAGCAAGCCATCCGCCACTTGCTCATCCAACCGCGACAACGCGTGGGCAAAGTATTCGGTAAAACGGATCGCATGCCCGGCCTCGACCCCGGCAAAGTCGATGCGCCCGTGGCACATCAGGCCGTTGATCACGTCACGGCGCAGCACGTCATCGGCGTTCAGGCGGTAGCCGCGCTGCACCGGCAACAGCCCGGCGTCGATCCGCGCGTAGTACTGGGACAACTCCTTGACGCTCTGGCTGTAGCTGTCGCCCACCTTGCCGATGGCCGACACGCCCAGGCCGATCAGATCGCAATCGGCATGGGTCGAGTAGCCCTGGAAGTTGCGCTGCAAGGTGCCATTGGCCCGGGCCAGGGCCAGTTCGTCGTCGGGCAAGGCAAAGTGGTCCATGCCGATATACACATAGCCCGCCTCGGTCAGCCGGCGAATGGTCAATTCCAGCAGTTCCAGCTTGCGCTCGGGCGGTGGCATGTCTTCGGGGCGGATCATGCGCTGGGCACGGATTTGCGTGGGCAAATGCGCGTAGCTGTAGGCCGCCACGCGGTCCGGGCGCAGGGCAATCAGCTTGCCCAGGGTCACGTCGAAGCTGGCCACGGTCTGCAACGGCAGGCCGTAGATCAAATCCACACTGATCGACTTGAACCTTGCCTGCCGGGCTGCCAAGACCAATTGCACAATCTGCTCTTCGCTCTGCACGCGATTGACCGCCGCCTGCACATCGGCATCAAAGTCCTGCACGCCAAAACTCAGGCGATTGAAGCCCAGCCCGCGTAGGTTGTGGATCCGTTCCACGCTGATGGTGCGCGGGTCCACTTCAATGGAAAACTCATGATTGTCACTGGTATCCAGGCTGAAGCCTTGGGCCAGGCAGTCCATCAATTCGGCCAGTTGCCCATCGTCGAGGTAGGTCGGCGTACCGCCGCCCAGGTGCAATTGGGTCAGGGGCCGCGTGCGGTCGAACAACGCGGCCTGCATCTGGATTTCGCGCTTGAGGTAGCCCAGGTACTCCACGGCGCGATGGGTCTTGCGCGTGATGATCTTGTGGCAACCGCAGTAGTAGCAAAGGCTCTGGCAGAACGGGATATGGATGTACACCGACAGCGCCTTGGGTGCCAACGCCTGGTTGCTGGCCGCTACCGCCTGCTGGTAATCGTCCAGGGCAAAGGCTGAGTGAAACTGCGGCGCGGTCGGGTACGAGGTGTAGCGCGGCCCCGGGCGGTCGTATTTCTGCACCAGGGCGCGGTTGAACTCAAACGCTTTCATGATCGATGGTCTCATCGTTGGAGCAAGGGGGAACCGCGCTGCCTGCCCGGTCAAACAGTGCGCATAGAGCTTCGACCCGCTGCCGGCCCGCTGGCAGCACACAGAGGAAGCGCTCGGACAGGTCGATCAGGCCGTCCTGGTGCAGATGCTCCAGCAGCGGCCAGATCGCCGAGAAATAGCGGGAAAAAATCACCCCATAGCGGCGCTCAAGGGCCTGGATGTCCAACTCCAGGTCACAGGCCAGGCGCTCCATCACATGCTGGCGGATCTGGTCGCCGGCCTCGCAGCGCCAGCCGCGGGCGGTGGGCAGCAGGTCGCTGTCCAGTTGCTGGCGATAGCGCGCCAGGTCTTCGGTGTTTTGCGCATACAGGGTGTCGAGCTGGCTGATGGCGCCCAGGCCAAAGCCGATATGGTCACAGTAGCCGTGCCGGGTAAAACCCTGGCAATTGCGGCTCAGGTGCCCACGCTCCTGGGCCAGTGCCAGGTCGTCGTCGGGGCGTACGAACTGGCCCAGCCCGATGTAGTGATAACCGGCGGCCTCCAGGCGCTGGAAGGCGATGCGGCGCATGCCACACTTGTCGACATTCGACGACAGCGCACGCCGTGGCTGCTGCTGGTAACGCCGTGGCGCCTGGGCATAGTCGAACACTTGCAGGCGGTCCGGCTCCAGGGCGATCAGGCTGGCCAGCTTGGCGGCAAAGCTGTCGCAGGTCTGCCAGGCGTGGCCGTAGCCGAGGTCGACATTCACCGAACGAAAGCCGAAGGTGCGCGCCGCGTCGATCAGCGACTGGATCGGGGCCGGGTCCTGATAGCCGGCCACCGACGGCGTGGCCTCGGCACTGGCATCCGGCACGCCGATATTGATGTGGTTGAACCCCAGGTCGCGCAACAGGCCCATGGTTGCCCAGTCGGTGTGCAGCGGGTCGAGGTCGAGGCTGTAGTCACCCTGGTCATGCTCAAGAAAATGCAGGCGGCTGCGCAGGTGCGCCATCAAGCGTTGCAGGTCGGCGATCGCCGGGGTGGCGCCGCCCAGATGGAATTGGTCCACCGGTTGCCGGCCGCCCACGTGGCAACCGACCAGGTGGATTTCCTGCTCCAGCGCGCCCAGGTAGTCATCCGCCACCAGGCCTGCCGGCCACTGCAGGTTCAGCGCCAGCGGGCGTTGGCGCTGACGGCTGCTGCGCAAGGCGCGCAGCAGGTCGAGGGAGCCGATGCCCGGATGGAATTTGCCGATGTCGACCTGGCCCTGGTCCAACACGCTTTGGTCACGGCGCAGGCGCCACTCGCGGGCGGGATGAATGACAGTGAGCATGACGGCCTCCGGGTCTGGCTACGGTGGGTCATTGTGCGGTGCGACCGGGCAGCGCACCTTGATATGCATCAAGCGCCGACGTTTACCAGGTGATGTAGAACATGCTCTTGGCCAGCAACACAATGGCAACCATATGGCAGAACAGGCTCAGATGGACGAAGCGCAAATAGGCCGCGCTGACCCGCCCACGGCGCATCAACCACACCGTCAGCAAAAAATGCATCAGCACGCTGGCGGCGAGGATCAGCTTGAGGGTCAGCAAGGCACCGAATGCCGAGCTCGATGGCGCCGCCAGCACTGGCAGATAGCGCAACCAGACCATGCCGATCCCGGCGCCAAACAACACCAGCAGCACCCACGGCATCAAGGCCCTGGCGCGGCGGCCGATGCCCTGCTCCACCAGCAACATCACGCGGGCCGGCAGTTGCTTGTGCACACTGGCAAGGATCAACACTTCAAAGAACACCGTGCCGATAAACATCAGCGCCGCGAACAGGTGGGCCAGCAGGAACAGGAGATAGAGCATCAGAGCCTCACGGTGGCCGGTCCTTGTACCGTGACTGTGCCCCAGTGCGGACGAGCGGCGCCTTGATGCCGGTCAAGGGCCCTGATAATCGTTGAAACATTTGCCCAACGCCTTGTGCGGCGGGCCTTTGGCGGTCTCTGCGACAGTGTGCCACAGACTCAATCAGCGCCCTGGCTGGTAAGGTGGCCACCGCCCCTGTGGCAGAACGTCGCAGATTATCAAGCGTGATCAAGGCCGGTAGACTACCCAGCCTTATTGTTCACCGCTTTTCAAAGCCTGACTGACCTGTTATGCGCAGCCGTCAGGCGCTTCACGGGACGCCCATTTCATGAGTACGTTATTCACCCGTCGCAAGGTCCTCACCGGTATGGGCCTGCTGGGCCTGGGCCTGTTGAGCGGCTGTGACACCGGCCCCAAGCTGAACTTCAAGTACGGCAAGGACCTGAGCGACAAGATCATGGGCCGCACGTTCAAGCTCAAGAACACCGACGGCGAGACCGTCACCCTGAGTTCGTTCCGCGGCCTGATGCCGGTGGTGTTCTTCGGTTTCACCCAGTGCCCGGCCGTGTGCCCCACCACGCTTGCGCGCATGGCCCAGGCCAAGAAGATGATGGGCCGCGACGGCGAAATCATGCAGGTGATCTTTATCACCCTGGACCCGGAACGCGACACGCCCCAGGTGCTCGACGCCTACGTCAAGGCCTTCGACCCCAGCTTCGAAGCGCTCTACGGCACGCCGGAAGAAATCGCCGTGGCCGCCAAGGAATTCGGGATCTTTTATGAAAAGATCCCCGCCGGCGACACCTACACCCTGTCCCACACCGCCACCAGTTTTGTGTTCGACACCCGCGGCAACCTGCGCCTGGGCCTGTCGGCATCCCTTAACGCCAAAGAGTGCGCAGAAGACCTGCTCACCGTCATGGAGGTCTGCTAATGACTGCTGTCCATACCCTCAAGCGCATCGCCCTCGGTCTTTCCCTGCTGGGTCTGGCCGCCCACGCCAGCGCCCAGGTGCAGGTCAGCGACGCCTGGGCTCGCGCCACCGTGCCGGGGCAGCATTCGAGCGGGGCCTTCATGACCCTCACCGCCGACAGCGACAGCAAACTACTTAGCGTCAAGTCGCCGGTGGCCAAGGATGTGCAGATTCATGAGATGAGCATGAAAGACGACGTCATGCGCATGGGCCCGGTGGACGCCGTGGCACTCCCGGCCGGCCAGGCGGTGAAGCTCGATCCCGAGGGCTATCACGTGATGCTGATGGGCCTGACGGGCCAGATCAAGGAAGGCGACCAAGTGCCGCTGACCCTGACGGTGGAAGATGCCAAGGGTGACAAGCAGACCCTCGAAATCCAGGCGCCGGCCCGCAGCCTGGGCAGTGCTGACGGCCATCATATGAACCATTGATCCTGAGGGTGGGAGCTGGCTTGCTCGCGGTGGCCATAGGTATTTACACATCTCTTTCGTGGTTCTTGGGGTTGTGTACATATCCATTGCTGCGGTTACGGCCACTTAGGGTTCCGCCCTTACGGCGGGTCACTTTTGGAAAAGAGCCCGGAGTGCCGGCCCAGCCAAAAGTAACCAAAAGGGCTCTTGCCCCACCACTCGGCACCTCGCCCAGGCTCGGTGTGCCCGTCATCCGACATTGATTTGGGGGGCCGCCGCGATGGGCCATCCATGGCCCAGCGCGGCTAAACCGGCGTCCTGCCGGTTTACCCCCCAAATCAATATCGGATGAAGGCCAGCGTGGTTTAACGGGGCGCCTAAGATCAAAATCACAAGCAAAGCGAGGCGGCCTGACAGCCGACCTGATCATCGAAGCGTACGCGTACCCTTGTAGGAGCGGGCTTGCCCGCGATGGTCGTTAACGATGACGAATGAATACCAGATACTCTGATGTGTTCTTTCGGGCGTCATCGCAGGCAAGCCAGCTCCTACAGGGGAATGCAGCTTCGCGCTCTGGTTCTGCTGTTGCTGTTGCTCTGCTTTTGATCTTAGGCGCCCCGTTAAACCACGATGGCCGCAGGCAGGTATTGCGCAGTGGGCACCCCGGCATGGATGCCGGGGTAGCCGCGACACGGCCATGGATGGCCGATCGCGGCGGGCCCACGGAGCAATGCCTGACTGCGGGCATGCCGAGCCTAGGCGAGGCACCGAGTGGTGGGGCAAAAGCGCTTTGGTTACTTTCGCGCTCTTCGAAAGTGACCCGCCGTAAGGGCGGAACCCTAAGTGGCCGTGACCGCAGCAATGGATATGTACACATACCCAGATGAGGATACCTATGGCCACCGCGAGCAATCCAACTCCCACAGGGGATCTTTGCCGGGTGCAGAGTTTTGTGCCGCACCGCCCATCAAATGCGGGAGTTTTGCTGGGGCACCGAACTCTGAAAACCCCACGATGGATCCGTCTCGGCCGATGGACGACAAATCAATCCACAATAAACAGCCTAGCCCCGGTTGCTGTGCTCGACCGGTGCCCGTCCCTGTCATTGCCCACCTGATAACTCATCCCCGCCGTCAGGGTGAACTGACGGCCATCCTCCAGTTCGGTCTGCAACTCCCACTCCAGGCACAACAACACATGCCCGCGCCAACACCAGTGGTCAGCCAGGTAGCCAGGGCTGTATTCCACCATACAGGGAGTTGCCTTTGGTATCCTGCCGGCCCGACCTAGGTGCCCGGCCATGCACATTGCTCCGTCCCATATCCTCCACGAAACCGAACACTGGCTGCTCAACCATCACCTGGCCTCGGCCCTGCCCGGTTATTTGATGCTGGGGGCCAAGACGCCAATCAGCTCGTTGGCTGACCTACCCGACGCGGCCCTGGCGCAAATGGGTGGCCTACTGGCGAAAACCCAGAAGGTGATGGAAGTACAGCTCCAACCCAAGTGGCTATACATCAGCCGCTTTGGGCATATGCCCGGCTTCCCGCTGCACTTTCATTTGATCCCGGTCTATGACTGGGTCGAAACGCTGTTCTGGGAGGATGAGCGCTACCGGGTGCTGCAAGACTTCGGCGCTGGCAGCAACGGGCAAGCGGCGACGGATGGGGCCGAACTCACCCTGTTTATCTGGCGCGAGTTCGGTGAGAACCCGACGCCACCCGCGACGGCCGGGCTCACGGTGCCGGGCGTGATCGAGCGCCTGCGCGCCGCGTTCAAACAGTCAGACGCTTGACCATCGGCACACACGCCAGCTCCAGCCCCGTAGGCGAATGATAGATCGACTGCTCGCCGCCTTCGTAACCGCGGCCACGATAGAAATCAGCAGCATTCAACGTCGCGTCCAGCACCACCTCCTCAATCCCCAGCTCCAGCGCCACCTGCTCCAGGTGCTCGAGCATCTGCCCGCCAAACCCGCGCCCGATATAACCGGGCAGCACAAACAGCGCACCGACTTCTCGATGGTCCGGGTCGAGCATGCCGGTGGCGACCGGCTCGCCATCGACGCAACCCAGGTAGAACGGCTTGGCCATCAGCGCGGTGTAACCGTCCTCGGCGGCGCCACGGGTCCAGGTCAGCATCTGCTCGACGGGGTAGGCGCCGATGCATTGGCTGCGGATCGCCTGCAGGCGGATGTCGAAGGCGATGGGGCCGTCGTCGTGGGTGGCGCGTCTGATTTGCAGCATTCGAATCTCCCTGAATTAACTGTGTTTGCCGTGACCTCAAGGTGCCATTAGCACACTTGTGCTAATCGACCCCGCAGGCGCCCGGCGCTATATTCGCCGGCACCCCCAACGCTCCCCGCCAGCACGTCGAACCCGCCGTGCAAGGGATCGTTGTGCGTTGAAAACACCAAAACAACCCCAAGGAAGACACACCATGAAACTGCACTCCCCTGTTACCCGCCTGGCGCTGCTGGGTGCCCTGATGATCGGCGTTGCCGGTTGCAGCAATATCAAACCCACCGAAGATCATCTCAAGACCCTCTCGGAAACCAACCTAGGCGAGCCGGTCAAGCGTGTTTCCAATGTACGCAGCGACTCCATGACCACCTATTACATCGCCAGCACCGCTTCCGGTGACTACAACTGCTCCGTGCCCAGCGGTGCCAGCGGCGGGATGTTTGCCGTGGCCAGCTTCGGCCTGATGAAACCCGCTGCCTACTGCCAACCCAAGGGTGCCCGGGGTAACGCGTTGACGCCGTTTAACTAACCCTGGCTGAGGTCGCGCAGGGTGCCCCGTAGTTCAGCGGGGCGCACTGGCTTGGACAAAATGGCGATCTGCCGGTCGTGCAGCGCCGCCTGGATCTTCTCCACGTCATGCCCGGTCAGAATCAGCGCCGGCACCGCCACCCCGCGCTGCGCGCGCAGGTGGTCGATGCACTCGATGCCGGTGGCGTGGTTGCCCAGGTCATAGTCGGCGACGATGATGTCGCAATCGCTGACCAGGTTATGCCCGCTCGATTCGGCCTGCACCTCACAGCCCCAACGCTCCAGCAACGCCTGGGTGGCCAGCAGCACGTTGTGGTCATCTTCCACCAGGCACACCTTCAAACCGGTCAGCAGCCCTGCCTGGCGCGCATCGTCACGCACCACCGGTTGATGGGTCGCGGTCGCCAGGGGCAAGCCGCGCAAGCTGACCGAAGTGCCCCGGCCCACCCGTGAGCGCAGCGCCACGTCCATGCCCATCAACAGCCCCAGGCGCTTGACGATGGACAAGCCCAGGCCGACGCCTTCAACGTCTTTGTCGCGCAACTGGCGCACACGATAGAACTCCTCGAACACCCGGGGCAGATGTTCCTCGGCAATCCCCCGCCCCTGGTCGTGAATTTCCACCATCACCTCGCCGCCACGCTGGCGCACGCCGATCAGCACCGGGCGCTGGCCGCCGTATTTGAAACAGTTGGAGAGCACGTTCTGCACCATGGTTGCCAACAGCGCAGGATCCACCCGTACCCAGTGGGCGCAGGGGCGCAGGCGCAGTTCTACCCCAGCCCAGCGGGCGGCTTCAGCGTTTTGCCGCAGCAGGTCGGCCAGCCACTCACCGAGGTGCACCACCTGGTATTTGGGCAGCAGCCGGCCGTTGTCCAAGGTGTAGAGGTCGAGAATGGAGCGGAACAATTGCGACACGTTCAGCAGCGAACGGTCGATATTGTCCACCAGCCGCCGTTCTTCATCGCCCAAGCGCGCTTCACGCAGGCAGGCGGTAAACAGGCCGATGGAGTGGATGGGCTGGCGCAGATCATGGCTGGCCTGGGCGAGGAAGCGCGATTTTTCCAGGTTGGCGGCGATGGCTTCTTCGGACGCCTTGCGCGTGCGCTCCAGCAGCAGGTGGGCGTAGACCGGGATCACCGTGCTGGTGATCATCAGCATCAGCACCATAAAGGGCTGCGCCTGCCACAGTGGGGTCAGCCGATACACAATCAGCAGCGCCAGCAACGCCAGGCCCGTGGCAATCGCCAGGTAGCGCGAACCGTAGCGCATGCCGTTGCCGAGGTTGACCCAGACCATCACCGCATACAGCGGCAACGCCGCCTCACCGCCCACCACCAGGCCGAACGAGGTGCCGGTGTAGTCGTGGATCATCCCGAAGACCCGCCGCGCCGGATAATGCCCGGGCCAGCGTGCAATCACCTGGCGCAGCGCAATCGAGACCAGCAGGAACCCGCAGATGTAGATAATCACCGGCACATAGCGGTCCATCGACTGCCCCGGCAAAAAGCCCAGCAGGCCGATGTACACAATGGCGCAGGCGGCCACCACAATACGCAGGTTGGCTTGGTCCAGTTCGGCGTCTTTCACGAACTTCATGGGCAACGTCCTTGTACGGTCATCGTCTTATCTGTGTACCCGGCAGGCAGGCGGTGAACAGAGTGGTAAAGTAGCACGCCACAGGACAACCTGGCCCCAGGGAGGAGCACCCCATGACATGCCGGATCATCATCGCCGACGACCATCCAATGTTTCGCGAAGGCATGCTGCGCACCGTGCAACGCCTGCTGCCCGAGGCCTGCGTGGAACAGGCCGGCGACCTGGACACCGTGCTGCAGATGCTCAAGAGCGGCAGCGAAGTCGACACCCTGATCCTTGATTTGCGCTTCCCCGGCCTGACCTGCATCAGCCAGTTGGGCGAACTGCGCCAGCAACTGCGGCGCACCACATTGATCGTGGTGTCGATGGTCGATGACCCGTTGTTGATCGAACAGGTGATGGCGCTGGGGGCCGACGGTTTTATCGGCAAAAACATCGCCCCCGAAGAAATCGGCCAGGCCCTGCTCGCCATCCGCCAGGGCGAGGTGCTGGTCAAATTCGCCCCCTCCGGGCTGTTGCCCCTGGACACCAACACCCTGACTGCACGCCAGCAGGAGGTGTTGCGGCTGATCGCCCAAGGCAAGACCAACAAGGAAATCGCCAAGGCCCTGGATATTTCGCCGTTTACCGTGCGCATCCATGTGTCGGGGTTGTTGAGAAGCCTGAACGTGCCATCGCGGGCAGCGGCAGCCGTTAAATACAGCCCACCCCTGTAGGAGCAGCACCATCAAAGCCCTCTCCATCGTGCGCCCCAGCGGCAGCCGGATCGCCGCAGGCGAAAAAACCCTGGAAATCCGCCGCTGGCAGCCCCAGCTGGAGCCGTCCCAGGACCTGCTGATTGTCGAGAACGGGCGCTTCCTGCATACCGATGGCGATGAAGACGAAGCCGGTGTGGCCGTCGCCATCGTACGCGTAAAGGCAGTGCGTGCGTTTGCCCCAGAGGACGTGCCAGCAGCCTGCGCCAGCTATTTCGAAGAAGGCTGGTTCGCCTGGGAACTGAGTGACGTACGGCCGCTCGCACGCCCCTTTAGCGCCCTGGCGGCACGGGGGATCTACGAGGTTGAATTCATGGAAAACCGCGAGAACTGTATGAACAGTCAGATCAGAGTCGCCACCCCGGCAGACATCAACGTCATCTTCGACATTCGCACCAGCGTCAGGGAAAACCACCTGTCCCATGACCAATTGGCGCAAATGGGCATCACCCCGCACGCCATCCAGCAAGCCATGCAACTAGCGCCCTGCGTATGGATCGCCGAGGTGGAGGGTGTGGCGGCCGGTTTTTCCATGGCCGATATAGAAGAAGGCTGCGTATTTGCCGCCTTCATCCGCCCCGAATTCGAAGGCCACGGACTGGGCCGCAGGCTGATGGAGCAGGCCGAAGCCTTGTTGTTCCAGCACCATCAACAGATCTGGCTGGAAACCGCCGAAGCGAGCCGCGCCAACGGGTTTTACCAGCGCCTGGGGTGGGTGGTGGTGGAGCAATTGCCGGACGGGGATATTCGGATGGAGAAGCTCCGGGAATAACCCTGCCAGTGGGATTTTCGCCAGCGCACCGACCCCGCTATCATGCAGCCCTTCGCCCAACCCAGGAACCGCCATGCCCGCCCTCACCCTACGCAACGCCACCCCGGCAGACGCCGCCCGCTGCTACGAGATCGAAATCGGCGCCTACGAAGGTGATGAAGCCGCGACCCTGGAGAAGATCGCCACGCGTATCGCCCTGTACCCGCAAGGCTTCCTCACTCTGGAAGTGGAAGGTCAAGTAGTGGGCTTTATCAACGGCGGGTGCGCCTATGATGTGGTGATGTCGGATGAGGCCTTCAAAGAGTTGGTGGGGCACTCGGCGGATGCGCCGAATGTCGTGATCATGTCGGTGGTGGTCGACCCGGCGCACCAGGGCAAGGGGTATTCCACGCAGTTGATGCAGGCCTTTGTGCAGCGCATGCGCGGGATGGGCAAGCAGACCATCCACCTGATGTGCAAGGAGCAGCATGTGCCGTTGTACACGCGCATGGGTTACCAGTATGTGCAGCCCTCGGCGTCAGACCACGGCGGGATGGCCTGGCATGAGATGGTGATGACGCTCTGATCCGGCAGCGGGCTTCACCAACTCCCCGAGGCCCCACCGCCGCCGCTGGAGCCGCCGCCACCGGAAAACCCGCCACCGGAGCTTGAGCTGGAACTGGAGCTTGAACGGTCGTTGGCACCGGAGCTCGACCCGCCCGTGCCCTGACCGTAAATGAACAGCGCCGCGAACGAGCTGATGGGCAAGGCGAACAACCAGCCCTCAAGGCCCATTTCCAGCAAGTACCCCGCCGCGCCATACACCCCCAGCACCATCAGCGTCTGCACGCAAAACCCCAGGCGGCTGTGGTTCCAGGCGGCTCTCATCACTGCTAGCAGGACCAGGTACAGGCCCAGCACCACCAGCGCGGCCAGCGGCCATGCCAGCCAGTTCATAAAGGACACTTCAGTCAGGTAGTGATCCACCAGGCCCAGGCCGACGCTGTAGGCCATCAGCGCCAACACGCAATAAAACACCGCCTTGGCCTGCCACAACGCGCCGAATATCGCTGCGCCGATCGACATGCAAAACGGCAGCGCCAGCACATAGATCGGCCAGGCCTTGCCATTGATTGCGGCCAGTGCCGTCAGCAGCACGGTCAGCACCAGGCCAGCAATCAGGCCACGGCGCCAATGCAGCTTGCCCGAGGCCAGCAGCACCCCGCCG
Source organism: Pseudomonas sp. WS 5079 (assembly GCF_012985465.1). Lineage (GTDB taxonomy): Bacteria > Pseudomonadota > Gammaproteobacteria > Pseudomonadales > Pseudomonadaceae > Aquipseudomonas. Next base: position 981,626 of record NZ_JAAQWN010000001.1, read on the forward strand.
ATGGCCCCCAGAATCAGCGCCAGTAACACCGCAGTTTCATCCACTGTTTCAAGGGGCTGGTCCACTGCCGGCAAGTCGCCGCCCTCGACCAGCACGCTCAGGGCGTCCACGGCGCGCTGCACACCGCCAGCGTAATCGCCCTGGCGAAACGCCGGGGTCAATTGCTCCTCGATAATCCGATGGCTCAACAGGTCCGTGACCAGCCCTTCCAGGCCGTAACCGACCTCGATCCGCGCCTTGCGATCGTCCTTGGCCACCAGCAGCAAGATGCCGTCGTCGATACCCTTGCGTCCCAATTTCCAGGCGCGCAACAGTTGGGTGCTGAACGTCTGGATATCGACGTCGCCCGTACTCGGCAGCAGCATCACGGCGATCTGCGCACCCTTGCGCTGTTCGAGGTCAGCAAGCTGCTCGGTCAGGCGCTGCTGCGTCGCGGTATCGAGGGTGTGGGTCAGATCGATCACGCGCTGGTTCAGCGCCACATTCACCAAGGCCGGCGGCACCGTTTGCGCCAAGGCCAGTGCGCTGAACAGTAGGAGCACCAGGCCCCAGGCCGATTGCCATAAAAACCGCCCCATACTTTGTTACCTGACGTTTCGTCCTGAAAGCGCCGACTTTACCCTATCAGCGCTATATCTAGTGACCCCATGCGGTGGACTCTCTAAACTGACGCGAAAACCTCATAGCAACACGCCACTACGAGCACGCCCATGGACCTTCGCCATCGCAACAACGTCAACATAATGGGCAATGGTTCCTCGACGCTGGTGTTTTCCCATGGTTTTGGCTGCAACCAAGCCATGTGGAATTACCTGCTGCCCCATTTCGTCGAGCGTTTTCGCGTGGTGGTGTATGACCTGGTAGGGGCCGGCCTGTCTGACCCGGCGGCCTACCACAAGGAAAAATATGCGGCCCTGGACGGTTACGCCGCAGATCTGAACGAGATTATCGATGCGTTCGCCAGTGGCCCGGTGATTCTGGTTGGCCATTCGGTCAGCGCAATGATTGGCACCCTGGCCGACCGCGCAGCGCCCGGGCGCATTGCCGCCCATGTGATGATCGGCCCCTCGCCCTGCTATATCGACACCGACGACTACGTGGGCGGGTTCAAGCCCGAAGACATCCAGTCGCTGCTCGACACCCTCGACAGCAACTACCTGGGTTGGTCCAGCGCCATGGCCCCGGTGATCATGGGCGCGCCGGGGCAACCGGCACTCAGTGAAGAGCTGACCAACAGCTTTTGCCGCACCGAGCCCGAGATTGCCAAGCAGTTTGCGCGGGTGACGTTCCTGTCGGACAACCGCGCCGATATCGGCGGCCTCACCACCCCCACATTGATCCTGCAATCGAGCGATGACCTGATCGCCCCGGTCTGCGTGGGCGAGTACCTGCACCGCGTATTGCCCCACAGCACCTATCGCCTGATCGACAATGTGGGCCATTGCCCGCATATGAGCGCGGCACCGGTCTGCGCGGCGGCGATGGAGCACTTCCTGCTGCCATGGACCGTTGCCCATGGCGAGTGAACAGTTGCCCGATCCCCAGGCGCTGTTCGACGGTGCGGCCTGTGCACTGGCGGTCACCGCAGAAGACGGCACGCTGCTGCGGGTAAACCAGTGTTTCAGCGACTGGCTGGGCATGCCGGCGACCGAGCTGCAGGGCCGGCGTTTCCAGGACCTGCTGACCATGGGCGGGCGGATTTTTCACCAGACCCACCTTGCCCCGCTGATGCAGGTGGAAGGCCGCATCACCGAGGTAAAACTGGACCTGCGCCATCGCGATGGCCACACCGTGACCATTTTGCTCAACGCCATCAAGCGCGAATACGCCAACGGTGTGCAACATGAGCTGGCGCTGTTCGGTACCACCGACCGCGACAAGTACGAACGCGAGCTGCTCAACGCCCGCAAGTTGGCCGAAGCCCTGCTGCTGGAGAAGACTGCTGCCGAAACCGCCCTCCAGCACGCCCAGGCCGAGCTCAACCAGGCCTATATCAAGGCGCAGCGGCGGGCGCTGTTTGCCGAACAAATGGTCGCCATCGTCAGCCATGACCTGAAAAACCCGCTGACCGCGATCAAGATGGCATCCGACTTCCTCGCCCGGGGCGAGCGCACCGCCAAGGAAACCCAATTGATTGGCCATATCGGCCAGTCATCGGAACGCGCCCAGCGGATGATCGCCGACCTGTTGGACTTCACCCAGGCCCGGGTCGGCGTTGGCATCGGCGTAAGCCCCAACCCGCTGGACCTGCACGACGTGACCCGGCGCGCAGTGGATGAGCTGCGGGTGGCCTTCCCCCGCGCGTGCCTGGTGCATCACACCGTGGGCGCTGCCGATACCTGCCTGGATGGCGACCGTGTGCAGCAAATCATCGGCAACCTGGTGGCCAACAGCGTGGCCTATGGCGACCTGCAACAACCGATCACTATTACCTCGCGACTGGGCCACGACGGGGCCAGCCTCTCGGTGCACAACCATGGGCCGGTGATTGCCGACGCGCTGATGCAGGTGCTGTTTGAGCCCATGACCCGAGGCACCGACCAGGACTGCGACATACGCAGCGTGGGGCTGGGGTTGTTTATCGTGCGGGAAATCGCCAAGGCCCATGGTGGGGATGTGGGCGTCAGCTCACAGGTGGGCAGCGGTACCACGTTCACCGTTTGCTTGCCGCTGACCCACCTGTGAAGGTGCTGTCAGGGGTAATTCAGCGTCACCAGGTAAGCCCCTGAGCGCAACGGCTTGCCCGCCCCATCGTTCAGGCTGTATTGCCGATCGAAGTAACGACCATCGCCGCTGGTTTCGGTCACCAGCTTGACCTTGACGGTTGAGTGGTCCAGCGCACTGACCGTGCGCACCGGCTCGACGCCAGAGGCGCTGATGTTGCCCCCGGGTGCAAACATCGGGCAACCGCGCAGCGCCAACGTCGACCCTGCCCCGCTCCCTGCGGTGCAGGTGGCCTCCACGATACTGCCGCGAAACTGGATAACGCCATGGGCCACGGTGGTTGCTGCTTGGCCACTGGCGCTGACGAGCGCGAAAAACAGGCTGATACCGACTGCCAAACGTTGACTGCTCATATTGAACGCTCCTGGGTATATACCCATCACGTCGGCAAGTCTGGTCAGTTTCTTGAGGGTTTAAGAACTACCTGATGGTTATTTTTTCAAGGATGCCAACGGGGTCTCATATTGAACAGATCCCCGTTCAGGTGGGAGCGCCTACAGGACAGCACCCAACGCCTTCAACAGCACGCCATCACGGCCATAAATATCCGGCGCGTACAGCAACGCGCCCTGGTTATCCACCTGCACTGTCCAATAACCCAGCAACACCGGTACCGGCGTCGCCAGGCGGAACTCATGGGTCAGCCCGGTTGCCAGCAACTCTTCGGTCCGCGCCTTTTCCGCCGGGTTCACCAACAAATCACGCAGCAACATCGGCTGCTCTACCCGCACACACCCCGAGCTGAACGCCCGTGGTCCCTTGCTGAACAGCGGCTGGCTGGGCGTGTCGTGCAGGTACACCGAGAACGGGTTGGGGAAGCGCATGACGATCTTGCCCAGCGGGTTGCGCGGGCCGGCGTCCTGGCGCAGGAGGATGTTGCCGGGGTGCGACCAGTCCACCTGCTCCGGCGACAACGCGCGGCCTTCACTGTCGAGCACCTTGAGGTTCTGTTGGCGCAAGTACTCCGGGTTCAGGCGAATTGCCGGCAACTTGTCCTCGCGCATGATGGTCGGCGGGATCGTCCAGGTGGGGTTGAGGGTCAGGCGCGTGATGCGTGACTTGAGCAACGGCGTTTGCCGCTCGGCGCGGCCGACCTGCAAGCGGGTCTGCCACACGGGCACGCCGCCCTGGTAGACGCTCAACTGCGCGGCTGCGACGTTGACCAGGATGCCGTCCGGCTCCAGGTCCTGGGCCAGCCAGCGAAAGCGTTCGAGATTGACCCGCAACTGCTCGCGCCGCAGCGCCGGGCTGACGTTGAGCTCGGCCACCGTGCCCGGGCCGATTACCCCGTCGGCTTGCAGCGAGTGGCTGGCCTGGAAGCGCTTCACCGCCTCCACCAGTTCATTGTCGTATTGATTGCCCTTGGGCACGCTCGCCAACTGGCCGCCACTGACCAGGCGTCGGGCCAGGGCCGGCACCCGTGGGTCTTCGCCGCCGGGACGCAGCAATGGGCCGTCGGCAATCACACCCCATTGCGCCAAGGGTTGCAGGCGCTGTGTGGCGTAGGCCGTGCGCAGGCTGCGGTACAGCTTTGCGCTGGGCCTGGCCTGGTCGAAGGCGGCTGGCATGTCGGTGAGCCCGGCAGTGGCCAGGGCCAGCACGGCGACGGCAGGGTCTTCGCTCGGCGGCTGGGAATGCCACAGCGGTTCGTAATGGGCCTGCTGCAAACGGCCATAGTGCAAGTCATGCAAGGCTTGTAGGTAGTGCTGGCTGGTTTCGAAGTCGCTGCACAATACGTTGCTGGTGGCCGCCACGTCGGCCAGCCGGTAGTGCGCCGGGTCGAGGCCGTCATCGGCCAGCAACAGTAATTGATCCTGCAACGCCTTTCGGCGTCCGTCCTCCGGCCAGAGGGCGACATTGCCTTGTTGTTGGTAAAAAGCCTGCAACCGCGCCTCGGCGGGTACATCCAGTTGCGCAGCCAAACCGGGGCAAACGCTCGACAACTGCCCAAGTGCCAGCTGTACTGGGTTTGACGGCTCGACCAGCACTTCATCAGCCGTGGCGACCAATGGTGCTACGAGCAAGCAAAGGCTCAAGTAACATGCGTGTTTTTTGAACAATGGCTTAGCTCCAATCTACGGCGGGGATGCGATATACATGCTCAATATTGACTGCCGACTCGGCCTGATCGCCGTCGCCCTGGCCGCGTTCTGTACGGGTGCCTTCGCAGAGAATGCCAAACCTCATACCTTGTATAGCAGCCTGGCGCGCTCGGCTCCAGAACTCAATCCCGCAGTCCTCAAAAGCGCCCTCAGCGCCATGCAGTGTGCTGTCAACAATGGCCAGGAACGCTCCGAACGCCTGGCCGTGATTGACTATTCGCAGCCTTCGACCGCCCGTCGCCTGTGGATTTTCGATCTGCGGCAAAAAAAGCTGGTGCTGCGTGACCTGGTGGCCCACGGGCAAAAATCCGGGGAAAACTTCGCCACCCAGTTCTCCAACAGCGAAGGCAGCCATCAATCCAGCCTGGGCCTGTTCCGCACCCAGGAAAGCTACCAGGGCACCCACGGCTATTCGTTGCGCATGGACGGCCTGGAGCCCGGCTTCAATGACCAGGCCCGCGACCGCGCGATCGTGATCCATGCCGCCGACTACGTCAGCCCCCTGTGGAGCAAGCGTGAAGGCCGCATCGGCCGCAGCCAGGGCTGCCCCGCCGTGCGCCCGCAAGTGGCGCGCCAGGTGGTGGACAAGCTCAAGGATGGGCAGTTCATGTTCTCCTGGTATCCCGACCAGCGCTGGTTGAAATCCTCGGCCTACCTCAATTGCAAGCCGCGCCAGATCGCCAGCGCCGGTTGAGGTAGTATCTGGAGGGCCGAGCCTGACCAGAGAGAGAACCTCAAATGCTTTTGCACCAGTCAACGTGGATCGAGATTGGCCAATTTCTCGACCGCAGCCGTACCGTTGTGATTCCCATCGGTTCCAACGAACAACATGGCCCCACCGGCCTGTTGGGCACCGATTGGATGTGCCCGGAAATCATTGCCCATCAGGCGCAAAAAGACGCTGATATCCTGGTCGGCCCGACCTTCAATATCGGCATGGCCCAGCATCACCTCGGGTTCCCCGGCACCATCTCCCTGCGCCCATCGACGTTTATCGCCGCGATTGGCGACTGGACCCGTTCCCTGGCGGCCCATGGCTTTGAGAAGATCCTGTTTCTCAATGGCCATGGCGGCAATATCGCCACCATTGAAGCGGCCTTTTCCGAGTTGTACGCCGAGGCCAGCTTCGCCCGTCGCCCCGCCGGCTTCGCCTTGAAGCTGTGCAACTGGTGGGACCTGGAAGGCGTTGGCGAACTGGCGCGCGCGCAATTCCCGACGGGGCATGGCACCCATGCCACCCCTTCCGAGATCGCGATTACCCAGTGGGCATACCCCGACTCGATCAAAACGGCGGACTACTCGCCAAGGATTGCACCCTCCGGCCCGATCCGTGAGGCCCAGGACTTCCGCGCCCGCCACCCGGATGGCCGGATGGGTTCCGACCCGGCCCTGGCAACCCCGGAGAAAGGCGGCGAACTGGTGGCCCTGGCTGCCAAGGGGTTGGTGTCTGCGGTGGAGAATTTCAGCCGCGAAGCCATGCCAAACTGACGGTTGCGACACAGACACCAATAAAATCTATAAGAAGGACCTATTCATGAAACCCCACCAGAAGACTTTTGATCGCATCCGCAACGCCGTGCTGCCGGAGTTTCGCGAGCGCGTCGCCGACTATTTGGTCGAGTACGAAAACGTCCTGCAGGACCCCGCTGCCGCTACCGACCAAGCCTGCGCCGCCGCCCAGCAACTACGCGGTTACCTGCGCGGCCTGAACACCACCCGGGTGCTTGGCATGGAGGACTGGGAAGACCTCGACCGCCGGGTCGCGCAGGAGTGGCCGCTGGGCGCTACAACGACGGACGTGCCTGGTTGACCCAGGCCTGCACCGATGGCCGCTGCCACTGCCGCTGGGCATACGCCACCAGCCGCGCGGGCACCGGGTCGCCGTTGAGGATCAGCCGGTTGAGCATCACGGCCAGGTCCACATCGGCAATCGACCATTGGCCAAACAGATAGTCATCGCCCTCGGCCAACCACTGCTGCGCCGCCGCAATCAGTTTGTCGGCCGCCACCTGGGCCTGGGTTGATAACGGGCCATATTTGACCGCGCAAAACACCACCAGCGTGGAGCGCTCCTGGCGGATCGGCAGCAAGTCACTGCGCAACCACGCCTGGATCTGCCGCGCCCGCGCGCGTTGGCGCGGTTCCCTCGGATACACCGGCACCTGTGCAAATACATCCTCCAGGTACTCGGTAATCGCCGACGATTCGGACAACGCAAACCCGCCCTGCTCCAGGGTCGGCACACGCTGCGTCACGGACAGCCCGGCAAACACCGGCGCCTGCTGCTCCAACGCGTCCAGGTCGAGGGTGCGCACCTCAAACGGCAGGCCTTTTTCCCGCAGGGTTACAAACACCGACATCGCATACGGGCTGGTGAACTGGGCATCGACATACAAGCGCATCGGCAGGTTCGTCACGGCGGCATCTCCTTGGGTGAGCAGCCACGCTACGAGATGTGTGGCGATAAATACAATGCAGCCTTTTTATAGGGGCATTCCTCGACGGAATACGGCAGGCTCCCACCACCTAGCCGGAAAACCCACCGCCCGTAAGGAACGCCTGCTCCTCCTCGGTCGTCACCCGGCCCAACGCCCCATTGCGATGGGGAAAGCGGCCGAATCGCTGGATGATCTCGGCATGCTCCTTGGCCCAGTGATAGGTGTCGGCATCCAATTGTTTGTTCAGCGCCAGGGAGCGCTGCTGGTCCTCGGGTAGCTCGGAATGCTCAAAGGGCAAATAGCAGAACGCGCGCAATGCCGGGTCGATCTGGCGGTCCAGTCCCGCGTCGACCATACGCCCGGCGTAGGCCCTGGCCAGTGGATCGGTAGCGAACATATGGGCAGTGCCGCGAAAGGTATTGCGCGGGTATTGATCGAGCAGGATCAGCAGCGCCAGCGCGCCTTCGGCTTCGCTCAGCCAGTGTTCCAGCTCACCCCTGGCCGCCTGGAAGTGGGCCTCATGGAAGCGTGCACCGAATTCGGCATCGAACTGTGGATCTTTCTTGAACCAGCGTGATGGGCCCGCCGCCGTCCAGAATTGCACGACGGTTTTGAAATCAATCGGGGCGCTCATAAGTGACTCCAGGGTCGTTAGGTCTGTGGCCTACCCTAGCATCTGAATGAGCCGATTCCGACTCGGAAATCCACGCTTGCCGCCCAATGTTATAAGATAACCACCCTCCTCTTCTGCTGACGACCTCGCCCCATGACTGACGCTGTTCCTCGCTCACGCCAACGCCTGCTGTCCATCGACGCCCTGCGCGGCCTGGTGATCCTGTTCATGTTGCTCGACCACGTGCGCGAGACGTTCCTGCTGCACCGCCAGGTCAGCGACCCGATGAACATCGACAGCACGGAACCTGCGCTGTTTTTCAGCCGCACCCTGGCCCACTTGTGTGCGCCGGTGTTTGTGTTGCTGACGGGCTTGTCGGCGTTCCTGTACGGCGAGAAATACCAGGGCCGTGGCGATGTCTCGGCGTTTCTGTTCAAGCGCGGGCTGTTCCTGGTGGTGCTGGAATTTACCCTGGTGAACTTCGCCTGGACCTTCCAACTGCCGCCCAGCGTGATCTACATGCAGGTGATCTGGGCCATCGGCGTGAGCATGATCGCCCTCGCCGCACTGGTGTGGCTGCCGCGCCCGCTGCTGATCGGCCTGGCGCTGCTGATCATCGGCGGGCATAACCTGCTCGATGGCCTGCACGTCGCAGCGGGGTCGGCGTGGTACGTTCCCTGGACGATCCTGCATGAGCGCAGTTGGATCGAGGTCGGCGACTCCCTGCGCCTGCGCACGACGTACCCGGTGTTGCCGTGGATCGGGGTGATCGCCCTGGGTTACGGCATCGGCCCGTGGTTTGCCGGCTCGATGGCAGCGGCGCGGCGTCAGCGGTACCTGTTACTGACAGGCGTGGCCGCGCTGGTGGGCTTTGTGGCGTTGCGCACGCTCAATGGCTACGGTGAGGCGCCTTGGCAGGTGTACGACAGCCACGTGCAGACGCTGATGAGTTTCTTCAACATCACCAAATATCCGCCTTCCCTGCTATTCCTCGCGCTCACATTGGGGGTGGGGCTGCTGTTGCTGCTGGCGTTCGAACGCGCCGGGCAACGGCGCTGGATCGCCACCCTGTCGGTGTTCGGCGCGGCGCCGATGTTCTTTTATTTGCTGCATTTGTATGTGTTGAAGGTGATGTACGTGCTGGGCGTGGCGCTATTTGGCTTGAACCAGGGCACGCATTTGGGCTTCGACAGCGTGGGGGCGGTGTGGCTGGTGGCGTTGCTGCTGCCGCTGGCGTTGTACCTGCCAGTGCGCTGGTTTGCCCGGCTGAAGGCCCGGCGGCGGGATATTGCCTGGCTTAAATACCTCTGATCACGTGGGCGCGGGGTTGCTGGCGATGGCGGTGTGTCAGCCGCCAGTAATGCGGACTGGGCTGGCGCTATCGCGGGCAAGCCCGCTCCTACAGGGGATGTTGGCTGGGCACAAAACAAAGGTGGGAGCTGGCTTGCCGGCGATGGCGGTGTGTCAGCCGCCAGCAATGCTGACTGGGCTGGCGCTATCGCGGGCAAGCCCGCTCCTACAGGGGATGTTGGCTGGGCACAAACCAAAGGTGGGAGCTGGCTTGCCGGCGATGGCGGTGTGTCAGCCGCCAGCAATGTTGGCTGGGCTGGCGCTATCGCGGGCAAGCCCGCTCCTACAGGGGATGTTGGCTGGGCACAAAACAAAGGTGGGAGCTGGCTTGCCGGCGATGGCGGTGTATCAGCTGTCAGAAATGTTGGCTGGGCTGGCACTATCGCGGGCAAGCCCGCGCCTACAGGGGATATTGGCTGGGCACAAAACAAAGGTGGGGGCTGGCTTGCTGGCGATGGCGGTGTATCAGCTGTCAGCAATGTTGGCTGGGCTGGCGCTATCGCGGGCAAGCCCGCTCCTACAGGGGATATTGGCTGGGCACAAAACAAAGGTGGGAGCTGGCTTGCCGGCGATGGCGGTGTATCAGCTGTCAGCAATGTTGGCTGGGCTGGCGCTATCGCGGGCAAGCCCGCTCCTACAGGGGATATTGGCTGGGCACAAGATCTGCGCTGCGCCACATATGCCCGCTTCCACCATGGGATTTGTGTCAGCAGCAGTTACGCCAGTTCAGCCCGCAATTGCCGGGCGGCCGCCACCATATGAATCAACGCCGCTTCAGTTTCCGGCCAGCCGCGGGTCTTCAGGCCGCAGTCGGGGTTGACCCACAGCCGTTCGGCCGGGATGCGCCGGGCGGCCTTGCGCAGCAGGTTGGCCATTTCCGAGGCGTCGGGCACCCGTGGCGAGTGGATGTCATAGACGCCCGGGCCAATGTCATTGGGGTAGGCGAAGGCTTCGAACGCGTCCAGCAGTTCCATATCCGAACGCGAGGTCTCGATGGTGATCACGTCGGCATCCATCGCCGCGATGGACTCGATCACATCGTTGAATTCGCTGTAGCACATATGGGTATGGATCTGGGTTTCGTCACGCACGCCGCAGGCACACAGGCGGAAGGCTTCGGTGGCCCAGTCCAGGTAGTGTTGCCACTGGGCCCGGCGCAGGGGCAAGCCTTCGCGAAAGGCCGCTTCATCGATCTGCACGATCTTGATGCCCGCCGCTTCCAGGTCCAGCACTTCATCGCGGATCGCCAGGGCCAGTTGCCGGGCCTGCACTTCGCGGCTCACGTCTTCGCGGGGGAAGGACCACATCAACATGGTCACCGGGCCGGTCAGCATGCCCTTCATGACCTTGTCGGTCAGGCCTTGGGCGTAGCGGATCCACTCCACCGTCATGGCTTTCGGGCGGCTCAGGTCGCCGAAGATCACCGCAGGTTTCACGCAGCGCGAACCGTAGCTCTGCACCCAGCCAAAGCGGGTGAACACATAGCCATCCAACTGTTCGGCAAAGTACTCGACCATGTCGTTACGCTCGGCCTCACCGTGCACCAGCACGTCCAGGCCAAGGTTCTCCTGCACTTCTACGGCGTGCTTGATCTCGCTGTGCATCGCCTCGACGTATTCGGCTTCGCTCAACTTACCGGCCTTGAACGACTGGCGCGCCAGGCGGATCGACGCGGTCTGCGGGAACGAGCCAATGGTGGTGGTCGGCAATAGCGGCAGGTCGAGGCCGGCGCGCTGCTTGGCGATGCGCTGGGTAAACAGCGACTGGCGCTGGCTGTCCTTGGCAGTGATGGCCGCAACACGGGCCTGGACCGCCGGCTTGTGGATCCTCGGCGAGGCCGCCCGGGCGGCCTGCACGGCACGGCTTTCGGCCAGGGCCGCAACCACCTTCGCCGCTTCTGGCTGGTTGATGGCCTGGGTCAGCACGGCCACTTCTGCACATTTTTGCACGGCGAAAGCCAGCCAGTTTTTCAATTCGGCGTCGAGCTTGTCTTCACGCCCCAGATCCACCGGGCTGTGCAGCAGCGAGCAAGACGGCGCAACCCACAAGCGCTCACCCAGGCGTTCATGGGCGTGCTGCAAGGTGGCCAGGGCATTTTCCAGGTCGCAGCGCCAGACGTTGCGCCCATTGACCACCCCCAACGACAACACTTTATAGGCCGGCAGGCGGTCGAGAATGGTCGGGTATTGTTCCGGCGCACGCACCAGGTCAATGTGCAGGCCATCAACCGGCAAGTTGGCCGCCAGGCCGAGGTTTTCTTCCAGGCCGCCAAAATAGGTGGCCACCAGTTTTTTCAGGGGGTCACGCTGGATCAGGTTGTAGGCGCGCTCAAACGCGTTTTTCCAGTCCTGGGGCAAATCCAGTACCAGGATCGGCTCGTCGATCTGCACCCATTCAACGCCCAGGTCCGCCAGGCGCTGGAAGATCTGGCCGTACAGCGGCAGCAGACGGTCGAGCAGGTCAAGCTTGTCGAAATCGCTGCCCTTGGCCTTGCCCAGCCACAGGTAAGTCAACGGCCCGATCACCACCGGCTTGACGGTGTGCCCCAGGTCGCGGGCTTCCTGGACTTCTTCGAACAACTGATCCCAGCCCAGGTGGAACTGCTGGTCAGCGCTCAATTCTGGCACCAGGTAGTGGTAGTTGGTGTCGAACCACTTGGTCATTTCCTGGGCGTGGGCGCCGCCGCAGCAGCTGTCGCTGACGCCACGGGCCATGCCGAACAGGGTCTGCAACGTGGCTTTGCCGTCGGCCGGGCGGAACCGCTCGGGGATCACGCCGAACATCAGCGAGTGGGTCAGCACCTGGTCGTACCAGGCAAAATCCCCCGCCGGCAACAGCTCGATGCCAGCCTGTTTCTGCAAATCCCAGTGGGTCTTGCGCAACTCACGGCCGACCGCACGCAGGCCGGCTTCGTCCAGTTCGCCCTTCCAAAACGCTTCCTGCGCTTTTTTCAGTTCACGATCGCGTCCAATGCGCGGAAATCCAAGGGAATGAGCGACTGCCATGACAATAAACTCCAATGTGTTGGTATGGGAGCCATTGTCGGCAGCGCGCGATAGTGAGACAAACTCATTTTATTCTAGGCAATCACGAAATCTACTCATGATCAAAACACCCCGGGTCTTCTCAAGCACCCCTGTGCAGGTGCCGATAGTCCCACCAACTGGACGTGGCGGTTTTTTTCTTGACCACAGGTGGGTAGAGCGAGCGGACAAAGTTGATGTCGCCTTCAGATAGCTCGTTGTTGTCCTTGATGGCTTTTCCATCATTGAGCCAGGATGAAGCAAAACCATAATGCATGATGGATTTGCGATCGTACTCAGACGAAACCACATTGGAAACCAATGGCTTGAAGTTGTGCTTTACCTCTTTCGCCCCACCTTTACCTATGTAGGCTTTATTAACTTCGGACCAATTAATATCTAGATTATTGTGTTCGTGCTGGTGTTCATGTTGCAGCCCCAAAACATGACCGAACTCATGCTGGATCGTACCGGCGTTATACGCATTGAGCCCTCCCTGGAAGCCAATGACCGTCGTAGGCTTGTAGGCCGGTACATTGAGCGATCGGATCCCCAGGTACGAATGGCCACCCGACAGATCATTGTCTGCGGCAATCCGGATATCCCCGTCGGAGTCATCCGTAAACTCAAAAGTCAGGTTGACGTGGGGTGCCCATTTATTGATGTTGGTTTTTGTAAACTCCTCTTGCTCGGGGGTCATGCCCAGCAGGGAAATTTTTATGACCGACTGTTGTGGCCATAACGCCGAAGTTGTCGCCACCCCGCGCTTTGGTCTGGATGGTGCCGCGACCTCGGCGCTATCAAGCAGCGACGGGTTCGGTGTATGGGCAGTTAAGTGAGCGTTCAGATTGACAGTCAACGTTGTATCCCCGCAGCGATGTAATTTCCTATTGCGTCGCATTGCGCCGCTGTAGGTTCCACTGGGGCCATGACAAGAGTTTACGAATTGTGCGCCTGGCTACCAAACCACTGCCTCACCACCCCCAACGCCGGATGGGCAGCGGCCGACGGTTGCAGGCACAACGCATAGCACCCGCCCGTGGCCAGGGCCTGGCCAAAGGGCACTACCAGCACACCGCGCTCCACCGATTCGGCCGCCAGTGTGCGGTCAGTCATCGCCACCCCAAGCCCGCGCGCAGCGGCATCCAGCGCCAGTTCATCGAGGTTGAAGGGAATATGGCGATAGTCCGCCAGCGACCGCCCGCCATGCGCCGCCAGCCAGGTGGCCCAGTCCTGGCGGTCGGCCGAGCGGTGCAGCAAGGCAAAGCGCGCCAGGTCCTGCGCCGACGCCAACGGCCCAAGCCCAGGGGCGCAGACCGGCACCAGCGCTTCCTCGAACAGCACCAGGCAATCCCCATCGTGGGTGGGCTTGGGCAGGTAGAGGATGTAGGCGTCACTGTCGCTGGCCGGTTCGACCACCTCGGTGGCCACGGTCTCGATGGCCAGTGAGATATCCGGGTGGCTGCGGTAGAAATCACTCAACTTGGGCAGCAGCCAGCGCACCGCCAATGACACATGCATGCGGATCCGGAACGGGCGCTGGTGCGGCGACAGCCGATCCTCCAGGCGCTGCAACTGCGCCAGCACGCTACGCGCGCTGTCGAGCACCCATTCGCCCTCAAGGGTCAGCCGCAGGTTGCGGCTGTTGCGCACCAGCAGCGGCACACCGTAGTGGCCTTCCAATTGCTGGATCTGGCGGCTGACCGCACTTTGGGTCAGGCACAAGCGCCCCGCCGCGGCAGTGAAGCTGCCACGCTCGGCAACCTCGACCAAGGCTTGCAGGGCTTGCAGCGAAGGCAGGTGATGGCGGTTATCCATGCGCTTTCCGAATAGATGAATGATTTTATAACGTTGGTTGTATCACCCAAGCCCCTATAGATTCCAGCTGACAATAAATCCTGCGCGACTCACCCATGCCGGTGATGCATTCAACCGAGGTGCCCTGTGGAAAATAGCTGTGGCTGGATTGCCCAAACCCAAAGCCTGCCCGCCCGTGCGCCCTTAAGTGGCACGCACCAAGCCGACTGGCTGGTGATCGGCGCCGGCATCACCGGCTTGTGTGCCGCCCATAGCCTGGCGCAACTGCATCCGCAGGCGCGCATTGTGCTGCTGGATCGACAACGGGCGGCCCAGGGCGCCTCGGCACGCAATTCAGGATTTGTGGTGGCCCATGAGTATCCCGGCCCCGACGAGTTGATGGGGCGTGGCGGGTTCGCCGGATATGAGGTGGACTGCACTATTTCCCAGGCCGCCACCCAGGAAGTGCGAAAGCGCGTCGCCACCCATCACATCGACTGCGACTTTCGCGACAGCGGCTATTACTTTGCCGTCCACGACCGCGACAAACTGGAGCAGGTCGAAGCCAGGCTGGAGACCTTGCACGCGGCGGGTGCCGCTGCCCATTTCGTGCAAGGCGAAGCCCTGCGCCACACGTTCGGCACCGCCCATTACCAGGCCGCGATCTGGTGCGGCAACGGCAACGCCTTGCTGCAACCGGCCAAGTACGTTACCGGCCTGCTGCAGGCCTTGCCCGCCAACGTAACGCTCTTTGAGAACAGCCCCGTGACGGGCCTGGAGCCCATGGCCCATGGCGCCATCCGCGCCAACGCCGTCAATGGCAGCGTCGAGGCCCGCCAGGTGCTGGTGTGCCTGAACGCCTTTATTCCCCGGGTTGGCCTGGACCACAGCGCCAGCTTCCCCATGGAGCTCAGTGCCAGCCTGACCCGCCCGCTCACCGACGAAGAATACCGCCAGATGGGCACGGTCGACCCCTGGGGCGTGCTCTCCACCCGCCCGCTGGGGGCTACGGTGCGCCTGACTCCGGATCGCCGGGTGATGATCCGCAACACCGCCGAATACCGCACCCGCGACCTGTCCAACCGCGAACTGCTGCAGCGCCGCCGGCACCATGTACAGGGTTTGCAACGGCGCTTTCCGTGGCTGGACGAGCAAGACATCCACTACTCCTGGACTGGCCATTTGAGCGCCACGCGCTCCGGGCAGCCGTACTTCGCCAAGGTGCGCGATGGCCTGTTTGCGGTCGCAGGCTGCAACGGTGCCGGCGTGGCCCGGGGCAGCCTGTGGGGGCGCCTGCTGGCGGAGTGGGCCTCGGGGCACACCTCGCCGCTGCTGCAATCGGTCATCCAGCGCGCCCAGCCCGGCTGGCTACCGCCGCGCCCGCTGTTCGACCTCGGGGCCCTGCTGCGCATGCGCGTGGAAGCGGTACGGGCGCGCAGCGAAATCTGATCACACAAGAACAACAAACCGTCACACAGGTGCTTGATCATGCTTATTCACAAACGCTCCATGGCCACCTTGCTCGCGCTGTGTTCATCCGCCGCGCTGGCGGGTGAAACCGTCAACATCTCCAACTGGAACGGCTACATCGCCGACGACACCCTGCCCGCCTTCACCCAGGCAACCGGCATCCAGGCCACCTACGACATCCATGACAGCAACGAGGTCCTGGAGTCCAAGCTGATGACCGGCAACACCGGGTATGACGTGGTCAGCCCGTCCAACCACTTCCTCTCGCGCCTGATCAAGGCCGGGGCCATCCAGAAGCTGGACCAGAGCCGCCTGCCCAACTGGCACAACCTCGATCCGGCGCTGCTGAAAAAGCTCGAAGTCAACGACCCCGGCAATCAGTACGGCTTTCCCTATATGTGGGGTTCGGCGGGAATCGGCTACAACGTCGCAAAGATCAAGGCGATCTTCGGCACCACCGACGTCACCCGCTCCTGGAGCCTGTTCTTTGCTGAAGACAACATCAGGAAGCTCAGCGCGTGTGGCGTGGCGATTATCGACAACCCGACGCAGGTGCTGCCGATCACCCTCAACTACCTGGGCCTGCCGCACCACAGCCACGCCCCCGAGGACTACAAAAAGGCCGAGCAGGCGCTGCTGAAGATCCGGCCCTACGTGCAGTACTTCCATGCCTCCAAGTACATCAGCGACCTGGCCAACGGTAATATCTGCGCGGTCATCGGCTTCAACGGCGACGTGGTGCAGGCGGCAGCGAGTGCCAGGGAGGCGAAGAACGGCATCGAGATTGGCTACTCGATCCCCAAGGAAGGCTCCACCCTGTGGCTCGACATGGTGGTGATGCCCAAGGCCGCGCCCCATGAGGCGAATGCCTATGCCTACATGAACTACCTGTTGGAGCCCAAAGTGATTGCCAACATCAGCAACCATATTCACTACGCCAACCCCAACCGTGCGGCGGATCCGTTCGTAGATCCCGAGGTCAAGCAAGATCCGGCGATCTACCCCTCCGGGGCTGTGCTGGACAGCCTGTTCACCGTCGAAGACCTGCCACCGGCCATCGCCCGCCTGGCCACACGGTTGTGGACCAAGTTAAAGACCAATACCTGAGTATCGCGCAGACCAAAGCCTGCAAATTCCGCTGACTAACCTTTCGATCCTGAGCAAGTGCGGGCACAATGCCTGTCCTTTTTTGGCAGGCTCCGCCGCAGGCTCTGAAAAATGATCAAAACCCCGTATTACCTCATCGACAAACAGAAGCTTCTGGTCAACATGCAGAAGATCGCCTACGTGCGCGAACAGTCCGGCGCCAAGGCGCTGCTGGCGCTCAAGTGCTTTGCCACCTGGTCGGTGTTCGACCTGATGCAGGAATACATGGACGGCACCACGTCCTCGTCGCTGTATGAGCTCAAGCTCGGTCGCCAGAAGTTCGAAGGCGAGGCCCACGCCTACAGCGTGGCCTGGGCCGACGATGAAATCGAGGAGATGCTCGACAACTGCGACAAGATCATCTTCAACTCCATCAGCCAACTGCAGCGCTTTGCCGAGCGCAGCGAAGGCAAGACTCGCGGCCTGCGCGTCAACCCGCAAGTGAGCAGCTCCGACTACCTGTTGGCCGACCCGGCGCGCCCGTTCAGCCGCCTGGGCGAGTGGGACCCGGTGAAGATCGAAGGCGTGATCGAGCAAATCTCCGGCTTCATGTTCCACAACAACTGTGAGAACGGTGATTTCGAGCTGTTCGACAAGATGCTCGGCACCATCGAAGAACGCTTCGGCTCGCTGCTGCACAAGGTCAACTGGGTCAGCCTCGGCGGCGGCATCCACTTTACCGGTGAAGGCTACGCCATCGACGCGTTCTGCCAGCGCCTCAAGGCGTTCTCGCAAAAGTACGACGTGCAGGTGTACCTGGAACCCGGCGAAGCGGCGATCACCAACAGCGCCTCCCTGGAAGTGACCGTGCTCGACACCCTGTACAACGGCAAAAACCTCGCCGTGGTCGACAGCTCCATCGAAGCCCATTTGCTGGACCTGCTGATCTATCGCCTCAACGCCAAGCTGGCGCCGAGCACCGGCGAACACACCTACATGGTGTGCGGCAAGTCGTGCCTGGCCGGGGACATCTTCGGCGAATACCAATTTGATCAGCCGCTGGCCATCGGCGATCGACTGTCGTTCATCGACACGGCAGGCTACACCATGGTCAAGAAAAACTGGTTCAACGGCCTGAAAATGCCGTCCATCGTAGTGAAACAACTCGACGGTACAGTCGAAGTGGTTCGTGAATTTGGTTACGACGACTACCTGTCCAGCCTTTCGTAAAGCGGACAGATAAAGGAGAGATAAAGCAATTGAAAAAGAACGTTCTTATCATTGGTGCAGGAGGTGTCGCCAAGGTGGTGGCCCACAAGTGCGCGCAGCACAACGACGAACTCGGTCGTATTGCTATCGCGTCGCGCAACATCTCCAAATGCCAGGCCATCATCGACAGCGTCAAGGCCAAGGGTAGCCTCAAGGTACCCGCCCAGATCCAGGCCTTTGCACTGGACGCCCTGGACGTGGAAGCGACCAAGGCACTGATCCGCGAAACCCAATCGCAGATCGTCATCAACGTCGGCTCCGCCTTCCTCAACATGTCGGTACTGCGTGCCTGCATCGACACGGGCGTGGCTTACCTCGACACCGCCATCCACGAAGAGCCGGGCAAGGTCTGCGAGACCCCGCCGTGGTACGGCAACTACGAGTGGAACCACCTGGAGGAATGCAAGCAGAAGAACATCACTGCGATCCTCGGTGTGGGTTTTGACCCAGGTGTGGTCAACGCCTATGCGGCGCTGGCGCAACAACAGCATTTTGACCGCATTGATTCGATCGACATTCTCGACGTCAATGCCGGCAGCCACGGCAAATATTTCGCCACCAATTTCGACCCGGAAATCAACTTCCGCGAATTCACCGGACAGGTGTGGAGCTGGCAGGACAGCCAGTGGACCAGCAACACCATGTTCGAAGTAAAACGTACCGACGACCTGCCGGTAGTGGGTTCACAGAACCTGTACCTGACCGGCCACGATGAAGTGCACTCGTTGTCGAAAAACCTCGACGTGCCCAACGTGCGGTTCTGGATGAGCTTCGGCGAACACTACATCAATGTGTTCACCGTGCTGAACAACCTCGGCCTGCTCTCCGAGAAACCGGTCACCACCGCCGAAGGCTTGCAAGTGGTGCCATTGAAACTGGTCAAGGCCGTGCTGCCTGACCCGTCTTCCCTGGCACCGGGCTACACCGGCAAGACCTGCATCGGCGACCTGGTCAAGGGCACCAAGGATGGCCAGCCACGCGAGCTGTTCATCTACAACGTGGCCTGCCACGAAGAAGCCTATGCCGAGACCGACAGCCAGGGCATCTCCTACACCGCAGGCGTTCCACCGGTAGCCGCTGCGCTGCTGGTCGCCCGTGGCGAGTGGGACGTGCAACGCATGGCCAACGTTGAAGAACTGCCAGCCGAGCCGTTCCTCAAGGCGCTGGACGTAATGGGCCTGCCGACCCGCATCAAGGACGAAAAAGGCGACCGCGCCTGGGATGCTATCGCCTGATAGCGTCTTGATTGACGGATCGCTCCCACGTCCTGTGGGAGCGATCAAAAACATTGCCCGGATCGTTGCGAGGGCGGATATCAATGTTGCCAGTGCCTACAGCTCCCACCTTGGAGATTCAGGGGTCTGAATTCCCTGTTGCACGCGTCTACTGCATCTCAAATGCAATCCCCCAAACAATGAAAATCGAGGTAGGAGCTGTCGGTGTTTGCGGGACCTGCGTCTTTGAACGCCGGGGCTCTGGCGCGAGCACAATATTAAAGCCGCCCCAAAACAATGTAGGAGCTGTCGAGCCCCAGCGAGGCTGCGATGACGGCGGTACTGCTGGCATTGATGTTGGCTGAACCACCGCTATCGTAGCCTCGCTAAAGCTCGACAACTCCTACAGGGTTTGTCGGTGTTTGCGGGATCTGCGTCTTTGAACACTGGGGCTCTGGAGCGGGCACAAACATTGTAGGAGCTGTCGAGCCCCAGCGAGGCTGCGATGGCGGCGGGATTGCTGGCATTGATGTTGGCTGAACCACCGCTATCGCAGCCTCGCTAAAGCTCGACAACTCCTACCAGGGTTTATTGGTGTTTGCGGGATCTGCGTCTCTGAACACTGGGGCTCTGGAGCGGGCACAAACATTGTAGGAGCTGTCGAGCCCCAGCGAGGCTGCGATGGCGGCGGGATTGCTGGCATTGATGTTGGCTGAACCGCCGCTATCGTAGCCTCGCTAAAGCTCGACAACTCCTACCAGGGTTTATTGGTGTTTGCGGGATCTGCGTCTCTGAACGCCGGGGCTCTGGAGCGGGCACAAACAATGTAGGAGCTGTCGAGCCCCAGCGAGGCTGCGATGGCGGCGGGATTGCTGGTATTGATGTTGGCTGAACCACCGCTATCGTAGCCTCGCTAAAGCTCGACAACTCCTACAGGGTTTATTGGTGTTTGCGGGATCTGCGTTTGTGAACGCTGGGGCTCTGGAGCGGGCACAAACAATGTAGGAGCTGTCGAGCCCCAGCGAGGCTGCGATGGCGGCGGGATTGCTGGCATTGATGTTGGCTGAACCACCGCTATCGTAGCCTCGCTAAAGCTCGACAACTCCTACAGGGTTTGTCGGTGTTTGCGGGATCTGCGTCTTTGAACGCTGGGGCTCTGGAGCGGGCACAAACAATGTAGGAGCTGTCGAGCCCCAGCGAGGCTGCGATGGCGGCGGGATTGCTGGTATTGATGTTGGCTGAACCGCCGCTATCGCAGCCTCGCTAAAGCTCGACAACTCCTACAGGGTTTGTCGGTGTTTGCGGGATCTGCGTCTTTGAACGCTGGGGCTCTGGAGCGAGCACACTATTTTGGTCAATGCCTCGCAAGACCAGGCGCAGGATGGCTGCGTACAACCGGTCCTATAACGCTGGAATGCCGTTTTATGTAGGCGCGAGGTTGCTCCTGCAACTACCGGTTATTGCACCCCCCCTCGCACAAAAGGTAGTATTGAGAACGATTCACAATACCACCCTTGAGAAAGTCGACCCGTGCAGTCACCTCCAATCCGCAAGCTGGGCTTCTTTTTCAATGACCATCACCGTTGGCTGCTGCAACATATCCAGCATCGCGTGCGTAACCATGCCGATGCCGAAGACACCGCCGCCGATACCTTCTGCCAGATGCTCGCCGCCCGGGTCGACCCCGACAGCATCGAGCAACCCCGGGCCTATCTCTCGACCATTGCCCGCCGGCTGATCTTTGATCGCTACCGGCGCAGTCGCCTGGAAACCGCCTACCTGGAACGCCTGGCCGCCACCCCCGAAGCCTTGGCGCCCTCCCCTGAAGACCAACTGCAACTGATCCAGGCCCTGGTCGCCATTGACCGCGCCCTCGATGGCTTGCCGCTGATCGTCAAGGCCACGTTCCTTTATAGCCAGTTGGACGGCATGAGCTACGTGGCGATTGCGCGCAAGTTGCAGTTGTCCGAGCGCACCGTCAGCCGCTATATGAAACAGGCCCTGCGCCAGTGCTACCTGGCCGAGCTGGCCCCGTGAGCAAGGCCCGGCTGGACCCGGTCAGCGAGCAGGCCATCGACTGGATGGTGCGCCTGCGCGCCGGCACACCGGATGCGCGGTTGCAGGAGCGCTTCAATGCCTGGCTGGCCCTCGACCCGGCCCACGTCCAAGCCTGGTCCCGTTTGCAGGAACGCCTGGGCGGCTCGTGGAACACCCTGCGCACCCTCGACAAACGCCTGCCCGGCGAAGCGCGGCAAGTGCTGTTGCAGCCCCAAGGTTCGCGCCGGGACATACTGCGCGCCATCGGCGGCCTGGGCCTGCTGGGTGGCGGCCTGTGGTTGGCAGCGCGCAGCCCGCTGGGCGACGACCTGCTGGCCGACCTGCACACCGGGCGCGGCCAACGCCAGACCTTCACCCTGGCCGATGGCAGCCGCCTGAGCCTCAATGCACAGAGCGCGGTGGACGTGCAGTTCGATCAGCACCAGCGCTTGATCATCCTGCGCCACGGTGAACTGGTGATTCAGGTGGCAGCCGACCCCCAGCGGCCACTGCGTGTGCGCAGCGCCCAGGGCAGTGTCCAAGCGTTGGGCACGCGCTTCCTCGTGTCCCAGGAGCCAGACTCCACGCGGGTGGTGGTGCTGGAGCATTCGGTCCAGGCGACGCTGCACAACGGCATCCAGCACACGGTGCTGCAAGGCCAATCGGTGATGCTGCATGCCGAGCGCATCGAAGCGTTGGCCGGCAACCAGGGCTACCGGGCCGACTGGCTCGCCGGCCACCTCAGCGTGCTGGACGATTCCCTGGAGCAGGTGGTCAACGCCCTGCGCCCGTACAGCCGGGGATTTGTACGCGTCGACCCGCAGGTGCGCAACTTGCGCGTGCAAGGCGTATTCCCCCTCAACGACCCCCGCCGCGCCTTCGCGGCCCTGGCCGAAACCCTGCCGATCCGGGTGGATCACTACAGCCCGTGGCTGACCGTGATTGGCACCAAATAACCCGGGCCAGACTTTTTTATGCAAATCACTCTTATTTGTGTCCGGTTTTCAATTCTCGGCCCACCTATCTCCTGACACGTCCACACCTTCAGGAGAATGCTGTGCTCAACCCTTGGCCCCACGCCCTTTCTGTCGCCGTTGCCCTGGCAACCCTGGCGAGCCCTGCCTTGGTACAGGCGCAAAGCCTGTCTTTCAACCTGCCGGCCGGCCCGCTGGCACACACGCTGAACGCCATTGCCAGCCAGAGCGGGCGGATTGTGTCCCTGGACCCGGTGTTGGTGCAGGGTAAACAGGCCCAGGCGGTGATCGGCCAGATGCCGGCCGAACAGGCCATGGACCGTGCGTTGTCGGGCAGCGGCTTGCAGTTGCGTATCACCGAGCAAGGTAATTTCAGCGTCGAGCCTGCCGCCGACACGGGCAGCGCGCTGCAATTGGGCGTGACCTCGATTGTCGAGCGCGGCATCGACCCCACCACCACCGAAGGCAGCGGCTCCTACGCCGCACGGGCGGTGACGATCGGCAAGGGCACCCACACCCTCAAGGAAATCCCCCAGTCGATCACGGTGATGACCCGCAAGCAAATGGACGACCAGGACCTGGTCGACCTCAAGGACGCCGTCAACCACACCACCGGCCTGGTGGGCGTGCAAGGCGTGGGCAAAGGCATGATCATCACCTCCCGCGGCTTCCAGATCGATGACTGGCAGTACGACGGCGTGCCGATCCCGCGCAATACCTACGCCCTGGGCAACTGGGCCACCCAGGACATGATTTTCTTCGACCGCCTGGAGGTACTGCGCGGCGCCTCCGGCCTGCTGCAGGGCACCGGCAGCCCCGGTGGCGCAATCAACCTGGTGCGCAAGCGCGGGCAGACGGCACCCACCGTGGCCCTTACCGCCAAGGCCGGCAGTTGGGACCACTACGGCCTGCAACTGGACGCCGGCGGCCCGCTGAACAAGAGCGGCACGATCCGTGGGCGGATGGTGGCGGATGAAGACCAGAGCGATTCGTTCATCGACTACGAATGGAGCAAGACCCACTCGCTGTACGGCGCCCTGGACTTCGACCTGCAGGAAGACACCACCCTGGGCCTGGCCGTCAGCCGCACCAATGCCGAGTCCCGGCCGATGCTGCGGGGCCTGCCGCGCTACAGCACGGGCAAGCCGATTGACCTGCCCCGCTCGACCTTCAGCGGCTCGCGCTGGAACCACTCGCAGATCGACGTCACCACCCTGTATGCCGACCTGGAACACCGCTTCAACGATGACTGGAAGTTCAAGCTCGGCGCGGTGCGCATGCGCGAAGAAAACACCTCCACCCACCAACGCGTGCAGAGTACCGGCGAAGGCATTAACGCCGACGGCAGCGGGTTGACCTATGCCGATTGGTACACCGATTTCGACGGCACCAAGATCGGCCTGGACAGCCACCTCACCGGGCGTTTCGAGGCGCTGTCGATGGCCCAGGAAATCACCCTGGGCGGCAACTATTCCAAATACACCACCAACGACGTCATTGCCCGGACCTTTAACCAAAGCACCGACAACATCTTCGACATCGATAACCACCGCCCCGAAATCAGCTACGAGGGTCTGATGAACACCCCCGGCGGCCGTGCAACACCGAGCAAATACGACATTCGCCAAAAAGGCCTGTATGGCAGCTGGCGCGTCAAGCCCATCGACCCGTTGACCCTGGTACTCGGCGCCCGTGTCAGTTGGTATGACTACAGCTATACCTCCTCGGGCATCACGGCGGTGACCCACGCCACCACGGTCAACAAGCCCAGCACCACCAACGAAACCGGCGAAGTCACGCCCTACGCCGGGATCGTCTACGACCTGAGCCGCGAGTGGGCGGTGTATGCCAGCTACACCGACGTGTTCGAGCCCCAGACCCAGCGCGACCTCAGCGGGGCGGTGGTCAAGCCGGTGATTGGCAGCAACTACGAAGTCGGCCTCAAGGGCGAATTGCTCGACGGGCGGGTCAATACCTCCCTGGCGCTGTTCCGCTACGACCAGGAAAACCGTGCGATCACCGACTACTCCCTGGGTGAAATCTGCGGCGGCACGTACTGCGCCACAGGCTCGGGCAAAGTGCGCAGCCAGGGCCTGGAAGCCGAGATCAGCGGTGAAGTGTTGAGCGGCCTGCAACTGTTTGCCGGCTATACCTACAACACCACCAAATACCTTGAGGACCGGGATAACAAGGGCCGGGTGTTCAGCCAGTGGACACCCAAGCATATGTTGCGGGTGTGGGGCGACTACCAGTTCAGTGGCGACTGGAGCAAGGTCAGCACCGGGTTGGGCTTTACCACCCAGAGCCATACCCTGGGGTATGAGTACAACTACGACGTGGCGGGCTACACCGTGTGGAATGCGCGGGTGGCGTATCAACTGACGCCGGAAGTGGGGTTGGCGGTCAATGCCAACAACCTGTTTGACAAGACCTATTACGCCTCCGGGTACAACCAGTTGAATGGCAACAACTTCTACGGTGACCCGCGCAATGTAATGTTCAGTGTGAAGTACACGCCGCAGTTCTGAGCTAGGCCGCTGTGGGGCCGGCATGCCGGTGCCTGCAGCGGCATGCCGGCGCTTCAATCACAGTAATGGGTTTTCACTATCGAGCCATCCCGCACCAGCTTGATGCCTTTGCTTGTGCACACAAACGAATTGGGCGCATTGGATTGGTTGACGCCGATCGGGCTTACAGTCGGGGCCTTGATGACTGGGGTGGGTGGAATAAATAACTTTAGAATATCAAAGACTTGCGTGACTATCAGGCCTGAAAAATTACTGATGGCACCTCCACCAGGGTTGTACACCTCATCTTTATGCCCCCCCGCGTAAGTCGGTGCAGACACTAAAAACACAAGGCTCGTCCCTATTGCCAGCAATGCCGTCGTCCTTTTCATACACACCTCCTCAACCGTAGATCCAACACCCCCCCATCGACCGCTCCAGGGATTAAAAGTCTGGGTACCGTCTACTCAATCACAATAATGGGTTTTCACTATCGAGCCGTCCCGCACCAGCTTGATGCCTTTGCTTGTGCACACAAACCAACTGGGCGCATTGGATTGGTTGCCGCCTATCGGGCTTACATCCGGGGCCTTGATGACCGGACTGGGGGGCGTAAACGCATCGGCTGTGAGATCAAATGGCAAGATCGGCAAAAAGCTCATTTGATGCAGTTGCTCTGGTGGGAAGTGCACCCCGGATTTAAGCCCCCCTGCGTAACTCGGTGCACCCGCCAGTAACTGAAGGATCATCCCCGCTGCCAGCAATGCTGCTGTCCTTTTCATACCCACCTCCTCAATCCTGGATCCAACACTACAGGGGGACTCCAACCTCTCAGGGCAAGGGCGCCACCACGGCACTGACGTCTTGACGCGCCCGCAATGAAGGTGCCGCTAAACGAAATACTGTTCAGCATGCTCTGGTGCCCACCGCCAATGGGGGCAATGGCCTGGGTTCCATTGATCGGATCCCAGGTGCAGGCGGTGGCGTACTCGGCGCTGTCGGTGCAGTCCATCGCGACCGTTTCATTTTCAGCCAGGCCAAACGCCTTGGTACTGACGCTGCCCGGCAAAAACGGGATGGGCTGCACGCCGAAGCTGGAGCTGGTGTCCGCCCAGTAGAAATCCGTGGTAAAGCCCGAAGGCGCAGTGCCTCGCGCCAGCACATGCCCGTCATTGTTCACCGCAACCCCCGAGTTCATGGCATTCAACGGCAATGTGAGCAGCAACGGTGCGCTGGTGGGGGTGGGCCAGAATGCGGTTTTGCTGCTGTTGGTGGCAGAGTGGGGGTATAGGCAACTGCCCACCGCCTGGTTCTGATCGTTCATATCCACCGCTATGCAGTAACTTGCCCCGGCTGGCACAGGCAAGTCAGTGGTGGTATAGCCACCCCCTGAGCGCCGGACAACCCTTGCCACAATCTTGCCGTTGACCGGGCAGTTCATCAGGATGCTGGGGTATCCGCTGATCAGGGTATTGTTCACCACCATACCGAGACACATGCTGTCCCAGTCAGAGATGCGCTCGGGCGCTGTCATGCCCGGCCGATACAACACAACGGTAGATTTGCCGCTGCCACTGATACTCAAGCCGAGCACCGCTCCTTGCTGGTTCTGGGCGGTCGCATAGGTATGGACATCGGCGGGACGCAACAAGGGAAACAACAAAGTCGCCGGAAGGGGGGTGAGCTTGATCGGGGCCGCCGCCGGTGCAGCGGCGCTCCAGGTCACAGCAAAATTGAAATTGCTCGCATCCGTACAACGCCCCACCATCACCCCGCTATTGCCAATGCTCCCCACTGAGCAGGGTTGGTTGGCCACCAGCGGCGGCAACACTTGCTGGGGCCCCGCGCTAGAGGCCGCATACCAGGGGTTGTCATTGGCGCTGGGGGTCGCCGTGCTGCAACTGCCCACGGTCTGGCCGCTGTCATTGACCGAGACTGCGACACATTGCTTGCCCGCCGCATTGCCCAGATCGACAAAGGTCGCCGCCGTCGCTGTGGCGCCATAGCCCAAAAGCAATGCGCCGCCGAGAATCACGTATTTGGATAGGGTCTGCATGATCAGTCCGTCCCTGGAAGTTTGCGCCTTCAAGTTCAGCGCCTAACCACCGGCTGGGCGCTGCGTCTGAGAAGGAGTAAAAGCCTGGAAGACCGATTAGACAACTGTCAGATCTGACAGCTTACGCACACGCACAAAGCGGTTTATAACGGGAGGTTTGCGACTTAACCCTGGCCAAACCGATAAATCGACAGGCAATACAACCCCAGCGCCGCTACCGCCAGCAAGCCCCCCGCCGCGCCGATCCAGGCGAAGCCAAAGTGCCCGCCGACCCAACTGCCCAGCAGCGCGCCGCCGCCGATGCCGATGTTGTAGATCCCGGAAAACATCGCCATCGCCACATCCGTTGCGTCCGGTGCCAGGACCAGGACCTTGGATTGCAATGCCAAGCCAAAGGCCATGATCGCCATGCCCCAGAACACGCTCAGCACCACCAGGTACGACACGTCACCACTCAGGGGCAACAGCAGGCCCAGGCACAGCGCCAGCACCGACACGGCCACCAGCAAAAAGCGATAGGGACTGAAACGGTGCAACAGGCTGAACAGCAACGAACCGATGATCCCCGCCCCGCCAAACACCAGCAGCACCAGGGTTACCGCATTGCCACCCAGGCCAGCGACGCGTTCGACAAAAGGTTCGATATAGCTGTAGGCCGTGAACTGGGCGGTGACCACCATGGCCGTCAACACATACAGCGCCACCAGCGCCGGACGCTTGAACAGCATCGGCAGGCTGCGCAGCGATCCGGAGTTCTGGCTCGGCAACAACGGCAAGGTGCGCGCCAGCCAGAACACCAGTGCGGCGGCAAACCCGGCGATCACGATAAACGTGGTGCGCCAGCCCATGGCTTCACCCAGCAGGCGCCCGAGGGGAATGCCCAAGACCATCGCCAGCGAAGTGCCAGTGGCCAGCAAGCCCAGTGCCTGCACCTGCTTGCCCGGCGGCGCCAGGCGTACCGCCAGGGAGGCGGTGATCGACCAGAACAGCGCGTGGGACAAGGCAATGCCGATACGACTGACCATCAACAGGCCAAAACTGTTGGCCACGCTGGAGAGGATATGGCTGGCGATAAACATGGCGAACAACACAATCAGCAACTTGCGCCGCTCGACGTTACGGGTCAGCAACATCACCGGCAGCGAGGTCAGTGACACCACCCAGGCGTAGATAGTGAGCATCAGGCCGACCTGGGCGATTGGCATGTCGAAGCTGGCGCCGATGGCACTGAGCAGGCCGACCGGGACAAATTCGGTGGTGTTGAACACAAAGGCGGCCAGCGCCAGGGCGATGACCGGTTGCCAATTGGCGGCGGGGGTTGCGGTGGAAGTACTCATCGACAGGTCGTTTTACTCGGTTGCGCGCCGATCCTGACGGCCCGATGCCTGCCCTGGAGCGGCGCGCAAAAATAGTAACACGATGGTTCAGGGATCGACCTGCGCCATGATCTCGGGAATCGACTCCGGGCGATTGGCATAGCGCTGGGCCAGTACCGCGCAGACCATCAACTGGATCTGGTGGAACAGCATCAACGGCAGGATCAACACGCCCATGGTGCTGCCGGCGAACAACACCTGGGCCATGGGCACGCCGGTGGCCAGGCTTTTCTTCGAGCCGCAGAACAGGATGGTGATGCGGTCTTCCTGGTTGAAACCGAACGCCTTGCCCAAGAGCGCGGAAGCCACCAGCACCAGCGCCAGCAAGATACAGCAGGCCACCACCAGGCCGCCCAGTTCCCACAAGGGGATCTGATGCCAGATGCCTTCGTTGACGGCCTCACTGAAAGCGCCATAGACCACCAGCAGGATCGACCCCTGATCGACGAACTTCAGCCAGTTTTTATTGCGCCCCACCCACGCGCCAATCCAGCGCCGGGCGATCTGCCCGGCAATGAACGGCAGCAGCAACTGCACGCTGATCTTGAGGATCGCATCCACAGTCGAGCCGCCGTCACCATGCACATTGAGCAACAAGGTCACCAGCAACGGCGTGAGGAAGATGCCGAACAGGCTGGACGCCGCCGCGCTGCAAATCGCCGCCGGGATATTGCCCCGCGCCAGGGAGGTAAAGGCAATCGCCGACTGCACCGTGGCCGGCAACGCGCACAGGTAGAGCATGCCCATGTACAGGTCTTTGCCGATCATTGGCGACAGCAGCGGCTTGAGCGCCAGGCCCAGCAGCGGGAACAGCACGAAGGTCAGGCTGAACACCAGCAGGTGCAAGCGCCAGTGCCCGGCACCGGCGACGATGGCCTGGCGCGACAGCTTGGCGCCATGCAGGAAAAACAAGAGCGCGATGGCCAGGTTGGTCACCCAGCCAAAGGCCACGGCGGCCTGGCCGCTGACGGGGAGCAAGGAGGCAAGGGCCACCGTGGCAATCAGGATCAGGGTGAAGTTGTCGGGTAAAAACCGTGGGCGTTTCATCAGCTGTTCTTCCAGGGGTTGCCAGGGCGTCGTGGCGACTCTAACGTAACAACCGGTTACCGACTAACGCCAATGAGCCAGTAAATGCCGCCTAAAGGACATGAAAAGGCTGTTCGCCGCAGCATCCCCGGGCTCGCCAGCCTGCCGCGCCCGGTGTATGGCCGCACCGAATCCCTGCCCAACCGCGCCCTGACCCGCCGCCATAGTCATCCGTGGGTGCAGTTGTCGTATGCGATTTGCGGGGTGCTGGAGATCCAGACCAGCGCCGGACGCTTCGTCGCGCCGCCGCAACGGGCGGTATGGATCCCGGCGGGAATGCCCCATCGGGTGTTCAGTTCGCCACACACCGAAATGCGTAGCCTGTACCTGGACTGCAGCGTAACGACCTGGGCGCCGGGACACTGCCAGGTACTGGCGGTGAGCGACCTGTTGCGCGAGTTGATCCGCCGTTTCAGCGAACTGCCGGTGGAATATGCCGAAGATGGCCCGGATGGGCGCCTGGCCCAGGTGCTGCTCGACCAATTGGCCGCCGCGCCCCAGGTCGACCTGATGCTGCCGCTGCCGGTGGACAGCCGTCTGCGGCAGATCTACCGCAGCTTGCGCCTGCACCCGGAACAGGCGACCACGCTGGGGCAGTGGAGCCAGAAACTGGGGGTCAGTGAAAAAACCTTGAGCCGGTTGTTCTTGAGCGATACCGGCCTGACCTACCGCGCCTGGCGCCAGCGGCTGCGACTGCTCGGCGCCCTGCCCGACCTGGAACGCGGGGAACGGGTGACGGATGTAGCGCTGGGCTGTGGCTATGAGTCGGTTTCGGCGTTTATCGCAGCGTTTCGCCAGCAGTTTGATACGACGCCGGGGGAGTTTTTTCGCTGACTGGATTGACCCGGCCCTGTGGGAGCGGGCTTGCCCGCGATAGCGGTGTGTCAGGCGATAAATCCCGTGACTGACACCCCGCAATTGCGGCATAGGTATCTACACGACTCTCGTCTGGGGTTGTGTACATATCCGTTGCTGCGGTCACGGCGGCTATTGGTTCCGCCCTTACGGCGGGTCACTTTTGGAAAAGAGCCCGGAGTGCCGGCCCAGCCAAAAGTAACCAAAAGGGCTCCTGCCCCACCACTCGGCACCTCGCCTAGGCTCGGTGTGCCCGTCATCCGACATTGATTTGGGGGGCGCCGCGATGGGCCATCCATGGCCCAGCGTGGCTAACCCGGCGTCCTGCCGGGTTACCCCCCAAATCAATGTCGGATGACGGCCAGCGTGGTTTAACGGGGCGCCTAAGATCAAAATCACAAGCAAAGCGAGGCGGCCTGACAGCCGACCTGATCATCGAAGCGTACGCGTACCCTTGTAGGAGCGGGCTTGCCCGCGATGGTCGTTAACGATGACGAATGAATACCAGATACTCTGATGTGTTCTTTCGGGCGTCATCGCAGGCAAGCCAGCTCCTACAGGGGAATGCAGCTTCGCGCTCTGGTTCTGCTGTTGCTGTTGCTCTGCTTTTGATCTTAGGCGCCCCGTTAAACCACGATAGCCGCAGGCAGGTATTGCGCAGTGGGCACCCCGGCATGGATGCCGGGGTAGCCGCGACACGGCCATGGATGGCCGATCGCGGCGGGCCCACGGAGCAATGCCTGACTGCGGGCATGCCGAGCCTAGGCGAGGCACCGAGTGGTGGGGCAAAAGCGCTTTGGTTACTTTCGCGCTTTTCGAAAGTGACCCGCCGTAAGGGCGGAACCCTAAGTGGCCATTACCGCAGCAACGGATATGTACACAACCCCAGACGAGAGCTGTGTAGATACCTATGCCGCGATCGCGGGCAAGCCAGCTCCCACATGTTCGACCGCCACTGACCCGCCCTCAGTCAGCGCAACAAAGACGAACTCGCCCGCACCTGCAACTGCGGCACCACCATGATCGACTCGACAGCCTCGCCCTCGATGCGTTTGAGCAACAGCTCAACCGCATGGCGGCCCATCTCTGCCAGC
Organism: Pseudomonas sp. WS 5079; assembly: GCF_012985465.1. GTDB lineage: Bacteria > Pseudomonadota > Gammaproteobacteria > Pseudomonadales > Pseudomonadaceae > Aquipseudomonas. The sequence goes on from NZ_JAAQWN010000001.1 coordinate 1,012,697, forward strand.
GGCAGGCGCACGCTGGTCAGGGGGACCATCAACTCATTGGCCAGCGGTATGTCGTTGAAGCCCACCACCGCAATGTCCTTGCCCGGCATCAAGCCCTTGTCCCGTGCGGCGCCCATCAGGCCGATGGCCAGGAAGTCATTGACCGCGAAAAACGCCTGGGGCCGTGGGTTGAGCCCCAACAGGTATTCGCCCTGGCGGTGCCCGGTGAGGCTGTCAAAAGGACCATTGAGCGTCCACTCCGGGCGCAGGATGATGCCCTGCTCACGGTAGTAACGGGTAAACCCACGGGTGCGATCCGCACCGGTGGAGGCATGCCGTTCACCCGCCAGGATCGCCACATCGCGACAGCCCAACTGGTACAAGTGCTCCGCCGCCAACCAACCACCCCGTTCATCGTCGCTGCACGCCGCCAGATGCCCGGCAATCTGCCGGCTGACCAGCACGTAGGGGATGTGCTTGCGCGTCAACAGGTCGAGCAGCGGCTGGCTTTCGCCCACATGGGAGTCGCCGACGATCAACCCCGCCACCGAACGGCGCAGGGCGTGCTCGGCCCGCGCCATCTGGCGAGGTTGCTGGTCGTCGGTATTGGAAACGAACGTCAGGTAGCCGGCCTGCTCGGCGGCACTGTCGATGCTGTCATAAATGGTTGCCATCACCAGGTCCGTGAGCCTTGGCATGAGCACACAGATTTCCTGGCTTTTGCGCAGCTTCAGGCTCGATGCCTGGGTGTTTGGCCGGTAATCGAGTTCTTTGGCCAATGCACGAATGCGCGCCACCACTTCGGCCGACGCCGCTCGCTCGACCCCGGCCGGGTCGCCATTGAGTACCCGGGACACCGTGGAAACATGCACGCCAAGTGCAGTCGCCATGGACTTCAAGGTGGCTGGGCGAGAGGGGCTCGGCATGGTGGTGGGGCTTCCGACTGTCTGATATTTAGCGCGCAGAGTCTACCCGAACGGGCGTGTCGCAGCCGCAGATAAATCTTTACCCAAACGTTTGACTAAAAATTTTCCGCGCCTTACATTTCGCCAACCCAAACGTTTGGGCAAACAATAAAAATACGCCGGACGCGGCCGACTTTTTGACTTCTGCCATCATTTTGAAGAGTCAGATCCCTATGAATAGCCCCGCTATCCCGTCTTTCCGCTACCAGATTTTCTTCCTGATCATGCTGATGGCATTGCTCAACTACATCGACCGAGGCGCGATTGCCTATGCCTCGGCGAGCATTCTTCCCGAGTACGGTTTCGACAAGGCCGACTGGGGCAACGTGCTGGGTTACTTCGGTTACGGCTACATCCTGGGGGCACTGGTCGGCGGCATTCTGGCCGACCGTTTTGGTGCCAGGCGCATCTGGCTGATCGCCGGTGCCACGTGGTCGATCTTCGAGATTGCCACGGCATTTGCCGGCGATTTCGGACTGGCGTTCCTCGGTGGCTCGGCCATGGCCGGCTTCGCCACCATCCGTGTGATGTTCGGGTTTGCCGAAGGTCCGGCGTACTCCGTGATCAACAAGAGCGTGGCCAACTGGGCCACGCCCAAGGAGCGCGGTTTTGTGGTGTCGGTGGGCCTGCTGAGCACCCCACTGGGTGCACTGCTGACCGCACCAGTGGCCGTGGGCCTGCAAACCCTGACCGGCAGCTGGCGCAGCATGTTCGTGGTGCTGGGCGTGGCCAGCCTGGCGCTGCTGATCTATTTCATGACCCGCTTCACCAACACCCCGGATGAAAACCCGCGCGTGTCCAAGGCCGAACTCGACTTTTTGCGTAAAGAGCGCGCCGAAGCCGCTAACGCATCGACCCCCACCACCAGCGTTGCGCCGGTCTGGCACTTCTTCAAGAACAAGGACCTGTTGCTCAACGCCGTCGGTTACTTCTCGTTTGTGTACGTGACCTTCCTGCTGCTGACCTGGACCCCCAAGTACCTGCAGGATGAGTTCCACTACAACCTGTCGTCGCTGTGGTACATGGGCATGATCCCGTGGACCGGCGCCTGCTTCACCGTACTGCTGGGCGGCAAGATATCGGACCTGCTGCTGCGCCGCACCGGCAACCTGAAAGTCGCCCGCAGTTGGCTGGCAGCAACCTGCCTGCTGCTGACCACCTTGTGCTTCATCATGGTGTCCCAGGCCCAGACCGTGTGGGGCGTGATAGCCCTGATGACGCTGGCCAACGCGCTCAACGCCCTGCCCAACTCCGTGTACTGGGCCGTGGTGATCGACACTGCGCCGTCCAATCGGGTGGGTGCCTACAGCGGCATGACGCACTTTATTGCCAACACCGCGTCGTTCATCGCCCCGATGCTCACCGGCTACCTGACCGTTCGTTACGGCTACTCGTCGATGTTCGTGGCTGCCGCAGTGGCCACGGCGCTGGGCATGAGCGCCATGCTGATGGTGCGCCCAGGTGGCCGCCAGGTCGCCGCGCCCTCTATACCCGCCGCTGTTTGATGGAGTTGTTTACATGAGCCTGGTGAAGCCTGCCCACGCTGGATATTTCTTTGGCCTGTCGATCGTCACGCTGGCCGCGCGCCTGCGTGCCGGCAGCGTGACCAGTGTCGAGTTGACGCAAGCGGCCCTGGACAGCATCGAGCGTTTGAATCCGCTATTGAATGCGTTCGTGCAAGTCGATGCCTGCGTCGCCCTGGCCCAGGCGCGCAAGGCCGACGCGCTGTTGGCCCAGGGCCTGGACCTGGGCCCGCTGCACGGCATACCGGTCGCGGTCAAAGACAACATCGACACGTTTGACTACATCACCACCTACGGCTCCGCGCATTTCGACGGTTGCCTGCCGGAGCGCGATGCGCTGTGCGTGCAGCGTGTGCGCGAGGCCGGGGCGGTGATTGTCGGCAAGACCTTGACCCACGAATTCGCCTACGGCCCGACCGGCGACCGCTCGTTGCAGGGCGCCGCACGCAACCCGTGGGATGCCCGTTGCATCACGGGCGGCTCCAGCGCAGGCAGTGCGGCGGCGGTAGCCAGCGGCATGGTACCGCTGGCGCTGGGTACCGACACCGGCGGCTCGATCCGCATCCCTTCGGCCTTGTGCGGCGCGGTCGGCTTCAAGCCTTCGTTTGCCTGCGTGCCGGTGGACGGCGTGTTCCCGCTGGCCTCGAGCCTCGACCATGTCGGCCCCATCGCCAATCACGTCGAAGATGCGCGCTTGCTGTTCGAGGTGCTCGCCGCCCGCCCGTGTGCGCCTGCGGCCACTGCGCAGCCGCTGCGGGTTGGCTGGCTCACCTGTGGCAGCTTCGGCCCGGTGGATGCCGACGTGAATCAGCAGGTGTACCAGGCGGCGCAGCAGCTGTTTGGCGACACGCTTGAGCACACCGACGCGCTGCAAAAAATGGCGCCGGGCATGAAGGACACCCTGCTGACCCTGCAACGTGCCGAGGCCTTCGAGGTACATGCCGAGCGCATGCAGGATGCGCCGCACAAGTTTGACCAGGAGGTACGCGAGCGCCTCGAGGTGTCGAGGGACGTCAAAGGCTGGCAATACATTCGCGCACAGGCAAGCCAGGCGCAGTACCAAGCGGCGATGGCGCGTTTGTTCGAACACTATGACTTGCTGGTGTCGCCCAGCGTGCCGATTACCGCCACCGAGGTGAATGCGCGCGAAGTGCGGGTGGGCGAACAGGAGATTGACGTACGCGCCGCCGTGCTCAGCCATACCAGTGCCTGGAACCTCACCGGTCTCCCCGCGATCAGCCTGCCGGTGGGGCACGTGAGGGGCATGCCGGTGGGGTTGCAGGTGATAGGCGCAGCCGGCACGGATGATCGGCTGTTGCAAGTGATGAGCAGGCTGTTTGTGCGGGGGTAAGGGCAACACCGCACAGACAGCTCCCACAAGGGATGACTTCAGCCTATTCGCCTGACGAAGCCAGAATCGCCTGCAACAACACATCCGCCCCCGCTGTGGACCAGTGCGGGTGGATTTCTTCCGCCTCGTTATGGCTCAAGCCATCCACGCACGGCACAAAGATCATCGCCGTCGGCGCGACCTGGTTCAGGTAGCAGGCATCATGCCCTGCCCCGGAAATCATGCGCCGATGGCTATAACCCAGGGCCTGCGCCGCAGCCTGCACCACGTCCACGCAGTCTTTGTCGAAGGCAATCGGTGCGTACTGGAAGATCTGCTTGACGCTGGCCTGCAAGCCAATACCCTCGGCGATCCGTGCCACCGCTTCGTGCAGTTGCTGGTCCTGCACGGCCAGCACCGCTTCATCGGGATGGCGGAACTCGACGCTGAAAAACACCCGTCCCGGCACCACATTGCGCGAGTTGGGGAAGATATTGGCCATGCCCACCGTCGCCCGCCCTTCGGCGCCTTGGGCCAGGCCGATCTGGTTGACCGCCTCCACCACCCGGGCAAAGCCCAGCAGTGCATCCAGGCGGTGATCCATGGGCGTGGTGCCGGCATGGGCGCTGCGCCCGCAAAGCTCGACTTCATACCAGCGCTGGCCCTGGGCGCCGGTGACCACGCCGATGGTCAGGTCCTGGGCCTCAAGGATCGGGCCCTGCTCGATATGCAGCTCATACGCCGCATGCACCGCCTGGCCACCCACCGGATGCGGGCCGGCGTAGCCGATCTGTTGCAGCGCCTGGCCAATGGTCACGCCGGCCTTGTCTTCGCGGGACAAGCCGTATTCCAGGTCGAACACCCCGGCATATACCCCCGAGGAAATCATCGCCGGGGCAAAACGCGAGCCTTCTTCGTTGGTCCAGTTGACCACCTCGATCGGCCGGTCGGTCTCGATGCCCAGGTCGTTCAAGGTGCGCAGCACTTCCAGGCCGGCGAGTACGCCGTAGATGCCATCGAACTTGCCGCCTGCTGGCTGCGAGTCACCGTGGGAGCCGGTCAGCACCGGGGCCAGGTGGTCATGGCGGCCGGCGCGGCGGGCGAAGATGTTGCCCATGGCGTCCACGCGGATGCTACACCCGGCCGCCGTGCACCAGGCCACGAACAGGTCGCGCCCGCGCCGGTCTTCGTCGGTCAGGGCCAGGCGCGACACGCCGCCCTTGGGCGTGCCGCCGATCTGCGCCATTTCCATCAGCGAGTCCCACAGGCGCTCGCCGTTGACCCGCGCCAGGGCGCTCACGAGCGCGGCTCCCGGGGCTTGGCGTGGTAGCGGAAGTCACAGCTTGGCGCGCCGCCCATGATGGTCTGGGTGCGCGTCAATTCAATATTGGGGTTGTAGCCGACGATAAACAGTTCGTCGCGGTTGCACGACAACAGGTGGCCGATCTCGCCCAGGCCCATCTCGTGGTACATCTCGGCGTAGCGGCAACGCTTGACGTCGTAGTCGTAATGCTCGGCGTCGCTGGCGATGATCTCGACTTTCAGCGCGTCGTCTTTTTCCCACAGCACTTGCAGCTCAACGAAGCTCTTGAGGTCGGCGCCCTGCTCTTCCTGGGCAGCAAAATGCTTGCCGGCCTGGATCGCGGCATTGCCCACCGCCTCGCCAATCACCGCGGCGGCAAAGGCCTTGCCCTGCTCGCGCACGAGGATTTCGTAGATCGGCTTGATGATCTCGGCTTCGATACGCCGGCGGGCCAGGATGCCCAGTTCACCTTCGAGTTTGCTCATTGCGTGCCTCATTCAAATGGCTGCGAAGCCCCCTGTAGGAGCTGGCTTGCCAGCGATGCGGTGCACTCGGTGTTTCAGGTCTACCGAGGCGATACCATCGCTGGCAAGCCAGCTCCTACATGGGGAGCTGACGCGTTACTTTTTACCGCCAGCCACGCTCACCGGTTGCCATTGATTGGCCTTGACCTGGTAAACGGTGAACGACGGGTTCTGTAGATTGCCCTGGGCATCGAACGCTATGGTCCCGGTCACGCCTGGATAGCTGATGGCGCGCAGCACGGGCAGGTACTTCTGCGGATCGGTGGAGTTGGCCTGCTCGATAGCGGCGATCAGCACGCCCACGCCGTCATAGGCGAAGGGTGCGTGCAGCTCGATGTTGCTCTTGAAGCGCGCCTTGTAGGCCTCTTCGAAGGCCTTGCCACCCGGCATCTGCGCCACGGCCAGGCCCGGCTCCAGGGCGATCACGCCCTCGCCTTCGTTCTGTGCCAGTTGCAGGAAGGTCTGGCTGACAAAGCCGCCCGCGCCCATCAACGGCGCCTTGATCCCCAACTGCTTGATGCGTCGGGCCAGCGGTGCAGCCTGGGAGTCGACGCCGCCGAAGAAGATCAGGTCCGGGTTCTGCCCGCGAATATTGGTCAGCACCGCACTGAAATCGATAGTCTTGTCGTCCACGTATTCACGGGCAACCACCTTGGCGCCACCGGCCTCGATGGATTTGACGAACTGGTCCGCCAGGCCCTGGCCGAACGCGGTGCGGTCGTCGATCACGGCGATGCGCTGCGCCTTGAGGGTCTTGAGCGCGTAGTCGCCGGCGACCTGGCCGCCGTCATCGTCATGGCCCATGATCCGGAAGCTGGTGTCGAAACCTTGCTGGGTGTAGGCGTGACCGGTGGCGACCGGTGCGACCTGCGCAATCCCGGCGTCATGGTAGACCCGCGCGGCCGGGATGCTGGTGCCGGTGTTCCAGTGGCCGACCACGCCGACCACGCCTTCGTCCACCAGGCGCTGAGCCACGGTGACGGCGGTGCGTGGGTCGGACTGGTCATCCTCGGAAACCAGCTTGAACGTCACGGCCTGGCCGTTGATTTTCAGGTGCTTGGCGTTGGCCTGGTCAATGGCCAGTTGCGCGCCGTTTTCCAGGTCTTTGCCGATCCGCGCCGACGGGCCGGTCAGGGGCCCGGCCAGGCCGATCAGGACCGTCTGGTCGGCCTGGGCCACACCGCTCAGGGCCAGGCTCAACAACAGTACGCGTTTGAAGGGGGCAGTCTTGTTCATCAGTTTTTCCTGTTTCTCATCAGGCCCTCATGGCCTGTGGGGTGGGCGAAACACGCCGGGCGTCCGGTGGCGTTTGTCATGGGTTATTCACCGAGGTAGGCACTGCGCACCTCGGGGTGGTCGAGCAATTGCGCGCTGGCGCCGCTGAGGCTGATGCGCCCGGTGTCCATCACGTAGGCGCGGTCAGTCACTTGCAGCGCAAGGCGCGCATTCTGCTCCACCAGCAGCAGGGTCATGCCCTGGCGGCACACATCATCAATCACCTGGAACAGCTTTTCGACCATGATCGGCGCCAGGCCCATGGAGGGCTCATCAAGCACCAGCAACCGCGGCTTGGACAGCAGCGCACGGGCCAGGGCGAGCATCTGCTGCTCGCCGCCGGAGAGCAGGCCGGCCGATTGCTGCAAGCGCTCTTCCAGGCGTGGGAAGTGCTCGAACAATTGGCGGATTTCCAGGCTCACCTGGTGCGGGTCGCGGCGCAGGAACGCCCCGGCCTGGAGGTTTTCCAGCACGCTCATGCGCGCAAAAATGCCGCGCCCTTCGGGCACCATGGCGATGCCCAGGGTCAGGCGCTCATGGGGCGCCAGGCTGAGGATCGAGCGGCCGGCAAAGCGGATCTGCCCCGCAGCGGCCGGCAGCAACCCGGTCAGGGCCTTGAGGCTGGAGCTTTTGCCGGCGCCATTGGCGCCGATCAGCGTCACCCGTTCGCCTTCATTAATATGCAGGTCCAGGGACTTGACCGCCTCGATGGCACCGTAGCGCACCTTCAGGCCGTCAATCTGCAACAACGCTTCAGACATGGGCGCCGGCTCCCAGGTAGGCCTGGATCACTTGCGGGTGGCGGCGCACTTCGGCCGGCGCGCCCACGGCGATCACGCGGCCGTAGTCCAGCACGCTGATGCGGTCGCACACGCCCATCACCAGCTTCACGTCGTGTTCGATCAGCAACAGGGTGTGGCCGTCGTCGCGGATTTTTTCCAGCAGGCTGCGCAGTTGCACTTTCTCGCTGGCATTCATCCCGGCGGCCGGCTCGTCGAGGGCCAGCAGGCGCGGTTCGGTGGCCAGGGCGCGGGCAATTTCCAGGCGCCGCTGGTGGCCGTAGGACAGGCTGTCGGCACGGTAGTGGGCAAACCCGGCGAGGCCGACATAGGCCAGCAGGCGGTGGGCGTGGGCGCGGGTCTGCGCTTCTTCCTCGCGCCCGCGCGAGTGCCCGCTCAAGGCCGCCCACACGCCGTTATGGGTGCGCACGTGGCGCCCGACCATGACGTTTTCCAGGGCGCTCATGGCGTTGAACAGGCGGATGTTCTGGAACGTGCGCGCAATGCCGGCACGGGCCACCTGGTGCACCGCCGTGGGCTGGTACTCCTCGCCGTCGAGCTGGAAGCGCCCGGAATCCGGGGTGTACAGCCCCGTCATCACATTGAAGAAGGTGGTCTTGCCGGCGCCATTGGGCCCGATCAGGCCGTAGATTTCCCCGGCCTCGATACTCAAGCTCACGTCATCGAGCGCAGCCACGCCGCCAAACTGTTTATTGACCTTCTCGATCTGCAATAACGGATGGTTCAAGGTGCACCTCCTGTGCGGCTCGGCCAGAGGCCGGCGGGTCGATACAGCATCGCCAGAATCAGCGCCAGGCCGTAGAACAGCTGGCGGATAATCTCCGGGTCCACCAGCACTTGGCCAAACAGCGCCTGCTGCAAGGGGCCCATGCTGGCGCGCAACGCTTCGGGCAGGGCGGCGAGCAACACGCAGCCCAGAATCACCCCGGGGATATGCCCCATGCCGCCGAGCACCACCATGGCCAGCACGGCGATGGACTCATTGAGGGTGAAGGATTCGGGTGAAACAAAGCCCTGGAATGAGGCAAACAGCGCCCCGCTGATCCCGCCGAACGCCGCGCCGATGGCAAATGCCAGCAGCTTCAGGCGCAGGGTGTTCAGGCCCATGGCCTGGGCCGCCTCTTCGTCCTCGCGGATCGCCATCCAGGCGCGGCCGATACGCGAGCGCTGAAGGCGGATGCAGGCAAACAGGATCAGCACCACCAGTGCGGCGAACAGGTAGTAATAGAGGTAGACCGAGGGCAAGCGCAGGCCGAACAGTTCCTGGGTACGCCCCAGGTTGACCCCCAGCAGCGTCACCGGATCGACCTGGGCGATGCCCTTGGGGCCGTTGGTGAGGTTCACCGGGCGGTCGAGGTTGCGCAGCAGGATGCGGATGATTTCGCCAAAGCCCAGGGTGACGATGGCCAGGTAATCGCCGCGCAGGCGCAGGGTCGGCGCCCCCAGAATCACCCCGAACCCCGCCGCCAGCAGCGCCGCCAGCGGCAAAATCAGCCAGATCGAGGTGTGCATGCCCTGCGGCATCAGCGCCAGCAAGGCCGGGAACTGTTGCAACAAATGGGGCGATGACAGCAAGGCCGCCAGGTAGGCGCCCACCGCGTAGAACGCGATAAAGCCCATGTCCAGCAGGCCGGCATAGCCCACCACGATGTTCAGGCCCAGGGCCAACATGATGTACAGCAGGGCAAAGTCCAGGGTGCGCACCCAGGTATTGCCGCCGGCATGCCCGACAATCCACGGGGCCAATACCAGGGCCAGGGCAAACAGCAACAGCCCAAGGCTGGCGCGTTTGCTCGAAGGGCTCACAGCGGTTGCCAGGCTCATGCGCGGGTCGCCAGTCGTTCGCCCAACAACCCCTGGGGCCGGAATACCAGCACCGCGATCAAGACGATGAAGGCGAATACGTCCTGGTAGTTGCTGCCGAACACGCCGTTGGTGGCGGCCCCCAGGTACCCGGTGCCGAGGGCTTCGATCAGCCCCAGCAGCAGGCCGCCGAGCATCGCGCCCTTGAGGTTGCCGATGCCGCCCAGCACCGCCGCGGTAAACGCCTTGATGCCGGGCAAAAAGCCCATATAGAAATGCGCGCTGCCATAGTTGCTGGCCATCATGATGCCCGCCAGCGCGGCCAGGGCGCCGCCGATGGCGAAGGTCATGACGATGATGCGGTTGGGGTTGATGCCCATCAGGCTCGCCACTTGCGGGTTCTCGGCCACGGCGCGCATGGCCCGGCCAAAACGCGTGCGCTCGACCAGCAGCAACAGCCCGACCATCAGGCTCAAGGCCACGCCAATGGTGGTCAGGGCGGTGGCATTGGTCACGGCGGCGTGGGTGGCATCGCCGGCCAGCACTTCGATGGGTTCCAGGGGCAGCAATTGCGGGAACATCTGCGGGTTACGGGTCCAGACCAGCATCGCCACGGTCTGCAACAACAGCGACACGCCGATACCACTGATCAACGGCGCCAGGCGCGGGGCGTTACGCAAGCGCCGGTAGGCCACGCGCTCGATCACCACCGCCAGCACCGCACAGAAGGCCATGGCGATCATTGCCGCCACCAGCAGCAACAGCACCGGCGGCATATCCGGCCAGGCCGCCTGCAACACCCGGATCACCGACAGGCCCACCAGCGCGCCGATCATCAACACATCGCCGTGGGCGAAGTTGATGATCCGCAAAATGCCGTAGACCATGGTGTAACCCAAGGCCACTAAGGCGTAGAGACTGCCCGACAGCAAGCCGTTGAGCAGTTGCTGGATAAACGCATCCATGAGAACCATCAACTCCATACACAGAAAACATCGGTGCCAGGGCGCACCGACTAAAAGTCCGAGCGCGGAACACTAGTTATTTATTCTGTTTTTATCAAATATCTGAAAGGAATATGTTTATACCCAATACCAAACGCCCTATATGCGGCACATTTTCCACACTGATGCCGCTTTATTTATCTTTTCACTTGGTATTTAATTCAACACATGAATAATTTAGAACAGTTAGCCAACGATCCACCCTTGCGTGCCGTGCGCACGTTCGAAGCCTTTGCCCGCCATGGTGGGGTGAATGCCGCCGCCCGCGAACTGGGGGTGTCGCCCTCGGCTGTCAGCCATCAGTTGCACTTGCTCGAAAGCTTCCTGCAACAACCCCTGACCCTGCGCCAGGGCCGCAACCTGGGGTTGACCGACGAAGGACGCGAGTACTACCGGGCGATTCGCTCGGCATTCGCGGTGCTGCGCAGTGCCACCGAGCACGTGCGGGAAAAAAGCGCGACGCGCCAGGTCACCATCAGCCTGATCCCGATGTTCGCGACCCACCTGTTCATCCCGCGCCTGCCGCAGTTTTTGAGCGCCAACCCGGCGCTGGATATCAACATCACCTACGCCAACCACCGCAGCTACCCCAGCGATGCCGCCGACCTGTCGATTCGCTTCGGCACCGGGCACTGGCCGGGGTATCACAGCGAGCCACTGATCAGCGGCGCGGTCACGCCGTTCTGCAGCCGCGAGTTCCTCCAGCGCCACGGCCCCATCGCCACGCCGCAAGCCCTCAGCGAACTGCCACTGCTGCACGACGAAGAGCGCGGTACCTGGGGCCAATGGTTCGACGCGGCCCAGGTGCCGCACACCCACTCGCACAATGGCCTGCTGCTGGAGGACGGCCAGTTGACCCTGGTCGCCACCCTCACCGGCCTGGGCTGCTCGCTGTTGCGTGCGCCGTTGGTGGCGCCGCTGGTGGCCAGGGGGGAACTGGTGCAACTGTTTGACGTGCAGGCAGATGACGGGCGCCAGTACTACCTGTGCCGCCGGGCCAACAGCGAGTTGTCGAGCGAAGGCAACAACCTGTACGACTGGATCAAGGGCCGCCTGGGCCACAGCCCCGTGTAGGAACAGTGGTTAACGATGCCGCGGGGTGCCCTCTCAGGGTTTTGGCCGGCAAGCCGGCTCCTACAGATGGGGTATGATGCCGCGCTTTGAAGAACCAGCTGTAGACCTGCGAGGAAACGCACCTTGAGTAACGACGCAAAAATGACCGGCGACCTGTTCGAAATAGACAAGCGCCTGTCGCTCAAGCCTGTGGTGGATTTCAATAGCTACCTGCAGGCGGCCTTCGGCGATGGCCCTTGCACCTGTGTGCGCTGTGTTGCCAGTGCGGGTGACGAGAAAGGTTACGAGTATCAGCACAGCTTCAACTTCCTGGGCCAGGTGGCCCACCGGCGCTTTGCGTTGACCGCTGGCAGCGATGTGCTGCAGATGCTGAAAAAGGCCTGGCTGTCGTACACCAAGGCCGAGCTGCCTGGCAGTGGCGACTTGGCGCTGGAGACGGTCAAGGAGTTCGTCGAGCCGCAGTTGCACAAGCGCTTGCTGCCGCTGTTGCTGGCCAGTGGGTTGGTCAAGGATGTCGAGGGTGGGTTGCAGCTTCAGGCTGTGGCGGCCTGATAGACAACCGAATCATTACAGCGAACGCATCACCCTGTGGGAGCAAGCCCGCTCCCACAGGGTGATGCGTCTCATGGGCGTCTACAGATGTTGCACGCCCTGCAACGGCAACTCATAAGACTTCTTCACGGTGCGCACCACCAACGTCGAAGAATACGTACGAATCGGAATATCCCGGTAAGTGTCGAGAAACCGATAGATGTATTCGGTGTACTCCGTGGCATCGCGAAACTTGGCCACCATCACAAAATCAAACTCTCCGGTCATCAGGTAGCAGTCCTGGATCTCCGGGTGATTGGCGAGGATGTGCTGCATCTTGCGATCAATGTCGTTGCTGTCTTTGTCGAGTTTGATCAAAAAGAACGCAGTGACCTGGATCCCCAGCTTTTTTTCATCCAGCACCGCGACTTTCGCCTTGATGATGCCCACGCTCTCCAGGCGCCGGATGCGCCGGTAACAACTGGTCGAGGACAGCCCCACGCTGTCGCTGAGCAGGTCCAGGCTTTGGGTGCAGTCTTTCTGCAACTTGCCGAGAATTTTCAAATCCATGGCGTCTGTCATTATTTCCACTTCTTCCTTGAGAAAACTGCAATGAATCCGCCGTAAAAGCGGGCCAATTTGCACAATTCTCTGCACAGTGGCCCGTTACTATCAAATCCAGCTTAGCAGCCCCGGCAGATCCAGCATGGGGGCTGCATGAGAGGGATCTTATGATAGTCGCGAAACCGACATGGACCGCTGATATCCAAGGGCTTTTCACCGCGCCTTACTGGATCCCGGCGGCAGATCGCGCCAACGTCGCAGGCTCGTGGATGCGCTGCATGAATGCCTACGATGTGTTCCTGCAAGACCCCGATTCGGTCAAGACCTGGTCCGAAACCATCTACCAGCACCTGGCGTCGCGCAATATGCCGCTGACCCTGGATGACCGGCAGTTCTGGCCTATCGACGCCCTGGAAACCTTCCGGTTGTGGGTCAACCAGGGCTGGCGCCTGAACAGCTTTTCGCCGTTCGACATCGCCGAGCGCATCCCCCCTCCAGACCTGCCGCACCCGGTCAAGCGCGTGCGCCAGGACATCCGCGCATTGAGCCAGGAGCAACTGGACCTGTACCGCGCACGGCTCGACGACGTGATGCAGATCGGCAATCCGGACAGTGGCTCACCCTGGCAGCGCTATGCCTATATCCACACCAACTGGTGCCTGCATTACCAGGAAGCCTTTGCCCTGTGGCATCGCGCTTACCTGCTGTACCTGGAAGCCTTGATTGACTATCCGATCCCCTACTGGGACTGGATGGCCGAGGACGCCAGTGTCGACGGCAGCCCCCAGGCCGGCCTGCCCCAGGCCTTTCTCGATGAGACCTATGTGCACCCGCACAGCGGCGAGGTGCGGCGCAACCCGTTGCGGTATGCGGCGGCCAAGGATGGCCGCTCGAAAGTCTGCGCCTCGGGCAATGTCGAGAGGGTGGACTGCGGCTTCGTGCAACGCAACCCGCTGTTCTACACCCAGGGCGACCAACAGCGGTTCAAACGTACCCAGCTGTACGGCATGAGCCGGATTTTCCAGCAGCAGGTGGTGGACGCCTTGAAATTCAAGACCTTCAGCCAGCCCCAGGGCGTGCCGGGGTATCCCTGGGCCAATATCACCGTGTTTGATCCACCGCAAAAGGACGCGCTGTACCCCAACCGCACGCTGAATTTCGATGGCCTGTACGAACAGCCCCACGACAACTATCACGGCTGGATCGGCGGCGATATGGCCGACAACGCCTACACCGCGTTTGACCCGCTGTTCTGCTCCTATCACGCCAATATCGACCGCGTGCTGGAGATCTGGATCCGCGCCAACCCGGCGGCGCAATACACCACCCAATGCCTGCTCCAGCCGTTTGCCGGCAGCCAGGCCGACGCGGTCACGTTCACCAGTGCCGATGCCTGGCGCTACACCACCCTGGGCGATATGGCCCAGGACAGCCGGCACATCGGCTACGACTACGCCACCCCGGTGGCGCCGCCGTTCGGCGCCCGCCGCGCCAGCGCCAGTGCGTGCTGCCCCCACAGTGCCGCGCCGGTCCAGGAGCAGGCCCAGGCCAGCGGCCCATGGGTGGTGTTCGACCATGTGCGCTGCACCCATGACACCTATTTGATCGACGTGTTCCTCAACCAGCCCGACGCCACGCCCCAGCAGGTCAACGCGGATAACCCGCACTACGTCGGGCGCTTCAGCCGCATCGGCATGGGGCTGGTGGATGACAAGGGGCGCTGCATCACCCACGGCGTCTGCCGCGCACTGAATGCGGCGCGCAGTGCCACGGCGTTGCACCTGGGCCCCACGGACGCCGTGCAGTTGAGCCTGCTGGTCACCCATCTCGATAGTGGCCGGGTATTGGCGCCGCAAGAGTACGCGCCGCTGCCTGGCTTTATCGCCCAACTGGTGTGGGACGACCCGCGCCAGACCGTTGCCGACCCTCCCCCGAGTGCCGGTTGCTGCGCAGCTTCTACCCCCACACCCCATGGAGATCTGTCATGAGCACGCCGTTCAAGCAATTCACCTCCCCCGCTGGGCAAGCACCAAAGGACTACAACAAGCTGGGCCTGGAAAACCAGTTGCCGCAATTTGAAACCGACTGGAACAACGACGTCACCGGCTGGACCGAAGCGGCGATCATCGGCAACCCGTGGTCGGGCCTCAATGACGCGCCGCGCTCGGGCTATTACAACCCGCTGGTCGAGGGCTATGGCGACGTCACCCCGCCGGCAATCACCTGGCAACCCTTCCCTAACCGGCTGTGGACGTTTTTCTACAACAACGGCACGGCCGTGATTCCGCAACTGGGCGGCAAGGCCATGACCCTGCAACAGGTCATGGAACTGACCGACAACGGCCAGATCACCCTCAACAACACCCTCTACACCCTGTACGACCCGGACAAGAAAGGCACCCTGCTACAACTGCCGGTGACCCGTTGCCCGAGTATCGACTGGAACGGCAAGTACAAGGATTTCTCGCCCTCCGGCCCACGGGGTTGGCTGGACGAATACTGCGAGTGGTCAATTGTGCGCGATACCAACGGCAAGATGCGCAAGATCACCTTCACCAGCGAAAACCCGGCGTACTTCCTGGCCATGTGGCGCATCGATCCGAATGCAGTGCTGGGGCTGTATCGCGACTACATCGACCCGAACGTGCAACTGCAAGACCTGTACCTGCGCTACACCGCCAACTGCCCGACCGGCAATGCCGGTGACCCGGTGATCGACCCGACCACGGGCCTGCCGGCCTACGACACCGTCAACAAATGGAACGCCGGCACCGCCTGTACCCCCGGCCAGTTCGGCGGCGCAATGCACCTGACCTCCGGCCCCAACACCCTCAGCGCCGAGGTGTACCTGGCGGCAGCGGCCACGATCATGCGGCCCCTGAAAAGCAGCCAGAACCCCCAGTCACTGATCTGCTGCGCGCAGTATGGGCAGAACTATCGCAACTCCGACCCGCATATCGGCTTTGCGGCCAATGAGGCGGCCATCAGCAGCCGTATTTCCCTGACCAACCCCATCGCCCTGTACCTGCAACAGCCCACCAACTTCAGTGCCTGGAAAGGCCCGCAGGGGCAGGATGTGAGCCAGTACTGGCGCATCACCCGCGGTACCGCCAAATCGGCGATCAACGGCTCCGACCAGATCCTCCAGGCGGTGTTCGAGGTCCCGCAAAGCGCGGGGTTCTCGATCAATGACATCACCATCAACGGCCAGGCCGTGGACTATGTGTGGGTGATTGCCCAGCAACTGCTGGTGGGCCTGAGTGTGACCGCCACCCCAAGCACCACGGCGCCGCCGTCCCCTTGCGTGCAGGACCGGGTCAATGGCCTGCAACCCTGGCCGGTGCAGCTGTTGCCGCTGGACCTGTTCTACGGCCAGTCGCCCACCGACCTGCCGGCCTGGCTGGCCCCAGGCAGCAGCGGGCAGTTCGCGCTGGTGGTGCAAGGCGCCGACCTCAAGACCACCGCCGCCACTGCACGGATCCAGTTCAGCAACCCCGGGGTGACCGCGCAGGTCACGAAGTTTTTGCCCGATGCCTCTGCCATTCCCGGCCAGACCAATGCGGGCGGTACCCAGGGTTACATCATGACCATCAGCGTCGCGAAGGATGCGGCGCCGGGGCTGGTGACGGTCCGCGCGCTCAACCCGGGCGAAGCGGATAACGTCAGCGCGGCGGACCACCCATGGGAATCCGGGCTGGCGCTGGTGCCATCCCTTTAAGGGCACCCCCCCTCTGGGAGCTGGCTTGCCAGCGAAAATCCTCAACGATAACGCGGGGTATCTGATGCCCAGCGGTGCTCTCAGGTTTTTCGCCGGCAAGCCGGCTCCTACAGAACGGCTAGAAGCTTCACCTTCATGCAAGGAGCGCGATGATGTACAGATTTCGCTTACGTGGTCTGCTGCTGGTCAGCACGCTGCTGTCGCTGTTTCTCCTGCCCACGGCCCAGGCATCGGATGCCGATACCTGCGTCCAGCAGCAGTTGGTGTTCGACCCCAACAGCGGCGGTTTTCTACCCGTCAACAATTTCAACACCACTGGCCAGAGCTTCATGAACTGTTTTGGCTGGCAGCTGTTTATTGCCCTGAACTGGCCCGTGGATCCCGGATGGCCAGCCAATGCAGCCCTCGCGGGCGAGCCGAACCGCAAGATCAGCATGGCGCAATTTGGCGTGCCCCAGGTCGCCGGGCAACCCATGACCACCGCGCCGGTGTGGGCAAGCTTTAAAGACGCTAACGATATATTCCTGCCCGGCGCCCGACCGCCCACAGGCTGGGGCGTGCAGACATTGGTGCCGTCCAATTGCAGCAGCCAGGACAGCCTGCAGGCGCTGTCGGTAGGCGCGCGCAAATTCATGAACGCCACCTCGGAAAGCGCGACCAACGCCAAGCATCGCTTCCACTTGTCCAGCGGCACCCTGGCGTCGATTCCCGACCCGATCATGGAGGCCGCCGGTGGCTGGCTGACGGACCAGACCGGCAACCTGGTGTATTTCGAACGCAAGGTGGGCAAGGCCGAGTTTGACTACATCGTCGACAACGGGTTGTACGATGCGGCCAATCAACTGGCCGTGGCACAGAACAGCGATGGCAAGCACCCTGCCGGCCTGTCGCTGCCGGCCGGCGAGCTGATGCGTTCGATGCCGGCCAAGCCGCTGCCCCAGGAACAATTGGGCGCCCTGGAACTCAAGGCCGCCTGGCGCATCCTCACCGGCAAGCCCCAGCTCTACGGGCGCTACCTGACCACCGTGGCCTGGCTCAAGAACCCCGCCACCCTGCAATGCACCCAACAGGTGGTAGGCCTGGTGGGCCTGCATATCATCAACAAGACCCAGAGTTCACCGAACTTCATCTGGACCACCTTCGAGCAAGTGGACAACGTACAGGAACCGGGGCAAAACCCGGCGCAACAGACACCGCCCGACGGCTATACCTTCTACAACCCCGATTGCAGCGGTGGCCCTGACGTGTGCACGCCGAACGTAGCCCGCATCCAGTGCAAGCAGCACCACCCCGATCGCGAATGCACCGAGCCCTATCCCCGCAACCAACCGGTGCAGACCACCCGCGAACACCCCTTGCCTTCGGACATGCAAGCGCTCAACGGCGCGGTGCAGGCCAGCTTCGCCCAGCAGACCAGCGGCCAGTCGGTGTTCCAGTACTACAAGCTGGTCAATGTGCTGTGGATCACCGCCCCGACACCGCCGGACCCCGAGCCGGGCGCCGGCGCAAAGGTGCCCCTGTCCTATGGACCCTTTATCAGCGATAGCAACGTACCGGTGGCCAATACCACCATGGAGACCTACGTCCAGGGCCTGAACTGCAATGATTGCCATCAAAAGGCAACGATTGCCGGCGACCCGAGCCTGGCCTCGGACTTTTCGTTCCTGTTCAACAACGCCGATTCGGCCAAGCAAAAAAGCCTGATCAAGCGCGTGCATGCCTTCGAAACCCTCAAGGACGGTCAACCATGAAACGCTCCCTCGCCACTCTCCTGCTCGCATTATCGATGGCCCTGGCCCCCCTGGCCCTGGCCCATTCGCCCCATGAACTGCATGCAGTCAGCAACGGCGCCGATGCCGATGCACCGGGCAACCACGGCATGTTCATGGTTGGCTCGCAGACCCTGTTTTTGGTGCACATGCCGATGTTCACCACAGAAAAGCACATGTACCAGATCGTCCTGCAGGCCAGCCTGCCCGCCGACGTGATGACCAAGTACCAGGCGCTGCGCGCGGCCAACCCGAGCAAGCCGTATAACCTGATCAATGTCGATAACGACACCTTCACCCTGCCCCAGCTCAAGGCCGGTGAGGTGACCACGTTCAAGGCAACGATCTTTGACGGCTACTCCAATGATGGCGGCGGCACACCGGGGCCGGTGTTGTTTGACAACGTGCCGGTGACGGTCGAAGCGGTGGTGATCTACCGGCCGTTCAACCTGGGCATCGACCGCCCCAAACAGCTGGTCTACACCTTGTTTGGCCGGGGCAATGAGGCGCACTTGACGCACTACATCGCCCAGGATCCGGACTTCCAGGAAATCATTACCCTGCCTGGGCCACCAGCACCGTTTTCGGCGGCGCAGTTGGTGTCTACGGTGGATTTGAATTTCACCACCGTGCAATCGTTGCCGATCGTATGCCAGTCGCCGCTCAAGCCCGGGGTTTACCCAACGTTGCTGGAGGGGCGTGCGGATGCGCCGGTGGCCCTGGATCTGGGACCGGCAGCGCAGCGCGTGTGGTATTCGACGGGCAATCTGTTGAACAAGACAGACCCTTGTCAGCGTTAGGCGGCGCCATTGACCTGCATACGGCCGTTTTCTCCAAATGCAGCAATAATCCGCAATCGATAGGAATGTGGCGGGAGATTTGCCAGAATGCGCGACTTAGAAACATTCGCATTCGCAGGAAATTCCCATGCACGCCCACCCTTCGCTCCCCGCTGCGCGTCGCATCCTCGCCGTCGAGGATGACCCGGTGCTCGCCGCCCACCTGGACAGCCACCTGGGCCAACGTGGCTTCGATGTTACGTTGCGCCAGGACGGTGGCGAGATCGTCGAGTTGGTGCGCGCCCAACCTTTCGACCTGATCCTGATGGATATCATGCTGCCGGGCAGCAGCGGCCTGGAGGTGCTCGCGCAACTGCGCCGGCATCAACGGGTGCCGGTGATCCTGATGTCGGCCCTCGGTGCCGAGCAGGACCGCATCACCGGGTTCAGCCAGGGCGCCGACGATTACCTGCCCAAGCCGTTCAGCATGCTGGAGATGGATGTGCGCATCGACGCGATCCTGCGCCGGGTGGCCTATGAACATGAGGTGCCCGGCACGGCGCGCAATGAGGACCCGCAACTGACATTCGACGAACAACGCACCGATGTCAGCCTGAACGAGCAGTGGGCCGACCTGACCACCACCGAGTATCGGGTGCTGGAAACCCTGGTGGCCCATGTCGATGAGGTGCTGACCAAGGCGTTTCTGTACCAGCAGGTCATGCACCGTGCCTATTCCAGGCATGATCGCAGCCTGGACATGCATGTCAGCCGCATCCGGCGCAAGTTGCAGGCCATCGGCTACACCGCCGGGCGCGTGGAGACGGTCAGGAGCACCGGCTACATCCTGACCCGGCTGCAAGCATGAGGCTGCCCAACCGCCATTCGCTGTTGTGGAAACTGATCGGCTTGCTGGCGGTACTGTGCCTGTTGGTGGTCAGCCTGCAAGTGGATGTGAGCCAGCGTATCTATGAAGCCACCGCGCGCCTGCCCGCCCCCACCCGCTACATCCTCGGCGAATACGCGCGCCAGGCCGAAATGGCCTGGCGCGAGCGCGGTGCGGCAGGGGTCGATGAGTTCCTCAAAAGCCTGCGTGCCCAGGAGCAGGTGTGGGCGGTGGTGGTGGACGACCACCATTCGCTGTCCTCCCAGGCCTTGACCACGGTCGAACGGCGCAAGCTGGACTTTGTGCGCCAGATCGACTGGCCCGTGGGCCGCCCTGGTGGCCGGCCAACGTTTTACATGCCGTTCAGCGACGGCGCAGCCCGCCTGGTCATGGAGTTGCCGCTGCACCTGGACCCGCGCCAGGGCCGTGGCCTGTGGGACATTTTGCTGCGCCAGGTGCTGCCGACAGGCCTGGCGTTGTTGTTTGGCGTGCTGTTGTACCGGGTGCTGATTTCACCGCTGGTGATCCTGCGGCGCCAGGCCAATGCCCTGAGCGCCGGTGACCTGGCCTCGCGGGTCGGGCCGCAGGTGACGCGCCGCCGCGATGAATTGGGTGAGTTGGCCCGGGCCTTCGATCATATGGCCGAGCGCCTGGAAAGCACGGTGGTGCTGCAACGGCGCTTGCTGCGGGACTTGTCCCACGAACTGCGCACGCCCTTGAGCCGGCTGCGGGTGGCCGGTGAGCGCGAGCCTGATCCAGGCGCCCTGCGCCAGCGCCTGGAGCGCGAAGTGCAAGGTATGGAACGCTTGATCGGCAGCACCCTGGAACTGGTCTGGCTGGATACCGAACGCCCATCCATGCCCGTGGAAGCGGTCGAGATGGAGCCTTTGTGGGACCTGCTGCGCGAAGACGCCTGCTTTGAAAGCGGCTGGCCCAGCGAACGCCTGCCCTGCGAACTGCCCGCAGGCGTCTGGGTGCTGGGCAACCTCAATGGCCTGGCCCAGGCCCTGGAAAATATCCTGCGCAATGCCATCCGCCACTCCCCCGAACACGGTGTGGTGCGCTTGACCGGTGTGCTTGAGGGCGATTTCTGGCACCTGTGCATCCAGGACCAGGGCCCGGGGATCGAGCCCGACAAGCTGGAACAGATCTTCCTGCCCTTCACCCGCCTCAATGCCGCCCGCCCGGGTGGTGACGGTTATGGCCTGGGCCTGTCGATTGCCCGCAGCATCGTGCAGTTGCAAGGCGGCCAGCTATGGGCACAGAACACCACGCCCGGGCTGTGCCTGCATCTGCGACTCAAAGTGTATAAGTTGTAAATTGCGTTTACTCTCATATGAGAATCACTAGCATTCGAGCCAACCCTATGCATGGTCGCCCTCTGTAGGAGCCGGCTTGCCGGCGATGGCGGCGATGGCGGCTGATAAGTCAGCACAAGGCTTAAAGGCCTCATCGCCGGCAAGCCGGCTCCTACAGGGGGATATTCGTTGCTGACCTGATTCTGATGAGTCCCCATGAAAAGCAAATCCCCTGCCTGGCCGACACTCTCGCGGATGGTCGCCGCGCTGATCGGCGGCTACCTGTTTACCTATGCGTTTACCGCCGCCCTGGCGCGCCTGTTGCCCATGGACAAGGTGGATGCCCTGGTGGTCGCCAGCCTGCCCTCGTTCCTGATCTACACCCTGGCGATCCTCTGGGCCTTCGCCTGCCGCAACGCCTGGCGCGCGTGGGCCGGCATGGCCCTGGCACTGCCCTTGGCCGCCATCGGCTTCTGGCCCCAATGGCGTGAGGTACTGGGATGAAACACAGGACCCTGACCCAGGCCATGGCCTGGCTGCATACCTGGAGCGGGCTGGTGTTCGGCTGGCTGCTGTTTGCGATCTTCCTCACCGGCACCCTGGCGGTGTTCGACAAGGAAATCGACGGCTGGATGCGCCCGGAAATCCCCACCTCCACCCTGTCGCAAAGCGCTGCTGCGCAACAGGCCCTCGGCTATCTGGCGCGCCAGCATCCAGAGGCGCGCACCTGGAACATCGGCCTGCCCGGCGAACGCTCCGACACCCTGACCGTATCGGCCGGCGAACAACGGCGTGGCGGCGGCACCGCGCTCGACCCGCACACCGGCGAGCCGCTGGCCGTGCGCGAAACCGCTGGGGGCGGGTTCTTCTTCCGCTTCCACTTCACCCTCAACCTGCCGCGCGAACTGGGGATCTGGACGGTCGGCCTGGCTGCAATCGCGATGCTGGTGGCATTGCTCAGCGGAATCGTGATCCACAAGAAATTCTTCAAGGAATTCTTCACCTTCCGCCCGGCCAAGGGCCAGCGTTCATGGCTGGATGCGCACAACGCCACTGCAGTGCTGGTGTTGCCCTTTCACTTGATGATTACCTACACCGGGCTGGTGATTTTCTACCTGATCTACATGCCGGCGGCGGTGGACGCGCTGTTTGACGGCGACCGCGACAACCTCTTCCGCGCCTTGCGTGGCGCGCCCGCCGAGCACCAGGTACGCGGCGAACGCCCCAAGCACAGCGAGGCCGCCGAACTGACAGCGCTTGGCCCGGTGCTGGCCGAGGCCGAGCGCGCCATGGGGCCGGTGTCCAGCTTGTCGATCCACAATCCCGGACGCAGCGACGCACGGATCGAGGCGCGCCCGGTGCTGGGCAACCGCATCGAGTTGACCAAGGGCCAGAGCATGCTGTTTGACGGGGTCAGCGGTGAAGTCCTGCGCCAGCCGGCGGTCAGTCGGCCCAGCCTGCTGACCCAAAAGGTCATGGCCGGCCTGCACTTTGCGCAGTTTGGCGGCTATTCCATGCGCTGGTTGTACTTTGTCTGCGGCCTGGCCAGTTGCGCGATGCTGGCGACCGGCGTGGTGCTGTTTACCGTCAAGCGCCGCCGGCGCCACGATGGCGAAGGCGCGGTCGGCGCCCTGCTCTACCACATCGCCGAGCGGCTGAATGTGGCGGTGGTGGCCGGGCTGATAGTGGCGTGCGTGGCCTTGCTGTGGGCCAACCGCTTACTGCCGGTGGAACTGGCCCAACGCGGTGGCTGGGAGGTGCGGGTATTTTTCCTGGTGTGGCTGCTGAGTCTGGGCCACGCGATTGTCCGCCCCTGGCGCAGTGCCTGGCGCGAGCAACTGGGCTTGGCCGCCGCCCTGTGTATCACTCTGCCGGCCCTGAATCTGCTGGGGCAAAGCCTGGGTGATTACGTCTACCTGGAATTGACCACCGTGGGCCTCGGCCTGCTGCTGGCCTGGCCGTGCTGGAAGCTGTACCAGGCGCCCAAGGAACGCAGCGCACGGCGCGTGGCCAAGCATGCCGTGGCGCAGGTCAATTGAGATGGTGTTGATAGTCGCGTTATTACTGGCCTGCGCGGGGATGGTGGGGTTGTGCCTTGGGTTGGAGCGCCATTACCAGCAACTCATGCGGCGCCTGCCCTCGCCGATGCTGCGACGTGGCCTGCGAGTGCTGGGCTGGGGGATGCTGGCGGCGAGTCTTGCCGTCAGCGTACTGGGTTGGGGCTGGGCGATGGGGCCGGTGGCGTGGTTCGGCTTGATGTCGCTGGCGGGGCTCGGCGTGGTGTTTCTGTTGCCCTATAGCACCCGTTGATTACCCAAAAAAACTTGTGGGGGCTGGGTTTGGGTACATATCCGTTGCTGCGGTCATGGCCACTTAGGGTTCCGCCCTTACGGCGGGTCACTTTCGAAAAGTGCGAAAGTAACCAAAGCGCTCTTGCCCCACCACTCGGTGCCTCGCCTAGGCTCGGCATGCCCGCAGTCAGGCATTGCTCCGTGGGCCCGCCGCGATCGGCCATCGTGGTTTGACGGGGCACCCAAGATCAAAAGCCAGATCAAAAGCAGAGCAACAGCAACAGTAGAACCAGAGCGCGAAGCTGCATTCCCCTGTAGGAGCTGGCTTGCCTGCGATGACGCCCGAAAGAACACATCAGAGTATCTGGTATTCATTCGTCATCGTTAACGACCATCGCAGGCAAGCCAGCTCCTACAGGGGTACGCGTACGCTTCGATGATCAGGTCGGCTGTCAGGCCGCCTCGCTTAGCTTGTGAAGGCGCCCCGTTAAACCACGCTGGCCGTTCCGA
>NZ_JAAQWN010000020.1 GCF_012985465.1 Pseudomonas sp. WS 5079
TCCTGCGCGATGAGTCGATGCACCTGAACTTCGGCATCGACGTGATCAACCAGATCAAAATCGAAAACCCACACCTGTGGGATGCCGAGATGAAGGAAGAAGCGACCCAGATGATCCTGCAAGGGACTCAGTTGGAGATCGAATACGCGCGCGACACCATGCCGCGCGGCGTGTTGGGCATGAACGCGGCAATGATGGAGGACTACCTCAAGTTCATCGCCAACCGTCGTCTGTCGCAGATCGGCTTGAAGGAAGAATACCCAGGCACCACCAACCCGTTCCCGTGGATGAGCGAGATCATGGACTTGAAGAAAGAGAAGAACTTCTTTGAGACCCGGGTGATCGAGTATCAGACCGGTGGGGCGTTGAGCTGGGATTGATCGCAGGCCATCGCCGGCTCGCCGGCGATGGCGCACGCATCAGTTGGAGACTTGCTCAAGAAAGATCAGCTTCAGAGGTTCCAGCAGCAAGTCATCCGCCGTGGCGGCAAAGCGCTGGAAGTACGGCATCGCAAAATGCGCATCGAGGGCCGCCTGGTTCTTGAACGCTTCACGCATATAGAACGTGCCCGGCTCATCACGCAGTTCGAACAGCACGTAATCCAGGTTGCCTGGCTCGGTGCGGGTCGGCTCGACCAAGGCCAGCAGGCCGGCCTTGAGCGCTTGTTCCTGGCCCGGCTTGGCCTTGAGTACGGCGATGGATATCAGGGGTTTGCTCATGCTGGCGACTCCATTGGTAGGTTGGCTGGCGCATGCGGCGAGCATTACGCACAGCGATAAGCCCAGGGCTTTGATCAGGGTGTTCATTGGAAATCCTCAAGCACAATCTTACCCCGCGCCTGGCCGCTTTCCACCAGGGCATGGGCGCTGCGCATGTTGGCCGCGTTGATCGCACCAAAATGCGCACCGAGAGTGGTGTGCAACACGCCTTGGTCGATCAACTGCGCCACCCGGTTGAGCAGGTGGTGCTGCTGGATCATATCCGCCGTTTCAAACAGCGAGCGGGTGAACATCAGCTCCCAGTGCAAGGAAAGGGATTTGAGCTTGAGCGGCATGACGTCCAGGCTGTCCGGGTCATCGATCAACCCCAGCCGCCCTTGGGGGCGCAGCACTTCGACCAATTGCGCCAGGTACTCCTCGGTATGGGTGAGGCTGGCGACATGGCTGACCCCATCGACCCCCAATGCCTGGAGCTGGGCCAGCATCGGCCGGCTATGGTCGATCACATGATGGGCGCCCATGCGCTGGACCCACTCGATGGTCTCCGGGCGCGAGGCGGTGCCGATCACGGTCATTTTGGTGAGTTGGCGGGCCAGTTGCACCAGGATCGACCCCACGCCACCACCGGCCCCGACCACCAACAGCACATCACCCTCGCCTGCGCCTTCAGTCACACCAAGGCGGTCGAACAGCAACTCCCAGGCAGTGATCGAAGTCAGCGGCAAGGCAGCGGCGTGGGCCGCGTCCAGCGTGCGTGGCCGGTGGCCAACGATGCGCTCATCGACCACCTGGAATTCGCTGTAGCTGCCTGCGCGGATCAAGGAACCTGCGTAGTACACCGCATCGCCTGGCTTGAACAAGCTCACGTCGCTACCGACCTGGCGCACGATACCCGCTGCATCCCAGCCGAGGATTTTCGATTCCTGGGCGTAGGTACCAGCGCGCACCTTGGTATCGATCGGGTTGACCGCCACAGCCTGCACTTCCACCAGCAGGTCCCGAGGGCCTGGCTGGGGGGCGTTGATGTTCACGTCGATCAGCGAACGTGGGTCGTCGATGGGCAGGCCATGTTCGGTAAAGGTGATTGCTTTCATGGGAACTCACGAGTGATGAGGGACGATGGCCCTCGATGGCGTGCATTTTTACCGTTCCCAGGACGAAGAAAAATCGACAAAATGCAGCAACACTTTCATTTCTGGAGTGAAAATGATCCGCATCGATGATCTCGGGCTGTTCCTGCGCAGCGCCGCCCTGGGCAGTTTCACCGCCGCTGCGGTGGAGGCCAACCTGTTGCCGGGCCAGGTCGCGGCAGCGATCAAGCGCCTGGAACGCGAGCTGGAAGTACGGCTGTTTACCCGCACCACCCGCAGCCTGCGCCTGAGCGCCGAAGGCGAACAGTACCTGCCCACCGCCCGCAGCGTGCTGGAGCAGTTGGAGCTGGGCCGCGAACGCTTGCGCGGCGATGACGCGCCGCTGCGGGGCACGTTGCAGATCGCCGCGCCGTCGGACCTGGGGCGCAACATCCTGCTGCCGATGCTCACCGAGTTCCGCCGCCTGCATCCAGAACTGACCTTGCGCTTTTTGGTGTCGGACCAGGTCACCAACCTGTTTCGCGACCCGGTGGACGTGGCCCTGCGTTATGGCTGGAACGAGGACGCCAACTACATCGCCCTGCCCCTGGCGCCCTGGAACCGCCGGGTGCTGGTGGCCTCGCCGGACTACGTGGCGCGCCACGGCGCCCCCGCGTCCACCGACGAACTGACGCACCACCCGTGCCTGCTGTACCTGCAAAACAGTCGTCTGCATGACCGCTGGGAGTTGGGCGGGCAGACCGTGCAGGTCGCGGGCCCCTTGTTCAGCGACGACGCCGATGTGGTACGGCGCTGGGCCGTGGCCGGCGAAGGCATCGCCTACAAGACCTGGCTGGATGTGTACGCCGATGTCCAGGCGCAGCGCTTGGTGGTGCTGCTGCCAGAGATTGCCGGGGATGTGTACCCCTTGAGTTTCGCCTGCCCCCATCGTGGGCAGATGTCGCGGGCGGTCACCCAGTTGTATCAATGGTTGAACCAACAGTTCAGCGCCATGGAGCGCCCGTGAACCCTTTTGCAGTGGATTAGGAAAGACGCGGTTTTTATGTCCAATCAAACCATCAAGACGCCGTGCGTCGGCCTGTGTTCCACCGTGTATGGCGACCTGGTGTGCCGTGGCTGCAAGCGCTATCACCATGAAGTCATTCAGTGGAACGGCTACAGCACCGAGGAAAAACAAGCGGTCTGGCTGCGCCTCGAACAGTTGCTGGTGCAGGTCATGGCCAGCAAGCTGGAGGTGTTTGATCCTGCGCGCCTGCGCCAACAGCTGGAGGAGCGCAAGATCCGCTTTATGCCGCACCAGTCGCCGTATTGCTGGGCCTATCAGTTGATTGCCCGAGGCGCACGGGTGATTTCCCGGCTGGATGCGTACGGGTTGGTGTTACTGCCCGAGTTTCGTGAGCGGCACCTGGCGGATTTGCGTGATGCGATTGATCGGGAGTTTTTCCTGCTATCGGAGGCGCATTACCAGCGCTATATCGCGCCGGATTTTTTGCGTGAGGCGTTTGGGCCTCAGTTGATAGCCACTCTCTAAGGCACACCACAAACCCTGTGTGCGGGCTTGTGTGGGAGCGGGCAAGCCCGCTCCTACAATGAGTCCTCATATACCTTGAGGTGTCAGTGGGTCCAGGACGCCGCACGCTCGGTGTGCAGGCCGTAACGTTCAATCGCCTGCTGGCACACCTGCGCCTCCAGGCTGCCCTGCTCCACCAGGGCGGCCAGCGCGGCAAGCACGATGTGGTGGCGGTCCACCTCGAAGAAGTCGCGCAACGCCGCACGGGTGTCGCTGCGCCCGAAGCCATCGGTGCCCAGCACGGTGTAGCTGGAACCCAGGTAGGAACCGATCATCTGTGGCACGGCGCGTACGTAGTCCGACACTGCAACCACTGGCGCACCCTCGGGCAGGCAGGTCGCCAGGTGGCTGCGCTGCGGTTCTTGTAGCGGATGCAGGCGGTTCCAGCGCTCCACCTCGCGCGCATCGCGGGCCAGTTCGCTGAAGCTGGTCACGCTGAACACCTCGCTGGCGATCTGCCAATCGTCTGCCAGCAACTGCGCGGCGGCCTGGGCCTCGCGCACCAGGGTGCCGGAACCGAGCAGGCGCACCTTGGCCCCGGCGCTGCCATCGAGGCGGTACATGCCCTTGATGATCGCCGCCTCGACGCCCTCGGGCAGGCTCGGCTGCGGGTAGTTTTCGTTCATCAGGGTCACGTAGTAGAACTCGTCCACATCGTGCTCAAGCATCTGGCGCATGCCATGGTCGAGAATCACCGCAAATTCGCCGGCGAATGCCGGGTCGTAGGCGCGGCAGTTGGGCACGGTCGCCGCCATCAGATGGCTGCTGCCGTCCTGATGCTGCAAGCCCTCGCCGCCCAAGGTGGTCCGCCCTGCCGTGGCGCCGAGCAAAAAGCCCCGGGCGCGCTGGTCGGCGGCGGCCCAGATCAGATCGCCCACGCGCTGGAAGCCGAACATCGAGTAGTAGATGTAGAACGGCAGCATGCGCAAGCCATGCACCGAGTAACTGGTAGCCGCCGCGACCCAGGAACTGATAGCACTGGCTTCGCTGATGCCTTCCTCAAGGATCTGCCCGTCGGTGGCTTCGCGATAGCTGAGGATCGAGCCGATGTCCTCGGGCTCGTAGCGCTGGCCGACGCTGGAGTAGATGCCGATCTGCTTGAACAGGTTGGCCATGCCGAAGGTACGTGCCTCGTCGGCGACAATCGGCACGATCCGCGGGCCCAGGGCCTTGTCCTTGAGCAAATTGCTGAGCATGCGCACAAAGGCCATGGTAGTGGACATTTCCTTGCCTTCGGCCTGGGTCGCGAAGCCGCCGTAGCCACTCACCGGCGGCACAGGCACCGGCTCGGCGTGCTGGCTGCGGCTGGGCACATAGCCGCCGAGGGCGGCGCGACGCTGGTGCAGGTAGCGCATCTCTGCGCTGTCGGCGGCGGGTTTGTAGAAGCTCAGGGATTCGGCCTGCTCGTCGCTCAGGGGCAGCTGGAAGCGGTTGCGAAAGGCGATCAGCGCATCGCGGTCGAGTTTTTTCTGTTGGTGGGTGGTCATCTTGCCCTGCCCGGCTTCGCCCATGCCAAAGCCCTTCTTGGTCTGGGCCAGGATCACCGTGGGGCGCCCCTTGACCCGCCGCGCGGCGTGATAGGCCGCATGGATTTTCAGCATGTCGTGGCCGCCGCGCTTGAGACGGTCGATCTGCTCGTCGCTCAAGCCGGCCACCAGTTTGGCCAGGGACTCACTCTGGCCGAAGAAGTGCTCGCGGTTATAGGCACCGTCCTTGGCGGCAAAGGTCTGGAACTGCCCGTCCACGGTCTGGGACAAGGTGCGCACCAACGCACCATCCTCATCCTTGGCCAGCAAGGCGTCCCAATCCGACCCCCAGACCAGCTTGATCACGTTCCAGCCAGCACCGGCAAACAGCGCCTCCAGTTCGTCAATGATCCGCCCATTGCCACGCACCGGGCCATCGAGGCGCTGCAAGTTGCAGTTGACCACCCAGGTCAGGTTGTCCAGGCCTTCGCGGGCCGCCAGGGTCAGGGCCGACATGCTTTCCGGCTCATCCATCTCGCCGTCGCCGAACACGCCCCAGACGTGGCGGTCGGTGGTGTCCTGCAAGCCACGATGGTGCAGGTAACGCATAAAGCGCGCCTGGAAAATCGAACTGATCGGGCCAATCCCCATGGAGCCGGTGGGGAACTGCCAGAAGTCCGGCATCAACCACGGGTGCGGATAGCTGGACAGTCCACGGGCACCGGCCTTGACGGCGCCCAGCTCCTGGCGATAGTGGGCCAGGTCCTGCTCGCTCAAGCGGCCTTCAAGAAACGCCCGCGCGTAAATACCAGGCGCGGAATGCGGCTGGTAGAACACCAGGTCGCCGCCGACGTTGTCGTGGCGCGCACGGAAAAAATGGTTGAAGCCCACCTCGAACAGGTCCGCCGCGCTGGCATAGCTGGCGATATGGCCACCCAATTCGCCATAGGCCTGGTTGGCGCGGACCACCATGGCCAGGGCGTTCCAGCGCACCAGCGAGGCCAGGCGCTCTTCGGTGGCCAGGTCGCCGGGAAAGTGCGGCTGCTGGGCAACGCTGATGCTGTTGATGTAGGGCGTGCCATGGCGCGGCTTCCAGCCGATGGCCGGGGTGTTGCCGGCGTCGGCCAGCATATCGAGGATCTCCCGCGCACGTTCGGGGCCTGCGTGGCGTACCAGGGAGTCCAGGGCTTCGCGCCACTCGGTGAGCTCTTGCTGGTCAATGGCTGTTTGATTGACTGTCTTTACGAAACCGTTCATGGGCACCTCCGAGCTGTTTTTTCCAGTTTATGTCTGCCCAAAAGGATTTTTTGACTGTTCTGGCCAGGTGGCGCGGCGATTTGCAGCACAAAACGCTTAAACACAGCTGATTAAAAGCACGTTGTGCTCCAACCACCTGAAACACCGCAATTGTGTTTAAAATGCCGCCCGTTTAATGATCGACGCTGCCCGATGACCCCAGACGCCCTCGCCCTGCTCCATTCCCTTTTGCTCGAAGCCCTGCGCGACGTGCCCACAGAAACCCGGCGCCTGTTCCACGGCCGGGGCCGCTGCTGGCCGGGCCTGGAACAATTGACCGTGGATTGGCTGCAAGGCGTGGTGCTGGTCTCGTTGTTCAAGGAGCCAGAGCCTGCGCAGTTGCAAGCCTTGCAACACCAGTTGCGCGAGCTGTGCGAAAGCGGCGAATGGCAACAGGCCGGCGCCCACACCCTGGCCCTGCAACATCGCTACCTGCCGCAAAGCACCACCGAATGGTTGTGGGGGCAGATGGTCGACGAATTGACCATCACCGAAGGCGGCCTGCGTTATCGCATCGACCTGGGCAAAAAGCAGAACAGCGGGCTGTTTCTGGATATGCGCTACGGGCGCAACTGGGTGCGCGAGCACGCCCATGGCCTGCGGGTATTGAACCTGTTTGCCTACACCTGCGGGTTTTCCGTGGCCGCCATCGAGGGCGGCGCCGAGCATGTGGTCAACCTGGATATGGCCCGTGGCGCCCTGAGCCGGGGTCGCGACAACCACCGGCTCAATGGCCATGACCTGGGCAAGGTGAGTTTCCTGGGGCACGACTTGTTCAAGTCCTGGGCCAAGGTCACCGGCAACGGCCCCTATGACCTGGTGATCATCGATCCGCCGTCCTTCCAGAAAGGCAGCTTCCTGCTGACCAAGGATTACCAGCGCGTACTACGCCGCCTGCCAGACCTGCTGACGCCCCAAGGCACGGTACTGGCCTGCATGAATGACCCGGCGCTGGGCGAAGATTTCCTCATCGAGGGCGTCACCCGCGAAGCACCGGGGCTGCGCTTTGAGCAGCGCCTGGCAAACCCACCGGAATTTCCTGATATCGATCCGCAAAGTGGCTTGAAGGCCCTGGTGTTCCGTCAGGGCTGATGCCGAATCCGTCAACGCTTGCTACCCTAGACCTAACGCCGTGGTGGTGAACCTTATCCCCACCTTCCCGGTCGATACTTGCATCCCTTGGCCAGATTCGACGCTAACTCGCCGTCGGCTGCCCTGTTTCACCTTTTGGAGAAC
Organism: Pseudomonas sp. WS 5079; assembly: GCF_012985465.1. GTDB lineage: Bacteria > Pseudomonadota > Gammaproteobacteria > Pseudomonadales > Pseudomonadaceae > Aquipseudomonas. The sequence goes on from NZ_JAAQWN010000020.1 coordinate 7,379, forward strand.
GCCCCTGTGATATCGACCCTGCATGTAGCCAGACTCAAAGCCTGGGGCGCCCATGGTTTTACCGCCACCGGCGTGGTGCTGGCCTTCCTCGCGACGCTGGCGCTGCTGGAGAACCAGCCCAAGGCCTGCCTGCTGTGGCTGGGCCTGGCGTTGATCGTGGATGGCGTGGACGGGTCGCTGGCGCGGCGGGTCAATGTGCAGACCGTGCTGCCAAGCTTCGATGGCTCGGTGCTCGACCTGGTGATCGATTACCTCACGTATGTGTTTATCCCGGCGCTGTTCATCTACCGCTATATCGACCTGCCGGACTTCACCCACCTGTTCACCGTCTCGGTGATCCTGGTGTCATCGCTGTTCTGCTTCTGCAACGTCAATATGAAGAGCAAGGACAACTACTTCCAAGGCTTCCCGGCGGCCTGGAACGTGGTGGCGCTGTGTGTCTACATCATCGATCCGGACGGCTGGATCACCCTGGCCACGGTGATCGGCCTGGCGCTGCTGACAGTCACGCCGATGAAGTTCCTGCACCCGTTCCGGGTCAAGCGCTTTATGCCGATCAATATTGCGGTGACCACGGTGTGGCTGCTGTGCAGCCTGTTGCTGGTGATCGACCGGCCGTACACCAACACGTTGACCATGGGCCTGTGGTTGTTGATGTCGGCGTACTTCCTGGGGATTTGTATCTGGCGCACGGCAGTGGAGTGGTTGGATAAATCGCGTAAGGCATGATGTGCGGCGCCATCGCCGGCAAGCCGGCTCCTACAAAAGCACAATCCCTTGTAGGAGCTGGCTTGCCAGCGATAATCCTCAACGATAACGCTCGGTACCTGACACCCTGCGATCGATAACAGAGTGTGGGCAGGGTCAGAACGCCAGCTTGAAACCAATCAACCCCAGCATCACCGCCAGGCACGGGCGCAGCAGTTCGTCCGGCACCCGGCCTGACATGTGGCTGCCAACGTAGATCCCCGGCAGCGACCCCATCAGCAAGAACCCCAACAAATGCCAGTCCATGTTGCCCATGCTCGCGTGCCCTAGGCCGGCGACCAGGGTCAGCGGGACTGCGTGGGCGATTTCGGTGCCCACCAGGCGTTTGGTGGCCAGGAACGGGTACAGGATAAACAGCGCCACGGTGCCCAGGGCGCCGGCACCGATGGACGTCAGGGCGACCATGGTGCCGAGGATCGCACCGGTGAATACCGTCAGCCCGTTGAGATTGCGCGGGCTCATATGGTAGTGGTCGCCTGCATGGTGCTGGGCAAAGGCCAAGAGTTTTTTCTTGAACAGAATCGCCAGGGCCGTCAGCAACAGCACCACACCCAGGGCTTGCTTGATCACCTCGTTCATCGCGCTCGGATCGGTGTGCAGGCTCTTGAGGAACCACAACGTCAGCAACACCGCCGGCACGCTGCCCAGGGTCAGCCAGCCGGTGATGGTCCAGTCGATATTCCTGTTCTTGCCATGCACCAGCACCCCGCCGGACTTGGTGATGGCTGCATACAGCAGGTCGGTGCCCACGGCCGTGGCCGGGTTGATGCCAAACCACAACAGGATCGGAGTCATCAGCGACCCACCCCCGACGCCGGTCATACCGACGATAAAACCAACGATCAGGCCTGCAACTACAAAACCAAAATTACCCACATCCATTACAACTACCTGCGGCCTTATAAAATTCTGGCGGCAGCATAGCGATTTTTCTTATAACGACTTATATCAATACGATCTGACTTTATTCCTTTTTCAGCTCACAGATTTATTTGTCGCGCCGTGCATCCAGTCAGCCGCGCCATGAGTAGTACAGGAAGTAGCCCTTGCGCTGCTTTGCTGTTCACCCTTATGGAGAGACACCAATGAACTCTAAACCGCTGCTCTGCCTGACCTGCCTGCTTATCGCCGCCCCAACAGCCTTTGCCCAGGCCACCCTGCCCGACAGCATCAAAGTGCCGGATGGCCACAAGGTGACCATGCAAACCACGGGTGTCGGCGAAATCACCTACGAATGCCGCGACAAGGCCAACGCTGCCGGCCAGACCGAATGGGTGTTCGTCGGCCCCAAGGCAGTACTCAATGATCGTAGCGGCAAGCAGGTGGGTACCTACTTCGGCCCGCCCGCCACCTGGCAGGCCCAGGACGGTTCGAAAGTCACCGGCACGCAACTGGCCGTAGCGCCGTCCAGCGCGGGCAACCTGCCCTATCAACTGGTCAAGGCCAACCCCGCCGAAGGCAAGGGTGCAATGAGCGGTGTCAGCTATATCCAGCGCGTGGCACTCAAAGGTGGCGTGGCGCCGAGCGCCGAATGCAGCACCGCCAACAAGGGCAAGCAGGAAGTGGTGAAGTACCAGGCGGACTACATCTTCTGGGCGGCCAAATAATGCGCCTGGCAAAAAAACTCGTCTAAGCTGCTGCGCTAGCACCCCGGCCATTCGCGGCCGGGGATTGACCCTGAAAAGGCGGCCCCAGTCCTTGCCCGAACCTCTCTTTGACTATGAAGCCTGCCTGTTGGCCTGCGCCCGCGGCGAACAGCACGCCTTGCGTCAGTTGTACGAACAGGATTGCGCCCGGCTGCTCGGCGTGGCCAAGCGCATTGCGCGGGATACGGCGCTGGCGGAGGACATCGTGCATGAGGCGTTTATCAACATCTGGAACGGCGCCGGCGGCTTCGACCCGCGCCGGGGTTCGGCCCGTGGCTGGGTGTATAGCGTGACCCGGCATATGGCGCTCAACGTCATGCGTAAAACGGGCCGTGAAGTCGCGCTCAGCGACGAGCATGAACACACACTGGTGGCTGAATCCAGCGCCGCGCATTTCGAATACCGCGCCCGTAGCGCCAAGGTTTACCAGTGCCTGGAACACCTGGAGCCGTCGCGCCGCAGTTGTATCTTGCATGCGTATGTCGACGGCCTGTCCCACAGTGAAATCGCACAGAAACTGGGCACCCCGCTGGGGACTGTCAAAGCCTGGATCAAACGCAGCCTCGCGGCCTTGCGTGAGTGCATGGCATGACTCCCGACGAATTGGACGAACTGGCCAGCGAATACGTGCTGGGCACCCTGGCAGCCGAGCAACGCCTGCACGTGCAGCAACGGCTGGAGCACGATGGGCCCTTGCGGGCGGCGGTGGATGCCTGGGAACAGCGCCTGTTGCCGCTGACCGAACTGGCCGCGCCGGTGGCGCCGTCGCCCTACCTGTGGCGGCGCATTGAGCGCAGCCTGGGCCATCGCGCGGTGGGCGATACGCCGTCGGTGCCGTGGTGGAACCTGCTGGCGCTGTGGCGTGGCCTGGCCGGTGCTGGCTTGTTGGCCAGCCTGGTCCTGGCCGCGCTGCTGCTGGCCCGCCCCGCTGCCGTCAACCCTACCGCCTACGTGGTGGTGCTGATGGCCCCGCAAAGCCAGGCGCCCGGCTGGGTGGTCCAGGCCAGCGACAGTCAGCAAATCCAACTGATCCCCCTGGGCGTGATGGAAATACCGGCAGACAAGGCACTGGAATTCTGGACCAAGGGTGAGGACTGGCAAGCCCCGGTTTCCCTGGGGCTGGTCAAGCCGGGGCAGAGCCTGTCGATCCCATTGGACAAACTGCCACCGCTGGCGCCGAACCAGTTGTTCGAGATGACCCTGGAAGGCCCCAATGGCTCGCCGACCGGTAAGCCGACCGGGCCGATCCAGGCGATTGGCCGCGCGGTGAAGGTGATCTAGCACTGGATTAAAACGCCGACTCGCGCCATCCTCCGCGTTTTACGCCGCCTTAACTGCGGCGCTTGACGCTCAAAGGATATGTTCATGCACGACCAAGCCCTCGCCCCTGCCGATTTCGAGTTCATCGAAGACATTCTGCTCAAGTACGGCGACGACAACTCGGTGTTGAACCTGGCCGAGCTCGATGGTTACTTCACCGCCCTGGTGTCCGGCCCGGCACCGGTGGACGTTGCCATCTGGTTCCCGGCCATCTGGGGTGGGCAGATCCCAGCCTGGGAAAGCAAGGATGAGCTGGGGCAGTTCATCGACCTGTGCACCCGCCATCTCAATAGCATTGCCCTGCAGTTGGCCAGCGATGCCGAGGGTTTCCAGGCGCGTTTTGAACAAACCGAACACCAGGACCAGCCGCTGACCCTCGCCGAGGAATGGTGCTTTGGCTATATCCGTGGCGCCGCGATCAGCGAATGGCCGCCCCTGCCGAGCGAACAGGCGGCACAGTTGGAAGCCATCTCCTGGTGCGCCGAGCAGGACAACTTCGAATTGCCGGCCGACCTGGATGTCCCGGCCCACCAACAACACGTCGCGCGCATCGAACCGGCCGCCAGGGCCTTGCATGCCTATTGGTTGAGCCAGCGCGGTTAAACCTGCGCCACGATTTGACCCTGCCGTGCCGGATGGTCGATTATTCGTCTCCGCCAGCCGGCCACTCCCAGCCACCGCGCCTTGAATCAGGAGCCTTGTACCTTGAGTTCGCAGAAAACCGTGACCGTGACACCGCCCAACTTTCCATTGCACGGCAAGGTAGCGCCTCCCGGCTCCAAATCCATCACCAACCGCGCCCTGCTGCTGGCGGCCCTGGCCAAGGGCACCAGCCGCCTGAGCGGCGCGCTGAAAAGCGACGATACCCGGCATATGTCCGTGGCCTTGCGGCAGATGGGCGTGACCATTGATGAGCCGGATGACGTGACCTTTGTCGTCACCGGCCACGGCAAGCTACAACTGCCGGCGCAACCGTTGTTCCTGGGCAACGCCGGCACCGCGATGCGCTTTCTCACAGCCGCCGTGGCGACCGTGGACGGCAGCGTGGTACTGGATGGCGACGCGTACATGCAAAAGCGTCCTATCGGCCCGCTGCTGGCGACCCTGAACCAGAACGGCATCCAGGTACAAAGCCCCACCGGCTGCCCGCCCGTGACCGTGCATGGTCGCGGCAAGGTGCAGGCCAAGCGCTTCGAGATCGACGGCGGCCTGTCCAGCCAGTACGTGTCGGCGTTGTTGATGCTCGCGGCCTGCGGCGAGGCCCCGATCGAGGTGGCCCTGACCGGCAAGGACATCGGCGCCCGTGGTTATGTCGACCTGACCCTCGATTGCATGCGCGCGTTTGGCGCCCAGGTGGAAGTGGTCAACGACAGCACCTGGCGCGTGGCCCCGACCGGCTACACCGCCAATGATTACCTGATCGAACCCGACGCTTCTGCCGCCACCTATCTGTGGGCCGCCGAAGTGCTGACCGGCGGCAGCATCGACCTGGGCGTCGCCGCACAGGATTTCACCCAGCCCGACGCCAAGGCCCAGGCCGTGATCGCCCAGTTCCCGCAGATGCCGGCCACGGTGGTCGGCTCGCAGATGCAGGACGCCATCCCGACCCTGGCGGTGCTGGCGGCGTTCAACAATACGCCGGTGCGCTTCACCGAACTGGCCAACCTGCGGGTCAAGGAGTGCGACCGCGTCCAGGCGCTGCATGACGGCCTCAACGAAATTCGCCCGGGCCTGGCGACCATCATCGGTGACGACTTGCTGGTCGCCAGCGATCCGGCGTTGGCCGGCACTGCGTGCACCGCGCTGATCGACACCCACGCCGACCACCGCATCGCCATGTGCTTTGCGCTGGCGGGGCTGAAAGTCTCGGGCATCAAGATTCAGGACCCGGACTGCGTGGGCAAGACCTATCCTGAGTACTGGAACGCCCTGGGCAGCCTGGGCGTGCAACTGACCTACTGAGCCGTCAGCACCAGCGTGGGGAGGGAGTGATCATGACAATTCGCCAGCCCTGCCCACCTGCTGTATGTGACTGCGAGCGCGAGCAACTGCTCGAGGCGCCCGGCACCGACCAGCGCATCCTGCAACTGACCCGCCAGGAAGAAAAAAAGCTGCTCGAACGCCTGGAAAACCTGCAAAGCCTGGCCGACCTGGAACGCATGCAACAGCTGATGCACCAGCAACTGGGCATCCGCGTGCACATCGCCCCGGGGCATACCGAAGTCAAAAGCATGCGCGGGATCCAGATCGTCATCGACGAACTGCCGGGCCTGTGTCGCAAGACCCGGCAGTCGATTCCGGCAGCAATCCGCAAAGGGATGGAGAAGCGGCCGGAGATTGCCTATCGGCTGCTGGATGCCCACGACCTTTTCCGCGACAGCCCAACCCTGTAATGCCATTCAGTTAAGCGAACGCAATGCTCAAAGCAGCGCAGATCAAATGTGGGAGCGGGCTTGCCCGCGATAGCGGAGTGTCAGTCAACAGATATACCGACTGACATGACGCCATCGCGGGCAAGCCCGCTCCCACAGGGGATCTGCGCTTAACTGAACGACATTACGGCTTGCCGTCTCCTACAGGGCGCAGCGGGTTTGCACGAACAGTTGGGCCTTGCGGGTCATTTGGTCGAAATGCCGGTCACGCTGTTTCTCGGCATCGATCATCGCGCGCTTGCCGTGTTTGTGTAGCAGGTAGGTGTGGATTTGCCGCACCTCCAGCGAACTGTAGATCGACGCCACATCCAACACGCCCATCAGGCCATCGGTGCTGTAGTCGCGGGTGTTCATCAACACCTGGGTGCCACGCACGCCGCGCACCTGGAAACCCATGGCTTCGAACGCCGGGACTTTTTCCACCGCGCAGGTCAATTCACCATGGGGGTAGCGGCCGAGCATCTCGTCCATCATCGCCCGCGCCACGCCCTGGCGGCGGTGGCTAGCATGCACGGCCATATAGGCCACACCGCAGGCCTCGGGATCGTCCTTGACCGGCAGGTACAGCAAGAAGCCGATGACCTTGGCCGGGTCCTGCTCATCCATCGCGACGATCAGCTCGACCGCAATGCCCTTGGCCCCGCCCACCGCTTCCAGGTACAGGTGCACTTCGTAGCCGATTGCATACTGGTAGACGTTGTACAGCAGGTTGCTCGGCGGGATGGCGACCATGCTGATATCAGTCAGGTAGTCGACCACCATCTGCAGGATCTGGCTGTTGACGGGCTCGGGGCATGGGCTGGCGTAGTGGGTAAGGGTGAACATCGAATTCCTGTTTCCTGGTCTTTCGCAATCAAGGCAGCGGGGATTGTACCTGTTCTGCGCCACACACCTCGCGCAAACAGCCGCGCAACCAACGATGCGCGAGGTCGGCATCCAGGCGTGGGTGCCAGAGCATCGCCACGCTGAACTCAGGGGCTTGCACCGGCAGGGCAAAACTGCACAGGCCATCGCGCAGGCCGCGGGTATAGCGCTCGGGAACGCTGGCGATCAGGTCGGTCCTTTGCGCCAGGGCCACGGCCGTGGAGAACCCGGTGACGATGGTCGCCACGTCCCGCGTGAGGTGCAAGGCCTCAAGGGCATCGTCAATCTGCCCACGCTCGCGCCCGCGCCGCGACACATAGATATGCCGGCCGGCGGCGTAGCGCGCGGTGGTGATGGGGCCCTGGCTCAGTGGGTGGCCGGCACGCACCACGCCGATAAAACGGTCGCGAAACAGCAACTGGGTCAGCACTTCCGGGTTGGCCGTGCTATCGACCACGCCGGTTTCCAGGTCCACCCCACTGTCGCGCAGCGCTGCACCGGGCTTGTGCACAAAGTGCAGGCGCACCCCGGGTGCCTGTTCGGCGACACGGGCGATCAGCGCCGGGCCGAAACTTTCGACAAAACCTTCGCTGGTGCGCAGCACAAAGGTGCGCACCAGGCCCTTGAGGTCCAGGACCTGCAGCGGCCGCAACAGCGCTTGGGCATCCTGCACCAGTTGGCTGACCTGCTCACGCAGTTGCAGGGCGCGTGGCGTCGGCACCAGGCCACGGCCGGCGCGCACCAGCAAGGGGTCGCCGGTGGTTTGGCGCAGCCGCGCCAACGCGCGGCTCATGGCCGAGGGGCTCAGGCCCAGGCGCTGGGCGGCACGGGCGACGCTGCCTTCGGTGAGCAGTACGTCCAGGGTAATCAGCAGGTTGAAGTCAGGCAGCGACACGGTGGCAATCCTCATCAGGCGTTTGACGCATGTATAGAGTGCAACCGATGCGTCTTCCGCCATGTTAGGCGACGCCGTAGATTGCGGGCAACGGCCACGGTGCAGCACGAGGACATCCCATGACATCCCCTACCCCACGCGGCGCACTCGCCGGTTTGTCGCTGTGCATGTTGTTGGCCTCGCTGGGCACCAGCATTGCCAATGTCGGCCTGCCCCAGATGGCCGAGGCCTTTGCTGCAACCTTTGCCGCGGTGCAGTGGGTGGTGCTGAGCTACTTGCTGGCGACCACTGCCGTGCTGGTAGGCGTGGGCCGTCTGGGCGACCGCTTCGGCCATCGCCGCCTGCTGCTGGCGGGCCTGCTGGTGTTCGCCGTGGCCTGTGCCCTGTGCAGTACCGCGCCGTCCCTGGGCATGTTGGTCGCGGCGCGGGCACTGCAAGGGTTTGGCGCGGCGATCATGCTGGCAATGACCATGGCGCTGGTCGCGGCCACCGTCCCCAAAGAGCAGACCGGGCGCGTCATGGGGTTGCTGGGGACCCTGTCGGCGGTAGGCACCGGCCTGGGGCCGGCCATTGGTGGCGCGCTGATTGCCGCGTCTGGCTGGCGCGCGCTGTTTCTAGTGATGCTGCCGTTGGCCGCCCTCGCTTGTGTGCTGGTAAGAGGCACACCGGCCGATAGCGATCCACAAGCCTCGGGCGCTGGCCGCTTCAGTGTATTCGCGACACTCCATGACCGCGCCCTGGGCGCCGGGCTTGGCATGAGTACGCTGGTGGCGGCGGTGATGATGACCACCCTGGTCGCCGGGCCGTTTTACCTGAGCCATGGCCTCGGACTCGACCCCGCGCAAATGGGCCTGGCCATGGCCGTCGGCCCCTGTAGCGCGGCGCTGGCGGGTGTACCGGCCGGGCGCCTGACCGACCGCTGCGGCAGCTACGCCACCACGCTGGGTGGCCTGCTTTGCATGCTGGCCGGCAGCCTGGTGCTGGCGTTGATGCCCCTGGACGCCGCCGGTTACATCGGCGCGCTGGTGATCCTCACCCTGGGCTACGCGCAATTCCAGGCGGCCAACAACACGGCGGTGATGAGCAATGTGTCGGCGGGTCGACGCGGGGTGATTGCAGGCTGGCTGAACCTGTCGCGCAATCTGGGCCTGATAATCGGCGCGTGGGCACTGGGTGCAGTGTTTGCCTGGGGCACGGGCGATATCCATTCTGCCCTGCCACCAGCGGTCGGCCAGGGCTTGCACATGGCCTTCGGGGTGGCCTCGGGGCTGGTCGTACTGGCGCTGCTGTTGGCCTTCACGCGCCGGGTAAAAACGCTGCAAGCCAGCACGGCGCCTTGACAAGGGAAAATCGTAACGGCTATTGTCTGACAACCTGATTACCTAGGTTTTGCCATGCTTGAGCTCCAGCGTCCAGATTCCCTCGTCGTGCGTGTTGTCAGCGCCATACGGGCCGAGATTGACTCCGGACAAATGGCGCCCGAGTCGCGCCTGCCTACCGAGCAGCAGTTGGCGGAACAGCTGAATGTCAGCCGTTCGGTGGTGCGCGAGGCGATTGCCCAGCTCAAGGCCGATGGCGTACTGACCGCCCGGCGTGGCCTGGGCTCGTTTATTTCGCAGACCCCGGCCGGCACGGTGTTCCGCTTTCCGGAAAAGAACGGCCGGCGCCCTGACCTCGCGCAAATGTTCGAGGTGCGCCTGTGGATCGAAACCCAGGCGGCCTCCATTGCTGCCCAACGCCGCGACGCGGGCGACCTGCAGCGCATGAAACGCGCCTTGCAGGAAATGCACGACAAGCGCGCCGACTTTGAAGCTGCAGCGCTGGCCGACGTGGAGTTTCACCGGGCCATCGCCGACGCCAGCAAAAACGAATACTTCGTCGCCTTCCACGACTTTTTGCGCAGCCAGTTGGCCAGCGCGCGCAAGACCGCCTGGGAAAACTCCGCCTCGCGCTTTGCCAGCGGCTCGGCCGATGCCACCCAGGAACACCAGGCGCTGTACCAGGCCATCGTCGACGCCGATCCCCAAGGCGCCGCCGCGGCCGCCGAAGCGCATTTGCGCGCGGCCGCCAAGCGCCTGCAACTGGAGCTGCCCGCTACCCACTGATCGACCCAAGACCGATAAAGCGTGCCTGCGGGCGCGCCGTTTTTTTAACAAAAACATTAGTCTGACAACCTGATAAGCAGACTGAAATGTACTGATTTAGGTAGCCCACATGATTTATGACTTTTGCATCATCGGCGGCGGCATTGTCGGCCTGGCCACCGCGATGGAGCTGCTCAAGCGCCAGCCCAACGCGTCCCTGGTGATCCTGGAAAAGGAAGCGTTGCTGGCCAAGCACCAGACCGGCCACAACAGCGGCGTGATCCATGCCGGCATCTATTACGCGCCGGGCAGCCTCAAGGCCGACCTGTGCAAGCGCGGCGCCGAGGCCACCAAACAGTTCTGCCGCGAACATGGGATCAAGTTCGAGGTGTGCGGCAAGTTGCTGGTGGCCTCCACCGCCCTGGAAGTGCAGCGCATGGAAGCACTCTATGCGCGCTCGCAACTCAACGGGATGAAGGTCGAGCGCCTCGACGCCGAGCAGTTGCGTGCCCGCGAGCCGAACATTGTCGGCCTGGGCGGGTTGTTTTTGGATGCCACCGGGATTGTCGACTACCGCCAGGTCTGCGAAACCATGGCCGGGGTGATTCGCCGCAATGGCGGTGAGATCTGCCTGGAAAAAACCGTGACGGCGATTGCCGAAGACAGCGACAAAGTCACCGTCAGCACCCACGACGGTGCCTGGCAGGCGCGGCACCTGGTGGTGTGCGCCGGCCTGCAATCGGACCGCCTGGCAACCCTGGCCGGGATCGATATCGACCACCAGATCATCCCGTTCCGGGGCGAGTATTTCCGCTTGCCCGCGTCAAAGAACAACATCGTCAACCACTTGATCTACCCGATCCCCGATCCGGAACTGCCGTTTCTGGGGGTGCACCTGACCCGCATGATCGATGGCAGCGTCACCGTCGGCCCCAATGCCGTGCTGGGCCTGGGCCGGGAGAACTACAAGAAGTTTTCCGTCAACTGGAAGGATGTGGCCGAGTACGCGCGCTTCCCCGGGTTCTGGAAAACCATCTGGCAGAACCTTGGCTCGGGCAGCGTGGAAATGAAGAACTCGTTGTTCAAATCCGGCTACCTGGAGCAATGCCGCAAGTATTGCCCGTCCCTGGAACTCGACGACCTGCTGCCCTACGAAGCCGGGATCCGCGCCCAGGCGGTGATGCGCGACGGCAGCCTGGTGCACGATTTCCTGTTCGCCCAGACGCCGCGCATGTTGCATGTGTGTAACGCGCCCTCACCGGCAGCCACCTCGGCCATTCCGATTGGCGAAATGATCGCCGACCGCATGTTCAGCCCCAACTAAATACCCCTGTAGGAGCTGTCTCGCCCCGCGAGACTGCGATGGCGGCGGCACAGGCAACCAATATATCGCCTGAGCCACCGCCATCGCAGCCTCGCCAAGGCTCGACAGCTCCCACATTTGAGCGCGTTCGCAACACCCTAATAAATATAATGACTGAGAAGGAAGTACAGCATGACGGCAAAAGCCCACAACCCCGCCACGGTGGAAACCCCGGCACAAACCAAGAAGCGCCTGCGCAAGGTCGCTGCCGCCACGATCTTCGGTTCGATGCTGGAGTGGTACGACTTCTACCTCTACGCAACCATGGCGGCGATTGTCTTTTCGAAGATCTTCTTTGATAACAGCGACCCGAAGACCGCGACCCTGATGGCGTTCTCCACCTTCGCCATCGGCTTCATCGCCCGCCCTTTCGGCGGCATTCTGTTCGGCTACCTGGGTGACAAGTTCGGTCGTAAACATGTGCTGGTGTTGACCTTCTGCATGATGGGCGTGTGCACCACGCTGATCGGCCTGATCCCCAGCTACGCCTCGATTGGTATCTGGGCGCCGATCATTCTGGTGTTTATCCGTATCATCCAGGGCCTGGGTGCCGGCGCCGAGTTGTCGGGCGCGGCAGTCACGTCCTACGAGCATGCGTCAGAAGGCAAGCGCGGCAGCCAGGGTGCCTGGCCGGCGCTGGGCTTGAACCTGGGCCTGCTGCTGTCATCGCTGACCGTGTACCTGCTGACCATCAATGGCAATGAGTTCCTGCTGGCCGGCGGCTGGCGCATCCCGTTTATCTGCAGCATCGCCCTGGTGGGCGTGGGCCTGTGGGTACGTAACAGTATCCCGGAAACCCCGGAGTTCAAGGAGCTGAGCAAGGAGCCGGCCAAGGCCAAGGTCTCGCCGCTCAAGGCACTGTTCAAGAACGACCTCAAGGGCCTCGCGGTGGTGTTCTTCGTGGCAATTGGCTACAACGCCCTCAGCTACATCTTCAAGACCTTCTCCCTGGCCTACCTCACCCAGTTCAAGGGTGTGGATGTGCACGTCACTTCGCTGTCGGTGACCATCGCCAGCCTGGTGGCGATTGTCGCCGTGCCGTGCTTCGGCTGGCTGTGTGACAAGTGGAGCAGCAAGTCGGTACTGGTGCTGGGCGGCGTGCTGTCGCTGCTGTTCGCCTACCCGTTCCTGGCGCTGCTGAACACCGGGGAAAGCCTGATGATCTACCTGGCCATCGGGATCGGCACCGGGATCCTCGCCCCCATGATGTTCGCGCCACAGGGTTCGTTCCTCAGCCGCCAGTTCCCGACCCAGACCCGCTCTTCAGGCTTCGGTACCGGGCGTGAAATCGGTACGGCCATCGCCGGTGGCCTGGCGCCGCTGGGTGCCTTGTCGATGGTGGCCGCCTCGACCACACACTCGACGGATGGCGTGGTGATCATCCTCGCCATCGCCTCGGTGCTGGTGGTGGTGTTTGCCCTGTGTGACCAGGGCCGCAAGCACTCGGCATTCAAGAACTAGGGGCAAAATGTTGTCCAAGGGGTGCATCTGCGCCCCTTGATCGCGCATCATGGGCACTTTCATGCTCAAGGGAAACGTCCATGCGCGTTCTGTCATTGATGATGGGTGTTACCACGCTGGCCGCCAGTCTGGCGTTTTGCGCCACGGCGTCGGCGAGCGAAGAGAGTCAATTGATCGACTCGATCAACCAGTACCGCAGCCAATTGCAGCGCTGCGCCGACCAGGGTTCCCAAGAGTTGCCGCCGCTGGCGGTCGACCCGCGCCTGGTGCTGCCGGTCAATAATGTCGGCGATTTGCAGCAGGACCTGGCCCAGGCGGCCTACCCGATGGTGAATGTGCAAGCGATCAGCCTGTCCGGCCCGCGCGATGCGCAATCGGCGATGAAAGCGGTGCGCGAGAGTTTCTGCCGGGTAGTGCTGGACCCACAATTCGTCGATATCGGCGTCAGCAACAATGGCCAGGACTGGCGCATTGTCCTTGCCCGCCCGCTGTTGAGCCGGGGCCTGGCCAGTTCCCAGGAGGCCGGCCCGCAGCTGCTGGAGATGGTCAACGCCGCCCGCAAGCAACCGCGCCAATGTGGCGAGAAGGCCTTCGCAGCCACCACCCCGCTGGCCTGGAACGCGCAACTGGCGAGCGCCGCCGACAGTCATGCACGCAACATGGCCAACCATAACTTCTTCGACCACCTGGACCGTGACGGCCGAACCCCGGGCGACCGCGCGGAACTGGCCGGTTATGCCGCCCAGCAGATCGGCGAAAATATTGCCGCTGGCCTTGATACGCCGCGCAAAGTGGTCGATGGCTGGCTCGCCAGCCCCGGGCATTGCGCCAACCTGATGAACCCGCAATTTCGCGAATTGGGCGCGGCCTATGGGCTGGATCCAAAAAGCGACGCAGGAATTTACTGGACCGCGCTGCTAGGCGTGCAGTAGCGCTGAACTGCCGGGCATTGCCCGGGTCTGTTGTTTGATATTGCGGTGCCATATCGCAGCGTGGGACGAACTAGGTGTTGAGTAGATGACAGACTGGCTACAAGGCTGCGGTGAAATGGCCGAACGGGTTCGCCGCCATGACTGGGCCAGCACCCCTCTGGGGCCAATGGACCAATGGCCGGATGTGCTCAAGACCACCGTGTCACTGAGCCTTGCTTCGCATTTTCCCCAGGCGGTGGTCTGGGGGCCGGGTTTGGTTACCCTGTACAACGACGCGTTCCTGCCGATCCTCGGTAACAAGCCCGACGCACTGGGCCAGCCCTTTAGTACCATCTGGCAGGAAGCCTGGAGCCAGATCAGCCCGATCGCCGACGCCGCATTTGCCGGGCACGCTACGTTTATCGAAGATTTCCCGCTGATCATCGAGCGCGGTGACGCACCGGAACAGGCCTATTTCACCTTTTGCTACAGCCCGATCCGCGATGCCGGCGGCACGGTCGTGGGCATTCTCGATACCGTCACCGAAACCACCAACTCCGTGTTCATGGCCCGCCGCCTCGCCGTGCTGGATGCAATCAGCAATGGGGTGGCCAATGCCACCGATCCGGCGGCGATCATGGCCGCCACCACACGGATCCTGGCGACCCACCTGAACCTGTCCAACTGCGCTTATGCAGACATGGAGGCCGATGAAGACGGCTTTACCATCCGCGACAACTGGGCCGCAGAAGGCTCGCCGAGCATCGTCGGAAATTACCGCCTGGCCGACTTCGGCCAATTGGCGGTCGAGCGCCTGCAGGCCGGCGAGCCGTTGATCATCAACGACAACCTGACGGAACTGACGCCCGAGGAAGCCGCGACCTTCCAGGCCATTGGCGTGACGGCGACAATTTGCATGCCCTTGATCAAGTCCGGGCGCTTGACCGCGCTGATGGCCATTCACGACCGCATCCCGCGCCGCTGGTCTTCCTACGACCTGGCGCTGCTGGGTGAAGTCACCGAACGCTCCTGGGCCCATATCGAACGGGTGCGGGCCGATGCCATCGTTCGCGAGGGCTTGTCGGCGCTGGCCGATTTGAATGCGACCCTGGAGCAGCGGGTGGTGGAACGCACCACCCTGCTCAACCAGACTGAGGCGGCGTTGCGTCAGTCGCAAAAGCTGGAAGCCATTGGCCAGTTGACCGGTGGTGTGGCCCACGACTTCAACAACCTGCTGACGATCATTCGCTCCTCGGTCGACTTCCTGCGCATGCCCAACCTGCCCGAAGAACGCCGCCAGCGTTATATGAGTGCCGTGACCGATACCGTAGAGCGTGCCAGCAAGCTGACCAGCCAATTGCTCGCCTTTGCCCGGCGCCAACCGCTGAACCCGCAAGTGTTCAATGTCGGCGTGCGCGTAAAGAACATCGGCGACATGTTGGAGACGGTCACCGGCGCGCGGATCCATGTCAGCGTCGAACTGCCTGAACTGGCCTGTTATGTCTGCGCGGACTCCAGCCAGTTTGAAACCGCCCTGATCAACATCGCCCTCAACGCCCGGGACGCGATGGACGGCTAGGGCACGCTGGTGCTGCGCCTGGAAAGAGACCAGCCGCTGCCGTGCATACGCGGGCATGGCGGCTCGAGCAAAGCCTTTGTCGCGATCTCCCTGGCGGACACCGGCAGCGGGATTGCCGGGGCGACCTTTGAACGCATCTTCGAGCCGTTCTTCACCACCAAGGAGGTTGGCAAAGGTACCGGGCTTGGGTTGTCGCAGGTATTCGGGTTCGCCAAGCAATCGGGAGGCAACGTCGATGTCGCCAGTGTGCTCGGCAAAGGCACCGTGTTTACCTTGTACCTGCCGCAGGTGGAGCCCGAAGCGATCCACGACTGCACCCTCCAGCCCCCCCTGGAACTGGACCCGGACGCCGTGCGCCGGCGCATCCTGATCGTGGAAGACAACCTGGAAGTGGGCCGCTTCGCCAACCAGATCCTGCAGGACCTGGGCTACCAGACGGTGTGGGCCACCCATGCCGAAGAAGCCCTGGAGATGATCGGCCCGGATGCCCGGGCGTTCGACGGGGTGTTTTCCGACGTGGTGATGCCAGGCATGGGCGGCGTGGCGTTGGCCAGGGAATTGCGCCGGCGCCGGCCCGAGCTGCCAGTGATCCTCACCTCCGGTTACAGCGAAGAGCTGGCCAAGTCCGGCTATGACGGCTTTGAGTTCCTGGCCAAGCCCTACTCCGCCGACCAGATTTCACGAGTGTTGGCCAGGGCGATGGGCAAGGATTAAGGCTAGGACGCGACCGCCACCTGGTTGCGCCCCATGGCCTTGGCGCGGTACAGGGCCTTGTCGGCGCTGTTCAGTAAATGCTGCAAGTCGTCACCCACGGCATGGGTCGAGGCCACGCCCAGGCTCGCGGTCAGGTCCAGCCCAGGGTCGGTAGTCAGGCCCGCAATGGCCAGGATCAGTTGCTCGCCGATCTCCCGGGCCACTTCCAGGGTGGTGTCTGGCAACAACACCGCAAACTCCTCGCCCCCCAGGCGCCCGTACACGTCAGCCTGGCGGAACGACGCCCTGATCACCTGGCCAATCTGCCGTAACACCCGGTCTCCGGCCTGGTGGCCGTAGGTATCGTTGATCGTCTTGAAGTGATCCATATCCAGCATCAGCGCGCTCAGTGGCTGGTGCGTACGCTTGCATTGGTCGTACAGCACCTGGGCCTGCTCGAAAAACGCCCGGCGGTTCATCAGCCCGGTGAGTTCGTCGGTCTGGGCGGCGCGCGTTGAAATACTGTGGGCCCGCTCTATTTCGCGGGTCAGGCGAAACGCCGTCTCCAGTGCCTGCGACAACTTGCGCGAGGCGCCCACGACAAATGACGAGAACACTAGCACCGCGACCGCCATGCCCGTCTGCATCTTGGACGGTTGAAGCAGCAGCCACAGGGTACAGGGCAACAACACCAGGGCCATGGACACTATGGTCATGTACCGATAGGCCGAGTAGCACGAGACCGCGCTGACCGACATGCCCACGGCAAAGAGCATGACCAGCGCCTGGGTCAACCGGTCATCGGCGGGCATCACCGCAAAGGCGCCCAGCCCCCAGATTCCAGCCGACAGCACCAGGGTGAGCCAATAATGCCGCTCCCAACGTTGCGGCGTGCGCTCATTTTTGGGGCTGCGAAAATACTGGAGGAACATCGACAAACGCAGCAGCGACGAGCCGGCCAGCAATGCCAGCCAGCCGATCATCAGGCGCGGTTCAAGCCGGTCCCAGCACAGCCAGCACAGCATGCCAGCGGCCAGATAGCTGCCAAAAACCGCAGAAAAGGATTGGCGAAACAGCTGATGCAAGCGGTCGGTACGCACCTGCTCTTCGATAAACAAATCCTGGTCCTGCTCACGCCCAAGGCCATTCATTTGATTCGCCTGATCCCTAGTGCTGCGACAAAATGGCATTGTGGCACCCTGCCAGCACGCAGAACAGCAAAATCACCTGCCTGTGTCGCGGCAAACACCGGTGTTAAAGCCTTTGGATTATCACCATCACTGGCAAGCCAGGTTTCGCTGTTTAGTCTATGGGGCTTCAATCCTGAGCCATGGCCAACGAGCCTGATAGCTCTTGGCCTTGTGCTCGAACAGCTCTGGCTGCGGGGTGATGGGGTTGAGTCGAAGTATTCCCTGCCCGATGTCGGCCAGGCCGTAGGGCGCATAGATTTCGCCAGTGTCCACGGCCAAGGCGATACAGGTACCCGCCACCAGGTAGCGATCCACCCCGCCACGGGCTGTGTGCAACTGCGGGTAAGGCATGCCGAACCGCTGCGGATACCACAGGTGCACGCGCGCCTGGTTCCTCACTTCAATATTCGCATCCAGGTCGCGCAAGAGTTCGCTGGCGCGCTCAATCACCTCATTCTCGGCTTCCCAGGACATATCGGTGTCAAAGTAGAACACGTCGTAATCCTTCACCCCCCAATCGGGGCTGAGCCCGGCCTGATGATTCCATACCGCCTGGAACAGGCAACCCGCCGTCAACAGGCATTGGTCCAGGCCAAGGGCTGGCAGACGCGCGGTCAATTGAGCGTTGATGGGGTTGGCCATCGCCAGCTCGACCAGCCTCTGGGCAGTCAGTTTCATCTGCATTCCCTTGCCGTTCCTGTATTGAAAACGCACGTTATACCAGGGTTTCGTCAACCCTTGAGCGCCGCCTCGATGCCCGCGATGTCGATTTTCACCATGCCCATCATTGCACCGAATGCACGCTTGGCCGCCGCGGGGTCGGGATGGATGATCGCCGCCATGAGCATGCGCGGGGTGATTTGCCAGGAAAGGCCCCACTTGTCGCGGCACCAGCCACAGGCAACTTCCTCGCCGCCATTGCCGACAATCGCCTGCCACAGGCGATCCGTCTCAGCCTGGTCGTCAGTGGCCACCTGGAATGAAAACGCCTGGTTGTGCTGGACACCCGATCCGCCATTGAGGCCCAGGCATGGGATGCCCATGACGGTGAACTCCACGGTCAGCACATCGCCCTGCTTGCCCGCGGGATAGTCGCCCGGCGCCTTGTGTACGGCCTCGACTGTGCTGTCCGGGAATGTGGCGGCGTAGAACCTGGCAGCCTCCAGTGCGGCGCCGTCGAACCAGAGGCAGATGGTGTTTTTATGGGGCATCTGGAGTCTCCAAAAAGGAAAGTGAGCCCTTGAGTCTAGCCCCTGTTTTCCAACATCAGCGCGTGCTGCGTGACGCCGACCTCATCTCCAGCCACGAGAGCGCACGTGCGGCGCTCATGGGCCGCGCGCAGAGATAGCCCTGGCCCTGATGGCAACCCAACTTGAGCAAGCGTTGGCGCTGGCTTTCGTGCTCTACGCCTTCGACCACGACCGCCATATCCAGCGCTTCAGCCAAGGCCAGGGTGCTGCTGATCACCGCACGGTTACGAGGGCTGCGGTCAAGGTCGCGAACGAAGCGCGCATCGAGCTTGATTTCGGTGAACGGTAACTGGCACAGGCGCTCCAGTGAGGAGTAGCCGATACCAAAGTCATCGATGGACAGGCCGGCCCCCATCATCCGCAGGCGGATCAAGGTTTCGAGCACCCTGGGAGAGACTTCCAGCAGGCCGCTTTCGGTGATTTCGAAAGTCAGGCGCGACGCAGGTATGGCGTAGCGCTCCAGCGCCTTGCACAGCTGTGGCAGCAGTGACTCATTAGACAGTTGCTCGGCCTCCAGATTAAACGCCAGGGACAGCACGTGCCCTTGTGCCTGCGCCGTTTGCACAAAGGCCAACGCCTGTTCCAGCAGGGCAAAAAACAAAGGGTCCATCAGCCCGAACTGGCTGACCTGCGGCAGGAAATCCGCCGGGCATAGCACGCCGTACTGCGGATGCTCCCAGCGCGCGAGCACTTCAAGGCTGCCGACTTCACCGCTCGCCAAATTGAACTTGGGTTGAAAGAACGCCTTGAGCTCATGCCCTGCAATGGCCTGTTCCAGGCCGGCCTGGCTGGCGAGCGTGTGGCGTGCCTTCTGAGCGGCATGCCCGGGGGCGACAGTGGTTTCCAGGTATCGGCTTAACAGCGGGGTGATCGCCCCTGCGCGCACTGGCACATCGACATACCCGAGGACGCTGACCCCCAGCATGCCGACCATACGGTCGATGGCGTCTTGCAGGTCGGGGGCAAGCACGCTGCAAATGATGAGCGACTTGACCCGGCGGGTACGGCTGAGCAATTCGAGCGTAGTGAGCCCCTGCATGCCCGCCTCGTCCAACGCACAGAGCACGATATCCACCGGTCCTGCGTGGTCCAGCAACTGCAGCGCAGCCTTTACGTCGGCCACGCCCTCCACGCTGTCACAGCCGGCGTCCTTGAAGGCCTGAATGGCAACGAGCTGCTTGAAGGGGTGCTCTTCGAGGACCAGAACACGAATCGGTAGAAAGGACATGACACATCACAGATGAGATAGAAGTGCGCTCATTCTCACGACATCTCCTACCGACGTATTTAGGAAAGCTCTTAAATGGAAAGCGAAAAATCCATGGTTTGAAAACGCCGCCAATCAACTGTGGGAGTTGACTGGCCAGCGAATCATGACCCTACAGGTCGTAGCGCAACGCCAGGCCCACTGTGCGCGGTGCGCCCACATCGACGATATCGCCGCTGCGGTTGTTGGTGATGTATTCCTTGTCGAAGGCGTTTTTCACGAAGCCGGAGAGCGCGACATTCTTGGTGACTTTGTACTCGGTGTTGAAGTTGACCAGCCAGTAGTTGTCGCTGCGGCGCTCGCCCGTGACTTTGCCTGCAGTATCGAACTCATACTCCGACGGCGCGGTGCTCTGGTACACCAGGTCGGTGTTCAGGGTCAGGCGCTCGTTCCAGCGGTAGAGGCCGCCCAGGGACAATTTGTACTTGGGCGAATAGAGGAAGTCCTCGCCGCTCATATCGCGGCCATCACCGGTCACGAAGTCCTTGTACTTGCCTGCGGTGATCGAGCCACCGGCAGTCAGGGTCAACTGCGCGCCAAGGTCTTTCTCGACAAACACTTCCAGGCCCTTGATATCGCTGCTGCCGGCGTTGAACACCTGGACGAAGTCGGTGTTGCGCTCGAGCACGCTGACCTGCTGGTCTTTCCAGTCGGTGTAGTACAGGTTGGCACGGGTCCGCAGGGTTTTGTCGAAGAACGAGCCACGGTAGGACAGCTCGTAGTTGGTGGTGTATTCCGGGTCGTAGCCTTCGTGGCCGCCACCGGCACGCACGTTGACGCCACCACCGCGATAGCCTTTTTGCACCATCACGCCAAGGTACTGGTTAGCGGCCAGTTCGTAATCGAGCCCCAGTTTCGGCAGGAGCGCATCAAACGACTTGCTGACCTTGCCAGGGCTGGAGAAATCGTCCTGTTTGATGTGGGTGTCGTTGGTTTCGTGGTCGTAGCGCAGGCCGGTGATCAAGGTCCACTGCGGGGCGAATGTCCAGTTGATTTCACCGAACACAGCCTTGCTTTCAATGGTGGTCTCGCCCTTGGCGGTGCCGAACAGGACGTTGTTGAACAACAGGCGGTCGTGGAAGTTGTTGGTGTTGTGGCCGTAGTAGGCGCCGACAAAACTCTTGAGCGTGTCGCCGCTGTAGTTCAGGCGCAGTTCCTGGCTGAACAGGTCGCCATCCTGGGTGCGCAACACCACTTGGTTGGCGTCGGCGGACTGGTCGAAATCCAGGCGCGCGTCATAGTCGGAACGGGTATTGGCGGTCAGGCTGGTCAGCGACCAGTTGTCGTCCAGGCGGTAGTCCACCTTGGCGCTGAGCGTGTCCTGCGCGAGCTTGTCATAGGCCTTGGTGTTGGACGTCATCTTGTAATAACGGATCTTGTCGTTCTGGCGCATCGCCGAGTTGTCACCCTTGCGGCTTTCGCCATGGGCGTAGGTCAGCAGCACATCCAGATCGTCGTTGGGCAGGATCAGCAGCTTGCCCCGGGCATTGGCGGTACGGTTAGGGTTGGCGTCGTCATGCAGGGCGACGTTGTCGATGTAGCCATCGCCCTCCTGGTAATCCACGGCAATGCGCCCGGCGATCTTGTCATCGACCAGCGCGCCGCCACCGGCCACCGCTGCACCGCGCTCGCCATAGGTGCCCATGTTGGTGCGCGCGGAAAAACTCGGTTCGAAGGTCGGGTTGCGGGTCTGGATCACCACCGCGCCGGCCAGCGAGTTACGGCCCTGGGTGGTGGATTGCGGGCCGAGGAACACTTCGACCTGGTCGACGTCCCACAGCGGCATCGGGCTGAGGGTCAGGGCGCGGTTCGGTTGCACGGCGCCGTCGACGAATACCGACACCGCACCGTTGAGCGTGGCCGGGCCCTGGTCGTCGAAACCGGACACGGGCACGCCGCGAATCCCCCAGTTTTCATTGCCGGACTGGTTGTACACACCTGGCGTACGCGCAAACACATCCACCAGGTCACGGTCGTGCTTTTCACGCAGTTGCTGGTCGGTCACCACCACCACGCTGGACTGGGTCTGCTCCAGGCTACGGTTGATCTTTTCACCGGTGACGGTTATCGGCGCAATCTCCAGAGCACTCGCAGGTTCTGCGGCCCACGCAGCGTTGCACAGGCAGATCGCCGAACCCACTGCCACCGCCATTGTCGTTTTGTTGAAATTCACGCCCTGCTCCCCTACGCCTGTTTTTGTTTTTTCTGATGCCCAGAACGCTGTTTGTGCCCAGCGGGCGCGAGTCTAATCCAATCTTGAATTTAAAGAAATACAATTGATAACGACTCTCATTCACTTGCATCGATCACGTTGTATCGGTACCGATACTCACGGATTCATGGCGCCTCTGCCCTGTTGACCGATCTAAAAGGTGCCGTTAACATCCGCACAACCTACCGACCGGTAGGATGTTTTAGTATCTGGAGTCTGTATGAATTCGCAACCCACCCCCGGGGTTCCCCTGAGGCTGGCTATCGGCCTGGGACTGATCGGCGCCCTCGGCCCGTCGGCTGTCGATATGTACTTGTCGAGCCTGCCCGAAATTGCCCGCGAGTATCAGAGCAGCTTCGCCAGCGTGCAGTTGACCCTGACGTTCTTCCTCCTGGCCATGGGCGCTGGCCAGTTGATCTTCGGGCCCATCGTCGACGCCTACGGACGCCGCCGCCCCCTACTGGCCGGCCTTGTGGTGTTTACCCTGTGCTCGTTGGGTGCGGCGTGGGCGCCAACCCTTGAAACCTTGATCGCCCTGCGCTTCGTCCAGGGACTTGGCAGCGCACTGACGCTGGTGGTGATCATGAGCATGGTGCGGGACGTCAGCGAAGGCGTAGCCGCGACCAAGCTCTTTGCATTGCTGATGACCATCGAAGGGGTTGCGCCGATCTTCGCCCCGGCACTGGGCGGGGTGATCGATACCCACTACGGTTGGCGCGCGGTGATGCTGGTACTCGCCGCCTTTGGCCTGGCAGTGCTGGGCAACAGTTGGCTGTCGCTGCCGGAAACCCTGCCCGCCAGCCACCGGGAACCGCTGCGCCTGGGCGCCGCATGCCGGACGTACCTGACGATTGCCAGGGACCGGCACTTCCTGCGCCCGACCCTCGCCGTGGCCGCGGTGTTCTTCTTTCTGTTTGCCTACATCGGCGGCGCAACCCTGGTCTACCAACAGACCTACGGCCTGAGCCCGCAAGCCTTTGGCATGCTGTTCGGCGTGACCGGCGTAGCCATCCTGATCGGGGCGATGAGCGCCGGGAAGCTGGTCAGCCGCCTGGGCTTGAACCGTCTGTCGATGATCGGCGTGACGTGCATGGCCGCAGGTTCGGCAATCGCGGTGGTTTGCACCCTGACCACCCTGGGCCTGCCCGGTATAGTGGCAGGCATGGCCATCGCCCTGTTTGGCCTGGGCATCGCCGAATCCACGCTGATGTCGCTGGTCATGTCTTCGCAAAAACGCGCGCTGGGCTCAACTGCCGCACTGCTGGGCGCGTTCCAACTGTCGATCTCCGCCAGCGCAACGCCGCTGTCGGCATTGGCCCTGAACCATGGACCGGTGGCCTGGGCCACGCTGCTGTTGGCCAGTGCGTTGCTGACCTGCCTACTGACAACGCTCAGCCTCCCCCGGGGTGCAGGCGCAGCCTATGACCTGACCGGGCACTGATTGAGGAACCCCACCATGACATCCAACACCCTGACCTCGGCCGCCGAACGCATCGCGTACCTGGCGCTGGACCAATTTGCCGAGCACGGTTACGACGCGGCCTCGCTGAATGACATCGCCGTACGCGCGGGCATCAAGAAGGCCTCGCTGTACGCCCACTTTGCCAGCAAGGACGCGCTCTACGGGGTCGTGCTCGAACTTGCCTTGCAGGCCGAGCGCGACTACGTGCAAAGCCAGTTTGCAAAAAACGCCCGTTCGATCAAGGCCCCCGGCGAGGTCTACATCGACAACCTGCAGCGCCGCTACAGCGCCCATGCATCCCTGCGGTTCTTGTTGAGGGCCGCGTTTTACCCACCGGCGCCGCTGAGGGGCGTGGTCATGTCCGGATTCAATGACTATATGGCCATGATCCGCAGCCACTTCCAGCAGGGGCTACTCAAAGCCTATCCGGCCGTAGACGAACAGACCGGGGAAGTACTGGCGCAGGCCTACCTGGTGATGATCGACAGCCTGCATGTAGAGCTGACCTACGGTGATGCACAGGCCTACTCGCGCCGACTGGAGGCGCTGCAACGGTTGTCACGGGCGGTGGGTTACGCTGAGATTATTCGTCGGTTGCGTGGGTAAGTATCTGACAGGGCTTGGCGAGCATCTCGCACAAGCCCCCTCGGTTTACTTGTTCACCTGCCTGTCTCGTTCAATGCGTATCGAATGACACTGGGGACACAACAACCCCAACCGCACCGCACGAGTGAAACGGTGCTCACACTTCTTGCAACGGAAGAAGTACGGAGGGCCGTCGATAAAACCACTCATGACTGTTTCTTTTTAAGGACCATTTTTCCCTTCTCAAAGGAGATCTCCTCGTAGCCTTTGAACAGGGCGATGATCAGACCTAAGCCAAGAGACGCCGCAGCGATAATGGCTGCTATCTCAAGTCCCGTCAGTGCCGCGATAGGTGCAGCCGCCGCCATCGATAGCCCGCCGGTAAAAGGCACAGCCGCCAGTGCGGCAGTCAACAACCCAACGGTGATCGTTCCCGCTACCGCGATCTTCTTGGACGACTTGAGCTTGTCTGCAAGCTCACCTTGGACAGTGATCTGCTCGTAACCGGCATTCTTGGCAGATTCAAGTTCCGTTTTGGTTCTCACCGTGATGACGCGCATGTCACTACCCTACTCGATTGATCTAAACGTAGATGATCGCACAATGCCATGCGCTAAACAGCTGCTACAACGCCTGCGCGATGCCAGCCTTGAAAGTGCGCCAGGGCGTCGCATGCCCCTCCAGGGAAAATGTAGATCACTGATATAGCGGGCTTTTTTTCAAAGCTGACACGCCCGATCGAGCTGAAAAAGAGCACATGCAAACTTGCGCCAAGGTGCCTGGATCTATATATTCCCTAGCCTGCTGCACCGCTCAAGCGCTTTGTTCGACAAAGCCTATTGAGTTGCTTCATCGCGCTGCCGCCCGAATGGCGAAACTGGTAGACGCATGGGACTTAAAATCCCCCGCTCGTAAGGGCGTCCCGGTTCGATTCCGGGTTCGGGCACCATAGATATCAAGGGCTTGCATGATGAACTTCATGCAGGCCCTTATCTTTTCTGTTCCGCAATTTTATAAGCTGTTCCGCAATTATCCTTTCCCCGGCGTCCTGCCGACCGAACACCAAACCAAAATCCCCTACAGCTCGTCGCCTCACATCGCACAACCTGCAAACCTCGATTACTGTATACGCATACAGTACTCGGATTGACCAACCATGAACATCGATGAAGACACCTGCGAGTGGCTGGGATGCCCCACGCCTCTCGAAATGCACAAGCACCACTGCTCTCTGCTGGAAGATGAGATCAGCACCCTCTACCACCAGCTGCGCAAGGCCCGGGCGAATGTGCATGGCCTGGTCCAACTGAGTGACGATCTGGCCACCGGAAAAGCTCAGGCAGAGGAATCGCTCAGGAAGGCGCTCGAAGAAATAGCCAGACTCCAAGAGGAAACAACGGTGCTAGGGACCAAGGTGCGCAGCTTGTCGCTTGTTTCCAGCCAGTGCGACTACCTGTTCAGGGAGAACCAGCGTCTGCTGCAGGAGCGGAAGCAGGAGCAATTGCCCTGACATACGCCTGGCAAGCCCGCAGCGCGATCAGTCCTTGGTCGCCGGCATCGGTGATGGCGACAATTCGTTGAGCATGCGCTGGGTCAAGTTGGGCTCGACGGGATGCATGAACCACGCCGACGGCGCCGGGGGCGGTAGGCACGTTGCAGCCACTGGCTGAATCCGTGGCGTCGAGAAGGACTGACAGCCGCACATCAGCAGTAGCAAGGCGGTCACGCAGCAGTGCCTGGTTGCGTTGAGCATCGGAAAGTTCTCGGGTGTGTTGTTGGTCGGAGGTGGCCAGCGTCTTCTCCAGGCCCAGGCGCCTGTCCTGCTCGTCGCGCACTTGCTTGATGGCCACCGCGCTGATCCTGTCCAGCTCGCCCTGGTGCAGGCCGGCCTGCTCGGCCAACCTCTTGCCCATGCGCCAGTCCTGAACCTGCCAAGTGCCGCCGGCGCTGATCGCCATCGCCAGCAGGATTACGGCCAGGATCTGCCCGGGCGTCATGCGAGCACCTTCTGCGCCTGGACGTAAAGCCGCTGGCGATCCTCAAGGCCATTGACCCCTCCATTGACCCGGCGGGTGATCTTCACGAACTCACCCTTATCTGCCAGGGTGTTCAGGCCTTTCGTCGACCAGAACCAAGCCGCCGACATTGCAGCGTGCTGCGGCTGCTCCAGTAGCTCAGGCTGATTGATCAGGTCCAGGCCCAAGGCCTCACCGCACGCCGCGTAATTGGCCCGGCCAGTGATCTGGATAAGCCCCCGGCCACGGTACTTTGAGCCATCCCCTTTAACGGTGTTGCCCAGGTCAGCACGGCCTTCATATCCGGCCTGCTGCGCCGTGGGGCCCCAGATCTCCCGCACATAGCGCAACTGGCCCGACTCATGCCCGACC
The DNA here is from genome assembly GCF_012985465.1 of Pseudomonas sp. WS 5079. Lineage (GTDB taxonomy): Bacteria > Pseudomonadota > Gammaproteobacteria > Pseudomonadales > Pseudomonadaceae > Aquipseudomonas. The sequence continues at coordinate 33,748 of NZ_JAAQWN010000020.1, forward strand.
TGGGCGATGAACGCCGCAATGCGAGCAATGGTGACAATTCCGTATTTGCTCATGGCCGTGTTCAGCACAGGAACAAAAACGCCGGCTTGGCGGCCGGCGTTCGGGAGAATCCGCAGCAACTGCTGCTCGGTGATTGGCATAGCTCTCTCCTGGCAAAAATAAACCCGCTCAATGGCGGGTGTGGTCGACTACGGCGCCGATGCTACGGCGCGGCGGGCCAATCAATAGCGAGCGGGTAGCCTTCCTGATCAGGCACGCGGTTCAGGGCCACGCGGTATTTCTTCCAGGCCTTGAGGGTCGCCAACTCTGCCTCGGTCCCTTCATCGATATCGACGGCGTCCTGAAGTGGCGCAATTGCGTAATCCGCCTCGGCTCGCAGGTGCGCGATCTGGGTCTGTGCAGCCGCCACAGGATCAATTGCCGGAGGCGGCAGCTCTTCCTGTGGGGGAAGATCCGGCACCAGGATGTGCAGCGTGATCATGACCTTCAAATCGTACGGCTCGCCCTCTTTGGTCACAGTGACCGTGAGTAGGCCGTCCTCAAACGAGATGTTCGCCTCGGCGGGGCTGTCTGCTGGGTGGAGCCCGTAGCCCCAGCCCTGATCGATGGGCGGAAATGGGACCATGCCCTGGGTGTCGGTGACGCAGTAGACGCCAACGCCCTTGCGATAACAGGTCACATCCGCCCCGCCGAGCGAGACGAAATCAAACTTTTCACCCGCACCAGTAACGTTGATTGCTGCTCTTGCCATGATCAGATCGCTCTCAGTGTGTTGTCGGCCATGCGGGTGGTGTTGCCGGTGTGGTACACCTTCACCCAGGGGAGGAAGCCGTTGTATGTAGAGCGGAACAAAAGTTGGTTTTCGCCGTTGTAGGCAATAATCTGGGCCCCTACCCGACCAGAACGCCTCAGGTTTATGCCGGTGGCGTTGATCGACTCGCCGGTACCGCCCGGAAAAGCCGCATTACCGGCAATGAATGCTCCGCCGAGATTGTCGTATGCCTCGTTCCAATCGGCAATCTGTACGCTATCTGAGCCGACACCAAAGTCAGACGTCTTCAACACCCGTCCTGGCGTGGTATCGGCGTTGCCCACGGTCAGCGCCGCTGTTGCCGCAGTACCCAGCCCCAGGCCTGAGCGCCCCTCAGCAGGGTTTCTGCCACCGGTACCGCCCATGGCCACCGGCACGACATCCTGAGTGGACACATCACCCAGGCCCGCGAGCGTGGCACCCCACTGTTGAACCATTTGGTTCACGGCATCGGCCAGGGCTTTGGGATAGCCATTGACAGGCACGATCCCGTACCCGGCGCCGCCAACGGCCGCACCACGGTATGCCGGGGAGATCGACAACGAGGTATCGCTTGCAGGGTTGATCACTTGATAGATGCCCTGGTCAGGGCCGACAAACATATCCCCGGCACGGCAGTTCGAGAACTTGGTGCCGACGCCCGTTACTGTCGGTCTCCCGTTCTGCACGCTCACAGTCCCTTCTG
>NZ_JAAQWN010000021.1 GCF_012985465.1 Pseudomonas sp. WS 5079
ACTACCGCTATCGCGGGCAAGCCCGCTCCTACAAGGGATCTCAGTTGGGCTTAGGATTTTTGCCACACCGCAGTTCAAATGTAGGAGCTGGCTTGCCTGCGATGGCGGTGTGTCAGCTAGCGGAAATGGTGCCTGAACTACCGCTATCGCGGGCAAGCCCGCTCCTACAAGGGATCTCTGTTGGGCATAGGATTTGTGCCACGCCACAAATCAAATGTGGGAGCTGGCTTGCCTGCGATGGCGGTGTGTCAGCTGGCAGAAATGGTGCCTGAACCAGCTTCCACAGGGGGGCGTGGGTGGATTTAGAAATCGTATTTGACGCTGGTCATCAGGTTGCGCGGTGCGCCGTACATCCCGTGGTTGCCGGCATAGCTGAAGTACTCGCGGTCAAACAGGTTGTTGAGATTGACCGAGGTGCTCAACTGCGGTGTCACGTCATAGCGCAGTAGCAGGTTGGTGATGGCGTAGCTGCCCTGGCTGAACGTGTGCAGGTCTTCACCGACTTTGCTCTGCCAGTTCACCCCGCCCCCCACGGTCACTTTGTTCAACGCGCCCGGCAGGCGGTAGGTGGTGAAGGTCTTCAGGCTCTGGCGGGGCAAGGTGGTGACGATGCGTTTGTCGTCGGCATCGGTACTGACCGCATAGGCATAGCCCGCAGAGGCTTGCCAGCCTTCAGCCAATTGACCGTTGAGTTCCAACTCGACGCCCTCGGTGGTGGTGCCCTTCTCGTTGCGGTAGGTGTTGCCGCCCGGGGTGTCGATCCAGATCGCCAGGTTGTCCTGCTCCAGCTTGAACAGCGCCAGGCTGGTGTTCAACTGCTCGTCGAAGAAGCTGCCCTTCAAGCCAAGCTCGTAGCCCTTGCCTTCCATAGGTTCCAGGGCCTTGTTGTTGATATCGCGCACCCAACTGGCCTGGGGATTGAAGATCTTGGTGTAGCTGGCGTAGGCCGACCAGTTGTCGGTCAGGTCGTAGACCACACCGGCGTAGGGAATGTACACGCCGGTCTCCGATTCATCGGTGCGGGTGGCGACGCCGCCATAGGGGCTGTCTGCGGTTTCGCGCTTCCAGTCGATGACCCGGCTGCCGAGGATCACACTCAGGTCGTCGGTCATGCGCAGGCGCGTGCTCAGGTAGGCGGCGTACTGGCTTTCATCCACCGAGGATTTGCCGGTCACCGGGAAGTCCGGCTTGGCCGAGTGCCCGTCCCAGTTGAACAGGTTGTCGATGGCGCCCGCCGGGGAACCGGAATACGCGTAGTTCCAGCCGCCATGGCTGGGCACGTTTTCCTTGTACTTGGACAGGGTCACGCCGGCGATCAACTCGTGCTCGCGGCCCAGCAGGCTGAACGGGCCGGTGGCGTACAGGTCGAGGTTGTCCTGGCGCGGCGTACCGGAGAAGCGCACCGGCAACTGCGTGGTGCCGCTGCCATCGCTGTTGAGGCTGCCATTGACGTAGTTGAACACCTCATCGAACTTGTTTTGCGAATGGGTGAACTCGGCCTTGGCGCTCCAGCCACTGTCGAACTTCTGTTCGATGGAGGTAAAGAAACTGGTCTGTTCATGGTCGTTATAGGACCAGGCCGGTGCGGTATTCAGGGAACGGCTGAGGTTGCTGCGCGAACCGTCGGTAAAGCGCGTGGGCAAACCGGAACGCGCCGGGGCATCCACGTCGGTACGCAGGTAGCTGAAACCCAGGGTCAGCAAGGTGTCTTCGCTCAAGTCGAATTCCGTGATGCCGTACAGCAATTGGGTCTGCTGCTTGTAGCGGTCGACCCAGGCATGTTCGCTCTTGTAGTCGGCCACCAGGCGCCCGCGCACATTGCCGGTTTCGGTCAGCGGGCCGGACACGTCCAGGCCACTGCCGTAGCGGTCCCAGTTGCCCGCTTCAGCGGTGACGCTGGCCCGCGCCTCGGCCGTCGGGCGCTTGCGGATCAGGTTGATGGTGGCCGAGGGGTTGCCCATGCCGCTGATCAAGCCGGTGGCGCCACGCACCACTTCCACCCGGTCGTACATCGCCATGCTCTGGGTATAGTTGTCCATGCGCGTGACGGTGGGCACACCGTCGATTTCGAAGTTCTGGATCTGGAAACCACGGGAGAAATAGCTATCGCTTTCCGACCCCAGGCCATCACGCAACACGATGATGCCGGGGGTGGCATCCAGGGTATCCGACAGGTTGGTCAGGCGCTGGTCATCCAGGCGCTGGCGGGTCATGACGGTCAGCGATTGCGGGGTTTCCCTGGGCGTCAGGTTCAGGCGCGTGGAGCTGCTGGACGACTGCGTGGTGTAGGAACCGGTGCCTTCGGTGGTCGACCCCGGCGCCTTGCCGGAGATCGACACCGTGCCCAGTTGCAATGCGCCGTCGGTAGGCCGGGGCTCCAGGGAGTAGTTATCGCCACTGCCACGCACGGCTTGCAGCGAGCTGTTGCTGAGCAGGATCGCCAGGCCACTGTCGAGGTCATGCCGCCCTTGCAGGCCCGGGCTGGTCTGCCCTTGCGTGAGGGCGGCCGGGTAGGACAGCAGGATCTGCGCGGTCTGGCCAAACTGGTTCAACGCGCCGGCCAGTGAGCCTGGGGCGATATCGAATTCCTGCTGTGGCGCGGCCATGGCCCAGGCCGGCGCCAACAGCAGCGGCGCAGCCACGCCGAAGCTGGCGATGCCACGGACGACGGCCACGGCCAGTGATTTTTTCAGTGTTGCCCGGATGGTGCGTTGCGGGTGCATGCCCTGTTCCCCAGATAAGTGAGTGTCTGGGGATATAAGTCTCGTGAGATTCGGAAACGGACCACCTGCATGCGAAATAAATTCATACCTGCGCCCGCCGCGGTTTCAACGTCACCCATAAGCGCGTGAAATGCTGCACATCCAGCTTGAGGGTCTGTTGCAGTGCCGCAAGAATGCGGTCGGTGTCGGCCAGTGGATAGGTGCCAGACACGCGCAGCTCGCGCACGCTCGGGTCACAGTCCAGATGCCCGCGCCGGTAGCGGCTCAATTCATTGAGGAAGTCTTCCAGGCGCAGGCCCTCGGCGACGATCATGCCGCGGCTCCAGGCCAGTTCGCCGGCGCGCTGGGAGCGCCGCGCCAGCAGGGTCTGCGGGTCAAAGCTGATGATTTCGCCGGGAGAAAGGCTCAGGTTGCGCGCTGGAATCTGCGCCGCCAGCGGCTGCTGGTCAGCCCCCAACTGGGTAAAACCATCGCGCTGGCGCACGCTGAAGCGCCCGCCTGTGACATGGATCAGGCCTTCGGCGGTTTTCACCCACAGCGGGCGGGCATCCAACGGGTTGGGCAGCACCAGGATCTCCCCGCGCAGCAGATGGATCTGACGCTGGTCAGGGCCGTAGTTCACATCGACAGCGGTGTCGGTGTTGAGCTGGATTTGGCTGTTGTCCGCCAGGTCGATGCGCCATTGCTCACCGACCGAGGTGCTGAAATCGCTGGTCCAGGGTTGCAGCAGGCCAGCGTCCCGGGCGGTCCATGCCACACTGCCGGCGGCCAGCAACAGGGCCAGATTTTTCAGCACCCGGCGCCGGGACATCGCCGGCAACAGGGTGGCGCTGACCAGCGCCTGGTGCGCCGGGTCGCGCACCTCGTGCACACGCTGGAAAAATCGCTGGGAATACTGCCATGCCTGCTCGTTGAGCGGGTCCTGCTGGCGCCACGCCAGCCATTGCGCGCGGGTCTGTTCGGTGACATCCGGCGCCTGTAACTCCAACTGCCAGTGCATGGCCTGCTCGGCGGCGTCCAGGGTCAGGGGCGAGGGATTCATGGGCGCTGGCTGTCGAGCACAATGCACTGCGCACCGGCCTTGACGATGTAGCGCTTGACCGTGGTGATGCTGGTGCCCAGGCGCTCGGCAATCTCGCCGTGGCTCAAGCCGTCGAGCTGCGACCAGAGGAAGGCCTGGCGCACCGGCAATGCCAGGCGGCTGAGCGCTTCGTCGAGGGCCATCAGGGTTTCCAGGAGCAGCCATTGCGTCTCGGCGCTGGGGGCCACCTCTTCGGGCAACAGCGCCAGGGCTTGCAGGTAGGCCTTTTCCAGCTTCTGCCGACGAAAGTGATTGGACAACACGCTCTGTGCGACCTTCGCCAGAAAGCTGCGAGGCGCCTGGACTTCCAGGGGTTGATTCTTGGCCAGCAGGCGCAGGAACGTATCCTGGGCCAGGTCGGCGGCGCTCTGCGAGCAGTTCAGGCGACGCCACAGCCAGTGCTGCAGCCAGCGGTGTTGCTGCTGATACAGGGTGGCCAGGTCAGTAGGGCTTGTCGCAGGGTTCGGGGGCATGGAGGGTGCGCGCAGAAGGTAAGCCGTAAATGATAACGGTTATCATATGCTTCATGGCGCAATGCCTGCAAGTGGCATACAGCTTGTAGGGTTCGCTGGCACCTCCCCTGTAGGCGCCAGCGAGGAGCATCAATCTTCCAGCGGTTGCGGCGCGTGCTTGCCAGGCTTGGCTTTGGCGCCAGGTTTGCCCGCTGCCGGGGCGGCGGGTTCCGGCTCGGCGGGGGCGGCGGCTTCTTTTTCTGCCATGGGCATCTTGTCGACAGCCGCAAAGAACTCTGCAAGGTCAAGGGTATCGGGGGGCACGGTCTTTTCAACTTTCTTCTCGCCGTCCTTGCCCACCAGGATCACTTTGGTGCCGGCACTGGCGCCAAGCTTCAGGGCGCGGATCAGCGCGTTGGTGTCCTGGGCGCCGAGGTCCTTGCCGTCACGCTGGCCGACGGTGCCGATGCTCGTGTAGTTCACGGTGTAGAGCACCATGTTGCGCTCGGTGAACTTCTGTTTGTTCTCAGGCTGTTCAAGGTCTTTCTTGAGCTGGACCTGAGTCGGGTCGATGGAGCTGGGTGCAATCACGATCAGCGGGCGGAATTTGCCTTGATCCTGTTCCAGCGGGCCTCGGTTATCCGCAGCCAACAACGGCCCCGTAAACGCCATCAAGGTAGCCAGGGTCAGCGACCGGACGAGCATGCGTACCTCCTTCCAATTCCATGCAGAGTTTTTGAGTTTCATGTCTGCGACAGTCAATTTCAAGGATGATTCCTACGCGACTATCAGAAAGAGTAGGCCAGGACGCCCGCGACGCAAGGGCTTGAGGCGCTTCGGGGCTCATTGTTTCTTCTGATTGCCAAGGCTCACTGCCCGGGCCAATCCGGCCAGTGCCAGGCGAACACCGGGGCCACCTGCGGGTCGGCATCCACCTGCGCCAGGGCCTGGGCGCACGCGGGGTGGGAGTGTTGCAGGACGTCGCGCACACCCTCCCAGCGGGACACGGCCGCCGCCATGATGCCCAAGGCATTGGGCAGCCCCTGCGGGGTAAAAAGTTGCCCGGCAAATTGCTCGGCAAACAACTGCCAGGTGCGGTGCAGTTTCTGCTGGGTACCTGCGATCAGTTGCGCCTGTACCGCCTCGTCGGCGTCAGCGAGAAAGCGCTGGGGGTAGTCGATGATGGTGATTGCCGAGTAGCAGTTGGCGGCGATATACACCAGGCCGCGAATGATCTGCGCGCGGTTGCCGGACAGCAATCCGCTGGCCGGATACTCCAGGCCCAGGTGGATCAGGATCGCCGCGCTCTCCGTCAACACGCTGCCGTCGGGCAGTTGCAGGGTGGGGATTTGCCGCAGCGGGTTGATCCGCCCGAGGGCCTCCATCCCCGCCGCATCGCCCCAGGGACTGGCATCGACCTGCTGCCACGGCACGCCGCAACGTTGCAGGGCGATTTCGACGATGCATGAGCCAGAGCTTTGCGTACCGTAGAGCGTGTACATGGGCCTTCCTCCTGGAGATTCAGCGTCCAGAGTGAAACGTGTTCCAGGGGTTAAAACAAGCCCATCTGACCACCGACCAGGGTGCTGAAATCATCATCGACAAACGGCAGGATCGCATCGGCCACCGGCTGCAATTGCCGGGTGACGTAGTGGTCGTAGTCAATCGGTGCCTGGCGTACTTCCAGGGGCTCGGGGCCGTTGACGGTGATCACGTAGCGAATCCAGCCACCGTTCTGGTACTGGCGCGGGCGGCCCTGGCGGTCGTTGTATTCATCCGCCAGGCGCGCGGCCCGTACATGGGGCGGCACGTTGCGTTCGTAGTCGCCCAGTTGCCGGCGCAGGCGCTTGCGGTAGATCAGCAGCTCATCGAACTCGCCGCTGAGGGTGCGGCGCACGTAGTCACGCACGTAATCCTGATGGGGCTGGCGATGGAAGATGCGCTGGTACAACTCCTGCTGGAACTGGCGGGCCAGGGGCGACCAGTCGCTGCGCACGGTTTCCAGGCCTTTGTAGATCATTTCTTCACTGCCATCGGCGCGGGTCACAAGGCCTGCATAGCGCTTCTTGCTGCCCTCTTCCGCCCCGCGGATGGTCGGCATCAGGAAGCGGCTGAAGTGGGTTTCGTATTGCAGTTCGAGGGCGCTTTGCAGGCCGAATTCGCTGTGCAGGCGCTCGCGCCACCATTGGTTGACGTGTTGCACCAGGTCCTGGCCGATGCGCGCGGCGTCCTCCTGGGAATGGGCACTGCCGAGCCAGACAAAGGTGGAGTCAGTGTCGCCATAGATCACCTCATAACCCTGGGCTTCGACCAGTTCGCGGGTCTGGCGCATGATCTGGTGGCCGCGCAGGGTGATCGACGACGCCAGCCGCGTGTCGAAGAACCGACAGCCGCTGGAGCCGAGCACGCCGTAGAAGGCATTCATGATGATCTTCAGGGCCTGGGACAACGGCGCGTTATGCTCGCGCTTGGCCACTTCGCGGCCTTCGGAGACCCGCGCCACAATGGCCGGCAGGCAATGCCGGGTGCGGGAAAAGCGCGCGCCGCGAAAGCCTTCCACCGACTCGCTGTCGTCAGGATGGCGCAGGCCTTCGATCAGGCCCACGGGGTCGATCAGGAAGCTGCGAATGATCGACGGATAAAGGCTTTTGTAGTCCAGCACCAGCACCGACTCGTACAGCCCCGGCCGCGAGTCCATGACAAAACCGCCGGGGCTGGCCTGGGGCGGTTTGTCCCCCAGGTTGGGCGCGACAAAGCCCTGGCGATGCATCAGCGGCATATACAAATGGGTGAACGCCGCCACCGAACCACCGTTGCGATCTGCCGGCAGGCCGGTAACGCTGGCCCGTTCCAGAAGGAACTTGAGCAACTCGGTTTTCTCGAAAATCCGCGTCACCAACTCGCAGTCCTTGAGGTTGTAGCGCGCCAGGGCGGGCTTGTCCTCGGCGAACATGCGGTTGATCTCGTCCATGCGCTGATACGGCGTTGCGATCGACTTGCCTTCGCCCAGCAGGGTCTGGGCGACGTTTTCCAGGCTGAATGACTCAAAAGTCCAGGTCGCCGAGCGCAAGGCCTCGATGCCATCGATGATCAACCGCCCGGCAGCGGCGGCGAAGAAATGGTGGCGACTGCCGTGCTCGCGCCAGGCCATAGCCTCGCCGCCACGGCCAAGCAGCAATGGCACGTTAAGGCGTTGGGCATGCTCGTGGAGGACCCGCAGGTCGAACTGCACCAGGTTCCAGCCGATGATCGCGTCGGGGTCGTATTGCGCCAGCCACTGGTTGAGGCGCTCCAGCAGTTGGGCGCGGCTGTCGCAGTATTCGAGCTTGAAATCCACCGCGCAGGTTTTGTTCGGCGGGCCGAGCATATACACCTGGCGCTCGCCGCAGCCTTCCAGGGCGATGGAATACAGCTCGCCGCGCGCGGTGGTTTCGATATCCAGCGACACCAGCTTCAACGCCGGGCGGTAGTCGGGCGCGGGCTTCATCTGCGCCTCCAGCAACATCCCGCCCTCGCCGGGCGTGCCGCCAAATGCCACCGGTGCGGTGATGAAGCGCTCCATCATATAGCGCTCGGGCGGGCGCACATCGCCTTCGTAGACATCCACGCCGGCCTGGCGCAGGCGTTTTTCCAGGTCCATCGCCTGGCGATGCTGGCGGGTGTAGAGGCCCAGGACCGGGCGGTGGTGGAAATCACACAGCTGCAGCGGGCGCAGTTCCACGTCGCGCTCGCCCTTGAGCACCCGTTGCGCGTGCTCGCGATGGGCCAACGGAATAAACATCACCGAAGGCTGCACCGGTAGACGGATATACCGCGGCCCCTGGTCGGTCGCCAGCCAGAAGCTGACCTGCGTGCCCGCCGGGGTGTCGTGCCAATGCCGGGTCAGGACAAAACCCTGCTGTAAATCCACCTTGCCGCACCTCAGGAATCGCTTTCAGGGCGCGATTCTACTCGGCATCCGCCATCAGGCCTTAATAGAAATTTTTTGCCCTTCAGAAAAGTCATACATCACAAATCAGTTTGTGAAATATCATTTAGCATTTATTATCATTTGCACTGGAGTCGTATTCGCGCAACGAGGAAGCGCAACGTTGTTGCCCCCTTCCTCACATTGACGCTTCGCCGTCCGGATCGACCATGCCCACTTGTACCCGACTCGCCGTGCCGTTTCGCCCGACCCTGCTCGCCCTGTGCTGCTCCCTGAGCTTTGCTGTCCACAGCGCCCCCCAACAAACCCCACAGGATGCGAGCAATGGCCAGGCCCTGGAATTGGGGGCAACCAGCATCAGCGCCGAATCCATCATCCCCGGCGCCCTGCCCCCGGTGTACGCCGGCGGCCAGGTCGCACGCGGCGGGCAGTTGGGGGTCTTGGGCAACCAGGACATCATGGACGTGCCGTTCAGCATGGCCTCCTACACCGAACAACTGATTCGCGACCAACAGGCCGAGACGGTAGGCGATGTACTGCTCAACGACTCGTCCGTGCGCCAGGCCTCGGGTTACGCCAACCAGTCGCAATTGTTCGTGATTCGTGGCCTGCCACTGAATGGCGACGACATTTCCTACAACGGTCTGTACGGCATCCTGCCCAGGCAGATCATGTCCACCGACGCCCTGGAGCGGGTGGAAGTGTTCAAGGGCCCCAACGCCTTTATCAACGGGGTAACGCCCTCCGGCTCCGGCATCGGCGGCGGCGTGAACCTGCAACCCAAGCGCGCCGACGACGTGCCGCTGCGCCGCTTCAGCACCGATATCAGTAGCGAAGGCCGGATTGGCCAGCACCTGGATCTCGGCCAGCGTTTTGGTGAAGACAATCGTTTTGGGGCGCGGGTGAACCTGTCCCAGCGTGAAGGCGATACCGCCACCGACAATGAGAACCAGCGCTCCAAGCTGTTTGCCGTCGGCCTGGATTACCGTGGTGATGCATTGCGCCTGTCGGGGGATTTCGCGTATCAGAAGCAGCGCGTCAATGGCGGGCGCAACTCGGTGTTCCTCGGCCCCCTGGTGACCCACGTACCCGACGCCCCTTCCGCCGACACCAACTACGCGCCGCGCTGGAGCGCAACCAATATTGAAGACACCCTGGGCATGCTGCGCGCCGAGTACGACCTGAACGACAACTGGACCGCCTACGCGGCGGGCGGTGCCAAGCATACCCGGGAGATGGGCCGGTATTCCTCGGTGACCGTCAACGACAACCTGGGCAATGCCCAGACCAGCGCCTCGACCATCGCCCACGAAGAAGACAACAGCAGCGCCATGGCCGGCTTGAAGGGCAATTTCCAGACCGGGCCGGTGAGCCACCGCCTGAATTTCGGCCTGGCCGGGATCTGGACCGAGGCGCGCAACGCCTATGTGTTCGACAGCGCCAAGACCAGCACCAATATCTACCACCCGGTAACCGGCGCCGAACCGCGCCTGAACAGCCCGCGCAATACCCCTGGCACCGACTTCAGCGACCCGACCATCACCGCCAAGACCTTCATGCGCAGCGCGGCGGTGTCCGACACCGTTGGTTTTATCGATGATCGCTTGTTGGTCACCCTGGGCCTGCGCCATCAGCAAATGGTGGTGCAGGGCTACAACTATATGAGCGGCAGCCGCACGGCCAACTACGATCAGTCGATCACCACACCGGTGTACGGCATTGTGTTCAAGCCTTGGGAGCATGTGTCGCTGTATGCCAATCGGATTGAAGGTTTGGCCAAGGGGCCTGTTTCGCCGGTTAACTCCTCTGGGCGTACGGTGATTGGCGGTGGCCAGGCGTTCGCGCCGGCACGCTCCAAGCAGATCGAGGCCGGGGTCAAGGTTGACATGGGCACCTACGGCGCGACCCTGGGCGTGTATCGCATCGAGCAGCCCGGCGCCGGCTACACCCAGATCATCGATGCCACCACTGCACGCTTCGTGCGTGAAGGCGAGCAAATCAACAAAGGCGTAGAGCTCAACGTATTCGGCGAACCGCTGGCCGGCCTGCGCTTGCTCGGCGGTGCGACGGTGATGAAAACCGAGCTCAAGGGCACCCAGAACGGCGCCAACGACGGCAACCGCGCGATTGGCGTGCCGTCGTTCCAGCTCAATGCCGGTGTGGAATGGGATGTGCCTGGCCTGCAAGGCGTGACCCTCAGCGGGCGCATGTTGCGTACCGGCGGGCAGTACGTGGATGCCTCCAACAACCTCAGCCTGCCGGCCTGGAACCGCTTTGACCTGGGCGCACGCTACAACTTCAAAGTGGACCAGCGCGACGTCACCCTGGGGCTGAACGTGGACAATGTGGCCAATACCAAATACTGGGAGTCGGCAATGGGCGGCTACCTGACCCAGGGCGACCCACGGGTGGCCAAGCTGTCGGCGAGCATCGAGTTCTAACCGGCACTTTACTCAAGGCAGCAAAGATTAAAGGTGGGAGCTGTCGAGCCCCGGCGAGGCTGCGATGGCGGTGGGTCAGTCACCATCAATGCTGGCAATGCCGCCGCCATCGCAGCCTCGCCGGGGCTCGACAGCTCCCACAAGGGATCGGCGGCGCCTCCAACGTTGTATCAGACGATTGGACAGTCCTGTCCCAACTGCGTAGTTTTCACAGACCGCGCACAAGGACTCTGGCATGGCCCCCGATCTCACCTCCATCGAGCTGTTCCTCAAGACGGTCAAGCTCGGCAGCCTGTCCCGGGCGGCCGAGCAGTCGCACCTCTCGCTGTCAGCGGCCAGCCGGCGCCTATCGTTGCTCGAGCAGCATTTCAAGGTCGCCCTGTTACACCGCTCCTCCACTGGCGTCTCGCCCACGGCGGCCGGCGAGGTGTTGGTCGAGCATGGGTTGGCGATTTTGCGCGCAGTGGATGGGATGCACGCTGACCTCGCCGACTACGCCAAGGGCGCCACCGGCCGCGTGTGCCTGTATGCCAACAGTTCGGCAATGAGCCAGCAACTGCCCCGCCAACTGACCCAGTGGAACGCTCTGCACCCCGGCATCCGCCTGGATATCCGCGAAGAGCGCAGCCGCGAAATCCTGCAGGCGGTGCGCGATGGCGTGGCCGATGTGGGCATCGTCACCACCCAGCCGGGCGGCGAGGACTTGCGCTTTGCCCCGTACTGCCAGGACCGCCTGTGCCTGCTGGTGCCCGATGATCATCCGTTCAAGATGCGCCATGCGCGCTTTGCCGATTTGCTGGGCTATGACTTTGTGGGCCTGGAGGATAACGCCGCCATCACCGCGCTGATCACCGAAGCCGCCGCCGCGATTGGCATGCCGCTGCGCCTGCGGGTGCAGGTACGCAGCTTTGAAGCGGTGTGCCGGCTGATTGCCGCCGGGCAAGGGGTTGGCGTGTTGCCCCAGGGCGCGGTGCAGATCTTTCGCAAGGAGATGGCCTTGCGCTTTATCGAAATCGACGACCCTTGGGCCGATCGCCAGATGTACCTCTGCATGCGCCAGCAACAGCCGTCTCCGACGAGCCTGGCATTATTCGACTACCTGGTTGCCTGCCACTGCGACTGATCACTGGCCTTCGATTTTTGCGAAGGCCGCTTCTGTAATCAGCAATTCCCCCACCGCTGCACCTGTGCCAAGAATGTCCCCGCCTCACTGACAACAACAAAAACAGGAGACACGGCGTGTCCAATTCCACGACCAGCACCCGCCATCGTATTGCGGTGATTCCCGGCGACGGTATCGGCCGCGAGGTGGTGCCCGAAGGCCTGCGCGTACTGGAGGCCGTCAGCCGGCGCTTCGGGATTGCGTTTGAGTTCGATCACTTTGCCTGGTGCAGCGAGCACTACCTGGCCCACGGCACCATGATGCCGGACGATTGGGCCGAGCAGATCGGCAGCCATGATGCGATCTTCTTCGGCGCCGTGGGTGCCCCGGACATCATCGCCGACCATACGGCGGTGTGGGAGTCACTGCTCAAGATCCGCCGCCAGTTCGACCAGTACGTTAACATCCGCCCGGTACGCCTGATGCCCGGCGTGCCCTGCCCGCTTGCCGGCCGTGTGCCGGGGGATATCGACTTTATCGTGGTACGCGAGAACACCGAGGGCGAGTACTCCAGCGTCGGCGGGCGGATGTGGGAAGGCACGCCGCGCGAGATCGCGGTGCAGGAGTCGATCTTCTCCCGCGAAGGCGTGGACCGGGTGGTGGACTACGCCTTCAAACTCGCCCAGCAGCGACCACGCAAGCACCTGGTGGCCGCCACCAAATCCAACGGCATTTCCATCACCATGCCGTTCTGGGACGAGCGGGTGAACCTGATCGCCCAGCGCTACCCGGACGTCAAGAGCGCCAAATTCCACATCGACATACTGTGCGCACACTTTGTGCAGCACCCGGACTGGTTCGATGTGGTGGTGGCCTCCAACCTGTTTGGCGACATCCTCTCCGACCTCGGCCCGGCCTGCACCGGCACCATCGGCATTGCCCCCTCGGCCAACCTCAACCCCGAGCGGCGCTACCCGTCGCTGTTCGAGCCGGTACACGGTTCGGCGCCGGACATTGCCGGGCTGGGCGTGGCCAACCCCATCGGGCAGATCTGGTCGGCTGCGTTGATGATCGAGCACCTGGGCAATGGCGACCCGCTGTACCAGCAGGCCGCAGCAGCGATTGTCTCGGCCATCGAGACGGTGCTTGCGCAAGGCCCGCGCACCCGGGAAATGGGCGGCAGCGCCAGTACGATCGAAGTGGGCGTGGCCATCGCCGAATGCATCGCCGGGAACAGGAGCTGAACATGATCAACGCACATTACATCGCCAACCAATGGCAAGCCTCGACGTCCCTGGAAGACATCCCGGTGATCGATCCCAGCAGCGGCGAAACCTACTCCAGCATCGCCCGGGGCACCGCTGCCGATGTGGACGCCGCCGTCCGCGCCGCGCGCCTGGCCGTAGGCGAAACCTTCGATGGGCCGTGGGGCACGTTGTCGGCCCTGGAGCGCAGCCGCCTGCTGGCCAGGCTTGGCGCGGCGGTGCTGGAGCATCACGAAGAACTGGCGCAGATCGAGGCGCGGGACACTGGCAAGGCGCTGAAAGTCGCGCGGGCCGATGCCACCGCCCTCGCCCGTTATTTCGAGTACTACGCTGGCGCGGCCGACAAGTTGCACGGCGAGACCCTGCCTTATCAGAACGGCTACACGGTGCTGACGGTGCGCGAGCCCCATGGGGTAACCGGGCATATCATCCCGTGGAACTACCCGATGCAGATCTTCGGCCGCAGCGTCGGTGCGTCCCTGGCGGCGGGCAACGCCTGTGTGGTCAAGCCGGCCGAGGATGCCAGCCTGTCGTTGCTGCGCCTGGCGCAGATTGCCGCCGAAGTGGGCTTCCCGGCCGGTGCGATCAATGTGGTGACCGGCTATGGCTACGAGGCTGGCGCGGCGTTGTGCAGCCACCCGGGTATCGATCACATCTCGTTTACCGGTTCCACCCTGACCGGCACGGCGGTGTCCAAGGCCGCCGCTGAACGGCACTGCCCGGTGACCCTGGAACTGGGCGGGAAATCACCGCAGCTGGTATTCGCCGATGCCGACCTGGAGCAAGCCTTGCCGGTGCTGGTCAACGCCATTGTGCAGAACTGCGGGCAGACCTGTTCGGCGGGCAGCCGGCTGCTGGTGGAGCGCAGCATTTATGAGGCGCTGGTGGAGCAACTCAGCCAGCGTTTTCGCGAACTGCGCACCGGGCCTTCGGCGCTGGACCTGGACATGGGCCCACTGATCAACCAGAAGCAGCAACGCCAGGTACGTGAGTTCGTGCGCGAGGCCGAACAGGCCGGCATCACGGTGGCCGCGCGCGGCCAGGTGGTGGCCGAGGCCGGCAGTGGTGGTTACTTCCAGGAAGCGGTGCTGTTTCGCGACGTGCCGCCCGACAGCCGCCTGGCCCGGGAGGAAGTCTTCGGCCCGGTGTTGGCCGTGATGCCTTTCAACGACGAAGCCGAGGCGATCCGCCTGGCCAATGGCACCGAGTTCGGCCTGGTCGCCGGCGTATGGACCCGCGACGGCGCACGGCAAATGCGCCTGGCGCGCAAGCTGCGCTGTGGCCAGGTATTTATCAATAACTACGGGGCCGGCGTCGGGGTTGAACTGCCCTTCGGCGGCGTCAAGGCCAGCGGTTATGGCCGGGAAAAAGGCTTCGAGGCCCTGCTGGGCTTTACCACCTTGAAGACCATCGCGATCAAACACGGCTAAGCCGTTACAACAACAAGAAAGGAGCACACTCCATGCGTCTAGCAAACAAAGTTGCCATCGTCACTGGTGCCGGTTCCGGCTTTGGTGAAGGGATCGCCAAGACCTTCGCCCAACAGGGTGCGCGGGTGATCGTCGCCGACATGAACGCCACCGGCGGCCAGCGGGTGGTCAATGAGATCGCCGCCACCGGCGGCCATGCCCATTTCGTCGAGGTCAATGTGGCCAACGACGAAAGCGTGGGCGCGCTGCTGCGCGCGACCCTGGAGCAATTCGGCGGGCTGGATATCGTCATCAACAACGCCGGCACCACCCACCGCAACCGGCCGATGCTGGAGGTGGACGAGGCCGAGTTCGACCGGGTGTTCGCGGTCAACGTCAAAAGCATCTTCCTCAGCGCCAGGCATTTTGTGCCGCACTTTCGCGGCCAGGGCGCCGGCGTGTTCGTCAATATTGCTTCGACCGCCGCGATCCGCCCACGCCCGGGACTGGTCTGGTATAACGGCAGCAAGGGCGCGGTGGTGGTCATGAGCAAGACCATGGCGGCGGAGCTGGGGCCGGACAATATCCGCGTCAATTGCGTGAACCCGGTGGTCGGCGCAACCGCGTTGCTCAGTGAGTTCATGGGCGTGCCGGACACCCCGCAAAACCGTCAGAAGTTCATGGCAACCATCCCCCTGGGACGTTTTTCCACCCCGCAAGACGTGGCCAATGCCTGCCTGTACCTGGCCTCGGACGAAGCGGCCTTTATCACCGGCACCTGCCTTGAAGTCGACGGTGGGCGCTGCGTGTAACTCAACGACCAAAGGGATCGGAGTCGATATGTGCGACTTACATAACAAGAACGAACCGAGCACCAAGCAGCTACTCGAAGGCCTGCCAAAGAACTGGGGTAAATGGGGACCGGACGATGAAGTCGGCGCCCTCAATTACCTGACCGAAACCGAAGTGCTGCGCGGCGTGGCCGCGGTGCGCCAGGGCAAGACCTTCACCCTGCAAGTGCAGATCGGCCATCCGGGCGGCGACCCGATGTGGCCCGCGCGCAACCCGTCGATGCGCTTCAACACCCTGGATCACAGCCACTACCACTTCGGCAAGCAACCCGAAATGACCGGCGGCGCGGCGTATTGCGACGATGTGATCTTCATGCAGCTGCAAGGCTCGACCCAGTACGACGCCCTCGGGCATGCCTGGTACGACAATCAACTGTGGAACGGCTACGACGCCATGAGCACCGTCGGCGGCATGGCCAAGGCCAGTGTGCTGGCGATTGCCGAGCGCGGCGTGGTCGGGCGCGCAGTGCTGATCGACATGGCCCGCCATCGCGGCAAGAAATACCTGGGCCGTGGCGAAACCTTCAACCACCTGGACTTGCTGGCCGCCGCGAAGGCCCAGGGGGTGACCATCGAAAAGCGCGACATCCTGATCATCCGTACCGGCTCCATGGGCGCCTTCTACGAGTATGGCAAGACCGAGTTTTTCAAGGACCTGGTGGAGCCCGGCCTGACCTACAGCCGGGAACTGGTGGAGTGGTTCCACGCCATGGAAATCCCCAACCTGGTGACCGATACCATCGCTAACGAAGTGATCACCGATCCGGTGTCGGGGGTGCAGATTCCGTTGCATTGCGCGCTGATGCGCAACCTCGGCATCGCCTTTACCGAGATCGTGCTGCTGGAGGATCTGGCCGCCGATTGTGCCGACGACGGCCAGTGGAAGTTCCTCTACACCGCCGCGCCGTTGAAGATTGTCGGTGGCAGCGGCGCGCCGGTGAACCCGGTGGTGATCAAGTAGCTCACCAATCGTAGGACACGGCCAGGGACGCAGTGCGCTCCTGGCCGTAATAGCAACCAAAGGAGTAGTTGCAGGACGAGACGTACTCGCGGTCAAACAGGTTCTGCACGTTGAGGCTGGCTTCGGCCCCCTTGAATGTGGGGCTGACGCGGCTCAGGTCGTAGCTGACGGTGGCGTCAAAGACCACGAACGACGGGGTCTTGAAGGTGTTGGCCGAGTCGCCGTACTTCTTCCCGGTATACCGCGCACCACCGCCTACGGTCAGGCCGGCCAGGGTATCGCCGGCAAAGTGGTAGTCGGCCCAGGTACTGGCGCTCCAAGGCGCCTGCGCCTCGCTGCGGTTACCCTCTTCGCCGTAGTTGCTCTTGGTATAGATCACGTCCAGGTACGACAGCGCACTGATCAACTCCACCTGGCCAAACCGGGCCTTGCCTTCAAATTCCACGCCCCGCGAACGCACTTCGCCTTCCTGCAACTGGTATTCGCGATAGACCAGATCGCCGGTCAGGACGTTTTTCTGTTTGATCTGGAACACCGACAAGGTCAGCAGCGACTGGTCGTTGGGCTGGTATTTGAGGCCCGCCTCATACTGCTCGCCTTCCACCGGTTTATAGGCGCCGCCGCCACGCTCCGGGGCCAGCCGGCCGACGCTGGGCAGAAACGACTCGGCATAACTGACGTAGGGCGCCAGGCCGAAGTCGGTGAGGTAAGTCAGGCCGACGCGACGCGTGAGTTGCTTGTCTTTCTGCGACACCGTGCTGTGGTCCAGCAGGTCGCGATTGATCACTTCGGCCCAGTCTTCACGCAGGCCCATGGTGAGGATGAAACGGTCGAACTTGATCTGGTCCTGGGCATACAGGCCGGTCTGCTTGACCGTGTTGTTCCACTTGGTGGTCAGTTGCGGCTGGCCAAAGGTGTGGTAGTTGGACGGTTTGTAGAGGTCGATGATTTCTGCGCCGGAGAGGTTGTAGCCCTGATATTTACGGGTGAACTCGCGGTGATCGAAGCCCACCAGCAAGGTGTGTTCCAGGGCACCGGTGGCGAACTTGGCCTGCAGGTTGTTATCGAGGGTGTAGGCGCTGTTGTGTTGGCGCCAGTCGAGCTTGGTGCGGCTGGCGCGGGTGTCGTCGGTGCTGCCATCGGGCAGTTCGACGAAGCGGTTCAGGTAGAAACCTTTGTAGCGGTCGTTGACGTCGGTAAACCGTGCGGTCTGGCTATATTCCAGGTTGTCGTTGAAGGCATGGGAGAAGTCATAGCCCAGCACATACTGATCGCGAATGTAGTTGTTCCAGTCGGAGTCGCCGAGGAAGGTGTCGCGGTCGATGTGCTGGCCCTTGGAGTTGCGGTACAGGGTGCCAATGGCCGGCAACGCCTGGTAGTCGGCCAGGGATTTGTCACGCTGGATCTGCCCATAGATCGTCAGGGCAGTGTCATCCGTGGGCGCCCAGGTCAGGCTGGGGGCCAGCAAGGTGCGGCTGTCGGTGGCATGGTCGACCATCTCGTTACCGTCGCGGACCAGGCCGATCAGGCGGTAGCTCAAGGTTTTTGCCTCATCGAGGGGGCCGCTGAAATCCAGGGCGCCATTGACCCGGTCGTAACTGCCCAGGCCAAACTTGACCTGGTGCCGGGCCTCGGTGGTGGGCCGCTTGGACACCAGGTTGATCATGCCACCCGGCTGGTTCTGCCCGAACAGCACTGAGGCCGGGCCCTTGAGCACTTCAATGCGTTCCAGGGTGTAGGGATCGATCTGTGGCGCGCCACCGAGGCTGCCGGCGTAAGGCAGATAGGCGCCATCGAGATACAACAAGGTGGGCGCGAAGCCACGGCTGGTCAGCTCGTCGGCGATGGTGTTGCGATCGGTGTAGCCGTTGGTATCGACGCCTGGGGTGTAGCGCAAGGACTGGGTCAGGTTGCGTGCGCCCTGGACCTTGACCTGGTCGGCGGTAACCACGTTGACGGTCTGCGGGATTTCCAGGATCGGTGTATCGGTCTTGGTGGCCGTGGCGCTGCGGGTGGCCACATAGCCATCCACCGGGCCCCAGGCATTTTCTGCTACCAGGCCGGTGACGGTGGTGGCGCCAAGGTTCAAGGCGCCGCCTTCGGGCAGCAGGTACAGGCTCCAGGTGCCATTGTCGGTGACGGTCAGGCCCAGGCCGCTGCCGGCCAGCAAGTGTTGCGCGGCCTGTTCAGGGCTGTATTGGCCCTGCAGCGCCGGCGCGCGGCGGCCTTGCAGCAAGGCCGGGCTGACCGACAGCGTGCGCCCGCTTTCCCGCGACAGCCGGCTCAGGCTATCGCCGAGGGCTGCAGCGGGCAGATTGAAATATTGCTGGGTGCTGGCGGCCGTATCGGCCAGGGCGGCCACGGGGTGGCCGACCACCGCCAGGGTTACGGCCAGGGTCAACAGGCAGGGACGGATCATCAAGGGTGCCATAGGGTGAGGATGCTCATTGTCAGGTTGGCGTTCCCTAACCTTGACTCGCGAGATCGGCGACCCCCTCACGCTGAGTGAAAATAATTCCCATTGTCGGCTCAACGCACGTCTATCAGGGTCAACCAGGGGCCGTAGTGACTGATGCGCAGGGGGAAGGTCTGGGCCAGCGACTCCAGGGTTTGCGCCGGATCATCCAGTGGGTACACGCCATAGACGCGTACTTTTGCGGCTTGCTCACTGACCCGCAACACGCCCCGGCGATACGGCCGCAGGGCGTCGATCAACAGGCCCAAGGGCTCATCACGGATATCCACGCGGCCGTCACGCCAGTCCGCGCGGCTGCGTACCGAGAGCGGTACCGGGCGCACATCGACATCGCTGAACCACGCCGCCTCCCCCGCCTCTACACGGCGCTGGCTGCCGCCGAGCGTGGTGACCTGGACGCTGTGCAACTGCACCGAGGTCAGGCTGCCGGTGGCCTCCTGGCGCACCATGAATTGCGTGCCCAGGGCCTGGACTTCGCCCTGGTCGGTGGCGATCACAAACGGCCGGCGCGGGTCGGCGGCGACGTCCACGAACACTTGGCCCTCACGCAGGCGCACCAGGCGACGGCTGTCACTGAAGTGGATGTCCACCGAACTGCGGGCATTGAGGCTCAGGCGGCTGCCATCGGCCAAGGCGAAAGTCTTGCGCTCACCGGTGGCGGTGTGGCGGTCGGCCCACAGGCCATTGAGCGGTTGGGCGCGGTCAAAGATCGCCGCACCGCTGACACCGAACAACATCAGGGCCAGGCCACCGCGCAGTACCTTGCGCCGCGCTTCGGAATCCGGCGTCGCCAGGGCCTGGGTAACGGCGCGCAATTGGCCGGGGCTACGGGCCTCGACGCGCTGCAAATCAGCAATCGGCTGCTGCAGCAAACTGCCCACACGCTGCCAGGCGACGGTGTGCTGGGGGTTGGCCCGCAGCCAGGCTTCGAAGGCTTGACGCAGCGCGGGGTCGTCAGCCCCGGCCTCCAGGCGTAGCAGCCAATCCACGGCGGCGCGGGTGGTGGCGTCCACCTTGGGATGGCTCATGTCAGGTCCGCCGACTCGGCCAGGCAATGCAGGAAAGCCCGGCGCAGATCACGCTCTACCGTGGCCAGCGACACGCTCAACTGCTGGGCGATGACGGGCTGCGACAAGCCCTCGAGGCGATTGAGCATAAAGATCTGCCGGACACGCGGCGGTAGGCCATTGAGCAGGCGATCGATGCTTTCCAGCGCTTCGCGCACCAGGGCCAGGTCTTCTTCCGAAGGGGTGTAGGCGTGCGGCAACTGCGCCAGGCTGTCGAGGTAGGTCTGCTCCAACCGTTTGCGTCGCCAGAAGCTGAACAACAAGCGGCGCGCCACGGTGCTGAGAAACGCGCGGGGCTCGTCGAGTTGATGGAGCTGGCGCGCATCCAGAATGCGGATAAACGTGTCCTGGGTCAGGTCCGCGGCATCTTGCGGGCACTTGAGCTGACGATACAACCAGGCGCGCAACCAGCGATGGTTGTCGTCATAAAGCGTTGCCAGAAGGACCTTGGGATCGGTAGGAGTAGACACGCGGGCAGCCAAGCACGTTAATGATAATTCATCTCATTATCTGCGCAGGCTGTGGCTAAATGCAATCGCTTATCTACCCCAGTGGAACCTCGCTCAAGACGGCTTGACGATACTGGCGCTAGACACGAGGGTCGCCCGATGTCTTGGCCGGCGTGGCGTACTGCGGTTTCAGGTGGCCTTGTTGATCGAGCAACCAGGCATCCATGATCTGGCGCACCACCGGGCCTGCCACCCGGCCGCCCGCCTCGCCGTTTTCAATCATCACTGAAATCACGATCCTGGGGTGCTCGGCCGGGGCGAAGCCGACGAACAATGCGTTGTCGCGGTTGCGCTCGCGAGTCTTCAGGCGGTTGTAGCGCTCGCCCTGCTTGATTGCCACCACCTGCGCGGTACCACTCTTGCCCGCGATCCGATACTGCGCACCGGCGGCCGACGCCCGGGCAATCCCGCGCGGGTCGTGCATCACCATTTGCATGCCGTGGTTGACCTGATCCCAGTCGCGGGGGTTCTTGAGCACGACATTGGGCATCGGGTTCTCGTCCACGGGTGGCACACCGTCGATGGTCTTGGCCAGGTGCGGACGATTCCACACGCCCTTGTTGGCGATCAGCGCGGTGGCCTGGGCCAATTGCAACGGGGTGACCTGCATATAGCCTTGGCCGATGCCGAGGATCACGGTTTCGCCCGGGAACCAGGGCTGGCGCCGGGTGGCACGCTTCCAGGCCTGGGATGGCATCAGGCCGGCCGACTCTTCGAACATGTCCAGGGAGACTTTCTGGCCAAGACCGAATTCGGCCATGTAGTCGTGCAGGCGATCGATCCCCAGCTTGTGGGCCAGGTCGTAGAAGTAGGTGTCGTTGGAACGCATGATGGCGGCGTCCATATCCACCCAGCCATCACCGCTGTGGTTCCAGTTGCGGTACTTGTGATCAAAGTCCGGCAGTTGGTAGTAGCCGGGGTCGAAGACCCGGGTTTGCGCGGTGACCACGCCACTGTCGAGACCGGCGATGGCCACTTCCGGCTTGATCGTCGAGCCTGGCGCATACAGCCCGCGCAGCACGCGGTTGAACAAGGGCCGGTCGAGGGAGTCATGGAGCGCGGCATATTCCTTGAAACTAATGCCGGTGACGAACGAGTTGGGGTCAAAGCTGGGTTTGCTGACCATCGCCAGGACTTCGCCGGTTTGCGGGTCGAGGGCTACTACTGACCCGCGACGGTCGCCCAGGGCTTCTTCGGCGGCTTCCTGGAGCTTGATATCCAGGCTCAGGACGATATTTTTGCCGGGAACCGGATCGGTATGCTTGAGCACCCGCAAGACCCGACCCTGGGCATTGGTCTCGACCTCTTCATAACCCACATGGCCGTGCAACTGCGACTCATAGAAGCGCTCGATGCCGGTTTTACCAATCGATTGCGTGCCACGGTATTCGACCGAATCCAGCTCCTTGGACTCCTTCTCGTTGATGCGCCCCACGTAACCAATGGAATGCGCAAAGTGTGCACCCAGCGGGTAGTGCCGCACGAACTGCGGCTCGACATCCACGCCTGGCAGGCGGAATTCGTTGACGGCCAATATGGCGATCTGTTCTTCAGTCAACTCATAGAACAACGTCACGGGCACGAACGGGTGGCGGGCTTGCTTCAGGGCCTTGTCGAATACGGCGCGGTCTTCGGGGGGCAGGTGCAGCAGAGCGATGATCGAGTCCAGCTCCCCTTTCAGGTCGGTAGCCCGTTCGCGGGTGATGGTCAGGTTGTAACTGGGACGGTTATCGGCCAGAACCACACCGTTACGGTCATAGATCAGGCCGCGGGTCGGGGTGATGGGCAGGACGTGGACACGGTTGTTTTCGGAGATGGTGGAGTGATAGTCGAACTCCACCACTTGCAGGAAATACATGCGGGCGACCAGGGCGCAGGTGATGCCAAGCACCAGTATTGCGCAGGCCAGCAGGCGCTTGTTGACCAGGAGGTGCTCTTTTTCGTGGTCTTTGATCGGTATGGCTTCGGGCATTTCTACAGCATCTCGTTGAATAAGGGTGATGCCGCATCCTGCGGTTGAAAGGCCGTCCCTGAAAAAGCTGCTGCACCTTACCAAAAATACCGAAACACTTTGTATTGAATTGACCGAAGGGTAGTTGGGGTGGATAGCAGGAAGTTGCGGGCTAGTCTTTGCGCGCGCCTTTTCGACCGCCCAAAACAAAACCCCAACTGCTTTCGCAATTGGGGTTTCGGAATTTAATCTTGACGATGACCTACTCTCACATGGGGAAACCCCACACTACCATCGGCGATGCATCGTTTC
>NZ_JAAQWN010000022.1 GCF_012985465.1 Pseudomonas sp. WS 5079
TGTGACCCTGGATAACAACCAGGTCATCACCATTGGCGTGAACCAGTCGAGCGGGACTGTCTCGGTTGTGGCTCCGGACGACGTCTACAAAGGCGACCAAACCGTCACTACCGGCATTAAAGAAGTCACCGGTGGCGCGCACTTCGAGAACCTGGTTCCAGGTACCGATAAAGTCACCACCATCGTGACCGACACACCGGGCACTGATAACACCACCACCGTCACCCTGACCGCGCCAAGCGCCGTCAACGAAGGCGGCAAGATCACCTACACCGCCACCTTGAGCAACAAGGCTGACACTGACGTCACCTTGACCCTCGATAACAAACAAACCATCACCATCAAAGCTGGCGAAACCGTCGGCACCGTGACAGTGGATGCTCCAGGCGATGACGTGTTCATCGACAAGAGCACCCAGACCGTCAAGATCACCGGTACCGACGGCGGCAACTTCGAAAAACTCGTGGTTGCGGGCAATGGTGCAACGACGCAGATCAACGACACCATCGACAAAGTCGATGTGATCCTGACCGCGACCAAAACTGTCGGTGAAGGCGGCCAGATCGTCTACACCGCCACCTTGGTGGATAAGAACGGTGCGCCGGTAACCAACATCACCAGCCCTGTGACTGTGACTCTGGATAACAACCAGGTCATCACCATCGGTGTGGACAAGTCGAGCGGTACCGTTTCGGTTGTAGCGCCGGACGACGTCTACAAAGGCGACCAAACCGTTACTACCGGCATCAAGGAAGTCACCGGTGGCGCGCACTTCGAGAACCTGGTTCCTGGGACTGACAAGGTCACCACGACTGTTACTGATACCCCAGGTACCGATAACACTACAACTGTGACGCTGACGGCTCCGTCGGAAGTGAGTGAGGGTGGCAAGATCACCTACACCGCTACCTTGAGCAACAAGGCTGACACCGACGTCACCTTGACCCTCGACAACAAACAAACCATCACCATCAAGGCCGGCGAAACTGTCGGCACCGTGACAGTGGATGCTCCAGGCGATGACGTGTTCATCGACAAGAGCACCCAGACCGTCAAGATCACCGGCACTGACGGCGGCAACTTCGAAAAACTCGTGGTTGCGGGCAACGGTGCAACGACGCAGATCAACGACACCATCGACAAAGTCGATGTGATCCTGACCGCGACCAAAACTGTCGGTGAAGGCGGCCAGATCGTCTACACCGCCACCTTGGTGGATAAGAACGGTGCGCCGGTAACCAACATCACCAGCCCTGTGACTGTGACTCTGGATAACAACCAGGTCATCACCATCGGTGTGGACAAGTCGAGCGGTACCGTTTCGGTTGTAGCGCCGGACGACGTCTACAAAGGCGACCAAACCGTTACTACCGGCATCAAGGAAGTCACCGGTGGCGCGCACTTCGAAAACCTGGTTCCAAATACCGACAAGGTCACCACGACTGTCACTGATACCCCAGGCACCGATAACACCACCACCGTCACCCTGACCGCGCCAAGCGCCGTCAACGAAGGCGGCAAGATCACCTACACCGCCACCTTGAGCAACAAGGCTGACACCGACGTCACCCTGACGCTCGATAACAAGCAAACCATCACCATCAAGGCCGGCGAAACCGTCGGCACCGTGACAGTGGACGCTCCAGGCGATGACGTGTTCATCGACAAGAGCACCCAGACCGTCAAGATCACCGGTACCGACGGTGGCAACTTCGAAAAACTCGTAGTTGCAGGCGATGGCGCAACGACGCAGATCAACGACACGATCGACGATGTGAAGGTTGTGCTGACAGCCACCACCAGCGTCGCCGAGGGCGGCCAGATCGTCTACACCGCAAGTTTGGTAGACAAGAACGGCGTGGCCGTGACCAACGTGGGTTCCGACCTGGTGATCAAGCTGGACAACAACTTGATCATTACCATCGGTAATGGCAAGACCAGCAGCACTGCCAACTTCACCGCGCCGAATGATTTCTACATCGGCGCCAAGGACATTTCCGCCAAGATCACTAGCGTGGTCAGCGGTGGCGACAAGTATGAAAACCTGATCCCGGTCGGCACGCCAGTGGTTACCAAGGTAACGGACGTGACGAACGACACCGTGATCACCATCGCGGGCGATACCTCGGTTACCGAAGGCCAGACCGCTCACTACACGCTGAACCTGACCCAGCCGGCAGCCACCGAAGTCACGGTGACGCTCTCGTATAAAGGCGTGGCCCAGGACGGTTCGGACTTCAACGGCGTGTACACCGTGAAGATTCCGGCCGGCCAAAGCAGCGCGACGTTCGATATCAAGACCATCGACGACAAGCTGACCGAGCCTACGGAGAAGTTCGAGATCAGTATCTCCGGGACCTCCGGCGGCAATTTCGAGAACCTGGCTATCAGCACCACCAACGGTAAAATCGAAACGTCGATCATCGACAACGACGCACCACCGGCCATCGACCTGGACGCCAACAACTCCAGCGGCGCCACCGGTAACGACTTCAAGACCACGTTCACCGAAGGCGGCACTGGCGTGTCGATTGCTGACACCGACATCCGCATCACCGACCCGGACAGCACCCAGCTGACGGGCGCCACGGTGGTGCTGACCAATACTCAGCCGAACGATTCGTTGAGCTACACCAGCGTCCCGGGCATTACCGTGACCCCGGTCACGGACCCGGTCACCGGCAAGATCACCCTGACCCTCACCGGTACGGCGTCGCTGGCTGACTACATGTTGCAGATCAAGAACATCACGTTCAGCAACAGCAGCGAAGACCCAAGCACCACGCCACGGACCATCACCGTGACCGTGACCGATGGCGGCAACTACTCGAACGTGGCGACTACCACGGTCAACGTAGTGGCGGTCAACGACGCACCGGTTGCCACTGGCAGTGCCGTCACCGGTACCGAAGACACGCCGCTGAAGCTGACCTGGGCCAACTTTGGGGTCACCGATGTGGATTCCCCGCAGGCCAGCCTCGGGGTGAAAATCACCGAGCTGCCGGTGGCCGGCAAGCTGCAGTACCTGGCAGCGGACGGCACGACCTGGACCAACGTGACCGCCGGCCAGACCTTCACCAAGGCGCAGATCGACGGCGGCCAGTTGCGCTTCACGCCAAACGCCAACGAATCCGGAGCCGACGGCTACGGCGGCACGGGTGTGGGCAACAAGCAGGCGGACTACGCACAGTTCAAGTTCCAGCCAACCGATGGCAAGGACCTGGGCACCAGCACCACCGTGAAAGTCGACATCACCCCGGTTGCAGATGCGCCGACCTTGAGCGTTGCCGATAACAACATTGCGTCGGTCGGCCTGACCAAGCAGAGCTGGAACAGCATTGCGAACCTGGGCACCAACGGCAACGGCGCCTCGCCGACCGTGTTGAAAAACGCCATCGATAACGCCGGCACGCCAACCAGCACGACGGTTTCGACCACCGTCCTACCTACTGCAGATGTGCCTGGCGGTGCCGGCTCGAAGACCTCCGGCCTGATCTACCTGGAAGCCGGCAAGTCGTACACCTTCAGCGGCTACGGCGATGACAGCATCCTGGTCAATATCGGCGGCAAAGATGTGGCCAGCGGTACCTGGGGCTCCAACTCCGGCCAGTTCAACGGTACGTTCACCCCGACCAGCAACGGCTACTACAGCATTGATATCTACCATGCCAACCAATCAGGTCCGGGCAGCTTTGATCTCAAGCTGTCGGTCAACGGTGGCACCGCAACCAACCTGAGCAACACCACGATGCCGATCTACACCGGCATCAACGACCTGATCAGCGCCGGCGCGCAGGTATCTGACCTGCACGGCACCAACGGCCAGGGCTACTACGACGCGTACAAGCTCAACGAAGGGCTGGAAAACGGCACGGTCAAACTGACCAAGGTCACCACCGGCCTGACCGATACCGACGGTTCGGAAACCCTGAGCGTGAAGATTGGCAGCATTCCGGTGGGCGCAGTGCTCAGCGATGGTGCCGGGCATACCTTCACCGCGACCCAGGGCCATACCGAGGTGGACGTCACCGGTTGGAACCTCAACAACCTGAGCCTCAAGCCACTGCCTTACACCAGCGGCCAGTACAACCTGACCGTGACCTCGACCTCCACCGAAAGCCTCGGCGGCTCGGCCCAAACCGTGGCGAATCTGCCGGTCAAGGTGTACCCGGCAACCTACAGCGGGAGCACGGCGACTTCGGGCGATGACAACGTCAGCGGTACCAGTGGCAACGACATCATTGTGGCGGACGTTTCGGGCCTGAACGTGGTCCAGGGCAAGAACTACAACATCGCGTTCATGATCGATACGTCGGGCAGTATGGGCGACGACTCGGTGGCGGCGGCGAAAGCCTCGCTGACCACCGTGTTCAACTCACTGAAAAACAGTATCGGCTCCAGCACCTCTGGCACCGTGAACATCTTCCTTGCCGACTTCGATTCCCAAGTCAACCAGACCGTTACGGTCAACCTGAAAGACCCAGGCGCCCTGGCTGCCCTGCAGAAAGTCCTGGACTCGATGGTGTCTGAAGGCGGGACCAACTACGAAGACGTGTTCAAGGCCGCATCCAACTTCTTCAACAGTGCCAAGGCGACCAGTAATACTGGCGCAATCAACACAACGTACTTCATCACCGATGGCCAGCCGACGTTTTACCAACGCAGCGAGCAGGGCAACCCGACCTTGTACGGCAACGTCAAGCTGGATGATGTCGTCAACATGAACAACTACACCTTAGGCACCGCCACCAGGATCACTATCGACTCGACTCACCTGATTGATATTGATGCTGTCGGGAAAATGACGCTCTGGATCAACAACGGGGGCTGGTCGCAGTACAACCCGGGAGTCATCCACGCCCAAGGGGATGGCACTTTTGAGCTGTCGGTGCGTGACGGTTATGGCAACTATACCGACACCGCCACCACCACCAACTCCAATAGCGCATTTGCACTGCTCAAGGGCCTGTCCACCGGCGGTGTCGAAGCCATCGGCCTCAACAGTGGCGTCAGCCTGGATCAGTTGAAACCGTACGACAGCGATAACAAGCCACAAGCCAACATCGATCCCAAGGATCTGGCCAACGCCATCCTCGGTAGCAGCGAGGCCACCCTGCCGGGTGCCGACCGTGTCGATGGGGGTGACGGCAACGACATCCTGTTTGGCGACCTGGTGAGCTTCCCGGGCATTACCGGCGAGGGCTACAACGCTATCCAGTCCTACGTGGCAGGGAAAAACGGCGTGGCGGTTGCTGCCGTCACCGGCCAGGATGTGCACAAGTACATCACCGAGCACTACAACGAGTTCAACACCTCGGGGGCCAAGGACGGTAATGACACCCTGCTGGGTGGCTCGGGTGATGACATCCTGTTCGGCCAGGGCGGCAACGACTACCTGGACGGGGGCAAGGGCAACGACATCCTGCTGGGCGGCACGGGTAACGACACGCTGATCGGCGGCCAGGGCAATGACATCCTGATCGGCGGTACCGGTGCCGATACCTTCGTCTGGAGATCCGGTGACGTCGGCAACGACGTGATCAAGGACTTCAAGGCCTCGGAAGGCGACCGTATCGACCTGCGCGACCTGCTCAAGGGTGAAACCGACAGCACCATCGACAACTTCCTGAAGTTGACCACGGTGGATAACGTGACCACGCTGCAGATCAGTTCCGAAGGCAAGCTCAACGCTGCCGGCGGCCTGGCCAACGCGGATGTGACGATCAAGCTGGAAGGTAACAACTGGTCCGGGCAGACGATCAATTCGTTGATCAGTGGTGCTGACCCGACCATCAAGGTCGATCACACCTAATGAACCAATGACCCGGCCGCCTCTTGAGGCGGCCGATTCATTTGCGGCCACCGTTCGCTGGCATGGGGCAACGATTGCACGGCATACTCACGCCCAATCGCGCTCCGTTGGCCTATGCTGCTGACAGGCTGTCGTCAGTTCTCCTCATGAGGGATGTTCAATGTTCTACGTGCAACGTGATGCACAGGGTGAGCTGATTCGCGCCGAAGCGGTTGCCTTCGCCGAATCGACCGGCACCCTGCCCGCGGATCATCATGAGATCCAGGCCTGGTTTGCCAATGAAGAAGCGGAGCTGAGCCTCAAGCAGCTCAAGCACAGTGACTCGGAGATGATCCGGGTGCTGGAAGACTTGATTCAGGTGCTGATCCAAAAAGGCGTGATCAACCTCACGGACCTGCCGGTGGCTGCCCAAGCCAAGCTCAAGGACCGTAGCAACGCACGGGAATCACTGGGTGGCCTGAGCCACCTGATCAATGATGATGAGACCGGCCTGATCTGAGGCCGGCCACGGCCTCAGCGCCAGGGCGCCGGCTCGCCAAACAGCTGGCCCTGCACGCCAAAAATCCCCATCTCGCGAATCACCTGCAACTCACCTTCGGTTTCGACCCGCTCGGCAATCAGCGGCAAGTCGATGCTGTGGGCTGCGCGCTGGATGGCTTCGATAAACAGGCGCTTGTCGCTTTCCTGGTCGATGTCGCGGATGTAGCTGCCATCGATCTTCAGGTAGGCCAGGCCCAGGCGCGCCAGGTTGCCGATCATGCTGAAGCGCCCGCCAAAGCGTTGCAGGCTGAGGGAAAAATTCAGTTCCCGCAGACGCTGGGTCAACTGCTCCAGCACGGCCTGTTCAGGCAGTTGCTCTTCACCGATTTCCAGGGTCAGGCGCGGGCCCAGGTTGGAATGCTGACGCAGCAGGTCGAACACGCGGTTCAGCGCTTGCGGGTCGGCCAGCGTGGCCGCAGACAGGTTCAGGGCCAGCGACTGCTCGTGGCTGGCCATCTGTTTGAGCACCAGTTCCAGCATCACCCGGTCTAGGCGCGCCGACCAGCCAAAGCGCTCAAGCCAAGGCAGGAAGCGCCCGGCGGGGATGGTATGACCCTGGTCGTCGACCAGCCGCGAGAGGACTTTGTAATGCAGGATCAGTTGCGGATCCTGAGTGGCCACTACCGGTTGGAAGTACAGCTCGAAGCGTTGTTGGGTCAGCGCCTGGTCCAGCAGGGTGTGCCAGGCATGGTGATCGTCGCCGACGCTGGCGGCCGCGCTGTGGTCCAGGCACACCCAGCTGACATCCCCCAGGGTCTCGGCCTGGGCCAGCGCTTGGTCGGCCAGGGTCAGCAGGGCTTGCGGCGAATCACCGTGATTGAAAGGCGCCAGGCCAATACAAGCGACCGGCGACACATCACTGGCACCGGTGGCTTGCAGGCTTTGCAAGGTGCTTTCCAGGTTCTGCGCCAGCTGCAACGCCTCTTCACGCATCAGCCCCGGCGCCAGCACGGCGAATTCGCCACCGCGGATTCGGGTGACCAGGTTGTGGGTTTCCGGGTACGGCTCGCACTGGCGCAGCAGTTGCTCGCCAACCGCCTGCAGCAGTTGGTCGGTACGCTGGCCGCCGAGGCGCTGGTTGAGGCCGGCCAGGTCCTTGACCCGCAGCACCAGCAAGTAGCCTGAACTGGTCTCTTCGGGGTTGCTGACCCGCGCGTTGAGTTGCATCTCGAAATAGCGACGGTTGGCCAGGCCTGTGAGGTTGTCCTGATAGGACTCCACCCGCAGCTTTTCGCTGCGCTCGGCCTGTTCCTGGAATAGCGCCTTGAGCTTTTCCACCATCTGGTTCATCGCCTGCACCACGCGGCGCAGTTCCGGGGTGCGCGGCAGATCCGGCAGGCTCAGGAACTCGCGGCGGGCAATGGCGTGGGACTGCTTGACCATATAGTCCAAAGGCTTGAGCTGGCGGCGCAGCAACAACGCGCCCAGCACCGCACTGACGGCGCCGCACAACAGCAGCCAGCCGAGGCTGCCCAGGGCGCTCTGCCACAGCTTGGCCAGGGCGAACATCGGATGGCTGACCACCTCGACCCGCGCCGCCTGCTCCCAGCCACGGCTGACCAGGGCGTCGCCACCGGCCGGCTCCAGGCCGATCATCTTGACGAACCAGTTGGGCACGCCGTTATTGTCGGGGATGCCGCTGCGCTCGACGATGACCTGGTCATTGGTCACGTCGATCACGCGGATGCTGGCGTAATAACCGCTGTCGAAGATCGAGCTGACCAGCAGCTCGACCATCGCCGGGTCGTCGATATTGGGCGTCAGGGACAGCGCCAGGGCGGTCGCCGCATCCTGCGCGTGGGAGCGCAACTGGTTCACGTATTGGGTACGCGAGCTTTCCAGGCTGACCATGAAGCTGCCGCTGAAAGCGACCACCAGGAACAGACAGATAGCAATCAACAGCTGTTTGAACAGTGACATCTGAACAGTTACTCCTAGTTGGCCGGCTCGGCTGGGAAGCCTTCCGCACGCATTTTTTTCAGCACATCCTGCCAGCGCGACAGGCGCTTGGTGTCGCCGACCTTTTTGTTGCCCTTGGCGCCCGGCAGGTACAAACCTTCGGCGTTGAAGGAGTAGACCGGCAGCAAGTCGGTCCGTTGGCTGGCAGGCTGGATTTCGTCGATCAGGCTGTCGAGCACCAGCGGCATGGCCTCTGGCGTCGAATAATAGGTCAAGACCATATGGGCGCGATTCTGCCGCAATGCCTTGACGTAGGTAATGCGCAATTTGTCGCTGGAGACACCCAGGTGCCGTAGGCTGAAATATTTGGCGATGGCATAGTCTTCACAGTCGCCGGCGCCCTTCCACAGGGCTTCGATGGGCGTTTCCCAGTAATCGACCTGGTTCCACAGGTCGATGTCTTCGACATAGCGCACCCGTTTGTTGAAGAACAGGTTGACCACCTTGAGCTGCTCCAGCTCGCTGCCTTGTTTTTGCGTGGCCAGCAGCCGCTGCCAGTCATCGATACGCTGCTGGCCCGCGCCCAGTGGCCCATAGAGCGTGGTGGCACGCCGGCTGATCTGGGAGAAATCCCAATCGGCATGCAGCCCGCCAGGCAACAAGCCAGCCAGCAGCAGCGCTGAAAACAACCAGCACAGGATCCGCGAGGGAGTAAAACGTACCGCCAATGGCTTCAGTCCGTAGAAAGAGACGGAGAATCAATCGATGGTGAAGGGTCGGTCGGCAAAAGACAATGGCACGGTGCAATCACTGAGCTTAAGCAATCGCGCCTTGTAAGACGCCAGCAAGCCATAATGTGCGATGAAAAACCGCGCTGTTGAGTCGCTTACAAAGGGAAACCTTGCCTGTTTGACAAGCCTGCATGCAATCTCTAGTGTTCTTTGGATCCAATTAGCCAAAACCCATTCCAACAAGAAAGGAGGATAGCGTAGTCGTGACGCACAAGCCGAACCCTTTGAGCAGCATCAAGATCAGTGGGCCCATTCCCGCTCACCTCGCCCGCTCCGTTATTGAAGAAACATTGCGCAACGCCATACTGGATGGCCGCCTGCCCTGCGGCACCGCCATGCGCCAGCAAGAGCTGGCCAGCCTGTTCGGAGTCAGCCGCATGCCGGTGCGCGAGGCCCTGCGCCAGCTGGAAGCCCAGTCGCTGCTGCATGTTGTCACCCATAAAGGCGCCGTGGTCGCCCCGCTGATTGAAGATAACTCGGCGGAAACCTACGCCCTGCGAATTCTCCTGGAGTCGGAGGCGCTGCGCTTGTCGATCCCATTGCTGGGCACAAGTGATATCGAGCAGGCGGGTGCCTTGATCGACACCCTTGAGCACGAAACCGACTACAACGAAATCGGCCGGCTCAACCGCCTGTTTCACATGGCATTGTATGGCAAGGCTCCCAACCAGCGGTTGTTGAGCCTGGTAGAGCACGGGCTGAACGAGGAGGAGCGGTTCCTGCGTTTCAACCTCGAAGCCATGGGGCTGGGCGAAACTTCCCAAGAGGACCATCGCGAGTTGCTCACCCTGGTCGCGCAGAAAAAGGTCGAGGAAAGTGTACTGACCCTGCGCAATCACCTCATGCGCGGGATGGAAGTGATCACTCACTACCTGAACGGCCTCGAGCAGGAGAACGACAAAGGGGCGCGTTGATTTCTCCCGGCTTTAGCCGCTACGTGCGCGACCTGGATTGCCAGGCGCCGCACACGTCCAAAGCCGGCCTCTGCTGCCGTCACCCCTTGGCCGCTCCGGCAACCGACTCGACATTGACCGTCAGGAAACATCCAGCATTGCAAATGCAAAAGCGGATTTAAGCCTGGTCATTAAGTCCAATAATTTAAAACCTGCAAACAAGGAGGAAAGTTCTCACATCGAACAGTAAGCTCGACTACGAAATATTCCTTCCTGCAAAAAAACCTTATACAACTCTTAAAGTATTTGAATACTTAACCAAGTGATTATCCTTTAATTGGTCTTGGCACTTCAGTCGAAAGCGTAGGCACAGGCTTAGGCACGGCTGTGGACGACAAACTATCCAATAAGTCTAAGTTGCTTTGTCACTACTTGTTGCTTGCCGGATAACCAAGCCAGCCGTGTCATTCCCATGACTGCGCGACGCAACACTTACCTGTAATGCACACTTGGTTCTAAACAACCTTTTTATTTGAGTCGGCATAACGACTTATAGGCATTAACCATGTTTCAACTCCAAGAACTACTCAGACAAAAAAAACTGCAACTACATGAACATCCGATTTTCCTGGAAATCAACTCTTTCCCGCAGTTACAGCACTTTATGCAGAACCATATTTTCGCCGTCTGGGACTTCATGACCCTGACCAAACGCCTGCAACAGGACCTGACCTGCGTGCGCCTGCCCTGGCTCCCGCCGGCGGACCCGCAGGCCGCGCGGCTGATCAACGAAATTGTCCTCGACGAGGAATCGGACCTGCGCCTGGGCGACGGGCATAGCAGTCACTTCGAACTGTACCTGGAGGCAATGCGCGAGGTAGGGGCCTGCACCACCACCATCGAACGCTTCATCGCGTTGCAGCGAGAGGGTGCAAGCCTCGACAGTGCCTTGGCGCAGATCACGCTTGATCCTGCGGTAGAGCGCTTTGTGCGGCACACCCTGGACGTCGCCCTGAACGCCCCGACCCACTGTGTAGCCGCGACCTTCCTGCATGGCCGGGAAAGCGTCATCCCGGCGATGTTCAAGCGCATCCTGCAGGGCAGCGACGTCGCCCACCGGCAGGCCCCCAGCTTGTGCTACTACCTCCAGCGCCACATCGAGCTGGACGCTGAGGGCCATGAGCCGGCCGCAGAGCGCCTGCTCCGACGCCTGACACTGGCGGACCCGGTGCTCGAACAACAGGCCTGGAACGCCGCCCTCAGCGCCGTAGAGAGCCGCATTGCCTTGTGGGACGGCCTGCGCCAGCACGCAGGACGCCAGGAGGTGAGCCTGTGAACGCCCTCGACTATCGCTCGTTCGCGGCCGACTGGGAGCATCAGGCGACTATCCGCACTCGCCCGCGACGCCTGCTGGAAGATGACGACAAGTTGATCTACCCCCTGTGTCGCCAACCGCTGGTACTCAGTGCGGGTTTTCTCGAGCACTGCCCGCAGTGGCGCGATTTTGTACTGGTGCAGACGCTCTACAAATTCCTCAACGACGTGGTGATCTTTGAGACCGAGATCGTCGATAGAACCGCACGGAGCATCGCCAAGAATCGTTTTTCAATCCCCTTCCCTACCGCGTGCCGCTACGACGCCATGACCGTGGTGGTCGATGAGGATTATCACGCCCTCGTTGCCCTGGACTTCATGCAGCAAACGCAGGAAAAGACAGGTATTGCGCCGCTGCCGCTACCGGCCGCCATCGAGTTGAGCCGTGCCATCCCCATCGCTCAGGCCCAGGCACCGGCGCATCTGCGTGATGCGGTGGAGCTGGTGTGCGTGGCGATTGCCGAGAACACGGTCACCCATGACGTGGCGGCGTTTGCCAAGGATGACAGCGTCAAGCAGTCGGTCCGGGGCCTGATGGCCGACCACCTGGCTGACGAGGGCCGCCACGCCAGCTTCTGGACCTGCCTGGTAAGGCTCTACTGGCAAACGGCAAGCGAAGAGGATCGCGACGGCATCGCCCGAACCCTGCCGGTGTTCCTGCAACACTATTTGACCAATGACCTGCAAAGGGACTTCGACCGACTGTTGATCGAACATCTGGATGTGCCGGCGCACACTCGCCAGGCGCTGCGGGTCGAGGTACAGACCCCGGCCTTTCCCATCACCCGCCAGCACCCGCTGATCGGCAACATCATGGGGTTCCTGCGCCGCAGCGGGTTGCTGCAAACCTCGTGTGTCGCCCATGCGTTGAGTGCCTACCTGCCGGCAGCCGGGGGCCAGTCATGAGACGCCTTGGGATTAGCCTGGTCGGTAGCAGTGCGGCCTTGCATGAGCTGGGGCAGGCACTGCAACCCTATGGGCATGACCTTGCCGCGCAGGCGCCGGCAATCGACTTGCTGATTGAAGATGGCACCCAGCCCCTCGCCCAGGAACTGGCCGGCGTGACCAGGATGAGCCTGCGCCTGTGCATCGGCCCGATGAGTGAGTGTGGCCTGCCAGCCCTGCAAATACGCTGCTATGACCGCTCACGCCAGCTGCTGGCCGCGCTGGATCTGACACCGCCAGCCTGTGGCAACGGCCAACGACTGCGACGCCAGGCAGTGACGCGCCTGGTCGAGTGGGTCGCGCTGCAGGTCAGCGGCTTTTCGCGCAACCCCGGGCACTTCACACAACGTGCTAGCGCCGCCACGTTTGCCGAGCAGAGCCTGCAGGGCCTGGAAGGACTGGCCTACCTGCATCGCCTCAACCGGACCGCTGACCCAGCGCTCCTGCAAAAAGCCCGGACGCCGCTGATCAAACAGTTGGAGCAGAGCTTGCGGGTTTTCGCCGATCGGCCGGCCCTGGAGATTGCCGGGCTTAGCCTGAGCTATCGACAGCTGTTGCGACACAGCCTGGCCATCCAGCAGGTTCTACAACCCTTGCTCGGGCCGGGGCCGGCGCCCGTGGTCGGGATCTGCCTGGGCAAGTCGATCGAGTTGTACGCCAGCATTCTGGCGACTCTGGGTTGCGGCGCGGTGTATCTGCCGCTCGAGCCGGGCCACCCGCTGCCGCGCCAACGAGCCATGCTGGAAAACGCCGGGGCCGTGGTGTTGCTCGATGATGGCCAACATCCCTTGCGCAGGCATTTCATGGCTGTGGACGTCAGCCGCATGGACAGCCAGCACGTGGACGACAATTGCCCCTTGGCGCTCACCTCGCCCACGGCTGATAGCGCCAGCATGGTGCTTTACACCTCGGGCACTACCGGCCAGCCCAAGGGGGTGTTGCTCAGCCAGCAAAACCTGGCGCATTTTTCGGCGTGGTACAGCCAGCATGTCGAACTCAGCGAGCACAGCCGTGTACTGCAATTTTCGTCCGTGAGTTTCGACTCTTCGCTGGTCGATCTCTTTCCAGCCCTGAACCAGGGCGCGACCTTGATTGTTCCCAGTGAAGAACAGCGTCGTGACCCACTCCAGTTGGTTGAACTGATCCAGCAACAGCGCGTCACCCATGCCTTCCTGCCGCCGGCGCTGTTGAGCCTGCTGCCAATGGACCGACCGTTGGGCCTGCAGCACCTGCTGACCGGCGGTGATATCTGTGAGCCCCATGTCATCCGGCAGATGGCCGGGCAATGCGCCTTGCACAACCTCTATGGCCCGACGGAAGCCACAGTACTGGTCAGCAGCCGTCGGATGCAGGCTGACGACAGCAACCTCAACCTCGGCATACCCATCGCCAACAGCCAGGTGCTGATCCTCGACGAGCAGCGCCAGCCGGTCGAGGACCAGGTAGTTGGCGAGGTGTACATCGTCGGCCCCGGGGTGAGCCTTGGGTATCTGAACCAGCCACGCCAGACCGCCGAGCACTTTGTGCGCCTTGGGCTGCCTGACGGCCAGGCCTTGCACGCGTACCGCACGGGCGACATGGCGAAATGGACGGCCGAGGGTATCGCGCTGGTCGGGCGCCAGGACCAGCAGGTGAAGATCCGTGGTTTTCGGGTCGAGCCCCAAGAGATCGAGCAGTGCTTGCGCGCCAGCCAGCTGTTTCGCCAGGTCGCGGTGGTGATTGACCGTGATCGACGGGTCCTGGCGTTTGTGGCACAGCCTGATCCCAATGGTTCGGGCGCAGCCCTGGCCGCGCTCAAGCAACATGCCAGGCAAATGCTGCCGGACTATATGCAGCCGAGCGTGTGCACAGAGCTGACGAGCCTGCCCTCTGGCAGCAATGGCAAGGTTGACCGCCAGGCCTTACTGGCGCTGACGGTTCAAGCCGTCTCGGAAAACCCTCAACGCCACCCCCAAACACCACTGGAAGGGCAATTGCTGGGCCTGTGGAGTGAACTGCTGGGGTTGCCGGTCGACGAGATGTCGACTGACGACAGCTTTTTCCATCTCGGCGGTCACTCCATTCTGCTTTCAACCATGCTCCTGCGGATTCGCGAGTTGTACGGGCGCAGCCTGCCCCTCAACCGGTTTATCGAAGCGCCAACGGTGCAGACCCTCGCCGCGTTGATGAGCGACAGCCTGCCAGGTGCTGCCCCCAGCGACCGGGCGATCAGCGACGCGCTACGCGCGCTGGACATAAGCCTGTTGCCAGGAGCGCGCGCGGGCAATCGCCACAAGGCGATCGTGACCGGCGCCAACAGCTTTTTGGGTGTGCACATCGTCGAAGCCTTGCTGATGGCCGGAGCGACAGAAGTCGCCTGCCTGGTGCGCGAAAACCCAGGGCAATCAGCCGCTACACGGTTTGCCGAGGCGTTGCGTGAATACCGCCTGGAACACCTGGACCTGAGCCGCGTGCGGGTGTACGCCACCGACCTGCGCCGACCTCGCCTGGGGCTTGAGGCCCATGTCTATGAACACCTCGCCCGCCAGTACGGGGTGCTGATACACAGCGCGGCCCACGTCAATCACGTCATGGACTACGCATCGCTGGCCAAGGACAACGTGGAACCGGTGCTTGAGTGCCTGCGACTGTGCGAAACCCACTGTAAGAAGGTGCTCAATTTTGTCTCCACATTATCCGCATCAAGCAGCGTCGGAGCCGACGGGCAGGTGCTTGAAGCGCCTGCGGCAAGTACCCCGCCGCTCTACATCAAGAACGGCTACAACCTTTCCAAATGGGTGGCTGAACGCCTCTTGGGGCGCGCTGCGGGGCAAGGCGCCTGGATCAACATCTATCGCCCCGGGAACATCAGTTTCAATAGCCGCAACGGCGTCTGCCAACCACACAAAAACCGCCTGATGCTGATGCTCAAGGGCTCGCTGCAGCTGGGCCGGGTGCCACGCCTGGGCTTGAACTTCGACCTGATGCCGGTGGATTTCCTGGCGCAGTTCATTGCCTTCCACAGTGGCAACTGCGTTGCCGAGCGCAGCGTGTTCAACCTGCACAATCCGCAGCCACTGCGGTGGGAAACCTACGTGGAGTCGTTCCGCCAGGCAGGTCATGCGTTCGAATTGGTAAGCGTGGCGGATTGGCAACACCAGCTAGGTGAAGTGGGTCGCGAGAATGCCCTGTTTGGCGTGCTCGGGTTTTACCTCAATGGGCTGGGAGAAGACATTGGCGATATCTCGATGATTCGCCACGAGAACGCACGCTATGGCGTCGAGCAGATGGGCATGCAATACCCCGAAAAAGCACCCGCGCTGTTACGCAGAGGGTGCCAGTACCTCAATGCCATCGGCTTTCTGTGACACCGCCACCAGGGAAAAAATTATGAGACAGCTGCAACCCGATACGTTGATCCAAAACCCCGTGGGCAGGCCTGTGGTGTCATCTGTGGCGATTGCCTGCAGCGCCGTCAACCTGTGGGGGGTCGTGGGTCGCTTCGCAGGCTTTGACGCGTTCATCCCTGCCCTGGCAAGTATCACGATGATCGGCAGCGGTGTGGGATCGCTGCGCAAGAAATGCTTCCACGACGGCAATGTGGTCGTGGAACAGCTCAATAGCCACGATGCGCAGGCGATGCACATGACCTGGACGACGATCTATAACACCTTGGGCGTGGCCCGGCTGTGGGCCGCAATGAGCGTTGAGTCGCTGGGGGAGAATCAGGCGCGGGTGACCTGGACCATCATCGCCGAACCCGTTGATGCCAGCGACAAAGAGGGATTTGAACAATTCATCCAGGCCTTCGCCGACAGTGCACTGGATAACGTGCGCCGACTGCTTGGCTGAAAAAAATGGCGCAGTGCATTGCTGCACTGCGCCACATTGACTGGCAGGGTGATCAGATCTTGAAACTGTCGACCAGTTGCTTCAAGCGATTGGCTTGTTGTGACAGCGCGTCACAGTCTTTCAAGGTCTCGTTGAGGTTGGCCACACCTTGTTGGTTCAGCAGGTTGATCTGGTTGATATCAACATTGAGCGTCTCCACCACAGCGGTCTGCTCCTCGGTGGCAGCGGCCACCGACTGGTTCATGCCGTCGATCTCGACGATACGCTGGGTCACGCTGATCAAGCGTTCACCGGCCTGGTTGGCAACCTCGACGCTTTCTTCGCTGGACACCTGACTGGCATTCATCGTGGTCACGGCTTCGCGTGAGCCGATCTGCAACGAGGTGATCATCTTGTGGATCTCCTCTGCCGACTCCTGGGTACGGTGGGCCAGGTTGCGCACTTCGTCAGCCACCACGGCAAAACCACGGCCGGCTTCACCAGCACGGGCGGCTTCAATAGCGGCGTTGAGGGCCAGCAGGTTGGTTTGCTGGGAGATGCCTTTGATCACATCGAGGATATGGCCAATGTTGTCGGTACTGGCATTCAAGGTTTCGATCTGCGTACAGGACAGGCTGATCTTCTGCGACAACTCGGACATCGCCAGGATGGTTTTCTCTACGACCTGGCGACCGTCATCGGCTTGCTCGCTGGCGCCACTGGCGTGTTGCGAGGCGTCAGCGGCGTTACGGGCGATTTCCTGGGTGGCGGCACCCAGTTCGTTAATGGCCGCGGCAACGCTGTTGGTACGGGCGCTCTGCTCGTCAGAACCGATGATCGAAGCGTTGGACGATGCCATCACGCGCTGGGAAAGATCGTGTACATGCCTGGTCGCCGAGGACACTTCGCTGATCGAGGCATGGATACGCTCGACAAACTGGTTGAACGCACTACCCAGCTCCCCGAATTCATCTTTGCTTTCCACGACCAGGCGGCGGGTCAGGTCGCCCTCGCCCTGGGCAATGTCTTGCATGGCGCGACCCATGGTGGTCAGCGGGCGCATCAGCACCTGGATCAACAGGCTCAGCAATACGGCAATTGCAGTGACGGCAATGAACATTGCGATCAAGGCGGAGGTGCGGAACTTACTTAGGGGGGCGTAGGCTTTGTCTTTATCGATCGACAGCCCTATGTACCAGTCCGCACCAGGCAAGCCGCTGATCGGGGTGAAGGACAGGATGCGGTCCTGGCCATTGAGGACCACATCCTGGTTGATCTTCTCAATACGGACGGTGCTGCCCGGATAGATATCCTTGAGGTTTTTCATTACCTGTTCTTGGTCAGGACTGACAATCACCTGCCCATCGCCGCTGACCAGGAACGCGTGGCCAATCCCGCCGAAGTCCACCGAGTTGATGATCTTCACCAAGGTTT
This sequence comes from Pseudomonas sp. WS 5079, assembly GCF_012985465.1. Taxonomy (GTDB): domain Bacteria; phylum Pseudomonadota; class Gammaproteobacteria; order Pseudomonadales; family Pseudomonadaceae; genus Aquipseudomonas. Next base: position 17,499 of record NZ_JAAQWN010000022.1, read on the forward strand.
GCAGGCTCAAGTCGCCACCCACTACACCCAGCAGCTCACCATTTTTCTTGACCGGCATCGCGATGGTGACGATCAAACCACCGACGGCGGCCATATAAGGCGGGGTCAGCATGGGTTTGTCGGCAGCGACCGCTTGCTTGTACCAAGGGCGCTGACGCGGATCATAGCCATCAGGCATTTTCGCGTCAGGACGCTGGGTGAAGACACCGTTGGTGGAACCGACGTAGGTGAACTGGAAGTTCGAGGTGAACGCCGGTTGATCAACCAGGCCGGGGAGGTCGGCATTGCTGCCTTGGTGAGCAACGTTCTGCGCAAGGTTCTCCAGGACCAGCACCCGGCCACTGAGCCAGTTCTGCACACTGCTGGCAGTCAGGTCACCCGACTGCTGGATAGATGACTCCAGGTTTTGCCTGATGGTATTGCGCTGCAGGTAGTCGTTGTACAACGTAAACAGCGCGAAGGCCAAAACCACGACGCCTGACGCGGCCAACAGAATTTTATGACTGAACTTGAGATTCATTTCATCGACTTCTTTTTGCCAAAAGGGGGTGAGCGTGCCGAATGCAACGTTCCATGTACGGTATAGGCGGACTCTACGACCGCTCTATTTCGGTGCACGCATGGCTCATCAGGCTTTCGGCCAAGGCTGGATAAATCTTAGGAATTTGTGGGATACATCTTCTTTTTATGTAAGAAGCCGACAGGCGGTCAGGATTGGACACTTAGGTCCCCAGAACGACAAAACCCCCGTCTGCGCTAGCAGGCGGGGGTTTCGGAATTTAATCTTGACGATGACCTACTCTCACATGGGGAAACCCCACACTACCATCGGCGATGCATCGTTTCACTGCTGAGTTCGGGATGGGATCAGGTGGTTCCAATGCTCTATGGTC
>NZ_JAAQWN010000023.1 GCF_012985465.1 Pseudomonas sp. WS 5079
GCATCCAGCTGGACCAGAAGATCGCCGACGCCAGGGCCAATATGGTCAAGGCTCAGCAGGAGTCGGATAGCGAGCTGGCGGTGATCGCGACCAATGAGCAGGGAAGGCTCAAGAAGCAGGAGCTGGCCATCAAGTCGTACACCGATGCGCTGGACCAGCAGAATGCAGCATTGCAGCGCGCCGGAAGCCGGGCCGCTCAAGGAGTGGGCCAGAGTGACCGCCAGAACGCCATCAGCGGCGACCTGAATGGTATTTCGGACCGAGCCAATCAGCAGCGCCTGGACCTGGCCCGCGATAAGGCTGACGCATCCCGCAATATGAGCGCCGAGGAATACCAGGCCAAGCTTGAGGCGATCAATCGCAGCGAACGCGACCTGACGCAGACCACGCTCAGCAATTACGAGCAGATGTCCGTGGCCCAAAGCGATTGGCGCAATGGGGCCACTTCGGCGTTCAGCAACTACCTTGACTCGGCCCGTGATGTGGCCGGGCAAACCCGCAGCCTGTTCACCAACGCCTTCAGCTCTATGGAGGACGCGGTGGCCAGTTTCGCGACCAATGGCAAGTTCTCGTTCTCTGACTTCGCCAAGTCGATCATCGCCGACATGGCGCGTATCGCAACTCGGCAGGCCGCTTCCGGATTGCTGTCGGGCCTGGCTGGAACTGCCATTGGCGCATGGTTTGGCGGCGGTGCAGCGGCGGGGGCAGGCGCTGGTAGTTTCGGCTCCAGCATCGGCAGCGCTCTTGTAGAGGGCAGGGCATCAGGTGGGCCTGTCGATCCGAACACGCTCTATGAGGTAAACGAAAAGGGGCCCGAGCTGTTCAATCAGGGTGGCCGGTCGTACCTCATGACGGGTGCTCAGGGTGGCAGCGTCACGCCTTTGATGACGGGTGGTGGATCTATTGCGGCGGCCTCTGGTGCCGGTGGCGGCGGAAACACCTACAACTTCCCCGTGTCGGTTTCCGTGCAAACAGGAGGTGACGGAGGCAATGCGACTCAGGAAGACACCTCGCAGGCAGGAAGGAATATCCAGCAGGTCACCAAGACCGAAGCCGAGGCTGCCATCGCACGCGGTGTTCAGCCTGGTGGGGCTATCTGGCGAGCTATCAACGGGAGGTAACCATGGCGATTGAAACATTCACCTGGCCCACCCAGAACGGGGAGGCACCCGATATCACGTATCGGGTGCGCACCTCACAGTTCGGGGACGGCTACAAGCAAGAGGTCGGTGACGGGATCAACAATAAAGTCGATGCCTACCCGATCACCCACACGGGCAACACAGCCACGGCCTTGGCCATGATGGCGTTCTTCGACCGTCACAAGGGCGCCAAGGCCTTCTTGTGGACCACTCCACTGGGCCAGATTGGCCTGTTCACCTGCAAGAACCCAACCCCCACCCCTATGGGAGGTGGCGTTTTCAAATTGACGGCGACGTTCGAACGCGCCTTCCACCCGTAAAGGTCAATCCATGTCGCTGATCAACGCTATCCAGACTCTTGAGCCTGGCAACGAAGTCATTCTGTTCGAACTGGACGGCAGCGATTACGGCGCCGATGTTCTGCGCTTTCATGGCCACGCTATACCGCACACACCTGCAGAACTGATTGCCGCCGGCGGCAACGCTGACCAGCTGCCGGCCAAGTCGATCTGGTGGAAGGGTGAAGAGTATGGCGCCTGGCCCATGCAGTACGAGGGCAGCGAGGCGAATGGCGACGGCACCGCGGTACGGCCCAAGCTGTCGGTCGGCAACGTCAACGGGCGAATCACCGCCCTCTGCCTGGCCTTCGAGGATCTGCTCGAGTTCAAGCTGACAATTCGTAATACGCTGGCCGAGTTTCTCGACGCCGTGAACTTCGAAGGCGGCAACCCCACGGCGGACCCCACCCAGGAATCGATCGAGGTCTGGTATGTCGACCAGAAAACCAACGAGGACGGCGAGACAGTCAGCTGGGACCTGGCCAGCCCGGGCGACGTTGGCGGCGAGACGATCGGCAGGCAAATGACCACTCTGTGTCACTGGTGCCTCACCGGTGGCTACCGTGGCCCTAACTGCGGATACACCGGCGCCTACGTCACGAAAGACGGGGTGGTTACCGATGATCCTGAATTGGACATATGCGACGCCACCCTGGGCAAGGGCTGTATCCCGCGTTTTGGCGAGGGCAACCCCTTGCCGTTCGGTGGATTCCCCGCCGTTTCCTTGATAGCCCGGAGCTGACCATGCGCAAACACATCATTGCAGCCATCCAGGCGCATGCGGCCGCGGAGTACCCGAAAGAGTGCTGCGGGCTGGTACTGGCCGTGGGCAGGGCGCAGAAATACTTCCCGTGCCGAAACATCGCCACCGAGCCAAACGAAGAGTTCCGGCTCGACCCAGAGGACTACGCCGCGGCAGAAGACCAGGGTCAGGTGATCGGCATCGTTCACTCCCACCCGGACGCCACCAGTCGCCCTTCATCGCGTGACCTGGCGATGTGCGAGGCCACGGCCTTGCCTTGGCACATTCTGTCCTGGCCCGAGGGCGACCTGCGCACGATCACGCCGACCGGCAGCACGCCGCTGCTCAAGCGCCCGTTCGTACATGGCGCCTGGGACTGCTGGCAGGTCTGCGCTGATTGGTACCAGCGCGAGTGGGGCCTTGAGTTCGAGGCCTTCCAGCGCGCTGATGGCTGGTGGGAGAGTGAAGACAGCGCCAGCTTGTACGAGGCGAATTACGCCGCAGCCGGATTCGAGCAAGTCGACAGCCCACAGCGCGGCGACATGATCGTGATGGAGGTCGGGCACACGGCGCATCCGAACCACGCGGGGATCTACCTGGGAACTGACCCGGCGCTGCCAGGCGAAGAGTCGGGCGTGTTCGGCCCCGGGCCTTTCGTCCTGCACCACCTGTATGGCCGGCCATCAGAGGTGATTGTCTACGGCGGGCCATGGCTTCAGCGCACACGCTTAATTCTTCGACACAAGGAGGCACGATGAGCGCCATCGTTTATTCGCCAATGACCACCATCAAACTGTCCGGCTCGCTGGCTCAGAAGTTCGGCAGGCTGCACCGGCGCCAGGTTGGCCCAGGAGATACGTGGGAAGTTTTCCGGGCGCTTAAGGCCACCATTGACGGATTCGAGGCCGAGATTCGCCGCCTTGACCGCCTGGGTCTTCGCTTCGCCATCTTCCGCAACCGTAAAAACGTCGGGCTCGACGAGTTCGGCATGGGTGGGGCCAGGGAGATCAGGATTGTCCCAGTCGTAGAAGGCAGCAAGCGCGGCGGCATTTTGCAGATTGTGCTGGGTGTCGTGCTGATCGCAGCCAGCTACTTCGGCGCGCCGACGGCGCCCGCGGGTATCGCGCTGCTGGCCGGGGGCGTGATTCAGATGCTCAGCCCTCAGGCCGCAGGCCTCAAGCAGAGCGCATCGCCTGAAAACATGCCCAGCTATGCATTCGGCAGCGCCAAGAACACCACGGCCAGCGGCAACCCCGTCCCTATCTGCATCGGCGAGCGCCGGTGGGGCGGGGCGATTATCTCGGCATCGATCTACGCCGAAGACAAGACATAACCACGACGCATCGAGCAAGCCGCCCAAGAGGCGGTTTTTTATTGCCTGGAGGAAAGCATGGGCGCAGCACAGAATCTGGATATTCACGGTGCCAAAGGTGGCGAGAGCAAGCCAAAGGCGCCGGTAGAGGCGCCCGATAGTCTGCGCTCCACCAACGTGGCTAAGATCCTCATTGCTGTGGGCGAGGGTGAGTTCGATGGTGTGCCCACCGCGCGCGACATTTTCCTCGATAACACCCCGATCCAGGATGCCAGCGGAAACTATAACTTCAGTAATGTGAAGTGGGACTGGCGGCCAGGCTCCGTAGAACAGACCTACATCCCAGGCATCCCGTCTGTCGACAACGAGACGTCGCTGAACATTGAGCTGCGCAGCGGCACGCCGTGGGTTCAGTCGCTGACCAATCTGCAGCTGTCGGCAGCACGTATCCGGCTGGCCACTCCGCGACTGGCGAGCCAGGACAGTGAAGGGAACATCGGTGGTTACAGCATCGAATACGCGGTAGATGTAGCTACTGATGGAGGTTCGTATCAGGAGGTATTGGTTGGCGCCATGACGGGAAAAGCCACCACTCGTTACGAAAAGTCCATGCGTATCGATCTTCCGCCTGCGACCAGCGGGTGGCTGATTCGAGTTCGCCGCATCACTCCAAACCAGAACACCGATAAGATCGCGGACAGCCTGTTCATCGCCGGCTACACCCAGGTGATCGACGCAAAGCTGCGCTACCCAAACACTGCGCTGCTGTTCATTGAGTTCGACGCCGAGCAGTTCACCAACATCCCGGCCGTCACCGTGAAATGCAAAGCGCGCCGTTGGCAGGTTCCGAGCAACTATGACCCGGTGGCGCGGACATATACCGGTGCCTGGGACGGCACGATGAAAGAGGCCTGGACCAATAGCCCGGCCTGGGTCACCTACGGAATCTGCACCCAGGACCGCTTTGGCCTTGGCCGCCGCATCAAGCCATGGATGGTGGACAAGTGGGAGCTATACCGCATCTCACAATATTGCGATCAGATGGTGTCCGATGGTGCCGGTGGCGTTGAGCCGCGCTTCCTGTGCGACATGAACCTGCAGGGCAAGGCCGATGCATGGTCATTGCTGCGGGACATCGCCGGCATCTATCGCGGCATGACGTACTGGGCTCAGGGCCAACTGGTGATGCAGGCTGACATGCCTCGGGCACAGGACATGGACTACGTCTTCACTCGCTCCAACGTCATCGACGGCAAAATTTCCTACGGCAGCGCATCTGCGAAGACCCGCTTTACTCGCTGCCTGGTCAGCTATGACAACCCGCTGAACAACTACGACACCGACGTCACGGTCTATTCCGACTTGCCGCTCCAGCGCCGCCTGGGTGACAAGCCGACTGAAATCAGTGCTATCGGCTGCACCCGGGCATCTGAAGCTCAGCGCCGGGCAAAATGGCTGGTCCTGAGCAACAACCAGGACCGCACAATCAGCTTCAGGACCGGCATGGAAGGCCGTATCCCGCTGCCTGGCTTCATAATCCCCGTCGCCGACTCGCTGCTGGCGGGCCGGGAGATCGGCGGGCGCATTGCAGCGGCGGCTGGGAAGGTCATCAAGTTGGACCGCGACACGCTTGCCAAGGCAGGCGACCGGCTGGTGATCAACCTTCCGGGTGGGCGGGCAGAAGGGCGCACAGTGGAAAGCGTGAGCGGTCGCAATGTAACCGTGACCTTGGCCTACAGCGAGGCACCTGCTGCACAGCTCCAGTGGGCTATCGACGCTGACGACCTGGCAATCCCTCTATATAGAGTGATGAGGACAGCACGGACGCCAGAGGGTGATTACGACATCAGCGCCTTGCAGTACGAGCCAAGCAAGTTTCCAAGCATCGACACTGGCGCACGCCTGGAAGATCGCCCAATCAGCGTTGTGCCGATCACAGTGGTACCGGCACCAGCGAGCGTCGACATCACGTCAAACGTCGCGATCGACCAGGGCCTGGCTATCAGCACCATGAACATCTCCTGGCCATCCGTACCTGGCGCGGTCGCGTATGACGTGGAGTGGCGCAAGGACAGCGGCAACTGGATCAAGCTGCAGCGCACTGGCTCGACGAGCGTGGACGTTACGGGCATCTATTCGGGCGCCTATCTGGCCCGGGTGCGGTCGGTAAGTGCATTCGAGATATCTTCGATTTGGAAGAGCTCAAACCTGACCAGCCTGGAAGGCAAGGTAGGCCTGCCGCCGGCTGTGGCGTTCCTAACCACCACCAGCTTGGTCTACGGCATCGGCATCCAGTGGGGTTTTCCACCAGGTGCCGAGGACACCCAGCGCACGGAGGTCTGGTACAGCGAGTCGCCGGACCTGACGACGGCCGAGAAGCTGAGCGACTTCAGCTACCCGCAGGCCACGCACGAAATGCACAGCCTGCTGGCGGGGGCGAGCCTGTTCTTCTGGGCGCGCCTTGTGGACCGTACCGGCAACGTCGGGCCGTTCTTCCCGATCCCTGGCGCGGTCAATGGCCAGGCCAGTTCGGACCAGACCGAGTACGACAAGTACTTCGTCGACAAGATCGGCAAGGGCGCGCTGTATCCAAGCCTGCGAGAGGAGATCGCTCTGATTTCGGGGGACGGCGACGGGTCGGTCAACGAACGGCTGAAAGAGGCCAAGGCAGAGCTGGAGGGGCTACTGGGACAGATCACCGGGGCAGAGCCATACGACCCGGCGAAGCCATACGGCGCCGGCGCATTCACGCAAAAGGATGGCCACCTGTACCAGGCAACTGGCCCGGTGCCGGCCGGCGAAGCGCCGCCAAACCCGCTGTACTGGAAGGATATCGGCACGATCCTGCAAACCACTGACGCGCTGGCCCAGCAGGTTCAACTGGTCACCAGCATGATCGAGGAGATCGAGGGTCAGGTGGTGGCCACGGCTACATCGGTTGAGGCGCTGCGCTCGGCCGCCCGTGGTGATGATGGATCGGGCGACCTGGCGGACGCGGTGAAAGGCTGGCAATCGACCGCTGATCTCGGGATTGAGAAGCGCACGCGGGCTTCTGAAAGCGATGCAATGGCGCGGCAACTCACCACGATGGAGGCGCGGGTGGGGGCGAACCAGTCCGGGCTGACCGTGCTGGAGCAGGTGGTGGCCACCAACAAGCAGACGGCAGCCACTCAACTGACGCAGCTCAAAAGCGACTTGGAGTTGACCGAAGGGAAGGTCGCTGGGAATGCGCAGGCAATCACCGGCCTCGACACCAAGGTCACCAACCTCGACGGCAAGGTTACATCTCAAGCGTCCAGCAATGAGGCGCTGCGGGCTTCGGTGCGCGGCGATGATGGTTCCGGTGATCTTGCCGGCGCGATCAAGGCCTGGGAGTCGACAGCCAGCTTTGAGGTTGAGAAGAAGGTGCAGGCCTCTGCGAACGAGGCGTTGGCCAGGACTACAGAAACCCTGCAATCGAACATCGGCGAGACCAGCGCCTCGGTTCAGCAAGTGAACCAGACTTTGGTAGGTCTCGATGGTCGTGTTTCGTCAATGGTCACGCTAAAGGCGCAGACCATAGTAGGTGGCAAGAGGGTTACTTCTGGTTTTGCTTTTGGTTCTGACGGGGAGCAATCGGAATTCCTGATCTTTGCCCAGCGATTTGCAGTGGTGGATGAGGTAAGCGGTCAACTTGTTCCGATGTTCGTGGTGGAAGGTAATCAGGTAGTTCTGAACCAGGCAATCATCAGCAAGGCGTTTATCCAGGAGATCATCCTTGGAATGAACTTGAGGTCCGCAGCTGTAGATGGAAATGGGCAACCGCTGTTCGAGTTGAATGTGGCGACTGGCTCCTGGGTGTTCCGTGGTAGCAAAAACGGCAACTCCTCACTACTCAATAGTGACGGGCTTAAATTCACCTATGCCAACGGTGTTGATGGCATTGAACTGGTTCTTTGACATGGTTGGTTTAATAATTAGGGATAAAGACACAGGTTTAGTAAAAGTTGATATGACTAGTTTCATTAGTCAAGAGACTGGGAGCGTTGAAACGGGCGGCCAGAATGGGTCTATTCAGATACCGGCCGCGCCGCCTGGGCGTTCCCTATTTTTTTCTGTCTGTCCGCTGGTTGATTTGCAGGTTGAGAAAGGGAAGAGGCCCGGAGTCACGCTTAACGGAACCACTCTGTCATGGGTTTATTCATACAATACCGCTGGCTGGGGTTTCTTCTCGGCCAATTGTCGCATTAGCTACGGGTATTACTAATGAGTGCAAGATTAATAGCCAGGCTTGAGTCTGGTGAGGTTTTGTATGACACAACTAAGATTAGCTATGGATTAGTAAAGTCGGGCTATCTTAGCTACTTTGAAAACTGGAGGCAGCTGCGTAAGCGGGGAATCAACGTTGATCCTAATATTGGTAGTAGCTGGGTTGATCAAGGAGTTCCTGGCATTAATCAATACGGCTTCATCGTAGATAATCCTAGATCCCCAATTGTTTTTTTGGTGGGTAAGGGGATTGTGACGGGCGTTAAGGTCTCTGGGAACAGTAAGACATATCTTTATGCCGGAGCTTCGGAGGCCACTAAGTTTTACTGTTTTGACTTGATGGCGGATGATGAAGTTGAGGGCCCCGGTTTGAAGTCGAGGTCCGATACTGGAGCTTTGACATTTAATTCAAGACAGAACCCGCTTAATGTGATTGCTGCTGTAACCGCTCCGCTTCCTGGTACACCCAATAGATTTGGTAGGCCAGTAACTACGTATGTTGATGGTCGTAATGAACGTATAAGTTTTCAAACCTCAGGGGGGTGTGCCTCTGTTCATTCGGTCGTAGATATACCACTTCCAGCTGGCTATGAATATGCAGCCTTTCTGCCGTGGAGTAGAAGTTGTGGGATTATCGATCCCTATGCCTACAATACGTCAGGCGGTGATATCTATGGCGTTGCGGAAGGGGCTTATGGCCGTACTGGTGGTATATCTTTCTTTTTTGGATCGCCTGGAAGGACAACAATGGATCAGTGGTTTGGCCGAGATGGTGAAATAAATTTTTACCTTATGCCAACAGACCGCTATCCAACAGCATTAGTAATAAAAACTGCTGGCTTGCCATTTCCCTTCAACTGATTGTTGCGAACTTAATTAGTTTGCTTTGTGCAAACACCTAATTGGAGAAACCTATGTCTTCTTGGTTTTCAGAAGGGACTGTGAGCGTGCAGAACGGGAGACCGACAGTAACGGGCGTCGGCACCAAGTTCTCGAACTGCCGTGCCGGGGATATGTTTGTCGGCCCTGACCAGGGCATCTATCAAGTGATCAACCC
>NZ_JAAQWN010000024.1 GCF_012985465.1 Pseudomonas sp. WS 5079
GCCAGCTCCTGCTTCTTGAGCCTTCCCTGCTCATTGGTCGCGATCACCGCCAGCTCGCTATCCGACTCCTGCTGAGCCTTGACCATATTGGCCCTGGCGTCGGCGATCTTCTGGTCCAGCTGGATGCGCTGGGCGGCCGACGTGCCGGCCTTGCCCTTCGCAGCCTCAAGCGCCGAGATCTCAGCCTCATAAGAGGATTTGACCTCGGTCGCTTGCTGCTGGAGCAATGCCACTCGCTGAGCCGTGTAGCTCTCCTGGGAGATGATCCCGGCCTTCTGCGCCGCTTCCAATTCCTTGTCCGCGCTCTTGTAGTAGCTGAGCACAGCATTGAGCTGGTTTTTCGAGTCGTTGAACGAGGTGAGGTCGACGCCAGATTTCGGCTGGCTCTTGTTGAACTTCTCACGAATTCCCGAAATTTCTTTCTGGATCTCGACCTCGGATCGACCAGCCTCAATGCCAAGCTGCCTGGCGTCTTTAATGTCGCTTTCAAGCTTCGCCCTGCCGGTTAAGTTGCTCTTTTGGCGAGCATCCCACTTCCCGATAGCGTCAATCCTTGCTTGCTCTGCCCTATCGGCGTCCCCCTGCTCCTTCGCGGCTTTCTCGCTTGCTGCTGCGATAGCCTTTAGGCCATCAAGACGCTTTTTAAGCGCGGCGGTGGAGTCGTCATTCTCGCCGTCTGCCAAGCCGAGGCCGGAGTTCAGCTTGCTCAATCCAGTGGAAATCGCCCCTGCAATGCCGCCGTCTTCACGGGTCTTTATGATCCGCTCAAGGATCTCTATTTCTTTTTTGGCATCAGGGAACAGCTCGGACCGGACATTACGGTACGCCCTGCTGATTGCGCTGCCGATCGCATCCCATCCGGCCTCTACGCCAGAGAGCGACTGCTTGTAACGCTCCAATCGCTGCTGGGCATTCGTATTAAGTGTTTCTCCTAGCAGGTCGAGCGCTTCTTGCCTCTTGCCCTGCTCGTCGAGTGCCGCGATAGCCTCATACTGTGCGGCGGTTAGAAGGCCGTATTGAGAGCTGATTTTCTGCGCAGCTTTCGTCGCATTATCGCCCATGCCACCGAGAGAAGCTGCCACCTCACCAGCGCTCTTGCCGGTAACTTCACCTATTGCTGCTGCGGCATTTGCGAGGCTCACAAACTGCTTCTCGCTGAGCCGTCCGCTGCCCGCGAGAGCCATTACTGCTTCTTTTGCTTGCGAAAAGCTTCCTGTCAGTACAGATGCAGCGGTCGCGATGGAAGAGAGTCCATCTGATGTGAAGCCTGTGCTCGCCGCTCCAGAGAAAAGCGCTTTATTGAAATCGGAGGCTTCTTTCTGAGCGCTGTAGAAGGCCAGGCCCAGCCCAGCAAGAGCGGCGCCAGCTATAGTGACAGGGCTTATGAGCCCGCCGATGTATCCACCAAGGGCCTTGGTTGCTGCTCCAATCCCGCCAAATGAATCTTTGATTTGCGAGCCTTGCTGGAGAAAAACAGTCAGCGGCGCTTGACCGCCCTGCAGCGAAACGAAAATGTCCGAAAACTGTGCAGGTAGCATCCTGAGAGCTGCGGCATTTTGTTTTGCAGTATTGCCAGTACGATTTATTGAGTCATCAAACCGGCCCAGAGCTTCTCTGGACTGCTGAATCTTTCCTTGGTATTCGCTGAAAGTCGAAGCGTCCAGGCCGACGCCTTTGTGCCGCGCGAGCTTCGCTTCCAGCTCATCAAGTCTGCCAAGAGCTTTTACTGTCGGGTTAATTTCTCCAAGAAGATCGGCGAGCTCGTCTTTCTGTTTTTTCAAAGACGCGGAGGCTTTGTCCGCACCCTTCGATACACCTTCGGCTGCCTTTTCCGCCCTGGACCCTGCGGCAGCAAGCTTGTCTAAGTCAGAGCTCGCCTGCGTTGCATCGGTCGAATCGACCTTGATCCCAAGCTCGGCAATCGACGTCATACTTTTCTCCAGGCGTAAAAAAACCCGCCGTAGCGGGTTTCTTAATTATGATTGGTATAAATAGGAAGCCGTAACTATCACTACCCCAACGGCGCAAACGATTAATGTCCGGCTCCTTCTCATCGGGTCATACAACTCGGCGCTTGCGGCTCTAGCCTGCTCCTCGGTAATAGGAGTGACATCCGCTGAGCAATGCTTGCACTTGCTGGCCTGCATCTTGATCAGTTCGGCACAGTGAGGGCACTCGCGCTCACCCGCGCTCGTAACAAGTAGACCCTTCCGAATAGAGCCCGCCCGTTGTGGCAGCGGTTTGACAATCAAGAAGCCGATAAGGCCGGCGAGTGGAAAGCATGCGCCCACCAAAAAGCCAGTTATAGCCGATCTGTTCTTCGCATTTGCAGCTATTGCGGTAAGTATGGCCATCACAAGCCAAGCCAATAAGAGCATTCTCTTGCCTCCCTGTAGATAGCGGCAATCTACCACCATCCACGGGGCGCCCCAAGCCGCCTGTACGAATCCTCAGTAACGCCCGACCATCGGCCAGTAGTAGCCTCCTGCCACACGCAAGGATTCCCCAGTCCTTCGCCTGCAAGCCCAAGGACCGGGACAGCGCCAATATCGGCGCGTTTATGACCTGGAGGTCAATGTGGCTTTAAAGATAAGCAATATCTCGATCAATTGGAGCTCTACCCCGCCATCCGCTCAAGTAATAATGGTGGATGACCATAACTGCAACGTAAGCGTGCCGATCCTTCTCGAAGGTAAAAATGTCGAGAAATTTTCCCTTCAAGAACTTTCGGATTTGGCTCGTACAGCCGCCAAACACTTAGTGAGCCAAGCGTAATTCCAGCGCCGTTACTCGTTGAAGCAATGATTGGTTAGCGGCGGATGTTTGGCCCGACTCTTGATTGAGTCGGGTCTTAAGTTCCTGAATTTCCCGCTTCAGATGTTCCAGTTCTTTAGTAACCACTTCGTTTTCGCTCATGCTGCTCTCCTGCGGCCATGCCGCTTCATGTTGGTTGTCTACGTCCTGCTCTCGCTCATCACCAGCAGCGCCTCAGCTTCCATCATGCGAAGGTCGGGGAAAGCCTGTGCCAGCTCGGCACGCTTGAGTCCGATCATGCTGGCCACCGGCTTGATCGCGTTGTAGTCCAGGCCCACGGCGCCACCCATACCCACACGCCACTGCGTGGACATCGCCTCGAACAGCAGAAAGGCTGGCCAGTTATCTGGCCAGACCTCGTACTCTTCATCGGGGATGTCGGCCTTGGTCATGCCGAACGCCGCCAGGTCAGACTCTGACGGGCCCTGCTCGTACAGGATGCGGGCGACGCCGGTCAGTTTCCCAGGCGGGCCGGCTGGTAGGCGGCCTGATAGGCGGCCAGCACTGCCTGAGGCGCACCTACGCAGGTGGTGACCAGCGCAGTCATGGCTTCGTCCGACAGCTTCTCGTCGAAGCCCCAGCCGCTGACAATGTCCTTGAGCTGTTCGACCTGCAGCGCGATCTCCGAGGAAGTGGCGTCCTGCCAGGACATGCCTTCGTCCTGCACCTTGGTGGCGTGCGCGTCACGCGCAGTGTTCCAGCGGTCGAACAGCGCCGAAAGCGCGATGCGGTCCAGGTACTTGAACTCGAAGTCCACGGCCACCGCTTCACCGCCCACACGGGGGATCTGAACCTTGGCTTTGAACGTTGGGTTTGGCGCGATCTTGATCTTGGCCATTGGTTACACCACCACTGCCGAGTAACGGGTTGGGCGGCCGGCCAGCGACAGGGTGATGACGCGGGTCATGAGGTTGTTGCGACCCAAAGCAGGCGTAGACGTGATAGACACGTAAGCGTTGTAGAGGATGCTGCTGCCGCCAGGCAGGTTAAGGCGCAAGACTCGAGTCTGCTTGTCATCGTCAGCAGCCTCTACCACGGGCACGTACGGCAAATCAGGGTCATCCGCCACCGTGAAGGACATGCTGATAGGATTTTTGGTGGTCGGAATCTGCCGATCATCATCGTCAGCAAGAAAACCAAAGGTCAGGAACTGCTGATCGCCGCCACTGGTATTTACGTCCGTGATCTGAGAAATCTCCACAAACGCAGTCACCTCGCGCACAGAACCCACGCCGGAGCCGGCCGGGTAAGGCTGGAGGTTGGTGGTGTTGATATTGCCCAGGGCAAAGGTGCCGGTCAGGCTGTTGACCACGCGCGCGGCGCGGTCGTTCAGGCGAGTCCAGCCGGAGGTCACTGCGATGATGTCGCCATCACTCAGGCCGTGGGCCGCAGAAGTGGCCACCGCCGGGTTGGCGTTGCTCAGCGCGGTTACCGGGATCGCCGGGCCGTAGGTCGAAGCGATTTGCAGGGTCGCGCCGTTGGGTAATCTGAAAGACAATTTCAACTCCTATGCCGCTTCTTGGCGGCGCATATAGATTCTTCGGGCATAAAAAAACCCGCTCAATGGCGGGCTGTTCGTTAAATCGTGCATCCCTTATGCAGGGTTCTTTTCGCTTCCAAGTAGGCCGCGTGAGCGTCTTGGGCCGTACTAAACGACCCTAGATGAATTTTCTTTTTCTCTACTACGATCTGTCCTCGCCATTTCGAGGACTGCTGATCCCATATGGCGCCAAGCAATCCGCTTCGGTTGTTCCGGTAGGCTGACCGCTGGTTTTCCATGTTCAGTGTGTAATCGGCCACCCGCAGGTTCGCAATCCGGTTATCGGACCTTACACCGTTGATGTGGTCAATTTGCTCGGCGGGCCAGACGCCGTGCACGTAAAGCCACGCAACTCGGTGAGCTTGATATCGCTTGGAGTCAACCGATACCCGGTGATATCCGGGAGATGAGCCAGAGGTAACGAGGAAGTCGGCGCGGCTGCCAGCTTTATGGCGCTGGGCAGTCCTGATCTTTCGGGTAAATATCCCAGTCTCAGGGCAGTAGTTGAGCAGCTCGCGTACCCGGTCAGCAGTTAGGGTATTTTGATCCATTCCAGCACTCCTTTAAGTCTGGCGTGGTTGGGTACGGACTGCTTTGTTGGCAGCTCCAGGCCCGATCATTTTACCACTTCCACTGTATGCAAACACAGCTATCACGGCGTGTCTGCTCGATACTGGAACGAGGCCGGCACGGTGTAGGTGCTGCCGTCAGCGATGCCCGGGCCTGGCCCGACCGGCGTCAGCACGATGGCGACCAGTCCGGCGCGCGGGATGCGCAGGTTTACCGGGAACAGTGCGGCCAGTTCGTCGACGATGCCGCTGGCCTCGGTCCGGTACTTGCCGGAGGGGGCAACAATGTTGACCTGGAATACGCCGACGTACAGGTGGTGGTCGCCGCCCAGTGTGTTGCTGGCGCTTACCGCAGGAAGCGTAAAGGCCCGCAGGTACGTCTCGCCAGAGGCCGGCGTGTATGTCTCGTTCTCGACCACCACCTTCAGTGGCTTGGCTCGAGCCTTGGCCCAGGCCAGCAGGCGCGACTCGAAAGCCGCGGCGATGATGTTATGGCTCATACCTGGTTATTCCTGATGGCTTCTTCGACGATCTGCTGGAAGCGTGCGAGCGTGATTTGCACCATGCCGGCCGGCGCCTGGTCGGAATGCCCGTATTCGAGCGGCACGCCGTACACCAGGTTGTTGACGATGTATGCGACCTGTCCGGCCTCAAGCTTGCTGACCTCGGCCACCAGAGTCGCAATGGTTTCGTGCCCTGCCTTGTCGAAGGTGTCGATGCTCTGGTTCGAAGGCGCACCCACAGTGAACTGCCAGTTGCCTTTGAATCGCCCAGTGTCCACCGGTGACAGCCGGATAACCGAAGTGCCGATCTCGATCACCACATCGCGGAACACATCGTCGATGGCTTCCTTGGTCTGCTCGGCGAATGCCGCCAGGCTCTCGGCAAAACTCCCTTGCTGTCCGCCGTAGCGGCTGGTCATGTGATTTGCCATTACTTGCGCACCTGCAGCTCAAACCCAACCGCCAGGCCGGCGTAGTTCCATGGGCCGACGGCGATGACGGTGTAGGTGGTGCCATCGAATTGGATGCGGTCATTGCTCAATGGGGTCGGCATATCCGCCCCGCTGAGCTGCACCGGAGACACCAGCAACTTGACGTCGCCGCGCACGATCAGCGTGCCGTCGATGTACTTGTTGTCGTATTCCTCGCGGAAGCCGGAGCCGTTCACGACCATCTCGCTGGGCGCTGGCGGCGCATCCGGGTCGTATTCCCCAATGTTCTCTCGGCGCAGGACCAGCTCTAGCCCCTTCCCGCCCTTGCTGCGCGGCGCAAGCATCCGAGTGGCCAGGGCCTTCGCACGGTCATAGATATCTGGCATCACTTGCGCCTTATTTTGTAGATGGCCGAGCATCGGCAGTTGGCACGCTCACTCCACCCCGCTCCGAGGCTTGTGTCACCTGGGTAACGAAGCAGCGCCCCGGTTGGGCTCTGGAATGGCTGATCCTTCTGCACCTCTTGACCGCCCATCACGGAGTGCGTGTGGCGGACCTTCTTATCGCCTCGGTCGCGCCAGGTCTTCGTGACCGAATCGCGATCCAGGCCCTGCGCAATGAGCTGCTCGTAAACCTGGTCACGACCGGCACCGAACGACTCCAGCGCCTCAGCCTTGGACAGCATCTCGGCATATGTCTTCATCAGGCGATCAGCGTAGCGACCAGCGATCTTGTCCACGTCAGCCTGAGCAACGGGTGTACCTGCCTTGATGGCGCGGTTCACGATCCCGTCGAAACGGCGGTCCCGGCGCTTGCGCTGCAAGTACTTGCGCATTTCGTCGGGATTTCCGCCCAGCAGCTGCCCACGGGCGTTGAGGACGTACTGGGCATAATTACCGGGCAGACCGATAACACCACCGGAACGAGCCCCGGTCTGAGCGCTCACGCGCCCCAACAGGTCAAGTGCCGCCTGGCGAGGCGTGCGAACCATTGGCGTAGCGCTGACTTCGACCTGCGCCGAAACAGGCTGTGCGCTGGCCCAACCGACAACACGACGGCGACTTCCGATCACTTCGCGAATAGCTGCTCGCACATCAATGGCCGAGTTCGCGCGGATCTCTTCCGCTTTGGCGGCCACCCACTTTTCGGCAGCGGGTTGGCGGACATCGAATTCGAAACGCCCAAGATCACGCGGAATAATGATTGCCTTGACCTCGAGCCTGGCTCCGGCAATGAAAACCGACCTGGCCAGCTCAAGGAACACCGACAGCGCGCCCAGGCTGAGCAGCGCCACCAGGCCCTCTTCATCCTCTTCAGCGATCAGGCGCTCGACTTCTGCAACCGTTGCCGCGCCGACCACCGCTTTGACCTGCTCCAGATAGGCCCGCTGCATCGCAGGCTCCATTCCTTCGATGGCCTGGATGATCTGCGCCGGGGTCATACCGTAAACACCGCAGGCAGCGTGTAGCGAGCCACCAGCACAGGGGCAATCATCTCGTCGATGATGCTGATCACCGGACGGACAGAGCCGGCGGCGTCTGCACCCACCGACACGGCGAATTCAGTTTCCAGCGGGCCGACCTTCTCGCGCTTGACCAATGATGCCGATACGAAGTCAGGGCTGAGGCTTCCAGGGTTAAGAGCCTCCCTATAACCAGCTTCAGCAGTTGCGTTTTTCACTTCCGCCGGCACTGTAGAGTCGGATATCGGAAGACCTTCGTAATCCTCCGCGCCTC
>NZ_JAAQWN010000025.1 GCF_012985465.1 Pseudomonas sp. WS 5079
ACGAAGTCAGGGCTGAGGCTTCCAGGGTTAAGAGCCTCCCTATAACCAGCTTCAGCAGTTGCGTTTTTCACTTCCGCCGGCACTGTAGAGTCGGATATCGGAAGACCTTCGTAATCCTCCGCGCCTCTCCTTGGCCACTCCAGCGCCTGACCACGGCCATTCTTTTTCTCTCCTGAGAAAAGCGATGCCCACCTACCAGACTGCAGCTGCTTCCTATATTTGCCATCAATGTAGGTGGTTGCCCTGCGAAGCGCTGACTCATTTTGCTCATCTGTAAAGCCAGATATATCTATGCCGCGTCCCGCGGCATAAGCCTTGAGCGAATCCAGTGAAATATAGGACTCGGCGGCAGGAAGTCCGGTGCCGTCCTCAACGATAAGTGGCATAATAAATTCCCGGAATTATTTCTATGTAGCGCTAGAGCGCAGGAGACGTTTATGGGTAGCTGTAGTGTTGATGGCTGTGCTAAGCCGCATCAGGCTCGCGGCTACTGCGAAAGCCATTATCGAAAGCTCTTAAAATATGGCGACGCAGAGTACGTAACGCCTAAGTTTGTGCCTGATCGCTGCAAGGCTGATGCGTGCAAACGAAATGCGGAGTGCCAAGGCTATTGCAAGGCACATTACGCGCGCGTACTCAGGCATGGCGACCCGCTGCTGGGGCGGACTGCAATCGGAGGCGCGCTTCATTGGCTTGAGTCGAATGCATCGCACGAGGGTGATGAGTGCCTGATATGGCCATTTAGGCGTAGGCCTAACGGCTATGGCGAAGCACCCTTCCGAGGCGGGCGCATGGCTGCAAACCGGATAATGTGCATTCTTGCTCATGGCGAGCCGCCGACTGAAGAACACCACGCAGCTCATGACTGCGGCAATGGTTTTGGCGGCTGCGTAAATCCCAAACACCTTCGGTGGGCGACCAAGTCTTCCAATGAAATGGACAAGGTCGATCACGGAACCTCTAATCGCGGCTCGCGTCACGGAATGTCCAAACTGACAGAGAGCGAAGTGCGCTCAATCCGTGCAGCAGAGGGATCCATGACCCAAAAGGCTATCGCCGCGCAATTTGGAATCAGCAGAGCAGCTGTTGGTAGCATCCAATCAAGACAGCGGTGGTCTTGGCTGGACTGAATAGGTGGAGCGTCATGCGCTCCGGTTTTGCGGGGTGTTACGCCTTGGCGGCAGCAAGTGCGGCCTGCAAGGCTTCCAGGTTCGCTTCCTTGTCGAACTCGATATTCAGCGCGGTCAGCTCGTCGATGACCTTCTGCTTTTCGGCAGCGGCCAGAGCTTCGTCCAGCTTCTTCTGCAGGGTTTCCGTTTTGCTGTTGCCGGCAGCATCGATGCCCAGCGCTTTCAGCTTGGCGAAGAGCTCGGTTCGCTCGTCGCCGTCGCCGGCAGGCGCCTTGCCATCCAAGCTCAGGAAAGTAAGGCGAGACGCGCCCTTATGTCCTTCTGAGGTCAGATCGACCTCCTTGGTTTCGCCGGGCAGGATGTAGACGACACCATCCGTGGTGTGCACGCCCTGCAGCGCCTTAGAGCTATTGGTCACTTTCATGTCGACCTCCTATCAGGCTGCTGGTGGGGTGATTTCGTCGAGGTACGCAACGGCGCCCGGCAGACGAATCTCGGTACCGCCAGTGCGGGCGATGATCCCGGTTTCGAATCCCATGATGGACTTCTGGCGCGGAGCCAGGACGCGGCGCGGCATCGGTAGGTGGAATCGAACAACTTCCGGGTCCTTGCGGTACGCAACCAGACGACCACCGCCATCCTGCGAAGCGTTACGGGCTTCACGCAGCGGCGCGATGTCCAGCGGCAGGCCGGTTTCGGCGGTATAGATGTTATTGCGGCGCATGTATTCCAGCACCGTCATGAAGCCATCACCAGCACCCATGCGCTTGGTGGCCACAGCGCGAAATGCGTCAGGCGGCATACGCAGGGTATCTGCCCACTCGACCTCAGCAGTGTTGGTGCGGATGCCGCCCAGCAAGCCGTTCACGTCAGCCATGATCAGGTCAACGTCTTTGGCGGACCAGTAGGTCGAACCAGCAGTGCCGGACGCAGCAGCGTCAACGCGCGAAACGTTGCCGTCGTTCAACAGGCCAGTCCAGCGCTTCTCAGCACTGCCAGTGAAGGCGATGGTGTTCAGCAGGCGCTCTACCTTGTCGGCCGCGGAATCGGCCTTTGTGCCGCTCAGGTTGATACCGTACAGCTGCGCCTGGTTCACTTCTTCCAGGTTCCACTCCCAGCCGGAGCCGATCATGGCGAAGTCGTGCGATGCCTGGTCGTGAGTTGCGGAGTTGAAAGGCATATCAGTGCCGGAACCGGACAAGAACTTGGCCTCGCCAGCGGTATCGACGGTGAAGAACGTGGTGCCGATGGCCCATGGGGCGCCTTCAGTGACCACTGGAATGCTCGCGGCGTAGTTAAACGTCGGGTAGCGGCGCGTGTAGATGCGCGTTTCGATGTTCCGGCCTTGAGCCAGAACGAACGGGAACGCCGACTGAGCGTCTTCGAAAACTTGAGGCATGTTAAGCGCTCCGATGTTTGAGGGAGATTTCGACGATGTCGCCGTTCGCACCGGTGGTGTCGAAGAAGGCGCCCGGGATCAGCACAGCGCCGGCCGCGGCAGTCGTCACGTAGCGATTGGTGGCGGCGACGTAGTACACGTCATCGCCCGGCACTACAGCGGCGCCGGCGGTGACGTACATCTGACCATCGGTCATGAAGGCGCCGGTGAAGTCCTGCGGGTAGCCGTCCACCAGCGTCGAGCCAGTAGCAACTGGCGGGACAGCAGCAGTGAGCACGGCCAAGCCGAGGAACAGAGTGCCGGTGGCAGCGATCTTGTGGTCGTTGCCTGCGCCCGCCACGCGGAAGCCTGGCGCGCCGAAGACAATGCCCTCGGCGTTCGAGACGGTGCGACTGATCTTGTTGCACTTCTCTTCGTTGGCGACCAGGCCGGGCACGCCCTTGGCTGGAGCGTTGGTGTACGTGGTTTGGTAAGTAGCCATGGTGTGCTCCTTATGCCTTCGGCAGGTGGGCGGTTTGCATGTCCGAAATCATCTTCAGGCGTGCTTTTTCCGATTCGTCGCCGACGGTCTTGCCGTCCTGCTGAATCATGTGCTTGCGGAAGGGGTCAGCGGCCGGGTCTTTCGCGGCGTCTTCCACCAGGATCTCGAAGCGCGCATCGATGTAGGCGTCGGCCTTACCAGCCACTGCAGCGTCACCCAGCTTGGCGATGACCACGGCCTTGCGGATCTCGGCATCGGTCTTGCCGGTGTAGTCGGCGTCGGCGATGGTTTTGGCCTTGGTGAGCAGGTCAGCACGTGCGGTGACGCGCTTGTCGATGTCGGCATCGCTGATCACAGCTGCTTTCAGCTTGGTGATCTCATCGTCCTTCTTGGCCAGTTCACCATCCTTCAGCGCGATCGCAGTAGCGTGCGCGTCGGTCAGGGTCTTGGTGGCGGTGGCAGCATCGGCAAGCTTGGTGTTCAGCTTCTCGATGGCCTGGGCGCCTTGCTCGGTGACATCAATGGAGATGCCATCGACAAGGAGTTTTCGCAGTGCATCAGCCATGTCATGGCCTCCTTTGGGGGTGTCTGGTTTGTGGTCACCGATGCGAAGATCGATGCCGCCCCGAGCGCGATGCTCAAGGCTGAGGTGGTTCATTTTCATGGGCCCGAGGTAGCAGTCGTACTGCTCGCCGTCGACGGTTACGCCATCCTGGAACACGACTTCGGCGCCGTAGCCCATGGAGAGCTCACGCTTTCCTGACTCGTAGTCAGCAATGGCCTTGGCATCCATCAGCACCAACGGCACCTTGACGAACTGCCCGTCGCGCACCACTTCGCCACCGGTTTGGCCGATCGCGACGTCCTTCCAGTTCTTCGAGTTGACGCCATCGCCACCCGGGTGGCCGTTGGTCATGGGCCGATATGCGTAGGAGTGCATGGCGTCGGCGTGGAACACCGCGCTTTCGGGTCGGTAGACGCGAACGATTGGCTTATCGCGCAGACCGTGTTCGTTGTCAGGGTCAATCTCGGTGCCCAGGTAGTCCTGGATACCGGTGCGTGCGACCCGTGCTTCGGCTACCAGGTAACCGTCCTCGGTGCGCCGCACGCCCGTGATTGGCACGGAGTCGGTAAAGATCATGGGATGATTTCCTCAGGGTCTGGTTTTTCGGCAACGGTCGAGAGCGGGAGATCATCGTCGCCCTCTTCGTCCGGAAGCTCGGCCCCGAACTGGTCGATGGCCGCTTCCAGCCCAGGCATCACGCTCAGTTCCACCAGCAGGTTCACCGAGGCAGCAGAAAGGGCGTCCTCGGGAAACAGGGCCGAATCCTTCAGCGCCTTGATGGTGTCCGCCGTGGTCTTGCCGATGTCAGCCCGCTCTTTGGCAGTGGCCTGCCACAGCGGCGCCCATGAGTAGTGGATCTCACTGGGCCGACTGCCCAGAGCCGAACGGATCAGGCACTCATCCAGCACGCTCATGGCTGGCTTGATCTCCAGCTTCTGGCGTGATGCGACGTTGTCGTAGTAGTTGCGGGTGTTCTCTTCGCCATTCGCGCCCAGGCCGGTGGAGGATTGGCCGAACATGCGGGTGCCAGGGATATCGAACGCCCCGGACACGCCCTGCTCCGTCTTGGCGATGACCTCAGGCAGATTGCCGAAGCTGGCAGACTTTGAGCTGTGGGTCTCGGCGCCATCGAGGATCAGCGTGCCGTTGATGCCCTTTGCGGTAGCAGCCAGACGCAGGCGCTCCAGCAGCAAGCGCTCGTAGTTCTTGTCCTGCATGCTGGACATGAGGTTCGGGATATTGATGACGTCGATCTTGGCCTCGTAGACCAGGCTGACCACGTTGGCCACTGTCTCGTCGTAGTGACGCACTGCGGGCATAGCGGCCAGAAGCACAGAGTCGCCCCAGCCGAAACCGGTGCCCACCGCCAACTCAGGGTCGGGGTGAGCAGCGCCGATGAAGATCACCAGGCGCGACGGGTGGATCTCAACCACGCTACCAGGCAGGCGGTAGGCTTTTGGCTTTCCAAAGCGCGGGCTCTGCGGGTCTTGCTCGATCTCGGTTGCGCTCAGCTGCCGGCGGGTCATGACAGTGAGGTACTTCACGCCTCCCTGCTTTACTCGCTCAGGGTTGAGCTCGGACGCCGTATCGCGCTCACCGGTGCCGATGAACACAGCAGCACCACCGAACAGGCGGGCCTTCAATAGGGCCTCAAGGATCTTGCCCTTGACGTTCAGGCGGTCCTCTTCGGCCTCGATCAGCTCAATCTGCTCCTTGTCGGCCTGCCAGTTGCGCCAGTTACGACATGCGTCCACCGCAGGGATGGTCACACCCTTCTGGGCCGTCCACGAACCACGAAAGGCGTTCAGCAGCTGCTGGTCGTCCATCTCCGGCACGGCATAGTGCGAGTGGGATGCCTTGTCGCGCGCAGTACCCAGTCCTGCGACCAGGTTCTGCAGGCTGTCTTTCAGGTAGCTGAATGCGCTCATGAGTTGCTCACGTTTGCGAGTGTGTAGCTGCCCGCAATCGGGAAGCGCTGGACAATGAAGTAACCGAGTGCGTCGACCGGGTCTTCAGTGCCGTCCTTGTTGGGTTCGCCGTTTTCGGTGTATGCCTGCTGCTCCAGCACCTGTGTGGTCACTGGGCAGTTGTCGGTGTTCACCAGGTAGCGGCGCTTATGGTCGATATTCAGGAACATGGCATTCACTGCCAGCACCCGATCGCGCACCATGGGGTTGGATGGGTTAACCATCACCATGAAGCCGGCGGCGCGGAGCAGGCTGTGGTCCGACTCGCTGCCGTTGACGCTCTTGCGGTTCTTGCCGCTGGCGTCCGGATAGACCGTGATGCTGTGCCCGGGGAAGCGGCGCTTCAGCTCGACGATCATTGCCGGCGTGTCGAATAGGCTGGTTGCCTCTTCCAGCAGCATGGGCAGTCCGTCACGGATGACATGGATCGTCGCGGCCATCCGGTTGATGTTGAAGTCCATGCCGATGTGCAACTGCTCGCCTGGGCGAATTGTTGCGTCGGTGTGGTTCTGCTTGCGGCAGAAGCTTGGATACACGCTGCCCGACGTCAGGTTGACGAACAAGCCATCAATGTAAGCGTCCACCAGGTTCGCCGGGTAGGACTCGCGCAGCGACTTGATGTAATCCTTCGGCAGGTTCTTTGCGTTCTGCCGCGTCGAGGCGTGCACGATGCCGTACAGCGGGCGCTGGCTGGGATTCGATGCAAGCTCCTTGACGAACTTGCGATACACCCAGTTGAAGCCCTCCGGCGTCGTGGTGACGTCAATGGTGTTCATGTCGCGGCCAGGCCAAACCGTGGACATCCGCGCAATGATCTTCTTCCATGCGCTGTCGGCCTTCTTGATCGGCATGCAGTCGATCTCATCGACCAGCGCATGCGCGATGTTGAAGCCAACGATGCGGTGCGGGTGTTCCATGCTCTTGCAGACGATCGTGGACAGACACCGCCCGCGGTTGTCACGCAGGTACACGCGCTTCTTGCTCGGCACGATATCGGCGAACAGGCCAAACGCCTCAGCAACCACCGGCATGGTGTCGTAGAAGATGTCGGCGATCTGCGGGTAAGTCGGCGCGAAGTAGCCCTGGGGTATGCCAGGGTTCTCCAGCGCATTGATACAAAGCCGCACGCACCCCACGAAAGTCTTACCGCTACGGTAGCCGCCGACGAACGCTGAAAACTTCTTGGGGTGGCTGATGAACTCGAACTGGGGCCTATTCAGCTTCAGGGTCGCTTGCATCTTCTACCCCGATGATTACTTGCTTGGGCTCGGGCAGGCCCTTGTTCGGGTCTTCCAGTTCGCG
>NZ_JAAQWN010000026.1 GCF_012985465.1 Pseudomonas sp. WS 5079
GCCAGCTCCTGCTTCTTGAGCCTTCCCTGCTCATTGGTCGCGATCACCGCCAGCTCGCTATCCGACTCCTGCTGAGCCTTGACCATATTGGCCCTGGCGTCGGCGATCTTCTGGTCCAGCTGGATGCTTTGCGCGGCTGTAGTGGTCTTCTTGCCCTGTGCAGCTTCAAGGGCCGCAATCTCAGCTTCGTAGCCGGCGGTGACTTCATCCTTTTCGGCGCGGATCAAAACTGCACGCTGTGTCGCATAATCAGCTTGCGAAATCAGCCCGGCCTTCTGCGCGGCGTCCAACTGCTTCTGGGTGTTGGCGTATTCGTCCTGAATACCCTTGAGCGCGTTCTGCGCATCGTTGTACGCCGTGAGGTCTACAGCGCCGGCCGAAGCAATTTTCGGATCCTTGTTCTTGTCCTTGATGTTCTGGAGGGTTTTGGCGACATAGTCGGCCTGGACCTTTGGGTCATCAGGGTTCGCTTTTTTCAGCACCTCGACGTCGCGCAAATACGCCTTGGTCAGCTTGTCTCGCTTCTCGGCGTTGCTGAGCGTTGAGTCGCTGATTTGCTTGAGGCGCTGTTCGGCATCAATGCCTTCTTTCTGGATGCGATTACGCTCACCCAGATAGCTATTGCGGGCCTTATCGGCGT
The DNA here is from genome assembly GCF_012985465.1 of Pseudomonas sp. WS 5079. Classification (GTDB taxonomy): domain Bacteria; phylum Pseudomonadota; class Gammaproteobacteria; order Pseudomonadales; family Pseudomonadaceae; genus Aquipseudomonas. The sequence continues at coordinate 641 of NZ_JAAQWN010000026.1, forward strand.
CTCGTTGCAGCTCGAGAAAGCCGATCTGAGCCTGAATGTCCGCTCTTTCTTTCGGACTGACAGCGCCGGCGTTCATCCGGGCGCCGCCGACATCGAAGGCATTCGATCCGGTCAACTTGGCTCGCAGGTCTTCAATCTGCTCATCAAGCGTCTTGTCACGACCGACGGTGTTGAGCCCGTCAAGCGCGCCAGCAGCAGCGTCCTTCACCCCCTTCCAGGCTTTCTGCCACAGGCCCAAGTTATCGGTAACCTGCTTGGATCGATCCTGGACGGTGTCCGCATAAGCCTTCGTCAATAGATCGGCTGCGCCTACTGTGTCGCCCTGTTCCTTCAGCGCAACAATCTGCGCATACACGGAGGCAGTGAGGAAGTTGTACTGGTCATTCAGTTCCTTAGCGGCCGCAACAGGGTCCTTCGCAATTTTGACGAACTCAGCAATGGTTGCGTCGACGGACTTGCCCGTTGCGTCCTCCATGGCCGCTGCGGCCTCGGCGATAATGCCGAAACTCTCGCCCGCCACCACCCCGCTACCCGCCAGCTTGGCGAGTGAGGCGGCAGCCTCGCCCGTGGTGCCATTCGTAGCGCTGACTTGGCGGGCCAGGCTTGCGAGCTGATCGGCCGAGGTGCCCGCGTAGTTCCCGGTGAGGATCAATGCCTTGTTGAACTCATCAGCCTCCTGACTACCCTTGTTGTATCCATAAATCAGAGTGCCGATGACGGCTGCCACAGCCGCCACCGCGGCGACCATTCCAAGGATGCTCATGGAGGCGCCGGTTACTGCCGGTGGGAGTGCGCCATATGCCTTCTTGGCGTTCTCCGCAGCTTCTGCTGCCGTGTTCGAGCTTTCCGCCAGGTCCGACAGGCTCTCGCTTGCCTCGCCCGCATTCTCGGCGGTATCTTTCGCCCCTGAGGCGATACCTGCGAGGGATTCCCCCAGCACAGCAGCACCGGCGCCACCAGAAAACAACGACCGGAACTTGTCTTTCAGGGCGTCCATCGTCGGGCCAATGCCGCCGAAGGAGTCCTTGATCTGGCCGCCCTGCTGGATCAGAACCATCAACGGGTTCTGACCGCCCGCCAGGCTGGTGAAGATGTCCGTGAACTGCGCAGGTAATTGCCGAAGCGCCGCCTGCGTCTGCCCCGAACTGATACCGGTTTTCCGAAGCCCCTCATCGAATTCGCCCAGCTTCTGCCGGGACGCGTCGATACGTGTCGAGTACTCGCGGAAGGTGTCGGCATCAATGACGCCGGCGGCCTTGTACTTCTGCAACTGGGCCTGCTGCTGATCGAGCTTGTCGAGCGCGGCCATTGTTGGGTTGAGCTTGCCGAGCAGCTCCTGCAGGCCCTCGGCCTGAACGCCGGTAGCCGCTGCGGCCTTCTTGGTTGCCTCGGCCTGACGATCAGTCGAGCCGACAAGCGCATCCGATTCAGCCTGCAAACGCCGCTGAAGCGCTGCCAGGCTGCTTACCGAGGATCCCGACGACTCAATAGCGGAAGCGTTGGTGTTCACGCTGGTGGTAAGGCGCTGGTAATACTCGCTCGACTCCAGGGAGGCCTTTGCCGTTGCCAGAAGGCGGGCTTTGGCCTCGTCGAGCGTCTCGGAAAGCTTGCGCTCGGACGTCGATAGATCCGCCGTCGCAGTCGCCGCCTTGTCGAAGCCGGCAGACACACCATCAGCCGCTTTCTCAGCCTTGGCGCCGGCCTGTGCGAGATTCTCCAGATCAGAGGTGGCCTTGACCGCTTCGCTCGAATCTACGGCAAGGCCTAACTGCGCGATTGTGCCCGACATGAGTGCTCCATTACTTCGATTCGCTCATGACGAGCAGGGCTTCGGCCTCCATCACCTGAAGGTCAGGAAAAATCTCAGCGATTTGTTTTTTCTTGATGCCGAGGTAGTCGGCTACGTCGCGGATGGCCGTGTAATCGAGTCCAGTTGCGCCGCACGCCCCTGTACGCCATTGCGTGGACAGAGCATTGAAGAGGCAGAAGGCCGGCCAGTTCTCGGCCAGCACTTCGCACACCTTTTCCGGAATGTCTGTCAACGACAAACCGAAAGCCGCCAGATCTGCCTCTGACGGCCCCTGCTCGTACATTTGGCGGGCGACGCTGGTCAGTTTCCCAGGCGGACCGAGGAAAATGCTTTTTGATAGGCCTCGACGATGGCGTCGCCGGCGCCGGCGGAGGTTTCGACCAGAGCGCGGATAGACTCAGAGCTCAGCTTGTCATCGAACCCCCAGCCGGAGACCAGTTGGCTGACTTGCTCCACCTGGCGCTCGATGTGGGAGTCGGTGATATCCACCAGCGTGAGGTCGTCGCCTTTGGCCCTAAGCCGCTCTTGATCTTCCTTAACGCTCTCCTGCCAACCCGCGAACAGCGCCGCCAATTCCTTGCGGTTCCGGTACTTGAACTCAAAAGGCACCTGGATCACTGCGCCGCCGACACGCGGAATATCTACGACTGCTTTGAACGTGGGGTTCTGGGCGATTTTGAACTTGGCCATGGGTTACACCACCGCTGCGTAGCGGGCTGGACGACCGGTCAGTGCAATGCTGATAACGCGAGTCATCAAGTTGTTACGCGACATGGTCGGAGTCGACGTGATCGACACGTATCCGTTGTAAACGATGCTGCTGCCGCCCGGCAGGTTCAGGCGCAGAACACGGGGCTGCTTGTCATCGTCCGCAGCTTCGCAGACATCGACATAGGGCTTGGAAGGATCGTCGGCGACCGTGATGGAAAGCGTGATCGGGTTCTTGGTGGTCGGCATCTGCCGATCATCATCGTCAGCCATGAAACCGTAAGTCAGGAACTGCTGATCGCCGCCGGTGGAGTTCAGTTCGGTGATCTGCGAGATCTCGGTGAACGAGGTCACTTCGCGCGCAGAGCCGACGCCTGAGCCTGCTGGGTATTGCTGCACGTTGGTGGTGCTCACTCCGCCCAGTGCGAAAGTGCCGCTGGCAATGTCCGCCACCCGAACAGCGCGACCGTCGAGACGGGTCCAGCCGGAGTTCACGGCGATGATGTCACCTTCGGCCAGGCCATGCGCCAAAGCTGAGGCCACCGCCGGGTTCGCGTTGCTCAGCGCGGTGAACGGGATTGCCGTACCGTAAGCGGAAGCAATTTCGAACGTTGCGCCGTTGGGCATTTGAATGCCAGCCATTGGTATTTCCTCTTTGCAGATATGAAAAAACCCGCTCAATGGCGGGTTCTTGGTTTGCCCAACGGGCGAATTCAGTTGGTGTCGGCTCGGTACTGGAACGAGGCAGGCACGGTGTAGGTGGTGCCGTCCGTGATGCCAGGCCCGGGCCCGACCGGAGTCAGCACAATGGCGACAAGTCCGGCGCGCGGGATGCGAAGGTTTACGGGAAGCAGAGCGGCCAGTTCGTCGACGATGCCGCTGGCCTCAGTCCGGTACTTGCCGGAAGGCGCAACGATATTCACCTGGAACACACCTACGTACAGGTGGTGGTCGCCGCCAAGCGTGTTACTGGCGGTTACCGCAGGAAGCGTGAAGGCACGCAGGTATGTCTCGCCGGAAGCCGGCGTGTAGGTCTCGTTCTCGACCACCACCTTCAGTGGCTTCGATCGAGCCTTGGCCCAGGCCAGCAGGCGCGACTCAAAAGCCGCTGAAATGATGTTGTGGCTCATACCTGGTTATTCCTGATGGCTTCTTCGACGATCTGCTGGAAGCGTGCGAGCGTGATTTGCACCATGCCTGCGGGCGCCTTTTTCTGTGAGTGCCCATATTCCAGTGGAATTGCGTACACCAGATTGTTGACGATGTAGGCGACCTTCCCGGCCTCAAGCCTGCTGACTCCGGCCACCAGGGCCGCAATAGTCTCGTGCCCGGACTTGTCGAAAGTGTCGATGCTCTGATTCGAAGGGGCGCCCACGGTGAACTGCCAGTTGCCCTTAAATCGTCCGGTGTCCACCGGTGACAGGCGGATGACCGAAGTGCCGATCTCGATCACCACCTCGCGGAACACGTCATCGATGGCTTCCTTTGTCTGCTCAGCGAATGCCGCCAGGCTCTCGGCAAAACTGCCTTTCTGGCCGCCGTAGCGGCTGGTCATGTGATTGGCCATTACTTGCGCACCTGCAGCTCGAAGCCAACCGCCAGGCCGGCGTAGTTCCATGGGCCGACGGCAATCACGGTGTAGGTGGTCCCGTCGAACTTGATACGGTCGTTGCTCAGTGGGATCGGCATATCCGCCCCAGTAAGCTGCACCGGCGACACCAGCAACTTGACGTCGCCACGCACGATCAGTGTGCCGTCGATGTACTTGTTGTCGTATTCCTCTCGGAAGCCGGAGCCGTTCACGACCAGTTCGCTGGGTGCAGGTGGTGCATCCGGGTCGTATTCGCCCAGTGTCTCGCGGCGCAGGACCAGTTCCAGCCCCTTCCCGCCCTTGCTGCGCGGCGCAAGCATCCGAGTGGCCAGGGCCTTTGAGCGGTCATAGATATCTGGCATCACTTGCGCCTTATTTTGTAGATGGCCGAGCATCTGCAGTTGGCACGTTCACTCCAACCAGCCCCCAGACTGGTGTCGCCCGGGTAACGAAGCAGGGCTCCGGTAGGACTCTGGAACGGCTGATCCTTCTGCACCTCTTGCCCGCCCATAACCGAATGGGTGTGGCGGACCTTCTTGTCGCCTCGGTCGCGCCACGTCTTCGTCACTGAGTCACGATCCAAGCCCTGAGCAATCAGCTGCTCGTAAACCTGGTCACGGCCTGCGCCGAAGGACTCCAGCGCCTCGGCCTTGGAAAGCATCTCGGCATATGTCTTCATCAGACGATCAGCATACCGACCAGCGATCTTGTCCACGTCAGCCTGAGCAACGGGTGTACCTGCCTTGATGGCGCGGTTCACGATCCCGTCGAAACGGCGGTCCCGGCGCTTGCGCTGCAAGTACTTGCGCATCTCGTCGGGATTGCCGCCCAACAGCTGGGATCTGGCATTCAGCACGTACTGCGCATAGTTGCCAGGCAGTCCGATAACTCCGCCAGAACGAGCCCCGGTCTGGGCGCTCTTCCGGCCGACCAGATCAAGCGCTGCCTGTCTGGGGGTGCGCACCATTGGTGTGGCGCTTACCTCAACCTGTGCAGCAGCAGGCTGCGCACTGGGCCAACCCACAATGCGGCGTCGACTGCCCATGACTTCGCGAACAGCGGCACGCACATCAATAGCGGCGTTCGCCCGGATCTCTTCTGCCTTGGCCGATACCCACTTCTCAGCCGCAGGCTGTCGGGCGTCAAACTCGAACCGCCCGAGGTCGCGTGGAATGACGATCGCCTTTACCTCAAACTTGGCGCCGGCGATGAATACCGACCTGGCCAACTCAAGGAATGCGGACAGCGCACCAAGGCTGAGCAGCGCAACCAGGCCATCCTCATCCTCTTCAGAGATCAGGCGCTCGACTTCTGCAATTGTTGCTGCGCTGACCACCGTCTTGACCTGATCCAGATAGGCCCGCTGCATCGCAGGCTCCATTCCTTCGATGGCCTGGATGATCTGCGCCGGGGTCATACCACAAACACCGCAGGCAGCGTGTAGCGGGCTACCAGCACAGGGGCAATCATTTCGTCGATGATGCTGATCACCGGGCGGACAGAACCGGCGGCGTCCGCACCCACCGATACGGCGAACTCAGTTTCCAGCGGCCCGACCTTCTCACGCTTGACCATTGAGGCTGACACGAAGTCAGGGCTGAGGCTTCCAGGGTTAAGAGCCTCCCTATAACCAGCTTCAGCAGTTGCGTTTTTCACTTCCGCCGGCACTGTAGAGTCGGATATCGGAAGACCTTCGTAATCCTCCGCGCCTC
>NZ_JAAQWN010000027.1 GCF_012985465.1 Pseudomonas sp. WS 5079
GGTGAAGGCGGCCAGATCGTCTACACCGCCACCCTTGTGGATAAAAACGGCGCCCCCGTCACTAACACCACTGGTCCGCTGACCATCACCCTGGATAACAACCAGGTCATCACCATCGGTGTGGACAAGTCGAGCGGTACCGTATCGGTTGTAGCGCCGGACGACGTCTACAAAGGCGACCAGACCGTTACTACCGGCATTAAAGAAGTCGCCGGTGGCGCGCACTTTGAAAATCTGGTTCCAGGTACCGATAAAGTCACCACCGTCGTGACTGACACACCGGGCACCGATAACACCACGACAGTGACCCTGACGGCTCCGTCGGAAGTGAGTGAAGGTGGAAAAATCACCTACACCGCCACCTTGAGCAACAAGGCTGACACCGACGTCACCTTGACCCTCGATAACAAACAAACCATCACCATCAAGGCCGGTGAAACCGTCGGCACCGTGACAGTGGACGCTCCAGGCGATGACGTGTTCATCGATAAGAGCACCCAGACCGTCCAGATCACCGGCACTAACGGTGGCAACTTCGAGAAACTCGTGGTTGCAGGCGATGGCGCGACTACCACCATCAACGACACCATCGACAAGGTCGATGTGGTGCTGACTGCGACCAAAACCGTGGGTGAAGGCGGCGAGATCGTCTACACCGCGACCTTGGTGGATAAGAACGGCGCGCCGGTGACTAACATCACCAGCCCTGTGACTGTGACTCTGGATAACAACCAGGTCATCACCATTGGCGTGAACCAGTCGAGCGGTACTGTTTCGGTTGTAGCTCCAGATGACGTGTACAAAGGCGACCAAACCGTTACTACCGGCATTAAAGAAGTCGCCGGTGGCGAGCACTTTGAAAATCTGGTTCCAGGTACCGATAAAGTCACCACCGTCGTGACTGACACACCGGGCACCGATAACACTACAACTGTGACGCTGACGGCTCCGTCGGAAGTGAGTGAGGGTGGCAAGATCACCTACACCGCTACCTTGAGCAACAAGGCTGACACTGACGTCACCTTGACCCTCGACAACAAACAAACCATCACCATCAAGGCCGGTGAAACCGTCGGCACCGTGACGGTGGATGCCCCTGGCGATGACGTGTTCATCGATAAGAGCACCCAAACCGTCCAGATCACCGGGACTGACGGTGGCAACTTCGAGAAGCTCGTGGTTGCAGGCGATGGCGCGACTACCACCATCAACGACACCATCGACAAGGTCGATGTGGTGCTGACTGCGACCAAAACCGTGGGTGAAGGCGGCGAGATCGTCTACACCGCGACCTTGGTGGATAAGAACGGCGCGCCGGTGACTAACATCACCAGCCCTGTGACTGTGACTCTGGATAACAACCAGGTCATCACCATTGGCGTGAACCAGTCGAGCGGGACTGTCTCGGTTGTGGCTCCGGACGACGTCTACAAAGGCGACCAAACCGTTACTACCGGCATTAAAGAAGTCGCCGGTGGCGAGCACTTTGAAAATCTGGTTCCAGGTACCGATAAAGTCACCACCGTCGTGACCGACACACCGGGCACTGATAACACCACGACTGTGACGCTGACTGCTCCATCGGAAGTGAGTGAGGGTGGCAAGATCACCTACACCGCCACGCTTTCTAATAAAGCGGATACCGACGTCACCCTGACGCTCGATAACAAGCAAACCATCACCATCAAGGCTGGCGAAACCGTCGGCACCGTGACAGTGGACGCTCCAGGCGATGACGTGTTCATCGATAAGAGCACCCAGACCGTCCAGATCACCGGCACTAACGGTGGCAACTTCGAGAAACTCGTGGTTGCAGGCGATGGCGCGACTACCACCATCAACGACACCATCGACAAGGTCGATGTGGTTCTGACCGCAACCAAAACCGTCGGTGAAGGCGGCCAGATCGTCTACACCGCCACCTTGGTGGATAAGAACGGCGCGCCGGTGACTAACATCACCAGCCCTGTGACTGTGACTCTGGATAACAACCAGGTCATCACCATTGGCGTGAACCAGTCGAGCGGGACTGTCTCGGTTGTGGCTCCGGACGACGTCTACAAAGGCGACCAAACCGTTACTACCGGCATTAAAGAAGTCGCCGGTGGCGAGCACTTTGAAAATCTGGTTCCAGGTACCGATAAAGTCACCACCGTCGTGACCGACACACCGGGCACTGATAACACCACGACTGTGACGCTGACTGCTCCATCGGAAGTGAGTGAGGGTGGCAAGATCACCTACACCGCGTA
>NZ_JAAQWN010000028.1 GCF_012985465.1 Pseudomonas sp. WS 5079
GCGTTGAGCATCGGAAAGTTCTCGGGTGTGTTGTTGATCGGAGGTGGCCAGCGTCTTCTCCAGGCCCAGGCGCCTGTCCTGCTCGTCGCGCACTTGCTTGATGGCCACCGCGCTGATTCTGTCCAGCTCGTCCTGGTGCAGGCCGGCCTGCTCGGCCAGCGTCTTGCCAGTGCGCCACTCCTGAACCTGCCAGGTGACGCCGGCGGCGCTGGCCATCAGCGCCAGGATCAGCACCACCAGCCCGGCCAGCTTCTGTACGGGCGTCATCACGGCACGTCCTTGAAAAAGATGTGGTGCCCCAGGCGCAGCGTTTGCTTGGCCTTCGACGCCCAGGCCGGGGCCTTGGGCATCGTGGTTGCGTAGTAGTGCGTGGCCCCGCCGGTTGGGTCAGGTACCGCGCCGGCCATCACCTGGTCAGCAGCACGCTGTGCCTGTGCGAACTGCGCGGCCGGGATCGGCTTCGCGCCGCTGAGGTAGGCGTAGTTCGGGTCGTTCTGGTTCCAGCAGCTGAACTGCCATGGCTTCAGGCACACGCCGGCGTAGCCCTCCCCCCACCAGGACTTTGCCTTGCCGTCGAACACGCGGTTGCGGATGGTCCAGGCCACGGCGATCTGGCCGGCCAGCCCCTCGCCACGGGCTTCACCCCACAGCGTGCGCGCCAGGATGTCCCGGTCTTTATCGGAAGTGGTCATGCTTTTCTCCAGGCAAAAATAAACCCGCTCGATGGCGGGTGTGGTCGACGACGGCGCGGCGCTATGGCGCGGCGGGCCAATCAATGGCGAGCGGGTAGCCTTCCTGATCAGGCACGCGATTCAGGGCCACGCGGTATTTCTTCCAGGCCTTGAGGGTCGCCAGCTCTGCCTCGGTCCCTTCGTCGATATCGACGGCGTCCTGAAGTGGCGCGATTGCGTAATCCGCCTCGGCTCGCAGGTGCGCGATCTGGGTTTGTGCAGCCACCACAGGATCCAGCGCCGGCGGCGGCAGCTCTTCCTGTGGGGGAAGATCCGGAACCAGGATGTGCAGCGTGATCATGACCTTCAAATCGTACGGCTCGCCCTCTTTGGTCACAGTTACCGTGAGTAGGCCGTCCTCAAACGAGATGTTCGCCTCGGCGGGGCTGTCCGAAGGGTGAAGCCCGTAGCCCCAGCCCTGATCGAGCGGCGGGAATGGGACCATGCCCTGGGTGCCGGTGACGCAGTAGACACCCACGTCCTTGCGATAACAGTTCACATCCGCCCCGCCAAGCGAGACGAAATCAAACTTTTCACCCGCGCCAGTAACGTTAATTGCTGCTCTTGCCATGATCAGATCGCCCTTAGTGTGTTGTCGGCCATGCGGGTGGTGTTGCCGGTGTGGTACATCCGCACCCACGGAAGGAACCCGTTGAATGCCGAACGAAAGAGGAACTGGTTATCACCGTTGTAAATCATGATCTGAGCGCCAACGCGGCCAGAACGCCTCAAGGTGATACCTGTTGCGTTGATCGACTCCCCGGTGCCGCCGGGAAAGATCGCATTACCGGCGATAAGCGCGCCGCCAAGTTCATCGTAGGCGGCAGTCCAATCTGAAATCCCTACACAGTCGGCACCAAGGCCAAGGTCTCCATTTTTTAACACTCGCCCTGGTGTGGTATCGGCGTTGCCCACGGTCACGGCCGCTGTCGCCGCAGTGCCCAGCCCCAGGCCTGAGCGCCCCTCGGCCTGGCTTCTGCCACCAGTACCGCCCATGGCCACCGGCACGACATCCTGAGTGGACACATCACCCAGGCCCGCGAGCGTGGCGCCCCACTGCTGAACCATTTGGTTCACAGCATCGGCCAGGGCTTTGGGGTATCCGTTGACAGGCACAATCCCGTACCCGGCGCCGCCAATGGCCGGCCCACGGTACGGTGGCGAAATGGCAAGCGACGTATCGCTGGCTGGGTTGATCACTTGATAGATGCCC
>NZ_JAAQWN010000002.1 GCF_012985465.1 Pseudomonas sp. WS 5079
TCCTGCGCGATGAGTCGATGCACCTGAACTTCGGCATCGACGTGATCAACCAGATCAAAATCGAAAACCCACACCTGTGGGATGCCGAGATGAAGGAAGAAGCGACCCAGATGATCCTGCAAGGGACCCAGCTGGAGATCGAATACGCTCGCGACACCATGCCGCGCGGCGTGTTGGGCATGAACGCGGCAATGATGGAGGACTACCTCAAGTTCATCGCCAACCGTCGCCTTTCGCAGATCGGTTTGAAAGAAGAATACCCAGGCACCACCAACCCATTCCCGTGGATGAGCGAGATCATGGACTTGAAGAAAGAGAAGAACTTCTTTGAGACCCGGGTGATCGAGTATCAGACCGGTGGGGCGTTGAGCTGGGATTGATCGGCTCATAGTTGCGACGTGAAAAAAGCCCTGGGGTCGTACCCAGGGCTTTTTTTATGGGAGCCGGCTTGCCATTTCTTGAAGTACATCACCTCAAGCACCTGACCCGTAAGGGTTCGGATCACATCTCCAATGCTGTAGCCTTATGCCCCAATTGCCATCAGCGTTGTCACCGGTCGAGTGACCGGGATGATTTCACTGCGGGGTTTTACTCAAGAATCAGCAGATTGATACCGGAGTAGACTCCTGCGGTCACAGCTTATGCATTCCAAAAAAATAGTAGATAGGACCGAGGCCACCCCGTGAACCCAGACATGCTAGAAGCCGGCCCAGTGGGCGCCAAGGTACTTTCAGTGTTCGACTTCGACGGCACCCTGACCCGCCACGACAGTTTTGTACCGTTTCTCAAGTTTGCTTTCGGCAAGCAGGAATTCAACCGCCGGATGCTCAAGCTGGCGCTGCCGGGCTTGCGTTTTCTGTTGCGCCGGATGAGCCGGGATGAGCTCAAGGCGCAGTTGATTCGCACCTTTATGACCGGCGTTGAGAAAGCCTGGGTGCAACAGAAAGCCGAGGAATACTGCAAGACCTACTGGAACAAGCTAATGCGCCCTGCCGGTTTGCAGTCGGTGGCCGATGAGATCGGCTCCGGCGCCGAAGTGACATTGTGTTCGGCTTCGCCGGCAATCGTGTTGCAACCTTTTGCCGATCGCCTGGGGATCAAGCTGATCGGGACCGAGCTTGAGGTGGTCGATGGGGTGTTGAGTGGGCGCCTCACAGGTAACAACTGCCGTTGTGAGAACAAGGTGCTGCGGCTTGAAGCTGTGTATGGCGACCTGGGTGAGTATCGGCTCAGGGCCTGGGGCGACACGCGCGGGGATCGCGAGTTGCTGGCGGCGGCGCAGGATGCGCATTGGCGGCATTTTCATTCGGCCAAGCGTCGAGGCAAGTCGAAGCCATAAGCCGCTTGGAACCAGCCCTTTCAGACGCGTTGAAAGGGCTGCGCCCTGATAGCGGACATTTGTGCTACCCGCACAACCCCGCTATTAATAGCGAATCTTCCCACGGACCCGCCCCGATGAAATTCGACACAGCCTATTGCCTGAGCCTGGACGAAAAGCTGTCGATCTATGACGTGCGCGACCTGAACTTCGACGAAACCGCCGCCTTCGATTCCGACAAGGACAGTTTCCTGTGCCCCAACGATGATTGCCGTGCGGCGTTTGCAACGGGCAATGTGCTGGGTACGTTCAATGCAAAGAACGTCAATTACCTGCGCACGCCGCATTTCAAAAACCTGCCCAGCACCCGGCATATCGACGGCTGCCGCTATGCCAGTCACAAGACAGTGCCAGGAGAAGCCGAGGATGGGCGCGAGGAGAACTTCCCGTCGGAGTTTGTACTGACTCGGCGTCAGTATGAACGCAAGGCAGCCATCCGCGGCGCCACAGACACTCTCCCACAGGATCTGGCGAAAGCACCTTCGGAAATCTCCAATACTTCCCACAGTGCCAGCGAAACCACACCAGACAAGACCAGCGTCTTTGCCCACCCGGTCGAATGCTACGTGTCCAACATCGACGACAAGGACAAGCTCAAGGGCATGCCGCTGAAGATCGGCGAGCAGACCGCGAGCTATTGGGCGTTTTTCAAGAAAATCGAATACCTGCAAGACAACAAGGGCTTGATCTATTGGGGCCGGATCAAGGCGATCAAGGACTACACCAGCAGCTTTCGCATCGACTTCGAAAAAAAGGTGTGGCGCGACAAGAAGCCCTACTCCGTCAACGTGTACCTGAACAAAAAGCTGATCGAGAACTACCGCAAGCGCAAGGCGTTCCTGGAGCAGATCAAGGCCGCTGTAGACAGTGAACGCCCGCTGTATTGCTTCTTCTATGGGGTGACGCCGGAGTTGAAACAGGTACCGAGCAAGAAAACCCCCGAGCAGACATTCGGGGTGTTCAGCGCCGATATCCAGAACCTTGACCACCTGCTGATCCGCGAGGCGCCGGGGCTGGTGGAGAAATGAATTGAGGCGTCCACCAATCGCGGGCCAGCTATCCAGGAAATGATCGAGTTGATGAACGGTCAAAACAACTGTACAAAAACACAGTATAGTTTGTTCTCCCCCGTTGGATTCCTGGAGAACCCCCATGTCCTCTCTGGCAGTGAGCACCACCGTAGATCAGCAAATCGTCCTTCATCAGTTCACCCCACGGCACAGCGTGCAGGCCCGCGCGCTGCTGGGCTGGAGCCGGGAAGACCTGGCCCGGCACGCCGGGGTTGGGGTGGACGCTGTCCAGCGCTTTGAAAGCCATCAAGAGGTGGATGACGCCATCCGCATCGCCCTGGCATTTCGCCTTGAGCACGAAGGCCTGGTGTTTTTCCCGGGGTTTGCGCCGGGGTGGGGCATGAGCGGGCGTCGCTCCCCAACACCACAGGCTGATGCCGAACCTGGTCGCCGTAGCCTTATCGCACGGCTGCTGGGCTCGACATCGTCGAATACGCCTCATCCCAACGGCGCATAGGCCCGCTGACCGCGCAGCGGGTTCACCTCGCGTACATGCCGGCGCGTGCCTGCATCGCCTGTTGATAGATCCGTACCAAGGCCGACAGCGAGTCCCGCGCCCAGCGGGCACCATAGAACCAGAGCACGACCTTGGTGCCGTTGAGATCGTCGTTGAATAGTTGGCATACGCCTGGGTATCCGGTTTTGCAGAAGCCGTGAAAAGCTGGGCTTTGGCCATCGGACACCAGCGCGTCGAGGCGATGTTCGCTCACCCGCTCATCGATCTGGTTGCTGGACGCCAGGGAGAAATACGCAGCGGCATCCGGTAACTGCGCCTGCACTGGCACCACTTCGGCACCGGCATCCTTTAACACCTCCAAGGCTTGGAGAAATCCGCTGGAGTGCTCCACCGTTTCACGCACACCGTTGCGCAGGTATTGGTCGGCAAAACCGATACGCCAATCGGCCAGGACAGGAGCAGATTTCGCTGCATTGTTTTCCATGACTGGCGGGACTGCCACCATGACCGGGCCCGCAGGGTCGACGCCGCTCAGGGCTATGAGCGATAACGACGGATCACGCACAGTCTTCATCATCGGCCCCGGGACATCGAACCTGGGGCCCTGGACAACAGGTGCTGCGGCAGGCTGGAACTCAATGCCACCCCGAGGTGTTGCCCCATTGTCCGTCGACCCAGCGGGGGCTATCGGCGCGCAAGGCACTGCGTTAAGGATGTTGAGCAGCAAAGGTAGCCCCCCTGAACAGGCAGCACCTGGCGCCAGGATTTTCCTACATTTGTCCTCCATCAAGGCCCACTCCCAGGAAATGAATTCCCCGAGATCATCCCATCCTTTTCCGGTCGGTTCTCATGGCAGAAATACGTTGAAAAGCCCTTTTACAGACAGAACGTTGCAAACACCTTCAACTCGCCAGCGGTTGTGTCACCTGGGCCTCGACGTCCAGCCACCAGGCATGCCCGCGCTCAGGTGCCGCCAGCGTGAAAGCCTGACCCATGGCGGGCGTGGTAATCGACACATTGCGCTCCCAGGCCAGGGCCATGATGCGGTCGAACGGCTCATGCCAGGCATGGAATGCCAGATCAAAAGTGCCATTGTGGATCGGCAGCAACCAGCGCCCCTTCAGGTCGATATGGGCCTGCAAGGTTTGTTCGGGCTGCATGTGCACATGGGGCCAATCGACGTTGTAAGCTCCCGTTTCCATCAGCGTCAGGTCAAATGGCCCGTATTGCTCGCCAATGCGCTTGAAGCCATCGAAGTAGCCGGTGTCGCCACTGAAAAAGATACGCCGGGCGCCATCAATCATCACCCACGAGGCCCACAGCGTCTGGTTGCCATCAAACAGCCCACGCCCGGAAAAGTGCTGGGCCGGGGTTGCGACAAAACGGATACCGTCCACCTCGGTGCCCTGCCACCAATCCAGTTGCCGCACCTTGTCGGGCGCTACACCCCATTTGATCAAGGTGTCGCCGACGCCCAGCGGCGCTAGAAAATAGCGGGTCTTGGCCGCCAACTGCACCACCGCCTGGCGGTCCAGGTGGTCGTAATGGTTGTGCGACAGGATCACCGCCTCAATCGGCGGCAGTTCTTCAAGGCTGATGGGTGGCTGATGAAAGCGCTTGGGGCCGGCCCAACTGAAAGGCGAAGCACGCTGGGCGAACACCGGATCGGTCAGCCAGAACTTGCCACGCATTTTCAGCAGGATGGTGGAATGTCCCAGGCGGTAGACACTGTGGTCCGGGGCACTCTGCAATTGTTCACGCGTCAGGCGCTGCACCGGAATCTCCCCCACGGGCCGCGTACTGCGGGGCTTGTGAAAGAGCATCTTCCAGAAAATCTGCAGGGTTTTGCCAAAGCCCGCACGGTTGACCGGCGCATGATTGTTGAAGTGGCCTTGCTGCTGCTCGGATGGCTTGAGCGCGGCAGAGGGGGTGTCGAGACGGTTAGAGATCGTGGCCATTACAAAGTGACTCCGGTACGTTCTGCTGATGCAGATCAACAACTACACTGCACAGTGTAGTTTCAAGATTGCAACAAAACCCGGACCAAGTAAACTACCGAGTGTAATTTTCTTCCCAGAGCCGAATAGTCCCATGACTGCACCCCAACGCCTCACCGACCGTAAACGCGAAGCCATTGTGGCGGCAGCCATTGCCGAGTTTCGCGACAACGGTTTCGAGGTCACCAGCATGGACAAGATTGCGGCCACGGCCCGCGTCTCCAAGCGCACGGTGTACAACCACTTCCCCAGCAAGGAGGAGTTGTTTACCGAAATCCTGCACAAACTGTGGGCCAGCAGCGTCGCGCAACTGGATGTCAGCTACAGCAGCCAACAACCCCTGCGCGACCAGTTGCGAGTGCTGTTGGAAGCGAAGATGAAAATGATGTCGGACGCCAACTTCCTCGACCTGGCCCGGGTAGCGATTGCTGCGACCATCCACTCTCCTGAACGCGCCCAGGACATCGTCAATCGCCTGAGCGAGCGCGAAGAAGGGTTTACTTTGTGGGTGCGTGCCGCCCAGGAAGACGGGCGTCTCAAACCCGTTGACCCGTGCTTTGCCGCCCATCAGGTGCAAAGCCTGCTCAAGGCGTTCGCCTTTTGGCCGCAAATCACCCTCGGCCAGCCCACCCTGGACTTGGCTACCCAGGCCAACGTGATCGAGTCGGCAATGGACCTGTTCCTGGCCGGCTACGAGATTGCTCCCCTTCCCCGATAAGCCCTTGTGTCGCCAATACGACGCTCAGAAGTCGTTTTTACCGTAATCCCTCTGGATCTCCACGCAAATGGCCCGGAAGGACACTGATTATTCCCACGTAAATAACTGACAATAATCGCCTGTCATCTGGCGTAAATGGCCTTTGAATAACCTACGCCTTCGCCACTTAAAAAAAGAAAAACCTGACGCAGGGATCTATGGAAAACCTTCGAGGCAAAGGGCTGTCATTTGCCCGGCGCATTTATCGGCCGCGCATTATCGGGCTGGGCGTTGGCAGCATTTGCGTGCTGGCCGCCCTGTACCCGCTGGCCATGCCCGGATGGATCTGGGCGCTGTGGCTGTTCAACGCATTTATCTGGCCGCACCTGGCGTACCAACTGTCGAGTCATTCGGCATTTCCCTACCAGGCTGAGCGCCGCAACCTGCTCTATGACTCACTGTCCGGTGGGTTCTGGGCCGCAGCCACGCAATTCACACCGCTGACCGCAGTGACCATCCTCGCGATGATGACCATGCATAACGTCGCGGCGGGCGGCAAACAGTTGATGATCCAGGGCATGCTCGCGCAACTGGTGGGCGTCGCGCTGGCCTGGCTGGTATTCGGCCCCTCGTTCAACCCCAATGTGGGCCTGATCCAGGTGTATTCGTGCCTACCGATGTTGATCCTTTACCCCGTCGCCATCGGCATGGCCAGCTATCGCCTGGCCATCAAGCTCTCGGAACACAAACGTGCCCTGAGCGCCCTGAGTCGTACCGACAGCCTCACCGGCCTGCTCAATCACGGTTCCTGGAAAGACCTGCTGCAACTGAAGTTCCACAAGTGCCAGCAGCAACAGTCCCAGGCCACCATCGCGTTGATCGATATCGACCATTTCAAGCAGATCAATGACGCCTATGGCCATATCGTCGGTGACCGCGTGCTGCGACAACTGAGCAAGGAATTGCAGCGCAACGTGCGGGAAAATGACCTGGCGGGCCGCTACGGTGGCGACGAGTTCTGCGTGATTCTCCCGGACGTGCCGCTGGAGCAGGCCAGTTATGTGATGGAGCGCCTGCGGGAAATGTTCAGCCGCTACCGCGACCCGCAGGTTCCGGAACTGCGGGTCAGCCTGAGCATTGGCCTGGCGGCCTACCAGGTGCAATTCACCCAGGCGCATATGTGGCTCAATGCCGCAGACCAGGCGCTGTACGCCGCCAAAGGCACCGGGCGCAACCGGGTGACGGTTGCCGAATCACTGGTCGCCCGCTCTGCCTGAATAGAACTTCCTTTGGTGCCCATGACTCAGAGCTCCCAGCTGTACTGTCTGCCGGTATAACGGAAGCCGGCAATAAGCACGTCTGCCGTGGGCCTGGGGCTACACGGCGCGCAAGCGCACCCATGGATACATCCACGCACGTTGCATCACTGAGCACGCAACCATGCTATTTACCGCCCACAAAAAAACCATCACTACCCTACAAGAAACTGTCAGCCAACAAGCTGGCCTGCTCGATGCCATCGAGCGCTCCATGGCCGTGATCGAGTTCGATCTACAAGGCAGCGTGTTGCGCGCCAATGACAACTTCCTCAAGACCATGGGCTACCGCGAGGATCAAGTCGTCGGCCAGTCCCATCGCCTGTTCTGCACCCCGGCGTTTGCCCGCAGCGCCGACTACAGCCAGTTGTGGACGCAACTGCGCAATGGCCAGTTCCAATCGGGCACCTTCGAGCGCGTCGCCGCCGACGGTCATTCGGTGTGGCTGGAGGCCAGCTACAACCCGGTACGCGACCAGGCCGGCCGAGTGGTGAAAATCATCAAATATGCCTTGGACGTAAGCGCCAGGATGCAGGCCGAAAGCGAAGCCAATGCCAAGCTCGAGGCGATTGACCGGGCCATGGCCGTGATCGAGTTCAACCTCGACGGCACCATCCTTACCGCCAACCAGAACTTCCTCCAGCGCCTGGGCTACAACCTGGCAGAAATCCAGGGCAAGCATCATCGCCTGTTCTGCAAGCCGGAGCTGGCCAACAGCCAGGAATACACGGACTTCTGGCGCCGGCTGAACCAGGGTGAGTTGTTCAGCGGCCAGTTCGAGCGCATCACCCGCTCCGGCCAGACGCTGTGGCTGGAAGCCAACTACAACCCGGTGTACGACGCCAGCGGGCGCCTGTGCAAGATTGTGAAGTTCGCCTCCGACGTCACCGCGATGGTGGAAAAACACGCCGCAGATGCCCAGAGCGCAACCCAGGCCTATCACATCTCCCTACAGACCCGGGACATCGCCGAAAAAGGCGCCGAGGTGATTCAGCAGACCGCCAGCGGCATCCATGACATTGCCGCCGACATTGAAAGCTCATCCAGACTGATCGCCAAGTTGGGCGAGCGCTCGCAGCAGATCACCGCCATCGTCAACACCATTCGCGCGATTGCCGACCAGACCAACTTACTGGCCTTGAATGCAGCTATTGAGGCCGCCCGCGCGGGTGATCAGGGCCGCGGATTTGCGGTGGTCGCCGATGAAGTCCGACAACTGGCCGCACGCACCAGCGGCTCCACGGCGGAGATCTCGAGCATGATCGAGATGATCCAGAGCGAGACCCGCCAGGCCATCGACAGCATGGACAACACCCGCGACCGCGCAGCCCAGGGCGTGGGCCTGGCCAACCAGGCCGGCACGGTGATCCTGCAGATTCGCGAAGGCGCCAGCGATGCCGTGCGGGCGGTGAGTATGTTTGCCAATGAGCGGGTGGGGTTGTAGGCGCTTACCAGGGGTGGCTCAGGTGCCGGCCCAGCTCGTCGAACAACGTCACCACTGAACGCAGCGCCCGACAGTCCGGGCGCGTCAGCAACCACAAGGCGGTGTCGTAACCCGTGAGCGCCGGCCCCAACGCCTACGGGATTTGCGTGATGGTGATCAACCCACCAGGCTGCGCACCGCGCTGATTTGCGGGATCTCGACCCGGCGCATATACACGCGCAACGGCTCGGTGATGTTGATGCGATCATCGATGTTCTGGTCCAGCAGCAGTTGGATGTGCTCGCGGGACAGGGTCATGGCCTGGTCGGCCGCGGGCTGCCAGACGAACTCGCTGGTGGGGATGATGCCGTCGTCGGCGACGTCCATGCCGAACGAGTCTTCGCTGAAACGTACGATGTACTGGCCGGTCTTGCGGTTCAGGCCGACAAAGCCGTTGAGTTGGTCGGCGGCCTGGCAGATGAGTTCCGATGTGATGCGCATGCTAAACCTCACTGAAAAATCCCATAGGGGAAGTGAACGATGGTTTACACGCGAGGCGGCGAAATAAGGCAATGGGGTTCCCTCTGGCGGGGAAACTCGGGCCAAGAATACTGCATAGCACGGCACAAAAGCGCAGAAAAAATAGCGCATGCGCACGTTAATGTCGGTTTGGTGATAGCGCGATTTGCATGCAATTGTTAAAAAGGAACCCTTCTTGAAGCTACCTCCACGAAAGGACCTCGCACATGCCTGCTACGTTTACCAAGAGTGCCCTGCTGCTCGCTCTGATGATGGGCCTTGGCCACGCACAGGCTGCAAGCCCCATCAGCCCGGTTGAACTGGCGACCAAGGACGGCATCCCCCACCCAGCCGTGATCGCCCACCGGGGCGCGTCCTTCGATGCGCCGGAGTCCACCGCTGCCGCCTACAAGGTCGCGCGCGACCTGGGTGCCGACTACCTGGAACTGGATCTGCAGCGCAGCAAGGATGGCGTGCTGTTTGCCCTGCACGACAACAACCTGCAACGCACCACCGACGTGGCCACCAAGTTCCCGGAGCGCAAGGACAGCCCGGCCAACGAATTCACCTGGAAAGAGCTGCAAACCCTGGATGCCGGCAGTTGGTTCAACACCGCCTACCCGGAGCGTGCGCGCCCGGGCTTCGTCGGGTTGAAAATCCTCAGCCTGGACGAAATCATCAAGATCGCCGAAGGCAACCCCCAGCACAAACCCGGCCTGTACATCGAAACCAAGGAGCCCAAGCAGTTTCCGGGGATCGAAGCCGATCTGAAGGACAAACTGCTGGATAAGGGCTGGCTGAGTTCCGTGGGTTCCAAGCTGGGCAAGAGCAACACCGGCGTCGGCCAGGGCAAGGGCCGCGTAGTGCTGCAAACCTTCGAGACGGCCAGCCTCAAGGAACTGCAGAAAGAAATGCCCAACACCCCGAAAATCCTGCTGTTGTGGGTGGGTGAAGGCAGCATCGAGCCCAAGTCCAAGGTGACCTTCGCCGAGTCCGGCGAGCCAACCAAGGCGGCCTACTATGCCAAGCAGGAACCCAAGGACGCTGCCGAGTTCGAGAAGTGGGTCGATGAAGCCAAGAGCCTCGGTGCGATTGGCACTGGCCCGTCTGCACAACTGACGGCCCTGGGCGACCAGAGCTATTCGGACCTGGTCAAGCCCGAGATGAACCAACTGACCCACGACAAGGGCCTGCTGGTGCACGTCTATACCGTCGACGAGCCGGTGGATTTCGAGAAGGTCATGAGCGCCGGGGTCGATGGCATCTTCACCAACCGCGCCGCCGAACTGCTGAAGTTCTACAAGCGCTGGCCGTCGTCCAGCGTGCAGGACCTGCTGCAGGACAACGGTTACTGAGTGAGCGAGTGGTCAGGCCAACTGTGGCTGGGGCCGGATTACGGCCTGATCCTCGGTGAGACGGGGCGCACGGCGCCCCACGCCCATTATGCCCATCAATTTATCCTGTGCGCGCATAGCCCCATCACGGTCAGCCTTGATGGGCAGCTGCAAACGGCGTATCGCCTGTTCATCCCCTCTCGCCAGCCCCATGCCATCGTCCATGCCCCTGGCACGGTGTTGATGGCCTATGTGGAGCCCGGTGCATTTGATCGCGAGTCGTTGCAACACGCCCTGGATACCGCCGATTTTTCCCATGAGCGCCTTGCGCAGACATTGCGCCAGCTGCCACGTCGCCAGGCAGACGATGAGCGCGTGCAACGCGCCCTGCACACCCTCGATCAACAGTTGAGCGGCAAGGTCTCGGCGCAATCATTGGCACAGGCGGCGCATCTGTCGTTGAGCCAGTTGGAGCGCCTGTTCGTCAGCCAGCTTGGCGTGCCGGTACGGCGCCTGGTGATGTGGCGCCGCCTGCGCCTGGCCTTGGATCTGGCCTTGAACGGCCACACCCTGACCCAAGCGGCCCACGGCGCTGGGTTTGCCGACTCGGCGCACTTCTCGCGGACCATGAAGCAACTGTTTGGCGTGACCGCCGGGGCCTCATTGCGCCATCTTCAAGTACACCTCCTACCGTAGTGCGGTGGGTACCGGGGGTTCCTTGCTCAATCGCGCGGGGCTGAAGGGCTCACGCAACTGCTCGACGTAATCCAGCGGATAGTCCGGCCGGCTGCCAATCCCCAGGTCGCCCTCGCCCATTCGATAATCCTCGGTGTAAAACGCAGTCCCCAGCAGCCAGTCCCACAGGTTGAAAAACAAACCGAAATTCACATCCCCCGCGCGCCCGTATTTCATATGGTGAAAGCGATGCACCGGCGCCCAGGCAAACACCCAGCGCAGCGGCCCCAGGCGCATATCGACATTGGAATGCTGTAGCAGCAACTGGATCGCAATGGCCAACGCCAGCAGCATCGCCACCTCCACTGGAATGCCCAGCAGGATCAGCGGCAGCAAACCCGCCGCGGCCTCGAGCATCTGGTGCAAGGGATGCTTCATCAAGCCATTGAACCCATAGAGCCGCTGCACGCTGTGATGCACCGCATGCAAACGCCAGAGTGCGGCGATGCGGTGGCTGGCGTAATGCATCAGGGTGATGCCCGCGTCGGCAATGATGATCGCCAACAGCAATTGCGCCCACAGCGGCCAGGCGCGCGGCCAGGCGCCCTCGATGGCCAGCCATGCCGTGAGCAGCGGCAATGCCAGCAAGCCCAGGGCGTTCAGGCTTTCATTGACCAGCGCGTGGAGGACATCCCGGCGTCGGTCGCCCAGGCTGCGGTTCCACTGGGGCTCGTAGGGCAAGCACAGTTCGGCGATAAACGACACGCCGATGGCCAGCGCAAACACCGCCAGCAGCCACTGCGAGGCGCCTAGGGTGACCAACCAGAGCCCCACGCCAATAAACCCTGCCCAGAACAAGGGGGCGTATAGCCAAACCGATATCTGTTTCATAAGTGTCTCCCGTGGGTGAGACACCAGCATGAAATCTCCCGGCACGGGGCGATTGAACAAACAACGCAAACGTCCTACACAATTAAGGGTGAATTAAGTTGCGCGAGGTAATCTGATCCCACTTAAACAGCTCACCCCAAAGGACTCCATCATGAAAAACCTGACCGCTCTGTTCGCCGCTGCCGCCCTGACCCTGACCGCCGGCCTGGCCCAGGCCGATGTTCGCCCGGACCAGATTCCAAGCCTGCTGCAATCGGGCGCCGTGAAGCCATTTGAACAGCTGAACGCCGCCGCCCTGGCCAAACATGCCGGCGCCACCATCAACGACACTGAGCTGGATAACGAAGCCGGGCGCCTGGTCTACGAAGTTGACCTGACCGACACCACTGGCAAGAAGTGGGATGTGAAGCTCGACGCCAAGACCGGCGAAGTGCTGGAAAACAAACAAGACACTTAAGTTGCCCCAGCCACACAACGCGCCGCCTTCGGGCGGCGCAGTTGTGTCTGGTCAGGCACTCAGGCGCGCGGTCACTTCATTGAGCTCGGCCGAAAAGCCCCGCAGGTTATGACTGGCCGCTTCGGTGCGCTGCACGTTGTCCAGGTTGGCGGTGGCCACCGTGGTGATTTGCGTGATGTTGCGCGAGATATCCTCGGCCACCGAGGTTTGCTCCTCGGCCGCCGTGGCGATCTGCCGGTTCATGTCGCGGATCGCCTCCACCGCCTGGGTGATATGACTGAGCATCGCCCCGGCCTGGGTGACTTTTTCGACACTCTCGTCACTGCACGACTGGCCGCTGATGATCGCCTCGGCGGCATCCACCGCCCCCGTCTGCACCGCCTGGATAATCTGGTTGATCTCGATGATCGACGCCGCCGTGCGTTGCGCCAGGCTGCGCACTTCATCGGCCACCACCGCAAAGCCACGCCCGGCTTCGCCCGCTCGTGCCGCCTCGATTGCCGCATTGAGGGCCAGCAGGTTGGTTTGTTCGGCGATGCCGCGAATCACTTCCAGCACCGTGCCGATGCGCACGCTGTCGGCTTCCAGGCGGCGGATGATGCCACCGGTGTTGAGGATCTCGTTGCGCATCTGGCCGATGGTGGCAATGGTCACTTGCATCACCTGGCCGCCTTCACGGGCCGAGTGATCGGCCTCGTCCGCCGCTCGCGAGGCACTGGCAGCGTGGCGCGCGACTTCCTGGGCGGTGGCGGACATTTCGGTCATCGCCGTCGCCACCTGGTCGGTCCGGCTGAACTGGTCCTGGGTGCCCGTCGCCATCTGCCCGGCAATCGAATTCAGCTCGCCACTGGCGCTCACCAGGTCCTTGGCACTGCGCTGCAGGCGGCCAAAGGTTTCGGCGAGAAAATCGCGCAACGTGTTGGCGGCCTGGGCCAAATGGCCCAGCTCATCCTGGCGCTGGCTGGCAACGCGCTCGGCAAACCGGCCATGGCTCAATTGGGCTACATAGTCGATCAGGCCCCGGATCGGCAAAATCAGGTTGCGGTTGATCAACCACAGGCTGAACAGACCGATCAGCACCCCAGACAGCACCATCACCGCCAAGCCCAGCATCACGGTACGTTCGGCATAGGCGCTGATTGCCAGCGACTGCAACTTGCCCTGCTCATGCAGTTGCGTGACCAGAGCGCTCATCTGTTCGCTCACCGCGCGGTCCACGCCCTTGACCGCGTTATCGCCGGCCGCCGCATCGGCACCGGCGGCCACGTACGCATCACGCCCCTTCTGGTAGGCCACGCCCAGCAACTGGTGCTCCTGGCGCAAGGTGTCCAGGCGACGGCTCAAGCCTGGATCGCCCTCGGTGTTGGCCACCAGGCGCGCGAGGATGCCCTGCACTTCCCGTTGCCGATCCTGGAATTGCCCCCAGTACTTGTCCATGTCCTGGGGCTGTTTGCCACGCAGCAGGACGTTTTTCCATTCCTGGACCTGGACCTTGAATTGCACGTTGGCCTCATCGATCAGCTGTGAGGTCTGCAACGGCCCCTCCAGCAAACTGCGATAACTCTGCACACCGCTGGAGAGAAAATGAAAACACGCCAAGGCAATCAACAGCATTGCCAACAAGCTGCCACCGAGCAACGACAGGATCTGTGCTCTCAAGGACTTTCGCAAAAAACTCATCGGGGAAAAGCCTCGAAACAGGGAAATGGGGACCTGCACCGCAACATCCCTGTCAACCAACGCACAGCCAATCCAATGGCATGCTTGCGCCTTGAATCGGCCGGGCCAGACGCTTCTTGAGCGCAGTGGATGAGCGGTCGGGCGGGAGTGCCCCGTAGCTGACACAAAACTGTCAAATCCCCTTGCAATGATTGCGCAACGCGCGCCCATCGCCTGCCTCTGCGAGCCCCCATGAACCACAGCATCGACCACGGCCACCAGGACTCCGACCTGTTTGGCCTGCTTTACGGTTTCCGCTTTCGGCCCGGCGAGAAAGCCGAGCAGATCGACTCGGCAACCGTGCTCAAGGCCTTGCACGCCCCGGCCGACCCCGATGAATTCCTGTGGCTGCACCTGAACCTGGCCCACGCCGCCTGCCAGCGCTGGATGCAGGCGCACCTGGAGTTGCCGCCGGAGTTCTTCGAGGCCTTGCACGAGGGCTCGCGCTCCACCCGTATCGAACATGTGGACTCGGCCTTGCTGGCGGTGGTCAACGACGTGGTGTTCAACTTCAGCAGCATGATGTCATCGGACATTTCCACCTTGTGGGTCTGCGCTCGCAGCCGCCTGCTGATCAGTGCGCGCCTGCAACCGCTGCACTCGGTGGACAAGCTGCGCTCATCGGTAAAGGCCGGCGAACACTTCCGCTCGCCCCTGGAGTTGCTGGTGCATCTGCTGCGTGACCAAGGCGAGGTGCTGACGCAGATCGTGCGCAAGACCAGCCTCAGCGTCGACCAGATCGAAGACCAGTTGCTGTCCTCGCGCCTGTCCACCAACCGCGCCGAACTGGGGGCCATGCGCCGGGTGCTGGTGCGCCTGCAACGCCTGCTGGCCCTGGAGCCGGGCTCGCTGCTGCGCCTGCTCAACCGCCCGCCGCAGTGGCTGCAAAAGGAGGACGTGAAGGAGCTGCGCAAATCCACCGAAGAGTTCGCCCTGATCATCAACGACCTCACGGCCCTGGGCGAACGGATCAAGTTGTTGCAAGAAGAAATCGCCGCCAACCTCAACGAACAAAGCAACCGCACGCTGTTCACCTTGACGGTGGTGACGGTACTGGCGCTGCCGATCAATATCATTGCCGGTTTTTTTGGCATGAACGTCGGAGGTGTGCCGCTATCCCAGGACCCCGAGGGGTTCTGGATCCTGGTGGCGTTGGTGGCGACGTTCACCTTGATTGCCGGCAGATGGGCATTTCGCAAGCGCCAGGATTACTGAACCGGCGCCTACCCAGAATTTGTGGACCGGCGGTTATCTCAATCCACCAAACACTGACTTGACGCAGCATCTCTGTAACATTCTGCAACGATCATGGGAAACATCCTCCCCACACTGGATGCTCCGGCATGGCCACCCCTTCCCTGACTGCCTCGCCCCAGGCTGGCGCCACTGACGCAAAACCGCAATTGGACAAGAAACCCGGCCTGTTCACGGTGATCATGTTCTTCGCCGTGCTCGCCATGGGCCTGTTGTTCACCGCCTACAGCCTGATGCACGACATGCACGAACTGGGCACGGTGGTCACCACCTGGACCCCATTCCTGCTGCTGGGCGTGGCCTTGTTGATTGCCCTGGGGTTCGAATTCGTCAACGGTTTCCATGACACCGCCAACGCCGTGGCGACCGTGATCTACACCAACTCGCTGCCGCCGCAATTCGCGGTGGTCTGGTCGGGGTTCTTCAATTTCCTCGGGGTGCTGCTATCCAGTGGCGCGGTGGCCTTTGCCATCATTGCCCTGCTGCCGGTGGAGTTGATTTTGCAGGTCGGTTCTTCCGCCGGTTTTGCGATGATCTTTGCCCTGCTGATCGCCGCGATCCTGTGGAACCTCGGCACCTGGTGGCTGGGCCTGCCGGCGTCGTCTTCCCATACGCTGATCGGGTCGATCATCGGCGTGGGCGTGGCCAATGCCCTGATGCATGGCCGTGACGGCACCAGCGGCGTGGATTGGGCCCAGGCGATCAAGATCGGCTATGCCCTGCTGCTGTCACCGCTGATCGGCTTCGGCTTTGCCGCCCTGCTGTTGCTGGCACTGCGGGCCTTTGTGAAAAACCGCGCGCTGTACAAGGCGCCCAAGGGCAACACCCCGCCGCCGTGGTGGATTCGCGGCATGCTCATCGTGACCTGCACCGGCGTGTCCTTCGCCCACGGTTCCAACGATGGCCAGAAAGGCATGGGCCTGATCATGCTGATCCTGGTGGGCACGTTGCCCATGGCCTACGCCTTGAACCGCACCATGCCGGCCGATCAATCCCTGCAATTTGCCGCCGTGGCAGAAGTCACCCAGCAAGCCCTGGTCAAGAGCGCACCACAAGCGGCGCCAGCCGATCCACGACCGATTCTGTCGACCTATGTGCGCACCAAGGACGTCACGCCCGAGCTGATCCCCGCCCTCGCCGCCCTGACCGGGCATATCGGTGAGCAAGTCAAAGGCTACGGTTCCCTGGCCAAGGTACCGGCCGAGGCGATGGGCAACGTGCGTAACGACATGTACCTGACCAGCGAAACCATTCGCCTGATGGACAAGGGCAAGGTCGGTCATTTCGATGCCGACACCCAGGGTAAGCTGCAACTGTTCAAGCAACAGATCGACAACGCCACACGCTTTATCCCGCTGTGGGTGAAGATCGCCGTGGCCATCGCCCTGGGCCTGGGCACCATGGTCGGCTGGAAGCGCATCGTGGTGACCGTCGGCGAGAAAATCGGCAAGACCCACCTGACTTACGCCCAGGGCGCCTCGGCCGAAACCGTGGCCATGCTGACGATTGGCGCTGCCGATATGTTTGGCTTGCCGGTATCCACCACCCATGTGCTGTCCTCGGGTGTGGCCGGGACCATGGTGGCCAATGGCGGCGGCTTGCAGATGAAGACCATCCGCAATTTGCTGATGGCCTGGGTGCTGACGTTGCCGGCGGCGATTGTACTGTCGGGCAGTCTGTATTGGCTGTTTACCCAAATTTTCTGAATCACCACACAGCAAAATGTGGGAGAGGGCTTGCCCGCGATGGCAGTGGATCAGGTTAGAAATACTTGACTGACACACCGCTATCGCGGGCAAGCCCGCTCGCACATTTTTTTGTGTGATGGCTTAGCCTGCGAATAAGCCGGCCATCGCTTTGAGCCGCTTCTTGTACAGCCGCCGCGCCTCCAGCGTCACCGCGACAAACCCCGCTCGCTGGTTGGGCTGCATCTGCCCGATCAGGTCCAGGTCGGCGCTGATCACCGTGCCTTCTGAATCACCACACAGCAAAATGTGGGAGCGGGCTTGCCCGCGATGGCAGTGGATCAGGTTAGAAATACTTGACTGACACACCGCTATCGCGGGCAAGCCCGCTCGCACATTTTTTTGTGTGATGGCTTAGCCTGCGAATAAGCCGGCCATCGCCTTGAGCCGCTTCTTGTACACCCGCCGCGCCTCCAGCGTCACCGCGACAAACCCCGCTCGCTGGTTGGGTTGCATCTGCCCTATCAGGTCCAGGTCGGCGCTGATCACCGTGCCTTCTGAATCACCACACAGCAAAATGTGGGAGCGGGCTTGCCCGCGATGGCAGTGGATCAGGTTAGAAATACTTGACTGACACACCGCTATCGCGGGCAAGCCCGCTCCCACATTTTTTTGTGTGATGGCTTAGCCTGCGAATAAGCCAGCCATCGCTTTGAGCCGCTTCTTGTACAGCCGCCGCGCCTCCAGCGCCTCCTCCAGCGTCACCGCGACAAACCCCGCTCGCTGGTTAGGCTGCATCTGCCCGATCAGGTCCAGGTCGGCGCTGATCACCGTGCCGATCATCGCGTAGCCGCCGCCTGATACCGCATCGCGGTGCAGCACGATCGGCTCCAGGCCAGCCGGGACCTGGATCGAGCCGATGGGGTAGCAACTGTCGACGATGTTCGATGGATCGGAGCCCGCGCCAAATGGCTGCTCCCGTGGCTGGAAGCTCAAGGCACTGCCACCCTTGAAGCGGTAGCCGATCCGATCGGCCTCGGAACCCACGGTCCAGGGCTCGGCGAAAAAGCTGCTTTTGGCTGCGGGCGTCAGGCGCTCGTAGTACAAGCCCGGCACCACGCGTAATGTCACATCGCCGCCCACCGAGCGGCGCAAGGCCATCGGCAAGCTATTGCCGGCACGGCCTTGGCCGCAGGTCTGGCCGATAGGCAACAGATCGCCCTCCTGCAAGCGCCGCCCGTGGAAACCGCCCAGCGCACCGAGGGTGTAAGTGGAGCGGCTGCCCAACACCAGCGGCACGTCGATCCCCCCGGCCACCGCCAGGTAGGTGCGCGCCCCGGCCACGGGAAACTCAAAACGCAGCACCTGACCGGCACGCACCTGGAACGCCGTGTCCTGGTGCACCACTTCACCGTCCAGGCGCGCAGACATCAGCGCGCCACTGAGTGCCACCAGGGCGTCCTGTTGGAACTCCAGCTGCGGGCCAATCAGCGTGCATTCCAACCCCGCCGCCCCCGCCGGATTGCCCACCAGATGGTTGGCCGCACTCAAGGCGTACTGATCCAGGGCGCCGGACGGCGGGATCCCCAAGTGGTAATACCCTTCACGCCCCAGGTCCTGCACGGAGGTGGCCAGGCCGGGCTTGAGCACCTTGATCATACGAGCGCCTCCTGCAGGGTTTTCGGGTAGCCGACCGGGTCGGCAAAAAAAGCGTCCAGGGAAAATTCCACCGGGCGAATGCGCAAATCGAAACGCCCGGCCTCCACCTCGGCCACCGCCAAGTCGTAGGCATCCCGGTCGATGGGCTTGAATTGCACGATATCGCCGGGGCGGAAGAACACCATGTGTTCCTTGAGATAGGCCAACTGCTGGGCCGGGTCGTAGATCGGCGCCGGGGTCACGCCAAACATCTGGTAACCCCCCGCGCCGCGCACTGAGTAGATACAGCCGAAACAGCCGCCATGGCCGAGGGTCAGCTTTGGCGTGTCGGTGCGTGGGCGCAGGTATTTGGGCACCTGCAACTGGCGTTCGCGCTCGACCATCTGGAACATGAACGGCAGGCCCGCCACAAAGCCGACCATCGACACAAACCACGGCGCGCCACTGTGGGCTGCGATAAACGCCTCGACATCCGCCAGGCCATTGATCCGCGCCGCGTACTCAAGGTCAGTGCCCGTCGGGTCCTGGTGTCGGTCGCGAAAACGCATCAGGGTTTCATGGGTCCAGGGGTCGTTGTACAGCACCGGAATCTCGATGATCCGCGTGTGCAAGGTGCGCTCGGCCACGGCCTGGGCCTCGGCGCTTTGCACCGCATCGAGCAGCACCTGGGGGGCGATCAGGTCGGGGTCGAAGCGGATCTGGAACGAGGCGTTGGCCAGGCAGATATCCAGCACGCCGGGCAGCTCCAGGCGCTGCACCGCGCGGGTGACGGCCATGCCCTTGAAGAACGCCTCCAGGGACATGCTTTCGCTGACCTCGGCGAACAAATGCTCATCGGCGCCAAAGCTGTAGCGAATCGGGGATGTTTCAGCCATGTCTGTTCCTCTTGGAATCATTGTAGAAAGGCAGGCAAAAATCATGCAGGGGCTGCGGTTCAGACGGGTGTGCGCACCACGATCCCCGCCTGGTCCAGGGCCCTGCGGGTCGCCTCCACCAGGTCCAGGGCGCCCGGCGTATCGCTGTGCAGGCAGATGGAATCGAATTCGATAAACAGGTCTTCGCCCTCGACGGTGCGCACCAGCCCCATCTGGCAGGCCCGCAGCACACGCGCCGCCACTGTCGCCGGGTCCAGGGCGCGCACGTTGCGGGTAAACACGATGGAGCCGGACAGATCGTACTCACGGTCGGCATAAAACTCGCGTACTACCGGCTGCCCCAGTTCCTTGGCAATGCGCCAGATCACCGAGCCGGGCATGCAATACAGCAGCAATTCAGGCTCCAGGCGTTGCAGGTTTTCCACCAGCAGGCGGGCCGCTTCTTCGTCCCGGGCCAGGTGCATGTAGAGCGCGCCATGGGGCTTGATGTGCTGCAAGGTCACGCCCTGCACCCGCGCCAATTCGCGCAGGGCGCCCAGTTGGTAGAGCATGTCGTCCACCAGTTCCTGGGCCGGGGCGTTGATGTGGCGGCGGCCGAACCCCACCAGGTCGCGAAAGCCCGGGTGCGCGCCAATGGCCACGCCCAACTGCTTGGCGCGCTCGATGGTGCGGCGCATGGTGCCGGGGTCGCCGGCATGAAAGCCGGTGGCGACGTTGGCGGAGCTGATAAACGCCATCAGCTCATTGTCCACACCGTCGCCAATGGTCCAGGGGCCGAAGCTTTCGCCCATGTCCGAGTTGAAATCCACTGTCTGCATCGGGGCTGCTCCGCAAGGGTTCGTGCCAAGGAAAATAGGCTGGCCCTTGACCCCTTGGGAAGATCTATTATCAGATAGGGTATCTTCGGAAAATCAGATACCCCCAAGAGAAATCCCCATGTCGCTTACGCTGCGCCAGGTTCGCTACTTTGTCGCCACCGCCGAAATCGGCCAGATTTCCCAGGCGGCGATTCACCTGAATATCTCCCAGTCGGCAGTGACCACCGCGATCAAGGAGCTGGAAGCCATGCTCGGCGCCCAGCTGTTTGTACGCTCGGCCCAGGGCATGAACCTGACCGACGCCGGCCGGCATTTTCTCAACCGCGCCTACGTGATTGTGCGCAGTGTCGACGATGCCCTCAGCAGCCCGCTGCCAGACTTGCGCGCCAGCGGCGTGCTGCGGGTCGCGGCCAGTTACACGGTGTTGGGTTACTTCCTGCCGCACCACTTGCAACGCCTGGAGCATTGGCACCCGGACGTGACCATCGAAGTCTTCGAGCAGGAGCGCCAGGCCATCGAACAGGGGCTGCTGGATGGCCAGTTCGAGATGGCCGTGGTGCTCACCGCCAACCTCACCCACCCGGATATCGTCTCGCAAATCCTGTTCAATTCCGAACGCCGCCTGTGGCTGCCCAGCCACCACCCGCTGTGTGAACGGCGTGCGGTGAGCCTGGCGGATGTGGCGCAGGAACCCTATATCCTGCTGACTGTGGACGAGGCCGAGCAAAGTGCCATGCGTTATTGGGAGCAGGCCGGGCAGACGCCCAAGGTGCGGCTGCGCACCAGTTCGGTAGAGGCGGTGCGCAGTATGGTGGCCAATGGCAGTGGCGTGGCGATTCTGTCCGACCTGGTCCACCGCCCCTGGTCCCTGGAAGGCAAACGCATCGAGACCTTGAGCGTGACTGACAAGGTCGCGCCCATGAGTGTCGGCCTGGCCTGGCACCGTGAGCGCACCTTTACCCCGGCGATGCAGGCGTTCCGCGACTACTTCCACGATGCCTTCCTCGCCCCCCAGCAACTATCGACACGCCGTTAAAGCTGGGCCTTCAAGGTGGCCGACAACCAGTCCATCAGCACCCGTACCCGTAGCGGCAAGTGGCGCTGGCCGGCATACAGCATCGATACATCCAGCGCAGGCGCGGGATAGTCGGGGAGCACCGCCACCAATTCGCCCTTTTCGAGCAATTCGCGGATACCCAGCCCCGGTACCTGAATGATCCCGAAACCGGCGAGGCATGCCGACTGGTACGCATCCGTGCTGCTGACCGTGACCCGCCCGGCCATGGCAATACGTTGCACCTTGTTGCCCTGCACATATTCAAAACCCGCGGAGCGCGCACCCAGCGGCCGCACGTAATGCACCAGTTGATGGGCGGCCAGATCGGCCAGGGTCTTGGGTTCGCCATAGCGTTGCAGGTAACCGGGGCTTACGCAGTTGATCATCGGCATGCTGCACAACAGGCGCGCCACC
Organism: Pseudomonas sp. WS 5079; assembly: GCF_012985465.1. Lineage (GTDB taxonomy): Bacteria > Pseudomonadota > Gammaproteobacteria > Pseudomonadales > Pseudomonadaceae > Aquipseudomonas. The sequence continues at coordinate 21,696 of NZ_JAAQWN010000002.1, forward strand.
ACGGACTGGTCTGGTTGTACGCCCACGCGCAACACACAATCAAAACCTTCGGCCAGCAGGTCGACCTGGCGGTCGGAGCTGCTGATTTGCAGCTCGATCAAGGGGTGCCGGTCCATAAACTCCGGCAGGTGCGGCAGGATCACCTTACGTGCCATCACATTGGGCATGTCGATACGGATCCCCCCGGTCAATTGCGCCTCGTCCTGGCGAAACAACCCCTCCAGCTCTTCCATATGGGCCAGCAGGTCCTTGCTGCGCTCATACAGCACGCGCCCGTCCTGGGTCGCCTGCACCTTGCGCGTGGTGCGCTGCAACAGGCGCGTGCCCAACAGGTCTTCGAGGGCGCGCACCTGCTCGGACACCGTCGAGCGCGGTAGCCCCAGGCTGTCGCCGGCCTGGGTGAAACTCGACAGTTCGGTGACCCGCACAAAGGTGCGCAACAGGTCCAGCTTGTTCATGGTGGCGCCCCGTGATTGTTCGACTGATCCGACCAGTGATTCCGGATTCACTCTGTTTATCACGCAATACCCGGACAAATACACTCATTCCACCATTACCCACCCGCTCCGAGGACTGCACCATGACCCGTAAAATCGCATTGATCACCGGCGCCAGCCGTGGCTTGGGCAAAAGCACCGCCCTGCATCTGGCCGCGCAAGGCATCGATATTGTCGGCACCTACTACAGCAAGGCCGCTGAGGCCCAGGCGGTGGTGGCAGAGATTGAACAGCTCGGCGGCCGCGCCGCCATGCTGCAACTGGATGTAAGCCAGAGCGCCACGTTCGACGGGTTTGTCAGCCAGCTCGGCGAGGTCCTGCAAGCGCATTTCGCCCAGGCGCATTTCGATTTCCTGATCAACAACGCCGGGATCGGCACCCATGCCAGCTTTGTCGAGACCACCGAAGCGCAGTTCGATCAAATGGTCGCGATCCACCTCAAGGGCCCGTTCTTCCTGACCCAGAAGCTCCTGGCGCTGCTCGTCGATGGCGGGCGCATCATCAATATCTCCAGCGGCCTGGCCCGCTTCAGCCTGCCCGGTTATGCCGCCTACGCCTCAATGAAAGGCGCGGTGGAAGTGCTGACCCGTTACCAGGCCAAGGAATTGGGCGCACGGGGGATCAGCGTCAACACCCTCGCCCCCGGTGCCATCGAGACCGACTTCGGTGGCGGCGCGGTACGCGACAACGCCGGCATCAATGCCTTTGTCGCCAGCAACACGGCCCTGGGTCGGGTCGGCTTGCCGGACGACATTGGCGGGGCGATCTCCACCTTGCTGGCCGATGGCAGCAAATGGATCAATGGGCAGCGTATCGAGGCGTCGGGCGGAATGTTCGTCTGACCCTCACACTTGCTCTGGCGCACGTTGCTGCAGGAACTTTTCCCGCAGCACGTCGTAGCCCCAGTGGTACACATAGGTGTACGGCAGGAAGAACAGCAGCACGCCGATATCCAGGATAAACGCCTGCATCAGGCTGATATTGAGCCACGCGGCAATCAGCGGTACGGCAAACAGAATCAGCCCACCCTCGAACAGCAGGGCGTGCATGATCCGGGTCTTGACGCTATTGGCCAGTTGCAGGCGCACCTTGAGGCGGTCGAACACGCTGTTGAAGATCATGTTCCACGTCAACGCCAACAGGCTGATGGCCAGGGTCACCGCGCCCATTTCCAGGGCTGGGCGACCGGTGATCCAGACCAGCAACGGGGTACAGATCAGCAAGGCCAGGCCTTCGAAGCCAAGGGCCTGGAAAACACGTTCGGTGATGGACTTGGTGGTGTTCATAGGTGTTGCTCTGTGAATGTCTTGGGTTGCCATCATCGCGCCCTGAAACGATACTTCATAATCAATAACCATCGATCAAGGCGATAGATCATGGCTTCTCATGAAGTGTTGCAAGCGTTTGTGCAGGCGGCGACCCAAGGCTCGTTTTCGGCGGCGGCGCGCAAGCTGGGCAAGAGCCAGTCGACAGTCAGCGCCGCAGTGGCCAGCCTGGAAATTGATCTGGACGTGGTGCTATTCGACCGCAGCAGCCGCAAGCCCAGCCTGACCCCGGCCGGGCACGTTCTGCTGCAACGGGCCGAGCAGGTGCTGGAGGCCAGCAGTCGCCTGGAGCTTGCCGCCAGCCAGTTATCCCAGGGGCTGGAGCCCAAGCTCAGTATTGCCATGTCTGATACCTATCAGTCGGGGCGCTTTGAAACGCTGCTCGGTGCCCTGGAGCAGCGCTATCCGGACCTGGAGCTGGAGTGGTTGATTGCCGAATGCGAAGACCTCATCGCCCTGGTGCAAAGCGGGCGCGCGCAGTTGGCGTTTATCGAGGCGCAGGAGGTCTACCCGCCAGACCTGACCCATGCCACCATCGAGGAGCGCGCACAACTTGCGCTGTTTGTGTCCCCGCGGCACGCACTGGCCAGCCTCGATGGTATCGACCAGCAAACCCTGCAACAGTACCGGGAGCTGCGCCTGGCAAGCATCATCAACCCCAATGAAAACCGGCTGACCGGCCGAGTCTGGTCCGCCCCCAGCTTTTTGATGCTGATGGAGATGGCCATCCTCGGCTTTGGCTGGGCCCCCTTGCCGAGCTGGCTGGTGGAGCGCTTTGCCAATGGCCAACTGGTGGAGCTCAAGGCTCGCGGCTGGCCGCGCTCGGTGGCGGTGGATGCGTTGTGGTCGCGGCAACACCCGCCGGGCCCGGCGGGGAGTTGGTTGCTGCAAAAGATGCTCGAATAACCTCCGCCGGCGCCTACACAGGCCTATCGGTGCAGGTTGCCAGGCGTCGTTCGATGAAGCGTTTTTCCGGCATTTGCTGGGTCAGGCACAGGGCTTTTTCATACGCCTGGCGCGCCTCTTTCATACGTCCCAATTGCCGGCAGAACTCGCCACGCGCTGAATGCGCCAGGTGGTAATCCAGCAACTCGCCGCGCGCCAGGATCCCCTCGACCTGTTGCAACCCCGCCAATGGCCCATCGCGCATGGCCACGGCGGCGGCGCGGTTGAGCTCGATCACCGGGGACGGCAGCATCCTCAGCAGCACGTCATACAGGCCAATAATCTGTGGCCAATCGGTCTGCGCCGCACTCGGCGCCTCGGCGTGCACCGCGGCAATTGCTGCTTGCAGGCCGTAAGGGCCAAAACGCCGGGTGGCCAGGGCCTGCTCCACCAACGCGCAGCCTTGGGCAATCAACGCTGCATCCCACAACGTCCGGTCCTGTTCATCCAGCAGCACCAACTCAGCAGCGGGCGATAACCGGGCCGGGCGCCGGGACTCATGGAGCAGCATCAACGCCAGCAGGCCCATGACTTCCGGCTCCGGCAGCAACTCCAGGAGCAGGTGGCCCAGGCGTATGGCCTCGCGGGTCAAGTCGTCACGGGTCAGGTCGGCGCCCATGGACGCCGAATAACCCTCGTTGAATACCAGGTAAATCACGCGCAGTACGCTGTCCAGGCGCTCAGGCAACTCCGCCAGCCCTGGAACTTGGTAGGGGATTTTCGCCTCGCGGATCTTGCCCTTGGCGCGCACGATGCGTTGGGCAATGGTGGCCGGCGTGACCAGGAAGGCTCGGGCAATTTCCTCGGTGCTGAGGTCACAAATCTCACGCAGGGTAAGTGGCACCTGCGCATCGGCTGCCAGCGCCGGATGGCAGCAGGTGAAGATCAGGCGCAGGCGGTCGTCTTCCACGTCTTCGGTACTCCAGTCAGCCGCTTCCAGCGCATCGGCCTGCTCCTGCAGCAACGGGGTGAAACGGGCCTGGCGGCGCAAGCGGTCGATGGCCTTGAAGCGCCCGGTCGACACCAGCCACGCCCCAGGGTTGTCGGGCACGCCATCCTGCTGCCAGCGCTCGACCGCGACGAAGAACGCCTCGTGCAAGGCTTCTTCGGCGAGATCGAAATCCCCCAGCAGGCGAATCAAGGTCGCCAGGACGCGCCGCGAGTCACTGCGGTAGACCGCCTCGACCCGGGCCTTGACGGTCAATCGGGCATGCCCTGGGTCACCAGCGCCACCAGCCGGTCCAGGCTCTCGCCCCACCCCTGGTGAAAGCCCATGGCTTCGTGGGCCTGTTTGTCGGCTTCAGTCCAATGCATGGCGCGCGCGGTGTAGCGGGTCTTGCCGGCAACGTCCTCGAAGGTCACTTCGGCGCTCATGAACGGCTTGCTCGATGGGATCCAGCCGGGCAGGAACGCATCGGTAAACACCAGGCGGCGCGGCGCGTCGATCTCCAGGAACACGCCCTGGGTCGGATACTCGCTGCCGTCGGGCGCGCGCATCAGGGTGCGAAACAGACCACCGACCCACAGGTTCATTTCGCACTCCGGCGTGGTCATGCCGTGTGGGCCCCACCATTGCTGCAACAACGCAGGCTCGGTCCAGGCACGGAACACCCGGCTCGGCGGGGCGTCGATCATGCGGCTGATGGACAGTTCGAATGCAGCGGGTTGAGTGTTCATGGATAAACCTCCTGAGTCTTGTGATTGTTGGGTTCAGAGATTCAAATCACGCACGGGACGTACTTCCACACTGCCGACCCGTGCCGCCGGGATGCCGCCTGCCACCTGCAGCGCCTCATTCAAGTCCCGGGCTTCAATCAGATAGAAGCCGGCAAGCTGCTCCTTGGTTTCGGCAAACGGCCCATCGGTGATCGATAACTTGCCGTTGCGCATGCGCACAGTGGTGGCCGTGCTCACCGGCTGCAGGGCCTCGGCCGCGAGCATGCGGCCACTGCCGTGGACCGCCTCGGCATAGGCGTGGCATTCCGGGTCCTTGGGGCTATCGGGCAGGCTGTGCAGCAAGGCTTCGGCGCTGTAGACCAGGCACAGGTATTTCATGGCGTTCTCCGTTTTCGGACTACTGACTATAGTTGGCAGCGCTCAAGGTTTCAGGTCGAACAGCCCGGCGCCGGTTTCCATATCGAAAGGCGCGGACCAGTGCTCATGCACCACCTTCCATTGGCCGTCGATACGTTGATAACCGGCGGTGACGCGCATCCAGCAGGTTTTCAGCACGCCATCTGGCCCAGAGCCACCACAGTGCGCGAGCCAGTGGGCAAAGGCGCTGTTATCGGCGGCGACGATATGCAGCTCATGGAAGTCAAAAACCCCTGGGCCTGGGCAAAACTCCATGCAGGCCTGCCAATGGGCGCGGTAGGCCGCCTTGCCTTTGAACTGCAGGGCCTTGACGGCGTCGAACGCGACGATATCGTCGGCGTAAAAGCTGACAATCTGCTCGACATCCTTGGCGACCACCGCGTGTTTCCATTGCTCGATCAGGGTGTTGATTGGGTTGCTCATGGCGATACTCCTCGGGGTGGAAAATCACGGAAGACACCCTTAGTCGAATGGGCCGCCTGCCAATCGACAAGCCTACAAAAAATAATTTCGCCAAGGATAAAGCCGCTAGAATTTGCGACTTCCCTGTAGGACTTCGGATATCTGCTCGATGGAAACCCGCCTCGCGCCCTATGAGACGCTGACTGCTACCCAGCAACAGCAACTCGCCAGCCTCGAAGTCCACCCCGAGCAACTGGCCTTTAGCGGTGATATCTACTGCGCGCTGAACAGCCTGCAAGTCAACCCAAGCCCCGGCATCAAGGGCTTCGCCCTGCTGGCCGACGACGTTCCCGTGGCCTTCCTGCTGCTCAAGCGCCCGCCCTGCCTGCCCCATTGGGCCGACGCACACAGCGCCACACTGCATGCCTTGCAAGTCGATCGCCACCATCAGGGCCGAGGCTTCGGCAAAGCCTGCCTACAAGCCCTACCCGCCGCCGCCCGCCTGGCCTGGCCGCAGATCAGCGCCTTGGAGTTGTCGGTGGACAGCGACAATGTGGCGGCACTGGGCTTGTATTTGCAGCAGGGCTGGGTAGACCGGGGCGAAGCGTATAAAGGGCGGGTGGGTTATGAGCGGCGGTTGGCGCTACTGTTTTGATTACCGGCAAGGAGACTCCCATGCTAACCACCCTGGACCAACTCGAAACCCTCTACGGCCTGCCCCACGAGCGTGCCCTGCGCAAGGAAATCGCGTTTCTCAATGAGGATTACCAGGCGATGGTCAACGCCTCGCCGCTGGTGATTGTCAGCTCTTCAGGCGCCGATGGCCTCGACGGCTCGCCTCGGGGCGATGTGCCGGGGTTTGTGCGGATCATCGATGAACGCACGCTGGCGATCCCGGATCGGCCGGGCAACAACCGCCTCGATACCCTGCGTAACCTGATTGTGGATCCACGGATTGCCCTGCTGTTTATCATTCCGGGGATCGGCGAGACCCTGCGGGTCAACGGGCGGGCGCAGATTTCCATCGAGCCTGAGTTGCTGCAAAGCTTTGCGGTCAATGGCAAGCCGGCACGCTCGGTGATTGTGGTGCAGGTAGAAGCGGCGTATTTCCACTGTTCGAAGGCCTTTGTGCGCTCCGATTGCTGGAACCCGGACAAGCATGTAGAGCGTTCAACGCTGCCGTCAGCGGGGGCCATCCACAAGCGTCTGAATGATGGGCAGTTTGATGCCGAGGCCTATGATCGGGAGATGCCGGAGCGGGTCAAGGCCACGTTGTATTGAGGCCCTGGCCGGCTCGGGCGCCCCTGAGATCGCCATCGCGGGCAAGCCCGCTCCCACAGGTAATTGCGCGGTACCAGGTTTTGAGTACACCCCGATACAAATGTGGGAGCTGGCTTGCCTGCGATGGCGGTGGATCAGGCGATGTACAGGTTATGCGGACTTTTCGACAGGCAGCCAGATTTCCACAGTACCGGTGCCCTTAACCACATCGAAATCGGCGCTGTAACGCTCAAAATCCGGCCCGGCGACCTTGTAGCCCGACGTCGGCAACCACTCGAACATGATCCGCTCATAGGTCTGCGACAGCGCATACACCGGCCCGTAGTGCGCGAAGACGGCATAACGATTGGCCGGCACTTCAATGGATACAAAGTTGCCCGGCACATCATGCTTGGCCGGTACTTCGACGCCGGCGATGTAATCGAATTCTTCTTGCGTGGCGTTGTAGCAAACGCCGTAAGTCACGCCGCCAATGCGCTTCTTGATGTCCTTGATACACGTGTCGAACAGCTCCCACAACTTCGGAATGTCCCCCAGGGTAGCCTTGCCGTAATGGCCGCCGACCCCGGCGATCACCATGGCCTTGCCCTCTTCCATGCGGGGTTCCAGGGGTAGCGTTGCCTGTTGGTTCATCTGCACAATCTCCATGGGTGAGTGACCAAAACCATACCGAGTATAGGGGCATACTCGCTTCATACTCCAGACCGAAAAATTTCCTACGCCATCTGGACAAACGGCTGTCATCGCCCGTATTGTCTGCCCCGCAGGCCACCGCAGTGGCCGACGTCGCTCGGACGGTTCCGGGCGCTTACGTATTCCGAGGCAACAATGGCAGACCAAGGTTCGCCGCGCCGCTTTGCGCGCATAGATCGACTCCCCCCTTATGTTTTCAATATCACTGCCGAGCTGAAGATGGCTGCGCGTCGGCGCGGCGAAGACATCATCGACTTGAGCATGGGTAACCCCGACGGCCCGACCCCACCGCATATCGTGGAAAAACTGGTGACCGTCGCCCAGCGTGAAGACACCCACGGCTACTCCACCTCCAAAGGCATCCCGCGCCTGCGCCGCGCTATTTCGCGCTGGTACAAGGACCGCTATGAGGTGGATATCGACCCGGAAACCGAGGCCATCGTGACCATCGGCTCCAAGGAAGGCCTGGCGCACTTGATGCTGGCCACCCTGGACCAGGGCGATACCGTGCTGGTGCCCAACCCCAGCTACCCGATTCATATCTACGGTGCGGTGATCGCCGGCGCCCAGGTGCGTTCGGTGCCGCTGATTCCCGGCGTGGACTTCTTTGCCGAGCTGGAACGGGCGATTCGCGGTTCGATCCCCAAGCCGAAAATGATGATCCTGGGTTTTCCGTCCAACCCGACCGCGCAGTGCGTGGAGCTGGATTTCTTCGAGCGGGTGATCGCCCTGGCCAAGCAGTACGACGTGCTGGTGATCCACGACCTGGCCTACGCCGATATCGTCTACGACGGCTGGAAAGCCCCGTCGATCATGCAGGTGCCGGGCGCCAAGGACATTGCGGTGGAGTTTTTTACCCTGTCCAAGAGCTACAACATGGCCGGCTGGCGCATTGGCTTTATGGTGGGCAACGCAGAACTGGTCAACGCCCTGGCGCGCATCAAGAGTTACCACGACTACGGCACCTTCACCCCGCTGCAAGTGGCGGCGATTGCCGCGCTGGAAGGCGACCAGCAATGTGTGAAGGACATTGCCGAGCAGTACCGCCAGCGCCGCAACGTGCTGGTCAAGGGCCTGCATGAGCTGGGCTGGATGGTGGAGAACCCGAAGGCGTCGATGTACGTCTGGGCGAAAATCCCCGAGGCGTATGCCGCCATGGGTTCGCTGGAATTTGCCAAGAAGTTGCTACTCGAAGCCAAGGTGTGTGTGTCGCCGGGGATCGGCTTTGGCGAGTATGGCGATGACCATGTGCGCTTTGCGCTGATCGAGAACCAGGACCGCATTCGCCAGGCGGTGCGCGGGATCCGCGCCATGTTCCGGGCCGACGGCCTGGTCACCAAGGCCTGATGCCTAACCCGATCCAACGGTCAATGTAGGAGCTGGCTTGCCGGCGATGCACACACCTCGGGGTGCCAGGCATACCGAGGTGATGCTATCGCCGGCAAGCCGGCTCCTACAGTGATGTCAGTGAAGGTTTAAACCACCAACGACAGCAACATGATGAAGCCCAGCGCCACGATGGACAGGATGGTCTCCATGGCCGTCCAGGTCTTGAACGTCTCGGCCACGGTCATGTTGAAGTACTGCTTGACCAGCCAGAACCCTGCATCGTTGACGTGCGACAGAATCAACGACCCCGCCCCCGTCGCCAGCACCAGCAACTCCAGGTTGACCCCCGGCACCATCCCCACCACCGGCACCACAATGCCTGCGCCAGTAATGGTGGCAACGGTCGCCGAGCCCGTAGCAATCCGAATCACCGCCGCCACCAGCCAGGCCAGCAGGATCGGGTTGATCTGCGCTGTCACCGCCATATGGCCGATCACATCACCTACGCCGCTGGTCACCAGCATCTGCTTGAAACCGCCACCGGCACCGATGATCAGGATGATCGCGGCGGTCGGCGCAAGGCTGGCATCCAGCAACTTGAGGATCTGTTTGGAATGGATGCCCTGGCGATGGCCAAAGGTGTACAGCGACAGCAGCAACGCCAGGAGCAAGGCGCTGATCGGGTGGCCGATCATGTCCATCCAGTTACGCACGATGTGCCCGTCTGGCAGGGCGATGTCGGCGAAGGTTTTGAGCAGCATCAGGAATACCGGCAGCAGCACGGTGATCAGGGTGATGCTGAAGCTCGGCAGGTTTTTCCCGTCGGACTCACGGGCCAGTTGGTCCACCAGTTCCTGGGACGGGTTGCCGGGGATGTACTTGGCAATGAACGTACCGAAGATCGGCCCGGCAATGATGGCGGTGGGCAAGGCGACGATCAGGCCGTAAAGGATGGTCTTGCCGATATCCGCGCCAAACACGCCGATGGCCAGCAACGGCCCCGGGTGCGGCGGCACCAGGCCATGCACCGCCGAGAGGCCGGCGAGCAACGGGATGCCGATCTTGATCAGCGACACACCGGTGCGCCGCGCAACGATAAACACCAGCGGGATCAGCAACACAAAGCCGATCTCGAAGAACAGCGGGATGCCCACCAGGAAGGCGGCGAACATCATTGCCCACTGCACCTTGTCCTTGCCGAAGGCGCGGATCAGGGTTTGGGCGATCTGATCGGCACCGCCGGATTCGGCCATCATCTTGCCGAGCATCGTACCCAGCGCCAGGATTATCCCGACAAACCCGAGCACGCCGCCGAAACCGTCCTGGAAGGCCTTGATGATCTTGTCCACGGGCATGCCCGAGGTCAGGCCCAGAAAACCTGAGGCGATGATCAGGGCGATAAAGGGGTGAACCTTGAACCGGGTGATCAACACGATCAACCCGATGATGGTGACCACTGCATCGAGCAGCAGGTAAGACTCGTGGGACATGCCAAACATGGGGGTCGTCTCCTGTTTGTTGTTGTTATTAAAGCGGGTGTTGAGTTTCGTGCCGTCGGATAGCGCTATCTTTCAGCCAAAAAATCATCGGGAAGGTTCAAAGCCGTGGGTCAGCCACCACGCGTGGGTCTGCGCGGCCAACGCGTCGATGCTGTCTTCACTGGCATTGAGGGCCAGGGTCAGCGGCTCGCCAATGGGCGATTCGAGGGTGGCGAACTGGCTGTCGATCAGGCTGGCCGGCATGAAATGGCCGGGGCGATGGGACACACGGTCGGCGGCCACCTCGCGGGTCAGTTCGAGGAAGACAAAGCCCAGGCCCGGCGCGGCTTCGCGCAGGTGATCGCGGTATTTTTTCTTCAGCGCCGAACAGGTCAGCACCGGATGCTCGCCGGCCTTGAGCGCACGGCGCAGCTCATCGCAGAGGATATCGAGCCAGCCGGCACGGTCGTCGTCGTTGAGAGGATGGCCTGCGCTCATCTTTTCGATGTTGGCAGCCGGGTGAAAGCTGTCGCCTTCAATGGCGGTGGCGCCGCTCAACAGGCACAGGGCCTCGCTGACACTGGACTTGCCACAGCCGGAAACACCCATGATGACCAGGGCGGTAACAGGTTGACTCATGAAACACCTCAGGACGCAGATAGCGCTACCTTTGCACGCCCTAAGGCTAGTGCAAAAACAGGCTTTTCCCGCGCCTAATTGTCATTTTTATGGAGTGACGCGTGCATCCTCTCCAACTGTTTGCGCAAGGATCAGGCAACCCTTTGCGCAAGTATTTGCAGGCCTTTGGAGACAGCGCTACCTTAGTGCCTCGATTTTTGTTTGGCAAGCCGCCTGATGACCTCCAAGAACGATAAAAATACCCGCACGACGGGTCGCCCTACCCTTAACGAAGTTGCCCGCCTGGCGGGGGTCAGCCCGATTACCGCCTCCCGGGCCCTGCGCGGGATCAGTACCGTGGCCACCGAACTGGTGGAAAAAGTACAGAAAGCCGCCGCCGAGCTGAACTACGTGGTCAACCCCGCTGCCCGCGCCCTGGCGTCGGCCCGCAGCCAGTCGGTGGTGGTGCTGGTGCCCTCGCTGTCCAACCTGCTGTTTATCGAAACCCTGGAAGCCATCCACCAGGTGCTGCGGCCAAAGGGCTTCGAAGTGCTGATCGGCAACACCCACTATTCCCGGGACGAAGAAGAAAACCTGTTGCGCAACTACATGGCCTACCAGCCTCGGGGCCTGCTGCTGACCGGCTTTGACCGCACCGAAAGCGCCCGGCGCATGGTGGAGTCGAGCAATGTGCCCTGCGTGTACATGATGGACCTGGACCCGACGGCCGGCCTCAACTGCGTCGGTTTCTCGCAGATCAGTGCCGGTGAAACCGCTGCGGCGCACCTGATCTCCCGGGGCCGCAAACGCCTGGCCTATGTCGGCGCGCAACTGGACCAGCGCACACTGCTGCGCGGTGAAGGTTTCCGTCGTGGCCTGCAGCAGGCCGGCCTGTATGACCCGGCCCTCGAACTGCTGACGCCGCGCCCCTCGTCGGTGGGCCTGGGTGGCGAGTTGTTCCTGCAACTGTTGGCCAGCCACCCGGACGTGGACGCGATCTTCTTCGGCAACGACGACCTGGCCCAGGGCGCCCTGCTCGAAGCCCTGCGCCACGGGATCAAAGTGCCACAGCAGGTGGCGGTACTGGGCTTCAACGACCTGCCCGCCTCCAGCTTCATGGTGCCGCGCCTGAGCAGCATCAGCACCCCACGCGAAGCCATTGGCCGACGCGCGGCAGAGCATTTGCTGACGGTGATGGCCGGCAACAAGATCGCCCGGCCGGTGGTGGATATGGGGTTTGAGTTGAAGGTGCGCGAGAGCACCTAGGCGCCAGCTGTAGGAATAGACTGACTCTTTGGCAGCGCCTTGCTCCGTTACCTACGGTTGCGTCAGAATCCGCCGGCTTGTGCGCCTGGGTGGGGCTCTCTAAGGTGGCCCGGTCGCTGAACTTCTCGGTGATCGGGTTTAGTAGCCTGAGCAGTCATACAAATGAGCATGAGCTTCATCTATCAGGCTTACCGCCTGTGCTTGATGGTGGCTGTGCGCAGGGCGCCCTCGTGGCGCGCCGGTTTTTTGTATGACTTTACCGGTCTACTAACCTGCGTACAGCCGCCACCCTTTCGTTTAGTAGCGACCCGGTGGTGGCCCAGCCAAAGGTCATAACCATGTTCAAAGTTACTCCCAACCCCCCGCTTCACGACGCAAAACTCAACCAGGCCGCCCACCGCGCTATTGATCACTACCTCAATCCCCCGACCGCCCCGGCGCCCGAACCTTCCACCCTGTTCACCGTCACTTCCGGCGCCAGCAGCGAAAGCCTGATTGCCAACAGCTATGAAACCTTTTCCTCCGTTACCACGTTGCTGCTGGACCTGTCCGAAGACCTGACCGGCAAAGACCGTGACAGGACCCTGGCGATTCATCAGTTGAGCGAGTTGGGCGTGTTGCTGATGGGCACACTGATGGACCAGCAAACACCGCACAACTAAAAGCCCAGACGCGATCAAAAAGGTGGGAGCTGGCTTGCCAGCCCCCACTTTTTTTACCGTGCCCACCTGGCCCCTGCTAAATTGCCCAACTCACACCTGCCAGGGAAGCACCATGGGACACGCGCTGAAAATCTTGGGTCGCACTTCGTCCATCAACGTACGAAAAGTCCTGTGGACCTGCCAGGAACTGGCAATCCCCTACGAGCGCGAAGACTGGGGCATCGGTTTCACGCCCACCCAGTCGCCAGAATTCCTAGCCCTGAACCCCAACGCCCAGATCCCGGTGATCATCGACGACAACGGCGTGCTGTGGGAGTCCAATACCATCTGCCGCTACCTGGTGGGCTTGCACCAGCGCCATGACTTGCTGCCCGCCGCCCCCGCGCCACGGGCCAGGGTCGAGCAATGGATGGACTGGCAAGCCACCGAACTCAACCCGTCCTGGGGCTATGCCTTCCACGCCCTGGTGCGCCAGAACCCGGACTTCCAGGAGCCGCAGCGCATTGCTGGCGGTGTGCGCGGTTGGAACGACAAGATGGGGTTGCTGGAGCAGCAACTGAGCAAAACCGGCGCCTATGTGGCTGGCGACACCTTCAGCCTCGCCGATATCCTGATCGGCCTGTCGGTGCACCGCTGGCGGATGACACCCATGGAGCACCCGTCCTACCCGGCTGTCGATGCGTACTACGCCCTGCTCAGCCAGCGCCCAGGTTTCCAGGCCTTTGCCCTCGACGGTCACAACTAAGGATTACACGATGAAAGGACTCAACGTACTGCTCACCGGCGCCTGCGGCAGGATCGGCAAGACATTTTTCGAAGCGTCGAAAGATCGCTACCGCTTTACCCTCACCGACCGCGTCGCACCGGGCTTCGCCCTCGACGGCCATCGCTTCGTGCAGGCCGACTTGAGTGACAAAACGGCCCTCACCGCGCTGCTCGACGGCATCGACGTGGTTGTGCACCTGTCGGGCATTCCCCACGCCAGCGCCACCTTCGACGAACTGCTCCCCAACAATATCCTCGCCACCACCTATCTGTTCGAAGCGGCTGTGGCCGCCAACGTCAAGCGCCTGGTCTTCGCCAGCAGCGCCCAGACCATCGAAGGCTACCCGGTGGATCGGCAAATCACCCCAGGCATGCCGGTGCTGCCGGCCAACCTGTATGGCGTGAGCAAATGCTACGGCGAAGCGCTGTGCGGCTATTACGCTGCCAAAACCCCACTCTCCACCATCGCGTTACGCATTGGCGCGTTTGAATTTGCCCAAACCCACGACCTGAACAACGCCCGCGACCTCAGCGCCTGGCTCAGCCCCCGGGATGCCGTGCAACTGTTGCAGCGCTCGGTGGAGGCCGAGGGGGTCAAGCACCTGATCGCCCATGGCATTTCCAATAACCGCTTCAAGCGCCTGGACTTGAGCGAGACCACACGGGTTCTTGGGTATCAGCCGCAGGACGATGCCTTCCAGGTCTTCGAGATTCCCATCACCTACTGAAGGCAATGGCCGCCGACGGCAAACATTGGCCGTCGGCAACCCGCTTGCTGCCTAAAGACTGCCCTCACAGCCAATGAACACAGGGGTTTAGGTCCCGGCACGCTAATTGCTAAACCCTATGGACCGTTCAAAACCACAGGTGCCCGATCATGTTGGTCAATACCCAAGTCTCGTCCGTGATCCAACAGTCCAAACGCCCCGACCTGGACCCGGCCAACGCCGCCGCCAGCGCGCTGTACAGCGGCGTGATGCAGAACGTGCAGAACGCCGTTGCCGCAACCCAGGTGCAAGCAACGCAAAAGGCTACCGACACCACGGCCAGCAATGTGGATGCCGCGTTTGCCAAGACCCGCCTGCAACTGCAAGCAACGCCGCCGACCAGCGCCACGCCGGCCACCTCAGCCAATACCCAGGCTCGCACAGAATTCAATGAGTACATGACCAAGACGCCGGCCGAGCGCATTCGCGATCAGATCCTCAAGGAAAAGGGCCTGACCGAAGAAGAAGTGAAAGCGATGCCTATAGAACAGCAGAATGCCATTGCCCTGGAAGTGACTGAGCGCCTGAAAATGCAGGCGGCGCAGCAGTTTGCCGAGAAGACTGCCGACCCGCAGATCAAGGCCGTGAAAGATACCCTGGCGGCGATCTGACCCGTGTAGGAGCCGGCAAGCCGGCTCCGTTGGGGGGCTATTGCAGTTGCAGGGTGGAGTTGAACTGACCGATGGCATCCACCACATGCCGCGAGCCTTCCTGGATCTCCAGGATCACCTGCCCCGCTTCATTGGCCAACTCCACCCCCAGCCCGGTACGGCTCAGGCTCGACTGCATGCTCGATACCGCGCTCAGGGACAAATCGTGGTTTTTGCGCACCACATCGACAATCTCGATCGTCGCCTGGCTGGTACGCGCCGCCAGGCTGCGCACCTCGTCCGCCACCACTGCAAAACCACGGCCGTGCTCACCCGCGCGGGCGGCTTCAATTGCCGCGTTGAGTGCCAACAGGTTGGTTTGATCGGCAATCCCGCGAATGGTCTGCACGATGGTGCCGATAATGTCCGACTGCTTGCTCACCGCATCGATGCTCAACGCCGCTTCATTCAGGTCACGGGAGATTTCTTCGATGATCTGCACCGTCTGCTGCACCACTTGCGAGCCCTTGCGGGCGCAGGCGTCGTTCTGTACCGAAGTGGCGTGGGCCGAGTCGGCAGCGTTACGCAAGGTGGTGACCTGTTCGGTGATGTCACTGGCGAACTTCACCACTTTGTACAGGCGGCCGTTGGTATCGAAGATTGGGTTGTAGGAGGCTTCCAGAAAAAGTGTCTGACCCTGCTTGTTGCGCCGTTCAAAACGGTGGGAGTGGAATTCGCCGCGGTTGAGCGAGGCCCAGAATGCTTTGTAAGCCGGCGACTCCACCTCGGCGCGGTGGCAAAACATGCTGTGGTGCTGGCCAACGATTTCGCCGAGGGAATACTGCACCGTCTTCAGGAAATTCTGGTTGGCATTGAGGATCTGCCCCTGGGGCGTGAACTCAATGACGGCCATGGAACGGCCGATGGCGTCGATCAGGCTTTGGTTTTCATGTTCACGGTGGATCCGCTCGGAAATATCCGACGCCACCTTGATCACGCTCTGCACCTGTTTATCCGGGCCGAACACTGGCATGTAGCTGGCCTCCAGCCACACTTCCTGACCGCTCTTGGTCAACCGCATGAACGTGCCGCTGATGGGCTCGCCCTGGGCCAGGTCGCGCCACAACTTGGCGTAGGCGTCGCTGCGGTAGTAGGACTCTTCACAGAAGATTCGATGGTGTTTGCCGCGTACTTCCTCGGCGCTGTAGCCCATGGTCCTACAGAAGTTTTCGTTGGCATCCAGTACCACGCCGTCGCGATCGAACTCGATCATCGCCATCGAACGACTGATGGCCGCGAGCTTGGCTTGGGCCTGGGTCAGCGCACAGGAAAAACGCTCGATTTCCAGCAGGTCGGATTTGTGGTGGAGGTTAAACATGATCGGATCACCTTCAGCGCTGTCTTTGAATGACGGTTAGTTCTTGGATTTGACCCAGTACAACTTTCCACAAAACAGGCAAACGCATCCGTCCAGAGACAGGACAAGTGTCAGGCGATAGATAAATGATGGCCAATCGGAGAGTCCATGGGGCAACGCTCGCTGCAAGGCATCCTTTTCTTGATGACCCCCTCAGGGGTCCGCTTTAACCGACACACGTAAATCCATTTAACCTGATGCTCCTTTTTTCCCGGCGCTTTGACATACGCACTCATCTATTCACGGTTTGTATAGTGCTCATCAATCACTATGCAATCGGCCACCCAAAACGCTTCATATGGCAAGCGACATAAGTGGTTATGGGTGAGCATAGACAGGGCTTGGCGCTATGCAAGGCCAGTAATCAGCCAGTATTGATGAACAGGTATTGGAGGGGGACGTGCGGGGGGATGTCAGTGTGTATCGATACCGTATAGGAGCGAGCACGCTCGCTCCTATAGTCAGGCACTCAGTGACCGAACAGGCCTGTCTCGGTTTTCTTGGCTTTTTTGTCCGCGCGTTTTTCATCGGCGGTCTTTGCCGGTTTCTTCTTCGCGGCTTTCTTTGAATCCATACCTTTGGCCATGATGCATGCTCCACTAACAGAGGAAGTAACAAGGGGTATAACACCTATTGCCCAACAGAAGGCGCTTTGCCCGACTTATAATCCCCGGCCCTTGATCACGCCTGTCGAACTACCATGCCCGAGTTGCACATTGATCTACTGGCAGAGCCCCTGTGGCCGCTGCTGAACAAGTTCTACCGCAGCCACAATTCCTCGATGAAAGCCCTCAAGGGCGGCCAGTTGTGGGTGGCGCGCAATAGCGAGATTGTCGCCGGGCTGTGCCTGAGCCCTGTGGTCGGCGGCCAGTGGCTGACCGGGCTGTTTGTCGATCCGACATTGCGCGGGCAAGGGCTGGCAGCGCGGCTGATCGCCAAAGCCATCGCGCCTGTTGAAGGCACCGTGTGGTTACTGTGCCACCCCGACCTGGAAGAATTTTATGCCGCCCAGGGCTTCAGCCAGCAGACCGTGTTGCCACAGTCGTTGGCCGAGCGCCTGGTGCGCTATAAACGCAACAAGCCGATGATTGCCATGGGCCTGTGCCGCCAGGGTTAAGCGTCGGCGGCGGGATCCAGCTCCGGGAACATCACCTCGATAAACCCGAATTTGCTGAAGTCTGTAATCCGCGAGGGGTACAGGCGGCCGATCAGGTGGTCGCACTCATGCTGCACCACCCGCGCGTGGAAACCGTCGGCAATCCGCACAATCGGCTCGCCCTTGGGATCAAACCCCTCGTAGCGAATCTGCTGGTAGCGATCCACCGCACCGCGCAACCCAGGTACTGACAGGCAGCCTTCATAGCCCTCCTCCAGCACCGGGCTCAGCGGGGTAATCAGCGGGTTGATCAGGATGGTCTGGGGCACCGCCGGCGCATCCGGGTAGCGCTCGCTGCTCTCGAAGCCGAAAATCACCAGTTGCAGGTCGACACCGATCTGCGGCGCGGCCAGGCCGACGCCGCCCACGTGCTCCATGGTCTGGAACATGTCATCGATCAACTGCCACAGCTCGGGGCTGTCGAACATTTCCGGTGGCACCGGTGGCGCGATACGCAGCAGGCGCTCATCGCCCATTTTCAGGATTTCACGAATCATCGGTCAGGTTTCATCAGTGGTGGGCTTGGGAATCGAATGGTCCCGGCCAAGGCCCGAGACATGCTGTTTTTGATCAGGGTGGTGCTCGCCAAAATCCTTCTCACCGGGGTCCTTGCCTTCGGCAGACATATGCTCGATCACTGCGTTCATCTCCGCGCCCAGCAGCAGCACGGCGGCGGAAATATAGAAGTACAACAGTAGGACGATGATCGCGCCGATGCTGCCGTACATGGCGTTGTAGTCGGCGAAGGTCTTGACGTAATAGCCAAAGCCCAGTGAAGCCACGATCCAGACCACCACCGCCAGCACCGAGCCTGGCGTGATAAAGCGAAATTTCTGCTTCACGTCCGGCATCACGTAGTACATCAAGGCCACGGCGAACATCAGCAGGATCACGATCAACGGCCAGCGCAAGATGGTCCACAGGGTCACGACGAATTCCTGCATGCCGATCTGCCCGGCCAGCCATTCCATCACTTGCGGCCCCAGGACCATCAACGCGGCGGCGGCCAGCAACATGCCAGCGATGCCCACGGTGTAGAGAATCGACAGCGGGAAACGTTTCCAGATCGGCCGGCCTTCCACCACGTCGTAGGCGGCGTTCATCGCACTCATCATCAGGCGCACGCCCGCCGAGGCGGTCCACAGCGCAATGACGATACCCACCGACAGCAGCCCACCCTTGGATTGCTGCAACTGGTCGATCACCGGGTTGACCTGCTCCAGGGCCTGGGGCGGCAACACCAGTTCCGACTGCAGGCGCAACCAGCTGAAGAAGTCCGGCAGATGCAGGAAACCGATCAGGGCAATCAGGAACAGCAGGAAGGGGAACAGCGAAAACAGCATCTGGTAGGCCAGTGCCGAGGCGTAGGTAGGCATCTCGTCGTCGATGAACTCTGTGACGGTGCGCATCAATACGCGGTGCAGCGGCAGATCTTTTAATACCGGAAAAATCATAGCGTCTCCTTTCGCCGCAAAAGGTTGAGTTCGTGGGCGACTCAGGGGCCGTTTTCTACATCAAGGTAGCCTATTTGGCGACCTTGAAACAATTTCGAAACTTTAAACATCGGGTGTGACACAAAAACGGCCATCCGTGGATGGCCGTTATGCTGCATGGTGCAAACGCTGGAATCAGGCTTTGTCGACGGTATTCTTTACCGCGTCCTTGACCTTGCCGACCGCTTGCTGGGCTTCGCCCTTCTTCTCTTGGATCTTGCCTTCGGTCTCAAGCTTGGTGTTGTCAGTGGCTTTGCCGACACCTTGCTTGATGTTGCCGATGGCTTCGTTTGCTAAACCTTTTGCCTTATCCGCTGTGCTGCCCATGGTATTTCTCCGTAAGAACAATCAAGGGTTTTGGTCATTACGTAAGGGTTGACCCTGGGCCTCTGCGCAGAGTTTCAATTATTTGCGTAAGGCATTTCATCACCCAGCACAGGTTTGGCTTTATGTTTTGCGGCCAACCCCCGAGAATGCCCGGCAGATTCAGGCTCAACCGCTGAATAACAGATCCCGTAGGAAGGTTATGAAACTCAATAAATCACAGGCCATCGCCCGCAGAAACCTGGAACTGGGCGGTGCCGTGCTCGGCGTCAACAACTGCCACTTCACCGACCTGGACCGCAAGCGCAACATCTGGTGGTTCGACCTGCCAGTGGCACGCATCGCCATCGGCCAGTACGAGTGGATTCATTTGTTGATGCACAACGCCGAGACCGACCAGTTGCTGCACCTGAAAGTACCGACCGTGTACCTGCGTGAAAAGCTTGAAGGGTTGGTGGTGCGCAATGCGGGCAAGCGCAAGCCGGAGATTACCCTGGAGCTGAGCGCGGACAAGGATTCGTTCCTGAAAGATGTACGCCCGGCAGGCGTTGGCGTGAGCTTCGCGCAGTTCGCCCTGTAAATACCCGATCACAAATGTGCGGGCTGACATGACGCCATCGCGGGCAAGCCCGCTCCCACAGGGGGTTGTGCTGTACAGGAGTTTTGAGTGTGGCCCAGGAAAAATGGCTTGTCGGGTCGCCGCATCGCGGCGATAGCGGTGGGTCAGTCGAGACTCAGCGCCCAATAAAAAGCCCCGCATGCGCGGGGCTTTTTGTTTACTTCTTCAGGCCAAGCTTCTTCAGCTCTTCATCACGCAACTCGCGACGCAGGATCTTGCCCACGTTGGTGGTCGGCAGTGCCTCGCGGAACTCGACAGCCTTGGGCACTTTGTAGCCGGTGACGTTGGCGCGCATGTGCTCCATCACCTGCTCCTTGGTCAGGGTCGCGCCCGGCTTGACCACGATGAACAGCTTAATGTGCTCGCCCGACTTTTCGTCCGGTACACCAATGGCCGCGCATTGCAGTACGCCTGGCAGGCTTGCCAGCACGTCCTCCAGCTCGTTGGGGTAGACGTTGAAGCCGGAGACCAGAATCATGTCTTTCTTGCGGTCGACGATGCGCATGTAGCCGTCTGGCTGGATGATCGCGATATCACCGGTCTTCAACCAGCCTTCGCTGTCGAGCACTTCGGCGGTGGCGTCTTCACGCTGCCAATAGCCCTTCATCACTTGCGGGCCCTTGACGCACAGTTCGCCGATTTCACCCAGGGGCAACTCGACGCCCTCATCCGAGATGACTTTGCACAGGGTCGAAGGCACCGGGATGCCGATGGTGCCGATCTGGATATTCTGGATTGGGTTGACCGTGGCCACCGGGCTGGTTTCGGTCATGCCGTAGCCTTCGCAGATATTGCAGCCGGTCACGGCTTTCCAACGCTCGGCGGCCGCCAGTTGCAGGGCCATGCCGCCCGACAGGGTGACCTTGAGCGCAGAGAAATCCAGCTTGCGAAAGCCTTCGTTGTTGCACAGGGCCACGAACAAGGTGTTCAGGCCGACAAAACCGCTGAACTTCCACTTCGACAACTCCTTGACCATCGCCGGCAGGTCGCGCGGGTTGCTGATCAGGATGTTGTGGTTGCCGATCAGCATCATCGCCATGCAATGAAAGGTGAAGGCATAGATATGGTAAAGCGGCAGCGGCGTGATCAGGATTTCGCAACCTTCATTGAGGTTGGAGCCCATCAGCGCCT
This sequence comes from Pseudomonas sp. WS 5079, assembly GCF_012985465.1. Lineage (GTDB taxonomy): Bacteria > Pseudomonadota > Gammaproteobacteria > Pseudomonadales > Pseudomonadaceae > Aquipseudomonas. The sequence goes on from NZ_JAAQWN010000002.1 coordinate 42,548, forward strand.
TGCATTGCAGCATGTTGGCTACCAGGTTGCGATGGGTCAGCATCGCGCCCTTGGCTACGCCGGTGGTGCCACCGGTGTATTGCAGCACGGCCACGTCTTCGCTGGCAGGGCTGGCGTCGGTGACAGGTTGACCATGGCCCTTGGCCAGGACGTCGTTGAACTTGATCGCCTGGGGCAAGTGATAGGCCGGGACCATTTTCTTCACGTACTTGATGACGCTGTTGATCAGCAGCCGCTTGAGCGGCGGCAACAGGTCAGCCACTTCGGTGACGATCACGTGCTTGACGCCAGTCTTGGGCACGACCTTTTCTGCCAGGTGCGCCATGTTGGCCAGGCAGATCAGGGCCTTGGCCCCGGAGTCGTTGAACTGGTGTTCCATTTCCCGCGCGGTGTACAGCGGGTTGGTGTTGACCACGATCAGGCCGGCACGGATGGCACCGAACACGGCGACCGGGTATTGCAAGAGGTTGGGCAGTTGCACGGCGATTCGATCACCGGGCTGCAAGTCGGTATGCTGTTGCAGGTACGCGGCAAAGGCACCGGACAATTCGTACAGCTCACCGTAGGTGATTGTCTTGCCCAGGTTGCTGAAAGCCGGTTTGTTGGCGAAGCGCTGGCAGGACTGTTTCAGTACCGCCTGAATATTTTGATACTCGTCTGGATTGATGTCTGCAGCAATCCCGGCGGGGTACTTATCCTTCCAAAAGTCTTCGATCATGGAAGCCCACTCCTCAGCGACGCGAATTCATTCACCGCATTTGATGCGATTATTATTTGTGTGTGTTTTTTAGGTGATTCTGGCTGTTTCAAGCAGGCCGAGAGGTCACAAAGCGCGCCGAGAGTAGCAGCTTTGCAATGGGCCGCCTAGAGCCAAAAGAAGGTCCTACAGTCATAAACATGACTCAAGAATATCCAGTAGTCACTTTTAGAGCAAAAATTCTATAAGCCGCAAAACAGCTCTACTTTAAGGGCGTACGCAGTAAATGTGGGAGCTGGCTTGCCTGCGATGGCGGCGGGCCAGTCGATGCATCCTTCGACTGATACACCGCCATCGCAGGCAAGCCAGCTCCCACATCTGAATCGTGTTTCAGTTCATGTCAGGCGATGTCGCGAAGCTCGCGCCGTAGGATTTTTCCCACCGGTGTCATCGGCAGCGAGTCCCGCAACACAATGTGCTTGGGCACTTTGTAGCCGGTGAAGTTGGCCTTGCAGTAAGTCTTCAGCTCCTCAAGGCTGACGCCCTGGGCCCGCGCCACCACGAACAGTTTCACCGCCTCGCCGGTACGCTCGTCCGGCACGCCGATCACTGCGCAGTTGGCGACGTTGGGGTGGGCCATCACCACATCCTCGATCTCGTTGGGGTACACATTGAAGCCCGAGACAATGATCAGGTCCTTCTTGCGATCGACAATGCGCACAAACCCGTCCGGGTCGATCACCGCAATATCGCCAGTCTTGAGCCAGCCTTCGCCGTCCAGGGTCTCGGCGGTGGCCGCCGGTTGCTGCCAGTAGCCCTTCATGACCTGCGGGCCCTTGATGCACAGCTCGCCCCGCTCACCCAGCGGCAACTCCTCGCCGGCGTCATCGATGACCTTCATCGCCGTGCCCGGCACCGGAATACCCACGGTGCCCAGACGCGATTGATCCCCGTAGGGGTTGGTGCTGGCCACCGGCGACGTTTCGGTCAGGCCGTAGCCTTCGCCGATGGAACAACCGGTGATCTGCTTCCAGCGCTCGGCCGTGGCCTTGACCAGGGCGGTGCCGCCGGAGTTGGTGATCTTCAGGTGGGAGAAGTCCAGGGTCTTGAAGTCCGGGTGTTCCATCAGCGCGACAAACAGCGTGTTGAGCCCCAGCAGCCCGGTGAACCGCCACTTCTTCAGTTCCTTGATAAAGCCGCCGATGTCCCGTGGATTGGTGATCAGCACGTTGTGGTTGCCGGTGACCATCATGCACATGCAGTTCGCGGTGAAGGCATAGATGTGGTACAGCGGCAGCGGCGCAATCATCACCTCCTGCCCTTCCTTGACCAGCGGATGCCCGTCTTCACGCAACTGGGACATGCACGCCCGCACCTGCTGCATATTCGCCACCAGGTTGCCGTGGGTGAGCATCGCGCCCTTGGCCAGGCCGGTGGTGCCGCCGGTGTATTGCAGCACGGCGATGTCATCGAGAGTCATCGGATGACGGGTCACGGCCAGGCCCGCGCCCATGCGCAAGGCGCGCTTGAACGACACCGCCCGAGGCAGGCTGTAGGCCGGGACCATTTTCTTCACCTTGTCGACCACGGTGTTGATCAGCCAACCCTTGGCGGCAGGCATGAAGTCGCCCATTTTTGCTTCGATCAGGTATTCGATCTCGGTGTCGGCCGCCACTTCCTGGACCCTGGAGCCGAACAGGTTGAGGTAGACCAGCCCACGAATGCCCGCGTCCTTGAACTGATGGCGCATTTCCCGCGGGGTGTACAACGGGTTGGTGTTGACCACCACCAGCCCGGCGCGCAAGGCGCCGAACACGGCAATCGGATAATGCAGGACGTTGGGCATCTGCACCGCGATGCGGTCGCCCGGCTTGAGATCGGTGTGGTGCTGCAGGTAGCCGGCGAACGCCGCGCTCTGGCGCTCCAGGTCGGCGTAGGTCAGGGTGATCCCCATGTTGCTGAATGCCGGACGGTCGGCAAAGGCCTTGCAGGAACGCTCGAAGACTTCGATTACTGACTTGTACGCCGACAGGTCAAGCTCGTTGGGCACACCGGCCGCGCGTTTGTCATTCCAGAAATCAGGTTGCATTATTCTTGTCCTCTTACCCGAGTGTGCCCGACCGCTTCCGGCTGTTTATGGGAAGCGGAGCTTCGGGGACGTTAGCAGCTATGGCCAAACAGGCAAATACACTAAAACGTGTCATTGATTGTATGAATCTTGCCCCTGAGGCCAAGGGTGATCAGACGCCCGCCCCCGGATGAGCTATACACTGCAACGACCCTGAGCAAAGGAAGCGCCATGAACCACACCACTTTCTGGCTGACCGCGAACGACCGCAGCCGCCTGTACGTCAACCAATGGCTACCGGACGGGCCGCCCACGGCGCTGGTGATGTTGGCCCATGGCATGGCCGAGCACAGCGGCCGCTATGGGCGCCTGGCCCAGGCCCTGTGTGACGCAGGCTACGGTGTGTATGCCCCAGACCAGCGCGGCCACGGCCGTACGGCCGATGAAGGCACCCTGGGCCTGTTCGCCGAACGCGATGGCTGGAACAAAGTGGTAGGTGACCTGGCCGCGCTCAACCAGCACATCGGCCAGCAGGCCCCAGGTGTGCCGATCATCCTGCTGGGCCACAGCATGGGCAGCTACATCGCCCAGGCCTATTTGCTGCATCACAGCGCCAGCCTGCATGGGGCGATTCTCAGTGGTTCGAATTTCCAGCCGGTGGCCCTGTACCGCGCCGCCCAACTGATCGCCCGCGCCGAACGCCTGCGCCAGGGCCTGCGGGGCCGTAGCGCGTTGATCGAGTTTCTGTCGTTTGGCTCATTCAACAAGGCCTTCAAGCCTAACCGCACGGCATTCGACTGGCTGAGCCGCGACCCGGATGAGGTGGACAAGTACGTCAACGACCCCCTGTGCGGCTTTCGCTGCACCAACCAGCTGTGGATCGACCTGCTCGGCGGCTTGCAGCAAATCAGCAAAGCGTCCAATCTCAAACAGATTGATCCCGGCCTGCCGATTCTGGTGATGGGCGGCGAATGTGATCCGGTCAGTGAGGGCAAGCGTCTCACCCGTCTGGCTAACGCGCTGCGGCAGGCAGGCTGCCAGAACCTGCAAGTGAACATTTACCCGCAAGCACGCCACGAACTCTTCAATGAAACCAACCGTGATGCGGTCACCGCCGATGTGCTGGCATGGATGGCACAGGCCGTAGACCATCGAAGGCCTGCGCGCTGCGAGTGAACGCACAAATATTTTCGTTTAAAATCAACGAATTAAGATTATCGATTAGCCACAGGATGCACGATTAGATGACCCAGGTTACCAACACTCCGTACGACGCCCTCGAAGTTGGCCAGAAAGCCACCTACAGCAAAACCGTGGAAGAGCGCGATATCCAGCTGTTCGCGGCAATGTCCGGCGACCATAACCCGGTACACCTGGATGCCGAATTCGCCAAGGCGACCATGTTCAAGGAGCGTATCGCCCACGGCATGTTCAGCGGCGCCTTGATCAGCGCGGCAGTCGCCTGTGAGTTGCCTGGGCCGGGCACTATCTATATCGGCCAGCAGATGAGCTTCCAGAAGCCGGTGAAAATCGGCGACACCCTGACCGTACGTCTGGAAATCCTCGAGAAGCTGCCCAAGTTCCGCGTGCGGATTGCCACTCAGGTGTTCAACCAGCGTGATGAGTTGGTGGTGGATGGCGAAGCCGAGATCCTCGCGCCACGCAAACAGCAGGTTGTGACCTTGACCGAGTTGCCGGCGATCAGCATCGGCTGACCAGGCATGTGAAATAAAAAATGTGGGAGCTGGCTTGCCCGCGATGGCGTCATTTCAGTCGATACATACATCGACTGATCAACCGCTATCGCAGGCAAGCCAGCTCCCACATTTGTATCGGGGTGTGATCAAAAAACCGGTACGACGCAATTACCTGTGAGAGCAGGCTTGCCCGCTCCCACATTTGTTACTGCACCGCGGTTCAGGACTGGGCGCGAGCCTGGTTACGCAGGGCTTTGACCTGGTCGTGATTGCGCTGTGCACCGTGGTACTGACGCTCAACCAGGTCACGAATACCTACCAGGTTGTGCTTGTTGATTTTCTCGATGGCTTCTTTATAAGCCTTCAATGCGTGGTCTTCACCGCGCTCGGCTTCGTTGAGCACGGCCTCTTCGTCCTTGCCTGTCACCAGCGACTTCACGTCCACCCAACCACGGTGCAGTGCACCGGCAACGCTGCCGGAATCTTCCGGGTCACCACCCAAGGCCCGCACGGCCGTTTGCAGTTCGGCAGCCGCCGTCGCGCAGTCTGCGGAACGCTTGGTGAACAGCGCCTTGAGCTCTGGATGCTTGATGTCTTCTGCGCAGGTCTTGAAGCCTTCCTGGCCGTCTTTACTGGTTTCGATCAGGTCATTGAGTACGGAGATCGATTCTTTGTTGATGTCAGTCATTTTTCAATTCCTTCGCGGGTTTAGAAACGTATTGGGGTAGTTGCAGCGCCCGTGCCAGGTCTTGAATTAATATTTAATCTTTTATTTTCAATAACTTATAAATACCAGGCAAATCTGTATCCGCTTTATTTGCATGATCTGTCATTTGGCCTTCATGCAGAATGCCTGTATTTTCCAAGGCACCCTCCTGATTGCCTGAAGCCCGTATGAACCCCGAAAAACTTGAACTGCTGATCACCCGCCAAATGCCGTTCGGCAAATACAAGGGCACGATCATTGCTGACCTGCCCGGCCCTTACCTGAACTGGTTTGCCCGCGAAGGATTCCCCCACGGCGAGTTGGGCGGCCTGCTGGCGTTGATGCAGGAAATCGACCACAACGGCCTCGCCGAACTGCTGGAACCGTTGCGCGCCAAACATGGCAAACCCGCCCCACGCCACTAATCGAGCCTGACCATGCCCCACACCCGCGACGAGGCCTATTGGCAGACCATTGCCCAGCGCTATGAGCTGGAGCCCGGCCCCATCAATCTGGAAAACGGCTACTTCGCCCGCATGAGCCGCGCGGTGATGGCCCAGTATCAGGAGCACGTGGCGTTTATCAATCGCAGCAACTCGGTGCATGTGCGCCAGCGCTTCGAGCAAGGGCAAGATGTCGAGATTCGCCGGCAGTTGGCCGAGTTGATCAATGTCGATCCAGAAGCCGTCGCCTTCACCCGCAATGCCACCGAAGCCCTGCAGTCGCTGATCCGCAACTACAACCGCCTGCAACCGGGTGACCAGGTGCTGATCAGCGACCTGGAATACGACACGGTCAAGGGCGCCATGCGCTGGCTCGCCGGCTACCGTGGGGTGGAGGTGATCGAAGTGTCCCACGCCCACCCGGCCAGTTTCGACAGCCTGGTGCAGACCTATCGCGACACTTTCAGCCGCTACCCACGCCTGAAACTGATGGCCCTGACCTATGTCACCCACCGTACCGGCCTGGTGATGCCGGTCGAGGCCATCGCCCACGCGGCACGGGAGTATGGCGTCGAGATCATCCTCGATGGCGCCCACGCGTTGGGCCTGATCGACTTCGACCTGGACCGGCTGGGCATCTCGTTCGCCGGCTTCAACCTGCACAAGTGGATCGGTGCGCCGCTGACCCTGGGCTTTGTGTATATAGCCCCTGGGCGTCTGGCGGAAATTGATCCGGACATGGGCGAATTCCATTACCCGGCAACCGATGTGCGCGCCCGTACGCCCTACAGCACACCGAACTTTCCGGCGCTGATGACCTTGCCGCTGGTGTTCGAAGAACATCGGGCCCTGGGCGGTGCGCAGGCCAAGGGCGCGCGATTGAGTTACCTGCGTGACCTGTGGGTGAGCCAGGTGCGGCCATTGCCGGGGATCGAGGTAGTGACCCCGGATGATCCACGGCTGTATTGCGCGATTACCGCGTTCAAATTCAGCGGGCGCGATCAGCAAGTGATGGCGGATCGATTGCTAGCTGAGCACAACCTGTTTACCACCCTGCGCAGTGGCGCGGTGTTTGGTACCTGCATACGAGTGACGCCGGGGTTGGTGACGTCGGCGGCGGACATCGGCGTGCTGGTCAATGCGATTACCGAGCTGAACACTGATTAAAATGTGGGAGCTGGCTTGCCTGCGATGGCGGTGTATCAGTCGATGAATCTGTTGGCTGACCTGCTGTCATCGCAGGCAAGCCAGCTCCTACAGGGGAATGCAGCTTCGCGCTCTGGTTCTGCTGTTGCTGTTGCTCTGTTTTTGATCTGGTTTTTGATCTTAGGCGCCCCGTCAAACCACGATGGCCGCAGGCAGTGGACTTTGGCGCTTCTCCAAAGTGAGCCGCCGTAAGGGCGGAACCCTAAGTGGCCGTTACCGCAGCAATGGATATGTACACAAACCGAGAAGAGAGTTGTGTAGATACCTATGGCCATCGCAGGCAAGCCAGTTCCCACACAAGCCACCCTCATTTGAATTGCGGTGATATTTCGCTTTTCTATAGGCAAAAAAAAGCGGCGCACCGACCAAGTGCGCCGCAAACATGCCGTGAAGCACAGCAACAACGATTCAGTAAATCAGATCAATCCAGCAGCGCCAGCGCCTGGGCGGTGACTTCCTGGATGCGCGCCCAGTCGCCGTTCTTGATCCACTCCGGATCAAGCATCCAGCTACCGCCCACGCACATCACGTTTTTCAACGCCATGTAGTGTTTGATGTTGGCCGGGCCAACGCCGCCAGTGGGGCAGAATTTCACTTCGCCAAACGGGCCGCCCAGGGCCTTGATGGCCGCTACGCCGCCGCTGACTTCCGCCGGGAACAGCTTGAAGCGGCGATAACCCAGGCCATAGCCTTCCATGATGCCGGAGGCATTGCTGATGCCGGGCAGCAGCGGGATCGGGCTGTCGACACTGGCTTCAAGCAGGTCGCGGGTAATGCCGGGGGTGACGATAAACTGCGAGCCCGCCGCCTCGGCCGCCGCCAGCATGGTGCGATCGAGCACCGTGCCCGCGCCCGTCACCAACTCCGGACGCTGCTCGCGCAGGACCTGGATGGCCTTGAGCCCGAGCTGCGAACGCAGGGTCACTTCCAGCGCGGTCAAGCCACCCGCCGCCAGGGCATCGGCCAGGGGCAGAATGTCCTGTTCGCGGGCAATGGTGATCACCGGCAGGATCCGCGCCTTGGCGCAGAGGCTGTCGATCAGGGCAACTTTATCCGCCATGGACACGGTCGGGTGAGGGCTTTTCATAGCGGCTGATCCTTGGCTCATGGGCACCAGTAAATCTCTAGAGTAGGTTGCAAAAACGCGCGAATCGGCATGCCGGCAACATCGTCGCCGGCCAGCGCTTCGCTCAGGGTGTGGAGTTTCGAGTCGCCGGCAATCGACAACACGGTGTAACGGGCACTGGCCAACAGCGCACGACTCATGGTCAGGCGCTGATGGGGCACGCTCGGCGCCAGCATAGGCCAGCACCGGCGCGTGCCATCGGGCTGCAGTGCTTGGGTCAGGTTCGGGCTGTTGGGGAACAACGACGCGGTGTGCCCGTCATCGCCCATGCCCAGCACCAGCACATCGATCGCCGGCAGTTCGGCCAGCAGGCGATCGGCTTGTTCGGCGGCGCCGTCCAGGTTCGCCGCGGCACTGTAGAGGCTCAAAAATCTGGCCTTGGCCGCCGGCCCTTGCAGCAGATGTTTCTTCAGCAGGCCGGCGTTGCTGTCGGCATGTTCCACCGGCACCCAGCGCTCGTCGGCCAGGGTGATAGTCACCTTGGACCAGTCCAGGCCCTGCTTGGCCAGATTCTGGAAAAACGCCACCGGGCTGCGGCCACCGGACACCACCAGGGTGGCTGCGCCACGGGCGCTGATGGCCGCGCGCAGTTGTTCGGCCACGTCATTGGCCAAGCCTTCGGCCAGCAGCACTGGCGTGCGGAACTCATGAGGTGTTACGCCCTGGGGCAGTTTCAAATCAGATATCGCCATACCACGACCTCCCATCCCGCGTGATCAGTGCAATGGAGCTCATCGGCCCCCAGGAACCCGCCGCGTACGGCTTGGGTGCATCACCGGACTTTTTCCACCCGGCGATCAACTGGTCACACCACTTCCACGCGGCTTCGATTTCATCTTTACGCACAAACAGGTTCTGATTGCCGCGCATCACTTCCAGTAACAACCGCTCGTAGGCATCGGGAATCCGCGTGCTACGGTAGGTGTCGGAAAAATTCAGTTGCAGTGGCCCGCTGCGCAGTTGCATGCCCTTGTCCAGGCCCTGCTCCTTGGTCATCACGCGCAAGGAAATCCCTTCGTCCGGTTGCAGGCGGATGATCAGCTTGTTGCTGATCTGCAGGCGCTGCTCGGGGGCGAAGATATAGTGGGACGGTTCCTTGAAGTGGATGACGATCTGCGACAGTTTTTGCGGCATGCGCTTGCCGGTACGCAGGTAGAACGGCACCCCGGCCCAACGCCAGTTGCGGATATCGGCACGCAGGGCAACGAAGGTCTCGGTGTCGCTCTGGGTGTTGGAGTTCTCTTCTTCCAGGTAACCCGGCACCGGCTTGCCGGCGCTGTAGCCAGCGATGTACTGGCCGCGTACCACCTGGGTGGTCAGGCCTTCCGGGCTGATCGGCGCCAGGGCCTTGAGCACCTTGACCTTCTCGTCGCGGATGCTGTCGGCGGACAAGTCGGCCGGCGGGTCCATGGCGATCAGGCAGAGCAGTTGCAACAAATGATTCTGGATCATGTCCCGCAGTTGCCCGGCCTTGTCGAAATAACCCCAGCGGCCTTCGATCCCCACTTGCTCGGCCACAGTGATTTCCACGTGGGAGATGTAGTGCTGGTTCCACTGGGTTTCAAACAGGCTGTTGGCAAAACGCAGGGCGATCAGGTTTTGAACCGTCTCTTTGCCCAGGTAGTGGTCGATGCGGTAGGTGCGGTTTTCCGGGAAAAACTGCGCCACGGCGTCGTTGACCTTGCGCGAGGACTCCAGGTCCGAACCGATGGGTTTCTCCAGGACCACGCGGGTGTTTTCCGCCAGGCCGACCTTGGACAGGTTCTCGCAGATCGCGCCATACACCGCCGCCGGGGTGGCGAAGTAGGCGATCAGGCGTTGTTCGGTGCCGGCCTTGGCGGCCAGGGCCACGTAGTCATCGGCATTCATGAAATCGACGTGCACATACGCCAGGCGCGCCAGGAAGCGCGTGGCCACCGCTTCATCCAGCTCTTGGCCGACGTATTTGCGCAGTTCGTGCTCGATGTGGTCCAGGTGCTGCTGCTCGGAACCGGCTTCGCGGGCCAGGGCCAGGATGCGGGTGTCGGCGTGCAAGAGGCCGGCGCCATCGAGTTGGTAGAGGGCAGGAAATAACTTGCGCAGCGCCAGATCACCCAAGGCGCCAAACAGGGCAAAGGTGCAGGGTTCCACGGTTATCGAAGGCATGATGTTTGTTCTTTTATCAAGTTAAGCTACAAATACCTTTTTTCAAGGCATCACTCAAGGAAAAATGTAGTAATAACCACAACATTTTCCCAAAATACGCATTGCGAGTGGTGGTGTTCAACTACCCTCAGTAGGATAGGCCACCGCCAAGGGCCGCTCGTCGACCTTTTACTGGCCCTTACTTGCATCGTCGCCCGAAGGAAAGACTGAATGGACCGCGTGCGAAATCTTCTGGAACAGATCCGGAACCGCCTCGAAGAATTGAACAAGGCCGAGAAAAAAGTCGCCGAGGTCATCCTGCTCAACCCACAGCAGGCGACCCGCTTCTCGATCGCCGCCCTCGCCCAAGCCGCCTCGGTCAGTGAACCGACGGTCAACCGTTTCTGCCGTTCGTTCGGCGTCAGCGGCTACCCTGAACTGAAACTGCAGCTGGCGCAAAGCCTGGCCAGTGGCGCCGCCTATGTCAGCCGTGCAGTGGAGGCTGATGATAACCCCGAGGCCTACACGCAGAAGATTTTTGGCAGCGCCATTGCCTCATTGGACAGCGCCTGCCAGGCCCTGGACCCGAACCTGATCAGCAAGGCCGTGGACCTGCTGATCCAGGCGCGGCAGATCCACTTCTTCGGCCTCGGCGCCTCGGCACCGGTGGCCATGGATGCCCTGCACAAGTTCTTCCGTTTCAACCTGTCGGTGACGGCCCATGCGGATGTGCTGATGCAACGGATGATTGCTTCGGTGGCGCATACCGGCGAATTGTTCGTGATCATTTCCTACACCGGCCGCACCCGCGAGCTGGTGGAAGTGGCGCGCATCGCCCGGGAAAACGGCGCCTCGGTGCTCGGCGTGACTGCCGAGAACTCGCCACTGGCCAAGGCCAGTACGGTGAGCCTGAACATCCCGTTGCCGGAAGACACCGACATCTATATGCCGATGACCTCGCGGATCATTCAGTTGACGGTGCTGGATGTGCTGGCCACCGGCATGACCTTGCGCCGTGGCGTGGATTTCCAGCCCCATCTGCGCAAGATCAAGGAAAGCTTGAATGACAGCCGGTATCCGGTTGGCGATGAATTCAACTAGGTACGAATTTCTTCCAGCCATACCGGCCCTATCGCGAGCAAGCCCGCTCTCACAGGTTGACCGTATTCCAAGGGTGGACTCGGTCAACCTGTGGGAGCGGGCTTGCTCGCGAAGACGGCATCAGTAACGCCGCTAAACCCCCGCCCGGGCCTGCAAACTCAAATGCGCCCTCTCCCCCGGCGCCAGGCTGGCCCCGGCCATGGCCGACTCGACACACACAAACCCCGCCGCCTCGTTAAAGCTCACCCCCAGCAACGGCCGGCTGCCCGGATGCCAGACCACCGTGTCGGCACTGTCGCCAGTGTCGATGCACAGTTCGCGCTGCCAGGCGTGGTCCTTGAGCTGCAATTCGCCCTCATGCTGGAACACCCGCTGGCAGCCGCCATCGACGCGCAACTCACCTTCCTGCTGGCAAACCTGGCGACTCAACTGGTCGTAACCCTGTGCCCCGTCGAGCCCAGACAGCGCTACCTCGCCAACGTTGCCGATCCGCCAATAAGCATGCAACGCATGGCTCAATTGGCACGGCAGCTCGTCCTGGTGCTCGGTGCTCAGGCGCAGCTCCAGGCTTTCGCCCAGGTGCGCATGCAGGTCCACCTGCCAATCGCACAGTTGCAATTGCCAGTGCAGGCGCACGCCGTCGTCGTCGGTGCTGCTGTCCAGCAGTTTCCAGTCAATCAAGCGTGCCCAACCATGGGACGGCCAGGCGTTTTCGCTGGGATGGCGGCCATACCAAGGCCAGCACACCGGCACACCGCCACGGATCGCCCCGACTTGCGGCCACTTTGCCGCGCACCACAGCCATGGCTTCTGGCCTGCGGGTTGGAAGTGCAGCAACTGCGCCCCCTGGCGGCTGAACACCGCCTGGCACCGCGGATGATCGATCACCAGCACGTCGCGCATCTGGAAGCGCTCCCAGGCGAATACCGGCTGCTCGCGCAGGGATTTGAAAAAGCGTTGCAGCGGATGCTCATGCATGTGCCACGGTCCTGTAGATCACTATCGCTCACCTCTTGGGTGAACCTGTGGAAGCTGGCTGGCCGGCTCCCACATGAGTTATGCGCACCAACCCAAAAAAAAGCGGATAGCCATGGCTACCCGCAAATGCGCACAGAGAGAAGGAGCTTATCGCAACCGTGTTAGAACACCGACTGAATTTTCAGACCGGCGACCAAGGCGTTGTCGACTTTATCCACGCCACCTGGGTGGGTGACGTATTGCAGGTTGGGACGCACGGTCAACCAGTTGGTCACGTGGAAGCCGTAGTTGATTTCGTAGTTGTACTCGGTGCTGCGCAGTGGCGCATAACCTACCTGGCTGTAATCGGTGAACCCGCCAGCTTCGTTCAACAGCTCGGCGTTCTTGCGCACGTCATCGTTGACATGCAGGCGCGCAGCGCCAATGCCCACGTCATCTTTTGGACGCGCATCGAATGGGCCCTTGTACACCAGCATGATCGACTGATAGTTGTCGACCGTGTTGGTTTCCTTGTCGTGGAAGGTGGCGTTGGCCGCAATGTTCAGGCCGCGGGATGCGTCGCCGTTATGGGTGGTGAGTTGCTGCTGGGCAACGAACCAGTAGCCCTTTTTGCTGCTGCGGGTACGGTAGTCTGCGCCAGTGGTGGCCGCATTGTCGCCGTTGACGTCTTCACGTACATCGGGAGCATCGGCGGCGCTCTTGTAGTAACCCACACGGTATTCGCCCGGCAGGTTGTTGACCTTCGGCGACCAGACCAACTCCACCGGGATCACTGTACCTTTGGTGCCACTGCCGCTGAGCTTGAAGCCGTTGCCGTGTTCCAGCTGCGAGGGGTTCTGGTTGTACGCACCGATCTGCGCATACAGCTCTGGCGTGATGTTGTACTTCACGCGGATCGCGGCCTGGCTGACCGGCCAGTTGTACCAGGTGTTGACGTAGTTACCCACTTGGGAACCACAGAACGACAGGTTCTGGAAGTCGCACGGGAAGGTATTGAAGTCTTCGCCCTCACCGAAATAACCGAGTTTCACATCCAGCTTGTTGTCGAACATCTGGTGCTGAATCCAGAACTGGGTCAGGCGCACCATATGGCCACGGCCGTACACTTCTTGAGACGAACTCAGGGTGCTTGCACGTGGGTCGCCAATACGGTCATTGGAGATGTTGCGGCCGTTACGGCTGGTCATCTGGATCTTGGCCTGGGTGTTGTCCCAGCCCCAGAGCTTTTGCAGGTCCAGCGCTACGCCGAGGCCGAACTGGTCAGCATAACGACCGGTCTTGTCATCGTTGTAGCCGCCATGGGCGTTGTAGCCCGCTTCCCCAACGTAGTCGGCCTTGATGTCGATACCCTGCTCGATCAGTTTGGTCCGCTCGCCGCCCCAATCGCCGGTCATCCACTTGGAATCGGCACTGAACGCTTCGTCTGCCATCGCATTGGCAGACAAAACCAGCGCTGCCACTGCTGACAACTGGCAGATCAAGCGAGTGTTGTTATGTTGCTTTTTCATCCCTACATCCTCGTCTTTATTGTTATTAACTGTTTTTATCTAACGCGGTTTACAGCTATTTCCGAAACATCCACATCGAATGTGTGGGAGCGGGCTTGCTCGCGATGGCATCACTGCGGTGTGCCTGGTAGACCGAGCGGCCTGTATCGCGGGCAAGCCCGCTCCCACATTTTGATTTTCAGCGGCCCTTGAATTGGGTGACGTTGTCGGCATGCTGCTGTGCCGGCTGCATAGCTGCGGTGCCCAGGCGTTCGCCGGTCTTGGCGTCGAACAGCAGCACCTTGGCCGGATCGAACTGCAAGGTCAGGCTCTCGCCCACTTGCGGCGCTACGTCCGGCGCCAGGCGGCAGCAGACCTTGGTGTCATTGAGCTGCACGAACACCAGGGTGTCCGGGCCGGTCGGCTCGGTCACCTGGACTTCAGCGCGAATGCTCGGCAGGCCATTGCCCTCGCCGCTGGCCAGGACAATTTGCTCCGGGCGCAGGCCAAGGATCACGTCGCGGTCTTCAAGACCCGCATCGTTCATGCCCAATGGCAACTCGCAACGCGCCTGGCCGCTGTCGAGCAGGGCCAGCAGGCGGCCTTCCTTGCGTTGCAGGCGCAGGGGGATGAAGTTCATCGGCGGCGAGCCGATAAAGCTCGCCACAAACAGGTTGGCCGGATCGTTGTAGATGTCTTTGGGCGTGCCGAACTGCTGGATGATGCCGTCCTTCATCACCGCCACTTTGTCGCCCAGGGTCATGGCTTCGATCTGGTCGTGGGTCACATAGACCGTGGTGGTTTTCAGGCGTTGGTGCATCAGTTTCATTTCGGTGCGCATCTCGACCCGCAGCTTGGCGTCGAGGTTGGACAGCGGCTCGTCGAACAGGTAGATCTTCGGCCGCCGCGCCAGCGCCCGGCCCATGGCCACGCGCTGTTGCTGGCCACCGGAGAGCTGGCCCGGCTTGCGATTGAGCAGGTGTTCGATCTGCAGCAACTTGGCCACCCGCGCCACTTCCTCGTCGATGGCCGCCTGGCTCATCTTGCGGATCTTCAGGCCGAATTCGATGTTCTCGCGCACGCTCATGGTCGGGTACAGCGCGTAGGACTGGAACACCATGGCGATGTCCCGGTCCTTGGGGCTCATGCCGCTGACGTCCTGGTCACCGATCATGATCGCGCCGCCGCTGATGTTTTCCAGGCCGGCGATGCAGTTCATCAAGGTGGACTTGCCGCAGCCCGAAGGCCCGACGAGGATCAGGAACTCACCGTCCTTGATCGACAGTTCGATGTTCTTCAGGGTGTCCGGCAGGCCGGCACCATAGGTCTTGTTTACGTTGCGAAGTTCGAGCGTAGCCATGATTACCCCTTGACCGCGCCAGCCGTGAGGCCGCGCACGAAATACTTGCCTGCGACCACATAGACCAGCAGGGTCGGCAGCCCGGCGATCATCGCCGCCGCCATATCAACGTTATATTCCTTGGCCCCGGTGCTGGTATTGACCAGGTTGTTCAGCGCCACCGTGATGGGCTGCGAATCACCGCTGGAGAACACCACGCCAAACAGGAAGTCGTTCCAGATCTGGGTGAACTGCCAGATCAGGCAGACCATGATGATCGGCGTCGACATCGGCAGGATGATCCGACGGAAGATGGTGAAAAATCCCGCGCCATCCAGGCGCGCAGCCTTGACCAGCGCATCCGGAATGCTCACGTAGTAGTTACGGAAGAACAGCGTGGTAAACGCCAGGCCGTAGACCACGTGCACAAACACCAGGCCCGTGGTGGTGCTGGCCAGGCCCATCTTGCCGAGGGTGAACGAGGCCGGCAGCAAGACGGTCTGGAACGGCAGGAAGCAGCCGAACAACAACAGCCCGAAGAACAACTGCGAACCGCGAAAACGCCACATCGACAGCACGTAGCCGTTCAATGCGCCGATGGTGGTGGAGATCAGCACCGCGGGGATGGTGATCATGAACGAGTTCCAGAAGTACCCGTTCACCGTGGCCCAGGCCTTGACCCAGCCAATCCCGGTAATCACCGTCGGCCAGCTCAGCAGGTTGCCGGTGCTGATGTCTTCCGGGGTCTTGAAGCTGGTCAGCAGCATGACCACCAGCGGCACCAGGTACAGCACCACGGCCAGGATCAGCACCCCATGGATCGCCAGGCGGCTGAAGCTGATGGAAGGTTTGGCGAGACTAGTCATGGCGCTTGGTCCTCAGCTCGGAGTACAGGTAAGGCACGATGATCGCAAGGATCGCGCCGAGCATCAGGATCGCACTGGCCGAGCCCATGCCCATCTGGCCGCGGCTGAAGGTGAAGGAGTACATGAACATCGCCGGCAGGTCGGACGAGTAGCCAGGACCACCGGCCGTCATCGCGGCCACCAGGTCGAAGCTCTTGATGGCAATGTGCGCGAGGATCATTACCGCGCTGAAGAACACCGGGCGCAGGCTGGGCAGCACCACGCTCCAGTAGATGCGCGGCAGGCTGGCGCCGTCGATCTGCGCGGCACGGATGATCGATTGATCAACCCCACGCAGGCCGGCGAGGAACATCGCCATGATAAAACCCGAGGCTTGCCATACCGCCGCAATCACCAGGCAATACACCACACGATCCGGATCGATCAGCCAGTCCAGGCGAAAGCCTTCCCAGCCCCAGTCGCGCAGCAGTTTGTCCAGGCCCATGCCGGGGTTGAGCAGCCATTTCCAGGCGGTACCGGTGACGATCATCGAGAGCGCCATCGGGTACAGGTAGATGGTGCGGATAAAACCTTCGCGACGGATGCGCTGGTCGAGAAATACCGCCAGCAACACGCCGATCACCAGGGTGATGCCGATAAACATGCCGCCGAACAGCGCCAGGTTTTTGCTCGCCACCCACCAGCGGTCGTTGTCGAACAACCGCGCGTATTGCGCAAGGCCCACCCATTTATAGGTGGGCAGGAAGGTGGAGTTGGTGAACGACAGTACGAACGTCCACAGGATGTAGCCATAGAAGCCCACCAGGACGATGAACATGCTCGGGGCCAGCACCAGTTTGGGGAGCCAGCGCTGCAATGCATCGAACGGCGAGGCCTTGCTGAACACAGCAACAGAACTCATGGGGAAATCCAGGGCAGGGAGTAAGGGGCTAACGGATAACCTTGTGGGGGCCGGCTTCATGTGGGCGCTGGCTTGCCTGCGATGGCATCACCTGGGTGTCACTGCTACACCGAGGCGCCTGCATCGCGGGCAAGCCCGCTCCCACACTAAAGCCCATTCCCCCCAGGGGTTACTTGGCAGACTTGACCGCTGCGCCAAGTTTCTTGGCGGTGTCGGCCGGGTCGGCTTTCGGGTCGTTGATGAAGTTGGTCACCACATCAAAGAACGCACCCTGTACCGCCAGCGTGGTCGCCATGTTGTGCGCCATGCTCGGCTGCAAGCCACCGGACTTGGCATCCACCAGGAAGTCCTTGGCCGCCGTCTGGGCGCAGCTGTCGAAGCCGTACTTGGCCATATCGCCGAGCATGTCGTTGCGCACCGGGATCGAGCCTTTGTTGATGCTGAAGACCTTCTGGAAATTCTCGCCCAGCACCACCTTGGCGATGTCCTGCTGACCGGCCGAGGTGCCGGCATCTTTCTGCTTGAACACCGCCAGGGAGTCGATGTTGTAGGTGAAGGCCTTGTCGGTGCCCGGGAAGGCTACGCACTCGTAGTCCTTGCCGGCGACTTTCTTGGCAGCGGTCCATTCGCTCTTGGCCCAGTCACCCATGATCTGCATGCCGGCCTTGCCGTTGATGACTTTGGCGGCTTCCAGGTTCCAGTCCTGGCCCTTGCCGTCGGCATCCATATAGGTGGCGACTTTTTTCAGCTCGGTCAGCGCCTTGACCATGTCGGGGCCGGTCAGGGTCGCGTTGTCGAGGTCGACCAGGGCTTTCTTGTAGCCGTCCACGCCCATGACCGAGAGCACCACGGCTTCAAACACCGTGCTGTCCTGCCAAGGCTGGCCACCGTGGGCGAGCGGGATGAAGCCTGCGGCCTTGAGCTTGTCACCGGCGGCGTAGAATTCTTCGAGGGTCGTAGGATTTTTGCTGATGCCGGCTTTCTTGAAGACTTCCGGGTTGATCCACAGCCAGTTGACGCGGTGGATATTCACCGGCACGGCGACGTAATCACCTTCGTACTTCACCGTGTCGGAGACTTTCTTGTCGAGCAGATCGTCCCACTTCTCGGCCTTGGCCACGTCCTTCAGGACGTCGGTGTCGAGCAGCCCGGTGGACGCCCATTCCTGGATGTCGGGGCCCTTGATCTGGGCCACGCCTGGCGGGTTGCCGGCGACCGCGCGGCTTTTCAGCACGGTCATGGCAGTGGCGCCACCGCCACCTGCAACGGCCCCGTCTTTCCAGGTAAAACCGTCTTTCTCAACTTGGGCCTTCAGGACATCCACCGCCGCCTTCTCACCGCCCGAGGTCCACCAATGCACAACTTCAACCGTCCCTTTCGAGTCGGCGGCAAATGCACTGAGGGGAAACAACGAGGCAATGGAAATAGCAACGGCGAGGCGATTAATCGCGTTCATCTGAGTACCTTTTTCTTGTTGTTATGCATGCAAGTCTGGAGCTTGCGCTGCATAGGATTCTAAACAGGGATTTTTGCCAGGCACGTAACAAAGGGACGGGCAAATGTCACCACTTGGTGACATAGCAACCGGCCCCCAGCGCACTGGCCATGCTTGGCGATAACGCCAGGCCCGGCAGCAATACGGCCTGCCAGGCATGGTACAGGTCCGGCTTGCCGCCCCAGATCTTGCTGGCGGGCAGGTTTTGCGGGTCGAGTTCGTGGTGCCAACTGCCCTGGACCCGGTCGATCAGGTGGGTTTCACAGAACTCCCAGAACCGCCGGTACCAGACCTCGTAATGCCACTCGCCGGTGCGCTTGAGCAGGGCCTGGGCCGCCGCGCTGGCTTCGGCGTGGGTCCAATGCAGGCGCTCACGCACCACCGGGCGGTAGTGCCAGTCCAGGGTGTAGACCAGGCCCGGGGCCCCATCCACCGCCCAGCCGTATTCACAGGCGCTGGCGAACAAGCCCCTGGCGGCTTCCAGCAACCACTCGGGCGTGACCAGCCCCGCCTGCTGGCGGGCGGCCTCCAGATGCAACACCAGGCGCGCCCATTCAAAGCCATGGCCGGGGGTGATGCCGTAGGGGCGAAAGCCATCGGCCGGGTTGTCTTGGTTGTAGCTGTGCAGAGGTTGCCAATGGCGGTCGAAGTGCTCGATCACCATAAACTCATTGGCGCCGGCGTGCTGACGGATCACTCGTTCGACGATGCGCAGCGCCCGCCCCAGCCAGCACGTATCGCCGGTGACATCGGCCAGGGCAAGAAAGGCTTCGGTGGCGTGCATATTACTGTTGGCGCCGCGATAGGCTTCTTCACCGCTCCAGTCCTGGGCGAAGGACTCGAGCATTGCGCCCTCCTCTTCACTCCAGAAATGCTGGTCGATGATCTGGATCGCATCCGTCAGCAAGGCTTGCGCCCCTGGGGCACCCGCGACCACTGCGGAACTGGCGGCCAGGGCGACAAAGGCATGCAGGTAGGCGGCCTTGCCCGTATTGCCGTCACGCGCGCCGGCGACGGCAAACCAGCCGCCATGCTCGGCATCCCGCAACGCGCCGCCGAGGCTGGCCACACCGTGCGCCACCAGCTCGGCATAGCCCGGCAACCCTTGGGCGTGGGCCATGGCGAAGCTGTGGGTCATGCGGGCGGTGTTCATGGTTTCGGCGCAGGCATCGGCGGGCAGGCGACCGTGGTCGTCGAGGTTGCCGAAGCCTTCAGGCAGCCGCGAGGCCTTGGCAAAGCCCAGCAGACGCTGGCCTTCGGCGGCAAGCCAGGCGTGATGGGCAGGTGCGTTCAGCCAACTGCTGGCAGGCAGTGGTTGCATGGTCATGGGTGGCCCTTTTTGTTTTTGTGGGATAACCGCAGTCTAAACAAGGGTCAGGAAGGGGCAGGTAACGAAAGGGCGAGAAAATGTCACCGAATGGTGACATTGGCAGGAGCCGGCAAGCCGGCTCCAACAATAACAATGGTGTCACTGGCCCAGGGGCGTGACCTTGGCCGGCGCGCTCACTTCACGCTGCAGGTTCTGCATCTGGGTCTGCAAGGTCGTGATGTTGCGGGTGGTCTGGATACGGAACACGTCGAACTCTTTGTTCGACGGCCCTTCGGTGGCGGCGCGGTTGTCCAGTTCGCTCTTGATCACCAGCAGGTCCTGCTCCAGGCGCGCAATGGCCGTGGCCGGATTACCCTGCTTCTTCAAGGCTGCCACCTCCGTGCCCAATTCCTTGACTTCGGCATTCAACCTGGCGGTTTCGGCCTGGGCGGCCTTGAGGGTGGTCAACTCAGTGACCAGGCCCAGGACCTGGGCCTGCAACTGGGTATTGGCGGTGGTCAGTTCGGTGGTGCTGGCACTCATCTGCGCCAGGCGCTTGTCCAGGTCGGTGGCCTGGCCCGCCACGCCCAACTGTTGCTTGCCCTGTTCCAGCAATTGGCTTTCCAACTGCTTGATCTGCAGCTTGAGTGCTTCGCTGCCGGTATTGACGTTGGCCTCGCTGGCCACCACCTTGCCGGAAATGTCCTGCAAGCGGCCGGCAGCTTCTTCACTGATGCGCGCGAAGCTTTCCTGGGTCGCTACCAGTTGCTGCCCCATCAGGGAAATCTGCTGGAAACTCCACCAGGCCAGGCCGGCAAAGGCGAACAGCAGCGCGCCGACCAGGGCCCACAACGGCCCGGTGCTGGCGCTCTTGACCTTGACCACCGGCGCCGGGCGCGAGCGGATGGCGGTGGCCGCTGTGGGCACAAAATCATCGTCGTCGCCAACGTCGGCCCGCAGGCTCGGCACGTTGTCAAAGTCGTCTTTAGTATCGTTACGCATGAATCAACCTTGAAATAACTACATAAAAACGGCGGGAGTATAAACCCCAGGCCCATCGCCTTGGTCGAACGGCCAGCGAAAAAACGCTTCGCGGTGTTGCCCAGGCTACTTGGTGCCCGGATCCTGGACCTTCCACCAATGGCAAAACTCATCGAGGGCCGTCCACAGGCTGACCTTGGGCTGATAGTCGAGATAGTGCTGTGCGCGGCTGATATCGAGGGTGAAATCCTTGTTCATCACCTGCATCCCCAGGCGTGACAGCGACGGTTCCGGGCGCCCCGGCCACATCGCGCAACAGGCTTCATTGAGCGCCGCAATGCTGTAGGACAAACCGTAGGAACGGTAACGCGTGACCTGGGGCATTTCCATCTGGCGCATCACGTAGTTGACCACGTCCCACACCGGCACCGGCGTGCCATTGCTGATGTTATAGGCCTTGCCCAGCGCCGATCCGGTGGCCAGCAGGCTGCTAAGCAGCGCCTCGTTGAGGTTGTGCACGCTGGTGAAGTCGACCTTGTTCAGGCCGTCGCCGACGATGGCCAGGCGGTTCTTGCGCTGCATTTTCAACAGGCGCGGGAAGATGCTCATATCACCAGCACCGGTCACAAAGCGCGGGCGCAGGGCCAGCACTTCCAGGCCGAACTCCTGGGCGCCGAAGACTTTCTGCTCGGCCAGGTACTTGGTAGCCGCATACGGGTGCTTGAAGCGCTTGGGCACTTGCTCCTCGGTCAGGCCCAAGTGATCGCGACCATCGAAATAGATCGACGGCGACGACAGGTGCACCAGGCGCCCGACCCGTTGCTTGAGGCAAGCCTCGACCACGTTTTCGGTGACCTGCACATTGCCCTGATGGAAATCCTGGTAACGCCCCCACAACCCCACGGCGCCGGCGCAATGCACCACGGCCTCGACGTCGCGGCACAGGTTGCGTACCAGGTCCGGATCATTCAGATCACCCTGGATAAACTCGGCGCCGCGCCGTACCAGATGCTCGACACCCTCGGCCCGCCGCCCGTTGACCCGCACGTCCAGGCCCTGCTCCAGGGCAAAACGCGCAAAGCGCCCGCCAATGAAGCCGCTTGCGCCGGTGACCAGAATTTTCATGTGTTACCCCGTGTTCTTTCATTTTTCATCGCAGTTGCGTTGACGCCGACAGTCACTCCAACGGCACCAGCAATTGGCCAGTTGCCCGCGCCAGATGCTCGGTCAACAAGCCGAGCAATTGCCCACCACTGCGCCAATGATGCCAGTACAACGGCACATCGATGGGTTTATCTGGCAATAACTCCACCAGTACGCCCCTTTGCAATTGCTCGCGCACCTGCAATTCCGGCACCAGCCCCCAGCCCAGGCCGGCTTCGGTCAGGCGGATAAAACCTTCGGACGACGGGCATAAATGGTGTTCGAAACCTCCATCCACACCTAGGGATGCGAGGTAGCGATGTTGTAGGAAATCATCCGGGCCAAACACCAGCGCCGGCGTACGCGCCAACTGATCGGCGCGCACGCCGCCTGGAAAGTGCCGGGAGATAAACGCCGGACTGGCCAACGCCCGATAGCGCATGGCCCCCAGCAACAGGCTGCGGGCCCCGGCCACCGGACGCTCGCTGGCGCAGACGCAGGCCGCCACTTCGCCGGCGCGCATGCGCTTGAGGCCGACGGTCTGGTCTTCAACCACCAGGTCCAGCAACAAATGTTGCTCGGCGCAAAAGTCGCCCACCGCCTGCGCCCACCACGTCGCCAGGCTGTCGGCGTTGATGGCAATCCGCAGGCGTTCAGGCATGCCCTCTTCATCCAGGGCTGGCACCTGGCTTTGCAGGTCGCGCTCCAGCAGGCGCACCTGCTGTACATGGTTGAGCAGGCGCCGGCCGATTTCCGTGGGGGTTGGCGGCGTCGCGCGCACCAGTACCGGCTGGCCGATGCGCGCTTCGAGCAATTTGATGCGCTGGGAGATGGCCGATTGCGACACCCCGAGTACCTGGGCACCGCGCTCGAAACCGGCCTGTTCCACCACGGCCGCGAGGGCCGACAGCAATTTATAGTCGAACATCAGTTTTCCTAATGAGCGATGAGCAATATTGGTTTTTCTTATACAGCGCCACACCGGAGAATGACCAGCATCGCGTGTTTACTTTCTTTCAAGGATCTCCCAATGGCTGGCGAAACCGCCCTGGCAACCCTGCTGCGCAGCATGAGCCCACAGCTCAATGCCGGCGACTACGTGTTCTGCACCCTGGCCGATAACCGCCTGCCCGCCTGCGAAGTGATCGGCAGCTTTCGCGAACAGGAAGGCTTGACGGTGATTGTCGAGCGCCAACAGGCCGAACAGGCCGGCCTGGCCTTTGAGTATGTGGCGGCGTGGATCACCTTGAACGTGCACTCGGCCCTGGAAGCCGTGGGCCTGACCGCCGCCTTCGCCAGCGCCCTGGGACGTGCCGGGATCAGTTGCAATGTGGTCGCAGGCTATTACCACGATCACCTGTTTGTCGGGCGCAGCGATGCGCAGCAGGCAATGGATGTGTTGCAACAACTGGCGGCGGGCGCGGAGTAAATCCTATGTGGCAGAGTTATGTTAACGGCCTGCTGGTAGCCCTCGGGCTGATCATGGCGATCGGTACGCAAAACGCATTTGTGCTGGCCCAGAGCCTGCGTCGCGAACACCACCTGCCGGTTGCGGCCTTGTGCGTGGTGTGTGATGCGCTGCTGGTGGCCGCCGGGGTATTTGGCCTGGCGACGGTGCTGGCACATAACCCTGTGCTGCTGGCGATTGCCCGTTGGGGCGGCGCGGCGTTCCTGCTGTGGTACGGCGCCCTGGCCTTGCGCCGCGCCTGTTCGCGGCAAAGCCTGGGCCAAGGCCAAGGGCAGAAGGTGCGCTCATTGCGCGCGGTGATGCTCAGCGCCCTGGCGGTGACCCTGCTCAACCCCCATGTGTACCTGGACACCGTCTTGCTGATCGGCTCCCTCGGCGCCCAGCAAACCGAGCCGGGCGCTTATGTCGCAGGCGCCGCCAGCGCTTCGTTGCTGTGGTTTTCCGCCCTCGCCCTCGGCGCCGCATGGCTGGCCCCGTGGCTGGCGCGCCCGGCGACCTGGCGCCTGCTGGACCTATTGGTGGCGGTGATGATGTTCAGCGTGGCCTATCAATTGATCAGTGCCTGAGGAATATTCCAAAACGCTCTGGAACCTCTATTCCACACAGTTGTTGCGTGGTTTTGCCGCACCCCCGGTGCTATGATCCAGACCCTGCGCCGCAAAGAGTACAAACTCCCCGGCGCTTGTTTGGCCGCCCGTGATCGGCCTTGCGCTCACCGCAACTGACCTGATTAGGAGAATTATCATGGCTTTCGAATTGCCGCCGCTGCCGTACGCACACGATGCCCTGCAGCCGCACATCTCCAAGGAAACCCTGGAGTTTCACCACGACAAGCACCACAACACCTATGTCGTGAACCTGAACAACCTGGTGCCTGGCACCGAGTTCGAAGGCAAGACCCTGGAAGAGATCGTCAAGTCCTCTTCGGGTGGCATCTTCAACAACGCAGCCCAAGTCTGGAACCACACCTTCTACTGGAACTGCCTGGCGCCAAACGCCGGCGGTCAACCGACTGGCGCATTGGCTGAAGCGATCAACGCCGCTTTCGGTTCGTTCGACAAGTTCAAGGAAGAGTTCACCAAGACTTCCGTCGGCACCTTCGGTTCCGGTTGGGGCTGGCTGGTGAAAAAGGCTGACGGTTCCCTGGCCCTGGCCAGCACCATCGGCGCCGGCAACCCGCTGACCAGCGGCGACACCCCGCTGCTGACCTGCGACGTCTGGGAACACGCCTACTACATCGACTACCGCAACGTGCGTCCAAAGTATGTGGAAGCGTTCTGGAACCTGGTCAACTGGAAGTTCGTGGCTGAGCAGTTCGAAGGCAAGACCTTCACTGCCTAAGCAATCCTTGCAGTAAAAAAGAGCCCGGCGATTGCCGGGCTTTTTTGTGCCCGGTTGAAAATCATGGCACTCCAGCAGCGGAACCCAACGACAGGAATCGACCACAGAGCCCGTGGGAGAAATAACTTCCTCATCTATCTAAGGAGTGTCAGCTATGGGTGGATTAATAAGCGGGATGATGGGCGCAGCCTCGGCAGCCTTGCCGGGGATTGGGCAACTCGTGGGAGCAATGGCGGAAACAGCGGCGAAAATGTTGAAGGGCGGATCAGGTGAAAACGAGGAGAAGGATTCCGGAAAAGTCGCCGAAGATGTCCATGTAAAAACCAATATGAGCATTACTTACTAATCGGTAAAGCTACCGAGCAGCTCTCGGTGCAGGTAAAAAAGCACACGCCTGCGCTCCCCCCAGTAGTGCAAAAGGGCGGCGGACAAGATCCGCCCGCCGCCTTCCTGCCCTTCATCGACTAGGCTCCAGACGCTACCCAGCGCATTGTCCCTTTGACTGCCATCTCGGGATTGCCAATACTCATGGCATATTGAGGCTACCCGCATGGAACAAGGAATGACCCTTTGAAGCTGGAACTCAAAAACAGCTTGTCGGTGAAGTTGCTCCGGGTGGTGCTCTTGTCGGCACTGATTGTGGGCGTAGCACTGAG
The DNA here is from genome assembly GCF_012985465.1 of Pseudomonas sp. WS 5079. Taxonomy (GTDB): domain Bacteria; phylum Pseudomonadota; class Gammaproteobacteria; order Pseudomonadales; family Pseudomonadaceae; genus Aquipseudomonas. The sequence goes on from NZ_JAAQWN010000002.1 coordinate 67,680, forward strand.
CGTGGCGCAGATCGTCTTTGATGCCTACAAGACGCGCCAGGCCGTGGCCGGCGATGCCCAGCGCATCCTCGACATGTTTCGCGACCCCTCGACCCAGGCCGTCTACAGCCTGGATCGTGAGATGGGCATGCAGGTCATCGAAGGCCTGTTTCAGGATGATGCAGTGCGCATGGCCTCCATTGGCCATCCCAACGAGCCCATGCTCGCCGAAAAGAGCCGGGATTTGCAGCACTCCCCCAGCCGCTGGCTGACGGATGTGATTCTTGGCCAGGAGCGCACCTTCACCACCCCATTGGTGGGGCGCGGGCCCTATAGCGAATATTACGGCGACCTGAGCATCACCCTCGACACGGCCACCTATGGCCAGGGCTTCATCGTCAATTCGGTGATCATTTTTATCTCCGGGGTGCTGCGCGCCCTGGCCATGGGCCTGGTGTTGTATCTGGTCTATCACTGGCTGCTGACCAAGCCCCTGTCGCGGATCATCAGCCACCTCAGTTCGATCAACCCCGACCGCCCCAGCGAGCACAAGATCCCCCAGCTCAAGGGCCACGAAAAAAACGAACTGGGGCTGTGGATCAATACCGCCAACCAGTTGCTGGCGTCCATCGAACGCAACACCCACCTGCGCCACGAAGCAGAAAACAGCCTGCTGCGCATGGCCCAGTACGACTTCCTCACGGGCTTGCCCAACCGCCAGAAGCTGCAGGAGCAACTGGACAAGATCCTGATCGACGCCGGACGCCGGCAACGCCGGGTCGCGGTATTGTGCGTGGGGCTGGATGACTTCAAAAGTGTCAATGAGCAGTACACCTACCAGGCCGGCGACCAATTGCTGCTGGCCCTGGCCGACCGCCTGCGCGCCCACAGTGGTCGCCTCGGCGCCCTCGCCCGCCTGGGTGGCGACCAGTTCGCCCTGGTCCAGGCCGATATCGAGCAACCCTACGAAGCCGCCGAGCTGGCACAAAGCATTCTCGATGACCTGGAAGCCGAGTTCGCCCTCGACCACGAACAGATCCGCCTGCGCGCCACCATCGGTATCACCTTGTTTCCCGAAGACGGCGACAGCACCGAGAAGCTGCTGCAAAAAGCCGAGCAGACCATGACCCTGGCCAAGAGCCGCTCGCGCAACCGCTACCAGTTCTATATCGCCAGTGTCGACAGCGAGATGCGCCGCCGCCGCGAACTGGAAAAAGACCTGCGTGAAGCCCTGGGCCGCGACCAGTTTCACCTGGTGTACCAACCGCAGATCAGCTATGTCGACCATCGTGTGGTCGGGGTCGAGGCGCTGATTCGTTGGCAACACCCGGAACACGGGCTGGTGCCACCGGACCTGTTTATCCCGCTGGCGGAACAGAACGGCACCATCATCCCCATTGGCGAATGGGTGCTGGACCAGGCCTGCCGGCAATTGCGCGAGTGGCATGACCTGGGCTTCAGCGAGCTGCGCATGGCGGTCAACCTGTCCACGGTGCAACTGCACCACGCCGAACTGCCACGGGTGGTCAACAACCTGTTGCAGATCTACCGCCTGCCGCCGCGCAGCCTGGAGCTGGAAGTGACCGAGACCGGCCTGATGGAAGACATCAGCACCGCCGCCCAGCACTTGCTGAGCCTGCGCCGCTCCGGCGCGCTGATTGCCATCGACGACTTCGGCACCGGCTACTCGTCACTGAGCTACCTGAAAAGCCTGCCGCTGGACAAAATCAAAATCGACAAGAGCTTTGTCCAGGACCTGCTGGATGACGACGACGATGCCACCATCGTGCGGGCAATCATCCAACTGGGCAAAAGCCTGGGCATGCAAGTCATCGCCGAAGGCGTGGAGACGCCCGAGCAGGAAGCCTACATCATCAGCGAAGGCTGCCACGAAGGTCAGGGCTATCACTACAGCAAGCCCCTGCCCGCCCGTGAGTTGGCGGCCTATCTCAAACAGGCCGAGCGCAATAACGCTGCCATCCTGTAAAGCCATGATGGCCACCCAAGGCACGGCCTTGGGCGGCTGGCGCTGGAATGTTAAATTTTTACTGCGTTAACTCTTTACAGAAAATGCAAATCTTTCGCATTATGTCGCAGTTTTGCGCGCCGCACTGCGCCCCGATCAACTACCGAAGCAGGATGTTCGCCATGATTCGTATGCCCCTGGCCACCGCCAGTCTGCTGGCCATCGCCATTTCTCTCGCCGGCTGCGGCGAGGGTAAAGACAAGGCCGCCGCTCCCCAGGCGCCAACGCCAGCTGCCAGCACTCCCGCTCCAACGGCTGCCGCTACCGCCGGCCAGGTTGACGAGGCTGCCGCCAAGGCGGTCGTCGCGCACTACGCAGACATCGTATTCGCGGTATACAGCGACTCCGAGTCCACTGCTAAAACCCTGCAGACCGCCATCGACACCTTCCTTGCCAACCCCAACGACGAAACCCTGAAGGCCGCCCGTACCGCCTGGATCGCCGCGCGCGTACCGTACCTGCAGAGCGAAGTGTTCCGCTTCGGCAACACCATCATTGACGATTGGGAAGGCCAGGTGAACGCCTGGCCGCTGGACGAAGGCCTGATCGACTATGTCGACAAATCCTACGAACACGCTCTCGGCAACCCAGGCGCCACCGCCAACATCATCGCCAACACCGAGATCCAGGTCGGCGAAGACAAGATCGACGTCAAGGAAATCACTGCGGAGAAACTTGCCAGCCTCAATGAGCTGGGCGGTTCCGAAGCCAACGTCGCCACTGGCTACCACGCCATCGAATTCCTGCTCTGGGGCCAGGACCTGAACGGCACCGGCCCTGGCGCCGGCAACCGTCCAGCGTCGGACTACCTGCAAGGCGACGGCGCCACCGGTGGGCATAACGAGCGTCGCCGCACTTACCTGCGCGCCGTGACTCAACTGCTGGTCAGCGACCTCGAAGAAATGGTCGGCAACTGGAAACCCAACGTCGAAGACAACTACCGCGCCACCCTGGAAGCAGAGCCTGGCACCGACGGCCTGCGCAAGATGCTGTTCGGCATGGGCAGCCTGTCCCTGGGTGAACTGGCGGGCGAGCGCATGAAAGTGTCCCTGGAAGCCAACTCGCCGGAAGACGAGCACGACTGCTTCAGCGACAACACGCACTACTCGCACTTCTACGACGCCAAGGGCATCCGCAACGTCTACCTGGGCGAGTACACCCGCACCGACGGCACCAAGCTGACCGGCGCCAGCCTGTCATCCCTGGTGGCCAAGGTCGACCCGGCTGCCGATGAAGCCCTCAAGGCTGACCTGGCGGCTACCGAAGCGAAGATCCAGGTCATTGTCGACCACGCCAACAAGGGTGAGCACTACGACCAGTTGATCGCCGCCGGCAACACCGCGGGCAACCAGATCGTGCGCGACGCCATCGCGGCCCTGGTCAAGCAGACCGGCTCTATCGAGCAAGCTGCTGGCAAACTGGGCATCGGCGACCTGAACCCGGACAACGCTGATCACGAGTTCTGATCCGCGCGGTTTGAATGAGGCGGCCTTCGGGTCGCCTTTTTTGTATTCATCGTTTGCAGTCGCCCTCTTCCCTGTAGGAGCTGGCTTGCCTGCGATGGCGGTGGCTGACCCACCGCTATCGCAGGCAAGCCAGCTCCCACACAAGCCAGCGCCCCTGTTAAGCCAAGTCCTACATCAGATCCGCCGCCCTTTGCAGCCCCCGGTTTACAAGCCCTGCACCGCAGGTAGAATGGCGCCTCCAACCGTCACCCGAGCGCAATTCATGGCAATGCCGACCCTGCGGATCATTGGTTTCATCATCGGCATCTTCCTGATTACCCTCGCGGTCGCCATGGTCGTGCCCATGGCGACCCTGGTGTTTTTCGACCGCACCAGCGACCTGCCGTCCTTTCTCTGGGCAAGCATGATCACCTTTATCGCCGGCCTGGCGCTGGTGATCCCCGGGCGCCCGGAACAGGTGCAACTGCGCCCCCGGGACATGTACCTGCTGACCGTCAGCAGTTGGGTGGTGGTGTGTATCTTTGCCGCGCTGCCGTTTTTGCTGACCCAGCACATCAGCTACACCGACTCGTTCTTTGAAAGCATGTCCGGCATCACCGCCACTGGCGCCACCGTACTCAGTGGCCTGGACACCATGTCGCCGGGCATTCTGATGTGGCGCTCGATGCTGCACTGGCTTGGCGGCATCGGCTTTATCGGCATGGCGGTGGCGATCCTGCCGCTGCTGCGCATCGGTGGCATGCGCCTGTTCCAGACTGAATCCTCGGACCGCTCCGAGAAGGTCATGCCGCGCTCGCATATGGTGGCGCGGCTGATCGTGGCGGCCTATGTCGGTATCACCATCCTCGGCAGCCTGGGCTTCTGGTGGGCCGGCATGGGCCTGTTCGACGCGATCAACCATGCGATGTCAGCCATTTCCACGGGCGGTTTCTCGACGTCCGACGAGTCGTTGGCGCACTGGAAACAACCTGCCGTGCATTGGGTGGCGGTCGTCGTGATGATCATGGGCAGCCTGCCGTTTGCCTTGTATGTCGCCACCTTGCGCGGCAACCGCAAGGCGCTGATCAAGGACCAGCAGGTACAGGGCCTGCTCGGGATGCTGCTGGTGACCTGGGTCGTGCTCGGCACCTGGTACTGGTGGACCACCGACCTGCACTGGCTGGATGCGCTGCGCCATGTGGCGCTGAACGTCACGTCCGTGGTGACCACCACCGGCTTTGCCCTCGGCGACTACAGCCTGTGGGGCAATTTCTCACTGATGCTGTTCTTCTATCTGGGCTTTGTCGGCGGTTGCTCGGGCTCCACCGCCGGCGGGATCAAGATTTTCCGCTTCCAGGTTGCCTATATCCTGCTCAAGGCCAACTTGAACCAACTGATTCACCCAAGGGCGGTGATCAAGCAGAAATACAACGGCCACCGCCTGGACGAAGAAATCGTGCGGTCGATCCTGACCTTCTCGTTCTTCTTTGCCATCACCATCTGCATGATCGCCCTGGCCCTGTCGCTGCTGGGCGTGGACTGGATGACTGCCTTGACCGGCGCTGCCAGTACCGTCTCCGGCGTGGGCCCGGGGCTGGGCGAGACCATCGGCCCGGCCGGCAACTTCGCGACCCTGCCGGACGCCGCCAAGTGGATCCTGTCCCTGGGCATGCTGCTCGGCCGGCTGGAAATCATTACGGTGTTTGTGCTGTGTATGCCAGCGTTCTGGCGGCACTGACATTCGCTGAAGTTTCCAGTAGCCGCGCCCGGTATTCGCCGGGCGTGGCATCGAACCAGCGGCGAAACGCGCGAAAGAAGTTACTCGGGTCGGCAAACCCCAGCAGGTAGGCGATTTCCAGCAGGGTCATGCTCGGCTGCGCCAGGTACTGCTCGGCCAGCTCGCGGCGGGTGTCGTCGAGCAGGGTCTGGAAGCTGGTGCCCTCCTCCTGCAAACGCCGCTGCAAAGTGCGCTGGGACAGGTGCAAGGTCTGCGCCACCACCTCACGCTTGGGTTCGCCCTGGGGCAGCAGCCGGCATAGCACCTGGCGGGCCTTGTGGGTCACGCGGCTCTCGGAAAACCTGGCCAGGTATTCCCCGGCAAACCGATCGTGCAACAGCGCCATCGCTTCATTGGCAGTGGGCAGCGGCGCTTCCATGTCCGCCCGCTCGAAGATCAGCGCGTCATACGGTGCGTTGAACACCAGCGGTGCATGAAAGGCCTGTCTATAGGGTTCCAGGTCGGCAGGCTGAGCGCCTTGCACCAGCACTTTGCGCGGCTGCAACGTGCGCCCGGTCAGCCAGCCACATAACGCCAGCGCGCAGGCCAGCGAGGCCTCGGCGCTTTGCCGGGTGGGCGGCAGGTGGTCGCCGTGCACCGTGAGGATCAAGGCATAGCCTTCGGGCAACAGACGGAAACTCAGGTCGGCGCTTTCGGCAATGATCCGCTGGTAGCGCACCAGCCGGGTAAAGCCTTCAGCCAGAGTGCTGCTGGACATCAAGGCGTAGCCGGCCACATGGAACGACGCCGGGCGCACCACCTTGCCCATGTTCAGGCCGATGGCCGGATTGCCCGACACCTCCACCGCCCGCTGCCAGAGCCGGGTCATGGAGTCCTGGGGGAACCGCGCGTCGGGGTCGTCCAGGGCGCGGTAATCCAGGCCCAGCTGTTTGAACAGGGCGCGGCAATCCAGGCCCTCGAGCTCCAGCGCCTTGACAATCCCCATCGCCCAACTTGCAGAAGTCGTTCGTTCGTTCATGGCGTTTTCTTGCGCGCTTTCTATGAAGGGACGGCTGAAACCGCAGCCAGGAACCCAAGGATACTAAAGTGGCGTCTATTGTCACTGGCCCTTGCCTGTGATGACTCTAGACTCAAATAAGCTCCCCGCCGAACATCCGTCGGGCACAACAAAAACCAGAGGGCCGGCCAACGTGGAAAATGTCAGACAATTCAATAGCTTCGCCGAGTTCTATCCGTATTACCTGAGCGAACACGGCAACAGCACCTGCCGGCGCCTGCATTTTATCGGCACCAGCCTGGTGATTTTTATTCTCGCGCTCGCCATCGGCAAAGGCGCCTGGTGGCTGCTGTGGGTACTGCCGGTGGCCGGCTACAGCTTTGCCTGGGTCGGGCACTTCTTCTTTGAAAAGAACCGCCCGGCCACTTTCCAGCATCCGTTCTACAGCCTGCTGGGAGATTTCGTGATGTATCGCGACATGATCCTGGGCAAGGTGCCGTTCTAACCTACCCAAACAATAAGAGACCCGCCGATGAGCCAGCAGGCCCGCTTTACCCATATGCAGGACGGCACCCAGGAAGACTGGGCGATCATCGCCGCCGACTTCAGTGCCTACGCCCGCCAATTGCCGGGGCGCATCCTCGCGCACCTGCGGCTGCTGGAAGGTGACTTCGGTGGCTTCCCGGTGGACCGCCTGACCCATTCCCTGCAAACCGCCAGCCGCGCCTGGGCCGATGGCCGCGACGAAGAATATGTGGTCTGCGCGCTGCTCCACGACATCGGCGATACCCTGGGCTCCTACAATCACCCGGACATTGCCGCCGCTATCCTCAAACCGTTCGTCAGCCCACAGAACCTGTGGATGGTGGAAAAGCACGGGATTTTCCAGGGCTACTACTTTTTTCATCACCTGGGCATGGATCGCCACCTGCGCGAGCAATTTGGCGAACACCCGCAGTACGAGCAAACCATTGAGTTCTGTGCCCGCTATGACGCGGCCGCGTTCGACCCGGCCTATGCCACCCTGCCCCTGAGCTTTTTCGAACCAATGCTGGCGCGGGTCTTCGCCCAGCCCAAGACTTCGATCTACAAGGCCGCCATGGAGCGCCAGGCCAGCGTGTGACCTCTTGTCACTTGCGTGTTGGCGCAAATGGTTCGTGGATTTGCCGAGATAAAAGTCTTTTTGTCATTTGCAGTGCTGTATCCTGCCCAGGCTTTGTGAAAAGCGCGGCACATCTGCAATTCCACAACAGACCTTGCGAGGAGCGACGACGATGCACGAGATTCCCAATCTCCCCTTCCCAAGCCTGCACGAGACCGAGCAGCCAACCCCGCAACAGGCCGGCAGCGACAAGCCAGTACCGGCACAGGCAACACCGGTCGACAGCGATAGCGACGACTGACCGCAGTACCCAGACCGTGTGGAAAGCGTGACACTGCGCGCTTTCCACACCGCCTGAATCAAGAGACACGCCACATGCCCGACACTCCCAAGCATTCCCCCGATGAAGCGATACTCGGCGCCGCCCTGCAAATGGTCGATGTGTGGAGCCGCCTCAGCCCGGAAAAACAGGCGCTGCTGCTCAAGCGCTTCGGCACCCAGGAAAACGCCCTGGCCGCGCTGGTCACCACGCGCATGCTCAACCCCGCCCCCCTGTAGGAGCCGCTTGCCGGCGATCGCAGTCATGCAGCCGCCGAAGGTTTTATGCCCTGTGCAGCGCAAAGCATCGGTATCATAAGCAGCCTATCTTTTCCTGCCGCGACAGTGGACCCTTCCCATGCCAGATACCCAGCGCCCCATGGCGGTCACGCTGCAAGTCGTTTCCATCGTGCTGTTCACCTTTATCGGCTACCTGAACATCGGCATTCCCCTGGCCGTATTACCGGGCTATGTCCATAGCGACCTGGGCTTTGGTGCCGTGATCGCGGGCCTGGTGATCAGCGTGCAGTACCTGGCCACCCTGCTGAGCCGGCCCTACGCCGGGCGTATCATCGACAATCGCGGCAGCAAGCGCGCGGTGATGTACGGCCTGGCCGGCTGCGGCTTGAGTGGGGTGTTCATGCTGGCATCCGCCGCCCTGACCCATCTGCCGGCCCTGAGCCTGGCCAGCCTGCTGATTGGCCGGCTGGTGCTGGGCAGTGCCGAAAGCCTGGTGGGATCGGGCTCCATTGGCTGGGGCATCGGCCGGGTCGGCGCGACGAATACCGCCAAGGTCATCTCCTGGAACGGTATCGCCAGCTACGGCGCCCTGGCGATTGGCGCACCTTTGGGGGTGCTGCTGGTCCGCCAGTTCGGGCTGTGGAGCATGGGCGCAAGCATCATTGCCCTGGCAGTACTGGGCCTGTTGCTGGCCTGGCCGAAAGTCGCGGCGCCCATCGTGGTGGGCGAACGCCTGCCGTTCATGCATGTGCTCGGCCGCGTGCTGCCCCACGGCTGCGGGCTGGCCCTGGGCTCCATCGGCTTTGGCACCATCGCCACGTTTATCACCCTGTATTACGCGACCCAGAACTGGGATAACGCGGTGCTGTGCCTGAGCCTGTTCGGCGCCAGTTTTATCGGCGCGCGCTTGCTGTTCGGTAACTTGATCAACCGGATCGGCGGGTTTCGCGTGGCGATTGCCTGCCTGTCGGTGGAAACCCTTGGCCTGTTGCTGTTGTGGCTGGCGCCGAATGCCGAGCTGGCCCTGGCGGGCGCGGCCTTGAGCGGCTTCGGGTTTTCCCTGGTGTTTCCGGCGCTGGGGGTTGAAGCGGTCAACCTGGTACCCGCCTCCAGCCGTGGTGCGGCGGTGGGTGCCTATTCGTTGTTTATCGACTTGTCACTGGGGATCACCGGGCCGCTGGCCGGGGCGATTGCGGCGGGTTTCGGCTTTGCCTCGATCTTCTTGTTTGCCGCGCTGGCGGCCTGCGCCGGGCTGCTGCTGAGCCTGTACCTGTATCGCCAGGCCCCCAAATACCGCGACGAACGTAACGCCGGCTAGAAATCTACCTTGCCGCGCCCGGCCTTGATGCTGCCGCGCTTGGTCTTGGATTCCAGGCGACGCTTTTTCGAACCCAGGGTGGGTTTGGTCGGGCGGCGTTTTTTCTCGACCTTGGTCGCGCTGAGGATCAACTCCACCAGGCGTTCCAGGGCGTCGGCGCGGTTCTGTTCCTGGGTCCGGTACTGCTGGGCCTTGAGGATCAGCACGCCGTCGCTGGTAATACGGCTGTCGCGCAGCGCCAGCAAGCGTTCCTTGTAGAACGGCGGCAACGACGACGCGCCGATATCAAAACGCAAGTGCACGGCGCTGGAGACCTTATTGACGTTCTGCCCGCCTGCGCCCTGGGCGCGGATGGCCGTCAACTCGATTTCGGCATCGGGCAGGTGCACGTTACTGGAGATCACCAACATGGAAAGCGGGTCCGTTGACACCTGTAGGAGCCGGCTTGCCGGCTCCTACAGGGTGGGCTAGTTGTTCAGCGAGGATACAGCACTCAAGTCGGCCAGCGCCTTGCGCTTGTTCTTGAGCACGTAGCACACCCACATAAAGGCCACCCAGACCGGAATCGCGTACACCGAGACCTGGATCCCCGGAATCAGCAGCATGACTCCCAGGATAAACACCACGAACGCCAGGCACACATAGTTACCGTAGGGGTACCACAGCGCCTTGAACAAAGGCACCTGAGCGGTGCGGTCCATGTGCTGGCGGAACTTGAAGTGCGAGAAGCTGATCATCGCCCAGTTGATCACCAACGTGGCCACCACCAGGGACATCAGCAGTTCCAGGGCGTGCTGCGGGATCCAGTAGTTCATCAACACCGCCACCAGGGTGACAGCCGCCGAGGCCAGGATCGAACGCACCGGCACGCCGCGCTTGTCGATCTTCGCCAGCGCCGCCGGGGCGTCGCCCTGCTCGGCCATGCCCAGCAGCATGCGGCTGTTGCAGTAAGTGCCGCTGTTGTACACCGACAGCGCCGCCGTCAGTACCACAAAGTTGAGGATATGCGCGGCAGTGTTGCTGCCCAGCATCGAGAACACCTGCACGAACGGGCTGCCGCTGTAGGCATCGCCGGAAGCGTTCAAGGTCACCAGCAGGCTGTCCCACGGCGTCAGCGACAACAGCACCACCAGGGCGCCGATGTAGAAGATCAGGATGCGGTAGATCACCTGATTGATCGCCTTGGGGATCACGGTGCGTGGCTGGTCCGCTTCCGCGGCGGTAAAGCCGAGCATTTCCAGGCCGCCAAACGAGAACATGATGATCGCCATGGCCATCACCAGGCCGCCAACGCCATGGGGGAAGAACCCGCCGTGCTCCCACAGGTTGCTCACCGACGCCTGGGGCCCGCCGGTACCGCTGACCAGCAGGTAGCTGCCCAGGGCGATCATGCCGACAATCGCCACTACCTTGATAATCGCAAACCAGAACTCGGCCTCGCCAAACACCTTGACGTTGGCCAGGTTGATCACATTGATCAGCACGAAAAACGCCGCCGCCGAGACCCAGGTCGGAATCTCCGGCCACCAGTAGTGCACGTACTTGCCGACGGCGGTCAGCTCGGACATGCCCACCAGAATGTAGAGGATCCAGCAGTTCCAGCCCGACAGAAAGCCTGCGAAACCGCCCCAATACTTGTGGGCAAAATGGCTGAAGGAGCCGGCCACTGGCTCTTCGACGATCATTTCGCCCAGCTGGCGCATGATCATAAAGGCAATGAAACCGCAGATGGCATAACCAAGGATCATCGACGGACCGGCTGACTTCAGCACCCCCGCCGAGCCCAGGAACAGGCCGGTACCGATCGCGCCACCGAGGGCGATCAATTGAATATGACGATTTTTCAGGCCGCGCTTCAGTTCGCCTGAATGCGAGTTGGGTCCACTCATGAAAAGGGTCTCACGCAAGGTTTGATGATGTTCAATACACGATGCTGCTTTGAAACCGACTCAAGCAGCGCCGATCAAACCCCAGCGCAGGCACCAGGAGTTCAGCGTCTTTCTAACGGTCATGCGTCACCTGTTTGTTTTTATCTGTGACGAAATCGAACCCGTCCGGCTTATGGCCAGGCGGAATTAACAAGGCAGCTAGCCTTGAAGGCCTTTTGCGTGGATACGCAAGGGGGGTCACAGTAAAACGCGGCGCATTGTACACCGCTCGATCCGTTAGGGAGGGTTTTGGGGGAGATTGTTGGCCATCCGTAAGATTTTCTTTACAGAAAAAGCCCATCGAGGGCGCGCCCCGCCTAGGCCCATCCCGCCCGTAAAACAATCGTTACAGACTGGAAGCTATTTCTGACGCTCCACCGACTCCCACGTGGCGGGCGGGCTTGCCCCAATGCCGATCAGTTAAGCGAACGCAATGCTCAAAGCAGTGAAGATCAAATGTGGGAGCGGGCTGGTCGGATCGCCGCATCGCCGCGAAGACGTCGGCCCAGCAAACATTGATGTTGACTGACCCACTGCTTTCGCGAGCAAGCCCGCTCCCACAGGGGATCTCACTGGGGCAGAGAATGTTGGCACCACCACAGATCACGTGTGGGAGCGGGCTTGTCGGATCGCCGCATCGCCGCGAAGACGTCGGCCCAGCAAACACTGATGTTGACTGCCCCACTGCTTTCGCGGGCAAGCCCGCTCCTACAGGGGATCTCACTGGGGCAGAGAATGTTGGCACCACCACAGATCACGTGTGGGAGCGGGCTTGTCGGATCGCCGCATCGCCGCGAAGACGTCGACCCAGCAAACATTGATGTTGACTGACCCACTGCTTTCGCGGGCAAGCCCGCTCCTACAGGGGGGCTGCGCTTAACTGACTGGCATTAGGGCAAGCCCGCTCGCCACACCGCGTGCAAAAAAAAACGCCAACCCGCAGGTTGGCGCTTTTTCTTACAGCTTGAAGCTTAAAACTTGCTGCTGCTCTTAGGGCTTCTTACGCCCAAAACCCGGGCGCTGGCCGGAGCCTGCCGGCGCACCGCGGCGCTTGCCCGACGGCTCATCAGCTACCAGTTTGAGCCCTGGGCGCTTTTTCGGCGCGGGCTTGGCTGGGCGCTTGGCACCTTCGGCTGGACGATCGGTCTGCGGAGCACCACGGCCGGTATCGCCACGGTTGCTGCGACCGCCCGTTGGCGCCTCGCCACGACCGGCCGGACGCGGAGTACGCGGTGCACGCTCGCCATCCTGACGGGCCGGAGCCGACGGACGACGATCGCCCTCGATTTGCGGCTGACGGGAAATACGACCGCCAGTGGCCGGTGCATCCAGCGCCGGGCGCAAAGTACGGGCAACGCGCTCGGTACGTGCCACAGGGCGCGACGATTTACGCTGCATGCGCTCCAGCTTGTCTTTGCTCTTGGCGTTCATCTGCGGCATGGCCACAGGGGTCAGGCCGACTTCAGCACTGAGGATGTCGACTTCGTACTGGCTCATTTCGCGCCAGCGCCCCATCGGCAGGTCCGAATTGAGGAACACCGGGCCGAAACGCACGCGCTTCAGGCGGCTGACCACCAGGCCCTGGGATTCCCACAGGCGCCGTACTTCACGGTTACGCCCTTCCATCACCACGCAGTGGTACCAGTGGTTGAAACCTTCGCCACCTGGCGCCTGCTTGATGTCAGTGAACTTGGCCGGGCCGTCTTCCAGCACCACGCCAGCCTTGAGGCGTTCGATCATCTCGTCATCGACTTCACCCCGTACACGCACCGCGTATTCGCGGTCCATCTCGTAGGACGGGTGCATCAGGCGGTTGGCCAGCTCACCGTCGGTGGTGAACATCAGCAGGCCGGTGGTGTTGATATCCAGGCGACCGATGTTGATCCAACGGCCTTCTTTGGGCTTGGGCATCTTGTCGAACACGGTTGGACGGCCTTCCGGGTCGTCACGGGTGCAGATCTCGCCGTCGGGCTTGTTGTACATGATCACGCGGCGCACCGATTCGGCGGCCTCTTCACGCTTGATGACCTTGCCATCAATGGTGATTGCGTCATGCAGATCGACGCGCTGGCCCAGGGTGGCTTCAACGCCATTGACCTTGATGCGCTTCTGGGTGATCCAGGCTTCTACGTCGCGGCGCGAGCCAACGCCGATACGGGCGAGGACTTTTTGCAGTTTCTCGCCGGCTGGGCCGATTTCCTGGCTGTCGTTCTGGTCTTGGTCTTTCATCTTAAGCACCTCCCGGTGTGTCGATTCAGGCGTGGCCTGAAGGTATTGAAACTGGGGTCTTGGGCGAACGCATCGCCAAAGGGTCGCGAATCATACGCTCATGGCGCGCATTGCGCATCAGAGACTAGTCGATATGGGCCGGCTCATTTGCTTTTCCGCCGACCGGTGGCGCCCAGGGCGATCAGCCGTAGCTCGGCTTCGGCCAGCACCACGCGCTTGTCGACCTTGTCGAGCTTCTTCCAGGCCCGGATCTCACGCTTGCTGCGCCCGCAGCCGACGCAGATGTCGTCGCTGAATTTGCAGAGGCTGATGCAGGGGTCTTTGGTGGAGCTCATCACTACCTCACGGCACAGGGCTTTTCCGTAGGAGCTGGCTTGCCTGCGATGGCGCTGGGTCAGCACCGGATAGGCTGGCTGACACACCGCCATCGCGGGCAAGCCCGCTCCTACAGGGGATCTCGTTTGCAGCACGAGTTTGGCTACACAACACATCAATGTGGGGGGGGGCAGACCGGGTCAGTCTTCGAATTCGCGGCGTTCGTTTTCGATGGCTTCGGCCAGTGCCCGGGCTTCGGCTTCTTCTTCGCTCAATTCGGGTTGTTCCAGGGCGGCAACGGCAGCCAGCAGTTTTTCGCGGGCGGCCGCCACACCCAGGATGTCTTCCTCAGGCTCAGGTTCGACCGCAGGCGCCGTTTCAACGTTCATCGGCGTTGCGCCCGCCCCATCACGCAGCAAGTCATCAAAGTCGGTCTTGATCCCCTGCTCCATATCGTCCAGCTCCAGCAGCAAGGTATGGAAACTGGTCTCGTCCTTCGGCTCCTCCGGTTCGGCGCTGGCATCGGCCAGTTCCTGCAAGCCGGGCGGCACCGGGGCATCGTCGAAGTCGAGCACCGGTTCGGCCTCGATCTCGCGCAGCTCGGCCAGTGGCGGCAGGTCGTCGAGGTTTTTCAGGTTGAAGTGGTCGAGAAACACCTTGGTGGTAGCAAACATCGCCGGTTTGCCGGGTACGTCGCGGTAGCCGACGATGCGGATCCACTCGCGCTCCAGCAGCGTCTTGACGATGTGGCTGTTGACCGCCACACCGCGCACATCCTCGATCTCGCCACGGGTGATGGGCTGGCGATAGGCAATCAGCGCCATGGTCTCCAGCATCGCCCGGGAATAACGTTGCGGGCGCTCTTCCCACAGGCGCCCGACCCACGGCGAAAATTTCTCACGGATCTGCAAGCGATAGCCCGAGGCCACTTCCCTCAGCTCAAAAGCGCGGCCGTCACAGGATTTACGCAGGATTTCCAGGGCCTTCTTGAACACCGGCGGTTCCGGGCGCTCGGCTTCTTCAAACAGTTCAAACAGGCGCTCCAGCGATTGCGGCTTGCCCGAAGCCAGGAGGAAGGCTTCCAACAGCGGTGCCAGTTCGCGAGGTTCAGTCAGATTCATCAATTCAGCTCGTTATTCGGCTCGCGCCCGCACGTGGATAGCCGCAAAAGGCTCATTTTGCACCAGCTCGACCAAGGACTCCTTGACCAGTTCGAGGACCGCCATAAAGGTCACGACCACGCCCAGGCGCCCTTCTTCGGCGGTAAACAGCTCGACAAACGGCACAAACCCGCCGCCCTTCAGGCGCTCCAGCACATCGCTCATGCGCTCGCGGGTGGACAAGGCTTCGCGGCTGACCTGGTGGCTTTCAAACATATCGCCACGGCGCAGCACCTCGGCCATGGACATCAGCAGTTCTTCCAGGCTCACATCTGGCAACAATTTACGCGCCCGGGCCTCCGGCGCATCGAGCTTGGGCACCACCACGTCACGGCCCACGCGGCTCAAGCCGTCGATGCCTTCGGCGGCAGCCTTGAAGCGCTCGTACTCCTGCAGGCGGCGGATCAGTTCGGCGCGGGGGTCGTCCTCTTCCGCTTCGATCGTCTCGGAGCGCGGCAGCAGCATGCGCGACTTGATCTCCGCCAGCATCGCAGCCATCACCAGGTACTCGGCGGCCAACTCCAGGCGCACCGACTGCATCAACTCGACATAACCCATGTACTGGCGGGTGATTTCCGCCACCGGGATGTCGAGGATATTGATGTTCTGTTTGCGGATCAGGTACAGCAGCAAGTCCAGCGGGCCTTCGAAGGCCTCAAGGAAGACTTCCAGGGCATCCGGCGGGATGTACAGGTCCAGGGGCATTTCCATGACGGCCTGGCCGTAGACCATGGCAAATGGCAGTTCCTGCTGGGCACCGGCCTGGCTGTCGACGGTTTCCACGGCCGACATTCAGGCCTCGACCATGAACGGTGCAGGATCGCCACAGCCTACCCGGATCACCTCTGGCTCGCCGTCGGCCAGGTTGATCACGGTGGACGCCTTACCACCGCCGAAGCCGCCGTCGATGATCAGGTCCACCTGTTTTTCCAGGAGTTGTCGCATTTCGTAGGGGTCTTCCAACGGTTCAGTCTCGCCGGGCATGATCAGCGACACGCTCATCAGCGGCTCACCCAGCTCGGCCAGCAGCGCCAGGGCGATGGGGTGCTCCGGCACCCGCAGGCCGATGGTGCGTTTCTTCGGGTGCAGCAGCAGGCGCGGCACCTCGCGGGTGGCATTGAGAATAAAGGTATAGGGCCCTGGCGTATGGGCCTTGAGCAGGCGGAAGGTGCCGGTATCGACCTTGGCGAACAGGCCCAGCTGCGACAGGTCGCTGCAGATCAGCGCGAAGTTGTGGTTTTTATCCAGGTCGCGCAGGCGTCTTACGCGCTCCACCGCATTCTTGTCGCCGATCTGGCAACCAATGGCGTAGGAGGAGTCCGTGGGGTAGATCACCACGCCACCGGCGCGAATGATCTCCACGGCCTGTTTGATCAGCCGCGCTTGCGGGTTTTCCGGATGAATCTGGAAAAATTGACTCACGTTCTCTACCTGTTCAGACAGTGGCGGTAATGGGGTCATGCTTGAATCGCCCCCACAGGAGCGGCAAGTCTTCCGGGACCGGGCGGTATTCGCCGATCTCCGACCAGCCGCCTGGGCCATGGAAATCACTGCCGGCACTGACCAGCAGACCAAATTCACGGGCAAGAATCGCCAGGCTGCCAACCTGTTCGGCGGGTTGATGCCCATTGACCACTTCGATGGCGTGGCCACCCGCTTGAATATAGTCGCCTATCAGCTTGCGACGCTTGCTGCGGGTAAAATCGTAATGCCAGGGGTGCGCCAGGCTGACCCAGGCCCCGGAGGCGCGCAGGGTCGCCACAGTGTCTTCGAGGGTCGGCCAATGCAGCTTGACGTCCCCCAGCTTGCCGGCGCCCAGCCATTTGCGGAACGCTTCGGCGCGATCCTTGACGTAACCCTCGCGCACCATCCAGTCGGCAAAATGCGGGCGGGCCGGCGCGTTGCCGCTGTCACCCAGCGCCTGCTGGATGGCACGGGCGCCCTCAAGGGCATTGGGCATACCCTTGAGCGCCAGTTTGCGGCTTATTTCTTCGGACCGCAGCCAGCGGCCATCGTGCAACCGGGCGATAGCCTCCACCAGCGGCGGGGCCGTGACATCAAAACCGTAGCCCAACACATGAATGGTTGCGCCGCCCCAGGTGCAGGACAGCTCGACGCCATTGACCAGTTGTATGCCCAGCGCCGTGGCGGCAATACGCGCCTCGTCCAGGCCTTCAAGGGTGTCGTGGTCGGTCAACGACAGGACTCGCACGCCTTTTTCAAACGCACGCGCAACCAGTACCGCGGGCGCCAGGGCGCCGTCGGAGGCCGTGCTGTGGCAGTGCAAATCAACATTCACGGGAGTCTGTAACCTCAAGTCAGCTGGCGCTTACGCTACCAAGGATGTTTGTTATTATGCCGCCACATCCAGCTTCTGGCTCTTACTGTGAAACAATTCATCGACTTCATCCCGCTGTTGCTGTTCTTCATCGTTACCAAACTCGACCCCAGGGTCATCGATATCGCCGGTCATGAGCTGTCGTTCGGGGGGATCTACAGCGCCACTGCCGTCCTGATCGTCAGCTCTGTGGTGGTCTACGGCGCCATCTTCATCTCCCAGCGCAAACTCGAAAAAAGCCAATGGCTGACCCTCATCGCCTGCCTGGTATTTGGCGGCCTGACCCTGGCCTTCCACAGCGAAACCTTCCTTAAATGGAAAGCCCCGGTGGTCAACTGGCTGTTCGCCCTGGTCTTTATCGGCAGCCACTTCATCGGTGATCGCCTGCTGATCAAGCGAATCATGGGCCATGCGCTGACCCTGCCGGAGCCGGTCTGGACACGCTTGAACGTGGCCTGGATCGTGTTTTTCCTGTTCTGCGGCGCCGCCAACCTGTTCGTGGCCTTCACCTTCCAGAACTATTGGGTCGACTTCAAGGTGTTCGGCAGCCTGGGCATGACCGTCCTGTTCCTGATCGGCCAGGGTATCTACCTGTCGCGCCACCTGCATGACACCGCCCCTACCACGCCAAAAACCGAGGACTGACATGCTCTACGCCATCATTGCCACCGACGTCGCCAACTCCCTGGAAAAACGCCTGTCCGTGCGCCCGGCCCACGTGGAACGCCTCAAGGCGCTACAAGCCGAAGGGCGCTTGGTGCTCGCCGGCCCACACCCGGCCGTCGACAGCAATGATCCGGGAGATGCCGGCTTCACCGGCAGCCTGATCATCGCCGAGTTCGCCTCCCTGGCCGATGCCCAGGCCTGGGCCAAGGCCGACCCGTATGTTGCAGCCGGCGCCTATGCCGATGTCGTGATCAAACCCTTCAAGCAAGTCCTGCCTTGATTCAGGTGACGCCGAACCTATTGGGTTCGGCAAACGTCTAATCGCTCATTATTCTCGGTAACCTGCCGACAACGTTCTGAATATTCGTGTGGAATCAGGAGTTCCGATGCGCTTACGTCAGTTGTGTCTGTTGGCAGTGTTAACGATCGGGGCTACGGCCCAGGCTGAAGAAACCTCGAACACCGGCAGTTCCACGCCCCTGTCCTTGAGTGCCGGCAGCCAGATCACCGAGTTGCAGCAACGCTTGAAAGAAAGCGAGCGCCTGCGCGAAGAACTGAGCAAACAATTGCAAACTGCCGATGCCGCCCGCGAAAGTGCGCAACTGAGCCGGCTGCGCCAGGACAATCAGCGCCTGGCCCAGCAACTCAAGGACGCGCAAGGTGGCGCCCTGCCACGTTGGCTCACCGACCAGCAGCAATGGTTCGTGATTGGCGCAGGAGTTGCGCTGGTTGCCCTGCTGTGCGGTATCTTCGCCAGTGGCGGGCATCGGCGCCGTCGACAATGGCTAAATTGAGTGAGTCATGAGCGAGCTGTTACTGATAGATGATGACCAGGAGCTCTGTGAGCTGCTGACCAGTTGGTTGAGCCAGGAAGGTTTCCATGTGCGTGCTTGCCATGACGGCGTGAGTGCGCGCAAAGCCCTGGCCGACGCCGCGCCGGCGGCCGTGGTGCTGGACGTGATGCTGCCCGATGGCAGCGGCCTGGAGTTGCTAAAGCAATTGCGCGCCGACCACCCTGAATTGCCGGTACTGATGCTTTCGGCCCGGGGCGAGCCCCTGGACCGGATCCTCGGCCTGGAACTGGGCGCCGATGACTACCTGGCCAAACCCTGCGACCCCCGCGAACTGACCGCCCGCCTGCGGGCCGTATTGCGCCGCAGCCACCCGACGGCGGTGTCTACCCAACTGGAACTGGGCGACCTGTGCTTCAGCCCGGTGCGTGGCGTGGTGATCATCGACAGTCAGGAACTGACCCTCACCCTGTCCGAAAGCCGCCTGCTGGAAGCCTTACTGCGCCAGCCGGGCGAGCCCCTGGACAAGCAGGAACTGGCGCAGATCGCCCTGGGCCGCAAGCTGACCCTGTATGACCGCAGCCTGGACATGCACGTGAGCAACCTGCGCAAGAAAATCGGCCCGCATGCCGACGGCCGCCCGCGGATCGTCGCACTGCGCAGCCGTGGCTACTACTACACCCCCTGAAATCCCCTGTAGGAACCGGCTTGCCGGCGATGAGGCCCTTGAGTCATACGCTGATCCAACGGACGCCATCGCCGGCAAGCCGGCTCCTACCTGTTTTGTAAGTGCCCGCCCAATCTGTCTTTACCCAAGCTTTACCCTCCCCTGACCGCCGCTGACCTTGATCTTCGTAATCTACTCACATCCGGAATCACCGGAACCGAGACAAGGAGAAACACCATGCGCAAGACCCTTATCGCTCTGATGTTCGCCGCAGCCCTGCCTACCGTCGCCATGGCCATGCCAGAAGGCCAAGGCCCGATGGGCGGCCCTGCAGGCCACATGATGGGTGGCCCGGGCCACGGCGGTGAACACGGCATGCGCGGCAAAGGCGGCCCTTTCAGCCAGCTCGACCTGACCCGCGAACAGCGCCAGCAGATCGGCAAACTGATGGGCGAACAACGCGAAGGCCGCCAGCAACTGGTCAAGAAGTACCTGGACAAACTCCCAGCTGCTGAGCAGAAAGCCATGAACGACGAAATGGCCGCCGCCAAGCAGAAAACCCAGGCGGATATCCGCGCCCTGCTCAAGCCTGACCAGCAGAAGAAGTTCGACGAAATGGCGAAGAAACGCGCCGAACGCCAAGCCGAGTGGCAGCAGTTCCAGGCCTGGAAAGCGCAACAACCGCAAAAAGCGCAATAATGCGTTAGCAACCTCCCAGCCCAGTGGCCCGTGCCACTGGGCTTTTCCTGTTTGAGGGTTTCCTGTGCGTTCACTCTTCTGGCGCATCCTTGCCAGTTTCTGGCTGGCCATCGCCCTGGTTGCCGGGCTGTCGATCCTGCTTGGGCATATGCTCAACCAGGACGCCTGGATTCTCAGCCGCCATCCCGGCCTAAATAACCTGGCCGAAGAATGGACCCAGCGTTACGAAACCCAAGGCGAGGACGCCGCCCAGGACTTGTTGCAACAGCGAAAGCGCCAGTACCACGTCGATGTACAAGTGCTCAACGAGAGCGGCGACCCGGTGGTGCGTGGCACCTTCCCGCGCCGTGCCGCCGCCTTCGAAGCGCGACAGCATGAGAGCCACGAGGGCCGGCTGCCCTGGCGCCGCCTGACAGCCGAGTACACCAGCGAAAAAACCGGCGACACCTACCTGCTGATCTACCGCATCGCCCTGCCGGAGCTGGATGCCTGGCACCGCAGCAGCCTGCTCTGGCCCTTGAGTGCCCTGGCGATTGCATTGGTGGTGCTGACCCTGTTCAGCCTGCTGGTGACCCTGTCGATCACCCGTCCCCTCAGCCGCCTGCGCGGAGCGGTGCATGATCTGGGCCAGGCCACATACCAGCAAAACAGCCTGGCGCGCCTGGCCGACCGGCGCGATGAATTTGGCGTGCTGGCCACCGACTTCAACCGCATGGGCGCACGCCTGCAAAGCCTGATCGGCAGCCAGCGGCAATTGCTGCGCGATGTGTCCCACGAACTGCGCTCGCCCCTGGCGCGCCTGCGGATCGCCCTGGCCCTGGCCGAACGGGCCACCCCCGAGGCACGGGAAAAACTCTGGCCACGTCTGACCCTGGAATGTGATCGCCTGGAAGCGTTGATCAGCGAAATCCTGGTCCTGGCGCGGGTGGATGCCGACAACGCCAGCGCCGAAGACATCGACCTCAATATCCTGCTCAGGACCCTGCAAAAGGACGCCCAACTCGGCGCCCCGGACCAGGAAGTACAGCTTCACGCCGACCCGGCGCTGACACTCAAGGGCTGGCCACATATGATCGAGCGGGCACTGGACAACCTATTGCGCAATGCCCTGCGCTTCACCCCGCCCAGCCAGCCAATTGAAATGCGCGCCCAGCGTGAAGGCGAACGCATTGTGATCAGCGTGCGCGACCATGGCCCGGGCGTGGATGCCGAACACCTGCAAAAGCTGGGCGAGCCGTTTTACCGCGCCCCCGGGCAAACCGCCCAGGGGCATGGCCTGGGCCTGGCCATCGCCCGCCGGGCAGCCGAGCGTCATGGCGGCAGCCTGACCCTGGCCAATCATCCCGACGGCGGTTTTATCGCCACCCTGGACTTGCCCTTGCAACCGGGGATTGCAGCCCACCCCTGAAGATCTTCTATGATGGCCCTTCTCTTATGGAGGGCCTTTGATGACTGATCTGCTCACCTCGATCCAGCATGCACTCGATCTGCCGCCCACACCGCTGGCGACCGCCGAGGCCGGCGCCTTGCCCTCAGCTTTCGCCGTCACCGAGTTGGCTTGCGCCAGCATGGGTGCCGCCGCCCAGGCCCTAGCCCGGTTGCTGGAACAACAGACCGGGCGCCTGCCCCTGGTCAGCGTGGACCGGCGCCTGGCCTCCTTCTGGTTCTCCAGTTCCCTGCGCCCACAGGGCTGGAGCGTGCCGCCGTTGTGGGACCCGATTGCCGGCGACTACGCCTGCGCCGACGGCTGGATTCGCCTGCACACCAACGCCCCTCACCACCGCGCGGCTGCCGAGCGTGTGTTGGGACAGGTCGCGGACCGGGCGGCGATGACGCTCAAGGTCGCCCCATGGAGCGCTGCCGAGCTTGAGCAGGCGATTGTCGACGAGGCCGGCTGCGCCGCACAGATGCGCACCTGGCAGGAGTGGCAAGCCCATCCCCAGGGGTTGGCGGTCAATCAGGAACCGTTGCTGGCGCGAAAACGCTTCGACACGGCCGGCAAAACCCGCTGGCTCGGCAACGTGGCGCGCCCGCTGGCGGGGATCAAGGTACTGGACCTGACCCGCGTGTTGGCCGGCCCCGTGGCCAGTCGTTTTCTCGCCGGCCTTGGCGCCAACGTCTTGCGCATCGACGCCCCCGACTGGAACGAACCTGGGGTCGTGCCGGAAATGACCCTGGGCAAGCGCTGCGCGCGCCTTGACCTTAAACACCCCAGCGACCGGCAAATGTTCGAAAGCTTACTCAAGGATGCCGACATTCTGTTCCACGGTTATCGGGCAGATGCGCTAGAGCAACTGGGTTACAACACGAGCGCCTTGCAGCAGATTGCCCCCGGCCTGATCGACGTCAGCCTCAACGCCTACGGCTGGAGCGGCCCGTGGCGCAATCGCCGGGGCTTCGACAGCCTGGTGCAGATGAGCAGCGGCATCGCCCACGCCGGCATGCTGTACAAACAGGCAGATAAACCGGTGCCGCTGCCGGTGCAGGCACTGGACCATGCCACCGGCTACCTGATGGCGGCCAGTGCGATACAGGCCTTGGCCGAGCGCTTGAGCAGTGGGCATGGGGGTTCGGCACGGCTGTCGCTGGCGCGTACGGCGAAGCTGTTGATCGAGGCGGGACAAGACAAACAGCCAGCGTTGCGTGAAGAAGAACCGGGTGATCAGGGGCTGCTGGTAGAGCAGACGGCCTGGGGCCCGGCCCATCGTTTGCTGGCGCCGGTCAGTATTTCCGGGACTCCGCTGCAATGGGATTTGCCGGCTGGGGAATTGGGCGCGCATCGGGCACAGTGGTGACCTTGAAAGGGTCATCGCGGCGATGCGGCGACCCGACAAGCCCGCTCCCACAGTTGATCGTGTGCAGATCAAACAACTCGGTCAAATGTGGGAGCGGGCTTGCCCGCGATGAGGTCCGCCCAGGCACAACAATTTCACAAGGTCAGCAGCCCGCTGTACAACCCATACGCCGCCAGGCTCGCCCCGGCGATCACGCAACTGAAAATTCCTTTTTCCAGCAACGTAAACAACGGCTGGCCCTGCTCGCGCTTGGCCTGGGCGAACAGGATCACCCCTGGGGCATACAACAGCGCCGACAGCAGCAGGTATTTCAAGCCGCCGGCATACAGCAGCCACACCGCATACCCCAGCGCAATCACCCCCACCAGCAGGTCCTTGAGCCGCTGGCCATGGGCTCCCTCGTAGGTTTCCCCGCGCCCGCACAGCAGCACGGCATAGGCCGCCGACCATAAATACGGCACGAGGATCATCGACGACGCCAGGTAGATCAGCGTGGTGTAGGTGCTGGCCGAAAACAGCGTGATCACCAGGAACAGCTGGATCATCACATTGGTCAGCCACAACGCATTGACCGGCACCCGGTTGGCGTTTTCCTTTTTCAGGAAGGCCGGCATGGTCTTGTCATGGGCAGTGGCGTAGAGAATCTCGGCGCACAGCAAGGCCCATGACAGCAACGCGCCGAGCAGCGACACCGCCAGGCCGATACTGATCAACATCGCGCCCCAGGGCCCGACGATATGTTCCAGCACGCCCGCCAAGGACGGGTTCTGCAAGTTGGCCAACTCCGGTTGGCTCATGATCCCCAAAGACAGCACGTTGACCAGCACCAGCAGGGCCAAGACCCCGACAAACCCGATCACCGTGGCGCGGCCCACGTCCGAGCGTTTTTCCGCGCGCGCCGAGTACACGCTGGCGCCTTCGATGCCGATAAACACAAACACGGTGACCAGCATCATGTTGCGCACCTGGTCCATCACCCCACCAAATTGCGGGTTGCCCAGGCCCCAGATATCCCGGGTGAAAATATCCGCCTTGAACGCCACGGCGGCGATCACGATAAACATCAGCAGCGGCACGATCTTGGCCACGGTGGTGACCTGGTTGATAAACGCGGCCTCCTTGATCCCGCGCATCACCAGAAAATGCACGGCCCACAGCAGCAGCGACGCGCAGCCGATCGCCACCGGCGTATTGCCCTGGCCAAACACCGGGAAAAAATAGCCCAGGGTGCTGAACAGCAGCACGAAGTAACCGACGTTGCCCATCCAGGCACTGATCCAATAGCCCCAGGCCGACGAGAACCCCATGTAGTCGCCAAAACCGGCCTTGGCGTAGGCATACACACCCGAATCCAGGTTGGGCTTGCGGTTGGCCAGGGTCTGGAACACAAAGGCCAGGGTCAGCATGCCAATGGCGGTGATGCCCCAACCGATCAGGATCGCTCCCACCTCGGCCCGCGCGGCCATGTTCTGCGGTAACGAGAAGATCCCGCCGCCAATCATTGAGCCCACTACCAACGCCACCAGGGCGCTGAGGCGCAGCTTTTGTGCCGGTTGCGACATAGAAACTCCTGCAGATGAAACCGTCATCGAGCTAACAACTGTGCACTCGGCTAATTTATCGAAAACATGCAACGTTTATTAGCTATAGCGAATAAAACTGCTCGCCTCATAACTTAATGACATTTCAGTTAGTCGAGTTTAGGCAAATTTAGAATTTAAATACCACTTGTCTTTTATCCATGAGGGGTATCTGACAAAGCCTCTTGAAAAAGTTTGCACATTTGCGAAAACGGGCTAGCTTCAAACATCCACGCCTTAGGCATATAGCATTAACCCGAACGGATAAAAGCTCTGGGACGCGCTTATCCGAGCAATTATACGCCCGCTACATTTATTCATAAGTCTTTAATTCACAATGGAATGTGCCAATGAAGTGATCTGAGTCAGCTGTTTGAATAGCGCACAGTTTTATTCTGTGGTCTCTCTTCTCCTGCATTGGAGTCACGCAATGTCTGAATCCCCCGGAAAACTTCGATTAGGCGCCCTTGTTGCTCTAGTTGTGGGCTCAATGATTGGCGGCGGGATCTTCTCGTTGCCGCAAAACATGGCCGCCAGCGCCGATGTCGGTGCGGTATTGATTGGTTGGGTTATCACTGCCGTAGGCATGTTGACCCTGGCCTTTGTATTCCAGACCCTGGCCAACCGTAAACCTGACCTGGACGGCGGCGTGTACGCCTACGCCAAGGCCGGTTTTGGCGACTACATGGGTTTCTCCTCAGCCTGGGGCTACTGGATCAGTGCCTGGCTGGGCAACGTCGGCTACTTCGTGCTGTTGTTCAGCACCCTCGGTTACTTCTTCCCCATCTTCGGCGAAGGCAACACCCCGGCAGCGGTGATTGGCGCGTCGGTGTTGTTGTGGGCCGTGCATTTTTTGGTGCTGCGCGGGATCAAGGAAGCCGCATTCATCAACCTGGTGACCACGGTCGCCAAGGTCGTGCCGCTGGTGCTGTTTGTGTTGATCGCCCTGTTCGCGTTCAAGCTGGACATCTTCACCGCTGACATCTGGGGCGTGAAAAACCCCGACCTGGGCAGTGTGATGAACCAGGTGCGCAACATGATGCTGGTCACCGTCTGGGTATTTATCGGTATCGAAGGCGCGAGCATCTTCTCGTCCCGTGCCGAAAAACGTTCGGACGTGGGCAAGGCCACCGTCATCGGCTTTATCACCGTGCTGCTGTTCCTGATGCTGGTGAACGTGCTGTCCCTGGGGATCATGACCCAACCGGAACTGGCCAAGCTGCAGAACCCGTCGATGGCGGCCGTGCTGGAGCATGTGGTCGGCCATTGGGGCGCGGTGTTGATCAGCGTCGGCTTGATCATCTCGTTGCTGGGCGCGCTGCTGTCGTGGGTGCTGCTGTGTGCAGAGATCATGTTCGCCGCCGCCAAAGACCACACCATGCCGGAGTTCCTGCGTAAGGAAAACGCCAACCATGTGCCGGTCAACGCCCTGTGGCTGACCAACGCCATGGTCCAGATCTTCCTGGTGATCACGCTGTTTTCCGCCAGTACCTACCTGTCGCTGATCTATCTCGCCACCTCGATGATCCTGGTGCCCTACCTGTGGTCGGCAGCCTACGCGCTGTTGCTGGCGGTACGCGGCGAGACCTACGAGGCGGCCCTGGCCGAGCGCAAGAAAGACCTGTTCATCGGCTCCATTGCCCTGATCTACGCGGTCTGGCTGCTGTATGCCGGTGGCACCAAATACCTGCTGCTCTCCGCCCTGCTCTACGCCCCCGGCGCGATCCTGTTCGCCAAGGCCAAGCGTGAACTGGGCAAACCGATTTTCACCAACGTCGAGAAGCTGATTTTCGCCGCAGTGGTCATTGGCGCCCTGGTGGCGGCCTATGGGCTCTACGACGGCTTCCTGACCCTGTAACACCTGAATCTTTTTGTTCACTGGAGGATCTGTAATGACCACGGAAAAAGTTAAGTACGGCGTACATTCCGAAGCCGGCAAACTGCGCAAAGTCATGGTGTGTTCCCCAGGTCTGGCCCATCAGCGGCTGACCCCCAACAATTGCGACGAACTGCTCTTCGATGACGTGCTCTGGGTGGCCCAGGCCAAGCGCGACCATTTCGACTTCGTTACCAAGATGCGCGAGCGCGATATCGATGTGCTGGAAATGCACAACCTGTTGACCGAGATTGTCGCCATCCCCGAAGCGCTGGACTGGATCCTGGAGCGCAAGATCACCGCCAACACGGTTGGCCTGGGCCTGGTCGATGAAGTCGGCTCGTGGCTCAAAAGCCTGGAGCCGCGCAAGATCGCCGAGTTCCTGATCGGTGGTGTATCCGCCGACGACCTGCCAAGCAGCTTCGGTGGCAAGACCATCGAGATGTTCCGCGACTTCCTCGGCCACTCAAGCTTTATCCTGCCACCGCTGCCCAACACCCAGTTCACCCGCGACACCACCTGCTGGATCTACGGTGGCGTGACGCTCAACCCGATGTACTGGCCGGCGCGACGCCAGGAAACCCTGCTGACCACCGCCATCTACAAGTTCCACCCAGAGTTCACCAACGCCGACTTCCAGATCTGGTACGGCGACCCTGACCAGGAGCACGGTGCAGCCACCCTGGAAGGCGGCGACGTGATGCCAATTGGCAACGGCGTGGTGTTGATCGGCATGGGCGAGCGCTCCTCCCACCAGGCCATCGGCCAACTGGCGCGCAACCTGTTCAAGAACAAGGCCGTGGAAAAAGTCATCGTTGCCGGCCTGCCCAAGTCCCGCGCCGCGATGCACCTGGACACCGTGTTCAGCTTCTGCGACCGCGACCTGGTAACCATCTTCCCCGAAGTAGTGAACCAGATCGTCGCCTTCACCCTGCGCCCTGACGAGAGCAAGCCCCACGGCATCGATATCCACCGCGAGAAAACCAACTTCCTCGACACCGTGGCCGCAGCGCTGGGCCTCAAGGCCCTGCGTGTGGTGGAAACCGGCGGCAACAGCTTCGCCGCCGAACGCGAACAGTGGGACGACGGCAACAACGTGGTGGCCGTGGAACCTGGCGTGGTGATCGGTTACGACCGCAACACCTACACCAACACCCTGCTGCGCAAGGCCGGTGTGGAAGTCATCACCATCAGCGCCGGCGAACTGGGCCGGGGCCGGGGCGGCGGCCACTGCATGACCTGCCCGATCATCCGCGACCCTATCGACTACTAAACGACCATCTCCCCGGCGGCATCCACCCGATGCCGCACGGGCCGATTACCGAATCCAAGGAGAATCATCATGGCGTTCAACATCCACAACCGTAACCTGCTGAGCCTGGAACACCACACCCCGCGCGAACTGCGCTACCTGCTGGACCTGTCCCGCGACCTCAAGCGCGCCAAGTACACCGGCACCGAGCAGCAGCACCTCAAGGGCAACAACATCGCGCTGATCTTCGAGAAAACCTCGACCCGCACCCGATGTGCCTTCGAAGTCGCGGCCTATGACCAGGGCGCCAACGTTACCTACATCGACCCGAACTCGTCGCAGATCGGCCACAAAGAAAGCATGAAAGACACCGCCCGCGTACTCGGGCGCATGTACGACGCCATTGAATACCGTGGCTTCAAGCAGGAAATCGTCGAAGAACTGGCGAAGTTCGCCGGGGTCCCGGTGTTCAACGGCCTGACCGATGAGTACCACCCAACCCAGATGATCGCCGACGTGTTGACCATGCGTGAACACGCTGACAAGCCGATCCACGACATCAGCTACGCCTACCTGGGCGACGCCCGCAACAACATGGGCAACTCGCTGCTGCTGGTCGGCGCCAAGCTGGGCATGGACGTACGCATCTGCGCACCAAAGGCCCTGTGGCCCCACGATGACCTGGTGGGTCGCTGCAAAAAATACGCAGAAGAAAGCGGTGCACGCATCACCCTCACCGAAGACCCGAAAGCCGCGGTCAAGGGCGTGGACTTTATCCACACCGACGTCTGGGTCTCCATGGGCGAGCCTGTGGAAGCCTGGGCCGAGCGTATCGAGCAACTGCTGCCGTACCAGGTCAATGCCCAATTGATGAAAGCCACCGGCAACCCACGCACCAAGTTCATGCACTGCCTGCCGGCGTTCCATAACAGCGATACCAAGGTCGGCAAACAGATTGCCGAACAGTATCCGCACCTGGCCAACGGCATCGAAGTGACCGACGACGTGTTCGAGTCCCCGGCCTGCATCGCCTTCGAGCAAGCGGAAAACCGCATGCACACCATCAAGGCGATCCTGGTTTCGACGCTGGCGGACCTGTAACCCAACACCGCTCCCACTGATGTAGCACGGGCAATGTGGGAGCGGGTTTTATGTGGGAGCCGGGCTTGCCCGCGATGCAGTCACCTCGGTCTGCCAGACATAGCGAGGTGAGGCCATCGCAGGCAAGCCAGCTCCCACATAAAGCCCGCTCCCACACTTGCTCCGGTGTTCACAAGGCCGAATTCTAGAAGGATTGCATTATGCGTATCGTCGTTGCACTGGGCGGTAACGCCCTGCTCCGCCGTGGTGAACCCATGACAGCGGACAACCAACGCGCCAATATCCGGATCGCCACCGAGCAGATTGCCAAGATCCATCCGGGCAACGAGCTGGTGATCGCCCACGGCAATGGGCCACAAGTCGGCCTGCTGTCGCTGCAAGCCGCCGCCTACACCCAGGTTTCGCCCTACCCGCTGGACGTGCTGGGTGCCGAAACCGAAGGCATGATCGGCTACATCATCGAACAGGAACTGGGCAACCTGCTGGACTTCGAAGTGCCTTTCGCCACCCTGCTGACCCAGGTTGAAGTGGACGCCAACGACCCGGCTTTCCAGAACCCGACCAAGCCGATCGGCCCGGTCTACTCCAAGGCCGAAGCGGAAAAACTGGCCGCCGAAAAAGGCTGGGCGATTGCCCCCGATGGCGATAAATATCGCCGGGTAGTGGCCAGCCCACGGCCCAAACGCATCTTTGAAATCCGCCCGATCAAGTGGCTGCTGGAAAAAAGCAGCATCGTGATCTGCGCAGGTGGCGGCGGCATCCCGACCATGTATGACGAGAACGGCAAGCTCAAGGGTATCGAAGCTGTGATCGATAAAGACCTGTGCTCCTCGCTGCTGGCCCAGCAACTGGAAGCCGACCTGCTGGTGATCGCCACCGACGTCAACGCGGCGTTTATCGACTTCGGCAAGCCGACGCAAAAGGCCATCGGCCAGGCGCACCCCGACGACATGGAAAAACTTGGCTTCGCCGCCGGCTCCATGGGGCCCAAGGTCCAGGCCGCCTGCGAGTTCGCCCGCAACACTGGCAAAACCGCAGTGATCGGTTCACTCTCGGACATCGAAGCCATCGTCCAGGGCACCGCCGGCACCCGTATCAGCACGGCAAAACCTGGCATCACCTACCTATAACTACACCAGGGCGGTTGTTGCAGCCGCCCTTCTCCAATGCCTTGTTAAGGAGAGACGCCTATGGCCATCTTTGAACCCGGTCACTTGCATATCGAACGCCACGCGTTGAATGCCCAGGATCACAGCTACGACCTGTGCATCGACTATGAAGTCAGCCAGGACCCAAAGGAAGGCAAGGGAATGCTCTTCAAAATGCACGGCTCCGTGCAGGGCAAGGACCTCAAGGAAGAATTCTTCCTGCCCAAGGACCAGGCCTACGACTTTGCCCGCCATGCCATGAACATCGCGCAGAAATACGGCATGCCGAAAACCGCGGTGCTCAACGGTGGCATGCATAAACAGTACGACCTGATGTTCGAGGATGTGCGCCACCAACTGGATGTAAAACCGGGCGACCCGATCAAGCCTGAACACCTGGAATAACCAAAACAGCTCAAATGTGGGAGCTGGCTTGTGTGGGAGCTGGCTTGCCTGCGATGCAGGCACCTCGGTGTGTCAGTCACCCCTCGATGATGCTATCGCAGGCAAGCCAGCTCCCACATTTTTGATCTCCACCCCCGCTCAGGCATACTGGCCACCCTCCGCATTGCAGAATCAACATCCACCCCATGCGTATCCACGTCAGCTTCATCGACCGCGTCGGCATCACCCAGGAAGTCCTGGCCTTGCTCGGTGGGCGCAATCTCAACCTGGATGCGGTGGAGATGATCCCGCCCAACGTCTACATCGACGCGCCGACCCTGAGCGTGGAGGTGCTGGAAGAGTTGCGCGATGCGCTGTTCAGTGTGCAGGGCGTACAGGCGGTGACGGTGGTGGATATCCTTCCCGGCCAGCGCCGTCACCTGCAACTCGACGCCCTGCTGGCGGCCATGACCGACCCGGTCCTGGCCCTGGACAGTGCCGGCAAGGTGCTGCTGGCCAACCCGGCGCTGATCGCCCTCTATGGTCGCGAGCCGGCTGGCGAAAGCATCGCCGAGCTGTTTGAGGATCCGGCGCTGCTGGAAGCCTTGCTCGAACATGGCTTTCGCCTGCCCCTGCGCGAGATCAGCGTCAACGGCCAGACCTTATTGCTGGACGCCACACCGATCACCGATGCCGGCGCGCTGCTGACGTTGTACCAACCCAACCGTATCGGCGAGCGACTTTCGGCGCTGCACCATGACCATGCCGAAGGTTTCGACGCACTTTTGGGCGAGTCGCCGGCGATCCGCACCCTCAAGACCCGTGCGCAACGAGTGGCGGCCCTCGACGCCCCGCTGTTGATCCAGGGCGAGACCGGCACCGGCAAAGAGCTGGTGGCCCGCGCCTGCCATGCCATCAGTGCGCGCCACAGCTCACCGTTCCTGGCGCTGAACTGCGCGGCACTCCCGGAAAACCTCGCCGAGAGCGAGCTGTTCGGCTACGCCCCCGGCGCCTTTACCGGGGCCCAGCGCGGCGGCAAGCCGGGGCTGATGGAGCTGGCCAACCAGGGCACGGTATTTCTCGACGAGATTGGCGAGATGTCGCCGTACTTGCAGGCCAAGCTCCTGCGTTTTCTCAATGACGGCAGCTTTCGCCGGGTCGGCGGCGACCGCGAGGTCAAGGTCAATGTGCGCATCCTCAGCGCCACCCACCGCGACCTGGAGAAAATGGTCAGCGAAGGCACCTTCCGCGAAGATCTGTTCTACCGCCTCAATGTGCTGAATGTGGAAGTGCCGCCCCTGCGCGAACGCGGCCAGGACATCCTGCTGCTGGCCCGCTACTTCATGCAGCAGGCCTGCGCGCAGATCCAGCGCCCGGTCTGCCGCCTGGCGCCGGGCACTTACCCGGCGCTGCTGGGCAACCGCTGGCCGGGTAACGTGCGCCAGTTGCAGAACGTGATCTTCCGCGCCGCCGCCATTTGCGAAAGCAACCTGGTGGACATTGGCGACCTGGATATCGCCGGCACCTCGGTCGCCCGCCAGAGCGACGGCGAAGTGGACAGCCTGGAGCAGGCAGTGGAGGACTTTGAGCGCAGCCTCCTGGAAAAGCTCTATACCACCTATCCCTCGACACGCCAGTTGGCCAACCGCCTACAGACGTCTCACACCGCTATCGCCCATCGATTGCGCAAGTACGGCATCCCCGGCAAGCCATGATCACCAAAAAACCCGGCGCCCACGCTGGATCACCGCCCCGGTTGCGCTGAAAAACAGCTGCTGGGCCATGGCCGCGCTCAGGCGTGAATAGTAGATGGCGATCACGTCGCTGTCGGTCTTGTCGGCCAGGCCTCTAAAACTCATAAAGCGTTGTTCCGGACGCTTGAGATGGCCGGCAGTGAAATCCGCATTGGCCGCCCCGGGAGTGCGGTAGTGAAAATGGGCGTAAGCCAACACCCTGCCCGCCTTGTCCTTGACCACATACTCCTGCAAAAAGTCATGCTCGCGCTTGAGCGCAATGCGCCCCACTATCGGTAGGATCTGCACCTCATTCTGACTCTTGAGGTAGGCAATCCCCTCTTCATCCGGCGCCAGGCGCTTGACCATTTCGATCCGGATCAACCGGCCATGCTCCACCAGGCGGCTGGCGGCCTGCCCCAGTTCCTTGAGCAGAGGCTGTGCGACAGCAGCGGTTTTCTCTTGCTCCAGGGCTTTGCGGATCTTGTCGGCCACCGTGCTGATTTTGCCGGCATGCCGCAACAGCCGGGCCTCGACGCTGGCGGGCAGGCTGGAAATACGCGCCTCGTTGCGGGCCTGCTCCAGCACGCTCGCCTGCCTGTCCAGCAGTTTGCGCCCATCGTCCTTGAGCCGCTCCAGGGAGCGCACCGCGCGCGCAGGCGGGGCGCTGGCCTCGGTGATCGACTCAAACTCATCCAGGCCAGGGGTCTGGCGAAAGCTCGCCACCACGCTTTGGTCAACCGGGTTGATAACATCGACAATGTCCTCGTTCAACTCCGGCGTACGCGCACGCACCTGGCCCACCAGGTACCGGCTCTTGCGGTCACGGATCAGGCGCTTGCCGCTACCCACCGCAGGCCTGGGCCTGGACGCGGGGGCCTGTTCGCGCTCGCGCAGCAACGTCGCCAGGGAGCCGCGGGCCTCGTGCTCCATGGCGTTGAGCATTTTGTGCAAGCGTTCGACGCTGCCCTCATACAGCAGGTCAGAAGCCATATCACCAAAGTCGCGCAGGGAGGCCTGGGTGGTGTCGTACTCGAACAGAATCGCCTCATACCCGTCGATGCGTTGCTGCACACTCAGTGAGCTGGCGTCTTGCAAGGTTTTTTGCGACTGCACCGATTGGATCGTCTCGTCGATCAGGGTCCCGATGCGGATGAAATCGTCATACTCCTCCGGCAGCGGCGGCCGGCGCAGGATCACCCCACCCAATGCCTTCAGTTGTACGGACTTCCAGTCCAGCGGCGTGCCCAGCGTCGAGGGCTGCAACGCATCAGCGCGTGATTCATACCCGGGCACCTCGGTCAGCCGGGCATAGTTGTTGCGTTCCAGGATGCTCAAATCGATCAGCTTTTCGTTGTAGCCAATGATCGTCTGCGTAGCCTGAACGAGCGAGTGGTGGGCTGCCTGAACCACGGCCACATCTTCATGGTCCAGTTGCTCATGCAACTGGCTACGGCGCTCGGCAGGCAGCACCTCGGTGGCGCGGTTGGTGACCAGCACTGCCATGCGCACCCGCAGGTTTTCGACCAGATCTTCCAGTTGCAGGATCCTCTCCGGTTCGAAGCGCTCCACGGGTTTGTTGGCGTTTTTTGCAAGTAACGCGTCCAGCTTGTCGAACTGCGCCCGGCTGAGTTTCTCCAGGTCGCCCAGGTAATGGTTGCGCAGGTCCTGCAGGGACTGATCAAAGAGTTTTTCCGGGCTGCCCTCGTGTGCCTCTTTAAAGTGCTCTTCGCTGGCTGCCACGGCACTTTCAGCCTCAAGCAGGCGCGCCGTGGTCTCCTGATAATGGTGCTCAAACATCTGGTTCTGGCGCTGGATATTGGCGCGTCGGGCGGCCGCCGAAAGCTTTGGATGGCCGCCGAGCAATTGCAGGCCCAGGTCGACGTTCCACACCCCGTGTGCATCCTTGCGCAGCCAGGGGCCGACGCGCTGGGGGGCTCGTAGGTCGATGATGCGCCAGCGCCCCTCAACCTGCCTGACCCCATACAGCTTGCTGTCCAGCAGCATGTAGTCTTCATGGCTGACGGTTGCGTCGGCGCGCAGCACCGCGACTCGGCCCCGTACGGGACTGTCCGGCGAGTTGATCGCAGGGGTCGCCGGCCACTGCTCGCGGCGCCCGGGCGACCAGCGAAAGGTTGCCAGTTGTGCCTGCTGCGCCGCGTCGAGACGCAGCCGCGAGTTGGCCCAGGACAAATCCATACCCGTCACATCCGCCCGCGAACGCTGCCAGGCAGAGGCCGACAGCGTTTGCTGAACATGGGCCGTGGAGGTCTGGATGGGCGCCGACCGGAACTCGCTCAGCCGTAAGCGTTGATCAAGGCTGACGACTGGGCTCAGTAGCAAACCTGCGAGGCTGCCGAGCAATTCGGCCAGGGTAGTGGCCGATTCTTCCTGGCTGGCCCCGGCCGGCAACGCCAACACCGCACGAAAACTGCCATACACCTGGGCCAACCACCCCGCCACCGCCACCGACCCTCTGAGCATTGGCAGCAGGGCATTGAATATCTGCCATAGGTTGTTCTTGAACAGCGTCCAGCGCAGCGCCTCGACCGAGGTTGCGCGCTGTTCGGCGGCCTGCCACAGGCTCTTGGCGTTGTCATCGAAAACCGCCTCCAGGAACACCCCCGGCACGCACTCGTCACTGAGCAACGCCGGGCTGGAGGGGGCCGGCACGGCGTACTCGTCCCCCTGTAGAAAACGCTGCACATGAGGGCTGAGAAATCCA
Organism: Pseudomonas sp. WS 5079; assembly: GCF_012985465.1. Classification (GTDB taxonomy): domain Bacteria; phylum Pseudomonadota; class Gammaproteobacteria; order Pseudomonadales; family Pseudomonadaceae; genus Aquipseudomonas. The sequence continues at coordinate 102,230 of NZ_JAAQWN010000002.1, forward strand.
CCGTTGCCGAACAACGCCCGGCTCTTGTCAGGCAGACGCTCAAGCACTAGCGCCTGCAAATCACTGCCGGGTCGCGCGATCTCGTCGAGCAGCGCCTGGCGGCTGGCAAACTGTTGCAGGGCCGCCTCGGCCTGATCGGGCCGATACAGGATATGGGGCAATTCACCGTTATCCCGCGCACCGAGCACAAACAGGTTGCGGGCCTTGTGCACGGCGCCACCGGCATGGGTCAGGAACGCCAGGGGCCGGGCGACGATGACTTGGTTGCCGACTGTGCGCTGCAGCGGATCGTCCTGCAGCAGTGCGAGTACCACCGCTGCGCCTGCTGGGGTAAACCCGTTGCGCCGGCGCAGGCTGTTTTCAAGGGCCCGCAGGGGCAACTGTAGCGCCATCTGCTCGACAAACAGGCGCCGGCGCCGTGCCGACTCTAGCGGGTCCACCAGCAACGCCTGCTTGAGCAGCGCCGGGTAGTGCAGGCCCACATCGACCGTTTCGATGAGTTTTTTCAGGTACGCCGGCTGCATCCACCTGGCGGGCACAACGCCTGGCCCGGCCTGGTGGCTGATCTGCACACTGGCGTAGGGGGTGGCGAAGGGGTTTTCCAGGGCCCAGGAGGTCAAGGTCCTGGTGCTGCGTTGCGTCCAGCCCACCGTTGCACCCTGGGTGCGTTCAAACGTCAGCAGGTAATCATCCGGGTTGATTGCCGCATGTTGCGGGTAATCCAGGCGCATCTGGCGTTGCAGCGCTTTGCGCGCAAACACGTCAATCGGGTCCAGGCCATCGAGGAACGACGCGCCACCCGTACGCTTGTGCAGGTGCGCCAGGCGCTCCAGCCATTGGCCGTAAGTGTGCCGATCAGCGCTGCTGGCCGCCTGCAACCACACTGGCAACTGCTCTTCGTGGGGCGGCTGGACATAATCGGCCTCGAACCAGACCTCGGGCGCAGTGAGCTTGTGCAGCAGGCGCTTGTAGCTGTCGACATCGGGCAATGCCGACCAGTCGACACGCTTCAGCGCCCTGAGCTGGCGCTCCAGCAAGGCCTGGGCCTGCGCATCGAAGGCATCGCCCTGGGGCTCCCGGAGCCCCCATCTGACAAGCAGGCCGGGGCTGTAGTGGCTCATGTAGCGTGGCAGCAGGTTGCCCAACTCATCCAACGTACTGAGCTTGAGCACGCTCATCGCCGGCACATAGACCAGGTTGACCTGGTGCTGCGCCACCTCGCGCTGCAAGACCAATAGCGGCAGCCATTCGCCCGGCAGCCCATCCTGCCCCGCATACACTTGATAAATCCGCAGCACGTGGACCCCGCCCAGCGCCTGGCGATCCGCCTGGTACCCCCAGAGTTCTTGCGGCCCGTCGCCCAGGCCCAGGAGCTTTTGGCCTTGCTCCTTCGTCAGCGGCGGGTTCTGCCGGGCGCTGAGCAGGCACTCGCGCAGCTGCTTGGCGACCGCCCCCCAACGACTCAAAGCTGTGTCGCCTGGAACATGGGCGTTCCAATAGGCCAACAGCCTCGCGTTAAAACCATCGGGCAATTCGGGCGCCAGGGTGTTGAGCATGATCGCGACATCATTGACCGAAACAGCGCCAATGAACGGGACAAGGCCCTGGGTTACCGAGCTGACCAGCACGCAATGCTGACCTGGCACATAACTTGGCACGTCGCGGCTCATGCAGCGCCGGATCAGGGCGTCGCTCAAGGTGCTGAGCTGGGCATAGCTGACGCCACTGGCCTGGGACGGCTGCCTTAAACCGATCCAGGTGCTGCCGGCCTGCAAACCGCTGTCACTGAATTGGTCGTTGATCCATTCCTGGATCATCGACTCGGCCACTTGCGCCAATGTCGGGCGCTGGGCGAACAGGTGCGCGAGAAAGTCGCGGGAAGCCTGTAGTTGTGAAATGCCCTGATTGGCCTCAATTGAATTGCTCATGCTGCGCGTCCTGATCGTCGGGAAGGGCAAAAAATACGCCGCTCTCTACTGCACTGTGCGCTGCATAAGTCTCCTGGCGTTAGCCACGGGGGAACTTATCGTAGCGAAAACGCTACACCGGAACGTTTTCAATACACCACTGATCGGCCTTCGCTATGCAAGGCTTTGATCCAGATAGGCTTTTTTTCCGCCGTCGATCTGTAGCGAATTCGCTACATGACGGTTGAGCAAATGTTTTTAGATTCATCACAACTATCTGATTTATAACAATAAAATTATATTGGCCGCGTTTTTGCTAAGGACTTTCCCATTCTAATCCCGTCCACCAGACGATTCTGGCCCTGAGGAGTTTCCATGAGCGAATTGCGTTTTACTGAAGATCACGAATGGCTGCGCGCCGAAGCCGACGGCAGCGTCACCGTGGGTATTACCGCGTTCGCGCAAAACGCCCTGGGCGATGTGGTGTACGTGCAATTGCCTGAGCTGAAGGCCTACGACCAGGGTGCCGAAGCCTCCACCGTGGAGTCGGTCAAGGCTGCCAGCGGCGTGTACATGCCCCTGACCGGCGAAGTGCTGGAAGTGAACGACAAGCTCAGCGACAGCCCGGAGTTGGTCAACGAAGACCCGATGGGCGAAGGCTGGTTCTTCCGCTTTAAACCGGCTGATGCCACTGCGGTAGCTAAGCTGTTGGATCAGGACGCATACGACCGCCTGATCAAAGCCAACGCCCAAGCTTGAGGAGCGCGCCATGACCGTTAATTTGAGCACCGCCAACGAGTTTATCGCCCGCCATATCGGCCCGCGCCAGGATGACGAGCAGCAGATGCTCGCGACCCTGGGCTTTGATTCCCTCGAAGCCCTGAGCGCCAGCGTGATCCCGGAAAGCATCAAGGGCACCGCCGTGCTCGGCCTTAGCGATGGCCTGAGCGAAGCCGATGCCCTGGCCTCGATCAAGGCCATCGCCGCCAAGAACCAACTGTTCAAGACTTACATCGGCCAGGGCTACTACAACTGCCACACACCGTCGCCGATCCTGCGCAACCTCCTGGAAAACCCGGCCTGGTACACCGCCTACACGCCGTACCAGCCGGAAATTTCCCAGGGTCGCCTGGAAGCGCTGCTGAACTTCCAGACCCTGATCAGCGACCTCACCGGCCTGCCGATCGCCAACGCCTCCCTGCTCGACGAAGCCACCGCTGCCGCCGAAGCCATGACCTTCTGCAAGCGCCTGAGCAAGAACAAGGGCAGCAACGCGTTCTTCGCGTCGGTGCACAGCCACCCACAGACCCTCGACGTGCTGCGCACCCGTGCCGAGCCGTTGGGCATCGACGTGGTGGTGGGCGATGAGCGTGAACTGACCGACGTCAGCCCGTTCTTCGGCGCGCTGCTGCAATACCCGGCCAGCAACGGTGACGTGTTCGACTACCGCGAACTGACCGAACGCTTCCACGCCGCCAACGCCCTGGTGGCCGTGGCCGCGGACCTGCTGGCCCTGACCCTGCTGACCCCACCGGGTGAGTTCGGCGCCGACGTGGCCATCGGCAGTGCGCAACGCTTCGGCGTGCCGCTGGGCTTTGGTGGCCCGCACGCCGCTTACTTCTCCACCAAGGACGCGTTCAAGCGCGATATGCCGGGGCGTCTGGTCGGTGTGTCCGTAGACCGTTTCGGCAAGCCGGCCCTGCGCCTGGCCATGCAGACCCGCGAGCAACATATCCGCCGCGAGAAGGCTACCAGTAACATCTGCACCGCCCAGGTACTGCTGGCCAACATCGCCAGCATGTACGCGGTGTACCACGGCCCCAAAGGCCTGGTGCAGATCGCCACGCGCATTCATCACCTGGCCGCGATCCTGGCCAGTGGCTTGACCGCGCTGGGCCTCAAGGTTGAACAAGAGACCTTCTTCGACACCCTGACCCTGGCCACCGGCGCCAACACTGCTGCCCTGCACGACCAGGCCCGTGCGCAGCGCATCAACCTGCGCGTCGTGGACGCGGCGCGCCTGGGCCTGTCGGTGGACGAAACCACCACCCAGGCCGACATCGAAACCCTGTGGAGCGTGTTCGCAGGCGGCAAAGCCCTACCGGACTTCGCCGCCCTTGCAGCCAGCGTCGACAGCACCCTGCCTGCCGCATTGCTGCGCCAGTCGCCGATCCTCAGCCATCCGGTGTTCAACCGTTATCACTCGGAAACCGAGCTGATGCGCTACCTGCGCAAGCTGGCCGACAAGGACCTGGCGCTGGATCGCACCATGATCCCGCTGGGCTCGTGCACCATGAAGCTCAACGCCGCCAGTGAAATGATCCCGGTGACCTGGGCCGAGTTCGGCGCCCTGCACCCGTTCGCCCCGGCCGAGCAAAGCGCCGGCTACCTGCAACTGACCAGAGAACTGGAAGCCATGCTTTGCGCGGCCACCGGTTACGACGCGATCTCCTTGCAACCGAACGCCGGCTCCCAAGGCGAGTACGCAGGCCTCTTGGCCATCCGTGCCTATCACCAGAGCCGTGGCGATGAACGTCGCGATATCTGCCTGATTCCTTCGTCGGCCCACGGCACCAACCCGGCCACCGCCAACATGGCCGGCATGCGTGTGGTCGTCACCGCCTGCGACGCCCGGGGCAACGTGGACATCGAAGACCTGCGCGCCAAGGCCATCGAGCACCGCGAGCACCTCGCCGCGCTGATGATCACCTACCCGTCGACCCACGGCGTGTTCGAGGAAGGCATCCGCGAAATCTGCGGGATCATCCATGACAACGGCGGCCAGGTGTATATCGACGGCGCCAACATGAACGCCATGGTCGGCCTGTGTGCCCCGGGCAAGTTCGGCGGCGACGTGTCGCACCTGAACCTGCACAAGACCTTCTGCATCCCCCATGGCGGTGGCGGCCCGGGTGTGGGCCCGATTGGCGTCAAGTCGCACCTCACGCCATTCCTGCCCGGCCACGCGGCCATGCAGCGCAAGGAAGGTGCGGTGTGTGCAGCACCGTTCGGCAGCGCGAGCATCCTGCCGATCACCTGGATGTACATCAGCATGATGGGCGGCGCGGGCCTAAAGCGCGCTTCGCAGTTGGCGATCCTCAATGCCAACTACATTTCCCGTCGCCTGGAAGAGCACTACCCGGTGCTGTACACCGGCAGCAACGGCCTGGTGGCCCACGAATGCATCCTGGACCTGCGCCCACTCAAGGACAGCAGCGGCATCAGCGTGGATGACGTGGCCAAGCGCCTGATCGACTTTGGGTTCCATGCGCCGACCATGTCGTTCCCGGTGGCTGGCACCTTGATGATCGAGCCGACCGAAAGCGAATCCAAGGAAGAACTGGACCGCTTCTGCGACGCCATGATCGCCATCCGCGAAGAGATCCGCGCAGTGGAAAACGGCACCTTGGACAAGGACGACAACCCGCTGAAAAACGCTCCGCACACCGCAGCTGAAATCGTCGGTGAATGGAGCCATCCGTACAGCCGTGAACAAGCGGTGTATCCGGTAGCGTCGCTGATCGAAGGCAAGTACTGGCCGCCGGTGGGCCGGGTCGACAACGTGTTTGGCGATCGCAACCTGGTGTGTGCGTGCCCCTCGATCGAGAGCTACGCGTAACCTGAGCGGTAGAACGCGGTCAATGTGGGAGCTGGCTTGTCGGGTCGCCGCATCGCCGCGATAGTGGTGTATCAGTAACAGAAACGTTGCCTGACCCACCGCTATCGCGGCGATGCGGCGACCCGACAAGCCCAGCTCCCACAGGGATCGGGTACAACCGAAAATCTGCGCCCAATAATAAGAAACCGGAGAACAACTCATGTCTTTAAGCGTGTTCGACCTGTTCAAGATTGGCATCGGCCCCTCAAGCTCTCACACCGTCGGCCCGATGCGTGCCGCCGCCCGATTCGTCGAGGGCCTCAAGCGCGATAACCTGCTGGACGCCACCGCCAGCATCAAGGTGGAGCTCTACGGATCTCTGGGTGCCACCGGCAAAGGCCACGGCAGCGACAAGGCCGTGTTGCTGGGCCTGGAAGGCGAACACCCGGACACCGTGAACACTGAAACCGTGGCCGCGCGCCTGGCACAGATGCGCAGCGACGGTCGCTTGAACCTGCTCGGTGAACACAGCATTGCGTTCAACGAGAAAGAACACCTGGCGATGATTCGCAAACCCCTCGCCTATCACCCCAACGGCATGATCTTTCGTGCGTTTGACGCCGCCGGCATCCAGATTCGCAGCCGCGAGTACTACTCGGTGGGCGGCGGTTTTGTGGTGGATGAAGACGCCGCCGGCGCCGACCGGATCGTCGAAGATGCCACGCCCCTGACCTTCCCCTTCAAGCACGCCAAGGATTTGCTCGGCCATTGCACCACGTATGGGCTGTCCATCAGCCAGGTGATGCTGACCAACGAAAGCGCCTGGCGCCCGGAAGCCGAGACCCGCAGCGGCCTGCTGAAGATCTGGCAGGTCATGCAGGATTGCGTGGCTGCCGGTTGCCGCAATGAAGGCATCCTGCCCGGAGGCTTGAAGGTCAAGCGCCGTGCGGCCGCGCTGCATCGCCAACTGTGCAAGAACCCGGAGTCGGCGCTGCGCGACCCGCTGTCGGTGCTGGACTGGGTCAACCTGTATGCCCTGGCGGTCAATGAAGAAAACGCCAACGGCGGGCGCGTGGTCACGGCGCCCACCAACGGTGCCGCCGGGATCGTGCCAGCGGTGTTGCATTACTACATGCGCTTTATTCCCGGTGCCAATGAAGACGGCGTGGTGCGCTTCCTGCTCACCGCCGCGGCCATCGGCATCCTCTACAAAGAAAACGCCTCGATCTCCGGGGCCGAGGTCGGCTGCCAGGGTGAAGTGGGCGTGGCCTGTTCCATGGCCGCCGGGGCCTTGTGCGAAGTGCTGGGCGGCACGGTTTCCCAGGTGGAAAACGCCGCTGAAATCGGCATGGAGCACAACCTCGGCCTGACCTGCGACCCGATTGGCGGTTTGGTGCAGGTGCCCTGCATCGAGCGCAACGCCATGGGCTCGGTGAAGGCGATCAATGCGGTGCGCATGGCATTGCGCGGCGACGGGCAGCACTTCGTGTCCCTCGACAAGGTGATCCGCACCATGCGCCAGACCGGCGCCGATATGAAAAGCAAATACAAGGAAACCGCCCGTGGCGGTTTGGCCGTCAACATTATCGAGTGCTGATGCTTATAAATGCGCCAGCACGTTTTTCAGGAGCTGAATATGTCCACCCAAACCCTGTTGAAAACCCCGCTGCACGCCCTGCATCTTGAACTGGGCGCGCGCATGGTGCCGTTCGCCGGCTATGACATGCCGGTGCAATATCCCCTGGGCGTGATGAAAGAACACCAGCACACCCGTGAGCAGGCCGGGTTGTTTGATGTGTCGCACATGGGCCAGATCCGCCTGACCGGTGCCAACGCCGCCAAGGCCCTGGAAACCCTGGTGCCGGTGGATATCATCGACCTGCCCGTGGGCATGCAGCGCTACGCCATGTTCACCAACGATCAGAGCGGTATCCTCGATGACCTGATGGTCGCCAACCTGGGTAACGACGAGCTGTTTCTGGTGGTCAACGCCGCCTGCAAGGATCAGGACCTGGCGCACCTGCGTCAGCATCTGGGCGAGCAATGCCAGATCGAGCCGCTGTTTGAAGAACGCGCCCTGCTGGCCCTGCAAGGCCCGGCGGCAGTCAAGGTGCTGGCGCGCCTGGCACCGGAAGTGACCAAGATGACCTTTATGCAATTTGCGCCCCTGCGCCTGCTGGGGGTGGAGTGCTACGTCAGCCGTTCCGGCTATACCGGCGAAGACGGCTTTGAAATCTCGGTACCTGCGGCCAACGCCGAGAGCCTGGCCCGCAGCCTGCTGGCCGAAGCCGAAGTTGAAGCCATTGGCCTGGGCGCCCGCGACTCCCTGCGCCTGGAAGCCGGCCTGTGCCTGTATGGCCACGATATGAACACCGAGACCACGCCGATTGAGGCCAGCCTGCTGTGGGCGATTTCCAAGGTGCGTCGTGCCGACGGCGCGCGTGCCGGCGGTTTCCCGGGCGCAGACCGGATCTTCACTCAGCAGCAGACCGGCGTCAGCCGCAAGCGCGTCGGCCTGCTGCCCCAGGAACGTACGCCGGTGCGTGAAGGTGCAGAAATTGTCGACGAACACGGCACCGTAATCGGCAGCGTGTGCAGCGGCGGCTTTGGCCCCAGCCTCGGCGGCCCGCTCGCCATGGGCTACCTCGACACGGCCTTTACCGCGCTGGATTGCGAAGTCTCAGCGCTGGTGCGTGGGAAAAAGGTGCCACTTCGTGTAAGTAAAACGCCATTCGTGCCACAACGTTACTACCGTGGCTGATTGACTGTTCCTATAAGTAACGCGGTTGTGTTCATTTGCACTAATCTGTAACGCAACCGCCATAAAACAGTGCACTGACGATAGTCAATGTTATGTCGATTAACCTATAACAAGTGATCCACGCTATCGAATAACACAGCCCGACAATAGTTGGCTGAAGTGTCATGAAGGCGAGTAAATACGCGGCTTGCAGAGGGCTTGTTTTTTCCGCCTTAGTTGTCGTAGAGTTTGCTCACTGTGTTTGCATGGGTCGCTTGGAACCTGGACCTGGGCAGTAGCCAAAGTTCGCTACAACCCGTTCGACGTCTCTTACTTTCCTGCAACCCAGCCCAGTACTCTTTCAGGTGAAAGGGGCTGTCATTAATTTTTAGCGTCAAGGAAATAAGAAAATGGCTGAACGTCAGAGCGGTACCGTCAAGTGGTTTAACGACGAGAAAGGGTTTGGTTTTATCACTCCAGAAAGCGGTGCGGACCTGTTCGTGCATTTCCGCGCTATCCAAGGCAACGGCTTCAAGAGCCTGAAAGAAGGCCAGAAAGTGACCTTCATCGCTGTGCAGGGCCAAAAAGGCATGCAGGCTGACGAAGTACAAGCAGAAGGCTGATCCTTACTGCGACAAAAAGCCTCTGGTGGTGACATCAGAGGCTTTTTTATGTGCGTTTGTCCGTAAAATGGCTTTTTTCCTCCAGAGAGCCGAGCCATGTCGAAACACCTGCTGAGCCCCCAAGGCGAATTCCCCGCCGTTGGCCTGGGCCGTCGTCTGGCAGCGATGTTCTATGACTTCCTGTTATGTACCGCCCTGCTGATCGTCACTGCCTTCCTCTATAAGCTGGTGTGGATCGCCTTTGTGGGTGAAGCAAAAATGCGCACGCTCTCGGAATCCGGTGCGCTGGACGGTGATCCGCTGCTGTCGACGATTCTGTTTTTTGTACTGTTTGGTTTCTTTGCCAAGTTCTGGACCCATTCCGGGCAGACGTTGGGTATGCAAGTGTGGGGCGTACGCGTGCAGAACGCGGACGGCTCGCGCATCAGCCTGTGGCAGGCGCTGTTGCGTTTTGTGGTGTCGATTGCATCGTGGTTATGCGCAGGGCTGGGGTTTATCTGGTCGCTGGTGGACAAGAAACAGCGGGCCTGGCATGACATCTATTCCGACACGCAACTAGTGCGGATCCCGAAGAAAAAGAAATAGCCCCAGGCTAATGAGATCCAAATGTGGGAGCGGGCAAGCCCGCTCCCACATTTTTTACTGCACCAACCGTGGATCAGGCGTTGCCCGCCAGCTTCAGGCGTGCCGCCTGGGTAAAGTCCAGCATGCGCTTGAGCGGGCGCACGGCATGGGGGATCAACGAGGGTTCGACAAAGATCTCGTTGCTGCCTTCACGCAGGCATTGCAACGTGCGCTCCAGGGTATTCATCGCCATCCACGGGCAGTGCGCGCAACTGCGGCACGCCGCGCCGTTACCGGCGGTTGGCGCTTCGACAAACACCTTGTCCGGGCACAGCTGCTGCATTTTGTAGAAAATGCCACGGTCGGTGGCGACGATAAACGTCTTGTTCGGCAAGCGCTGCGCCGCCGCGATCAACTGGCTGGTGGACCCCACTGCGTCGGCCAACTCGATGACCGAGGTCGGTGACTCCGGGTGCACCAGGATCGCGGCATCCGGGTACAGCGCCTTCATGTCTTCCAACTGCTTGGACTTGAACTCTTCGTGGACGATGCAGGCACCGTCCCACAGCAGCATGTCGGCACCGGTCTGGCGCTGGATATAGGTGCCCAGGTGCTTGTCCGGGCCCCAGATAATGGTCTCGCCGTTATCCATCAGGCTTTCGACGATTTCCAGGGCGCAACTGGAGGTCACCACCCAATCGGCACGGGCCTTGACCGCCGCCGACGTGTTGGCATACACCACCACGGTGCGCTCCGGATGCTGGTCGCAGAACGCCGAGAAATCTTCCACCGGGCAGCCAAGATCCAGGGAGCACGTGGCTTCCAGGGTGGGCATCAGGATGCGTTTTTCAGGGGTGAGGATTTTCGCCGTCTCGCCCATGAAGCGCACGCCAGCGACCAGCACGGTCTTGGCCGGGTGGGCGGCGCCGAAGCGGGCCATCTCCAGGGAGTCGGAAACACAACCGCCGGTTTCTTCGGCCAGGGCCTGAATCACCGGGTCGCAGTAAAAGTGCGCCACCAGCACCGCGTCTTGAGCCTTTAGCTCGGCAGCAATGGCAGAACGTAAGCTTGCCTCTTGCTCGGCACTGAGCACCTTGGGTTGCTTGGCATCGAGGTGGGCTTGGACCAGAAGGCGTTCGGAAATTTGCGTCATGTTCGCAAGACCTACAGGCGCAGTTGCGCGAAAGTCGAGTGTACCACCGGCTCTGGAGCCCTTCGGGCGCCGCCGGACGAAGTGATTGTGTTCATCAAGCACGGGTTAAAGTGAAGCTGCGCAAGGCTACAGAATATCGATTGGATTCAAAAGCCTAATCTGGGATTGGCGGTGCCATGGAAAAGACCCACTTGCGCCAGTTGTGAAGAAACCTCGACAAAGGGTAGCATTGAGAATAATTACCATTAGCTCATCCAGGCGCTGAACCTGATGACGGAGTGCGCTCGCGGCATGCCTCAATCTCCTGATCCTTCCGATGTCGGCTGGCTCTATCAAGAGCACCACGGCTGGGTGCGCGCCTGGCTGCACAAGAAACTGGGCAATACCAGCGACGCCGCCGAGTTGGCCCACGATGTGTTCGTGCGGCTGCTGGTCAAACCCAGAGCCTTTAATAGCGAGGGGCACGCACGGGCGTACCTGAGTGCGATTTCCCGACATGTGTGCGTAGACTTCTGGCGGCGCCAGCGGGTCGAGCGGGCCTGGCTGGAGGTATTGGCCAGCCGCCCCGAACACTGCATGCCGTCGGAAGAACACCGGGCCATGGTGCTGGAGGCCCTGCAGCAGGTGCAGGCAATGCTCGAGCGCCTGCCGCGCAACGTCGCCCAGGCCTTTATGCTGGCGCAACTGCAAGGCCTGAGTTACCAGGCCATCGCCGAACAATTGGGCGTCAGCGCCCGCACCGTCACCCATTACATGTCCCAGGCCATGTTCCAGTGCCTGTTGCTGGAAGCGGAACTGGACGAGGCATTGAGCTGATCGATGCCGGCCCCCACACCTGACCATCAAACCCTGCAGGAAGCCGCCGACTGGTTCGCCCGTCTGAGCAGCGAGCCGCACAACCTGGCGCAGCAGCACGCCTGGCAGCAATGGCTCGACCGCAGTGACAGCCATCGCCAGGCCTGGCGCTATGTGGAACGGGTCAGCCAGCGCTTCGCCCCGTTGCAGGACGACAGGGAGACGGCCAGCCGCACATTGCAGGCCCTGCATCACACCCCCACTTCGCGACGCCAGGTGCTGCGCACCCTGTCGGTCATCAGCGGCGGGCTGTTGCTGGGTGGGCTTGCCTGGCGCCACGCGGCACTGACCGAACAGCTCCTGGCCTGGCAGGCAGGTTATCGCACAAGCACCGGGGAAATCCTCGAACGGACCCTGGCCGACGGCTCGCGTATCTGGCTCAACAGCGCCACCGCGCTGGATGTTGCGCTAAGCACCTCACAACGCAGCCTGCGCTTGTACGAAGGTGAAGTCCTGATCGTGACCGGAAGCGACCCGCGCCCGTTTATCGTGCACACCGCCCAGGGCAGCCTGTCCCCCCTGGGTACCAGGTTCAGTGTGCGCGAACGGGCTGCGCGGACCCAGCTCAATGTCTATGAGGGGGCGGTGCAGGTTCGTTGCGCCGCAAGCCATCACACCCGCGTGGCCAAGGCCGGCGAAGGGCTGTCATTCGACAGCCACGGCACCACGCCTCCCGAGCCTGCGCAACCCGGGCGCGAGTCATGGAGCAAAGGGATCCTGCTGGCGCAAGACATGCCCTTGCCACAGTTTATCGAGGAGCTGGCCGACTACCGTCGCGGGCACCTGGGGCTCGACCCTGGCCTCGCACACCTGCGAGTCATGGGCACGTTCCCGTTGCACGATACCGATCAGGTCCTGGCCATGCTTGAAGGCGTATTGCCGATTCGCATGGAGCAGACGTTTCCTGGCTGGACCACCGTGAAGCCACGCTAGATATTTTTATACCGGCACTTCCTGATTTTCATTCTCATTCGATTTAGCTAGTGACGATGGCTTGATGCCACCCCCAAAAGGATCCCAAGATGTCACTACGCCCCCATTCCCCGCTGCACGTATTGGCCTATTCGGTGGCTATCACCCTGAGCAGCCTCAGCCCTGCCGCCTGGGCCGAAGACCAGCATTACCAGATTGCCGCCGGGCCACTGGCCAGCCAACTGAACCTGCTCTCGGCCCAGGCCGGGATTTACCTTGCGGGAGATGCCACCCTTACCAACGGCAAAACCAGCCAGGCCATCAACGGGACATTTTCCGTCGACCAGGCATTGCAATTGCTGCTGGCCGACACCGGCCTGATCGCCGTGCCCGTAGGCGAAGGTCGTTATCAGTTACAGGCGGCCCCAACCTCCTCCTCCGCCCTGGAGTTGAGTAGTACCACCATTTCCGGCAAGGCGCCGGGGTCCACCAGTGAAGGTAATGGCTCCTACACCGCCTACTCCTCCAGCAGTTCTACGCGGCTCAACCTGACCCAGAAAGAAACCCCACAGTCGGTCACGGTGATCACCCGCCAACGCCTGGACGATCAGAAACTCAACAACCTCACCGATGTACTTGAAGCCAGCCCCGGGATCGCCGTGACCCGCGCCGGCCTGGGGACCGAGAATGACAGCTACTGGTCCCGTGGTTTCCAGATCCAGAACTTCGAGATCGACGGCGTCCCCACCTCGACCCGCATGGACAACTACACCCAGAGCACGGCCATGTACGACCGTGTGGAAATCGTGCGCGGCGCCACTGGCCTGATCAGCGGCATGGGCAACCCCTCGGCGACCATCAACCTGATTCGCAAACGCCCCACGGCCCAAGCCCAGGCGAGCATCACCGCCGAAGCCGGTAGCTGGGACCGCTATGGCACCGGTGTCGATGTCTCCGGGCCACTGACCGAGACCGGCAACATCCGCGGGCGCCTGGTGCTGGACTACAAGACCGAGCAGGCCTGGGTCGATCGCTTCAAGCAGGATTCACAACTGATCTACGGCATCACCGAGTTCGACCTCAGCGACGCCACCCTGCTGACTGCCGGCTTCAGCTACCAGAAGACCCAGGTGGATGCGCCCCTGCGCGGCGGCTACCAGACGCTGTTCAGCGATGGCCAGAAAACCCACATGAAGCGCTCCCTCAACAGTGCGCCGAACTGGTCGTATAACGACCATGACCAGACCAACTACTTCACTTCCATCGAACACCAGTTCGATAACGGCTGGAGCGGCAAGATCGAATACGGTCACACCGAGAACAAGTTCGACGAGTTCTTTTCGTTCACCATCGGCAGTCTCGACCAGGCCACCGGCTCAGGCGCCTCGTTGTTGCCGGTGCGCTGGTCAGGCACGCCGCGCCAGGACAGCCTCGACGCCTACTTCACCGGGCCGTTTTCCGCGTTCGGTCGCGAACATGAGCTGATCACCGGCATCACTGCCACCGATTACGAGGAACACACCCCCAACTACAACGACTGGCTGTGGGACTACGGCTTCAAGGTGCCGGACTACCGCACCTGGAACGGTGACTCCCCCAAGCCCGCCACGCCGGTGGTGGGTAAAGGCAGCATCCGCGAGAAACAATACGCCGCCTACCTCACGTCGCGCCTACACCTGAGCGACGACTTGAGCCTGATCCTCGGCGGGCGGCTGACCGACTGGAAGCGCGATACCAACACCCTGCTGTATGGCGCCGGAACCAGTTCGGTCAAGGAACGGGAAACCGGCGTGTTCATTCCGTACACCGGGGTGGTCTACGACCTGGACCACAACTGGTCGCTGTATGCCAGCTACACCAAGATCTTCAACCCGCAAGCCTCCTACGTGCGCGACATCAACCGCGGCGCGCTGCCACCCCTGGAAGGCAAGGGTTATGAAGTCGGGATCAAGGGCAGTTTCTACGATGAGCAACTGAACGCCAGCCTGGCGCTATTTCGGCTTGAGCAAGACAACCTGGCGGTGTGGCAGTCCGACACCCAGGCCTATCGCATCGAACAAAGCGCCAAGACCCAAGGCGTCGAACTGGAAATGAACGGCGAGCTGGGCGAAGGCTGGCAGGCGTCGGCCGGCTATGCCTACAGCGTCACCACCGATGCCGATGACAAGCGCATCGTCACCGCGCTGCCGCGCCATATGCTCAAGACCTTCACCTCCTATCGCCTGCCAGGCATGCTCGACAAAGTCACTGTTGGCGGTGGCGTGAACTGGCAGACCAAGACCGGCGAGGACTTGCACTATTACCACCAGGGCAGCTATGCCATCGCCAACCTGATGGCCCGCTACGATATCTCGAAAAACCTCAGTGCCACGGTCAACCTCAACAACGTCTTTGACCGCGAGTACTACGCCCGGGTGTACTCAGAAGGGGTGTATGGCGCGCCGCGCAACTTCATGACCAGCCTCAAGTACAACTTCTGAAGCAGGCTGTGCTAGCGCGCGGGAACGTTACCCATCTCGGTCGCCAGGTCCAGCCAGGCCCGCGCTGCAGGCGGCAAGTGAGCATTACGCCGCCAGGTCAGGGCGATATGCCAGTCGGTCTGGGGCTCATCCAGGGATATCAGGGCAATGCCGGCATGCAGGTGCTTGTAGGCCAGCATGCGCGGCAGGAAGGCGACTCCCAGGCCCGCGCCGACCAGGTCGACGATAAAGTCGATCTGGGCGCTGCGCACCGAAACCTTCGGCGATACGCCCCGCCGCTCGCAGGCGGAAAGGATGATGCGGTTCAGGGCAAATCCGGCTTCGAACAGTATGAACGGCGAGTCGGACAAGTCGGAAAAATCCACACTGTCGCGCCCGGCCAATGGATGGCTGCTGGGCAGGACCACCATCAATGGCTCGACGCGCACGTCCTGATACTCAAACTCGCCCTCCACCGGCACCAGTAGCGCGGCTACATCCACCTCCCCCGCTTGCAGGCACTCAGCCAGCTTCTTGCTGCCATGCTCGATCAGCTCGATCTCGATCTGCGGATAACGCTGGCGGTACACCGCAAACATCGCCGCAAACAGTTCACCACTGCCCACCGGCGGCAAGCCAATACGCAGCACGCCGCGCTTGAGCCCCAGCAGGTCATTGATCTCGGCCACCAGGTCACTGCGCTCGGCAAGCAACACCAGAGCGCGACGGTAGGCAATTTCACCCGCGGCTGTCAGTTCGTTCTTGTG
Organism: Pseudomonas sp. WS 5079; assembly: GCF_012985465.1. Taxonomy (GTDB): domain Bacteria; phylum Pseudomonadota; class Gammaproteobacteria; order Pseudomonadales; family Pseudomonadaceae; genus Aquipseudomonas. The sequence continues at coordinate 117,808 of NZ_JAAQWN010000002.1, forward strand.
GCCGATGCGGCTGAACAACGGTGTGCCTAACTCCTCTTCCAGGGTCTTGACCGCTTTGCTGACACTCGATTGCGTGAGCGAAACCATCTCGGCCGCTTGTGAGAAACTGCCTTGGCGCACCACTTCGACAAAGGCTCGCAGCGTTCGCAGATTCATGACTATTCCATTTGCGACTTGAATGAAGTTGGAAAAGTTGTTTTTACCATGAAAAGCCTTTGACTATCCTCCACCCACCGTTTTCTTTATTCCGGGGCCTCACTGTTCATGATCATTTCGTCTGCATCGGATTACCGCGAAGCCGCACGTCGCAAACTGCCGCGTTTCCTGTTCGACTACATTGACGGTGGCGCGTACGCCGAGCACACCCTCAAGGCCAACAGTTCGGACCTGGCAGACATCAGCCTGCGCCAGCGCGTCCTGCGCAACGTCGAGAGCCTGAGCCTGGAAACCACCCTGTTCGACCAACCGCTGGCGATGCCGGTGGTCATGAGCCCGGTGGGCCTGACCGGCATGTTTGCCCGGCGCGGAGAAGTGCAGGTGGCCAATGCGGCGGCCAATAAAGGCATTCCTTTTTGCCTGTCGACCGTGTCTGTGTGCCCTATCGAGGAAGTAGCGTCGCAGACTGCGCAGTCGATCTGGTTTCAACTGTATGTGTTGAAAGACCGTGGCTTCATGAAAAACGCCCTGGAGCGTGCGCAAGCCGCCGGGGTGAAAACCCTGGTGTTCACCGTCGACATGCCCACCCCCGGCGCCCGCTACCGCGATGCCCACTCCGGCATGTCCGGCCCGTACGCCGCCCAGCGACGCATGTTGCAGGCAGTGACCAAACCGGCCTGGGCGTTTGATGTGGGGCTGATGGGACGCCCGCACGACCTGGGCAACATCTCCAAATACCTCGGCAAGCCGACCCACCTTGAAGACTACATCGGCTGGCTGGCCACCAACTTCGACCCCTCCATCAGTTGGAAAGACCTGGAGTGGATCCGCGAATTCTGGAAAGGCCCGATGATCATCAAGGGCATCCTCGACCCACAGGACGCCAAGGATGCGGTGAGCTTCGGTGCCGACGGCATCGTCGTGTCCAACCACGGCGGTCGCCAGCTCGATGGCGTGCTGTCCACCGCCAAGGCCCTGCCCGAGATCGCCCAGGCAGTGGGCAGCGACCTTACGGTGCTGGTGGACTCCGGGGTGCGTTCAGGGCTGGACGTGGTGCGCATGCTCGCCCTCGGCGCCCGGGGCGTATTGCTGGGACGAGCGCCTGCCTACGCTTTGGCCGCTGATGGCCAGCGCGGTGTAGAGAATTTGCTGGAGATCTTTGCCAAGGAAATGCGCGTGGCCATGACCCTGACCGGGGTTACGTCGATTGCGCAGATCGATGAGTCAATCCTGGTGCGCGGGCAGCTCTGACCCGCCAGCGTCAGGCTTCGCTGATTTTGCTGACACTGGTGATCTGCCCATTCCAGACCATCTCGTAATGGGCGGCCTGGACAATCGACGACACCGGCCTGGGCGTCAGCAACGCCCAGCAGTGATCACCTTCTGAGCGCACCGACAGGTAACGCAGGCCGGGACAACCGGCCTTCTTCAGCGCGCCGCCCAAGCGCTGGGCGTGGCTGTAGTCGTCAGGGTCGTAGATCGGATCGCTCATCGGCACCGACGCCGCATCCTTCATCGAGTCACCAGCAAAGCTGCACGACAACCCGCGAAAGACAAAGCGCTCATAGTTAAGGCCGTGGACCCCGGACCAATACTGGTTCTGGTGATGACGCACCTCTGCCAGCGCCGTTTCGATGGTGGCCGCCAGGTACAGCACGCCAAAATCCCCAGCGCTGAAACGCGATCCGGCCGGATTGACGTGGGTGAACGGCGCAATCGCGTAGGAGCATCCCACAATCCCGAAGGGGATTTCCCTACGGGGTATCAGCTCGATACGACCGAGCTCATTGCCCAGCCGCGGGTTGGTCAGGGCCTGGATCTGATAAAGCGCCTCAAATTCGTCGGCATCCGCCACATCGTCAAACAACGCAATCGGCGGGAATTTGGAATTGACCAGGCGATAGGCCTGCAACGGCCCGCTGGGCAAATCGCCCAACTGGCTCACCGTCACCATTGCGCACCGCGCAGCACATCGATACGGCGGAAGGTTTCATATAGGGAAATCATGTCGCCCTGGGCCATGATCTCCAGGGGTGAGCGCCCGTTGAAGAAGCTGTTGTGGTTGGCCATTGCAGGGAAGCCGTACACATTCTCGGGGTTATCGAACACCATGCGCAGCGTGGCATGGATGTTCAGCACAAAGCTGATGCGCTGCATCTGGTCGGAATCCAGGCTCACGGACCACGCGGCCTCGCGCTGCCGGGCGCGGGTGTAAGTGCTGCGCGAAATACGCAGGATGCGGCAGGCCTGGTCGCTGCTGGCCTGCCATTTTTCCAGGATGCTCACGGCCGCCCGGAGTCCGGCGACACATTGCTCCCGGGTAAACGGCTGTGCTTGCAGGGCTAGGCTCATGGTTGCCACCTCAGAATAAATCTACAGACTCAAATATAGACAAATAGAATCTGTAGATCAAATCCGTGCAACGTCAGCCGTTACAACCAAAGAGCACAGTGCCAGAGTCGAATTATTTCGAATCGCACTTTACCGTTTGATGGGTGAGAATAGTTCCCGTCTACCTCTTCCCGTGTCTATTTGTATATGAGCCCCCAAGAAATGGAATTCAACGCGCCTTCTCCCTCCCGCTGGCTACTGGCCTTGTTCGGTGCGAGCCTGCTGTCACTGGCCGGTTGCCAGAGCCAAACGCCAGAGCAGGCGGCGGCCTCGGCGGCGGCACAGGTGCAACAAAAAGACGAAAAATTCATCCATACCTTCACCACGATACTGCGCAGCTACGCCCTGGCCGCCAATGAAAACGAGCTGACGGGGGTGATGAACATGATCATGACCGTCGACGCGCAGAACCACGTCGTGGACTGCTCGGCCAAACGCGGGACCCTGCTGCCCAACGAGGGCCAGAACAACCTGCGCCAGGCCAAGCTGGCCAAACTGGTGACTGAACTGTGCTGGACCACCCTCTTTCCCGAGATCTCGCCCAAGGTCTTCGCCAACGCCAAGGACACCCAGGTGATTGTCGCGCCCATGGTGTTCACCCCTCTGATGGGGCTTTCGGATGAACAGCAACAACTGCAAAAAACACGAATCGACCTGTATAGGCAGATACGTTTTTTCCGTGAACAGCTGTTTGTCGGGCATGACATCCAGAGTATTGGCGTCGCCAGCTTCCACCTCATCGCCGATGCGCAAGGCAAAGTGAATGAGTGCATGGTCAACCTGAATCAGAGCCCGTACCGTTTACAGGGCTTCAAGGTAGATAGCGCGTTGCAGCAACGCCTTGTCACGCAGTGCAAACTGCTGGACCTGCGAAAGATGCCGGGGTTTGCCAACTACCCCAAGGGCCTGCCCATGGGGTATGTGCAGGTGGACTACAGCCCGTGGATGAATGGGCATAAGCAGCCTTGAGCCTAACGCTGGTGCGGGGCTCTCGGGGTTTCACATCAGCAAGCTCAAACACTTCGCACGAACTTATAACGTCACCCGACATTATTCATAACAATTATAAAAAACCTCAAACATCTCATGAAACCTGTCAACTATGACAGTAGACACATCCCAAAAACCCAGAGCATAGTTTCATGTGGGGAAACGCACATCTAGAGGAATCATAAAATGAAAAGCTCAATCATTGGATTTCTTCTAGCATTTGCAGTTCTGCTTCAAATGCAAGCAGCCAATGCTGAAGACAACAACACATGTAAAAATGCCTGGCAGAGTAGTCCTGCCTATCAGTCCTGCAGCAAGGGAGACACTGTGCCGGCGGGAAACGCCGGCGTCATTCAAGTAGTGCGACTCAACGCCGAGGGCGCTTGCTGGATTACCGCAAGCTGTCGTATGGCCAACGGTGGAGATTTCATAACCTCCTTCAATGGCCCCGCAGCGGAGGTAAAAACCATAAATAACTGTAATGGAACTTTAAAGGCGTCGTCGTGCTAGTTGTCTAGTGACGCGGTATTAAAATGCGACATCAATTCTGATCTTGCACACCTGCCAAGTAAGTACAGCTGCACAGTTTACTTACTTGGCATAACCTCTGCTGTTCTGAAAAAGTGGACCCGGCTTGGGTTTACCTGGCGATAGCTACAAATAATGGCTTGGGTGTTGCATCCGCAGTCGAAGACGGTGCTGCTGGCCGATGCGAATGTCGTGTCAACCTTCAGGCGAGCCGTCGAGCCCGTGCTTTTGCCCCAGGCAAAAAAAAACCCGGAAATCCTCACTTACGTGGGCCTTCCGGATTTTCTAAACCGCCAAAAATGGTGGGTCGTGTGGGATTCGAACCTACGACCAATTGGTTAAAAGCCAACTGCTCTACCAACTGAGCTAACGACCCGCTGTGTGGTGGCGCGTATAATACTGATTTCTAAGGATTATTCAACACCTTATTTTAAATAAATCAGAAATAACGCGTTGGGTCAGTAATTCCGGCCGCTTGGAAGCCTTCGGCGCGCAGGCGGCAGCTGTCACATTTCCTACAAGCACGACCGTCATTGTCCGCCTGGTAGCAGGAAACAGTCAGCGAGTAGTCGACACCAAGCCCTACACCCGCCTTGACGATCTGCGCCTTGCTCAGGTTTTGCAGTGGCGCCTGGATACGGAAGCCATGCCCTTCTACGCCAGCCTTGGTCGCCAGGTTGGCCATGCGCTCGAACGACTCGACGAACTCTGGGCGACAGTCCGGGTAGCCGGAGTAATCCACCGCGTTGACGCCGATAAAGATGTCACGGGCGTTAAGCACCTCTGCCCAGCCCAGGGCCAGCGACAGGAACACGGTGTTACGGGCCGGCACGTAGGTGACCGGGATGCCCTCAGTGGGCGCCTCAGGCACGTCAATGGAGCTGTCGGTCAGGGCCGAGCCGCCAATGCCATTGAGGTTCAAGCCGATCACCTTGTGCTCCACCACGCCGAGGTCGTGGGCGACACGGGCGGCGGCGTGCAACTCGGCATGGGAGCGCTGGCCATAGTCGAAGCTCATGGTGTAGCAGCTATAGCCCTCGGCACGCGCCATCGCCACCACGGTCGCGGAGTCGAGGCCGCCAGACAGCAGGATTACGGCACGTTTTTGATCAGTCGTTTGTTCAGTCATTTCAGCGTCCTGGCTCGTCGTTCCAAAGGTATTTATGCAGCTGCAATTGCAGGCGCACCGGCAGATTGTCCGCGACCACCCAATCTGCGAGGTCGCGAGCGTTCAAGTCATGGTGGCTTGGAGAGAACAGCACCTCGCCGGCGCGTCGGTCCAGGCCGTACTGGATCAGCTTGGAGTTGGCCCAGTCATAGTCGTCCCGCGAGCAAATGACAAACTTGATCTGGTCGTTGGCGGTCAGCAGCTCGATATTCTCATAACGGTTCCGATGCGCTTCTTTGGAGTCCGGGGTCTTCAAGTCAACCACGCGGCTGACGCGCGGATCGACCGCGGAAATATCCAGGGCGCCACTGGTTTCCAGGGACACCTCGTAACCGGCGTCACACAACTGCTTGAGCAAAGGAATGGCATTGGGCTGGGCCAGCGGCTCGCCGCCTGTTACACAGACGTAGCGCGGCCGGAAGCCTGCAACCTGCTCCAGGATGTCGTCGAGGGTACGAATGGTGCCGCCGCTGAAGGCGTAGGCGCTGTCACAGTACTGGCAGCGCAACGGGCAGCCGGTGAGGCGCACAAATACTGTGGGCAGGCCGGCAGTGCGCGTTTCACCCTGTAACGAGTAAAAAACTTCGGTGATGCGTAATGTGTCTTGCATAGTCGCCACGGGCGTAACAGCTAAACAGGCTGTCCGCCTCCGTCAGGCACTTCATGGGATCCCGGCAAAGCGTGAACCCCAGAAAGCGTATTTCATAAAAGGGCGTGGATTCTAACGAAAAAACCCGCGACAGGCGCGGGTTTCTTCCAAGCGGGACAGCAATGCTTACAAGCGCTGCAAATCACGCTGAGCCAACTGGGCGGCAGAGGTACCTGGATATTGGGCCACTACCTGCTGAAGAATGCCTTTGACCTTGTCGGTATGACCCAGGCGGCGCTCTACATCAGCCAGTTTGTACAGCGAATCAGGCACCTTGGCGTGCTTGGGGTAAAGCTGGCTGACCTTGGCAAACGCCTGGCCCGCACCCTGCAAATCACCCTTGGCCAGGTTGACCTCACCCAACCAATACTGGGCATTGCCCGCGTACTGGCTGTTTGGATAACGACCCAGGAAAGCGGTGAACGCCTTGCTGGCCTTGTCGAAATCCTTGGCCTTGATCAGGTCGAAGGCTGCGTCGTAATACAGCTTTTCCTTCGCCGGATCAGCCGGTTCGCTGCTGGCGGCAGGGGCCTGAGTGGCGCCTGCGGCTGCACCACCGGCGGCGCTTGCGGCGCCACCGGCAGAAGAATTATCAGGAGTAGCGGCTGGTGTAGCACCGGCTCCTATACGTCGGTCAAGATCCTGGTAACGCTCCAGGCCTTCCTGCTTGAGCTGACGCACTTCATTTTGCAGAACTTCAATGGTGCCTTGTTGCTGCGCCAATTGATCCTGCATGCGTTGCAGTTGGTTGAACAGTTCGCCCTGTGCCGAAGGAGCGGCCGTGGCCGCTCCCCCCGCATAGGCGCCGTTCGTGCCATAACCTGCAGGTGGATAGCTGCTCCCACTATTGTTATAGCCAGAGTTGCTATCTTCCACGGGAACCGCAGCCCACACCGCAAGCGGTGCAAGGCTGAGAGCCAATACGGTTACAACACGACGGCACGTTCGCATGACGAATTACTTACGCAGTTCGACGCGACGGTTTTGAGCCCAGGATTGCTCGTCGTTGCCGGTAGCAACTGGACGCTCTTCACCGTAGGAAACCAGTTCCAGCTGAGCTGGGGAAACACCTTGCAGTACCAGGTAGCGCTGAACGGCTTTCGCACGACGCTCGCCCAGTGCCATGTTGTACTCACGAGTACCACGTTCGTCGGTGTTGCCTTCCAGAACAACGCGAGCGCCGTTACCTTTCAGGTCTTTCGCGTGAACGTCCAGAGCGCGCATGGCTTCTGGCTTCAGGTCCGAACTGTCGTATTCGAAGTAGAAAGTGGTGATCGCGCGCAGAGCAGCTTCTTCGCTCAGGGAGCCGTCAACTGCACCAGTGTTGGCGCCGTAACCAGCGTTTGGATCAACAGCTGCGCCTTCACCGGCATTGTCGCCGCCTTTAGACGAGCAACCAACGGCTACGGACAGAGCCAGAGCCAGAGCAGCAAACTTACCAAACTTCAGCATTTCCATCGTGAAACTCCTAATGAACCCCAGTGTGTTAAGTACTTCTTTTTGTAGCGCCGCGTCAGTTCAGGTAAGGGGACCAGGACGGTTCTCTGACTTCGCCTTGTGCGGTAGGAAGCGGGAGCCTTACGCGTCCATTAATGGACACGAGCATCAAGACTCCCCGGCCCTGCTGGCGGGTGGCGTAGATTACCATGGTGCCGTTGGGCGCGACAGTAGGCGACTCATCAAGAGTGCTATCTGTGAGGATTTTTACGCTTCCGCGCTGCAAATCCTGGGCCGCCACCTTGAAATTAGTGAAACCATCCTGGCGATGGATCATTACCAGGGTCTTTTCATCCGCCGAAAGCTTCGGATTGGCGTTGTAGTTACCAATAAAGGTCACACGCTCCGCACCACCACCGCCAACGCTGCTCTTGTAGATCTGCGGTTTGCCGCCACGGTCTGACGTGAAGTAGATGGTCGAACCATCCTTGCCCCAGAACGGCTCGGTGTTGATACCAGGGCCGGAAGTGACACGGGTGATCTGGCGCGAACCGAGGTTCATCACGTAGATATCCGGGTTACCGTCCTTGGACAGTACGAATGCCAGGCGATTGCCATCCGGCGACCAGGCTGGGGCACCGTTCAGGCCTTCAAAGTTGGTGATCTGCTCACGGCGACCGGTGTCGATGTGCTGGACGAAGATGCGCGGACGCTTCTGCTCGAACGACACGTAGGCAATACGCTTGCCATCTGGCGCAAAACGCGGCGACAGGATCGGCTCGCGCGATTGCAACAGGGTCACTGCACGGGCACCGTCGTAGTCCGAACGTTGCAGGGTGTAGCGGGTGTTGTTCACCGAGAAACGCTCAGCCGTCACGTACAACATGCGGGTAGAGAACGCACCCTTGATACCCACCAGTTTCTCGAACGACTGGTCGGCAATGTAGTGCGCCATGTCCCGCAGTTGGTCAACGCTGCCCGACACGCTACCGGTCAGCACTTGCTGCTCGGTGGCCACGTTGAACAGAGCGTATTGCACCTGCAAGCGACCGCCTGCTGGAACGATGCTACCTACCATCAGGTACTGGGCGCCCAGGGCTTTCCAGTCACGGTAGATCACTTCGCTGCCTTGGGTCGGCTGGCTGATCATGTTCTGTTTCGGAATTGGCGCGTAGTAACCCGAGTTGCGCAGGTCATTACCAATGATTTCCGCCATATCGTCCGGCAGCACGCTGCCGCCCTGCCAGCCAAACGGTACAACCGCAATCGGGGTGGCCCGATCGCTACCGCTGGTTACCAGGATGTTCTTTTCATCCGCCGCCGCTATCCCTGCCATACAGCAAATAACGACAAGCATTCCTCGAAGAAGGTTTCTCACAAGGCTAGATCCTCAGGTGTGAATGTCATCTTGAATGAACGATAGGGAGCGAAGTCGCTTGGTTTCATTCCCTGCATCTCGGTCAACCGGCCAATATTCTTGACCGCTGCAACCGCCGAACTGTCGAACGAACCGTCGCCACTGGACTTGGCCACGCTGACCGAAGTCACCGTACCGTCTGGCAACATGCCGATCTGCAGCACGACTGTCATGCCTTTGCGTGCCGAAGGTGGACGTGTCCAGCCTTCTGCTGCGCGAGCGCGAATCAGATCGTCGAAACTGCCCGCGACTTCGTCACCACGTTCATCGGCCAAGGCCTGCTGACGTTGCGGCGTGTCGGAAAGCAAATCTGCCAAGGCCTGGGCCTTTTTATCTTCGGCGGATTTACGCGCTGCTTCCTGGGCCTTTTTCTTGGAGGCGTCGGCGGCAGCTTTCTTCTTCGCGTCATCGGCGATTTTCTTCTTCGCCTCGTCTGCTTCAGCTTTTTTCTTGGCGTCTTCGGCGGCTTTCTTCTTCGCGTCTTCGACTATCTTTTTCTTGGCTTCTTCAGCGGCCTTTTTCTTGGCCTCTTCTTCAGCCGCTTTCTTGGCTTCTTCTTCAGATTTCTTCTTGGCTATATCAGCCAATTGTTTCTCTTCGGCTTTTTTGGCTTCGGCAGCTTTCTCGGCTTTCTTGGCTTCATCAGCCTTTTTCGCCTCGTCGGCCTTCTTCGCTTCGTCAGCCTTTTTCGATTCTTCGGCCTTTTGAGCCGCCTCGTCTTTCTTTTGTTCCGCAGCAGCCTTCACCGCTTCCTGCTCGACCTTCTTCTGTTCCATCTGTTCGACTTCAGTCTGGCGCGCAGCCGACTTCTGGGCCTCACCGGCAATCTTCTGATTGGTCTGGGTGGTGGCCTGACTTTTCGATTTCAGCTGATACAGGGTCGCCTGCACGATCGGCTTGGCTGGCGGCAGCTCCGGGGTCATGGCAAAGCTGACAAACAGCATGCCAAACACCAGAACGTGCAGGGCAATCGCCCAGACGCTAGGCCAGAAGAAGCTTTCCGAGGCGGACGGCTCTCGCTGTTGCTGCATCAGGGCGCCTCGGTAATCAAGCCAACATTACCGACCCCGGCCTTCTGCAGCCCGCCCATGGCGCCCATGACGGAGCCGTAGTCGACCGACTTGTCACCGCGGATGAACACCTGGGTGTGCTTGCCGCCTTCATTGCCGGCGCGGATGATTTTGGTCACGGCGTCGGTCATCTGCGGCAAGGTCATGGCCTTGTCCTGTTGCTTCTGGGTGTCGACTTCGCTGCCAAGGTTCCAGTAATAGGTCTTGTCAGCCTTGATCGAAATGGTCAGGACCTGGGTGTTGTTGTCCTGCGGCAAGGCTTCGCTGGAAACCTTGGGCAGATCAACCTTCACCCCCTGATTGAGCATCGGCGCGGTCACCATGAAGATCACCAGCAGCACCAGCATCACGTCGATGTAAGGCACTACGTTCATCTCGGCGACCGGCTTGCGCTTTTTGCGAGCTCGAGCGATTAAAGCCATTGGGAATTACCTGCTTATTCTTCGCTGGTGTGCACTTTACGGTGCAGGATCGCCTGGAATTCATCGGCGAAGGTGTAGTAACGGCCAATCAGGGTTTCGCTGGTGGCGGCGAAACGGTTGTAGGCAATTACTGCGGGGATTGCAGCGAACAAGCCGATGGCAGTGGCGATCAGCGCTTCGGCGATACCCGGGGCCACGGTGGCCAGGGTCGCTTGCTGGGCCGTTGCCAGGCCACGGAAGGAGTTCATGATGCCCCATACGGTGCCGAACAGGCCGATATACGGGCTGACCGAACCGACGGTGGCCAGGAACGGCAGGCTCTGCTCGAGCTTTTCTTCCTCACGGGAGATCGCTACGCGCATCGCACGGGCCACGCCTTCCATGACCGCTTCCGGGTCGACGCCGGACTGCTGGCGCAGGCGGGAAAATTCCTTGAAGCCGGCGCGAAAGATCTGCTCGACGCCCGAGTCCGGGTCCGGGTTGCTGCCCGCCTGGCGATACAGCTTGGACAGGTCGATACCCGACCAGAAGCGCTCTTCGAAGCTCTCCAGGGCGCGTCGACCGGCGCGCAGCAGGTTGCTGCGCTGGAAAATCATGACCCATGAGGTAACCGATGCGGCTACCAGGGTCAGCATGACCAGTTGAACCACGACACTGGCATTGCTGACCAGGCTCCACATGGAGGAATGGTCGACGACGGTAGGTTCCACGCTAAATCTCCTGCTTTGATTGTTGACCCGCGCCGCTCACGTTGGCAAAGGCCGCACGTAGAGTTTCGGGAATGGCCCTGGGTTTCAAACTGTTGGTGCGCACACACGCCACCAGGAACTGCCCCTCACAGAGCAGCGTTGCATCCGTTGCCCGCCTGACCTGCTGTTTAAAGCGCAGGCTGGCACGGTTCAATTCGATTACTTGCGCGCTGACCAGCAATTCATCGTCCAGTCGCGCCGGCGCGTAGTAACGGGCCTCGCTGGAATGCACGACAAATAACAGGTCCTCCCCTGCCAGCTGGGATTGGGCAAAGCCCAGCTCCCGTAGCCGCTCGGTTCGAGCCCGCTCCATGAACTTTAGATAATTGACGTAATACACGATGCCGCCCGCATCGGTGTCCTCGTAATAAACGCGACAGCGATGTGCGAACGACTGATCCCCGTTTTGCGCGCGCATACTCTAGTGCTTACTCCTCAGGTTGCCAATCCGGCCAGGCAACTGTTTTTCATTCTCTGCAGCATTTCTAACGAAAGAATGACGACGCCAGCCACTAGGACAGCACAAACGCCGAATAAATCGACCCGCCATGCCTTTTTTAATCGTCCACTGCATCGAGGAATTCGTCTACCACAGGCATCTCCCCCAATCGTGACGGAATGTTTAACCCAAAGTGCAGATACGCGTGGCGCGTGACCACCCGCCCCCTTGGCGTACGCATGATGTAACCCTGTTGAATCAGGTACGGTTCCAGCACATCCTCAATGGTATGGCGCTCCTCACTGATGGCGGCGGCCAGGCTATCCACGCCCACCGGCCCACCATCGAACTTCTCGATCATGGTCAACAGCAGGCGCCGGTCCTGATGGTCGAAGCCATGTTCATCGACGTCCAGCAGGTTCAACGCCAGGTCGGCCACAGCCTTGGTGATATGGCCCTTGGCCCGCACCTCGGCAAAATCGCGCACCCGGCGCAACAAACGGTTGGCAATCCGCGGTGTGCCACGGGCCCTGCGGGCAATCTCGAAGGCGCCTTCCGGGTCGAGCGGCAAGCCGAGAATCCCCGCCGAACGGCTGACAATCGTCGCAAGGTCAGCAGTGCTATAGAACTCTAGACGTTGAACAATGCCGAAACGGTCTCGCAACGGGTTGGTCAACATGCCGGCACGGGTGGTGGCGCCGACCAGGGTGAACGGCGGCAGGTCGAGCTTGATCGAGCGCGCGGCCGGCCCTTCGCCAATCATGATATCCAGCTGGAAATCTTCCATGGCCGGGTATAGCACTTCTTCAACGATGGGCGACAACCGGTGGATTTCGTCGATGAACAGCACGTCATGGGGTTCAAGGTTGGTCAGCAACGCAGCCAGGTCGCCCGGGCGCTCCAGCACCGGGCCGGAGGTGCTCTTGATCGACACGCCCATTTCCTGGGCGATGATGTTGGCCAGGGTAGTCTTGCCCAGCCCCGGCGGGCCGAAGATCAGCGTGTGGTCCAGGGACTCGGCACGCCCACGTGCCGCCTGGATGAACAGCTCCATCTGCTCGCGCACGGTGGGCTGGCCAATGTAATCGGCAAGGCTCAGGGGGCGGATGGCCCGGTCCTGGACCTCTTCACGGTCGCGAGGGCCGGTGGCTGCAATCAGACGATCAGCTTCAATCACTTAAATCATTCCCTTCAGGGCTCGGCGGATCATGTCTTCAGCGCTCAGGTTCTTGTCCTTGATGGCCGACACTGCCTTGCTGGCCTCCTGTGGCTTGTAGCCAAGGGAGATCAGCGCATTGACGGCGTCACTTTCGGCGCTGGCGACTTGGGCCGCCGGCATATCCGGCTGGTTTGGCACCAGCGCAAACATGCTTGGCACCACTTCCCAGGCTTTGAAGCGATCCTTGAGCTCCACCAGCAGGCGCTCAGCGGTTTTTTTGCCGACACCCGGCACCTTGGTCAGCGCCGAGGTGTCCTGGGCCGAAACAGCACGTACCAACTCGTCCACTTCCAGGCTCGACATCAAGGCCAGGGCCAGTTTCGGGCCAACGCCATTGAGGCGGATCAGCTCGCGGAAGAAGTCGCGGTCGCGCTTGCCGATGAAACCATAGAGTAGTTGCGCGTCTTCGCGCACCACCAGATGGGTGTGCAACGTTATCGGTTCACCGACCGACGGTAGGCGGTACAGGGTGGTCATGGGCACTTCCAGCTCATACCCCAGCCCGTTTACATCCAGAATCAGGTGCGGCGGCTGTTTCTCAGCCAGGGTGCCGCGCAAGCGTCCAATCACGGTTCAGATCCTTAAAGCTTGAGGTCAGATCGAGGCCCGACCATAACGATTGCGCTGATGCTATCAGAGACGCAGGCGCCCGCCACGACTGCGTGCCGTGCCAAGGCCGTGAGGCAGCAGGCTGGAGCGGGTGTGGGCATGGCAAATGGCGATGGCCAGGGCGTCAGAAGCGTCGATCTGTGGCTTGGAGGTGAGTTTGAGCATATGCATGACCATCATCTGCACCTGCTCTTTATTCGCCGCGCCGGTGCCAACCACCGCCTGCTTGACCTGGGTCGCGGTGTATTCGGCGATTTCCATCCCCTCCTCCGCTCCGGCGACGATGGCGGCGCCGCGGGCCTGGCCCAGCTTGAGGGCCGAGTCGGCATTTTTGGCCATGAATACCTTTTCGATGCCCATGGTCACCGGCCCGTAGGTCTGGATCACTTCACGTACGCCGCGATAGACGATCTGCAAACGCTCGGCCAGCTCCCCGGCGCCGGTACGGATACATCCCGACGCCACGTAGATACAGCCACGCGGGGTCTGCTGCACCACGCCAAAGCCGGTGATGCGCGAACCGGGGTCGATACCTAGGATTAAAGTCATAACGCCTGCAGGTTGGGTAAACACATTTTTTGATACAGCGAAGATCCAATGTGGGAGCGGGCTTGCTCGCGAAAGCGGTGTTTCAGTCAACGCATGTACTGACTGACAAACCGCTTTCGCGAGCAAGCCCGCTCCCACATTATGGTCTACACCAGCCTTCAGACTAGCTGTGCGGCCACGTCTTCTGGAATGTCGGCGTTGGAGTAGACGTTCTGCACATCATCCAGGTCTTCAAGCATGTCCAGCATCTTGAGCACCTTCTGCGCGCCGTCCAGGTCCAGTTCGGCGCTGGTGGTCGGCAGCATGACGATTTCCGCGTCGGTGCCTTTGAAACCCGCCGCTTCCAGGGCGTTACGCACCGCGTAGAAGCCGGCAAACGAGGTGAATACGTCGATGGAGCCGTCTTCGTTGGTCACCACGTCGTCGGCATCCGCCTCCATCGCAGCTTCCATCAGCGCGTCTTCATCGGTGCCCGGCGCGAAGGTAATCTGGCCCTTGCGCTCGAACAGATAGGCTACCGAACCATCCGTACCCAGGTTGCCGCCACACTTGCTGAACGCATGGCGTACGGCCGCCGCGGTACGGTTGCGGTTGTCGGTCATGCACTCAACCATCACCGCAACGCCGCCCGGGCCGTAGCCTTCATAGGTCAGTTCGACCATATCGTCGGTATCGGCCGCACCGGCCCCACGGGCCACGGCGCGGTCGATGATGTCGCGGCTCATGTTGGCGCCCAGGGCCTTGTCCAGCGCCAGGCGCAGGCGTGGGTTGGAGCCAGGATCACCGCCGCCCTGGCGGGCAGCGACGGTCAGTTCGCGAATCCACTTGGTGAAGATCTTGCCTTTCTTGGCATCCTGACGCTCTTTGCGGTGCTTGATGTTCGCCCACTTGGAATGGCCAGCCATAACACAACTCCGAAATTCTCTAGAAACCTTTCAATCCCGCCCCAGGCGAGATTTCCCTCTTTTAAACGCAAAGGCGCATCCGAAGATGCGCCATTTTGACTGCGTACAACCTTATCGCGCTTTCACGCCGCAGCCTTACTCAGCCTTCGGCGCCTCGCGCAGACGAATGTGCAGCTCGCGCAGTGCCTTGGCATCCACCACGCCTGGAGCCTGGGTCATGACGTCCGCAGCACTCTGGGTTTTCGGGAAGGCAATCACTTCACGGATCGACTGGGCACCGGTCATCAGCATCACCAGGCGGTCAAGGCCGAAGGCCAGGCCGCCGTGGGGTGGAGCACCGTATTTCAGGGCGTCGAGCAGGAAGCCGAACTTCTCTTCCTGTTCCGCTTCGTTGATGCCCAGCAGGCGGAACACCGACTGCTGCATCTCTTTGCGGTGGATACGGATCGAACCGCCACCCAGCTCGGTGCCGTTGAGCACCATGTCGTAGGCACGGGACAGGGCGCCAGCCGGGTTGGCTTCCAGCTCCTGCGGCGTGCACTTGGGTGCGGTGAACGGGTGATGCAGGGCGCTGAAGCTGCCGTCGTCGTTCTCTTCGAACATCGGGAAGTCGACGACCCACATCGGTGCCCACTTGCAGGTCAGCAGGTCGAGGTCGTGGCCCAGCTTGATCCGCAGCGAGCCCAGGGCTTCGCTGACGATCTTGGCCTTGTCGGCGCCGAAGAACACGATATCGCCATCGACTGCGCCAACGCGATCGAGGATCACATTGAGCTTGTCTTCCGGGATGTTCTTGACGATTGGCGACTGCAGGCCTTCAACACCCTTGGCGCGCTCGTTGACCTTGATGTAAGCCAGGCCCTTGGCACCGTAGATGCCGACGAACTTGGTGTAGTCGTCGATCTGTTTGCGCGGCATGCTCGCCCCGCCTGGCACACGCAGTGCGGCAATGCGGCATTTCGGATCGTTGGCCGGGCCGCTGAATACCTTGAAGTCGACTTCCTTGAGCTGGTCGGCAACGTCGACCAGCTCCAGCGGGTTGCGCAGGTCTGGCTTGTCGGAACCGTAGCGGCGCATGGCTTCTTCGAAGGTCATGTGCGGGAACTCGCCGAATTCCAGGTCCAGCACTTCCTTGAACAGGTTGCGGATCATTTCTTCGGTCAGGCCCATGATCTCTTTTTCATCGAGGAAGCTGGTCTCGATGTCGATCTGGGTGAATTCCGGCTGGCGGTCGGCGCGCAGGTCTTCGTCGCGAAAGCACTTGGCGATCTGGTAGTAGCGGTCGAAGCCAGCGACCATCAGCAGTTGCTTGAACAACTGCGGCGATTGCGGCAAGGCGAAGAAGCTACCGGCGTGGGTACGACTTGGCACCAGGTAGTCACGTGCGCCTTCTGGCGTAGCACGGGTCAGGATCGGCGTCTCGACGTCGAGGAAGCCGTTCTCGTCGAGGAAGCGACGGATGCTGGTGGTCATGCGCGAGCGCAGGCGCAGCTTCTCGGCCATTTCCGGACGACGCAGGTCGAGGAAGCGATAACGCAGGCGGGTTTCTTCGCCAACGTCGGAGAACTCGTTGAGTGGGAACGGCGGGGTTTCCGACTCGTTAAGCACTTCCAGCTCGTAGCCCAGGACTTCGATCATGCCCGACGCCATGTTGGCGTTGGTGGCACCGGCCGGACGCAGGCGAACCTTGCCGGTGATTTTCACGACGTATTCGCTGCGCACGCGGTCAGCGGCGGCGAAGCTCTCGGCGCGATCCGGGTCGAATACCACCTGGGCCAGACCGTCACGATCACGGATATCGAGGAAAATCACCCCGCCATGGTCGCGGCGACGGTGAACCCATCCGCAAAGGGTGATTTCCTGACCTTCCAGGGTCTCGTTCAGTTGGCCGCAATAGTGGCTGCGCATCATGGTAGTGGTTTCACTTCTCGTAATTCGAAATTCGGTGGAGTTCCTGCTCGGACACCGCACCTATTAAGTCAGGCCACGGATAATGCAGGAGCTCGCGCGTAGAGTTCAACTCAGTCTGCTTTGTCGCCGCCCGCCAGATTCTTCTTGGCGCCGGTCTTGAAGTCCGTCTCGTACCAGCCGCTACCGCTCAGGCGAAAGCCCGGCATCGACAACATTTTTTTCAGCTCGGGCGCCTGGCAAGCAGGGCAATCGACCAACGGCGCGTCGCTGATCTTTTGAATGGCTTCCAACTGATGACCACAGGAAGCGCATTGGTAATCGTACATGGGCATGGAATATCTCGGCGATCACATCACTGCTGCGCCACGCTCCGTACCAGCCGGTATGCGCAGCAAAGGGCGAGATTATATCCGTTAAATCGAGGCTGTGCAGCCGTGGCAACGTGCAGCCCACTTAGACCAACACCTCTGCCCCCCTGATACGGGACAACCGGCCTACATCACGCCAGCCTGATCTGCGGCGCATACCTGCCCTTTCAACGCATGAACCACACAGACCACCCTGACCAGGCCGCTGAAATTCTTGACCCCGCCATAACGCAAGTGCACCTCGCGATCCACATAGGACAGCAGCGCACTGACCGAACAGGTATTGATCCTGGCTATTTCACCAAGAATGTTCCAATAGACTTCTTCAAGCCGCAGGCATGTCGAAAAACCATTCAACCGGACAGAACGTGATAATGGCCGGGCCAACGCCATATCGAACCCTTTGACGAAGGGATCGATCTTTGTCTTGTAGACCCCGGAAGTTTCCAGCACACCTTTACTCATACTACGCGACATACACTTGACACTCCCTTGCCAAACGGCTCTTGAATACACGGCTGTTATTGGCCGTTGAGCCTATAAAACATCAAGCAGGCAAGTGCAGCCAGAAGACGGAGAGTCGCGGCTCGTAGGACAAGCCAACGCATATATCAGGAAGCAATCAGGTGCAGCCAGCGGCGCCTGCCGGGCACCACTGGCCTGCAGGGCTTACTTGCCTTCGAGCAGCGAGCGCAGCATCCAGGCGGTTTTTTCGTGGATCTGCATGCGCTGGGTCAGCAGGTCCGCGGTCGGCTCGTCGCTGACTTTATCCAGCAACGGGAAGATCCCGCGTGCAGTGCGGGTAACCGCTTCCTGCCCATCGACAAGTTGCTTGATCATGTTTTCAGCGCTGGGTACGCCTTCTTCTTCCTTGATCGAAGACAGACGGGCATAGATAGAGTAAGCACCCGGCGCTGGAAAGCCCAGGGCACGAATACGTTCGGCAATGGAGTCAACTGCCAGCGCCAGTTCGTTATATTGCTCTTCAAACATCAAGTGCAATGTACGAAATTGCGGCCCGGTAACGTTCCAATGGAAGTTATGGGTTTTCAAATACAGTACATAGGTATCTGAAAGCAGCCGTGAAAGTCCGTCAACAATGGATTTACGATCTTCTTCACTGATACCGATATCGATTGCCATGTCTATTCCCTTCAATTGATGAATATTCATTGATCAGGTGCTTACCCACTCTAGCAAGAGTGCTCGCCTTGCGCAGCCCTGCCGCCGCACTCGGCCTGCGGCAAATCGCCCCTTTGCAACGCGCTCGACCACGAGCGGCAAGGCCTGGCGCGGTGAAAAACACCCGCACCTGTCTAGGACAAGGGTTTGCCGCATAAATGCCATGATCTTCGCAACGCCTTGAAACGCTTGATTTGAGAAGGCACAGGCTTTGCTGTTAAATAGGCAGCGTGTCGCCACCGCTATTTCCTGCGGCAAGCGGCATAGGCTGAATAATCGCGCACGTGTCCAACGCCTCCCATTGTTCAGAAGCGAACCGTGCCAGTCAGCTCTTCCTTCGTGATCCGTCTTAACGTGAGTTAATCAAAATGTTGAAAATCGTCCACCTGCTAACGGGCGCTGCAGCTTTGCTGCTGTCCTTTATCCCGAGCCTGCAACCAGAAAGCCTGCCGTACCTGCAACAACACGACGCGCTGTACCTGGCTCTGTTCGGCCTTCTCAACCTGACGCTGGCGCCAGTAATCCCCTACTGGAACAAAGGCACACGCCATCAACTGCAAAACCTGGTCAGCGCACTGCTGGTGCTGACTGTCGTCGTACAAACCCTCACCCTCCTGGCCCCCATGCCTGAAGTCGGTGGCCATCCAGCCATCCTGCTCAGCCTGGCCATTGCCGTAGTCGCTATCGTTCTTCACCTGGCCATCAGCTTCTACCGTTCGTCTGCCCCGGCCTCCTCGCAAAACTACGATATGACCAACCGGGATACCGGGACCGTCAAGTGGTTCAACACCTCCAAAGGCTTCGGTTTTATTTCCCGGGATTCGGGCGACGATATCTTCGTCCACTTCCGAGCCATTCGCGGCGAAGGCCATCGTGTCCTGGTGGAAGGCCAGCGCGTGGAGTTCTCCGTGATGAATCGTGACAAAGGCCTGCAAGCTGAAGACGTGATCGCCGCCCTGCCGCGTCGCTGATCCCAGAACAGGCCCGAAAAAAAACCGCGATGCAGTTGATACTGCATCGCGGTTTTTTATCGCCGGGAGTTTACCCGCCCCCTTAATAATGAGGCGGCGGCGCTTCTTCCTCGGAGGATTCGAACTGCCCGCCCATTTCTTCCTGACGCTTGAGTAAGGCCGTCATCTGCAATTGCAGGCGTTCTACCGCTCGTTGCTGGGCAACCAGGATGTCATTCAAGGTCTCGATGGTGTCGTCCTGGAAAGCCAGGCGGCTCTCAAGGTCCATCACGCGGTCTTGCAGGTCCATGGTTCAGTCCTGGGCAAAAGTGAATTCGGGCGGCAACAACTCGCGCAGGCGGGTACGAATCAGCGCGACCTGAGCGTCGGTATAAGGCACCGCCGGGTGCTTGCCCCAGACGGGGGCAGGCCAAGCCGCATCGTCGCGTTTGCGCACAATCACGTGCACATGCAGCTGGTTGACCACGTTACCCAGGGCGCCAATGTTCATTTTATCCGCGCCAAACCCGTCATTGAGCAGCTGCGCCAACGTCGTGGTTTCTTGCCACAGGCGGGACTGGTCGCCCGCGTCGAGCTGGAACACTTCGCTGATACCGGCAATGCGCGGCACCAGGATAAGCCAGAGGTAGTTAGAGTCATTGGACAGCAGCAGCCGGCACAGGGGGAATTCCCCGATGGGCAAGGTGTCGTTTTGCAGACGTGGATCCAAGGCGAACACCGCAGGCACTCCGTTCGGCTAGTCAGTTTCAGGCGCCCAGCATACCTGCGAATGGCGGCTGCTTCACGGGGCAATCCGCGCGCGCGCCATGGGCAATCGCGCGACCGGGCACCGACGCACCAAAATGAGTCTTTTATGCCCCGCATCGGGCAGGGCCTATCCGCCGATTACTCACCGTGCAGGGTGAACCGGTAACATTTCTGACAGAAACACATTTTTATCCGTTCGAAATCCCGCACAGCCGAGGCCCTGAATTCCAAAAAAAACCACGCAAAAGCCCCGTGCCCAGGCGATTTTCACAGACCCAGCACATTTTTCACGAAAAAATGACATCTGCCCGACAGTTTGAGCACGCTTGTTGCATTCACTCCCCTATCGTCGACAACGGCACCTGCCAGGAAGGCAGTGCTTCACGATAAAAACAACAGTGAGTCAATACAAAAACAGGAAGTTTTAAACTTTGAACAGGGTACTTTGCACCTCTGTCCAGGGTATTAAAAACAGTATTGAAGTTGTCAGTCTGGTTACAAGCAGACTGTAGATTTGCGACATGGATCTAGCAATTTACGACAGCCTCGTAAAGAAGCTGAAAGGACAGATGTGCAAGTATCGCCAATTATTGCCAGCGTGCTATAAGTTTGCGCTGTCACAAAAAAGAAAGAGCCGCCCAGACAAAAATATAGGTGGGACGGCAGTACTCTTCCTAAAACCAAAGGAGCAAATCACGATGCGCGTGATGAAGTGGAGCATGATCGCCCTCGCTGTTTCAGCAGGCACCTCACAGTTCGCAATGGCGTCCGCCCAAGACGATGCCAAGGGCTTTGTCGAAGACAGTACCTTCAGCATCAATACCCGCACCCTGTACTTCAGCCGAGACAACCGCAACAACAAGTCGGGCACAAGCTACACCCGGGAAACCGGCCTGGGCTTCAACGGTTTGTACCAGTCGGGCTTCACCCAGGGCACCATCGGTGTGGGTGTTGACGTTATCGGCCTGCTCGGCGTGAAACTGGACAGCGGCAGAGGCCGTAATGGCACTGGCTTGTTCCCGGAAGGTTCGGATGGCCGCTCAGAGGATGAATACTCCAAGGGCGGCGGCGCCATCAAGTTCCGCCTCTCCAATACCGTGCTGAAAGTCGGCGACCAGTACACCACCGCACCGGTATTCGCATCCGACGACAGTCGCTTGCTGCCAGAGCTGCCACAAGGTATCTCGATCGTCAGTAACGAGATCAAGGACCTCAAGCTGGAAGCCGGTCACTTCACTTCCAGCGTGGCCCAGGCGCAGACCTTCAAGGACAGTATCCTCGACTTCCCTGAAACCTCCCGAGGCATCAAGCAAGCCAATTTCGTAGGCGGCACCTACGGTTGGACGCCTGAGTTCACCACCAGCCTCTACTACTCGAAAGTCGAAGACTACTGGCGCAAATACTACGCCAACGTCAACTGGACCCACGCCCTGAGCGATGACCAGTCGGTGGCCGTAGACTTCAACATCTACGACACCAAGAGCGACGGTGCCGGCCTGCAACGCGCCTATAAAGACGACGTTACCAAACTCGACAACCGCGCGTTCAGCTTGCAGGGTGCCTACACCATCGGTGCACACACCTTCACCCTGGCGGCCCAGAAGGTTACCGGTGACGGCGACTACGGCTACGGCATCGACGGCGGCGGCACAGTGTTCCTGGCCAACTCCATTGCACGTTCCGACTTCAACGCCGAAGGCGAGAAATCCTTCAAGGCCCGTTACGACCTCGACATGGCCACCTTCGGTGTACCTGGCCTGAGCTTCCTGGCTGCGTACGTCACCGGTAGCGGCGCCAACACCGCCCTGACCTCGAACGGGAAAGAATGGGAACGCGATCTTGAAGCCAAGTACGTGATCCAGAGCGGCCCGGCCAAAGACCTGAGCCTGCGTATTCGCCAAGCGACTTATCGTTCGTCTGATGGCGTTTACTACGGTTCTTCGTCCATCGATGAACTGCGTCTGATTGCGCAATACCCGTTGAACATCTTGTAATCAAAGATGCCCGAGGGCTTCGGCCCTTAATGAAAAAGCCGCTCACTTTTAACCAGTGAGCGGCTTTTTTATTGCACTTTTATTTCTGCGACCTTGATAACTAGCAAGCTAACTATCAAGTTTATTATCGAGACAAAACCTGACTCTTCAGCCAAGTTAAATCCCTGCACCCGTTCTTATTTGGCAGGCGCTTCTTGCATCACGCGAATAACGCGCTGCGGGAACGGGATATCAATTCCGGCCGCTTTCAAACGGTCCCGCGCCAGTTCATTGAACATGAACATCACGTCCCAATAATCCGCAGTCTTGGTCCATACACGCAGGGAAACGGTGATCGAACTGTCGCCCAGGGTCGAAACCACTGCGACAGGCTCGGGATCCGCCAGAACCCGTGGATCCTTGGCCAATTCCAGCAGCACTTGACGGGCTTTCTGCAAATCGGCTTCGTAGTCGACACCCACGTCAAACACCACCTTGCGGGTTGGCTGGCGATTGGTGTTGGTGATGATGCCGTTGGACAAGATGCCGTTAGGCACAATGACCGTCTTGTTATCGCCGGTACGGATCACCGTGTGGAAGATCTGGATGCTATCGACGGTACCCGCCGTGCCCTGGGCTTCGATCCAGTCACCGATACGGAACGGGCGGAACAGCAGAATCAGCACGCCACCGGCAAAGTTGGCCAGGCTACCTTGCAACGCCAGGCCAATGGCCAGGGTCGCGGCACCGATCGCGGCGACAAACGAGGTGGTTTCGACTCCGATCATCGAGGCTACGCTGACGATCAGCATCACCTTGAGCACGATGTTCGCAAGGCTAGTCACAAAGCCCTGCAACGCCAGGTCCGCATTGCGCAGGGCCAGCAGGCGCCCTACCTTGTGGGTCAGCTTGTTGATCAGCCACCAGCCAATGGCCAGGGTCAATACCGCCAGCAATACGCGGCTGCCGTATTCCATGATCATCGGGACCCAGGCTTGGGAAGCCTTGATCAATTGATCCACTTCAGCGTTCAAATCCATCTAGATTCTCCTGTCTAGCACTGCAAATAAAGGTCGCCACAGCAATTGAGCCCCGAAGGGCTCAATCGTTTCTGCAGGTTCTGGGGCGTGGGACGTCGAAAAGCCCCGCGGGTTCCCCAAAACCGGATCAGTCGCGGAAGTTATTGAACTGCAGCGGCATATCGAAGGTCTTGGCGCGCAGGGCGGCAATCGCCTCCTGCAAGTCGTCGCGCTTCTTGCCAGTGATACGCACCTGCTCGCCCTGGATTGCGGCCTGGACCTTGAGCTTGGCATCCTTGACGTGAGCGACGATCTTCTTCGCCAGCTCCTTGTCGATACCTTCCTTGAGCACGGCCTCCTGCTTCATCAACTTGCCCGACGCATAGGCATCCTTGACTTCAAGGCATTGCACGTCGATTTTGCGCTTGACCAGGGCCAGCTTGAGGATCTCGATCATCGCTTCGAGCTGGAAATCGGCTTCAGCGGTCAGGTTGACCGTCAGTTCCTTTTCCTTGAACTCGAAGCTGCCCTTGCCTTTCAAGTCATAACGACGGTCCAGCTCCTTGACGGCGTTCTCGACGGCGTTGGTGACTTCGTGCTTGTCCAGTTCAGATACCACGTCGAACGACGGCATGTAGTTTCTCCAATAAAAAAGGGGCGCGGCTCAGTAGAGATGGAGCACGCCTGGCTTGCGGGTAAAATGCCGGGGCATTATAACGACTCTTTACCCTGAGCTGCTTGGCTCACCCAGCGGCTTACGGAGCAAAATTGATGTCCACCACCTGGCATGTCCTCGGCGCAGGCAGTCTCGGCACATTATGGGCCACACGCCTGGCCCGCGCAGGCCTGCCCGTTACGCTGATCCTGCGAGACCAGGCGCGCCTGGCCCGCTACCGGGCAGCGCCGGGGCTGACCCTGGTCGAGCAAGGGCATGCCCAGACTTATCCGGTGACGGCACAAACATCCGACAGCCCCGAGCCGATTGATCGCCTACTGGTCGCGTGTAAAGCCTACGACGCACCTGGTGCCGTCGCTCAGTTGGCCCAACGCCTGACACCCAACGCCGAGGTGATCCTGCTGCAGAACGGCCTGGGCAGCCAGGACGCGGTTGCCGCGCAACTGCCCCAGGCGCGTTGCATCTTCGCTTCCAGCACCGAGGGTGCGTTTCGCCAGAACGATGGCAGCGTAGTGTTCGCCGGCCATGGCTTTACCTGGCTGGGTGACGCCACCCATCCCACGGCGCCGCTGTGGCTGGACGACTTGCAAGCCGCCGGCATTCCCCACCAGTGGAGCACCGATATCCTCACGCGCCTGTGGCGAAAACTGGCACTCAACTGTGCGATCAATCCTCTGACTGTGCTCTATCAATGCCGCAATGGCGGACTACAGGCGCATCAATGCGAAGTATCGACCTTGTGCGCCGAACTCGCCGAGCTGCTGGAGTGCTGCGGCCAGCCGGCGGCAGCCCAGGATTTGCAAACCGAAGTGGAGCGGGTGATCCAGGCGACGGCGGCGAACTTCTCGTCGATGTACCAGGATGTGGCCAACGGGCGGCGCACCGAGATCAGCTATCTGCTCGGCCATGCCTGCCAGGCGGCCTTGCGCCATCGCCTGAGCTTGCCACACCTGCAACAACTGCAGGTGCGCCTGGCCGGTTACCTGGACGCACGCGGATTGCCCCGCGACTGAGGCACGCGCTACCCTGCCGACTTGATCCTTGCCTGCGAACAACCTGATGCCACTGCGCCAGCGTCTCGAAAATCTCCCCGTTGGGCAGAAACTGCTGGCGGCCCTGCTGGTACTGCTGACCACCGTGCTGCTGGTGGCCAACCTGACCTTTATCAGCGCCGCCTACTGGATCTCCCAGGAAAGCATGGCCCCGCAAGCCTTGCAGGCTATTGGCCGGCTGGTCTCCAACCCGGCCCTCGCCGCGCAAGCCCTGGATTCTCCCGCCAAGGCCGACGCCCTGCTCAACGAGCTGACCAGCTATTCGCCACTACGGGCGGCGGCCCTGTATGACGGTGAAGGCAGTCGCCTGGCGCAGCTACAACACGGCGACCGCCTGCAACTGCCGGCACACTACCGCGACATCGAAGCCTGGCGGGTCACCGAATTTCGCAGCAATCAAATCATCACCCTGCCCCGCCCCGGCTTGCCCTCGGGGCATTTGCTGCTGGTGGCCAGTAGCGAACTGCCGGTCGCCTTCTACACCGGCACCCTGACCGCCAGCCTCGGCATCCTGATTTTCAGCATCCTGCTGTGGCTGGTGATCGCCCGACAGATCAAGCGCCTGATTACCCGGCCCATCCATGAGCTGGAAGAATTGTCGCGCCAGGTCACCCGCGAGGAGAACTACGCCCTGCGGGCCGGGCGCGGCAACCATGACGAAATCGGCAGCCTGGCCGAAGCGTTCAATACCATGCTGTCACGCATCGAAGCCCGCGAGCAGCAGCTCAAGCGTGCGCGGGACGACTCCCAGGCCGCCTATGACCAGGCCCAGGGCCTGGCCGAGGAAACACGGCATACCAACCGCAAGCTGGAGCTGGAAGTCCAGGTGCGCAGCAAAATCGAGAAAAAACTCACCGGTTTCCAGAATTATCTGAACAGCATCATCGACTCCATGCCATCTGCCTTGATCGCCCTGGACGAGCAGCTCTACGTCACCCAATGGAACCAGGAAGCCAGTGCCCTGTCCGGCACACGCCTGGGCGAAGCCCTGAACCAGCCGATCTTCCTTGCCTTCGAGCCGCTCAAGCCCTACCTGCCGCAGCTCAAGGCCGCGGTGGAACAGCACACGGTGGAGCGCATCGAGCGTGTCACCTGGATCAAGGACGACGAGCCCAAGCACTATGCCCTGACCTTTTACCCGCTGATGGGCGGCGCCGGGCGCGGGGTGGTGATCCGCATCGATGACATCACCCAGCGTCTGTCCCTGGAAGAGATGATGGTGCAGTCGGAAAAAATGCTGTCGGTCGGCGGGCTGGCAGCGGGCATGGCCCACGAGATCAACAACCCCCTGGGGGCGATCCTGCATAACGTGCAAAACATCCGGCGGCGGCTGTCGGCGGACCTCCCGAAAAACCAGGAGCACGCCGAGCAGGTGGGCGTGGAACTGGAGACGGTCAACCGCTACCTGCAAAGCCGCGAAGTACCGCAACTGCTCGACGGCATCCAGCAAGCCGGGGCCCGTGCGGCAAAAATCGTCACCCATATGCTCAGTTTCAGCCGCCGCAGTAACCGCCAGATGGCACCTTGCGACCTGCCAGCGTTGATCGACCAAGCGGTAGAAATTGCCGGTAACGACTTCGACCTGGCCATCGGCTTCGACTTCAAGGGCCAGGCAATCATCCGCCAGTTCGATCCTTTGCTGGGCCCGGTGCCTGGCACCGCCAACGAGCTGGAGCAGGTGCTGCTCAACCTGCTGAAAAACGCCGCCCAGGCCATCCACCTGCGCGAAGACGACAGCGAGCCGGGGCGTATCATCCTGCGCACCCGGCTCAACCCACCATGGGCCGAGATCCAGGTGGAGGACAATGGCATCGGCATGAGTGAGAACGTGCGCAAGCGTACCTTCGAGCCCTTCTTCACCACCAAGGAAATCGGCCAGGGCACGGGGCTCGGCCTGTCGGTCTCGTACTTCATCATCACCAACAATCACAAGGGCCAGATGGAGGTTCACTCCACCCTGGGCCAGGGCACCTGTTTCACCTTGCGCCTGCCGTTGGCCGGCAGCCAGCTTGCCCCCCACGAACTGACTCAACTGGAGCACTGACCATGGGCTTTCGCCTGTCGAAAATTTACACCCGTACCGGCGACAAAGGCGAAACCGGCCTGGGTGACGGCCGCCGCGTGCCCAAGGATCACCCCCGGGTGGAGGCGATCGGAGAGGTGGACAGCCTCAACAGCCAATTGGGCCTGCTGCTGGCCGGGCTTGAGGAGCAAAGCGGCCAGCATCCGGCGTTGAAGGATGTGATCGAGGTACTGACACCCTGCCAGCATCGACTGTTTGACCTGGGTGGCGAATTGGCGATGCCGGTCTATAAGGCGCTCAATGCGGGCGAGGTGGACCGGCTGGAAGCGGCGATTGATCGCTGGAATGAAGAAGTGGGGCCGTTGGAAAACTTCATCCTGCCCGGTGGTTCGGCGCTGATTGCCCAGGCCCATGTGTGCCGTAGCCTGGCCCGCAGCGCCGAGCGGCGCTGCCAGCAATTGAATGCACTGGAGCCGTTGGAGGGGGTAGGTTTGGCGTACATCAACCGGCTATCGGATTTGCTGTTTGTGGCAGCAAGGGTGATTGCCAGGCGGCAAGGGGTTGCGGAGGTTTTGTGGCAGGCGGCGGCTAAGCCGCACTGAGGTTATTGCTGGATTTTGTATTGCTTGAGCGGGCCTCATCGCGGGCAAGCCCGCTCCCACATTTTGATTTGTGAATACATTTCAATGTGGGAGCTGGCTTGCCTGCGATGGGGCCAGCACTGACGACTCACACCTCAGGCCAGAACGCCCGAATCCCCGCAACACCCTGCGCCCCGCTCTCCCAGGCCTTCTCCCGCTCGTCAGGCCCGACCCCACCCAACAGAAACACGGGCTTGCTGAAGCCTTTGATCAACTGCGCCGCCTGCTCCCAACCCAACGGCTGTGCATCAGGGTGAGTCTGGGTCGGCTGCACCGGCGACAGGGTGACGAAGTCCACGTCCATCAATTCGGCCAATGCCAGTTCTTCGGCATTGTGGCAAGACGCCGCCAACCAGCGGTCCTTGGGCAACGGCCGGCCTTTGCTGGCGTATTTGCGCAGTTGCGCCGAAGTCATGTGCCATCCCGCCGCAGGGAAGTCGCCGAGCCATTCGAATGGCCCCTTGAGCATCAACTGCGCCTTGCCGGCACACAATCCCACTGCATCCACCGCCAGGTCGCGGTACTTGGGGTCGTAGCCATTGGGCGCGCGCAACTGAATCAGCTTGGTGCCACCGGCAATGGCTTTCTGGATACCGCGCAACAGCACCGGGGTTTCCAGTTCGCCTGGGGTGATCAGGTAGTCGGCGGGCAGGCGGGCAGCAGCGACGATTGGTGCGTTGGCCGCTGGAAACTCGTAGCTCTGCAAGTCCCGTGGCGCCACCCATTCAAGAGGCTGCCCTTCTGCGCCATGGGGCTCGCCGGTAAACGCCGAAACCTCCCAGACATCCAGCAGCACCTGCTTGTCCGGGTAATCATGCTGAACCTGGATCAACGGCCGTGCGGTAGTGACCTGGATACCCAGTTCCTCCTGCAGCTCTCGGCCCAGTGCGGCAAAAACCGATTCATCGGCCTCCACCTTGCCTCCTGGAAACTCCCATAGGCCGCCCTGGTGCTGGGTGTCTGCACGACGCGCGAGCAAAATCCGGCCATCGGTACCGCGAATGACTGCGGCTGCTACATGAACTCGTTTCACGGTATTAAGTCCTCTAAGCCGGCGCCTGCCGGGGCATTGCCAATGCCCCGAACAGGTATCAGGTGCGGTATTCGGCGTTGATCTTCACGTACTCGTGGGACAGGTCGGTGGTCCAGATCGTTTCGCTGCACTCACCGCGCCCCAGTTCGATACGGATGGTGATTTCTTCCTGTTGCATCACCGCCGAGCCCTGGGCTTCGGTGTAGGTTTGGGCACGGGCGCCACGGCTGGCGATGCACACATCGCCGAGGAACACGTCGATCTTGCTCACATCCAGGTTCGGCACGCCGGCACGGCCAACCGCGGCGAGGATCCGGCCCCAGTTCGGGTCGGACGCAAACAGCGCGGTCTTGATCAGCGGCGAGTGGGCCACGGTGTAGCCGACATCCAGGCATTCCTGGTGATTGCCGCCGCCGTTGACTTCAACGGTGACGAACTTGGTCGCGCCTTCGCCGTCACGCACGATGGCCTGGGCCACTTCCATGCACACTTCAAATACTGCCTGCTTCAACGCCGCGAACAGCGGGCCGTTGGACGAGGTGATTTGCGGCAGGTTGGCTTTGCCGGTGGCAATCAACATGCAGCAGTCGTTGGTCGAGGTATCGCCGTCGATGGTGATGCGGTTGAATGACTTGTTGGCGCCATCGAGCATCAGGTTTTGCAGCACGTCACGGGAGACGTTGGCGTCGGTGGCGATGTAGCCGAGCATGGTCGCCATGTTCGGGCGGATCATGCCCGCGCCTTTGCTGATGCCGGTCACGGTGACGGTCACGCCTTCATGCACGAACTGGCGGCTGGCGCCCTTGGGCAAGGTGTCGGTGGTCATGATCCCGGTGGCCGCTGCCGCCCAGTTATCCACGGACAGGTCGTCCAGCGCGGCTTGCAATGCGCCTTCGATTTTTTCCACGGGCAACGGCTCGCCGATCACCCCGGTGGAGTACGGCAGTACCTGGCTGGCGTCCACGCCGGTCAACTCCGCCAGCTTGGCGCAGGTGCGCGCAGCCGCAGCCAGGCCAGGCTCGCCGGTGCCGGCGTTGGCATTGCCGGTGTTGGTCAACAGGTAGCGCACCGGGCCTTCGACACGTTGCTTGGCGAGGATCACGGGCGCCGCGCAAAACGCGTTCAGGGTGAACACGCCGGCGATGGTCGAACCTTCGGCACAGCGCATCACTACCACGTCCTTGCGCCCGGGGCGCTTGATACCGGCCGAAGCGATACCGAGTTCAAAACCGGCAACCGGGTGCAACGTGGGCAAAGGACCAAGACCAACAGCCATGAATGCGCTCCTTAACGATGTGATGTCTGCACCGTCGTCGTCGACGGTGATTAAATGGCAAAACGCCGCGACGGCTGATGCCGGTCGCGGCGCGGGGTATTGCAGCTTCAGGCAAAAATCTTAACTGATTTCGCCGTGGCAGTGTTTGAACTTCTTGCCCGAACCGCACCAGCACGGCTCGTTGCGGCCCAACTTCTGCTCATTGCGTACCGGCGCCTGGGCCAGGGCCACATCGACCTCTTCGCCCAACACTTGCGGCGACTCAAGGCCTGGTGCTTCGTCATGCTGGAACTGCATGCGCGCGGCAAGGGCTTCGGCTTCCTGACGCAGACGGGCTTCTTCCTCGATCGGGTCTTCGCGACGCACCTGAACATGGGACAGCACACGAATCGAATCGCGCTTGATCGAATCCAGCAACTCGGAGAACAGCGTGAACGACTCGCGCTTGTACTCCTGCTTCGGGTTCTTCTGCGCGTAGCCACGCAGGTGGATACCGTGACGCAGGTGGTCCATGGTCGACAAGTGGTCTTTCCACAGGTCGTCCAGCACGCGCAGAACGATTTGCTTCTCGAAAGTGCGCAGTGCTTCGGCGCTGGCTTGCTCTTCTTTCTCGTTGTACGCGGCCAGCAGTTCGGCCATCAGTTTTTCGCGCAGGGTTTCTTCGTACAGGTGGTCGTCTTCGTCGAGCCATTGCTGGACCGGCAGATCGACACCGAAGTCGCTCTTCAACGCCGCTTCCAGGCCGGCAACATCCCACTGTTCAGGCAGGGACTGTGGCGGGATATGGGCGCTGACGGTGGCGTTGAGCACGTCCTGACGGAAGTCGGCGATGGTTTCGCCAATGTTGTCGGCGGCCAGCAACGTGTTACGCATGTGATAAATCACTTTACGCTGTTCGTTGTTGACGTCATCGAACTCCAGCAGTTGCTTACGAATGTCGAAGTTGCGGCCTTCGACCTTGCGCTGGGCCTTTTCGATGGCGTTGGTCACCATGCGGTGCTCGATCGCTTCACCGGACTGCATGCCCAGGGCCTTCATGAAGTTCTTCACCCGATCCGAGGCGAAGATACGCATCAGGCTGTCTTCCAGGGACAGATAGAAGCGGCTGGAACCGGCGTCGCCCTGGCGACCGGCACGGCCACGCAGCTGGTTGTCGATACGGCGCGACTCATGGCGCTCGGACGCGATCACCTGCAAACCACCGGATTCCAGCACCGCCTGGTGGCGTTTCTGCCAGTCGGCCTTGATCTGGGCGATCTGCTCAGGGGTCGGGTTGTCCAGGGAAGCCACTTCCACTTCCCAGTTGCCGCCCAACAGAATGTCGGTACCACGACCGGCCATGTTGGTGGCGATGGTCAGTGCGCCCGGGCGACCGGCCTGGGCAATGATCTCGGCTTCTTTTTCGTGGAACTTGGCGTTGAGGACCTTGTGCTCGATACCTTCCTTGTTGAGCAGGCTCGACATGTGCTCGGAAGTTTCGATAGTCGCAGTACCCACCAGGACCGGACGGCCTTGGGTCATGCACTCCTTGATATCGGCGACGATGGCCGCGTATTTCTCGTCAGCGGTCAGGAACACCAGGTCGTTGTAGTCTTTACGCGCCAGCGGTTTGTTCGGCGGGATGACCATCACCGACAGACCGTAGATCTGATGGAATTCGAACGCTTCGGTATCAGCGGTACCGGTCATGCCGGACAGCTTGTTGTACAGGCGGAAGTAGTTCTGGAAGGTGGTCGAGGCCAATGTCTGGCTCTCGGCCTGGATATTGAGCACTTCCTTGGCTTCGATGGCCTGGTGCAGGCCTTCGGACAAACGACGACCGGGCATGGTACGGCCGGTGTGTTCGTCGACCAGTACCACCTGGCCGTCCTGGACGATGTATTCAACGTTGCGGTGGAACAGCTTGTGGGCGCGCAGGCCGGCATACACGTGGGTCAGCAGGCCCAGGTTGTGTGCCGAGTACAGGCTTTCGCCTTCCGCCAGCAGGCCGATCTGGGTCAGCATCTCTTCGACGAACTGGTGACCGGCTTCGTTGAGCTCGACCTGGCGGGTCTTCTCGTCGATGGAGTAATGACCTTCTTTGGTCACCACGCCTTCCACTTCCTCGATATGTTGCTCAAGGCGCGGGATCAGCTTGTTGATCTCGGTGTACAGGCGCGAGCTGTCCTCGGCCTGGCCGGAGATGATCAGCGGGGTACGGGCTTCGTCGATGAGGATGGAGTCGACTTCGTCGATCACGGCAAAGTTGAGTTCGCGCTGGAATTTTTCTTCCATGCTGAACGCCATGTTGTCGCGCAGGTAGTCGAAACCGAATTCGTTGTTGGTGCCGTAGGTGATGTCGGCGGCGTAGGCGGCGCGCTTCTCTTCCGGCGGCTGGAACGGCGTTACCACGCCGACGGTCAGGCCGAGGAATTCATACAGCGGGCGCATCCAGTTGGCGTCCCGGCGGGCCAGGTAGTCGTTCACCGTCACAACGTGCACGCCCTTGCCGGACAGTGCGTTGAGGTAAACACCCAGGGTTGCTACCAGGGTCTTGCCTTCACCGGTACGCATTTCGGCGATCATGCCTTCATGCAGGGTCATGCCGCCGATCAACTGGACGTCGAAGTGGCGCATGCCCATCACCCGCTTACCGGCTTCGCGGGCGACCGCAAAGGCTTCGGGCAGCAGTTTGTCGAGGGTTTCACCTTTGGCTATGCGGGCCTTGAACTCTTCGGTCTTGGCGCGCAATTGCTCGTCCGACAAAGCAACCATCTGCTCTTCGAAGGCATTGACCAGCTGCACCGTCTTGAGCATGCGTTTGACTTCGCGCTCATTCTTGCTTCCAAAAAGTTTCTTTAACAAAGGCGCAAACATATCGGCAGGTTCTTCCACACATTAGGGATGAAGGGGCGCCCCGTAAGTCGCCCGAGCAGCCCTCACGGCCGCATGCGAACGAGCATTCTACCCGGAAACGAGGGTGAGGAAAGTGGCGTTGTTCCACGATGCAGACACAGCGTTACGGGAGGGCTTGTTTAAAATAAGGGCTTTTTGCTGAACTTCAACCCATTCGAGCGAGAAGTTACTTATTGATTTAATGGATAAACTGCTGACAAAGCAATGACCAAGGTGCCGCACACGCTTTCTGCTACCATGGCCGCTCTGTTACCTAAGGTGTCTAGATCATGGCATTTCGCCCTCTTACGGCCCGTGCTCCCGCCGTGTTGCTGCGCGAAGCCAAGCCGTTAAAAGCCATCTTTGGCCATGCGCAACGCCTGGGCCACCTGCAACGCCTCCTGGAAACCCAACTGCAACCTGCGGCCCGCGAGCACTGTCATGTGGCGTCATGGCGTGAAGGCACGCTACTGCTGATCGTCACCGATGGGCATTGGGCGACCCGCCTGCGTTACCAGCAAAAACGCTTGCAGCGCCAGTTACAGGCGTTTGATGTGTTTGCCAGCCTGCTGCGCATTCAGTTCAAGGTCCAGCCACCGACCGTACAGCAAGGTGCGGTGGGGCATACCATGGATTTGTCGGTGAATGCCGCCGAAACCATCCAGGCGACGGCGGACGGGATTAGCGATCCAAAGCTGCGTGCGGCGCTGGAGCGGCTGGCCAGTCATGGCAAGCCCAAGGCCTGAAACTGCACAACCTCATGTAGGAGCGAGCTTGCTCGCGATTGCGGCGTGCCAGCCGGCACATGTATCGACTGATACACCGCAATCGCGGGCAAGCCCGCTCCCACAATGGGTTGTATAGACCTTGATGGCTACTTACGCTTGCTACCGCCAAGCAAGGACCCCAACAGCCCGCGCACCAACTGGCGGCCCATCTGGTTGGCCGCCTGCTGCATCGCAGACTTGAGGGCCTTGCCCGCGGTGGTTCCCAGGAACGCGCCGGCCTTGTCGGTGAAGCTCGGTTCTTCAGCGGCAGGCGCAGCACTTGCCGCAGGTCCCAGTTCCTTGCGTGCCATCAGCACTTCATAGGCCGACTCACGATCAACCGGCTTGTCGTAGCGCCCCAAAAGCGACGAACTGGCGATCAAGGCCGTACGCTCGGCGGCGGTCAATGGCCCGATCCGTGATTGCGGCGGTGCCACCAGCACCCGTTGGACTACCTCAGGCGTGCCTTTTTCCTGCAGCGTGCCCACCAGCGCCTCACCCGTGCCCAGTTCGGTCAACACCGCCAGCGCATCAAACGCCGGGTTCGGCCGGAAACCATCGGCCACCGCCCGCAGGGATTTTTGTTCCTTGGTGGTGAATGCGCGCAGGCCATGCTGGATCCGCAAGCCCAACTGGGCCAGCACGTTGTCCGGCAAGTCGCCCGGCGATTGGGTGACAAAATATACCCCCACGCCTTTGGAGCGAATCAGCCGCACCACTTGTTCCAGGCGGTCCTGCAAGGCCTTGGGCGTATCGGCAAACAGCAAATGCGCCTCGTCGAAAAACAGCGCCAGCAGCGGCTTGTCGGCATCCCCGCGCTCCGGCAACTGCTCGAACAGCTCCGCCAGCAGCCACAGCAAAAAGGTCGCATAGACCTTGGGCGACTCGTGCACCAGGCGGCTGGCATCCAACAGATGAATGCGCCCTCGCCCATCGCTGGCCGGTTGCAGAATATCTTCCAGTTGCAGCGCCGGCTCGCCGAACAGGGCTTCGGCGCCCTGCTGCTCCAGCACGGCCAGGCGCCGCAGCAAAGCCTGGCTGGAGCCAGTGGTCATCAGGGCAGCGTCATCGCCCAGCAGCTCGGGATGGAACTTGAGGTGGTTGAGCAGGGCCTTGAGGTCCTTGAGATCCAGCAGCAGCAAGCCCTCGCGGTCTGCCACTTTAAACGCTGCATAGAGGGTCGACTGCTGGCTGTCGGTCAACTCCAGCAGGCTGCCCAGCAACAGTGGGCCCATTTCGCTCAAGGTTGTACGAAGTGGATGACCGGACTGACCGTGGATATCCCACAGAGTTACCGGATATGCCTTAGGTGCGTAATTCAGGAAAGGCATGCCGGCAATCCGCTCAGCCACCTTGCCCTGGGGGTTGCCCGCGGCGCCGAGGCCACACAGGTCACCCTTGATATCGGCGGCGAACACCGCGACGCCAGCATCACTGAACGCCTCCGCCAGCCGCTGCAACGTCACGGTCTTGCCGGTGCCGGTGGCGCCGGCAATCAGGCCATGGCGATTAGCCAGTCGCATGGCCTGGGCAATGGGCTGGCCTTCAAGGTCTGCGCCAATAAGAAGTTGCGAGGAGTCAGGCATTTTGTCACCCATGGTTAATCTTTAGCGCTGCACGGTCGATACAGACAAAGCGAGAGACCCAAAAAGTCTAAAAAAGTTAGACCGGATAATTCCTGCAGGAGCAGATGGAAATATCACACTTTATTTAACGCTGCCATTTGTGCGTTTCCATAAAAGACGCGCCTCGGACATTAAGACCTTAGCGGACACGACGAGCCATGAATAAAAATCTGCGCTTCAGCCACAAAATCCTGCTTGCAGCCGCCCTTATCGTCATTGCCGCATTTGCGTTGTTCACGTTGTACAACGACTACCTGCAACGAAACGCGATTCGCGACGACCTCGACAGCTACCTGCATGAAATGGGCGGCGTCACCGCCAGCAATACCCAGAGCTGGCTGGCCGGGCGTATTGTCCTGGTGGAAAACGCCGCCCAGAACATCGCCATCAATCCCGAGCCGAGTGTGGTCGCCAACCTGCTCGAGCAGAAAGCCCTGACGTCATCGTTCATGGCAACCTACCTGGGTGACAGCAAAGGCGGCTTCACCATTCGCCCCGACGCGAAGATGCCCGACGGCTTCGACCCGCGTGCACGTCCCTGGTACAAAGGCGCCCAGGCCAGCAATGGCTCGACCCTGACCGAACCCTATATCGACGCGGCCACCGGCCAGTTGATCATTTCCATCGCCACCCCCAGCAGCCAGGCCGGGCGAAGCGTCGGCGTGGTGGGCGGTGACCTGAGCCTGCAAACCCTGGTGGACAACATCGGCGCGCTGAGCTTCGGCGGCATGGGCTATGCATTCCTGGTCAGTGCCGACGGCAAGATTCTGGTGCACCCGGATAAAAGCCTGGTGATGAAGACCCTGGGCGAGGCGTACCCGAACCAGACCGTCAAGATCAGTGCTGACTTCAGCGAAATAGAGGTCGATGGCAAAACCCGCATCGTCACCTTTGCCCCGATCAAGGGCTTGCCGTCGGTGAACTGGTATATCGGTCTGTCAGTAGATAAAGACAAATCCTTCGCCATGCTCAGCGAATTCCGCACTTCGGCCATCATTGCCACCGTGATTGCCGTGGCGATCATCATTGCGTTGCTGGGCATGCTGATCCGCGTGCTGATGCAACCGCTGCATGTAATGACCCGGGCCATGGAAGACATCGCCGATGGCGAAGGCGACCTCACGCGCCGCCTGACGATCCAGAACCATGACGAATTCGGCAT
The DNA here is from genome assembly GCF_012985465.1 of Pseudomonas sp. WS 5079. GTDB lineage: Bacteria > Pseudomonadota > Gammaproteobacteria > Pseudomonadales > Pseudomonadaceae > Aquipseudomonas. Next base: position 153,806 of record NZ_JAAQWN010000002.1, read on the forward strand.
CCTCGGCAAAGCCTTCAACCGCTTTGTGGAACGGATTCACACCTCGATTCGCGAAGTGTCCTCCGCCACCGGCCAGGTCAATGAAGTGGCGTTGCGCGTGGTCAGCGCCTCCAACTCGTCGATGGTCAACTCCGACGAACAGGCCAACCGTACCAACAGTGTCGCGGCAGCGATCAACCAGTTGGGCGCCGCCGCCCAGGAAATTGCCCGTAATGCCGCGCAGGCCTCGCACCAGGCCAGCGATGCCCGCCACCTGGCCGAAGATGGCCAGCAAGTGGTGGAGCGCAACATCAAGGCCATGACGCAACTGTCCGAAATGATCAGCGCCTCCAGCAGCAACATCGAGGCACTCAACAGCAAGACCGTGAATATCGGGCAGATCCTCGAAGTGATCACCAGTATTTCCCAGCAAACCAACCTCCTGGCGCTCAACGCGGCCATCGAGGCGGCGCGCGCCGGGGAAGCCGGACGCGGGTTTGCGGTGGTGGCCGACGAGGTGCGCAACCTGGCCCATCGCACCCAGGAGTCGGCGCAACAGGTGCAAAAGATGATCGAGGAGCTGCAAGTCGGCGCCCGAGACTCAGTCAGCACCATGAGCGAAAGCCAGCGCCACAGCCTCGACAGCGTAGAAATCGCCAACCTGGCAGGCGAACGCCTGAGCAGCGTGACCCAGCGTATCGGGGAAATCGACGGCATGAACCAATCGGTGGCCACCGCCACCGAGGAGCAGACCTCGGTGGTGGAGTCGATCAACATCGATATCACCGAGATCAATACGCTCAACCAGGAAGGCGTGGAAAACCTGCAATCCACCTTGCGCGCCTGCTCTGACCTGGAGCAGCAAGCGGCACGCTTGAAACAACTGGTAGGGAGCTTCCGTATCTAAACCCGAGGACATCGCAAATCAACTGTAGGAGCCGCCTCGCTCAGGCTCGACAGCTCCTACATTCAATCTGCGTTGTGTTTGCCAGGGCCGGGCTTGTCGTGCGGCTCTGACTCTTCCTGCAATTGCTCCCACAACCGGGCGGCGTCGGGGAAATCCGTGCCGTCCTCGGCATCCAGGGCATCCGGATCGTAGCGGCTCAAGCAACCCTCGCCCAAGGTGGCAGGTGCCTTGGACGTGGCTTTATCCAGGGGATCACTCATCGTTCGACCCTCATAGCTGACACAAATAAAAAGGGCCTGGGTGATTTAACGCCCAGGCCCTTTTTGCTTTATCAGAACACTACAGTCTTGTTGCCGTGTACCAGCACGCGGTCCTCCAGGTGATAGCGCAGGCCACGGGCCAGGACCATCTTCTCGACATCGCGGCCGAAGCGCACCATGTCTTCAATGCTGTCGCTATGGCTGACGCGTACCACGTCCTGCTCGATGATGGGACCTGCGTCCAGCTCTTCGGTGACGTAGTGGCAGGTTGCGCCAATCAGCTTCACACCGCGCAGGGACGCCTGGTGGTACGGCTTGGCCCCGACAAACGACGGCAGGAAGCTGTGGTGGATGTTAATCACCTTGCCTGCATATTCGCGGCACAGTTCCGGCGGCAGGATTTGCATGTAGCGCGCCAGCACCACGACGTCCGCTTCATGCTGCTCGACCAGGCGCGAGACTTCGGTGAAGGCTGGCTGTTTGTTCTGCGCGTCGACCGGCACGTGGTAGTACGGAATGCCGTGCCACTCGACCATGCTGCGCAGGTCATCGTGGTTGGAAATCACGCAAGCGATCTCACAGTCCAGTTCATCGCTGTGCCAGCGGTGCAGCAAGTCCGCCAGGCAATGGGACTCGCGGCTGGCCATCAGGACCACACGCTTTTTCTGCTCGGTGTCGGTGATGCGCCATGTCATCGAGAACTCTTCGGCGATCGGTGCAAATGCCTCGCGAAATGCCTCCAGGCCAAAGGGCAGCGTGTCGGCACGGATTTCGTGGCGCATGAAAAACCAACCGCTGAGATTGTCCGAGTGATGACTCGCTTCGGTGATCCAGCCGTTGTGAGAGGCCAGAAAGTTACTGACTTTAGCGACGATACCAACCCGATCCGGGCAGGCAATCACCAGACGAAAAGTGCGCATTAGGGGCAAACTCCAGAACTTCGCAAAGGCCGCCATTCTAGCGATACCGTAGAAAAACTGCAGTATTCCTCAACGCTTATTCGCGCAATTCCTTGTGGTGTCCCTAAACAGAGTACGGTTTTTACCTGGGCGTTATGTGTGTACAAGCATCTGTTACCACAATTACCCAAGATCTAAGGAGAATATCTTTAGCCGCTCGAGCGCACTAAATAATGCACTCCGAGCCTCTGGCTACAAACATTCAAAGTAAATTACATAAAACCGAGCTTAAATGTTTACTTGGGGAAACTGTCTGACTATTATTAGGCCACTATCCCTGTCCCTCAGCGCCCCGCATAAGGTAGTCCACATGTCCCTGATCAACGAATACCGTGCCACCGAAGAAGCTATCAAAGAGCTGCAAGCCCGTTTGAAGAATCTGTCCCAAGACGACAAACTGCAAACCGAGCTGGAATTCGAAGGCAAATTGCGCACCCTGATGGGTGAATACTCCAAGTCCCTGCGTGACATCATTGCGCTGCTGGATCCGGAATCGAAAGTTAAAGCACCACGCGGCGCGGTAAAAGTTACCGGCACCAAGCGCGCGCGTAAGGTCAAGCAGTACAAAAACCCGCACAACGGCGAAGTGATTGAAACCAAAGGTGGCAACCACAAAACTCTGAAAGAGTGGAAAGCCAAGTGGGGCGGTGACGTGGTTGAAGGCTGGGCTACCCTGCTGGGCTAAGGCTCGCCAGGTCGCCACCTGATTCGCGACACAATAAAAAACGCCAGTTCGCTGGCGTTTTTTATTGCCCACTGTTTATCAAAGGTCGATTACAGGCTCAGCCGCCGGCGTAAAGCATCAACATATTCTTGCCATTCATCCAGTACCTGGCGCTGAAACGATGTAGCACTAACGTCCAATTCAAGCCTGGCCTTATTGAAACTCTCGAGGGTATTGGGGGCACCGTAATCCGCGTCTGACAAGCGTTGCTGACAGAACAATTTCCAGCGTTGTTGCTCTTCATCGTCCAAGGTGTACGCAAAGTTACGGGCACGATAGCGAAACAATAATTCCGGCAAACGATGATCATCAAAAGGCCACTGCTGGCGCGCTAGTTGCGCAGGTTCGGCAGTGCGGACTTGTTCACATAACCGCCGATCCCGATCACCAATAAAACCATCGTAGAGCTGTTGCTCCGGGTCAGCGCTGGCGGCGAAATCTTCTTCGGCATAAATCGCCGGCAATTTATCCCGCCAAAGTTCCTGTGCGTCAGTTAGCCGCAGCGCCCGGGCCTGATATTCAGGCATGTCCAGGTTCAAACGCTGCTGATCTTGCGCGCGCAATACACTCAGCGGCGCGACCACCGGGCAACGATTGATATGCACTAATTTGAGCGGCACCGGCAATTCGCCGTCGGCCAACTCATCGCGCCGGGTGTACAGGCGCCGGCGCAGGGTTTCGGCATCCAGGTCCAGCAGGCCCTGTGGGTCGAGCCCCAGGTCACAGACAATCAACGCGTTGCGATTGCGCGGATGCCAAGCCAACGGCAGGACCACTCCCAGGTAATGACGCTCGGCAGAAAAACGCCCGGAAATATGCACCATGGGCTGCAACAGGCGGATCTGATCCATGACCCGCTGTTTACTGCGCAGTTGAAACAACCAGTCGTACAACTTGGGTTGTTTTTCCCGGACCAATCGCGCCAGGGCAATGGTGGCGCGCACGTCGGCCAAGGCCTCGTGGGCCTGGCCATGGTCGATCCCGTTGGCCTGGGTCAAGCGCTCCAGCTTGAGGGTCACGCGCCCGTCCTGCTCGGGCCAGACGATTCCGTCTGGGCGCAGGGCATAGGCCGTGCGCAGCACATCGATCAAGTCCCAACGACTGTTGCCGCCCTGCCATTCCCGAGCATAGGGGTCGAAAAAATTGCGGTACAAACTGTAGCGGGTCATTTCGTCGTCGAAACGCAGGGTGTTGTAACCCGCGCCGCAAGTGCCGGGGGCCGCCAGCTCAGCATGCACCCGCGTCATGAAGTCGGCTTCGGCCAGGCCTTTTTCCGCCAGTTGGCCAGGGGTAATGCCGGTGATCATGCAAGCCGCCGGGTGCGGCAGGATATCGTCGCTGGGCTGGCAATAGAGGTTGACCGGCGGCCCTACCTCGTTGAGGTCATGATCGGTGCGAATTCCCGCAACCTGCAGCGGGCGGTCGCTGCGCGGGTTGATGCCGGTGGTTTCATAGTCGTACCAGAAGATCGAGGTCACGGGCTATTCCTGTGCTGAAGACCGACAAAGTCTAGGCGCTGGACGCCGCCCGGGGCCAGCGCCATATGCACTGGATAAACATTCAGTGAAACCTTGGCGCATTTTCAGGTGTTACTTGCAGCGATGACACTGCTAGCATCGACCTCTCATTTTCGCCGGCCGCCCGATGAGGTTGCCCATGCCCAGCCACGCCGTACTGCCAGGGAATGCAATGCCCACCGCCCCATTGGACACTCGCTACCAGATCGAGACCCCGGAAGGCATCGACCTGCCCTTGCGCCCCGCCGGGCTGATGCCCCGGGCGCTGGCATTCGGCTTCGACCTGGGCCTGCGCGGCCTGATCCTCGGCATCCTGTTCATCGCCCTGGCGTTTCTCGGCGACCTGGGCATCGGCCTGGGCTCGATCCTGCTGTTCCTCGTCAGTTGGTGGTACATGGTGCTGTTCGAAGTGCTCAACCAGGGCTGTTCACCGGGCAAGCAGATCATGGGCCTGCGCGTGGTACAGGATGACGGCACGCCCATTGGCTGGTCCGCCTCCTTGATCCGCAACCTGCTGCGTTTTGTCGATATGTTGCCGTTCGGCTATTTCCTCGGCGCCATCAGTTGCCTGCAACATCCCCACTTCAAACGCCTGGGCGACATCGCAGCCGGGACCCTGGTGGTTTACCGCGAACAGCCCGTGGCCCGCCCTCTCTTGCCCCAGGCCCCGGCATTGCGCCTGCCCTTTGCCCTGGCGTTGAACGAGCAGCGCGCGATCCTCGGTTTTGCCGAGCGCCAGGGTGAACTGTCCGCCGAGCGCACCCAAGAGCTGGCGGCGATTCTGGCCACGCCCTTGCAGGTTTCCCCGGCACGCGCCGTGGACCAGCTCAATGGCGTGGCCCGCGGCCTGCTGGGGCCGACATGAAACAGAGCCTGTTCGAAAGCCGTCACCAGCCGCACTGGCAAGCCTTTGCCGCGCAACTGGCATTGCTTGAGCAAGGCAAGGCCAAGGCCCAGGAGCTGACGCACTTCCCCCATGATTACCGACGCCTGTGCCAGCACCTGGCGTTGGCGCAGGAGCGTGGCTACAGCAGCTACCTGGTAGACCCGTTGCAACAGTTGGCCCTGCGCGGCCATCAACAGCTGTATCGCCATCGCAGCCAGCTCGGCGCCAAGGTCCTGGGCTTCCTGCTGGCCGACTTTCCCCGCACGGTCCGCGAACAATGGCGCTTCGTGCTGGTGGCCAGCCTGCTGTTCTTTGGCAGCCTGGTTGGCATCGCCCTGCTGGTCTATCTGTCCCCCGACTTGATCTACACCATCGTCAGTACCCAGCAAGTAACCGAGATGCAAACCATGTACGACCCCGACGCCAGTCGCCTGGGGCGCGCGGCCGAGCGGGCCTCGAGTGAGGACTGGATGATGTTCGGCTACTACGTGATGCACAACATCGGCATCGCGTTCCAGACCTTTGCCGGCGGCCTGCTGTTTGGCCTGGGCAGCGTGTTCTTCCTGTTTTTCAATGGCCTGATGATCGGGGCCATCGCCGGGCACCTGACCGAAATCGGCTACGGGCAAACCTTCTGGTCCTTTGTCATCGGCCACGGCGCGTTTGAACTGACGGCCATCGCCCTGGCCGGTGCAGCCGGCCTGCAACTAGGCTGGGCGTTGATCGCACCGGGAGCATTGCCCCGGGGGGAAGCACTGCGCCTGGCAGCCGGTAAGAGCGTGCAAATGATCTGCGGGGTGATTCTGTTCCTGCTGATCGCGGCCTTTATAGAAGCCTGTTGGTCCTCCACCACGGCCGTGGAGCCCTGGGGCAAATACTTGGTGGGCGCGGCGCTCTGGGCGATGGTGATCGCCTATCTGCTGTTCGCCGGCAGGAGTCGTCATGCGCCTGAGTGACGCCAGCGTGGTGATTCGCCCCCGCTCCTCGTGGGAAGCCATGGACCTCGGAGTGTTGCTCGCCCGTGAGCACCGCGTGCTCTTGATGAGCAGTTGGGCCTTGGTCAGCCTGCCGATCTTTATCCTGATCAGCGTCGTGCTGTGGGACTACCCCTCCGTTGCCGTGCTGGTGTTCTGGTGGTTGAAACCGGCCTTTGAGCGCCTGCCGCTGTATATCCTGTCCAAAGCGCTGTTTGGCGAGACGCCGACTCTCAAACAGGCGCTGCGCCAATGGCCACGGCTGCTCAAGGGGCAACTGCTAGCCAGCCTGACTTGGCGGCGCTTTAGCCTCAGTCGCAGCTTTGCCATGCCCGTGATGCAACTTGAGGGCCTCGGCGGCCTGGCCCGCCAACAACGGCTGGGAGTGCTGCTGCAACGCAATGCCGGCGCGGCGCGCTGGCTGACGCTGATCGGCATGCACCTGGAAACGGCGCTGTGGATCGGCTTGATGGCGCTGTTCTACCTGTTCCTGCCGCAACAGGTAGAGCTGGACTGGGACTGGCAGCAACTGGCATTGGCCAGCAGCCAGGACTGGCTCTGGCTGGAGCACCTGAGCAATGCCTTCTACGCCCTGATCCTGGTGTTCTGGGAGCCGATCTACGTGGCATGTGGATTCAGCCTCTACCTGAACCGGCGTACCGTGCTTGAAGCCTGGGACCTGGAATTGGTGTTCCGCCGCCTGCGCCAGCGCCTGGGGTCGGCAGTGGCCGCCCTGTTGCTGGCTGTCGGCCTGCTAGTGATCGCGCCAACGCCCCAGGCCATGGCCAACCCGCCGGTCGACTCAAAACCGTTGAGCGCGCCGCAAGCCAGTCAATCGATCAAGCGCCTGCTGGAACAACCCCCGTTCAAGAATCCGCAAACCGTTACCCGCTACCGTTTCGGCGAGGACAAGAGCAGCAGCAACGCCAAGTCCCCGGGAGGTGCCCATCTGCCGGCCTGGCTCAAATCCTTGCTGGACAATCTCAACAGCGACACCTTCAAGCCCCTGGCCCTGGTGATGGAGGTGCTGCTCTGGGGCCTGCTGATCGCCGGCATTGCCCTGGTTGCCTGGCGTTATCGTGATTGGCTGCACGCCTTTGTCAGTCGCCGCCGCGTCCAACGCCCCAAGGCCGTGCAGCCCGTGCCGTCGCAACTGTTCGGCCTGGACATGGGCGTGCAGACCTTGCCCGAGGATATTGCCGGTGCCGCCGAACAACTGTGGGCCACACAGCCCCGCGAGGCCCTTGGCCTGCTGTATCGCGGCCTGCTGAGCCGGCTGCTGCATGACTTCCACCTGCCACTGAAAAACGCCGATACCGAAGGCCAGGTCCTGGAACGGGTGCGCCACTTGCAACAGCCGCAATTGCTGGCCTTTAGCGACGACCTGACCCGGCACTGGCAAAACCTCGCCTACGGCCATCGCATACCGCCTGCCCTGGCCCAGCAACAGCTCTGCGCCGGTTGGCGCAGCTTGTTCGACAGCGAGGCCGCGCGATGAACCGGCCACTGATCTGGATTGGACTGATCCTGGCTTGCCTGCTGACGGCCGGGAGCTTCTATGCCTGGCACAAGGCGATTCCCTACGAAGAAGTGGTTGACCGCGGGCCCTCACCTGAAGCCCAGGCCAACCCCTACCTGGCGGCGGAACACTTCCTACGCCAGCAAGGCTTGGCCGTCGAGCATGCCCGCAGCCTGGAACGCCTGGCCACCCTGCCCGCCAAGGGCGGCAGCCTGCTGTTGCTCAGCGAACGCAGCAACATGACCCCGCGCCAGGTTGACCAGTTGTTGGAGTGGACCAAGGCTGGGGGCCATCTGCTGCTGGTGGCCGAAGCCATATGGGATGAAGAAACCCAGGACAGCGGCGACCTGCTGCTCGATCGCCTGCAGTTGCGCCAGGCCTTCAGCGATGACTTTGACCAGCCGCCCCCCGCCCGCAAGAACAAGAAACCGGACCTGACACGGCTGTATGTCGATAACGAAACCGCGCCGGCGTTTTTCAGTTTCGACACTGACTTCACCCTGATCGACCCCAGGCACCTGGCACAGTTTTCGGCCAACAGCGCCAAGTCCAGCCACCTGATGCAACTCGATCTCGGGCTGGGTCGTGTAACGGTGATCACCGACAGCGAGCTGTGGAAGACCCCGGCCATCGGCTTGCACGACAACGCCTGGCTGCTGTGGTACCTGACCCAGGGCAGCGATGTCACCCTGCTATCGAACACGGACGTCGAAAACCTGTTCAGTCTGGTGCTGCGGTATTTTCCCCAGGCCCTGGTAGCGCTCGCCGCCTTGATTCTACTGGGGTTGTGGCGCGCCGGCGTGCGCCAGGGGCCCATCCAGGCGCCAGCCCCGAAAGCCCGCCGTCAGTTGCAGGAACACCTGAATGCCAGTGCCGACTTCCTGCTGCGCCGCAGCGGGCAAAACAGCCTGTTGCAAGCCTTGCAGCGCGACATCCTGCGTACCGCACGTCGCCGCCACCCCGGATTCGAACAGTTAGATACCGCAGGACAATGGCAGGCCCTTGAGCGCCTGACCCGCCAACCCGCTTCAATTATCAGCCAGGCCCTGGGCCCACTCCCGGCAAAACGGCTTTCCAGCGCCGATTTCAGCCGCCAGGTGGCCTGCCTGCAAACCCTCAGGAATGCCCTATGAGCGATTCTCCAGTGGATTTACCCAATACCCTCGACACCGGGCGCGCCACCCAACTCGCCCAGGCGCTGCGCACCGAGTTGCGCAAGGCGGTGATTGGCCAGGATGCGGTGATCGATGACGTACTGACCGCGTTGATCGCCGGCGGCCATGTGCTGCTCGAAGGCGTACCCGGCCTGGGCAAGACCTTGCTGGTACGGGCCCTGGCGCGCTGCTTTGACGGCGACTTCGCACGCATCCAGTTCACCCCGGACCTGATGCCCAGCGATGTCACAGGCCATGCGGTGTACGACCTGCACACCGAGCAATTCAAGCTGCGCAAAGGGCCGTTGTTCACCCATTTGCTCCTGGCGGACGAGATCAACCGGGCCCCGGCGAAAACCCAGGCCGCCCTGCTCGAAGCCATGCAGGAACGACAGGTCACTCTCGAGGGTGAAGCCTTGCCCATCGGCCAGCCGTTCATGGTGCTGGCCACCCAGAACCCCATCGAACAGGAAGGCACTTACCCACTACCGGAGGCCGAACTCGACCGGTTCATGCTCAAGGTACGCATGGACTACCCAGAGGCGCAGCAAGAGCTGGATATGGTGCGCGAAGTGACTCGTTCCTCCCGCGCCGATATGCTCGACGTACAGCCATTGCGCACCGTGCTGCAAGCCAATGATGTACTGCTGTTGCAACAGGTCGCCAGTGAGCTGCCGTTGGATGACCAGGTACTCGACTACGCCGTGCGCCTGGCCCGGACCACCCGCACCTGGCCCGGCCTGGCCCTTGGCGCCGGGCCTCGCGCCTCCATCGCCCTGGTACGTGGTGCCCGCGCCCGGGCTCTGCTGCGCGGTGGCGAGTTCGTGACCCCGGACGACATCAAGAGTTGCGCGCTGGCAGTGTTGCGCCATCGCGTACGCATCGCCCCGGAGCTGGATATCGAAGGCCTCGAGGTGGATCAGGTACTGGCCCAACTGCTCGACCAAGTGCCGGCGCCACGCCAGTGACATGCCCATGAGACCTACTCGCCTGTTGCTGGCCTGGCTCGCGGTGCTGCTGGGCCTGAACATCGCCCTCGGAACGGCCACGGCCCTGCAACTCAAGGTGCCGGCCGCCCTGCACTCCGTGGCCTGGGGCCTGCTCCTGGCGCTGCTTTTGCTGGCATTGCTCGATGCTGCCCGTCTGAAACGCCGTCCCTCGCCACGCCTGCGGCGGCACATGCCAGGCAGCCTGGCGCTAGGACGCTGGAGCGAGGTGCGGATCACCCTGGAGCATGACTACACACAGCCATTGACGCTGAAGGTGTTTGATCACGTTCCGGATGGTTTGAGCGTGCAGAACCTGCCGCAGTTCATCGCCCTGCGCCCCGGTGAACACAGTGACCTGGGCTACCGCCTGCGCCCCTTGAGCCGTGGGCATTTCAGCTTTGAGCGCTGTGAGGTGCATCTGCCCAGCCCCCTGGGATTGTGGACCGCAAAACGCCAGGTATCGGTCAAGGATGCAACCCGGGTTTACCCGGACTTTGCCCGCCTGTACGGTGCGCAGTTACTGGCGGTAGACAACTGGCTCAGCCAACTGGGTGTACGCCAGCGCCAGCGTCGCGGCCTGGGCCTGGAGTTTCATCAGCTGCGCGAATTTCGCGAGGGCGACAGCCTGCGCCAGATCGACTGGAAGGCCACGGCACGGCAACGCACGCCGATTGCCCGGGAATACCAGGATGAGCGCGACCAGCAGATTATGTTCATGCTCGATTGCGGCCGACGGATGCGCAGCAAGGACGGCGAACTGTCACATTTCGACCACGCCCTCAACGCCTGCCTGCTGCTCAGCTATGTGGCCTTGCGCCAGGGCGATGCCGTGGGCCTGTGTACCTTCGCCTGCGACCAGCCGCGCTACCTGGCACCAGTCAAGGGCAGCGGTCAGTTGAACCAGTTGCTCAACGCGGTATACGACCTGGACAGCACCCGGCGCACGGCCGATTACCAGGCTGCCGCCAATCAGCTGCTGGCCCGCCAGAAACGGCGGGCGCTGGTGATCGTAGTGACCAACCTGCGCGATGAGGACGATGAGGAACTACTGACGGCCGTCAAGCGCATCAGCCGCCAGCACCGGGTATTGGTGGCGAGCCTGCGCGAAGGAGTGCTGGATCAATTGCGCCAGGCTCCCGTGCAGACCTTGGCGCAGGCGCTGGCCTACTGTGGCAGCGTCGATTACCTCAATGCACGGGAAGAACTTCATGACCGCCTCAAGGCGCAGGGCCTGATGGTAATGGATGCCCATCCCTCTGAGCTGGGCGCCGACCTGGTAACCCGATACCTGGGCTGGAAAAAAGCCGGCGCTCTATGAATGGTGTGTGACGCTAGGCCGAAGCCTGCAAGGGGTCAAAGCTGAAGTACTGCAACAGCGCAACAATCAGCTGACCGTACTCCGCGGGCGCCTCCAACAGGCAAAACCCCGAGTCGTAATGCCTGGGGTTGATATCTTCACGACTCCACAGGCAGGTCGCAGTGAAATCAATGGTGTGCATATCACCCTCAGGACCTGGAATCTTCAAGCGCAGATCAAAATCCACGTTGACCATCATGGGTAATTGGCTGACTAGCATCAGCCCTTCACTGGAAATATTACCCAAGTAACCGATGGGCTTACCTGTGAAGCGATTGAACACCTCTAAAAAATAGGGCAACTGGTGCCGCTCAATCCGTCGGTCAGTCAACATGATCAGATCGCCGTCCAATGGCCAAGACTGTGGCCGTTGCTGTGATTCGGGCCGGGAAGCTACATGCCCCCCCGCTCTCCTGGATCCCGGTGCAACAGCGGCCCCTGCCCTGTCACTCTACAACCACCGAATCCTGTTTTTGTGTCTGTTTGAATTGAAAGTTATACAAACGTACTTCAAAAGAATAGCCCAACTCTGGCAAGAGGCCAGCAATTAAATGGCGTATATCATCACAAGGCTGCAGGTCGCGCGCGCGCTGCACTTGCGCCAGGGTAATGCCCCAGTTGTTGCAGCGTATCCAGGCGTGCACGGGCCCGGAACGCGTACTCACTCGATGGGTACTGGCTAATGATGAACTGATAAGTCTGCACCGCATCCACAAACAACTTCTGCCGTTCCAGGCACTGCCCACGCAGCATCGAGACTTCCGGCTGCACGTAGCGACGGGACCGGCTTTCACGGTCGACCTGGGACAATTCCAGGGTGACCCGCTCACAATCGCCCACGTTGTAGGCACGGTAGGCATTGTTCAAATGATGGTCCATCGACCAACGGGTACAGCCGACAACACTGACGGCCAGGGCAGCAATGATCAAAACTCGCATGGGGTGTTCTCCTGTCTTGAGCAGTGTATCGACCCTTGGGCGAAAATCTTCAAGGTTGTTCGTCTGGCGTCATAGAGTGAAAACAAGCGAATCGACAATAAGTAGTGCAAACGAACAATGACTACAGCCAAAGAGCATAGTAGCCTTCCCCAGCGCTAGAACTCAGGAGTCCGTGCATGTCCGTCCGTCGTACCAAAATCGTCGCCACCCTTGGCCCGGCCAGTAACTCGCCGGAAGTCCTCGAACAGCTGATTCTGGCTGGCCTGGACGTTGCCCGTCTGAACTTCTCCCACGGCACCCCGGACGAGCACAAGGCTCGCGCCAAGCTGGTACGTGACCTCGCCGCCAAGCATGGCCGCTTCGTCGCGCTGCTGGGTGACCTGCAAGGTCCGAAGATCCGTATCGCCAAATTCGCCAACAAGCGCATTGAGCTGAAGATCGGTGACAAATTCACCTTCTCCACCAGCCATCCGCTGACCGAAGGCAACCAACAAGTCGTGGGTATCGACTACCCGGACCTGGTGAAAGACTGCGGCGTCGGCGACGAACTGCTGCTGGACGACGGCCGTGTGGTCATGCGTGTCGACACCGCCACCGTCACCGAGCTGAACTGCACCGTGATCATCGGCGGCCCGCTGTCCGACCACAAAGGCATCAACCGTCGCGGTGGTGGCCTGACTGCACCGGCCCTGACCGAAAAAGACAAGGCCGACATCAAGCTCGCCGCCGAAATGGAAGTGGACTACCTCGCCGTGTCCTTCCCGCGCGACGCCGCCGACATGGAATACGCCCGCCAACTACGCGACGAAGCCGGTGGTACTGCCTGGCTGGTGGCGAAGATCGAGCGCGCCGAAGCCGTGGCCGACGACGAAACCCTCGACGGCCTGATCAAGGCGTCCGATGCAGTGATGGTTGCCCGTGGCGACCTCGGCGTGGAAATCGGTGACGCGGAGCTGATCGGCATCCAGAAGAAAATCATCCTGCACGCACGCCGCCACAATAAAGCGGTGATCGTTGCGACCCAGATGATGGAGTCGATGATCCAGAACCCGATGCCAACCCGTGCCGAAGTGTCCGACGTGGCCAACGCCGTGCTCGACTACACCGACGCCGTGATGCTCTCGGCAGAAAGTGCTGCCGGCCCGTACCCGCTGGAAGCGGTCCAGGCCATGGCACGTATCTGCGTCGGCGCTGAAAAGCACCCGACCAGCAAGACCTCCAGCCACCGCATCGGCAAAGTGTTCGAAAGCTGCGACCAGAGCATCGCCCTGGCCGCCATGTACACCGCCAACCACTTCCCGGGCGTAAAGGCGATCATCGCCCTGACCGAAAGTGGCTACACGCCGTTGATCATGTCGCGCATCCGCTCCTCGATCCCGATCTACGCGTTCTCCCCGCACCGCGAAACCCAGGCCCGCGCGGCCATGTTCCGTGGCGTCTACACCGTACCGTTCGACCCGGCGTCGCTGCCGCCTGAGCAAGTCAGCCAGGCTGCCATCGACGAACTGCTCAAGCGTGGCGTAGTCGAGAAAGGCGATTGGGTGATCCTGACCAAGGGCGACAGCTACCACACCATCGGTGGCACCAACGGCATGAAGATCCTGCACGTTGGCGACCCAATGGTCTGAGTGACTGACCTGCTCAAAGCAAAGGCCCTGGCATGTGAATGCCAGGGCCTTTTGCATTCCAAGGGAGAGTGATTGATTGACTGCAAAGGCCCGCTCCCACATTGCAATGCATTTCAAATGCACACGGTGAGTTCTCGCAGATAGCCATCAGCGCTCAACCACGGGGCAGGAACACATCGGCCAGCAGTTGATTACGCGGCAAGCCCGCCAGGAACAGGCGCTTGGAAAACGCCTCGACACTGCTGGGGTGCCCGCAGAGCAAGGCCAGGGTTTGCCGGGATACAAGCCGCAGTTGCGCCAAGGCACCGGCCAACTGCGCCGCCGTCCACAGTTCGATGGTGAGGTTGCCGTGGCTGGCGGCAAGTTGGGCCAGGGGCTCGGCCAGATAATGCCCGTCCGTATCATGGGCCAGGTGAATCACGCGGATAGCGCCCTGGTGATCCTGGCGCAGGGCTTCGCGCAACACGCCCCACAGCGGCCCCAGCCCCGTGCCGGATGCCAGCAGCCACAGCGGCCGCGCTTGCCAGTCCGGATCGTAATGCAACGCCCCGCCGCGCAATTCGCCCAGGCGTAATGGGTCACCGGCCTCAAGCCGGCGGGCACGATCGCTGAATTCGCCGGGCAGGCGGCAATCGAGGTGGAACTCCAAAAACGGATCTTCCTGGGGCAGGCTGGCCAGGGAATAAGGCCGCGCCACCGTCCCCGCCCACAACACCAGGTGCTGCCCGGCCCGGTAACGCAGCCCGTGCTGGGGTTGCAGGCGCAGGCGCAACACCGTCGGGTTCAGCCAATCGGCGCTCAGCACCGTTGCCGCCGCGCCGTCGCGCAAGGGGTCAAAGGCCTCGACCTGTACATCGCCTGTGACCTGGCACTGGCAGGCCAGGCGCCAACCGTCCTGGCGCTGGGCCGGGCTCAGGGCGTCGGGCTGCTTGTCCTCGACCTCACCCCGGCAACGCACCAGGCAGGCATGGCAACTGCCCGCGCGGCAACTGTAAGGCACGGCCACACCGGCCTGGTTCAAGGCATCCAGCAGATTGCTGCCGGTGGAGACCGACCACTGGCGTTCGCCGACGTGCAGTTCAGGCATGAAAGGCCTCGAATCAAAATATGCGATCACTGTAACTGCTTTTTGCAGGAGCCGGCTCCTAGGGTGGTCGGGAGAGTTTGACCATCGTCGGGTGTATCGGCCATCGCGCCGGGTTATACTGCCGCGCCTTTTTAGCGTCGCGCCAGCACTACCCGGCGTGCCTTGGAAAAGGTGGCTTCAGCGACCGATACACCCATCTGAAGCCACCTTTATTGAATGTTCCCTTATAGAGGAGCGCGACTCATGACCGTGATCAAGCAAGACGACCTGATTCAGAGCGTTGCCGACGCCCTGCAATTCATTTCCTACTACCACCCCGTTGACTTCATCCAGGCAATGCACGAAGCCTACCTGCGCGAAGAATCGCCGGCCGCCCGTGACTCCATGGCCCAGATCCTGATCAACTCGCGCATGTGTGCCACCGGCCACCGCCCGATCTGCCAGGACACCGGGATCGTCACCGTGTTCGTGCGCGTGGGCATGGATGTACGCTGGGATGGCGCCACCATGGGCCTGGACGACATGATCAACGAAGGCGTGCGTCGCGCCTACAACCTGCCGGAAAACGTGCTGCGTGCCTCGATCCTCGCCGACCCGGCCGGCGCGCGCAAAAACACCAAGGACAACACCCCGGCCGTGATCCACTACTCCATCGTCCCGGGTAACACCGTGGAAGTGGACGTGGCCGCCAAGGGCGGTGGTTCCGAGAACAAGTCGAAAATGGCCATGCTCAACCCGTCCGACTCCATCGTCGATTGGGTGCTCAAGACAGTTCCGACCATGGGTGCCGGCTGGTGCCCACCGGGCATGCTCGGCATCGGCATCGGCGGTACTGCCGAGAAAGCCGCCGTCATGGCCAAGGAAGTGTTGATGGAATCCATCGACATCCACGAGCTGAAAAAGCGCGGCCCGTCCAACCGTATCGAAGAGATGCGCCTGGAGCTGTTCGAGAAGGTCAACCAACTGGGGATCGGCGCCCAGGGCCTGGGTGGCCTGACCACCGTGCTCGACGTGAAGATCATGGATTACCCGACCCACGCTGCTTCGCTGCCGGTGTGCATGATCCCCAACTGCGCCGCCACCCGTCACGCGCACTTCGTGCTCGACGGTTCCGGTCCGGCCTCGCTCGAAGCGCCGCCGCTGGACGCCTACCCGGAAATTGTCTGGGAAGCCGGCCCGTCGGCCCGCCGCGTCAATCTCGACACCCTGACCCCGGAAGACGTACAAAGCTGGAAACCGGGCGAAACCGTACTGCTCAACGGCAAGATGCTCACCGGTCGCGACGCGGCGCACAAGCGTATGGTCGAGATGCTGAACAAGGGTGAAACCCTGCCGGTAGACCTCAAGGGCCGTTTCATCTACTACGTCGGCCCGGTAGATCCGGTGCGCGAAGAAGTGGTTGGCCCGGCTGGCCCGACCACCGCCACGCGGATGGACAAATTCACCCGCCAGATCCTCGAGCAGACTGGCCTGTTGGGCATGATCGGCAAATCCGAGCGCGGCCCGACCGCCATCGAAGCGATCAAGGACCACAAGGCCGTGTACCTGATGGCTGTCGGCGGTGCGGCCTACCTGGTGGCGCAAGCCATCAAGAAGTCGCGCGTGGTGGCCTTCGCCGAACTGGGCATGGAAGCGATCTACGAGTTCGACGTCAAGGACATGCCGGTCACTGTTGCAGTCGACAGCAAGGGCGAGTCAGTCCACATCACAGGTCCCGCCATCTGGCAGCAAAAGATCAGTGAAAGCCTGGCGGTAGAAGTGCAGTAAGCACGTCCCCGCAAGGATAAAAGGCGACTGTGGCTCCATGCCACAGTCGCCTTTTTTATGACCGGCGATTTTGTGGGAGCGGGCTTGCCCGCGATGCAGGCACTGCGGTCTGGCAGCAGAACGCGTCGATGCAATCGCGGGCAAGCCCGCTCCCACAAGTACTGCGCTCGTCCTGCTGCATGTTATGGTGCTCGCCCCCTACTGCAGCTGTTCATTCTCGTATGATCGCGATCCCTCGCCCATTGCGTTTGACCTTCTACTCCCTGCTGATTATTGCCGGTGCCGTCCTGGCCGCCGCAGTCGCCATGCGCCAGGCGGAACGCCAGTCCCTGGTGGACGATGCCGGCCGTGCGAACCAGCAACTGGCGCTGTATGCCAACTCCTTGCACACCTTGATCGAACGCTACCGCGCCCTGCCCGCCGTGCTGGCCCTGGATTCGGAAATGATCCGCGCCCTGAAAGGCCCGCTGGATCCGGCGACCCAGGAGGTGCTCAACCACAAACTGGAGCGCATCAACGGTGCGGCGCAGTCATCGACCCTGGAACTGATGGACCGCACCGGCCTGGCGGTGGCCGCCAGCAACTGGCGCCTGCCCAGCAGTTATGTCGGCCACAACTATGCGTTCCGCCCCTATTTCAGCCAGACCCGCAGCCAGGGCACCGGGCGTTTTTATGCGGTGGGGGTGACCACCGGGATTCCGGGGTACTTCCTTTCCAGCGCGGTGGTGGATGAGCAGGAGCAGTTCATCGGCGCCATGGTGGTGAAACTGGAGTTTCCGGAGCTGGAGCGCGGATGGGCCCAGGGCGACGACCTGTTGCTGGTCAGCGATGCCCGGGGCATCGTGTTTATCGCCAATAAACCCGGATGGCGTTACCGCAACCTGCGCCCACTGTCGGCCAACGATCTGGCCGAACTCAAGGCCACGCGCCAATACGACAAGAAGCAATTGCAGCCCCTGGACACCCAGACCCTGCAGCGCTTTGACGAAAACAGTCATCTGGTGCGCGTGGCCGGGCCCGAAGGCAACGCCAACTACATCTGGGAGTCCCTGCCCCTCAAAGCCGAAGGCTGGACCCTGCACCTGCTGCGCAAACCCCAGGTGGCCTTTGAAGACCAACGCAACGCCGGCCTCGCCGCAGCGGGCCTGTGGTTGACCCTGGTGTTCCTGGTGCTGTTCCTCAGCCAGCGCTGGCGCCTGGCCCGCTTGCGCCAGCGCAGCCGCGAAGAGCTGGAGCGCCTGGTGGAAGAACGCACACGCGCCTTGCGCACCGCCCAGGATGGCTTGGTGCAATCGGCCAAGCTGGCGGCGCTGGGACAGATGTCTGCGGCCCTGGCCCATGAAATCAACCAGCCGCTGACCACCCAGCGCATGCAACTGGCTACCTTGCGCCTGCTGCTCGATCACGGGCGCATCGATGACGCCTATCAGGCGCTGACGCCATTGGACGACATGCTCACTCGCATGGCCGCCCTTACCGGCCACCTCAAGACCTTCGCCCGCAAAAGCCCCAGCGGCCTGCGCGAACGCCTGGACCTGGCAACCGTGGTCGACCAGTCCCTGCACTTGCTCGACGCACGCCTGCGCGACGAAGCCATCGGCACCGTGCTCGACCTGACTCGCCCGGCCTGGGTACGCGGCGATGCCATTCGCCTGGAGCAAGTGCTGATCAACTTGTTGCGCAATGCCCTGGATGCCATGGCCGACAAACCGCGCAAGCGCCTGGAAATCCGCCTGCATGCCGATCAACAACTGTGGCACCTGAGCGTCAGCGACAGCGGCGGCGGCATTGCCGAGGAACACCTGAACAACGTGTTCGACCCGTTCTTCACCACCAAGCCGGTGGGTGACGGGCTCGGGCTCGGGTTGGCGGTGTCCTACGCTATCGTGCATGAACTGGGCGGACGCCTGAGTGCGGCCAATCAGGGCGACGGCGCCGTCTTCACCCTGACCCTGCCCATCGCGCTGGAGGCGCCGGACCTATGCTGAACGCGGTGATCGTGGTTGATGACGAGGCCAGCATCCGCACGGCCGTGGAACAGTGGCTGAACCTCTCCGGGTTCGCGGTGCAGTTGTTCAGCCGCGCCGAGGACTGCCTGGCCCACCTGCCCAGGGACTTTCCCGGGGTGATTCTCAGCGATGTGCGCATGCCGGGCCTCAGCGGCCTGGAGCTGCTGGCCGAAGTACAACGGCGCGATGCCGACCTGCCGGTGATCCTCCTGACCGGCCATGGCGACGTGCCGATGGCCGTCGAAGCCATGCGCGACGGTGCCTACGACTTTCTGGAAAAGCCCTTCAGCCCCGACGCCCTGCTCGCCAGCCTGCGCCGGGCCCTGGACAAGCGCGGACTGATCCTGGAGAACCGCCGCCTGCACCAACAGGCCGATCATCGCGCCCAACTGGAGTCGAGCCTGCTGGGGGTGTCGCGCAGCCTGCAGAACTTGCGCCGCCAGGTGCTGGACCTCGCCGCCTTGCCGGTCAACGTGCTGATCCGTGGCGAGACCGGCAGCGGCAAGGAACTGGTCGCCCGCTGCCTGCATGACTTCGGGCCACGGGCCAAAAAACCTTTTGTCGCGCTCAACTGTGCGGCGATTCCCGAGCAATTGTTTGAAGCCGAACTGTTCGGCCATGAAAGCGGCGCTTTCACCGGCGCCCAGGGCAAGCGCATCGGCAAGCTGGAGTACGCCGACGGCGGTACGCTGTTTCTCGATGAGATCGAAAGCATGCCCCTGGCCCAGCAGGTGAAGCTGCTGCGGGTGTTGCAGGAACAGAAGCTGGAGCGCCTGGGCTCGAACCAGAGCATCAAGGTCGACCTGCGCATCATTGCCGCGACCAAGCCCGACCTGCTGGACGAAGCCCGCGCCGGACGTTTTCGCGAAGACCTGGCCTACCGCCTGACCGTGGCGCAACTGCGCCTGCCGCCGCTGCGTGAGCGCCGCGAAGATATCCCGCTGCTGTTCGACCACTTCACCCAGAGCGCCGCCGAACGCCTGGGCCGCGAGACCGCGCCCCTCAGCGGGCCGCAATTGGGGCGGCTGCTCAGCCATGACTGGCCGGGCAACGTGCGCGAACTGGCCAACGTTGCCGAACGCCAGGTGCTGGGCCTCGGCGAGCCGGAGCCGGAAGGCATCGGGGCCGGGCAATCCCTGGCGGCCCAGCAGGAAGCGTTCGAAGCCCATTGCCTGAAAGCTGCGCTGACCCGGCACAAAGGCGATATCAAGGCGGTGCTGGCCGAACTGCAACTGCCACGGCGGACCTTCAATGAAAAGCTGCAGCGCCATGGGCTGACCCGGGAAATGTTTCTGTCGCCTGATTGAGAAGGCCCCTTAGGGCCTCATCGCAGGCAAGCCAGCTCCCACACTTGAATGTATTCGCAAATCAAAATGTGGGAGCTGGCTTGCCTGCGATGAGGACAGCCGCCATAAGCGGATTTCCGCTCATCACCAAAAAACCATCAGCGGCTTTCCGCTCAAAAAAATCCCCCAACCCTTCTAGACCGGGCCTCCCCCTGCTTGGCACAGCTCCTGCTATAGCTGCAACCAGGCTGCGCTGACGCGCGCTCCACAAAAACAATGACATGAAGGATCCTTCAATGGATAACTCCAATTCCCTGCCTCTGGGGTCGGCGGCTGCGCCGGCGCAAGAACGCACCACTTCCAGCCGTATCAAGTCGATCTTCAGCGGATCGGTCGGCAACATGGTCGAGTGGTATGACTGGTACGTCTACGCCGCTTTCTCGCTGTACTTCGCCAAAGCCTTTTTCCCTAAAGGCGACACCACCGCCCAACTGCTCAACACCGCCGCGATTTTCGCCGTGGGCTTTTTGATGCGCCCGATTGGCGGCTGGCTGATGGGCCTCTACGCCGACCGCGCAGGCCGTAAAGCCGCGTTGATGGCGTCGGTGCTGCTGATGTGCTTCGGCTCGCTGATCATCGCCCTGAGCCCCGGTTATGAAACCATCGGGGTCGGCGCGCCGATCCTGCTGGTGTTCGCCCGCTTGCTGCAAGGCCTGTCGGTAGGTGGCGAATACGGCACCTCGGCCACCTACCTGAGTGAAATGGCGACCAAGGAACGTCGCGGCTTCTTCTCCAGCTTCCAGTACGTGACCCTGATCTCCGGCCAGCTCATCGCATTGGCGGTACTGATCGTGCTGCAACAGCTCCTCACCACTGAAGAGCTGTATGCCTGGGGCTGGCGTATCCCGTTCGCCATCGGCGCTCTGT
Organism: Pseudomonas sp. WS 5079; assembly: GCF_012985465.1. Taxonomy (GTDB): domain Bacteria; phylum Pseudomonadota; class Gammaproteobacteria; order Pseudomonadales; family Pseudomonadaceae; genus Aquipseudomonas. Next base: position 174,674 of record NZ_JAAQWN010000002.1, read on the forward strand.
GCGCGGTGGTGGCCCTGTACCTGCGACGTGGCATGGAAGAAACCGAGTCGTTCACCAAGAAGGAAAAAGCCAAGGAAAGCGCGATGCGCACCTTGATGCGCCACCCCAAGGAACTGATGACCGTGGTCGGCCTGACCATGGGCGGCACCCTAGCCTTCTACACCTACACCACCTACATGCAGAAGTACCTGGTGAACACCGTCGGCATGAGCATCTCCGACTCCACCACCATCTCTGCGGCCACGCTGTTCCTGTTCATGTGCCTGCAACCGATTGTCGGCGGCCTGTCCGACAAGGTCGGTCGCCGGCCGATCCTGATCGCCTTCGGCATCCTCGGCACCCTGTTCACCGTGCCGATCCTCACCACCCTGCACACTGTCCAGACCTGGTGGGGCGCGTTCTTCCTGATCATGGCGGCGCTGATCATCGTCAGCGGCTACACCTCGATCAACGCCGTGGTGAAGGCCGAGCTGTTCCCCACCGAAATCCGTGCGCTGGGTGTAGGCCTGCCTTACGCACTGACCGTGTCGATCTTCGGCGGCACCGCCGAATACATCGCGCTGTGGTTCAAGAGCATCGGCATGGAAACCGGCTACTACTGGTACGTCACCGCGTGTATTGCCGTATCGCTGTTGGTCTACATCACCATGAAAGACACCCGCAAGCATTCGCGGATCACCACGGACTAAGCGTTCGCCAGGTGTAGAAAAGGGGCCATGTCATGCAAATGACATGGCCCCTTTTTTATCCCGTCAGGACAGCTCTGCCAGCGGCTGGCGGTTATCCCGGCGCTGTACATACCAGGCACCGGCGATCATCACCAGCAGCACGGCCGCCAGCACCGCCGATGAGCCGACAGTGCCAAAGTCCAGGCCGCCCTTTTCATGGGGTTTGGTCAGGAAGTCCCCGAGGGTCGCGCCAAAGGGCCGGGTCAACACAAACGCTACCCAGAACAACACCACCGACGAAACCGTCGTGCAGTATTTGAGCGCCACCACCAGCAGGATGCTCGCGCCGATCAACATCGCACCGCCAGCAAAGCCCAGGCCCGAGTCGTCGGCCAGGAAGTCCCCCAGGGCCGTGCCCAGGGTGTTGGAGAGCAGGATTGCCACCCAGTAGAACAGCTCGCCGCGCGGGGTCTGCACCTTGTTCACGTTCAGCGAATTGCCGCTCAGGTGCCAGAGGGCGAACACCATCAGTAACAGGACAATCAGGATCATCGAACCGCAGGCGTACCCCAGGCCCAGGGTACGGTCCATAAAATCGGACATGGTGGTGCCCGCCGTGCTCGTCGACAGGATCACGATCCAGTACAGCACCGGGTTGTAGGTTTTCGACCATAACTGCGTCAGCAACGTGATGAGGAACACGCTGAGCAGGATCATCGAACTGATGGCGTAGCCGACATTCAGGGTCATCGACAACAAGTCCCCGGCGGTTTCGCCAAGGGTGGTCGCACAGATCTTCATGACCCAGAACGCCAGGGTAATCTGAGGTAGTTTGTTCATTGTGCAGAAGGCTCCAGAGTTCAGTCTCGAAAGGCCGACTCATGGGGGGGGTATCGACCTGGCGTGCAGACTGGCCGTGCAGCTGTGAAAAATAGGTGGGCGATGGATGAAAATTCCATAGGGCAGCGCCAATCCGGTGGAAATCCTGCCCTTGGGCCTGCACTATTGCGCTTTCCCCGCCGCAGGAACCGCCGTCCATGCCTGACGATATCCATTTCTATGAACCCGCCAACGGCCACGGCCTGCCCCATGACCCGTTCAACGCCATCGTCGGCCCGCGCCCGATTGGCTGGATTTCGTCCCAGGACCGCGAAGGCCGCCTGAACCTGGCGCCCTACAGTTTTTTCAATGCCTTCAACTACATCCCGCCGATCATTGGTTTTTCCAGTGTCGGGCGTAAAGACAGCCTGAATAACATCGAACAGACCGGCGAGTTTGTCTGGAACCTGGCCACGCGCCCGCTGGCCGAGCAGATGAACCAGAGCTGCGCCGCCGTGTCGCCAGAGGTCAACGAGTTTGAATTGGCCGGGCTGACGCCAGTGGCGTCCAAGGTGATTGCCGTGCCACGGGTCGGCGAAAGCCCGGTGTCGTTCGAGTGCAAGGTTACGCAGATCATTCAGTTGCAGCGGGCCGACAAGGAGCTGGTGCCCAGTTGGCTGGTACTTGGCGAAGTGGTCGCGGTGCACATCGCCAAATGGCTGCTCAAGGATGGGATCTACGACACCGCGGCGGCCGAGCCGATTCTGCGGGGCGGCGGCCCGGCGGATTATTTCCAGCTGGGGCCGCAAGCGCTGTTCAAGATGTACCGACCAGGTGCTACCAAACCCTGATTGGATGCAATGCAATTAAAAATGTGGGAGCGGGCTTGTGTGGGAGCGGGCTTGCTCGCGAAAGCGGTGGATCAGTTCCAAATTGGCTGGCTGACATGACGCTTTCGCGAGCAAGCCCGCTCCCACACAAAGCCCGCTCCCACAATTGGGTCGGTGGTGTTCTTTAGTTTGCTGCAGTTGCCCAGGCCAACTGGCCCTCTTCATCGATAGCGATCAAGCGCTCCAATTGCTGAGCCGCCGCATCGTCGGCGTCGTCGGCAGTCTTGAACAGTTGGCCATCGAGGATCTTGTGAAAGCGCGGTGCGCTCATGCCGTCCAGTGCCTTGACGGCGATGGCGGCGCTATAGCCACCCTGGTCTTCGCGTACAAGGGCGGAAACAGCTTCGTGGTGGGCAAACTCTTTACGTGCCATGTTGCAGGTCCTGGCCAATGGAAAGTCGGCCATTCTAAACCTTAACCTGCCAGTTGCAGGTACTCGCCGTAGGCATTGGCGGCGGATGCGTCGGTGAAGGTCTGGAAGTCCATGCTGCGCACGACCATGTCGTTCAACAGCTCGGTAAACAGCATCAGGGCCGGCGAGCTGAAATAAGCGCTCATCGCCTGTTCGCTGCTCCAGAAACCTGAAACCAGCCATACATCGGGGTCAACCTGGGAGTGCTGCAACGAGAATTGCAGGCAACCCTGAGCCTGGCGGCCCGGTTCGATCAAACTGCTCAAGCGTGCACCCAGTTCGGTGCTGCACCCGCTGCGGGCGCGAATAAAGGCCATATGGCTCGCGGGAATGGGGGTGGACATGTTCGACTCTCCCGTTGAGAAGTGATGCTCGGCAAGCACTGTGGGGGCGTGTTGCCACAGGGTCAAAGATACGGGCGCAGGCCCCAGCGCGGTTAGTCGATTCCTGCCGGCTTATTGCACAATCCTGCCAGAAGCGTAGACCCAGGGTTTGGCGTCAGGCTTTATTGCAGGGGTTGGCGCCTTGTTTCAGGCAGATGACAGGCTGTGTGCTTGCCTGATTGAAGACGCGCCGCAGGATCAGGCAAGGATTGTGCAGAATCGACATAACGCTGCTGCACCGCCACCGCTAAGCTGTGCCCATCAAAGAAGCATGCAGAGGACGCCCCATGTCGTCGCCCGAACAGCAGTCCATTCCCCTCGATGCCGAGATGGAAAAACAGCGCGCCGAACTGGCCAGCATTGTGCACCGGCATACCTGGGAAGACGGTTCCTACGGCACAGCGATCACCTCGCTGTACCTGAACCGCCACAACACGCCACGCGACTTCATGCCGGTGCTGGTGGAACCTGCGCTGTGCATCCTCGCCAACGGCAGCAAGGAAGTGCGCCTGGCCGACGAAATTTTTGCCTACGACCCCCTCAACTACCTGGTGTTCTCGGTCGCGATGCCGGTGGCCGGGCGAGTCATCGACGCCACGGTCGAAGACCCCAACCTGTCGGTGCGCATCAATATCGACCCGGCGCAACTGACCGCCCTGATTGCCGAAGCCGGGCCGATGGGCGTGCCCACGCGCCCGACCGCACGCGGCATGTATGTCGACCGGATCGACAGCCAGTTGCTCGACGCCGTATTGCGCCTGGCACGCCTGCTGGATACGCCCAAAGATATCGCGATGTTGGCGCCGTTGATCAATCGCGAGATTCTCTACCGACTACTGCGTGGGCCACAGGGCTATCGCCTGTACGAAATTGCCGTGGCCAATAGCCAGAGCCATCGGGTCAGCCGGGCGATCACCTGGTTGAACGGCAACTATGAACAACCGCTGCGCATCGATGATCTGGCCAAGGAAGTGAATCTCAGCGTGTCGACCCTGCACCACCGCTTCAAGGCCATCACCGCCATGAGCCCGTTGCAGTACCAGAAGCAGTTGCGCTTGCAGGAGGCCCGGCGCCTGATGATCGCCGAAGGCCTGGAAGCCTCGGCGGCGGGGTATCGGGTGGGGTATGAGAGCCCGTCGCAGTTCAGCCGGGAATACAGCCGGTTGTTTGGCGCACCGCCGTTGCGCGACTTGGCCAGGCTACGCCAGAGCATCTGACCCAACGCCCGTCTGTAGGAGCTGGCTTGCCAGCGATTGCGGTAGGTCAGGTACTGCAAATGTGACTGATGTATCGCTATCGCTGGCAAGCCAGCTCCTACAGGGTGACGCGGTGTTGTTTAGTCCAGGGTCCGGGGCAGTTGCAAGGTCACCCGTAGGCCACCTTCACGCAAATTTTGCAGGCTGACTTCACCGCCATGGCTGTGGGCGATATTGCGGGCGATCCCCAGCCCCAGGCCATAACCCTGCTGCTGCCCGGCCAGGCGAAAGTGCGGTTCGAAGACCTGCTCCAGACGCTGCTCCGGCACCCCGGGACCCTCGTCATCCACATGCAGGATAAACTGCGCGCCATCGTCCTCGATACGCAGATGGGCGTTCTGCCCGTACTTCAGGGCGTTATCGATTAGGTTGCCAATGCAGCGCTTGAGCGCCAGCGGCTTGCCCGGATAGGCCGTCAACGCCCGGCCATGCTGGGTCACCCGGCCATTGCCGTTGGGCGCAAGATACGGTTCCACCAGGCAGTCGAGCACATGGTTGAGGTCCACCGGCTCGATGTTCTCGTGGATGTCGGTGTCCTTGACGCACTGCAACGCGCCCTTGACCAGCAGTTCCAGCTCATCCAGGTCGCGGCCGAACTTGGCTTGCAGCTTTTCGTCTTCCAGCAATTCTACCCGCAGCCGCAGGCGTGTGATGGGGGTGCGCAGGTCGTGGGAAATTGCACTGAACAACTGGCTGCGTTCAGTCAGGTAGCGGCTGATCCGCTCGCGCATGGCATTGAACGCACGGCCCACTTCCACCACTTCGCTGCCGCCACCTTCGGCCACCGGTTCCACGTCGGCGCCCAGGGACAGGTCCCGCGCCGCCCGCGCCAGGCGCTTGAGCGGCCGGCTCTGCCAATGCACCAGCAAGCCGATAAACAGCAACAGAAAGCCACTGGTCAGCACGATAAACCACACCTGCTGGGAAGGCAGGCCCTGTTCTTCGAGGCTGGTGTAGGGCTCGGGCAACAACGAGGCGATATACAGCCATTCGCCGACGCCCAACTCGATCTGCGTCACCAGTACCGGCGGGTTGACCGGCTCCAGGGTCAGGGCGTAATGCGCCCAGGAGCGTGGCAATTCATCGAGTTTCAGGCCGGCATTGAAGATGCGCAGGTCTTCGGCACTGACAAACTCCACCGAAAAATGCACGTCACTGCCCAGGGTCTGGCGCAGCACTTCGTCCACCGCGCCGAGCACCGCCTGTTTGCGCGGGGTTTGCGGCAAGATCTGCATATCCAGCGGCTTGTCGTTGAGTGTCACCACAAAACGCGTGCCACCCATGCTGCGCAACTGGTCGAGCACCAGCGGCCGATAAGCCACCGGCAGCGAACGGAAATAGCTAACGCTGGCGGTCATCGAATGGGCCAGGCTGCGGGCGCTGGTGACCAGGCCTTCAAGCTGGGTGGCGCGCAGTTGCGAGACCCAGATCACGCTGGATAACGCCTGGGCAAACAGCACCGCCAACAGGGTCAGCAGTAGCATGCGCCCCAGCAATGAACGCGGGACCGGAATGCGCCGGCGTTCAGTGGGCATTGCTGGCAACCACACTGGCCGCCAGTTGGTAACCGCTGCCGCGCACGGTGCGGATCAGCCGTGGAGGTTTCTCGGTATCACGCAGGCGTTGTCGCAGGCGGCTGACAGCCATGTCGACAATACGGTCGAGGGGCATCAGGTCACGGCCACGGGTGGCGTTGCCAATGGTGTCGCGATCAAGAATTTGCTGTGGGTGATCGAGGAACAGCTTGAGCAGGGCAAAGTCGGCACCGGACAGGATGACTTCCTCGCCATCAACGTGAAACAGCCGATGGCTGATCATGTCCAACCGCCACTCATCGAACACCAGCACATCGCCGCCCGTACGCTCCTGGCCAAATTGGCAGCGGCGCAACAGGGCCTTGATGCGCGCCTGCAACTCCCGCGGGCTGAAGGGTTTGCCGATGTAATCGTCGGCGCCCAGTTCCAGGCCGATGACCCGGTCGGCTTCGTCGGAGCTGGCAGTGAGCATGATGATCGGCACCTGGGCCTGGCGCGGGTGCTGGCGCACCCAGCGGCAGAGGCTGAAGCCGTCTTCGTCGGGCAGCATCACATCGAGGATCACCAGGTCGCATGGGGCCTCGTCCATGGCCTGGCGGAACCCCGCGCCATTGGGCACGCCCCGCACCTGAAAGCCGGCGCGACTGAGGTAGGTTTGCAGCAACTCGCGGATTTCCTCGTCGTCGTCGACCAGGAGAATGGATTTACTGATTACGCTCACGGGGGCCTCCTTGTTGTTATGGGGTGCTCTCTAGGGCCCCATCGCGGGCAGGCCCGCTCCCAGATTTTGATTTGTGAACACAATCAAATGTGGGAGCGGGCCTGCCCGCGATAAGGCCATCACTGCCTACGCAAATGCCTGCTCCAATGCAACGCCCGCCCCGGTCAACCCGGAATACGGCGCCGTCACCAACCACACCGGGATACCTTTGAAGTAGTCGCTCATGCAGCCTTTGTCCGCAAAGCTCTTGGCAAAACCACTGTTGATAAAGAACTCGGCAAACCGCGGGATCACCCCGCCCACGATATACACACCACCCCGGGCGCCGGTGGTCAGCACGTTATTGCCCGCCACGCGGCCCAGCCAGATGCTGAACTGGTCCAGGACCTCCATCGCCACCGGGTCGCCAGCCAGCCCCGCAGCGGTAATCGCCTCCGGGGTTTGCAGTACCGCCGGGTGGCCGTCCACCGCGCAGATCGCCCGGTACAAGCGGGGCAAACCGCCGCCGCTCAGGGCCGTCTCGGCGCTGACATGCCCGATTTCGTTATAGATGTGCTGCCACAACTGGGTTTCCCGTGGGCTGCTCAGGGGCAGGTCGACATGCCCGCCCTCCCCCGGCAACGCAGCCCAGCGGCCGGCGCCCAGGTCGAGCAGAGTGCCCACGCCCAACCCCGTGCCCGGGCCGATCACCACCGCCGGGCGCCACGGCTCCGGTGTGCCGGCGCAGACCACGCGGTATTCATCAGGCTGCAGGCGAGTCATGCCCAGGGCCATGGCCGAGAAGTCATTGACCAGCAACAGTTCGTCCACTTGCAGCGCCTTGCAGAACGCGGTCTTGCTCAGGCGCCAGTGGTTGTTGGTGAACTTGAACTCGTCACCACTCACCGGCCCCGCCACCGACAGGCACACCGCGCCGATGGACCCCGGCGCCAAACCTTCCTCGGCGAGGTAGACCTGGATCGCCTCCTCGGGGCTGGCGTGATCCGCCGTGGCCAGCACCCGGATCGAATGCAGTGCCTGGTCCCGCCACAACGCAAACCGGGCGTTGGTACCGCCAATATCACCAACCAGCGCAAGCTTCACTTGAGTGTCTCCAGGGCAGAGGTAAAGGCGCTGGCGCCCTGCTCTGCGGAGCTTGCGGCCAGGCGCATAAATGCAAACAGCTCGCGACCGGCCCCCACGTTATTGTCCAACAGGCCCGTGGCAGGCGCGCGCGCTGCAAATTCTTCGGCGTCCACCTTAAGCTCCAGGGTGCCTTTGACGCCATCGACGCGAATGATATCGCCATCCTTGACCCGCGCCAGCGCGCCACCGCGCTGGGCTTCGGGGCTGACGTGAATCGCGGCGGGGATTTTACCCGAGGCGCCAGACATACGCCCGTCTGTCACCAATGCGACTTTGAAACCTCGGTCCTGGAGCACGCCGAGGAACGGCGTCATCTTGTGCAATTCCGGCATGCCATTAGAGCGCGGGCCCTGGAAGCGCATCACCGCGACAAAATCCTTCTCCAACTGGCCGGCCTTGAACGCATCGGCCAGGTCCTGCTGGTCCTGGAACACCACGGCTGGCGCTTCGACGATTTGATGTTCGAGGGCCACCGCCGAGACTTTCATCACCCCACGGCCGAGGTTGCCTTCCATCACCCGCAAGCCGCCCTCCGGGGAGAAGGCCCGGGCTACCGGGCGCAGGATGCTTTCGTCGAGGCTTTCGATCGGGCCTTCGCGCCAGATCAGTTCGCCGTCCACCAGGAACGGTTCGCGGGTGTAGCGGCTCAAGCCATGGCCGGCGACGGTGTTGACGTCTTCGTGGAGCAGGCCGGCTTCCAGCAGCTCGCGGATCAGGAACGACATGCCGCCCGCCGCCTGGAAGTGGTTGATGTCGGCCTTGCCGTTCGGGTAGACGTGGGACAGGGTCGGCACCACTTCCGAGAGGTCGGCCATGTCCTGCCAGGTGAGGATGATGCCCGCCGCCATGGCGATAGCCGGCATATGCAGGGTGTGGTTGGTCGAGCCGCCGGTGGCGTTGAGGGCGACGATGGAGTTGACCAGGGATTTTTCGTCGACGATCTCGCCAATCGGCGTGAAGTTGCCGTTGGCCTTGGTCAGGCGCGTGACCTGGTGCGCGGCCTCGCGGGTCAGCGCATCACGCAGCGGTGTGTACGGGTTGACGAACGAGGCGCCCGGCAAGTGCAGGCCCATCACTTCCATCAGCAACTGGTTGGTATTGGCGGTGCCGTAGAAGGTGCAGGTGCCGGGGCTGTGGTAGGACTTCATCTCCGATTCCAGCAGCTCTTCGCGGCTGGCCTTGCCTTCGGCATAGCGCTGGCGCACATCGGCCTTTTGCTTGTTGGAAATGCCCGACGGCATCGGCCCACCGGGCACGAAGATCATCGGCAGGTGGCCATAGCGCAGGGCCCCCATCATCAGGCCGGGGACGATCTTGTCGCAGATCCCCAGCATCAGCGCGGCGTCGAACATGTTGTGGGACAGCGCTACCGCCGTGGACATGGCAATCACTTCGCGGCTCAGCAGGCTCAGCTCCATGCCCGGCTCGCCCTGGGTCACGCCGTCGCACATGGCCGGGGTGCCGCCGGCGAACTGGCCAACCGAGCCGACTTCGCGCAGGGCTTTTTTGATCTGTTCCGGGAAATGTTCGTACGGCTGGTGCGCCGAGAGCATGTCGTTATATGACGAAACAATTGCCACGTTGGCGGCATTCATCATGCGCAGGCTGTTTTTGTCTTCAGTGCCGCAGCCGGCCACGCCGTGGGCAAAGTTGGCGCATTGCAGCTTGCCGCGCATCGGCCCGTCGCTGGCCGCGCCGCGAATCAGCGCAAGGTACGCCTCACGGGTTGCCCGGCTGCGGGCGATAAGGCGTTCGGTGACCTCAAGTACGCGGGGATGCATGTGTAGAACTCCAGGCTAACGGATGTGGCGACCTGAGTGTCTATGCTGGTCAAAAGCCCGCCGCGAAGAGGTTGGCAGGGAGTTACTTGACCAATCGGACCAGTTGATTCAGGTCACTCGTTGTAGATTGAACAAAATATTGCCACTAAAAAGGCTTGTTTTCTATTTTTATGCGAATAATCTTGTAATTCTTACAACAAATCGACGACAGGCGCTTTCAAATGACTCTTCGAATTGCAATCAATGGTTTTGGCCGCATTGGCCGCAACGTCCTGCGCGCACTTTATACCCAAGGCTACCGTCAGGATTTGCAGATCGTCGCCATCAATGACCTGGGCGACAGTTCGATCAATGCCCACCTGCTTAAATATGACACCGTCCATGGCACTTTCGATGCAGAGGTCGCTCACGATCAGGAAAGCCTGACCGTCAATGGCGACCGGATTGCCGTGAGTGCCATTCGCAACCCCGCCGACCTGCCGTGGGCTGCACACAAGATCGACGTGGTGTTCGAATGCACCGGCCTGTTCACCGACCGTGACAAGGCCGCCGCCCATATTAGCGCCGGCGCGCGCAAGGTGATCATCTCGGCCCCGGCCAAGGGCGCGGATGCCACCGTGGTCTACGGGGTCAACCATGACATTTTGCGCCAATCCCACCAGATCATCTCCAACGCCTCCTGCACCACCAACTGCCTGGCGCCGGTGGCCCAGGTGCTGCATCGCGAGCTGGGTATCGAAAGCGGCCTGATGACCACCATCCATGCCTACACCAACGACCAGAACCTGACCGACGTCTACCACACCGACCCGTACCGCGCCCGTTCGGCCACGCAGAACATGATCCCGAGCAAGACCGGCGCTGCCGAAGCGGTGGGCCTGGTGCTGCCGGAACTGGCAGGCAAGCTGACCGGCATGGCGGTGCGGGTGCCGGTGATCAACGTGTCGCTGGTGGACCTGACCGTGCAACTGAAAAAAGAAGCCACGGCCGATGAGGTCAACGCGCTGCTCAAAGAAGCCAGCCAGCACTCGAAAATCCTCGGCTACAACACCCTGCCGCTGGTTTCCAGCGACTTCAACCATAACCCGCTGTCGTCGATCTTCGACGCCAACCACACCAAGTCCAGCGGCAAGCTGCTCAAGGTATTGGCCTGGTACGACAACGAATGGGGCTTCTCCAACCGTATGCTGGATAACTGCCTGGCGCTGTGTAACGCCGAGTAACCCCCCCTGTGGGAGCGGGCTTGTGTGGGAGCTGGCTTGCCTGCGATGCAGACGGCGCGGTGTATCTGCCGCCACCCAGTGATGCAATCGCAGGCAAGCCAGCTCCCACAGGGATTCGTGCAAGCTCATACATTCGCCACTTGCCATTTGCGCTGATGATAAGCATTATCATTAACTGCCAATCGGTCCGGTATCACTGTGAGCCTATCTCGCTTCAATCAAGTCTTCCTCACCCAACGGGTGGTGCTACTGCGCACCTTGCAGCGGATGGTGAATAACCACAGCACCGCCGAGGACCTGTTGCAGGAAACCTACCTGCGCGTCACACGGGCCCTCAGCGAACGACCGATTGATCACCTCGAGCCTTTCGTGTTCCAGACCGCGCGCAACCTGGCCCTGGATCATCTGCGCTCGCGTCGGATCCAGTCCCGCACCTTGCAGGAAGATGTCCCGATGGATGTCCTGCAAAGCGTCGCCTCGCCAGTCACCACGCCCGAAGACGCCGCCCACGCCGAGCAACTGCTGGAGCACCTGAGCGTCAGCCTCGGGCAGTTGAGCGCTCGCCAGCAGCAGATCTTTATCCTCAGCCGCCTGCACGGTTGCAGCTACCAGGAGATTGCCGACCAGTTGCAGGTGTCCTTGAGCACCGTGCAAAAGGAACTGAAATTGATCATGGCCATCTGCATAGGTGTGGCCGAACGGCTCGATCACCCTTAAGCTTTGTCGGGACAAGCCGACAGCAATGTCACAAAAGCTATTGAATAAAACGTGGCGAAGACCCGAGGAACACCGTGACGGACCCGAACAAACTGCACCCCCATGAGCTGGCTCATGAGGTGTTGCAACATGCGGCCATGGACCAAGCCCTCGACTGGCTGATCGCTTTGCAGTGCCCGCAGCCTGGCCAGCAAGCCGAGTTCCAGGCCTGGCTGGATGCCGACCCGAGTCACGCCCAAGCCTTCGCCAAAGCCCAGGCCGCCTGGGGCGGTGCGCCGGTACACAGCGCCGCCGTGGCCCTGAATGCGCCGCGCAAGCCCAGCGCCTGGCGGCGCATCAAGCCGCACTGGAAGCCCTTGGCCACGGCGGCGGTGTTGCTGCTGGGGCTGTTCAGCTTCAGCAACCTGCCGGTGCGCCTGCAGGCCGATCATTTGACCGTGGTCGGTGAGCGCCAGCGCCTGCAACTGGATGACGGCTCCAAGGTGCTGCTCAACACCAACTCGGCGTTTTCCAGCACCATCGACGAGCATCAGCGCATCGCCCGCCTGTATCAGGGCGAGGCGTTTTTCGAAGTCGCGGCCAACCGTGGCCTGCCCCTGCAGATCGACGCCGGCCCGGTGCGCGCCAGCGTCAGCGATACGGCGTTTGCCGTGCGCTATCTCAACGGTGAGGCGCAGGTGCAGGTACAACGCGGGGATGTCGACCTGAGCACCACCTTCGGCAACAACCGGGTGCGCCTGAGTGCCGGCGAGAGCATTCGCGTCGGCCCCAAGGGTTTCGGCCAACCGGCCAAGCTCGATGCCACCAAGGAACTGGCGTGGGTCCAGGGCCGGCTGGTCTTTGAAAACTGCCCGATGAGCGAGGTGCTGGCAGAGCTGCGGCGCTATTACCCGGGCTGGATCGTCAATACTAACGAGCAACTGGCCAGCGTCGCCGTGACCGGTAATTACCGTCTGGACCAACCGCTGGACGTGGTGCGTTCCCTGGCCCACATTACCTCGGCCAAACTCTCGGAGTTCCCTGCGCTAGTGATTCTCAACTGAGAATAATTATTTTTACTCGATAGCCACCGCTGGTACGTCTCGTCTTAGCCAATGCAACTGATTCCTATTTGATTCAGGCTCGCAACTATAAGACTCGTCCCTCGGAGCGCTCTCGATGTCCTCTCGTTTCAACCGCCGGTCCTCTTCGCCTACGCTGTGCCTGCTGACGGCCGCCATCCTGCTGGCGGGCAGCCCGGTCCTCACGGCCACTGCCGCCGAACCCGCGGCGCGCAGCCACGCCAACTACACCTTCAGCATTGAGCAGCAATCCCTGGTCTCGGCACTCAACGCCTTTACCGCCGTCACCGGCTGGCAGATCGGCCTGCCCGCCGAACTGGGCCAAGGGGTTTCCTCCCCTGGCGTGCGCGGCTCGCTGACCCCGGAAAAAGCCCTGGACCGGCTGTTGGTGGGGACCAACCTGAACTACCGCAAACTGGGCAATAACAACATCGTCCTGGAAAAGCGCACGGCGGGTAGCGCTCTCACCCTGCAACAAATGACCATCAGCGCCACCCGTACGGAACAGGCGGTCGATAGCGTGCCCAGCACCGTCAGCGTGCATGAACGCGAGGAGCTGGACCGCCAGAACGTCAACACCATCCGCGAACTGGTGCGCTACGAACCGGGCGTCTCGGTCGGTGGCGCCGGCACCCGCTCCGGTAATTCCGGCTACAACATTCGCGGCATCGACGGCGACCGCATCCTCACCCAGGTGGACGGTGTAGAGGTGCCGGACAACTTCTTCAACGGCCCGTACGCCAAGACCCGCCGCAACTATGTCGACCCGGAAATCGTCAAGCGCGTCGAGATTATCCGCGGCCCGGCCTCGGCCCTGTACGGCAGCAGCGCCATCGGCGGCGCCGTCAGTTACTTCACCCTCGACCCGGACGACATCATCAAGCCCGGCCAGGATGTGGGCGCGCGCCTGAAGACCGGCTACAGCTCGGCGGACGAAAGCTGGCTGACCTCCGGCACCGTCGCCGGGCGGGTGCAGGACTTCGACGGCTTGCTGCACCTGAGCCAGCGCAATGGCCACGAGATGGAGTCCTACAACGGCAACAACGCCACCGGCCTGGCCCGCACCGGCGCCAACCCGGAAGACGTGCGCACCACCAACGTGCTGGCCAAGTTGGGTTGGAACTACGGCGAAGACAACCGCCTGGGCCTGACCTACGAGAAGTACAAGGACGACCGCGACATCAACCAGAAAAGCGCGGTAGGCGGGATCTTCCTCGAAGGCCAGGGCATGAATATGTACCGTGACCGTCGCGGTAACGACACCATCACACGCGAGCGCTTTGGCCTGGAAAACAAGTTTTCCCTCGACTCGCCGATTGCCGATCACATCAAGACCAGCCTCAACTACCAGATCGCCAAGACCGACCAGGCCACCAGCGAAATCTATCAGGCCGGCCGCCGCGTACTGCGGACCCGCGACACCCTCTACGAAGAAAAGCAGTGGGTGTTCGACGCGCAGTTGGACAAGGCCTTCGTCATCGGCGACACCGATCACTTGCTGACCTACGGCACCACGATCAAGCAGCAGAAAGTCACCGGTTCGCGCGAAGGTGCGGCGACCTGCCTGGCTGTAGGCGCCGGGTGTACCGCCATTGGCGCACCAAGCCCAACCCCTGCCGACAGCGTGAAAAAAGCCAGCGACTTCCCCGATCCGACCATCAACAGCTACGCGCTGTTCGCCCAGGATCAGATCAGTTGGAATGACTGGACCTTCCTGCCGAGCGTGCGCTACGACTACATCCAGCTCAAACCCAAGCTGACCGAAGAGTTCCTCAATACCACCGACCCTGACCGCAAGTTCCCCCACGACGACTCGAACAAAACCTGGCATCGTTTCTCGCCAAAACTGGGCGTGACCTACGCACTGACCGAGCAGTACACCTGGTTTGGCCAGTACGCCGAAGGTTTCCGTACGCCATCAGCCAAAGCGCTGTATGGCCGTTTTGAAAACCTGGGCGAAGGCTACGTCGTCGAGCCCAACTCGAACCTCAAGCCGGAAACCAGCAAGAGCTACGAAACCGGGATCCGTGGCAACTTCGACGCAGGCAATTTCGACGTCGCGGTGTTCTATAACAATTACCGCGACTTCATTGACGAGGACAACGCCGCGCTGGGCCCCACCGGCACCATCTTCCAGCCAGGCAACATCAAGCGTGCCACCATCAAGGGCATGGAGGTCAAAGGGCGCTTGAACCTGGACGCCTTCGGCGCACCGCAAGGCCTGTACACCAAGGGCGCGATTGCCTACGCCCACGGGCGCAACGACGAAACCGGCCAGCCGCTGAACAGCGTCAACCCGCTCAAGGGTGTGTTCGGCCTGGGCTACGACCAGGACACCTACGGTGCGCTGGTCAGCTGGACCCTGGTCAAGAAACAGAACCGGGTCGACAGCGCCACGTTCTTTACCCCGACCGGCATCAAGGCCAATGGCCCGTTCAAGACCCCGGGCTTTGGCATCGTCGACCTGACCGGCTTCTACAAAGTCACCGACGAGCTGACCGTCAACGGCGGCCTGTACAACCTGACCGACAAGAAATACTGGAACTGGGATGACGTGCGCAGCTACGACGGTGTGGGCGAAGCCGGCGTGACGTCGCCAGCCAGCCTGGACCGCCTGACCCAGCCAGGACGCAACTTTGCGATCAACCTGATCTGGGACATCTGACCCATGCAGCCCCACCTCGCCGGTTTTATCGCCGCCGGGGTGAGGATTTTTTACTGTGACGCGTCTTCTTGTTCGTCTAGTAATAACAGCCTGGCAACAAGGCGCTTTTCCTTCTCAAGGACATCCAATGACCGCTTCCACTACCGCAGAACGCGCAAGCCTGCGCTCCCAGCGCCTGAACCAGATCACCAACGAGCCGCACACCAAGCTCGATGCCCTGGTCAAGGCTCACGCCCCGTTTGAAACCCAGGCCAACTTCGCCCGTTTCGTGGTGGCGCAATACCTGTTCCAATCGGAACTGGTGGCGCTGTACAACGATCCCGAGCTGATCAAGCTGGTGCCGGACCTGGCCGAGCGCTGCCGCGCCGAAGCCGCCAAGCTGGACCTGACCGACCTGGAAACCGAAGTACCCGCCCCCGTGGCCGGTGCCGTGCAGAACCCGAGCAAGGCCCAGGCCCTGGGCTGGCTGTTCGTGTCCGAAGGTTCCAAGCTGGGCGCAGCGTTCCTGATCAAGCGTGCCGTCGGCCTGGGCCTGAGCGAAACCTTCGGTGCCCGCCACCTGGGCGAGCCAGCCGGTGGTCGTGCAGAAGGCTGGAAGAGCTTCACCCGCACCCTCGACAGCCTGGAACTGAGCGCCGAAGAAGAAGCCGCAGCAGAAAAAGGTGCCGTGGATGCGTTTGTACGCTTCACCGTGTTGCTGGAACAGGCGTACGCTAGCGCCCCAGAACTGGCCTGATCGCGCTGCTGGAATGCAATGAATGTGAGAGCGGGATTGTGTGGGAGCGGGCTTGCCTGCGATAGCATCGCTGCGGTCTAACTGATACACCGCAGCGTCTGCATCGCAGGCAAGCCAGCTCCCACATGTTGATCGCGCTCCATTTTCAGATTTTTCGAAACCCTGACAAATCGTACCTATGACAGCCCCCGCCCAATCCTCCTCCAAACTCGCCCGAATCCTGTTCGGCCTGCTGGCCTATGTCAGCCTGGGGATCGGCTTGATCGCGATTGTCGTGCCGGGCCTGCCCACCACCGAATTCATCCTGCTGGCCGCCTGGGCCGCCACCAAGAGCTCGCCGCGCCTGAGCGCCTGGCTGGAAAACCACCGGCTGTTCGGGCCGATCCTGTTCAACTGGCGCAATGGCAAGATCATCGCCCGTCGGGCCAAGGTCAGTGCCACCGTGAGCATGTTGCTGTGTGCCGGCCTGATGCTGGTGATGCTCGATCACGGCTGGCCGATCTACCTGGCCATCGCCGGTATGAGCCTGGGCAACCTGTGGATCTGGTCACGTCCCGAACGCCTGGCGCGAACCGCTGCCTGAGCGCCCTACCGCTCATCGCCTATTCCTCATGAATTACCCGTCGGTGCCGATGTTCCGGGCATAGCGCCGAATGGACTTGGCCGTTGCCCTGCTTGCACACCAACAAGTCCAATCGCGAGTAAGCCCATGTTCGACACCCTCTCCATCCGCTTGAAAATCGTGCTGCTGTCCGGTCTCTGCCTGTTGGGGGTGATTGCGCTGATCGTCAGCCTGAATATCTACCAGTCCAACCAGAACGACCAACTGGTCAGCGCGTCCAGCTCGCGCATGCTCACCGCCAGCGTGGAGAACCTGCTCCAGGCCAAGGCCGCCGAGCAGGCCGTGCAGGTGCAGAAAGCCTTCGGCGAGAGCCTGTTGGTGGTCACCGCCCTCGCCGACCAGGTCAAGGACCTGCGCAACATGGCCGCCAAGCGTTCGCTGGAAGCGGCCACCGTGCGCGAGGAACTCAACCAGCGGATCAAGACTGCGTTCGAGCGCAATACCAAGGTGCTGGGGATCTGGTTGTCGTTTGAACCCAACGGCCTGGATGGCAAGGACAGCGAATTTATCGACGACAAGCTGCGCGCCTCCAACGAGGCCGGGCGGTTCTCCAGCTACTGGAGCCGTGCCGGTGGCGAAGGGCTGAACACCGTGATGGTGGAAGCGGACCTGACCAAGACCACCCTCAACCTCAGCGGTACGCCCTACAACATCTGGTACACCTGCCCACGGGATACCCGCAACGTCTGCCTGCTGGACCCATACGCCGATGAAGTCGCCGGCAAGTCGATGCTGATGACCACCATCTCCCTGCCGCTGCTGGCCGACGGCAAGGTCATTGGGGTGATCGGCGTCGACATTGCGCTGGATGCCCTGCAAGCGGCGGCCAATACCGCGCAAAAAGAGCTGTTTGACGGCGCCGGGATCATGGAAATCCTCTCCAGCAGTGGCCTGATTGCCAGCTACAGCGGCGAGCCGGACAAGGTCGGCAAGAGCATCGTCGATGTGCTCGGCGCCGAAGGCAAAGAGATCGTGCAACTGCTGGCCAGTGACACGCGCAAGGTCCGCGAGCAGGACGATACGATTCGCGCGGTGTATCCGGTCAAGCCGATTGCCGATGCCAAGCCTTGGGGCGTGGTGATCAAACTGCCCAAGGACGTGCTGCTGGCCGACTCGGTCAAGCTGCAAGGGGTGCTCGACGAGGCCCAGGCCCGTGGCACGCTGCAAGCGCTGTTGGTCGGCGCCGTGGCCGGCCTGCTGGGCCTGCTGCTGATGTGGCTGACCGCTACCGGCGTGACCCGCCCGATCAACAGCGTGGCGGCGATGCTCAAGGACATTGCCAGCGGCGACGGCGACCTGACCCAACGCCTGGCCTACACGAAAAAAGACGAACTGGGGGAGCTGGTCAGTTGGTTCAACCGCTTCCTCGACAAACTGCAACCGACCATCGCCCAGATCAAGCAGAGCATCACCGAAGCCCGCGGCACCGCCGACCAGTCCTCGGAAATCGCCCGCCAGACCAGCGAAGGCATGCAGGTACAGTTCCGCGAGATCGACCAGGTGGCAACCGCCTCCAACGAGATGAGCGCCACCGCCCATGATGTGGCCAACAGCGCCTCAAACGCGGCCAGTGCAGCGCGCGGCGCCGATCAATCGGCCCGCGAAGGCCTGGCGATTATCGAGCGCAGCACCCGCGATATCACCACCCTCGCCGAAGAAGTCAGCAAGGCGGTGACCGAAGTCGAAGCCCTGGCGGTCAACAGCGAGCAGATCGGCTCGGTGCTGGAGGTGATCCGCAGCATTGCCGAGCAGACCAACCTGCTGGCCCTCAATGCCGCGATTGAAGCCGCGCGCGCCGGGGAAAGCGGGCGGGGGTTTGCGGTAGTGGCGGACGAGGTACGTAACCTGGCGCGGCGCACCCAGGATTCGGTGGAAGAAATCCGCCTGGTGATCGAACGCATCCAGAGCGCGACCCGTGGGGTGGTGACCACCATGCATTCGAGCCAGAGCCAGGCACAGAACAACGCCGGGCAGATCCAGCAGGCGGTCCAGGCCCTGGGCAAGATCAGCGATGCGGTGACGGTGATCAGCGACATGAACCTGCAAATCGCCAGCGCCGCCGAAGAACAGAGCGCCGTGGCCGAAGAGGTCAACCGCAACGTTTCGGCGATCCGTACCGTGACCGAGACGTTGACTGGCCAGGCCACTGAATCAGCGGCGATCAGCAGCCAATTGAATGCATTGGCCAATCAGCAGATGAAACTGATGGATCAGTTCCGGGTGTAAGCCCAGGTCCTGAAAACAATGAAATACCCCATGTGGGAGGGGACTTGCCCTAATGCCGATCAGTTAAGCGAACGCAATGCTCAAAGCAGTGAAGATCAAATGTGGGAGCGGGCTTGCTCGCGAATGCGGTGGGTCAGTAATGAATGTTTTGACTGACCCACCGCATTCGCGAGCAAGCCCGCTCCCACATAGATTTGCGGTGGGTCAGAGACCGGTCCAGGCGCTGACAAACGCCGTGATGTCTTCTTTGGCCGCCGTACGCGGCGGGTTCTGCGCGGTCCCCAGATAAAGGAAGCCAATCACTTCCTCACCCGCGCTCAACCCCAGGCCCTTGGCCACATGCGCCGAATACGACAACTCGCCGGTGCGCCACACCGCACCGATCCCCTGGGCATACGCCGCCAGCAAAATACCGTGGGCCGCACAGGCCGCCGCCAGCAACTGCTCGGACTTGGGCACCTTGAAGTGTTCCTGCAGACGGGCAATCACCACCACCACCAGCGGCGCACGCAATGGGCCGTTCTGCGCCTTGTCGATCACCGCTTGCGGGGCCTCGGGGTCTTGCAGGCGGGCCGCTTCGGCCAGCAGGGTGCCCATTTGCTCACGGGCCGCGCCTTCCACGGTGAGGAAGCGCCAAGGCCGCAGTTGGCCGTGATCCGGTGCACGCATGGCTGCCGCGAACAGCACTTCGCGCTGCTCGGCAGTGGGGGCCGGCTCCAGCAGGCGCGGTACGGAAACACGGTTGAGCAAAGCGTCGAGAGCCTGCATTGGCCACCTCCAGGAAAAATGTGCGGCCATTCTAGCGGGAATGCATCAGATTGGAGCAAACGATAATTGCTCTTATTCAATCCGCCCCGCCCTGTTAGACTTTGCCCCCTGAATTTCATCCACCGTCGCCCGTCTTCCAGGATTATCGATGCCCCGCTTGCCTCTTCGCCTGTCTGCACTCTTGATGGCCATGAGCCTGAGTGCCTGCGATGACGCCCCGCCGCCGACGTTTACCCAGGCCGAGCCGGGTGAGGCGCGTTCGGGAGGCAGCACGACGGTAAGGAAGACCGACCAGAATGCCTTTTCGCTGCCCTCGGCCAACCTGGCGCCAACGCGCCGCCTGGACTTCAGCGTCGGCAACAGCTTTTTCCGCAATCCCTGGGTGATCGCCCCGGCCACCACCACCGCCCGTGATGGGCTGGGGCCGCTGTTCAACACCAATGCCTGCCAGAACTGCCATATCAAGGATGGCCGCGGGCATCCGCCCTTGCCTGAGGCCAGCAACGCGGTGTCGATGCTGGTGCGCCTGTCGATCCCGGATTCGCCGCCCTATGCCAAGGTCATCGAACAGTTGGGGATCGTGCCCGAGCCGGTGTATGGCGGGCAGTTGCAGGACATGGCCGTGCCCGGCGTGGTCCCGGAAGGCAAGGTGCGGGTCGACTACACCCCGGTCAACGTCACGTTCAAGGACGGCACGGTGGTGGAGTTGCGCAAGCCGAGCCTGCAGATCACCCAGCTCGGCTACGGGCCGATGCACCCGGATACGCGGTTTTCCGCCCGTGTAGCACCGCCGATGATCGGCCTGGGCTTGCTCGAAGCCATCAGCGACGCGGACATCCTGCAAAACGCCAGCAAACGCCCGGACAAAAACGGCGTGCTCGGCCGCCCAAACTGGGTCTGGGATGATGCCCAGCAAAAAACCGTGCTCGGGCGCTTTGGCTGGAAAGCCGGGCAACCGAACCTCAATCAACAAAATGTTCACGCGTTTTCTGGTGATATGGGCCTGACCACCCGCCTGCGGCCCATGGATGACTGTACCGACGCACAGGTTGCCTGTAGGCAGGCGCCCAACGGCAATGGCGAAAATGGCGAGCAGGAAGTCAGCGATAACATCCTGCGCCTGGTGCTGTTCTACACCCGCAACCTGGCCGTACCGGCGCGCCGTGATGTCAATGCGCAACAGGTGCTGGCCGGCAAAAACTTGTTTTTCCAGGCCGAGTGCCAGGCGTGCCACACGCCCACGTTCACCACGGCCAGCAATGCCGCCGAGCCGGAGCTGGCCAACCAGGTCATCCGCCCGTACAGCGACTTGCTGCTGCACGACATGGGCGAGGGCCTGGCCGATAACCGTACCGAATTCAAGGCCGGTGGCCGCGACTGGCGCACGCCGCCGTTGTGGGGCATTGGCCTGACACAAAACGTCAGTGGCCACACCCAGTTCCTGCATGACGGCCGCGCCCGCAACCTGCTTGAAGCCGTGCTGTGGCACGGCGGTGAAGCCCAGGCGGCGCAGCAACAGGTGTTGTCTTTTAATGCGCAGCAGCGAGCAGCATTGCTCGCGTTCCTGAATTCTCTATAAGCTTTGCCCCAATTATTGAAGGGAGCTCGACATGTTCCGTCCCAAGTTGTTGTTCACCAGCCTCGCCGCCCTGGCCCTTGGCGCCTGCGCGCCGCAGGATCCGCAAGCGGTCACCTCGGCGGCCATTGCCAAGCAAGTGATCCTGCCGACCTACAGCCGCTGGGTCGAAGCTGACCGGCAGTTGGCCGTCAGCGCCCTGGCTTACTGCCAAGGCAAGGAATCCCTGGAGACCGCCCGCGCCGATTTCCTCCACGCGCAAAAAGCCTGGGCCGAGTTGCAACCGCTGCTGATCGGCCCGCTGGCCGAGGGCAATCGCGCCTGGCAGGTGCAGTTCTGGCCAGACAAGAAAAACCTCGTTGGCCGTCAGGTCGAGCAACTGGCCACCGCCCAGCCGCAGATCGATGCCGCCGCCCTGGCCAAGTCCAGCGTTGTGGTGCAAGGCCTGTCGGCCTACGAATACATCCTGTATGACGCCAAGACCGACATTGCCAACGACGCCCAGAAAGCCCGCTACTGCCCGCTGCTGATCGCCATCGGCGAGCGCCAGAAACAATTGGCCGAAGAGATTCTGGCCAGTTGGAACAGCACCGACGGCATGCTGGCGCAGATGACCAAGTTTCCTAACCAGCGCTACGCCGATTCCCACGAAGCCATCGCCGAACTGCTGCGCGTGCAGGTCACGGCCCTGGACACCCTGAAGAAAAAACTCGGCACACCGATGGGTCGCCTGTCCAAGGGCATCCCCCAGCCGTTCCAGGCCGATGCGTGGCGCAGCCAATCGTCCCTGCAAGGCTTGCGAGCCAGCCTCGCGGCGGCCCAGACCGTTTGGGTCGGGGTCGACAACAAGGGCCTGCGCGGCCTGCTGCCTGCCGACCAGAAGCCTCTGGCCGAAAAGATCGACGCAGCCTACGCAGCCTCCCTGAAACTGTTCGACAGCAACCAGCGTTCGCTCAATGAACTGCTGGCCGACGACGCCGGGCGCGAGCAACTCAACGCTATCTACGACAGCCTCAACGTCGTCCACCGCCTGCACGAAGGCGAGCTGGCCAAGGCGCTGGGCATCCAACTGGGCTTCAATGCCAACGACGGTGACTGATGATGCTCAGGCGACAGGCTTTGGCCATTGGTAGCGTGCTGCTCAGTGCAATCACCCTGGGCGGCTGGACGCTGTTCAAGCGCAAGGGCGACAGCCCGCTGCTGCTGTCGGCCCGGGATGATGGCGATGGCAAGCACTACGCCGTGGGCTATCGCCTGGATGGCAGCCAGGTGTTCGCCACCCAGGTTGGCCAGCGTTGCCACGACATCATCAACCACCCGAGCCTGCCCATCGCGCTGTTCGTGGCCCGCCGCCCGGGCACCGAGAGCTACCTGGTGGACCTGCGCGACGGCACGCTGCTGCAAACCGTGACGTCCCAGGCCAACCGGCACTTTTATGGGCATGCGGTGATCCACAAGAGTGGCGGCTGGCTGTATGCCACGGAAAACGACACCACCGACCCCGGTCGCGGCCTGTTGGGGGTGTACCGGTTCGAAGGTGAGCGCCTGGTGCACAGTGGGGAGCTTTCCACCCACGGCATCGGCCCGCACCAGGTGTCGTGGATGCCCGATGGCGAGACTCTGATCGTGGCCAATGGCGGGATCCGCACCGAGGCCGAAAGCCGGGTCGAGATGAACCTCAACGCCATGGAACCCAGCCTGGTACTGATGCAGCGCGACGGCACGCTACTGAGCAAGGAAACCCTCGGCCAGCCCATGAACAGCGTGCGCCATATGGGGATCGCCAGCGATGGCACGATCCTCACCGGGCAACAGTTCATGGGCCCGTCACAGGAGCGTTCCGAGCTGCTGGCGATCAAGCGTCCGGGCCAGCCGTTCGTGGCGTTCCCGGTGGCGGACGAGCAGTTGCAGGCCATGGGGCACTACACCGCCAGCGTGGCGGTACACAGTGAGCTGCGCCTGGTGGCACTGACCGCGCCACGGGGCAATCGCTTCTTTATCTGGGACATGGACAGCGGCGAACTGCGCCTGGACGGGCCGTTGCCCGACTGTGCCGGCGTGGGTGCGGTAGCGGACGGGTTTGTCGTGACATCCGGCCAGGGCCGCTGCCGTTTCTACGATTGCCGCCAGCCTCAACTGGTGGCCAAGCCCCTGGATCTGCCAACTGGGTTCTGGGATAACCACCTGCATTTGATCTGACGCCATCGCAGCGCTCCCGGGCTGATACCTGGGAGCCGCCCCACTGAAAAAATCCTACGCGACCTGTGAAAACGCCCCTCGACGAGGGAGCAGACTTCACACACACACTCGCGACTTTGCGTCTTATAGCACCCGCCTTTCTAGTGAAGACTGCGTGGCTCACCGTGCCAGCGGCGCTCCTGCGTGCGCCCCACGCACCACGTCACCCTCACAAGGAAGCAACTATGCCGGGCCGCCGGATGATTACCATGCTCAGCATCGTCCTCTTGGTCGTGCTGATGCTTGCCAGCTACAAGGCATTCTGGATTTACCAGCAACTGCAATTGCTGCATGCGCCCAAGCCCCCCGTCAGCGTGGCCGTGGCCAATGCCGTGGAAAAACCCTGGCAGCGCCAGTTGCCCGCGGCCGGTACGCTCAAGGCGTTGCAAGGTATCAACCTGAGTATCGAGGTACCCGGCGTCGTCACTCAGTTGCACTTCGACTCGGGGCAGGCGGTCAAGGCCGGGCAAACCCTGCTGCAGCTCGAACACCAGGCCGAACAGGCCGAGTTGGACGTGGCCCTGGCCGATCGCAGCCTGGCGCTGCAGAACTTTCAGCGTGGGCACCAACTGGTGGGTATCAATGCCATCTCCCAGGGCGAGTTCGATCGCCTGTCCGCCGAGCTCAACCGCAACAAGGCCCTGGTTGCACAGCGCCGCTGGGCCCTGGCAAAAAAACAGATCGTCGCGCCGTTCGACGGCACTATCGGTATCCGTCAGGTCAACATCGGTGACTACCTGCAAAGCTCCACGGTGATCGCCAGCCTGCAGGACACCCGCAGCCTTTACGTGGACTTTCATGTCCCCGAGCAGGCCGTCCAACTGATCAAGATCGGCCAGCCGGTGCAGGTTGAAGTTTCGGCACGGCCAGGGCTTTTCAGTCGCGCCAGCATCAGTGCCATCGACCCCATCGTCGACGACAACACGCGAAATGTGTTGGTGCGTGCGACTCTGGCCAACCCGGACAAATATCTGCTACCGGGGATGTTCGCCCATTTGCAGGTGCTGTTGGACACCCCCTCCTCCCATGTCGTGATCCAGGAAAGCGCGATCGCCTACAGCCCATACGGCCAGTACGTATACGTCGTGAAACCCCACACCGGCAATGAGGGCCCAGGGGGCCTGATCGCTGAACAACGCCTGGTTGAAACGGGCGAGCGACGCGATGGCGATATCGTGATTGCCAAGGGCCTGGCCAAAGGCGAACAGGTCGTCACGGCGGGCCAGATCAAGCTGCAGAACGGCACCCCGGTGCATATCAGTATTGATCGCACACAACCCGATGAACCGCCCTTGGCGCCCCCTCCGGAGCACGCCGAATGACCTTCACCGATCTGTTTATCCGCCGCCCCGTGCTGGCCTTGGTCGTCAGCCTGTTGATCGTGTTGCTGGGCTGGCAGGCCTACGGGAAACTGCCGCTGCGCCAGTTCCCGCAGATGGAAAGTGCACTGATCACGGTGACCACGCTCGCGCCGGGCTCCAGCGCCGAGACCGTGCAGAGCTATATCACGCAACCGTTGCAGAAAAGCCTGGCAAGCGCGCAAGGCATCGACTACATGCGCTCTTCCAGCCGGCAGAATGTGTCGATTATTTCCATCTATGGCCGCGTCGGTGCCGACAGCGACCGCTTGTTCACCGAGCTGCTGGCCAAGACCAATGAAGTGCGCAATCAACTGCCCCGGGATATTGACGATCCGGTCCTGAGCAAAGTCGCCGCAGACAACACCGCGCTGATGTACCTGAGCTTTTCCAGCGACACCATGAACAACGCGCAAATCACCGACTTCCTGCTGCGGGTGGTACAGCCGCGCCTGGTGACGTTACCGGGCATGGCCGAGGCGCAGATCATCGGCAACCAGAGCTTTGCCATGCGCCTGTGGCTCGACCCGCTGAAGCTCGCCGGGTTTGGCTTGAGCGCCAGCGATGTGACCCAGGCCATCAAGCGCTACAACGTGCAGTCTATCGCCGGCGATGCCACCGGCGAGTACGTGGTAACCAGCGTCACGGCCAATACCGAACTGCAATCGGCTGAAGGCTTCCGGGCCATTACCTTGAAAACCAGCGGCGACAGCCAGGTGCGTCTCGGTGATGTAGCGCGAGTGGAGCTAGGCGCCCAGAACTACGACAGCTTCAGCTCTTTCAACGGCCTGCCCGCAACCTATATCAGCATCAAGCCCACCCCCGATGCCAACCCGCTGGAGCTGGGCAAGCGCGTGCGCGACCTGATGCCACTATTGCAGGCGCAACTACCGCCCCAACTGCATGCGGACATTGCCTACGACTCGACGCTGTATATCAACGCCTCAATCGAGCACGTTCTGTCGAGCCTGATGGAAGCCATCCTGATTGTGGTGCTGGTGGTGTTCCTGTTTCTCGGCTCGTTACGCTCGGTGGTGATTCCCGTCATCACCATTCCGCTGTCGCTGATCGGCAGCCTGTTTTTCATGCAACTGATGGGTTATTCGATCAACGTCCTGACGCTGCTGGCCATGGTGCTGGCCATCGGCCTGGTGGTCGATGACGCCATTGTGATGATGGAAAACATCCACCGGCATATCGAAAAAGGCCGATCTCCCCTCGAGGCCGCGATCAAGGGTGCCAGGGAGGTGTGTATGCCGGTGATCTCCATGACCATCACCCTGGCGGCGGTGTATACGCCCATCGGCTTTCTCCAGGGCCTGACCGGTGCACTGTTCAAGGAGTTTGCCCTGACCCTGGCCGGCGCCGTGGTGATTTCCGGCATCGTCGCACTGACCCTGTCACCGATGATGTGCGCCCTGTTGCTACGCCCGGAACAACAGCCACAGGGCCTGGCGCTGATCCTCGACCGGTTCTTCAATAGCCTGAAACAACGCTATCAGCGCCGCCTGCACCAGATCATGGGGGCGCAGTCGGTGGTTATCGTGTTCGCCCTGCTGGTACTCGGCCTGATTCCGGCCATGCTCATCTTCACCCTCTCGGAACTGGCCCCCGATGAGGACCAGGGCCTGATCTTTATCCTCGCCAGTGCGCCGCAGCCGACCAACCTGGCCTACCTCAATACCTACACTCAGGCGTTTATCGAGCAGTTCAAGACCCTGCCCGAATACCAGGCCTCGTTCCAGATCAATGGCCTGGACGGTGTGCATTCAGGGGTTGGTGGTTTCCAGTTGCAGCCCTGGAACCTGCGCAAGCGTACGCAGATGGAGGTCCTGGCGCCCCTGCGCAAAAAGCTCGACAGCATCCCTGGCCTGCAAGTGTTTGCCTTTAACCTGCCGTCCTTGCCGGGCACCGGCGAGGGCCTGCCCTTTGGTTTTGTGATCAGTTCCCAGCAGGACCACACATCGATGCTGGAGGTGGCCGAACGCGTCAAGCAACGGGCAATCGATTCTGGGAAATTTGCCTACGTGGATATCGACCTGGCGTTCGACCGGCCCGAGGTGATGATTGACATCGACCGGGTCAAGGCCGCGCAGATGGGCGTGTCCATGGAAGACCTGAGCCTGACCCTGGCGACCTTGCTGGCAGAGACAGAAATCAACCGTTTCAGGATCGACGGCAATCTCTACAAAGTGATTGCCCAGGTCGAACGCAGCTACCGGGACAATCCGGGCTGGCTGAGCCACTACCACGTAAAAAATGCCAAGGGCCAGTTGATACCGTTGTCGACACTGATCAGCGTGTCCAGCCAACAGGTACGCCCACGGCAGTTGAACCAGTTCCAGCAGCTCAATTCGGTGCTGGTCTCGGCGTATCCGATCGTCGGCATGAGCAACGCGCTGGAGACCGTGCAAACCATCGCCCGGGAGGAGGCACCGGCGGGCTACACCTTTGACTACAGCAACGCCACGCGCCAGTTCGTGCAGGAGGGCAATGCGCTGTGGGGCACCTTCGGCCTGGCCCTGGCGATCATCGGCCTGGTGCTGGCGGCACAGTTTGAAAGCCTGCGTGACCCACTGGTGATCCTGGTGACCGTGCCGCTGTCGATCTGCGGTGCGCTGATCGCGCTGTTCCTCGGCTGGTCGACCCTGAACATCTACACACAAATAGGCCTGGTCACACTGATCGGCCTGATCAGCAAGCACGGCATCCTCATCGTCGAATTCGCCAACCAGTTGCGCAAGGAGCAAGGCTTGTCTGCGCGGGCCGCCATCGAGGAAGCCGCCGCGACTCGCTTGCGGCCGGTACTGATGACCACGTTCGCCACCGTACTGGGGGTGGTCCCGCTGGTGTTTTCCAGCGGTCCGGGGGCGGTCAGCCGTTTTGATATTGGCATGGTGATCGCCACCGGCATGTCCATCGGCACCTTGTTCACGTTGTTCGTCCTGCCTTGCGTGTATACGGTGCTGGCCAAGCGCGATACGCCCGCCCCCTGACCTCCTGCGGGAAAGGCCTGCCCCCCTTTCCCACTCCCCTGCGCCTCAAAACCATTGCCCTTGAGCCTGTGCGCACGCGGCGGCATTTACCAGTTGGAATCGCGCCGAAACTCGGAGTAATGTGCCCAATCGTTCGTCTTCGTCTGCCTCAGTTTTTTCCAAGGAACCGGAATATGCTGCGTCGTCGCATGCTGATCATGTTGGCCGTTGTCCTGTTAATCGTCCTGCTGTTGGCGGGCTATAAAGCCTTTTCCATCTATCAGCAGATCCAGGTCTTTTCCGCGCCCAAGACTCCGATCAGCGTGGCGGTGGCCACGGCGGTCGAACAACCCTGGCAACAGCGCCTGCCGGCGGTGGGTACGCTCAAGGCCTTGCAGGGGGTGAACCTGGCCCTGGAGATTGCCGGAACGGTCAAGGACGTACAGTTCGAGTCCGGCCAGAAGGTCAAGGCCGGGCAACCGCTGGTGCAACTCGACAGCGCGGTCGAAGACGCCCTGCTGCAAACCGCTCAGGCCGACCTGGGCCTGGCCCAGCTCGATTACGGGCGCGGCAGCCAACTGGTGGGCAGCCAGGCGATCTCCAAAGGCGAGTTCGACCGGCTCTCGGCGCAACTGCAAAAAAACAAGGCCACGGTCAACCAGCTCAAGGCTTCCCTGGCCAAGAAACACATCGTCGCGCCATTCAGCGGCACTATCGGCATCCGTCAGGTCGATGTGGGCGACTACCTGGCCAGTGGCACGGTGATCGCCACCTTGCAGGACCTGAGCAGCCTCTACGTCGACTTTTATGTGCCCGAACAATCGGTGCCCAAGCTGGCTGTCGGCCAGGGGGTACAGGTGCAAGTCTCGGCCTACCCGAAACTGACCTTCCCCGGTACCCTCAGTGCGATCAACCCGAAAGTCGAGAGCAGCACCCGCAACGTGCTGGTGCGGGCCACCCTGGCCAACCCGGACACTAAACTGCTGCCGGGCATGTTCAGCAGCCTGCAGGTACTGTTGCCCGACCCGCAAGCCCAGGTGGTGATACCGGAAAGTGCAATTACCTACACCCTCTACGGCAATTCAGCCTACGTCGTAGCGCAGAAAAAGACCGAGGACGGCAGCCTCGAAAAAGATGCCAATGGCCAACCGATCCTGATCGCCGAGCGGCGCTTTATCGAGACCGGCGAACGACGCGACGGCCTGGTGCTGGTCACCCAGGGCCTGAGCAGTGGCGAGCAAGTGGTCAGCGCCGGACAAATCAAGCTCGACAGCGGCGCGCACATCGCCATCACGGCGGATAAAAACTTGCCGGCCAGCCCTGGCCAACCTCCGCGCAACGACGGTTCAAGGAACTGAGCCATGGCGTTTACCGATACGTTTATCCGCCGCCCGGTGCTGGCCATGGTGGTCAGCCTGCTGATCGTGCTCCTGGGTTTCCAGGCCTACAGCAAACTGCCGCTGCGCCAATACCCGTCCATGGAAAATGCCCTGATCACGGTGACTACCGCTTACCCCGGGGCCAATGCCGAGACGATCCAGGGCTACATCACCCAACCGCTGCAGCAAAGCCTGGCGAGCGCCGAAGGCATCGACTACATGACCTCGGTCAGTCGCCAGAACTTCTCGGTGATTTCCATCTATGCGCGGATCGGCGCCAACAGCGACCGGCTGTTTACCGAACTGCTGGCCAAGGCCAACGAGGTCAAGAACAAGCTGCCCCAGGACGCCGAAGACCCGGTGTTGAGCAAGGAGGCCGCGGATGCCTCGGCGCTGATGTACATCAGCTTCTCCAGCCAGCAACTGAGCAACCCGCAGATCACCGATTACCTGTCGCGGGTGATCCAGCCCAAGCTGGCGACCCTGCCTGGCATGGCCGAAGCCGAGATCCTCGGCAACCAGGTATTTGCCATGCGCCTGTGGCTGGACCCGATCAAGCTCGCCGGCTTTGGCCTGAGCGCCAGCGACGTCACCAATGCCGTGCGCAACTACAACTTCCTCTCCGCCGCCGGCGAAGTGAAGGGTGAGTATGTGGTCACCAGCATCAACGCCAATACCGACCTGAAGACCGCCGAAGCCTTCGCCGCCATCACCGTCAAGACCGATGGCGACAGCCGGGTGCTGCTCGGCGACGTGGCGCGGGTGGAAATGGGCGCGGAAAACTACAACGCCATCAGCTCCTTTGGCGGCACGCCCTCGGTGTACATCGGCATCAAGGCCACGCCCAGCGCCAACCCGCTGGATGTGATCAAGGAAGTGCGCAAACTGATGCCGGAGCTGGAATCCCAGTTGCCGCCCAACCTCAAGGCAGAAATCGCCTACGACGCCACGCTGTTTATCCAGGCCTCCATCAACGAGGTGGTCAAGACCTTGTTTGAAGCGGTGTTGATCGTGATCGTCGTGGTGTTCCTGTTTCTCGGGGCGCTGCGCTCGGTGGTGATCCCGGTGGTGACCATCCCGCTGTCGATGATTGGCGTGCTGTTTTTCATGCAATTGATGGGCTACTCCATCAACCTGCTGACGCTGCTGGCGATGGTGCTGGCTATTGGCCTGGTGGTGGATGATGCGATTGTGGTGGTGGAAAACATCCACCGCCACATAGAAGACGGCAAGACGCCGCTGGACGCCGCGTTGGAAGGCGCGCGGGAGATTGCCGTGCCGGTGGTGTCGATGACTATCACCCTGGCGGCGGTGTACGCGCCCATCGGCTTCCTGGAGGGGCTGACCGGGGCGTTGTTCAAGGAGTTCGCCCTGACCCTGGCCGGTGCGGTGGTGATTTCCGGCATCGTCGCCCTGACCCTGTCGCCGATGATGTGCGCCCTGCTGTTGCGCCACGACGAAAACCCCAGCGGCCTGAGCCACCGCCTGGACCGCATCTTCGAAGGCCTCAAGCGCCGCTACCAGACAATGCTGCATGGCACCTTGAACACCCGGCCGGTGGTGATTGTGTTTGCCTTGATCGTGCTGTGCCTGATCCCGGTGTTCCTCAAGTTCACTCAGTCGCAACTGGCCCCCGACGAAGACCAGGGCATCATCTTCATGATGGCCAGCGCGCCGCAGCCGACCAACCTGGACTACCTGAACACCTACACCGACGAGTTCATCGCAATCTTCAAGGACTTCCCGGAGTACTACTCCTCGTTCCAGATCAATGGGTTCAACGGGGTGCAATCGGGTATCGGCGGCTTCCTGCTCAAGCCGTGGAACGAGCGCGACCGCACGCAAATGCAGATCCTGCCTGAGGTGCAGAAACGCCTGGAGCAGATCCCCGGCTTGCAGGTGTTCGGCTTCAATTTGCCGTCGCTACCGGGCACCGGTGAAGGCCTGCCCTTCGGTTTTGTGATCAACACCCCCAATGACTACGAGTCGTTGCTGCAAGTGGCCGCCCGTGTGAAAAAGCGCGCCATGGAGTCGGGCAAGTTCGCCTTCGTGGATATCGATCTGGCGTTCGACAAGCCCGAGGTGGTGGTGGACATCGACCGCGCCAAGGCGGCGCAGATGGGGGTGTCGATGCAGGACTTGGGCAGCACCCTGGCGACCTTGCTGGCGGAGGCAGAGATCAACCGGTTCACCATTGATGGGCGCAGCTACAAGGTGATCGCCCAGGTGGAACGGGCCTACCGGGACAACCCCGAGTGGCTGAACAATTACTACGTGAAAAACACCCAGGGCGAACTGCTGCCGCTGTCGACCTTGATCAGCGTCAGCGACCGTGCCCGCCCGCGCCAACTGAACCAGTTCCAGCAACTCAACTCGGCGCTGATCTCGGGCTTCCCGATTGTCAGCATGGGCGAGGCTATCGACACCGTGCGCCAGATCGCCATCGAAGAAACCCCGGCCGGCTATGCCTTCGACTACAGCGGCGCCTCGCGCCAGTTCATCCAGGAAGGCAGCGCGTTGTGGATCACCTTTGGCCTGGCGCTGGCGATCATCTTCCTGGTGCTGGCGGCACAGTTCGAGAGCTTCCGTGACCCGCTGGTGATACTGGTGACGGTGCCGCTGTCGATCTGCGGCGCGTTGATCCCGTTGTTCCTCGGCTGGTCGAGCATGAACATCTACACCCAGGTGGGGTTGGTGACGTTGATCGGGCTGATCAGCAAGCATGGGATCCTGATCGTCGAGTTTGCCAACCAGTTGCGCAAGGACAAGGGCCTGACACCCCGAGAAGCGGTAGAAGAAGCCGCGGCGATTCGCCTGCGCCCGGTATTGATGACCACGGCGGCGATGGTGTTTGGCATGGTGCCGTTGATCTTTGCCACGGGGGCCGGGGCGGTCAGTCGGTTTGATATCGGAATGGTGATTGCCACGGGGATGTCGGTGGGCACCTTGTTTACTTTGTTTGTATTGCCGTGTGTGTATACGTTGCTGGCCAAGCGTGATCCCTTGGCTGATTGAGTACCTATCCATGGGCGCGGTAACGGCACTGACCTGATCGTTGACGCCCACTGTAGGAGCCGGCTTGCCGGCGATGGTCGTTAACGATCACGTTGGATACCTGACATCCCCGAGGTGTTCTTACTGGCGTCATCGCCGGCAAGCCGGCTCCTACAAGGGATGTAGTTGCGCGCTCGGGCTCTGCCGTGGTCCACAAAAAAGGCCTCGCTATGCGAGGCCTTTTATCGGGGCGTCAATCTCTTCAACTCGCAGGCCTCATGCCTTGGGACATCCCAAACATAAACAGCAAAAGCTGATGATCAGGCTGCGTGACCCCAGCGGTCTTCGCGATCCGTGGCAGCGGGCATTGCCCGCCACTGTGTACCGCGCTGAGGACTTCTGTACGGGGCTGCTCCCAGGCAGCCAGGGCCAGGGATGCGATGCCCAAGGCCCCCAACAGAAACAAACCTCGTGCTATTTCTAGCTTCATTAGGTTAAACCCTTGATAGCGCTGCCAAACGCCGCTTGGTAAAAGTAGCTGAGTTTTTGCCAGTCGGCGGTATTCCACGACGAATGGCGACGCAATTGCTGCATGTCATGGGCGGCGGCCCGGCGGGCGGTCAAGCGTTGGCGGCACTTCTCGAGATCCAGCAGCGCCACTTCGACCGTCGCGCCCTCACCCGCCCCGCTGACCCGCACAAAAATATGCTTGCTGTACAGGCAGCCATGCTGCCAGCGCCCCTTGTGCATACGCGCCAGGGTCTGCGCCAATTCAGCCAGCAGGCGCTCATGCACCAGCTCCCCGCATTGCTCGCGACCGCCGGCGGCGTACCAGTTGTCGATTTCCACGAATCCGTCCAATGAAGCCGTCACCAGCAAGGCCTTCCACTGGTGGTCCGGATCACGACGGGCACCACAGAACACCAGCTCCGGAACACCTACATCGAGCAAGCGCAGGCCCCTGAGCGCATCACGCTCGCGTAGCACCGTAGGCCGCCCAAAGGGATGCAGCCAGCTGCGGTAGGTATGGCCTGTCTGGCGCTTGCTGTAGAGCAAGCGCCCATTGGTACCGATCACCCGCTGTACGCCGCTTTCGCCACCCCGACGTCGATTGGGTTCCTCGACCCACTCGCCCTGCTGCCGCCAGAAATAATCGAACCGCTCCTCAGGAGCTACGTGACTGCCTGCTACGTACTCAACCACCATCCTGCTACCTCTTGCGCAATACGTACACTCGCCACATGGCATACAGCGGTATGAAGTCCAAACACTCCTGGACGCGGAAACCAGCTTGCTCAAACTCAGCCTCAACAGTAGCAGCCAGTAACACAAATCGATTTCGGTAACTGTCCTGCTCACTTTTGTTGCGGCGCTGCACTTCCAGGCGCTTGCGTTTCCAGGCCTTGAAATTGCCATCCACCCACAATGAAACAATCACACTGTCGCGGGTAACTCGTTGAAATTCCTTCAATATCGCCATGCGATGCGCCGGCTCGCCGATGTGATGCAACAGGCGCATGCAAAAAATGCTGTCCACGGCGTTATCTGGCAAATCGATATCAAACGCAGATGTCTGCAAGGGTCGTACCTGCTTGACCACATCCGCCGGTTGCGCCCCCATGGCGATGTTCAACATGGACTCGGAATTGTCCGCACCGATAATGATCCGGTTGGGCTTTTCGGCCAGCAGCGGCCAGAAACGCCCGGCGCCGCACGGCAAGTCCAATACCAGGCCGGGCTCGCCGGCCATCGCCAGCGCACCACGGGCCAATTGTTCGTCGCGTTTGTGGGACAGCCGGCGCGCCAAAGTGTCCTGGTGCTTGTGCAAATATTGCTGAGCGTGCCGGTCGTCGTACTTTGCGGAAAATTCAAGCTTGATCGGAGTAGCCATCAACGAGTCTCCTGGACTGATGCCTACAACCTTAAGCAGTCGCACGTCATCCGCAGGTCAACCCTTTGTGAAAAAAACGTCCCGTCTAACCCTAAAGAATTACAAGGTTTTACAGGGAAAAAGCATGGCAGGAAGCCATCTTCGTCGAAAAGGAAGGAGTCTGCCCCAGGATAGGGGCAGGAAGAGATCAGGATTTGACGTGGCTCAATTCAACATGGAAACGGCAGCCGCTAGGCTCCATGGTGCTGAGGCTGACCACCCAGCCCTGGCTTTCGCAGATGCGCTGGACCAGCGACAAACCCAGGCCCAGGCCATCACCGCGCTTTTCGTTGCCGCGCACAAACGGCTCAAACATGGCCTCGCGCTTGTCTTCGGGAATCCCCACGCCGCTGTCTTCCACCACAAAGCCGGTGGGTTCCAGGGTCAGGCGGATAAACCCCTGCTCGGTGTAGTGCAGGGCATTACGCAGCAGGTTGCCCATGACCGCATGCAGGAAGGTGGCGTTGTAGCGGGTATCGAGTGGGTTGCCCGGCTGGTAGAACAACTCGATGCCCTTGCGCTCGATGGGGTCGCGCCAGATCCCCAGCAAGCCCTCCGCGACCTCGGCCAGGCTGACCTGGGGCGACATCGTGGTGTCATCGTGCTGGGCACGAGCGAGCATCAGGAAGGTCTGTACCAGTTCGCGCATTTCCTCGCAGGCCCGGGCGATGCGCTCGACCTGTTTGCGTCCCCGTGAATCAATGGCCGGGTTTTCCAGCAGCAGCTCGCAGGAACTGGCCAGCACCATCAAGGGGGTGCGCAACTCATGGCTGACATCGCTGGTGAACAGGCGCTCGCGGGTCAGGGCCTGGCGCAAACGGCCAAGGGTCGCATCGAAAGCCACCGCCAACTCGCCTACTTCGTCGGCCGCGTAGTCCGGGGCCAACGGTGGGGCCAGGCCCAACAACTGGTCACGATGCCGCACTTGGCGCGCCAGGCGTACTACCGGTGCCATCACCTTGCGGGCAAGGACCCAGCCGAGGAATACCGCCAGCGCCAGGCTGAGGACAAACCCCACCAGCACCACCGCAAACAGCACGCGCTCGCGCTCTTCGAAATCGCTTTGGTCTTGCAATAGGACATACCGACGGCCATCGACGATTTCGACCATCGCATGGTAGGAAAGCGCATCGCGAAACACTTCGTGAAAGCCGGCGTCCAGGTGCCGCAAGTCCTTGGGCAGCTGGAAATCCCCACGCCCGCCGCTGAAGTAGAACAACTGGTCCGGCTCGGGGCGGTGACGCCAGTCTTCGACACTGTCCATCAACAGCAGGCGTTGCAGGTCGCCGCCCAGGCCCGCCGAAATCAGTTTTTCTTCCACCAGGTGCACCGTGGCAACGATGCCCATGGCAAAGGCCCCCGCTACCAGCGCGCTCATCAGCGCAAAGGCGATGATGATCCGCTGGGCAAGGCTTTGCTTAAACTCCATCACGGCCCTCGGCCAAGCGATAACCCACGCCATGCACGGTTTGCAGCAATGGCTTGGCAAATGGCTTGTCGATCACCTGGCGCAGTTGGTGGACGTGGCTGCGCAGGCTGTCGCTGTCCGGGCAGTCATCGCCCCACAGGGCTTCTTCCAGCACTTCGCGGCGCAGGACGTGAGGGCTTTTCTGCATCAGCACCGCGAGCAATTTCAGGCCGACCGGGTTGAGCTTGAGCAGGCGCCCTTCGCGGGTCACTTCCAGGGTGTCGAGGTCGTAGGACAAATCGCCGACTTGCAACTCCCGCCGCCCGCCACCCTGGGCCCGGCGCAGCACCGCTTCGATGCGTGCGGCCAACTCCGACAGGGCAAACGGCTTGAGCAGGTAGTCGTCGGCACCCGACTTGAAGCCTTGCAGGCGGTCGTCCAATTGATCGCGGGCGGTGAGCATGATCACCGGCGTATCGCGGCGCGCGTCTTCACGCAGGCGTTTGCACAGGGTGTAGCCATCAATGCCGGGCAGCATGATATCGAGCACGATCAGGTCGTAATGCTCGGTGGCGGCCAGGTGCAGGCCTGACAAACCGTCCTGCGCACAGTCCACGGTGTAGCCCTTGAGCCCCAGGTAATCCGCCAGGTTGGCCAGAATATCGCGGTTGTCTTCAACCAATAAAATTCGCATGGGCAGTGTCTCCGTACGCGGTAACGGCCGTGTTGGCTCGCGCAGCTTAAGGCCAAGCCGGGCTTACCGCTAGGCCTGAGGGGCTGACCTATTACTCTTTTCAACTGATTGACTGGTGCAACGAGTTTTTCACTATCGGTTCACAGCTTGACTACAGTACCAGAGTGAAAATCGCCCCCCATTGATATAAGGAACTTGGATATGGGTTTTATCAAAACTGCGCCAATGCGCTATCTGCTGTTGGTGACCGGCGCTTGGCTGGTTATTTTTCTGTTGACCCGCAGCGTACTGCTCATTACCCACCTGGATGAAGTCGGCGGCAACCTGCTGCCGGTGTTCGGTGTGGGCCTGCTCTACGACCTGGGTTTCCTGGCCTATGCCGCGCTGCCCCTGGGCCTGTACCTACTGCTGTGCCCACCGGCTTTGTGGCGGCGGCGCGGCCACCGCTGGTTCCTGCAAGGCGTACTGACCGTCAGCCTGTTCGCCATGCTGTTCACCTCGGTGGCCGAATGGTTGTTCTGGGATGAGTTCGGCGTGCGCTTCAACTTTATCGCCGTCGACTATCTGGTGTATTCCGATGAGGTGTTGAACAACCTGCTGGAGTCCTACCCAATCGGCAAACTGTTGGGCCTGTTGGCAATACTGGCGATTGTCCTGAGCCTGGCCTTGCGCAAGCTGTTCAACGCAGCACTCGACTCGCCGCTGCCGGCCATGCGTGGGCGCTTACTCAATGCCGTGGGATTGTTGGTGGTTGCCGGCCTGAGCCTGCAGTTGGTCAGCCAGGACAGCCCGCGTACCCAGGGTGGCAACGCCTATAACAACGAACTGGCCAGCAATGGCCCATACCAATTCTTCGCCGCGTTCCGCAACAATGAACTGGACTACAGCCAGTTCTACAAAAGCCTGCCGAGCGATATCGTGGCCCGCCAGCTACGGGCAGAACTCAGTGAACCCAATGCCCGGTTCATTGGCACCGATCCACTGGATATCCGCCGCGCCATCGACAACCCCGGCACGTTGCGCAAACCCAATATCGTGCTGGTGACCATCGAAAGCTTCAGCGCCAAATACATGGGCAGCAATGGCGACGACCGCAACCTGACCCCCAACCTTGATGAGTTGCGCAAACACAGCCTGTATTTCAGCAACTTCTACGCCACCGGCACCCGCACCGACCGAGGCCTGGAAGCCATTACCCTGGCCATCCCGCCCACTCCGGGGCGCTCCATCGTCAAACGGATTGGTCGCGAAAGCGGCTTCGCCAGCCTGGGCCAGCAGCTCAGTGCAATCGGTTATGACAGCGTGTTTGTGTATGGCGGCCGCGGCTACTTCGACAATATGAATGCGTTTTTCAGCGGCAACGGTTACCGGGTGGTTGACCAGAGCAGTGTCGCCGAATCCGAAATCAGCTTTAAAAACGCCTGGGGCATGGCCGATGAAGACCTCTTCAAGCAAACCTTGAAGCTGGCGGATGCCGGTTATGCCAAGCAGCAACCGTTCCTGCTGCAGTTGATGACCACCTCCAACCATCGCCCCTACACCTACCCGGACGGCAGGATCGACATCAAGTCCGGCAACGGTCGCGACGGTGCGGTGAAATACACTGACTACGCCATCGGCCAATTCCTACAGGCTGCGCGCCAAAAACCGTGGTTCGACAATACGATCTTTGTGTTTGTCGCCGACCACACCGCCGGCAGCGCGGGCAAGGAAGACTTGCCCGTCGCCAACTACCAGATTCCACTGTTTATCTATGCGCCGAAATTGATCGAGGCCCGGGAAAGCGCGCAACTGGCCAGCCAGATCGACCTCGCCCCGACACTCCTGGGTCTGTTGAACCTGAGCTATGAATCGACGTTTTTCGGACGCAACCTGCTGCAAGACAACCCGCTGCCTCCTCGCGTAGTGATCGGCAACTATCAGCACCTGGGCTTGTTTGACGGCACCAACCTGGCAATCCTCAGCCCCCGCCAAGGCCTGCGGCGCCATGACCAGGCCCTGGGCGCGAGCCAGGAGTCCCGGGTAGACAGCAATGACCCGTTGATCCAACGTGCGATCACTTACTACCAGGCAGCCAGTCATGACTTCAAGCAACACCTGTTAGCCTGGAAAGGCGCGAAAGACGCCGTCCCTCAAATGAGTGCGCGCTGACTCGAAAAGCGCCCATAAAAAAGCCCCGCCTGATCACTCAGGCGGGGCTTTTATGCATCAGGGGTAAGGCTGGCTTACATCATGCCGCCCATGCCACCCATGCCGCCCATGTCTGGCATACCGCCGCCAGCCGAGCCTTCTTTCTTCGGTGCATCAGCGATCGCAGCTTCGGTGGTCAGGATCAGACCGCCGATGGAGGATGCCGCTTGCAGCGCGGAACGAGTCACCTTGGTAGGGTCCAGGATGCCCATTTCGATCATGTCGCCGTAGACGCCAGTCGCAGCGTTGTAACCGTAGTTACCTTTGCCGTTCTTGACTTCGTTGACCACAACGCTCGGCTCGTCGCCGGAGTTGGCAGCAATCTGGCGCAGCGGTGCTTCAACAGCACGACGCAGTACAGCAATACCCACGTCCTGGTCAGCGTTGTCGCCGGTCAGACCGACCAAGGCTTCCAGGGCACGGATCAGCGCAACGCCACCGCCAGGTACCACGCCTTCTTCGACGGCTGCGCGGGTTGCGTGCAGGGCGTCTTCAACGCGGGCTTTCTTCTCTTTCATTTCAACTTCGGAACCAGCGCCAACCTTGATCACTGCAACACCGCCGGACAGCTTGGCCAGGCGCTCTTGCAGTTTTTCACGGTCGTAGTCCGAGGAGGTTTCAGCAACCTGGGCACGGATCTGGGTGATGCGCGCCTGGATGTCCTGCTCCACGCCAGCACCGTCAACGATGATGGTGTTTTCCTTGGAGATGGTCACGCGCTTGGCGCTACCCAGGTTTTCCAGGGTGGCACTTTCCAGGCTCAGGCCGATCTCTTCGGAGATAACGGTACCGCCAGTCAGGACGGCGATGTCCTGCAGCATGGCCTTGCGACGATCGCCGAAGCCTGGAGCCTTGACGGCTGCGACTTTAACGATACCGCGCATGTTGTTCACAACCAGAGTCGCCAGGGCTTCGCCTTCAACGTCTTCGGAAACGATCAGCAGTGGACGGCCGGCTTTGGCAACGGCTTCCAGTACTGGCAGCATTTCGCGGATGTTCGAGATCTTTTTGTCGACCAGCAGGATCAGCGGGCTGTCCAGCTCGGCAACCATGGTCTCTGGCTTGTTGACGAAGTACGGGGACAGGTAGCCACGGTCGAACTGCATGCCTTCTACAACCGACAGTTCGTTTTCCAGGCCAGTGCCTTCTTCAACGGTGATCACGCCTTCTTTACCGACTTTTTCCATGGCTTCGGCAATGATGTCGCCGATGGAGCTGTCGGAGTTGGCGGAGATGGTGCCTACCTGAGCGATAGCCTTGGTGTCAGCGCATGGTTTGGACAGGCTTTTCAGCTCAGCAACGATGGCGATGGTCGCCTTGTCGATGCCGCGCTTGAGGTCCATCGGGTTCATGCCGGCAGCGACGGCTTTGTAGCCTTCGTTGACGATTGCCTGAGCCAGAACGGTGGCGGTGGTGGTGCCGTCGCCTGCGTCATCGTTGGCACGGGAGGCAACGTCTTTGACCAGCTGCGCGCCCATGTTTTCGAAACGGTCTTCCAGTTCGATTTCTTTGGCGACCGAAACGCCGTCCTTGGTGATGGTCGGAGCGCCGAAGCTCTTCTCGATGATCACGTTACGGCCTTTCGGGCCCAGGGTCGCTTTTACTGCGTCAGCCAGGATGTTGACACCGGTGAGCATTTTCTTACGGGCGGAATCGCCGAATTTAACTTCTTTAGCAGCCATGATCGATATTCCTTAAATACTTTGTAGTAACGGGAAAATGAGCGGAAAAATCAGCCTTCCAGGACAGCGAGAATCTCGTTCTCGGCCATCACCAGCAGGTCTTCGCCGTCGATTTTCACAGTGTTGCTGCCGGAGTAAGGACCGAATACAACCTTGTCACCCACTTTCACAGCCAGCTCACGTACTTGACCGTCTTCCAGCGTCTTGCCTGGGCCAACTGCGAGGATCACACCGTGGTTGGCTTTTTCAGCAGCCGAACCTGGCAGAACGATACCGCCAGCGGTTTTCTTTTCTTCTTCGCTGCGACGGATAACGACGCGGTCGTGCAGAGGACGAAGCTTGCTCATTGTCGATCTCTCCTAATTGTAAGTTTCATCGGCCGGTATCAGTACCGGCTGGTGGTAGTCCGGCGGTGCCGGTCGCGGTTCGCCAAGCGAAACGCGGAAGT
Organism: Pseudomonas sp. WS 5079; assembly: GCF_012985465.1. Taxonomy (GTDB): domain Bacteria; phylum Pseudomonadota; class Gammaproteobacteria; order Pseudomonadales; family Pseudomonadaceae; genus Aquipseudomonas. The sequence continues at coordinate 215,154 of NZ_JAAQWN010000002.1, forward strand.
CTGTCTGGTGTCGCCACCAGAAACCTTGCGGTGACCGTTACATAAGGGCGTATATGCTTATTACAAGGGCCAGCGGTGAAAATTTTTACTCCGGCAAGGCACCCGCAGGGGCCATGCCAGGGAGGGTATTACTTGGAGTCGCGGTGCTCGAACTCGCCTTCGATCACATCACCTTCACGCCCCAGCGGCTGGCGAGGTGCCGGGCCGCCACGGGGTTGCAGGTCGTCGGCAAAGGCACGCTGGCGGATCGCCGCTTCTTCGGCACGCTGGCGCAGCTTGCCCGCCAGCAACCGACGGGTGAATGGCAACAGCAGGATCAAACCGAGCACATCGCTGACAAAACCCGGCACGATCAGCAGGCCACCGGCCAAGGCCATCATCAGGCCTTCGAGCATGGTCTGGGCCGGCAACTCGCCACGGTTCAGGCTTTCACGAGCACGCAGTGCGGTGGCCAGGCCGGCGATCCGCAGCACGAACACGCCGAGCATCGAGCCGAGAATGATCAGCAGCAGCGCCGGGAAAAACCCGATAGCCCCGCTGACCTTGACGAATACGAACAGCTCCAGCACCGGAAACAGCAGAAAGAGCAATAAAAAAGGGCGCATCAAATGGTTCCTCAACGCAAGAATGCCTTGCTACTAGACCTTAGATGACGTCGCCCTTTCGTGAATTCAAGCGTGTGTGACGGCTTTTTTCGGCCAAGCCTCGGCATGGGCCAGGAAAACCAGGGCCTCGCGCACTTGTGTCGGAGTGTTGCAAGTATCCGCAAAAGGCAACCAGTGCAGGCCCTGGCCGATGCGCAAATGCATGCCCTCGCCGTCGATACCGGCCAGTTGCGCCGGCTCGAAGGTCGGCAGGCCGGCCAGTTCGACATAGTGGGCGATGGCCTTGGTGTGATCGCTGTTCATGTGCTCGATCATGCTCAACTCGGCCTTGCCGGCGAACGGGTTGGCCAGGGTCAGATGATCCACCCAGTGGATCGCCCCGAAACCGCCGATATAGCGATGCCGCACTGGCTTGAGGACCCAGAAATCAAAATCATGGGCCTTGTGGTAGTTCGCCGAATCCGGGAAGTACCGATAGTAACGCTCGGCGGCGGCAGCAATGGCCGCCTCGTCCTCGAGTTTTTCGGCTTCGGCAAGATAGGTGAGGCGCCCGACGGCCTGCACGTCATCCGCCTCGCGCTCACCCACCAGCAACGAACATTTGGGGTCTTTTTGCAGGTTATGGGTGTGCTGGGCAATACGGCTGATCAGGATCAGCGGCCGGCCCTCGGCGTCCAGGCAGTAAGGCACCACCGAACCAAAGGGGAAGCCGGGCATGGCTTTGGAGTGTGTGGCGAGCGCCCCACGGTATTCCTTGAGCAGTAGTTCTCGGGCATTCTTGGCGACGTGGACGCTCAACTTATGACTCCTTCGATAAACTCCGTCAAAAAACGGACTTGGGCAACCGCTTAAATCTGCTCACAGGACATGCGAATGCATCTCAACGACAAAGTAATCATTATCACCGGCGGTTGCCAGGGTTTGGGCCGTTCCATGGCCGAGTATTTTGCAAGTAAAGGTGCCCACCTGGCGCTGGTGGACCTCAATCAGGAAAAGCTCGATGCGGCAGTGGCTGCATGCCAGTCCCATGGCGTCACCGCGCGCAGCTATCTATGCAATGTGGCAGACGAAGAACAGGTGACCTACACCGTGGCACGGATCGCCGATGATTTCGGCGCGATCCACGGTCTGATCAACAACGCCGGGATCCTGCGCGATGGCCTGTTGCTCAAGGTCAAGGACGGCGAGATGACCAAGATGAGCCTGGCCCAGTGGCAGGCGGTGATCGACGTCAATCTGACCGGAGTGTTCCTCTGCACCCGCGAAGTGGCGGCGAAGATGGTGGAGCTGAAAAACCAGGGCGCCATTATCAATATCTCGTCGATCTCCCGCGCGGGTAACGTGGGCCAGACCAACTATTCGGCGGCCAAGGCCGGCGTGGCGGCGGCGACGGTGACCTGGGCCAAGGAACTGGCGCGCTATGGCATTCGCGTGGCGGGCATTGCGCCGGGCTTTATCGAGACCGAGATGACCCTGGGCATGAAGCCCGAGGCGCTGGAGAAGATGACGTCGGGGATCCCGCTCAAGCGCATGGGCCGCCCGGAAGAAATCGCCCATTCGGCGGGATATATCTTCGAGAACGACTATTACACCGGGCGCATCCTGGAGCTGGATGGGGGGTTGCGCCTGTAACAACGCCGAAAAACAACTGCGGGAGCGGGCTTGCTCGCGATAGCAGACTGGTCAGTTAACGAATATGTCGACTGATACATCGCTATCGCGAGCAAGCCCGCTCCCACATTAAAAGTCCGCATTCGTACCGTGGCAGGCTTACCAGGTCACGCCAAAACCTGCGGTGTAACGGGTCTTGCTCAAGTCGCTGTCCGAACCGCCGCTGATGATGTCGCGCTCGGCCTTGAGATTGAGCGATGCCCATTCGGTGACTTTGTAGCGCAGGCCCATTTCGGCATCGAGGGCGTAGTCGGCAGGACCGGCCAGGGGCTTGCCCACTTCGCCGTTGGTGAAGAACTCCACGGTCTTGCCGATCAGGTAGCGGTTGTAGTCCCACTTCATGGCCAGGGAATAGAAGTTGTCCTTGCCGCCGTCCTGGTATTCATAGTCAGTGCGGTTGAGCAGCGAGCCGAGGGAAAACGCGCCCAGTTCATCATCCCAGAACTGATAACCCGGACCGGTACCGACGGTGCGCTGGCGACGCAGGTCTTCAACCCTGTCGTGCTTGTAGGTCAAGCGCCCCTGCCAGAACCACTGGTCGGTAATAAAGCGGTCCAGCGCGTACTCGGCACTCCAGTTGTCGGTGGTGACCACATCGTTCTGGAATTCGCGGTTGTATTCGCCTTCAGCGATATGCCGCCACTTGCCGTGACGGGCGGTGGTCTTGAAGTCGATGTCATAATCGTCGGTGTCTTTTTCCGCACGCTTGTAGTCCAGCGCCACGTCGACGTTGCCCTTCCACACCAGATCCTCGATCACCGGCTTGGGCTTGATGATCTGCTGGATGCTGGCCAACTCCACCGTCTTGGGCGTCTCGCCGTTGGCCAGGACCACCTTGCCATCCTCCGCCGGGTGCAGGGACTTGGCCTTCTCGCCGGTGTAGGCATCCTGCTTGACCAGCAGTTCCTGGTCGCTTTCCAGGGTTTTCACCTGCTTCCAGTCCACCGGGATTGCACCCGCGTATTCAGTCTGGATCAGCAGTTTGCCGCCGTCGAAAACCTTGATCTTGCCGGTCAGGCGATCACCGTTTTTCAACCAGACCGTATCGGCCAGCACAGGGGTAGAAGCAGTAAAGACAGCGAGGCACAACAGGGTTCTGGACAACATAAGCGGTTACGGGGCTCAAGTTTGGCGAAAAAGGAGGCATTATCGGCGTAGCTGAAGTCTTAGCAAGGACTGACTCAAGGTTTTCTATTGAGTTCAATTCTCAACGGCATTTTTACAGACGTTTCTTACATATCGACGACCAATTTCAACCGAGCTGCCAGAACAGTGAACGAGCCCGCCGACACCCCGCAAAACCCGGCCGAAATGCGCCGTACCGCGCTGTACCTGACCTTGGCCCAAGTGCCCGAAGGCTGCGTGGTGAGCTACGGCGAACTGGCGCACCTGGCCGGCCTGGGGCGCGCCGCACGCTTCGTGGGCCGCACCCTGAGCCAGCTTCCCGAGGGTTCCAAGTTGCCCTGGCACCGGGTAGTCGCCGCCGGCGGTCGGATAAGTCTGCCTGTGGGTAGCGCTTCGGGCGATGAACAACGTGCGCGTTTGCGCAGCGAAGGTGTCAGTATCCTGAACAATCGCGTTGATATTCAGCGTCATGGCTGGCGCCCGGTAGAGCACAGCGGTTAGAGTGCGCGCTTTGTTTCCGTAAATCTGAGGCAGACTCCAGCCCATGCCCCGTAAAACCTGGCGCGCCGCGCTCGCTGCCTATGCCAGCCCCTCGACGTTAGTGCTGTTACTGCTCGGCTTCGCCGCCGGTCTGCCTTACATGTTGGTGTTCTCGACGCTCTCGGTCTGGTTGCGTGAAGCCGGTGTGGCGCGCGAAACCATTGGCTATGCGAGCCTGATCGGCCTGGCCTATGCGTTCAAGTGGGTCTGGTCACCACTACTGGACCAATGGCGCCTGCCGCTATTGGGCAAGCTGGGGCGTCGTCGCTCCTGGCTGGTGCTGTCCCAATCCCTGGTAATTCTCGGTTTGATCGGCATGGGCTTCTGCGACCCGCAGAAACACCTGTCCTGGCTGATCGCCATTGCCGTTATCGTGGCATTTGCCTCCGCCACCCAAGACATCGCGGTAGACGCCTATCGCCTGGAAATCGCCGACGACAGCCGCCAGGCCGCACTGGCCGCCAGCTATATGTCCGGCTACCGTATCGCCGCCCTGCTGGCCACCGCCGGCGCGCTGTTCTTTGCCGAGGGCTTTGGCTCCACCGGCTTTAACTACAAACATTCGGCGTGGACCGGCACCTATGTGCTGTTCGGCGTACTGATGATCCCCGCCCTGCTCACCAGCTTTTTCATGCGCGAACCCGATGTGCCGTTGCGCACCCAGTTGCAGGCCGGGCGCTATACCTTTGCCCACCAACTGATGTCGGTATTCGTGTTGATCGTCCTGCTGGTGTCGGTCCCGGCGATGTTCACCCAGCTGTACAACACTGACTTTGCCAGCGTGCTGTTCGAAGGCGTGAGCCTGTTCGACCTGCTGCTCGAAGACCGCGCGTTCCTGCGCGCCATCCTCTATATCACCCTCACCACCCTGTGCCTTTCGGCCATGGGCCGCCGGGGCCTGGCGCCGGTGCTGACGCCGGTCAACGACTTTATCCTGCGCTACCGCTGGCAGGCCCTGCTGCTGCTGGGGCTGATCGCCACCTACCGGATGTCGGACACGGTGATGGGCGTGATGGCCAACGTGTTCTATATCGACCAGGGGTTCACCAAGGACCAGATCGCCAGCGTCAGCAAGATCTTCGGCCTGATCATGACCCTGGTCGGCGCCGGCATGGGCGGCCTGTTGATCGTGCGATTCGGCATCCTGCCGATCCTGTTTATCGGTGGTATCACCTCGGCCGGCACCAACCTGCTGTTCCTGATGCTCGCCGACATGGGCGCCGACCTGCAGATGCTGATCTTCACCATCTCCCTGGACAACTTCAGCTCGGGCCTGGCGACTTCGGCGTTCGTCGCCTACCTGTCGAGCCTGACCAACCTTAAGTTCTCCGCCACCCAGTACGCCCTGCTCAGCTCGATCATGCTGCTGTTGCCACGGTTGATCGGCGGGTACTCGGGGGTCATGGTGGAAAAGTTCGGCTATCACAACTTCTTCCTGATCACCGCGCTGCTCGGCGTGCCGACACTGCTGCTGATTGCCTTGCATTGGTACCAGGAAAGCCGGCGGATCCGTTTGAACCCGCCCGAAGAAGGCTGATACCTGTGGGAGCGGGCTTGCCCGCGATAGCATCACTGCGGTTTGCCTGACACACCGAGGCGCCGGCATCGCGGCCAAGCCCGCTCCCACAGAAATCCCGTCAGCACCTGATGCCTGTACTCTGGCGGCGACCGCCCGTACAATCCCAGGTCACTTCAAGTCCAAGCAACCGACAACGGCCTACCATGCGTACCAGTCAATATTTGCTCGCCACACAGAAAGAAACGCCTTCCGATGCGGTCGTGATCAGCCACCAGCTGATGCTGCGCGCCGGTATGATCCGCAAACTGGCCTCTGGCCTGTACACCTGGCTGCCCATGGGCTTGAAGGTGATGCGCAAGGTCGAAGCGATCGTTCGCGAAGAAATGAACGCCGCCGGCTCTCTGGAAGTATTGATGCCGAGCACTCAGCCGGCTGAACTGTGGCAGGAATCCGGGCGCTGGGAAGAGTACGGCCCTGAGCTGCTGCGCTTCAAGGATCGTCATGGCCGCGACTTCTGCGCAGGCCCGACCCATGAAGAAGTGATCACCGACCTGATGCGCAACGAGTTGAGCAGCTACAAACAGCTGCCCCTCAACCTGTATCAGATCCAGACCAAGTTCCGTGACGAAATCCGCCCACGCTTCGGCTTGATGCGTGGCCGCGAGTTCATCATGAAGGACGCCTATTCGTTCCATGCCGACCAGCCTTCGCTGCAGGTCACCTATGACCGCATGCACCAGGCCTATTGCAACGTGTTCACCCGCCTGGGCCTGAAATTCCGCCCAGTTGAAGCAGACAACGGCTCCATCGGCGGTGCGGGCTCCCATGAGTTCCACGTGCTGGCAGAGTCCGGCGAAGACGATATCGTCTTCAGCGACGGCTCCGACTACGCGGCCAACATCGAGAAAGCCGAAGCGGTGCCACGGGAAACTTCCCGTGCGGCGCCGGCTGAAGAGCTGCGCCTGGTCGACACCCCAGACACCAAGACCATCGCGACCCTGGTCGAAAAATTCAATCTGCCGATTGAAAAGACCATCAAGACCCTGATCGTGCATGCCGAGGAAGAAGGCAAGCTGATCGCCCTGGTTATCCGTGGCGACCACGAGCTCAACGAAATCAAGGCTGCCCAGCAACCTGGCGTGGCCAGCCCGCTGGTCATGGCTTCGGACGCCGAACTGCGTGACGCCATTGGCGCCGGCGCTGGTTCCCTGGGCCCGCTGAACCTGCCATTGCCGATCATCATCGACCGTTCCGTCGAGCTGATGAGCGACTTCGGCATCGGCGCCAATATCGACGACAAGCACTACTTTGGCGTCAACTGGGAGCGTGACCTGCCGGTGCCGACCGTGGCCGACCTGCGCAACGTGGTGGCCGGCGATCCAAGCCCGGACGGCAAGGGCACCCTGGAAATCAAGCGCGGCATCGAAGTGGGACACATCTTCCAGCTGGGCAACAAGTACAGCAAGGCGATGAAGTGCGAAGTGCTGGGCGAAAACGGCAAGCCGGTGACCCTGGAAATGGGCTGCTATGGCATTGGCGTTTCCCGCGTGGTGGCGGCTGCCATCGAGCAGAACCACGACGACAAAGGCATTATCTGGAGCGACACCCTGGCGCCGTTCCAGATCGCCCTGGTACCGCTGCGCTACGAAACCGAGCAGGTTCGCGAAGCCACCGACAAACTGTATGCCGAACTGACGGCCGCCGGTTTCGAAGTGCTGCTCGATGATCGCGACAAGAAGACCAGCCCGGGCATCAAGTTTGCCGACATGGAACTGATTGGCATCCCTCACCGGATCGTGGTCAGTGACCGCGGCCTGGCCGATGGCAATCTGGAATACAAGAGCCGGACCGAAGCCCAAGCCCAACCGTTGCCGGTGGCTGACGTGCTGCCCTTCCTTCAGGCGCGTATTCGTCGCTGAAAACCAGATCAAGAGAAGTCATGTTCAAGCGAAACACCAAAGCCCTGGGGGGCGCCGCCTTGTGCGGCGCCCTGCTGGTCAGCGGCTGCGCCAATCAGATGTCGCAGCGTAGCGAGCACGAGGAACGGATCGAGCGCAAGTTGCTCGACCACAGCCTGCAGATCGATGTCGGCGAACCCAAGGTGCTCGAACTGCCGCAACGCCGCGTGCGCATTCATGAACAGCGGACTTTCGAAGTCACTGAATTTGAAGTCACGCGCCACTATGATCGCTACACGCCCTACCAACCCTGGCGCGAACTCTACGAGATCCCGCTGGGTGCGGTGGCAGTGGTGGCGGGCGCCGGGGCCAACGTGGCGAACATCTTTGCCCTGGGCAACCTCCCGGACAGCATGACCCATGACTGGATCAGTTACGGCGTGGCCGGGCTCAACCCGTTCATGAACGTGCAGTCCCACGGCCGGGCGCAACAGAACCTGGCGGGTATCGATGAAATCCAGCGTGACCGCCGCCTGGAGTACACCAGCCTGCCGTGGAGTGAGCGACCGGTGCAGGTCAAGGCCGGCAAGCAGACCCACGAGATGACCACCGATCGCAACGGCGTCCTGCGCCTGAACCTGTTGGACAGCCCGTTTGCCGAACAGGATTTGAGCCAGGTCCGCACCTTGCGGATCAGCATTGAAGATGCCCAGGATGATGTGCATTCGGACTCATCCCTGGCCATCAGCACGACCTTGCGCGGCAAGCTGCTGGAAGCCCACGCCTTAATCTACGACGACCTGGAGGATGACGAAGTCAGACAATGGGTGCATCGGGTCAAGCGCTTGTCGGAACTGGGCCTGGAAGAAGAAGCCAGCGAACTGGAACAGAGCCTGATTGAACTGACCCGCAATGATCCCGAATTGCAGCAGGAATTTCTCAAGGCGCTGACCAAGGATGGCGGCCGGCTGGTGGCTGATCCGGGTACCCGCTGAGGCAGCACTCAATGTAGGAGCGGACTTGTGTGGGAGCGGGCTTGCCCGCGATAGCGGAGTGTCAGGTTAGATACATTCGACTGACCCACTGCCATCGCGGGCAAGCCCGCTCCCACATAAGGCCCACCTCCAGCCATCTACCAGGACAGCTCCAGCTGTTCATTCCCCACGCTCAAGTCGAGCAAGCGCACGCCAATCCCCAGTAACCGCACCGGCTTGCCCCCACGATTGAACGCCTGGGTCAGCAACTGCTGGTAACTCTCCAGGTCCCGCCCCGCCCCCGCCTGCTCCAGGGTGGTCTGGGTAAAGTCATGGAACTTCACTTTGACAAAGGGTTTGCCCGGTCGATAACTGCTGTCGATGCGCTGTATGCGCCCGGCCAGGGTCGCCATCAGTTCCGGGAGTTTTTCCAGGCAACTGGGCAGGTCCGGCAGGTCGACGTCGTAGGTGTTTTCTACACTGATCGATTGCCGGCGGCTGTCGTTGTGTACCGCACGCTCATCAATCCCACGCGCCAAACTCCATAACCGCTCACCGAAACTGCCGAACTCCCGCACCAGCGCCAGCTTGTTCCACTCGCGCAATTGCAGGCAGTCCTCGATCCCCAGGCGTGCCAGCTTGTCGGCAGTGACCTTGCCGACGCCATGCAGCTTGCTTACCGGCAGTTGCGATACGAAATCTTCCACCTGGTCGGGGGTGATTACAAACAGCCCATTGGGCTTTTTCCAGTCGCTGGCGATCTTGGCCAGGAACTTGTTGGGCGCCACCCCCGCCGAAACCGTGATATGCAACTGGTTGGAGACGCGCCGGCGGATATCCTGGGCAATACGCGTGGCACTGCCGCCGAAATGCGCGCAATCGGAAACATCCAGGTAAGCCTCGTCCAGCGACAGCGGCTCGATCAGATCGGTGTAATCGCAAAAAATCGTGTGGATTTCCTTCGATGCTTCTTTATAGGCATCCATGCGCGGCTTGACGATGGTCAGGTCGGGGCACAGCTTCAATGCATGGCGCGATGACATCGCCGAACGCACACCGTAGGCTCGCGCCTCGTAGTTGCAGGTGGCGATCACCCCGCGCCGGTCCGCCGAGCCACCTACCGCCAGGGGCTTTTGCGCCAGGCTCGGGTTATCCCGCATTTCGATGGCAGCGTAGAAGCAGTCACAGTCGACGTGGATGATTTTGCGCTGCGTCATATAAAGAGAGGCGTGGTCAGGACATAAGTAGACGGATCGCCAGTATCGCATTCACACCTGTATATAGCACCAGTACTTTGAATCATCTGACAAAGTGGTAGGAAAAAACCTGGATGAATTCATTTTTTCAATCGAACAACATCCTCCAATAGAGCTGGAAGCCACGGCTAGACTGGCCGCAACCCCATACTGCCCTTGCCTTGGAGAGCTAACCGATTGAAGCACAAGCGCTTTTCTTGGAATCAGCAGTTGACACACTGCCATTCCTCTGTAGAATGCCGACACACAGACGCGGGATGGAGCAGTCTGGTAGCTCGTCGGGCTCATAACCCGAAGGTCGTCGGTTCAAATCCGGCTCCCGCAACCAAACATCAAGAAAGGCTACTCGAAAGAGTGGCCTTTTTTGTGCGTGCAGGTTTTTGCCCTGCTACCCCCGGCGATGCGCCAGGGCAGTGAAAAGTCTTTTTCAATCGAGCACTTAGGCTAATTTGCAGTTATTTTGCGCTTTATGTCATTAACGGTTGACACCTCGTCGTTGCGCTGTAGAATGCCGCCCACAGACGCGGGATGGAGCAGTCTGGTAGCTCGTCGGGCTCATAACCCGAAGGTCGTCGGTTCAAATCCGGCTCCCGCAACCAAACATCAAAAAAGGCTACTCGAAAGAGTGGCCTTTTTTGTATCCGCAGAAAAAGTTCTTTTGAAACAATGGCATGGCATCTTTCATGAAACCGCCCGCGGGTTTCAGAGTCCATTCATTTGCAAGCTATGCTCAAGTGTCGAGCGCGTCCTTGCGCGACCAATGGACGCTGTCGCCGGGACCGGTGATCCGCGTTACTATTTGTAATTATTTTGTACATAGGGATTGGTAACTTGGCTGGATACCCCCATCCTGTCGCGCACAATCCACGAGGTGATTGATGCGCGCCAATTCGTCTGAACCACAAGACACTGTCACAGCCACACAACCGATCGCCCCCACTCGCCTGCGCTGGCTGGATCTGTTGAGCAAGTATCGCCAACCCATTGGGCTGGCAGTCACTTTGCTGCTGTTTGCCATTGCCTTGATCGCCTGCCGCCACCTGCTGCTAGAGCTGGATCTATACGCCCTGCACGACTCGATCCTGGAAGTGCCGAAGCCTTCCCTGCTGGGCGCCTTTGCCGCCGCGATCGCGGGCTTCATCATTCTATTGGGCTACGAATTTTCCGGCGCACGCTACGCCGGGGTAAAACTGCCGGCCAAGACCCTGGCCTACGGCGGCTTTACTGCATTCGCCATCGGCAATGCGATTGGCCTGTCGATGCTGTCCGGTGGTTCGGTGCGCTACCGCCTTTATGCACGGCATGGCATCGGGGCTTCGGAAGTGGCCCATATGACCGTGTTTGCCAGCCTGGCCCTGGGTTGCGCCTTGCCGCCGCTCGCCGCCCTGGCCACGTTGAGCAACCTGCCCGCCGCCTCCAACGCCCTGCATCTACCCGCAGCGCTGCTCGGCGGCATCGCAGGTGCGGTGCTGCTGCTGTCAGCCGTATTGTGTATCGGGATTTATCGCCGGCGCCTGCCAGAGCAGCCCTACCCCGACAACCTGCTGGTCAAGGCCGGCCGCCGCACCTTGCGCCTGCCTGGGCGCCGCCTGACGTTCCTGCAACTGATCATCACCGCGTTGGATGTCGCCGCCGCCGCTACCGTGCTTTATATGTTGCTGCCGGAAGCCCCGCCCTTTGGCCCGTTCCTGCTGGTGTACCTGCTGGCGCTCGCGGCCGGTGTGCTCAGCCATGTGCCTGGCGGTGTCGGCGTATTCGAAGCGATCCTGCTGGCCGCGTTTGCCGACAAGCTCGGCGCCGCACCACTGGCCGCCGCGCTGCTGTTGTACCGGATGATCTACGTGGTGCTGCCATTGCTGATCGCGTGCATCTTCCTGCTGATCAACGAAGCCCAGCGCCTGTTCCAGACCCAGCAAAGCCTGCGGGTGGCCTCGGGCCTCGCGGCACCGGTGTTGGCCGTGCTGGTTTTTTTGTCCGGGGTGGTGCTGCTGTTCTCCGGCGCCACCCCGGAAATCGACTCACGCCTGGAAAACATCGGCTTCCTGATTCCCCACCGCCTGATTGACGCCTCGCACTTTGGCGCCAGCCTGATCGGCGTGTTGTGCCTGTTGCTGGCCCAGGGCCTGCGTCGACGCCTGTCGGCAGCCTGGATGCTGACCATGGTGCTGTTGCTGGTGGGCGCCCTGCTCTCACTGCTCAAAGGCTTCGACTGGGAAGAAGCCAGCCTGATGACCATCACTGCGGTGCTGCTGGCAATCTTCCGGCGCTCGTTCTACCGCGCCAGCCGCCTGACCGAACTGCCATTCTCGCCGCTGTACCTGGTGGCCAGCGTGTGCGTGCTGGGGGCGTCGATCTGGCTGCTGCTGTTCGCCTATCAGGATGTACCTTACAGCCATCAACTGTGGTGGCAGTTCACCCTCGACGCCAACGCCCCGCGTGGCCTGCGCTCGCTGCTGGGCGCCGCCATCTTGCTGGTGATTGTGTCGCTGACCTGGTTGTTGCGCACCGCCCGCCCGGTGATCCACCTGCCGACCGCCGATGAGCTGGAGCGTGCCACCAAGATCCTGATGGCCTCCTCGCAACCCGACGGCGGCCTGGCACTGACCGGCGACAAGGCCCTGCTGTTTCACCCCAACGACGAAGCGTTCCTGATGTACGCCCGGCGCGGCCGCAGCCTGGTGGCCCTGTACGACCCGATCGGCCCGACCCAGCCACGGGCCGAGATGATCTGGCAGTTTCGCGACCTGTGCGACATCCACCACGCCCGCCCGGTGTTCTACCAGGTACGTGCGGAGAACCTGCCCTTCTATATGGATATCGGCCTGACCGCGATCAAGCTGGGCGAAGAAGCCCGGGTCGATCTCAAGCGCTTTGACCTGGAAGCCAAGGGCAAGGAGATGAAGGACCTGCGCTACACCTGGAACCGCGGGACCCGGGATGGCCTGTCCCTGGAAATCTTCGAGCCGGGCCAGGCGCCGATGGATGCCTTGAAAGTCATCTCCGATGCCTGGTTGACCGGCAAGAACGTGCGCGAGAAGGGCTTCTCCCTGGGCCGCTTCAGCGACGAGTACCTCAAGCATTTTCGCATTGCGGTGATTCGCTTCGAGGGGCAGCCGGTGGCCTTCGCCAACCTGCTTGAGACCTACAGCCATGACCTGGCCAGCCTGGACCTGATGCGTGCGCACCCGGATGCGCCAAAGCTGACCATGGAGTTCATGATGGTCGGCTTGATCCAGCACTATAAGAGCCACAACTATGCACGCTTCAGCCTCGGCATGGTGCCGCTGTCGGGCCTGCAACCGCGCCGTGGCGCACCGCTGACCCAGCGCCTGGGCTCGATGGTGTTCCGCCGTGGCGAGCAACTGTATAACTTCCAAGGTTTGCGCCGCTTCAAAGACAAGTTCCAGCCTGACTGGGAACCTCGTTACATGGCCGTGCCCGCGGGACTTGATCCGCTGGTGGCACTGGCCGATACCGCCGCCCTGATCGCGGGCGGCTTGACTGGATTGGTGAAACGCTGATGATTCGACGCTCCTGGCGGTATGTATTGGCAAGTCTGGTGGTGCTGGCCCTGATCCTGGGTGGCGGCTACTGGCACTGGAATCGCCCCGCCCCCCAACCGACCCTGGAGCAACTGCCCCAGGCCGACGGCTCGACCCTGACCCGTGTGACCCCTGGCACCACCCCCAAGGCTCGCGTAGCCGTCGCCGTGCTGTCCGACGCCAGCCTGAGCGACAGCCAACTGATTGCCCTGAGCCAGGGCGGCAGCGCACAGATCGTGCAAGTGATCCTGCCCAAGGACGACTGCAAGCTGCAGGAGCAGGCCTTGCAAGCAGCCCTGGGCCAGCTCAAGGGCCCGGCCACCCTGGTCAGCGGCATCGGCCCTGGCGCGGCACTCGCCTGGCGCTGGCTGGCGACACAGAACGACGACAAGGCCAATGCCATCTCCGTGGGCTTCGCCCTGGTCCAGGAAGGCTGCAAGGACCCACTGCCCAAGACCGCCGCCCACGGCAACTGGCTGGTCGCCTGGAACGATAACCCTGACGACGAAAGCGCCAGTTTCGTACGCGATACCCCGCGCGCCACCACCAGCATCAGCGACTACGACATCAATTACCCGCAAGTGCTGAACAACGAGCTGCGCAAGCAACTGGTGGGCTCGGACAATGGCGGCCTGGCGATCCCGGTGGTGGAAGTGCCGGCCGGCCAGGCCAAGGACACCGTGACCCTGTTCCTTTCCGGTGACGGCGGTTGGCGCGACCTCGACCGCGACGTGGCTGGCGAGATGGCCAAGATCGGCTACCCCGTGGTCGGCATCGATACCCTGCGCTATTACTGGCAGCACAAAAGCCCGGAGCAGAGCGCCAAGGACCTGACCGAGCTGATGCAGCACTATCGGCAGAAATGGGGCACCAAGCGCTTTGTGCTGACGGGTTACTCGTTCGGCGCCGATGTATTGCCGGCCATCTACAACCGCCTGCCGGAAGCCGAACAGCAACGGGTAGACGCGATAATCCTGCTGGCCTTTGCCCGCACGGGCAGCTTTGAGATCGAAGTGGAAGGCTGGCTCGGCAATGCCGGCAAGGAAGCCGCCACCGGCCCGGAAATGGCCAAGCTGCCGGCGACCAAGGTGGTGTGCATCTACGGTGAGGAAGAAGTCGACGAGAGCGGCTGCACCGACAAGAGCGCCGTGGGCGAAGCCATGAAGTTACCGGGCGGCCATCACTTCGACGAGAACTACCCGGCACTGGCCAAGCGCCTGGTGGATATCATCGAGAAGCGCCAGGTCAAGACCGAGTAATACCCCATCACGGTAGGATCTGGCTTGCCGGCTCCTCAAGGTGATCAGCCAGTTTCCCAAGGCACAAAAAAGCCCCCGCTGCCGCATGGCAACGGGGGCTTTTTGTTGGAGTTACATTTCTACCTGGGTCCCCAACTCAATCACCCGGTTCACCGGCAACTTGAAGAAACGCAGGTTGCCGTTGGCGTTCTTCAGCATGAAAGCAAACAACCCCTCGCGCCAGCGCGCCATGCCTTCGAGCTTGGAGGCGATGACCGTCTCGCGGCTGAGGAAGTAGGTGGTACGCATAGGACTGAAGTCCAGGTCGTCCAGATGGCAAAGCTTCAGGGCTTCGGGCACGTCCGGCTCATCGGTAAAGCCAAAATGCAGGATCACCCGGAAGAAACCGTCGCCATAGGAATCCACTTCGAAGCGGCGCTGGGCCGGGACGCGCGGGATATCTTCATAGGCCACCGTCAGCAGCACCACCTGCTCGTGCAGCACCTGGTTGTGCAGCAGGTTATGCAGCAAGGCGTGGGGCACCGCGTCCGGGCGGGCGGTGAGGAACACCGCCGTGCCCTGCACGCGATGAGGCGGCTGGACGCGGATGCTGCTGATAAAGATCGGCAGCGGTAATCCGCCCTCATCCAGGCGTTCCACCAGCAATTGCTTGCCGCGCTTCCAGGTGGTCATCAGCACAAACAGCACAATCCCCGCCAACACCGGGAATGCACCGCCCTGCACCACTTTCGGCACGTTGGCCGCAAAGAACAGGCCATCCACCAGCAAAAAGCCCAGCAATACGGGCACGGCCAGGACCGGCGGCCATTTCCACAACAGCAGCATCACGGCGGAAACCAGGATGGTGGTCATCAACATGGTCCCGGTCACAGCTACCCCGTAGGCCGAGGCCAGGGCGCCCGAGGACTCGAAGCCCAGCACCAGCAGGATCACGCCGACCATCAGCGACCAGTTCACCGCGCCGATATAGATCTGGCCCTGCTCGGCGCTGGAAGTGTGCTGGATATGCATGCGCGGGATGTAGCCGAGCTGGATCGCCTGGCGCGTCAACGAGAACGCACCGGAAATCACTGCCTGGGAAGCAATCACCGTGGCCAGGGTGGACAAGCCCACCAGCGGCAGCAAGGCCCAGCTTGGCGCCAGCAGGTAGAACGGGTTGCGCGCGGCCTCGGGGTCACCGAGCAACATCGCGCCCTGGCCAAAATAGTTGAGCACCAGCGCCGGCAGCACCAGGATGAACCAGGCCCGGGCAATGGGTTTGCGGCCGAAGTGGCCCATGTCGGCATACAGCGCTTCGGCGCCGGTCAAGGCCAGCACCACGGCGCCGAGGATTGCTACGCCGATACCCGGATGGACCATGAAGAAACGCACACCCCACATCGGGTTCATCGCGTTGAGCACTTCGGGGTGCTGGACGATGCCATAGACGCCCAGGCCGCCCAGCACCAAAAACCAGGTGACCATCACCGGCCCGAACAGCTTGCCGATGCGGTCGGTGCCATGTTTCTGGATCAGGAACAGCCCTACCAGCACCACCAACGCCACGGGCACGACCCAATGCTCAAGGCCGTCGAACGCCAGTTCCAAGCCCTCGATGGCCGACAACACCGAAATCGCCGGGGTGATCATGCTGTCGCCATAGAACAGCGCCGCGCCACACAGGCCGCACACCACCAGGAAACTGCGCAGCCGCGGATGATTGCCCGCCGCCCGTCGGGCCAGCGCCGTCAGCGCCATGATGCCGCCCTCGCCCTGGTTGTCGGCGCGCAGCACGAACAACATGTACTTGATGGACACCACCCAGATCAACGACCAGAAGATCAGCGCCAGGATCCCCAGCACCCCATCATGATTGACCTGCACCCCATAACTGCCGGAAAACACCTCTTTAAGGGTGTAGAGCGGGCTGGTGCCGATATCGCCATAAACCACCCCGACCGCCGCCACCAACATGCCGATTGGCTTTGCGCTGGAATGCCCGGCACCCGCCGCCTGACTATTTACCTGACCCATCAACCACTCCCGCCCTTTTGACCTGAGGTCTTTTATAAACAGCCCAGCTATACACTTAAGCCCAAAGCTAAGCTATACACAGCATGTGCCGCTGTACTTCTGGTAACAGATTATTTGTTGACTACCAACCTAACCCCGGTGCAACGGCGCGCAGCATAGCGCAGCACTCGTCGTATTTCCCTGCATAAAGCTGGTCAAGTGCGTTTCCCGTCGCTAGAATTGCGCACTTTTTGATCAGAGGCACATCAAGTGCCCGTCCGCTGCCCTGTCGTGCCCGACTGGCGGCGTCATTCAATACCGAGGTTAGACATGTCCACCACCATCGCAAAAGCCAACCCCAAGGTTGGCTTTGTTTCCCTGGGTTGCCCGAAGGCGCTCGTCGACTCCGAGCGCATCCTCACGCAACTGCGCATGGAAGGCTACGACGTCGTGTCCACTTATCAGGACGCCGATGTGGTGGTGGTCAACACCTGTGGCTTCATTGACTCAGCCAAGGCAGAGTCTCTGGAAGTGATCGGCGAAGCCATCAAGGAAAACGGCAAGGTCATCGTCACCGGCTGCATGGGTGTGGAAGAAGGCAATATCCGCAACGTGCACCCAAGCGTGCTGGCCGTGACCGGTCCGCAGCAATACGAGCAGGTGGTCAACGCCGTGCACGAGGTAGTGCCGCCGCGCCAGGACCACAACCCGCTGATCGACCTGGTGCCACCACAGGGCATCAAGCTGACCCCGCGGCATTATGCGTACCTGAAGATTTCCGAAGGCTGCAACCACAGCTGCAGCTTCTGCATCATCCCGTCGATGCGCGGCAAGCTGGTCAGCCGCCCGGTGGGCGATGTACTGGACGAGGCCCAGCGCCTGGTCAAGTCTGGCGTCAAGGAACTGCTGGTGATCTCCCAGGACACCAGCGCCTACGGCGTCGATGTGAAGTACCGCACCGGTTTCTGGAACGGCGCGCCGGTGAAAACCCGCATGACCGAACTGTGCGAAGCCCTGAGCAGCCTGGGTGTGTGGGTGCGCCTGCACTACGTGTACCCTTACCCGCACGTCGACGAATTGATCCCGTTGATGGCCGCCGGCAAAATCCTGCCGTACCTGGACATCCCGTTCCAGCACGCCAGCCCCAAAGTGCTCAAGGCCATGAAACGCCCGGCCTTCGAAGACAAGACCCTGGCGCGCATCAAGAACTGGCGCCAGATATGCCCCGAGCTGATCATCCGCTCGACCTTTATCGTCGGCTTCCCCGGCGAAACCGAAGAAGACTTCCAGTACCTGCTGGACTGGCTGACTGAAGCCCAGCTGGATCGCGTCGGCTGCTTCCAGTACTCGCCGGTGGAAGGTGCCCCGGCCAACCTGCTGGACCTGGCCGTGGTGCCGGATGACGTCAAGCAAGACCGCTGGGAGCGCTTCATGGCCCATCAACAGGCCATCAGCTCGGCCCGCCTGCAACTGCGTATCGGCAAGGAAATCGAAGTGCTGATCGACGAAGTGGACGAGCAAGGCGCGGTCGGCCGTTGCTTCTTCGACGCACCGGAAATCGACGGCAATGTATTTATCGATGACGCCAGCGGCCTCAAGCCAGGCGACAAGGTCTGGTGCACGGTCACCGACGCCGACGAGTACGACCTCTGGGCGCAAAAACGCGACTAAGCTGTAAAAAATTGAAAAAGCCCTGCTTCTGGACAAGATGCGGGGCTTTTTTAGGTCTATCGTTTGCCCCATCAACGCCAACAAGCAGCAAGGAGCAGCGGGCATGGGCCAGCACTCGGTCATCCACACCCCAAAAACCAGCGACTACCCGGAGCTGACCCGGATCTGGGAGGCCTCGGTGCGCGCCACCCATGACTTCCTGCCGCAAAGCTACATCGAACGCCTCAGGCACCTGGTGCTGACGCGCTACCTGGATGCCGTGATGTTGATCTGCACCAAGGACGCGCGCCAACGGATCACCGGGTTTGCCGGCGTTGCGGCGGGCAAGGTGGAAATGCTGTTCATCGACCCGCACTACCGGGGCCAGGGCCTGGGCCGGCAGTTGCTGCACTATGCCATTACCTCGATGAATGCCGATGAGCTGGACGTCAACGAACAAAACCCCCAGGCCCTGGGCTTCTATATCAAGCAGGGTTTTGAAGTGATCGGGCGCACCGAGCATGACGGCATGGGGCAGCCTTATCCGTTGCTGCATATGCGTTTGCGCCAGGCCCAGCAAACACGCAGTGGCTGACACCTCCCACAAAAAGCAACTGCGGCGAAATGGGGCCGGGATTAACCGGCTCCAGGCAGGTACAATAGCTGCCCCCTTTTGTTACGGCCCTTGTCATGACTGACCCCATACGCCTCTCCAAACGCCTTATCGAACTGGTCGGTTGCTCCCGTCGGGAGGCCGAGCTGTTCATCGAAGGCGGCTGGGTCTCGGTGGATGGCGAAGTGATCGATGAACCGCAGTTCAAGGTCACGACACAAAAAGTCGAACTTGATCCCGAGGCCAAGGCCACCGCTCCAGAGCCGGTGACTATCCTGTTTCATGCGCCGGCCGGCGTGGACGTCGACAGCGCGATGCAGTCCCTCAGCGCCGAGACCCTGTCCGAGGAGCACCGCTTCAGCAAGCGCCCGCTCAAGGGCCACTTCCTGCGCCTGACCGCCAGCGCCGACCTGCAAGCCAAGGCCAGCGGCCTGTTGGTGTTTACCCAGGACTGGAAGATCCTGCGCAAGCTGACGGCCGACGCCGCCAAGATCGAGCAGGAGTATGTGGTTGAAGTCTCAGGCGACGTGGCCGCGCACGGCCTGAACCGCCTCGCCCACGGCCTGATGTACAAAGGCAAGGAGTTGCCTGCAGTCAAAGCCAGCTGGCAGAACGAGAACCGCCTGCGCTTTGCCCTGAAAAACCCGCAGCCCGGCATCATTGCCCTGTTCTGCGAAGCCATTGGCCTGAAGGTTGTGGCCATTCGCCGCATCCGCATTGGCGGCGTGTCCATCGGCAAGGTGCCGGTCGGCCAGTGGCGCTACATGTCCGGCAAAGAAAAGTTCTAAGCCACCCTATCTCTCGACCTCGCCCGCCCGGGCGAGGTCTACAGTCGAATACCAGGATTGCCCACCATGATTCACAACGACGTACTGCGCAGCGTGCGCTACATGCTCGACATCAGCGACAACAAGATGGTCGAGATCATCAAGATCGGCGGCATGGAAGTGTCCAAGGACGACCTGCTGACCTACCTCAAGAAAGACGAGGAAGAAGGCTTCGTGTTCTGCCCTGACGAAGTCATGGCGCACTTCCTCGATGGCCTGGTGATCTTCAAGCGCGGCAAGGACGAAAGCCGTCCACCGCAGCCGATCGAAACCC
Source organism: Pseudomonas sp. WS 5079 (assembly GCF_012985465.1). Lineage (GTDB taxonomy): Bacteria > Pseudomonadota > Gammaproteobacteria > Pseudomonadales > Pseudomonadaceae > Aquipseudomonas. The sequence continues at coordinate 234,899 of NZ_JAAQWN010000002.1, forward strand.
CGGTGACCAACAACATCATCCTCAAGAAACTGCGCGTGGCCTTCGAACTCAAGGAAGACGACATGCACGCCATCCTCAAGGCAGCCGAGTTCCCGGTGTCCAAGCCGGAACTGAGCGCGCTGTTCCGCAAGTTCGGCCACACCAACTATCGCCCGTGTGGCGACCAGTTGCTGCGTAACTTCCTCAAGGGCCTGACCCTGCGGGTTCGCGCGTAAGCTATGAGTTACAACGTCTCGCCCATCGGCTTCGTACGCTCCTGTTTCAAGGAGAAGTTCGCCATCCCGCGCCAGCCACAACTGGCGCCCGCCGCCCGCGGCGTGTTGGAGTTGGTCGCGCCGTTCGACCAGGGTGAGGCAGTACAGGGCCTGGAGCAGGTCAGCCATGTGTGGCTGCTGTTCCTGTTTCATCAGGCCCTGGAAGACAAGCCGCGCTTGAAAGTGCGCCCGCCACGCCTGGGCGGCAACACGTCCATGGGCGTATTTGCCACCCGCGCGACCCATCGCCCCAATGGCATTGGCCAGTCAGTGGTCAAGCTGGACAAGGTAGAGCCGGGCCGGCTGTGGATTTCCGGGATCGATCTGCTCGATGGCACGCCGGTCCTGGATATCAAGCCGTATGTGCCCTATGCCGACATCATCGACACCGCCACCAACAGCATCGCCAGCAGCGCACCACCGCTGATTCCTGTGCAGTGGCTCAAGACCGCCCTGCACCAGGCTCACAGCCACGGCCAGCGCCTGGACGAGCCGCTGGTAGAGCTGATTGAGCAGTGTCTGGCGCAGGATCCACGGCCGGCGTATCAGACGCCAGGGCCGGAGCGCGAATATGGAGTGCGCTTCTGGGATGTGGATGTGCGTTGGCACTATCCCGAGGCGGGGATGATTTGTGTGCTTGAAGTGGTTGCGGCCGAATAAACGCCAAAAACAAATATGGGAGCTGGCCGGTGTAGGAGCTGGCTTGCCTGCGATGGCATCACTGTGGTGTAACTGATACACCGAGGTGCCTATATCGCAGGCAAGCCAGCTCCTACACCGGGCAGCTCCCACATTTTTTGACCGCGTTTATTTCTCGACGAACGCACGTTCGATCAGGTAGTCACCCGGCTCACGCATGCGTGGCGAAACCTTCAGGCCGAAGCTGTTCAGCACTTCGCTGGTCTCGTCGAGCATGCTCGGGCTACCGCACAGCATGGCGCGGTCGTCTTCAGGATTGATCGGCGGCAGGCCGATATCGCTGAACAGCTTGCCGCTGCGCATCAGGTCGGTGAGGCGGCCTTCGTTTTCGAACGGCTCGCGGGTCACGGTCGGGTAGTAGATCAACTTTTCACGCAGCGCTTCGCCGAAGAACTCGTTCTGTGGCAGGTGCTCGGTGATGAATTCGCGGTAAGCGACTTCGTTGACGTAACGCACGCCGTGGCACAGGATCACTTTTTCAAAGCGCTCGTAGGTTTCCGGGTCCTGGATCACGCTCATGAATGGCGCAAGACCAGTACCGGTGCTGAGCAGATACAGGTGTTTGCCCGGCTTCAGATCGTCGAGCACCAGGGTGCCCGTCGGTTTTTTGCTGATGATGATCTCGTCGCCTTCCTTCAAATGCTGCAATTGGGAAGTCAGCGGGCCATCCGGGACCTTGATGCTGAAGAACTCCAGATGCTCTTCCCAGTTCGGGCTGGCAATGGAGTAAGCACGCATGAGCGGGCGGCCGTTGGGCTGCTGCAGGCCGATCATCACGAACTGACCGTTCTCGAAGCGCAGGCCCGGATCGCGGGTGCACTTGAAGCTGAACAGAGTGTCGTTCCAGTGATGAACACTGAGGACACGCTCGTGGTTCATGTTGCTCATGTACGGGGAACTCCTGGAAATGGGTCTGCGCCAAAATGATAGGTGCGCAATTGCACAGTATTCTAATGGCGGCGACAATATCTGTTAACTGGATTATTAAGATAAGGGTTATCGGTTATATCGATATGCGATTTACTCTCCGTCAACTGCAAGTCTTCGTCGCCGTCGCCCAGCAGGAAAGTGTGTCACGCGCTGCTGGCCTTCTGGCCTTATCTCAATCCGCCGCCAGCACCTCGATCACCGAGCTGGAGCGCCAATCCAGCTGCCAATTGTTCGACCGCGCCGGTAAACGCCTGAGCCTCAACGCCCTGGGTCATCAGTTGCTGCCCCAGGCGGTGGCGCTGCTGGACCAGGCCAAGGAAATCGAAGACCTGCTCAACGGCAAGTCCGGCTTCGGCTCCCTGGCAGTCGGCGCGACCCTGACCATCGGCAATTACCTGGCCACACTGCTGATCGGCAGTTTCATGCAGCAGCATCCCGAGAGCCAGGTGAAGCTGCATGTACAGAACACTGCGCATATCGTGCATCAGGTTGCGCATTACGAAATTGATCTGGGTCTAATCGAAGGTGACTGCAGCCACCCGGACATTGAGGTGCAAACCTGGGTCGAGGATGAACTGGTGGTGTTCTGTGCGCCCCAGCATCCCCTGGCCCTGCGTGGCCAGGCGAGCATGGAGCAGTTGACCCATGAAGCCTGGATCCTGCGGGAGCAGGGCTCCGGGACGCGCCTGACGTTTGATCAGGCCATGCGCCATCATCGCAGCGCGCTGAATATCCGCCTGGAGCTGGAGCACACCGAGGCGATCAAGCGCGCCGTGGAGTCGGGATTGGGGATTGGCTGCATTTCCCGCCTGGCGCTACGGGATGCGTTCCGGCGCGGCAGCCTGGTGCCCGTCGAGACCCCGGACCTGGACCTGGCCCGGCAGTTCTACTTTATCTGGCATAAACAGAAGTACCAGACCTCGGCCATGCGCGAGTTCCTCGAACTGTGCCGCGCCTTTACCGCCGGGGTGCAGCGCAGCGACGAGATCGTGCTGCCGAATATCGCCTAGATCAGGATCACGGCCCACACCACGGTAATCATGGTCAGCGCGACGAATTGCGCGGCGCTGCCCATGTCCTTGGCGTTTTTCGACAAGGGGTGGCGATCCAGGGAGATCCGGTCGATGGCCGCTTCCACCGCCGAGTTGAGCAACTCGACAATCAACGCAAGCAAGCACACGGCAATCAACAGTGCGCGCTCTACACGGCTGACGCTGAGGAAAAAGCTCAACGGAATCAGGATAACGTTGAGCAACACCAACTGACGAAAAGCCGCCTCGCCGGTGAAAGCGGCACGCAGGCCATCGAGGGAATAGCCCCCGGCGTTGAAGATACGTTTGATACCGGTTTGACCCTTGAAAGGCGACATAGGTAGGCAACTGAGCAAAAAAGATGGAAGGAAGCTAGAGCACGCCAAGTCAAAAAAGCGTGAATCGAGCAGGCCTATGAGTGGGAAATTGACTCAAGTTGTTGCAACAGCAGCGCCGCCTGGGTGCGGGTGCGCACGCCCAGCTTACGGAAGATCGCGGTAACGTGTGCCTTGATGGTCGCTTCAGACACGCTCAGCTCATAGGCGATCTGCTTGTTCAGCAAGCCCTCGCAGACCATGGTCAATACACGAAACTGCTGTGGCGTGAGGCTGGCGAGCCCTTCCTGGGCGGCCTTGGCTTCGGCGGACACGTTGATTTCTTCGAATGCCTGCGGCGGCCATGAGACATCACCGTCCAACACCGTGCGCACCGCTGCTTGAATCTGCTCCATGGAGCTGGACTTGGGGATAAAACCACTGGCCCCGAACTCGCGGGAACGCACTACGACGTCTGCCTCTTCCTGGGCCGACACCATCACCACCGGAATCTGCGGGTATTGCCCGCGCAACAGCACCAGGCCGGAAAACCCGTAGGCACCGGGCATGTTCAGGTCCAGCAGCACCAGATCCCAATCGGTCTTGTCAGTCAGGCGGGCTTCCAGCTCAGCGATGCTGCCCACTTCCACCAGGCGGACGTCCGGGCCCAGGCCCAGTGTGACGGCCTGGTGCAGCGCGCTGCGAAAAAGCGGGTGGTCATCGGCAATCAGGATTTCGTATGTGGCCATTTATTAAATGATCCTGTTTTTTATGGGAGCACCGATGGGTTCGGTGCTCGCCAACGTACAAGGTGCCAGCCAGCGGCTGTCACGAACAGTTACGCTTGATGGCATTTTAGCCGGCTCAGGCGATGCAGTGCCATCATGCAAAGGTCATCTGACCCCGAAGTCCTACAGATAAGGTGCCAGACGGGTGTGGACACTGTCCGTCGGATCCAGCGCCAACTGGAACTTGGCCGCCAGGTAATGGGTACTGAAAACATCCAGGTAGGCGTCCAGCACTTCGCTGGCCTGCTGGTCCTCGGCCAGTTCCAGGCACAACGCGGCCACTTCGGCGGTGCAGAAGTGGTCATCACGCTTGGAGCGGCGCAATTTGTAGCGCGAAAGCTGCTCCGGCTCCAGGCTCAGTACCGGCAGGTGCTCCAGATACGGGCTCTTGCGAAACATCTTGCGCGCTTCGCTCCAGGTGCCGTCCAGCAGGATAAACAACGGGCGCTTGCCCTGCGCCACCTTCACCTCGCTGACCACCCGCTGCGGCGCCACAAACTCGCCGGGAAAGACGATGTAGGGCTGCCATTGCGGGTCGGCCAGCAGCGCCAGCAACTCAGGTTCGACGGCCGTGCGCGTCCAGGGGAAGGCGCTGGTGTCTTCGATCACATCAGCGATCAGCCAACCGGTATTGCTGGGCTTCATCGGCTCCACATCGTGCATCAACAGGCACATGGCCGACCTGGCCTGGACCTTGGGACGCCAGGCGCACAGGCAGTATTGGGGGATCACTCGGCATCTGGGGCAACGTTCGGCACGCGAGCCGCGTGCGACAAAGGGGCTGACGGCACGGGCCAGGCGCTGGGTACGCAGACGGAACACCGCGTGGCTCATAGCGGGTGCCGTTGTGAAGCGATGAAAATCGACACGGACAAAACTCGGGGGCAGGCAAAAGTGCCAGCAGTTTACCAGAGCCGCCCCGCCAATACGCCTGGCCGTCGCGGCGACAGGTCACCTATAATCCTGCGCCACTGAACGCATAGCGCAGTGATGGGTCTATGGACCAGTAACCGAATCAGGAGAGTTTCATGCTGCGTCTTATGTTGCGTCTTGCCGCCCCGACCGTCGCCCTGGCGCTGGTATTGCCCTTGGGCGCCCAGGCAGCCTCCCTGGTGGAGCTGCAAATGAACAAGAAACTGCAAAGCGTCGCGGCAGAAAGCAACAAAGACCTGCCCAGGGAAATTGATGAGCAAACCCTGGAAGTGGCCTACACCGTCGAAGGCATGCAACTGATTGACCACTTGAGCGTGCTGCCCGAGCGCGCCGAGCAAATGCGCGCCAACCCCAAAGCCGTGTACTTCCAACTGGGACAAAGCGTTTGCCTGAACAAAGGCTATCGCGAGTTGATGGCCAAGGGCGCCGTGATGCGCTACGAAATCACCGAAAACAAGACCAACCGGCCAGTGGCCTCGGTCAAGTTCGTCGAGACTGATTGCCCGGCCCCGGCCAAGAAGAAAAAGTAAGCCCCCTCTCCCACGCGCCGTTGGCCAACGGCGCGACAGCTCCCGCCCGCAAAACCTCGATCAATGCCCATTAAGTTATTGCCAGACAAGACTTTAGGGGCTCATGATCGAGCGATCCGGTAACATTTCCAGGGCAAAAAAGGTTGCCCTCGCGTGACTTGCAGTGCAAAGGTTTTTAACCACAAGGAACATACAGAGCCTGTTTCGTCGCCGTCAGCAGCCTGCAAGCAAGACGCCGGGGCTCTGTAACGAAGGAGAAGCTGAATGCCTGATCAACCGAATGACCTGCTGTCCCGTCATTTTCCAGAAAACGGGACCGACCTTACACAACAGGTCGAAGCGCAACTCAAGCTGATTGCCCCCAGCAGCCCGAATATCTCCCTGTATCGCGACATGATCCTCACCGTGCTGCGCATGGCCCAGGACGACCGCGACCGCTGGAACGCCAAGATCACATTGAAGGCGATAAATGAACTGGACCATGCGTTTCGCGTGCTCGAACAGTTCAAGGGCCGACGCAAGGTCACCGTCTTCGGCTCGGCCCGCACACCAGTGGAAAGCCCGCTCTATGCCCTGGCGCGGGAAGTGGGCGCAGCCCTGGCCCGCTCGGATCTGATGGTCATTACCGGCGGCGGCGGCGGCATCATGGCCGCGGCCCACGAAGGGGCGGGCCTGGAACACAGCCTGGGGTTCAATATCACCCTGCCCTTTGAGCAGCATGCCAACCCGACCATTGATGGCACGGAAAACCTGCTGTCATTTCACTTCTTCTTTACCCGCAAGCTGTTTTTCGTCAAGGAAGCTGATGGGTTGGTGCTCTGCCCCGGCGGCTTCGGCACCCTGGATGAAGCGCTGGAAGTCCTGACGTTGATCCAGACCGGCAAGAGCCCGTTGGTGCCTGTGGTGCTGCTGGACGAGCCCGGCGGCGGTTTCTGGAAAGGTGCCCTGGAGTTTGTTCGCAACCAACTGGAGGCCAACCGCTACATCTTGCCCACCGATCTCAAGCTGGTACGCCTGGTTCACAGCGCTGAAGAGGCGGTGCATGAAATCAACCAGTTCTATGCCAACTTCCATTCCACTCGCTGGTTGAAGCGCCAGTTCGTGGTGCGCATGAACCATCCGCTCAGCGAGCAGGCAATGGCGCATATACAGACGGCCTTCGCTGATCTGCGGCTCAGTGATGACTTCCAGCAACTGCCCTACGGGGGCGAAGAGCACGATGAAGCACGCTTCAGCCACCTGACGCGCCTGGTGTTCAACTTCACCGGGCGGAACCAGGGGCGGTTGCGGGAGTTGGTGGATTACATCAACCTGCCGGAGAACTGGGCTGAGGCTCAGGGTAAAGCACAGCAACGGGTAGCGCCGGAACCGGCGTGATGCCGTAAAACACAAAAAAGGCCCGCTATTTTCATAGCGGGCCTTTTTTTAGTGCTGTTTTATGTGGGAGCTGTCGAGCCCCTGCGAGGCGCGATGGCGGCGTGTCAGGCAATACACTATTCGCTGTGAGGCCACCATCGCAGCCTCGCAGGAGTTCGACAGCTCCCACCTTTGATCGTCGCTTGCCGAAGAATCAGTCGTCCAGATCTCGACCGCTCAACAGCCGGCTGATCATCTCCATCGAAAACCCGCGATAACTCAAAAAACGCCCTTGCTTGGCACGCTCACGGGCATCAATAGGCAGATGGCCAGCAAATTTGCGGCGCCAGGTGTCTTCCAGTTGTGTTTGCCAACTGATGCCACACTCGCGCAGTGCCAGATCGATATCCGCGCGCAGCAAGCCCCGCTGACTCAGCTCCTCGCGAATCCGCGCAGGCCCGTAGCCCGAGCGTGCCCGGTAGGAAACAAAACTTTCGAGATATCGGGCTTCGGAAAGCAGCCCCTCTTCCGTCAGGCGGTCGAGGGCTGTTTCAATCATTTCGGGAGGGGCGCCACGCTGACGCAATTTACGCGTCAGCTCGACACGACCATGCTCGCGTCGTGCGAGCAGGTCCATTGCCGTACGCCGTACGGCAACCAGCGTATCGAGTACAACTGTCATCGTTGGACTCAGATATCAGCGTCGGCTTCTGCCATGTCATCAACAGGTTCACGGTTAGCCGCAGCCTTGACGTCTGGCGCCGGGGTCAGCAGCTTGTCGCGGATTTGCTTCTCAAGGGTCGCCGCGATATCCGGGTTGTCCTGCAGGAACTTGGCCGAGTTGGCCTTGCCCTGACCGATCTTGCTGCCGTTGTAGGCATACCAGGCACCGGACTTCTCGACAAAACCGTGCAGCACGCCCAGGTCGATCATCTCGCCGTTCAGGTAGATACCCTTGCCGTAGAGAATCTGGAACTCAGCCTGACGGAATGGCGGGGCTACCTTGTTCTTCACCACCTTGACGCGGGTTTCGCTACCGACAACCTCGTCACCTTCCTTCACCGCGCCGGTACGGCGGATGTCCAGACGGACCGAAGCGTAGAACTTCAGCGCGTTACCACCGGTGGTGGTTTCCGGGCTGCCGAACATTACGCCGATCTTCATCCGGATCTGGTTGATGAAGATCACCAGGCAGTTGGCGTTCTTGATGTTACCGGTGATTTTACGCAGGGCCTGGGACATCAGACGGGCTTGCAGGCCGACGTGCATGTCGCCCATTTCGCCTTCGATCTCGGCCTTCGGCACCAGGGCCGCCACGGAGTCGACCACGATCACGTCGATGGCGTTGGAGCGCACCAGCATGTCGGTGATTTCCAGGGCTTGTTCGCCAGTGTCCGGCTGCGAAACCAGCAGGTCGTCGACATTGACGCCCAGCTTGCCCGCGTATTCAGGATCCAGGGCGTGCTCGGCATCGACGAACGCGCAGGTGGCGCCCATTTTTTGGGCCTGGGCAATCACCGACAGGGTCAGGGTGGTTTTACCAGAAGACTCTGGACCGTAGATTTCAACGATACGGCCTTTTGGCAGGCCGCCAATGCCGAGCGCGATGTCCAGACCCAGAGAGCCAGTGGAAATAGCCGGGATCGCCTGACGGTCGTGATCGCCCATACGCATTACGGCACCCTTGCCGAATTGACGTTCGATCTGACCCAGGGCCGCAGCCAAGGCTTTCTTCTTGTTGTCGTCCATTAAAGTCCTCACGTAATCAATAAGGCCTGACGGCCAACACCTGTATAAGTAGACAGTATTGTTCCATAAAGATCGGGGATCGCCTACCCCTGATTTTCTATTTCTGCTGCAGCTCGTCGCAACAGCCCCTCTAATGCGGCCTTTACCGTTTGTCGGCGGACCTCGTCGCGGTTGCCGGGGAAGTGCTGGCACTCGGCCGTAACCTCTTCGCCGACGCCCCAGGCCAGCCATACGGTGCCCACCGGTTTGTCCGGCGAGCCGCCATCGGGGCCCGCCACACCACTGACCGCCACGGCAAACCGCGCCAGGCTTTTTTCCTGGGCGCCCCGGGCCATGGCCTCGACCACTTCACGGCTGACCGCGCCGACCTTGGGGAACAAACCCTGTGGCACATTCAGCTGGCGGGTCTTCTGCCGATTGGAATAGGTCACGTACCCGGCCTCGAACCAGGCCGAACTCCCCGGAATACGGGTGATGGCTTCGGCAATACCACCACCGGTGCAGGACTCGGCGGTGGTGACGTGGGCATTGAGCACCTGCAAACGCCGGCCAAGTTCGGCGGCGAGTTGGGTAATTTCCTTCACGGTCGTCTCCAGGAAAGTGCGGGGGTTTGCCTACCCTACAGGAGCCCATCGGCCACGCAAGGTGCAGACGGGTTCATCGACTTACCGGGAGATGACCTGCACATAGGCCTGGCAGGCCCGCAACGCGATCAATCCGTCATCGCCGGCATCGGTGATGCCGATAATTCGTTGAGCATGCGCCGGGTCAAGTCGGCCTCGCGCGGCGCCATGAACCACGCTGCCGGCAGCGGTGGCTGGCATTGCGTGGCTGTTGGCGGGGTCGGCGGCGTCGAGAAGGACTGACAAGCGCACATCAGCAGTGGCCAGCCGGTCGCGCAGATAAACCTGGTGACGCTGTGCATCGTTCAACTCCCGGGTGTGTTGTTGATCGCTGGCCTGAAGCTGTTGCTCCAACGCCTGGCGCCTGTGCTGTTCAGCCCGGTATTGGCCCAGCGCCGCCTGGCTTTGTCGGTTGAGCACCTCTGAATGCCGCGCAGCCTGGCGTTCAAAGGCAAGGCCATGGCGCCAGGCCTGGACCTGCCAGCTGGCCGCCGCCGGGATGACCATCAGCAGGACAACAGCCAGCATGCGCCAGCTCAACTGCATAACACCGCCCTCGCCTTCGCCCACAATTGCTGGCGATGCTCCAACCCATTGAGGCCGCCATTGATCCGGCGGGTGATGGCGGTGAACTGGTCCTGGTCCGCCAATTCATTCAAGCCATTGCTGTGCCAGAACCAGGCGGCGGATTCCGCCGCCCATTGCGGTTGTTCCAGCAGTTCGGGGAAATGCAGCAGACGTTCATCGCCAAACAGCGCCCGGCTGCAGGCCAGGTAATTGCGCCGCCCGGTAATCTGGATCAAGCCGCGGCCCCGGTACTTCTGGCCGTCACCGTCGGCGTCGGGAGTGTTGCCCAGGCGTGCAGCCAAGGTGCCCGTGTCGTATTTGCTCAGGTAGTGCTCGCCGCCCAGTTCACGCACGTAACGCAGCTCGCCGGACTCGTGCCCGACCTGGGCGATAAAGGCCGCCATCCGCTTAGGCCCGGTGATGTGTCGATGGAGCATGGCGGCGTTCAGCGCCAAAATAAAAACGCCCGCTTGGGCGCGGGCGTTAGGCAGGATCTGTTGCAACTGCGTCAGCGTCATCATCCTTGATCTCCAACCATTTAAGAGGCCAATCCACGGGCCATGATCGAACTGCGATACCCCGTCGCGGTGTCGCCTGCGTGGGTCACCTTGTCAATCGACCAACGCCCCTGCATATACCCCGGCCAGGTTTCATCCAGCAGCAACAGCCCTTCGGCGGACAGCAACGGGTTACCAGGGCAGTCGATAGTGATGCTCAAACCTTCACGCCCCACCCGGCGCAACTCGCCCTGTGCCACTGAGCGCGCTTCGGTTTCACTCTGGCACCGTTGGCGCAACGTCTTGAACGGTGCGATCCCCACCTCGACCACGCGCTGGCGAGAGGCCGCGGCATCCCACCAACTGACACGGCAACCCTGGTATTTGGCCCGCGCATTTTCATCAACCCGGGCACTGATAAACGCCTGCTCGCCGGGACGGTTGTCATGGGTCACCGACAGCCGCACATCCGGCAGTTGCTGGCCCGAGAGCGACTTGACCTGGCCGCTTTCCGCCAGCACATACAGCTCGTTGACCGGCTTGGTCACCGCGTTGTAACGCCCGGCCAGGCGGGTGATAAAGCCCATGTCGGTCTCGTTGGACTGGTCGATATGATCAATCGCAATCCCATCCAGCGACGGCGCCACCCTGGGCGAAAACCCATGCCGCGTCGCCAGTTGGCGAAACAGCGCACCGAGGGTCGTGGGCCCATGGCTGGCGGAACGGCGCTGGCGGTAGCCACTCTGGTCCATCACGCTGAACGGCGCCGCCGTGGCCACGATCACCAGGCGCATGGGAAACAGGTAAGGTGTGCGCTGGGTAATCACAAACTCGCCTTTTTCCACCAGGCCCGACTCGCGGTAACCCACGCGCAAACCGATCTTGGCGCCCAGGCTAGGCAGGCCTTCCAGGCCCTCGATGTTGATGGTCAGTTCCAGGCGGTCGGATTCGATCCCCGCCGCATCGGTGTGCTTCCACTGCATCAGCCGCGGGTTGATCAGAGCTGCGTTGGCGCCATAAATCTCCACGACCGGGGTAAATCCCATTGCCATGCTGCCTCCTTAATCCCAGGCCGAAATGGGCTTTGCAACACCCGGTTGCGCGTCCATCTCGGGCACGATCACCCCTACGCCCGCCGGCAACACCGGGCCATGCTCGGCAAGCCCGGGGTTCAAGCGCCAGAGGGTTTCTTCGGCTGCGTCATCGCACCGTCCAAGCTCGCGGTAAAGCAGCAGGTTGACCGAATCACCGGCAATACTTCGCACTCTACGCATTGATAAATTCCTCCAGCACCAGCGACCAATTGATCAACATGGCAGTGCCGTCGTCGATCACATTGGCCTGGTTTTCCGTGAGCCCGGTAATGCGCCACAGGCCCCAGTTGCGGCCGATGCCATCAACCAACGGCAGCGGTGCCCGTGCATCCTGCAAGGCGCGCAATTGGTCCAGGCGCTGCATGCCAACGGCCGCCATGGCGGTGCCGGCGAAGGTCAGTTTTTCCAGCTTCTGGCCGTTTTGCCGCGACTGGGGCTTGCTGGCAATAATCTCCAGGTCACCCCAGCCGCCATCACTGCTGCGCTGGAGCGTGGAATAGGCGAACCCTCGGGACAGCCCGAAAATAAAGTCGCCCAGCACCATCTGCTGTCGCATTAATCACCTCCATCGGTCAGTGCCGCGTTGCGCCGAACCGCCAGTGAATCGCTGAGCATCGGCACGCATTGGTTTTGCAGGGTTTGCAGGACCCGGTCGACCACCTGCTGGGCGTCGGCGGGGTTGACGCCGGTGATCTGGATGCTCGGTGCCAGGGTGACCTGGACGTTGTCCGAGCGGGCGCTGTTGAGCTCTTTGCTCACTGCATCGGGCGATGGCAGGCGATTGCTGGAAGGGAAGAGTTTCTCCCCCAGCCAGGTGCCCGCTTCGCCGCCCAACAGGCCGCCGATCAGGCCACCGACGGCAGTGCCAACGCCTGGCAAAACCAGGGTACCAAGGGCTGCGCCGGCAGTGGCGCCGGCCCATGCACCGCCGGCAGTGCCGAGGCTACTGCCAACCGCTTGCAGGTCGCCATTGCGCACACCTTGGACGAGGTTGACGGCGGTGTCGGCGTAGCGCAGCGGCGCAAGGGATCGAGTGCCGACGGACTCCAGTTTGGTCATCGTTGAAACCAGGCTGGAGGGGATAGTCTTGGGCAAAACGAGCGCTGGAGCGCTGAGCAACAGCGGCCCACGAACGGGTGAAACAAGCGCCTTGGATGAACGCTCGCCCAGGCGCGGAGCGGGCCGATCAGCTTGAAACGACGCACCATGAAAACCCACTTTGGGCCCGTCAAACGCCTTGCTGGCCTGTCCAAAAAAACGCTGCAGCGTTGCCATTGACCCAGCAATGCTGCTGCCGACGCGGGTGGTTTTTTTCGACGACGACCGCTCCGTGAGTCTCTCGCGCAGCGTTTTTTTCGGCAGAAAACGCGCACGTCCCTTCAAGGTTTCGGTTGCCCCTGGGCAGCAGCAATCCTTGCTATCGTCGCGGAACAGTTTCCCCACGCCGGGCAACTTGCCAAGCGTCACATCGACAGCCTTGCCCGTTAACCGGCTCCTGGCCGTCTCGAGATAGCCCTCCCCCAACCACTTTGCCCCCTTGGTGTACCAGGAGTCCGCTGCCGGCTCCTTGTCTTGGGTGGCCTCTGGAGCCACAGGGACGGAGCTTGCAGCGACACCACCGAGCAGGGAGCCGCCCGTGATAAACAGGGTGCCATTAAGGGTTTCCAGGCTCTCGCGCAGGCGCACCTGTTCTTCGGTCAACGCGTGGATATGCAGGCTGGCATTGGCCAGGGCCAGGCTCAGCTCAGACGGCGGTTCTGTTGCGCCGCCCACACTGGTGGCACCAACCAGACTTTCGTCCTGTGCTTCAAGCAGACCCGGCAGTTGCAAGGCTCCACTTTCGGCCAATGCGGGAAAGGTCATCCAGCGCTTGTCTTCGTCGGCGAGCTTGAGCGTATATCGAGGGTCTTGCATCTCGCTCTACTCCTATTTGACGCCAAGGCGATTGATCGCGATGTCGTAGCGGCGCAATGCTTTTGCGGCATCCCATTCAAGAATTTCCGCTTCGTTTACCGAGTAAACCAGCGGTACAACATCGAGGATTACTTCGATATCGCGCTGCGAAAGAAGTCCGCCGGTTTGTTTAAAAAATCGTCGATGCGCTCCTGCAGCTCCGTCCAGTCCGGCACGGTCAGGCCGTCCAGGTCGGGGATCATCAGGCCGGTGCAGTGCGAGGTAATGAACTCGGCGCGCTCTTTGTTGGTGGCGAGCTTTTTCATCACCTTGGTGGCGCGCAGGGCGGGCATTTCCAGGGTGACGCTGGTCAACACGCGGCCGGCCACGTCCAGTGGCAGCAGCAGTTGCACCTGTTCGCCGGGCTCGGTGGAACCTTCCAGGAAGAACGAAGCCGGGCGCGTCGACAGGTCGTGCACGTACTGCACGATGCTCACGTAGTCCGGGCGCTTGAGTTGGTCGAGTTCTTTTTCCGAAAGGCCGGTGGCCAGCTTGGCCAGTTCGAAGAATTGATCGTCCTCGTCATCGCCCGCACGGGCCAGCGCCTGTTTTTGTGGGGCGTAGAACAAGGGTTTGAGTTGGATCTGCTCGATCGTCGCACCGCTGTCGGCGGTGATGGGCGCCAGCAGAATATGCAGGGGTGGCTTCCAGGCCATGGGCGAAATTCCTTGATGAACAATGTTGAACACGTGGACACGGTCAATGTGGGAGCTGGCGTGCCTGCTCCCACACTGGCCGTGCCTATTTCCGATTCGTGGAAAGGTTTACGGCATCAACACCGCACGCCGGGCATCGCCGAGGATGTCGACGCCGTTGAGCACAAACTTTTGGGTGCGCACGTCGATGTCGATCACCGGCACGCCGTTGTCCAGGCGATGGTAGGTGCGGCAGGACAGATCCAGGGTGGTGGTCGCCTTTTCGCCCATCTTCAGCTTGGCTTCCTCCAGGGATTTGAGCTTGCCGCCGACGGTGTGGTAGGTGAAGTAGGTCTTGCCGTCCTGGTCCTGGCCCGCTTCGCGCACGTTGAGCAGGATGTCTTCGCCCAGGCGCACGCCCAGGGCCAGCATGATTTCGGGACCGGCGCCTTGCAGCACCAGCTTGGCGTTCAGCACCTTGGCACTCTTGGCCATTTCCTCGGCGATAAAGCGCCCGCCGGACATGGGCTCCATGTCGAACTCGATCTTCGGCGGGGTGAATTCCTCGACGGTCGCCGACAGCGGCAGGCCCTGGAGGGTGGCCGCAATGGCCTGTCTTACTCGGTTGGTAAACATTAGAGAACGTCCTCCAGGAATTGCTCGATGATTTCATCGCGGGCATTGAGTTGATAAACCATGTGTTCGTTCGGCGCGTAGCGGCCGTAGTCGATCACGATGAACCAGGTGCCGTTCTTGTACTTCTCGACACTGTTGAGTTCCGGGTGCAGGTACACGCTGCCACCGGGGATGGTTTCGTCGGCCACCAGGGTTTGCAGCCAGTCGTTGATGCGCTTGACCTCCTGGTCCATGAACGACTTGGTCAGGTTGTGCGCCATGGCTTTCTGCCCGGCCTTGACCAGCTTGCGGCTGATGGCGTCTTCCAGGCCGACATAGCTGATGAACTTGCCGGTGACGGAGCGGTTACCCAGCAGCGAGAAGCCACCGAGGACGGTGCGCGCGTAGTAGCTCACGCCGTAGCGGTTGAGCAGGTCGCCTTCGGTGGAGGTGTCGAGGATGTTGTACTCGACCACGCGGGAAACATCTTCGGCGAAGGTCACCTGATTGCCCGGGCTTTCCCACTGCTTGACCTTGGCCAATGCGGCGATGGCCAGGGACGACGGCGCGAGGAACACGTTTTTCTTCGCCGCCTTGGAGTACACCGACGGCATGTTGTGCACCAGCAGGCAGCGGTCGAAACCCAGGCCTTCGCCACCCAGCTCGCCGCTGTAGGTCACTTGGTCGGCGACGCTGGCGTCTTTGCCGTCCAGCACCACACGGGCCTTGATGCGCTTGCCGAACGCGGCAAATTCACCGGCCACAGCCTTGGTCCCGGTAAAGCCCGGGGCGCCGATGATGGTCAGGTCTTCGGGCACGCTGCCAAGCGCCGCGAGGCCCAGTTTGCGACCGGTCACCGGCTCATTGCCGCCGATCACGTTGTTGAGGGTATCGGCCGGGGTCGCGCCCTCTTCGACGATCACCACATACACCGGCACCTTGACCACTTTGAGGATCTGGTACACCGCATGAAACAGCGTGCCCGACTCGGCGCCGGTGGGGTCCAGCAGCGCCTGGGCGGTGAAGCTGTTGATACGGAACGGGGCGTTTTTCGGGATCGACAGGTGCGCATTGGGCGCGGTGCCGACCAGGCCGATCACGTTGTCACCCAGGCCACCCATGGCCTCGGGGGATTCGCTGGCATTGACGGTGATGCCGTTATGCTCGAAGTTCAAAACCTCAGCCATGATTATTCAGCCTTCTTGGTGACGGCCTTCTTGGCCGGTGGGGTGTCTTGGGCGGCAGCCAGCACGCTGGTCAATTCCAGGCGGCCGGCGGTGCGCAGGGCGGTTGCTTCGACGTCCAGCAGGTCCAATTCCTGGCCGACGGTGGACCAGTGGCCACCTCCGGTGGGGAATGGGATGAGGACGGTGTAGGTTTGGCGGTTGGCCATGGGGGGAATTCTCCGGGTGCAAAAAGCGCAAAACCCCTGCGGGAGGGGCTTTGGGCGGGCGAAAAAAAACCGCTGTCGCGGTGGGGTGAGTTACTTCAGGAAGGCCGGTTTTTCAGGCCAGATCACAGCATCCGGGTCGGCGCCCTGGTCGGGGATATCGCGCAGTGCCTTGCGGTAGGCGACGAACACCGGGCGGTCTTTATCCGCCATGGGGTAATCCGGCATTGCCGCATAATCGCTGGCGGCCAGATCGGCGTCGCGCGATGCTCGAATGACACTCCATTTAATCAACGGATGCAGTTCAGCAGATGCAAATACAGGTTTCATCAAAGGTCTCCTTAACCCAAAGCCAGCATGCAAGACCAGTCGGCCGGATTAGTCACGACACCGGTACAGGCACCAGCAAGCATGACCTCGACTGTCCCACCGACAGAAACACGTTCCGGGTGCATGATCATGTACTGACCAAACACGCCGGCCGGCTGGATTGCCAAAGAACACCAACGCCATTTGCCCGACTCAGCACCCGTCGCCCAAGTGCCCCTGATCTCGCCCTCAACCACCCGGACAAAGGCGCCCATCGTCAGCATCGAGTTCAAAAGCAGGGTCCCGCCACCACTTGGCCGTGCGGCGTCGATGGAATGTGGAAACGCAAGCCACGGGCTTCCGAGGTTGTCCGACCATTTCATCTGCCAGACATGGATAGGGTTTCGCCAAAAGTCGGCAGCGTGGATTTCGAAGTCCGGGAACTGCTCGCGTACATCGGCTTGCACTTCTCGCATAAAGTCGACATCGGCCTGGGGGCGACCCGCACTCTGTGACGTAGCGACGATCGAACGCAGTTTGGTAGTAGTGACCTGCTGATGAACATCCCAGCCATCAACCAAGTTGCCATTGGCGTCCGGGACCATGGTGAAGTTTTTCGTAATCGCCAGCCTGGGCAAACGTTGATTCAGGCTGGCGAGCTGTTCGCGGTAGGTTTGTTGTGCAACTTCAAGGGCGCGGTCAATCTCGCCAATCTTGCCAGTCACAACACCCGTCAGATTATTTGCCGCGCTGACAACCGCGGCCAATTGCTGTTCAGTACTCAATGTTCAAACTCCTTGTAGTGCATTGATCTTGTGTTAAGCCTTCGCTTCAAGCGCCATCAATCGGAATAAAACTCCGACTCCTCGCGCCATGTTGTCGATGCTCGCCGCCGAGAGCGACGCCAACTCATCCACCATTAGGATGTTGAGGTTTTCCGAGCCCACGATCACGGTGACGCTATCCGCCGGCAACGGCGAAATATCCAACGTGAACTTCTGTAGCACCCGCGCCGCCGCCGCCTTATACGTCAGCAACTGCCCCGCCACCGAATACACGGCCAACAGCGTCCCGCTGGCGAGATAAAACCCAAACTCGCCAATCTCATATTCGCCATCGCCATCAAACAGCGCGGCCATGCGCAGTTGGCGCTGGCCCAGGTCTTCGTAGTCCACAATGGCTACGCGCTGGCGCTCATTGCGCAGGGAGGTTTCGTTGCCGGTGGGGTTGTAGCGGCCGGTGCCGGCGGCGATGTGGGTGATTTCGCCTTTCAAGCCTTGGTTCTTTGCCTGCAGCACTTCATCCAAACCCTTGGAGGTGAAGCGCACCAGGCGCGTGATGTCATCGGTCATGGCTGCGCCCTGAGGTCGTAGTCGTTAATGGTGTAGTGCTGGGCGATGCCGGCACTGTTTAGCCTTGAACTCAATGCGAGTTCCGGCAGCGCGCCCCACAACGACAACTCGCCGTCGCTCAGTGCACGGTGGGTGGCGCCGGTCATCGGCAGCCCACCGAACACTTCGTGCACCAGGGTGATGGTGGCCAGATCGCGCTCGCTTTTGGCCGCGTTGATGCGGCGGATCAGGCGGTTGTGGTCGCCACTGGACCAACTGCGGCCGATGATCGCCTGCACGTCAAAGGTGTAGGGCTGGGCCTGCGGGCGCTGTTGGTACCAGGCCAGAATATTGGGGGTAAACCCCAGGGATTCGACCGCGTGGCTCAACGCCTTGGGCGTGCCGGCCTGGCGCTGGATTTGCCAGGACAGGGCGACCGTGAGGCGTTTTTCGGTTTCGCTGGCAGACGCATTCCATTCGCTGACGCCACGGTCGGCGGCCAGGTAAGGCAGGAACGGCGCGGGCGTTTGCAGCGGGTTCATCAACGCCGGGAATGGCGGGGCGACCCGTTCGAGCAGTCGGCCAAAGCCCAGGTCCAGCGCCTTCTCCAGCGGTGAGCTGTTGGCGGGCAACAGGCTGGGAGATTGTTCAGTCATAAGCTGCGCACCTCCACCTCGACACCCATGCAATACGGGGCCTGGAATGCCGTGGTGATAATCGGCGCCAGCGGTTCGAGAATCTCCAACTGCGCCGCCCCGGCGGTGTGGATGGTGTAGTCGATCCAGCTCGGGTCCACGCGCCCTTCCAGGCAGTGGCAGGATTCGGCATAGGTTTGCAGTAGCTGCTGGGCCGCCACTTGCGTCAGCCCCGAGTCGGGGCCGGCGTTGATCTTGGCCACCACGCGGATCTTGTACGGCACGATCTGCGCGCCCTGCACCGTCACCCAATCGGTTTCCGGACGTACATCGGGCCGGGCGAAATGACGCCGCACCCCTTCAAGCAAATCTGCCGACGGCGTGCCATTGCCGGTACGAGACAGCACGGTGACCATCACTTGCCCAGGTGCGGTGCGCCGGGCGTTGCCGTCCTTGACCTGGGCGGCATAGCCATCCGGGTCGAAGGTATAGCTGACGGTGACCACCCCCGCCGCAGTACCGTGGACTTTCACCACCGGCCGTTCGCCGAGGGTAAAGACCTCGCGCCGATACTGCATGCGCGAACCAGCGGCCGGCGCGTGGGGTGCCAGGTAGTAGCGCAGCCGGGCATCGTCATCGCTTTCGAGGGTCGGCGGCACCGGCGGGAACGCCGCCGGGTCGCCGGGGTCGAGCACCTGGCGCTCCAGGCCCATATCGGCCAGGCGCGCATCCAGGTTGCTGCCGTTGGCCCACCACGCCAGCATCTGCTGGATGCGCGCGTTGTACTTGCGCTCATGGGTTTGCAGGCGCACACAAAACGCCTCCAGGGCCAGGGTCAGCAACTCGCTCTCATTGTCCAGGCTGACCTTGAGCTTGGCCGCGCTTTGCGGGGCGCGGGCGGCGACATAGTCGACGACAAACGCCTTGAACTGCGCCAGTAACGGCTCGAATTCGTCGACGGCGATCAGGTCGGGCGGCGCCAATTGGTTCTGCCCGGGGATCAACATGCTCATGTCACCACCTCGAAGGATTGCTTGCGGTTTTTCCAGGTCCCGGCAAACCGCAGCAACAGGCCAGCGCCCTGGCGATTGGCGACGATGACTTGCGGATCAAAATCGGCGATGCCGTTCTGTGGGTTGTAAAAAGCCTGGGCGGCGTGGCTTTGGGCGAGGATCAACAGGTCATCGCCCAGGTTCTGCCCCAGAAGTTGCGGGATCAGCGAACCGTACAGCGGGCGTTTCTGCCGTGTGCCCAAAGGTGTGGTCAGGGCCCGGGTGGCGCGCTGGACAAATTGCGGCCAGTCGTCCACCACGGCCCCGGTGTTTCTCTCTATTCCGATCATGGCAAATCCTTATGCCGTGCTGATAACTCGGCCCTGGTGGTCCACCACCGGGCCACTCAAGTGCACGCCGGACGCATCCAGCAGCAGGCCAACTGCACCGACCTGCACGCTGATGGTTGCGGCGGTCATGACCAAACGGGCGGCGCCCAGACTCATTTCCACCTGCTCGCGTGAGCCGCTGAATGCCGTGGGCCCATTGTTCCAATCCAGTACATGACCGGCGGCGTCGTAGGCGCTTTGCGTGCCGTCCGGATAACGCCGGCTCGTGAGGCTGACCACACTGGACAGCGGCGGGAAGCGATCACTGTTGAGGCCAAACAGCGCCACCGACTGCCCGCCGCCCTCGCCGCCACCGTAGTTGAGCAGCAGGCATTGCTCACCCACGGTGGGAATCCGCGTTTCCGTCTGCGCCCCGGCGCTGGGGTTGAAAAAACGAATCGCCGGGGTCAGCAATTCGCCATGCCTGACCTTGCAGGTATTGCTGGCCGCGTCGACCTCCTGGCATACGCCGATCCGGCAAAAACTCTCGGCGCGCCGATAGAGGTCCTCAAGCTGGGTTTCCATCTGCGCCAGGCGCTCGACGATGGGCGCCAGTTGCAGGCGTAACAGTGCATCGAACATGGGCTACTCCTGCAATGGCCGGTATTGATCGGGGTCGTCGATATTCGACACCTCCCAGGTGCAGGCAAACAGCGGCTTGCCGATAGGGTCGTCAAGCAGCGGCGGGCCGAGATAGAGGGTTTGGTTGAAGGACACGGTCCAACTGTCGTAGTGAGTGTCGGCCCCCACCAGGGTCAACGGCAGCGCAACGATATTGACGGGCACATCGCACTGGGCCGCCGGCAACTGCCAACGATTATCCAGCACCAGGTCCATCAGCCGGCTCGCCAGGTCACAGGCATCAAAAGGCTGCGCGCCCTGGGCGGACATGACCTTGAGCGAGATCGACAGCACATGGGCCTTGCGCCCCTCCAGGGAACGGACGCCTGGGCCATTACGCTCGACGGTAATTGCCACGCAGGGTTCATCCGCCGCGAGGATGCTCGGCGGGCTGCCCACCCGTAGCTCGGGAAACGCCGTACGCAGGGCCTGGCCGATGGCTATCGGCAGTTGTGAAGGTTTTTCAATGAGGGTCATGGTGTGGCTTCCTTGCAACGATCACTTTGAGTCCGGGGGCTGGTTGACCCCGATGCGCTTGGCGGCCCAGCGCTCATAAAGGCCGATAGCGACATCGGCGCCGGCCATGGCGGTCAAGCAACCCAGGGCACCGGCCGTCCAGATCGACATGCCGGCGGCGTACAACAGCATCAACGCCGATACCCCGCACACCATGCACGCCCCGGAACGCAGGGCCAGGCGGCGCACCAGTGACCAACCGCGGGCGCCCTCCTTGTCGGCGCGCCACATCTCCCCGGATACACCGCCAATCAGGGCCAGAATAATCACCAGCCAGATAGGCATTTCTGCCAACGCTTGCTGCTCGTTTGTCATGTCACGCCTCCTGGAATGCGTAAAACCGGCAGATGGCCGGTGCTTTGTTAAATAGATGG
The DNA here is from genome assembly GCF_012985465.1 of Pseudomonas sp. WS 5079. GTDB lineage: Bacteria > Pseudomonadota > Gammaproteobacteria > Pseudomonadales > Pseudomonadaceae > Aquipseudomonas. The sequence goes on from NZ_JAAQWN010000002.1 coordinate 256,024, forward strand.
ATGGGGGTGTCGGTAGGCATTCCAAAAAGCCCGGTGGCCCGGGCTTTTCAGTAATGCGGTCCTTGGATCTTTCGGCGCTACTGGCGCGGTACGGATCTTTCCTCGATGTTTTTCCGACCACGATCCCTGTCTGCCGGATAACTGCTTGTGGTGCTTTACGCTGCACACCCGGGTCAGTTGCCAACCCTCTGAACCGTCAAGGCCGGTTCATCGCTGCCTGTTGTAAAACCGTGAAACTAAAGAGCGTCGGCATCCTTGCCGGTGTTGCCTGGCGTCCTTGCCATCACTCGGTGGCGTCCATGCCAGTGTTGCGTGCCTTCCTTGTCTTCCTTGGCAGCATCCTTGCCGCCTCCACCAGGCCTTGTTGGCTGGCTTGAGATGGAGAATATGCATGTATGCATATACAGTCAATGCATAAATGCATTTATATCGCCACCAAAAATGCGTTAACGCATAAAACCCTTATATAGCGGACACTTGCGGTTTTGCACAGACGAAAAAAAGCCCGCTCGTGGGCGGGCTGTTTCTTACGGAGCGAGGTTAACGGGCGTACATGCCCCACCAGAAAACGTGACCGAGGATGCTGATCTGCTCCTCCTGGATATCCTGGAAGCTGTAGTCCTCATCCGGATGCTCGTCACGATTGAAACTGCGCAAGCGAATCCCCGACGGCAGGCGATAGAGTTGTTTGACCCGCAATTGACCGTTGTGATTGATGGCATACAAGTCACCATCCACGATATCGCCGATCCCGCTCTTGCCGGCATTCACCCCCACCGTCGCCCCGTCGCGCAACACCGGCAGCATGCTGTTGCCACGCACCGTCACACACTTGGCCTGGTCGAACTGCACACCGTTATGCCGCAGGCTGCGCTTACCAAAACGCAGGCTGGCCTTCTCGCTTTCCTCGATGACGAATCTTCCTGATCCAGCAGCCAATTCAACCTCGCGCAAAAAGGGGATCGACACCTCGTCATCATTAACGGGCGTGTCGTCGTCCCACAGGCTTATATCCTTGAGCTCCGAATGCATCGGATCGCGTTCATCCTGCCACGCCGGCCCCGCGCGCCCGCGCAACTGGTCGGTGCTCACCCGGAAGTAATCGGCAATACGCGAGATGTGCTTGTCCGACGGATCAACGATCTTGCCGCTGAGAATCCGGGACAGAGTGGATTGAGGCACGCCGGTACGCCGGTGAAGCTCCGTGGGGGAGATCCCGTCGCGAGCGAGCAGCTCTCTTAAGACGATAGAAACGTTGCGTTTTTGCATAAATGGGATAGTGACGGGAGTTTTTGGGGTTGGCAAATGCTAATTTGCATATTTTGTGCATGGTGCATGCGGTTGTACCTGGCCGTTTGTGAACTGCGAAGCACTGACCTCACATGTTAACCTTGCCGCCATCGCAAAAAATGCTGGGCCAAGCGCCCCCTTTGCCCCATCACTTTCAACGAATTTGCCTACTACCCAATGAGTAAAAATACGTCCGATCTGTCCTCCCACACCCCAATGATGCAGCAGTACTGGCGCCTGAAAAACCAGCACCCTGATCAGTTGATGTTTTATCGCATGGGCGACTTCTACGAGATCTTCTATGAAGATGCGAAGAAGGCCGCCAAGTTGCTGGATATCACCCTGACCGCGCGCGGGCAGTCGGCTGGGCAGGCGATTCCGATGTGTGGGATTCCCTATCATTCGTTGGAAGGTTACCTGGCCAAGCTGGTCAAGCTGGGTGAGTCGGTGGTGATCTGTGAGCAGATCGGCGACCCGGCGACCAGCAAGGGGCCGGTGGAGCGTCAGGTGGTGCGGATCATTACGCCGGGGACGGTGAGTGATGAGGCGCTGCTGGATGAGCGGCGCGACAATCTGATCGCTGCGGTGCTGGGGGATGAGCGGCTGTTCGGCCTGGCGGTGCTGGATATCACCAGTGGCAATTTCACCGTCCTGGAGATCAAGGGCTGGGAGAACCTGCTGGCGGAGCTGGAGCGTATCAATCCGGTGGAGTTGATGATCCCGGATGATTGGCCCAAGGATCTGCCGGCGGAAAAACGCCGTGGGGCCAAGCGTCGCGCGCCGTGGGATTTTGAGCGCGATTCGGCGCTGAAAAGCCTGTGCCAGCAATTCTCCGTACAGGATCTGAAAGGTTTTGGTTGCGAGACCCTGACCCTGGCCATCGGCGCTGCCGGTTGCCTGCTCAATTATGCGAAGGAAACCCAGCGCACCGCCCTGCCGCATTTACGCAGCCTGCGCCATGAGCGCCTGGACGACACGGTAGTGCTCGATGGTGCCAGCCGGCGCAACCTGGAACTGGACACCAACCTGGCCGGTGGGCGCGACAATACCCTGCAGTCGGTCGTCGACCGTTGCCAGACCGCCATGGGCAGCCGTTTGCTGACCCGTTGGCTGAACCGCCCGCTGCGCGATTTGACCGTGCTGCAGGCGCGCCAGTCTTCTATTACCTGCCTGCTGGACGGCTACCGCTTTGAAAAGCTGCAACCGCAGCTCAAGGAAATTGGCGATATCGAGCGGATTCTTGCGCGGATCGGCCTGCGTAATGCCCGCCCGCGTGACCTGGCGCGCCTGCGTGACGCGCTGGGTGTGCTGCCCGAGCTGCAACAGGCGATGACCGAGCTGGAAGCGCCGCACCTGCAACAACTTGCTGTCACGGCCGGCACTTACCCGGAACTGGCTGCGCTGCTGGAAAAAGCCATTATCGACAACCCGCCCGCGATCATCCGCGACGGCGGCGTGCTGAAGACCGGTTACGACAGTGAGCTGGATGAGCTGCAGGCCTTGAGCGAAAACGCCGGGCAGTTCCTGATCGACCTGGAAGCCCGCGAAAAAGCCCGCACCGGCCTGGCCAACCTGAAGGTCGGCTACAACCGCGTGCACGGCTACTTTATTGAGTTGCCGAGCAAGCAGGCCGAGCAGGCCCCGATTGATTACCAACGTCGCCAAACCCTTAAAGGTGCCGAGCGCTTTATCACCCCTGAGCTCAAAGAGTTCGAAGACAAGGCGCTGTCGGCCAAGAGCCGCGCCCTGGCCCGGGAAAAAATGCTCTATGAGGCCTTGCTCGAAGACCTGATCGGCCAGCTCGCGCCGTTGCAGGACACCGCTGCGGCCCTGGCCGAGCTGGATGTATTGAGCAACCTTGCCGAGCGCGCGCTGAACCTTGACCTGAACTGCCCGCGTTTTGTCAGCGAGCCGTGCATGCGCATTGTCCAGGGCCGCCATCCGGTGGTGGAGCAAGTGCTGACCACCCCGTTCGTGGCCAACGACCTGTCGCTGGACGACGATACGCGCATGCTGGTGATCACCGGTCCGAACATGGGCGGTAAATCCACCTACATGCGCCAGACCGCATTGATCGTGCTGCTGGCGCATATCGGCAGCTTCGTGCCGGCGGCCAGTTGCGAGTTGTCTCTGGTGGACCGCATCTTCACCCGTATCGGTTCCAGTGATGACCTGGCCGGTGGCCGTTCGACCTTTATGGTGGAAATGAGCGAAACCGCCAATATCCTGCACAACGCCAGCGACCGCAGCCTGGTGCTGATGGATGAAGTGGGGCGCGGCACCAGCACTTTCGACGGCCTGTCGCTGGCCTGGGCGGCCGCCGAGCGCCTGGCACACTTGCGGGCCTATACGCTGTTCGCCACCCACTACTTCGAATTGACCGTGCTGCCGGAAAGCGAGCCATTGGTGGCCAACGTGCATCTCAATGCCACCGAGCACAACGAACGCATCGTGTTCCTGCACCACGTGCTGCCAGGGCCGGCCAGCCAGAGTTACGGCCTGGCCGTGGCCCAGTTGGCCGGTGTGCCGAACGATGTGATCCTGCGCGCCCGCGAGCACCTCAGCCGCCTGGAAACCACCGCCCTGCCCCACGAAACCGTGGTGGCCAGCCCAGCCAAGGCCGCCAGTAAACCGGGTGTGCCGATGCAGAGTGATATGTTCGCCAGCCTGCCTCACCCCGTGCTGGATGAGTTGGCAAAGCTTGACCTGGACGACTTGACTCCACGAAAAGCGTTGGAATTGCTCTATGCACTGAAGACACGGGTCTAACGCAGACGCTTGCAAGCTGATAGAATCTCGCGCGGTTTGGGATGCTGCGGGCTTTTAGCCTGGCCTGCAGACTATCGCTCCCAAACCTCGCGAGCCCTGCCACAAGGGGTTTCGCTGCCGCCGCCTGAGGAGAAAATTAGAAATGACCTTCGTCGTCACCGACAACTGCATCAAGTGCAAGTACACCGACTGCGTAGAAGTGTGTCCGGTGGACTGCTTTTACGAAGGGCCGAACTTCCTGGTAATCCACCCGGATGAGTGCATTGACTGCGCCCTGTGTGAGCCAGAATGCCCGGCCGTTGCGATTTTCTCCGAGGATGAAGTCCCGGCAGAGATGCAGGAATTTATTCAGTTGAACGTCGAGCTGGCGGAAATCTGGCCCAACATCACTGAGCGCAAAGACCCGATGCCGGATGCGGCAGAGTGGGATGGCAAAAAAGGCAAGATCGCAGACCTCGAGCGCTGATCGCGTCGATGTCCTCTAAAAGGCCCCTTGCGGGCCTTTTTGCATTTCTACGGGGTGGATTTCACTTTTCTACGGGCAAAAAAAAGGGGCGGTTTGACCCGCCCACATTTTTTCCCTAGTCCCTGTGTTCCTTTTCATCGTCCTGATGAATCGCATCCTGCGAACTTCCCTGAGTCATCGTTCCTTGATGACTGTGTCAATCCGTGGACACAGGGCTGATATTAGAGACTTCCCGAACAAGTTCAACGGGATCCATTCGCAAGCACAACCTGCCACGCTCCTCAAACAGAAATAAATAAACCTTACTTTTCAAATAGTTATAAATATGCACAGGTAATTCGAGACGTCCCGGCGCGGTTAAAAAACCAAACACTTACTCAAAAGTAAGCGAATGCTTACAACGCCCATTAGGAAAATGCACACCCGACCGCCCAAAAGGTTTACGCCAGGCAAGAAAAAGCCCCGACAGGGTCGAGGCTTTTCTGCCTTCAGGCCGATCAGTCGTCGCTGACAGTGATGGTCGGCATTGCCTGGGTGCTGGCTTCCTGCAAGACAATCCGCGCCCCGACGTGACGGGCCAGTTCCTGGTAGATCATGGCGATCTGTCCATCGGGTTCGGCAACTACCGTCGGCCTGCCGCCATCGGCCTGCTCGCGAATGCCCATCGACAGCGGCAACGACGCCAGCAATTCAACATCATATTGGGTGGCGAGCTTTTCGCCGCCGCCTTCACCGAACAAATGCTCGGCGTGACCGCAGTTGGAGCAGATGTGCACCGCCATGTTTTCCACGACGCCCAGCACCGGGATGTTGACCTTGCGGAACATTTCCACGCCTTTGCGCGCATCCAGTAACGCCAGGTCCTGGGGCGTGGTGACGATCACCGAGCCTGCCACCGGTACTTTCTGCGCCAGGGTCAGCTGGATATCGCCAGTGCCTGGTGGCATATCGATCACCAGGTAGTCCAGGTTGCCCCAGCCGGTCTGCATCACCAACTGCATCAAGGCCCCGGATACCATGGGCCCGCGCCACACCATCGGGGTGTTGTCATCGGTGAGGAAGGCCATCGACATCACTTCCACGCCATGGGCCTGGATCGGCACGAACCACTTCTGGTCCTTGATCTTGGGCCGCGAACCTTCGGCGATGCCAAACATCACACCTTGGCTGGGGCCATAGATATCGGCGTCGAGGATGCCCACCCGCGCGCCCTCACGGGCCAGGGCCAGGGCCAGGTTGGCCGCCGTGGTCGACTTGCCCACGCCGCCCTTGCCGGATGCCACGGCCACCACGTTCTTGACGTTGGCCAGGCCCGGGATCTGCGCCTGGGCCTTGTGCGCAGCGATCACGCATTGGATGTCGACCTTGGCCGAGCGCACGCCATCCAGGCCTTCAATGGCCATTTGCAGCATCTGTGCCCAACCACTCTTGAACAGACCTGCGGCGTAGCCCAGTTCAAGCTGGACCGAAACCTGGTCGCCCTGCACATCAATGGCCCGGACACAGCCGGCGCTGACCGGGTCCTGGTTCAGATAGGGGTCGGTGTACTGGCGAAGAACGGCTTCCACCGCTGCGCGATTGACGGCGCTCATGGGCTACTCCCGGAAAAGACAGACTAAAACAGGCGGCTATCCTAACCGTTCCGAGGCGTGAGGGGCATGCTTTCGCGACATTGGAAAACCCTGAAACAGCCTCACGGGGTGAAATAAATTTCCCGGCGCTTTATAGTGGCCGACCTCCGTTTCATCAAGTAGCCGAGCCCCATGTCCGAGCCACGCAAGATCCTCGTCACCAGCGCCCTGCCCTATGCCAATGGTTCCATCCATCTTGGCCATATGCTTGAGTACATCCAGACCGATATGTGGGTGCGCTTCCAGAAGCATCGCGGCAATCAATGCATTTATGTCTGCGCGGACGACGCCCACGGTTCGGCCATCATGTTGCGCGCCGAAAAGGAAGGCATCACCCCGGAACAACTGATCGCCAACGTCCAGGCTGAACACAGCGCCGACTTTGCCGAGTTCCTGGTGGATTTCGACAACTTCCACTCGACCCACGCCGAAGAAAACCGCGAGCTGTCGAGCCAGATCTACCTCAAGCTGCGTGACGCCGGGCACATTGCCACCCGCTCGATCACCCAGTATTTCGACCCGGAAAAGAAAATGTTCCTGGCCGACCGCTTCATCAAGGGCACCTGCCCCAAGTGCGGCACCGAAGACCAGTACGGCGACAACTGCGAAAAATGCGGCGCCACCTACGCGCCGACCGACCTTAAGGATCCGAAGTCGGCGATTTCGGGCGCCACCCCGGTGCTCAAGGATTCCCAGCACTTTTTCTTCAAGCTCCCGGATTTCCAGGAAATGCTGCAAGCCTGGACCCGCAGCGGCACCCTGCAGGACGCCGTAGCCAACAAGATCGCCGAATGGCTGGATGCCGGCCTGCAACAGTGGGACATCTCCCGCGATGCGCCGTATTTCGGCTTCGAGATCCCCGATGAGCCGGGCAAGTACTTCTATGTGTGGCTGGACGCGCCGATCGGCTACATGGCCAGCTTCAAGAACCTCTGCGACCGCACGCCAGAGTTGGATTTCGACGCGTTCTGGGGCAAGGACTCCACCGCCGAGCTGTACCACTTCATCGGCAAGGACATTGTCAATTTCCACGCCCTGTTCTGGCCGGCGATGCTCGAAGGTTCGGGCTACCGCAAGCCGACCGGCATCGCCGTACACGGTTACCTGACGGTCAATGGCCAGAAGATGTCCAAGTCCCGTGGCACCTTTATCAAGGCGCGCACCTACCTGGACCACCTGTCGCCGGAGTACCTGCGCTACTACTACGCGTCCAAGCTGGGCCGCGGCGTCGACGACCTGGACCTGAACCTGGAAGACTTCGTGCAGAAGGTCAACTCGGACCTGGTGGGCAAGGTGGTCAACATCGCCAGCCGTTGCGCCGGGTTTATCCACAAGGGCAATGCTGGCGTGATGGTGCCGGTCAACGCCGCACCGGAGCTGACCGATGCCTTCCTGGCAGCCGCGCCAAGCATTGCCGACGCCTATGAAGCCCGCGACTTTGCCCGCGCCATGCGCGAGATCATGGGCCTGGCCGACCGCGCCAACGCCTGGATCGCCGACAAAGCGCCGTGGTCGCTGAACAAGCAGGAAGGCAAGCAGGATGAAGTCCAGGCCATCTGCGCCACCGGCATCAACCTGTTCCGCCAGTTGGTGATCTTCCTCAAGCCGGTGCTGCCGTTGCTGGCCGCTGACGCCGAGGCCTTCCTCAACGTTGCGCCGTTGACCTGGAATGACCACGCCAGCCTGCTCAACAACCATCAGCTCAACGAGTTCAAGCCGCTGATGACCCGTATCGACCCGGTCAAGGTGCAGGCCATGACGGACGCGTCCAAGGAAGACCTGACCGCCAGCCAGACCGACACCGGCGAAGCCGCCCCGGCCGGCAATGGCGAGCTGGCCAAGGATCCGTTGTCACCGGAAATCGACTTCGACGCCTTTGCCGCCGTGGACCTGCGGGTTGCACTGATCATCAAGGCCGAAGCCGTGGAAGGTGCCGACAAGCTGTTGCGCCTGACCCTGGATATCGGCGACGAGCAACGCAACGTGTTCTCCGGGATCAAGAGTGCCTACCCGGACCCGTCCAAGCTCGATGGTCGACTGACCATGATGATCGCCAACCTCAAGCCACGAAAAATGAAGTTCGGCATCTCCGAGGGCATGGTGATGGCAGCCGGCCCTGGCGGTGAAGAAATCTACCTGCTCAGCCCCGACAGCGGCGCCAAGCCTGGCCAGCGCATCAAGTAACCCGAAGCGCCCTGTCGCGGTGATTGGCCGCGACAGGGCGGTTTGCGCTAGTACCCTCTCCCTGCTTGCCGGATAATCAGGCCCTGTTTGCTTAACCGGCTCGACCATGACCGAACTGCTTGTCGCCCTTCTCTGCGCCGCCCTGATCAGCCATTACCTGCTGCGCCTGGCGCTGCCTGGAGATCCCGGGGTGGAGCGACTGCGGGTACACGCCCTTGGGTTGGCGACCACGCTGTTGATGGTGCTGACGGGTGTTTCGAGCTACCTGCTTGTTCATTTCGTGTTGCAACCCTTGGCGCTGGACGCGTTATGGCTGTTTGCCTATGTGCCCGTGGCAATCCTGTTGAGCCAGCCGTTGCTGAATGGGCTTTCGCGCCACGTGCCCGCCCTGCCCGTCGATGGCTTATGGGTGCCACTGCTGGCTAACGCCGGCGTGCTCAGCGTGGTACTCCTGGGCCCGGGCAACGCCAGCCAACTGATCTACAGCCTGGGCATCGGCCCGGCGTTCTGGCTGACCTTCAGCCTGTTCAGCGATTTGCGCCAGCGAATAGATGAAAACGATATCCCCCAGCCCTTTAAAGGCCTGCCCGTGGACCTGCTCAGTGCCGGGCTGATGGCCGTGGCATTCCTGGGCTTAAACGCAATGATCAAACCATGAGCCTGATTCAACGTATCGACGCCCTGCTGCCCCAAACCCAATGCGGCAAATGCGGGCACCACGGTTGCAGGCCCTACGCCGAAGGCATCGCCCAGGGCGAGGCCATCAACAAGTGCCCGCCGGGCGGCCCCGAAACCATTGCCGAACTGGCGCAGTTGTTGAACCTGGTACCGCTGGAGCTGGACAGTTCCCGTGGTGAAGCCCCGGCGCAGATCGCCTTTATCCGCGAGGCCGAGTGCATCGGCTGCACCAAGTGCATCCAGGCCTGCCCGGTGGATGCGATTGTCGGCGCGGCCAAGCTGATGCATACCGTGATCGTGGATGAATGCACCGGCTGCGACTTGTGTGTGGCTCCCTGCCCGGTGGACTGCATCGACATGCTGCCGCTGCCCCTGGCCGCGGTGCTGCCGATTGTCGCGGGCTACGCGATTACTGCCGAGGAGCGCCAGGCGCGCGGGACCAAGCGTGATCGCGCCCGCCGTCGCTTCGAGCAACGCAACGCAAGGCTGCAACGCGAGGAAGAACACAAGCTGGCGGAGCGCCTGGCCCGCAGCAAACGCCCGGCCCCCATCGTGCAGGCCAATAGCGACCCATTGCAGGCCGCCATCGAACGCATGCGCGCACAAAAAGCCGCAGAGATCGACACAGCGTTAAAAAAAGCCAAGGTCAACCTGGCAATGAGCCGGGCGCAACTGCACAAATCCCTGAAAGCCTTTGGCCATCCGCCGACCTTTGAGCAGCAGTCGCAGTTGATCATCCTGCAGCAGCAGTTTGAGTCCGCCGAACAGGCATTGACCGCCCTCGAAGCGAACGCCCCCACAGTGGCGTCCCCCCAGGCCAGTAAAGACCCTGAGCTCAAGCGCGCAAAAATCCAGCTGGCCATGCGTCGCGCCGAGCTGAAAAAGGCCCAGGACGCACTGGCCGATGCAGAGCAACTGACCACACTCGGCGCAGCCCTGGCCGCCGCCGAACGGGTGTTGCACGCAGCCGAAGAAAAATCCGAGCAGCCCCGGCCGGACCTGCAACGTATCGAGAAACGGCCCATCGACCGTCACCTGCGCCAGTTGAAGACCGCCCTGGCCTATGCCCGCGCCGATCTGAGCAAACTTGAGCGCCAGCCCACCAGCAGTGCCGCCGAGCTGACGGATGCCAGGCTGCGCGTGGATGAAGCCCAACGGCAAGTAGATAGTCATGTCAGCGCCTGAGGTGGTTGATCGCCAGCAACACGCCATGCAGCGATTATTGCTGGCCACAACGCCCGGCGTGCTGGTGCTGTTCTGGCTGTATGGCTGGGGCGTGCTGATCAATCTGTTGCTGGCCGGCAGCTGTGCATGGGCCGTCGAAGCCGGTGTGCGCCAAGTGCGCGGCCATGATTCCCGCGACTTGGGCGGCCTGGTCAGCGCGGTGTTGCTGGCCTTGGCGCTACCACCTTATTGCCCGTGGTGGTTATGCCTGGGCGCTGTCAGCAGTGGCTTGCTGTTGGGCAAACACCTGTATGGCGGCAAGCAAAACCCCTTCAACCCGGCCATGCTCGGTTATGCGTTGATGCTGCTGGCCTTTCCCCAGCCAATGACCCATTGGCCGGCGTCCCACGGCCTGGACCTGCTGGCCGGCCTGCAACAAGTGTTCGGCCTGCACGGCGAGACCGCCGATGCCTGGGCCCGGGCCACTGCGTTGGACGCCTTGCGCATCAATAACAGCCTGACTGTCGACGAGCTGTTTGCCCGCCACCCGGCTTTCGGCCAGCTCGCAGGTAAAGGCACTGAGTGGGTGAACCTGGCATTTCTCGCTGGCGGCCTCTATTTACTGCAGCAACGGGTCTTCAGCTGGCATGCGCCGGTGGGCATGCTCGCCAGCCTGTTTGTCATCAGCCTGCTGTGCTGGAACGGCTCGGGTTCGGACTCCCATGGCTCGCCGCTGTTTCACCTGCTGACCGGAGCCACTATGCTCGGGGCCTTCTTTATCGTCACCGAGCCGGTGTCGGGTGCAAAAAGTGCGCGGGCGCGCTTGTTGTTTGGGGTGGGCGTGGGATTGCTGACCTATCTGGTCCGCACCTGGGGCAGCTACCCGGATGGCGTGGCGTTCGCGGTGCTGATGATGAACCTGGCAGTGCCGGCACTGGAGCGCTGGACGCGGCCGCAGGCGGTGGAAGCATGAAGCGCACCTCGCAAGCCTTGAGCGTGCTTTTGATCGCCGCCGGCGCGGTAGGCCTGACCCTTGGCCTGCAACAGCTGACCGCCAAGCCCATTGCCGCGCAGCAGCGTGAAATGCAAAGCCGGGCGTTGCTGGATGTACTGCCTGCTGGCAGTTATGACAATCAACCGTTGGAACGCCCCTTGGACGTTACTTCGGCAATGCTGGACAACAGCCAACTGCTGGGAGCTTACCTCGCGACCTTGGCCGGCAAACCCAGCTCCGTGGTGCTGCGCTCCCAGGTCGAGGGTTATGGTGGCCGCATCCAATTGCTAATTGCCATCGACCGCAACGCCAAGCTGCTCGGGGTCAAGACCCTGGCACACACGGAAACGCCCACGCTGGGCGGGCATATCGGCGAACCCGGCAATCCCTGGCTTGCCTCATTCAAGGGGCTGTCGCAGGAAAATCCACAGGCTTGGGCGCTGAAGAAAGACAGCGGCCAGTTCGACCAAATGGCCGGTGCGACCATCACGTCCCGCGCCGTGATCAACGCGATCCACGATGCCCTGCGGTATTTTGACGAGCACCGCCAGGCCCTGCTGGAGCGCACCGACCATGACTAAGCCATTGGTCCTCGGCAACCTGTTGCTGCTACCGGCGCTGCTGGGTGTCAGTGACACGCCGGCGAGTGCTGCAACGTTCTGGGTTATGTGGACGCTGATCATGATGCTCCATGGCTGGAGCTGCGGCTGGGTGCGCAATCGCCTCAGTGGCCAGTGGCAGCTGATGGCCAATGTATTACTGGCCACCACCTGGGTCAGTTGCGCCAACCTAGTGGCGCAGGCAGTGGCCTTTGCCCCGTCTACGGGCCTGGGGGCATACCTGGCCTTGATCGGCCTGCAATGCGTGCTGCTTGAGCACGAAGGCCTGTTCGCCGCCCACCAGCGCAGGGCACAACTTAAACTGTTCGCGCTAGTAACCGGGCTACTGGCTGCAATCACCCTCTCGCGCTTGTTACTCGGCAGTAGCATCGCCACCCTCGCCCCCACAGGGTTTATCCTGCTCGGGTTGCTGCTCGCCGGGTGGCAGGCCTGGACCCAACGCCACACACCACATTGAAGGAACCGCTCGCCCAATGAACGCCGCAAAACGCCTGGAGATCTTTCGTCGGTTTCACGAGGACAACCCCGAGCCCAAGACCGAACTGGCCTACTCATCGCCGTTCGAGTTGCTGATTGCCGTGATCCTGTCTGCGCAATCGACGGATGTGGGCGTCAACAAGGCCACGGCCAAGCTGTTTCCCGTGGCCAACACCCCGGCTGCTATCCACGCCCTGGGAGTCGAAGGATTGTCGCAGTACATCAAGACCATTGGCCTGTACAACAGCAAGGCGAAAAACGTCATTGAAACCTGCCGACTACTGGTCGAGTTGCATAACGGTGAAGTGCCAGAGACCCGCGAAGCACTTGAAGCCCTGCCCGGCGTAGGCCGCAAGACGGCCAATGTGGTGCTCAATACGGCGTTTCGCCAATTGACCATGGCGGTGGACACCCATATTTTCCGTGTCAGCAATCGCACGGGAATCGCGCCGGGCAAGAATGTGGTGGAGGTCGAAAAGCAATTGATGAAGTTTGTGCCAAAGCCTTACCTGCTCGACTCCCACCACTGGCTGATCCTGCACGGTCGGTATGTGTGTCAGGCCCGCAAGCCGCGCTGTGGCAGCTGCCGCATCGAAGACTTGTGCGAATACAAGGAAAAGACGTCGGACGATTGAGCAATCATTGGTTTTATTGATCAGTCGATTGAAAAAATCTTTTTTACCCGGTGCACGATTGTCGATATAAGGAGCGCCAACGGCAGTCTTAGCCTGGAGTTAACCTTATGAGCACTGGCAAAGAACAACTGGATGTAGAAGAAGACTTTGTGGCCGCAGACACGGACGAGGCAGCCGAGGCGCCTGTAGAAGTTGCCAAGACCAATTTGAGCAAACGCCGCACCATCGACAACCTTCTGGAAGAGCGACGCTTGCAAAAACAGTTGGCCGATTACGATTTCGATCTCTAGCCAAACGATCACACAGAAGCCTCCGCCATGGAGGCTTTTTTCTGCCTGTTGCTCCCTGCTTCTTAAACCAGGCCGTTACGCTGGGCAAGCTCGATCAGGTCCACCAGGGACCGGGCGTTGAGCTTGAGCAGCAAGCGCGTCTTGTACGTGCTCACAGTCTTGTTGCTGAGGAACATGCCATCAGCGATCTCTTTGTTGGTCTTCCCCTGGGCCAGTTGCTGCAGCACCATCATCTCCCGGCCTGAAAGCCGCTCGACCATGTCGGCTTCGCAGGTATTACCCTGGCTGGAACGCACCGAGTTGAGTGCCTGGTTGGGGAAGTAGCTGTAGCCGGACAGCACCGCCTTGATCGCGCTCAGCAACTCGGTCAGATCCTGTTGCTTGCACACGTAGCCAGCCGCGCCCGCGTGCATGCAGCGCATGGAGAAGTGGCCCGGCGCCTGCGACGTCAACACCAATACCTTGAAGGGTTGCGCCTGCTTGGTGGAAGACAGGCGACAAATAACTTCCAAACCGTCAAGTTTGGGGATTCCAATATCCAGGATGACAATATCCGGCATATGCTCCCGCGCTAGTTGCAACGCGTCGACTCCGTTATCGGTCTCTGCAACGACCTCATAACCATGACGTTCCATTAGCATGCGTACAGCAAGGCGAATGACGGGATGATCATCCACGATCAGCACTTTATTCATGGGCAAGTCCAATTTCGCTGTTCGAATTATTCAGAACCAGCACAATAGCCTAGTCGTTTCCTCCTTGGCATAGCACTCCCCCCCAAGTAACGACAAGCAGAGACCCAACCCACAAAGTTATGAGAATAGGCCTACAAAAAAACGCCTATATGGATGCGTGGGTTATTGTTTGGCCTTTCAGAACTTTCCGTGAGCAAACATATTTTGAGCAAAAAAACGCCTGCCAAACCAGCAAAAGTAAACACGACGCACGCCACTTTCAGGAAATGCCCCTTGCCAGGGTTGTACCCGCAGGGACCAATACAGAAAAACACCTCTCGGAAAAGTTCCATGGAAAAATTCACTACTAACCATGTACCGAACCATCTGACAGATAATTCCTAAGATAAAACCAGATACCTGATCCGTCCTACTAATTAACCGAATGAATTTAAACACAAATACTCATATACGGTTAACCTACCAACTTCCAGATACAAAAATCACAAGCAACCCATAATAAACAGCAACACCCTCAACATCAGAAAAAATATTAAACATGATTAAACAACAACGCCCAAAATTACAGTCAAAAAAAATGGCCCCTCATTCGAGGGACCACTTTTTATCCAGCCTGGACGACATCAGAACAACTTGCGGCCCTTGTTGGCCGCAATGCGCATGCGCAGAGCGTTGAGCTTGATGAAGCCAGCGGCGTCGGCCTGGTTGTAGGCGCCGCCATCTTCTTCAAAGGTCGCGATGTTGGCGTCGAACAGCGACTCATCGGACTTGCGACCGGTGACAATCACGTTGCCCTTGTACAGCTTCAGGCGCACAACGCCGTTCACATGGACCTGGGACGCGTCGATCATCTGTTGCAGCATCAGGCGCTCAGGGCTCCACCAGTAGCCGGTGTAGATCAGGCTGGCGTACTTGGGCATCAGCTCGTCCTTGAGATGAGCCACTTCACGGTCCAAGGTGATGGACTCGATGGCGCGGTGAGCGCGCAGCATGATGGTGCCACCCGGGGTTTCGTAGCAGCCACGGGACTTCATGCCCACGTAGCGGTTTTCGACGATATCCAGACGGCCGATACCGTGCTCGCCACCGATACGGTTCAGGGTCGCCAGTACGGTGGCCGGAGTCATTTCGACACCGTCCAGCGCAACGATGTCGCCGTTGCGGTAGGTCAGTTCCAGGTACTGCGGCTTGTCAGGAGCGTTCTCCGGGGAGACGGTCCATTTCCACATGTCTTCTTCGTGCTCGGTCCAGGTGTCTTCCAGTACGCCGCCTTCATAGGAAATGTGCAGGAGGTTGGCATCCATCGAGTACGGGGACTTTTTCTTACCGTGGCGCTCGATCGGGATGGCGTGCTTTTCAGCGTAATCCATCAGCTTTTCACGGGACAGCAGGTCCCACTCACGCCAAGGAGCAATCACTTTCACGCCTGGCTTCAAGGCATAGGCGCCCAGTTCGAAACGCACCTGGTCGTTGCCCTTGCCGGTGGCACCATGGGAAATGGCGTCTGCACCGGTTTCATTGGCAATTTCGATCAGGCGCTTGGCGATCAGAGGACGTGCGATGGAAGTACCCAGCAGGTACTCGCCTTCGTAGACGGTGTTGGCGCGAAACATCGGGAAAACGAAATCGCGGACGAATTCTTCGCGCAGGTCGTCAATGTAGATCTCTTTGACGCCCATGGCTTGCGCCTTGGCTCGTGCAGGTTCGACCTCTTCGCCCTGACCCAGGTCAGCGGTAAAGGTCACCACTTCACAGTTATAAGTATCCTGCAGCCACTTGAGGATCACCGAAGTGTCCAGGCCGCCGGAATACGCGAGAACGACCTTGTTTACGTCGGCCATGCCATCACTCCACGGGGTTTTACGGAAAGGCGTCGATTCTACCGATCAAAACCGTGAAATTACAGGGGCGCGACAGCAAATGAAGATAAAGCGACAGATTATGTCGGGCGAGCGACGAATGGCCGCACCTAAGAGGTCGCTGCCGCATTCGCCGGGCCCGCAGCCTGAGGCGCCGGTTTTTCAGGGGCAGGCACGCGGTCGAGGTGGATATTCACCCGTCGGTTCTTCGCCCGGTTGGCCGGATTGGTATTGGGTACCAAGGGATAACGTTCACCGTGGAAGCGCAGGACGATCTGCGATTCGGGAATGCCATTGGCCTTGAAGAAGTCCATCACGGCCAAGCCCCGGCGTCGGGACAGGTCACGATTGGTCAGGCGGTTGCCGCTGTTGTCCGAGTGGCCGTCCAGCTCGATATGGTTGACCGTAGGATCGGCCTTGATGAACTCAAGCATCACCATCAACTTGGCCTTGGCGGCCGGGTCCAGGTCGATGCCGCCGCCCGGAAAGCCGACTTCAGCCTGCTTGACCTGCTCGAAGTTCATCGGCAGCAACTTCGCGGTACACAACTGGTAGTCGCTGTAGGCCTTGTTAAAGCGTACCGGCAGCAGGCGGATCTCCGAATAACCGCCATCCCGCGAATAGTGGCGCACGGTCGGGCTGCGGCCATCGAGCAAGCCATTGAACAGGCGCCCGGCCTGGGCCTGGGAACTGTTGAACAGCACATCACCACTGCCGGCCCGCACGGCGCCGAGGTTGATATCACCGCGCCCAGGCTGCCACGGCGCGGCCGCCGCCAATAGTGTTGCAGAGCCGACGCCCAACGCACCGTTGTAGGCTTTCAAACGAAATGTCGCCTGCTCGCCGGCCCGGCGCACGAACTCACCCGAACCAAAATCGGCGATAGGTTGGCTCAAGCGGCACTCGAACTTGTCGCCTTCCACCTTCCACTCAATATTTTCCAGGCGCGTCTGGAACGTCAGGGCCATCGCGGGCAGGCTGGCGAACACGCTGAGCAGGGCTAGATATTGCTGGCGCACGGGCGGCTCCACTGGTTTCTACAACACAACAAGGCGTCATACATCGTTAAGGCATACCCAGGGATATCGGTCGCGTCCTGCAAAACTTGATAGCGAGTGCCTGCAAGAGTCTTTTCCGGTAGCATTCCCACCAGATTGACCCGCCTGGAATCCCCAATGTCCGACCGCCTGACCCTGCTGCGTCCCGACGACTGGCATATTCATCTTCGCGATGGTGCTGCGTTGCCCCAAACCGTGGCCGATGTTGCGCGCACGTTTGGCCGCGCCATCATCATGCCTAACCTGGTACCTCCGGTGCGCAATGCCGCAGAAGCCGACGCCTATCGCCAGCGCATCCTCGCTGCGCGGCCGGCCGGCAGCCGCTTCGAACCGTTGATGGTGCTCTACCTGACCGACCGCACCCAGCCCGCCGAAATCCGCGAGGCCAAGGCCAGCGGTTTCGTACACGCCGCCAAGCTGTATCCGGCCGGCGCCACGACCAACTCCGACTCCGGCGTGACCAGTATCGACAAGATCCTGCCCGCCATCGAAGCCATGGCCGAAGTGGGCATGCCGCTGCTGATCCACGGTGAAGTCACCCGTGGCGATGTCGATGTGTTCGATCGCGAGAAGATCTTCATCGACGAACACATGCGCCGTGTGGTCGAACTGTTCCCGACCCTCAAGGTGGTGTTCGAGCACATCACCACCGCAGACGCCGTGCAGTTCGTCACCGAGGCGTCGGCCAACGTCGGCGCGACCATCACCGCGCATCACCTGCTGTACAACCGCAACCACATGCTGGTGGGCGGGATCCGGCCGCACTTCTATTGCCTGCCGATCCTCAAGCGCAACACCCACCAGGTGGCGTTGCTCGATGCGGCTACCAGTGGCAGTGCGAAGTTCTTCCTCGGCACCGACTCGGCGCCCCACGCCCAGCACGCCAAGGAAGCGGCCTGCGGCTGTGCCGGCTGCTACACCGCTTATGCGGCGATCGAGCTGTACGCCGAGGCCTTCGAGGCGCGTAACGCCCTGGACAAACTCGAGGCTTTCGCCAGCCTCAATGGCCCGCGCTTCTACGGCCTGCCGGCGAATACCGACCGTATTACCCTGGTCCGTGAAGACTGGACCGCCCCCACCAGCCTGCCATTTGGCGAGCTGACCGTTATCCCGCTGCGCGCCGGTGAAACACTGCGCTGGCGCCTGCTGGAGGAACACAAGTGAGTGAAGACCATTACGACGACGAACAGGAACACGGTGGCGGCGGTTCGCGCCATCCGATGGCCGAGCGTTTTCGCGGCTATCTGCCTGTCGTTATCGACGTAGAAACCGGCGGCTTCAATTGCGCTACCGATGCGCTGCTGGAAATTGCAGCAACCACCATCGGCATGGACGAACAGGGCTTTGTGTATCCAGAACACACCCATTTCTTCCGCGTCGAGCCGTTTGAAGGCGCCAACATCGAAGCCGCAGCCCTGGAATTCACCGGGATCAAGCTCGACCATCCGTTGCGCATGGCCGTCAGCGAAGAAGCGGCATTGACCGATATCTTCCGTGGCGTTCGCAAGGCCCTGAAGGCCAACGGCTGCAAACGCGCGATCCTGGTCGGCCACAACAGCAGCTTCGACCTGGGCTTCCTCAACGCCGCCGTGGCGCGCCTGGACATGAAGCGCAACCCGTTTCACCCGTTCTCCAGCTTTGACACCGCCACCCTGGCTGGCCTGGCTTATGGCCAGACCGTACTGGCCAAGGCGTGCCAGGCAGCCGGTATCGACTTCGACGGTCGCGAGGCCCACTCAGCTCGCTACGACACCGAGAAGACTGCCGATCTGTTCTGCGGCATCGTCAACCGCTGGAAGCAGATGGGCGGCTGGGAAGATTTCAGCGACTGATTGAATCGCCAAATCCCACGCATAAAAAAACCGGCCCTCTCAGGCCGGTTTTTTTTCACCGCGAACCTGGCTTACAGCTTGCCAGCGTTCTCGGTCAGGTAAGCCGCAACGCCTGCTGGCGAAGCGTTCATGCCTTTGTCGCCTTTTTTCCAGTTGGCTGGGCAGACTTCGCCGTGCTCTTCGTGGAATTGCAGAGCGTCGACCAGGCGGATCAGCTCTTCCATGTTACGGCCCAGCGGCAGGTCGTTGATGATCTGCGAGCGCACAACGCCCTTGTCGTCGATCAGGAACGCGCCACGGAAAGCCACGCCGCCTTCGGACTCAACGTCGTAGGCCTTGGCGATGTCGTGCTTCATGTCGGCAGCCATGGTGTATTTGACTTTGCCGATGCCGCCATCATTGATAGCGGTGTTGCGCCAGGCGTTGTGGGTGAAATGGGAGTCGATGGAAACGGCGACCACTTCAACGTTACGCGCCTTGAAATCGTCCATGCGGTGATCCAGGGCGATCAGCTCGGACGGGCAGACGAAGGTGAAGTCCAGCGGATAGAAGAACACCAGGCCGTATTTGCCTTTGATGGCTTCAGACAGCTTGAAGCTGTCAACGATTTCGCCATTGCCGAGGACGGCTGGGACGTCGAAATCCGGGGCTTGTTTGCCGACGAGTACGCTCATTGGTTATCTCCTGATGGTAATTGAAGTAAATGGACCGCCCTTGAGTCTGCCGCGAATTGACGACAGGCCTGTGACGCGATCACGCTTCGTAAAGACCGACCATCATACCTGAAAAAAGCCGTTCGTCAGTGTGGGGGCCAGGGCGGGCAACGGTTTGAGAAAGCACTTTGACAATCATTCTCGTTAACATTAAGATCCATCGCACTTAAGCCTTAAACCGCGATGGTTCTCCCTTATGTATGTCTGCCTCTGCACTGGCGTCACCGACGGACAAATCCGCGAAGCGATCTATGAAGGTTGCTGCAGCTACAAGGAAGTGCGTGAAACCACCGGCGTTGCCAGCCAATGTGGCAAATGTGCCTGCCTTGCCAAGCAAGTGGTACGGGAAACCCTGACAAAACTGCAGGTAGCCCAGGCGGCGATCCCCTACTCGGCAGAATTTACACACGCCTGAAACAGCCTATTTTAAAGAACCGGACTTAGTGTCCGGTTTTTTTATGCCTGTAATTCAAATAGTTAGGGCCAAGACGCGGAACACAAACATTCTTATTCCGATTAATTTTCATTTATTATTCAATAACTTAGGTTTGACACCAGTAATTGCGCAGCTCAAACTCCGCCCTATATACAACGAACACAGGGCAGGACCCCAATCATGAAAGGCGACATCTCAGTCATCCAGCAACTCAACAAAATCCTTGCCAATGAACTGGTCGCGATCAATCAGTACTTCCTGCATGCACGCATGTATGACGATTGGGGTCTGGAAAAGCTCGGCAAGCGTGAGTACAAGGAATCGATCAAGGCCATGAAGGACGCAGACGCGCTGATCAAGCGCATCCTGTTCCTCGAAGGCCTGCCGAACGTCCAGGACCTGGGCAAGCTGAACATCGGCGAGCACACCCTGGAAATGCTCAACAGCGACCTGGGCTTCGAGCGCAAGAGCCATGCCGACCTCAAGGCCGCCATCGCCCATTGCGAAACCAAGGGCGACTTCGGCAGCCGCGAACTGCTGGAAGACATCCTCGAAGACCAGGAAGAACATATCGACTGGCTGGAAACCCAAGTTGGCCTGATCGACAAAGTGACCCTGGAGAACTACCTGCAATCGCAAATGGGTGAATAACCCATCGCCTGCCGGTAAACATCAGGCACAAAAAAGCCCCGCTCTCGAATGAGAAGCGGGGCTTTTTATTGCGCGCCAATTACGCTTCGGTCTTGGCCGCCGCTTTTTCAGCAGCATCCTTGATCAGCGTTTGCAACGAACCATCAGCCGCCATTTCGGTGATGATGTCGCTACCGCCGACCAGCTCACCGGCCACCCACAGTTGTGGGAAAGTAGGCCAGTTGGCGTACTTGGGCAGATTGGCGCGGATTTCCGGGTTTTGCAGGATATCGACGTAAGCGAACTTTTCGCCACACTGCATGACAGCCTGGGAGGCCTTCGCGGAGAAGCCGCACTGCGGGGCATTCGGCGCGCCCTTCATGTAAAGCAGAATGGTGTTGTTAGCAATCTGCTCTTTAATCGTTTCGATGATATCCATGGAACACCTCGGCTGGAACTTTGCGACTCACAGGTCGGCACGGTGGCGCATTGTAACGCAAAATCCCAGCGTGGTGCTCGGGCTCCCCGACAGACTCACTGCGTCACGCCGCCGCGACCTGCACCGGCACGCCATTCAATGCCGCGTTGCCCGACAACTCATCCAACTGCCGCTCATCCGTCAGGTCGTTGGCACTGGCCCCCGGCTGCGCGCTGGCAATGTTCATGTGCACGCCCGGCCGGTCATGACCCCAACCGTGGGGCAGGCTGACCACACCGGGCATCATCTCCAGGCTGGCCAGCACTTGCACCTCGATCATGCCGATCCGCGAACTGACCCGCACACGCTGCCCGTCACTGAGCTGGCGATTGGCTAAGTCATCCGGGTGCATCAGCAACTGGTGCCGCGGCTTGCCCTTCACCAGCCGGTGATAGTTATGCATCCATGAATTATTGCTGCGTACGTGCCGGCGGCCGATCAACAGCAACTCATCGACCTTGGGCAACGGCAATGCGGCAAACCGCGCCAGGTCCGCGAGGATCACTGCTGGCGCCGCCTGCACCCGACCATTGGCGGTTTTCAAGCGCGCGGCCAGGTTGGCCTTCAGCGGCCCCAGGTCCAGGCCGTGGGGATGCTCGGCCAACATCGCCACTGACAACTTGTGCGTGGAGGCGTCGCCATAGGCTCCCGCCCGCAGGCCCAGGTCAATCATCTGCGCCGGCGCCAGGGTCGGCTTGAGCGGGTTGCCGGTGCGGGCCGCAAACGCTTGGGCCAGGCCGACGAAAATCTCCCAGTCGTGCAGTGCACCCTCGGGCTTGGGCAGAATCGCCCGGTTGAAGCGCGTGACATTGCGCACTGCAAACATGTTGAAGGTGGTGTCGTAGTGATCGTTTTCCAGGGCCGAGGTCGATGGCAGGATCAGGTCGGCATAGCGTGTGGTCTCGTTGATATACAGATCGACACTGACCATGAACTCCAGGCCGTCCAGCGCCTGCTCGAGTTGCCGCCCATTGGGCGTGGACAGCACCGGATTGCCAGCCACTGTCACAAGTGCGCGGATTTGTCCTTCGCCCTCGGTGAGCATTTCTTCGGCCAGGGCCGACACCGGCAACTCGCCACTGTACTCGGGACGCCCGGACACCCGGCTCTGCCAACGATTGAAGTGCCCGCCGGACGTGGCCGCCACCAGGTCTACCGCAGGCTCAGTGCACAAGGCACCGCCGACCCGGTCCAGATTGCCGGTAACCAGATTGATCAACTGCACCAGCCAGTGGCACAAGGTACCGAACGCCTGGGTCGACACCCCCATGCGCCCGTAACAGACGGCCTTGTCTGCCGCCGCAAAATCCCGCGCCAACTGGCGAATCTGCTCGGCCGGCACCGCGCATTGCGCGCTCATGGCCTCGGCGGTAAAGCCCGCGACAGCGCGGCGCACCTCGTCCAGACCATCCACCGGCAAGTGGCTGTCGCGGGTCAGGTGCTCGTTGAACAATGTGTTGAGTAACCCAAACAGCAACGCCGCATCGCCACCGGGGCGCACAAACAGATGCTGGTCGGCCATGGCCGCCGTCTCACTGCGCCGGGGGTCGACCACCACCACTTTGCCGCCACGTGCCTGAATGGCCTTCAGGCGTTTCTCCACGTCCGGCACGGTCATGATGCTGCCATTGGAGGCCAGTGGATTGCCGCCAAGGATCAGCATGAAGTCGGTCTGGTCGATATCCGGGATGGGCAGCAACAGGCCATGGCCGTACATCAGGTGGCTGGAAAGGTGATGGGGCAACTGGTCTACCGATGTCGCAGAGAAGCGGTTGCGCGTCTTCAACTGCCCGAGGAAGTAATTGCTGTGGGTCATCAAGCCATAGTTATGCACGCTGGGGTTGCCCTGATACACCGCCACCGCATTGTGCCCATGCCGTGCCTGGATCCCCGCCAGCCGTTCGGCCACCAGGGCGAAGGCCTCGTCCCAGGGGATCGGCTGCCATTCGCTGCCCACCCGCAACATGGGTTGGTGCAGGCGATCGGGATCGTTCTGAATATCCTGTAGGGCCACGGCCTTGGGGCAGATATGGCCGCGGCTGAAGGTGTCCTGTGCATCACCCTTGATCGAGGTGATGGCAATACTGCCATCATCCGAGGTGGTGGTTTCCAGGGTCAGGCCGCAGATGGCTTCGCACAGGTGGCAGGCACGGTGATGGAGAGTCTTGGTCATGGCCAGTCTCTTTATTAGGGCTTTGGCCCGACTATGAGCCGCGCCCATCGGCGGCGCCAGCAACGTTCGCCCCGTGAATCAACGGGCATCAGGCCAGGCCATGGGTAAGCATGAGCAAATGTTTCAGAAACCTCCCACACCGCCCAGGAAACCGACCCAACCTGGCCCGGGGCCGTCATCACACATTGCAAAAGGTCGCGGCGCCAGTGTACAAATGACCCGCTGCTGTCCGTAAACAGGCCTCAAAAGTGCAATTCCCGCCCCTTTGAACACCCCTAAAAAACCGTAGCCTATTGGTAAGACGCGACATTTAGTGTCAATATCGCGCCTTCCCCTATTTCGTCGCCCCGTGCGGCTTTCGCCGCAGGTCTCGCCCGTTGTCACAATAAACAAGGCTTTGAGTATCTGCGGTCTGTTGCAAAAAGGTAGTTAATGATGAGCGCAAGGCACTTTCTCTCCCTGATGGATTGCACGCCCGAAGAGCTGGTCAGCGTGATCCGTCGAGGCATTGAGCTTAAAGACCTGCGTAATCGCGGCGTACTGTTCGAGCCTTTGAAAAACCGCGTACTCGGGATGATTTTCGAGAAATCGTCCACCCGTACCCGCCTGTCCTTCGAAGCCGGCATGATCCAGCTCGGGGGCCAGGCCATTTTCCTGTCGCCACGGGACACCCAACTGGGCCGTGGCGAGCCGATCAGCGATTGCGCCATCGTCATGTCGCGCATGCTCGATGCGGTGATGATCCGTACCTTCGCCCACAGCACCCTCACCGAATTTGCCGCCAACTCGCGGGTGCCGGTGATCAACGGCCTGTCCGATGACCTGCATCCCTGCCAGTTGCTCGCCGATATGCAGACGTTCCTCGAACATCGCGGCTCGATCCAGGGCAAGACCGTGGCCTGGATCGGCGATGGCAACAACATGTGCAACAGCTATATAGAAGCGGCGATCCAGTTCGACTTCCATCTGCGCATCGCCTGCCCCGAGGGCTATGAGCCGAGCGCCGAATTCCTGGCCAAGGCCGACGCCCGCGTACAAATCGTGCGCGACCCGAAGGACGCCGTGATCGGCGCGCACCTGGTGAGTACCGACGTCTGGACCTCCATGGGCCAGGAAGACGAGACCGCCAAGCGCTTGGCCCTGTTCGCACCTTATCAAGTCACCCGCGAATTGCTCGACCTCGCCGCGCCGGATGTGCTGTTCATGCACTGCCTGCCGGCCCATCGCGGCGAAGAAATCAGCCTCGACCTGTTGGACGACTCGCGCTCCGTCGCCTGGGACCAGGCAGAAAACCGCCTGCACGCCCAGAAGGCCTTGCTGGAGTTCCTGGTCCCACCGGCGTACCACCACGCATGAGCCAGCCACTTCTGCTGAATCTACGCAATCTGGCATGCGGCTATCAGGACCAACGGGTGGTGCAGAACCTCAACCTGCACCTTAACGCCGGCGATATCGGTTGCCTGCTGGGCTCCTCGGGCTGCGGCAAAACCACTACCCTGCGGGCGATTGCCGGGTTCGAACCGGTGCACGAAGGTGAGATCAACCTGGCCGGCGAAGTGATCTCCAGCGCCGGCTTTACCCTGGCACCGGAGAAACGTCGCATTGGCATGGTGTTCCAGGACTACGCGCTATTTCCGCACCTCTGCGTGGCCGACAACATTGGCTTCGGCATTCGCAAACACCCGCACAAAGAGCGCGTGGTCGCCGAGCTGCTGGAATTGGTCAACCTGAAGAACCTGGGCAAGCGCTTCCCCCACGAACTGTCTGGCGGCCAGCAACAGCGCGTGGCCCTGGCCCGTGCGTTGGCGCCGGAGCCGCAATTGCTGCTGTTGGACGAACCCTTTTCCAACCTTGACGGTGAACTGCGGCGCAAGCTCAGCCATGAAGTGCGCGACATCCTCAAGGCGCGTGGCACCAGTGCGATCCTGGTCACCCATGACCAGGAAGAAGCGTTTGCCGTGAGCGATCACGTCGGCGTGTTCAAGGAAGGCCGGCTGGAGCAGTGGGATACGCCCTACAACCTCTATCACGAACCGCTGACACCCTATGTCGCGAGCTTTATTGGCCAGGGTTATTTCATCCGTGGCCAGTTGAGCACGCCGGAGTCGGTCAGCACCGAGTTGGGCGAGTTGCGCGGTAATCGTGCCTATACCTGGCCGACTGGCTCTGCGGTAGACGTTTTGCTGCGCCCGGATGACATCGTGTATGCACCGGACAGCGCCTTGAAAGCGCAGATTGTCGGCAAGACCTTCCTGGGTGCCTCGACCTTGTACCGCTTACAGTTGCCGACCGGCGCCCAGCTGGAATCGATTTTCCCCAGCCATGCCGATCATCAGGTGGGTGCGCAGGTGGGGATCCGCGTGGCGGCCGAACACCTGGTGCTGTTCCAGGCCTCGGGGAGCACGGCGGCGCAGATTCCGCAGGTGGAGTCCGGCGTGCGGCGCTACAGCACTGCCAGCTGAAGAAACCGAATCCAAAATGTGTACAGGCTTGTGTGGGAGCCTGGCTTGCCCGCGATGCAGGCGCCTCGGGTTGTCAGCTACAGCGAGGTGATGCTATCGCAGGCAAGCCAGCTCCCACAGAGGCTCGCTCCCACATTTGATCCCACCGTTATTGAATTCAAGCCCGGCCAATCGGCGCAAATTTGCCCTGGGTCTGCTCGGCCAACACCGCCGCCGCCAACTCCACTTCCAAGCCCCTCCTACCCGCACTGACAAAAATTGTCGCAAAAGGCTGTGCGCTCTCATCGATGAAGGTGCGCAAGCGTTTCTTCTGCCCCAGCGGGCTGATTCCTCCCAACAAATAGCCGGTGGAACGCTGCGCCGCCGCGGGGTCGGCCATTTCGACTTTCTTCACCCCTGCCGCGTGCGCCAGGGCCTTCAAATCCAGACTTCCGACGACCGGCACCACCGCCACCAATAACTCGCTCTTTTCGCTGCTGGCGAGCAGGGTCTTGAACACCCGCGCCGGGTCGAGACTCAACTTCTCCGCGGCCTCCAGGCCATAAGAGGCAGCCTTGGGGTCATGTTCGTAACTGTGGATACGATGTTCGGCGCGAACTTTTTTCAACAAGTCCAATGCGGGTGTCATGGGGGCTCCAGGCTCGGGGGAAACGTGGAAAAGCAGGCCACCGATTCTAGGACAAACCCAGGCAAAACGCTCTAGTGCAGGGCGCTGTGCGACGAATCCGCGCAGATCCTGGCCACGCTCGCCGCCCATTGCGTCGCCTTGTTGCGGCGATCATTCACCGTGTTAATAGTTTGAAAATGACCGACCGTTCACTTTCGACCTTTGACAGCGGTGTTTCTTGTCTATATTTTTTCGTTTCCGAATACTGTAGGAATCTATCCACAGTGTCCGAGCAGTAAGCCGTGACCAGGATGGGGATCCTCGTCGCGGTGAAAATCGCGCACCGCCCGTTGTGGCACCGCGCCAGACAAGAAAAAAAATCGAGGTTTTCAATGACAACTGCTCTTCAACAGCCTTCTCTTTCAAGCCAATGCATGGCCGAGTTCCTCGGCACAGCGCTGCTGATCTTCTTCGGCACCGGCTGTGTCGCTGCGCTCAAGGTCGCGGGTGCCAGCTTTGGCTTGTGGGAAATCAGCATCATCTGGGGGATCGGCGTGAGCATGGCGATCTACCTGAGCGCCGGCATTTCCGGGGCTCATCTCAATCCAGCCGTCAGTATCGCGCTGTGCATCTTTGCCGATTTCGACAAGCGCAAACTGCCCTTCTACATCATTGCCCAGGTTGCCGGCGCCTTTTGCTCGGCCGCGCTGGTCTACACGCTCTACAGCAACCTGTTTTTCGATTACGAACAAACTCACCAGATGGTCCGCGGCTCCGCAGCCAGCCTGGAGCTGGCCTCGGTGTTCTCTACCTACCCCCACGCCTTGCTGAATACAGCCCAGGCGTTCCTGGTGGAAATGGTCATCACCGCCATCCTCATGGGCGTGATCATGGCCTTGACCGACGACAACAATGGCTTGCCCCGTGGCCCGCTGGCCCCGCTGCTGATCGGTTTGCTGATCGCGGTGATCGGCAGCGCCATGGGCCCGCTGACCGGGTTTGCGATGAACCCGGCACGGGATTTCGGCCCTAAACTGATGACGTTTTTCGCCGGTTGGGGTGAAATGGCCTTCACCGGCGGGCGCGATATTCCTTATTTCCTGATTCCGATCTTTGCACCGATTGTCGGTGCCTGCCTCGGCGCTGCGGCCTATCGCGGGTTGATTGCCCGCCATCTGCCCAACGCCACAGCGGCTACAACTGATGCAGCCGAAACCGCCGCCAGCGGTAACACCCGAACTTCCTGAAAGCGGTAGCCTGGGCCCTTCTGCCCCTTTGCGGCCCAGGCTACTTACCCATTCCCTTTTTCCGTCCAAGGCAATCGACATGACCGACACACAGAATAAGAACTACATCATTGCCCTCGATCAGGGCACCACCAGTTCCCGGGCGATCATCTTTGATCGTGACGCCAACGTGGTGTGCACCGCCCAACGCGAATTCGTCCAGCACTACCCGCAAGCCGGCTGGGTCGAGCACGACCCGATGGAAATCTTCGCCACCCAAAGTGCCGTGATGGTCGAGGCCCTGGCACAAGCCGGCCTGCATCACGACCAGGTTGCCGCCATCGGCATCACCAACCAGCGTGAAACCACGGTGGTCTGGGACAAGATCACCGGCCGCCCGATCTACAACGCCATCGTCTGGCAGTGCCGACGCAGCACCGAGATCTGCCAGCAGCTCAAGCGCGACGGCCATGAGCAATACATCAGCGACACCACCGGCCTGGTCACCGACCCGTACTTCTCCGGCACCAAGCTGAAGTGGATCCTCGATAACGTCGAAGGCAGCCGCGAACGCGCGCGCAACGGCGAACTGCTGTTCGGCACCATCGACAGCTGGCTTATCTGGAAATTTACCGGCGGCAAGACCCACGTCACCGACTACACCAACGCCTCGCGCACCATGCTCTTCAACATCCACACCCTGGAGTGGGATGCGAAGATGCTCGAGGTGCTGGACATCCCGCGGGAAATGCTGCCGCAAGTGAAGTCCTCCTCGGAAATCTATGGCCGCACCAAAAGCGGGATTGCCATCGGCGGCATTGCCGGTGACCAGCAAGCCGCTCTGTTCGGCCAGATGTGCGTCGAGCCGGGCCAGGCGAAAAATACCTACGGCACCGGCTGCTTCCTGCTGATGAACACCGGCGACAAGGCCGTCAAGTCCCAGCACGGCATGCTCACCACCATCGCCTGCGGCCCCCGTGGCGAAGTGGCCTACGCGCTCGAAGGCGCGGTGTTCAACGGCGGCTCCACCGTGCAGTGGCTGCGCGACGAACTGAAGATCATCAACGACGCCCACGACACCGAATACTTCGCCAACAAGGTCAAGGACAGCAACGGCGTATACCTGGTGCCGGCGTTCACCGGCCTGGGCGCTCCGTACTGGGACCCCTATGCCCGTGGTGCGCTGTTCGGCCTGACCCGTGGCGTACGCGTGGATCACATTATTCGTGCAGCCCTGGAGTCGATTGCCTACCAGACCCGCGACGTGCTCGACGCCATGCAGCAGGACTCCGGCGAACGCCTCAAATCCCTGCGGGTGGACGGCGGTGCGGTGGCCAATAACTTCTTGATGCAGTTCCAGGCCGATATCCTCGGCACCCAGGTCGAGCGCCCGCAAATGCGCGAGACCACGGCGTTGGGCGCGGCCTACCTGGCCGGCCTGGCCTGTGGTTTCTGGGGCAGCCTGGATGAATTGCGTGGCAAGGCGGTGATCGAGCGCGAATTCGAACCGCAACTGGACGAGGCAGCCAAAGAAAAACTCTACGCCGGCTGGAAAAAAGCGGTCAGCCGCACCCGCGACTGGGAACCCCACGAAGGCGCCGAATAAGCCACGCGCCGGACCCACTTAGGGTTGTAACTGGCAGGGAGCAGATTCCTGCGTCATCATGGGCCACTTTTTTGTACGGCAGCCCAAAGGACGCCCCATGAATCTGCCTCCCCGTCAGCAGCAAATCCTCGAACTGGTCCGCGAACGCGGCTACGTCAGTATCGAGGAAATGGCGCAGCTGTTCGTTGTGACCCCGCAAACCATCCGCCGCGACATCAACCAACTGGCCGAAGCCAACCTGCTGCGTCGCTACCACGGCGGCGCCGCCTATGACTCCAGCGTCGAAAACACCGAGTACGCCATGCGTGCCGACCAGATGCGCGATGAAAAACAGCGTATCGGCGAAGCCATTGCCGCACAGATCCCCGATCATGCCTCGCTGTTCATCAATATCGGCACCACCACCGAATCCATCGCCCGGGCGCTGCTCAACCACAGCCACCTGAAGATCATCACCAACAACCTCAACGTCGCCATGATGCTCAGCGCCAAGGACGACTTTGACGTGCTGCTGACTGGCGGCAATGTGCGCCGTGACGGCGGCGTGGTGGGCCAGGCCAGCGTGGACTTCATCAACCAGTTCAAGGTCGACTTCGCCCTGGTGGGTATCAGCGGCATCGATGAGGACGGCAGCCTGCTCGACTTCGATTACCAGGAAGTGCGGGTTTCCCAGGCGATCATTGCCAATGCACGCAAGGTGATCCTGGCGGCGGACTCGAGCAAATTCGGGCGCAATGCCATGATTCGCCTGGGGCCGATCAGCTTGATTGATTGCCTGGTCACCGATCAGCAGCCGGTGCCGGCGCTGGTGCAGTTGTTGAGCCAGAACAAGATTCGCCTGGAAGTCGTCTGATCTGGCCCTGAGATCTCTGGCGCCTGGACCACCTTCATCGCGGGCAAGCCCGCTCCCACAGTTGGAATGCGTTCAACCTGTGGGAGCGGGCTTGCCCGCGATGGCAACCTAAAGAGCAACAACCCTCTTGAGCCAGCAGCAGGCTCAATGTTCACAATTTTTCCTTTCCCCGCCCTTCGATGAGTTTTTTCAATCGAAGTCGACTGGCTGTGCCCGCGTTTATAGGCTACCATTTTCGCAAATGAACATTAATGTTCGAATTCAAATATAAATAAAGATCGCGAGGCCAGCCGATGACCCCTTCTACCTTGCCTGCTCCACCCCTTGCCGAAGTCTATGATGTTGCCGTTATCGGTGGTGGGATCAATGGCGTGGGCATCGCGGCAGACGCGGCCGGTCGCGGCCTGTCGGTATTCCTTTGCGAAAAGGACGACCTGGCCAGCCACACCTCGTCCGCCAGCAGCAAGCTGATCCACGGCGGCCTGCGCTATCTTGAACATTACGAATTCCGCCTGGTGCGCGAGGCCCTGGCCGAACGCGAAGTGCTGCTGGCCAAGGCTCCGCACATCGTCAAGCAGATGCGCTTTGTGCTGCCCCATCGCCCGCACCTGCGCCCGGCCTGGATGATTCGCGCCGGCCTGTTCCTGTATGACCACCTCGGCAAGCGCGAAAAACTCGCAGGTTCCAAGAGCCTGAAGTTCGGTGCCGACAGCCCGCTGAAAAGCGAGATCACCAAGGGCTTCGAATACTCCGACTGCTGGGTCGACGACGCACGCCTGGTAGTACTCAATGCCATGGCCGCCCGGGAAAAAGGTGCGCATATCCACACCCAGACCCGCTGCGTCAGCGCCCGTCGCAGCAAGGGCCTGTGGCACCTGCACCTGGAACGCGCCGATGGCAGCCTGTTGTCGATCCGCGCCAAGGCCCTGGTGAATGCGGCCGGCCCGTGGGTCGCCAAATTCATCAAGGATGACTTGAAGCTCGATTCGCCCTACGGCATCCGCCTGATCCAGGGTAGCCACCTGATCGTGCCAAAACTGTACGAAGGCGCCCATGCGCACATCCTGCAGAACGAGGATGGGCGTATCGTCTTCACCATTCCGTACCTCAACCACCTGACCATCATCGGCACCACCGACCGTGAGTACACCGGCGACCCAGCGAAAGTGGCGATCACCGAAGGTGAAACGGACTACATGCTCAAGGTGGTCAATGCCCACTTCAAGCAGCAGTTGAGTCGCGACGATATCGTGCACACCTATTCCGGCGTGCGTCCGCTGTGCAACGACGAGTCGGATAACCCGTCGGCCATCACCCGCGACTACACCCTGGCGCTGTCCGGTACTGGCGAGGAAGCGCCGATCCTGTCGGTGTTCGGCGGCAAGCTGACCACCTACCGCAAGCTTGCCGAGTCGGCCCTGGCGCAACTGGCCCCGTACTTCCCGCATATCAAGCCAAGCTGGACGGCCAAGGCCAGCCTGCCCGGCGGCGAAGACATGAGCACCCCAGAAGCCCTGGCCTCGGACATTCGCAGCAAGTTCGAGTGGATCCCCAGCGAAATCGCCCGCCGCTGGTCGACCACCTATGGCAGCCGCACCTGGCGCCTGCTCGAAGGCGTGCAATCGCTGGCCGACCTGGGCGAACACCTGGGTGGTGGCCTGTACACCCGGGAAGTCGACTACCTGTGCGCCGAGGAATGGGCGACCCAGGCCTACGACATCCTGTGGCGCCGCACCAAACTGGGGCTGTTCACCACCTCCGAGGAGCAGGAAAACCTGCAGCGCTACCTGGTCAAGGTCGAGCAGAACCGCAACAAGATCGAAGCGGCCTGAGTGACAAAGCCCCTGCACCGAAAGGTCCAGGGGCTTTTTTTGGCTCGCACATCGTAAGCAGACTCCTACAAATTCGGTTTTCCGAACGCGATACCTCCCCCTATTCGGTTTGCCGGACTTAAACACCGGATAAACATCGTCACATAAAGTTAATCACCATATAAATCATATAGTTAGATCTTTATTAGCAGTCTGGCACGACTCATGCTCTACACTTGGGACGTGTTTGCCTGAGATGCTTCAGGAGCCGTCACAGGCATTCGCTGTATCGAAAGAGCCGTCCAGGCTTCATAAAAAAAACAAATGTCGAGGAAGTATTGATGCGTATCGTTCCCCATATTTTGGGCGCAGCCATTGCTGCCGCTCTGATTAGCACTCCAGTCTTCGCCGCCGAACTGACCGGCACGCTGAAGAAAATCAAAGAGTCGGGCACCATCACCCTGGGCCACCGCGACGCCTCCATTCCGTTTTCCTACATTGCGGATGGTTCGGGCAAGCCAGTGGGCTACTCCCACGACATTCAACTGGCCATCGTCAAAGCTGTCGAGAAAGACCTCGGCATGAAGGAAGGCGAGCTGAAGGTCAAATACAACCTGGTCACGTCGCAAACCCGTATCCCGCTGGTGCAGAACGGCACCGTGGACGTTGAGTGTGGTTCCACCACCAACAACGTTGAGCGTCAGCAACAAGTCGACTTCTCCGTCGGCATCTTCGAAATCGGTACCCGTCTGCTGTCCAAAAAGGACTCGACCTACAAGGATTTCGCTGACCTCAAGGGCAAGAACGTCGTGACCACCGCCGGCACCACGTCCGAGCGCATTCTCAAGTCCATGAACGCTGATAAGCAGATGGGCATGAACGTGATCTCCGCCAAGGACCACGGTGAGTCCTTCCAGATGCTGGAAAGCGGCCGCGCCGTTGCCTTCATGATGGACGATGCGCTGCTGGCCGGTGAAATGGCCAAGGCCAAGACGCCTACCGACTGGGCCGTGACCGGCACGCCGCAATCCTTCGAAATCTACGGCTGCATGGTTCGCAAAGGCGATGCACCGTTCAAGAAGGCTGTGGATGACGCCATCATCGCCACCTACAAGTCTGGCGCAATCAACGACATCTACACCAAGTGGTTCAGCTCGCCGATCCCACCAAAAGGCCTGAACCTGATGTTCCCGATGAGCGACGAACTCAAGGCCCTGATCGCCAATCCGACCGACAAAGCGGCGGACGACAAAACGGCTGAAAAAAAGTCCTGATTCCGAACTAACCTTATCCCCTGGGGGAGCCAACCCTCCCTCAGGTGCCTGTTACTACCTGCTGGCATTATTTGGAACACTCGACCTGGCGGTTTGCGAGCCGATCGTGTGTGTCTGACGTTCACCGTCAGGCGGGAATGGATCTTCCCCAAGCGGGTGCTTGTACATCGATCGATTTCGGGGGAGACCCTAATGAATTACAACTGGGACTGGGGCGTATTCTTCAAGTCCACCGGCGTGGGCAGCGAGACTTATCTCGACTGGTTCATCTCCGGTTTGGGCTGGACCATCGCCATCGCCGTCGTGGCATGGATCGTCGCCTTGCTACTGGGCTCGATGCTGGGTGTGATGCGCACGATGCCTAACCGCCTCGTAGCCGGTATCGCCACCTGCTACGTGGAACTGTTTCGTAACGTGCCGCTGCTGGTTCAGCTGTTCATCTGGTACTTCCTGGTACCTGACCTGCTGCCACAAAACCTGCAGGACTGGTACAAACAAGACTTGAACCCGACCACCTCGGCCTACCTGAGCGTTGTCGTGTGCCTGGGCCTGTTCACCGCCGCCCGCGTATGTGAACAAGTGCGTACCGGTATCCAGGCGCTGCCTCGCGGCCAGGAAGCCGCCGCGCGTGCCATGGGTTTCAGCCTGTCACAGATCTACTGGAACGTGCTGCTGCCCCAGGCCTACCGGATCATCATCCCGCCGCTTACCTCGGAATTCCTCAACGTGTTCAAGAACTCCTCCGTGGCGTCCTTGATCGGCCTGATGGAATTGCTGGCACAAACCAAGCAGACCGCCGAATTCTCGGCCAACCTGTTTGAAGCCTTCACCCTGGCCACGCTGATCTACTTCACCCTGAACATGAGCCTGATGCTGCTGATGCGCCTGGTCGAGAAGAAAGTCGCGGTGCCTGGCCTGATTTCCGTGGGGGGCAAATAATGGACTTCGATTTCAGCGGCATTATCCCAGCCATGCCCGGCCTGTGGAACGGCATGGTCATGACCTTGAAGCTGATGGTCATGGGCGTGGTCGGCGGTATCTTCCTCGGTACCATCCTGGCCTTGATGCGCCTGTCCTCCAGCAAACTGCTGTCGCGCGTGGCCGGCGCCTATGTGAACTACTTCCGCTCGATCCCGCTGCTGTTGGTGATCACCTGGTTCTACCTGGCGGTACCATTCGTATTGCGCTGGATCACTGGCGAAGACACGCCAATCGGTGCATTCACCTCCTGCGTCGTGGCCTTCATGATGTTCGAGGCGGCGTACTTCTGCGAAATCGTGCGGGCCGGCGTGCAGTCGATCCCCAAGGGCCAGATGGCTGCGGCACAAGCGATGGGCATGACCTACAGCCAGACCATGCGCCTGATCATCCTGCCCCAGGCGTTTCGCAAGATGACCCCGCTGCTGCTGCAGCAGAGCATCATCCTGTTCCAGGACACCTCGCTGGTCTACACCGTGGGCCTGGTGGACTTCCTCAACTCCGCCCGCTCCAACGGCGACATTATCGGCCGCTCCAATGAGTTCCTGATCTTTGCCGGTGTCGTCTACTTCATCATCAGCTTTGCCGCCTCGCTGCTGGTCAAGCGTCTGCAAAAAAGGTTTGCCGTATGATCTCTATCAAGAACATCAACAAGTGGTATGGCGACTTCCAGGTGCTGACCGATTGCAGCACTGATGTCAAAAAAGGCGAAGTGATCGTGGTGTGCGGGCCATCCGGCTCGGGCAAGTCCACCCTGATCAAGTGCGTCAACGCCCTGGAACCGTTCCAGAAAGGTGACGTTGTGGTCGACGGCACCTCGATTGCCGACCCGAAGACCAACCTGCCGAAACTGCGCTCGCGCGTGGGCATGGTGTTCCAGCACTTCGAACTGTTCCCGCACATGACCATCATAAAGAACCTGACCGTCGCACAGGTGAAGGTGTTGGGCCGCAGCGAAGAAGAGGCCAAGAAGAAAGCCCTGCAATTGCTCGAACGCGTGGGCCTGTCGGCGCACCAGGACAAGCATCCAGGCCAGCTTTCCGGCGGCCAGCAACAGCGCGTGGCGATTGCCCGTGCCCTGGCCATGGACCCGATCGTCATGCTGTTCGACGAACCGACTTCGGCCCTGGACCCGGAGATGGTCAACGAAGTGCTGGACGTGATGGTGCAACTGGCCCAGGAAGGCATGACCATGATGTGCGTGACCCACGAAATGGGCTTCGCCCGCAGAGTGGCCGACCGTGTGATCTTCATGGATGCCGGCAAGATCATCGAAGACTGCCCTAAAGATGAGTTCTTCGGCGATATCAGCGCCCGTTCCGAACGTGCGCAGCACTTCCTCGAGAAAATCCTGCAGCACTAAGCACAACACAGCGTCCACTGTAGAAACCGGGCCCTGTGGGAGCGGGCTTGCCCGCGATTGCGGCGTATCAGTCAACCTGTCTGTGGTTGACCTACCGTCATCGCGGGCAAGCCTGCTCCCACACCGGTCCAGGCAAGCGCTGGTTGACCCAAGGCATCTGTGATGAAATGCGACCCCACCCTCTATCGCGCCGCGCCGCCATCACTTGCCGTGAAGCCTCGTCTGATTCGCCAGTTGTTCCTGCCGCCCCTGATCATCCTGTTGATGATCGGCCTGGGTTTTATCGGCTTCTGGACCAGCGAGCACTACGGCATCCGCACCCTGGGCGAGAACGGCGAGCGTCAGTTGGAGCTGCATGCGCGCACGGTCGAGAGTGAGATCAGCAAATACACCTACCTGCCCAGCCTGCTGGAACTGGAATCCAGCGTCTCCAGGCTGTTGGCCGAGCCAAGCCCGGAACACCGGCAAGCCGTCAACGAATACCTCGAAGGCCTGAACCGGCGTAGCCGCAGTCGGGCGATTTATGTGATGGACACCACCGGCCGTGTGATGGCCACCAGCAACTGGCGCGATGTTGACAGCTACCTGGGTGAAGACCTGTCGTTCCGCGCCTATTTCCAGAACGCCGTGCGTGGCCAGCCCGGCCGTTTCTATGGCATCGGCAGCACCAATGGCGAACCCGGCTACTACCTGGCCCATGGCCTGGAAGAACGCGGCAAGATCATTGGCGTCGCGGTGGTCAAAGTGCGCCTCGAAGCGCTGGAAGAACGCTGGCAGCGCGCGCGCCTGGAAGCTTTTGTCAGCGATGAGAACGGCATCATCATCCTCTCCAGCGACCCGGCGCGCCGGCTCAAGGCCGTGCGCCCGCTGAGCGACGATACCAAGGAGCGCCTGGCTCGCAGCCTGCAATATTACTGGGCGACCCTCAACGAACTGCAACCCCTGGCCCGCGAACAGCTGGATGCTGGTACCGAGAAGCTGACGTTCCCGGCCAACAGTGAAGTGGTGACCGACGACCAGGAAGTCACCTACCTCGCCCAGACCCGACCGCTGAACGACACGCCGTGGAACTTCACCCTGCTCACCCCGCTCAACGACCTGCGCCAGGCGGCGATCAACCAGGGCATCCTCGTCGCCGTGGCCTTTGCCCTGGTGGCGTTCCTGCTGATTGCCTGGAACGAGCGACGCAAGGTGATCGCCACGCGCCTGGCTGCCCGCGAGGCCCTGCAAGAAGCCAACAACCAGCTGGAGCGGCGGATTGCCGAGCGCACCGCCGACCTGCGGGCCAGCAACGAACGGCTCAAGGCGCAGATCCGCGAACGCCGCCAGGCCGAAGAAACCCTGCGCCGGGCCCAGGACGAATTGGTCCAGGCCGGCAAACTGGCGGCCATCGGCCAGATGTCCACCAGCATCGCCCATGAACTGAACCAGCCCCTGGCGGCCCTGCGCACCTTGTCCGGCAACACCGTGCGCTTCCTGGAACGCGGAGCCCTGGATACTGCCAGCACCAATCTCAAGACCATCAACGAACTGATCGACCGCATGGGCCGCATCACCGCCAGCCTGCGCTCGTTTGCCCGACGCGGCGACGACCAGGGCGAAGCCAGCCTGGGCAAGGCCGTGGATGCGGCGTTCCAGGTCCTGGGCAGCCGCCTCGACAGCCTGCCGCTGACCGTCCACCGTGGTTTTAGCCAGGCCCTGTTGCAGATCGACCAGACACGCCTGGAGCAGATCCTGGTCAACCTGATCGGCAACGCCCTGGATGCGATGCACGCCCAACCCGCCCCCGAGTTGTGGCTGGAAAGCGATATCAGCGACGGAAAATATCGCCTGCGGGTGCGGGACAACGGGCATGGCATCGACCCTGAGACCCGCAAGCATCTGTTCGAACCCTTTTTTACCACCAAACCCGGCGAGCAAGGGCTGGGCCTGGGCCTGACCCTGTCGGCCAGCCTTGCAGCGGCCACCGGCGGCAACCTGGCCGTCGAGCCCCCGGCCGTTGGTGGTACGGCCTTTGTCCTGAGCCTGCCCCTGGCAGGCCATCAACCCGGCGAATCGATATGAACAGCCAACCCAATACCGAACTGACCGTGCTGATCGTCGAAGACGATCCCCATGTGTTGCTCGGCTGCCAGCAAGCCCTGGCCCTGGAAGATATTCCCAGCGTCGGCGTGGCCAGCGCCGAAGAGGCTCTCAAACGTGTCGGCGAAAACTTTGCCGGCATTGTGATCAGCGATATCCGCTTGCCCGGTATCGACGGCCTGGAGCTGTTGACCCGCCTCAAGGCCCTGGATAAAAGCCTGCCGGTGGTGCTGATCACCGGCCACGGCGATATTTCCATGGCCGTGGGCGCGATGCGCAACGGTGCCTATGACTTCATGGAAAAACCCTTTTCCCCGGAGCGCCTGGTAGACGTGGTGCGCCGCGCCCTCGAACAGCGCGGCCTGGCCCGGGAGGTCTGGGCGCTACGCCGGCAACTGGCCGAGCGTGACTCCCTGGAAGGCCGGATCATCGGGCGCTCGCCGGCGATGCAGAACCTGCGCGAGCTGATCGCCAACGTCGCCGACACCTCGGCCAACGTGCTGATCGAAGGCGAGACCGGCACCGGCAAGGAGCTGGTCGCCCGCTGCCTGCACGACTTCAGCCGCCGCCACGCCCACCAGTTCGTCGCCCTGAACTGCGGTGGCCTGCCGGAAAACCTGTTCGAAAGCGAGATTTTCGGCCACGAAGCCAACGCCTTTACCGGCGCGGGCAAACGGCGGATCGGCAAGATCGAACATGCCCACGAGGGCACGCTGTTCCTCGACGAAGTGGAAAGCATGCCGATGAACCTGCAGATCAAACTGCTGCGGGTCTTGCAGGAGCGCACCCTGGAACGCCTGGGTTCGAACCAGAGCGTGGCCGTGGATTGCCGGGTGATCGCCGCCACCAAGTCCGACCTCGACGAATTGAGTCGCGCCAACCAGTTCCGCAGCGACCTGTACTACCGCCTGAACGTGGTCACCCTGGAACTGCCGCCGCTGCGCGAGCGTCGTGAAGATATCCTGCAACTGTTCGAACACTTCCTGCAGCAGTCCTCCCTGCGCTTTGACCGCATCGCCCCGGAACTGGACAACCAGACCCTGTCCAGCCTGATGAGCCACGACTGGCCCGGCAACGTGCGAGAACTGCGCAACGTCGCCGAACGTTTTGCCCTGGGCCTGCCGGCCTTCAAGAAAAGCGGCACCAGCCCCGACAACCATGGCCTGGCCTTTACCGAGGCGGTGGAAGCCTTTGAACGCAACCTGCTCAGCGACGCCCTGCAACGCAGCGGCGGCAACCTGACCCAGGCCAGCCTGGAACTGGGAATGGCCAAGACCACCCTGTTCGACAAGGTCAAGAAATACGGCCTGAGCCATTAAGGAGAACTGCGTGGATTTAGTCTTCAAGGCCGCCCTCGGTGCGGCGGTGGTATTGCTCCTGGCGGTGCTGGCCAAAACCAAGAACTATTACATCGCCGGCCTGGTGCCGCTGTTTCCGACCTTTGCCCTGATCGCCCACTACATCGTCGGCAAGGGCCGGTCGGTAGACGATCTGAAGACCACCATCGTGTTCGGCATGTGGTCGATCATTCCGTACTTTGTGTACCTGGCGACGCTGTACGTGATGGTCGATCGCATGCGCCTGGAGGCCTCACTGGCGGTGGCCGCAGTGGCGTGGTTGATGGCGGCGACGGTGCTGGTGAGTGTGTGGATTCGAATCCACGCCTGACACTCCACCGCTCCCCTGTGGGAACTGGACCAACTCGACACCCCCATAAAACCGAGCTGCCTACATCGCAGCCTCGCTAAAGCTCGACAGCTCCCACATTTGCTCCGTGTGCCTCCCCAATCCCTTGTAGGAGCTGTCGAGCCCCGGCGAGGCTGCGATAGGATCAACTCGGTACACCTGCAAAACCGAGCTGCCTGCATCGCAGCCTCGCTAAAGCTCGACAGCT
This sequence comes from Pseudomonas sp. WS 5079, assembly GCF_012985465.1. Classification (GTDB taxonomy): domain Bacteria; phylum Pseudomonadota; class Gammaproteobacteria; order Pseudomonadales; family Pseudomonadaceae; genus Aquipseudomonas. The sequence continues at coordinate 295,252 of NZ_JAAQWN010000002.1, forward strand.
CCCACATTTGCTCCGTGTGCCTCCCCAATCCCTTGTAGGAGCTGTCGAGCCCCGGCGAGGCTGCGATGGGATCGACTCGGTACACCTGCAAAACCCAGTCGCCTGCATCGCAGCCTCGCTAAAGCTCGACAGCTCCCACATTTGCTCCGTGTGCCTCCCCAATCCCTTGTAGGAGCTGTCGAGCCCCGGCGAAGCGGCGATAGGATCAACTCGGTACACCCATAAAACCCAGTCGCCTGCATCGCAGCCTCGCTAAAGCTCGACAGCTCCCACATTTGCTCAGTGTGTATCCCCAATCCCTTGTAGGAGCTGTCGAGCCCCGGCGAGGCTGCGATGGGATCGACTCGGTACACCCATAAAACCCAGTTGCCTGCATCGCCGCCTCGCTAAAGCTCGACAGCTCCCACACTTGCTCCGTGTGCCTCCCCAATCCCTTGTAGGAGCTGTCGAGCCCCGGCGAGGCGGCGATGGGATCAACTCGGTATACCTACAAAACCGAGCTGCCCGCATCGCCGCCTCGCTAAAGCTCGACAGCTCCCACACTTGCTCCGTGTGCCTCCCCAATCCCTTGTAGGAGCTGTCGAGCCCCGGCGAGGCGGCGATGGGATCGACTCGGTACACCTGCAAAACCCAGTTGCCCGCATCGCAGCCTCGCTAAAGCTCGACAGCTCCCACACTTGCTCCGTGTCCTTCCCCGATCCCTTGTAGGAGCTGTCGAGCCCCGGCGAGGCTGCGATAGGATCAACTCGGTACACCCATAAAACCGAATTGCCCGCATCGCAGCCTCGCTAAAGCTCGACCGCTCCCACATTTGCTCAGTGTGCTTCCCCGAACCCTCATGGGAGCTGTGTGACTCCCAGGGCTCAGCGCACGATCTTGTCAATCTGGATGCCGAGCTTTTTCAAGCGGTACCAGAAGCTGCGCTCGGAGATCCCGATCCTTGACGCCGCAGCCGCCTGCACCCCATTGCTCTCCTGCAACGCCGCCAGGATGTACGCCTTCTCCACTTCTGCCAGCGCCGCATCCAGGTCCCGAGGCACGCCCGGGCCTTCGCTGAGAATCGTCGTCACATCACCCGCCGTCGGCTGGGACGCAAACAGATAGGCCGGCAGGTCAATGTCCTCGATCACCGGGCTGGCCGCCACGATGGTCGCGCGCTCCACGCAGTTTTGCAGCTCGCGGATATTGCCCGGCCAGTTGTAGGCGGCCATGGCCTGCAAGGCATCTGCGCTGAAGCCGGTGATGCGTTTGCCGGCTGTGGCGCTCAGGCTGCGGGCAAAGTGCCGGGCCAGGGGGGCGATGTCTTCGACACGCTCGCGCAGGGCGGGCAGCGGGATCGGGAAGACGTTGAGACGGTAGTAGAGATCCTCGCGAAACTCCTTGTTCGCCACCGCATCCAGAAGGTTCTTGTTGGTGGCGGCGATCACCCGCACATCCACCTTGCGTTCACGCGGGTCACCCACCGGCTCGATCACCCGCTCCTGCAAGGCGCGCAGGATCTTGGCCTGCAACGCCAAGGGCATATCGCCTACTTCGTCGAGAAACAGCGTGCCCTTGTCCGCCTGCATGAAGCGCCCTACCCGGTCAGCCACGGCGCCGGTAAACGCGCCTTTGCGATGACCGAACATTTCGCTTTCCAGCAAGCCTTCGGGGATTGCCGCGCAATTGACCGCCACAAAGGGTTTGTCTGCACGGTTGCCATGCTTGTGAATGGCGCGGGCGACCATTTCCTTGCCGGTGCCGCTTTCGCCGGTCAGCAAGATGGTGGCATTGCTCTCGCGCACCGAATCCACCGCCTGTAACACCCGGCGAAACGCCGGGCTGTCACCCACCAGGCTGTCGAACTGGGCGTGCTCATCAAGCTCGGCGCGCAGCCGTGCGTTGTCGCGCATGATGTCGCGAAACTGCAAGGCCTTGGCCACGGTGATGTCCAGCTCGTCGATATCGAAGGGCTTGGCAATGTAGTCGTAGGCACCATTGCGCATCGACTGCACGGCATTTTTCACCGTGCTGTAGGCCGTCATCACGATCACCGGCAACTGCGGGTAGCGCACCTTGATCTCGGCCAGCAGTTGCGGGCCGTCCATGCCGGGCATGCGCCAGTCGCTGATCACCAGGTCGATGTCTTCCTGCTCCAGCAACTTGAGGGCATGCAGGCCGTTGCCGGCGATAAACACCTGGATCTCGTTCTGGCTCAGGGCCGACGCCAGCAAGTCGCAGAGCTTGGGCTCGTCGTCGACCACCAATATGTTATGCGTCATGACTGTCCTCGTCGTCGCCGTCATCTTCACCGTTGGCCGGTATGTACAGGCTGAAGGTAGCACCCGCATCCTTCTCGCTGGTGCACTCGATGCGGCCATCGTGACTTTCCATGATTGAGTAGACTTTCGCCAGGCCCAGACCGGTGCCCGAGGCCTTGGTGGTGACGAAGGGGGTAAAGATCCGCTCGATCATTTCCGGCGCGATGCCCGGGCCGCTGTCGCTGATGCTGATCACCGTGAAGTGTTCGACGCGGCTGATGCCCAACGTCAGGCGCCCACCCTCGGGCATGGCATCGACGGCATTGAGGATCAGGTTCAGGCACGCCTGCTTGATTTGCTTGGCGTCCACATACAGGGTCGCGCCGGGCGCCTGGTCGTCGAGGTGCGCGTCGATGGCATGACTGGCCAGCTCCGGCGCGCAGAAACCGAGGATTTCTTGCGCCAGCGGCCGCGCCAGTTGCTGGCTGCGCAGCGGTTCGCTGGGCTTGGCAAAGTCGAGGAAGTCGGTGATCAGGTCATTGATCCGGCTGACTTCGCTGATCACGTATTCCAGGTGGCGCTTGTCGGTCTCCGGTAGATCGGCGCGGCGGTGCAGCAGTTGGGTCGCCGTCTTGATGATGCCCAGGGGGTTGCGGATTTCATGGGCCAGGCCCATCGCCACTTCGCCCAGGGCATGCAGGCGATCGCGGCGCCGCAGTTGCGCTTCGAGGTGATGCAACTCACCCAGGCGTTCGGTCATGTGGTTGAAAGTGCTGCTCAGTTGCGCCAGCTCGTCACCGCCGGTGACGGCCACGCGGTGCTGGTAGTTGCCGCTGATCACCGCGCTCACGCCCTGGGACAACTCGCGCAGCGGCCGCGTCAGGTGCCGGGAAACCAGCACCCCGGCGCCCAGGGACAAGGCAGAGCTGAGCAGGAAGATCAGCACGAACAGATTGCTCTGGTTCACCAGCCCCACCAGGCTGGTGTGGCGCAGCAGGCCACTGAAGATCACACCCTGCAACTCGCCGGTGTCATTGAAGATCGGCCAGTACAGGCCGCTGTAGTTGCTGGTGAACTGTTCGCTGGGCTGCTTGGTGCTGCGCAGCAGGGTTTCCACGGATTTCGGCACGCGGGTCGGGTGGTCTTCAAAACGCTGGGTAGAGAAGATCTCCGAGAAACCATCGGTATTGGCCAGGTACAGGCGCAAGTCCAGGGAATGCACCTCGGCGACACTGGTCAGGAAACTGCTGTCCAGGTAGGTGCCGACCAGCAGTTCATAGTCGACGCCATCCTGGCTGGTCTCGAACGACGAAATCACGGCCCCGGTGGCCACGCCGCCGACCTGCACGGTTTGCAGTACGGCATTGGGAGCGAGGCTGATTTGTTTCACCACATCATCGCCCACGGTGCTGAACATCACCTTGCTGTCACTGCTGCGAATCAGCGTCACCACGTCAATATCAGTGGCGCTGGCAATGTCCGCGATCAAACGGTCATGACGCATCGCTTCATGGCTGGAGGGCGGACGCACATACCGCAGGAAGATCTGCGCCACACGGGCGTTGTCGTGCAGGATGTCGCTGACTTCATCCTTGACGATGCGGGTCGACTCTTGCAGCCAGATGCGCACGTTACTGTCGAAAATCTGCGACAGGGTGGTGGCTGCCAGCTCCGCGGCGATCATCGTCGGGATCACCGTCACCAGCCAGAACGCCAACACCAGCTTGCGCTGCAGGCTCCAGCGGGAAATGGCAAACGGGCGGGCTTTCTGGCGGGTTTTGGCAATCATCGGGTTTCGCTTATTGCAGCAGCCATGGCAGGGTCGGATCGGTCCGGGCGAATAAACATTCTTACCAGCTTGAGCAGGGTGTCGAGCAGACGGTTGCGATGCTGGAAGAACAGCGCATTACCCGCGAACTCGCAGCCCAGGCGTAGCTTACTGGCATACCCGGCCTGCCCGCACTCATACAACGCAATATTGTGCGCGATGCAGTAGTCGACGTTGGTCAGCCAACTGCGAAAGTACAGGTTATGTTCGCGGCTGTGGGCCAGGTCGTGGGCAAAGAACTTGTCGATCAGCCGGTGCTGGTCCAGCAGCACCAGGTTGAACGCCACCAGTTGCCCGTCCACCCAGTAAAGTACACAGCGCGCCCGTTGTTCAAGCTGGGCGAGCACCTGGCTGAAATACCCGGCGGGCAGGCGTTCGAATTGCAGGTCAGCGCGGGCCAGCGTGGCCTCGTAGAGGCGCATGATATCCGGCAGCACATCATCGATATTGTCCCGCCACTCCACCTGCGGCCCCGGCGCGCGCAGCTTGCGCCGCAAGTCCTTGCGCGTGGATTTGCCCAGGGAGCCCAGGTAGGCATCCACCGAACCGTAGGGCAGCGGCAACAGCCCGGTAGGCAGGCTCGGCATGCTGTGCAGGCCGGCAGCCTTGCAGCTGTCGGCCCAGTCCGGGTCCAGGGTCGGGGCGTCCTTGACGGCCAGCAAGCCGATGCCAAAGGCATCGGCATCCCGGCGCGCGGCGGCCAGCAGGTGTGCCAACAACGCGCCACGGCGTGAAGCGGGCACGTGGCTGGCGACACCGGCATGGCATTGCTCGGCCACCGGCGAGCCGATCGCATACAGGCCCAGGCGCAAAACCCCGGGCCGCCAGCGCTCCAGGCGTTGGGTAAAGCGTTTGGCGATGCCCGACACGGTGGTGTCGAGGCGGTAATGGGTGATGAACGCCGGGGCAACGGCCAGCAGTTGCCCATCCTCATAAAGGGCCAGGTAGCGCCATTGGAAATCCTCGATGGCGGCGTTTTCCACGGCAACGTAGTAGTCCCAATCTTCCAGGGCCTGGGGAAAGCAGTCGTTCCAGGCGCTGCGGTCGATGGCTTGGATAGTTGAATAGGCTTTAGTGCTGATCACAGCGTTTCCTTCATCTAAAAACACCGCGTAAACCGGGCCATATGCGTCATCGTTCACGACCATCGCGGGCAAGCCCGCTCCCACAGGTGGCGGTGTCAAGCCCGGAGATATTCGTCCACAGGGGTGGTGTGTTGTTCAATAAAGTCCGCACTCAGCTCGATCACCCGCCGGTATTGCAGGTCAACGGTGATCATGTGGTAGCAGTTGTCCAACAGGATCTTGGTCACCGGGCCGCCCAGGTGGCGTTCCACGTAGTCGGCGTTCCAGCGGCTGGTGATGTCGTCCTCGATGGAGTGCAGGACCAGCGCCGGGGTCTTGATCGACGGCATGCGTTTTTTCACCACCGCGTTCATCCAGTGCAGCTCGCGTACGGTGACGCCCTCCATGGTCAACAACCCGGCCTCGCTGCTCTCGCCCTCTTTCATCTGCCGCTCGACGATGGCCCGCAGGCGTTCGTTCTTGATGCCGTAGGGCGGCTTCTCGGTAAAACGGAACAGGCGCACGCCGAACGGAATACGGATCAGCAACGGCGTGATGAAAGCAAATTTGTTGATGCTCCAGCCGTCGTACTTGAGGGTCGTGGAGTACATCAGCAACCCGGCGACCTGGCCCGCAAACTCCGAAGCCAGGTACATCGACATCACCGCGCCCATGGACAAGCCACCGACGAACACCTGCGCATGGCGCTGCTGCACGCCGACAAAGGTCTTGCGCACACCCTCGTACCAGTCGCGCCAGCCGGTGGCCTGCAGGTCTTCGTTGCCCCCGCAGTGCCCGGCCAGGGTGGGCACGTACACCGTGCAGTTGCCCGCCTTGGCCAGGCCCTGGGCGACCCGACGCAACTCGGTCGGGGTGCCGGTCAGGCCGTGGATCAACAGGATCCCGACCGGACCGTTGCCGAGAACGAAGCCGGCGTTGCCTTCGCCGAGATCGATATCGGCCAGGCTCACCGCTTCATCGCTCGGGTCAGCAGTTGCTCCAGCAGCTTCAGGCCCAGGTCGATTTCCGGGTAGCTGATTTCCAGGGACGGCGCCAGGGTGATCACGTTCTTGTAGTAGCCGCCCACATCGAGGATCAACCCGAGTTTCTGGCCGTCGACCAGCATGTCGCCTTTCATGCCCTCGTCAACCATGTAGTCCAGGGTCGCCTTGTCCGGGGTGAAGCCATCGGGGCCGCAGATTTCGCAGCGCAGGGCCAGGCCCAGGCCATCGACGTCGCCGATGATCGGGAAGCGCTTTTGCAACTCTTGCAGGCCTTCCAGGAAGTATTTGCCCTTGGCCATGACCATCGCGCCGTAGTCGACTTCGCTGGTCATCTTGAACATTTCCAGGCCCACCGCCGTACCCAGCGGGTTGGAGGCAAAGGTGGAGTGGGTGGAACCCGGCGGGAAGACTTTCGGGTTGATCAACTCTTCCTTGGCCCAGATGCCGCCCAGGGGGTTGAGGCCATTGGTCAGGGCTTTACCGAACACGATCACGTCCGGCTGCACATCGAAGTGTTCGATCGACCACAACTTGCCGGTGCGCCAGAAGCCCATCTGGATTTCATCGACCACCATCAGGATGCCGTGCTGGTCGAGCACCTGCTTGAGTTCGCTGTAGAAGTTCATCGGCGGGATCACGTAGCCGCCGGTGCCCTGGATCGGCTCGACGTAGAACGCTGCGTACTCGCTCTGGCCGACTTTCGGGTCCCACACACCGTTGTATTCAGTCTCGAACAGGCGCGCGAACTGCTGCACGCAGTGGCTGCCGTATTCTTCCTTGGTCATGCCCTTGGGGCCACGGAAGTGGTACGGGAACGGGATGAAGTTGGCGCGTTCGCCGAAGTGGCCGTAGCGACGACGGTAGCGGTAGCTGGAGGTGATGGACGACGCGCCAAGGGTGCGCCCGTGGTAGCCGCCCTCGAAGGCGAACATCAGGCTCTTGCCGTTGGTGGCGTTACGTACGACCTTGAGCGAATCCTCGATGGACTGCGAACCGCCGACGTTGAAATGCACCCGGCCATCAAGGCCGAATTTTTTCTTGGCGTCCACCGCGATCATTTCCGACAGCTCGATCTTGCCCTTGTGCAGGTACTGGCTGGCGATTTGCGGCAGGGTGTCGATCTGCTGTTTCAGCGCATTGTTCAGGCGCGGGTTGGCGTAGCCGAAGTTGACCGCCGAGTACCACATTTGCAGGTCGAGGTAGGCCTGGTCTTCGGTGTCCCACACGTAGGAGCCTTCGCAACGGCTGAAGATACGCGGTGGGTCGATGTAGTGGACGGTGTCGCCGTAGGAGCAGTACTTGGCTTCTTTATCCAGCAGAACCTGGTCTTCGGCGGTAGCGATACGGATATCAGACATGATGAAAGAGTTCCTGATTTTCAAAAGTGAAATGGGTGGCGTTGGCGGCGATGCCCTGGGGCAGCTTGGCCAGCAAGGCCGGCAGTTCGGCAAAGGTGTCGAAGCGCAGATGGGGGATGGCGTGGGCCTGGCAGTATTGGGCCAGGCTGCCCTTGGCGAAGACGAAATCGGCGGTGGTCGACACGCACATATCGGACTTGCCGTCGCCGATCACCAGCACCCGTTTGTTACGCGGGGTGGACTTGCATTTGCAGTTGCCCGAGGCCGCGCGGCAGGCGTCGCTGGCATGGGGGAAGTCGATGCGCCAGCTGTTCTGGTCAACCTGGCGCAGGCGGTTGGCGATGATCGGCAGCAAGGTCACGTAGTTGCGCGAAAGGATCCGCGCGATGCCTTGCTCGATGCCGTCGCTGACCACCTCAAGGGACGCGCCCTGGCCCAGGACATGGTCGACGAAGTCCGGGAAGTCCGGGTCGATCTCGACGGTGTCGAAATACGCCAGCAGTTCGGCCGGGCTCGCCTTGATCAGCGCCAGTTGGCGGCTCAGGCATTCGCGCGAACCGATATGGCCTTCCAGCCATTGCTGCTCGATGGTTTCCCATTCGGGGCCGGCGAAGCGTTGGAGAACATTGTCGATGACATCGGTGGGTGTGATGGTCCCATCGAAGTCACACACGATATGCCAGTCATTCATCTGCGTTTACCTTGGATGCTAGCGCGCTGATGCGCCGTTACCAGGGATAGAGCAGGGACTGTGCCAAGTGGGCAAAACCCAGCAGGGCTGGGGCTCGCGGGCATGGATAGGTGATAAAGGCTGCGGCGAAGCTACAAATTTTGTAGGTCGCTACAAACAACATGAGTGCTTGCACAAGCCCCCGCGCCTGCGCGTTCATGCGCGCATGTTTTGCAAGAGGAGCAAGCAATATGTTCAGGGTGACTTCGCTGGTATTCGCCGGCGTCCTGGGGCTGTGGATGAACTCGGCAGCGGCGGCCGGCATCAGCGGCGAGGTGGGCCTGGGCTTGAGCTATCAGCCACGGGAACCCGCCGCCAGCCGTTATCAGACTGTGCCTGTGCCCTACTTCGACCTGGATTGGGGAGATGTCAGCCTCGATACCGATGACGGCCTGACCTGGCGCGCGCTCGACAGCAATGGCTTGAGTGCCGGGCCGTACCTCAATTACCTGCCGGGACGCACGGCCAACGGGCCGCTACAGGGCTTGCGGGATGTGTCGGACATGGCCGAGGTCGGCGGTTTTATCCAGTACGCGCCTGCCGACTTCTGGCGGGTCTATGCGCAACTGGGCCGGGCTGTGGGCGGTGCCCGCGAGCAGAGCGGCGTGCTCGGCAAGTTGGGTGGGGAGTTGGGCTACCCGCTGGGCGGCGCAGTGATTGGCAGCACGGGCCTGGTCGCGCATTTTGCCGACGGCCGCCAGACCCAGACATTTTTCGGGGTGGATGAGCATGATGCGACAGACTCCGGGATCCGTCCGTACAGCGCCAGCGGCGGGTTCCAGAACCTGACCCTGACCCAGAGCGTGCAGATCCCCCTGGCACCGAAGTGGACGTTACTGACCAGTGCCAGTTGGGTGCATCTGCTGGGATCGGCGGCCGACAGCAGCATCGTGCGCCAGACCGGCGAGGTCAACCAGGGACAGGTGCAGACGGCGATCAGCTATACCTTCGATTGATTGTCTCAAGGGCGACACCCATCAAAATGTGGGAGCTGGCTTGCCTGCGATAGCCTCACCGCGGTGTAACTGAGACACCGAGGCGCCTGCATCGCAGGCAAGCCAGCTCCCACACAAGCCCGCTCACACATTTAGTCCGTATTTCACAGGGCACTCAGTTTTCTTCGCCCTCGGCCAGCAGTGCAATCCCGCCAATAATCACCACCACGCCCACCCAATGCAGCAAGCTGATGTGCTCGCCCAACCCCAGCCAGGAGCCGAGCAACACCACCACAAACACCAGCGAGCTCAAGGGGAAGGCCAGGGACAGGCTGCTGCGTCGCAGGATTAGCATCCACACAAAGAACGCGCCGATATAGCAGGCAATCGCCGCCAGGATCCCCGGGTTGACCGCCACCGCCGCCAACCACTGCCAACTGAAATCCATCTGCCCTATCTGATCGCCGGCCACCTTGGTAAACAGCTGCCCGGCGCTTTCGGTGAGGATCAACAACGCCCATAACACTACGGTGCCCAGGCGCCCATGCAGCCAGCCAACCGGACGGATAGTCATCTCTTGCGCACTCATGATTGTGCTCCTGCTACAGCCACCAACATCACGCCGGCGGTAATCACCATCGTGCCCAACCAGCGCCGGCGGCTGACGGTTTCGCCCAGCACCACTTTGCCCGCCAGCACCACCCCGCAATAGGCCAGCGCGGCGGCCGGGAACAGCAGGCTCAACGGCGCGCGGGACAAGGCTTCGAGCCAGACGAAAAATTCGATGACATAGGCGCCGATGCCCGCCCACAGCAACGGCGCATTGAACACCTGGCCCCAGAAGGCACTCAGGCGAAACCCGCCGGAAAGCTCCGGCAAGCGGTCCAGGCCCAGTTTGAAACACAACTGGCCGATCACATCGAGCACGATGGAAAAGGCCACCAACAACACCACGGTCAGGGTCACGGAAACAGCTCCTCGAACAGGTTGATCAACGCTTCATTGGTGGTCGCGTTACGCAGCAGGTCGTCGTCGCTCCAGCGTTCGGCCGGTGGCTGGTCGGACTTGGCTTCCCAGCGTTTGAACGCGTTGCTGAACGTAGGCCGGGCAAACTCGCCACACACGTCGATGCCAATAATCCGCTTGCTCGCCGCCAACGCACGCAGGGCTTGCAACAGGTGCGTCAGGCGCATGCCGCCCTGGTCCCAATTGGTGGCCGCGTCTTCGCTGGCCAGCACGTCCTTGTCGAGGGTGATCCATACCGCCTCGGTGGGCAGGCTGGCGATCATTTGCTCAAGGAATGCAGGCCAGTCGAGCTCAGCGAGATTGCGCCAGTGCAGGTGGTTTTCCTGCTGTGCATGGCCGGCGCCATCCCCAACCCGGCCCCAGACTTTCGACGGCGCGTGCTGCCAGGGAAACAACTGCAGGTGCCCGCGCTTCAGGGCGCCAAGATTGCCGCCACGCAGTTGCGGGTTGTGCAGGTCATCGCTGCACGGGCCGAGGGTGACGATGCGCTTGATCGCCGGCATCTTCAGGGCCTGGTTGACCCACGAGCCGCAGTGCCGGCGCGGGGCCAGGCGTACCCAGTCGGGGTGGTTGTCGAAGTGGATCAGGCTGATCGGCTGTTGCACTTCGGCGAGAAAGGCCGGGGTCAGGTGGTGGTAGTCGCCGGAGCCGACAAAGAAGATTTCCGGCCGCGCCGTGCTCGGCCGGGGCCGTTGGGCCAGGCGCTGGGCAAAGCGTTTCCAGGTTTTTTCGGTGGACCACAGGCGCAGTTTCGGGCCCAGGTCGAGCAAATCCAGGCGCGTGGCCTGACCACTGGCCAGACGCCGGGCGATGGGTGCCTGGGCTGTGAGGCTGTGGTCGAGATCGAGAATATTCAAGGTAATGTTTCACCCCTTGGCAGTGCCCAACCGCACGCCGGCTGGGCTTTAGGGGGGTAATGCAAGGGATGGGCCAGGAGCCAATGTGGAAACGGGCTTGCTCGCGAAGGCGGTGGGTCAGTTAAGAGATACTTAGCTGATATACCGCTTTCGCGGGCAAGCCCGCTCCCACCTTTGGCCGGTGGTGTTTGTTAGCTTTTGGCTTCGTTGATGATCTGGCGGATCGCCCCCACAAACGCTTCAGCCGGCTGTCCGCCGCTGACCGCGTACTGGTCGTTGAACACGATGGTCGGCACCGAACTCACCCCGCGCGATACCCACAGTTGCTCCTGCTCGCGCACCTTTGCGGCGTACTCGTCCGAAGCCAGAATCTCGGCTGCGCGCTTGAGGTCCAGGCCAACGCTCTGGGCAATGATTGCCAGCGTGGCGTGGTCGGACGGGTCCTGGCCATCGCTGAAGTAAGCCTTGAACAACGCGTGCTTGAGGTTGTACTGCAAGCCCTCAAGCCCAGCCCAATGCAGCAGGCGATGGGCGTCGAAGGTGTTGTAGATACGACTTTGGCCATCGGTACGGAACGCAAAGCCCAACGCGGTGCCCAGGTCGCGGATGCGCGCGCGGTTGGCCTGGGACTCTTCGGCAGTGGAGCCGTATTTCTCGCTGATGTGCTCCACGATATTCTGCCCTTCGGCAGGCATGTTCGGGTTCAGTTCGAACGGCTGGAAGTGGATCTCGGCCTGCACTTCGGCGCCCAGCTGGTCCAGGGCCTCGGTCAGGCCGCGCAGGCCGATGACGCACCAGGGGCAGGACACGTCGCTGACGAAATCGATTTTCAGGGAAGTACTCATTCAGGCAACCTCGCAGGCATTACACGCCATAAATGTCGCACCATACACCCCTACGCGCCGCTCATAAAACCTTGGAAGGCGGCGCGGGATCAACCTGCGCCCAATGCGCCGCCTCTTCGCGGTGGGCTTGCAGGTACGGCAACACCGCCGCCAGCAACGGCGCCTTGAACGCTTCCTGGAACCGATGGGCCAGACCCGGGATCAGCCGCAACTGGCTGCCCTGGATATGCGCCGCCAGGTGCACCCCATGCATCACCGGCAGCAATGGATCGGCCGTGCCATGCACCACCAGGGTCGGCACCCGCAGTTGGTTGAGCAGCGGCACGCGGCTCGGTTCGGCAAGGATCGCCATGATCTGGCGCTTCACACCCTCGGGATTGAACGCCCGGTCATAGGACTGCGCAGCCTGCTGCAACAACGCCTGGCGATCATCCTTGACCTCGGGGCTGCCCAGGGCCGCCAGCAAGTCGGCCTGCTGCTCCAGGGCCACTTCGCGGTTGGGCGCACTGCGCCGTGACAACAGTTGTACCAGCGCGGCATTCGGCGCAGGCAGGCCTTCGGCACCGGAGCTGGTCATGATCAGGGTCAGGCTTTCCACGCGCTGCGGGGCCATGGCCGCCAGGTGCTGGGCGATCATCCCACCCATGCTCGCGCCCAGCACATGGAACTGGCGCACCTGCAACGCATCCATCAATCCCAGGGCGTCGTCGGCCATGTCGGTCAGGGTGTAGGGCGCGGCCACCGGCAGGCCGAGTTTGTAGCGCAACACTTCAAAGGTCAGGTTGGCGCTGGCCGGGGCCTGACGCCAGGTGGACAGGCCGACGTCGCGGTTGTCGTAGCGGATCACCCGAAAACCTTGTTGGCACAAGGCAACCACCACCTCGTCCGGCCAATGGATCAACTGCCCGCCCAAGCCCATCACCAGCAGCAACGCTGGGTCAGAAGCACGGCCAATGCTCTGGTACGCCAGGCTCACCTCGTCCAGGTCGACCCGCTCAGTCGGGACATTGACATCACATCGAGACGCCGCAAAAGACGGCAGGCCGACCAGTAAGGCAGCCAGTAAAAGCAACACGCGCATGAAAAACACCGAAACGCAGAACCCCAGTAGAGCGCGAGTCTGATGAAGTTTGTTCAAGCGCGCTGCCACAGTTACGTGACAGTTTGATGAAGAGCGCCCAGCGGTCATGGTCGACAGATTTGCCAACATGAGACAAACTCACGCTATCCGAACTTGTCACAAATTGTCTTCATGGAGAGCCCGTGCTCGAAATCCGTCATCTCAAGACCCTGCACGCCTTGCGCGAAGCCGACAGCCTGGTGGAAGCCGCCGAGCGCCTGCACCTGACCCAGTCGGCGTTGTCCCACCAGTTCAAGGAGCTGGAAGAGCGCATGGGCATGCCGCTGTTTGTGCGCAAGACCAAGCCGGTGCGCTTCACCAGCGCCGGCCTGCGCCTGCTGCAACTGGCGGATGCCACCCTGCCGCTGCTGCGCGGTGCCGAACGGGATATTGCGCGCCTGGCCGGCGGTACTGCCGGGCGCCTGCATATGGCGATCGAATGCCACAGCTGCTTCCAGTGGCTGATGCCGACCATCGACCAGTTCCGCGATGCCTGGCCGGAAGTCGAGCTGGACCTGGCCTCCGGCTTTGCCTTCGCCCCGCTGCCAGCCCTGGCCCGTGGCGACCTGGACCTGGTGGTGACCTCCGACCCGCTGGAGCTGGCGGGCATCACCTATGTGCCGTTGTTCACCTATGAAGCGATGCTCGCCGTGGCCAACCAGCACGCCCTGGCGAACAAGCCATACATCGTGCCCGAGGATTTGCTCAGCGAAACCCTGATTACCTACCCGGTGGAGCGCGACCGCCTGGACATTTTCACCCGTTTCCTGGAACCGGCCGACGTCGAACCCGCCCAGGTGCGCACCTCGGAGCTGACGGTGATGATGATGCAACTGGTGGCCAGCGGACGCGGCGTGTGTGGCATGCCCCACTGGGCGCTGCACGAGTACAGCTCGCGGGGTTATGTGAAGGCCAAGCGGCTGGGGGAGAAGGGTCTGTTCGCCACGCTGTACGCCGGGATCCGCGCAGATATGCTGGATGCGCCGTACATGCGCGACTTCTTGCTGACGGCCAAGGACACGTCGTTTTCGACCCTGGATGGGGTCAGCGCGGTGCGGTGACGGCTCACGCGCTGCGCCGTTGCTCCAGCATCAGGCGCACCGCCAGGGCGGCCAGCACAAACCCCATGAAGTAACGCTGCACCGCCAGCCACGTGGGGTTGTGGATAAACCAGGCGGCGATGCTGGCGGCGCACAGCGAGATCAGCAGGTTGACCACAAAGCTGACGCTGATCTGGGTAAAACCCAGCATCAGGCTCTGGGTGAAGACCGAGCCGTGCTCCGGGGTGATGAACTGCGGGAATACCGACAGGTAGAACACCGCGATTTTCGGGTTCAGCGCACTGGTCAAAAAGCCCATGGTCACCAGCTTGCGCGGTGAGTCGGCGGGCAGTTGCTGGGCCTCGAACGGCGAACGCGCGCCCGGTTTCACCGCCTGCCAGGCCAGCCACAGCAGGTACAGCGCGCCGGCCCACTTCAGCACTTCATAGGCCACCGGCACCGTAAGAAACACCGCGGTCAAACCGGCAGCGGCGGCAAACAGGTGTACAAAAAAACCCGCGACCACCCCCAGCAACGACGTCACCCCAGCCTTGCGGCCCTGGCAGATCGAACGGGAGATCAAATAGATCATGTTCGGGCCGGGTGTCAGCACCAGTAGCAGCGAGGCGGCGGCAAAAATCAGCAGGTCATTGAGGGGGATCACGGCTCAGTCCTTTGCGCCCGACAGTTCAGGCAGTGGTAGTCAGCGATGCGCGATAGAACGGCAGGATCAGGTCACGTGTCAAGGGCGCCAACTGCAGGCCGCCATCGCCGGCCGGGTCGATCCAGCGCACTTCTTCGATCTCGGCGGCGGGTGTCACCGGCACATCGATCCGTACTTCAAACAACTCGGCCTCCACGGTAAACCCCGGCTCATTGGCCGCTGGCGCCGAGAAGTGGCCAAGGTACTGCGCCGCTGCCGGGTCGATCCGCAGACCAAGTTCTTCGTGCAGCTCACGCGCCAGGGCCTGCGCCGGTTGCTCGCCCGCGTCGATCTTGCCGCCCGGCTGCATGAAGGCCAGGGTGCCGCGCTTGCGCACCAGTAGAGTCTGGCCGTCGCTGCCGATCAACAGGGCGGCGGCGATACGGATGGTCTTGGACATGAAAAAAACGCCTTGGAGTAAAGGGCGCAAAGGATCACACGGCTGCCCTGTTCCTCGCAATGAATGTAGGAACCGGCTTGCCGGTTCCTACAGAGTTTCGGGTTACTCGGCTTCCTTGATGAACACGCTGTACTTGGCGCCCTCCATGGCTTCAAAGGCGATCAACTTGTCCACCAGCGGCAGGTTCAGCACCTTGCCGGCGTTGAGCAGCAGCATGCCGTTGTCGGCATTGAGGTTGCGCGCCAAGACCATGCCTTCGGCCAGTTCGCGAGTGCCAAGCACCTTGACCATCGGGTCGCCCAGGGTCACGTCGCTGAGGAAGGCCGCGCAGGCCTGGACGAAGTCTTCGACCATGTCCGGGTCATACAGGCGCCCGGCGTATTTGCGGATGTACAGCAGCGCCTCGTCGCTGTTCATCTGCCGCTCAAGGATCAGGCCGCGCTGCAGTTCGATAAAGTCCACCGCCAGCTTTAGCAGGCGCGAGCCAAAGGGAATTGCCTCGCCCTTGAGATGGTCGGGGAAACCACTGCCGTCCCAGCGTTCCTGGTGATGGCGGATCAGCCGCGCGGCGTCCTTCATCGGCTCCAGGGTCATCAACAGCGACTCGCTCTGTGTGGAGTACTCGCGAAAGCGCTCGCGGTCGGTGCTGTGCAGCAAGTCCGAGGGCGCGACCATCATGCTGTCGCTCCAGCTCAACTTGCCGATGTTGTACAGCGCCGCAGCCATGGTCAGGTCGCGGCTGCTGGCATCGTCCAGGCCATGGAGCACGCACCAGGTGCGGACCAGCTCGATGATCTGCCGATTGGTCTGCTTGCTGCGCGGCAGGCGCAGGTTGGCCAGCAGCGAGAACACCTCAGTGCCGGTGGCGTAGCTGTGCTTGAGTTCTTCGTAGGCCAGGTCGAGCATGTCGGCGGTCTGCTGCAATTCACTGGTGCGCGAAACCACGCGTTTTTCCAAGGATGCATTGAGTTGCTTGAGCTCCTCGTTCTGCTGGCGGATCAGTTGCTCAAGACGCAGGCGCTCCCGTTCGGAATGCTGGTGGGCCAGGGACTGACGCAGGGCCAGCAGCAGTTCTTCATCCTTCCAGGGTTTGCTCAGGTAGCGGTAGATCTGCCCTTCGTTGATCGCCTTGATGATCAGGGTCAGGTCAGTCTCGCCGGTCAACAACAGGCGCACCGTTTGGGGATAGGCGTGATGGATCTGCGCCAGCAGCGTGGCCCCGTCCATATCCGGCAGGCGTGCGGCACTCATCACCAGGTCCACGGGCTGGCGCGCCAGAATGGCCAGGGCCTCGGCCGCCGTGGTGGCGCTGCACAGTTCAAAGGGCTCCAGGCGCAGCAGCTGCGCGAGGCGGTCATGCACGTCCGGGTGGGTGTCGATCAACAGCACCACGGGACGATCGGTTTCAGAAAAGGTAACTGACTCTCCCACGGGACACCTCGGATCTAGTCGCGTCGGTGTGCGCTTCCTACGGTCAAGGTAACAGCCTCCTGGCTATTACCTAGTAGTTTAGTCAGTTTTCAGTCGGTAGTGGCTAAATGATGCCATTTGCCACCAGTGTGCCTTAAGCCCCTTAGGCCTCAGCTGCTTTGCCGGACGAACTAAACGAGGCGAAGCGCTTGTTGAAGCCAGCGATCCGTCCTTCGACCTGGGTCTTGCGCTGCTGGCCGGTGTAGATCGGGTGGGATGCGCTGGACACGTCTAGGGCCATATAGGGGTAAGTGTTGCCATCGCTGTGTTGGTAGGTGCGGTCCGTGTCGACTGTGGAGCCGATCAGGAAAAACACATCGGCGGCAGTATCGTGGAACAGCACGGTGCGGTAGTCGGGATGGATACCAGCTTTCATAGGGCCTCCAGGGCGTTCGGGCAGAATCAATACGTTATACAGTAACACAAATAATGCACCCAAACGAGAACGTATTGCAATACCGATAGAAGCCCGGGTTCTATGTGGTTGCCCCGGCAAGGACCTCGCCCGTAAGCTGGGACTCCGTGAGAGCACAGGCATCCATAGCCTGGAGATCCTTGCAGGAGCTGGCTTGCCAGCGATAGCGCGATCGAAAACGCCATTGCCGGCCAGCCGGCTCCCGCAGGTTAGAAAGAGTCCGAACCCAAGGAAACCGTATGAGCCTGTCGTTGCTTAGCCGTTATGCATTCTTTGCCGTGTGTGTGATTTTCACCCTCGCCAGCCTCCCCTTTATCCAACACGAATGGCTGTGGCCCTTTACCCTGGTGACCGGCGTGCTCAGCCTGATCGGCGTGTTCGACCTGCTGCAAAGCCCCCACGCGGTGCGCCGCAATTACCCGATCCTGGGCAATATCCGCTACCTGGTGGAAGGCATCCGCCCGGAAATCCGCCAGTACCTGCTGGAGTCCGACAGCGATGCCCTGCCCTTCTCCCGGGCCCAGCGTTCGCTGGTGTATTCGCGGGCCAAGAATGAAAGCGCCGACAAACCCTTCGGCACCCTGATCGACGTGTATCAGTCCGGCTTCGAATTTATCGGCCACTCCATGCGCCCGGCCCCGTTGAGCGACCCCAGCGCATTTCGCGTGATGGTCGGCGGCCCGCAGTGCACGCAGCCGTATTCGGCGTCGGTGTTCAATATCTCGGCGATGAGTTTCGGCTCGTTGAGCGCCAATGCCATCCGCGCCCTCAACCAGGGGGCCAAGCTCGGCAACTTCGCCCATGACACTGGCGAAGGCAGCATCAGTGCCTACCACCGGGAAAACGGCGGCGACCTGACTTGGGAGCTGGGCAGCGGCTACTTCGGCTGCCGCACCAGCGACGGCCGTTTCGACCCGCAACGCTTTGCCGTGCAGGCGCAAAACCCGCAAGTGCGGATGATCGAAATCAAGATGAGCCAGGGCGCCAAGCCCGGTCACGGGGGGATCCTGCCCAAGCACAAGGTGACCAAGGAAATCGCCGAGACCCGCGGCATTTTGATGGGCGAAGATTGCATCTCGCCATCCCGCCACAGCGCGTTTTCCACGCCGATTGAACTGATGCACTTTATCGCCCAGTTGCGTGAGCTGTCGGGCGGCAAGCCGGTGGGCTTCAAGTTCTGCCTGGGCCACCCGTGGGAGTTCATGGGCATTGCCAAGGCCATGCTGGAAACCGGGATCCTGCCGGACTTTATCGTGGTCGACGGCAAGGAAGGCGGCACTGGCGCTGCGCCCGTGGAATTCACCGACCACATCGGCGTGCCCCTGCGCGAAGGCCTGCTGTTTGTGCACAACACCCTGGTGGGCCTGAACCTGCGCGACAAGATCAAACTGGGCGCCAGCGGCAAGATCGTCAGCGCCTTCGATATCGCCAGCGTGCTGGCCATCGGCGCCGACTGGGCCAACTCGGCCCGGGGCTTTATGTTCGCCATCGGCTGTATCCAGTCGCAGTCTTGCCACACCAACAAATGCCCGACCGGCGTGGCCACCCAGGACCCTTTGCGCCAACGCGCACTGGTGGTGCCGGACAAGGCCCAGCGGGTGTTCAACTTCCACCGCAACACCCTCAAGGCCCTGGCGGAAATGCTCGCGGCGGCCGGCCTTGATCATCCGTCGCAATTGTCGGCCAAGCACCTGGTACGGCGCATGTCGGCCACCGAGATCAAACTGTTTTCGCAGTTGCATGTGTTCTTAAAGCCTGGGGAACTGCTGACCGGCGAAGTGAACGGCGAGTTTTATTCGCGTATGTGGCAGATGGCGCGAGCCGACAGTTTCGAGCCCCATGAAGTAGAAGCTGCCTAAGGACCGATCTGATGTTGAAAGTTATTGCTGAAGACTTTATCCAACCCGAACACCTGGACACCGTGCGCCCCTGGTACGCCGAACTGGTGGAAAAAACCCGCCAGGAACCGCTGTGCATTGCCTACGACTTGTTCATCGACCAGAAAGACCCGGGGCACTTTATCTTTATCGAGCAATGGCCCGACCAGGCCGCGCTGGATGCGCACTGCCAGACCGAACACTTCACCCGCCTGGTGCCGCAGATCAATGCGTATCAGGCCAGGCCGTGCCGGGTGTTGTTGATGGATGGGTTTTAAATAATCTCCCGCTGCCGATCATCGATTCGGCAGCGGCTCTAGGGGATGTCATTGTAGTTTTCGGAATCGCGTATTTCTTTCATGACAATGTACCCCCCTTCAGAGGTCACATAAATCGAATAGAACTTACTGTCCACCACAGGCGAACCCACGCCATTTAAAGCAACCAACTTGTTAAAAACATCACGCTTACCGCCAACAACATTATTGATTCCCAACCGAGGAAAAAAGTGAGGATGCAGCAAGACGTTAGCATTACTCAAAATATACCTCAGTGCTGGCATATAGGTCATGGCATCGTGCCCCCGAGGTAGCCAGTTACCCCCCGTTTGTGGACCTACAAAATAAAATACCGGTACCAATCCCAGCTGTTTTTCCGAAACAATGTCTTTTGCAATGTATTGAGCCATCGCCATCTCAAGCTCTTTTTTCGCGATAATTACCTGACCATAGGCATAACAAAAGGCAAACATGAACAACACCGGAACTACCAACACCCATCGAGCGGCTAGCCAAGCTCGCCCCAGCACCTCATAGTTCAAATACAAGACAAGAATCAAGACAGCGGAAAATCCGATGTAATTTCTTGCATCCAGATTTGGCTCCACGAGAAACAGCATGACGCCAGGGATACTTAACAGCAATATTGGAAAACCAAGCAAATACACAGCCAGCACTATAACTCTGCTGAGTACTCCTCCTGGCATATCAACGATATTTTTCATAAATAAAACAAACGCAAACGTCGCTACAAGCAGCAACAAAACAGTAAAATAAATTGCCCCAGGGTTAACCAATAGACCAACCTGTTCCATAGCGAAGATCAGTTTTTGACCCGCTACCTCAAGCCATCTAGCGTCAAAAACACTCAAGTTCCCTCGTCCATCCACAGTCAACTGGTAGGCAGTCAGAGCATAGATCAGGCTTCCTGCAGTCAGTTGCACAAACCTCTGCGTAGCTAATGACAAAGCTTTAACGGTAGAAATCCTATTTTTTACTCCACAGACGAATTCAACAATGCTCAAGCCAACAAACAGCGACAGGGTGGGCTGGTACAAGCTCAATGAAATAGCTATCAATAATGCGGATGCAAAACCCCGATAAACCACATGCTCAATAGTGCAGGTAATTGCATAAATGATCGCAACAACCGCCAACACCATGCCTGGACCATCAAACTGATAAGTCAGATTGCCCAAGAAAAAGGGGTTGCATAAAATGGGCAACACCACCAGGCAACTTAAAATACAGGGGCGAGTAAAATACCACAGGGTCAACCGCGTCATGGCCAATGCAAGTGCGAATACAGATATCAACAGCGGCAGAGGAAATATATTGGTTGTACCACCGGTAAACGTCAAGACCCTATGCAACACTTCAAGCAAGATCCGGCCTTGATTTTTCCACGCTTCTTGCGCCTGATGCAAAGCTCGCCAATTATCATCGACATAGGCATAGTCCGCATGAACAAGTGGATAAATATAAGCGAAGGAAAGCACTACAAACACTATCATTATTTCTTTTCGGCTCAACTCCCTTTGATTCCACATCGCACCTACCTCCGAGCCATGTTCCGAACTACTTCTTTCACTACATACCTCGGCCGATGCTTAGCCTCCATATAGATCCGCCCCACATACTCCCCCAATATGCCTATTCCGATCAGTTGCACGCCCCCCAGAAAGAGGATCGCCGTCATCAACGACGGATACCCCGGCACCTCATTGCCAAACAGCAACTTGTCGACAATCAGGTACCCCGCATACCCCAGTGCCAATAACGAAATACCGGCACCGATATAACTCCATAACCGCAACGGCAAGGTACTGAACGAAGTGATGCCCTCCAGCGCCAGGTTCCACAACTTCCAGGCATTGAATTTGCTCTGGCCAGCCACCCGTGAGGCCCGGTCATATTCGACAATCGCCACGGTGAACCCGGCCCAGGACAACACGCCCTTCATGAACAGTTGCTGCTCTGGCAGCGCCTTGATCACGTCCACCACCTTGCGGTCCATCAGGCGGAAGTCGCCGACGTTTTCTTCGATATGGGTGTAAGCGATGCGATTGAGCAGGTGGTAGAACAGCGAGGCGCTGTGGCGTTTTAGGTAGCCATCGCTGGAGCGGTCGCGGCGTTTGGCCAGGACCACATCGGCGCCCTGCTGCCATTTCTCGATCAGGCAAGCAACCACCTCCACCGGGTCTTGCAGGTCGGCGTCCATCGGCACCACCGCCTCGCCACTGGCGTACTCAAGGCCGGCAAACAACGCCGGTTCCTTGCCGAAGTTGCGCGAAAAGTTGATCAGCACCACGTTGCGATCAAGCAGCGCGATATCCCTGGCGATCTCCAGCGTGCGGTCGGTGCTGCCATCGTTGATAAAGACGATCTCGACCTCATGCTCCAGCAGCGATGGCTCGCGGCGTATGGCCTGGTAGAACGGCTCGATCGCCAGTTCTTCATTGAACAACGGCACGATCAGCGAAAGCCTCATGATTCAGGCCTGCGAAACACCAGGTACTTGGACAGCAGGAAGCCACACAACAGGCTACTGAGGGAAAACACCACCACCGTGGCCAGGCCGGGCAATCGCCAATAGTCACCCATCCAGCCGACCACCAGACTCAAACTGCCCAGGCACAGCATGAATAACAGGTAGCGGCCAAGCGAAGCGGATACCCCAAAGGTGAACGTGGCATTCACAAAAAACGAGAAGCTCGCCGCCACGCAAAACGCCAGGAAATTGCTCAAGGCCTGGCTCAGGTCAAGCGCTGCCCGGAGCACGAAAAAAAGCTGCCAGTGGATCACTGTGTTGGCGATGCCAATCACCGTATAGCTGGAGAACCCTATCCATAGTCTGCTCATGCCACCATCACGCCTCGTTGCCTATCGCAGCCGATAGGCAAGCAAGCCATGCTCACAAAAGCCCGTCTACTGTCAGAAATAACAGGTAGCAGCGCTTATACGACCAACGGCATGACCCTTTCGGGCAATTGAGACATTCAGTAATACCCAACCTTTGCAATTGCTTACAAATACCGCCAACCTGCGCCGGCCCGACGTACGGCGCGTACCATTGCCGACCATCCCGGGTCATTACTTAACGACTTGTTCAAGAGCCCGCAGCCATGCTTAACGGACGCGACCCGCGCATCGATTTTTTTCGGGGCCTGGCGTTGATCTTCATTTTCTGGGATCACGTGCCCCACAACCCGCTCGGTCAGATCACCCTGCGCAATTTTGGTTTCAGCGACGCCGCCGAGGTCTTTGTGTTCCTCGCCGGCTACGCCTCGGTGCTGGCCTACAGCAAGGTGTTGCAGCGCGAAGGCTACCCGATGGCCTGCCTGAAAATCCTGCGCCGCGCCTGGGTGTTGTATGTGGTGCATATCTTTTTGCTGGCGATGCTGATGGGCATCGTGTTCTTCGCCAACAGCAAGGTAGAAACCCGCGACCTGGTGCAGGAAATGGGCCTGACCCACTTCATCACCAACCCACAACAAGCCCTGACCGATGAATTGCTGCTGCGCTTCAAGCCCAACCTGATGGACCCGTTGCCGCTGTATATCGTGTTGCTGCTGGGCTTGCCGCTGGTGCTGCCGGTGCTGGTACGCAAGCCCCTGGCGGTGGTAGTGGTGTCGATGGTGGTGTACCTGCTGGCGCCACGGCTGGGCTGGAACCTGGCGGCGATTGCCGATGGCGTGTGGTACTTCAACCCGGTGACCTGGCAGTTCCTGTTCGTCCTCGGCGGTGCGGCGGCGATCCGCGCAGGTATGCCCCGCGCACCACAAACCCGGCCATTGCACAGGCAGCCGCTGTTTCTTGGCGCGACGGCCTATACGCTGCTGGCTGGGGTGATCACCCTGTCCTGGCGCTGGCCCGAAATCCACGATGCCGTGATGCCGGCCGTGTTGAGTGAGCTGCTGTACCCCATCAGCAAGACCGACCTGTCGCCGGTACGCCTGCTGCACTTCCTGGCCCTGGCCTATGTCACCGCCAAGCTGCTGCCCGGCCGGGGCTGGACGCAAAACTGGCTGGCGCAACAAAGCTGCCGCATGGGGCGCTACTCCCTGGAGGTGTTCTGCCTGGGGGTGCTGCTGGCGCCGCTGGCTGACATGCTCAACGCCCAGGTCGACGACGCCTGGCCGATGCAGATATTCAGTGCGCTGCTGGGCCTGGTGTTGATGGCCGGGCTGGCGGCGTGGCTGGAGTTCAACAAGCAGTTGAACCAGGCCCAACGCAGTGAGGGCCGCCCGTTAAATAGTTAGGCCCCGGGCGCGCATGCGCAGTGCTTCCATCTGCCTTCCACTTATCGTGAAAGGTAGAGCGCATGCCGACTCATCATTTACTCAACGGCCTGTCTGGCAATCTGCAATCGAGTACCTCCTGGGCCCAGCAACAGGCGCTGGAGCTGATCCAGCGCAATGTGACCCAAGCCCTACAGGGCCTGGACACCGAAGAACAACAGCGTTTCGTGCAACTGCAACGCCAGGCCCACGCGGCGCTGGCGGCCGTTGAAAGCGAAAAAGAACGGGTGGTGCGTTCCTTCAAGGCCGATGGCCTGGCGCAGTTGCGCAGCCGGATCGGCGGGCGCGATCCCGAGCAGTACCGCTTCGACACCACCTACATTGAAAAAATCGAGCAACCCTTACCCTGGGATCGCCAGCCCGGCAGCCACATCCGCACGCCGCGCCGCTCCGATATCGATTACCGCGAAATCGAACACGTCAAGAGCATGTCCCTGTGGGAAGCAGCCTGTGTGAACTTCGGCTTCACCTCAGGCCTGCGCCAGGACTCCGGCTACAGTCTGGTCGACGCCAGCAAAGTGGTGGGCCCCGACGGCGATCGCAGTCTCAAGGCCCGGGAGTTTATCGCCATCGCCCGCGAGCTGGACCTGGGCCACCAACTGCAAGTGAAGATCAAGGCCACCCTCGATCAGCAGGGTACGCTGCGCCGCTTGATGGGCGTGGCAGCGCAGGCCCTGTTGCAGTTCGATGCCCTGGACGCCTGGCGCAACCGCGCCCATAACGGCCTGACGCAAACGGTGTACGCAAGCCTCACCGCCTCGCTCGATGGCAGCGGGCCGCCACTGGCGGTCGAGAGCCTGAGCCTGACCTCGGGCGTCACCCCGATTGCCGCCGTGCCCTTCGTGCCCTGGGAGAGCGCCATTCCCGTGCCGCTCCTGCTGATCCGCGTGGCCAGCCTCGGGGTGCTGTCGTATTTCCCTTTCCGCCCCGGCGGTGCGTTTCGCTACCACCCCGACGCGCGCGCGGCAGAAGCCGACTTTCGCCGGCAACTGCGCGACAGCCATCGCCAGGACGACCTCGGCTGGTTTGCCCGGCAACTGCCGCTGGTGGGGCTGTCGGTGTTCAAGCCGTTGCTGACCCTGGAGAAGCGCCCCGAAGGCCTGAACTGGCTGGCCGGCAAGCTGTACGACGGGTTTCACGCAGCCTTCCCCGAACGCACCCTCGACGACATCCGCTTCGCCGCCGATCCACCCAGAGGCCCCGCCGAAACCCTGCTGCAAACCCTGACTTATCGGCAGGTCCAGCGCTGCCAGGCCGATATGGACACCCTGGCCAACACCCGCTCCGAAGCCGATTGGCAAGCACTCAAGGACGCCGCTGCGGCCATCGCCGCCGAAGTCCTGCAACTGCTGCTCACGCCCCTGCCCGGCGGAGTCACCGGAATGAACCGGGTGATGCAACTGGCGGTGCTGGGCAGCATGACCTACAGCGTCAGCGTGGGCCTGAATGAAGCAGCCAAGGGCGATGCCAGCAGCTTTGCCACGACCCTCAGCGATGTCGCCGACCTGGCCATCAGCGGGCGCCTGATCAGCATCGCCGGCAGGGTCCATCGCCAGCGCATGCTCGAACACCTGCAGCGCCTGGGCAACCCGCGCAAGGTGACCCGGCCCGACGGGGTCGATGAACTGTGGAAGCCTGACGCGCACCCCTACGCCCATGACGAGCCTTACCTGCTGGAGGGCAAGACTGCCGATGCCCTGTGCGTATTCGACGTGCAGGGCAAGCAGTACGTCAAGCTGCACCATGAACAGCAGACCCAGGTCGCCGAAGTCACCCACGACCAGCAAACCCAGCGCTACGTGCTCAAGAACGGGCGCAGCAGCTACAAGCCACCCATCGTGTTCGACCCGGCGCTGCAAGCCTGGACCTTCGACCTGCATAACGCCCAGGCCCTGTCGGATACCCAGTTGCTGCGACAGATGCTGCCCGGCGACTCCTCGAACATCACCCAGCTCGACCTCGAGCAAATGTTGCTCTGCACCGCCACCTCCCGTGCAACCCTCGACAAGGTATGGCACGGCGAGCCGGCGCCGTTGAACCTGATCGAAGGTGTGCGGCGCCTGCAAGCCGACCAACTGATCCAGCACATCATCGGGCGCTTCCATCAAGCCGGTTATCTACCGCCCTATGGCGACAGCGTAGTGCTGTGCCTGCTGACCCAGTTGCCCGAATGGCCGGCCACCGCCCTACTGAGCATCCGCGATCCGCAGCGCAGCGTGATCGAGACCTTCGGCAAAAGCACCCAGCCACTGCTCGAGCCGACGACCATTACGATCATCCGCAACGAAGACGGCAGCTACCAAAGCGAAGAGGATAGCGGCCAGGTGCCTTACCGCGCCGAACCGCTGTTGGGCCTGGTGATCAGCCTGCAACCCGGCACCTCGCAACTGGGCCTGAGCAACCAACCCGATGCCACACCGGCCCAGCGGATCATGGCGGTGCGCCAGGCCGTGGTCGCCCTGGCACGCCAGGAGCGCCTGACGCTGTTTGCCGCGCTGGTCAGTTACGCCGGCTATGAAAAACCCGAGCAACTGCCGCCCGCCGCTGTGCGCCGCTTCCTGCCCGTCAAGGCCTCCGCGCCGCTGGTAGCCGTCACACCGCTGCTGAAAAAACTGCGCGACCTCAACCGCCCCCTGTCTGCAGCCCTGCTGGAACGGCTGCTGGAACAACAGCCGCTGACACCCCGCCAACAACGGGCCTACCTGCAAGGTGGGGAACTGCCCGGCGCCTTTCGTGAATTGCTGGACAACCACCGCACTTGCCTGCGCATCGACGCGGCCATCGATGGCCTGTACCACCCACGGTTATTCAACAACGACGCCGACCAATGGGCCAGGGAGTTCGCCTCGGCCCTGGTACGCCAGCGGCTCCAGCGCGGCTTCGTGATTACCGAGGTGCGCGACGGCGGGATCGCCAAACCCTATCGCTCCAGCGGTCCTGACGATCTCACCGTGGAGCTGCGCCACAGCGGCGAGGGCCACTATGAAGCCTATGACATGCGTAACGCGGGCACGATCGCCGTAACCCCGGCCGTCGACAGTTTCTACCTGGCCATCGGTTCGGTGTTGCAACCCCATGAGCGGGAACTGCTGGGCATGGCCAGCGTGACCGACGCCCCAGGCCTGCGAAACACCTTGGGCAAGTACATGAGCGACCAGCGCAACCCGCAAGGCTATGTGCGCCTGGCCGACGGTTCGCTGAAGCAATACGAGCACACCCTGTCTCTGCCGGCCAAACTGCTGCCCGATACCCAGGGGCTGTATTCCCATGAGGGCGAGCATTACCTGCCGTTGTTTGGCTCGCTGTACCGCGTCATCTATGACCAGCGGGTTTTCCGGTGGCGGCTCAAGCACCCGGACAAGATTGGCGTCGATACGCCCACCCTGGAACACAACCGTGAAGGGGCCTGGCGTCTGTCCAGCGAGAACCCCATGGAATGGGACGAGCATCGACTGCTGTACCGCCTGGGGGGTGACCACCAACTGGTCGACGAGGGCGAAGCTGCGAAAATCATCGCCCTGACCGACACCCCGGCCCACGTGCTGCGCCAGGTCCACCGCAGCGGCCGGCCGGCCCCGCCGATGCTTGCCGATACCTGTAAGCGCTTCAGGATGGACCAGCAGATCACCCAGTTCATCGTCTCGCTCTATCAGGTGCCCAGCACCTCGGTCGCCAACCCGGACCTGCGCCTGCTGATCCTCACCAGCCTGCCAGGCTGGCCCGCCAGCCACGTGCTGGAGATTGTCGGCAGCGCCAGCCCCCTGCGCTACCCAACAAACCAAGCACCCGGGGCCAAGGTGGTACAAGTCACCGACCAGGACATCAGGAGCCCAGGGCTCCTGGAAAAACTCGTCACCGACGACGACCTTGCCCTGGCCCTGCTCGGCGAGCTGCCGCAAACCCTGGAACAGCGCCTGGTCCAACTGATCAACCGGATGGTCGAATACACTGAGCGCGAGCGTGGGCAAATCCTCGAATCCATGTACCAGCGCAGCGAGGCCGCAACCACCGCCCAGGAGCGCCCCGTCAAGACCCAGTACCCGGCGCTGCCGAACAACGCGGTCAAGGCGATTCTCGGCCATGCCTCGCCGCGGGAACTCAAGCAACTGCATGAAAAAAACCAACTGAGCCTGCGCCTGTCAGAACAGGCGCGCCTGACAACCCATGACTTGCGCCTCAACCGTGCCTTCGAAGGCTTGTATGTGGACGCCTGCGCCAATGCCGACAGCGACCGGATCACGCTGTACCTGCTGCGCCGGCTGCCGACCTGGCCGAAGAACCTGCGCGTCGATATCCGCGAATGGGACGACCAGGGACGCCTGCTGGAAACAGCGGGGCACCTGGCGGGTTCGTCACGCAAGACCGTGGCCAGGACCAACCGTGGATATCAGGCCTATGACGAACACGGCAAGACACTCGGCCAACCGTCGACCCGATTGCTGATGGTCATTCTCAGCACCTTGTCCGCTGCCGAGCAGGTGTTGCTGGAGGCTGACACCGACAGCGCGATTGCCGAGTTGCGCCGCCAGATCGCCGAGCAGGCCCTGGCTCGCCGCGTGGAGATCAAGGGCCTGCTGGATATCCCGCACTTGCAGCCCTGGATGCAACCGCCCATGGGCCTGGATCGTTCGTTCCTGGTGTACCCGCTGTGGCAGCGCCTCTGGCCGTTTCACGGGCCACGGCCGCCGAACCTGGTAGCCAAGGTCCAGGAGCTGTACCCGCGCTTGGGCAATGCCGATGCACGCAGCTTCCTGAGCGCGTTGAACATGACCGACCCGGAAAAACTGCTCGAACTGGAACGGCTGAAAGCCGAGTACCAGGCCATGGATACGCAACTGACGCGCTGGAGCGAAACCCCTGTGGCGGCCGACAACCCTCTGATCGACCCGTTGGGCACCGGCCGGGGCAGGCGGCGCTATATCGCCTCCCAACTGTGTGCGGCATGGCGCCGGGAAACCTCCACGGTGTACATGGCCGGCCTGTTCAACGTACCGTCACTGGAGTTGCAACTGGACGACGAAGGCTTGCCACCGGCCTCGTTCATAACCGGGACCAGCGGTTTCGATCACATTCAATTCCTGCGGATTTCCGGTAACGCGTTCCCCGCTTCGGGGCCGGACTTTTTGACCAAGTTCACCGGGCTCGCAGTGCTGCGCCTGGATTGTTACCTGACGGAACTGCCCAGCGCGGTCACCGATATGACCACGCTCAACCACCTTGACCTGAACGACAACGACCTTCGCCTGACCGAAGACGCCGTGCAACGCCTGGCCGGCATGGTCAATCTGCAACACCTCGACCTCAACGATAATCCGGACCTGGACCTGACCCCGGATGTCAGCCAAATGAGCCGGCTACGCCGCCTGCGCCTGGCCAACACCGGCATCAGCCAATGGCCGATCGGCGCCGGCACCCTGCCGGTTTTGGAGGAGTTGCACCTGCAGACCAACTCGATTAGCACCATTCCCGAAGAAGTGTTCACCAACCCGTGGCTGCAAGCCGCCAATCGCAACACCTTTTTGCATGAGAACCCGCTGACCGCCGAGACCCTGGCACGCATCGACCGCTACTACCTCGAGACCGGTATTCGCCTGGGTGGCCAACTGCGCACCCCCGCCCATGCCCCAGCGACGCCGAATGACTTCGACACCTGGCTGACCGACATCGCCGAGAAGGACGTAACGCCGCGCCGACAATTGTGGGAACAGCTCAAGGCCAATGAAACGGCGAGTGCCGATGATGTATTCCGCGTGCTGCGTGACCTGAAGAATACGCACGCCTACCGCAACAAAAAGTTGAGGCCTGGCCTGACCAAGCGAGTCTGGACCTTGTTGCAGGCCATGGGCGAGTCGACGCAACTGCGCAACGCGGTGTGCCTCAACACCTACGGCTCCGGCAACTGCGGCGACAGTGTGCTGCTGGCCTTTACCAACATGGAACTGCACCACCGGATCCATCAGGCCAAGTTGCAACCGCGCAGTTATCTGGCTGACCGGGCGTTGCTGGAATTGGCCGAGAGTTGCTTCTACCTCAACCAACTGGACCACTTTGCCGACCAGTTCATTCTCGAGCGCGAGCGTGCCGGGCTGCCTGTCGATCCGGCCGAGGTCACGGTATACCTGCGCAGCCAATTGGCCAGTGAATTCAAATTGCCGTTTTATCCGCTGGAGCTGCTGTACACCGTGGATGACTATGTCACCGATGAGGTGGTGGGCCGGGCACGCAGCACCCTGCGCAGACTCGGCCAATCACCGGCCGTGCAGGAGGCGATTTTGATGAGTGAGTTCTGGATTGAGTATTTGGCCAACAGTCATCCGGAGCCTTTTATCACGGTCAAGCAAGCCGTGAGCTACAAGGTCAGCCTGTTGAATCGGGAACTCCAGGACAAGCGTTCGCAGGTATTTCTGGAGCGCCGCCAGGCACTGGTTGACCTGGAAACCAGCGAACATAACCGCCTGGTCCGGCAGTTGACAGAGGGCACGCAACGGGCGCTGATGCGCACCTGAACCTGGGCCGGCCTGTCGCAGGTGACAGGCCGGCCAGGGCTCAAGGGTTTACGCCGAACGCTGTGAGCCGACGCCGGCCTGGGTCGGTTGCAGCTTGAACACGTAGAACAGCACGGTCAGGAACAGCAGGAACACCGGCCCGACATACAGCGCGATACGGGTATCGGGGAAGTACGCCATCAGGCCCACCACCAGCACCAGGAACGCCAGGGCCAGGTACGAACTGACCGGGTACAGCCACATGCGGTACTTCAAGGCCTTCTGTTCGGCCGGGCTCAGGCTTTTGCGGAACTTGAGCTGGGCCAGCAGGATCATCACCCAGGTCCAGATCGCGCCGAAGGTGGCGATGGAAGTGACCCAGACGAAGACCTTGTCCGGCACCAGGTAGTTGAGCAGCACGCCCAGCAGCAGGGCGAAGATCGACAGCAGCAGCGCATTGCGGGGTACGCCATTGCGCGAGGTGGTGCCGAAGGTCGCCGGGGCCTGGCCGTTCTGCGCCAGGCTGTAGAGCATGCGCCCGGTGCTGAAGATCCCGCCGTTGCACGACGACAGCGCGGCGGTGATCACCACGAAGTTGATGATGCCGGCGGCAGTCTTGATGCCCAGGCGCTCGAAGGTCATCACAAACGGGCTGCCCTGGGTGCCGATTTCATTCCATGGGTAGATCGACAGGATCACGAACAACGCACCGACGTAGAACAGCAGAATGCGCCAGAACACCGAGCCAATGGCATTGGGGATGGTTTTTTGCGGGTTCTTCGCTTCACCGGCGGTCAGGCCGATCATTTCCACGCCCAGGTAGGCAAACATCACCATCTGCAAGGACATCAACACACCCTGCACGCCATTGGGCATGAAGCCACCGTGGGCCCACAGGTTGGAAATCCCCAGCGCCACGCCGTCGTTGCCGAAACCAAAGGCAATGATACCGACGCCGCCAATCACCATGGCAATGATGGTGACGATCTTGATCAGGGCGAACCAGAACTCGAACTCACCGAAGGCCTTGACCGCGATCAGGTTGATGGTGCCCATGCTGATCAGGGCGGCCAGGGCCCAGATCCAGCGCGGTGTATCGGGGAACCAGACGCCCATGTACACGGCGACGGCGGTGATTTCTGCAACGCAGGTCACCAGCCACAGGAACCAGTAGTTCCAACCGGTCAAAAAGCCCGCCAACGGGCCGAGGTAGTCCTGGGCGTAACGGCTGAAGGAGCCGGCCACCGGGTTGTGTACGGCCATCTCACCGAGGGCGCGCATGATCACCAGGATCGCCAGGCCGCCGATGATGTACGAGAGCATGATTGCCGGGCCGGCCATTTCAATGGCCTTGGCCGAACCAAGGAACAGACCGACACCGATACAGGCGCCGAGCGCCATCAAGCGAATATGCCGTTCGCCGAGTTCGCGTTTGAGCGGGCCGCCGGAAGCGGTCTCGCCGTGGGGCTGATGGTTGCCAACAGGCATAGGGGTACAACCTCATTTTGTTATTGGATTGAACCACCGAGTCTCGGGCGTACCAGCGGGTGGGCTCGTACGCCTGGGTCACCGGGCCTACCTTGTGGGCAGATCCGTCTGACAGGAAAACCGGCCAGATCAGCGGGCGTGCAGTATAAAAAGCTCCCTATAGAGCTTTTCACTCAATAAACGGCAAAATTCAGCGAGAACTCTCGGCAAAAGCCGATATGACGGCGAGGCATCATCTGCCTGGAACGCCGTTCTCCCTGGAAAACGGCGGCGAGTATTGCACAGCATGGGTGCAGCGTCATGCCCCTACCCTGGTCGCATTTACCAATCGCAAAGGCTCTAGAACGGCACTTCGCCCTCAGGCCAGGGCGGCGCGTCAAAGAACAGCTCGCGCGCCATGCGCAAGTGGATTTCGCCGCGATGAATCGCCAGGGTCTGCGTCACGCGCCCGCTCTGCCCGGCCTGGATGCTGCGAAAGGCCGCGCCCGCTGCCGTCGGTGGTAGTCGGTCATGGCCGGCGCAGACAAATTCCTTGCGTGGACCAATCAGCGACTACGCTTGAAACAAGTCCGATCAATCTGCGTGAATGGATCAATCGACTATGGGTGTTTTATGGCAAACCGATTCGACCCAGGCTGCGGTGCCAACCGACAGTGCGGATGAACCGCCTTTGCCACAAAAAACCCGCCCACGCCGCTTCGGCTGGCGCATGTTCTGGCTGTTGCTGGTGATGCTGCTGATCGGCCTGGCCTATGCCGCGTCCCGGGAAATGCGCACCTCCAAGTGGCAGGCCCGGGAATTCAGCCGGATCGCCGCCACCCTCAGTTACCAGGTGCAGCCCGGCCCGAGCGCGGCGATTGTCTACCCCGGCGCCGGCCCCTTCGACAAACGCCTGGGCTACAGTGCCCTGAGTGATTTTCTGCCACGCCTGCTCAAGCGCAATTACCTGATCCAGAGCCAGGCGCAGTTCTCCCAGGCCTTGCTCGACTACAGCCGCCAGGGGCTGTTTGTGCCCTATGACGAGAAGATCCAGGCAGGCCTGACGATCAGCGATTGCCGCGCCGAGCCGCTGTACCAGTTCAGCTACCCGCAGCAGTTCTATCCGACCTTTGCCGCGATCCCGCCGGTGGTGGTCAACAGCCTGCTGTTTATCGAGAACCGCGAGCTGCTCGACCCCGCCCAGCCCCAGGCCAACCCCGCCGTGGACTGGCCGCGTTTTGCCAAGGCCGCCTGGTCGCAGGTGGCCCGGCTGCTGCACCTGCCGGGCCAGACTGCAGGCGGCAGCACCCTGGCCACGCAGTTGGAGAAATATCGCCACTCGCCCGACGGGCTGACACTGTCGGGTGGCGAGAAGATCCGCCAGATGATTTCCGCCAGCGTGCGCACCTACCTGGACGGCCCCCAGACGCTGGTAGCGCGCCAGGCGATCGTGCGCGATTACCTCAACAGCGTGCCGCTGTCGGCGGTGCCCGGGCATGGTGAAGTGCATGGTATGGCCGAAGGCTTGCGGGTCTGGTACGGCGCCGACTTCAACCGGACCAACAGCCTGCTGGCCAGTGACGACCCCAAGGATCTTGCGCAAAAAGGCCTGGCCCTACGTGAAGTGCTGTCGCTGACCATCGCCCAGCGCCGTCCTTCCCACTACCTGTCAAAGGGCCGCGACGAGCTGGCCAGCCTCACCGACAGCCATATCCGCCTGCTGGCGCAGAACGCGGTGATCGATCCGGCCTTGGCCAGCGCCGCCCTGGCCAGCCAGGTCACTTACCGCAACTGGCAGCAGCAACCGACCCTGCAGCCCATAGAAACCAACAAGGGCATCAGTGTCGCGCGCAGCCGCCTGGCCGCCCTGCTCGATCGCCCGCTGTACGACCTCGACCGCCTCGACCTGGCCGCCACCAGCACCCTGCAAAGCGATCTGCAAAGCCAGGCCACCGCGTACCTCAAGCAATTGGCCGACCCGGCCTTCGCCGGCCAGCTCGGCCTGCTCGGGCCGCGTCTGCTGACCCCCGCCAGCACGGCCCAGGTGCGCTATAGCTTCACCCTCTACGAAATGACCGCCGACGGCGCCCGGGTGCGGGTGCAGACCGACAACACCGACCAGCCCTTCGATATCAATGAAAGCAGCAAGCTGGAACTGGGCTCCACCGCCAAGCTGCGGGTGCTGACCACCTACCTGCAAATCATCAGCGAACTGCACCAACGCTATGCCGACCAGAGCCCGGCGGCGCTGAAAAAAGTCGCCATCGACGAGCAGGACCGCCTGACACGCTGGGCCGTGGATTACCTGGTGCAGAACAGTGACCGCAACCTGCCGACGATGCTCGCCGCAGCCCTGGACCGGCACTACTCCGCCAGCCCCGGCGAAAGTTTTTTCACAGGGGGCGGCCTGCATCACTTCCATAACTTTCGCAACGAAGACAACGGCCGCAACCCGACCTTGCGCGAGGCGCTACGCGAGTCGATCAACCTGCCATTTATCCGCCTGATGCGCGACCTGGTGCGCTACAGCACCTACCAGGGCGCCAACAACAGCGCCGAACTGCTCAAGGACGACAGCGACCCGCGCCGCCAGGAATACCTGGCCAAATTCGCCGACCGCGAGGGCACCACCTTTTTGCTGCGGTTCTGGAAAAAGTACCGTAACAAGGACACCCAGGCGCGCCTCGACACCTTTCTCGACAGCCTGCACCCCACCGCCATCCGCCTGGCCGCCGTACACCGCTACCTGTTGCCGCAGGCCAGCCAGCAAAGTTTCAACAGTTTTGTGCGCGCCCACCTCAATGACCCCACGGCCCGCGCCAAACTCAGCGACGAACGCCTGGCCAACCTCTACCAGAACTACGGCCCCGGTGCCTACGACTTGCCGGACCAGGGCTATATCGCCAAGGTCCATCCCCTGGACCTGTGGTTGCTCGGCTACCTGCTGCAACACCCCGACGCCACCTTCACCCAGGCGGTGGCGGCCAGCACGCACGAGCGCCAGGAGGTCTACAGCTGGCTGTTCAAGAGCCGGCACAAGAGCGCGCGGGACAGCCGCATCCGCACCATGCTGGAGATCGAGGCCTTCCTGGATATCCACCAGCGCTGGCAACAGGTGGGCTACCCGTTCGACCATCTGGTACCGTCCCTCGCCACCGCCATCGGCAGTTCCGGCGATCGCCCGGCCGCGCTCGCCGAACTGGTGGGGATTATTCTCAACGACGGTATCCGCCAGCCGACACTGCGCATCGACAGCCTGCACTTTGCCGCCGGCACGCCTTACGACACACGCCTGGTCAACGACCCCGAGCGCGGCAAGCGGGTGATGCCCAGCGCCGTGGCCACGGCCCTGCGCGAGGCGCTGTCGCAAGTGGTGGATGCCGGTACCGCCAAGCGCGTGGCCGGCAGTTTCAAGCTGGCCGACGGCACACCACTGGCCATGGGTGGCAAGACTGGCACCGGCGACAACCGCATCGAAGCCATCGGGGCCGGCGGGCGCGTGCTCAGCTCCAAGGCCATCAACCGCACGGCGACGTTTGTGTTCTATATCGGCGAGCACCATTTCGGCACCTTGACCGCCTTCGTCCCCGGCGCCACGGCCCAGGGCTTCAGTTTCACCTCGGCCTTGCCGGTGCAGGTGCTCAAGGGCATGGCGCCGATCCTCACGCCTTATCTGCAACCGGGCAGCCACACCTTGTGTGCCCCCGCCTCAATGGCGCTGAACCAGGGCGGTAACCGGCTGTTTTCAAGGTGATGAATTTTGAACGGTTCGCCTGTGTAAGCGGCCTGTTGGACCCAGTATTCAAACTTATTCTCGGCCCCAGCCCAAAATAGACTGAAGCGCTTTCATGGCTCTTTTCAGGATCTGTTGCATGGCTGATTTACTCCCTTCCCCGCGCCCGGCCACGTTTCAAGGCCGGCACTACCCATTGCTTGAAAGTGCCCTGCCGCCGTGGCTGAAAACCACCGCCCCGCACCGCCTGGATGCCTTGCAGGCCGTCGGGCTCCAGGACCCGGCGCCCTACCCGAACGCCGCGCCGGCACAGCACGCCAACCTGCGGCAGGCTATCGCCGGCCACTGGCAAGCCCTCAACACCCTGGATAAGCGCCTCCAGCCCCTCAATGATCTGTATGCCTACGCCGAGCGCATCCTGGGCGGCGCGCTAAGCGCCGACTATGGCCCGATTGATGTGCGCAACACCTATGTGCGCCTGTATGCCAAAGCGTCGACAGCCTGGTGGGTACATGACTTCAAGTCAGGCGTCACCAGCCATACGCTGTCGCTGCTGGATGCGGCGCTGCATAACTTTGCCGCCACCGACAGCTTTGTCGACTATGCCTTCCTGTCTGGCGCCGATGCCCGTGGGCAGCAGCGCAGCCTGACCTTCAAGCACAAGACCCGCGGCACGCCCCTGACCGCCGAGGGTTTCAAGCAACTGTGCCGCGCACTGAACATCGGCGGGCACTACCGTGAACATCTGAAGATTGTCATGGGTGTCTACAACCCCACGGTGGCCCGCGACCTGCGCCGCCAGGTGATCGCCCAGCACCAAGCCGCGTTGAAGGCCGCCGCCCACCTGGCCCTGGTCAAGGGCGACCTGGCCCAGGATGCCTGTGACGAAGTGCTCGCGCTGATCGCTGGCAACACCGCCCTGCGCCTGGATGGCCAGGTGCTTGCCGGCCACACCCTGGACCTGATGAACACGCGCCTGACCGGCATCCTGCTGTTCTGCGCCACGCCCCACTCGGCGGCGCGGGTGATTGCCTATGTGCCGGACGACCCCGCGCACCCCCTCAAGCAATACCCCACGCCCCTGGCCTTCATCCACGAACTGACCCGCCAGTTGCGTGACAGCGAACGCTATCAGGTGTTCTTCAGCCGCTTTGTCGACCATGATCAGCGCGGCTTTTTTTTCGCCAACCTCAATACCCGCCTGAGCCGGGTGCAGTGGCGCGCCAAAGCCGCGACCGATAGCCAACCGACCTGGCAAGACACGCCCCTGGACCATCCCCACCTGC
This sequence comes from Pseudomonas sp. WS 5079, assembly GCF_012985465.1. Classification (GTDB taxonomy): domain Bacteria; phylum Pseudomonadota; class Gammaproteobacteria; order Pseudomonadales; family Pseudomonadaceae; genus Aquipseudomonas. The sequence goes on from NZ_JAAQWN010000002.1 coordinate 331,714, forward strand.
AATTCCATGTGCAGCCCATTGCCGACGACTACCAGAACCGCGCGCATTCAAGCGGCAACAATGACCTGTGGCACTACCGTTACCGGGTGCACCTGAACAAAGTGCTCAATGACGCCCAGGACATTGCCGTCTCGACCAGCCGCGTCGACCGCCTGGCCCGCCAGGCCTGGTGGGACAACCTGGGGCGAATCCTCGGCGATATCCTCAACGCTGCCTTGCAAGTGCTCACCCCGTTTGTGCCGGGGCTGGGGGAAGTGATGCTCGCCTACACCGCCTATCAGCTCACCGACCAGGTGTTCGAGGGGGTGCTCGACTGGGCCCAGGGCCGGGGCACAGAGGCGGCGCAGCATTTGATCGGGGTGGCCCAGGACCTGGTGCAGTTCGGCCTGTTCGCCGCCGGCATCCAGGTGGCGGCGCCGCTGCGCCTCAAGCTGTCGGCGTTTGTCGAAGGGCTCACGCCAGTGACGCTCGCCGACGGCCGCCGGCGCCTGTGGAACCCGGACCTGGCGCCCTATGTCGCCGACCCGGGCGCACCCGCAGATCAACCGTTAATGCGCCACGAGGGTGCGCAGTATCAGGTGCAACACGGGCGCATCGTCCACCCGCGCCGCGCGGATGCCTACCGGCCCCACGTGCATCGGCGCGGCAATGGCATCGTGGTGCATGAAGCCGAGCAGCCGCAAACCTGGGACAGCTCCACCCTGATGCGCCGCCTCGGGCCCAGGGCCGAGGCTTTCAGCGCCGCGCAACTGGAGCAGATCCGCCGCACCAGTGGCTGCGATGACGACCAGTTGCGCGGCCTGTACCTGCATGAGCAGCCTCTGCCGCCGTTGCTGGCCGACACCCTGAACCGCTTCGAGGCCTACGCCAGCGCACAACAGGCCAGCGCGCAAATCCGCGCAGGCATGCCCCTGGCCCCAGACTCCGCCTGGTTCGAGCAAACCGTCACCGAACTGGAGGGCTGGCCCCAGGACAAGGCCCTGCAAGTGTTCCTCAGCGCCAGCCTGAGCGGCGATTCGCACCGCTACGGTAACCTCGCTGCGGCGCCTGCCGACACCCTGCGCCTGAGTGTGGCGCAAGTCATGTCCGGCCAGTTGCCGGAACAGGTACTGGCTTTTCTCGATGAGCCGCAAACCCGTGCCCTGCTCGGCGCCCAGGTGCCCAAGGCCCAGCAAGTGCAACACCTGCGCGAGCAACTGGCGGCCTACGTCACCCGCCAGGCGCCAGAGATCGGCCAGTACGCCCATCATCTGCGCGAGCTGTCCGATGAGCCGGGTGTCCGCCTGCTGCGCGAGCATTTCGCGCAGATGGATTCGAGCGTGGCGCGGGCCTTGCTCGCCACTGCCGATGAAGCCGAGCGCAACCTGATGGCGACCCAGGGGCGCCTGCCGCTGCGCTTGAAAAACCTCGCCCGCGAATTGCACTTCAGCGCCGGCACCAGCCACGCCTATGAAGGTTTCTACTTCCCCTGGCGCCAGAGTATCGACAGCGAACGCATGCTGCTCGGCACCCTCAAACGCCACAGCGATTGGTTTGCCGACCTGCACCTGCAAATCCGCGAGCACAGCGCAGATGGCCGGCTGCGCTGCGAGGCAGGGCCGGCCAACGCCAGTACCCGGCGCATCCTGGTCAGGAAAGACCACCTGGGCTACGAAGTGCGCGATGCCGAGCACCGCAAGCTGCATGACCTCGACACCCTGTACGAAGCCCTGCTGCACGCCGCCCCCCTCGACAGCCGCCGGGCCCTGGGCCTTGGCCCCGGCCAGGGCGAAGGTTTACGGCATTGGCTGCTGACCACCCTGGAGCCTCTGGCCGAACGCCGCGCCGCCCTGGCCCAACCGCCGGTCCCAAGCCACGCCGACCCGCAAACGCTGAAGCTGCTCGGCAAACCCATACCCGTGCGCACTGCGGTACTCAGAAGTGCAGACGCGTTGATCCTGAACGCCTTGAAGACAGTCTTTGCGCACCAGAGCGAAGCGCGCATCCTGGCCTTTATGGACAAGGTCGGCCACGAGCAGATCGGCCCCCGGGTCAACCAGTTAATCGTTGAACATTACCGTCTGGACGGCGATCTGGCGCACTGGTCGCGCCAGCCGGGGCATCATCCGCCCGCCATGGAACGGGAGTTGCGCAGTTTCATTCAGGGGCAAGTTCTCGAATGCTGGCAGGACCAGATCCGCGCCGCCACCGAGCCCCTCGGCTCGCGCCTGGACCTCAGCGGCGTGACACTGCCCGATACGCTGCCGCCGTTGCGCGCCGACTTCAGCCATGTCACGGAGCTGAACCTGATCCGCAGTCAGTTCGGCCCGGCCCACGGCCAGTTCCTGCAGCACTTCCCGCAACTGTCGGCCCTGTATCTGGCAGAGAACCCGCTGGCCCGCCTGCCTGAGGCTATCCGCGAGCTGCGCCACCTGGAAGACCTCGACCTGGCCGGGTGCCCGCTGACTTTGCCGGTCGAAGACATCACCCGCCTGAAAAACCTGCGCTACCTGCGGCGCCTCAAGCTCAACAACACCCGCGCCCAGCAAGCGCCGGACATCGGGCGCATGCGCGACCTGATACACCTGGACCTCAGCCACAGCCCAATCAAACGCTGGCCCGAAGGACTGTTCGAGGTGCCGCGACCGGCGCCGTTCTTCTTGAACCTGCAAGGCACCGCGATCACCCGCCTGCCCGCGGTGGCCCTGGGCAGTCGCGAAGCCGCGCTGGTGGCCCGCACCTACCTCAACCGCTCGGCGCTGGACGCCCTGCAACGCGAACAGTTCAAAGCCTACCGCGCGTCGGTCGGCCTGGACCCGGAGCGCACCTATGAACCTCGCGGCGATTGCACGCCGTGGCTGAACTACCTGTCGCCGGCCGCCCGGGAAGAAGCCCGGCAAGTCTGGGACGCGCTGGAGCACGAACATGGCTCCCAGGGTTTGTTCGAGGTGCTCAAGGCCCTGGAGCAGCCGGAGGTGTTCCAGACCCCGCAAGATCAACAACGCTACGCCGCCAACCACCGCCAGTTGACGCAGCAGGTGTGGCTCTTGCTGCAAGCGGCGGTGGTCGACACGCCGCTGCGCAAACGGTTGTTCGAGATGGCCAGCTTCCCCAGCAACTGCCCGGATGCGGGGACGCAGATTTTCAATGAACTGGGGGTCGAGGTGCTGCTCTACCAGATCGAGCACCAGGCGCAGACGCCAGAGGCGCATGAACTGCAACTGGCCACCCTGATCAGGGGCCGGGCGCGCCTGCAACAGCTCAACGATGTGATCCGCACCGATGTGCAACAACGCCTGGCGCCGGTCGCCGAGGGCGGCCAGGGCCTGCGGTTTCTCACCGAAGTGGTCGACGGCGTGGCCGGCCAGGTCGATGAGGTAGAAATCTACCTGGCCTACCAGACCGCACTTGCCGTGCGCCTGGACCTGCCGTGGATCGCCGAGCATATGCTGTACCGCAGCACCGCCCGGGTCAGCGCCGCGCAGATTGACGCGGCCTATGCCCGGGTGCAGGAGCTGGGAAACGGCGACGGTCTGGTCAACCGCATGCTGCTGGACCCGCACTGGCGCGCCTGGCTGCAAAAGCGCTATGCCGGCCAATACGCCGAACAGCAGCAGTGGCTCAGGACCCAGCATGAGCAGTTGCTTGATCTGCAAGAGATGTGGGAACAGGTGCCGCAGAAAGTACCGTTACCCGCACAGATCGCTGCCCTGGCCAAGGCGCAGGGCATGACCGAGTCGAACCTGGCAGACCCGCTGAAATTCCAAGCTGCCTGCGAAAAACGTGAGGAGGAACTGGGCTACAACGCCGAGGAGTGGATGCGCCAGCGCACCCGCACCGCCTTGATGGCGGCGCGAGAGCTGCGTAATCGCCGGGCTAGCCGCTGATTTCAATCACCCTTTCGGCCGCGCCTTCCACCAGGAAAAACCGATAGATCCGCCCGGCCTGTTTGTCGAAGCTGAACACCCGGCCAGGGAAGATGTGGTTCTTGGTCACGGGCGCGCAGTCCAGGCGATCGGCCACGGCGCAGTCCTTGAACTCGTCTACCACCACCACGGTGTTACCGGCGTTGCGCAAGGTGTAGCGCTGGCCACCGTTCTCGACACGGGTGTCGAAGCGGCTCTGGCTGGGGCGTACGAAGAACACCGTGCCGTAGCCGGACATCACCCGCACCCCGCCCGCCAGCGAGGCCTCATAGGCGGCGCGGTCTTCGTCGCTGACACCGAATTCGTCGTCCTTCTCCGGCGCCACCGGCAGGTAGCGCACGCGGAAGTAACGCTCGCGGTCGCGCTCGCCCATAAACAGCAGGCGCGTGCTCTGCATGGCGTTGGCCGGCACGATCAGGCGCGCCGGGCTGGCCATCAGGCCATCGCGTACCAGGCCAGTGCCGGCCTGGTCCTTGAGCGGCACTTCGTCATAGCTGCCGTCGGGTTTGTAGAGCATTTCGGTGATGTCGACCTTGACGAACGCGGTGCTGGTGCCGCCATTGAACACGCGCTTGAGGTAAGTGTTCTTGTCGCCGTTCATGTAGTCGTAGAAGTCACCGACATTGATCGCCGGTCCCGCCTGGGCATTCAGCGACCACAGGCACATTCCCAGTGCTGCAAACAGGTATTTCATAAGCACCTCATTGATTACGGGCGCAGCGCGTCGAAGATCAGATGCACACTGCCAAAATAGTCGCCGGCCACATAACCGTCCTCGGGCTCGACGGCGGAAATTTCCAGCTGCACACGTTTGCCGGCCCGCGCTTGCTCGGCAGAGACCACTTGGGTATCGGTCAAATCCAGCAACTGGCCGTTGAACTCGACATTGAGCAGGATCAGGCGCCGGCCATTGGACAGGGTCGGCAACTGGCCCAGGCGCGCGACAATGCCGCCGCCGCTGTTCTTCACGTCGAACTGTTCGCGCAGCGGCTTGAGCGTGCGGGTCACCAGGTTCCAGGTCATTTCCTGCTGGCGCTCAAGGAACGCGGGGCGGATCGGCAGCACATAAAAGTCTGCGGTGGGAATGCTCACCGTGACGTCAAACACCTGTTCTTCGCGAATCGCCAGGGCCTGGGTACTGAGCAGGGCCACGGCGAGCAGCAGCAGGGTTGCCGTCAGCACCTTGCACAATTTGCCCGAGCGGCGCGGGGGTTCGGGGGCGCGTTGAATGATCATCAGCCTTTGACCTCGTAGTGTTTTTTCGCGCGGCCCTCGACCAGCGTAAAGCGGTAGGTACGCCCGGCCTCTTTGGCAAAGCTGAAGCTGCGCCCCGGCAGGATGTGGTTCTTGGTCACGGGCAGGCACTCCTGGGTCTGGCCAGTGGGGCAGTCCTTGAACTGATCCACCACCACCACGCTGTTGCCGTCGTTGTGCAGGCCATAGGCGTCGTTGCGCTCATCGACACGGGTGGCGAAGCGGCTGTGTTTGGGCCGCACGAAAAACACCGTGCCAAACCCGGCCAGTACCGTGACCCCGGCGGACAGGCTATTTTTGTAGGTCTCGCGCTCTTCACTGGACACCACAAAGCCGTCTTCGGGCTCTGGCATCACCGGCACAAAACGCAGGCGGAAATAACGCTCCTTGTCGCGCTGGCCGAGGTACAGCAGGCGCGTGCCCTGCATGCCATTGGCCGGCACGATCAGCCGCGCCGGGGTCGCCACCAAGCCGTCACGGGCGGTGTTTTCGGGGTTGCTTTTAAGTTCGACTTCTTCGGAAGTGCCGTCGGCGTTGTAGACAATCTCCATCACCGACACCTTGATAAACGCCGTGCTGTCGCCGCTGTTGAACACCCGCTTGAGGTAGGTGCTCTTGTCCTCAGCCAGGTAGTCGTAGAACACGCCGACATTGATGTTCGGCGCGCCCATCGACAGCGGCAGCCAGCAGAGCGTGCACAGCGCCAACAGATATTTCATACCCATACACCTCATTTAAAGCTCCGAATCCCAGACCACCGTGACCTGGCCCGCATAGGTGGTGCCGCCACGCTCCAGCATCTGGTCGGCGTACTCTTTCTTGACCTCGAAGTGCAACGTGCCGGGCCGGCGGTTGACGTAGAAAGTCGGTTGCAACATCTCGGTGCCGACGCCACTGAGCAACAGCGGTTGGCGGATCACCCCGGCGCCATCCTCACGGTTGAGGCCGTGGGGCAGGCTGACGGCGACATCCACCGGCACCTCGTGACCGTCGCTGGTGTTGCGCAAGGCACAGGTGTCGCCGATCACCCGCTCGCAGGTCATCTGCATTTTGAAGCGTGACGAGGCAGAGATATTGAAGGTCTGGTCGCGAAACAGCCGCGCCGGTTTGCGGCCCTGGTTGACCCAGGCTTGCCAGCCGCCCTGGGGCACCAACTCGACGCGGTTGCCGCCCGGCGGGACCTCCACCTGGAGTTGGTGCTGCACTTCTAGGTTGAAGTTGAAGGTCAGTTGGTTGTCGGTGGGGATCAGCACATCACCAAAGTCATAGTCACCCCGTGGCCCCAGGGTGTAGGTCAGGCTGCCGGTGTACTCGCCACTGGACATACCCAAGGGGTTGGGCGTGCGGATCTCATAGGCGTACTCCATTTGGTAGATACGCATGTAGTCAAGGTCCTGGGACGGCTTGCGACTGCACACCCCGGCGCCTTCCGGGACGATCCAGAAGTAGGTCGCCGTTTGCCGACCCGCCGCAAGGTGGCCAGTACTGACGCAAGGGCTTGGGGCCCTGAGCCATTGAGTCGTCCAAAAAAACCCCGGTTGGGCCCAGCCCGACACGCCCGGCGGATAGGAAACCTGCCACAGCCCACCGAAGCCGGCGATGCGCATCTGCACGGTCTCCACTTCCCCGGTGCGGGTGTGGGTGACTTGTGCATCACGCCAACTGGAGGGCACCTGCACCATAAAACCCTGGCGCTCATCTTCGTGGTTGGCCTGGATCGGCGCGTTGCTCAGGGCGTCGAACGCCGGGATCCGCAGGCTGAACAAGTTCAGCGCCTTGCACTGGCTGGGAATGTGCGACTGACAGATAGAACTGACCGGCGTGGTATTGCGAAACGTGTTCACAAAAGGGTTGCCAGGGTCCGGGGTAAATACCGCCGTGATGTCCTGGGTCAGGGCCAGCGCCGTGGAGCTGCACAACAGTGCCGCGCCCGCGGCCCCAAGCTGGGTGATCAAGGTGCTGATACGTCTCATGGTGCTAGGCAATCTCGTCATGACCCTCAACCTGCGGTCTGAGTGGTAAAGGTGGAATCGGCCAGGGTGTCCGGCGTGCAGCGCAGGTCGCCGATCATCAGCACGTCGTCGGCCTCCCGCGCGCCGCTGGTGTCGAGGCGGAACTGGCAGAGCAGGCGGTTATCGCGGCGCACTTCGAGGGTGGGCGAGCTGGCGTTCATTTCCAGGGAGAAGAACCCGTCGACCTCGCTCACCCCACGGCTGGCGTGGTTGATGATGTGATGGCCCTTGAGCGGCTTGCCCTCGGGGTCCACCAGGCGCCCGAGCACCGTGACACTGCGCATCACGCTGACCTTGCGGTAGTCCACGCCACCCTTGTTCAGGTGGTAGGCAGCGCGCGGCGGCTGGATACTGGCCGCAGGCGCGTGGTTGCCGTCGAAGTCGAAGCTGACCGAGCTACCCTTGTAGGCGGTGATCGGAATAAAGTTGCGCCCCGGACGCAGGACCGTGCTGCCACCGCTCAAGTCATCGGCGCGCAGGACGATGTCATCGACATCGGTTTCTACGTCGACAATCATTCCCGAGCCCGCGCCGGAGTATTGGCTGGTCAGCACCATCCGGTTGCCGCCTAAGGCGAAGGTGCTGTCCAGGTTCAGGCCACCGGTGAGGTCGTTGTTAAACGATGAGCGCTGGACAAAACCATCACCATTGACGCTGTCGGTCTGGAAGCTGGCCATGCCCGACAGGCCCACGCCATAGGTGTCGGCCAGCACCGTGCCCGAGACGCTTTGCAGCACGTGGTCTTGCAGGTCGCGGCGGTAGCTCAGCGAGGCATTGTTGTCACGTTCGCCCTCGCGGGAGGTGCGCGTGCCGATACTCGCCGCCCACTGCTCGCCTGGGCCGCCCAGGGCCAGGCTGACGCTCAGGTCGACCCCACGGTTACGCTTGTCGCCAGTGCTGGCACTGGCCGGGCGGTCGAACAGCGACAAGCGCCAGTTGGCGTCGCTGCCAAACAGATGGCTGCGTTCGTTCCAGCCCAGGTCCAGGCCGGTACCTTGCACATTGCCTTCGCTGTAGGACAGCCGCGCGCTGATGGAGCGCAGGTTGCTCAAGCGATGGCTGAGAGAGACCGACGACAGGCTGGTCTGGCCGACAAACACATCGCGCTGGCGAATGCGCGTACCGTCGGGCAGGGTTTCGTAGGTGTTGCGGGTATCCAGCCAACTGCGGGTGTGGCTGAACACCACGCTGCCCAGGCCGTAGTTATAGAGGCTGTTGAGGTCCACGCCGGTGCCGTAGTCATCGGTCTGGTAGACGTTGGCGTAGAGGCTGAAGTTATTGGCCAGGCTCCAGTCGATGGACGTGCCGTACTGCATGCTGTCCTTGACCTGGCGCCCGGACAGCCCAAGCACCACTCGTGGGTGCGCCAGGTAGTTGACCGAGGCTCCGGCGGTCAGGTCGCCGCTGGACTGGTTGTCCCAGTTGCTCAGCAGCTTGCTTTCCTGGCCGGCAAACACGTTATAGCGCCAGCGGTTGTCGAGGTTGCGCCAGTTGTTGGGCTTGTACACCAACTCCTGGGTGGTGTTGGTGACCTGGCCGTCTTCGAGCAGGCGCACTTCCACTTCATAGATCCCGCCGGGCAACGGCCGCGTATCCAGGCTTTGCAGGCCAGTGCCGACCGCCTGGGTGTTGATCAGCAGGCCGTTGCGGTAGATCTCCACCGAACCCTGGCGGTTGGCGGTGACGTAGATGGGGTAGATGCTCGGCTTGGGGTTGCTGATCATCAGGCTGTCGGAGCTGCCATACATCACGCCTACGGCGGTGTCGGGGCTGGCGCCGAAGGTACGCAGTTGGCGGGTCAGGCCTTCGGCGTTGGGCGTGAAGTAACCCAGGCGCAGGAATTGCCCGTGCAATTCACGCTGGCCGTAGAGCGAGTACACCGCGTGGTTGAGGTCGTCATCATCCGGCCCGCCCAGGCGCGAGAACTGCATGTTCAAGACCTGGTTCCAGTTACCCAGGCTGCCGCTGGCATCCAGGCCCAGGCGTCCGCCGAGGTCCTGGCCCTGGCCGCCGCTGATATTGAGTTGGTTACGCACGATCAAGCCGCTGCTGCCTGCGGTGGGCAGGGTGTAGTACTGGGATTGGAGGCCATCGCGCTCGGCGTTCTCGGTCAGCAAGGTGACCAGGGACTTTTCCAGGTTGTAGTGCACTGCCAGCAATTGCTCCGGGCAATCAGTGGCGCAGGTGCCCAGGGACACGCCCTGCTTGAGGTAGTCACCCCAGCGGTCGCGGTCGATGTCCTTGATCACACTGCCTTCGTGGTCAGTGAAATCCAGCAGGGTCAGGCGGTCATCGCGGGTCAGGACGATCATCGCCTCGGACACAAACTCCTGGTCCAGTTCGACCCGTACCGCCAATGGCACATCAAAAAAATGTTCTTCAAAGTCCGCCGGTAAACCCTTGGCCTGGGACAGCAAACTTCTTGGGGTTGTGCCAGTTGCCGCGTCAGCTGCAAACGCCCCCGTACAAAACAACAAGGCAAGCGCTGCCGCGATGAGAATCATCGGGAACATGAACGGATACTCTGATTACGCTCAGGGGAAGACTTGAATACCGATCAACCGACAGCGGCTGCCTGTCGATCGGTAGAGGTCAAGCAACAAGCCAGGACTTATTGATCAACGCGCCGCGCTCAAGGGTTGGAGACGCGTGGCACGTGGTCGAACACCACGGTGAAGTCGGTGGTGAACAGGCCCGCATCGGTGTCGGCTGGCTTGGCAGCGGCGACCACCATGTCGGCCTGGGTGCCTGGGGTCGAGCTGGCGTCATCGACAACTTGCTGCGGGTTAGCGGTCAGAGTCACGCCGTTGAAGGTGGTGGTCAGGGGAATGGAGGAAGTGCCGTTAGTCAGGGAAGCCGGGCCACCCTGGATGTAGGCGTTGATCGAACCGTCGGTGTTTTTTACCGCATAAGTGGCCCGCAGCGAGCTCAACTGACCGGTGACGGTGTTGTAGGTCATGGTTTCGTCCTTACCGAAGTCCGGATCCAGCGGCTGGGCGTGGAACTGCTTGGTAGGAATCGAGGCCTTGATGTTGATCACGCTGGTGGCTTCACCGGCAGCAAACACGCTGGAGGAAGCGACGGCCAGCAAGGCCAGTGGCAGGGCGAGAGCAGTTTTTTTCAGCATCGTTAAATACCTGTTGGTGCTTTTTAAGTAAGTTAAAGATTCGAGTCGATCGAAACTTCACGCCGCGCAAAAAACCTAACTTTCAATGAAGAGGTCGAGTCCTAAGACGCAAGTAAATGATCAACCGAATTCAACTTCAGGTAAGCCAGCAAATTCCGTGTAACACGTAGTTTCCAGCCCTTATACACAGGCAGAAAAAAACCTTGCTCCTCAATAAATCACGGACTAACTGTCATACATGGAAGACAACTGAAACCTGTTTAACTTACATACTGCAAACATCATTCCGTCAGAAATGTATTACATGCACCCGCACAACTAATCATCACTCGATTTAGAGCAAAGACTCCACGCCTTATTTAAGCCGATAACTCGTTAGTTTGTAGTGGATATTGCAATTATTTGACGTGGCAGACCGGGTACCGCAGGCAGGAGTGCCAGCCTACCGTTCGTCAGAACACATTGCTCGAACCATAAGATATATCTTACGTTATGTCTTAGATAACCACAGAGAGCAGCACAATGAGAGACCATCATTCCCACCGTGAACCCGGTGACGGCCGCGACGGCTTCGAGAAACGCCCAGGCCGCGAGCGCGGTGGCCGAGGCCCGCGGGTCTTTGCCCCCGGCGACCTGAAAATCCTCCTGCCAGCGCTGATCGCCCAGCAGCCGTGCCACGGCTACGACCTGATCCGCCAGATCGAAGGGCTGTTCGACGGTGCCTACAGCCCCAGCCCCGGAGTGATCTACCCCACCCTGACCTTTCTCGAAGAGAGCGAATTGATCAGTGGCGACGCCGAGGGCGGGAAAAAACGCTACACAATCACCGACGCCGGACGTCTCTTCTTGAGCGAACAGAAAATTGCCCTGGACGGTGTGCGCATGCGCATCGACGTGAGCAAGCGTTCGCTGCGCGGCCATGACCGGCCACCGGAGATCCACGAGGCGGTGCATAACCTGCGCCATGCCTTGCAACTGCACCACGGGCGCTGGAGCCCGGCAGAAATCACGCGTGTCGCGGAGCTGCTCAACAGCACCGCCCAAGCCATTGTGGATGGCCCCGCCGTCCAACCTGTACAGGGGAAAAGTGAATGAACAAGCCCGTCATCCACCGCGTCACCCACGAGATTAAACGCCGCTGCCTGGACGTACTGCGGGTGGTCGATATCACCCCGCGCATGCGCCGCATCACCCTGGGTGGCGAGCAACTGGCCGGGTTTGTCAGCCTGGGCAGCGATGACCATATCAAGCTGCTGTTCCCGCAGAACGCCGCTGAATTGGCTGCGCTGCAAAGCCCGACCTTCGCCATCAAGGGCGAAGGCCCACAACCGGCGATGCGCGACTACACGCCACGGCGTTTCGACCTGGCCATTGGCGAGTTGGATATCGACTTTGTGCTGCATGGCGACGGCCCGGCGTCGACCTGGGCCGAACAGGCTGCCGTCGGCCAACACCTGTACATCGGCGGGCCACGGGGCTCGATGATCGTGCCGGATATCTTCGACAGCTACCTGCTGGTGGGCGACGAAACCGCGATCCCGGCCATTGCCCGGCGCCTGGAAGAACTGCCGGCCGGGCGCACGGTGCTGGCGGTGATTGAAATTGCCGATGTGCATGAAAAGCAGGCGCTTGGCAGTGCGGCTAATGTCGAGGTGATCTGGGTGGTGCGCGGGGTCGATGACCTGCTGAGCACCGTGGAGAACCTGCAGCTACCGGGTGGATCGCTGTATGCCTGGGTCGCCACCGAGACCAAGCTATCGCGCCAGGTTCGGCGGGTGCTGCTGGATAAACATCAGCTTAACGACGAGTTCGTCAAGGCGGTAGGCTACTGGCGGGCTGAGGGCAGCAGCGAAGAATAGGACTCACTCGGTCAAAATGTGGGAGCGGGCTTGCCCGCGATTGCGCTGTATCAGTCGGCACATTTGCTACTGATCCACTGCAATCGCGGGCAAGCCCGCTCCCACATTAGTTCTTGGTTGCCCTGGGGAGCTTGTCCAGCCCTACTATCGCCAACGCCACCGCCACAAACCCCAGCAATATCCCCCCTGCATTCATAAACACCTGTGGATAACCCAAGGTGCCTACATCAATAAACGGGTACTGATACTGCCCCAGCACATGCCCGCGCAGCAGCACATAAACGAAATACACCAGCGGGTAAATCACCCAGTAGCCGATGTGCCCGAGGCGCAACGTGCCCTTGGGCACGCACCACCACCAATAGCCGAGGAACAGCAGCGGCATCACGTCGTGGAGCAGTTCGTCGGCGATGAACTGCCAGCCCTCGGGGCTCCACAAATGCCGCAGCAGCACACTATAGGCCAGCCCTACGACCACGATGCTCACGGTTACGCCGCTGCTGACCGCAGGCTGTAGGAAGAAACTGCGCCCGGCCGAAGGCCGACTCACCAGTGCATAACTCAGCACCACCGCCGCCAGGGTGTTGCTCAGCACCGTGAAGAAACTGAAGAAATTCACCAACCCGCCCAACAGGCTGGCATCGACCAGCCAACGTGAGTAGAGGATCAAGTATTGCTGGATCGCCAGGCCTGCCCAACCGGCCAGCGCCGCTGCCGCCACATACCGCTTCATGGGATCAGTCCAGCGGGCGTTTGGTGCGCATCAGCTTGACGTACAGGCCTTCGACCTTCTCCCGCGCCCACGGGGTCTTGCGCAAGAAGGTGAGGCTGGACTTGATGCTCGGGTCGTTTTTGAAGCAGCGGATATCGATGCGCTCGGCCAGGCCTTCCCATTCGTAATGCGCCACCAGTGCGGTGAGCACCTGTTCCAGGGTAACGCCGTGCAGGGGGTTGTTGTTCGATGCGGTCATGCCGGGCCTTTGCCAAGTAAATAAAGAGGAAGCCGCGCACCTTAGCCGAGAGGCCAGGCAGGTGGAAGCATTGCCATGATTGTAGGCCCACTCCCGAACCAATGTAGGAGCAAGCTTGCTCGCGAAAAACGTAGGAGCACTGCGTGTATTCAGGCTGCCCGCGTCATCGTAGACGATCTTCGCGAGCAAGCTCGCTCCTACAGGGGTTTATGAAAAGTTCCGCTTCCCGGAGGAAAAAGAGATGTTATATTGTAACCATTCATATCCAACCTCTCTGCTTTGCCAAGGAACCCCCGATGTCCCTCTCCCCTCTCTGGCGCCTGACCCCGCTGGCCGCTGCCCTGCTGATCAGTACCCAGGCCCACGCCCTGGAACTGCAACCCCAAGTCATCACCGGCAACCCGCTGGGCAGCCAACAACTGGCCTCGCCAAGCACCGTGCTGGAAGGCGATGACCTGACCCTGCAACAAAAAGGCAGCCTGGGCGAAACCCTGAACAAGCAGCCTGGGGTGTCGTCGTCGTACTTCGGCCCCGGTGCCAGCCGCCCGATCATCCGTGGCCAGGATGGCGACCGCATTCGCATCCTGCGCAATGGTGTCGGCGCGCTGGATGCCTCGTCGTTGTCGTATGACCATGCGGTGCCGCTGGACCCGGTCAACGTCGAGCGCATCGAGATCGTCCGTGGCCCGGCCGCCCTGCTCTACGGCGGCAGCGCCATCGGCGGGGTGGTCAATACCTTCGACAACCGCATCCCCACCGAAGCCATCGAAGGCATCCATGGCGCGGGCGAACTGCGCTACGGCGGCGCCGATACCACCCGCAGCAGCGCGGGCAAACTGGAGGCCGGCAACGGCACCTTCGCCCTGCACCTGGATGCCAGCGCACGGCAATTCAACGACCTGAAAATCCCAGGTTACGCCCGTAGCCGCCATGCTGCGGAAAGCGAAAACGGCCCCGGCAAAAACGGCCGCCTGGGCAACAGCGACGGGCGTCAGGACAGTGGTGCAGTGGGCGGTTCCTACACGTGGGACGACGGTTACGCCGGGCTGTCCTACAGCAACTCCGACAGCAACTACGGCTCGCCCGCCGAACAGGACGTGCGCATCCGCATGCAGCAGGAGCACTACGCCTTCGCGTCCGAGATCCGCAACCTGCAAGGCCCGTTTACCTCGGTCAAACTCGACGCCGGCTACACCGACTACGAACACCGGGAAATCGAAGGCGGCGAAACCGGCACCACCTTCAAGAACAAGGGCTATGAAGCGCGCATCGAGGCGCGGCACCAGCCCTTGGGGCCGTTCGATGGCATCCTCGGTGCCCAGGTCAGCCGTAGCGAATTTTCCGCACTGGGCGAGGAAGCTTTCGTACCGCAAACCGATACCAATGCCGGCGCGCTGTTTATCCTTGAAGAAATGCAGGCCACCGAACGCCTGAAACTGAGCCTGGGCGGGCGCCTGGAACACACCACCGTCGACCCGGATGGCAAAGGCAACGAGCGGTTTGCCAATGCCAACAGCTCCAGCAGCTTCACTGCCGGCAGCCTGTCGTCGGGTGCGGTCTACACCCTGACCCCGATCTGGTCGCTGGCCGCGACCCTGGGCTACACCGAACGCGCGCCGACCTTCTACGAGTTGTATGCCAATGGCGCCCACGTCGCCACCGGCACCTATGAAGTGGGCGATGCCAAGCTGTCCAAGGAAAAAGCCGTGGCCAGCGACCTGGCGCTGCGCTTTGACAATGGCACGCACAAGGGCAGTGTTGGCGTGTTCTACAGCCACTTTTCCAACTACATCGGCCTGCTGAACAGCGGTCGCACCTTGAATGACGAGGGCGAAGAGGCTGCCGATGGCATCCCGGAATACACCTACTCGGGTGTGCGCGCACGTTTCGTCGGCTTCGAAGCCCAGGACCATTGGAAACTTGGCGAAAGTGCCTACGGTAAATTTGCCCTGGAACTGTCGGGCGACTACACCCGCGCCACCAACCTGGATACTGGCGAAGCCCTGCCACGGATTGCTCCGCTGCGTCTGAACAGCGGCTTGCTGTGGGAACTGGATCGCTGGCAGGCGCGCATTGATGTTGAGCACGCTGCTGGCCAGGGCCGGGTGCCTAGCAACGAAAGCGGCACCGATGGCTACACCACGTTGGGCGCCAGTGCCGGCTATCGCTTCAACCTGGGCGGCAGCCAGTGGCTGGCGTTCGTCAACGGCGAGAACCTGACTAACCAGACCGTGCGCTATGCCAGCTCGATCCTGCGCGATATCGCGCCGGCGCCAGGCCGTAGTGTGCAGGTGGGCCTGCGCACGACCTTCTAACAGACAGTGATGTTCAGCCTGTGGGAGCTATGTGTTGTCTAGCCAAACCCGTGCTGCAAACGAGCCCCCTGTGGGAGCGGGCTTGCCCGCGATGGCGGTGGGTCAGCCAGCTTATCCGGTGCTGACACAACGCTATCGCAGGCTAGCCAGCTCCCACATTAAATTGAGTTGTCTAGCCAAACCCGTGCTGCAAACGAGCCCCCCTGTGGGAGCGGGCTTGCCCGCGATGGCGGTGGGTCAGCCAGCTTATCCGGTGCTGACACAACGCTATCGCAGGCTAGCCAGCTCCCACATTAAATTGTGTGGTCTAGCCAAACTCGTGCTGTAAACGAGATCCCCTGTGGGAGTGGGCTTGCCCGCGATGGCGGTGGGTCGGCCAGCTTATCCGGTGCTGACACAACGCTATCGCCGGCAAGCCAGCTCCCACATTAAATTCTGTTGTCTAGCCAAACCCGTGCTGCAAACGAGCCCCCCTGTGGGAGCGGGCTTGCCCGCGATGGCGGTGGGTCAGCCAGCTTATCCGGTGCTGACACAACGCTATCGCAGGCTAGCCAGCTCCCACATTAAATTGTGTTGTCTAGCCAAACTCGTGCTGTAAACGAGATCCCCTGTGGGAGCGGGCTTGCCCGCGATGGCGTTGGCTCAGCCAGCTTATCCGGTGCTGACACAACGCTATCGCTGGCAAGCCAGCTCCCACATTAAATTGTGTTGTCTAGCCAAACCCGTGCTGTAAACGAGCCCCCCTGTGGGAGTGGGCAAGCCTGCTCCCACATCGCTCTGCGGTATCTGCGCCGACTGTTACCAAATCCGAAATAATCCATCTTGCGATTAGCCCTTTCTCTCCCCGAGCCGGCGCTTTATCCTTGCCTGCAACAAACTGAAACGTTTCATCATTCAGCCAGACCTGACGAGCGTCCATCCCCCGGCCGCCGTTTGCGTACTAAAACCAAAAACTATTAAGACCTGCCCTTGCCTATGCCTGCTTTCCCAACACTGCGCCTGTGCGCTGCGCTGCTGCCTTTGTGCCTGATCGACTGCGCCCAGGCCGTCCCTGCCTTTGACCATGAGTCCCCGTGGATGCTGGGTGATCTTGGCGGTTCCCGGACAGCGCTGTCTGAGCAAGGCTATGACTTCAAGATCGACTACACAGGCGAGATGGGCAGCAACCTGCAAGGCGGCTCGGACCATGACCGCACCGCTCGCTATAGCGACCAGTGGGCCTTCGGCAGCCACTTGGATCTGCAGAAGATCCTCGGCTGGCACGACGCCGAGTTCCAACTGACGATCACCGAGCGCAGTGGCAATAACATCAGCAACGACCGCATCAACGACCCGCGGGTCGGCGGCTTTACCTCGTCCCAGGAAGTCTGGGGCCGTGGCCAGACCTGGCGCCTGACGCAGATGTGGTACCAGCAGAAATTCTTCGACCAGAAACTGGATATCAAAGCTGGGCGTTTTGGCGAAGGCGAAGACTTCAACAGCTTCCCCTGCGACTTTCAGAACCTGGCGTTCTGCGGCTCCCAGGTGGGCAATTGGGTCGGTGGCATCTGGTACAACTGGCCGGTGAGCCAATGGGCGCTGCGGGTCAAATACCACCTGACGCCCGAGCTGTACGCGCAAATCGGCGCCTTTGAGCAGAACCCGTCCAACCTCGATCGCGGCAATGGCTTCAAGCTCAGCGGCAGCGGCACCCAGGGCGCCCTGTTACCGGTGGAGCTGGTGTGGACGCCAACGTTCCACGACCTGCCGGGCGAATACCGCGCCGGCTACTACTACAGCAGCGCCAAGGCCAGCGATGTGTACAAGGACCGCCACGACCAACCCGCCGCCGTCAGTGGCGAGGCCTATCGCAGCGCCTCCAGCAAGCATGGCGTGTGGCTGGGTGTGCAGCAGCAAGTCACCAGCCTGGCCAGTGACCACTCCCGTGGCTTGAGCGTGTTCGCCAACGCGACGATGCACGATAAGAAAACCAACGCTGTGGATAACTATGTGCAGGCAGGTGTGGTCTACAAAGGCCCCTTCGATGCCCGCGCCCGCGACGATATCGGCTTTGCCGTGGCCCGCGTGCACGTCAACCCGGCCTATCGCAAGAACGCCAAGGCCCGCAACCAGGCCCGTGCGCTCTACGATTTTGACGACGGCGCGTACCTGCCGGTGCAAGACACCGAATACAGCGCCGAGCTCTATTACGGCGTGCACGTCAGCAACTGGCTGACCGTGCGCCCGAACCTGCAATACATCCGTCATCCGGGGGCCGTCGCCCAGGTGGATGACGCGCTGGTCGGCGGGATCAAGCTGCAAGCGTCCTTTTGAATCGCAATAAACGCAATTAGCCCTGAACCAAGCCTGTGCGCAAACGTCATCTACAGTGAACAAGCGCGGGACTACCTTAAACGTCACGGAGAATCACACTATGAGCACTGATGGTGCTTCAAGTCCAAGCCGCCTGCTGCCCAGGTTGCTGGGGATCTTGCTGCTGATCATGGGCCTGGCCTTGTTGGCCGGGGGCATCAAGCTGAGCATGCTCGGCGGGTCGCTGTACTACCTGCTGGCCGGTATCGGCATCACCCTGACCGGCCTCCTGCTGCTGGCCACGCGCCGCGCGGCGCTGGGCCTGTACGCGGTGGTGCTGTTCGCCAGTACGCTGTGGGCCCTGTGGGAAGTCGGCCTGGACTGGTGGCAACTGGTGCCGCGCCTGGCCCTGCTGTTCGCCTTGGGCATCGTCATGCTGCTGCCGTGGTTGCGCCGTCCCCTGCTGCGTGGCCAACCCGCCCCGCTGGGCACCGGCGCGCTGAGCGTGGCCGTGGTGCTGGCCGGCGCAACCGCCATCGCCAGCCAGTTCACCAACCCCGGTGAAATCAAGGGCCAACTGGACCGCGACGCGGTACCGGGCATGACCAATGCCGCGCCGGCCCAGGCCGATGGCGACTGGAATTCCTATGGCCGCTCGGCCTTCGGTGACCGTTACTCGCCGCTGGCGCAGATCACCCCGCAAAATGCCCACAAGCTGGTACCGGCCTGGACTTATCGCACCGGCGACCTGCCTGGCCCGGGCGACCCCGGCGAAACCACTGCGGAAAACACCCCGCTGAAAGTCAACGGCATGCTCTACGTGTGTACCCCGCACAGCCAGGTGATTGCCCTTGACCCGGATACCGGCAAGGAAATCTGGCGTTTCGACCCCAAGCTCTCGACGCAAAAAGCCGCGAACTTCAAGGGTTGGGCACACATGACCTGCCGTGGCGTGTCGTATCACGATGACGCAGCCTATGCCGCCACCGAGCAAAGCCCGGCCACCGGCGCCGCTGCGCCAGCCGCCAATGCCTGCCCGCGCCGCATCTTCCTGCCGACTGCCGACACCCGCCTGATCGCCCTGAACGCCGACACCGGCAAGATGTGTGAAGACTTCGGCGACAAAGGCCAGGTCGACCTGGGCGCCAACATCGGCACGTTCGCCCCCGGTGGCTACTACTCCACCTCGCCGCCAGCCGTCACCAAGAACCTGGTGGTGATTGGCGGTCACGTCACCGATAACGTCTCCACCGACGAGCCGAGCGGCGTGATCCGCGCGTTCGACGTGCACACCGGCAAGCTGGTGTGGAACTGGGACAGCGGCAACCCGGACGACACCACGCCGATTGCCGAAGGCAAGACCTACACCCGCAACTCGCCCAACATGTGGTCGATGTTCGCGGTCGATGAAAAACTCGGCATGCTCTACCTGCCGATGGGCAACCAGACCCCGGACCAGTTCGGTGGCTACCGTACCCCGGCTTCCGAGCTGCATGCTGCCGGCCTGACTGCCCTGGATATCGACAGCGGTAAAGTGCGCTGGCACTTCCAGTTCACTCACCATGACCTGTGGGACATGGACGTGGGCGGCCAGCCAAGCCTGATCGACATCAAGACCGCCGCCGGCGTGAAGCAAGCCGTGATGGCCTCGACCAAGCAAGGCAGCATCTACGTGCTCGACCGCGCAACGGGCGAGCCGGTGGTGCCGATCAACGAAATCCCGGTACCGCAAGGCGCGGTCGCGGGCGATCACACCTCGCCAACCCAGCCCAAGTCCGACCTCAACTTCATGCCACCGCCCCTCAAGGAACGTGACATGTGGGGCGTGACCCCGTTCGACCAACTGCTGTGCCGGATCGACTTCAAGTCCCTGCGCTACGACGGCCCGTTCACCCCGCCCTCGCTGCAAGGCTCGATCGTCTACCCAGGCAACTTCGGCGTGTTCGACTGGGGCGGCATCTCGGTTGACCCGGTACGCCAGATCGCGTTCGTCAACCCAAGCTACATGGCGTTCAAGTCGACCATGATCCCGGCGGAAAAAATCGCCGCCATGGGCCCGCGTGTCAGCGAGACCGAAGGCGTGCAGCCGAACAAAGGCACGCCTTATGGCGTGGTCCTGGAAGCGATGCTCTCGCCCATGGGCCTGCCGTGCCAGGCGCCGGCCTGGGGTTATGTGGCCGCTGTGGACTTGACCAACAACAAGACCATCTGGATGCACAAGAACGGCACCGTGCGTGACAGCTCGCCAGTGCCCATCCCCCTGAGCATGGGCGTGCCAAGCCTGGGCGGGACCTTCACCACGGCCGGTGGCGTGTCCTTCCTCAGCGGTACCCTCGACCAGTACCTGCGTGCCTATGACGTGAAAAACGGCAAGCAACTGTGGGAAGGCCGCCTGCCTGCGGGCGCGCAAACCACCCCGATGACCTACACCGGCAAGGACGGCAAGCAATACGTGCTGGTCGTGGCGGGCGGTCATGGTTCCCTGGGGACCAAGCAGGGTGACTATGTGATGGCGTTCAAGCTGGCGGATTAAGCGACAGCTGCAACAAAAAACCCCGGGATTCCGGGGTTTTTTATTTGAAATACCGCTCAAATGTGGGAGCTGGCTTGCCTGCGATAGCGGTGGGTCAGTGCAACATATGCCAACTGATCCACCGCTATCGCAGGCAAGCCAGCTCCCACACAAGCCCTCTCCCACATAAGCCCTCTCCCACATGTTGACCGCGCCGGGCCCGTCACACCGTGCTGCGATCGCGGCGCATCCACATCTCAAAGGCCATGGCATTCAATGGCCGGCTGATCAGGTAGCCCTGGGCGGTATCGCAATTCCATTGTTTGAGCAGCCTCAGGCTGGGTTCGAACTCCACCCCTTCGGCCACCACCTTGAGCCCCAGGTTGTGGCTCATCTCGATGGTCGAACGCACGATCACCGCGTCGCCGCTGGTGCTGTCGAGGTTGCGCACGAACGACTGGTCGATCTTCAGTTCCTGCACCGGCAAGCGCTGCAATTGGGCCAGGGACGAGTAGCCGGTACCGAAGTCGTCCACCGACAGGCTGATGCCACAGCCGCGCAATTGCTCGAGAATGCGCAACGCCTGTTCCGGGTTGTGCATGATCGCGCTTTCGGTGATTTCGAAAATCAACTGCCCGGCCAGCACCCCGTGCAGTTCCAGCAGCTCGGTGACCCGTGGTGCCAGCCCTTCATCGCCCAGGTCGTCCACCGAAATATTCAGCGACAGCTGCACTTCCAGCCCACGCACGCTCCACTCTGCCAACTGGCGGATCGCCTCTTCGATCACCCAGTGCGTCAGGCTGGCCATGCTGCCGGAGCGTTCGGCCAGGGGGATGAATTCGGCGGGGGACACCAGGCCCAGGGTCGGGTGCTGCCAGCGCAACAGCGCCTCGGCCTGGCGCACATAGCCGTGGCGCAGGTCGAGCTTGGGTTGATAGCACAGGAACAGTTCGTCTTCGATGGCGGCGCGGCGCAGGTCGCGGATCAGGCTGATCTGGCGTTGATGGGCGAGGTCGCGGTCCTGTTGGTAAATCTGTAAATAGCCAGGCAGCGCGGCCGCGTCGTGACGGGCAATGGCGGCGCGGCTGATCAACTCTTCGACCTGCTGGCCATCCTCGGGGTAGGCGGCAATACCCATGCTCACTTCGTGGCGTAGTTCGTCGCCACCGACCCGCTGCGGCTCGGTCAACAGGCTGTACAGGCGGTCGGCGCGGGCCACGGCGCTGTCGAGCTTGGTGTTTTCCAGCAATACGAGGAATTCGCTGCCGGTAATGCGCGCCGCCGAATCCCCCGCCGCCAGGCTCGACAGCAGGCAGCGGCTGGCCTCACGCAGCATTTCCTCGACGCCCTGGGGGCCAAAGCCTTCGTTGATCACCCGGTAGTTTTCAATCCCCAGGTACAGCACTACCACCGGCCGCCGTGCACTGATCGCACTGCCCAGGCGTTCCATGGCCAGCGCGCGGTTGGGCAGGCCGGTCAGCGCATCGTGCAGGGCGTTGTGCGCCAACTGCCGCTCACGTACGGCAATGCCGCTTTGCATCGCGTTGAAGGCCCGGGCCAGCAGGCCGAACTCATCTTTGCCGCGCACCGCCACTGGGGTGCGGTAATCCCCGCCGCCAATACGCTCGGCCGCCTGCACCAGGGCATCGAGAGGGCGGGACACGCGGCGCGCCATCAACAGCGCGCCCACCAGCGAGACCAGCAGGGCTGCCAGGGCGATGCCGAGAAACTGCCGGTCCAGCGGCGCAAAGGATTGCAGGGCATGGTCCAGCGGGCTTTGCAGCAAAGCCATGACTTGCCCGCCATCACCGGTGTTGGCCAGGGGCAGGACCTGGCTGAGAAAACGCTGGCCGTGCAATTCGCTCATCTGCGCCAGCTCGGCGGTACTCGATTCCTGCAGCGCCTGGATGATGGCCGGGCGGTCGGCCGAGGGCTGGGTGCTGAACAGGGTGCCCGGCTGCCCCTGGTCCATGCTCATGAACGACACCTCCAGATTGCTCAGGGAGCGCAATTCGGCGGCAAACACCTCATCCATGGAAAAGCCCATGACCACCCGCGCAATGGGCAGCGGGTCCAGCACCTCTTCCTGCACCAGCAAAAACGGCTGGCCGGCCAGGGCGACGATCAACATTTGCAGGGAGTTGCGCCGGGCATGACGCAGTGCATCGGCATAGGGGAAGGCTTGCTGCGCCGGCACGCCAGCCAGAGTGCTGACGATGACCTGGCCATCGAGCCCCAGCACAAACACCTCGCTGGAACGGATCCCGCTGCCATGCCGGCGCAGGGCCGCGAGGATCGGTGCCGGCTGGCCCTCGGCGACCGCGCGGCGAAATTGCTCGTCCACCGTCAGCCAGTCCAGGCCGTATTGCAGGCGCCGTCCGCGCAGGTCCAGCAGGCGCTCGAACACCCGGCTGCCGGTCTCCAGTTGCACCTGGGCCTGGTTTTCCACGGCGCGGGTGGTGGCAACCTTCACGGCGAAGTACACCGCGCCCACCACCACTAGCAGCAATAACCCCAACACCCCGACCAGCCGCGTCTGGAAAGCGTGGCGCCACTTCATTCGCTTGCCTCCTGGCAGCGTGCCCGCGCCCCAGCTCAAGCGTCCTTTTGTCATACGCATCCCTCGCGACTGCAGACCCGGTGTCAAATAAATGCCCGTTCTCTCGGGGCATTTGGAAAACCCAGATTAGCCGCAGCCGGGCAGAAGTAAACCTAATAAATGCGGGCGCCTGGCTGACATTATTTTGACGACAGATCACCGTCTAAACCCCGCAGGCAGGCCTCAAATCGCCGTGTTTTTTTGCGCAAGAGAGTGCCGGTGCGCGGTGACTTGCCCGTTCCCGCAGCGGCACCGCGCTGACGTCGAAATATCATGCAATTTGTTGCTAACCACCCGCCGCCATTGAAACCACCGCTCACCTGCCCCATCTAACCTCCATACTTCACTATGCAGGTGCCCCATGAGCGACCAGCAAGAATTCCCCGATATCGACCTCAACGACTACGCCGACCCCGAAAACGCACAAACCCCGTCGTCCAACACCGGCCTGGCCCTGCCTGGGCAAAACCTGCCGGACAAGGTCTATATCATCCCGATCCACAACCGGCCGTTCTTCCCGGCGCAAGTGTTGCCGGTGATCGTCAATGAAGAACCCTGGGCCGAGACCCTGGAGCTGGTGAGCAAATCCGACCATCACTCCCTCGCGCTGTTCTTCATGGATACGCCGCCCGAAGACCCACGGCATTTCGACACCTCCGCCCTGCCGCTGTACGGCACTCTGGTCAAGGTGCATCACGCCAGCCGCGAAAACGGCAAGCTGCAATTCGTTGCCCAGGGCCTGACCCGCGTGCGCATCAAGACCTGGCTCAAGCATCACCGCCCACCGTACCTGGTGGAAGTCGAGTACCCGCACCAGCCCAGCGAGCCGACCGATGAGGTCAAGGCCTACGGCATGGCGCTGATCAATGCGATCAAGGAGTTGCTGCCGCTCAACCCGCTGTACAGCGAAGAGCTGAAGAACTACCTCAACCGCTTCAGCCCCAACGACCCGTCGCCCCTGACCGACTTCGCCGCCGCGCTGACCTCGGCCACCGGCAACGAGTTGCAGGAAGTGCTGGACTGCGTGCCGATGCTCAAGCGCATGGAAAAAGTCTTGCCGATGCTGCGCAAAGAGGTGGAAGTTGCGCGCCTGCAAAAGGAAATCTCCGCCGAGGTGAACCGCAAGATCGGCGAGCACCAGCGCGAGTTCTTCCTCAAGGAACAGCTCAAGGTGATCCAGCAAGAGCTGGGGCTGACCAAGGACGATCGCAGTGCCGACGTCGAGCAGTTCGAGCAACGCCTGGAAGGCAAGGTGCTGCCGGCCCAGGCGCAGAAACGCATCGATGAAGAGCTGAACAAGCTGTCGATCCTCGAGACCGGGTCGCCGGAGTACGCGGTGACGCGCAATTACCTGGACTGGGCCACCTCGGTGCCGTGGGGCGTGTATGGCGAGGACAAGCTCGACCTCAAGCACGCACGCAAAGTCCTGGATAAACACCATGCGGGGCTGGACGACATCAAGAGTCGCATCCTCGAGTTCCTTGCCGTGGGCGCCTATAAAGGCGAAGTCGCCGGCTCCATCGTGCTGCTGGTGGGACCGCCGGGCGTGGGCAAGACCAGCGTCGGCAAATCGATTGCCGAGTCCCTGGGGCGGCCGTTCTACCGCTTCAGCGTCGGCGGCATGCGCGACGAGGCCGAGATCAAGGGCCATCGCCGCACCTACATCGGCGCCCTGCCGGGCAAGCTGGTGCAGGCGCTCAAAGATGTAGAAGTGATGAACCCGGTGATCATGCTCGACGAGATCGACAAGATGGGCCAGAGCTACCAGGGCGACCCGGCGTCGGCCCTGCTGGAAACCCTCGACCCGGAACAGAACGTCGAATTCCTCGACCACTACCTGGACCTGCGCCTGGACCTGTCCAAAGTGCTGTTCGTGTGTACCGCCAACACCCTGGACTCGATCCCCGGCCCGTTGCTGGACCGCATGGAAGTGATTCGCCTGTCGGGTTACATCACCGAAGAAAAAGTCGCCATCGCCAAGCGCCACCTGTGGCCCAAGCAGCTGGAAAAAGCCGGTGTGGCAAAAACCAGCCTGAGCATCACCGACGGCGCCCTGCGCGCGTTGATCGACGGCTATGCCCGCGAAGCCGGGGTGCGCCAGTTGGAGAAGCAACTGGGCAAGCTGGTACGCAAAGCGGTGGTCAAGCTGCTGGATGAGCCGGACTCGGTGATCAAGATCGGCAACAAGGACCTGGAAAGCTCCCTGGGCATGCCGGTGTTCCGTAACGAGCAGGTACTGTCGGGCACGGGTGTCATCACCGGCCTGGCCTGGACCAGCATGGGCGGCGCCACCTTGCCGATCGAGGCGACGCGCATCCACACGCTCAATCGCGGCTTCAAGCTCACCGGGCAGTTGGGTGAAGTGATGAAGGAATCCGCCGAAATCGCCTACAGCTACATCAGTTCCAACCTGAAGTCGTTTGGCGGTGACCCGAAGTTCTTCGACGAAGCCTTCGTGCACCTGCACGTGCCGGAAGGCGCCACGCCCAAGGACGGCCCAAGTGCCGGGGTGACCATGGCCAGTGCGTTGCTCTCGCTGGCACGCAACCAGCCGCCGAAAAAAGGCGTGGCCATGACCGGCGAACTGACCCTGACCGGGCATGTACTGCCGATTGGCGGTGTGCGCGAGAAGGTAATTGCGGCGCGGCGGCAGAAGATTCACGAGTTGATCCTGCCAGAGCCTAACCGTGGCAGCTTCGAGGAATTGCCGGAGTACCTCAAAGAGGGCATGACGGTGCACTTTGCCAAGCGGTTTGCGGATGTGGCGAAGGTGTTGTTCTGATAGTTCTGTAGCGCCTGCACTGGCCTCATCGCGGGCAAGCCCGCTCCTACAGTTGGAATGCGTACTCTGTAGGAGCGGGCTTGCCCGCGATAGGGCCAGCACGGCCAACATCACCCCCCTGCTGTAACACCTTGTCTCATCTTCGGTTATGCTCGCCCTTCGTCGCCAATAAACGGAGCCTTCATGACCGCTGCCCGCCTGCTTCTTGCGCTAAGCCTCGCCCTGCTCGGGGCTTGCGCCAGTGCACCGAAGCAAAACGTCACCGTCGAAAAACAGAGCGCCTGCCCGCTCAAGCTCAAGGCCGGGCAAAACCTGACCCTGACCTTGCCGAGCAACCCCACCACCGGTTATCGCTGGGCGATCCAGGATTCGGCAGGCGGCGTGCTGCGCAGCCTCGGCCCCGAGGTCTACAGCAACCCCGAGGACGCCGGCGTGGTGGGTGCCGCCGGGCAATCCACCTGGCGCTTCCAGGCCTTTACCCCAGGCAGTGGCCGCCTGCGCCTGACTTCCCAACAACCCTGGGCCCCGGAAGTGAATCCGGTGGACACCTTTGACTGCGCCATTACGGTGAACTGATATGCCATGGATGATTCTTGCGTTGATGGGTGCCGGTACCTTTATCTACGGTCTGAGCACGCATGCCACCTTGCTTTGCCTGTTGGTCAAGCCGCTACCGGTGCTGGCGATGCTGGGCTGGCTGCATGACGCGCCGCCCAGCGACTATCGACGCTGGATCAGCCTGGGGTTGATTTTCTCCGTAGTGGGCGATGTGTTGCTGGCCTGGCCCGGCGACCTGTTTATCTTCGGCCTGGGCGCGTTTTTGTTCGCGCACCTGGCGTACCTCAAGGCCTACTTCAGCGACTGCCGCCGCCCGGCCCTGTTGCCACTGGCCCTGGCGCTGGGGGTTGGGGCAATTTTGTTGAGCATCCTGATTTCCCACGGCCTGGGCGATTTGCTGATTCCGGTGGTGGTGTACGCGTTGGTGATCAGCGCCATGCTCTGGCGTGCGCTGGCTCGCCTGGGCAGCGACGTGCCCAAGCGCTCGGCACAGCTGGCGGCCATCGGCGCGGCGTTGTTTGTGTTTTCCGACACCCTGATCGGCATCAACCGCTTTGTGGTGACCTTCGATGCGGCGCCGTATCTGTTGATCATCACCTACTGGTTGGGGCAATGGGGCATCACCGCATCGGCTTTCCATCAGACAACCCGCGCATCGCCTCGCCAACCTGGCTAAAATGCCGGCCTTTTCCACTTCGTCGCCGGAACAGCCGTGAGCAAAGAACCCGATCGCCTATTCGCCCAGCCCTTGCCCCAGGTGCCGGACTTCGCCTTTAACGAGGACGTGGTGCGGGTGTTCCCGGATATGATCAAGCGTTCGGTGCCCGGTTACCCGACCATTGTCGAGAACCTCGGCGTACTGGCGGCGCAGTTCGCCCAGCCGGGCAGTGTGCTGTATGACCTGGGTTCGTCCCTGGGCGCGGTGACCCAGGCCCTGCGGCGCCATGTGCGCACCGACGGCTGCCGGGTGATCGCTGTGGATAACTCGGCGGCGATGGTCGAGCGCTGCCGCGAATACCTCAACGGCCAGGACTCGATGTTCCAGGAGCTGCTGCCGGTGGAGGTGATCGAAGGCGATATCCTCGCCCTGCAGTTCCAGCCGGCCTCGGTGGTGGCGCTGAATTTCACTCTGCAATTTATCGCCCCCGAGGAGCGCCTGGCGCTGCTTGGGCGGATTCGCCAGGCGCTGCTGCCGGGTGGCGCGCTGATTCTCTCGGAAAAACTGCGTTTCAATGATCCCGAAGAACATGCATTGCTCACCGATCTGCACGTGGCGTTCAAGCGCGCCAACGGCTACAGCGAACTGGAAATCGCCCAGAAGCGCAGCGCCATCGAAAACGTCATGAAGCCCGACAGCCTCGAGGAACACCGTGAACGCCTGCTGGCGGCCGGGTTCTCGAAAGTCGTGCCGTGGTTCCAGTGTCTTAACTTTGCCTCGTTGATTGCCTTGCCATGATTGATCTGTCTCCCCTCGCCCGCCATCTGGTCGGCACTCCCCTGGCCGTATGGGCCCAGGGCCTGCAAGCACAACTCGATGCAAAGATGGAAAAGGGCCATGGCGACCTGGCCCGCTGGCAAAGTGCGCTGGACGCCTTGCCCAAGATCCTGCCAAGCAAAATCGACCTGCTGAACGGCCTGACCCTGGACACCGATTGCGATGACGCAACCCGTGAGCAGATGCATGCCGCGCTGATGGGCCTGAGCCCGTGGCGCAAGGGGCCGTTCAACCTGTTCGGGGTGCATGTGGACACCGAATGGCGCTCGGACTGGAAATGGTCGCGGGTCGCGCCGCACCTGAACCTCAAAGGCAAGCGCATCCTCGATGTGGGCTGTGGCAACGGTTATTACATGTGGCGCATGCTCGGCGCCGGCGCCGACAGTGTGATTGGCGTGGATCCCAACTGGCTGTTCTTCTGCCAGTTCCAGGCGGTGCAGCGCTACCTGTCGGCCCCCAACGCCTGGCACCTGCCGTTCCCGTTCGAGGACCTGCCGCCGAACATGGAAGGTTTCGACACGGTGTTCTCCATGGGCGTGTTCTACCATCGCCGCTCGCCGATCGAGCATTTGCTGGCGCTCAAGGATTGCCTGGTCAAGGGTGGCGAACTGGTGCTGGAGACGTTGGTGATCGAGGGTGATCAACAACAGGTACTGGTGCCAGAAGACCGTTACGCACAGATGCGTAATGTGTGGTTCCTGCCTTCGGTGCCGGCGTTGATGCTCTGGCTGCGGCGTGCCGGGTTCAGCGAAGTGCGTTGCGTGGATGTGAGCGTGACCACGGTCGAGGAACAGCGTGGGACAGAGTGGATGAAGTATCAGTCCTTGAGTGACTTCCTCGACCCTGAAGATCACAGCAAGACGATTGAAGGGCTGCCGGCGCCGATGCGCGCGGTGATTATCGCCAAGAAGTAACCCCCAATCGCCCTGAGAAAATGCAGATCAAGAATGTGGGAGCTGGCTTGCCTGCGATAGCGGTGGGTCAGCTACACATTTGGCAACTGGCAGACCGCTATCGCAGGCAAGCCAGCTCCCACAGTGATTGGGTTTTCACATTGAGATCAGGTGCTGGGCTTGGCCCTTCTGGCCTTGAAGAACTCACTCAACACCGT
Organism: Pseudomonas sp. WS 5079; assembly: GCF_012985465.1. GTDB lineage: Bacteria > Pseudomonadota > Gammaproteobacteria > Pseudomonadales > Pseudomonadaceae > Aquipseudomonas. Next base: position 360,506 of record NZ_JAAQWN010000002.1, read on the forward strand.
CCCACACTCCTCGGCCAGTACCCCGCCTTCATACAACACCCGGTGATTGAGAAAGCCCTGGCTGAAGAACTGCCCCTGGCTCTGCACAATCCCGGCCTTGGGCTCCAGCGCGCCGTACACCACCCGGGCGATGCGCGAGTGGACGATCAGCCCGGCGCACATGCTGCACGGCTCAAGGGTCACGTACAGCGTGCTGCCCGGCAGGCGGTAGTTGCTGACGGCCTGGGCCGCCGCGCGGATGGCGACCATCTCGGCATGGGCGCTGGGGTCGCTGCCGCTGATCGGGCAGTTGAAGCCGCGCCCGATGATTTCGCCGTCCTGCACCAGCACCGCGCCTACCGGTACTTCACCCAGGGCCGCGCCCTGGGCGGCAAGAGCCAGGGCTTCACGCATGAAGTCCTGGTCACGGCTGCGGTCGATGATCGCCGTGGGGCGAATCTGGCGCATCACGCCACCTCGATGGCGGCCATCAGGCCGGTTTCCATGTGGTCGATCACATGGCAATGGAACATCCACACCCCGGGGTTATCCGCCACCAACGCCACGCGGGCGCGCTCGTTCTTGCCCAGCAGGTAGGTGTCGGTGAAGTACGGCGTCACTTTATGGCGGTTCGAGGCGATGACCTTGAAGCTCATGCCATGCAGATGGATCGGGTGCTGGTACTGGGTCATGTTTTTCAATTCAAAGATGTAGCTCTTGCCCAACTCGAGCTTGGCAATCGGCCGGTCGGCGCAGGTCTTGTCGGTGATATCCCAGGCCTGGCCGTTGATCTGCCACAGGCTCGGCGGCCTGTTTTCGACGTTGACCGAGACCGAGCCGACCCATTCGAAATTGAAGTTGAGTTTCTCGGCATTGGCCAGGTCCGGCTCGGCAATCGGGTTGGCCGGCAACGCGGGCGGCCACTCGCCCGGCGCATCAGTATTAGCCACCGAGCGGAAGGTACCCAGGCGCACCGGGCCATTGCGGATCGACAGCTCTTCGCCGGCCGGCGGAGCCTTGATTGCCAGGCAGATGCGCATGCCCGGGCCTAGCCAGTATTCCTTGCCCAAAGGCCGTGGCTCGATGGGGTTGCCGTCCAGCGCGTAGATCTGCGCCTGGGCGTTGGGAATGTTCAGGCGATAGGTCAGGGTGTTGTCGAGGTTGAGCAGGCGCACCCGGGTGATTTGCCCGGCAGGCAGGTCGATGACCGCCTGCGGCACACCGTTGATGGTCGACAGGCGCCCGGCCGTACCGCCACGGGCTGCTTCGCGGGGGATGCTGAACTCGACAAATTCACCCTGCTCGTCGATATGCCAGTTTTTCAGGCTCAGGGTGCGTTCGTGCTGGAAGCCGGTGGGCTCGCGCTCCTCGACAATCAATGGGCCGACCAGGCCACGGCCCAGTTCTTCGCTGCTGCTGACATGGGGGTGATACCAGTAGCTGCCGGCGTCGGGCACGCGGAACTGGTAGTCGAAATACTCGCCAGGCAGTACCGGCAATTGCGAGACGTACGGCACGCCGTCCATTTCCAGGGGCAGGCGGATGCCGTGCCAGTGGATGGTGGTGGCAACGGGCAGGTGGTTGATAAAGCGCACCCGCAGCCATTCGCCCTGGCGTACACGCAACTCGGTGCCCGGCGCCGAGGGGCCAAAGGCCCAGGCTTGGGTCTTGTGTCCCGGCACCAGTTCCACGTCCAACGGTGCGGCAATCAACTCGTAATCACGCCCGGCGCTGGCGTCCGCGACTTTCCCCAGCCAGTAGCGATAGGCGCCACCGGCACCGACACCCACCACTGCCAGGCCGGCGAGGCCACCAAGGATTTGTCGACGGGAAAAGGATCGGGACACAACAACCTCACGGATCTGCGCGGGCCCAGGGCCCGCAAAGGGCAAATACGATACACCCCTGCCGGCTAAACAGTAAGGCTTCGCATTGCCGCATGTGGGAAAGGGCTTGTGTAGGAGCGGGCTTGCCCGCGATAGCGCTGTGTCAGTCAATAGAGGTATCGACTGAAACTCCCTTATCGCGGGCAAGCCCGCTCCTACACAAGCCCGTCCCACGTTGGATCTTCAGCGTTGGTTAGGGCTTGGCGGCGGCCAGGATCAGCGCTTTCATCTCAGCGACCGCGCCCTTGAAACCGACGAACAGCGCATGGGCGACCAGGGCGTGGCCGATGTTCAGTTCGTTGACGCCCTTGATCGCCGCCACGGCTTCGACGTTGTGGTAGTGCAGGCCATGGCCGGCGTTGACCACCAGGCCCTCACGCAGGCCGCAGGCCACGCCATCGATGATGCGTTGCAGTTCGTCGGCGACTTCGGTCGGGGTTGTGGCATCGGCGTAGCGCCCGGTGTGCAACTCAATGGCCGGGGCGCCCACACGGCGCGAGGCTTCGATCTGCCGTTCGTCGGCGTCGATAAACAGCGAGACTTCACTGCCGATCTGCGACAGGCGCTCGACGGCGGCTTTGATCCGCGCTTCCTGGCCGGCCACATCCAGGCCGCCTTCGGTGGTCAGTTCCTGGCGGGTTTCCGGGACCAGGCAGATATGTGCCGGGCGGATGCGCTCGGCGAAGGCCATCATTTCTTCGGTGATGCCCATTTCGAAGTTCATGCGGGTTTGCAGCACGTCCTTGAGCACCAGTACGTCGCGCTCCTGGATGTGCCGGCGGTCTTCGCGCAGGTGCACGGTGATCCCGTCGGCGCCTGCTTCTTCGGCATCCAGCGCAGCCTTCACCGGATCAGGGTAGCGAGTGCCCCGGGCCTGGCGCAGGGTGGCGACGTGGTCGATGTTGACGCCAAGAAGAATGCGATTGCTGGTGGTCACGGAAGCGCTCCTGAAAAGGGAAAGAATCGGTGCACAGCATACACGGGGATGTCAGGGCTTTCGAAACAACTCGCGACTGACCAGCGGCCGACCGCCCAGATGCACGGCCAGGGCCTGGCGCATCAGGCGCTTGGCGGCAGACAGGGCACCAGGCGCTGTCCAGTCAGCCTCGCTCATGGCCAGCAGTTCGGTGCCCTGGAACAGGCCCGGTTGCAGCAGATAGACGCGCTCCAGCCCGGCGTCCACTTGCAGGCGGTACATGCCGTCGCTGGCGATTGGCTCGCCGTGCAGGTCGTTGCTCAGTTCAAAACCGTAGCCCAGGTCGTCGAGCAGGCGCCATTCGAAGGCACGCAACAGCGGCTCCAGGGGACGGCCTTCGGCCAGGGCCAGCAAGGTGGCGGCGTAGTGATCGAACACCGCGGGGTGCGGGTCTTCGGCGGGCAGCAGGCGGATCAGCAATTCGTTGAGGTACAGGCCACTGAACAGCGCCTCGCCATTGAGCCAGGCCGAGGTGCCGATGCTTTCCAGGCGGCCGACGTTTTTCAGCTCACCCTTGCCGCGAAACTCCACCTCCAGGGCCACGAATGGCCGCGCCAACGTGCCCGCCTTGCCCCGCGCGCTGCGCAGTACCGCGCGTAGCCGGCCTTGGGGCGTGAGGAAGTCCACCAGGGCGCTGGTCTCGCGGTAGGCGCGGCTGTGCAGGACGTAGGCGGGTTGGCTGGGGGGTGGGGATTGGGACATGAATGTCTCTTCGCAGAACTTAAGAACAGCGATAAACCAATGTGGGACCTGTCTTGTGTGGGAGCTGGCTTGCCTGCGATGCAGACGCCTCGATGTGTCACGTAGACCGAGGCGATGCTATCGCAGGCAAGCCAGCTCCCACACAAGCCCGCTCCCACATTTTGTCCTGCGGTGTTACTGGTGACTGATTACAGGTCGCCGTAGCCCAGGGAGCGCAGTGCGCGCTCATCATCAGACCAGCCACCCTTAACCTTCACCCACAGGTTAAGCATGATCTTGGAATCGAACAGCAATTCCATGTCCTTGCGCGCCTCGGTGCCGATGCGCTTGATGCGCTCGCCCTTGTCGCCAATGATGATTTTTTTCTGGCCGTCACGTTCGACGAGGATCAGCGCATGGATATGCAGGGTCTTGCCCTGCTGCTTGAACTCTTCGATTTCCACGGTGATCTGGTACGGCAGCTCGGCACCCATCTGGCGCATGATTTTCTCGCGTACCAGTTCGGCGGCGAGGAAACGGCTGCTGCGGTCGGTGATCTGGTCTTCCGGGAAGAAGTGCTCGTTCTCCGGCAGGTAGCCGGCGATCACCCGCTCCAGGGCTTCGAGGTTGTGCCCGTGCTGGGCCGAGATCGGCATGATCTGGGCGTTCGGCAGTTGTTCCTGCAACCAGCTCAGGTGCGGCATCAACTCGGCTTTGTCTTCGATACGGTCGGTCTTGTTCAGCGCGACGATCAACGGGCCGGTGACATACTGCACACGCTCCAGCACCATCTGGTCCTCATCGGTCCACTTGGTGCGGTCAACCACGAAGATCACCACGTCGACGTCTTTCAACGCCGCCGAAGCGGTCTTGTTCATGTAGCGGTTCAGGGCTTTCTCGCCGCCTTTGTGCATGCCCGGGGTGTCGACATAGACCGCTTGCACGTTGCCTTCGGTCTTGATGCCCAGCATGTTGTGGCGGGTGGTCTGCGGCTTGCGCGAGGTGATCGCCAGCTTCTGCCCCAGGATATGGTTGAGCAGCGTGGACTTGCCCACGTTGGGACGGCCGACGATGGCAACATAGCCACAGCGTGTTGCGGTTGAATCAGTCATGGCCATTCTCCACGCCCAGGGCAATCAGTGCTGCAGCGGCCGCTACCTGTTCGGCAATACGACGGCTCACACCCTGACCTCGGCTTTTTTCGTTCAATAAGGTGACTTCGCATTCGACGAAGAACACACGGCAATGCGGCTCACCCTGGATATCCACCACTTCGTAGCGTGGCAGTTCGCAGCCGCGCGACTGCAAAAATTCCTGCAAGCGGGTCTTGGGATCCTTGTTGGTATCCACCAGGGTCAGGCTGTCGATTTCCGACGCCAGCCAGGCCATGACCCGCTCCTTGGCCACTTCCATCCCGGCATCGAGATAGATCGCGCCGATCAGGGCTTCCAGGGCATCGGCCAGGATCGACTCGCGGCGGAAACCGCCGCTTTTCAACTCGCCGGAACCCAGGCGCAGGTATTCGCCCAAGTCAAAACCACGGGCCAGGACGGCCAGGGTCTCGCCTTTCACCAGGCGCGCGCGCAGGCGCGACAACTGGCCTTCACGGGCCAGGGGGAAGCGGTTGAACAGGGCTTCGCCAGCGGCGAAGTTGAGGATGGCATCACCGAGGAATTCCAGGCGTTCGTTGTTGCGCCCGGCAAAACTGCGGTGTGTGAGGGCAAGGACCATCAATTCCTGGTCCTTGAAGGTGTAGCCGAGCTGACGCTCAAGACGACTCAAAGAAACGCTCACGGTTTACCTACTTTCAGTACGTGGCGGCAAAGGCCATCGACGATTAACGCTGTGTTCAAATTCAAATCCTGGCAATGCTGTGTGTTGCTCGAGGCCGGACCAATGTCCAAGCCCCAGAAAAGCATTCGGCGCTGTGTTCACAGCGCCGCATGGATTACTTGATCAGCCCCACCCGCGAGAAGTTCGGCAGGTGGCTGAGCTTGGGTTCGGGCCAGCTCATCCAGACCGCGAAGGCCTTGCCGACGATATTCTGGTCGGGAACCATGCCCAGCAGCTCCTTGGGAATGCTTGGATCATCCCAGTAGCGGCTGTCATTGGAGTTGTCGCGGTTGTCGCCCATCATGAAGTAGTGCCCGGCAGGCACGGTCCACTGGTTGTCGGGCGGCGAACGGTAGCGGCTCATTTCCTTGCGGATCTGGTGCTCGACCGCCCCGAGTTTTTCCTCGTACAGCTCGGCGCTGCCCAGGGTGTTCGGCTCGGAACCGATGAGTTTCTCGGCCACCGATTCGCCATTGACGAACAGGCGCTTGTCGCTGGTGTAGCGGATCACGTCACCCGGCAGGCCGACCACACGCTTGATGTAGTTGACGTTCGGGTCGCTTGGGTAGCGGAACACCATCACATCGCCGCGCTGCGGATCACCCACCTCGATGATTTTCTTGTCGATCACCGGCAAGCGGATCCCGTAGGAAAACTTGTTCACCAGGATGAAGTCGCCCACATCCAGGGTTGGTTTCATCGAGCCCGAAGGAATCTGGAACGGCTCTACCAGAAACGAGCGCAGCACCAGCACGATGAACAACACCGGGAAGAACGACTTGCCGTATTCAACCAGCAAAGGCTCTTTGTTCAGCTTCTCGATCACTACGCCATCGGGCTGGCTGACGCTGCCCTGATAGGACGCGATGGCCGCCCGACGACGCGGGGCGAAGAACAGCAGATCGAGCAGCGCCAGGAGACCACAGACGGCAACGGCGATGACCAGCAACAGCGGGAAATTTAGTGACATAGGACCTAACTATCCAACCTGAGCACCGCAAGGAAGGCTTCTTGTGGAATTTCCACGTTGCCCACTTGCTTCATGCGTTTTTTACCGGCCTTTTGCTTCTCGAGCAGCTTGCGCTTACGGCTCACGTCGCCGCCATAGCATTTGGCCAGTACGTTCTTTCTGAGTGCCTTGACGGAAGTCCGCGCAATGATCTGCCCGCCAATGGCGGCCTGGATCGCGACGTCGAACATCTGGCGCGGAATCAGTTCTTTCATCTTCTCGGTCAGTTGGCGACCTTTGTAGTGCGCATTGTCCTTGTGGACGATGAGCGCCAGGGCATCAACCTTGTCACCGTTGATCAATACATCGAGCTTCACCAGATTGGCCGATTGATAACGGTCGAAATGGTAATCCAGCGAAGCATAGCCGCGACTGGTGGATTTGAGACGGTCAAAGAAGTCCAGGACCACTTCGTTCATCGGCAAATCGTAGGTCACTTGGACCTGGGTACCGAGGAACAGCATGTCGTGCTGCACGCCACGCTTTTCGATACACAGGGTAATGACGTTGCCCAGGTGTTCCTGCGGCACGAGAATATTGGCGCGCACGATCGGTTCGCGCATGTCTTCGATGGACGACAGATCCGGCAACTTGGACGGGTTGTCGACGTAAATCGTTTCACCGGTTTTCAGCGCCAGCTCAAAAATAACGGTTGGCGCGGTGGTGATCAGGTCCAGGTCGTACTCGCGCTCCAGGCGCTCCTGGATGATCTCCATGTGCAGCATGCCCAGGAACCCGCAGCGGAAGCCGAAGCCCAGGGCATCGGAGCTTTCCGGGGTGTACTGCAACGACGAGTCGTTGAGGGTCAGCTTTTGCAGGGCTTCGCGAAAATCCTCGAAGTCGTCGGAGCTGACCGGGAACAGACCGGCATAAACCTGTGGCTGGATGCGCTTGAAACCTGGCAGCACGTCGACATCAGGCGTCGAGCTCAAGGTCAGGGTGTCACCGACCGGCGCACCGTGGATATCCTTGATACCGGCAATGATGAAGCCTACTTCACCGGCTTTCAGATCAGTGGTAGCGGTGTGCTTGGGGTTGAATACACCGACGCTGTCCACCAGGTGGATCTTGCCGGTGGACTTGACCAGAATCTTGTCGCCCTTCTTCACCCGGCCATGGCGCACGCGTACCAGGGACACAACGCCCAGGTAGTTGTCGAACCAGGAGTCGATGATCAACGCTTGCAGCGGATCTTCGTAGTTGCCGGTTGGCGCGGGAATGGTCTTGACCAGGCGCTCGAGCACTTCGTCGACACCCAGGCCAGTCTTGGCGCTGCACTCGACGGCGTCGGTGGCGTCAATGCCGATGATTTTTTCGATTTCTTCCTTCACGCGGTCCGGATCGGCCTGTGGCAGGTCGATCTTGTTCAGCACCGGCATGACTTCCAGGCCCTGCTCGATGGCGGTGTAGCAGTTGGCCACGGACTGGGCTTCTACGCCCTGGCCCGCATCCACTACCAGCAACGCGCCTTCACAGGCCGCCAGGGAACGGCTGACTTCATAGGTAAAGTCGACGTGGCCCGGGGTGTCAATGAAGTTCAGCTGGTACTTGATACCGTCTTTGGCGGTGTAGTACAGGGTAACGCTGTGGGCCTTGATGGTGATCCCGCGCTCGCGTTCGAGGTCCATGGAGTCCAGGACCTGGGCTTCCATTTCACGCTCGGCAAGGCCGCCGCACATCTGGATGAATCGATCGGCCAGCGTCGACTTACCATGGTCAATGTGGGCGATGATGGAGAAATTGCGGATATGACTCAAATCACTCACGGATCAACACTCAAAAAGGCTGCAGGCAGATTGCCCGCTGAAAAATAGCCGGGAATTGTACCTGATGCTCGGGCCAGACGTCATCTTTGGCGACCAATAACAAAAATGCCCCGTTCTTGCGAATGGGGCATTTTTTGTTCAACAAGCGCGGATCAACCGGCCCGGCGCAGCAGCCAGAACCCGGCCAGGGCACAGATGGCGGTCGGCACCAGCACCGCAAACAGCGGCGAGAAGCCGAATACCAGGCTCGACGGCCCCAGCAGGTCCTGGGCAATGCGGAAGGTGAAACCGACCAATACCCCGGTAAATACCCGCTGGCCCAGGGTTACCGAGCGCAACGGGCCGAAAATAAACGAAATCGCCATCAACACCAGTGCAGCGGTCACCACCGGCTGCAACACCTTGACCCAAAATGCCAGCCAGTAGCGGCCGTTGTTCAGGCCCTGGTCCTTGAGGTAGTGGATATAGCTCCACAAACCGGAGATCGGCAGGCTTTCCGGGATCATCACCACGGTATTGAGCAGTTCCGGCTTGAGCGCGATGTCCCAGGCCTGTGTCGGCTCGTTGATCACCTCGGTGCTGGCCTCGGTGCCTTTGCCGGGGTTGCGGAAATGAGTGGTGGTGACATCGCTCAACACCCACTGGTTGTCATTGAACTGTGCCCGTTTGGCAAAGCTCGACGACAGCATGTGGCGCTCTTCATCAAAGCGATAACGGGTGACACCCACCAACAGGCCACCGGGTTGCACCGCGTTGATGTGGATGAATTCATCGCCCTGGCGGTGCCACAGGCCTCGCTTGGAGCTCTGGGCATCGCCCGAACCCTGGGCCAGCGCACGGTTGGCCTGGGCGGTGGTTTCCGCCGGTGGCGCCACGTATTCGCCGATCAATACACTGGCGGCCATCAGCAGCAGCATGGGTTTCATCACGGCCCAGACGATACGGGCGATGGACACCCCCGCCGCGCGCATGATGGTCAGCTCGCTGTTGCTGGCCAGGCTGCCCAGGCCGATCAGGCAGCCGATCAGCGCGGCCATCGGCATCATGTCGTAGAGGCGGCGCGGTGCGGTCAGCGCCACGTAGCTCAGTACGTCAGTGACCGTGTAGGTATCGGTGACGTTGCCCACTTCATCAATGAAGGCAAACAACGACGCCAACCCGAGGATGATGCCCAATACCGCCAGGATGGCGACCAGTACGCTGCTACCGATGTAGCGATCCAACTTACCCACGAGCCATCTCCTTCATGCCGCGACGGCTCTGCATTTTCAAGCGAATCGGTTCCCAATACAGCAGGCCCAGGCCAATCACCAGGAAGATGCCGTGGACCCACCACAGCCCCAGGGTCGGCGACAGCTTGCCCTTCTCCAGGGAGCCACGGGCGGAAATCAGGATGGTCAGGTAGGCCATGTACAGCAGGATCGCCGGCAGCAGCTTGAGGAAGCGGCCCTGGCGCGGGTTGACCCGGGACAGCGGCACCGCCATCAGCGTGACGATAAACACCAGCAGTGGCAGGGAAATACGCCATTGCAGTTCGGCAATCGAGCGCAACTCCTTGCTGCCGATCAGGGCCGGGGTCGGGATCGCGTCGCGGTCGGTGACCTCGTTGCTCACATCCGGCCGGGCCAGCATCACCCCGTAGGTGTCGTACTTGATGGCGCGGTAGTCGGCCTGGCCGGGGCTGCCGTCGTAGCGATAGCCGTTCTCCAGGATCAGGTAGCGGCTGCCATCCGGACGCACTTCCTGGCGCCCGCTATCGGCCACCAGTACGGAAATGCCACGGTCTTTCTTGTCCTGGCCCAGGCGCTTCTCGGAGATGAACACGCCGCCGAGGTTGGCCCGATCGTCGGTCATGCGCTCGGTGTAGGTCACGCGGGTGCCGTCGTTGAGCGCCTGGAAGCGGCCCGGCTCGAGGGTGTCGAACTCGGTCATCGCGTCCTGTTTGTTGAGCACCAGTTGGAACTGCATGGCGCCCTGGGGGGCCAGGCTCAGGCTCAACCAGGCCACCACCAGCGCCACGCCAGTGGCCGGGACCATGGTCATGGCCAGCAGGCGCTGCTGGCTCATGCCGGTGGCAGAGAGCACGGTCATCTCGCTTTCGAGGTAGAGCCGGCCATAGGCCAGCAGGATCCCGAGAAACAGGCCCAGGGGCAGGATCAGTTGCAGGAACCCCGGCAGGCGAAAGCCCATGATCAGGAACAGCGAACCCGGATCCAGGGCCCCCGAGGCAGCCTGGGCCAGGTATTTGACGAAACGACCACTCATGATGATGACCAGCAACACCGCACTCACGGCACTCAGGGTCAGCAGGACTTCGCGGGACAGATAACGGAAGACAATCAAACCAGACACTCCAGGGTTGTCAGGCTAAGGCGGCCAAACAAGCAAGCATATCAAGTCGCCCCGTTGACACGGGCCGGCGAAAAAGATGGCGCATTATCCTGTGATTGTCGGCGCCTGTCACGGAGCTTGCTCACAGCCGTGCACAAAGCTGGCGTCAAGGGTTGTCAGGCTCGGGCGGCGCGGTACAAACTGCGGGCCTTGTCGGGCTCGCCTACAGGCGGCCCAGCCTACAGGCCGGAGTACAGACTCCAGGCTCTTTGACCTTATATAAGGGACCCGAACATGGAATTGGTTGTAAAAAGCGTTAGCCCCGAAACGTTGAAGACCGCCACCCTCGTGGTCGCCATCGGCGAAGGCCGCAAGCTCGGCGCGGCCGCCAAACAAGTCGATGAACTGAGCGGTGGCGCCATCAGCGCCGTGCTCAAGCGTGGCGACCTGGCCGGCAAGGTCGGCCAAAGCCTGCTGCTGCAAAGCCTGCCCAACCTCAAGGCCGACCGCGTATTGCTGGTGGGCGTGGGCAAGGACGCCGAACTGGGCGACCGCCCGTTCCGCAAGATCATCAGCGCCATCCTCAACACCCTCAAGGGCCTGGGCGGCAGCGATGCGGCACTGGCGCTGGACGAAATCGTGGTCAAGGGCCGCGACAGCTATGGCAAGACCCGCCTGCTGGCCGAAACCCTGCTGGATGGCGGCTACACCTTCGACCAGTTCAAGAGCCAGAAAGCCGAACCCCGCGCCCTGAAGAAAATCACCCTGCTGACCATCAAGGCCGCCCAGGCTGAAGTACAGCGCGCCACCACCCACGCCCAGGCCATCGCCGCCGGCATGGCGTTCACCCGCGACCTGGGCAATATGCCACCCAACATCTGCCACCCGACCTACCTCGGCGAACAGGCCAAGGCCTTGGGTAAAGAGTTCAAGGGCCTGAAAGTCGAAGTGCTCGACGAGAAGAAGATCAAGGAACTGGGCATGGGCTCGTTCTATGCCGTGGGCCAGGGCAGCGACCAGCCACCCCGCCTGATCGTCATGCAATACAACGGCGGCAAGAAGGCCGACAAGCCGTTCGCCCTGGTCGGTAAAGGCATCACCTTCGACACTGGCGGCATCAGCCTCAAGCCGGGCGCCGGCATGGACGAGATGAAGTACGACATGGGCGGCGCCGCCAGTGTCTTCGGCACCCTGCGTGCCGTGCTCGAACTCAAGCTGCCGATCAACCTGGTGTGCATCCTGGCCTGTGCCGAGAACATGCCGAGCGGCGGGGCTGCGCGCCCAGGTGACATCGTCACCACTATGAGCGGCCAGACCGTGGAAATCCTCAACACCGACGCCGAAGGTCGCCTGGTGCTGTGCGATGCCCTGACCTACGCCGAGCGCTTCAAGCCACAGGCGGTGATCGATATCGCGACCCTGACCGGTGCCTGCATCGTCGCCCTGGGTTCCCATACCTCGGGCCTTTTGGGCAACAGCGACGAGCTGGTCGAGCAACTGCTCAGCGCCGGCAAGGCCGCCGACGACCGTGCGTGGCAACTGCCGTTGTTCGATGAGTACCAGGAGCAACTGGACAGCCCGTTCGCCGACATCGCCAACATCGGCGGACCAAAGGCCGGCACCATCACCGCCGCCTGCTTCCTGTCGCGCTTTGCCAAGAACTTCAACTGGGCCCACCTGGACATCGCCGGCACCGCCTGGACCAGCGGTGGCAAAGACAAGGGCGCTACCGGTCGTCCGGTGCCGCTGCTGACCCAATACCTGCTGGATCGCGCCAAGGCCTAAACATCACGGCCCCTGCTTGACCCTGTAGGAGCGAGCTTGCTCGCGAAAAACCTGAGGACAACGCGTTCATTCAGAATGAACGCGTCATCGTTAACGATTTTCGCGAGCAAGCTCGCTCCTACAGGTAAAGCATGCAGGCCGCTGCAGGACATGTAATGACCCAAGTCGACTTCTATATATTGCCCAGCGCCGATCCGTCGGCGCGCCTGGACTTTGCCTGCAAGCTCACGGAAAAAGCCTGGCGCATGGGCCATCGCATCTACCTGCATTGCAGCGACAGCGCCCAGCGTGACGACCTCGATGCCCGCCTGTGGCGCTTCAAGGGCGAGAGCTTCGTGCCCCACGGCCCCGCAGAATCGGAGCCTGAGAGCCTGGTGGTACTGGGTGTGGGCGACAGTTGTGGTGATCACCATGACCTGTTGGTCAACCTGGACCTGAAAGTGCCGGCGTTCGCCAAGGGTTTCGCCCGCGTGGCGGAAGTGGTGGTGGAAGATCCGGCTATTCGTCAGGCCGCGCGGGAGAGTTTCCGTTTCTACCGCGAACAGGGCTATTCTCTGCAAGATCACCGATTACAGCGACTCTGAGCACATGATGGACACTTCAAACCCGCTAAAACCGTCTGACCACCTGCTGGACGACCTTGAGTCGATCCGCCAGTTGCTGGGTGATGACAACCTGCAACCACCGCTGCTGACCGATACCGTCGCAGAAGAGGTACAGATCCCCCTGCTGTTCGACCAGGTCGGCGCCAAGCCTGGCGTAGCCGAGCCTGTCGAGCCGCCCGTCGTACAAGCGGCGCCCACGCAACCTGCCGCCGAAAAAGCCCCCGACGCTCTGCTGCTGCACCTGGACAACGAACTGCGCGCCGCTGCGCAATTGATCATGCAGGACGTGATCGACGACTTTGCCCCGCACATCGAAACCGAGATCAAGCGCCGGATGGATGCGCGCATGGAGCGGTTGCTCAGCCAGTACCAGTCCTGAGATCCCCTGTAGGAGCGGGCAAGCCCGCTCCTACATTTGACCCGCGCCAGTCTTAGCCCTTCTCTTCGTCTCGCCCTCTCCCCTATCCCTCGTTATACTTGTCGGCTTTCCTGAATAAATGCCAACTAGGGTCCCGCCGCGCATGGATAAGACCTACCAGCCGCACGCTATTGAAACTTCCTGGTACCAGACCTGGGAGTCCGAGAACTATTTCGCTCCGCAAGGTGCGGGCGAGTCCTACACCATCATGATCCCGCCGCCGAACGTCACCGGCAGCCTGCACATGGGTCACGGTTTCAACAACGCGATCATGGACGCCCTGATCCGTTTCCGCCGCATGCAGGGTCGCAACACCCTGTGGCAGCCGGGCACCGACCATGCCGGCATCGCCACCCAGATGCTGGTGGAGCGCCAACTGGAAGCCACCGGCCAGAGCCGTCACGACCTGGGCCGCGAGAAATTCCTGGAAAAGATCTGGGAATGGAAGGACCAGTCCGGCGGCAATATCAGCCGTCAGATCCGTCGCCTCGGCTCGTCCGTAGACTGGAGCCGCGAGCGTTTCACCATGGACGACGGCCTGTCGGAAGCGGTCAAGGAAGCTTTCGTGCGCCTGCACGAAGATGGCCTGATCTACCGCGGCAAGCGCCTGGTGAACTGGGATACCAAGCTGCACACGGCGATTTCCGACCTTGAAGTGGAAAACCACGACGAGAAAGGTTTCCTGTGGAACCTCAAGTATCCGCTGGCCGATGGCGCCAAGACCGCCGAAGGCAACGACTACCTGATCGTCGCCACCACCCGTCCGGAAACCATGCTCGGCGACGCCGCCGTGGCCGTTAACCCGCAAGACGAACGCTACCAGGCCCTGATCGGCAAATTTGTCGAGCTGCCATTGGTCGGCCGCCGCATCCCGATCATCGCCGATGATTACTGCGACCCTGAATTCGGCACCGGCTGCGTGAAAATCACCCCGGCCCACGATTTCAACGACTACGAAGTCGGCAAGCGCCATAACCTGCCGCTGCTGAACATCTTCGACAAGAACGCCGCCGTTCTGCCGGCCTGCCAGGTGTTCAACCTCGACGGCACGCTGAACGACAGCATCGACGGCAAGATCCCGGCCGAATACGCCGGCCTCGACCGCTTTGAAGCACGCAAGCAGATCGTTGCCGCGTTCGATGCCGCCGGCCTGTTGGTCAGCGTGGATGACCACGCCCTGAAAGTACCGAAAGGCGACCGCTCCGGCACGGTGATCGAGCCGTGGCTGACCGACCAGTGGTACGTCTCCACCAAGCCGTTGGCAGAACCTGCGATTGCTGCCGTGGAAGACGGCCGTATCCAGTTCGTGCCCAAACAGTACGAAAACATGTACTTCTCGTGGATGCGCGACATCCAGGATTGGTGCATCAGCCGTCAGTTGTGGTGGGGCCACCGCATTCCGGCCTGGTACGACGAGTCGGGCAAGGTCTACGTCGGCCGCGATGAAGCCGAAGTGCGCGCCAAGCACAACCTCGGTGCGGACGTGGCGCTGCAACAGGACAACGACGTGCTGGACACCTGGTTCAGTTCGGGCCTGTGGACCTTCTCGACCCTGGGCTGGCCGCAGCAGACCGAGTTCCTGAAGAAATTCCACTCCACCGACGTGCTGGTCACCGGTTTCGACATCATTTTCTTCTGGGTTGCCCGGATGATCATGCTCACCATGCATTTGGTGAAGAACGAGGACGGCACCCCGCAGGTACCGTTCAAGACCGTGTACGTGCACGGCCTGGTGCGTGATGGCCAGGGCCAGAAGATGTCCAAGTCCAAGGGCAACGTGCTGGACCCGCTGGACATCATCGACGGCATCGACCTGGAGACCCTGGTGCAAAAACGCACCTCGGGCCTGATGCAGCCGAAACTGGCGAAAAAGATCGAGAAGCAGACCCGCGACGAGTTCGCCGACGGCATCGCCAGCTACGGCACCGATGCCCTGCGCTTCACCTTCTGCTCGCTGGCGTCCACCGGTCGCGACATCAAGTTCGACATGGGCCGCGTCGAAGGCTATCGCAACTTCTGCAACAAGATCTGGAACGCGGCGCGCTACGTGCTGGACAAGGGCGAAGACTGCGGCCAGAACGGCGAAGCCTTTGAGCTGTCCCTGGCTGATCGCTGGATCATCTCGCAGTTGCAGCGCACCGAAGCCGAAGTGACCCGCCAACTCGACCAGTTCCGTTTCGACCTGGCCGCACAAGCGCTGTACGAGTTCATCTGGAACCAGTATTGCGACTGGTACCTGGAACTGTCCAAGCCGGTGCTGTGGGACGAGAACGCACCGATCGAGCGCCAGCGCGGCACCCGTCGCACCCTGGTGCGCGTGCTGGAAGTGGCGTTGCGCCTGGCGCATCCGTTCATGCCGTTCATCACCGAAGAAATCTGGCAGCGCCTGGCGCCGCTGGCCGGTATCGAAGGCAAGACCATCATGCTGCAACCTTGGCCGGTGGCCAATGAAGCCCGCATCGACGAGGCTGCCGAAAGCGATATCGAATGGCTCAAGGCCCTGATGCTCGGCACGCGCAACATCCGCGCCGAGATGAACATCGGCCCGGGCAAGCCTTTGGCGGTGTTCGTGAAGAACGCCAGTGCCGAAGACCTGCGCCGTCTCACCGAGAACGACGCCTTGCTCAAGAAGCTGGCGAAGCTGGAGTCGATCACCGTATTGGCTGATGGCGCCGAAGCACCGCTGTCTGCCACCGCACTGGTTGGCGAGATGGAAGTGCTGGTGCCGATGGCCGGCCTGATCGACAAAGGCGCCGAACTGGCACGCCTGGACAAGGAAATCCTGCGTTTGCAGGGCGAAGTGCAGCGCGTCGGCGGCAAGCTGTCCAATGCGGCGTTCGTGGACAAGGCCCCGGCCGAAGTCATCGACAAGGAACGCGCCAAGCTGGCCGAGGCCGAACAGGCGTTGGGCAAGCTGGCGGAGCAACATGCGCGGATTTCCAGCCTGTAAGGGCCGGCCTGCGTAAAAAAGAGACCTTCGGGTCTCTTTTTTTTGGCACTGCAAACCCAATCAATGTAGGAGCCGGCTTGCCAGCGATAGCATCACCTCGGTCTGCCCGATACACCGAGTCACCCGCATCGCCGGCAAGCCGGCTCCTACAGTTGAACGGGTTGGGCTCAGGATGTGTGACAATGGCCGCCACTTTGAGCCAACACCAGAATCATCATGACCGCCCCCAGCACACCCAAACCGCCCCGCAAGAAGCCGAAAACCGCCGCCACGGCCAAGCCCGTCGCGCCGCGCAAGGAAGCGACCCTGCACCCGCGCAACCGCCACCAGGGCCGTTACGACTTCCCCGCGCTGATCAAGACCACGCCAGAACTGGCCCAGTATGTGATCCTCAACCCCTACGGCAAGGAAAGCATCGACTTCGCCAGCCCGGACGCGGTGCGGGTGTTCAACCGGGCGCTGCTCAAGGCGTTCTATGGCGTGCAGCACTGGGATATCCCGGCTGACTACCTGTGCCCACCGGTGCCGGGCCGTGCCGATTACGTGCACTTCCTCGCCGACCTGCTGGCCAGCGTCAACGACGGCAAGATTCCCCGTGGCTCGATCGTCAAGGTGCTGGACATCGGCATGGGCGCCAACTGCGTCTATCCGCTGATCGGCTACATGGACTACCGCTGGAACTTCCTCGGCTCCGAGATCGACCCGACCGCCGTGGCCGCCGCCAAGGCCATTGTGCAGTCCAATGACCTGAGCAAGGTCATCCAACTGCGCCAGCAAACCAATCCCAAGCATATTCTGCTGGGGCTGCTGGAGCCGGGTGAGCGTTTTGACCTGACCATGTGCAACCCCCCCTTCCATGCCTCCATGGATGAAGCGACCAAAGGCAGCGAGCGCAAGTGGCGTGCCCTGGGCAAGGCCGATCCCAAGCGCAAATTGCCGGTATTGAACTTCGGCGGCCAATCGGCAGAGCTGTGGTGCGAGGGCGGTGAGGCGCGGTTTGTCACGCAATTGATCGCCGAAAGCGCGCATTTTGCGCATAAAGTGCTGTGGTTCAGCACTCTGGTGTCAAAAGCGTCCAACCTGCCTGCCATCGAGACCGCGCTGAAAAAGGCCGGGGTCCTGGAAAGCCAGGTGGTGGAGATGTCCCAGGGCCAGAAACAGAGCCGTTTTGTGGCATGGACCTTCCAGACCAAGAACGAGCAACAGATCTGGCGCCAGCGCTGGGTGCGCTAGAGGCAAATCGCAGGCAACAAAAAACCGTGCCCGGATCGCTCCGATGCACGGTTTTTTTGCTGCGTATTACTTGTTGATCGAGTCGGTCAGGCCTTTGGCCACAACCAGCTTGATCACTTTCTTCGCAGCGATTTCGATGGCAGCGCCAGTCGAAGGGTTACGGCCGGTACGGGCTGGACGCTCGGCCACTTTCAGCTTGCCAACACCTGGCAGAGTGATTTCGCCGCCGTTGTCCAGCTGGTCACCAACGATCTGAGCCAGTTGCTCCAGTACTGCACGTACTTGAACCTTGGTGGTGTCAGTGGATTCGGCGATATCAGCGATCAGTTGGTCTTTAGTCAAAGCCATTGTGGTGTTCCTTCCCTATCAAATTCATTTGGATTGCAGAGTGCAGTGTCAGCCATCGAGCCCGACCGTCAAGGCCTGGCACCCCTGGCCATAACCGCGAGAGATCGGGGTTATAGATGCTTGAAACGGGGTTTGGTTCGACCTGACAAATGCTGAATGCACGCTTAACGCCGATACATCGCGTAAGACGGGGCAAAACTAGCACAGAGACGGGGAAATATCCGCTTCTACCTACCCATTTGGTCAGCTTTATCGCTCTAAACCGTGAAAAAAAGGCATATGGGCCGTCAGAGGCCTGCCAAAACCGCTGCAAACGACGCCGCGACCAACGGGTGCGGTACACTGGCGACTTTTTCCGGGAGGCCAACCGCTCCCGCCCAACCAGCCGAGAAGCCCATGCCGATCCGTCACTGCATCGTCCACCTGATCGACAAAAAACCCGACGGCACGCCCGCAGTTCTCCACGCCCGTGACTCCGAACTGGCCGAGTCCGCCGCCATCGAGAACATGCTCGCCGACCTCAACGAGAGCTATAACGCCAAGCAAGGCAAGGCCTGGGGTTTGTTCCATGCCGAGTCCGGCGCGCACCCGTTCAGCGGCTGGTTGAAGGAATATTTCGACGGCGCCAAGGATTTCACCGCCTTCAGCCGGATTGCCGTGGAACACCTGCAGAAGCTGATGGAGGAATCCAACCTCTCTGTCGGCGGCCACGTGCTGTTTGCCCACTATCAACAGGGCATGACCGACTACCTGGCCATCGCCCTGCTGCACCACAGCGAAGGCGTGGCGGTGACCGACGAGCTGGACGTGACGCCCTCGCGCCACCTGGACCTGGGCCAGTTGCACCTGGCGGCACGGATCAACGTGTCCGAATGGCAGAACAACAAGCAGTCCAAGCAGTACATCTCGTTTATCAAGGGTAAGAACGGCAAGAAGGTCTCGGAGTACTTCCGCGACTTTATCGGCTGCCAGGAAGGCGTCGACGGCCCGGGCGAGACCCGCACCCTGCTCAAGGCCTTCAGCGACTTCGTCGAGAGCGAAGACCTGCCGGACGAGTCCGCCCGCGAGAAAACCAAGACCCTGGTGGACTACGCCAGCAGCCAGGCCAAGCTCGGCGAGCCGATGGGCCTGGAAGAACTGTCGGGCTTGATCGATGAAGATCGGCCAAAGGCGTTCTACGACCATATCCGCAACAAGGACTACGGCCTGTCACCGGAAATCCCCGCCGATAAGCGCACCCTCAACCAGTTCCGCCGCTTCACCGGGCGCGCCGAAGGCTTGTCCATCAGCTTTGAAGCGCACCTGCTGGGCGACAAGATCGAGTATGACGAAGCCGCCGGCACCCTGATCATCAAGGGCTTGCCGACCCAACTGACCGACCAGCTCAAGCGCCGTAACTGATGCTCGGCGGGGTCCTGAAGAAAGTCCTGCTGGTGCTGCTGGTGGTGGTGGCGATCCAGAACTGGGGCAAGATCGAGCGGTTGTTCAACCCCTCGCAGGTGGTGCCGGAGCAGGTGCGGGCCACCGCCCGGGTGACGCTGTACACCACCGAGTGGTGCGGGTACTGCAAGCAGACCCAGCGGTTCCTCGATCAGAAAGGCATTCCCTACAAGAGCGTGGATATCGAAAAGGATACCCAGGGCCGCAAGGCCTATGAGGCCCTGGGAGGCGGCGGGATTCCATTTGTGGACGTGAATGGCACGCAGATTCGCGACTACAACCCGGATGCCATCCTGTCCGCCCTGAACCTGTAGGCGCGAGCAAGCCCTAATGCCGATCAGTTAAGCGCAGATCAAATGTGGGAGCGGGCTTGCCCGCTCCCACAGGCGATCTGCGCATTAACCCACGCCTATAGCGGTTTGATTAACGGATTAAGAAGCCCAGGCGCGGAAAGTGCACATGCACAGTGCCGCCGCGCTCATCCGCGCGACGCAGGATCAGTTCTTCACGGCCGGCAAACATCAACTCCCCCGCCACCGGGTCGACGCCATAGTCGGTCGCGGCGATGGTCACTTGCTGGCCGACCTTGAACCCGTCGGGCTCTGCAAACACTTCATCCGGCAACGCTGCAGGCGCGCTATCGCGGGCGATTTCCAGGGCCTGCTTGGCACTCATCTCGCTGGCAGTGCCATGCCCAAAGCCCAGGACCCGCGCCAGCCAGGCGCTGGCAGCCGGATAGTTATCCACCAGCGGCGAGGTCACCGACGAGCCTTTGAGGAACCACAACGGATGGGCCATGGCAAAGTCGGCAATCGATGGCTCGCCAAACAGGAAATCCCCCGACTGGCGCTGCAATTGCTGCTCAAGGCGCGCAATGATTGCCGGCCACTGGTGCCGCGCCACGTCCAGTTGCACGCGGCTGGCGCTGCCGTCGCCGAACATCTTGCTGCGGTCGGCCACCAGCACCTGCAGCAACTGCGGCGGCACCTTGGCAAATTTCACGGCCAGGGATTCGGGCTGGAACACCAAGGCCACGGCATGGGAAAACACCACCGAATCGGCCCAGGCGGCAAAGCTCTGGCTGACCAGTTCCTGGCCTTCGGGAAACAGCGGCGGCGTGGCCTTTTCCTGTTCCAGGCGGCGTGCGATCAGCGCGGTGTCGCAGTAAATATCTGCACCCACTTGCAGCACCGGGGTTTTACGGTAGCCGCCGGTCAGGGCCGTCAGGTCGGGCTTGGGCATCACCGGGGGAATGGTCACCGAATGCCAGGACAGCCCTTTGTAGCCCAGGAGCAGGCGGGCTTTTTCCGCGAAAGGGGATTGGGGGTAGTGGTGCAGGATCAACTCAGACATGCCGGACTCCGCCAGATGAAGGAGCGGCCAGATTATCGTGCAAAAACCCTGCGGCCTAGCCATTGGCCTGATGGGAACTGATCAGTCAGATTGATAAGCCCGGGCCAGACACTCCTTGGCGCTTTTCTTGAGCTTTTTTATCAGGCGTTCCTGGCGCAGCGCCTCGCCCTTGCTCGCGCAGGCCTCGGTATACACCAGCGCGACCGCCGGGCTGGACAGGAAAAACCGCGCGCCCTTGCCGCTCTGATGCATCGCAAAGCGGCGCAGCGGATCGTTGCTGATCCCGCAATAGAGCGAGCCATTGGCCGCCCGCACCAGGTAGACAAACCAGGGCTTGGGCGCGATGGGTTCAGGTGGATTGTTCACAAAAGGTTCTGGCAAACGAAAAGAGCGCCAATCTTATCAACGACTGGCCTGGAACGCCTTCAACCCTTTCAACGCCTGGGCGCGCACCGCGTTGCGCACCAGCGGCGTCCAGCCCAGCAGCAGGCCCTTCGCACCCAGGGCCTGGCGCGACCAACGCCACAGGTCGAAGTGGTCGTGGTGCTCGCAGATCTTGCCGTCGCGAAACACAAAACGGGCCTGGATATCGTTGACCACGGTGTTGCCGGTCTGGCTGAACAGATACGTCGCCACCCAATGGGCGCTGCCGAGGGTGTCGTCGCTGCGCACTTGGTCGAAGGTCAGGGAAAAGTCCTTGGCCCGGGTGGTGAGCATGCGCCACATGTCGCCGGCATCGCGCCCGCGCAGTTCACCGAACGCCGGGTCGCTGAACCGCACATCCTCGGTGTAGCAGGCACTCATGGCCTCGGCATCCAGGCGCTGGAAGGCGCTGTAGAACTCGCTGATCAGGGCGTTGTGGGCGTCGCTCATGGGTTGCATCCGGCAAAGGTGGGAAGTCAGTCACGATAGTGTGCAATGGCCTGCAACGCCATCGGCATCAATCCCGGGAATGCCAGGGGTAAACCCCTAAGGCACCATGCCGCAGCTACGGGCATAGGCGAACAGATCCACGTCGGTGGAAATACACAGGCGGTTCATGGCCGTGCTTTTCTGTTTGCTGATGGTGGAAATACTGCGATTGACCCGAGCAGCGATCTGGCTGACCGTCATGCCGCTGGCGAGCATGCGCACCACTTCCCGTTCCTTGCCGGACAATTGCGGTTGTTGCGACTGATCGCCGGTGCCCGCCTCCACCAGTTGCACCCGCAGGCATTCACTGACAAAGGTCTGGCCGGCGCTCACCGTCTTGATCGCCTGGGGCAACTCCTTGGCCGAAGCACTCTTGGCGACAATGGCCTGGGCGCCATGGGCAAAAGAAGCCCGTAGGGTGGCGACGTTGGCAAACATGGTCACCAGGATCACCGGCAACTGTGGATACTGGCGGTGCAACAGGCTGAGCAAGCCGTAGCCATCGGCCTGCTGCCCGCCGGGCATGGCGAAGTCGGTCACCAGCACATCGCACGCAGTGGTTTGCAGTAACCGCAGCAGCTCATCGGGCCCGTCAGCCTCCCCCACCACTTTGCACCGACCGTTCGCCTCGATCACCACTCTCTGCCCGATACGCACAATGGGATGATCGTCAGCAATAATTACGCGAAGCATAAATCCCCACGGATGATGGCAACTGAGCCCGCAAAATACCCTCGCCGGCGGCCCTCAACAACCGTCCATACCCCAGGCTTTTGCGTGGCGATCAGTGTTTTGTAGTGATTTTTTTAAAGCCTACAAAGTAAACAGAAATTACCTACATACATAACCCGCAGTACAGATTGGCAATGACCTACAAGCCCCCCTGATCACAACGCCCCCAAGTAACGAAGGTACGCCCGCAAGTCCTCCTGGAAGGCGTCCAACTGCTGTTTGCTCAGCACTATGCCCTGGGTGTGGATGCGCTCGATCAGGCTCATCCCGCGCAGCTCCAGTTCGGCGACGCCGAGGAACGCCAGGCTGCCCACCAGGCGGTGCAGGCGCTCGGCGGTCAACGGCGCATCCAGGGCTTGGCGCGCGTGAGCCAGGGCGGCGCTGTCTTCCCGGGCTTCGCACAGCAGGCTGGTGAGCATCTGGTCCACTACGCGGGCATCGCCAAAGGTCTCGATCAGGCCGGCACGGGTCGGCCAGGGCACCGGCGCGATGGCACTCGGGGCGATGGTCGCCGGGCCGGGTAGCCATAGCGCCAGCACGCCATGCAGTTGCTCGAGGCTCAGCGGCTTGAGCAACCAGGCGTCCATGCCGGCATCACGACAGCGTTGGGGATCGTCGTGGACCAGGTTGCCGGTCAAGGCAATGATCGGTACACGCCGCTGTGCGTTGGCGTGTTCGCGCAGGCGGATCGCCCGGCTCATGGTGTAGCCGTCCATCAGTGGCATCTGGCAATCGCTGATCACCAGATCGAACGGACGTTCGGCCAGGGCAGCCAGGCCGTGTTGCCCGTCGCCAACCAAGTGATGGCCCAGCCCCAGTTTTTTCAGGAACCAGCCCATCAGCGCGCGGTAGGTGGAGTGGTCCTCCACCACCAATACGGTCAGGTGCTGCCAATGCAATGGGGGGGCGCTCGAGGGTGTCAATTCACGGGAAAGCACTGCGCTCAACGATACGTCAGTCTCCATGTTCACCTCATTGTGACGATCCGTCCTGCAGCGCACGAGGGCGCTGACGCAACAGCCAAACCCTCATGACTGCTATCGCCGCCTGAAAATAGCCTTATGGATGGCGGCATGACGATGCAACAACTACGAAAAACCCAACTTTCCTACATATCCAGCAACCTATTCCGACACAAACAAAACTGATTTCCGCCTCCCGGTGATTGTCGTAATAGTTGTATTTCCCCCGCTCCCCCCCGTCGCTAAATTGCGCTCCACCCCAATCAGAGGGAACGGGCAGGCCGCACTGCGGCCACCCCGAAACAGATACGCCAAGCCGCCTTGCAACCCGCCCCTTCCAAGGGACAGGCACTGCCGGCTGCACGCATCAATCGCCGAACTTGCACTGGAACAACCTGAAATGAACAAGTCGCTAAACCTGGTGGGCACCGCCCTGTTGCTCGCCAGCGCTACCTCCGCCTTCGCCGCCAGCAGCGTGGACCTGGCCGTCAAAGGCCTGATCACCCCGAATGCCTGTACTCCCGCGCTTTCCGCCGGGGGCGTGGTGGACCACGGAAAAATCGCCGCCAAGGACCTGCTCCAGAACAATCCCACCTCATTGCCCCGGGTGACGCTGCAATTGACCATCGATTGCGACGCAACCATTCCCTTCGCCCTCAACCCCATCGACAACCGCAGTGGCACCTCCACCAGCGGCAGCGACTTCGGCCTGGGCCTGGTCAATGGCAACAAGCGGTTGGGCCGGTTTTACCTGACCCCGCTGAACATGCTCGCCGACGGCGTGAGTGTGCAACCTATCGCCTCCGGTGACGGTGGCCGCACCTGGTACAACGAGCGCAACTGGGAACTGCAGACCCTATGGGGCGCCGGCGCCCTGGACGACGCCACCACCCTGCTGCCGGTCAAGAGCCTGGTGATGGACCTGGAAGTCGGCGCCAGCATCGCCCGTGCCGACCAGTTCGACTTCAGTCAAGAGACGCCCATCGACGGCTCCGCGACCCTGGAAGTGCTGTACCTGTAACTAAAACCCCGTCCACACGGAAGGTTCCAATCATGCATTTTTCCACCGCTATTCCATTGGCCGTGTTGTGGCTTGCCGCCTCGCCACTGGCCCTGGCCGCCAGCAGCACCGACCTCGCCGTCAAAGGCACCATTACCCCCAGCGCCTGTGCGCCGCTGATCTCCGGCGGTGGCATGGTCGACTACGGAAAAATGGCCGCCAGGGATCTCCAGGCCGAGCAGTACACCGCACTGCCCAGCCAATCCATGCAGTTGAGCGTGCGCTGCGAGGCGCCGACGTTCTTCACCTTGACCACGGTCGACAACCGCGCCGGTTCCTCGGCCAACCATGCCAGCTGGCACGGCCTGGGCATGACGGCAGAAGGGGAAAAACTCGGCGGTGCCGCGTTCCATCTGTATGCCCCCGTGGCCGATGGTGTGGCGGTGCGCACCATCACTTCCGTGGACGGCGGCGTGACCTGGCTACCCACCAGCCTGCTCACCCACAACATGCTGACGGCCGTCGCCCTGGGCAACCAACTGGTGCCGATTGCGGTACGGGACTTCGACGCACAGATCCGCCTGTACACCCACATCGCCCCCGCCGATGGCCTGACCCTGACCGACGAAGTCCCCGTCGATGGGCACGCCACGGTCCAAGTCACCTATCTGTAAACCTAATCGAAAGGAATTCGTCCCCATGAAGCCCCTGTTTACCGCCCTCGCCACCAGCCTGATGCTGCTCGGTTGCGCCACCACCTACGCCGCATCGACCGTCGACCTCACCGTCAAGGGCTTGATTGTGCCTAGCGCCTGCACCCCCAACCTGTCCGGCGGCGGGGTGATCGACCACGGCAAGATTTCCGCCAAGGACTTGCGCCCAGACAACCCGACGCATATCGGCAGCCACGTCATCACCCTGGCTGTGCTGTGCGATGCGCCGATTCAGTTTGCCCTGCACTCCATCGATAACCGTGCCGGATCCTCCACCGTGGCCTCCGACTACGGCCTGGGCCTGATCAACGGCACCCAGAAGCTGGGCTGGTATCAACTGACCTTGCGCAATCCCGTGGCCGATGGCGTGGCGATGCAACCGATTGCTTCCGGGGACGGCGGCAACACCTGGTACAGCGAGAAGTTCTGGGACGCGGGCTTGTACATGGCAGTCGCCGCCCTGGACGACGCCACCCAGCCCGCCTCCGTCAAGGAAATGGTCACCGAGCTGCTGGTCGTCACCAGCATCGCCCGTACCGATAGCCTGGACCTGAGCAACGAGGTCACCCTCGACGGCTCGGCAACCCTTGAAGTGAAATACCTGTAACGCCATGGGCGCCCATGCCTGGCAACCCCTCTGCGGCATGGGCGTTGTTTTTGTATCGCCCGCATTCACCCCGACCCGTGGCGCCCACTGATGAACACGCTCCCTCGCCTCCTGACAGTATTGCTTTTGTTGACGACCACTGCGGCGACCTTAGCCGCTTCCTTTGTCGACCTTGTAGTGACCGGCCGCCTGACACCGGATGCCTGCCACGTCACGCTGTCTGACGACGGCACGGTCGATCACGGGAAGATTCCTGCCCATACATTGATCTCCAACGAGTTCACCGTGCTGCCCAGCCAATTGCTGGAGCTCAACGTGCAGTGCAACAGGCCGATGCTGTTTGCCCTGGTGGGGCTGGACAACCGCGCCGAGTCCTCACTGGCGCCCGGTTTTTTCTACGGCCTGGGCCGCAACATTCACGTCCCGGCCGAGCGCCTGGGATCGGTGGCGCTGTCTTACCGCAACCCGGTGGGTGACGCGCAACCCATGCAAACCCTGGCCTCCAGCGACAACGGTGAAACCTGGTCGCCGGAACCCAATGCCTACCCCAAATCCTATGTCGGCTTTGCCCCGCCCGGTGACCGCCAACCCGACTTTATCGGCCAGTTGAGCGCCCAGTTGCGCATCGACACGTCCATCAACTTCGCCCAGTACCTGACCCTCAATCAGGAAGTGCCGCTCGATGGCTCCATCGTGCTGGACTTGCGCTACCTCTGACCTCTTCACGCAGCCCCCATGGAAAACCCCGTCATGACGACGACATTGTTCAACACCAGGGCCTGCATCGTGGCCCTGACACTGCTGTTTGGCGCCCCTGCGCAGGCCGACGGCATGGTCCCGGATACCTCCGTGGTCATCGTCTACGAAGCCGAAGGTGAGGCCGCTGTTTCGGTCACCAACACCGACAGCCAACTGGCCCTGCTGCACGTCACCTTGCAAGACATTCCCGAAGACAGCGAACCGCTGCTGGTGGTCACGCCGCCGCTGTCGCGGGTGGAGGCGGGCAAATCGCAACTGGTGCGGTTTATCCTGCAAAGCCCGCAACCGCTGCTGACCCAACGGCTGAAGCGGGCGATCTTCGAAGGTATGCCCCAGGGCCGCCCGGCCACCGAAGCGGGGCATGCCCGTGTGGGGGTGACGGTCCGCCAGAACCTGCCGGTGATCATTCATCCAAAAGGCCTGGCGCCCAATCGCACGCCCTGGACCGGACTCACCTGGTCGCAGCACGGCAACACCCTGCAGGTGCGCAACGACAGCCCGTATGTAGTGCGCCTGGCCCAGGAACTGCGCCTGCTGCCCGGCGATGGCAAGGCCATGCTGCCACGCACCTACGTGTTGCCAGGGGAAACCCTGAGTGTGCCGGCCACCGGCGGCCCTGCCAGCAAAGTGCGGCTGCAACCGGCCACCGTCTATGGCTTTGCCGTGGCCGCCTACGAAGCCCCTATCACCTGACGAAAAAACCAAGAGCCAGGCGTCCTGCCCCCCTGTAGGCGCCGGCTTGCCGGCGAAAAAAACGAGAGCAACGCGAGGCACCAGACCCCCCGCGCAATCGTCGACGGCTTTCGCTGGTCAGCCGGCGCCCACAGTGGGCCTGCTCGAAGACCGTCGCCAGGGCGCACAGACGCCCATCACTCGAGTGCCTTTCGTGAAAACAGTATTGAGCTGCCGTGCCGGCAACGCCGTGCCCACACGGTTCACCTTCCCCACCCTGCTGCTGGCGGGAGTCCTATTGCCCGCCACGGGCTGGGCCCAGGAGCAGCCGGGCTTCGACGCCACCACCCTGCACCAGCGCGGTATCGACCCGCAGTTGGCCAGCCTGCTACTGGACGCCCCGCGTTTTACCGCAGGCCAGCACGCCGTGACCTTGCGGGTCAATGGCCAGCACCGCGGGCGCCTGGAAGTGCGCTTCGATGCACAGGGCCGCCTGTGCTTTGACCAGGCCTTGCTGGACGCCGCCAACCTGGTGGTGCCCGATGACAGCGGCCCCTGTCACGATGTGCTCGCGCAGTATCCGCAAAGCCTGGTAGAACCCGAGCCGGCCAACCTCAGCGTATCGCTGGTGGTGCCGACCGAGGCGCTGCGGCCGTTGCAACAGGACGTCTCGGGCTATCGGACCGGGGGATTTGCCGGCCTGCTCAATTACGATCTCACCGGGTTCTACAACCGCTTCGGTGACGACGACAGCCGGTTCGGCTCGGCCAACACCGAAGTGGGTTTCAACGCCGGTGACTGGATCGTGCGCAGCCGCCAGGTACAGACCTGGCAGGATGGCCTGTCGCGCAGCACCCACCTGGAAGCCTACGCCCAACGCACCTTTGCCAACCATCAGGCAGTGCTGCAGACGGGGCAGATCAACCTCTACAACCCGGTACTGGCCGGCGCGCAGATCACCGGGGTGCAAGTGCTCACCGAACAGGCCCTGCAGGAGCAAGGCCAGGGCGCAACCATCGAAGGCATCGCCAACAGTCCGGCCCAGGTCGAGGTGCGGCAGAACGGCGCGTTGATTCACTCCACAGTGGTGCCAGCCGGGCCGTTTTCCCTGACCGATGTGCGCCGCCTGAACTCACGCTCGGACGTCGAAGTCACGGTCAAGGAAAGCAGCGGTGGCGAACGCCGCTTTACGGTCCCCGCCGCCATGCTCGGCCTTGGGTTGCCCGCGCCGGGGTATTCGGTGGCGGCAGGCCGCGTGCGCAATATCGGCGATGCCCAGGGCGACGATCCGTGGGTGGTCAGCGCGGGCTGGACCGGCGCTGTACATCCGCAGCTGTCCCTGGGCAGTGGCGTGCTGGCGTCCAGCGAATACCGGGCGGCGGGGCTGAGCCTGGGGTGGCTGCCGTGGCTCGACAGCCAGGTGCAATTGGCCACCCAAGTGGCCGACACCCAGGCCCCGGACAAAGTCCGGGGGGTGCAGACCGACCTGTCATGGTCCCAGCGCCTGAATGACCAATGGGCGTTCAGCGTAGCCAACTCCTGGCGCACACCGGGCTACCGGGAACTGGAAGAAGCCACCTATGAACCGCAATCCACCCAGCAGCGCCGCTCCCGTTATCGCGATCAACAGAGCGCCACGGTGG
Organism: Pseudomonas sp. WS 5079; assembly: GCF_012985465.1. Lineage (GTDB taxonomy): Bacteria > Pseudomonadota > Gammaproteobacteria > Pseudomonadales > Pseudomonadaceae > Aquipseudomonas. The sequence continues at coordinate 389,099 of NZ_JAAQWN010000002.1, forward strand.
GCTGGTCCCACCCATGGCTGGGGGCGTTCAGTGCCGGGGTGTCGCGCTCCAGCAGCTTTGATGGCGACAGCAGCAGCCGCGGCCTGGCGTCCTGGGGCACCAGCGTCGGTAGCGTGTCGTTGTCGGCCAGTGCCGAGTGGCAGATGGGCGGGCACCAGCAGCAGGACAACGCGGTGTACCTGAATGTCAGCCTGCCGTTGGGTGAGAACCGTCGGGTGCGGGGCTGGGTCCGCAATTCGGGCGGCGAACATCGCACGGGGCTGGGACTGAACGAACAGATCGACGATCAACTGAGTTATCGCGTCAGCGCCGAACACGATACCCGTGACCAACAAGTGGAAACCACCCTCGGCGTCTCCGCCCTGCCCCGCTACAGCCAGCTGGACTTCAGTTACAGCCGCTCCGACGCCGAGCGTTCAAGCTACCAGGGCAGCGCCCGCGGCGGCGTGGTGGTGCACGACGGTGGCGTGACGTTTTCCCCTTATCCGGTGCGCGACACCTTTGCCGTGGTCGCGGTGGGCGACATGGGCGGGATCAAGCTGAGCACCCCCAGCGGCCCGGTATGGACCGACTGGCAAGGCCAGGCCGTCGTCCCCCAGGTGAGCGCCTATGGCCGCAGCCCGGTGGAAGTGCAGACCCGCTCGCTGCCGCGCAATGCCGATATCAACAATGGCCTGACGATGATCTCGGCCGGGCGCGGGGCGGTGGATCGGGTGGACTTCGCAGTGACGTTGACCCGCCGGGTGTTGCTCACCGCACGCACCGAACAGGGCGTGCTGTTGCCCCGCGGGGCCTCGGTCAGTACCGCCAGCGGCGAGTTCGTGACCCTGGTCCAGGACAGCGGCCAGGTGTTTCTGCCCAACGTGCTGGAGCCATCGGGATTGTGGGTCAGCGCGCCAGGTCTGGCGCGTTGCCGGCTGCAGTTCGAACTGCCGGCCAAGGGCGATCCCCAGGTGTATTTCGAAACCGCGCCCGCGCGCTGCAACCCCTTATGAGGAAGATCACCATGCCCCTTCTGCGCGCCCTGCGGCGACTGACCGCTGCAGTGCTGAGCGTCGGCCTCGCCGGCAACGCCCTGGCCAATGACGAGTGCCAGTTGAATATCAGCGAGTCGCTGCTGGACTTCGGCCAGATGAGCCGTCTTGCACAAAACGACAGTGCCCCCCAGCGTCTGCTCGGCGAACGCCGCTTGAGCCTGAACCTCAATTGCCCGCAACCGTCGGACATGAGCGTGTTCTATAGCGCCCTGGCTGCAAATGCACACCGCCTGCAATTTACCGAGCACGGCACCTATGCCCTGCATGTCAGCGATGGCGTGCTGGATGGCCAGGCCGTGGAGCTGGGGTTGTTGCCTGGCGCCGGCCAGCCACCGGCCAGCGTCGCTAGCGCATTGAGCTGGCGGCCAGGCCATGGCGTCGCACCGGTACAAGGTGCCAGCGTGGTCCAGGGCCGGCAGTTTTCCCTGCAACTGAGCCTCAGCGCCTGGGCCGATGTGGCCGCCACCCACGTGCGTGAGGCAACCACCTGGGAAGTGTCCGGGACATTCGACGCACGCCAGAGCGGGCGCTACCGGGAACTGACCCTGCACGCCCACTTCGCCCCAGCCGCCTGCACCCCATTGCTGTCCAATGGCGGCCTGGTGGACTACGGCACGTTGCTGGCCAAGGACCTGAGCGCCACCCAAGAAAACCCACTGCCCACCCGCACCTTGCAGTTTTCCGTGAGCTGCGATGCGCCCGCACGCTTTGCCTTGCTGATGCATGACAACCGCTTCGGCTCGGCTACCGGCGGCACCGATGAAACCGCCTACGGCCTGGACCTGGACGCCAGCCGGAACAAGATCGGACGCTACTACCTGAACATCGACCCCGCAGACTTCAGCGCCGATAGTTTCGGCACGCTGTATCGCACCGACTCCACCAGCAATGGCCGGGCGTGGAGCAGCTCCAGTGCCCGGCAAATCCCAATCGCCGCCAACAGCCTGATGGGCTTCACCAACAGCGTCGGCAACACCCAGGGCCCGATTGCCATCCAGCACCTGGCCGGCACGGTACGCGTCAAGGCCTACCTGGCTCCGATCCAGTCCCTGGACCTGCGCAACGTGGTGCATATCAACGGCTCCGGCACCCTCGAAATCATCTACCTCTGACCTCTGGAACCTGTCTTATGAACAACTTGAGCCTGGCTGTTTCTTCCCTGCTGCTGTGGGCCGCCCTCCCTGCGACAGCAGCCTCGACCGTCGACCTGAGCGTCACGGGCCGGATCACGCCCACCGCCTGCACCCCACTGCTGTCCAGTGGCGGGCTGATCGACTACGGCAAGATTTCCCAGCAGGACCTGAACCTCGAACGCGGCACGCGCCTGCCAATCAAGCAACTGCAAGTCAGTATCGGCTGCAACGCCCCGAGTCGCTTTGCCTTGCGCATGCGCGACAATCGCGATGGCACGGCCACGGTCAACAGCGAGATTTACTACGGGCTGGGGCTGGACCACAGCGGCAATCGCATCGGCCTCTACTCCATGAGCTTCGACCCGCGCCACACCCTGGTGGACAGCACCGCAACGGTCTTTGGCACCGAGTCCACCACAGGCGGCCTGGCCTGGCGCACGGCCAACCTCAACCCCATCGATATCGGCGCCAACAGCTACTTGGGGTTCACCGACATTCAGGGCAGCACCGCCGGGCCGTCGGCGATCCAGGAGCTGGTCAGCACGGTCAAGGTCGAAGCGGTGATCAATGCCCGGCAGAACCTGGACCTGAGCCGCGACACCCCGCTCGACGGCTCGGCGACCCTGGAAGTGCTGTACCTCTAGAGTTTTTCGCTGCTGACCTGCACATACAGCGCACGCCCGGCGCCGAGCCCGGCGGCGATTGCGCCAAGGCCGATCAGCGCGAAAATCCAGCCGATGGCAGTCCAGCCGCCGGTCCAGTCGTGGACCAGGCCGACCGCGAACGGGCCGAGGGAAGCCAGGGTGTAGCCGATGCCCTGGGCCATGCTCGACAGGTTGGCGGCCACGTGGGAGTCGCGCGAGCGCAGCACGATCAGGGTCAGCGCCAGGCTGAACGTGCCACCCTGGCCCAGGCCCAGCAGGATCGCCCAGCCCCACAAACCGTCCAGCGGTGCGTACAGGCACCCGAACAAACCGCCGAGGGTCAGCAGCATGACCACCACGATTGCCAGGCGCTGGTCCTTGCCACGGGTGGCCAACCAGGGTGCCGCCAGGGAACTGGCCAACTGCACGATGATCGAGCCGGACAGGGCCAACCCGGCTTCGGTGGCACTCAGGCCACGGCCGATGAGGATCGACGGCAACCAGCCGAACACGATGTAGGCCAGGGAGGATTGCAGGCCCATATACAAGGTCACCTGCCAGGCCAGCGGATCACGCAACAGCCCCTTGACCCGATAAGCCACCTGGTGCGCACCGTGCCTGTGCCCCACTTGCGGCAACCAGAACAGCGCCGCCACCAGTGCCGGCAGCATCCAGAAGCCCAGGCCGATGTTCCAGCTGTCAGCGAAATAGTGGCTCAACGGCACGCTGGCACCGGCCGCCAACGCCGCGCCCAGGCACAGGGCCATGGTGTAGACACCGGTCATGGCCCCGGCCTGCCTGGCAAAGTCACGCTTGACGATACCCGGCAACAACACCCCGATGATGCCGATACTGGCCCCGGCCAGCAGGCTGCCGGCGAACAGCCCGACCTCACCGAACGAGCTGCGCAGAATGATCCCGGCGGCCAGGGTCAATAAAATCCCCAGCACCACCCGCTCGGCGCCAAAACGGCGGGCCAGGATCGGCGCCATGGGCGCAAACAGGCCCAGGCACAGTACCGGCAAGGTAGTCAGCAGCCCGGCCTGGGCCGCCGACAGCCCCAGGCTGCTGGACACTTCGCTGAGCAACGGCGCCATGCTCGACAGCGCCGGACGCAGGTTCAACGCCACCAGGATCAGGCCCAGCAACAACAGCCACGGGCGATGCACCTGCACCGGGCTGTGCTGGACCACCGCATCATCGGCTTCGGCGTCGATCAGCAATTCTTCAAGGGCGTTGTCTGCACGGGGCATGGCGTTCTCGGGTTCAAGGTTCATTGATCACCTGCCGGGACAGCGCCTTGGCACGCTCCGGGTCCTGCTGTTCCACGGCCTCGAGCAGTTCGACATGCAGGTCGAATACCGCCTGGCGGCGCGGCTTGATATTCAGGGTTTGGCGCAACTGGGCGCCGACAATGCTCGAAAAGTACTGGTACAGCTCACTCAGGGCCGGGTTGTGGGCCGCATCCACCAGGCGCTTGTGGAACACCAGGTCGCACTGGATGTAGTGCTCCAGGTCACCGTGGTAGTGCTCGCCACTGGCCTGCAGCGCCTGGCGCAGCTGTAGCAAATCCTCCGGCGTACGGCGCAAGGCCGCCAGGCCAATGGCCTCGACTTCGAGAATCTGCCGCGTCTCCTGGGCCTGGACCAGGGTGCAATGGGACATGGCATTCATCACCCCCAGCGGGTCGGTCATCGAGCGTAGGTAGCTGCCGTCCCCTTGGCGGATCTCGATCAACCCGGAAAACGCCAGCACGCGCATCGCCTCGCGCACCGTATTGCGGCTGATGCCCAGCTCGGCAGACAGCTCCGGCTCGGTGGGCAGGCGTTCACCAATGGCCCACTTGCCCTGGGTGATGCGCTGGCGCAGTTGATCGAGGGCCAGATCGACCAGGGAGCGTTTGATAAGCGGGGCGATGTTTGGCATGGGCCTGGTGCTTTCGTCCAATCATAGGATGAATTTTCGTACAGCCTATTCGGAGTTGCCTACGGAAGCAACGCACTAGGGTTTTCAGGCGGGCAAAAGAACCGAATTTTCGATTAGTAAAATTACCCTCTGAGGGTAATTATTGAACGCAGGTGTCTTATGGAAAAGTACACACCTCATTACGATTTGGCGGTGATAAAGGCGGATGTCAGGCGGCTTGGGAGGAACGCATTTACCAAGACAGCACAGCAATGTGCCTGGAACCTGCGCTTGAGCATCGAGGAAATGCAGGAAGTGATCTATGCGTTGGAAAACTGGATGTTGTACAAGTCGATGACCACTTATGGAGACCATCGAGTCTGGCAGGACGTGTACCACACTCACTCAAAAGACCGGGAGATTTACATCAAGGTCACTTACCGCACAGACGGAAGGCCTCCGGTAATCTCCTTCAAGGAGAAAAATCCATGAAAAAAACCGAGCTGTGCTACATCTGTGGCGCCCCTGATGCCTTGAGCTATTTCGAGGGCCGCAGCGAAACCATCAGTGTCCACGGCATGGAGCGTCGGGTCGACAATCTTTCAGGCTGGGAATGCAAAGCCTGCGGCGACGGCTTTTGGGACCCCGAGACCGATAGTGCCGATCGCTATGGAGAAGCAGGTGACGAGTTGGTTCTGGCAGCTCGGAAAATGATCGGCACCGAGATGAAACGCATCCGTCGAAAACTTCACCTTACACAAAAGGAAGCGGTGCAATGGTTGTCCGGGGGCGGCCACAACGCGTTCTCTCGGTATGAGCGCGGTGAGCTTATGGCGCCCAAACCCTTGGTGCTGTTGATGCGGTTGTTGGACCGTCACCCACACTTGCTGGCGGAGGCAAAAGTCCTCGCCGAAGGTGCTGATTTGCGCGCAGCCTTCACGTATGCCGTAAACAACGACGCAGAAACACTCAAAGCTTCCTAGCCCGCAAAAACAAACCCGGCGCCAGGCCGGGTTTGCTTTTGAACATCACATCGCAATCAATGCAAAATCTGACTCAAGAACAACTGGGTCCGCTCATTCTGCGGGTTGTCGAAGAAGTCATTGGGCGCCGCCTGTTCCACGATCTCGCCTTTGTCCATAAAGATCACGCGGTTGGCCACGGTGCGCGCAAAGCCCATTTCGTGGGTTACGCACAACATGGTCATGCCGTCCTCAGCCAAGCCGATCATGGTGTCCAGCACCTCCTTGACCATCTCCGGGTCGAGGGCCGAGGTTGGCTCGTCGAACAGCATGATTTTCGGCTTCATGCACAAGGCACGGGCAATGGCCACGCGCTGTTGCTGGCCGCCGGACAATTGCCCCGGAAACTTGTGGGCCTGCTCCGGGATGCGCACGCGTTCCAGGTAGTGCATGGCAATTTCCTCAGCCTTGCGCTTGGGCATCTTGCGCACCCACATCGGCGCCAGCGTGCAGTTCTGCAGGATGGTCAGGTGCGGGAACAGGTTGAAGTGCTGGAACACCATGCCCACTTCGCGGCGCACGCTTTCGATCTGCTTGAGGTCGTTGGTCAGCTCCACGCCATCGACCACGATGCGCCCCTGCTGGTGTTCTTCCAGGCGGTTGAGGCAGCGGATGGTGGTGGATTTGCCCGAGCCCGACGGGCCGCACAGCACGATACGCTCGCCCTGCTTGACGTTGAGGTTGATGTCTTTCAACACATGGAACTGGCCGTACCACTTGTTGACGCCCTGCATCTGGATAATGCCTTCAGGGCTCACAGGCTGTTTGATTGCTTCGCTCATCAAAAGAACTCCTAACGCTTGTGGCCAGTGTCGAGCTTGTGTTCCAAATGAATGGAATAGCGCGACATACCAAAACAGAAAATCCAGAACACCAGGGCCGCGAACACATAGCCCTCAGTGGCCATGCCCAGCCATTTCGGGTCGGAGGCGGCTTGCTTGACGCTGTTGAGCAGGTCGAACAGACCGATGATGATCACCAGGCTCGTGTCCTTGAACAGCGCGATAAAAGTGTTGACGATGCCGGGGATCACCAGCTTCAACGCTTGCGGCAGGATCACCAGGCCCATGCTGCGCCAGTAGCCCAGGCCCATCGCGGCGGCGGCTTCGTATTGCCCCTTGGGAATCGCCTGTAGGCCACCGCGCACCACTTCCGCCACGTAGGCCGACTGGAACAGGATTACGCCGATCAACGCCCGCAGCAGCTTGTCGAAGTTCATGCCTTCTGGCAGGAACAGCGGCAGCATCACAGACGCCATGAACAGCACCGTGATCAACGGCACGCCGCGCCAGAACTCGATAAAGGTCACACAGATCACGCGAATCGCCGGCATCTTGGAGCGCCGCCCCAACGCCAGCACGATGCCCAGCGGCAAGGCGCCAGCGATACCGACGGTGGCGATCACCAGGGTCAGCATCAGCCCGCCCCATTGGCTGGTCGCGACGTTGGCCAGGCCAAGGATTCCGCCGTGCAGCAGGAAGAAGGCGATGATCGGGTACACCACCAGAAAGCCCAGGCCGTAGATCGCCTTGGGTTTAAAACGCGAGATGAACAACGGCGCCACGCCGACGATGGCCAACCACACGGTCAGGTCCACGCGCCAGCGCAGGTCGCCGGGGTAATAGCCGTACATGAATTGCCCGAAGCGCTGCTGGACAAACACCCAGCAAGCACCCTCCTTGGTGCAATCGGCCTGGGTAGTGCCGACCCAGTTCGCGTCGAGGATCGCCCACTGCACAATCGGCGGCACCACCAAGTAGACCAGGTAGATCGCCAGCAACGTCAGCAGGGTGTTGAACCCACTGGAGAACAGGTTGGCGCGCATCCATGCCATCGGCCCGAACACTTTGTTCGGTGGCGGCATGTCAGGTTTGAAAGTATGGGAAGTCATGCTGGTTTCCTCACCGCTCGATCAGCGCAATGCGCTTGTTGTACCAGTTCATCAGCAGGGAAATGCTGATGCTGATCGCCAGGTACACGCTCATGGTGATGGCAATGACCTCGATGGCCTGGCCGGTCTGGTTGAGCACCGTGCCGGCAAACAGCGACACCATCTCCGGGTAGCCGATGCCGGCGGCCAGGGATGAGTTTTTCGCCAGGTTCAGGTATTGGCTGGTCAAAGGCGGAATGATCACCCGCAGGGCTTGCGGGATAATGACCTTGCGCAGCGTAGGCCCCGGGCGCAGGCCCAGGGAGCGCGCAGCTTCGGTCTGGCCGTGGCTCACCGACTCAATGCCCGAGCGCACGATTTCGGCGATAAACGCGGCGGTGTAGACGGTCAGTGCCAAGGTCAGCGCCAGCAGTTCGGGGATCAATACCCAGCCGCCGACAAAGTTGAAACCCGCAAGCCTGGGTATTTCCCAGTGCAGCGGCACACCGAAGATCAAGGTGCACAACGTCGGAATCACGATGAACAGCGCCAGGCCCGCCCAGAATTTATGGAACGGTACGCCGGTGGCTTCAAAGCGCTTGTTGGCCCAACGCGCCATCAGCACGATTGCCACGATGGCCACCACCACACTGGCCACAAACGGCCAAAAACCGTCGGCCGCCAGCGCCGCCGGCATATTCAGGCCCCGGGCGCTCATAAAGAAGGTGTCGCCCAGGTTATGGCTGTTGCGCGGCAACGGCATGGTCAGGAACACCGCGAAATACCAGAACAGGATCTGCAACAACGGCGGAATGTTGCGGAACACTTCCACATACACGGTCGCCAGTTTGTTGATCATCCAGTTCGGTGACAGCCGCGCCACCCCAATGACGAACCCGAGCAGCGTCGCCAGGACCACACCGATCACGGTCACCAGCAAGGTGTTGAGCAGGCCGATCACAAAGACCCGGGCATAACTGTCCGATTCGGTGTAGTCGATCAAATGCTGAGCGATGCCAAACCCGGCACTGCGCTCCAGGAAGTCGAAACCGGAGGTAATGCCCCGGTGCTGAAGATTGGTTTGCGTGTTGTTAAACAGGTACCAGCCCAACGAGACCACCGCCACGATGGTGATGATCTGGAACAGCCACCCACGCACTTTTGGATCACTGAAGCTGAGCTTCTGTTTTGGTGCGCCGATTTGAGTTTGCATTAAGTGCCCCAGGAATAATGGAACAGAACATCACCCGGCGGTTGGCCCACCGGGTGATAGAACCATCAGCTATCAGCGCACTGGTGGTGCGTATTGAATGCCACCGTTGTTCCACAGCGCGTTCAGGCCACGGTCGATTTCCAGTGGGGTGCTCTTGCCCAGGTTGCGCTCGAACACTTCGCCGTAGTTGCCGACCTGCTTGACGATCTGTACCACCCAGTCCTTCTTCACTTTCAGGTCTTTGCCGTATTCGCCGTCAGCCCCCAGCAGACGCGCAACGTCCGGGTTCTTGGTGGACTTGGCTTGGTCCTCGACGTTTTTCGAGGTGACGCCGGCTTCTTCAGCATTGAGCATGGCGTAGCCTACCCAACGCACGATGGCCAGCCACTCGTCGTCGCCGTTGCGCACGACCGGGCCCAGGGGCTCCTTGGAAATGGTTTCCGGCAATACCACGTAGTCTTTCGGCGCGGCCAGTTTGCTGCGCTGGGCGAACAGTTGCGACTTGTCGGAGGTCAGCACGTCGCAGCGCCCGGACTCCAGGGACTTGGCGCTTTCGTCGGAGGTATCGAAGGTGATCGGGGTGTACTTGAGGTTATTGCCACGGAAGTAGTCGGAAACGTTCAGCTCAGTGGTAGTACCGGCCTGGATGCAGATGGTTGCACCGTCCAGTTCCTTGGCACTTTTTACCCCCAGCTTGCTGTTGACCAAAAAGCCGATGCCGTCGTAGTAGGTGATGAACCCTGGGAATTTCAGGCCCATGCCCGCATCACGGGAGCTGGTCATGGTGGTGTTGCGCGAGAGGATGTCGACTTCGCCAGACTGCAGCGCGGTGAAACGCTCCTTGGCATTCAACTGGCTGAACTTGACCTTGGTCGCGTCACCGAACACGGCAGCGGCCACGGCGCGGCAGTAGTCAGCGTCGATCCCGAGGATCTTGCCGCTGGCATCCGGCACCGAGAACCCCGGTAAACCATCACTGACGCCACATTGCACAAAACCTTTCTTCTGTACCGCATCCAGGGTGGCACCGGCCTGGGCCAGGCCACTGATGCCCAGGACGGTCGCCGCGGTCACGATGGCCAGGGTAGACTTCAATACCTTCATTCAAACCTCCAATTGCTCTTGTTGTGTCGGAGCTCCAACCTCTGCGCACCCTTATGAGGCGATATCGACCCGTGTTGGCTTTTTTTTGGGTCAAGCGACAGAGGCTTTCGCTGTAATTGCAGCGGCTATCCCAGAGGCGGCAGTCACTGATAGTGTTACCGTCCTCAGATAGTTCTGACATCGACCTACACATAGCAAGCGGCGTACCAGAGTGTCTGCTGAGCCGTTTCAGCCCAGGATCCATCGCAAAACAGTCAACCATGCGACATCTTGTTAACTGAGCCACCGTCCACGCACCGCCCCGACGCCCCCCATCGGCGCGCACGCACATTTTTGGAGCAAACATGACCGAACCCTTGATTCTTCAGCCCGCCAAGCCCGCAGACGCCTGCGTAATCTGGTTGCATGGCCTGGGTGCCGATCGCTACGACTTCCTGCCAGTGGCCGAAGCGTTGCAGGAAACCTTGCTGTCGACGCGCTTTGTATTGCCCCAGGCGCCGACCCGTGCGGTGACCATCAATGGTGGCTACGAGATGCCAAGCTGGTACGACATATTGGCCATGAGTCCGGCACGGGCCATCAGCCGCGAACAGCTGGATGAGTCGGCAGACATGGTCATCGATTTGATCGAACAACAAAAAGCCAGCGGGATAGACGCCTCGCGAATTTTCCTTGCCGGCTTTTCCCAGGGTGGCGCCGTGGTCCTGCACGCCGCGTTTGTGAAATGGCAGGGTGCCTTGGGTGGCGTGCTTGCCCTCTCCACTTATGCGCCGACTTTCAGCGATGAGCTGGAACTGTCCGCCAGCCAGCAGCGAATTCCAGCCCTGTGCCTGCATGGCCAGTACGATGAGGTGGTGCAGAACGCCATGGGCCGCAGCGCCTACGAGCATTTAAAGCTGCGTGGTGTCACCGTGACATGGCAGGAATACCCAATGGGTCACGAGGTGTTACCCGAAGAAATCCGCGACATCGGCACCTGGTTGTCCGGCCGCCTGGGCTCAAAGCCCGCCATTATGTAGCCGCATGACCAACGCACTACGCCGCGCCCGATTCTTGCATTACACTGGCCGGCGTACATTCCTTAACCAATTGATGAGATGACCGTGCTCAAAGCACTCAAGAAGATGTTCGGTAAAAGCGAGGCTGAACCACTCGCCCCTGTTCCCAGCGCCCCTGTCCAAACGTCCGGCAGCCGCAATGATGGTAAACAGCCTGGCCGAACCGCGCCTGTTGCCTCGCCAAAACCGCCGCCCGCCACGCCTGCTGTCCCGGCCCCTGTCGCCGCCCAGCCCGCAGAAGAACCGCCGCGTGCAGAAAAACCGCGCCGCGAACGCGCGCCAAAACCTGTGGTAAAGCCGTGGAAGCTGGAAGACTTCGTGGTCGAGCCCCAAGAGGGCAAGACTCGCTTTCATGACTTCAAGCTGGCTCCGGAACTGATGCACGCCATCCAGGACCTGGGGTTTCCGTATTGCACACCGATCCAGGCCCAGGTCCTGGGCTTTACCCTGGCCGGCAAAGACGCCATCGGCCGCGCCCAGACCGGCACCGGCAAGACCGCTGCGTTCCTGATCTCGATCATTACCCAGTTGCTGCAGACCCCACCGCCCAAAGAGCGCTACATGGGTGAGCCACGGGCGCTGATCATCGCCCCGACCCGCGAACTGGTGGTGCAGATCGCCAAGGACGCCGCCGACCTGACCAAGTACACCGGCCTCAACGTCATGACGTTCGTCGGTGGCATGGACTTCGACAAACAGCTCAAGCACCTGGAAGCGCGGCACTGCGACATCCTGGTCGCCACCCCGGGCCGTTTGCTGGACTTCAACCAGCGCGGCGACGTGCACCTGGACATGGTCGAGGTGATGGTGCTGGACGAAGCCGACCGGATGCTCGACATGGGTTTTATCCCACAAGTGCGCCAGATCATTCGCCAGACCCCACCGAAAAACGAGCGCCAGACCCTGCTGTTCTCCGCGACCTTCACCGAAGACGTGATGAACCTTGCCAAGCAATGGACCACCGCCCCGTCCATCGTCGAGATCGAGGCACTGAACGTTGCCAGCGAGAACGTCGAGCAGCATATCTATGCCGTGGCCGGTGCCGACAAATACAAGCTGCTCTACAACCTGGTCAACGACAACGGCTGGGAGCGGGTCATGGTGTTTGCCAACCGCAAGGACGAAGTCCGGCGCATCGAAGAACGCCTGGTACGCGATGGCGTCAACGCCGCGCAGTTGTCGGGCGATGTGCCGCAGCACAAGCGCATCAAGACCCTGGAAGGCTTTCGCGAGGGCAAGATCCGCGTGCTGGTGGCCACCGATGTGGCGGGCCGCGGGATTCATATCGATGGCATCAGCCACGTGATCAACTTCACCCTGCCGGAAGTGCCGGACGACTACGTACACCGCATCGGTCGTACCGGCCGGGCGGGCGCTGCGGGTGTATCGATCAGCTTTGCCGGGGAAGACGATTCGTATCAATTGCCGTCGATTGAAACCCTGCTGGGCCGCAAGATCAGCTGCGAGACGCCGCCGACGCACTTGCTGCGCCCCGTAGAGCGTAAACGCCCTTAAGCTGGAATGCGGTAAACCATGTGGGAGCGGGCTTGCTCGCGAATGCAGTGGATCAGTCAATATTTCCAGAGACTGACACACCGCATTCGCGAGCAAGCCCGCTCCCACATTGGCTTTCAGCGCTTTTATATTCAAGGAGGAACCCATGAACCAGGCCGACTACCTCATCATCGGCGGCGGCATCGCCGGTGCCAGCGCCGGTTACTGGCTGTCTCGACACGCCCGCGTCATCGTGCTGGAGCGTGAGTCCATGCCGGGCTATCACGCAACCGGCCGCTCCGCCGCCCTGTACATCGCGGCCTACGGCACGCCGCAAGTGCGCGCCCTGACCCTGGGCAGCCGCGACTTCTTCGATCACCCGCCCGCAGGTTTCAGCGAACACCCCTTGCTCACGCCCCGTGGCGAACTGCTGGTGGACCTGGTGGGCGACCCTGACGAGTTGCAGCGCCAATACCTGAGCGCCAAGGCCCTGGTGCCCGAGACGCGGCTGCTGAGTGCCGAGCAGGCGCTGCGCATGCTGCCGATCCTGCGCGCGGAAAAAGTCCACGGCGCGATCTACGACCCGACGGTCTGCGATATCGACACCGACGCGCTGTACCAGGGCTACTTGCGTGGCATTCGGCGCAATGGCGGGCAAATCCACACCGACAACGAGGTGCAGAAACTGGCCCGTGACGATCAAGGCCAGTGGCAAGTGCGCACCGCGCAACAGCGCTTCAGTGCCCCAGTGATCATCAACGCCGCCGGGGCCTGGGCCGACCAAGTCGCGGAACTGGCCGGCGCCGAAAAAATCGGCCTGCAACCCAAGCGCCGCAGTGCCTTTATCTTCGCCCCGCCGGCAGACGTGAATATCCATGCCTGGCCGGAGCTGGCCGCCCTCGACGGCTCGTTCTACATGAAGCCCGACGCCGGCATGTTCCTCGGCTCCCCGGCCAATGCCGACCCGGTCGAGCCCCACGACGTGCAACCCGAAGAACTGGACATCGCCACGGGGATTTATCACATCGAACAGGCCACCACCCTGAGCATCCGCCGCCCCACGCGCACCTGGGCCGGGCTGCGCAGTTTTGTCAGCGATGGCGACCTGGTGTGTGGCTTTGATCCGCAGGTAGAGGGCTTGTTCTGGGTCGCGGCCCAGGGTGGCTACGGCATCCAGACCTCACCGGCGATGGGCCAGGCCAGCGCGGCGCTGGTGCGTGGGCTGGCGTTACCCGAAGCGTTGGTGGGAGCGGGGTTGAACGAGGCGATGTTGTCGCCCCGGCGTCTGGGTTAATGCGGCGTTTGCCAAGACTACCCTCGATACAATTCCCCCAGGATGGGCTGGCGAATGCGCGAGGCTTCCTCTCTGAATGACTGGTAGAAGCCGGCGCTGCTGCCGGGCATATCGACCACTCGACTGGCAGTGGGTTGTGACTGGGGTTGGGCTGGAGCAGGGCCGCCGCCTTCCGGTCGAGGTGTGGCCGGTGAGCCGACTCTCGCTTGAATCGAGCGCCCCAGATTGGTAAATCTCAATACAGCCCGTGTAGCCCCAAAAAGCTGGCTGTATGGGGTGATGCCCCATTTATCGGTGAATTTGTAGGATAAGCCCAACATGCGTTTGCCCCCCGCGATTAACCCCAAGGCGGCGGGACTTTCCAGCAGTTTTCCGGTTCCGGCCGCCTTTGAGGCCGCAGAGGTGTAGGTCATGTGCCACGAGGTATAAGCCCCCCCAATACCCACTACCAACGAGGCAATTGAAAACCCGAGGGAGGCCCGCCCCAGCCTACGGATGATTTGCGAACGGTCCCACCCCATGGCTTTATCGACCTCGGCAGTAGCCAGCCCCGCGACACTCAACGTCCCGCCGACAACACCGAGCCCCGCTCCGACGGTGATCGCTGCCTTGGAGGCGATAACCCACCCTGTGGCGGCAGCGGCGGCAGCGGCAATCGTAGCGCCAGCCGCAGTCGCAGTGGCTGCCGCGCCCGCAAAAACCCCCGCAACGACCGGCGCCCCCACAGCGGTCATCGCCACTGTTGCCGCAGCTAACCCCGCAGCAACTGACGTTGCCGAAGCTGCAGCAGCTGATACCGTGGCCGCAAGACCGACAGCCCCAAACCCAAGCGTTACCACCGACAACGCCAGTGCTACCCCGGTCAATACCCACTTCACCCAGCCAGGCCACATCCCACTAGGATCGCGCATGTTGATCGGGTTGCCGACACAGTAGGCATAGCAATTGATCCCCCCCTCATCAAATGGGCCCAACAGATCAGGCTGCAAGAACATCCTCAGGCTAGGACTGTAGGCCCGCAGACCATTACCGAGGAAATACAGGTTGGTCGGCACATCCAGACGTTCGCCATTGAACGCCGGCAGTTGCAGGTCGGCCATGCTGCGGACCTTGCCATCATCCAGGGGGATATATGCATCACCATAGGGCGTGTAGTGCCGGCGGACATGGGGCTGACCGGGAGTTGACAGGCCGCGCACACTACCGCTGGCATCGTTCATATGCAGTTGTGGGCCGTCCACGCCACCACTGCGCGCCATCACCTCATCCCCACCGTCAGCGAAACGGATCTTTTTACTGCCTTCAACCAGCAGATCCAGACGCCGACCGGCGTATGCCAGCATCACGGGCGGTTCAGCGCCCCGGGATGCATGCACCTGGCGCGCCTCGGCATCGTACTTATAGCTGTAGTTGAGGGGGCCGGCCTTCACCGCCGTCAGTTGTTCAAAGCCATTGTACGTATAGGCGTGGCCCTCTGGGCTCGCCTGCAAATTGCCCGCTGCATCATATGTCAGGGTGACATCCTGCACCGGGCGGGTATGGGTCAGGCGGGTCAACTGCGTGGGGTCGGTACCGGTAAAATAACGTTGGCAGGTGTCTTGTGTGCCATCGGCAAATGCAGTGACGACCCGCGTGATGTTATTGAGGCTGTCGAAGGTGTAATCCTCCTCGACAATGCCCCGGCCCAGGTGATCCTTGGGATGTTCAGGCCCCTCACAGCGATAGGTCTTGAGCCGCAGGTAGGCGTCGTAGGTGAAGGTCTCGCCAATGACCACCTGTGAACTCGCATTGCGAAGAAACCGAGTCGCCAACATACCGTTGACGTAATACGTACTGGCCAACACCTGGAACAATGCACCGTTTTGCTCAAAGCGGCGCTCAGCTTCCCGACCCAGCGAGTCGTAGGTCACGCGTGTGAGAATCTTCGTGCTTTCATAGGTGGTGGTCAGGTTCTGCGGCCGGCCCAGGGTATCGTAAGTCTGTTCGATCACCAGGGGGCCGGTGGTCATCTTGGAAAATCGCCCGAGGGTATCGTATGCAAGCGCACTGCGCTGGCCATCGGCTGAGGTCTGATGCAGCAGGCGCCCTGCGGGGGAGTAGCCATACTGGGAAGTCAGCGACGTACCGCTGGCGGTTTGAATGTCCTTCTCGGGATGGCCGATGGCATCCTGGAAAAGCTCATGGATCAGGCCATTGGCCTCCGAACGCGTCAATGCTCCGCCCACCGGATCATACCGGTAGGTGCTCACCGGCAGTCCTGTCATCTCAATCCGAGTCGGCACATCGAGTTGCTTGTCATAGGTCATGACCTGGCGCCCACCCCGGGGGGAAACCATGGCAATAGGTTCAAACCAACCGGCCTCGTATTCCCAGGTCGTAGCCTGTCCCGTCCCACGCACCTGGCTGGTCATCCGGCCCAGGCTGTCGTAAGTACGGGCCCCCAACCGCTTGCCGTCGACGGTGATGGCACTGGCCAACTCACTGCTGGTTCCTGGGACGTAGTCAGTTTTACTCAGCCGCTGCGGGGTACCGTCGACCGGTTTCTGCAGGGTCGTCACCAGCCGGTCAAACCCGTCGTAAGTCAACTCAGTGAGGGTTTTATTGATATCCAATACCGTCAGGCATCGCCCCAGGCCATCGTAGGTGTACGACTCCACTTCAACTTTATTGTTGCTGGCATCCAGGCGCTCGACCTTGATCGGCTGGTTGTAGGCATTGAAATAGGTAATACGGCGTTCCCCGCCCACAACGCCCTCTTCCGTGAGATTGAACAGCGGGTCGTACTCATTGATCACTACGCGGCCATCGGCGTGGGTGACACGGCTCGCGTTGCCCCAGCGGTTGTAGGTGTGGGTGCTTTTCAACAAGCGTTGCCCTTCGGTCACGTAATCCATATCGACCACTTCGACGGTTTGCCCGAGCGCGTCATAACGCCAGGTACAAGTGGGTCGCTCCTGATTCGAGCCGATCACCTGTGCTTCGGCCACCTGGCGGCCAGCACCATCATAGTAAGTAATGGCCTTGATCCCTTGCGCATCCGTGGTGATCAAATGGGCACGCGTCACCCCCTGCGCAAAATGGTAGGCGTATTGCCGCGTGGCTTTTTGCGGTGTGCCGGGAGCAACCGTTTCCACCGTCAATCGGCCACTGACGTCGTAAGCCAGATCCAGAGTGCTTTCGCCGTCTCGCGTCATCGACAACAGGCGTCGATTGACCAGCGAAAGCGTGCGCTTGGCCTCAAGCCATTGCCCCTCGCGCCCCTTCAGCCGCCGGGTTTCGAGCACATTATCGCCTTGAATCACGTAACTGAACTCACTGGTCAGCGCCTGCCCGCCGACCGTACTGGTGGCGCTCTTCAACCGGCCAGCCAGCTCGACAGGGGTTTGGTAATAAGTCTGCTGCATGGCCAGCACACCAGCCTGGTTGATGGATTGCTGCAGCACAAAATAGCTACTGCCCGTCTGCGGGACACGTGTATGGGTATATTCCGTGAGCCGCGCGGCAGGCGCGCCTCCTACGGGCACGAGTCGCTCTTCTTTGAGGTAGCGCTGGAACAAACCGTGGGGGTCGGCAGGGCACTTGCCGCTTTCTCCCGCAATCGGGTAATAGCTGTATTCGGTACGGATACCGGAAGGCTCAGTGCGACTGAGTTCGTTGCCGTAGTCGTCAGTTTCTATCTGCTGGATCTCTTCCCTCGGGGTACCACCAGCCACTAGCTCATAGCGTTTGGTGATGGTTTTGGCAAGGTGGAGATTGGCTGGCTGGGCGGGAAACAGGCCGGGGACCGTGTTGTACGTGATGTTCATTTGGGTCCGCGTCCCCTCACGCGTAACCCGTTCTTCGGTCAACAGGTGAAACTTGTTATAGGTGGTGCGGCTGACGCTCAGCACCGCATTATTAGCACTGCGGCTGGTCTCTTCGGTCCAGTAGTCATAAGCGCTGCCTACCAAGTACAGGTTGTCTTCGCCTTCGCGAAAACCGCCGGAGAACGGGTAACCGGTAAAATTCTTGCCCTGACTGTAGGCATAGGTCCGGATCATGTCCGGCTGACTGGCCCCTGGTGTCTGCACCCAACGGACGACCCGTGGAATGTATTGGTTGTTGGCATATTGGTGCCCGTTCTCCTCATAACTAATCAGTTCCTCCCCACCCATCGGCGAATAAACTCGCTTAAGAGGGACCAGGCCGTTGCGAAACTCCGGCCAGTATTCAAACGCATAAGCCGCAGCGCCGGGCGGTTCATTACGATCATAGGGGGCCGTCACTCTCGTCAAAAGATTATTGATCTGTGTAAATTGAATGCGGGCATAACGCCCCCCTTCGACCCGAGCATCTACGTACGACAAACGCCCGGTGGAGTAGGTCAGAATAAGTAGATCTTCTTGCTTATGGTTGAGGATCCGCTCCAAAAAACCTGTAGTGCCGTACCGGAAAGTCAAGCGCTCGCCATTCTCGAACAATATAGCGTCTATCCGGTACGGCACAGTACTGCTTGTGCGACGTAAAACTTCTACAGATCCATCTTTGTAAATTACATGCAGCGTATTGGTATCCGGCCGTTTGACGACTAGATCTTTTAACTTGTAATCCTTGAATATCATCGTGCCGCCTACCGAAGGCAGACCACTGGTTTGATATCTTCCGCCATTGAGCAAGGTAAAATTCAGGCTGACCAAATCAAATGAAGTATTACTGAGCTGCCATCCGATACCGTAAGGGCTATTAATTGAATTAAGCATAGAAAACGACAGCATAATATCCCGACTCACCTCTTGTGGGCCTTCAGGATACAAAGTGGCCAAGCGAATTTGCCCACCATACTGCCCCGTGCGCGGATCAACTGAACCGTTGAGATACGAACTGAAATTAAAAGCATTAGAATAGACATTCATTTTTAACTCCTCAACTGTACAGACAACCAGCAAAATAGTTAAATCCAAACGCACACTACATACCCGAACTCGCCATCAGAAATCGCACACTCATGCATCTCTCAGTTCTAAACTACGCCCACTGTCCGCCTTCACTATAAAAAATCTATGCTCACATCCAAAATTATCCCAGACACGCAATGTACTTTTTGTATCACCTTCAACAATTGGATTTGTTGTCCAAATTTTCACTACACGAAAAATAGTAGACACAACATTGTATTCAATATAAGGATTACGAAAGTTTGCATTTTTCTGAACATCATGAGTCCGCAGCTTCAAGCCTGGCACATCTTTTTGCAAGACAACACCGGCCTTACAATACCGATATCCATCTCTGTTGATTCTTTGCGAAAATGACGTTTGAAAGTAATCACCCTCATCATTGACTTGCAAAGGGTTGTCAAGTCCCATCGTGGAGACAATCCTCAGTCCCGCCGGTGGATTATAATAAAAAACATCTGCGTCACTATTAGCATCATGCTGCGCATCAAAATCATGATAAACTGTCAAATCGCGCACGCTTAGACGGTATGGTCTAATCGGAAGAATATCAATTGAACTACCACCTGGAGTAGATATCGGATTAGTTGTATAAACAACCCCATCTATTATGATTCTGGCCATGAATTTTTGAGTTTCGATCGGAGTGGTCGAGTCGAAACGCATATACCGATCAATTATTTCTGAAAACGGTACCGAACCATTATCATCCGGGCCTATGTTGCGTTGCTCATCTTCCATGATGCCATCTCTCACCCAGCGTCCCGTGTCAAACATGTTTTTTTCAACATCACAAGACCATCCAGGCGGCAATACTTCGTGTACATTTGTTGAGTAACGTGTAATCGTCACACTAGCACGCTGCTCTGCAGTCAGTGGAACAGGACCTGCACCCTCGCGCTCCAATAGCACCTCGACCTGGACCTTGCACTGATGACGACCGTTGCTATAAAGAGCATCCGTCCAAGTTTGATTATTAGGAAGCTTTATCTTGAAATAGGTCAAGTTTAGGTTTGGCCCCTTATCTTTTATACGCAAGCCTTCATAGTCAGCACCGGCCGACTCCAATACAAACTGATGTAAGTTTCCAAAATTATCTATCAAACTCCATGTGCTATTCGAGTCGTGCGTAACATCAACTTTCAAAGCAAGAGATCGTGCCGTTATTGCCCTCATGATGGTCGGCCGCATATCAGTCCGCACATAATGGTTGTAAACCGGAACACCGTAAGGCTTGAATATATCCGACCGCATAACGGGAGAGTTCTCCTTATTAACAACTACCCCCCCCTTATGGGGAGTGTTATTGCCCTGTTTTGCATAAGCGTAACCAGTCTGAAAATGGTCACCCTCGTAGTCCATATCCAACGGCCGATCAAGACCTTCTTGCGCAACGAACACCACCCCAGCAGGAGGAGTCCAATAATACACCGTCGCATAGAACGTTGTATCCGAAACTGCTGCATGTTTATACTCAACCAAATCTTTCACAGAGAGTCTAAATGGAACCACTGGCTGGAGGGTAACCGACGAATCAAAACCGCTATCTTTCGCCAACGACTTGGTTTTATAAACCTGACCGTTCAAAACCATACATGCTACAAGTCTGACTGACTCCATAGAGCCTTGCGAACTGAAACGCAAGTAACGAGAAACCCTCTGAACCAGGGGACCCGGATTATAATCAGTTGGTTTCAGTTCTACTTTTTTATCACCTTCCCAAAGCCCTTCACTGTAAATATTTTTTCTCTCATCACAACTCCAACCACTAGGTAAAAATCCTCCATCTTCTGAAAAAAACGAAACAACTCTGATACTTTCAATTTCTTCATCAGTTAATTCAGTACGCTCCCATACCCCAATTCTATTTGGGCACTCTTTTATTACTTCAACAACAACCTCACATTGATGGCGCCCGTTGGCATAAAGATTATCCGTAAAGTTCGAGCCATCCGGGCATGTAACCCTGAAATGGGAAAGCCTGGACAGTTTATTTTCCTCAGTCATTTTTTTCTCCCTGAAACTTTCATCTTCGATGAAGTACAATCGGAGGCATAACTACTTAATACAGCCTGGTTATCTCTAAAGGAAAACCCAATGCCCGTTAGTGTAATTAAGTATTAAAGGAGAATGACGAACAACTGTCAGAATTGACAGTTGTGCAGAACCTTTTGGCCTAAACCAAAGGTTTTATAGGTCAAATAGAGCTAGTAGTGGGTGCTGCTCGCCACTACCAGCGATCCGCCGCCGCATGATCACTGTCGCGCCCCTCCACCCAGCGCGGCCCCTCACTGGTGTTTTCCTTCTTCCAGAACGGCGCGCGGGTCTTGAGGTAGTCCATCACAAACGCACAGGCATCAAACGCCGCCTGGCGATGGGCACTGGCAGCCGCCACGAACACGATGGGCTCGCCAGGCTCCAGGGCGCCGATGCGGTGCAGCACTTCCAGCTTGAGCAGCGGCCAGCGCTGCTCAGCCTCGACAGCGATCTTGGCCAGGGCCTTTTCGGTCATGCCGGGGTAGTGTTCGAGGAACATCCCCGCCACATCGAGGCCGTCGTTGAAATCGCGTACATAGCCGACAAAGCTCACCACTGCGCCCACGCCTACATTGGCGGCGTGCATGGCGTTGACTTCGGCGCCGGGGTCAAAGGGTTGGGCTTGCACACGAATGGCCATGGTCAGCCTCCGGTCACGGGCGGGAAGAAGGCCACTTCATCGCCGGCCTGCAAAGGCTCGTCGAGGGCGCACAGTTCCTGGTTGCGCGCGCACATCAGGCTGGCCTCATTGAGCACCTCGAAGCCAGGATCTGCGGCCAGTGCCTGGCGCACGGCATCGACGGTGGCGAAGTCGCCTTCGACCTCCAGGGAGTCCAGGCCTACCGCCTCGCTGTAGCGTGCAAAAAACAGTACGTGGATGCTCATGCCTGGTCCGCCTTGAAATGCCCGCTCTTGCCGCCAAGCTTTTCCAGCAGGCGGATGTTCTCGATGGTCATGCCACGGTCCACCGCCTTGCACATGTCGTAGATGGTCAGTGCGGCGACACTGGCGGCCGTCAGCGCTTCCATTTCCACGCCGGTCTGCCCGGACAGTTTGCAGCGGGCGATGATGTGTACGGTATTTTCCCCTTCGGCGGCCAGCTCAACCTTGACGCCCGTCAACATCAGCGGATGGCACAGGGGGATCAGGTCGCTGGTTTTCTTCGCCGCCTGGATCCCGGCGATGCGGGCCACGGCGAACACATCGCCCTTGGGGTGGGCGCCGTCGACGATCATTTGCAGGGTCTGGGGCAGCATGCGCACCCGCGCTTCGGCCACGGCTTCACGGAACGTCACGGTTTTGTCGGTGACGTCGACCATATGGGCACGGCCCTGGGAATCGAGATGAGTCAGCACGGGGATACTCCTGATCAGAAGCCCCCGATTGTAAACCCAACGCAGATCAAAAGGTGGGAGCTGGCTTACCTGCGATAGGAGCGCGTCAGTCAACTTATCATCGACTGACCCACCGCTATCGCGGGCAACCCCGCTCCCACACTGGGCGGTTACAGGTGGGATTCGGCGTATTCGGCCAGAATCGAGCGAGGGACGCCCTGCAAGGCGATGTGCACGCCGTTCGGGAAATCCTTGAAGCGTTCCGTCAGGTAGGTCAGCCCGGAGCTGGTCGCGGACAGGTAAGGGGTGTCGATCTGCGCCAGGTTGCCCAGGCACACCACTTTGGAACCGGCGCCGGCACGGGTGATGATGGTTTTCATCTGGTGCGGGGTGAGGTTCTGGCATTCATCGATCAAAATCAGGCTCTGCTGGAAGCTGCGACCTCGAATGTAGTTGAGGGATTTGAACTGCAACGGCACTTTGCTGAGGATGTAGTCGACGCTGCCATGGGTGTTTTCGTCATCCATGTGCAAGGCTTCGAGGTTGTCGGTGATCGCCCCCAGCCACGGTTCCATTTTTTCCGCTTCGGTGCCGGGCAAAAAGCCGATCTCCTGGTCCAGGCCCTGCACGCTGCGGGTGGCGATGATGCGGCGATAACGCTTGGTGACCATGGTCTGCTCGATGGCCGCCGCCAGGGCGAGGATGGTCTTGCCCGAACCCGCCGCGCCGGTCAGGTTGACCAGGTGGATGTCCGGGTCGAGCAACGCGTACAGCGCCAGGCTCTGGTAAATATCACGCGGTTTCAGGCCCCAGGCTTCCTGGTGCAACAGGGGTTCCTGATGCAGGTCGAGGATCAGCAGCTTGTCGACCTGGATCTCTTTGATCCAGCCTACAAAACCCTGTTCGTCGATGATGAATTCATTGATATGCACCGCCGGCAAGTTGTCGGTCAGCTGTACCTGATGCCAGGTGCGGCCATGGTCCTGGCGGGTCTCGACCTTGCTGACGCGGTCCCAGAACGAGCCGGTCATGGTGTGATAACCACGGGACAGCATCGATACGTCGTCGACCAGTTGGTCGGTACTGTAGTCCTCGGCGGCGATCCCACACGCTCGTGCCTTGAGGCGCATATTGATGTCTTTGGTCACCAGCACCAGGCGCAGGTCCTTGTCGCGTGCGTGCAGGTCGATCAGTTGGTTGATGATCTTGTTGTCGTTGAGGTTTTCCGGCAGCAGGCTGTTGGGTTCGCTGCGCTTGCTCATCAGGATCGACAGCAAGCCCTTGGGCCCGCTCTTGCCACGCTGGATCGGTACGCCGACTTCCACATCCTCGGGCGAGGCTTCGCCCAGGGTCTTGTCGATCAGGCGGATCGCCTGGCGACATTCGGCGGCAACGCTGTGGTGCCCGCTTTTGAGTTTGTCGAGTTCCTCGAGCACGATCATTGGGATGGCGACGTGGTGTTCTTCGAAATTGAGCAACGCGTTTGGATCGTGGATCAATACATTGGTATCAAGCACATAAAGGATTGGCTGGTCGGAAGAAGGGTTACGTCCATGATCATCCATACTCGGTCACCTTTGTGGGAGCCAGTCGACGCAATACCACAACAGTGCTGCGCCTCGATTCGACCGCCGAACACACCGCAAAGGGAGTCTGGGAAGACGCCACCTGTGGTGCAGGTTTCGGCGATCTGCCTTCGTAATACCGCAAAACCCATGACAGGAAAAAGCACTTTGACGCTTTTTTGAAGTTTATTTTTCAGGATGACGAATAGCACTGGCGGGCCGCCACACACACCGCTAAAGTCGGAAGTCCGCCTGCATCGAAATGTCGCAGCAAATCACCCCGAAACGCCATCATCCCCAACAGGGCCGGGCCTTTGCGTTTTTCAGCGAAACGCCTCCCGACAGTCCTGCCAGCCCAGCCCACTTTGCGCCGTTGCCTGGAGCAACAGCGGCAATGCGACCCGCGCCTTGTCCTGGGTGTCGTGGAACACAATCACCCCTTTGCGCCACAACAGCATCAGCGTCAGCACCCGCTGGGCCGACTCGTCGGCCTTGAGCTGGCCGGGCTCGTCCTGGGAGTCGATATCCCATAGCGCCACTTGCAGGCCCTGGCCCTGGAAGAAGCCCTGGCTGTCAGCCCGCCGCTGGCCGTAGGGCGGGCGAAACAGCGGCACGTAGTTTTCCGGCAACAGGTTCTGGGTCAGTGATGCCGTGCGGGTGATCGAACTTTGCCAGTCGACCCAATGGCTATGGGAGCGGTACTGCCAGCCCTGGATGCCCACGCACTGGCCCTGGTACAACGCCTGCATATCGGCGGGCGAGGTCTTTTCCAGGCGGGTTTGCAGGCTATTGCCGAGGGCAAAAAAGGTCGCGGTCATTTTTTGCTTGCGCAGGTAGTCGGCCAGCCAGTCGGTATTACCGCTGATCGGTGACGGGCCGCCATCGAAGGTCAGTAAAAACAGGCGGTCATTGAGTTCATCACCGTTGCGCTCGAAATCGCCAAAACGTGCGACTTCGCTGCTGATCTGTGGAAACAGGGCGGCCTTGCGCAACAGCTCGTCCAGGTAGCGCTGGTGAAACGCGCGGCTGGGGCCGGCCCAGCCTATATAGAAGGACTGCTCGCCCACCGCGAACTTGCCGGCCTGCTCGCGCAGGTCGTCCATGTTGTCCACCAGGTAGCAGAACGAGGCGTCCTGCTCGCAGCTTTGCTGGGCAAATCCGTAGTTTTCCAGCAACCGTTGCCAGAGGTGGCGACGCAGGTCGTCGATGGCCCCCTGATTGATGATCTTCAGCCCCAGGCGCTGCTTGAGGGCCGGCTCATCCAGGGCCTCGCTGGCCAACAGCGCGTTGGCGAACATGAGGATTTCAGCGCGTGACGCCACATCGAACAGCGCCGGGCTGCTGAGTTTTTCCGGCCAGGTGCCGCGGTCCAGGCTCGCGACATCCACACTGGCCGCCTGGGCACCCAGGCAGGTCAGCCAGGCGCACAACAAAAGCGCAATTCGCACAACGGGTCTCCCCCTCCAGAGTCGTCGGCCACTATAGCCGATCGCAATCCTCCCACAGGGATAACCGTATGGCAGCTATTGCCGCGATAGGTGGAGTCGAAGGCCCCAACCCCCTAGAATCCCCCGACGATTACAGGAGACGACTTCATGCTGATGGTGATTTCCCCAGCCAAAACCCTCGATTTCGAGAGCCCGCCTGCGACCCAGCGCTTTACCCAGCCGCAATACCTGGACCACTCCCAAGAGTTGATCGAGCAGTTGCGCGAGCTGAGCCCGGCGCAGATCAGTGAACTGATGCATGTTTCCGACAAGATCGGCGGCCTCAACGCCGCGCGTTTCGGCATTTGGACCCCCGCCTTCACCCCGGCCAATGCCAAGCAGGCGCTGCTGGCCTTCAAGGGCGACGTCTACACCGGCCTCAACGCCCAGACTTTCAACGACGCCGACTTCGCCTACGCCCAGGATCACCTGCGCATGCTCTCGGGCCTGTACGGCCTGCTGCGCCCGCTGGACCTGATGATGCCGTACCGCCTGGAGATGGGCACCAAACTGGCCAATGCCCGTGGCAAGGACCTGTACGCCTTCTGGGGCACACGCATCAGCGAATGGCTCAACGAAGCCCTGGCCGAGCAAGGCGATGACGTGCTGTTGAACCTGGCCTCCAACGAATACTTCTCGGCGGTCAAGCGCCCGGCCCTCAACGCGCGGATCATCAACACCGAGTTCAAGGACCTGAAGAACGGCCAGTACAAGATCATCAGCTTCTACGCCAAGAAAGCCCGGGGCATGATGAGCCGCTTCGTCATCGAAGAACGCATCAACGACCCGGCGCAGCTCAAGCAGTTCGATGTACAGGGCTATCGCTTCAGTGCCGAGCAGTCCAAGCCGGACAACCTGGTGTTTTTGCGCGACCACGCACCGCAATAGGTCACCAATACAGCACAAATCCAATGTGGGAGCTGGCTTGCCTGCTCCCACATTTTTATCTGCATTTCCCCCATGAAATCGTCATTATTTTGGCGTCAATAATTTTTCTTCAGATTTCCTAACGTTTCTTTCACTCGACATTCGTCAGTTTTTTTCGTAGTGGCACCACTTTTTTAAAACAGTAGTGGCATAAAACTATATCCCCGCGCCAACTCCCTATAACCACTAGCCCAATCCGCAAGTGCTATCAATATAGTACTAGTGCCATCTTTCCTAATATTTCAAGAAATTTCGAGAAACAGGATGAGCGGCCCGGAACTATGTCTTCCAGGGCCGTTCATACCACCGGTAACGATTATCTCTGTTCTTGTGCGATATGACTTACACAGCGACCAAAAGAAGTAGTGAAGTTGTCACATACAACTATGACTCTTCGGTCTAATTACCAACTGTTTAGTTGAGGGCGGGCGATAAGGTTGCATGACCATCCCCTACAAGGCCAAGGCTAAGCCTACCCGAATGGGCCAGTGAGACAACCCAAGGCATTGATAGATAAGGGCTTCATGTCCATATCAAGGCATTGCGGCACTGGCGCCAGACCCTTCTCACCGAAGGCTGGCTGCATTTCAGGGCAAGCCCCAACAACAAGGCCAAGTTGCGCACAACTTGAGTGCATTAGTTAGTCACTCGACTTTTAACATGCCTGTACATGGCAATGCTGTGTCTATTCACGGCATTACCTAGTGCATGAGTGACGCTTGAAAACATGAACTCCGGCCATCTAATGGCGTGATTAAGATAGAGGTAAATGCGATGCGCATCAGCATATTTGGTTTGGGTTACGTGGGTGCAGTATGTGCCGGTTGCCTGTCTGCACGGGGCCACGAAGTGGTCGGCGTGGATATTTCCAAGGATAAGATCGACCTGATCAACGCGGGCAAATCCCCCATCGTTGAACCCGGCCTGGGCGAACTGTTGAGCCAGGGCATTGCCACCGGCCGGTTGCGCGGTACCACCAACTTCGCCGACGCCATCCGCGATACCGACCTGTCGATGATCTGTGTGGGCACGCCGAGCAAGAAAAACGGCGACCTGGAACTCAACTACATCGAAGCGGTATGCCGCGAGATTGGTTTTGTCCTGCGTGACAAGACCACCCGCCACACCATCGTGGTGCGCAGCACCGTGTTGCCCGGCACCGTGGCCAACGTAGTGATCCCGATCCTCGAAGACTGCTCGGGCAAGAAAGCCGGGGTCGACTTCGGTGTCGCGGTCAACCCGGAGTTCCTGCGCGAATCCACCGCCATCGCCGACTACGACCAGCCACCGATGACCGTGATCGGCGAACTGGACAAAGCCTCGGGCGACGTCCTGCAGTCGCTGTACGAAGAACTCGACGCACCGATCATCCGCAAGGACATCGCCGTTGCCGAGATGATCAAGTACACCTGCAACGTGTGGCACGCCACCAAGGTCACCTTCGCCAACGAGATCGGCAACATCGCCAAGGCGGTCGGCGTGGATGGTCGCGAAGTGATGGAAGTGGTCTGCCAGGACAAGACCCTCAACCTGTCCCAGTACTACATGCGCCCAGGCTTTGCGTTCGGCGGCTCGTGCCTGCCAAAAGACGTGCGCGCCCTGACCTACCGCGCCAGCACCCTGGACGTGGAGGCGCCGCTGCTCAACTCGCTGATGCGCAGCAACGAATCCCAGGTGCAGAACGCCTTCGACATCGTCTCCAGCCACGACAAGCGCAAGGTCGCCCTGCTGGGCCTGAGCTTCAAGGCCGGCACCGATGACCTGCGCGAAAGCCCACTGGTGGAACTGGCGGAAATGCTGATCGGCAAGGGCTTTGACCTGAGCATCTACGACAGCAACGTCGAATACGCCCGTGTGCATGGGGCCAACAAGGACTACATCGAAGGCAAGATCCCCCACGTGTCGTCCCTGCTCAACTCGGACTTCGACGATGTGATCAACAGCAGCGACGTGATCATCCTCGGCAACCGCGACGAGAAATTCCGCGCCCTGGCCCAACAAGCCCCGCACGGTAAGCAAGTGATCGACCTGGTGGGCTTCATGTCCCAGGCCACCAGCGTCAATGGGCGTACCGAAGGCATTTGCTGGTAAGCGCGCTGATCGCCGGCAAGCCGGCTCCTACAGGTCGCGCATGTCATGTAGGAGCCGGCTCGCCGGCGATGGCGCCCCACTGTAAGCCTGCCACAACCCCATCGGGCCACCCCACAGGCTCGCCCGAGACTCCAGACGGATGCAGATTATGCACAGGCTAAAGCACGGCCTCCTTCAGGCCGCCGGTTGGCTGTTGTTTTTAAGCGTGTTGATGTGCCTGGCCCTGGCGTTGCCGGCGAGCACATTCGACTCGCAGTCGAAGAATTTCATTTTCCTGATTGGCGCCGTTGGCATCTGGCGCTACTCCATGGGCGCTACGCACTTTGTGCGCGGCATGCTGTTCCTGTACGTGGTCTACCCGCACCTGCGGCGCAAAGTGCGCAAGCTGGGCAAGGCGGCGGACCCCTCCCACGTATTCCTGATGGTCACCAGCTTTCGCATCGACGCATTGACCACGGCCCAGGTCTACAGCTCGGTGATTCGCGAGGCCATCGAGTGCGGCTTCCCCACCACCGTGGTCTGCTCGCTGGTGGAAATGTCCGATGAGCTGCTGGTCAAGAGCCTCTGGGAAAAGATGAACCCACCGGCTCACGTCAAGCTCGACTTCGTGCGCATCGCCGGCACCGGCAAGCGCGATGGCCTGGCCTTTGGTTTCCGCGCCATCTCCCGCCACCTGCCGGACGACCGTGCCGTGGTGGCGGTGATCGATGGCGACACCGTGCTCGCCGAAGGCGTGGTACGCAAGACCGTGCCGTGGTTCCAGCTGTTCGGCAATGTCGGCGGCTTGACCACCAACGAGTTCTGCGAAGTGCGCGGCGGCTACATCATGAGCGAGTGGCACAAACTGCGCTTCGCCCAGCGCCACATCAACATGTGTTCCATGGCCCTGTCCAAGCGCGTGCTGACCATGACCGGGCGCATGTCGGTGTTCCGTGCCAGCGTGGTCACCGACCCCGGTTTTATCGCCGATGTGGAAAGCGACTCGCTGCAACACTGGCGCCTGGGCCGCTTCAAGTTCCTCACCGGCGATGACAAGTCCAGCTGGTTCAGCCTGATGCGCCTGGGCTACGACACCTTCTACGTGCCCGACGCGGCGATCAACACCGTCGAGCATCCACCGGAAAAGAGCTTTATCAAGGCCAGCCGCAAGCTGATGTTCCGCTGGTACGGCAACAACCTGCGCCAGAACTCCCGGGCCCTGGGCCTGGGTATGGGCCGACTGGGCCTGTTCACCAGCGTGGTGCTGTTCGACCAGCGCGTGTCGATGTGGACCTCCCTGCTCGGCCTGACCGTGGCGATCATCGCCACCTTCAAGTACGGCGGTGCGTTCATCCTCGCTTACCTTTTGTGGATTGGTATCACGCGCCTGATCCTGACCCTGTTGCTGTCGTGCTCGGGCCACAAGATCGGCCCCGCCTACCCGGTGATTCTCTATTACAACCAGATCATGGGCGCGCTGGTGAAGATCTACGTGTTCTTCCGCCTCGATCAACAATCCTGGACCCGCCAGGACACCAAACTGACCCGTGATTTGGAAAGCGCACAGCGTTGGTTCAACACCTGGTCGTCTCGGACCATGACCTTCTCCGCCGGCAGCATTTTCGTCGCCGTGTTGCTGATGATGGTCTGACCCTGCCAAGCCTGAATTAACTTAAGGAAATGCCCTGATGAACAGTCAAGTAAACGCCAATGTTGTCCACGAATCCGAAGCCCAGCGCCAACACGCCCGGGTCAAAATCCCGGCCAAGCTGCGCTTCTTCGGCGCCGACCGCACCCCCATGGAAGTACGGGTCATCGACCTGTCCGCCGGCGGCCTGGCCTTCAATGCCGCCCAGCAACCGCTGAAGGTTGGCGATGTGCATAAGGCGCGCCTGCAATTTGTCATCGACAACCTCGGCCTGGCGATGGACGTGGAGCTGTTGATCCGCTCCCACGACCGCCAGACCGGCCGCACCGGCTGCCAGTTCCAGAACCTGGATGCCCAGGATATTTCCACCCTGCGCCACCTGATCACTTCGCACCTGTCCGGCGATATCGTGACCATGGGCGATGTACTGGCGACCTTGCAGCGCGACAACTTCACCAAGGCACGCAAGGTCAAGGACAGCGGCAGCGGCATGACCGCCTTTGGCCGCCTGCGCGCCGTGACCTTCAGCCTGGCGATCTTCCTGGTGGGCCTGGCGGCATTCGGGTTTGTGTTCAAGTCGGTGTATGGCATGTACTTCGTCAGCCATGCCCAGGCCGGCCTGGTCAGCGTGCCGGGGATGAACGTCACGATGCCCCGCGACGGCACCGTGCAAAGCCTGATCAAAGACAACGGGGTTGCCGCCAAAGGCGCGCCACTGGCGACCTTCAGCACCAGCATGCTGGATGTGCTCAAGGGCCACCTGGACGAAGACCAGCTGCAACCGGCCAAGGTCGAAGAGCTGTTCGGCAAGCAAATGACCGGCACCCTGACCTCGCCCTGCGATTGCGTTGTCGCCCAGCAGTTGGTGGCCGACGGTCAATACGCGAGCAAGGGTGATGTGATCTTCCAACTGGTGCCGCGCGGCAGCCAGGCGAATGTCGAGGCGCGTTTCTCCTATCGCCAGTTCGGTGATGTGCGCCCAGGCACCCCGGTGAGCTTCCAGGTCGCCGATGAAGAACAGACCCGCACCGGCACCATCGTCAGCAGCACCAGCCTCAACAGCGCCGACCTGTCCTCGGATATCCGCGTGCAGATCAAGCCCGATGCCCCGCTGGACAGCGCCTATGCCGGCCGCCCGGTAGAAGTGACGAGCGACCGTGGCCCGTCCCTGAACTGGCTGATTGATAAAGCCATGGCTGCTGGTTTGTAAGCGAGGATTTGCCTGTGAACCCTATTTCAAGAACAACACAACCCTTGTGGGAGCCCACTTCTGTGGGAGCCGGGCTTGCCCGCGATAGCATCGACTCGGTGCAGCAGGCAAGCCGAGTCGCGCGCATCGCAGGCAAGCCAGCTCCTACAAAAGCTCGCTCCCCCATGCGACCTGTGGCGCTGCTGGCATTGGCCGTCACACTGGCCGGTTGCGCCGGCCTGCCCGACCAGCGCCTGGCCAATGAAGCCCTCAAGCGTGGCGACACCGCCACCGCCGCACAGAATTACCAGCAACTGGCAGAACTGGGCTACAGCGAAGCCCAGGTCGGCCTGGCCGATATCCAGGTCGGCAGCCGCGACCCGGCGCAGATCAAGCAAGCCGAAGCCACCTACCGCGCGGCCGCCGATATCTCGCCCCGCGCCCAGGCCCGTCTCGGCCGCCTGCTGGTGGCCAAGCCCGGCGCCACCGAAGCCGAGCACCGTGAAGCCGAAGGCCTGTTGAAAAAAGCCTTTGCCAATGGCGAAGGCAACACCCTGATCCCCCTGGCCATGCTGTACCTGCAATACCCCCACGATTTCCCCAGCATCAACGCGCAGCAGCAGATCGATACCTGGCGCACCGCCGGCTATCCGGAAGCAGGTCTGGCGCAGGTGCTGCTGTACCGCACCCAGGGCACCTACGACCAGCACCTGGATGACATCGAAAAAATCTGCAAGGCCGCGCTCAGCAGCACCGATATCTGCTACGTCGAACTGGCCACCGTCTACCAGAAGCGCGAGCAGCCGCAGCCACAGGCCGAACTGCTCAAGCAGATGCAAGCCGGCTACAGCCGTGGCACCGTCAGCGCCCAGCGGGTCGACAGTGTGGCCCGTGTGCTGGGTGATGCCTCACTCGGCAAGACGGACGAAAAGACCGCCCAGGCCCTGCTGGAAAAAATCGCCCCCGGCTACCCGGCGTCCTGGGTCAGCCTCGCGCAGCTGCTCTACGACTTCCCGGAACTGGGCGACGTCGAGCAAATGATGAAGTACCTCGACAACGGCCGCGCCGCCGACCAGCCCCGCGCCGAACTGCTGCTGGGCAAGCTCTACTACGAAGGCAAGTGGGTGCCGGCCGATGCCAAGGCCGCGCAAGCGCACTTTCAGAAAGCCCAGGGCCGGGAAGTGGCCGCCGATTACTACCTCGGCCAGATCTACCGCCGTGGCTACCTGGGCCAGGTCTACCCGCAAAAAGCCCTGGATCACTTGCTGACCGCCGCGCGCAACGGCCAGAACAGCGCCGACTTTGCTATCGCCCAGCTGTTTTCCCAAGGCAAGGGCACCCAGCCCGACCCGCTCAACGCCTATGTGTTCAGCCAACTGGCCAAAGCCCAAAACACGCCGCAAGCCAATGAACTGGCCGCGCAACTCGAACAACAACTGCCGCCTGCCCAGCGCGCCGAGGGCCAGCGCCTGCTGCAACAAGAGCTGGCCGCCCGTGGCGCCTTGAGCCAAAGCGCGCTGCAACTGCACGCCCTGCAAGAAGATGACGGCGAGGAAACCCTATGAAACTCAATCCATTCGTCAAGGCCGGTATTGGCCTGACCTTCGCCCTGCTGTGGTCGTGCCCGACCCTGGCCGCGCTGACCGAAGACAAGAACTTCGGCCTGGAAGTGAAAGTCACCGGCCAGTCCGAAGATGACCGCGACCTCGGCACCCAGCGCGGCGGCGACGTCAACGGCATCGGTCTGGATGTACGCCCGTGGATCTATGGTGAGCGCGGCGCGTGGAGCGCCTACGCCATGGGCCAGGCGGTGGCGTCCAGCGACATCATCGAGACCGACACCCTGCAACAGTCCGATGGCGACACTACCGAGCAATCGAGCAACAACGACCGCAAGACCAAGAAGAACTACCTGGCCCTGCGCGAGTTCTGGGTCGGCTACAGCGGCTTCACCCCCTACCCTGGCGAGATCCTCAAGCTGGGCCGCCAGCGCCTGCGCAATGACGACGGGCAATGGCGCGACACCAATATCGAAGCGCTGAACTGGACCTTCGACACCACCCTGCTCAAGGCCAATGTCGGCGCCGCCGAGCGCTTCAGCGAGTACCGCACCGACCTCAAGGAACTGTCCCCCGAAGGCAAGGACCGCCAGCACTTCTACGCCGACGCGGCCTACCAGTGGACCCCGGGCCACTGGGTTGGCGTGCGCGGCCATCACAGCCATGACGACGGCAAGCTCGACTACCCGCAACCGGGCGTGGCCGCCGACTCATTGGACAAGCGCCAGAACGGCGACCTGACCTGGCTCGGCCTGGAGGCCAACAGCGACGCCTATAACTGGCGCAACACCAACAGCGTCAACTACTGGGCCAGCGTCACCGGCATGCAGGGCGAGCGCAGCAACGTCAACGCGTTGAACGCCGACGGCAGCCGCCCGGCCAACGCCAAGCGCAATACCGATGTGGATGGCTGGGCCACCGACCTCGGTGTGCGCCTGCGCCTCGACCCGCAGTGGCAAGTGGGTGCGGCCTATGCCCGCGCCAGCGCCGACTACGAACAGAACGGCCTGCAAAGCAACCGCTCGAACTTCACCGGCACGCAATCGCGGGTGCATCGTTTTGGCGAGGCGTTTCGCGGCGAGATGAACAACATGCAGTCCATGAGCCTGTTCGGTTCCTGGCAGTTGCGCGACGACTACGACGCCAGCCTGGTCTACCACAAGTTCTGGCGTGTCGACGGTAACAAGCCGGTGGGCAGCAATGGCATCGACGCGGTGCAGAACAACTACGACGACGTCACCGGCGCCGTGCTGTCCAGCGCCTCCCTGCCTTTGGAAGACGGCAAGAAAGACCTCGGCCAGGAGATGGACCTGGTGGTCACCAAGTACTTCAAGAAGGGCCTGCTGCCCGCCGCCCTCAGCCAGTCGATCGACGAACCGTCGGCCCTGGTGCGCTTTCGTGGCGGCGTGTTCAAACCGGGCGACGCCTATGGCAAGCAAGTCGACTCGTACATGCACCGCGCCTTTGTCGATGTGATCTGGCGTTTCTGATGGGAGCCTGCGCAATGAATCCTCACGCCCTCAAAGGCTCGGCCCTGCTCGCTGCGGCAATGCTGCTGGCGTGCGCCCCGGCCTTTGCCAATGTCGAGCCGCAGGTCAAGGCGCCCACCATCGCCAAGGAACTGCAACAGGCCAAGACCTACACCATCACCAGCCCGCCCACCGCGCCGCTGGAGCTGGCCAAGCCGACGCTGCCGGACCTCTCGGGCTACACCGCACAAGCCGTGGCGAAGAAAATCGTGCGCAGCAAGGCCGGCAAGGTCAGCGTGCGCCGGATGATGCAGGAAAACGCCCTCAAGGACTTTATCGGCGGCGACAACAAGATGGCCGAATGGGTGGTGCGCCAGCACGGCATTCCCCAGGCGATCTTTATCGACGACGGCTACATGAACCTCAAGGACCTGCTCCAGAAAGTGCCCAAGCAATACCTGAGCGAAACCTCGCCCGGCGTGTTCCTGGCCAGGCTACCGATTGTGGTCGGCGAAAAAGGCATCCTCGAAATCGATCAACAGACCCAGGAACTGCGCCTGTCCCAGGAGGCCGGCGCGTTCCTGGTCAACGACGGCCAGCTGTTTGTGCGCGACACCAAGATCACCGGCTGGCGCGAGAAAACCAACGGCCCGGCGACCTTCCGCTCGCCCAAGGAATTCCGACCGTTCCTGCTGGCCTGGGGCGGCACCCAGACCTACATCGTCAACAGCAAGATGGCCAGCTTCGGCTATGCCAACAGCAAGTCCTATGGCGTGAGTATTTCCCAGTACACGCCGAACATGGCCAAAGTCCTCAAGCGCCCGGAGCCCACCGGCTGGATCGTCGATTCCGAGTTCTCGGACATGTGGTACGGCTTCTACTGCTACGAAACCACCGGCTTTGTGATCAAGGGCAGCACCTACAAAGACAACATCGTCTACGGCATCGACCCCCACGACCGTTCCCACGGCCTGATCATTGCCGACAACACCGTGTACGGCACCAAGAAGAAGCACGGCATCATTATTTCCCGTGAGGTCAACGACAGCTTCATCTTCAACAACCGCAGCTACGACAACAAGCTTTCGGGCCTGGTGATCGACCGTAACAGCGTGAACAACCTGATCGCCGACAACGAGATCTACCGCAACCACACCGACGGCATCACCCTCTATGAGAGCGGCGATAACCTGCTGTGGGGCAACAAGGTGATCAGCAACCGCCGCCACGGTATTCGTATCCGTAACAGCGTGAACATCCGCCTGTACGAGAACCTCGCCATGGCCAACGGCCTGACCGGCGTCTACGGCCATATCAAGGACCTGACCGACACCGACCGCGACATCGAGCTCGATCCGTTCGACACCAAGGTCTCGCTGATCGTGGTCGGCGGCGAGCTGGCGGCCAATGGCAGCGGGCCGCTGTCCATCGACTCGCCGCTGAGCATCGAGCTGTACCGCGTGTCGATGCTCGCGCCGACCAAATCCAGTGGCATCAGCTTCTCCGGCGTTCTGGGCGAGCGCCAGGAAGAGATTCTCGACTTGCTGGTACGCCAGAAAAAAGCCGTGCTGATCGACCCTGTCGAACGCCAGACCCCATTGCAGGACTGAGGATGACCTTTATGCACCCACACATGATCAAGCTGCTCAGCCTCTCGGGTTTGACCCTCGGCATCCTGGCCGCCAGCAGCGGCGTGCGCGCCGATGAAGCCAAGGCGCCGAGCTTTACCGCCGAGCCGTGCTGCAACCTGTGCCCCGAGGCTCACGACGCAAAGAACTACACCACCCGCTACCAGCAGAATTTCACCACCCTGGTACAGGCCCAGGGCGACTGGCTGTTCCGTACCCAGGAAGACCTGCGCACCGAATTCGACACCACCCCGGCCGGCTACAAACGCATGCAGCAACTGCACGACGCGTTCAAGAGCAAGGGCGTGGAACTGGTGGTGGTCTACCAGCCGACCCGTGGCCTGGTGAACCGCAACAAGCTCAACCCGGCAGAGAAAGCGCGCTTTGACTTCGACAAAGCCCTGGGCAACTACAAGAGCATGCTCGGGCGTTTTGCCAAGATGGGCTATGTGGTGCCGGACCTGTCGCCGCTGACCAACGAGCAATTGCCGGACGAACTGCCGGCCCACGACTTCTACTTCCGTGGCGACCAGCACTGGACCCCCTATGGCGCCCAGCGCACTGCGAAAATCGTCGGCGCCAAAGTGCGCGCCATGCCTGAATTCGCCGGGATCCCCCAGCGTGAATTCGAGACCAAGAAATCCGGGCGCATGGGCAAGACCGGCACCCTGCACAACATGGCAGGGCAACTGTGCGGCACCAGCTACGCGATCCAGTACATGGACCAGTTCAGCACCGAGCCCAAGGGCGAAGCGGCGGACGGCGACCTGTTCGGCGACTCCGGCAACCCGCAGATCACCCTGGTGGGCACCAGCCACAGTGGCAAGAACTACAACTTCGCCGGTTTCCTGGAACAGGAAATCGGTGCCGACATCCTTAACGTCGCCTTCCCCGGCGGCGGCCTGGAAGGCTCGATGATCCAGTACCTGGGCAGCGAAGAGTTCCAGAAAAGCCCACCGAAGATTCTGATCTGGGAATTCTCGCCGCTGTATCGCCTGGACCAGGAAACCATCTACCGCCAGATGATGGCCCTGCTCGACAACGGCTGCGAAGGCAAGCCGGCGCAGATGAGCGCCAGCACCACCCTCAAGCCGGGCAAGAACGAATTGATGGTCAACAGCAAGAACATGGACCTGCGCAACAGCCGCCACCAGGTCGACATTCGCTTCGCCGATCCCTCGGTGAAAACCCTGCAAGCCACCCTCTGGTACATGAACGGGCGCCACGAGGACATCAAGATCGACAAACCCGAGACATCCGAGACAGACGGGCGTTTCGCCTTTGAACTGCGCACCGATGAAGACTGGGCCTCGCAGAACCTGCTGGCCGTGGAAGTGCAGGGCCCCGAAGCGGGTGCTGCGGCGCAGAAAGTCGAAGCGAAAATTTGCACACGCAACGTATTCCCAGCGGGTGGTCAACAGACTGCCTCTGCCGGGCAATGAGGTTACCTATGCAGAAGTTATTGATTCCAACCTTGCTCGGCCTGGCGATGTTTGCCGGCCACGTAAACGCCGCCGCACCGCTGCGTCCGCCCCAGGGCTACTTCGCGCCGATTGAAGCGTTCAAGACCGGCGACTTCAAGAACGACTGCGACGCCATGCCCACGCCCTACACCGGCTCGCTGCAGTTTCGCAGCAAATACGAAGGCTCCGACAAAGCCCGTTCGACCCTGAATGTGCAGTCGGAAAAAGCCTTTCGCGACAGCACCGCCGATATCACCAAGCTGGAAAAAGACACCAGCAAGCGGGTGATGCAGTTCATGCGCGACGGTCGCCCGGAGCAATTGCAATGCACGTTGAACTGGCTGGTGAGCTGGGCCAAGGCCGATGCGTTGATGTCCAAGGACTTCAACCACACCGGCAAGTCGATGCGCAAATGGGCGCTGGGCAGCATGGCGTCGGCCTATGTGCGCCTGAAGTTTTCCGAGTCGCAACCGCTGGCCAAGTACCCGCAGCAATCGCAGCTGATCGAAGCCTGGTTCAACAAACTGGCCGAGCAAGTGGTCAGCGACTGGGACAACCTGCCCCTGGAAAAAACCAACAACCACTCGTACTGGGCCGCCTGGTCGGTGATGGCCACGTCCGTCGCCACCAACCGTCGCGACCTGTTCGATTGGGCAGTGAAGGAATACAAGGTCGGCGCCAACCAGGTTGACGCCCAGGGCTACCTGCCCAATGAACTCAAGCGCCAGCAACGGGCCTTGGCCTACCACAACTATGCGCTGCCGCCACTGGCGATGATCGCCAGTTTCGCCTTGGTCAACGGCGTGGACGTACGCCCGGAAAACAACGGCGCGCTCAAGCGCCTGGGCGACAAGGTGCTGGCCGGGGTCAAGGATCCGCAGCTGTTCGAGCAGAAGAACGGCAAGGAACAGGACATGCAGGATCTGGAGCAGGACTCGAAATTCGCCTGGCTCGAGCCCTTCTGCACCCTCTACACCTGCGCCCCGGAGGTACTGGAGCGCAAGCACAAGATGCAGCCGTTCAAGACCTTCCGCCTGGGTGGCGACCTGACCAAGGTCTACGACCCGGCGCATGAAAAAGGCAGTTGATGGAACGGGTTACACA
Organism: Pseudomonas sp. WS 5079; assembly: GCF_012985465.1. Classification (GTDB taxonomy): domain Bacteria; phylum Pseudomonadota; class Gammaproteobacteria; order Pseudomonadales; family Pseudomonadaceae; genus Aquipseudomonas. Next base: position 427,287 of record NZ_JAAQWN010000002.1, read on the forward strand.
TGTGGGAGCGGGCTTGCCCGCGATAGCGGTCTGACATTCAGCATTGATTTCAACTGACACACCGTTATCGCAGGCAAGCCAGCTCCCACAGAGACCCCGTTTCGTCAGTGCAAATGTAGTACCACCCTCCCCGGTTTTTCGTGGGGGGTTTGGGGGGGCCGTTGGCCCTTGACTGTTGGTTAAACATGGAGAGATCGGGATGGTTTTCTCGTCCAATGTGTTCCTGTTTCTGTTCTTGCCGATCTTTCTCGGCTTGTACTATTTGAGCGGGCAACGCTATCGCAATCTGCTGCTGCTGATTGCCAGCTACGTGTTCTACGCCTGGTGGCGAGTGGACTTCCTGGCGCTGTTCGCCGCCGTGACCCTGTGGAACTACTGGATCGGCCTCAAGGTCGGTGCCGCGGGCGTGCGCACCAAACCGGCCCAGCGCTGGCTGCTGCTCGGCGTGGCGGTCGACCTGTGCATCCTCGGCTACTTCAAGTACGCCAACTTCGGTGTCGACAGCATCAACCTGATGATGAAATCGGCGGGCCTGGAGCCGTTTATCCTGACCCATGTGCTGTTGCCGATCGGGATCTCGTTCTACATCTTCGAGTCCATCAGCTACATCATCGACGTGTACCGCGGCGATACCCCGGCCACCCGCAACCTCATCGACTTTGCGGCGTTCGTGGCGATCTTCCCGCACCTGATTGCCGGCCCCGTGCTGCGTTTTCGCGACCTGGCCGACCAGTTCAACAACCGCACCCACACCCTGGATAAGTTCTCCGAGGGCTGCACGCGGTTCATGCAGGGTTTTATCAAGAAGGTGTTTATCGCCGACACCCTGGCGGTGGTGGCCGATCATTGCTTTGCCCTGCAAAACCCCACCACCGGTGACGCCTGGCTCGGCGCGCTGGCGTATACCGCACAGCTGTATTTCGACTTCTCCGGCTACAGCGACATGGCCATCGGCCTGGGCTTGATGATGGGCTTCCGCTTTATGGAGAACTTCAAGCAGCCGTATATCAGCCAGTCGATCACCGAGTTCTGGCGGCGCTGGCATATCAGCCTGTCCACCTGGCTGCGTGATTACCTGTACATCACCCTGGGCGGCAACCGCAAAGGCACGCTGACCACCTATCGCAACCTGTTCCTGACCATGCTGCTGGGTGGCCTGTGGCACGGCGCGAACATCACCTACATCGTCTGGGGCGCCTGGCACGGCATGTGGCTGGCGATTGAAAAAGCCATCGGCCTCAACACCTCGCCACGCAGTTTCAACCCGGTGCGCTGGGCCTTCACCTTCCTGCTGGTGGTGATGGGCTGGGTGATCTTCCGTGCCGAAAACCTGCACGTCGCCGGGCGCATGTACGGCGCGATGTTCAGCTTTGGCGAGTGGTCGCTGTCGGAACTCAACCGCGCCAACCTGACGGGCCTGCAAGTGGCGACCATGGTGGTGGCCTACGCCACGCTGGCGTTCTTCGGCCTGCGCGACTTCTACAGCAATCGCCCGGCCGACAAGGCCAAGCCGGCTGATCCGAGCCTGATCAAGGCAGTGCCTGGGGATAACCCCGGCAGCATCCAGGAGCCCGGTTTCAGCGTCGGCAGCAACGCCGCCGTGCAACCGGCCTACTGGACCGCCGACTGGCCACGCTACGCCATGCGCGCCCTGATCCTGCTGCTGTTCGTGGCGTCGATTCTCAAACTCTCGGCGCAAAGCTTCTCGCCGTTCCTTTACTTCCAATTCTGAGGGAGCCGACCATGACCCGTTCATTCCGCATCCTCTACGCCGCGCTGTTCATGGCCCTGCTCATGGCCCTGGGCGCGTGGTCGGTGCGCAGTTTCTTCGGTTTCAATACCAACGCCGACGCCACCGTGCTCAACGGGCGCTGGGCCAAGGCGGTCGAAACCCATTACGACGATGAGTTCCCGATCAAGCGCCTGGGCACCAACCTCTGGGCGGCGCTGGACTACAAGCTGTTCAACGAAGGCCGCCCCGGCGTGGTGCTGGGTCGCGATCACTGGCTGTACAGCGACGAAGAGTTCAACCCCGCCGTCAACGAAGAGCAGAACCTGCAAGACAACTACGCCCTGGTCGAAGGCGTGCGCCAGACCCTCAAGGCCAAGGGCGTGCAGTTGGTGATGGCGATTGTCCCGGCCAAGGTGCGCCTGTACCCCGAGCACCTGGGTGAAGTGCAGCCGGCGAGCATTCATGCCGGGCTCTACCAGGACTTCCATGCCAGGGTGGCCGCCGACAAGATCCTCGCTCCCGACCTGCTGGGCCCGCTGCAACAGGCCAAGCTCCATGGCCAGCAAGTGTTCCTGCGCACCGACACCCACTGGACTCCGGATGGCGCCGAAGTTGCCGCCAAGCAATTGGCCCGTGTGATCAACGCCAAGACCCTGCTCAGCGGCGAACCCCAGCGTTTTGTCACCGACGCCGAGGGCATCGCCCCCCACAGCGGTGACCTGCGCCTGTTCCTGCCCCTGGACCCGTTGTTCGAAAACCTGATGCCGCCCAAGGAGCCCCTGCAAAAACGCGTGACCCACGCGGTGCAGGCCCAGGCCGCAGGCGACGACGCGCTGTTTGCCGACAGCGAGATGCCGGTGGCCCTGGTGGGCACCAGCTACAGCGCCAACCCCAACTGGAACTTCGTCGGTGCCCTGAAGCAAGCCCTGGGCAGCGAAGTGGTGAACTACTCCGAAGACGGCCACGGCCCGATCCTGCCGATGCTCAGCTACCTGAAAAGCGCTGACTTCAAGAACAGCCCGCCGCAAGTGCTGATCTGGGAGTTTCCTGAACGCTATCTACCGGTGAACAACGAAATCGGCGAGGCCGACCCCAAGTGGGTCGCGCAGCTCAAACACGCCGGTACGCGCCAACAGAACATGGCAAGCAACACCCCCGTCAAAACCGAAAAATCCGAGACGCCCGACCGGGCGCAAAACTGAAAGAGAGGTAACTCACATGACTTTCACTACTAATCCGCGTCGTCTCGCCAAGACCCTGGCCCTGGCTGCCGGCATGAGCTTCGTATCCATGTCCGTCTTCGCCGGTGACGCCGCCCTCTACGGCCCCGTTGCGCCAAAGGGCTCCAGCTTCGTGCGCCTGTTCAACGCCAGCAACCAGGAAGTCAGCGCCAGCGTCGGCAACACCGCGCTGAGCGATGTGGCACCGCTGGCCAGCAGCGACTTCAGCTTCCTGCCGGGCGGCGACTACAGCGCCAAGGTCGGTAGCCAGAACGTCACGGTCAAGCTGGCCGCCGATCACTACTACACCCTGGTCAACAGCAGCACTGGCCAGCCGCAACTGATCGAAGAACCGCCGTTCAAGAACAAGCAGAAATCCCTGGTGCGCGTGCAAAACCTCAGCGACAAGGCCCTGACCCTCAAGACCGCCGACGGCAAGACCGACGTGGTCAAGGCCGTGGCCGCCAAGAGCCGTGGCGAGCGCGAGATCAACCCGGTGAAGGTCAGCCTGGCGCTGTACGACGGCGACAAGAAGGTTGGCGACGTGAAGCCGGTGGCCCTGGAACGTGGTGAGGCGGCGGTGCTGTATGTCACCGGCTCCGGCAGCAACCTGTCGCCAGTGTGGGTCAAGCGCCCCGTGTCGACCCGTTGATGATTTCCCTGAGTTGAGACGCCCCCTTGTGGGAGCTGGCTTGCCAGCGATGGCGGTCTTGAAGGCGCTATCGCAGGCAAGCCAGCTCCCACACTGTCCGCGTGTCGACTCAGGACCGAGACAAAAACAAGAGTGAAACGACAAACCTTCGTAGCTCTGACCCAAATCGATTCAAGGAGAAACACATGATCCCAGTAATCCTTTCCGGTGGTAGCGGCTCACGTCTTTGGCCGCTTTCCCGTAAACAGTTCCCTAAACAGTTCCTCGCCCTGACCGGCGAGCACACGCTGTTCCAGCAAACCCTGGAGCGCCTGGTGTTCGAAGGCATGGACGCACCGATCATCGTCTGCAACAAAGACCACCGCTTTATCGTCAATGAGCAACTGAGCACTCGCAAGCTCGACAGCCAGCGCATCCTGATGGAACCGTTCGGGCGCAACACCGCGCCGGCCGTGGCCCTGACCGCGATGATGCTGGTCAACGAAGGCCGTGACGAGCTGATGCTGGTCCTGCCTGCCGACCACGTACTGGACGATCAAAAAGCCCTGCAACGCGCCCTGGCCCTGGCCACCGTGGCCGCCGAGCGTGGCGAGATGGTGCTGTTCGGCGTGCCGGCCACCCGCCCGGAAACCGGCTACGGCTACATCAAGTCCACCAACGATTCACTGCTGCCCGAAGGTGTCAGCCGCGTGCAGCAGTTCGTCGAAAAACCCGATGAAAAACGCGCCGTCGAGTTCGTCAAGAGCGGCGGTTACTTCTGGAACAGCGGCATGTTCCTGTTTCGCGCCAGCCGCTTCCTCGAAGAGCTGAAAAAGCACGACCCGGACATCTACGACACCTGCGTGCTGACCCTGGAGCGCAGCGAACACACCGCCGACACCGTGACCTTCGACGAAGCTACCTTCGCCTGCTGCCCGGACAATTCCATCGACTACGCGGTGATGGAAAAAACCCAGCGCGCCTGCGTGGTGCCGCTGAGCGCCGGCTGGAGCGACGTGGGTTGCTGGGCTTCGCTGTGGGCGGTCAACGACAAGGACGCCAACGGCAACGTGACCAAGGGCGACGTGGTGATCCAGGACAGCAAGAACTGCATGATCCACGGCAACGGCAAGCTGGTGTCGGTGATTGGCCTGGAAAACATCGTGGTGGTGGAAACCAAGGACGCGATGATGATTGCCCACAAGGACAAGGTCCAGGGCGTCAAGCAGATGGTCAACACCCTCAACGAACAGGGGCGCAGCGAGACCCAGAACCACTGCGAGGTGTACCGCCCGTGGGGCTCCTACGACTCGGTGGACATGGGCGGGCGTTTCCAGGTCAAGCACATCTCGGTCAAGCCCGGCGCGTGCCTGTCGCTACAGATGCACCACCACCGCGCCGAACACTGGATCGTGGTCAGCGGCACCGCCGAAGTGACCTGCGACGAAAACGTGTTCCTGCTCTGCGAGAACCAGTCCACCTACATCCCGATTGCCTCGGTGCATCGCTTGCGCAACCCGGGCAAGATCCCGTTGGAGATCATCGAAGTGCAATCGGGCAGTTATCTGGGCGAGGACGATATCGAGCGGTTTGAAGATATATACGGGCGCTCGACCCCGATCGAGCGTGGCGTTTCGGTAAAAACCATCGCGCAGTAATACCGCAGACCAAAAAGCCCTCGCCCGGCCCATTGCGTCCCCTATCCGCAGTGGGTTGAGTGGGGGCTTTTTCTGAGTGCGGCATTGATCACCCTCCCAGGGTGGCAGCCTTCATTGGAAATAGTCCTTGAACGTGTTCGTCCCCAGATACAGGAAGTTCGACGGCGTCAGCTTGATTTCCTTGGGCATTTTAAGCTCAACAAACGGACTGCCTGCGGTGACCGGGCCTAGATCCGTGGGCGCCTGCTCAGAGCTGAATATCACCATGTAGTCGCCACTGCCCACGTAGCGTTCATTGCCTAGGAACAGCAGGTTCTCAACGTTTTCACTGTTGAATTGCTGGCCTGGAGGGTTAACGTACACCCCGCCCTTGGAACCCGCGCGCCGTTCACCACGCGCCAAATCGTTGATACTGTGCTCGCGGGCGATGGCTTCTGAACCTGCCTTGCTGGTGTAGTGAATGTAAACGGGCTTGCCGGTGTAGGTGCCCGAGTCGACGATCGATTGCCAATCCTGATGATTGACCAATGCTTGATTCGCCGCTGAGCTTGATGCCAGCGGGCCGGACCCGGCCGGGCGTTCTCGGGAAGCGTTGACACCCTTGGCTTGTTTGTTCCCCCCAAGCATCCTGCTCGAACGCCATTCGCCATTCGCCCCCGCTTCGACGGTCAGTACGGGTTTACCCGTCAGAGGGTCAACAATCTGGACGTATCCGTCACTGAGTTTGAAATCACTTTTGATCTCATACGTATTGGCAATACCTGACTGATCGGTGTAACGGATAAACCACCGATCGGCTCCCGCCTCGTCCTTGAATTGATAAATCCCTTTGCTATTGAGGGTGCTCCTGGCGAGCAATGCCTCGCCATCCGCGACGACATAGGCGCTCAGATTGCCCGCTTGTGACGGTCGCAACAGATTGGGCACATCGACACCCGCGTTGGCGAGTTCAAGGACTGCCGGCTCTTCAGTGGGCAGTGCAAAGGGGTCTTCGGCTGCCGAGCCGGTACCCACGGAAGAGAACAAGGTGTTGAGCATTGCGTCGAACGTCTTCGACGCCCCATCACGGCGCTCGGCCTGGGTGTCGCCCGACGCCTCCTTTTCGCTGCCCAGTACAATTTCCGTGAGGCCTGTAACCACCGCGGCAGCGGCGACCGGTGCGCCCAACGGCGCCAGTTTGAGCAGCAATTGTGCTCCGACCGAGATGTCGTTGAGCCAGGTGTCACGCGTGACTTGGCTGTTGGATTTGATCGCGGTGTCTGCATCGTTGTTCATGCGCTGCTGGCTCAGGTCCGCCATGTGGCTGAACACATCGCCCTTGATCGCGAAGTTGCCGCGGTCAATGACGCTGCCCTCCTGATCGCTGACACTTGCCGTACCGAGGTACTCCAACGTGGTATCCAGGCCATCTTTGGGACGGATATCAGGCACCAGGGAGCTCAGCGGTACTATTGCGTTGAGCAAGGTGCTGCCAAATCCCCCGGTATCGCTGTTCTGCCGATCAGCCAGGGAAAAGTGCGACTCCAGGGCGGTGCGCGACTGGGGCGTCCTGGCCTGCTCGCTGACCCACTGATCCATTTTTTCCAGCGAGGCGAACTTGAGAAAAGCCGGCTGGGCATCAGGGATATAGAGAATCTGCACGCCATCCAGCCGACCGTTGACATATTTTGGGGAGCCCTCCCCGGGCAGGGTAAAACGCACAATGTCACTGGATTGAAAACCATTGATATCGAAGGTATGGACCTGGACGTCGCCACTTACCGGGGATTTCGCCTGCAGTTTGTCGACGGTCAGGGGCTGGTCTTCAGCCAATGCCTCACCGGTAACAGCCTTCATCAGCCGTAGATAGTCGCTGTGGGTGAACTCATGCTCGGCCGGCTGCAGCGCCCGCTCAGCCGGTAGCCTGGCCTCCTGGGCCTTGAGTTGCTCGCCGGCCTTATAGATGAATATGCCTTTCTGAACGGTGCGGTAGTCGTCGGCGTGGTCTTTCCAGAAGCTGTGGATTTTTTCGGACATGCTCGTCTGGAAATCGGACTTCCACAGGGCCTTCATGAAGTCCGAAGGCTTCAGGGGGATTTGGTTATGAGCACCGTAGCCGGCTTTTTGGCTTTGCCCGGGGCCGTCTTTATACAAACCTGCTTCCGAGTCCAGAGTGCCGGGAATCCCGTCGTGCTCGGAAAAGTTCTTCAATACCGCGTCGGTCAACGTGATGGATGAAGTGGGCTCTTCCTTCAAGTGTTCCCAACCGGTAACGGTGGCCGCAGATTGTGATGCGTCAAACCGATTCAAATAGGTCTTGTCGGCGTCCACATGGGTTCCGGTCAACTGGAACACAATAGCTTGCGCCAGCTTTTTGGCTTCTTGGCGCACATCGGGAAATGCCACCGCGGTATCCAGCGCAATGGACTTGAACTTGGCTTTCTCCAGATTGGCCCTGGCCACCTGCTCGGTAATGACTGCGTAGGCATTGGAGATGGCTGTGGGCTCTAGGGACGATACGGTCTGCCTGAGTTGGGTGAGCTCTTCGCGGTTTTGCGGAACGCTCCAGCCATTGGCGGTGATGTATTGCGCAAGGCTGATGTGTAGGGTCGGGCCTGAGTGTGGCGCATCCGGCGCCAGGTGGATCTTGGCCGTCTGCAAGGCTGGAAAAATCCGCTCATTGGATATACGGCCCGTGGTAATGCCTTGCTCCAGGCCGGCCAGTGTCAGGATCAGCGAATTACGGTGGTCCAGGTCACTGCTGCCAGAGGGTGATTGGGTATTGGATACAGGTTTTGTCGGACTGCTCTCTTGGGCAGCATCGACGAGGTGGTAAGTGGGAAGAGAAAAGTTTCGTATGGGAAAGCTCATGGGGTGTGTGCTCCGCACGTCTATAGAAGACCGCAGATCAACGGTTGTCGCTCTGTGGCTGTATATATTTAAGTGAGGCGAACGCCGCCCATGATTCCAGCGCCAAGGTATCGGGGCGTGTCCGCGTGCGGGCAACCGCAACCCGATAGGCAACCGCCTGCTGTCAACGGTACGATGGTTCACCTATCCGCGAGGCTGCCCCCATGTTCTTCGGTGTTCTACTGATCATCACCTGGCTGATCCTGCTGCTGCGCTACCCGGCCAGGGCGTTGCCGGTATCCCTCGCCGCCGCTGTGGGCCTGGGCTGCGTGGCGATGTGGGTGGTCTGGCTGGACAATCGCGAAGCCGCGCAACTGGCGCGCCTGGAGCTGCGCATCAGCTACGCCCCCGACCAGTGCCCCGCCGACCGCCCCTTGCAGCTCAAGCTGAACAACGGCAACGACGTCCCCCTGACCGAACTGCGCTGGCGCGTCGGCGCCTATGCGCCGGGTGATACGGTGAACCTGGCCGATAACGTCTATGCTGCCCCGCGCTATCGCGGCCCCGGCGAGCTGCAGGCCGGCGCCACCTGGGAAGATTGCCTGCCGGTGCCGCCACTGCGCCCCGGCTACCGCCCGCATACCCTGGAGTTTCGCGCCGAACACCTGCAAGGCAGCTTCTCCGACTAACAACCGCACAGGATTGATCCATGCCCAACGTGCTTATCACCGGTTGCTCCAGCGGCATTGGCCGGGCCCTGGCCGATACCTTCAAAACCGCCGGCTACAACGTATGGGCCAGCGCCCGCCGCCCCGAAGACGTCGCCGCACTCACAACTGCCGGCTTGCAGGCCGTGCAACTGGACGTCAACGATGGCGCGGCCCTGGCGCAACTGGCTGGACAGGTAGGCGAGCTGGATGTGTTGATCAACAACGCCGGCTACGGCGCCATGGGCCCGCTGCTCGACGGTGGCACCGAGGCCATGCAGCGCCAGTTCGAGACCAACGTGTTCGCCATCGTCGGCGTGACCCAGGCGCTGTTCCCCGCCCTGCGCGCACGCAAAGGGCTGGTGGTGAATATCGGCAGTGTGTCCGGGGTGCTGGTCACGCCATTTGCCGGCGCCTACTGCGCTTCCAAGGCCGCCGTCCATGCCTTGAGCGACGCGTTGCGCATGGAGCTCGCACCGTTTGGCGTGCGGGTCATGGAAGTGCAGCCGGGGGCGATCAACACCCACTTTGCCAAGAACGCCGGCACCCAGGCCGAACTGCTGATCAATGAACAATCGCCATGGTGGCCACTGCGCGAAAACATCCGCGCCCGCTCCCAGGCCTCCCAGGACAAACCGACCCCGGCCAGCGTGCTTGCAGCGGATGTGCTCAAGGCCGTGCAACAGGGCCAACCACCACGCCTGCTGCGCTCGGGCAATGGCAGCCGGGCGTTGCCCTTGATGGCGGCGCTGCTGCCCAAAGGGTTGTTGGAGAAGGTGTTGAAGAAGCGGTTCGGGCTCAGTGGAGCGCTTTGATCATTGTGACGAGCGGGCTTGCCCTCTGCACAGGGGCTTCGCTATTTCATGAAATCAATAAACGCCCGCACCTTCAGCGGTAAATGCCGCGTGTCCGGATACAGCGCATACACCCCCTGGGGCGCGAAGCGATGATCCGGCAACAGGCGTACCAGCCGCCCCGCGTCCAGATCCGCCTGCACCAGCCACTGCGGCAGGACCGCCACGCCATGGCCGCGCACGGCAAATGCCTGCAGCACGGCAGCACTGTCAACCACCAGCGCACTGGGGCCCGAGCGATATTGATGCTCGCCACCTGCCGGGTCGGTCACGCTCAACTCGGTCAAGCGGCCATGCCCCAGCTTGGGCAGTTGTTCTAGTTCATCCAGCGTTTGGGCGGTACCCAAACCAGGCGCCGCGACGGCAAATACCTGGTAAGTGGATAACTGCACCGCACGATGATTGGAGTCCACCAGGCGCCCCAGCCGGATCGCCACGTCAAACCTTTCGGAGATCAGGTCGGCATGGGTCGAGGATGTGGATAAGTGAATGTTGAGGTCCGGGTGCAGGCGGCGAAAACCTTCCACTGCGGGCGCGACCACCGCCAGCGCATATTCAACAGTCGTGGTGATGCGCAACGTGCCCTTGAGCTGGGCGTGTTCAGAGCGTGCCTCTTCCACCGCCAGCCGTGCTTCTTCGAGCATGCGTGTACAACGCAGGTAGAAACGTTCACCGGCATCGGTGAGCGCCAGTTGGCGGGTACTGCGGGTGAGCAGGGTGACGCCCAGTTCGGCTTCCAAACGTTTGAGATTGAAGCTGACCACCGCGCGGGTCTGGCCCAGCAGATCGGCGGCGGCCGTCAGCGAGCCGGCCTCGACCACGGCCTTGAAAGTGTCGAATCGGTCCAGGCTAACCATGGCCACCGCCCCCTTTGTCAAAATATTTTTGACAAACTAACAGGCAAACCCGTGTATCCCAAGCTCTGCGACCGGCCTACCCTGCCAGCCTCAAACGCTGGATCACCCCTATGACCTACCGCTCGAAAGTCGCCTGGATCTTTTTACTGGGGTTCGCCCTGGACCTGGTGAACATGTTTGTCGCCACCGTCGCCTACCCGGATATCGCCCACGAACTGCAGGCCTCGGTCACGCAATTGGCGTGGATCAGCAACGCGTACCTGCTCGGCCTGACCCTGATTATCCCGCTGAGCGTCTGGCTCGCCGCAGTGCTGGGCGAGCGGCGGTTGATCGCCGCGAGCCTGGGGCTGTTTGGCATGGCATCGGTGCTGGTGGGCCAGACCGAATCGATCCAGGCCTTGATCGGCTGGCGGCTGTTGCAAGGCTTGGGGGGCGGATTGCTGATACCGGTGGGCCAGGCCTTGGCGTACCGACACTTTGCCCCTGGGCAGCGTCACCAACTGACGGCCCGAGTGATGTCGGTGGCGCTGCTGGTGCCGGCGCTCTCCCCGGCGCTGGGCGGCTTGCTGGTGGACACGGTGTCGTGGCGCTGGATTTTCTACGCCAACCTGCCATTGGTCCTCCTGACCCTGCTGCTGGCACTGCTGTGGATAAAACCCGATGTGCCCGCCACCACGCGACCGGCCCTGGCTTTGGGGAGTCTGTTCAACCAGATCCGCCACCCGATGCTGCGAGTGGCGATGCTGGTGTATCTGTTCATCCCCGGCGTATTTATCGGCACCAGCCTGATCGCCATCCTCTACCTGCGAGACCTTGGATACGACGCGACACGCACCGGGGCCTTGATGCTGCCGTGGGCCCTGGCTTCGGCCCTGGCCATCTACCTGAGCAAGCAGTGGTTCAGCCGGTGCGGGCCCAAGCCATTGCTGCTGGCCGGCATGGCCTTGCAATGCGCCGGCATCCTGCTGCTCAATGCGGCCCAACCCGCCCTGCTGGTGGGCGCCTATGCCCTGATGGGCCTGGGTGGCAGCCTGTGCAGCAGCACCGCGCAGACCCTGGCCTTTCTGGATATTCCTGCCGAACGCATGGGCCACGCCAGCGCGCTGTGGAATATCAATCGGCAAGTGAGCTTTTGCCTGGGTGCAGCGGCACTCAGCGCCGTGCTATCGGCCTCGGATTCCTTCACCATGACCTTCTTGATTGCGGCAGCCCTGACACTGCTACCGCTCTTGGCAGTGCCAAGCCTGGATACCTGCAGGGTTCACGCACTGCTTCACCCTGCCTGCGAGCCTCAATGATGATTGATTACAGCGACTTTTTTGAAGAAGTGATCCAGACCCACATCGAGATCGAGCAATGGTTTGCCGGCACAGCCCCCGAAGGCACCCTGCAGAACCTGCTGGCGCGCTTCTCCACCGAGTTCAGCATGATCGCCCCCGCCACCGGCGCACGGGTCAATACCGCGGGGGTCAAGGCCCTGTTCACGCGCCTGGGTGGTATGCGGCCCGGCTTGAAAATCACCTTGAGTGAACTGGCGGGCATCGACCGCCATGCACGCGGCGCCACGGTGACCTACCGCGAACACCAGATCGATGCCAGCGGCACGCAAACGGACCGCCGCGCCACCGTGGTGTTCGAGAAACAGGCCAGTGGCGCGCTGCTGTGGCGGCACCTGCACGAGACCTATATCCAGGGCCAATAACCCTCCCCTGTAGGAGCCGGCTTGCCGGCGATAACGGTGTGTCAGTCAACTGGTGGATGGCTGACAGGCCGCTATCGCCGGCAAGCCAACGCCTACAAGTTTAGTGTTGTGCCTGGTTGACGATCACCGTGCAGGTGATCCCCGCCGCCAACAACACACCCTGCGGCACTTCATCAATATGAATGCGCACCGGCACTCGCTGGGCCAGGCGTACCCAGTTGAAGGTCGGGTTCACGTCGGCGATCAGTTCGCGGCTCTCGGGGTTGTCGCGATCGTAGATGCCACGGGAGATGCTTTCTACGTGGCCCTTGAGGGTCTCGCCGCTCATCAGTTGCATGTCGGCTTTATCACCGACCTTCACATGGGGCAGCTTGGTTTCTTCGAAGAAGCCGTAGACCCAGAACGAGTTCATATCGACTACGGCCATCTTGGCTTCGCCAATGCGTGCGTAGTCGCCGCGATGCACGTTGAGGTTGGTGACATAGCCGTCTACGGCCGCCAGCACTTGCGTGCGTTTCAAATTCAGCTCTGCCGCTTCCAGTTGCGCCAGGGCATGTTGGTAGTCGGCCAGGGCCGAGTCGGCGATGTTGCTGGCGTCGTCGCGGTTCTCTTTGGAGATCACCAGGGCGTCGAGGTCGGCGCGGCGGTGGGCGTTGACCTTGCGCATCTCCCAGGTGGCTTTGCGTGAGGCAACCAAAGATTGCGCCTGCTTGACCGCGATGCGGTAGTGCTCGGGGTCGATCTGCATCAGTAGGTCGCCCTTTTTCACCAACTGGTTGTCACGCACCGGCACGTCCACCACTTCGCCGGTGACATCCGCGGCCACGTTGATGATATCGGCGCGCACCCGGCCATCGCGGGTCCATGGGGTCTGCATGTAATGGACCCATAGGGTACGGCCAATCCAGATCGCCAGGGCCAACACCAGCAGGGTTGCGAGCAGGCTGAAAAACTTTTTCATCGGGGCATTCTCAACGGTAGACGGTCAGCGCCATGGCGCCGAAAAGACAGGTGAACAGGCTCAGGCGCAGCAGCGCCGGGTGCCAGAAAAAACGGTACAGGTCAAAGCCCGCCAGGAACCGATCCAGGGCCCAGGCCAGTCCCGCGGCGATGAAGAACATCAGGGTCATGGTCGGCATATAGATGCCGTGGAACGCGATTTCACGAGGCATGGGCGACTCCGGAAGGCTTGAAGGCAGCCAGGGGCGATTGCGGGTCCAGCAGGGAGGTGCGGATAAAGTGCAGGTAGCTTTTCACCCGGCGCAGGGCCGAGGTATCGAAGTGGGGGGCGAAGGGTTCGTCGGTGGCCTGCACGCGGCTGATGGCGTGATCGACCGCCACCAGCGCGCGCTCCAGGTTGCTCTGGCTCGGTTGCAAAAACAGCCGCACCAGCGAGCGCCCCATCACCCGGATTGCCTGGCGCCAAGGCTGGGATTGGGCATAGGCCGGGTGCACCGGCAGGATTGCCTGTTCCTTGCGCAACTCAATGATCGCGTGGCCGACCTCCAGCACCACGAACATCCAGCGCAACAGGTTGCGTTGCACCAGGGGCTGGCCGGCGGCCAGGCCGTAGGCCTGGTGCAGCAGGTCGCGGGTGCGGCTTTCAAAACCCGAGGCCAGGCCCTTGAGCTTGCCGCTGATGGCATATACCACTTGCTCGCGCAGGTCGCGCTCCAGGCGGCGCCACAGCCACGGGCTGTTGGGCGGCAGGATGATCGCCCCGGCCGCTGCACACACCAGCATGCCGATGATCATGGCGATGTAGTCGTTGATAAAGGTGTAGGGGTTGTAGATCGTCAGGTTATCCGGCACCGAACCGGTGCTGAAGAAAATCAGCAAGCCAAGGCCAACCCCGGCGTATTGCGGGCGCGACGAGAGGAACGCGCCGAGCACGATTACCGGGGCGAGCATCACGCAGAGCAAGGGAAAGCCGTCGATCCAGGGAAACACGAAGAACATTTCGACAAACCCCACCAGCGCGCCGATCAAGGTCCCACAGGCCATCTGGAAGGCCATGCGCTTGGGGTTTGGCGTGGCGGCCGACAGGCCCACGGTGGCCGCGGCAATCAAGGTCATGGTCGCGCCGCTGGGCCAGGCCGTGGCCACCCAGTAACTGCCCAGTACCAGCAGAATGAATGACGCGCGAATCCCCGAGGCGGCGCAGGCCAGCCAGTTGGTTTTCGGGGTGTAGGGCTCGTCCCAATGCTCGCGTTCGTGGCTGTGCTCGGCCAGGGAGGCGTGGGTCTGCGCGTAGTTGTGCAGGTCATCGACAAAGCGGTACAGCAGCTCATAAGCGGTGTGGAAATCCAACTGCTCGGCATCGCTGGGGCTGCTCTCCTGGAACATCGCCCGCAGGCTGCGGACCTTGGCCGGCAGGCTCTCCTTGTAGGCCGTCAGTTGGCTCACCAGGCGCGCAGCATCGGGGCTGGTCAAGGCGCGCCCGCTGAAGCCATCGAGCAACTCGGCCAGGTCCTGCAGGCCGGGCTTGATCGCGGCCACCACATGGTCGGCGGCATCGCTGCGCAGGCGTTCAAGCAACTGGTGCAGGGCGTTGAACCGGGTGGTGATGCCCATGAATTCGCTGTTCAAGCGACTGAGCCGGCCATTGCGCCGACGCATATGCGGGTCTTCGAATACGGTGACGCTACGCAGCCCTTCCAGGCCCACGGCTTCGGCGATAAAGCGTACGTTGCTGCTTTCAAAACCTTCACGCTGGCTGCGCCCGCGCAGGCCATCGGTGACAAACAACGCAAAGGTGCCGAAGCGCTGGTACAAGGCGTTGCGCATCGCCGCGCTGCTGGTTTGCGGCAGGATCGCGGCACTGACCAGGGTCGCACACAAAATCCCCAGGGAGATTTCCAGCACCCGCCAGACCGCCGCCATAAAGGCGCCGTCGGGGTGGGCGAGCGCCGGCAGGCCGACCATCGCCGCCGTATAGCCGGCCAGTACAAAACCATAGGCGCGAAAGTTACGGTTGCGGGTCGCGCCAGCCGTACACACGCCAACCCAGATCGCCAGCGCGCCCAGGAACAGCTCGGTGTTTTGCGCAAACAGGGCAATCAGCAACACCATCACCGCCGACCCCGCCAAGGTGCCGAGGAAGCGGTAGAAGCTCTTGGCAAACACCTGGCCGCTTTGCGGTTGCATCACGATAAACACGGTGATCATCGCGGTACGCGGTTGCGGCAGTTCCAGGCGCATGGCCAGCCACAGGGTGAGGAACGCGGCGATCAGTACTTTGAAGATATACACCCAGGTCACGCCGTCACTGCGCGCCCAGTCGAAAAAGCCACGGCGCCATTCCAGGGAATGCAGCCAACGCAGCGGTGCAGGCAAGGGAGTCATGGGCAACCTGATCAGTGATCGAACACGGCCAAGGCCGCCGGGGTCTTGCTCGGGAGTGTCTTATCGGGTGCCGGCCCATCGTTGCCCGCGCCAAGGCCGCCGCCCAGGGCGGTCACCAGTTCGGCATGGGCGCTCAAGCGCGCGGCCTGGACCTGTTGCTCGACCTGTTGCTGGCGAAACAGCAGGGTCTGGGCATTGAGCACATTGAGGTAATCGGTCAGCCCGCGCTGGTAGGCGATCATGGCGATGTCATAGGTTTTCTGCGCCGAGGCCACCGACTCGACGGCGAAGGTTTGCTGCTTGGCCATGGATTCACGGCGGATCAGTTGGTCGCTGATGCCCTTGAGCGCATTGACCAGGGTCTGGTTGTAGCGGGCCACGGCAATATCGTAGCCGGCGCTGGCCGCGCCCAATTGCGCGCGCAGTCGGCCACCGTCGAAGATCGGCAGGGTGATCGCCGGGCCGACGCTGTAGTTGAGCTTCTTGCCGGCGAGAAACTCCAGCATGCCGCCGCCGGTGGCGACGTAGCCGAGGCTGCCCACCAGGTCGACATTGGGATAGAAGCCGGCGTGGGCCACGTCGATGCCACGGGCCTGGGCCGCGACTTGCCAGCGGCTGGCAACCACGTCCGGGCGCTGGCCGAGCAATTGCGCGGGCAGTGCCGAGGGCAATTTCAATGGTGCGCCGAGAGCCAGGGTTGGCCGCTGCAATCTCGCACCCTCCCCCGGGCCCTTGCCGGCCAGGGCGGCCAGTTGGTTGCGGGTCAGGGCGATTTCTTCGTCGAGGGCGTCCAGTTGCCGATGGGTTTCGGGCAACGGCGTCTGGGCCTGGCTGACTTCAAAGTGCGTGCCGATCCCACCCTCCAGGCGCTTTTGCGCCAGGTCGAGGATCTGCTGTTGCTGGGCCAGGGTGGCGGCGACGATATCGCGCTGGGCGTAATGCAGCGACAGCTGGATATAGGCGCGCACCACGTTGTTCTGCAGCTCCAACTGGGCCTGGCGCGCCTGGGCGACACGCCGATGCGCCAGATCGAGGGCGCGCTCGCTGGCATTGCGCTCGCGGCCCCACAGGTCGAGGGCGTAGCTCAGGCCCAGGGCAGCGTTGTTGTCCCAAGTGGTGGAATTGTCCAGTTTACCGGGGCCGTAGAACTGATCGCTGGGCCAGTTGTGGCGCTTGAGGGTGGCGTCGCCGTTGATCTGCACGGCCTCGGCCGACTCGGCCAGCCCGGCCATGGCCCGCGCTTCACGCACCCGGGCGGCGGCTTCGGCGATGCTTGGGCTGCCTTGTACGGCAAGATCGATCCAACGGTCGAGTTGCGGGTCGCCATAGGCCTGCCACCACTGGCTGGTCGGCCAGTGGGCATCCCGGGCAGCGCTCTGGATCGCGTCGTCGGTGGCCAGGGTATTGGCGGCGAGGTGCTTGCCTTGGGGGGCAATCCCTCCGGTTCCGATGCAGCCGCTGATTGCTAACGATAAAGCCCAAACACTGAGAGTCTTCAGCTCTCTGCTGATGCGACGCGGCACTGCTGCGAATTCCTGAGGTGGTGGTGCGGGGACGGTGCGGCAATTCTAGGGGGCGCGGGGAATGGCGATAAGGTGGGATTCCTGTGAATCTTTGTTACCGTTCAGGCGATAATCCATTGGTAGGGATCACTGGTAGTCGTAACTTTCTGTCACAATTTGTCATCTCCCTTGAGAGCACCCCATGGACACTTTGCAAAACATGCGCGCCTTCAGTTGTGTCGCCGAGGCCGGCAGCTTCACCGCCGCCGCCGTACAACTGGACACCACCACGGCCAACGTCTCGCGCGCGGTCTCCAATCTGGAGGCCCATCTGCAAACCCGCTTGCTCAACCGCACCACCCGCCGCATCGCCTTGACCGAGGCCGGCAAGCGCTATTTATTACGCTGCGAGCAAATCCTCGCCTATGTCGAGGAAGCCGAGGCCGAGGCCAGCGACGCCCACGCGCGCCCCGCCGGGCAGCTCAAAGTGCATACCATGACCGGCATCGGCCAGCATTTCGTGATCGATGCGATTGCCCGCTATCGCCGCACCCACCCCGACGTGACCTTCGACCTGACCCTGGCCAACCGCGTGCCAGACCTGCTGGACGAGGGTTATGACGTGTCCATCGTGCTCGCCAGCGAGCTGCCGGACTCGGGGTTTGTCTCCCAGCGCCTGGGGATCACCTACAGCATCGTCTGTGCCTCGCCGGCCTACGTTAAAGCCAATGGTTGCGCGCAGCGGCCCAGTGACCTGCTCAACCATGCCTGCCTGCGCCTGGTCAGCCCGGTGATCCAGCTGGACAAATGGGCCTTCAACGGGCCGGACGGCCAGGAAAGCGTGAGCATCAACAGCTCGCCGTTCCTGGTGAACTCCGCCGATGCGATGAAGACCGCGATCATCAGCGGCATGGGCGTCGGCCTGCTGCCGGTGTACGCGGCCATCGAGGGCCTGCGCAACGGCACCCTGGTGCGGATGATGCCGACGTATCGCTCCCAGGAGCTGAACCTGTACGCCATCTACCCGTCGCGCCAGTACCTGGATGCGAAGATCAAGACCTGGGTGGAGTACCTGCGCGGCTCGCTGCCGGAGATCCTGGCGGCGCACCAGGCGGAACTCGCGGCGTATGAGTTGAGCGGCAGTTTGGGTGGGGTGCGGCTGGGTAGCTGACCTGCCGTCATCGCAGGCAAGCCAGCTCCCACATTTTGCCCTGTGCCCACAGAGGTCTAGCGGTGTCCTGACATTCGCAGCGAGGAATGTTAGCGTGCTTGGCATTCTTCCCCGTCGATGAGCCTCACTTGCGATGAAAAAGACTGTCCTCGCCTTCAGCCGTGTCACCCCCCAGATGATCGAACGCCTGCAACAGGACTTCGAGGTCATCGTCCCCAACCCCAAGCAGGGCGATATCAACGCGCAGTTCAATGAAGCCCTGCCCCACGCCCACGGCCTGATCGGCGTCGGCCGCAAGCTGGGCCGGGCGCAGCTCGAAGGGGCGAACAAGCTGCAAGTGGTGTCCAGCGTCTCTGTGGGTTACGACAACTACGACGTGGACTACTTCAACGAACGCGGGATCATGCTCACCAACACCCCCGATGTGTTGACCGAAAGCACCGCCGACCTGGCCTTTGCCCTGCTGATGAGCAGCGCCCGCCGTGTGGCCGAGCTGGACGCCTGGACCAAGGCCGGGCAGTGGAAAGCCAGCGTCGGCGCGCCGTTGTTTGGCTGTGATGTACACGGCAAGACCCTGGGTATCGTCGGCATGGGCAATATCGGCGCAGCCATCGCCCGCCGTGGGCGCCTGGGCTTCAATATGCCGATTATCTACAGCGGCAACAGCCGCAAGACCGCGCTGGAACACGAGCTGGGCGCGCAGTTGCGCAGCCTGGACCAGTTGCTGGCCGAGGCAGATTTCGTGTGCCTGGTGGTGCCGTTGAGTGAAAAGACCAAGCACCTGATCAGCCATCGCGAGTTGGGCCTGATGAAATCCAGCGCGATCCTGGTGAATATTTCCCGAGGCCCGGTGGTGGACGAGCCGGCACTGATCGAAGCCCTGCAAACCCAGCGCATTCGCGGCGCCGGGCTGGATGTGTATGAGCGCGAGCCCCTGGCCGAGTCGCCGCTGTTCCAACTGAGCAATGCGGTGACCTTGCCGCATATCGGTTCGGCCACCCATGAAACCCGTGAAGCCATGGCCAACCGTGCCCTGGACAACCTGCGCAGCGCACTGCTGGGCCAGCGCCCGCAGGACCTGGTGAACCCGCAGGTGTGGAAAGGCTGATCGGCATTGTAGGAGCCGGCCAGCCAGCCCCTACAGTTTTTGGCGCGAACGTCGATAACCCGCTATAGATTGTTATCGCTGATCCACAGAAGGTTTTTATGTCCACCACCAAAGCCCGCGCAGATTCACTCTCGCTTCTGCTCTTTACCTTGCGCAGCGGCAAGCTGATGGCCATCAACCTGCTGAAAGTCAGCGAAATCATTCCCTGCCCGCCGCTGACCAAGCTGCCGGAGTCCCACCCGCACGTCAAAGGCATCGCCACCCTGCGTGGCGCGGCCTTGTCGGTGATCGACCTCAGCCGCGCGCTGGGCGAGATGCCCCTGCAAGACCCCGACGGCGGTTGCCTGATTGTCACCGATGTCAGCCGTTCCAAGCAGGGCCTGCATGTGCAGGCGGTGAGCCGGATCGTGCATTGCCTGACCACCGATATCCGCCCGCCGCCCTTTGGCTCTGGCGGCACGCGCTCGTTTATCACCGGCGTGACCCAGGTGGACGGGGTGCTGGTGCAGGTGCTGGACATCGAAAAAGTCATCCACGCCATTGCCCCCGCGCAGATTGAAGTGGCGCCGACTGACCTGACCATGGAAGAAGCCGAAGTGCTCGGCCATGCACGCATCCTGGTGGTGGACGACAGCCAGGTGGCCCTGCAGCAATCGGTGCACACCCTGCGCAACCTCGGCCTGACCTGCCACACCGCACGCAGCGCCAAAGAGGCCATCGACGTGCTGCTGGAACTGCAAGGTAGCGCCGGGCAGATCAATGTGGTGGTGTCTGACATCGAAATGTCGGAAATGGACGGCTACGCCCTCACCCGCACCTTGCGCGAAACCCCGGACTTCCAGGACCTCTACGTGCTGTTGCACACCTCCCTGGACAGCGCGATGAACAGCGAAAAAGCCCGCCTGGCGGGTGCCGACTCGGTACTGACGAAGTTTTCGTCACCCGAGCTGACCAAATGCCTGGTGGTCGCCGCCCAGACCGTGGCGCAAAAAGGCCTGTAAATAGTGACAGCGTATTACCAACTGCTACGCCGCGACCTCACCGGCAGCCTGCCTGCACCGCAGTGGCCAGCCGATACCCACCTGGATCATTACCGCCCTGCACTGGCCCCGGCGATCCATGCGGTATTGCGCATGACCCAGGAACAGGGCGGCGGCCGCGTGGCCAACCTGGAGGCCTGGCAGCAGCAATTTCTCAGCGACGCAGAGTTCGACCCCACGCTATGCCTGGTAGCAAGTAACGCCGAGGGCATTCTTGGCGTGGCCCAATGCTGGACCAGTGCCTTTATCCATCACCTCAGCGTCCACCCCTGCGCCCAGGGCCAGGGGCTGGGTCGTGCCTTGTTGCTGCACAGCTTCCAGGTGTTCAAGCAACGCGGCGAGCCCTATGTGGACCTCAAGGTGCTGGAGAGCAATCTGCGCGCACGCCAGTTGTATGAAAGTGCCGGCATGGTGTTTGTGCTGCGCGACGTGGTCAGCGAGGGCTGAGCGGCACTGGCGCATAACTTGCTTCCAGAGTTCCTGAACGGCGCAAAGAGGTAAAAACCCGTCACCGTTCAAGAGAGCCCTCTGACCTGGCCTGGTAGCAGATCCTCCATGAATACCCATTTTTCCTGCGTTGGTTGCGGTAAATGCTGCACCGACCATCATGTACCCCTGACCCTCGACGAAGCCCGCCAGTGGGCGGCGGACGGCGGCAATGTCATCGTGCTGGTGGAAGGTTTCCTGGGCAATGGCCTGGGCCTGCCTGTGCAACAACGCGAGCATGCCGAACGGCGTTCGGTGGTGGTGCCCAGCGGCAATACCCAGGCGTTCGTGGCGATCACCTTTGCCGCTTACAACGCCGGGCGCTGCCGGAATCTTGACGAAGACAACCGCTGCGGCATCTATGAACGGCGGCCGCTGGTCTGTCGTATCTACCCGATGGAGATCAATCCGCATATCCCGCTGAACCCGGCCGCCAAGGATTGCCCGCCGCAATCCTGGGAACAGGGCCCGGCACTGATCGTCGGCGGCGAGCTGATGGACCGGGAACTGGCCGAGCTGATCCACCGCTCACGCCAGGCCGACCGTGACGATGTACAGACCAAGGAGGCGGTGTGCGCCCTGCTGGGGATTCGCACCACGGCGCTCAAGGGCGATGGTTTTACCGCGTACCTGCCGGACATGGGCGCCTTTGCCCAGGCCATAGCGCTGGCGGTGGAGCAACCGGCCATGGCCAATGAATGGGTGTTTCATGTGTCCGGGATGGACATTGCCGAACAGTTGCTGGATGCCGGGGCGCAGATCGCCACCGAAGTGCCGGCCAACTATGCGTTTATCTCGCTGCGCGCTGCCTGAACCTTTTGGGAGCCGGCTTGCCGGCGATGGCGTGCGCGAAATCGCCATTGCCGGCAAGTCGGTTGCGAAGATTAGCGGCGTTTGCCCCAGAACTCTTCAGCCAGCCGCCGCAGGTCCTCCGCCAGGGCCGCTACGTCGCCCGAGCTGAGCTGGCTCTGTTGGCCGGCGCTGACGGTGGCCTCGCCGGCATCGCGAATGCCGACAATATTGCGATTGATGTCCTCGCTCACCGCGCTCTGTTCCTCCACCGCCGTGGCAATCTGCACGCTCATAGCGGTGATCTGGTTGACCCGCTGGCTGATGCCATCCAGGGCCGACGCCGCGCGCTGGGCATGCTCGACGCTGACTTCGACGTGCTGGCTGCTTTGCTCCATCGCCATCACCGCATCGCGGGCGCCGCCCTGCAGGGTACTGATCATGCGCTGGATTTCATTGGTCGATTGCTGGGTGCGCTGGGCCAGGCCGCGGACTTCATCTGCCACCACCGCAAAGCCACGGCCCTGCTCGCCCGCCCGCGCCGCCTCGATGGCCGCGTTGAGGGCCAGCAGGTTGGTCTGCTCGGCAATCGCCCGGATCACCTCCAGTACGCTGGAGATATCCCCGCTGTGGCTTTCCAATTGATGGATCACACTGGTGGCCCTGGCCAGCTCCTGGGACAGACGCAGCACCGCATCACGGCTTTCGTCCACCCGCTGATGGCCTTCGCGGGTCTCGCTGCCGGCCTGGTCGGCCGCTTTCGAGGCTTGCTGGGCATGGTTGGCGACTTGCGCCACGCTGGCCGCCATCTCCTGGATCGCGGTGGCCACCTGGTCGGTCTGGGTCTGCTGGCCCAGGGTACTGGCGTGACTGCTGTCCAGTTGCTGGACCAGAGCGGCGGCGTGCCCGGATAAACGCTGCGACGCATCGCCAATCCGGCCGACCACCGCGCCCACCTGGGCTTCGAGCATCTGCATGGCAAATTCGATTTGCCCCAGCTCATCGGCACGCCCGGTGTAGATCGCCTGGCTGACGGGGTTATCGGCAATCTGCCGGGCCCGCTCGCTCAATTGCCTCAAGGGGCGCAACAACAGGTTGATACCCAAGACCCCCGCTGCGCCCACCGCAGCCAGGCCCAGCACCTGCAAGGCCCACGAGTAGCTCGCCAACCCGGCCCCCACTCCCCAGGTCAGGGCGCAGGTTGCACCGGTGACCAGCGACAACTTCATGGGCATCTCCAGCACTGGCCGCAAGCGCCGACTACCCGCGCGCAGGCGGGCGTAAGCGCGCTCCGCCGCCATCACCCGCCGCGCATCGGGCTTGGTGCGTACCGACTGGTATTCCACCGCGACACCGTCGCGCGTGACCGGCGAGGCATAGGCGCTGACCCAATAGTGATCGCCGCTCTTGCAGCGATTTTTCACCATGCCCATCCACGAGCGGCCGCTTTTGAGGGTCTGCCACATATGGGCAAAGGCCGCCGACGGCATGTCCGGGTGACGCAGCAGGTTATGTGGCGCGCCCAGCAATTCCTCGCGGTTGTAGCCGCTGACGTCGATAAAGTCCTGGTTGGCGTAGGTAATCGAACTGCCTAAGTCAGTGGTCGAGAGGATGTTGGCGTCTGGGGCAATGTCCACACTTCGACCCGTGACCGGGAGATTGATCTTCATGGAAAGCGCGCTCGGGGGTTATTGAGGGAGTCGGCAGGGGCACCGACTCTAAGCGCACCGGTTGAGCAAATACTGATCCAGCTCATGTTCCACGCATTTAGTTGGCTACCGCTGCCTCCGGCTCGCGGTACTCCTCGATCAGGGCCACGCACTCCAGCGCCACCCGCGCGCTGCGCGGTAAGCGGCGCACCGCCAGTACGCTGCGGGCGGGCAACCGGCTACGGTCGAAGTAGCCCAGGTACACCTCGTTGACCAGGGCCAGGTCATCCAGGTCGGCCAGCATCAAGGTGCACTTGACCACCCGGTCCAACGAGGAATGATGACGCTCCAACAGGTCGTGCAGGGTCTTCATCACCTGCTTCATCTGCGCGCCAGTGCCACCCTTCACCGGGTTGCCGCGAACATCCAGCCCCGCAATATTGGAAATGTACAGCGTGTTGCCAACCCGTACTGCCTCGGAAAAAGGCAGCGCAATTTCAGTGGGGTAAAAGTGTGGTCCGTCGCCCTCCGGCGCCGCTGCCGTCTCGGGCTCCTCCTGCAGATAGCGCTGGAGAATGCGCTGGTGCTCGCCGCTCTGCTTGAGCTGCTCCAGCGCCCGGTTGAGGTCACCGCGCAATTGCGGGTCGGACTTGCGCACACCGATGGCCACGGCGGTGCCCATCTGTTGGCCAGTGACCGGCCGGCCGACAAAATCAAATGGCTGCCCCTGCTCGGTGTCGAGCAGCTCCTGGCGGATTTCGGCGGTGCCTTGCAGCGTCGCGTCGATATCACCGGCCACCAGGCTGCGGATTAACTGGTCGTTGAGCCAGTAGCTCTTGATGATCACGCCCGCCGGCGCCCATTGCGCCAGGGCAAAGGCTTCGCGATTGCTGCCGGTAAGTACTCCCACGCGCTTGCCCTTGAGGGCACGCACCGTAGGCAGCAGGCCGGAATACTTGCGGGCTACCAGGTGTGTGGTGAGGGGGTACAGGTCGTCGGTAAAGTCGATCAACTGCCGGCGCTGGGGGGTTGAAGCCATGCCCATGATTGCATCGAAACGCCGGCTTTCCAGGGCGTCGATGCTAAGGGTGAAAATCTGGTCGACCCAGGTGCAACGGGCGTCGAGCTGGGCGCACAGGGCATTGCCCAACTCGATGTTCAGGCCTACCAACTGGCCTTGGGCATCGCGGCTTTCATAGGGGGGAAACAGTGGGGAGATTGCGAAGCGGATTTCGCTGCGCGCTGCAGCAGCTGTCGCTGCGCCTATAAACAAACCACCCGACAGCAGCGACCCAACGGATAAAACGAAGATCTTTGCCAAAGCCATGAAGAAGTCCCTTTCTTGAAAGACCCGCTCCCTCAACCGGTACTTCTGCCAACCAGACGCGGCGAAGGGGAATCGAGAAAGCTTTCAAGAAAAGGTCATGGGCCGACAAGGCGAAAAGTCAGCAAGAGCTGTAGGCAGTCAGCGTTTGCCCATCGAACGACGGGTGCCCGGCGGCGCCATGCCGGGGGTCTTGGTGTGGCCGTTCTTCGCGCCGTTTTTGTACCACGGCTGATTGCTGTCTTTCGCCCCGGCCAGTTCACCCGGTTTGAAAGGGAACTTGAAGGCCGGGATCACCGGTTTAGCTTCACTGTCGAGGCTGTCTGGATCAGCGAGTTCGGCGCTTTCAACAGGCGGTTGTGTCGGGGAATTCATGGAAGCTCCGGGGCGTGCAAAAAATGACGCGGGCCCGACTTGCGGGCCACACTGGCGCGCAGTATACCTGCGCGCCCTGGATCTTTAACCACCGCCTGTACCAATTGTCGACCTTTGCTGACAGCGCTGTCAGTTAACGGTCACTTTGCTGACCGGGTTTGCAGGCTATAAAGAACCTCCACTCTTCCCATTCTCTGTCCGGACGCCGCGAGCCCATGCACATTCAACGCAAAACCACCTTGATTGTGCTCGCCGTCGTGGCCCTGGCGGTCGTGGCCTGGGTCTCGACCCGGCCGGCCAAGACCAAGCTGTCTGCCTCGACTGCGATCCCGGTGCGGGTGGTCAGCGTCACGCAGCAGGACATCCCGCGATTTGTCAGCGGCATCGGCTCGGTGCTGTCGCTGCACAGTGTGGTAATTCGCCCGCAGGTCGACGGCATCCTCACCAAACTGCTGGTCAAGGAAGGGCAATTGGTAAAAACCGGCGACCTGCTGGCAAGCATCGATGACCGGGCGATCCGCGCCAGCCTCGACCAGGCCAAGGCCCAACTGGGCGAAAGCCAGGCGCAGCTGCAGGTGGCGCAGGTCAATCTCAAGCGCTACAAGGAGTTGAGCATCGACGACGGCGTGTCGAAGCAGACTTACGACCAGCAGCAAGCCCTGGTCAACCAGCTCAAGGCCACCGCCCTGGGCAACCAGGCGGCGATTGATGCAGCTCAGGTCCAGCTTTCCTACACGCAGATTCGCTCCCCCGTCAGCGGTCGGGTGGGGATTCGCAATGTGGATGAAGGCAACTTCCTGCGTACCAGCGATGCCCAAGGCCTGTTCTCGGTGACGCAGATCGACCCGATCGCCGTGGAGTTTTCCCTGCCGCAACAGATGCTGCCGACCCTGCAAGGCCTGATCGCCGCGCAGCACCCGGCCAGTGTCGATGCCTTCCTCGGCGCCGACACCGATAGCCCGGCGGCGGTGCTGCTCGGTGAAGGCCGCCTGAGCCTGATCGATAACCAGATCAGCGCCACCACCGGCACCATCCGCGCCAAGGCCGAGTTCAGCAATGCCACGCAAACGCTGTGGCCGGGGCAACTGGTCACGGTGAAGATTCAGACCGCCCTCGACAAGGCCGCCCTGGTGGTGCCGCCGACCGTGGTCCAGCGCGGCATGGACTCGCACTTCGTGTACCGCCTCAATGGCGACAAGGTGGACGTGGTGCCGGTGCACGTGGCCTATCAGAACAGCGCATTGACGATTGTCACCGGCGTGCAGGCCGGTGATGTGCTGGTCAGCGACGGCCAGTCACGCCTCAAGGCCGGCGCCCAGGTGGAGGTGCTCAAGGAGCCGCCGCAAGTGATCCAGACCGCCCAAGCGCAGGCCCAGCCATGAAGGGCCGTGGCTCGGTATCGACGTGGTGCGTCGACCATCCGGTCGCGACCCTGCTGCTGACCTTTGCCCTGGTACTGCTGGGCTTGATCGCCTTTCCGCGCCTGCCCGTCGCGCCCTTGCCGGAGGCGGAGTTCCCGACGATCCAGGTCACCGCCCAACTGCCCGGCGCCAGCCCCGATACCATGGCGTCCTCTGTGGCAACGCCCCTGGAAGTGCAATTCAGCGCCATCCCCGGCATGACCCAGATGACCTCAAGCAGCGCCCTGGGCTCCAGCCTCCTGACCCTGCAATTTACTCTCGACAAGAGCATCGATACCGCCGCCCAGGAAGTACAGGCGGCGATCAACACCGCAGCCGGCAAGTTGCCCAGCGACATGCCCAACCTGCCGACGTGGCGCAAGGTCAACCCGGCGGACAGCCCGGTGCTGATCCTCAGTATCAGCTCCAACAATATGCCCGGCACCGAACTGAGCGACTACGTGGAAACCTTGCTGGCCCGGCAGATCAGCCAGATCGACGGGGTCGGCCAGATCAGCATCACCGGCCAGCAACGCCCGGCGATTCGCGTGCAGGCCTCGCCGGACAAACTCGCCGCCATCGGCCTGACCCTGGCCGACATCCGCCTGGTCCTCCAGCAATCGAGCCTGAACCTGGCCAAGGGCGCGCTGTATGGGCGCGACAGCGTGTCGACGCTGTCGACCAACGACCAACTGTTCCACCCCGAGGAATACGGCGACCTGATTGTTTCCTACAAGGACGGCGCGCCGGTGCAGTTGCGCGACGTGGCACGGGTGATCAACGGTTCGGAAAACGCCTACGTGCAGGCCTGGTCCGGTGATACGCCGGGGGTCAACCTGGTAATTTTCCGTCAGCCGGGGGCCAATATCGTCGACACCGTGGACCGCATCCAGGCCGAGCTGCCGCGCTTGCAGGCGATGCTGCCGGCGTCGGTGGACGTCAGCTCGTTGTCGGATCGCACCAAGACCATTCGTGCCTCGCTGCATGAAGTGGAAATCACCTTGTTGATCGCGGTGTTGCTGGTGGTGGCGGTGATGGCGCTGTTCCTGCGCCAGTGGTCGGCGACCCTGATTGTATCCAGTGTGCTCGGGGTCTCGCTGGTCGCCAGTTTTGCCTTGATGTACGTGATGGGTTTCAGCTTGAACAACCTGACCCTGGTGGCCATCGTGATTGCCGTGGGGTTTGTGGTGGACGATGCGATTGTGGTGGTGGAGAACATCCACCGTCACCTTGAGGCCGGCCTGGACAAGCGTGAAGCAGCGATCAAGGGCGCCGGCGAGATCGGTTTTACCGTGGTGTCCATCAGCTTCTCGCTGGTGGCGGCGTTTATCCCGTTGCTGTTCATGGGGGGCGTGGTCGGGCGCCTGTTCAAGGAATTTGCCTTGACCGCGACCTCGACCATCCTGATTTCGGTGGTGGTGTCCCTGACCCTGGCGCCGATGCTGGCCGGGCAGTTTATGCGCGCCCCGACCCACCACCCCCATGACAAGCCAGGGTTTGGCGAACGCCTGCTGGCCGGTTACGCGAGGAACCTGCGCCGGGCGCTGGCCCATCCACGCACGATGCTCGGTATCTTCGTCGTGACCCTGGGCCTGGCCGTGGCCGGCTACGTGTTTATCCCCAAGGGGTTTTTCCCGGTACAAGACACCGGTTTCATTCTTGGCACCAGCGAGGCGGCGGCCGATGTGTCCTACCCGGATATGGTGGCCAAGCACCAGGCCCTGGCCGAGATCATCAAGGCTGACCCGGCTGTGGAAAACTTTTCTCACTCGGTGGGCGTGACCGGCAGCAACCAGACCATCGCCAACGGCCGCTTCTGGATTGCCTTGAAGGATCGCGGTGATCGCGACGTGTCCGCCAGCCAGTTTATCGACCGGATCCGCGCCAAGCTGGCCCAGGTCCCGGGGATCGTGCTGTACCTGCGCGCCGGCCAGGACATCAACCTCAGCTCCGGACCCAGCCGCAGCCAGTACCAGTACGTGCTCAAGAGCAACGATGGTGCGACCCTGAACACCTGGACCCAGCGCCTCACCGAAAAACTGCGCGCCAACCCGGCCTTTCGCGACCTGTCCAACGACCTGCAACTGGGCGGCAGCATCACCCACATCAGCATCGACCGCCAAGCCGCCGCGCGTTTCGGCCTGACCGCCACCGATGTCGACCAGGCGCTGTACGATGCGTTCGGCCAACGCCAGGTCAATGAGTTCCAGACCGAGACCAACCAGTACCAAGTGGTGCTGGAGCTGGACAGCCAGCAACGGGGCAAGGCCGAGAGCCTGAACTACTTCTACCTGCGCTCGCCCCTGAGCGGCGAAATGGTGCCGCTGTCGGCGCTGGCCAAGGTCGATCCGCCGACGGTCGGGCCGTTGTCCATCAGCCATGACGGCATGTTCCCGGCGGCCAACCTGTCGTTCAACCTGGCGCCGGGCGTGGCCCTGGGTGACGCGGTGATCATGCTCGATCAGGCGAAGAACGAGATCGGCATGCCGAGCACCATCATCGGCAATTTCCAGGGCGCGGCCCAGGCGTTCCAGAGTTCATTGGCCAGCCAGCCGTGGCTGATCCTCGCGGCGCTGGTGGCGGTCTATATCATCCTCGGCGTGCTGTATGAGAGTTTCGTGCACCCGCTGACCATCATCTCGACCCTGCCCTCTGCCGGCCTGGGTGCGTTGATCATGCTGTGGCTGCTGGGCCAGGACTTTTCCATCATGGCGTTGATCGGGTTGGTGCTGTTGATCGGCATCGTCAAGAAAAACGGCATCCTGATGATCGACTTTGCCCTGGAGGCCCAGCGCGTTCGCGGGCTGGCGCCTGGCGAT
The DNA here is from genome assembly GCF_012985465.1 of Pseudomonas sp. WS 5079. Taxonomy (GTDB): domain Bacteria; phylum Pseudomonadota; class Gammaproteobacteria; order Pseudomonadales; family Pseudomonadaceae; genus Aquipseudomonas. The sequence goes on from NZ_JAAQWN010000002.1 coordinate 456,485, forward strand.
GCGATTTACGAGGCCTGTATCACGCGCTTTCGGCCGATCATCATGACCACCCTCGCCGCCCTGCTGGGCGCGGTGCCGCTGATGCTCGGCGCAGGTCCCGGCGCGGAATTGCGCCAGCCGTTGGGCATCGCGGTGGTCGGCGGGTTGCTGGTGAGCCAGGCGCTGACCCTGTTCACCACGCCGGTCATATACTTGTACCTTGAGAAACTTTTCCATAGACCCACACCGGCCCCTGGGCTGGCGACCACACATTGAGGCGGGGTCATGCGCGTCCTGATTATTGAAGACGAAGAAAAAACCGCCGACTACCTGCATCGCGGGCTGACGGAACAAGGCTACACCGTGGACGTGGCCCGCGACGGCATCGAGGGCCTGCACCTGGCCCTGGAGAGCGACTACGCGGTGATCGTGCTCGATGTGATGCTGCCCGGCCTCGACGGCTTTGGCGTGCTGCGCGCACTGCGGGCACGCAAGCAGACCCCGGTGATCATGCTCACCGCCCGCGAGCGTGTGGAAGACCGCATTCGTGGCCTGCGCGAAGGGGCCGACGATTACCTGGGCAAGCCGTTTTCCTTCCTCGAACTGGTGGCACGCCTGCAAGCCCTGACCCGCCGCAGCGGCGGGCATGAACCGGTGCAGGTGACCATCGCCGACCTGTGGATCGACCTGATCAGCCGCAAGGCCAGCCGCGCCGGCCTGCGCCTGGACCTGACCGCCAAGGAGTTCTCGCTGCTCAGCGTCCTGGCCCGGCGCCAGGGCGAGATCCTGTCCAAGACGGCGATTGCAGAAATGGTCTGGGACATCAATTTCGACAGCGATGCCAATGTGGTCGAAGTGGCGATCAAGCGCCTGCGGGCCAAGCTCGATGGGCCCTTCGAACACAAGCTGCTGCACACTATTCGTGGCATGGGCTATGTGCTGGAGAACCGCAGTGTCGAGTAACTCGATTGCCCTGCGCCTGAGCGGCATGTTCACCCTGGTCGCGCTGGTGATTTTCCTGCTGATCGGCGGCGCGCTGTACCAGCAGGTGGACCGTGGCCTGGGCTTGTTGCCGGGGGCCGAGCTGGATGCGCGCTACAGTGTGCTGGAGTCGTCGATCACGCGTTTCGGCACGCCGGATCACTGGGTGAAGATGACCAGCAAACTCAAGCTGCTGGGGGAAGAGGACACACGGATTCGTTTCTGGGTGGTGAGCAGTGACCCGACCTACGAATACGGCAACCCGGACGCACGCATCCGCGAATTCGCCGCCGGCCCCACGGGCAAGCGTGATTTGTACCTGCCGGGGCATGCGTATCCGTTCAAGGTGCTGGTCAGCCAGTTCCCGGCCAAAGACCAGCGCCCGCCGCTGCGCTTTATGATCGCCATCGACACCGCCAACTTCCGCGCCACCCAGCACCATCTGCTGATGGCGTTGATCAGCCTGGCGTTTGTCGGCGTAGTGCTGGCTTCGCTGCTGGGCTTTTGGGTCGCGCGCATCGGTCTCAAGCCTTTGATCAAACTCTCGGACGAAGCGCAAAAACTGGCACCGCCAAAACTGTCCGGGCGCTTGCAGTTGTCACCGTTGCCGCCGGAGCTCAAGCAGTTCGTCAACTCCTTCAACTCGACCCTGGAGCGCGTGGAAACCGCGTACTCGCGCCTGGAATCCTTTAATGCCGACGTAGCCCACGAACTGCGCTCGCCGCTGACCAACCTGATCGGCCAGACCCAGGTTGCGCTGACCCGTGGCCGCTCGGCCGAGCATTACTTCGAGGTCCTGCAATCGAACCTGGAAGAGTTGGAGCGCCTGCGCTCGATCATCAATGACATGCTGTTCCTGGCCAGTGCCGACCAGGGCAGCAAGGCCACCAAGCTGATCGAAAGCTCCCTGGCCGATGAGGTGGCGACCACCCTCGACTACCTGGATTTCATCCTCGAAGACGCCCAGGTGCAGGTCACGGTGGTCGGCGATGCCTTGGTCCGGATCGAAAAAGCCCATTTGCGCCGGGCCCTGATCAACCTGCTGAACAATGCCGTGCAGCACACCTCGCCGGGGCAGGTGATCGAGGTGCGGATTGAAGCGCAGGAGCAACAGGTGCTGATTGGCGTGACCAATCCAGGTGAGCTGATTGCCAGCGAGCATCTGCCCCGCTTGTTCGAGCGCTTCTACCGCGTCGACGCCTCGCGCAGCAACAGCGGGGCCAATCATGGGTTGGGGCTGGCGATCGTCAAGGCAATTGCGTTGATGCATGGCGGGGATGTGTTTGTGCGCAGTGAGCACGGGGGCAATACGTTTGGCATCAGCCTGCCCGTATAAACACCTCGGCCTACTGTAGGAGCCGGCTTGCCGGCGATGGCGGCCAGTCAGTCGACTTATTCATCACTAATCCACTGCTATCGCCGGCAAGCCGGCTCCTACAGTTGATCTTCGATATCTTGACTGTTGCGGTTTGGGCAACAGTCATTATCTTGTTACACTCTGTACCGTACCGCTCGCCTGCGCCAATATGTCGCATCGACGAGCGAGACGGCAAAGACAGCCGACCCGCCCTGCCATTTCCCTCGACTTATTTCCAGGGCTCTACACTGGGAATCTGTCTTAAAGCCGCTGACTTCAGCGGCTTTTTTTTGCCGTAAAAAAGGCCAGGAACACCCCACGACATTGGCCGTTCAGACTTACCCAAAGGAGCTCCCCCGGTGAAACCCGCGCTGACATTCACCCCGTTATTCCTCGCGATTGCAGCAACTATCTCCCCGCTCGCCCTTGCAGCAGATGCCCCTCCCGCCGACGGATTCGTCGAAGGTTCAAGCCTCACTATCAACACCCGCAACTACTACATGAATCGCGACCGCCGCGACATTCACATCAACGACAGCAAAGAGTGGGGCCAAGGCTTTCTCGGCATCTTCGAGTCCGGCTACACCCAGGGCACCGTGGGTTTGGGCCTGGATGTGCATGGCATGCTCGGCCTGAAGCTGGACGGCGGTGGCGGTACCGACGGCTCCAGCATCCTGCCGTACGGCAGCGGCAGCGGCAAAGCGCCGGGCTCGTTTTCTACCGGTGGCGGCACCCTGAAAATCCGCGCCTTGGATACCGAGCTGAAGGCCGGCGACCTGTTCCTCAACAACCCGGTGATTGCTGGCGGCATGACGCGCATGCTGCCCGAGACCTTTCGTGGCGTCAGCCTGACCAACCACAGCCTTGACGGCTGGATGTTCGAAGGCGGCCAGGCCAGTTTTGCCAAGCTCTACAACCAGAGTGGCCATGGGCGCATCGGCACCAGCTATGGCGCACTGCCCAAGGGCCAGGACAGCCAGCACATGAACTGGGCCGGCGTGGCGTGGAGCGGTCTGCCAGGGCTGACCAGCAACCTGTACGCCTCCGAACTCAAGGACGTGTGGAACCAGTACTACTACGACCTGGACTACACCTACGCGCTCAATGACCTGGTCAGCCTCAACCCGGGCCTGCACTTCTACCACACCCAAGACACCGGCAATGCCCTGCTGGGGGATATCGACAACAACACCTACAGCCTGCATTTCACCGTGGGCGTGGGCAATCACAGCGTCACGGCCGCGTACCAGCGGGTCAATGGCAACACGCCGTTCGACTACATCGCCCAGGGCGACAGCGTGTACCTGGACAACTCCCAGCAATACTCGGACTTCAACGGCCCCAACGAGCGCTCGTGGAAACTCAAGTACGCCTATGACTTCGCTGGTCTTGGCGTACCCGGCCTGACCTCGGCGGTGTCCTACATCAGCGGCAAGACCGACCTCACCAAAGTCGACCCCAACAGCCGCGGCTACTCGGCCTGGTACAGCGCCGATGGCAAGAACGCCAAGCACTGGGAGCGCGATATCGACCTCAAGTACGTGGTGCAGGGCGGCAAGGCCAAGGACCTGGCGGTGCGCCTGCAATGGGCTACCAACCGAGGCAGCAATGGCTACTCGGCGGTGGACCGCGATGTGGATGAGTATCGGGTGATCATCGACTACCCGATCAATGTGTTCTGACGGCCAATTATCTTTTTCGCCAATGACTTAATTTAATGCGCGCGGAACTAAACTGCCATCATCGTCACCGCCGAAGTCAGTCCGATGAGTCAACGCCGCGCCCTTAACCTGCCTGCACGCCCGGAGCTTTTGCTGATTCTGGGCAGTGGTCTCACAGTTACCCTGATCCTGATCATCGTTGCCGTGCTGCTGATCCGCGAACATGCCAGCACACTGCAGACCGCCCAGCGCTCCACCAGCAATATCACCCAGTTGATCAATGCCGATGTGCTGCGCAACGTCGAGCTCTATGACCTGGCGTTGCAAGGCCTGATTGCGGCAGCCGGCAAGGACATGTCAGGGCTGCCGGGGGATGTGCGGCACCAACTGCAATTCGACCAGTCCACTGCGGCGCCGTACAAAGGCGAAGTCTTGCTGCTGGACGCCCAGGGCGCGGTGCTTGCCGACTCATCCACACTGGCACCCACGCGGCGCAACTTCGCCAACCGCGACTATTTCCAGGTCCATCAACAGAACCCCGACGCCGGGCTGTTTATCAGCCGCCCGTTCAAGATCCGCTGTGATTGCGAGCAGATCTGGCGCATCGCCTTCAGCCGCCGCGTGACCGGGCCCGACGGTGAGTTTGCCGGGGTGGCCGTGGCGACCATGCGCCTGGCATATTTCGACCAATTGTTCAGCAGCCTGACCATCGGCAGCGGTAACACCATCAATCTGCTGAACAACCAGGGCATCCTGCTGGCCCAGCAACCCCTGCTCGAGAGGGACATGATCGACAAGGATCTGAGCTCACGCCCCAACTTCAAGCGCATGCTGCAAGAAGGCAGCGGCAGCTTCCGGGCCATCTCTGCGATCAGTGGCACCCCACGGCTCTACACCTTTACCAATGTGGGCCGGTTGCCATTGATCGTGGTAGTGGCCTTGGCCAGCGACGATGTATTCGCCGCCTGGCAACGCGCCGCGTGGCTGACGGCGGGGGCCACCGGGGTGTTGTGTGTGGGCCTGCTGTGGCTGAGCTGGATGTTGCGCCTGGAACTGCGGCGTCGCTACCGTGCCGAGAAAGTACTGTCAGAACTGGCAGCCACCGACGGCCTGACCGGCCTGGCCAACCGCCGCATCCTCGACCAGCGCCTGGCCCTGGAATGGGAGCGCGCGCGCCGCTCGACCGAGCCCTTGGCCCTGTTGATGATCGACGTCGACCACTTCAAGGCCTTCAACGACCGCCACGGCCACCAGGGCGGCGACGAAGCGTTGCGCAGCGTGGCACAGGTGATCGGCAGCCACATCCGCCGCCCGGCCGACCTCGCGGCGCGCTATGGCGGTGAAGAGTTTGCGGTGATCCTGCCGCATACCGACGCCAGCGGTGCCCGGGCGATTGCTGAGCGTATCCGCCAGGGGATCCAGCACTTGCCGCCGGTTGCGGGTGATAGTGAGCCAGTTACGGTGAGTATCGGCTTGAGCACCTGGGACAAACGCAGCAGCGCGTCATTGGAGCAGTTGCTGCTCAGTGCTGACCGGGCGTTGTATGAGGCGAAAAATAGTGGGCGCAACCGCGTGGTCGATGCGGCCACACTGCTGGCGCCTTGAATGTAGGAGCCGGCTGGCCGGCGATGGCGGCCGGATGGTCGGTGCAAGGTTCAGGGGCCTCATCGCCGGCAAGCCGGCTCCTACAGCGGGATGTTTGCCAATAAAAAAAGGCCACCCGAAGGCAGCCTTTAAAAACTAAAGAAAGAGAGTTGTTACTTACACCGCCGCAACGGGACGCATGTAAGAGATCGGTGCGGTGCTGGCATCTTCGAAGGTCACGACTTCCCAAGCGTCTTTCTGCTCAATCAACTTGCGCAGGAGCTGGTTGTTCAGTGCATGGCCCGACTTGAAGCCTTTGAACTCGCCTATCAGGCTATTGCCCAGCAGGTAGAGGTCACCAATTGCATCGAGGATCTTGTGCTTCACGAATTCGTCTTCATAGCGAAGGCCGTCTTCGTTCAGTACACCATCCGCGTCGACCACGATGGCGTTTTCCACGCTGCCGCCGAGTGCGAGGTTGTGCTTGCGCAGGTACTCGATGTCACTCATGAAACCAAAGGTACGGGCGCGGCTGACTTCTTTTACAAACGAAGTGCTGGAAAAATCCACGCTTGCACTTTGGGTGCGGTCACGGAATACCGGGTGATCGAAATCGATCTCAAAGCTCACTTTAAAGCCTTCGAACGGGACGAAGGTGGCGCGCTTGTCGCCGTCTTCTACTGTCACTTCCCGCAGAATGCGAATGAACTTCTTGGCTGCGTCCTGTTCTTCCAGGCCGGCAGATTGAATCAGGAATACGAAAGGTCCAGCGCTACCATCCATGATCGGGACTTCAGACGCGGAGAGCTCGACGTAGGCGTTATCGATGCCCAGGCCAGCCATGGCCGAGAGCAAGTGCTCCACCGTGTCCACTTTGACGTCACCGTTGACCAATGTGGTCGACATGGTGGTTTCGCCAACGTTTTCCGCGCGAGCAGGAATCTGCACCACAGGGTCCAGGTCGGCACGAACAAACACGATGCCGGTGTCGACAGGTGCGGGCTTGAGAGTCAGATATACCTTCTCCCCGGAGTGCAGACCTACACCTGTGGCACGGATAATATTCTTCAGGGTGCGTTGTTTAATCATGGCTTGGACCGCTTCAGCGCAAATTGCGAACTGGTATCAACAAAGGCTGGCGATAATAGCAGACCAGACCTTTGCTGAACACCAATCACCTTCATAGCCCTGATACATTCCATTAATCGGCCTGACGACGCAGGAAAGCCGGGATGTCCAGGTAGTCCAGATCATCTTGCGGATTCGGGCTACGGGACGCCGCAGCACCGGCCTGGGCCTGGTTGCGCATCACGGTCGGACGATCCAGATCACGGTAGTTCACCGACGGCAGTTCCTGGCGAGCAGGTGCTGGAGCGGCGGCCGAGGCCTGGCTGGTGTGCACGGTATTGTCGATAACCTTCACAGGTTTCTCGATTTTTGCGCCCAGACCTGTGGCAACCACGGTCACATGCAGTTCGTCGCGCATGTCCGGATCGATAACGGTACCGACCTTGACCATCGCGTGCTCGGAAGCGAAGGCTTCGATGATGCTACCCACGTCGGAGTACTCGCCCAGGGACAGGTCGGGACCGGCGGTGATGTTCACCAGGATGCCGCGTGCACCTTGCAGGTTCACGTCTTCCAGCAACGGGTTGCGGATGGCCGCTTCGGTCGCTTCACGTGCACGGTTAGGACCGCTGGCGCAGCCAGTGCCCATCATCGCCATGCCCATTTCGCTCATGACCGTACGTACGTCGGCAAAGTCGACGTTGATCATGCCCGGACGCTTGATGATGTCGGAGATACCGCGAACGGCACCGGCCAGGACGTCGTCAGCCTTGGCGAAAGCCGACAGCAGGCTTGCGTCTTTACCGAGGATGGTCAGCAGTTTTTCGTTGGGGATGGTGATCAACGAGTCAACGCTTTCAGACAGCAGACGGATACCTTCGTCGGCGATCTGCATGCGCTTGCGGCCTTCGAACGGGAACGGACGGGTCACGACTGCGACGGTCAGGATCCCCATTTCCTTGGCCACTTCGGCAATGATTGGCGCCGCACCGGTACCGGTACCGCCGCCCATGCCGGTGGTGATGAACACCATGTTGGTGCCTTGCAGCACTTCGGCAATACGCTCGCGGTCTTCCAGGGCGGCTTGACGGCCGACTTCCGGATTGGCGCCAGCGCCCAGGCCCTTGGTCACGGCTGTGCCCAATTGCAGGATGGTCCGCGCGCCGATGCTTTTGAGCGCCTGGGCATCAGTGTTGGCGCAGATGAATTCAACGCCTTCAATGTTGCTCTTGACCATATGGTTGACAGCGTTGCCGCCGCCACCGCCGACACCGATTACTTTAATAACCGGGCTTGCGGGGATGTTGTCTACGAGTTCGAACATTTTCCCTCTCCTTCATTTCTCTAGTTTTTTCGCCTACTACTTGAAACGGTGTTGCGGTAAATCTTTAGAAATTGCCCTTCACCCAAGCCTGCAGACGCTCCAGCAACGGCGCTTTGGGCTCGTCACTGCTATAGCTTTCGCGGCTGCCAATGCCCGACAGGGAAATGCCGTCGGTCTGCTTTTGCAGGCCATACAACAGCAAGCCCACACCGGTGGAATAAATCGGGTTGCGCACCACGTCGCCCAGGCCCTTGACGCCATGGGGCACGCCCAGGCGGACCGGCATGTGGAAGATTTCCTCGGCCAGTTCGACCGCGCCTTCCATCTTCGAGGTGCCACCGGTCAGCACGATGCCGGCCGGGATTAAATCTTCGTAGCCACTGCGGCGCAGTTCAGCCTGGATCAGGGTGAACAGTTCGTCATAGCGCGGCTCGACCACTTCGGCCAGGGCCTGGCGCGACAGTTCGCGCGGTGGGCGGTCGCCCACGCTCGGCACCTTGATGGTTTCACCGGCACCGGCCAGCTTGGCCAGGGCGCAGGCGTAGCGGATCTTGATTTCTTCGGCGTACTGGGTCGGTGTACGCAGCGCCATGGCGATGTCGTTGGTCACCTGGTCACCGGCAATCGGGATCACGGCGGTGTGACGGATCGCACCCTCGGTGAAGATCGCGATATCGGTGGTGCCACCGCCGATGTCCACCAGGCACACGCCCAGCTCTTTTTCGTCGTCGGTCAGGACCGAGTAGGCCGAAGCCAGTTGCTCGAGAATGATGTCGTCGATTTCCAGGCCGCAGCGGCGCACGCATTTTTCAATGTTCTGTGCCGCATTCACCGCGCAAGTCACGACGTGGACCTTGGCTTCCAGGCGTACGCCCGACATGCCCAGGGGCTCACGCACGCCTTCCTGGTTATCGATCACGTAGTCCTGCGGCAAGGTGTGCAGCACACGCTGGTCAGCCGGGATCGCCACAGCCTGGGCGGCGTCGAGGACGCGCTCAAGGTCGGCCGAGCTGACTTCACGGTCGCGAATCGCCACGATGCCGTGGGAGTTCAGGCTGCGGATGTGATTGCCCGCCACACCGACGAACGCCGAGTGAATCCGGCAGCCGGCCATCAGTTGCGCTTCTTCGATGGCGCGCTGGATCGATTGCACGGTGGATTCAATGTTGACCACCACGCCCTTCTTCAGGCCCCGGGACGGATGCGTGCCGATTCCGACGATTTCCAGCGTGCCGTCGTCCGCGACCTCGCCTACCAGCGCCACCACCTTGGAGGTGCCGATATCGAGACCGACGATCATTTTGCCGCTTTGCACGTTTGCCATGGGTCCTGCCTCTTCTTAATTCTTCGCGACAGCGGGCTGCGCTGTCGTGGGCGCAGCCGGTTCGCGCCAGCTAACGGCAAGGCCGTTGGCGTAACGCAGGTCGATGCTCGCAATGTTCGTAATCTGTTCTTTCAAGGTTTTGTCGTAGATGGCGATAAAGCGGCGCATCTTCTCCACCAAGTGGTCGCGTCCCAGCAACAACTCGATGCCCGGGCCGGAACTGCCTGCCCCGGTGGTCAAAAACCAACTGCCCCGTTCGCGCAATTCCAGGCGCGCAATGGAGAAGCCCAGTGGCCGCAGCATCTGGCTCAACGCCTGGTACTGCTGCATCACTTGCTGCTGTGCCCGTTGTGGTCCGAACAACTGCGGCAAATGCTCGTAGTTGGCCAGCTCACGCGGGTTGAACGCCTGGCCCTGGTTGTTCAACAGCGCTTCGTCGCCCCAACGGGCCACGGGCAGTTGTTCTTCCAGGCGGATCGTCACTTGATCCGGCCACACGCGCCGTACTTCGGCGTGGGCAATCCACGGCATCTGTTCCAGTTCGGCACGCATGCCGGCCAGGTCGATGGTGAAGAAGCTCGCCGCGACAAAAGGCGCGATCCGCTGCTGCACCGCTTGCTGGCTGATGTAGCTCAAGTCGCCCTGCACGCTGATCTTGGTGATCGGGCGGTCGGCATACGGCAACAGGCGCTGTGCACCTTCATAGGTGCCAAAGCCCAACGCCACCAACAGCACCGGCCAGAACAGGGCCTTGAGAAAACCAAAGTTGGCTTTCGGCAGGCGCGCCGACATCGGCTCTTTAGCCACCATTCGACTGGCACCACGCGGCACCGGCTTGCGGCCGGGTGCGGGTTGCTGATGACGAAGCGATGCGCCTTGCATGGTCTTAACCTCGTGCCTCTTCATTACTGGCCACATAACTGGCCGCCAGGATCGCCAGCACCAATTGCTGGAAGTCCAAGCCGGCCGCACGTGCAGCCATGGGCACCAGGCTGTGGTCGGTCATACCCGGCGCGGTATTGACTTCCAGGAACCAGAAGTTCCCCTGGTCATCCTGCATCACGTCTGCCCGCGCCCAACCGGCGATACCCAACGCCTCACAGGCTTTCGCCGTGAGGTCCATCAATTCCTGCTCTTTGGTTGCATCGAGCCCGCACGGGATCCGGTACTGGGTATCGGAGGCCAGGTACTTGGCGTCGTAGTCGTAAAAGGTGTGGGGCGTGCCCAATGCGATGGGCGGCAATACCTGGCCACGCAGGGTGGCGATGGTGTACTCGGGACCCTGGATCCACTGTTCCACCAACACTTGCGAATCGTAGGTACTTGCCGCTTTCCATGCGTCGATCAATTCGGCGGCCGAGTTCACTTTAGCCATGCCGATACTGGAGCCTTCATGGGCTGGTTTGACGATCAAAGGCAGGCCCAGTTCCTTGGCTGCAGAAATACAATCGTCTTCACTGCACAGAACGCTGTGACGCGGCGTCGGAATGCCCAGGCTGTGCCACACCTGCTTGGTGCGCAACTTGTCCATGGCCAGGGCCGAAGCGAGGATGCCACTGCCTGTGTAGGGAATGCCGGCGCACTCCAGCAGGCCCTGCATGCTGCCGTCTTCACCACCACGGCCGTGCAGGATGATGAAGGCGCGGTCGATCTTCTCGGCCTGCAGGCGGGCGAGGAAGTCATCGCCCACGTCGATACCAAAGGCATTCACACCGGCACTTTGCAGCGCCTGGAGCACGGCATTGCCGGACTTGAGCGAGACTTCACGCTCAGCACTCTTGCCGCCGAACAACACGGCCACGCGACCGAAGTCGGCAGGTGCGATGGTGGAGAACAGGGAGGCGTAATTCGCAGTCATTTCGACTTCCCCTGTACAGCGGCGGCAGCAAACAGCGGGCTCGCCAGCAATTTAGGGGCAAGGCCGCCGATATCACCGGCACCCTGGCACAGCAGGATGTCGCCGGCGCGCAGCAGCGGCTTGACGATCGGCGCCAGGTCCACGCCTCGCTCGATATAGATCGGGTCCAGTTGCCCGCGCTGGCGGATGCTGTTGCACAGCTTGCGACTATCGGCACCGGGGATCGGTTCTTCACCGGCCGGGTAGACTTCCATCAGCAGCAATACGTTGGCATCGGCCAATACATTTACGAAGTCGTCGTACAGGTCGCGGGTACGGCTGTAGCGGTGCGGCTGGTAGACCATCACCAGGCGACGCTCTGGCCAGCCACCACGCACAGCCTTGATCACGGCCGCGACTTCGGTCGGGTGGTGACCGTAGTCGTCCACCAGCATCACGTCGCCGCCGTCTACCGGCAACTGGCCGTAGACCTGGAAGCGCCGACCCACGCCGGCAAAGCCCGACAGGCCTTCGACGATGGCTTCATCGCTGACGCCTTCGTCGGTGGCGATGCAGATGGTCGCCAGGGAATTGAGCACATTGTGGTTGCCCGGCATGTTCACCGACACATCCAAGGGCTCGCGATCCGGACGCAGCACGGTGAAGAACGTCTGCATGCCTTGCTGGCGAACATTGATCGCGCGCACGTCAGCGTCTTCGCTGAAGCCATAGGTCACGGTCGGGCGCTTGACCAGCGGCAGGATTTCGCGCACTACCGGATCGTCCAGGCACACCACGGCCAGACCGTAGAACGGCAGGTTGTGCAGGAACTCGACGAAGGTTTTCTTCAACTTGTTGAAGTCGCCGTCGTAGGTCGCCATATGGTCGGCGTCGATGTTGGTGACCACGGCCACCAGCGGCTGCAGGTGCAGGAAGCTGGCATCGCTTTCATCGGCTTCGGCAATCAGGTAACGGCTGGTACCCAGTTGTGCATTGGTACCTGCTGCATTCAGCCGCCCACCGATCACGAAGGTCGGATCCAGGCCGCCGGCGGCGAACACCGAGGCGATCAGGCTGGTGGTGGTGGTCTTGCCGTGGGTACCGGCGACGGCGATGCCGTGGCGATAGCGCATCAGCTCGGCCAGCATCTCGGCGCGGGGCACCACGGGAATGCGCCGCTCAAGGGCGGTGGCCACTTCCGGGTTGGAGGTGTTCACAGCGCTGGAGACCACCAATACATCAGCCTGCGCGGCGTTCTCGGCACGGTGGCCGATAAAGATCTGCGCGCCGAAGGATTCCAGGCGCTCGGTGACCGGCGAAGTCTTGAGGTCGGAGCCGGAGACCTGATAACCCAGGTTCAGCAACACCTCGGCAATCCCGCACATGCCCACGCCGCCGATACCGACGAAGTGGATGCGACGGATGCGGCGCATTTCCGGTTGCGGCATGGCTTTTTGATTCTCAACCATGGGCCACCTCCAGGCAGATATCGACCACGCTGCGGGTGGCGTCGGGTTTGGCCAGGCGGCTTGCGGTGCTCGCCATGCTGTTCAGTCGTTCGGGTTGCATCAAAACCTCAGTCAGGCGTGCGGCCAGATCGGCGGCGCCAGTCGTTCTTTGCGGCAGCAGGAAGGCAGCGCCCTCCCCGGCCAAATATTCGGCGTTGCGGGTCTGGTGATCGTCGATCGCATGGGGCAAGGGCACCAGCAAGGACGGCAGACCGGCGGCGGCCAGTTCACTGACGGTCAACGCACCTGCGCGACAGACCACCAGGTCGGCCCAGCCATAGGCATGGGCCATGTCTTTGATGAAGGGCTCTACGGTCGCCTCGACACCGGCCTCGCGATAGCGGGCGGCGGTCACTTCATCGTGATTCTTGCCTGCCTGATGGAAGATCTCGGGACGCAGCTCCACAGGCAGCTGCGCCAATGCCTGCGGCAGCAGTTTGTTCAGCGGCTCGGCGCCCAGGCTTCCACCGAGGATCAGCAGATGCGCCTTGCGCCCGGCCAGGGCCTGGCGGGCAATGTCCATGAACAGTTCGGTACGCACCGGGTTGCCGGTGGTGCGGCGCTTGTCCATGGCCGCAAACGTATTCGGGAACGCCTCGCAGACCCGTGCCGCCAACGGCGCCAACAGCCTGTTGGCAGTACCGGCCACAGCGTTTTGCTCGTGGACGATCACCGGCACACCGGCCAAGCGCGCGGCCACACCGCCGGGACCGGTGACATAGCCACCAAAGCCCAGCACGCAGACCGGCTTCAATTCGCGAATGACCTTGCGCGCCTGCCACACAGCCTTGAGCAACACGAACGGCGCCTTGAGCAGGGACAATTTGCTCTTGCCGCGCAGGCCGCTGACGTTGATCAGATGCAGGCGCAAACCGGCCGCCGGGACCAGTTCATTTTCAATGCCACGGGGCGTGCCCAGCCAATGCACGGTGTAGCCACGGGCCTGGAACTCACGGGCACAGGCCAGCGCCGGGAACACGTGGCCGCCGGTGCCGCCGGCCATGATCAGCACGTTAGCGCCCATGGGTCGGCTCCTCGGCAAAATCGCTCTCGCTGAATTCCATTTCTTCGCTGCCCAAATGGGTTCGACTCTCCCACTCGATACGCAGTAACAAGCCGAGACAGGCACAGCAGATCACCAACGAGCTGCCACCGTAGCTGAGGAACGGCAAGGTCAGGCCCTTGGTCGGCAGCAAGCCAACGTTCACGCCAATGTTGATCAAGAACTGGCCGATCCACAGGAAGGCCAGGCCGTACGCCACATAGGCGGCAAAGAATTGTTTGGCTTTCTCGGCCCACAGGCCGATGTACATGGCCCGCACACAGACGAACACGAACAGCCCGACGGTGACCAGGGAGCCAACCACGCCCAGCTCTTCGGCCAGTACCGAGAACACGAAGTCGGTATGGGCTTCCGGCAGGTAGAACTGCTTCTGCACACTGTTGCCCAGGCCCACGCCCAGCCACTCGCCGCGACCGAAGGCAATCAGCGCCTGGGTCAACTGGTAGCCGGAACCGAACTGGTCGGACCAGGGGTCGGTAAAGGTGATCAGACGCGCCATCCGATAGGGTTGCGCCTGCACCAAGATCGTTACGGCCGCCACGGCGAGCCCGACCATCAGGGCAAAGCGGAACAAGCCCACCCCACCGAGGAACAGCATCGCGGCGGCGGCGCCCATCATCACCACGGTGGCGCCGAAGTCCGGCTCCATCAGCAACAGGCCAGCCATGGGCAGCAGCACGATGAAGGGCTTGAAGAAGCCCATCCAGCTTTCCCGCACTTCTTTCTGGCGACGCACCAGGTAGCCCGCCAGGTAAATCACCACGAAGACCTTGGCGATTTCCGACGGCTGCACGTTGAACGCGCCGAAGCCGATCCAGCGCATCGACCCATTCACCTCGCGACCGATGCCGGGGACGATCACCATCACCAGCAGGCCGAAGGCGCCAATCAGCATCAGCCAACCCAGGCGCTGCCAGGTGGCGATGGGAATCATCATGGTGACGATGCACGCACCGAGGCCGATCACCAGGTAAATCAGGTGGCGGATCATGTGGTACAGGGTGTTGCCCGACTGTACGGCGGCCACTTCCGAGGACGCCGAGGTGATCATCACCAGGCCCAGGCCCAGCAGCGCCAGGCAACCGGCGAGCATTGGGAAGTCGAGGTCGATCCCGCGCCCAGTGATGATCGGCGATGGGTACGGCTTGATAATGTTCTTCAGGTCCAGACTCATGCCAAGCCCTCCACGGCGCGGGCGAACAACTGGCCGCGCTCTTCGTAGTTCTTGAACATGTCGAAACTGGCGCAGGCCGGCGACAGCAGCACCGCATCGCCGGGCTGGGCCAGGGCGCGGCACTGAGCGATGGCATCGTCCAGGGAGGTGGCGCGCACTTGCGGCACCGCGTCACCCAGGGCGGCGGCGATCAAGTCGCTGTCACGACCCATCAGCACCACGGCACAGCAATGAGCAGCCACCGGGCCCTTGAGGTCCTTGAAGTCGGCACCCTTGCCATCGCCACCGGCGATTAGCAGCAGTTTGCCGTCGATATCGGCCCCCAGGCCTTCGATGGCGGCCAGCGCGGCGCCGACATTGGTGGCCTTGGAATCGTTGTAGTAGCTCACGCCATCCAGGTCGCGCACCCACTGGCAGCGGTGTTCGAGGCCGGCGAAGGTGCGCAGGCTCGACAGCATCGCGTCGAACGGCAAGCCGACCGCATGCCCCAACGCCAACGCCGCGAGGGCATTGGACTGGTTGTGGGCGCCACGGATCTTCAGTTCACGCACCGGCATCAGGTTCTGGAATTCGAAGGCCAGGTATTTCTCGCCATTCTCTTCACGGATACCAAAGGCCTTGAAATCGGGTTTGCTCAGGCCGAAGGTCCAGCATGGCAGGCCCTCGCCCATCAACGGACGGCTCAGGGCATCCTGGCGGTTGACCACTACCTGGCGCGCACCACGGAAGATCCGGTGCTTGGCCAGGTGATAAGCCGGCAGGCCGCTGTAGCGGTCCATATGGTCTTCGCTGACGTTCAACACGGTGGCCACTTCGGCGCCGAGTTGATCGGTGGTCTCCAGTTGGAAGCTCGACAACTCCATGACGTACAGCTCGATATCGTCGCTGAGCAAATCCAGCGCCGGCGTACCCAGGTTACCGCCCACGGCCACGCGCTTGCCGGCCGCAGCCGCCATTTCGCCAACCAGGGTGGTGACGGTGCTCTTGGCGTTGGAACCGCTGATCGCCACGATGGGCGCCTTGGCGTTACGCGCAAACAGTTCGATATCGCCGGACAACTTCACGCCACGCGCCGCTGCCGCTTGCAGGGCCGGGGTCGCCAGGGCCAGGCCGGGGCTCACGTAGAGCTCGTCGGCACGGCACAGAAACTCGACATCCAACTCGCCACAACGCACTTCCACGTGCGGGTAGTCACGGCGCAGCGTGACCAGCTCCGGTGGATTTTCCCGCGTATCGGCCACGGCAAACGACGTGCCCCGGTTCGCCAGGAAGCGAACCAGGGACATGCCGCTCTTGCCGAGGCCGACAACGATGCGGAAGTGGTCTGAAGCGATCAGGGACACTCGTTTCTACCTCAGTTTCAGGGTGGCAAGGCCAACCAGCACAAGAATCACGGTGATGATCCAGAAACGGACGATCACCCGTGGCTCCGGCCAGCCCTTGAGTTCAAAGTGGTGATGAATCGGCGCCATGCGAAACACGCGGCGGCCGGTCAACTTGAAGGACGCAACCTGGATCACCACCGACAGGGTCTCCATCACGAACACGCCGCCCATGATGAACAGGACGATTTCCTGGCGCACGATCACGGCAATGGTGCCCAGGGCCGCACCCAGCGCCAGGGCGCCGACGTCGCCCATGAACACCTGGGCCGGATAGGTGTTGAACCACAGGAAGCCCAGCCCGGCACCGATCAGCGCGCCGCAGAACACAATCAATTCACCCGCGCCCGGTACATACGGGATCAGCAGGTATTCAGCGAATTTCACGTTACCCGACAGGTAGCAGAAGATGCCCAGGGCGCCGCCCACCATGACGGTCGGCATGATCGCCAGGCCATCAAGGCCATCGGTCAGGTTGACCGCGTTGCTGGAGCCGACGATCACAAAGTAGGTCAGCACCACGAAGCCAATGCCCAGCGGGATACTGGCGTCCTTGAGCATCGGGAAAATCAGGGTGGTTTCCACCGCGCTTGGCGCAGTCATATAAAGGAAGATCGCCGCGCCCAGGCCGAACACCGACTGCCAGAAGTATTTCCAGCGGCTTGGCAGGCCCTTGGAGTTCTTCTCGATCACCTTGCGGTAGTCATCGACCCAGCCGATGGCGCCGAACAGCAGGGTCACCAGCAACACCACCCAGACGTAGCGGTTGGCCAGGTCGGCCCAGAGCAAGGTGCTGATGCCGATGGACGACAGGATCAACGCACCGCCCATGGTCGGTGTGCCGGACTTGGACAGGTGCGACTGTGGGCCGTCATTGCGCACGGACTGGCCGATCTGCAGGTTTTGCAGGGTACGGATCATCCATGGCCCGAGAAACAGCGACAAACACAGCGCGGTCAGCACACCCAGGATCCCGCGCAGGGTCAGGTACTGAAAGACCGCGAAGCCTTTGTGGAACTGTTGCAGATACTCAGCCAGCAGCAGCAGCATTAATGTTTCTCCGTACTTGAGCCACACAAGGCCGCGACGACGTTTTCCATCACCGCGCTGCGCGATCCCTTGATCAAAATAGTTGTGTGTTTGTCTTGTTCGGCCGCGCCCAGCGCCTGGATCAACTCGGCCTGGCTCGCGAAATGCCGCGCGCCCAAACCGAAAGCGGCGACGGCATGGGCCATGTTCGGACCGACGGCGTAGAGGGCGTCGACTTTGCCACTGGCGTAGGCACCGACTTCACGGTGGGACTGTTCGGCCCATTCGCCCAGCTCGGCGATATCCCCCAGCACCAGCACCTTGCGACCGTCGAAGCCTTTGAGCAGGTCAATGGCAGCGCAGATCGAGGACTGGTTGGCGTTGTAAGTGTCGTCAATCACGCGCATGCCGTTGCTCGCCAGTTGCGCCACGGTACGGCCCTTGACCGGTTGCACTGCGCCAAGGCCGGTGGCAATGCCGAACAGCGACACGCCCAGGGCGTAAGCAGCGGCGGCGGCGGCCAGGGCGTTGGCAACGTTATGGTTGCCCAGCAGGTTCAGTTGCACGTGTTCGTCACCTTGCGGGCTGTGCAGGGTGAAGGCCGGGCAGCCACGGGCGTCGAGCGTGATGTTCGATGCATGGAAATCGGCTGCGGCGTTGTGCACGGCGAAGCTCAGGACCTTGCGCCCGGCGGCACGTACACGCCAGGTTTCGAAGGCCTTGTCATCGAGGTTCAATACGGCGATGCCGGAAGCGTCCAGCCCCTCAAGGATTTCACCCTTGGCCTGGACGATCTTCTCGGGGCCGCCAAACTCGCCAACGTGGGCGGTACCGGCGTTGTTGATAATCGCAACGTGTGGCCGGGTCATGGCCACGGTGTAGGCAATTTCGCCAATGCGCGACGCGCCCAGCTCGATCACGGCGGCGGTATGTTCCGGGGCCAGTTCCAGCAGGGTCAGCGGTGCGCCAAAATCATTGTTGAGGTTGCCACGGGTCGCCAGCACCGGCCCGCGCGTGCGCAGGATACCGGCGAGCAGTTCCTTGACCGTGGTCTTGCCGCTGGAACCGGTGATCGCCGCCACCGGGTTGGTGAACGCTGCGCGGTTCAGTGCACCCAGCTGGCCAAGGGCCAGGCGGGTGTCGGCCACCAGCAACTGCGGCAGTGTCGAGTCAGTGACTTCACGCTGCACCAGGGCGCCGACCGCGCCTTTGGCGGCCACCTCATTCAAATAGTCATGCCCGTCGAAGCGCGGGCCGGCCAGGGCGACGAACAGTTGCCCCGGCTTGATGTTGCGACTGTCGATACTGACGCCGTCGAAGCTGCAATCACTCGACAACACACGGGCCGACAAAGCCTGGGTCAGTTCGCTGAACTGCATGGCCTTAAGCATGGGCCACCTCCCATGCGGTCAAGGCGCGATCGGCCTCGACCAGATCGGAGAAGGCATGGCGCTCGCCGTTGATTTCCTGGTAGTCCTCATGGCCTTTACCGGCCAGGACTACCACGTCGTCGGCGCTGGCGCTGGCAATCAACTGGGCAATGGCGTCGGCGCGGCCGGCAACAAAAGTCACTTGGGAGGCGTCTTTGAAGCCTGCGCGGATATCGTCGAAAATCTGGCTCGGCGCTTCGCTGCGCGGGTTGTCATCGGTGACCAGCACGCCGTCGGCCAGGCGCTCGACGATCTCGGCCATCAGCGGGCGTTTGCCGCGATCGCGGTCGCCGCCGCAGCCGAACAGGCACAACAACTTGCCCCTGGCATGAGGACGCAAGGCTTCGAGGACTTTTTCCAGGGCATCCGGGGTGTGGGCGTAATCGACCACCACCAGCGGTTGCGTCCCGCCACCCAGGCGCTGCATGCGCCCGGCCGGGCCTTCGAGCTTGGGCAATACGCGCAGGATTTCATCCAGGGCATAATCCAGGCCCAGCAAGGCGCCGATGGCTGCGAGCACGTTGCTCAGGTTGAAGCGACCGAGCAAGGTGCTGCGCAGATGGTGTTCGCCCTGGGGCGTAACCAGCGTTGCGAGTACGCCTTCATCGTTGAACTGGGCTTCGCGGCAATACAGGTAGGCGCTGGAATCTTCCAGGCTGTAGCTGATCAGGCGCGCTTCGCTTTTTTCGGCGGCCAGTTGGCGACCGAATGCATCATCGAGGTTCACGACGCGGCACTTCAGATCGGTCCAGCCGAACAGCTTGGCCTTGGCGGCGGCGTACGCCTCCATGCTGCCGTGGTAGTCCAGGTGGTCGCGGGACAGGTTGGTCATCACCGCCACGTCGAACGCCAGCGCAGTCACCCGGCCCTGGTCCAGGCCGTGGGACGACACTTCCATGGCGACGGCCTTGGCCCCGGCCTTTTTCAGGTCGGCCAGGGTCGCCTGCACGGCGATCGGGTTCGGCGTGGTATGCAGGCCGCTTTGCAGCGCGCCGTAGAAACCGGTGCCCAGGGTGCCGACGATGCCGCAGTGCTGGCCTAGCAGGTCCAGCGCCTGGGCCACCAGTTGGGTGACGCTGGTCTTGCCGTTGGTGCCGGTGACGCCGACCAGGTTGAGTTGACGGCTCGGGTCGCCATAAAAACGCCCGGCGATATCCGACAACTGCGCCGCCAGGCCTTTGACCGGAATCAACGGCACATCGGTAATCGGCAATACGGTGGCGCCTTCTACTTCATAGGCCACGGCCGCCGCGCCGCGCTGCAAGGCGTCGGCGATATGCGCACGGCCATCGAACTTGCCGCCCGGCACAGCCAGGAACAGGTCGCCGGCGCGTACGTTACGGCTGTCCAGGCTCAGTTCACGAATCAATAGGTCGCGACCAGCGTGGGCGAAAATCTTGTTCAGGCTAAGAGACATCAGCCGCGCCCTCCATTGGCTTTTACAGCAGCGGCCGGTGGTCCGGCGTTGGCTTGTTGGGTCGGCGGCAGGTTGTCCGGCGTGATGTTCATCAAGCGCAGGGTGCCGGACATGACTTTGCTGAATACGGGAGCCGAGACCAGGCCACCGAAGTAGCCGGCCTTGCTCGGCTCATCAATGACCACGACGATGGCGTAACGCGGATCGCTCATCGGGCCGAAGCCGGCGAACAGCGAACGGTAGGAGTTTTCGGCATAGCCCTTGGTGCCCACCGACGTCTTACGCGCCGTACCGGACTTGCCGGCCACGTGATAGGCCGGCACCTGGGCACGGAACACGCCGCGCGGCGCCTCGATCACTTGTTGCAGCATGGTCTGCATGGTCTTGGCGACGTTTTCCGGGATGACCTGTTCGGATTTCGGCGCTTCGTCAACGTGGATCAGGCTCAATGGCGTCATGCGGCCATTGTTGGCCAGCACGGAAAAGGCATGGGCCAGCTGGATCGCGGTCACCGACAGGCCATAGCCGTAGGACAGGGTCGCGGTCTCGGCCTTGCGCCACTCACGGTAGTTGGGCAGGTTGCCGACGCGCTCGCCCGGGAAGTCCAGGCCCGTGGGCTGGCCGAGGCCGATCTTCTGCGCCAGGTGGTAGATGGTCTCGCCGCCGATATCAAAGGCGACTTTACTCATGCCCACGTTACTGGAGTTGATCAGGATGCCGGTCAGGTCCAGCACCGGGCCTTCGCTACGGGATACGTCGCGGATGGTGTATTTGCCCAGTTGCAGGGTGCCGGGATAGACCTCGACCTTGTCGGTCGGCTTCCAGCGCCCGGACTCCAGGGCCGCACTCATGGAGATGGCTTTCATGGTCGAACCCGGCTCGAACACGTCGATCATCGCGCGGTTGCGCATCATCGCCGGTTGCAGGTTGCGACGGTTATTCGGGTTGTAGGTCGGCTGGTTGACCATGGCGAGGATCTCACCGGTCTTCACGTCCATGATCACCAGGCTGCCGGCCTTGGCGCCGTTCTCAATGATGGCGTTACGCAGCTCACGATTGGCCAGGTATTGCAGGCGCAGGTCAATCGACAACGCCAAGGGCTTACCGGCCTTGGCGTTTTTGGTGACCTGGACATCCTTGATCAATCTGCCGCGTCGATCCTTGATGACCTGCCGTTTGCCGGGAACCCCGGCCAGCCATTCGTCGTAGGCAAGTTCCACCCCTTCGCGGCCATGGTCATCAATGTCGGTGAAGCCGACCATATGGGCAGTGGTCTCGCCGGCCGGGTAGAAACGCCGGAATTCCTCGATGCCGTAGACACCGGGGATTTTCAGGTCGAGCACGCCTTGCCCCTGTTCAGGGGTGAGGCCGCGAACCAGATAGATGAATTCTTTATTGGCCTGGGCTTCAAGGCGCTCTTTAAGGGCCTTGGGATCCTGGCCGAGGGCGTGGGCCAGCTCGGTCCACTTGTCCTTGGCCACTTGCAGTTCCTTGGCGTTGGCCCACAGGGTGGTCACCGGGGTACTGACAGCCAGGGGCTCGCCGTTACGGTCGGTGATCAGGCCGCGGTGCGCAGGAATCGGGATATGACGCAGGCTACGGGCATCGCCCTGGCCGATCAGGAAGTCGCGGTCCACCACCTGCAGGTCGACGATGCGCCAGGCAATCGCGCCCACCATCAGTGCGAGCAAGCCCAGCACGACGCGGAAGCGCCACGGGTAGAGTGCGCCTTCGAGTTTCATCATGGCGCCACCATGCGGACTTCAGCCGCGCCAGGAATGTGCATCTTCAGCTGTTCGGCGGCCAGCACTTCGATGCGGCTGTGGGCCGTCCAGGTGCTTTGTTCCAGGATCAACCGGCCCCACTCCGCCTGCGCCTTGTCGCGCACGCTCAACTCGCCGTACAGGCTATTGAGCAACTGGCGATTCCAGTGGGCGCTGTAGGACACCGCAATCGCGGACACCAGCACGCCGACAAACAGCAGCAACATAAAGAAGCTGCCGCCCGGCAGGGGCTTGGCGAAAAGCTTGCTCACCGCAGCTTCTCCGCAACGCGCATGACGGCGCTGCGAGCACGTGGGTTGGCCTTGAGTTCGGCTTCGGAGGCGAACTGCGCTTTGCCATGGATTTTGATTTTCGGCACAAAGGCTTCGAAACGTACCGGCAGGTTGCGCGGCAGGTTATCGGTCTCGCCCTTGACCAGGCGACGCATGAACAATTTGACGATGCGGTCTTCCAGGGAGTGGAAGCTGATCACCACCAGGCGACCGCCCACTTCCAGGGATTCCAGGGCAGCCTCGAGGCCGGCCTCAAGGTCACCCAATTCGTTGTTGACGTGAATGCGCAGGCCCTGGAACGCACGGGTTGCCGGGTTCTTGCCCTTTTCCCACGCCGGGTTGGCGACTTTCAGCACTTCGGCCAGGTCGGCAGTGCGTTCGAACGGCTGGATTTCCCGGCGCTCGACCACGGCACGCGCCATGCGGCCGGCGAATCGCTCTTCGCCGTATTCCTTGAACACACGGGTGATTTCTTCGTGAGGTGCGGTGGCGATGAACTGCGCGGCGCTGATGCCACGGCTCGGGTCCATGCGCATGTCCAGCGGGCCATCATTCATGAAACTGAAGCCGCGCTCAGGGTCGTCCAACTGCGGCGACGACACGCCCAGGTCCAGCAAGACCCCGGCCACCTTGCCCGCCATGCCCCGCTCGGCGACTTCAGCGCCCAGCTCGGCAAAGCTGCGCTGCACAACGACAAAGCGGCCGTCTTCGGCCGCTAGCGCTTGCCCGGTGGCAATCGCCTGGGGATCCTTGTCGAACCCGAGGAGCTTGCCCTGCGGGCCGAGCTGGCTGAGGATCAACCGACTGTGCCCGCCGCGCCCGAACGTGCCATCCAGATAGCAGCCATCAGGGCGCACGGCGAGAGCCTCGACGGCTTCGTCAAGCAGCACGGTGATGTGGTTAAAGCCGCTATCAATAGTCACAGGATCAAATCACGCAGTTCATCAGGCATGGCGCCCGGTTGTTGAATAGCAGCCAGGTCAGCTGCAGACACAGCATCCCAGGCATCTTCGTCCCACAATTGGAACTTGTTCAGTTGGCCTACCAGCATCGCGCGCTTATCGAGCTTGGCGTATTCGCGCAGACGCGGTGGAACCAGGAAACGACCACTGCCATCGAGTTCGAGATCGACGGCATTACCAATCAGCAAACGTTGCAGGCGACGGTTTTCTTCACGCAACGAAGGCAGAGCGCGCAACTTGGTTTCAATCAACTCCCACTCATCGAGGGGGTAAACACACAAACAGGGATCAACGGCATCAATCGTGATGATTAATTGCCCGGAACTTCGCGAAATGAGCTCGTCACGATACCGGCTCGGCATGGCGAGACGGCCTTTTGCATCGAGACTTATAGCGTTAGCTCCGCGAAACACAGATGCGTTTCTCCAAATTTTAGCGTTTTACGTTCAAAAAACCCACTTTGTGCCACTTTCCGCCACTTGCGCACACTATAGGAATGCGCCCACCACACCGTCAAGGCGCGGATTAAAGGAAAAGCCTTACAGAACGGAGATTTAGGAGCGCAAAAGGAGGAGAAACGAGAGTTCGGCGATGTTTTTGACTCAACAACCCCAAATAGCTCAAAGAGCTAGAGCTTGAACTTAAAGTAATTTATTAAGAGTAAGATTTTTTCGGTATTACGAAGACGCATCTGCCAATGATTTGGCAGGGAGGGATTCTTGCGTTACTACCTGGTTTCTGCCCGAGACTCGTGCAGAAGGAAAAAAGGTGGAGAGTCGATCTATAAGCCGGGTTCTGTCTTGAACAGTCATTCGTCTACGATGGCCATCACTGGACATCTTTAGCAACCTACCCGGTTCCAGCGCGGGCCACGCCTTGGAACCCTATTTGGTCTTGCTCCAAGTGGGGTTTACCTAGCCACGAACTGTTGCCAGTCGCGCGGTGCGCTCTTACCGCACCTTTTCACCCTTACCGGCACCGAAGTGCTTAGGCGGTTATTTTCTGTGGCACTTTCCGTAGGCTCACGCCCCCCAGGCATTACCTGGCACTTCGCCCTATGGAGCCCGGACTTTCCTCCCCCCCCTAATTTTCATAGAGGGCAGCGACTGTCCAATCGACTCTCCGCCGCGAAGGTTAACGGCACGAGCGCCTTAGAACAAGTATTAAAAGACAGCATTGCCATCATGTTCCGACGTCGTGCACGTTAAACCCAGGAACTATTCGCTCTTTTGTTTATCAAGTGCGGCCTGATACAACACGTTCTTGCGCACGCCGGTGATTTCTGCGGCCAGGGCTGCGGCACGCTTGAGCGGCATTTCCTTGAGCAACAGGTCCAGCACGCGCATGGCCTCGCTACCCACGGCATCTTCACTTTCCGGCGCCGTCCAGCCCGCAACCAGCACCACGCACTCGCCACGCTGCTGATTGCTGTCGCCCTCGACAAACCCACGCAGCTCTTCCAGCGGCAGGCCCTTGAGGGTTTCAAAGGTCTTGGTCAGCTCCCGCGCCAGCAAGGCCAGGCGTTCGCCACCGAAGACCAGTTCCATGTCTTGCAGGCACTCAAGGATACGGTGCGGCGCTTCATAGAAGATCAGGGTGCGCGGCTCTTCCTTTAACAACTCCAGGCGCGCCCGGCGCCCTACGGCCTTGGCCGGCAGGAAACCTTCGAAGATAAAACGATCCGACGGCAAGCCCGCCGCCGAAAGGGCTGCAATCAACGCGCACGCCCCGGGAACCGGGACTACATTGATACCTGCGGCCCGCGCCTGGCGGACCAGGTGATAACCAGGATCGGAGATCAGCGGGGTACCGGCATCGGAGATCAACGCCACGTCATCGCCCGCGAGCAGGCGGGTAATAAAGCGGCTGCCTTCGTCACGTTCGTTGTGCTCATGGCAGGCCGCCAGGGGCGTGGCGATACCGAAGTGCTGCATCAGGCGCAGCGAGTGCCGGGTGTCTTCGGCCGCAATCAACTTGGCTTCACGCAACACTTTCAGCGCCCGCGCACTGATGTCGTCCAGGTTGCCAATGGGCGTCGCCACCACAAAAAGCGAGCCAGCAGTGGAATTCAAAGGACCTGGAGCAGTCAAAGCGCACACCTCGATGATTGGCAAAAGCCATATTGTAGCGCGTAGACGTCAAGAAAATGCGCCGACGGGGTCGCGTCCAGACGGTCTGTTTGCGGCGGTTACTGACGCCCTGCAACATTTAAACGATCTAAATAGACGGTTTCACGCCAGTAACATCGCGCCCCGGCCAGTGCTTGGGTACAATTCCACGCTAATTTGATCGGTATCAGGAACACTTACATGATCGCTTGCCTGCGGCTGTTCTCTGCCCTTTGCCTGGCTGCCCTGTTGGCGGCTTGCGCAAGCTCGCCCTCGTCAAGCCTTGGCGAACTCCCACGGACCCCGGATGCCACCATCGAGCAACTGCTCGAACAGGCGACCTCGGCCAAGACCCCGGAAAAAGCTGCACTGCTGCGCCTGAGCGCGGCAGACATGGCCTTCCACCAGAACAATCCAGGACGCTCCGCGCAGATCCTCGCGCAAGTGCCACTGGACAGCCTCAAGCCTGCCGCCCAGGTTTTTGCCAGCACCCTGTCGGCAGAACTGGCCATGACCCGCAACCAGCCCAAGGCTGCGTTGACGGCGTTGAGCCATCCGAGCCTGCAAAGCCTCAAGGAGTTGCCGCCGGAGCAGCAGGTCCGCACCGGCACCGTGCATGCCCGCGCCTATGAAGCCGACGGCCAGACCCTGGCTGCCGCCCGCGAACGCGTGGCCATGGCCCCGTTGCTCACGGGCGATGCCGCCACCAGCAACCATGAAGCCATCTGGAGCCTGATTGCCGCCGTGCCTGGCGAGCAGTTGCAGGCCAGCGGCAACCCGGTCCTCGACGGCTGGATCAGCCTGGCCCAGGCCGTGAAGAACGCCGGCACCCTGGAGCAGCAGCAAGCCGCCATCGACACCTGGCGTGCGCAGAACCCTGCGCACCCGGCGGCAGTGCAACTGCCGATGCCGCTGACCCGGCTCAAGGAACTGGCCAGCCAGCCATTGAACAAGATCGCCCTGCTGTTGCCGCAACAAGGCCCGCTGGCCAGCGTGGCCAAGGCCCTGCGTGAAGGCTTCATGGCCGCGCACTACCAGGCGCAACAGGCCGGGCAGAAGCCGCCGGTCATCGAGTTCTATGACAGCTCGCGCGTCAGCTCCATCGATGAGTTCTACAAAAAGGCCCAGGCTGACGGCGTGCAATTGGTCATCGGCCCGTTGGAGAAGCCGCTGGTCAAACAACTCAGCGCCCGCCCGCAACTGCCCATCACCACCCTGGCCCTGAACTACAGCGAAGGCGACCAAGCCCCCGCGCAACTGTTCCAGTTCGGCCTGGCTGCCGAGGACGAAGCCCGCGAAGTGTCGCGTCGCGCCCGCGCCGACGGCCTGCACCGCGCGGCGGCCATGGTGCCGAAAGGCGAATGGGGCGACCGCGTGCTCAAGGCCTTCCGCCAGGACTGGGAAGCCAATGGCGGCACCCTGATTGGGGTCGAACATGTCGACCAGCCTGTGGCCTTGGCCCAGCAAATCGCCGACCTGTTCAAGCTGCGCCAGAGCGAAGGTCGCGCCAAGAGCCTGCAAAGCACGGTTGGCGCGGATGTCGCGGCACAGCCATCGCGTCGCCAGGACATCGAGTTCATCTTCCTCGCCGTGACGCCGCAACAGGCCCAGCAGATCAAGCCAACGCTGAACTTCCAGTACGCAGGCGATGTGCCGGTGTATGCCACTTCCCACGTGTTCAGTGCCAGCGGCGACAAGAACCAGTACAACGACATGAACGGCATCATGTTCTGTGAAACGCCGTGGCTGCTCAACACCACCGATCCACTGCGCAACCAGGTCACCGCCCAATGGCCACAAGCCAATGGCAGCCTGGGCCGCCTGTACGCCATGGGCGTGGATGCCTACCGCCTGGCGCCGCGCCTGGGTCAGCTCAAGGCACTGCCTGATACCCGTATCGATGGTCTTTCCGGCAACCTGGGCATGAGCCCGAGCCAGCGGATCGAACGCCAGATGCCTTGGGCCAAGTTTGTCAGTGGCCAGGTCGAACGCCTGCCCGATACCCCGCGCTGATGCCCCCACGCTCCAGCGCCCAAAGCGGCAAGGATGCCGAACAACAAGCTCTTGAACACTTGCAGCAACAGGGTCTGCGCCTGCTGGCGCAGAACTGGTTATGTAAACGCGGCGAGCTTGATCTGGTCATGCTTGACGGCGATACAGTAGTATTTGTCGAAGTCCGCTACAGAAAATACGCACAATGGGGTGGTGCGCTCGCCAGTATCGACGAGCGCAAACGTCAAAAGCTGATACTCGCCGCGCAGTTTTTCCTGCTCAGTGAGTGTCGCTGGGCTGACTCCCCCTGCCGTTTCGATGTGGTTGCCATACAAAGCACCCCCCACGGAACCGCTGATCTGCACTGGCTGCGCAACGCCTTCGACGGCTGAGTGTTACCGGTACCGATCAGACATCTTCACCGCACACTTTTGCTCTTTGCTTTGCGGGCTGCACATTCGTGTGCCATACAGCCGCGCTACTTAAGGTCACACAGATGGACATGCAATCCCGAATTCGCCAGCTTTTCCAGGCCAGTATCGATACCAAGCAACAGGCGATGGACGTACTTGCACCGCACATCGAGCAAGCCAGCCAGGTCATGGTCAACGCCCTGCTCAACGAAGGCAAAATGCTTTCGTGCGGCAACGGTGGTTCGGCCGGCGACGCCCAGCACTTTTCCTCCGAACTGCTCAACCGCTTTGAGCGCGAGCGGCCGAGCCTGCCGGCTATCGCCTTGACCACCGATTCGTCGACGATCACCTCGATCGCCAACGACTACAGCTACAACGAAATTTTTTCCAAACAAATCCGCGCCCTCGGCCAACCGGGCGATGTGTTGCTGGCTATTTCCACCAGCGGCAACTCGGCGAACATTATTCAGGCGATCCAGGCCGCACATGATCGCGAAATGATTGTCGTAGCATTGACCGGGCGCGACGGCGGCGGCATGGCCTCGCTGCTGCTACCCGAGGATGTGGAGATCCGCGTCCCGGCCAATGTCACTGCACGTATTCAGGAAGTCCATCTGCTGACGATCCACTGCCTGTGCGATCTGATCGACAGCCAACTGTTCGGGAGTGAAGAATGACCGTTAACCGCCTCAGCCTTATAGCCATCACGCTGTGCCTCGCTATCAGCGGCTGCACCTCGGCCATCACTGCGACCCGCGACACCCCTATCCAGGACGACCGTGGCACACGCACTTTTGGCAGCAAGATCGATGACTCGCTGATCGAGACCAAGGTCGGCGTCAACGTCGCCAAGGCCGCCCCC
This sequence comes from Pseudomonas sp. WS 5079, assembly GCF_012985465.1. Taxonomy (GTDB): domain Bacteria; phylum Pseudomonadota; class Gammaproteobacteria; order Pseudomonadales; family Pseudomonadaceae; genus Aquipseudomonas. Next base: position 484,996 of record NZ_JAAQWN010000002.1, read on the forward strand.
GACCTGGGCAACGGCGCATCGCGTATCGTCGTGACCAGCTTCAACGGCATCGTGCTGCTCGCCGGGCAAACCCCGCGCGCCGACCTCAAGACCCAAGCCGAACAGGCAGCCTCAACCGTGCAACGGGTGAAAAAGGTCCACAACGAACTGCAGGTCGCGCAGCCCATCACCCTGCTGGCAATCAGCAATGACGCCGTGCTGACCACCAAGATCAAGGCCCAGATGCTCACCGACAGCGCAATTCCCGGCTCGCGGATCAAGGTTGTGACGGACAACGGCATCGTCTACCTCATGGGCCTGCTGACCCAGCAGGAAGCCACCCGCGCCACCAACCTGGTACAGGGTGTGTCCGGGGTACAGAAAATTGTGAAACTGTTCGAATACATCGACTGATGTAATCGCCAGCCACAAAAAAGGGCGCCGTGCATTGACTGCACGGCGCCCTTTTTATTGGCTGACGGTTACTGGTACTGCTGGTACGGATTGCCTTGGAACTGGTTGTTCTGCTGCTGTTGCTGCGCAGGCTGGCCATACTGCTGGCCGGGGATCGGGCCGAGGTTGACCTCCACGCGACGGTTCTGCGCACGACCGTTGACGTCGGCGTTGCTGGCAATCGGGTTATCCGGGCCGGCACCACGGGTGGTCAGGTTGGTCGGGCTGACACCTTGGGACGTCAGGTAATTGGCCACGCTTTGCGCACGACGCTGGGACAGGTCCATGTTCAGTTGGCGGCTGCCGGTGCTGTCGGTGTAGCCGACGATCTGGATGGTGTTCTGGTTGAACTGCTTGAGTGACCCAGCCAGGTTGTTCAGCGGGGTGTAGAAGCTGCTGGCGATAGCATCGGAGTTGGTCGCAAACGTGATGTTGCCCGGCATGATCAACTTGATCTGGTCACCCTGGCGCTGCACCTCGACGCCGGTGTTGGCCATGCTTTCACGCAGTTTCTTTTCCTGCTGGTCAGCGTAATAGCCATAACCCGCAGCGCCGATACCGGCTACCGCTGCGCCGATCAGCGCGCCTTTGCCACGGTTGTTATGGTCAATGGCGGCACCGGCCAACGCACCCGCCAGCGCGCCGAGGCCGCCGTATTTGGCGGTTTTGCTCATGCCTTGCGAACCGTTGTCCGCCTGTCCCTGGCTGCCATCGTAAGGGTTAGGGGAAGCACAGCCCGACAATAGGGCTACCGCGGTAGCAACAACAAGCAGACGACGCGAAGTGAACATGAAGGAAGCTCCTACTTTTGCATTCTGTGATGCAGAGGACATTGGCAATGGACCTGTGCCGAGTTTGGAACGCGACAAACGGTAAAAATTCCGTACTCCGCCGCGCACCTGTGACAAAAGATAAACGCCGGCACGCTCACCTAAACCCTAGCAGAGCCTCACGCTGTCAGGCCCTGACAAACGGATTTTCGCGCATTTCATCCCCCAGGCGCGTATCCGGGCCATGCCCGGTCACCACGGTCGCCCCTTCGTCCAGGGTATAAAGCCGCTGCTTGATCGACCGCACGATGGTCGCCTGGTCGCCGCCCCACAAATCCGTGCGCCCTACCCCGCGCCGGAACAAGGTATCGCCGGCGATCAGCAGCTTGGCATCGGCAAACCAGAAACTCATCGAGCCCGGCGTATGCCCAGGCGTGTGCAAGGCGACGCCGCGGCCACAGGCCAGCTCTTCATCATCGGCCAGCCAGCGATCCGGCGACGGCACCGGGGTGTAGGGCACACCGAACATCTGGCACTGCATTTCGAGGTTATCCCACAGGAACTGATCCTCCTTGTGCAGGTGCAGCGTGGCGCCGGTCTTTTCTTTCAACTGGCCGGAGGCCAGGAAGTGATCCAGGTGCGCATGGGTGTGGATGATGCTCACCACCTTCAAGCCCAGTACGTCGAGGCGTGCCAGGATCAGCTCATGGTTGCCGCCCGGATCGACCACGATGGCCTTCTTGCTGATCGGGTCACCGATGATCGTGCAGTTGCACTGCAACGGGCCGACGGGGAAGGTTTCACGGATCAGTCCAGGAGTTGTGATTTGCATAAGGAGTCCCTTCTAGCTGTTGGCCCGTGCCGCGTGCAGTTTTTTGTAGCTGTCGATCAACCGCAGGTGCCGGTCCAGCCCTTCCAGCTTCATACTGGTTGGGGTCAGGCCATAAAAGCGCACGCTGCCATCCACCGAACCAATGGCGGCGTCCATGCGCTCGTTGCCAAACATCCGGCGGAGATTGGCCTCGTAGTCTTCCAGTTCCAAATCCTCGTCCAACTGCATCTCCAGCACTGCATTCACCGCCTGGTAGAACAGGCCGCGTTCGACGGTGTTGTCGTTGTATTGCAGGAACATCTCTACCGCTTCCTTCGCCTCTTCAAACTGCTGCAAGGCGAGATAGATCAGCAGCTTCAGCTCCAGGATCGTCAACTGGCCCCAGGCGGTGTTGTCGTCGAACTCGATGCCGATCAGGGTGGTGATATCCGTGTAGTCATCCAGTTCGCTTTCCACCAGGCGCTCGACCAGCGCTTGCAGGCCCTCTTCATCCAGGCTGTGCAGGTTCAGGATATCGGCGCGGAAGAACAGCGCCTTATTGGTGTTATCCCAGATCAGGTCGTCCACCGGATAGATTTCCGAATAGTCCGGTACCAGGATCCGGCAAGCCTTGGCGCCGATATGCTCGTACACCGCCATGTAGACCTGCTTGCCCATGCCTTCGAGAATGCCGAACAGGGTGGCAGCCTCCTCGGCGTTCGAGTCTTCGCCCTGGCCGGAGAAATCCCACTCCACGAACGCGTAATCGGACTTGGCACTGAAGAAACGCCACGACACCACTCCGCTGGAGTCGATGAAGTGTTCGACAAAGTTGTTCGGCTCGGTCACCGCATGCCCCTCAAAGGTCGGCTGCGGCAAGTCGTTCAAACCTTCGAAACTACGGCCCTGGAGCAACTCGGTCAGGCTGCGCTCCAGCGCCACTTCCAGGCTTGGGTGGGCGCCAAACGAGGCAAATACGCCGCCGGTGCGCGGGTTCATCAGGGTCACGCACATCACCGGGAACTCGCCGCCCAGGGACGCATCCTTGACCAGCACTGGGAAGCCCTGCTCTTCGAGGGCCTGGATACCGGCGAGAATGCTTGGGTATTTGGCCAGCACGTCGGCCGGTACATCCGGCAGGGCAAATTCACCTTCGATGATTTCGCGCTTTACCGCGCGCTCGAAAATCTCCGACAGGCACTGCACCTGCGCCTCGGCCAGGGTGTTACCGGCACTCATGCCGTTGCTCAGGTACAGGTTTTCGATCAGGTTGGAGGGGAAATACACCACCTCGCCGTCAGACTGGCGCACAAACGGCAGTGAGACGATGCCACGCTCTTCATTGCCGGAGTTGGTATCGATCAGGTGTGAACCGCGCAACTCGCCATCGCGGTTGTAGATCTTCAGGCAGTACTCATCGAGAATTTCAGTCGGCAGCGCGTCTTTGCGGCCCGGCTTGAACCAGCGCTCGTCCGGGTAGTGCACAAACGCCGCGTTGGCGATGTCTTCGCCCCAGAATTGATCGTTGTAGAAGAAGTTGCAGTTCAGGCGCTCGATAAACTCGCCCAACGCCGACGCCAGTGCGCCTTCCTTGGTCGCGCCCTTGCCGTTGGTAAAGCACATCGGCGAATGGGCATCGCGGATATGCAGCGACCAGACATTGGGCACGATATTGCGCCACGAAGCGATTTCAATCTTCATGCCCAGGCCCGCAAGAATGGCCGACATGTTGGCGATGGTCTGCTCCAGCGGCAGGTCCTTGCCCGCAATATAGGTACCCGTGTCTGACGCAGAAGCCGGCATCAGCAACGCCTGGGCGTCGGCGTCGAGGTTTTCTACCTCTTCGATGACAAACTCAGGCCCGGCCTGTACCACTTTCTTTACCGTACAGCGGTCGATGGAGCGCAGGATGCCCTGGCGATCCTTATCGGAAATATCGGCAGGCAACTCGACTTGAATCTTGAAGATCTGGTTGTAGCGGTTTTCCGGGTCGACAATATTGTTCTGCGACAGGCGGATATTGTCCGTGGGGATATTGCGCGTGCTGCAGTACAACTTCACAAAGTAAGCCGCACACAACGCCGACGAAGCCAGGAAGTAGTCGAACGGACCGGGGGCCGAGCCATCGCCCTTGTAGCGAATCGGCTGGTCGGCCACCACGGTGAAGTCGTCGAACTTGGCTTCAAGCCGGAGGTTGTCGAGAAAATTGACCTTGATTTCCATGCGGGATTACCAGAATAGCGGAGCAAACGAATTGGCCGCCATTATCCGGCTTTTGCGGCGCAAGTCTCCCCCTTACCCCAACAACCCCATCTCCTGCGCCCGCGCGACGGCCTGGGTACGGCGTTCCACTCCCAGTTTGCTGTTGATATGGCTGGCGTGGGTCTTGACGGTGTGCAGCGAGATAAACAGTTGGTTGCTGATTTCCTGGTTGGAACACCCTTGGGCGATCAACTGCAGCACCGCCAGCTCACGGGCGCTCAAGGTTTCGCCGGTGTGGGTGATTTCGATCGGCTCGCGCAGGGCAACTACCGGCAGCAAGGCCCACAAGCTTTGCCGCAGCAGGTCATTCGGCGCGTGGCCCAGTTGCTCACGCATCCAGTCCGGATAACGTTCCAGCAAACGTTGGAAGGGTTGCAACGCACCGCCGCTCGCCACTTGCAGGGCGCGGGCAAAAACCGGGCGGGCCGATGCAGCCTGACCGTCATCCAGCAACAACAGCACGTACTGGTTCAGGGCCATCACTGCGATCATCTGCTGGCCTTTGCCTTCAGCTTGCCGGGCGAGTGCATCGAGCCGGCGCAGGGCGTTTTCGGCTTGGCCACGAATGGCATCAAGGGCCGCCTGCTGCAATTCGATATGTTGCGGCAGATGTGGATGAAACTCCGGGGCGGCGGCAGCCTGGTCGCCGTTGTAGGTTTGCCCCAGCCGCGCCAGCCAGGCATCGGCCAGGTCCGTACGGCCCTGGGCCAGCCACAACTCGCATTTGATCAATGTGATCATGGCCAGGTAGTAAATCGGCGGCACATCCCAGATATGCATCAGCCGCTCGGCTTCGGCCAGCTCGGCAAAGGCCTTGGGGAAATCGCCACGGCGCCCCTCGAGGTTGGCGATGACACAGTGGCCGATCAACACGCTGATATCCCGGCAGGCGCGAGCCTCGGCTAACCCGGCACGCAGGCGCAACAGCCCGGCTTCGGGCTGGCAACGCATCAGCAGCAGGAACCCTTCGTACAGCGACAGGCGCGCACGCACCGCATACAGGCGCTGAGGCGCCAGGCCCTGCAAGCGTTGCAGGCCCTCGCGTACCTCGTCCAGGGAGCGCAGGATTTCCCCGCGCGCCTGCAGCACCCGCGCCCGATCGTAATGGGCCAGGGCCTCGAACAGCGGGTTGCCGACGCGTTGCGCCAGCTCCAGGGAATCGCGATTCAAGCCGCGTGCGCGCCACAGGTCGGCGTCGACGATGGCCAGGTTCGACAGGGTCGAAAGGCACATCAAGCGCTGGCCGTAACGCTTGAGCGGCAGGCTTTCCAGGGCTTCGCTGCAATACAGCTGGGTCAGCTCGCGGTTGCCGCGCCCACGGGCAATGATGCCACTGAGGGCCAGCCACTGGGCGAGCATCGACTTCTGCGCCGTGGCCGACGGTGCCGGCAGGAAGCGGCTGAGATGGCTGGACAGTTCTTCTGCGGCGTCCAACTGACAGGCCAGCCCCAGCGCCCAGCTGTAGAGCACGATCAAGCGGGGCGTGCTGATCAATAGGCTGTCGGGCAAGTCCATCTTCCAGCGTAGGAGCATGCCGACATTCTGTTCAGCCAGCAGTTGCTCCTCAGACAGGTTCTGCACCAGGTTCGCCGCTACATCCAGATGCCCGGCGCGCAGGGCCTGTTCCACGGCTTCATCGAGCAAGCCCTGGGCATTGAACCAGCGACAGGCGCGCAAGTGCAGGCTGGCGGCCGGCAGCATCGCATTCGGCGAGCGCCGGGTGCGCAGCAAATCGGAAAACAAGTGGTGATAGCGGTACCAGTGACCCTGTTCGTCCAGCGGCACCAGGAATACCTGATGAGCTTGCAGGTAACGCAGGATTTCCGCGCTGTCATGGACCTCGCGCACCGCATCGCAGAGCTCGCTGCAAAAACGCTCCTGGGGGGCGGTGTCGTATAAGAACGCCTGGACTTCCGGCGGCAGGCAATCGATCACCTCTTCCAGCAGATAGTCACGGATCAGCCCTTCGCCACCATGCAGGCCTTGGGGCAGGTTGGCCTCGCTGCCGGCTTCGGCGGCCGCCAGCAACCAGAAGCGCAGGCCGGCCACCCAGCCTTCGCTGCGGCGGATCAGGTTGTCCAGTGCCTCACCGCGCAACGAACTGCTGTGGCGGTCAAGCAAGGCCAGGGATTCGTCGTTGGTCAGGCGCAGGTCTTGCTCATGCAACTCCAGCAAATGCCGGGACAAACGCAACCGCGCCAAATGCCAGTCGGGACGCTGGCGGCTGGTGACCAGCACCAACAAGCCATCAGGCAAATGATTGAGGAAAAATTGCAGGCAGCGATCCAGCACCGGCCCCTGGGCCAGGTGGTAGTCATCCAGCACCAGTAATAACGGCGTGCGTGTGGATAGATGGACGGTCAATTCGTCGAGCAAGCCATCGAGCCATTCTTCAAAGGCAAACGGTTGGTGGCGCTGACGCATTTTCAGCAGGCCCAGGGCCTGGCTGCCTACCTGCGGGAAATACTGTTGCAGACCCTCCAGCAGGCGTTCAAGGAAACGCCCCGGATCACTGTCCCGCGCACTGAGGCCCAGCCACAGGCTTTGCCAGTGATCCGGCAGGCTTTGGCAGAACTCCACCGCCAGCGAGCTCTTGCCGAACCCGGCTGGCGCGCTAACCAGCAGTAAACGGCCCTCCAGGCCCGCGCTCAGGCGCTCGCAAAGGCGTGGGCGCAGCACATAGCCATCAGGCAGTGGGGGTCGATAGAAGCGCCCTTCCAGCGTGGGGATTACCGCACTGGCAGGCCCTTGGATTGGGGACAGATCAGTCATCGCCGGGCTCTTGTAGTAGGCTGTGGTCGGCATTGCAGATGTCCGCAGACTAGCGTTAAAACCCGTCGCTTTGTAGATCTTTGCAACATTTGTCTGAAAAAGACTACAACAAGAAATAACCAGCGTTGTTCAGCCCCCCAAACAAATGTAGGAGCTGGCTTGCCTGCGATTGCATCGCCTCGGTATGTCAGATAGACCGAGGTGATGCGATCGCTGGCAAGCCAGCTCCTACAGAGGCCAACGTGTTTACTGCACGTTAGCGAACACCGTCCTGGCGCAGGGCCGCCGGGGTGAAGTCTTTGGTGGTGGCGGTGAAGCCGAAGTCATAGGCCTTTTTCTCTTCGTTCTTCATGCCCAGTGCCAGGTAGCGGCCGGACTGCAGGTCGTAGAGGGTTTCCAGGGCGTACCACGGCACTTGCTTGTCGTAGTAGTTCTCGCCATGGGCTTCAGCCACGCGCCACAGCTGGCCACGACCGTCGTAGTGGTCGATCACCGCCGCTTGCCAGGTGTCTTCATCGATGTAGAAGTCACGTTTGGCGTAGATATGGCGCTGGCCCTCCTTCAGGGTTGCGACCACGTGCCAGACGCGGCGCAGTTCATAGCGTGCCAGGTCCTGGTTGATGTGCCCGGCCTTGATGATGTCGGAGTACTTGAGCTTCGGATCGTCGAGCTTGTAGCTGTTGGACGCGATGTAGATTTCCTTCTTGCCTTCCAGCTTCCAGTCGTAGCGATCCGGCGCACCGTTGTACATGTCGAGGTTGTCGGAGGTACGCAGGCCATCGGCAGCGGTACCCGGCCCGTCATAGGACACTTGCGGCGCCCGGCGTACACGGCGCTGGCCGGCGTTGTAGACCCACGCCGCGCGCGGTTCCTTCACCTGGTCCAGGGTCTCGTGCACCAGCAATACACCACCGGCCAGGCGCGCCGGGGCGGTCACTTGCTGCTTGAAGTAGAACAGGATGTTGCCCGGGTTTTTCGGGTCGTAGTCCTTCATCTTGTCGCGGAACACGAACTGATCCTGGAAGTACACCAGGCTGTACGAGCCGTTGGCCTGTGGCGTGGCCTGGGTCACCAGGCGCGTGACGCTGCCGCCGCGATAACGGGTGATGTGGTTCCAGATCACCTCGACCCCGCTTTTCGGGATCGGGAACGGAATCGCGGTCTCGAAGTTTTCCAGGCCGTTGCCGCCACCTACCAGGTTGGTGCTGGTGGCGTTTTTCTTGATGGCGGCGAACACTTCCGGCGGCACGGTGGCGCCGCGATGGGTGGTGTACACCGGCATCTTGAAGGTTTCGGGGTAGCGCTTGAACATCGCGTACTGCCCCGGGGCCAGCTTGTCTTTGTACTGCTCGACGTTCTGCGCGGTGATGGTGAACTGCGGCTGCTCGCTGGCATACGGGTTGGCCAGGAAGCCCTTGGCATCCACGGCGCCGGCGTTGGTCGGCAGGGCTTTCCAGGCCGGGATGGTGCCGGCAGCGTTGCCGGCCATTTCCGCGCCCATCGGGGTCAATGTGGTGCCCAGCTTGGCGGCTTCATCCGCCGAGACCGCCGCCATGACGCTGCTGGCCATGATCGACAGTCCCAGCACACCCACGTGCAACAGACTTTTGGTTATTTTCATGTTCTGGTCTTCCTGAAAATACTGACTGCTTAAAGAGTGTGCTTAGAAGTTCACGCCGGCGCTCAAGGCGACAAAATCGCGGTCATCCACCGTGCTGAAGTCGCCACCAAAGAAGTTGGTGTAGTTCAGGCTGACGGTGTAGGTGTTCTGGTATTCAGCATCCACACCCAGGCTGACGGCCTTGCGGCCCTCTTCAAAGTTGCCGCCAGGGCCTGGCGAGTAACCTTTGACGTCATGGGACCAGGCCACGCTTGGCTTGAGGTTGACACCGGCGAAGACGTCCGGGTATTCCCAGATCGCACGGGCGCGGTAACCCCAGGAAGTGGCGGTGGTGTAGCCGTCCTGGTTGCAATTGGTGTTCAAGCCGGCAGTACTGCCACCCAACCCGGCACCAGCGGAGGTCGAAGCATTGAGACGGTTACAGAAACCGCCGGGCAAGCTGCCTGGCCCAAACACCGGGTCACGCCCATAACGCGCGTCAGACTTACTCTCAAGCCCCCCGACATGCGTCACACCAATCTCACCCACGGTCGTCAGGCGGCTTGCCCCCATGACCTGATCGAAGAAGTGCGTAAAGGTAGTTTGGAATTGGCTGACTTCTTTGCGGCGATAGCCATGCAAGTCCTGCCCAGGCTGCCCCTTGAGTACCGAGGCGTTGTTATACCCATTAACCCCAGTAACACCTGCAAACAGGATATCCGTGGTGTTGAGTTGTACAGGCGCATTCGGACGGTAGCTCAACTCACCACTCCACGCCGTGCCCGTAGGCAAGGTGGTGGAGAAACTCAAACCGTAGAGGCGAATGTCTTCCGGGTATTCAACAAAATAGTTGGAATTACCCGCGACAATAACCGGCGCCAGGCCGGCCAACGGGGCTGGAAGGTTATTGGCAAGGTTGAACACGCGCTGGGAGGCGCCCTGGCCACTGAAAATCGGCGCACGGCTGTGATAGTTCATGAAGTACGCACCGAACTCGGTATCCAGCGGTTCAAAGTTGTAGTGAAACGCAAAACCGAACTGCCCACTGTCACGTGCATCGCGGTCAGGTCCACGGGCGACTTTCACACCCTCTTCGTTCATGTCGACCCCTTGGGACGTCAGGAACGGGATCGCTGTTGCCGGGAATTGCGAACGCTTGTTCAGCACCCGCAGGTTGTCGTTGCAACCATCGGAAATAACATCCGGCTGCGAGAAAAAAGTCCCACAGTTGTCGGTAACCGTCTGGTCCCACTCCAACTGATAGAACGCTTCCGCCGACAGGTTATCGGTCAAGGATTGCGACACGTAGAACATGTTGACCGGAATCAGGCCTTCCTTGATCTCGGCACCCGGACGACGGAACGCAGACACGTCGATCGGGTTGATGGAGTTGATACCGCCACCGATAAAGGTACTTTCACCCCAGCTCACGACTTGCTTGCCAAAACGCACCGAACCCGGGGCATCGGCAATGGAATAGTTGTGGTAGATGAACGCATCGAGGATCTGCCCGCCAGAAGACTTGGCGCCCTCTTTGCGATTGTGGTCGCTGATGTCCTTGAACTCGCGGCTTTCGTCCTTGAGTTCAAAGTCATACCAATACTTGCCACGCACAAACACACCGGTATCGCCGTACTTCAGTTCCAGGTCATGGATACCCTTGAAGATCTTCGAGAACGTCTCCCCACGCTTGAAGTTCAAGTGGCCGTCATCGGAGGTCTGCGACAGCCCCCTGCCGCCGTTGTTGGCACCGATCAGGTCCTTGTTGGGCTTGGACGTGCCCCAACTGGCCCCCACCGACAGGGACGAGTCGAAGCTGCCTTCGACCTCACCAATGTTGAAACTGACGCCGAATGCGGGCCCGGCGAGGGTCGAGGCAAGACTGACCGCCAGGGGCAATCTCGCCCGGCGCCAGAACTGATTTACTGAGGTCATCGACGCTACTCCATGTGCATTTTATTGTTATGGCAGTGAGCCTTTTCAAACACGCTTGTAACGGCCGGAATACAACGATTCCAATGCCAGACTGCCGCCGGACCACCCAGGACCGCAGCGCCGCATCCTTGAAAAACTCTGGGAGGGACTATAGCCAGCAGGGGGGTAGCGCTTGATCCCTCTAAAGTGTGATTTGCATCACCAACCCGTCTGCGACAGCCCTTTCGCCATGTCAGCGAGGGCTGACGCGAAAGAGAATGGCTCAAATTACGCAAATAACAAGGCGAAGGCCTGTAATAGAGCATTGCCGTGCCCGGGCGGGCACGGCTGGAGGGGTCAGAGCGTGGAGAGGAAGGTGCTGTTATTGGCCTGCCATTCGATGATGTCGATCCGGATACGCTTCTTGTCCAGCTTGCCGACGCTGGTCTTGGGAATTTCCGTAACAATGGCAATCTGACTTGGAATCGCCCACTTGCTCAGGTGGCCCTGCTCGACATACGGCTTGAGGTGCTCCTTGAGTTCGCGCGCGCCAATCCCGTGGCCTTCGCGCACCACCAGCAGGGCAAACGGGCGCTCGCCCCACTGCGGGTCGGCAATCCCGACCACCGCTACTTCGCGTACCGCCGGGTGACGGCTTACCAGGTCTTCCAGCGCCAGGGACGAGATCCACTCGCCGCCGGTCTTGATCACGTCCTTGATACGGTCGCGAATATCGATCACGCCAAAGGCATCGAGGGTGGCCACGTCGCCGGTGTGCATCCAGCCGCCTTCCCAAAGCTCGGCGCCTTTGTGCGGCTCGTTGAAATAGCCTTCGCTGAGCCATGGCGCGCGCAGCACCAGTTCGCCTTGGGACTCGCCATCGGCCGGCAGGAAGTTACCGTTGCCGTCGATGATCGCGGCTTCCACCAACGGCCCCGGCACACCGGCCTTGATCCGGTAGGTGGTGCGTTCGTCTTCGCTGCCGGCCATCAGTTCTTCATTGAGGTGGGCACAGGACACCAGCGGTCCGGTCTCGGACATGCCGTAGGCCGCCGTCAGCTGGATGCCACGGGTCTTGGCCGCTTCGTACAGCGAACGGTTGAGGGCACTGCCGCCGATGACGATCTTCCAGCCGCCAAAATCCACACCCTGGGCGGCCTTGGCGTTGAGCAGCATCTGCAGGATGGTCGGCACGCAGTGGGAAAACGTGACCTTTTCCTTGCGCCACAACTCCACCAGGTATTCCGGATCGTAGCGGCCTGGATAAACCTGCTTCAGCCCGAGCATGGTCGCCACATACGGCAAGCCCCAGGCATGCACGTGGAACATCGGCGTGATCGGCATGTACACATCGTTGGTGCCGAGCAGGCGCACACTGTCGACGCTGCCCATGATGGTCGCCACGCCGATGGTGTGCAGCACCAGTTGGCGGTGGGTGAAATACACACCCTTGGGGTTACCGGTGGTGCCAGTGGTATAGAAAGTGGTGGCCACCGAGTGCTCGTCGAAGTCCTCGAAGGTGTACTGGGTACTGGCAGCGGCCAACAGGGTTTCGTACTCGCCTACCAGGTTGGGCAGGTCAGCGGTTTTTTCGTCGCCATCGGTCAGCAACAGGGTCTTGTCGACGGTGGTCAACTGCCCGGCAATGGCCTGGTACAGGCCGACGAACTCGCTGTTGACCAGCACAAAGCGGTCTTCGGCGTGGTTCATCGTGTACAGGATCTGCTCTGGCGACAGGCGCACGTTGATGGTGTGGATCACCGCACCAATCATCGGGATGGCGAACATGCACTCCAGGTAACGGTGGCTGTCCCAGTCCATCACGGCCACGGTATCACCGGCCTTGACTCCCGCTGCGGTCAGCACATTGGCCAGGCGGGCGACGCGTTCGGTCAGGGTTGGGTAGGTGTAGCGCAGTTTGTCGCGGTAGACGATTTCCCGGGTTTTCTCGTAGCGGGCGCCCGACATCAACAGGCGTTTGATCAACAGCGGGTATTGGTACGCGCCTTCGGCGGGCGGGATAACACGAGTCTGCAACATACGAATCCCTTTTTATGACTGCACGGTCTTGGCTAAAGGATTTGCACTGTAGAGACCTTGCACGCCGGCCAAATCAGCCGAAGGAATGATTTGCAGAATCGGATGAATGCTAGCTTTGCGCCAGCATTCATTCACGAATGACGCACTCAGCGGTCGGTGAAAGCCACTTTCACACCGATGGCAATCAGCACCACGCCCATGCTCCGATCAAACCAGTGGCCCATGCGCGCAAAGCCTGCGCGCACGCGCTGCTGGCTGAACAACATGGCCACCATGCAGAACCACAGGGCGGTGGCCACGGCCAGGTACAGGCCATAACCGGCCTGGATCGCCAGCGGCGTGTGGGGGTTGATCACCACGGTGAACAGCGACAGGAAAAACAGCGTGGCCTTGGGGTTCAGGCCATTGGTCACAAAGCCCGAGGTAAAGGCGCCGCGAGCGCTGCGCTCGCCCACTTCACGGTGCAGCTCTTCTGCACCGGCAGGCTTGGCCGGCTGCGCCCGCAGGGCTTTGAAGCCGATGTACAACAGGTAGGCCGCCGCCGCCCATTTCAAGGCGTTGAACAGCACGATGGACTGGGACACGATCAAGCCGATACCAAGCAGCGAGTAGCCAACGTGAAGAAAAATCGCCGAGCCGACGCCCAACGCCGTCCAGGTACCGGCGCGCCGGCCATGGGTCACGCTCTCGCGTACCACCACGGCAAAGTCAGGCCCGGGACTGGCCACGGCCAGCAGGTGAATCAACGCCACGGTCAAAAACTCGGTGAGGTACATGCACACTCCAAGAAGTAACTGATTATTTCATCTGGTAGGCTCGGCAGATTACGCCTTCGAACTCTGTCGCAAAAGGTACAGTTGATGACGAACAATCGCCGCGCCGTCTTCCTTGATCATCCTTCCCTGGACCAGGGAGACCTCGACCTCAGCGAATTGCGCGAGACGTTCAGCGAATTGCAGCTGTGTGAGCAGACCTCGGCCGATCAGGTGGTCGAACGCCTGCAAGGTGCCCAGGTAGCGATCAGTAACAAGATCCTGCTCAACGCCCAGACTCTGGCCGCCTGCCCCGAGCTGAAGCTGATCCTGATCGCTGCTACCGGCACCAACAACGTCGACCTGGCCGCTGCCCGCGCCCGGGGCATTACCGTTAGTAACTGCCAGGGTTACGGCACGCCATCGGTGGCGCAACACACGATCATGCTGCTGCTCAACCTCGCCACACGCCTGAAGGACTATCAAAAAGACGTCGACGCCGGCCTGTGGCAGCAAGCCAAGCAGTTCTGCCTGCTGGATTACCCGATTGTCGAGCTGGAAGGCAAAACCCTGGGCTTGCTGGGCCATGGCGAGTTGGGCGGCGCCGTCGCGCGCCTGGCCCAAGCGTTTGGCATGCGCGTGCTACTGGGCGCTATCCCCGGCCGCCCGGCCCGTGCAGACCGGGTGCCGCTGGACGAACTGCTGCCGCAGATCGATGCGCTGACCCTGCATTGCCCACTCAACGAACACACGCGCCACTTTATCGGGGCCCGTGAGCTGGCGCTGCTCAAGCCGGGCGCGTTCGTGGTCAACACTGCACGCGGCGGCCTGATCGATGAACAGGCCCTGGCAGACGCCTTGCGCGGCGGTCATCTGGGGGGGGCGGCCAGCGATGTGCTGAGCGTCGAACCGCCGACCACCGGCAACCCGCTGCTGGCCAGCGACATCCCACGGCTGATCATCACGCCACACAGTGCCTGGGGCAGCCGCGAAGCACGGCAACGGATCGTCGGCCAATTGACTGAAAACGCCCGGGGCTTTTTCAGCGGAGCACCGCAGCGCGTCGTCAGTTGATAAACTGCGCTCCTTTTTCAGGGAGCAGACCATGGATCCGCGCAGTGAAGTACTGCTTCGTCAGGCCGAACTTTTTCAAGGCAACGTGTTGCTGGCCGGCCTGCCCGCCGATGACCTGCTGGGCCGCCTGCCCAATGCCCATGGCTGGTGCTGGCATGCGGGCGACCAGGCAGCGCTGGATGCGCGGTTTGCCGAGCGCAGCCATTTCGGGGTCGATGTGCCGCAACGCGCATTCGACACGGCGGTGGTGTTCCTGCCCAAGTCCAAGGATCTGGCCGACTACATCCTCAAGGCCGTCGCGGCACGGCTGCCGGGCGCCGAGCTGTACCTGGTGGGTGAAAAACGCGGCGGCATCGAAAGCGCCGCCAAGCAACTGAACGCCTTCGGCAAGCCACGCAAGCTCGACAACGCACGGCACTGCCAGCTGTGGCTGGCCACCGTGGCCGATGCTCCGGCGGCGCCGGAACTGGCGAGCCTGGCCCAGGTGTTTGAAGTGCCACTGGCCGACGGACCGCTCAAGGTCGTCAGTCTGCCGGGCGTGTTCAGCCATGGCCGCCTGGATCGCGGTACCGCGCTGTTGCTGGAACACCTGGACAAACTGCCCAGCGGTCATCTGCTGGACTTCGGCTGTGGCGCCGGCGTGTTGGGCGCGGCGGTCAAGCGGCGCTACCCGCACAACACCGTGACCCTGCTTGATGTGGACGCCTTTGCTACCGCCAGCAGTCGCCTGACGCTGGAGGCCAATGGCCTGGAAGGCGAAGTGCTGACCGCTGATGGCATCGACGCCGCGCCCATGGGCCTGGATGCGATTCTGAGTAACCCGCCGTTCCATGTCGGGGTACACACGGATTATTTCGCTACGGAAAACCTGTTGCGAAAAGCACGCCAACATCTGAAAAACGGCGGCGAACTTCGGCTAGTCGCCAATAGCTTCCTGAAGTATCAACCGCTGATCGAAGAGCACCTGGGCGTGTGCGCAGTCAAGGCCGAGGGCCAGGGTTTTCGCATCTATCGGGCCAAGCGCGGCTGACGGGCGTTTGAAAAAGAAGGCTTGCCGAATGGATTTTGCCAAGGCAGAATCCGCTCCGTCCTAGGGGAGTAGTCTCCCACGAGCAACATGCTCGTCCGGCATACGTCAACATACTTGGTCAGCAGACCATGGCGTATGCGACCCAGGAGTCCGCACAGACGGACCGGGGTTTGACAAGACCTATGACACGCACACCTTACCCGGGGCGGGAAGGCTGTACGTGTCATAGCCGTGTCGACCCGCCCCTGGAAACCTACCTGATGCTGGATTCACTTCTCGTTCCTACCGCAATCGTTGCCTTGGCCGAAATCGGCGACAAGACGCAATTGCTCGCGCTCATCCTCGCCGCACGCTTTCGCAAACCCTGGCCAATCATCGCCGGCATCATCGCCGCGACCCTGGCCAACCACGCCGCTGCCGGTGCCGTGGGTGCCTGGTTTGGCAGTTTCTTCTCGGATGCGGTGCTGCACTGGATCCTCGCCGCGAGCTTCTGCGCCACGGCCCTGTGGACCCTGGTGCCAGACAAGCTCGACGATGATGAAGCCAGCACCTCGCGCAAGTTCGGGCCGTTCCTGACCACCCTGATTGCGTTCTTTATCGCTGAAATCGGTGACAAGACGCAGATCGCCACGGTGATGCTGGCGGCGCAATACCCCGAGTTGTGGCTGGTGATTATCGGCACCACCCTGGGCATGTTGATTGCCAACGTACCGGTGGTTCTGGCGGGGAATTTCGCGGCGGAGAAACTGCCGTTGACCTTGATTCGGCGCCTGGCGGCTTCGGCGTTCTTCATCCTGGCGTTGGTGGCGGTGTACAAGGCCATGCAAAGCAGCGGCTGGATCTAATTGCAAATGTGGGAGCGGGCTTGCCCGCGATGGCGGTGGGTCAGTTAAATATATCTAACCTGACATTCCGCCATCGCAGGCAAGCCAGCTCCCACATCTGGATCTTCACAAGGCCTGGATTATCAGGACTTCTTGGCCTGCTGGTACAACGGCATCACCTTGGGAATCGCCGCCTGCAACGAGGCGATCCGGCTGCTGGAGGCCGGGTGGGTGCTCATGAATTCAGGCGGTGCGCCTTCGGAAGCCTTGGCCATTTTGTTCCACAGCGTGATCGCCGCGTTCGGGTCGTAACCGGCGCGGGCCGAGAGCTCCAGGCCGATCAGGTCGGCTTCGTTCTCATTGCTGCGGCTGTTAGGCAAGGTCATGCCGTAGTTGGCCACGGTATCGGCCAGCGCCATGCTGTCCTGGCCCAGGCCCAACAATGCGCCAGCGCCCTGCTTGGCCATTTCGATGCCGTAAGCCTTGGACATGGCTTCGCGACCATGCTCACGCAGGGCGTGGGCAATTTCATGGCCCATGACCGCCGCCAGCTCGTCATCGGTCAACTTGAGCGTGTCGATCAAGCCACTGTAGACAAAGATCTTGCCGCCAGGCCCACAGTTGGCGTTCATCTCGTCGCTCTTGATCAGGTTCACTTCCCACTTCCACTGCGCCGCATCCGGACGGAAGGTGGGGGCCTGGGCGATCAGGCGCTTGGCAATGGCCTGCACACGCTTGGCGTTGGCGCTGGTCTTGTCTACCAGGCCCTTGCCACTGGCTTCGCCCAGGGTCTGCTGGTACGACTGCGCGTACATCTGGTCGACTTCCTGGCTCGACAGCATGCTGAACATGTACTGCTTGCGTTCCACACCCACGGCACCGCCGCTGGTGGTGTTGACCGACTGGCAACCGGCGAGCAGCAAGGCTGCGCTCAATGCCGTTACCGCCAATGTTTTTTTCATGCACATTCTCCCTGAAAACATGGCGCGTATCGTAGGCCCTCTCATGTATCGGCGCCAGATACACCTGACGCTTAACCGCTAATTTCAGCGGCCACCGACGCCCACGACCATTCTATAAACGACATGCCTGGTTCTTTTGCAGGGCAGCGCCTCATGTCTGCGTGGCCTGTGGCCGATACACAAAGGCAGATCATGCCCCCAAGCGCCAGGAGCCTTCATGAAATTCAAGTCGATTCAGTTTTCTGTCGCGGCGTTGGCCGGGGCCATTGTCCTGAGTGTCGTGGCGGCCCTGGTGCTGTACGCGCTGTTCGCCGGCGCCCGGACCCAAGAGATGGTGCAGGACCGCACCCAGGCGCAATTCGAGCAAATCATCGAGCAACGCCTTACGGCGTTGGCGCAAACCCAGGCCACGCTGATCCAGCGCGAGCTGGAAGCGCCGCTGGTGACCGCCAAAGGCCTGGCCACCACCAATGCGCTGATGGGCATGAAGGACGCAAACGGCGCGGCCCCGCTGCAGGTCAGCCGTGAACAACTGATCAACCTGCTGCACGAAACGGTGGTACGCAACCCGAAAATCCTCGGTTCCTATATCGCCTGGGAACCCAACGCCATCGACCACAATGACGCCAACTACCTGAACACCGCCGTCGTCGGCGTAGAACCTGCCAACGGGCGCTTCATGCCCTGGTGGTTCCGCAATCAGGATGGCAGCCTGGGCCTGGAAAAACTCGCCGACCTGACCGACCAGAAAATCCTCGCCACCGGCATTCGCGCCAGCGAGTACTACCTCTGCTCCAAGGAAACCCAGAAGCCCTGCGCCATCGACCCGGCGCCCTATCGCGTGGGCAACACCACGGTGATGCTGGCCTCGTTTATCGAACCGATCATGATCGACGGCGCGTTTCAGGGCATTGTCGGCGCCGACCTGTCGGTCAATTTCATCCAGGAAATGCTCACCGCCGCCGACCAGAAGCTTTACAACGGCGCTGGCGAAATGGCGCTGATTTCCAGCAACGGCCGCCTGGTGGCCTACACCAAGGACCCCAGCAAACTGGGGGAAAAGGCCAGCGACCTGCTCGACCAGAATGAACTGGAGAACCTCGGCCAGTTGAAGGTCGGTGACGTGCGTTACGACATCGACCAGGCAAACGGGCATATCGAGTTGTTCCTGCCCTTCAATATCGGCCAGACCGATGCGCGCTGGACCCTGATGCTGCAACTGCCCCTGGGCGCGGTAATGGCCGACCTGCACACCCTGCAAGGCGACCTGGACGCCCAGCGCAAGACCGATATCTTCGGCATGACCATGGTCGGCCTGCTGATTGCCGGCATCGGCCTGCTGGTGATCTGGCTGGTGGGCCACGGCATTGCCCGCCCACTCAAGCAAATGGTGGCGATGCTCAATGACATCGCCCAGGGCGAAGGCGACCTGACGCGCCGCCTGACCAGTGACCGCGCCGATGAACTGGGCGCGATTGCCGCCGGCTTCAATACCTTCCTGATCAAGCTGCAGGGCATGATTAGCCAGGTGGTGAGCTCGGTACAGAAGGTCAGCGACTCGTCGGAACACACCGCCGACATTGCCATCCGCACCAACCAGGGCGTGCACAAGCAAATGGTCGAGATCGACCAGGTCGCCACGGCCGTGCACGAAATGACCGCCACCGCCCAGGACGTGGCGCGTAATGCCACCCAGGCAGCCCAGGCCGCCACCCATGCCGACCAGGCTGCAAGCCAGGGCATGCAGATCGTGCGCGACACCTCCACTTCCATCGGCGCCCTGGCCCTGGAGATCGGCAAGGCGGTGACGGTAGTCCAGGCCCTGGCCAAGGACAGCGAGAACATCAACGCGATCCTGATTGCCATTCGCGGCATTGCCGAGCAAACCAACTTGCTGGCCCTGAACGCCGCCATCGAAGCCGCCCGGGCCGGCGAACAGGGCCGAGGTTTTGCGGTGGTGGCCGACGAAGTACGCAACCTGGCGCAGAAAACCCAGAAGGCCACCGAAGAAATCCAGGCCATGATCCAGCAATTGCAGCAAGGCACGCGGGATGTGGTGCGGGTCATGGAAGACAGCCAGCAGCGCACCGATGAAAGCGTGCAACACGCCGCCAAGGCCGCGCAGGCCCTGGAGACCATCACCCAGGCCGTGTCGGTGATCAATGACATGAATACGCAGATTGCCAGTGCGGCGGAGGAACAGAGCGCGGTGGCCGAGGACATCAACCGCAATGTGATCAATATTGGCCAGGTGGCCAATGAGGTGGCGGGCGGGGCGGATGAGTCCAGTGCCGCCAGTGCGGGGCTGACCCAGTTGGCGGAGCAGCAGCGGCGGCTGATCAATCAGTTCAAGGTCTGAAGGTTTCAGTGGCGTTTGGGGCCGTATCGCAGGCAAGCCAGCTCCCACATTTGAAGGTATTCACAAATCAAAATGTGGGGGCTGGCTTGCCTGCGATGGCGCCAGCGAATCCCCCACACAACTCCCAGTCTCAACCCGGGGTCAAACACTCCGGCCCATTGAGCTTCGGATCATTGACCATGTTAGCCAGCACCCGCTCACGCAACGCCGCCGGCTCGCTGGCCAGCAAGCCCTGCAACACATGCAACGGCGTCTCGGGATCCAGCCAGGCCGCTTGCCCCGCCGCGTCCAGAATCAACGGCCGGCGCTGGCTCTGCGCCGCCTGGGTCACCACCGCCGCGCTCAGCCACACTTGCTCCTGCACCGGGTAGGCCTCCCAGATCGCTGCGAAAAACAGGGTCGAGCCCTCCCCCGGCGTAAGCCAGTACGGCCGCTTGCGCTGGGTGCCGCGCCATTCATAAAAACCATTGGCTGGCAGCAGGCACCGGCGCAGGCGAAAGGCCTCGCGAAACATCGGCTGTTCGGCCAGGGTTTCGGCGCGGGCGTGGGCCGGCGTGCGGGACAGATCGGTCAGCCACGGCGGCGTCAGCCCCCAACGTGCCCGCGCCAGGGTGCGCTGGCCATCGGTGGCGCGCTGGATCAGCACTGAATCATTGGGGGAGATATTCCACTGGGCCTGTTGATCCGCCGGGAACCCCGGCAAGGCAGCAAAGGCGGGATTCCAGCGAAACAGGGCATAACGTCCACACATGGGGCAACACGACTCTTGGGTAAACCGGCCGACAGCCTAACAGACCAGCACGTCGGGGTAGCTGTCGGGTTCATCGCCGGGCAGCGGTTGCGCACCGATATAGGCGGTGATCAACTCGCGGGCGTAGGTGGCCTGGTCGTTCTCCACCTCCAGGCCCAACAGGCCGAAGATCGGCAGTTCACCCGTGCCACCGAGCAGATGGCGCCCCACCAGATGGGCGTCGATGCCTTCGCTGGCGAGCATTTGTTGCAGCAACTCGCCTTCCATCAGGTTTTCCGGCTCGTAGATTCGTTGCATGGCCGCCCCCCTTTATTCATTCTCGCTGCGCACTTCGAGCATCCATTCATCGCCGTGGACCTGCAGGTCGAAAATGATCGGCCGACAGCACACCTGGCAGTCTTCTATATAGTTCTGGTCGCCACCGGACAAATCCACGCTTGTCTCGATCCGTTCACCACAATAAGGACAATCGTACAGCGCACTTTCGAGCATCGCGGTCTCCCAGGTGACTTGTGCGTATAATCGCCGGTCTATTTGCAGGGCTTTTTCGTTTGATGCCATTTGTTCAGACCTCGCCCTGTCACTTATCGATCCAAACCTTTACTTACCCTAGCCGTTTCTAACAAGAGAGCATGATGGGCGAATTCGATACCATCCGACCTTACAACGACAGCGAAGTCCCGGCAGTGCTGGCCCGGCTGTTCAGTGACAAGGCCTTTCTGGACATCCTGACCCACTTTCGCTTCCCGCGCTTTGCCGGCGCCTTTGGCTGGCTGCTCAAGCCGCTGATCGCCCAGAAGCTGCGCCGTGAGTTCGCCGGTGTCACCACCGTCGCCACCTTGCAGGACAAAGTCGAGTTTTACGTCGACCACACCATCGATCGGGCGACCGACGGCGTCACCTATACCGGGGTCGAGCAGCTCAAGTCCGGCACGGCCTATGTTTTCCTGGCCAACCACCGCGATATCGTGATGGACCCGGCCTTCGTCAACTACGCGGTGTACCACGCCGGCCTGCCAACACCGCGGATAGCCATCGGTGACAACCTGCTGCAAAAGCCGTTTGTCAGCGACCTGATGCGCCTGAACAAAAGTTTTATCGTGCATCGCTCCATCACCGGGCGACGCGAGAAGATGGCGGCGTATCAGCTGCTGTCGGCCTACATCAACCATTCGATCCGCAATGACTGCCAGTCGATCTGGATCGCCCAGGCCGAAGGCCGCGCCAAGGATGGGGATGATCGCACGGAATCGGCGATCCTCAAGATGTTCCATATGAGCCGCAAGGAAGAGCCGTTCGCCGACGTCATCCTGTCGCTGAACCTGACCCCTGTGTCCATCAGCTACGAATACGATCCGTGCGATGCGGCCAAGGCTCGCGAGCTGTATATCCGCGCCACCACCGGCACCTACACCAAGGCGCCCGGTGAAGATGACGTGAGCATTGCCCTGGGCATCACCGGTTACAAGGGCCGGGTCCATATCAACTTTGCGCCACCGATTACCGAACGTTTTGAAGACACCAAGCTGTTGGCCACCGAGATGGACCGGCAGATTCTCGGCGGGTATCGGTTGTTCCCGGTGCATTACCTGGCATACGCACAGTGGAGCGACGCCGACCCGCAATTGCAGGTGCCGACGGCTGCCGAGGTGTTCCCGGCGGATGAGTTGGCCAAGGCGAAAGCGGAGTGGGAGCGACGACTGAATGCCTGCCCGGCGGAGCACCGACCGTACCTGGTGCTGCAATATGCGACGCCGGTGCGTAATCAGTATCGGGTCAAGGCCGGGATCCCCCTGTAACCCAACAGCTTGAATAACACACAACACAACGTGGGAGCGGGCTTGCCCGCGATAGCGGTGGGTCAGTTGATAACTATTTGACTGCCCCACTGCTATCGCGGGCAAGCCCGCTCCCACATTGGTTTTGGGTATTTTTACAATTGAGTGCTGAGCCAAGAGACGACAAGCGCCAGCCCGATACAGGCAAACCCTAGGCGGTAGCCAAGGCGATGACTGCGCTCGGTACGCACATCCAGGAACAACATCGGTTGATCAATCGCTCTATCTTCACTTTGCGCGGTGAGTCGAGCCATCGCCCGCTGCTCGCGCAGGCGGGTCACAAACAACAGCCCGGCGCCTGGGCAGGCGATCAACAAGGCAGCGGTATTTAGCAATAATGCCGGCAGCGACATCAAAAACCTCGGTGTAACAGTGACCAGGTATCCATTCAGATACAAACCTGAACGAATTGCGCCCTCCTGCGCCTCACAGCTCCCTCCCCCATTGACGACTAATGTATCGAGTAATTTACAGCGTCACCTGAACGTCACCTTAACAAGCCACTCTGTTGCCCTTCGCACACCCGGGAGCTTGTCATGTTGCACGCGCAGAACCAGGATCGGCTGTACCTGATCGCCCCTACCGATGAGCAAGAGGCGCTGGTCGGCGGCCTGGCGTTCAATGTCCAGGACCGGCACTGGCTGGTATATTGCGCCCTCGGCGGGCATCAGCATGCCGACCTGCCAGAGCTGGATCTGTTGACGGGAGTGAGTGTGCTGGACTTTTATGTCGAAACGGCGGCATGACCGCAGCAGACACAAAAAAGCCGGGCCCTTAGCGGGGCCCGGCTTTTTTACAACCGATTACTGCGAGCTGAGGATCTGGCCGATGCTTGGGTCCTTGAACAGACGCGTCAGGGCATCACTCAACACGTCGCTGACCAGCTTGGTGTTGGTTTCCTGGTTCGGCGCCATACCAAAGCGCTGGTCCAGGGACGCAGCGTAACGGCCGTTGTAGCGGCGGTTGCCGGCCGACACATCAGAGCGGAAGGTCGCGCCGATGGTGGCTTCGGTCACGTACAGGCCTTCCTTGGGCGACTGATACTTCAGCTCGGCTAGGGTCACCGTCAGTTGCGGTGCGCCTGGCGAGTTGCTGATCGGGGTAAAGCCCAGCAGGCGCACAGCCGCTTCGGCCTGGGCTTGCAGCTTGGGCAGCACGTCGGCACCGGTCACCGTGATGGCGCTGGTTTCCGGGTACAGGCCACCGCGGGTGCCCAGGGTCGGCGACGGACGGCCATCAACCACACGCACCGAGACCGGCTGGCCATGGCCCACAGGCGCCAACTGGGTGGTGAGCTTGGGTTGCGGGCTGAGTTGCTGCGGGCTGTGGGCGCAGCCAACCAGGGTCAAGCTGGTCACAGTGATCAAACCGAACAACAGGCGTTGCAACATGCTTTTCTCTCCAGAATTCAGGTACCGACAGTGCGCCAGTATAGCGGCGCGTCACCGCCTGGAACTAGCGCCAGTTACAACCTCAGGTCCAGGCCTGCGTGCAGCGACTCAGTGTCACCCAGATGTCATTCTTGACAGATATGCTTGGCGTCATTCTCAGGAGGCCCGCCATGCTCAATCTTCTCTGGCGCTTTTTCGCGCGCACGCCCGCCCATCGCAACTTTGCCCTGCTCGACTCGCAAGGTCGCTGCCAGGCCTTCAAGCAGTGCAGCCAGCCGCCCGTGGGCGAAGGCTGGGTCGAAGTCCAGGAGATCCGCCTGAGCTGGATGCACCATCCTCTGCCCGCCCGCGCCCGTGTCAGCCCGCGCCGCGCACGGTCATCACACCGCCTGCCGTTGACCGCCTGACCGAAGCGCTAATAAAAGTCATAAAACACGTCCATTTCCCGACAGTTCTTCGCTACAATCTCCCCCCGATTATAAGGACGTCTCCTGATCGGGCCTCGCAGCATCGCTAATGCCCTGGTATTAGCTCCCCCGCACCGCCCACAGAGAGCCGCCCACACAGATCGAGTGAAGCTGGCGAGCTGGCTGTTTTGTCTGCAAACCTGCGCCTTTACCGAATCTGCCAGAGCTGCCATTGCGCTCGGCCACTTGAGTTGTTTGCCCGTTATGCCGCGTGTCGGCAGTGATTTCGGGCCAGGTGCCAGGCTGGGGCAGCCCTTTTTTGAGGTTCACGTCTTCAAAAGAGCGTGAAAAAAACGGGTTTTCACAACTTCACAAGAGTGTGGCGAGCAAATGAATAGTTTTGCGTTTGTACAAGCACCATCAACGTCTGGCACTGCCCAACCACACAGGACCGAGTACTCCTCAAAAACCGGAGCTTGAAGCCTGTCCGCTACGGATTTGGTTGCACGATCGGACGTACTTGACCATAAGTCGAATTGCCACAGGGCCCCTTAAATGCGTTCATATGCAGATAAGGCCTGGTCGGCAGCGTCCGCTGAAGTTGCAAAAAAATTGCGAAGAATCGGACATGGCGATCCTGGCCATGGGTAACCTGGGGCATCACGTGAACCGCCCCGTCACTCCTGGCAGCCATGCCGTCAATTTGGTGCTGCAGATTTTGGAGACGCGTTAAATGGCGCATAACGAAGCAGTCGACGTAGTACTGGTAGGTGCGGGCATCATGAGTGCCACCCTTGCCGTGCTGCTCAAGGAGCTCGACCCCGGCCTCAAGCTGGAAGTCGTTGAGCTGATGGATTCGGGTGCCGCGGAGAGTTCCAACCCGTGGAACAACGCCGGTACCGGCCACGCCGGCCTGTGCGAGCTGAACTACACCCCGCAGGCGGGTGATGGCTCCATCGACATCAAAAAAGCCGTGCACATCAACACCCAGTTCGAGGTGTCGAAGCAGTTCTGGGCGTACCTGACCAAAAAAGGCACCTTTGGCTCGTCCAAGTCCTTTATCAGCCCAGTGCCGCACCTGAGCTTCGTGCAGGGCGAAAAAGGCGTGTCGTTCCTCAAGAAGCGCTTTGAAACCCTCAGCCAGCACCACGCGTTCTCGGATATGCACTACACCGAAGACCGTGCCGAAATGGCCGAGTGGATGCCGCTGATGATGCCGGGCCGCCCGGCTGACGAAAAAATCGCCGCGACCCGCGTGATGAACGGCACCGACGTCAACTTCGGCGCTCTGACCAACCAATTGCTCGCGCACCTGAGCAGCTCGGCCGATGCCCAGGTCAAGTACAGCAAGCGCGTCACCGGCCTCAAGCGCAATGGTGCTGGCTGGACCGTGAGCATCAAGGACGTCAACAGCGGCAACACGCGCCATGTCGACGCCAAGTTCGTGTTCCTCGGCGCCGGCGGCGCGGCCCTGCCGCTGCTGCAAGCCTCAGGTATCGAAGAGAGCAAGGGCTTTGGCGGTTTCCCGGTCAGCGGCCAGTGGCTGCGTTGCGACAACCCGCAAGTGGTCAAGCAGCACCAGGCCAAGGTCTACAGCCAGGCCGCCGTGGGTTCGCCGCCGATGTCGGTGCCGCACCTGGACACCCGCGTGGTGGATGGCAAGAAATCCCTGCTGTTCGGGCCATATGCCGGCTTCACCACCAAGTTCCTCAAGTTCGGTTCGTTCCTTGACCTGCCGATGTCGATTCGCCTGGGCAACATCGGCCCGATGCTGGCCGTGGCCCGGGACAACATGGACCTGACCAAGTACCTGGTCAGCGAAGTGATGCAGTCCATGGAGCAGCGCCTGGAATCCCTGCGCCGCTTCTACCCCGAAGCCAAAGCCGAGGACTGGCGCCTGGAAGTGGCCGGCCAACGGGTGCAGATCATCAAGAAAGACCCGAAGAAAGGCGGCGTGCTGCAATTCGGCACCGAGCTGGTCGCGGCCAAGGACGGTTCGCTGGCGGCACTGCTGGGCGCCTCTCCAGGGGCTTCGGTGACTGTTTCGATCATGCTGGATCTGATCGAACGCTGCTTCCCGACCCAGGCGGCCGGCGAGTGGGCGGCCAAGCTGCAGGAGATCTTCCCGGCCCGGGAAAAAGTCCTGGAAACCGATGCCGAGCTGTATCGCAAGATCAGCGTGCAGAACAACATCAGCCTGGAGCTGGTTGAGCAAGGTAGCGAGGCCGCAAGCTACGCCTGACGCCTACAAAAAGACAAAAAACGCCCCGCTCTCGTGATGAGAACGGGGCGTTTTTGTATGTCTTGGAAATCAGCCGCGGGCTTGTTCGATCAGCTCGAGGTACTCATCCGCGTTGCGCTGGTCCTTGATCAGATCGACGAAGGTCTGGCCATGCTCATCCTTGCCGTCGAGGTCCAGCCCGGCCTCTTTGAAAAAGGTCAGGAAACGTCCGAAGTCATCGATGCGCAGGCCGCGATAGGCTTTGATCAGTTTGTGCAGGGACGGTGAAGTGGCGTCGACCGGTTCAAAATCCAGGAACAGCTTGATCTGATCGTCGCCGATCTCGTCACCAATCACTTGTTTCTTATCTTTACGCATTGCCGACTCCAGCCTGCAGACATTTACACGGGAGTGGAAGTCTACCTGCGGGACACAAGGTTCGGAAGCCACGAGGCTCTATGTGAGAGCGGGCTTGTCGGGTCGCCGCATCGCCGCGATGGCGGTGGGTCAGTCGAATATATCTAACCTGACACTCCGCTATCGCGGCGATGCGGCGACCCGACAAGCCCGCTCCCACACAAGCCCACCTGTTGTTTTTGCTGCCAGGTTCAATCGAACTGGGCCAGCATCCAGCGATGATACTCAGCCATGCCAGCCTCGCCTTCCCGGGGCGCCCAGGTGGCCAGTTCGCCCTCGCCCACCGGGCGATAGGGGCCAGCCTTGCACTCGAACATCATCGTGTCGGGCTCAAGCACCACCAGGCCATGGAAAACGCCGGGCGATAGGTCGACACCCAGGCAATCTCCACCCGCCTGCAAGACGCGCCGCTCCAGGACCTCGCCTGACTCGCTGAAGATCAGAATGCCCAGGCGCCCCTTGAGTACCAGCAGGGTCTCGGCTTTGTCAGCGGTGAGATGACGATGGGGCTGCACATAAGTGTGTGGCTGCAACCCAACAGCCATGCGATGGCAAGGCTCTTCCATCTGGTGGAAGTTGACGTTCTGCCGGCCACGGGGGTTGAGGGCGGCTTTCTCGGCCAATTCGGCAAACAGCGACTGATCAAGAAAACGCGCCATGGCTTACATCCCCTTCACGGCAAAGATGCCATTGGCGTTGCGCCAGTAGCCCTTGTAGTCCATGCCATAACCGAAAATGTAACGGTCGATGCACGGCAGGCCAACATAATCAGCCTTCAGGTCTGGGCGGGCCTTGCGGTCGTGGTCCTTGTCGATCAGCACGGCGGTGTGCACTTTGCGCGCGCCGGCGTGTTTGCAGAAGTCGATGATCGCGCCCAGGGTATGACCTTCGTCGAGGATGTCATCGATGATCAGCACGTCACGGTCGATGAACGACACTTCCGGCTTGGCCTTCCAGAACAGGTCGCCGCCGCTGGTTTCGTTGCGATAGCGCGTGGCGTGCAGGTAGGACGCTTCCAGCGGGAATTGCAGATGAGTCAGCAATTTGCCGGCGAAAATCAGACCGCCGTTCATCACACAGAACACCACCGGGTTGGTATCGGCCATTTCACGGGTGATGTGCGCGCCGACCTTGGCGATAGCCTCTTCGACTTGCGCTTCGGTGTACAGGCAGTCAGCCTCGTGCATGATTTGACGGATATGCTCGAGATCAGCGGACATGGCGCTCTCCAGGGGTACTGTGGCAAGAAAAGCGGGCGAAGGTACGCCTCTGGGACGCAACGTTCAAGCCTTTATGGACTAACGTACTGGTTGTCTATAGGACAACACCCTCGGATAGATTAATCTAGGCCGGTTTTTTTGCCCGCCGCCGGAGCCTTTCCCCATGCCCATCCGTGAGATCCGCCACCCGCTGATCCGACACAAGCTCGGCCTTATGCGCCGCGCCGACATTAGCACGAAGAACTTCCGTGAGCTTGCTCAGGAAGTCGGAGCGTTGCTCACCTACGAAGCCACCAAAGATTTGCCCCTGGAAAACTACGAGATCCCCGGTTGGTGC
This sequence comes from Pseudomonas sp. WS 5079, assembly GCF_012985465.1. Taxonomy (GTDB): domain Bacteria; phylum Pseudomonadota; class Gammaproteobacteria; order Pseudomonadales; family Pseudomonadaceae; genus Aquipseudomonas. The sequence continues at coordinate 513,180 of NZ_JAAQWN010000002.1, forward strand.
GGTCCCGTCCAGGTCGAGAAAATCGCCGGCAAGAAAATTACCGTGGTGCCGATCCTGCGCGCCGGTATCGGCATGCTTGAAGGCGTGCTGAGCCTGATCCCGGGCGCCAAGGTCAGCGCTGTGGGCGTCGCCCGCAACGAAGAGACCCTGCAGGCCCACACCTACCTGGAAAAACTCGTCCCGGAAATCGACGAACGCCTGGCGATGATCATCGACCCGATGCTGGCCACCGGTAGCTCCATGGTTGCCACCATCGATCTGCTGAAGAAAGCCGGCTGCAAGGACATCCGCGCCATGGTGCTAGTCGCTGCTCCCGAAGGTATTGCCGCCGTCGAAAAAGCGCACCCGGATGTAGTGATCTATACCGCGTCCATCGATGAGCGCCTGAACGAGCACGGCTACATCATTCCGGGCCTGGGCGATGCTGGCGACAAGATCTTCGGCACCAAGCAGAAGGACGCGTGAGCATGCAGGATGAATTCAACGACCCGCTTTGGCGCCAGATCCTGTCTGGCGCACAAATGCTCTTCGTAGCATTTGGCGCGCTGGTGTTGATGCCACTGATCACAGGTCTTGATCCAAACGTTGCGCTGTTTACCGCAGGCCTGGGCACATTGCTGTTCCAGGTCGTCACGGGGCGCCAAGTGCCGGTGTTCCTGGCCTCGAGCTTTGCCTTTATCACCCCGATCATTCTCGCCAAGGGCCAGTTCGGCCTTGCGGCGACCATGGGCGGGGTGATGGCGGCGGGTTTCGTCTACACCTTCCTCGGCCTGGCCGTGAAGATCAAAGGCACCGGTTTTATCGACCGGCTGCTGCCGCCCGTGGTGATCGGACCGGTGATCATCTCCATCGGCCTGGCCATGGCGCCGATTGCCGCGAACATGGCAATGGGCAAGTCGGGCGACGGTGCCGAGCTGATCCACTACCAGACGGCAATGCTGATCTCGATGCCGGCGCTGCTGACCACGCTGATCGTGGCCGTATTCGGCAAGGGCATTTTCCGCCTGGTGCCGATCATTGCCGGGGTGCTGGTGGGTTTTGGCATGTCGTTCTACTTTGGCGTGGTCGACACCGCGAAGATCGCCGCCGCCCCGTGGTTCGCCCTGCCCCACTTCACCGCGCCGGAATTCAACTGGCAGGCGATTCTGTTCATCGTCCCGGTAGCCCTGGCACCAGCCATTGAACACATCGGCGGCGTGATTGCCGTGGGTAGCGTGACCGGTCGCGATTACCTGAAAAAGCCCGGCCTGCATCGCACGCTATTGGGCGACGGCATCGCCACCACCACGGCTGGCCTGTTCGGCGGCCCGCCCAACACTACCTACGCCGAAGTGACCGGCGCGGTAATGCTGACCAAGAACTACAACCCGAAAATCATGACCTGGGCGGCGGTATTTGCCATCACCCTGGCCTTTGTCGGCAAGTTCGGCGCGCTGCTGCAGAGCATTCCGGTGCCGGTGATGGGCGGGATTCTGTGCCTGCTGTTCGGTTCGATTGCGGCGGTGGGGATGAACACCTTGATCCGTCACAAGATCGACCTGGGGGAGGCGCGCAATCTGGTGATTGTGTCGGTGACCCTGGTGTTCGGGATAGGTGGTGTGCTGATCGGCACCGGCACTGGCCCGGACGATTTCGGCCTCAAGGGCATCGCCCTGTGCGCGGTGGTAGCGATTGGCCTGAACCTGCTGCTGCCGGGCAATGATGGCTGGAAGCACAAGAAGCCGGACGAGCCGTTGCTCTGAAGGTTAGGGACTGTCGGTGTTGCTGATGGCCTCATCGCGGGCAAGCCCGGCTCCCACATGGGAACGCATTCCAATGTGGGAGCCGGGCTTGCCCGCGATGAGGCCAGTCCAGCCAATATAGATCTAAGCCTTAAAGATCGCCCAAGCCATCGATCAACGCCTGGTTCTGCTCAGGCGTACCGATGCTGATCCGCAGGAACTGGGCAATCCGCTCCTGCTTGAAGTGCCGCACGATCACCCCTTGCTCACGCAGCTTGGCCGCCAGGCTGGCCGCGTCGTGCCGTGGGTGGCGAGCGAAGATGAAGTTGGCAGCCGACGGTAGCACTTCAAAGCCTTTGTCCTGCAACTGCGCAACCACCTTCTCGCGGCTGTCGATCACCAATTGGCAGGTCTTCTCGAAGTATTCACGATCTTCAAAGGCCGCCGCCGCGCCGACAATCGCCAGGCGATCCAGTGGATAGGAGTTGAAGCTGTTCTTGACCCGCTCCAGCGCCTCGATCAGGTCCGGATGCCCCACCGCCAGGCCTACCCGCAAACCGGCCAGTGAGCGCGATTTGGAGAGGGTCTGGGTGACCAGCAGGTTGGGGTAGCGATCCACCAGGCTGATGGCGGTTTCGCCGCCGAAGTCGATATAGGCTTCATCGACCACCACCACCGAATCCGGGCTGGCCTTGAGCAGCTGCTCCACCGCGTCCAGCGCCAGCACGCAGCCGGTCGGCGCGTTCGGGTTGGGGAAGATGATCCCGCCGTTGGGCTTAGCGTAGTCCGCCACGCGGATCTGGAACTGCTCGTCCAGCGGCACCGGGGCCGAGGTGATGCCATACAGGCCGCAGTACACCGGGTAGAAGCTGTAGCTGATATCCGGGAACAACAGTGGCAGGTCGTGCTGGAACAGACCGTGGAAGATATGCGCCAGGACTTCGTCGGAACCGTTACCGAGGAAGACCTTGCTTCCATCCACCCCGTAGTACTTGGCCACGGCCTGCTTGAGCAGGTCGCTGTTGGGGTCCGGGTACAAACGCAGGTTGTCGTTCAACTCGGCCTGCATCGCCGCCAGGGCCTTGGGCGACGGGCCATAGGGGTTTTCGTTGGTGTTGAGCTTGACCAGCTTGGTCAGCTTCGGCTGCTCGCCGGGCACGTAAGGCACGAGGTCCTTGACGAAAGGGCTCCAGAATTTGCTCATGTCTTACTCCCCCTTGACGATGCGGTATTCGGCGCTGCGGGCGTGCGCGCTCAACGATTCACCACGGGCCAGCACCGAGGCGGTCTTGCCCAGTTCCGAAGCCCCTTGTGGCGAGCAAAAGATGATCGACGAGCGCTTCTGGAAGTCATACACCCCCAGCGGCGACGAAAATCGCGCAGTGCCCGAGGTCGGCAACACGTGGTTGGGGCCGGCGCAGTAGTCACCCAGGGCTTCGCTGGTGTGGCGGCCCATGAAGATCGCACCGGCGTGGCGAATCGATGGCAGCCACGCCTGTGGGTCGGCCACCGACAGCTCCAAGTGCTCAGGGGCAATGCGGTTGGCCACTTCGATAGCCTGTTCCATGTCCCGCACCTGGATCAGCGCACCCCGGCCATTGATCGACTTCTCGATAATCTCGGCGCGGTCCATGGTCGGCAGCAACTTGTTGATGCTGGCCGCCACCTTGTCGAGGAACTCGGCGTCGGGGCTGACCAGGATCGCCTGGGCGTCTTCGTCGTGCTCGGCCTGGGAGAACAGGTCCATGGCGATCCAGTCCGGATCGGTCTGGCCGTCGCACACCACGAGGATTTCCGAAGGGCCGGCGATCATGTCGATCCCGACTTGGCCAAACACATGGCGCTTGGCGGTGGCGACATAGATGTTGCCGGGGCCGACCACCTTGTCTACTTTCGGCACGCTTTCGGTGCCATAGGCCAACGCGGCGACGGCCTGGGCGCCACCGATGGTAAACACGCGGTCAACGCCTGCGATGCAAGCGGCAGCCAGCACCAGTTCGTTGATTTCACCGCGCGGGGTCGGGACCACCATGACCACTTCGGTCACGCCCGCCACTTTGGCGGGAATGGCATTCATCAGCACCGACGAAGGGTATGAAGCCTTGCCGCCTGGCACGTACAGGCCGGCGCGGTCCAGGGGCGTGACTTTCTGCCCCAGCACCGTGCCATCAGCCTCGGTGTAGCTCCAGGAATCCTGCTTCTGTTTTTCGTGGTAGCTACGCACCCGCGCGGCCGCGACTTCCAGGGCTTCACGCTGGGGCGCGGTGATGCGCGTCAGGGCCAACTCCAGGCGTTCGCGGGGCAGGATCAGGTCGGCCATGGACTTGACGTCCAGGCCGTCGAACTGGCGGGTAAAGTCCACCAGCGCCGCATCGCCGCGCTCACGCACGGCCTTGATGATGTCGAGCACCCGCTGGTTGACCGAGTCGTCGGACACACTTTCCCAGCTCAGCAGATGATCCAGATGATGGGCGAAATCCGGGTCGGCAGCGTTGAGTCGGGCAATTGCAGTGGACGTGGTCATAGCGAGGGCCTCAATAGTATTGGCAAAAACTCAGGCGCCCTAAACTAGCAGTCGTTTCCGCTTGGGCACCTGAGAATTCTGGCTATGAGGCGGATAGACGGGCGCGACCTAGGGCCGCGCAGGTGAGTCAACCGCGGTGTCGAGACTCCACTGCCTTGCGCAGGGTGTCGATCAACGCCTGGATCCGGGCGTGCTGCATTTTCATCGAAGCTTTGTTGACGATCAGGCGGGAGCTGATGTCAGCGATAAAGTCCTGGGGTTCCAGGCCGTTGGCGCGCAGGGTGTTGCCGGTGTCGACCACGTCGATGATCTTGTCGGCCAGGCCGATCAGCGGTGCCAGTTCCATCGAGCCATAGAGCTTGATGATATCGACCTGGCGGCCTTGCTCGGCGTAATAACGCTTGGCGACGTTGACGAACTTGGTGGCCACCCGCAGGCGGCCTTTTGGCTCGACGTCACCGACACGACCGGCAGTCATCAGCTTGCACAGGGCGATACGCAGGTCCAGCGGCTCGTACAGGCCCTGGCCGCCGTATTCCATCAACACGTCTTTACCGGCGACACCAAGGTCGGCGGCACCATGTTCCACGTAGGTCGGCACGTCGGTAGCCCGCACGATCAACAGGCGAACGTCGTCCTGGGTCGTGGGGATGATCAGCTTGCGGCTCTTGTCCGGATTCTCGGTCGGCACGATGCCCGCTTCAGCCAGAAGCGGCAAAGTATCGTCAAGGATGCGGCCCTTGGACAGTGCGATGGTCAACATGGGAAACGTCAGTCCTTCATCAGGCTATTGCTGTCCGGTCGCAAACGGCGCCAGACACAGATCGAGGCCATTACAGCCTCGATTTGAAACAAATTCAGCCAAGGCGTGCCTGTGCACACCTCGGGCGGGCGCTTCCCTGCGCCCGAGCAGTGGGGACTAGCCCGGTACGCGGCGAATTTTTGCGCCGAGCATCTGCAGTTTTTCTTCGATGCACTCGTAGCCACGGTCTATGTGGTAGATGCGATCGATCAGGGTGTCGCCGTCAGCGCACAGCGCCGAGATCACCAGGCTGGCCGAAGCCCGCAGGTCGGTGGCCATTACTGGCGCGCCCTTGAGCTGCTCGATACCGGTGACGATGGCTGTGTTGCCTTCGACCTGGATCTTGGCGCCCATGCGGTGCAGTTCGTACACGTGCATGAAACGGTTCTCGAAGATGGTCTCGATCACAGCACCGGTGCCTTCGGCAATCGCGTTCAGGGAGATGAACTGCGCCTGCATGTCGGTCGGGAACGCCGGGTACGGAGCGGTACGCACGTTGACGGCTTTTGGCCGCTTGCCGTGCATGTTCAGCTCGATCCAGTCTTCGCCGGTGGTGATTTCGGCACCCGCTTCGCGCAGTTTTTCCAGGACCGCTTCCAGGATGGTCGGATCGGTATCCTTGACCTTGACGCGACCACCGGTGACGGCAGCAGCAACCAGGTAGGTACCGGTCTCGATACGGTCCGGCATGACCTTATAGGTAGCCGAGTGCAGGCGCTTCACACCGTCGATGGTGATGGTGTCGGTGCCGGCGCCAGTGATGTTGGCACCCATGGCGATCAGGAAGTTGGCCAGGTCGACCACTTCCGGCTCGCGCGCGGCGTTTTGCAGGACGCTGCGGCCGTTGGCCAGGGCAGCGGCCATCATGATGTTCTCGGTACCGGTCACGCTGACGGTATCAAAGAAGAAGTTCGCGCCACGCAGGCCGCCTTCCGGCGCCTTGGCCTTGATGTAGCCGCCTTCGACGTCGATGGTCGCACCCATGGCTTCAAGGCCACGGATGTGCAGGTCCACCGGCCGCGAGCCAATGGCGCAACCGCCAGGCAGTGCCACTTCGGCTTCGCCGAAACGGGCAACCATCGGGCCCAGTACCAGGATCGAGGCACGCATGGTTTTCACCAGTTCGTACGGGGCGATCAGGGTCTTGATGGTGCGCGGGTCGATTTCGACCGACAGCTTCTCGTCGATCACCGGCTCAATGCCCATGCGACCGAACAGCTCGATCATGGTGGTGATGTCGTGCAGGTGCGGCAGGTTGGCTACGGTAACCGGGCCATCACACAGCAAGGTAGCAGCCAGGATCGGCAAGGCCGAGTTTTTAGCCCCGGAGATACGGATTTCGCCATCAAGACGGGCACCGCCGGTAATAATCAATTTATCCATAAGAATCTCGACGCCTTGGGGGCTCAGGTGCGCTCGGCCCAGGCCGCGCGGCTGAAAAATTTCATAGTGACCGCATGGATGCTGCCATCGGTGATCCACGGGTTCAAATGGGCATAGATCTGCTGCTGACGCTTGACCGGGCTCAATGCCGCCAGTTCATCGCTAATCACGTTCAGCTGGAAATTGCAGCCTTCGCCTTCAACTGCAACCTCAGTATTCGGCAGCTTTCCTTCAAGGAAGCTTTTAACTTCTAGGGCCTGCATGCTCAACCTCTATCGGCGCCCAGTGCGCGCGGGTCGCACATCATACAAAAAAGCCCCGCGCCTGCGAACCCCGCATAGCAGGACTCTGACGGGGGGCTTCTTCAATAATGTGTATTAAGGATGCGCCAACAGCTCGGCCAGACCGCAAACCTGGGCAATTTCCCGCATATCCTCGGGTAATGCACGAATACTGGCAGGTTTGTTGACCGCCGCGGCGTCGCGTAGGAAACACAGGAGCAATGACAAGCCAACACTGCTGGACTTCACCACCGCCGAGCAGTCGATAACCACTGCCGACGCAGTGCTGGCATTGATCAGCGCCTGGCCCTGCTTGCGCAGGGCCGGCCCGGTGCTGTAGTCGAGCACGCCACTCAAGAGCAGCTCGCCGGCCTGGCCTTGACGAACAGCCGACTCAGTCATGGGGCCTGCTTCTCTGCGGCTTCTTCGGTCACTTCCTTGGCCTTGGCCACTTCGCCGGCCCAACCATCGATGGTCTTGTCCAGATCGTTGCCATTGCGCTGCATGGCATCGGCGAACTGGTCACGGAACAGCTTGCCGATGTTGATGCCGTTGATGATCACGTTGCGCACTTTCCATTCACCGTTGATTTTCTCGAGGGTGTAGGAAACCGGGTAGATCGAGCCATTGTTGCCCTTGACCTGCATATCCACGCTGGTACGGTTGCCAGACTCATCCTTGGCCGGAGATACGACGATACCCTGGTTGTTGTATTCCAGCAGGGCGTTGCCGTAGAACTGCATCAGGCTGCGCTTGAAGTTTTCCTGGAAGCGCTGCATCTGCGCAGGCGTGGCCTTGCGCGAGTACTTGACGGTCATGATGCTGCGGGAGATGCCATCAGCATCGACCACCGGGCCCACGATACCGTTGAGGGCATCGTAGAACGCGCTTGGGCTCTGCTTGTACTGCTCTTTGTTTGCGGCAAGGTCAGCCAGCAGCTCTTTGGTGGTTCTATCAATTATGTCGTGCGCCGAAGGCGCTGCCACGGCGTTAGCCATCAATGGCAAGGCTGCCAACAGCACCAACAGGCCACGTCGCAAGGTTGAGATCATGAACAAACTCCTCATTTGGCGTCTTTACTAACCGTATTAAGCAGGAATTTACCGATCAGGTCCTCCAGCACCAACGACGACTGTGTGTCATGAATGGTCGAACCATCCTTGAGCAAGGCTTCTTCCCCGCCCACGCTGATACCGATGTACTTCTCGCCCAGCAGACCCGCCGTGAGGATAGACGCCGTGGAGTCAGTCGGCAGGTTATCTACCTTCTTGTCCAGTTGCAGGGTCACTCGGCCGGTGAAGCTGTCGCGGTCCAGATCGATTGCCGTGACCTTGCCGATGGTCACACCGGCCATGGTCACTTTGGATCTGACCGTCAAACCGGCGATATTGTCGAAGTAGGCGTAAAGTTTATAGGTGTCGGCGCTGGAGCTGGCCGACAAGCCGCTGACTCGCAGGGCAAGCAACAGTAAAGCCAGGATGCCAGCCAGCAAGAAAAGGCCGACACCGATTTCCACAGTGCGGTTTTGCATCAGAAATCTCCAAACATCAAGGCGGTCAAAATGAAGTCAAGACCCAGTACCGCCAGCGAGGCGTACACAACGGTCTTGGTGGTGGCACGACTGATCCCTTCTGAAGTGGGCTCACAGTCATAGCCTTGGAATACGGCGATCCAAGTCACGACGAAGGCGAAGACGATGCTCTTGATAATGCCATTGAGCACGTCACCGCTGAACGTCACGCTGTTTTGCATGTTGGCCCAGTAGGAGCCGTCGTAGACCCCCAGCCAGTCCACTGCCACCCATGAGCCGCCCCAGATCCCGACCACGCTGAAAATCATCGCCAGCAGAGGCAGGGAAATGAAGCCGGCCCACAGGCGCGGGGCAACGATGTACTTGAGCGGGTCCACGCCGATCATTTCCAGGCTGGACAACTGCTCGGTGGCCTTCATGTTGCCGATCTCCGCAGTCAACGCAGAACCGGCGCGCCCGGCAAACAGCAACGCGGTGACCACCGGCCCCAGTTCACGCAGCAGCGTCAGCGCAACCATCTGCCCCACCGCCTGCTCGGAACCGTAGCTGGACAGGATATTGAAGCCCTGCAACGCCAGCACCATGCCGATGAAAACCCCGGAGACCACGATGATCACCAGGGACATCACGCCCACCGAGTGCAACTGCTTGAGCAGCAAGCCAAAACCGCCGCCGATACTGCCGCGGCCCAGCAAGGCGTGAAACAGGAAAATCGTCGAACGCCCGAGCACTTCGACAATGTCGATGCCGGAACGACCGAAAAGGCGAACCTTCTCGATTAAAGATGTCTTGCGCATCAGCGCTTCCCCAGGAGATCTGCGCGGTAATCCGCTGCCGGAAAATGAAAAGGCACCGGGCCATCAGGATCGCCGGTCATGAATTGGCGAATGCGCGGGTTATCAGCGTTCATCAGCTCTTCAGGCGTGCCCTGGCCCAATACCTGGCCATCGCCGACCACATAGAGGTAGTCGGCAATGCTCGCGGTTTCGGCCAGGTCGTGGGAAACCACGATACTGGTGATGCCCAGCGCATCGTTGAGCAGGCGGATCAGGCGCACCAGGACGCCCATGGCGATAGGGTCCTGGCCGACGAACGGCTCGTCATACATGAGGATCTGCGGGTCGAGCGCAATCGCCCGCGCCAGGGCGACACGCCGCTTCATACCGCCGGAGAGTTCATCTGGCATCAGGTCGATGGCACCGCGAAGGCCGACGGCCTGCAGCTTCAACAAAACAATGTCACGAATCATTTCTTCGGACAGCTGGGTGTGCACTCGCAGCGGGAACGCGACGTTTTCGAAAACATCGAGGTCGGTGAACAGAGCGCCGCTCTGGAACAGCACCCCCATGTGCTTGCGCGCATCGAACAAGTCGCTGCGCGACAGGGTCGGCAGGTTCTGGCCATTGACCCAGACCTCCCCGGCAGTCGGACGCAACTGCATGCCCATCAGGCGCAGCAGAGTCGTCTTGCCGCAACCGGAAGGGCCCATGATACCCGTCACCTTGCCGCGGGGAATGCGAATATCGACATTATTGAAGATGCTGCGCGTACCGCGCTTGAAGGAAAGGCCCTTCAGCTCGACCGCGTAGGCGTTATCGGCACTCATCTAAACTCCTTGGGATGCAGCTTCTCACTCAGACACCATGCTTGGGACAACTGCTTGCGACAGTTAGACACATGTGCGCTGCGCGGACCGAACTGGCGGCGAACTATATCACTGCTGACGTAGAGCGCCCAAGGCCGCAGCAGCGCTTGTTCAGAAACAGGACAGGTAAAAAGCGCATTTGGGACTGATCTCACTCTCTAGAAGAACAACAGCTGACGAACTTGCGTGAGGGAATTGCTCAATCCCGCTATAATCGCCGACTTTTCGTCAGGCTATACGATTTCAGACATGAGCCAATCCAACGACCTTATTCAATCCGCACAACGCACCATCCGCCTCGAGCTTGAAGCCGTAGAAGGCTTGCTGGCCCATATCGACGCAGATTTCGTACGCGCCTGCGAGATGATCCTGGCCAGTAAAGGCCGGGTTGTCGTGGTCGGCATGGGCAAGTCAGGCCATGTCGGCAACAAGATTGCCGCCACCCTGGCGAGCACCGGCACCACGGCTTTTTTCGTGCACCCGGCCGAAGCCAGCCACGGTGACATGGGCATGATTACCCGCGACGACGTGATCGTCGCCCTGTCCAACTCCGGCACCACCAACGAAATCGTGACCCTGCTGCCCCTGATCAAGCGCCTGGGCATCAAGCTGATCAGCATGACCGGTAACCCGGACTCGACGCTGGCCAAGGCCGCCGAAGTGAACCTGAACGTGCATGTGACCCATGAAGCCTGCCCACTGAACCTGGCGCCGACCTCCTCCACCACCGCCGCCCTGGTCATGGGCGACGCGCTAGCCGTAGCCCTGCTGGAAGCCCGTGGTTTTACTGCCGAAGACTTCGCCTTTTCCCACCCGGGTGGCGCCCTTGGCCGTCGCCTGCTGCTGAAAGTGGAAAACGTCATGCATGCTGGCGATGAGCTGCCACAGGTACAGCGCGGCACCCTGCTCAAGGACGCGCTGATGGAAATGACCCGCAAGGGCCTGGGCATGACCGTGATCCTCGAGGCCGACGGGCGCCTGGCCGGGGTGTTCACCGACGGCGACCTGCGTCGCACCCTGGACCGCACCATCGATATCCATACCGCGACTATCGATCAAGTCATGACCCCCCACGGCAAGACCGCCCGCGCCGAAATGCTCGCGGCGGAAGCCCTGAAGATCATGGAAGACCATAAAATCGGCGCCCTGGTGGTGGTCGATGATGCCGATCATCCGATTGGCGCCCTGAACATGCACGATTTGCTGCGCGCAGGAGTGATGTAAATGAGCAACGACCTGTTGCAACGGGGCAAGGCCATCAAACTGGCAATTTTCGATGTGGACGGCGTGCTGACCGATGGCCGCCTGTACTTCCTCGAAGACGGCAGTGAATTCAAGACGTTCAACACGCTGGACGGCCAGGGCATCAAGATGCTGATGGCCTCTGGCGTGCAAACCGCGATTATCAGTGGTCGCAAGACCCCGGTCGTGGAACGCCGCGCACAAAACCTGGGGATTCCTTACCTGTATCAGGGCCGCGAGGATAAACTGGTGGTCCTGGATGAGCTTCTTGGGAAACTCAACCTAAGCTATGAGCAGGTCGCCTATCTGGGTGACGACTTACCTGACTTGCCGGTGATTCGCCGCGTCGGCCTGGGCATGGCGGTGGCCAATGCCGCGTCATTTGTTCGCGAACACGCCCACGGCATTACCCAGGCCCGTGGCGGCGAAGGTGCCGCGCGCGAGTTCTGCGAGTTGATCCTGCGCGCCCAGGGCAGCCTTGAAGCGGCCCACGCCGCCTACCTATAGAGCCTTCTATGCTGAGCAAAAAGATTCGCAACTTCCTGATATTCGGAGCCATCGCCGCGCTGTTCCTCGCGGTGGGCTACTGGAATATCAGCCCGGAGCGCTTCCTCGACCAGCCTGTCGCGCAGGTCGACCAGGGCGCCATCGACTATTACGCCACCAACGCCTACAGCGTGCAGTTCCTGCCAGACGGCAAGGTGCAGTACGAAATGACGTCGGACAAGGTCGAACACCTGAAGGCTTCGGAGGTCACACTGCTGACCAATCCGGACCTGAACCTGTATCGCGGCACCGAATTTCCGTGGCACGTCACCAGCAAGCGTGGCGAGGTCAACCCGGACGGTACCGAAGTGGAGCTGATCGACTCGGTGCGTGTTGCCCGCACTGACGCCCAGAACCGCGACACCATTATTACCAGCAGTCGCATGACCGTATTCCCACAGAAGCAATATGCGCAGACCGAGCAAGACGTTAGAATCGACGGCGCTGGCGGTGTATCGACTGGCAAGGGAATGAAAGCGTATTTGAAAGAAAGCAGGATACACCTGCTATCGAACGTAAGAGGACAGTATGAGGCTCGTTAAAACCCTCCCTATTTTGCTCGGTCTGGGCGCAGCACTGGGAAGCGTGAGCGCCTGGGCTCTGCCGAACGATAGCCAGCAACCGATCCACATTCAGGCTGACGATGCGCAGTTGGATGACAAACAAGGTATCGCGACCTACAAGGGCGACGTAATCATCACTCAAGGCTCGATGAAGATTACCGGCAATACCGTAACCCTTACCCGCACCCCGGCTGGCGACATCGACGTCGTGACCTCGGTGGGCAACCTGGCCTATTTCGAGCAGCAACAGGCGGCGACCGACCCAGCTCCGATCAAGGGCTACGGCGTGACCATCCAGTACCATGCCCCGCAGAATCGCATCGTACTGACCGACCGCGCCAAAGTGATCAGCAGTGACGGCAACTCGACCGAAGGCGAGAAAATCGTCTACGACACCGTCAAGCAGGTCGCCACTGCCGGCCGCGCCAATGGCACCAAGGTCACTGCGCCACGTCCGCGCATCGACATGGTTATCCAGCCGAAGAAGAAGGCCCAGTAATGGCAACCCTGAAAGCCCAGCATCTGGCCAAGGCCTATAAAAGCCGTCAGGTCGTGCGCGACGTCAGCCTGTCGATCGACAGCGGCCAGATCGTCGGCCTGCTTGGCCCCAACGGTGCCGGCAAGACCACCTGCTTCTACATGATTGTCGGCCTGGTCCAGGCGGACCAGGGTCGCGTATTGATCGACGACCTGGACGTCAGCCACCAGCCCATGCACGGTCGTGCACGTGCCGGGATCGGCTATCTCCCCCAGGAGGCGTCGATCTTCCGCAAACTGTCGGTGTCCGACAACATCATGGCGATCCTTGAAACCCGCAAGGAACTGGATCGCGACGGACGCCGCCAGGAGCTGGAAAGCCTGCTGCAGGAGTTCCACATCAACCACATTCGCGACAACCTCGGCATGAGCCTGTCCGGCGGCGAGCGCCGTCGCGTGGAAATCGCCCGCGCCCTGGCCACTGCACCGAAGTTCATCCTGCTGGATGAACCCTTCGCCGGTGTCGACCCGATTTCGGTAGGCGACATCAAGCAGATCATCCATCACCTCAAGGCCAAGGGGATCGGCGTACTGATCACCGACCACAACGTGCGTGAGACCCTGGATATCTGCGAAACCGCCTACATCGTCAACGACGGCCAACTGATTGCCGAAGGCGACTCCGCCACCATCCTGGCCAACGAACTGGTCAAGGAAGTGTACCTGGGGCACGAGTTCCGCCTGTAAGCGCTGGGGTGTCAGGACATTCGCCATCAGGCGCGGGAGTCAATAAAAACCTCATTATTTTTATTGTTACCGCGCTCTAGGCAAAGCCCCCGATATCAGGCATATAATTTGCTTATGTTTGGCGCTCACGCGCCCTGTCGTGGATGGCGCATTGCGCCGGCGAATAAGGTGTTAAGCCCCTGCCATGAAACCATCGCTAGTCCTGAGAATGGGCCAGCAGCTGACGATGACACCGCAGCTGCAACAGGCCATCCGCCTGCTCCAATTGTCGACCCTGGACCTGCAACAGGAAATCCAGGAGGCCCTGGAGTCCAACCCGATGCTCGAACGCCAGGAAGAAGGCGACGACTTCGATAATGCCGACCCGCTGGCCGACAACATAGAGCAAAAACCCAACACTGACGTCCAGGAACCGTCCTACCAGGAAACCGCACCCACGGTGGATAACCTGGAAGAAGGCGAATGGAACGAACGCATCCCCAATGAACTGCCGGTGGATACGGCCTGGGAAGATGTCTACCAGACCAGCGCCAGCAGCCTGCCCAGCAACGATGATGACGAGTGGGACTTCACCACCCGCACCTCCGTCGGCGAAAGCCTGCAGAGCCACTTGCTGTGGCAACTGAACCTTGCCCCGATGTCCGACACCGATCGCCTGATCGCCGTGACCCTGATCGACTGCATCAACAATCAGGGCTACCTGGACGAAACCCTTGAAGAAATCCTCGAGGCCTTCGACCCGGAGCTGGATATCGAGCTGGACGAAATCGAAGCGGTCCTGCACCGCATCCAGCAGTTCGAGCCTGCCGGCATTGGCGCGCGCAACCTCAGCGAGTGCCTGTTGCTGCAATTGCGCCAGCTGCCCGCCAAGACACCTTGGCTGACCGAGGCCCAACGCCTGGTCACCGACTACATCGACCTGTTGGGCAGCCGCGACTACAGCCAGTTGATGCGGCGGATGAAGCTCAAGGAAGATGACCTGCGCCAGATCATCGAACTGGTACAGAGCCTCAACCCGCGCCCAGGCTCGCAGATCGAGTCCAGCGAAGCCGAATATGTCGTACCTGACGTAATTGTGCGCAAGGACAACGAGCGCTGGCTGGTGGAACTGAACCAGGAATCGGTGCCACGCCTGCGGGTCAACCCGCAGTACGCAGGCTTCGTGCGCCGGGCCGATACCAGTGCCGACAACACGTTCATGCGCAACCAGTTGCAGGAAGCGCGCTGGTTCATCAAGAGCCTGCAAAGCCGCAACGAGACCCTGATGAAAGTGGCCACCCAGATCGTCGAGCATCAGCGCGGCTTCCTGGAGTACGGCGACGAAGCGATGAAGCCATTGGTGCTGCATGACATTGCCGAGGCAGTCGGCATGCATGAATCGACTATTTCCCGGGTCACTACGCAGAAATTCATGCATACCCCACGGGGTATATATGAGCTGAAATACTTTTTCTCCAGCCACGTCAGCACCTCCGAGGGCGGCGAATGCTCGTCCACGGCGATCCGCGCGATCATCAAAAAACTGGTTGCGGCGGAAAATCAGAAAAAGCCGTTGAGTGACAGCAAGATCGCTGGTTTACTGGAAGCACAAGGCATTCAGGTCGCCCGTCGAACCGTCGCCAAGTACCGCGAGTCCCTTGGGATCGCGCCTTCCAGCGAGCGTAAGCGGTTGATGTGACGGGCAGGCCACAGCGTTCCAGTGGCGGGTATCCCTACCCGCCGCTTTATGCACTGGCAACGAAGGAGAAGCTGTATGCAAGTCAACATCAGTGGACACCAACTGGAAGTGACCGAACCGCTGCGCGCCTACATCAGCGAAAAACTCAAACGAATTGAGGGGCATTTCGACAAGATCACCAATGTGCAAGTCATCATGTCTGTCGAAAAGCTGAAGCAGAAAATCGAAGCCACCTTGCGTATACCCGGCGGGGAAGTAGTCGCCAATGCAGAGCATTCAGACATGTATGCCGCCATTGACGACCTGACCGACAAGCTGGATCGCCAAATCAAAAAGCATAAGGAAAAGCAGCAGAGCCTTCTTCAAGGCACAGGCCGCTAACACTCCCCACCCATGATTCGACTTGAAACCATCCTGACCCCCGGCCGTTCCCTCGTGAACGCGCCGGGCGGCAGTAAAAAGAAAGCCCTCGAACAGATTGCCAACCTGATCAGCCGCGAAGTGCCTGAACTGGTGATGCAAGACGTGTATGAGGCCCTGATCGCCCGTGAAAAACTTGGCTCGACCGGTTTTGGCAACGGCATCGCTATTCCTCATTGCCGCCTCAAAGGCTGTGAAACACCGGTAAGCGCCCTGCTGCACCTGGACGCCCCCACTGATTTCGACGCCATCGATGGCGCTCCGGTTGACCTGCTGTTCGTCCTGCTGGTCCCGGAAGCGGCCACCGATGCACACCTGGAGCTGCTCCGGCAGATCGCCAGCATGCTCGACCGTGAAGAAGTACGTAAGAAACTGCGTAGCGCCAGCACCAATGAAGCGCTGTATCAGGTTGTCCTGGATGAGCAAAGCGGGCAGTAATCATGCGTTTGATCATCGTCAGCGGGCGTTCCGGCTCAGGTAAAAGTACGGCCCTCAATGTGCTAGAGGACAACGGCTTCTATTGCATCGACAACTTGCCGGCCGGCCTCCTGCCCGAGCTGGCCGAGCGCGCGCTGATCCATACTGAACTGGCGCAACCGTTGGTGGCCGTTTCGATCGACGCACGCAACCTACCCAGCCACCTCACGCGATTCCCGGAATTGCTTGAAGAGGTACGTGCCAAGCATATTCATTGCGACGTGCTGTACCTGGACGCCGACGAAGAAACGCTGCTCAAGCGCTTCTCGGAGACCCGTCGCCGCCACCCGCTGAGCAGCCCACACCGCTCGCTGGCCGAAGCCATCGAAGACGAGACCAAGCTGTTGGGGCCGATCATCGATTTGGCCGACCTCAAGATCAATACCACTAGCCTGAACCTTTACCAGCTGCGTGACGCCATCAAGCTGCGCCTGCTGAACCAACCGGAACCGGGCACGGCCTTCCTGGTTGAATCCTTTGGTTTCAAGCGGGGCATGCCGGTAGACGCCGACCTGGTATTTGACGTGCGTTGCCTGCCCAACCCTTATTGGAAGCCGGAACTGCGCGATCAGTCCGGGCTGGACCTACCGGTTGCCGAGTACCTGGCGGCGCAACCGGATGTGGAAGAGATGTTCCAGGACATCTCCAGCTACCTGCTCAAGTGGCTACCGCGCTTTGCCGCCAGCAACCGGGCCTACGTCACCATCGCTATCGGCTGTACCGGCGGGCATCACCGCTCCGTCTACCTGACCGAGCGGCTGGGCCAGGTCTTGCAGAAAACCCTCAAGAATGTCCAGGTTCGCCACCGCGACCTCAGCTGAAAGGAACACCTTCGCGATGCCCGCTCTGGAAATTGAAATCATCAACAAACTGGGCCTGCATGCCCGCGCGTCGGCTAAATTTGTCGGGGTAGCGGGCCAGTTTCCTTGCCAGGTGCGTGCCGGGCGTACACCGGAGTCCATGGTCGATGGTAAAAGCATCATGGCCATGATGATGCTCGCCGCAGGCAAGGGCACCAAGATTCATCTGAAGACCGAAGGTGAGCAGGAGCAGGAAGCGCTGGATGCGCTGGTGAAGTTGATCAACAATTACTTCGATGAAGGCGAATAGCCCCTGTACGGGCTTGCGTGGGAGCTGGCTTGCCTGCGATAGCATCACCTCGGTCTAGACGAAAAGCCGAGGTGCCTGCATCGCAGGCAAGCCAGCTCCTACATTGGGTTTGCGCTAGGCATCAGCCCAGCGCTGTATCCATTGCCATCATCAAGCAAAACCCAATGCACAACCCCAGGCTGGCGAGCTTGTCATGGCCATTGCGGCGCGACTCGGGGATCACTTCATGAGTCACCACCAATAGCATCGCCCCCGCCGCCAGGGCCAGGCCCAAAGGCAGCAGCATCTCGGCTAGGCTGACCAACCAGGCACACAGCACGGCAAACACCGGTTCCACCAGCCCGGATGCCGCGCCGATCAAGAAGGCCTTGACCCGCGACATCCCCGCCCCAGCCAACACCAACGCGATCACCAACCCTTCCGGTACATCCTGCAAGGCGATGCCCATGGCCAGGCTGTCGGCATCGGGCATGCCGCCCCCCGCCGAGACGCCCACCGCCATGCCTTCGGGGATGTTGTGGGCAATAATGGCAAATACAAACAGCCAGATGCGTGGTGGAATTACCGGTTTGTCAGGGGTGCCAACCAGCAGCTCCGGACTGGCACCGGAGACCTTGCGGTCCACCAGAAACAGGCCGAAGGCGCCCAGCATGATGCCGAAGCTGATCAGGCCGCTGGACGCCCAGGGGCTGAGCCCCAGGTTTTCAGCGGCGGCAATCCCCGGCACGACCAGCGAAAACGCGGTCGCCGCCAACATCACGCCAGCGCCAAACCCCAGCAGTGTGTCGCTGACCGCCAACGGCATCCGCCGGATCACCAGTACCGGCACCGCGCCCAATGCAGTGCCCAGGGCACAGATTGCGCCACCTTGCAGGGCACGCAGGATCCGCGGCTCGAGGTTCAGCCAGGCCAGCCCGTGGGCCACCAGCAATGCAGTTCCCGCCAATAGCAGCAGCGAGCCAAACGCATAGCGGAACATTCGTACGCTGCTGATCGCCAGTGTTTCAGTGCCCATAGTCGGCCTTAGGTCTTGTTATGAGAGGGCATTAAGCCAGTGCAGCCTGGTAGCGCTCAGCGACTTCCGGCCAGTTGATAACACTGTAGAAAGCGTTGATGTATTCAGGACGGCGGTTCTGATATAGCAGGTAGTAGGCGTGCTCCCAGACGTCCAGACCGAGGATCGGCGTATTGCCGTTCATCAACGGGCTGTCCTGGTTACCACTGCTCTCGACCACCAGGGTCTTTTGCGGGGTCACGCTCAGCCAAGCCCAACCACTGCCGAAGCGGGTCAGCGCAGCTTTGGTGAAGGCCTCCTTGAAGGCATCAAAGCCACCCAACTGCGCATCAATCGCCTGGCCCAGGGCGCCTTCGGGCTTGCCGCCGCCTTTGGGCGACATGACCGCCCAGAACAACGAGTGGTTGGCATGCCCGCCCCCCTGGTTGATCACCGCTGCGCGCAGTTTTTCCGGCAGTTGCTGGACGCTGGAGACCAGTTTCTCGATGGGCCAGCCGGCGAACTCGGTGCCTTCGACGGCGGCATTGAGGTTGTTGATGTAGGTCTGGTGGTGCTTGGTGTAGTGGATTTCCATGGTTTGCGCATCGATATGCGGTTCCAGGGCGTCGTAGGCGTAAGGCAAGGCAGGCAAGGTGTAGGACATATCAATGTGCTCCATAGAAAGGGCTGTTGCGGGTCGGCGCATCCGTCTGCGCCGTATTGCTGCCCAGCAAGCGATGGGTACGGGGGTACTCGCCGTGATCGCTGATGAAATTCAACAGTTCGACGTAGGTCTTGCTGCTCTGGCGCAAGGCTGCCTCGCGCAATGCTTGAGGCAGCCGGGTGTCCTGCATGGTCTGCAGCAAGCGCTGGTGAATGGCGCAGAGGTATTCGGCGCTTTCTTCAGGCTGGTTCAGGCGCAGATGCAGGTCCGCCAGGTTGTGATGGGAAATGACGCAGGCCGCCACCGCCTCGTCGGCATCACCCCAGCGCTCGAACAACACTTGGGCCAGGGCCAGGGCTTGCAGGTAATGCTCGCGGGCATCCACCAGTTCGCCTTGCACAAAGCAGCGATTGGCCCGTTCGATCGTGCGTTTCCAGTGCTCCATGGTGAGCCTCCAAAGCAGGGTCGGTAATTACACGCCACCCGCCGTGAGCTTTTCCGGGTCCAAGAGGACTTCCAGTTGGCTGCGGGGCAGGTCGGTGTGCTCGAGCGCCACATCAATCACCGGCCGGCCTTGTTGATAGGCTTTCTTGGCGATTTCAGCGGCCTTTTGGTACCCAATGATCGGGTTGAGTGCGGTGACCAGGATCGGGTTGCGCGACAGCGCTTCCTTGAGCTTGGGTTCGTTGACCTTGAAGCTGGCGATGGCCTTGTCTGCCAGCAGACGACTGGAGTTGGCCAACAGCTCCAGGCTGCTGAGCAGGTTCTGGGCGATGATCGGCAGCATCACGTTGAGTTCGAAGTTGCCGGACTGACCGGCGATGGTGATTACGCTGTCATTGCCGATCACCTGTGCCGCAACCATTGCGGTGGCCTCTGGAATCACCGGATTGACCTTGCCCGGCATGATCGACGAGCCTGGTTGCAGGCCTTCGAGCTCGATTTCACCGAGACCGGCGAGTGGGCCGGAGTTCATCCAGCGCAGGTCGTTGGCGATTTTCATCAGCGACACGGCAATGGCCTTCAGTTGGCCGGAGACGGCGACGGCGGTGTCCTGGGAGCCAATCAGAGCAAACAGGTTCGTACCCGGT
Source organism: Pseudomonas sp. WS 5079 (assembly GCF_012985465.1). Taxonomy (GTDB): domain Bacteria; phylum Pseudomonadota; class Gammaproteobacteria; order Pseudomonadales; family Pseudomonadaceae; genus Aquipseudomonas. The sequence continues at coordinate 533,076 of NZ_JAAQWN010000002.1, forward strand.
GTGAACTGCACCTGGGTCAGGCTGCTCAACTGCTGGCTGAAACGCGCAGCAAACTCAGGATGCGCATTGATCCCGGTACCTACCGCAGTACCGCCCTGGGCCAGGGCCTGCAGGCTTGGCAACAAGCCCTGCAAGTGAGCGATATTGGCCTTGAGTTGCTGCGCCCACCCTTCGAGCACCTGGCTCATGCGTACAGGCATGGCGTCCATCAGGTGAGTGCGCCCGGTCTTGATGAACGGATGAACCTCTACCGCCTTGCGCTCGATCACCTCAACCAGGTGCAGCAATGCCGGCAACGTCTGTTCATGCAACACCAGCGCGGCGCTGACGTGAATGGTGGTCGGGATGATGTCGTTGCTGCTTTGCCCACAATTGACGTGGTCATTAGGGTTGACCGGTTCGCCCAACAGGCGGCTGGCCAGGGTCGCAAGCACTTCGTTGGCATTCATGTTGGAGCTGGTGCCGGAGCCGGTCTGGAAGATATCCACAGGGAAGTGCTGCATGAAGTCACCTTCCAGCAAACCCTGGGCGGCGTCGACGATGGCTTTGCCCTGGCTTGCACTGATCTGCTTGAGATCGACGTTGGCCTTGGCGGCCGCGGCCTTGGCCAGGATCAGGGCACGGATGAACTGGGTCGGCATGCGCTGGTGGCTGATCGGAAAGTTATCCACCGCACGCTGGGTTTGTGCGCCATACAACGCGTCGGCCGGCACTCGCAGTTCGCCCATGCTGTCGCGTTCGATACGGGTATTACTCATCGGAAGATCCTTGCACCAAGTCGGAGTGAGAAATCGAAGGTTGCAGTTCGCAAGTCGCCAATTGCCAGGCAAAGGTCTGCCAGCGCTTGAGGCGACAGGCGCAGTGAGAGAGGTTTTCCAGGTCGCGCAGCGGGCGCCAGGCCTGGTCCAGGCACGTGGAGCGCCAATGCCAGGGCAAGGCGATATCGGTGGCGGTATCGATCAGCAGGCGGAACGAGGTCTCGGCGATGGTCCACGGGTGCGTAGCCGTGCAGCAGGCCAGGTAGCGCCCCTCGTTCAGATAATGCTCGATCAGGCGCGGCTCGTCAGGGTTGAGCCCACAGCGAATCTGGCGACTCATCCAGCGCCAGCTTTCCAGGTAGGGATCCTCGTGCAGGACAGAACTCATGATCCACGCTCACTCGATAATGATATTTATTATTAAATGATATTGAGAATCAATACAAGCTCTTGAACCTATACCTTTGTCGGCCTTGGGATATTCCAGGCAAAAAAAAGCGCCACCCTTGGGGTGGCGCTGTTGTGTAACCGGTTGGTACTTAGCTGCCGGCGACGGTCATGCGTTCGATCAGCACCGAGCCAGTGCGGATATTGCTGCGCAGTTCCAGATCGTTACCCACGGCGACGATCTGTTTGAACATATCGCGCATGTTGCCGGCGATGGTCACTTCCTGGACTGCGAACTGAATTTCGCCATTCTCCACCCAGAACCCTGCCGCACCTCGGGAATAATCCCCCGTCACCATGTTCAAGCCATGGCCCATCAATTCGGTCACCAACAAGCCACGGCCCATGCGCCGCAGCAGCGCCGCCTGGTCTTCGTCGCCATGGGTCACGAACAGGTTGTGCACGCCACCGGAGTTGGCGGTGCTGGGCAAACCGAGCTTGCGCCCGGCGTAGGTACCGAGCACGTAGGACACCAGCTCACCGTTCTCGACAAACGGCTTGGCGTAGGTTGCCAGGCCATCGCCATCAAAGGCCGAGCTGCCCATGGCGCGCATCAGGTGCGGGCGCTCATCCAGGGTCAGCCACTCGGGAAACAACTTCTGCCCCAGCGCGCCCTCAAGGAACGACGACTTGCGGTACAGGTTGCCCCCGGAAATCGCCCCCAGGAAACTGCCGAACAGGCCACCCGCCAACTCCGCCGAAAACAGCACCGGCACTTCGCACGTCGGCACCGGGCGTGCGCCCAGGCGGCTCGCGGCCCGTTGCGCGGCGCGCTGGCCAATGCTCACCGGGTCCGCCAACAACTCACCCTGGCGACTTACGTCATACCAGTAGTCACGCTGCATCTGGCCATCGGCCTCGGCAATCATCACGCAGCTCAAGCTATGGCGTGTCGACGCGTAGCCGCCGATAAACCCGTGGCTGTTGCCATACACACGGCAACCTTGATGGGTACTCAGGGTAGTGCCATCGGCATTCTTGATCCGGCTGTCGGTGTCGAACGCCGCGGCTTCGCAGGCCAGGGCCTTTTCGATGGCCTGCTCGGGGGTGATATCCCAGGCGTGATACAGATCGAAATCTTTCAGGTCCCGCGCCATCAGGGCCGCATCCGCCAAGCCCGAGGCCTCGTCTTCGGAAGTGTGCTTGGCAATCGCCAGGGCGGCGGCGACGGTTTCGCGAATGGCTTCCGGGCCACTGGCCGAGGTGCTGGCCGAGCCTTTGCGCTGCCCCACATACAAGGTGATGCCAAAACCCTGGTCGCGGTTGAACTCAACGGTTTCCACCTCCCGCTGGCGTACCGAAGTCGATAGGCCCTGCTCCAGGGATACCGCCACTTCACAGGCACTGGCACCCTGGCGCTTGGCCTCCGCGATGATCTGTTCAACTTGTTCCTGCAGTGCCGGTAACGCTTGTGGACCGACGCTTTGGGCTGCACTCATGGTGTTCTCCACTCAAATTCTGCTTTCGGTTAAGGCCATCGAGCGACCGGGCCGGACAAGCGGCCCCCGACTGGTTATCATGGCGGCGTTTCTTTGCGGACTGCCACCATGGTTGATTCTTACGACGACTCCCTCGATGGGGAGAAAAGCAAAACCCAGGTCAAACGCGAGCTGCATGCTCTGGTTGATCTCGGCGAGCGCCTTACAACACTCAAGCCGGACTTGATTGCCAAACTGCCTCTGACCGACGAAATGCGCCGGGCCCTGGCAGATGCACCCAAGCACACGGCGAATATCGCGCGTAAACGGCACATCATGTTTATCGGCAAGCTGATGCGCGACCAGGACACTGACGCCATTCTGACTTTGCTCGACCAACTCGATGCTTCCACACGCCAGTACAACGAACGTTTCCATAACCTGGAGCGTTGGCGCGACCGCCTGATCGGCGGTGACGACGCTGTACTGGAGAAGTTCGTCCTGGACTATCCGGATGCCGACCGCCAGCAACTGCGCTCCCTGATCCGTCAGGCCCAGCACGAACTGGCACAGAACAAGGCGCCGGCCACCAGCCGTAAAATCTTCAAGTACATCCGTGAGCTGGACGAGACTCAACGCGGCCTGCGCTGATCCTCTTCCCCGGGTGGCGGTCTTCGCCACCCGAAGCTCCACGCCTTACGACCCCGTGCCACCCACGGTGATCGCATCAATTTTCAGAGTTGGCTGGCCGACACCGACCGGCACCGACTGCCCATCCTTGCCACACATCCCCACCCCGCTGTCCAGCGCCAGGTCGTTACCGACCATCGACACCTTGCTCATGGCTTCCGGGCCGTTGCCAATCAGGGTTGCCCCCTTGACCGGCGCGGTAATCTTGCCGTCCTCGATCAAATAGGCTTCGCTGGTGGAGAACACGAACTTGCCGCTGGTGATGTCCACCTGACCGCCACCAAGGTTGGCGCAATAGATCCCGCGCTTCACCGAGGCAATGATCTCTGCCGGATCGCTTTCGCCTGCGAGCATGTAGGTATTGGTCATGCGGGGCATCGGCAAATGCGCGTAGGACTCGCGACGACCGTTGCCGGTGCGCGCCACACCCATCAGGCGCGCGTTGAGCTTGTCTTGCATGTAGCCCTTGAGCACACCGTTTTCGATCAGCGTGGTGCACTCGGTCGGCGTCCCTTCGTCGTCGACGCTCAGGGAACCACGGCGGCCAGCCAACGTGCCGTCATCGACGATGGTGCAGAGTTTGGAGGCGACCATTTCGCCCATGCGCCCGCTGTAGGCGGAACTGCCCTTGCGGTTGAAGTCGCCTTCCAGGCCATGCCCTACCGCTTCGTGGAGCAATACACCCGACCAGCCCGAGCCCAGCACCACCGGCAACGTACCGGCCGGTGCGGGGATGGCTTCCAGATTGACCAGCGCCTGGCGCAACGCCTCGCGGGCATAGCCCATGGCGCGGTCTTCGGCGAGGAAATAGCGATAATCCGTACGCCCACCGCCGCCATGGCCGCCGCGCTCGCGACGCCCGTTCTGCTCGACGATCACACTGACATTGAAACGCACCAGCGGCCGCACATCCGCCGCCAGGCTACCATCGGTGGATGCCACCAGGATCCGCTCCCAGACCCCGGCCATGCTCACGCTCACCTGCTGGATGCGCGGGTCAAGGGCACGGGTTGCAGCATCCACGCGTTTGAGCAGCTCGACCTTTTCGGCTCGGGTCATGACTTCCAACGGGTTATCCGGGCCGTACAACTGGGTCACGTCCTGGGTGCTGAACGCTTGCACGGTGCCATTCTGCCCAGCGCGGGAAATCGAGCGCGCCGCGCGGGCGGCCAGGCCCAGGGCTTCCAGGGTGATGGCATTGCTGTAGGCGAAGCCGGTCTTTTCACCGGATTGCGCACGCACGCCAACCCCTTGGTCCATGTTGAAGCTGCCATCCTTGACGATCCCGTCTTCCAGGGACCATGACTCGGAGATCTGGCCCTGGAAATACAGGTCTGCGGCATCGATGCCCGGCCCGGCCAGGTCGCCCAGTACGGTTTGCAGATTTTCGATGGTCACGCCACCGGGCGCCAGGAGGTGTTCACTGACTGAGGACAACAACTCGCTCATAGGTTCGGCCTTAAATTCATCGTTCTGAAGCAGGTCGCTGCGCGCCCTGCGAGAAAAAGCGCCGGTGGCCTGCCACCGGCATGCGCGCCCGTATCGACGCTTGTTCGCTGCTATCGCGTTCGGCCAACAACACCGCTTCGCCTTGATTCTGTTGTGCCAGCACTCGCCCCCATGGGTCGACAATCGCCCCATGGCCATAGGTTTCCCGCGGCCCCGGATGTACTCCGCCCTGGGCGGCCGCCAGCAGGTAACACTGGGTTTCGATGGCCCGAGCACGGATCAGCACATCCCAGTGCGCCGCGCCGGTTACCGCCGTAAAGGCCGAAGGCGCGGTAATCAATTCGGCGCCCGCCGCGCGCAATTCGCTGTACAGCTCCGGGAAGCGCAAGTCGTAACAGACCGTGAGCCCCAGACGCCCTACCGGCGTATCGGCCACCACCACTTGGTTGCCGTAAGCATAGTCGTCGGATTCACGATAACGACCGCGCGTGTCAGCCACATCCACGTCAAACAGGTGCAGCTTGTCGTAACGGGCCGCGATCTGCCCCTGCGCGTCGATCAACAGCGAGCAGGCGTTGGACTTGGCGTCGGGCTGCCCGAGGGGAGGCAATGGCAAGGTACCGGCCACTATCCATAAGTTGAGGTCGCGGGCGGCCAGTTTCAACCAGGGCAGGATCGGCCCCTCGCCAACCGCTTCGGCGCGGCCGATAGCCGCCACGTCGCGGCGGCCCATGGCGGCGAAGTTTTCCGGCAGGACCGCCAGTTGCGCGCCCCCTGCCGCCGCCCGCTCCAGCAAGCTCCGGGCTTGGGCTAGGTTGGCCAGGACGTCGCTCTGGCTGACCATCTGGATTACCGCAAAGCACATGGGCCGACACTCCAAAAAAAGCATGGGGCCATGCTACTCCACAGGCGCTTACTGTGGTTTTTCAAATGGCTTGTCAAAGGTGATTTTGGGATCTTTCCAGGGCCCTTCCACCTTGTACTGGACGCTGGCGAAACGCGACACCCGATCACCGATCAGCTTGTCGATCAGGAACAACGCGCCACCAATGGCCGGCGCGCCCACAATCAACGCGGCAATCGGCAGGTTGTTGGTCACCGGCAAAGTCACCAGCAACTTGGCATCCACACGATCGGCAACCAGGTCCAGGGTGCCGTTAAGCTCCAGGTTGCTCGACGGCCCGGTGAGGATGATCGGCTCGCGGGTCACAAACACACCATTGCTGGCGGCCAGCAGGCCCTTGACCCGGTCGTAGCTCAGGCCCTTGCCAAGCAAATCCGAGAAGTCCAGGCGCAAACGCCGGCCAATCGAGTTGAAGTTCAGCAGGCCAAATACCCGCAACGCCTGGGCACCGCCCTCGACCTCGACGAACTGGCCCTTGCGGAACGAAGCATCCAGGCTGCCGGAAAAACGCTTGGGCCCAACCCACGCGGGCGAACCCGGCCAGCGCCCGTCAACATCCAGATGGAAGTCCTGGCTGGTGACCGTGGGCGCAAAACCCCAGCCCTTGAGCACATCGGCGATGTTCTTGCCGTCCAGGCGCCCCTTGTACCAACTGCTGCTGGCGCCCGGCGCACCCTCCCAGCCACCGGCCCCCTTGAGCTGCATGCCCTTGAGGCCCAGGTCGAGGTTGTTGAACGCCATGCCCTTGGCTGTCGGACGCACCTTCAACGACCAGGCGCCGATCAAGTCAGGCCCCTGGAACAACTGGGCAATGGCGATATCCAGCGCGGGAATGTCCTTGGGATCGATGCTCGCCAGGGGATCAGGCGCGTTTTCATCGGCCTGCACCGTAGGATCGACCGCCGGCAACTTCACGTACTGCAGGTTGATGGCAATGGGGGCGCCCTTGGCATCCGGCAGGCCAACAGTGCCCTTGACCTGCTGGCTGTCGAGCTGCAAGCCCCAGGCGGCAGGCTTGCGGTCCAGTTTCAGGGCGACCTGGTCGAGTTGGGTACCAAACCCTGTCAGCTTGCCGATCTTGAAGTCGGCACTGCTCAACAGTTGCTTGGCATTGCCGCCTGGGTCATTGCCGGCGTAACGGTCGACCAACTTCTTCCAGGGATCGATATCCAGCTCCGACAATACCCCGCGAATCCGCAAGCCCTTGCCACCGGGCAGCAAGGCATCACCATCCCCGAGGAACAGCTCGCCACGGCCCTGGGTAAAATTGTTCGCCGGAGCGGCAAAGGTAAAGTTTGCCAACTCGCCGTAATCAAACCAGTAGCGCCGCTCCGCGCCCTGCAACGTCATGCGCAACACACTGTCACGGCCCTGGCTGGCGGGCATGCCAAATGGCGCAGGCAAATCCACCGCCACGCCCTTGAGGTTGGAGCTGACCCGCAACTGGCTGTCGGCACCGTCCAGGTCCAGTTGCAGTTGATAAGGGATATCTCCGGATACGGGCAGCGGCTGGCTGACTTTCAGCCAGTCGGTGAGCCGCTTGACCGTCACCTGGCCCTTGGCCGTGACCCGCGTGCTGAGATTGCCCGGTCTGCCACCGGCCGCAATCTGCGCCGTGATCGGCCGGTCGAAGGCTTGGGCGCTGATGTTCTGCCCACTCAGGCCCTTGGCACTGTCGAAGCGGAACTCACCCTTGAGCTGGTTCAGGTCCAGAGTCGGCTCGGCCAGTTGCAGGCGCGCCTTGTCGGTCTTGAAGTCCACCACGATCTTCGGCTCGGTGCCCTTGGCCAGGGGAATATCCAGGTCCAGGGAACCTTGCAGGTCGCCCTCGCCCTTCCAGCCGGCAAACGTCGATGCCGTACCGATGGGCGCGTCCTGGAGGATCTTCAGGCCGTCCCCCAGCCCACCGGCAAACCCGCCCGTCAGCAGCAGATGGCTGTCATGGCCGGGCAACGCATGGGGAATGTTGACGTAGATCCCCTTGACCTTGGTATCGAGCAATTGCCCCTTGCTGGCCAGGATGCGCACGCCGGTCTCTTCGACAAACACTTCACCGGCCACCTTGCTCACATGAGGCCAGCCCGGCTGGAACGCCAACTCGGCATCATGCACCTTGAAGAACAGGCTGATATTGCGTGCCGCCGTCACCGCATCGTGGTTCAGCGAGCCTTGATACTGGAAGAAGCCTTCATCGACCGCGCCCTTGAGAATTGCCGTACGCAGCCATTCATCCAGGGCCGGGCTCAGGACCGCCGGCAAGTATTTGGGGGTAAAGCGCCCATCGCCATCGACCATGCCGACCCGCAGGTCCATGTAGTCTTCCTGGCTATGATCGAAATGCAGGCGAATCAGGAAATCCGCTGCGATCTTGCCCTCTTCCCCCAGCACCTTGATATACGGCGCGATCAGCGTGAAACCTTGCTTATCCAGCTTCCACGTCAGGCGCGCGTTGGCCTGGAGGTACTGCCAGGGCTTGGCGAAAATCGGGTCCAGGTGCAGGACGAAATCCTTGCTGTCCATGCGCAGTTCGCCCTGGCCCAGGTCACCGCTGATGCTGCCGGAGACGTTGCGGGCTGCCGGCGCGCCGAAATAGGCGTCAAAGCCCACGCGCTCGAGGTTGGCAGCAAAGCTCACGCGCTGATCGCCCGCGTCCTGGGGACGATAATCCACCAGCACATTGCGCAGCACGCCCGTGGCCTTCAACGCTTCGACGGTCTTGGCAAAACCTTCCGGCAATGGCGCGAGGGCGTTGAGCAGAGGGGTAATCGGTGTCAGGTCCAGGCGGTCGGCCTGCAGCCTCCAGGTTTCCTGCGCCTTATCAGTGGCCAGGGTTTGCTGCAATTGCAGGTGCGACTCCCAACGGGTGTCGCCCAGGTTCATGGCCAACGAATCGAAGATCACCTTCAGGCCGCTGTCGCTGCGCTGCAGGTAAGCCGTCAGGCCCAGGTTCTGGATGCTCGTGGGCTTGCGCTGGGCATAACGGACCTTCACCTGTGGCGCATTGAGCCGGGCGGCGGCGCTTTGCAGCGTGCCATTGGCCCAGGTCAGCCAGAATTCACCGCCGGCTTTCAACTCGCTGAGTTTCCAGTCCCGAGTCAACTTCGCCGGAATCCACTGCGCCCAATTGCTCTGGGGCAGGCTCAGGTAGGCCTGCACTTCACCGTCGCGCCACTGGCTGGCACGGATCCGCGTGCGCAGGCTGAGGGCCAGCGGTTGCCCATCGGGCAAGGTCAGGCGCGCATCCAGGCGCTGGCGGGTGGTACCGGTTTGCAGGCTCAGCCCCACATAGGTCAAGGTCAGCGGCGCTTGCTCGAACGGCTGCAAGGTGACCTGGCTGTCCAGCAGCGAGACCTTGGCCACCGCCTGCATGCGCTTGAGCAGTTGCTCGGGGTCCAGGGGCTGGTCGTCCTGCACCGGCAGGCCTTGCAACGCCCAGCGGCCGTCCTGGTCTTCCTTGACGCTGAGCTGCAAGCCGCTGACTTCCAGATGGGCAATGCGCACATCCCACGCCAGCAGGCTGGCCCACAGGTCGGGCACCACTTGCACCTGGTCCAGGCGCAAGGCACTGCTGCCTTCACCGACCATCACGTCATGGGCCAGCAATACCGGGGCAAAACCGCTCCAGCGCCCCTCCAGGCTGCCAATACTCAGGGGCATAGCAACCGCCGCCTGCGCCTTGGCCTCGACTTCGCCGCGGTACTCCGCCACCAATGGCGTCAATTCACGACCCAGGCTGACGTAGACCGCCGCCAGTACCAACAGCAATGCACACAGGCCAAGGCCCCAACGGGTCAGTGCGGCAAAAAAGCGTTGCAGACGCTCCATGTCAGGCGACCCTCAAGGTAATAGTCGGACGGCAGATCAAGGTCTGGCGGTCTCGTTGAAAAAGACTGATGCGGATCAGAGCAGCACCACGTCGTATTGTTCCTGGGAATACATGGTTTCGACCTGGAAACGGATGGTGCGGCCAATAAAACCCTCCAATTCCGCAACGTTGCCCGACTCTTCGTCCAGCAACCGGTCCACCACCTTCTGGTTGGCCAGGACTCTATAACCCTCGGCCTGGTAAGCGCGTGCCTCCCGCAGGATTTCCCGGAAAATCTCGTAGCAAACCGTTTCCGGGGTCTTCAACTTGCCGCGCCCCTGGCAACTGCTGCACGGCTCGCACAGCACCTGCTCAAGGCTTTCGCGGGTGCGTTTGCGGGTCATCTGCACCAGGCCCAACTCGGTGATCCCGATAATGTTGGTCTTGGCGTGATCGCGCTCCAGTTGCTTTTCAAGGGTGCGCAATACCTGGCGCTGATGCTCTTCATCTTCCATGTCGATGAAGTCGATGATGATGATCCCGCCCAGGTTGCGCAGGCGCAGTTGGCGGGCAATGGCGGTGGCGGCCTCGAGGTTGGTCTTGAAGATGGTTTCTTCAAGGTTGCGATGGCCGACGAAAGCACCGGTGTTCACATCAATGGTGCTCATGGCTTCTGCCGGGTCGACCACCAGGTAGCCACCAGACTTGAGTGGCACCTTGCGCTCCAGGGCCTTCTGGATTTCGTCCTCGACGCCATATAGGTCGAAAATCGGCCGTTCACCGGGGTAGTGCTCCAGGCGGTCGGCGATTTCCGGCATCAATTCGGCAACAAATTGCGTGGTGCGCTGGAAGGTTTCCCGCGAATCGATGCGAATTTTCTCGATCTTGGGGCTGACCAGGTCGCGCAAGGTCCGCAGGGCCAGGCCCAGGTCTTCATAGATGACGCTCGGCGCGCCGACGGTCTTGATCTGGGCACCGATCTGGTCCCACAGGCGCCGCAGGTAGCGGATGTCCATGAGGATTTCATCGGCACCGGCACCTTCGGCGGCGGTACGCAGGATAAAGCCGCCGGCCTCCTTGATGCCTTCGGCCGCCACGCAATCGCTGACGACCTTTTTCAGGCGCTCACGCTCACCTTCGTCTTCGATTTTCAGGGAAATACCGACATGGGCAGTGCGCGGCATGTACACCAGGTAACGCGAAGGAATCGACAACTGTGTGGTCAGGCGCGCGCCCTTGGAGCCGATCGGGTCCTTGGTGACTTGCACCACCAGGCTCTGCCCTTCATGCACCAGGGCGCTGATGCTTTCGACCGCCGGGCCTTCGCGCAGGGAAATTTCCGAGGCATGGATAAACGCCGCGCGGTCAAGGCCGATATCGACAAAGGCCGCCTGCATGCCCGGCAATACCCTTACAACCTTGCCTTTATAGATATTGCCGACAATCCCGCGCTTCTGGGTGCGCTCGACGTGCACTTCTTGCAAAACACCGTTTTCTACCACCGCCACGCGCGATTCCATCGGCGTGATATTGATCAGAATCTCTTCACTCATGGCTGGGTCTCGTTCAGGCGTTTTCACAATAGTGGCCGATCGCTTAAATATGGCGCTGGAGTTAGGCGTTCAGCGCACGGAAAGGTGTTGCCAACAGGGTATGCCGAAATGGCCCAGCAGTTCTGCTGTTTCGCAGACCGGCAAGCCAACGACCGCGGAGTAACTGCCATTTAGCCCGGCGACAAATACCGCCGCCAAGCCTTGGATAGCATAGCCGCCCGCCTTGTCCTGAGGCTCCCCGCTGTGCCAGTAAGTCGTTGCCTCGTGCGTGCAAACCTGGCGAAAGCGCACTCGGCTGCTGACCAGACGCGTTTCGCAGCGCAGGTCACTGAGCACGGCAATGGCGGTGAGGACTTCGTGTTCACGATCAGAAAGGGCCAGCAACATGGCCAGGGCATCGGCCTGGTCCAGGGGCTTGCCCAGGATCCGGCCATCCAGGATGACGGCGGTATCGGCGCCCAGCACGCAGGCATTGGCGGTATCGGCCAGTGTCGCCAGGCCTGCGGCGGCTTTGCCACGGGCCAGGCGTTCGACGTAGGAGGCCGGCGACTCGTCGCCCAGGGGTGTTTCATCGATAGCCGCGCTGACCACAGTGAACGGCACCCCGATCTGGGTCAGCAATTCACGCCGCCGAGGAGAGCCGGAGGCCAGATAAAGTGCATGCATTGCAGACTCTCCCTGTGGGTTCGATAACCAGGCAGAGCCTCGCGACCCACTCAATTGATTTTATAGCGGCGACGCAACCCACGCAGGCCGAAGCTGACCCATGGCCACAGCAGCGCGCTGACCAGGGCCGGCAAGACCAGCGCCAGGGTCGGTTGGCGGTTGCCGGTCAAGGCACTGAGCCACAGCTGCACCAGTTGGGCCAAGCCGAAGATCACCAGGATCACCAGGCACTGCTGCCACATCGGGAACATCCGCAGGCGTTGCTGCAACGACAGCACCAGGAAGGTAATCAGCGTAAGAATCAAGGCGTTCTGGCCGAGCAACGTGCCATACATCACATCTTCAGCCAGCCCCAGGCACATGGCCGTGACCATGCCGACCTTGTGCGGCAGGGCCAGCGCCCAGAAGGCCAGGAGCAACGCCAGCCACAGCGGGCGCAGGATTTCCATGAATTGCGGCATCGGCGAAACGCTGAGCAGCATGCCGATGGCAAAGGTCAACCAGACCATCCAGCCATTGCGCGAATGAGTGCCGGCCATTATTGCGCCCCTTGTCGAGTGGTTGGCGGTGCAGGTGCCGCCGCTGGCGCAGTCGCCGCTGGCTTGACCGGCCGAGCCGGTTGGGCCACCGGTTTGGCAGGTGTCGCCACAGCAGGCGCGGCAGGTGCAACCGGTGTCGCCACGGGTGCCGCCGGTTTGGGTACGGTTGCCGGAATAACCGGCGTCGTGGTGCCGTCTTGCTTGTCCTGCGCTTCCTGGGCCTGGGCGGCTTCGTTGGCGCGCTCTTCCGGCGTACGCGTGTCGCTGAACACCAGCAACAGGTAGCGGCTACGGTTCAGCGCGGCCGTCGGCACGGCGCGGACAATCGCAAACGGCTGGCCGGAATCGTGGATCACTTCCTTGACCGTCGCCACCGGATAGCCTGCCGGGAAACGCTGGCCAAGGCCGGAGCTGACCAGCAGGTCGCCTTCCTTGATGTCAGCGGTGTCCGCCACATGCCGCAACTCCAGGCGTTCCGGGTTACCGGTGCCGCTGGCAATCGCCCGCAGGCCATTGCGGTTGACCTGCACCGGAATGCTGTGGGTGGTGTCGGTCAGCAGCAGCACGCGGGAGGTATAGGGCATCAACTCCACCACCTGGCCCATCAGGCCACGGGCATCGAGCACCGGCTGGCCAAGGACCACGCCATCGCGCTCGCCCTTGTTGATGATGATGCGATGGGTGAAGGGGTTGGGGTCCATGCCGATCAACTCGGCCACTTCGACCTTTTCGTTGACCAGCGCGGAAGAATTGAGCAACTCGCGCAGCCGAACGTTCTGCTCGGTCAGGGCCGCCAGCTTTTGCATGCGTCCCTGCAACAGCAGGTTTTCAGTCTTGAGTTTTTCGTTTTCGGCCACAAGCTCGGTACGGCTGCCAAACTGGCTGGCCACACCTTGCCATAGCCGTTGCGGCAGGTCGGTGATCCAGTAGGACTGCATCAATACCAGCGACATTTGGCTACGCACTGGCTTGAGCAGTGTGAAGCGGGCATCGACCACCATCAGCGCGACCGATAGCACGACCAGCACCAACAAGCGCACGCCCAATGAGGGGCCTTTAGTGAAGAGCGGTTTAATAGGCCGCTCCTCCCGGGCAGATATTGTCTTTATTCATACGGCATCAAACCGGCCTGGATGCAGATTGAAGAAGATAAACGCCAACAGGCAGCACTGCAAAGTGCTGCCTGCCTGGCGAAACATGGTGCAACCAACGATCTTATTCGCTGGAGAGCAGGTCCATGGTGTGTTTATCCATCATTTCCAGTGCACGACCACCGCCACGGGCAACGCAGGTCAGCGGGTCTTCGGCGACGATCACCGGCAGACCGGTTTCCTGGGCCAGCAGCTTGTCGAGGTCGCGCAGCAAGGCGCCACCACCGGTCAGCACCAGGCCACGCTCGGCGATATCGGAAGCCAGCTCCGGCGGCGATTGCTCCAGCGCGCTTTTTACTGCCTGAACGATGGTGGCCAGGGACTCTTGCAGAGCTTCCAGCACTTCATTGGAGTTCAGGGTAAAGGCACGTGGTACGCCTTCGGCCAGGTTGCGACCGCGAACATCGACTTCCCGCACTTCGCCGCCCGGGTAAGCGGTACCGATTTCCTGCTTGATGCGCTCGGCGGTGGATTCGCCGATCAGGCTGCCGTAGTTACGACGCACATAAGTGATGATCGCTTCGTCGAAGCGGTCGCCGCCAACCCGTACGGATTCGGCATACACCACGCCGTTGAGGGAAATCAGGGCGATTTCAGTGGTACCGCCACCGATATCCACCACCATCGAACCGCGCGCCTCTTCAACCGGCAGGCCGGCGCCGATGGCAGCAGCCATTGGCTCTTCGATCAGGAACACTTCGCGGGCACCGGCACCAAGGGCCGATTCACGGATGGCACGACGCTCCACCTGGGTGGATTTGCACGGCACGCAGATCAGCACACGAGGGCTGGGCTGCAGGAAACTGTTTTCGTGAACCTTGTTGATGAAGTACTGCAGCATCTTCTCGCAGACGCTGAAGTCGGCGATCACGCCGTCTTTCATCGGACGAATGGCGGCAATGTTGCCAGGTGTGCGGCCGAGCATGCGCTTGGCCTCGGTGCCCACGGCAACGACACTTTTCTGATTACCATGGGTCCGAATGGCCACAACCGATGGCTCATTCAGGACGATACCGCGCTCGCGCACGTAAATAAGGGTGTTGGCAGTGCCCAGGTCGATGGAAAGATCGCTGGAAAACATGCCACGCAGTTTCTTGAACATGGGAAAGGGACCCTAGGCAACGCGTGGGTAAAAAAGTGCGGCAAACTCTAACAACGACAGGGATTTTGGGCAAGGCGCCAATGTGCTAAATTGGCCGACTTTCTGTGCACCTAACCCCACAATCGCGGCCTTATGACCGTAGAAATGCGGTAGTGTTCCGACAATCTAACACACGGATAGCTTCCGTTCTGTTTTCCACTGGAGAATCCCATGGCGCTTGAACGCTCCGACGTGGAAAAAATCGCTCATTTGGCCTGCCTGGGCCTCAATGAAGCCGATCTTCCACAGACCACCGCAGCCCTGAACAGCATTCTCGGGCTGGTCGACCAGATGCAGGCGGTGAATACCGACGGCATCGAACCCCTGGCCCACCCACTGGAAGCCAGCCAGCGCCTGCGCGCAGACGTCGTGACCGAACGCAATAATCGCGAGGCCTACCAGTCCATCGCACCAGCGGTCGAAAACGGCCTGTACCTGGTTCCGAAAGTCATCGACTAAAGGGAAAGAGCCTGCAATGCATCAATTGACTCTGGCCGAGATCGCCCGCGGTCTCGCCGACAAAAAGTTTTCTTCCGAAGAGCTGACCAAGACCCTGCTGGCGCGCATCGCCGCTCTGGATCCGAAGGTCAACAGCTTTATCAGCCTCACCGAGGAGCTGGCACTAGGCCAGGCCAAGGCCGCCGACGCCCGTCGCGCCAACGGTGAAAGCGGCGCGCTGCTGGGTGCGCCAATCGGTCACAAGGACCTGTTCTGCACCCAGGGTATCCGCACCAGCTGCGGCTCGAAGATGCTCGACAACTTCAAGGCGCCCTACGACGCGACCGTGGTCGCCAAGCTGGCCGAAGCCGGGGCCGTGACCCTGGGCAAGACCAACATGGACGAATTCGCCATGGGCTCGGCCAACGAATCGAGCTACTACGGCGCAGTGAAAAACCCGTGGAACCTGGAACACGTGCCCGGCGGCTCTTCCGGTGGCTCGGCAGCAGCCGTGGCCGCGCGCCTGCTGCCGGCCGCTACAGCCACCGATACCGGCGGTTCGATCCGCCAGCCAGCCGCATTCACCAACCTCACCGGCCTGAAACCGACCTACGGGCGCGTTTCCCGCTGGGGCATGATTGCCTACGCCTCCAGTCTCGACCAGGGCGGCCCCCTGGCCCGCAGCGCCGAAGACTGCGCAATATTGTTACAAGGCATGGCTGGCTTCGATGGGAAGGACTCCACCAGCATCGATGAACCCGTGCCGGACTACAGCGCCAGCCTCAATACCTCGCTCAAAGGCCTGCGTATCGGCGTGCCGAAAGAGTATTTCAGCGCCGGCCTCGACCCACGTATCGCCGAACTGGTGCACAACAGCATCAAGGAGCTGGAAAAGCTCGGCGCGGTGATCAAGGAAATCAGCCTGCCGAACAACCAGCACGCGATTGCGGCTTACTACGTGATCGCCCCGGCAGAGGCCTCGTCGAACCTGTCGCGCTTCGACGGCGTCCGTTTCGGCTACCGCTGTGAAGCCCCGAAAGACCTCACCGACCTGTACAAACGCTCCCGTGGCGAAGGCTTCGGCGTGGAAGTGCAGCGCCGGATCATGGTCGGTGCCTACGCCCTGTCGGCCGGCTACTACGACGCGTACTACCTCAAGGCGCAAAAAATCCGACGCCTGATCAAAAATGACTTCATGGCGGCCTTTAATGAAGTCGACGTGATCATCGGTCCGACTACACCGAACCCGGCCTGGAAGATCGGCGCCAAGACCGGTGACCCGATCGCCGAGTATCTTGAAGACCTCTATACCATCACCGCCAACCTCGCGGGCTTGCCGGGCTTGTCCATGCCTGCAGGTTTCGTCGATGGCCTGCCGGTGGGCGTGCAGTTGCTCGCCCCGTATTTCCAGGAAGGCCGCTTGCTCAATGTGGCGCACCAGTACCAGTTGAACACTGACTGGCACACTCGCACCCCAACCGGCTTCTGAGGAGAACACTATGCAATGGGAAGTTGTGATCGGGCTGGAGATTCATACCCAGCTCGCCACCCAATCGAAGATTTTCTCCGGTAGCGCCACCACATTCGGCGCAGAACCCAACACCCAGGCCAGCCTGGTAGACCTGGGCATGCCTGGCGTATTGCCGGTACTGAACCAGGAAGCGGTACGCATGGCGGTGATGTTCGGCCTGGCGATTGACGCCCAGATCGGCCAGCACAACGTGTTCGCGCGCAAGAACTACTTCTACCCGGACCTGCCCAAGGGCTACCAGATCAGCCAGATGGAGCTGCCGATCGTCGGCAAGGGCTACCTGGATATCCCCCTGGAAGACGGCACCATCAAACGTGTCGGCGTGACCCGTGCGCACCTGGAAGAAGATGCTGGCAAGAGCCTGCATGAAGAATTCAACGGCGCCACGGGCATCGACCTGAACCGCGCCGGCACGCCACTGCTGGAAATCGTGTCCGAGCCGGACATGCGCAGCGCCAAGGAAGCCGTGGCCTACGTCAAGACCATCCACGCGCTGGTGCGCTATCTGGGCATCTGCGACGGCAACATGGCCGAAGGCTCCCTGCGTTGCGACTGCAACGTGTCGGTGCGGCCAAAAGGCCAGGTCGAGTACGGCACTCGCTGCGAGATCAAGAACGTCAACTCGTTCCGTTTCATCGAGAAGGCGATCAACACCGAAGTCCGTCGCCAGATCGAGCTGATCGAAGACGGCGGCAAGGTGATCCAGCAGACGCGCCTGTACGACCCGAACAAAGACGAAACCCGCGCCATGCGCAGCAAAGAGGAAGCCAACGACTACCGTTACTTCCCCGATCCGGACCTGTTGCCGGTGGTGATCGAGGATTCGTTCCTCAATGACGTGCGCGCCACCCTGCCGGAATTGCCACCGCAAAAACGCGAGCGCTTCCAGGCGCAGTTCGGTCTTTCGGTGTATGACGCCAGCGTCCTGGCGTCGAGCCGCGAGCAAGCCGACTACTTTGAAAAAGTCGTGAGCATTGCCGGTGACGCCAAGCTGGCCGCCAACTGGGTCATGGTTGAACTGGGCAGCCTGTTGAACAAACAGGGCCTGGAAATCGACGAAGCCCCGGTAACGGCCGAACAGTTGGGCGGCATGTTGCTGCGCATCAAGGACAACACCATCTCCGGCAAGATCGCCAAGACCGTGTTTGAAGCCATGGCCAGCGGTGAAGGCAGCGCCGACGAGATCATCGAGAAACGCGGCCTCAAGCAAGTCACCGACAGCGGCGCGATCTCGGCCGTGCTGGATGAAATGCTGGCGGCCAACGCCGAGCAGGTCGAGCAGTACCGTGCAGCGGACGAAGCCAAACGCGGCAAGATGTTCGGCTTCTTTGTGGGCCAGGCGATGAAGGCCTCCAAAGGCAAGGCCAACCCGCAACAGGTGAACGAATTGCTCAAGAGCAAGCTCGAAGGCTGATAACGGTTGCCGCCCTGTGGGAGCCGGCTTGTGAAGGAGCTGGCTTGCCTGCGATAGCATCACCTCGGTGCATCTGAAAAACCGAGGCGCCCGCATCGCAGGCAAGCCAGCTTCTACAAAGGTCGGTTCCCATATCAATTTTGGGGACACCTTGAAAATGAAGCGTCTACTCGGCCTCTGCGCCCTGTTTTCACTGCTCACCGGCTGCGCCAGTGGCCTGATCGATCCCAACGGTTATGACGAAACCGGCACAGCGTCCTACTACGGCGCCAAGCACCACGGCAAAAAAACCGCCAGCGGTGAACCCTTCAACCAACACGCCATGACCGCCGCCCACCGGCGCCTGCCATTCGGCACGCGGGTGCAGGTCACCAACCTGGCCAACGACAAATCCGTGGTGGTGCGCATCAATGATCGCGGCCCACACACACGTGGCCGGCTGATCGATCTTTCACGCCAGGCCGCCGAGCAGTTGGGTATGCTGCGCAGCGGAACCGCGCGCGTGCGCGTGCAAGCCCTGAACAACTGACTGACGGAGCCCTGGCCATTTTCGGATTAAGCGCCCTCTCGCCCCTGAGCCTGATTGAACTGATCAGCGGCCTATTGCTGCTGATTGCCGGCGCCGAGATGCTGGTACGCGCCGCCGTGCGCCTGGCCGCCAGCCTCAAGGTCAGGCCGCTAATCATTGGCTTGAGCATCGTGGCCTTTGGCAGCAGCGCGCCGCAAATCGCCGTCAGCCTGCAGGCCACCCTGGCCGGCAATACCGATATTGCCGTGGGCAGCGTGATTGGCAGCAGCATCTTCAATATCCTCGTGACCCTGGGCCTTTCAGCGCTGATCATTCCCCTGCGCGTGTCGCGGCAACTGGTGCGCCTGGATATCCCAGTGATGATCGGCGCCAGCCTGCTGCTGTTCATCCTCGCCAGCGATGAGGCCCTGACGCCGCTCGACGGCCTGACCTTACTGGCAGCCCTGCTCGCCTACCTCGCGCTGTTGCTGTACCAGACCCGCCATTCGCGCCGCCCGCGGACCCGCGACACGGTAGTGCAGGCGCCGTGGCTGAGCAGTTTGCTGTGGATGATCGGCGGGCTCGCGCTGCTGGTATTCGCCGGGCATCTGCTGCTGGGGGCGGCCGTGGAAGTGGCCAGCGACCTGGGCCTGTCCGAACGGGTGATCGGCCTGACCATCGTTGCCGTCAGCACCTCTCTGCCGTGTCTCGCCACTTCGCTGATCGCCGCTCTGCGCGGCGAACGAGAGATTGCGGTGGGCAACGTGATCGGCAGCAACCTGTTCAACCTGTTGGGGGTGCTGGGGTTTACGGCGCTGGTGGCGCCATTGCCTTTGTCGGTGTCGCCCAATGCCCTGGACTTCGACCTGCCGGTGATGCTCGGCGTGGTGGTGTTGTGCTTGCCAGTGTTTTACACCGGCTACCGCATTACCCGCGCCGAAGGCTTGCTGTTGCTGGGGCTGTACCTGGCGTATGGGCTGCACGTGGTGTCGTTCACCACCGGCATGCCGCTGGCCAATAAACTCGAACAACTGATGCTGTACTACGTCCTGCCAGCGCTGGTGGCTTTCCTGTTGTTCACTTCGCTGCGGGCCTGGCGCCGCCAACACCACAAGAGGGAGTCGCAATGACCGATCAACCGAAATCCGGCGAGCAAATGCGTCGCCAGGTCATGGGCGACGTATTTGTCGACCGCGCCTTGGGCAATGCCACCGAGTTCACCCAGCCGTTGCAGGACTTCGTCAACGAACATGCCTGGGGCGGGGTGTGGAACCGTGAAGGCCTGCCGCTGAAGACCCGCAGCCTGATCACCCTCGCGGCATTGACCGCCTTGAAGTGCCCGCAGGAGCTCAAGGGCCATGTGCGCGGCGCGCTGAACAATGGCTGTACTGTCGAAGAAATTCGCGAGGCGTTGCTGCATTGCGCGGTGTATGCCGGTGTGCCGGCGGCGATTGATGCGTTTCGGGCGGCGCAGGAAGTGATTGAGACGTATCAGCCAGCTCCCACAATTAGTGGTGAACACCCTCAAGTGTAGGAGCGGGCTTGCCCGCGATAGGCCCTAAAAAACAC
This sequence comes from Pseudomonas sp. WS 5079, assembly GCF_012985465.1. Lineage (GTDB taxonomy): Bacteria > Pseudomonadota > Gammaproteobacteria > Pseudomonadales > Pseudomonadaceae > Aquipseudomonas. The sequence continues at coordinate 553,057 of NZ_JAAQWN010000002.1, forward strand.
CACTCATTTCAGATCCAGCCACCGGCCTGCAACACAAAGATCCCGATATTGGTGGTCACTGCCGCCATCAGGGTGGTGATCACAATGATCGCCGCCGCCAACTCATGGTTGCCCTGGGCCGCACGGGCCATGACAAAGCTGGCGGCGGCCGTCGGCGCGCCAAAATACAAAAACAGAATCCCCAGCTCCGGTCCCCGGAAGCCATACAGCCAGGCCCCGACGGTGGCCACGAGCGGCAAACCGATCATTTTCACCAGGCTGGCACTCAACGCCATGTTGCCACTTTGGCGCAAGGCCGCCAGGGACAGAGTGCCCCCAATGCAGATCAATGCCAGGGGCAGGGTCATGTCGGCCAGGTACCTCCCGGAGGTTTCCAGCCAACTGGGCAGGCCGATCTGGAAATAGGCGAATGGCGTGGCGGCAATCACACTGAGGATCAGCGGGTTGGCCAGTACGCTCTTGCAGATGCTCCACGGGTCCGACTTGATCACCGGGCTGTACACCGCCAGCACAATGGTCGACAGGGTGTTGTAGAACAGGATCACCAGCCCCGCGAGGATCGCCCCCAGGGAAATCCCGTAGTCGCCGTACATGCTGGCCGCCAGTGCCAGGCCGATCACCCCGTTGTTCCCGCGAAACGCGCCCTGGGCATAAATGCCCCGGTCTTCCCGCGGGCAACGGAAAATCGCCCAGCCCCAGGCCAGGGCGAAGCTGGCGACCGTGGCCACGGCAAAATAGATCAGCAGTTCTGGCTTGAGCGCCGAATGCAGGTCGGCGTGCAAGATCCCCAGAAACAGCAACGCCGGCATGGTGACGTTGAACACCAGGGCTGACGCGGTGTGGATAAAATTGTCGTTGATCCAGTTGATGCGCTTGAGCAGCACCCCCAGGAACAGCATGGCAAACACCGGCGCAGTGATGGTGAGCGTCGCAAGGAAAATGGCGAGCATGCTAAGTCCTGTTTTCAGGGAATCGTCATGATAAAGCAGTGGGCTGCACTGTTGATATTGGATTTCGAAACATAAACACGAACTAAAAAAGTCCAGAATTGGGAACTGTGGCTACTTCGTAGGAGGTAATCCCACTATCCCGGCCGGGGTTCACCCGTCCCACAAAGCACTGCACAAGCTCCCACGCACTAACGAGAATCCACACCTCCGCTTCAGTAACGCCGCCCCTGAAAATCCCCCTCCTGTAACAACTGAATAACTCCAGGGGGGCCCCATGCGTAGATCCGTCAACCATTTACACAATGTGCATATCAGAAGCTGGGACGATGAGGACATTGCGGGTTACACCGAACTACTCAGTGACCCCGAGGCGATGAAATTCATTTCCGCCGGCACCACCCGGGACATGACCGCCGCCGCCAACGAAATCGCCACCTTCAAAAAAGAAATGACCGACCAAAACTGGTCACGCTGGGCGGTGAGCATTGGCCTGCAAGGCCCTTTTATCGGTTATGCCGGGTTCGCGCAAAAAGAATACGGCATCAACTTCGGCAACCGTTTCCTCAAGAAATACTGGGGAACGCCCTACCCCTTTATTGCCATCCACCTGGCGCTTGAATACGGCTTTGAGCACCTGGGGTTCGAGCAGATCTACACCCTGACCAATATCCGGCACCACCGCGCACTGGAAATGAACCGGGCGTTTTTGCACGCGCCACAACTGGCCGGGCAAGTGATTGAAACCCCTTACGGCCCCCACGTGAAGATTGATCTTACCCGCGAACGGTTCAGGGAAATCAGCCCTGCCAACCTGGCGCGCATCGACCGGTTTTCGCGCCGGATGAAAACCGCCGAACACACCAAGCTGGCCTGACCAAAACCCTCACTGAGCAACATCCCCGTGAAAAACATTCTGCCTCCACCCGACCCCCTTCACTCAGTAGCGGGCCTGTGCACCCGGGAAACCTGGGCCTACCGCTGCTTGCGACGCCAGGTCTACCTGCCGTTTGGTTGCGTATTGGCGGGCCTGCGCCTGCTGTCGATGGTCGTGGTGAGCCTGCTCGCCTGGCCGCTTCCGTTGGCTGCCAGGCCCATGATGTATCGAGGGCTCCTGTGGATAATGGGCATTCGCATCCGTTGCAGCCATTCATCGCGGCAAATCGCCCTGATCACCGACGGCTGCGTAGTGGCCGCCAATCACGTCAGCGTGATTGATCCATTCGCCATCCTCGCGATGCCAGGCGCGACACTCGTGGCGGCCAGTGGCTACAACCGCTTTATCACCTTCACCGCCTTCCTGTTGCTCAAATGCTCGGGCGGACAGTTCTGGAACGGTGCCGATAAGAAGGCATTCTCCCGTAACCTGCATAAACTGCGCACCAACCCGCAAGGCACCGCCCTCTACACCACTCCCGAAGCGACCATTAACAACGGCCGGGGTTTGTATCGCTTTCGCGCGGGGCTGCTGAGCCGCGGCTTGCCCGTCGTGCCCCTGGCCGGGCGCCTGATTCTGCCCTTCGGCCTGGTCGCCAGCCCACTGCATGCCTCTGGCCTGGCAAGTTTCCTGCGCTTGCTGACGATGCCCTGGATGATCTGTGAAATGAGCTACCTGGAACGCTGCGAACGCCAGGAGCAGCAAAGCGGCCAGGCCTTTGCAGACCAAATCCAGGCCCGCATCGCCCAACACCTGGGCATTGCGGCCACCCCGTGGACCCGCGAAGACAAACACCGCTATCGCCAGCTCGATGCGCAGGCACGCCCATGACCGCAACCGGCACTACCCATGTGATTTTCGACTTTGACCAGACCCTGGTGAACCACGAAAGCACCCTTGCGATCATCCAGTCGGCGATTGGCGACAGCCCCGCTGGGCAAGCCATGCTGGAGCAACTGCAACTGATCGCGTCCAAGGCGTTGGCCGGTCGCGCCAGTGCCTGGGAACTGCTGTCCTTGATCAAGGTTATCCCGCGCATCCGCCGCCAGCATATCCAGCGCTATGTCGACACGGTCATTGGCAGCCTCGACCCGGCCCTGATGCTGACCCTGCACAACCTACAGCGCGAGGGCGTGCAGGTGCATATCCTGTCTGGCGGCTACACCGAATGGATCGCCCCGATTGCCCGCTCGCTGGATATCGACACCCGCAACGTGCTCGCCAACCGCCTGTTCTGGGCCGGTTCGCGGGCCCTGTGCCCCCGGCCTTCGCCGCTGATCAACCCCGGTACCGGCAAAAGCCGGATCGTGCGACGGTGGCGCGAAAGCGGCAGGCTCAAGGGCCGGGCGCTGATCGTCGGCGATGCCCGCTCAGACCACCAGGTGTATGTCGATGGCTGGGTCGACGGTTTTGTGTGTGCGGACTACTACACCCGCCACCCCATGCCCGAGATGAGCGGGCACATCCTTCGCGCGGCCAGCCCGCAGCAGGTCTACCCCCATCTGCAGGCCTTGATCGGCGCCCTGTCCTGACCTGGGCTAGGTGATCGGCGCCGGATTGAACAAGGTGATGTCATTGTGCAGCTTATGTTGCTCGGCCCAGGTCTGCTTTTTGCCGCTGGCCACATCCAGGTAGAAATGGAACAACTCCCAGCCCAGTTCCTCGATGGTCGCACGCCCGGTGGCGATCCGTCCGGCATCGATATCGATCAGGTCCGGCCAGCGCTGGGCCAATTCCGTACGGGTCGAAACCTTCACCACTGGCGCCATCGCCAACCCGTAGGGCGTGCCGCGGCCGGTGGTGAATACATGCAGGTTCATCCCCGCCGCCAGTTGCAAGGTGCCGCAGACAAAATCACTGGCCGGGGTCGCACAAAAGATCAGGCCTTTGCCCTTGAAGCGCTCGCCCGGCCCCAGCACGCCATTGATCGCGCTGCTGCCGGACTTGACGATAGACCCCAGGGACTTCTCGACAATGTTCGACAGGCCGCCCTTCTTGTTGCCCGGCGTGGTGTTGGCGCTGCGATCGGCCTCGCCCTTGGCCAGGTAGCGGTCGTACCAGTCCATTTCCCGCACCAGTTCCCGCGCGACCTCCTGGGTTTCGGCGCGGGAGGTCAGCAGGTAAATGGCATCGCGCACTTCAGTCACTTCGGAAAACATCACCGTCGCCCCGGCCCGCAGCAACAGGTCCGACGCGTAGCCCAGCGCCGGGTTGGCGGTGATCCCGGAAAACGCGTCGCTGCCGCCGCATTGCATGCCCAGGATCAGCTCCGAGGCCGGTACGGTTTCCCGCCGGCGCAGGTCGAGTTTCTTCAACCGGGTTTCGGCCAGTTCCATGATTTGCTCGATCATTTCGCTGAACCCATGGCTTGCGTCCTGCAAGCGGTACAGCCACGGTTCGCTGAGGTCCACCGAGCTGTCGTTGTCGTGCATCACCTGCCCGGCTTGCAGCTTTTCGCAGCCCAGGCTGATCACCAGGGCTTCGCCCCCCAGGTTCGGGTTGCGCGCCAGGTTGCGCACGGTGCGGATCGGGATATAGGCGTCGGTGGCGGTAATGGCCACGCCGCAACCATAGCTGTGGGTCAGTGCCACCACGTCATCGACATTCGGGTATTTGGGCAGCAACTCGTCCTTGATGCGCTTGACGGCATGGTCCAGCACGCCGGTCACACACTGCACGGTCGTGGTGATGCCGAGGATGTTGCGCGTGCCCACGGTGCCATCGGCATTGCGATAGCCCTCGAAGGTGAAACCTTCCAATGGCGCCTGGGCCTCGGGCACTTCGGTGGACAGCGGCAGGCTGTCCAGCGGCGGTGCGGTGGGCATGCGCAGTTGATCCTCCTGGACCCAACTGCCGCGTGGTATCGGTTGCAAGGCGTAACCGATGGTCTGGCCATAGCGAATGATCTGACCACCTTGTGGGATATCTTCCAGGGTCACCTTATGGCTCTGGGGGATGAACTCCACGGTCACCAGGCCATCCGGGAACTCGGTGCCGGCTGGCACACCCTGGTCATTGACCACGATTACTACGTTGTCGCGCTCGTGCAACCGAATGGAGCGCGGCGAGTCGGCATGTTCAATCAACTGCATCACACGGCCCCTTCAGGATTGCGCTTGGGAAAGGTTAGTCAATTCAGGGCCTTTGCTCGGTGGCTCGTTGAGCACCACGCGCTTGATCGGGCCGACGATCACCAGGTAGCTGAATACCGCCACCAGCGCATTGGCGCCGACGAACACCAGGGCCCACTTGAACGAACCGGTGGTGCTGATGATGTAGCCGATCACGATAGGCGTGGTGATGGAAGCCAGGTTGCCGAAGGTATTGAACAAGCCGCCGCTGAGGCCAGCGATTTGTTTGGGCGAGGTGTCAGACACCACCGCCCAACCCAGTGCGCCAACGCCTTTACCGAAGAAGGCCAGGGCCATGAAGCCCACGATCATCCACTCCACATCCACATAGTTGCAGGCAATGATGCTGCTGGAGACCAGCAAGCCAGCAATGATCGGCGCCTTGCGTGCGAAGGTCAGGGAGTGGCCCTTGCGCAGCAGGTAGTCGGAAATCACCCCGCCCAGCACGCCGCCGATAAAACCGCAGATCGCCGGTAGCGAAGCGATGAAGCCGGCCTTGAGGATGGTCATGCCGCGGTCCTGCACCAGGTACACCGGGAACCAGGTGAGAAAGAAGTAGGTAATGCCGTTAATGCAGTACTGGCCCAGGTACACACCGAGCATCATGCGGTTGGTCAGTAACTGGCGGATGTAATCCCACTTCGGCCCGTCGGTTTTCTTACCCTTGGCCTTGTCCTGGTCCATATCGACCATCGCCCCATTGGCGGCAATGTGCTTGAACTCAGCCTCATTGATCAGCGGGTGCTCGCGCGGGCTGTAGATCACTTTCAGCCAGATCAGCGAGAACACGATGCCAATCACGCCCATCACGATAAATACGTGCTGCCAGCCGAAGCTGTAGACGATCCACCCCATCAACGGGGCAAACAACACAGTGGCGAAGTACTGCGCCGAGTTGAAGATCGCCGAAGCCGTGCCGCGCTCGGCGGTTGGGAACCAGGCCGCGACTATGCGCGCATTACCGGGAAAGGATGGCGCTTCGGCCAGGCCGACCAGAAAGCGCAGCATAAACAACGCAACCACCGCGGTGGAGACGCCGAACTCACCGACATAGCCTTGCAGCACGGTGAACAGCGACCAGGTGAAGATGCTCAGGGCATAGACTTTTTTCGAGCCGAAACGATCGAGCAGCCAGCCGCCGGGAATTTGCCCGGCCACGTAGGCCCAACCGAAAGCAGAGAAGATGTAACCGAGGGTGACGGCGTCGATGCCGAGGTCTTTTTGCAGGCTGGAACCTGCGATGGCGATGGTGGCACGGTCGGCGTAGTTGATCGTGGTCACCAGGAACAGCATGAGCAAGATCAAATAACGGACGTGCGTCGGCTTGGTCGCTTGCATGTAGATGTACTCCCACTAATTATTTTTTTTGCGGGTAATTGTCGTGTTGGTGCTGCGCACTGCTTTTTTGCGGGAGCAGGCAAGCCTGCTCTCACATGTATTGCGTTTACGAACCGATGTAGCTGGTTTTCACCACGGTGTAGAACTCCTGCGCATAGCGACCTTGCTCACGCGACCCGTAGGATGAACCCTTGCGACCCCCGAAGGGAACGTGATAATCCACGCCCGCCGTCGGCAGGTTGACCATCACCATCCCGGCCTGGGAGTGGCGCTTGAAGTGGTTGGCGTACTTGAGCGAGGTGGTGGCAATGCCCGCCGACAGCCCGAACTCGGTGTCGTTGGCCATGGCCAGTGCTGCCTCGTAGTCCGCCACGCGCACCACATTGGCCACCGGGCCGAAGATTTCTTCACGGCTGATGCGCATGGCGGCTTCGCTGTCGGCAAACAGAGTCGGCGCGAGGAAGTAGCCTTGGGTGTCACACGTCACCAGGCCACCACCGCTGACCAGCCGCGCGCCTTCGCCCTGGCCGATGTCGATGTACTTCAGGTCCTGGTCCAACTGGGCCTGGGACACCACCGGGCCAATGTCGGTCCCGGCATGCAGGGCATGGCCAACCTTGATCGACTGCATGCGCTCGGCCACGGCGGCGACGAATTGGTCATGAATCCCGGCGGTCACGATAAAGCGACTGGATGCCGTGCAGCGCTGGCCGGTGGAGTAGAACGCGCTCTGTACCGACAACTCGACAGCCTGCTTGAGGTCGGCATCGTCGAGAATGATCTGCGGGTTCTTGCCGCCCATTTCCAACTGCACCTTGGCCTGGCGCGAAACGCAACTGACCGCGATCTGCCGGCCCACGCCCACGGAACCGGTGAAGCTGATGCCGTCGACCTTCGGGCTATGGACCAGCGCATCGCCCACTACCCGGCCGCTGCCCATCACCAGGTTGAACACACCACTGGGAAAGCCCGCACGGGAGATGATTTCGGCCAGGGCCCAGGCACAGCCGGGCACCAGGTCTGCCGGCTTGAGCACCACGCAGTTGCCGTAGGCCAGGGCCGGGGCGATTTTCCAGGCGGGGATCGCAATCGGAAAGTTCCACGGGGTGATCAGGCCCACCACGCCCAGGGCTTCGCGCGTGACCTCGACGTTGACCCCCGGGCGTACAGACGGCAGGTAGTCACCGGACAGGCGCAAGCACTCGCCGGCAAAGAATTTAAAGATATTACCGGCACGGGTCACTTCGCCGATGGCTTCCGGCAGGGTCTTGCCCTCTTCGCGGGCCAGCAGCGTACCGAGCTCTTCGCGGCGCGCGAGGATCTCGCTGCCGACTTTATCCAGGGCGTCATGCCGGGCCTGGATACCGGAGGTCGACCATGCCGGGAACGCCGCGCGGGCGGCGTCGATAGCGGCATGGACCTGAGCCACGTCGGCTTTGGCGAAATCGCCGATGACATCCGACAGATCCGACGGGTTGATATTGCTTGAGTAGTCAGCACCGGCCACCCACTGGCCACCGATGTAGTTGTCAAAACGCTTGGCTTGGGACACGCATCTTCTCCTTACGCAAAAAGCCGCTGATCACTCAGCGGCTTTATTAATGGGTTACTGCGCGCCTTGCTTGTCGATCAGCGCGGCCAGGGCTTCGTATTCTTCTGGCAACAGATCGGTGAGCGGGGTGCGCACCGGGCCTGCGTCATAGCCGGCGATTTTTGCGCCCGCCTTGACGATGCTTACGGCGTAGCCGGCCTTGCGGTTACGGATGTCCAGGTAAGGCAGGAAGAAGTCGTCGATGATCTTGTCGACGGTGACGTGATCCTCCCGGGCAATCGCGTGGTAGAAGTCCATTGCGGTCTTAGGAATGAAGTTGAAGACCGCCGAGGAGTACACCGGCACGCCGAGGGCCTTGTAGGCAGCGGCGTAAACCTCTGCGGTCGGCAACCCGCCCAGGTAGCTGAAACGATCACCGAGGCGACGGCGGATCGACACCATCAGCTCGATATCGCCCAGGCCATCCTTATAGCCAATCAGGTTCGGGCAACGTTCGGCCAGGCGCTCAAGCAGCGGCGCGGTCAGGCGGCAGACGTTGCGGTTGTAGACCACCACGCCGATTTTTACCGACTTGCACACGGCTTCGACGTGGGCGGCAACCCCGTCCTGGCTGGCTTCGGTCAGGTAGTGCGGTAACAGCAGCAGACCCTTGGCCCCCAAGCGCTCGGCTTCCTGGGCGTACTCGATGGCCTGGCGAGTAGAGCCGCCAACACCGGCGAGGATCGGCACGCTGGTGGCGCAGGTATCCACTGCGGTTTTCACCACTTGGGAATATTCACTGGCCGCCAGGGAGAAAAACTCACCGGTGCCGCCCGCTGCGAACAAGGCTGTGGCGCCGTAAGGGGCCAGCCACTCCAGGCGTTTGATATAGCCTGCCTGGTTGAAATCGCCCTGGGCATTGAAATCGGTCACCGGAAAAGACAGCAGACCGTGGGAGAGGATGGACTTCAGTTCTTGTGGATTCATTATTCGAACACCCTGGGTAAAGACTATCGATGAACAGTTGTTGTTAATGTTGTACGTCATCGTACAACTATAAAATCATCCGTCAATGTTATTTCGTCGGCTTGCCAGGGTTTTGCGGTCGGTTATTGAGAGCGCCTTGACGTAGGAAATTATTCCTCTATGCTTGTGACAGCTGTATATACATACAGCTGTCAAGGAAGATTCATACGACATAGCAAGGAGCTAACATGTCAGAACTAAAGTCGATCAACACCGAAAACCCTATCCCCGCCCTACGCTTCGAAGGCGGCGAGCACACCGCCATTGGCGACGAGACCCTGCTGCGTTTTGTCCCGGGCAAGCCAGCAATTGCTGGGGCAAAAGTCCAACTGCACCTGCCCAACGGCCTGGCCCTGACCTATGGCCAGATCATTGCCCTGGGCGGCGATTTCTACGGGATTCCCGGCCAGCCCATCAGTGACGGTGCGTCACCCACCGAGCGTGTGCAGCGTTTCATCGCCGCGTTTAACTCGCTGGCAACTTTGCCGGCGTCACGGGAGGAAGCGGGCAAAATCCTCGCAGTCATGCAAAAAGAGATCAACGCAGTGAAGCAGGCCATACAGGATGGCAAGCAACCCCATGAGGCCTACGACGCGCTAGGAGATACGTTGTCCGAAGAGTGGAACCGCATCACTGGCGGTGGCAGCGTGGTTTCAGCCATGGTTCCCCTGGGGCGCTACCTGAAGCTGGCGGCCGATAATGCCGACCATTTCGGCGAATGGGCGCTGTCTGCCTACCTAGCTGGGCATACCGCCGCCCTGCAACAAGCGGTCGTGGCCCACCAAAGCGGCAGTGGCCAGCAATTGGAACTGGCTTACGCCATGAACAGCTTTGCTGATCACTTCTTGACCGACCTGTTTTCCGCAGGGCACCTGCGCGTCCCACGCAAACAACTGGCGGCCGTGGTGACACCGGGTGAACTGGGGTCGTTGATCAGCCGCTTTATGCACGATGAAGACAGCAAGTTCGGGCTCAATGTACGCAATGCCCTGGGCGATGAGTGGCATGCCTATGGCGACAAACGCTATTTCGATAGCAATGACGCCGCCAACCGCACCCAGGTCAAGCGTGCGGTGCAGTCTTCGGCCGATGAGATCTTCGACGCGTACATCAGCGGTATCGCGCCCTCCCCGGCCACGTTCAAGGCACCGCTGCACGTGCCGGACCTGAATGCGGCGAACAACCCGGCGAACAACTTTTCGCCACTGTTCAAGGCTGAGGGCGACAAGGTGTTGCGACGCAAGGACGTCAACAACCTGAACGACAAGCAATGGACCAATGATTGGTGGGGGTGGAGTACGTATCTGTTGCTTAAGGATTACAAGCCGAACAAGCCGCAGCCTTGAGGTAGCCATAGTTCCCCTGTGGGCGGATGACTCGTACACAGGGGACCGTTCGTCGTCACTGTGAATTCTGACAGTATCGGCGACCGGCTCGCTGCCCCTAGATTGGGTGCGACCGCCGGGTTACCTCAGCACATGCAGCAGGTGCAGTCACCTTGGAGGCCCTTTACTCATCCACAACCAGTGAGGCACACCATGGCTACCGAAAAAAAATGCACATTTAAATCCAAATCCAATAATTCCAAGGCATCGACGCAGAACATCGATCCTGTGGACCTACCCAATATTGGTGACACCATTCAACTTGATGGTGACCCGCCGGCCCTGGTCCTGGGCAAGAACTTCCATATCAACAATGGTGAAGTTACCCAAATCGACTTTTTCTTGGCGTGACATGCCTTCCTGGCAGGCATCGAATTATCCGCGCTGCGCCTGCGCCTCTTCATGAGCCTGGCGCAGCCGCTCTCGACTATTAGTCAAATGCAATCTCATCGCCGCCCGCGCCGCATCCGAATCCTGGCGGGCAATCGCCTCATAAATCTCTTCGTGCTCACGGCTCAGGCGGCTCATGTAGTGCTGCTGGTCGTCATGGGCCAGGCGCGCTGAGTTCAGGCGGGTGCGCGGGATAATGCTGGTGCCCAGGTGGGTCATGATGTCGGTGAAGTAGCGGTTGCCGGTGGACAAGGCAATCTGCAGATGGAACTGGAAGTCCGAGGCCACTGCATCGCTGGCGTGCGCCGCACTTTCATTCAACGCATCGAGGGCTGCGCGCATTGCTGCCAGCTGTTCGTCATTGCGACGCTGGGCCGCGAGGCCGGCGGACTCTACTTCCAGGCTGATGCGCAACTCGAGGATCGCCAGTACATCACGCAGCGTGACCACGGTCGCCGGATCAATGCGAAACCCGCTGGGGCTCGGCGTATCCAGCACAAAGGTGCCGATGCCATGCCGGGTTTCCACCTGCCCAGCTGCCTGCAGCCGCGAGATTGCCTCGCGCACCACCGTGCGGCTGACCCCATGGGCTTCCATAATCGCTGACTCGGTGGGCAGCTTGTCGCCACGCTTGAGCTGACCATCGCGGATCTGCTCGGACAACACCGTGACCAGTTCCTGGGCAAGGCTACGGCGCTTGCGGGGAAGACGCGGGGCTGTGCTGGGGTTTTCCATGGGCAGGCAACTATCTCGATGATTCAAAGGGGCATCATAGCCCAAGCGGGTTGTACGATCACCGCTCTGGATGATTTGCCCAAAGCTTATCGCGCGCAAAAAAATGCCCCAGCCTAAGCCGGGGCACTTTCAACACATACCCGCAGGCGCATGTTTTGTCACTTCACCACTTTCAAGCTCGGCCGGCCGCTAGGGCGCGGTGGCTCGGAATCTGGTGGCGGCAGATCATCTTCAATTTCAATCGCTTCGTCGTCTTCAAGGGACGACTCCAGATCAAACACCATGCCCTGGCCATTTTCCCGGGCATAAATCCCCAGGATCGCGCCGATGGGCACATAGAGCGTATGGGGTACCCCACCAAAACGCCCTTCAAAGCTGACCGCTTCATTGTCCATGTGCAGTTGGCGTACGGCACTGGGCGAAACGTTCAGGACAATCTGTCCGTCACTGGCAAAACCTTGTGGTACCTGCACCGCAGGAAACTCGGAATTGACCAGCATGTGCGGGGTGCAATCGTTGTCCACAATCCACTCGTAGAGCGCGCGGACCAGGTAAGGTCGACTGGAGTTCATCAACGGCTCCTTAAGCCTTAGCGCATATCACGTTCGACGCCAGACAGACTTGCCTGGAAAGCCTCACGCGCAAACTGGCGCTCCATGTAATCAAGCAGCGGCTTGGCAGGCCGCGGCAGTTCAATGCCCAGAATCGGCAAACGCCAGAGTATGGGTAATAGGCAGCAATCCACCAGGCTTTGTTCCTCACTGAGGAAAAAAGGTTTGTCGGCGAACAGCGGCGAAACCCCGGTCAGGCTCTCGCGCAATTCCTTGCGCGCCTGCACACGGGCAGCTTCTTTGCTGCGTGTATCCAGAATCAGATCCACCAGCCCGCACCAGTCACGCTGGATCCGATGGATCAGCAGGCGGCTGTTGGCACGCGCCACCGGATACACCGGCAGCAAAGGTGGATGGGGGTAACGCTCATCCAGATATTCCATCACCACGGTTGACTCCCACAACGCCAGGTCACGATCGACCAGGGTGGGCAAGCTGCCGTAAGGGTTCACTTCGATCAGTTTCGGCGGATGACGACCCACCTCCACACTGATGATCTCGGCGCTGACACCCTTCTCTGCGAGTACGATGCGTACTCGGTGGGAATAGTGGTCGGCGGGGTCGGAGTAACAGGCCAACCGGTTGGTCACGCCCATGGCGGTCCTCCTCGCTTGTTGAAATTATCGAAAGCTCAAAAACGAGCGCGCCCAGAAAGCATCTCTCGTAACACCTGGATCAACCAGAGCGTTACCCGTTCAGAGACGTCGCTGGGCGCGCAAGATTAACAGCAATTGCCTAAGGTTGGATCAATGCACATCCTTCCAGTATTCACGCTTGAGCAAATAAGCGAATACGAAGAAGAAAGCCAGGTACAGCAACACATAGGTACCGATGCGTTGATGCTCCAGTTTGACCGGGTTGGCGGAGTACGCCAGGAAGGTCACCAGGTTCTTGACCTTCTCGTCGAACTGCTCCTCGTTCAGCGCACCGCTCTTGGGCACGATGGTCAGTTGATCACAGGCCTCATGGGTCAACGGCGTGCCGGTCAGCGGGTCATATTGCTTCTTGCCGTTTTCCACGACTTGAACCTGCTTGCATCCTACCACCTGGCGCCCTTGCAGGCCGACCAGCACGTTAGGCATACCGACGTTCGGGAAGACCTTGTTGTTCACGCCCCAGGGACGTGTAGGGTCTTCGTAGAACGATTTCAGGTAGCCGTACAGCCAGTCGGTGCCACGTACGCGCGCTACCAGGGTCAGGTCGGGCGGCGCAGCCCCGAACCAGGCCTTGGCGTCGGCCGGTTGCATGCCGATGTTCATGTGGTCGCCAATCTTGGCACCGGTGAACACCAGGTTCTTGAGCATCAGCTCATGGGGGATACCCAGGTCATCGGCAACCCGCTCGTAACGCTGGAACTTGGCACTGTGGCAGCCCATGCAGTAGTTGGCGAACGTACGGGCGCCGTCTTGCATGGCGGCCTTGTCAGAAACGTCGATGTCGACTTTTTCCAGCTCTGCGCCGTGCTCGGCCGCGAAGGCCAATACCGGCAGGGCAGCAAGAATCAATGCAGCAAATAATTTTTTCATCAGCCAGTCACCCTTTCCGGAACCGGTTTTGTCTTCTCGAGCCGGGTGTAGAACGGCATCAGAATGAAGTAGGCGAAGTACAGGAAGGTGCAGACCTGCGACAGCAACGTGCGCTCTGGGGTCGGCGCCAGTACGCCCAACACACCCAGGATCACGAACGAAATGCAGAACACCCACAGCCAGATCTTGCTCAGCCAACCCTTGTAGCGCATGGACTTGACCGGGCTACGGTCGAGCCATGGCAACACGAACAGCACGGCGATGGCCGCACCCATGGCGATCACGCCCATGAGCTTGTCGGGGATTGCCCGCAAAATGGCGTAGAACGGCGTGAAGTACCAGACCGGGGCAATGTGTTCCGGGGTCTTGAATGCGTTGGCCTGTTCGAAGTTCGGCTTTTCGAGGAAATAGCCGCCCATTTCCGGGAAGAAGAACACAATCGAGCAGAACACGAACAGGAACACCACTACGCCGACGATATCTTTCACGGTGTAGTAAGGGTGGAATGGAATGCCGTCCAGCGGAATGCCGTTCTCGTCCTTGTGCTTCTTGATATCCACGCCGTCCGGGTTGTTCGAACCCACTTCGTGCAGCGCCAGGATGTGCAGCACCACCAGGCCGAGAATCACGATCGGCAAGGCCACCACATGCAGGGCAAAGAAGCGGTTCAGGGTAATCCCGGAGATCAGGTAGTCACCACGGATCCACTGCGTCAGGTCGTTACCGATGACCGGGATCGCACCAAACAGCGAGATGATCACCTGGGCGCCCCAGTAGGACATCTGGCCCCACGGCAGCAGGTAGCCCATGAAGGCCTCTGCCATCAGCGCCAGGTAAATCAGCATGCCGAACACCCATACCAACTCACGCGGCTTCTGGTACGAGCCGTAGAGCAAGCCACGGAACATGTGCAGATAGACCACGATAAAGAACGCCGAAGCGCCGGTGGAGTGCAGCAGGCGCAGGATCGAGCCGTACTCGACGTCGCGCATGATGTATTCGACGGAGGCAAACGCTTCTTCCGCCGACGGGGTGTAGCTCATGGTCAGCCAGACACCGGTAACGATCTGGTTGACCAGTACCAGCAATGCCAGGGAACCAAAGAAGTAGAAGAAGTTGAAGTTCTTCGGCGCGTAATACTTGCTGAGATGGTCTTCCCACATTTTGGTAGCGGGGAAGCGCGCATCCACCCAATCCATGAACTTGCTCATTACGCGCTCTCCTTATCGACACCAATGACAATAACGTCGTCAGATTCGTAGTTGTGCGGCGGAACCGGCAGGTTCAACGGAGCAGGCTGGGACTTGTAGACGCGACCGGCCAGGTCGTAGTGGGAACCGTGGCAAGGGCAGAAATAGCCACCGACCCAGTCCTTGCCCAGGTCCACTGGCGCGACTTCCGGGCGGAAGGTCGGCGAGCAACCCAGGTGTGTGCAAAGACCGACCAGCAACAGAATCTCTGGCTTGATCGAACGCACTTCGTTTTGGGCGTAGGCGGGTTGGTCGGAATTCTTGGACTCGGGGTCAGACAACTGGCCCTCGATCTTCTTCAGATTCCCCAGGATTTCCTCGGTACGACGAACGATGAATACTGGCTGGCCGCGCCATTCAGCAATCATCTGCTGGCCTGGCTCGATCTTGCTGACATTCACCTTCACCGGTGCACCTGCGGCTTTCGCCTTGGCACTGGGAAACCATGACCCCACGAACGGGACCGCAGCCCCCACCGCTCCTGCAGCACCCACCACGGATGTGGCTGCTACCAAGAAGCGACGCCGGCCTGCATTCACGCCGTCATTGCTCATTCAGTCCTCTCCCATCAGCTTTTTGGCCTGTTAAATCAGGCGTCTACTAAGTATTAAATCTGAACTTATAAAAATTTTGCCGAATGGTAATGAAAAGCCCCACCTCTGACAAGGTAATTACCCGCAGCCTAGCTTCCAAGCCTTGTAGTATAGGGGGTCTACGGATGTGGCAAGTTGTCACACAGAAAAAACCCGCATAAAACGCGGGCAATAAAAAACGCCCAGCTCCGTGAGGAGGCTGGGCGTTTTTGTGGAACGTAAAGCGAATTAACGCTTCGAGTACTGCGGACGCTTACGCGCTTTACGCAGACCGACTTTCTTACGTTCAACTTCACGGGCATCGCGAGTCACGAAGCCAGCTTTGCGCAGAGCGCCGCGCAGGGTTTCGTCGTACTGCATCAGAGCGCGAGTGATACCGTGGCGGATTGCGCCAGCTTGACCACTTACACCGCCACCGATAACGGTGACGTAGATGTCGAACTTTTCAACGGTCTCGGTCAGTTCCAGCGGCTGACGAACTACCATGCGGGCAGTTTCGCGGCCGAAGAAGTTGTCCAGAGTGCGGTTGTTGATCGAGATGTTACCAGTGCCCGGACGCAGGAAAACGCGTGCGGTTGCGGTTTTGCGACGGCCAGTGCCGTAATTTTGAGTCGCCGACATAATGAACTATTCCGTTAAAACTTCAGTTCTTGGGGCTGCTGAGCAGCATGAGGGTGAGCAGCGCCCGCATAGACTTTCAGCTTGCGATACATGTCGCGACCCAGTGGGCCCTTCGGCAGCATACCTTTAACCGCGATCTCGATCGGGGCTTCAGGCTTCTTGGCAATCAGGCCTTCGAAGTTCGAAGACTTGATACCGCCTGGGAAACCGGAGTGACGGTAGTACATTTTGTCGCTTGCTTTGTTGCCGGTTACACGAACCTGCTCAGCGTTGATGATCACGATGTAGTCACCGGTATCGACGTGAGGGGTGTACTCAGGCTTGTGCTTGCCACGCAGACGGCTGGCGACTTCAGTGGCCAGACGACCCAGGGTCTGACCAGCGGCGTCGACGACAAACCAGTCGCGCTGAACTGTTTCCGGTTTTGCAGTAAAAGTTGTCATTCTTTAATAGCCTCAGGGGCCGCCCTGTAAATTAGACGGCGGATCTTACTGAATAGTGCGTACTTTGACAAGTCAAAGGCAGCCGGATACAGACGCTATCGGGGGCTCGGGTCAGCGCGTCCGTTCAACGGCAAGATTCTTCGGCAGGCGGCGCATCACTTCCACTGCAGAAAGAGGTGGGCAATTATGCAGATTGCGAAAAAAAATTCAACCTGCTTTTATGATTGTTTTCCCCAAAGGAGTACCCGATGGATTATCGAAAGCTGGGCCGGACCGATCTGAACGTAAGCGCGATCTGCCTCGGGACCATGACCTGGGGCGAGCAGAACACCGAGGCAGAGGCCTTCGCCCAGATTGAGCGGGCCAAAGGCGCAGGGATCAACTTCCTCGATACCGCAGAAATGTACCCGGTGCCGCCCAAGGCCGACACCTACGCCACCACCGAGCGCTACATTGGCAATTACTTCAAGAGCCGTGGCGACCGCGCCGACTGGATCCTCGCCAGCAAGATCGCCGGGCCCGGCAACACCATCGACTACATCCGCGACGGCCAGCTCAAGCACAACCGCAAACACATCGTCGACGCCCTGGACGCGAGCCTCAAGCGCCTGCAGACCGACTGGATCGACCTGTACCAGTTGCACTGGCCGGAACGCAGCACCAACTTCTTCGGCCAACTGAGCTACAAGCACCAGGAAGAACCCGACCTGACGCCACTTGAAGAAACCCTCGAAGCCCTCGACGAGCAGGTCAAGGCCGGCAAGATCCGCCATATCGGCCTGTCCAATGAAACGCCGTGGGGCACCATGAAGTTCCTGGCCCTGGCCGAGGCCCGTGGCTGGACCCGCGCGGTGTCGATCCAGAACCCCTACAACCTGCTCAACCGCAGCTTTGAGGTGGGCCTGGCGGAGATTGCCATCCGTGAACAATGCGGCTTGCTGGCGTACTCGCCGTTGGCGTTCGGCATGCTCAGCGGCAAGTACGAAGGCGGCGCACGGCCGGCCAAGGGCCGCTTGAGCCTGTACAGCCGCTTCAGCCGCTACTTCAACCCGCAATCGGAAGCTGCGTGCAGCCGCTATGTGGCCCTGGCCCGCGAGCACGGCCTGGACCCGGCGCAGATGGCCCTGGCGTTTGTGACGCAACAGCCGTTTGTGACCAGCAATATCATTGGGGCGACGACGCTTGCGCAGTTGGACAGCAACATCGCCAGTGCTGACCTGAAGCTGTCGAAAGAGGTGCTGGAGGGGATCGAGGCGATTCAGAAGGATCATCCCAATCCTGCGCCTTGATTGATCTCTAGAACGCCATCGCCGGCAAGCCGGCTCCTACATTTGGAACCCATTCCCCTGTAGGAGCCGGCTTGCCGGCGATAGCAGCACCAACGATTCAAAGCGCCCGCGCAATGATTTCCTTCATGATTTCATTGGTCCCCGCATAAATGCGCTGCACCCGCGCATCCGCCCAGGCCCGGGCAATCGGGTATTCCCACATGTAACCGTAGCCGCCGTGTAACTGCACGCACTCGTCGAGCACCTTGCATTGCAAGTCAGTGGTCCAGTATTTGGCCATCGCCGCCGTCGGCACATCCAGCTTGCCTTGCAGATGCTGTTCCAGGCACTTGTCGACGAATACCCGGCCGATCTGCACCTCGGTGGCGATCTCCGCCAGCTTGAAGCGGGTGTTCTGGAAGTCAGCAATCGCCTTGCCAAACGCCTTGCGCTCGCGGGTGTAGTCCAGGGTCCATTGCAACGCCGCTTCGGCCGAGGCCAGGGCGCCAATCGCCACGGTCAGGCGCTCCTGGGGCAGTTCCTGCATCAGGTAGGCAAAACCCATCCCCGCCTGGCCCAGCAGGTTCTCCTTGGGCACCCGCACGTCCTGGAAGAACAGCTCGGAGGTGTCCTGGGCCTTCATCCCCACCTTCTCCAGACGCTTGCCCTTGTCAAAGCCCGGCGTATCGGCCTCCACCAGAAACAGGCTGGTGCCCTTGGCGCCGGCCTTGGGGTCGGTCTTGGCGACCACGATCACCAGGTCCGCCAGGAAACCATTGGTAATAAAAGTTTTGGAGCCGTTGATCACATACTCATCGCCATCCAGCACGGCGGTGGTCTTGACCCCTTGCAGGTCCGACCCGGCGCCCGGCTCGGTCATGGCAATGGCCGTGACCATCTCCCCGGAAACGAGCTTGGGCAGGTACTTGTGCTTCAGCGCCTCACTGCCGTAATGCAGGATGTAGGGCGCAACAATGTCCGAATGCAGGGAGAAGCCAATCCCGGTCAGGCCCAGGCGGCCGATCTCTTCGATCACCACGGTGCTGTAGAGAAAGTCCGCGCCCAGGCCTCCGTATTCTTCCGGCAGGTGGGAGCAGAGCATCCCCGCCTCCCCCGCCTTGGTCCACAGGGCGCGGTCAATATGGCCCTGCTTCTCCCATTGCGCATGGAACGGCACCGCGTCTTTTTCGAGGAAGGTGCGCACGCTCTGGCGGAAGAGTTCGTGCTCGGAGCTGAACAAGGTTCTGGGAATCATGAGTCACCTGCGTCGATTGTCAGACAAAAACAAGATCACAGAGCCTAAGCTGCACGGACGTCACGGGACACTGGACACATGCGACAAAAAATAAGACGATCCAGCCGTTAGTTGACCACTTTCCCCTATAAGAATAATCGAAATTATGTCTAGCCTCGTCTCCACGCCCTTGCGGCGCGTCAGCATTTTGGCCATTGATCGGGTGTTTGCTTCTACCCTCATGCAAGCCAAGGATTTCTTCCACCTCGCCAGCCTGCGTTACGGCAAACAACAGGGCCTAGGCCTCACGCCGGCCTTTGAAACCCGCCTGGTAAGCCCCGACGGGCAATCGGTATGCAGCTTCAGCGATGTGATCATGCCGGTGGACGGTGGCCTGGAAAACGCCGACATCATTGTGCTGCCGGCGTTCTGGGACGACTTCGACGCCCTGAGCAGACGTTACCCGCAGATCCTGCCGTGGCTGCGCGAGCAGCATGCCCGGGGGGCGGTGCTATGCGGTGAGGCCACCGGGGTGTTCTGGCTCGCCGAAGCCGGCCTGCTCGATGGCAAGGAGGCGACCACCTACTGGCGCTTCTTCAACGCCTTCAGCGAACGCTTCCCCAAGGTCCAGCTCAATCAGGACAAGCATCTGACCGACGCCGACAACCTGTACTGCGCCGGCGGCACCACGTCGGCCTGCGATCTGTATATCTATCTGATCGAGCGTTTTTGCGGCGCCAACATCGCCCAGGCCGTGGCCCGCGACATTCTCTACGAAGTGCAGCGCAACTACGCGCCGGGGCGCATCGGTTTTGGCGGGCAGAAGCTGCACCAGGACGTAATCATCCTGCAGATCCAGCATTGGCTCGAGGAGCACTTCGCCGACAAATTCCGCTTTGAGGACGTGGCCCGCGAACACGGCATGAGCATCCGCAACTTTATGCGAAGGTTCCAGACGGCTACCGGCGACAAGCCGTTGCATTACCTGCAACGGCTGCGGATCGAGACGGCCAAGGGCTTGCTGTCGGGCAGCCGCAAGAGCATCAAGACCATCAGCTATGAGGTGGGGTATGACGATGCGAGCTTCTTTGCGCGGCTGTTCAGGCAGCACACGGAGTTGTCGCCGAATCAGTATCGCCAGCAATTCCAGCAGGCCGCCTAACTAAAGCCGGGCACAATCAAATGTGGGAGCGGGCTTGCTCGCGAATGCGGTGTGTCAGTTAACGAATAAGCCGACTGATACACCGCATTCGCGAGCAAGCCCGCTCCCACATTTTGGTTCGGTGTTTGCCTAAGGCTTGTGCGCCCGCGCCAGGAATTCGTGGGACTGCATCTCCAGCAAGCGGCTCAAGGTCCGTTGGAACTCGAAGTTCAAGCGCCCACCGGTGTAGAGGTCCTTGAGTTCGACTTCAGCCGAGATGATCAGCTTGACGTTCCGGTCATAGAATTCATCGACCATGTTGATAAAGCGCCGGGCGATGTCGTCGGTGGTGACGCTCATTTGCTCGACGCCACTCAAGATCACGGCGTGAAAGATCTTGCCCAGTTCGATGTAGTCGTTCTGGCTGCGCGGGCCGTCGCACAGTTCGCGGAAGTCGAACCAGGCCACGTCATCGCAAGTACGCAGGGCAATGATCTGGCGATTTTCGATCATCAACTTATCGTTTTCCACCGCCTGGGTGCATTCCGGGGTCAGCGCGCGGAAGCTCTTGCGCAGGCTTTCGTGGGCCGCGTCGTCCAGGGGGAAGTGGAACAGCTCGGCTTGCTCAAGGTGACGCAGGCGGTAGTCGACGCCGCTGTCGACGTTGACGATATCGGTGTGCTGCTTGATCAGGGCGATGGCCGGCAGGAAGCGCGCGCGCTGCAGGCCGTCCTTGTACAGGCCGTCCGGCACGATGTTCGAGGTGGCGACCAGGGTCACGCCGTTCTTGAACAACTCCTCCATCAGGGTGCCGAGAATCATCGCGTCGGTGATATCGGACACGAAGAACTCATCGAAACAAATCACCCGCGCCTCTTGGGAAAAGCGCTTGGCGATGATAGTCAGCGGGTTCTTCTCGCCGTGCAGGGTCTTCATCTCTTCGTGCACGCGCTTCATGAAGCGGTGGAAGTGAGTGCGTGACTTTTCCTTGAACGGCAGCGCTTCGAAGAAGGTGTCGACCAGGTAAGTCTTGCCGCGACCCACGCCGCCCCAGAAGTACAAGCCCTTGACCGGCGTCTGGTCTTTCTTGCCAAACAGCTTGCTGAGCATCCCCGGCTTGCTCTGGGAAGAGGCGACCAGGTCTTCGTACAGGCGCTGCAAGTGGCGCACCGCCGTTTCCTGGGCAGCATCATGGAAGAAGTCGGGGCGCTTCAGATCAGCTTGATATCGTTCTAGGGGCGTCATAATTTCGTTAGCAAGGCAACAAAAACGGGCCGTCACTGTAACGACGGCCCCGGATAATGGCAATCAACCCTTGGTCGGGTCAGTCTTCGATTGGGGTCAACGCCACGCGCACAGCTTCGATGGCGGCATCCCGCGCAGCGCTATCGGCAAAGGCCGGGCTGTCGGCGATACACGCGCCGTCGAGCCACACCGTAAAGCCCAGGGCCTCGCTGCGCACATCCAGCGCCTGGCCGGACTGCAACTGCTTGGTGACAGCGCCCGCCGCCTTGCCATCGGCGAAGTTGCGCGACAACAACAGTTGTTCGCCGTCAGCCGCCAGCAGGCGGAAACGGAAGCTGCCGTCGTCTTCACGAAAGCTGACAAAACGCGCAGCCTTGACGGCCTTCTTCTTGGTGCTGACAGCCTCGGGGGCCTGGTTGACGAACGAGCGCAGGCCCACCGCCTCACGCAGTTCTTGCAGGAATGGACCGGCAACGGCGCGGGCCTTCGTGGCGCCGATCAGCAGCAAGTCTTCCATGTCCGAAGGACGCGCCATCAATTGATGGTAACGCTCGCGGGCTTCGCCCAACTGGCCGTCCAGCAGTTGGAACAGGCGGCTCTTCGCCTCACCCCAACCCAGGCCATCGAGCAGTTCGCTGCGCAGTTGCTGCTCTTGTTCAGGCGTGGCGAACGCCTGGTACAGAGTGAACAGGTGCGAGTTGTCCGGATCCTTGGCTTCACCCGGCGCGCGGGAGTCGGTGACGATCCGCGAGATCGTGTCCTTCATATCCTTGGCGCTGGTGAACAACGGGATGGTGTTGTCATAGCTTTTCGACATCTTGCGCCCATCCAGGCCCGGCAAGGTGGCGACGCTTTCTTCGATCAACGCCTCGGGCATGGTGAAAAACTCCCTGCCCTTGCCAAACAGGTGGTTGAAACGCTGGCCGATATCACGGGCCATTTCCACGTGCTGGATCTGGTCGCGGCCGACCGGCACCTTGTGCGCGTTGAACATCAGGATGTCCGCCGCCATCAGTACCGGATAGCTGTACAGGCCCATGCTGATCCCGGCATCCGGGTCTTCGCCGTTTTCCAGGTTCTTGTCCACCGAGGCCTTGTAGGCGTGGGCGCGGTTGAGCAGGCCCTTGGCCGCGACGCAGGTGAGCAGCCAGGTCAGCTCGGGAATTTCCGGGATGTCGGACTGGCGGTAGAACGTCACCCGGTTCACATCCAGGCCACCAGCCAGCCAGGTCGCGGCGATTTCCATGCGCGAGCGCTGGATGCGCTGCGGGTCATCGCACTTGATCAGGGCATGGTAGTCGGCCAGGAAGTAGAACGAATCGGCATTGGCATCCTGGCTGGCGAGGATCGCCGGGCGGATGGCACCGGCGTAGTTGCCCAGGTGCGGGGTGCCGGTGGTGGTGATGCCGGTGAGGATACGGGTACGAGTCGTCATGGGTAATCGCTTATCAGACTGCTATCAATTCGAAAGGCGCGGCAGCACAAGATCCTTGAGATCGGTGAGCTTGCCATGAAAAAAGTGCCCGCATTCTGCCACTTTCAGCAGCTCATGGGGGCGTTTGAGGGCCGCGGACCAGTCGTAGACCAGTAGCGGGTCGACCACTTCGTCGGTTTGCGGCTGGATCACGGTCAGCGGGCAGCCCTGTGGAAGCTGGTCCTCATCACGCAAACGCATGACGGCCGGAGCGACCATGAACAGGTGCGCGAGTTTTTCGCCCTTGGCTTCCAGGCGCCCGCCCAGGCTTGCGGCCACAAATCCACCGAACGAGAAACCCAGCAAGGTGATGGGCAGGTCCGGGTGTTTTTCACGCAGCCAACTGACGGCAGCTTCGGCATCGTCCACTTCACCGGTGGCCATGTCATGGGTACCGGCACTGGCACCCACGCCACGGTAATTGAAACGCAAAGTAATCAAACCGGCGTCGCGGGCGGTGCGTTGCAGGGTCGATACGACTTTATTGAGCATGGTCCCACCCTGCACCGGGTTGGGGTGGCAGATCAGCGCCAGGCCACGCGGCTCGGGGTGATCCAGGTACAAGGCTTCCAATTGGCCTACCGGGCCATCGATCAAAACGGGGGTTTCACGCATGAGCAAGGAATGAACTCCGTGACCTCTCAAGGGGTCGACTCGTCTAGCTAAAAGTCTGTGCATGGCATCATTGCGAGCTTAATCGCGGTATACAGCGCAGGTCCGAGCCGTTAACGTAAAGCAAAGCCGTTTATAGAGGAAGGACTCGTGGAACACTCGCTCTTAGTTTGGTTGTTGCCGACTCTTGCCCTGGTTGCCGGTGTCGCCATTGGATTCCTGGTTGCTCGCCTGCTGCCGAATGCCGCGCCTAACCGCACGCAGCGTCAGCTGGATGACATTCAGGAACGTTTTGACAGTTATCAGAACGAGGTTGTTACCCACTTCAACAGCACCGCGACCCTGGTCAAGAAGCTCACCCAGAGCTACCAGGAAGTACAGGATCACCTCGCCGATGGCGCCAACCGCCTGGCCCTGGACGACATCACCCGTCAGCGCCTGCTGGCCGCGCTGCATTCCGATGCCACGCAAGCCCCACGGGAGCGCCTGACCCCGCCGCGGGAAAACCAGGAACCGCCGCGGGACTACGCGCCAAAAACGCCGAACGCCCCCGGCATGCTGGATGAGCATTACGGCTTGAAAAAGTAAGGCGTTTTCAAACCACACAAAAAGCCCGGCTGATCGATGATCAGCCGGGCTTTTTGTTGGAACTGGATCGGCAGAACAATGGAGATCCCATGTGGGAGCGGGCTTGCTCGCGAAGGCGCAGTGTCAGTTATTAAAGACTTGACTGACATTCCGCCTTCGCGAGCAAGCCCGCTCCCACACAAGCCCACTCACCGTAGTTCAGCGCCGTACCGGACGCTTCTGCAACTTGCGCTGCAAGGTCCGGCGGTGCATGCCCAGGGCGCGGGCAGTGGCCGAAATGTTGCCTTCATGCTCGGTCAGCACGCGCTGGATGTGCTCCCACTGCAGGCGGTCCACCGACATCGGGTTCTCCGGCACGAGGGTGTCGAGGTCGGCATGCTCGGAGAGCAAGGCGGCCAGCACATCATCGGCGTCCGCCGGCTTGCACAGGTAGTTGCAGGCGCCGCGCTTGATCGCCTCGACCGCAGTGGCAATGCTCGAGTACCCGGTGAGGATCAGCACGCGCATTTCCGGGTCCAGCTCCAGCAACTTGGGCAACAGCACCAGGCCCGAGTCCCCGTCCATTTTCAGGTCCAGCGCCGCGTAGTCCGGCAGGTCGGCCTGGGCGATGGTCAGGCCTTCTTCGGCGGAACCTGCGGTGCTGACGCGAAACCCGCGACGGCTCATGGCTCGCGCCATCACGCGGGTAAAGGTGGCATCGTCATCTACCAGCAACAGGTGCGGCAGTTCTTCGCCTTCGACTTGGATCTCGTCACTCATCGATGTCTCCTCGTGCAGCACGGGGCAGGCGCAGCTCGGTGAGCGTGCCGCCTTCCTCATGGGGGTAAAGTTTCACCGAGCCGCCAGCACGGGTCACGCTGGCCTTGCTCAAGAACAGGCCCAGGCCGAAGCCTTTGCCCTTGGTGGTAAAGAATGGCTTGCCGATCTGCTCGGCAATGGCCAACGGCACACCGGCACCGTGGTCGCGAATGCTGATGGTGAGGTTTTCCCAATCCCAGTCCAGCTGCACTTCCAACCCTTCCGGGCAGGCATCGGCTGCATTGTTCAACAGGTTCAATAACGCCTGGGTCAAATCCGGTGGTGGCGCCATGCGCGGCACTGCGCCCTGCCCCAGCAGGTGGAAACGGTAACTGGCTTCGGGCCGCATCAAGTGCCAGCGGTTCAGGGCTTCGTCCAGCCACTGGGTGACGTCTTGCATATCCACCGCCAGGCGCCGGTTGGCTTCAGCGGCGCGCACCAGTTGCTGCAGGGTTTGCTTGCACTGCTTGACCTGTTCCTGCAGCACGCTGAGGTCGTCCTGCAAGGCCGGGTCGTGATGGTCCTGGCGCATTTCCTTGATCAGCACGCTCATGGTTGCCAGCGGCGTGCCCAGTTCATGGGCCGCGCCGGCGGCCTGGGTCGCCACTGCCAGCAGTTGCTGGTCGCGCAGGCCTTCTTCACGGCGGATAGCGCGCAGTTCTTCCTGGCGCCGCAGTTCTTCGGCCATGCGCGCGGCAAAAAACGTGATCACCGCCGCCGACAGCGCGAAGCTCAGCCACATGCCGTAGATCTGCAGGTTTTCCCGGGCGATCGGGAAGGTTTCCAGGGGATAGAACTGCGCCAGCAACAAGGTGTACAGCGCCAGGGCAATCCCCGACAGGATCACCGAATAGCGCCACGGCAAGGTCACGGCGGCGATGGTCAGCGGTACCAGGTAATAGGAAACGAAGGGGTTGGTGGAACCACCGGAGAAATACAGCAACACACTGTGGATAAACAGGTCGCAGGCCAGTTGCAGGGCGTACTCAAGCTCGGTCACTGGCCAGGTGGTGCGCAGCCGGATGGCCGTGAACACACACAGCACCGTGGAAAAGGCCAGGGTCACCCACAGTTGCAGCCAAGGCAGCGGCAGCAGTTCAAACCAATAGGCGAGCCCGACGGAACCGGCCTGTGCGGCCAGCACCAGGGTGCGGATAAACGTCAGGCGCCAGAGGTTCTGGCGAGTGGCGGAAGTCAGTTTTACGGGGGCGAGCATGAGCTCTCCTGATGAGCGCTCCAGGCGGATCGCAGCAAGTATAAACGAAGCGACAGTACAGGCAGCGCGTGTGTGGCCCTTTGACGCAGGTCATGGCTTATATGAAGGGTCAAGGCGGATTTTACCGTTCGTCGGCATCGTACCCAGATGTAGAGAATTTGTAACCCGCCGAACCCCAATCGCCCGTCTACAGTCTTACCGAACACGATCACCCTCAAGGAGCTTCCATGTCACGTTTCACTCGCAGTGCCGCCCTTATTGCCCTCAGCGTCGCCAGCCTGCCTGCGCTGGCCGCCGATCAACTGCACTACAACCAGATTTCCCTGCGGGCCGAAGTCAGCCAGGAAGTGGCCCGTGACAAGATGATCGTCACTCTCTACACCGAGTCGCAAAACACCGACCCGGCCAAGCTCGCCGCCGAAGTCACGACCATCATGAACAAGGCGTTGGGCGAGGCTCGCGAAGTAAAAGGCGTGACCCTGCGCCAGGGCAGCCGCAACAGCTATCCGATCTACGACAACAAGAACCAGAAGATCACCGGCTGGCGCGAGCGCGCCGAACTGCGCCTGGAAAGCGCGGACTTTCCGGCGCTGTCCAAGCTCACCGGCGAGCTGCTCAACACCCTGAAAATGGACAATATGGACTTCGCCATTGCCGACCCAACCCGCAAGGCCAGCGAAGATGCCCTGCTCAAGGATGCGGTCGCCGCGTTCAAGGCCCGCGCCCAACTGGCCACCGATGCACTCGGCGGCAAGGGCTACAAGATCGTTAACCTGAACTTCAACACCAACGGCTACCCAATGCCGTACGCGCGAAATGGCGGCATGATGATGAAGGCGGCGGCAATGGATTCGGCGCCGACACCTGAAGTCGAAGCCGGCACCAGCCAGGTCAGCATGAGCGCCGATGGCGTGATTGAAGTACAGATGCCATAAGCCTTACCTGATGACCCACAACGGCGGTAACCTCGGTGACCGCCGTTTTTTTTGGCCGTTGTTTACCTGCCATCTCAGGGGTCACCATGGATAGAACTGTCTTCAAGCCGCTCCTTCTCGCTGCCAGCCTGCTGGCGTGCATGCCCACGGCCCAGGCGGCAAGCACCCTGGTCTACTGCTCCGAAGCCAGCCCCGCCGGGTTCGATCCAAGCCAGTACACCAGCGGCACCGATTTTGATGCCTCGGCCGAAACCGTGTTCAACCGCCTCACCCAGTTCAAGCGCGGCGGGACCGAAGTCGAGCCGGGCCTGGCGACCCGTTGGGAGGTGTCCAAGGACGGCCTGGCCTACACCTTTCACCTGCGCGACGGGGTCAAGTTCCACAGCACCGAGTACTTCACCCCGACCCGCGACTTCAATGCCGACGATGTGCTGTTCACTTTCCAGCGCCTGCTGGACGCCAACCATCCATTCCGCCAGGCCTACCCGTCCGAGTCGCCGTACTTCACCGATATGGGCCTGAACACCACGATCAAAAGCGTGGAAAAGCTCGACGAGCACAGCGTGCGCTTCAACCTCAATAACGTCGATGCCGCTTTTGTGCAGAACCTGGCCATGAGCTTTGCGTCCGTGCAATCAGCCGAGTACGCGGCGCAGTTGCTTAAAGACGGCAAGGCCGCCGATATCAACCAGAAACCGATCGGCACCGGGCCGTTTGTGTTCAAGCGCTACCAGAAGGACTCGCAGATTCGCTACGTCGCCAATAAAGACTATTGGAAGCCTGAGGATGTGAAACTCGACAGCCTGGTGTTTGCGATCACCCCGGACGCCGCGTCGCGCCTGCAAAAGCTCAAGGCCGGCGAATGCCAGGTCAGCGGCTATCCGCGCCCATCGGATATCGAGGTGATGAAGCAGGATCCAAACCTGCGTGTGCTGCAGCAGGCGGGCTTCAACCTGGGCTTCCTGGCCTACAACGTGACCCATCCGCCGCTGGACCAGCTCAAGGTGCGCCAGGCCCTGGACATGGCCATCGATAAGCCGGCGATTATCCAGGCGGTGTACCAAAGTGCCGGGCAATTGGCGCAGAACGCACTGCCGCCGGCCCAGTGGTCTTATGACCCCAGCATCAAGGACGCACCGCACGACCCTGCCAAGGCCCGGGCGCTACTAAAAGAAGCAGGGGTTGCACCAGGTACCACCATCAATCTGTGGGCGATGACTGTGCAGCGCGCCTCCAATCCCAACGCGCGAATGTCGGCACAGATGATCCAGCAGGATTGGGCCAAAGTCGGGATCACTGCCAATATCGTCAGCTATGAGTGGGGCGAATACATCAAGCGCGCAAAAAACGGCGAGCACGATGTGATGATCTACGGCTGGACCGGCGACAACGGCGACCCGGATAACTGGCTGGGCGTGCTCTACAGTTGTGCCGCGGTCAAGGGCAGCAACTATGCAAAATGGTGTAACCCGCAGTACGACCAACTGGTGCAGAAGGCCAAGCTCAGCAGTGACCGTGACGAACGCATCAAGTGGTATCAGCAGGCGCAAAAAATACTTAAGGATCAAGTACCTATAACGCCTATTGCGAACTCGACGGTTTTCCAGCCGCTGCGCAAGGAAGTCCAGGACTTCAAGATCAGCCCGTTTGGCCTGACACCGTTCTACGGCGTAAGTCTGAATAAGTAACAACCATGCCCCAACCGGGTGCGCCAGACACCTCGGTTGGGCTTATTCGGTGCGCTCCACGCACCGAAAAAAGCCCTCGAAAATACAGTTTCGTGTCGAAAATTATATGAATGCGACATTCCTGTACGTTCGTACCACTCTTTGGCAGTTGTAGCCTCTCAACGTCTTGCAATGGGTATGGGGCCTGCATAAGTATCCGCAGGCCGACTCACGAGGTCGCCCTCAATTCCAAAAATGACAACAAATCATGAGGCCAACATGCTTAAACACGCAGTCATTCCGTTTTTAGTCAGCGCCGGTTTAATGGCCGCTGCACCTTTCGCCCAGGCGGCGACTAATCTGGTGTTCTGCTCCGAAGGGAGCCCGGCGGGTTTCGACCCAGGCCAATACACCACCGGAACAGACTTCGATGCTTCGGCCGAAACCATGTTCAACCGGCTCAGCCAGTTCGAACGCGGCGGCACCGCCGTGATTCCTGGCCTGGCCACCAGTTGGGACGTTTCCGAAGACGGCCTGACCTACACCTTCCACCTGCGCGAAGGGGTCAAGTTCCACACCACGCCGTACTTCAAGCCAACTCGTGAATTCAACGCCGACGACGTCCTCTTCACCTTCAACCGGATGATCAATAAAGACGATCCATTCCGTAAGGCCTACCCCACCGAGTTCCCGTACTTCACGGACATGGGGATGGACACCAACATCAAGAACATCGAGAAAATCGACGACCACACCGTCAAGTTCACCCTTGGCACCGTGGACGCCGCGTTTATCCAAAACCTGGCCATGAGCTTCGCCTCGCTACAGTCGGCTGAGTACGCCGCCCAACTGTTGAAGGAAGGCAAGCCCCAGGACATCAACCAGAAGCCGGTCGGCACTGGTCCGTTCGTGTTCAAGAGCTACCAGAAAGACTCCAACATCCGCTACACCGGCAACAAGGACTACTGGAAGCCTGAAGACGTGAAGATCGATAACCTGATCTTCGCCATCACCACCGACCCATCGGTGCGTATCCAGAAGCTCAAGAAGAACGAATGCCAGGTGACCTTGTTCCCACGTCCGGCCGACCTCAAGGCACTGGGCGAGGACAAGACTTTGAAACTGCCGCACCAGGCCGGTTTCAACCTGGGCTATATCGCCTACAACGTCATGCCTGTGCTCAAGGGCCAGACTGCCGCCAACCCATTGGCCGACCTGCGCGTGCGCCAGGCCCTGGACATGTCGGTCAACAAGCAGCAGATCATCGACTCGGTGTACCAGGGCGCAGGCCAACTGGCGGTCAACGCCATGCCGCCGACCCAGTGGTCCTATGACGAGACCATCAAGGACGTCCCGCACGACGTGGCCAAGGCCAAGGAACTGCTCAAGCAAGCCGGCGTCAAGGAAGGCACCGAGATCACCTTGTGGGCCATGCCCGTCCAGCGTCCGTACAACCCCAACGCCAAGCTGATGGCCGAGATGCTGCAAAACGACTGGAAGCAGATCGGCTTGAAGGTCAACATCGTCAGCTACGAGTGGGGTGAGTACATCAAGCGCTCCAAGGGCGGCGAGAACCAGGCCATGATCATCGGCTGGAGCGGTGATAACGGTGACCCGGACAACTGGCTGAACGTGCTGTTCGGCTGCGACTCCCTGTCCGGCAACAACTTCTCCAAATGGTGTGACAAGAAATTCGACGGCATCGTAAAAGAAGCCAAGGCCACCTCGGACGTCGCCAAGCGCACCGAACTGTATAAACAGGCGCAACACGTCCTCAAAGATGCAGTCCCCATGACACCTATCGCGCACTCGACGGTGTATCAACCCATGCGTTCCAACGTGCAGGACTTCAAGATCAGCCCATTTGGCTTGAATTCCTTCTACGGGGTGAGCGTCAGCAAGTAGTGATCTTTGACGGCGACGTTTCATAACGTCGCCGTTATTGCATCCGCCAAGATCCTAGGAATCGAACTACTTTCGAAGAGGCTGCCGTCCTACAGCAGCTAACTGCGCAGGTTCCGTCCGATACCTACACGGTCTGTCCGGTTCTGCGCATTTACTGCCCTGCCCTCGTTCCCTAACGTCGAGGTAGGCAAACGCGTAGTTCCGATACGGCATTTGCTGTGGATGGGAGCAGTGCTTTCGCCAAGCCAGGTAAGGCGTGGCGACTGTTCACTGACGAAAACGATAAACATGGATTGGGGGACAGTCATGCGCCATACCACCGTTCTATCCGCGATATTTGGCACCGGCCTGCTGGCCGTCGCCTCGATGGGCCAGGCTGCCGAGAAGAAAAGCCTGGTGTTCTGCTCCGAAGGCAGCCCGGCCGGGTTCGACACCGCGCAATACACCACCGCCACCGACAACGATGCGGCCGAACCGATCTACAACCGCCTGGTTGAGTTCGAAAAGGGTGAAACCGGCGTCGTACCAGGGCTGGCTACTAAGTGGGATATTTCGCCAGACGGCCTGACCTACACCTTCCACTTGCGCGAAGGGGTGAAGTTCCACAGCAACAAGGAATTCAAGCCGACACGGGATTTCAACGCCGATGACGTGCTATTCACCTTCAATCGCATGCTTGACCCCGACCACCCGTTTCGCAAGGCCTACCCCACCGAGTTCCCGTACTTCAACGGGATGAGCCTGAACAAGAACATCGCCAAGGTCGAGAAAACCGACCCGTACACCGTGGTGATGACCCTGAACACGGTCGACGCCGCGTTTATCCAGAACATCGCCATGAGCTTCGCCGCGATCCTCTCGGCCGAATATGCCGAGCAACTGCTCAAGGCCGGCAAACCCAGCGATATCAACCAGAAGCCGATCGGCACCGGGCCGTTCGTGTTCCAGCGTTACCAGAAGGATTCGCAGATCCGTTTCGCCGGCAACAAACACTACTGGGACCCGAGCAAGGTCAAGCTCGACCAGCTGATTTTCGCCATCAACACCGACGCCTCGGTGCGCGTGCAGAAGCTCAAGGCCAACGAATGCCAGGTCACCCTGCATCCACGCCCCGCCGACGTCGACGCCCTCAAGGCCGACCCGAACCTGCAACTGCTGACCAAGCCCGGCTTCAACCTCGGCTACATCGCCTACAACGTGCGACACAAGCCCTTCGACCAACTCGAAGTACGCCAGGCCCTGGACATGGCGGTGAACAAGCAGAGCATTCTCAATGCCGTGTACCAGGGCGCGGGGCAACTGGCGGTCAACGGTATGCCGCCAACCCAGTGGTCCTATGACGACACCATCAAGGACAGCGCCTACAACCCGGAAAAAGCCAAGGAATTGCTCAAGGCTGCCGGCGTCAAGGAAGGCACCGAGATCACCCTGTGGGCCATGCCCGTCCAGCGCCCGTACAACCCCAACGCCAAGCTGATGGCCGAGATGCTGCAAAGCGACTGGGCCAAGATCGGCCTCAAGGTCAAGATCGTCAGCTATGAGTGGGGCGAGTACATCAAGCGCATCAAGAACGGCGAGCACGATATCAGCCTGATCGGCTGGACCGGCGACAACGGCGACCCGGACAACTGGCTGGGCACCCTCTACAGCTGCGACGCCATCGGCGGGAACAACTACTCGATGTGGTGTGACCCGGCGTACGACAAGCTGATCAAGCAAGCCAAGGTCGTCACCGACCGTGAACGAAGGACTGTTCTGTACAAACAGGCGCAGCAACTGCTCAAACAGCAGGTGCCGATCACGCCTGTCGCCCACTCGACGGTCAACCAGCCGTTAAGCACCAAGGTCGAAGGTTTCAAAGTGAGCCCCTTCGGCCGCAACGTGTTCTCGGGCGTCAGTATCACCCCATAAAAAAATAACCGGATGCGCAGGGCTACGTTGGCCCTGTCGCAAACGTGTAGCTGTAATTCGCGAAATCTCCTACAGCAAACGTTTGCAAATGCTTGAAGAGTTACACACCCAATAGCCGGTTCACCCAATAAGGCCGGCATAAAAAAAAGAGAACCAAAGGAGCTCCACCCATGAAATTGAGCAGCAAAGTGCTACTGGCCATGGCCATCAGCAGCATCACCGCCACCGCTTACGCCGAACCTGCAAGCCAGCAATTCGTGCCGACCACGCTGGCCAGTGCCAGCGCCCAAAGCGAGGCCAAGGGCTTTATCGAAGATTTCAGCCTGGGCGGCACCACGCGTAACTGGTACTCCCACGAGAGCCTGTACCGTGGTGGCAAGTTCAAATACAAAGAGCACGGTGTGGCGAAGACCGACCGCAACCGTACCAACTGGATCCAGGGCACCATCCTCAACGCCAGCTCGGGGTTCACCCAGGGCACTGTTGGCGTCAAGACCGAAGTAGCGGTGTACAACGCTCTGGTTCTGGACCGCAGCAAACGCGATATCAAGGGCGGCTCTAACCGTACCTTGGCTGACTCTGACGGTAATGCCGTAGACCAGTGGAGCAAACTGGGCCTGGCCAACGTGCAGTTCCGTGTCTCCAACACCACCTTGACGGCCGGTCGCCAGAACTTCAGCAGCGGCATCGTCGATACCATCGGCAACCGTCCCCTGCCATCGAGCTTCCAGGGTGTGAGCTTCAACAGCGAAGAGTTCAGCAACCTGTCGTTCCAGGGCGGCGTGTTTGACCGCGTCTCCCCACGTTCCGAACAGAGCCTGTCGAAGTTCCGCAGCGAGTACAGCCAACAAGGCGCCAACAGTGCGACAACCGACAAGGTCTACACCCTGGGCGCCAACTACCAGCCGTTCGAGAGCCTGAAAACCAGCTTCTTCGGCGCCAACGTCAAGGACTTCTGGAACCAGTACTACTTCGGTGCAACCCACCAGTTGGGTGACAGCCAAGTCCTGGCCTTGACCACCGGCCTGAACTACTACAAGACCGTCGATGAAGGCAAAAAGCTGATGGGGGAGATCGACAACGATACCTACTCCCTGTCCCTTGGATTGGCTCACCAGGCTCACAGCCTGACCTTCTCCTACCAGCAAGTGAACGGTAACGAGTACTTCGACTACCTGCACGAAACCAACGGCATCTACCTGGCCAACTCCCTGACGTCGGACTTCAACGGCCCGAACGAGAAATCCTTCCAGGTCGCCTACGCCATCAACATGGCCGAATACGGTGTGCCGGGCCTGAAGTTCAACATCTACTCCGCACGCGGCTGGGGCATCGACGGTACCCACTACACCGGGAACAGCAACGGCGCCTACGCCTACACCGGCATCGAGACCCAGGACGGCGAAAAACACCAGGAATACGGCGTGGGCGCGGCATACGCGGTCCAGAGCGGCCCGCTCAAGGCCACCGCGATTCGTGCCACCTACGTCGAACACCGTGGCAGCGCCAACCAGTTTGACGGCAGCGTCAAAGAATTCCGTCTGGTTACCACCGTCCCGTTCAACATTCTTTAAATCGCACCAGGTAGACGGCGGGCTCA
Organism: Pseudomonas sp. WS 5079; assembly: GCF_012985465.1. GTDB lineage: Bacteria > Pseudomonadota > Gammaproteobacteria > Pseudomonadales > Pseudomonadaceae > Aquipseudomonas. The sequence goes on from NZ_JAAQWN010000002.1 coordinate 587,115, forward strand.
GGACGAGCCCGCCGTCTACGCTTGCCTGGTCCCATCGATTGCAGAGGGCTCTGAATGAAAATGCTCCCGCTACAAGCTGCCGTTGCCGCTGCGCTATTAAGCGTCGCTATCGGCGTATCGGCCAAACCCCTGGTGGTCTGCACCGAAGCCAGTCCGGAAGGCTTCGACCCGGTCCTGTACACCACGGCCGTCACCGCCGATGCCGCCGCCGAAACCATGTTCAACCGCCTGGTGGACTTCAAGCCCGGCACCACTGAAATCCAACCCGCACTCGCCAAATCGTGGGACATCAGCGAGGACGGCCTGACCTATACCTTCCACCTGCGAGATGACGTCAAGTTCCACACCACCGACTACTTCAAGCCCACGCGCAACCTGAATGCCGACGACGTGCTCTGGAGCTTCCAGCGCCAACTGGACCCCAAACACCCGTGGCACAACAAGTCCACCACCGGCTTCCCCTATTTCGAAAGCATGGGTTTCAAGGAACTGCTCAAAAGCGTCGAGAAGACCGATGACCACACCGTGGTCTTCACCCTGACCCGCCCTGAAGCTCCGTTCCTGGCCGATGTCGCGATGCCCTTCACCGCCATCCACTCTGCCGAGTACGCCGACAAGCTGCTGGCCGCCAACAAGACCGGCGAGCTCAACAGCAAGCCGATCGGCACCGGCCCGTTCATCTTTACCCGCTACCAGAAGGACGCCCAGGTGCGCTTCAAGGCCAACCCGGAATACTTCCGTGGCAAGCCGCCCGCCGACCCGCTGATCCTCGCCATCGCGGTGGATAACAACGTGCGCCTGCAAAAGCTCAAGGCCAATGAGTGCCAGATCGCCCTGTATCCCAAGCCTGACGACCTGCCCAGCATCAAGGCCGATCCAAACCTGAAGGTCGCGGAACTGGCGGCGATGACCACCGCCTACACCGCCATGAACACCACCCACAAGTACATGAGCGACGCGCGGGTACGCCACGCAATCAACATCGCGTTCGACAAACATGGCTATAACGAATCCCTGTACGGCAAAGGCAATGCCATCGACGCCACCGGCCCGTACCCGCCGACCCTGCTAGGCTTCAACGACAAGCTGAAAAACCCGGCCCGCGACCTGGACAAGGCCCGTGCCCTGCTCAAGGAAGCCGGCGTGCCGGAAGGCACCGAGTTCAGCCTGTTCACCCGCAACGGCGGCGGCCCGACCAACCCCAACCCTATGCTCGGCGCCCAGCGCATGCAGGCGGATCTGGCGCAGATTGGCCTCAAGGTCAATATCAAGGTCATGGAGTGGGGCGAGATGCTCAAGCGCGCCAAAGCCGGCGAGCACGACATGGTTTCCGCCGGCTGGGCCGGGGACAACGGCGACCCAGACAACTTCCTCACGCCGAACCTGAGTTGCGATGCAGCGAAAAACGGCGAAAACTACGCCCGCTGGTGTAACGAAGAGTTTCAGGGCCTGATCGACAAGGCCCGCGCCGTGGCTGAACCCGCCGCGCGCGCCACACTCTATGAACAAGCGCTGGACGTTTTCGACAAGGACCAACCGTGGATCCCCATGGCTTACCCGAAAATGTTCACTGCCATGCGCAAGAACGTCGAGGGTTATACCCAAAGCCCCCTGACCAACAATAACTTCGCCACCACCCAGGTGAAGTAATAAGAGACGCCCGGCCCCGTCGACGTTGACGGGGCCGGACCTGCCTAACCGGCTGATTGAGGTACACAACACGATGTTTAGTTTTATTGCCCGCCGATTGGGGTTATTGATCCCCACATTCTTCGGCATCACGCTGCTGACCTTTGCGTTGATTCGCATGATCCCTGGCGACCCCGTAGAAGTCATGATGGGCGAAAGGCGGGTTGACCCCGAGATGCACGCCCAGGCAATGGAACGCCTTGGCTTGAACAAACCCTTGTATGCGCAATACCTGGACTACGTCGGCAAGCTCGCCCAAGGCGACCTCGGCGAATCCCTGCGTACCCGCACCAGCGTGTGGACCGAGTTCAGCGCCCTGTTCCCCGCGACCCTGGAACTGTCCATGGCCGCCCTGTTGTTCGCCGGCATCCTCGGGCTATTGGCCGGGGTGATCGCGGCACTCAAGCGAGGATCCCTGTTCGACCATGGGGTGATGGGCATCTCCCTGGCGGGATATTCGATGCCGATCTTCTGGTGGGGCCTGATCCTGATCATGTTCTTCTCGGTAAGCCTGGGCTGGACCCCGGTTTCCGGGCGTATCGACCTGCTCTACGACATCGAGCCACGCACCGGCTTCATGCTGATCGACACCCTGCTGGCCGACGAACCGGACGCGTTCTGGGATGCACTGCATCACCTGATCCTGCCGGCCATCGTGCTCGGCACCATCCCGCTGGCAGTGATTGCGCGGATGACCCGCTCCTCGATGCTTGAAGTCCTGCGCGAAGACTACATCCGCACCGCCAAGGCCAAGGGCCTGTCGCCGGCGCGCGTGGTGTTCGTGCACGGCCTGCGTAACGCGCTGATCCCGGTGCTGACCGTGGTCGGCCTGCAAGTCGGCACGCTGCTGGCCGGTGCGGTCTTGACCGAGACCATCTTCTCCTGGCCCGGCATCGGCAAATGGCTGATCGAAGCCATTGGCGCGCGGGACTACCCGGTGGTGCAAAACGGCATCCTGCTGATCGCCTGCCTGGTGATCCTGGTGAATTTCGTGGTGGATATCCTCTACGGCTTCGCCAACCCACGCATCCGTCACCAGCGCTGAGACCATGACCATGACCACACCAACTCAAGTGTCAGCAGTCGATCAGAGCCTGCTGTACCCGTCGCCGTACAAAGAATTCTGGCAAGCCTTCTCCAAGAACAAGGGCGCGGTTGCCGGCCTGCTGTTTATGTTGCTGATCGTGTTCTGCGCGATTTTCGCCCCCTGGGTCGCGCCCCATAACCCCAGCGAGCAATACCGCGACTTCCTGCTGACCCCGCCGTCGTGGCTGGAAGGCGGGCAGATGCAGTTTTTGCTGGGCACCGACGAACTGGGCCGTGACTTGCTGTCGCGCCTGATCCAGGGCTCGCGCCTGTCATTGCTGATCGGTTTGTCGTCGGTGGTGATGTCGCTGATCCCGGGGATCCTGCTGGGCCTGTTCGCCGGGTTCTTCCCGCGCTTGCTCGGCCCGACCATCATGCGTCTGATGGACATCATGCTGGCCCTGCCCTCGCTGCTGCTGGCCGTGGCGATTGTCGCCATCCTCGGCCCTGGCCTGATCAACACCGTGATCGCGATTGCCATTGTGTCGTTGCCGTCCTACGTGCGCCTGACCCGCGCGGCGGTGATGGGCGAGCTCAACCGTGACTACGTGACCGCCGCGCGCCTGGCCGGTGCCGGCCTGCCGCGCCTGATGTTCGTCACCGTGCTGCCCAACTGCATGGCGCCATTGATCGTGCAGGCCACCTTGAGCTTCTCCTCGGCGATTCTCGATGCCGCCGCCCTGGGCTTCCTCGGCCTTGGCGTACAACCGCCGACGCCTGAGTGGGGCACCATGCTGGCTTCGGCCCGTGACTACATCGAACGCGCCTGGTGGGTTGTAAGCCTACCTGGCTTGACCATTTTGCTCAGCGTGCTGGCAATCAACCTGATGGGCGACGGACTGCGCGATGCGCTGGACCCGAAACTCAAGAATGCCGCGTGAGGAGATTCCCATGTCACTGCTAGAAATCAAGAATCTCAATGTGCGCTTCGGCGACAAAACCGCTGTGCCGGTGGTCGATGGCCTCGATCTGGCCGTGGACAAAGGCGAAGTACTGGCCATCGTTGGCGAGTCGGGTTCGGGTAAATCCGTGACCATGATGGCGCTGATGGGCCTGATCGAGCATCCCGGCATCGTCACCGCCGACTCCCTGACCTTCGACGGCAAGGACATGCTCAAGCTGAGCAACCGCCAGCGCCGGCAGATCGTCGGCAAAGACCTGGCGATGGTGTTCCAGGACCCGATGACCGCGCTGAACCCCAGCTACACCGTGGGTTTCCAGATTGAAGAAGTACTGCGCCTGCACCTGAAGATGTCCGGCAAGCAAGCGCGCAAGCGTGCCATCGAACTGCTGGAAAAGGTCGAGATCCCAGGCGCTTCCAGCCGCATGGATGCCTATCCGCACCAGCTGTCCGGCGGCATGAGCCAGCGTGTGGCAATTGCCATGGCGATTGCCGGCGAGCCAAAACTGCTGATCGCCGACGAGCCGACCACGGCCCTGGACGTGACCATCCAGGCGCAGATCATGGAGCTGCTGCTGGCCCTGCAAAAAGAGCAGAACATGGGCTTGGTGCTGATCACCCACGACCTCGCGGTAGTGGCCGAAACCGCCCAGCGCGTGTGCGTGATGTACGCCGGCCAAGCAGTGGAAGTCGGCCAGGTGCCCGGCCTGTTCGACGTACCGGCGCACCCGTACAGCGAGGCATTGCTGGCCGCGATCCCGGAACACAGCATGGGCGCTGCGCGTCTGTCGACGCTGCCGGGCATCGTCCCCGGCCGTTATGACCGCCCGCAAGGCTGCCTGCTGTCGCCACGCTGCCCGTATGTGCAAGACAGCTGCCGCCAGACCCGTCCGACCCTGGACCCGCAAGCCCACAGCCTTGTGCGCTGCTTCTACCCCTTGAACCAGGAGGTGGCGTAATGGCCGTCGTTCTTACCGCCCGCGACCTGACCCGTCACTACGAAGTGTCCCGTGGCCTGTTCAAGGGCCACGCCACCGTGCGCGCCCTCAATGGCGTGTCGTTCGAGCTGGAAGCCGGCAAGACCCTCGCCGTGGTGGGTGAGTCCGGGTGCGGCAAATCCACCCTGGCCCGCGCGCTGACGCTGATTGAAGAGCCGTCGTCCGGCTCCTTGAAAATCGCCGGCCAGGAAGTCGCCGGCGCCGACAAGGCCCAGCGCAAGCAACTGCGCAAAGACGTGCAGATGGTGTTCCAGAGCCCCTACGCCTCGTTGAACCCACGGCAGAAAGTCGGCGATCAACTGGGCGAGCCGCTGCTGATCAACACCAATCTGTCCGCCGCCGAGCGCCGTGAAAAGGTCCAGGCGATGATGAAGCAGGTGGGCCTGCGCCCTGAGCATTATCAGCGCTACCCGCACATGTTCTCCGGGGGCCAGCGCCAGCGGATCGCCCTGGCCCGCGCGATGATGCTGCAACCCAAGGTGCTGGTGGCGGATGAACCAACCTCGGCGCTGGACGTGTCGATCCAGGCCCAGGTGCTCAACCTGTTCATGGACCTGCAGCAGCAGTACAACACGGCGTATGTGTTCATCTCCCACAACCTGGCGGTGGTGCAACACGTTGCCGACCACGTGATGGTGATGTACCTCGGCCGCCCGGTGGAAATGGGCGCGAAGAACGACATCTACGAGCGCCCGCTGCACCCTTATACCCAGGCGTTGCTGTCGGCCACCCCGACCATTCACCCGGACCCGAACAAGCCGAAGATCAAGATCGTCGGTGAGTTACCCAACCCGCTGAACCCGCCCTCCGGCTGCGCCTTCCACAAGCGCTGCCCGTATGCGACCGAGCGCTGCAGCAGTGAAGAACCGCTGCTGCGCGAACTGGACAACCGCCAGGTGGCTTGCCATCACGCGGAGCAATTCGTCGCCTAACCCCCTGTAGGGGTGGGCTTGTGTGGGAGCGGGCTTGCCCGCGATAGCATCAGCGCGGTTTAACTGACAGTGCAAGGTGCCTGCATCGCGGGCAAGCCCGCTCCCACACAAGCCCGCTGCCACAGGGCGATACAGCGTTGTACAGCCTCTCCCGCCAGATTGCGCATCAGTCTGGCGGGAGGGGCTTTTTTGTTTTTAGCTAAGTGTAAAAATTGTAAATGATATTTACTTGTATTTGATAATGACTAGCATTCCGGCGCGTAGAGCGCGCCGAATCCTGCTGGAAGGCAATTCTGGTGCATCTCGCTCAGTTGCCACCTTTCATAAAGGATTTTGCGGACATGTCACCTCGATTCAGGCTCAGCCACTTCTCCCTGGCGTTTATCGCCGCCCTTTCATCCCCTGCGCTGCTGGCGGACACCCTGGAAAGAGAGCGCGACAAAGTGCCGGTAGAAGCTAGCGACCTGCCCGTCGATGGCACCTCCCAGGCCCTGGAGCTGAGCGAAACGCGCATCCTGGGCACCGCCGCCGAAGAGCTCAAGCAGGCCCCCGGCGTGTCGATCATCACCGCCGAAGATATCAAGAAACGCCCACCCACCAACGACCTGTCGGACATCATCCGCCGTGAACCCGGCGTCAACCTGAGCGGCAACAGTTCCAGCGGCAGCCGTGGCAACAACCGCCAGATCGACCTGCGCGGCATGGGCCCGGAAAACACCCTGATCCTGATCGATGGCAAGCCGTCGACCTCGCGCAATGCCGTGCGCTACGGCTGGAGCGGCGACCGTGATACCCGTGGCGAAACCAACTGGGTACCGGCCGAGGAAGTCGAACGCATTGAAATCCTGCGCGGCCCGGCCGCCGCGCGCTACGGCTCCGGGGCCATGGGCGGGGTGATCAACATCATCACCAAGCGCCCCACCGACCAGTTGCACGGCTCGCTGACCACTTACGTGTCGCTGCCCGAAGACGATGCCGAAGGCATGAGCAAGCGCACCAACTTCAACCTCAGCGGGCCGCTGAGCGATACCCTGGCGTTCCGGGTGTATGGCGGCCTGAACAAGACCGATGCCGACGACTCCACCATCAACCAGGCTGAACAGGCCACCGCCGACTCGCTGGTTGCCGGCCGCGAGGGTGTGCGCAACAAAGACGTCAACGGCTTGCTCAGTTGGCAATTCACCCCTGAGCAAACCCTGGACCTGGAAGCCAGCTACAGCCGCCAGGGCAATATCTTCGCCGGCGACACCATGCTTAACGGCGGCGGCGTGTTCGTTAACAGCCTGGTCGGCAAAGAAACCAGCGTGATCCAGCGCAGCAGTTTCTCCGCCACCCACCGTGGCGAGTTCGACTGGGGCTCGACCCTGGCCTCCCTGAGCCACGACCTGACCCGCAACGCACGCCTCAACGAAGGCCTGGCCGGCTCCGGCGAGGGCGCACCCTCCGCCACCGCTGGCCGTTTCGAATCGCGCCTGCGCAACACCCGGGCCACCGCCGAGGTCAACCTGCCCCTGAGTTTCGGCACCGAGCAGGTGCTGACCCTGGGCAGCGAATACCTCTACGAATCGATGAACGACCCAGGCTCGCTGCGCCCACAAAGCTACGACCCAGGCACCGGCGGCGTGCCGAGCATTCCGGGGATGAGCCGCAGCAGCACCAAGACCACGGCCTCGAGCTACGCGCTGTTCGCCGAGGACAACATCGAAGTCGGCAGCAAGACCATCATCACTCCCGGCCTGCGCTACGACGATCATGAAGAATACGGCGGCAACTGGAGCCCGAGCCTCAACGCCTCGCACCAGTTGACCGATGAACTGAGCCTCAAGGGCGGGATTGCCCGGGCCTACAAGACGCCCAACCTGTACCAGTCCAACCCCAACTACTTGCTGTACAGCCGTGGCAACGGCTGCAACGCCGGCGAAACCAACTCCGGTGGCTGCTACCTGGTGGGCAACCCGGACCTGAAACCGGAAATCAGCGTCAACAAGGAAATTGGCCTGGCCTATGACAAAGGCACCTGGCGCACCAGCGCGACTTACTTCCGTAATGACTACAAGAACAAAATCAACGCCAGCAACACCGCCGCCTACCGCCTGGACGGCGGGCGCCGTGTGCTGGAATGGGAAAACAGCGGCGCCGCGCTGGTGCAGGGGGTCGAAGGCAACCTGTTCATGAGCTTGCGCGACGACCTGGACTGGAACACCAACCTGACCTACATGATCGACTCCAAGGACAAGGACACCGGCGAGCCGCTGAGCGTCATTCCCAAGTACACGGTCAACACCACGCTGGACTGGCAGGCCACCGACAAGCTGTCGTTCCAGGTCAGCGGCACCTACTACGGCAAGCAGGAGTCGCCAACCCTCAACTCGCGCAGCGCCAGCAACTATGATCGCAGCGCCCAGCAGGACGTGGACCCGTACGGCTTGATGGGCTTGAGCAGCGGCTACGAGTTCAACAAGAACCTGAGCGTACGCGTGGGCATCGAAAACCTGCTGGACAAGCGCCTGTATCGCAAAGGCAATGCTGATGATGCGGGCGCCCAGACGTACAACGAACCGGGTCGGGCGTATTTTGCGTCGGTGACGGCTTCGTTCTAAGGCCAGTTACCTGCGCCTGTATCTCTGCTCCGCCCGGCATGCCTGGCGGAGCTTTTTTAATGGTCATTCTGGCGCACGTAATTACCGCCTATTCGCGATAAAACCAACGACAAGCCCGACATTAAAAACAGCACCAATCCCCGCCTCACAGACTAACTTTCTGTAACTTGTAACCTCTATGTTTCCGCAATTGCGCAACGCCACGCGCAAAGAATAAAGTCCGCCCGCTGCAACTTCTTATATTCTTTGCGAGGGCTGTCATGCGAGACATTTCAAAATCCCTGGAAAAGCTGCTGTCTGATATCTACGAGGACGGCGACGTGTCGCTGGCGGAGTTCAAGGCCTTGCAGGTCGAGTCTGACCGGCGCTGGGAAAGAGTGGTCGATGAACTGGGGAATAACAATACACTGCTGTCTTTTCAAAGTGCGATGGATGTTGCCATGCACCTATTGTTCTTGAGTGTGAACTATATAAAAAATCAGGAAATCACTGACGTGGGCGAAGCAATTGTCAAAGATGCAATAGCCGCACAAGTTGAAACCCTAAGGGCGGGGGCTGATCTAAGTCTTAAACAACTTAAAGTTGGGCCCAATACCTAATAATCTACCGCCGAATAAAAAGGCGAAGCCATCACAGCTTCGCCTTTTTTCGTACCGCTAACCCTTAGTGATGCTCGCGCGTCGCCCGGAATTTCACATCCGGCCAGCGCTCTTCCATCAGCGCCAGGTTGACCCGCGTCGGCGCCAGGTAGGTCAGGTGGCCGCCGCCATCGATGGCGAGGTTTTCCACGGCCTTGTTGGAAAACTCTTCGAGCTTCTTCTTGTCGCTGCAATCAATCCAGCGCGCGGAGTACACGGTGATCGGCTCGTAGGAGCATTCGACCTTGTATTCCTCTTTCAAGCGGCTGGCCACCACATCGAACTGCAGCACACCCACGGCGCCGAGGATGATGTCGTTGCTGCGCTCGGGGAAGAACACCTGGGTGGCGCCCTCTTCCGCCAACTGCTGCAAGCCCTGGCGCAGTTGCTTGGACTTGAGCGGGTCGCGCAGGCGTACGCGGCGGAACAGTTCCGGGGCGAAGTGCGGGATGCCGGTGAAGCCCAGCGCTTCGCCTTCGGTGAAGGTGTCGCCGATCTGGATGGTGCCGTGGTTGTGCAGGCCGATGATGTCGCCGGCAAACGCCTCTTCCAACTGCTCACGCTCCGAGGAGAAGAACGTCAGGGCGTCGCCGATACGCACGTCCTTGCCGGTGCGTACGTGGCGCATCTTCATGCCTTTTTCGTATTTGCCGGAGCAGATACGCATAAAGGCGATACGGTCGCGGTGCTTGGGGTCCATGTTCGCCTGGATCTTGAACACGAAACCGCTGAATTTCTCTTCAACCGGCTCCACGGTCCGTTCGTTGGCAACCCGCGCCAGTGGTTTCGGTGCCCAGTTGACCACCGCATCCAGTACGTGGTCGACGCCGAAGTTGCCCAGAGCGGTACCGAAGAACACCGGGGTCAGTTGCCCGTCGAGGAATTCCTGCTGGTTGAACTCGTGGCAGGCGCCCTGCACCAGCTCTAGTTGGTCGACGAAGCGGTCGTACTCGTCACCCAGGTGGGCGCGGGCCTCATCGGAGTCGAGTTTCTCGATGATCTTCACATCGGTGCGTTCATGACCGTGGCCGGCGGTGTAGACAATGATGTAGTCGTCGGCCAGGTGGTACACGCCCTTGAAGTCGCGGTAGCAACCAATCGGCCAGGTGATCGGCGCGGCCTTGATCTTCAGGACGGCTTCGATTTCATCCAGCAGTTCGATCGGGTCGCGGATGTCACGGTCGAGTTTGTTGATAAAGCTGACGATCGGCGTGTCACGCAGGCGGCACACGTCCATCAGGGCGATGGTGCGGGGCTCGACACCCTTACCACCGTCGAGGACCATCAAGGCCGAGTCCACCGCGGTCAGGGTGCGGTAGGTGTCTTCGGAGAAGTCTTCGTGGCCCGGGGTGTCGAGCAGGTTGATCATGTGGTCGCGATAGGGGAACTGCATGACCGACGTGGTAATGGAAATACCCCGTTGCTTCTCCATCTCCATCCAGTCGGAGGTGGCATGGCGATCAGACTTGCGGGATTTCACCGTGCCGGCCACTGCGATCGCCTTGCCCATCAGCAGGAGCTTTTCGGTGATGGTGGTTTTACCGGCATCGGGGTGGGAAATAATGGCGAAAGTGCGGCGTTTCGCGACTTCGGCGGCCTGGTGGGTCATGGGAAATCGCCTGGCAGGTGAGTCAAAAAAGGGCGGCGAGTATAGCGCAAACCCAGGGAGCCGGACCACCGTTCACCCGATTGGGGGTGGCTAAATGCTGCCAAGTATGGAACCTTTTAAAAGGTAGAGACGTCCACTCCCCTGCTACCGCACTCGTAACAGGGGCTGAAAAATCAGCAAGTTAGCCTGACGAGGCTGCGCTCATGGCTTGATCGCATACCGCATTGCCGGTATCGGCGAGCTGCTTTTCGCGAACATATTCGCCGACAGCCAGGAATGGCATTGCCGCTCGGAAATGTGTTCGCCGACAAAAGAAAAAAGGAGTCCGCCTGTGGCTATTCGCTATGGCAAAGGGCTGATAGGAGGAGCGGTTGTCGTCGCTCTCCTGGCCCTGCTGGTCCACTGGATCGGCATCAACACGATCGAGATGTACCGCGACGATTTGTTGTTTTACCTGCAAGCTCACCTGATTCTTGTACTTGTCTCCATGCTGGCTGCCCTGATCGTAGGGATCCCCGCCGGTATCCTGCTCAGCCGACCGAATATGGTCGGGCGCGCAGAACGCTTCATGCAGATCTTCAACATCGGCAACACCGTCCCTCCCCTGGCCGTACTGGCCATCGCCCTCGGCGTCCTCGGCATCGGCAGTGGCCCGGCCATCTTCGCCCTGTTCCTCGCCTCCTTGCTGCCCATCGTGCGCAATACCTACGAAGGCCTGAAAAACGTACAGGGTTCCTTGAAGGAAGCCGCCGTCGGCATCGGCATGACCCCGCGCCAGGTGCTGTTTCGCGTCGAACTGCCCAACGCCGTGCCGATCATCATCGGTGGTGTACGTGTGGCCCTGGCGATCAACGTCGGCACCGCACCGCTGGCGTTCCTGATTGGCGCCAACAGCCTGGGCAGCCTGATCTTCCCCGGCATTGCCCTGAACAATCAGCCGCAATTGCTACTCGGCGCCGCGTGTACCGCGTTGCTGGCGTTGCTGCTTGACGGTCTGGTGACCATGGCCAGCCGCCTCTGGCTGGAACGCGGGTTGCGTCCGTCTTAAGGCTGGGTAAAGGAATCGACATGAAAAAACTGACTTTGATATTGAGCTGCGTCCTGCTGTTTGCAGGCATTGCGCAAGCCGCTGAAAAACCGGTGATCCGTATCGGCGCCCGGGTCTTCACCGAGCAGACCCTGCTCGCCGAAATTACCTCCCAGTACCTGCGCACCAAGGGCTACGACACCCGCGTGACCGGCGGCCTGGGCAGCAACCTGGCGCGCAGTGCCCAGGAGAGCGGGCAACTGGACCTGATCTGGGAGTACACCGGCGTGTCCCTGGTGGCCTACAACCATGTGGACGAGAAGCTCGACAGCGAACAGTCCTACGCACGGGTGAAAGAACTCGACGCAAAAAAAGGCCTGGTCTGGCTGTCGCCGTCGAAGTTCAGCAACACCTACGCCCTGTCCCTGCCGGAAAACGTGGCCAAGGAGTATCCGCAGATCAACACCATCAGCGACCTGACCAAGGCCCTGGCCGAGCCAACCCGTGAAAACCGCCTGGTGGCCCTGGATACCGAGTTCGCCAACCGTTCCGACGGCATGGCCGGCATGGTCAAGCTGTACGGCATGAACCTCACCCGCAAGAACACCCGGCAGATGGACGCAGGCCTGGTCTACACCGCCCTGCGTAATGGCCAGGTATTTGCCGGCCTGGTGTACACCACCGATGGCCGCCTCAACGCCTTCAAGTTGAAGCTGCTGGAAGATGACCTGCACTACTTCCCGGACTACACCGCAGCCCCGGTGGTACGCCAGGTTTATCTGGATGCCCACCCGCAATTGGCCGCCGACCTCAAGCCACTGGCGGCGCTGTTCGACGATGAAACCATGCGCCAGCTGAACGCGCGGGTCGACGTCGACCATGAAAGCCCATCGGCCGTTGCCGCTGACTTCCTGCGCCAGCACCCACTCAACTAAAAGAGGAGAAGACATGGAATTTCTGAACGCCTTTTCCCATCTTGATTGGGCCCAAGTCCTGCACCTGACCTGGCAGCACATCACCCTGGTCGGGATCGCCGTGATCCTCGCGATTGTCGTAGGCGTGCCCCTGGGCGTGCTGATGACCCGCTTCCCGACCCTGGCCGGCCCGTTGCAGGCCAGCGCCACGGTGCTGCTGACCGTCCCGTCGATTGCCCTGTTCGGCCTGCTGCTGCCGTTCTACTCCAAGTTCGGCCAGGGCCTGGGGCCGATGCCGGCGATCACCGCCGTGTTCCTCTACTCCCTGCTGCCGATCATGCGTAACACCTACCTGGCCCTGACCGGTGTCGAGCCGGGCATCCGCGAAGCCGCCAAAGGCATCGGCATGACCTTCGGCCAGCGCCTGCGCATGGTCGAGCTGCCCATCGCCGTGCCGGTGATCCTCGCCGGCGTGCGCACCGCCGTGGTGATGAACATCGGTGTGATGACCATTGCCGCCACCATCGGCGCCGGTGGCCTGGGTGTACTTATTCTGGCTTCCATCAGCCGCAGCGACATGTCGATGCTGATCGTTGGCGCCGTGCTGGTCAGTCTCCTGGCCATCTTCGCCGACCTGCTTCTGCAATGGCTGCAACGCTCGCTGACTCCAAAAGGATTGCTCAAATGATCGAACTTCAAAACCTGTCCAAGACCTTCCAAAGCAACGGCAAGACTGTCACCGCCGTTAACGACGTGAGCCTGACTGTCAATGAAGGCGAGATTTGCGTATTCCTCGGCCCCTCGGGTTGCGGCAAGAGCACCACGCTGAAAATGATCAACCGCCTGATCAAGCCCACCTCGGGCAAGATCCTGATCAACGGCGAAGACACCACCGACCTCGACGAAGTGACCCTGCGCCGCAACATCGGCTACGTGATCCAGCAGATCGGCCTGTTCCCCAACATGACCATCGAGGAAAACATCGTGGTGGTGCCCAAGCTGCTGGGCTGGGACAAGCAGAAGTGCCACGACCGCGCCCGTGAGTTGATGAGCATGATCAAGCTCGAACCCAAGCAGTATCTGCACCGCTACCCCCGTGAATTGTCCGGTGGTCAGCAACAGCGGATCGGCGTGATCCGCGCCCTGGCGGCCGACGCGCCATTGCTGCTGATGGATGAGCCATTCGGCGCGGTCGACCCGATCAACCGCGAGATGATCCAGAACGAGTTCTTCGAGATGCAACGCGCATTGAACAAGACGGTGATCATGGTCAGCCATGACATCGACGAGGCGATCAAGCTGGGCGACAAAATCGCCATCTTCCGCGCCGGCAAGCTGTTGCAGATCGACCACCCGGACACCCTGCTGGCCCATCCTGCCGACGAGTTTGTCAGCAACTTTGTCGGCCAGGACAGCACCCTCAAGCGCCTGCTGCTGGTCAAGGCCGAAGACGCGGCGGACAACGCCCCGTCGGTCAGCCCGGAAACGCCGGTGGCCGATGCCCTGGAGCTGATGGACGAGCATGACCGGCGCTATGTGGTGGTCACCTGCGCCGAGAACAAGGCCCTGGGTTATGTACGACGTCGCGACCTGCATCGTCAGACGGGTACCTGCGCCCAATACCTGCGCGAGTTCAACGCCACGGCGGCGTTTGACGAGCACTTGCGCATCCTGTTGTCGCGCATGTACGAGTTCAACCGCTCGTGGCTGCCGGTGATGGATGCCGAGCGGGTGTTTTTGGGTGAAGTGACCCAGGAATCGATTGCCGAGTACCTGAGCTCCGGTAAGTCCCGTGGGGGCAAGACCAGTATCGTGTCGCCTGCCGAGACTGCCTTGGCCTGATAGACCGCTATCACAGACAAGCCAGCTCCCACAGTTGGAATGCAATCCCTGTAGGAGCTGGCTTGCCTGCGATGAATACACCGCAAATCCATCTGATCAGCCCCATCCGGGGAACATCAATCCGTCACACCGGTCGGTTACATAAGTAGCTGCACGGGATCGCGCGACGAACGCGTGCAAAAACGCGACATTTTTAGTTGATCTCAAGCTCCTCACGCCCTAAAGTTCGCGCCGAACGTCCATGCTGGAAACGATCCATCCGGCTCAAGTACTGACGACGAGACAGCAAGGCCAAGGGAAGCTTATCCCGTGGCCTTTTTGCTTTCGGCGACATGCCTTGGGAAGTAGGCGAACCAAAGTGGGGATACGGAGGACGTTCATTTGCACCCATTGATCAATTTAGTTTGCCCTTAGGAGTTCCCAGCATGTCGATCAACGTCGAAGACTATTTCGCGCGCGCCACCTTTGACAAAATGAAGGCGTTCGCCGACAAGCAAGAAACCCCGTTCGTGGTGATCGACACCGCGATGATCAGCCAGGCCTACGATGACCTGCGCGCCGGTTTCGAATTCGCCAAGGTGTACTACGCCGTCAAGGCCAACCCTGCCGTCGAGATCATCGACCTGTTGAAAGACAAGGGTTCGAGCTTCGACATCGCCTCGATCTACGAGCTGGACAAGGTCATGGACCGCGGCGTCAGCGCCGACCGTATCAGCTACGGCAACACCATCAAGAAATCCAAGGACATCCGCTACTTCTACGAGAAAGGCGTGCGCCTGTTCTCCACCGACTCCGAAGCCGACCTGCGCAACATCGCCAAGGCCGCGCCGGGCTCCAAAGTCTATGTGCGTATCCTTACCGAAGGCTCGACTACGGCTGACTGGCCTTTGTCGCGCAAATTCGGCTGCCAGACCGACATGGCCATGGACCTGCTGATCCTCGCCCGCGACCTGGGCCTGGTGCCCTACGGCATCTCGTTCCACGTGGGTTCGCAGCAGCGTGATATCAGCGTGTGGGACGCAGCCATCGCCAAGGTCAAGGTGATCTTCGAGCGTTTGAAAGAAGAAGACGGCATCCACCTCAAGCTGATCAACATGGGCGGTGGCTTCCCGGCCAACTACATCACCCGCACCAACAGCCTGGAAACCTACGCCGAGGAAATCATCCGCTTCCTCAAGGAAGACTTCGGTGACGAGCTGCCGGAAATCATCCTGGAGCCGGGCCGTTCGTTGATCGCCAACGCCGGGATCCTGGTCAGCGAAGTGGTATTGGTTGCACGTAAATCCCGCACCGCCGTCGAGCGCTGGGTGTACACGGATGTGGGCAAGTTCTCCGGCCTGATCGAAACCATGGACGAAGCCATCAAGTTCCCGATCTGGACCGAGAAAAAAGGCGAGATGGAAGAAGTGGTGATCGCCGGTCCTACCTGCGACAGCGCCGATATCATGTACGAAAACTACAAGTACGGCCTGCCGCTGAACCTGGCCATTGGTGACCGCCTGTACTGGCTGTCCACCGGTGCGTACACCACCAGCTACAGCGCCGTTGAATTCAACGGTTTCCCACCGCTGAAATCCTTCTACGTCTGACCCCGTAGGAGCCGGCTTGCCGGCTCCTACAGCTCTTCTGCGCGTTGCTGGTAGGCAGCAGCCATGGCGCGAATCTGCGGATCATTCGCCGCCGCCAGCGCTTTGTGCGCCACCTGCAAAAACTTCAGATTCCCGCCTTCCAGCGCCCGGTGCAGCCACTCCAGCGCCGCCTCGACCTGGCCTTGATCCGCCAGCACCGCCGCATAACTGAACTGCCCGCGAAAATCCCCACCTTCGGCCGAGCGACGATACCAATCGCGCGCTGCGGGCAGGTCTTGCGCGCAAAATTGCCCGTCTTCCAGGTATCGCCCCAACAGGTTCATCGACTTGGCATGCCCCCGTTCGGCAGCCTGGCGATAACAGGCCAGCGCCTGTTGCTGGTCTGGCGTCACACCGCGCCCGGTGGCCAGCAAGTTGGCGTAGTTGTACAACCCCCAATCCAGCCCCGCCTCTGCTGCCTGGCGATACTCGACGGCCGCCGCCCGCTCATCGGCGGCGCAACCCCAGCCGTGTTCCAGGCAACGCCCCGCCATATTGCGTGCCATCAGGTGCCCGCCCTGTGCCGCAATCCGGAACCAGCGCAGGGCCAGTGCCTCATCGCGCTCGATCCCGCGCCCTTCCAGGAGAATTTGCCCCAGTAGCGCCTGGGCATCGAGCACGCCCTCCTTCGCCGCCATCAGGATCGCCTGGGCCGCGCGGGCCGGTGATTCGTCAAGCATGGCGCGCAGTTGTTCGCCGTCGAGGCGTTCTTCGCGGCGCAAGTGAAAAGCCATGCTCAGACCTCGACCCAGCGACGCAACAGGTTGTGATAGGTGCCGGTGAGCTGGATCAGCGCCGGGTGGTCCGGTACGTCACGGCTCAGTTGCTGGATCGCACCATCCATTTCGAACAGCAACGTGCGCTGGCTGTCTTCACGCACCAGGCTTTGGGTCCAGAAAAACGCGGCATACCGCGCGCCACGGGTCACGGCGTTGACTTTGTGCAGGCTGGAGCCGGGGTACAGCACCATGTCGCCGGCGGGCAGCTTGACCCACTGCTGGCCGAAAGTGTCCTGGATCTGCAGTTCGCCGCCGTCGTACTCATCCGGGTCGCTGAAAAACAGCGTGGCAGACAGGTCGGTGCGCACCCGCTCGGGGCTGCCCTTGGGCTGGCGCACGGCGTTATCGATATGAAAGTCGAAGCTGCCCCCCGCGGTGTAGCAATTGAGCAATGGCGGGAAGACTTTGTGTGGCAGCGCCGCCGACATGAATTGCGGGTTTTGCCACAGGCGCTCGAGCATGGCCGCGCCGATTTCCTTGGCCAGTGGGTGGCCTTCGGGCAATTGCAGGTTGTGCTTGGCCTTGGCCGACTGGTGCCCGGCGGTGATCTTGCCGTCTGCCCAGTCCGCCTGCTCCAGGGCTTCGCGGATGCGCAGGACTTCTTCGCGGGAGAACAGGCCGGGAATATGCAGCAGCATGAGACGTTACCTGAGGGCAGAGGGGCGCCAATGGTATTGATTACTATTGACGCTGTAAAACCCTGATCCGACGGGCAGACGTATGAGCCCGAAAAAACCGTAACTCCAGAAGTGTAAATTTTGTAAATAGAGTGCAAATAGCAATACCTCTCAATTGCTATGCATAATTGTTTACAATATATTTCGCGCCCTAACATCCTTGGGGTAGGGAATTTCATGTCGCGCCACATTACAAAAACACCAAACAGTTCACCGCGCTTGCTGGCCTCGGCCATTGGCGTGGCCATCAGCGCCAGCTCTGTCGCCCATATGGCGCAAGCGGCCGAAGAGACCGAACAAAAAGGCGAGCGCAACAGCATTTCCCTGGGGGCCACCAGCATCACCGGCCAGGAACAGGACGCAACCTCCTACCAGACCGAAAAATCCTCTTCGCAGAAATACACCGCGCCCCTGGTCGACACCCCGCGCTCCGTCACCGTGGTGCCAGCGCAGGTGCTCAAGGACACCGCCGCCACCTCGCTGCAGGACGCTCTGCGTACCGTGCCGGGGATTACCTTTGGTGCCGGTGAAGGCGGCAACCCCCAGGGCGACCGTCCGTTTATCCGTGGCTTCGATGCCCAGGGCGACACCTACCTGGACGGCGTGCGTGATACCGGCGGCCAGAGCCGGGAAATTTTCGATATCGAGTCCATCGAAGTCAGCAAGGGCCCCAACTCCTCGTTCGGTGGCCGTGGCTCGGCCGGTGGCAGCCTCAACCTGGTGAGCAAGACCCCACAAGCACGGGACTTCCTCAACGGCGGCTTTACCTACGGCTCCGACCAGACCCGGCGCTATGCCCTCGACGTCAACCGCCAGTTCCTCGACAACGCCGCGTTCCGCCTGAACCTGATGAGCCACGAACAGAACGTGGCCGGCCGCGACGCGGTCAATTACGACCGTTGGGGCGTGGCGCCGTCGCTGACCTTTGGCCTGGGCACCCCGACCCGCGTCAACCTCAGCTACTACCACATGGAAAGCAACGACCTGCCGGATTCGGGCATTCCCTACGGCTACAGCAACAGTTCCGCGACAGCTGTGCATGTGCATGACAAACCCACCGACGGTGGCGACAGCAGCAACTTCTATGGTTTGAAGGATCGCGACTTCCGCAAGACCCGCGCCGATATCAGTACGTTCTCCATCGAGCACGACCTGAACGACAACATGACGATCAAAAACACCCTGCGCCACGGCAGCACCGGCCAGGACTACGTACTCACCCAACCGGACGACAGCCAGCACAACGTCAACCAGTTCGGTACCGTCTGGCGCCGGGCCAACAGCCGCGTGTCCACCACCACGACCACCACCAACCAGACCGATCTGTTTGGCAGCTTCCAGGCCCTGGGCTTCAAGCACAGCTACTCCACGGGGCTGGAATTTACCGGTGAAGAAACCCGTGTCAGCGGTTACACCGTCAGCCCCAACAGCAACCCGAGCTGCACCGTGGCCGGCGGCGGCAAGGGCGGCCAGTGCACCTCGTTGAGCGACCCGAACCCCAACGATGCCTGGACCGGCAGCGTCGCCCGCAACTACATGGGCACCAACACCAAGGCCACCAGCCGCGCCGCGTACGTGTTCGACACCATCGAACTCGACCCGCAGTGGCTGCTGAACGTCGGCCTGCGCTACGACACGTTCGACACCGAGGCCAACACCAACGCGGTACCCTCCGCCACGGTAAAAGCCCGCACCAAGCTCAAGGACGACAGCCAGTTCTTCAACTGGCAGGCGGGCCTGGTCTGGAAGCCGATGGAAAACGGCAGCATCTACACCTCCTATGCCACTTCGGCCTCGCCTGCTGGCGGCCTGGTGGGTGAAGGTGTCGACTCCAACGCCATCCCAACCGGCATCAACACCAGCGACATGAAACCGGAAGAAACCGTCAACTACGAGCTGGGCACCAAGTGGGACCTGTTCCACGACCGCCTGTCCCTGACCGCTGCCGTGTTCCGCACCGAGAAGAAAAACGCGCGGGTTCTGGTCAACTCCAACACCTATGAAAACGCCGGTGAGTCCCGGGTCGATGGTCTGGAGCTTTCCGCCAGCGGCAAACTCACCGAGCAGTGGCAGGTATTCGCCGGCTACAGCTACCTGAAAAGCGAGTTGGTGGACCCAGGCAAAAACGGCAACCGTTTGGGTGTCGTCACCGCCGGCTCCAACAAAGGCAACGAAATGCCCAACACGCCGAAGCACTCCTTCAGCCTGTGGACCACCTATGACATCACCTCGAAACTGACCGTCGGTGGCGGCGCGTTCTATGTCGACGACGTCTACGGCGACCCGGCCAACACCGTCTACGTACCGTCCTACACCCGCTACGACGCCATGGCCAGCTACAAGCTGACCAAGAACGTCGACCTGCAATTGAACGTGCAGAACCTGACCGACAAGACCTACTACGACAAGGCCTATGGCGCACACTTCGCCAACCAGGCAGCCGGTCGTACGGCCCTGTTGACCACCAGCTTCCACTTCTAAGACGCTGTAGGTTTCATGCAAAAAGCCCCGCGCATCGGATGCCCGGGGCTTTCGTATGTAAAAAAGAATCTTTCTCGACAACTCACGGCATAATGCGCGCCGTAAAATTCCTATCCAGCTCAGCGAGGCCGTCCGACGTGTTGAAGAAGACCCTATTCCAGTTGCACTGGTTTTTCGGCATTACCGCCGGGCTGGTGTTGGCATTGATGGGGATTACCGGGGCCGCGTACTCGTTCCAGGATGAAATCCTGCGGGCGCTCAACCCCACGGTACTGACCGTGCACCAGCAACCCGCCGGGGTGCTGCCACCCGCTGAACTGGTGCGCAAACTCGAAGCCACCGAAGGCAAGGCCGTGTCCATGCTGTGGGTGGAAAGCGAAAGTGGCAACGCCGCCCGGGTCTTCTTCACGCCGCCACCGGGCGAACGCCGGGGGCAGATGCGCTACTTCGACCCGTACACCGGCGACTACCTGGGCGATGCCGTCGGCCAGGACTTTTTCGGTCTGATGCTGCAACTGCACCGCTTCCTCGCCATGGGCGATACCGGCCGGCAAATCACCGGCGCCTGTACGCTGATCTTGATTTTCTTCTGCCTCTCCGGCCTGTACCTGCGCTGGCCGCGCCAGGTGGCGAGTTGGCGTGCCTGGCTGACCCTGGACTGGCGCAAGAAAGGCCGCAGTTTCAACTGGGACCTGCACTCGGTGTTCGGCACCTGGTGCCTGCTGTTCTACCTGTTGGCCGCGCTCACCGGTTTGTCGTGGTCCTACGAGTGGTACAACAAGGGCCTGACCAAGCTGCTGTCCGATGCCCCGCAAAACGAGCGGGTGCGCAATCGCGGCCCGGCGCCGGCGGGCCCGGCACCCGTGGCCAACTACGAGGCGATCTGGAGCAGCATCTACAGCACCGCCGGCCCGGGCCTGAGTGCCTACAACATCCGTATGCCGGCCGTCGCCGGGCAACCGGCCACGATCTACTACCTGTTGCAGAACTCTCCCCATGACCGCGCGCTGAACCAGATCAACCTGGACCCGGCCACTGGCGTGGTCAAAAGTGTTCAACGCTATAGCGATAAAAGCCTCAAGGCGCAATTGCTGACCAGCATCTATGCGCTGCATGTGGGCAGTTACTTCGGCCTGGTGGGGCGGATCATCCTTACCGTCACTTCGCTGTGCATGCCGCTGTTCTTTATTACCGGCTGGTTGCTGTACCTGGACCGCCGCCGCAAAAAGCGCCAGGTGCGCGATGCACGCAAAGGTCTGGGCGAAAACCCTGGCAATGCACCGGCCTGGCTGATCGGTTTCGCCAGCCAGAGCGGCTTTGCCGAGCAACTGGCCTGGCAGACCGCCGGCCAGTTGCAGGCGGCCGGGTTGCCGGTGAAGGTGCAGCCCCTGGGCAGTGTCAGTGAAGACGACTTGCGCCAGTCGGAACATGCGCTGTTTGTGGTCAGCACCTTCGGCGACGGCGAAGCCCCGGACAGCGCGCGCGGCTTCGAACGCAGCGTGCTGGGCCAAGACCTTGCCCTCCAGGGCCTGAACTACTCGGTGCTGGCTCTGGGCGATCGTCAATACCAGCACTTTTGCGGCTTTGCCCGGCGCCTGCACTTCTGGCTGACCAACCAGGGCGGCAACCCGTTGTTCGCCCCGGTGGAAGTCGACAGCGGCGACCAGGAGGCCCTGTTGCACTGGCAACAGCAACTGGGGCAGATCACCGGCCACGCACCGGCCGCCTGGGCCAGCGCCAGCTACGAAAGCTGGACCTTGGACCGGCGCACCCTGCTCAACCCAGACAGCAGCGGCTCGGGCGTCTACCTGCTGGGGCTCACCCCGCCCGCCCCACGGAACTGGCTGGCCGGCGACCTGGTGGAAATCCTGCCACGCAATTGCCCGTGGGCCGTCGAACATTTCCTCGACGGCCTGGGCATCGCCGGCACGGACGAAGTGCTGATCGATGGCCTGGCGCGGCCCCTGGAACAGGTGCTTGCCAGCCGCCAGTTGCCGGACAACCGCTCCCACCTGGTCGGCCTGCACGCCCAGGCCCTGGTAGAGGCGCTGGTGCCGGTGGGCATGCGCGAATACTCCATCGCCTCGATTGCCAGCGATGGCGTACTGGAACTGATCGTGCGCCAGGAACGCCACGCCGACGGCAGCCTGGGCCTGGGTTCAGGCTGGCTGACCGAACACGCGCCGCTGGGCGCGGCAATCAGCCTGCGGTTGCGGCGCAACAGCGGCTTCCACCTGCCGACTGACCCGGTACCGCTGATCCTGCTGGGCAACGGCACCGGCCTTGCCGGCTTGCGCAGCTTGCTCAAGGCGCGCATCGCCGACGGCCAGCAGCGCAACTGGTTGCTGTTCGGCGAACGCAACATCGCCCACGACTACCACTGCCAGGACGAGCTGCAAGGCTGGCTGGCCAGTGGCGACCTGGCGTTGCTGGACCTGGCGTTTTCGCGGGATCAAGAAGAGAAGATCTACGTCCAGGACCGCCTGCGCGAATCCGCCGATGTATTGCGTAAATGGCTGGCCGAGGGCGCGGCGATTTATGTCTGTGGCAGTTTGCAGGGCATGGCGGGCGGGGTGGACCAGGTGTTGGTGGACGTCCTGGGAAGCGAGGCGGTGGAACGCCTTATCGAACAGGGCCGCTACCGCCGGGATGTGTACTGACGTACCCCCAGCAAAATGTGGGAGCGGGCTTGGGCGCATTTCAGGTCAGGCGGGTTGGAGTTTTTGTTCGAATACCGACACGCCATCGAGGTCGCGTAGTGTGACCGTCAACTCCGCCGTCTGCCCATCAATCTGCACCTCGCCAAAAAACTGGAACCCCGCAAACGGCGATGTGTTTTGCACCGCCGGGGCCTTTTCAAATACCACCTGCGGGCCAAAGGTCTTATCCAAAGGATTGGGCCCGAAGCTCCCGGCGTTCAGCGGCCCCGCGACGAATTCCCAGAACGGCTCGAAATCCTGGAACGCCGCCCGGTCCGGGTGGTAGTGGTGCGCCGCGCAGTAGTGCACATCGGCGGTCAGCCACACATGGTTACGCACCTGTTGTGCGCGCAGGAAGCCCAGCAATTCGGCAATTTCCAGCTCACGGCCCTGGGCCGCGCCCGGGTCGCCGTTGGCCACCGCCTCCCAGCGCGGCACACCGGGGCTGACTTCGCCGTCGGGCACGCCGAGGCCGATGGGCATGTCGGCGGCGATTACCTTCCACTGCGCCTTCGAGGCCTTGAGTCCGCCCTTGAGCCAGTCCAGTTGCGCCCGCCCCAGAAACGGTTTGGTCCCGCCCAGGTTGTCATCGTTGGCCCCGCGATAGCTGCGCATATCCAGCACAAACACATCGAGTAACGGCCCGTAGCTGAGCTTGCGGTAGATGCGCCCACCCTGGTCGGCGCCCTGCAAGCGCATCGGCGCATATTCCAGCCAGGCCTGGCGTGCGCGGCCCACCAGGGTGGTGATGTCCTTGGTCTGGTAACGCTCGTCCAGTTGCTTGCCGGGCGACCAATTGTTGACCACTTCGTGATCGTCCCATTGCCAGATCTGCGGCACCTGGGCATTGAAGCGGCGCACGTTGTCGTCCATCAGGTTGTAGCGGTAGTTGCCACGGTATTCATCCAAGGTTTGCGCGACTTTGCTCTTGGCCTCGGTAGTAAGGTTGCGCCAGATGCGCCCGCCTTCGGTGGTCAATTGCGCCGGTACCGGGCCGTCGGCGTAGATGGTGTCGCCGCTGTGGATAAAAAAGTCCGGCAGGCGCAGGCGCATGGCTTCGTAGATGCGCATGCCGCCAATATCCGGGTTAATCCCAAAGCCCTGGCCGACGGTGTCGCCGCTCCACACAAAGCGGATATCGCGCCGTTGTTGCGGCACGCTGCGCAGGTGGCCGAACCAGGGCTCGCTGGCCACGCCGGTCTGCGCATCCTCAAATTGCACACGGTAGAAAATCGCCTGGTCGGCGGGCAGCCCGGTCAGCTCGACGCGGGCGGTGAAGTCGCTGCGGCTGTCGGCCAAAGGCGAGATGAAACGGCGCGGGTTGCCGAACAGGCTGCGGGTATCCCACTCGACCACCATCCGTGCCGGGCGGTCGCAGCGGCTCCAGATCATGGCGCGGTCGCCCAACAAGTCGCCAGACTGCACGCCATCGGTCAACTGCGGCCGGTCCTTGACTGAAGCAATTACCGCCGGCGCCAGCCCCGGCAGCAACAGGCCGGCGCCGACGCCCTGGATCACCCGACGACGGCCGGGATTGAAGTGGCTCATGGGTTTGCCTCTGCACAGCAAAAGGAAAACTAAAGCATGGCCGGATGAAGCACAGATGACAGGTGTCGCTACCTACACTCAGGCAACGGCCAGTTCGACGGCCTCCGGGCGCTTGATCACGGCGTACACCAGCCCTGTGAGTACGCTGCCGGCAACGATCGCCAACAGGTACAGCAGCGCATGGTTGATGGTGTTCGGGATCAGCATCACAAACAGCCCGCCATGGGGTGCCATCAACTTGCAGCCGAAGTACATCGACAAGGCGCCGGTCAACGCGCCGCCGGCGATGCTGGCGGGGATCACGCGCAGCGGGTCCTTGGCGGCGAACGGGATGGCGCCTTCGGAGATAAAGCACATGCCCAGAATCAACGCGGCCTTGCCGGCTTCGCGCTCGGTCTGGGCGAACTTGCGCCGGGCCAGGAACGTAGCGATAGCCATGCCAATCGGCGGCACCATGCCCGCGGCCATGGTGGCGGCCATCGGCGCGCCGCTCTGGGAGGCCAGCAGGCCGACGGAGAAGGCGTAGGCCGCCTTGTTGATCGGCCCGCCGAGGTCGGCGCACATCATCCCACCCAACAGGATGCCCAGCAGCACCGCATTGGTGGTGCCCATGGTGCTGAGAAAGTCCGTAAGGCCCGCCAGCATCTGCGCCACGGGCGGGCCGATCAGGTAGATCATCGCCAGGCCCGTGACCAGGCTCGCCAGCAACGGGATGATCAGGATCGGCTTGAGCGACTCCAGGCTTTGCGGCAATGGCACCGCGCGGGTGATCAGCTTGACGCTGTAGCCGGCGAGGAAACCGGCGAAGATCCCGCCGATAAAACCTGCGCCCAGGGTACTGGCCAGCAGGCCGCCGATCATCCCCGGCGCGAGGCCCGGACGGTCGGCAATCGAGTAGGCGATGTAGCCGGCGAGCAGCGGCACCATCAGGGTGAAGGCATGGTCGCCGACCGCTCTGAGGGCTGCGGCCAGGGTGCCAGGTTCTTCGTAGGCGTGGATCCCGAAGACGTAGGACAGGGCAATCAACAAGCCCCCCGCCACCACCATCGGCAACATGAACGACACGCCGGTCAGCAGGTGCTTGTAGACCCCGGTTTTCTCCGCCTTGGCCACCGCGCCACTGGCCGCGCTTTCCTGTTGGCCTTCGGCCAGTGCTTTGTCGAGGATTGCGGCGGACTGCTTGAGCGCAATGCCGGTGCCGCAACGGTAGATTTTCTTGCCGGCAAAGCGCTCGGTGGCCACTTCGATGTCGGCGGCCAGCAGCACCACATCCGCGTCGCGAATGGCTTGCTCGCTCAGGGGCGTGCGTGCGCCCACCGAGCCCTGGGTTTCCACCTGCAGCTCATAACCCTTGGCCTTGGCGGCTTGCTGCAAGGCTTCGGCGGCCATAAAGGTGTGGGCCACGCCGGTGGGGCAGGCGGTGATGGCGACGATACGCGGGGCGGCTTTCGCCGCCGGCACCGCGGCGGTTGCCACGTACAACTGGGCCTGTTGCGCGCCCCGTTGCAGCACCGCTTCAACGTCCTGCAACGCCTGGGCCGGGGTGCTCTGGTACACGCGCTTGCCGACAAAGCGCTGCATGTCCACCGGCGTGCTGGCGACCAGCAACACCCATTCGGCCGCGTCGAGGGTGGCCTGGGAAAGTGCGCGCTCGGGGTGGTTCACGTCCACCACCTCCACGCTGGTGCTCCAGCCCTGGCGCTGGGCGGCGGCGTCCAGCAAGCGGGCGCACAGCACACTGGTGACCATGCCGTTGGGGCAGGCAGTAACAATGGCTAATTTCATGACAATCCCTCTTATTGTTCTGTCAGCGGGCGTACGTGCACGCCGCTTTCGAGGCGCGCCAGCTGCGCGTCGTCGCTGATGCCAAAACCGATCTGCGTGACGGCCATCGCGGCGATGGCCGTGGCCCGCGCCAGGGTTTGCCGCGGTGCCTCCATCGCCAGCAAACCGTGCAGCATGCCGGCCAACAACGAGTCGCCCGCGCCTACGGTACTGGCGACGGTGACCCGTGGCGGCGTGGCCTGCAGGGCAGCGTCGGGACCGAACCAATTGACCCCATCGGCGCCGTGGGACACCACCACATGCTCGACACCTTGCAGGTGCAGGCGCTGGGCGGCCTGGGCCTGTTGCGCGACGGTAGCGGTCGGGCAATCGAGGGCGTCGGCCAGCTCTTCGGTGTTGGGCTTGACCAGCCAGGGGCCGGCCTGCAACCCGGCGCGCAGGGCTTCGCCGCTGGTGTCCAGGGCGACTTTCAACCCGAGGTTTTTCAGGTGCAACAACAGGCCCTGCAACCACTGCGGGCTGACACCCTGGGGCAGGCTGCCGGCGACCACCACCACATCATGGCCCGGGGCAATCTGCGTCAACTGGTCGAGCAGGGCCTGTTGCGCCTGCGCGCTGACCACAGGCCCCGGCGCGTTGATATCGGTCACCCGGCCGTCCAGCTCGGCCACCTTGATATTGCTGCGGGTTTCCCCCGGCACACGAATAAACGCATCGACAAAACCCCGACGGGCAATCAACGCTTCAAATGCCTGGGGATTGTCTGCCCCCAGAAAACCGCCAACCGTCACGTGATGGCCAAGGTCTGCCAACACCTGGGCGACGTTCACGCCCTTGCCCGCCGCATGGGTCAGCATGGCCAGGCTGCGATTGACCGCTCCCGGCTCCAGGCGTGTCAGTTGTACGGTCAGGTCCAACGCCGGGTTCAGCGTCAGGCTTAGAATCCTTGCCATTTACACAGCCTCCACAAGGGCACGCACTTGCGCGGGAGAGCCCACGGCCAAGGCGTTTTGTGCGAGGGCCTGGGCCTCGCCCAGGGTGAATTCACGCACCCGGGCCTTGACCTCGGGAATGCTGCGCGCCGAGACGCTCAACTCATCGACCCCCAGGCCCACCAGCACCGGCACTGCCAGCGGGTCGGCCGCCAGCTCACCGCACACCCCGACCCACTTGCCATGGGCATGGGCGGCGCG
The DNA here is from genome assembly GCF_012985465.1 of Pseudomonas sp. WS 5079. Classification (GTDB taxonomy): domain Bacteria; phylum Pseudomonadota; class Gammaproteobacteria; order Pseudomonadales; family Pseudomonadaceae; genus Aquipseudomonas. Next base: position 614,141 of record NZ_JAAQWN010000002.1, read on the forward strand.
CACGGTGATGTCGATCAGTTGCAGCACGGCCGGGTGCAGGCCGTCAGCCTGGGCCGACAAGGTTGGATGACCACGGTCGATGGCCAGGGTGTACTGGGTCAGGTCATTGGTGCCGATACTGAAAAAGTCCACTTCCTGGGCCAAAACCGGCGCCAGCAGGGCCGCCGAGGGGACTTCGATCATGATCCCCAGTTGCAGGTCCGCCACTGGGATCTGCGCGCGCAGGCGCTCGGTCATGTCCCGGGCCTGGCGCCACTCATCAACGCTACCGACCATGGGGAACATGATGCGCAGTGGGCGGCCATCCGCCGAGCGCAACAGCGCACGCAGTTGGGTTTCCATGATCTGCGGGCGTTGCAGGGTCAGGCGGATGCCGCGCACGCCAAGGAACGGGTTTTCTTCCTTGGCAATCGGCCAGTACGGCAGCGGCTTGTCACCACCCACATCCAGGGTGCGCACCACCAGCGGCCGCCCAGCCAGGCCGTCGAGCACACGACGGTACTCGGCTTCCTGGGTGGCTTCGTCCGGGGCCTGGGAATGGGCCATGAAAATCAGTTCGGTGCGCAGCAGGCCAATGCCTTCGGCGCCCTGCTCGACCGCAGCGGCCACACCGGCGCTTTCGCCGATATTGGCGAACACTTCCACCGCATGCCCATCGCGGGTCAAGGCCGGTTCATGGCGTTGCGCGGCGGCGGCCTGCAAGCGTTGCTCGCGGGTGTCGCGCTCCTGGGTAGCACGCTGCAAGGTCTCGGCATCGGCATCCACATGCAGGCGCCCGCGCTGGCCATCGAGCAACAATGGCGTGCCCGAGGCCAGCAGCAAGACCGCCGGCCCGGCGCCGACCAGCGCGGGAATCCCCAGGGCGCGGGCGACGATGGCGCTGTGGGCGGTGGCACCACCGCGTGCGGTGAGAATCCCGGCCACGCGCGTCGGGTCGAGGCGCGCCACATCCGACGGGCCGACCTCATCCATCACCAGAATGTAGGGCTCGTCGGGCTCCTGCGGGGTGTCGATACCACACAGTTGCGCCAGCACCCGCCGGCCGATGTCCCGCAGGTCGGCGGCGCGTTCGGCGAGCAGTGCGTCCTGCAAGGACTCCTGCTGTTTGGCCGCTGCTTCGATCACGCTCATCCACGCCGCTTCGGCGCTTTCGCCTTGCTTGAGGCGGGTGTCGACTTCGTCGGTCAGCTCCGGGTCGTCGAGCATTTCCTGGTGGGAGATGAAAATCTCGCGGATCGCCTTGGATGTGCTGCGCTCGATCAAGCCCTGGATATCGTGGCGCACATCGCGCAATGCTGCGGATAACCGCTCGCGTTCGACGTTGGCCGACTCGCCGCACAACGGATAGTCGAACGGCTGCAACACCTGGATATGGGCCGGGCCGATGGCGATCCCCGGTGCCGCAGGGATTGCCTGAATCAGGCTGCCGGAGCGCGGCGCGCTGATCAGTGGTTCGACCTCAAGGGTCTCAACCCGTGCACTGACGGCCGGCAGCGGCTCGACGTCTTCACCCAGCCCCTCTTGCACAGCCGCCAGCAGCGCCGGCAGCGCATCGTCGGCAATGCCGGGTTCGGCGACAAATTCCAGCACCTGGCCACGCCGGGCGCCGAGGCTGAGCAGCTTGCTCAAGCTCTTGACCGACACCGCACCACCCTGCCCGTCGACGATCCGCACGCGGATCTCGCCGTCGAAGCATTTCGCCAGTTGGGCCAGGGCCTTGGCCGGCCGCGCATGCAGGCCGTGGGCATTGGCCAGGGCGATACGGGCGCTGGGCCAATCGGCGGGCAGTTCGCCACCCAACACTTCGAGGACCGCTCGGCTGCTGGTGGCGCGCCCCAGTTCCTGGCCGCGCCCTTCAATCAGCAAGGCGCACAGGCGCTCAAGCAATGCCTGGTGGGCCTCGCCGAGGCTGGCCAGGCAAAACAGGCCGCTCAATGGCTGGCCCAGGTAGCGCATGGGTTTGTCCGGTGTGACAAAGGCCAGGCCCGGGCGCTTGACCGTTTGTTCGCTGTGCAGCCACCACAGGCCATCGCCCAGGGGCAATGCATCGACTTGCTGCAACACCGCGGCAAAGCCATTGCTCACGCAATCGGCCTGGCGCAACAGGCGGGCGCCGCGCCACACCAGTTCTTCGAAATCGTCGGCAGACACGCCCAGGCCGATCATTTGGGCATCCAGCGCCAGCTCCTGGGGCGCGCCTTGCAGCAGCTTGAGCAAGGCGTCGGCCGAGGTGGCGCGGCACAGCGCCTGGCCCAGGTCGGTTTCACCAAGGGCGCGGGTCAGCAGTTGCAGCAGGCGCAGGTGCTCATCGGACTTGGCGGCAATGCCAATCGCCAGGTAGACGATCTGGCCATCGCCCCAATCCACACCGTGGGGAAATTGCAGCAGGCGCACGCCGGTGGCGAACACCTGGTCGCGGGTTTCGGGGGTGCCATGGGGGATCGCAATACCCTGGCCGAGGAAGGTCGAGCCTTGCGCTTCACGGGCTTGCAGGCCGCTCAGGTAACCCTCGGCGACCAGGCTATCGGCTACCAGTTTTTCGGCGAGCAGTTGCAAGGCAGCAGACTTATCCACAGCCAACTGGCCCATGGATATCTGCTCTACGGTGAGCTCAAGCATGCCTTTCTCCTAGTTAGTGCGGGGTGCGCACTAGGTATTGTTTTGATTAAACCGTGCAAAAATAACTGACTGAGCGGTCAATTGGCAGTAGGCACTCAGCGGCGAACATCGTAAAAATACGCTTGCTGAAACGTTTAATCTAGAATTTATGGCAGATTACTGGGTAATTTTGCATCGTTGAAGCACCACTCGGCGCTTGAGTTGCGACAATGGTCGCGTGCAGGAATCGGTTACGATTGGACAAAATGTCGGGGCAAGCTCTAAAAAACAAGGAAATCCCGGTTTGAAACTCAGTGATATTGCACGTCTAGCCGGTGTGTCCGTGACCACCGCCAGCTACGTCATCAATGGCAAGGCCCAACAGCAACGGATCAGCACCGCCACCGTGGAACGGGTGCGGGCGGTGGTCGAGGAGCATGGCTTCACTCCCAACCCCCAGGCCGCAGGGCTGCGCAGCCGACATACCCGCACCTTGGGCTTTATCCTGCCGGACCTGGAAAACCCCAGTTACGCACGGATCGCCAAGCTGTTGGAACAAGGCGCGCGGGCCCGTGGCTATCAATTGCTGATCGCCAGTTCCGACGACGATGCCAACAGCGAGCGCCAGTTACTGCAACTGTTCCGTGCGCGGCGTTGTGATGCGCTGTTCGTCGCCAGTTGCCTGCCTGCCAGCGATGACAGTTATCGCGAGCTGCAAGCCAAGGGCCTGCCGGTGATCGCCATCGACCGGGTGATGGAGGCCGAGCAGTTCTGCTCGGTGGTCAGCGATGACCGCCAGGCCTGCCAGCAGTTGACCAGCAGCCTGCTGCAACCGCTGCCCCGGCAGATCGTCTTGATCGGCGCGCGCCCCGAGCTGAGCATCAGCCAGGAACGCGCGGCGGGTTTCCAGCAAGCGTTGCACGGCTTCAAGGGCGAAGTGCTGATCGAGCACGGCGAAGCCTTCAGCCGTGATTGTGGCCGCAAGTTGATGGAGGAACTCCTGCAACGCCTGGGGCATTTACCCGACGCGCTGGTGACCACTTCCTACGTATTGCTACAAGGGGTGTTTGACGCGCTGCATGACTTCCCGCTCAAGTCCCGGCCACTGCGCCTGGGCACCTTTGGTGACACCCAGTTGCTGGACTTCCTGCCGCTACCGGTCAACGCCATGGCCCAGCAGCACGCGCTGATCGCGCAGACGGCCCTGCGCCTGGCGCTGGCGGCGATTGAAGAACAGCACTACCAGCCGGGCGTGCATGCCATTGGCCGGACCTTCAAGCAGCGGATTCACGAGGCGTAGGCGTGGAGCTGATCGACAGCCACACCCACCTCGACTTCGAGGACTTCGACGCTGATCGCGACGAGGTGCTCAGGCACAGCCGCCAGCTCGGCGTGCGGCGCATGGTGGTGCTGGGGGTGTACCAGCGCAATTGGCAGCGGTTGTGGGACCTGGTGCAACAGGACCCGGACCTGCATGGGGCCTTCGGCCTGCACCCGGTGTATCTGGATGAACATCGTCCCGCAGACCTGATCGAATTGGGCGACTGGCTGAGCCGCCTCAAGGGCCATCGCCAGGTTTGCGCCGTGGGGGAAATCGGTCTCGATTACTTTCTCGAGCACCTGGACCGCGAGCGTCAGCAAATATTGTTTGAAACGCAATTGCAGTTGGCCGTGGACTTCCAACTGCCGGCGCTGCTGCATGTGCGCCGCAGCCACGCGGCCGTGATCGCCACCCTCAAGCGCATCCGCCTGGCACGGGGCGGGATCATCCATGCCTTCGCCGGCAGCCGCGAAGAAGCCCGCGAATACATCAAGCTGGGGTTCAAGCTGGGCCTGGGCGGCGCGCCGACCTGGCCCCAGGCCTTGCGCATGCACAAGGTCATCGCCCAACTGCCGCTGGATTCGGTGGTGCTGGAAACCGACTCGCCAGACATGGCCCCCGCCATGTACCCCGGCCAACGCAATAGCCCGCAGCACCTGCCGGCAATCTGCGGCGCCCTGGCCGAACTGATGGGCATCAGCCCTTCAGCGTTGGCCGAAGCGAGCACCCGCAACGCTTGCGAACTGTTCAACTGGCCGCTCGATAGCGGGGTTGACCGCCTGTAGCGTCAGGGTCATGCGATGCCGGTGGCGAGCATGACGCAGGGTCAAGAAGTGAATCAGGATCGCCACCAGCGACACGTTCAATTGCCCGACCTTGCTGATCAAGCCGACCCACTCCACCACCAGGGCCACCAACAAGGCCACGCTGGTCAGCACCAGCATGCTCGGGCGCAGCAAGGCCAGGTTGTCCAGAGACTTCAACTGGCGCAGTTGCCTGGGGCAATTGAGCTGTAGGACTTTGTGACAATACGGACAATCAAAGGGCTCGTTGAGAGCAATGGCATTGAGCTGCCAGGGCTTGAGGCCGAAGGTGATGTCGCAATGGGCGCAATGCCCTTTCACGCCTGGGGTTGTCGCGGTCATGGCCCTGCCTCCCGGAAGCGCTGGATGGGGTGTGAAACAAATTCTCACCCAATCGCACTACAAAAAAAGCTCACACGGGAAAACAGGACATGCACTACATCACCAACAAACAATACCTACAGACATAACTCACACGCGAAATGCGCCGATCAGCTTTTTCAGCTCAATCACCTGCAGGGACAATTGCCGGCTGGCCTCTTCGGTCTGGTGCGCGCCTTGGGCTGCGTGCTCGCCAGCCCGATTGATCTCGACAATGTTCTGGTCGATGTCGTGGGCCACCGCCGTCTGCTGCTCCACCGCCGCCGCGATTTGCTGGTTCTGATCGACGATCATGCCTACCGCACCGAGGATGTTTTCCAGGGCCAGCTGGACTTTTTCCGACTGACCAACCGTACCACTGGCCATTTTATGGCTGCTGCCCATGGCCTTCACCGCTGCGCTGACGCCCTGGTGCAGCTTGGCGATCATCTGCTCGATTTCTTCGGTGGAGTGCTGGGTGCGTCGGGCCAGGGTGCGGACCTCGTCGGCCACCACCGCAAACCCGCGCCCCTGCTCACCGGCCCGTGCCGCCTCGATGGCCGCGTTCAAGGCCAGCAGGTTGGTTTGCTCGGCAATGCTCTTGATCACTTCCAGCACGCTGCTGATGGATTGGCTGTCGATGGCCAGTTGATTGATCACCAGCACTGACTGATCGATCTCCGATGCCAGCAGCGCGATGCTGCCTTGCTGGGATTGCACCAGGCCACGCCCGCTGAGGGTCTCATCGTTGACGCTGTGGGCACTGCTGACAGCCGCTGCCGCACTGCGTGCCACTTCGTGGGCGGTTGCCGACATCTGGTTCATGGCCGTCGCCACCTGCTCGATCTGGCTGCGCTGGCCCGACACCGCCTGGTTGCTGCGCGCCGACACCGATTCCACTTGCCCGGCCTGATGCTCGACTTCATGGACGGTCTGCCCTACCCGTTCGATCAGGTCGTGGATTTTCGCCACGGTGCCGTTGAACACTTCGCCCAACTCCCCCAGTTCATCGCGGCTCTGGGACTTGAAGCTGACGGTCATGTCCCCGGCAGCGACCTTATCCATCATCGCGCCCAGGCGGCGCAGGGTGGTGCGCGTCGAGGCGTAGAAGCCGCCGTACAGATAGAAAATCAACAGGAACACCGCCGCCAGCGCCGCGACCAGCAGCACCATGTGCGTGCGGTTCTGGGCCAGGCGCTGTTGCAGCTGCTGGTCGAGGAAGGACAGGGTCGCGTCGTCCAATTGATAGGTCTTGGCCATCAAGGCCGTCACGTCGTCATAGAAGGTCTGCCATGGCGCCTCCAGGGTTTCGGCCATCACCACCTGCTCTTCAAACAGTTCGCTGCCCTGCTTGAGGCTGGCCTGGCTGGCTTGGGCCAAGGCATCCAGGGAGCCATGGGCGGCCTTGCTGGAGCCGAGGGCGTCCTGCACTTTCAAGCCGTATTCAGCCTGGAGCTTTTCCAATTGCTGCAGCAGTTCGTCAAAGCGCGTACTGGACGAGGAGTTGAGAAAACCCTGGCCCAGGGAGTACGCGCCCATGGCCCGGCCCTCGCCCAGGGCCTGGGTGACTTGCGGGGTGACGCTGGTCACCAGGTCGCTGAGTTGGCGCACATCGCTCTGCACATCACGGCTCAACCCCGACTGGCTGGCAATGATCTGGCTGAACATCTGTGCCTTGTTGAGCAACTTGCCGATCAACGCACTTTTGCTCAACAGTGAAGACTCGGTTTGCTGGCCCTTGAACGCCGCAATCATTTCATCGCGCTTGCTTTCGAACACTGCGACCTGCTCCGGATAGGCCGTCATCGCCTGGAAGCCTTGCAGGCGTTCAAGTACGCGCTGCTCCAATGCCGTGATGCGGCTTTCGATATCCCCCGCCTTGCCTGCCTGGCCGAGGGTGGCGTTGATCTGTACCTGATTGTTCAGGGTTTCCAGGTCGCGGCGCAGGATCAGGCTGCTGCCCAGCAGGTCCAGGCTCTGCAACTCCACCTGCGTGCCCTGGAACTCACGCCAGGAGTCGCGCACCAGGTAATAGTTGGTCACCAGCATCGGCAGGAAAAACAGCACGCTGATCAGGCTGAACTTCATGCCGAAGCTCAGACGATTCATCAACGCAATGGCGGGATAGAGCAAGCTCTTCACAGATGAACTCCCTTTTCTTTTATTTTTATTGAAGGCGCAGGGCAGCGGCAGAAAGCCACTATTGGGCGCGCTGTCTGTATAGCTTAAATCGGCGGGGAGTTTTGTAACTTAAGGTTAACGCGATCGGTGGGGCTTGGCGGCGGGCCGATTTTTGAAGCCACAACAGACTCTATGTGGGAGGGCTTGTGTGGGAGCGGGCTTGCCCGCGATAGCGGTGTGTCAGTACCAGATTTTTTGACGGCTACGCCGCATCGCGAGCAAGCCCGCTCCCACACAAACCCGCTCCCACAAGGTATTTTTCAGGGCAAGACGGTCCAGATCGCAAACCCGGCGTACCACAACACGGCAGCGCGCAGCAGCAGTTCCCACAACCGGTCCAGGCTGTTGATACCTTCGGCACCGACCACCGGCGCAGGAATTTCGCCGGCCACCAGGCCGACCTTTTCCACCAGTTGCGCTGCGCTGATATCCCAGCTCAGCAGCTCATGCAGCATCACCCGGCTGACCGCGACAAAGTTGCCGACCAGGGCAAAACTTGCCGCCAGCAACCGCACCGGCAACCAGTCGAAGGCATGGCGCAATTGCCCGGCGCGCTCGACCACCAGCGGGTTTTGCCCGTGTTCGGTAGCCAGTGCCAGCAAGCGGTAGGCCAGGACGACCACCGGGCCAAGGAGGAAGTACCAGAAAATCACCGCGAAAAAGCTCTGGTAGGCCTGCCACAGCAAATGGCCCTGGACCCGCTCCAGCAGTTGCTCGCCGCTGTCGGCGCCAATGGCCAGGTCGCGCTCGGCAACGTGTTCAGCCGCTTGCAGGTCACCCCGGCGCCAGGCATCACGAAAAGGCCCCAACTGGCCCAGCAGGTCACCACGGCCCAGGCTGTAGATCACCACCAGCAGGTGCACCGGCAGTGCCAGCAAACCATAGGCCACCGGCTCCAGGACCAGCAGCAACAGCCCCAGCAGCGCGACTGGCAGCAATACCAGCAACACCAGGATCAGCCAGGGTTGCGTGCCCAGCCGCGCGCTCGACTCAAGCCGGGCCAGTTCGCGCAGCCAAAGGCCATCGCGTTGTACCCGCGAACGCAAGGCCGAGAACTTCTCGATCCATACCGCCAGCACCAACACCAGGAAACTCATTGTGCATGTCCTCCTTCCTGCAAGGCGCCGCGAAAACGCGCCCAATCAAAAGCCGGTCCAGGATCGGTCTTGCGTCCTGGGGCGATGTCACTATGACCGCAAATGCGCTGGAGCGTGATGCCCGGGTAGGCGGCCAGCAATTGGCGACTCAGTTCGATCAAGGATTGGTACTGAGCGTCGGTAAAGGGCTGGTCGTCGGTCCCTTCAAGCTCGATCCCCAGGGAAAAGTCGTTGCAGGTCTCGCGCCCCTCGAAACAGGAGACGCCGGCATGCCAGGCACGGTCCTGGCAGGAGACAAACTGCGTCACGGCGCCGTCGCGCTCAATCAGAAAGTGCGCAGAAACCCGTAGGTCGGCAATACCTGCAAAGTAGGGATGTTCCGTGACATCCAGGCGATTCTGGAAGAACTCCTGCACTTTGCCCGTGGCGAACTGGGCCGGTGGCAAGCTGATGTTATGCACCACCAACAGGGAAATCTCGCCGCCCGGGCGTTCATTGAAGTTGGGCGACGGGCAATGGGCAATGCCCTGGCACCAACCGCTGGTGGGGTCCAACTGCATACAGGTTCCTTGCGCAAGACGTGGGAGCGTCCAGTATGCCGTGATCCGCCGGGTGGTTGCGATCACTTGGCGCGATTGAGTTGCCGCAGATTGCCAATCACCGACGCCAGCGCGCGGTCGAACAGCAGTGCATCATCGAGGGTACGCACCCCGCCACGCTTGAACTCCAGGGCCAGTTCAGTGCAGGTTTTCTCCAGCACCTTGAGGCCTGTGCGATTGACAAATATATAGCTGTTGGCGGGCGCGATAATCGCTGTCAGCTTGCAGCGCAGGGTGTTTTCCTCATCTTCGCGAAATTCGACCCAACTGCCGATGCGCAGTTGTCGGACCTTGAGCAGATCGGGATCGTCCTCCGCCAGGCTGACCGTCTGCCCTGGCGCCCCAGCCGCCGCGTCCTCGCGCACTTGGACCAGTGTCACGCCGGGCAGCGCCGCCCCCTGGAACGCCTGGGTATGCAGGGCCTGCAACTGGACAAAAAACTCCCGGGTGACAAACGAATCAAACGCCGCCTCGCTCAACCCTTCACGCAGGGCCTTGAGCAACGCGGGCAACTGTTCCAGCAGGCGGTGGCCAGCCTCGGTGTCTTCACTCAGGCCGACACTCCAGATCAATTCGTCCATGGCCCGCAACCGCGCCTGCCATTGCGGCGAGTGTTGCCCGTGCTTGAGGCATTCGAGCAACAAGACCTGGCTCCACGCCTGTTGCAGGAACTGCACCACGAACTGCGGCAAGACCTTGCCCAGCAAGCGTTGGCTAACCGCATCGGCGACCCGTTGCCGGGCCTGCTCGGTGCGGGCGCGCCCTTCTTCGGCGTCGCGGGTGCGCTGTTCGAGCAACTCACTGCGGCGGCGCTCGTCCTGGGTGTATGCGGTGAACTCCTGCAGCAGCACGGAGAAAATCGCCGGGTCGTCGACAAAATCATTCAACAGGCACTGCACCACCTGCTCAATGCGCACGTACAGGCTGTCACGCTGATAGTCGTCACGCTTGCCCCAGCCCATGGCGGCGGTCCCGATTTCATTGAGCAAGCGCCGCGCCGGGTGGCTGCCACGGCTGAAAAAACTCTTGTCCAGCACGGCCACTTTCAACATCGGAATCTGTAGGCGCGCGATCAACGCCTTGAGGGAATCGGGCAGGGTGCGGTCGTCGAGGATGAATTCGAACAACATGGCGATCAGGTTGATCACATCCTCGTCGGCATCTTCCACTACCCGCGACTTGCCACTCTTGACGCTGACCCGGGTGAGCAGTTCTTCCAATTGGCGGCGCAGGTCGAAATCGTCCTCGACCGCAGGTTCCGGCACATACTGCTGCAGGTGAGACAGCAGGCGCAGCAGGTCACGGGTAGAAATCGGCTGGGCCTGGGCGCTGGCCTCCAGGGTCGGGGCCACACTGCCGCGCACGGTCAGCAGCAGTTCTTGCAGAGCCGCGAAGACTTGTTGCTCGGCCTCATCGGCCTGCGGGTCGGCAGCAGGGGCCGCTTCGACCGGCGGGCGGGCCCTGCTGGCACGCTCGCCGGCACGCCGCGAAGGGACGGCCTTGAGTTCGGGCAGCACGCCGGTGGCGACCAGCAACTGATTGGCCTCGCCGTAGAGCAGGTCGGCATCGCTGAGCACGTACTTTTCAAACAGTTTCAAAATGATCAGCTTGACCCGGATCTCCACCCCCAGGCTGCGCCCGGCCCGCAGGAAGTACTCGCAGAGCATCGCCGGGCCCAGGGGGTTTTCCCGATCGTCGAGGCGCTTGCCCAGCAGCGCACCGAGGCGGGCGGTCAGTTGCCCAAGGGCCAGGCCATCACGGTGCATGACCTTGTCGAGCATGGCCTCCAGGGCCACGGCTTTTTCCAGGTCATCGGCGCACGCGCCGGGCACTGCTTCGTAGGAAACCGTCGGCAACAGCAACTCGCCTTGCCCGGCCTGCCCCAGGTTGGCGAATGCGTCGAAGAATTGCTCCATGAACACGCGCTCGAAGTTCTTGCGCTTGAGGCGCAGGTCGCGCATGGCTTCAAAGAAAATATTGTGGTCGGCGTTGTTGCGGGCCTTGTCGGCCATTTCGAACAGGGTGTCGTCGGCGTTATCGAACAGTTCCTGCAAACCCCGGTCGAGTTGCTGGGTGGCCTTGTCACGCACCTGGAGCACGATCACAGGCAGGCGGGCGAGCGGCGACGGCATCGCTTGTGCGGCGATCTTGTTGATCGGCACCACCTTTGCGTCATTGTGCATGCTGGCCTCCTGGAACGACGGGGTTCGGTTTTGTGAGCGCTCGCGCGGCAACCGCCAATGGAATACCGGCGGGAGCGCGATTATCTGTAGATCACCGAGACGTCAAAGCTATGACGCCAATTGCAAGGCGCGAGATTATCTTGCAAATAGCCCCTGTAGCGCCAGCAAACTCTGTAGGTGCTTTGTAATCAGGCAGGTTATGCCGGCATACCTTGGGTTCGGCGCTGCCATGCCCCTATAATCGGGGCACTTTGTATGTGGAGCCCGCTATGCCGAATCTACGCCTCGCCGACCTTACCGCCGAAATCGAAGCCAACGTGCGCCGCGCACTGCTGGAAGACATCGGCAGCGGCGATATCACCGCGCAATTGATCCCGGCCGAACGGCTGGCCAAGGCCACGATCATCACCCGGGATACTGCCGTGATCAGTGGCACCGCCTGGGTCGATGCCGTGTTCCGCCAGTTGGACCCGCGGGTTGCCGTGCATTGGCAGGTGCGCGACGGTGAACGCGTCAGCCCCAATCAGGCGCTGTTCCACCTCGAAGGCCCCGCCCGCTCATTGCTGACCGGTGAGCGCAGTGCGCTGAATTTCCTGCAACTGTTGTCGGGCGTGGCCACGCGCGCGCAGTACCTGGCGGACTTTGTCGCCAGCACCCAGGTCAAGCTGCTGGACACCCGCAAGACCCTGCCGGGCCTGCGTCTGGCGCAAAAATACGCAGTGACCTGCGGCGGTTGCCACAATCATCGCATCGGCCTGTATGACGCGTTCCTGATCAAGGAAAACCATATCGCCGCCTGCGGTGGCATTGCCCAGGCCATAGCTGCCGCCCACAAGATCGCCCCGGGCAAGCCGGTGGAAGTCGAAGTGGAAAGCCTGGAAGAGTTACGCGAAGCCCTGGCGGCGGGCGCCGATATCATCATGCTGGATGAGTTGAGCCTGGACGACATGCGCGAAGCCGTACGCTTGAACGGCGGCAAGGCCAAGCTGGAAGCCAGCGGCGGGATCAATGAAAGCACCTTGCTGCCCATTGCCGAGACCGGCGTGGACTACATCTCCATCGGGGCGATGACCAAGGATGTGAAGGCAGTGGATTTGTCGATGCGGCTCAGTATCTGACACCGTCATCGCCAGCAAGCCGGCTCCTACACAATTGTGCGACACCTGTAGGAACCGGCTTGCCGGCGATAATAGCGTTTAAACCACCAGATTGTTCATCTCGCAGTACTCTTCCCACTCGACACCCAGCACCTCGGCCGCCTCTTTGTGCAAGGCCAGGCGCGCCGCTTCGAATTCTTCCGCTGTGGTCGTGTACTTGAGGGTCAGTTCCCAAGGCTGGAAGCCCTGGCTCTCGGCCTCGTCCTCGAATGCCCACTGGATCTGGTCGCGCTGGTCATCGGCGTTCAGTTCCTTGATCTCTTCCTTAAGCTGCGGCGATTCCTCGAGATATTTCTTGAGGGCTTCTGCGTGCCGCACTTCCTGGGTCATTGCTGTCGTGGTCATGTCGTTCTCTTAGATCGAGGAATGGGGATGCATCTGGGTCATCAAGGTTGCGCAGATACAAAAGAACGGGCACGAATACCGGTTCATCTGGCCTTCAGAACCATTCTGGGATCATCTGAAAACTGTGGTGCCTTTTTGCCCGAGACAGGAAGCGCATTTAGCGAAAATTCTCCAGTGTTTGCTGGCTGCCCCTGTCAATCTCTGCTCACGCTGTACTAGCCAGTGTACTTTTGTGGTCGTGCTGGGCGATCTCCAGCCAGGCCACCAATCGATCATAAGTCAGTCAGTCGGCCAAGCATAGACCATGCGACAACAGGGGCATCAACCCTGACACCGCCGACGTTCGCTTGTAGAATGAACCTCATCTTGACGGACCAATTAAAGCCACATGAAAGGTAATTAAATGATAACTAAAATCATGCTGTTCGCCTCAAAGGTAGTTGGAATATACGAAAAAATATTCGGCGGTATCGAAAATTACTACCGGGAAGACTTTGAAGAATCAAAGGGGCCTAGAAATTTTTCACGATTCCCGGGCGGCGAATACGAAAACAAAGAGCTTGAAGCGGAATGGAAGAATTTCCGCGACGCCAGAAGCCAAGAAGATTCTTGCATTTGAAAACGGAAGATTTAAATCCCGGCCCAGTAATCAGTGTGGACCGGGATATTATCTCCTGTGTTTATGCGTCCTCTAGCGCTGAAATCCTAGCCTCAAGGCCGGCCGCCATAAAGAACAGCAAACCCTGCTCGCGAAAGCTGTAGAGGTCCCCCGCTTTTCTCGTTTGCTCTGTCCATGTCTCTTTTACCGTTTCTATCCATGCTTCCTTGTCATCTGTCGCAGGGTGTTCAACTGTCTCGGCTGGATGATCAGTAAACTCGTCGCCCCACACGTCATGGCAGATGAACCCATAACGCATTGCATCCAGGCCGTTGCTTGCGAATATCTCAATAGCTCGCTGCACTGTCATGCTTACATGGAGGCGAGCGCCATCAGCCCCTTTATCACTGATAGATTCCAGAAACTGCCAAATACCTATTTCCTTCACCAGTTCTTTCGCGGCTTTAATTTCGGAGACCGATAACTTCCTTACTTCTGTTTTTTTACGGGCATCGGAAACAACTTGCGGAGCGGTTCCGAAGTAGCCACCAGACCAATACCGGTCAGAGTCACCAAGCAACTGAGTGTTAGCCGATCCTGGGCGTACAGTCCCCCCGTTTGCCCCACTTAGAATTTCGAGTCGAGGTAGGGCATTGGCGTAGAACGATATAGCCGCATCAGCTTGAGAGCCAAAAAATACGGATGTTGGCGAGGATTCGATAAACGCTGTTGCGCTGCCAACGCCTGGGCTAGTGGCCTCAAAAATGCTACCTGGCAGCCCCATTTTCCCTAATTTAAGGGCCCCCACCATAATGCTAGGAGCGTCCCCAGCAAAGAAAAGGTTAAGGGACTCTTTCCCTGGGACCTTGGCTTGATCCGTACGGAGCACCACGGAAGAGTCCGCGACAGACATTTGCCGCACATTGATTGCAGCTTCAGAGGCACAGGTCCCTCCGGCACTATCAGGCTGCCGAAGTCCAGTCACATCTATGTGAACTCGGGATGCAATATGCCCAGTTCCGTACTGGGTTGGTCGGTAGATAGCCCCGTAGAAAGCCTGGATACTCCCTGTACCCTCGTAGCTGTTCCTGTCCTGAAAAGTGAACATGTGATCTTGTGCGTTACTACCGCGCAGAATAGTTGTTCCGTCGAATGTTCCATATCCGCCGTAGTCAGTTACGCCGTCAATCACGGTCCTATCAGCAAATGCATGGCAGTCAGTCAAGCCTTCTACGGTCCTGCCCACCACGATTGCATCACGCTGCGCACCGCCGGAAAGCTCTTCATCCCCGGCAATTATGTAAGGCGCACGAACACGCTTATTTTGGTCAATGCTGAGAAGCCCTGCTTTGGCCGTATTGAACGCTGCATCACTAGGATAATTTATCCTATCAACTAGATTTTTATCATCAGTCAGTGTGGCCACAGTTTTTGTATGAAGCTGGTCCAAACTCTGAAGGTTATCGGTTCTTAACGTACTCATGGGTTCAGCTCTCCATCAGCGATAGTCCAGAATGAACCATCAGAAACTGTTACTACTTGACCAGCTGCAACCGACATAACAGGGCCGAATGACCACGCGTTTTTGTTGGGAGGGATCGTTACACTGCTCTGGACAATTTGTCCGTGCCAAGAAATCTCTGAGAACGGAGATGCGACAGGGGGTATTGAGCCGCTCATTTGAGCTTGCAGGTTTGCATCTGCTGCGGCTCGAGCGGCGGCCTCTATAGATACCGCACGATCAACTGAATTTCTTGTCGCGGCGTCCTGCTGCTCTACTGGGTCGTGCAGGTCCCTGATCCCATTGCCATTCGCTCGGTACCATCCCGCCCCGTCAACATCAAACATTCCAAGGCGTAGCGATCTGGACGCCCAGCCGTACAGCTGCTTGAGCGCCTGCCAGATCCGGTCGAAGTCCCGGTTCAACGTTTCTGCGAGCAAGTCGCCATTTTCCTGGTAGTCGGTGAGGCGCTGGAAAGGCACGTCAAGCAGCAGGTACAAATCCCCCAGCGGGGGAGTCGTAAAGGTCAGGGTGCTGGTAGGGTTGCCGATCCCGGTGTGGGTATACCCGGAGGTCATCAAAACGTCGTTGAGATAGACATTCAGGTCGCCGGCCTCAATCACCAGGAACGGGACGGTGTAGATGGTGGACACGCCATTCGCGGCGTAACGTTTATCGGTTGGTCCCGGTTGAACTGACATGCTCTGCCCCTTTGGTGGTGGCGGGCTAGTAGTCCACTTGAACCTCATGCACGCCCGCATCTGGGCGCCAATCGTCTCGCCGGGCCTCTGTCGGTTTCCCGACTATCCGGCCTATGCGGACTGGGGTTTGAGCGATAGCGCCAGCACCAGAGTCGATGAAGTCATCTTCCTGGGTGGTCAATGCTGGATTGAAGTCGCGCATCTGATCCCAGATCGTGCGCAGCACGTCGACGTGGGCCCACAGAAAACGGGCAGACAGGGGCGATTCGAAGCCGTCGAGGATTCGTTTCTGCTTGTTGGTGCTGGAGTGTTCTTCCCCTACCCCGCACCCGGTGCCCTTCAATGCTTGCTTGAGGATCGACGGGGCAAAGCCGCCCGGGCCGTTGGTCTCGATGATGACGCGGGGGATCTGGTGCTTGATGACCAGTTCGCGGATCTGGTGCACCTGCCCGCCAATGATCTTGTCGCGGGCGTCGAATTCGGCGATTTCACCGGTGAGGCCCACGGCCAGGTGCCAATACAACTGCCCGCGCGCATCGGTCAGGATCAGGGAGAAGGCCGAGGCGTCAGACTTGATCTTGCCCAGGGAGCAGTCCCAGTAAGCGACGGCGCCGACGATCTGCGTTGAGCCCAGGAACATGGCAGCCGCCCCGTTGGCATAACGCATGTTCGGCTGAACGTCGTACGGAATGATTCTGGCAGGGTCCAAGCGAACCTCCGTGACGGGTTTCGAGTGGAGCTGATACTGCGAATCCCATTCGTTGATCGTGCGGGTCTCGCGGCGCCGGGTTTCCAAGGTGGCCAGGTCGAAACGTTCCGGCCAAGCGCTGCCGGCGTAGCAGTCCACCAGGGTTCCGGGCGGCGTAAAGAAGGCGATACCGGTTTTCGTCTGCTGGTAATCCTTGCCCAGCACCAGCACACGGGCATGCTTGCCGATACCGGAGAACACCACGTCAGGCACGAACGGCACGTCATAAGCGCAGTGCTTGGCGTCCTCTATCCGGTGTTCCTGGGCGAACATGCGGATGGTCAGGCAATCGGCGCCCATACTCTCCAACTCGTCGTAGAGGCTGTCGTGGGTGTGCGGTGTGCCGATGTAGAGCTTGCTGCCCCCAGGCACCAGGATGTGCGTCTGCTCACCCAGGCGGTAGCGCAGCTTCTCCCGCGCCTCTGGGGTTTGGATGTTTCGCGGAACCTCGACGTCATCGTTCTGGCATTCATCCGCTCGAGCAGACGTGACGTTCGACAGGATGCCCTTGGCAAACATACTGGCGTTGCGGAAGTCGGAAGCGCCCTCGACCCACCATTGCTCTACCGTGCCCTGGTTGGGTGGCAGTAGATGGCGGGTCAACGGGTGATTGCGGATAACGTTCTGGGTGTCCCGGCTGGTTTTGTAGGCCGTGGGGTCAGATTCGGATTGGTGCAATATCCGGTCGGTCGGGTTCTTGTAGTACCGCCAGGCGTTGTAGATCGCCAGCAAGGTGGACTTGCCGAATCCCCGGAAGCAACGCAAAACGGCCAGAGACCCTTTAGCCTCCAGCCATATCAGCGCACGAACGTGGATATCGGGAACATCCCAGCGCATGCGCCGCGCCCACAGCATGAAGAAAACCAGCAGGCTGACTTTTTTATCGGGGTCAGTGGACATTCCCGGCCTTCTGCATCCGCTCGATGATGGCCTGGGCCTCACGTTCGGCGGCAGCCAGTTCACCGTCCAGCTCATCAACAGCGTGGCCAGCGTCCGGCGCCGGCTTCTGTCGGTTCATGATGCCGGCGATGTTCACCACCTTGAGCAGGAGCGTCATGGTGGCGGCGGCGTTCTTCTTGCACCAATACCGATTGCCCCGTTCTTCCTGGGTCAAGTCGGCCGGCAGCTTCTCGGCAGCGGGCCAGTTGTGCGGGTCCACCTCGGTGATGACTACTTCGCCAAGGCGCTCGCTGAGTGCTTGCAAACGGGTGATCTGATCGTCGCGCATTACTTCGCTCCTACAACTGCGCCCAGGTTCGGGGCGCGATCTGGTGTCGTGTCGCCTGGCTCCCACCAGAACGATTGCTTGAATTCCTTGCGGGCGCGTTGCTTCATCCGGCGCAGATACCCGGGCGAGAAGTAATCCTGCAGTTGGTTGAAGATCAGGTGATCGGTGGCGGCCTTCGTGTACCAGAGGTTTGCGCCGGGCAAGTGGCTCTTGGCCAAGCGCACTAGGTTCCCGCCGACCTGATCGCCCTTGCCCTCTGCCGCTGTGCCTTTCAACTTCAACAGCGCCTCGGCATCACCAGCGATGGGCCCCAGGAACGAAACAACCGCCGACGTACCGGCCTGCGTGGTGTCTGAGAACAGGAAGTCGCCGTACATGCCCAGCGATCCACCCTTGAGGAGCGCGGCCATACCGAAGCGCAGGCCCGGAACGCCTAGCGCGCCGTCGTCCAGGATGTTTTTCGGGTCGCGCCCGGCGACGATCTCGCCCAGCTGGATGGCCATGCCGCCCAATACCGTGGTGCTGGCCATCAATGCGGCCATGTACCCGGCCTTGCCCCACCCATCCTGGGCCATGGCTCGCTTGCCGTGGCGCATCATCATGGCAATGGAGAAGCTCTTGAACTGCCAGAACGAGCGCATCAGCTCGCCCTTGACGGTGCCGCGCTCGATGCCGCCGTGCATCAGGGTCTTTTCCCGGGCGCCTGGCTCGATGATCGCCATGTTGGTTTCGTCCAGGATGGTGCCAAGCAGCTTGGTGGCGGCCTGGTCCTTGAGGCGCTGCGGGGTTGTCTTGAGCTGCTTTGCCAGCGGCACCAGGTCGGCGTTCGGAATTCGATAGATGCTGTTGGCAGTCAGCACTGTATCGCCAACGCCGCGCCAGTCCTCTGGCTGGGCCAGGCGCCATACAGACCAGTCCGTCTCTGTTACGCCCTGCCCGATCAAGCGCTTGGCGTCTGCTGGGTCCATGGCCGCGAGCGTCTGGTGACGCCGGGACATATCGCCGATGGTGTCCAGCATGGTCGCGCCGAACGCCCGCTGTGATCCTGCTGTCAGGGCGTTCATTGCAGATACTTGCATGACCTTGCTGGCAGCGGTCTGGGAGTACTTCGACAGCTTGCCGGACACGGCCTCAGTGGTGCCCAGGCCGTCAGCGCCAAAGCGGTTCAGGCTGCCGATCAACTGATTGAGGCCCAGGCCCGCACGCTGGGCCATCCGGCGATCTGCGGCGCTGGCCGGGTTGAGCATGCGCAGCTCGTTGGCAAACACCTGCATCACCGGCATTCCGTTCATGGACGCGGTAAGGCCCAGGGTGCCCTGGTCGGTAATGGACGTGATGACAGCAGAGCCCAGGCGGCTGGCGACGTTCAGCGCGCGGTAGGTGTCGAAGCCGTTGGCCAGGGCGGCGGACACTGGCGGTTCGCGGGTGCCGGCCACTTCCTCATACAGTTGCTCGATCTTGCGGCGCTGCTTGGCTGTCTTGGTAAAGTCCTTTGGCTTGGCCGTGTCCATGGCCTTTTGGCCAGCATCCAGGAAGTAACGCATCTGGTTGTTGGGGTTTGGGCCCAGGGTTTCCACCAGGGCAATATCCCGCGATGCGCGGTCGATGTGGCCAATCAGCAGTTCCAGCAGGTTGCGCTCGCCATATGCCTTCTGGGCGGCGATGAAGCTCTCGGCGTCCTTGTAGTGGATCTGCCGCGACTCGCTCCCACGGTTGGCGCGCATGCCGTTCCCCGCCGCTTGGCCGGGCTCCATCTTGTTGGCGCCGCCCGTGGCCAGCGTGGTCCAGGCATGCCCAAGGAAGTCGGCCAGCTCGGCGTCATTCATCGGCGTACCGTCCTCCTTGAGGTATTTGCCACGGTTCGCCCACTTCACATGGTCGGCAACCCATGCGGCCTGGTCCTTGGCCACCTTCACCTGCGAGTGGTCGCGTGGCATCGACCAATCATCGAGCATGCCGATATCACCACCGGCACGGTTGAAGCGCTGACGCATCTGCTCGGCAACGTCCTTGAACTGCTTGGCGGCGGACTTGGCTACCGCGCTGCCGGAATCCTCGCCGTGCAGTTCGCGCACCAATGCCAGGTTGCCGGCCTCGTTCTGGAACAGCCCCAGAAACTTGCCCTTGGTCTGGTCGATCACCTCAAGCATGCGGCTCAGGGAGTCATCGCGGACGGCCCGCGCCGCTGACTCGATGGACTGGATGCCGCTCTTGCCATCGCTGGAGAAGGCCAGCAATCGATCAAGCCCTTCAAGGGGCTGATCGGGGAACCGCTTCATGTAGCTGTCAATGCGGTCATGGGCAAGGATGGTCAGCGCAACGCGCTTTTTCTTGAGGTCGGCCTCGCCCACCAGATCCTTTGCGGATTTGGTGGCTGCCTCGTTGAGTCGGTCAGCGGCAGACTTTGATTGCCAGGTGGGATCGGTCTGCGCCAATTGCTTCATGTTGCGGCGCACGCGGTTCTCGATGCCCTGGATTTCCTGCTGGTTGAGCGTGCGGCCTATGGCCTGGGTCACGGCTTGGATGCATTCGGGGCGCATGGGCTTGCTCCTGGTTGAATGGGAGCAAGCCTATGGGTCGGCGGTAGACGGTTTCCCGACTATTTAGAAGCCGCGTTGCAGGAAGCAAGCAGCAGCAGCGGCGAACCCTTTCGAGTCCTGTTGGGCCCTGGCGATATCCGCATCAGCACTGGCCATCAATTCCTTGGCCGATACGGTGATGGCGTTGCCGTCCTCATCCATAGCACCCGTGGAAATGCGCACGTCGTCCACGCGGGCCAGGATTTCATCGGCGACCTGAACAACTGGGTCAGCATCGGCGCTATCGCCGGCAGGCCGTGTTGCATCATTTGGCGTTGATGTTGCATTTTCTGGGTCAGATGTAACGGTTTTGGCCGTTTGTGTTGCATCTTTTCCGGGTTTTGTCGCATCAGTTGCAGATTTTGTCGCGGCGCGGGGCCGGCCAATGTCCAGTGGTTTGGCCTGCAATGTCGGCTCGGCCCGCTCGATATCGTCGAGAATCCGCGTGATTTCCTGGCGGGCGATCTGCGCCATGGTCAACTTGGTGTTGGCCTCGGCCACTCCGGCGGACAGCGGTTTCTTGTCGAAGCCCTTCACGATGGTGTCAGCGCGCTGGGTAATGCGGTCCTGGAAGCGCTGCGGGACTTCGCCACGGTCCAAGGCGTTCAGGTCTGCACGGGCTTGCTCGGCGCTACGGTTACCGCCCAATGATTCATTGAGCGAGGCCTGGCGGTCGGTTAGGTCCAGGCGTTCCGCCTCGATGGCTTGGCGTGCCGACTGCTCGGCCTGCTTGCGGCTCTGGCCCTGCTGCTGGAACTCTTTGGCGCGGGCCTTTAATGAGCCGTCCAGGGCTTCCAGGCTGCGGGCTACAGAGGACAGCTCGGCCTTGACGTCCTTGACGTTCGGCAAGATGCCGGCCGCCTCCTGCTCCAGCTCGACGCGCAGGGTTGGTTCCAAGTCCTGGCGGGCGGTGATCAGCGCCGAATCGCGGGACGGGGCAACTACCGAGGATTCCTCTGTGGTTCGCATGAACTGGGCACTGTGGATGCTATCGGGCAGTACCACCGGTTCCCCGCGGCTGATCTGGTCTATGGCCGTCCGGATGGCGTCTTGATGGGCCATCGCTGAGCGCGGGTTGATTGGCGCACCTGGTGCAGTGTCAATATCGGCATGCTGTGTGGTGCGCTCTGTCAGCGCGGCGTCAACCTGGGCGGTCGTGGGCCGGCGCATGCTGGCCCGGCCCAAGCCAAAGAACGCAGCACCCAGCACCGCGTCAGTAATCAGGGCTGTACCGTCCATGACTTTGTACTGTTCGGCCTGGGCGTGATACCCGTTACTGTCCAGCAGCGCAGCGGTGGCTCCCCGCCCGGCCATGCCCAGGCCAACGTTCGCTCCCACAGCTATACCCAGGTCGCCAATCAATGGTTTGACGAAACGGGCAGCCGGCAGCGCTGCGCCAATGCCCACGGTTGCGGCATCAATCAGACCCTTTTTCGTGGCGGTCTCTGGGTCCAGGCCTTCGGCAATGCCCACCTGCTTACCCGAGTAGCCGGCAGGTGCGCCAGCAGCGATAGCCGTACCAGCAGGGCCAGCCAGGACCGTGCCCACCACCGCGCGCGGCAGGACAGCGGCAGCTTCGCCCAGGATCTGCCCGACCATGCCCACTTCAGCAGGATCAGGACGGAGACGCATCACCTCGGCGGCGGTGCCCTGCCCCAGGGTTTCCTGGCTAGATTCCTCGGCGCTGGTGACATTGGGTGTCCCGCCGAACTTCGGTTCAGGCAACAGCATGCTGGCCGCCGTGTCGAGGCCGGTCTGCCAAAGCGAGCTGAACCCCGATTCAACAGCGGCGCCAGCTTCAAGCCCGCCACGCAACAGGCCGGGTCCGATGGTACTCAGTGCGCCAGTGAATGCCCCAGGCTGCAAACCCTCGGCAGTGCGCTCAAGCCGTTGATCCTGGCTCGCCGCCTCATTGTCTTCGACCATCCCGTCTAGCCAGCTCATTTGACGATCACCACCATTGGTTGCTGGGTGTCTGGGTCGATCTGTATCCGGCCCGCGTTCATCAGGTAATAGGAGCCCTCCTTGCCCGGTACCGGTGACAAAGGCATGTCCTCCAGTTGGCCGATAGGGATCTTGCTGTTCTTGGCCATGCCATCAATCTGCATGTCTACGGACTTGTTGAAGGCGTCGTCATCCATGCCATAGGGCTTGATGACCTTCGCCCCGGCGCGCTCGCTGACGCCGCCCGTGGCCATGTCAAACGCCGCCTGCGCGGTCTTGCTGTCGAGGTCGTCGCCGTCCTCGTATTGCAGGCCCTTAGATGTTGCCTTGCCGGCGTACAGCGACTTGAACGCCAGATAGGCCTGCTCCCGCTGTGGCGTGCCAGGCAGCAGTGAGCCGCCTGCACTTTCATCAAATGCCGCCCTGAACAAGTTTTCCTTGGGCATTGGCACGGACTTGTCGGCCAGCACCTTGGCGCCCGCCAGCAGGGTGCGGGGCACGTCGGTCCCGTCTGCACCCTTGAGCCCACGGAACTGAGCCATGCCCGCCAGGGTGACGATAGGGTCATCAGCCACCAGGGGCTTGATGGCGGCGGCATAGTCGGCGCCGGTTGGCGATGATGCAGCGATGGCGCCGAACAACTGCAGCTTGGTCCCGTCGTCGGCCTGCTTGATCAGCGAGGCAAGCATGACCTGTTCTTCTGGCTTGAACGGGTTGCGTGCCACCTCTGGCCCGTAGGACTTGCGCACGGAATTCACCACGTCGAAGCGTTCGGCGATCTGCTCGCCCAGCTTCTGCTGGCCTTCCTGGCTGGCAATGCCTGAAACGTCAAGCGGCGCCACATCGGCGCCGGTACGCATTGCGTTAAAGGTCAGCGGGTTCTCGCGCATCATCTTGGTGTTGTTATCTACGGCGGCCTGCAATCGGTTCAGGTTGGCTTGCTGGGCCACGCTGCCACCGTTGGCCTGCATCTGCTGGCGCTGCTTGTCAATGAGCTGCTGGGCGACTGCTGGCGGCTGGCGTAGCAGGCCCTGCACCTGGGTCATTTCCTGCATGCGGGTATTAAACTCGCCGGCAGCGGACGTGCCGGACAGTGCCGCCTTCCACCGCTGCTGGTCTGCTGGGGTTGGCGGAACGCCCGTGGATGCCTGGCGGTCCATCTGGGTCAGCACCCGCTCGGCCTTCATTTCCCGCATTTCTGCCTGGCGCTGCTGGTGTTCCTTCACCTGGAATATGCGCCCGCTGACGGTGTTCAACAGTTGGTTGCGCTTCTCCGGGTCCAGCTTCTTGGCGTAGAAACCGTCCTCGGCGGTCAAGTCATGCTCCAGCTTTTGCAGACTGCCGATGCTTTCGCGGGACTCAATAACGCGCTGTGTCGCGTGCGTAGTCCAGTTGCCGTCCTTGAATTCCTGCTTTTTGCTGGTCCAAGCCTCGCCGAATGCCAGGCGCCCAGCCACGTCGATATCCTCGGCGTCCATCCGGGCGTTGATCTGTTCGACGTTCGCCCCGGGCATGGCGGCATCTTTGCCCAACATATCCATGCGGGACGTCAGATCGCTTTGGGCAGACAGGATGCGGCCCTTTGCCGAAGCCGCGCGCACGCTCTCCAGGCCGCCAATCTGCATGCGCTTGACGGAGTTACCAATCTCGCCCATTTGCGCCTCGTCGAGGCCTGGCGTATCCAGCGGATCCAGCTTCGACACCGCCGCCTGGTAGGCTTCCTCTGACTTGTCATAGCTCAGTTGGCCGGTGCGGATCTGCTCATCCAATTCCGTGGCGATGGTCTTGATCTGCGATTCTCGGTCGATCAATGCGTTACTGGCCTTCACCCGGGCCAGGGCTTGATCCTCTTTGTTGATGTTGTCCAGAACGCCAAAGGCTGCATTCTGCACAGCGCTGGCAGCCTGCTGTGCAGCCTGGGCCTGGCCCCGGTTGTCCACGGTGATAACGCGGTTCTGCGCTGCATCAGGCAGAACGCGGGGTTGTGCAAAGTTACCCAGTGGGATCTGTGCCATTACTTGCTACCCCCAACGCCTGCAACGGTTCCATTTCTGCCGGCAGCCGATGCCTTCCAGGACATACCCGCGCTGGCGCCGGCATTAAGCACTGTGCCAATGGATTGCGAATTGGCTGCGCTGCGGGCCTGGTTGCCGGCCAAGCTGTAATTGCTCGCGTCGGTGTAGCCTCGGGCACGCTGGTTTTGCCCGTTGAAGATGGTTAACGCCGCGTCTTCTTCGGCATTACCGATGATTTCCTCGTTGATGTTGATCGCTGTCCCGGCGCCGGTCTCAACCCCGGAGGCCGCCAGGGAGGCATTCGCCTCGCTCGCCTGGTTGCGGGCCATCCTGCGGATGCGGTCGGCCTGCACCACGGCTGCGCTGGCCGCTACGTCTGCATCCTTCTGGGCCTGCTCTGACTGGGCGTCCGCGTTCAACTGGGCTTGCTTGCCAGACTGCTGGGTCGTGTACACCGAATACGCCGTGGCCGCTGCTACTGCCGCATAAGCGGCCATTCCCATCGCACCTACTGCCATGTCAAATCTCCATCATCAAAAGCGGGCCGATGTTGCGCAAGCCCTGGGACTCATACAGTCGGGTCGTGCCGTCGACGCTGACACCGGTCCCGATCCCCATATAGATTTGCTTGGCGCCCTTGATCTTTGCCCACTCCTTGAACGTCTGGATCAAGCGGACGGCGATCACGCCATTGCGCTTGGATGGCTCAACAAACAGCGAGTAGTCGTAGGCGATCAGGTCATCACTGAACCACTGATCAGTAACGGCGCCGGCCATGCCGCCCACCACCTCGCCGCGAACCTCGGCCACGAACACGACGCCTTGCCCATTGATGAGGTCATGAAGGAAGCGGGCCGACTTGTCCGGGCAGAAGTTCATGGCCGAATAGCTGGTGGTGGAATGCAGCAACGTGCCCAGCTCAATCAGCCTGGGCACGTCGGAGTGTTTAGCGGGCCTGATCATGGGGGGCACCTCAATCGTTGATCGTAATTTTCTTGATGACGTTGAGCAGATGGAACGGCAGTGGCTGGTCCTGGGTGATATCCAGGGTGGCCTGGCCGCGTTCCCAGCCCAGTTTTTCCATGCGCTTAACGCCAGTGAACAGGCCGGTTGCCTTGTCCAGTACGCCCTCACCGGTACTCCTGAACGAAACGGTCTGGCCATTGATCTTGCAACCGATGGTGTCGAGGAAGCGGAGCGAGATTTCGCCAATACGCATGCTGTTGCCCTGGGCGCTGCCGACGTTGCCGGTAACTTCTGGGGTCAACGTCTTGATCCTGGTCTTGAAGTTGAGGCCGATCGATGTTGAGAAGGCGTTGCGCGGGATGGTGACTTGGCCACCGGTTACCACCTGCTGCTGCATCACGACGCCATCCGCGACGATATCGACGGACTTACCCTCCAGGTGGGCCAAGCCGCCCCATACCTTGGAACCGCCAACGCTGGTGGCATTTACACCGGAGTCAACACGCAGATCCGTGGCGAACCGCTCGATGTAGCGAACGTTCTGGCCGTTGATGGTGCGGCGGACCACTGCCCACACCTGGTCGCCATTCTCTGTAGGGATTGACGCAACGGACTCGAAAGCCCCGTCGGTGATCTGCCGGGCCCAGCCAATGACGTCCTGATCGCGGTCCACGGTCATGGTGGCCAGAACGCCGTCGGCCCGAACCAAGTAGAGAATGGATTCGGGCTCTTGCTGGTAGGCCATGTCGATGATGCCGGACTTCGTAGCATGCTCAGACAGCACAGACATATCGGGGGAGCCGAACGTGTCGGAGTCGTACTTGTAGGCCATGGCGCGCAGCTTGCGGCCAGCGCGCTGCATGAAGTACAGCTCATTGCCGATCCGCACCGGGCGGACCTTGTTGCAGCCGTACACCGATGGGTTCTTGGCGCGGATGTTGGTCGGGGTTATGGCCTTTTCTACGCCGCCGCTCACGGTGAACTCACCGCCGTAGGTCAGCGGGATCAGTGCGTTGATCTGCCCGATGTGCAGGATTGGGTTGATCTGGTCGGATGACAGGTTGTACGAGATTGCATCGTCGTCCTTGGTGCCCAGTTCGAAGTTCAGGTACTCCCCGGTGCGCGATTCCCAAATGGTTTGGGGAAAGTTGGGCGAACCGCCCAGGGCAAGACGCTGTTCGTACAGCGTGCCAGTGGCTGGATACCCGTCAATGTCGTTCCAGACCGAAGCCTCAAGCGACCAGGCGTTGGCCGGGGATGCAACGGCAGATGTAGGAGCGGAGCGGATAACGCCAGAAGCCGCTGTAGGGCTGGTATAGGTGACGACCTCCAGAAGCCCACCGTTGATCTTGACGAACTTGCCCACGTCGGTGGCGCGCCAGCCGGCGACCCCCAGCGTCATGCTGACGGACGCCCCCACGGGCGTTGCGGCGCTGAGCGTGTTGGTAGTCTGTGGCGAGCCCTTCAAGGACCAGGTGGGCCGCGTGGGGGCGCTGAACGCGTTGGTTACCTCGACGGTGGCCACGGTGGAGCTGGTAACGGCTGTGATCTTGGCAACGCCGCCACCCGACCAGATTTCACGGCCCACGTCGGCAGCCAGGAATGCAGGCTCTGCGGCAGTTACGGTGCGGCCAGCGCCCACCGCTGGGTTGTCGATGGTGAACAGGGTCAGGAAGTCGATGCCCTTTTCGTCGAAAGGCTTTGTCACAAATGGTGCCGGGGCCAGGCTCCACTCGGTATTGGTGATGCGACGCAGGCGATAGACAGGCACCGTATTGCAGAAGATGAACATCGTGTCAGCACCCTGAACATAGTCCAGGCGGTCAAGGATGGTATGCGCGTAAGGGCTCACCAGTTCAATCCCGCTGTAGGTGCCGTCGGGGAAGTGAATGCGCACATACAGGTCACCCATTTCAACCATGTACGCCTGGGAGGCGTTGAACACGTATGGGACCAACCTGCAGTTCTTGTCCGGGAACTTGGCCGGGGAACACATCAAAGTGCCGTCACGGCGAACAGCGCCACCATGGATGACTGGCCAAGCGTTCTGGATGATCTCGGCGCCGTTCTGGTAGCGCGCGATATCGACCCGCCCCAGCATGCGCGGGGAGACTTCGCCGGCAGTGAAGTTGGTTTGATTGAGCGTCAGGCGGGTCATTATCAGTAGCTCCCGAAGCGCGAGGCAAGAAGGCGCTCATCACCAAGCATCTGTGGTGGATCCTCCTGGCCATCAACTGCACGGGCACGGCGCAGCATCAGCTCCAGCTTCTGCTCCTCGCCGGCCTGCTTGGCCGTGGACTGGGTTACCGGATAGGCCAGAGCTGCACACATCGCCTGGGTTGCCAGCGCCACAAGGTGCGCATCCCAGGTGTTCTCTACCTCGTTGCGGAACACATAGCGCAACTCCAGAACCGTGGTGTCGGCCTGTATGGTTCGGCCCTCAACCAGGTGATCAATGATGCAGCCATTGGTGCCGACCTCCAGCACGCGCAGAAAGTCCGATGGCAGCTCAAACGCATGGGAGTAGCCGAAAGCCGGCGCAACAGCGTCAGGCGCCAGCACGATTCGCTTGATGCAGCAGTTCCAGGGGTGGGAGCGCAACAGATCGTCGCGCACGGTCGGATACAGGTTGGCGCACAGCTTGGCCCGATCCAGATCAGTTTCGTCCGCGAAGTCGTTGATGGTCTGGGCACCCAACATCAACAGGGCGTTGGAGCAGATCGAAACGCCGGTCGCCGTACTCATCGTAAACCTCCAGATAAAAAGACCGGGGCACATGGCCCCGGTAAGTTATTTGCCATCCATGGCCGCCACGAGGATCAGTTGCCGTCGATGTACTGCAACTTGAGGCTGACGGTGCCGGCGCCAGTTGCGGCTGCCGTCAGGGTGATTGCCACGTCGTATTGCTTGCCCGGGTCAGCAGCGAGGCCCAATGCCTGCCACAGTGGTTTTTCAATGTCGGCCAGGCCGAAGCCCGCACCAGCGTCCGCCGCGTCGGCTTCGTGGGTAACGTCCGTATTCACCAGGGCGGCAGACAGATCCTGTGCCGAGGCGAAGAAGTCAGCGTCAACCACGGCGCCAGCATTGACCGCTGTCACGTCGTACAGGCCGATGTTCCCCGCAGCAGTGGTGATCGCATCGCACGACAGCAACAGGCGGGACACGCGGTCCACCGAGTTGATGCGCATCAAGCGATACACAGAGCCGATGGAGTCGGTTGCGGTCGCCTCAACGAAACCGACACGCTCACGCAGGCGGCCACCGTCGATACGCTGCGGCGAAAGGGTTTGCGGGAGCGCGTCAGAGTTGGTGACGGCCAGGGATTTGGTGGTTACTACTGCCATGATTCATGCTCCTGAACTGGTTGGGAGAAGGGCTAAAGCCGCTTACGCGGCTTCGGCTGCTGCAATCTCGACGACCTTCTCTTCTTCCACCCGCACAGAGCCGATGGACATTTTTGCGTAAATACGCACGTTGAAGCCTTTGCCCGGATCCTTGCCCACCTCGGTGGTGATATCCGCGCCTTTGCCCAGGGTTACGCCAGACTTTGCCCAGGCGTAGAGCAGGCGAGTGCCGCCAGACAGCGGGGTACGCTCGGATGGAATCCAGGTGAAGCCCATCCACTTGCCTTCCACGTCGCCGTCTTCAAGGAACTTGCCGGCCAGGTAGTCAGCGCTGGTCAGGGTGGCGTCTGCGAGAATGTCAGCGGCTGCCTGGGCGCTGTAGGTGATGAACAGTTCTTCACCGTTGTGGTTGTCTGCCTCGTTTTGACGGAACAGCTTGCGGGCCTGGATGATCTTGGCCTTGGTCAAGCCAGTGCCGCCGACGGCGATCTTCTGCTTGGTCGGCAGGATGATGTTGCCGGTGGTGGATCGAGAGAAGCCGCCCAGGCTGCTGATAATCACGTCATCCTTGGCACGGTTCAGCGAGGAAACCATTGCCTTGACGTAATCCGAAGTCGGGTCGACCAACATGCGGATCTTGTCCTGGTCGTCGATCATGTCGCCGTCTTCCCAGTCGAACAGGTCCACAAAGCGCGTGCTGTGTGGTTGATCGTTGATCGGGGTATCGCCGTGGCGAGTGGTGCGGCGCTTGGCGGTACGCTGACCCAGGCGGTTTACAGATTTGGACATACCAACGATGTTTGGCTCGATGGTTACGTGGCTCTCAAGCCGCGACGTCATTTGCTGTGACAGGTGGCGGAAGTTGTCGCCGTACTGCTGGACAAAGGCTTCAGTGATTTGGAAAGACATACGGTGCACTCCAATGCAGATAAGGGATTGCCTGCCGGTTGTCCGCATCGCGGGCCGGGATTCCTGGCGTGCATCGGCTGTGCTGCGCCTCGGGGCGTTCCGGTTGTCTGCATGCCATCGCAGGCCGGCCCATTACTGGGATGCCTGCGATGTTTGTGCATGGGGGGTGTCGGTTTCCCGACTATTTGCCGGCTGGAATCAGCTCAGGCGGGATTGGCGCGTGTTGTACTTGCGGTCGTAGAGCGCATCCAGTTCCGCCTGGACGCCCTTGCGCTTTGGATCGTGCGCAGGAAGGGCCTGCAACTGGGCGCGAAGCTCGGAGGTTTTGACGTCGAAGTCGCCGTCGCTGGCCGTGGCGCCGTTGATTGGCGTGTCTTCCTTGAGTTCCTTGCCGATGTTTGCGGTAAAGGCGATGAAGTCCGGGTCGTTGCCATACTTGGCCTGGAGCGCTGCGAAGTTGCCGGGCTTGCCGGGTTCGCTGGCAAATGCCTCGGCTGCACGATAGGAGGCACGCACGTTCTGGGTCATGGCCTGATCATCTGGCCATACAGCTTTGAGCGCTGCGGTGCAGTCCTGAACGCTCAATTGCACACCACCCTCGATCAGGCCGGGGGCCGCCTTCATGTACTCGCCAATCACATACTGCACCTGGTCGTTGGTCAGGCCCTTGGCATGGGCACCCTTCAAAAACGACTGCGTGTCAGGGTCGGCCTTGAATTCGTCCCAGTCGAAGCCCTCGACGCCTTCCAGCTTGACCGCGTATTCGTCGGCACTCTTGGGCGGAACATCACCAGAGCCGAAGCGGGTTTCAAGGTGCTTGTACGCTTCGGCAACCTTGCGTGACGATGCTTCTTGATCAAGGCTGCCGTCCTCTTTCATGACCCTGAGCTTTTCTGGGATGTAGTCGGTACCGGTGTTGCCGGTGTCCAGCACAGAGCCAGCAGGTGCTGCTGGGGCAGCGGCAGCCGGCGTGGATGGGTCACCGCCCTCGCCAGCTTCGGCCATGAAAAAATGGCCCAGTCGGCCATGGATAAACATGTTCATCGTTATTCCTCTTGATCGTTGGGATCGGCTTGCACGCCGTTGGCGCGGTTGATGCGGTTTACAACGTGGTCCAGGACCTCGCGGGCCCCGGCTTGCTTGTACGTGGTGAGAATGGCGTCGATGCCGCCGACGGTGCAGGCGTTCTTGGCGAAGCGCTGAATCAGCAGCTCCAGAACGATGCGCCCCTCGTGGTGCTCCTCGAAAACGCGCTTGAACATCGCGTCGATCTGCTCAGGCGTCATGCTGCAGCTCCCTGTTTCATTGCGGCTTCACCGGCCTGCTGCATCATCATTTGCTGTTGCTGCTGCTCCATGGCGTCCTGCTGGGCCTGGGCTCGATCAGCCCTGATCTTGTCCCTGTCGGCAGAACTGCGGATGACAGAGCCGGGCACACCCAACGCCTCACCCTTGAACCGCTGGGCCTCATCCATGTCGATGTTGTCCATAACGGTCAGATCAACCGCGGCGATGACCAGGGCGCCCTGGATGAACGTGTCGATAGCGGTGACTTCCTCCAGCTTCTGCGACCGGGCCAGGGGCGACAGGTAACGCACGGTGAAGTTGCGACCGGCCAACGACTCAGGCGCAACGCCCAGGATGCCGGCGCGGTAGGCGATGCCGAAGCACCGCTCAATCATTGGTTGCAGGTACTCGGTTTGCAGCCGGCCATACACCGGGCCCAGCAACTGGCGGATCAGGTTCACCCGCACATGCACCTCGGTGGCGGTCATCGTCGGGCCGTCCTGGGCCTGGAGCTGGTCAGCCATGAGGATCTTGCGGATAGAGCCCTGCAACCGGGCGATCTTGGTTTCGGCGTACTGGAAGTTTGAGCCGCTTTGCAGGGGCTTCATGCTGTCCACAGAGTTGGCCACGATGATCTTGCGCGGGCCCACCTTGACGGTGCGCGGGTTCAATACGCCGTCATCCTCGGCAATCCACATGCCGGCGATGGCCAGGTCACCGGCTGCCAGGTCCATGCGGCACAGCTCGTTCAGGGTGCGGGCGTCCGGCAGCGCGTCGAACACCGGGCCCACGGCGTAAACGCTGTCCGGGATCATCATCCAGCGCGGAACCACCACCGGCATTTCGTGGTAACCCGACTCGCTCACCAGCTTCTTGGCCTCTACCTCGACCTTGCAGGAAGCGATGGGCATGTTCTTGGCCAGCCTGGCGCCGACCATGTGTGTGGTGCGCGGGTAGATCGCGTGAACGAACCGCACCATTTCCTGCGGTTTGTCCTTGGCCAGCTTGCGGGTGTTATCGCTGACGTTTTCTTCGCCGAACTCGTTTATGGCCTGCTCGGCGGTCAGCTTGTACTCGCGGTACACGGTGTCGATCTTGCCGCCAGCCTTGGACGCCGAGGCGTAGACGCTCGCGATGGGCCACAGATCGAAGGTAAAACCGCCCTTCTCCATGTCCTGATCGATGTACAGGGCAAACCACCCAGCGCACACAACGTCAATCAGCCCCTCAAATGCAGCCGCGTCGAAGTTGGATGCGTGGATGTTCTGCCAGAGAATGTCCGCCGAGTCGTCCAGCCAGCGGCGTTCGTCCTCGGTTTCCTGGCCGACGTCCATGCCGAACCACAGGGAGTTGGCCGGGGTCAGGCCCGACATGATGCCGGACGACAGAATCCGGGCCGCGTCCGTGGTGGTGCCGTCGATCATCCTGGCCTTGCGCATCTGCGCTTCCATGGCCGTGATCTGGTCGGTACAGAACCCGCTACCCCGGATGGGATAGCTGTGATCGAAGCAATCGCGCCAGACCGACTCATGCGGCGAGCGCAGCGACTTCAAGGTGCCCAACGTTTTGGCGATCTGGTCTGCGTTCATGCGCCGAGTGTCCTTTTCCCTTGGTCCATGACACTGCCAGCTGCGCCCCCGGTGGAGAGCAGGCTGCTCTCGGCCTTGCGCTTCTTGCGGGTGGCGGTTTCTTCGTTGGCCTTCTGCGCGGCCAGGTCGGCGGCCTTCTGGGCCTCGACCTGCGGGTCAGGCGCTTCGACCACCTTCGGTTTCTTTGGTCCGCTGCTCATGGTCTTACCCCTTCACTACAGGCTCTGGGCACAACCAGCCGGCTTCGGTCAGCACGGCTTGCTTGAGCGCGGTTGCGTCGATATCGCTGGTGGTGATGACTGCCTGTGGCTTGGTCTCGGTGACCCGCTCAGGATCCAGCACCAGGGGCTCGCCACCAGCGGTAAGGCGATCAGCCTCGGCCAGCGCCTCATCCTTGGTGCCGGTGAAGTCGCCGACCTTGACGTCTTTGCCGTCAACCTGCGGGGCATTGGCGTCGTACACGATCCAGCGCCCGCCACCGTTGTGCTTGGCGGTGAACGCTGGAAGGGCTGGCGCCTGTGGCTCGGTCTCGGTGGTGGGAGCAAGCGGCGTGATGGCGGCGAGGGGCTCGCCAGGTGTCTGCGTGGTGAGTTCTGGTGCTGGCATGGTGCTGGCCTCGATGATGGTTGTTGATCAACGAGGGCCAGAATCAATGGGGAGGGCTGTCGGGTTCCCGACTATTTCGAAGGGGGTCGGGTGCAACTGCGGGCGATGGCCTGCAACCCCTCGACCTGGGCTGTCACTACCTCGAAGGCGGCAACGAGCGCGGCATAATCCTGTCGAGCATCTGCTGCAAGTTCGGGGGTGGCTGCATCAACGCTGCCGGTGGGCTGGGGACTGGCTGGCACACAGGCGGCACGGACGTACACGCGCTTAACACCAGCATTGAGGTCAGCAACAAGCTGCGGCTTGGATAGTTCGGCATTGCGGATTGCCTCCTGATACTGGTAGTCGATGGAATCTCGGACGGTCAGGGCCTGCTCGTATGCTGCTGCCTGCCCCTCCAGCACACCGACACGCTCCGTTGCGGCATCAGCCCTGGCGCTGACATGGTCAAGACGCCAGAGCGCCAGCACAAGCGCCAAGGAAAGCCCTGCGATTAAGTAGCGAACCATGGCGCCGCCCTCACTCAGCCGGTGGAGCGTTGAACGCCTCGACCTGCTTGTCGATCACCTTCAACGTCTCGCGCATGGAGCCGAGCTTGAAGACGATGCGGTTGTGTTCGTCCTGGCCCAGGTGGCACCACTCATCAGTGCCCAGGAATGTTTCCAGCTGCTTGATGCTGTCGGCGAGCTGGGTTTGCTCGGCAACGATGCTCTGCTGATACGGGGTCAGTACTTGGGGTTCGTTCACGGGGGTAGCCTCGGTGATGGGGGAATTCATAGTCCGGCCTCGCACAACTCACGTTCAGCGGCGCGGCGATTGACCAGGCCTGCCAGCTTCTTGCCCTTGGCATAGACCCAGCGGCTCAACTCGGCACAGGCGCTGCGTGCGTCACCGGCATTGAGCTTGCGCAACAGGGTGGATGCCTTGAACTGGGGTTCGCCGACGTTGTAGACGAACGATGCCAGGGCGGCGCGGCGGGTCTCGGGGAGTGGCGCGGTGACGTTGCGGTCAACGCCGGCCATGGCGATGGACAGTTCGGCCTGTAGCAGCGCGTCACACTGTGCCGGTGTCTTGGTCTGGCCCAGGCGCACACCACGGGTAACGCCTTCGCAGATGGTGGGAATGCCAACAGGATCGAGGTACGCCACCAGGCTGCGGCCTTCGAACTTGGTCACCAGCACACCGGCCATGCCCACGGCGCCGGCAAGTGATGCCGCGATGATGCGTTGCTGTAGCGGGCTCATTGCGCGCCAGGCCGGTTAGGGCCGATCCATTCACGGAACTGCGCCCAGTAGCGCGGGACCAACAGGCCGATCTGCAACAGCAGGTACAGCACTGTCAGCGCCGTGACCCATTCAGCGGGCGTCATACCGAACAGCATCGCGCCTGACACGATGATCGGCGGCGCGGCCTTGGTTGCCTCAACAGCTACGTCTTGGGCTGCGTTCAAGTTGGTCTCTCCCTGCACAAACAAAAAGCCCCGCTCGGTGGCGGGGCAGCGATGACGGCAAGGATCATCGGGGGCAGGTGTCGGAATCCCGACTATTTCTTGAAAAGCTTGCGAATCCATTCTGGCCACTCGCCTGACTGATCGGGCGATGCCGGCACTTCAATCGGCTCAAAGAACCACACACCACCCCGCATCATCGGCGCACCAACCCCCACAACACGTACCAGCCTGTGGTAATTCGGCCACCCCAGCGCAACGATATCGCCAGCTGCCACACCATCGCTGAACTGTGGGTAAGCCGGATGTACTTCGTTTTTTTCCCGATCAACCCAGCCATCATCAGGATGAGCGGCCTTCACACCTTGGGCACGCAGGGCTGCAATCCAGTTGTCTTCCTCGACCTGGCCTTCACGGCAGCTGTCCGCCCAGGCTCTGGCGAACCCCGGGTTGGTGGTGGTAACAAGTCCGATCATGTCGATGGGCTTCATGACTATTTCGCCTCATGCTTTCGAGTGATAAGCCCACCAGTCACCGACGGCGACCATGGGAAGTTTGGAGCGGTCCCGGCTCAATGTCCGGCACCAGAGCGAGACAAGCCGCTCGCCTTCGGTGTAACGGGGCTCGGCGCCTTGCTTCCATCCGATCAGGGTTGAGCGAGGGACGCCGATTGCATCTGACACAGCGTGCGGGGAAAGCCCTGCACGGGAGAGCTGGGTAATGACCTTGAACCAATCAACCCGGCGATCTGCCTGGGGAACTGCCCGTGGCTTCTCGCGCTGGGGGATCGATAAGCGGGCGACCACCTGCCCGTGGCGAGCATCCGCAACGGTGTCTGCTGCCTGCGTGAAGCACAGGGCGAGCTGATCGGGGTGGGCCTGGGGGCGCATGGTTAGGGCTCCTGATCCGGCAGTGTGTAACCATCTTGCCGGAGGTACTGAGCTACGGCCTGCTGGCACAGCGCATCACACCGGTCAAAGTGCTGCTGCACATCTGGCGGATAGCTGGCGGCCATCGTGTAGCCGGCGTCGGTCCGCGTAATGGTCATAGTCGGCAGCGTGAGCTGCATCACGTCGAGCTTTGCCTGCGCGAACGGCTGGATAACCCGCTGCACGCCCTCCAACATGCGGTGGTACTCGTCGACGCTCAGTTGGCGGTACTTGATCTTGCTGGCCTGGGTTGCGTTCATGCAGCACCCCCAAACGCGTGCGCGCGCGAGACAGAGTGGTCTGGCGCGCCCATCCCCGCCCCTCTCCTGATCTGCTTATCCATTTCGGATATAACCGCCGTGAACGCTATAACCGGATTCTCGGCTTCGTCAAAATGGAATGGGTGGACCGCTCTGCGCAGCCCCAGCATGCATTCCGGTTCTTCTGGCGTGGACAGGTCCACATCGACGCCGATCATCACCCAGCCGTTGTTCAGCTCGCGGCAGGCCCATTGCAGTAGTGGTTTCATGAGTTCGCTCCCACAAGTGGTACGACGCGCACGGTTACGCCTGGTGTTGCGCTGAATCGCTTGCTCAGCGAGACGTTGACCACCTGGACGTCATCGCAGAACACGATGCCGTTGATGCCGTCACAGATCGCTTTCAGCACGTTGTCGGCGTCGGGCTTCTTGGTCGGCATGACTTCGCCTGTCAGCGCTGCAGCGGTTTTCTTCTTGGACCAGGACGCGGCCACAGGCACACGAATAGCCAATTCCATCATCACGGGGCCGGCGATCAGCTCGCGGCCCTGCATGGATTCATGCGCAACTTCGGCGATCAGGGTTTCGTAGTCGGCGGTTTTCTTGGGCGTGAACATGCGAGCGTGTCCGCCGATGGTGGTTACACGCGGCCTGCCCTTGCCTACTGGCTCGCCTGGCACGAAGAACGACACGGGCTTGAGGTCATGCATGTTCGTCTCTCCGGATGCCGAGTTTTGCCAGCAGCAGTGCGCGGCATGATTGGGGGTCTTTTGGGATTTCGAGGATGGCGACCAGGTCGTCGGCGACCTTGCGGGAGTGTTCCAACTGGATCTGCTCACGCGGGCGCATGCTGTCGTGGCCCAGGCCTTTTGCGATTCGCCCTTCCAGCGGCTGGCCGGTCTGTGCACGGCGCATGACGATGGCGTAGTTGCGTTCGAAGCGTTGCTTGAGCGCCTTGTCGCTGTGGTTGCCTGCCCGAAGATCAAACGTGCTGGTAGCTTCGGCGGCGATCTTCACAGCCTTGTGGCTGTAGGTTCCGCGCAGAGCTTCGTCCCATGCCTGGGCTTCCGACGGCAGATCGTCAACGCGCCTGCACAGGTCCATGAAGTCGCTGGGCGATGGCGGAAACTTGCACTCCAGCACCATGCGTTGCAGGCCACGGTCTACCGCGTCGTCGCCCAGTTCCTGGATGGCGAGCATCCACACTCGGCGGGCGAGCGTCTCGGCGCGCTTATCGCCGTAGTGTTTTTCGTACCAAGCCGGGAACGAGATTTTCAGCGTGGTGAATACACGGCGCACGGCGCTGCGTGCTTCCTGGTCCAACGGGGTGACGTTCTCAGCCGCCAGCTCACCAGTCGGGGTCGGTGAGGATGTCGTGAGCGTTACGCGTGCGGCTTTGAGCAATTCGTCTACCGGTTTCATTGGGTGTTCCCCCGTTGGCTTGCTGGGTGCGGGCTTGGCGTTTCAGTTGCTGGGCGAGCGCGTGCTCCCACTGGGCCTGTGTTTTCAGGTCGTCGGGTCGGCTGATCCAGTAGGAGCGGAATTCAAGAAGCTGGTCGGCTTCGAAGGTTTGGTTTGCCATGCCATTGCGGAACAGGACGGCGGTGAACGTCTGGGGGTCTGGCTCCCAGGCATCGTGCAGCGAGAATTTCGTCTGCGCGGTATGTGTGTGTTCTTGATCTTCTCTAATCTTCTCTAATCTGTCGTGACTTCCCGTGACAGAACGTGACGTGTCATTTTTGGGCTTTTCCGCCTTGCCATTTCTCTCCCGATCACGCTGGTCTCTTTTGCGTTGCGCTGCCGACTTGGCCCCTGTTTCTGGGTTCCCGGCGTCTTCTCGCTTAGGTTGGCGCCCTTCCCATCCGGTCAGCTTGTCACCGTCAATAACGCGCCCCTGCATGGCAGAAAAAACAGCGTCTACTTGATCGTCTGTCACGTCCAAAGCGGACGCTATGTCCTCTTTCGTGACTGTCACGTGACCGCGCGTGACATTTACGGATGCATCAACAAGCAGGTGCAGGTACATCGCCTGTACCAAGGCAATGGGTTGGCCTGAGACGCGGGCAATCGTCCGCCACTTCGGATCGTTGGGCATGTCGTGCCAAAGCCTGAGCCAGTCCACAGCTATTCCTCCTGCAACTGGTCAACGTTCTGGATCAGGTCCATGTACCGCTTGGCCTGGTGCAGAAGGGTTTCAATGTCGCGCTTGTCAAAGCACTGCATGGCCTTTGGGACGACCTTCAAGTCGAGCACTGCCAGGATTTGGCAGAACTGCTCAAACTTCTCCGGTTTCATTCGGCTGATCGTTGCTTCATCGACGCCTACTGCAAGCGCCACGGGTGCATTGCCGACGGATGCAAGCGCCTGCATGAGAACCACGTAGTTCCTGCGGGCCCTTGCGGTCTGCTCTTGGTTCAATGGGCTCGTCGACATGGTCAGGCCACCGACTTGGAGGCTTCCGCCTCTTTGTGCATGGCCTCAATCGCTTTACCGGCGTTGTAGCCGATACCTGCGCCCTTACTGGCGCGGTGAATTGTTGGCTGGGTTGTGCCGGCTTTTTTGGCGATTGCTGCCTGGGAAAAGCCCCAGCCGGCAAGGTCTGCAAGCATTTTCTGAATGGTCATTCTGGCTCACCAATGCATTTACGTATTGCCCGATGATACGCAAGCGCATTGGATGCCGCAATAGACTCCTTTTTTAATACGTTTTCTTATTGGGTGTTTGTATGAAGATTGGCGAAAGACTTGCTGCGGAAATGGAGCGCCTGGGCTTGTCGGAGGGCGAGCTGGGGCGGCGCTCTGGCGTCAATCAGCCCACCATTCACCGGATCATTACCGGCGACTCAAAGAACCCTCGCCAGGACAATATCGACAAGATAGCCAAGGCTCTGGGCGTGACCACCGATTGGCTTTGGCGTGGCGGCGACAAAGGATCAAATGTTGTTTTGGCGAACTTCGCTGGCAAGGCGAAGGGCGATATCGATATCCCTCAATACGACGTGGTGGGATCTATGGGACCAGGGCAGGTTGTACCAAGCGACTATATCGAGACGATCCGAAACATCACCGTTCGCCAGGAGTACTTGCGGGAGCAAGGCGTCAACTACAGCAGGCCAGAAAATCTGGCGGTAGTGACCGGTTTCGGCGAAAGCATGGAAAAGACTTTTACCAGTGGCGACCCACTCATCATTGATAAGGGTGTGAATGAGGTTGTGGTAGACGGCGTCTACCTGTTTTCTCTGGATGGCGTTCTGTACATCAAGCGCTTGCAGCGGCTGCCGAAAATGATTCGGATGATTTCCGACAACGACGCCTTCCCGCCCTACGACATAAAGGGCGCCGAACTAGACATGTTGCGTATTCATGCGCGCGTACTGCTGGCCTGGAACTCAAGGAAGCTGTAATGAAAGAACTCAATACGCCACTTAAAAGGGTTGGTTTCCTCGTATTTATTACTGGGCTATTAATCTTAATTGTTGGTATGTACCAAATTTCTGAAGATGCTTACAGCCTGAGTAGTTTTTTTGAAAAATGGATTGAGTCTGCCTTTTTTGAGCGGCATAGCTTTAGAGATTATCCAGCAGCGGGCTATGGAACATGGATAACGTTAGTCGGCCTGTTTTCATCTTTCTTGTATGACAAAATCACATACCGGCTAATCAGATGGATTAAATCAGGGAGCAAGGTTGAGTTACCCGCCTCAACACCGCCCGTGCAGCTTCACTTTAAAGATGGGGCCGCCGCACTTGCGTATATCTGTGAATACATGGATGTCTCACTTGTTGAAAACGAACTGACCCCCTGTTTGGTTGTTGCAACAAGCCAGTCGAAGGAAACGGGGGCATTTGCTGTGATCAACATCCCCTCAGCCGACGGCCCGAAAAAGTCCATAGCAGGATTTCTGAGCGATTCCGTTCCGACTGATGTTGCAGGAAAGCTCTGCGCAGCGATGATTGGGCCGTCCATCGAGAATTCCGGCACCCCTACCTTCTTTCTGTGCGCCGAGCTTGAGCCGTCGTGGAGCAATGGCGCCTGGAAGGTAAGGCGCCGCTTTTAACTAGACCTCGAAAAATTGGCCCGCCACTGAGCGGGCTTTTTTTCGTTCGGAGAAAAATCAATGCATTTACGTATTGACTCAATCAATCCGTTTTCGTATTGTTCGCACATCGCAGCAATACGCGATCCGCTCTTTAGATCCACCGCCTCACCCTTGCCGGATCACCACCGGCCCAGATTCAAAGGCAAGCGATGGACCGGCCTCAACGGTCCAGAAGGATGGCAACTGTCCCTGGGTGCGCAGCGCAAAGCCCCGAATCAGTTTTCCAGCGGACAGGGTCGCGGCTGGAGAGAAGGAAACACCGAAGCGCCTGGGCAACCAGGCTGCATCGGAGAACGCCCGGCCCTCTGTCGTGATAGCAGGGTGGCCACCTTGTCCTGAGCCAGAGCGGATTTTGTCGCGGCGTAGACGGGCAACACCCAGAGGGATTCGGGCGTTCTACCAATGCAGAAGCACCAACAACCCGCCCCTGGAGGCACCATGAACCATGAAATTGCTGTTGAAGGGTACGTCCTCCAGGTGGAGGTGACGTATTGCGAGGACATTCCGCCAGCCGGGATAGCGAATGGTAGCCGTGAACTGACGTTCAACGTGTTGTCCGGGACCATGTACGACGCCGACCGCGTTCCGATGGACGTGTGCCAGATGGAGCTGGCCGTAATTGCCGAGAGCAAGGATTACGTCCCGATGATCGAGAAGGAACTGTGGTTCGAGATTGACGCCCGCAAGCGCCGGCAACGGTGGGCAGCATGAGCCGACAACATCAAATCGCCGTGGACCTGATCGACCGTTGGTTCACCTCAATGAGCGTCGAAGGCTCAACGCCGGTACTTCACGGCGAAACAACCATGATCGTCGAGACGGCCTATGCCCTGTCGGCGATCACTGACGACGAGCACCGGCACTACAAGGCCCGCTTGCACCGGATCTTTGAGCGCCAGCATCAACAAACCATGCAGGCCTTGGAGTATCGCCAATGACGATCGTTTGCCGAACTGCCAAAGAGTTGAAAGAAGCCCTGCATAAGCGGGGCTTTTTCTTGGTCACTGACTTGCCGCGCCCGCTGCGAGTAGAAATTCGCCGCGGCATGTTGATTGCGAGGATGCCATGAAAGCAGCCCCTACAAAATTCTCTCCCATCGAGCTGCTGCACGTCCGCTACGCCGAGAACCGTATCGCGATCCGTGAAATCGCGAAGCAGATCAACGCTCTGACCGACTGGACGCGCGACGACAAAGGCGTGCACCTGGATGGCCTGCGCGACGAGTACCTGGAACAGGGTGATCGTTGGCGCGGCTGGAATCACGCCATCTGTATCGTTCACGGCGCCTTCGATCCAGAAGACGAAGAAGATTTTTTCCTGACCGAGGACCAGCGAAAGCTGGCAGATCTGCTGGACCAGAAAGCCGCGCTGCGCGTCGAGGTCGGGAAGATCAAGCGAGCCATCTTCGTTATGGGCGAGCGGCTCATAAAGTTGAGAGCCTCGCTATGACCACCCGCCAGCGTGACCGGCGGCGCGCCATCCGCTGGACCTCGGCCATCGTTGGCCTGACCTTCCTCACCATCGTTCTACTGGGCCCCGCTATCGGCGGGCTCATTACTCAATAACCCCTTTCAATCCCTCAATGCTGCGCACGTCGCGGCAAGGAAACTCTTGTGTCTGAATTAACTCACACGCCCGGGCCATGGTCAGTGGTTGCCGGCTATTACCCCGGAATGCTCGATATTGTTGGCCCGTCGTTCAAAATAACGGTCGTAACAACAGCGATCGACCTTGAATTCAAGGACTTCGTGGCACGAACGAACGATTGCCATCTGATCGCCGCGGCGCCAGATCTTCTGAAAGCACTTGAGCGCATTGCTCGCCCCCATGACTGCGGCTGCGTGCCATGCACCGGTTCCTGCACTTCGCAAGAAGCCCTACAAATCACCATTGATGAAATGCGTGAATTGGCTAAGGCCGCCATCGCCAAAGCCAGGGGGCAATCATGAATCCCGGCTACTACACCAGCATCCCGAACGCCGACTACCACGGCGGCGCGGGTGTCTCGAAATCCCAGCTCGACCTAATCGAGAAAGCGCCGGCCCTGTTCCAGTGGGGTAAGGCAGCGCCCGAGGACGAAGAAAAGAAATCGTCCTTGAATATCGGCGACGCAACCCACGCCTACCTGCTGGAGCCGGAGCGCTACGCAGCTGAATACGCGGTCGGCCCAGAGAACGCACCGCGCAACACCAAGGCCGGCAAGGAAGCGTGGGAACGGTTTGAAGCCGGGTTGGCCGGGCAAAAGATCCTGACACCCGAAGAAGGCCGAAAGATTGCCCTCATGCGGGAAAGCGTCATGGCCCACCCCCACGCCAGATGGATGCTGGAGGCCCCTGGCGACGTCGAAGCCAGCATCTACTGGAACGACCCAGAGCATGAGGTGCTGTGCCGCTGCCGGCCAGACAAGGCCATCCCATCCATGGGCTGGATGGTGGACGTCAAGACCACCGCTGATATCAAGAAGTTTGAAAAGTCCTTCTACGAGTACCGCTACCACGTACAGGACAGCTTCTACAGCGACGGCTACGCGGCGCACTTCGGCGAGGATCTACAGGGATTCATCTTCCTAGTGGTCAGCACCAGCATTGAATGCGGCAAGTACCCCGTCCGGCTGTTCGTCCTCGATGCCGAGGGCAAGGCCGTTGGCCGTGACGCCTACAACCGGAACCTTTCCACTTACGCCGACTGCATGCGCACTGGCGAGTGGTCCGGCATTGAAACCCTCTCTCTGCCCTACTGGGCCAAGGAACGTTCATGAGCAATCAACCTGCACCATTCTCCCAATCCGACCTCGGCAAGACCCAGGGCGGCGAGTCGCGCCAGCTGTCGCCAGTAGCCCAGCTCGGCAACTTCATGGACAAGCTCAAGGGTCAAATGGCCCTGGCCCTGCCGAAGCACCTGACCGCCGACCGCATGACGCGCCTTGCACTTACCGCGTTCAGCACGTCTCAGCAGCTCCAGCGCTGCAATCACCAAAGCATCGCGGCTTCGATCATGACTGCCGCACAGCTCGGCCTTGAGCCAGGCGTAAACGGCGCCGGCTTCCTAATCCCCTACGGCACCACCTGTACCTTTGTCCCTGGCTGGAAAGGGCTTGTTGATCTGGTGGCGCGCAGTGGCCGGGGCACTGTGTATACCGGTGTCATCTTCAAGGACCAGAACTACACGTTCACCGACGGCGCCCGCCGCGATCTGGTAATTCACAACGAGACGGACCTTGATGAGGCGAGCGATATCACCCATGCATTCGCCATCGGCTGGGTGCAGGGCGCCAGCATGCCGATCATCGAACTGTGGACGGTGGGCAAGATCACCAAGCACCGCGACAAATACAACAAGGTCGGCAAGAAGCACTACAGCTTCCGCGATTGGGAAATGTACTGCCGCAAGATCCCGCTATTGCAGGTGTTGAAGTACATGCCCTGCTCCGTTGAGGTCTCCAACGCAATCGCCGTCAGCAACGCTGCCGAGCAGGGCCGTGGAGCAACGATTGAGAACGGGATCGTCATCGACATGGACGATCAACCGACGCACACGCCGGCGCCAGTGCAAGAGGCCGCCGCGGTTGAACACGTCGACCCCGACACAGGCGAAATCATCCCGAATGACCTGCAGGACTACGGTTCAGCCAGGGAGTAACAGCCCATGACAGCCCAATCCATCCTCGACATTTACGACAGTGTCGAGGAGTTCGCTTCCATCCTGGTCGCCGCTGAGCTGCACGCCAGCGGGGAATGGGAACTGGAATTCGTCGAGAACATGCGCGCCAGCTTCAAGCGGTACGGCGCGCATACCAACCTGAGCCCGCTTCAACAACAACACCTTGAGCGAATCGCCAAGCACTGAGGGAACCACATGAAGACTGAACACCGCGACATTATCGAACGCGCCAAGCTGGCGGGCTTTGAACCATCCATGCTCGCGCACGAACTGCTGGTGCATGACCTGGTGAACATGGTCCTGTTTGAGGTGAAGAACATCCACTCCCCGTGGTCCAAGCTGAATGAAGGCTGCCAGCAGGAAGTGATTGACCGCGCCGTCAAGAGCGCTACCGAGGCGGCTCACACCGCGATCAACATCATCAGTTCGCGCAATGTTGACGTCGTTGAAGTGAAGGTGATCGACGCCAAGTTCAAGGAAAAGGCGATTACCATCACCGCGAACATTGACGTGAACGACCCAAACGGCGGTGCCCTGGCCAAGGTTCCCGGGAAGATGTGTCTGCTGGTGGTGGCGCCGACCGACTACGACGAAGGCCTCGACTTCATCCAACCAGACCGCGACCAGAAGGATTTGCCGCTGCACGTCAGCGACCTGACCGGCAACCTGTTCCAGGGCGGCACCGGGCCAGATGAGCCGGACGGTGAGCACCCGCTGGGCAACGCTGACGAACTGGCCGAGCGTACCGGTGGTGCTGACAACGCAGGTGCCGACCTGGACAAAGAGTTCGGCGAGTTCACCTACGACGACGCCAAGCAACTGATCGTGCTCAAGTCCAACAGCAAAGCGTTCAAGGGCCACTGGGTCCAGAGTCGCCTGGCCATCGACAGCGACAAGACAGCCACCCTGCTGCTGCGCCTGCTCGATGACAAGGTGCTTGAGATCGAAACCGAGGGTGAATCGGCGTTTGACCACAGCTTCAAGGTCATCGCCACCCTGGACGAAGTCGTCTAGCCCAACCCCGCAACACCACCAGGCGCCTACGGGCGCCTTTCTCTTGTCCAAAGGAAACCGCCGCATGATGCTCAAGCGAATTTTTAAGCACTTCCATTTTTGCTGCGGCCTCGGCGGCGGCGCCAAAGGGTTCAACAACGCCAAGCCCGTGGTGGGCAACATGCAAGCCGAATGGCAATGCATCGGCGGCATCGACGTTGACCC
This sequence comes from Pseudomonas sp. WS 5079, assembly GCF_012985465.1. Lineage (GTDB taxonomy): Bacteria > Pseudomonadota > Gammaproteobacteria > Pseudomonadales > Pseudomonadaceae > Aquipseudomonas. The sequence continues at coordinate 658,410 of NZ_JAAQWN010000002.1, forward strand.
GGCCGGGCTGCGCGACTTCCAGCGTCTGTCTGGTGTGCCTGGCACGCTGCTGGACCTGTTCACCCTCGGCATGTACACCGCCTTCCATGGCAAGCAGCCACCTCCTGGATGGGTTGAAGCTGGCCCTGACGACGTGCGCAAGGCTGCTGGCTATCAGCGCCCCGACGCTGTGTTTATCTCCAGCCCCTGCAAAGGCGCCTCGGGCTTGCTGTCCGAAACCATGAGCCTGACCCCGAAGTACCAGGCCCTCAACGAACTGACGCTGCGCTGCGTGTGGCTGATGTGTGAAGCCTGGAAGGATGACCCGGTATCGTTGATCGTTTTCGAGAACGTACCGCGCCTGGCCACCCGTGGCCGGCACCTGCTGGACCAAATTAACAAGCTGTTGAACCACTACGGTTATGCAGTTGCAGAAACCACGCACGACTGCGGCGTAATCGGCGGCCTGGCCCAAAGCCGCAAGCGCTTCTTGCTGGTGGCCAGGCACATAGAAAAGGTGCCGCCCTTCCTGTATGAGCCAGAGAAAAAGACGCTCAAGTCTGTGGGTTCGATCCTGGGCCGCATGCCAATGGCTGGTGATGTTGCCGCCGCCGGCCCAATGCACCGGGTACCGGCGCTGCAATGGAAAACGTGGGTTCGCCTCGCCCTGGTCGAGGCTGGCAAGGATTGGCGCTGCCTGAATGATTTAGCGATCGAGGACGGCTACCTGCGCGACTTGGTCATTGTTCCCCAGTTCCGGGATGGCTTCCTTGGCGTTCACGACTGGAGCGAAACCGCCGGTACCGTCGCCGCACGCAGCGGCCCAACCAACGGCAAGTTTTCGGTAGCGGATCCACGGGCCAGGGCCGGCGCCCTGCAATACCAGCAGTACGGCGTTCGGCGCTGGGACGAAACCAGCGGCGCAGTGATCGGCGTCAAGTCGCCCGGGCAAGGGACATTCAGCGTTGCTGACCCCCGCGACCCTGGCATTGGGCACGCGAAGTACAACGTGGCCCAGTGGGACGGCACCTCGCGCACGGTAATTTCTGGCAGCACCACCGGCCAAGGCGCTTTTGCTGTTCAAGACCCACGCCCAGGCATGAAACGCACCAAGGGCGATGCCTACCTAACCGGCGGCCATTACGGCGTTGTGGGTTGGAGCGACCAGTGCGGCGCCGTTTCAGCCAGTGCCCGCCAGGACAATGGGCGTTGGTCCGTCGCTGACCCACGCATGCCGGAAGCCAACGAGCGGCTGACCTGCGTTATTGAAAGCCTCGACGGCACTTGGCACCGGCCATTCACCACGCTTGAGCTGGCAGCGCTGCAAAGCCTGGTTGAGCCGGAGGAATGGTTTGAGCTGGACGGCCTGAGTGATCAGGCATGGCGCGAGCGGATCGGGAACGCAGTTCCACCGGCAGCCGCCGAAGCAATCGCCCATGTGATGGGCACCACCCTGTTGCTGGCCGAGGCCGGCGAAACCTTCATGCTCAACAGCATGCCGATCTGGGTTCAACCCGTGGCGGTAGCATTGAGCGTATCCCAGCAGGTAACCCCATGAACCCCATCGCAATGCGCGCCCTTGAACAGGCGCTGACCCGCGCTGCTGCGCCGATCCCGAAGCCAGCCCCAACGGCCAAGCTACTACCGCCGATCACAGCCAGCGAGCCGTTGCCCGAACTGGTCATCACCGGCCCCATCAACCGCGTCATGGAACTGGAGGGCAAGCGGTACGCCCTTGAGTTTGTGCGGGCCCTGGGCCCTTCCATCCGGCGCGAACCGACACGCACCAAGGCCATAGCTGACCTGACCCGGTACGCCGCGCAGCAACCGGCCAGCGTGGCCAGCGGTATCAAGCAGGTCATTGATATGTTGAAGGTCGACCCATGACCGCCCTACGCCGCACCACCAAGATTCGCGGCGCGCCGATGCGCCCGCTAGACCTACAGACCATCTGCGATCAGTGCGGGCACTCCCGCGCCCACGGCAACCACGACAAATGCAGCAAGGCCCGGCAGGCGGAAATGGCCGAGCTGCGCGCACGGGAGAAGAATCATGAGTGAAGTGAAGCGTTACCACGTAACCGATGCCGGGCTTGTTGAAGGCCAGGCCCTGGGCCGCATCAACGTTGTGCTGGGCCCTGACTATGACAGCGCAGTGCAGTGTTTCCTTACTGCTGCCGAGGGTTGCGTTGCTGCCGAACGCCGCAAGCGAGCCCTGCAAGCCCTGCTGACCGCAGCGGATGAGCGGGTGGATGTGCTGGAGGCAGCGCTCCGCACCATCATGGGTTCGCACCGCTTCAATATGCCTGGAATGAAGGTCGAAGAAATTCATGCAATTTGTTTCGATGCGCTGACCGGTAAAGCCGCACTCAAGCCAGCAGAGGGTGGTGGCAAGCCTTGCGCCTGCCCTGGGTGCGAATCCACAAGGCGTGAAAACTCGCCGTTTTGCGCCGCCCACCGATCTGTAAAAAGCAGGACTCGCGGGCAAGACCCACTCACTGCTGAGCGTCTTGAATTCATGATGCAGCGCGACGGCTACCAGCAATGAAAGCCCAACTTCCCGCCTACTGCTGGTGCCTGCTGGCACGGGCACAACTGATTTGATGAGGTGATTTATGACAGCAATTACTGACCACGACATCGCGTTTGCCCAAGCGGTAGTCGCTCTGGCGCGCCAGCACGGCATGACCGGAATCGACATGGGGTTTCGCCAGAACTTCGACTTGTCGCAGCAGACCGGATGCTATTGCAGCAAGAGTATCACCTGGACAGAAGGTCGCCACGGCGATACTGCGCCAATCAAATTCCGCACTGAGGCGGAAGCATCAGTGCCCGAAAAGGTAGCCAAGCCATGACCACCAACCAAACGATTGACGGCGTGCCGCGCAGGATCTGCCATGCCTGCGTAACCTTCCCCCGAAAGGCGTACTGCCCTGTCTGTGATGACGAGCCATCCGCCCAGCCCCAGGGCGAGCCGGTGGCGTGGCGATCCTGCGCTGCAATCAATGGAAAGCACTACATCACCGAAGATAGCCCGGATCAGCAGCAGGAGCGGATAGATAAGTCGGATCCGGGTGCTTACCTTCTTGCAAGCCAGCCGCTGCACCTTGGTCCGCCCGAGCAGCCCGCGCCGGTAGCGGTGGTGCTGCCTGAGCGCGTTGTGCTGCGAGATATCATCGCCCAGGCCATCGGCGGTGACGCCTACGATTGCACCAGGGTGTGGAGCGCATGGGGTGTCGGCACTATGTCTGATGACGACTTCGTCCCGATAGTTGATCAGGAAGAACGCCTTTACGAAATTGCAGACGCCTGCCTCGAAAAAGTAACGCAGCTGAACGCCAAATCCCGATAGGAGTACATCCGTACTCCACGCTGTAAACTTCCAACCAACACCATGAATCCAGCCGGCAACGGCGTGGCGAGGTATTTCTATGAACACTGCACGAACCGACACCCCACCAGAAACCCACATCGAGTACATCAAGCTGCCAGAGGTCCGGCGAATCTGTGGCCTTAGCACCCCGACTATTTACCGCCTGGCGGTAGCCGGCAAATTCCCCAAGCAGGTCAAGCTGGGGGTGAAGTCTGTAGCCTGGATCAGGGCCGAGGTCGATCAGTGGGCAGCCAGCAAGGCCGCTGCCCGTGGCGATCAGGCGCCAGCAGCGACAGAATCCAAGTAGTCAGCCCACTCCTGCATCATCACCCGCCGTTGCTCCACGTATTCGGCATGGTTGTAAGACCTGCGCACCTGGCTCCCGCTGGCGTGCGATAGCTGTGCCTCGATCCAATCCGCGTTGTATCCCATCTCATTTAAGGCTGTTGAAATCGTCGCGCGTATCCCGTGCCCGGTGAGCCTCCCCTCGTACCCCATGCGTTTCAGTGCTGAGTTGACCGTGTTGTTGCTGATCGGCTGCCGTGGGTCATTGCGACCCGCGATCAGCAGGCGGTAGCCACCGGTCAACTGGTGCACCTTGCGCATTTCCTCCACCGCCTGTCGCGACAGCGGCACCAGATAGGGCGGTACTTCATCCTCCTTTGATTGTCTCCTAACCCTTTTCTTCAGCTGCTTTACCGCGTCGGGCGGGATCGACCACAGTCCGGCATCCAGATCGACCTGTTCAATCGTTGCGTTACGCAGCTCCGTGGTACGCACGCCGGTAAGGAACAGGATGCGGATTGCGCACTTGACGTAGGCGGCTGCCGTGGATTCCTCCAGCGAGCAGAAAAAATCTTTCAGTTCGCCAAGTACCAGCATCGGGTTATGCCGCACGGGCGGCTCTTGCTGGGCCACGATGTCCAGGTCTGAGGCCGGGTTGATGTCCAGATATCCGGACACCATGCCGTAGCGGAAAATCTCGTTCAGCCAGGAACGGCACTTGCGCGCCGAGTTGAGCGCCCCGCGCTTCTCGATGCGGCGCAGCGCGGCCAGTACATCGGAGCGCTTCACGTCGGCTATCGGGATCTTGCCCAGGACCGGGATCAAATCCTTGTCCAGGTAGAACCGGGCCTGAGCCGAACCGCCACTGGTGGACACAACCATGCGCGGCGCCTTGAAGGCGTGCCACTCATTGGCCACAGCCTCAAACGTGTTCATGGCCAGTGCGCTGGCTTGGTGCTTTTCCTCGCGGCGCTTGGCTCGCGGATCAATCCCTTTGGCCACAAGCCCCCTGGCCTGGTCGCGCAGCTCGCGGGCGTCCTTGAGGGATATCTCCGGATAGGTGCCCAGCGACATGCGCGGCTGCTTGCCCAGCCATGAGAACCGGAAGTGCCACGACTTGGTGCCATTGGTGGCGACGAACAGGGATAGGCCGCTGCCGTCCGTGAGGGTGAAGTCTTTGGCAGTCGCCCTGGCCTGGCGTACAGCGGTGTCGGTGAGGGGCATTTAGTACATCGCCTGAGCAATCGAATTTGCATGTGCTGCGCAATGTACTAAAAAAACTGAGAAGGTGTAATAACTAGTGAGAAGTAGCGAGAACAAAAAAGCCGCACAGGCTGGCGGCTTTATTGGCTTTATGAGAAGGCTTGAGCAGGCATGAGAAGTTACCAATATGCCCGAGACAGGAGTCGAACCTGCGACCTTCGCGTTACGAGTGCGCTGCTCTACCAACTGAGCTACACGGGCGGTGGGCTAAAGCTAGCACTGCATTGGGCGCCCGGCAACTTACCGAATGTGCGGCGCAATGACTCCCTGGACCCAGAACCGTGGCTGCAGATGGCTTTTGGCAACGTCAATGTAGTGTTGGCTGCGCTCAGTGGCACCAGGCAAGTCGCGATACACGACAAATACCAGCCACACCACCGCGAGCACTGCCGACGCTTGCCAGGCCCGGTACAACAGCGGCATCGGCGCGACAACCGGCGTGCGCCACGGATGCAAGGCCATCAGCCAACCCACCACCAGCGCCAACCAGAGTTGCGAATAGGGCATCACAATCACCCCATCGACCATGGCCTGCACCGTCGCGCCCAGCAGCGCGGCAAATAGGCACAGGCGCAGCAGGTCTTGCGCGGACCCTGCCGCCCCTTGCCGATGAATGACCACCAACGTGGCCCAGCCGCCGCGCAACGCCAGCAGCGCCACACACAAGGCCGATGGCACGCCCCACTCACTGGCCCATTGCAGGATCGCCTGGTGCGGGTGGGCGGCAATCGGGTTAGGGATATCGGCAAAGTGCATCGGCCCGAAACCCAGCCACGGCCGTTCGCGGATCATGTCCCAGGCTTGCCACCAGATCACTTCACGGCCCGAAAGGCTGGTGGTGAGCCGGTCATTGGAAAGACTGGCAATTTCCAGCCCCAGGTAACGCGCCAGGACCGTGAACAACAACCAGTACAAAAACAGCCCGCCACACAGTGCAGCCAACTGCCAGGTCAACCAGCGGCGCCCCGCAGCCCCCAGGAAAGCCACGACGATTGCAGCCACGCCGATGCCCAGCCAGGTGCCACGGGTGCCGCCACTGATTGCAATCAACCACCAGGCACACAACAGGGCAAATACCAGCCCACGCGCCAACCGCGAGGTGCTCGCGAGCAACAGCGGCAATGCCAGCAAAGGCAAGGTAAATGTCTGGAACTGGCCGTAGAAGCGCTTGTTGGAGAACCCGGAAAGCAGGAGGTCAGTGTCCAGTGTCGGTGCGCCACTGGTAAACGCCAGCACGCCCGCGTACCCGTATTGCACAACCTTGATCAGGCACAGCAGCAACACAAACAGGATCAGCACCTGATCCAGGGTTGGATCGCCATTGCGCCGCAACCGGGCAAAAGCTGCGGCAATCACCCCGCAGGTGATCATCAGCGCCCACTCGGTCAGCGCCCAGAGTGGCTGGTGGGCCAACGACGAAGAGATCAGGCCCAGGCCGAATACCAGCGCCAGGCCGATAGCGGTGGGCTTGTCGACCAGGCGCATGGCGGGAGTCACCAGGCAATAGAGCAACGCACAGACACCCACGCCGACCTGCATGACACGCTGCCAGTCATGGCCACTGAAGGACAGGGTAATACCCAGTAGCAAAAGGCTCAGCGCCAGCACCAGGAACACGCTTCCTCGCTGTTGCACGGATAACGTCATGGGCAACCTTTACTTGGGAGCCCGTCACGCCGGGCTCCTATCACTGATTAAGGCAGCCCGGCCTCAGTTGCCAGCCGCACACCCCTTTGCAACGTACTGCTCGTCAGCGCTGGTGGTGCACTTCCAACCCTCACTGGCACTGCGCGCCAGGGTAATGAGCTTGCCCTGGATCGGCGCAGGCGCATCAAGGATTTCGCAGGCAATCGAGCCCGTCCCCGCAGCCACATCACCCACCACGCTGATCACGCAGTTGGCGGTCGGGCTGGTGCCACCGATCAGCGCCAGCGTGGGCACCGTGCCTTGGTTGAAGGTGTCTTCGAAGCCCGCCTTCAACGCCGAGATTTCCGCCAGCCCAGCCGTGAACTTGGCCTTGGCCTGGTACTTGGTGTACATGGGCAGGCCAATGGTGGCCAAGATGCCGATGATCGCCACGACGATCAACAACTCGATCAAAGTAAAGCCGTTCTGACGCATCACACTCACTCTCCAGAATAAAACCCCATCGCAAGGCACGTCCTGCGCCCTGCCCTCAACAACCGCGCCAGTGTACTCATCCGCGCCGGGCAAGGCCCTCACAAGACGCACAATCTGACATTTTCCCCTTGTCCAATAGCCTGACGGACACAGAGGCCTGACTAAGCTGTAGATCGTCACCTGCCGATGAGCTGTCGCCGCCAATGAATGATGTCACCGCGAACCCCGCCACCACCTACGCCTGGGAAGGCACGTTGCGCAATGGCCGCAAGGTCTCTGGCGAAACCCGTGGTCATAGCCCCGCCGTGATCAAGGCCCAATTACGCCGGCAAGGTATCAACCCGCTTCGGGTACAGATGCGCTCCAGCCTCCTTTCGGGCCTGGGCAACCCCATCACCCCGGCCGATATTGCGCTGTTCACTCGCCAACTGGCCACTCTGCTGAGGGCGGGAATCCCCCTGCTGCAAGCCTTCGACATGATTGGCGAAGGCTTTGACAGCCGCGCCATGCGCACGATGGTCCAGGGATTGAAGCAGGAGATTGCCGCAGGCAACAGCCTGACCGGCGCATTATTGAAACAGCCGCAGTGTTTCACCCCACTGTATTGCAGCCTGATCGCGGCCGGCGAACAGGCTGGCACCCTGGAAACCCTTCTGGAACGAGTAGCCACCCACCTGGAAAAGAGCCAACGCCTCAAGGCCCGGATCAGGAAGGCCATGACCTATCCACTGGTGGTCCTGCTCGTGGCGGCGCTGGTCAGCAGCATCTTGCTGATCCACGTCGTACCCCAATTCGAAAGCCTGTTCGCCGGCATCGACACACCGCTGCCGCGCTTTACCCAACTGGTTATCCTGCTGTCCGAATTCATGCAGAGCGCATGGTGGATGCTGTTGCTGGCCGTGGCCGCGACTGCCTGGGGGATACGCCGTGGCTACCGTCGACACAACGGCTTGCGCCTGTGGCTGGACACTGGTTTGTTGAAACTGCCATTGGCAGGCACACTGCTGAAAAAAACCGCTGTCGCCCGTTACGCTCGCACACTCGCCACTACCTTCGCCGCCGGCGTGCCGCTGGCACAGGCGTTGGATTCAGTGGCCGCAGCCACCGGCAACGAGCGGTTCACCCAGGCAATCACGCGCATGCGCCAGGACGTGGCAATAGGAATGCAATTGAATCAATCCATGAGCGCCAGCGGCCTGTTCCCTGGCATGGCGATCCAGATGACAGCCATCGGCGAAGAGTCGGGCACGCTGGACAGCATGCTGGAGAAGGTCGCCGAGCATTATGAAACGGACGTCGACAACCTGGTGGACAACCTGACCAGCCTGATGGAGCCGCTGATCATGGTGGTGCTCGGCAGCATTGTCGGGGCGCTGGTGATCGCCATGTACCTACCGATCTTCCAGCTTGGCACGGCGTTTTGAACATGACCCTGGAACAACTCCTGATCCTCCACCCCTGGCTGTTCGTCTGGGCCGCACTGGTACTGGGACTGATCATTGGCAGCTTCCTCAACTTGCTGGTCTGGCGCCTGCCGAAAATGCTCGAGCGGGACTGGCGCGCCCAGGCCCATGAAATACTCGGCCTGCCCCCGGAGCCCAGCGGCCCGACCTATAACCTGCTGCACCCCAACTCCTGCTGCCCGCACTGCTCACAGCCGATTCGCCCGTGGCAAAACATCCCGGTGCTCAGCTACTTGCTGCTGCGGGGGCGCTGCGCGCAGTGCCACGCCTCCATCAGCCCACGCTACCCGCTGACCGAACTGGCCTGCGGGCTGCTCTCGGCATTTATTGCCTGGCACTACGGCTTCGGCTGGCCGGCCGCTGGAGTGCTGTTCTTGAGTTGGGGCCTGCTGGCTATGAGCCTGATCGACGCCGATCACCAACTGCTGCCGGATGTGCTGGTGCTGCCACTGCTGTGGCTGGGGTTGATCCTCAATTATTTCGAGTTGTACGTGACCCTGCCCGATGCCCTGTTGGGCGCGGTTGCCGGTTACTTGAGCCTGTGGTCGGTGTTCTGGCTGTTCAAGCTGTGCACTGGCAAGGACGGCATGGGCTATGGCGACTTCAAACTACTGGCCCTGCTCGGCGCCTGGGGTGGCTGGCAGATCCTGCCGCTGACGCTGCTGCTGGCATCGCTGGTGGGCGCGATAGCAGGGGTGATTCTGTTGCGCATGCGTAACGCGCAGACATCGGTGCCACTGCCGTTTGGTCCCTATCTGGCGATTGCCGGCTGGATTGCATTGCTCTGGGGTGGTCAAATAACCGACTTCTATTTGCAGTCTGTCGGTTTCAGATGACCACTTCTGTCGCAACACCCTGGATTCTTGGCTTGACGGGCGGCATCGGCAGCGGCAAAAGCGCTGCCGCCCAGCACTTTATCGACCTTGGCGTAGACCTTATCGACGCCGACCATGCCTCGCGCTGGGTGGTGGAGCCCGGTCGGCCGGCGTTGGCAAAGATTGCCGAGCACTTTGGCAGCGCAATCCTGCTGCCCGATGGCCAGTTGGATCGCGCTGCCTTGCGCAAGCGTATTTTCGAGACGCCGCAAGAACGCCTGTGGCTTGAGGCCCTGCTGCACCCACTGATTGCCGACGAGATCCGCAGCCATCTGGCCCGCGCCCGCTCGCCCTATGCGATCCTGGTGTCGCCGTTGTTGATCGAGTCGGGCCAGCACACCATGACCCAGCGCATCCTGGTGATCGATGTGCCGCAATCAACACAGATTCAGCGTACCCTGCTGCGCGATGGCATCAGCGAAGGACAGGTGCAGGCAATTCTCAAGGCCCAGGCCTCACGGGAAGATCGCCTGCGCCATGCCGACGATGTACTGGTCAATGACCAGGACCTGGCCTGGCTACAGGCCGAGGTCGAGCGACTGCACCACTTTTACCTTACTTTGCGTGGAGGCCGAACATGAGCCAACCCTTGACCGTCGAATGCCCAACCTGCGGCGCCCCCGTGGAATGGAAAGCGACCAACCTCAACCGGCCATTCTGCTCGGATCGCTGCAAACTGATCGACCTGGGTGCCTGGGCCTCAGAGGAACACAAGATTCCGGTCAGCCCGGACGCCGAAGACGAACTGTTCTCCGAAGACCTGCCACCGCGCGCCCACTAAGGCCGCATAAAGCCGTAGTCCTGTTGGTCGTCGAGGTTTTCCGCTAAAAACTGCAACTCGTCGGCCAGGTCTTCGGCACTACGCACGCCCTTGCTCTGCTGCACCACTGCACTGAGCAAGGCGCGCAGGCTCAAGCCCGGGTCAAAACCGATTTCCTGTGCCGCATCCTGGCTTCTGCGCAACTCCTGCCGTGCCCACTCGTACACACTCATGATCGTGCTCCTGGAAGTTTCGCAGAGCATGCGACCACTTTTGCGTCACGCCTTTGATTTGGATCAAGGGCGTGAATTGTCATCTTTCCAGGGCGCCGAGAGGTAGCGCGTGCGGTTGAAAGTCTCAAGCCATTCCGGGCAAAACACCACCAGCGCACTGATCACCATGCCGTTGATAAACGCTTCGGGAAAGATGATCAGCCACAGGTAACCGATGAAGTCCTCGATCCACTCGGGCATGGCAAAGCGCCCGTCCAGCCACAGCAGGCCCAGGCCGGCCAACAGACACAGCAACGCCGACAATGCGGCGGCAAAAAAGCCGGAACAGAAGATATACACGAAGGGATTGCGCGGCTGCGCCCGTTCCACCAGCAACGCGCACGTCTCAGTCACCAATACAGGCAAGAAGACCAGCAGCGCGCCGTTGACCCCGACTGCCGCCAAGTCCTGGCGCCCGAGCACCACTAGGCCCAGTTGCGCCGCGAGCCCGCCGACGATTGCCAATGGCCAGTCGAGCAGCAGGGTCACGGCGGTCATGCCGATAAAGTGGTAGGACACCCCGGTGTCGAAGTCCCGGCGCACCAACCACAGCATGAACAGCGCGAACACCGTGCCAAATAACAGGTGCTGACGCCGCCGGTCGGCAAACAGTTCGACCCAGGACGAGCGCAGGATCGCCCATACAATCACCGGCGCATACAGCAGCCAGCCCAGCCACAGGGTGTGCGGTGCCAGCACGGCGGCGCTGATCACGGCTGCACCTGCTCCAGGGCCTGGCGCAGTTCGGCGGCAGAGGCGTACTCATGGCGCGCCACCAGCTTGCCGTCTTCCAGTTGCAGCCACAGCACTTTATCCACAGGCGCCGAATAACGCGGAGCAATCCGCGCATCACGGTCAAGCATCACCCGGTAGTTGTAGGCCCGCATCGCAGGGACCGCGAAGAGCTTGGCGATCAGCCTCGGCATGCGCTGGATATCGGCGACAAACACCCCATGGCGCGCCTCCAGATACCCCTTGGGCTGGCCCTGCAATGCCGTATCCATCAGTTTGGCCGCGTCCATGCTGCGCGCCACCAGCAGGACCTGCGCCTGGCTATCCAGGGTGTAGGCCTGGTCGAATTGGTCGAGCAGGGTCCACGGCGCCAACCGCTCCCCGAGTTCAACCGCCTGGGCCCACAGGGGCAGAAAGCTCAGAAATACCGCAAGCAAAAACCTCACCGCAAACTCCTTGTGCAAAACCGTCAACCGAACCGCCAGTCTACACCGAGCCTTTTCACACGGGACTTCCTGCGGTCATCATTTGAACGCTAAGCTGGAACCATGGATGACTCAGATTATTTGCGCCTGCTCACCATAGCGGCCGAACAAGCCAACGCGTTCCTGTCCAATGCCCGCAAATGGGAGCGTGAGCGTTGGGTCTGCCAGCGCCTGCTGCAAGGCCTGAATGTGCCCTACCGCGCCGAAGAGTTTCATGCCGCGGGCCAAGAACCGCCCGATGTGCTGTTTCGCGATGCCAGTTTCGAGGTGTTTTTTGTCCTCGACGAAGGCCGCCGCCTGAATGACGAATGGCGCGACGAACTGCTGCGCCGGCGCAGTGCCTTTTCCCTGAGCCAATTGGTGCGGCGCGAGGCCAAGCCCAGGCGCATTCCCGCCCATGAATTCCTCCTGCGCCTGGCGCCGACCCTGCGCAAGAAAGCCCATAACTACAAAGAGCGCGGCATGGACCTGGGCGAGCTGGATATCATCGCCTTCGCCAGCCTCAAGCGCGAAGTGCTGGACCTCAACAGCCATTTCCCGCCGCCCACCGAGTACCTGCGCCAGGGCTGGCGCTCGCTGTCATTGGTCGGTCCGACCTTTGCGCGGGTGCTGTTCGCCCATCCGGACGCGCCGGATTTCTTGCGCAACAACCTGGGGCGCAGCATAGTGTTCGATGTGGGTATCAGCCTGTAACGTGGTGCCCTTCTGCAACGTCTACCTGACGAGGCCTTTATGACCAGCCGCCTGAACCCTGACGACCAACAACATGTCGAAGAGTACCTGCAACTGTCCCAGCACCAGGTTGAGCGCAAGCCTTTCCGGCCGTGGCTGCTCCTTGGGGTGGTACTGGTTGTGGTGATTGGCCTGGGCATTCTGAGCCGTCTTTTGAGTTACCTGACGCTATGAGCTGCCTGGCGCTCGCTCGGGTAACTGCACCGATTTCTTTTAGCCTTGCGAGATACCCCCATGACCCATCGTATTATTATCGTCGGCGGCGGCGCCGGCGGCCTGGAGTTGGCTACCCGCCTGGGTAAGACTCTGGGCAAGCGCGGTACCGCCAGCATTACGCTGGTCGATACCAACCTGACCCATATCTGGAAGCCCCTGCTGCACGAGGTGGCGGCCGGCTCGCTGAACTCTTCTGAAGACGAACTCAATTATGTTGCCCAGGCAAAATGGAACCACTTCGAGTTCCAGCTAGGGCGCATGAGCGGGCTCGATCGTGAACAGAAGAAAATCCAACTGGCCGCAACCCTTGATGAAGAAGGCCGCGAGCTGGTGCCTGCACGCGTGCTGGGGTATGACACCCTGGTGATTGCCGTCGGCAGCACCACCAATGACTTCGGCACCGAAGGCGCGGCACAGCACTGCCTGTTCCTCGATACCCGCAAGCAGGCCGAACGTTTCCATCAGCAATTGCTCAACCACTACCTGCGCGCCCATGCCGGGCAAACCGATGTGGTGGAACAAATCAGCGTGGCAATCGTTGGCGCTGGCGCTACCGGCGTCGAACTGGCCGCCGAACTGCACAACGCCGCCCATGAACTGGCGGCCTATGGCCTGGACCGGATCAAGCCGGAAAACATGCACATCACCCTGATCGAAGCCGGCCCTCGGGTATTGCCAGCCCTGCCAGAGCGGATCAGCGGGCCTGTGCATAAAACCCTGGAAAAGCTTGGCGTGACGGTCATGACCAACTCGGCCGTGAGCGAAGTCACTGCCGACAGCCTGATTACCAGCAGCGGCCAAGTTATCCCCGCCAGCCTCAAGGTGTGGGCCGCAGGGATTCGCGCGCCAGGTTTCCTCAAGGACATCGACGGCCTGGAGACCAACCGCATCAACCAATTGCAGGTGCTGCCAACCCTGCAGACCACCCGTGACGAGAATATCTTCGCCTTCGGTGACTGCGCCGCCTGCCCGCAGCCAGGCACCGACCGCAACGTTCCACCACGGGCCCAAGCAGCCCACCAGCAGGCGTCACTGCTGGCCAAGTCCCTGAAATTGCGCATCGAAGGCAAGACACTGTCCAGCTACAAGTACACCGACTATGGCTCCCTGATCTCGCTGTCGCGTTTTTCGGCTGTGGGTAACTTGATGGGCAACCTGACCGGCAGTGTGATGCTCGAAGGCTGGCTAGCGCGGATGTTTTATGTGTCGCTGTACCGCATGCACCAGATGGCGTTGTACGGGTTCTTCCGCACGATGATGTTGATGCTGGGCAGCAAGATTGGCCGAGGCACCGAGCCGCGGCTCAAGCTCCACTAACAACACGGCCCAGTGTGGGACTGCTCAATGTGGGAGGGGGCTTGCCTCTTCCCACATTTGATCGAGGTAACTTCAGCTTTTGCACAGGCAAAAAAAATCCCCGTATCTTTCGATACGAGGATTTTTAATATGGTCGGGGTAAGGGGATTCGAACTCCTGACATCCTGCTCCCAAAGCAGGCGCGCTACCGGACTGCGCTATACCCCGGTAAAAAAAAGGCGACCTTTTCAAGTCGCCTTCTTCGATCAGGACTTTTGGCCTCTGATCTTAAGATTCGATTCCAGCGTTAACTGGTCTCAAAAATGGTGGGTCGTGTGGGATTCGAACCTACGACCAATTGGTTAAAAGCCAACTGCTCTACCAACTGAGCTAACGACCCAAAAATGGTCGGGGTAAGGGGATTCGAACTCCTGACATCCTGCTCCCAAAGCAGGCGCGCTACCGGACTGCGCTATACCCCGGTTTGAAATTGGCTCCGTGACCAGGACTCGAACCTGGGACCCAATGATTAACAGTCATTTGCTCTACCGACTGAGCTATCACGGAACTACATATTTCAAAGTACTACGATACTGCTTACTACCTTCTCTTCAACCCGTCCGTATCGCTACGTTCGTGTGTCTGAGGCGCGCTATTCTACAATCTTAAAAACCCCTGTCAACCCTTTAAATTGCTTTTAAGACAATGATTTGCGCTTCTTTCTGATTTCTCCTTGGGGAGAAGAAACCCGTGGGCTGACGTTGCTGCGGGGCGCACTTTACAAGCCTTTGCCTTACAGTTCAACGCCCTATCGAAAAAAAAGGCCCCGCAATGCGGGGCCTCTGCTTATAACCACCAGTTGCAGGCTTAGTGGAAGACGATTTCGTCGTTTTCCACGGTGGCCTTGACGCTGGTCCCCGGCATAAAGCTGCCCGAGAGGATCAGTTGCGCCAGCGGGTTCTCGATCCAGCGCTGGATCGCACGTTTCAAAGGTCGTGCGCCATACACCGGGTCGTAGCCAACCGCGATCAACTTGTCCAAGGCCTCGCTGCTCAGTTCCAGCATCAGCTCGCGCTCTGCCAGACGGCTGCGCAGGCGACCCAGTTGGATCTCGGTAATGCCAGCGATCTGATCCCGCGCCAAAGGCTCGAAGATCACCACTTCGTCGACCCGGTTGATAAATTCCGGGCGGAAGTGGCTGGTCAGCGCGTCCATTACCGCAGCACGCTGGCCTTCACGATCCCCGACCATCTCCTGGATCTGTACCGAGCCCAGGTTGGAGGTCATCACGATCACCGTATTACGGAAGTCCACGGTACGCCCGTGGCTGTCTGTCAGCCGGCCATCTTCCAGCACTTGCAGCAACACGTTGAACACATCCGGGTGGGCCTTCTCGACCTCATCCAGAAGGATCACCGAGTAAGGCTTGCGCCGTACCGCTTCGGTCAGATAGCCGCCTTCCTCGTAGCCCACATAGCCTGGTGGCGCTCCGATCAAACGAGCCACGGAGTGTTTCTCCATGAACTCGGACATATCAATACGCACCATCGCCTCTTCAGTATCAAAGAGGAACTCGGCCAGGGCCTTGCACAGCTCGGTCTTGCCCACACCGGTCGGGCCGAGGAACATGAACGAGCCACTCGGGCGATTCGGGTCGGACAAACCGGCCCGTGAACGCCGCACCGCATTGGACACTGCCACCACGGCCTCTTCCTGGCCGATCACGCGTTGGTGCAACAGGCTTTCCATACGCAACAGTTTGTCACGCTCGCCTTCCAGCATCTTTGACACCGGAATGCCGGTCCACTTGGACACAACCTCGGCAATTTCTTCCTCGGTCACCTTGCTGCGCAGCAACTGGTTTTCGCTGTGGCCATGCTGGTCGACCATTTGCAGGCTGCGTTCCAAATCCGGGATCACCCCGTACTGCAACTCGGCCATGCGGTTCAGGTCGCCTTTACGGCGGGCAGCTTCCAGTTCCTGGCGCGACTGCTCTATTTTTTGCTGGATCTGTGCGGAACCCTGTACTTCGGCTTTTTCCGAGGTCCAGATTTCTTCCAGGTCCGAATACTCACGCTCCAGGCGGACGATTTCTTCCTGGAGTTTTTCCAGGCGTTTCTTCGCCGCGTCATCGTCCTCTTTTTTCAGCGCCTGGGATTCCACTTTCAGTTGAATCAGGCGGCGCTCCAGGCGGTCCAGCACCTCAGGCTTGGAGTCGATCTCCATGCGAATCCGGCTGGCCGCTTCGTCGATCAAGTCAATGGCCTTGTCCGGCAGCTGACGATCAGTGATATAGCGATGGCTCAACTTGGCCGCCGCGATGATCGCGCCGTCAGTGATTGCCACGCGGTGGTGGACCTCATAACGCTCTTTCAGGCCACGCAGGATCGCGATGGTGTCTTCTTCGCTCGGTTCTTCCACCAGGACTTTCTGGAAGCGACGCTCAAGGGCCGCGTCCTTTTCAATGTACTGGCGGTACTCGTTGAGCGTGGTCGCACCCACGCAATGCAACTCACCCCGGGCCAGCGCTGGCTTGAGCATGTTGCCTGCATCCATCGAGCCTTCGCCTTTACCTGCGCCGACCATGGTGTGCAGTTCGTCGATAAACAGAATGATCTGCCCTTCCTGCTTCGACAGCTCATTAAGCAGGGATTTGAGGCGTTCTTCGAACTCGCCACGGAACTTGGCACCGGCGATCAACGCCCCCATGTCCAGGGACAGCAAGCGCTTGCCCTTGAGGCCGTCCGGCACCTCACCATTAATGATGCGCTGGGCCAGGCCTTCGGCGATGGCAGTTTTACCCACCCCAGGTTCACCGATCAGCACCGGGTTGTTCTTGGTACGACGCTGCAGGACCTGGATGGTGCGACGAATCTCGTCATCACGCCCGATCACCGGATCCAGCTTGCCGTCTTCGGCGCGCTTGGTCAGGTCGACGGTGTATTTGTCCAGGGCCTGGCGTGACTCCTCATGATTGGGGTCATTCACCGCCTCGCCGCCGCGCAGGTTGTTGATGGCATTTTCCAGGGCCTTTTTGCTCACGCCCTGGCCCAGCAACAACTTGCCGAGCTTGCTGTTGTCATCCATGGCGGCGAGCAACACCAGTTCGCTGGAGATGAACTGGTCACCCTTCTGCTGGGCCAGGCGATCTGCCTGGTTGAGCAGGCGCGCCAAATCCTGGGACATATTCACGTCGCCCGTCGGATTCTGGATTTTCGGCAGTTGGTCGAGCTCTTTGCTCAACTCTTTGCGCAGGCTGTTGACGTCGAAGCCCACCTGCATCAACAGGGGCTTGATAGAACCACCCTGCTGTTCGAGGAGTGCCTGCATCAAGTGCGCGGGCTCGATGGCCGGATGGTCGAGGCCAACCGCCAGGGATTGGGAATCCGATAACGCCAATTGTAATTTGCTGGTTAAACGATCAATACGCATTAGTCACCTTCCTTTTGAGCAGGCCGGAGCTATGTGCGAGCGAGCTTGCCCGCGATTAACGCATCCTGAATGAAGAAACCTGCCAGATACCCCTATAGATGGGGTGGATTCTGGAAGATTCAAGCCGGCACTGCTTGATATGGATCAGCAGAGTCTAGCGTTCGAGCCAGATCAGGGAGGCAAATCGACCGGTGCGCGGGCTGCGCCGGTAAGAAAAGAAGCGCGGATCGGTCACGGTGCACAAGCCGCCACCATAGACGGCGGTGATTCCACGCGCAGCCAGGCGCAGGCGCGCCAACTGGTAGATGTCGGCCAGGAACTTGCCGGGGTTGTGGCTGGGAACGAAGGCCTGCGCGGTTTGCGGGTGTTGCTGCATAAACGCTTCACGCACTTCCGGGCCGACTTCAAAGGCCTTGGGGCCAATCGCCGGGCCCAACCACACCAGTACGTCGGCCGGCACAGCCCCCAGGCTGTCGGCGGCAGCTTCCAGTACACCCGCCGCCAGGCCACGCCAGCCGGCATGGGCCGCAGCAACCCGGGTACCGGCCTTGTTGCAAAACAGGGCCGGCAGGCAATCGGCGGTCATCGCCGTGCAGGCGACGCCCGGCGTCTCGGTCCAACTGCCATCAGCCTCGGCAATCTGTCCCGGGTCGGCGTTAACCACGACCACGCCATGCACCTGGCGCAGCCAGGCGGGCTGGATATCGAACGCGGCAGTGAGGCGACGACGATTTTCAAGCACAGCTGCAGGGCTGTCCTCGACGTGATCACCTAGGTTGAGGCTGTCGAACGGCGCCAGACTGACGCCGCCCGCACGGGTGGTGACGCAGGCTTTCACCCCGGCCGGCGCAGGCCAGTCAGGAATCAGCCAGTCATTCATCCGACAAAGGCCTCGCGGTCCTGCTTGAGCAACGACAGCAACCAGACAAAGTCGTCGGGCAGTGGCGATTCCCAGCTCATCCGCTCACCGCTCGTCGGATGATCCAGTTCCAGGAAGCGTGCATGCAGCGCCTGGCGCGGGAACGACTTCAATGACTCAACCATGGTCACGCTGGCGGCCGGCGGAATACGGAAGCGACCACCGTAGGCCGGATCGCCGACCAACGGGAAGTTGATATGCGCCATATGTACCCGGATCTGGTGGGTACGGCCGGTTTCCAGCTTGACCCGCACATGGGTGTGGGAACGGAAGCGCTCCAGCACGCGATAGTGGCTGACGGCCTGCTTGCCGCCCTCCATCACCGCCATGCGCTGGCGCTGCTGGCCGTGACGACCGATAGGCGCGTTGATCTTGCCACCGGCCACGACCACACCAATCACGATGCACTCATAGATGCGGCTGACACTACGACTCTGCAATTGTGTGACCAACTGCGTCTGCGCCTGGATGGTCTTGGCCACTACCATCAGACCGGTAGTGTCCTTGTCCAGGCGGTGGACGATGCCGCAGCGCGGGACATTGATGATGTCCGGCACATGGTGCAACAAGGCATTGAGCAAGGTGCCATCAGCGTGCCCGGCCGCCGGGTGAACCACCAGGCCTGCGGGTTTGTTGATCACGAGGATGTCGTCGTCTTCATAGACGATATCCAGCTCGATGTCCTGGGCGATCCATTCTCCCTGGGCTTCCTGCTCGGCAGTCAGCTCAAGAACCGAACCGCCATGAACTATGTCTCGCGGGCGGATAACCGCTCCATCCACAGTCAGGCGGCCGTCTTTGATCCAGGCGGAAAGGCGCGAGCGCGAGTGCTCAGCGAATAGTTGTGCGGCGACTTGATCGAGGCGTTGGCCGCCCAATTCGGACGGCACCTCTGCGCGAAGTTCAATTTTATCGGACATGCTCAGACTAGGCGTGGCACAGCCTTTGGTTTCGGCTGCGCGCTTGTGGTTAAATACGGCGTCTTTTGCCCCGAGGCTTTCATCGGGGCGCTCATCATAACAGGACGGCCCCGCCCAAGACAGCGGCCGTCATAGGGACGCAAGCCGCCATGCAAGTGAAACACCTGCTGCTGATCGCCATCCTCGCCATGACTGCTGCTTGCTCGTCAACAAAGGACGTCGTCGACGAAAACCTCAGTGAAGTCGAGCTGTACCAGCAGGCTCAGGCCGACCTGGACAACAATAGCTACACAAGCGCCACGGCCAAGCTCAAGGCCTTGGAGTCGCGCTATCCGTTTGGCCGCTATGCCGACCAGGCCCAGCTCGAACTGATCTATGCGAACTACAAGAACGCCGAGCCGGAAGCTGCCAAGTCCGCTGCCGAGCGTTTTATCCGCCTGCACCCGCAGCATCCGAACGTGGACTACGCCTACTACCTCAAGGGCCTGACCTCGTTTGACCAGGACGTTGGCCTGCTGGCGCGCTTTCTGCCGCTGGACATGACCAAGCGTGACCCAGGTGCTGCGCGCGACTCCTATAACGAGTTCGCCCAACTGACCAGCCGCTTCCCCAACAGCCGCTACGCGCCGGACGCCAAGCAGCGCATGATCTACCTGCGCAACCTGCTGGCTTCCTACGAAATCCACGTAGCCCACTACTACCTGACGCGCCAGGCTTATGTTGCTGCCGCCAACCGTGGTCGCTATGTAGTGGAAAACTTCCAGGAAACCCCTTCCGTGGGTGATGGCCTGGCAGTGATGACCGAGGCTTACCAGCGCCTGCACCTCGACACCCTGGCGGCTACCAGCCTGGAAACCCTGAAACTCAACTACCCGGACCACCCTAGCCTGCAAGACGGCCAGTTTGTGCCGCAGGTTGCCGAAGCGGACAACCGCTCGTGGTTGAGCAAGTACACCCTGGGCCTGATCGAGTCCCGTCCACCGTTGCCGCCGGGCGAAACCCGCGCCAACCAGGACATCCTCAAGCAATACCAGGACGCCAAGGACGCCATTCCGTCCGAGCTCAAGCCGCACGACGAGAACGGCGACGTGATCGAGGAAGAAGCACCAGAGGCCCTGGGCAACAACCAGGATCGCTCGTGGTTCAGCTACATGACGTTCGGTGTCTTTGACTGAACCCGTCTTAGCAGCGCAAGAAGGAGCCCCTCGGGGCTCCTTTTTTTATGGCGCGACTTTATTACCCTGTGCGCCGCTAACATCCTTGGCTAAACTGCCGGATTCCCTGTCGAGAAGCTGCCTGCCATGGTTCGTTTACTGTTCTGGATTGCCCTGATTGCTGCTGCGGTATGGTTCTGGCGCAAATTCAAGCGCCCCGCTTCGACCCAGCAACAGCCCGGCGAACAAAGTGCCGCGCCCATGGTTCGCTGTGCGCACTGCGGCGTGCATCTGCCTCAAGACCGGGCATTGAGCCAACGCCAGGACTGGTACTGCACCCAGGCGCACCTGGAGCAGGGACCGAAATCTATCGAGCGCTGAGTACTCTGGAACGGTAGGAGCCCCGGTTTATATTCGACCAGTGGGCGCATAAGGGGCCGGGTCGATCACCGGCTCATGCCCCAGCAGCAAGTCAGCAAACAACTGGCAAGACGCAGGCGCCAATACCAGCCCGTTGCGGTAATGCCCACAGTTGAGCCACAGCCCTTCAAACCCTGGCACCTTGCCGATATAGGGGATGCCCTCGGGCGAACCAGGCCGCAAACCGGCCCAATGCCCCACCACCTCGGCATCTACCAGCGCAGGAATCAGTTCCACAGCCGAGGCTTTGAGGCTGTCCAGAGCCGATTTGGTCGGTGTCTTGTCGAAGCCTTCATGCTCCAGCGTACTGCCAATCAGGATATGTCCGTCCCGGCGGGGAATCGCATAGCGCCCCTTCGCCAGGACCATGCAGGACAGAAAGTCCGAAGCACACTTGTACAAAATCATCTGGCCCTTGACCGGCTCCACCGGCAGCGTCAGCCCTAGGCTACCCAGCAATTCACCACTCCAGGCACCGGCGGCAAGCACGACCTGATCACCCCGCACCTTACCGTGCGCCGTATTGACCCCAACGATGCTGCCGCCCTCCTGGATAAACCCCTGTACCGCGCAATGTTCATGGAGGGTCACGCCAGGCAACGCCAACAGTGCAGCCTTGAGGGATTTGACCAGGCGTGGATTACGCACGTTGGCCACATCTGCCATATAAATAGCCTGTGCAAACCCCGGTCCCAACACTGGAACCGCGTCACGGGCGGCCGACACATCCACCTTGCTCAACGGCCGGCCTTCCCGCTCAGCCCAGGCCAGGGCAGCGGCCTCGTCGTCGAGGTCCAGCCAATAAAGGCCGGTGGTATGAACCTCAGGATCCACGCCAGTGGCGGCAAACAGACGCTGGGCCAATTGCGGGTAAAAATCCTGGGACCAATGGGCCAGCGCCGTGACGGCCGGGCTGTAGCGCCATGGGTATAACGGCGAAACAATCCCGCCTCCGGCCCAGGAGGATTCCTGACCGACCGACGAACGGTCAAGCACGGCAACCGCCACCCCCTGAGTTGCCAGGTTGAACGCCGTCAACAACCCGATAACACCACCACCCACAACCACGACTTGCTGCTTAGTCATTGTTCGATCCAGCCCATAAAAAGAAAGGAGCGCCGCTGGCGCCCCGTCGCCCACCCGCCTTATCGCCCCCAGCACTCTTGACGCGTAGTGCCGGGCACTGCGCCGGGATTGGTCCGCGCGCCCGTGCTGGTCAAACTGAACACACCACAAGGATCACCCAGCATCGCGCCGGCAAAAGGCGTCGCGATCAAGGTGAAGTCCTGCGGGTCCAGTATCACGGTGATTCTATAGCGATCATTGCCGGTACTGACGCCGCTTGCATCAATAAAAGTGCCATTTCTCACGTGATAGCGCTCAAGGTGCTGAGCTTGCTCCGTGAGCAGCCCGACGATTTCGGTGCGATAGGCCTTTTTCACCTGGGCGGTATACACCGGATAAGTCACCGCGACCAATGTGCCGATGATCGCCAGTGCAATCAGTAACTCTAACAAGGTGAATCCTTTGCAGTTGCCGCTCATCGTGATGCTCACCTACTGAAGTTGTCGCCAGAGAATTCGTCGAAATCGCCCAGCGGCCTCCGGGTCTACCCGCGCATAGACGCTCTCCAGAACCGTGCGCAACTGGCCGCTGATCCCCACTGCAGTGACCCGGTACAAGGTCGCCGGGGTATCGGGCGGCAAATGTGCCAACCCGACAGCGGGCCCCAGGTTTTGAATGCCATAGACGCCTCCCTGTATGCCGACCCAGGTGATAGCCGAAATTGGATCGACGCCCGGCTGGCTGATGGCATAGGCCTCGTTAGGCGGTGCGCAGGTAACTTGGGACTGGCAGGGCGGCAAACCAAATCCGTGTGCCTGCACTGCCGACTCACCGAGCCGGAGCCCACTTTCGGCGGTTTGAAACGATTGGTTGCGATGCCTGAGGCTGCCGGCGAGCTGTTCCTGCGACGTAGAGCCCTGCATCGATGACAGACCGAGAACCGTCAACAACAGCAGCAATACCAGGCTGATCAACAGCACCACGCCGCGCTGCCTGGGAGCCGTGATCCGCCACCCGCTATTCAAGGCGATTACGCACGGCGGCGACGGCGCTGTAGACCTGGTCCCGCACACGGCCTGCCGGGTCGCGAAGCGTCAATAGCACACGCACACTGCGGATCAGCGATTCGTCGCCAGGATGGCTGTCATACCGGTTTACAACACTGGAGCCAGGCTGGCTGGCCATCCCGAAACTCAACTCGAACGCCCCTACGTTATCCACCAGCACCGACTTGGCCGGCGTTGCTGGCGTGCTGAGTTTTAGCTGCCCCGACTCAAAGGTGTAGGTCAGTTTGCGCACGGGAAAGGCGATCTGCCCGGGCCCCGGCTTGGGCGGCACATCCGAATAAGCCTGGGCGTTGTCGACACAATTGCTGAGCACAGTCCAGTCAGGCCGACTGCCTTGGCCACCAACATCGCCGGTGACCAGTGTCAGGCTGGTCGAGGCACCATTGACCACCACGCTGACCGGCCTGGAAAAATCAGCAGGCGCCTGAGCTATCAGAGGCAGGGACAGACACCCGAACATCCCCGCCAGGCGAATCTCCTGGATCATCTTGCCCAGGATGAATCGCCCGTCATCCTGCAACAACGCTGACGCGTGCTGGCTGGCGGCACTGCTTCGGGCGGCCAGGGTTACCTGGACGGCCGCCAGGACCACGAGCAACCCCAGGGTCGCCGCCAGCAATGCTTCGACCAGGCCCAAACCCAGGCTGGAGCGCCTCATCGCACAGGCCTCGGATCGACAGCGACGCGACTGGTCAGGGTAAATATTTCACGGGTATTGCTGGCCTTGGCCGCACGGGAGTCATCCCAACTGATGCTGATGGTCACCTCACGCTGATTGATCGCAATCGAACCTTTGGCGGAATCGCCGGCAAGGTGGCTGATATTGGCCTCGAAGTCATGCAAGTCCTGGTCGCGGACACTCGCGGCCAAGGTGCTGGCAGGCGAGATATCGTCGCTTCCCCAGGAATAGTCGGCACCAGCGTTGGCGCGGATCCGGTCGAGCATGTCGTAGGCGATGAAACTCGCCTGGCTGATCATCCTGGAACTGTCGGTGTACTTGAGCGCATTCAGCTGGATCAGCCCGGCCCCCAGCAGGCCAACACCGAGAATCAGCAGCGAGACGAGCACTTCGATCAGGCTCATGCCGGCCTGTCGGGCGGTAGCAGGGGAGGCACAAGAGGTTGCCGGGCAGGTTCGCATAGCCATCGTCATCCTTGTCGAAGGTCATCAAAACGACCGAGAGAGCCGTGTGTTGCCCAAGACTAGCGCCGCTCCCGTAACCGCGCTGCCTCTCGGAATAAAGGGAAATACTTTGGACAGAAAGGCCATCACCGCCCTGCCCGCAGTGCCGCTATAACTAGTTCAGCCACACGGTCCATGGAGGGACGAGGTATGAAACAACGAGGTTTTACATTGATCGAACTGCTGCTCGGCTTGATCGTCAGCGGCATCCTGGCGCAATTGGCGGTACCCGGCTTCAAGAGCCTGCTGGACTCACAAACGCGACTGAGCGCCGCACAAACGCTAGCGTCCGGCCTGCGCTACGCGCGCACCCAAGCCATTGCACGTAATCGAACGGTGATCATCCATGCGCTGGATGATGACTGGAGCCGAGGCTGGAGAGTGGTGGTGGACATGAATGGGCGCGGTCATCTGGACGACGACAATCCGGTCCTGCTGGAGCGCCAGGACAATGGGCGGATCCCGATCGTGGGCAATACTCCGGTGCGCACGCAGATTCGTTTCAGCGGGTTGGGCGAACCCCTGCTGTCTGCGGGCGGGTTTCGCGCTGGCACCGTACATGTGTGTTCAACGGACCAGCCGCTGAGCCTGCATCAAGTGGTGCTGGCGCCCACCGGCCGGATCAGCCTGCGCAGCGACAAGGCCGAGCAGGCCTTGTGCCGCGGGTACGACGAGTTGGGGCTCAGAGCAGCGAACGAACCCGCAGCTCCTTGGGCATGGAAAAAGTGATGTTTTCTTCACGTCCTGCCAGCTCGTCGGCGCCTGTCGCACCCCACGCCTGCAACTGCTGGATCACGCCGCGCACCAGGACTTCCGGCGCCGAGGCGCCCGCCGTGATACCGATGCGCTCGACACCGTCGAACCAACTGCGCTGCAGGTCTTCGGCGCCATCGATCAGGTACGCCGGGGTGGCCATGCGCTCGGCCAACTCGCGCAGGCGGTTGGAGTTGGAACTGTTGGGGCTCCCCACAACCAGCACCACGTCGCACTCGTCGGCCAGTTGCTTGACGGCATCCTGGCGGTTTTGCGTGGCGTAGCAGATATCGTCCTTGCGTGGCCCACCAATGGCGGGGAAACGGGTACGCAGGGCGTCGATGACACGACTGGTGTCATCCATAGACAAGGTAGTCTGGGTCACGAATGCCAACTTCTCAGGGTTATGCACTTGCAACTCGGCGACGTCTTTTTCGTCTTCCACCAGGTAGATCGCGCCGCCGTTACTGGCGTCGTACTGGCCCATGGTGCCTTCGACTTCGGGGTGGCCGGCATGGCCGATCAGGATGCACTCACGGCCGTCGCGGCTGTAGCGCGCCACTTCGATATGCACCTTGGTTACCAGCGGGCAGGTTGCGTCGAAGACTTTCAGGCCGCGGCCTGCTGCTTCGGTGCGCACGGCCTGGGAAACGCCATGGGCGCTGAAGATGACGATAACGTCATCCGGCACCTGATCCAGTTCTTCGACAAAAATCGCGCCACGGGCCCGCAGGTCTTCGACCACGAACTTGTTGTGCACCACTTCATGGCGCACGTAGATCGGCGGCCCGAAGACTTCCAGGGCGCGATTGACGATTTCGATCGCCCGGTCCACCCCGGCGCAGAAGCCACGGGGGTTGGCGAGTTTGATTTGCATGCTGTGCCTCGTGTCTTTGTGGGAGCTGGCTTGCCGGCGATGGCAGCGCCTCGGAGTAACGGGTACACCGAGGTGATGCCATCGCCGGCAAGCCGGCTCCTACAGGAACCGGTTTCGTCAGTTAGAGCGCTTTAACGTCGATGATTTCAACATCAAAGGTCAAGGTCTTGCCGGCCAACGGGTGGTTGAAGTCGATGGTCACCTGAGTGTCATCGAAGGTTTTGACCACGCCGGGCAGTTCGGTATTCGCCGCATCGTTGAAGATCACCAGCAAGCCTTCCGACAGCTCCATGTCCTGGAACTGCGAACGCGGGATGACCTGTACGTTTTGCGGGTTGGGCTGGCCAAAGGCGTTTTCCGGCGGGATCTGCAGGTTGCGCTTGTCGCCGGCCTTGAAGCCGAACAATGCCGCCTCGAAACCCGGCAGCAGGTTGCCGTCGCCGACCTTGAAGGTCGCCGGGGCCTTGTCGAAGGTGCTGTCGACCGTGTCGCCGTTCTCCAGGCGCAATGCAAAATGCAAGGTGACTTCCGTGTTCTGGCCAATGCGTTGTTCGGCCAATACTTGTTCAGTCATTTACAGCTTCTCCGGGTTTGTTGCCCTTGAACATATCCAGCGCCAGCATGATTGCGCCAACGCAGATGGCGCTGTCGGCAAAGTTGAACGCCGGGAAGTAATGGCGGTTCTGCCAGTGCACCAGAATGAAGTCGATCACATGGCCCAGGGCAATGCGGTCGTACAGATTGCCCAGCGCACCGCCCAACACCAGTGCCAATGCGATAGCCAGCCAAGTATCGTTGCGGCCCAGGCGCTTGAGCCAGACCACCAGCACCGCACTGACCACCACGGCGATCAGGGCGAACAACCAGCGCTGCCAGCCACCACCGTCAGCGAGGAAGCTGAAGGCGGCGCCGGTGTTGTAGGCCAGGGTCCAGCTGAAGTAGTCAGGAATCACCACGATCTGCTGGAACATTTCCAGGGTGCCCTCGAAGTGAGCCTTGCTGACCTGGTCGATGACCAGGACCAGCAAGCTCAATGCGAGCCAACCCAGACGTCCGAACCGGCTGGATTTAGGCATAGTGGCGAACCTCGCCAGCACCGCTGATGTTGTCGACGCAACGACCGCAGATTTCCGGATGCTCCGGGTTCACGCCGACGTCTTCACGGCAGTGCCAGCAACGGGCGCACTTGGCGAAGGCCGACTTGACCACCTTGAGCTTGAGGCCCGGCACTTCGGTTGCGACCGCATCAGCCGGGGCCTGGGCGAATGGCGCCAGGCTGGCTGTGGAGGTAATCAGCACGAAGCGCAGCTCGTTGCTCAACTTGCCCAGGTCGGCGGTCAGGCCGTCCTCGGCAAACAGGGTGACTTCGGCCTGCAGGTTGCCACCGACGGCCTTGGCCGCACGCTGGACTTCCAGTTCCTTGTTCACCGCGACCTTGACGGCCATCACGCCTTCCCAGTACTCGCGACCCAGTTCGAAGTCGGCCGGCAATTCGGTCAGGCCTTCGTACCAGGTGTTGAGCATCACGGACTCGTTACGCTCGCCCGGCAGGTATTCCCACAGTTCGTCGGCGGTGAAGGCCAGGATCGGCGCGATCCAGCGCACCAGCGCTTCAGAGATGTGGTACAGCGCGGTCTGTGCCGAACGGCGGGCCTTGCTGTTGGCGCCAGTGGTGTACTGGCGGTCCTTGATGATGTCGAGGTAGAAGCCACCCAGCTCCTGCACGCAGAAGTTGTGGATCTTCGAGTAGACATTCCAGAAACGGTATTCGCCGTAGTGTTCCTGCAACTCGCGCTGCAGCAACAGGGTACGGTCCACGGCCCAACGGTCCAGGGCGAGCATTTCGTCGGCCGGCAGGATGTCGGTAGCCGGGTTGAAGCCGGTCAGGTTCGACAGCATGAAGCGTGCGGTATTACGGATTCGACGGTAGGCATCGGCGCTGCGCTGCAGGATCTGCTCCGAAACGGCCATCTCACCCGAATAGTCGGTCGAAGCCACCCACAGGCGCATGATATCGGCGCCCAGGGTGTCGTTGACCTTCTGCGGCGCGATCACGTTGCCCAGGGACTTGGACATCTTGCGACCGTTCTCGTCGACGGTGAAGCCGTGGGTCAGCAGTTCACGGTACGGAGCGTGATCGTCGATGGCGCAACCAGTCAGCAGGGACGAGTGGAACCAGCCACGGTGTTGGTCCGAGCCTTCCAGGTACAGGTCGGCGCGCGGGCCGGTCTCGTGACCCATCAGGTGCGAGCCGCGCAGCACGTGCCAGTGGGTAGTGCCCGAGTCGAACCACACGTCGAGGGTGTCGCTGATCTTGTCGTACAGCGGCGCTTCGTCACCGAGCAACTCGGCAGCGTCCAACTTGAACCAGGCCTCGATGCCTTCCTGTTCAACGCGCTGGGCCACCACCTCCATCAGTTCGACGGTACGTGGGTGCAGCTCGCCGCTTTCCTTGTTCAGGAAGAACGGAATCGGCACGCCCCAGTTGCGCTGGCGGGAGATGCACCAGTCCGGACGATTGGCGATCATCGAGTGCAGGCGCGCCTGGCCCCAGGCCGGGACGAACTTGGTGTCTTCGATGGCTTTGATCGCACGCTTGCGCAGGGTTTCGCCAGCTACAGGCTCTTTGTCCATGCCGATGAACCACTGCGCGGTGGCGCGGTAGATCAACGGGGTCTTGTGGCGCCAGCAGTGCATGTAGCTGTGCTTGATGGTTTCGGTGTGCAGCAGCGCCCCGACTTCTGACAGTTTGTCGATGATCGGCTGGTTGGCCTTGAAGATGAACTGGCCGCCGAAGAACTCCAGCGACGGCGCGTACACGCCATTGCTCTGCACCGGGTTGAGGATCTCATCGTTGACCATGCCATAGGCCTTGCAGGTCACGAAGTCGTCCACGCCGTAGGCCGGTGCGGAGTGAACCACGCCAGTACCCGAGCCCAGCTCGACGTAGTCAGCCAGGTATACCGGCGACAGGCGGTCGTAGAACGGGTGACGGAAATTGATCAGTTCCAGCGCGGAGCCGGTGGTGGTGGCGATCACCGCACCTTGCAGCTCGTAGCGGGCCAGGCAGGCCTCGACCATTTCCTCAGCCAGTACCAGCAGGCGATCACCAACGTCCACCAGGGCGTAGGTGAATTCCGGATGCACGTTCAGCGCCTGGTTGGCCGGGATGGTCCACGGGGTGGTGGTCCAGATCACGATGGCGGCAGGCTTGGCCAGGCTTGCCAGGCCAAAGGCCTCGGCCAGCTTGGTATCGTCGGCAATCGGGAACGCGACGTCGATGGTCGAGGACTTCTTGTCTTCGTATTCGACTTCCGCTTCGGCCAGGGCCGAGCCACAGTCAAAGCACCAGTTCACAGGCTTGAGGCCCTTGAACACGAAGCCGCCCTTGACGATCTCGGCCAAGGCACGGATTTCCCCGGCCTCGTTCTTGAAGTTCATGGTCTTGTACGGGTTGGCCCAGTCGCCCAACACACCCAGGCGGATGAATTCGGACTTCTGCCCTTCGATCTGCTCGGTGGCGTAGGCACGGCACAGTTCGCGGGTCTTGTCGGCGCCCAGGTTCTTGCCGTAGGTCACTTCGACCTTGTGTTCGATCGGCAGGCCGTGGCAGTCCCAACCCGGGACATAAGGTGCGTCGAAGCCCGCCAGGGTTTTCGAGCGGATGATCATGTCCTTGAGAATCTTGTTCAGCGCATGACCGATGTGAATCGTGCCGTTGGCATAAGGAGGGCCGTCGTGCAGGACGAACTTCGGACGATCCTTGCCAATCTCGCGCAACTTTCCGTACAGGCCAATACTGTCCCAGCGCTGCAGGATCTGCGGTTCGCGCTGTGGCAGGCCGGCCTTCATTGGGAAGGCGGTGTCCGGAAGGTTTAGCGTGGCTTTATAGTCGGTCATTTAAGGCTCTTCATTAGCGATGGGCGCTAGGTGCGGCTAGTGCACGGGCGGCGGCGACATCCGCATTGATCGCCGTTTTCAGCGCCTCCAGGGAGGCGAATCGCTGCTCTTCACGCAGCTTTTGGTGGAAAACCACCGTCAAACGCCGGTCATACAAATCCCCGGCAAAATCCAAAAGGTGAACTTCCAGGTGGGCCTTGCCATCACCTGCAACCGTTGGCCTGACGCCTATATTGGCGACTCCGGGCCACGGTTGGCCGTCGATATCGACACTCACCAGGTACACCCCGGTCAGTGGCACGCGACGGCGCTTGAGCTGCACGTTGGCGGTTGGCGTGCCCAGTTGGCGCGCCAGCTTCTGGCCGTGCAGGACCCGCCCGGCAATCCGGAACGGGCGACCGAGCAAACGCTCGGCCAAGGCGAAGTCGGCAGCGGCCAGGGCATTTCGCACCTGGGTACTGCTCACGCGCAGGCCGTCCAGTTCGACGGTTTGCGCGGCTTCGACAGTAAAACCCTGGGTCACGCCGGCCTGTTGCAGGAAGTCGAAATCCCCTACCCGGTCGCAACCGAAGCGGAAGTCGTCGCCGACCTCCAGGTGCTGCACGCCCAGGCCATCGACGAGGATGCGGTCGACGAACTCCGTGGCGCTGAGGCTGCGCAAACGCTGGTTGAACGCCAGGCACAGCACCCGGTCCACACCCTCTTCAGCCAACAGCTGCAGTTTGTCCCGCAGGCGAGCCAAACGGGCCGGGGCCGTCTCGGGGGTGAAGAATTCACGGGGCTGCGGCTCGAAAATCACCACGCAGCTGGGCACGCCCAACTCGACTGCGCGCTCGCGCAGCCGCGCCAGGATAGCCTGGTGGCCACGGTGAACACCGTCAAAGTTGCCAATAGTGGCGACGCACCCCCGATGCTCGGGGCGCAGGTTGTGGAGACCTCGAACCAGCTGCATAACGCGCTTCTTGCTCATAAAGTGGTCGATTATAACCACACCCAGCCCTGGGCGACAGGCAACAGCGCAGGCCAAATGATTCGAATCGAAAAAACAGCCGGCTTATTGTTGATTGTGATCAATTCAGCGCCTTGCGATTGAAATCCCGCAGGCGAAAGCCCAGCACCAGCAACATGCCAAAGTAGGCGACCACCCCGGCCACGACCAGCAGGCCCAGGCGCAGGAATCGCTCGAGCATCTGCCCTTCGTCCCACGCGGGCATCCAGTGCATCAAGCCCAGCAATACCGCCGACATCACCGCCACCGCCACCAGCAATTTAAGGGCGAACACGCCCCAACCCGGCTGCGGCTGGTACATTTTCTGTTTACGCAGTTGATAAAACAGCAGGCCGGCATTGATGCAAGCCCCGGCGCTGATCGCCAAGGCCAGGCCCGCGTGCGCCAGAGGCCCGATGAAGATCAGGTTGAACAGCTGGGTAACCACCAGGGTGAAAATTGCGATCTTCACCGGGGTCCGGATGTTTTGCTGGGCATAAAAGCCCGGCGCCAGGACCTTGATCACGATAATCCCCAGCAACCCTACCGAATAGGCGACCAGCGCGCGCTGGGTCATCAAGGCGTCGAACGCGCTGAACTGGCCGTACTGGAACAGCGAAACCGTCAGCGGCTTGGCCAGGATCCCCAGGGCCAGGGAGCACGGCAGCACCAACACAAAGCACAGGCGCAGGCCCCAGTCGAGAATGCGCGAGTATTCGTGGCGGTCCTTGCTGGCATAGGTGCGGGCCAGGGTCGGCAGCAAGATGGTGCCCAGCGCCACGCCGAGCACGCCGGAGGGTAATTCCATCAGACGGTCGGCGTAATACATCCACGACACCGAACCTGAGACCAGCAACGAAGCGAACGCAGTGTTGATGATCAACGAAATCTGGCTCACCGACACCCCGAGAATCGCCGGCAGCATGTTTTTCATGACCCGCCACACGCCCGTGTCCTTGAGGTTCAGGCGCGGCAACACGAGCATGCCGATCTTTTTCAGGTGCGGCAGTTGATACAACAGTTGCGCCAGGCCACCGGCCAGCACTGCCCAGCCAAGTGCCATGACGGGTGGATCGAAGTACGGCGTGAGGAACAGGGCAAAGATGATCATGCTGACGTTAAGCAGGGTCGGCACAAACGCCGGTACCGAGAAGCGGTTCCAGGTATTGAGGATCGCGCCCGCCAGGGACGACAGGGAAATCAGCAATATATAAGGAAAGGTCACCCGCAACAGGTCACTGGTCAGGGCGAATTTTTCTGGAGTGTTGGCAAACCCGGGCGCCGTGGCCCAGATAATCCAGGGTGCGGCGAGCATGCCGGCGATGGTCACCAACATCAGTACCAGGGTCAGAAGCCCCGAGACATAGGCAATGAATGTGCGAGTGGCTTCCTCACCCTGCTGGGTCTTGTACTCGGCCAGGATCGGCACGAATGCCTGGGAAAACGCACCCTCGGCGAAGATCCGCCGCAACAGGTTGGGCAGTTTGAACGCGATAAAGAAGGCGTCCGTGGCCATGCTCGCGCCAAAAATACGCGCGATGAGGGTGTCACGCACAAACCCCAGAACCCGGGAAATCATCGTGATAGAGCTGACGGCGGCCAACGATTTGAGCAGATTCATTGAAAGAGTTTTTGCCTATAGATAAAGAGCAGGCGAACAAAGCGCCTACTTATGCGATACTGCGCGCCTGCAACAGCACAGAGCCAAAGCTCGCGAGTTTACAGGTCAAGCGCCGGAAATAAATCACCCGCCTCTTCAGATCGACCACTCAGCAGTTCGCATCAGCCGCCCTTGACAAGACGTCAACTCATCGGCATGATTCGCGGCCTATTTTGTTTGCTATTTCCTAAAAAGTCTTTCGAGGAGCTCGACGGTGGCCAACACACCTTCCGCCAAAAAACGTGCAAAACAGGCTGAGAAGCGTCGCAGCCACAACGCCAGCCTGCGTTCCATGGTTCGTACCTACATCAAGAATGTAGTTAAGGCCATTGACGCAAAAGACGCTGAAAAAGCTCAAGCTGCTTACGTTCTGGCCGTGCCAGTTATCGACCGCATGGCCGATAAAGGCATCATCCACAAGAACAAAGCTGCTCGCCATAAAGGTCGTCTGAATGGCCACATCAAGGCTCTGAACCTTGCTGTTGCAGCCTAAGCGATAAGCTTGTTAAAAAACCGACCCCAGGGTCGGTTTTTTATTACCCACGATTTATGCCACACCCCAAAACAAATGTAGGAGCTGGCTTGCCTGCGATGGGTATTAACATTCAACATTAATGTCGACTGTTGAACCGTTATCGCAGGCAAGCCAGCTCCCACATAATGCAGAGCAGAGTTGCCAGGTTTATTGCGCGCTAGGCCACGGCAAGATCGGAATCGCCGTCACCGCATTCTGCGGACTGCCTTCGATCAAGCGATCGCTGTAGACCAGGTACACCAGGGTATTACGCTTCTTGTCGAGGAACCGCACCACCTGCATGGTCTTGAACACCAGCGAAGTGCGCTCCTTGAACACCTCGTCACCATCTTTCAGCTCACCCTTGAAGCGAATCGGCCCCACCTGGCGACAAGCAATCGACGCCTCGGCACGATCCTCAGCCAAGCCCAGGCCACCCTTCACTCCGCCCGTCTTGGCGCGGGACAGGTAGCAGGTCACGCCATCCACCTTGGGATCATCAAAAGCCTCGACCACGATCCGATCGTTTGGCCCGACAAACTTGAACACCGTCGATACCTGGCCAATCTCTTCAGCCGAAGCCAGCAGCGGCATCGCCACCAGCAGACCGAGCAAACCCTTCATCACGCGCATCGCAGTTTTCCTTTAGACCAGAATCAGGTTGTCGCGGTGAACCAGCTCCGGCTCAGCCATGTAACCCAACAGACCGACAATCGACTCAGACGACTGCCCAATGATTTTCTGCGCCTCGAGGGCACTGTAGTTGGCCAGGCCGCGGGCGATTTCACGACCGTCGGGCGCCACGCACACCACCATTTCACCACGACGAAAGCTGCCCTGGACCAGCTTGACGCCTACCGGCAGCAAGCTCTTATTGCCTTGGGACAACGCAGAAACAGCCCCCGCATCCAGCACCAAGGTACCGCGCGTCTGCAAGTGACCAGCCAGCCACTGCTTACGCGCCGCCAGCATGCCGCGCTCCGGCGACAGCAGCGTGCCGATGCGCTCACCGGCCTTGAGGCGATCCAGCACGCGCTCCAGGCGCCCACCCACGATGATCGTATGGGCACCAGAACGGGCAGCCAGGCGCGCCGCGCGCAGCTTGGTCTGCATGCCGCCTCGACCCAGCGCACCACCAACACTGCCCGCCACCGCGTCAAGCGCCGGATCATCGGCCCGCGCTTCGTAAATCAGCTGGGCGTGCGGATTGTTGCGCGGATCGGCGTCGAACATGCCATCGCGATCCGTGAGGATCACCAGCAGGTCGGCCTCCACCAGATTGGCCACCAGCGCGGCCAGGGTGTCATTGTCACCAAAGCGGATTTCGTCGGTCACCACGGTGTCGTTTTCGTTGATCACCGGGATCACCTTGAGCTCGACCAGGGCACGCAAGGTGCTGCGGGCATTGAGGTAGCGCTTACGGTCGGACAGATCGTCATGGGTCAGCAGAATCTGCGCGGTATGGCGGCCGTGCTCGGCAAAGCTGGATTCCCAGGCCTGCACCAGCCCCATCTGGCCAATCGCAGCAGCGGCCTGCAACTCATGCATCGCGCTGGGTCGCGCGGTCCAGCCGAGGCGGCTCATCCCGGCGGCAACCGCCCCGGACGACACCAGCACCAACTCGACACCTGCCTCATGCAAGGCCACCATCTGTTCAACCCAGACGCTCATGGCTGCGCGATCCAGCCCCTTGCCATCCGCCGTCAGCAGCGCACTCCCGATCTTTACGACCCAGCGTTGCGCACCCGTCACTTTGCTCCGCATCATCTTCAACCTTAGATTGAGGGCCACGCGACCCAGCGCCGCCCATAACGTTATTCGTGACTACCGATTTCCAGATACTAAAACGCCGCTCGATTGAGCGGCGCTTAAGTTTATCGCAACAGATCAGTCACGCACGTAAATGATTTCTGGACCATCTTCATCATCCACGTCTTCCTCGTCCCAATCATCGTCACCGATATCATGGACCGACTTGACGCCACTGCGGCGCAAGGCACGCTGGTCATCCAGCGCCTGCAACTGCGCACGCGCTTCATCTTCGATACGCTGGTCGAGGTCAGCCAATTCAGCCTTGTAGACCGGATCGGCAGCCAGGCGATCAGCACGATCTTCCAGGTAGCGCATGATGTCGCGAGTCAGACGCTCAGTGCCTTCTTTGGCAATGGCGGAGATCACGTAGACCGGACCTTCCCACTGCAGGCGATCAACGATCTCCTTGACCCGTTCTTCATGCTCTTCTTCGAGGATCTGGTCGCACTTGTTCAGCACCAGCCAACGGTCACGCTCAGCCAGGGACGGGCTGAACTTGGCCAGTTCGTTGACGATCACTTCAGCCGCGTCCGGCGCACTGGTTTCATCCAGCGGCGCCATATCGACGAGGTGCAGCAGCAAACGGGTACGGGACAAGTGCTTGAGGAAGCGAATGCCCAGGCCCGCGCCATCGGAAGCACCTTCAATCAGGCCCGGGATGTCCGCAACCACGAAGCTTTTCCAGCGATCGACACTGACCACGCCCAGGTTCGGCACCAGGGTGGTGAACGGATAATCCGCCACTTTTGGCTTGGCCGCAGACACCGAGCGAATGAAGGTACTTTTGCCAGCGTTTGGCAGGCCCAGCAGACCCACATCCGCCAACACTTTCATTTCCAGCTTCAGGTCACGCTGCTCGCCCGGCTTGCCTGGCGTAGTCTGGCGCGGCGCACGGTTGGTACTGGACTTGAATCGGGTGTTACCCAGACCATGCCAGCCGCCCTGCACAACCATCAGCTTCTGGCCGGCCTTGGTCAGGTCGCCAATCACTTCCTGGGTCGCGGAGTCGATGATCGTGGTACCGACCGGCACACGCAGCACCAGATCCTCACCTTTTTTACCGGTGCAGTCGGTGCTGCCACCATTGGAGCCACGCTCGGCATCGAAGTGCCGGGTGTAGCGGTAGTCGACCAGGGTATTGAGGTTTTCGTCGGCCATCATGTAGATAGAACCGCCATCACCACCGTCGCCGCCGTTCGGGCCACCGTTTTCGATGAACTTTTCGCGACGGAAACTCATGCAACCGTTACCGCCGTCGCCTGCTTTTACTCGGATGGAAACTTCATCAACGAACTTCATAACAAAACGCCTCTCGCCGCACGGACGAGCTTAAGAAACCAAGACATAAGACTCTTGCAAAAATGAGCGCAGCGACCTCAATCAGCGACCGCAAATCCCGCTGCCTTCGCCATTACAAACAGCTTTGCAAGAGACTCACCCCACAAACGAAAAAGCCCCGTCGCAAGACAGGGCTTTTCCAGCGAGCTCGCAATTAAGCCGAGACAACGCTCACGTAACGGCGGTTGAACGCGCCTTTTACTTCAAACTTGATCACCCCTTCGATTTTCGCGAAGAGAGTGTGATCTTTACCCATGCCTACACCGTAACCGGCGTGGAATTGGGTGCCGCGCTGACGCACGATGATGTTGCCCGGAATGATTTTCTGGCCGCCATACATCTTAACGCCAAGGCGTTTGGCTTCTGAGTCGCGACCGTTACGGGTACTACCACCAGCTTTTTTGTGTGCCATGAGTCAATTCTCCTAGTGAGGAATTAGGCTGAAATTAAGCCTGAATACCGGTGATTTTGATCTCGGTGTACCACTGGCGGTGGCCCATACGCTTCATGTGGTGCTTACGACGACGGAACTTGATGATGCGGACTTTATCGTGACGACCTTGGGAGATCACTTCAGCCACAACGGTAGCGCCAGCAACAACTGGAGCGCCGATGTTCACGTCATCGCCATTGGCGACCAACAGAACGCGATCAAAAGTAACGGATTCGCCGGTAGCGATTTCCAGTTTTTCGATCTTCAGGTATTCACCTGGGGCGACCTTGTATTGCTTGCCACCAGTAACAATTACTGCGTACGACATGGTATTTCTCCG
This sequence comes from Pseudomonas sp. WS 5079, assembly GCF_012985465.1. Lineage (GTDB taxonomy): Bacteria > Pseudomonadota > Gammaproteobacteria > Pseudomonadales > Pseudomonadaceae > Aquipseudomonas. The sequence continues at coordinate 695,035 of NZ_JAAQWN010000002.1, forward strand.
ATAATCCTGCTCACCCAGCGCTTTATAAGAAGAGGTATTGGCTGGCATGGCTGCATGGGATGGACGTCCCGAATGCAATTGCGTAAGGCAGGTGCTGCCCAGGAAGTTCAGGGTGCGCGATTGTACGCAAGCTGCAAGAGGCTTGCAAGTAGCCGTCTATCGCGCCTTGACACCCAGGGGCGCGGGTCCTAGCATGCCGCGCAACCCTTCTGGAGCGACTGTCGCTGATGCAACCCCAAGCTTTCTACCGCGCGGTGGCGGACGATTTTAGCGCCGTCGACGGCATCATCAAGAAGCAGCTGACTTCTAAAGTGCCACTGGTCTCCAAAATTGGCGACTATATTACTTCGGCCGGCGGTAAACGCCTGCGTCCATTATTAGTGTTGCTGTGTGGCAAGGCCCTGGGCCGCGAAGGCGATGACCTGCGCCTGCTGGCCGCCACTATCGAGTTCCTGCATACCGCCACCCTGCTGCACGACGATGTGGTCGACATGTCCGGCATGCGCCGTGGCCGTGAGACCGCCAACGCCATGTGGGGCAACGCGCCCAGCGTGTTGGTGGGCGACTTCCTGTATTCGCGCTCGTTCGAAATGATGGTCGAGCTGGGCTCGATGCCGGTGATGAAGATCCTGTCCCAGGCCACGCGCATCATCGCCGAAGGCGAAGTGCTGCAGCTGTCCAAGGTGCGTGACGCGAGCACCACCGAAGAAACCTATATGGAAGTGATTCGCGGCAAGACCGCGATGCTCTTCGAAGCCTCGACCCACAGCGCCGCCGCCCTGTGCGAAGCGAGCGCCGAACAGGCCGAAGCCCTGCGCACCTTTGGCGATCACCTGGGCGTGGCCTTCCAGTTGGTGGATGATCTGCTCGATTATCGCGGTGACGCCGAAACCCTGGGCAAGAACGTCGGTGACGACCTGGCCGAAGGCAAGCCGACCCTGCCGCTGATCTACACCATGCGCGAAGGCACCCCGGAACAGGCGGCACTGGTGCGCAAGGCGATCCAGAAAGGCGGCATCGAAGACCTGGAAAGCATCCGCGCCGCCGTGGAAGCCTCGGGTTCGCTGGACTACACCGCACAGCTGGCCCGCGACTACGTGGCCCGCGCCATCAAATGCCTGGAAGCCCTTCCAGCCAGCGAATACCGGGACGCCCTGGTGGAGCTGAGTGAGTTTGCGGTAGCCCGTACTCACTAACACTCTGTGGGAGCCGGCTTGCCTGCGACAGCATCACCTCGCTACAGCTGATAGACCGAGGTGTCTGCATCGCAGGCAAGCCGGCTCCCACATTGAGACCGCATCGCCCCGCCCCCGGCAAAACCCTATATAATGTGCGACTTTTAGCCATCCTGACTTTCAAGGAGCTTTAGTGAGCACGTTGCCACCCTGCCCAAAATGCAATTCCGAATACACCTACGAAGACGGCGCCCAGCTGATCTGCCCGGAATGCGCCCATGAGTGGTCCGTCGGTGGTGAAGCCGAAGCAGCCAGCGATGAAACCGTGAAGAAAGACTCCGTTGGTAACGTCCTGCAAGACGGCGACACCATCACCGTGATCAAGGACCTCAAGGTCAAGGGCACCTCGCTGGTGGTCAAGGTCGGCACCAAGGTCAAGAACATCCGCCTGTGCGATGGCGACCACGATATCGACTGCAAGATCGACGGTATCGGCCCGATGAAGCTCAAGTCCGAGTTCGTCCGCAAGGTCTGACCTACCTCCATCCCGCGCCCCGCGCGGGATGGCGCTTCACCCTCCCCGTACCACCCCCTCCCCAGTAGCAAAAGGCCAGCCCTTTTGACCTTGAACAATGCCCACACAGAAAAACCAGGAAATTGCCAATAGGGACTTGCTATTCTTTGAATAAGAATTATTCTCATTGAAACCCTTCAAGGAGATGCGACCCATGACTTATTTGATTGATGCCTGGCTGGACCGTCCGCACCCTTACCTGCGGATCCTTCATCGGGAAACCGGCGAAGTCTGTGCGGTGCTGGAAGAAGAAGCGCTCAATGAACTGCAGGACCAGGGCGACCTGGACGTCAACGGCCTGAGCTCCAGTGAACCCGGGGTGCTTAAAGAGGTGGTGAGGAATCTGTTTCTGTTCTGCTATGCCCGAGCGTTGCGCCCGGTGACGGAGCTGCATGGCAAGTTTCATCCATGAGCAACCGCGCAGAACCTGATTGCATGGCCCTCTGCAGGAGCTGGCTTGCCGGCGATAACATCACCTCGGTGTAACCCATACCGAGTCGTCTGTATCGCCGCGACCCGCCAAGCCAGCTCCTACATAGAGCCATCAGCAGGTCTTACAGAACGTCGAGCAGCTCGACGTCGAATACCAGAACGCTGTGCGGCGGGATGCTGCCAACACCTTGTGCGCCGTAAGCCAGTTCGCTCGGCACGTACAGGCGCCATTTGCTGCCGGCATTCATCAGTTGCAGGGCTTCGGTCCAGCCAGCGATCACACCACCGACCGGGAATTCTGCCGGCTGGCCACGCTCGTAGGAGCTGTCGAACACAGTGCCGTCGATCAGGGTGCCATGGTAGTGGGTACGCACCTGGTCTTCACGGGTCGGCTTGGCGCCGTCGCCGGCGGTCAGCACTTCAAATTGCAGGCCGGAAGCCAGGGTGGTGATGCCGTCACGCTTGGCGTTCTCAGCCAGGAATGCCAGGCCCGCGCCCGCGGCTGCTTCAGCCTTGGCCGCTGCTTCGGCTTGCATGATGTCGCGAATCACTTTGAAGCTGGCAGCCATTTGCTCCTGGTCAACACGGCTTGGCTTGCCGCCGAACGCGTCGGTCAGGCCAGCCAGGATCGCGTCCAGGCTGACGCCCGGTGGCGGGTTGTCGCGCAGTTGGTCGCCCAACTGACGGCCAATGCCGTAGCTGACGCGGGTTTCGTCGGTGGACAGATTGACTTCGGACATGGAAAGGCTCCGCTGTAGGACAACTGCAAAAATCCGCAAAAACGCGGGGTCTGGCGTGTCATCCAAACTAAAAGGGCGAGCAGACTAGCACACTCGCCCCAGGCTTGATGAGCCCAAAATCCCGGGCCGGCAGGCGCCGGTCATGGATCAATGCTTGGTCAGTTTATCCAGGTAGCCCATGGCAAACGCCGAGATCACGAAGGTCATGTGAATGATCACGTACCACATCAGGTGCTGTGGATCGACATTCTTGGCATCCATGAAGATCCGCAGCAGGTGGATCGAGGAAATTGCCACGATGGACGCCGCCACCTTCATCTTCAGCGACGAAGAGTCCATGGTGCCCAGCCAGTTGAGCTTCTCCTTGTTGTCGTCGATATCCAGTTGCGAGACAAAGTTCTCATAGCCGGAAATCATCACCATCACCAACAAGCCACCCACCAGGGCCATGTCGATCAACGACAGCAGCACCAGGATCAGCTCCGACTCGGCCATCGCAAAGACATTGGGCAGCAAATGGATCACTTCCTGGAAGAATTTCAGCGCCAACGCCAGCAGCCCGAGGGACAAGCCGAAATAGATCGGCGCCAGCAGCCAGCGGGAGGCGTACATTGCATTTTCGATAAAGCGTTCCATGGAATCTCACACAGCTTGGCTAGAAATGGCGGCGAGTATATCAGCCGCGTACATTGCGCCATAACCACCCGGAAACTGACCTGTAGCGCTTCTGTAAGACAATTTTTCTGCTAGTGTCGGCCTCATCAACGTGGCTCGATGCTGCCGGACAGGAATCTCAAATAATGGATGTGCGATCTCCCTTGGCCAGTCTTGGCCTATGTGTGGCATTACTGGCGGCCAGCGGCTGCTCCCCCAGCGACGAGCACAAGCAAGCCTCTCTGGAAGAAAAAACCACCCAGTTCGAACAATCCCTGGATACGATCCAGGATCCGCGCCTCAAGGAGGCCGTGGGCGAGCTGGGCGGCTCGCTGCTATTGCTGGAGCGGGCGCGCATCAAGCTCGACACCAAGCCAGTGGAGACCGAGTACGGGGAAAACAGCCTGGCCGTGCTTGCGCACTACCCTACCCCGCAAGCTCTGGTGGATACCTACATCAACGGGCTGTTCGTCCTACGCAAGAACTCGCACTCGGACTACCTGACCGATCTGCAACCGGTGTTCCCGTTCAGTTTCAATATGCCGGACCAATTCCCATTTCCCCATGGCCTGGAATGGCAATCGGTGACCTTGAGCAACAACAAGATCATCCCGTTCCAGCCGGAATGGTCGGAAACCGACCCCGGCATTCAGTTGAGCCCCAGCAGCTCTAACCTGACCAACCCGGACGACCTGACCGTCACCTATCCCTTCATCGAAGGCATCGAGACGGACAACAAGAGCCAGCCCCAACCCGTCACCCTCAAGGGCCGGGTCGAGGTGATTGCACCCAGCAAAGTGCTGACCTTCGACCTGACCCGCAAAGACGTGGGCCACAAGCGCACCGAGGCAAACATCACGCTGACCCTGCTGGCCCTGGAGAACAACTACGCCGAGATCGAACTGACCAACACCAGCCCCCTGGCGCCACAAGTGGCGGATGAGTCGCCCAACCCGCTGCTGGTCCAGGCCCGGGACACCACCGGGCAATTTCTTTCCCGTGCCGGTTCGATCAATGAAAGCGCCGCCCAGGTGGCGTTCTACGAGCAGCAACTGGCGCAGATGCGCAAGCAGACAACCTGGTCCGAGGCCTTTGAAAAGCAGTTGCAAGACGAGCAGAAAACCTTCGAACAAAAGCAGGCCAGCCACTACGCCAAGGTCTACTTCAACGGGGCGATCGATAGCCTGCAAGTCAGCGTGCTGGATTTCTCCGACGCTACAGTCACCCGCAAGGACCTGGAACTGCCGATACGGCGCTTCGACAAGAACAGTCTGGAGAAAACCGTGCAGGGCCTGCCTATGCCCGTCACGGTGTATGACGATGAGGCCGCAGGCTGGCTCCAAAGTGCCAGCCTCTCCGAAGACCAGTTGAAAAGCAGCGTCACCATCAGCCAGTCGGTGGACGACGCCAGCGCCGCCCACATCGCCTTTGACCATCCCTTCACCTTCAATGACGACCTGATCGGCTCGACTCGCACCAGCAACGACGCCCCGCTGACGTTCTTCACCGCAAATGATCAAGGCAAGCGCGGCGAGCCCATCGAGCTGCCCACCGAGGCCTTTGAGGTCGACCCATGGCGCGCCACCATCACCTACGACCTTAATTTATTCCCGGAAACCCCGGCATTTGCCGTGGGATCGATCCCGCTGTTCCTGGCCACCATCGAAAAGAACACCGTCAACACCGCCCAACTGCCCAAGGGCCTGTCGATCCAGGACAACGCGCTGATTGTCGACCAGGCGTTGTTCCCTTCCGATAGCTGGCGCTTCTTTGCCAAGGACGCCAGTGGCAAGTACTTGAAGGAAATCCTCGGCGTCAGCCACCGCGCTGCGGAATATGGCACCGCGCTGTTTGATGTGCATTACTTTTATGGCCAGCCGACCGCGCTTGAAACCTACCAGCGCACGGCGTTGAACACCGTGCAATACGGTTTTGAGGTCAAGCTGGACAAGCCCGAGAGCAAATTGTAGGAGCCGGCTCCTACAGTGGTTGCGGTTTACAGGTGCAGGGCCTGGGGCCGTCCGCCATTGAGCTGGCGCAGGTGGGCCTGCAAGTGCAGGCACCAGATCTGCGGGTCGTCGGCCAGTTCGTAGCCGTGCAGGGTCAGGCTTTGCACGATGGATTCAAGAATGTTTTCCGCGACGAACGGGCCATGGAACGGCCCTTGGGACTTGATGGTCGAGGGCTGCTCACCTGTCATTCCGGCGGCAAACAGCAACGTCCACATCCCGGCATCCCCCGCAAGAGGACGAATGGAACATTCAATTCGGGTGACCAGGCCCAGGCACTGGCGGGTGAGGCAAAGGCTGCGCGGCATGGCGGCGACCCTCGGTAGATCCGGTGTTCAGCCTCCAGACACAAGGCCGTCTCTATCCCATGACTCCTGTAGATATCCCTTGAGCTGAGAATAGAAGAAAACCGGTACAAACCAAGATTGTAGGGACCAACGGCCATCAGCTCCCCACAACCCAGCCAAAAATATGGCGCTTTCCCCGCTCGGACCCGACTTGCCGGCGATAGCGATACATCGAGCGCCATCGCCGGCAAGTCGGCTCCTACAATGGGTGATTCCGCATCAGCTTGGCTTGGCTTCGACCAACGCCTGCTGCGCCAGCTCCTTTTCCGCTTCCTTGAGGTCTTCCTCGCTGATCATCTCGGCAATCGCCCGCAGACGTTCAACCACGCGCGCGTTGACGCTACCCTCGGGGAATTGCCCTTCGGCATCCGGCTCGCCGGCAGGCTCGCCCACCAACAGGCTCAACGCCTCGTCGGCCTGGCGCACGGCATACACGTGGAACTGCCCTTGCCTTACCGCCTGCAAGACCTTCTCGTCGAGCATCAGCGTCGCAACGTTGGCCTGGGGAATGATCGCGCCCTGCTCGCCCGTCAAGCCACGGGCCTCGCACAGGCGGAAAAAGCCTTCGATCTTCTCGTTGACCCCGCCCACCGCCTGCACTTCACCGAACTGGTTGATTGAGCCTGTAATGGCGAAACACTGCTTGAGCGGGGTCTTCGACAGCGCCGAAATCAACGTACAGGCCTCGCCCAACGAGGCGCTGTCGCCGTCGACATAACCGTAGGATTGCTCCAGGGCAATGCTCGCAGAGATCGCCAGGGGGAATTCCTGGGCATAACGGCTGCCCAGGTAACCGGTGAGGATCATCACGCCCTTGGAGTGGATCGGCTGGCCGAGGTTGACCTCACGCTCGATATCGACAATGCCACTGCCACCCGGGTACACCGTGGCAGAAATGCGCGCCGGCACACCGAACGCCGAATCACCGACCTCCAGCACGGTCAGCCCGTTGCATTTGCCCACTGCCGCGCCGGCGGTGTCGATCAGGATCACCCCGGCGAGCATGTCGTCGAGGATCCGCGCCGAGACCCGGCCGGTGCGCGTGGCCTTGGCCTTCAACGCGCGCTCGATGTGCCCGGCGTCGGTGCGTTCATCACCCGCCAGGTGGCGGATGAAGTCCGCCTCGCTGACCAGCTGGAACAGGTCGCCGATGCGCGCCGACAAACGTCCCTGGTGCTCCGCCAGCCGTGCGCTATAGGTCGCCAGGCGTGCCACCGCATCCGAGGTCAGCGGCGCCATGCCTTCTTCCGAGGTGCGGGTTTTCAGCAACTGGGCGAACTGCTCCAGGCTTTCATCGACCATCGGGATGTCTTCATCGAAATCCACCAGCACCCGGAACATCTCCTGGAAGTCCGGATCCAGGTCTTGCAGGGTGTAGTACAGCGAGCGGGCGCCGATGATGATGACCTTGACCTGCAACGGGATCACTTGCGGGTTGAGGGTCACGGTGGCCAGGCGGCCCAACTCGCCCAGAGGCGACTCCATCTTCAACTTGCGCGACTGCAGCGCGCGCTTGAGCGCGTCCCAGACAAACGGCTCGCTGAGCATTTTCTCGGCTTCGAGGATCAGGAAACCGCCGTTGGCACGATGCAACGCCCCCGGACGCAGTTGCCGGTAGGTGGTGTAGAGCGCGCCCTGGTCGGTGCTGTACTCGATCCGGCCAAACAGGTTGTCGTAGGTCGGGTGCGGTTCGAACACCACCGGCGCGCCGCCATTGAGCGGATGTCCCACCACCAGGCTCGGGCAGTACTGCTCTTCCAGCAACTTGCGCGCCTGGGCGTCGGTTTTGGCGTCATCCACCAGCAGTTCGACCACGGTCTTGAGCAGATAGACCTGCATCGCCTGCAGGTAGCCGCAGACGCCGGCGTTCTCGGCGTACTTCTCGGACAACGGTGCCAGCAATGGCTGCAAGGCCAGGGTGATGGTCTCTTCGTTGAACTGGCGCATCTGGTTGTTGGACTCGCGCTTCCACTGCGGCAGGCTGGCGAGTTCTTCGTTGAGGCGCTCTTCGAGCTCGGAAATATCCGTGTGGAAACGCTCACGGTCGGCTTCCGGCAGTTGCGAGAACTCGGCCTCGTCCAGGGCCTTGCCATCGAGCATCGGGGTAAAGGCGATATTGCTGCTGTCACGGTACAGCGCCACGTCCTTTTCCAGGGCCAGGCGCTCGATCACATCCAGGGCGCGGTCGTAGCGCTGGTTGAAGGCGCGGTCGATCGCGCTTTTGCGCTGTTGATACGTCGGGTGCTCGAACACTGCCGGGAAGGTGGCGACCAGGTTGTCGATCAGGCCACTGATGTCTGCGATGAACGGGGCCGCGCCGCCCGCAGGCAATTCCAGGGCGCGGGGCTCGCGGGGCTCGTCGAAGTTATTGACGTAGACCCAGTCTGCCGGGGTCTGCAGGCGCTTGCCTTCGGCCTTGAGGTAGCGTTTGACGAACGAAAAGCGGCCGGTACCGGGCTCGCCCATGACAAATACGTTGTAACCGGGGCGTGGCATGGCCACACCGAACTGCAACGCTTCAACCGCGCGTTCCTGGCCAAGCACACCGCGAAAGGGCTCCAAGTCATTGGTGGTCGAGAAGCTGAACTGTTCAGCGGAGAAAGGACGGGTCAGCGCTTCGGGCGCTAGACGCAAGCTGGCAGCAACAGGATCAGGCATCGGGCTTCCTTACATCAGGCGGGGCAATGGCGGCATTCTGGCGCCGTGCGTAGCTGGCTGGCAAGGCACGACTGAGGTAAAGCATAGACACGGGATGCGGCCTGCAAAAAAACCAGTCTGCATTGATTGTTTTACAAAAAAGCACGGAACCCTTGGAACATGCCTAAACTCCAAACTGCGCGGGTTGGACTAATAACTGGCCCCTAGGGTGCTTTGCGGCGCCTGAACCCTTGTCCATTGGTTTGCACACTAAGAGAACAAAGCTATGAAACGGATCCTTCTCGGTACTCTCTTCACCGTTGTCTCCCTCAATGCAATGGCCGAAGCGCCAGGTGGCCCTAACTGCGGTTGGGGCAACATGCTGTTCGAAGGCCAGCGCGGCACGCCGGCTCACTTCCTCGCTTCCACCACCAACGGCACCTCCGGTAACGCCACCTTCGGCATGACCTCGGGCACCAACGGTTGCAGCACCAACAGCGCGCTGACTTACGGCGGCAAATCGTGGATTGCCATGAATGGCATGATGAACGAGCTGTCCGAAGACATGGCCAAAGGCAATGGCGAAGCACTGACCACCTATGCCGTGGTCCTGGGCGTTGCTCCAGAAGATCGTGATCACTTCGCCGCTGTGACTCACGAACACTTCCAGCAGATCTTCAGCAAGGCTGACGTGACCGCAGAAGACGTGCACTCCAACACCATCGCTGTTCTCAAGGGCGACGCCCGCCTGGCGAAATACGCCACCCAGGCTTAAGCTCGACCTGCCCGCGCCCTTACCCGGCGCGGGTTTTATTTTTTGGACCTGCCCCTTTCCCGGGTCTTTATTTATTCCGACTTAAGTTGCCCCTATGCTCAAACGCCTTGCCTGCCTGGCACTCTTCGCCTGCGCCCCGCTATCTGCGGCGCCGCACCTTGATGATCAACGTTTGCAGCAATTGGCCAATGATCCATTCTGGCTTTCATTGGGGCACTACGAAGCCGGCAAGCTCAAAGGCTGGCGCAGCTATGTCAGCGACCAGAAATTCTTCCTCGCCAAAGACGGCGCCCACCACCCGGACGCCGAACTCAAGGCCACCGTAGACGCACTGTACGCCCCGGCCAGCCTCGGCGAAAAACATGCCCAATGCGTGTACCCGGCCCGCACCCGCTGGCTCAAGGACCAGTTGCACCTGACTGACCTGCCCGCCGTGGACTGCGTCGAGTTCAAGCAATGGTTCAAGGACGTCGCGCCCCACAGCGCGGTGATGATCTTCCCGGCGGCCTATCTCAACAGCCCATCGTCGATGTTCGGCCATACCTTGCTGCGTATCGACCAGGCTGATGTGCAAAGCAACAAGACCGCCTTGCTCAGCTACGCGATCAACTTTGGCGCCTACATTGAAGGCTCGGACAACAGCATCCTCTACGCCTGGAAAGGCCTGATGGGCGGCTATCCCGGCCTGTTCGCCCTTGTGCCCTACCAGGAAAAACTCTCGGAATACCGCAGCCTGGAGAACCGCGACCTGTGGGAATACCGCCTGAACCTGACCCAGGTCGAAACCGAGCGCATGGTCGAGCACGTGTGGGAGCTCAAGCAGATCCAGTTCGACTACTTCTTCTTTGACGAAAACTGCTCATATCGCCTGCTGGAACTGCTGCAAGTGGCCCGCCCCGGCCTGCGCCTGACCGAACAGTTCCCGCTCACCGCCATTCCCACCGACACCGTAAAAGCGGTGAAGGACGCGGGCCTGGTGGAGAAAATCGATTATCGCCCGTCCCGCGAACGTGAGTTGCTGGAGCGCGCCAAGCCCCTGGACAGTGACGAGCAGCAATGGGTGCTGAAGGTCAGCGATGACCAGAAACAATTGCAAGATCCAACGTTCAAGGCCCTTGGCAAAGACCGCCAGGCCCTGATCATCGACGCCGCCTACCGCCTGGGCCGCTACCGCGCCAACGGCCTTGAGCGCGACAGCGAACGCTCCCAGCGCAGTTTCGAGTTGCTGCGGGCAATCAACCAGAACCCGGCGCCGGACCTACAGATCGAGCGCCCCGGCCTGCCGGAAAACGGCCATGAATCGCGCACCTGGCAAGCAGGTATCGGCACCCGTGGCGACAAAGCCTTCGGCGAATACGGCCTGCGCATGGCCTACCACGACCTCAACGACAACGCCGAAGGCTTCCCCCTGGGCGCGCAGATCGAAATCCTGCAGATGAAACTGCGCCAGTACGAAGGCAACAACTGGCAACTGCAACAACTGGACCTGGCGACCATCCGCTCCCTGACTCCGCGCAATGAGCTGCTGCAACCGCTGTCCTGGCAAGTCACCGGCGGCCTGGAGCGGGTACCGGGCAAACATGACGACGAAACCCTGGTCAGCCACGTCAACGGCGGCGCCGGCGGCACCTGGCAACTGCACGACGACATGCTCGGCTTTGCCCTGGGCACCGTGCGCGTGGAACACAACAACGACTTCAGCGAATTCATCTCCCCCGCTGCCGGCTTCAACACCGGGCTGCTGTGGAAAAACCCGCTAGGCAACCTGAGCCTGGAGGCCAAGGGCGACTTCTTCACCAATGGCGAGGTACGACGTAGTATCAGCCTGAATCAGCAGTGGGAAGTATCACGCAACCTCGGCGTGCGCCTGAGTGCGCAACGGGAGTTCAGCCACATGGCGACGCCGGTCAACGAGGTGATGCTTGAAGTGAAGTGGTATCACTACTGACCGGCCCCAACGCCTATTGAAGATCCAGTGTGGGAGCGGGCATGCCCGCGATAGGGGTGTGTCAGTCGCTGTGGATATGACTGATCTACCGCCATCGCGAGCAAGCCCGCTCCCACATTTGGCCCGCGTTTATCCCACACCCTAAGGAGCTCTTACGACATGGCCGTTACCTGCACCAGCCTTGAACACGTCCGGGAAAACATCGACCGCCTTGACCGCCAGATCGTCGCCCTGCTGGCCGAGCGCGGCAGTTTCGTGTCCCAGGCCGCCCGCTTCAAAAAAGACAGCGAAGGGGTCAAGGCACCCCAACGGGTCGAACAAGTGATCCACAAGGTTCGCGATTTAGCGCAAACCCTCGGCGCCAACCCCGACGTCACGGAGCAGGTGTACCGCGCGATGATTGGCGCATTCATCCAGCAAGAACTGGCCGAACACGCTGCGCTCGCGCAACCCACCGCCTAAGCCCCTGTGGCGAGTGAGCCGCCCAAACAAATTGCTCACCCCGTTTTCACATCGCCCCGACGAATCCCCTTCTAGACTTCCCTTATCAGCCGCTCAACGGCCTGGGAGTATGAGATGTGGCGGTTCGCTGTGATGTTGGGTGTAGTGATGGCGCTTTCAGGCTGCCAATCCACCCACGATGAGTTACTGGCCAAGGGTTATCCACCGCCCTTCGCCGACGGTTTTGACGATGGCTGCAGCAGCGGGCGCCAGGCGGCCGGGGTGATTACTGGGGAGTTTCGCAAGAACGTCCCGCGCTATTTGAAAGTCCAGGCGTACGCCGAAGGCTGGGAGGACGGCTTTCGCCAGTGCAAGGCCATGCGCGAGAGCGAGGACCAGAATGACTACCGCGAGCGCCATTGGGACGAGCGCGAACGCGCCTGGCAGCAGGAGAAGGACCGCGACGCCGCACGGGCTTATCGCAGCCAGTAACACCAGAGCGAATGTGAGAGCTGTCGAGCCCCAACGAGGCTGCGATTGCGCTGGGCCAGACAGTAAACCTGTGCTGACCTACCGCTATCGCAGCCGCGCTGGGGCTCGACAGCTCCCACAATTGATCATCGGTGTCGCTCAGCTCGCGGTTTAGACGATGCCCTGCGCCAGCATCGCATCCGCCACTTTCACAAAGCCTGCGATGTTCGCGCCCTTCACGTAGTTGACCCGGCCATTCTCTTCACCGTAGTGCACGCAGGCATGGTGGATCGACTGCATGATGTTGTGCAGTTTGCTGTCCACTTCACCGGCGGTCCACAGCAGGCGCATGGCGTTTTGCGACATTTCCAGGCCACTCACCGCCACGCCGCCAGCATTGGAGGCTTTGCCCGGGGCAAACAGAATGCCCGCTTCGATAAAGATATCCACAGCCTCGAGGGTGGTCGGCATGTTGGCGCCTTCGGCCACGCAAATGCAGCCGTTGCGCAGCAGGGTGCGGGCGGCTTCGGCGTCCAGTTCGTTCTGGGTCGCGCATGGCAGGGCGATGTCGCACGCCAGCTCCCATGGGGTCTTGCCGGCGCAAAACTCCAGGCCAAAACGCGCGGCCAGTTCGCTGATGCGCCCGCGCCGTACGTTTTTCAACTCCAGCAGCGCCGACCACTGCTCGTCGGTCAAACCGCTTTCGCAGTACAAGGTGCCTTCGGAGTCGGACAGGGAAATCACCTTGCCGCCCAGGTCCATGACCTTGCGCGCTGCGTATTGCGCGACGTTGCCGGAACCGGAAACCGCCACGCGCTTGCCTTCGACGCGCTGGCCCTGGCGCTTGAGCATCTCCTCGGCAAAGTACACGCAACCAAAGCCGGTGGCTTCCGGGCGGATCAGGCTGCCGCCGTAGCTCATGCCCTTGCCGGTAAGCACCGAGGTAAATTGGTTGCTCAGGCGCTTGTACTGGCCAAACAGGAAGCCGATTTCCCGGGCGCCCACGCCGATATCGCCAGCCGGTACGTCCACGTCCGCGCCGATATGGCGGTACAACTCACTCATGAACGACTGGCAGAAACGCATGACTTCAGCGTCGCTCTTGCCCTTGGGATCAAAGTCCGAGCCGCCCTTGCCACCGCCCATGGGCAGCGAGGTCAGGGAGTTCTTGAAGGTCTGCTCGAAGGCGAGGAACTTCAGCACCCCCAGGTTAACCGACGGGTGGAAGCGCAGGCCGCCTTTATAGGGGCCGATGGCGCTGTTCATCTGGATACGGAAGCCGCGGTTGACCTGGACCTTGCCCTGGTCATCGACCCACGATACCCGGAAGGTAATGGCGCGTTCCGGCTCGCAGATGCGCTCCAGGATGCCCGAGGTCAGGTAGTGGGGATTGGCTTCAAGAAAGGGCCACAGACTGCGTAGGACTTCTTCCACAGCCTGGTGGAATTCCGGCTGATCCGGGTCGCGTTTTTTGAGGCGGGCAAGGAAGGATTCGACGGATTCGATCATGAAAAGTCTCGGCAGATTTATTGTCGTTAATGGCGATTTGCCCAGGACTTTATCAATTCATGTCGCACCGCGACAGGGCAAAATGTCGCTTTTGTGAATTTAAATGGTGCGATAAATATAAATACACGCGCTTTTTTGCCCCAAAACAGGGATTTCAGCTCAAGGGACGCACCAATAGATAGACCGCGATCGCAGGCAAGCCAGCTCCCACATTAGATCGAGTACCTCTGCTACGACACGGTCAAATGTGGGAGCTGGCTTGCCTGCGATGAAGTCACCTCGGTCCCTCTCAATTGCGCCAAAAAAAACGGAGCCCGAAGGCTCCGTTTTGTTCAAACCAACCCGAATCAGGCGAGTTTTTTGTGCCGTACACGATGCGGCTGGGCAGCCGCTTCGCCCAGGCGCTTCTTGCGATCGGCTTCGTATTCGGTGTAGTTGCCTTCAAAGAACACCGCTTGCGAATCGTCTTCGTACGCCAGGATGTGCGTCGCCACACGGTCAAGGAACCACCGATCGTGAGAGATCACAATCGCGGCGCCCGGGAAGTCCAGCAGGGCTTCTTCCAGGGAACGCAGGGTTTCCACGTCGAGGTCGTTGGACGGTTCGTCGAGCAGCAACACGTTGCCGCCTTCTTTGAGAGTCAGGGCCAGGTGCAAGCGACCGCGCTCACCACCGGACAGGTCCTTGACGAACTTCTGCTGGTCGCCGCCCTTGAAGTTGAAGCGGCCAACGTAGGTGCGCGACGGGATTTCATAGTTGCCGATACGGATCTGGTCGGAACCGTCGGAGATCTGCTGGAACACGGTCTTGCTGCCGTCGAGGTCTTCGCGGCTCTGGTCCACGCAAGCCAACTGCACGGTTTCGCCGACTTCGATGGTGCCCGAATCCGGTTGTTCCTTGCCCATCAGCATACGGAACAGCGTGGATTTACCCGCACCGTTACCGCCGATCACGCCGACGATGGCGCCTTTAGGCATGGAGAAGGACAGGTTGTCGATCAGCACGCGATCGCCATAGCCTTTGCAGACGTTCTTGAATTCGATGACCTTGTCACCCAGGCGCGGGCCGGCCGGGATGTAGATTTCGTTGGTCTCGCTGCGCTTCTGGAATTCCTGGGACTGCATTTCCTCGAAGCGTTGCAGACGGGCCTTGGATTTCGACTGACGGGCCTTGGCGCCTTTGCGCACCCACTCCAGTTCGTCCTTCATGGCCTTTTCATGGGCCGACTGCTGCTTGGATTCAGCGGCCAGACGGTCGGACTTGGCTTCCAGCCAACCGGAGTAGTTGCCCTCGTAAGGGATACCGGCGCCACGGTCGAGCTCCAGGATCCAGCCGGCGACGTTGTCCAGGAAGTACCGGTCGTGCGTGATCGCAACCACGGTGCCCGGGAAATCATGGAGGAAGTGCTCCAGCCAAGCCACGGAATCGGCGTCCAAGTGGTTGGTCGGTTCGTCGAGCAGTAGCATGTCAGGGGCGGACAGCAGCAGGCGGCACAGGGCCACGCGGCGTTTTTCACCACCAGACAGGTGCTCGACCTTGGCGTCCCAGGCCGGCAGGCGCAGCGCATCGGCGGCGACTTCCAGCTGGCGCTCCAGGTTGTGACCGTCGCCAGCCTGCAGGATGGCTTCGAGCTTGGCCTGTTCGGCAGCCAGTTTGTCGAAGTCGGCATCCGGCTCGGCGTAGGCGGCGTAGACCTCGTCCAGGCGGGCCTGGGCGTCCTTGATCACGCTGACGGCTTCCTCGACCACTTCACGCACGGTCTTGGACGGGTCCAGGATCGGCTCTTGCGGCAGGTAGCCGATGTTCAGTTCAGGCATCGGGCGGGCTTCGCCTTCGAACTCGGTATCGACGCCAGCCATGATTTTCAGCAGCGTGGACTTACCCGAACCGTTGAGGCCGAGTACGCCGATCTTGGCGCCCGGGAAGAAGGACAGCGAAATGTTTTTCAGGATTTCCCGCTTCGGTGGAACAACTTTGCCCAACCGATGCATGGTGAAAACGTATTGAGCCAAAATGTGGACCTCGTAAAAAGATGAGAACAGGGCCTGCGTAGCGTCATGGCGCTGTACGTAGCACATCGAATGATCAAGGTTAACCTAAGTCGGCGGCGGCGGGCAGATTGACAGGCGCTTTTGAGCCGCGCTTTTTCCTGCAGCGGGCCAGATGTAACACAATACCCGGCAACCCCTCCCTAGAAGAAGACACATGGCACATACATGCAGGATCACGCCTTACCCCCTGACAGTCGCGCAAGACAGCTTCCATGCTTAGTGTCATGTCTGCGCTGGGGTTGTTGCTATTGATGCCGGGACCGACCAATACCCTGTTACTGCGCGCAGGCGTGCTCTCGGGTTTCAGGCGGGCCTGGACCCTGAGCCTGTTGGAGTGCCTGGCTTACCTGCTGCAGATTGCTTTTTGGGGCTACGTCCTCAGCCATATGGGGGCCAATGCAACGTGGTGTTTGAAGGTGATGCAGTTCGTCTCGATCTGTTACCTGGTCAAGACCTCGTACAGCCTGTGGCGCGAGCCCGCCGCCGATCTGCCCCCATTGCCCGGAGAGCGGGTGTCGAGGTGGCATTTCTTTTTACTGACGCTGATCAACCCGAAGGGTTTGCTGGTGGTTTCGTTCATCGTGCCGGTGCAGACCTTTGCCGACATGGCCTTGTACGGGCAGTTCGCCATGCAATTCACGGCGGTGGTGATCCCCGTAGGGTGCGCCTGGGTGCTGTTCGGCGCACGCCTCAAACGCAGCGGACATGCCTGGCTGACCCCGCAGAACATAAACCGCACATCTTCTGTGGTTATCAGTTGCTTTGCACTGGCGATTCTATTCAGACTGGCGGATGCCCTGATCAGTACCGGCCCGGCCTGATAGTCCCGCCAGGCGGGGCTGGCACTTTGCCACAACTCAAGGCATGCTAGCCGCCCTCCGGGCGTCCGGCTTATAGTGCACGTCGCGCGCCAGTACAGCCAAACCGCAGGATCACAGCTTGACCAACGTAACAAAGCCAAGCCCCTTGCGCGCAGCGCATATTGCGCCCGGCGCCCCCCTGCACGGAACCCTCAAGGGCGCGCTGGCGACGCTGGTCCTGTTGCTGCTCGCGTTATTGTTCTGGCAGTTGCTGGACCAATTGCAGCAGAACCAGAAGAACCAGCAGCAATACACCATCGACTACAGCGCCGACCTGGCCGAACAGATCAGCCTGAACATGGCCCTGAGCGCGCAAATCGCCCTCAACCTGCTGCCGATCGTCGAACCTCCACGCAATGAAGAACAGCACCAGGCCCTGATGCGCAGCCTGCAGCGCTCGTTGCCGGAACTGCGCAGCGTCGCCCTGCTCGCCCCCAGCGGCGCGATCATCAGTGATACCGCCGACAACAGCCAGGATAGCGCCTGGCTTGAAGAGCTGGTCAAGCGCAGCCACGCCCAGTCCTATTACCTGAGCAATAACAGCGACGGCTCCATCATCTACCTGCTGCTGCACCAACCCAGCGGCGGCGCCAAAATGTACTGGGCGTTGCGCCTGGCCCCCAATTACCTGGCCAACCTGACGCGCCAGGACGGCCAGGGGCCACGGCCGATGTGGGCGATTGAAAACCAGTTGAACCACCGGGTGGTCAGTCGTGACAGCGGCATGCCCAGCCAGTGGTCGGCCGGGCTGACCCCGGAAGAGCTGAACAAGACCGTACTGGTCACGCCCTTGAGCAAAAGCGACTGGCAACTGCGCGGGCTGTTTGATCGCGCCGCCGTGCTGGAGCAACTGCTGCCGGCGTTTATCGGCAAGTGCCTGCTGGGCCTGGCCTTTTCGCTGATCCCGGTGCTGGTGCTGCTGAACATGCGGCGCCGCCAGCGCCAGGTCAATGAAGGCCGGCGCCGCTACCAGGATATTTTCGAAGGTACCGGCGTGGCCTTGTGCGTGCTCGACCTGTCGGGCCTGCGCGGTTTCTTCGACAAGGCCCAGTTGCACACCCGCGAACAACTGCAGGATTGGCTGCAAAACAGCCCCGAGCAACGCCAGCAACTGCTCAAGGAGCTGCGCATCACCGAGGTCAACCAGGTCGCGGTGCGCCTACTGAATGTGGCGTCCTGCGAACAGGCGTGGGAACGCTTGATCGACGGTTGCCCGCTGGACACCAGCGCCATTGGCTACGCAGTGCTTGAGGCAGTGCTGACCCAGCAGAAACAGCTGGAGTTGGAGATTCAACTCAGCGACATCGAAGGCAACGACCAGTACCTGTGGCTGGTGATGCGCCTGCCGGAAGAACAGCACGACTATAAGGCGGTGATCCTCAGCATCAGCGATATCACCAGCCGCAAACTGGTGGAGCTGTCGCTGGTGGAGCGCGAGGCGTTCTGGTCGGACGTGGTGCGCACCGTGCCGGATCACCTGTATGTGCAGGATGTGATCAGCCAGCGCATGATCTTCAGCAACCACCACCTGGGCCACACCCTGGGCTACAACAAACACGAACTGCAGCAGATGGGCGAGTATTTCTGGGAGATCCTGCTGCACCCCGAAGACGCCGAGCACTACCACGACCTGCGCCAGCAGCAACGCGCCGCCGGGTACCTGGCGCAGTTGCAATGCCAGTTGCGCTTTCGGCACCGCAACAATCAGTGGCGGCGCTTCGAGATCCGCGAACAGGCCCTGGCCCGGGACAAGACCGACCAGGTCACGCGGATCATTGGCGTGGCCAAGGACATTACCGACCAGATCGAAGCCAGCGAATCCCTGCGCGACAGCGAACAGCGCTACCGCATGCTGGCCGAAAGCATCAGCGACGTGATTTTCTCCACCGACAGCAAACTGGCCCTCAACTACGTCAGCCCGTCGGTGAATGCGGTGCTGGGCTATGAAGTCGACTGGATCTTCAAGAACGGCTGGCAATCGACCATCGCCAACCCACAGCAACTGACCGGCATCTACACCCTTGTGGAACGGGTCAGCCGCGCCCTGGACCAGCCCGAAGCCCTGGCCTTGTTGCGCGATGACGTGCAGACCCAACTGTTCCTGTTCGATTGCCTGCGGGCCGATGGGCGCAAGGTGCCGATCGAACTGCGCCTGGTGCTGGTGTGGGACGAGCACGGCGCGTTCGAAGGCATCCTCGGCGTGGGCCGCGATATCAGCCAGCAACGCCGCGCCGAGAAAGACTTGCGCATGGCGGCCACGGTATTCGAACACTCCACCTCGGCGATCCTGATCACCGACCCCGCCGGCTATATCGTGCAGGCCAACGAAGCCTTCAGCCGGGTCAGCGGCTATGCCGTGGCCGATGTGCTCGACCAATTGCCGAACATGCTCACCGTCGACGAACAGCAGGAAGCCCACCTGCGCTATGTGCTCAAGCAGTTGCACCAGCACAGCACCTGGGAAGGTGAAGTGTGGCTCAAGCGCCGCAGCGGCGAGCATTACCCGGCCTGGGTCGGCATTACCGCCGTGCTCGATGACGAGGGCGACCTGGCCAGCTACGTGTGCTTTTTCAGCGACATCAGCGAGCGCAAGGCCAGCGAACAACGCATCCACCGCCTGGCCTACTACGACGCCCTGACCCACCTGCCCAACCGCACGCTGTTCCAGGACCGCCTGCACACCGCGTTGCAATCGGCGGAGCGGCAGAAGTCGTGGGTGGTGCTGATGTTCCTCGACCTCGACCGCTTCAAACCGATCAACGACTCCCTGGGCCATGCCGCGGGCGATCGCATGCTCAAGGAAATGGCGACCCGCCTGCTCGGCTGTGTGGCCGAGGACGATACCGTGGCGCGCATGGGCGGTGACGAGTTCACCTTGCTCCTGCAACCCCGGGTCAGTCGCGAGATGGCGTTGAACCGCGCGATCCACGTGGCCGAGCAGATCCTCGCCAGCCTGGTGAAGCCGTTTGTGCTGGAGGGCCGCGAGTTTTTTGTCACCGCCAGTATCGGCATCGCCCTGAGCCCTCAGGACGGCAACGAACTGAGCCAACTGATGAAAAACGCCGACACCGCGATGTACCACGCCAAGGAGCGCGGCAAGAACAACTTCCAGTTCTACCAGGCCGACATGAACGCCAGCGCCCTGGAGCGCCTGGAGTTGGAGAGCGACCTGCGTCATGCCCTGGACCAGAACGAATTCGTGCTCTATTACCAGCCGCAGTTCAGTGGCGATGGCAAACGTTTGACCGGCGCCGAAGCCCTGCTGCGCTGGCGTCACCCGCGCCGTGGCTTGGTGCCGCCGGGGGATTTCATCCCGGTGCTGGAAGAATTGGGCCTGGTGGTGGACGTGGGCGACTGGGTAATCGACGAGGCATGCCGCCAACTCAAGACCTGGCACCAGAACAAGGTGCGGGTGCCCAAAGTCTCGGTGAACATCTCGGCGCGGCAGTTCTCCGACGGGCAGTTGGGCACGCGGATCGCCACCATCCTCAAGGAAACCGGCCTGCCGCCGGCGTGCCTGGAGCTGGAGCTGACCGAAAGTATCCTGATGCGCGAAGTCAACGAGGCCCTGCAGATCCTTGCCAGCCTGAAAAACCTCGGCCTGAGCATCGCCGTGGACGACTTCGGCACCGGCTACTCATCGCTCAACTACCTCAAGCAATTCCCCATCGACGTGCTGAAGATCGACCGCACGTTCGTGGACGGCCTGCCCTCCGGCGAGCAGGACGCGCAAATCGCCCGGGCAATCATTGCCATGGCCCACAGCCTGAACCTGGCGGTGATCGCCGAAGGCGTGGAAACCCATGAGCAACTGGACTTCCTGCGCGAGCATGGCTGTGACGAGGTGCAGGGTTATCTGTTTGGGCGACCGATGCCGGCCAATCGGTTTGAGGCGCAGTTCTGTAACGACGCCCTGTTCATGTTTGACTGAAAATCATGTGGCGGTGCAGATGGCCTCATCGCGGGCAAGCCCGCTCCCACAGTTGAAATGCGCTCCCATGTGGGAGCGGGCTTGCCCGCGAAGGGCCCTCAAATACGCCATCCATCTCTGGATGAACGCCACTTGTCCGCGACATGATGTCCTTTCATATGCCATCTAAAACCCATTGGGTTAGAATGCCCCTCTTTTCTGCCCCCGATCCTTGAGGACCGCCATGTTCAGCCGTGATTTGACTATTGCCAAGTACGACGCCGATCTCTTTGCCGCCATGGAGCAAGAAGCTGTGCGCCAGGAAGAGCACATTGAGCTGATCGCTTCGGAAAACTACACCAGCCCTGCGGTGATGGAGGCTCAAGGTTCGGTTCTGACCAACAAGTACGCCGAAGGTTATCCGGGCAAGCGTTACTACGGCGGTTGCGAATTCGTCGATATCGTCGAGCAACTGGCCATCGACCGTGCCAAGGAACTGTTCGGCGCCGATTACGCCAACGTCCAGCCACACGCCGGCTCCCAAGCCAACGCGGCCGTTTACCTGGCCCTGCTGCAAGGCGGCGACACCATCCTGGGCATGAGCCTGGCCCACGGCGGTCACCTGACCCACGGTGCCAGCGTTTCCTCCTCCGGCAAGCTGTACAACGCTGTGCAGTACGGCATCGACGGCAACGGCCTGATCGACTACGACGAAGTCGAGCGCCTGGCGGTCGAGCACAAGCCAAAAATGATCGTGGCCGGGTTCTCTGCCTACTCGCAGATCCTCGACTTCCCACGCTTCCGTGAGATCGCTGACAAGGTTGGCGCCTACCTGTTCGTCGACATGGCCCACGTGGCCGGTCTGGTCGCCGCTGGCGTCTACCCGAACCCGGTGCCTTACGCTGACGTGGTGACCACCACCACCCACAAGACCCTGCGCGGTCCACGTGGCGGCCTGATCCTGGCTCGTGCCAACGCCGATATCGAGAAGAAGCTCAACTCCGCCGTCTTCCCGGGCGCCCAAGGTGGCCCGCTGGAGCACGTGATCGCTGCTAAAGCGATCTGCTTCAAGGAAGCGTTGCAGCCTGAGTTCAAGACTTACCAGCAACAAGTGGTGAAGAATGCCCAGGCCATGGCCAGTGTGTTCATCGAGCGCGGTTTTGACGTGGTGTCCGGCGGTACTGAGAACCACCTGTTCCTGCTGTCGCTGATCAAGCAGGACATCTCCGGTAAAGATGCTGACGCTGCCCTGGGCAAAGCCTTCATCACCGTGAACAAGAACTCGGTACCGAACGATCCACGTTCGCCGTTTGTCACCTCGGGCCTGCGCTTCGGCACCCCGGCCGTGACCACTCGTGGCTTCAAGGAAGCAGAGTGCAAGGAACTGGCTGGCTGGATCTGCGACATCCTGGCTGATCTTTCCAACGAAGCCGTGATTGACGCGGTACGTGAGAAGGTCAAGGCCATCTGCAAGAAGCTGCCGGTATACGGCGCTTGATTGCAGGCGCTTGAATAAAAAGCCCGGCTCTTGAGCCGGGCTTTTTTATGCCTGTTGGAACGCGGTCAACATGTGGGAGCGGGCTTGCCTGCGATAGCAGTGGGTCTGCCAACTCATCATTGACTGGTCTACCGCTATCGCAGGCAAGCCCGCTCCTACACTGGTCGCGTTTCAAGTCAGGGTTGGTAGACCCGCTGGAAACCCGCGCGAATCTTCTCTTGCGGCAACTCATCGGCAATAAACACAATCACGCTTTCCCGCGGCTCGCCTTCAGCCCATTCGGTGTCCCAATCGAACCCGTAGAGCTTGAGCACGCCCTGGAACACCATGCGCCGATCTTCACCGGCGATGTTCAGCACGCCCTTGTAGCGCAGCAGTTGTTTGCCGTGCTCTTCCAGCAACTCGTTCATGAACTCGCTGAGGCGGTCGATATCCAGCGGCTGGTCGGTGCGCAGTACCAGGCTGGAAATGCGGTCGATGGACGGCGCCTGGCTGACCGGGCGCAAGGTCATGCCTGCGTTGAGGTTGAAGCCGCGCACATCCAGCAGTTCAGCCAAGTCGATCTTGCCATGTTCCACCACACGGATCGGCGCGCGACGGTTGATTCGGCTCAGGCGCTGGCTGAGGGCCTCGAAGCTGGCATCGTCGACCAGGTCGCGCTTGCTCACCAGCAGGCGGTCGGCAAAGCCGATCTGCGCCTGGGCGATGGTCTGGGTCAGATGGTGCTCGGCGTGGGCCGCGTCCACCAGGGTGATGATGCCGTCGAGAAGATAGCGCTCGCGCAGTTCTTCATCGATAAAAAAGGTCTGGGCCACCGGCGCCGGGTCGGCCAGGCCGGTGCATTCGATCACCAGGCGGTCGAAGGCGATTTCGCCGCTGTCCAGGCGTTCGAGCAGCAGGTACAGGGCCTTGGTCAGGTCGGTGTGGATGGTGCAGCACACGCAACCGTTGGACAGGGTCATGACTTGGACCGGTTCATCACCCAACAGCTGGGTGTCGATGCCGGCGTCACTGAATTCGTTTTCGATCACGGCGATTTTCAAGCCGTGCTCGGCCTTGAGCAGGTGGCGCAGCAAGGTGGTCTTGCCAGCGCCGAGGAAGCCGCTGAGGACGGTGACGGGGATGGGAGAGGACAAAATATTCTCCTTGAGGAAACACAAAACAAATGTGGGAGCGGGCCCGCTCCCACACAGGCCCGCTCCCACAGGGGATCACATAGGCCCAAGCCTATGGGTTCAACAGCACTTGGGCCCGCCCTTGCCGCCGTAACGGGCTTCCTGGCGTTCCCGGAAGAACGCCTTGTAGTCCATCATCGGCTTGTCCGGGTGCTTGGTTTGCATATGCTCGACGTAGGTGTCGTAGTCGGGCATGCCGACCATCAGGCGGGCTGCCTGACCGAGGTATTTACCGAGGCGACCAATGTCATTGAACATGTTTGCAACCCTCTATCACGCGTCCGGCATGGCTTGGAATGGTGCTTCTTTATCCGTACGTTCCTTGGTACCCCAGGCGGCCACGCCGACTTTGATCGCATAGAACAGGATGCTGAAGACCACGAACAGGAACAATACCGTCAGCGTGGCGTTGGTGTAGGCATTCCAGATCACGTGCTGCATCTGGTCGATGCTCTTCGCCGGGGCCAGAATCTGCCCGTTGGCCAACGCATCGCTGTATTTTTTCGCCAACGACAGGAAGCCGATCGCCGGGTTAGCGTCGAACAGCTTGATCAGGCCGGCGGTCACGGTGCAGATCAGCAGCCAGACAGCCGGCAGCATGGTCACCCAAATGTAGCGCTGGCGTTTCATTTTGATCAGCACAACCGTGGCGAGCATCAGCGCGATACCGGCCAGCATCTGGTTGGAGATGCCGAACAGTGGCCACAAGGTATTGATGCCACCCAGCGGGTCGATCACGCCCTGGTACAGCAAGTAGCCCCACATCGCCACGCAGCCGGCGGTGGCGATCAGGTTGGCAGTCCACGACTCGGTACGCTTGAGCGCCGGGACGAAGGAGCCGAGCAGATCCTGGAGCATGAAGCGCCCGGCACGGGTCCCGGCGTCAACGGCGGTCAGGATGAACAGCGCTTCGAACAAGATCGCAAAGTGGTACCAGAACGCCATGGTGTTTTCACCCGGCAGCACGCTGTGCAGGATCTGCGCGATGCCGACCGCCAGGGTCGGCGCACCGCCGGCACGGGCCAGGATGGTGGTTTCACCGATGTCATTGGCCACCGCTTGCAGCGCTTCCGGGGTAATCGCAAAGCCCCAACTGCTGACGGTTTGCGCAACAGTCACCACATCGGTGCCGACAATCGCCGCAGGGCTGTTCATGGCGAAGTACACGCCTGGCTCGATCACCGACGCGGCAACCATGGCCATGATGGCGACGAACGACTCCATCAACATGCCGCCATAACCGATGTAGCGCGAGTGGGCTTCATTGGCCAACAGCTTGGGCGTGGTGCCCGAGGAAATCAGTGCGTGGAAACCCGATACCGCGCCACAGGCGATGGTGATGAACAGGAACGGGAACAGGCCGCCCTTCCAGACCGGACCGGTGCCATCGACAAACTGGGTCAGTGCCGGCATTTTCAGGTCGGGCATGGTGACCAGGATGCCGATTGCCAGGGCAATGATGGTGCCGATTTTCAGGAATGTAGACAGGTAGTCACGCGGGGCCAGGATCAGCCACACCGGCAATACCGCAGCCACGAATCCGTAGCCGACCAGCATCCAGGTGATCTGGATCCCGGTGAAGGTGAAGGCCTTGGCCCATACCGGATCAGCAGCAATCTGCCCGCCCAGCCAGATCGAGCCCAGCAGCAACAGCACGCCAATGATCGAGATCTCGCCGATGCGGCCCGGGCGGATGTAACGCATGTAGACGCCCATGAACATCGCGATCGGGATGGTCGCCATCACCGTGAAGATGCCCCACGGGCTTTCGGCCAGGGCCTTGACTACGATCAGCGACAACACCGCGAGGATGATGATCATGATCAAAAAGCAGCCAAACAGCGCGATGGTCCCGGGAATGCGGCCCATCTCTTCGCGGACCATGTCCCCCAGGGAACGGCCGTTGCGACGGGTGGACAGGAACAGGATCATGAAATCCTGCACGGCCCCCGCCAGCACCACGCCGGCAATCAGCCATAGCGTACCCGGCAGGTAACCCATCTGCGCCGCCAATACCGGGCCGACCAGAGGTCCCGCACCCGCGATGGCCGCGAAGTGGTGACCGAACAGAATGTGTTTGTTGGTCGGCACATAGTCCAGACCGTCGTTGTTGATCACCGCGGGGGTGGCCCGCCGTGGATCGAGTTGCATCACATTATTTGCGATGAACAGGCTGTAGTAACGATAAGCCACCAGATAAATGGCGACTGCCGCGACTACAATCCACAAGGCGTTGATCGCCTCGCCGCGACGCAAAGCCACTACGCCCAGGGCGCACGCTCCTACGATTGCCAGCAACAGCCAGGGTAGATGGCGTAGCAGGCTATTATTATTTTTCATTTTTATATTCCAGCCAGGTTGGACAGAAAGACAGCCAGTCCGAGTTTAGCGCGCTGTGCCCTAAAGACCAGCCCCCTACGTTGGTCTAGAGCCTTGCCGGGGCGAAAAAAAAGCGAAATAAACGCCCAATAATGGCGCAAGGCTACAATCCCTGTATCTACAGAGGGTTTCACCATGAGCGACCAGCCGTCAGATCGCCGCCGTTTTCGGCGGATTGCCTTCGATGCCAAGACCGAACTCATGCAGGACGGCCAGCAATGGCCGGTGCAACTGGTGGATTTATCGCTCAAGGGCTTGCTGGTGCAAAAGCCTGCGCCGTGGCTGGGCAAGGGTGACGAGCCCTTTGATGTGGACATTCACCTGGACGCCGACACGGACGTGCGCATGCAAGTGCGGCTGAGCCATGACGACCAGGGGCAACTGGGGTTTGTCTGCGAGCATATCGATCTGGACTCGATCAGCCATTTGCGCAGGTTGATCGAGCTCAATCTGGGGGATGAGGAGGAGCTGCATCGGGAGCTGGGCGAGCTGCTCAACATCTGACGATGTGCACACATCAATGTGTCTAGCTTGCCTGCTCCCACAGGGGGCTGTGGTGGTGCGGGTTATTCGAACAAGGCATCCAGTGCCTGTTCCAGCCGCGTCACCGCAATAACCTGCAAGCCGGGCGGCGCCTCCTTCGGCGCATTGCCCTTGGGTACGATGGCGCGCTTGAAGCCATGCTTGGCAGCTTCCTTGAGCCGTTCCTGGCCGCTGGGCACCGGGCGCACTTCGCCCGACAGGCCCACTTCGCCAAATACCAGCAGGTCATGGGGCAGCGGTCGATTGCGCAGGCTGGACATCACCGCCGCCATCAATGCCAGGTCCGATGCGGTTTCCAGCACCTTGACGCCGCCCACCACGTTGAGGAACACGTCCTGGTCATGGGTCGGAATCCCGCCATGGCGATGCAACACCGCCAGCAACATCGCCAGGCGGTTCTGATCCAGGCCCAGGGTCACGCGGCGCGGGTTGGCCAGGTGGCTGTCGTCCACCAGGGCCTGGACTTCCACCAGCATCGGCCGGGTGCCTTCCCACGTCGCCATCACCACGCTGCCCGGTACTTCTTCCTGGGCGCGAGTCAGAAAGATCGCCGAAGGGTTGGAGACTTCTTTCAGCCCCCGGTCAGTCATGGCGAACACACCCAGCTCGTTGACCGCGCCGAAACGGTTTTTCACCGCCCGCAACAGGCGCAGGCGTCCATCGGACTCACCCTCGAAATACAGCACCGTATCCACCATATGCTCCAGCACGCGCGGGCCGGCCAACGCGCCTTCCTTGGTGACATGGCCCACCAGGAAAATCGCCGTGCCGCTTTGCTTCGCGTAGCGCACCAGCAACGCCGCGCTTTCCCGCACCTGGGACACCCCACCCG
This sequence comes from Pseudomonas sp. WS 5079, assembly GCF_012985465.1. Taxonomy (GTDB): domain Bacteria; phylum Pseudomonadota; class Gammaproteobacteria; order Pseudomonadales; family Pseudomonadaceae; genus Aquipseudomonas. Next base: position 721,995 of record NZ_JAAQWN010000002.1, read on the forward strand.
GCGCCGATTGCAGCTGCTCGGTGAAGATTGTCTGGATCGAGTCGATCACCATCACCTTGGGTTTTTCCACGCGGGCGGTGGCGATGATGCTTTCAATGCAGGTTTCGGTCATGACCCGCAGTTGGTCCTGGGGCAAGCCCAGGCGGCGGGCGCGCATGGCCACTTGTTGCTGGGATTCTTCGCCGGTGACGTACAGGGCCGGCATGCGGCTGGCGATGCTGCACAGGGTCTGCAGGAGGATGGTCGATTTGCCGATACCCGGGTCGCCGCCAATCAACACCACCGAGCCGTCCACCAGGCCGCCGCCGAGCACCCGGTCGAGCTCGCCGGACGCGGTGGAGAAACGCGGGATTTCCTCGACGCTGACTTCTGCCAGGGTCTTGATCTGGGCTTGCTGCCCGGTCCAGCCGGAGCGCCCGCTGGGCGCCGCAGCCCCGCCGCTTTCAATCATGGTTTCAGTGAGGGTGTTCCACGCCCCGCATTCGCCACACTGGCCCGCCCATTTGGGAAAGGTCGCGCCGCACTCCGTGCAGCCGTACATGCGCTTGGCCTTTGCCATCTGAGAACCTCCAACCGAAAAACCGCGATGATAGCTCAGCGCGGCGCTGCGGTACGGATTTCACCGTTGGCCAATCGTGTAGCACTGTTGCCCAGCGGGTCTTCGGCATTCAGGTCGGCGCCCTGGGCCTTGAGTGCATCGAGCAGTTCGACGCGCTTGAACAGCCCGGCGTACATCGCCGCCGTCTGTCCGGCGCCGTTGCGTTGGTCGGGGTTGCAGGCGGTACCCAGCAAACGCCGGGCAATGCTCAACTCGCCCTTGAAGATCGCGCCCATCAGCGCTGTATTGCCGCGATTGTCCTGGACACAGGCATCGGCACCGGCCGCCAACAGTTGTTCCACAGCAGGGGCCTGGCCGTGGTAGGCGGCGAGGATCAGTGCGGTGTAGCCCTTGTCATCGACGGTATTGAGGGAATAACCGGATTCGATAAAAGTCTTGAGCATTTCCACGTCGCCACGCCGGGCGGCGTCGAAGTAGTAGTCCTGCAACTGCGCCTTGAGGGCCTGTGGGTCGGCGAATACGCTCAAGGACCAGCAGGCCAGTAGTGCCCCTATAAAGCTACGCATAATCAACATCCTCTGCAGGTCCCTTGTAGGCGCCGGCTTGCCGGCGATGGCCCCCCAAAGATCACCATCGTCTTCAGCGACCTCATCGCCGGCAAGCCAGCGCCTACAGGGAGATGTGCCGTTAGTCCGTCAGCTTTTCAGCCAGCGCCCTGACTCGCGCCAGGTCGCCCTTGGCTACTTTGGCCACGCCCGTGCCGTACTCCGGGTCAGCTTTGTAGAGGAACGACAGGATGATGTGTTTGCTGACGTCATCCGAGGTCGCCAGGGAGCCGCCAAAGTTGTCGATCAAGTCCTGGCGTTCCTTCTTGCTGTAGGACCGATACAAATCGCCCGCCTGCTTGAAGTTCTGCTCACGCTGGATCTTCGCTTGCTGGGTGCTGCCGGCCAGGGGCATCTGGCTGTAACGCGCGCTTTGCGGCTCTTCCCGGGGTACCAGGCGGCTCGGCTGATAGTTCACGCCAGTGCTGGTCTTGCCGACGTTCATCGCGCCATCCTGGTTACCGTTGTTGACGGTGACCCGTGGAGCGTTGATCGGCAGTTGCAGGGCATTGGCGCCCAGGCGATACATCTGCGTATCGGCGTAGGAGAACACCCGACCTTGCAGCATGCGGTCTTCCGACGGCTCGATACCCGGTACCAGGTTCGCCGGGGCCATGGCCACTTGCTCGGTTTCCTGGAACACGTTGCCGGGGTTGCGGTTCAGCACCATTTGCCCGACTTTGCGCTCGGGAACATCGGGCCAGATCTTGGTGGCGTCCAGTGGGTCGAAATCAAACTTGGCCAGCTCTTCAGGCTTGAGCACTTGCACATACAAGTCCCACTTGGGGAAGTCGCCCTTGTTGATATGGGTAACCAGGTCGTTAGTCATATGGCTGTAATCACGGCCCTGGACCTCGACAACTTGTTTGGGGTCCAGGTTCTTGATGCCCTGCAGGCTCTTCCAGTGAAACTTCACGTAGTGCACTTCACCCTTGGCGTTGATCAACTTGTAGGCATGTACGCCATTACCGTCCATCTCCCGATAACTGGCGGGGGTGCCGGAGTCCGAATACAACTCAGTGAGTGTGCGGGTGGACTCGGGAACATGGGAGAAGAAGTCAAAACGCCGGGAGTCATCATCCAGGTTAGTGCGCGGGTCCGGCTTGAAGGCATGGACCATGTCCGGGAACTTGATCGCGTCGCGGATAAAGAAGGTCGGGAAGTTATTGCCGACCAAGTCCCAGTTACCTTCGGCGGTATAGAACTTGGTGGCGAAGCCGCGTGGGTCGCGCAGGGTTTCCGGGGAGTGGTTGCCGTGCACAACAGCAGAGAATCGCACAAACACCGGCGTGGCCTCACCGGCGGCAAACACTTTGGCCTTGGTCAGGTCGCCGAGGTTGTCGGTGACGGTGAAGGTACCGTGGGCGCCGGTGCCACGGGCGTGCACCACACGCTCCGGGATGCGTTCACGGTCAAAGCGCTGCAGCTTCTGGATCAGTTGTACATCTTGCAGCAGGACCGGGCCGTTGGCGCCGGCGGTCTGCGAGTTCTGGTTGTCACCCACGGCCGCGCCATTATCGCGAGTGAGGTTGGCGGCACTGACCGACAACGACAACAAACTGGTACTGGCAATCAATAGCAGATTGCGCGCAGCAATAGACCTGCGGCTAATAAGGTTTTTCATCAAGCAATCCTCTGGCTTTTTTAAATGCACTTTTACGGGTGCTTGCCAGAGGCTAGTGATCCTGGCGCCAGAAGATAAATAGAAAAGCCACACCAACCCGATTAAAAAAATAGTGTGGCAAGACACTGAAATGCCGGGTATTTCGCGCGCGATTGGTGGCACTTTGCAAACTATTTGCGTTTTAATGTGTCGATTGCAACGAACAGTGTTAACAGTTGTGTCGAGCAAGTCACTGCAGACTGACTTACACTGAGTTCCTCTCCTCTCAACTGTAACAAGGAATAACCTATGGGCGTGATCAGTGAGTTCAAGGCCTTCGCGGTCAAAGGTAATGTGGTCGACATGGCGGTCGGTATTATCATCGGCGCCGCCTTCGGCAAAATTGTTTCGTCCTTCGTAGGCGACGTGGTGATGCCGCCCATCGGCCTGCTGATCGGCGGTGTGGACTTCGGTGACCTGGCGGTAACGCTCAAGGCAGCCCAGGGCGATGCACCTGCGGTGGTCCTGGCCTACGGTAAATTCATCCAGAGCGTCATTGACTTTGTGATCGTCGCGTTCGCGATCTTCATGGGTGTCAAGGCCATCAACCGTCTCAAGCGTGAAGAAGCCGTGGCGCCAAGCCTGCCACCGGTCCCCACCAAGGAAGAGGAACTGCTGGGGGAGATCCGCGATCTGCTCAAGGCCCAGAACAACAAGCCCCTGTAGCCGACCCGCAATACCTGTCGGCCACAGAAAAAGGCGCCCCTGACCGGGCGCCTTTTTTCTACCAGTAGTTTTCTACCGCCACCTGCCCGGGCCGACGCGCCAGGCTCAGTTGCATATCACGCTGCTTGAGCAGTTGCCGGGTGTCATCGATCATCTGCGGATTGCCGCAAATCATCACCCGCGAATGCAAAGGCGTCAGCGCTACGCCCGCCGCACGCTCCAGCTCGCCATTTTCGATCAGGGTCGTGATCCGCCCATTCAATGCACCCGGCCGCTGCTCACGGGTCACGATAGGCAGGTAGGTGAGTTTATGGGCGTGTTCGCTCAAGTACTCGCGCTCACCCAATTCCTTGATCAGGGTCTGGTAGGCCAGCTCCCGAGCTTCCCTGGCGCTGTAGACCAGGATGATCCGCTCAAATTTTTCCCAGGCTTCAAAGTCCTGCAGGATCGACAGAAATGGCGCGATCCCCGTGCCGGTGCCCAGCAGCCAAAGGTCACGACCATCGACAAAACGATTCAGGGTCAAGAAACCGGTGGCCTGGCGCTCCACCAGCAACTCGTCGCCCACCCGCAGGCGACTCAGCTCACTGGTGAACTCACCACCGGGCACCACAATAGAGAAAAACTCCAGGAACTCATCAAAGGGCGACGACACCACCGAATAGGCACGCCACACCAGGCTGCCATCGGGTTTGGTCACGCCCAGGCGAACAAACTGCCCGGCGGTGAAACGGAACCCCGGGTCCCGGGTAGTACGCAGGGTAAACAGGCTGGGGGTCAACGACTGCACATCGATCAGGGTCTGGCGTGTGAATTTTTCCGCACTGGCCGTCATGGGGGGCTCCGGTCTACAGGTAACCCCTAGTGTCCCCCAAAGCGACGCCTGGAAACACCGTTGGTTTGTAGTGACATCCTGCGTGCCTCCACTGACCAATACAGAAAAGATGGCCATCTGCCTTCAATTCAAACCATTTGGCTATTAAGTCCTACTCATAACCCCTACATGAAAATTCATAAACTGTGTCGCAACCCTGCCCTAAGCAAATGAATGACAAAGAAATTCACTCACATCATCAGCCCCCCCGCCCGCGCGCCCAGGACCATGGGTATCAATCAGTTCTACTAAAAAACGCAACGCTAAGTGCGAAAATTCCCATCTGGGTTTTACATGCTGTCCTACACTCGATTCGGTAACGCTAAGGGGACCGCGTTGCGAACAATCAGTGTGCGACTCATGGAGATTTACCAATGGTCAACTGGCGAAACACACGTCTACCCAAACTAGAAGGTGAGGATGAGGTGACGACTATGTTCGAGGCTGCTCTGAACATTACCTATGAGCTGGGCTTTGAATATTGCGGTTTTATGATGGGCTCCAATGCGGTTTATCAGCCATTCAAGAACATCCACCTCAATAATTATCCAAGTGAATGGAACACTCTCTACAAAACAGAACATTACTTCGATATGGACCCGCTGGTCAGCCACTGCAAACGCGATGTACTGCCCATCGTCTGGGAAGAAAAAACCTACTCTGCAGTGCCGGACATGTGGGTTCACTTGCAAGCCCAGGGTCTCAATTTTGGCTGGGCGCAGTCGGTGCATGACTTCCGTGGCTTTTTCAGCATGATCAACCTGGGACGACGCCAGGAACCGGTGCAAGCCCAGGAACTGTATGAGAAAGCCGGCCAGGTCTTGTGGATCTGCCATGCCTTGCATACCGTCGCGGCCCAGGCCTATGCCAAGGAGCCGGCCTGCCAGTGCCCCACCAAGCTCACCAGTCGCGAGACCGAAATCCTGCAATGGTCGGCACTGGGCAAGACAGCTGCCGATATCGCGACAATTCTCTGCCTGTCCGAGCGCACTGTCGGTTTTCATATCAGCAGTGCGATGCGCAAGCTGGGGGTGAGCAATAAGATTGCCGCGGTGATCACGGCAGTCAAACACGGCCTTTTTTGAGTACAGCCCGCGCCCCCATGTTGAAAACACCGAATGTAATCCGCCAGAAAAAAACGTAACATTTACGGCCAGTTCTGAGTGATGACGCCGCTCGTCAACGCCCGCGTCGCAGTCCACTCAGAAGGTTCCGCGCCAGGCCCGGAACACCCGTCGATTATCCAGAGTTCCCCCCGCCATGCCCCTGCTCGATAGCCCCTTCGCCCAACTCGACCTGATCCGCCAGCCCGAGCAGCAAAACGAACCGCTGCAAGCCTTCGATGCGGCCGACGAGTATCTGCTTGCCTACCTGGCCGAGCAGCAACCGGCCAGCAGCACCCGCGTACTGGTGCTCAATGACAGTTTTGGGGCATTGGCGGCCAGCCTTGAGGGGCATGTGCATGTCACCAGCAGCGGCGATTCATTCCTCGGCGCCCAGGCCCTGCAAAAAAACCTGATGCGCAATGGCAAGGCCTTCGATGCCCTTTCGTTCGTGCCTGCCAGCCAGGTGCCCAGCGGGCCCTTCGATCGGGTACTGATCCGGGTACCAAAAACCCTGGCGCTGCTCGAAGAACAATTGATCCGCCTGCAGGACCAATTGGCGCCAGGTGCCGAAGTGATCGCGGGGGCCATGGTCAAGCACCTGCCCCGCGCCGCCGGTGAACTGCTGGAGCGTTACATCGGGCCGATGCACGCGTCGCTGGCGGTGAAAAAGGCCAGGTTGCTGATCGCCACCCTGGCTGATCGCCCTCGCGTCGTATCGCCCTACCCCACGCGTTATCGCCTGGACGCGCCGGCCATCGAGCTACTCAACCACGCCAATGTGTTCTGCCGCGAAGGCCTGGATATCGGCACCCGTGCCTTCCTGCCCCATCTGCCGCACAACCTGGGGAATGCCCGCGTGGCTGACCTGGGTTGCGGCAACGGCGTGCTGGCGATTGCCAGCGCCCTGCACAACCCCGAGGCGCAGTACACCTTGGTGGACGAGTCCTATATGGCCGTACAGTCGGCCGCCGAAAACTGGCGCGCGGCCCTGGGTGAGCGGCCCGTGATGATTCGCCCCGGCGACGGCCTGGCGGACCAGGAGCCGCAATCGTTGGACGTGGTGCTATGCAACCCGCCGTTCCACCAGCAGCAGGTGGTGGGGGATTTCCTTGCATGGCGCATGTTCCAGCAGGCCCGCGAAGCGCTGGTAGTCGGCGGCGCGTTGTACATCGTCGGCAACCGCCACCTGGGTTATCACAGCAAGCTGGCGCGGCTGTTCCGTGGTGTGGAGCAGGTGGCGGCGACACCAAAGTTCGTGATTCTCAAGGCCCGCAAATAACACAGGCAAAAAAAACCCTCCATTAAAGGAGGGTCAAGACTGCATGGGATGTCAGTGAGTGCTCAGGCCCGCGGCGTTCATGAACATGCGCATCAGGCTGGCCACCACGAACAGGGCCAGGACGCTGCCGGTCCAGATCATTGCCAACCAGCCCAGGCGTTGCCACAGCGGCTTTTTCTCGGCCTGTTCGATATCGTCCAGTGAAGGTTTACCGGTCATGGTCCAAGCCTCCTAGTGATAGCCATCTTCATGGGTCACCTTGCCGCGGAACACGTAGTAGCTCCAGAAGGTGTAGCCCAGGATGAACGGGATGATGAACAGCGTACCCACCAGCATGAAGCCCTGGCTTTGCGGCGGCGCGGCGGCATCCCAGATCGACACCGACGGCGGGATGATGTTCGGCCACAGGCTGATGCCCAGGCCGCTGTAGCCGAGGAAGATCAACACCAGCGTCAGCAGGAACGGCGCGTAATGGGCATTGCGGGCCACGGCACGCACCAGCGCATACATGGTCACCAGCACCAGGATCGGCACCGGCAGGAACCAGAACAGGTTCGGCAGGGTGAACCAGCGCGAGGCGATGTCCGGGTGGGCCAGGGGCGTCCAGATGCTGACGATGCCAATCACCGCCAACACGACGAACGCCAGGGGTCGCGCCAGGTTGTGCATCTGCTCTTGCAGCTTGCCTTCGGTCTTCATGATCAGCCAGGTGCAGCCCAGCAGGGCATAGGCCACGATCAAGGCCACGCCGCAAAACAGGGCAAACGGCGAGAACCAGTCCAATGAGCCGCCGGCGAACTGGCGGTCAACCACCGGAATGCCTTCAATGAATGCCCCCAGCGCCACGCCCTGGAAGAAGGTCGCCGCCAGCGAGCCGCCGATAAACGCCTTGTCCCACAAGTGGCGCTTGTCATCCTTGGCCTTGAAGCGGAACTCAAAGGCCACGCCACGGAAGATCAGGCCGATCAGCATCAGGATCAGCGGCAGGTACAGCGCCGAGAGCACCACCGAGTAGGCCAATGGGAAGGCGCCAAACAATGCCGCGCCCCCCAGCACCAGCCAGGTTTCGTTGCCGTCCCACACCGGGGCGACGGTATTCATCATCACGTCACGGTCAGTCTTGCCCGGGATAAACGGGAAGAGAATGCCGATCCCCAGGTCAAAGCCATCCATGACCACGTACATCATGATGCCGAAGATGATGATCACGGCCCAGATCAGCGGAAGATCAATACCCATGACTCAATTCCCCTTGTTCAGAGTGTCGCCGTGATCGGCGTCGCCGCTGTCATCGGCTGCCGACAATGGACGCGCCGGGGTACGTTGCTGCCCGGGGCCGCCGTGGGCCGGTTCGGTGCTGTCGTGGGTGACCGGGCCTTTGCGCACCAGGCGCATCATGTAGCCAAGGCCTGCGCCGAACAGGGCGAAGTACACCACCACAAACAGCGCCAGGGTGATGCTCATCTGCACCACGCTGTGGTTGGAAGAGGCGTCCGCCGTGCGCATCAAGCCGTAGACCACCCAGGGCTGGCGCCCGATTTCGGTGGTGAACCAGCCGGCCAGGATCGCAATCAACCCCGACGGGCCCATCCATAGCGCCAGGTACAGGAACGGTTTGTTGGTGTACAGCCTGTCGCCCTTGCGCAGCCAGAGGCTGAACAGGCCGGTGAAGATCATCAGCATGCCCAGGCCGACCATGACCCGGAACGACCAGAACACGATGGTCGAGTTGGCACGATCCTCAGGTGGGAACTCCTTGAGGGCCGGCACTTGCTTGTCCAGGGAGTGGGTGAGGATCAGGCTGCCCAGGTAGGGGATTTCCACCTTGTACTTGGTGCGCTCTTCCTTCATGTCCGGCCAGCCGAACAGGATCAGCGGGGTCGGCTCATTGCCGATGTTTTCCCAGTGGCCTTCAATCGCCGCAATTTTCGCCGGCTGGTGCTTGAGGGTGTTGAGGCCATGGAAGTCACCGATCACCGCCTGGATCGGCGCGACGATCAGGGCCATCCACATCGCCATCGACAGCATGGTGCGGATCGCCGGGTTGTCCTTGCCCCGCAGCAGATGCCAGGCCGCCGACGATCCGACAAAAAACGCGGTGGCGACAAACGCCGCCGTGGCCATGTGCGCCAGGCGATAGGGGAACGAAGGGTTGAAGATCACGGCCAGCCAATCGGTGGGGATCACCCGGCCGTCGATGATTTCAAAGCCTTGTGGCGTCTGCATCCAGCTGTTGGAGGCGAGGATCCAGAAGGTCGAGATCAGCGTACCGACGGCCACCATCACCGTGGCAAAGAAGTGCAGCTTGCGCCCGACCTTGTTCCAGCCAAACAGCATCACCCCAAGGAAGCCCGCTTCGAGGAAGAACGCGGTGAGCACTTCATAGGTCAGCAACGGCCCCGTGACAGAGCCGGCGAAGTCCGAGAAGCGGCTCCAGTTGGTACCGAACTGATAGGCCATGACCAGGCCCGAGACCACCCCCATGCCGAAGTTGACGGCAAAGATCTTCGACCAGAAATGGTAGAGGTCACGGTAGGTATCGTTGTGGGTCTTGAGCCACAGGCCCTCCAGTACCGCGAGGTAACTGGCCAGGCCAATGGTGATGGCCGGGAACAGGATATGGAACGAGATGGTGAATGCGAATTGAATTCGGGCGAGATCTAGCGCCTCCAAACCGAACATAAGTCTTCCTCTGTCAGGTAATACCGGCTACAGGCAGGGAGGCCTGCACCCACTGCTCCCACGGATATGGAGTGTGGCGAATTGCAATTCGTTCTTTTTTTACCAACCACGTAGGGATTCTGGCTTCTTGACCCCCACACCAACGCTGCAATCGGCATTGATCTGGATCAAGCATCGTTGAAAGAGTAGTCCCATTTTCCAGGTTGGACTGTGTGGTCTTTTGCCGCGTGACAGGTTGACTCAGCCAAATAGATGCCTTGCTAAGGATATTTGCCTGGTAGCAACTATTTGTTACAGCTTGATGCTAACCTCGGCACTTCCCAGGTTCAGTCCAGTCCTTGCCGATGCCCAGTGAAACCCCGCTGCTGTTACGTCATCACCGCCCTTTTATCGCGTTCTGGCTGGCCCGGATTTTTACCGCCAGCGGCTTCCAGATGCTCACCGTGGCCATCGGCTGGAACCTCTACCAACTGACCGGCAACGTGCTGGACCTGGGCTTGGTGGGCCTGGTGGAATTTGTCCCACGGGTGCTGTTCATGCTGCACACCGGGCATGTGGCCGACCGTTACGAACGGCGCAGGGTCGCCGCCATTTGCCAGACGTTGCAGGCGTTGATCGCCCTGGCCCTGGTCATCGGCAGCCTGACGGACAATGTCACCCGCGAGATGATTTTTACCCTCGCCTTCCTGCTGGGCGCAGCCCGCTCCTTCGAACTGCCCACCACCCAGGCGCTGTTGCCGAGCATCGTGCCCAGCGCCCTGTTTCCACGGGCAGTGGCGGCGGCGCAGTCGGCCCAGCAATCGGCAACCATCGTCGCGCCGGCCCTGGGCGGCTTGCTCTATGCCTTCGGCAGCGCCTGGGTGTATGGCCCGACGGTGCTGCTGTACCTGATTGCCTGCATGCTCACCCTCAACCTGCCCGCGCGGCAGACCCCACTTAACAAGGGCAAGGCCACCCTCGACTCGCTGCTCGCGGGGATTCGTTTTATCCGCAGCCGGCCGGACATCCTCGGGGCGATCTCCCTGGACCTGTTCGCCGTGCTGTTGGGCGGCGCCACGGCGTTGCTGCCGGTGTTTGCCAAGGACATCCTGCTGACCGGCCCCTGGGGCCTTGGGCTGCTGCGCTCGGCGCCGGCGGTTGGGGCGCTGTTGATGTCATTGTGGCTAGCGCGGTTTGCCGTGGACCGGCACGTGGGCCGCGTGATGTTTACCGCTGTCGGGGTATTTGGCGTAGCGACCATCGCGTTCGGCCTGTCCACCTCGTTCTGGTTTTCGCTGGCGGTGCTGGTGGTGCTGGGGGCGGCAGACATGATCAGCATGGTGATCCGCGCCTCATTCGTGCAACTGGAAACCCCCGATGAAATGCGCGGGCGGGTCAGTGCGGTCAATGGGCTGTTTATCGGGGCGTCCAATCAGTTGGGCGAATTTGAATCCGGCGTCACCGCCCACTGGCTGGGCACAGTGCCAGCCGTGGTATTGGGCGGGGTCGGGACGTTGGTGGTGACGGGGGTATGGATCAAGCTGTTCCCGACGCTGGCCAAGCGGGACCGCATGCATACCCCGGCCGAAACGCCCTGAACCTGTCGGAGCCGGCTTGCCGGCGAAAAACCAGAGAGCAACACGGGCCACCAGGCACCCAGCGTTATCGTTGACGATTTTCGCCGGCAAGCCGGCTCCTACAGGGGGCCATCATTGGATGCGCAGCTGAGTCTTCAGGGTATTGCGCGGCGCATTGATCGATGTGTTGCTGTACTCGAACCAACCGGCGGCGCGGATATCCACGTCAAATACATAGATGTAGCCCATCAATGTGCCAGCGCCATTGCAGGCCTGGCTGACGGAGCCGACCTGGCAGATCGCGGTCTTTTGCCCCGCAAGCCGCGCCCCATCAAAGGTGGCGATGGAATTATTGCCCAGCCCCACTTCCATCACCGAGACCTGTGTCGGCCCACGGTGCTGGCACTGCCGGGTGCTGTCGACGCCCTCGGCGATGGACTCTTTGCACGCCTGGGACTGCACCTGGAATACCCGCACCTCGCTCAAGGCCGGTGCAGGCGCGCCCCACGCCGGTGCCGCCGCCAGCCACAGGCCGATACAGGCGAACGGAGCTAGACTCCACGCGATGGCTTTTTTCATGCTTTGGATGACCCTGGACTGAACATCGACGGAGTATGCCTCAAGGCCACACTCAACAAAACCGAGGCTGGGCGCCACAGGCCGTCGACCTGCTGGTATGATGCGCCGCTTTTTCCGATCCTCTGTAGAAAACACGCGGCGCTTGGCGCAGTTTGTGCTTTGACTTTGAGGTCAACAAATCACGGCGCCGAGCGCGCCACAGGGAGCAGGCATGCTGGAAAAGCTGTTTCAACTCAAGGCACACAACACCAACGTGCGTACCGAGATTCTCGCCGGTATCACGACATTCCTGGCCATGGCCTACATCCTGTTCGTCAACCCGAGCATTCTCGGCGAGACCGGCATGGACAAGGGCGCGCTGTTTGTCGCCACTTGCCTGGCGGCGGCCATCGGCTCGACGATCATGGGCCTGATCGCCAACTACCCGATTGCCCTGGCACCGGGCATGGGCCTGAACGCCTTCTTTACCTACACCGTGGTCCTGCACCTGGGCCATACCTGGCAAGTGGCGCTGGGTGCGGTGTTTATCTCCGCCGTGCTGTTTTTCCTGCTGTCGATCTTCCGCATCCGCGAATGGATCATCAATGCCATCCCCCTGCCCCTGCGCTCGGCGATTGCCGCCGGTATCGGCCTGTTCCTGGCGCTGATCGCCCTGCATAACGCCGGCATCGTGGTCAGCAACCCGGCGACCATGCTGGGCATGGGCGACCTGGCCAAACCCGCCCCCATCCTCGCCACCCTGGGGTTCTTCCTGATCGTGGCCCTGGAAGCCTTGAAAGTGCGCGGCGCGGTGTTGATCGGCATCCTCGCGGTGACCATCGCCGCCATTGCGCTCGGCGTCACCCCATTCGGCGGCGTGGTATCGATGCCTCCGTCCCTGGCCCCGACCTTCCTGCAACTGGACATCGCCGGCGCCCTGGACGTGGGCTTGATCAGCGTGATCTTCGCTTTCCTGTTCGTTGACCTGTTCGACAACTCCGGCACCCTGATCGGCGTCGCCAAGCGCGCCGGCCTGATGGGCAAGGACGGCCACATGCCGAAAATGGGCCGCGCCCTGATTGCCGACAGCACTGCGGCCATGGCCGGTTCGTTGCTGGGTACCTCGACCACCACCAGCTACATCGAGTCGGCGGCTGGCGTGAGTGCGGGTGGCCGCACTGGCCTGACGGCCATCGTGGTCGCGATCATGTTCCTGCTGGCGCTGTTCTTCTCGCCGCTGGCGGCCAGCGTCCCGGCATTTGCCACCGCACCCGCGCTGCTGTTTGTCGCAGTGTTGATGACCTCGGGCCTGGCGGAAATCGACTGGGACGATATTACTGTTGCCGCGCCGGTGGTGATCACCGCCCTGGCGATGCCCTTCACTTACTCCATCGCCAACGGCATCGCCTTCGGCTTCATCGCCTGGACCGGTATCAAGCTGCTGACAGGCCGCTACCGTGAACTCAACCCAGCGCTGGTGATCCTGTCGATCCTGTTCGTGATCAAGCTAGGCTGGTTCCCCGCATGACTTTTGACGCAGCAAGTTACGCCCTGCAACTGCAAGAAAAGGTCACGCGCTTGCGTGACCTGCTCGCGCCGTTCGATGCGCCCGAGCCACAGGTATTCGATTCGCCCCTGCAGAACTTCCGCCTGCGCGCCGAGTTCCGCCTGTGGCGCGAAGGCGGTCAGCGCCATTACGCGATGTTCTCCCAGGACGACAAGCGCACGCCGATCCTGATCGAAGAGTTTCCCATCGCCAGCCTGCGCATCAACCAGTTGATGCCGCAACTCAAGGCCGCCTGGCAAGCCAGCGCCGCCCTGAGCCACAAGCTGTTCCAGGTGGAGTTCCTCACCACCCTGGCCGGCGATGCGATGATCACGCTGTGCTATCACCGCCCGCTGGACGAGCATTGGCACGCGGCTGCCAACAAGCTGGCGGCCGACCTGAACGTCAGCATCATTGGCCGTTCCAAGGGCAAGCGCGACGTGATCGGCCACGACTATGTGGTGGAGAAACTCGATGTCGGCGGTCGCACCTTCAGCTATCGCCAGCCCGAAGGCGCCTTCACCCAGCCCAACGGCACGGTGAACCAGAAAATGCTCAACTGGGCCTATGAGGCCCTGGGCGATCGCAGTGATGACCTGCTGGAGCTGTACTGCGGCAACGGCAACTTCACCCTGCCCCTGGCTACCCGCGTGCGCAAAGTGCTGGCCACCGAGATCAGCAAGACCTCGGTCAACGCCGCCCTGAGCAACCTCGATGAAAACGCGGTGGATAACGTCACCCTGGTGCGCCTGTCCGCCGAAGAACTGACCCAAGCCCTGAACGAAGTGCGGCCATTCCGACGCCTGCACGGTATCGACCTCAAGAGCTATGAGTTCGCCAGCATCTTCGTCGACCCGCCCCGCGCAGGCATGGACCCGGACACCTGCGAGTTGACCCGACGCTTCGAGAACATCCTGTACATCTCCTGCAACCCGGAAACGCTGGCGGCGAACATTGCGCAACTGCACGACACGCACCGCATCACCCGGTGTGCGATGTTCGACCAGTTCCCGTGGACCCACCATATGGAATCGGGCGTGCTGCTGACCCGGCGCTAAACCCTCGGTCCCGGCAGATCTGGAAAAATGTGGGAGCGGGCTTGCCCGCGATTGCGGTGTATCAGTCAAAATCTATCTGGCTGACCCACCGTAATCGCGGGCAAGCCCGTTCCCACATAAGCCCGCTACCCCGGCTGTGCATCATTGCTCCTTGCATGGCCGGCCGCCCTGCTTGCCATTGGCGCGGGCGGCGGCCGACTTGGCGACTCCTTCTAAGTGCCCAGGCCGGAACGCTGGAACACCTTGCTCAGAACTTGTACTCAAGCATCCCGCTCAACGTACGGCCCCGCGCCAGGCTGAGGTTGTTGGCGTCGCCCATGGCCACGAAATAGGCTTCATCGGTGGCGTTTTCCAGGGCCAGGCCAAGGTTCAAGTGGTCGGTCATCCAGTAACTGGCATACAGGTCGTAGAGGGTGTACTGCGGCCACAGCGCCTGGTCGATAAAGTCATAACCCTGCTGGTTGAGGTTGGCACCGTTGCCCGAGCTGTAGCGCACCCGCACGCCGGTATCCAGGCGTTTTTCCAGGAACCGCGCGCCCAACGTCACCGAGCCGCGATCCGCCGGCATATAGGTGGCGTTGCCCATGATCCGCCCGCAACTTTCCTTGTTGTTGGCAACGTCATCATCCAGCACTTCATAAGTAGTGACCGGCCGGATGCCGGGGCGCCCATCCGGGCGGATGTAGGACTCGATCCGCGTAGTCCGCGGCCCGCTGGTCTTGGCTCCGCCCATGTAGTAGTTCTTCGAGCAGAAGTCGTTACTGCCGATCATATGGGTGTAGCTCAAGTTGGCGTAGGCCCGGCCCATGTCGTAGTTGAGCTGGTACTCCATACCGCGAAAGCGCGTCGGGCCGGTGTTGTTGACGTAGGCCATGGTTCCGAGAAAACCGCCGACACTGGTGTCTGGCAAGCTGACGCTGTGGTTGAGGAACGAGAAGTTGTCGATCTTGGTATCGAAGTAGGCGACCTTCATGCCCAGGCGGTCGTCGTTGAAAAACAGCCCTTCCTTGAACACGTTGACGCCCATTTCCCAATCCCGCGACTCTTCAGCCTTAAGGTACGGGTTGGGGAACACCCGCTCTGCCGAGCTGCCACCATGGGGGCGACCGGTCATGAAGGTTTCCGTGACCGCCGGCGGGCGCCAGCCCTTGCCCCAACGCGCATAGAGTTGCATCCACTCAAGCCCCGGCTTGACGCCGATGCCGAAGGTGGGCGAGAAGTGCCCCTCTTCATTATCGATATCAAACACCTCGGCCACACGCTTGGCGCCCACCAGGCTGTTGTAGAAGCGGTCGCGCTTGTACAGGGTCATCCCGGTTTTGCCTTCAAGCCGGTAGCGGTCGTAACGCAGGCCGGCATCCAGGGTCAGCCAGTTGCCATATTCGTATTGCAGGTTGTTGAACAAGCTGGCGATGGTGCGTTTACCGCCCGGGGTGTCGCCTTCGACATACGGCAGCAGCCCCTGGAGGTTGACCGCCTCGACCTTGTTGGTGCGCGGCTTGAATTGGTCCTGGTACATCTCCAGGCCGTAGTTCCATTTGACCCGGCCCAGTGCCTCGAAATCGAAGCGCGAGGTGTTGTCCGCTTGCAGGCCCCAGGTATCGGTCTGGAAGTGATCGGTGTAGCCGCCGACCTCGTTGCCCGTACCAGGTGACGACAGGTTTGGCGCATTGGTGCGTTCCAACTGGGTGCTGACGTAATACGCCTTGGCCTTGAAATCGATCAGCGGGTTGTCTGGCGTGTAGCTATAGTCCAGCGCGACGTTCTTGGCCGCAAGGTTGTTCTTGCTCACGCGCCGGTAGTAAACGCTTTGTGCATCGTCGGCGGTATAGGCCCAGGCGTCGTTGCTGTCGCTGTCGCTTTGCAGGTAGCTCAGTTGCACACGCTGGTCATTGGGCAGGTTCAGGCCCAGTTTGACGATCTGCGAGCGAGTCACGCTGCCCATATCGCCGACCTCGCTGTTCAACCAATCGTCAAACGCCTCGGGCTGATACTTGCGCGCGCGCAGGTTGGTGCCCAGCTTCTGGTCGTTGTGGGTGCCGGCGTGGTAATCGCCGAAATGCCGCTCGCTGTAACCCAGCAGCACATCGCCACGCTCATCGCCAAAGGCAAATACACCGCTGCCATTGAAGTGGGTGCCATTGCCCAGTTTGCCGATGCCATTACCCGCGCGCAGACGCCCGCCGTACTCCTTGCCATCGGCCAGGAACTCGCTGGCGTCCAGGGTCTTGAATGACGCAATGCCACCGAGCACCGCCGCACCGCCCATGCCCGACTGGCTGCCTTTGTCGATCTCGATGCTGGAGATAAATTCAGGGTCGATCACCATCGTGCCGTTGCGCTGCTGGTGGCCGTTGACGTTGAAGTTCTGGCGCATGCCGTCAATGTTCATATTGACCCGGCCATAGTCCTGCACCCCACGGATATTCACCGACAAGCCAGGGTCACGCTGGTTGACGGCGGTGTAGACACCGGCGGTTTCCTCGAGCATGTCGGCGGCGTGCCGGGGTGGGCGCTTGTCGATCTGCTCGCGGGTGATCACCGCCACCGAGCGCGGGGTTTCATACACCCAGTCACTGGGCTTGCCGTTGGTGTTGGCGTTGATGGTGGTGGTGCCGACGGTCAACGCGTTGTCCTGTTCGACATTGACGCGATTGAGGGTGACCTGGCGCTCGCCGGTGAAGCGATACTCCACCGGCGCACTGCCCAGCAAACGCCCCAGGCCTTCCTGGACACTGTATTGGCCCTTCAGCGCGGTGCTGCTGAGGCCTTGCAGGCGGGGGCTATCGAACAGCACCTGCAAACCAGCCTGGTCGGCAAACGCCAGGACCGCGCCGCCCAGGGGTTGGGCGGGAATATCGAACATCAGCGTCGCAGGCTGCGAAGCGCCGGCCACCGGGGCGGCGGCGTAGGCCTGCCCGGCGCAGGCAAACAGACCCAAGTGAATGGCCAGGGCCAACCGGCTGCCGGTGACGCGCCCTTTGGTGATTGCAGACATCGTTGTGATCCCTTCGCTGAGCGTTTTTTGTTTATGCGAATACTTCTCGATTAGCAAGACGCGTCAGGGATAGAGACTCAGTAAGTGTTTCTGAAAATTGTTTGAAGATCAGCCAGGAATGCGGGCTTGTGTAGGAGCTGGCTTGCCGGCGATGCAGGCAACTCGGTCTACCAGGTAGACCGAGGTGATGCTATCGCAGGCTAGCCAGCGCCCACACAAAAGCGCCCGTTCACAGGGAGGTTTGCGGTATGTCAGTAGATCAGGCTGACGCCCGCCAGATCAAAGCGTCGCACCTGCAACTCTTCGGTCAAGGTGCCCAGCGCCTGGTCCAGCATGTCGAGGCGGAACACCGCGCTGACTTCACGCTTGCCCAGTTCGGCATTGCGCAGCACCACCCGCCCGGGGCGGTAGCGATTGAGCTCTGCAACCACCTTGGCCAGCGGCTGGCGGTCGAACACCAGCACTCCGCGCCGCCAACTGGTGGCCCGCGCCAGGTCGAAGCCGGGCAGGCCTTTCACACCGTCCTGCGCACTGTAGCGGGCGGCCTGCCCCTCCTCGAGGACCGTAGTTTGCGGCCGGTCTTGCTGGGTCACGGCCACGCTGTGTTGCAGCACACCCACCCACGCCTGGTCGTCTGCCTCGCGGCCGACCACAAAACGCGTGCCCAGGGCCCGGGTTTGCCCGCCGGCACTTTGCACCACGAACGGCCGGGTTTCCTGCCCGGCCATGGGCGCCACGTCAAAAATCGCCGAGCCGGCCAGCAGGCTGATCCGCCGCTGCTCGCCGTCGAAATCCAGGCGGATGGCGCTGGAGGAATCCAGCTCCACGGTACTGCCGTCCGCCAGGCGCACCATGCGCACTTCGCCCTTGGCGGTCAGGTAGTCGGCCTGCATCTGCAGCAAGGCTTGCGGCGCCTGCACCCAGCCAACACCGGCGACCACCAGCAACAGCGCGACACTTGCGGCCACGCGCCATGGCCGGCGCCGCTGGGCGCGGCGCAGTGGAACGCTAGCAGACGGTGGACGCTGACGATGCACTGACGTATCCACGTGCAAGTCCCCCAGCGCCGCCCAGGTCTGCCGGGCAAAATCCAGTTCCGCGGCGTGGCGGCTGTCGCTGGCAATCCAGCGTTGCAGTTCGGCGTGTTCCTGCACACCCAGCCCGCCCGCATGCAGGCGCACCGCCCAATCGGCGGCGACCTCGGTAATGCTGGGCTGTTGCGACTCCTGGCTATTCACGTGTGAGTCTCGAATTCTCGTTGTATGAAACAGTGACGTTTGAGCAGCGTTTTTTCAGTAAATCATTCGTCGGACGGCGTCACATCGCCCTCCCGCAAACGCTGCATGACATGCGCCAGTGCCTTGGCCAGATGCTTTTGCACTGAACTGTCGGAAATTTCAAGATGCCGCGCAACCTGGGCGTGGGTCATGCCCTCGACGCGGTTGAGGCGGAAAATCTGCTGGGTGCGCTCCGGCAGTTCCGCCAACGCCTGCTTCAATGCCTGTCGCTGTTGCTGCGCCATTGCCTGAGCCTCCAACCCGGCCACTTCATCTTCAATCTCGGCCAACGCCTCATGGGGCACGGAGTCGGTCTTGCGCCGGGCCTCCTGGCGGATATGGTCGATCAAAAGATTGCTCGCCGTGCGGTAGAGATAACCCTGGGAGTTGTCGATCCGCTCGCTGGACGGCTTTTGCGCCAGGCGCAGGAAGCTCTCCTGCACCAGGTCCGCAGCCAACTGAGGGTCCCGTACCTTGCGCAGCAAATACCGGCGCAGGGTATCGGCATGCTTGAGAAACAGGCCCTTGAGATCCACGTCCGACAAACCGACTCCCTGGGGATGTAAAGGAAACAGGCGGGCATCTTAAGCGTTGTCGAGAATGATTTTCAATTGATATCAACTCTTGGGCAGTACCGGCAGGCCGTATTCAGCGTTCGATAATCGAACGGTTATCCACGGCATGACGCCTGGCCAATTGACCAAATTAACCATTCAGTACATTTTGTCCCCATCAATAAAAACAACAGTGGAGACATCCCCATGCCGCCTATCGTACTGGTCCTCAACGGCCCCAACCTGAACCTGCTCGGCACCCGCGAACCGGCCACCTATGGCCACGAGACCCTGGCTGACGTCGCCGCGCTATGTGGGCGCAGTGCCGAACAGTTCGGGCTGAAACTGGAATTTCGCCAGACCAACCACGAAGGCGAGTTGCTGGACTGGATTCATGGCGCCCGTGCCCGGTGCGCCGGGATTGTGATCAACCCGGCGGCCTGGACCCACACCTCGGTGGCCATCCGCGACGCCCTGGTGGCCAGTGAACTGCCAGTGATCGAAGTGCATCTGTCCAACGTGCATGCCCGTGAACCCTTCCGCCATCACTCCTTTGTTTCCCCTATCGCCAAGGCCGTGCTCGCCGGGTTTGGCAGCCACGGTTATCACCTGGCCCTCGAACATTTCAGTCGGGAGCTCAAATGAAACCGCGCATTCTTGCCGGCCTGATCGGCGCCGGCATCCAGGCGTCCCGCACGCCGGCCCTGCATGAGCAGGAAGGCGATGCCCAGGGTCTGCGCTACTTGTATCGACTGATCGACCTGGACCCGCTGCAACTGGACAGCAGCGCCCTGCCCGAGCTGCTCAAGGCCGCCGAGCAGATGAACTTCACCGGGTTGAACATCACCTACCCGTGCAAGCAGGTGATCCTGCCGCTGCTCGATGAGCTGTCGCCCGAAGCCCAGGGCATCGGCGCGGTCAACACCGTGGTCTGGCGCGATGGCAAGCGCATCGGTCACAACACCGACTGCCTGGGTTTCGCCGAAGGGTTTCGCCGTGGCCTGCATGAGGCTGCGCGCCAGCGCGTGGTGCAGATGGGCGCTGGTGGCGCGGGCGCGGCAGTGGCCCATGCGCTGCTGGCCGAAGGTGTCGGGCAGTTGAGTATTTTCGATGTGGACCATGGGCGCGCGCAAAGCCTGGCGGATAACCTCAACCAGCATTTCGGCCCCGGCCGCGCGCATGCCGCCAGTGATCTGGACAGCGCGATGGCGGCGGCTGACGGGCTGGTCAATACCACGCCCATGGGCATGGCCAAGCTGCCGGGCATGCCAGTGCCAGCCGTGTTGCTACGCGCAGATTTGTGGGTCGCGGAAATCGTCTACTTCCCGCTGGAAACCGAGCTGCTGCGCAGCGCCCGGGCCTTGGGCTGCCGCACGCTGGATGGAGGGAATATGGCGGTGTTCCAGGCGGTGAAGGCCTTTGAGTTGTTCAGTGGTGAGAAAGCAGATGCACAAAGGATGCTCGATCATTTCCAATACATGAATACCTCACTGTAGAAACCGGATCCTAATGTGGGAGCTGGCTTGCCAGCTCCCACACAAGCCCGCACGACATTGAATTCGGCGGTGGATCAGGCCTGTAGGTAACGCAGCACCGACTCGCAGATCATCGCGCGATGCCGTTGCTTGATCGCTTCATCCGACAATTCGATCTGAAAAATCTCACTGAAGGTATGGCGGTTGGAGACCCGGTAAAAGCTGAACGAGTTGATCAGCAAATGCACATCCAGCGGCTCCAGCCCCGCGCGAAATACCCCCAGCTCCGCGCCCCGGCGCAAGGTCGCGCCCAACGCCTCCAGGATATTGCTGTTCATCGCCTTGATCGCATCCGACTGTTTCACATACTCGGCGTTGTGAATGTTCTCGATGCTGACAATCCGCACAAAATCCACGTTCTGGTCGTGGTGATCGAAGGTGAATTCCACCAGGCGCCGGATCGCTTCCCGGGGTTCCAGCTCGGTGAGGTTCATCCTTGTTTCGGTGTTGCGGATATCACCGTAGAGCTTTTCCAGGACCTCGACGTACAGCTGCTCCTTGCTGCCGAAGTAGTAATAGATCATGCGCTTGGAGGTGTGGATGCGCTCAGCGATGGCGTCCACCCGCGCCCCGGAAAGCCCCTGCTGCACGAACTCGACAATGGCCTCTTGCAGAATGTTCTCGCGGGTCTTTTCCGGGTTGTTCTTGCGACTCTTGCGCGGCGCCAGGGGGGCGTCGGGCAGTTCGGACGTCGGGGTCATGGTGCGCTCACGGCCATTTATGCAGGCCGTGATTATGGGCCGCCGCGTCTCACGAAGGAAGCGCCAACGCCCTACAACTTGGCCTGGCGCACCGCGCCGCTGCGCGACTTCGCCATGGCCGCCAGGCGTACCGCCACATTGGCCGCGCCATAGCCGGCGTAGCCGTTCTTGCGCTGGATGATCTCGAAGAAAAACCGCCCTTCGAACGGTTCGGTGTACACATGAAACAGCTCACCGCCCTGGGCGTCACGGTCGTACAGCACGTTGTAGTACGCCAGTTCGCTGAGGAACTGATCGTCGAAATCAAAACGCGCTGCCAGATCATCGTAGTAGTTGAGCGGGATATCCAGCAGTGGCACGCCCGCCTCCTTGGCCCGGCTGACCTCGGCGAAAATGTCCGCGCAATCGAAGGCAATGTGGTGCACGCCGGAGCCACGGTAGCTCGATAGCGCGTGGGAAATTGCCGTATTGCGGTTCTCGGAAATATTCAGCGGCAGGCGGATCGAACTGCAGCGGCTGCGCAGCGCCCGACTCTTGACCAGGCCATAAGGGTCCGGCAGCACCACTTCATCGTCGGCCTCGAAATCCAGCAGGCTCTTGTAGAACAGCACCCAACTGTCGAGGCTGTCGGCCGGCAAAGCCATGGCCATATGGTCGATGCGCAGCAAGCCGCCGCCGCTGGTGCTGGACGCTTGCAGGTGGAAATCGGTGTCGTAGATCCCGCCGGCATGCTGGTCCACCAGGTAGATCAGGCTGCCATCCGGCGCACGCACCGCCGCCAGCTCCAACTCGTTGGGCCCGACCAGGCCGCGATAAGGCTGGCCCTTGTAGGCCACCGCCCGCTCCAGCGCCTTGGCGCTGTCCTTGACGCGAATCGCCGTGGCGCACAACGACGGGCCATGGGCCTCGAAAAAGTTGTGGGCAAAGGAGTACGGCTCGCAGTTGAGGATCAGGTTGATATCACCCTGGCGCAGCAGGCTCACACTCTTGGAACGGTGCTGCCCGGCCTTGACGAAGCCCAGGCGTTGCAGCCATTGGGTCAGCCGGGCGCCGAGGTTTTCATCCACCGCAAACTCCAGGAACTCGATACCGTCGTACTCGCTGGCGGCCGGGGTCTCAAACAGGATATCCAACGGCGCGGCCTGCTGCTCCAGGCGTTGGCGGGTCTTCTCTTCCAGGTACAGCAGCGAGCGCAAACCATCCGCCGCGTTGGCCCGGGTGGGCGCGGCGCGAAAGCCGTCGTTGAAAATCTCCAGGGACAGCGGCCCGGTGTAGCCACTCTGGATGATCGGCGCAAGAAAACCCGGCAGGTCGAACTCGCCCTGGCCAGGGAAGCAGCGAAAGTGCCGGCTCCACTCCAGCACGTCCATGGCCAGGATCGGCGCGTCGGCCATTTGCACGAAGAAGATTTTGTCACCAGGGATCTGGGCGATAGCCGCCGGATCGCCCTTGAGCGACAAGGTATGAAAACTGTCCAGCAGCACCCCGAGGCTCGGGTGATCGATCTCCCGCACCAGTTGCCACACCTGTTGCCAGGTATTGACGTGCCGGCCCCAGGCCAGGGCTTCATAGCCAATGCGCAAGCCACGACGCCCGGCGTGTTCGGCCAGCAGGCTGAGGTCATCACGCAGGATCGAATGCTCGCCCGTGGAGTCCGCCGAGGCATTGCTGCACACCAGCACCAGGTCAGTGCCCAGCTCCTGCATCAGGTCGAACTTGCGCTCGGCCCGCTCCAGGTTGCGCGCCAGGCGTTCACGGCGGCATCCTTCAAAGTCGCGAAACGGCTGGAACAAGGTGATGGCAATGCCCAGGTCAGCACACATCTGCCGCACTTCACGGGGGCTGCCGTCGTAATACAGCAAGTCGTTCTCGAAGATTTCCACCCCATCGAACCCGGCCGCAGCAATGGCTTCGAGCTTTTCCGGCAGGGTGCCGCTCAAGGAAACAGTGGCGATGGAACGTTGCATGGGGTGACTCCCGGCAATGAAGGCTGGTCTTGTTTGCGGCAAATTATTGGCCGCGCGCGATAAAGCAGCAATTTAAAATGTACCAACCGGTTAGTTTTATGGGCGATTATCGAACACAATGGCGATTGGCGAATTGACGATTTTTTAGCCACTGCGCACCATCGATTGCGCATCCAGGGCCGTTTTCTCAAGGCGCCTACCTGTGATCAAGACCCAGAACACACCATAAAAATTTCAAAAAACGGGTACCTCTCATGCCTTCGCAAAATTCCGCCGTGGCCCCGCGCCCCGGCAACCCGCAAGCGGCCATTGGCGACAAGATTCGCGGCGCCCTCGCCGTTGGCAAAACCCGCTGGGGCATGCTGGCCCTGGTGTTTTTCGCCACCACCCTGAACTACATCGACCGCGCCGCCCTGGGCGTGATGCAACCGATCCTGGCCAAGGAGATGAGCTGGACGGCGATGGACTACGCCAACATCAACTTCTGGTTCCAGGTCGGCTACGCCATTGGTTTTGTGTTGCAAGGCCGGTTGATCGACCGGGTCGGCGTCAAGCGCGTGTTCTTCTGCGCAGTGCTGTTGTGGAGCATCGCCACCGGCGCCCACGGCCTGGCGACCTCGGCGGTAGGCTTTATGGTCTGCCGCTTTATCCTCGGCCTGACCGAAGCGGCCAACTACCCCGCTTGCGTCAAGACCACCCGCCTGTGGTTCCCCGCCGGCGAGCGAGCAGTGGCTACCGGGATCTTCAACGCCGGCACCAACGTCGGCGCCATGCTCACGCCAATGTTGCTGCCGCTGGTGCTGCATGTGTGGGGCTGGCAGGCCGCCTTTTTGTGCATGGCGGCACTGGGTGGGATCTGGCTGGTGTTCTGGGGCCTGAAGTACTACAACCCGGAAGACCATCCGAGCGTAAAACAGTCAGAACTGGACTACGTGCAACAGGAAATCGAGCCGGAACAGCCCCGCGTGCCTTTCAGCCGCATCCTGCGCATGCGCGGCACCTGGGCCTTCGCCATTGCCTATGCCCTGACCGCCCCGGTGTTCTGGTTCTACCTGTACTGGCTGCCGCCGTTCCTCAACCAGCAATACAACCTGGGGATCAACGTGACGCAGATGGGTATCCCGCTGATCATCATTTACCTGACGGCGGACTTCGGCAGCGTGGGCGGCGGGATTCTGTCCTCGTTCCTGATCGGGCGCGGCATGCAGCCGATCAAGGCGCGCTTGCTGTCGATGCTGCTGTTTGCCTGCTGCATCGTCGGCGTGATCATGGCCGCAGGTTCCAGCCAGCTGTGGGTCGCGGTGTTTGCCATCTCCCTGGCCATCGGCGCGCACCAGGCCTGGACTGCCAACATCTGGAGCCTGGTGATGGACTACACGCCCAAGCACATGATGAGCACGGTGTTTGGCTTTGGCGGGATGTGCGCAGCCATCGGCGGGATGTTCATGACGCAGATCGTCGGCCATATCCTGACCGTGACCCATAACAACTACACCGTGCTGTTCACCCTGATCCCGGCGATGTACTTCATCGCCCTGACCTGGATGTACTTCATGGCGCCGCGCAAGATCCCCACCGTCGCGGTGTGACTCAACGCCGCCGCTGCTGCCAGGCAGCGGCCAAGCCACTCAGGCAGATCACCCCGATCCCGACCACCGTGGTCAGGTCCGGGGTGTGATTGAACACCAGCCAGCCCAACAACCCCGCAAACACGATCTGGCAATAGCCAAACGGTGCCAGCAAGGCCGGCGCGGCAAAGCGGAAGGCCTGGGTCAGCATCAAGTGCGCGGTCATCCCGCAGGTGCCCAGCGCCAGCATCAACAGGCCGTGGCCCAGGCTCGGCACCTCCCAGAAAAACGGCACCAGCGCGCTCATCACCAGGGTGTTGCACAGGCCGGCGAAGAAGTTGCTGGTGGTCGGGCTGTCGTACTGGCTGAGGATGCGGGTCAGCAGTTGGTAGAAGCAGAAGAACAACGCCGAGACCAATGGCAACAACACCGCCGGGGTGAACAACTCACCGCCCGGGTGCACGATGATGATCACCCCGACAAACCCGCAGATCACCGCCAGCCACTGGCCACGCGTTACATGCTCGCCCAGCAGCGGAACCGACAGGGCCGTCACCAGGATCGGCGCGAGGAAGTTCACCGCCGTGGCCTCCGCCAGCGGGATGTAATGCAGGGCTGCGGTAAAAAACAGGCTGGTGCCCAGCAGGCACAAGGCCCTGGCCACCTGCAACAATGGGCGCTTGCTGCGCAGCACACGCAGGCCCGATTGCGGCAGGAAAATCCCCGCCATCAGCAGCGTATGCACCATGTAGCGGGCCCACACCACCATCACGATCGGATAGAAGCCGGCGAGGTATTTGGACAAGGCGTCGTGGCTGGAAAACAAAAACGTCGCCAGCACAATCAGCACGATGCCCTTGAAGGGATGGTTGACGCCGGAAAGAGGGGTGCTGAGGGTCATTGAATTCTCGTGCGTGACAGGCTGAAATGACCGCCGCAAGCAGTGGCACTCAACGCGCTAATCTAGAGCGGGTGGTGCATCGGTCTCAAGAGCATAACCAAACAGCGGGCGATCAGCGCACTAATTCGCCCAAACCCAGTCCAACGCTGCACGCCAGCCTGCCATTGCAGGCTTTTTAACCAAGGCCAATCCCCGATGAAAAAAACCCTGTTGCTCCTTTCGACCCTCGCCCTGCTCAGCGCCTGCGATAAAGCCCCCGAGGCCCCGAAGCCCGCACCGCCATCGGTCCAGGCGACCCTGGTGCCGCAAACCCCGCCCACCGACAAATGGGTCGGCAAGTGGATCGGCGTCGAAGGCCTGCACCTGACCGTCAGCAAGGACGACAGCATCGGTCGCGGGCATTACCTGCTGAGCATGCAGTACGGCCTGGATGCCGACGCCTCCGGCACGTTTAAAGGTGAGGCCAGCGAAGACGGCATCACCTTCAACCGGCCGGACGGCCCGCAGATGCTGCGTGCCGGCGACGGCGCAGCCACTGGCTTGAGATGGCTGGCAGATAAAAAAGATTGCCTGGTGGTCAATACGGGCGAAGGGTATTGCCGCGAATAACGGCCATACTCAATCACAACCCCCACTGTAGGAGCCGGCTTGCCGGCGATAGCGGCCGATTTAGCGCGCGGGGCGTCAGGTAGCCAACATCATCGTTGACGACCATCGCCGGCAAGCCGGCTCCTACAAAAACGCGGTGCAAACAGGTACATCAAGAGGATTGCCCCATGCTATGGAAAAAGGGTCGACGCAGCGACAACGTGGTCGACGCGCGCAATGACGGCGGCGGTGGCGGCGGCATGCGCTTTGGCGGCGGTAAGGGCCTGAGCCTGACCGCCATTGTGCTGATCGTCGGCATCGGCCTGCTCACCGGCCAGGACCCGATGCAGATCCTCGGGCAACTGAGCGGCCAGATGACCGAGCAGGCCCCTTCGGTCAGCCCGCAAACACGCCAGGCACCGCCCGCCAATGATGAGCAGGCAGACTTCGTACGCGCCGTACTGGGCGACACCGAAGACACCTGGGGCCAGGTGTTCCAGGAAAACGGCCTGGCCTACAAGAACCCCAAGTTGATCCTGTTCCGTGGCCGGGTGAATTCCGCCTGCGGTGGCGCGACCTCCGCCAGCGGCCCGTTCTACTGCCCGGCCGACCAGCAGGTCTACCTGGACCTGGATTTCTTCCGGGAAATGTCCCAACGCTTCCAGGCGGCTGGCGACTTTGCCCAGGCCTATGTGATTGCCCACGAAGTCGGCCACCACGTGCAGACCCTGCTGGGGATTTCGTCGAAGATCCAGGTCGCGCGCCAGCAAGGCCGGCAGATGCAAGGCGATGGCGGCCTGCTGGTGCGCCAGGAACTACAGGCCGACTGCTTCGCCGGAGTCTGGGCCAACCGCGCGCAAAAGCGCCTGAACTGGCTGGAACCGGGCGACATCGAAGAAGCACTGAACGCCGCCAACGCCATCGGCGATGACCGCCTGCAGCAACAGGGCCAGGGCCGCGTGGTACCCGACTCGTTCACCCATGGCACCTCGCAGCAGCGGGTCCGCTGGTTCAAGACTGGCTTTGCCCAGGGCCAGATCAGCCAATGCGACACGTTTTCGGCCAAGAGTCTTTAAATGAACAGACGATCCGCATGGCTGCTGGGCTTGATGGTCGCCTGCTCTGCCCCCGCCTTCGCCGCCGGGCAGGCGGTCAAGGTGGTCAGCCCCGAGCGTTTCACCCTGCAAGCCGGCGACCTGAGCCTGGGCCTGAGCCAGGACTGGCGCCAGCCACTGCCGCAAGTGACCCGCGCGCTGATCATCGTGCATGGCCGGCTGCGCAACGCCCAGACCTACCTCAAAAGCGCCGAAGACGCAGCGGCCCATGCCGGGCAAAGTGCCAATACCCTGGTGATCGCGCCGCAGTTTCTCAACGCGG
Source organism: Pseudomonas sp. WS 5079 (assembly GCF_012985465.1). GTDB lineage: Bacteria > Pseudomonadota > Gammaproteobacteria > Pseudomonadales > Pseudomonadaceae > Aquipseudomonas. The sequence goes on from NZ_JAAQWN010000002.1 coordinate 749,613, forward strand.
CCGATATCCAGCGCCATCACCTGGGCGATAGCGTGCTGCGCTGGCATGGCAATGGGTGGATGGCTGGCGAGGCGTCAATCGGCCATGGCCAGATCAGTTCCTACGGCGCCCTGGACCAGATCATCAAGCACTTGGGCAACCGCAAGCTGTTCCCGGCCCTCAAGGAAATAGTGGTCGCCGGGCATTCCGGTGGCGGGCAGGTGGTGCAGCGCTTTGCCCTGACCGGCCATGACCACTCGGCGCTGCAAGCAGCGGGGATCAGCCTGCGCTATGTGATCGCCAACCCGTCGTCCTACGCCTACTTCAGCCCGCAACGCCCGGTGCAGTTTGCCCCGGCCAGTTGCCCGGACTTCAATGACTGGAAGTACGGCATGCAAAAGCTGCCGGCCTACGCCAATGGCCAAAGCCCCCAGCAACTGGAAAAAGCCTACGTCGCGCGCGATATCACTTACCTGCTGGGCCAGCAGGATACCGACCCCGACCACCCGGCCCTGGACAAGAGCTGCGCGGCCGAGACCCAGGGGGCTTATCGGCTGATTCGTGGGCACAACTATTTTGACTACCTCAAGCTGCGGCATCCGCAATTGAGCCAGAGGTTGGTTGAAGTGCCAGGGGTTGGGCATGACGGCGACAAGATGTTCACCTCGCCCGAGGGGCAGAAGGCCGTGTTCCACTGATCCCTCTAATCAAAAATGTAAGAGCAGGCTTGCCTGCGATAGCGACGGATCAGTCAACATCTGTATTGGCTGACCCACCGTTATCGCTGGCAAGCCAGCTCCTACCGGCGATTTGTGGGGGGTTGGCTAGATCATCTGGCGCAATGCCGCGCAGTCCTTGGCATGCCAATCGGCCAATTCCGGCCATGGGTTTTCGGGAACGTTGACCAACACCGTCTGCGCCCCCGCCGCCCGCCCGCAATCCAGGTCGAAGCGATAGTCCCCCACCATCACCATCTCGGCGGGCGCCACCTCCCAGGCCTGGGCCAGCTTCAACAGGCCACCGGGATCCGGCTTGGGCGGTGCGTCGTCGCGGCCCAACACATCTTCCACGGCAAAACAGTCCGCCAGGCCGATGGCTTTCAAGGTGATGTGCGCCAGTTCCTGGGCGTTGCGCGTCAGGATCCCCAGGCGACAGCCCCGTGCCGCCAGGTCGCGCACCAACTCCACCGCGCCTGTGGCCGCTACCGAGCCCAGCGCCAGTTCGCGCTCATGCTCCAGCAACCAGGCATGTTTGGCCGCCGCCTCAGCCGCCGGCAATGCTGCCAGGTGGGTGAGGATGTCATCGGCAGGCGCAATATCCAGGGCCACGCGGATCGCCGCAAAGTCATGCACGGCCACGGTCAGGGTGCCGTCCATATCAAATACCCAGTGCTTAACGTGCGCCAGGCTCATGCCCAATCCTTGCGATGGCGGATCAAGCCCTCCTGGGTCACCGAGGCCACCAGCTGGCCGGCGCGGTTGTACACGCTGCCACGGGAGAACCCACGGGAATTGCCGGCCCACGGGCTGTCCATGGCGTACAGCAACCAGTCATCGGCCCGCAGGTCGGCGTGGAACCACAAGGCGTGGTCAAGGCTGGCCACTTGCATGTCCTTCTGCCACACGGTCTTGCCATGGGGCAGCAGCGAGGTGGTCAGCAGGCCGAAGTCCGAGGCGTAGGCCAGCAGGTATTTATGCAGCGCGGGCGCATCGGCCAGGGCGCCATCGGCGCGGAACCACACATACTTGACCGGATCGGACGGCTGCGGGTTGTACGGGTCTTTTTCGGTCACCGGGCGCACTTCGATCGGCTTGGGGCACAGCAGTTTTTCGCGCATGGCCTCGGGGATCAGGTGCGCCCGCTGCTGGGTCAGCTCCAGCTCCGATGGCAGGTTCTCGGGGCCCACCACCACCGGCATGGTGGTCTGGTGCTCAAAGCCTTCTTCGTCGTACTGGAACGAGGCGCTACAGGTGAAGATCGGGTTGCCCTTCTGGATCGCCGTCACCCGGCGCGTGCTGAAGCTGCCACCGTCGCGTACCCGGTCCACTTGATAGACCACCGGCAGCCCGGCATCCCCAGGGCGCAGGAAATAGCCGTGCAACGAATGCACATGCCGCGCTTCTTCGACGGTCTGGCTGGCTGCCGACAGCGACTGGCCCAATACCTGGCCGCCGAACAGTTGGCGAAAGCCCAAGTCCTGGCTGCGGCCGCGAAAGAGGTTTTCTTCAATCGGTTCCAGGGTCAGCAAGTCGACCAGATCTTCCAACACTTGGCTCATTCAAATTCTCCTCACACAGGGCAAAACCGCGCAGTCTTGGCTGCGGCGGGTAATAACATCGGGCGGCCTGCCTATCCGTGCAGCGTATCCAACCATTGGGCGCGGGTGATGCGGTACAGCACATGATGGCGCAGCGGATCATCCGCCGCGAGCCTTGGGTGCTGAAAATCTGCCGCCGGATCGTAATGCATGCCGATGGCCTGCATGACTTTCTGCGACGCCAGGTTGGCCTCGGTGGTGAACGCCACGATCTCCTCCAACTGCAAACGGTCAAACCCACAACGCAGTGCAGTCCAGGCCGCCTCACTGGCAAAACCCAGGCCCCAGTGCTCGCGGGCCAGGCGCCAGCCAATCTCGACCGCCGGGGTAAAACCGGCTTCAAAGCCGACATTCATCAAGCCCGTCAGGCCGATAAACTCGCCGCTGTCCTTGCGCTCCAGGGCCCACAGGCCAAACCCATACTCGGCAAAATGACCACGTATTCGCCCGATCAATGCCGCGCTTTCCAGGCGGTCCAGGGGGGCCGGGAAATAGCGCATCACCTGCGGGTCGGCGCACATCCGGGCAAACGCCGGCAAATCGCTGTCGCGCCATTGGCGCAGCACCAGGCGCGCGCTTTCCAACTCCAGTATCGGCTCCATCGTTCCCCTCCCTTGCCATGTGCGTGAGTGTACAGCGCTGTTAAGATCCTTCGCTGGTTCCTGTCAGAAATTGCCATGCCTTTGCCACTGATCTACCACGACGACTACAGCCCCGAGTTCCCGGCGGATCATCGCTTCCCCATGGACAAGTTCCGACTGCTGCGCGATCACCTGGTCGACAGCGGCCTGACCCAGGACAGCCAACTGCTGCGCCCCCAGTTGTGCCCGGCCGAAGTACTCGCCCTGGCCCATGACCCTGGCTATATCGAACGCTACATGAGCGGTGAGTTGTCCCGCGAAGACCAACGGCGCCTGGGCCTGCCCTGGAGCGAAGCCCTGGCCCGACGCACCGTGCGCGCGGTCGGCGGTTCGCTACTGGCGGCCGAACAGGCCCTGGAACACGGCCTGGCCTGCCACTTGGCAGGGGGCACCCACCACGCCCATTACGATTACCCGGCGGGCTTTTGTATCTTCAATGACCTGGCCGTGATCAGCCATTTCCTACTGGCCAGCGGCCGAGTCAACCGGGTACTGATCTTCGACTGCGACGTGCATCAGGGTGATGGCACCGCGCGCATCCTCCACGACACGCCGGATGCCATTACCGTGTCCCTGCACTGCGAAAAGAACTTCCCGGCGCGCAAGGCCACCAGCGACTGGGACATCCCCCTGCCCATGGGCATGGGCGACGCTGACTACCTCACGGTGGTGGACGATGCCCTCAACTACCTGCTGCCTTTGTATCAGCCCGACCTGGTGCTGTATGACGCGGGCGTGGATGTGCACAAGGACGACGCCCTCGGCTACCTCAAGCTGACAGACGCCGGCGTCGCCGCCCGTGACGAAAGCGTGATGCGCCATTGCCTGGGCCGCGACATCCCAGTGGTGGGCGTGATCGGTGGCGGCTACAGCAAGGACCGCCACGCCCTGGCCCGCCGCCACGGCATCCTGCACCACAGTGCCCAGCGGGTGTGGACGTCATCAGGTTGTCATTGAAACGTGGGCGTTACCCACAATGCCTGTGGAACGGCCTGTGGATAACTTGAGCGTAACCGCCTGTAAGCCAGGCGTCGCATAGCTTGTAGGAAGGTGTACGTTTTTTGATCAGGCAGTTTGGCGGTCCTCGGGTAGAATGCTCGCCCTACTTCGCCGAACCGCAGTCACCCCCATGCCCCAGATCCCAGCCCAGCCTTTTCACGTCACGATCATCGGCGGCGGCCCCGCCGGGCTGATGGCCGCCGAAGTCCTGAGCCAGGCCGGGGTTGGGGTGCAACTGTATGACGGCATGCCATCGGTGGGGCGCAAGTTCCTGCTGGCAGGCGTGGGTGGCATGAACATCACCCACTCTGAAGCTTACCCGGCATTTCTCTCACGCTACGCTGAACGTGCGTCGGACATTGCCCCCTTGCTGCGCCAGTTCGGTGCCGAGGCGTTGTGCGAATGGATCCATGGCTTGGGCATTGAAACCTTTGTCGGCAGCTCTGGCCGGGTATTCCCTACCGATATGAAAGCCGCACCGCTGCTACGGGCCTGGCTCAAGCGCCTGCGCGACCAGGGGGTAGTTATCCACACCCGCCATCGCTGGCTGGGCTGGAGTGCCGACGGCGGCTTAATTATCCACAGCCCGGAGGGCGAAAAAACTGTCCACAGCGATGCCGTGCTACTGGCCCTCGGCGGCGGCAGCTGGTCGCGCCTGGGTTCGGACGGGGCCTGGCTCAAGTTGCTGGAAGACCAAGGCGTGCCCTACGCCCCGCTGCAGCCGAGTAATTGCGGCTTCGAGGTGTCAGCCTGGAGCGAATTGATGGTGAGCAAATTCGCCGGCGCGCCGTTGAAAAACGTCGCCATTGGCCTCGCGGATGACAAGCCTCGCTTGGGTGAATGCGTGATCACCGCCACGGGTATCGAAGGCAGTTTGATCTACGCCCTGTCGGCGCCGATTCGCGAAGGGATCAACCGCGAAGGCTCAGCCACCGTGCATATCGACCTGCTGCCGGGCAAGCCGCTGGATAAGGTGCAGGCGGCACTGGCCAAGCCTCGCGGCTCACGTTCGATGAGCAAGCATTTGCACAGCCAGTTGGGCCTGGATGGGGTAAAGGCCGCGCTGTTGCGCGAGTTGGCGCCCGCCGAACACTTCAACGACCCGCAGCAATTGGCCGTCGACATCAAGGCTCTGCCGTTGACCCTGGTGAAAACCCGGCCAATGGACGAAGCCATCAGCACCGCAGGCGGCGTGCCGTTTGAAGCTTTGGATGAGCGTTTGATGCTCAAGCAATTGCCGGGGGTGTTTTGTGCCGGCGAGATGCTGGACTGGGAGGCGCCGACAGGCGGGTATCTGCTGACGGGGTGTTTTGCCAGCGGGCGGGCGGCGGGGCGGGGCATGCTGGAGTGGCTCCAGCGCCGATAGTTGCGGTGAGTCCCAGTCCGCCATCGCAGGCAAGCCAGCGCCCATATTTGAACGTATTCACAGATCAAAATGTAGGAGCTGGCTTGCCTGCGATGAGGCCCTGACAGGCGCCAAAGAAGTTACTTCTTCTTACGCGGCCCGGTATTAAACACAGGCACCTTGCGCACCGGCTTGATCGATGGCTCTGCCGCAACGTCACCGCTCTCCACCCACTTGCCCAGGTTGCGCTTGCCGCCACCACCGGAGGTCTTGGGCTTCTTCGGTTTTTTCGGCTTCTTCACCACCTGGCCGCTGGCGTCGGTGTCCGGCACTCGGTGTTCCGGTTCGAAGTCCTGCTCCATTTTGCGGGTCAGGGTCTGGCGGGTCAGCATCTCGATGGCCGAGAGCATGTTCACTTCATCGGCACATACCAGGGAAATCGCCTCGCCGGTGTTGCCGGCCCGGCCAGTGCGGCCGATACGGTGGATGTAATCCTCGGCAACGATCGGCAGGTCAAAGTTGACCACCATCGGCAAATCTTCGATATCCAGGCCACGGGCTGCCACATCGGTGGCCACCAGGATCTGCACATCGCTGGCCTTGAAGCGATCCAGCGCACGTTGGCGCGTGGCTTGTGGCTTGTCGCCGTGAATGCCGTCGGCATTGATCCCCAAGCCTTGTAGCTTATCTACCAGCGCATCCACGCCATTGCGGGTCTTGGCAAACACCAGCACCTGTTTCCATTTGCCTTTGCGCATCAGGTGCACAAACAACTCGGCCTTGCGCTTCTTGTCCACCGGCACCACCCACTGCTTGACAGTGTTGGCGGCGACGTTGCGCGGGCTGACTTCGATGCTCAGCGGGTCAATGAGCATCTGCCCCGCCAGCAGGCGGATGTCATCGGAAAAGGTCGCGGAAAACAGCAGGGTCTGACGCTTTTTCGGCAGCATGCGGTAAATATTCGCCAGCTCTTCGGAGAAGCCCAGGTCGAGCATGCGGTCGGCTTCATCCAGCACCAGGGTTTGCAGCTGATTGAGTTTCAGCGCGTTCTGGCGGAACAGGTCGATCAGCCGGCCAGGCGTGGCCACCAGCACATCGACACCCTTGCGCAGCTTCATCATCTGCGGGTTGATGCTGACGCCGCCATACACCGCGTAAGTGGTCAGGGGCAGGTGTTCAGCGTACTGGGCAACACTGGCGTGAACCTGCTCGGCCAGCTCGCGGGTTGGGCACAGGATCAGCGCGCGCACCGAGTTGGCGGTGACTTTTGGCCCTTCCAGGGTCAGCAGTTGCAGGAGCGGCACGGCGAAACCGGCGGTCTTGCCGGTGCCGGTCTGGGCCGCAGCCATCAGGTCGCGACCGGCCAGCACCGCCGGAATGGCTTGCGCCTGCACCGGCGTCGGGGTCTGGTAGCCAAGCGCCTCGAGGGCGCGCAGCAAGGGTTCGATCAGGCCAAGTGTGGCGAAAGTCATGTGTTTACCGTAGGAAAAATTCAGCGCAAGGGCGTAATGCGCGGCAGTTTACCTTATTTCCGGCTTCGGCTTGCGCCACTGGGGTAGGCTGATCAGCAACACGGCGCTGATAATCACCAGCATCGCCAGGGCTTCTTCCAGGCCGATGGTCTCGCCCACGAACACAATCCCCAGCAACACCGCCACTGCCGGGTTGACGTAGGCATAGCTGGTGGCCGCTGCCGGACGCACGTGCTTGAGCAAGTACATGTAAGCGTTGAAGGCGATGATCGAGCCAAATACGGTCAGGTAAGCCAGGGCCAGCCAGCCCTCCACCGGGGGCATCGCGTCAAGGTGCTCACCCTTGAGCGCGCTGCCGATCAACAGCACCACGCCCGCGATCAGCATTTCTGCGGCGCTGGCCATGGCGCCCTGCGGCAACGGCAAGTGCCGGCTCCATACCGAACCAAAAGCCCAGGAAGCGGCGGCGAACAACAGCAAACCAGCACCCAGCGGGCTCGATTGCAGGTTGGAGCCCATATTGAGCATGGCGATGCCGATCATCCCCAGAATCACCCCGGCCCACTCCAGACGGGTATTACGCGCGCCCCAGAAATATCCACAGAGCAAGGTAAACAACGGCACCGTCGCCACCGCCAGCGCGGCGACACCGGAGGTCACGCCAGTGTGTTCAGCCACACTCACCGCGCCGTTACCGAAGGTCAGCAGCAAGATGCCGATCATGCCCGCGGCTTTCCACTGCGCCCAGGTCGGCGCCGGCACCCCGCGCCAGCGCAAGTAGCCATACATCAGCGCCCCCGCCGTACAAAAGCGAATCCCCGCCAGCATCAGCGGCGGCCAGTACTCCACGCCAATGCGGATCACCAGGTAGGTGGAACCCCAGATCACGTACAACGCAAAAAAAGCGGCGATCAACGGTAAGGGAAAACGACGTGGGCCAGGCATGGGCAGCTCTGCGGCAGGACAAGGGATCGCTATTTTAGGAATCCACGCCCGTAAACATAAGTTACAAAACCTGTTTAAAGCGCCCATACACTTTTCAAATCATGGTTATCAGGGCTATAAGCCTTGTATTCGAAAGCCCCCTATTGACAGAGCCTTATCATGGACAAATACGACCGCATGCTCCTCAGCGCCCTGCTGGAGGATGGCCGCGCTACCTACGCGCAATTGGCCCGCACCGTAAACCTCTCCGCCCCCGCCGTGGCCGAGCGCGTGGCCAAGCTGGAAGCCAGCGGCGTGATCACCGGCTACCAGGCCAAAGTGGACCTGTCCAAGATCGGCTTGCCGATCCAGTGCACGATCGAACTGCGCTTGACCAACAACGGCAGCCAGAAGGTGTACGACGCACTGGCAGAAATCCCCGAGCTGACCGAATGCCACCGAGTCACCGGGGACCCATGCGTGATCATGCAGGCGGCGGTGGGCTCGATGCCGGAACTGGAAAACCTGATCAACCGGGTGGCGAAGTTCGGCTTCAGCAAGACCTCAATCATCTTGTCGAGCGCCATAGCGCGGCGGGTGCCGCTGGGGCATTTGGAGGGGAAGAATGGCGGCGCCTGAGCGGGCGCCATCGCGGGCAAGCCCGGCTCCCACAGTTTGGTCCTGGTTGTTCTCAGGATTGGGATCAGAACCCGCGATGTTTCTTCAGATGATCAGTGATCTTCGCCGCCGGTACTTTCTGCAAGCTGCACAGCAGATCATGGGACAGCTCGCGCAAGCCGTGGGTGCGGCGTAGTTCCTGGGCCAGGTGGGCGGTGAGGTTGGCCGCCATTTCCGCATCCGCCATCGCCCGGTGAGCCTTGCCGGTGTGGGGCAGTTGCGCGTAGGACGTCAGGGTCCCGAGTTTGTGGTTGGGCGCCGTGGGCATCAGCCGGCGGGCCAGGAGCAACGAGCAGGCGAATTTTTGCAGGCGGGTGCGGCGGATCAGGCCCAGCTCGAAGTCCCAGAACTTCTGGTCGAACGCGGCGTTGTGCGCCAACAGCGGTGTAGTGCCGACGAATTCATTGACCTCGTTCATCACCCGCTCGGCCGGCGGTGCGCTGCGCAGCATGGCGTTGCTGATGCCGGTCAGTTGCTCGATAAACCCCGGCACGCGTACGCCGGCGTTCATCAGGCTTTGGTAGCGGTCCACGATCTGGCCCTGCTCCAGGATGACCACGGCGATTTCCGTGGCCCGGCAACTGCTGCTCGGCGAGATGCCGGTGGTTTCAAAGTCGATGACCGCTATCCGTTCCAAACCTGTTCCAACCCCATCTGAAAATCTATTTGAGCAACAACGCGCCTTCGATAGGCACGTAGCGGCTGGCCGCGCGAATCAACGAGTTGGCCGTCAGCCCCGGCACACCGTAGGCCACGGCTTCGACGCCATGCTTGTGGATGATGCGATCGAGCAACATGTCGAAGTCGCCATCCCCCGAGGCCAGCACCACTTCGTCGACATGGGCGGCGGCGTCCATGATGTCGATGGTGATGCCCACGTCCCAGTCGCCCTTGGCCGAGCCGTCGCTGCGCTGGATGTACGGCTTGAGCTTCACGGTAAAGCCCAGGTTGCGCAGGATCTGCTGGAATTGCTGCTGCTTGCTGTCGCCACGGTCGATGGCATAGGCATACGCCTCGACGATCTGCCCGCGCTGGCTGATATCAGCCCACAGGGCGGCGTAGTTGAAGTGGCAGCCGTAGGCCTGGCGCACGGTGTAGTAGAGGTTCTGGACATCGGCGAACACTGCTATTTTTTTCACCGCATATCCTCATGGCACGGGGACGTGATGGCCCGCAAAGGCCGTCAGTATGCCAGTCAAGAGGAGGTTTCCGAGAAAAATCAGACCGGGGCAACAGCGCGCCCCGGTTCAGTGTGTGTCAGACGAAGGAGTCGTCGTCGCCAAGGAAGGAGGAATCGTCGGCATAACCACTGTCGGCGTAGGTGTCCGCGCTGTCATTGCCCCAGCCGCTGTTGTCACTGGCAGGCGCCGGCTCTTCGCGGATGATCTCTTCCACTACCTGCGGTTGCTGGTTGTGGCTGAACAGGCTGCTGATGCCTTGGGCCAGCATCACACCACCGGCCACGCCGGCTGCGGTTTTCAGGGCGCCGCCAAGAAAGCCACCACCTGCGGGGGCCGCCTGCTGGGGTTGCTGGTAGTTCTGTTGCGGCGCAGGCGCGCTGTTGAAACCCGGCCGGGTCGGCTCGCGCCAACCACCCGCGTTCGATGCCGGCGCGCTGGGCACAGGCTGCGGCTCGCGGGAGCTGGTGCCAAAGATGCTCGACAGGAACCCACCACCGCTGGTGGCCGGCGGCGTTGTCCTGGCCCGTTGTAGTTCATCCTGCAATTGCTGGATCTGCTGCGCCTGCTGCTTGTTCTGCGCATCCAGGCTCTTGATCGCGGCTTCCTGCACCAGAATCGCCTGGGTCATGAAATACCCGGCGGCCGGTTGGCGAGTGATGTGCTCCTTGATCCGCGCTTCTGCCTGGGCGTCGCGGGGGGCTGAGTCCGTTTCGGCTTGCTGCAACCGTGAAAACAGTCCATCGATCAGGGTTTGCTCTTCGCTGTTCATGGCGACCTCGTTAGATTGCCGGTAAAAATCTGCGTCCCGCCCGCATTGGGCAAGGTACGCCACCAGTAATGGGGCTGGCCTGCGGCGTTTCAATGATCTTTACCCAAGGTTTACGTTTGTCGGTGATCGGTTAAAGTGTCCGCTGCTTTTTTGGCCTGTGATGACTTTGATGAATCCGTTGACCGTTCTGCGCGACTCTTTCTACTTTTTCCAGCGCAACCTGGGCGCCATCGTACAGTTGTGCCTGCCCTTGGTGATCCTGGAAGCCGTGCTGCAACAAGTGCTCGATCGCACCCTGGGCCCGCAGGCGTTTACCGGCTACAGCATGATCGTCGGCCTGCTGGTGTACCCGCTGTACACCGCCGCCCTGATCCTGTTCCTCGACGCCCGCAGCCGTGGCGAGTCGCCGCGCACCGCCGACGTGCTGGCCATGGCGCTGACCCTGTGGCCCCGCTATGCGCTGCTGACCGCCATGAGCACCCTGCTGATCCTGCTCGGGCTGTCGCTGTATTTCCTGCCGGGGCTGTGGCTGATGGTCACCCTGGCCTTCGCCGAATACCTGCTGGTACTGCGTGGTATGACGGCGCTGGCGGCGATGAAGGAAAGTTTTCGCCTGACCCGAGGGCATTTCCTGCGCATCCTGGTCTGCCTGTTGTGCGTGATGACCCCGCTGTGGCTGCTCAAGGGCGCCAGCGTCGCGGCCTGGCCCGACCCGCAGAACCCGTTGCTGGCGGTGCTGATCGACAGTGCCCACAGCTTCCTGCAGCTGTTTACCAGCGTGGTGCTGTTCCGCCTGTTCATGCTGATCGCCGGTGATGCCGACGCCCGCTAACATGGTCCTTGGGCTCCCGGCCACCGGTCGGGTATGCTCGGGGCCTGTCCAGCAGCGCCATAAGGCGAGCCGATGACCCGTTTACTGCGTACCACCCTGGTGGGCCTGCTGATCCTCGCAGGCTTGCTGACCGCCCTAGTCTACAGCCTGACCTGGCGCCCCGCCGAAAAAGAGACCTTGCCCGTAAGCTGTGTCGCCCCGCGTGCGCCGACGCTGCTGCCCGGCCAGGCGCTCAAGGTGATGACCTGGAACGTGCAATACCTGGCCGGCAAAAACTACGTGTTCTGGTACGACACCCCCGACGGCAGCGGCCCGGACGAGCGCCCCACTATCGAAGACATGGCCTCCAGCCTGGACGAAGTGGCGCGGGTGATCCGCGACGAACAGCCAGACGTGCTGTTGCTGCAGGAACTGGACGAAGGCGCCAAGCCGTCCCATTACCAGGATCAACTGGCGCTGCTCCAGGAGCGCCTGGTGGACCTCTATCCGTGCAGCGTCCAGGCCTTCGACTGGAAAGCCGACTTTGTGCCCGACTGGCATATATTCGGCAGTGTTGGCCGCAAGCTGGTGACCCTCAGCCGCTACCAGATCGAACATGCCGAGCGCCTGCAACTGCCGGTGGCCCCGGCCAACCTGATCAGCCGTCAGTTCCAGCCCAAGCCTGCGTTGCTGCTCAGCTACCTGCCGTTGAGCGACGGCGGCCAACTGGCGGTGCTCAACACTCGCCTGGACAACGCCGCACCCGGCCACAGCGCGGTGCGCGAGCAGGTGCAGGCGACCATCAAGCTGCTGGATAAATTCGAAAGCCGGGGCACGCCGTGGCTGATTGGCGGGGATTTCAACCTGCTGCCGCTGGGGCAATTCCTACGCCTGGACGCCGGCAGACGCGGGCAGTATTCGCCGGACAGTGAACTGCATCTGCTGTGGGACAAATATCCGATGGTCCCCAGCAACAGCCAATCCAGCGGGATTGACCGGGCGCAGTGGCTGACCCACTTCCCCAACGACCCGGGCCTCGATGGGCCGGATCGCACGGTGGATTACCTGTTCTATAGCCCTAGGCTGAAGAAGGTTGAAGCGCGGGTGAGGCAGGACGATACGTTGCGTATTTCCAATCACCTGCCGGTGATTGCGCGGTTCCTGCTGCCCGCTGCGCAATAGCCCACAGCACACAACCGGATGTGGAATAGGGTTTGTGTAGGAGCTGGCTTGCCTGCGATAGCGGTCTGTCAGCCAGAACCTGACCAACTGACCCACCGCTATCGCAGGCAAGCCAGCTCCTACATTTGGATATTAAGCATGATTATTTGCGCGGCTTGATCCGCGCAGTCGCCTCCGCCACCAGCGGGTCATCCGGCCAGTAATGCTTGGGGTACCGCCCTTTTAGATCCTTCCTTACCTCGGCGTAGGTACTGCGCCAGAAGTTCGCCAGATCCTGGGTCACCTGCACCGGCCGCCGCGCTGGCGACAGCAGGTGCAACTTCACCACCTGCCGCCCACCGGCAATGCGCGGAGTGTCGGCCAGGCCGAACAGCTCCTGCAGGCGCACCGCGAGAATCGGCGGCTGCTCACTGTAATCCAGGCGTACCGATGAGCCCGACGGCACTTTCAAATGCTGGGGCGCCAATTCGTCCAGGCGCTGGGGCAGAGGCCAGGGCAACAGGTTGTGCAGGAAGCTGGAGATGTCCAGGTTGGCGAAATGGCTCAAGCGCGAGACCTTGCCCAGGTACGGCATCAACCAGCGCTCCAGGCTGGCGAGCAAGGCGCTGTCACTGACGTCGGGCCATTCGCTGTTGCCGGCGTCCAGTTGGCGCAACAACGTGACACGGGCCTGCCACTGGCGCAGTTCCGGGGTCCAGGGCAGCAGTTCCAGGCCTTTGCGTCGCACCAGGTTGACCAGCGCCTGACTGCGGGCGGACTCGTCCAGGCCAGTCAGTGGCTCGCGGCTGAGCACCAATTCACCAACCTTGCGCTGGCGCTCGGCACGCAATACACCTTCGCGTTCGTCCCAATCCAGCTGATCGAAGCTGCGCACTTGCTCGGCCAATACCGAATCGAACAATGCCGGATCGAAGTCGGCGGCCAGGTAGATCCGCTCTTCACGCTGCCCCTGGCGGCTGCCCAGGTCGGCGATGACCAGCCACGGCTGTTTCATCAGGCTGTCGGCTTCGGCAAACAGCGCCGCGCGGCCATTGGCCAGGCGATACTCAGCGCCGCCGGCGCGGCGTTGCTGGGCCACCCGGTCCGGGTAGGCCAACGCCAGCAAGGCACCCAGCCAGCGCGGATGATCGGGATCGGCCACCGGTTGCTCGGCCTTGCCTCTGAGATAGCCGCGATATTGCCGCGCCAACTGCCTGGCCCGCTGCACACCACCTTGAGTGCCACGGGCCCGCTCCTCGCCGGACAGCAATGCCAGGCGACTGTGCAAATCCGCGCCCGCGCCGCGCAGGATGTCGCGCTCGCCCAGTAACGCGGCGACATCACAGGCCATATTCGCCAACCCCAGGTCCTGACCGCGCAACAACAAATGCGCGATACGTGGGTGCGCCGGCAGGCTGGCCATTTTCTGCCCGTGGGTGGTCAAGCTCGCGTCCTTCAACGCGCCCAGACGCTCAAGCAGATCCTGGGCCTGGGCATAGGCGGCGGTGGGCGGCACATCGAGCCACACCAGTTGCGTCGGCGTCACGCCCCAACGCGTCAGTTGCAGGGCCAGGCCGGCCAGGTCCGCCGAGAGGATCTCTGCGCTGCCATAGGCCGCCAGCCCTTCATGCTGGTCCTCGGACCACAGGCGGTAACATACGCCAGGCTCCAATCGCCCGGCCCGGCCGGCGCGCTGAGTGGCACTGGCACGGGAGATGCGCTGGGTGTCGAGGCGGGTCATGCCACTGCCTGGGTCGAAACGCGGGACCCGTGCCAACCCGGCGTCTATCACCACCCGCACGCCATTGATGGTCAGGCTGGTCTCGGCAATGTTGGTGGCCAGCACCACTTTGCGTTTGCCCGCCGGCGCCGGGTCGATGGCTGCCCGCTGGGCTGTCAGGTCGAGTTCGCCGTGCAGCGGGCAGAGCAGCACGTCGCTGCGCTCACCGAGGGCGTCCGCCAACTGCTGATTGACCCGGCGAATCTCCGCCTGCCCTGGCAGGAACACCAGCACGCTGCCGGTTTCGTCGTGCAGGGCTTCAAGGATGGTCTGCACCAGCCGCGGCTCGATAAATTCACCGGGCTGGAATGGCCGGCCCCAGCGCATCTGCACCGGGTACATGCGCCCTTCACTGCGCAGGATCGGCGCGTCGCCCAGCAGACCCGACAGGCGCTCGCCTTCGAGGGTGGCGGACATCAGGAGGATTTTCAGCGGCTGCTCGTCACGAAACAGCTCGCGGCCGTTCAGGCTCAGGGCCAGCGCCAGGTCGGCGTCGAGGCTGCGTTCGTGGAATTCGTCGAAGATCAGCAGACCCACGCCGTCCAGCGCAGGATCATCCTGCAGGCGGCGGGTGAGGATGCCTTCGGTGACCACCTCGATCCGCGTGTTGGGGCCGACCTTGCTGTCCAGGCGGATGCGGTAGCCGACGGTTTCGCCGACCTTCTCCCCCAACTCACTGGCCAGGCGTTCGGCGGCGGCGCGAGCGGCGAGCCGACGCGGTTCAAGCATCAGGATGGTTTGCCCGGCCAGCCAGGTTTCCTGCAACAGCGCCAACGGTACCCGTGTGGTTTTACCGGCGCCGGGCGGTGCTTCAAGCACCGCTTCATGGCGCGTCGCCAAGGCTTCACGCAAGGCGGGTAAAACATCATCGATTGGCAACGAATTCATACTGGCTCCAAGGCAGAGCGGCGAGTATAACGGCGAACGGCTGGATATCGATGGTCTCTCAGGTGCTCAAATACGGCCACATGTGGGAGTTGGCTTGCCTGCGATAGCGCTGGGCCAGTAGCGGATTTGTTCATTGACCCACCGCTATCGCAGGCAAGTCAGCTCCCACATTTGAGCGATGGCACCAGGCAGATCTGCTTTATAGTCACACCCTACAAGTGTTCAGGAGAATCCCATGCGTATTGCTTCCCGTGTCATCGGCGGTGTTCTGGCCGTCACCCTGCTGAGCCAACTGACGGCTTGCGGTTCGATTTTCTATCCTGATCGCCGTGGCCAGATCGACGGCAAGATCGACCCGGCAATTGCCGTGCTCGATGCGGTCGGCTTGCTGTTTTATGTGATCCCCGGCCTGATCGCCTTTGGCGTGGACTTCGCCACCGGCGCGATTTACTTCGAGCCCGGCAAAACCGCACAAGTGGCCCCCGAAAAACTGCAAGAAGCCATCGGCGCCGACGGCAAGGTGGATAACACCAAGCTGCAAACCATCATCGAGCACGAAACCGGCCGCAGCCTGCCGCTGGACGACCCGCGCCTGATCCAGTTCAAGGGCAGCGTGCAACAACTCGCCGCCCTGGGCCTGCAACCTGCGGCATAAGGATTTGAGCGCCCCATGAGCACCAGCACCGAACACGCCCGGCTCTTGCGCCTGGCTACCCGCGCCTCGGTCGGCGTGGCCTGTGTCTTGATTGTCGGCAAAGCCATCGCCTGGTGGCTCAGTGGTTCGGTGAGCATGCTCGCCGGGTTGACCGACTCGCTGCTCGATGGCGTGACCTCGCTGGTCAACCTGCTGGCGGTGCACTACGCGCTGCGCCCGGCGGATGACGATCACCGTTATGGGCATGGCAAGGCGGAATCCCTGGCGGGCATGGCCCAGGCGCTGTTTATCGCCGGCAGTGCGGTGTTGATCGCCTTCCAGGCGTACCAGCGTTTGCAGCACCCGGAACCGGTGGGTGCGCCCTGGCTGAGTATTGCGGTGATTGTGCTGTCGCTGGCGCTGACCGTGGCGCTGCTGATCCTGCAACACCGGGTCATCCGCGAAACCGGCTCGAATGCGGTGCGCGCCGACTCACTGCACTACCGTTCGGATCTGCTGCTCAACGGCAGCATTCTATTGGCGCTGGTGCTGGCCGCCTTCGGCTTGCATCAAGTCGATGCCTGGTTTGGCCTGGGGATCGCCGTCTACATCATCTGGAGCGCGATCCAGATCGCCCGGGAAAGCTTTGCGGTGCTGATGGATGAAGAGCTGCCGGCCGAAGTCAGCCAGCACATGCTCGAACTGGCCCAGGGCGTGCCTGGCGTGCTGGGCGCCCACGATTTGCGCACGCGGATCTCCGGCAACCACTGGTTTGTGCAGTTGCACCTGGAGTTACCGGGAGAGTTGAGCCTGTCGGTGGCCCATGGCATCAGCGACCAGGCCGCCGATGCCATCCACCAGGCCTATCCACGGGCCGAAGTGCTGGTGCACGCCGACCCGCAGGAAGTGGTCACGGGGAACAAGGCCTAGTAGGTCACCTGATACCCGCGGCTGCTCAGGCAGTTGCCCTGGGCCTGGCGGTAGGTTTGCACCACCGCCGGCGCAGGCGCGTAGGTGACTGTCTGGGGATCGAAGCCACTCTGCTGCACCGCCCAGCGATAGCAATCGTAACCGTCCTGCTGCACCTGGGCGGGCGATTGGCCGTTGGCGGGATAGGCCACCACGTCATAGCCATTGCCTTGGGGCGCCGGCTGCGGCGGCAGGCTGGCCATCGGCGGTTGCACCACCACGTACTGCTGGGTGCTGCTCTCGTAGCTGTAATAGGCGCCAGCGGCGAGGAAAAACAGCGCGCTGCCGACCCACACTTCCCGCGCATAGTCCGGCAGGTAATGCACACGAATCCCATAGGGCGGCGTGACCACTACATAGCGCGGGCCTTGGGGGCGATACCAATAGCCACCCGAGAAGAAATAGTCCTGGCCGCGATAGGGCACGCGGTAATTGCGGTCGGGGAAGCGGTCCACCGTGTAGCCGGGCCGATACTGCGGGCCCGGGCCCCAGCCGTTGCCGTGCCCGTCGGGGCGGCCTGGCCAGCGGTTGTCATTGGGGTGGCCGTCGTAGCCAGGACGCGAGCCGGGGCCGCCAGCTTGCCAATGCGGGTTGCCATCATTGCGCCGGGGAATGTCACGGTAGTTGCCCTGGCGCGGCTCCTGGGTCTGGCCGACAGAATCGGGCCGGGCCTGGATCGGCAGATTGCTTCCCGCCTGGGGTGCCGGGTGCGGGGCTTGATTGCCTTGCGGACGAGCCTGCCACTGGCCATTCTGGCCGCCGCGCTCGCCCTGCTGGTTTTGCGGGCGGGGCTGGTTGTGTTCCGGGCGCGGCTGGTTGTTCCCCGGCCCTCGCTCATGCTGCCCACCACCACCCTGCGGGCCTTGGCCCTGGCGGGGTGAATTGTCTCGTTCGTCGGCCATCACCTGAAAACCCATGGTGACCATCAACACACCTACACCTGCCAAACGCCAGATGGGCTTCATGCTATTCCTCACTGCGGATTAGGGCCTATGCATGAGACTGGAAAAGCCGGGCCCGGTTCTGCAACAGGTTAACAGTCACCCGCACAATTTTCGCCGGCAAAAGAAAAGGGGCGACCCGTCGGTCGCCCCTTGAGAACTTCGTCCTGGCTCAACGCTTATGACGTTGGCTCACCTCACGCCGTCTTGTGGACAGTGTGCAGCCCGGGGGCCGGCGCAACCCGGTGGGGTTGGCGGGCCGCAGCCGGCCTGATTGGGCGGGCTGCAGTGGACTCTATGTCCGGGCAGTGATTCTGTTGGTAATCATAGGCGTGAGGCGCTGGTAGATGATTGCGAAGATTGCGTCAATAAACAGTGCTTGCGCAATTTTTAACCCTGGATAGATAATTCGCAGCAATAGTTACGACAAAGGCCAGCCCCATGAGCAAACTTGACCGATACGACCTGAGTATTTTGGCGGAATTACAGCGCGACGCGAGGATCTCCAACCAGGAGCTGGCCGAGCGGATTGGCCTGTCGCCGTCACCCTGCTCGCGCCGGGTCAAGCAATTGGAGGACGACGGCTACATCTCACGCCAGGTCGCCCTGCTCGACCGCAAGATGCTCGGCCTGAGCCTTACGGCCTACGTATTGATCGGCATGGACCGACACACACCCGAGCGTTTCGAGAACTTTGAAGCGGCGATCCGCACCTTGCCGCAGGTGCTGGAGTGCAGCCTGGTCACCGGGATGGATGCCGACTACCAGCTGAAGGTGGTGGTGCCAGACATGGATCACTATCAAAAACTGCTGCTGGGCCACCTGACCCGGATCGAAGGCGTGACCAGCGTGCGCTCCAGCTTTGTGCTGAACCAGGTGCTCAACAGCACCGAGTTGCCGTTGACGCACCTGCGCACCTAAGACTCACCACTAACCCCCTGTAGGAGCTGGCTTGCCTGCGATAGCGAAATTTCAGTCGCTGATATGCCAGCTGACAGTCCGCTACCGCAGGCAAGCCAGCTCCCACATTTTGAGCGCGCTCAGGCAGTGACACCTGGGTGCGACGCACCGACGCAGGTCAACGTTGCACCTGCCGCCTTGCCTTATACTTCGCGCCTGCCTTTGTCGGAAACTGCCCAATGAATTCGATTGACCCCGTGCTGTTTGAAGAGTGGATGATGACCGGCCTGGTCACCCTCCTGATCATTTTCATGGGCTTTATCGTCTGGGACCTGGCGAAGAAGTCCAAGGCCGGGCGCTTTGGCTCGCTGATTCTGTTCTTCGTGCTGGGCCTGGGCGTGGCCGCGTTTATCATCAAGAGCGTGGTCATCGGCCTGATCGAGTCCGGGGCTTTATAAGCGCGCCGGCACTTCGCGGTACTGGCCTTGGCCCAGGCCTTCAATCGACCAGTCGCCGATTTTCACCCGCACCAGGCGCAACGTCGGCAAACCCACGGCGGCGGTCATGCGCCGCACCTGACGGTTGCGCCCCTCGCGGATCACCAGTTCCAACCAATAGGTCGGCAGGTTTTTACGAAAGCGTACCGGCGGGTTGCGTGGCCATAGCGCCGGCTCGTCCAGTCGACGGGCTTCAGCCGGCAAGGTCATGCCGTCATTCAACTCCACCCCCGCGCGCAAGCGTTGCAGATGCTCCTCGGTGGGCTCGCCCTCTACTTGCACCCAATAAGTTTTCGCCAGTTTGTGCTTGGGATCGGCAATCCGCGCCTGCAACTGGCCATCATTGGTCAGCAGCAACAGGCCTTCGCTGTCCCGATCCAGGCGCCCGGCCGGATAGATGCCCGGGATGTCGATGAAGTCCTTGAGGGTCGCCCGCCCGCCTTCGTCACTGAACTGGGTCAGCACGTCGAAAGGTTTGTTGAACAGGATCAACTTCGGCTCGGCCGGCGGCGCCTTGGCGACACGGCGAGCAGCGACATGGGGAGGTTTCACGCCAGGGCGGCGCGAGTCGGGACGGGGCGGACGGGACATGGCAACGGAATATCTAACGGTCAGGACCGACCATGCTAGTGGCCTGACCGTTAAATAACCACCCCGCTATTTAGCGGAACGGCGGCTCGTCAAAGCTGCGCAGCTTGCGCGAATGCAACGAGTTGAGCTCGGTGCGCAACAAGTCCACCGCCTCGATGCCGATCTTCAGGTGCTGGCTCACGGCCCGCTCATAGAACGCGTTGGCCGAACCAGGCAACTTGATTTCACTGTGCAACGGCTTGTCCGACACACACAGCAACGTGCCGTAAGGCACCCGCAAGCGGTAGCCTTGCGCGGCGATGGTGCCGCTTTCCATATCCACGGCCACCGCGCGGGACAAGTTGATCAGCGGCCGTTCCTGGGCCCAGCGCAGTTCCCAGTTGCGGTCGTCGTAGGTCAATACGGTGCCGGTGCGCAGGCGTTTTTTCAGCTCTTCGCCCTTCTCGCCAGTGACGTTGGCCGCCGCTTGTTGCAACGCCATCTGCACTTCGGCCAGGGCCGGGATCGGGATGTTCGGCGGCACCACGCGGTCGAGAATGCCATCACGCCGCATATAAGCGTGGGCCAGCACATAGTCGCCGATGGTCTGGGATTGGCGCAGGCCGCCACAGTGGCCAATCATCAACCAGCAATGGGGACGCAGCACCGCCAGGTGGTCGGTGATGTTCTTCGCATTGGACGGACCGACACCGATGTTGACCAGGGTCACGCCGTGGCCATCGCTGGCCTGCAAGTGGTAGGCCGGCATCTGATAACGGTGCCAGACCACGCCTGCGGCAATGGCAGACGCTTCGCCATGGTCCATGCCTTTTTCGATGATCACGTTGCCCGGCAGCACCATGCGGATAAAGCGTGGGTCGCTGCGCAACTGCTCCAGGCCATGGACGATGAACTGGTCGACATAGCGGTGGTAGTTGGTCAGCAGAATCCACGGCTGCACATGGCGCCAATCGCTGCCGGTGTAGTGCACCAGGCGGCGCAGGGAGAAATCCACGCGGGCCGCATCGAACAGCGCCAGGGGCAGTGGGTCGGTGTTTTCCCAGTCATACAGGCCATCGGCGATGCCATCGGTGGCGGCGGACAGGTCAGTGCTGGGGAATACCCGCGCCAGGGTCGCGGCGGTCACCCCGGAGCCAGCCAGTTCGTCGCCCTGCTCCACCACGTATGGATAAGGGATGTTCTGCTGGCTGACGCCCACTTCCACCGTCACGGTGAAGTCGTGCATCAGCGGCACCAGTTGTTCCAGCAAGTATTTACGGAACGCCGCCGGATGGGTGACGGTGACGCTGTAGGTACCCGGCAACTGCACCTTGGCGTAAGCGCGAGTGGTCTGTGGGACTTCGCCGTGGCAGTGATAGGTCAGGCGCAGTTCCGGGTAACGAAACAGCGCACGTTGTGCGGCGTCGGGCTCGACGCGATCCTTGAGGTATTGCTTGAGAGCCTGGTTGAGCGCGCCGGTGGCACGCTCATGCAGAGCCGCCAGCCGGTCCACGGCCTCTTCGGCGGTTTGAACGACAACAAAAGCTTCGGTCACGGTAGGCTTCCTGTTTTCTTACATGCAGGAGGTCATCTTGCCTGCATCGCCGCCAGACGCAAACTCTGAATTGGCACGCCCACTCAAGATCAATGCAATCTCTGTGGGAGCTGGCTCGCCTGCGATGGCGGCGGGTCAGCCAATACATAGGTAATTGACCCAGCGCTATCGCAGGCAAGCCAGCTCCCACATTTTTTACCGGGTTTATTCAGAGAGACGGGGTTGAGCGGGCGACGATGGCCTGCACATCCACACCCCGTGGCAAGGTGCCGTATACCCGCCCCGACGACTCACCCAGGCGGCTGGCTATAAATCCATCGCTGACACTGGCATTGCCCGCCTCCAGCAACAACTTGGCCTGCAACGCCACGGCAATGTCCTCGGTCAGCTGTCGCGCCCGGTACTGGATGTCCTGGGTGTCCATAAACGCCGATTTCAACTGCTCGATATGCCGAGCCAGGCGTTTATCGCCATGCCCGTCGCCTAACTCGACAAACAATGTTTCCAGCACGCCCGGCTCTTTCGACAAGGCCCGCAGCACGTCCAGGCATTGCACGTTGCCAGAACCTTCCCACGTCGAATTGACCGGCGCCTCACGGTACAGGCGCGGCAGGATGCTGTCCTCGACATACCCGGCGCCGCCCATGCATTCGGCGGCTTCGTTGATCATCGCCGGGGCACGTTTGCAGATCCAATACTTGCCCACCGCCGTCACCAACCGCGCGAACTTGGCCTCCTGCTCATCATCCAGATGATCCAGCGCCCGCCCCATGCGCAGGCTCAAGGCCAGGGCCGCCTCGCTTTCCAGGGCCAGGTCGGCCAGCACGTTTTGCATCAACGGTTGCTCACTGAGCACCCGGCCACCGACCAACCGATGAGCGCAATGATGGCTGGCCTGGGTCAGCGCCTGGCGCATCAAGGAGCTGGAACCGACCATGCAATCGAACCGGGTCATGGCCACCATCTCGATAATGGTCGGCACCCCACGGCCTTCTTCGCCGACCATCCACGCCAGGGCCCCGCGGAATTCGACTTCGCTGGAGGCGTTGGAGCAATTGCCGAGCTTGTTTTTCAGGCGCTGGATATAGAACTGATTGCGCGTGTCATCCGGACGCTGCCTTGGCAGTAGGAAGCAGGTCAGGCCCTTGTCAGTCTGGGCCAGGGTGAGGAAGGCATCGCACATCGGTGCCGAGCAGAACCACTTGTGGCCTACCAGCTCATAGGGCTGGCCAGGGCCGCCGGCGCCCACGGGATAAGCGCGGGTGGTGTTGGCGCGCACATCGGTGCCGCCCTGCTTCTCGGTCATGGCCATGCCGATGGTTGCGCCAGCCTTGTGGGCGATGCCGACATTGCGCGGGTCATATTCGGTGTTGAGGATTTTTGGTAGCCAGCTATCAGCCAGGTCTGGCTGCAGGCGCAGGGCCGGTACGCAGGCGAAGGTCATGGTCAGCGGGCAACCGGTGCCGGCTTCGGCCTGGCTGTGCAGGTAGGTCATGGCCGCACGGGCAACATGCGCGCCAGGCTGCGGATGGGCCCAGGGCAGCGACGGCAGGCCATGTTCAACGGCGGTGCGCATCAGCTCGTGATAGGCCGGATGAAACTCCACCAGGTCAATGCGGTGACCATAGCGATCATGGCTGCTGAACACTGGCTTGTTCTGATTCGCCAGGAACCCCGCCTCCATCAGCGGCCCGCCTGCCAAGGCGCCGTAGGTATCGATACGCGCTTCGGCCCAGCCCGCCCCGAAGCGCCGCGACCACTCTTGCAAGGGCAGGTCGAGGCGATACAGATTGGCGCCGTCCAGGGACGGCGGCTGGTTGGTAACGTCGTGGGTTTCGGCGAACTGGTGCAGATTCATGACGGGCCTCCTGATAAAAGGCCACGTTCATTGGGGCCTTGAATTCAGTTAAGCATCGTCACCACCCTTAAAAAAGTGGCATATGCGCCTAACTGCCGGCGCTTTCACCCTCTAGCGGGCACAGCAGGCGCCGCTGCAAGACCGCCTGCAACAGCTCGAAACGCACCGGCTTGAGTAACTGCTCGGTCAAGCCGATGCCATGACAATGCTGGCGCGCGCTGCCTTGCAGGGAGTCGCTCAAGGCGATCACCGGCAGCTCAGCGCAGCCTGGCAAGGCGCGGACCTGGCAACACAGGGAGAAGCCGTCCTCGGGCACATCCAGCAGCACCGCATCAAACGCCCCTTCCTGCAGCATCGCCAGGGCTACGGGGCCGCTGTCGGCCACTTTTACCCGGTAGCCCAACTTGAGCAACATGCCGCGCAAGACCAATTGCGAGACGCTGTTGTCGTCCACCAGCAGTACCGTGCAGTCCTGTGGCGCGCGGTGCAGTTCCACGGCCCGGGACGGCTCCGGCGGCACCGCGATAACCGCCACCTCCAGCTGGAAACGGCTGCCTTTGCGCGGTTCGGAATGATGGGTCAGGCGCCCACCGAGCAATTCGATCAACTGCCGGCAGATTGCCAGGCCAATACCCAGGCCGCCGTATTCGCGGGTGGTCGAGCCATCCACCTGGAAGAAACGCTGATACAGGGTCGCCTCATCCAACTGCGCAAAGCCAATCCCGGAGTCAGTGACGATAAAGGTCAGATGCAAATGGCCATCAGCCCGGGGCACCCCCACCACACGTACGCGCACGGCACCTTCGTGGGTGAACTTGAACGCGTTATCCAGCAGGCATTCCAGGCACTGCATCAGTTTGCCAGCATCGCCCTCCAGGCGATCGGGCAACTCGCCCGCCACATCAATGGAAAACTCCAGGCCCTTGCCCTGGGCATTACCCAGGAACTGCTGGCGCAAGGTATCGAGCACCCCGCGCAGGCTGAACACCTGCGGCTGCGCGCTAAGGCGGCCGGCCTGCAGCTCGGTGAGGGTGAGGATGCCGTTGACCATGCGCATCATGTCCCGCGCCGAGCCGGCGGCGGTTTGCTGGTACTGCGCGAGGTCGCCGGCCAGGGGCTCGGTCTGCATCAGTTCCAGTGAACCAATCACCCCGTTCATCGGCGTGCGCAGTTCATGGGTCAGGGTCGCGAGGAATTCGTCTTTCAACTGGTTGCTGTGGGCCAGTTGCTGGTTGAGCACTTCCAGTTTCTGGCTGGCATCAAACAGGATTTGCGCCTGCTGTTCGCGCATCGCGTTGATCCGGTCGGCCAGGGCCAGGGACAACAGGGCGACTTCGATGGCCGAGCCGATCTGGCTGGAGTACATGGTGAGAAACACATTGGGCAGGTAGCCCAACACCATCATCGTGTTGACCACCCCGCCGATCAGGAACGCCGACCAGGCGATGATGAAATACCGCGCCACGCGCTGGCCACAGCACCAGGCCCTGATCCCGGCGACAAAGATGGTCACGGTGAAAATCAGCGCCAGCGCGGTCGCCAGGCGCAGGGCCAGGGCATAGCTGGTCATCAGCGACAACACCATCACCACCGCCCCCGTGCCCACCAGCACCAGCAGCAGCCGGTCCACCCAGCGACTATAGAGGGCGGTGTGCAGGAAGCTGCGGGCAAACAGGCTGCCAAACAATGCCGACGCGCCGATCAGGAACGGCGTCGCCGCATTTGCCCACCAGGGGTTGTCCGGCCAGAAATACTCCACCGCCGCGCCATTCACCGAAAGCTGGTACATGCCGAACGAGGCGATATAGAGGATGTAATAGAGGTAGCTGGTATCGCGCACGCTGAGGTAGATGAACAGGTTGTATACCAGCATCCCCAGCAGCACACCGTAGATCAGGCCCAGCACATACAGGCGCAGCGGCTGGTCTTCCAGGTAGGCGGTGCTCGACCATAGGGTCAACGGGGCCTGGATCGAGCCTTCGCTTTGCAGGCGCAGATAGAGGGTCTTCTCCTCGCCCGCCTTGAAATCGACATTGAACAGGTAGTTGTTCTGGCGGATTTCCCGGCTGGCAAACGGCAATGCATCCCCGGTGCGCCCGGCCAGGCGGTAGCCACCGGCGCCATCGGGCACGTACAACTCAAGATGATCCAGGGGCGGATAGGCCAGTTCCAGCAGCCAGGTGCGCTGGGCGTGGGGATCCTTGGGCAAGTAATGCAGGTCGACCTTGAGCCAGAACGCCGAGCGTGAATAGCCGGCATTGAGCGTGTCTTTATCATGGCGGGTGTAGCGGTTGGCCAGTGCCGCGGAACGGGCATCGGCGATAGTGACGCTGCCACTGGGATCTTCGAGGACTTGCATGATCCGGCCGAGGGGAAGGCTGCGGGTGGTTTCATTGAACTCGACGGCGCCGGCCAGCATCGGCAGCCCGCACAAGAGAAACATCAGCAAATAGCGCATAGAGCCCCAGCGTGGCCTGTCCGGTTATGTCAAAAGCCCCCCATTCCTTTTGAGATGACGTACACCGGCGATACATTTAAGTTGTTTGGATCCACTCTAGCATAGCCGGTAAAGGCCAAAAGACACCATTGAAATAATTTTTTGAAAGGCTCTAGGACGGGGCTTTCAGCGTTCAATCGCCCACAAATGAATGATGGCTTATAGCCATTTTTGCGCATGCTCCGGCGTAAAATACAAGCACTGCCCGACAGCCACGCAAAAAGCGTTTGGTGGTAAGCTCGCGCACCATGAATATCTACAGCTCCCGCCCCGTTGTCCTCTGTCTCTCCGGCCATGATCCCAGTGGTGGCGCCGGCTTGCAGGCAGATATCGAAGCCCTGCTCGCCCAAGGCTGTCATGCGGCCCCAGCCGTGACCGCGCTGACCGTGCAGAACACCGTCAATGTCAGTGATTTTCGCGTGCTCGACCGCGAGTGGGTATTGGCCCAGGCCAACGCCGTGCTCGGCGACTCGCAAGTTGCGGCGGTCAAGCTGGGCATGCTCGGCTCCACCGTGATGGTCGATACCGTGGTCGAACTGCTCCAGCAGCAGCCGCACCTGCCGGTGGTTTGCGACCCGGTGCTGCGCGCCGGTGGCGGCGGCAGCCTGGGCAAGGATGAGGTCGGTTATGCGATGCGCGAGCGGCTGTTGCCGTTGTCGCTGATCGCCACGCCCAACCTGCCTGAAGCACGCATCCTCGCCGAACTGCCCGAAGGCACGGCAGACGAATGCGCCGAAAAGCTGCTGCCGTTTATCAAGCACCTGTTGATCACCGGCGGTCATGGCGACGAGCATGAGGTGCACAATCGCCTGTACAGCCGCGACGGCACGCGCCGCACCTTCACCTGCCAGCGCCTGCCCGGTAGCTATCATGGCTCCGGCTGCACCCTGGCAAGCGCCCTGGCCGGCCGCCTGGCCCAGGGCGAAGGCCTGGCCAGCGCCGTGGAGTCGGCACTCAACTACACCTGGCGCACCCTGCGGGACGCCGAACAACTGGGCCAAGGGCAATTTGTGCCGCGGCGCCTGCCACTGGATTTCTGTTCGTAACACCAAGGGGCCTGCTCGATGAAATTACGTGGCCTGTATGCCATTACCGACAGCCAACTATTGGCCGGTAAGTTCCTGTCCTACGTCGAGGCCGCGCTGGAAGGCGGCGTGACCTTGCTGCAATACCGCGACAAGAGCAGCGACGAGGCCCGTCGCCTGCGCGAAGCCCAGGCGCTGCGTGAACTGTGCGCGCGCTACAAGACCCAGTTGATCATCAATGATGATGCCGAACTGGCCGCGCGCCTTGGCGTCGGCGTCCACCTGGGCCAGACCGACGGCCCGCTGACCCCGGCCCGGGCGCTGCTCGGGCGCAATGCCATCATCGGTTCCACCTGCCACAGCCAGATCGAACTGGCCGAACAAGCCGCGCGCGAAGGCGCCAGCTATGTTGCCTTTGGCCGTTTCTTCAACTCCACGACCAAGCCCGGCGCGCCCGCGGCCACCGTTGAAATGCTCGCCCAGGCCCGCGCCCGCTTGCAGCTGCCGATCTGCGTGATCGGCGGCATCACCCTGGAAAACGCCGCGCCCCTGGTGGAGCACGGCGCCGATCTGCTGGCGGTGGTCCACGGCCTGTTCGGTGCCGACAGCACCCAGGAAGTGACGCGCCGCGCCCGCGCCTTCAACGAACTCCTCAAATCCTGAATTCAGAGAGCCTGCCCATGTCTCGTTCCGAAACGTTGTTTGCCAATGCCCAGAAACACATCCCCGGTGGTGTGAACTCCCCCGTGCGTGCGTTCAAGAGCGTCGGCGGCACGCCCCTGTTCTTCAAGCACGCCGAAGGCGCCTACGTCACCGACGAAGATGACAAGCGCTACGTGGACTACGTCGGTTCATGGGGCCCGATGATCCTCGGCCACAGCCATCCCGACGTGCTGGACGCGGTGCGCAAGCAGTTGGAGCATGGTTTGTCGTATGGCGCACCCACCGCCATGGAAACCGAGATGGCGGACCTGGTGTGTTCGATCGTGCCGTCGATGGAGATGGTGCGCATGGTCAGCTCCGGTACTGAAGCGACCATGAGCGCGATTCGCCTGGCCCGTGGGTTCACCGGCCGCGACAGCATCATCAAGTTCGAAGGCTGCTACCACGGCCACTCCGACAGCCTGCTGGTCAAGGCCGGTTCCGGCCTGCTGACCCAGGGCGTACCGAGTTCGGCGGGCGTGCCAGCAGCGTTTGCCAAGCACACCCTGACCCTGCCGTTCAATGACATCGGCGCCGTCGAGCAGATGCTCAGCGAAGTCGGTCAGGAGGTGGCGTGCATCATCGTCGAGCCGGTGGCCGGCAACATGAACTGCGTGCCACCGGCCCCGGGATTCCTCGAAGGTCTGCGTGAGCAGTGCGACAAGCACGGCGTGGTGTTGATCTTCGACGAAGTGATGACCGGTTTTCGCGTCGCCCTCGGCGGCGCCCAGGCTCACTACGGTGTAACGCCGGACCTGAGCACCTTCGGCAAAATCATCGGCGGCGGCATGCCGGTAGGCTGCTTCGGCGGCAAGCGCGAGATCATGCAGCACATCGCGCCACTGGGCCCGGTCTACCAGGCTGGCACCCTGTCCGGTAACCCGCTGGCCATGGCCGCCGGCCTGACCACCCTGCGCCTGATCAGCCGCCCGGGCTTCCATGCCGAACTGAGCGACTACACCACCCGCCTGTTGGACGGCCTGCAACAACGCGCCGATGCGGCGGGCATCCCGTTCGTCACCACCCAGGCCGGCGGCATGTTCGGCCTGTATTTCAGCGGCGCCGACGATATCGTCACCTTTGACGATGTGATGGGCAGCGATGCCAACCTGTTCAAGCGCTTCTTCCACCTGATGCTCGAAGGCGGTGTGTACCTGGCACCGAGTGCCTTCGAGGCCGGTTTCACCTCCATCGCCCATGGCGAAGCCGAGCTGAAACTGACCCTGGATGCTGCCGAGCGTGCCTTCGCCGCTTTGAAGTAAGACAGCCACAACCTGACGCCGCCCCTGGTGGCGTCAGATTTGCTACCTTGCTTACAGAAATTTCCTCGTTTTTTCGAGAAATCACCTGCAATCCGGCAGATAACTTGCCCACGCAGCAGAAAAACGAGTAAAGACTTTGTAAGCAGAGGCCTGCTTATTTCATAATGCGCGCTTATTGGATCCCCACGTGGCTCCACGCGCCCCGTCAGAGGTAAGTCGATTCCCATGAAACGCACCGGCCGCACCCTGGTTCTGGGCTGCCTGTTGCTCCTTCAACCGCTGCTTGCACATGCACAAGCGGGCGGCAACTCGTTGTTGATCCCAGCGATGGGTCGTTGCACCCTCAATACTCAGCCCGACAGTCAGGCCGAGGCGCTGAACGCCTGCCAGGCCCTGGCCGATAGCGGGGATGCGCAGGCGCAATACGAGTTGGGCGAATTCTTCTACGACGACAAAAACCCTGCCCGCGACCTGAACAAAGCCCTGAGCTTCTTCGAGAAAGCCTCGTTGCAGGGCCACGCCCAGGCGCAGTTCAAGCTGGGCAGCATGTTCTTCCACGGCGAAGGCGTGCCGGCCAATAACGTGCAGGCGTATATCGTGCTGAAGATGGCGGCGGTCAACGGCGCCGAAGATGCCCTCGACACCGCTGACGAAGTGGCCGAGCACATGCAGCGTGATGAGCTCGAAGTGGCGACCCAGGTGCTGGGGCAGATTTTCCGCAATTACTTGCAGGAATTGCAGAGTGCGGATGGGCGTTCACCCTTTTCGCCGCTGCCTTGAGGTTGTCTAAACCCTTCTGACGTCATCGCAGGCAAGCCAGCTCCCACATTTGAATGCGTTCACAAATCAAAATGTGCGAGCTGGCTTGCCTGCGATAGGCGCAACGCGGTCTAAAAGCCTACTTCTCAGGCATCGGCATCGGAAACGGCATGACATTGCTCATGCCCCGCGCTTCGCTGATCTTCGGCGTACCCAAGCGTTCGACTTCATCGATACGCACAATCGAATGCATCGGCACAAAACTGCGCACCACGCCTTCGAACTGGGCCTTGAGCTTTTCCTCGCCCGGATCGACGACCAGTTGCGTGCGCTCGCCAAAGACGAACTCTTCCACTTCCAGGAAGCCCCACAGATCACTTTGATAGATCTGCTTGGCGTACATTTCGAACACCTGGCCCTGGTTAAGGAAAATCACCTTGTAGATTGGAGCTTCACGTTTGGTCATGGGGGGCGGGCAGCACATCGGCGGATATAAATGAGGGCGCGAACTATAGCATGGCACCCGATGCACAGTGCTAGGAACCAATGGGCATGCCCCCTATAATGCGCGGTTCTTTACCACCAGTTGACGATTCCCATGGCCAAGAAGCTTTACATCGAAACCCACGGTTGCCAGATGAACGAGTACGACAGCTCGCGCATGGTCGATCTGCTGGGTGAACATCAGGCCCTGGAAGTCACGGCTCGCGCCGAAGATGCCGACGTGATCCTGCTCAATACCTGCTCGATCCGCGAACGGGCCCAGGACCGGGTCTACTCGCAGCTGGGCCGTTGGCGCGAACTGAAACTGGCCAACCCGGACATGGTAATCGCCGTCGGCGGTTGCGTGGCCAGCCAGGAAGGCGCCGCCATTCGTGACCGCGCGCCCTACGTCGACGTGGTCTTCGGCCCGCAGACCCTGCACCGCCTGCCGGAAATGATCGACGCTGCGCGTATCACCAAGCTGCCGCAGGTGGACGTCTCGTTCCCGGAAATCGAAAAATTCGACCATTTGCCCGAACCACGCATCGACGGCCCCAGCGCCTATGTGTCGGTCATGGAAGGTTGCAGCAAGTACTGCACCTTCTGCGTGGTGCCTTATACCCGTGGCGAAGAAGTCAGCCGGCCGTTCGACGATGTGCTTGCAGAAATCATCCACCTGGCCGAAAACGGCGTGCGTGAAGTGACCCTGCTGGGGCAGAACGTCAACGGCTACCGCGGCCAGACCCACGATGGGCGCCTGGCGGACCTGGCCGAGCTGATTCGCGTGGTTGCGGCGGTAGATGGCATCGAGCGGATTCGCTACACCACCTCGCACCCGCTGGAGTTCTCCGACAGCCTGATCCAGGCCCACGCCGAAGTGCCGGAGCTGGTCAAGCACCTGCACTTGCCGGTGCAATCGGGTTCGGACCGTATCCTTTCGGCGATGAAGCGCAACCACACGGCGCTGGAATACAAGTCCAAGCTGCGCAAACTGCGGGCCGCCGTGCCGGGCATCTGCATCAGCTCGGACTTTATCGTTGGGTTCCCCGGCGAGACCGAGAAAGACTTCCAGCAGACCATGAAGCTGATTGAAGACGTCGGTTTCGACTTCTCCTACTCCTTCGTCTACAGCCAGCGCCCCGGCACTCCGGCTGCCGACTTGGTCGACGAAACCCCGGAGGAGCTGAAAAAGGAGCGCCTGAACGCGCTGCAACATCGCCTCAACCAGCAAGGCTTCGAGATCAGCCGACAGATGGTCGGTTCGACCCAGCGTATCCTGGTCACCGATTACTCGAAGAAAGACCCGGGCGAGTTGCAGGGGCGCACCGAGAACAACCGGATCGTCAACTTCCGCTGTGATAACCCGACACTGATCGGCCAGTTCGCCGACGTGCACATCGACGCGGCGCAACCGCACTCGCTGCGCGGCTCGCTGATCCAGTAACCCATCAATACTCCTGACTGGTGGAGATCTAAATGTGGGAGCGGGCTTGCTCGCGATGGCAGTGGATCAGTGACAGATGCATTGACTGACACACCGCCTTCGCGAGCAAGCCCGCTCCCACATGGGAACCGCGCAGCATTCCGATTACTTAAGTGCTTTCGCACACTGGCAGCTGGCGTTATCCTCTATTTCACCTAAACAGCCAAAGGGCGGCTAAAAGCAACCTTGAACGCACCCATAGCAGAACCCCATCGTTTCCTCCTCGAGCCGTTTGAGGCTCGTCGTTTCGCCAATCTGTGCGGACAGTTCGACGAGCACCTGCGCCTGATCGAACAACGCCTGAGCATCGAGATCCGCAACCGCGGCAACCAGTTCGAGCTTATTGGTGAACCCCAGCACACCACGTCTGCAGAAAACCTGCTGCGTCGCCTCTACCGCGAGACCAAGGGTAGCGAGCTGTCGCCGGAAACGGTGCACCTGTACCTGCAGGAATCGGCCGTGGAAGACCTGGCCAACAACCCGGTGGCCGAAGCCAGCGTGGCGCTGCGTACCAAAAAAGGCATGATTCGCCCACGGGGCTTGAATCAGCAGAAGTACGTCAAGGAAATCCTCGGCAACGACATCAACTTCGGCATCGGCCCGGCCGGTACCGGCAAGACCTACCTGGCCGTGGCCTGTGCGGTAGACGCCCTGGAGCGCGAACAGGTGCGACGCATCCTGTTGGTGCGCCCGGCGGTGGAAGCGGGCGAGAAACTGGGCTTTCTGCCCGGCGACCTGGCCCAGAAGATCGACCCGTACCTGCGCCCGCTGTACGACGCACTGTATGAAATGCTCGGCTTCGAATACGTGGCCAAGCTGATCGAGCGCCAGGTGATCGAGATCGCCCCGCTGGCCTATATGCGCGGCCGCACGTTGAACAACAGCTTCATCATCCTCGACGAAAGCCAGAACACCACGGTCGAACAGATGAAGATGTTCCTGACGCGCATCGGTTTCGGCTCCACGGCCGTGATCACCGGCGATATCACCCAGGTCGACCTGCCCAAGGGCACCAAGTCGGGCCTGGGCCAGGTAATCGAGGTGCTCAAGGACGTGCCGGGAATCAGCTTTACCCACTTCATGCCCAAGGACGTGGTGCGTCATCCGTTGGTACAGCGCATTGTCGAGGCCTACGAGCGTTTCGAACACCGCGACGACGGCCTGTCGAAGGACAACCGCCGCGATGCTTGAGCTTGACCTGCAACTGGCCACCGAAGCGCCAGCCCCCAGCGAAGCGCAGTTCCACCAATGGTGCGCACTGGCCCTGCGCCAGCGCAGCGCTGACTCGGAACTGACCATCCGTCTGGTGGACGAACCTGAAGGCCGCGAGCTGAATCACACCTGGCGCCAGAAAGACTACGCAACCAATGTGCTGTCGTTCCCCGCCGATGTACCGGACGAACTGCTGGATATCCCGCTGCTGGGTGACCTGGTGATCTGCGTCGCCGTGGTGGAGCGCGAGGCGCAAGAACAAGGCAAGGCCCTTGAGGCCCACTGGGCCCATTTGGTCATGCACGGCTGCTTGCATCTGTTGGGCTACGACCATATAGATGATGAAGAAGCCGAAGAAATGGAAGCACTGGAACGAACGTTGCTTGCAGAGTTGGGTCATCCTGACCCCTATGCAGACGACGAACACTAATCGACACTCAACTGAAACAATCAAGGATTTAGAGTAATCGCTATGAGCGAAGACCGATCGAGCAACGGGCAAAAGTCATGGCTGGGTAAACTGACCCAGGCTTTTGCCCACGAGCCGAAAAACCGCCAGGAGCTGCTGGAGCTGCTGCGCGAGGCCCATCAGAACAAGTTGCTGGACAGCGAAGCGCTGGCCATCGTCGAAGGCGCCATCCAGGTGGCTGACCTGCAAGTTAGGGACATCATGGTCCCGCGTTCGCAGATGATCAGCATCAAGGCGACCCAGACCCCACGGGAATTCCTCCCGGCCGTGATCGACTCGGCGCACTCGCGCTACCCGGTGATCGGCGAAAGCCATGACGACGTCATGGGTGTCCTGCTGGCCAAGGACCTGCTGCCGTTGATCCTCAAGGAGAACGGCGACAGCTTCAACATCAAGGACCTGCTGCGTCCTGCGACCTTCGTGCCTGAATCCAAGCGCCTGAATGTGCTGCTGCGCGAGTTTCGCGCCAACCACAATCACATGGCCATCGTCATTGACGAATACGGCGGCGTCGCGGGCCTGGTGACCATCGAAGACGTGCTGGAACAGATCGTCGGCGATATCGAAGACGAACACGACGTCGAAGAAGACAGCTACATCAAGCCGCTGCCCAGCGGTGATTTCCTGGTCAAGGCGCTGACGCCGATCGAGAACTTCAACGAGTTCTTCGACAGCGGGTTCTCCGACGATGAATTCGACACCGTCGGCGGCCTGGTGATGAGTGCGTTTGGCCATCTGCCCAAGCGTAACGAAACCACCGAGATCGGCGCCTATCGCTTCCGCATCCTCAATGCCGATAGCCGTCGCATCCACCTGATCCGCCTGACACCTATTGCCCGCTAAGGACTGATATGCGCCGTCTCACCGCACCCGGCTGGCCCGGTAACCTGCTGGCCGTGGTGGCCGGTGCTATCACCACCCTGGCGCTGGCGCCGTTCGATATCTGGCCGCTGGCACTGGTGGCGGTCGGGGTGTTCTATGCCGGAATGCGCCAACTGACACCACGCCAGGCCTTCGGGCGTGGCTGGTGCTTCGGTTTTGGCCTGTTTGGCGCGGGCACCAGCTGGATTTATTACAGCATCCACCACTTTGGTGGCGCTTCGGTGTTGCTGGCCGGGCTGTTGATGCTCGCCTTTACCGCCGCGATCGCGCTGTTCTTTGCCCTGCCTGCCTGGCTCTGGGCCCGCTGGCTGCGCCGTAACGAAGCGCCGCTGGCCGATGCCCTGGCGTTTGCCGCGCTGTGGGTGGGCCAGGAAGCATTTCGCGGCTGGTTCCTCACCGGCTTTCCCTGGCTGTACTCCGGTTATAGCCAGCTCGACGGCCCGCTGGCCGGGCTCGCGCCGCTGGGCGGGGTGTGGCTGATTTCGTTTGCCCTGGCCTTGAGCGCGGCGCTGATCGTCAACCTGCCGCGTTTGCTGGCGGCCAGGCGCAACGCGTTCATCGCCACGGGCCTGGTGCTGCTGGTTGCGCCCTGGGCGATTGGCCTGGCGCTCAAGCACCACGCCTGGACCAGCCCTGCCGGTGAACCGCTGACCGTCGCGGCGATCCAGGGCAATGTCGAGCAGAGCATGAAGTGGGACCCGGCGCAGCTCAATGAGCAACTGGCGCTGTACCGCGACATGAGTTTTGCCTCCAAGCGCGTGGACCTGCTGATCTGGCCGGAAACCGCCGTGCCGGTGCTCAAGGAGTCCGTCGAGGGCTACCTGGCAATGATGGGCAAGTTCGCCGCCGACCGGGATGCGGCGATGATCACCGGCGTGCCAATCCGCCAGGAAGTACGCCACGAAAAGCGCTACTTCAATGGCATCACCGTGGTTGGCCAGGGTGATGGCACCTATTTGAAGCAGAAACTGGTGCCCTTTGGCGAGTACGTGCCGCTGCAGGATGTGCTGCGCGGCCTGATTGCGTTCTTCGACCTGCCGATGTCGGACTTTGCCCGAGGGCCTGAGGACCAGGCCATGCTGCAAGCCAAGGGTTATCAGATCGCGCCGTATATCTGCTACGAAGTGGTCTATCCGGAGTTTGCCGCCGGCCTCGCCGCCCGCAGCGACTTGTTGCTGACCATCAGCAATGACACCTGGTTCGGCACCTCCATCGGCCCCTTGCAACACCTGCAAATGGCCCAGATGCGCGCCCTGGAAGCCGGCCGCTGGATGATTCGCGCGACCAACAACGGCGTGACCGGCCTGATCAACCCATTCGGGCAGATCACCGAGCAGATCCCGCAGTTCGAACGCGGCATTCTCTACGGCGAGGTCGTACCGATGCACAACCTGACGCCGTACCTGCAATGGCGTTCGTGGCCGCTGATCATCCTGTGCCTGGGGCTGTTTGGCTGGGCGCTGCTGGCCGGGCGCATGGCCAAGACCGTCTGACAGACATACAAGACCCAATGTGGGAGCGGGCTTGCCCGCGATGGCGGTATATCAGTCAGCATTTTTAGTGACCGACCCACCTCCATCGCGGGCAAGCCCGCTCCCACACAAGCCCCACATTTTGATTTGCGCCATCAACGATAGAACAGCCGGTAACCTACCTGCCCCACCGCCTCATTGATCAACTGCCCGCTCTGCCAGATCGACTTGAACTCCGGCATCCAGCCGCCCAGCGGCCGGGCATTGTCCACTCCCAGGAAGCCGACCGGCGCCGGCACCACGGTAAAGCCGGCCTTCTCGAAGCTCCACACTGAACGCGGCATATGCCAGGCCTGGGTCACGACTACCACGCGCTTGACGCCCTGGGGCAACAGGATCTCGGCGCTCATCTGCGCATTTTCCCAGGTGGTGCGGCTGCGCTCTTCCTTCCAGCGTACGGCCACACCAAAGTCTTGCTGCATCGACACCGCCATCAACTCTGCCTCGCTGGGCGGCGTGCCATAGTGCAGGCCGCCGGTGGTCAGCACCGGCAAGCCCGAGGCCTTGGCCAATCGCGCCGCGTAGCGCTGACGCTCCAGGCCCACACCAGTCGGCTGATCAGCGCCCCAGGCCGGGTCACCGCGCTCGCGGCCCGAGCCCAGCACCACAATGGCATCGGCCCGTTGTGCCAGGCTGGCCCAGTCGTCCAGGGCCAATGGCGACTCGGTTTCCAGGGCACGCGCGCCCCACTCCACCATCACCGGCAGGCTGATGAGCCACATCCCGCCAAACCCCAGGGCAAAGCACACGCCAGCCAAGCGTGGGCGGGTGCGGCGAAACCACCAGGCAAGGGCCAGCAGCAGCAAGAGAATGCCGGGCGGCAGCAATAATTGTTTGATGAAATAACGAATAGGCATCGAGCATCTCCAAAGATGCCCGAAGCCTAAGGTGTAACGGGGTTTAGCGACAATCTTTACCAGCGGCGGATAACGCTGAGCAGGTTACTTGAATCGTACAGACCGCAGCTTTTCCGGGCCGCGGCCGGCCGACAAGTCCTTGAGCCATACCACCTTGGACGATCGCACCGCCTCCCTGGCTGGCACAGGAGCCACCCATTGCGGGATTGGGCGCGCGTTCAAGTCCAGGTAGGCCTTGATCACTTCAAACTCTGCAGGGCTCAAGCCTCGCAGTTCCAGCTCATCGGGCCGTTCGTCACGCAATCGGCCCGCGGTTCTTGCTGCGTCCAGTGCTCGACCCAAGCGGTCGATCAGTCCTTCATACACTTCCGGTTTCGTTCTCATTCGCTGCGAATCAACCATCCCCTCACCTCATTAAAGATAAGTCTCACTCCCCAATAAACAGCGTAGCTGCGCTGACGCAACCAACCGCACGCCGCGACCAACGGCCTGCGCTGCGCAATCAGGGTTTCCCTCGATAGAGCGGGGTCATGTATGCTACGGCGCTTCCTGTAACTCCACTTCCCGCAGGGTTTGGGCACGGACGCGCCGCTTTTTGGTGTCGATCAACCCGGACAATGCACCGAAGAGGATTAGGCCACCCCTATTCAGTTCAAAAGTAGCCATGCACGAACAATATCAGCCCCGTGAAATAGAAAATGCCGCCCAAACTTTCTGGGATGAGCAAAAGTCCTTTGAAGTCAGTGAACAGCCAGGCAAGGAGACTTACTACTGCCTATCGATGTTCCCTTACCCCAGCGGCAAACTACACATGGGGCACGTGCGTAACTACACCATCGGCGACGTGATTTCCCGCTACCAGCGCATGCTCGGCAAAAACGTCCTGCAACCTATGGGTTGGGACGCCTTCGGCATGCCTGCGGAAAACGCCGCGATGAAAAACAACGTAGCGCCCGCCAAGTGGACCTACGAAAACATCGCCTACATGAAGACCCAGCTGCGCAGCCTGGGCCTGGCCGTGGACTGGTCGCGCGAAGTGACCACCTGCAAGCCGGACTACTACCGCTGGGAACAATGGCTGTTCACTCGCCTGTTCGAAAAAGGCGTGATCTACAAAAAAAGCGGCACCGTGAACTGGGATCCGGTCGACCAGACCGTCTTGGCCAACGAGCAGGTGATCGACGGTCGCGGCTGGCGTTCCGGCGCGCTGATCGAGAAGCGCGAAATCCCGATGTACTACTTCAAGATCACCGCCTATGCCGATGAGCTCTTGTCGAGCCTCGACGACCTGCCGGGCTGGCCTGAACAGGTCAAGACCATGCAGCGCAACTGGATCGGCAAGTCCAAGGGCATGGAAGTGCAGTTCCCGTACAACGTCGACTCCATAGGCGTTGCTGGCGCACTGAAAGTCTTCACCACCCGTCCCGACACTCTGATGGGCGCGACCTACGTCGCCGTGGCCGCCGAACACCCGCTGGCCACCCTGGCCGCAAAAAACAACCCTGAGCTGCAGGCCTTTATCGCCGAATGCAAAGGCGGCAGCGTGGCCGAAGCCGACGTCGCCACCCAGGAGAAAAAGGGCCTGCCGACCTCGCTGTTTGTCGAGCACCCGCTGACCGGCGAAAAACTGCCGGTATGGGTCGCCAACTATGTGCTGATGCACTACGGCGATGGCGCAGTAATGGCAGTGCCCGCCCACGACGAGCGCGATTTCGAATTCGCCACCAAGTACAACCTGCCGATCAAGTCCGTGGTGCGCACCAGCTCCGGTGAAACCAACCCGGCCCCGTGGCAGGACGCTTATAACGAACACGGCACCCTGATCAACTCCGGCGAGTTCGACGGCCTGGACTTCGCAGGCGCCTTCGACGCCATGGAAGTCGCCCTGATCAAGAAAAACCTCGGTGCCTCGCGCACCCAGTTCCGCCTGCGCGACTGGGGCATCAGCCGCCAGCGCTACTGGGGCTGCCCGATCCCGATCATCCACTGCGAACGCTGTGGCGACGTACCGGTACCGGAAGACCAATTGCCGGTGGTGCTGCCCGAAGACGTGGTGCCGGACGGCGCCGGTTCGCCATTGGCGCGCATGCCCGAGTTCTACGAGTGCAGTTGCCCGAAATGCGGCCAGCCTGCCAAGCGTGAAACCGACACCATGGACACCTTCGTCGAGTCCTCGTGGTACTACGCCCGCTACGCCTCGCCGCACTATGAAGGCGGCCTGGTGGAAAAATCCGCGGCCGACCACTGGTTGCCGGTGGACCAGTATATTGGTGGCATCGAACACGCGATCCTGCACCTGCTGTACGCACGCTTCTTCCACAAGCTGATGCGTGACGAAGGCCTGGTCAGCTCCGACGAGCCGTTCAAGAACCTGCTGACCCAGGGCATGGTGATCGCCGAGACTTACTATCGCCGCGAAGCCAATGGCGCCTACACCTGGTTCAACCCGGCGGACGTGGAGCTTGAGCGTGACAGCAAGGCCAAGGTGATCAGTGCCAAGTTGAAATCCGACGGCCTGCCGGTGGAAATCGGCGGCACCGAGAAGATGGCCAAGTCGAAGAACAACGGCGTCGACCCACAGTCGATGATCGACCAGTTCGGCGCCGACACCTGCCGCCTGTTCATGATGTTCGCCTCACCGCCCGACATGAGCGCCGAATGGTCGGACTCCGGTGTCGAAGGTTCGCACCGTTTCCTCAAGCGCGTCTGGCGCCTGGCGCATGCCCATATCAGCCAGGGCTTGCCGGGCAAGCTGGACGTGGCGTCGTTGAGCGAGGAGCAGAAGCTCATTCGCCGCAGCACCCACCTGGCCATCAAGCAAGCCAGCCAGGACGTGGGCCAGCACCACAAGTTCAACACCGCCATCGCCCAGGTCATGACGCTGATGAACGTGCTGGAAAAAGCGCCACAGGCTACCGAACAAGACCGCGCACTGGTGCAGGAAGGCCTGGAAGCAGTCGTCCTGCTGCTGGCGCCGATCACCCCGCACATCAGCCACGACCTGTGGAGCCAGTTGGGCCACAGCGGCGCGGTGATCGACGCTGCATGGCCGGTCGCGGATGACAGCGCCCTCGTACAGGACACGCTGCAACTGGTGATTCAGGTCAACGGCAAGCTGCGCGGCCAGATCGACATGCCTGCCAGCTCCAGCCGCGAAGAAGTCGAAGCTGCCGCGCGTAGCAACGAGAACGTGCTGCGCTTCACCGAAGGCCTGACGATCCGCAAAGTGATCGTGGTGCCCGGCAAACTGGTCAATATCGTCGCTAGCTAATCGGATCGGGCGCCAGGGCAAGAGCCCCGGCGCCGAACAAAACCTCCAGGGCCTCGATAAGGCCCACATGGTTTCAAGGGGAGCAACAAAATGATCAAACGCAACCTGCTGGTTATGGGCCTTGCCGTACTGCTGAGCGCTTGCGGCTTCCAGCTGCGCGGCACTGGCACCACGGAACTGGCGATCAAGGAACTGGATGTCAGCGCGCGCAACGCCTATGGCGAAACCGTGACCCAGCTGCGCCAAACCCTGGAAAACAGCGGCGTCAAAGTCTATAACGGTGCGGCTTACAAGCTGGTACTGATCGACGAGAAAGAGACCCAGCGTAACCTCAGCTACGCCAGTGCCGGCCGGTCTTCGGATATCGAGTTGAGTAGCGTGCTCATGTTCCAGATCCAGGGCCACGACCAATTGCCGCTGATCAGCGACAAGCTGCAAGTGCAGAAAGTCGTGACGCATGACGGCAACAACCTGGTGGGCTCCGACACTGAGGTCAATCAGGTGCGCAATGAAATGCGCCGTGACCTGGTCCAGCGTATGGTCCTGCGCCTGCAAATGATCAGCCCGGCCCAGCTCGACGCTCTGCAACAGACTGCCGACGCCAAGGCCAAGGCAGATGCCGAGGCGCTGAAAGCCGCGCAGGACTACGAAAACAGCATTCCCAAGCAATCGCCTGTTGAAGTTCCTGCCGAGTAAACCAGGCGGGGCGCGTCATGCGCCCCGTCCATCCAGCCTATGAAACTCGCCCCCGCCCAACTCGCCAAACACCTGCAAGGCAACCTCGCGCCTGTGTACATCGTCAGTGGCGATGATCCGCTGTTGTGCCAGGAAGCTGCCGACACCATCCGCCAGGCTGCGCGCCAGCAAGGCTTTGATGAACGCCAGGTGTTCAGCGCCGATGCCAGCTTCGACTGGGGCACCCTGCTCCAGGCCGGGGCGAGCATGTCGCTGTTTGCCGAAAAACGCCTGCTGGAGCTGCGCCTGCCCTCGGGCAAGCCCGGCGACAAAGGCGCGGCGGCCCTGATGGAATATTGCGCCCGCCCCGCCGAGGACACGCTGTTGCTGATCAGCCTGCCCAAGCTCGATGGCAGTGCGCAGAAGACCAAATGGGGTAAGGCCCTGGTGGAAGGGGCGCAAACCCAGTTCATCCAGATCTGGCCAGTCGACAGCAATCAGTTGCCACAATGGATTCGCCAACGCCTGTCCCAAGCCGGGTTGTCTGCCAGCCAGGACGCGGTCGAGTTGATCGCCGCCCGGGTTGAAGGCAACTTGCTGGCCGCCGCCCAGGAAATCGAAAAGCTCAAGCTGATGGCCGAAGGTGGCCAGATCACCGTCGAGACAGTGCAAGGCGCGGTGGCCGACAGCGCGCGTTTTGACGTGTTCGGGCTGGTGGATGCGATCCTCAATGGCGACGCGGCCCATGCCTTGCGCATGCTCGAAGGGCTGCGCGGTGAAGGGGTCGAGCCGCCGGTGATTCTCTGGGCTCTGGCGCGGGAGTTGCGCTTGCTGGCCAATATCGCCCTGCAATACAGCCAGGGTACGCCGCTGGACAAGGCTTTCAGCCAAGCCCGCCCGCCGGTATGGGACAAGCGCAAGCCCCTGATGAGCAAGGCCCTGCAACGGCACTCGGCGCAACGCTGGGCGCAACTGTTGCTCGAAGCCCAGCGCATCGATGCGCAGATCAAGGGCCAGGCGGCTGGGTCGCCGTGGATGAGCTTGAGCCGTTTGTCGCTGCTGATGTCCGGCCAGCGCCTGGCACTGCCAGCCGAATAGCACGCTCGCCCAAACACCACAAATCCAATGTAGGAGCTGGCTTGCCAGCGATGGCATCACCACGGTGTGACTGACATACCGAGGTGCTTGCATCGCTGGCAAGCCAGCTCCTACAGGTTTGATCGTCGCCGTATTCAGGTCTTTGATATTTCCTACATCGCGCCGGGCTGGACAGCAGCCAAACTTCGGCAGATGATTCGCACCGCATCACCCACCCCATCGGAGAGTCCCGATCATGAGCAAAAAGCCATCCAAGCATGGCCCCAACAAGGCCAAATCCATCATCGCCCAGCCGTTGTTCCGCAGTCGCCAGGAACCCGCCGGCAAAGGCAAAGGCAGCTACCGCCGCGAAGCCTTCCAGTCTAATAGCTGGGAGGCTTCTTACTTTCTGGCTGCCTGAAGGCAAGCGCCCCTCTGGCATGATAAGGTCTGCACCTGATTCGTATTTCCTGGACCTGTGCATGCCCTCTAGTCTTTCCCGTCGTTGGCACCTTCGCCAATTGATTGCTGCCTCCAGCCTGATCCTGTTAGTCGCCTGCGCCGAAAAACCCACCGCCGCCGACGCTCAGCCCCTGCCCACGCTCCAGACCGCACCGGTTGCCGCACCCGCCGTAGTTGCGCCCCTGGCCGTGAGCAATCTCGATATCCAGCCGACCCAGACCTTTGCCCAATGGCAGGCAGGTTTTCGCGTCGAAGCGCTGAAAGCCGGTATCACCCCTGCAGTATTCGACACGGCCTTCGCCAACGTCACCCCTGACATGGCGGTCATCCGTGCCGACCGCAGCCAGCCGGAGTTTTCCCGCCCGGTGTGGGAATACCTCAACGGCGCCCTGTCGCCGCTGCGTGTGCGCAACGGCCAGGCCCTGCTGGTCAAGCACGCCGATATCCTGCAAAGCATTGAGCAGCGCTACGGTGTCGATCGCCAGGTACTGGTCTCGGTGTGGGGCATGGAAAGCAACTTCGGTTCGTTCCAGGGCAATAACTCGGTGATCCGCTCCCTGGCGACCCTGGCCTACGAAGGCCGTCGCCCGGCATTCGCCCAGGCGCAGTTGCTGGCTGCGCTGCAAATCATCCAGCACGGTGATATCCCGGCCGAACAGATGCGCGGTTCCTGGGCCGGCGCCATGGGCCAGACCCAATTCATACCAACCACCTACAACACCCACGCGGTGGACTTCGATGGCGACGGTCGCCGCGACATCTGGAACAGCTCGGCCGACGCCCTCGCCTCCACCGCGCACTACCTGCAAAGCTCGGGCTGGCAGAAAGGCCAACCGTGGGGCTTTGAGGTGCGGCAATTGCCGGCGAACTTCGACTATGCCCTGGCGGATGGTGCAGTGCGCAAGCCGGTCGGCGAGTGGATGAAACTCGGCCTGCAGGTGCCGGCCGGGGCCAGCGTGCCACCCAACGTAGAAATGCTATCGGCCGCCCTGCTGCTGCCGGCCGGCCATCGCGGCCCGGCGTTCCTGGTGCTGGACAACTTCCGCGCAATCCTCAAGTACAACAACTCGTCGTCCTACGCCCTGGCGGTCGGCCTGTTGTCCGAGCGTTTTGGCGGCGGTGGGGTGATTCGCGGCGATTGGCCAACGGACGAACTGCCGCTGACGCGCTCCCAGCGTATCGAGTTGCAGACGGTGTTGAGCGCCAATGGCTATGAAGCTGGTAACCCGGACGGGATTATCGGCGCCAATACGCGCAAGGCGATTCGTGCGGCGCAGCAGTCGTTGGGCTGGCCGGCGGATGGGTATCCGACAGTGAAGTTG
This sequence comes from Pseudomonas sp. WS 5079, assembly GCF_012985465.1. GTDB lineage: Bacteria > Pseudomonadota > Gammaproteobacteria > Pseudomonadales > Pseudomonadaceae > Aquipseudomonas. Next base: position 792,452 of record NZ_JAAQWN010000002.1, read on the forward strand.
TTGGAGTCGTTGCGTAGCCGCTAGATCGGTGTAGGGCGACTGCCGCTCCCACATTTGGAATGCAATTCCCTGTGGGAGCCAGCTTGCTCGCGATAGCGTGCTGACAGGCGGCAAAACACTCAGAGCCTACACACCACATCCTGCTCCAGCACCAGCCGCTGTTCCCCCGCATCCAGGCGCACCACCGCACCAATCGGCAAGGTCAGGTTCGGGTCGCAATGACCACTGCGCCAGCCGGACAGGACCGGGATGCACAACGGCTCGAAGGTCTGCTTCAACAACCGCTCCAGCGCCACACTATCCACCCCCGCCACATCCCCCACCAGCACACCGCGCACCTGCGCCAGCTTGCCCGCCAGGCGCAAGTGCGTCAGCAGGCGGTCGATGCGGTAGATCGGCTCGTTGACGTCCTCGATAAACAGAATGATGCCGTCGGCATCAAGCTCAAAGGGCGTGCCCATCACGGCCGCGATCATCGACAGGTTGCCCCCCAACAGGCGCCCACAGGCGATGCCAGGCTCAACGGTGGTCAACGGGTACGCCACTGGGTGCGCCAGCACACTGCCAGCGCCCAGCCGCCCACGCAGCAGGCTGAACAGTGATGATTCGGTGGGTTGTTGCTTGTCACCGAGCAGGTCGGCATTCAGCATCGGGCCGTGGAAAGTCACGAAGCCGGCGTAGCGACTGATCGCCAAGTGCAGCGCGGTGATATCGCTGTAGCCGACGAAGGGCTTGGGATTGGCCGCCAGCAGCGCGAAATCCACGCTGTCGAGCAAACGCGGGGTGCCGTAGCCGCCGCGCAGGCAGAAGATGGCGTCGATCTCGGGGTCGGCAAAGGCCGCATGCAGGTCACGCAGGCGGACTTTATCGCTGCCGGCCAGGTAGCCATCGCGCTCATACACCCCCGAGAAGATCCGCAGCTCGTAGCCACGGGCGCGCATCCATTGCCCGGCCTTTTCAACATCCAGCGCGGCGGGGCCGGCGGGAGCGATGAGGCCGATCACGCCTTCGGCGCGCAGGGCGGGTACGGCGGTGGCAAGCGGGTCAGTCATCCTTGGTTCTCCCTATTCTGTACAGCGCAACGAACTGTGGGAGCGGGCTTGCCCGCGATGCAGACGCCTCGGTGTATCAGTTGCACCGAGGCGATGCTATCGCGGGCAAGCCCGCTCCCACACAAGCCAGCTCCATACACACCCATCCAGACAGATGGATCGGCGCCAAGGCTCAGGAAACCAGGCTAGCCTTGACCAGCTTGGCCTGCTCGTCGGCGTGGTACGACGAACGCACCAGCGGGCCCGACGCGACGTTCTTGAAGCCCATCTTGTAACCTTCTTCGGCAAACCAGGCAAAGGTGTCCGGGTGCACGAAACGCTGCACCGGCAAGTGGCTGCGCGACGGTTGCAGATACTGACCGAGGGTCAGCATGTCGATGTCGTGTTCGCGCATGCGCTTCATGACTTCGATGACTTCTTCGTCGGTTTCGCCCAGGCCCAGCATCAAGCCGGACTTGGTGGGGATGTGCGGCATCATCTGCTTGAATTTCTGCAGCAGGGTCAGCGACCACTGGTAGTCCGAACCCGGGCGCGCGGCCTTGTACAGGCGTGGCACGGTTTCCAGGTTGTGGTTGAACACATCTGGCGGCTCGGCGGCGGTGATTTCCAGGGCGACGTCCATGCGGCCACGGTAGTCCGGGACCAGGGTCTCGAGCATCACATTCGGCGACAATTTGCGGATTTCACGGATGCAGTCGGCAAAGTGCTGGGCACCGCCGTCGCGCAGGTCATCGCGGTCAACCGAAGTGATCACCACGTACTTGAGTTTCAGGTCGGCAATGGCGATGGCCAGGCTTTCCGGCTCGTTGACGTCCAGTGGCTTGGGCCGGCCGTGGCCAACGTCGCAGAACGGGCAGCGACGGGTGCAGATGTCACCCATGATCATGAAGGTCGCGGTGCCGCCAGAGAAGCACTCGCCCAGGTTCGGGCAGGAGGCTTCTTCGCACACGCTGTGCAGTTTGTGTTTGCGCAGCAGCGCCTTGATACGGTCGACTTCCGGCGAGACCGGGATGCGCACGCGAATCCAGTCGGGCTTTTTCGGCAGTTCGGTGGTCGGAATGATCTTCACCGGGATGCGTGCAACCTTCTCGGCGCCGCGCAGCTTGACGCCGGCTTCCACCTTGGCACGCGGAGCCGGGGCCGGACGGTCGGTAATGTCCAGCGTCGGGATCATGGTTTGCACAACATCAGTAGTCATATCAGTCGATTCCGCCCGTCAGGGTCGTCTGCTCAGCATAGTCGAGGTGTTTGACGAGCTGCGCGCGCAGCCGGGCACTTACCTCGGCAAATTCTATGGGTGTTGCGTGATCGCTCAACTGGGTCATGGCCAAACCGGCGTAACCACAGGGATTGATCCGGAGAAACGGCGCCAGGTCCATGTCCACGTTCAGGGCCAGGCCATGAAAGGAACAGCCATGACGAATACGCAGGCCCAGGGAGGCGATTTTCGCGCCGTTGACATACACACCTGGAGCATCGGGCTTGGCCGCGGCAGTCACACCGTAACTGGCCAGCAGCTCGATCAGGCAGTTCTCCATGCGACTGACCAGCTCACGCACGCCATAACCCAGCTTGCGCACATCCAGCAGCAAGTAAGCCACCAGTTGTCCGGGCCCATGGTAAGTCACTTGACCACCCCGGTCGACCTGCACCACCGCAATATCACCCGGAAGTAGTAGATGCTCGGCCTTGCCAGCCTGGCCCTGGGTGAATACCGGCGGGTGCTCCACCAGCCAGATTTCGTCGGGAGCCGAGCTGCCGCGCTCATTGGTAAAGCGCTGCATGGCGTGCCAGACAGGCTCGTACGCCATCTGGCCGAGCTCGCGAAAGCCCAGAACCTGTGACATCACAACACCATATGTACGAAACCGGTGGCTCGCAGTTCGCTGTTGATGTCGTAAAGCTGATCTTGACCGGTCGCAACGATGTGCAACTGGATCGTGGTGTACTTACCGTTGGTGCTCAAGCGCTCATCCACACGGTTGTCGTTGATCGTTGCGTGTTTACGCATGATCTCGAGGATCTTGTCTTTGTTGCCCACGCCGGTATCGCTGATCACCTTGACGGGATAGTCCGTCACCGGGAATTCGATCTTTGGCGCCTTTACTTCTTTATCGGTCATGGCGTAACGGCCTCGTAAGCGGTAAGCCGTGGCGACGAGCAAAGCCCCGCGTCGGATCAACGCAGGGCTTTGCGGGTGCACACAATCAGTTGAACAAGCCGTAGAAGAATAGACGGATGCTATCCCACACGCGGCGGAAGATACCACCTTCCTCAACGGCGTCGAGTGCGATCAGATCGGCGCTGTGTACGACTTTGTCGTCCAGCTTCACTTCGACTTTACCGATCACATCGCCCTTGGCGATTGGCGCGGTCAGTTGTGGGTTCATGGTCATGCTGGCAGCCAGTTTCTTCAGCTGGCCTTTAGGCATGGTCAAGGTCAGGTCGTCAGCCAGGCCGGCCTTGACTTGACGCTCGGTGCCTTTCCACACAGGAGCCTGGGCCAGCTCAGCGCCCTTCTGGTAGAAGGTCTGGGTTTCGAAGAAGCGGAAACCGTAGGTCAGCAGCTTCTGGGTTTCAGCCGCACGGGCCTGCTCGCTGTTGGTGCCGAACACCACGGCGATCAAGCGTTGGCCATCACGCACAGCCGAAGACACCATGCAGTAGCCGGCCTCGTCGGTGTGGCCGGTTTTCAGGCCATCGACGGTCTTGTCGCGCCACAGCAACAGGTTGCGGTTAGGCTGCTTGATGTTGTTCCAGAAGAATTCTTTCTGGGAGTAGATGGCGTAGTGCACCGGGTCGACACGAATGATCGCGCGGGCCAGGATCGCCATGTCATGGGCCGACGAGTAGTGGTCTGGGTTTGGCAGGCCGGTCGGGTTCATGAAGTGGCTGTTGGTCATGCCCAGGTCAGTCACGGTTTTGTTCATCATGTCGGCGAATGCATCTTCGCTGCCGGCAATATGCTCGGCCAGGGCGACGCTGGCGTCGTTACCGGACTGGATGATGATGCCGTGCAGCAGGTCGCTGACAGTCACCTGGGAGCCGACCTTGATGAACATCCGCGAACCGCCGGTACGCCAGGCGTTTTCGCTGACGGTCACCGGATCGTTTTCACCGATCTGGCCGCGACGGATTTCCAGGGTCGCGATGTAGGCGGTCATCAGCTTGGTCAGGCTGGCCGGCGGCAGGCGCTGGTCACCGTTGTTTTCGACCAGCACGTTGCCGCTTGCGGCATCCATGAGCACGTAGGACTTGGCAGCCAGTTGCGGTGGCGCTGGCATCATTTCGACGGCCCAGGCAGCGGGCGCGATGATCAGCGGGACAAGCAGGCACAGGCGTTTGGCTAAGGTGGTGATGTTCATCCGTCTCTCGAAATTGCTTATGGAAACTTGCCCTCGCGGGCAAAACTATTCAGACAGCCCGTTGCCAGGCTGTCGCGTATTCAGTTGCCAGCTCAACCCTTGCCTTCGGGTTTTTATTATTCGACGAGCCTGCAACCAGGGCCCCGGCACGCAAACGCGCCAGCACCCCAGATCCGCTACTGCTTATTCGGCGCTGACCACGCTGGGCTGACCCAGGTTGGCCAGTCGCACGCTGTTCTGCACCTGGGCAATCTCGCCCGCCGAGCCGATGGGGCCCAGGCGTACCCGGTGCAGGGTCTGCTGGTTACGCACGATGGAGCTGATAAACACTGGCGCGCTGACCATCCCGCTGAGCTTGGACCTTAACAGTTCTGCCGCATCCGGGTTGGCGAAAGCGCCGACTTGCAGGTACTGCCCGCCCGCTGCATTGCCCGGCGCCGCCTGTGGCACCGCCACGACTGGCGCGGCGTGCTGCTGGGGCGGCGGCGTCCACTGCTCGACCTTGCCCGCCGAAGCGGTGATCTGCGGTTGTGCGCTTTGTGGTTCGTTGAGCATCAATGGCGCTGGCTTGCCGCGCTGGGCCCAGTACTGGGCCGGATCGATGCCTTCGACCTTGACCCGCGCCGTGCCGGATTCGGCATAGCCGAGTTTTTTCGCGGCAGCGTAGGACAAGTCGATGATTCGGTCGGAGTAGAACGGCCCACGGTCGTTGACCCGCAGGATTACCACGCGGTTGTTGTCCAGGTTGGTCACCCGTACGTAGGCCGGCAGCGGCAGGGTCTTGTGCGCCGCGCTCATGCCATACAGGTCATACACTTCGCCGTTGGCGGTGTTCTGGCCGTGGAACTTGGTGCCGTACCAGGATGCGGTGCCCGACTGCACGTAGTTCTTGGACTCTTGCAGCGGGAAGTAGGTCTTGCCCAGCACCGTGTAGGGGTTGGCTTTATAGTTGCCGGTATGCAGGGTCGGCGTGGCATCCGGGATGCGCGAGACATCGACGTCCCACCACGGCGCGCCGTCCTTGTGGGCCCGGTTGATATCCAGCCCCGGCTGCGCGCGGACTACCGGGCCACTGGCCTTCTGCGCCGGCGCGCGGCTGGTGGAGCAACTGACAACCAGCAAGGACAATGCGGCCAGCGCCACCAGCTTGAGCGGTTTATTGATCGGCGATACCCGCATTACTTGACGCCCCGTGCTTGAACCAGCATGTCTGACAGCTGATGCACGGCCATGGCGTACATCACACTGCGGTTATAACGCGTGATTGCGTAAAAATTCTTCAGGCCCATCCAGTACTCCGGACCGTCTGCACCTTCCAGGCGGAAGGCAGTAACCGGCATATCATCGCGCAGCGCATCATGACTTGACCAGCCCAGCGCCCGCAACTCCCCGACGGTTTTCACCGGCTCGATCCCCTGGGTCAGGCCTTCATCGGCGCGATCGCCCGTGACATCGGCGCGGATCACCACCGGCTCGCCAGCCACCCAGCCATGACGCTTGAAGTAGCTGGCAACGCTGCCGATGGCATCATCGGGGTTGCTCCAGATGTTGATATGGCCATCACCGTCAAAATCCACGGCGTAGGCACGAAAGCTGCTAGGCATGAACTGCGGCAGGCCCATGGCCCCGGCGTAGGAGCCTTTGAGGGTCAGCGGGTCGACCTGCTCTTCACGGGCCAGCAGCAGGAACTCACGCAGTTCCTTGCGGAAGAATTCGGCGCGGGGCGGGTAATCGAAGCCCAGGGTCGACAAGGCGTCGATCACCCGGTAGCTGCCGGTATTGCGCCCGTAAAAGGTTTCAACGCCGATGATCGAGACGATCACCTGGGCCGGTACGCCATATTCCTGCTCGGCACGGGCCAGCACGGCCTCGTGCTGCCGCCAGAAATCCACACCCCGCGCCACGCGGGCGTCGGTGAGGAACATCGGGCGATAGTCCTTCCACTGCTTGACGCGTTCGGCGGGGCGGGAAATGGCGTCGAGTATCGCCTGCTTGCGCTGCGCCTCGCGGAACACGCCCATCAGTTGTTCGCCGGCGAAACCATAGTCACGCGTCATCTCACCGACAAATTCGGCGACCTGGGGCGAGCCGTCGTAATCGCCGGCCAGGGCTGGCTGTGCAGCGCCAAAGGCGCCCAACAAGCCCAGGCAGGACGCATATCGAGCAGCCCAGCCGCGCATTGCTTGCATTGACATCTTCACCTTATTCAAACCTGTGCGATCCACTTGCGATGGGTATGGATCGACATCAAAACCCCAAACGCTGACAGTAATGTCACCAGCGAAGTTCCGCCGTAGCTAATGAACGGCAACGGCACCCCAACCACCGGCAGCAGGCCACTGACCATACCGATGTTGACGAAAACGTAAACAAAAAAAGTCATTGTCAGCGCACCGGCGAGCAATTTGCCGAACAACGTCTGCGCTTGCGCGGTAATCACCAGGCCACGCCCGATCAACAGCAAGTAGATCAGCAGCAGTGCGCAAATGCCCACCAGGCCGAACTCCTCGCCCATCACCGCGATGATAAAGTCGGTGTGGCTTTCCGGCAGGAAGTCCAGGTGCGACTGGGTGCCCAGCAACCAGCCCTTGCCAAACACGCCGCCGGAACCGATGGCCGCCTTGGACTGGATGATGTTCCAACCGGTGCCCAACGGATCGCTCTCGGGATCGAGGAAGGTCAAGACCCGCTGCTTCTGATAATCGTGCATGAAGAAGAACCACATGGCGACAGCCACCGGCACGGCTGCCACCAGCACGCTGATGATCCAGCGCCAGCGCAGGCCGCCCATGAACAGCACGAACGCACCGCCGGCGAGAATCAACAGGCCGGTGCCGAGGTCGGGCTGGCGCACGATCAGGATGAACGGAATGCCGATCAGGATCAGGCTGATGCCTACGTGCTTGAGCTGGGGCGGCAAGGTGCGCTTGGCCAGGTACCAGGCGATGGTCGCCGGCATCAGGATCTTCATGAATTCCGACGGCTGGAAGCGAATCACCCCCGGGATATTGATCCAGCGGGTGGCGCCCATGGCGTTATGCCCCATGACGTCCACCACCACCAGCAGCAGCACGCCTGCGACGTATCCCAGCGGCACCCAGCGCGCCATGAAACGCGGCTCCAGCTGGGCAATGACCACCATCGACAACAGGCCCAGGCCGAACGACGACGCTTGCTTGATCAGCAGGTCCCAGTTCTTGCCACTGGCCGAATACAGTACGAACAGGCTGCCGGCCGCCAGGGTCAGCAGCAGGATCAGCAACGGGCCATCAATGTGCATGCGCTGCAACAAGGTGGCGCGGCGACGCATCACATCCTCACTGGAGAGAATGCGGTCGAAATTACTCTTCACGGGCCGTAGCCTCCGCGCTTGAAGGGTTGGCAAACTCAGGCCTGAGCTTGCCGTCCTGGTCCAGCAACCAGGCGTCCATGATCTGGCGCACCACCGGGGCGGCCACGCCGGAACCGGACTCGCCGTTCTCGACCATCACCGCCACGGTGATTTTCGGGTTGTCGGCCGGGGCAAAACCGACAAACAAGGCGTGGTCGCGATGGCGTTCCTGAACCTTGGAGCGGTCGTATTTCTCGCCCTGCTTGATCGCCACTACCTGGGCGGTACCGCTCTTGCCGGCGATCCGGTATTGCGCGCCAGCAGCGGCCTTGCGCGCAGTACCGCGCGCGCCGTGCATCACTTGCTGCATACCATGGTTGACCTTGGTCCAGTCGGAAGAATCACGCAGGACGATGTCCGGGATCGGGTTTTCATCCACCGGTTTTTCACCCTCGATAGTCTTGGCCAGGTGCGGGCGGATCCACTTGCCCTTGCTGGCGACCAGCGCCGTAGCCTGGGCCAGCTGCAAGGGCGTGGCCTGCATATAGCCCTGGCCGATCCCCAGGATCAGGGTTTCCCCCGGGAACCAGGCCTGGCGCCGGGTAGCGCGCTTCCACTCGCGGGAAGGCATCAAGCCTGGGGATTCTTCAAACATGTCCAGGGACACTTTCTGACCGAGGCCGAACTTGCCCATGTAGGTCGATAAACGATCGATTCCCAGCTTGTGGGCCAGGTCATAGAAGTAGGTGTCGTTGGATCGCATGATCGCCGTATCCAGGTCCACATAGCCGTCACCGGTGCGGTTCCAGTTACGGTACTTGTGATCGTAGTTGGGCAACATGTAGTAACCCGGGTCGAAAACCCGGCTGGAAGCAGTGACAACCCCCGCATCCAGGCCGGCAATCGCCACCGCCGGCTTGATGGTCGAGCCTGGCGGATACAGGCCGCGCAGCACCCGGTTGAACAACGGCCGGTCGATGGAATCACGCAGCTCGGCATAAGCCTTGAAGCTGATCCCGGTGACAAACAGGTTGGGGTCGAAACTCGGCTGGCTGACCATCGCCAGCACCTCGCCGGTGTTCGGATCCAGCGCCACCACCGCGCCACGACGGCCACCGAGGGCCATTTCCGCGGCCTCCTGCAGCTTGATATCCAGGCTCAGGACAATGTCTTTGCCGGGAATCGGGTCGGTGCGCTTGAGCACCCGCAGCACACGGCCACGGGCGTTGGTCTCGACCTCCTCGTAACCCACCTGGCCGTGCAGTTCCGGCTCGTAGAAACGCTCGATGCCGGTCTTGCCGATATGGTGGGTGCCGCTGTAATTGACCGGATCGAGGGTTTTCAGCTCTTTTTCGTTGATCCGCCCCATATAACCGACCGAGTGGGCAAAGTGCGCCCCTTGCGGGTAATGGCGCACCAGCTGCGCCACCACTTCCACCCCCGGCAGACGGAACTGGTTCACCGCGATCCTGGCGATCTGCTCTTCGGTCAGCTCAAACAGGATCGGCACCGGTTCAAACGGGCGCCGCCCCTGCTTCATGCGTTTCTCGAAGATCACCCGGTCTTCCGGCGTCAGTTGCAGCACCTCGACAATCACATCGAGGACCTGCTGCCAGTCACCGGAACGCTCGCGAGTCATGCTCAGGCTGAAACTGGGCCGGTTATCGGCGATCACCACGCCATTGCGGTCGAAAATCAGGCCACGGGTCGGCGGAATCGGCTGCACATGCACCCGGTTGTTTTCCGACAACGTGGAGTGATACTCGTACTGGATCACCTGTAGGTAATACAGGCGGGCGATCAACACACACATCAACGCCACCACCGCGATCGCGCCAAAGATCACGCGCGCGCGTACAAGACGTGCGTCTTTCTCGTGGTCCTTGATGCGGATCGGCTGGGTCATCAGGCAGGGCGCAGACTATTTGTGGTAAGGGTGCCCGGACAGGACTGTCCAGGCGCGATACAGCTGTTCACCAATCAGAATCCGCACCAGCGGATGGGGCAACGTCAGGGGCGACAGCGACCAGCGCTGATCGGCCCGCGCGCAGACTTCCGGCGCAAGCCCCTCGGGGCCGCCGACCATGAAGTTGACCGTGCGCGAATCCAGGCGCCAGCGATCCAGTTCCACCGCCAACTGCTCGGTGCTCCAGGGTTTGCCGTGCACCTCAAGGGTGACGATGCGCTCGTTGGCACCGACCTTGGCCAGCATCGCCTCGCCTTCCTGACGGATAAAGCGCGCCACATCGGCGTTCTTGCCCCGAGTGTTGAGGGGTATTTCCACCAGCTCCAGCGCCAATTCGGATGGCAGACGCTTGGCATATTCATGCCAGCCTTCTTCCACCCACTTGGGCATGCGTGAACCGACAGCAATCAGACGCAGGCGCACAGCCGTTCCTTATTCCTGGTCTTTGTTGAGCTTGTCGAAGTGCGCGTGACCGACTTCAGGGCTGTGGTGCTTGCCATCGGCGGCACGGCTCTGCTCGGCGCCTTTCCACAGGCGCTCCAGGTCGTAGAACTGGCGAGCGTTGCTGGTCATCATGTGGACGATCACGGTGTCCAGGTCAGCCAGCACCCAGTCGCTGTCGCCCTTGCCTTCTTCACCCAGTGGCTTGACGCCCTGGGCTTTGACGGCTTCGCGCACCTTGTCCAGCATCGCGCCGATCTGGCGGTTGGAGGTACCGGTGGCGATGATCATGAAGTCGGTGATGCTTTGCTTGTCGCGCACGTCCAGGACCTGGATGTCCTGGGCCTTCACGTCTTCCAGGGCGGCTACAGCCAGCGCTACCAGCGCTTCGCCTTCAGGAGCCGGGACCAGCAGGGCTTCTACCGGCAACGGTGCGCTCTTGAACGTGCCTTTGCGCTTAACTTTGCTTACGTCTTTGTTCGTCATATAAAACTCGTTTTGCTCATTAGTTCGGGCGCTTCAATACACGACTATTCGTGCCTTCAAGCGCGCCTTTTCAGTTCGACGCACGGTAAAGCCCGTGCGCATCGATGTAGGCCAGGACCGCGTCAGGCACCAGGAAACGTACCGACTTACCGCTGGCCAGCAGTTGACGGATCTGGGTGGCGGACACCGCAAGCGGGGTCTGCCAGACGAATGCAATATTCCCGCTCGGCCCGGTCAGGGCCTGTGGGTCACTTACCGACCGCGCTGCCAGCAGGTTGCGCAAGGCATCCGGCGGTTCGCTGTCGGCATCCGGGCGTTGCAAAACCAGGATGTGGCAATGCTGGAGCAACTCTTCCCAGCGATGCCAAGTGGGCAGTGCGCAAAATGCGTCCCAGCCCAAAAGCAGAAACAACTGGTCGTCGGCGGCCAACTCGGCCCGCGTCTGTTCCAGGGTGTCGATAGTGTAGGACGGTTTATCGCGCTTGAGCTCGCGGTCGTCCACCACCAGCGGGGCAATCCCGGCCACCGCGCACTGCACCATCGCCAGGCGCTCCTGCGCGCTGACCTGTGGCGTGTCCCGGTGCGGCGGCCGGGCATTGGGGATCAGCCGCAGCTCTTGCAGCCCGAGGGTATCCGCCACTTCCAGGGCACTGCGCAGATGGCCGATGTGCACGGGGTCGAAGGTACCGCCGAGCAGCCCGATGCGTTTACCCATCAAGTGCGCACATGACCGTCGCCAAAGACCACGTACTTCTCACTCGTCAGGCCTTCCAGGCCAACCGGGCCACGGGCATGCAGCTTATCAGTGGAAATCCCGATCTCCGCCCCCAGGCCGTACTCGAAGCCGTCGGCAAAACGCGTCGAGGCGTTGATCATTACCGAAGCGGAGTCCACTTCGGTGAGAAAACGCCGGGCATCGCTGAAATGCTCGGAAACAATGGCATCAGTATGCTTGGAGCCGTAGGTATTGATGTGCTCGATGGCCTGGTCCAGGTCATCGACGATACGAATCGACAGGATCGGCGCCGTGTATTCGGTGTACCAGTCCTGCTCGGTGGCTTCGATCACGTCGCTGCCCAGCAATGCCCGGGTACGCTCGCAACCCCGCAGTTCCACGCCCTTGTCACGGTAGATTGCAGCCAGCGGCGGCAACACGCGCTCGGCAATGCCGGCGTGGACCAACAGGGTTTCCATGGTGTTGCACGGCGCGTAGCGGTGGGTCTTGGCGTTATCGGCAATGCGGATCGCCTTGTCGAGATCGGCCGCCACGTCGATAAATACATGGCAGACGCCATCCAGGTGCTTGATAACTGGCACCTTGGCATCACGGCTGACACGTTCGATCAGGCTCTTGCCGCCGCGCGGCACGATCACGTCGACATATTCCGGCATGGTGATCAGCGCCCCGACGGCGGCGCGGTCGGTGGTTTCCACCACTTGCACCACTTCAGCCGGCAACTCGGCCACGGCCAGGCCTTGCTGGATACAGGCGGCGATGGCGCGGTTGGAATGGATGGCCTCGGAGCCGCCACGCAGGATGGTGGCGTTGCCGGACTTCAGGCACAGGCTCGCGGCGTCGATGGTCACGTTGGGACGCGACTCATAGATGATGCCGATCACGCCCAGGGGCACGCGCATCTTGCCGACCTGGATACCTGAGGGCAGGTAGCGCATATCGCGGATTTCACCGATGGGGTCAGGCAGCTTGGCTACCTGGCGCAGGCCTTCGATCATGTCGTCGATACGTGCTGGCGTCAGCGCCAGGCGATCCAGCAATGCCGGCTCCAGACCATTGGCCCGGCCGTTGGCCAGGTCCACCTCGTTGGCGGCGGTCAGCTCGGAGCGCGCGGCATCCAGAGCGTCGGCGGCGGCCAGCAGGGCACGGTTCTTCTGCGCGGTGCTCGCACGGGCGATCAACCGCGAGGCCTGACGGGCAGCGCGACCCAGGCGGGTCATGTAGTCAAGAACGGACTCAGTCATGGTCTGGTGGGGTCTTGGCAAAGAGGAAAGCGGCAGATTATAGCTGTCGCGCCGTCCTACGGACAGCGGTGAGGGGCGGATGGTCGAAATGAACTGTAAAAACTCGACGTTCAGCGGTGATTAAGGCTGAAGTTGATATCATCCTGTCACATTTGGCCTGTGCAACCGTCCATCGTCATGTCCAATTCCCCCCCCAAGATCCCCGCCAACCCCCTGCCTGATGGCTTTTTCGACCGCGACGCACAAACGCTCGCGAAAGATTTGCTGGGCAAAGTCATCCGCCATCGGGTCGGCGATTTGTGGCTGTCGGCGCGAATTATTGAAACCGAAGCCTATTACCTGGCCGAAAAAGGCAGTCATGCGTCCTTAGGCTACACAGAAAAGCGTAAGGCTTTGTTTCTGGATGGCGGCCACATCTATATGTACTACGCCCGCGGCGGCGACTCCCTGAACTTCAGCGCGCAGGGGCCGGGCAACGCTGTGCTGATCAAGTCGGCTTACCCCTGGGTAGATGACGTTTCGGGACCTGCCAGCCTGGCGCAAATGCTCCTCAACAACCCCGACGCCAACGGCCGCCCGCGCCCGGCCCACAAGCTCTGCGCCGGACAAACCCTGCTGTGCAAGGCCCTGGATTTGAAGGTGCCGATGTGGGACGCCAAGCGCTTCGACCAGGAGCAGCTATACGTCGAAGATGTGGGCGTGGCGCCCGCGCAAATTATCCAGACCACCCGCCTGGGCATTCCCGGTGGGCGGGATGAACACTTGATGTATCGCTTCGTCGATGCAGGCTTCGCGCCCTATTGCACACGGAACCCGTTGCGACGCGGTCAGGTCGAAGGCCGCGATTACGTTTTGATTTGAAATATGCCCTGCAGGAATGGGCTTATGTGGGAGCGGGCTTGCTCGCGATAGCATCACCTCGGTCTGTCAGTCATACCGAGTCGCCTGCATCGCGAGCAAGCCCGCTCCCACACAAGCTCGCTCCTACAGAGGGACATCACCACTGATGGAGAAGATTGTATGGGCCCATGGCTCGATGGCATTACTGGCTGGCTGACCCTTAACCCGCAATGGCTGGCCGCGGCGGTGTTTATCGTCGCCTTTGTGGAATGCCTGGCCATCGCCGGGATTATCGTGCCAGGCACGGTGTTGCTGTTCGCCATTGCCGCACTGGCCGGCAGCGGCGCGCTGTCCCTGGGTGAAACCCTGCTGCTGGGCCTGCTTGGTGGGCTCTTGGGCGACGGGATTTCCTACTACCTGGGCCGGCATTTCCACCAGAATATCCGGCGCCTGCCTGGCCTGCGCCATCATCCCGAGTGGATGGACGGGGCCGAGGCTTACTTTCAGAAGTACGGCATCGTCAGCTTGCTGGTAGGACGTTTCATTGGGCCATTGCGGCCGATGCTGCCCATGGTCGCCGGGATGTGCGACATGCCCTTCCCGCGCTTTGCCGCCGTCAGCGTGCTGGCCGCCACCGGTTGGTCAATAGCCTATCTGCTGCCTGGCTGGGCCGCCGGTGCGGCGTTTCGGTTGCCGCTGCCCGAAGGGTTCTGGCCCGAAGCCGGGGTGGTCGCCGCCTGCCTGGCCGTATTGTTCGGCATCGCCCTCAACAGCACCCTGCGCGGCCACCGCCGGGCCACGCTGTGGATGGGCTGCGCCAGCCTGGCATTGTTGATCGCGATGTTTATCGGCTACCCGTACCTGAACCATTTTGACCAAGGCTTGATGGCCCTGGTCCAGGAACACCGCAGCCCGGCCATGGACCGGGCCATGGTGATGATCACCCAGTTGGGTGAGTTCAAGAAGATGTTCGTCGCCAGCGCGGTGCTGACCGGCCTGCTGTTGCTGGCACGCCAATGGCGCCAGGGGATTTTCGTCGGCGCCACCCTGCTCGGGGCCGCACTGATCAATACCGGGAGCAAGCTGTTCTTTGCCCGCGGCCGGCCAGAAATCCTCGTCGACCCGCTGACCAGCTTCAGCATGCCCAGCGGCCACGCCTCCGGCTCGTTTGCGTTCTTCCTCGCGTTGGCAGTGCTGGCCGGTCGCGGCCAACCGACCCGCATGCGCCTGGCCTGGCTGCTGCTGGGCGCCATTCCGGCCGCTGCCATTGCCCTGTCGCGGGTGTACCTGGGGGCCCACTGGCCGAGCGATATTCTCGCCGGCACCTTGCTGGCCATGACGGTCTGCGCCTTCAGCCTGACCTTGAGCCAGCGCCACAGCCTGCTACCGGCCATGGCGCCAAAGGTGTGGTGGTTGATCGTGCCGGGATGCGTGGCGGTCCTGGGGTTCTTTGCCCTGACCGGCACCTCCCACGCCTTGCTGCGCTACGCTTATTGAGCTACGCCGGGGTCATCCAATCCACGGGAGCGTAACGCCGCTCGGCGCAGCGCTCCCGGCGCTCCAGCAACATTTCATCGACAATTTGCGCAGCGCGCTCGGCAATGTACTCCGGGCCACGCTCGCCTGCCTGCTGAATCACTTGTGCGGTCACACTGACGAAAAAAGCGTCCCAGACCAATTGCTCCGATGGCGACAATCGAATCATGTTCATTCCCTGATAGTGGTGGCTGAGGCTCCACTATTTCAGGCGATGGGCTCGCGGCACCGCTGAAAAATCCCAAGCTGGCGCGGATAAATCCGAGCCTGCCAGGCTCACGGGAACAGCTCGCCCTGCAACTCATCCAGCAGCAATTGAATGGCGTCCAAGCGTTGCTGGGGGTCGTCGAGTTGCAGCAACTCGATCTTGTCGGAATCGGTAAACGGCAACAGGTAGGCCAGGCGGTGGCTCAACTCCTGTTGGCCTTGCGCATCGGCGCCCATGTCCAGCGAAGCGACCATCGGGTGTTGCGCCAGGGCCTCAAGCAGGGCCAACAGATCGGCATCTTCTTCGTCCAGCGCTCGTTCAGGCTGCTCTTGCAGCCACTCGACATCGGCCACCAACAACTGATCGCGCTGCACCTGGGCCTCGCGCACGCGAAACCTGCGCCCACCCTCGACCCGAATCCCCAGCAAACCGTTGTCCTGCTGCTTGAAATCACGAATCAGGGCTTCGCAGCCAATCACCGCATAGCCGTCCGGGGCCAGGCCGACTTCCTGGCCATCGAGGATGCACACCACGCCAAAGCCTTCGTCCTTTTTCATGCAGCGGCTGATCATATCCAGGTAGCGCGCCTCGAACAGCTGCAGGTCGAGGGTGCAGCCCGGGAACAGCACGGTATTGAGAGGGAACAGTGCCAGACTCATAAAGCGTTCCTTAAACCCGACTTAGATCACTAAAGACACGGCCAATGGCAGGAACACCGCCGTGGCCACGCCCATCAGACTCATCGCCAATGCCGCAAAGGCACCGCACTCCTCGCTCTCCTGCAACGCCACCGAAGTGCCGACCGCGTGGGCGGTCATGCCCAGGGCCATGCCCCGTGCCTCCGGGCTATGCACCCCCAGGCGCGACAAAAAGGCCGGGCCGATCATCGCACCGATCACCCCGGTGATCAGCACGAACACCGCTGCCAGTGCCGCGACGCCGCCGATCTGCTCGGCCACCAGCATGGCGATCGGCGAGGTCACCGACTTGGGCGCCATGGTCATCAGCACCATGTGTTCGGCACCAAACCACCAACCCAGCCATACACACAGGCCAGTGGCAAACACGCCCCCCACCACCAGCGTAGTAAAAATCGGCCAGAACAACTGGCGAATCCGTCGCAGGTTCAGATACAACGGCACCGCCAGCGCCACGGTGGCCGGGCCCAGCAGGATGCTCATGATTTCGGTGCTTTTGCGGTACTCGACATAGGTCAGGCCACACCCCAGCAGCACGCCGATCACCAGCAACATCGAGACCAGCACCGGCTGCAGGAAAATCCAGCGGGTTTTCTCGAACCCCGCCAACACCAGTTGATAGGCGCCCAGGGTGATTCCGATGCCAAATAACGGATGGTGGATGACCGCCGCCCACGCGCCCTGCCAATCGAAGGTCATTGCCCCTCCTCCCGCTGTGCCTGGCGCTTGACCAGTTTTTGCATGAGCACGCCGACAAACGCCATGGCGATCACCAGCGACAACACCAGCGCACCGACGATGGCCCAGAAGTCGGCAGCAATGTCCTTGGCATACACCATCACCCCCACCGCCGGCGGCACCAGCAGCAATGGCAGGTAACGCAACAGGCTGCCGGCCGCGAGGCTCAGCGGTTCACCGACCTCGCCGCGCCACACCAGGTACGCCAGCAGCAACAGCAAGCCGACAATCGGCCCCGGCAAGACCGGCAGGAACAAGTGATTGATCGCCGTGCCGAGCAATTGAAACAACACCAACCATGTAAGACCGCGTAACAACATCCGCCTTCTCCCCAAAAGCCCCCGGGCATTATAAGCATGCCGCCCCTATGAACTGGCATTCGCCAAAAGCATGGTGGGTTGACCGGGCCATTTGCCCATGATGATCTACATTGGTTCTCTGCAATCTACCTAAAACAACAACACCCCTGCCGGCACCCGCGTGCCCGCGCCGCCAGGGAGAGATCGATGAACCAAGGAGAGTCGCAATGCCCTTCGTACCTGTAGCGCAGCTCAATGATTATGTCGGCAAGGAACTGGGACGTTCCGCATGGCTCACCATCGACCAGGAGCGTATCAACCTGTTCGCGGAGGCGACCGGCGATTTTCAGTTCATCCACGTCGACCCGGTAAAAGCCGCCCAGACCCCGTTCGGCAGCACCATCGCCCATGGCTTCCTGTCGCTGTCGCTGATCCCCAAATTGATCGAAGACATCCTGATCATGCCCGAGGGCTTGAAGATGGCGGTCAACTACGGCCTGGACAGCGTGCGCTTTATCCAGCCGGTCAAGGTCAACTCCAAGGTCCGCCTGGCGGTGACCCTCACCGACGCCACCGAGAAAAAGCCCGGCCAGTGGCTGCTCAAGGCCACCTGCACCCTGGAAATCGACGGCCAGGAAAAACCGGCCTACATCGCCGAGTCGTTGTCACTGTGCTTCGTCTGATGCACCCGTAGGAGCCGGCTTGCCGGCGATAGCGCCAGCAGGCGCGCCATCGCCGACAAGTCCTAATTCACACATAGACCACTAGGTATAGCTTCGCCCGCTGCGGCATACTCGGCGCTCAATTATCCGGATCCCGCTATGCGCCCAATCGTCCCCCTTGCTCTCGCCTTGTTGCTCACCGCTTGCGGCGACGGCGAATCCCTGTTGCCGCCCGATGCCCGGCTGCCGGACGGCGGGCGTTATCGCGGAGATGTGGTCGATGGGCTGCTGCAAGGCCAGGGCCGGGTGGATTACCCCAATGGCAGTTGGTACGCCGGGCAATTCGACAAGGGCCAGTGGCACGGCCAGGGCGAATGGCATGGCAGCAATGGCGAGGTCTATAAAGGCCAGTTCCAGCAAGGCCTGTTCGATGGCCAAGGCACCTTGACCACAGCGGCCAACACCTACGTCGGCGGTTTTAAGCAAGGCCGGCGCAACGGCGAAGGCACCCTCAAAGAGGGGCAGATGACCTATCGCGGCGAATTCAAGGACGACCAGTATTCCGGCCTCGGCCGCCTGGAGCTGGCAGACGGCAGCCAATACCAGGGCCTATTCGCCCACGGCAAACCCAACGGCGAAGGCCAGCGCAACGACGACAGCGGCAACCAGTTCAGCGGGCGCTTCGTCGACGGCCAGCTGGAAGGCAACGGCACCTTCAATAGCGCCGAAGGCGACATGTACATCGGCCACTTCAAACAGAACCAGCTCAACGGCAAGGGCCGCTACGAAAACGCCGACGGCGACGTGTGGACCGGCGAATTCCGCGAAGGCGCCCTGAGTGGCAAAGGCGAACTGACCGGCGTGGATGGCAGCCATTACATCGGGCACTTCAGTGACTGGCGCTTTACCGGTCAAGGGCGCTTGAACCTCAGTGATGGCAGCTTCTATATCGGCGGTTTCGACAACGACAGCTATCACGGCCAGGGCACCCTGGTGCTCACCGATGGCACGGTGCAGGCCGGGACCTGGGCCAACGGCCTGCGCGTGCGCGATGCCGACGGCAAGCTGTTGCCCGATGCCCTGGAAGTCGGAGTCCTGGCCCAGGGCCACTTGCTCGACGACGCCCTCGCGGCCGTGCCAGCGTCCACCCCGGCCGTCGAGCTCTACAGCCTGGTGGTGGCTGGCGACGGCAAGCAAAGCGTATTCCTGCGCGAGGCCGATTATGTCAGTAACCTGCTGGCCAGCCGCTTCGGCGCGCGCGGGCAGATCCGCCTGGTCAACCACCGCGACCATATCGCCGACCGCCCGATGGCGACCCGCGAAAGCCTGCGCCGCGCCGTGCAGACCCTGGCCGAGCGCACCGGCCCCGAAGACCTGGTGTTTATCTACCTGACCAGCCACGGCACCCATGAACACCAACTGGTGCTCGACCAACCCCGCATGGAGCTGGCCGACCTGCCAAGCGACGAACTGGCTGCGGTGATGGCACCATTGAAAAACCGCGACAAGGTCATCGTGATTTCCGCGTGTTACTCCGGTGGTTTCATCCCGGCGCTCAAGGATGAGCACACCCTGATCATGACCGCCTCCCGCGCCGATCGCGTGTCGTTCGGTTGCTCCGAAGAGGCCAATTTCACCTACTTCGGCGACGCCTTGTTTGCCCAGGCCCTGACCCAGACCGACGACTTGCAGCACGCCTTCAAGCTGGCGCAACGGCATGTGACCGAGCGCGAAATGGCTGACAACTTCGAAGCCTCCGAACCACAGATCTGGGCGCCCAAGGGCGTGATCGCGCGTTGGCAATTATTGCGTAAACAGCAGGCACGAAAGGCGCTGGAAAGCGTCTCTATCAATAGCAAGGAAGCAAAGAGCAACTAAGCTGAAACTGTATCAAGGGGGGAAACACCATGTACTTGACGCCTCAGCATATATTGCTTGCCGGAGCCTCGGGCTTGACCGGGGAACATCTGCTGGACCGCCTGCTCAACGAGCCCACCGTCACCCGCGTACTGGCGCCCAGCCGCCGCCCGCTGGCAGAACACCCGCACCTGGAAAACCCGGTCGGCGACCCCAGCGTATTGCTGCCACAACTGAGCGGCCGGGTCGACCTGGCCTTCTGCTGCCTGGGCACCACCCTCAAGCAGGCTGGCTCCGAACAGGCTTTTCGCGCGATTGACCTGGACCTGGTCGTGGCATTCGGCAAGCGCGCCCGGGACATGGGCGCACGGCACCTGATCGTAATCAGCGCCATAGGCGCCGACCCAAAATCCTCGGTGTTCTATAACCGGGTCAAGGGCGAGATGGAGCAGGCCCTGCAGGCCCAGGGCTGGCCACAACTGACCATCGTGAGGCCTTCGCTGCTACTGGGCGAACGCCTGGAGACACGCCTGGCGGAGAAACTTGCGGGGCCGTTGTCGCGGTTGATTCCCGGCAAGTATCGCGGCATCGAAGTGTGCGAACTGGCCCGGGCCATGTGGCGCCTGGCGCTGGAAGAGCAGGATGGGGTGCGGATTGTCGAGTCGGATGAGTTGCGTAAGCTCGGCAAGTGAATCTGCGCTGACCGGGCGGGCCTCATCGCGGGCAAGCCCGGCTCCCACATGAATGTATTCACCGATCACCTGTAGGAGCTGGCTTGCCTGCGATGGGGCCCGCCCACACAACATCCACCGCTACAGGCTACAACCCACCCGTCGCATTAAACCCAACCCCCAATACCGTCAACGCCGACAGCGGCAACAGCAGCGTGTCGAGCAGCGCGCTGGCCGGCAGGTCGAGGCCCGGATAGCTCGGCGCTTCGGCACCAAAGCGATCCATCGCACAGCAACCACCCTGCATCGCATACAGATCCAGGCGCGTGCCCGCATACACCACCGGCGCACCGGGTTTCGCCGCATCCAGGGTGCGTGCGGTGGCGCAGCCCGTCAGGTGCAGCGCCAGCACGATCAGCAGGGTTTTATTCATCGCTGCTCAAATGATGCTCGCCCCAGCGCGGCAGCATGTCCTGAGGGATGTTCAGCAGGTTGAGAATCCGCGCCACCACAAAATCCACCAGGTCATCAATGGTCTGCGGCTGGTGATAAAAGCCTGGCGACGCCGGCAAGATGGTCACGCCCATGTTCGACAACTTGAGCATGTGCTCCAGATGAATGCTCGAATACGGCGCCTCGCGCGGCACCAGAATCAACTGGCGGCGCTCCTTCAAGGTCACATCCGCCGCGCGCTCGATCAGGTTGTTGCACGCCCCGGTGGCAATCGCCGACAAGGTGCCCGTGGAACATGGCACCACTACCATCGCCGCTGGCGCACCGGAACCGGATGCGACCGGTGACATCCAGTCTTCCTTGCCATAGACCTTGATCTGCCCCGCCGCCGCACCGGTGTATTCAGTGAGGAAGGCTTGCATCATCTGCACCTTGGGCGGCAGCGAGACATCAGTCTCGGTGGCCATCACCAATTGCGCCGCCTTGGAAATCAGGAAATGCACTTCGCGGTCTTCGCGCACCAGGCAATCGAGCAAGCGCAGCCCATAAGGTGCGCCGGACGCGCCGGTCATCGCCAGGGTGATGCGCTCCGGCCCGTTCATCGCAGCGCCTCGGCGAGTTTGCCGTGCAGGCCGCCAAAGCCGCCATTGCTCATGATCACCACGTGGGTACCGGGCTTGGCCTGGCTTTTGACCCGTTCGATGATGCCTTCCAGGGAGTCGCTGACAATCGAGGGCACGGTGCAAAGCCTGGCCACGGCTGCCAGGTCCCAACCCAGGTTGGCCGGCGCGTACCACACCACCTGGTCGGCATCGTTGACGCTTTCCGGCAGGCCATCACGGTGCGCGCCCAGTTTCATGGAATTGGAGCGTGGCTCGATAATCGCGATCACCGGCGCATCGCCGACACGCTTGCGCAAGCCGTCGAGGGTGGTGGCAATCGCCGTGGGGTGGTGGGCAAAGTCGTCGTAGATGGTAATCCCATTCACTTCAGCGACCTTTTCCATACGCCGCTTGACGCTCTTGAACGCGCTCAGCGCGGCAATGCCCATGGCCGGCACCACGCCGACATGCCGGGCTGCCGCCAGAGTCACCAAGGCGTTGGCAACGTTGTGCTGGCCGGTCATGTCCCAATCGACAATGCCCTGGGCCTCGCCCTCAAACAGTACTTCGAATTTGGAGCCATCCTCGCTCAACAGCTTGACCTGCCATTGCCCGCCCGCGCCGGTGGTTTGCACCGGGGTCCAGCAGCCCATCTCGATCACGCGCTGCAGGGCCGGCTCGGTGGTGGGATGAATCACCAGGCCTTCGCTGGGAATGGTGCGCACCAGGTGGTGGAATTGCCGCTCGATGGCCGGCAGATCGGGGAAGATATCCGCATGATCGAACTCCAGGTTGTTCAGGATCGCCGTGCGCGGGCGGTAGTGAACGAATTTGGAGCGTTTGTCGAAGAACGCACTGTCGTATTCATCGGCTTCGATAACAAAAAACGGGGTATCGCCCAGGCGCGCCGACACCGAGAAGTTCTGCGGTACGCCGCCAATCAGGAAGCCGGGGCTCATGCCCGCGTGTTCCAGCACCCAGGCCAGCATGCTGCTGGTGGTGGTCTTGCCATGGGTACCGGCCACCGCCAACACCCAACGGCCTTGCAGCACATGGTCAGCCAGCCACTGCGGTCCGGAAACATAAGGCAGGCCTTTGTTCAGCACGTATTCCACGGCGGGGTTGCCACGGGACATCGCGTTGCCGATCACCACCAGGTCCGGCACCGGATCAAACTGCGCCGGGTCGTAACCTTGGGTCAGCTCAATGCCCTGGGCCTGCAATTGCGTGCTCATGGGCGGATAGACGTTGGCATCGGAGCCGGTGACATGATGACCCAGCTCTTTGGCCAGGACCGCCATCGAACCCATGAAGGTGCCGCAAATACCGAGAATATGAATGTGCATAGTCGACCTCGTAAAACATCGAGGCAGGTTAGCGTAGGGTGGGAAAAATCGCACTCTTTTAGCGATTGACGTGCGATCTTTTCAGTCATTGATCGTGGCTAGCCGGGACCCACCGCCATTGGGTGTTTATAAGCTGAAATCAGGCCCGGAGTTCGGGACTTCCCTACAACACCGGGGCCTGGAAAGCGACTCAAGGAAATATACAATCACACTCAAACTAACGAATCGAAAACAAGAAAGCCTTACTTAAAAACCCTCATTCTTTGCGCTGCGTCTCCAACTCTCGAATGGCCACTAACCTGCCAATCCCTTTATTGATCGCTTCATTCCTTTTATCAAGCGCGTCTAATCGTCCAGCAGCATCTTGGGTCCCGGGCGTCGCTTCTGCTTTGTAGGGCCTGAAAACAAAATCGTTTTGCGTGGCGACCGCCTCCAGGTTTTTCTCTGCTGCACCGTACAGTTTCTCGAGAGTGTCAAGGCGAGCATCGGTCTCGGTTGGCCAGTTCGGGCTTTTTCCAAGAGCCGCGGCTTCGCCACCTTCAGCTAACGTCTGGATCGTATTAGCCGCATACAAATATTTTATCTCGGCGTTTTCCAGGCGCAAACTCACCATTGAGGCGTCTTGCGACCCAGTACTACCTGCTGCCGCCACGCCATTAGGGAGTTTACTCGGGGCTGGCAGGTGAGCAGGAGGTAGTAATGGGGTAGAAGCGGTAAAACTGCCCTTGATACTTTCACCACTCCAGACAGACCCCGCGTAAGTGCCAACACTCAACGGCGTGCTGACAAGCCCATTTATAGAAGCATTCACAAAAGCATCACGGGTAACAGTCTTCAGGGAAGTATCGGTCTTAAACACACCCGCCTTGACTAGACGATCTGCCGCAATCAGGTTGGCTGCCACATCACCAAATGTCTTGGGTTGTGCGACCACGGGCTTTGCCGGCCCAGAGAGCGATGAGCCGGGGTGCTGCGTCTTGAACGCAATCTCCCTGAAGTCACTGATTGCCTTGCTGTTGCGAGGGCCGACAGGCACACGGGGGCCCAAACTTGATGTAGGTACAAACTTGCCTTCGAGCCCAATAGTTGGGATTTTGGGCGAATTAAGACTGACCGAGGTCATTCCCCTGGGAAAACCACGGACTTTAAACCCTCTTTTAACACGCATAGAACCATCACCCGAATGCTCACCCGTGCTATTGGCCGCGCTGGAGCCCTGGGCCTGTAACTCATCCGCTACTTCATTTAAATTCGGAGCACCTTGGGTACTGGCTGACGCCTGTTGATTGGAAATACCAGGCATTAAATCTTTCACTTGCAACGGAACCGAAACAGGCAAACCTGTAACATTCATATCATCACCTCAATAGTAAAAATACGTTCATGACGCCTGAACAAAACTTGCCTACGCCTAGAGCCAATCGCTCTAAAATAATGAACCGTCCTTTCACCTTGAGTACGAATAAACTAGCGTTCAGTTCCACTGAGCAGGGAAATTAAAGCAGTCATTACAACTCGCAACATTCCACATTAGCGGCAATAGATTCAAGCTTAAAAAAGCAGAACGCCCGCATTAAATAATTACTTCACATTCACTTCCAACAAAAAACCTCACACCCCCAAGTTAAAACACACTTATCTAAAAGCCGGTTGACTACAGATTTAACCCGTACGGCGCCGACGCGCGACTGAATGCGCCAAGAAAGGCGCAAGAGGGCTGGCGCTGCCCTCGTCTCAATTCAGCCCGCTGAGCGCAGAGCGATGCCATGCTTGCGTAGCTTGCGATACAGCGTATTGCGGCTAACGCCCAACTGCTCCGCGACCAGGGTCATATGCCAGCGCTGCTGCTCCAGCGTGGTCAGCAATGCCAAGCGTTCGGCGTCCTCCAAAGGTTGCTTGCCCCGCTGTACGGAGATATGTGCCTGAGAAGGAACCTGGCGGATGACCGCCGGCAAGTCGTCCAGCCCAACGCGCCCACCGTCACACAGGGCGGCCAGTGTGCGCAGCACCGTACGCAGTTGGCGCACGTTTCCCGGCCAGGAATAATCCAGCAGCGCCTGACGAGCCTCGACAGCCAGTGCTATCGCCTGTCCGTCTGCTTCTTGCGCCAGTAGAAAGTCCAGTAGCTGGGACTTGTCACTGCGTTCGCGCAGCGGCGGCAACGCCACTTCCAGGCCGTTGAGGCGATAGTACAAGTCTTCACGGAAGGTGCCGTTGGCGACCCGCGCCAGCAAGTCCCGGTGGGTGGCGCTGATGATGCGCACGTTCACCGCTTGCGGCTCGCCACCAATGGGCACCACCAACCGGTCTTCCAGCACCCTTAATAGCCGGGTCTGCAAAGCCAGGGGCATGTCGCCGATCTCGTCGAGGAACAGCGTGCCACCATCTGCCTGTTGCAGCTTGCCGCGCATGCCTTCCTTGCGGGCGCCGGTGAAGCTGCCGCCGCGGTAGCCAAATAGCTCGCTCTCAATCAGGCTTTCCGGGATGGCCGCGCAGTTCAGGGCCACGAAGGCTTTGTCAGCGCGTTGGCTGGCGTGGTGTACAGCTTTGGCGAAGGCCTCCTTGCCGGAGCCGGTTTCGCCATTGATCAGCAGTGGCACGTCGCGCTCAAAAACCCGCAGGGCCTTGCGAAAATCATTCTGCAGCGCCTCATCGCCCAGGCAGATGCCCGGCAAGTGCGGCCGCTCGACCTTGGGCGGCGGCGCTACTACCGGGCTGGGCGCGCGCCGGGCTTCGCCACGCAGCACCGCAAACAGGCCGCGCCCATCACGGGTACGCAAGGGCCAACTGGCGCTGGCGTTGGAACTGGCGCGCCCAAGCAAGTCATCCAGGGTGCAGTCGAAAAACATCTCCACCGGCAGGCCCAACAGGCGTCCGCGTGGCTGGCCCAGCAGGTTCTGCGCGCTTTGGTTGAGCGCACAGATCCGCCCTTCACCGTCGAACGCCAACAGTCCTTCGCTGAACAGGCCCACGGATTCGGCCTGCAGGTGGAAACGCAGCAGCCAGTGGTTTTCAAAGTGGCGCAGGAAATAGCAGCTCTCGATCATCTTCGCCGAAAGATTGACCAGCGCCATGGTGTGGAACTGGCTCTGGCGCGACACCGCTTCGCGGGCCGAGGACACGTCGAGCACCGCCAGCAGGTCGCCATGGGGGTCGAACACCGGGCTGGCCGAGCAGGTCAGCCCGGTATGGCGCCCGCGAAAGTGTTCGTCGCGATGAATGGTCAGGGCCTGGCGCTCCACCAGGCAGGTGCCGATACCGTTCGTGCCTTCGCAGGCCTCGCTCCAGTCGGCGCCGAGCCACAGGCCGGCATGCTCGAACACCTTGCGTTCGCTGGGCGCGGTGACGCAATTGAGGATCACCCCTCGCGCATCGGTGAGCAGCACTGCGTGCCCGGCGCCGGAAAGCTGTTGATGCAAATTGTTCATTTCAGTGCCGGCGATGTGCAGCACCTGTTGCAGGCGCTCGCGGCTTTCCAGCAGGCGATCATGCTCCAGCACCGTGGGAGCGACGGTCAGGGCCGGGTCAAGGTGGTAATCCTCCAGGCAGCGCAGCCAGGAGCGGGCAATCGAGGGGTCGCTGCCGGGACCGTGCAGCGGGTCTTGCCCACGGGTGACCGTCAGGACTTGCCGGGCATGGCGGCTGAAATGATCGTTGTGCATATTCTTATTGTTCTCCTGTTGCGTGGGACACACCGCGGACCGGGGCACCCAGCATCCTCCAGGCCTTGGCGCATTGCAATCCCGGGGCGACCCATGGGTCACAGGCTGTACCTTGCATGGCACAAAGTGTCACACAGGCTGTACCAGACCTGTCACAACAACGCCTTGCAACAAACCCAGAACCCTTGATTTACCTGGCCTGCAAGGCACTGGCCCGACCTTTGCTCTACGCTTTATCAAGCGCAGCCACGCTGCACTCCAATAAACATAAGAAGTCAGGAGATACCCACCATGCGTTACGCACACCCCGGTACTGAAGGCGCTATCGTTTCGTTCAAGGCCAAGTACGGCAACTACATCGGTGGCGAATTTGTGGCCCCGGTCGATGGCAACTACTTCACCAATACTTCGCCGGTTAACGGCAAGCCCATCGCCGAATTCCCACGCTCCACAGCCAAGGACATCGACAAGGCACTGGACGCCGCCCACGCCGCCGCTGACGCCTGGGGCAAGACCTCGGCCCAGGACCGCTCGCTGGTGCTGCTCAAGATTGCCGACCGCATCGAACAGAACCTCGAACTGCTGGCCGTCACCGAAACCTGGGACAACGGCAAGGCAGTGCGCGAAACCCTCAACGCCGATATCCCCCTGGCGGCTGACCACTTCCGTTACTTCGCCGGCTGCATCCGCGCCCAGGAAGGCAGCAGCGCCGAGATCAATGAACACACCGCCGCCTATCACTTCCACGAACCCCTGGGCGTGGTCGGGCAGATCATCCCGTGGAACTTCCCGCTGCTGATGGCCGCCTGGAAACTCGCGCCGGCCCTGGCCGCCGGTAACTGCGTGGTACTCAAGCCCGCCGAGCAGACCCCGCTGGGCATCAACGTGCTGATGGAAGTGATCGGCGACCTGCTGCCACCGGGCGTACTGAACGTGGTACACGGTTTCGGCAAGGAAGCAGGCGAAGCCCTGGCGACCAGCAAGCGTATCGCCAAGATCGCCTTCACCGGCTCCACCCCGGTGGGCTCGCACATCATGCATTGCGCGGCCGAGAACATTATTCCGTCCACCGTTGAGCTGGGCGGCAAGTCGCCGAACATCTTCTTCGCCGACATCATGAAAGCCGAACCGCAATTTATCGAAAAGGCCGCCGAAGGCCTGGTGCTGGCGTTCTTCAACCAGGGCGAAGTGTGCACCTGCCCATCCCGCGCGCTGGTGGAAGAGTCGATCTACGACGACTTCATGAAAGTGGTGATGAAGAAGGTCGAGTCGATCAAACGTGGCGACCCGCTGGACACCGACACCATGGTGGGCGCCCAGGCGTCCGAGCAGCAGTTCGACAAGATCCTGTCGTACCTGGAAATCGCCAAAGGCGAAGGCGCCGAGCTGCTGACCGGCGGCAAAGTGGAGAAACTGACCGGCGACCTGGCAACCGGCTATTACATCCAACCGACCCTGCTCAAGGGCACCAACAAGATGCGCGTGTTCCAGGAAGAAATCTTTGGCCCGGTGGTAAGCATCACCACCTTCAAGGATGAAGCCGAAGCCCTGGCGATTGCCAACGACACCGAGTTTGGCCTGGGTGCCGGCTTGTGGACCCGCGACATCAACCGCGCGTACCGCATGGGCCGGGCGATCAAGGCCGGGCGTGTGTGGACCAACTGCTATCACCTGTACCCCGCGCATGCGGCGTTTGGTGGCTACAAGAAATCCGGTGTGGGCCGTGAGACGCACAAGATGATGTTGGATCACTATCAGCAGACCAAGAACCTGCTGGTGAGCTACGACATCAACCCACTGGGCTTCTTCTAAGCCTCTAAATGGTACGCCGCTCCTACATTTGAAATGCAACCAACTGTAGGAGCTGGCTTGCCAGCGATAGCAATTCCACATTCAGCAAAGATGCTGACTTGACCGGCCCCATCGCTGGCAAGCCAGCTCCTACAATGAACGTCGCCAAGTGCTTGCTTCCTCATCCGGCACAAAGATGTCGAGCTAAAACAATAACAATG
Source organism: Pseudomonas sp. WS 5079 (assembly GCF_012985465.1). Lineage (GTDB taxonomy): Bacteria > Pseudomonadota > Gammaproteobacteria > Pseudomonadales > Pseudomonadaceae > Aquipseudomonas. The sequence continues at coordinate 820,657 of NZ_JAAQWN010000002.1, forward strand.
AAAGGTACTTCCCCATGCCTAGCGAACCGACAGGATCCTCCGTCGACTTCGAAAAAGTCGGCTCCGAATACTTCCAGCAACGAGAATTGAAAAAAGGCGCCGCCGGCTGGGTGCTCCTGGTCGGCCTCGGCGTGGCCTATGTGATTTCCGGCGACTACGCCGGTTGGAACTTCGGCCTCGCCCAGGGCGGCTGGGGCGGGATGTTTCTCGCCACATTGCTGATGGCCACCATGTACTTGTGCATGTGTTTCTCCCTGGCCGAACTGTCCTCCATGATTCCTACGGCGGGCGGCGGCTATGGTTTTGCCCGCAGCGCCTTCGGCCCTTGGGGCGGGTTCCTTACCGGCACGGCGATCCTGATCGAATACGCCATCGCCCCCGCCGCGATCGCGGTGTTTATCGGCGCCTATTGCGAGTCGCTGTTCGGCATTGGCGGCTGGATGATCTACCTGGCGTTCTACATCATCTTTATCGGCATCCATATCTTTGGCGTCGGTGAAGCGCTGAAGCTGATGTTCGTGATCACCGCCGTCGCCGCCATTGCCCTGGGCGTGTTCCTGGTATCGATGGTGCCGCACTTCAACGTCGCCAACCTGCTGGACATTCCCGTGACCGAGGCCAAGGGCGCCAGCAGTTTCCTGCCGTTCGGCTACGTGGGCGTGTGGGCCGCGATCCCTTATGCGATCTGGTTTTTCCTCGCCGTCGAAGGCGTGCCCCTGGCCGCCGAAGAAACCAAGAACCCCAAGCGCGACCTGCCCCGTGGCCTGATCGGCGCGATTGTGGTGCTCACCAGTTTCGCCCTGCTGATCCTGGTGATCGCTCCGGGCGGCGCCGGCACCCTGGCATTGGTCAAGTCCGGCAACCCGCTGGTGGAATCCCTGGCCCTGGCCTATGGCGGCTCGACCTGGATGGGCAGCTTCGTCAACCTGGTGGGCCTGGCCGGGCTGATCGCGAGTTTCTTCTCGATCATCTACGCCTACTCCCGGCAGATTTTCGCCCTGTCCCGCGCGGGCTACCTGCCGCGCAAACTGTCGCAAACCAATAAAAGCAAGGCGCCGGTGCTGGCCCTGGTCATTCCCGGGATTATCGGTTTTGGCCTGTCGCTGACCGGCCAGGGCGACCTGCTGATCTTGGTGGCGGTATTTGGCGCGACGATTTCCTACGTGCTGATGATGGCCGCGCATATCACCCTGCGCATCCGTCGCCCCAAAATGGAGCGGCCATACCGCACACCGGGCGGCATCTTCACCTCGGGCCTGGCGTTGGTACTGGCCTGCATCGCTGTAGTGGCGGGCTTCCTGGTGGATCCGCGCGTGGTGATTGGCGCCGCGATCATCTATGGAGTATTAATTGCTTACTTTGCTTTCTACAGTCGGCATCACTTGGTAGCAGGCACGCCGGAAGAGGAATTCGCGGCGATCCAGGCCGCAGAGGCCGCCTTGCACTAAACGCCGTAAACCACGGCGCGGGCCAACGCCCGCGCCGTCATGGAGAGTCTGTATGGCAAGTTTTTCCCACTCGGTCGGTGCATTGACCTACCGTTTCGATAGCCTCAAGGACGTGATGGCCAAGGCCAGTCCCGCCCGCTCCGGGGACTTTCTGGCCGGCGTCGCCGCGCAGAACGACGGCGAACGGGTGGCGGCGCAGATGGCCCTGGCCAATATCCCGTTGAAGCACTTCCTTGAGGAGGCGCTGATCCCGTACGAAAGCGATGAAGTCACCCGCCTGATCATCGACACCCACGACCAGCAGGCCTTTGCCGTGGTCAGCCACCTGACCGTCGGCGGCCTGCGGGACTGGCTGCTCAGCGACGCGGCCGACGAACACAGCCTGCGCGCCCTGGCGCCAGGGCTGACCCCGGAAATGGCCGCCGCCGTGTCGAAGATCATGCGCGTGCAGGACCTGGTGCTGGTGGCGCAGAAGATCCGCGTCGTCACCCAGTTTCGCGGCACCCTGGGCCTGCGCGGGCGATTGTCGACGCGCCTGCAACCCAATCATCCGACCGATGAGCCGGCGGGCATCGCCGCGAGCATCCTCGACGGCCTGCTGTACGGCAACGGCGACGCCATGATCGGCATCAACCCGGCCACCGACAGCATCGCCTCGATCTGCGCCATGCTGGAAATGCTCGATGCGATCATCCAGCGCTACGAAATCCCGACCCAGGCCTGTGTGCTGACCCACGTCACCACCTCCATCGAAGCCATCAACCGTGGCGTGCCGCTGGACCTGGTGTTCCAGTCGATTGCCGGCACCGAGGCGGCCAACGCCAGTTTCGGGATCAGCCTGAGTGTGCTGCAGGAGGGCTACGACGCGGGCTTGAGCCTGAATCGCGGGACCCTGGGGCAAAACCTGATGTATTTCGAGACCGGCCAGGGCAGCGCTCTGTCGGCCAACGCCCACTTTGGGATTGACCAACAAACCTGCGAAACCCGCGCCTATGCGGTAGCGCGGCACTTCAAGCCGTTTTTGGTCAACACCGTGGTCGGTTTTATCGGCCCCGAGTACCTGTACAACGGCAAGCAGATCATCCGCGCCGGCCTCGAGGACCATTTCTGCGGCAAGCTGCTGGGCGTGCCCATGGGCTGCGACATCTGCTACACCAACCATGCCGAAGCCGACCAGGACGATATGGACACCCTGCTGACCCTGCTGGGCGTAGCCGGGATCAACTTCATCATGGGCATCCCGGGCTCCGACGACATCATGCTCAATTACCAGACCACTTCCTTCCACGACGCACTCTATGCCAGGCAAACCCTGGGCTTAAAGCCCGCGCCGGAATTTGAACAGTGGCTGGCGAAAATGGGCATCTTCACCCAAGCCGATGGCAAGGTGCGGTTTGGCAACAATCTGCCACCGGCCTTCCGCCACGCCTTGGCGCAATTGGGATGAAGGAGCCTCCAGTGCAAATCGACACACCTGAAAGCGATAATCCATGGCTGGAACTGCGGCGCCTGACCCCGGCGCGGATCGCCCTGGGCCGTACCGGCACTAGCATTCCCACGGGCGCGCAACTGGACTTCCAGTTCGCCCATGCCCAGGCCCGCGACGCGGTACACCTACCGTTTGACCATGCCGGCCTGAGCAACCAAATGACCGAGCGCGGCCGCGACAGCCTGTTGCTGCACAGCGCCGCGCCCGATCGCCACAGCTACCTGCAACGCCCGGACCTGGGGCGGCGCCTGAGCGATGAGTCGGCACAGATACTGCGCGACTACGCCCTGGCCAACCCGGGCGGGGTGGACCTGGCGGTGGTGGTGGCCGATGGTTTATCGGCGCTGGCGGTGCATAAACATACCGCGCCGTTTCTGACACGCATGGAAGAACAGACCCACGCCGAAGGCTGGTCATTGTCGCCGGTGATCCTGGTGGAACAAGGCCGGGTGGCGGTCGCCGATGAGATCGGCCAGTTGCTTGGGGCCAAAATGGTGGTGATCCTGATCGGCGAACGGCCGGGGCTCAGTTCGCCGGACAGCCTGGGGCTGTATTTCACCTACAACCCCAAGGTTGGCCTGACCGATGCCTACCGCAACTGTATTTCCAATGTGCGCCTGGAGGGCCTGAGTTACGGGATGGCCGCGCACCGCCTGCTGTACTTGATGCGCGAGGCCTGTCGGCGGCAGTTGTCGGGAGTCAACCTCAAGGATGAGGCCCAGGTTCAGACCCTGGAGTCGGACGATCCTGACCTGATGAAAGGTAACTTCCTGCTCAGCCCACCCAAGGAGTGATGCCGGCACGATTGCGATTTTTCGCCGCTTTAGGCAGCATCAAGCAGCGGGCGCCCGAGTAATGGACCGTTTGCCGTCGTATTCCTATAGAAGTTGAGGCCTAGCATGCGGATTACTCAAGCGACTCTGGAACACCTGGACCTGTTGACCCCATTATTCGTCAAATACCGCGAATTCTATGGCGCGCTGCCCTTTCCTGACTCATCCCGGGCCTTTCTGGAAAAGCGCCTGCGGCGCAAGGAATCGGTGATTTACCTGGCCCTGGCGGATGACGACGACAACAAACTGCTGGGCTTTTGCCAGCTGTATCCGAGCTTTTCTTCGCTGTCGTTGAAACGGGTGTGGATCCTCAATGACATCTACGTCGCCGAAGATGCCCGCCGCCAACTGGTGGCCGACAACCTGATGCGCACCGCAAAAAAAATGGCCAAGGAAACCAATGCCGTGCGTTTGCGCGTGTCGACCAGCAGTGATAACGCCGTGGCGCAGAAGACCTATGAGTCCATGGGCTTTCGTGAAGACACCGAGTTCAAGAACTACACATTGCCGATCAGCGAAGACTAAAAGCCATTCACCCAAACACCAAAAAAAATGTGGGAGCGGGCTTGCCCGCGATAGCGCTGGGTCAATCGAGGTATTTCTCACTGACACGCCGCTATCGCGGGCAAGCCCGCTCCCACATTTGGATCAGTGCTAGTCAGAATAGCTGCGACATCCCCCGCTACAAAACCAACACGCTTTTCATCATTCAATCCGTATAATGCCGACCTTTTAGGGTTGTAAGAAAAACGGCATACACGCGTAGCCTTATTACCCGCTGCCTCCGCACAGGCCCGCTGAGTCGGGCCATTCACACAGGTGCCATCCATGGATTTCAACCCGCTCGACCTTATCCTGCATCTCGACGTTTACCTCGACTTGCTGGTAACCAATTACGGTCCGTGGATCTACGCCATTCTGTTCCTGGTGATTTTTTGCGAAACCGGCCTGGTGGTCATGCCATTTTTGCCCGGCGATTCCCTGCTGTTTATTGCCGGCGCGGTAGCTGCGGGTGGCGGCATGGACCCGGTCCTGCTGGGCGGCCTGCTGATGCTCGCGGCGATCCTTGGTGACAGCACCAACTACGTGATCGGCCGCACCGCTGGGGAACGCTTGTTCAGCAACCCCAACTCGAAAATCTTCCGCCGCGACTACCTGCAAAAAACCCACGACTTCTACGACAAGCACGGCGGCAAGACCGTGACCCTGGCGCGCTTCCTGCCGATCCTGCGCACCTTCGCGCCATTCGTCGCCGGTGTCGCCAAAATGCCGTATCCGCGCTTCTTCGGCTTCAGCGTGCTGGGCACCATCCTGTGGGTCGGTGGCCTGGTCACCCTCGGTTACTTCTTCGGTAACGTACCGTTCATCAAGAAAAACCTGTCGCTGCTGGTGGTGTTCATCATCCTGCTGTCGCTGGTGCCGATGATCATTGGCGTGGTCCGTAGCCGTTTTGGCCGCACCTCCTCCGAAGCCAAGCCGCACTGATCGGCCATGTGGTCCCTCAGCGCCTGGCGTCGCCGGCGCGTCCTGGCCAAGCACCCGGTTGCCGATGAAACCTGGCAACGGGTGCGCCATCACCTGACCTTCCTCGACGGCATCAGCGCCGAACAGGACCAATGGTTACGTGAGGCCAGCGTGCTGTTCCTCGCCGAAAAACACCTGACTGCCCTGCCCGGGGTCGAACTGCACCAGGAACAACGCCTGCTGCTCGCCGCCCAGGCGCAACTGCCGCTGATGAACCTGGGCGACCTGGAGTGGTACCAGGGCTTCCATGAAATCATTCTTTACCCCGATGACTTTCGCAGCCCCCAGCGCCATCGCGACGCCAGCGGCGTGGAACATGAATGGGATGGTGAACACAGCGGCGAAGCCTGGCAGCAAGGCCCGGTGATCCTCGCCTGGCCGGGCGTACTGGCCAGCGGCAATTGGGAAGGCTACAACCTGGTGATCCACGAGTTGGCGCACAAGCTCGACATGCTCAATGGCGACGCCAACGGCCTACCGCCGCTGCACCACGACATGCGTGTACAAGAGTGGGCCAGCGTGATGCAGAGCGCGTTTGATGACCTCAACCGCCAGCTCGACCACAACCCCGACGCCGAAACCGCCATCGATCCGTATGCTGCGGAAAACCCCGCGGAATTTTTTGCGGTCACCAGCGAATATTTTTTCAGTGCTCCGGATTTGCTCGCCGACAGTTATCCACAGGTCTACGAGCAACTGAGCCACTTTTACCGCCAGGATCCACTGGCCCGCCTCAAACATCTGCAAGCCAGCGACCCGCGCTATCAGACTGAAGGCTAAGTACCGTACGACGTCTGGCGCGTGGCATCGGCGCAGGAATATGCCTATAATCGCCGCCACTTTTAGGCCAATCCGGCCAATTTACTTGGCCAACTACGGGGGCAACGCCCAATGAGCTACAGCAAGATTCCGGCTGGCAAAGACCTGCCGAACGACATCTACGTCGCCATCGAGATTCCGGCCAACCACGCGCCGATCAAATACGAAATCGACAAAGACAGCGACTGCCTGTTCGTTGACCGTTTCATGGCCACCCCGATGTTCTACCCGGCCAACTACGGTTTTATCCCCAACACCCTGGCTGACGACGGCGACCCCCTCGACGTGCTGGTCGTGACCCCTTACCCGGTCACCCCAGGCTCGGTCATCCGCGCCCGCCCGGTTGGTATCCTGAACATGACCGACGACGGCGGCGGCGATGCCAAAGTTATCGCAGTGCCACACGACAAGCTGTCCCAGCTGTATGTCGACGTGAAGGAATACACCGACCTGCCGCCACTGCTGCTGGAACAGATCAAGCACTTCTTCGAGAACTACAAAGACCTCGAAAAAGGCAAATGGGTGAAGATCGACGGTTGGGGCAACGCAGACGCCGCCCGTGCCGAGATCATGAAGTCGGTAGCGGCCTACAAAGGCTGATACCACGACTCATTGCCTAGGCAGTCAAAAAAGCCCCGATCATTCGGGGCTTTTTTTGTGGGAAAATTTAAACGACAAGTTCAATTAGATAAACAAAAACACAACTACCGTTTAACTTGATCAAGTTGGAGTGCGACTTTACTTCCAATAAGGAAATACCTACATACACCAACTCAACACATAGTTTATTTGATCTTATTTTCCGGCCAGTAAACTCTGCGTTTATGAATACATCAGGTGATCGCTTAAGAACGTTACTTCGGGAAGTTCATCTTTCCGCATCCGACTTCGCCAAGAATCGCGACGTCACGCCCCAGCACGTGAACAACTGGTTCAAGCGCGGCGTGCCCATGGCCCGGCTCGACGAAATAGCAGAACTGCTGTCTGTCACCAGCCGCTGGCTGCGCACCGGCGAAGGCCCTAAATACCCGCCGACCAACCTCCAGCTGGAAGGCCCCAATCACGCAAACAGCGCTACCGCCCGCGAAGACTGCGGCCACTACCGCTGCGGCCCCAGCAGCGGCCCGGAAAAAATCGACGTGGAAATCCCCCTCCACGCCTCCTTCAACCCCCAGGAAAGCCTACGCCTCTCCCTGCGCACCCTGGAACAACTCAACGTCACCGCCGACCGCGCCTTGGGGGCCTACATGGTCGGCAACAGCATGATCGACATCATCCAGGACGGCGCCACCCTGGCCATTGACCGCGGCCGCACCCAAATCATCGACGGCGAAATCTACGCCCTCGAACACGACGGCATGCTCCGTATCAAATACCTCTACAACCGCCCCGGCGGCGGCCTGCGCATGCGCAGCCACAACAGCAACGAACACCCCGACGAACTCCTGACCTACGACCAACGCTTCGAGCAAAACCTACAGATCCTGGGCTGGGTCTTCTGGTGGTCCACCCTCAACAACCGCCGCCCACCGGTCCCGCTGGACGAGCACTTGATCGGCCACGACAGCTCTAAATCAGACCAGACGCTGGAAAACTGAGAGGAGTGTCAGTATCATGCGCGGCACATTTGGCAGGGGTTGGCGTAGCGTCGACACACCCTGCCCGGCGATGCGGAGGAGTTCCCGCTGATGCCCCTTTTATCACTTGGGCGAGCGCTTGAGTGAACGATTGAAGGCTGGTGAGGTTTACCAAAAATAGACTTAACCAGTCCCCGAGAAGCCGGCCACAAGCCGGCTTTTTAATTACCCCAAACAATCTAATCCCATCTAAAAGCCCCCCATCAGCCCAACTACTCACGCAAGGCTTGCGACCAAAAGCCAAGAGCCGCACCCTAACGTGCAGCTCTCGCTAACTAAGCAGCAACAGCCCTACCGAGTACCCCGCAACCGCAACGCCGACGGCATAAAGTACGAATCCTCAGGAATCGCCTGGCCAAAATCCACCGTCTGCGGTTCTTCGTTATCCAGGTTCTGCACGTAGTACCGCCGCGCCTGCAGGTCATGGAATACATCCAATGCGCTCCAGGTCGTGGGCAGGTCGTAGAAGTTCTTCAGGTAGGCCATCGACACCCGCCACAGTTCGCCACGGCCGTCGTACTGATCAACCACTGCTGCGCCCCAGCTGTCTTCGTCGAGGTACAGCACGCGTTTGGAGTACAGGTGACGCGCCGTCGGTTTCAGGGTGCCTTCGACGACCCACACGCGGTGCAGTTCGTAGCGGGTGTATTGCGGGTTGAGGTGGCCGACCTTGAGCAGGTCGGCGTATTTCACGTCGGCGCTGGCGACTTTGTAGTTGTTGTAGGGGATGTAGATTTCCTTCTTGCCCAGCAGTTTCCAGTCGTAGCGATCCGGCGAGCCGTTGAACATGTCAGTGTCGTCCGCCGTGCGCAGGCCATCGGAGGATGAGATCGGTGTGTCGTAGGCCAGGTTCGGCGCGCGGCGTACGCGGCGTTGGCCGGCGTCGTAGATCCAGGCTTGGCGCGCGTCTTTGATCTGGTCGAGGGTCTCGTGTACCAGGGTCGCACCACCGGCCAGGCGGGCCGGGCTTTTTACGAAGGTCAGGTAGTAGAACAGGATGTTCTTCAGGTCGGCGTACTGCCCGCCCTGGCGGTAGTAGTTGAACAGCCCTTCCTGCTGCGCCGTCACCAGGGCAAAGCTGCCATTGCGTTGCACGGGCGCTTCCGAGGCGCGGCGGACCACGTAGGTGCCACGGTAGCGGGTGATGTGGTTCCACAATGCCTCGACACCGCTTTGTGGAATGGGGAACGGCACGCCGCCAAAGGCGTCGGCGAAGCCGGTGCCACCGTCCAGCAGCTTGGCGCTGGTGGCGTTCTTGAAGGTGTTGTCATACACCCACTGGGGTGCCGAGCCGGAACGCCGGCTTGGGTAGATGGGCATCTGGAAGGTGTCGGGGTAGCTGTTGAACAAGGCAATTTCGCCCGCCGTCAGGTTGGCCTTGTACTGTTCCAGGTTGGCCTTGGTGATGGTGAACAGCGGCTTGTCGCCGGCAAAGGGATCGACATGGTGCTTGCCCTTTTCATAGCCCTTGGGTGCCTGGGTGATGCCGCCTTCCCAGGTCGGGATGGTGCCGGCGGCATTGCCCGCGCGCTCGGCGCCGAACGGGGTGAGCTGGGCCTTGAGCTGTTGTGCGTCTTGAGGCGAGAGCGCAGCAAGCGCGTTGCCAGCGGCCAGGCCGAGGGCCAGGGCCAGGCTAGCGGTGAGCATTCGAGGTGTGTGGAACATGGCAAATCTCCAAAAAAACGAGGGCGGGCAGCCGCCCTCGCGCCGCAGCACGGCAGCGGCTTACAGGAAGTACTTGAGGTTGAAACCGATGTTGTCGCGGTCGCGGATCACGTTGTTCTGGCCGCCACCAAAGAACTCGGTGTATTGCAGCTCGGCTTCCAGCTTGTTCTGGTAGTTGGCCTTGAGCCCCAGGGTGTAGGCCTTGCGTCCCTCGATGTAGTTGCCGGCCTGATAGGAGTTGCCCTTGAAGTCGTCCTTGTAGACCACGTAGGGCGACAGGTTGACCCCGGCGTACACGTCGTTCCAGGTACCGTTGAACATCACCGTATAGCTGTAGGAATCACGGCTGACCTGGTCATCACGCTCACCACCAGACACATAGGAGGTGTTGCCGCTGCCCGCGTAGTAGCGGGTGCTGCCATCGTAGGCCTGGTACTTCAGGCTGCTGCCACGCAGGTGCTCGGAGGCCAGTTCGAACACGCCAAACAGCGAGTCGAAGCTCAGGCCCGGACCGAAGTTGTAGATGCTGCCCAAGGAGGTGTTGAAGGCCTCGACGCGCTCGGAGTTGTCGATCTGGCTGTTGAGGTTGACCATCTGCCCGCCGACATTGATGTACTGCCCGCCCGCCGCCGCGCCGGCACCATTGGCCAGGTCGCCGATCAGGTCGTTGGTAGCGGCGACGCCGATGGGCAGGTTCGGCCGGTAGGCCAGCTCACCAAACACCGAGGCCTTGCCCAGGGTGGTGTTGAAGCTGAAGCCGTACATGCGGATATCTTCGGCATAGCGTCGGTGCGCCTGGATATTGCCCATCACGTCCACCGTCGCCAGGCCATTGGCCAAGGCCGCCGCCTGGCTGCCGGCCACCGACGACAGCATGCTGGTCAGCGCTGCCATGTCGATGCCTTTGTAGCCCGCCAGGTCAGCGGCAATGGTCGGCTCCTTGGCGTGGTAGTTGACCAGGTACAGCCCGAACTCGGTGCTGTTGAGTTCCTCGGCGATGTAGCGGAAGGCAAAGCCGTACTGGCCATCGTTGCGCGCGTTGTAGTCCTTGCCGATGGACGCCACCTTGAGGGTGTTGCCGTAGGCCGGGGTCATGCCGTTGGCATACAGCCCGGTACTGCGCAGCATGCCGCCGAGCATCGGGTTGTTGCCCAGGGCGTCGTATAACCCGATGACGTTGCCGCCGATGGGCGTCGGGGTGTCGAGAGCGCTGCCGGTGAAGTTGTTGTAGCCCGTGCGGCCGCCATCGGCGAACAGGTCGCTCTGGGAATAGAAGGTGCCGACCGGATCGATGCGGGTCTCCTTCCAGTTCCACTGGTAGAAACTCTCCATCGACAGGTTGTCGCTCAAGCCGATATTGAAGCTGATGGCTTCCACCGGCATCAGCACTTCCTTGACCTCCGCGCCCGGCAGCCGGTACTTGGCCGCGTCCACCGGGTTGGTGGTGTTGACCCCGCCGCGATAGAAAATGCCCTCGCCCCAGTTGAACACCTGGCGCCCCAGACGCGCGGTCAGAGGCATCTGGCCCACGTCCCAGTTGCCATAGATATAGGAGTCAAGGATCTCCACGCGGCTACCGGCGATGTCGCGGGTCTGGTCGGTGAAGTGGTCATCCTGGGGATGGCTCTGGCTGGGTTGCGACGGGTTGTTGTTGCGGTAGTAGTCGTTGCGCTTGTCCATGATCTGGGTGTCATAGAACCCCGTGCCACGCACGAACAGCCCGTAGTTCTGATAGTTGGCCTCCAGCTCCGAAGTGATCTTGTACACCTCGGAAACCAGCCCGGTATCGAAGTTGCGATTGCCGTCGTTGGTGTTGACGTCATCGTTGCCCTTGTCACGCCCCTGGACCCGCCACAGGCGCCCATACGACAGGGTGCTGTCGAACGAGCCGGTGACCTGGTTGTCCAGCACGCTGAACTCCATGGCCTGCACGTCCCCGCCGCTGCACAGTTGCAGCAGGCCCACCAGGCCGACGCCGGCCCCCGTGGATTTAATGGACCATTTACCCTCGGATCCCGAGCCTTGCGCGCGCACTGTGGTGCTCATTGCCGTCTCTCCCCTGCAACTTTTTTGTTGTTATTGCACTGCGATGTCTGTTGTCACGGCGCCGGGCGGTCGAGGCCGGCCCTGACGTAGTTGCGACTGTGGGCGCCAAAGTGGCGCAGCAACTGCACCAACTGTTCGTTGAGCTGGGCATGGTCGTAGCGTTCGGCGGGCAATTGGTTGCCCGCACTGAAGCTCTGGGTCGCCCCGGGCGTCGCCAGCCACTGGCCGATGGCCTCGTCGAACGCCACCGCCTGGGCATCCGCCTCGGCGCTGACTACCTGGCGCAGGTAGTCGGTCGAATAAGCCGGGTAATCGGCGTCCCGGGAGGCGTCGGCATAGGCCGTCAGCATCGGGTTGCTCGCCCCCGTCAGCAGCAGGTGGCGCAGCCAGGCGAACTGGTAGCGCTCCACCTCGTTGTGGCGCGTGGCGACACGTTCGATCGCCGCCCGCTTGTCACTGTCATAGCCAGCCAGGGCCTTGCCCTCCATCAGCAGCATGCTGGTCAGGTCATCGCCCGGCAGGGTCGTGGCGTGATACGGCTGGGTCAGGTCCTGCAGGTAATGCATGCCCCAGCCCAGGAAGCGATAGCCCCAGTAGGGATGGCCATTGGCGAAGGCAAAACGCGCCAGGCCGAAGTACTGGTAGGCCCGCCAGTCCGGCCAGTTGCGCAGCAGGAAGGGCGCCGCGACGTAGACCACCGCGCTCTCGTGGAAGAAGCCCATATGGAACGGCGCCTGGGAGCTGTACTGGAAACGCGCGTCGCCAAACGACTGCACGCCGAAGCCATACAACGCGCCGACGGCCCCCGGGTTATCGCTGAACAGATTGATATCGTGACCGTAGTCCGGCTCGTCCGCAGCGGTCGCCAGCACGGCCAGTGGCGCGACCTGCTGCCCCGGCTGCAGCTGAATGAAGCGCTGGCGATTCCACGGCGAAAGCGTCTGCTCGACCATCACCTCGGCGGCCTTGAGCTGCGGGCGCCCCGCCAGGTCCTCGCCGGGCATGGGCTGGATCACCTGAGCCAGGTGGATCTGCGGGTTGACCCGCAGGGCCATGAGCAAGTCCCGGTGCAGATCGGCCCCAGGTTGCGGCGCCAGGCGCAGGTTGTCGGGGCGCGGCGGATAGTCGGGGAAGTGGCTGCGGGCGAAGTTCTCCTGCTCGTCCAGCAAGGCCACCAGGCCTGGATACTGCTTGGACACAAACTGCTCGAGGGACTCGACCGCCACCTCGGGCGCCTCGCGCAAGGCGGGCAAATCCCGCAAGGCCAGGTAGCTACCTACGCTGTGATTGGACCATGCACCGGCCAAGGGCGACAGACTGCACAGCCCCAGGCACAGCAGCAACGACGGCAACTTCATGGCTTTACGCTCTTGTTGTAGATGCGTTCAGCCTAACAATCCGGGTACCCCCCGACACTGTCCGATCTTGCCAAAAAGACTCTCCAATAGCGCCATACAGCCTGGGTCTACGCCGGGTAGCCGGTAATCTCGCGAATACTCTGGTACAGCGGCTTGAGCTGGCGATACATGTGCAGGTAGACCTCACGGTACAAGCGGTCGTACATCTGTTGCGCCTCGGGCTGGGGCATGAACACCTCGGCGGTACGGGTCATGGCCGCGATGGCGGTATCGAAGTCCGCGTACAACCCAAGCCCCACCGCACAGGCAATCGCCGCCCCCAGTCCAGAGGCCTCGTAGACATGCGGGCGCTCGGCGGGCAGGCCGAAGATATCGGCGGTCAGTTGCATCGCCGCATCGCTCTGGGAACCGCCCCCGGCCACGCGCAAGCGCTTGATCGACAGTTTCGAACGGCGCTCGATACGCTCCTTGCCCTGGCGCAGGGCATAGGCCAGGCCCTCGAGGATCGCCCGGTAGATATGGGCCCGGGTGTGCACATCGCCAAAGCCGATCATCGCCCCCTTGGCTTCCACCCCCGGCTCGCGGATGCCCGGCGACCAGTAGGGTTGCAGGGTCAGGCCCATGGAGCCGGGCGGCACCGCGTTGACCAGCGCATCGAACAACTGCTCCGGCTCCAGGCCCTGCTCCCGGGCCTGCTGCATTTCCCGCAGGCCGAACTCGTTCTTGAACCAACTGACCATCCAGTAGCCGCGATAGATCATCACCTCGCAGTTGTAGTGATCGGGGATTGCCGCCGGATACGGCGGGATCAGCGGGACTATCTCCAGGTAGCGCGAGCGCGTGGTGGTGATGGTCGCCGTGGTGCCGTAGGACAGGCACGCAGTCGTCGCCTCCACCACGCCGGAACCGAGCACTTCGCAGGCCTTGTCGGAGCCGGCGGCAATCAGTGGCAGGCCCTCGGGGATCCCGGTATGGCGGCTGGCCTCGGCGGTGATGCGGCCCAGTTCTTCTCCTGGCTTGTACAGGCGCGGCAGTTGCTGCGCACGCACCGCCAGGGCCTGCCATTTCCAGTCCCGGGGCGCGGCCCAGCGCAGGTGCTTGAAGTCGAAGGGCAAGTAGCCCACGCAGCACCCCACCGAGTCGACAAAACGCCCGGTCAGGCGATGGCTGAGAAAGCCCGAGAGCAGCAGGAACTTGTCCGTGGCGGCCCAGATATCCGGCTGATGCTGGGCGATCCAGTTGGCCTCGGCCTGGGCGCGGAAGTAGTCCACCGTGGCCTCGGCGCCGATCAACTTGAACAGCCAGCCCCAGGGCCCCTTGATCCCGCCCTCCGGCTCGCACTGGCGCTGGTCGAGCCAAAGGATGGCCGGGCGCAGCGCCCGACCCTGGGCATCGACATTGATCAAGGTGCCGCGCTGGGTGGTCAGGGACACGCCACGGATCAGGCTGCGGTCGATGCCGGTCTGCGCCCACAACTGCTGGCAGGCTTCCCCCAGCTTGCTCCAGTAGTAATCCGGGTCCTGCTCGGCCCAGCCGGGCTGAGTGGAGTAGTAGGCCTGCAACTCGACCTTGCCTTTGCCCAGCAGGTTGCCCTGCAGGTCGAACAACAGCGCGCGGACACTCTGGGTGCCGTTGTCGATCGCCAGCACATAGTGTTTGTCGGGGGAATTGTTATCCACGAAGCTCTCTTTATTCATGACGCGCTCTTCAGATCGAGGCGGACGGGACGCTGTGATGGCGTTGCCAGAGTTGCAGGTAGCGCTGCTGTTCCTGTTCCCAGCGCGCGTCGTCCCAGCCCAGGCGCGGCTGACATAGCCGACGGATGTCTGGCAGGTAGTGGGCGGCGCCGCCGGGCAGGAGCAGGCCGAGACGGGTGCGCCGCAACAACAGGTCGTCCAGGTGCAGGACCATCTCGGCCTCGGCGGCAAAGGCCAGCTCTGCCCACAGGGTATCGCTGGCGCCGACACACTCGCTGCCCAGGCTATGTATCAGGCTGGCCAGGCGAGGCAGGTCGCGGCCATGGCGCCCGGCCAGGCGCCGCCGGCCGGCATCGCTCAGCCCGGGGATCGCCTGCCGCGACACGGCCTGGAACACTGGCGCGCCGTCATCCTCCAGGGTCTTCCCGAGCATCCCGGCACAGGCCCGCAGCACCTCGATGGCCTGGGGCCTGAAGGTGGTCAGCTTGCCCCCCGCCAGGGTCACGCAGCCCGGTTCCTGCCACAGCACATGTTCGCGGGTTTCATTGGAGGGTTTGGCCTGGGAATCGGCGGCGCCCACCACCGGGCGCACCCCGGACCAGGTGCACAGCACGTCCGCCGCCGTCACCTCGGCCTGGGGAAATGGCTGGGCGCAAGCCTCCAACAGGTAGTCGAGTTCTTCACGGGTAATGCTCGCCTCGAGGTCCAGGTCCTCGCGATGATCCAGGTCGGTGGTGCCTACCACGGTGGCCCCTTCCCAGGGAAACACGAACACCGGGCGACCGTCGCGCCGATGCATAAAACTGAAGGCATGGGCCACCGGCAAGCGCCAGCCCGGCAACAACAAGTGACTGCCACGCAAGGGCCGCAACTGCCGCTGCCCGCCGCCCGGTTGCAAGCGTTCAGCCCAGGCGCCGGTGGCGACCGCCAGCACCGCGCAACGCACTTGCATAACGGCGCCGCCTTGCGCGTCTTCGACCTCGACCCCACACACCCGCCCGTCCTCGCGCAGCAACTGGCGCACCCGCAGGCCATTGAGCGCCCAGGCGCCATCGGCGCGGGCCTCGGCCAACACGCGCATGACCAGGCGGGCATCGTCGGTCAGCGCATCGCGAAACTGCGACGCCCCCAGCAGCCCCGGCTCCATCAGCCCCGGCGCCAAGTAGCGCAGTTGTGCAGGCCGGTGGAACTGCCGGCTGCGGCAACCGGCCAGGGCGTCATACACCCGCAGCAAGCCGCCGAACACCCGCGGCCCGGGAAACCCGCCACGATAGTGCGGCATCAAAAAACTCAGGGGTTCCACCAACCCCGGTGCTTCGCCCATCAGGCGCTGGCGCTCGCGTACCGAATCGCGCGCCAGGCGCCACTGGCCCTTGGCGATGTAGCGCAGGCCGCCATGGACCATTTTTGAAGAACGGCTGGAGGTGCCCCAGGCAAAATCCCGTTGCTCCAGCAGCAGGCAGCGCCAGCCGCGCCGGGCCGCCTCGCGCAGGATCCCGGCGCCGCTGATGCCGCCGCCAATCACAATCAAGTCCCAGGGTTCACGCGCCAGTTGCGGCAACACGGCCTCGCGCCATTGGGCATTCCAGTCATCGCTCATGGGCCTAGTCTTCCAGCAGGGTGCCGGGGTTCAGACGCCCGGCCGGATCGAAATGCCGGCTCAGGCTGTGCAGCGCAGCCATCGCCAATTCGCCCTTCTCCCTCGGCAGGTAAGGCACGTGGTCCTTGCCCACACCATGCTGATGGCTGATGGTGCCGTGGTTTTCGACGATGGTGCGGCTGGCCACCTGCTTGAGGGCTTTCCAGCGCTCCAGGGTGGCCGGGTAGTCCGCCGCCGGGCGGAACACATAGCTGGTGTAGATGCTCGAACCTTCGCCATAGACATGGGACAGGTGGGTGAACACATGGACGCGCTCGCCCTCGGCCGCCAGGCAGTCGCGCAGGCTGGCCTCGATCGCGTGCAGCAGGGCGTCGACATGGCACCAGTCGGTCGCGGTCTCCAGGGTGTCTACCACGTAGCCGGCATGCCAGAGGTTCTCCCGCAGGTAGGGGAAGCGAAAGCGGTTCTGTTGCCACTTCTTGCCCAGCAGGGTGCCGGTAAACACCCCGCCAAAAGCCTTGAGGTGCTGGCGCGCCTGGCGCAACGACAAGGCATTCTGCCGACGATTGCCGGTGACGCCGAAAGTCAGCAGGCATTTGCCCTCGCCAGCCCCGCGCAGTGCCAGGTAGCGTTCCAACCAGGCGATTTGATTGGGATGGCCGGCCAGCGCCAGTTGGGTCTGGGTTTCCATGGCATTCGACAGACGCAACATCGACAGCGGCACCCGGGCCTGCACCAGTTGGCGGATCGCCTGCAGGGCCTTGGGCCAATCTGGCAGGAACACGCCGTAGAAGCGCTCGTCCTCGGGCAACGCGCTGACCCGGACCTTGACCTGGGAGATGATGCCGAAACGCCCTTCACTGCCCAGCACCACTTCCCGCAGGTCGGGGCCCGCGGCCGAGGCCGGGAAGCTCGGGATTTCCAGGGGCCCGGCGAAAGTCTCCAGGGTACCGCCGGCGAACAGTTGCTCGATCCGCCCATAGCGCAGCGATTGCTGGCCACTCGAGCGGCTGGCCACCCAGCCGCCCAGGGTCGACAGCTCCCAGGACTGCGGGAAGTGCCCCAGGGTGTAGCCTTTGGCACGCAGCTGGCTCTCCACCTGGGGCCCACTGGCACCGGGGCCAAAGGTAGCGATCAGGCTTTGTTCGTCGAGGTCGAGCAGGCGGTTCATGTGGGCCAGGGACACCGTCAGCACCGGGCGCGTGGATGCCGGCGGGTTGATATGCCCGGCCACCGAGGTGCCGCCGCCGTAGGGAATCAGGCACAGGTCGGCACTGTCGGCCAGGGCCAGCAACTGGCGGATCTGCTCGACCGTTTCCGGCAGGGCCACAGCATCCGGGTACCGGCCCAGCGCACCTTCGCGCAGGGCCAGCCAGTCCGGCAGGCTCTGGCCGCGGGCATGCATCAGGCGATCCCGGGGCTCGATACTGTAAAGCGGATGGGGCGCCAGGCGCGACGCGGGCACCGCGGCCAGGGCGCGCTCCAGGCTGGCGTCCGGCAGGGTGTGCCCGTCGCCCAATCGCTCGCGTAGAAACGCGGCCCCATGGGCGGGCATCTCCATCTGCGTAGTTTCTTCGCCCCAGCCGTTCCAGCGTCGCATGCCTGTTTCTCCCAGCAGATCTTATGATTTTCAGTGCCCCCATACTAAACAGCCGGTGCGCGCTGTCACGGTCGCATCGGGACAGATGGAGTAGCCAATTGGGTCAATCGCTGTATTACCGGATGTATCCACGGGAGCATTTACTTTAGTCACGATTTCAAATTACCTTGCCTGCCATCGACGCGCGCAAGGCACTGCCGCCGGCAACACCCCGCAAGGAACCCGATCATGCAGACACTCGGCTCTACCTCCGTCCCCCCTCTGCTGAAGTACCTGCGCCATGCCGAACAGCTCGGCGTGGCAACCGCCCCCGCACTGGAGGCGGCCGGGATCACTGTCGGCCAACTGGACGACAACAGCCTGCGCCTGCCCGTGGAAGCCCACGAACGCCTGCTGGGGTACTTCTGCGAACATTCCGGGGACTTGCTGTTCGGGCTCAATTCGGCGCGCTTCGTGTTGCCCAACTCGTGGAGCGTGCTCGGCTACATCACCATGAACTGCGCGACCCTGGGCGAGGCGATGAACCGCATCATGCCGTTCGAAAAACTGGTGGGCGACATGGGCACCAGCCGCGCGGAAATGGTCCATGACCAGGTGCGACTGATCTGGAACTGCCGCCACCAGCAGCCGCAGATCCGCCGGCACATGGTGGAAAACGTCCTGGCATCCTGGCTGGTGTATGCCCGCTGGATCGCCGACACCGAGCTGTCGCCAAGCCAGGTGTTGCTCGAACATCCGCTGCCGGACGGCGCACAACTAAGCCAGTACGAGGACTTCTTCGGCTGCCCGGTGTTGTTCGAACAGCCCTGCTCGGCCCTGGTGGCGCCCTTGAGCTACCTGCAAACGCCCCTGCGCCAGGCCGATGCGCAATTGCTGCGCACCCTGGAAGAACATGCCCTGGCACTGATGGCCTCACTGGACGATTCAACCCTGGCGCTGCGGGTGAAAAACGCCCTGCGCCAGTTGCTCAAGGAAGGCCTGCCACGCAAGGAACAGGTGGCCGAGCAGTTCGCCATGTCGGTGCGCACCCTGCAACGCCAGTTGCAGCAGGCCGGCACGTCCTACCAGCAGATCCTCGACGACCTGCGCCAGGAACTGGCCGAGCACTACCTGCTGCACAGCGACCTGCCGATCCAGGACATCGCCCAATACCTGGGTTTCACCGAACCGCGCTCGTTCCACCGCACCTTCAAGAGCCGCACCGGCATGCCGCCGGGCGAGTATCGGCAGACCCATCGGGGCAGTTGAGGCCGAACATCACAGGCGCTCCAGCCCCAACCCCTCAATCAAATCCTCCCCTGCTTCATCCGCCCGCCAGCGCCGACTGGAGATGCGCATGGTGTAGCGCCGCCGATACTCCGAAGGCGTCAGCCCCGTACTGCGCAAAAACAGGCGCCGAAATGCACTGGCATCTTGATAACCGCAGTACTCCATGACTTCCGTCAGGTCGATCAGGGTCACTTCCAGTAACTGCTTGGCGCGCTCAACCCGCAGGCGATGCAGGTAATCCAGGGGGGTCATGCCCTCCACCTCTTTGAAGTGACGCAGCAAGGTCCGCGGGCTGGCGGTCGCGGCCTGGGCGACCTCGTCCAGGCTGTAGGGCGTCTGAATATGCTGTTGCAGCCACTGCTTGGCGCGGAACACCACACTGTCGCGGGTTTTTACCGAGATGCCGGGGAAATTCAGGCTTGAGTGTTCAAAGCGCATCGGGTGATAAAGCAGGCCATTGGTCGCGACCTGGGCCATTTCTTCGCCGGCGAAGTGCCGGATCAACTCCACCATCAAATCGCAGACCGCCGCCGGGGCTCCAGCGGTGAACACCGGGCCGTCGACCACCACCGGGCCTTCCATCGCCAATTGCACCTTCGTAAAGGCGCACGCGAACCAATTGGCAATCATCCAGGTGACCGTCGCGCGCCGGCCATCCAGGACACCTGCACGCGCGAGCATCACCGCGCCATTGAAGCTGGCAGCAATCACGCGCCCTTGGGCGTGGTAACGCGCGATGCAGTTCAGCTCGGCGGTGCATTGATCGAGAACATGGTTCAGGTCCGGCACGCTTTTCATCTGCACGCCGGGAACAAACAGGGCTGTCTGCGAGGGCCGCAGGGTTTTGCGGCCGGCGTTGGGCGGGCGCATTTGCGCCAGCCAGTCGGGAAGCGGCAGCTCATTGCCCGCCGCATCGATCAGGCGCCAGTGAAAAAACGCGCCGCGCTTATCCGGGTTGCGCAACTGCCAGAGGCTGTTAAAGGTGCGCAGCATGTCGATCACGCTAAACAGCGTGCCAGTGAGACTGTGCGGGCCATGCAATAAATCGACGCGGACATTCATGGGCTTACCTGGCGATATTAGATTTATTGTTGGCGATATTAGCCCTGCCTTTTCACGCTGTCTCCCGACCGCTCGCCCGGCCTGCGTGATGCTCCTTTAAAAACAGGGTCGAACCGCCTTTTCACCTGGCTTTTAACAGTCAATTGCCCGGGATTTTTACTGGCGATATTGGCTTTATCGCTGTCGGTACTCGCCTTATTACCGAGACCGCTTCGACGATAGACTGAAAAACACCTGAGCTGCGCAAAGAAAAAACAAGGGTATCAGTCAGTGAAAACAACAATAAGAAACACCGGCAAGCCTGTGATGGCAGGGTTGGCCACGGCCTTGCTCAGTGCTGGCATCGGCACTCCAGTCACCGCAGGAGAACTGGTGTTCAGTGACCTCAAGTCAGGGCTGGGGAATGGCATGCAATGGCAACATGAAGACACCCGTCTGCAGGTAAAAGGCGCCTTGGCCCTGGGCACAGTGCGACGCATGGACGACCCGAGCCACCGCCTGACCAGTGCCGAATACGGTATGAACCTGTTCAACGACGGCAACCTCAACTACAAGCGCGGCGATGCGGTTTCCACGTCGGCCGAAGCCTACCTGCAAGCGGACCTAAGCCACCGTAACCTCGGGGTTTTCGTCAGCGCAAAGGGTTGGTACGACTACACCCAGAAACACCAGGACCTCGGGCATGGCAGCGTCCCCAACGGCTATCGCTCGGGAGAACCACTCAGTGATTCGGGGTTCGATTCCCTGGCGCGCTTCTCCAATGCGGTGTTCAACGACGCCTATGTCTACGGCAATTTCCAGCCCGCCGGGCATGATCTGCTGGTGCGCCTGGGCGACCAGGCGATCCCTTGGGTCACGCCCACCACCATCAGCGGTGGCTTGCAGGCAGTGAACGCGTTTGACTGGGCCGCCGCACGCCGCGCCACCTCGATTGCCGAAGCCCGCACCGTGCCGATGCCGACCCTGTACGCCAAGCTGGCCCTGACCGAGAACCTGTCGGTGGATGCGTTCAATCAGTTTGAATTGCGCCCCAGTGCCTACTCTGGCTGTGGCACATTTCTGTCGACCAGCGACTACGCCCAACCCGGCTGCAATCAATTTATCCTTAACGGCAGCGTGATGAGCGCGATAGCAGGCCGACCGATCTCGACCACTGACGGCCAGGCCCTCAACAACCCCTTGGATCACGTGGCCCGTGGCCCGGACCATCGCCCAGGCAATAATCAATACGGCGCCAGCCTGCAGTATTTATGGAAGGACGTCGGGTTGTTCGGCTTGTATTTCGCCGACTACAGCAGCCGGGAAGCGCTGACACAAGTCATGCGTACCGGCCCCGGCGTACTGACACCACCGGCCGCGAACGTGGGGCTGGCAACACCCACTGGAGTGGCGGCTTATTATCAACGCGCCTACCCAACCCGCATTCGCCTGTACGCCCTCAACTTCAAGACACGGCTACCGGGTGGCACCGGGATTTATGCCGAATACAGTTACCGCCCCAATCAACCGATCGCCTGGAACGGCGCTGACTTTATTGCCGGGCTGCTCGCCGGCAGCGGGCCGATGGGCTACCTGTCCAAAACCCCGACGGGCTACCTGGCAAGCGGCTACGACCGCTTCCACGTCAGCCAATTGAATCTCGGCGCCAGCCACCCTTTTGGCCAAGTGCTGGGCGGTGCGATGAAGCTATCGGCAGAAGCCGGGTTGAAATATGTACATGACCTGCCCGACACCGACCAGATCCGTTACGGACGCCCCGGTTTTGGCAGCGCGCCCTACGGCAAAGCGGCGAAGTGCACAGGCCCTGCGGCCAGATGTGCGGATGACGGATTTATCACGCCGTTTGCCTGGGGTACCCGTATCAAAGGGGAAATCAACTACAGGAATGTGTTGCCCGGGCTGGACCTGACGCCTTCGCTGACACTCGTCTATGACATCGAGGGGCATGCCTATGACGGGGTATTTTCCGAAGGCCGCTACGCGCAAATACTCGGTGTGAAGGGTGATTACAAAAGCACTTACACCTTCGATCTCAGCTACCTGAACACCGGTGGCGGCGATTACAACCTGGTGGCAGATCGCAGCCTGTTAGAGGCCAGTGTCGGTATTCGCTTCTAGCAGCCCCCCTTAAAACAAGGCCATAACCATGAGTTCATTTACCGATAGCCGACGCCCGCTCGTCGTTGCCCTGCTGATGACAGTGGTGATTATCAGCGTGCTGGACAAGACCATTTTTGCCTTCGCCGGCCCGCAGATCATTGATGAGTTAAAGCTCACGCCAGCACAGTTCGGTTTTATCAGCAGCGCGTTCTTTTTTCTTTATTCGATCTCTGGGGTACTGGTGGGTTTTCTCGCCAACCGTATGCCGAGTCGCTGGATTCTCTCCGGCATGGCCCTGGTATGGATGACCGCCCAATTGCTCGCGGCCCTGTCCACCAGTTTCTTCACCCTGCTGGCCAGCCGCATCCTGCTCGGTGCCGGTTGCGGCCCGGGCACGGCGGTGACCCAGCACGCCTGCTTCAAGTGGTACACCAGCCGCGAGCGGGTGCTGCCAGCAGCGCTGATCCAGGTCGCAATCATGCTCGGCGCGATTGCAGGAGCGGTCGCCCTGCCCAAGCTGATCGAGCAGTACGGCTGGCGCACGGGCTATGTGCTGCTGGCCGGTGTCGGCCTGGTGTGGCTGCTGCTGTGGCAACGTTATGGCCGTGAAGGCCAGCATGACGATACACGGGACACCCAGGGCGACCTGCTGCCCACGCTGCCCTACAAGCGCCTGTTGCTCAACCGCACGTTTGTCTGCATTACCCTGGTCGCGTTCTGCAGCTACCTGCCCAATGCCTTGCTCTACAGCTGGCTGCCCACCTACCTGCAAAGGGGCCTGGGCATGACCCCGATGCAATCGGGGTACCTGGTGCTGGCCACCACGCTGGGGGTGATCTTTATCAACTTACTGGTTTCCAGCCTGGCGCAACGCGCGATGAAACGCGGCGCCAGCCTGCGCAAGGCGATGGTTGTGCCGCCGCTGCTGGCGTGCCTGGTCGCCGCCGTCACCTACATCCTGATGGGCTTTACCAGCACCAGCCTGACGGTGACCCTGGGGTTTTTCCTGCTCGGCAGCATCCTTCTCAACCTGCTGTCGGCCTTCGGCTTCAGCATCGTTGCCCACATCGCCCCGGCCCGCCAGCGCGGGAGCATGCTGGCGATCCATATTGCGCTGCTGACCACTGCCGGCATGCTCGCGCCAGTGCTGATCGGCCAGGCCATTGGCTGGCAGAACGGCGACCTGGTGACCGGCTTCGAGCTGGCGATCGGCCTGTTCGGCATTGCCCTGCTGGTGTTCAGCCTGCTGGGCCTGGTACTGATCGACCCGGAGCGCAGTCGTCGTGAACTCCTTGCCAGCACTCCCAGCGCAGCTTTTGAGGCCACCAGCCCGGCCTAAACCGCGCAGTGATTGCCCACCACCTTGAGCGCTGCGCGCGGCGCCCAGCACGACTGCCAATAGGGAACACCCGATGGACTTATCCTGCTTTTCACAAAGCTACGCCGAAGCTCGGCAAAAATTCCTCCAGGCCTGTGCCAATGCGGGTCTGGAGGCTCAATCTCATCCTCACCCACTACCGGGTATTGATGGCGAGGAACTGGCCCTGGATGTGGTATTTGCCGGCTCACCAAAGGCCACCAACCTGCTGGTCCTGAGCAGCGGCGTACATGGTGTGGAAGGCTTCTGCGGCTCGGCCGTACAGGTTGATCACCTGCGCAACCGCGAGTGGGGGGAGCACTGCCAGCGCCAGGACCTGGCGGTGCTGTACCTGCATGCGATCAACCCCTACGGCTTCTCCTGGCTACGCCGGGTCAACGAAGACAATATCGACCTCAATCGTAACTTCATTGACTTCAACCAACCGCTGCCCGACAACCCAGACTACCGCGCCCTCGCCCCGCTGCTGCTTCCCCGCCGGCAACCACCCACCCTGCTCAGCACGTTGGGCCTGGCCGGATATGCGCTGCGACATGGCACCAAAGCCCTACAGTCAGCCATTACCCGGGGCCAACACAGCCACCCTGAAGGCCTGTTTTACGCAGGCGCGGCCCCCGCCTGGAGCAACCTGCAACTACGCCAGATTATTCGTCGCCTGGGCAACCACTGCCGGCGCATCGGCTGGATCGATGTGCACACCGGGCTAGGCCCGTGTGGCGTGGGTGAGCGGATCTATAAAGGGCTCAACCACCCCAACGATATTGCGCGGGCACGAAGCTGGTGGGGCGCGCAGGTCACGGCCAGCGCAGACGGAACCTCCTCGTCGGCCATGCTCAATGGCACCCTGGATCTGGCCGTGATGGAGGAATGCCCGCACGCGCAATACAACGGCTTGACCCTGGAATACGGCACCCAGCCAGGGCCACGGGTACTTGAAGCGCTACGTGCCGATCACTGGCTGCACGCCCATCCGGATACGGCACAAGCCCGACGGGTGCAGATCAAGCGCCAGTTGCGCGATGCCTTCTACATCGACACCGAACTCTGGAAGCGCCGGGTCCTGGAACAAGCCCGAGAAGTGACTGCGCTGACCCTGCGCGGTCTTGCCACGCGCCTTGAATGACAAAAATGCCCACTATCGGTGGGGTACCCACTCAAACCACAGAGGATGTTCATGATGAGTGCATATTTGGTGCAAGCGTTAAAAGAGGTCATGCAAAAGGTCCAGACCCGTCTCGACCAGCATCAGGATGAGGTCGTCACCACACTCAGCCGCGTAGCCACGGGCGAGCTGAAGATGACCGAGACGCTCAGCCCCGATGAGCAGGAGTGCGCCCGACTGCTGTTCGGCTGGGTGGCGCAGGAGGGCCCGCAAAAGGTGTTTGCCGCGATCCAGCCCGTGCTGGCCGATCCTGCCAAGTTGAGCGCCGGCATCACCCTCGATGAAATCATCGAAGGCCCGCCGTTCGGGATCATCCCGCCGGCTCTCAAGCACATTGACCTGCGCGCCCTGACCCGACTCGCGGTACTTCTGGCCAGCTACATCTTTTATGAGCAATTCCACTACCCACAGCCAGAAACCGGGGTGTACGACATCTCGGGCAAGCCTTTCCAAAAACTCAAATGGCTTTACCGCTACTGGTTCAATCAACTTGAAGTGGCCGAGAAAGGCTCCGGGCTGGAGGAGCTGTTTGAGTCCCAGGCGTTCAACTTCTTCAACCTGAATCAATCGCCGATAGACCCAGGCTTCGGCAACCCGCCTTTGCGTTCGGTCTCGGTTTCATGTGCCGGAGACCTGCTGGCGGTCGATGTCCTGACCCCGGAAAACACCCCGCACCTGTTCGACGACATCACGGATTTCTACAGCAGCGCAGACATCGTCAGCGCCAACCTGGAATCGACCGTTGACTGCCACAGAAAACCGGGACGCCATCAGGCCAAAGGGCAACCGGCCCAGATGAATACATCCGAGGCGATGTTCCGCAAGTTCCGTGACGAGGCGAAAATCAACTTCTTCAGTACCGCGACCAACCACGCCATGGACTGGGATGAACAAGGCGTACTCGCCACCCTCGATGTACTGAAAAAATCCGGCGCCTACTATGCCGGCACTGCCGCCAGCCAGGCCGAGCAGGATGACGTGGTGGTGGTGGAAAAAAACGGCATCAAGGTTGCCTTGCTGGCCTACACCTTTGACCTCAATGGCCGCGACCCATCGCCTGACAAGGCGTACCTGGCCAACGTGGTGCGCTTCAACGATGTAAACCCGGCGCCCGACTACTCACTGATCGAAAAACAGGTCGCCCGCGCCAAAGCCAAGGGGGCGGACTGGATCATCGCCTACTGCCACTGGGGTTGGGAGTTCGAGATGTACCCCCACCTCAATATCGTGGAAGCCGCACGCAAGGTGATTGCCTGCGGTGTAGACACGATCCTTGGCAACCATGCGCATGTCAGCCAGCCCGCAGAACTTATCCCGCGCCCTGGCAAGCAGGATGCGCTGGTGATCTACGCGTTCGGCGACTTCGTCAGTTATCACCCCGAAAGCCGTAACTCAAAACTGGCCTACACCCTCAAATTCAGCATCGGGAAATTCCTGGGTGTTACTCGCCTGTTCAACGTCAAGGCACTGCCTATCTACATCGTTAACGAAAGATTGGATGACACGCGTTTCAACTGCCGCATCGTCAAATTCTTCGATGTGCTGGAGAACCCGGATGGCTACGGGCTGACCGAGTTGGAGAAGAGCCAACTGCCCCATCTGCGGGACAAGGTGTGGAGCGATATTCTGTCGCCACTTTCCAGCCTCCCGGACTGATGTGAGCAACAGCGCCAAGCCTGCCTTACACGGCAGGCTTTTTTGTAGGGCCCTTGACTCTCCCCTATACGGCAGACCCTACGCTGAAGATCATTTCCCCAAGGGCTTTCCCGTGGTTCAGCGCATCCTGGTCATCCTCGGCCACTCCTCCAGCACCAGCTTCTGCTCGGCCCTCGCCGAGACCTACCTGCAATCGGCCAGAAACGCCGGGCATGAGGTACGTCTCCTGCGCCTGGGCGAGCTGACGTTCGACCCGATCCTGCACCATGCCTATCACCAGGCCCAACCCCTGGAGCCCGACTTGCTCGGCGCCCAATCCGACATCCTCTGGGCTACTCATCTGACGTTCGTGTTCCCCATCTGGTGGGGCGGTGTTCCGGCGTTGTTGAAGGGGTTTATCGATCGGATCTTCCTTGCCGGCTTCGCCTTCAAATACCGCAAGGGCAAGGCGTTCCCCGACAAGCTCTTGAAGGGCCGCACCGCCCACCTGCTGGTGACCATGGATACGCCACCGTGGTATTACCGCTGGTTCTACCGCATGCCCGGCCTGCACCAAATGCGCAAGACCACCCTTGAGTTTTGTGGCATCAAGCCGATCAAGACGTTGATGTTCGGCCCACTGCTGGGCTCTACTGCAGCGCAGCGCGACAAGTGGCTGAAGAAGGCCCGCACACTCTTTTAGGAAAGGACCTGCATGTACATCGGTAAAGCCGCGCAGTTGTCAGGCACGACGATCAAGGCGATTCGTCACTACGAGGACATCGGCTTGCTACCGCAGCCGCAACGCGAGGGGCGGTATCGGGTGTATTCGGCGCAGAGCGTTGAGCTGCTGACGTTTATCAAGTGCGCGCAGCAGTTGGGCTTCAAGCTCAAGGAGTTGCAGGGGATTCTTCACGGGTACCGTGGCAATGAACTGCCTTGGCAGCGCGCCAACCAGGCGATAGCACAAAAGAAACTCGAGTTGATGACGCAGATCCAAGCCCTGCAGCAAGTGCATGCAGGGCTGGTGGCGTTTGAGGGCAGCCTGGAACAGGCCCAGGGTCAGTGCCAGTTTGCACGTCTGGTGGAAACCGGCACGGCGCGCAACGGCTAGTTCAGCAGGTCGCCCCATTTGTTTTGCAGGGCGCGCTCTTCTGCCAGGATTTCCCGCGTCATGCTGCCAACCCATTGCTGGGCAAAACCATTAGCTTCACGCAGCAGTACGATGTCATCGAGCTCGAAGTCGCCGGGTTGGGCCACGTCCTGATGCTCATCCAGCATCTTCCTGACCATTTCATTGAGCTGCTTAGGAGCTGAAGCCTTGGCTGTATGACTGAAAAACCCCGGCGTGCCCAAGCGCCCCTCATTTGCCCCTCCACCCCCTATCTGCTAGTGTCGCGCCCGTTTACCGTCAACCGGAATAGCCGCCATGGCCCGCAAAAAAGTTGCACTCGATTTCGAACAATCCCTCGCCGATCTGCAAACCCTGGTCGAGCGTCTGGAGAACGGCGAGTTGTCGCTGGAAGACTCGTTGACGGCGTTCGAGCAAGGTATCGGCCTGACCCGCGACTGCCAGAGCGCCCTGGCGCAGGCGGAGCAGAAGGTCCAGGTATTGCTGGAACGGGATGGGGAGTTGGCCGAAGAACCTTTCGACGCGGAACAAGCGCAATGATCGACGTTTATCAGGCCAGCAGTCAGGCCCGGGTCAATGCTGCGCTCGAACCGCTGTTTGTGGCACCCAGCCCGGAGCTGGCCAGGTTGTATGAGGCCATGCGCTACAGCGTGATGAACGGCGGCAAGCGCGTACGGCCATTGCTCGCCTATGCGGCCTGCGAGGCGCTGGGCGTGGACGCCGCGCAAGCCAATGGCGCGGCGTGTGCGGTGGAGTTGATTCATGCCTATTCATTGGTGCATGACGATTTGCCGGCGATGGACGATGACGATCTGCGTCGCGGCCAGCCCACTACCCATAAAGCCTTTGACGAAGCCTGTGCGATCCTCGCCGGTGACGGCCTGCAAAGCCTGGCGTTCAGCGCCTTGCTTGATCCGCGCCTGAGCGGCGTGAATGCCGAGATCCGCCTGCGTATGGTCACCGCGTTGGCCAGCGCTGCGGGCCCGGCCGGTATGGTCGGGGGCCAGGCGATTGACCTGGGGTCGGTGGGCCTCAAGTTGGACCAGCAAGCCCTGGAATATATGCACCGGCACAAGACCGGTGCGCTGATCGAGGCTGCCGTGCACCTCGGCGCCCTGGCCAGTGGCCGCGCCGAAGCGGCGCAGTTGGCCGCCTTGCAGACCTATGCCCGGGCCATCGGCCTGGCGTTCCAGGTGCAGGACGATATTCTCGACGTAGAAAGCGATACCGCGACCCTCGGCAAGCGCCAGGGCGCCGATATTGCCCGTGACAAGCCGACCTATCCGTCACTGCTGGGGCTCGAAGCCGCCAAGGCCTATGCCCTGGAGCTGCGCGACCAGGCCCTGGCCGCCCTGCGACCATTCGACGCGGCAGCCGAGCCGCTGCGTGACCTGGCGCGGTATATCGTCGAACGCCGCCACTGATTACAGCGGCCTTTACCGCCGCATATCGGCCAAGTTCGGTGCTCTGCGTGGGCAGTTTGCGATGCTTGAGGTAAACTGCCGCCTCTTCTATACCTATAACGATTCGCCTGATGCCCACGACGTTTCAAGAGATTCCCCGCAAGCGCCCGACCACGCCTCTGCTGGACCGTGCTAACACGCCGGCCGGCCTGCGCCGCCTGGGTGAAGCCGAGCTGGAAACCCTGGCCGATGAGTTGCGCCTGGAATTGCTCTACACGGTCGGCCAGACCGGTGGGCATTTTGGTGCCGGCCTTGGCGTCATCGAGCTGACCATCGCGTTGCATTACGTATTCGACACCCCGGACGACCGGCTGGTGTGGGACGTGGGCCACCAGGCGTATCCGCACAAAATCCTCACCGGACGCCGCGAGCGCATGGCCACCTTGCGCCAGAAGGACGGCATCGCCGCCTTTCCGCGCCGCTCCGAGAGCGAATACGACACCTTTGGCGTCGGCCACTCCAGCACCTCGATCAGCGCAGCCCTGGGCATGGCGATTGCCGCCCGTCTGCAAAACAGCGATCGCAAGGCGATTGCCGTGATCGGTGATGGCGCACTGACAGCCGGCATGGCGTTTGAAGCGCTGAACCATGCGCCGGAAGTGGACGCCAACATGCTGGTGATCCTCAACGACAACGACATGTCGATCTCGCGCAATGTCGGTGGTTTGTCCAATTACCTGGCGAAGATCCTGTCCAGCCGCACCTACGCCAGCATGCGCGAGGGCAGCAAAAAAGTGCTGTCCCGCCTGCCCGGCGCCTGGGAAATTGCCCGCCGTACCGAAGAATACGCCAAGGGCATGCTGGTCCCCGGCACCCTGTTCGAAGAGCTGGGCTGGAACTATATCGGCCCTATCGACGGCCACGACCTGCCGACCCTGATCGCTACCCTGCGCAATATGCGCGACCTCAAGGGCCCGCAGTTCCTGCATATCGTCACCAAGAAAGGCAAAGGCTTCGCCCCGGCGGAAGTCGACCCGATTGGCTACCACGCCATCACCAAGCTCGAACCGCTGGACGCGCCCGTGGCGGCGCCGAAAAAGGCCAGTGGGCCGAAGTACTCCGGTGTGTTTGGCGAATGGCTGTGCGACATGGCCGCCGCCGATCCGCGCCTGGTGGGCATTACCCCGGCGATGAAGGAAGGCTCCGACCTGGTGGCGTTCAGCGAGCGTTTCCCGCTGCGCTACTTCGACGTGGCGATTGCCGAGCAACACGCAGTGACCTTTGCCGCTGGCATGGCCTGCGAAGGCGCCAAGCCCGTGGTGGCGATCTACTCCACGTTCCTGCAACGCGGTTATGACCAGCTTGTCCACGATGTGGCGGTGCAGAACCTCGACGTGCTGTTCGCCATCGACCGCGCCGGCTTGGTGGGCGAAGACGGCCCGACCCACGCCGGCAGCTTTGATCTGTCGTACTTGCGCTGCATCCCCGGCATGCTGGTGATGACCCCAAGCGACGAGAACGAGCTGCGCAAGATGCTCAGCACCGGCCACCTGT
Source organism: Pseudomonas sp. WS 5079 (assembly GCF_012985465.1). GTDB lineage: Bacteria > Pseudomonadota > Gammaproteobacteria > Pseudomonadales > Pseudomonadaceae > Aquipseudomonas. The sequence continues at coordinate 851,068 of NZ_JAAQWN010000002.1, forward strand.
ACAACGGCCCCGCAGCGGTACGCTACCCCCGTGGCAACGGCCCGAATGCGCTGATCGAGAAAGACCTGGAGCCGATCGAGATCGGCAAGGGCATCGTGCGGCGCCAGGGCAGCCAGACTGCGTTCCTGGTATTCGGCGTGCAACTGGCCGAAGCCCTGAAAGTGGCGGAAAAAATCGACGCCACCGTGATCGACATGCGCTTCGTCAAACCCCTGGATGAAGCCCTGGTGCGCGAGATCGCCGGCAGCCATCAATTGCTGGTAACGGTTGAAGAAAACGCCATCATGGGCGGCGCCGGTGCGGCAGTCAGTGAGTTCCTGGCGCGGGAGAATATCCTCAAGTCGGTGCTGCACCTGGGTTTGCCGGACATTTATGTGGAGCACGCCAAGCCGGCGCAGATGCTGGCTGAGTGCGGGCTGGATGAAGCGGGGATCGAGGCTGCGGTTCGCCAGCGCATGGCCTTGCTCGGCCTGTAAACCGGATCAAATTGTGGGAGCTGGCTGGCCTGCGATAGCATCACCCCGGTCTATCTGAAAGACCGAGGTGTCTGCATCACAGGCAAGCCAGCTCCCACATTTGTTTTGTATTGCCTTGGAACCCATGGACGGCCCATGAAACACCTTCGACTTGCCCTGCCACTCCTGCTCCTACCCACTCCAGAGCTGCTCGCCGACACCCGCGACGCCGCCCTGAAGCTCCCCGATGTGGTCATCAGCGCCAACCGCCAGGTGCAGGCGCGCAATGACAGCAGCGCCGCCAACACCGTATTCACTCGCGACGATATCGACCGCCTGCAACCCTCCAGCGTGACCGACCTGCTCAGCCGCGTGCCCGGTGTACAAGTGGCGCGGACCGGTGGCCGGGGCAGCTTGCCGGGGATCTTCATACGCGGCACCAAGTCGGCGCAAAGCCTGGTGCTGGTGGATGGCCAGCGGATCGCCAATGCCACCTCTGGCGACAGTGGCCTGCAATACTTGAATGTCGACCAGATTGAACGGGTGGAAGTGCTGCGCGGATCGCGCTCGGTGATTTACGGCAGTGACGCGATTGGCGGGGTGATCCAGATATTTACCCGACGCAATGCCGGACCAGGCCTGCAACCGCGCCTGAAGTTGGGCTTTGGCAGCAACAACACCTGGGAGCGCAGCCTGGGCCTGTCGGGCGGTGATCAACGCACGCGCTTCAACCTGGGCGCGAGCCTGGATGACACGGCCGGTATCGACTGGAGCCACGCCTCCTTCCCCAGCGACCGCGACCATGATGCCTATCGCAATAAGTCGCTGAGCTTGAACCTTAGCCATGAGTTCAGCGATGAGCTGGAGGTGGGTTTTAACCTGCTGGATAGCCGGGGCAAGTCGGAATATGACAACAGCTTTGGACGCTATGATTTCGCTACCGGGCAAAGTGTCGGCCAGAAGCCCTATACCGACTACACCGTCAGCAGCGCCAGCGCTTACATCGACGCCCAACTCAACGAGGCCTGGCAGACCCGTGTAGAGCTGGGCCACAGCGAAAACCGCGACACCAAGCGCGACAAGCTCAGTGCTGACTTCAGTGTGTTCAACACCTATCGCGACTCGATCAACTGGCAGAACGACCTGACGCTCGACCAGCAGAACAGCCTGATTCTGGGCGGTGATTGGTATGAAGACCGCTTTCACGGCAGCACCACGTTCAGCGAAAACAGCCGCTGGAACCGTGCCGCATTTATCCAGCATCGTTTCAAGGGCGAGTGGTTTTCCACCGAACTGGGGCTGCGCCGCGACCAGAACCAGCAATTTGGAGGGCAGAACAGCTGGAGCGGCACCCTGACCTTGCCAGTCAACAGCGATAACGACGTATTGCTGAGTTACAGCGAAGGGTTTCGCGCACCGACTTTCAATGACCTGTACTACCCCGACACCCAGTACAGCAATCCGAACCTGCAGCCAGAGACATCGAAAAGCTATGAATTGCAATGGCGCAGCCAGCTCAGTGACAGCACACGCCTGGAAGCCTCGCTGTACCGCACCGACCTGAAAGACGCGATCATCCTCGACGCCAGCAGCAAGCCACAAAATGTCGCCACCGCCCGCATCAACGGCTTCGAAGCCGCCCTCAAGCAGGAGTTCTTCGGCTGGCAAGGCAACCTCGGCCTGTCGATCATCGACCCACGTGACCGCAACAGCGGCCACACCCTGGCCCGTCGTGCCCGGCGCACCCTGAACCTGGACCTGGATCGGCAGTTCGACCAATTGAGCCTGGGCGCCAGCTGGCAGGCCATCAGCAGCAGCTACGACGACGAGTACAATAAAAACCGGCTAGCGGGCTATTACCTGGTGGGATTGCGCAGCGGTTGGGCACTGAATCGGGAAGTGGCGCTGTCGCTGAAGGTCGATAACCTGCTGGATCGCCGCTATACACGGGCGTGGTACAGCTATGACGATCCGAACTTCGCGAACAACCAGCCGTACCGCGAAGAAGGCCGGACGTGGATGCTTGGGGTGACGTGGACGCCGCAGCTCTGAGGTTGTCCGGGCCGACGCCATTGCAGGCAAGCCAGCTCCCACATTTGTTCTGTGGTGTGGCCAAAATATTCTGCACTGCCGAGCTCCCACCTTTTGATGTGTGAATACAGTCAAATGTGGGAGCTGGCTTGCCTGCGATAGCGGTCTTAGCGGTTCGGCGCAATCACCTGACACAACCTCGCCACCGCCTCCACCATCTGCCCACTGGGCCGCTCCAGCCCTTTATCCGGCACGATCAGCAAGCGCCCCTGGACCACCGCCGCCACCTGGGGCCAGGCCTTCCAGTCGTCCAGTTGCGCTTGATCCGCCGCGAGGATCACCTGGGGATCACGCTGCAACACCGACTCGATATTGACCTGCGGGGCTGGCAACTTGAGGTCGTCAAACACATTGCGCGCGCCACATACGCTGAGCGCATCGCTGATGATCTGCCCACCGCCCACGGTGTACAGCGGTTGGTTCCAGACCTGGTAGAACACGCGCAACGGCTCGCTACGCTGATAGCGCTGGCGCAACTCGGCCAAGCGTTGACGCAAGCGGGCGGCCAGTTGGCGACCGGCTTCGGCGCGGCCCAGCTGTTGGGCGATGACTTCGACCTGGCTGCTCAGTTGTTCAAGGCTATGGGGTTCGGCGACGTAGATCGGGATGTTCAGGCGTTTGAGCTGCTCGCGCTGGGCGGGGCCGACGCTGCCGGGCCAGAGCAGCAACAAGTCAGGCTGCAGGCTGAGCAGTCGCTCCAGGTCCAACTGCCCATAACGGCCCACCGAGGGCACATTGCGCAGCGCGTCAGGCCGCTCGCCGCCGTCGAGCACGCCCACCAGCAGATCGCTCGCACCCAGCTCAACGACGATTTCAGATAGGGACGGTGCGAGGCTGACCACCCGCTCGACCGCCGCCGCCGACGCGCTGGCGGCCAGCAGCAGAACCGCCAGCCACAAGCGCATCAACCGAGCTGACGCGGGATGCGATAGAGGTAGAACAGCACCAGGGTCGACAAGGCCAGGAGAAACAGCGGCACTGCCTCCAGGCCGACGAACACGGCCAGCGCACCGATCCAGGCCGGGAACGCCGCGACCAGCAGCGCCGTGCGTCGACGAGCCGCGAGGGTGATCCAGGCGGCGGGCTCTTCAGGTGTATCCAGGGCCTTGGAGGTGGCAATCAGCGCATGTTTATAGCCATGGAAGTAACGCAGGCTGGCAAACATCGAGGCAACGCCGGCGATAAAGAACGGCATCGCCAACACTGGCAACAGCGGCTCGCCCTGACCAAACACCAGGTTGATCACGAACAACGGCAGCAACGCCAGCGCCAGGTACTGCCACCAACTGAAGGACAGCCGCCGCTTGACCTGGCCGCGCGTCACGCCCGGTCGACCTCGCCCTGATGCTCGTTGCCCATCATATGGTCGAGCTTGCTGGCTTTGGTCGCCAGGTAGAGTTTGTTGTGCGGGTTATGCCCGGTGTGCAGCGGCACGCGCTCGGCAACGGTGATGCCCATCTCGGTCAAGGCGTTGACCTTGCGCGGGTTGTTGGTCATCAGGCGCAGGGACTGGATGCCCAGGTGTTCGAGCATCGGCAGGCAGATGCCGTAGTCGCGCTGATCGGCGGCAAAGCCCAGGCGCTCATTGGCTTCTACGGTGTCGGCGCCGCCGTCTTGCAGTTCGTAGGCGCGGATCTTGTTCAGCAAACCAATGCCCCGGCCTTCCTGACGCAGATACAGCAGCACGCCACGGCCTTCACGGGCGATGGCTTGCAAGGCGGCTTCCAGTTGCGAACCGCAGTCGCAGCGCTGGCTGAACAGTGCGTCACCGGTCAGGCACTCGGAGTGCACGCGGCCCAGGACCGGGGCGCCATCGGCCACATCGCCCAGGCTGAGCACGACATGCTCGCGCCCGGAGGCTTTTTCAAGAAAGCCATGCATGGTAAACGTGGCAAAAGGGGTAGGCAGCTTGGAAGCAGCGACGAAAACGACGGGCACCGTGTGCTCCTGATTTCAGATTTCACAGAGGCAGGCATTGTAACAGCACGTTCCTACAGACGCTTAAGCTGAATTATCGCTGATAAAGATCAATCGGTTCGATTGGCCTTTGCCTTGGTTCTATGGGCGTCAAAACGGATACGGCTGATTCCAGCGCTGGAAAATCGGTTTCAACTCGCCACTTTTCACCAGCGCCTCCATGCGCCGGTCAAACAACGCCATCAGCGCCCGCCCCCGCTCATTGTCGGTAAACCCCAGGAACAACGGCAGTTCGGCAATGTGCGTGAGCTTGAACGCGGACGGGTCGTCGGCTTGGCCCAGGATGTATTTCAATTCGGCCAGGGCATCGATGTAGAAGTCGGCCCGCCCGTGCTGGAGCATCGGCAAAATCCCGCCACGACGCTCGATCTGGTTGAAACGATGAATATTGGGCAGGTACTCCTCGTACTTGTAGCCGCGCACCCAGGCCAGGCGGTAAGTACCCAGGGTCACCAGGGTCGGTACGGGGCTGCCCGCCAGGCCCAGGGCGTAGATGTGGTCGGCGTCATAGTTCCAGCGGGCGTACAGCACGCCTTCGGTTTCATCATGATAGGAGCCGACCCAGGCATCCACTTCGCCCCGCCGTGCCAGGCCGACTGAGCGGGTGTAGGGCACGCTGCGAATCTTGACCTTGACCCCGGCCGGCTCGAAGATTTCCCGCAACACATCCCAGGCCAGGCCGCTGCCGTCAGCGTTGGTGTAGTCATTCCAGGTTTCACTGGCCAGACGGATCTGGCTGGGCACTTCAGAGCTGTCATCGGCCCACACGCCAGGCGCGACAACACACAGCAGGATCAGCAACCAGCGACGTAGCCCCATGATGACGTCCTCCTGGGAAAAGCGATCTGTTCTACAACGCTGTAAAGGGTAGCGCAGCCCGCCGTGTCACGGCGCCTGGCGAAAATGCTGATAGCCGCGCACGGCCGGGGTGATGTCGTGGCCGCGGGCATCCAGCAGCCTGACCCCCGCCCCCGCTTCCACACGCCCGACAACCTGCACCGGCCAACCGTCGGCCAGCAACGGCGCCAGCTCAGCGGGCGGCAGGGTGAACGCGAGGACATAATCGTCGCCACCGCTCAAGGCGGCAGCCCGCGCACCGTCATCGCCGAGAAAGGCCAGCAGCGCCGCCGACAGCGGCAGCCGTTGCCGCTCGATCACCAGGCTTACGCCTGACGCCTTGGCGATATGCCCGCAATCGGCTAGAAGGCCGTCGGAAATATCCAACGCAGACGTCGCCTTGCCACGCAACGCTATGCCCAGGGCCAACTGCGGTTGCGGCGACCAGTAATGGCCCAGCAACGGTTCGGCGACATCCGCCGCGGCACTACGCTGGCCCAACACCAACGGCAAGGCTGCGGCGGCATTGCCCAGGTCACCGCCGACACACAGCAGGTCGCCCGGCTGCGCGCCACTGCGGGTCAACGCCAGGCCCGCCGGGACACGGCCAAACACGGTGACGGTCAGGCTCAGCGGCCCACGAGTGGTATCGCCGCCCACCAGGCCCACGCCGCAGCGCTGGGCCATGGCGTTCAAACCCTGGGCATAGCGCTGCAACCAATCGGCCGCGACCGTCGGTAGGGTGAGTGCAAGGGTAAAGGCCAGGGGATTGGCGCCCATGGCCGCCAGATCGCTGACTGCCACCGCCAGCGAGCGCTGGCCGAGCAGGAACGGATCGCAGGGGTCGGCAAAGTGCACGCCGGCCACCAGGGTATCGGTGGAAATTGCCAGCTGTTCCCCGGGGGGAACCGCCAGCAAGGCGCAGTCGTCGCCGATCCCCAGGGCAATGCCCTCGCCGCCTTGCGCACAGGGCGCGGCGGCGAAGTAGGTGCGGATCAGCTCGAACTCGCCCATCAGGGAGCCAAGCGCAGGTTAGCGCTTGTACGCCTTCACTTCGGCTTCACGCAGGCGCGGGGCCAGCTTGTCGAGCACGCCGTTGACGAACTTGTGACCGTCGGTCGAACCGTAGACTTTCGCCAATTCGATACCTTCGTTGATCACTACGCGGTAAGGCACGTCAACGCGCTTGAGCAGCTCCCAGGTGGACAGGCGCATCACGCACAGTTCAACCGGGTCCAGCTCTTCGAGGGTCAGGTCCAGGCAGGGTGCCAGGGCTGTGTCGATCTCGCTCAGATTGGCATGCACACCGTGCAGGATGTCGTGGAAGTACGGCAGGTCGGCGAAGGTAAAATCGTTGTCGACGCGAAACTGCGCTTCGATTTCGTTCAGCGAAGTACCCGCCATCTGACGCTGATACAGCGCCTGGGTCGCCAACTGACGGGCAGCCCGGCGCTTTTCGTTCTTCGATGGTTTGCCGGCGTCCGCAGGACGTGGCTCGCGCGGGTTGAAACGATCGCTCTCGTCGGAAATCACTTGGCCTCCAACTGCGACAGCAGGCTGACCATTTCCAGCGCGGACAGGGCAGCTTCAGCGCCTTTGTTACCGGCCTTGGTGCCGGAACGCTCGATGGCTTGCTCGATGGAATCCACGGTCAGGACGCCGAAGGCCACTGGCACGCCGAACTCCATGGACACCTGGGCCAGGCCCTTGGTGCACTCGCCAGCCACGTATTCGAAATGCGGGGTGCCGCCACGAATGACCGCGCCCAGGGCGATGATTGCTGCGTATTCGCCTTGTTGCGCGACTTTCTGCGCAACCAGTGGAATTTCGAAGGCGCCAGGGGCACGGATAATCGTGATATCGCTTTCGCTCACACCGTGGCGAACCAGGGCGTCCACGGCACCGCTTACCAGGCTTTCAACCACGAAGCTGTTGAAGCGGCCAACCACCAGGGCGTAGCGGCCTTTGGGGGCGATGAAGGTACCTTCGATGGTCTTCAGGGTCATTCGACAAATCTCTTAAAGAGCCGGGACGCGTATCTGACGCGCCCCTTAGTGATATTTGAACCGCGAACAAGGTGCGACAATCGCCGGCCTTTATTCGGAGGGCACGTATTCTACTACTTCCAGGTCGAAACCGGATATCGCATTAAATTTCATTGGCGCACTCATCAAGCGCATTTTGCGCACGCCCAGGTCACGCAGGATCTGCGAACCGGCGCCGACGATGCTGTAGGTGGTCGGTTTTTTCACCGGCACCTGGTCAGCGCTTTCGCGGATATGGGCCAGCAGCACGTCGCCATCCACCGGGTTACCCAACAGCAGCACGACCCCGCTGCCCGCCTCGGAAACCGCAGCCATGGCGGCTCGCAGGCTCCAACGGCCCGGCTGCTTGACCATCAACAGGTCGCGCAGCGGGTCCATGTTGTGCACGCGCACCAGGGTCGGCTCTTCGGCGCAGATGTTGCCCAGGGTCAGCGCCATGTGCACGTCGCCTTCCACCGAATCACGGTAGGTCACCAGGTTGAAATGCCCCAGTTCGCTGTCCAGCGGCTGCTCGGCAATCCGCTGAACGGTACGTTCGTGGATCATCCGGTAGTGAATCAGGTCGGCGATGGTGCCGATCTTGATGTTGTGCTCGGCGGCAAAGGCTTCCAGCTCCGGGCGACGGGCCATGGTGCCGTCGTCATTCATCACTTCGCAGATCACCCCGCTCGGCTCGAAACCGGCCATGCGCGCCAGGTCGCAGGCAGCTTCGGTATGGCCGGCACGGGCCAGGGTGCCACCGGGCTGGGCCATCAGCGGGAAGATGTGGCCAGGGCTGACAATGTCTTCGGCCTTGGCGTCTTTGGCAGCCGCGGCTTGCACGGTGCGGGCGCGGTCAGCGGCAGAGATGCCGGTGGTCACGCCGGTGGTCGCTTCAATCGAGACGGTGAACTTAGTGCCAAACCCAGAACCATTGCGCGGTGCCATCAGCGGCAGCTTGAGCAGTTCGCAGCGCTCGCGGCTCATGGGCATGCAGATCAGGCCACGGGCGTGCTTGGCCATGAAGTTGATGTGTTCAGGCTGGCACAACTCGGCGGCCATGATCAGGTCGCCTTCGTTCTCGCGGTCTTCGTCATCCATCAGGATGACCATCTTGCCTTGGCGGATATCTTCAACCAGTTCTTCGATGCTATTGAGCGCCACGCGGCACCCCCTTGGTCAGGATTTCAGGTAGCCGTTAGCGGCCAGAAAACTTTCGGTGATGTTCCCAGTGGTTGGCTCTGCGGCCTTATCGCCAAGCAGAAGGCGCTCCAGGTAACGGGCAAGCAAGTCGACTTCCAGGTTCACCCGGCGACCTGGCTGGTAAGACGCCATGATGGTTTCGCTGAGGGTGTGGGGAATGATGGTCAGTTCGAATTCGGCGCCATTCACGGCGTTTACGGTCAGGCTGGTGCCGTCGACGGTGATCGAGCCTTTGTGGGCGATGTACTTAGCCAATTCTTTCGGCGCACGGATGCGAAATTCCACGGCCCGCGCGTTTTCGCTGCGTGCCACTACTTCGCCGACGCCGTCGACATGGCCGCTGACCAGGTGGCCGCCCAGGCGGGTGGTCGGGGTCAGGGCTTTTTCCAGGTTGACCGGGCTGCCGGCCTTGAGGTCATTCATCGCGGTGCAGTCCAGGGTTTCCCGGCTGACGTCGGCGGCAAAGCCATTGCCCGGCAGTTCGATGACGGTCAGGCACACGCCGCTGACGGCGATGCTGTCGCCCAGCTTGACGTCGGCAAGGTCCAGCTTGCCGGTTTCAACCAGCAGGCGCACGTCGCCGCCTTTGGGGGTCATGGCGCGGATGCTGCCGATGGATTCGATAATGCCGGTGAACATGGCCTTCTCCTGGAAAACGGTACGGGCGCCTGGGCGCCCGGTAGGAATTATACGCTCGCTGCTGGCACAGGTATGGCAGTGACTCGCCAGTCGTCGCCTACAGCGCGCATTTCAGTGATCTTGAGTTGGGGGGCGTCGGCCAGTTTCTCAAGCGGCCAGTCCAGCAAAGGCCGGGCGGCGGAGCCCAGGAACTTGCCAGCGATGAAAATCACATACTCGTCCACCAGGCCCTGCTGGGCAAACGCGCCCGCCAGGCTTGGGCCGGCTTCCACCAGCACCTCGTTGACGCCACGGGCCGCCAGCGCCACCAGCGCCGAGCGCAGGTCGACCTGGCCGTCGACACCCGGCACCACCAGGCATTCCGGGCCACGGGGGAACTGGTTCTCCGGGGTCACGCAGGTGATGACCAGGGCCGGCCCGGCCTTGAAGAACGGCGCATTGAGCGGCACCCGCAGGCGACCGTCGATCAGCACGCGCAGCGGTGGACGCGACATGGCCAGGGCCGTGGTTTCGGCATCCAGGCCCAGTTCGGCGGCACGCACGGTCAGGCGCGCACCATCGGCCAGCACGGTATCGGCACCGGTCAGCACCACACTGGCCTGGGCACGCAGGCGCTGCACGGCGGCGCGGGCGGCGGGGCCGGTGATCCATTGGCTCTCGCCACTGGCCATCGCGGTGCGGCCGTCCAGGCTCATCGCCAGCTTGACCCGCACAAACGGCAGGCCATGCTCCATGCGTTTGAGGAACCCTGGGTTCAGGGCACGCGCCTGGCTTTCCAGCACGCCGCTGAGCACCTCGATACCGGCCTGGGCCAGGCGCTGCATGCCACGCCCGGCCACTTCCGGGTTCGGGTCCTGCATACCCGCGACCACCCGTGCCACGCCAGCGCTCACCAGCGCATCGGCGCAGGGCGGCGTATGACCATAATGGCTGCACGGTTCAAGCGTCACGTACACCGTGGCACCGCGGGCTTTGTCGCCAGCGGCGCGCAAGGCGTTGGGCTCGGCATGGGGCTCGCCGGTGCGCTCGTGCCAGCCTTCGCCGACAATCTGCCCATCGCGCACAATCACGCAGCCGACCCGAGGGTTGGGATGGGTGGTGTACAGGCCCTTGCGCGCCAATTCGAGGGCGCGGGCCATGTAATGGGCGTCGAGCACAGCCTGTTCTACAGAAGGAGGGTTCATTCTTTGACCGGCTCACGGGCCAGGCGGTCGATCTCTTCGCGGAACTCGTTGAGGTCCTGGAAGCGTCGATACACCGAGGCGAAACGAATGTAGGCAACTTCGTCGAGCTTTTGCAGCTCGCCCATCACCAGTTCTCCCACCACCAGGCTCTTGACCTCGCGCTCGCCAGTCGCGCGCAGCTTGTGCTTGATATGCGCCAGCGCCGCCTCCAGCCGCTCGACACTCACCGGGCGTTTTTCCAGGGCGCGCTGCATACCGGCGCGCAATTTGTCTTCGTCAAAGGGCTGGCGGCTGCCGTCGGACTTGATCAGGCGTGGCAGTACCAGTTCGGCGGTTTCGAAGGTGGTGAAACGTTCACCGCAGGCCAGGCATTCGCGCCGGCGACGTACTTGATCGCCCTCGGCGACCAGACGCGAGTCAATGACCTTGGTGTCGTTGGCACCGCAGAAGGGACAGTGCATGGTGGCAGGCAACAAAAAAAGGGAGGGCCATGGTAGCGCATCCCCGTGGCAAGACAAGCCATAGCCTTTACGGTATATAGGCTGACTATTATGTTTCTTATGTTTAGTTCACGGATTTTTGCCCTTTTTGGAGCCGTACATGCCGTTACGACCGCTGGTTTTACTCACAATGTTCAGTTTCCTGGTCGCGTGCAGCAGCGAAGCGCCAAAACCAGCGGCCCCGCAACCCACGCCGCAACAAGAGAAAAAAATCCCCGGCCAGGAACCGCTAGGGCCATTGCCGGCCTACCAGCGTGAAGTGAGCGGCACCCTCAACGGCGTACCGGCCGGCGCCGAAGTGGAACTGGCACTGCTGGTGATCGACGACCGCAGCCGCCCGCAACAACTGCTGGCCAGCAGCGTGCTGATCGGCAACAACAAACCGCTGGCCTTTCGCCTGCGCTTCAACCCGCAAGCGTTCCCCGCCGGTGCCCGCGTTGAGCTGCGAGGGCGTGCCAGCCAGTCCGGGCAGTTGATCCTGCACCTGCCGGCGGTGCGCATCCAACAGCCGATCACCCAGACCACCGGGCCGCTGCAACTCGTTCGCGCACCATGACGCCACCGCTGCACCTGCAACGGGCCTTGAGCGAACTGATCGGCGACGCGCAACTGGTGCCCTGCCCGTTACCGGGCACCGACCTGTCGTTGTGGCTGCTGGACGCCGACAACATGGACCGCGCCTTCAGCCCCGAAGAAACTCGGCGCATCCTCCATGAGCCGCCCTACTGGAGCTTCTGCTGGGCCAGTGGCCTGGCACTGGCCCGCTACCTGGCCGCCAACCCCGAGTGGGTGGCGGGCAAGCGCGTCCTGGATTTTGGCGCCGGCTCCGGGGTGGCAGGGATTGCCGCCGTGAAAGCCGGCGCCCTGGAAGTGGTGGCTTGCGACCTCGACCCACTGGCACTGGGCGCCTGCCGTGCGAATGCGCAACTCAATGGCGTAACGCTGGGTTATTCGGCGGATTTTTTTGCCGAAGCCGATCGTTTCGACCTGATCCTGGTGGCCGACGTGCTGTACGACCGGGCGAACCTGCCGCTGCTGGATCAATTCCTCACACGCGGACGGCAAGCATTGGTCGCCGATTCGCGGGTACGCGATTTCCAACATCCCGATTACCAACGGCTGGGGATCCTCGAGGCGCTGACGCTGCCGGACCTGGCGGAGCCTTGGGAGTTTCGTAAAGTGAGTCTGTACCATTCGCGCAGGTCTTGAGGCCATCGCCGGCAAGCCGGCGCCTACAAAGCCTGTTTGACCTGCCCACGCTTTCAGCCAACCCCACCAAGCCTTATAGTTGCCCCATTCCCGCTTTCTTCGAGATACCCCATGAGTGAGCCCACGCCCTACATTTTCGATGTCACCACCGCCACCTTCGACCAGGCGGTCATCGAAAACTCGTTCCACAAACCCGTGCTGGTGGATTTCTGGGCCGAATGGTGTGCGCCGTGCAAGGCGTTGATGCCGTTGCTGGCGCAGATTGCCGAGAGTTATCAGGGCGAGTTACTGCTGGCCAAGGTCGATTGCGAAGCCGAGCAGGATATTGTCGCGCGCTTTGGCATTCGTAGCCTGCCGACCGTGGTGCTGTTCAAGGACGGCCAGCCGGTGGATGGGTTTGCCGGGGCCAAGCCCGAGTCTGAGATTCGCGCACTGCTGGAGCCCCATGTGCAGATGCCGCCACCGGCTGAGGCGGACCCGCTGGAACAGGCCCAGACGCTGTTTGCCGAAGGCCGGATCAGTGAGGCCGAGGCGGTGCTGGTGGCTTTGCTCGGTGAAGACAACACCAACGCCGCCGCGTTGATCCTTTACGCCCGCTGCCTGGCCGAGCGTGGCGAACTGGGCGAAGCGCAGGCCGTGCTCGATGCGGTCAAGAGCGACGCGCACAAGGCGGCCCTCGCCGGCGCCAAGGCACAGATCACTTTCCTGCGCCAGGCGGCCGACCTGCCGGACACCGCTGACCTCAAGGCACGCCTGGCGCAGAACCCGCAAGACGATGAAGCGGCGTATCAACTGGCCGTGCAGCAATTGGCCCGCCAGCAATACGACGCGGCGCTGGAAGGCTTGCTGAAGTTGTTTATCCGCAACCGCAGCTACAACGAAGGCCTGCCGCACAAGACGCTGCTGCAAGTGTTCGAGTTGCTGGGCAACGACCACCCGCTGGTCACGGTGTATCGCCGCAAGTTGTTCGCCGCGCTGTACTAATCCGCGATCCAACTGTACTGCGGCGTATCCCCGCCGCTGGACACCTTCACCTTGGCGCTATGGCGCAAGCGCACTAGCAGGCGCTTGCCGGCCTGGGCGCTGCCGGCCAGCGCTTCGAGGCGATCCGACAACTCCAACCCGCTGAGTTGCCCGGCCTCGCGCAGCAGGTCCTGGGCGGCCTGCCACAGGTTTTCATCCTGATTGGCCGGCGCAGCGGCGGGCACTGCATCCGGCGCCGGCGTGGCCGTCTGCAGGTGCACGCCCAACCGCGCCCAATCGCTGTCGTCCAGTTCCAGGGTCAAGTCCACGGGCAGCTCGCCGATGGTTCCACGAATTCGCATCATTGCTCGTCCTCCAGCACTTTTCTGACGAGCATGCTCCCACGCGTCTTGCGCAACGCCAAGCAGAGGGTCAAACTCTCGGCACTTTTGTTATAAGATCACATAACAAAATCTTCATTCACGCCCTGGAGTCTCCCTATGCGCCGCCTGTTGCTCGCTTTGCCGTTTGCCCTGTTGCCACTGGCCGCCCAGGCCGCCGACGAACATAACCACGATCATGACCATGAACATGGCAGCCTGGACGCCCACGAACACGGCGTTGGCCGCCTGAATGCGGTGCTGGACGGCAAGGCGCTGGAACTGGAGCTGGAAAGCCCGGCGATGAACCTGGTGGGTTTCGAACACCTGGCCACCACCAACGCCGACAAAGCCAAGGTCGCCGCCGCCCGCAAGCAGTTGGAACAACCGCTGGTGCTGTTCAGCCTGCCCAAGGCTGCCGGTTGCGTGGTCAGCACCCAGGAGCTGGAAAGCCCGCTGTTTGGCGACAAGCCAGACGATGATCATGACCACGCCACCGATGGCAAAGGCGCGGCCGCCCATGACCACGATCACAGTGAAATCCACGCTCACTACCAGTTCACCTGCGCCAACCCCACTGCGCTGAAAAATCTCGACCTGGCGAACATCTTCAAGACCTTCCCCGCCACCCAGAAAATTCAGGTACAACTGATCGGCCCAAGCGGCCAGCAGGGTGTTGAAGCAACGGCGGCTGCCGCGACCCTGAAATTCTGACCCCACACGGTTGATGTAGGAGCTGGCTTGCCTGCGATGGCATCGACGTGGTGTCACTGATACACCGCGTCGGCTGCATCGCAGGCAAGCCAGCGCCCACAGGTGACCGCGCTCTGCAGGTGATATTGAGTTCCCATGACCCAAGCACTGATCGAACTGTCCGACCTGGGCTTTAACTGGCCCGGTCACCCGCAGTTGCTGGACATCCCGGCGTTTCGCCTGGAGCCGGGGGAAACCCTGTTCCTCAAGGGCCCCAGCGGCAGCGGCAAAACCACCTTGCTCGGCCTGCTGGGCGGGGTGCAGACACCCAGCCGTGGCAGCATCCGCCTGCTGGGCCAGGAGTTGACCGACTTGTCGGCCGGCGCCCGTGATCGGTTTCGGGTCGACCACACCGGCTATATCTTCCAGCAGTTCAACCTGCTGCCGTTTCTCTCGGTCCGCGAGAACGTCGAACTGCCTTGCCACTTCTCCAAGCTGCGCGCGCAGCGGGCGATCCAGCGCCATGGCAGTGTCGACCAGGCCGCCGCGACCCTGCTCGCACACCTGGGTCTCAAGGACCCGGACTTGCTCGGGCGCCGCGCCGATGCGCTGTCGATCGGCCAGCAACAACGGGTGGCCGCCGCCCGGGCATTGATCGGCCAGCCGGAACTGGTGATCGCCGACGAACCGACCTCGGCCCTGGACCACGACGCCCGGGAAGCCTTCCTTCAACTGTTGTTCGCCGAATGCCGCGAGGCGGGCGCCAGCCTGTTGTTCGTCAGCCATGACCAGAGCCTGGCTTCGCTGTTCGACCGCAACCTGTCGCTGGCCGAGCTCAATCGCGCCGCCACGCCGCTCGAGGTTTGAGATGTATTTGTTCCGTCTAGCCATGGCCAGCCTGGCAAACCGCCGCTTTACCGCGATCCTCACCGCCTTCGCCATCGCCCTGTCGGTGTGCCTGTTGTTGGCGGTAGAGCGCGTGCGTACCGAGGCCCGCGCCAGCTTTGCCAGCACCATCAGCGGCACCGACCTGATCGTCGGCGCCCGTTCCGGCTCGGTCAACCTGCTGTTGTACTCGGTATTTCGCATTGGCAACGCCACCAACAACATCCGCTGGGACAGCTTCGAGCACTTTGCCGCCAGCCCGCAGGTGAAATGGGCGATCCCCATGTCCCTCGGCGACTCCCATCGCGGCTACCGGGTGATGGGCACCACTCGGGCCTACTTCGAGCATTACCAGTACGGCCGCAAGCAAAACCTGCAATTGGCCAGTGGCCGCGCGTTTGATACCGACCCGTTTGAAGTGGTGCTCGGCGCCGAAGTGGCCGACGCCCTGCACTACACGCTCGGAGACAAGCTGGTGCTGGCCCACGGCGTGGCGGTGGTCAGCCTGGTCAAGCACGATGACAAGCCGTTCACCGTGGTCGGTATCCTGCAACGCACCGGCACCCCGGTGGACCGCACGCTGCACATCAGCCTCGGCGGCATGGAGGCGATCCACATCGACTGGCACAACGGCGTGCCGGCCCAGGGCAAGGGCCGGATCAGTGCCGACCAGGCGCGTAACATGGACCTCACGCCGCAAGCCATCACCGCGTTTATGCTGGGGCTGAACAACAAGATTTCGACCTTTGCCCTGCAACGGCAGATCAACGAATTCCGTGGCGAGCCGATGCTGGCGATCCTCCCCGGCGTGGCCCTGCAAGAGCTGTGGAGCATGATGGGCACCGCCGAAAAAGCGCTGTTCGTGATCTCGCTGTTTGTCGTGCTGACCGGGTTGATCGGCATGCTCACCGCAATCCTCACCAGCCTCAACGAGCGCCGCCGGGAAATGGCGATCCTGCGCTCAGTGGGCGCACGGCCGTGGCACATTGCGAGCCTGCTGGTTTTCGAGGCGTTCGCCCTGGCACTGGCCGGAGTGGTCGCGGGGGTCGGCCTGCTGTATGTGTGCATCGCCGCGTCCCGTGGCTATTTGCAGGCCACTTACGGCCTGGACCTGCCGCTGGCGCTGCCCAGCCCGTATGAATGGACGCTGCTCGCCGGTATCCTGGCCGCTGCCCTGCTGATGGGCAGCGTGCCGGCCTGGCGCGCCTATCGCCAATCGTTGGCCGATGGTCTGTCGATCCGTTTATGAGGAAGGCTTTGATGCGCCGTGCCCTGCTTGCGCTGTTATTGATGGCGGCCCTGCCCGCCTGGGCCGAGGCGCCCCGGGACTTGTCGTGGCAAGAAATGATTCCGCCGGATGCGCCGGTGGAAGTGCCGAATATGACGCCGCTGCACGACCTGTCGAACATGGCCGACGCCCTGTCGGCGGAAGCCGCGCCAGCGGCCAGGCAGGACTTGCCCAATGCGCCAGTGGTGGCCACGCTGAACGGCCAGCATATCCGCCTGCCGGGTTATATCGTGCCGCTGGAGGTCAGCGAGGCAGGCCGCACCACCGAGTTCCTGCTGGTACCGTACTTCGGCGCCTGCATCCATGTGCCGCCACCGCCGTCGAACCAGATCGTGCATGTGCGCAGCGAGATCGGCGTGAAGCTGGAAGAGCTGTACCAGCCGTACTGGATCGAAGGGCAGATGCAGGTCAAGCCGTCCACCAGCGAATTGGCAGATGCTGGCTATCAGATGGAGGCCGAGAAGATCTACATCTATGAGTTGCCGGAATAGCACCACCAATCAAATGTGGGGCTTGTGTGGGAACGGGCTTGTCGGGTCGCCGCATCGCCGCGGTGGCGGTGGGTCAGCGACAAATGCAGCGACTGACAGTCTGCAATCGCGGGCAAGCCCGCGCCCACACTGTTGATTGGCGGCGGACTTGGCTGATCACCGTTTCATTGAGCTGAGTCAAAAGCCCCGCCGCAGCGATCTTTACCATTGGACACAGCCAACTAAAAACGTCCTTTGGAGCCACCCATGCACAAGTCACTGCTCAGCGCTTCCCTCTTCGCGCTTGCACTCGCCGCCCCTCTCGCCCACGCCCACGAAGCTGGCGACATCCTCGTTCGCGCCGGTGCCATCACCGTTAACCCAAAGGCCGACAGCGGCAGTGTCAAGGTTGACCAGGGTCCATTGGCCGGCACCAACCTGGGCGGCAAGGCGACCATGAGCAGCGACACGCAACTGGGCCTCAACTTCGCCTACATGCTGACCAACCACGTCGGTATCGAGCTGCTGGCGGCCACGCCGTTCGAGCATGATGTGAAGATCAAGAACACCGCCCTCGGCGCCGCCAACGGCAAGCTCGGTACCCTCAAGCACCTGCCGCCAACCCTGAGCGTCGTGTACTACCCGCTGGACAGCAAGTCGGCGTTCCAGCCCTACGTCGGTGCCGGTATCAACTACACCTGGATCTATGACGAACACGTCGGCAGCCGCGCCCAGGGCGAAGGCTTCAGCAACTTCAAGGCCGAGAACTCCTGGGGTTGGGCCGCGCAGATCGGTGCGGACTACATGATCAACGACAAGTGGATGATCAACGGCCAGGTGCGCTACATCGACATCAGCACCAAAGCCACCGTGGACAACAACGCCCTGGCGGCGGGTACTCGTGCCAAGGTCAATGTGGACGTGGATCCAATGGTCTACATGGTCGGTATCGGCTACAAGTTCTAAACCCGGCTTAATAAACGCCACAAAAAATGTGGGAGCTGGCTTGTGTAGGAGCTGGCTTGCCTGCGATAGCATCGCCTCGGTGTCTTTGATAGACCGAGGTGTCTGCATCGCAGGCAAGCCAGCTCCTACATAAGCCGAGCTTCCACATTTTTTTTGCGTTCTGTCAGCTAGTGATGCCGGTAGAAGCGGTCCAGCAACGCCGGCAGCCCCGCACGCCACGCCCGTGGCTTGATGCCGAATGTATGCAGGATCTTCTTGCAGGCCAGCACTGCGTGTTGCGGTTCGTCGGCGGCATCTGGCCGCGCGGCGTGGGCCTGGGCGGTCGGTGCTTCGACCGCCAGCGCATGGAAGTTACGCGCTTCGGTGAGGATCGCCTGGCCCAGGGCCACAGGGGTGGTCGCCTCTTGCCCCGCGTAATGGTAGGTGCCCCACAGCGGCGCCGCACAATCGAGCTGCTTGAGCACCGAGATAATCACCCGTGCCGCATCGTCTACCGGCGTCGGGTTGCCCCGTCGATCGTCGGCCAACAACAACTCCTCGGGTTTCTCGGCACGCGCCAGGAAACGCCCGAGCGCGCCGTCGACACTGTCATCGAGCAACCAGCCAAAGCGCAGCAGCACATGTTGCGGGCAGGTCGCGCGTACGCTTTGCTCAATGCGCCACAACGCCTGGCCGCGCAGGCCCAGGGGCACGGGTTCGTCTTTTTCGCTGTAGGCGGTGGCGCGCGAGCCATCGAACACCCGATAGCTGGACGGTTGCAGCAGGGTGATGTTGTGGTGCTGGCACAGTTCCGCCAGGCGCTCGACAGCAGATTCCTGCCCGGCCAGGCGCGCCTCGTTCACGCTTTCGGCCTGGAACCAGTCGAAATAGTAGGCGAGATTGATCAAGGCATCGGGACGGGTGTCGTCGAGCAATTGGGTAAGGCTGGCGGCATCCCAGCCGTCTTGTGGCGGGCGCGGGGCGAGGAAACCGATATCTTCCTCTGCACCGAGGCGAATCAGCGCCTGCCCGAGGGCATTCCCGCCGCCCAGTAACATAAGGCGCATTCGCATAGATTGAGCAGGCCCGGTCTGTTTGGAACGATGGCTATTATCGACAGGCGTTGATGCCGTGCCGTTAGTATTTGCCAGAATCGTTGCATTTTGCGGGTTTGTAGCGCAACCGTCACTTACTAAGTGGCGTTGAGTGGCGCTGCTTCCTCTTCAATCTGTGGCACGCGCTGCGCGATTGACGGCACAAGGCTCAGGCGCCTTCAGAGGGAGTGCCGTTGGTAGGATCGTCGAAACTTTCGCGCTAGCACCACAGTCAGCCGTTAACGAACGGAGGCCACTGCCCCGCCAACCCACGGGAGCCACCATGGCTGTGATTCCAGAATGGGTGCCTGTCACGCCCAGCGCTGCCATCACCCGCTTCAAGGTGCTGACGGTCAATACCCACAAGGGCTTCACTGCCCTCAATCGACGCTTCATCCTGCCGGAGTTGCGCGAGGCGGTGCGCGGTGTGGCGGCCGACGTGGTGTTCCTGCAGGAGGTGCACGGCACCCATGAGCACCATCCCCGGCGCTACAGCAACTGGCCGAGCATGCCCCAGTATGAGTTTCTCGCCGACAGCATCTGGCCGCAGTTCGCCTACGGGCGCAACGCGGTGTATCCCCATGGTGACCATGGCAATGCGCTGCTGTCGAAATTCCAGATCATCCGCTATGACAACCTCGACATCTCCCAGAGCGGCCACGAAAGCCGCGGGCTGTTGCATTGCATCCTGCGCCTGCCCGGCACCGGCCAGGAGGTACATGCCATTTGCGTGCACCTGGGTTTGCGCGAGGTGCACCGCCAACAACAGCTGAAATTACTGGCCCGGCGGGTTGCCGAGATTCCCGGCGAAGCGCCGCTGATTGTCGCCGGTGACTTCAATGACTGGCGCCAGCAGGCCGACCTGAGCCGCAGCGGCCTTAAGGAAGTGTTCGTGCAGGCCCACAGCAAGCCGGCGCGTACGTTCCCGGCGCGCCTGCCACTGCTGGCGCTGGACCGCATTTATGTGCGCAACCTCAAGGCCCATCAGCCGCAAGTGCTGACGGCGCGCCCCTGGTCGCACCTGTCGGATCACGCGCCGCTGTCGGTGGAGATTGAGTTATGAACAGCGCCGTGGAACACATCGCCACCGACCAGCCACCGGGTGACGCCAGGGCCAGGGACCTGGACTACGGCTGGCAGGCCGGTAACCAGGTGCAATTGCTGGAAAACGGCGAGGCGTACTTCCCCAAGGTGTTCGAGGCCCTGCGCCTGGCCCGCCAGGAAATCCTCCTGGAGACCTTTATTCTGTTCGAAGACAAGGTCGGCCATGAATTGCACGGGATTCTGATCGAAGCCGCGCAGCGTGGGGTGAAGGTGGTGGTCAGCCTCGATGGCTTTGGCTGCGGCGAACTGAGCCCCGGGTTTCTCGGCGAGTTGGCCCAGGCCGGGGTCACGGTGCAGATGTTCGACCCGGCGCCCAAGACCCTGGGGGTTCGTACCAACTGGTTTCGCCGCCTGCATCGCAAGATCGTGGTGGTAGACGCGGCAGTGGGGTTTATCGGCGGGATCAATTTTTCCGCCGACCATCTGGCGGACTTCGGCCCCGAGGCCAAGCAGGATTATGCGGTGCAGGTGATCGGGCCGGTGGTGGCGGACCTGCATCACTTTGCCCTCGCGCAAAGCGGCCGCCCGGTGCGCATGCGGCGCGGTTGGCGGCGCCGGCAACAACCTGCCTGGGCTGCGGAGGAAGGTGACGGCCTGGTGCGCCTGATCTACCGCGATAACCTGCAACACCGCTCGGATATCGAAGAAGCCTACCTGCACGCCCTGCGCCACGCCCGCCAGCGCGTGGTGATCGCCAATGCCTACTTCTTTCCCGGTTATCGCCTGCTACGGGAACTGCGCAATGCCGCGCGGCGCGGCGTGCAGGTGCAGTTGATCATGCAGGGCCAGCCGGACGTGCTGCTGGCCAAGCTGGCGGCGCGCATGCTCTACGACTATCTGCTCAAGGAAGGCGTGGTGATCCACGAGTATTGCCAGCGCCCACTGCACGGCAAGGTGGCCCTGGTGGATGAGCAATGGAGCACCGTGGGCTCGAGCAACCTCGACCCGTTGAGCCTGTCGCTGAACCTGGAAGCCAACGTGCTGATTCGTGACCGAGGGTTCAATCAACTGTTGTTCGAGCGCCTGCAAGACCTGAGCCGCAACCACTGCAAGACCATGCCGGAAAACCGCAGCCCCCGCGGCTGGTTGTGGCGGGTGACCGTGGGGTTTGTGGTGTTCCATGTGCTGCGCCATTTCCCGGCCTGGACCGGCTGGCTGCCCGCGCATAAACCGCGTTTGAAACCCTTTGTGCATCCATGAGCCAAGCCCGCGCGGATGATGCCCGCCCCCATGCGTTCAAACGCTGGAAGAAGCCGCTGACCGTCGCGTTCTTTGTGCTGCTGATTGTGCTGTTTACCCTGCTCGCGCGGCGTATCGACTGGAGCGAAGTGTTCGACACCCTCGGCGACTTCAAGCTGCGCACCCTGGGGATCGCAGCCGGGCTGACCCTGTGCAGTTTCCTCGTGTATGCGTGCTTTGACCTGATTGGCCGAACCTACATCCGCCAACCCTTGCGCTGGAAACAGATCCTGCCGGTGGGCATCATCAGCTATGCGTTCAACCTCAACCTCAGCGCCTGGGTCGGCGGGATTGCCATGCGCTATCGGCTGTATTCACGGCTGGGGGTGAGCAACGGCAACATCGCGAAAATCCTTGGCTTGAGCCTGGCCACCAATTGGTTTGGCTATATGGCCCTGGCCGGCGTGGTGTTCAGCAGCGGCCTGGTGACCATGCCGCCGGGCTGGAAGCTCAGTAGTGGCGCGTTGCAAGGTGTCGGGGTGTTGCTGGTATTGGCAAGCCTCGGCTATCTGGCTGCCTGTCAGTTCTCGAAGAAGCGCGCCTGGTCGATTCGCGGGATCGAGATCAACCTGCCGTCGCTACGCATGGCGTGCCTGCAACTGGCGCTCGGCGCGCTGAACTGGTCGCTGATGGCAGCGGTGATTTTCACCTTGTTGCCGGCGAAGCTGGACTACCCGCTGGTGCTGGGGGTGTTGCTGATCAGTGCGATTGCCGGCGTGGTCACCCACATTCCGGCCGGCCTTGGCGTGCTGGAGGCGGTGTTTATCGCGCTGCTGCAACATGAGGCCTCACGGGGCAGCTTGCTCGCCGGTTTGATTGCCTACCGGGCGATCTATTTTATCTTGCCGCTGCTGATCGCCCTGGTGATGTACCTCGCGGTGGAGGCGAAGGCCAAGGCCTTGCGGGTGAAAAAAACACCGGCGTGAAACGCATCATTGGGATTGGATGATGCTCAACCGCTCGCCCACCACCATCTCGGTGATCCAGTCCACCAGGATCGAGGTGTAGGCCTGCTGGGATACCGGGTCGCTCAATGAATGATCGCCACCGTCGATGATCCGGTGCGTCAGCGAATGGGTCTGCTGGCACGCAGCCCGGTAGCTCATGATGGTGGCGTGGGGCACATGGTCATCCGTTTGTGATTCGACAATCAGCACATCCCCGGTAAATGCAGCGCAGGCGTGCAGCGCGCGATTGGTCTCGGCCTGCACCAGGGTACTGCGGTAATCCATCAGGTCGGCTTTATCCAGGTCGCGCTTGGGGGTGTGCCATTGCTGGTCGCGATACAGCGCCGGCACCCGCAGTGCGAGCCAGCGCACCGGGCGCAATGAGGTGAGGATCGCCGCCAGGTAGCCACCATAACTGGTGCCCACCACCGCCACCGCCGAGGTATCGATGGCCGGGTGCGCCAGCAGTCGATCATAGGCCGCCAGCAAGTCCCGCAGGTTGTCGTCCCGGGTGACCCGCGACAAGGGAATGCCGTTGCCAGCATGCCCGCGCAGGTCAAAGGTCAGGCACACACAGCCAAGGCCGGCGATGCCCTTGGCCCGTTCCAGGTCACGCTCCTGGCTACCGCCCCAGCCATGCACAAACAACACCCCTGGCACTTTTGACTTGGGACTGAGGAAGGTGGCGCTCATCTGTTCGTCGTCGATATCAATGGTGATGGTTTCGCTTCTAGCCGTCATAGGATTTGACCGTTACGTACTTGAGAAGAAAGTCGCTGTTTTCTGCCGGGCCGCGATAAATCTCGATGGCATTGGCGGGCAAGGACTGCTCGATATAGGTCTCTACGGACGAGACGCGAATCGCACGCAGGCCGGGGTCGTTGATAAAACTCTGCAATGCCGCCACCTCCGCGCTGCTGGCACCGCCCATGCGCCAGGATTGCTCGAGCACCCCGCTGCGGCGCTGGCCTTGGCTGTCCAGGCCCTGGGCGATGTCGTAATTGCGCCGCGAGGCATAGAAACCAGGATAGGCCTCATCGGCGGCGTTATCGAAGACTTGTGCCTGCTCAATGGCCAGGCGCACGTCCTCGTTGAGCGCCAGGGCCAGCAATGCTTCGTAATAACCCGGCACCACCAGCAGGTCGGAGCCGCCGTAGACCGCCTCGCCCTGCCCGTCCTGGGTCAGGTACTGCTCGCCGCAGTAACTGAATACATGCCCGCCGATAAAGCTCTGGCCGACACTGTGGGTCACTACGTCCTGCAGGTCTTGCTCCAGCACCACGCCTTGGTCGAACAGCTGCGCTGCATCGGCACGGGCGAGGATTGCATGCAATTGCTCGAGGTTGTCGACCACCTCCTGACCACGACCGGCGCAAGCATGTACCGGCTTCAGGCGAATCGGCCCGAGCGCCAGCAACTGGATGGCGGCAGCGCGGGCATCTTCCACGCCATACACACTCCAGCCGTCGAGCACCACGGCGCGCACCCGCTCGGCAAACAGCGGCGACCAACCCTCGGGCGCCAGGGCAGCCGTGTCATGCAAGCCATGGGTGATGGCCTTGGTGCAGATGAAATCGTGGTCCACATAACCGCCCCACAAATCCTCCGGTCCCTTCACCCCCAGGCTGAGTGCCTGGGCCGGCCCGACCAGGGTCTGGGTAGGCAGCAAGTACAGATCGGTATGGGCATGCAGCTCGGCGCTGTAGCTGCCGCCGTAGTCGAGCCCGAGGATCTGCGCCAGCCAGCGAGCGAGGGCGCGGTTGCTTTCCACTTCATGGAGCGGGGCATCGGGCCGGACCGAGTGCGCCACCACGATTTTTTTGCGGTTGGTCGGGGTCATGCGTCCCCCTTGGGCAAGGCTTGCGGGTGTGTAGCGCAAAGGTTGCAGGGATCAGGCCAAGGCGCGGCCCAGGCAAAGGGTTGGTGGATCAAGCGGTTAGGGGAAGAGCAGTGGCATTTGGCCTGCTTCATTTTGCACGAAGGGCGATGGAGCGGCCGGCGTTCTGCACGATCCAGGGCGCGCAGGCGATCAAAAATGTGGCGGCGGGCTTGCTCGTGCCCACATTGGTGGGGTGGCGTTTCCGGCAATCAAGCGGGGGCCTTCACGCCAAATCGGTTGCGGTAATCGCTGGGCGCAAGGCCGGTGATTTTCTTGAAGATCGCGCGAAAGGCGCTCGGGTCTTGATAACCCACGGTCCAGGCAATCTGATCAATGGTGGTATTGGTGAACTCAAGCATCTGCCGCGCCTTGCCGACCCGCAGGTGCTGGCAGTATTGGGTGGGTTTCAAGCCGGTGGCATTGCGAAAACGGCGCAGGAAGGTGCGCTCTTCCAGGCCGGCCGCCTGGGCCATCGCCGCAAGCGAGACATCCACCGCACCACTGGCCTGCAACGCGTGCTGGACCTTGAGGATCGCTCCGTCACCATGGCTGAGAATCGGTGCAAAATTGCTGCCGCACTGGCTGGCGCTGTCGCTGTGTTCAATCACCAGAAAGCGCGCGGTGTCGGCGGCGATGCTGGGGCCCATGAGACGGTCGACCAGGCGCAGGCCCAGTTCGGACCAGGCCATCAGCCCGGCGGTGGTGATCAAGTCGCCGTCGTCCACTATGGGTTTGTCGGCCTCCAGGCGCACCGCAGGAAACCGGCTGGCGAAGGTGTTGGCCGAAGACCAGTGGGTGGTGGCGCTGCGCCCATCGAGCAAACCACTGCGCGCCAGCATGATCGAACCGATGCATACGCCCCCCAGCACGGTGCCGGTCGCATGCTGCTCGCGCAGCCAGTGCAGCAGCGCGGGCGGCGCCTGCTCTTCGCAAAACTCGCCAATCGACGGCGGCACCAGCACGGCCATCAAGGGTTGATCGGGACCGGGCTGGCTGTCGAAACCTCGAACAGGGGTACCATCGTCATTGACCTGCCAGTGGCTGACACGTAACAAGGGCAACTGCTGGCTCTGATGCTCGGCGGCAATGCGATTGGCGACGCCAAACAAGTCGGTCAAGCCATGTACTGCGGCCATCTGCGCACCGCGATAAATCAGCACGCCGAGCTCGACGATCGAGCGTTCCAGAGCCATTGTCAGTTTTCCCCCTGTTATTGTCGGTACGGCCAATCCCCGTGCCACGCGCCAGTCACGATACTGGGCGCATCAACCCATCACGAGAACATACACATGGCCAAGCAAGCACTTATCCTAATCGATATCCAGAACGACTACTTCCCCCAGGGCAAGTGGCCATTGACCGGCGTGGAAGCGGCGGCCGACAAGGCGCAACAGGTGCTCCAGGCATTTCGCCAGGCCGGCGACGCGGTGATCCACGTGCGCCATGAGTTCACCTCCGAGGATGCGCCCTTCTTCACCCCAGGCTCCGAAGGCGCACATATACATGCCAAGGTGCAGAACGAAAACGACGAGCCGGTGGTGCTCAAGCATTTTGTAAATGCGTTTCGCCAAACCAACCTGCGCGAGGTGCTGGAACAACACAGCATCACCGACCTGGTGGTGGTCGGCAGCATGAGCCACATGTGCATTGACGCAGTGGTTCGGGCAGCAGCGGACTACGGCTACAACGTGACGGTGATCCATGACGCCTGTGCCACGCGCGACCTGGAATTCAATGGCAAGACCATTGCCGCCGCCCAGGTACATGATGCCTACATGGCATCGCTGGCATTTGCCTATGCCAGCGTGGTGTCGGCGGATGAGTTCCTGAAGACTGTCAGCGCGTAGCGATAATGAACAGCCGTGGAAACGGTAGCAACACTGTGCCATCGGCCAGGGCCGGGTAAGCCTCGCGGATGCGCGCCAGGTAGGCGTCGAGGAAGGCGCCTTTCGCGGCCTCATCCAGCGGCGCCAGGAATGGCCGCAAGCCCGTGCCCTTGAACCACTCCACCACCGCCTCATGACCGGTGAGCGGGTGGTAATAGGTGGTGTGCCATACATCCACGGTGCTGCAATGTTTGCTCAACAACTCGTAGTAATAACTCGCCGGGTGACGCGCTTCATGTTTGACCGCGCCGATCTTGCCCGCCCAAGGGCCTTGCGCTGCCACCTCACGGGCCAGGCGGTGAGCCGGCTCGTTGAGGTTATCCGGGGTTTGCACCGCCAGCGTCCCGCCCGGCGTCAATTGCGCCACCAGGTGTGGATAAAGGCTGGTGTGGTCCGGCACCCATTGCAGTGAGGCGTTGGCGAGGATCACATCGAACTGTTGCGCAGGCTTCCAGGCGCCGATATCGGCCAATTCAAAGTTAAGTGCCGGCAACCGCTCGCGGGCACTAACCAGCATGTCCTGCGAGCTGTCCAAGCCGGTAATCGTCGCCTGGGGGAAACGCCCGGCCAACACCTCGGTGGAATTGCCCGGGCCACAACCCAGGTCGACCGCCGTTCGCACATCGCCCGCGGGGATGGCGGCGACCAGGTCTTGGACGGGACGGGTGCGCTGTTGTTCAAACATCGAATACTGCTTGGCAGACCAGGTCATCGGGGCTTCCTTCTTGGGTAAGGGAATGCGCTACAGCCTAAGTCTTGTGGCGCCCAGGGACAAATGCCAGGGCTCGGGACTTTGCCCACTCAAAAACAAGAAACCCCCGAGGCAAATGCCAGCGGGGGTTCCTGGTGTTACTGGATAGTCCGTGCCGAGGTGGCCCTAGAACGGAATATCATCATCAAAGCTATCGAAGTCAGCCGCTGGCTGCGGTGCCGCCTGCTGTGGCGCTGGACGCGACTCACGCTGTGGCTGCTGGCTTGGCTGCTGGCTTGGCTGCGGACGGGACTGCTGTGGACGCGGCGCCGAGTTGGACATGCCACCCTGGCCCTGTTGGTCGCCCTGTGGACGGCCGCCCAGCAGTTGCATGGTGCCTTGCATGTCGACCACGATTTCAGTGGTGTAACGCTTGATGCCGTCTTTTTCCCACTCGCGGGTCTGCAGTTTGCCTTCGATGTAGACCTGCGAACCCTTGCGCAGGTATTCACCGGCGATCTCTGCGACCTTGCCGAACATCGACACACGGTGCCATTCGGTTTTCTCGACCTTCTGGCCAGTCTGCTTGTCAGTCCACTGTTCGCTGGTCGCCAGACTCAGGTTGGTCACGGCGTTACCGTTAGGCAAGTAGCGAACTTCGGGATCCTGGCCGCATGTACCGACCAATATGACTTTGTTAACCCCACGGGCCATAACGTTCTCCTAGGCTGGGCGCGCTGTCGGCACTGGATTTACCAGTTGCTCGAGCGTCGCGCGATCCAATAGTTCGGTGTCCAATTTGATGTAAATGGCCGCCTCTTCAGCGACCACGACTGCATCTGTTACCCCTACGACGGCCTTCAGGCGCTCTACCAGACCGCTTTCACGGATCGCCTCGGGCGATAGCGGCAAACGCAGGCTTGTGACGTAGGGAGGTTCGCGCATGGTAACAGCAAAGACCAGCCAAAGTGCAGCCAGCCCGGCGCATCCGAGGAACACAACCGACAAACCGCCATGCTGGAACATCCAGCCGCCCATGATGCCGCCCAGCGCCGAACCGAGGAATTGGCTGGTGGAATACACCCCCATCGCCGTGCCCTTGCCGCCCGCCGGTGAAACTTTACTGATCAGCGAAGGCAGTGACGCCTCCAGCAGGTTAAACGCGGTGAAAAACACCACCGTGCCGATTACCAGCGCCCGTAGGCTGTCGCCGAACTGCCAGAAGAATAGTTCAGTGAGCATCAATGTCGCGACGGCGCCGAGCAAAACTCGTTTCATTTTGCGTTTCTTCTCGCCGTAGATGATGAACGGGATCATGGCGAAGAACGAAATCAGCAACGCGGTCAGGTAGACCCACCAGTGCTGCTCCTTGGGCAACCCGGCCTTTTCCACCAGCGCCAGGGGCAAGGCGACGAAGCTGCACATCAGCATGGCGTGCAATACGAAGATACCTAAATCCAGGCGCAACAGGTCGGGGTGCTTGAGCGTCGGCAGCAGCGCCTGTTTGGCCACGCCCGACTCACGGTGCTGCAGCGGCCCGGTGGAGCGCGGCACCATAAAGGCCACGATCAGGATGCCGAACAGCGCCATGCCACCGGTGGCCAGGAACAGGCCGTGCAAACCGAACGCACGAGTCAACAGCGGGCCAACCACCATCGCAACGGCAAACGAAAGACCGATGGTCATGCCGATCATGGCCATGGCCTTGGTGCGATGCTGTTCGCGGGTCAGGTCCGACAGCAGCGCCATCACCGCCGCGGAAATCGCCCCGGCGCCTTGCAGGATGCGTCCGGCGATCACGCCCCAGATCGAGTCGGCATTGGCCGCCAGCACGCTGCCCAGGGCGAAGACGATCAACCCCAGGTAGATCACCGGCCGGCGGCCAATGCGGTCGGAAATGATCCCGAACGGAATCTGGAAAATCGCCTGGGTCAGGCCATAGGCGCCAATCGCCAGGCCGATCAGGGCCGGGGTCGCGCCAGCGAGGTCCATGCCATAGGTCGCCAGTACCGGCAACACCATGAACATGCCCAGCATACGGAAGGCGAACACCAGGGCCAGACCGCTTGCTGCTCGGGTCTCGCCGCTACTCATGCGTTCGCTGTGGGGATCGTGCATGGAAAAACCTCGTGTGAACCGGCGGCGATTCTACCAGTCCCATCGATTGAGAGGGTATATGCGGCGCTTTGCCGCGCAGCTTTCATGTAAGGCTGAAATGGGCAAATTGACAGTGTATATTCATCCAGTCTTTAGCCGTATACTCCTGCATTATTTATACGCCCGCCGTGCGAGGCCATCTTGGACAAGATCCTGATTCGTGGGGCTAGAACCCACAACCTGAAGAACATCGACCTGACCCTGCCCCGGGACAAACTGATTGTCATCACCGGCTTGTCCGGGTCCGGCAAGTCGTCGCTGGCGTTCGATACGCTGTATGCCGAAGGCCAGCGTCGCTATGTGGAGTCGCTGTCGGCCTACGCCCGGCAGTTCCTGTCGATGATGGAAAAGCCTGATGTCGACACCATTGAAGGCCTGTCGCCAGCCATTTCCATCGAACAGAAATCGACCTCCCACAACCCGCGCTCCACCGTGGGCACCATCACCGAAATCTACGATTACCTGCGCCTGCTGTACGCACGCGTCGGTATTCCGCGCTGCCCGGACCACGACATCCCTCTGGAAGCGCAGACCGTCAGCCAGATGGTCGACCTGGTGCTGGCCCAGCCGGAAGGCGCCAAGCTGATGCTGTTGGCCCCGGTAATTCGCGAGCGCAAGGGCGAGCACCTGTCGGTGTTCGAAGAGCTGCGCGCCCAGGGTTTTGTCCGCGCCCGGATCAACGGCAAGCTCTATGAGCTGGATGAAGCACCAAAGCTGGATAAACAGAAGAAGCACACCATTGATGTGGTGGTCGACCGTTTCAAGGTGCGCGCCGATCTGCAGCAACGTCTGGCGGAGTCGTTCGAGACCGCGCTGAAACTGGCGGACGGTATCGCCCTGGTGGCGCCGATGGACGACGAGCCAGGCGAAGAAATCATCTTCTCCGCGCGCTTCGCCTGCCCGATCTGCGGCCATGCCATCAGCGAGCTGGAGCCCAAGCTGTTCTCCTTCAACAACCCGGCCGGCGCCTGCCCGACCTGTGATGGGTTGGGGGTCAAGCAGTTCTTCGACATCAAGCGCCTGGTCAATGGTGACCTGACACTGGCGGAAGGCGCGATACGTGGCTGGGACCGGCGCAATGTGTATTACTTCCAGATGCTCGGGTCATTGGCTGCCCACTATAAATTCAGCCTGGAAGTGCCGTTCAACGAACTGCCGGCCGAGCAACAGAAAGTCATCCTCCATGGCAGCGGCTCACAGAACGTCGACTTCAAGTACCTGAACGACCGTGGCGACATCGTCAAGCGCTCCCACCCGTTCGAAGGCATCGTGCCCAACCTGGAGCGCCGCTATCGGGAAACCGAGTCGGCCAGCGTGCGCGAGGAACTGGCCAAGTTCCTCAGCACCCAGCCCTGCCCGGATTGCCGCGGCACCCGCTTGCGTCGCGAGGCCCGCCACGTGTGGGTCGGCGAGAAGACCCTGCCGGCGGTGACCAACCTGCCGATCGGTGATGCCTGCGAATACTTCGCCGTACTGAAGCTGACCGGGCGACGTGGCGAGATTGCCGACAAGATCCTCAAGGAAATCCGCGAGCGCCTGCAGTTCCTGGTCAACGTGGGCCTGGACTATCTGTCCCTGGATCGCAGTGCCGACACCCTGTCCGGCGGCGAGGCCCAGCGCATTCGCCTGGCCAGCCAGATCGGCGCCGGCCTGGTGGGCGTGCTGTACATCCTCGACGAGCCGTCCATCGGCCTGCACCAGCGCGACAATGATCGCTTGCTGGGCACGCTCAAGCACCTGCGCGACATCGGCAACACGGTGATTGTGGTCGAACACGATGAGGACGCCATTCGCCTCGCGGACTACGTGGTCGATATCGGTCCCGGTGCGGGCGTGCATGGCGGGCATATTGTTGCCCAGGGCACCCCGGCCGAAGTCATGGCCCACCCGGACTCGCTGACCGGCAAGTACCTGTCTGGCCGGGTAAAAATCGAGGTGCCGGCCAAACGTACCCCACGGAATAAAAAACAGGCACTGCACCTCAAGGGCGCGCGCGGTAACAACCTGCGCAATGTCGACCTGGAAATCCCCCTGGGCCTGCTGACATGCGTGACCGGTGTATCCGGTTCAGGCAAGTCGACCCTGATCAACAACACCCTCTTCCCCCTCAGCGCCACGGCATTGAACGGTGCCACCACCCTGGAAGCAGCCGCCCATGACAGCATCAAGGGCCTGGAGCTGCTGGATAAAGTAGTGGATATCGACCAGAGCCCGATTGGTCGCACTCCCCGCTCCAACCCGGCGACCTATACCGGGCTGTTCACGCCGATACGCGAACTGTTCGCCGGTGTGCCGGAGTCCCGCTCCCGTGGTTATGGGCCTGGGCGGTTTTCCTTCAACGTCAAGGGTGGGCGCTGCGAAGCTTGCCAGGGCGACGGCCTGATCAAGGTCGAGATGCACTTTTTGCCGGACATCTACGTTCCGTGCGATGTGTGCAAGAGCAAGCGCTACAACCGCGAAACCCTGGAGATCAAGTACAAGGGCAAGAACATCCACGAAACCCTTGAGATGACTATCGAGGAAGCGCGGGTGTTCTTTGACGCGGTGCCGGCCTTGGCGCGCAAACTCCAGACCCTGATGGACGTGGGCTTGTCGTATATCAAGCTGGGGCAGTCGGCGACCACGCTGTCCGGTGGCGAGGCGCAGCGGGTGAAGCTGTCTCGCGAGCTGTCCAAGCGCGATACCGGCAAGACCCTGTATATCCTCGATGAACCGACCACCGGCCTGCACTTCGCGGATATCCAGCAATTGCTCGACGTGCTGCATCGCCTGCGCGACCACGGCAACACCGTGGTGGTGATCGAACACAACCTGGATGTGATCAAGACGGCCGACTGGCTGGTGGACCTGGGGCCGGAAGGCGGCTCCAAGGGTGGGCAGATTATTGCGGTGGGTACGCCGGAGCAGGTCTCCGAGATGCCGCAATCCCACACGGGCTACTATCTGAAGCCGTTGCTGGCGCGCGACCGGGCCTGACTCTTCAGGCCCAACAAAAAGCCCCTGTCACCGTAGCGGTGACAGGGGCTTTTTTATTGCCGGCGGAATCAGAACTGCGATTGCAGGTAATTTTCCAGGCCGATCAATTTGATCAGACCCAACTGCTTTTCCAGCCAGTAGGTGTGATCTTCTTCAGTATCGTTCAACTGTACGCGCAGGATTTCCCGGGTCACGTAGTCATTGTGCTTCTCGCAAAGCTCAATGCCTTTGCACAGTGCTGCACGAACTTTGTATTCCAGGCGCAAGTCGCTGGCGAGCATCTCAGGCACAGTGGTACCGGTATCCAGGTCGTCAGGACGCATACGCGGCGTGCCTTCGAGCATCAGGATACGGCGCATCAGCGCGTCGGCGTGCTGTGCCTCTTCTTCCATTTCGTGATTGATACGCTCGTAGAGCTCGGTAAAGCCCCAGTCTTCGTACATACGCGAGTGAATGAAATATTGGTCACGAGCTGCCAGTTCGCCCGTCAGCAACGTGTTGAGGTAATCGATTACGTCGGGGTGACCTTGCATCGCCCTACATCTCCCTACTTGAAAGACTGTAGTTTGAACCAAGCGGACCCGCAGGTCACGGGATGAACGGCATAAAAGTGATGTTTTTCGGAGAAAAGTAGCTGAAATAACGCAAAAACCGCCCAAATGAGGGCGGTTCTGCTTATCACTTAGAGTTAGTTAAGCGATACACCCAGTGCAGTTGCGATCCCTTCTCCATACGCCGGATCGGCCTTGAAAAAGTGCTGCAACTGACGCTGAACCACATCGCTGGAAACACCCGCCATCGCGCCGGCGACGTTGTTGATCAACAGCGCCTTTTGCTCAGCATTCATCAGGCGGAACAGCGCACCGGCGTGGCTGTAGTAATCCGTGTCTTCGCGGTGATCGTAGCGATCAGCTGCACCACTCAGAGCCAGCGCAGGTTCTGCGTACTGCGGCGCTTGTTTGGGGGCATCGGCGTAGCTGTTTGGCTCGTAGTTCGGGGCCGCGCCACCGTTGCTGCCGAACGCCATGGAACCGTCACGCTGGTAAGTATTGACGGGACTGCGCGGAGCATTCACCGGCAGGTGCTGATGGTTGGTCCCGATACGGTAGCGATGCGCATCGGCGTAAGCAAAGACACGCCCCTGCAGCATGCGATCTGGCGACAAACCGACACCTGGCACCATGTTGCTTGGACCGAACGCGGCTTGCTCCACTTCGGCGAAGTAGTTCTGCGGATTGCGGTTCAACTCCAGCTCGCCTACCTCAATCAACGGGAACTCTTTCTGAGACCAGGTTTTGGTCACGTCGAAGGGATTCTCGTAGTGCGCGTTGGCCTGGGCCTCAGTCATGATCTGGATACACACGCGCCATTTCGGGAAGTCGCCGCGCTCGATGGCCCCAAACAGATCGCGCTGAGCATAATCCGGATCGGTACCGGCCAGGCGCGCAGCATCGGCAGGCGCCAGGTTCTTGATGCCTTGCTTGGTCTTGTAGTGCCATTTCACCCAGTGACGCTCGCCATTGGCGTTGATCAAGCTGTAGGTGTGGCTACCAAAGCCATGCATGTGGCGGTAGCCGTCCGGGATACCCCTGTCCGAGAACAGGATGGTGACCTGGTGGAGCGCCTCAGGCGAATGCGACCAGAAGTCCCACATCATCTGCGCACTTTTCAGGTTGCTTTGCGGCAGGCGCTTTTGGGTGTGGATGAAATCGGGGAATTTCAGCGGGTCACGGATAAAGAATACCGGGGTATTGTTGCCAACGATGTCCCAGTTGCCTTCTTCGGTGTAGAACTTCAATGCGAAGCCACGTGGGTCGCGCTCGGTATCTGCGGAGCCGCGCTCGCCACCCACTGTCGAGAAACGCAGGAAGGTTGGCGTCTGCTTGCCAACAGCGTCAAACAGCTTGGCGCTAGTGTACTGGGTGATGTCCTTGGTGACCGTGAACGTGCCATAGGCTCCCGAGCCTTTGGCGTGTACACGACGCTCTGGGATGTTTTCGCGGTTGAAATGGGCAAGCTTCTCGATCAGATGAAAGTCGTCGAGCAACAGCGGGCCACGCGGACCTGCGGAACGGGAATTCTGGTTATCGGCAACGGGAGCACCGCTGGCGGTTGTAAGGGTTTTATTCTGGCTCATGCTCAATCTCCTCAGGTCAGTCTTGGAACTGCCGGCTAATCGGCTTGGAGGGAGTATTGACCAGGAAGATGACACCATCAAATTTATTAAATCATGCTTATCGATAGTTAATTACTAACGATGACTTGGCTCGCATAGCCAAAATTCAATCAATACCCGTCATGAACTTTTCTATCGCCCACAAAAAACCGGGCACTAGGCCCGGTTTTTCGTAGCAGACTGTCGTCTTACTCGGCGGATACAGCTTCGCCAGCAGTAGCACGATCAACCAACTCGACGTACGCCATAGGCGCGTTGTCGCCAGTGCGGAAACCGCATTTGAGGATGCGCAGGTAGCCACCCTCACGGGTAGCGTAGCGCTTGCCCAGGTCGTTGAAGAGCTTACCAACGATAGCTTTCGAGCGAGTACGGTCGAAAGCCAGACGGCGGTTAGCCAGGCTGTCTGTCTTGGCCAAAGTGATCAGCGGCTCAGCAACGCGACGCAGTTCTTTGGCTTTCGGCAGTGTAGTTTTAATCAGCTCGTGCTCGAACAGCGACACCGCCATGTTTTGAAACATGGCCTTGCGGTGCGAGCTGGTACGGCTCAGGTGACGACCACTTTTACGATGACGCATGGTTCATTCCTTACCAAACTCACGTTCGGTGATTACGACGATCAGGCAGTCGCCTTGTCGTCCTTCTTAAGACTTGCAGGCGGCCAGTTGTCGAGGCGCATGCCGAGGGACAGACCGCGGGAGGCCAGAACGTCCTTGATTTCAGTCAAGGATTTCTTGCCCAGGTTCGGAGTCTTCAACAGTTCTACTTCGGTACGCTGAATCAGGTCACCGATGTAGTAAATGTTTTCCGCCTTAAGGCAGTTAGCCGAACGTACAGTCAGTTCCAGATCGTCAACCGGGCGAAGCAGGATCGGATCGATCTCGTCTTCCTGCTCGATTACCACTGGTTCGCTGTCACCCTTGAGGTCGACGAACGCAGCCAACTGCTGTTGCAGGATGGTTGCAGCGCGGCGAATAGCCTCTTCAGGATCCAGAGTACCGTTGGTTTCCAGATCAATAACCAGCTTGTCCAGGTTAGTACGCTGCTCGACACGGGCGTTTTCCACCACGTATGCGATACGGCGAACCGGGCTGAACGAAGAGTCAAGCTGCAAGCGACCAATGCTGCGGCTTTCGTCTTCATCGCTCTGACGCGAGTCGGCCGGTTCATAACCACGACCACGAGCTACAGTGAGCTTCATGTTCAGGGCGCCGTTAGACGCCAGGTTAGCGATTACGTGATCGGGATTAACGATCTCGACATCATGATCCAGCTGAATATCGGCAGCGGTAACCACCCCCGAACCCTTCTTCGACAAGGTCAGCGTAACTTCGTCACGGCCGTGCAGCTTGATAGCCAGACCTTTAAGGTTCAACAGGATTTCAATTACGTCTTCCTGTACACCTTCGATGGCGCTGTACTCGTGGAGCACACCGTCAATCTCGGCCTCGACTACTGCACAGCCGGGCATTGAGGACAACAGGATGCGGCGCAGCGCGTTGCCCAGGGTGTGGCCAAAACCACGCTCGAGAGGCTCGAGAGTGATCTTGGCGCGGGTTGGACTGACAACCTGCACATCAATGTGGCGGGGTGTCAGGAACTCATTTACCGAAATCTGCATGGATGCACCTATTTTCTAGCCCTTACTTGGAGTAGAGCTCGACAATCAGGCTTTCGTTGATGTCGGCGGACAGATCACTGCGAGCAGGAACGTTCTTGAAAACGCCCGACTTCTTCTCAGTGTCTACTTCTACCCATTCTACGCGGCCACGTTGGGCACACAGATCGAGAGCTTGGACAATGCGAAGTTGGTTTTTTGCTTTCTCGCGAATCGCGACCACGTCACCAGCACGAACCTGGTAGGACGGGACGTTAACGGTTTGGCCGTTTACGCTAACGGATTTGTGCGATACCAGCTGACGGGATTCGGCACGAGTCGAACCAAAGCCCATACGGTATACAACGTTGTCCAGACGGCATTCGAGCAGTTGCAGCAGGTTTTCACCGGTTGCACCTTTCTTGCCAGCAGCTTCTTTGTAGTAGCCGCTGAACTGACGCTCGAGAACGCCGTAGATACGACGGACCTTCTGCTTTTCACGCAGTTGGGTGCCGTAGTCGGACTGGCGACCGCGGCGTTGGCCGTGGATACCAGGTGCTGCTTCAATGTTGCACTTCGATTCGATCGCGCGCACGCCGCTCTTCAGAAAGAGATCGGTGCCTTCGCGACGAGCGAGTTTGCATTTTGGACCAATGTAACGAGCCATTCTTTACAATCTCCTGGATTACACGCGGCGCTTCTTCGGCGGACGGCACCCGTTGTGCGGGATTGGCGTCACGTCGGTGATGCTGGCGATCTTATAGCCACAGCCGTTCAAAGCACGGACAGCAGACTCACGACCTGGACCTGGACCCTTGACGTTAACGTCGAGGTTTTTCAGGCCATATTCCAGCGCAGCTTGACCAGCACGTTCAGCAGCTACTTGAGCAGCAAACGGGGTGGACTTGCGGGAACCGCGGAAACCCGAACCACCAGAGGTAGCCCAAGAAAGCGCGTTACCTTGACGGTCGGTGATGGTCACGATGGTGTTGTTAAAAGATGCATGGATGTGGGCGATGCCATCAACCACTGTCTTTTTAACTTTTTTACGAGGACGAGCAGCAGGTTTTGCCATGATAATTTTCCTGTCGATTCGCTGGGGCGATTACTTGCGGATCGGCTTACGCGGACCTTTACGGGTACGCGCGTTAGTCTTGGTACGCTGACCGCGTACTGGAAGACCACGACGATGACGCAGACCGCGATAGCAACCGAGGTCCATCAAACGCTTGATTTTCATGTTGATTTCGCGACGCAGGTCACCTTCAGTGGTGAACTTCGCCACTTCGCCACGCAGCAATTCAATCTGCTCGTCGCTCAGATCCTTGATCTTAGCGGCTGGGTTTACCCCAGCAACTGCGCAAATTTTCTGCGCAGTAGTGCGACCAACACCATAGATGTAGGTCAGCGAGATAACAGTGTGCTTGTTATCTGGAATGTTAACGCCTGCAATACGGGCCATTCAGTGGGACTCCAATTGACAGCTACCTACGCCCCGGAAGCCAAGAAATAGGGCGCGAGATAATATCGCTGTAATAACAAATAATCAACCCGGCAGCGCACTAGCTGCCGGGCTTCAAGCGGATCACACTCAGCCTTGGCGCTGTTTGTGACGCGGTTCCGCGCTGCAAATTACTCGAACAACACCTTCGCGGCGAATAATCTTGCAGTTACGGCACAGCTTTTTCACCGATGCACGAACTTTCATCACCAACTCCTCGAACCTTATGGGGTACTCAGCGCAACATGCCGCTGCCGTAGCCCTTCAGGTTGGCTTTCTTCATCAGGGATTCGTACTGGTGCGAAACGAGGTGCGATTGTACTTGGGACATGAAGTCCATCACAACCACGACCACGATCAGCAACGAGGTCCCGCCAAGGTAGAACGGAACGTTTGCTGCAACCACCAGGAACTGGGGCAACAAGCACACGGCCGTCATATATAGAGCACCGAACAGGGTCAAGCGGGTCAGAACGCCATCAATGTAGCGCGCCGACTGCTCGCCTGGACGAATACCCGGAATAAAGGCACCGGACTTCTTCAGGTTTTCCGCTACGTCTTTCGGATTGAACATCAACGCCGTATAGAAGAAGCAGAAGAAAATAATCCCTGCACTAAACAGCAGAATATTCAACGGCTGACCAGGAGCGATCGACTGCGAGATGTCCTGCAACCAGCCCATACCTTCAGACTGACCGAACCAGGCACCCAACGAAGCCGGAAACAGCAAAATGCTGCTCGCGAAGATAGCAGGAATAACACCGGCCATATTCACTTTCAGCGGCAAGTGGCTGGTCTGCGCAGCGAAGACCTTGCGGCCCTGCTGACGCTTGGCGTAGTGAACAGCAATACGACGCTGACCACGCTCAATGAACACCACAAAACCGATAATCGCTACTGCCAGCAAACCGATGGCAACCAAGGCGAAGATATTGATATCACCCTGACGTGCAGACTCGAAAGACTGCCCGATTGCCCTCGGAAGACCGGCGACGATACCTGCGAAAATCAACATCGAGATACCGTTGCCAACACCACGCTCAGTAATCTGCTCACCCAGCCACATCATGAACATCGCACCAGCCACAAATGTGGTTACTGCAACGAAATGGAAGCCAAAGTCACCAGTGAACGCTACGCCCTGCCCCGCCAGACCAATGGACATGCCAATAGCCTGGACAAGAGCAAGAACGACGGTGAGGTAGCGGGTGTACTGGCTAATCTTGCGACGACCAGCTTCACCTTCCTTCTTCAACTGCTCCAGCTGCGGGCTGACGGCGCTCATCAACTGCATGATGATCGATGCCGAAATGTACGGCATGATCCCCAATGCAAAGATGCTCATCCGCTCCAGCGCGCCGCCGGAAAACATGTTGAACAAGCTAAGAATGGTCCCCTCATTCTGTCGAAACAGGTCTGCGAGTCGGTCCGGATTGATACCTGGAACCGGGATGTGTGCGCCTATTCGGTAGACGATAATCGCCAGGAACAGAAAACGCAGACGAGCCCAAAGTTCAGACATACCGCCTTTGCCGAGCGCTGAGAGAGCACCTTGCTTAGCCATTTATTCCTCGAACTTGCCGCCAGCTGCTTCGATAGCCGAACGCGCACCTTTGGTGGCGCCGATTCCCTTGCCGATAGTGACAGCGCGAGTCACTTCACCGGACAGCATGATTTTCACACGCTGTACGTTGACGTTGATCACGTTGGCATCTTTCAGGGTCTGCACGGTAACGATGTCGCCTTCCACTTTAGCCAGCTCGGACAGACGCACTTCTGCGCGGTCCATGGCCTTCAGGGAAACGAAACCGAACTTCGGCAGGCGACGATGCAGCGGCTGTTGACCGCCTTCAAAGCCTGGAGCGATGGTGCCACCGGAGCGGGAGGTTTGACCTTTGTGGCCACGGCCACCAGTCTTACCCAAACCGCTACCGATACCACGGCCCGGACGATGCTTTTCGCGACGGGAACCCGGCGCTGGACTCAGATCATTGAGTTTCATCGATTAACCCTCGACACGCAGCATGTAGTAAGCCTTGTTGATCATCCCGCGATTCTCGGGAGTATCCTGGACTTCTACAGTGTGACCGATGCGACGCAGACCCAAACCCTTAACGCACAATTTGTGGTTAGGGATGCGGCCGGTCATGCTTTTGATCAGCGTTACTTTAACGGTAGCCATGATCAGAAGATCTCCTTGACGCTTTTGCCACGCTTGGCGGCAATGGATTCAGGAGATTGCATAGCTTTCAAACCTTTGAAAGTGGCATGAACCACGTTTACCGGGTTAGTCGAGCCGTAGCACTTGGCCAGAACGTTCTGAACGCCAGCAACCTCGAGGACAGCACGCATAGCGCCGCCAGCGATGATACCGGTACCTTCAGAGGCAGGCTGCATGTACACCTTCGAAGCGCCGTGAGCGGACTTCATTGCGTACTGCAGGGTGGTGCCGTTCAGGTCAACTTGGATCATGTTGCGACGAGCAGCTTCCATTGCCTTCTGGATCGCAGCAGGCACTTCACGCGACTTGCCACGGCCGAAGCCAACACGGCCCTTACCATCACCAACCACGGTCAACGCGGTGAAGGTGAAGATACGGCCGCCTTTAACGGTTTTGGCTACGCGGTTAACTTGAACCAGCTTCTCAATGTAGCCTTCGTCGCGCTTTTGGTCGTTATTTGACATAACTTAGAACTCCAGCCCAGCTTCACGAGCAGCATCAGCCAGCGCTTTAACGCGGCCGTGGTACTTGAAGCCAGAGCGGTCGAAAGCCACTTGCGAGACGCCAGCGGCCTTAGCACGCGTAGCGACCAGCTGGCCAACCTTAGTGGCCGCGTCGATGTTGCCAGTGGCACCATCACGCAGTTCTTTATCCAAAGTCGAGGCGCTTGCCAGGACTTTGTTGCCGTCGGCCGAGATGACCTGGGCGTAGATGTGCTGCGACGAGCGGAACACGCAGAGACGCACGACTTCGAGTTCGTGCATTTTCAGGCGTGCTTTGCGAGCGCGACGCAGTCGAGTAACTTTTTTGTCGGTCATTTGCTATGCCCTACTTCTTCTTGGCTTCTTTACGACGGACGACTTCGTCCGCGTAGCGCACACCTTTGCCTTTGTACGGCTCTGGTGGACGGAAGTCGCGGATCTCGGCAGCCACTTGACCTACCAGCTGCTTATCGATGCCCTTGATCAGGATATCGGTCTGGCTAGGAGTTTCAGCGGTGATGCCTTCCGGCAGTTCGTAATCCACTGGGTGCGAGAAGCCAAGGGCCAGGTTCAAAACCGTGCCTTTTGCTTGCGCTTTGTAACCAACACCGACCAGCTGGAGCTTACGCTCGAAGCCTTGGCTTACGCCTTGGACCATGTTGTTTACCAACGCACGCGTGGTACCGGCCATTGCGCGAGTTTGTTGATCGCCATTGCGAGCAGCGAAACGCAACTCACCAGCTTCTTCAACGATCTCAACGGACGAATGGATGTTCAGTTCAAGAGTACCCTTGGCACCCTTCACCGAAAGCTGTTGGCCTGCGAATTTTACTTCGACACCGGCTGGCAGCTTAACGGGGTTCTTAGCGACGCGAGACATGCTTATCCCCCCTTAGAACACAGTGCAAAGAACTTCGCCGCCGACACCGGCAGCGCGCGCAGCACGATCCGTCATCACACCTTTGTTGGTGGAGACGATAGACACGCCAAGACCGCCACGAACTTTCGGCAGATCTTCAACGGACTTGTACTGACGCAGGCCTGGACGGCTAACGCGCTTCACTTCCTCGATGACCGGACGGCCTTCGAAGTACTTCAGCTCGATGGACAGCAGTGGCTTGATTTCGCTGCTGATCTGATAACCCGCAATGTAGCCTTCGTCTTTCAGGACTTTGGCAACAGCTACCTTCAACGTGGAAGATGGCATGCTTACGACGGACTTTTCAGCCATCTGGGCATTACGGATACGAGTTAGCATGTCCGCTAACGGGTCCTGCATACTCATGGGCTAGACGCTCCTAATACAAAAAAATTAGCCTTGCGGCTACATATGTCACCGAGAATCTCCGGGCATAAAACACACGGGCTCAGGCGAGCCGCGTATTTTAGACACACTCCGGAAATGAAACAAGCCCCAAAAGGGGCTTGTTCCAGATTCTAGGCCACCGGCGGTCAGTATCTTGCGATCCTGGCCACCGAGACTTCGAAAGTACTTACCAGCTGGCTTTAACCAGACCTGGTACGTCACCACGCATTGCAGCTTCACGCAGTTTGTTACGGCCGAGGCCGAACTTGCGGTAAACACCGTGTGGACGACCGGTCAGGCGGCAGCGGTTACGCATGCGCGAAGCGCTTGCGTCACGTGGCTGCTTCTGCAGAGCTACTGTAGCTTCCCAACGCGCTTCTGGACTTGCGTTCAGATCAACGATGATAGCTTTCAGTGCTGCACGCTTCTTGGCGTACTTGGCAACCGTGAGCTGACGCTTCAGCTCGCGGTTTTTCATGCTCATCTTGGCCATGGTCCTACTCCAATCAGTTGCGGAACGGGAATTTGAACGCACGCAGCAGAGCGCGGCCTTCATCATCGTTCTTGGCAGTGGTGGTCAGGGTGATGTCCAGACCGCGGAGAGCATCGATCTTGTCGTAGTCGATTTCCGGGAAGATGATCTGCTCTTTCACGCCCATGCTGTAGTTACCACGACCATCGAAGGACTTGGCATTCAGGCCGCGGAAGTCGCGAACCCGAGGCAGGGAGATCGACAGCAGACGATCCAGGAACTCGTACATACGCTCACGGCGCAGAGTCACTTTGACACCGATCGGCCAACCTTCACGGACTTTAAAGCCAGCGATGGATTTCCGAGCGTAAGTCACAACGACTTTTTGACCGGTGATCTTTTCCAGGTCAGCAACAGCGTGCTCGATGACTTTTTTGTCACCGATCGCTTCGCCCAGACCCATGTTCAGGGTGATTTTGGTAACGCGCGGAACTTCCATCACGTTCGAAAGCTTAAGTTCTTCCTTAAGCTTCGGAGCGATTTCCTTCCGGTAAATCTCTTTTAGTCGTGCCATGGTCTTATCTACCTAGCAGTGTTCAAGCATCAACCGCTTTTTGGGTCGACTTGAAGACACGAATTTTCTTACCGTCTTCTACTTTGAAACCAACGCGATCAGCCTTGTTGGTTTCGCCGTTGAAGATGGCGACGTTAGAAGCGTGCAATGGCGCTTCTTTCTCGACGATACCGCCCTGTACGCCCGACGCGGGGTTTGGCTTGGTATGACGCTTGACCAGGTTCAGACCACCAATGACCAGACGGTCATCAGCAAGAACCTTCAGCACCTTACCGCGCTTACCTTTGTCTTTGCCGGCGATCACGATGATCTCGTCGTCACGACGAATCTTTTGCATGTCGGATCTCCTTACAGCACTTCTGGGGCGAGCGAGACGATCTTCATGAACTTCTCAGTACGAAGTTCACGGGTCACTGGCCCAAAGATACGGGTGCCGATCGGCTCTTGCTTGTTGTTCAGAAGAACAGCAGCGTTGCCATCAAAGCGGATAATGGAGCCATCAGCACGACGTACGCCGTGACGAGTGCGGACTACAACAGCAGTCATCACTTGGCCTTTTTTCACTTTACCGCGAGGAATTGCTTCCTTCACGGTAACTTTGATGATGTCACCGATACCAGCGTAACGACGATGGGAGCCACCCAGCACCTTGATGCACATAACACGGCGAGCGCCGCTGTTATCGGCCACATCGAGCATGGATTGAGTCTGAATCATATAATTTCTCCGACCCCTAGTCCTTAGACTTCCACAGCGCGTTCGAGAACATCAACCAGTGCCCAAGACTTGGTCTTGGCCAGCGGACGAGTTTCACGAATAGTGACTTTGTCGCCGATGTGGCACTGATTGGTTTCGTCGTGCGCGTGCAGCTTAGTCGAACGCTTAACATATTTACCGTAGATCGGGTGCTTAACGCGACGCTCGATCAAAACGGTGATGGTTTTGTCCATCTTGTCGCTGACAACACGGCCAGTCAGCGTACGGACAGTCTTTTCGGCTTCAGCCATGATCACTTACCTGCCTGCTGGTTGAGCACAGTCTTCACGCGAGCGATGTCACGCTTAACTTGCGAGAGCAGATGAGACTGCCCCAACTGGCCAGTTGCTTTCTGCATACGCAGATTGAACTGGTCGCGCAGCAGGCCGAGCAGTTGCTC
Source organism: Pseudomonas sp. WS 5079 (assembly GCF_012985465.1). Taxonomy (GTDB): domain Bacteria; phylum Pseudomonadota; class Gammaproteobacteria; order Pseudomonadales; family Pseudomonadaceae; genus Aquipseudomonas. The sequence goes on from NZ_JAAQWN010000002.1 coordinate 894,266, forward strand.
GTTCAGCTGCTGTGCGGATTTTTCACGAAGTTCATTCGCTTTCATCACATCACCGTCCGTTTAACAAAGGCGGTGGCGAGCGGCAGCTTTGCAGCAGCCAGGGCAAAAGCCTCACGCGCCAGCTCTTCAGTTACACCCTCGATTTCATACAGGACTTTGCCTGGCTGAATCTGGGCTACCCAGTATTCCACGTTACCCTTACCTTTACCCATCCGAACCTCGAGAGGTTTTTTGGAGATCGGCTTGTCCGGGAATACACGGATCCAGATCTTGCCACCACGTTTTACGTGACGGGTCAGTGCACGACGCGCTGACTCGATCTGACGAGCGGTGAGACGACCACGAGCTACAGACTTCAGCGCGAACTCGCCGAAGCTGACTTTGCTACCGCGCTGAGCCAGACCACGGTTGTGGCCTGTCATCTGCTTGCGGAACTTCGTACGCTTAGGTTGCAACATTTGGCGTACCCCTTACTTAGCAGCTTTTTTACGAGGCGCTGGTGCTTGTGGTTTCAGTTCTTCTTGGCGACCACCAATTACTTCGCCCTTGAAGATCCAAACCTTTACACCGATCACACCGTAAGTGGTGTGAGCTTCGTAGTTGGCATAGTCGATGTCGGCACGCAGGGTGTGCAACGGCACACGACCTTCGCGATACCATTCAGTACGTGCGATTTCAGCACCGCCGAGACGACCGCTCACTTGGATTTTGATGCCCTTGGCACCAATGCGCATGGCGTTCTGTACAGCGCGCTTCATAGCACGACGGAACATTACGCGGCGCTCCAGCTGCTGAGCTACGCTCTGCGCAACCAGCATACCGTCGAGCTCCGGCTTGCGGATCTCTTCGATATTGATGTGCACAGGCACACCCATTTGCTTGGTCAGGTCCTGACGCAGTTTCTCAACATCTTCACCTTTCTTCCCGATAACGATACCTGGACGAGCGGTGTGGATGGTGATACGTGCAGTTTGGGCCGGACGATGGATATCGATACGGCTTACGGACGCGCTTTTTAGTTTGTCTTGGAGATACTCACGCACCTTCAGATCAGCGAACAAATAGTCCGCATAAGTCCGACCGTCTGCGTACCAGACGGAGGTGTGCTCCTTGACGATTCCCAGGCGAATGCCAATGGGATGTACTTTCTGACCCATCTCTTCGACTCCGTTACTTGTCAGCAACCTTGACAGTGATATGGCAAGACCGCTTGACGATGCGATCAGCACGGCCTTTGGCACGCGGCATGATACGCTTCAGCGAACGCCCTTCGTTGACGAAAACGGTGCTGACCTTCAGGTCATCAACGTCTGCGCCTTCGTTATGCTCGGCGTTGGCTACGGCCGACTCCAGCACTTTCTTCATGATCTCGGCGGCTTTCTTACTGCTGAAAGCCAACAAGTTGAGCGCTTCGCCCACCTTCTTCCCGCGGATCTGGTCGGCGACCAAGCGGGCTTTCTGGGCGGAGATTCGAGCGCCCGACAACTTAGCGGCTACTTCCATTTCCTAACCCCTTAACGCTTGGCTTTCTTGTCTGCCACGTGCCCACGATAAGTGCGGGTACCGGCAAACTCGCCCAGTTTGTGGCCGACCATGTCTTCGTTAACGAGAACTGGGACGTGCTGACGACCGTTGTGTACTGCGATGGTCAAACCGACCATTTGTGGCAGGATCATAGAACGGCGCGACCAGGTCTTAACTGGTTTGCGATCGTTCTTTTCCGCCGCCACTTCGATCTTCTTCAGTAGGTGAAGATCAATAAAAGGACCTTTTTTCAGAGAACGTGGCACTGTCGTATCCCTCTATTTACTTGCGACGACGGACGATCATTTTGTCGGTACGCTTATTACCACGAGTCTTCGCGCCCTTAGTCGGGAAGCCCCATGGCGATACCGGATGACGACCACCAGAGGTACGACCTTCACCACCACCGTGTGGGTGGTCAACCGGGTTCATGGCAACACCACGAACGGTTGGGCGAACGCCACGCCAGCGTTTGGCACCAGCTTTACCCAGCGAACGCAGGCTGTGCTCGGAGTTCGAGACTTCGCCCAGGGTCGCACGGCATTCAGCCAATACTTTACGCATCTCACCAGAACGCAGACGCAGGGTCACGTAGACACCTTCACGAGCGATCAGCTGAGCCGAAGCACCAGCGGAACGAGCGATCTGTGCGCCTTTACCTGGCTTCAATTCGATGCCGTGTACGGTGCTACCAACTGGAATGTTACGCAGTTGCAGAGCGTTGCCCGGCTTGATCGGTGCCAGGGCACCTGCGATCAGCTGGTCGCCAGCACTCACGCCTTTAGGCGCGATGATGTAGCGACGCTCGCCATCTGCGTACAGCAGCAGAGCGATGTGAGCAGTACGGTTTGGATCGTATTCGATACGCTCGACAGTGGCAGAGATGCCATCTTTGTCGTTGCGACGGAAATCGACCAGACGATAATGCTGCTTATGGCCACCACCGATGTGACGAGTGGTAATACGACCATTGTTGTTACGACCACCAGTCTTCGATTTCTTCTCGAGCAGCGGTGCGTGAGGAGCGCCTTTATGCAGCTCCTGGTTGACCACCTTGACCACAAAACGGCGGCCAGGGGAAGTCGGTTTGCATTTAACGATTGCCATGATGCACCCCTTCCTTACTCAGCACTGCTGCTGAAATCGAGATCTTGGCCTGGCTGAAGGGAGATAACTGCCTTCTTCCAGTCATTACGCTTGCCCAGACCGCGAGCAGTGCGCTTGCTCTTACCCAGAACATTCAGGGTAGTAACACGCTCTACTTTCACGCTGAACAGGCTTTCGACGGCCTTCTTGATTTCCAGCTTGGTTGCGTCAGTTGCAACCTTGAAAACGAACTGGCCTTTCTTGTCAGCCAGAACCGTAGCCTTTTCGGAAACGTGCGGGCCAAGCAGAACTTTAAATACGCGTTCCTGGTTCATCCCAGCAGCTCCTCGAATTTCTTCACGGCCGACACGGTGATCAACACCTTGTCGTATGCGATCAGACTAACTGGATCGGAACCTTGCACGTCACGTACATCAACGTGTGGCAGGTTGCGAGCAGCCAGGTACAGGTTCTGATCAACAGCTTCGGACACGATCAGGACATCAGTCAGACCCATGCCGTTCAGCTTGTTCAGCAGATCTTTGGTTTTCGGCGCTTCAACAGCGAAGTCCTGAACCACGACCAGACGATCAGTACGCACGAGTTCAGCAAGGATGGAGCGCAGTGCTGCGCGATACATCTTCTTGTTGAGCTTCTGAGAGTGATCCTGCGGACGAGCTGCGAAAGTGGTACCGCCGCCACGCCAGATTGGGCTACGGATAGTACCGGCACGAGCACGGCCAGTACCTTTCTGACGCCAAGGGCGCTTACCGCCACCACGAACGTCGGAACGGGTCTTTTGCTGCTTGCTACCTTGACGGCCGCCGGCCATGTAGGCCACGACTGCTTGGTGAACGAGCGTCTCGTTGAATTCGCCGCCAAATGTCAGTTCGGAAACTTCGATCGCTTGAGCGTCATTTACATTTAATTGCATGTCAGCTTCCCCTTAACCGCGAGCCTTGGCCGCTGGACGTACAACCAGGTTGCCGCCAGTAGCGCCAGGAACAGCACCCTTGACCAACAACAGATTGCGTTCAGCGTCGACGCGCACTACTTCGAGGGACTGCACGGTCACGCGCTCAGCGCCCATATGACCGGACATTTTTTTGCCCTTGAATACACGACCAGGAGTCTGGCACTGGCCAATAGAGCCCGGGACGCGGTGGGAAACGGAGTTACCGTGAGTGTTGTCTTGGCCACGGAAATTCCAACGCTTGATCGTACCCTGGAAGCCTTTACCCTTGGACTGACCGGTTACATCAACCAGTTGACCAGCGGCGAAGATTTCAGCGTTGATCAGATCGCCAGCCTGGTAGTCGCCATCTTCAAGACGGAACTCCATGACAGTACGACCAGCTGCAACGTTTGCTTTAGCGAAGTGACCTGCTTGAGCAGCAGTCACGCGCGAAGCACGACGCTCGCCGACAGTGACTTGCACTGCACGATAGCCATCGGTTTCTTCAGTTTTGAACTGGGTGACGCGATTCGGCTCGATCTCAATGACCGTGACCGGAATGGAGACACCTTCTTCGGTGAAAATACGGGTCATACCGCATTTACGACCGACTACACCAATAGTCATGTTGTAAACCTCATGAGTGTACGGGGCTTTCACCCGCTATGGCCGCCCATTTCAGAGCGTTACACGACTAAGACCCGAGTCTTAGCCGAGGCTGATCTGTACTTCCACACCGGCCGCCAGATCAAGCTTCATAAGTGCATCAACGGTTTTATCCGTTGGCTGGACGATGTCCAGAACGCGCTTATGAGTACGGATCTCGTACTGGTCACGCGCGTCTTTGTTGACGTGCGGGGAGACCAGAACGGTGAACCGCTCTTTGCGGGTAGGCAGTGGAATAGGACCACGCACTTGTGCCCCAGTACGTTTCGCGGTTTCCACGATTTCCTGGGTGGATTGGTCGATCAGGCGATGGTCAAAAGCCTTCAACCTGATACGGATTTGCTGATTTTGCATTGGATTTCAGACTCCGGCTGCTATTCCCACCGAGCGCACTGCGCCCGTTAAAAGGAGGCGCAATTCTATAGACGCCCCAGATAGGTGTCAACCCAATAAAAAAGCCCCCGCTGAGCGGGGGCTTTTCAAAGCATCGAAGCTATCTCAGAAGAGATGCTTACTCGATGATTTTAGCTACAACGCCAGCACCAACGGTACGGCCGCCTTCACGGATTGCGAAACGCAGACCGTCTTCCATTGCGATGGTTTTGATCAGGGTGACAACCATTTTGATGTTGTCGCCTGGCATTACCATTTCAACGCCTTCCGGCAGCTCGCAGTTACCAGTCACGTCAGTAGTACGGAAGTAGAACTGTGGACGGTAGCCTTTGAAGAACGGAGTGTGACGACCGCCTTCTTCTTTGCTCAGCACGTACACTTCAGCTTCGAACTTGGTGTGCGGCTTAACCGAACCTGGCTTGACCAGAACCTGGCCACGCTCAACGTCGTCACGCTTGGTACCACGCAGCAGAACGCCGCAGTTCTCGCCAGCACGACCTTCGTCGAGCAGCTTACGGAACATTTCAACACCGGTGCAGGTGGTGACGGTAGTGTCACGCAGACCAACGATTTCCAGTGGATCTTGAACCTTGACGATACCGCGCTCGATACGACCAGTTACAACAGTACCGCGACCGGAGATCGAGAATACGTCTTCGATTGGCATCAGGAACGGCTTGTCGATAACACGAACTGGATCTGGGATGTAGCTGTCCAGAGTCTCAACCAGTTTACGAACGGACGTGGTGCCCATTTCGTTATCGTCTTTACCTTCCAGAGCCATACGAGCAGAACCGATGATGATCGGAGTGTCGTCGCCTGGGAAGTCGTAAGTGCTCAGCAGATCGCGCACTTCCATCTCAACCAGTTCCAGCAGCTCAGCGTCGTCTACCAGGTCTGCCTTGTTCAGGTAAACCACGATGTACGGAACGCCTACCTGACGGGACAGCAGGATGTGCTCACGGGTTTGTGGCATCGGACCATCAGCGGCCGAGCAAACCAGGATTGCGCCGTCCATCTGGGCAGCACCGGTGATCATGTTCTTCACATAGTCGGCGTGACCTGGGCAGTCAACGTGAGCGTAGTGACGGATCAGCGAGTTGTATTCAACGTGCGCGGTGTTGATGGTGATACCACGAGCTTTTTCTTCTGGTGCGCTGTCGATTTTATCGAAATCAACGATTGCGGAACCGAATACTTCGGAGCAAACGCGAGTCAGAGCAGCAGTCAGAGTGGTTTTACCATGGTCAACGTGACCGATAGTGCCAACGTTGACGTGCGGTAGGGAACGATCAAATTTTTCTTTAGCCACGACAATTAACTCCTTGCCTAAAGGACTGAATCAGCCTTGTTTTTTGGATACAGTTTCAGCGATGTGCGCCGGAGCTGTGTTGTATTTTTTGAATTCCATAGAGTAGCTTGCGCGACCCTGGGACATGGAGCGAACGTCGGTCGCATAACCGAACATCTCACCCAACGGAACCTCGGCGCGAATCACTTTGCCGGAAACCGTGTCTTCCATACCCAAGATCATGCCGCGACGACGGTTAAGGTCGCCCATGACATCACCCATATAGTCTTCAGGTGTAACAACTTCTACCGCCATGATTGGCTCAAGCAACTCACCACCGCCCTTCTGGGCCAGTTGCTTGGTTGCCATGGAAGCAGCCACCTTAAACGCCATCTCGTTGGAGTCGACGTCGTGGTAAGAACCGTCAAAAACGGTTGCTTTCAGGCCGATCAGCGGATAGCCGGCAACAACACCGTTCTTCATCTGCTCTTCGATGCCCTTCTGGATAGCAGGGATGTATTCCTTAGGAACCACACCACCTACTACTTCGTTCACGAATTGCAGACCTTCCTGACCTTCGTCAGCAGGAGCAAAACGGATCCAGCAGTGACCGAACTGACCACGACCGCCGGACTGACGAACGAACTTGCCTTCGATTTCACAGTTCTTCGTGATGCGCTCACGATAGGAAACCTGAGGCTTACCGATGTTGGCTTCGACGTTGAACTCACGGCGCATCCGGTCAACCAGGATGTCCAGGTGCAGCTCGCCCATGCCGGAGATGATCGTTTGACCAGTCTCTTCATCAGTCTTGACGCGGAAAGATGGATCTTCCTGAGCAAGCTTGCCCAGAGCGATACCCATTTTTTCCTGGTCATCCTTGGTCTTAGGCTCTACGGCAACCGAGATAACCGGCTCCGGGAAGTCCATGCGAACCAGGATGATTGGCTTAGCAGCGTCGCACAAAGTCTCACCAGTGGTGACGTCCTTCATGCCGATCAGGGCCGCGATGTCACCAGCGCGCACTTCCTTGATCTCTTCGCGGGCGTTTGCGTGCATTTGCACCATACGACCCACACGCTCTTTCTTGCCCTTGACCGAGTTGATCACGCCGTCGCCGGAGGCCAACACGCCCGAGTAAACGCGGACGAAAGTCAGGGTACCCACGAATGGGTCGGTAGCGATCTTGAACGCCAGAGCCGAGAACGGCTCGCTGTCGTCAGCGTGACGCTCCATCTCTTCTTCCTCGTTATCAGGGTTGGTACCCTTGATAGCAGGAATGTCAGTTGGAGCAGGCAGGTAGTCGATAACGGCGTCGAGAACCAGGGGAACACCCTTGTTCTTGAAGGAAGAACCGCAAACAGCCAAGACGATCTCGCCAGCGATAGTACGCTGACGCAGAGCAGCCTTGATTTCCACGTTGGTGAGTTCTTCACCTTCGAGGTACTTGTTCATCAGCTCTTCGCTGGCTTCGGCAGCAGCCTCAACCAGGTTGTTGCGCCACTCGTCAGCCAGTTCCTGCAGTTCTGCAGGGATAGGCTTGCGAACAGGAACCATGCCCTTGTCGGCGTCATTCCAGTAGACCGCTTCCATGGTGATCAGATCGATCTGACCCTGGAAGTTGTCTTCGGAACCGATAGCCAATTGGATTGGCACCGGAGTGTGACCCAGACGCTGCTTGATCTGACCGATCACGCGCAGGAAGTTGGCACCAGCACGGTCCATCTTGTTTACGTAAACAAGACGTGGAACACCGTACTTGTTGGCTTGACGCCATACGGTTTCCGACTGAGGCTCAACACCCGAAGTACCGCAGAACACAACGACGGCGCCGTCGAGTACACGCAGGGAACGTTCAACTTCAATAGTGAAGTCAACGTGGCCCGGGGTATCGATTACGTTGAAGCGGTGCTCGTCCTTGTACTGCTTGGCAGAACCTTTCCAGAAGGCGGTAATAGCAGCAGAAGTAATGGTAATACCACGCTCCTGCTCCTGAACCATCCAGTCTGTGGTCGCGGCGCCATCATGCACCTCGCCCATTTTGTGACTTTTGCCGGTGTAAAACAGTACGCGCTCGGTGGTGGTGGTTTTACCAGCATCCACGTGAGCAACGATACCGATGTTACGGTAGCGGCTAATCGGAGTAGTACGAGCCATAAAGCCCTCGCAAAATTAGTGAAGCTAAGATTAGAAGCGGTAGTGCGAGAAAGCTTTGTTAGCTTCAGCCATACGGTGCACGTCTTCACGCTTCTTAACAGCAGCACCTTTACCTTCAGCAGCGTCCAACAGCTCGCCGGCCAAACGCAGAGCCATAGACTTCTCGCCGCGCTTACGGGCGAAGTCTACCAACCAGCGCATTGCCAGGGCGTTACGACGGGACGGGCGAACTTCGACCGGAACCTGGTAAGTAGCACCGCCTACACGGCGCGACTTCACTTCGACCAGCGGAGCGATGGCGTCGAGAGCTTTCTCGAAGATTTCCAGGGGGTCGCTGTTCTTGCGTTCTTTAACCTTTTCCAGCGCGCCATAAACGATACGCTCGGCAACGGCTTTCTTGCCGCTTTCCATCACGTGGTTCATGAACTTGGCCAGGATTTGGCTTCCGTATTTTGGATCGTCAAGCACTTCGCGCTTGGCTGCTACGCGTCTTCTTGGCATGGATAAGCCCTCAAACGGTCTTCAGGTTCGTTCGGAATCGGTGCCCTTGCGGGACGCCTCCGACCTTACTCTTATCGACTCAGAAAATAAGATGATTCAGTTTACAAAAAGCCGCTACTACTTAGGCTTCTTGGTACCGTACTTCGAACGACCCTGGTTACGACCTTTAACGCCGGAAGTATCCAAGGAGCCGCGTACGGTGTGGTAACGAACACCTGGCAAGTCTTTTACACGACCGCCGCGGATCAGTACCACGCTGTGCTCTTGCAGGTTGTGGCCTTCACCGCCGATGTACGAGGAAACCTCGAAACCGTTGGTCAGGCGCACACGGCATACTTTACGCAGTGCCGAGTTAGGTTTTTTCGGCGTAGTGGTATACACGCGAGTGCATACGCCACGACGTTGCGGGCAGTTCTGCAGCGCAGGTACGTCGGATTTCTCGACGATACGCTTACGCGGCTGACGTACCAGCTGGTTGATAGTTGCCATCTACTAGCTCCACTGTTGTCTTGCGACGCTATTGTCTTGCAAGAAAAGCAAAATGGCAGGAACGAATTCCCGCCAAATTTAGGGGTACAAGAGTCTAAAGAGGATCTTGCCCCCAGTCAAGGCAAGGCCCCGACCTCCCCCTCCATCGAAACCCGACAAAACTGTCTTGTTCCGACGAACGGGGCTGCCAGGGCCCGGACTTATTTATCGCAGAACTCAGTTACCGCTAGAGTTCAGCGCTTCGGTCAGTGCAGCTTCCACTTCACTGGCGCTTACGCGCAGCGGCTTGTCGAGTTCACGGCGACGCTTGCGCTCGCTGTGGTAGGCCAAGCCGGTACCGGCCGGGATCAGACGACCCACAACCACGTTTTCTTTCAGGCCGCGCAGGTAATCGCGCTTGCCGGTTACCGCCGCTTCGGTCAGTACGCGAGTGGTCTCCTGGAAGGAGGCCGCCGAGATGAACGATTCGGTGGACAGCGACGCCTTGGTGATACCCAGCAACACGCGAGTGAACTTGGAAACAAATTTCTCTTCGGTTGCCAGACGCTCGTTTTCTACCAGTACGTGAGTCAGTTCCATCTGGTCGCCCTTGATGAAACTCGAATCGCCGGATTCAGCGATTTCAACTTTACGCAGCATCTGACGCAGGATGGTCTCGATGTGCTTATCGTTGATCTTCACGCCTTGCAGACGGTAAACGTCCTGGATCTCGTTAACGATGTACTTGGCCAGCGCACTCACACCCAGCAGACGCAGGATGTCGTGTGGATCGCTCGGGCCGTCGGAGATAACTTCGCCGCGGTTTACCTGTTCGCCTTCGAAGACGTTCAGGTGACGCCACTTCGGAATCAGCTCTTCATACGGATCGCTACCGTCGTTCGGGGTAATGACCAGACGGCGCTTGCCCTTGGTCTCTTTACCGAACGCGATGGTGCCGCTGACTTCAGCCAGGATCGACGCCTCTTTCGGACGACGAGCTTCGAACAAGTCGGCAACACGCGGCAGACCACCGGTGATGTCACGGGTCTTCGAAGTTTCTTGCGGGATACGCGCGATAACATCACCGATCGCGATCTTCGCACCATCCGCCACACCGACAAGGGCGTTGGCTGGCAGGAAGTACTGAGCGATAACGTCAGTGCCTGGCAGCAACAGATCCTTGCCGTTGTCATCGACCATCTTCACGGCAGGACGGATGTCCTTACCGGCAGCTGGACGATCTTTGGCGTCGAGGACTTCAATGTTGGTCATACCGGTCAATTCGTCAGTCTGACGCTTGATCGTGATGCCTTCTTCCATGCCCACGTAGGTCACGGTACCTTTCATTTCGGTAACGATTGGGTGAGTGTGCGGATCCCACTTGGCCACGATTGCGCCAGCGTCGACCTTGTCACCTTCTTTAACCGAAATCACAGCACCGTACGGCAGCTTGTAACGCTCACGCTCACGACCGAAGTCATCAGCGATCGCCAGCTCACCGGAACGGGACACAGCAACCAGGTGGCCATCCACTCGCTCAACGTGTTTGAGGTTGTGCAGACGGACAGTACCGCCATTCTTCACCTGAACGCTGTCAGCTGCGGAGGTCCGGCTTGCCGCACCACCGATGTGGAACGTACGCATGGTCAGCTGGGTACCCGGCTCACCGATGGACTGGGCAGCGATAACGCCGACCGCTTCACCGATGTTCACCTGGTGACCACGAGCCAAGTCACGGCCGTAGCACTTGGCGCAGATACCGTAGCGGGTTTCGCAGCTGATCGGCGAGCGAACAATCACTTCGTCGATGCTGTTGAGTTCGATGAACTCGACCCACTTCTCATCCACCAGGGTGCCGGCAGGAACGATGATTTCCTCGGTACCTGGCTTGAACACATCACGGGCGATAACACGACCCAATACGCGCTCACCCAGCGGCTCTACAACGTCACCGCCTTCAATGTGCGGAGTCATCAGCAGGCCGTGCTCGGTGCCGCAATCGATCTCGGTTACAACCAGATCTTGTGCAACGTCTACCAGACGACGAGTCAGGTAACCGGAGTTAGCGGTTTTCAACGCGGTATCCGCCAGACCTTTACGAGCACCGTGAGTAGAGATGAAGTACTGAAGTACGCTCAAACCTTCACGGAAGTTCGCAGTAATCGGCGTTTCGATGATGGAGCCGTCCGGCTTGGCCATCAGGCCACGCATACCGGCGAGCTGACGGATCTGCGCAGCAGAACCCCGTGCGCCCGAGTCGGCCATCATGTACATCGAGTTGAAAGACTCTTGATCGACTTCGACGCCATGACGGTCGATGACTTTCTCTTTCGAGAGGTTGGCCATCATCGCCTTGGAAACTTCGTCGTTGGCCTTGGACCAAAGGTCGATCACTTTGTTGTACTTCTCGCCCTGGGTTACCAGGCCGGAGGCGTACTGGCTCTCGATCTCTTTCACTTCATCAGTGGCAGCACTGATGATGCGGGCTTTTTCATCCGGGATAACGAAGTCGTTAACACCGATGGAAACGCCGGAAATGGTCGAATAAGCAAAACCGGTGTACATCAACTGGTCAGCGAAGATCACGGTCTCTTTCAGACCAACCACGCGGTAGCATTGGTTGATCAGCTTGGAGATCGCCTTTTTCTTCATCGGCAGGTTGACGACGTCGTACGACAGACCTTTTGGCACAACCTGGTACAACAGCGCACGGCCGACAGTGGTGTCGACGATCCGGGTGTTGCTCACGCTGCCGCCGTCACGGTCGTTGACCGTTTCGTGGATGCGCACCTTGACCTTGGCGTGCAGTGCGGCTTCGCCAGCACGGAACACACGGTCAACTTCTTGCAGGTCAGCGAACACACGACCTTCGCCCTTGGCGTTGATCGCTTCACGGGTCATGTAGTACAGACCCAATACAACGTCCTGCGACGGAACGATGATTGGCTCACCGTTGGCTGGCGACAGGATGTTGTTGGTCGACATCATCAACGCACGCGCTTCCAACTGGGCTTCCAGTGTCAGCGGTACGTGCACGGCCATTTGGTCGCCGTCGAAGTCGGCGTTGTACGCAGCACAGACCAGAGGGTGCAGCTGGATAGCCTTACCTTCGATCAGTACCGGTTCAAACGCCTGGATACCCAGACGGTGAAGGGTCGGTGCACGGTTGAGGAGGACCGGGTGTTCGCGAATCACTTCAGCGAGAACGTCCCAAACCTCTGGTAGTTCGCGCTCGACCATTTTCTTGGCCGCTTTGATGGTGGTCGCGAGACCGCGCATTTCCAGCTTGCCGAAGATGAACGGCTTGAACAGCTCAAGAGCCATCTTCTTAGGCAGACCGCACTGGTGCAGACGCAGGGTCGGGCCTACGGTAATTACCGAACGACCGGAGTAGTCAACACGCTTACCGAGCAAGTTCTGACGGAAACGACCTTGCTTACCCTTGATCATGTCAGCCAAGGATTTCAGAGGACGCTTGTTGGAACCGGTAATAGCGCGGCCACGACGGCCGTTGTCGAGCAGGGCATCGACCGCTTCTTGCAACATACGCTTTTCGTTGCGCACGATGATGTCCGGAGCGGACAGATCAAGCAGGCGCTTCAAGCGGTTGTTACGGTTGATCACGCGGCGGTACAGGTCGTTGAGGTCGGACGTCGCGAAACGACCACCGTCCAGCGGTACCAGCGGACGCAGGTCTGGCGGCAGAACCGGCAGAACGGTCAGCACCATCCACTCTGGCAGGTTGCCGGAACCCTGGAAGGCTTCCATCAACTTCAGACGCTTGGACAGTTTCTTGATCTTGGTTTCGGAGTTGGTTTGCGGAATTTCTTCACGCAGGCGGCCAATCTCGTGTTCCAGGTCGATAGCGTGCAGCAGTTCGCGGACAGCTTCAGCACCCATGCGGGCATCGAAATCGTCGCCGAACTCTTCCAGCGCTTCGAAGTACTGCTCGTCGTTGAGCAACTGACCCTTTTCAAGGGTGGTCATGCCTGGATCGATAACGACATAGCTCTCGAAGTAGAGAACGCGTTCGATATCACGCAGGGTCATGTCCATCAGCAAGCCGATACGGGACGGCAGCGATTTCAGGAACCAGATGTGGGCAACCGGCGAAGCCAGCTCGATGTGCGCCATGCGCTCACGACGAACCTTGGCCAGCGCAACTTCAACGCCGCACTTCTCGCAGATCACACCACGGTGCTTCAAGCGCTTGTACTTACCGCACAGGCACTCGTAATCCTTTACCGGGCCAAAGATCTTGGCGCAGAACAGGCCGTCACGCTCAGGTTTGAACGTACGGTAGTTGATGGTTTCCGGCTTTTTAACTTCACCGAACGACCACGAACGGATCATCTCAGGCGATGCCAATCCAATACGGATGGCGTCGAACTCTTCGACTTGACCCTGGTTTTTCAGCAAATTCAGTAGGTCTTTCAAGGCCTTTCCTCCTGGCGGAGCAGAGAGCGGGCTAAACAGCCCCGCTCTCGATTCGCGTCACGTGTTATTCGGTTTCCAGATCGATATCGATGCCGAGGGAACGAATTTCTTTGATCAACACGTTGAAGGACTCGGGCATGCCCGGCTCCATACGGTGATCGCCGTCCACGATGTTTTTGTACATCTTGGTACGACCGTTCACATCGTCCGACTTCACTGTGAGCATTTCTTGCAGAGTGTATGCAGCACCGTATGCTTCCAGTGCCCAGACCTCCATCTCCCCGAAACGCTGACCACCGAACTGAGCCTTACCACCCAGCGGCTGCTGGGTAACCAGGCTGTAAGAACCGGTAGAACGAGCGTGCATCTTGTCGTCTACCAAGTGGTTCAGCTTCAGCATGTACATGTAGCCAACAGTAACCGGGCGCTCGAACTTGTTGCCGGTACGGCCGTCGAACAGCTGCATCTGGCCGCTTTCTGGCAGGTCTGCCAGTTTCAGCATGGCCTTGATTTCGCTTTCCTTGGCACCGTCGAACACCGGGGTAGCCATTGGAACGCCGCCGCGCAGGTTCTTCGCCAGATCCAGGATTTCCTGGTCGGAGAAAGTGTCCAGCTCTTCTTTGCGGCCGCCGATCTCGTTGTAGATCTCGTGCAGGAACTTACGCAGGTCTGCGACCTTGCGCTGCTCTTCGATCATACGGTTGATCTTCTCGCCCAGACCTTTGGCCGCGAGGCCCAGGTGGGTTTCAAGGATCTGGCCAACGTTCATACGCGAAGGTACGCCCAACGGGTTGAGGACGACGTCGACCGGGGTGCCATTGGCATCGTGCGGCATGTCTTCAACCGGCATGATCACCGAGACCACACCTTTGTTACCGTGACGACCGGCCATCTTGTCGCCCGGCTGGATGCGACGACGGATTGCCAGGTAAACCTTGACGATTTTCAGCACGCCTGGAGCCAGGTCATCGCCCTGCTGCAGTTTGCGCTTCTTGTCTTCGAACTTGTCGTCCAGCAGACGGCGGCGATCAACGATGTAGGCCTGGGCCTTCTCGAGCTGCTCGTTCAGAGCGTCTTCAGCCATGCGCAGTTTGAACCACTGGCCGTGCTCAAGACCGTCGAGGATTTCGTCGGTGATGTCCTGACCTTTCTTCAGACCTGCGCCGCCTTCGGCCTTGTGGCCTACCAGGGCGGAACGCAGACGCTCGAAGGTCGCGCCTTCGACGATACGGAACTCTTCGTTCAGGTCCTTGCGGATCTCGTCGAGCTGGGTCTTCTCAATGGACAGTGCACGAGCATCACGCTCAACGCCGTCACGGGTGAAGACCTGTACGTCGATGACAGTACCCTTGGTACCAGTAGGTACGCGCAGGGAGGTGTCTTTAACGTCGCTGGCTTTTTCACCGAAGATGGCACGCAGCAGCTTCTCTTCCGGAGTCAGTTGAGTCTCGCCTTTCGGAGTGACCTTACCGACCAGGATGTCGCCAGCGCCAACTTCAGCACCTACGTAAACGATACCGGCTTCGTCCAGCTTGTTCAGAGCAGCTTCACCCACGTTCGGGATGTCTGCAGTGATTTCCTCAGGCCCAAGCTTGGTGTCACGCGCCACGCAGGTCAGTTCCTGGATGTGGATCGTGGTGAAGCGATCTTCTTGAACCACACGCTCGGACAGGCAGATGGAGTCTTCGAAGTTGAAGCCGTTCCACGCCATGAACGCGATGCGCATGTTCTGACCCAGAGCCAACTCACCCATATCGGTGGAAGGACCGTCAGCCATGATGTCGCTACGCTGAACGCGATCACCCTTGCTCACCAGCGGGCGCTGGTTGATGCAGGTGTTCTGGTTCGAGCGGGTGTATTTGGTCAGGTTGTAGATGTCGACACCGGCTTCGCCAGTTTCAACTTCGTCATCGGCAACACGAACCACGATACGGCTGGCATCAACAGAGTCGATCACGCCGCCACGACGAGCCACGACGCAAACGCCGGAGTCACGGGCTACGTTGCGCTCCATGCCGGTACCCACCAGCGGCTTGTCAGCGCGCAGGGTCGGTACAGCTTGACGCTGCATGTTGGAACCCATCAACGCACGGTTGGCGTCATCGTGTTCCAGGAACGGGATCAGCGACGCCGCAACAGAAACTACCTGCTTGGGCGATACGTCCATCAAGGTGACGTCTTCCGGCGCCTTGACGGTGAACTCGTTCAAGTGACGAACAGCTACCAGCTCGTCGATCAGGACTTTCTTGTCGTTCATCGTGGCCGAAGCCTGAGCGATCACGTGATCAGCTTCTTCGATGGCGGACAGGAAAACGATCTCGTCGGTGACCAGGGCGTCTTTCACCACACGGTACGGGCTTTCGAGGAAGCCGTACTGGTTGGTGCGCGCATAGGCAGCCAGGGAGTTGATCAGACCGATGTTCGGACCTTCCGGCGTTTCGATCGGGCAAACACGACCGTAGTGCGTCGGGTGAACGTCACGAACTTCAAAGCCTGCACGCTCACGGGTCAGACCGCCCGGGCCCAGTGCAGAAACACGACGCTTGTGGGTGATCTCGGAGAGCGGGTTGTTCTGGTCCATGAACTGCGAGAGCTGGCTGGAACCGAAGAACTCTTTCACCGCCGCAGCCACTGGCTTGGCGTTGATCAGGTCTTGCGGCATCAGGCCTTCGCTTTCGGCCATCGACAGACGCTCTTTGACCGCACGCTCAACACGCACCAGGCCAACGCGGAACTGGTTCTCGGCCATTTCGCCTACGCAGCGAACACGACGGTTACCCAGGTGGTCGATATCATCGACGATGCCTTTGCCGTTACGGATGTCGACCAGAGTCTTCAGGACCGCAACGATGTCTTCCTTGCACAGCACGCCCGAACCTTCGATCTCGGTACGACCGATACGACGGTTGAACTTCATCCGGCCGACCGCAGACAGGTCATAGCGCTCAGGGCTGAAGAACAGGTTGTTGAACAGGGTTTCGGCAGCGTCTTTGGTTGGTGGCTCGCCAGGACGCATCATGCGATAGATCTCGACCAGCGCTTCCAATTGGTTGCTGGTGGAGTCGATCTTCAGGGTGTCGGAGACGAACGGACCACAGTCGATATCGTTGGTGTACAGGGTCTCGATGCGAACAACCTGGGCCTTGGCGATTTTTGCCAGGATCTCGGTGTTCAGCTCGGTGTTGCACTCAGCCAGGATCTCGCCTGTCGCCGGGTGAACGATAACCTTGGCGGTAGTGCGACCCAGGACGTAGTCCAGAGGCACGTCCAGCGACTTGATACCGGCTTTTTCGATCTGGTTGATGTGGCGCGCAGTAATACGACGGCCAGCCTCAACAATGACCTTGCCCTTCTCATCCTGGATATCCAGGACGGCAATTTCACCACGCAGACGCGAAGCAATCAGCTCCAGGCTGAGGGTTTCATCCTTCAGGCTGAATACGTTGGTGGTGTAGAAAGCGTCCAGCACCTGCTCGGTGGTGTAGCCGAGCGCGCGCAGCAGTACCGAGGCCGGCAGCTTGCGACGACGGTCGATACGCACGAACACGCAGTCTTTAGGGTCGAACTCGAAGTCCAACCACGAACCACGGTACGGAATGATCCGCGCGGAGTACAGGAGCTTGCCGGAGCTGTGCGTCTTGCCGCGGTCGTGGTCGAAGAACACGCCCGGGGAACGGTGCAGCTGGGAAACGATTACACGCTCGGTACCGTTGATAACGAAGGTACCGTTCTCAGTCATCAATGGGATTTCGCCCATGTAGACTTCTTGCTCTTTGATGTCCTTGATCGCTTTGTTCGACGATTCTTTGTCGAAAATGATCAGACGAACTTTTACCCGCAAAGGTACGGCGTACGTAACACCGCGCAACACGCATTCTTTGACATCAAATGCCGGTTCGCCCAGGCGATAACCGACGTACTCCAGCGCAGCATTGCCGGAGTAGCTGATGATCGGGAAAACGGATTTGAAGGCCGCATGCAGGCCCACGTCGCGGAACTGATCTTTGGTCGCTCCCGCCTGCAAGAATTCACGATACGAATCCAGCTGGATAGCCAGAAGGTACGGGACATCCATGACGTCCGGCAACTTGCTAAAGTCCTTGCGGATACGTTTTTTCTCAGTATATGAGTAAGCCATCAGCGTTCCCCAGCTTGGTCACCTGCTTGTTTGGCCCTCCCGACGGGAGCAGCCAGAAAATCTTGCAAACCCCATGGTTTGCACCACCGCATCGGGTGGCTACAGCGCGTTAGTGGCGGCGACCGAGTCGACAGCCAAGAACGGAAAAAGGCCGGTGGCAAGAGCCACCAGCCATCAGCCTTCAGCTTAACGCTTGGGCTGGAAACGCAAGGTCGATGCTTACTTCAGCTCGACTTTAGCGCCTGCTTCTTCCAGTACTGCTTTGGCTTTGTCAGCGGCGTCTTTCGACACTGCTTCCAGAACCTGGGCAGGAGCGCCGTCAACTACAGCCTTGGCTTCTTTCAGGCCCAGACCGGTCAGTTCACGTACTGCCTTGATCACGTTTACTTTCTTCTCGCCAGCTTCCAGCAGCATGACGTTGAATTCGGTTTGCTCTTCAGCAGCAACAGCAGCAACAGCTGGGCCAGCGGAAGCAGCGGCAGCGGAAACGCCGAATTTTTCTTCGAAAGCTTTGATCAGCTCAACAACCTGCAGAACCGACATTTCAGCTACGGCGTTGAGGATATCGTCTTGGGAGATAGACATTGCTGTATTTCCTGAATTGGGGGACGGCCTACGCGGCCATCGAAATAAACAAAAAAACGCGAGAGAAGTTGCTCAGCCTTAGGCTGCTGCAGCTTCTTTTTGCTCGCGAACTGCGGCCAGAGTACGAGCCAGCTTGCTGGTAGCGCCTTGAATCACGCTCATCAGCTGCGAAATAGCTTCGTTACGGGTCGGCAGTGTTGCCAGTACGTCGATTTGGTTAGCTGCGAGGAACTTGCCCTCGAACGCAGCTGCCTTGATCTCGAACTTATCCTGACTCTTGGCGAATTCCTTGAACAAACGGGCAGCAGCGCCTGGATGATCCTTGGAGAACGCGATCAGAGTCGGGCCGGTGAACACGTCGTTGAGGACACTGTATTCAGTGTCAGCAACAGCGCGCTTGAGCAGGGTGTTACGTACAACACGTACGTATACGCCAGCTTCACGAGCCTCTTTACGGAGTCCGGTCATAGCGCCTACTGTCACACCACGGGCATCAGCCACGACAGCGGACAGAGCAGCTTTGGCAGCCTCGTTGACTTCAGCGACGATGGCCTTCTTGTCTTCGAGATTAATTGCCACGGGTTTAACTCCTGCTTGTTACCGTTTCATCTGGCCTAGGCCGGATGTCGTTTTGGTGTCTGATTCGGTAAGGAACCGGGAGCACCATCTGCGTAGGCTTGATGGTTTAAGACTTGCGTCGCCTACGGTCTTGGATAGCCCCCGCCAGGCAGGGACCCCAATTTTTTCAACTGGCGCGATCTCTCGCGCCAGTTTGTGTCTTATACGTCCAGCGAGCCTTGGTCGATGACCAGACCTGGGCCCATAGTGGTGCTCAGGGTAACGCGCTTGACGTAGATACCTTTCGAGGAAGCTGGCTTGATACGCTTCAGATCAGCGATCAGGGCTTCAACGTTTTCCTTCAGCTTGACGGCGTCGAAGCCGACCTTGCCAACGGAGGTGTGAATGATGCCGTTTTTGTCAGTGCGATAACGAACCTGACCAGCCTTGGCGTTTTTAACCGCGGTAGCTACGTCTGGAGTTACGGTACCGACTTTCGGGTTAGGCATCAGACCACGTGGGCCCAGGATCTGACCCAACTGACCTACAACGCGCATTGCATCCGGGGAGGCAATAACTACGTCATAGTTCAGGTCGCCGCCCTTCATTTCGGCAGCCAGGTCGTCCATGCCAACGCGATCGGCGCCAGCGGCCAGAGCAGCTTCAGCTGCCGGGCCTTGGGTGAAGACAGCAACACGTACGGTCTTGCCAGTACCGTGTGGCAGCACAGTAGCGCTACGAACGACCTGGTCGGATTTACGTGGGTCAACACCCAGGTTTACAGCAACGTCAACGGACTCGCTGAACTTGACAGTCGACAGCTCGGTCAGCAGAGCAGCAGCGTCTACAAAATTGTAGGACTTGCCCGCTTCGATTTTGCCGGCGATAGCCTTTTGGCGCTTGGTCAGCTTAGCCATTACACACCCTCCACGTTAAGGCCCATGCTACGAGCAGAACCGGCGATGGTACGCACGGCTGCATCCATATCAGCTGCAGTCAGATCCGCGTTTTTGGTTTTCGCGATCTCTTCCAGCTGAGCACGAGTTACGGTGCCAACCTTAACGGTGTTCGGACGAGCGGAACCGCTAGTCAGACCTGCAGCTTTCTTCAACAAAACCGAAGCCGGGGTCGACTTGGTTTCGAAGGTGAAGCTACGGTCGCTGTATACAGTGATGATCACTGGAGTCGGCAGACCTGGCTCAATACCCTGAGTACGGGCGTTGAAGGCCTTGCAGAATTCCATGATGTTCACGCCGTGCTGACCCAGAGCTGGACCGACGGGTGGGCTAGGGTTGGCCTGTGCGGCCTTCACTTGCAGCTTGATGTAAGCGGTAATCTTCTTGGCCATGAGGCACTCCAATTACGGGTTCAAGCGCCTCGAAAGGCTCCCCGGTTACTTGCGCGTTTATCCCAGTGACGACAAAACCCCACAGCCTAAGGCTGCGGGGTTGGGATGCTTTGTCAGCTAGACCTTTTCGACCTGACTGAACTCCAACTCTACCGGGGTAGAGCGACCGAAAATGAGCACCGCCACTTGGATCCGGCTCTTTTCGTAGTTAACTTCTTCGACAGTGCCGTTGAAATCAGCAAACGGACCATCAGTGACACGAACAACCTCGCCCGGCTCGAACAACGTCTTAGGCTTCGGCTTGTCGCTACCGTCAGCAACACGGCGCAGAATCGCTTCCGCTTCCTTGTCAGTGATCGGCGCAGGCTTATCGGCGGTACCGCCAATGAAGCCCATGACGCGAGGGGTATCCTTGACCAAGTGCCAAGTACCCTCATTCATGTCCATCTGTACCAGCACGTAGCCAGGGAAGAACTTGCGTTCGCTTTTGCGCTTCTGGCCATTACGCATTTCAACCACTTCTTCAGTGGGAACCAGAATTTCGCCGAAGCCATCTTCCATGCCTGCCAGCTTTACGCGCTCTAGCAAAGAGCGCATGACATGCTTCTCGTAACCCGAGTAAGCATGCACAACGTACCAACGCTTAGCCACGGGACACCCTTAGCCAACAATCAAGGAAACAAGCCAGCCGAGCAGGGAATCAAGCCCCCACAACAGCAACGCCATAACCAAAACAACAGCCACAACAATCAGCGTGGTCTGCGTGGTTTCTTGGCGAGTCGGCCAAACGACTTTACGTATTTCGGTGCGAGCTTCCTTAACCAGTACGGCGAAAGACTTACCCTTTACAGTCTGCAGACCGATGAAGACGGCCGCAGCAGCGAGAGCGAGCAATACGAGTACGCGGTACAGGATCGGCGAAGCAGAATAATACTGATTGCCAACAACGCCTACGACCACCAAAGCGACGACAGCGAGCCACTTAACCAGATCGAAACGAGAGCTTTGAGCTTCAGCCTTAGGAGTCATCTATGAAGATCCTGTGAAAAGAAAGCCAGATACACCACGTGAATCTGGCAGGTCAGGAGGGAATCGAACCCCCAACCTACGGTTTTGGAGACCGTCGCTCTGCCAATTGAGCTACTGACCTAAAACAAAATCAGGCCGACCATTATGCAGGCCTGAAAAAGACTTTACAACAACCAACCCCAAGAGACCTGAAACAACCCGATAACACCAGGTAAAAAAGAATCAAGCCGAGACAGCTGTTAAAACAAAGGCAGATATTTTCATATCTGCCTTGTTATATGGAGCTCTTGAGCGGATTTGAACCGCTGACCTCACCCTTACCAAGGGTGTGCTCTACCAACTGAGCTACAAGAGCAAAACACCCTGCACAACCTGCAAACTTGGAGCGGGTAGCGGGAATCGAACCCGCATCATCAGCTTGGAAGGCTGAGGTTCTACCACTAAACTATACCCGCGGAGCCTGCAGCTCACGCTAAAAATGGTGGAGGGGGAAGGATTCGAACCTTCGAAGTCGTAGACGTCAGATTTACAGTCTGATCCCTTTGGCCGCTCGGGAACCCCTCCTAAGCGAGCCGGCATTTTACATTACGCCGACCTTCTGTCAAGCATTTTCTCATTAAAAATATGAGGTTAGCTGCGTGACGATCGCTTCACACCAATTCCCCAAGTAGGTCATCGCTGTGGAGCGGGCGCCATTCTATGCAAACTATTCGACACTTGCAATGCCTTCGCACGGCATTATTTTATGTTTTAACTCATTGAATTCATTAGCAAGGCTTTCAAACGGCAGATCGTCAGCCAAGCGGCGACTTTCAGGTGCCACACGCAACCAAAAAGCGGGCACACCTGCACCAGCCAATGACTGGATCTTGACCTTGATATCCAGACTGGTCAGGCGCTGCTCGAGGAACTGCGCCTGCTCCTGACTGGCAAAGCCGCCTATATACAAGCAACCGGCCGGCGCTTCCGGCGCCCTGGGCCGATCACGACGGGTCATTGCGTCCGCTGACTCACTCAGCAATTGAATATCCTGCTGAGAGCCCCGATACAGCGCCAGGGGCGTTACATCCTTCGCACGCAACGGGGCCTCTTGCTGGTGCCAGATGTAATAAAAGACATTGAGAACCAGCAACAACAGAAACAACCAACGCATAGAAACCTCAAGACAAAGGGCATGCCATCGCCAGACCAACAAATACCAGGTCCGGAACGAACCGAGCGCCTGGCAGAGCATCGGCGACTAACTCAGCATCACCACCCGTAAGGAATACTGAGAAGTCTTCGCCCCAGTAACTCTGGGCCAGCTCCAGTTGCGACTCAGCGAAGCCGCGAAGCATGAGCGTACAACCACGCTCTACGGCTTGTGCAGTCGTACGTCCAGGCACCAGGCTTTCCAGCGCACGCTCAGCTGCAACATCGTCATAACGTATTTTACGGGTGTGGGTTCGCAGCTGATTGCGCATCAGCGGCATGCCAGGGCAGATAAATCCCCCAAGATGCTCGCCATCCGCCGTAATGAAATCAGCAGTGGCCGCCGTACCAAAATCCAGCACCAAACATGCCCCAGAGGCCAGGCGGAAGCCTCCCAGCATTGCCAACCAACGATCCAGCCCCAGGCGGGCATATTCCTCATATCCATTGCGCACACCCGCCATCTCACGCGACGGCGCAGCACAGCTTATAGAGACACCAAAAGCGGCAACCAACACGCCGACCAGACGATTCGTCTCCTCCTGGGCGCGCACGCTCACCAACCTACAGTGTTGCAGTGAAAGACCAGCCAATGAATGGAGGCCACCCAACAACGCCACATCGGAATCCACAACGCCTTCAGCGAAAACGACCGCCTGGCTCGCCTCCAGAACTCGCCATTTGATGAAGCTATTCCCACAGTCGAGCTCAAGAATCATCACGCAACCTCAGGCTTAACTCACCGCCACTGTATATTTTCTCAACACCATCCACTTCGAGACGCAGCGCGCCCTGACCGTCAATACCTAGCACAACCCCGTCTACTTGGTTAACACCGGCGATCAATGACACCGCCCTGCCCTGCCATAGATGACTCCGCTCCCACTCCTCGCGGATCACCGAGAAGCCGGAATCTCTATGACGCTCGAGATAAGCCTGCAATGCCTGACCCAGGTGAGCGACCAGATGATTTCGATCTACCCTGCGACCCGTTTCGAGCTGTATCGATGTCCACTGCTGATCAACTTCTGCGGCGCTTTGCATGTTGGCATTGATACCAATACCGAGCACTACATGGCACACATCAGCAGGATCGCCTACCAACTCAAGAAGGATGCCCGCAATCTTTTTTGACCCAACAAGAACATCATTCGGCCATTTCAAACCCGAACCCTGAACACCCAAGTCGCGCAGGGTTTGCATTACCGCCAAGCCCACCACAAGACTCAAACCCTCGAGCTGTCGCAAACCACCATCGATACGAAGTACAAGGCTGTAGTAAACATTCTGTGCAAACGGACTGACCCACTTACGCCCTCGACGCCCCCTGCCTGCAGTCTGCTGCTCCGACAGAACCAGGAACGGCGCCGCCTGCCCCGCATCGATTAGACGCAAAGCTTCGGCATTCGTGGAATCGATGGTATCCGAGATGAAAACCGAACCCGCACAGACCGGCGACTTCAAGGCGATCTCGTCAGCACTCAATAGAACCAGCGGGGATGCCAATTGATAGCCTTTCCCCCTGACCTTATGAATCGTCAGGCCCAGCTCAACCTCCAGATGCTGGAGCTGTTTCCACACAGCACTACGACTGACACCCAGGACCGCACCTAGCGCTTCACCCGAGTGGAATCGGCCATCTTTCAGAAGTTTTAACAACGTCAGCATGCAGGTCTCGCCTCACAATGAGGCACGCATGATAGCCATGCGCAGAGCCATTGCATAGAAAGCAACATAACAGGCGATAGAGCAACCTCAACTAGACAACCGACTAAGCATTTTCCAGTTTTCGACCGCCCAAAACAAAACCCCAACTGCTTTCGCAATTGGGGTTTCGGAATTTAATCTTGACGATGACCTACTCTCACATGGGGAAACCCCACACTACCATCGGCGATGCATCGTTTCACTGC
>NZ_JAAQWN010000029.1 GCF_012985465.1 Pseudomonas sp. WS 5079
GCGTGCGCCTGGACCGCTCCCTGCACCTCACCGACGTAATGGTCGAAGGAGAAACCATTGACTTCAAAAATGCTTGAAGAGGCCCTGTCCTCCTGTGAGGCCGTCGCGGCCCAACTGCAATGCCTCGACCCGCTGCTGGCCGAGGTCGCCGGCCGCCTGCGCCGCCAGCCGCCGCAAGTGGCGATGACCGTCGCCCGTGGCAGTTCGGACCATGCCGCCAGCTACTTCGCCTACCTGACCATGCAGCACGTGGGCGTGCCCGTGGCGTCGCTGCCGATGTCGGTGGTGACCCTGGCGCAGGCGCCGCTGAAAGTCAGCGGCCAGGCGGCCTTTGGCTTCTCCCAGTCGGGGCAGAGCCCGGACCTGGTCAACAGCCTGCGCCTGCTGCGCAAGCGCGGGGCCTTGAGTGTGTCGATGGTCAATGCCGAAGATTCGCCCCTGGAAGCCGCCTGCGAATTCCATGTGCCGCTGTGCGCCGGCCCCGAACGCAGCGTGGCCGCGACCAAGAGCTTTATCGCCACCCTGAGCGCCAGCGCCCAGTTGGTCGGGCACTGGAACCAGGAAGACGGCCTGCTCGAAGCCTGCCACGCCCTGCCTGCCGGCCTGCGCGAAGCGGCGACCCAGGACTGGAGCCTGGCCATCGACGCCCTGCGCGATTGCCAGCGCCTGATGGTCATCGGCCGTGGCGCCGGGTTTGCCATCGCCCAGGAAGCCGCACTCAAGCTCAAGGAAACCTCGGCGATCCAGGCCGAAGCTTTCAGCAGCGCCGAAGTGCGCCACGGGCCGATGGCGTTGATCGACGACAACTACCCGCTGCTGGTGTTTGCCCCGCGCGGCGCCGAACAGCCGGGCCTGCTGACCCTGGCCACGGAAATGCGCCAACGCGGGGCCCGAGTGCTGCTGGCCGCGCCTGACGATATTGCCGAACGCGACCTGACCCTCAGCCGCGCCGAGCACCCGGCACTGGACCCGATCCTGGCAATCCAGAGTTTCTATGTGATGGCTGCAGGCCTGGCCCAGGCCCGGGGCATGGACCCGGATCAACCCCGCCACCTGAGCAAAGTCACCCGCACCCACTGAGTTGGTTTCTGTCGTTTCCTGATGAGTACCGTGCCCATGCCCGACAATAATAATGACCTCACCCTCAGCGCCCCCCTCAG
>NZ_JAAQWN010000030.1 GCF_012985465.1 Pseudomonas sp. WS 5079
GGCGCCAACGCCGGCCACGCCACCGAAGCCAACATGGACCGCCTCGACGGTGCCGGTGCCGCCGCCGCCATCGAGGCCCGCGCCGTCACCGCCAATGACTCCGCCGCCATCGTGCGCGCCAAGGCCGCCCTGGACAAACTCGACGTCGCCGAAGGCCTCGCCGAGTTGGAAGGCGCCTCCGCCCGTGTCGCCGTTGACGAAAAGCGCATGATCAACTGCCGCGCCGACCTCAACCAACTCGTGCCCTTCAAGTACGACTGGGCCTGGCAGAAGTACCTCGACGGCTGCGCCAACCACTGGATGCCGCAAGAGGTCAACATGACCGCCGACATCGCCCTGTGGAAAAACCCCGAAGGCCTGACCGACGACGAACGTCGCATCGTCATGCGCAACCTGGGCTTCTTCTCCACCGCCGATTCGTTGGTCGCCAACAACCTGGTGCTGGCCGTGTACCGCCTGATCACCAACCCGGAGTGCCGCCAGTACATCCTGCGCCAGGCCTTCGAAGAGGCGATCCACACCCACGCCTACCAGTACTGCATCGAATCGCTGGCCATGGATGAAGGCGAGATCTTCAACATGTACCACGAGATCCCGTCGGTCGCGAAAAAAGCCGCCTGGGGTCTGAAATACACGCGTTCGATCTCCGATCCGAAATTCGAGACCGGCACCGTCGACACCGATAAAGAACTGCTGCGCAACCTGGTCGCCTACTACTGCGTGCTGGAAGGCATCTTCTTCTATTGCGGCTTCACCCAGATCCTGTCCATGGGCCGACGCAACAAAATGACCGGCGTGGCCGAGCAGTTCCAGTACATCCTGCGCGATGAGTCGATGCACCTGAACTTCGGCATCGACGTGATCAACCAGATCAAAATCGAAAACCCACACCTGTGGGATGCCGAGATGAAGGAAGAAG
This sequence comes from Pseudomonas sp. WS 5079, assembly GCF_012985465.1. Lineage (GTDB taxonomy): Bacteria > Pseudomonadota > Gammaproteobacteria > Pseudomonadales > Pseudomonadaceae > Aquipseudomonas. Next base: position 920 of record NZ_JAAQWN010000030.1, read on the forward strand.
CGACCCAGATGATCCTGCAAGGGAC
>NZ_JAAQWN010000031.1 GCF_012985465.1 Pseudomonas sp. WS 5079
TGGCGTTGTAGCCGGTGATGATCAGGGTGTTGCCGAAGCCGGTGGGTTCCGACTGCGGGAACGTCGCGGCGACGCCGTTGGTGACGACGCTAATGCCGCCCACAGTGAGGTTTTTCAGGCCGTCCAATGCCGTCACGGTGAAGGTGCCGGATTGGGTCAACGCAGGCCCGTCGATAGCACTGCCCAGCGGCAGGTTTTTCTCGTAGACCGTGACTTCGCCGCCGGTGACGTCGAGTCCCGTCAGCACCACCGGGTCGTCGTTGTTATGCACTTGCAGCACCAGGTTCGCGGTGCTGGTATCACCGTCGCTGTCGTTCAGTTGGTAGGTGAAGGTTTCAGTGCCACTGCCACCGCCATTCAGGGCCATGAACTGCGGGTCAGTCTTGTCGAGGGTGTAGGTGTAGCTGCCATCGGCGAACAGTTGCAGGGTGCCGTAGGTACCGACGATGGTGTTGGGCGTAACCGGGCCGGTGGCGATGCGGTCGGCGCCTTGCACGTCATTGCCCAGCACGCTGCCGCTCAGGGTCAGCAGGCTCTCGGAGGCGATACCTGCGGGGTTGTCGTCGACGGCTTTGGGTACGTCGTCGACCACATTGACGTCCAGTGAACCATTGGCGCTGCTGTTGTTACTGTCAGTGGCAACCACCGCAAACGACTCGCTGATGCTATTGATGCCCGCGCCGGTTGGGTGGCTGTCAGTGCCGTTGAGGGTGTAGCTGTAGCTGATCACCCCAGTGCTGGCGTTGTAGCCGGTGATGATCAGGGTGTTGCCGAAACCGGTGGGTTCCGACTGCGGGAACGTCGCCGCGACGCCGTTGGTGACGACGCTAATGCCGCCCACAGTGAGGTTTTTCAGGCCGTCCAA
>NZ_JAAQWN010000032.1 GCF_012985465.1 Pseudomonas sp. WS 5079
CCGCTCGACTTGTCCACACCGATGGTGATGACCTGGTTGTTATCCAGAGTCACAGTCACAGGGCTGGTGATGTTGGTTACCGGCGCACCGTTCTTATCCACCAAGGTGGCGGTGTAGACGATCTGGCCGCCTTCACCGACAGTTTTGGTCGCGGTCAGCACCACATCGACCTTGTCGATGGTGTCGTTGATGGTAGTAGTCGCGCCATCGCCAGCAACCACGAGTTTCTCGAAGTTGCCACCGTCAGTGCCGGTGATCTGGACGGTCTGGGTGCTCTTATCGATGAACACGTCATCGCCTGGAGCATCCACTGTCACGGTGCCGACAGTTTCGCCAGCCTTGATGGTGATGGTTTGTTTGTTATCGAGGGTCAAGGTGACGTCAGTGTCAGCCTTGTTGCTCAAGGTGGCGGTGTAGGTGATTTTTCCACCTTCACTCACTTCCGACGGAGCAGTCAGCGTCACAGTCGTGGTGTTATCGGTACCTGGGGTATCAGTGACAGTCGTGGTGACCTTGTCAGTGCCCGGAACCAGATTTTCAAAATGATCGCCACCGGCGACTTCTTTAATGCCGGTAGTAACGGTTTGATCACCTTTGTAGACGTCGTCCGGCGCTACAACCGAAACAGTCCCGCTCGACTTGTCCACACCGATGGTGATGACCTGGTTGTTATCCAGGGTGATGGTCAGCGGACCAGTGGTGTTAGTGACGGGGGCGCCGTTTTTATCCACAAGGGTGGCGGTGTAGACGATCTGGC
>NZ_JAAQWN010000033.1 GCF_012985465.1 Pseudomonas sp. WS 5079
ACCCGGATCAACCCCGCCACCTGAGCAAAGTCACCCGCACCCACTGAGTTGGTTTCTGTCGTTTCCTGATGAGTACCGTGCCCATGCCCGACAATAATAATGACCTCACCCTCAGCGCCCCCCTCAGTGGGCCGGTGCTGACCCTGGGCAACGTGCCTGACGACGTGTTCGCCAGTGGCGCCATGGGCGACGGGATTGCCATCGACCCCCTCAACAACTGCCTGCATGCGCCGTGCGCCGGGGTAGTGATCCACGTCGCCCGTACCGGCCACGCCCTGACGATCCGCGCCGACAATGGCGCCGAGGTGCTGCTGCACGTGGGCATCGATACCGTCCAATTGAATGGCGAAGGCTTTGCCCTGCTGGTCAAGCAAGGCGCGCGGGTCAGCAACGGGCAGCCCCTGGTGCGCTTTGACCTAGACCGCATCGCCCGCCAGTGCAAAAGCCTGGTCAGCCTGATCATCCTCACCAACGGCGAGCAGTTCGAACTGCGCCCGGTGGCCGTCAATACGGTCAAGGTCGGTGACGCCCTGCTGCGCATCGTCGCGCGTCAGCCTGCCGCCGTGCAGTGTGTGTCCGACAACTCCCAGGCACATGCCAGCGCCAGCGTGCGCATTACCCATCGCGGCGGCCTGCATGCGCGTCCCGCAGCCCTGGTTCGCAAGACCGCCCAGGGTTTCAGCAGCCAGTCGCAGCTGCATTTCGCCGGCAAGTCGGCGTCGTGCGCCAGCCTGATCGGCCTGATGGGGC
>NZ_JAAQWN010000034.1 GCF_012985465.1 Pseudomonas sp. WS 5079
GCCAGATCGTCTACACCGCCACCCTTGTGGATAAAAACGGTGCGCCGGTAACCAACATCACCAGCCCTGTGACTGTGACTCTGGATAACAACCAGGTCATCACCATCGGTGTGGACAAGTCGAGCGGGACTGTTTCGGTTGTGGCTCCGGACGACGTCTACAAAGGCGACCAGACTGTTACTACCGGCATCAAGGAAGTCACCGGTGGCGCGCACTTCGAGAACCTGGTTCCAGGTACCGATAAAGTCACCACCATCGTGACCGACACACCGGGCACTGATAACACCACGACAGTGACCCTGACTGCTCCGTCGGAAGTGAGTGAGGGTGGCAAGATCACCTACACCGCTACGCTTTCTAATAAAGCGGATACCGACGTCACCCTGACACTCGACAACAAGCAAACCATCACCATCAAGGCTGGCGAAACCGTCGGCACCGTGACAGTGGATGCCCCAGGCGATGACGTGTTCATCGACAAGAGCACCCAGACCGTCCAGATCACCGGCACTGACGGTGGCAACTTCGAGAAACTCGTGGTTGCAGGCGATGGCGCGACTACCACCATCAACGACACCATCGACAAAGTCGATGTGGTGCTGACCGCGACCAAAACTGTCGGTGAAGGCGGCCAGATCGTCTACACCGCCACCCTTGTGGATAAAAACGGCGCCCCCGTCACTAACACCACTGGTCCGCTGACCATCACCCTGGATAACAACCAGGTCATCACCATCGGTGTGGACA
>NZ_JAAQWN010000035.1 GCF_012985465.1 Pseudomonas sp. WS 5079
GGATCAATGTAAGAGCTGTCGAGCCCCAGCGAGGCTGCGATGGCGGCGGCATTGCTGGGATTGATGTTGGCTGACCCGACGCTATCGCTGGCAAGCCAGCTCCTACATTGGATCGTCGTACATTGAGTACCGTATGCATCCTGCGGTGGCAGTGAAATGCAATCCTCCAAACCCTGAAGATCGAGGTGGGAGCTGTCGAGCCCTAGCGAGGCGGCGATGGCGGCGGTATTGCTGGGGTTGATGTTGGCTGACTCGACGCTATCGCTGGCAAGCCAGCTCCTACATTGGATCTTCAGTACATTGAGTGCCGTATGCATCCTGCGGTGGCAGTGAAATGCAATCTTCCAACCCCTGAAGATCAATGTAGGAGCTGTCGAGCCTTGGCGAGGCGGCGATGGCGGCGGCATTGCTGGAGTGGATGTTGGCTGACCCACCGCTATCGCTGGCAAGCCAGCTCCTACATTGGATCGTCGTACATTGAGTACCGTTTGCATCGTGCGGTGGCGGTGAAATGAC
>NZ_JAAQWN010000003.1 GCF_012985465.1 Pseudomonas sp. WS 5079
CCGCTCGACTTGTCCACGCCAATGGTGATGACCTGGTTGTTATCCAGAGTCACAGTCACAGGGCTGGTGATGTTAGTCACCGGCGCGCCGTTCTTATCCACCAAGGTCGCGGTGTAGACGATCTCGCCGCCTTCACCCACGGTTTTGGTCGCAGTCAGCACCACATCGACCTTGTCGATGGTGTCGTTGATGGTGGTAGTCGCGCCATCGCCTGCAACCACGAGCTTCTCGAAGTTGCCACCGTCAGTCCCGGTGATCTGGACGGTTTGGGTGCTCTTATCGATGAACACGTCATCGCCAGGGGCATCCACCGTCACGGTGCCGACGGTTTCACCGGCCTTGATGGTGATGGTTTGCTTGTTGTCGAGGGTCAGGGTGACGTCGGTGTCAGCCTTGTTGCTCAAGGTGGCGGTGTAGGTGATTTTTCCACCTTCACTCACTTCCGACGGAGCCGTCAGGGTCACTGTCGTGGTGTTATCGGTGCCCGGTGTGTCCGTCACGACGGTGGTGACTTTATCGGTACCTGGAACCAGATTTTCAAAGTGCTCGCCACCGGCGACTTCTTTAATACCGGTAGTAACGGTTTGATCACCTTTGTAGACGTCGTCCGGAGCCACAACCGAAACGGTACCGCTCGACTTGTCCACACCGATGGTGATGACCTGGTTGTTATCCAAGGTGATGGTCAGTGGACCAGTGGTGTTAGTGACGGGGGCGCCGTTTTTATCCACAAGGGTGGCGGTGTAGACGATCTGGCCGCCTTCACCCACGGTTTTGGTTGCGGTCAGAACCACATCGACCTTGTCGATGGTGTCGTTGATGGTGGTAGTCGCGCCATCACCTGCAACCACGAGCTTCTCGAAGTTGCCACCGTCAGTGCCGGTGATCTGGACGGTCTGGGTGCTCTTATCGATGAACACGTCATCGCCTGGAGCGTCCACTGTCACGGTGCCGACGGTTTCGCCAGCTTTGATGGTGATGGTTTGTTTGTTATCGAGGGTCAAGGTGACGTCAGTGTCAGCCTTGTTGCTCAAGGTGGCGGTGTAGGTGATTTTTCCACCTTCACTCACTTCCGACGGAGCAGTCAGCGTCACAGTCGTGGTGTTATCGGTACCTGGGGTATCAGTAACAGTCGTGGTGACCTTGTCAGTCCCCGGAACCAGATTTTCAAAGTGCTCGCCACCGGCGACTTCTTTAATGCCGGTAGTAACGGTTTGATCACCTTTGTACACGTCATCTGGAGCCACAACCGAGACAGTCCCGCTCGACTGGTTCACGCCAATGGTGATGACCTGGTTGTTATCCAGAGTCACAGTCACAGGGCTGGTGATGTTAGTCACCGGCGCGCCGTTCTTATCTACCAAGGTCGCGGTGTAGACGATCTCGCCGCCTTCACCCACGGTTTTGGTCGCGGTCAGCACCACATCGACCTTGTCGATGGTGTCGTTGATCTGCGTTGTCGCCCCACCCGGTGCGATATCAAGCTTCTCGAAACCGCCACCCACGACGTCCGGATTGATCGTGACGTTGATCGGGCCTGCATCTTTGAATACGTCGTCGCTCGGTGCCTTGGACGTCACCTGGCCGGTCGTCTCGCCCTTGGCGATAGTGATGACGTCACCATTGCTCAAGGTCAGGGTCAGGTCGCTGCCGGCCTTGTTGCTCAAGGTCGCGGTGTAGGTGATGTTGCCACCTTCGTCGGCCTCGCCTGGCGCAGTCAGGGTGACGGTGGTGGTGTCGGTGGTGCCGGGTGTGTCGGTCACGGTGGTGTTGACCGGCGTGGTGCCAGGCACCAGGTTCTCGAAATGCGCGCCGCCGGTCACATTGGTGATAGCGGTGGTGACGGTCTGGTTGCCCTCATACACATCGTTTGGCGCAACAGTGCTGGCAGTGCCCGCGGATTGGCCGACGCCAATGGTGATGGTCTGGCCATTGTCCAGCGTCACGGTCAACGGATTGGTGGTGTTGGTGACCGGGTTACCGGCCTTGTCCACCAGCGATGCGGTGTAGACGATCTGACCGCCTTCGCCCACGGTGGTTGTGGCGGTCAGGACCACATCGACCTTGTCGATGGTGTCGTTGACGGTGGTGGTCGCGCCATCGCCTGCCACTTCCAGTTTTTCGAAGTTACCGCCATTAGTCTCGACGATCTTTACCGTTTGCGTGCTTTTGTCGACAAACACATCATCGCCCGGAGCATCGACGGTGACGGAGCCAACGGTTTCACCTGCCTTGATGACGATGGTCGAACCGTTGTCCAGCTTCAGGGTAACGTCGGTGTCCGCTTTATTGGACAGCGTGGCGATGTAGGTGATCTGACCGCCTTCGCTGACATCGCCAGGCGCAGTCAGCGTCACCGTGGTGGTGTCGACCGAATCGGTGATGGTGGTGACGGCTGGCGTGGTGTTGGGCACCAGGTTTTCAAAGTTGCCACCGGTCGTGCCGGTGATGGTCGTCGTGACGGTGCTGCCGTTGACGTAGACGTCGTTCGCCGGGGTGTCGACCACTACGGTACCGACGGACTCGCCGGCCTTGATGGTGATCACCGAACCGTTGGACAAGGTCACGGTCACCGGGGTTTGCGCCGGGTTGGTCAGCGTCGCGGTGTAGGTGATCTGGCCGCCTTCGGTGACCGTGTTGGTCGCGGTCAGGGTTACGCCGGTGTCGTCGACCGAGTCGGTAATCGTGGTGACGGCTGGTGTGGTGTTGGGCACCAGGTTTTCGAAGTTGCCACCGGTTGCCCCGGTAATGGTGGTGCTGACCGTGCTGCCATTGGTATAGACGTCGTTGGCCGGCGTCTCGACCACCACCGTACCGGTGGACTTACCCGCCTCGATGGTGATCACCGAGCCGTTGCTCAAGGTAATGGTGACGGGCGTCTGCGCCGGGTTGGTCAAGGTCGCGGTGTAGGTGATCTGACCGCCTTCGGTCACCGTTTCGCCTGCTGTCAGGGTCACGGTGGTGGTGTCGATGGTGTCGGTGATCTGGGTGACGGCCGGCGTCGGGTCGACGGTCACGATCAGGTTGTTACCGCCAGTGGTGCCAGTGACGGTGACGCTGATCTGGCCTGGATCGATGTACGGGCTGTCGTTGGGCGCCAGGGGCACATTCACGGAGCCAGTCACCTGGCCGGCCGGGATGGTGATCACCGCGCCGTTGGACAGGGTGACGGTCAGGTTGCTGGTAGACGGCTGGGTCACCGTGGCGGTGTAGGTCAGCACGCCGCCGGCTTCGGTGATGGTCGGGGTGGCGCTCAGCGACAGGGTCGACGGCAAAGGTGCTGCCGTGAGCGGGTCGGTCGGCTGCCCGCCGAGTTCGTTGGTCAACGCATTAGTACCGAACCCCAGGCCTGCCGTCGGGAAACCAATGGACGGATCAACCGAGCCAGCCGTCTCATTGAGCATCACAAAGCTGTGGCCGCCACCGGCAGCGCCCGTGCCAGAAGCTGTCGCGCCTGCGGCAGTGGCTTCCAGGTCGGTGGTCGGGTCAGCGCCGGCGGCAATGGCCTGCTGCAGTTCGGCAACCGAAGGCGCGGCCTGTGCGGTGGCTTGGCTCAGGTCGGTGCTGGAGTCGGGCGCGTTGGCGCTCCACTGGGTATCACGGCCCAGGTCCAGGGTGCGGCCATCGGCCAGCTCCAGGCTGACGGCGCCCGACATGCCGGTGTCTATCTGGTCGCCGGCGAACAGGCGATCACCCTCAACAAGCACCCGACGGGCGCCTTCCGGAGAAATGACGAAAACTTGGCCAACAATGCTTTTGACGATTGCAACAACACTGCTCATTGAAGATTTCTCCGGCGATCCATTCTGTGGGTGTTCCTGTGGCTGAGACCCTATGGGATTCATCAACCTGGGAAGTGCGTAGTTTATAAAACGGGTGACGTCAAATAATTGGCTATATTTTTTGGCGATTTACTTTATGCCAAACTATTGACCTTATTGGCGCCATCCTAAACAATCGCCTCGCTAATGTCACATTGATATTCACGCGGCGAACCGTCCTACATGTGTGAACCAGTTCCGCTTTTGAACTTTCCGACGTACGGTCATTACGGTAGCCATTTTCTAACGCAGCACGCCAAGTTGCTGTGACTTGAGACAAGAAGTCCTGGGGAATTTTTAAATGCGTTTGCACCTGCTTAAGGCAATACCGTTCGTTCTCGCCGCCAGTTTTGTACAAGCCCAAACCCTGCCCCAGGCCATGCAGCAAGCGCTGGATGTGCACCCGGAGATTCAGGCAGGTGTCAACGCTCGTATTGCTGCCGACTATCAGTTACGTGCGGCCAAGGGCGGTTACCTGCCCCGTGTCGACCTGAACGCCGGTTACGGCCGTGAAGGCACCGACAGTTCTTCCACCCGGGCACGTGGCGGCCACTGGGACACCCTTAATCGCGGTGAATCGAGCCTGCGCCTGCAGCAAATGGTTTTTGACGGTTTTGCCACCTCCAGTGAAGTTGGGCGTCAACAAGCCACCGTTAACTCCCGCGCTTTCTCGTTGCTTGGCACTTCCGAGCGCACAGCATTGACGGTAGCCCAGGTTTACCTGGACGTCCTGACCCGTCGTGAGTTCGTGCGCCTGGCTGAAGACAACCTGCGCAATCACGAGCGCATCTACGACCAGATCAAGTTGCGCACCCAGCGCGGCGTCGGCAGCGGGGCTGACCTGGACCAGGCCGAAGCCCGTCTGGCCCAGGCCCGCAACAACGTGATCACCGAGCAGACCAACCTGGCCGATGCCCAGACCAACTACCTGAGCGCTGTTGGCCAGGAAGCCGATCAGTTGGAGCGTCCGCCAAGCTTCATGGCGCTGCTGCCAGCAGACCTGAACGAAGCGCGCCGCCAGATGCTGGATAACAGCCCGATCCTGCGTTCGGCCGAATCCGACATCGCCGCCGCCGAAAAACAATACGAAGCCGCCAAGTCTTCCTTCTACCCACGCTTCGACGCCGAGTTGGGCCGCAACGCCGACAACAACATCGACGGCGACGCCAGCCACAACAATGGCTGGGAAGCCATGCTGCGCATGCGCTTTAACCTGTATGCCGGTGGCAGCAACAAGGCTGAGCTGGAGTCCAAGTCCTACCAGTCCAACCAGGCCCTGGATATTCGCAACAACGCCCTGCGTCAATTGAACGAAGAACTGGGCCTGGCCTGGAACGCCATGAACAACGCCAATGCCCAGGTGCCGATTGCCCAGCAATACGTCGACCACAGCAGCAAGGTGCGCGGCGCGTACCAAAAGCAATTCAGCCTGGGCGAGCGGACCCTGCTCGACTTGCTCGACAGCGAGAACGAACTGTTCACCGCTTCGCGTCGTCTGGAAGAGATAAAAAACGTTCAGTTATTTACTCAGTACCGAATCAAGGCGACCATGGGCGAGTTGCTCAAGAGCCAGGGAGTGGTCGCACCGATGGCCTCCGTCGTACAGAACGATGTGAAGCCGAAAGTTCAACTGCCTGGGATGAATTGAGCTATTCCTTATAGTCCCATCTGTTAGTTGAGAGAGCCCGCGTGGAATCAGAAGTCAGTCGAGTCCATCTCAGTCATGATCCACGCACATTGCACGACGACCCGTTACTCGACGGGTTGTTGGCTCTCTGCGCCCTGCACCAGAAGCCCGCCAGTGCGGCGATGCTGACCACCGGTCTGCCATTGCCGGCACAGCAACTGACTGCCGATTTGCTGGCCCGGGCCGCGGCCCGCGCCGGTTTGCAAGGGCGCCTGCTGCAACGCAAGCTCGATTCGATCCCCGCGATTGCCATGCCGGCGTTGTTGTTGCTCAAGGACGGTCGCAGCGCCGTGCTGCTCGGCTGGCAGGGTGAAGACGAAGCCCAGGTGCTGCTCAGCGAAAGCGATGGCGGTGAAACCATCGTCAAGCGTCAAGCCTTGGCCGATGACTACATCGGTAAAGTGTTCTTTGCCCAGCCCCAGCACAAATTCGATGTCAGCCACGGCACCCTGATTCCCCGGGCCCGCTCGTGGTTTCGCGATACCCTCAAGCGTTCGCGCTGGCTCTACGCCGATGCCATCGCCGCCAGTTTCCTGATCAACCTGATTGCCATGGCCGCGCCGCTGTTCGTGATGAACGTCTACGACCGCGTGGTGCCGAACCAGGCCACCGCCACCCTGTGGGTGCTGGCCACCGGTATTTTCATCGCCTACGTCTTCGACCTGGTCCTCAAGAGCCTGCGTAGCCTGTGCCTGGACCTGGCCGGCAAGAAAACCGACCTGATCATCTCGGCCACGCTGTTCGAGCGGATCGTCGGCATGTCAATGAAGTACCGCCCGGCGCGGGTCGGCAGTTTCGCCCAGAACATCCACGAGTTTCAGAGCCTGCGCGATTTTCTCGCGTCCCTGACCCTCACCAGCCTGATCGACCTGCCGTTCACCCTGCTGATCTTCATGGTGATCGCCATCCTCGGCGGGCATCTGGTGTGGATCCCCATGCTGGCCTTCCCGATTGCCCTGGGCATCGGCTACCTGCTGCAAAAGCCGTTGGTCGCCACCATGGAGCGCACCATGGCCCTGGCCTCCGAGCGCCAGTCGAGCCTGATCGAAACCCTGGCCGGGCTGGACGCGGTCAAGGTCAACAACGCCGAAAGCGAGCGCCAGTACCAGTGGGAACAGACCATTGGCACCCTCAGCCGCCTTGAGCTGCGGGTCAAAATGCTCTCCGGGCTGTCGATGAACATCACCCTGCTGATCCAGCAACTGGCGGGTGTGATCATGATTGTCTTCGGGGTCTACCAGATCATCGCCGGCAACCTCAGCATGGGCGGCCTGATTGCCTGCTACATGCTCAGTGGCCGCGCCCTCAGCCCCCTGGCGTCGCTGTCGGGCTTGATGACCCGCTACCAGCAGGCCAAAGTCACCATGGTCTCCACCGACCAGATGATGGAGCTGCCCCAGGAGCGCAACTTCGAAGAGCGCCCCCTGAGCCGCCGCACCCTGCAAGGCGCCATCGAGTGCCGGGGCCTGAACTTTACCTACCCCAACCAGCAGAACATGGCGCTCAAGAACATCAACCTGCTGATCAAGCCCGGCGAGAAGATCGGCATCATCGGGCGTAGCGGTTCGGGCAAGAGTTCCCTGGCCAAACTGATCGTGGGGCTCTATCAGCCCGACTCTGGCGCCTTGCTGGTAGACGGCGTGGACATTCGCCAGATCGACGTCAGCGAGCTGCGCCACAACGTCGGCTATGTGCCCCAGGACATCCAACTGCTGGCCGGTACCCTGCGCGACAACCTGGTCTCCGGCGCCCGCTACGTTGAAGACGAAGTGGTGCTGCAAGCCGCCGAACTGGCGGGCGTCCACGAATTTGCCCGCCTGCATCCGCAAGGCTACGAACTGCAAGTAGGCGAGCGGGGCCAGAACCTTTCTGGCGGCCAGCGACAAAACGTCGCCCTGGCGCGTGCCCTGTTGCTCAACCCGCCTATCCTGCTGCTGGACGAACCGACCAGCGCCATGGACAACACCGGTGAGGAACGCCTCAAACAGCGCCTGCAAGCCGTTGTGGCAAACAAGACCGTGGTGCTGGTGACGCACCGGGCGTCGTTGCTGTCTTTGGTGGACCGTTTGCTGGTCATCGACCGTGGGCAGATCCTCGCGGATGGCCCGAAAGCCGTAGTGATGGAAGCGTTGAAGAAGGGGCAGATCAGTGTTGCGTAAATTCAAGGACGCGGTCCGTCGTTACTTCATTGGTTCCGATTCGCTGGACGGCCAGCCACTGCCAGAGGTCAAGAAGGCCCTGATCGAAGATGCCCCGCGCGTCGTGCGGCTGACCATCTGGGGGATCATCGGGTTTTTCCTGTGCATGCTGCTGTGGGCCGGCTTTGCCAAGGTCGACGAAGTCACGCGTGGCGATGGCAAGGCCATCCCATCCTCCAAGCTGCAGAAGATCCAGAACCTGGAAGGCGGCATCGTCGCCGAGCTGTACGTCAAGGAAGGGCAGATCGTCGAAGCCGGCGCGCCGCTGATTCGCCTGGACGACACACGCTTTGTCTCCAACGCCGGGGAAACCGAGGCCCAGCGCCTGTCCCTGCTGTTGCGCATCGAACGCTTGAACGCCCAGGTCGAAGACCGGCCGTTGAATATCCCTGAAGATGTGCGGGCTGCTGCGCCCACCCAGGCGATCAACGAGCAGTCGCTGTACGAAAGCCGGCGCCAGCAGTTCAAGGACGAAATCGGCGGCTTGCAGGAGCAACTGACCCAGCGCCAGCAGGAGATGCGCGAATACACCTCCAAGCAGGGCCAGTACCGTAACCAGCTGTCGTTGCAGCGCCAGGAAATCAACATGTCCGAACCCCTGGTCGCCCAGGGGGCGGTGTCGCCGGTGGAAGTGCTGCGCCTCAAGCGCGCAGAAATGGAAACCCGTGGCCAGCTGGACGCCACCACCCTGGCCATCCCCCGCGCCGATTCGGCGATCAAGGAAGTGCAGCGCAAGATCGACGAGACCCGCGGTAAATACCGCAGCGAAGCCCTGACCGAACTCAACGAAGCACGCACCGACTTGAACAAGGCCCAGGCCACCGGCAAAGCCCTCGAAGACCGGGTGAGCCGGACCCTGGTCACCTCGCCGGTGCGCGGGATCGTCAAGCAACTGCTGGTCAACACCATCGGCGGGGTGATCCAGCCGGGCAGCGACATGGTGGAAATCGTGCCGTTGGACGACACCCTGCTGGTGGAAGCCAAGATCCGCCCGCAAGACATTGCTTTCCTGCACCCGGGGCAAGAGGCCGTGGTCAAGTTCACCGCCTATGACTACACCATCTACGGCGGCCTCAAGGCCAAGCTGGAGCGCATCGGTGCCGATACCATCACCGACGAAGACAAGAAAACCACCTACTACATGATCACCTTGCGCACCGATCGCAGCCACCTGGGCACCGATGAGAAGCCGTTGATCATCATCCCCGGCATGGTCGCCTCGGTCGATATCATCACCGGCAAGAAAACCATCCTCAGCTACCTGCTCAAGCCCATCATCAAGGCCCGGGCGGAGTCGTTGCAGGAGCGTTGATCTTCAGTGTCTGGGCGGTCCCCTTCGCGAGCAAGCCCGCTCCCACATTCAACCGCATTCCTATGTTGGAAATCGGTCGAATGTGGGAGCGGGCTTGCCCGCGAAGGGGCCCTCAACCTCACCCCATCCCCCAGCCTCTACCGCAAAAAGGCCATATCGTTATTCTCTAACGGTATTTAAATTCCAGTTCTTATATCTATAAAGTCACTCTCCTGACTGCCAGGGAGTGATCTCATGTCCACCGCCACAGCCGCCTTGCCCACCGCCCAAACCTTCGACATCCGCCCATTCCCCGGCAGCGTAGGCGCCGAGATCATCGGCCTGGATCTGTCGCGTCCGGTCAACGACCAGGATTTCGCCCGCATCCACCGCGCGCACCTGGACCACCATGTGGTGGTGTTCCGCGACCAGCACATCACCCCCGAGCAACAGATCGCCTTCAGCCGCCGTTTCGGCGTGTTGCAGATCCATGTGCTCAAACAGTTCCTGCTGGCCAACCACCCGGAAATCCTCATCGTCTCCAACATCATCGAAAACGGTCAATCCGTCGGCCTGGGCGACGCTGGCAAGTTCTGGCACTCGGACCTGTCGTACAAGGAACTGCCGAGCCTGGGTTCGATGCTCCACGCCCAGGAGTTGCCGTCCGAAGGCGGCGACACGCTGTTTGCCGACATGCACAAAGCCTGGGACCAACTGCCCGAGCATCTGCGCCAAGCCGTGCAGGGCCGCAGCGCCGCGCACTCCTACACCGCGCGCTACAGCGAAACCAAATTCGAAGGCAACTGGCGCCCGACCCTGACCCCCGAACAACTGGCCCAGGTCGCCGAGGTGGTGCACCCGGTGGTGCGCACCCACCCGGAAAACGGGCGCAAGGCACTGTTCGTCAGTGAAGGATTCACCACCCGTATCGTCGGCCTGCCCGAAGACGAAAGCCGCGACCTGCTGGCCCAGCTCTACGCCCACAGCGTCCACCCGCACAACATCTACCGCCATAGCTGGCAGCCCCACGACCTGGTGTTCTGGGACAACCGCTCGCTGATCCACCTGGCCGCCGGTTGCCCCAGCCACCTGCGCCGCAAGCTGTTTCGCACCACCATCCAGGGCGACGCCCCCTTCTGATTCGGAGCATGACCATGTCCAGCAAAACCCCCTTTGCACGATTGGCCGCGACCGTGGGCCTTGGCATCAGCCTGTTGGCCGGCAGTCTGGTTGCCCCGACTGTCGCCCAGGCCGAAGGCCAGATTCGCATTGCCGAGCAGTTCGGCATCGTTTACCTGCTGCTCAACGTGGTGCGCGACCAGAACCTGATCGAGAAATACGGCAAGCAGGAAGGTATCGACATCAAGGTCGACTGGACCCAGTTGTCCGGCGGCGCGGCGGTCAATGACGCGCTGCTTTCCGGCTCCATCGACATTGCCGGCGCCGGTGTCGGCCCGCTGCTGACTATCTGGGACCGTACCCACGGCAAGCAGAACGTCAAGGCCGTGGCCTCCCTGGGCAACTTCCCGTACTACCTGGTCAGCAACAATCCCAAGGTCAAGACCATTGCAGACTTCACCGAGAAAGACCGCATTGCCGTGCCGGCCGTGGGGGTTTCCGTGCAGTCGCGATTCTTGCAATACGCTGCGGCCAAGCAATGGGGCGACAAGGAGTTCAATCGCCTGGATAAATACACCATCGCCGTGCCGCACCCCGACGCCACGGCCGCGCTTATCGCCGGCGGCACCGAGCTGACCGGGCACTTCTCCAACCCGCCGTTCCAGGATCAGGCCCTGGCCAACCCGAACGTGCATGTGGTGCTCAACACCTATGACCTGCTGGGGCCGAACTCGCCGACCGTGTTGTTCGCCACCGAGAAGTTTCGCAACGACAACCCGAAAACCTACAAGGCCTTCATCGATGCCCTGACCGAGGCCGCGCAGTTCGCCCAGAACGACAAGGGCGCCGCCGCCGACACCTATATCCGGGTGACCAAGGCCAAGATCGACCGGGCCGAGTTGCTGAAAATCATCGACAACCCGCAATTTGAGTTCAGCGTCACGCCGAAAAACACCTACCCACTGGCTGAATTCCTCTACCGCGTGGGCGCGATCAAGAACAAACCCGAGTCGTGGAAGGATTACTTCTTCCAGGATGCCAAGCCGCTGCAAGGGAGCTGAGATGAACGCGCCTTTGCAAGGCCACACGGCCAGCAACCTGAGTCCCGCCCAAGCCTTGCTCGCGGTGGATCAAGTCAGCCTGGAATACCGCACCCCCGAACGGGTGGTGCGGGCCACTCACCAGGTCAGCTTCGAGATCGATCCGGCTGATCGCTTTGTACTGCTGGGGCCTTCGGGCTGCGGCAAATCCACGCTGCTCAAGGCGGTGGCCGGCTTTATCAAACCCTGCGAAGGCGAGATCCGCCTGCTGGGGCAAAAGGTCGAGCAACCGGGCCCGGATCGCATCGTGGTGTTCCAGGAGTTCGACCAACTGCCGCCCTGGAAAACCGTCAAGCAGAACGTGATGTTCCCGTTGCTGGCGTCCCGGACCCTCAAGCGCCGCGAAGCTGAGGAGCGGGCGTTGTACTACCTCGACAAGGTCGGTTTGAGCGCCTTTGCCGACGCCTATCCACACACCCTGTCCGGTGGCATGAAGGCGCGGGTGGCGATTGCCCGGGCGTTGGCCATGCAGCCGAAAATCCTGCTGATGGACGAGCCCTTCGCCGCCCTCGATGCCCTGACCCGGCGCAAGATGCAGGAGGAATTGCTGCTGCTGTGGGAAGAGGTGCGCTTCACCCTGCTGTTTGTCACCCACTCCATCGAAGAAGCCCTGGTGGTGGGCAATCGCATCCTGTTGCTGTCGCCCCATCCAGGGCGGGTGCGCGCCGAAATCCACAGCCATCAATACGACCTGCACAGCCTCGGCGGTGTGGCGTTCCAGGCGTCGGCGCGGCGTATTCATCGCCTGTTGTTCGATGAGTCGCCCGAGGCAAAAACCGAACTGGATTTCGCCGACATCCGCATCGCTTATTGAAGGACTGTGCCCATGCGCCAGGAATATGAAATCACCCTGCAACCGCTGCCCGGCGTGCCCGTGGAACGCGCCTTACCCCTGCGCCAACGCCTGTGGCAACAAGGCTGGCTGCGCAAGGGCCTGATCCTGATCGTGCTGGCGATCCTCTGGGAAGCGGCGGCGCGCTATCAGAACAACGACCTGCTGCTGCCCAGCTTCTTGCAGACCTTCCACGCCTTCTACGACGGCATTGCCAGCGGCGAGTTGCTGGGCAAGGTCAGCATCTCGCTGGTGGTGCTGCTCAAGGGCTACCTGATCGGCATCGTCCTGGCATTTGCCCTGACCACCCTGGCGGTCTCGACCCAGATGGGCCGCGACCTGCTGAGCACCCTGACCTCGATGTTCAACCCGCTGCCGGCGATTGCCCTGCTGCCCCTGGCGCTGTTGTGGTTTGGCCTGGGGCAGAACAGCCTGATTTTTGTGCTGGTGCACTCGGTGCTGTGGGCCTTGGCGCTCAACACCTACTCGGGGTTTATGGGGGTGTCGGAAACCCTGCGCATGGCTGGGCGCAACTACGGCCTCAAGGGCATGCGCTTTGTGCTGTTTATCCTGATCCCGGCGGCGCTGCCGTCGATCCTCGCCGGCCTGAAGATCGGCTGGGCCTTTGCCTGGCGCACGCTGATCGCCGCCGAACTGGTGTTCGGCGCCACCAGCGGCAAGGGCGGCCTGGGCTGGTACATCTTCCAGAACCGCAACGAGTTGTACACCGACAAGGTATTCGCCGGGCTGGCGGTAGTGATCCTGATCGGCCTGCTCGTGGAAAACCTGGTGTTCGACACCCTCGAGCGCGTCACCGTGAAGCGCTGGGGCATGCAGCGCTAAATAGGAATTATTGCTCTTTGGCCGCTATGAGTCCGATAATGCCGCCCGAACCTGACGCCGCCCTGGCGTCAGGCCTGGCCGGTAAAAGGATTTACGAACATGCGGTTTCTTGTCTTGGCTGCAGCCTTACTCGCGTCGACAGCGGTTTTTGCCGGGTTTGAGCCTGAAGTGGTGTTCACGGTCAAGCCGGTGTACCCCAAGACCCTGACAACCACCCAGGGGCATGCGCGGATCAGCCTCAAGATCCACAACGACGGATCGGTCAGCGATGTAAAAGCGCTCAATGCCACCAAGCCCGCCTTTGGCGAAGCGGCTGTCGGTGCGGCCAAGCAATGGCGCTTCAAGCCGTGGACAGTGAGCGCCGAGCGGCCTGCGGTGGTCGAGGCGCGCAACGATATGCTGTTTTCGCCCGAGCCCATCAGCCGTGAAGGGGTGCAACTGAACTTTACCGAGGTGAAGTTTCAATCCTGCCGTGACTTGAGCGAGGAGGTCAGCCAGTTCCGCCGCGAGCATGCCACCCGCCCTTTGAGTGCCATGAAGAGCTTCGCCATCACCCGCGTTGCGGTGATGCTGCCGGCGTTCAGTGGCAAAACTACCTATGCCGACGGCCTGGTCCTGGCCGATCAGCTGGAAAACTTATTGCCGGAAATCGTCCGCCAGTGTCAGGCCAATCCCACCGCCACCTACGCCGATTACCTGCCGCATAGCCTGAAACAGTACCGATAAAGCCTGCTACGATTGCGTGCGCTGTACTCCACATTCATCACGAGTGCTTGGCATGCAATTACCGGACATGAACCTGCTGGTGGCCCTCGACGCCTTGCTCGACGAGGGCAGTGTGGTGGGCGCCGCACGGCGGATGAACCTCAGCCCGGCGGCCATGAGCCGCACCCTGACGCGCATCCGCGAGGCTGTCGGCGATCCGATCCTGGTGCGCGCCGGGCGCGGCCTGGTGCCCACGCCCAAGGCCCTGGAGTTGCAAGGCCAGGTGCGCAACGTGGTGGAGCAGGCGGCGTTGCTGTTCCGCTCGGCGGACGAGGTCGACCTGAGCACTTTGCGCCGGCGGTTCAGCGTGCGTGCCAATGACTTTTTTGTCGGCGTGTATGGCGGTCGTTTGTTCGATGCCATGGAACGGGTGGCGCCCCACTGCGAGCTGCGTTTTGTGCCGGAAGGCGACAGTGACGATGAAGCCTTGCGCGAAGGGCGCCTGGACCTGCGCGTCGGCAACACCATGCCGATCACCCCGGAAGTGAAGGTGCAGAACCTGTTCTCCACCACCTTCGTCGGCCTGGCCCGTGAAGGCCACCCGCTGTTCGACGAAGAAATCACTGCGGCGCGCTTTGCCAGCTACTCCCATATCAGCATCTCCCGGCGCGGTATCGCCCGTGGGCCGATCGACACTGCCCTCAGTGCCCAGGGCCTGGAGCGCCGGGTGGCGATGATCGCGCCGGGGTTTCACGGTGCGATGTTCATGCTGCCCGACTCCGACCTGATCCTGCCGGTGCCCAAGGAAGCGCTGTACAGCGCCAATCGCCTGAAACTGCCACTGCGCGCATTCACCCTGCCGATTTCCCTGCCGACCCTGGTCCTGACCCAGGCCTGGCACCCGCGCTTCGACAAAGACCCGGCGCACCGATGGCTGCGCGAAACCATGCGTGAAAGCTGCGCGGCGACCTGGCGCGAAGCCCAGCCGGTCTGATGACCCCGATCAAATGTAGGAGCTGGCTTGCCTGCGATAGCGGTGTGTCAGCTAACGCATCTGTAACTGATACACCGCTATCGCAGGCAAGCCAGCTCCTACGTTCAATCATTGCGTCTGATGCAGTTATAACCTTCCCACAAGTTAGTTTTCGTCATGTCTAAGCCTTATTAAACTGCTCGGGTATTCTATTGCCGAGTTGTACCTTCATGACTTCCCTCGCTGCCCCCGCGCCCTTGGCCGCCGCCAAACCCGCCGCCGTCAGCCCCCCTGTGTTCGGCCCACGGATCATCATCGGCCTGGTCGGCGTGCTGCTGGCGGTACTGGTCTCGGGCCTGAACGAAATGGTGACCAAGGTCGCCCTCGCCGATATCCGCGGTGCGCTGTACATCGGGTTTGACGAAGGTACCTGGCTGGTTGCTGCCTACACCGCCACTTCCGTCTCGGCCATGGCCTTTGCGCCGTGGTGTTCGGTGACGTTTTCGCTGCGCCGCTTCACCCTGTGGGCCATCGGCCTGTTTACCCTGCTGGGGGTGCTTTGCCCGCTGGCGCCGAACTATGAAAGCCTGCTGGTACTGCGCACCCTGCAAGGCCTGGCCGGTGGAGCCTTGCCGCCGATGCTGATGACCGTGGCCCTGCGTTTCTTGCCGGCCCACGTCAAGCTCTACGGCCTGGCCGGCTACGCCCTGACCGCCACTTTCGGCCCCAGCCTCGGCACACCGTTGGCGGCACTCTGGACCGAATACGTCGGCTGGCAGTGGGCGTTCTGGCAGATCGTCGCACCGTGCCTGCTGGCCATGGCCGCCGTGGCCTACGGCTTGCCCCAGGACCCGCTGCGCCTGGAGCGCCTCAAGCAGTTCAACTGGCGCGGCCTGCTGCTGGGCTTCCCGGCGATCTGCATGCTGGTGATCGGCATCTTGCAGGGCAACCGCCTGGACTGGTTCGAGTCGCCGCTGATCACCACGCTGCTGATTGGCGGGGCGCTGTTGCTGGTGCTGTTCATGCTCAATGAATGGTCACACCCGATGCCGTTCTTCAAGTTGCAGATGCTCGGCCTGCGCAACCTGGCCTTCGCCCTGATCGTGTTGGCCGGGGTGCTGGTGGTGTTGCAGGCGGTGATCATCCTGCCGTCCAGCTACCTGGCGCAGGTGCAGGGTTACCGGCCGCTGCAAACCGCGCCGGTGATGCTGATCATGGCGCTGCCGCAGTTGCTCGCGCTGCCCCTGGTGGCCGCCCTGTGCAACTTGCGCTGGGTGGATTGCCGCTGGGTGCTGGGGATTGGCCTGGGCATGCTGACCTTGTCCTGCCTTGGCGGCGCGCAACTGACCTCGGCGTGGATCCGGGATGAGTTCTACGTGCTGCAACTGCTGCAAATCTTCGGGCAGCCGATGGCGGTGTTGCCGCTGTTGATGCTGTCCACCGGCAGCATCGTGCCCACCGACGGGCCGTTTGCCTCGGCCTGGTTCAACACGGTCAAGGGCCTGGCGGCGGTGGTCGCCACCGGGGTGATCGAGGTGCTGACCACCCACCGCCTGCATTTCCACTCGACCATGCTGGTGGACGCCCTGGGTAACTCACCCCTGGCTGACAGCGATGCCACGGGCCTTGCCCACCGCCTGCACCAGCAGGCCGTGGTGCTGACTTCTGCGGATCTTTATTACGTCATGGCCGGTGTCGCGGTGGCGTTGATCCTCCTGATTTTCTGGATGCCGACGCGGATTTTCCCACCGCGCGCACCCGCTTGATTGTTGACTGAAACAAAGGATTTTTATGAAACGCAAAGACCAGATTGCCGTGACTGTTATCAGCGTATTCGCCGTGGGCGCGCTGGTGTACCTGCTGGCGCCGGGTGTGTTTGGCAGCAAGCGCCAGACCACCAACGACGCCTTCGTCGCCGCCGACTACACCTTGGTGGCACCACGGGTCGCCGGGTTTATCAAAGAGGTGTTGGTGGAGGACAACCAGCAGGTCAAGGCCGGGCAGTTGCTGGCGCTGATCGATGACCGCGACTTGCGCGCCGCCGCCCAGGCCGCCGATGCCGAAACCCTGATGGCCCAGGCCCAGCTGAAAAACGCAGTGGCCACCCTTGAGCGGCAAAGCTCGGTGATCGCCCAGGCCCAGGCCACGGTGGCCGCCGACCGCGCCGAAGTGGCCTTTGCCGAGCACGAATTGAACCGCTACAACCACCTTGCCGGAGTTGGCGCAGGTACCGTGCAGAACGCCCAGCAAGCCAGGACCCGCATCGACCAGGCCACCGCGCGCCTGGCCAACGCCACGGCGGTATTGGCCGCCGAGCGCAAGCAGGTGGAAATCCTCAGCGCCCAGCGCGATGCCGCCGAAGGTGGCTTGAAGCGTGCCCAGGCCGCGCTGGAAATGGCCAGCTATCAACTGTCGTACACGCGCATTGTCGCGCCGGTGGATGGCATGGTCGGCGAGCGGGCGGTGCGGGTCGGTGCCTTTGTCACCCCGGGTAGCAAGATCCTCGCCGTGGTGCCGTTGGCCGACGCGTATGTGGTGGCCAATTTCCAGGAAAACCAACTGTCCCACATGCACGCCGGCCAGGCGGTTGAAGTGCGGGTCGACAGCCTCGACGGTGAAGTCCTCAACGGCCACCTGGAAAGCCTGGCACCGGCCACGGGCGTGACCTTCGCCTCGGTCAAGCCCGACAACGCCACCGGCAATTTCACCAAGGTGGTGCAGCGCATCCCGGTGAAAATCATCCTGGAGCCGGGCCAGGCGCAGGTTCATCGCCTGCGGGTCGGGATGTCGGTGGAGGCCAGCGTCAACACACAGCCCAGTGCGCAGCAACGTGAGGTGGCGCAGCAATGAGAAAACTCGCGCTGCTTACTCTCAGCCTGATCAGCCTGGGCGCTTGCACCGTCGGCCCGGATTTTAAGCGCCCCGACGCCCAGCCAGCGGCGCACTGGACCGAGCCCCAGGGGCGCCAGGCCGCCAGCCGTGCGGTCAGCGACCCATTGGAAGAGCAGTGGTGGGACGTGTTCCACGACCCGCAACTGTCGGCCCTGGTGCGCCGGGCACTGAGTGACAACCTCGACCTGAAACTGGCCAGCAGCCGCCTGCAACAGAGCCGCGCGGTGCGCCAGGTGACGACTGCCGAGCGCTACCCGCAGGTCAGCGCCGACGGCAACTATGGCCGCAAACGCAATAGCGCCAACGGCCTGAGCGATCCCTCCGGCAATAACGGCCGTTCGGCCTTCAACCTGTGGGACGCGGGCTTTGCGGCCTCCTGGGAACTGGACTTCTGGGGCCGGGTACGGCGCGAAACCGAAGCCGCCGACGCCACCCTGCAAGTGGCCGAAAACGACCGCCGCAGTGTGCTGCTGTCGGTCTTGGCCGAGACTGCCCAGGACTACATCCAGCTACGCGGCGTGCAAAGTACCCGTGCGGTCACCGAGCAAAACCTCGACGTCGCACGGCGCAGCCTGAAGCTCTCGCAACTGCGCTTGGCCGATGGCGTGGCCACCCACCTGGATGTCGCTGAAGCTGCGGCGCAAGTGGCCGCCATCGAAGCGCGCCTGCCGGATTTGCAGCAGCGCCAGGACCAGTTGATCAACGCCCTGAGCCTGCTGATGGGCCAGGCCCCACAAGCCTTGCATGCACAACTGTCGCCGGACGCGGCGGTGCCCCAGACCCAGCGCCAGGTTGCGATTGGCCTGCCGTCGCAACTGGCACAGCGCCGCCCGGATATCCGCCAGGCCGAGGCGCGCCTGCATGCGGCGACCGCGAGCATCGGCGTGGCCAAGGGCGACTTCTACCCACGGATCACCCTGTCGGGCAGCCTCGGTTCCCAGGCCATGCAATTGTCGGATCTGGGCTCCTGGGGCTCACGCACCTTTGCTTTCGGCCCATCGCTGAGCCTGCCGCTGTTCAACGGCGGCCGCCTGCAAGGCATGCTCGATCTGCGCGAAGCCCAGCAGCAGGAAGCGGCCCTGGCGTACCAGCAGACCGTGTTGCGCGCCTGGCATGAAATCGACGACCAGTTGACCCGCTACAACGCCAGCCAACTGCGCCGCGACAGCCTCGCCGAAGCCGTGCGCCAGAACCAGATTGCCCTGGACACCGCCCAGCACCAGTACGTCGAAGGGGTGGTGGATTTCGTCAACGTGCTCACGGTGCAGAGCGCCTTGCTGGCGACCCAGGAGCAATGGGTGGAAAGCTCCACCGGCGTGTCCCTGGCCATGGTCGGCTTGTACAAGGCATTGGGCGGGGGCTGGGAGTCGGTGTATCCGTTGCAGACCGCCGGGCGGTAACTGATAAAGTTTTTTGCCAGTCGCGATACAAGCTGTAATGATAATTGCTCTCAATAGTGTATCCGGGCGATTCATGGACACCGCGACTGACGGCCAGCAACAGCTTCATCTCCTGTACCGCGACCATCATGGCTGGCTGCAAGGCTGGCTGCGCAAGCGCCTGGGCGACCGTGAGCACGCCGCCGACGTGGCGCAGGACACCTTCCTGCGCCTGCTGGTGTCGGGGCGTTTTCCCGGGGCCAAGGAGAGCCGCAGCTACCTGACGCAGATCGCCCGCAACCTGGTGATCGATCAATGGCGGCGCCTGCGCATCGAGCGCGCCTATCTGCAAAGCATTGCCCACCTGCCGGAGCCCGAGTCGCCGTCCCTGGAAACCCGCGCATTGATCCTCGAAACCCTGATGCAGATCGATGCCATGCTCGACCGCATGCCCGAGAACGTGCGCCGGGCGTTCCTGTTATCGCAGTTCGAAGGCCTGACCTACGCGCAGATCGCCGAGCGCCTCGGGGTAACGATCAGCTCGGTGCAGAAGTACATGACCCGCGCGATCATCGCCTGCTACCAGGTGGCTTACGAAGAATGAGAGCCCGCCATGACGCGCCGATTGCCCAGGCCGTGGTCGAACAGGCCAGCGAATGGTTGATGCTGCAATGGGGCGGCGAATTCGACGGGGCCCAGCGCCAGGCCTTTGCCCATTGGCAGGCCGCTGACCCGGAGCATCGTCGCGCCTGGCAGCGGTTGCAGCAGTTGCAGCAGACCTTGGGCGGCGTACCCGCAGACAGCGCCCGCGCGGTGTTGCGCGACGCGCCGGACCCACAGCGTCGGGCTGCGTTGAAACTGCTCGGGCTGTTGCTGGTAGCCGGTGGCAGCGGCTACCTGGTGCAGGGCAGCCAGCCGTGGCGGGCGGCGTTTGCCGAGCACCGCACCGCCACGGGCGAAATTCGCCACCTGACCTTGAGCGACGGCACCCACCTGGACCTCAACAGCGACAGTGCCATCGACCTGCGCTTCAGTGCCACTGAGCGGCGCATCCGCCTGATTCGTGGCGAGATCCTGCTGACCAGCGGCCACGACCCGTCCCGCCCGCTGATCGTCGAAACCGCTGCGGGCGATATCCAGGCCCTGGGCACCCGCTTTGCCGTGCGCGAACTGGACGACGGCAGCCGCGTCGACCTGTATGAAGGACGCCTGCAGGTGCGCCCGGTAGAGGGTTTGCCGGTGCTGATGAACGCGGGTGACAGCCTGTGGTTCAGTGCAACGCAGACCTCGGCAGTGACTGCGCTGGATGCCAACGCCAGCAGTTGGGCCCAGCACCGCCTGATTGCCGAGCGCCAGCCGCTGGGGCGTTTTGTGGCTGAACTGAGCCGTTATCGGCCGGGGGTGTTGCGCTGTGACGAGGCCGTGTCCGGGCTGTTGCTGACCGGTGTGTTTCCGCTCAATGACACCGATGCGATCCTCACCGCCCTTGAGCGCTCATTGCCGGTACGGGTGCATGCGGTGACGCGCTATTGGGTCACCCTAAAAGCCAGGGTTTGACTCGATCAACGGTGGGAGCGGGCTTGCCTGCGATAGCGGTGTATCAGTGACAGATGGGCTAACCGACCCACCTCTATCGCAGGCAAGCCAGCTCCCACATTGATGGTGTTTTGGTGTGGAAAGTCAGTGGCCGCATTTTTTTTGATTTTCTTTTGTCGGTTTTTCAATCCCGTCCGGGATACCTCTTGAAAGCCAATCAAGAAGCGTTCTCACGGGGAGTCCTGCAATGCCGCACCACCCAATCCAACCCCTGGCCCGCGCCCTGCGCCGTGGCCTGTTTGTCAGTGTGCTGGCGACTGTGCCGCTCGTCCCGACCCTGGTCCAGGCCCAGGAGAGCGCTGGCGAAGCCTTGCGCCAATACAACATCCCTGCCGGCAGCCTGGACCAGGCGTTGAACCGTTTCGCCAGCGCTTCGGGGATTTTGCTCTCGGTGGATGCATCACTGACTGCCGGCAAGCGCAGCCCTGGCTTGCAGGGCCGCTATGCTACCGGCCCGGGGTTGGAACGCTTGTTGGCCGGCAGCGGCCTGGCGGCGCTGCAGTCGGGCGGCGGCTGGTCGGTGCAGGCGCTGTCGGGGGACGGTTCGGTGCAGTTGGGCGCAACCCAGATCAGTGCCCAGCAGGCCCAGGAAAACGCCTGGGGCCCGGTCGACGGCATCGTCGCCACCCGCAGTGCCACGGGCAGCAAGACCGATGCGGCGCTGGTGGAAATCCCCCAGACCATCAACGTGATCACCGCTGCCGAAATCAAGGCGCGCGGCGCGCAAAGCGTGACCCAGGCGCTGCTGTACACCCCCGGCATGAGCGCCGGGGGGTTCTCCGACCGGGTCAAGCTGTTCGACGAGCCGACATCCCGTGGCTTCTCGCCCACCCCTTTGTACCTCGACGGCCTGCACCTGCCTTACGGCGGCGGCAGTACCGGCGGTGCGTTGCAGATCGAGCCCTATTCCCTGGAGCGCATCGAAGTGCTCAAGGGCCCGGCATCGGTGCTGTACGGGCACAACCAGCCGGGCGGCATCGTCAATATGGTCAGCAAGCGCCCCAGCGAGACCCCGGTGCGCCAGGTGGTGCTCGAAGCCGGCACCTACGAACACAAAAGCGCGGCCATTGACCTTAGCGGCCCGCTGGATGATCAAGGGCAATTCTTCTATCGCCTCACCGGGCGCCTCAAGGACGAGCAGGGCGAGATCGACTACTTCGAAAACCGCCGCCAATTCATTGCGCCGAGCCTGACCTGGCGGCCCAACGACGACACCAGCCTGACCCTGTTCGCCCAGTACCAGAAAGACAAGGGCGTGCCCGAGGCCCAGGGCCTGCCGGCGTCCGGCACGATCTGGCGCAACCCCAACGGCAAGATCGACCGTGATGTGTTTATCGGCGAGCCGGGCGTCAACAAGTACAACCGCGAACAATTCGCCTTCGGCTACGAGTTGTCCCATCGGCTGAACGACACCTGGACCCTCAAGCAAAACGCGCGCTATGCCGAAGTGGACGACCGCTACAGGGCGCCGTTGCACGGCTACCGTTTTGTCGCCAACCCGGCCACTGGCGCGATGGATCAACGCTACCTGCAACGTTTCGGCGTGGACTGGAGGCAGAGCAACAAAGTGATTGGCGTGGATAACATCGCCCAGGCCGAATTCACCACTGGCGAGTTCTCCCACACCCTGATCGTGGGCCTGGATTACTACCATTCCAACTCCAGGTTCCTCGGCCTTTATGACCGCAACCCGCCGATCATCGATCTGTTCAACCCGGTGTATGGCCAGCCGCTGAACTTCGGCCAGCCCTATCGCTGGGACAACACCATCACCCAGACCGGCCTGTACGTGCAGGACCAGATCAAGTGGGACAAATGGGCACTGGTGCTGGGTGGGCGCTATGACTGGGCCAATGTGGTCAACAAGGCGCCGCTGAGCGACGACCGCACCAGCAGCAAGGACCAGGCCTTCACCGGCCGCGCGGGCCTGGTGTACCTGTTCGATAACGGCCTGGCGCCGTTTATCAGCTACTCGGAGTCCTTCCTGCCGCTGTCCGGCACCGATGCCAACCAGAAACCCTTCGACCCGTCCACCGGCAACCAGTACGAAGTCGGCGTGAAGTACCAGCCCCCGGGCCAGGAAAGTTTTGTGCAGGTCTCGGTCTATCAACTGGACCAGGAAAACATCCTGACGGCCAATCCGCCGAGCAACTTCAGTAGCCAGAGCGGCGCCATGCGTTCGCGCGGCGTCGAGTTCGAAGCCAAGGCCGTGTTGAACGATTCCTGGGATGTGGTCGCTTCGGCGGCGCGCAACGACATCAAGTACACCAAGGACAACGAAGGTCGCGAAGGCCGCCACCCGGCCGGTATCTCACCCCTGACGGCGGCGTTGTGGGTCAACTACACCGTGATCGGCGACACCCCCCTGGCCGGCCTCGGCGCAGGCCTGGGCGCCCGCTACTCGCGCAGCAGCATGGGTGACTACTTTGCCGGCGCGTTCACCGTGCCGTCCTACACCGTCTACGATGCCAGCCTGAGCTACGACCTGGGCGCCTCGCCCCTGAAACTCAAAGGCGTGAAGCTGGCGATGAACGTGCAGAACCTTGCCAACAAGACCTACGTATCGCAGTGCACCAGCGACCTGGATTGCTACTACGGCGAAGGGCGTACGGTGGTGTCGAGCCTGACTTACGACTGGTAAGACGCTATCCCCTGTAGGAGCCGGCAAGCCGGCTCCTACAGGGATCAACCTGGATTCTGCAAAAACACCACATACCCCCGAAACCACTCACTCCCCTGCAAATACCCCGGCTCCTGCCATTCCCCGCCCTGGATCAAGCCGATCTTGAACGGCATTCCCAGTCGGTTCATCCGGGGCAGGTACGCCGCGTAATCGGGGATGCTGTGGCGGCCCTGATAGGTCTGCACCACCACTTCATCCACTACGCCCTTAAGCTGGGCGATGGCGGCTGGGTCGGCGTTGCTGCTCCAGTCCATCAGGCCGGTGATGCTCAGGCGCAACTCCTTCGGCAAGCGCTGGCGCAGGTCCTTGAGGAAGGTGGCGTATTCGTGCAGGTATTGGGTGCGGGCGTCGAAGTCGATCTGGATCCCGACCACCGGGTTGCCCGCTGCGCGCCAGCGTTGCACCTGCCCGAGCATTTTTGTGTAGACCGGTTCTGGCCAGCGCAAGGTATGGGCGCGGTACACGATCCACACTTCGCCCTGACGGATGCGCGGCACGCTCATGCCCTGGGCGATGAACTGCACGCCGCGTTCGGGCTGGCGGCGGGTCGAGTTGATCTGGCCCTGGAGGATGTACAGGGTCTTGGCCTGCTTGAGCACCGGCTGTGGCGCGACGCCGCTCCACAGCCAGAAGGCTTCATGGTCGCGGGCGTCGACTGCGCCGAAGGCCGGGCTCGCCAGGAGCAGCAGGGCCAGCCACAAGCCTTTCACCGGCTTACCAGTAGTACTGCAGCGATTTGCCCCACTGGGTGTCGGCAAACCCGGTTTTCAGCTGGCGGAACCAGCCCTTGCGCACGGCCTTGTCCACATCTTCGCCACCGCAGCTGTTATAGCCCGAAGGCGCATAGCAGTTGATCGCCCGGAACAGTGCATAGGCCTTGTCGTCACGGGGCGCCTTGGGGTTGGCGATCACTTGTTGGTAGCCCTCGAGCCGCGAGAAGGTTTCCCCGGTGAAGCCCGATGCAGTGCTGCCCAGGCTGCCGGCCGAGCGGGCCTGTTCCAGGGGCATACCGTCCAGGCCGTTGCGCAGGATGAACTCACCCAGGCAGTTGAGGCCGTGTGGGTTTTTCGGGTCGTCCTGCAAGGTGCTGGCGGTTTGCGCGATGGTCGGGCAGGTGTAGCCGGAGGCGGCCTTGTCGCCGCTCCAGCGGAACAGGGTCAGTGCCTGGCCACCGTCGTACACATAGCCCAGGCTGGTGCCGAGCTTGTCTGCGGCAGGGGCGGCCGGCAGTTGTTGCAAGTCCTCGGCAAAGGTCGCGAACTGGCCCCGCAGCAGGTCTTTGTAGAGCAACACAAATTGCGCGGTACTGCGCTCCAGCGGGTCGCTGGCCTGGCTGATCTGCTGGCGCAGCAACTCGGGCCCGGCCACGCTGCGCAACAGGATATAGCGCACTTGCTGGGTCTGGATCGGCGAGTCGACGGCGAACACCTTGGCCAATTGGCCGCTGCGTTCGTAGTTCATCGCCAGGGCCAGCTCCACTTGATCGCGCTGCAAGGGCTGCTTGGCCAGTGGCAGCAGTTGTAGCCACAGTGCCTCGGCGCCTTTCCAGTCCTGCTTGGCTTGCAGGGCCAGGCCGCGCAGGGTTTGCTGGCTGAATGCCAGGTAATCCAGGCTCGCTGGCAGCTCCTGTGGCAGATGCTTCAACGCCTGGTCTGGCTGGTGCTCGACATACAGGGCGAACGCCGCCTGCAAGTAGTCGTACAGCGCAGGCTCGTTGGCAAACGCGGCCTTTTGTCCGTCGAGGGTGGCGCGGGTCAGCTTGGGCGGGTTGTTGGCGCGCATCCACATCAGGTCGTTGATCGCCAGCAACAAGGGGTTGCGGATGGTCTCGGCGTAGCTGGTCAGCAGCTTGTTGTCGGTTTCTTCCACCAGCTCATCGATGGAGCCATTGCGCTCGGCATCGCTGGCCTCGGTCAGTTGCCAGGCGTAGTCGTCGGCCAGCTTGGTCGCATCGCCCGCCAGCCAATGTACCCGGCGCAGCAGGCCACGAGCGGAAGGGGCGTATTCACCCTGTGGATAAGTGTTCAGGTAGCTGAGGAAACTGTGCTCGGCTTCGTCCAGCGCGGACTTATCCACAGCCTGGCGCTGGGGTAGGCCGTATTCATCGAAGGCATTTTCCTGGGCATGGTTGAGCGACGCGCGGGCGATCATGTACACCGCCGTTTCCTTCAGCCACGGCAACGTGGTCAGGGTGACTGCGGCAAATCCACGCTCGGCATACACAAAGCGCCCGCTGTAAAAGTCGGAGGCGGCGAGCAGGTAGGTGGTCAGTTCGCGACCCTGGGTGGAAGTGATCAACTGCGGCTCCAGCAGCACCTCGCCCTGCCAGTCGCAGGTGCCGAGCAGTTTCAGGCGGGCATTGGCCAGCAGCACACGCTCATTCGCCGGCACATCGGCGTTGGTCACTTGGCGCACAAAGTCGGTGGCGCTCTGCACATTGTTACTGCGGCAACGGCTGCCTTCGCCCCACAAAAACTGGTCGCCCGCCGCCGCCGTGGCCTCGTGCTGGATGCCCAGCGCGGCCAACAACTGCGCAAGCTCCGTGCCTTGTTCTGCGGGCGTCTGCCCCTCGGGCGGGCGGGGCACCAGGCGATACACCGGGAACGGCACCGGGCCGAAGCCCTGGGCCAGGTCATCTTCACCCAGCGGATTGGGGGTCAGGGGCGCGTTCTTTTTTGCCGCGAGCAACAGGCGCAGGTTGGTCCGGCTGTCGTTGCCAGGGCTCAGGAACGGCATGTTGCTGCAAGCGGTCAGCGAATCCTGGGACACGCGCCAGTCGGGGTAGCACGAGTCGTCGCCACTGGCCTGGGCCTGCAGGGATACGCCGGCACACAGTGCCAGGGTCAGGGATGACAGAAGACCGATGCGCATGAATTGTCCTTATTCCGGGAGTCCGTGGATGCCGCTGGGCGGAAGGTGAAGATGATAACGTGAACATTGCAAAATGTTGCACGTATGGCCGCCAATCTGTGGGTTTTATCGGTCTAGACTGTGGGCAATTACCTCGTCTTGGAGTTGTCATGGAATCGCCTGTTCACAGCCTGCCGTCGTTGTTCAAACAGCTCGGCCTGGCCGATGACGCCATCAGCATTGAGCGTTTTGTCGCCGTGCATTCACCACTCAAGCCGGAGTTGAAACTCGAAGATGCGTTTTTTTGGACGCCGAGCCAGAAGGCGTTTTTGCGCGAAGAAATCCTGGAGGACGCGGATTGGGCGGAAGTGGTGGATGAGTTGAATGTGCTGCTGCGCAGCGGTCGTGCGTAAGCGAACGCACTGTGCGAGACAACGGCAATCGAATGTGGGAGCTGTCGAGCCCCAGCGAGGCTGCGATAGCGGTGGGTGAGCCACCATCCATGCACGCAGTGCCACTGCCATCGCAGCCTCGCCAAGGTTCGACAGCTCCCACAGGGTGACGCGGTATGTGGGTGCCCCACCGCCTATCTGTGAATTTGTATCAAAACTTGACGAGATTCCATTCCTTGATCATATTGATAGTTAGCAAGCTAACTGTATGCGAATGATCTCGTGCCCCAAACCCTCGAAACCCTACATATGAGCCTCAGCAGCAGCATGGTCGCAGGCGCCCGTCACTGGCGCAAAATCTGCCAGACCACGCTGGTGAGCTACGGTATTTCCGAAGCCTGTGCGGTGCCTTTACTGATGATCGGCCGTCTTGGCGACGGCGTGCATCAAGTCAAGGTGGCCCAGGCCTCGGGGATGGAAAGCCCATCCCTGGTGCGCCTGCTGGACCAACTGTGCAGCGCAGGTTATGTGTGCCGCGCCGAAGACCTGCACGACCGCCGCGCCAAGGCCTTGAGCCTGACCGAACGGGGCCGGGAGTTGGTGCAGGCCGTTGAAGCACAATTGGTGCGCCTGCGCCGTGAAGTGCTGGCAGATATTGCCCCTGCCGACCTGGAGGCAGCGTTGCGGGTACTGCGCGCTTTCGAAGACGCCAGCCAGCCGCCCGTGGTCGTGGCTTCTTGAACGGATTTTTTACCGGCATGCCGCCGGCCCGGGATTGGTTCTACGGCGTGCGCACTTTCGCCGCCTCGATGATTGCCCTGTACATCGCCATGCTCATGCAAATGCCGCGTCCGTATTGGGCGATGGCCACGGTGTATATCGTTTCCAGCCCGTTTGTCGGGCCCACCAGCTCCAAGGCCTTGTACCGTGCGATCGGCACCTTTCTGGGGGCGATGGCGGCGGTGTTTTTCGTGCCGATGTTTGTGCAGACGCCGTTCCTGCTGGTGGTGGTGATTGCACTGTGGACTGGCATTCTGCTGTTTCTGTCCCTGCATTTGCGCACCGCCAACAGCTACGCGTTGATGCTGGCGGGTTACACCTTGCCGTTGATCGCCCTGCCGGTGGTGGATAACCCCCTGGCGGTGTGGGATGTGGCCGAGGCGCGCACCGAAGAGATCTTCCTTGGCATCGCCGTGGCGGCGGTGGTCGGCGCGATGTTCTGGCCACGGCGCCTGGCGCCGGTGTTCGATGATTCGGTGCGCAAATGGTTTGCCGACGCGACGGTCTACAGCCAGCGCTTCCTCACGCGTAATGTGCAGCCCGAAGAAGTCAGCAGCCTGCGCGGCGGCATGGTCGCGACCTTCAACACCCTGGAATTGATGATCGGCCAACTGCCCCACGAAGGCGCGCGGCCACAAACGGTGCGCAACACCAAGGAACTGCGCGGGCGCATGATCCATCTGTTGCCGGTGGTGGATGCCCTGGATGACGCGCTGTATGCCCTGGAGCGCCGCACCCCGGAGTTGGTCAGCAAGTTTGCGCCGCTGCTGGCGGCCACCACCGAGTGGCTGCAAAGCACTACCAGTGAGGCGTCGGTGGAACGCTGGCGAGCCCTGCGTGACCAGCTCGAAGCCCTGCAACCCGACGCCGAGGCCCTGGACGATCGCCATCAGTTGCTGTTTTCCAACGCGCTGTATCGCCTTGGCGAGTGGATCGACCTGTGGCAAGACTGCCGCAGCCTGCAAGCTGCCATCCACAGCGAAAGCCAGGCCCCGTGGCGCGCGGTCTACCGCCATTGGCGCCTGGGCCGGCTGACGCCGTTTCTTGACCGTGGCCTGATGTTCTACTCGGCGTTTTCCACGGTCAGCGCGATCATCGTCGCCTCGGTGCTGTGGATTCTGCTGGGCTGGACCGACGGCGGCAGCGCGGTGATCCTTGCGGCGGTAGCGTGCAGTTTCTTCGCCTCGATGGACGACCCGGCGCCGCAGATCTACCGGTTCTTTTTCTGGACCGCGATGTCGGTGCTGTTCGCCAGCCTCTACCTGTTTCTGATCCTGCCCAACCTGCATGATTTCCCGATGTTGGTGCTGGCGTTCGCGGTGCCCTTTATCTGGGTCGGCACCCTGACGGTGCAACCGCGCTTCTACCTGGGCATGCTGCTGACCATCGTCAACACCTCGTCCTTTATCAGCATCCAGGGCGCCTATGACGCGGATTTTCTGAGCTTCGCCAACTCCAACCTCGCCGGCCCCGTGGGCTTGCTGTTTGCCTTTGTCTGGACTCTGATTGCGCGGCCCTTTGGCGCCGAACTGGCGGCCAAGCGCCTGACCCGTTTCAGCTGGCGCGATATCGTCGGCCTCACGCAGCCGGCGACCCTCGCCGAGCACCGGCGCCTGGGCGTGCAAATGCTCGACCGCCTGATGCAGCACCTGCCGCGCCTGGCCATGACCGGCCAGGACACCGGCGTCGCCCTGCGCGAGCTGCGCGTGGCGCTGAACCTGCTCGACCTGCTGGCCTACGCACCCCGCGTCCTGGGCGTGCCACGGGTGTTGCTCGACCAGGTGGTGGCCGAGGTCGGCGAGTACTTCAAGGCGTGCCTGAAGGCCGGTGAACGCCTGCCGGCTCCCAGCGGTCTGCTGATGACCCTGGACCGTACCCGCCGCGCCCTCAATGGCCAGGGCCTGCAAGGCGAGGGCGAAACCCGCCTGCACCTGCTGCATGCCCTCAGCGGCCTGCGCCTGGCGTTGTTGCCCGGCGTGGAGTTTGTCAGCACAGGCGAGATGGACGCGCCGTTACCCGATGGAGCGCCTCTATGATCGGTGACCTGGATATCAGCGGGGTATTCCTGCCCACGCTGCTGGTGCTGATGGGCATTACGTATGGCTTTTACCTGGTGGTGCACGGGCTGTTGAACCGCGTCCACTTCTATCGCCTGGTCTGGCACCGGGCATTATTCAATGTGGCTCTCTACGCGCTGTTGCTGGGCGCTGTGGACTCACTCAGTCGATACCTGATGACATGAAAAAACCTTTTTTGACGATTGGCCGTCTGGTCCTGACATTACTGGTAGTGACCTTCGCCTGCGTCGTGGTCTGGCGCATGGTGATGTACTACATGTTCGCGCCCTGGACCCGCGACGGGCATATCCGCGCCGACATCGTGCAGATCGCCCCGGACGTGTCCGGGCTGATCCAGCAAGTGGACGTGCGCGACAACCAGTTGGTAACCCGTGGCCAGGTGCTGTTTTCGGTGGACCAGGACCGCTTCAAGCTCGCCCTGCGCCAGGCCCAGGCGGCCGTGGCCGACCGCCAGGAAACCCTGGCTCAGGCCCAGCGCGAAGCCAAGCGCAACCGTGGCCTGGGCAACCTGGTGGCCAGCGAGCAACTGGAAGAAAGCCAGTCCCGCGTGGCCCGCGCCCAGTCGGCCCTGGCCGAAGCGCAGGTAACGGTGGACAGCGCCCAGCTCAACCTCGACCGCTCGGTGATCCGCAGCCCGGTGGACGGCTACGTCAACGACCGTGCGCCTCGGGCCCAGGAGTTCGTGACCGCCGGGCGCCCGGTGTTGTCGGTGGTGGACAGCAACTCCTTCCACATCGACGGCTACTTTGAAGAGACCAAACTGGACGGCATCCATGTCGGCCAACGCGTGGATATCCGCGTAATTGGCGACAACGCGCGCTTGCGCGGGCATGTGCAAAGCATCGTCGCCGGTATTGAAGACCGCGACCGCACCAGCGGCTCCAACCTGCTGCCCAACGTCAACCCGGCGTTCAGTTGGGTGCGCCTGGCCCAGCGGATTCCGGTGCGTATTGCCTTTGATGATGTGCCGGCGGATTTCCGCATGATCGCCGGGCGCACGGCCACCGTCTCGATCATCGATGACCAGCCCAAGGCCGGAGACCAGCCATGAAGCAACTGCTGGCGACCGCAGGGCTGGGGCTGGGGCTGCTGCTGCTGTCGGCCTGCCAGGTGGTAGGCCCGGATTACCAGTTGCCGGACCAAGCGGCGATCAACCGTGGCGACCTGCAAGGCCAATTGGCCGGGCAGGGCAGTCATGTGGTCTCGGCCCCGGTGCCCGCCGACTGGTGGAAGCTGTACCAGGACCCGCGCCTGGATGAACTGGTGCGCCAGGCCATGGCCTCCAACACCGACCTGCGCGTGGCGGCAGCCAACCTGCAACGGGCGCGTTTCCAGGTGCAGGAAGCGCAATCGGCGGGCGGCTGGAGCGGTGGGGTCAAGCTTGGCGCCCAGCGTTTGCAGGAGTCCGGCGAGGCCTTTTTGCAGGCCAATAAAGTGCCGGTGGCGAATGTCGGTGATATCGGCATCACCACCTCCTATCAGTTCGACCTGTTCGGCACCCTGCAGCGCGGCATCGAAGGCGCCCAGGCCAATGCCGACGCGACCCAGGCTGCCGTCGATACCGCGCGCATCACCCTGGTGGCGGACGTGGTGCGCTCCTACACCCAGGTGTGCGCGGCCAACGAAGAGCTGCACATCGCCCAACAGTCCCTCGACCTGCAAGCCCAGAGCACGCGCCTGACCCAGCGCCTGCGCGATGCCGGGCGGGGCGATGAAACCCAGGTCACCCGCTCGCAAACCCAATTCAAGTCTCTGCGCGCCGAACTGCCGCGCTTTGAGGCGGCGCGCCAGGCGGGGTTGTTCCGCCTGTCGATGCTCCTGGCCAAGCCCCTGGACCAATTGCCGACCGGCACCCGCGATTGCGCCCAGTTGCCGCAGATTGCCCAACTGCTACCGGTGGGCGACGGCGCAACCCTGCTCAAGCGCCGCCCTGACGTGCGCCAGGCCGAACGCCGGTTGGCGGCGGCGACGGCGGGCATTGGCGTGGCCACCGGCGAGCTGTACCCGGATATCAGCATCGGCGCCTCTATTGGCACCGTGGGCATTATCGACAACCTCGGCAAACCGGCCACCAACCGCTGGGGTTTCGGCCCCTTGTTGAGCTGGACGGTGCCATCCAACGGCTCGCGTGCGCGCATCCACGAAGCCGAAGCCGCGACCCAGGGCGCCCTGGCGCACTTTGACGGGGTGGTACTCAATGCCATCCGCGAGACCCAGACCGGGCTTGCGCAATACACCGCCCAATTGCAGCGCCGCGATGCCCTGGCCGAGGCCGAGCAGTCGGCGCAACAGGCCGCAGACCAGACGCACCGCTTCTTCCAGGCCGGCCGCGAGTCGTTTCTCGCCGACCTGCAGGCCACGCGCACCTACACCGATATGCGCGCGCAACTGGCCCAGGCCAATAGCCAGGTGGCAATGAGCCAGATCGACCTGTTCCTGGCCCTGGGCGGCGGCTGGGAAAGCGGACGAACGCAAGGTACGGAACCCGGCAAACCCTGAGGCGGTTGCTATGCTTTGATCAGACGGGCTTGCGTGATGGCCCGCTGATCACTGCCTGCGTTGCTCATGGGGATTCCAATAATGAAAAACCCTTATGCTCCCGCTTTCTGGTGCGTGCTCTTCGCACTGGTGTTGTTATCGGCGACTTACTTCTACGGTGTCATGCTGGCCCATCAACTGGATAAGGCCATGGTGTTCCTCGACAGCGCCTGCGCGTTGATCGCCGCATTGTCCGTGGGCGTGGTGGCCTGGGCGTCGTACCAGGGCCAGCGGACCCAGAGGAAAATCCTCGAGCAAGGCAAGACGCGGGTGGCGATCTGGGACACCAAGGTTGCCCTGCGCCGGGTCGAAACCGTGTTCGACCGTTATTTCTGGGGCAGCTACTGGCAGCCGGGGCGTACGTTCCAGGAAGTCATGGGCGAACTGACCGGCACCCCCCTGGAAAAAAGCCTCGAAGCCTTGAAGAAACAATGCGTGGTGCTCGACCGGCAAGTGGCTGAAGGACGGCATTGGCTGAACAACGCCCGGGAGCTGTCAGACGTTGCCACCGCCATGGCCCGCGAGCGTTACCAGCTGGACTTCTACGACCCCAAGGCCGACACACCGGGCAATGCGGTGATTCATCGCGAGTTTGAAGTGCTGGTGTACACCTGGACCGCACGGCTGAAGAGCTTCGATCACCAGCTCGACGAGATCGAGATGGAATACTCCTGACCCCCACCGCCCCCTGTAGGCGCCGGCTTGCCGGCGAGACGACCTTGAGCCCTGCGCCGCCCATTCGGCCGCCATCGCCGGCAAGCCGGGGGCGTGTGTATGGCGGGCCTTGCGACAAGCCCCCTTGCCAGTGCTAACCTTGCCCCGATTTTCGGCGGGCTTGAGCCGACGCCCCACTTCGGGGTTCAGGGAAGACAGCCCACTTCGCACAGGATTGGATCAGGACACTTCATGAATAAATCAGCCGTTGTACTCTTGGGTTTTGTTGCCGCCGTCGGCGTGGTCAGTGCTGGCGGTGCCTGGTACACCGGCAGCCAGTTGGAAGGGGTGCTGAAAACCACGATCGAAGACGCCAACAAGGAGATGGAACGCTCCCTGGCCGGTGTCGATGGCCGCATGACCCTGGAGATGGTCTCCCTGGACCGCGGCTGGTTCAGCAGCACCGGCCACTTCCGTCTCAAGGCTGAAGGTGCGGCATTCGGTGAACAGTTCAAAGACAGCGAACTGCTGTTTGTCGACCGTATCGAACACGGCCCGCTGCCCTTCTCGCGCCTGGTAACCCTGAAGTGGTGGCCGGTGCTGGCTACCAGCCATTTGGCGCTTGAGAAGAACCCGACCACCGAAAAATGGTTCGCCGCCACCAAGGACGTTTCGCCGGTCAAGGGCGTGGCCAACATCGGCTTCAACCGTTCGGTCAACGGCAACCTGGAGCTGCTGCCCCTGGAGTACAAGGACGGCACCACCAGTGTCACCTTCTCCGGCCTGAACATGGACTACTTCAACACCGAAAAGGCGACAGAGATCAAGGTCGACGGTTACATGGACGCCCTCAAGGTCTCCCTGGTCGACCCCAAGGGGGCACCGTTCCAGGCAGAGCTCAATGGCTTGACCCTCGCCAGTAACTTGACCAAGAGCAACTTCGGCTTTTATGTCGGCCAGAATACCGTCGTGTTGAGCAACAGCACGTTCACCTTTGGCCCGGAACAAGCCGTGCTGACCGTCAAAGGGTTCGAGCAGAAAGACAGCAGCGATACCAAGGACAACAACCTCAGCGGTCGCGTCGACTACAAAATCACCGAGATCGGATACCAGGGCAAACCCGTGGGTTCGGCGGCCATGGCCGTGAGCGTTAAGAACATCGACGTGCCATCGACCATGGTGCTGACCAAGCTCTATCAGGACAAGATGCAACCGGTGCAGGCTGCCCAGGCTGCCGGCCAACCGATCCCAGAACTGCAACTGAGCGAAGCCGAGCAAGTGCTGGCCCAGGCCAACGTTGACCTGCTGCTGGCCGCCAAGCCGCAAGTGGCCCTGGAAAACCTGTCCCTGAAGACCGCCAATGGCGAAAGCCGCTTCAACCTGGTGGTGGACCTGACCAAGCCGTCCACCATGGAGCTGCCGCCGGTTGAACTGGCCAAGCAGATGATCACCCTGCTGGATGCCAACCTGACCCTGTCCAAGCCGATGATCTCTGATGTGGCTGCCCTGCAAGCGCAGATCGGTGGCGTGACCGACCCGAAAGCCATCGAGCAGCAATCGCAGATGGCCAGCGAGATGGTCAGCGGCATGGCTGTTGGCACGCAGTTGGCGACCCTGGAAGGCAACGACATCCTGGCCAAGCTGCACTACGCCAACAATGAAGTGACCTTCAATGGCCAGAAAATGACCGTCGAGCAGTTTATCGGCGGCGTACTGGGCAAACTGGGTGCGGTCAGCGGCGCGCAGTAAGGCCGCCCGACCCCTGTAGAAATACGGTCTGTGTAGGAGCTGGCTTGCCGGCGATGGCATCACCTCGGTGTATCAGTGACACTGAGGTGATGCCATCGCCGGCAAGCCAGCTCCCACACAAGCCCCACATTTGATCTCCACCGGTTTGTAGGACGATTCTGAACAATTGTCCTGATTTGCCCTATTCCATATCCTTCTCAGGGATATTGCGCCCCAGGAAAGCTTGGCCGGGTCATCAGACACCGGCGGCCTGATGCGTGTTGTACAGGCGAACCTATCGCTACAGCTTTCCAAGTAAGGAAGCTGACGACATGTTGCGTAATTTCTCTCCCACTGGCCCTGGCCGCCTGCGTCTATTGATCGGTGCCGCCTTGTTGCTGCCGACCCTGGCCGTGGCCGATCCTGCCTATGATTCCCTGATTCGCCAGGCCCGTACCGGCAACTACACGCCGGCGCTCAACCTGCTGCGCCAATTGCCTGCCGAGCGCCAGACCTCTGGCCAGGTCAGCGATCACCTGCTGATTGCCAGTTGGGCGCGCCAGGATGACGAAGTGCTCAAGGTCTATGAGACCCAGGGGCGCCAGCGCCAACTGACCACCCAAGCGCTGACCACCGTGGCCCGCACCTACCGCAATCAACAGCGTTGGGCGCCCGCCGAGGCGGTGTATCGCCAGGCCTTGCTGCGTGAACCGAGCAACCCGGACCTGCAACTGGGCCTGGCCATGACCCTGGCCGATGGCGGCAAAACCGCCGAGGCCGTACAGCGTGCGCGCACCCTGGTGGCGGCCAAGCCTGAGGATGTCCAGCGCCGCATGGCCCTGGGCTACGCGTTGTCCCGTGCCGGGCAGCCCTATGATTCGCTGTTCGAATTCGACCAGGCGTTTATCCGCGCCGGCAACCAGCCCGAGGTGGTGCGCGAATACCTGATCGCCCTGCAACGTGCACGTATGCCGGAGCCGGCCCTGCGCCTGAGCGCCCGCCACCCCGGCCTGCTGGACCCGGTGACCCAGCGCCGCCTGGAAGGTGACCTGGCTGCCGAACGCGTGCGCCTGGCTGAATTCCCGACGCGCAGTGAAAGCGAACGCTTTGTGATCGCCGACCGCGCCCTCAAGGATTACGACCAACTGCTCGCCACCTGGACCCCGGACGCCAGTGCCCATGACGATGTGGTGCGCTGGCGCATCGACCGCCTGGGCGCGCTCAAGGCCCGCGCACGTACCGCCGAGGTGCTCCACGACTACGAAGCCTTGCAAGCTCAAGGCGTGCAACTGCCCAACTACGCCCTGCGCTGGGTGGCCGCCGCCTACCTCGATCAACGCCTGCCGGAAAAGGCTGCGCCGCTGTATCGCCAGGCGGTGATTGCGCCGGACGCCGACCCCAGCAACCAAGTGGTCGACAGCACCGCGCTGTACTACTCCTTGCTGGAAAACGACCAGACCCGCGAAGCCCGCGCCGTCGCAAACGACCTGGCGAGCACGCAAAAACCTCGGGTTGAACTCAAGGGCCTGCCCCTCGGTAACCCCAACGATGCATGGTTGGCCGCCCAGCAACTGGCGGCCCAGGCCGCGACCTACGGCGCCGATCTGCCGACCAGTGAAAAAAGCCTGGAAACCCTGGTGCGCACCTCGCCTGGCAATGTCGGCATGCGTGTGGCCCAGGCGGACATGTTCCGCGCCCGCGCCTGGCCGCGGCGTGCCGAAGTTGCCCTCAAGAACGCCGAAAACCAGAACCCGCGCCATATCGACCTGGAAGTCTCCCAAGGCTACAACGCGCTGGATCTGCAGGAGTGGCGCCAGCTCGATGTGCTCGCCGATGACGTGGTCGCCCGCGCCCCGGACAATCGCCAGGTCCAACGCCTGCAGCGCCTGCGCAAGGTGCATGAGATGGCCGAGCTGCGCATCGAGGCCGAAACCGGCAAAAGCCATGGCGGCGGGGCGGTCTCCGGCAGTCGCGACTGGGGGATCGAAACCCTGCTCTACAGCCCGCCCATCGATGAAGACTGGCGGATATTCGGCGGTATCGGCTACGCCACCGCCGACTTTGAAGAAGGTACCGGCCACCACCGCTGGCAGCGCCTGGGTGTGGAGCGGCGTACCCGTGATATGACCCTGGAGGCCGAAGTCTCCAATCACTCCTACGGCAAAGGCACCAAGCAAGGTGCACGCCTGGCGATTGCCCGGGACATCAACGACCACTGGCAGTACGGGGGCAGCCTTGACTACCTGGCCGCCAGCACGCCGTTGCGCGCGCTCAATGCCAACGTCACCGCCAACGGCGGTAGCGGGTTTATCCGCTGGAGCGCCAACGAGAGCCGTGAGTGGAAACTGGCGCTGAGCCCGTCCCACTTCAGTGACGGTAACGACCGTGTCGAAGCGTCGCTCATCGGCCGTGAGGGCGTCTACCGCTCGCCGGGCGTGCAAGTGGACCTTGGCCTGGAAGTCGCCACCAGCCGCAACAGCAAGGAAGAGGCCGCGTATTTCAACCCGCGCTCAGACTTCAGCGTGCTGCCCACGGTGAGCGTCAACCATGTGCTTTATCACCGCTACGAAACCCAGTGGAGTCAGCAGTTCCAGGCCGGTGCGGGCACCTACAGCCAGCGCGATTACGCCACCGGCGCCATTGGTTTGCTCAGTTACGGCCAGCGTTATCGCTGGAACGACGTACTGGAGACCGGCGCCAACCTGAGCTGGATCAACCGACCTTATGACGGTGAGCGCGAAAGCGATGTGCGCCTGATCGTCGACCTCACTTACCGTTTCTAGAAGAGTCCGATCATGACCCTTGTTTCCCGTTGCCTGCTGGCCCTGGGCTTTCTGCTGAGCAGTGCCTGTGCCCAGTCGCCCGCGCCTTTTACGCCACCTGCTGAACGACTCAAACCGGTCAACGAAGCGCCGTGGCCGAAAAACCATTTCCTGGGCATTGCCTACCACGATGTCAACGACCGTGACCCCGACCAGAGAGTGGTGGCGGTGCGCACCGAACGCCTGATCGAACAGTTGTCCTGGCTGCGCGAGAACGGCTACCAGGCGGTCAGCGTCGACCAGGTCCTCGCCGCCCGCGCCGGTGGGCCAGAGCTGCCGGCCAAAGCCGTCATGCTCAGCTTCGACGACGGCTACTCGAGCTTCTACACCCGTGTCATGCCGATCCTGCGTGCCTACCAGTGGCCGGCTGTGCTGGCGCCGGTGGGCAGTTGGGTCGACACGCCGTTGAACCAACCGGTGGATTTTGCCGGCGTGCCGCGTGACCGCGCGGAGTTTCTGACCTGGCAACAAGTGCGCGAAGTGGCGCAATCGGGCCTGGTGGAAATCGCTGCCCACACCGACGCCAACCACAAGGGCGTGCTGGCCAACCCCCAGGGCAACCTGCAACCGGCCGCCGCCACCCGGCGCTATGACCCGGTCACCGGCAGTTATGAATCCGAAGCGCAGTTCCAGGCGCGGATGCGCGCCGACGTCGCGGCGATTTCCAACAAGATCCGCGCCGTTACCGGCAAGGCCCCGCGTGTATGGGTATGGCCGTATGGGGCGGCGGATGGCACCTCCCTGGCGGTGGTGGGTGAGCAGGGTTACCAGATGGCCCTGACCCTGGAGGACGGCCTCGATAACCTCGGCAACTTGATGAGCAGCCCGCGCTTTCTGGTGGACAACGACCCGTACGGCGAGGACTTCGCCAACAGCATGGTCTCGGCGCAGGTCAAAGCGCCGATGCGCGTGCTGCATGTGGACCTTGATCATGTCTACGACCCGGACAAGGCGCAGGAAGCGCGCAACCTCGACGCGCTGGTCCAGCGTGTGCTGGACATGGGCGTCGACACCGTGTTCCTCCAGGCCTTCGCCGACCCCAAGGGTGATGGCCTGGCGCGTTCGCTGTACTTCCCCAACCGCCATCTGCCGATGCGTGCCGACCTGTTCAACCGCGTCAGTTGGCAGCTGCACACCCGTGGCGGCCTGGTCAAGGTCTACGCCTGGATGCCCGTGCTCAGCTTTGCCCTGGACCCCAAGCTGCCCCGCGTCAGCCGTTGGGACCCGGCCACCGGCAAAGTGGCCGTCGACCCGAAACAGTACCAGCGCCTGTCGCCATTCGATCCCCAGGTGCGCAAAGTCATCGGTGAGATCTACGAAGACCTGGCCCGTACCAGCGCTATCCACGGCGTGTTGTTCCACGACGACGCCGTGCTTTCGGACTTTGAAGACGCCAGCCCCCAAGCCCTGAAAACCTACGCCGCCAACGGCCTGCCGGGCAGCATCCAGGCGCTGCGTGCCGACCCTGAGGCGATGCAGCGCTGGACCCGTTTCAAGAGTCGCTACCTGATCGACTTCACCCATGAACTGACCGCCAAGGTTCGTACCCTGCGCGGCCCGGAAGTGCTCACCGCGCGCAATATCTTCGCCGAGCCGATGCTCAACCCGGCCAGCGAAGCCTGGTTTGCGCAGAACCTCGACGACTTCCTCAAGCACTACGACTGGACCGCGCCGATGGCGATGCCCTTGATGGAAGGCCAGTCGCTGAAAAACTCCAACGCCTGGCTGGAAAAGCTCGTAGCCACGGTCAAGGCCCGGCCCGGTGCGATGCAACGCACGGTCTTCGAGCTACAGGCCAAGGATTGGCGCACTCCAGCCGCCCCGGACATTTCCGGCGTGCAAATGGCGGAGTGGATGGGTGTGCTCAAGCGCCAGGGTGCCAGCAGTTTTGGCTACTACCCCGACAACTTCCTGGAGAATTCGCCGGATCTGAACACCGTGCGTCCGGCCCTTTCCAACAAATGGAATCCTTGACTCATGTTCGACAGAATCCTTGCTCTTCTCGTGTTGGCATTGGTGTTGGGGGTGCCCCTGGGCCTGATGTTCCTGGTCACCGGGCAGTTCCTGATGGAGTTCGTGTTTTTCTACCCGTTGTTTATGTCCGGGCTGTGGATCGCCGGTGGCGTGTATTTCTGGCTGCACTGGGAGCGCCACTGGCCGTGGTCCGATGACACCCCGGCGCCGGCGCTCAAGGGCGAGCCGCTGATCTCGATCCTGATCCCTTGCTACAACGAAGGCGACAACGCCGCCGAGACCATCGGCGCGGCGTTGGCCCAGCGTTATCGCAACCTGGAAGTGATTGCGATCAACGACGGCTCCAGCGACAACACCGCCGAAGTACTCGATGCCCTGGCGCTGCAAGAGCCGCGCCTGCGCGTGTTGCACCTGGCGCAAAACCAGGGCAAGGCCGTGGCCTTGCGGATGGGCGCCGTGGCGGCCCGCAGCGAATACCTGGTGTGCATCGACGGCGACGCCTTGCTCGACCGCAATGCCGCCGCCTACCTGGTGGCGCCGATGCTCGACAACCCACGGCTTGGCGCGGTCACCGGCAACCCGCGCATCCGCACGCGCTCGACCTTGATCGGCCGGGTACAGGTGGGCGAGTTCTCTTCGATCATTGGTCTGATCAAGCGCACCCAGCGGGTCTTCGGGCGGATTTTCACCGTGTCCGGCGTAGTGGTGGCGTTTC
Organism: Pseudomonas sp. WS 5079; assembly: GCF_012985465.1. GTDB lineage: Bacteria > Pseudomonadota > Gammaproteobacteria > Pseudomonadales > Pseudomonadaceae > Aquipseudomonas. The sequence continues at coordinate 39,651 of NZ_JAAQWN010000003.1, forward strand.
GGCGGGCGGCCCTGGACCGGGTCGACTACTGGAGCACCGACATGATCACCGAAGACATCGACGTGAGCTGGAAGCTGCAACTGGACCACTGGAGCATCTTCTACGAGCCGCGCGCGCTGTGCTGGATCCTCATGCCGGAAACCCTCGGCGGCCTGTGGAAGCAGCGCCTGCGCTGGGCCCAGGGTGGTGCCGAGGTGCTGTTCAAGAACATTCGCGGGATCTGGCAATGGCGCCACCGCTACCTGTGGCCGTTGTTGTTCGAATACTGCCTGTCCACCGGCTGGGCCTTCACCTTCCTGCTGTCGGTGATTTTCTGGGGCGTGGGCAAAGTGGTGCCGTTGCCTGAGGCGATTGCCGTCAGCTCGCTGATGCCACCGGCCTTCACCGGCTTGCTGCTGGCGGTGGTGTGCCTGGTGCAGTTCGCCGTGAGCATCATGATTGACCGGCGCTACGAGCGCGGCCTGTGGAAAACCCTGTTCTGGACCGTCTGGTACCCGCTGGTGTTCTGGCTGGTGAGCCTGTTCACCACCCTGGTCAGCTTTCCCAAAGTCCTGTTCCGCCAACATCAAAAACGCGCGCGCTGGGTCAGCCCGGATCGCGGCATCAAGGCACCTGCCAAGGAAGTGAAGCCATGAACCTGATCCGTACCCCACAGCGGCCTGTGATGCAGGCCATCGATATTTTCCTGACCCTGCTGGCCTGGGCCGGGCTGGTGATCCTGCTGGTGCGCGGCCTGGTGCCGATGCTCGACAGCCACGGCGGCCCACGCATCGATGCCCCGATCTTTGCTGCGCTGAACACCTTGCAGATCTACCTGTGGATCGCCCTGTTCAATGCGGTACTGCTGATCAGTTGGGCGCGCTACCAGCAGCGGCGCGGCAAGCGCTTCGCCCAGCGCCGGGCGGCGGGCAAGGCCTTGAGTGATCACGGCCTGAGCGAGAGCTTCCGGTTGGCGGCGGGGGAGCTTGAACAACTGCGCCGGCCGGGGGTGCTGGTGATTCATAACGACCAGGAGGGCGGGGTGCAGGCGGTGACGGCACAACGGCGGGAGCTGAAGCTGGTGGCGGAACGCGTTGGGTAGGAGCCGGCTTGCCGGCGATGGTCGTCAACGATGACGTTGGGTATCTGACACTCTGCGGCGGTCTCGCGGCCGTCATCGCTGGCAAGCCAGCTCCTACAGGGTGGGGGCTGCGGTGCCGGTGGTCAGAAATGGGATCCAATTCACAAAATAACCGCGAACTTTTCCGCTTATTTGGCTACTAAACCATCTCGGCACAACATTGATGGCTAACTAGTGGCAACTTTCAAGTTGCGCCGAAAGCTGTATCAAAACTGATACCGCTTGTCGGAATAAAAATTCCGAATACAAGCATTTAATTGTTGCTGATAGTTTTTATCGTTATTAATCAGCAACTTATTGGTGATTTAATTTTTAGCTTCAACTAGCCGGGAATTTAGGCTGTGTGGAAGTTCGATGTTAGTTTGCCGCCCCTTGTTATTCGATGGATCGAACATGCCTTCGTTATTGCCACGGATTCGGTATTCCCTGTGTATTGCCCTGTTCGCCCTCTGTGGGTCAAACAGCGCAGTGGCCGCGACTTCGCCTGGCGATCAGGACCTGATCCGCGAGCGGCAAAACCGCTTGCTTGAAGAGCAGCGCCGGCGCCTCGAAGAGCTCAAGGAATTGCCCGGCAAGGAAGTCAAACCCGCAACGCCCACCGCCCCGGTAGATACCCGTTGCTTCGCGATCAAGACCATTGAACTCAAAGGCGCCGACAGCCTGTCCGCCCCCGAGCGTGAGCGCTTGATCAAGCCTTACATCGACCAGTGCCTGGGCGTGGCCCAGCTCAACCAACTGCTCAAGGCCGTCACCGATCACTACATCGACAAGGGCATGGTCACCAGCCGTGCCTACTTGCCGCAGCAGGATTTGTCCAAAGGGCATCTGCAAGTGTTGGTGGTCGAAGGCAAGCTCGAAGGCTTGAATAGCGCCGCCGACAGCAAGATCTCGGCGCGCGAGTTGGCCATGGCCTTCCCCGGCAAAAACGGCGACCTGCTCAACCTGCGGGAAATCGAGCAGGCCATCGATCAGCTCAACCGCTTGCCATCCAACCAGGCACAAATGGAGCTGGCCCCCGGCGAAGCCGTTGGTGGCAGTTCGGTGCTGGTGAAAAACACTCCGCAAAAGCCCTGGCGCGCTAGCCTGTCGCGCAATAACGACGGGCAGAAAAGCACCGGCGAGCAGCAGTGGGGCGCCGGCCTTGAGTGGGACAGCCCCCTGGGCCTGGCGGACCAGTTGGTGTTGCGCGGCGGCCATGATGCGATCAGCGATCACCAGAAAACTTCGAAGAACGGCATGTTCTATTACAACGTGCCGTGGGGCTGGTGGAACTTCAGCTACACCTACAGCGAGAGCGATTACCGCGCGCTGGGCCAGGCCGACACGTTCAGCTTCAAGCAATCGGGTGACAGCCAGAACCACCAACTGCGCGCCGAGCGTGTGGTGCATCGTGATGACGTGAGCAAGACCTCGGTCAACGTCGGCCTGGCCCACTTGCGCACCAATAACTACGTGCTCGATACCCGCCTGGACAGCAGCACTCGCCTGAGCGAGATGCAAGTGGGCATCAACCACGGCCGGCGGGTCGGCAGTGCCTACGTCAACATGGACCTGGGCATGCAGAACGGTATCGGTCTGCTCGATGCCCAGTCCCAGGATGATCGCGACAGGTTCGGCAATCGCCAGCCCGATTCGCGCTACCGCAAATACACCGCCACCGTCAGCTACCTGCAGCCGTTCACGTTGTGGGGCGAGTCGTTCAGTTTCACCAGCCTGGCCACCGGCCAACGCAGTGAAGACATACTCTTCAGCCCGCAGCGCATGAGCCTCGGTGGCTCGTCCTCGGTGCGCGGCTTCAAGGACCAGCAACTCAACGGTGACAGTGGCGGCTACTGGCGCAACGACCTGCGCTGGGCGCGGCCGGTGCTGGTGGATTGGTTGCGCCCGGCCTTCGGCGAATACGGCGTGAGCCTGGGTTACGACCAGGGCGTGATCCGCAATGACCGCTACAACGACATCGTCCACGGCCGGGTTTCCAGCAACTCCGTGGAGCTGTTCGCCCGTGGCAAGAATGTCAGCACCAGCGTGACCTTTGCCCACTCTTTGGAACGTCCGGCAGTGATGAGCGAGCGCGAAGCGCCGATCTACTTCCGGATGGATTTCTACCTGTAATTCAACGCCTAGCCGCATCGAGAATTTGACATGGATGTCCGCCAGTTTGCCTTCCTTGCCCGCCTGCCTTCTTCAGCCATGAAGCGCCGTGATGCGTTCTGCGGCCTGCCCAAGCGCGGCCTGGTGCTGATCCTGGCCAACGCGCTGTTCTGGCAGCCGCTGCTGGCCCAGGCCGACGGCATTGTGGTCAGCGGCCCCGGCACGACGGTGGGCGCGGCGGGCAATGGCGTACCGGTGGTGAACATCGCCACGCCCAACGGCAGCGGCCTGTCCCACAACCAGTTCAAGGACTACAACGTCGGCCCCAATGGCGTGATCCTCAACAACGCCGGCGGCCCGTTGCAGTCCACCCAACTGGGCGGGATTATCGTCGGCAACCCCAACCTCAAGGGTGGCTCGGCGAATGTCATCCTCAACGAAGTCAACGGCGGCAGCGCCAGCCAGTTGCGCGGCTACACCGAAGTGGCGGGGCAGTCGGCCAAGGTCATCGTCGCCAACCCCTATGGCGTGACCTGCAACGGCTGCGGCTTTATCAACACCCCCAACGTGACCCTGACCACCGGCAAACCGATCCTCGATAACGGCCGCCTGGACCGCTACCAGGTCGATGGCGGCGCGGTGACCATCGACGGCCAGGGCTTGAACGCGAGCAATGTCGACCGCTTCGAAATCATCACCCGCACGGCCAAGATCAACGCGCAGATCAATGCGCGCAACCTGACCGTGATTGCCGGGCGCAACGACGTCAATGCACAGACCTTGAATGCCACCGCACGCGCCGACGATGGCAGCGCCAAGCCGGAGCTTGCGATTGACTCCTCGGCCCTGGGCGGCATGTACGCCGGCGCGATCAAGCTGGTGGGCACCGAGGCCGGTGTCGGGGTAAAACTGGACGGCACGTTGGCGGCCAGCGCCGGCGATATCCAGCTCGATGCCAATGGGCACCTGAGCATGGCGCAGGCGGCGGCCAGTGGCGCGATCGACGTCAAGGCGGCGAGCCTCGATGCCCAGGGCCCGGCCTACGCCGGCACCGCCCTGACGGTGAAAACCAGCGGCGACCTGAACACTCAGAAAAGCCTTGCAGCCCGCGACACAGTGCGCCTGAGCAGCGGCGGCAAGTTGACCAACAACGGCGTTATCGAAGCCGGCGTGAATGCCGATAACACCCGCACCACCACCGGCGACGTCAGTCTCGAGGCCCGCGATATCCGCAACAACGCCAGTGTGGTTGCCAGCCGCAGCGCCACCGTCAAGGCCAGCCAGACCCTGGATAACCAGGGCGGCGTCATCAGTGCCAGAAAGGCCCTGGACGTCACCGCCAGCACTGTGGATAACCGCAACAAAGGCCGCCTGCTGACCAGCGGCAGCACCCAGTTGACCGCTGCTGCGCTGCACAACAGCCAGGGCGAAATCATCAGCGATGGCGCGTTGCAGGCCAATGCCGCGCAGGTCAATAACCAGGGCGGCGTGGTGGTCAGCCACGACACCCTCAGCGTGACCGGCGACAGCCTGGATAACAGCAACAAAGGCGTGATCTCCAGCGCCGCAGCGCAAACCCTGACCCTCAGCGGCGCGCTCAACAACAGCCAGGGCGGCACCATCGACAGCGCCGGCGCCTTCACCTTGCGCGGCAACAGCCTGGACAACAGCGCCGGTAGCCTGACCGGCAACGGCGCGCTGACCCTCGGCCTGCTGGCCGATCTGATCAACCGCAACGGCAAGCTGGCCAGTGCCGGCCCGCTGTCGATTGAGCGCGTTGCATCCCTCGACAACCAGGGCGGCAAACTCACCAGCCAAACCCTGCTGACGGTATTGGCGGCCAGCGTGGACAACCGCAACAGCGGCACCCTGGCGGCAAACGCCGGGCTGACCCTGAACGCCAGCGGCCTGCTGCAAAACGACAACGATGGCCTGATCCACAGTGAAAACGCCGGCCTCAACCTCACCGTCGGCAGCCTGAACAACGCCGGGGGCAAACTCTCGGCCAAGGCGGGCGATGCGCTGATCAACGCCGGTGTTTTCAACAACGGCAACGGCGGTGTGTTTGCCGGCCAGCGCGTGCGCCTCAGCGGCGGCAGCGTCGATAACGCCGGGCAGATCGCCGGCCAGCAAGTCGACCTCAGCCTGCTGGGTGCCCTCAACAACCGTGGCCTGATCGAAAGCGCCAGCACCCTGGACATCACCGCCGCCAGCCTGAGCAACCAGGGCGGGCAATTGCGTGCCCTGGGTACCAGCGGCAAAAGCCGCGTGGCGATTGGCGGTGTGCTGGATAACAGCGGCGGCAAGCTGGAAGCGGCCAATGCCGACTTGAGCCTGGCCGCCGGCACGTTCCAGAACCAGGGCGGCAGCGTGTTGCATGTGGGTACCGGGGTGTTTGATATCGCCGGGATCAACCTCGATAACGTCGGCGGCAGCCTGGTGACCCAGGGCGACCTGAGCCTGGACAAAAACCACTGGACCAACAGCAGCCTGATCCAGGCCGGCAATCTCACGGTCAATGTCGATAATCTTGAGCAAACCAGCAGCGGCCAACTGCTCGCGGCCAACCGCATCAAGGGCACGGGCCAGAACTGGTCTACCCAGGGCGTGATCGCCAGTAACGGCAGCCTTGAGCTGAACCTGGGCGGGACCCTCAACAACACCGGCCGCCTGACCGGCGCCACGGATTTCAGCCTGGCCAGTGCCGCGGTGAACAACCTCGGTACCCTGGGCAGCGGCCGCGCCATGACCCTGACCACTGGCAGCCTGCTCAACCAGAACGGCCTGCTGTTCAGCGGCGGTGATATGAGCCTGCGGGTCGAGCGCTTGAAAAACCTCGGCGCCGATATCTATGCCATGGGCAACCTGAGCATCGACCGCGACGGCAAGGGCGCGTTCGCCACCAGCATCATCAACAGCTCGTCGAGCATCCAGAGTGACGGCAACCTGAGCCTGGCCGCCGGCACCATCCAGAATATCCGCACGGTGCTGACCAGCGAATCGGGGATCTATAGCGCCTCGATCAGCCCGGTGCAGTGCATTGAAAACGTCAACGGCGGTGACTGCGAAGGCGGCAAGGAAAACCGTCCGTTCCTGATTGCCCAGCGGGAGCGCCTGAGGGTTACCGACGCCAGTGCGGCTTCCAGCATTACCTCCGGCGCCAACCTGCTGCTGGTCGGCGGTGATGTACTCAACAGCAGCAGTAGCATCGCTGCAGCCGGCAGCCTGACGGCGCGGGTCAACCAGTTGACCAACCTCGGCCTGGAAACCCACGACACCCTGACCGAGCGCGTGTTTTCTTCCGAGCGCACCCGTGATCCGTCGGGCTACAACCAGACCGCCGCGCAATTTACCCAGCGCTATTCCATCGGTGGCGCGGCCTACAACCCCAACAACCTGGGCGGCCTGGAAGCGGCCATGGCGTTCTTTATCGGCGCTATGGAGCGCCAGTGGGGCGAGACCAAAACCACTCAGTTGGCGGCTGCGGACCAGCGCTACGCAGCGGTGATCCAGGCTGGCGGCGCGGTGAACATCCAGGCCCAGGCCGGTATCGATAACAGCGTGGTGCGCGGCGGCTACACCTACGTGGGCAGCGGCGCGAAGACCGACACCAACGCTCCCGGCTTCTCCACCCAAGTGAAGCTCAACGGGCAATTGCCACCGGATGTCGCCCAGCAACAAGTCAACCCGCTGGGCCTGCCGGGCTTCAGCTTGCCCACCGGGCAGAACGGCCTGTTCCACTTCAGCGATGGCAGTGGCGTGCAGGGCCTGCCCAACAGCCAGTTTGCCGATAAGCCGCAAAAGTACCTGATCGAGACCAACGCGCAGCTGACCAATATGGCTGAGTTCATGAGCTCGGATTACATGCTGGCCAAGCTGGGCTACGACCCCGACGCCAGCCAGAAGCGCCTGGGCGACGGTTTCTACGAGCAGCGCCTGATCCAGCAAGCCGTGGTCGCCCGTACCGGCCAGCGCTTTATCGACGGCCAGACCAGCGACGCCGGGGTGTTCAAGTACCTGATGGACAATGCGGTCGGCGCCCGCCAGCAACTGAACCTGGCCGTGGGCGTGAGCCTCACCGCCGAAAAGGTCGCGGCCCTGACCCACGATATCGTGTGGCTGGAAAACGCCACCGTCGCCGGCCAGCAAGTGCTGGTGCCCGTGTTGTACCTGGCCCAGGCCAGCAATCGCCTGGCCCCCAATGGCGCGCTGATTTCCGGCAGCGACCTGAACCTGATGACCGGCGCCAACCTCAATAACGTCGGCACGCTGCGCGCCACCAGCAACCTGGGCGCCAATGTGGGCGGCGACCTGAACAATAGCGGGCTGATGGAGACCGGCAACCGCCTCGACCTGCTGACCGGCAAGAACCTCAACAACCGTGCCGGCGGCATCATTGCCGGGCAGCAGGTCAACCTGGTGGCCGGTGCCGACCTGCTCAACGAGCGCAGCGTCACCACCCACCAGAGCGCCAGCGACTACCGCATCGAGCGCAGCGACTTTATCGACAACGCTGCGCGCATCGAGTCGGCCAGCACCCTGGCGATGCAGGCCGGGCGCGATATCAATAGTGTTGGCGGCGCGCTCAAGAGTGGCGGCGACACCACCGCCCAGGCGGTGCGCGACGTGAATATCGTCGCGGCGCAAACCCTGGACAACGGCGCCATTGGCAGCCGTTCGCGCCACGAGATCATCACCCAGCAAGGCTCGGTGGTTGAAGCCGGGCGGGACTTCCATGTGGTCGCCGGGCGGGATGTGAGCGCGGTGGGCAGCCAGATCGAAGCCAAGCGCGACCTGAGCGTGGGCGGCGTGCGCAATGTGAACCTGGCGGCGGCGGCCAACGAGCAACATTCGGCGTACAACTCGAAAAAGGTCAAGAGCATCGAGGACCATGTGAGCCAGGTCTCCACCGTGCTCAAGGCCGGTGGCAACGTGACCTTGAATGCGGGCGAAGATTTGCTGTTGCTCGCCAGTAACGTCAGCGCCGGCAACGAAGCGTACCTGGTGGCCGGCAAGAACCTGGCCCTAAAGGCTGCCGAAGATCAGGACTACAGCTTCTACAGCAAGACCAAGAAAAGCTCCTCGGGGAAAAAATTCCGCCTCGATGAGACCGACACCGTCAACAACGTGGGCAGCAGCGTCAATTCCGGGGGCAACAGCACCCTGGTAGCCGGTGAGAACCTGCTGCTGGCGGGCAGCAGCGTGGCCGCCGACAAAGGCGCGGCAAAACTGGTGGCGGGCAAGGATGTGCAAATCGTCGCGGTCACCGACGCCGAAAGTGCCCGGCATGAGCGCAAGGAAAGCAAAAGCAGCTGGGGCGGGCTGAAGTCGAGCAAGGTCCAGGACAAGGTTGACGAGAAACGCACCATGGCCGTGGGCAGCATGGTTTCGGGCGAGACGGTCAGCGTGGTAGCGGGGCAGGATGCGACAGTGACCGGCTCGGCACTGGTCAGCACTGGTGACCTGGCCGTGCAGGCGGGGCGCGACCTGACGATTGATGCGGCGCAGAACACCTTCTCGCGCACCGATATGCACAAGGAAAAAAATCGCGACCTGACCGGCGTGTTGACCGGCAATAAGCTGGGCCTGGACGACATCACCGGCAATCAGCACCTGTCGATCAGCAGCAGCAAACACAACGGCACCGCCCAGGAAACCACCCTGACCGGCAGCACCATTGGCTCCAGCGAAGGCAACGTTGCGTTGATTGCCGGGCGTGAGTTGAATGTGGTCGCCAGTGACCTGGTCAGCACCAAGAACATGGACCTCAGTGGCGCCAACGTGACCATCACCGCCGGCGCTGAAACCGCGCGGCAAACCACGCAAGACAGCTCCAAGAGCCTGGCCGTGGGCCGGGTAATTGGCGGTGCGGTGATCGACACCGCGCGCAGTATCCACGATGCCACCGAGGCGGCGAAGAACGCCGATGACCCGCGCCTCAAGGCGGTGAAAATCGCCCAGGCCGCCCTGGCGGCCTACAACCTGGGTGGCCAGGCCTCGGACGCCAACGGCCAGAGCGCCGGCTTCAAGAACAAGCAGGGCGGCTCACCCAGCAACGGTTCGTTGATCAAGATCGGCACCGAACTGGCCAATACCCGCAGCAAGGCCAGCAGTGAGTACAACAGCCTGACGGCGCGCCAGAGCACGCTCAATGCCGGGCAGGATCTGTCGATTGTCGCCACCGGCGAAGCGCCCGGCACCCAGGGCAATATCGAGATCACCGGCAGCAGCCTGAAAGCCGCCAACACCTTGTTGCTGGCCAAGAACAACGTGTTGCTGCAAAGCGCCCAGGACACCGTCGATCGCAAGAACGATGGCTCGACCAACAAGACTGCAATTGGCGCCAGCTTCAACATCGGCGAGCAGAACGGCTTCACCCTCGACCTCGGCGCACAGGGCGCGAAGAACAAGGGCAATGGCAACTCGGTAACCCAGGTCAACACCACCCTGGACACCGGCTCGCTGCTGCTCAAAAGCGGTGGCGACACCACCCTCGCCGGCGCCCAGGTGCGCGCTGACCGCATCCAGGCCGACATCGGCGGCAACCTCAACATCCTCTCGCGCCAGGACACCGAATCGTCGCGCAGCAAGCAGAGCAGCGCAGGCTTTGGCGCGAGTATCTGCATCCCACCGTTCTGCTACGGCTCCACTGTGGCCGGTTCGGCCAGCATCGCAGCGGCCAAGATGAACAGCGACTACCAGGCCGTGACCGACCAGACCGGCCTGTTTGCGGGCACCGGTGGCTACGACATCAATGTCGGCAAGACCACCACCTTGCAGGGCGGGGTGATTGCCAGCGAAGCGGCGGCAGTGAAGAACCGCTTGAGCACCGATCGCCTGATCGTCAGCGATATCAAGAACACCAGTGAGATCCAGAGCCAGTCGGCGGGGCTCTCCGCTTCGTTCAGCAGCAGCGGTGGCACCTCGCCGGGTGGCAGCATTCCGGTGGCGCTCAAGGAAGACGAGCGCAGCCACACCCGCAGTGCGGTCAGCGACGGCACGATTGAGGTCCGCAACCCTGAGGGCGCCAATGACCTGGTGGGGCTCAATCGCGACACTGCCAACGCCAACCAGAGGCTCGACCGTCCAGACGAAAAGGCCATGCGGGAGCGCATCGACCTGATCCAAAGCTCGGCGCAATTGGCCAGTGGGGTGATCAGTACGGTGGCCAAAGCCAAGGCCGATGAAGCGAAGAAGCTTGGGCAGGAGGCAAAAGACCAGGCCAGCGCGGGCTCGCCAACGGCGGGTGCCGCGGCCCAGGCGTACGAGGCGGCGAATGCCGAGGCGCTGCGCTGGCAGGTGGGTGGCGACAAGAAACTGATGGCCGATATTGCATCCGGGCTGATTGCGGCCGGGCTGGGCGGCGCTACCGGCGGCACGGCGGTAGGGATCGTGGCTAATACATCGGCCAGCGATATCTTCAATAAAATCGGCAGTTTTGCCGACGAGCAGAAAAACCGCAAAGACATCGACAGCGCGACCAAGGCTGCCTGGGCCGAAGGCGGCGCCGCGCGCGTTATGTTGCACGCATTGGCGGGAGCCGCGTTGGGGCTTTCCAGCGGCAATGTGCAGAGCGGCGCATTGGGTGCAGGGGCCTCGGCGGCGCTGATGCCCTCGATTCTGCAAGCGCTGGAAGACAGTGGCATGAAAGAGGCCGACCGTAAGGCCGTGGCTACGCTGATTGCCTCCGGCGTGGGTACGGCGGTCGGTTCCGGGCATGGCACCGGCGGCGCCATTGTTGCCGGTGGCACTGCGGCCAGCGTGGACCGGTACAACCGCCAGTTGCACCCGGACGAGATCAAGTTCGCCTCCGACAAGGAGCGCGTCGATCGCTATGCACAAGCGCAGGGCATCACCGAAGAGCAAGCACGCATAGAGCTGCTGCGAACGGCGGCGGCGATGGTCGATCGCGGCTGGAACACCGTGCTGGGTGTCGAGGATGGCAACACCACGACGGCGGCCAGTTTCCTGCGCAGCGAGCTTTCGCAGTCCAAAAGCGCCGACCTGTTCCAGGTCAGCCTGGCCGATTACAACAATGAGCGTTTGGGCCTGTCGCGCCTGATGAAAGACCGGAACTCGGTTGAGAACCTGGTCAAGTACATCGAACTGGTCGACCCCTACAAGTACCTGCACGATCCGAAAAACATGGCCGAAATTCTCAATGCCAAAGGCCAGGGCAGTGCCGAGGGTATTGCCAATGCCGTAGAGGATCTGGCCAGTTTCGGTTCCAAGACGGCGCTTTGGGCGATGAGTACCGTCAATTGCCCAAGCTGTGGCGGTCGGCAGTTTATCGCGGCGGTAGAGGCGGTGCAGAGCTTGCCCGAAGAGCTGAGGCTCAAGGGCTACCTGGACACCCTGCATATCATGCAGGGCTATGGCGCCGACGTGCTGCGCCAGAACGAGATGATCGCCACCTCTACTGGCGTGGGCCTCGGCCTGGGTGGTGCGGGTGTCGGTAGTGCTGGCGCGACGACCACCCGCCTGACCGGCGAGCTGGCCGGGGCTGTGGGCAAGCGCTTCACCGGTATCATCAACGAAGCGGCCGAGCAGGCACTGCTCAAGAGTGGCGGTAGATTCGGACCTGATGGCAAACCGCTGATGGATCTGTCGGTGCTGACCCGTGAGCAGAAAAGTGTCATGGGCGATTTACTTGGAGGTCGCTCGGTGCAGCAAATTGTTCCTGACGGGCAGAAGCTGGCGCGAGTACCGGGGACCGGTGAAACGGGTATTGACGATCTGTACAAGGTCGATCGTCCGGATGTCGACTTCCTTGTCATTGAATACAAGTTTTTGAGTGATAACAGGAAGTCCGGTTCCTCGGCGCTGGGCAAGCCTACAGATGGCAAGCAAGGTTCCGCCTCGTGGATACTCGGAGGCGATCGCCTGGAGCGTTCGGTTGGCGCAGATCAGAGCCGGGATGTGCGGCTCGCGGTGGACGCGAACCGTACTGAAACGTGGGTGGTGAGAACCCGGCCAGATGGCGACACGGAAATTGAAGTGCTTGATGCGCGTGGCAAAGCCAAAAATGTTGATACGTCGAAAATTCTCCCGCCCAAGAAAAACTTCGATGAGGGTTATCCATGATTCGTGCACCCCTGGGGGATAAGCCGTATTGGGACGATCGCGAAGCCAAGGATCGGCAATGGGTTGAGCGCGTCAGTGAAATTCTCTCGCAACCTTCGGCCAACCCCCTGTACAGAGCGCAATTTACGTTCGACTTTGCCAAAGATAATGTGCGTGCGGCCATTCGGGTCTATTCGAGTGGTGGCAATGTTGCAGAGATGGCTACCTACCTCCCCGCCGCGATAGACGCATGGGAGCTTTCAAATCGAGAGTCCGACAGCCTGTGTGCTGAGAATAATCTCCAGACCTGCCGTGACTGGACTTTCGAGTTGGCGGACCTGAACCACTACATCTGGTGTTTCTGGTTGGTAAGCCTGGCGCTGGCGCTGGAAATTCCCGACGACCAGTGGCGTCGCCTCGTCGCCTTGATCGGCGAAGGTGGGCAGGACGTTCTGCTGGATCGAATCATTGCATCCCGCCAGCCAGGGCGTGTGATCGGTGAACAGCTACTGCACGCCAAACCTTATGCAAGGCTGCTCAAGGCCATCGATGCGCCCCAGGAACAGCAGGCCTCGCTGTTGCGGGCGTTCGTGGAACATTGGTACCCGGAGCTGAACCGACGCGGTAAACAGCAACCCTGGTGGTATGTCTATGGCGACCCGGTAAAACATCCCCTTGAAATGGGTAGCTACTTTGGCCGCTGGTGCTTTGAGGCGGTTGCCGCAGTCAAGGCATTCGGGCTGGATGACAGCGCTTGTCTGGGGCATGAGCATTACCCCGGCGACTTGCTCCATCCCAGTGAAGACGTTGTTCCCGCCCCAGCCCCTGCCCGCGTAGAAAAAACCGGCTGGCTGGCGCGGTTGTTTGGGCGCTCAGATGAATGAGCCGTCACTTGTACAAGTACTGGCATGGCATTGGCGTGGCTTTACTGCTGGCAGCGTTATTGAACGGTTTCTTGCGATTTGACGGCAGCTGGCAGCGTTTTTTCATCATGGTGTTGGTGCAGCTGTGGTTTGGCCAGGCGGTCTACAACTATGCGCGTGGCGCCCGGGTGGCCATCGCGCCGGGTGGCATGAGCAAGGATGCCGACCCAGAGTGGCGCGCGGCCTTGGCTGGCTTCGCCCTGTTTTTATATGGGGGCGTGTTCTTTTTGAGTTTTTGACTCTTGCAGGGCAACCCCAGCCCTTTATTGCCACGGAAGACCCTTTATGAAAAAAGTTGCCTTTATCCTCGCGGCCCTGGCCCTCGCGGGCTGCCACTCTACTGCCCGCGACTCGTCGCCCAGCCTGTTGAAAGATGGTGTGCAGTTGCAGCAGAACAAGGTCGTGGCGGACGCCGAACACGCCAAGGTGATCATGCGCGCCACCGGTTTTACCTACCCGGTGCAGTTCTCCGTGCGTCGTGGCGGCGATGCCGATCAGCGCCCGGAGATCCTCGGCACGGTGGTGGATTCGGGCCGAGGCAAGGTGTTCGGCTGGATCGCCAAGATGAGCGAGGTGGCCAACAGCGCCGCGGTCAAGCGCTTCCCACAGTTGGAAGTGCTGGCCGATCCGGGGCAGACGATCGAGGTATTGGGCGAGTCGCGAGTGTATGACTCGAACTACTACCGCTACGCCGAAAAAATTGTCTACGCCTGCGGGCCGATGACCTCGGCGTTCAAGCCGCAAAAGCAAAAGGTTTACCTGGTGGAATTCGTGATTGTCGGCGCCGGCTGTGAGCAGCATGCCTATGACATCACCGACCCCGCACAACGCGTTGCCGTCCCCGCGTCCTGAATCATGCACCCTACAACCGCCGGGCACATTGGCGGTGTTGTCGTAGTAAATGGAGTTTCAAATGAAGCGCAAGCAGTTCCAGAAAACCCTGTTGGCCATGATGGTCAGCGCCGTTGCCGCACAAGCCAGTGCGGTGGAGTTTGACGTCAGCACAGGGCAGAACGTCTGGGCCTCCCAGACGTTCAACGAGCCTGTGACCCTGGTGGGCGCGCGCAATGTCGTATCGACCCAGCCCAGTGCCGATGGTGTGAATGTGTCCCTGACCAATATCCAGGGCACGCTGCGTAACAACGCCAACCTCACCCTGAATGCCGGCGGCCAGGCCGTGCGTGGCCTGATCGTCGATGGGGCGCTGGATCAAATGCTCACCACCACCGGCAGCCAAATCAGCGGCGATATCGTCCAGGCTGGCAATATCCACCTGAGCAACACCATCTGGGCCGAAGGCTTTGAAGTGGGCGCCAGCAACGTGGGCGGCAGCATCATCAACTCGGGCAACATCACCCTGGTCGAGGTCCCAGGTTCGGGCGATGAATCCGACGCCGAGGGTATCTACCTCAACGGCACCACCGTGGCGGGCGACGTGGTCAACAGCGGTGTGGTGGATATCACGTCCTACTACGGCTACGGCCTGATTCTCGATACCCACAACAACATGCCAGTGACCATCGGCGGCAAGCTGCTCAATTCCGGGACCATTCGCGTGACCGGTGAAGAGGCCCTGGGGATCGAGATCGAAACCGATACCAACCCCCTGCGTATCGAAAACAGCGGCCTGGTTTCCGTCAACGGCGGGCAGGCGATCGCCGTGCAGCTCGATGCAGGCACCTACGATTACCTGCTCAACACCGGCACCATCGAAGCCAGCGGCAGCAACGCCATGGCCTTCAACGTGCAAGGCGCGACCTTCAACACCACCTCGCCGAGCGGTGAGCGCGGCTTGATCAACCGTGGCGTGATCAGCGCCGACGCGACCGCGATCAAGGTCAACCCGCGGTTCCAATTGACGCCCTTGGAGATCAACCAGCAAGCCGGGGAAATCCGCAGCAACTCCGGCACGGCCATCGACGGGGGCAACCTGGCGAGCCTGAACTGGAGCGGCGGCAAAATCGTCGGTGATGTGCTGGGTGTCACGGCAGTGAACATCAACGGCCAGGCCGATTTTACCGGTGCGCGCATTGGCAGCCCGGTATCGGTCAACGCGGGTTCGTTGAACCTGTCTGGCGCCGGCACCACGATCACTGGCGACCTGAATGTGGCCAGCGGCGCCGGGGTTGATATGCGCCTGTCCAACAGCGTGGTGCCGACCACCCCGTACCTGACGGTCAGCGGCGCCGCGAATTTCGCCCAGGGTTCCAACGTGACCTTGAGCGCCAAGCCCGGTGATTTCACCGCAGCGCCCAGCGGCACCGAATACACCCTGCTGCAAGCCGGCAGCGTGCAGAACAACGGCCTGACGGTCGCCAGCAGCTCGTCGCTGCTCGATGTGCTCAGCTACTCGGCCGATGCGCAGACGGTCAAGGCCGTGGTGGGTCTGAAGCCAGACGAGCAGGTACAAACCGACCTCGGCGGCGTTGGGGCAACGACCTCGGCGGTCACTGCCGTGAACCTGTTGAAAAACGAAGTGCTGGGCCAACTGAGCCAGGACGACGCGGTGTTCCAGGCCGTGGCCAACGCTGGCAGCGCCCAGCAACTGGCGCAGCTTGGCGAACAGCTCAAGCCAGACGTGAACCGTGGCGCGCTGGACGTGGCCTTGTCCGGGCAGACCGTGATCAACGGCGCGATCCTCAACCGCCTGGCCGGCCAGCGCGATGGCAGCGAACGCGGCGGTGTGTGGGTGCAGGGCTTGAGCAGCAACATGGACCAGGACGGTCGCGGTGGCGACAACGGTTACTCGGCCAACAGCAGTGGCGTGGCAGTCGGCGTGGACGGTCGCTTGAACGACAGCACCCGGGTGGGTGTGGCGTACAGCTACCTCAACTCCAACATCCACTCGGACCTGGGCAACAAGACTGAAGTGCAGGGCAACGCGCTGTCGCTGTATGGCAACTGGTCGCTGCAGAACTGGTTTGTCGATGGCAGCCTGAGCTACGGCGTCAACGACAACGACAGCAAGCGCCACATCGCCGGCACCACGGCCAAGGGCAGCTACGACAGCCAGGCGTTGTCGGCCAGCGTGATCGGCGGCTATAGCTTCAAAGCCTCGGACAGCGTGCTGATCGAACCGCGTGTCGCGGCGCGTTACTCCAGCGTGCACATGGACAGCCTGCATGAGAAGGGCTCTTCGGCGGCGCTGAACACCGGTTCCCAGCGTTACGAAGTCGGTGAACTGGGCGCCGGCCTGCGCGTGGCGGGCAACCTGGCGCTGGGCGCCGGCACCCTGCAACCGGAAGCGACCTTGATGGCTTATCACGACCTGATGGGTGATCGCGTGGCGCAGACTTCCAGCTTTGTGAACGGTGGTTCGACGTTCAGCGTGACCGGTGCATCGGTCGCGCGTGACAGCTATGAAGCCAGCGTGGGCGTGAACTACCAGGTCTCGGCGTTCAGCGTCGGCGCCAGCTACACCCGCCAGGCCCGCAGTGGGTTTGATGCCGATGGCGTCATGCTCAAGGCCCGCTACGCCTTCTAAACCGTCCTGGTAGGAGCGAGCTGGTGTAGGAGCTGGCTTGCCTGCGATGTAGACACTGCGGTGTTTCAATCACACCGCAGGGATGCTATCGCAGGCAAGCCAGCTCCCACACAAGCCAGCTCCCACACAAGCCAGGCCCCACAAGTGCGAAACAACTTGAGAACCGCTCTCAACCCCGTAAAATGCCGCAGCACTTAATCAGGGACGAATTCGAAGATGCGCATTTTTGCTTTACTGCTGGCTCTGTCCTTCCTGGCCGGCTGTGCTTCCAAACCCCCGTACTACATCTCTCCAGCCCCTGTGACCATTCCCAAGACCGCCACCTTCTGGGTCGATACCTTCGACGTCAAAGTGGTGGGGCAGGGCCGGATTTTCATGTCGGACGCCAAAGTCCGCGAGCAGCTGGGCGTCGACCTGGTGGACCGCCTGCTCAAGGCCAAGCGCTACGCCAGCAGCAAGCAGACCGCTGACTACCTGCTGGACGTGGATATCGTCTACGTGCGCCATATCCTCGACTCCAAGGGCGGCATCACCAGCCTGGTGGTCGACGACAACACGATCCTGCAAAGCATCGATTTTGGCTACAAGGTCAAGGTCAGGAAAGCCGAGGCCGAGGTGCTGCATTTTGCCCAGGACCGGGATGGCCTGGTGCCCAACAACTGGGGCGGCCAGGTGCAGCAATGGAAGACCATTGGCGGGATCCTGACCAATGAAGGCAACGCCAACATCGAGCGCCATTTTACCGGTGGTTTGAGCAACTACATCGTGCGTGACCTGCGTGCCATACCTGCACGCTAACCCCCGGATTTCTTCACTTAGGAGCACCCTGTGAAAGCACTCTCAAACATCCTGCTGTCAGGCTTTGCCGGCGCAGCGCTGCTGGCGCTAGCCGGTTGTGCGGCGACCGAAACCTCCCGCGCACTGCCGATCGAAAAAGTCGCCAGCGCCAACGTTGCCTACTCCGGCGTACGCGTGCCGATTGCCGTGGGCAAGTTCGATAACCGCTCCAGCTACATGCGCGGGATCTTCTCCGATGGCGTGGACCGCCTCGGTGGCCAGGCCAAGACCATCTTGATCACCCACTTGCAGCAGACCAACCGCTTCAGCGTGCTGGACCGCGACAACATGGGCGAGATCTCCCAGGAAGCGAAGATCAAGGGCACCGCCCAGAACCTCAAGGGTGCTGACTACGTGGTGACCGGCGATGTGACCGAGTTCGGCCGCAAAGAGACCGGCGATCGCCAATTGTTCGGCATCCTCGGCCGTGGCAAGACCCAGGTGGCCTACGCCAAGATCAACCTGAATATCGTCAACATCAGCACCTCCGAAGTGGTGTATTCCACCCAGGGCGCCGGTGAGTACGCGCTGTCGAACCGCGAAGTCGTGGGCTTTGGCGGCACCGCCAGCTATGACTCCACCCTCAATGGCAAGGTCCTGGACCTGGCCATGCGCGAAGCGATCAATCGCCTGGTCGACGGCATCAACGCCGGCGCCTGGAACCCGCGTAACTGATTCAAGTGTTTTCAAGGAGCAGTACACGGATGAGCAAGGCAGTTAAGTTGGCGCTGATGCTGACAGCAACCGCGCTGGTTGCAGGGTGCCAGACGGCACCCAAGCCCCTGTATCAATGGGAAAGCTACCAGCCACAGGTTTACGAGTACTTCAAGGGTGAGCCCAAGGAAGCCCAGGTCGAAGCGCTGGAACGCGACCTGCAAAAGATCAACGCCAGTGGCCGCCAGGCCCCGCCGGGCTACCACGCCCACCTGGGCTTGCTGTACCTGAGCATGGGCAAGGATGACCAGATGGTGCAGCAGTTGCGCACCGAGAAGGCGCTGTTCCCCGAGTCTGCGGCCTACATGGACTTTTTGCTCAAGAACGCCAAGGCCCCAGAGGTGAAGCAATGAGCTTTTTGAAACTCACCGGCGCCTTGCTCGCCCTGGCCTTGCTGGGCGGTTGCGCGGCCCCCAAGACCGTCGATTATTCGGCCTACAAGCAGGCGCGGCCGAAGTCGATCCTGGTGCTGCCACCGATCAATGAATCCCCTGAAGTGCAGGCCTCCTACAGCCTGGTATCGCAGGTGACCTACCCATTGGCGGAAGCTGGCTACTACGTGATGCCGATTGCCCTGGTGGACGAAACCTTCCGCCAGAACGGCCTGACCACCGCCAACGATATCCAGGGCGTGGCGCCGGGCAAGCTGCATGAGATCTTCGGTGCAGACGCGGCGTTGTACATCACCGTCAGCGAGTACGGCACCAAGTACATGCTGGTCACCAGCGACACTTCCGTGACGGCCTCGGCCAAACTGGTCGACCTGCGTACCGGCACCACCCTGTGGACCGGCTCGGCACGGGCCTCCAGCGAGGAAGGCAACAACAACGGTGGCGGCCTGGTGGGCATGCTGATCACGGCGGCGGTCAAGCAGGTGATCAACAGCTCTACCGACGCGGCGCACCCGATCGCCGGTATCACCAGCGCGCGCCTGTTGTCGGCCGGGCAACGCACCGGGATCCTCTACGGCCCGCGTTCGCCCAAGTACGGCTCGGACTGATCTGGACCAATCACTGCCGATCCAATGTAGGAGCGGGCTTGCCCGCGATAGCGGTAGGTCAGTCACCGTATGTATTGACTCGCCCACCGCTATCGCAGGCAAGCCAGCTCCCACATGGATTGAGTGACCAGACGCTAACCCGAATCCCGACGCCCCTACGTCTGACCTTGTGAACGCATCATTCACACACGAGGTTCAGCCCATGTCCCATCCTCTTCTCTTCCTGCGCCCCGCTGCCCAGGGTTTTGCCGTGACCTTGCTGGTGGCGCTCGCCGGGTGTGGGCTGTCATCCCGTGACGAGGCCAAGGCGCCCGAAGCGGTTGCTATCCCCGAACTGCAAAGCGCGCCGGTCCAGGCTCAGGCCGCCATGCTCAAAAGAATGGCGATGCCGGCACCGATGGCCATGCATGACGGCGTGGCGATGGAGTACCGCGCCGAGCCGCGTGAGCAGTATCAAAACCTGCCGGACAACCCGGTGCACAGCGTGGCCCAAACCCCGGTCTCGACCTTCAGCGTCGATGTCGACACGGGCAGTTACGCCAATGTCAGGCGTTTCCTCAACCAAGGCCAGCTGCCGCCCGAAGGCGCCGTGCGACTTGAGGAAATGGTCAATTACTTCCCCTACGACTATGCGCTGCCCACCGATGGCTCGCCTTTTGGCGTGACCACCGAAGTCGCCGCCACCCCCTGGAACCCCAGCACGCGTCTGCTGCGCATCGGCATCAAGGCGTCCGAGCGTGCCGTGGCCGAACTGGCGCCGGCCAACCTGGTGTTCCTGGTGGATGTTTCCGGCTCCATGGACCGTCGCGAAGGCCTGCCGCTGGTCAAAAGCACGCTCAAGCTGCTGGTGGACCAGCTGCGCGATCAGGATCGCGTGTCCCTGGTGGTGTATGCCGGCGAGTCGCGGGTGGTGCTCAAACCCACGTCCGGGCGTGACAAGGCAAAAGTCCGCAACGCCATCGAGCAACTGACCGCCGGCGGCTCCACAGCGGGTGCATCGGGCATCGAGCTGGCCTATCAGATGGCCCGCGAAGGGTTTATCGATAAGGGTATCAACCGCATCCTGTTGGCCACTGACGGCGACTTCAACGTCGGCATCAGCGACTTCGACAGCCTCAAGCAGATGGCCGTGGACCAGCGCAAAAGCGGCGTGTCCCTGACCACCCTGGGGTTTGGCGTGGGCAACTACAACGAACACCTGATGGAACAACTGGCCGACGCGGGCGATGGCAACTACGCCTATATCGATAACCTGCGTGAAGCCCGCAAGGTGCTGGTGGAGCAACTCAGCTCGACCCTGGCCGTGGTGGCGCGGGATGTGAAGTTGCAGGTGGAATTCAACCCGGCCCAAGTCAGCGAATATCGCCTGCTGGGCTATGAAAACCGGGCCTTGAAGCGTGAGGATTTCAGTAACGACAAGGTGGACGCCGGCGAGATCGGTGCCGGGCATACCGTGACGGCGCTGTATGAAATCGTACCCAAGGGTGCCAAAGGCTGGCTGGAACCGCTGCGCTATGCCCAGGCTACGCCTGTCGAGGGCAACGCCGCAGAACTGGCCATGCTGCGCGTACGCTACAAGCCGGCGGCGGGTGGCAGCAGCCGCCTGATCGAGCACCCGATCAATAGCACTCAACACGCCGCCAGCGACGACCTGCGCTTTGCCGCCGCCGTGGCCGCCTTCGCCCAACAGCTCAAGGGTGATGGCCGCTACACTGGCAACATGAGCCTGAAGGACACCGCCACCCTGGCCCGTTCGGCGCGCGGCGATGATCCCTACGGCCTGCGTAATGAATTCGTACAGTTGCTGGAACTGGCCCAGAGCCTCAAACACTGATCTTGCCCACGATATAGCTCTAATGTGGGAGCTGGCTTGCCTGCGATAGCGGTGGGTCAGTGCCGCCCATAGTGCCTGACCCGCCGCCATCGCGGGCAAGCCCGGCTCCCACAGGTAATCTGCAGTGATCCATCGAAAGGAGTTCGCCACCCAACATGGCCGTATCAGATGACCCACCCAGCGACGAATCGCTGCTGGCCCGCTACCGCAGCGGTGACGCCGCTGCGTTCGAGAGCCTTTATGCCCGGCACCGCCAGGGCCTCTACCGGTTTCTGGTAGGCCTTTGCAACAAGGCCGAACTGGCCGAGGAAATCTACCAGGACACTTGGCTCAGCCTGATCCGCAGCACCACCCAGCCACAAGGCCGGGCGAGTTTTCGTACCTGGTTGTTCCAGATTGCCCGCAACCGCCTGATCGACCATTGGCGCAAGCACGGTATCCACAACCCCCTGCACGACAGCTACGACGAACAGCAGCACGCCCAACCCGACGACAGCGCGGGCCCGGAGCAGCAACTGAGCCTGAGTCGCGACCAGGGCCGTCTCGATGCCGCGTTGCAGGACTTGCCCGAGGACCAGCGCGAAGTGTTCATGCTGCGCCTGCACGGCGACCTGGAACTGCCGCAAATCGCCGCCCTGACCGGCAGCCCACTGGAAACGGTAAAAAGCCGCTTGCGTTACGCCCAGCAGAAACTGCGTCGACTGCTGGCCGAGGAGGTACCCGTATGACTGACTCCCGACACCCCCAGGACCCGACTGACGAAGGGCTGATCCAGCACTTTCGCCAACACAGCGCCAGCGAGCCGCCCGCGTCCCTCGACGCCTTCATCCTCGCCGCCGCCCGCCGCGAAGCCCCCACGCCACCGCCGAGCCTGTGGCAACGCTGGCTGCAAGCCTGCCAACGGCCACGCTGGCAGATGGCCTTTGCTACCGTAGCCGGGGTCGCGCTATTGATTGGCGTGGTGACGCGCTCGCCAGTGCCCGACCTCAACCTGCCCGAAGCCAGCCAATACGCCGCCGCGCCACCGCCGCAGGCACTCTCTGCGCCCGCCGCCCCAGCGCCCATGGCGCGTATGGCAATGGCGCCCCAGGCCGACAGCACGCCGGTCCAGGCCGAAATGGCAAGCGCCATGGCCGATGAGCCCGTGGCAAAAATGAGCAAACAGATGGCCGCCAAGCCCCAGTCCCTGGAGCAAGGGCTTGAGGAAATCGTGCGTCTGCGCCAGGCGGGTCAGAGCAGGGCGGCGGATGAGAAGCTGCTGGCCTTGCACAAGCGCTTTCCCGAGGAAAACCTGCCGGCGCGGTTGGAGGCGTTGCAAAAGCGTTGAGCCGCGCCCACAAAAAAGCCCCAGGTCTTGCGACCTGGGGCTTTTTTTGTATCTGGTGCACCCGGCGGGATTCGAACCCACGACCCCTGCCTTCGGAGGGCAGTACTCTATCCAGCTGAGCTACGGATGCTTGTGCGGGCGCCATCATACCCATGTCGACCTTGGGCGTCCATGCTGGTTTTTGACCGTCTGCCGGTAGGATTCTGGTGCAGCGAGGCTCTGTACCGGGCGGTGTGTGCCGGTGATGCGCAATTCGGCTCCGTTACGCCTGTCAGAATAGTCTGGCTAATGCGCCGTTTTCGTTCTTTTTTTCGAACAGACTATTGCCCTGCCCCCCCATTGATCCTAGGATTCGTTTGAGATTTCAAACGCTCTGTCTCCCGTGCGCGATGTTTCAGCTTGCGCCCAGTGACTGATTTCCCTGACGGCAGCCTTCGAGGCGCCTTTCAACAACTCTAATTTGCCCCGCGCGCGCGCGGTGCTGTTAAGGAAAGCCGACATGCAGCTTAAAGACACCCAGTTGTTCCGCCAGCAAGCCTTTATTGATGGCGCTTGGGTCGATGCGGACAACGGTCAAACGATCAAGGTCAACAACCCCGCGACTGGCGAGATCCTGGGCACCGTGCCGAAGATGGGCGCCGCCGAAACCCGTCGTGCCATCGAAGCTGCCGACAAGGCCTTGCCGGCCTGGCGCGCACTGACCGCCAAGGACCGTGCGAACAAGCTGCGTCGCTGGTTCGAGCTGATTATCGAGAACCAGGATGACCTGGCGCGCCTGATGACCCTGGAGCAGGGCAAGCCGCTGGCCGAAGCCAAGGGCGAAATTGTCTACGCCGCTTCGTTCATCGAGTGGTTCGCCGAAGAGGCCAAGCGTATCTACGGTGACGTGATCCCTGGCCACCAGCCGGACAAGCGCCTGATCGTGATCAAGCAGCCGATCGGCGTCACCGCCGCCATCACGCCGTGGAACTTCCCGGCCGCGATGATCACCCGTAAAGCCGGCCCGGCCCTGGCCGCCGGTTGCACCATGGTCCTCAAGCCTGCGTCGCAAACCCCGTTCTCGGCGTTCGCCCTGGCTGAACTGGCCCAGCGTGCCGGGATTCCAAACGGCGTGTTCAGTGTGGTCTCCGGCAGCGCTGGCGATATCGGCAGCGAGCTGACCAGCAACCCGACCGTGCGTAAATTGTCCTTCACCGGCTCGACCGAAATCGGCCGCCAGTTGATGGCCGAATGCGCCAAGGACATCAAGAAAGTTTCCCTGGAGCTGGGCGGCAACGCGCCGTTCATCGTGTTTGACGACGCCGACCTGGATAAGGCCGTCGAAGGCGCGATCATCTCCAAGTACCGCAACAACGGCCAGACCTGCGTCTGCGCCAACCGCCTGTACATCCAGGATTCGGTGTATGACGCGTTCGCTGAAAAACTCAAGGTGGCCGTGGCCAAGTTGAAGATCGGCAATGGTCTGGAAGAAGGCACCACCACCGGTCCCCTGATTGATGAAAAAGCCGTGGCCAAGGTCCAGGAACACATCGCCGATGCCCTGAGTAAAGGCGCGACGCTGTTGGCAGGCGGCAAGGTCATGCAAGGCAACTTCTTCGAGCCGACCATCCTCACCAACGTGCCGAAAAACGCTGCCGTGGCCAAGGAAGAAACCTTCGGCCCGCTGGCGCCGCTGTTCCGCTTCAAAGACGAAGCCGAAGTGATCGCGATGTCCAACGACACCGAGTTCGGCCTGGCCTCCTACTTCTATGCCCGCGACCTAGGTCGTGTGTTCCGTGTGGCCGAGGCCCTGGAATACGGTATGGTCGGCGTCAACACCGGGCTGATCTCCAACGAAGTGGCGCCGTTTGGCGGTATCAAGGCGTCGGGCCTGGGCCGTGAAGGCTCCAAGTACGGGATCGAGGACTACCTGGAAATCAAATACCTCTGCCTGGGCATCTAACCGGCAAGGTATCGCTGCAAACGCAAAGGGCACGAGAGCGCTGTCCCTTTGCGTGTTTCACACCGTTATTCGAAGTGGCCGGGAAAGCTGTGGCAGTCGATCATCGCATGCTGCCGTAGTTGCCTCCCCGCCACGTAATCCTTGGACCACGCCACCCGATGAGTGGCGAATGAGGACTTTATGAGCAACAAGACCAACGCTTCCTTGATGAAACGCCGCGAAGCCGCTGTACCGCGCGGTGTTGGCCAGATTCACCCGATCTTCGCCGAATCCGCGAAGAACGCCACCGTGACTGACGTTGAAGGTCGCGAGTTCATCGACTTCGCCGGCGGCATCGCCGTGCTGAACACCGGTCACCTGCACCCGAAAATCATCGCGGCCGTGACCGAACAGCTGAACAAGCTGACCCACACCTGCTTCCAGGTCCTGGCCTACGAGCCGTACGTGGAGCTGTGCGAAAAAGTTAACGCCAAGGTCCCAGGTGATTTCGCCAAGAAAACCCTGCTGGTCACCACCGGTTCCGAAGCCGTTGAAAACGCCGTGAAAATTGCGCGTGCCGCGACTGGCCGTGCCGGTGTGATCGCCTTCACCGGTGCCTACCACGGCCGCACCATGATGACCTTGGGCCTGACCGGCAAGGTCGTGCCGTACTCCGCTGGCATGGGCCTGATGCCCGGTGGCATCTTCCGTGCGCTGTACCCGAACGAGTTGCACGGCGTGAGCATCGACGACTCCATCGCCAGCATCGAACGCATCTTCAAAAACGATGCCGAGCCGCGTGACATCGCTGCCATCATCATCGAGCCGGTGCAGGGCGAAGGCGGTTTCTACGTCGCGCCTAAAGCCTTCATGAAGCGCCTGCGCGAACTGTGCGACAAGCACGGCATCCTGCTGATCGCCGACGAAGTGCAAACCGGTGCCGGTCGTACCGGGACCTTCTTTGCCATGGAGCAGATGGGCGTCGCCGCCGACCTGACCACCTTCGCCAAATCCATCGCGGGCGGCTTCCCGCTGGCCGGTGTGTGCGGCAAGGCCGAATACATGGACGCCATCGCCCCGGGTGGCCTGGGCGGCACCTATGCCGGTAGCCCGATCGCTTGCGCCGCGGCCCTGGCCGTGATGGAAGTGTTCGAAGAAGAGCACCTGCTGGACCGCTGCAAGGCGGTTGGCGAGCGTCTGGTCACCGGCCTCAAGGCTATCCAGGCCAAGTACCCGGTGATCGGTGAAGTACGTGCCCTGGGCGCGATGATCGCGGTCGAGCTGTTCGAGGATGGCGACAGCCACAAGCCGAACGCTGCGGCGGTTGCCTCGGTAGTGGCCAAGGCGCGTGACAAGGGCCTGATCCTGCTGTCGTGCGGCACCTACGGCAACGTGTTGCGCGTGCTGGTCCCGCTGACCTCGCCGGATGAGCAGTTGGACAAAGGCTTGGCGATCATCGAAGAGTGCTTCTCTGAGCTGTAGGCGCAGGCTGACCTGATCGACAGAAAAAACCCGCTTCGGCGGGTTTTTTTGTGGGCTGTGCAGCTATTCAGGCCTTGTTCATTGTACGCAGGCGCTTCCTTTGTCTAATGTGCAAGGATTGCCGATGGAGCGTGCTGCATGACTGCTGTTGATTTACCTGCTGTACCCCGAGTGCTGATTGCCGAAACCGACCCCTGGTCGCGGGATCTGCTCAAGCAGGTGTTGTTGAATGTGCGCTGCGACGCGCGGCTGGATGTGTGCGCCGACGGGCAGCAAGCCGCCGAGTTGTTGCGAGATAAACCTTACGATTTGATCATTGCCGATTGGGAACTGCCGGGCGTTGATGGCCTGAGCCTGTTGCGCAGTGTGCGTCAGCGTCGACGGGTGCCGGCGTTGCCGTTTATCCTGCTGAGTGCGCGCAATGACGGCGCCAGCGTGCGCGAAGCGTTGCCGCTGGCGCCCACCGCCTACCTGACCAAACCTTTGAACATGGAAGGCCTTACGCAACGCCTGCAGGACTTGCTGCTCAACGAAGGCCAGACGGTGTATTGCGAAATCCCGGCCCTGGCGGCGGGCATGTCCTTGCCGGTGTTCCTGGAGCAGCGTCGCGAGCTGTCGGACGGCGCGCCGCTGCGGGTTGACGTAAAAGCCGCCGTGCAACGCAGCCTCGCGCCGCAGGGGCTGGACCTTAAGCAGCTGGAAGAACAGGTCAAGGTTGATCCACAGATTACCGCCGTGCTGATCGCCGCCGCCAACAGCGCCGGCCAGCACGGCACGCCGGTGCAGACGCTGTCTATGGCGCTGCATAAGCTGGCGGCCGGGCAGAGCATGAACCTGATCCTCGGCCTGGCCCTCAAGCACAACGTGATCCTCAGCGATGCAGTCTTGATGGAGTACGCCGAACGTCATTGGCAACTGTCCCAGCAGACTGCGCAATACGCCCGCGCCTTGGCGCGCATGCTCGACCTGGATCACGAGCGCTGCTACAGCGCCGGTATTCTCCATCGCCTGGGCGACCTGGCCCTGCTGCGCAGTTTGCAGGAGTGGCGCCAGGGTGGTGGCGAACTGGACGATGAGTTGGTTGGCGAGTCGTTGTCCACCTTTGGCGCCAGTTATGGCTCGGCGCTGCGTACGCGCTGGCGCTTGCCCCTGGAGCTGCGCCAACTGGTCGCGGCGATCTACTCCCTGGAAGGCGGGGTGTATTCCCGCGAAGCGCTGGTGATGAATATGGCGGCGCAACTGGCGGGGCTGACCGAGCATGAAGGGGTCGAGGCGCTGGCCAAGGGCAAGACGGCGCGGTTGCTCAAGGTGGGGTTTTCAGAACTCACGCGCATCCGCAAGCCTGGGTAGGCGTTGTGTCAGGCAGCCACAATGCTGAATGTGCCGCCGCCATCGTAGCCTCGCTGAAGCTCGACAACTCCCACATTGGTTTTGTGGTGCGTCCAAAATTCCCGGCCTGGTCGAGATCCCACATTGGTTTTGTGGGGTATCCAGAATTCTCGCCTGGTCGAGATCCCCTGTGGGAGCGGGCTTGCCCGCGATGGCGGTGGTCCAGGCGCTTTTTTTAGCGCCGTGAAAGGGCAGGCATTCAGCCGGCAATCACCCGGTTCTTGCCCTGGCGCTTGGCTTCATACATGGCTGCATCGGCCCGGGCGAACAGGCTGTCCAGGGTTGCATCTTCGGCGCTGAGGCTGGCCAGGCCCTGGCTGACGGTCACGCTATAGGGTTGGCCTTCATGGCTGAAGCCCAGTTGCCGCACTTCCTGGCCCAGGCGTTCGGCGACTTGCATGGCCCTTTCCGGGGCGCATCCGGGCAGTACCGCGGCAAATTCTTCGCCGCCAATGCGCCCGAACAGGTCCCCACGGCGCAACACCCCGCGACCGCTCTCGGCGATACGCAGCAACACCTGATCGCCCTCCAAGTGGCCGTAGGTGTCGTTGATGGCCTTGAAATCATCGATGTCGAGCAGCAGGAAGGCCAGCGGCAGGCCTTGGGCACAAGCGCGTTCGAATTCGTGATGGGCGCACTCGAAGAAGTGGCGACGGTTGCTGCTGCGGGTCAGCACGTCGGTGGTGGCCAGGCGTTGCAGTTCGAGCTCCAGGTGCTTTTTTTCGGTGATGTCTTCAGCGATGCCCACCACAATCAGCGGCTTTCCCGGCGTGGCCTGCTGGTTGGTAAAACACTTGTCGCTGAGCCAGCGGATCTGCCCGTCTGCAGTGATGATGCGGTACTGGCGATCCTCCACTGCACCCAGCTCCAGCACCTGGGCCAGGCTGTGCTCGGCGTACTGCTGGTCTTCGGGGTGGATGCTGTCGCGCCAGCCGCGGTGCTCGGCCAACAGCAGGCTGGCCGAGCGCCCGAAGATGCGCTCATAGGCGGGGCTGACGTACAGCACGCGCCGGGTTTCCCACTCGATGGCCCAGAGCACGGCGTTGACACTCACCAGCAGTGAGCTCAACAACTGTTCGCGCTCGCTCAGGCGCTCCACTTCGCCCTGGGCGTGCATCAACGCCAGTAGGGTCGCGGCAGCTGCCGGTCGCGACGTATCCGTCGAATCAGGTGTGGTGGAGGTAGGGGAGTCCGTTTCGTGGACCATCGGCACAATTCTCTCTGGACATGCCGCAGCATTGAACAGCAGTCAAAACAAGGCCCGCCAGGATGGCGAAGTGTTGTTTGAGAGAGGGGAATTGCAGCTAAGTTCCGTTATCAGTCGCGATTGAGGCGGAATGTTCGGTGACTGTGAAATGGCGCCAAAAAACTGTGGGGCTGGCTTGAAATGTACCTGGGCCTTGTAGGAACTGGCTTGCCAGCGATGGCGGCCTTGAAACTAGGCCTCATCGCCGGCAAGCCGGCTCCTACCGTGTCAGGCGCTGGGGCGTAGGGAGTAGGTTTTCAACTGGTGGGCAAAGTCGCGCAGGGACTGGATCCCGCTGGCCTCGGCCTCATGCACCCATTCCTTGATGGCGGCGAGCATGTCATGCCCGTTGCTGCTGGTCTTGAGCCAGATCTGTTGCAGCGCCAGGCGCTTTTCGTAGATCACTTTCAAGGCCTGGCTGTGTTCCAGCATGCCCTGGATGCGCAGATGGTGGCGCTCATCCAGCAGGCTGGTTTCCCGTGACAGCAGGCGCTTGGCCCGGTGGAACTGGTGGCGTACCGAATGATCGACCTTCTCCAGCTCCTGCTTGACCAGGGGCGCGATCACCAACTTGCGGTACTGGGCCATGATCTGGAAGCGGTTATTGAGGATCGCCATGGCGGTGTCCATGTCCAGATGGCCCTTGCCCTCGACCCGGTGGGCAATCGGTGCGACGCGTTGCACCTTGGCCAGGCGCAGGAAGCTGAACACCTTGATCCAGGCCCAGCCCAGGTCGAATTCCCACTTCTTCACCGACAGCTTGGCGGAGTTGGGGTAGGTGTGATGGTTGTTATGCAGCTCTTCGCCACCGACGATGATGCCCCACGGCACCAGGTTGGTCGCCGCGTCGCGGCATTCGAAGTTGCGATAGCCGATGGCATGGCCCAGGCCGTTGATCACGCCGGCGGCCCAGAACGGGATCCACATCATCTGGATCGCCCAGATGGTGATGCCGATGGTGCCGAACAGCAGCACGTCGATGACGCCCATGAGGGCCACGCCCAGCAGCGGATAACGGGTGTAGAGCTTGCGTTCGATCCAGTCGTCCGGGCAGTTCTTGCCGTAGATGCGCAGGGTCTCGGGGTTTTCCGCCTCGGCGCGGTACAGTTCGGCACCTTTACGCAGGACCGTGGACAGGCCCTTGATCACCGGGCTATGGGGGTCGTCGACGGTTTCGCACTTGGCGTGGTGCTTGCGGTGGATAGCGGTCCACTCGCGGGTGTTCTGCGCCGTGGTCAGCCACAGCCAGAAGCGGAAGAAGTGTTTCAGGCCGGCATTGAGCTCCAGGGAGCGGTGGGCTGAATAGCGGTGTAGATAGACCGTGACGCCGATAATGGTCACGTGGGTCATCAACAGAGTGACTGCCACCAGTTGCCAGGCTGACAAGTCAAGAAAACCGTTGTACCACATAGGCTGTATGGCCCTCAGATAAAGAAAAGAACAGCTGACGCATTATCACTAAGCCTACAGATAAAACCAGTCGCCCTTTTGAATAGGAGTGACGAGATGTTACTTATTCTATAATCCGCAGCCTTTGTAGGGCGATTCTGTTTTTTAGTAAGGATTACTAGTTATATGCTGCTTTCATACCGAGGTGCCCTACGTGCAGGGCTGGTGTACTTGCTGCTTTCCGTCCTGTGGATCCAGCTCAGCCAGCAGGTATTTATCAATTTCATCGATGAACCGACGGAAATGGTCCACTGGCAGATGCTGCGCGGCTACCTGTGGGTGACCCTCAGCGCCCTGTTTATTTTCCTGTTGTGCGCCCGCAGCGCCCGCGTTCATCGCATCCAGCAACCCTTGAAGGAAAACCGCGAACGCCTGCGCCAGGCGGCGGCGGTGTTCGATTGCACCCGCGAAGGGGTGTTGGTCACCGACGCTCGCGGGCGGATTGTCCACGTCAACCGCGCCTTTATCGAAATCACCGGTTACCAGGTGGATGACGTAATGGGCCGTCAGCCGAGCCTGTTCAAGTCCGGCCGCCATTCGCCGGCTTTTTATGAGCAGATGTTTCGTACCCTCAATCAAGACGGGGAATGGAGCGGTGAGATCTGGAACCGACGTAAAAGCGGGGAAATTTATCCACAGTGGCAAACCATCCGCGTCATCCATGACGACCAGGGCCAGGTCAGCCATTACGTGGCGGTGTTTTCCGACATCAGTGCCATCAAGCATTCCGAGCACGAACTGGCCCACCTGGCCCACCACGACCCGTTGACCGACCTGCCCAACCGCCTGCTGTTCACCGACCGCGCCGAACAGGCGCTGGCCTCGGCGCAGATCCACAAGCGTGGCTGCGCGCTGCTGATGCTGGACCTGGACCACTTCAAGATCATCAACGACAGCCTTGGCCATAATGTCGGCGACCAGTTGCTCAAGGCCGTGGGCGAGCGCCTGCAGGGCCTGTTCGGTCCGGGCGTGACCCTGGCGCGCCTGGGCGGCGATGAATTCGCGGTGCTGGCGGAAAGTTGTCCACAGGTGGTCCAGGCGGCCGCCTTGGCCCAGCGCATCATCGACGGCATGAAGCAGCCGTTTGTGTTCGATGGTCACCAGTTGTTTGTCAGCGTCAGTATCGGCATCAGCCTGTTCCCCAGCGACGCCTTGAGTGCCGAACAATTGCTGCGCAACGCAGACTCCGCGTTGTTCAAGGCCAAGAGCTCCGGGCGCGAAGGCTACGCCTTGTACACCGAGGAGCTGACCGCCCACGCCCAGCACAGGATCGAGATCGGCAATGAGCTGCGCCGCGCCCTCGATCAGCAAGAGCTGCGGGTCTACTACCAGCCGGTCCACGACCTGCAAACCAGCCAGATGATTGGCGTGGAAGCCCTGGTGCGCTGGCAGCACCCATTGCGCGGCCTGGTGCCGCCAGCAGAATTTATCCCGATTGCCGAGCGCACCGGGCTGATCGCCGAGATCGATGCCTGGGTCATGGACCAGGCCTGCCGGCAGATGTGCCGGTGGCTGGCTGAGGGCCGGGGCCTGTCCTTCCTGGCGGTGAATATCTCCAGCCGCCTGTTTGCCCGCCACGAACTGTACGAGCAGGTGGCCAAGGTGCTGCATGAAACCGGCCTGGATCCGGCGAAACTGGAGCTGGAAGTCACCGAAAGCGCGGTGATGGACGACCCGGAAATGGCCCTGGAGCAACTTCACCGCCTGCGCGAGCTGGGCCTGAGCCTGGCGATCGATGACTTCGGCACGGGCTATTCGTCACTGCTGCGCCTCAAGCGGTTGCCGGTGCAGAAGCTGAAAATCGACCAGGGCTTCGTCGCCGGCCTGCCGTGGGATGAAGACGATGCGGCGATTGTACGGGTGGTCATCGCCCTGGCGCAGAGCATGGGCATGCAAGTACACGCCGAAGGCATCGAGCAGATGGAACAGGCGCGGTTCCTGTTGAATCACCAGTGCGATCTTGGCCAGGGCTACTGGTTTGGCCGGCCGATGCTGGCGGCTGACATCGATTGGGCCAGGGCACCCGCCATCCACTGACCTCTATCTGGGGTTGAAATACAGTAAATGTGGGAGCGGGCTTGCTCGCGAATTCGGTGTGTCAGCTAGCAAATTCGGTGACTGGCACACCGCATTCGCGGGCAAGCCCGCTCCCACATTTGCATCTGCGTACGCCTTAACGTCGTGTCCTGCCTGAAAATTCTTTCTGGTTATATAAACATTCTTAAATAGTATTTTTAAGAATATCCGCGCTTATCTACTATCGCTCTCACGCCGCAAGCAGTGCCGCCACTGCCAGGCACTTCTCATTTCAGGAGCACGACCATGAGCGCATCTCTACGCAGCGTTGACGGCCAGGACGAAGCAGCCATTTTGCGCGAGATCCAAAGCGCATTGCGTGACCTGCGTTTTGGCGCAGTGGAAATCACCGTACACAACGCACAAGTGGTGCAGATCGAACGCAAAGAGAAATTCCGCTTGCAGAGCCCGGGCAACAAACCGAGCTGAGGCAACACGGCGCTTCGATTGCGGGACCCGTACTAATAAGAAAAGCCAACACCCAAGAATTTCAGGAGCTTGTCTATGTCGTCGATTCGCCGTTATGCCCTGGCCGCCCTGGCCAGCGCCGTGTTTGCTGGTTCCGCAGTGGCCAAGGATTACGAGCTGCTCAACGTTTCCTACGATCCGACCCGTGAGCTGTACCAGGACTACAACGCTGAATTCACGGCTTTCTGGAAGAAGGCACACCCTGGCGACAACGTGAAGATCCAGCAGTCCCACGGTGGTTCGGGCAAGCAAGGCCGGGCGGTGATCGACGGCCTGCGCGCCGACGTGGTGACCCTGGCCCTGGCCGGCGACATCGACGAAATCGCCAAGCTGGGCAAGACCCTGCCAGAGAACTGGCAGACCCGCCTGCCTGAAGCCAGCACGCCATACACCTCGACCATCGTGTTCCTGGTGCGCAAGGGCAACCCCAAGGGCATCAAGGACTGGGGCGACCTGATCAAAAATGACGTATCGGTGATCACGCCAAACCCGAAAACCTCCGGCGGCGCCCGCTGGAACTTCCTCGCGGCCTGGGCTTATGGCCTCAAGGCCGGTGGCAGCGAAGCCAAGGCCCAGGAATACGTGAAAGAGCTGTTCAAGCACGTGCCGATCCTCGACACCGGTGCTCGCGGTTCGACCATCACCTTCGTCAACAACGGTCAGGGTGACGTGTTGCTGGCCTGGGAAAACGAAGCGTTCCTGGCCCTCAAGGAAGATGGCGGCGCTGACAAGTTCGACATCATCGTGCCGTCCCTGTCGATCCTCGCCGAGCCACCCGTGGCCGTGGTCGACAAGAATGCCGAGAAAAAGGGCAACACCGAAATTGCCACGGCGTACCTCAACCACCTGTACAGCCCGGCTGGCCAGGAGATCGCGGCGAAGAACTTCTACCGCCCGCGTGACAAGGATGTGGCCGCCAAATACGCCCAGCAGTTCCCGAAACTGGACCTGGTGACTATCGACAAAGACTTCGGCGGCTGGAAAACTGCCCAACCGAAATTCTTCAACGACGGTGGCGTGTTCGACCAGATCTACACTGCCCAATAACCAACACGGCCTCCCTGTGGAATGCGACTTATGTGGGAGCGGGCTTGCTCGCGAAAGCGGTGTGCCAGTCAACGCATTTAGTGACTGACACACCGCTTTCGCGAGCAAGCCCGCTCCCACATGAGTTCGTTCCTGCAGTGGTATTGAACTGTTAACCAAGGACTTTTATGTCGCGTCGTATCTCCCCCGTCATACCCGGCTTCGGGCTGACGCTGGGCTACACCTTGGTGTACCTCAGCCTGATTGTGCTCATACCGCTGGCGGCCATGTTCGTCCATGCCGCCCAACTCACCTGGGATCAGTTCTGGGCCATCATCTCGGCGCCGCGGGTCTGGGCAGCCTTGAAGTTGAGCTTCAGTACCGCCCTGTACGCCGCGCTGATCAACGGCGTGATCGGTACGTTGCTGGCGTGGGTGCTGGTGCGCTACACCTTCCCCGGGCGCAAGATTATCGACGCGATGATCGACCTGCCGTTCGCCCTGCCCACCGCCGTGGCCGGTATTGCGCTGACTGCGCTGTACGCGCCGTCCGGCCTGGTCGGCCAGTTCGCCACCGACATGGGCTTCAAGATCGCCTACACCCCTTTGGGCATCACCCTGGCCCTGACCTTCGTCACCCTGCCCTTTGTGGTGCGCACCGTGCAGCCGGTATTGGCCGATATCCCCCGGGAAATCGAAGAAGCCGCCGCCTGCCTGGGCGCCAAGCCCTTGCAGGTGTTCCGCTACATCCTCGTGCCGGCGCTGCTGCCAGCCTGGTTGACCGGGTTTGCCCTGGCGTTTGCCCGTGGCGTGGGTGAGTACGGCTCGGTGATTTTCATTGCCGGCAACATGCCGATGAAAACCGAGATCCTGCCGCTGCTGATCATGGTCAAGCTCGACCAATACGACTACACCGGCGCTACCTCCATCGGCGTGCTGATGCTGGTGGTTTCCTTTGTCCTGCTGCTGCTGATCAACTTGTTGCAGCGGCGCATCGAACACCCATAAGGAGGCGCGGAACATGTCCCAATCGTCTATTTCCGCCGCGTCTTCGGCCAACGCTGCCCGCCGTGGCAGTGCGGTTTCGCGCCGTATCCTGATCGGCCTTGGCTGGCTGATCTTCGCCCTGTTTTTGCTGTTGCCGCTGTTTATCGTGGTGTCCCAGGGCCTCAAGCTCGGCCTGGGCGCGTTCTTTGCCGCGATCTTTGAGCCCGACGCGCTGTCGGCCTTGAAGCTGACGGTGATTGCGGTGCTGATCTCGGTGCCGCTCAACCTGGTATTCGGCGTCAGTGCGGCCTGGTGCGTGAGCAAGTACTCGTTCCGTGGCAAGAGCATGCTGGTGACCCTGATCGACCTGCCGTTCTCGGTCTCGCCAGTGATCGCCGGCCTGGTCTACGTGCTGATGTTCGGTGCCCAGGGCTTCTTTGGGCCGTGGTTGCAGGATCACGATATCCAGATCGTCTTCGCCTTGCCGGGCATCGTGCTGGCGACGATCTTCGTCACCGTGCCGTTCGTGGCCCGTGAGTTGATCCCGCTGATGCAGGAGCAGGGCACCCAGGAAGAAGAAGCCGCGCGCCTTCTGGGCGCCAATGGCTGGCAGATGTTCTGGCATGTCACCGTGCCCAACATCAAGTGGGGCCTGATCTACGGCGTGGTGCTGTGTACTGCGCGGGCAATGGGTGAGTTCGGCGCGGTGTCGGTGGTGTCCGGCCACATTCGCGGCGTGACCAACACCTTGCCGCTGCACGTCGAGATTCTCTACAACGAATACAACCACGTCGCCGCGTTTGCGGTGGCGAGTCTGTTGCTGATCCTGGCGCTCTTCATCCTGCTGCTCAAGCAGTGGAGCGAGAACCGTATTAACCGCCTGCGCGCCGGTGCGGCTGAGGAATAAGTCATGTCGATCGAAGTCCGTAACGTCAGCAAGAACTTCAACGCCTTCAAGGCCCTGGACAGCATCAATCTGGATATCCAGAGTGGCGAGCTGGTGGCATTGCTTGGCCCCTCCGGCTGCGGCAAGACCACCTTGCTGCGCATCATTGCCGGCCTGGAAACCCCGGATGCCGGGAGCATCGTGTTCCACGGCGAAGACGTGTCCGGCCACGATGTGCGTGATCGCAACGTCGGTTTTGTGTTCCAGCACTACGCGCTGTTCCGCCACATGACCGTGTTCGACAACGTCGCGTTCGGCCTGCGCATGAAACCTAAGAGCCAGCGCCCGAACGAAACCCAGATCGCCGCCAAGGTCCACGAACTGCTGAACATGGTGCAACTGGACTGGTTGTCGGATCGCTACCCGGAACAACTCTCCGGCGGCCAGCGCCAGCGGATCGCCCTGGCCCGCGCCCTGGCGGTGGAGCCCAAGGTGCTGCTGCTCGACGAACCCTTCGGCGCCCTGGACGCCAAGGTCCGTAAAGAGCTGCGCCGCTGGCTGGCCCGCCTGCACGAGGACATCAACCTGACCTCGGTGTTCGTGACCCACGATCAGGAAGAAGCCATGGAAGTTGCCGACCGGATCGTGGTGATGAACAAAGGCGTGATCGAGCAGATCGGCTCGCCGGGCGACGTCTACGAAAACCCGGCCAGCGATTTCGTCTATCACTTCCTCGGCGACTCCAACCGCCTGCACCTGGGCGAAGACCAGCACCTGCTGTTCCGCCCGCACGAAGTGTCGTTGTCACGCCATGAACTGGAAGACCACCACGCTGCGCAAGTGCGCGACATCCGCCCGCTGGGCGCTACCACGCGGGTCACGCTGAAGGTCGAAGGCCAGAGCGAACTGATCGAAGCGGAAGTGGTGAAGGATCACGACAGCCTGACCGGGCTGGAGCGGGGCGAGACGTTGTTCTTCAAACCCAAGGTCTGGCAAAAAGCCTAAGTCTCTGGCCTGCCAATCACCTGTAGGAGCTGGCTTGCCTGCGATGCAGACACCTCGGTGTATCAGTCACACCGCAGTGATGCTATCGCAGGCAAGCCAGCGCCTACACAGGTGTGTGTCGAGCGAGCGCGCGCACCGGCCCCGACCGCTCTTCAATCTGCCGCTTGAGCTCATGGCGCAACCCCAGCAAAAACGCCAACTCCGCCACCACAAACAGCGGCCCGACGATCAGCCCGGACACGTCATCGACAAAGGCCGGCTTGCGCCCCTCGTAGTAATGGCCGACAAACTGGATCACCCAGCCCAGCACAAACAGGCCGATGCCGCTGCTGAGCCACACCAGCGTGCTTTGCGCCGCCAGCACATGCCCAGCCCAGACCGACAGGCCCATCAGCACACTCATCAACACCCCCAGCGCCAGTTCCAGGCGCAGGTAGAACCCTGCAGAAAACAGCGCCAGCAGCACCGCCGGTGATAGCCACAGGCCGGCCACCTGCCATTCGGGGCGTGACAGCAGCACGGCGACGGCCACCACTATCATGGGGATGCCGATAAAGTGGCTGGCGATGTTGCGCGGGTCGCGGTGGTAGGCGGCGTATTGGCTGAGGTGGTCGACGAGGCTTTTCATTGTTATTCCTCCTGTAGGATGCTTGATCATGCCCTGTAGGACTGCGACAAACTGTCAACTGGGCGACAATCTTTGGAGTTCTCATGGACGCAGAGTCTTGGCATGGGCGCCTGTCCAGCGGCCACTGGTACCGCCATCTGCCTGCTCCCTTGCAGCATAGCCTGCTGGCCCACGCCCGCGTGCGGCAGCTGGCGGCGGGGCAGGTGCTGTTCAAGCGCGGTGATCCGCCATGTGGCTTGTATGCGGTGCTCGATGGCAGCCTGCGCATCAGCGCAGTGAGCGCCCAGGGCAAGGAGGCGTTGTTGAGCCTGGCGCAAGCGCCCTTCTGGTTTGGCGAAATCGCCGTGTTCGACGGCCTGCCACGCACCCATGACGCTTGTGCGGTCGGGCCTTGCACGCTGTTGCAGGTGCCGCAGTCGGCGATCCTGCACTTGCTTGCGCAAAGCCCGGCCTATTGGCGGGACATGGCGTTGTTGATGAGCCAGAAGTTGCGGCTGACCTTTATCAATATCGAGCAGTTGAGCCTTGCGCCGGCGTCGGTGCGGGTGGCCCATCGGTTGTGGATGATTGCCGAGGGTTATGGCGAGATCGACGGCTCGCGGCGCGTGGTGCAACTGGCGCAGGAAGATTTGGCGGCGATGCTGGGTGTGTCGCGCCAGACGATCAATGCGCTGCTCAAGGCGTTGCAAGAGCAGGGCGTTGTGCGGTTGGGGTATGGGGAGATTGAGATACTTGATGCCCTGCGGTTGCGGGAGATGGCGCAGGGTTGATGCGGCGCCTTCACTGGCCCCATCGCGGGCAAGCCCGCTCCCACATTCGAATGTATTCACAAATCAAAAAATGTGGGAGCGGGCTTGCCCGCGATGGGGCCAGCCCAGACACTGAAAAACCTCAGTCCGGCTGAAACGGCGAAGCACTCAGCACCACCCCGGTCTCCTCCACATACTGCTGCCAATGGCCAATCAAGGTCGCCAGCTTTTCCGGCTGGCTCAACGCTAGGTCATGGATCTCTCCAGGATCCCTGCCCAAGTCATACAGCTGCCAGGTCGCCGGCCCCACGGGCCCTGGGATGTACACCGCCTTCCACTGCCCCTGGCGAATCGCCCGGCGGCCGAACAGCTCCCAGCCGGTGACGGTATGTTCGTCGTGCACCTGCGCGGTTTCCCCAGATAAAAAGCCCAGCCACGACTTGCCTCGCAGCGGCGCAATCGGCTTGCCGCGCCACTGTTTGCCGGGGTGGCGCACGCCGGCCAGGTCGAGAATGGTCGGGGTGATATCCATCACCGTGCCAAAGCCATGGCTGATCCGACCCTTGAGTGCCAACTGCGGGTAATGCACCAGCGCCGGCACGCGGATCCCGCCTTCGGTGGTGAAGGCCTTGAACAGGCGCGACGGCGCGGTCGCCACCTGGGCCCAGGACGGTCCATACCAGACATAGGAGTTGGCGCGGCCGATGTTGCCCAGGCTGTTGTCGTAATGCTGGTTGAGGTAAGTCAGCAGCTCAGGCCCGAATTTGGGGAAGGCTTCCAGCAGCGCGCCCTCGGCGCCGTTGTCGGACATAAACAGGATGAAGGTATTGTCCAGTTGCCCCTGCTGGCGCAGGTACTCCACCACCCGGCCGATGTTCCAGTCCATGCGCTCGACCATCGCCGCATACACTTCCATGGCCCGCGCCGAGACCTGGCGTTGTTCATCGCTCAGGGCCGCCCACTGGGTGTTCAGCTCGATCAGCGGATGGGGCTCGACCTCGGCATCGATCAGCCCCAGGGCCTTGAGTTTTTCCAGGCGCTCCAGGCGCAGCACCTCGGGACCGGCGTCGTAGCGGCCACGGTATTTGTCGACGATCTCTACCGGCGCCTGCAACGGCCAGTGCGGGGCGGAAAACGGCAGGTAGGCGAAGAACGGCCGGGCCTGGTCGCGTTCCTTGAGGTACTGCAAAAGCTTGTCGCCAAAGGCATCCGAGGAATAGAAACCTTCGGGCAATTGCTCGACGAACCGGTCGTCCTCGATATACAGCGCCGGGGTGGATTTGAGCAGGCCAGGGGTGGTGTCGTCGTAGGGCGGCTCGAAACCATAGTGGTTGGCCGCCCCCGGCAGCAGCGAGAACGAGCGCTCGAAACCCCGGGCGTGGGGCGCCAGTTCGGCGGTCAGTCCCAGGTGCCATTTGCCGCTCATCAGGGTCTGGTAGCCGGCGTCGCGCAGCAGTTCGGGCAGGGCCACCACCTTGTCGTTGAGGTAGCCCTCATAGCCCGGCTTGCCGATCAGCTCCGGGGTCAGCGCCTCGGCCATGGTGCCGATCCCGGCGATATGGTGGTCGGTGCCGGTGAGCAGCATCGAACGGGTCGGCGAGCAGGTGGGCGCGGTGTGAAAATCGGTCAGGCGCAGGCCGTTGAGCGCCAGGGCGTCCAGGTGCGGCGTAGAGATCTCCCCGCCAAAGGCCCCAAGGTCGGAGAAGCCCATGTCATCGGCCAGGATCACTAGAAAGTTGGGACGTTGCGACATCAAGACACTCCTCAATCAGCAGGCAATAAACGCCAGGGGCAGGTCACGGATCTGTTCACGCAGCGGCGGCTGGTAATGGTCGTCGCTGATCAGCTCGTGCAGCAGTTCTTCGCGCAATTGGTGGAAGTCGAAACTGCTGCGCTGGCGCGGATGGGGCAGGGCGATATCCACCACCTGCTTGATCCGCCCGGGCCGGGGCTCCATCACCACCACGCGGTCGGCAAGAAAAATCGCTTCTTCCACATCGTGGGTCACCAGCACCGTGGTGATTCTGGCGCGGGCGCGGATCGCCAGCAGTTCATCCTGCATCTGCTGGCGGGTCAGGGCGTCGAGGGCGCCGAAGGGCTCGTCCAGCAACAGGATGCGCGGGCTGGCCACCAGGCCACGGGCGATTGCCACCCGTTGTGCCATGCCGCCGGACAATTGGTGTGGGTAGGCGCGGGTGAAATCGGTGAGGCCCACCAGTTCGATAAAATCGCTGATGCGCTGTTGGCGCTGGGCCTCGCTCAAAGGCTCGTTGACCAGGCCCAGGCCGATGTTTTCTGCCACCGTCAGCCACGGGAACAAACGGTGTTCCTGGAACACGATGCCGCGCTCGCCGCCGATGCCTTGCACGGCCTTGCCATCGACGCGGATTTCGCCGCGAAACTGCGTATCCAGGCCGATCAGCAGGCGCAGCAAGGTGGATTTGCCGCAGCCGCTGGAACCGACAATCGCGACGAACTCGCCCTCGGCAATGTCCAGGTTGAATTCGCGGATGGCCTCCAGCTCGAAGCCATCGACGTCGAAGGTCTTGCCCACATGGTTGAAGCTGACGATAGGTGCAGTCATGCGTGTCTCCAGCGCGTGGCGCGGGTTTCGATGCGTTGGCCGATAAGGTTGAGTGCCGCGCCCGTGAGGCCGACCAGGAGCATGCCGCTCATGATCAGGTCCATGCGCAGCAGCTGTTGGGCGCCGATCATCAGGCTGCCGATGCCGCCATTGGACGGCATGAAATATTCCGCGCCGATGGTGCCCAGCCAGGCGTAGATCAGGCTCAGGCGCAGCCCGGCAAAAATGCCCGCCGCCGCCCCCGGCAGCACCAGGCGGCGCAGGCGCAGGGCCAGGCTCAGGCGCAGCACCTGGGCGGCTTCATTGAGCTGCGGCGAGAGGTTGAGCACGCTGCGTTGGGTGGCGATAAACAGCGGGAAAAACGCGGCAAGGGCGATAAACACCGACTTGGCCAACTCCCCCAGGCCGAACCAGGCGGTAAGCAGCGGTACCCAGGCAAAAATCGCGATCTGGCGCAGCGCCGCCAGGGTCGGGCCCAATACCCGCTCACTGCGGCGCGACAGGCCCAACAGCAGGCCAAGGGCAAAACCCAGCCCGCCGCCAAGGAGCAAGCCACTCAAGGTGCGTCCCAGGCTTTTGCCCAGGGCGCTGGGCAGGCTGCCATCGAATATGCCGCTGGCGGTGGTGTACAACACGGTCCACGGGCTGACCAGGATATTGGGATCGACCCAGTCCAGGGCTGTCGCCGACTGCCACAGCGCCAACAGGCTCAAGGGCAGCAACCACGGTTGCAGGCGTTGCCAGCCCTGGTAGCGCGGGCCACGGCGGATCTGCGCGGTCGCCGGATGGGGCCAGTGCACCCACTTGCGATCCAGCCAGCCAATGCCGCGATCCATCGCCACGCCCAGCACGCCAATGACCACGATGCATACAAATACGATATCGAGCATGAACAGCTGCCGTGCCCACACCATCAGGTAGCCGATGCCTTCGCTGGAGGCCAGCAATTCCACGGCCAGCAACGAGGTCCAGCCGGCGGCCAGGGCCAGGCGTACACCTGCCATGAAGGCGGGCAGTGCGGCGGGCAGGATCAGCCGGCGGATCAGCAGGTGCGTGGGCAAGCGCAGCACCCGCGCGGCCTCGCGTAAACCGGGCTGGGCGTCGCGCACGCCGACCAGGGTGTGCAGGGTCACGGGCACCACAATCGCCTTGACCAGCACCACCAGCTTGAGGGTTTCGCCAATCCCGAAAAACACCATGAACAGCGGGATCCAGGCCAGGGTCGGGACTTGCGACAGGGCGCTGAAGGTGGGGAACACCAGGCGCTCGGCGCGGGCACTCAAGCCCAGCAGCGCACCCAGCAACGCTCCGGCGCCGACCCCTGCGAGCAAACCCCAGAACAGCCGTTGCAGGCTGATCGCCAAATGGCTCCACAACTCGCCGCCGGCCAGCTCCACGGCGCTGCTCCAGACCAGCGCGGGGGCGGGCAATATTTGCTCGCTCATCCAGTGCTGACGGCTGGCCAGCCACCACAGCGCAAACAGCGTGAGTGGCAGCAGCCATGGCAGCAGGCGTTCACTCAGGTTCGGCCAATGTGCCCGCCCGGCCTTGGCAGGGGCGGCGAGCGGCAGGCTCAACAGTGAGATTCGGGCCATGGAAGACCTCCGTGGTCGGCGAGTGCGTTATGTGATTTTGATCTTATAAACAAACAATCAAGATTATTTAGGGATAAGAAAAACCATTTAAAGCCTCTGCCCAACACGCATCCAATGCATTTGGAGAATATTTTCCATGCTGTTGATGCATAACCCTCTGGAACCGGCGTCTGCGGCTGCATAGTCCAAAAAGCTATTAAATTGTGAATTTATAGTATTTAAAGTTTTGATCGTGTTGTGCGTACTTTCTGCTCCAAAGGCCACCGTCGCCCACAGGAGCACCGCTATGAAACTGCCCTTTAAACGCTTGATCACCCTGGTCGCCGGCACCGCGCTCGCCGGGCTGGTGCATGCCGCCGACCTCAAGGAAATCCGCATCGCCGTGCCCGACCTGAGCGCCGGTACCCAGAACAGCGGTGGTGGCTTGACGGATGTGCTGAGGAGCCAGCAGATCTTTGAAAAAGCCTTCGCCGACCAGGGCATCAAGATCCAGTGGAATTACTTCAAGGGTGCCGGCCCCGTGATCAATGAAGCCTTTGCCAACGGCCAGGTGGACCTGGCTTACCTGGGCGACCTGGCAGCGATCATCGGCCGTTCCAATGGCCTCGACACCCGCCTGTTGAGCGCCACCGCTCGCGGGGTGAAGCAATACCTGGGCGTGGTGCCGGGCTCGGGGATCAAGACCTTGCAGGACCTTAAGGGCAAGCGTGTGGCGGTGTTTCGCGGCACGGCCACCCAGTTGTCCCTCAACGGCGCCCTGGCCAGCCAGGGCTTGAGTGAAAAGGACCTGAAGATCATCAACCTGGATTTCAACGCCGCCGTGGCCGCCCTGGCCGCCAAGCAGATCGATGCGACCTGGGGCGGGTCGAACCTCAGTTCATTGCAGGCCAAGGGCCTGGCCGAAATCCCCCTGACCACCAAGGACCTTGGCGACGCAGGCAGCATCCAGGCGGTGCTGGTGGGCAGCGGCACGTTTGTCGACGCCCATCCCGAGGTGGTGGCCAAGCTGCTCAAGGCGCAGCAGCAGGCGGTGCAGTGGTTGACCGATGACAACAACAAGCAGGCGTATATCGATTTGGTGTCGGGGCTGGCGAGTTATCCGCCGGTGATTCTGACCAATGATCTGAAGGATCAGAAACTCAGTGAGATTTTCCCGTCGACGTTGGATCCGGTGTTCCTGGGCAAGCTGCAGGACGCGGTGGATCTGGCTTCGAAGGAGCGGCTGATTCGCAAGTCGTTCCAGGTCAGTGATTGGGTGGTGCCGGGGTTGGTGGCGGCGCAACTGTAGGAGCCTTCAACGATAACGCGGGGTGCCTGGTGCCCCGCAGTGTGCTCAGGTTTTTCGCCGGCAAGCCGG
Source organism: Pseudomonas sp. WS 5079 (assembly GCF_012985465.1). Taxonomy (GTDB): domain Bacteria; phylum Pseudomonadota; class Gammaproteobacteria; order Pseudomonadales; family Pseudomonadaceae; genus Aquipseudomonas. Next base: position 82,891 of record NZ_JAAQWN010000003.1, read on the forward strand.
CTCCTACAGGGGCCCGCTAGACCGCGAAGTGAAATCTACAGTGCATGAACGGGCCTCATCGCAGGCAAGCCAGCCCCCACATGGGAGTGCGGTCAAATGTGGGAGCTGGCTTGCCTGCGATGGCGCCCTTCAGACCGCCACATCCACCTCCTGCCGATCCACCGCCACCAACGTCTCGATCATCGCTTTTGCCGCCGGCGACAAGCGCGAGCCGGTGCGGCTGACGATCCCGCACCGCGCGCTCATGGTCTCCATGTTCTGTGGCAGGTTGCGCCAGTGCAGCAGCACCAGGGCGCCGCGGGCGATGTCCTCGGCAAAGGCTTCCTCGGTGCCCACGCCAATGGCGTTGGACTGCAACACGATCTTCACCAGCGCCGGGAAGTGTTCGGTCTGGATGCTCGGTGAAAAGTCCATGCGCCCGCTGAGGTTCGCCAGCAGTTTGCGAATGCCCTGGGAGATCAGCGGCGACGCCAGCGGGTAGTCGAACATGTCGTTGGTCGAAAGGCTGTCCTTGGCCAGCAGTGGGTGGCCAGGCCTGCAAAAAAATACCCCGCGCTTGGGCGAAAGCGCCTGGGTCTGAAAATTCGGATCGGCTTCGAACTGGCGGATGTCGGCGATAAAGAATTCGATCTCTTCCCGGCTCAGGCTGCGGCTCAGGGTTTCCCAGTTATCCACCTGAAATCGCGTGCGGATTTTCGGGTGCGCGTTGACGAAGCGCGCCACCGCGTCCGGCACCAGCTTCACCGCTGGCGCCGGGCCGCAACCGAAGCGCAGTTCGCCGGCATCGAGCTTGGTCATGCGCGTCACTTCACTGCTCAGCAGCGCGGCGCCGTGCACCAGGCTCAGGGCATGTTGCAGCACCACCTGGCCTTCCGGGGTGGGGCGCAGATCCTTGTGGCCACGGTCCACCAGCACGCAGCCAAATTCCTGTTCCAGGCCCTGGATGCTGCGGCTGAACGCCGGTTGCGTGATGCCCATGGCGTCGGCCGCGCGCACAAAACTGCGGTGTTCGTTGAGGGCGATGAAGTAGCGCAGTTGGCGAAGATCCATATGCTTTCCCGGCATTTTAAAAATAGGTCGAAGGCATTTGCGACCAGGGGAGCTGAGGTTTTAAATGCAAGCTCTTATTCCGTCAACGAAGCATGTGTTCATTTGCTAGACCTAAATTGCATATGAATAGAGCGTTGGCACAGCGTCACCCAACCGTAAGCAGACACATGAGGGTCATCCAATGAGCAATGCCGCACTCGCTGTTCAACCCGTCGCCCTGGCGCTGGATATCCACCCGGTCGCCGGGCGTATCGGCGCCGAGATCCGGGGCATCAAACTGTCCGGCGACCTCGACGCCGCCACCGTCGACGCCATCCAGCAAGCGCTGGTGCAGTACAAGGTGATCTTCTTTCGGCAGCAGACTCACCTCGATGACCAGAGCCAGGAAGCGTTTGCCCACTTGCTCGGCGAGCCGATTGCCCACCCCACGGTGCCGGTGCGCGATGGCACGCGGTTTTTGCTGGAACTCGATGGCGCCCGTGGTCATCGTGCCAACTCCTGGCACACCGATGTGACCTTCGTCGATGCGTACCCCAAGGCCTCGATCCTGCGTTCGGTGCTGGCGCCGCCATCGGGTGGCGACACGGTCTGGGCCAACACTTCCAGCGCCTACAACGACTTGACGCCCGAAGTGCGCGCGCTGGCCGACACCCTGTGGGCGGTACACAGCAACGAATACGACTACGCCGCGCGCAAGCCGGATGTGGCGCCTGAAAAGCTCGAGGAATACCGCAAAATCTTCACCTCGACGGTGTACGAGACCGAGCACCCGGTGGTGCGCGTACACCCGGTCAGCGGCGAGAAGACCTTGCTGCTGGGGCATTTCGTCAAGCGCCTGAAGGGCTACTCGCAGGCCGATTCCGCGCACTTGTTCAACTTGCTGCAAAGCCACGTCACCCGCCTGGAAAACACCGTGCGCTGGCGCTGGAACACCGGCGACGTAGCGATCTGGGACAACCGCGCCACCCAGCATTACGCAGTGGATGACTACGGCACCCAGGAACGCATCGTGCGCCGCGTGACCCTCAAGGGTGATGTGCCGGTCGGGGTACAGGGGCAGCGGAGCCAGACCATCAAGGGCGTGTAGCCCAGCGCAGATCAACTGTGGGAGATCAACTGTGGGAGCGGGCTTGCCCGCGATAGCGGTATGTCAGTTAACAACTGTGTTGGCTGATCCACCGCTATCGCGGGCAAGCCCGCTCCCACAGGGGGGGGGTCACCAAACCCCGATCTGCACCACCTTTTCCGCTTCCGGCTCCCCATAACGAAACCGTTGGCCACGCAGGTCAATCTCCGCGTGGCTGATGGTGGTGCGCCGCTTCAAACCCCGCAGCCATTCGAACAGATAGCCCTGATGCTCTTCGCGCACCGGGGCATACGCCGGGTCAGCGCCCAAATCGTGCAGTTCCTGGGGATCGTTTTCGAGGTCGAACAGCTGCGCGCGAAAGCCGTCATAGGCCAGGTATTTCCAGCGTTCGCTGCGCACCATGGTCATGCGGCAACGGTCGATCGGCTGCGCCAGGCGTTCGCGGGCCGGGGCCTGGAAGGCGTAGTCGTACTCGGCAATGGCGTAGCGGCGCCAGTCGGTTTCCAGGCCATGCAGCAGCGCGATCAACGAGCGGCCTTCCAGGCGATGCTCGGCGTTGGGCAGGCCCAGGGCCTCAAGGAACGTGGGCAGGGCATCGATGGTTTCCACCAGGCGCGCGTCCACCGTACCCCGACTGATATCGGCAGCGGCACGCGGGTCGCGGACAATCAGCGGAACCCCCACCGCGGGCTCCAGCAAAAACTCTTTTTCGCCCAGGTGGTGGTCGCCGAGGAAGTCGCCATGGTCGCTGGTGAACACAATCAGCGTGTCATCCCAGCGGCCAGTGCTGTGCAGCACATCGAACAGTCGGCCGAGCTGGTCATCGACCTGCTTGATCAGGCCCATGTAGGTGGGAATCACCCGTAGCCGTACCTCGTCGCGAGAAAAATTCAGGCTTTCCTGGTGTTGGCGGAAGGCCTGGTACACCGGGTGATCGCTGGCCTGCCCGGGCTCGGCGCGGATGGGCGCCTGCACCTGATCGACGCCATACAACGCGTGATACGGCGCAGGCGCGATATAGGGCCAGTGCGGCTTGATGTACGACAGGTGCAGGCACCAGGGCTGCTCGCCTTGTTCGTGGATAAAGTCGATGGCGCGGTCGGTGGTGTAGACCGTCTCCGAATGCGCCTCGTCCACCCGCGCCGGCAAGTGGGCGTTGCGCATGTGCCAGCCACTCAGCACTTCCCCGCCTTCGCCGGCGGCGGCGTTGGCCCATTCATGCCAGGGATTGGCGCCGGCATAACCCTGTTCGCGCAGGTAGTGGGTGTAGGGCGCGGACTCGCGCTTGCTTTCGAACAGCGGGCTGTCGGGGAAGATCCCGTCATGGCGAAAGTACGCCTCGAATCCGACCTCGTTGAGTGGCTGCGCTTGCGCGCTGTCGGGGTCGATCTCCAGGCGTTGCAAGGCGTCGAGATTGGGCGTGGCGTGGGTCTTGCCCACCAGCGCGGTGCGGATACCGTGGGGGCGCAGGTAGTCGCCGATGGTCAGCTCTTCCAGGGGCAGCGGCACGGCGTTCCATGCCACTTGATGGCTGCTGACGTAGCGCCCGGTATAGGCCGACATGCGCGACGGCCCGCAGATCGTGCCCTGGGTGTAGGCACGACTGAAACGCACGCCGGCGGCGGCCAGGCGATCGATATTGGGCGTGTGCAGGTGGGCGTGGCCGTAGCAGGAAAGGTAATCGCGACGCAGTTGGTCGCACATGATGTAGAGCACGTTGCGCACAGGGGACATGAGGGTTTACCGAACGGGGAACAGGCGGTGTTTTTCGCCGGTGAAGCGGGGGTGAGGCAAGTGCATTTGGGGAATGAGGTTTATGCAGTCGGTGCATGGTCAGCCCACATTGGAATGCGATCAACCTGTGGAAGCGGGCTTGCCCGCGATAGCGGTCGTTCAGACCGCAAGATTCTCCAGCTCACACACCTGCTCATCCTGCTCATCCACCTCCTTGATCTGCTCGATCATCGCCTCCGCCAGCGGCGACAACCGATACCCCGCCCGACTGACGATGCCATAGCGGGTGTAACGCTCCTCCAGGTCTTCGGCCAGGCCGTCGATCTTCAAGCACACCAAGTCGCCCCGGGCCATGTGCAGCACGTCGCTGTTGGCGCTGACGATACCGATGGCGTCGGAACGCAGCACCACCCCCAGCAGGCTGTAGCCGTTCTCGCATTCGACATTGGGCGTGTAGTCCGGCCGGCCGCTGAGGTCGACGATGACCTTGCGCAGGTTCGGCGGGCGGATGGTCACGGCCAGGGGATAACTCATCAGCTCGGCGGCGCTGACACTTTCGCGCTGGGCCAACGGGTGCCCGCTGCGGCAGCAAAAGTGCCATTTGCGCGGGCGCAGGCGGTGGGTCTGGTAGTCGGGGTTGGCTTCGAAGTGGCGGGTGTCGGCGACGAAGAATTCGAACTCTTCGCTGAGCAGGCGCTTGCCCAGGCTTTGCCAGTCATCCACCTGGAACTGCACGCGAGCCTTGGGGTAGCGCCCGATAAAGCTGCCGATCGCGCGCGGGATCAACCCGGCCGCCGGGGCCGGGCCGCAGCCAAAGCGCAGCTCGCCGGCTTCCAGGCCGTTGAACTGGCTGATCTCGTTGGCCAACTGCTGCGCGCCGCTGACCAGGCGCCGTGCATGTTCCAGCAGCACCTGGCCTTGCTTGGTCGGGGCCAGGTCCTTGCGCCCGCGATCCACCAGTTGGCAGCCGGCACTGTGCTCCAGGGCCTGGATGCTACGGCTGAAGGCCGATTGCGACAGGTTCACGGTGGTCGCGGCCGCGACAAAGCTGCGCTGTTCGGCGAGGGCGATGAAGTGACGGAGCTGGCGCAAGTCGATATGCATTTTTCACATTAAAAATATCGGGGAAATGCATTGGCTATGCATTAGGTCGACTCCTTATAAAGGCTATCTCTTATGCAGTAAATGTTTGTAAAAACATAAATAAATAACTTTATCGAATATGTGACTGTGCATATTCCGCGATTCCGGAGCCGCTTATGAGTGTGTCGAAGCCCGCTGTACCGTCTTCCCCCTGGCGGCTCAAGCGCCTGCCCCTGGCGCTGTTGCTGGCGGGCAGTGCCAGTTGGTTGCCGAGCCAGGCCGCCGAAACACCCGCCCCCGCGCGCAAGGGCGAGAGCGCCAGCGGGCAACTGGAAACGGTCACCGTGACGGCTCGCCGCCGCACCGAAAGCGCCCAGGAAGTGCCCACGCCCATGAGTGTGATCGGTGGCCAGGCGCTGGAAAGCCAGCGGGTCTACCGGATCCAGGATTTGCAGCAACTGGTGCCCAGCGTCAACGTCGCCTACATGCATGCGCGCCAGTCCAGCGTGTCGATTCGCGGCCTGGGCAACAACCCGGCCAGCGATGGCCTGGAAGGCAGTGTCGGGCTGTATATCGATAACGTGTACCTCGGGCGCCCGGGCATGGCGGTATTCGACCTGATGGACATCGAGCAGCTTGAGGTCTTGCGCGGCCCGCAAGGCACGCTGTTTGGCAAGAACACCACGGCCGGGGTGATCAATATCAGCACCCGCGCGCCGAGCTTCACCCCGGAGCGCAGCATCGAGACCTCGGTGGGCGAAGACGGTTATTTCCAGACCAAGGGCACGATTTCCGGGCCGCTCAACGATGAGCTGGCCGGGCGCTTTTCGGCCTATCGCACCCGCAGCGACGGCGATATCCAGAACCAATACAACGGCCACGACCTCAACGGCGGTTCACGCCAGGGCTTTCGCGGGCAACTGCTGTACAAACCCAACGAGGCGTTCAACCTGCGCTGGATCGGCGACTACAACGAAGAGGACTCCAGCGCCGGCACCCGCGTGCTGTACAGCACCGGCCCGACCATCAACGGCACCAACCTCTACCAATCGCGGGCCGATGCGGCCGGGGCGACCCTGGTCAATGGCTCCCACCGCAAGGTCAACCTGGACAACGACCAGCGCGTCACAGTGTTCCAGGGTGGCACGTCCCTTGAGGCCAACTGGACCCTGCCCAGCGACTTCACCCTGACCTCGGTCAGCGCCTACCGCTGGTGGAATTTCACCCCGCGCAACGACGACGGCCTTAACGTGCCGGCCTCGTATAACGCTGGTGTGTCGGTGGAAGATAAACAGTGGTCCCAGGAGTTTCGCCTGGCCTCGCCTACCGGTGGGTTCTTCGATTACGTGGTGGGCGCTTACTACTTTGGCTCCGACCTGGACAACAAATCCTTCGCTTACTACGGGCCCCAGGCCGATATCTGGAACGGCACGCCTGCTGGGGCCTTGAGCAATGTCAGCAGCGTCGGCAACGGGCATATCCGCACCGACAGTTTTGCCCTGTTCGCCCAGGGCACCTGGCACCTTACCGAACGCCTGGATTTCACTGCCGGCCTGCGCGGCACCTATGAAGAAAAAAGCGCCTCGGTCAGCCGCAACGCGCCGCTGGGTGGCGCAACCGTGGCGGGCGCGGCAGCCACCGCACGCCGTGGCCGTGCCGGAGCCTACGATTCCGGCGATCTCAACCAGTACAGCACCAGCCCTTCTGGCCTGCTCAACCTCAGCTACCGTTTCAGCGATGACTTGCTCGGCTATGCGACCTTGTCCCACGGTGAGAAATCCGGCGGGGTCAACCTGGCAGTGGGCTCTGCCCCGACCGCTGGCGCAGACTCGCTGTTGATCGGCACCGAGCGCGCCAACAACGCCGAGTTGGGCTTTAAGAGCACGCTGTGGGACCGTCGCCTGCAACTCAACGCCAACCTGTTCTGGACCCAGGTCAACGGCTACCAGACCAACGCCTACGACTATGGCAACCGCGTGCAGTACCTGACCAACGCCGGCTCCGTGCGCTCGCGTGGGGTGGAGCTGGAAAGCACCCTGGTGCCGATCCGTGGCCTGACGCTGAACATCAATGGCTCGTTCAACGATGTGCGCTACCTGTCGTACAAAGATGCGCCATGCCCACCGGAAGTCAGCCTGCGCCCGGGTGCACCGGCCTCGTGCGATCTCAGCGGGCACCCGGTGGTGGGCGCCTCGAAGTGGATTGCCAACGCCAACGGCGAATACAAGTGGAACCTGGATAACGGTTTGGAGCCCTACGTCACCGCAAGCTATGCCTACCGGTCCAAGGCGGTGGGTACGGTGGAGGATTCGGATTACGGGCAGATCCCGGGTTATGCGGTGGTCAACCTGTCCACCGGCCTGCGCGGCGATTTCCAGCAGGGTCAGTGGGACGTGTCGCTATGGCTGAAAAACGCCTTCGACAAGACCTACTACACCACCCTGTGGACAGGCGGCAACGGTGGCTATGAAGGGCTGCTGGGCACCCCGCGCACGCTGGGGGTGACCGGGCGCTACGACTTCTAGCCCCCATCCGTAGGAGCCGGCTTGCCGGCGATAGCGGTCTATCGGTCACCGGATCGATATCTGACCCACCGCCATCGCCGGCAAGCCGGCTCCTACAGCAGGGCGGCTTCGCGCGCAGGCTCTGTGCGGTAGGTGGCCGGGCTGAAGACCCGGGTCACCACCAGCATTGCGATCACCGTCACGGTCAGCACCACCCAGGCGCTGACAAAACTGCCGGTGAGTTCGCGCAGCCAGCCGGTCATCCACGGCGACACGGCATTGATCAGAAAACCCACGCCCTGCACGAATGCCGCCAGTTGCCCGGCTTCCCGTGGGTCGCGGCGATGGTCCAGGGTCAACAGCAGGCTCAGGGCAAAACATGCCCCCAGGCCGAAGCCGATCAGCGCCACCCACAGGTGCGGGTATTGCAGCGGCGCCAGCAGCAGGCCGAGGTAGCCCACGGTCTGGGCCAGCAGGCTGATGGTCAGCAAGGGCCGGCGGTCGATACCACGTTGCGCCAGCGCCGGCATCAACAGCGCGGCAATTACCTGGAAAATCGTCATGAACGCCAGCAGCGAGCCGCTGGGCAGCACGCCCCAACCCAGTTGCTGGTAGTACGCCGGCAGCCACGCCACCATGCTCATGTACCCGCAGTTCACCAGGCCGAAATACAGCGCCAGTAACCAGGCGCGACGATTGCGCAGGCCCTGGAGCGGCGCGCTCACCTGCAGGTTTTTCGCCGCGCCCAACGGCAGCCACGCCCACAGCAGCAACGCGCCGAGCGCCGGCAGCAGCCAGATGCCAAGGCCGGCCTGCCAGTGCTGGAAATGGCTGGCCACCAGCGGGCTGAGCAGCGCCGCCAAGCCACCGCCACCCATCAACGAGGCTGAGTACACCCCCATCGCCAGTGGCACCCGGTGGTGGAACTGGCGCTTGATCATCGCCGGCACCAGCGCCTGGATCAGCGCTACCCCGGCGCCGCCCAGCAACGCCGTGGCCAGCAGTGCCGGTGCCTGGCCCAGCAGCCAGCGCGCCAGGCACGCCAGCAGGATCATCATCAAGCCCAGGGCAATCCCGCGTCGTTCGCCCAGCTGCGCCTCGACACGGATGCCCACTAGCGCCACCAGACCCATGCACACCACCGGCAGGCTGGTGAGCAAGGCACTGCTCTGGAAACTCAGGCCGGTGGCCAGGCGGATTTCCCCGAGCAACGGGCTGATAGAGCTGAGGATCGGCCGCAGGTTGAGGCCCAGCACGACCAGCAGGCCCCAGCCGGCGAGGGATTTATTCAGGGTCATGCAGGGTTTTCCATTGACGGTAAAGGGCTTGCATGGCCGGCACAGGCAAGTGCTCGACGGGCAAGGGCTGTGCGCTCAGTGCCAGGCCCATCTGCTGGTAAATCGCTGCGGTCGACAGGCCAAAAGGCGCGGCCATTTCATTGCTCGCGGCAAACACCACGCGGGATACGCCGCACATATACATCGCGCCCAGGCACATCGGGCACGGCTGGCCGCTGGCGTAGATCACACAGCCTTCAAGGCGTGGGCCCAGTTGCTCGCTGGCGCGGCGAATGGCGAGCATCTCGGCGTGGGCAGTGGGGTCCTGGTCGAGGTGGATCTGGTTGACCGCTTCCACCAACACCTCGCCGTGCTTGACCAGGACGGCGCCAAACGGCCGTCCGCCACAGGCCACGTTGTCCTGCGCCAGGGCAACGGCGCGTTGCAGATGACGCTGATCGTCAGTCATGGAAAATCTCCCCTCTCGGTGAACGCGAAGTATGGCCACCGCCTGGGGTATTCTGAAATTAAATATAACCATGCCAACCAGTGGCAAACCCGATGGTGGTGTTCATGTTCGATCCCGTGCTGTTGCGCAGTTTTGTCGCCGTTGTCGATTGTGCGAATTTCACCCGCGCCGCCGAACGCCTGCACCTCACCCAATCCACGGTCAGCCAGCAATTGCGCCGCCTGGAAGACAGTGTCGGCTGCCGCTTGCTCGACCGTGATCAGCGCCGGGTGGTGGCAACGGTCGAGGGTGAACGCCTGCTGGCCTATGCGCGGCGCATCCTGGCACTCAACGAAGAAGCCGCCGATGTGCTGATCAACCAGCAGAGCGACGGTGTGCTGCGCCTGGGCGTGCCCGAGGATTTTGCCGCCGAGCGCCTGATGCCGTTGCTGTCGGCGTTTGTCGTGGCCTACCCACGGGTGCGCCTGGAGGTCACCAGCGGCCTGGGGCCGGCGCTGTTGCGTCAGTATCGCGGCGGTGAGTTCGATGTGTTGCTGGTCAAGCAGATGGGCGACAGCGACGACTGCCTGGCCTCCTGGCCGGAGCCGTTGTGCTGGGTCGATAGCCGCCACATGCCGGCCCTGGGCCGCGACCCATTGCCCTTGGTGGCGTTCCCGGTGGGCGGCCTGTACCGCAATGAAATGCTCCAGCACCTGGAAGTCGGTGGCTGGCGCTGGCGCATTGGCTATTCCAGCGCGAGCCTGGCCAGTGTGTGTTCGGCGGTGGCGGCGGGGTTGGGCATCAGCCTGCTGCCTGAGCGGGTGGTGCAGGCCGGGCATGTGGTGCTCGGCGCCGACAGTGGTTTGCCCGCGGTGCAGGGCGTGCGGCTGGCGCTGTATGGGCGCAATGGGATGGGGGCGGCGGGGCAGAGCCTGCAGGGGCAATTGTGGGATTTATGCGAGGCCAGCCCGCGCTGAGCCATGCCTTTGAGGAATATTTTGCATGCCCGCAAAGCATCATGATTTTGCCTCTCGCCGCTAGGCCCCGTGGGGCGTGGCTTTGGGCCAAGCGCTGATTTTTCATATTCCTGTTTGGTCTATGTATAACTTTAAAGATTACTTTAAGAGATAAGCGTCTGCCCCCGATGATTCAGCTCTCGACGGTCGCCCCGCAGGCCCGTCGGTTTTTTCGCTGAAGACAGCAGGGAGTGAATCAATGGGCAATGTCCAGACCGCCGCCAGTGCACATGAGGCGCAGTGGCGCCAGGCACCGAGTGGTGAGTTGGTCGACCTTGGCCGGCCGCATCGCGCGCCCTTGGGGCAGTTGCGTTTGCAGAAAACCCCCAAGGGGATCTTGAGCCGCCGTGAAGGCATTTTATTGGGCCTGTTGGCGCTGGCGCTGCATGGCGCGGTGATCTACTGGGTCAGCCAGAAACCGGTGCCGGTGCTGCCGATTGTGCCGCCGGAAATTCCACCGATGACCATCGAGTTTTCCCAGCCGGCGCCGCCGGTGGTGGAACCGCCGCCGCCTGTACCGCCACCGCCGCCAGTTGTAGAACCACCGCCACCGGTCGTGGATGAGTTGGCGGCCAAGCCGGCGCCACCCAAGCCGGTTCCCAAGCCCAAGCCAAAACCTGTGCCCAAGCCCGAACCCAAGCCGGTGCCCAAAGCCGTCGAACAGCCGCCTGCGCCACCCCAGCCGGCACCCCCCGCGCCCACGCCAGCTGCGCCTGCGCCGGCACCGGTGACGCCTGCTTCGGCCAACGCTGCGTACCTGAAGAACCCGGCGCCCGAGTACCCATCACTGGCCCAGCGCCGTGGCTGGGAAGGCACGGTGTTGTTGCGGGTGCATGTATTGGCCAGCGGCAAGCCCGGTGAAATCCAGGTGCAAAAGAGCAGCGGTCGCCAGCAACTCGACGACGCCGCACTCAGCGCCGTGAAGCGCTGGAGCTTCGTGCCCGCCAAGCAGGGCGACGTGGCCCAGGATGGCTGGGTCAGCGTACCTATCGATTTCAAGATTCATTGAGCCTTTGCTCGACACTCTATCGCTTACACCGAGGACCGCATCATGACGTTACTGGCATCTCCACTTGAATCCATCGAAAGCGCGGTGATCTGGCTGCTGGTGGTTTTTTCCGTCGCCACCTGGGGCCTGGCCCTGCTCAAGGGCGTGCAGTTCGGCCGCCTCAAGGCCCAGGATCGCAAGTTCCACAAACAGTTCTGGGCAGCGTCGAGTCTCGATTCGGCCGCCGAACTGAGCGAAACCCACCCCGGCGCCGCCGCCCGTGTGGCCCAGGCCGGTTATGCAGCGATCCAGGTCGGTGATGCGCCGCACGCCGCTGACTTGAGCCAGGCGATCAACCACCAGGACCGCCTCGAACGTGCCCTGCGCCAGCAGATTGTGCGTGAGCGGCGCTCCCTGGAAACCGGCCTGGCCGTGGTCGCGAGTATTGGCAGCACCTCGCCCTTTATCGGGCTGTTCGGCACCGTGTGGGGGATCATGGAAGCGTTGAAAGGGATCAGCGCCGCGGGCTCCGCCAGCCTCGAAACCGTGGCCGGGCCCATCGGTGCGGCGCTGGTCGCGACCGGCGTGGGGATCGCCGTCGCCGTACCGGCGGTACTGGTCTACAACTATTTTCTGCGTCGCCTGAAGCTGACAGCTGCCGACCTGGATGACTTCGCCCATGACTTCTACAGCCTGGCGCAGAAAAATTCGTTCCGCGTGCTGGTCCACCCGGCGCTGCACAAAAACGCCGCCCAGGGCAGCGCGCAAAAAGTGAAGGAGGCGTCCTGATATGGCCTTCTCCACCCAAGACAGCGACGAGGTACTGAGTGAGATCAACGTCACGCCCCTGGTGGACGTGATGCTGGTACTGCTGGTGGTGTTTATCGTCACCGCCCCGCTGTTGACCAATGCGATCCCGATCAACCTGCCCAAGACCGAGGCCGTGGCCCCGGTGGAGCAGAAAGACCCGTTGGTGGTGAGCATCGACGGCGCCGGCAAAGTGTTTATCAACAAGGATGAAATCCAGCCGGACCTGCTGGAATTCAACCTGCAGGCCGCCAAGGCGAAGGACCCAGAGGTGCGGGTACAACTGCAGGCTGACGATGGTGTGAACTATGGCGAAGTGGCTCGGGCCATGGCGTCGATTGAGCGAGCGGGAATTACCAAGCTGTCGGTGATTACTGCGCGTTAGTGTCAACAGCCTCGACAATTTTTTGGCCGTCTCCTTGGCAGGGTGCGGCCTTTTTTTTGCCTGTGATTTAAGCCGTCTTCCCAACCCCTGTAGGAGCTGGCTTGCCAGCGATAGCGGTGAGTCAGTCGATGAATGTTTCGGCGGACACGGCGCAATCGCCGGCAAGCCAGCGCCTACATTTTGAGCGAAATGGTTTTGTGTTTTTGGTTATTAATAAATAGCTTCTTATTCCTTAACGAATATATGCCCCGTCCCTATACTGGTCAGCAACGTTAAACGCTGCAGGAGGGCACACCCATGCACAGCGAGTTGATCCGTTACCTGATCGTGCCGGGCTGGCAAGGATCGCCAGAAGATCATTGGCAAACCCATTGGCAGAACAGCCTGCCCAACAGCGCCCGCGTGGAGCAGGCCGACTGGTTGACCCCGCGCCGCGAAGACTGGGTGGCGGCCCTGGCTGAAGCCATTGCGGCCGACAGCACTCCGGTGATTCTCATTGCCCACAGCCTGGGTTGCATCACCGTGGCGCACTGGGCGGCCAGCGCGCCATTGCAGTTCCTGCGCCAGGTGCGCGGGGCCTTGCTGGTGGCCCCGGCGGATGTCGAGCGCCCCGCGTGTGCGCCGGCGTTGCGCAACTTTGCACCGATTCCGCGCGACCTGTTGCCGTTTCCCAGCCAGGTCGTCAGCTCCGACAACGACAGTGCGGTCAGCGCCCCTCGGGCCCTGGAGCTGGCGCGGAACTGGGGGGCTGAAGCCGGAATTCTCGCAGGCGCCGGGCATATCAACGTGAAGTCCGGCCACCAGCGCTGGGAGCAGGGTTTCGCCTACCTCTATCGCCTGCAAAACCGTCTGGAGCATCACTCCCGGCGCCGCGCCTAATACTTTTCAACGCCCCGTCCCTTAAGTGGAATTGGGGCGGGAGCCTGCCATGAGCCTGCATGAAACCTTTGGCCAGCCACTGCTGACCTTCCCCGATGCCGAAAAAAGCCCCTTGAGCATCCGCGCCAAGGCGCTGGTGTTTGTCGACCCCCGTTCCCGGCAACTGCGCGAAGACCTCCAAAGCCTGGCCCCGCGTGCCTTGCCCGTACTGATTCGCGGCGAAACCGGCAGCGGCAAAGAGCTGCTGGCGCGCCATATCCATCGTGGCAGTGACCGCAGCGGCCTGTTTGTGTCGGTCAACTGCGGTGCGATCAGCCCCACTTACGCCGATGCCGAACTGTTCGGCTATGCCGCCGGCAGCCACAGCGGCGCGGCCAGCAGCCGCGCCGGTTGGTTCGGCTCGGCCAACGGCGGCACCTTGTACCTCGATGAGATCGGTGACTTGCCGCTGCCGATCCAGATCAAGCTGCTCGCCGCCCTGGAAAACCACGAAGTCACTCGCGTCGGCGCCCATCAGCCGAGCCCGGTGGACGTGCGCCTGGTCGCTGCCACCAGCATCGACCTGGCCCAGGCGGTGGCCGTGGGTAAATTCCATGAGCGCCTGTTCCATTACCTCAGCGAAGGCCAGTTGGAACTGCCGGCGCTGCGCGAGCGCGTAGGCGACATCCTGTCCCTGGCCGAGTACTTCCTGGGGATCTACAGCCAGCGCCTGGACCTGCCGGTGCCGTTGATCAGCGAGGACGCGCAGCGGGTGCTGGAGCAGCACAGTTGGCCGGGCAATACGCGGGAGCTGGAGAACGTGATCCACTTTGCGCTGCTGGTCAGCAGCGGCGATGAGATCTTGCCGGAGCATCTGAACCTGCCGGTGGCGTCGGTGGCGCAGATTGAGCATCAGGTGCGACAGATCCTGAGCAGCGGCAGCGAAGTCGAGCGCGCAGCGTTGACGCGTCTGTTTCAGGGCTTGGGCTCTGTATGAGCAAAATGGAATATCAAAGTGAATAAAAGGTATTGTTCGGGAATAAAAAATATCGGTATTGTCCATTCCACGCCGCGATAGCACATCGCTGGCACCCCCATAAGAAGCGGCCGTCACCGACGTCCCGGATTTTCGATTAAGGACACTGCATGAAAAAGGTTCTGTTGTTCACCGCCCTGGCGGCGGCCCTGACTGCCGGTATCGCTCAAGCCAACGAAAAACTGGTGGTCGCGGCCACGCCGGTGCCGCACGCCGAGATCCTTGAGCTGATCAAGCCGACCCTGGCCAAAGAAGGCGTGGACCTGGAAATCAAGGTCTTCACCGACTACGTGCAACCGAACGTGCAAGTGGCCGAGAAGCGTCTGGACGCCAACTACTTCCAGACCCTGCCGTACCTGGAAAACTTCAACAAAGGTAAAGGCACCAACCTGGTCACCGTGATTGGCGTGCACGTAGAACCGTTTGGCGGCTACTCGAAGAAAGTCACCAAGCTTGAAGACCTGAAAGACGGCGCCACCGTGGCCATTCCCAACGAAGGCTCCAACAGCGGTCGCGCCCTGTTGCTGCTGCAGAAGGCCGGCCTGATTACCCTCAAGGACCCGAAAAACGCCCTGTCCACGCCAAAGGACATCGCCAGCAACCCGAAGAACCTGAAGTTCAAGGAACTGGAATCGGCCCTGCTGCCGCGCGTCCTGGACCAGGTCGACCTGGACATGATCAACACCAACTACGCCCTGGAAGCCGGCCTGAACCCGGCCAAGGATGCGTTGATCATTGAAGGCGCCGACTCGCCGTACGTGAACTATCTGGTAGCCCGTCCAGACAACAAGGACAGCGACGCCATCCAGAAACTCTCCAAGGCCCTGACCAGCCCTGAAGTCAAAGCCTTCATCGATAAGAAATACAGCGGCGCGGTGTTGCCGGCGTTCTGATTTGCCAAACCCCCTTCAAGGTTTGAACGCCGACGGCTGATACAGCGTCGGCGTTTTTTGTTGGGCAACGAGGATCAAAAATGTGGGAGCTGGCTTGCCTGCGCTGCAGGCACCTCGGTATGTCTGTCACACAGTGGTGATGCTATCGCAGGCAAGCCCGCCCCTACACAAGCCCGCTCCCACACTGCGCTACAAATCCCGGCGGTTGATCGCCCGCCGCAGCGCCACCAGCCATTTCACCAAGTCCTGCGGGTCAATCGGTTTTGTCTCGCTCATCTGGCATTCCCTCGCTGTTAAATGGCCCTCAGTCTGGGCACGCGCTGTCCTTCCCTGTGGTTCAGCGCTGAAAAAAAGACCCTTCCTACACCCCCCAGAACAATAGCTGTCACCCGGCAACCCGGCGAATCCGCCGGTTAGCTTTTTGGGTGATATCAATATGCTATTTCGGTATTTAAATTTTGGTTTTTATACCTTTAAAGTCAGCGCTTCCCGGCGTTACCCACGCTGGACCGGACTGCGTTTACGCCGCATTACCCCTGCGGCGCCCAGGACTTGAAATGACCTTCGACTACGCGTTTATCCTCAGCACCCTGCCGGCGTTTCTCAAGGCCGTGGGGGTGACCCTGCAAGTAGGCTTGATCGCCATCGGCACCTCGCTGCTGGTGGCGCTGATCAACTCGGCCCTGCTGGTGTTCCGCACGCCCTACCTGTCGCGCCTGGTAGCGCTGTATGTGGAGCTGGCGCGCAACACGCCGCTGCTGATCCAGCTGTTCTTCGTGTACTTCGCCTTGCCGGCCCTGGGTTTGAATATCTCCGGGTTCTGGGCGGCGATCATCACCATGACCTTTTTGGGCGGCGCCTACCTCACCGAAGTGCTGCGCGCTGGTGTGGAAGCGGTGCCGCTGGCGCAGATCGAGTCCGGTAAGTCCATCGGCCTGTCCGACTGGCAGTTGCTGCGCCATGTGATCCTGCCCCAGGCCGGGATCCTCAGCCTGCCTGCGCTGTTCGCCAATTTCATTTTCCTGCTCAAGGAAACCACCGTGGTGTCGGCGGTGGCGGTGCCAGAGATTCTCTACACCACCAAAAGCTACATCGCCCTCTACTACAAGACTTACGAGATGCTCGCCGTGCTCACGCTGATTTGCGTGCTGTTGTTCTTGCCGCTGTCGCTGCTGCTCAGCCGCCTGGAAAGGAGGCTCCAGCATGGCCAGTTCGGGTCTTGAATTGTTGTGGGTGTCGTTGCCGCAACTGGGCAAGGGCGCTGCACAAACCCTGTCGATTTCGTTTTTGAGCATCGCCTTCAGCACCATCGGCGGGGTGGTGTATGGGGTGCTGCGCACTTTGAATGTGCGGGCGATCAACCTGCTGCTGCGCATTTACCTGGAATTGTTCCGCGCGATTCCGGTGCTGGTGTGGCTGTATCTGCTGTTTTTTGGCCTGCCGATTTTCACCGGCCTGAGCATCCCCAGTTTCTGGTGCGCGGTGCTGGTGCTGTCGCTGTGGGGCGCCAGTGAAGTGGGCGAAGTGGTGCGCGGGGCCTTGCATTCGCTGCCGCGCGGGCAGCGGGAGGCGGGGCTGTCGATTGGCTTGTCGGCGCCGCAGCTCTACGGCTACGTGCTGTTGCCCCAGGCGCTCAAGCGCATGACGCCGCCGACCATCAACGTCTACACGCGGATCATCAAGACCAGCTCCCTGGCGGTGCTGATCGGCGTGGTGGACGTGATCAAGGTCGGCCAGCAAATCATCGAGCGCACTTACGAGTCGGTATTGATCTACGGCGCGCTGTTCCTGTTTTTCTTCTTTATCTGCTACCCGTTGTCGGCCGCCTCCAAGGTGCTGGAACGGCGCTGGGCCCAAGCATGAGCGCATTGATCGAGTTCCAGGGTTTCAATAAATTCTTCGGCGAACAGCAGGTGCTCAATGGCATCGACCTGAGGGTGCAAAGCGGCGAAGTGGTGGTGATCCTCGGCCCCAGCGGCTGCGGTAAAAGCACCTTGCTGCGCTGCCTCAATGGCCTGGAAGTGGCCCACAGCGGCAGCCTGCGGCTGGCCGGCAAAGAGCTGCTGGATAAACACACCGACTGGCGCCAGGTGCGCCAGGACGTAGGCATGGTGTTTCAGAGTTACCACCTGTTCCCCCATATGAGCGTGCTCGACAACATCCTGCTGGGCCCACTCAAAGTGCAAAAGCGCGAGCCCCGCGAAGCCCGTGAACAGGCGCAAAAACTGCTGGAGCGGGTAGGGCTCGCCGACAAGCGCGATGCGTTCCCGCGCCAGCTCTCGGGCGGCCAGCAGCAACGTATCGCCATCGTCCGTTCGCTGTGCATGAACCCCCAGGTCATGCTGTTTGACGAAGTCACCGCCGCCCTCGACCCGGAAATGGTCAAGGAGGTGCTGGAAGTGATCCAGGACCTGGCCCGCGATGGCATGACCCTGCTGATCGTTACCCACGAAATGGCCTTTGCCCGCGCCGTCGCCGACCGCGTGGTGTTTATGGAGGCTGGCCGCATCCTCGAACACAACACCCCCGAGGCCTTCTTTACGAACCCGCAGACCGCACGCGCGCAGCAGTTCCTCGAGAAATTCTCGTTTGTTTCAACACTGCCCAAGAAAATCAAGGAACTGGAGCTGTCATGAAAACTGCCAAGTTGTTACTGCCGCTGCTCGGCCTCGCCTTACTGGCCGGCTGCAACAAAACTGAAGAACCGGCCAAACCCGCCGCTGCCGCGCCGGCGGCGGTGAGTTACATCGACAAGATCAAGGCCCGCGACAAGCTGATCGTCGGCGTGTTTACCGACAAGCCGCCGTTTGGCTTTGTCGATGAAGCCGGGCGCTACGTCGGCTTTGATACCGACATCGGCCGCCGGTTTGCCAAGGACCTGCTGGGTGACGAGAACAAGGTCGAGTTCGTGGCCGTGGAGCCGGCCAGCCGCATTCCGTTTTTGCAGAGCGACAAGGTCGACCTGATCCTCGCCAACATGACCGTGACCCCGGAGCGCAAGGAAGCGGTGGAGTTCACCAACCCCAACCTGAAAGTCGCGGTCCAGGCCCTGGTGCCTAACGACAGCGTGGTCAAAAGCCTCGACGACCTGGCCACCCGTACCACCATCGTCACCACCGGCACCACGGCCGACATCTGGCTGACCAAGAACCATCCAGACTGGAAACTGCTCAAGTTCGAGAAAAACTCCGAGTCACTGCAAGCCTTGTCGGCTGGGCGTGGTGATGCCTATGCCCAGGACAACCTGGTGCTGTTCAGCTGGGCCAAACAGAACCCGGGCTACCGCGTGCTCGAACAGAAGCTGGGTGACGAAGCGCCGATTGCACCGGCGGTGAAGAAGGGCAATATCGAACTGCGCGACTGGGTGAATGCCGAGTTGGCCAAGTTGGGTGAAGAGAAGTTCTTGCTCAAGCTGTATGACCAGTACGTGCGTAAAGAACTGAGCGACGACACCAAGCCTGAGAGTGTGATTGTTGAAGGGGGTAAGTGGCAGGGTTGATATCGGTATAGGGCCTCGGGAGAGGCCCGCTTGCGCTACCTGAATTTCAGCAGAATGGCTACCGCTACCATCCAAGTGAAGGCAGTGATCGTCATTGTCATTTTGATGATCAGACGCCGTTTCAGGTGAGGTGGGAAGTTTTCGAGATCGACTGAGTCCAGCTCACCGACAATGAGAGACGCCCTCGGCCACACCACCATCCCGGCGATTTTTGATATCTCCCAGAGCGACCAAATCAAACCTCGTTTCCCCAGGCTGGTCCCCCAAATATAGATATAACGGCTGTTCTTCAACGCTTCTTTTATTTCGTCCATGTGACGACGGCTGAGGTACAGGCTGTATGAAAGACTCAACACGGCAAGCAGAATTGGGCCGCCTGCAACAATGAGGGCAATCCAAGTTGGCCAGGTATCAATACTGGTCACTGTTGTATGGACTCGTAAATTTTTTCACCTATGTATTCGCCACCCATGCTAGCGGCAGTCGTACCCGCCCATACGCCAGTTCCCACTACGGCCGCGACACAGACAACACCTCCGATACCTCCTGTAGCTACGCCAATTGCCAAGCAGATCGAGCCACTTGTATAACTCGCTATCACGCCAGCTAGAAGACCACCAGAAGTTGCGCCGGCGAACTTCCCCCCTTCAGTGAACTTGATCTTCTCGCAAGCTGCCGCATCACCCCCGTTACACACTTGCTGAATAGCCAACACCGAAGAAACACCACCAATCCCAATGGCGATATACCCACCCGTCTTCATGTATTTGGCGGCACGACTGATCGCATCCACATGCGTGGCATACCCCGGAATCTGTCCCGGTGCCCCCGCCTTGTCCCAGTGATGCACCAGGCTGCGACTGGATAGGCCAAGGGACGTTTTCAGTTTTGGGTGATCCCCAAGGGTTGTCTGGCCACGCAGGCGCGTGGAGTTCAGCAAGTGGGCATCCAGTTGGTTCAGCAAGCGCTGGCGATCAGACAAGAATTGCGGTGATTTGAGATGGCGGTGCTGCCGATAGCTGTCCTGATGCAAGCGCTCGATGGCTTGGAGGGTGTCACGCAAGTTGCTCAGGTGCTGTTCCATCACCACCGCGCTGACGCCCAGCCAGGTTGAGGTGTGGCCGATAAACCCGGCGATTTCTGCGCCGTGCCGGTACAGAAAGTCGGCCTCCTCGGGTGTCAGGGGCTCCAGCGCTGCGTCTACTTGCTGGGCGGCCTGCATCAACAGGGCGTCCTGGTAAGTGCAGGCGGTGTTGTTCGGATCACTCAACACGATGATCGAGCCGGCTTTAACCTCGCCCTTATAGGGGTTAAGCCCCTGAAACTTGCTCATGACGGCGGGGTTGTGCTCGGGGAAAAGGACCGCCTCCAACGCTTCGCGGGTCATGCTTTTGGGGACCACGTAGAACCCAGGCTCCTGGGGTTCTACGCTGTTGAATACGGCTGGAGCGCGATTGCCTGAAAGCGCCAGGCTGGATGAGGTCGCAGCTTCCGGTCGTTGGGTAACGGGTGGCACGGTGGGTTCGGCGGCTCGCCTGGCCACTCGCGGTGCAGTGCCTTGGTTGCTGTAGGTCGCCGTGTACACCGAGGGAATCAGCCGCGCTCGGCAGGGGCAACTGCTGAAACTGTCCAACGTGCCCGCTACAAGTTTGCCATGACTCTCTATGTGCGATATGCCACCGATAATCTGATAGATCTTCCTGTCTATGCCGCATGTGACTTCGCCCCCTTCGCGGGCATGAAGTAGACCGAATATAGTTACCCTCGCATCTCCATCCAGAACGATCCCGCCGCAGGTGGTCTTGTCACCGCGACCAATGAAATGACCTTCACTCATTGTTATTCCTTATTGTTTGCGGTCGAGTAATGTCGCTTTGCGACCGTCAATTATCTTTTATTTGGACGTGGTTAAGTGTTATCTAACTAGCGGGTAGTCAACTGGTGTAACGGTTTGCGGTTAAGCACTCAAATAGATTGCAAAAAATCTTCAGCTTTCGACACTCCCGCACGTAATATGATCAACGAAGAACTTTGCGGTGTATTGATGATTTCGTCACCGTTACTGAGCACGCTGCCCACTAATGCAATATGGCTGTAGTCTGCTCCTGCGGCGGTTACAATTTGTGCTTTAGTGCCGTCGTTGTATACAGCGTAATCACCTTTCTGCGCGGCGCGTACGTGCTGCCCGTTAGGCAGTTTGAATTCCATCGGAGAAGTGGCTTGTTCAATAACGCCACCGTTGCGGGTTTGGCTGCCTTGCGCCGCGATTCGGTAAATAGCGATAGGAGGATGGGCTTTTCTGTATTCTTGCTGTTGCCTGACGAGGGTCAACACCTCTTCGTTGCAGGTGTCTTGTATGTTCTCCGTGATTTTCGACTTGTCTAGGTCGCGGAGAAGGTCAGCGCAAGCTTCGTTGGTGTGACGTGCAGGTTGGGCTGTATTCATTTTATATTCTCGTTCATGACGTGTGTGTTGCACTAAGCTTGGTGTATGCAGTGATTAAAACTAGGCGTAAGTGCCAGGTCGTCAGCCTGAAGAGATATAGGTTTTAAGTAAAGTCGGATGCCTCCGAAGTTAAGCTCATAAAGTTCTGAAGGAAAAATTCCATTTATTTAAATGATGGGAGTGATTCTGCGCATAGACAGCGATTACTTTGGTACTGCACCGTGAGTGTTCAGATGCCCGGTGTGCGGCGCCGGGCGAAGGGCTTCCAACGCACTGCCTAACTCGGCCAATGCCACGCCGGCTCATCCAACACCCGCTGCCCCACAATCTGCGTCTGGCCCATCACCTTCTCCAGCACAATCGAATTGCATCCCTCGTCCTGCTGCAACGCCGCGATCAAGCGGCTGGCATGGGACACCACCCACACCTGGCATTGCCTTGATGCCTGGATGATCAGGCGCGCCAAGGCCGGCAACAGGTCCGGGTGCAGGCTGGTTTCCGGTTCGTTGAGCACCATCATCGTTGGCGGGCGTGGCGTCAGCAGGGCGGCGATCAGCAGCAGGTAGCGCAGGGTGCCGTCCGACAACTCCGCCGCCGACAGTGGCCTCAGCAACCCTTCCTGATAAAACTCAATGGCAAAACGTCCGCCCTGCAACGGCTGGATATTCAGGCGTGCGCCGGGAAACGCATCGCCGACTGCGCGCTGCAAGGCCTCGGGGTCGCCGATTTCGCGGATGGTCTGCAACGCGGCCGCGAGGTCGCGGCCATCGTGGTGCAACACCGGTGTGCGCGTACCCAATTGGGGCAGGCGCACTGGCGCATCGGCGTCGCTGCGAAAGTGGTCGTAGAAGCGCCAGCCGCGAATGCTTTCGCGCAGCATCAGCACTTCGGGCGAGCCGCGCAGGCTGCCGACCTGGTCGAACAGGCTGTGGTAGTCGGGCGTGTGTTGGGCCAGCACATCCCAGGTCCGCCCGTCTCGGGCGCGGATCATCGCCCCCGAGCGTTGCACCAGCAGGCTGGCCGGGCGATAGACGTGGCCGGCCCAGATGCATTCCTTCTTGATCTCGGGGTCCAGGGAAAAGTACGACGAACTGGGTACTGGCAAGCCCAGGGAAATCGCGTAGCTGAAGTCTTCGCCGGCAAAGCCCAGGCGCAAGCGCTTGACGCCCTGGGGCACGCTGGCCTGCACCGCGACTTCGCCCTTGAGCATGCGCCGGCTGATGTTTTCGGGGCCGGCCCAGAACGTCGAGTCCAGGCCTCCTTCACGGGCCAGGGCATTGATCACGCCGCCCTGGGCGGTTTCCGCCAGCAGGCGCAAGGCGCGGTACAG
This sequence comes from Pseudomonas sp. WS 5079, assembly GCF_012985465.1. GTDB lineage: Bacteria > Pseudomonadota > Gammaproteobacteria > Pseudomonadales > Pseudomonadaceae > Aquipseudomonas. Next base: position 105,331 of record NZ_JAAQWN010000003.1, read on the forward strand.
GTTGGATTTGCCGCTGCCATTGGGGCCGGTGATCAGGTTCAGCCGATCCAGCGGTACCACCAATTTATTGATCGAGCGGTAATTGGCCACCGCTAAGGTTTTCAGCATCAGGGGCGTTCCCGGCCGGTATGGACCGCCATCTTACCCTGTAGGAGTCGGCTTGCCGGCGATCAACCGAGGCCAGGTAATTCCCATAGTCGAAGGCGGAACCCTGAACTAAGCTCACAGTCGCATACACACTGGCACGTCGGTATCACGCAAAAGGAGCCTGCATGGGCGGTCCCACCTCAACAGTTATTTGTGGCGTTGCTCTGCTGGCATTGCTGAGCGGCTGTGGCCAGCAAAAGCCTGAGTCCAAGGCCCATTCCAGGGTGTTTGTGCAAACCGTGCAGCCGTCCGATTTCGCGGCGGCGGTGACCCTTACCGGGGATATCCAGGCGCGGGTGCAGACCGATTTGTCGTTTCGCGTAGGCGGCAAGATTATCCAGCGCATGGTGGATGTGGGCGACCGCGTGACGGCCCGGCAAGTGCTGGCCAGGCTCGATCCCAAGGATTTGCAGACCAACGTCGATTCCGCCCAGGCCCAGGTGGTGGCGGAACAGGCGCGGGTCAAACAGACGGCGGCGGCCTTTGTGCGCCAGGAGAAACTCCTGCCCAAGGGCTACACCAGCCGCAGCGAGTACGACGCGGCCCAGGCCGCCTTGCGCAGCAGCCAAAGTGCCCTGGCGGCGGCGCAGGCGCAGTTGGCCAACGCCCGCGAGCAGTTGGGCTACACCGCCCTCATCGCCGAAGCGCCGGGGGTGATTACCGCGCGCCAGGCCGAAGTCGGCCAGGTGGTGCAGGCCACCGTGCCGATTTTCAGCCTGGCCCGTGACGGCGAGCGCGACGCGGTATTCAACGTCTACGAATCGCTGCTGGCGGAGCCACCGCCGGATGCGCCAATCACCGTCAGCCTGCTGGATAACCCGAGCATCAAGGCCGTGGGCCGGGTGCGTGAAGTGACCCCGGCCGTTGCGGCCAGCAGCGGCACGGTGCAGGTGAAGATTGCCCTGGAGGCCTTGCCCAAGGGCATGCAACTGGGTTCGGTGGTCAGCGCCACCGCCAACGGGCAAGCCAAGGCCAGCATCGAACTGCCTTGGGCTGCACTGACCAAGGATCTCAGCGAGCCCGCCGTGTGGCTGGTGGATGGCGACGGCAAGGCGCAATTGCACAAGGTCACTGTCGCGCGCTACCTGACCGGCAAGGTGATCATCAGCGATGGCCTCAAGGGCGGCGAAAAAGTCGTAGTGGCCGGTGGGCAATTGCTGCACCCAGGCATGGTGGTGGAGATCGCCCAGGCGCCGGACCAGGCCCAGGCCAAGGGCGTGCAGCCATGAAGCACCTGACGCTGATCCTCGCCAGCAGCCTGTTGCTGATCGCCTGTTCCAAGGAAGAACCGGTGCCGGAGCCTATAAGGCCGGTGCTCTGGGTCGAGGTGAAGGCCGAAGACCAGGCTCACCTCGGGCGCTTTGCCGGCAGCATCCAGGCGCGTTATGAAAGTAACCTGGGTTTCCGGGTGCCAGGGCGCATCGCCCGGCGCGCGGTGGATGTGGGCGCCGAAGTCGAAAAAGGCGCCTTGCTGGCGGTGCTCGACCCCACGGACCAGCAGAACCAGCTGCGCTCCGCCCAGGGCGACCTGGCGCGGATCCAGGCGCAATTTATCAACGCCCAGGCCAATGCGCGGCGCCAGCAGGAGTTGTTCAACCGTGGCGTCGGCGCCCAGGCGCAACTGGACATTGCCCAGACCGACCTGAAAACTACCCAGGCCTCCCTCGACCAGGCCAAGGCCTCGGTGGACCAGGCCAAGGACCAGCTCAACTACGCCGAGTTGCGCACTGACCACGGTGGCATCGTCACCGCCTGGAATGCCGAGGCCGGCCAGGTGGTCAGCGCCGGCCAGCAAGTAGTGACCCTGGCCCGTCCGGATATCAAGGAAGCGGTGATCGACCTGCCCGCCGGCCTCGCCGAGCGTCTGCCGCCGGATGTGGTGTTCCTGGTGGCCAGCCAGTTGGACCCCAGCATCAACACCACCGCCACCGTACGCGAGATCGAGCCCCAGGCACAAAGCGCAACCCGCACCCGTCGCGCGCGCCTGACCCTGGCCCAGACGCCCCCGGCGTTCCGGTTGGGCACGGCGATCAGTGTGACCTTGAGTTCGGCCATCGCGCCACGCATCGAGTTGCCCGCCAGCGCGGTGCAGGATGTCGAGGGCAAGGCCCGCATCTGGGTCATCGATATGCAGCAGCAGACCGTGCAACCCCGCGACGTGACCCTGGTCAGCCGTGATGCCAGCAGTGTCGTGCTCAACGGCGGCGTGCAGCCTGGCGAGCGGGTGGTCAGCGCCGGCGTCAATAGCCTCAAGCCCGGACAAAAAGTCAAAACCGACGAGGACAGCCCGCGATGAAAGGGAGCTTCAACTTATCCGACTGGGCACTCAAGCATCAGTCCTTCGTCTGGTACCTGATGTTCGTTGCGCTGCTGATGGGCGTGTTTTCCTACATGAACCTGGGACGCGAGGAGGATCCGTCCTTCACCATCAAGACCATGGTGATCCAGACCCGCTGGCCGGGCGCGACCCAGGAAGAAACCCTCAAGCAGGTCACCGACCGCATCGAGAAAAAGCTCGAAGAGCTGGACTCCCTGGACTATGTGAAAAGCTACACCCGGCCTGGTGAATCCACGGTCTTCGTGTTCCTCAAGGACACCACCAGCGCCAAGGCGATCCCCGAGATCTGGTACCAGGTGCGCAAGAAGATCGACGACATTCGCGGCACTTTCCCCCAGGGCTTGCAGGGACCGTCGTTCAACGACGAGTTCGGTGATGTGTTTGGCTCGGTGTATGCCTTTACCGCCGATGGCATGTCGATGCGCCAGTTGCGCGACTACGTCGAGCAGGTGCGCGCCGAAATCCGGGCGGTGCCGGGGCTGGGCAAGGTCGAGATGATCGGCCAGCAGGACGAAGTGATTTACCTGAATTTTTCCACGCGCAAACTGGCCGCCCTGGGGATTGACCAGCGCCAAGTGGTGCAGAGCCTGCAAGCGCAGAACGCGGTGACCCCGGCCGGGGTGATCGAGGCCGGGCCGGAGCGGATTTCGGTGCGTACCTCCGGGCAATTCGCCTCGGAAAAGGATCTGGCTGACGTCAACCTGCGGCTCAATGACCGCTTCTACCGCCTGGCGGATATCGCGGATATCAGCCGTGGCTATGTGGATCCGGCGCGGCCGATGTTCCGTTTCAACGGCCAGCAAGCCATTGGCCTGGCCATCGCCATGCAGAAGGGCGGCAATATCCAGGAGTTCGGCAAGGCCCTGCACCAGCGCATGGACGAGCTGACTGCCGACCTGCCGGTGGGCATCGGCGTGCACAAGGTGTCGGACCAGGCAGAGGTGGTGGAAGAGGCCGTCGGCGGCTTCACGAGTGCGCTGTTCGAAGCGGTGATCATCGTGCTGGTGGTGAGCTTTATCAGCCTGGGCCTGCGTGCCGGGTTGGTGGTGGCGTGCTCGATCCCGCTGGTGCTGGCACTGGTATTTGTCTTTATGGAGTACAGCGGCATCACCATGCAGCGGGTGTCGCTGGGTGCGTTGATCATCGCCCTCGGTTTGCTGGTGGATGACGCGATGATCACCGTGGAAATGATGATCACGCGCCTGGAAAAAGGCGAGACCCTGGAGCAGGCCGCGACCTACGCCTACACCTCCACCGCGTTCCCCATGCTCACCGGCACCCTGGTGACCGTGGCCGGCTTCGTGCCGATTGGCCTCAACGCCAGCTCGGCCGGCGAATACACCTTCACCCTGTTTGCGGTGATTGCGGTGGCGATGCTGGTGTCGTGGGTGGTGGCCGTGTTGTTTGCGCCGGTGATTGGCGTGCATATCCTCAGCAGCAAGGTCAAACCCCACAGTGAAGAGCCGGGGCGGATCGGGCGGGTGTTCAACGCCGGTATGCTGTGGGCCATGCGCAACCGCTGGTGGGCGATTGGCCTGACGGTGCTGCTGTTCGTGGCGTCGGTGTTTTCCATGCAGTTTGTGCAGAACCAGTTTTTCCCGTCGTCGGATCGCCCGGAAATCCTCGTCGACCTCAACCTGCCGCAAAACGCCTCGATCAACGAAACCCGCAAGGCCGTGGATCGGCTTGAGGCAATCATCAAGGACGACCCCGACATCGCACGCTGGAGCACCTATATCGGCCAAGGGGCGATCCGTTTCTACCTGCCCCTGGACCAGCAACTGGAGAACCCGTACTACGCGCAGTTGGTGATTGTCAGCAAGGGCCTGGAGGAGCGCGGCGCGTTGATCGAGCGCCTGCAAAAACGTTTGCGCGATGACTTCGTGGGCGTCGGCAGTTTTGTCCAACCCCTGGAAATGGGCCCGCCGGTCGGGCGGCCGATCCAGTACCGGGTGTCTGGCAAGGACATCGACCAGGTGCGCAAACACGCCATCGAACTGGCGACGTTGCTGGATAAAAATACGCACCTGGGCGAGATCATCTATGACTGGAACGAGCCGGGCAAAGTGCTGCGGGTCGATATCGCCCAGGACAAGGCGCGCCAGCTTGGGCTGTCGTCCGAAGACGTGGCGCAGTTGATGAACAGCGTGGTCAGCGGCTCGGCCGTGACCCAGGTACACGACGATATCTACCTGATCAACGTGGTCGGCCGCGCCGAAGACGCCGAGCGCGGCACCCCGGAAACCTTGCAGAACCTGCAGATCGTCACCCCCAGCGGCACCTCGATCCCATTGCTGGCCTTTGCCACCGTGCGCTACGAGTTGGAGCAGCCGCTGGTGTGGCGCCGTGATCGCAAGCCGACCATCACCATCAAGGCCGCCGTGCGCGACGAGATGCAGCCGACCGACCTGGTCAAGCAGCTCAAGCCTGAAATCGAGAAATTCAGCGCCGGCTTGCCGGTGGGCTACACGGTCGCTACCGGTGGCACCGTGGAGGAAAGCGGCAAGGCCCAGGGCCCGATTGCCAGTGTGGTGCCGTTGATGCTGTTCTTGATGGCGACCTTCCTGATGATCCAGTTGCACAGCGTGCAGAAAATGTTCTTGGTGGCCAGCGTGGCCCCACTGGGCCTGATCGGCGTGGTGTTGGCGCTGATTCCCACGGGCACGCCCATGGGCTTTGTGGCGATCCTGGGGATTCTGGCGTTGATCGGTATCATCATCCGCAACTCGGTGATCCTGGTGACCCAGATCGACGCCTACGAGCGTGATGGCTACACACCGTGGGACGCGGTAGTGCAGGCCACCGAACACCGGCGCCGGCCGATCCTGCTGACGGCGGCGGCCGCCAGCCTGGGCATGATCCCCATCGCCCTGGAAGTGTTCTGGGGGCCTATGGCCTACGCGATGATCGGCGGCATCATCATCGCCACCCTGCTGACGCTGCTGTTTTTGCCGGCGTTGTATGTGGCTTGGTACAAAATCCGCGAGCCCGCGTAGGGGTCGGCAAGCCGGCTCCTACAGCGCGGTAGGGGCCGTGGGAAACGTCTCAAAGTCCTAATGGGGCGTTTCTCAGGTAACCAATTGTTTTACCCTCCAGGCTTTCACTTGTGTGAAGGTCTTTGCCATGCCTCGTTGTCTGCGCCTTACCTTAATGGTTTGCATGCTACTGCTCTCACCCCTGGCGGTTGCCGGCACCGTGCTGGAAAACGCCCAATGGCGTATCGAACTCGACGCGGCGACCCTGGCTGTGCGCGTTACCCCCGCTGGCGGCGAACCGGTACTGGCCTCAAGCGGCGTGGGGGCCCATGAGGTCAGCCAGTTGCAACAGGCCGATCAACAGGCCAACTGGCAATGGGACAAGGGGGCCTATCACCTGAGCGCCACCCTGGACCAGCGCGACCTGATCCTTAGCGTCACCGCACGCGAGGCTGCTGAACTGGACATCCTCCGGCAACCGGCCAGCGCCATGGGCAAGGGCTTGATCTGGCCGCTCGCCGAGGGGCATTACATCCCCGCCGGCAATCGCCTGTGGCAAGACTTCCTGCTCGATTACGGCGATGTGAACAGCACCCAAGACCTCAGCCTGCCGTTATGGGGCGTCGACCACGCCAGCTTTACCCTCAACTGGCTGCTGACCAACCCCTACAACAATCGCTTGCAGTGGCATGCCGAGGGCCAGCGCCTGGGGTTGTCGTTGCGCCATGAGTTCACCGCCCTGGACCCTGGCGCGCCGATGACACTGCGCCTGAACCTGGGCGAAGCCGACTTGCTGGCCGGTGCCAAGCGCTATCGCCAGTGGCTGGTGGAGCAGGTCCTTTACGAGCCGTTGGCGCAAAAGCTGCAACGCCTGCCTGACGGCGAAAAACTGCTGGGTGCCAGCCATGTGTACCTGTGGGGCAACGACCTGCTGGGCCTTGGTGATGTACGCGATTGGCAGCAGCTACGCACATTGTTGCGCGCGGCTGATGGGTTGGGCGCGCAACTCAGGGGCCTGCTTGACCCGCAGGCGACGCAGGTGGTGCACGTCACCCAGCCGTTTCTGGATCGTTACCAGCAAGCCGTGTTGTTAAGAGGGCTCAACGCGGCCCTCGACAAAAAGGCGCGCCAGGGCTGGCAAGCCAAGACCGAGCCCGACATGCAGGCACTCGCCGAAGGCTATGGGGTGGTCCGTCAGGCATTGGCGCAGGAGTTTGCCAGCGCCTTGACCGCGCCCCCCGAAACCTGGGGTAGCACCTTATCCGCCAAAACTATAAAGACCCTGCAAGACAGTGGCCTACCACGCTTGCTATTGACCCTGGGCGAAGGCTGGGAGGGCGGGCTCTGGCACCCTGAGGCGGTACGCAAGGGTGTCGAGGCCGGGTACTTGATGGCGCCTTATGATTCCTATGAAACCGCGCTGGCGGACACGGAGAACCTCGACTGGACCACCGCGCACCTGGGCAGCCGGGCGTACCGCGACTGCGCGATCATGTTGAAAAATGGCCAGCTCAAGACCGGCTTCCAGAAGTCCGGGCACTACACCGACCCGCGTTGCGTGCGCCCGCTGCTGCAGGCACGGGTGACAGCGGTGCAGGCCAAGGCCGGGTTCAATGCCTGGTTTCTCGATGCCTACGCCACCGGCATGCTGTTTGACAGCTATCGCTCGGTACTGGGCATGACCCAGGCGCAGAACGCCGAGGGCAATATCGACGCGGCGCGCTGGATTGGTAGCCACCTCCAGTTGCCGGTGGGCTCCGAAGACGGCAATGCCACCACCGCCCGCGGCGTGTTGTTCGCCCATGGCATGCAGACCCCGGTCATGGGCTGGGGCGACCGCGAGATGACCCAGGACAAGCAATCGCCTTACTACGTGGGCGCCTGGTATCCACCGGAGGAACCGGCGGTGTTCTTCAAGCGCGTGCCGCTCAAAGAGCCGCTGCGCAGCGTGTACTTTGCCCCGGCGATGCGCCTGCCGCTGTATCAGGCGGTGTTCCATGGCTCGGTCATTACCAGCCATCACTGGCTGTACGACAGCCTGAAGCTGAGCAATGTGCAGGCGGAAAATGAGTTGACCCAGTTGCTTTACAACGTGCCGCCGCTCTATCACTTGAGCGCCGCTACCTTGAAGCAACGCTTGCCGATGATCCAGCGTCAGGCTGGGTTTTTCCGCCCGTTGCATGAGCGTTTGGCGACCCAGGCAATGACGGATTTTCGCTGGCTGAGCAACGACCGGCTGGTGCAGCAGACCACGTTTACCGATGGCACGCGGTTGGTGGCCAACTTTGCGCAGGAGCAGAGGGACGGGTATCCGGGGCGGAGTGTGACGGCGTTGGTGGTGGGTGAAAGTCCGGTGGTGTATCAGGTGGATCAGCAGCGCCCTTGAGTCCATCGCGGGCAAGCCCGCTCCCACAGGGGGGGCTCGATCAGGCAGGGAATTCTGGACACACCACAAAACAATGTGGGAGCTGGTCTGCCTGCGATGGCGGTATGTCAGCCACCAAAGATAGTGCCTGTACTACTGCCATCGCGGGCAAGCCCGCTCCCACAGGGGGGGCTCGACCAGGCAGGGAGTTCTGGACACACCACAAAACCAATGTGGGAGCTGGCTTGCCTGCGATGGCGGTATGTCAGCCACCAAAGATAGTGCCTGTACTACCGCCATCGCGGGCAAGCCCGCTTCCACAGGGGGGCTCGATCAGGCAGGGAGTTCTGGACACACCACAAAACCAATGTGGGAGCTGGCTTGCCTGCGATGGCGGTATGTCAGCCAAAGATAGTGCCTGTACTACTGCCATCGCGGGCAAGCCCGCTCCCACAGGGGGGGCTCGATCAGGCAGGGAGTTCTGGACACACCACAAAACCAATGTGGGAGCTGGCTTGTCGGGTCGCCGCATCGCTGCGATAGCGTCCGCTCAGACAACCCCTCCCTTACGCCACACACTGGCCAACCAGGGCTGCTGCTCGCGCGGCAGCCCCGCCGGGCGATAGTAGTGCTCCAACTCCACAAACCCCGCCGCCGCCAGCAGCGCCTGCCAGGCCGCAAGGTCGTGATACGAGCCATAACGCGGCCCGTTCCAGCCCTCCTGGTTTTGCCCCCTGGGATTGGAGCTGAACAACACCCCGCCCGGTTTCAGCGCAGCATGCAGTTGCTGGAGAATGCGCGGCAATTCCTGCTTGGGGATATGGAACAGCACTGCATTGGCAAAAATCCCGTCGAAGCGCGCGGCCGGCAGATCCAGTTTGAGGAAGTCCTGGTGCAGTACCTCGCAGCCGCTGTCCTGGCGCGCCATCTGCGCGAAACGCTCGGCGCCATCCAGGCCTACGGCGATATGCCCAAGCCGGGTGAAGGTCTGCAAATCCCGCCCCGGCCCGCAGCCGAAGTCCAGCACGGTAAACGGTGCGGGCGCCTGGATATGCCGCAGCAGTGCGTCGATGTTCTGGCTTACATCATGGTCGCGGGTGCCTTCGCGAAAGTCCTCGGCCACCTGGTTGTAGTGGCCCAAGGTGGTGGAGGTGATCTGGTCGAGGTCGTCGGGGGCGAGTTTCATGGCAGTCGGCACCAGGGCAAAGAAAGGTGCCGACTATACCTCAGCGCTTGTTCAGCCCGCGCGCCAGGCGATCGCCGCCCAGTTGGATCGCGGCCACCAGCAGAACCAGCAATACAATCACCGTGAGCATGATCTGGCTGTCAAAACGCTGGTAACCGTAGCGGTAGGCAATATCCCCCAGGCCTCCGGCGCCGATCGCCCCGGCCATGGCCGACGAGTTGATCATGGTCACCAGGGTAATGGTGAACCCGCCGACAATCCCCGGCAGCGCTTCCGGCAACAGCACATGCCAGACGATATGCCAGCGCCGGCAGCCCATGGCCTGGGCGGCTTCGATCAGGCCATGGTCGACTTCGCGCAGGCTGACCTCGGCGATTCGCGCAAAGAATGGCGTGGCGGCGATGGTCAGCGGCACCACGGCGGCCCATACGCCGTAGGTGGTGCCGACGATCAGGCGGGTGAACGGGATCAGCGCCACCATCAGAATCAGGAAGGGGATGGAGCGGAACAGATTGACGAACGCCCCCAGTACCCGGTTCAACGCGGGGGCCTGGTAGATGCCGCCCTTGTCGCTGGTGACCAGGAACACCGCCAGCGGGATGCCCACCAACAGCGCGATCAACGACGACACCCCGACCATCAACAAGGTATCGATGGCGCCCTGCAATAAACGATCAAACCACATAGCCCAGCACCTCGACCTGTTGTGCCCAGCGCGCGGCGCGGGTGCGTAATGTATCGGCATCCAGGGTGGAGTCGCTCACCGCCAGCAGCAACTGCCCCAGGGCGTGGCCCTGGATGCGCTCGACCCCGCCTTGCAGCAGGCGCACGCGCCCACCCAGGGCGCCGAACAGTGCGGCGAGGTCCGGTTCATCCGCGCTGGCGCCGGTAAATTGCAGGCGCAGCACCACGGCCGCCTGCGCCGACGGCGGCGTGGCCTGCAAACGCTTTTGCAGCTCATCGGGCAAGCCATGTTGCAGGGGCGCCAGCAGGGTTTTGCTGACCTCATGCCTGGGGTTGCCAAACACTTCCCACACCGGCCCTTGCTCGACGATCCGCCCGTGTTCCAGCACCACCACGCGGTCGCAGATTTCGCGGATCACCGCCATCTCGTGGGTGATCAGCACGATGGTCAGGCCCAGGCGCCGGTTGATCTCGCGCAACAGGCCGAGGATCGACTGGGTGGTTTCCGGGTCCAGGGCCGAGGTGGCTTCGTCGCACAGCAGGATCTGCGGGTCGTGTACCAGCGAGCGGGCGATGCCTACCCGTTGCTTCTGCCCGCCGGACAACTGCGCCGGGTAGGCCTTGTGCTTGTCTTGCAAGCCCACCAGCTCCAGCAGTTCGCGGACTTTTTGTGCGCGCTGTGGCTTGGGCACACCGGCGACTTTCAGCGGCAGCTCGACGTTCTGCCACACGGTCTTGGCCGACATCAGGTTGAAGTGCTGGAAAATCATGCCGATGCGCCTGCGCAGGGCCACCAGGCGGTCTTCGTCGAACTCGCCGATATCCACCTGGTCGATCAGCACCCGGCCGCTGCTGGGTTGCTCCAGGCGGTTGATGGTGCGGATCAGCGACGACTTGCCGGCACCACTGCGGCCGATGATGCCGAACACTTCGCCGTGCTGGATCGCCAGGTCAATGCCTTGCAGCGCATGCACCGTGCCGTCATAGGTTTTGCCCAGGTTGATAAAACGCACATGGGCGCGGTTGAGGTCTGGGTGCAGTTCGGTCTGCCGGGCGTCCCTGGGCGGTGTGCCCAGGTCGCGCAGTTGGCTGTTGGCGGCGCTCATGTTCAGCCTTCCCAACCGACTTGGTACAGCGTGCCGAGGGATTTATCCAGGGCAGCACGCACCACCGGCGAATGCTGGTAGATCTCGACGAACTTGATCACCCGCGGGTCGGTTGTGCCTTTGGGCTGGGTCACGAACTGGATCACGTATTCCGGGTGGTCGAGGCCGTCGAACAGCAGCGCCGACTCGGCATTGAAGGTCTTGGACAGGCGGATGTAGGCCGGGTAGCCCTGCACCAGGTCGGCATCGTCATAGGCGCGTACCAGCTGCACTGCTTCGACTTGCAGGATCTTGAGCTTTTTCGGGTTGGCGACGATGTCTTCTTCGGTGGCCTTGTAGCCCACGCCCGGCTTGAGGGAGATCAAGCCCGCCTTGGCCAGCAGTTGCAGGCCGCGCCCGCTGTTGATCGGGTCGTTGGCGATGGCCACGCTGGCGCCCTGGGGCAGCTCATCGAAGCTTTTGTATTTTTTCGAGTACAGGCCCACGTTGTTGATGATCCCCGGCTTGAACGGCACCAGGTCAAAACCGGCGGCGGCCTTGGCGTTTTCCAGGAACGGAATGTGCTGGAAGTAATTCACGTCGATATCGCCGGCGGCGAGGCTGACGTTGGGCGCGATCCAGTCGGTGAACTCTACCAGCTCGACTTTCAGGCCCTGCTTGCCGGCCTCTTCGACGGCGGCTTCCAGGGGGATGGCGAAAGCCGCCGTGGTGCCGACTTTCAGCGGCGCATCGGCGGCAAACACCGCCGAGCTGAACAGGCCGAGGGCCAGGGCCAGTGCTTTGACTGGGTGGGACAGCAGTGTTTTTTTCATGGTCGATTTCCAGTCATAAGGTGTGGGGAAAAACAACGAAGATCTAATGTGGGAGCTGGCTTGCCTGCGATAACGGTGTGTCAGTGCCAACTGCATCAACTGGCACACCGTTATCGCAGGCAAGCCAGCTCCCACATTTTTGGTTTAGTGGCGGTAGTGAGAGCCGGTGTGTTGTTCGGGTAAGCGAGCATCGCGGTGGAACACTTTCTCGCGCAGCGTCCCGCTCTCATAAGCGGTCTTGTACGACCCCCGTTTTTGCAACTCCGGAATCACCAACTCGATGAAGTCCACATAGCTCTCCGGCGTAACAATGCGCGTCAGGTTGAAGCCATCCAGGCCGGTCTCGCTGATCCAGGATTCCAGCTCATCAGCCACCTGCGCGGGGGAGCCCACCAGGGTGATATAGCGCCCGCCCAACGCGTGTTGCTCCAACAACTTGCGACGGGTCCAGTCGTTGTTCTGCAAGGCTTTGGTGGCCGATTGGATCGCGTTGCTCTTCACGTACTGGATCGGTTCATCCAGCTCGTATTGCGAGAAGTCGATGGCGGTGGAGGCGCTGAAATGCGCCACCCCGGCCTCGGCGCTGGCGTAGCTCAGGTACTCGGCATGCTTGGCCCAGGCCAGTGCCTCGGTGGCGCCGACAATCACGTTGAGGCCCATGAACACCTTGATATCGTCCGGGTTGCGCCCGGCCTCGACCGCGCTGGCGCGCACCTTGTCCACTTGCACCTTGGTCGCGGCCTTGTTCTGCCCGCTGATGAACACGCACTCGGCATGGCGCCCGGCGAACAGCAGGCCGCGCTCCGAACTGCCGGCCTGGAACAGCACTGGCGTGCGCTGCGGCGACGGCTCGCACAGGTGATAACCCTCCACCTGGTAGAACTCGCCATGGTGCTCGACCTTGTGCACCTTGCCCGGTTGGGCATAGATCCGTTGTTGCGGGTCGTTGAGTACCGCGTCGTCTTCCCAACTGCCTTCCCACAGCTTGTACAGCACCTCCAGGTACTCGTCGGCCTGGTCGTAGCGCCGGTCATGTTCGACCTGCTCGGTGAGGCCCATGGCCTTGGCGGCGCTGTCCAGATAGCCGGTGACGATGTTCCAGCCCACCCGGCCACGGCTCAGGTGATCGAGGGTGGACATGCGCCGGGCGAACAGATAGGGCGGCTCGTAAGTCAGGTTGGCGGTCAGGCCGAAGCCGAGGTTTTTCGTCACCGCAGCCATGGCCGAGACCAGCAGCAGCGGGTCGTTGACCGGCAGCTGGATCGACTCCTTGAGCGGCACATCGACCGAGCCTTGATAGACGTCGTACACGCCAACGATGTCGGCGATAAACAAGCCGTCGAATAGCCCGCGCTCCAGCAGTTGCGCCAGTTCGGTCCAGTATTCGACGCTCTTGTACTGGGTCGAGGTATCCCGTGGATGCGTCCACAGGCCATGGTTGATATGCCCGATGCAGTTCATGTTGAAGGCATTGAGCAGGATCTTTTTCTTCGCCATCAGATGGTCCCCCGCAGCGGCGGGTTTTCATCGTTGAGGTAATAATTGCCGACTGCGTGGTACTTCCAGCGCACCGGGTCGTGCAGGGTGTGCACCCGGGCGTTGCGCCAGTGGCGGTCCAGGCCATGTTCGGCGAGGGTTGCCTGGCTGCCGGCGAGTTCAAACAGGGTGCTGCCGGCGGCCAGGGAAATCTCGGTGCTCAGGGCGCGTGCTTCGGCCACGGCGATCGATGCCGCAGCGACGGTGTGTGCGGTGCTGTCGGCCTGGGCGCGGTCGAGGAATTCGCCGGAGCGCTCCAGCAGGGCTTCGGTGGCGTGCAGGCGGACGCTCAGGTGGCCGAAGCTTTTCAGGGTCAGCGGGTCTTCGCTGGCCTTGTCATTGCCCGAGTCGATCCATGGGCGGGTCTTGGTGCGCACAAAATGCAGGGCGTCTTCAAAGGCCGCGCGGGCGATGCCGGTGTCGATGGCCGCGTGAAGGATCTGCGCCAGCGGGCCTACTGTGGTCGGGCGCTCGAAGGCGCTCTGGAACGGGATCACGTCTTCGGCGGCGACCCACACATTGTCGAACACCACCGAGCCGCTGCCGGTGGTGCGCTGGCCAAAGCCGCTCCAGTCGTCGATCACCGTCAGGCCCTGGCTGTCATGCGGCACGAAGGCCAGTTGCTGCACGCCGAGCTCATCCACCACCGAGGTGGGAATGCGCTGGGCGTAGATCGCGCCGGTGGCGTAGAACTTGCGGCCGCTGATGCGAAATCCGTCGCCCTCGCGCACAAGTTTCGTCACCCGGTCATGGGCGGTCTTGGTGCCCAGTTCCGCCAGGGCATTGCCAAAGCGCTGGCCGGCCAGCACCTCGGCGTACAGGCGTTGTTGCTGCGCCGGGCTGCCATTTACGCGCAGCACTTCCAGGGCATAGAAATGGTTTTGCGGGATCTGCCCCAACGAGGCATCGGCCTGGGCGATCAGGGCAATGACCTTGGCCAGGGTGACGTTGGATACGCCAGCGCCGCCGTATGCCTTGGGTACGCTGATGCCCCACAGGCCGGAGCGGGAAAAGGCTTCCAGCTCGGCGTGTGGCAGGCGGCGTTCGCGGTCGCGCAGGGCGCTGTCGCGGCGAAAGTCTTCGGCCAGGTCGCTGGCGACAATCAGGGCTTGCTCGTCGCTGGTGATGACCGCGACGGGATGGGAAAGCGTCATGTTTTTCTCCAGATGTCTGGTCGTCAGATCCAGGAATGCCGGGCCGGCAATGTTCCGTTGAGGTGCCAGGCGCCCACCGCGTGATATTTCCAGCGCACCGGGTCGTGCAAGGTGTGCACCCGTGCATTGCGCCAGTGGCGGTCGAGGTTGAATTCGGCGAGGGTGGCGCGGCTGCCGGCCAGTTCGAAAAGCTTCTCGCTGACCAGCAGCGAGACTTCGGTGGTCAGCACCTTGGCTTGTGCCACGGCAATCGAGGCCCGGGCGGCGGAGTGTTCGGTGATGGGCGCGGCGCTGACCTGGTCCAGCACCTGGCCGGCCTTGCGCAGCAGGGCTTCGGCGGCATGCAGTTCGATTTTCAGCTTGCCGATGTCGGCAATCACATAGAGGTCGTCACTGGCCCGCTCGACCTTGGCGTCGATCCACGGCCGCGAGCGTTCGCGGACAAAACTGATGGTGTCGTCGAGGGCGCCACGGGCGATGCCGGCGTCGATGGCGGCCTGGATCAATTGCGAGACTGCGCCCTGGATGCCTGGGGTCTGCCCCAGGCGCCAGGTCGGCACCACCAGGTCGGCATCTACCGGCACGTTATTCAGCAGCACGGTGCCGCTGGCGGTGGTGCGTTGGCCAAAGCCCGACCAGTCATCGACGATGCGCAATCCCGGGGTGCCACGCCGTACAAAAGCCATGACCTGGCGGCCTTCGTCGTCCAGGGCCTTGACCGCGACCCAATGGGCAAACAGTGCGCCGGTGGAGTAGAACTTCTGGCCGTTGATGACAAAGCCGTCACCCTCGGCGCTGATCCGGGCCTTCAAATCCAGGGTATTTTTAGTGCCGCGTTCCGGCCCGCCGTTGCCGATGCGCCAGCCGTCGAGGACGCTTTGGAACAGCTGCTTTTTCTGTTCCTGGCTGGCGGCGCCTTGCAGCACGTGGAGGATGCCGAAGTGGTTCTGCGGGATCTGCCCCAGGGCCGGGTCGACGGCGCTGATAATCGCGAACACTTCGGCCAGGGTCACAAACGACACTTGTGGGCCACCGTATTCGCGGGGGATGGAAATGCTGCCCAGGCCGCTGCGGGTGAACTGTTCGATTTCGGCCCAAGGCAGTTTGCGCTGGCGGTCACGCAGGCCGGCTTGCAAGCGGGCGGCCTGGGCAAGCTCGTGAGCGGCGGCGAGGGCTTCACTGTCGTTGCGCAGCACCTTGGCGGGCAGTAGCAGCGGGGCGATATCCAGATCGCTCTGGAGGGGCGATTGCGCCAAGTTAGACATCGGTGCGCCCCTGCGTGGCTACACGTAATGCCCTGGCGTTGTGCACCGGGGTAATTTTGACCATACCTACCTCACATCCGTGGAAAAGCTAAAAAATCAGGAATGTCCGGTGGTCCGGTGCATATACCCTAAGCGTGTTTATTTTTTAAATAAACTAACTTTTAGGAATATGTATAGAAGGTCTGTCACCCCGGCTCGCACGGTGAGCCAGGACGCCGTGGCTGGTACACCGACAAGGCCTCGGCCGGGCCTGGGGCTTTGGCCTGGGCGATGCTCACGATGCGCCCGGGCGCCCAGCGCGAGTTGTTGCCCACGCGGTCGATCACGCAGTAGGTGACCTCCTGGCGCGCGTCGTCCCCCGCTTCGAGGATCAGCGTCGAAGGCACCCAAACCTGCACGGGCCGCCCCACCCCGGTGGGGTGGATGGGGGGCAGGTCCAGGCGCGCATCGCCCCAGCGCAGGGTGATTGCATCTCCGGCGGCCATGTTCAGGTAGGGCTCGATGGTCAATGGCACGCCCCGGCGGATCTGGCTGGGGTTGACGCCATGGCGGCGGATGGTTTCAGGCAGGCCCACAGGGGCCAGGTTCTGGATTTCTGCGCCACACAGCACCGATGGAGGGCCGCCCGGGCAGGCGGTCTTGACCTGCACCCGGGTAATCATCGAGCGCGCCGGGCCGCGCCCCACTTGCATGACCCGGTAGTGAATCCGTGCGGCACCATTTTGCACAAAGCTTTCCGGTACCCGCAGGCTGCTGGGCTGGCCGATATCGGCGGCGCTCACGCGCTTGGAGGCGGCAAAGCAGTTGTTCCAGAACAGCTCGATCAAGTCGCCCTTGCCCATGTCCGGGTAGGGGGCGATATCGACCTGCAAATAGGTGGCGGCCTGCGCGTTGATACCTTGTTTGAGAGCCTGGGGCACTGTCGGCGCGGCGAGCATGGCCAGGGGGGGAATGTGCTTCATAAATAATCTCCTTGATGCAGCCAGCAGCGATCGTTCCGAACCTCAGGCATGGGGTTCGAAAGGAACGTTTTTTTGAAAAGCCAGGATAGGATCCAATCCAGTGGGCCCTAGATAAGAGGGTTGGCCAGGGGGCGTCAATGGAGGCAAAAGGCTAAACGGCGGGTTGGGGATTATTCAGAAGGGTCTTACTGATGGCTGCTATTAAAGGGGGCGTTGATAGGCGCTTTGCCCAATGATTACGGGGACTTTTCCGAAAGGGAGGATACATGTGAGAGCCGGCAAGCCGGCTCCTACAAGGGCAGGGTCAGTGGGTGAGGAATTTGCTGAGGAACTGCCGGGTGCGTTCTTCTTTGGGGTTGGCAAACAACGCCTTGGCGTCGCCTTGCTCGACGATGACGCCCTTGTCGAAAAAGACCACGCGGTTGGCCACGTCCCGGGCAAAACTCATTTCGTGGGTGACGATGACCATGGTGCGGTTCTCTTCGGCAAGGCTGCGGATGGTCGCCAGTACTTCGCCCACCAGCTCCGGGTCGAGGGCCGAGGTCGGCTCATCGAACAGGATCACTTCCGGCTCCATCGCCAAGGCCCGGGCAATGGCCACCCGTTGCTGCTGGCCACCGGACAGGCGCCGGGGGTAAGCATCTTCCTTGCCTGCCAGGCCGACCTTGGCCAGCAGGGCCCGCCCGAGACGGTCGGCGGCATCGCGCGGCATCTTCTTGACCACCAGGGGGCCTTCGATGACGTTTTCCAGGGCGGTGCGATGGGGGAACAGGTTGAAGTTCTGGAACACAAAGCCCACATGCTGGCGCAGGCGCCGCACCAGGGCCTGTTGCTGGTTGAGCGGACGGCTGCCGTCGATCTCGATGTCGCCGACCTTGATCCGGCCGCTGGTGGGTTCTTCGAGGAAGTTCAGGCAGCGCAGGAAGGTGGTCTTGCCGGAGCCGCTGGGGCCAATGATGGCGACAACTTCGCCTTCCTTGACCTCCAGGTCGATCCCATTGAGCACCACCTGACCCTTGAATTGTTTGGTCAGTTTTTCAACCACGATCATGCTTCAAGACTCCAGGTCATGCCGGTTGACCCGGTCTTCCAGGCGGTTCTGAAAATGCGCCAGGATGCTTGCCAGGACCCAGTAGACCAGGGCCGCAGACAGGTACATGGTGAAAATTTCGAAGGTGCGCGCCGATACCAATTGGGCCTGGCGGAACAGCTCGGGCACCTGGATGGTGGCGGCCAGCGCCGTGTCCTTGACCAGCGAAATAAAACTATTGCCCAAGGGCGGCAGGGCCGTGCGCATCGCCTGCGGCAAGATGGCCCGGCGCAGGGTCTGCGCGCGGGTCATGCCGATACTGGCGGCAGCTTCCCACTGGCCACGCTCGATGGAGCCGATGGCCGCGCGCAGGATTTCACAGGCGTAGGCGGCCATGTTCAGCGAGAAGCCGATCATCGCCGCCGGGATCGGGTCCAGCTCGATACCCACTTGCGGCAAGCCGTAGTAGATCAAAAACAGCTGCACCAGCAACGGCGTGCCGCGAAAGAACGAGACATAGACCCTGGCCGTCCAGCTCAACAGCTTGAAGCGCGACAGGCGCATCAAGGCCAGGCCGAAGCCCAGCAGCAAGCCGAAAAACATCCCGCCGAGGCTGAGGATCACCGTGTAATACGCGCCCTTGAGCAAAAAGGGCGCGGAGTCGAGCGCGAGTTGGAAACCTGCTTCCATTATTGAGTGACGTCAGCGTTGAAGTATTTCTCGGACAGCTTCTTCAAAGTGCCGTCGGCGCGCAGTTTATCGAGAGCTTGGTTGACCGCCTCAAGCAGCTCAGGCTCGCCTTTGCGCAGGGCAATCCCTGATTCCTGGCGGGAGAAGGCGTCACCGGCAGCGGCAGTGTCCTTGGCTTTTTTCGCATATTCCAGGGCCGCCAGGCGGTCGATCAGAATCGCGTCGATACGGCCGATGCGCAGGTCCTGGAACTTGGTCGGGTCGTCGTTATAGGTCTTGATGATGGCTTTGGGTTGGTTGTCCTTGAGCCATTGTTCGTAGTTGGTGCCAAGGCCCACCCCGACTTTCTTGCCGGCCAGGTCGTCGGCGGTCTTGATGGTGTCGACGTTTTTCGCCAGGGTCAGCGCCTGGATCCCGGAGACGGTGTAGGGCTTGGAGAAATCGTATTTTTTCTTGCGCTCTTCGGAGATCGTCACCTGGTTGACCACCGCGTCGAGGCGCTTGGATTCCAGGGCCGCGAGGATGCCGTCCCACGGGGTGGCCTGCAGCTTGACCTTGACGCCCAGCTCCTTGGCCAGGGCTTCGGACAGCTCGACTTCAAAGCCGCTGAGCTTGCCGTCTTCATCGACGAAGCTGAACGGCGGGTAGGTGCCTTCCAGGCCGATCTTGATCTCGCCGGCCTTCTTGATATTGCCCAGCTGTTCGCCGGCAACCGCCTGGCCCAACAACCCGGCGCCAAGGGCCAGGCCCAAAGTGCCAACCAGCAACGTACGACGCAATACAGAAATAGTCATGACAAGCCCCTGTGCTTTTTATGGTGTGCGAAGCAGGTGACGCAGTGGTCGTATCCTGCCCTAAAAACGCGGTGTGTGGGAGCGCGACTATAGGGCGAGTTTTAAAGCGTTAAAAATAATATAAATTAAGTTTTATATTCCATTTTTGCATATCAGGTGCAGATTCAATGTGTCCAGTCAGAACACTGAATCATAGGCAAACAACGCCGGCGCCCCCCCGGTGTGCAGGAAGATGATCGGGCCTTCCCCGAACGCGTCGCGACCGATGCCATCGAGCAACCCGGCCATGGCCTTGCCGGTGTAGACCGGGTCCAGCAACAGGCCTTCCTGACTCGCCAGCAGCTTGATTGCCGCCAGGGTTCCGGCGTTGGGCTCGCCATAGCGCGGGGCGAAGTATTCGTCCCACAAAATCACTTTGAACGCGTCGGGTACCGCCACCCCCAGCAATTGCGCCGTGCGTTCGGCCAGGCCTTGGACCTTGGGCCGTTGCGCCTCGTCGGTGCGCGACACGGTGACGCCAATCACCGGCAAGTCCGGCAGCACTTCGCTCAACGCCAGGGCCAGGCCGCTGTGGGTGCCGGCGCTGCCGGAGGCCAGGACCACCGCCGCAAACTGCAGGCCGCTGTCCTGGATCTGCCCGGCCAATTCCAGCCCGGCCCGCACATAGCCCAGGGCACCCAGGGCGTTGGAGCCGCCGATTGGCACCAGATAGGGGGTCTTGCCGTTGCTGCGCAGGCGTTCGGCCAGGGCGTGGAGTTGCTCGTCGGCGTTGTCCAGGTTTTCGACCAGTTCGACCTTGGCGTCGAACAACTCGACCAACAAGCGGTTGCCGTTGCCCAGGTAGTTGGGGTCGTCGGTGCCCGTGGGGTTTTCCAGCAGGGCGACACAGCCCAGGCCCAGCTTGGCGGCGAGGGCTGCGGTCTGGCGCACATGGTTGGACTGGATCGCGCCGGCGGTGACCAGCGTATCGGCGCCCTGGGCCAAGGCATCGGCGGCGAGGTATTCGAGCTTGCGCAGTTTGTTGCCGCCCATGGCCAGCGGCGTGGTGTCGTCGCGCTTGACGTAGATATCACGGCCCAGCCAGGCCGACAGTCGTTCGAGTTTTTCCAGGGCGGTGGCGCCACCCAGTAGTTCCAGACGGTTAAAACGCTCGAGCTGTTGTTTGATCATGGTTACGCACGGGTAATAGAAGATGGGAGGGACTATAGGCAGGGCTTTTTGCGCGGGCAACCGCCAGTTGCTTATGCCAGAACGTTATGAGCATCGCACCATTGGTTATTAAGAGCGGCCCGGTTGCATACCGTAAAGTGATGGCCATTACCTCAGGAGGGATTACCGTGAGCGAGCGTTCCAGTCATTGGCAATTACAGACCATCGTCAGCCAGTTGCGCGGCGCCCGGGATCAGTGGCGTACGCGCAACGGCCGGGTCAGCGGCGAGCAGGGCGGTCGCGAGTTACCTTCCCGTGATGCGATGGCGCAGATTCTTGAAGCGCTGTGCGGCGCACTGTTCCCCATGCGCCTGGGGCCGGTGGATTTGCGCGAGGAGAGTGAGGATTTCTACGTCGGCCATACCCTCGATGTGGCGCTCAATGCCCTGCTCGCCCAGGCACGCCTGGAGTTGCGCTATGCCGCACGCCAGGGCGGCCGGGCCGATAATGAAGTCGATGCATTGGCCATTCGCCTGATCCAGGATTTTGCCCTGGCCTTGCCGGCGCTGCGCAGCCTGTTGGACACCGATGTGCTGGCGGCCTATCACGGCGACCCGGCCGCGCGCAGTGTGGATGAGGTGTTGCTGTGCTATCCGGGGATCCTCGCGGTGATCCACCATCGCCTGGCCCACCATTTGTATCGCGCCGGGCTGCCTTTGCTCGCGCGGATCAGCGCGGAAATCGCCCATTCGGCGACCGGCATCGATATTCACCCCGGCGCGCAGATCGGCCCGAGTTTCTTTATCGACCACGGCACGGGTGTGGTGATTGGCGAGACGGCGATCATTGGTGAGCGGGTGCGCATTTATCAAGCGGTGACCCTGGGCGCCAAGCGTTTCCCGGCGGATGAGGACGGGCAGTTGCAGAAGGGCCATCCACGGCACCCGATTGTCGAGGACGATGTGGTGATTTACGCCGGGGCGACGATCCTGGGGCGGATCACCATCGGCCAGGGCTCGACCATTGGCGGCAACGTGTGGCTGACGCGCAGCGTGCCGGCGGGGGCGAACATCACGCAGGCGAATTTGCAGCATGATGATGGGACGCAGAAGTAGTGACGACCTAATGTGGGAGCGGGCTTGCCCGCGATGGCGGTAGGCCAGTCAAATACCGCTAACCTGACACTCCGCTATCGCGGGCAAGCCCGCTCCCACAGGGGATAGCATTTCAATTTAGGTAAGCAATCGCTGAACGTTTTGCCTCTCCCGTCCGTCATACCCTTCCTTGAGCTAGTGTAGGAATTACCTACCACTCAGCCCTGCGATTAGTCCCAGACCGCCTATCCATGTTTAACTTGAACGTTCGTTCAAGTTAAACCGGTGGTTCGCTGCCCGCTCACAACAGGAGGCTTACCTTTGCTGAGTCCGTTTTATACAGCCACATCCCACACCCTCGAGGTGCACGGTTCATGAGTGCATCGTCTGTCCCTCCAAGCGGCCTGGTGCGCATGAATGCGCCGGTGTTTTACTTCGCCGCCAGCTTCATCCTGCTGTTTGGTGTCACCGTAATCGCGATCCCCGAACAGGCCGGCGCCTGGTTGCTGGCCGCGCAAAACTGGGCGGCCAATACGGTCGGCTGGTACTACATGCTGGCGATGACCCTGTATCTGGTCTTCGTGGTGGTCACCGCGTTGTCTGGCTACGGCAAGATCAAACTTGGTGCCGACCACGACGAGCCCGAATTCAGTTACCTGTCCTGGGCCGGCATGCTGTTTGCCGCCGGGATCAGCATCACGCTGTTTTTCTTCTGCGTCTCGGAACCCTTGACCCACCTGGTGCAACCGCCCCAGGGCGAGGCCTTGAACGCCGACGCGGCGCGCCAGGCCATGCAGGTGCTGTTCCTGCATTGGGGCCTGCATGGCTGGGGTGTATTTGCGTTTGTCGGCATGGCCCTGGCGTACTTCGCCTACCGGCATAACCTGCCGCTGGCCTTGCGTTCGGCGCTGTATCCGCTGATCGGCAAGCGCATCAATGGCCCCATCGGCTACGCGGTGGATGGCTTCGGCATTATCGCCACGGTGTTCGGCCTGGGGGCTGACATGGGCTTTGGCGTGCTGCACCTCAACTCGGGCCTGGACTACCTGTTCGGCATCGCCCACACCCAATGGATCCAGGTCGGCCTGATCACCCTGATGATGGGCGCGGCGATCCTGGTTGCGGTGGCCGGTGTCGACAAGGGCGTGCGGGTCATGTCCGACATCAACATGCTGCTGGCCTGTGCGCTGCTGCTGTTTGTGTTGTTCGCCGGGCCCACCCAGCATTTGCTCAACACCCTGATCCAGAACATCGGTGACTACCTTGGCGCGTTGCCGAGCAAGAGTTTTGATGTGTACGCCTACGACAAGCCCAGCGACTGGCTCGGCGGTTGGACGGTGTTCTACTGGGCCTGGTGGATCGCCTGGTCGCCGTTCGTGGGCCTGTTCATCGCACGGATCTCCCGTGGTCGCACCATCCGCGAGTTCGTCTTTGGCGTGCTGCTGATCCCGCTGGGGTTCACCCTGGCGTGGATGTCGATCTTCGGCAACAGCGCGATTGACCAGGTGCTCAACCACGGCATGGTTGCCCTGGGTCAGTCGGCCATCGACGACCCGTCGATGAGCCTGTACCTGCTGCTGGAAACCTACCCGTGGAGCAAGACCGTGATCGCCGTCACGGTGTTTATCAGCTTTGTGTTCTTTGTCACTTCGGCCGACTCCGGCACCGTGGTGCTGTCGACCCTGTCGTCCAAGGGCGGCAACGCCGATGAAGACGGGCCCAAGTGGCTGCGGGTGTTCTGGGGCGCGATGACGGCGCTGGTGACCAGCGCCTTGCTGTTTGCCGGTAGCATCGACTCGCTCAAGTCCGCGGTGGTGCTGACTTCGCTGCCGTTCTCGATGATCCTGCTGTTGATGATGTGGGGGCTGCACAAGGCGTTCTACCTCGAATCCCAGAAGCAGATCGCCCAACTGCACTCCCTGGCCCCGGTGTCGGCATCACGCAAGGGCCGTGGCGGCTGGCGCCAGCGCTTGAGCCAGGCGGTGCATTTCCCTTCACGGGACGAGGTCTACCGCTTCCTCGAAACCACGGTCCGCCCGGCGATTGAAGAAGTGACCGCCGTGTTTGTCGAGAAGGGCCTGAACGTGGTCACCCAGCCCGACCCGTCCAACGACAGCGTCAGCCTGGAAATCGGCCACGGCGAAGAGCATCCTTTTGTCTACCAGGTGCAGATGCGCGGCTACTTCACGCCGTCCTTTGCCCGTGGCGGCATGGGTTCCAAAGAGATGAACAACCGTCGCTACTACCGCGCCGAAGTGCACTTGAGCGAGGGCAGCCAGGACTACGACCTGGTGGGCTACACCAAGGAGCAGATCATCAACGACATCCTCGACCAGTACGAGCGGCACTTGCAGTTCTTGCATTTGGTCCGCTGAAACCTGTAGGAGCCGGCCTACCGGCTCCTACAGCGGGAGTCAGAAGGGGACGTCACCCAGAATCGTCGCCCGGTGCATCACTCGCCGCTGTGGGCGGTAGTCGTCCACGGCGTAGTGCTGGGTCACGCGGTTGTCCCAGAAGGCCACGTCGTTGGCTTGCCAGCGCCAGCGGATGGTGAATTCCGGCCGGGTGGCGTGGGCGAACAGCAGCTTGAGGATGACTTCGCTTTCGGCCGGCTCCAGTTCGTTGATCCGGGTGGTGAAGCCGTCGCTGACAAACAGCGATTTGCGCCCGCTGACCGGGTGGGTGCGGATCACCGGGTGGGACAGTGGCGGGTTCTTTCTGCGGGCCTCCTCCCAGCGGGCCAGGTCTTCGGCGGTGTTGCCGTAACGCTCCAGAGGGAACGAGCGGGTGAAGTCATGGGTTGCCGTCAGGCCGGTCAAAAAAGCCTTCATCGGTTCTGACAACGCATCAAAGGCCGCGATACCGCTGGCCCACAGTGTGTCACCGCCAAAGGCTGGCAGCAGCTTGGCGCTGAGTACTGCGCCCAGGGCCGGGGTGGGCAGGAAGGTTACGTCGGTGTGCCAGATGGCGTTGTCGCGCACGTCAGTGACGGCAGTGTCGAGCACCAGCACTTCTGGCTGCTCGGGCACATTGGGGTAGATCGGGTGAATGTGCAGGTCACCGAAATTCGCCGCGAAGCGCGCTTGCTGCTGCGGGGTGATCGGCTGGTCGCGAAAGAACAGCACCGAATGCTGGAGCAACGCCTGCTCGATGGCGTCGCGCTGTTCGAGGTTCAGCGGCTGGCTGATATCGACGCCACTGATCTGGGCGCCCAGGGCGGTGCTTAAAGGGGTAACGGTCAGGCGGCTCATGTTGTTCTCTTCTTAGTGTGCCTGGCCATGCCACGGCACCCATTTACGCTGCAGGGCGCGCAGGCCCATTTCCATGGCAAAGGCGATCAGCGCGATCACCAGGATGCCCAGCACCACCACATCGGTCACCAGAAACTGCGCCGCCGACTGCACCATGAACCCCAGGCCGCTGGTAGCTGCGATCAACTCGGCGGCCACCAGGGTCGACCAACCCACACCCAGGCCGATGCGCACACCGGTGAGGATGTCGGGCAGGGCGCTGGGCAGAATCACATGGCGAATCAACTGCGCCCGGGTGGCGCCCAAAGACTGTGCTGCGCGCAATTTGGCCGGGTCGACGGTGCGTACGCCGGTGGCGGTGGCGATGGCAATCGGGGCGAAGATCGCTAGATAGATCAGCAACACCTTGGACAGCTCGCCGATGCCGCACCAGATCACGATCAACGGCAGATAGGCCAGCGGCGGGATCGGCCGGTAGAACTCGATCAGCGGGTCGAGAATGCCGCGGGCGATGCGGTTGGCGCCGATGGCAATGCCGATCGGCACGGCGGTTAGCACCGCAAAGCCCAGGCCCAGGCCGATACGCCCAAGGCTGGCGCCCAGGTGTTGCCAGAGGGTGGAATCCATGTAGCCGCTGGTCGCCAGCAGCCAGCCTTTTTGCAGCACGGCAGACGGTGGCGGCAGGAACAGCGGCTCGATCAGCCCGCTGGCGGTCACGGCCCACCACAGCGCCAGCAGCGCAACCAGGGTCAGCAGGCTGATCCAGCGCGTGCTCAGGCTGCGGCGCAACGGCGGGGTGATTGGGTTGGCGGCGGTGGCCGGGATTTCATAGCTGCTCATGCGTACACCTGCCGTTGCGAGAACACTTTGCCCAGCACATGTTCGCGGGTTTCGATAAACCGTGGGTCGGACTTGATCGCGCGGGCCGGCTCGCCGGCCGCGTAACGCTGGCCGAAATCCAGGCTCAGGCGCTCGACGATTTGCCCGGGGTTGGGTGCCAGCAAAATGAGGTCAGTGGCGAGGAAGACCGCTTCTTCGATGTCGTGGGTGATCAGGAACACCGGCTTGGCCGTGCGCCGCCAGACTTGCAGCAGCAGCTCCTGCATCTGTTCGCGGGTGAACGCATCGAGGGCGCCGAAGGGTTCGTCCATCAGCAGCACCCGTGGGTCGGCCGCCAGGGCGCGGGCCAGGCCGACGCGTTGTTTCTGCCCGCCAGACAGCTGCCAGATGCGCCGGCTGTCAAAACCGGCCAGGTCCACCAGGGCGAGCATTTCCCGGGCGCGGACTTGCCGCTGGGCCTTGGGCACGCCGGCCAGCTCCAGGCCGAAGCCGACATTGGCCAGCACATCCTGCCAGGGCAGCAAGGCATCGTCCTGGAACACCACGCCGCGCTCGGCACTCGGGCCTTGGACGGGCACGCCGTCTAGGGTGATGCGCCCGGCGCTGGGTTCGACGAAGCCGGCAATCAGGTTCAACAGCGAAGTCTTGCCACTGCCGGAAGGGCCGAGGGCCACCAGCAATTGCTGGGGGCCAAGGGTCAGGGAAATGTCCGCCAGCACGGGCGTGGTCGCGCCTGGGTACTGTGCGCTGATGCGCTCCAGCTGTAGCAAGGCCATCGCGGTGAACTCCTGATCAGTTAGTGATGAACTTGGCGCTGACGTAAGGGGCGTAGTCCGCCAGCACGGCTTCGACCTTGCCTTGTTCCTTGAGGAACGCGGCGGTGTCGGTCACGGCCTTGGTGGTCGGGGCGCCGAGCAGGGTTACTTGATCAGCGGCCAGCGGGTAGACGTTGCCTTGCAGCAGCAGCGGAATGTCGCTGGCCTTGGCGCCGGAGAGCTTCACCAGTTTGTCGACATTGCCCTTGTCGGCCAGCCAGGCTTGTGGGTCTTTACGGTATTGGGCGTAAGCATCGAGGGTGACTTTGGCGAAGGCGCTGACAATTTCCGGGTGCTTCTCGGCAAAGTCCTTACGCACGATCCAGGCATCGAAGGTCGGCGCGCCGAACTTGGCCAGTTCGCCGGAGGTGATCAGCACTTTGCCGTTTTCCTTGGCTACGCCCAGGGCCGGGTCCCAGACATAAGTGGCATCGATATCGCCACGCTTCCAGGCGGCAATGATGGCGGGCGGGGCGAGGTTGAGTACGGTGACTTTCGATGGGTCGATGTTCCAATGCTTGAGCGCGGCCAGCAGGCTGTAGTGGCCGGTTGAGACAAACGGTACGGCGATTTTCTTGCCGATCAGGTCCTGCGGGCTGTTGATCCCGGAACCGTTGCGCGCCACCAGGGCTTCGGCGCCGCCGATCTGGGTGGCGACGAGGAAGGTCTGCACCGGCACTTTGCGGGTGATGGCCGCGGTCAGCGGGCTGGAACCGAGGTAGCCGATCTGCACATCGCCGGAAGCGATGGCGGCAATGATATCGGCGCCATTGTCGAATTTGCGCCAGTCGATAGTGGCGTTTGTGGCTTTTTCATAAGCACCGTCGGCCTGGGCGACTTTGGCCGGGTCAACGGTGGTCTGATAGGCGATGGTCACGTCGGCCGCCTGGGCAAGCAGGCTGGCGCCGGCCAGGGACAGGGCCGCCAGGAGGCGTAAAGGGAAAGGTCGTAGCATGGAAAAGCTCCTCATCAGGCGGCCGCAGGTCGGCGTGTGAGGAGACTAAATGATCTAAGAATCCGAAAATAAATAACATTTTCGAATTAGCTTATGTAGGAGCGAGCATGCTCGCGAAAAACCTTAACGATGACGCGTTCGGCTTGGATAAACGCGGCGTGCTTGAGTTTTTCGCGAGCAAGCTCGCTCCTACAAAGGGCGTGTCAGTTACTGATCGCCAGGATGCTCGCCTGGTACGACCCGACAAACACATCAAAATCGCCCACTTCGTTCTGCTCCAGCTCCGCCTGTTGCGCCAGCGACGTACGCGCCAGCTCTTCAAAGCGCGCCTGCTCGTCTGCCGGCAACGGCTCGCTACGGAAGTACTCGGCATGCACTTCGCTCTGACGCAGGGAGAACTGCGCGAAGCTTTCCTTGCGCTCCTGCATGGTCGCCAACACCTGGGCCGACGGGGTCAGGGAGGAGTCCTTGATCTTCGCCAACTGGGCATCCAGTGCCTGGCTGTGTTCGTTGATGCCCTGGCTCTGGTCGAGCAGCGCAGCCAGCGGTGCGATTTTTTCCAGTAGCTCGGCGGCCCATTCCTTCATTTCCACCGATTCGCCGCGACGCTGCAATTGCAGGCCCGGGCGCCGGCCTTCCTTGACCACGCTGAGGAAGTTCGACGTGGCATTGGCGCACTCGTTGTTTTCGAACAGCGGGCTGTCGTTCAGCGCGCAATACAGCAGGAACGCGTCGAGGAAGCGCGACTCCGGCAAGTCGATGCCCATCGGTAGGAACGGGTTGATGTCCAGGCAGCGCACTTCGATGTACTGGATGCCACGGGCCATCAGCGCCTGGATCGGCCGCTCGCCGGTGTAGGTCACGCGTTTGGGGCGGATGTTGGAGTAGTACTCGTTTTCGATCTGCAGGATGTTGGTGTTGAGCTGGACCCACTCACCATCCTTATGGGTGCCGACTTCGACGTAGGGCGCGTAGGGCGTTGCCACCGCTTCGCGCAGGCTGTCGGTGTAGCTGGCCAGATCGTTGTAGCAAGGGGTCAGGCCCGCCTGGGCGTTGCTCTGGTAACCCAGGTCGCTCATGCGCAGGCTGGTGGCATACGGCAGGTAAAGGGTGTCGGCATCGAACTGTTCAAGCTGATGGGACCGTCCGCGCAGGAAACCCGCATCCAGGGCCGGCGAGGCACCGAACAGGTACATCAGCAGCCAGCTGTAGCGGCGGAAGTTACGGATCAGGGCGATGTAGGCCGTGGACTGGTAGTCACGGTCGGTGCCCACGAAACCCTCGGTTTCCTTGAGCAGCGGCCACAGCTCTTCCGGCAGGGAAAAGTTGTAGTGGATCCCGGCGATGCACTGCATGGTCTTGCCGTAGCGCAGGGCCAGGCCCTTGCGATACACGTACTTGAGCTGTCCGATGTTGGAGGTGCCGTAGTAGGCAATCGGAATATCTTCCTCGGCCGGCAACGGGCACGGCATCGATGGACTCCACAGGTACTCGTTGCCGAGCTTGCTGTAGGCAAAACGATGAATCTTGTCGAGGCTGCGCAGGGTATCTGCCGGGTTGGGCAGCGCCGGCGTGATGAACTCCAGCAGCGACTCGGAATAGTCGGTGGTGATCGATTCATGGGTCAATGCCGCGCCCAGGGCCTCTGGATGCGGCGTTTGAGCCAGGCGGCCTTCGCCGGTGACACGCAGGCATTCACGCTCGATGCCGTGCAGGCAATGCTCAAGCAAAGAGAGGTGTTCGCGCTTGCCGAGCAGAGCCAGGCGGCGGTTGAGAAGTTCGCTCAAGTTGGATTCCTTCACGCGTCAGTCGCCCCAATATGGGGGTGGGCAAGACGGTCTACAAGGGTGAAGTTAAAACTGGCGTTATCGCCTGGTTTTCGAGCCGGAATAACCTGCTCTGAAAGTGCCGACTTCATTCCCTGAATTAGGCTATTGCGCAGGAAGAAAATTCCGACGCTGTTTTTGCAGCGCCGAAATTAACCCAAATTGATGACCGGGAGCTATAGGACAGCGAAGGTGCCTTGTGCTTTTGCGACGAGTCTTTCGTCCTGATACACCTCGGCCTCGACCACCAGCGTGCGCCGGCCGGGGTGGATGACCCGGGCGGTACACAGCACGTCACCGTCGGACACGGCACGGATGTAATTGATTTTGCACTCGATGGTCGCACTCTGCTGGTCGAAACCATGGGCGCTGGAACAGGCCAGCCCCATGGCAATGTCCACCAGGCTGAAAATCGCCCCGCCATGGAGCTTGCCCGCGCGGTTGCGCAGTTGCGGCTCAAGGCTCAGGGCAACCTCGGCAACGCCCTGGTCCAGGCGTTGCAGGCGGCAGCCGAGCAGTTCGCTGAAAGCGCTGTGGGTCAGGCCGGCTGGCAGCTCCATCAGCGTTTTTTCAGTTGCTTGGCGTTGGCGAACAACGAAGCCATGGCGTTGTTGGCCGGGGCTGCGGTGGCGGTTTCCTTGCGCGGTGCAGTGTTTTCAGAGCGGTTTTGCGACTGGCGCGGCGCTGAACCTGGGCGTGCGCCACGGGCACCGTCGATTTTCTCGCCGGGGGTATCGCTCATACGCATCGACAGACCCACGCGTTTGCGCGGGATATCGACTTCCATGACCTTGACCTTCACCACATCCCCGGCTTTCACCGCCTCACGCGGATCCTTGATGAACTTCTCCGAAAGCGCAGAAATATGCACCAAACCGTCCTGATGCACGCCGATGTCCACAAACGCACCGAAGTTGGTCACGTTGGTCACCACGCCTTCGAGGATCATCCCCAACTGCAGGTCCTTGAGGTCTTCGACGCCTTCCTGGAACTCGGCGGTCTTGAACTCAGGACGCGGGTCGCGACCGGGTTTTTCCAGCTCTTGCAGGATGTCGGTGATGGTCGGCACGCCGAAGGTTTCGTCGGTGTACTTCTTTGGATCCAGGCGCTTGAGGAACCCGGCGTCACCGATCAGCGAACGGATATCGCGGTCGGTTTCAGCGGCAATGCGTTGCACCAGCGGGTAGGCTTCCGGGTGGACCGCCGAGGCGTCCAGCGGGTTGTCACCGTTCATCACGCGCAGGAAGCCTGCGGCCTGTTCGAAGGTTTTTTCGCCAAGGCGTGCAACTTTTTTCAGTGCCGCTCGGGTCTTGAACGCGCCGTTTTCATCACGATGGGTGACGATATTCTGCGCCAGGGTGGAGTTGAGGCCGGAAATCCGCGCAAGCAAGGCGACCGAGGCGGTGTTCACGTCGACGCCGACCTTGTTCACACAGTCTTCCACTACTGCATCCAGGCCGCGCGCCAGTTTCAGCTGCGACACATCGTGCTGGTACTGGCCGACGCCGATGGATTTAGGGTCGATCTTCACCAGTTCGGCCAGTGGATCCTGCAGGCGGCGCGCGATGGACACTGCGCCACGGATCGACACATCGAGGTCCGGGAATTCCTTGGAGGCCAACTCCGACGCCGAGTACACCGAAGCGCCCGCTTCGGAGACCATGACCTTGGTCATTTTCATGCCTGGGTATTTTTTGATCAGCTCCAGGGCCAGCTTGTCGGTTTCTCGGCTGGCGGTGCCGTTGCCGATGGCGATCAGGTCTACCGCGTGCTTGGCGCACAGGGCGGCCAGGATGGCGATGGTCTGGTCCCACTTGTTGTGGGGCACGTGCGGGTACACGGTGGCGTGGTCCAGCAGCTTGCCGGTGGCGTCGACCACGGCGACCTTGCAACCGGTACGCAGGCCCGGGTCCAGGCCCAGGGTCGCGCGCGGGCCGGCCGGCGCGGCGAGTAGCAGGTCGTGCAGGTTATGGGCGAATACGTTGATCGCCTCGGTCTCGGCGCCGTCGCGCAGTTCGCCCAGCAGGTCGGTTTCCAGGTGGGTGTAGAGCTTGACCTTCCAGGTCCAGCGCACGACTTCACCGAGCCATTTGTCCGCAGGACGATTCTGATTCTGGATGCCGAATTGTTGGCCAATCATGCCTTCGCACGGGTGCATGGTGCCCGGCAGTTCGTCGCCGACTTTCAGCGCGGAGCTGAGAATACCTTCGTTGCGCCCGCGGAAAATGGCGAGGGCGCGGTGGGACGGCATGCTCTTGAGCGGTTCGTCGTGCTCGAAGTAATCGCGGAACTTGGCGCCTTCTTCCTCTTTGCCGGCGATCACGCGGGCGCTGAGGGTGGCTTCCTGTTTCAGGTAGTTACGCAGTTTTTCCAGCAGGTTGGCGTCTTCGGCGAAGCGCTCCATGAGGATGTACTTGGCGCCTTCGAGGGCCGCCTTGACGTCGGCCACGCCTTTTTCGCTATCGACAAAGCGCGCAGCTTCGGTTTCCGGGGCCAGGGACGGGTCGTTGAACAGGCCGTCTGCCAGTTCGCCGAGGCCGGCTTCCAGGGCGATCTGGCCCTTGGTGCGGCGCTTCTGCTTGTACGGCAGGTACAGGTCTTCGAGGCGGGTCTTGGTGTCGGCGAGCTTGATGTCGCGTTCGAGTTGCGGGGTCAGCTTGCCCTGCTCCTGGATGCTGGCGAGGATGCTGACACGCCGTTCGTCGAGTTCTCGCAGGTAGCGCAGGCGTTCTTCCAGATGCCGCAGCTGGATATCATCGAGGCTGCCGGTCACTTCTTTACGGTAACGGGCGATGAAGGGCACCGTGGAGCCTTCATCCAGTAGAGCGACGGCCGCTTCGACCTGTTGTGGGCGTACACCGAGTTCCTCGGCGATGCGGCTGTTGATGCTGTCCATAAAACCACCTGAAATTCTTGAAAGCAGTGTGCAGGCCCGCAAAACAAGGCCCTGCGCGGCTGGTTGAGCGGCCCGACTGGCGCCGCTGCCTGGGTCAAGAGGCAGCCTATTGACCCTCGAAATCGAAAAAGTCACGACTAGCAGATGAAAAAAACACCAGGCCGGCCTTGGTATTGCCCGGCACTGAGGCGCGGCATTATAACCAGCGATCCGTCCTTGGGGGGATTGCGCCAGGAGCAGGCGTACTGGTGGTTGGAGAAAAATCTGCTAACAATGCGTACCGTGCGTATAACGGCAGCTAAGCCATAATGCGCGCCAGATAAGAGGAGCATCCAATGAGCAGCACTGCACAAACTGCTGAAGGCGAAAAAATTCTCATCGTTGATGACGATCCGGGGCTGAGCAGCCTGCTGGAGCGGTTCTTCACCTCCAAGGGCTACCGTGCCCGCGCGGTGCCGAACACCGAGCAGATGGACCGCCTGCTGGGGCGCGAGGTCTTCAACCTGGTCGTACTCGACCTGATGTTGCCCGGTGAAGACGGCCTGACCGCCTGCAAGCGCCTGCGCAGCACCAACAACCAGATTCCGATCATCATGCTGACCGCCAAGGGCGATGAACTGAGCCGGATCAAGGGCCTGGAACTGGGCGCCGACGATTACCTGGCCAAGCCGTTCAACCCCGACGAGCTGATGGCGCGGGTCAAGGCTGTATTGCGTCGCCAGGCGGCTCCGGTTCCGGGCGCTCCAGGCAGCGAAGACGAAAGCGTGACCTTTGGTGACTACGAGCTGTCGCTGGCCACCCGTGAGCTCAAGCGTGGCGAAGAAGTCCACATGCTCACCACGGGCGAATTCGCGGTACTCAAGGCGCTGGTGATGAACGCTCGCCAACCGCTGACCCGTGACAAGCTGATGAACCTGGCCCGTGGTCGTGAATGGGACGCCCTGGAGCGCTCCATCGATGTGCAGATTTCCCGTCTGCGCCGGATGATCGAGCCGGACCCGTCCAAGCCGCGTTATATCCAGACAGTGTGGGGCGTGGGTTACGTGTTTGTGCCGGATGGCACGGCAACCAAGTAACCGATGATTTGCACATGCGGGTATTCCGGAGTTCGATCCCAGCGGGTCGGCCGGATGCCCGGCGTCTGCAATTCTGCGAGCGTGGCTCGCTCTTGCCAGGTGTCTAGCTGTCTTCTATGAAAACCCCGCTGTGGTTCCCGCAAAGTTTCTTCTCCCGCACCCTTTGGCTGGTGCTGATCGTCGTGCTGTTTTCCAAGGCGCTGACCCTCGTTTACCTGCTGATGAACGAAGACGTGTTGGTAGACCGCCAGTACAGTCACGGTGTTGCGCTGACGTTGCGTGCCTACTGGGCTGCCGACCCGGAGAATCGTGAAAAAATCGCCAAGGCGGCAACTTTGACTCGCGTGGTGGGTGCGGGCGTGCCGGAGGGCGAACAGCATTGGCCCTACAGCGAGATCTATCAGCGCCAGATGCAGGCCGAATTGGGTGAAGATACTGAGGTGCGGCTGCGCATGCATGTTTCGCCAGCCTTGTGGGTGCGAGCCCCGAGCCTGGGGGATGGATGGCTGAAAGTGCCGTTGTATCCCCACCCGCTGCGGGGTCAGAAGATCTGGAACGTGCTCGGTTGGTTCCTGGCCATTGGCTTGCTTTCCACTGCGTCGGCCTGGATCTTCGTGCGTCAGCTCAACCAGCCACTCAAGCGCCTGGTATTTGCGGCCAGGCAATTGGGGCAGGGTCGCAGCGTGCGCCTGCCGATCAGCGACACTCCCAGCGAAATGACCGAGGTCTACAGCGCGTTCAACCAGATGGCCGAGGATGTCGAACAGGCCGGTCGTGAGCGTGAGCTGATGCTGGCCGGGGTTTCACACGACCTGCGCACGCCGCTGACACGTTTGCGTCTGTCCCTGGAGTTGATGGGCAACCATACCGACCTAACCGATGACATGGTCCGTGATATCGAAGACATGGATGCGATTCTCGACCAGTTCCTCGCGTTTATCCGCGATGGTCGTGACGAGGTGGTGGAAGAGGTGGACCTGACCGACCTGGTCCGCGAGGTCGTGGCGCCCTACAACCAGAATGGCGAGCAGGTGCACATGCGCCTGGAGCCGATCCAGCCCTTTGCGTTGCGCCGGGTCTCGATGAAGCGCCTGCTGAACAACCTGATCGGCAACGCCTTGCATCACGCGGGCACCGAGGTGGAAGTCGCCGCCTATGTGTCGGGTGACACCAATGCGCCTTATGTGGTGCTGAGTGTCATGGACCGTGGCGCCGGGATCGATCCGGCAGAGCTGGAAGGCATTTTCAACCCCTTTACCCGCGGTGATCGTGCCCGTGGTGGCAAAGGCACCGGCCTGGGCCTGGCGATTGTGCGGCGGATTGCTTCGATGCATGGTGGCAATGTCGAACTGCGTAACCGTGCCGATGGCGGGTTGGAAGCGCGAGTGCGCTTGCCATTGGGGCTGATGCTGCCAAGAGATGCGGTCTAAGCCACGACGAAAATCAAATGTGGGAGCTGGTTTGCCTGCGAAAAAACTAACAGTGATGTTGAATGTTAGTCAGTCATCGCAGGCAAGCCGGCTCCCACACTGGTTTGTGTTGCCTTAAAGGGAGTATTTCAGCCCTTGCCTTTGGTACGGGTCATGTTCGGCCCGCTGTTCTTCTCCAGATGCTGAATGATGATCCCCGCCACATCCTTGTTGGTGGTGGTTTCAATCCCTTCCAGGCCCGGTGAAGAGTTCACTTCCATCACCAGTGGCCCGTGGTTCGAGCGCAGGATATCCACGCCCGCCACACTCAAGCCCATGACCTTGGCTGCACGCAGGGCGGTCATGCGTTCTTCCGGAGTAATCTTGATCAGGCTGGCGCTGCCGCCTCGGTGCAGGTTGGAGCGAAATTCTCCCGGCTTGGCCTGGCGTTTCATCGCCGCAATCACCTTGTCCCCCACCACGAAGCAGCGGATATCGGCACCGCCGGCCTCCTTGATGTACTCCTGGACCATGATGTTCTGCTTCAGGCCCATGAACGCCTCGATCACCGACTCTGCCGCCGTGGCGGTTTCACACAGCACCACGCCAATGCCCTGGGTGCCTTCCAGTACCTTGATCACCAATGGGGCACCGTTGACCATCTCGATCAGGTCGGGAATGTCATCGGGGGAATGGGCAAAGCCAGTCACTGGCAAGCCGATGCCCCGGCGCGACAGCAATTGCAGGGAGCGCAGCTTGTCCCGGGAACGGGCAATGGCCACCGATTCGTTGAGTGGAAACACCCCCATCATTTCAAACTGGCGCAGTACCGCGCAGCCGTAGAAGGTCACCGAGGCACCGATACGCGGGATCACCGCGTCGAAGCCTTCCAGTGGTTTGCCCCGGTAGTGGATCTGCGGCTTATGACTGGCAATGTTCATATAGGCGCGCAACGTATCGATCACCACCATCTCATGGCCCCGTTCGGTGCCGGCCTCGACCAGACGACGGGTGGAATACAGACGCGGGTTACGCGACAGCACAGCGATCTTCATGCAACACCTGTGGCAGCAATAGTAGAGACCGGGAACACCGGCTTGTCTTGAACGTACTTGAGCCCCGGGTTGACCACCAACTGGCCGTCGATCAGGGCTTTGGAACCTAGCAACAGGCGGTAACGCATGGTCTTGCGGCAAGCCAGGGTGAACTCCACCCGCCATACCCGATCACCCAGGGCCAGGGTGGTGCTGATGACGTAGCGCACCTGCGCCTGGCCGTTGGAGCTTTTAATGGTTTTCATCGCCACCAGCGGCGCTTCACAGCGCCGGTGACGCAGTTGCACCACGCTGCCCAGGTGGGCGGTGAAACGCACCCACTTTTCACCGTCACGCTCAAAAGGCTCGATCTCGGTGGCATGCAGGCTGGAGGTACTGGCCCCGGTGTCGATCTTCGCGCGCAGGCCCGCCACTCCCAGATCGGGCAGTGCCACCCATTCACGCAGACCGACAACGGTCAAATGGTCAAATGTCTTCAATATGAACAACCGGCAATCAGAAATGTTTCGACGTCACACGACACTAGCGTCCAACTGCTCACAGATTGTGACAACCCAGGAACGTTGACGAGCGCTTGGCGCCGAATTCGCGGTATTCACGCAGAATATTCACCAAATGGCGACAGATATCTTCACGCCACAAAAAACCACGGCTGAGGGGAAACTGCCTGACAGCTGGCGTATCTTAGGTGAGCCTTGGCGTTTGTGCGTCGAAGGGCTTCGACTGTTAAGTTGCGACATTTTTCAGAGCGAGGAATTCAAGTGGCTCAAAAGCAGGAAGAGGACGAAAAAGTCCGTTTGGACAAGTGGCTGTGGGCTGCACGTTTCTACAAGACCCGGGCCTTGGCCAAGGCCGCCATCGAGAGCGGCAAGGTGCATTGCCGTGGCGAACGCTGCAAGCCAGGCAAGGAGCCGCGTGTGGGTGACGAGTTGCAGATCCGCGTCGGGTTTGATGAAAAAACCGTGTTGGTCGAGGCGCTTTCCGTCGTTCGCCGTGGCGCACCCGAAGCCCAGGCACTGTACACCGAGACACCTGCCAGTATTGCCAAGCGCGAGAATGCGGCGGCCATGCGCAAGGCCGGAGCCTTGGGCATGAGCACCGATGGCAAGCCCAGCAAGAAACAGCGCCGCGACCTGTTCAAGTTTCGCGGCAGCGGCAATGACGATTGAATATCGGTTATCTGCTGTAGGAACTGGCTTGCCAGCAATGGCGGTTGCAACAGTTGCAGTGCCGTCGAGGGGCTCTTCGCCGGCAAGCCGGCTCCTACAGGTCAGGCGTTGCGGATCACGCTCAAGCGATTGATCACAGGTACTCGTTGCAACAACCCGAATAACGGTGCGGTCACGCGCAGCAGCCAACCCGACACCTTCGCCGCAAACGGCGTGTAATAACCCCAGCCCAGCGCCAACAATGCCAGCAGCACACCGCCGATATAGTCGTCCTGCCCCCAGTGTGCACCCGCCACCAGGCGCGGCATCATGAACAGCAGCGCCAGGGCCCAGATCAGCACAACCTGGCCAACGCGCTTGGCAAACACGCTCATGAACATCCCCCAGATCAGCAGCACCGAAGCATGATCACCGGGGAAGCTCTGGCTGGAGCGATCCTTCAATTCCCAGGTTTTTTCCAGGTCAGGGAAGTAATCGCTCATGTGGATCGCCCCGCTGATCACCATTGACGGGCTGTTGTGCTGCCAGCCCATCTGCGCCGCGAGCTTGGAAAACAGCATGCGGATAAACAGCAGCAACAGCAGAATCGCGAGGAAGCCGAAAAACGCCTGGCGCACTTCAATCGCCTTGAATAACCATTCGCCGCGAATCAGCAGCATCAGCAGGATCACCCCGACCACCGCATCAAAGGGGCGCAGGCTGGCGATCGCCCATACATGCAGCCAGGCCGGGTTGCTGGCCAGTGGGTCGTTGAGCAGATGAAACAGCCATTCGTCGAATATCACGCAAAGCATCTGGCCCGCGGGCCATAGCCAAAAACACAGCAGCCCCAGAGCGAATAAATTGCACAAGGCCAATCGCCCGAGGTTCCACTTGGCTTGGAACAAACCCGGATTGTTCATAAACTGTTTCCTCTTCGCTCTAAACTCTCTTCACCTATCAGAAGAAAATCGCACCAAATTGGTGCTAAAGCGCATAATTTTAGAAACATTGTCATCACTTTGTCATCAATTCAGATACCCAGACCTATGACTGATCTACCGGATACCGACTTCACCCAACGTTTCCTCTTTGACGACAACGACGCGCGTGGCGAACTGGTTGCCCTGGAGCGCAGCTATGCCGAAGTCCTTGCCAAGCACCCCTATCCGGAGCCGGTCGCGCAGTTGCTCGGCGAACTGATGGCCGCCGCGTCGCTGCTGGTGGGCACCATGAAGTTCGATGGCTTGCTGATTCTCCAGGCCCGTTCCGAAGGCCCGGTGCCCATGCTGATGATCGAGTGCTCCAGCAACCGCGAAATCCGTGGCCTGGCCCGGTATGACGCAGACCGGATCCCGGCGGACGCGACCCTGGCCGACCTGATGCCCGACGGCGTGCTGGCGTTGACCATCGACCCGACCGTTGGCCAGCGTTACCAGGGCATTGTCGACCTGGACGGTGAAACCCTGTCCGACTGCTTCACCAACTATTTCGTCATGTCCCAGCAAGTGGGCACCCGCTTCTGGCTCAACGCGGACGGCAAGCGTGCCCGTGGCCTGCTGTTGCAACAGCTGCCGGCGGACCGTATCAAGGATGAGGATGAGCGCGAAGAGAGCTGGCGCGGTCTGACCGCCCTGGCCGGTACCCTGACCGCTGAAGAGCTGCTGGGCCTGGACAACGAAACCATCCTGCACCGCCTTTACCACGAAGAAGAAGTGCGCCTGTTCGATGCGCAATCGTTGCGTTTCCACTGCAGCTGTTCCCGCGAGCGTTCGGGCAATGCCCTGGTGAGCCTGGGCTTGGAAGATGCGCAAAACCTGGCGGTGGAGCACGGCGGCAGAATCGAGATCGATTGCCAGTTCTGCAACCAGCGCTACCTGTTCGACGCTGCCGATATCGGCCAATTGTTCGCTGGCGCTGGCGTTGACACCCCTTCGGGCACCCACCACTAAAACGTTTAAGCACAGGTAAATCACCTGACAAACGCCGGATTAGAGGTGTTCTGACGGGAGGGCCCTACTCTTTTTGGGCTTTTCTGGCATAATCCGGCCCACTTTTTTCGCGGTAGTAGTGCGCAACTTTCTACTACAAAACGTTTGGAGCACTCGGCCATAGGCCGACGGGGAACCTCATGACGCAAGCCAATAACGCCGTATACACCGATCTGAGTGTTGACGATCTGGTCAAAGAAGCCCTGCAGCGCGGTGAAGGCGTGCTTGCCGATACTGGCGCGCTGGTCGTAGAAACCGGTCACCGTACCGGTCGTTCGCCGGTCGATCGTTTCATCGTTGAAGAGCCGTCCACCCAGGCTGCCATTGCCTGGGGCCCGATCAACCGCAAGTTCCCGGCCGACAAGTTCGATGCCCTGTGGGCTCGCGTCGAGGCTTTCAACAACGCGCAAGAGCATTTCGTTTCCCACGTGCATGTAGGTTCTGCCGAAGAGCATTACCTGGCCGTGAAAATGACCACCCAGACTGCCTGGCAGAACCTATTCGGTCGCTGCCTGTTCATCAACCCGGCCCAGTACAACCCGGCCGGGCGTGAAGAGTGGCAAGTGCTCAACGTTGCCAACTTTGAATGCGTCCCTGAGCGTGACGGCACCAACTCCGATGGTTGCGTGATCCTCAACTTCGCCCAGAAAAAAGTCCTGATTGCTGGCATGCGTTACGCCGGCGAGATGAAAAAAGCCATGTTCTCGGTGCAGAACTTCCTGCTGCCGGCCGCTGACGTGCTGCCAATGCACTGCGCTGCCAACATCGGCGAAGAAGGCGATGTGACCTTGTTCTTCGGTCTGTCGGGCACTGGCAAGACCACCCTGTCCGCCGACGAAAGCCGTTACCTGATCGGTGACGACGAACACGGCTGGGGCGAGGGTGTGGTGTTCAATATCGAAGGCGGTTGCTATGCCAAGTGCATCGACCTGTCCGAGAAAAACGAGCCGGTCATCTGGAAAGCCATCAAGCACGGCGCCGTCCTGGAAAACGTGGTGATCGACGATGCCAAGCACGCCGATTACACCAATGTCAGCCTGACCCAGAACAGCCGTGCGGCCTACCCGCTGGAGCACGTTGCCAAGCGTTCCGAGAAGAACCTGGGCGGCGAGCCAAACGCAGTGATCTTCCTGACCTGCGACCTGACTGGCGTGCTGCCACCGGTGTCGATCCTCAACGAAGAACAGGCGGCCTACCACTTCCTGTCCGGCTACACCGCACTGGTGGGCTCGACTGAAATGGGTTCGGGCAGCGGCATCAAGTCGACCTTCTCCACCTGCTTCGGCGCGCCGTTCTTCCCGCGCCCGGCTGGCGAATACGCAGAGCTGCTGATCAAGCGCATCCGTGGCTTCGGCTCCAAGGTCTACCTGGTCAACACCGGCTGGACCGGCGGCGGCTACGGTGTTGGCAAACGCTTCAACATCCCGACCACCCGTGCGGTGATCGCAGCGATCCAGAGCGGCGCGTTGATCGGTGCGCAAACCGAGCACCTGGACACCATCAACCTCGACGTGCCACTGGCCGTACCGGGCGTTGAGACCGGCCTGTTGAACCCACGTAACACCTGGGCTGACAAGGCTGCCTACGACGAAGCAGCGAAGGCCCTGGCCGGCCTGTTCGTCGAGAACTTCAAGAAGTTTGAAGTCAGCGACGCGATCAAGGCAGCGGGTCCGAAGTTGTAAGATTCGGTAGCTGTTAAAAAGCCGCCCCTAGTGGGCGGCTTTTTTGTGCGCGAAACAGTTTTGTAGGAACCCGGCTTGCGGGCGAAGAGCCTGAGAACAAAGCGGTGCACCAGTCATCCCACATTAATTCCCCAGCGCTCTTCAGCTCAGGTTTTCCAGCGTCTGCGTATCCCAGCTATGGGTCTTGATAGCCAGGTAGAGCATGCCGATGGTGAGTGGCGTCTTCTCGCCGCGGCCCTTGGCGCGGTGTTTCAGGAATACATCGAATACCGGCGGATTGAAGTAACGATAAGCATCATAGTCACCCAGGTCGAGATCAAATGCCTGCTCCAGAGTCTCCATAAACTGCCTGGCGTCTGCGCCGTCGCAACCGAGGTCAAAGTTGAGCGAGGTTTTAAGGCGGATGGTCTTGTGCTTGGGCAGGCCGATTTCTTCGTGCAGCAATTGCAGGAGCTGCTGCATGACAGGGTCTTGGGGGAAGTTGGGGGCCAGATTCATGGTGGGGGCACGCGGGAGTGGGTCAGAGGGATGGTCGCCTTGCTGGCGCAGTTTGTTTCGGCTGATGAAGAGCGCCAAGCCTATCAAGATCAGGGCAAAGAAGATCGCCGACTGTAAGAAGAGCATCGGACTATGACTCATGTGTGTACACATGCATTGAGAGGCTTGATGGCTGAGCATCGCTCACGGACTTTTACCGAGCAGATGGCGAAGGCGCTAGTTTCGGTCAGGGTTGGCTGATTCTGTAGAGGGTCAAGTGTAGGTTGGAGGAAGTTTGGGAAGCGTATGGGTCCCGGCTTGGCGATTTCCTACGGAGGCTTCCGAAGTTTGCGATTTGGCTGCGGGGCACCCTGGCGCAGGTGGGATAAAAACCACGTCACATTCTGTATAAAATCCCGGCAAAACCCCTGAATTCAGCGTATGTTTCACCGCAAAATCTTGTAGGGCGATTCCGCCCACTACTTAAAGGGAGTTAAGCATGGGTTTGCTTCGTGTCGCCTCGGCGATGTCATTGTGTGCGGTGGCGTTTTCGGTCCAGGCCGAGCAGTTGCCGATCGAGGTGCTCAGTGCGGTGGTCAAGGACCAGAAAATCGCCGACGCCGAAGTCTTGTTGCAACGCAACGGCGCACAGAATGTGGTGGGGCGCACCAATGCCCAGGGCCAAGTCACTCTCACCAGCGAAGTTGCCGATGGTGCCGACAACCTGCTGATCATCAAGAAGCCCGGCTACTCCAACCTGGTGGTCAAGTGCCCGTGCAAAGGCATGACCTATGCCATCAGCCCGGTGATGGAAAACCTCGACGGCCTGCGTGTGGTGCTGACCTGGGGGCAATCGCCTTCGGACCTCGACTCCCACATGATCTTCCCCGGCAACAACATCTACTTCAACAGCAAGACCGGCACCGATGCCGAGCTGGATGTGGATGACACCGACAGCTACGGCCCGGAAACCATCACCCTGCAGAAAAAACACTACGGCGAAAGCTACGTGTACGCCGTGCATGACTTCTCCAACCGCACCGATACCGGTTCCACGGCGCTGTCCGAAAGCCAGGCCAAGGTGTTTGTGTACATGGGCCAGTCCCTGGTCCGCACTTACTACGTGCCGACCAATCGCACCGGTAACTTGTGGACCGTGTTCCGCATGACCGGCAGCGGTGACTTCCAGGACATCAATACCTTCACCGGCGTGCTGGTCGAGGCCAAGGATGTGCTCAACGAAGTCAAACCCCTGCTCAACGACAGCGTTGCCGTGGATGCCGTGGTGGTCAGTTCAGCGGTACAGGGTGATGCGAAAAAGCTGAACCTCAAAGGCGAAGCGGCCTACCAGGCCGGTAACCTGGACCAGGCGATCGACTACTTCCGCCAGGCAATCGAGCTGGATAATTCCTTCGGTAAAGCCTACGGCAATCTCGGCCTGGCCTATCAGAAAGCCGGAAACACCGCCGAGTCGATCTGGGCCAACCGCAAGGCGATTGCCCTGGCCAGCGGCCCGACAGCCGCCACCGTGCGTGCCGGGTCCTACTACAACATCGCGCGGATCTACGAAGCGGCCGGGCAGTTTGCCGATGCGTTGCGTCACTACCAATTGGCCAAGGAACAGAAGGCCAACCCGGTGTATGACAAAGCCATTGAGCGTGTGCAAAACCGCTGATCGAGCGGTAGCAAAGGTCTGAAAATGTGGGAGCGGGCTTGCCCGCGATAGCGGTGTAACAGTCAACAGAGGTATCGACTGGGGCACCGCCATCGCGGGCAAGCCCGCTCCCACATGTGTTTTGCGGTGTTCTATAGATTGTCGGTTCACCCTCGCAGCCTGTGTATCATCCTGTCTCTCTTTTCCTCGCGACCTTTTTCGATCCGCTGAAAATACCGGGCTATGTTTTAGGCCTGTTCAGCGGTCAATGGAGTGACAGCTCATGCACGACACCCTCCAACAGGTCTTTGGTTATCCACAGTTTCGTCCTGGCCAGGAGGCGGCTGTCAGCGCCGTGCTGGCCGGTCGTTCGGCGGCGGCGATCTTTCCCACAGGTTCCGGCAAATCCCTCTGTTACCAGCTCTCAGCCGTGCTGCTGCCGCACCTGACACTGGTGGTGTCGCCACTGTTGGCGTTGATGCAGGACCAACTGGGCTTTTTGCAGCGTCATGGTATTTCGGCCGGCAGCATCGATTCGACGCAAAGTCGTGATCAGGCCAATGACGTAATGGCCCGCGCTCGCTCCGGCGAGCTGAAGATCCTGATGATTTCCGTAGAACGCCTGAAGAACGAGCGCTTTCGCAACTTTTTGCAAAGCGTTTCGATTTCATTATTGGTGGTGGATGAGGCGCACTGTATTTCCGAATGGGGCCATAATTTCCGCCCGGACTACCTCAAGCTCCCCGACTACCAGCGCCAGTTCAAGATTCCCCAGGCGCTGCTGTTGACCGCCACCGCCACACCCAAGGTGATTGCGGACATGCAGGCCAAGTTCGCCATCGCCCCCGCAGACGTGATCACCACCGGTTTCTATCGACCCAACCTCAACCTGCTGGTGGAACCGGTCAGCGGCGCAGACAAACGCCGGCGCCTGGTGGAGTGGATGGGCGAGCGGGCCAACCAGCCGAGCATCGTCTACGTCACTTTGCAGAAAACCGCCGAGCAGATCGCCGAGCATCTGAATCGCCATGGCATCCAGGCCGAGGCCTATCACGCAGGTTTGCCCCACGATAAGCGCGAGGGCATCCAGCATCGGTTCATGGGCGGCCAGTCCAATTGCATCGTCGCCACCATTGCCTTTGGCATGGGTATCGACAAGAGCGATATCCGCAACGT
Organism: Pseudomonas sp. WS 5079; assembly: GCF_012985465.1. Taxonomy (GTDB): domain Bacteria; phylum Pseudomonadota; class Gammaproteobacteria; order Pseudomonadales; family Pseudomonadaceae; genus Aquipseudomonas. The sequence goes on from NZ_JAAQWN010000003.1 coordinate 148,869, forward strand.
TGTGCATTTCGACCTGCCCAAATCCATCGAGAACTACAGCCAGGAAATCGGCCGGGCCGGGCGCGATGGCCAGCCTTCCGAGTGCCTGGTGCTGGCCAACCGCGACAGCCTTAATGTGCTGGAGAACTTTGTGTACGGCGATACGCCGGAGCAGGAAGGCATTCGGTTGGTGCTGGAAGAACTGCTGGCGGCCGCTGATGACGGGCAATGGGAGTTTCTGCTGAGGTCATTGGCAGAGCTGAGCAACATCCGCGAGCTACCCCTCAAGACCTTGCTGGTGCAATTGGAACTCAAGGGGGTCATTGCACCGCGCTATGCGTTTTATGCCGAGTATCGCTTCAAGTACCTGGTGGAGCCGGAGGTGTTGCTGGCGCGTTTTTCCGGGGAGCGGCAGCAGTTTGTCGCCGCGATCATCCATGTGTGCAAACGGGCCAGGAGCTGGGCCACCGTGGATTTCGACGCGCTTTATCAACAGCACCAGGCCGAGCGTGGCCGGGTGGTCAAGGCGCTGGACTATTTCCAGGAACAGGGCCTGATCGAGTTGGAAAGCAAGCAGATGACCGAAGTCTACAGCCTGCTCGATAGCGGGTTTGACCCCCAGGCCTTGAGCGAAGAGTTATACACAGGCTTCAAGCAGCACGAAGCCACGGAAGTGGCGCGCATCCATGGGATGCTGGCGTTGTTTGCCAGCGAACGCTGCCTGGGCTATCGGTTGGCGGAGTACTTTGGCGATGCCGAGGCGCCGCGCCAGTGCGGGCATTGTTCGGTGTGTCATGGCCAAGTCGCCCATCTGCCGGCACCACCGGGGCTGGCACCGCTTGTGGATAAAAATTTCCAGGGGCTGTGCGGGGATTTTATCCACAGGCATCATCAGCACACCGGCAGCCTGCCAGGGGCGGAACGCCTGACGCGGTTTCTATGCGGGATCAGCGTGCCGCTGTTTACCAAGCTCAAGGCCCGGGGGATTCCAGGATCTGGCGTGCTGGAAGAATATCCGTATGCCCAGGTGCGGGATTGGGCCGAGACCCATCTGAGCGACCTGTAAATTCACTTCAGCGAGACTTGTCCATGCCTGACTCAATGCCGCAGCGTGCCGATTACCGTCACTTCCAACCGATCATTACGCGCTGGCACGACAATGACGTGTATGGGCATGTGAATAACGTCACCTACTACAGCTTTTTCGACACGGCGGTGAACACCTACCTGATCGAACAGGGCGGGCTGGATATCCATGACGGCGAAGTGGTGGGGTTTGTGGTGAGTTCGGCGTGCGACTACTTTGCCTCGATTGCCTTTCCCGACCGTATCGATATCGGCCTGCGGGTGGGCAAGTTGGGCAACAGTTCAGTGCAGTACGAGTTGGCGGTGTTCAAGGCCGGCGAGGATGAGGCCTGTGCGGCGGGGCGGTTTGTGCATGTGTTTGTGGACCGGGCGACGAACCAGCCGGTGACGATTCCACAGGTACTGCGCGAAGCACTGCAACACCTGGCGGTCTGACTGCGGCCTGCGAAACAATGAAGAACTAATGTGGGAGCCGGGCTTGCCCGCGATAGCGCAGTGTCAGGCCACCTATTGGTTGCTGGCATTGCGCTATCGCCGGCAAGCCAGCTCCCACATTGAGTTTGCTGTGTTCACCGGTGACGGTAGTGATGCTTGTTCTTGCGATGGCCATAAGCATGCCCACGGCCACGATGATCATCACGGTCATAGCGACGGTTATCACGCCCGCGATCGCGGCGGTCGTCGTCATCGCTCTTGTTGCCCATATAGTTACCCAGTGCGCCGCCGGCGCCACCGCCTGCTGCTGCGCCGATCAAGCTGCCGGTGCTACCGCCGACACTGCGCCCGACCACGTTGCCGCCCGCTGCGCCCAGTGCACCGCCAATGGCTGCTTCGCCACGGCTGCGTTTGTCTGCGCCTACTGCGCTACCGCCAGCGCCGCCCAGGGCTGCACCAATGGCCGAACCGGTATTGCCGCCGATCTGCTGGCCGACGACAGAACCTAAAACCCCGCCCAATGCGCCGCCTACACCGGCTTCGGTGGTGCCACCGGCCATGGCTGCGCCACTGACCAGGCCAAGGGACAACAAGAGAATCGAGGAGAACTTCATAGGTGAACCTCAAGGGGATGACGGCGCGATCCTGAGGTTGTCGGAATATTCTTACAATCGAATTCCGACCAGTGGTGCAGGTTGTATACAATTAGCTAAGTTACTGTTTTATCTAGGGAACTTAAGTCGTTTTTGCCGGTCTTTAGTTACTTCGCAACGGCCGCTTTTATACAAAAGCGGCCTTTTTTGTGCCCGTGAAGATCGTTCCCAGCCATGGAGACGATCAGGCAGTTCGGGCCATGATCAAACCCTTGTCGCTGGCCGCTTCCAGGCGAATCGCCACGAACTTGGAGGTAGGCGTATGGCTACCATCCCCGGTGCTTTCCAACGGCACCAGCGGGTTGACCTCCGGGTAATAGGCCGCTGCCTGCCCCGCCGGAATATCGAACGCCAGCAAGGTAAAACCCTTGACCCGGCGTTCACGGCCATCATCCCAGATCGACACGATATCGGCCTTCTGCCCCGGCTTGAAGCCCAGGCGGATGATGTCGGCTTCGTTGACGAACAGCACGTCGCGCTGGCCCTTGACCCCACGATAACGGTCATCCAGGCCGTAGATGGTGGTGTTGTACTGATCGTGGGAACGCATGGATTGCATGATCAGGTCGGGCAACTGGCCAGTGGCACGGGTGCGTTCATGCACCAGGTCCTTGGGCAGGATGTTGGCGCGGAAATTCGCCCGGCCTGACGGGGTATTCCAGCGGCGGGCGCCGGCGCTGTTGCCCAGGTAGAAACCGCCTGGGTGCTGCACACGCTCGTTGAAGTCCTTGAAGCCGGGGATGGTGTCGGCGATCAAGTCGCGGATGCGGCGGTAATCGGCCACCAGCCAGTTCCAGTCCACCGGCTTGCTACCCAGGGTGGCGGCGGCGATGCCGGCGAGAATGGCCGGTTCCGACTTCATCAGTTTCGACAGCGGCTGCAACTGGCCATTGGAGGCATGCACCATGCTGAACGAGTCTTCTACCGTCACCGCTTGAGGGCCATCGGCCTGGATATCGATGTCGGTGCGGCCCAGGCACGGCAGGATCAAGGCCTGCTTGCCGTGGGCCAGGTGGCTGCGATTGAGCTTGGTGCTGATCTGCACCGTCAGGTCGCAGTTGCTCAAGGCCTGGAAGGTGCGAGGGCTGTCGGGCGTCGCTTGGGCGAAGTTGCCACCCAGGCCGATAAACACCTTGGCGCGGCCTTCGAGCATGGCGTGGATCGCTTCGACCACGTTATGCCCGTTGTCCCGGGGTACCTTGAACTGGAAGCGACGCTCCAGGGCATCCAGGAAGGCCACGGGTGGCCGTTCGTTGATCCCCATGGTGCGGTCGCCCTGCACGTTACTGTGGCCACGCACCGGACACAGGCCGGCACCGGGGCGGCCAATGTTGCCGCGCAGCAGCATAAGGTTGGCGATTTCCTGGATGGTCGGCACCGAGTGCCGATGCTGGGTGATGCCCATCGCCCAGCACATGATCACGTTCTTGCCTTTGGCGTACATGCGCGCCGCTTGCTCGATCTCCACCAGGCTCAGGCCGGATTGCTCGACGATTTCATCCCAGGAGGTGTCGTCGATCTTGGCCAGGTAATCCAGCACATTGATCGTGTGTTCATTGAGGAAGTCGTGGTCGAACACTGCCTCCTTGCCTTCGGCCTGGGCCTGGCGCTCCCACAGCAGCAGGAACTTGGCCATGCCGCGCAGGATCGCCATGTCGCCACCCAGCGCCGGGCGGAAATACGCGGTGTTGGTCGGTTTGTCGCCGTTGGTGAGCATTTCCAGCGGGTGCTGCGGGTGCTGGAAACGTTCCAGGCCACGCTCCTTGAGCGGGTTGATACACACCACCTGGGCGCCGCGCTTCACCGCTTCGCGCAGCGGTTCGAGCATGCGCGGGTGGTTGGTGCCGGGGTTCTGGCCCCAGACGAAAATCGCGTCGGCGTGCTCGAAATCATCAAACGTCACAGTGCCTTTGCCGACACCTACGCTTTGCGCCAGGGCCACGCCGCTGGCTTCGTGGCACATGTTCGAGCAGTCCGGGAAGTTGTTGGTGCCGTAGGCGCGCACGAACAACTGATACAGGTACGCCGCTTCATTGCTGGCCCGGCCCGAGGTATAGAACTCGGCCATGTCCGGGCTTGGCAGGGCTCGCAGGTGCTGGCCGATCAGGTCGAAGGCCGACTCCCAACTGATGGGTTTGTAGCGGTCGGTCTGGGCGTCATAGCTCATCGGCTCGGTCAGGCGGCCCTGGTATTCCAGCCAATAGTCGCTCTGCTCCAGCAGTGCGCTGACACTGTGTTTGGCGAAGAACGCCGCATCTACCCGGCGCTTGGTGGCTTCCCAGTTGACCGCCTTGGCGCCGTTCTCGCAGAACTTGACCATGCCGCTTTCCGGCGAGTCACCCCAGGCGCAACCTGGGCAGTCGAAGCCGCCGTTCTGGTTGGTCTTGAGCATCATGCGGATATTTTTCAGCGCGTTATCGCTGGTCAGCCACGCCTGCGCCACGCTGATCAGCGCGCCCCAGCCGCCAGCCGGGCCTTTATAGGGCTTGTAGCGCGGGGTCGGGGTTTGGTCGGCTTGGTGATGATTGCTCATGGCTGGTACTCCATCGCAGGGCTGTAGACCCGCGGCGCGCTTTTTTGCGGCAGGTGGATGAGATTGAGGTTATGCCGGCGCGCCCATTGCAGGGCCAGGCCGGTGGGCGATGACAGGCTGACCAGGGTCTGGATGCCTGCGCGCAGGACTTTCTGGATCAATTCGAGACTGCAACGGCTGGTGACAATTGCCACGCCGCCTGCGGTCGGGATGCGCTGGCGGACCAGGGCGCCGATCAGTTTGTCGAGGGCGTTATGGCGGCCGATATCTTCGCGGCCCAGCAGCAGTTCGCCCTGGTTATCCATGAACACCGCCGCATGCACCGCGCCGCTGTACTGGCCCAGCGGCTGAAAGGCACTGATGCGCTGGCGCAAGCCCTCCAGCCAGGCAGCAGGCGGCAGCGGTGCGCCCGACAGCACCTGAAGGTCCGGCAGCGCCTGCTCCAGGGCTTGCACGCCACACAGGCCGCAGCCGCTGGTGCCGGCCAGTTGCCGGCGCTGTTGCTTGAGGTTCCAGAAGGCGCGGCTGCAGATCTGCACCTGGGCGTACTGGGCCGAGCCTGCACCGCTCAGTTGCAGGTCATAGATATCGCTGATGTCGCTGATGATGCCGCTGCCCAGGCTGAAGCCGACGATAAAGTCTTCAAGATCGGTGGGCGTCACCAGCATTACCGCCTGGTTGATGTCGTTATAGGCAATCGCCAACGCGACTTCCTCGGCCAGCGCGGTGCTGGCCGATTCCGTATGGTCGAGGTTGCAGTATTGATAACTCTGGCTGGCGGCAGGCGCGGGCGTTGTCAGGGCGGGCGCCGCGCATGCTGGGCGCTGGGCGTTCATCAAGTCTAGTCACCGGCGAAGTGTTCAGAGTGAAGACTAGGCGCGACAAAGGGTCGCGTCTAATCGTCAGTACTGATCTACCGATAGATGACGTCGATCAAGGCTTTGCCAGCGATTACTGATAAAGCGCGAAACACGCCTCGGCCAACGCCGAGCGCGGCGCGCTGCGGCGCATGATCAGCCCCAGCTTGGCCAGGGTTTGCGCGTTTTCGATGGGTTGCAGGCGCAGGTGTTCGGTCAGCGCGTCGAGGCCGCCATCCAGCGGCATCACCGCACAACACAGGCCGCCGTGCACGGCCTGCAGCAACTGATGGACGGCATCGGTTTGCAGCAGAGGTCGCGGCGTCAGGCCCCGGCTGTGGAAGTTATGGTCGATGGACTGGCGAAAGTGCATGCCACTGGTGAGCATGCCCAGGGGCAGTTCGATCAGCGCCTCCCAGCTCAGGGGCTTTTCGCCGAAGCTGAAGAAGCGTTGGTCGTACAGCAGGCCCATGCGGGTTTCTTCCAGGGCCAGGGAGTCAAAGCGCTCGGCGTCCAGGCGCTCGAGGTAGGACACGCCCAGGTCCAACCGATTGCTCGCCAGTTGTTCGAGGATTTGTTCGGAACTCAACGCTGATAACTCAAATCGCAGGCTGGGGTGTTGCTTGTGCAGTTGTTGCATCAAGGCCAGCGGATCAAAGCTCGACAGCGGCACCACGCCCAGGCGCAGTGTCCCCACCAGGTTGCCCCGGCAGGCGGCGGCTTCGGCCTGCAGGCCGTCGTAGGCTGCCAGCACCGTCCGCGCCCAGGCCAGCACCCGCTCGCCGGGGGCGGTAAAGCCCTCGAAACGCTGGCCGCGGTTGACCAGCGGCAGCTCCAGCTCTTCTTCCAGGCTGCGCAGGCGCATCGACAGGGTCGGCTGGGTAATGTGGCAGCGCGCGGCTGCCTGGCCGAAGTGACGGGTTTCGTCGAGGGCGATGAGGAATTTCAGCTGTTTGATGTCCATCTTCGCTCCGGGGCTCTTATTCCAATAGCGGGGGGATTCTAGCGCGTTTGCGTCATTGGTCGGGCTGGAACCAAGGTCTGTAAGACTGGTCTAGTCTTTGGCATCTGGAAACCTAATCCCAAGGAGAGCGCACTATGAGTCTTTTTAGCTTTATCAAAGAAGCCGGCGAGAAAATCGTTGATCTGTTGACGCCGGGTAATGCGAACGCGAGTGAACAGTTGAAGGATCACGTTGCCAAGGTCGGCCTGGGTAACCCGAATGTGCAGACCACGGTGGATGGCGACAAGGTGACGGTGACCGGTGAAGTCGCCACCCAGGAGGAGAAAGAGAAGATTCTGCTGGCGCTGGGCAATATTGCTGGCGTGGCTACCGTGGAAGATAAAATCACCGTGTCGGGCCCTGTTGTTGCGGCTGCCCGCTTTGTCGTGGTGAAAAAGGGCGACACTTTGAGCGCGATCGCCAAAATTGAGTACGGCGACGCCAACAAGTACAACAAAATCTTCGAGGCCAACAAGCCGCTGTTGTCGCACCCGGACAAAATCTACCCAGGGCAGACGCTGCGTATTCCTGAGTAATACCCAAGGCAACTAAATAATGTGGGAGCGGGCTTGCCCGCGATTGCGGTGTGTCAGTCAGCAGATCTAGCTCTGACCCACCGCAATCGCGGGCAAGCCCGCTCCCACAGGGGTGTTACATATAGTTTTAGAGCCCGACAATCAATTCCCGGTAATCCCCGACCGCATCGAACTCCGCCGTATCCTTGGGCCCTTTGCGGCTGTCCGGCTGTTTGACCGCCAGCAAATGCCCCACCCCGAAATCCCGCGCACTGCGCAGAATCGGCAAGGTGTCGTCGATAAACAGGCTGCGCGCCGGGTCAAAATCGATATCCGCTTGCAGGGCGTCCCAGAACTGCGGGTTTTCCTTGGCAAAACCATAGTCGTGGGAGCTGATCAGCCGCTCGAAATACGGCGCCAGCTCAATGCGTTCCAGCTTCAGCGACAGCGAGTCGCGGTGGGCGTTGGTGATCAGGATCACGCGCTTGCCAGCCTGTTTGATCGCCGCCAGAAAGGTATCGGCGTCCGGTCGCAGGGCGATCAGGTGGGCGGTTTCCAGCTTGAGTTCGCGCACCGGGATCTGCAGTTCGGCGCTCCAGAAATCCAGGCAATACCATTGCAACTGGCCAGCGTTACGCTCGAACAGCGGCTGCAACTCCATCTCGGCCATGGCCTGGCTCACCCCGTGCAGTTCGGCATAGCGCCGGGGCAGGTGTTCCATCCAGAAGTGGTTGTCGAAATGCAGGTCGAGCAAGGTGCCGTCCATGTCCAGCAAGACGGTATCGATATCAGACCAGGGCAGTGGCGGCATGGTGGGCTCTCAAGCAGGTAAGTAAATACATCCGACACAGACAATCGGAAAAGCCACGGTATAGTAACCCGATCACGCCAAGGAGCCCTTTATGCGCCAGAAACCCACCGTCCTCGCCCGCGAAATTGTCGCCAGTAGTCGTTTGTTCCGCGTGGAGCAAGTGCAGTTGCGCTTTTCCAATGGCGTTGAACGGACCTACGAGCGCCTGGTGGGCCGGGGTGCAGGGTATGGCGCGGTGATGATCGTGGCGATGATCGACGCTGACCACGCGCTGCTGGTGGAGGAATACTGCGGTGGCACGGATGAGTATGAACTGTCCTTGCCCAAGGGCCTGATCGAACCGGGCGAAGATGTGCTGGCGGCGGCAGACCGTGAACTCAAGGAAGAAGCAGGCTACGGCGCACGGCAGTTGGAGCACTTGACCGAGCTGTCCCTGTCCCCCGGCTATATGAGCCAGAAAATCCAGGTGGTGCTGGCCACCGAGCTGTACGAAGAACGCCTGGAGGGCGACGAGCCCGAGCCGATGCGCGTGGACCGGGTCAACCTGCGCGAACTGGCGCAACTGGCGCAGAACCCGCAGTTCAGCGAAGGCCGTGCCCTCGCCGCGCTGTACCTGGTGCGGGACCTGCTGACCCAGCGCGGGGCCTACCAGCCATGAGCGAATTGTTCCTCGGCCACGCCTACATCGCCCCCGTGATTGAACTGGCCCGCCAGGCCGGCGAGGTCATCCTGCCGTATTGGCGCGCCGATGTGGCCGTGACAGCCAAGGCCGATGATTCGCCAGTCACCGCCGCCGACCTGGCCGCCCACCACCTGATTCTCGCCGGCCTCACCGCGCTGGACCCCAGCATCCCGGTGCTGTCGGAAGAAGATGCCGACATTGACCAGAGCGTGCGTGCCCGTTGGCAGCGCTGGTGGCTGGTGGACCCGCTGGATGGCACCAAGGAGTTTATCAGCGGCAGTGAAGAATTCACCGTCAACATCGCCTTGATCGAACAGGGACGGGTGGTGTTCGGCGTGGTGTCGATGCCCACCAGTGGCCGCTGCTACTTCGGCGGCGCGGGCCTTGGGGCGTGGCGCTCGGACGTGAATGCCGCGCCCCGGCCGATCCAGGTGCGCCAGAAGCCAGTCGCAGGCGAAGCGTTCACCGTGGTCGCCAGCCGTCGCCATACCAGCCCCGAACAGGAGCGCTTGCTCGATGGGTTGAGCCAAGGGCTGGGGGAGTTGAAGCTGGCCAATATCGGCAGCTCGTTGAAGTTTTGCCTGTTGGCCGAAGGCAGCGCCGATTGTTATCCGCGCCTGGCGCCGACGTCGCAGTGGGACACCGCTGCGGCCCAGGGCGTGCTGGAAGGTGCGGGCGGCGAAGTGCTGGAATTGAATGGCCAGCCGTTCAGCTACCCGGCGCGCGAGTCGCTGCTGAACCCGTTCTTCCTGGCCTTGCCGGCCAAGGCCGCCTGGCGCGAGCGTTTGCTGGCCCTGGCAAGGTCATAAACCGCCGCGATCAAAAATGTGGGAGCGGGCTTGCTCGCGAAAGCGGTGTATCAGCCAATACAAGTGCTGACTGATACACCGCTTTCGCGAGCAAGCCCGCTCCCACATAAGCCCTGTGCCCACATAAGCCCTGTGCCCACATTGTTTATGTGTTGCAGGTTTAGCGGTGCAACACGTACTGCCCGGTAAACGCCACCGCCTGCTCTTCACTGCCCTCATTCACAATCCACGTCTGCAGGGCCAGCCGTGCCCGGCCATGGCGCCGGTAGGTCGCCAAAAACCGCTTCCACACCTTGTCCTCCGGCGCTTGGCAAATCGCGGTGGCGTCCTGGGTGACAGGCAGCGGATAGCTGATCTGCCCTTCCTGAATCACGATGTGCCCGTCTTCAATCCCTTCCTCGCGCAGTTGTAGGTGCAGCCAGCCCCAGCCGGCCAAGACCGCGCCGCAATACAGGCTGCCGCCAAACATAGTGCTCTTGTGGTTGATATTGGCCTGCAACGGTAAGTGCAGGCGCAATTGCCGGTCCTGCCAGTCGAGCACCTTGAGGCCCATCTCCCGGGTCAGGGGGATGTCATGGTGCAGAATGGATTCCAGGTAACGGCTATCGCGGCTCATGGTGGTCTCTTGGCTGGTGGAAAGGGTCACTCGTCATCGGTGTGAGCGTTGCCGCTGTCGGCAAAGTTCAGCCCATGCTTGCGCAACTTGTCATGCAGGGTCTTGCGCGGCACCCCGAGGGCTTCGGCCAGGCTACGCACGGAGCTGTGGGGGCGACCAAGCTCGGCGGCGATCAGGGCTTTTTCAAAGTGCTCGACTTGCTCGCTCAAGCCCCCGGTAGACATTGGCACACCCGGCGCCGGGCCGTCCGGTGTGCTGTCCAGGGCCAGTTCCAGGCCGAGGGCGAAGCGTTCGGCGACGTTTTGCAACTCCCGCACATTGCCCGGCCAGTTATGGCGCAACAGCATTGCCCGTTGGCCAGGCTGCAACTCATGCAGCGGCAGGCCGTGGCGGCTGCTGGCCTCGTCGGCGAAGTGCTGGAACAGCATCAGGGCATCTTCGCCACGCTCGCGCAGGGGCGGAATGCGCAGCGGCGCAACGTTCAGGCGGTAGTACAAGTCTGCGCGAAAGCGGCCCTGGTCGGCGGACTGGCGCAGGTCTTCCTTGGTCGCGGCGATGATGCGGATATCCAGGGGGATCTGCTGATTGCCACCCAGGCGCTCGACCACGCGCTCCTGCAACAGGCGCAGCAACTTGACCTGTACATCCAGGCTCATGCTTTCGATTTCATCGAGGAACAACGTGCCGCCGTTGGCAAATTCGAACTTGCCGATCCGCCGCTTCTGCGCACCGGTAAAGGCCCCCGGTTCATGGCCGAACAGCTCGCTTTCGACCACGGACTCGGCCAGGGCGCCGGCGTTGATGGCGACAAACGGCCCGGTGCGACGGTTCGACAGGTCGTGCAGAGCGCGTGCCACCACTTCCTTGCCGGCGCCGGTTTCACCAAGGATCAGCACATCGGCGCGGGTCGCCGCCAGCGCGCCAATCTGCTCGCGCAGGCGCAGCATCGGCGCCGATTGCCCCACCAGGCGCGTGCTCAGTTGCTGGCGATCACTCAGGGCCAGGCGCAGGCTGCGGTTGTCCAGCACCAGCCGGCGCAGGGCCAGGGCGCGGCGCACGCTGTCGAGCAGGGCGTCGCTGGCGAAGGGCTTTTCGAGGAAGTCATAGGCGCCGGCGCGCATGGCCTGCACCGCCAGTGGCACATCGCCGTGGCCGGTGATCAGCAGCACCGGCAGCTCCGGGTCCTGGCTGTGAAGTTCAGTGAGCAGCTCCAGGCCGTCCATGCCGGGCATGCGGATGTCGCTGACCACCACCCCCGGCCAGTCCCGCGACAGGCGCGCCGTAAGGCCGGTGGCTTCGCCAAGGGGCAGGACTTTCAGCCCGGCCAGGTCCAGGGTCTGGCACAGGGCCTGACGCAGGTGTGGATCATCGTCGATCAACACCACCTGAATCTGGTTATCGATACTCATACACTGCGGTCCTCGGACGGTTGCAGACTGACGCCGGGGGCGCCGGCGCGCAGTTTCAAGGTTATCAGTGCGCCACCTTCCTTGTGGTTGGCAAACAGCAGTTCACCGCCAAAGGCGCGCATCAGGGTGTCACAGATGGCCAGGCCCAACCCCAGGCCCTGGGTGCGGGTCTTGGTGGTGTAGAAAGGCTCGCCGGCGCGACCCAGGGCTTCCATGCAGAACCCAGGCCCGTTGTCGCGGATGTACAGGTTGACGCCCTGCTCGGTGGATTCGGCACTCAGCCACAGTTTGCGCGGCGGGCCTTTTTCGGTCAGGGCGTCCAGGGCATTGGCCAACAGGTTGCCCAGTACCTGGCGCAGGCGGGTTTCGCCGGCCTCTACCCACAGGGATGCCTCTGGCAAGTCGCGGATCAGTTCCACTTCCATGGCCCGCCGGCGCTTGGCCAGCAATGCCAGCGCGTCGTCCAGGGCCGGTTGCAGGGCCACGCTTTCCGGGGCATGCCGGTCGCGGCGGGCAAAGGCGCGCAAGTGGGCGATGATCGAGGCCATGCGCCCGGTCAATTCGCTGATCAGCTTGAGGTTGCCGCGGGCGTCGTCGGTGCGCTGGTGGTCGAGGAGAATCTCGGCGTTTTCTGCGTAACTGCGGATGGCGGCCAGGGGCTGGTTGAGTTCATGGCTGATACTCGCCGACATGGTGCCCAGCGCCGACAGCTTGCCCGCCTGCACCAGGTCATCCTGGGCGCGCACCAGTTCCTGCTGGGCATTTTCGCGTTCCAGCACTTCCTGGCGCAGGCGGCGGTTGAGGCCTTCGAGGTCGCTGGTCCGTTCGGCCACGCGCATTTCCAGCTCGCGCCGGGCCTTGGCTTCAAAGGCGATGCGCTCCAGGTAATGACGACGGCGCTGCATCATCAGGCCGAGCAGCAGCATCAGCACCAGCAAGGTCGCGCCGCCGACGGCGACCACTGTGCGCACCGGGCGGTCGATCAAGGTGCGCGGGGCAAGGATCTCCACATTCCAGCCGGTTTCGGCAATTTCGGTGGATTGGCGCAGCCAGGCGCTGGAGCTGAAAACCAGCGGCTGCGGATCGCGGGTCGGATAGGGCTGGATCGCGATGATCGCCTGGCGCTCGGCCTCGGTCAGGGGCCGGGTCGCACGAAAACGCCATTGTGGGCGCGAGGTCAGGATCACCACGCCGTTGTGGTCGGTGACCAGCAATTGCTCGGGAGTCTGGCCCCAGAGGCTTTCGGTGTGGTCCAGGTCGACCTTGACCACCAGCACGCCGATCACATGTTCATCTTCACGCACCGCAGCGGCGAAGAAATACCCGCGCTTGGCCGAGGTGGTGCCCAGGCCGAAGAAGCGCCCCAGGCGCCCGGCCATGGCTTCGCTGAAATAAGGTCGAAAGGAAAAGTTGCGGCCGACGAAGCTGTCCTGTTTGTCCCAGTTCGAAGCGGCCAGGGTCTTGCCACGGGTGTCCATCAGGTACATCACTTCCACGCCCGCCTGGGCTGCCACCTCCTTGAGCAACTGGTTGGCCGCGACCAGGTTGGTGCTGACGTGGGGCGCTGCCAGGGCGGTACGCAGGGCCGGCAAGTCGCCAAGGATCTGCGGCAGTACTTCGTAGCGATGCAGTGTGCCCAGCAGGTTGGCGACGTACAGGTCGAGGGTCTGGCGGTTCTGCCCGGCCAGTTCGCTGCGATAGTAGCGCTCGGCCAGATGCTCCAGCGGCCACAGCAACGGCGCCAGGCACAGTGCCAGCAAGGCCAGGCTGCGCCAGCGGGGTCTTCGTGGAAGAGGTGGAGTCATGTAGGTCTGCGCCTGAGGGTACAGGCGCATTATGCCTAGTGCTGCTGTGCAAGACACTCGCGCAATGCTTCGCGCCACTGCGGTTGGCTGACTTGCCATTGTTGTTGCAGGCGGCTGCAATCCAGGCGCGAGTTCAACGGGCGCTTGGCGGGCGTTGGGTAGTCACTGGCGGGAATCCCTTCCAGCTCGGCGCACGCCTTGCCTTCGGCCAGCAGGTGCTCGCCAATGGCCTGGGCAAAGCCGAACCATGAGGTCTCGCCCTGGGCCGTCAGGTGATAGACACCCCAGTCTGCGGCCTGGCCGGCCTGCCAGCGCTCGATCAGGGCACGGGTGCTGTTGGCGATGGTCCCGGCCCAGGTCGGCGCGCCGATCTGGTCGGCGACGATGCGCATCTGCGGCTTTTCCTGGAGCAGGCGCTGCATGGTCAGCAGGAAGTTCTTGCCGTGGCTCGAATACACCCAGCTGGTACGCAGGATCAGGTACTGACCGCCCACCGCCGCAATGGCCTGCTCGCCCGCCAGCTTGCTCTGGCCGTAGACACCCAAGGGGTTGGGCACATCGTCTTCGGTGTAGGGCGCGGGCTTGCTGCCGTCGAACACATAGTCGGTGGAGTAGTGGATCAACGGAATGCCCAGGGCCTTGGCTTCTTCGGCGAGGATGCCGGGCGCCGTGGCATTGATCGCGAAGGCTACATCGGGCTCGTTCTCGGCCTGGTCGACAGCGGTATGCGCCGCCGCGTTGATGATCAGCCCCGGGCGATGGCTGCGTACCTGTTGGCGGATCTGCTCGGGATTGGCCAGGTCGAGCTGGTCGCGACCGAGCACGACCAGTTCACCCAGGCCCTGGAGCCGCTGTTGCAGTGCACGGGAAACCTGGCCGTGCTGGCCGGTGATGAGGATTTTCAACGGTGTCCCGCTCCCAGTCATTTGGTTTCCCCGGCGAGGGTGAACAGGTACTGGCCGTAGCCTGTCTTGCCAAAGTATTTGGCCCGCTCAAGCAAATGGTCGCGATCGATCCAACCGTTCTCGTAGGCGATTTCTTCGAGGCAAGCCACTTTCAGGCCCTGCCGATGCTCAATGGTCTGAACATAGATCGAGGCTTCCAGCAGGCTGTCATGGGTGCCGGTATCGAGCCAGGCAAAACCACGGCCGAAACGCTCGACATGCAGGTCGCCACGCTTGAGGTAGGCATTGTTGACGTCGGTGATTTCAAGTTCGCCGCGTGGCGATGGCTGGACGGCCTTGGCGATCTTGACCACATCGTTGTCATAGAAGTACAGGCCGGTCACGGCATAGCTGGACTTGGGCTTGGCGGGTTTTTCCTCGATGGAAAGGGCGCGGCCTTCACCATCGAAATCAATCACCCCGAAGCGCTCCGGATCCTTGACCCAGTAGCCGAACACTGTGGCGCCGGTTGGGCGTTTGGCAGCGGTGCGCAGTTGCTCGCTGAAGTGTTGGCCGTGGAAAATGTTGTCACCCAGGATCAGGCATACCGGGTCATTGCCGATGAACGCTTCGCCGATCAGGAAGGCTTGCGCCAAGCCGTCTGGCGAAGGCTGCTCTGCGTAGCTGATCTGCACGCCGAACTGGCTGCCGTCGCCCAGCAGGTTGCGGTATTGCGGCAAGTCCACGGGCGTGGAGATCACGAGGATCTCCTTGATCCCGGCGAGCATCAGCACGGAAATCGGGTAGTAGATCATCGGTTTGTCGTACACCGGCAGCAACTGCTTGGAAACCCCCAGGGTAATGGGGTGCAGGCGCGTCCCGGAGCCACCGGCCAGTACGATTCCCTTCATCATGCAATCAGGTCCTTCGCATCGGTGTTGCCGAGGCGCTCGCCCTGATAACTGCCGTCTTGGACCCGGCGGCACCATTGCAGGTTATCGAGGTACCACTGCACGGTCTTGCGCAGGCCGGTCTCGAAGGTTTCTTCCGGGACCCAACCCAGCTCGCGTTCGATCTTGCTGGCATCGATGGCGTAGCGCTGGTCATGGCCTGGACGATCCTTGACGAAGGTGATCAGGTCGCTGAACTGGGCAACGCCGGCCGGACGCTGTGGCGCCAGCTCTTCGAGCAGCGCACAGATACCACGCACCACGTCGATGTTCTTCTGCTCGTTGTGCCCGCCGATGTTGTAGGTCTCGCCTACCACACCTTCGGTGACCACTTTGAGCAGCGCACGGGCGTGGTCTTCGACATACAGCCAGTCGCGCACTTGCAGGCCATCGCCATATACCGGCAGCGGCTTGCCTGCCAAGGCATTGAGGATCACCAGCGGGATCAATTTCTCGGGGAAGTGGAACGGCCCGTAGTTGTTCGAGCAGTTGGTCAGCAGTACCGGCAAGCCATAGGTACGCTGCCAGGCGCGGACCAGGTGGTCGGACGCCGCCTTGCTCGCGGAATAAGGCGAACTTGGCGCGTAAGGCGTGGTTTCGGTGAACAGGTCATCCACGCCATGCAGGTCGCCATACACTTCGTCGGTGGAGATGTGATGGAAGCGGAAGGCGCTCTTGGCCGGCTCTGCCAGCTGTTGCCAGTAGGCACGAGTGGCTTCAAGCAGGCTGTAGGTGCCGACGATGTTGGTCTGGATAAAGTCCGACGGGCCGTCGATGGAGCGGTCGACATGGGACTCGGCCGCCAGGTGCATGATGGCCTGGGGCTGGAAACGCGCCAGCACTGCGCTGACGGTGGCCTGGTCGATGATATCGGCCTGGACGAACTCATAGCGGGTGTTGGTCGCGATGCTGGCCAGCGACTCAAGATTGCCGGCGTAGGTCAGTTTGTCGAGGTTGAGAACTTCATGTTCAGTGTTTTGAATCAAATGGCGGATCAGTGCGGAACCGATAAAACCGGCGCCACCGGTAACAAGAATACGCATGTCGAGAGGCCTTTTCCTTAGACGGACATTGAGCGAATGGGGCATAGCTTGCGGGCTTGCGATGGGGCGTGCAAGGGGCGGTGGTCAGATTGGCCCAGCTTGCGTGCTTTAAAGAAGACAATCTCAATGGGGTCGGGGTTGCATCTGACCTATTAACAATGGCGATATAAGCGCCCAACAAAAAACCAGGGACCGTCACATGCTGCTCGATACATTGATCCACCGCACCCGTTTGCCGTGCCCGCAGGTCAGTCCGGAGCAAGCCTTGCAGTTGCTTGAGCAGCATTACGGCCTCAGCGGCACCCTGCAGTCCCTGGGCAGCCAGCAAGACCTCAATTACCGCGTCGACAGCGATCGTGGCCGCTTCGTCCTGAAAATCTGCCGGGGCGAGTACGCCGCCGTTGAGCTGCACGCCCAGCACGCCGCTCTTGCGCACTTGCAGGCACACGCCGGCGTCCGCGTGCCCAAGGTCATCAGCACCCTCGGCGGCGAGCAACTACTGAGCGTGACGCTGGCCGGGCAGGCCTTGCACCTGCGGTTGCTGGACTATATCGAAGGCCAGCCGCTGACCCACCTGCCGCATCTGGGCCGCGCGTTGATCACAGGTTTTGGCCGGCTGTGCGGGCAGATGAGCCAGGCATTGGCCGATTTTGCGCACGCGGGCCTGGAGCGCACCCTGCAATGGGACCCGCGCCATGCCCGGGAGCTGATCAGCCATTTATTGTCGACGCTCGACAACCTGCCGCAGCGCGCGGCCCTGGAGCGGGTCGCGGTAGAGGTCGAGCAGCGCCTGCGGCCCTTGGTCGATCAGTTGCCCTGGCAGGCCGTGCATATGGATATCACCGACGACAATGTGGTGTGGCAGCGCGATGCCGAGCGGCATTGGCAAGTGCAGGGTGTCATTGATTTCGGCGACCTGGTGCACACTTGGCGGATTGCGGACTTGTCGGTGACCTGTGCCGCTCTGCTGCACCACGCCGAGGGCGACCCGTTTGCGATCCTGCCGGCGATCCGGGCCTGTCACGCGTTGACCCCTTTGCAACCCCAGGAATTGCAGGCGCTGTGGCCGCTGATCGTGGCCCGTGCGGCGGTCCTGGTGCTGAGCAGCGAACAGCAGCAGCGCCTGGACCCGGATAACACCTACCTGTTGAAGAATGCCGAGCACGAGTGGGAAATCTTCCAGGTTGCCACCTCGGTGCCGTTTGAGTTGATGGAGGCGGCGATCCAGGTGTGCGTCGGTGCAACCCCCAAACCAGTGGCCAGCGAAGGCTTCGCCCCGCTGCTGCCGGGGTTGGTGGGGCGCGAGTTCGCGCTGATTGACCTGGGTGTGCTCAGTGAGCATTTCGAAGCCGGAAACTGGGAAACCCCTGGCATCGACCAACATTTATTGCAGCAGGCCGCAACGGTGCATGGCTTGGCGGCCAGTCGTTATGGTCAGTATCGCTTGTCCCGCACGCGTCCCGACTGCGCGAGCGAACCGCAAACGTTCGCCCTGCACGTTGAACTGTATGTGCCCCAGGGCAGTGTCGTAGAGGCGCCGTTCGCCGGCATCCTGCGCAGCACTGCCGATGGCGTATTAAGTCTGCATAGCGCGCAACTGAATGTACGGCTGCTGGGCCTGAAAAATGCCTTGCAACCCGGCGCCGCGGTGCTCAAGGGCCAGGTCCTGGGGGAGGCGGGCGGGGCATTGACCGTGCAACTGTGCCGGGTTGACCTTGATCCGCCATTGTTCTGTACGCCGTCCCGCGCTGCGGCCTGGCAGGTGTTGTGCCCCTCGCCGGCGACACTGCTGGGCCTTGCCTGTGACGCCGAGCCGGAGCTGGATCCAGAAGCCTTGCTGGCCCGACGCGACGCCAGCTTTGCGCGCTCGCAAAAGCACTATTACGTCGACCCGCCGCGCATCGAACGCGGCTGGCGCAACCATCTGATCGACATGCAGGGCCGCTCGTATCTGGACATGCTCAACAATGTCGCGGTGCTGGGCCACGGCCATCCACGCATGGCCCAGGTGGCGGCGCGGCAGTGGTCGCTGCTCAATACCAACTCGCGCTTTCATTACGCCGCGATTGCCGAGTTCTCCGAGCGGCTGCTGGCGCTGGCGCCCGAGTCCATGGACCGGGTGTTCCTGGTCAACAGTGGCACCGAAGCCAACGACCTGGCGATCCGCCTGGCCTGGGCCTACAGCGGCGGGCGCGACATGCTCAGTGTGCTGGAGGCCTATCACGGCTGGTCGGTGGCCGCCGATGCGGTGTCCACCTCGATCGCCGACAACCCCCAGGCCCTGAGCAGCCGGCCGGATTGGGTGCACCCGGTGACCGCACCCAATACCTATCGCGGCGAATTCCGTGGCCCGCACAGTGCGCCGGATTATGTGCGCAGCGTGGAGCACAACCTGGCGAAAATCGCCGCCAGCCAGCGCCAGTTGGCGGGTTTTATCTGCGAGCCGGTGTATGGCAATGCCGGTGGCATCTCCCTGCCGCCGGGCTATTTGCAGCAGGTGTATGCCCTGGTGCGTGCCCAGGGTGGGGTGTGCATCGCCGATGAAGTGCAGGTCGGCTACGGCCGCATGGGCCACTTCTTCTGGGGTTTTGAAGAACAGGGCGTGGTGCCGGACATCATCACCATGGCCAAGGGCATGGGTAACGGCCAGCCCCTTGGCGCCGTGATTACCCGCCGGGAAATCGCCGAAGCGCTGGAGGCCGAAGGGTATTTCTTCTCGTCCTCGGGGGGCAGCCCGGTGAGTTGCCGGATTGGCATGGCGGTGCTGGATGTGATGGAGCAAGAAAAGCTTTGGGAAAACGCCCAGGTGGTCGGCGGGCACTTCAAGGCGCGGCTGGAGGCGTTGATCGAGCGCCATCCCCTGGTGGGGGCGGTGCATGGCTCGGGCTTTTATCTGGGACTGGAGTTGGTGCGCGACCGCCAGACCCTGGAGCCGGCGACGCAAGAAACCGCCAAGCTGTGTGATCGCTTGCGTGAGCTGGGGATTTTCATGCAGCCGACCGGGGACTATCTGAACATCCTCAAGATCAAGCCGCCGATGGTCACGTCTAAACGCAGTGTGGATTTCTTTGTCGACATGTTGTCGAAGGTGTTGGATGAAGGGTTGTAGACACCTTTTATGAGTTGAAATGAGATCACCCCTGTGGGAGCGGGCTTGCTCGCGAAAGCGGTGTATCAGTGACAGATTTGTAGACAGACACACCGCTTTCGCGAGCAAGCCCGCTCCCACAAGGGTGATGGGGTTTCAGACGTTAACCCGATTGTTATCGGGAATATTTTGAGTTTTTTAGACGGTTGGATGTTTGCAAGCTTTAAAAGCCGATTTTTATCCGCTATAAAGTCGTCCAGCATTCCCCTTTCTGTCATCGGCCCCGGTTATCCTGGCCGCTGACCACCGCCCAGGAGATGATTCATGAGCCGTATCGTTACCGTCGCCGCTACCCAGATGGCTTGTTCCTGGGACCTCGAAGCCAATATCGAGACCGCTGAAAAGCTGGTCCGTGAGGCCGCAGCCAAAGGCGCGCAGATCATCCTGATCCAGGAACTGTTCGAAAGCCCGTACTTCTGCCAGAAGCCAAACCCGGACTATCTGCAACTGGCAACCCCGGTTGCAGAAAACGTGGCCATCAAGCACTTCCAGAAAATCGCCAAGGAACTGCAAGTGGTCCTGCCGATCAGCTTCTTCGAGCTGGCCGGCCGTGCGCGGTTCAACAGCATCGCGATCATCGACGCCGACGGCTCCAACCTCGGGATTTATCGTAAAAGCCACATCCCGGATGGCCCTGGCTACCACGAAAAGTACTACTTCAACCCGGGCGATACCGGCTTCAAAGTGTGGAACACCCGCTACGCGAAAATCGGCGTGGGCATCTGCTGGGACCAGTGGTTCCCGGAATGCGCCCGCAGCATGGCGTTGCAAGGCGCGGAGATCCTGTTCTACCCGACCGCCATCGGCAGCGAGCCACACGACAAGACCATCTCGTCCCGTGACCACTGGCAGCGCGTGCAACAAGGCCATGCCGGCGCCAACCTGATGCCGCTGATCGCCAGCAACCGCATCGGCAACGAAGAGCAGGACGGCTACGACATCGACTTCTACGGCTCGTCGTTCATTGCCAACCAGTTCGGCGAAAAAGTCGAAGAGCTCAACGAAACCGAAGAAGGCATCCTGGTGCACAGCTTCGACCTCGATGAACTGGAGCACATCCGCAGCGCGTGGGGCTCGTTCCGTGACCGCCGGCCGAACCTGTACGGCGCGCTCAAGACCCTCGACGGTTCCCTGGAGTCCTGATCGCCATGACCACTTTGCACAGCACGCCTCGCGCTGACGGCTTCTATATGCCAGCCGAGTGGGCACCCCAGACCCAGGCCTGGATGATCTGGCCCGAGCGCCCGGACAACTGGCGCCTGGGCGGCAAACCGGCGCAGGCGGCCCACGTGGCAGTGGCCAAGGCCATTGCGCGTTTTGAGCCGGTGACGGTTGCGGTTTCCGCCGGTCAGTACGAAAACGCCCGGGCGCGCCTGGATGTGCCGAATATCCGGGTGGTGGAGATGTCCAGCGACGATGCGTGGGTACGCGACAGCGGGCCGACCTTCGTGATCAATGACCACGGCGAAGTCCGTGGCGTGAATTGGGACTTCAATGCCTGGGGCGGGTTTGACGGTGGCCTGTATGCGCCGTGGAACCGCGACTCCCAGGTGGGCGGCAAGATCCTCGAGATCGAGCGCAGCCCGCGTTATCGCACCGAGGGTTTTGTGCTCGAAGGCGGTTCGATTCACGTCGACGGTGAAGGCACCCTGATCACTACCGAGGAATGCCTGCTCAATCGCAATCGCAACCCCCATCTGGGCCGCGAAGAGATCGAAGCGGTCCTGAGCGCCAACCTGGCTGTGGATAAGATCATCTGGCTGCCCGACGGTCTGTTCAACGACGAAACCGACGGCCATGTGGATAACTTCTGCTGCTACGTGCGCCCGGGTGAAGTGTTGCTGGCCTGGACGGACGATCCGCAAGACCCGAACTATGCACGCTGCCATGCTGCCATGGACGTGCTGCAAAACAGCACCGACGCCAAGGGCCGCGCGTTTACCGTGCATAAAATGCCGATCCCGGGGCCGTTGTACGCCACTGAGGAAGAATGCGCCGGTGTCGACCCGGTGGACGGTTCCCAGGAGCGTAATCCGACCGTGCGTCTGGCCGGTTCCTACGTCAACTTTCTGATCGTCAACGGCGGCATTATCGCGCCGAGTTTTGATGACCCGCTGGACAGCCGCGCCCAGGAAATCCTCCAGGGCCTGTTCCCGCAGCATGAAGTGGTGATGGTGCCGGGCCGTGAACTGTTACTGGGTGGCGGCAATATCCATTGCCTGACTCAACAACAGCCCGCGCCGCACAAAAACTGAGTGCAGTTGTAACAGGCAATTTCGCTGCACCTCGGCTGATTGCCGGCAAGTGCGCCGGGTAATAACAGCAAGCCCATGGCCCGTCGGGGTCGTGGGCTTTTTTGTGTCCGCAGGCCTATAAACCGGACGCTTTGGCACAGCTCTTGTATCGGCGTTGTGACAGTGATCGGGGTTTGTGACTGCGCAGTTCTGTCATAAACCTTGAGTAAGTTAGCCGCTCAAGCAGTAGGAGAGAGCGCTGAAATGAACGCCGATATCAACCTGGTCTATAAACGCGCGCCCCATCCTTCGGTCGTGCGAGGTGACGCGATTCACACGCTGGCACTTTGGTTGAAGGCAAACGGCTCACGGCGCGTGCGGCAGGCTGACCCGCGCCGGGTGATGCGTGAGCGCTACCCGGTGGGGTTGTTCAGCGAGGATGAAGTGCAAGTGCTGTGCGACCTGATCCAGGACTGACTGACACTGATCTGCAAGTGTGGGAGGGGGCTTGCCCTAATGCCAGTCAGTCAAGCGCAGATCCCCTGTGGGAGCGGGCTTGCTCGCGAAAGCAGTGGGTCAGTCAACATCAATGTTGGCTGGGCCGACGTCTTCGCGGCGATGCGGCGATCCGACAAGCCCGCTCCCACAGGAACTGCATGTGGCTTAGAAGTTGTACGTCCCCGTCACCACCAGGCTGCGCGGCTCACCAAACTGGATCTGGTTGGCGCTGGTCGCCGACGCGTAGTACGTCTTGTCGCTGATGTTGTTCAGCGCCGCCCTCACATCCCAGTCCTTGTGCCGGAACCCGGCCAGGGCGTCCCAGCGGCCATAGCCCGGCAACACCACGGTGTTGGCGTTATCGGCATAACGCTCGCCCACCAGGGTCAGGCCGGTTTCGGCGTACCAGCCCATTTCCGGTTTCCAGGTGACGAACAGGCTGGCGTTGCGCTTGGCCACGTCGCTGATACGCTTGCCTTCAAAGCCATTGTTGTCCTTCACCACCTTGGCATCCTGCACGCCGACGCCACCGCGCACATACCAGTTGCCGACGATTTTGCCGGTGGTGGTCAGCTCGATACCACGGGAGCGCTGGATTCCGCTGAGCAGGGTGATCAGCGGGTTCTCCGGGTCGCGGGTGCGGCGGTTGTACAGTTCCAGTTCATACACGGCGAGGGTGGTGCTCAAGCGGTCGTCGAGCCAGTCGCTCTTGACCCCGATTTCCTTTTGCTTGGTCAGCTCGGGGCTCAGGTCATTGGCATTGCCCGTTGCATTCGGGGTGATGCCGATCAGGCCACCGCCGGTGGGGGAAAACGTCTTGCTCCACGACGCGTAGAACGAATGGTTCTCCACCGGCGTCCACACCACGCCCAGCCGTGGGCTGGTGTTGTGGCTGTCGACGGGTTGCCGGATATTGGTGATCTTATTGGTGGTTTCTACTTCAAAACGGTCGTAGCGCAAACCGGCGAGTACTTGCCACTGATCGTTCAGGCGCAGTTGGTCCTGCACATACAGCCCCTGGCTTTCGACTTCGGTGTGGTTGTTGCTGGAGATCCTCATCGGCCCGGTATGGCTCAGGTGCCGGTTGGGGTGGTTCAGATCGAGGCCGGGCACTGTTGCCGTTACCGCGCTGTACAACTTCGGATCACGGCGCTGGCTGCCCAGCTCCACGCCGGTCAGCAGGCGGTGTTCCAGGCCAAAGGTATTGAAGCCACCTTCGAGTTCGACGTTATTGAATACGTTGCGCGTCGTCAGGTCTTGCTGCCAGCGCTGGCGCCCGACCATGTTGGTCACAGGGTTGTAGCCGGTCAGGTAGGTGTTGTCGAAATCACTGTCGAGCTTGAACACACCCAGGGTGTGACGCAGTTGCCAGCTGTCGTTGAGTTCATAGGCGAGCTTGGAGCGCAGGGACTGGGTGGTGTCGTCGATATAGTCCCGTGGATCGCCGTAGGTAGTGTCGCGGCTCACATCGGCCGGGCGCCCGCGCACGCCAGGGATGCCCCGGTCCGGGGTGCGGTCGTAGCGGCTGTATTCGTATTGCACCAGCCAGTTCAGTTGCGGGGTCAGTTGCCAGCTCATCGACGGGGCGAATAATTTACGGTTGCCGCTGATGCCATCGCGAAAGCTATCGGTGTCTTCGTTACCCATGTTCAGGCGCAGGCTGATGTTCTCGGTCGGGTCGGCGCTCAAGTCGGTGTACAGGCTGCGCAGCCCGTTCGTGCCGCCCTGGGCCTCGATGCTGGAGGCGCGCCCGGCCTGGGGCAGCTTGCTGACGCGGTTGACGATCCCGCCCTGGCCACCACGGCCGTACAACAAGGCGGCGGGGCCCTTGAGCACATCGATGCGCTCGATGTTGTGCAGGTCGCGCACGTATTGGCTGTCGTCGCGGATGCCATCGAGGTAGAAGTCGCTGCTGGCCTCGAAGCCGCGGATGCGCAAGCTGTCGAAGCGTGTGTCGGCGCCGCTGCTGACGTTGGGGATGCCACTCAACGCCTGGCCCAGGTCGTTGGTGCCGTAGGCGCGCAGGTTCTCGGTCTTTACCGAGTCGATCGCCTGGGGCACGTAGCGCACCGGCGTACTTGTGCGCGTGGCGGTGTTGGTGTCTTTGACGCGTGGGTCGTCTTCGTCAGCTTCGGCGCTGATGGCGGTGGCGGGCAGTGTGGTCGCGGCGCAGGCAAATCCGGCACACAGCAGTGCAGAAAGCCCAAGGGTCATGGGCGTCAGGCGAGAGGCAGGCATCTAGGGGCGCATCCGTAAGAGGGAGGGTAAATAATGCGCGAATGATAATGCTTGCTATTTGCGCGCGTGATTTATTCTTACGCTGCCTGTTCGGGCATTTGTTACAAAATGTGTTTTTGAGGGAATTTTACGCATCAATGGAAAATGCGTTACCCACCAGCGGCTTATTCACACGATGAATTGGCCGAGCGTATATATCGCGTAAATAATGGCTAAATAATATCGCTTAGACTTTTTTTGCCTAAATACAGACGATTCACTAAATTGACACGCGGTTCAGGGCGCGGATAGGATTCGCCTCAACGCCTGTGGCTAACCGCCATGACTTCTCTATAAAAAAGGCCCGCGGCATATTCGGTCGTCCGCGGGCCTTTTTTTATCCGGGGAAAGTCGATACCAAAAAAGCCAAATGGAGCCAGGTGTCACAGCGCGTACTCAACCAGTAATAAGGAATAAAAAAATGTTGAATAAACGGATGGGTCTGATTGCTCTGGGGATTTTGAGCGCTACTCAGGCAATGGCAAACGACCAGGAGCAATCCAAAGGCTTCGTGGAAGACAGCCACTTGAACATCGCGGCGCGTAATGCGTATATCAGCCGCGACTACAAAGACGGTGGTAAAGATAAAGCCGAGTGGGGCCAAGGCTTCATCGGTAAGTTCGAGTCCGGCTTCACCCAAGGCACCGTTGGTGTGGGTGTGGACGTGATCGGCCAATACGCCATCCGTCTGGACGGTGGTAAAGGTCGCAGCGGCGCTGGCGGCATCAACTTCTTCAAGCAAGGCGACAGCGGCGCAGCACCACACGACCTGGCCAAGGGCGGCGCAGCCGTCAAGGCACGCATCTCCAACACTGTGCTGAAGTACGGTGACCAGATGCCAGCCGTGCCGGTCCTGCAGTACGACAACTCCCGTCTGTTGTCGGAAACCTACACCGGTACCTCGATCGTCTCCAAAGAGATCAAGGGTCTGGAGCTGCAAGGTGGTTACTTCACCAAGGAAGCCCAAAAAGGCGCCGAAGGCACCGACAGCGGCAACCTGAAAAACATCGCCTACCTGGGCGGTAGCTACAAATTCACCGAAAGCCTGTCGGCCGCGCTGTACGCATCCGACATGGAAGACGTGCTGAAGAAGCAATACGTCAACGTCAACTACGTGCTGGCCCTGCCACAAGAGCAGTCGCTGACTTTTGACTTCAACGGCTACAAGACCAAGCTGGACAAGAGCTTCGCCCAGCTGACCCAAGGTGATGCTGACGCCCGCGACAACAAGATCTGGAGCCTGGGCGCCACTTGGGCCTTCGGTCCGCACAGCCTGACCCTGGCTCACCAGCGCAGCACCGGTGACACCGGCTACATGTACGGCGGCTACCGTAACAACACCAAGGGTAGTGGTATCGGCGACGGTGGTAACACCATCCTGCTGGCCAACTCCTACTGGTCTGACTTCAACGGTAAAGACGAGCGCTCCTGGCAGGTCGGCTACGGCATTGACTTCAGCACCTTCGGCGTACCGGGCCTGACCTACAACATCGCTTACGTGCGTGGCACCAACATCGACGACGGTAGCAACCGTGGCGATGGCACCGAGCGTGAAATCTTCAACCAGTTCAAGTACGTAGTACAGAGCGGCCCGGCTAAAGACCTGAGCCTGCGTGCCCGTGCCTCCTGGTTGCGTGTTTCGACCAACGCCAACAACTACAACGTTGGTGGTAACGAAATCCGCCTGTTCGCCGACTACCCGATCAACGTGTTCTAAGATCGTGCGTCGTGCCTGATACCAGGCAATAAAAAACCCCGACTTGTCGGGGTTTTTTTATGGCTGCCTAAACCCTACGCCTTGACCTGCGCCAACTTCTGGCAGTTGGCCTTGCGCGCCGGGTACTGCCCGCATTTGCGCAACACGCTTTGCACCTGCTGGGTGTTCTGCAGTTGCTGGTTGGCCAAGAGCTTCTCGGTGATAAACAGCTCCTCCGAACCCAGGTGACGCTCGGCCGTGTCGATCATTGCCAGGGCGGCCTTGCCGTCGCCGCGCTTGAGGTAGTAGCTGATCATCAAGTCATAGGTCGAAGGCCCGGCCAGGGACCAGTCCTTGATCGCCTGCAATTCTTTGAGGGCATCGGCATTTCTACCCTGGGCCAGGCGCACGGCGTAGGCGGTGCGGCGGATGTTCGGCTGGTCCTTGACCGGCGAGCTCAAGGCGCGCCGGATAAACGCATCGGCCTCGGGCACCTTGTTTTTTGCCAGGGCGGCGGTGGCGGCGTAGGCGTCCTTGTAACCCTGCATGGCCTTGGCCACAGGCGCGGCGTCACGCACCTTTGGCCAGCTCGTGGTGTTGACCCGGGCGCGGCGCTCCTTGCGGTACTCGCGTTGCAGGTATTGGCGCAGCTCGGTGTCCCGGTCGATGGCGGACATGTGGGAGCGGTTGAAGTAATCGGTGGTGGCGGTGATGGTATTGGTCAGGCCGTCCTTGACCAGCACGTCCAGCTCCTTGGTAAAGCGGTCGAGGTTGAACTGCTGCAATGAATCTTGCATCGCGTCCTTGCGGGCGGTGAGAAAGCCCGTCAGCAGCGGCTTTTGCTTGCCCTGGAAATCATTCAGGCGCTCCAGGCTGTGGGTGGCCGCACGGGGCGCGTAGCCGGCCCGGATCATCAGGTCGGTGCCGAGCAAATCTGCCTGGTCCTCCTGGCTGCGGCCCCAGGCAGTGCTCCACACGTTGTCGGAAAAACTGTTGGCCAGCGAGGTATACAACACGGTATTGCCGATGGTTTTTTGCGTGCCGGCCGGGTCCTTGCTGAACAGTTTCATGGTGCCCGAACTGCGGTCCACCCCGGTGTTGGCCGCCACGGTTGCCAGGGCCACGGTGGAGGCCACGGTGGTGAACATGTCCTTCTGCTGCTGGAAGGCAGCGGCACGATCATGGTGGTGCAACAGCACGTGGCTCATTTCGTGGCCGAGCATGGCGGCGATTTCGTCTTCGCTGCCGACGTTCTCCAGCATGCCCAGGGGCACGAAGATATTTCCGTACGGGTCCGCCGACGGTCCGAAGCTGTAACTGTCGGTGATCTTCACCTGCAACAGCGGCAACTGCCCCGGCCAGCCCTTGGACAGGCGCGTGACGATGCCCTGCAAGTACACCTGCAACATCGGGATATCCACCAGGTTCTGCTGGCGCGCCTCGGCCGCAGGCACGGTGCGCCCGTCGTAACTCAAGCGCTGCTGGCCCGCGCGCTGCGGGTCGAGCTTGTAGTACTGGCGCACGTCAGCGTTGTCCACATAGTGGCCTTCGACGCGCGACTGGGTCGACGGCCCCACCAGGTTCAGAAACGCCTGGTCTGCACCCTTCAAGGTGGCGCAGCCGCTGAGCAATGCACTGGCCAGCAATAGATATCCCTTCACCGCGATACTCCCTTATTGATTGCAGCCGGCGCCGTAGCTGAGCGTGGAATTGTTGTGTGTGTCCTTGGCCAGGCTTTGGGGCATTAGCTGGCACGGCAGTGCGGTTTTGTGAAATGGCGGCTCGATACGCACGTCGCCGGTGTCCAGCCAGACTTTCTGCCCTGCCAATTCCACCTGGATCAGCTCCAGCGCCTGGTTGAGCTGCAACACCGGAAGAGGTTGCTTGGGTGCGTCTTTGCGCGCGATTTCCCGCTGCACTTTGCCTTGCTCGTCCACCACCTCCACCGGGTCGGCCAGGAACTCCTTGATGAGATGGGTTTCGGCCAGCACGCCCTGGCTGTAAAGCGCGGCGAGTAACACGATGAGGATCTTGTTCATCCTTGGTTTCCTTGAGTGAGACGACATGGCGGCACCCTTCAGCGGCCACGGTCGAAGAAGGCTTCGATCCGCTCGCTGAACAGCGCCAATGACAACAAAACAATCCCCAGTACGTTGACCAGGGTGATGTGGTTCAGATACAGCACCCCGCACACCACCAGCAGCATCAGCATCACCAAACCCCACGACGGATAGGGCGAGGTGAAGAAGCGGATCTCCTGCCTGCGCCAGCGAGTCCAGGTATGCAGGCCGGCCAGACGCCGGGCATGCAGGGCCTTGAGCACGATAATCAGCGCCAGCAGCCCAAGCTCCAGCACGTCCACCCAGTGCAGGTTCCAACCGGGGAAATTGGCCGGCTCGCGCTCGTAATCCATGCCCTTGTTGATCAGGTTGTCCAAGGCCATGGCATGCAGGTAAACCCCAGGAATCAGGCCATGCACGGGTGATTGCACCACGTCGCCGGTTGAGGTGATGCTGGCCCCGACCATCACCAGTCGGTCGCGCAGCAACCCGGCCACCAACGCCTGGTCTTCCGGTGAGCTGACCTCCAGGTCGCTGGCCGACAGGGTCAGGCTATAAGGGCAACGGGCCTGGGCGGAGTCGTCGAGTTTCCAGAACACTGCCTGGAAAAATTGCGCCACCCAATCCAGCACAAAGTTGCGCGGTGGTGCGCAGTGCCGGATATCCGCGATCTGCGCCTGCTGCGGCGCCAGCTTCAAGCCCCACTGCACGGCGATCGGCTGTAGCTGCGCCGCGGCTTCAGCATCCCGGGGCAGTTGGCTGGCACACGGCTGGCCCTTGCAGAACTGGCGGTACAGGGCCAGGGCCGGGGTTTCCATCACCCCCAGTGCGGTCGGCATCGCCAAGGGGTACTTGTCGTCCACACCGTCCCACACCACCAGCCCCGGCTGGCTGAATGCGGCAAACTGCTCGAGGGTATTGGCCTGCCCATTCTCGCCCCGCGTCACCCCGGTATTGGCCAGCAGCAGGGGAATGCCCCGGCGCTGATAGCGCTCGAACACATTCGCCAACAACTGGCTGCCCCGCGTCGGATCGCCCAGGGAGTGATCGTGGCTGTACAGCAAATCCACAAACACCGCCTTGGGTTTGTAGGCCAGCAAGCGCTTGAACAACTTGCTCTGCTCGCTATACGGCATCGGCCACGAGGTGTTGTTGCGCATCAGGTAGGCGTCGTCGATCAACACCACGGTGATATGTTGCTGGCCGGTGCCGGGGTAATTGCTGGAGAACATCCGGTTGAGCCACTGGGCGGATGCCTTGTCACTGGAGCTGGCCAGGCCGAAGGGGTCGAGCACCGCCAGCAACACGATAAAAAACGCGAGCAAATAGCGACGACGATTAAAAAGCGGGGGGTTCTTCGACATCCATGTCTCGATAAAAAACGGCGGGTGCTGTTGGGGGCAGGTTTCCCGCAGCGAATGCATGGGGTTTTAAAGGACGGGGAGGGGGGTGTCAATTAGAAATATGGCTAAGTGCCATCTGGCGCCCGCCGCCCTCGGCATCAAGCGGCAGATGACGTCCCCGCCGGGCGTGATTTCACCAGCCCCACGGCCAATGCAGACAAAATCAGCGCAATCGAGATCCCCTCGTTGAGATCGACCCGATGCCCCAGCAACAGCATGGAACCGGTGACGCCAAACACCGGGATCAGCAGCGACAACGGCGCCACCTTGGAGACCGGGTACTCGCGCAGCAGCAGGTTCCAGCCCCAGTAACAAAAGTGCGTGGCCGCATACACCTGGAATAACAGCGAGAACACCGTCAGCCACTCCATATGGGTGACCAGCGCAGTGAACGGCGCTGATCCATGGGCCAGCCACGTCAGCAGCAGCAACGGAAGCGGCGGGAACAGGCTGGCCCACACCACAAAGGCAAACATCTCGCGCACTTTTGATTGCTTGATGATGACGTTGCCCACACTCCAACTGAACGCACTTACCAGCAGCATGCCGTAACCCAGGGTTGTCGCCTCGCCCGGACTGCTGGCGATAATGCCGATCAGTCCTACAGCCGCCAGCCCCACTCCGAGGATCTGGCCGACGCTCAGTTGCTCGCGAAACAACAACACGCCCCAACCCAGGGTAAAAAAGGCACTGAACTGGATCAACAAGGCTGCCGTACCTGGCGGCACACCCCATTCAATCCCCAGGTTGATCAAGGCCCACATCGCCACCCCGAAGATCAAGCCATAGGCCACCAGCCACTTGAGCGCCACGGTCGGACGCCGCACAAAAAACACCCACGGCAACGCCGCCAGCGTAAAGCGCAGGGCGGTCAGCAACAGCGGATCGATCCCCGCCAGCCCCAGCTTGGTAATCGGAAAATTCAGCCCCCAGACAGCCGTCACCAACACGGCCAGGGCCAAGTGTTTCTTTTGCATAGTGTTCTGATTCCTGTGTGCGTCAGCCAAGGCCCAACTATGCGCAATAGGTGAGCTGGCTCGCTTGCACTATCAGGTCATAAATCATTAAATTCGGGCCATGCGCGAAACTGACATCGACCCTTACGAAAACACCCCCCGTGACGCCGTGGTCACGGCCAACGACTATGCCGACGGCCAGCACTTTGCGTTGCATACCCATCGGCGCGGGCAATTCGCCTACGCCGCCTGCGGCGTGATCACCGTCTTCACCCAACAGGGCAACTGGGTGGTGCCACCCCACCGTGCCATCTGGGTCCCGGCGGGCGTGCCCCACGAAATGAGCATGAGCGGCCCGGTGACCATGCTCAACACCTACATCCGCACCCACGCCGCAACCCGCCTCAACCTGCCCGCGCAGTGCCAGGTGTTCGGCGTATCGACGTTGCTGCGCGAACTGCTGAGCCGCGCCATCGATGTACCGGCGCTGTACGAAAAGGACCATCTGCACGGCCGCCTGATGACCCTGCTGCTCGACGAAATAGCCGACATGCGCCCCCTGTCACTCAACGCCCCACTTCCCAACGACCCCCGGCTGGCCGACATCTGCCGCCACCTGCTGGAACAGCCATCACTGGAAACCAGCATCGACGACATGACCCAACGCCTCGGCATGAGCCGCCGCACCTTCACCCGCTTGTTTCGCCAGCAGACGGGCATCAGCTTTGTGGAATGGCGCCAGCAAGCGTGCCTGTTGGCGGCGGTGGTCAGGTTGGGGAATGGAGAGTCGGTGACGCGGGTGGCGATTGATTTGGGGTACAGCAGCTCGAGTGCGTTTACGAGTGTTTTCAGGCGGGTGTTGGGGGAGGTGCCGAGTCGGTATTTTGTGAAGAACGTGCCTTGAGGTATCACGCCTGTCAAGCGCGACAATACCGTGCGCAAGCAGAGTATTGTCGTTTTCAACGGCTGCGCCTTACATGCTCCACCTCATGGTCACCGCCACGTTACGTGGGTCGCCAAAGAGGTTCGCGCCGGCAGGGTTACTGATGCTTTGGTAGTAGCGCTTGTCGAACACGTTGTTGAGGTTGGCTTGTACCTTGAGGTTTTTGTTCACGTTGTAGCCAGTCATCAGGTCGAAGATGCTGTAGCCGCCCTGAGTAACGCCGAACGAGGTATAGGTGCTGCTCTGGCTGCGCAATGAACCGCCAATGGACCATTTTTCCAGGTCGCCCGGCAGTTGGTAAGTGGTGGACAGTTTGAGCAAGTTGTACGGCGTGTCGCTGTCGAAGCGGCCGCTGCCGCCCTTGACGTTCTTGGCGGCGGCATAGGTGTAGCCGGCCGAGGCCTGCCAGCCACGAGCGAGCATGCCCTGCAGCTCCATGTCGACACCTTTGGTCTGCACTTCACCGGACGCTACCGAGCAAGACGCGACCCCCGGCAAGCACGTGTCCAGGCTTTGGGCGCGGTTCTCCTGAGTCAGCTGGAAATAGGCCACGCTGGCGTTCAAGGCACCCTCGAAGTATTCGCCTTTGATCCCGACCTCCCGGTTGGTGCCCGTGACTGGCGGCAGCAGGCTGCCGTAGTAATTCACGTTGGCCTGGGGCTGGAAGATTTTTGTCCAACTGGTGTACACCGAGTAGGTGTCGTTGATGTCGTAGATCAGGCCGGCATAGGGGGTGTATTCGCGCGTAGCCTTGTAGTCGGCGCCGAACGTGTATTCACCGGAAATAGTGTTCTGTTCGTACTCGTACCAATCCAGGCGTGAGCCGAGGATCAGTTTCAAGTCATCGCGCAGGTGCAAGCGCGTGGTGGCGTAGGTGCTGTACTGATCGACCTGGCCTTTGCGCGACCAGTTGTAGTTGATGGCGGGTTTATCTACGCCGTGATAGTCGAAATTGGACGGGTCGAGCACGACGTTCGGGTCGTTGAGGAAGCCGCCGCCGGGACCATCGTTGGTGTTATCGGTGCGATAGCTGGCGCCAAGCACCAGTTCGTGGGTGGCGCCGAAGAGGATGAAGGGCCCGGAAACGTAGCTGTCGACGCTTTTTTGCGTGTGTTGGTAGGTGTATCGGCCCACGTTCAGGTTCAGTTGGTCGGCTGCCGGGTCCAGTCGGTAGAAACTGGTGCCGAGCATGTCCAGGTCGCCTCGCAACCAGGTGGTGTTCAGGCGCAGTTTCCAGTCGTTGTCAAAACGGTGTTCGAGTTCGGCAAAGGCACTGGTGTTTTTCTTGTTCCAGTAGGTCCACTTCGGGCTCATGCGCGTCGAACGGGAGATGGGCAGGAACGTGCCATTGGCCTTGGTTGGTATGCCCGACCAGTCGGCCCCTGGGTTGTCTTCGCGGTTGTAGTACGCGCCCAGGGTCAGGGTAGTGGCTTCGCTCAGGTCAAATTCAGTGATGCCGTACAGCAACTGGCGCTTGCTGCTGTAGCCATCGGTAAAGCTGTCTTTGTCCTGAAAGGCGCCGACCACACGCCCCCTGATCGAGCCGCTGGAATTGAGTGCGCTGCTGGCATCGAGTTCGGTGCGGTAGTTGTCCCACGAACCGGCACCTACGGTCACCGATACTTGTGGCTCGACGGTCGGGCGTTTGCGGATCAGGTTGAGCGTGCCGGACGGGTTGCCGGCACCGATCATCAGGCCCGACGCACCGCGCACCACCTCGACCCGGTCGAACATCGCCATTGTCGAGGTGCCGAGAGTGTCGGTGTCATATGCCACGGGTAGGCCATCGATCATGATGTTGTCGATGGCCGAGCCACGCGAGTAGAACTGCGGGCGTTCGCCGCCGGTCTTGCGCATGGTCAGGCCCGGGGTGTAGGTCGAAATGTCCTCCAGGGACTGCATGTTTTGATCATCCATGCGCTGGCGGGTGATGACCGTTACTGACTGTGGCGTCTCGCGCATCGAGGTGGCCAGTTTGGTCGCGGTGCTCATGGAACCTGTGGTGTAGGAACCGGTACCTTCGGTCGTTGCGTCCAGGCTCTGCCCTGAGATGCTGGTTGTGCCGAGTAGCACCGCTGATTCGTTATTGCCAGCAATTAACACAAAGCCCCCGTTGCCTTGGCGTTGCGCCAGTAATCCGCTGTTTGCCAACAGGCGCGATAACCCCTCCTCGATGCTGTAGGTGCCAGTAAGGCCCGCGGTAGAAAGGCGGCGTGTTTGCTCGGTGTCGAATGAAATAGTGACCCCCGCTTGCACCCCAAACCGGGTCAGGGCGCTACCCAGCGGGCCTGCAGGAATCTGGTAAGCCTTTAGGCTCTGGGCCAGCACCGGCAGCGGCATCAGTGCCAAACCCGGCAACCCGGCGAGGGACATGCCAAATACTGCAAAGCGTATGGCGCGCGTTATCTTGGGAGTGACATTGAGGGGGAGCGGGAGCATTCGTTGATCCTTGCGTTGTCATGGCAGAAACCCGCTGTTATCGCGGCTTATGTCATTGACGGATGAGAATCAAAATCAGCAAGGTCGTTGGGCAAGAATCAACACCAGGGGATTATGCCGGCTCGATGCTGACCCAATACCGGGTCAGATAGCTCACCTTAACGGGTAGGGTTTTGCTCAAGTTTTCCAACACCGTATCGGTGTCATCGATACGGAACGCGCCCGAGATACTCATGCCCCGTACAGACGCGGCACAGCGCAATACGCCTGGACGATAGCGACCCAGCTCTTCGATAAAGTCTCCCAGGCGCCAGTCATCCACACTCAACATCCCCTGGACCCACGCAGTTGAGCCCGCGGGTAATGGGCGCACCTTGTGGACTTCATCGCGACTGAAAGCCACTTGCTGCCCGGCTTCCAGGCGCAGCGTCCGCTCGACATGCTGACTTGGGCATACCTGCACAGCCGATTGCAGTACGCCGACGAGTGTTTGCTCAGGCAATTGACGGACGCTGAACCGGGTACCCAGCGCGCGTACGCTGCCCTCGCCGGTTTGAACGATAAACGGACGCAGGGCGGGGTCTTTGGCGGTCTGAACCTCAATCTCACCACTGTATAGCTGGATCACGCGCTGTTTTGAGTCAAAGCGGACATCCAGGGCGGTGCCGGCATTCAGTTCCAACTGCGAGCCATCGTCAAGCTGCAGCGTGCGACGCTCACGGGTCCCGGTGCGTTGTTGAGCGAGCATCGAGCGGTACGGTATCTGGTCCGCCGCCATCCAAGTACAGCCGCCAGCGGCCACCAGCATGCCAAGCAGTTTCAGAACATCACGGCGCTGTGTCTTCGCTGCGTCCAGGCTGGAGAGGGCGGCTCGCCTGGGCATCAACGCCCATTGCCGTTGAAGCGTTTCGACCCTTTCCCAGGCTTGCGAGTGCAGTGGGTCGGACGTTATCCAAGCCTGCCAGGCCTGGGTTCTGGCTTCATTGACCGTACCGTCATTGAGTTGCACGTACCAGGTAGCCGCAGCCTCGAGCGTCTTGAGATCCAGAGAGGAGGTCATCAACTGTCGACCAGCAACAGGCAACGGGTCATGGCACGAATCAAGTGATTTTTGACCGTCGTCACTGACACCTCGAATCGCTCAGCTGCTGCAACATAACTCAGCCCTTCCAGTTGCACGGCGAGAAAAATCTCCCGAGTCCTGGTGCCCAACTCATCGAGCAGGCTATCGACGGCAACCAGCATTTCGATGATCGACAACCGTATCTCTGGTGAGACATCCACAGGTTCTGGCCTTTGAGCCAGCGCGTGCAGATAAGCCTGCTCAATAGTGCGGCGGCGGGCCTTATCGATCAGAAGAGAACGCGCAATGGCACTGAGATAACCTCGAGGCTCGCGGATCGGCGCGTCATTGCGGGCCGTCATGACCCGCACAAACGTGTCCTGAGCCAGGTCCGAAGCATCGGCGGCATTGCCCAGGCGGACTCGCAACCAGCCTTTCAGCCAGCTGTTGTGTTCGCTATACAGCTGATGAAGAGCTGATTGATCAAGCGCTGACATGAGCGTGCCACCGATGCGTAAATGGTAATCGCTCTCATTGTCGTGATGGCATGATTTTTATGCAAGAGACTTTTCTGCGCCAGGGAGGGAAAGGTGTGGACATTTTGTGGGGGGCACAAACCCGAACCCCAGAAACAACAAAGCCCCCACATTTCTGTGGGGGCTTTGTTTTGTATGGTGCGGCACGAGGAGTCGAACCCGTGACCTACTGATTATGTTTGCATCGTGGCTTCCCGTTATCGTCCCGTAGGGTTCCTCCTCGGGCCGCCAGCCTTGTTCGAGCTTCTCTATAGGAACGCTGACTCGCTTCAAGAACATCACTCGCAACGACGTGATTGCGGCTTGGCGCATGAACCCGGAGCTGGCGGGGTGCATGCCCGAGAATGCAGCGAGGTTTGGGGATTTGGAGAAGATTGATCGGGTGTATATGAATAATGAGATACGGCCGATCAGGTAGTTGCTTCTACAGCTTAATACTGCATTGCGTCGTGACCGATGTGTGGCATGGAGTCTTTAAGTAGATTTGGATTCATGGCGTCTTCAAGCGATAACACTTTGGCTGCGTTCAAGGGGGGCGAATAGCGAATCCGACATTGACGCGGAACAGCTTCGGTTAGCTAAGGAGTAACGCATAACGGGGGCAGATCTGTTAATGGGTTTTATACTATTTAATTTTTAAGCGTTTGTATGAGTGTGATCGTTTTGATGGTAGATATTTTTTACGCGGTTGCTATCTGGTCTTGCGAAGTAATGCCTAATTGGCATGATTTTATTTTTTTGAAAAATATCTAGCTTGAGGTGGTTTTTGGTCATTTTTGCTTGAAACGAACTCGAAACCAGTCGCAGTAAGTTATTGCTAAGGGGAATAACGTATATCGTGAAATTGTATTTGTACCTGTTAGATCTGACAGTAGTAGTGGGCCTGATATTGGATTATTTTTCAATTTCATTTGTTTGAACGGAGGCGTCTCTTATGGGCTCTGTAGCGGTTTTGCATATTTATCTCGGTGTTGGAAGGTATAGCCTACTGGATACATACAACAAGGCGAATAACAATCTCAAATCGTTGGGGATCATAGGTAAGATTGACAAGGTTTTCAGGGACGCTGAAGGAGCGGTTTTTTCTTCTATGGTAAAAGAAGTCCAGACGGGTAAGTTTGGTGGGGGGGGTAAGTATGAGGTGATAAATCGGGATGGCGAAATAGTCAATTGGGAAGTGTTCAAGAGTAATGACTCCAATAATACTTTGCAATACATCTCTGGTCTGATCGGGAGTAAAGTTGGTGTGTGGATCGGGGGTGAAGTACTTATGTTGAATGAAAGTGGAATTGTATTGCTTATGAGCTGTCCTGATAATATCAACTCGGGCGCCTATTTTGTCGATGGCACTTTTTATGCAAATCACGGTGACTTTGTTAAGTGGAGAGACTCATTTGTCGGCGTTACGTAATGGTGACGTATCAATTTGTCGTCGCCTCAATAGAGAACGGTGTAGAGCAGGAGGCTAGATTCTGGCGGCGCCTGATACAGAGTTTTGGGCGCCGATCAGGCCTAGTTACAGCGGGTTGTGGGCGCTCGAGGGGATAGGCTACAGCGCCGGTCAAAGGGTTGGTGACGCTCGATATCGGCTACAACGACAGCACGCTGCAGCGTCACTTCATTGGCTACGTCGAACGCTCCACCACGGCCAGCAGCACCCTGCAGGTGCTGTTCTGCCGCGAACTGGCGGCAATCCTGGCCAACCCGCTGCCGCTAAACCTGCGCCACGTTGATCTGCGCGCCATCCTGGTCGAGATCAGTCAGCACACCGGCCTGCGCTTTCGCGTGCCAGACAAGCCCTACGCCGGGGTCAAGGCGCCGTTCTTCTACAGCCTGGCCTGGGTATTCAACATCCCCGACTTCATCTGGCAGCAGCAGGGTGATGGGGAGGTGTTCGTGGGCAGTTGGGCTGACAGCTTCTTTGGCGTTCGCCCGCCGTTGCAGCTGCCGGCGGAACTGTTCGACGACTACCCGGGCAACTAGAGCGCAATGATTGCGGCCCTTCCCGGGTTGCGACCAGGTGCAACGATCAACCACGGCGAGCGCATCACCAGTGTGGCCCTCGTCGATAATCAGATGGCCTTCCGATGGCCGACGCAATCAAGCGCAGCGTAGAACGACAATTCCCTGAACTCACCGGCGGATATCACCTGCCCTGTTTTGTCAGGTTTTGACAGTTCGCTGACAGCTTTCTGACAGTGATGCAAAACGCTGAAAGGCTTGAAATACAAGGGTTACAGAGTAGATGAATATAAATCTGACAAATCTGACAGGCTTTTAAGGGGTCAACCTTAATTTTTTTTCGCTTCGCATAAGGGGTGTTTGGTCATACGCGTACACATCGCACAGGCTCTAAACATTCGGCCTATCACACCGCGACACTTCCACTTTCACCCCCCAGCTACTGAGCTGAGAGCAACCCGTTCTGTGCCTTTTGATGGCCACGGGAGCGCTTGTTACGTCGCTTAAAAACAAAGGGCCTGCATCGCTGCAAGCCCTTGTTTTAAA
Source organism: Pseudomonas sp. WS 5079 (assembly GCF_012985465.1). Taxonomy (GTDB): domain Bacteria; phylum Pseudomonadota; class Gammaproteobacteria; order Pseudomonadales; family Pseudomonadaceae; genus Aquipseudomonas. Next base: position 186,700 of record NZ_JAAQWN010000003.1, read on the forward strand.
TGGTGCCGGCACCAGGAGTCGAACCCGGGACCTACTGATTACAAGTCAGTTGCTCTACCAACTGAGCTATACCGGCGTGTTAGGGCGACGATTATAGCGATTGGAAAGGTTCTGTAAACCCCTGAATTCTGACTATTTTTCAGTGCGTGGTTTTTTCGCTGGCAGTCGCACGCTCCAGCGGTTTCACAAAGGGTGATGAGGGCCGATGGCGAGGCCTGAGGCTTGATACGCAGAAGGTATCAAACCGCCCCTTGATCAGTATTAAACAACGCCGTTGTTCATTGCTAAGTTGAGGGGGCACTCAATGAGGAAAAGCCAATGAACTTCGCAGGAAAAACCGCCGTTATCACCGGCGCTGGCCGTGGTTTGGGTTTTGTCTACGCACAAGCGCTGGCCCAGCGCGGGGCCAATGTGGTGATCAGTGATATCGGCGCCGATAACCTCGGTTCGGGAAGCGATGCCTCCATCGCCCTGGACGCGGCACGCCGCCTTGAGGCCGAGGGTTTGAGCGCGGTTGCTCATCAGGGGGATTTGTCCAGCGAGCAAGGCTGTCGGCAGTTGGTCGAGACGGCCATCGCGGCGTTTGGGCAGCTCGACATCCTGATTCATAACGCCGGCTGGGTGGGTTATCAATCCATTGAGGAGGCGGACGCGGCGTTTATCGGGCGTGCGCTGGATATCAAGGTCTATGCGCCCATCTGGCTATGCAAACATGCCTGGCAATACCTCAAGCGATCCACTGCCGCGCGGGTGGTGCTGACGTCGTCTGATCGGGCGATGTACCAGCAATATGCCCAGCCCGGGCTGGTGGCCTATGCGGCGGGGAAGATGGCGCAGTTGGGCATCATGAATGCGTTGAGTATGGAAGGCGCAAACGCCGGGATTCTGGTGAATGCGGTGTCGCCGGTGGCCAAGACGCGCATGTGGGGCGTTGAGGGTGAGCCGGGCAATCTCAAGCCAGAGTGGGTAGCGCCGGGGGTGGTGTTTCTGGCGTCGGAGCGCTGCCAGGACACCGGCTATGTTCTGCGCGCCAGCAATGGTCAATTTACCGCGACGCGGTTTGTCGAGAATCCGGGGGTGGATTATCCCGTTGACCTGGCGCGGGTCGGGGCCTCCAGTGCCGAGCAGGTTGCGCAGCAGTGGGAGCGGATAAAGGATTGTCATTAAATTGACTTTTAACCGCTCGTCGAAATTGCTTCGCTAAAAAACACCAAAATAATGACACTCACCTACTCCTGTCACACACTGCTTGAACAACAAGTGCACCCATGTCCTAAAAGAGGTGCCGTGACAAAGGAGGGTGGTCTGTGAGCCATGCCGACGAACGTTTTGCCAAGAATCTTGCCAGTCATGATCACCCGGTGACGTCGACGCTGCAGTTCTTCGAAGATACCCCCATCGACGATGCGCCTTCCTCCATTGAGCAACCCCAACCAACCGCCATGCCGGCCTGTCGCGCGCAGGTTGTGGCGTTGGTGTCGGGCAATGGCGGCGTAGGGCGCAGCACCCTGGCGACGGCATTGGGCAGTGGCCTGCAACGCCTGGGGCGCGCAGTGACGGTGCTGGAACTGGACCCACAAAACGCCCTGCACCTGCACTTTGGCCTGCCCCACGACACCCCGGGAATCGGGCGTGCCAGCCTGTGCAAGCAACCCTGGGGGCCGATCGCCCAACCCGGCTTTTGTGGCTGTCGGGTAGTGGTCTTTGGCGAGACCGACCTGCAACAGCAGGAAGACCTGCAACGCTGGCTCAAGCAGGACCCGCAGTGGCTGGCGCAGCACTTGTCGCGTCTGGGCTTGAGTGAGCAGGCCACGGTCATCATCGACACCCCCGCCGGCAATAACGTCTACCTGCACCAGGCATTGCACGTCGCCGACAGGGTGGTGGTGGTGGCCCTGGCGGACGCGGCGTCGCTGGGTGCGCTGGAGCAGATGCAGCGGTTGCTGGCGCCGTATCTTGCGCGCCCGTCGGCACCGCGTTGCCATGTGTTCGTCAACCAGTTGGATGAGGGCAGTGCCTTCAGCCTGGATATGCTGGACGTATTCAAGCAACGCCTTGGGGAGGATGGCCTGGAGGTGATCCATCGCGACCCGCAGATCAGCGAGGCGCTGGCCTTTGGCGAGGACCCCCTGGATAACGAGGCGGTGAGCCTGGCCTGTGACGATATCCATGGGCTGTGCCAGTTGCTGGATAGCCCGCCAAACGCGCCCTGACCCACGCCTTATACGGTTAACCGCAGATGCTTATGCACAATCTGTTGGTCGGACAGGTGTTGAAACAGTCATTTTGTGGAGCTGTTCTCATTACGCTGCAACTGCCTGTTTTTCGTGCGTTTTATTTTATGAACAAAAAATGATCAGTCAGGATTTTGGCCTATGGCGCCCGCTTTTACGGCGTCCTACAGAATTTCATCAACAGAGTTATCCACAGGGCTTGCTGCCCTTTGATCGCGCTCGGCGAGCACCATCAGGTTGCGCGGTGTCAGGCACGATTCGCAGAAGCGACCGACTAGAGCCTTGTAGCCGTTTTCTTGCAGGAACAATGCCCGATCCAGCACCAGCCACAATTCCAGCGGGCGGCGAAATAGGCCACGTACCAGTTCCAGGTTTCGTACATGGGCCAGGCGTTGCCAGCCGTGCTGTTCCAGGGTTGCCCAATCCTGCTGCCCTGTGGATAAACCCTTGAGCGCCGCCAGGTGTTGGCAGTAATCAGCGAAGGGCCGGTGCAGCCATTCGCTGGGCAACGAAGGCGTGGGCAGGTACTCGTCACACCCGCGCATTTGCCGCTGCAACTGATCGAAACCCAGGCGCCGGGCCATGGAGGTGTCGCGTTGCAGGCGCACCCGCAAGCCTGCGGTGACGGTTTCGCTCAGGGGCAGGCCCAGGTCTTCGCGCGACAAACGCAGCGCCGAAGCACGAGCCGGGGTCGACAGCGCCTGGTACTGCTCGCTACTGATGCGGTTGTAACAGCAGGGCGCCACGGCCAGTTGCTGGCAGCCGGCGGCGCTGGCCAGTTGCAGCAGGCGTACGTGCAGATCGCCACAGGCATGCAGGGCCACCGGGGTGTGTTTATCGGTGAGTTGCTGCACAGCGCTTTCAGCCATCACATCTTGCTGGAGGTGGCGGGCGGGCATTTGATGACGGTCGCTGAGGATTTGGCCTGCGCCGATCAGCGCCGGATCGTACTCCAGGCAGGTCAGGCTTTGCCCCGGTTGCAGCAGCCGCCGGCCAAGGTGGCCTTTGCCGGCGCACCAATCGAGCCAATGGGTGGGGCGCCCGGCAAACTGCAAGGCGGCGCCAAACGCCTCGATCTGCTGCCATTTGCGCCCCGGTACATCCACATTCAGGCGCGACGACGGCGCATGCAGCGCGCTCGACGGTAACTTATCCACAGCACTGAGACGCGCTGCCAGCTGCGCCCATTGGGGAAACGGCGCCGGGGCTTGTAGTTCGGTGGGCAGGTTATGGCTGCTTTCGGCCTCTGCCAGCGAGCGCTGGCGCAGCCATTGGGCCAGCGCTGGATGCTGGGCTTCCCAAGGCAATTGCAGATGGGTGAAGGGCCGTGGTCGCCACAGCCCTTGATGTTCGGTGAGGAACGCATCCAGTGCGAGAAAACGGGCCAGCAGTCGCTCGCCCGTCAACCCGCTGTTAGCGTCCTTGGCAGGCATCGACCCGCAACCAGCGTTCCAGCAGCTTGAAGCCGCGCACCAGCACATAGGCCATCAGCAGGTAGAACATGCCGGCGGCAAAGAAGATCTCCACCGGCAGGTAGGTGCGGGCAATGATGGTGCGGGCCATGCCGGTCAACTCCAGCAAGGTCACGGTACTGGCCAGGGCGCTGGCCTTGAGCATCAGGATCACTTCGTTGCTGTAGGCCGGCAGGCCGATGCGCGCGGCGCGCGGCAGGATGATATAGAACAGTGCCTTGGGCTTGGACATGCCCAGCGCCCGCGCCGCTTCGATTTCACCGGGCGGGATGGCCTGGATCGCGCCGCGCAGGATCTCGGCGATGTAGGCGGCGGTGTGCAGGGTCATGGTGACGGTGGCGCACCAGAATGGGTCCCGCAGGTAGGGCCACAGGGCGCTTTCGCGCACGGCGTCGAACTGCGCCAGGCCGTAGTAGACCAAAAACAGCTGCACCAGCAGCGGCGTGCCACGGAAGAAGAAGATGTAGCAGTAAGGCAGGGTGCGCACGTACCACAGTCGCGAAGAACGGGCGATGCCCAGGGGGATCGCCAGCAACAGCCCGGCGATCACCGCGATGGCCACCAGTTCCAGGGTCAGGGTCGCGCCCTGGGCCAGTCGTGGCAGCCACTTGATGATCACGGCCCAGTTCAGGCCCAGGTCGAAATGCGCCAGCCAGCTATAGTCGCCGTTCATTGCGTGCTCCTCGCAAAGCCGCGAGCGGCGCGTTTTTCCAGGAAGTACATGCCGGCCATGGCCAGGACGGTAAGGCCCAGGTACATGAAGGCTGCGACCATGAAGAAGGTGAACGGCTGCTTGGTGACGGTCACGCCGATTTGCGCGTGGCGCATGATTTCTTCCAGGCCGATCACCGAGACCAGTGCGGTGTCCTTCATCAGGATCATGAACAGGTTGCCCAGGCCCGGCAGGGCGATGCGCCACATCTGCGGCATGATCAACCGGGTGAAGATACGCAGCTTCGACAGGCCCAGGGCAATGCCCGCTTCACGGTGGCCCTTGGGGATCGCCAGGATCGCGCCACGGAACACTTCGGTGGCATAGGCGCCAAAGCACAGGCCCAGGGCAATCACGCCGGCAGCGAAGGCGCTGAGCGACAGGTCGGGGTTACCGAAAAACTCCCCGAGGGCCCGCATCATATTGACCGTGCCGAAATAAATCAGCAGCACCCACAGCAGTTCGGGAATGCCCCGGACAATGGTCGAGTAAGCGCCGCCAAGCCATTGCAGGAACTTGTACGGGGAAGTCTTGGCCAAGGCGCCGGCCAGGCCGAGCACCAGCCCCAGGCATAACGCCGTGAGTGCCAGTTTGACGGTCATCAGCGCGCCGGCAGCGAGTGCGGGGCCGAATCCGTAGAGATCGAAATTCATGGTTTTTTCATATCGCGCAAGGCTTGCGAAAAACCGGCGCGCTCAACGGAGCGCGCCGGTCTGGCCAATCAGGATCATTCGATGCTGAAAGGGAAGTACTTGTCGTTGATCTTCTTGTAGGTGCCGTCGGCCTTGATTTCCGCCAGGGCTTTGTTCAGGCGCTCGCGCAGCGGGTCGCCTTTACGCACGGCGATGCCGATCTTGTCGCTTTCTACAACCGGATCGCCCTTGAACTCGTAGGCCGAACCGTCTTTGCTCTTGAGCCACTCGTATTGCACGTACTTGTCGGCGAGCATCCCGTCCAGGCGGCCGGACGTCAGGTCGAGGTAGGCGTTTTCCTGGGTGTCATAGAGCTTGGCGGTGGTGTCTGGCAGTTTGTCTTCCAGGTAGGTACCGGCCAATGTCGCACGCTGGGCACCGATGATCTTGCCCTTGAGGTAGTCGGCGTCGGTCTTGAAGTCCTTGATGGATTTGGCCGCGATGAATTGCAGCTTGTTGGAGTAGTACGGGTCGGTGAAGTCAACGGCTTGCTTGCGCTCGTCGGTGATCGACAGCGACGACACCAGGAAGTCGAACTTCTTGGCGTTCAGGGCCGGGATGATGCCATCCCAGTCGGAAGTGACTACGCTGCATTCGACTTTCATCTTGGCGCACAGGGCGTCGCCGATGTCTTTGTCGAAGCCGACAACGTTGCCGCTGGCGTCTTTATTGTTGAAGGGCGGGTAAGCCGCCTCGATCCCCATTTTCAAAGTCTCGGCCATGGCCGTGGCGCTGAATGCCATGGAAACGGCGGCGGCCAGGAGGAATTTTTTATAGTTCTGCATGCATGTTGCTCCGTTAGCGGTTGCTGGACATGAATTGTTTGCAGCGCGCCGAAAGCGGGTTGTCAAACACCTGCTGTGGCGATCCTTGCTCTTCGACCAGACCCTGGTGGAGGAACACCACTTCGCTGGACACTTGGCGGGCAAAGCCCATTTCGTGGGTGACCAGCAGCATGGTGCGGCCTTCTTCGGCCAGCGCGCGGATCACATTAAGTACTTCCTGAACCATTTCCGGGTCAAGTGCCGAAGTGGGCTCATCGAACAGAATGACTTTAGGTTGCATCGCCAGGGTGCGGGCGATGGCGGCGCGTTGCTGCTGGCCGCCAGACAATTGCGCCGGGTAGGCGTGGCGCTTGTCGCCAATGCCGACCTTGGCCAGCAGCGCTTCGGCCACTTCGATGGCCTCGGCTTTGCTTTGGCCGAGCACGCGGCGTGGGGCCTCGATGATGTTGTCGAGGATGCTCATGTGCGGCCAGAGGTTGAAGTTCTGGAAGACAAAACCGATTTCGCTGCGCAGGCGATTGATCTGCTTGCCGTCGGCGGCCATCAGCTCGCCGTTTTTCGCGGCCTTGAGCTTGAGCTCTTCGCCGGCCACCAGGATCTGGCCCTGGTGCGGGTTTTCCAGCAGGTTGATGCAGCGCAGGAAGGTGGACTTGCCGGAACCGGACGAACCCAGGATCGAGATCACATCGCCGTCGCGAGCGGTCAGCGAGATGCCTTTAAGCACCTCCAGCTCACCATAGCGTTTATGCAAGTTGCGGATTTCAAGCGCGGGCGCGGCCAAAGCCATGTGCGGTCCTCATTGTGTTCATTGCGTTCCTGCTGTTGGGTCGCCTTCCTGGCGTGGCGCCAAGCTAGCATAGCGTCCGGATGACAGCCAACAGCGCCACGGGCGTTAAACAGACGGTGTGTGACAGGTTGTCGCATCGGCACAGTAGCGTGTCGCGCCATCAACAACCGAACAGCCGTTTTAACCGATAAACCCGTGGCAGTCGCGTAAAAAAGGGCGCGATGGTGCCAGCTTTGGCCGGGTGTTGGAAGGGTTAAACGGGTAAACGGTGCCTATCGGCCCTTTAATTGGGCGTCACTTACTTTTTGTGTGTGTTTTTGGTGCGCTCATTCGTCCTGGAGGTGAGTCGACCGGTAACGTTGTGGCGGATTGCCAGCAATCTCAATGGCTTGCGAGTGCTGAGGGATTGTCCTACAGGCCGCGTCGACCTTGGCTTTGTAACATTTTGGCGCAAATCTTGCGTAAAAAATAAAGAACGCCCCGTTTGTTTCTTTTCACGAAGAGGCGGCAGGCCGGGTGGACCGTATACGCAATTCCTCGCAAAGGTGTGTCAATGAGTAGTACGCAAAGCTCCAATGACCTCGAACAGGGGCTCAAACCGCGGCATGTCACCATGTTGTCGATTGCCGGTGTGATCGGCGCTGGTTTGTTTGTCGGCTCCGGCCACGCGATTGCGGCAGCCGGGCCCGCCGTGCTGTTGGCTTATGCCGCAGCCGGTACGTTGGTGGTGCTGGTGATGCGCATGCTGGCCGAGATGGCCGTTGCCTCGCCAGACACTGGCTCATTTTCCACTTACGCCGACCGGGCTATCGGCCATTGGGCCGGCTTTACCATCGGCTGGCTGTATTGGTGGTTCTGGGTGCTGGTGATTCCCCTGGAAGCCAACGCCGCCGCAACTATCCTGCATGCCTGGTTCCCCGACGTGGCGATCTGGGCTTTCACCCTGGTCATCACCCTGCTGCTGACCGCGACCAACCTGTTCAGCGTGAAGAACTACGGCGAGTTCGAGTTCTGGTTTGCCCTGATCAAGGTGGTGGCGATCATCGGCTTTGTGATCCTCGGCGTGCTGGCGATTTTCGGCTTGCTGCCGGGCAGTCAGGTCAGCGGTGTTTCGCACCTGTTCGACACCCAAGGCTTTTTGCCCAACGGCATGGGCGCGGTGCTGGCGGCGATTTTGACCACCATGTTCTCGTTCATGGGCACCGAGATCGTGACCATCGCGGCCGCAGAATCGAAGAACCCTGGCCAGCAGATCACCAAGGCCACCAACTCGGTGATCTGGCGGATCGGCTTGTTCTACCTGGTGTCGATCTTCATCGTTGTGGCCCTGGTGCCGTGGAACGATCCGACCCTGGCTGCCGTCGGTTCCTACCAGACGGTGCTGGAACGCATGGGCATCCCGAATGCCAAGCTGATCGTCGACCTGGTGGTGTTGGTCGCCGTGACCAGTTGCTTGAACTCGGCGCTGTACACCGCGTCGCGCATGCTGTTTTCCCTGGGGCGTCGTGGTGATGCACCGGCGGTAGCCAAGCGCACCAACAAGAGCGGCACGCCTTACTGGGCGGTGATGCTGTCTACCGGCGCGGCGTTCCTCGCGGTATTTGCCAACTACGTGGCGCCGGCGGCGGTGTTTGAATTCCTGCTGGCCAGCTCCGGCGCGATTGCGCTGCTGGTGTACCTGGTGATTGCCGTGTCGCAACTGCGCATGCGGCAGAAACGTACTGCGGCGGGCGAGAAGATTGCCTTCAAGATGTGGTTGTTCCCCGGCCTGACTTACGCGGTGATCGTGTTTATCGTCGGCGCGTTGACCATCATGCTGTTCCAGGAAGCGCATCGGGTGGAGATTATCGCGACCGGTGTGTTGAGCCTGCTGGTGGTGTTGGCGGGGTTGCTGGTGGCAAGTCGGCGCCGGGCCCAGAAGTTGGGGGCTGCGGTACTCAACTGATGAGTTGAAATGCTTGCTGTCTAGCGCCACAAAGCACTGTGGGAGCGGGCTTGCTCGCGAAAGCGGTGGGTCAGTCAACATCAATGTTGGCTGGGCCGACGTCTTCGCGAGCAAGCCCGCTCCCACATTGGTGTTGTATCAATCCTGCGCGCTAGTCAGCGCCTGGGATGCCGCCACGTAGTCCGCCTGGAACTCTGGCGATTCAATCCACGCCAACGCCGCCGCTTCATCATCGCTGTCGGTGGACCACTGCCGGTACTCGATCAGCGCCGCCAGGATAAAGTCCGTGGCGTTTTCTTCGCCTTCCTGCTCCAGCACCAGTGCCAGCAACGGGTGCGCCAGGAATGCCGCACACAGCGCCTGCTGGCTGGTCTCGCCGGCCGTGCGCATTTGCACGAACAGTTCGGTCAAGTCCACCGACTCAAGGTCAATACGCTCGTCGTCACCTGCAAACGCATCCTGCTTGGGCGCATTGGCGCGCTGGGTGCGGTTCTGCTTGGCCTTGGCTTTTGCCCGCTGGGCACGTTTTTGCTGCTTGTCTGGCGAAGCCATGGGCTCACGTCCTTGGTTCAGGATCTGGGTGGCGTATTGAAGCGCAGGTCTGGCGAAATCCCAAGGGTTTCTACAGCCGTGACCCCGGTGTGTCGGCCGGCAACTGGCCATGCTGCAACCAGGCCAGTGCAATCGGCCACAACCGATCCTGATATTCACTGCGGAAAAACGCGAAATGCCCGATGACCTCTTCGCCAATATCCATGGGCGCGATGCGCAGGTGCGTGCGCTCGCTGGCCTGGAAGTAGTTCAGCAGGCGCTCGATGGCGGGCACGGTGCCAAACGGGTCGTCGCTGATGCTGATCGCCAGGATCTGTGCCTGCACCCGGGCAAAGGGCAACACGCCCAAGGCCCGCCCGCTGGGACGTGTCTCGTAGGTAGGCGTGGGCGTGCTCCAGTCGCGCACCACCCCGGCGGGCGTGTCTTCCAGCCAGCCCAGGCGCTTGCCCGGGAAATACCCGCAGACGGCGGTCACCAGGGGCATCACCAGGTGCCATTTGGCAAACATCCGCCAGCGCCCGTCCGCTTGATAGTCGCGCCAGTAGGCGAACTGCGCCCCTACGGTGACCAAGCGCCTGATCGCCGCCCCCGACGCCCCGAGCCCGGCCGCGCAGCCGCCAAAGCTGTGGCCGACCACATCAATGGGCTGCCCGGCAAACTCGCGCTGCGCCCGTTGCACGATGGCCTCGAAATCCAGCCGGCCCCAGTCTGACCACGAGGCCTTGAACCCGCGCAATGAGCCACTACGCGACTCGCCGATACCGCGATAGTCGTAGGTGATGACGTCCATGCCATTGGCAAACAAGTACGCGGCAAAGCGCGAATAGTGACGGCAGCGTACCGAGGTGGCGGCGTTGATGATCACCACTGGGCGCTCGATGTCGCGGCGGATATGGCGCCAGGTGAAACCGCCGATGGGGTAGTGGTCGGCGGCGGGCTCGCGGAATGTCTCGGGGTGAGGGCGGGTGGGCAGGTTCATGAAAGGCCTTGATCCATGCGCTGTGGATAGGGGGAGTGAGCCAGAACTTTAGTGATCGTTGACGATTTTTTGCTGGCAAGCCAGCGCCTACAGTGAGTTGTTGTCTGTGCCATCGCAATGTTGCGTTTGGTTCAGGCGCGATTCAGGCGTGCTGCCGGCAATATACGCCAGCATCTCCCCCGCCCTGGCAGGTTAAACCATGGAACACCGCAACCGTTTTCGTGTGGAGGCCCTGGGTGTTTTCCTGGTGGCCTTGTTGTTATTTACCCTGGGCATCTGGGATCAACAGCCGCAAGGGTTTGACGGGCGTTGGGCGGTGTTCATGCAGGAGATGTTCCGCCACGGCGCGAGCCTTTTCCCTACCACCTACGGTGAGCCTTACCCGGATTACCCAGGGACGGCGACTTATTTCAGCCTGCTCTTTGCCCGGTTGTTCGGTGCGCCTAACGACCTGGCTAACGTGCTGCCCACCGCCCTGGCGTCGGCCGGGGTCATGGCCCTGGTCTACCGTTTGCTGGTGCCCTCCGGGCGGGCCTGGGCGTTGCTGACGGTAGTGCTGACGGCCTTGACCGCGCAATTGCTGGAGAAGTCGCGTTCAGTCTGCCTGGACCAGATGGTCTCCCTGCTGTGCCTGGGCTGTTTCTACCTGCTGCACACCGGCGAGCGCCTGGGCTCGCGGCTGCGCCAATACGCAATCTTTCCCCTGTTTGTGGCGGCATTTGCCATTCGTGGCCCTTTGGGGTTGATCGAGGTCTGTGGTGTTGCCTGCGTGTATTGGGCGCTGGGGCCTGCCCGCTCGCGGGAAGAGAAGATTGGCTTGCTGAAAAAGGTGATTGCCCACGGCGTGATCGGCCTGGTCCTACTCCTTGCCTGTTGGTGGGTGTTGCTGAAGCTGGCGCGGATCACCGGGGGTGATGCTTTTGCCGATGAGGTGATGAAGATGCAGGTGGCCGGCCGCCTGGATGAAAGCGGCGAACCGTTCTACTTCTACTTCAAGCTGAGCCTGTATCGCTATTTCCCGGTGATCCCGCTGGCGCTGGCGACGTTGATTGCCCTGCGCCACACCTGGTCGGCGCGCAATGAAGATGCCGATGTGCGGCTGATGCTGCGCCTGGGCGGCTGTGGCCTGATGATCCTGCTGGGGTTATCGGTGCCGAACTTCAAGCGCGCCTACTACATCCTGCCGATGGTCCCGATGTTTGCCGCGGTGGCGGCCTACGGGCTGCTACAGGCCCGGGGCTGGTTGCTTGGGGTGCGTCGGGGTTATGAGTGGCTGGTGGCGGTCCTGCCGCTGCTGGGGCTTGTCGTGGTCCTGGTCTGCCGGCAGCTGTGGAGCAAGCACGGTTACTGGCCTGATGTTTCAGTGCCGGGATTGATTGCGCTGCTGGTCGTCCTGCAACTGGCGGCGGTGGCTGCCTGGCGTCGTTTGCACGGCCGTGTGGGGCCGCGACTGGTGACGCTCAGCCTGATCGCGCTGGCCACTCAATGGCTGGTACTGGTGACGGTCGTGGAGCCGGCCAAGGATCTGCAATTCGACACCAAAAACTTTGTGGGTGCGGTGGAAAACCTGCGGGCCGAGCACCCCGGACCGTTGGTGTTTCTCAACCTCGGCAAGGACACCTGGGCCATTCGCTACATCATGAACCTGGGCCATGACGAGCAGCCGCTGTTTGTCGGGCGTGACGACCTTGCGCAACTGAACGCGCTGCCGCGTTCGTCCTGGGTCATCGTCGCGCGCAAGGAAACCGAACTGCTGCAGGCCACGCCGCTGGAGCACCTGGCCCCAGCGTTCAATGGGCGACTCAATGACAACCCGTTGTTGGTGTTCCGGGTGCCGTGATCAGCCGCCGCAGTGTCGTGGCCTTACAGCTCGATCAAAAGTTGTAGGCCAGTGTACCGACGAGCGTACGACGGTTGCCGATGAAGCAGTCACCTCGTGCCAGGCATGTGGTGTAGTAGGTCTTGTCTTCTAGGTTGGTCGCGTTGAGGCTCAGGTTCCAGTTCTGGTAGCGATACCCGAGCATCGCGTCCACCAGGGTGGAAGACGGTGTTTTCAGCCGGTCGGCCCCATCCCAGCTGGTTCCTACATAGCGAATGCCTGCACCGACGCTGAACCCGGAAATGTCGCCGATGCTGAATCGGTGCTGGCTCCATACCGAGGCCATGTTCTCTGGAACGCTGGCCAGGCGTTTGCCTTGCTCGGCGGGCGAGCCCTTGATGACGGTGGTGTCGGTGTAGCTGTAGGTGCCAATCAGGTCCCAGGCGGGCGTGACTGTCACCAGGGCTTCGAGCTCCAGCCCACGGGCACGGGTTTCACCACTTTGCAGGGTGTTCATCGCATCCAGGGGGTCGGGCATGCGCCGGTTCTGCTCGCGAATGTCATACACCGCTGCGGTGTAGAGACTGTTGCTGCCAACCGGCTGATATTTCACGCCCAGCTCCCATTGTTTGCCCTTGAGCGGTACGTAGGGCTCCAGCGTTCGCCGGTTGAGGCCGATTTGGGGCTGGAATGATTCGCTGTAGCTCAAGTAGGGCGCTATGCCGTTGTCGAACAGATAGGTCAGGCCCGCGCGGCCGGTCAGCTTGTCGTCCTTTTGTCGGGCGCTGCCTTGGGTCTGGCTGGCGGACCAGTCCTTGCGCAGGCCCAGGGTCAACAACCACTGCTCGTATTTGATCTGGTCCTGGGCATACAGCCCTTTTTGCATGACCCGTTGTTCCGGGTCTGCGGTGAGGCGAATGACAGAGGGATCAAAGGTGCCATACACCGGTTCGTACACGTTCAGTGGTGTTGCGTTGCCGCTGGCGCCGTCCCGGTTGGAGACGGCATGCTGGTAATCGCCTCCCAGCAACAGGGTGTGTTGGAGCGGGCCGGTGTCAAATCGAGCCTCGGCGTTTTGGTCGGCGACCCACACTTTGACCTCGGGTTTGGAAACGTAATAGACGCGGTCGAGGGTCTGGTTATCGGGCTTGAACGGTGGGTTTTTGGCAAATACCGAGTAAATCGATTGGTAGCTGACTTTGCTTTTTTGCCAGCGCAGGTTTTGGCGCAGGGTCCACGTATCGTTCAGATGCCACGAAAATTGCGACGTCAGCGCTGTCTGGTCACTGTCGTATTCGTCAAAGCCTGGCTCGCTGGCGAACCGGTTGCTGTGGATCCGGCCATATGGCGCGTTCCAGACGGTACCTTTGTGTGGGAAGAACTGCGTGGTGGAGCCGCTGTCATCGCGCTGGATGTTGGCCAGGAGGGTCCAGTCGATATCGTCGTTGGGGCGCCAGGTCAGCGATGGCATCAGGACCTGGCGGTTGTCTTTGACATGATCAACCTGAGTGTCACTGTCGCGCTGGATCGCCACCAGTCGGTACAGCAGCGTGCCTTGTGGGTTCAGGGAGCCGGTGGTGTCCACGGCGACCTGCTTGCGGTTGTAATTGCCGTACTGCAGTTGCACTTCGGTGTGCTGTTCGGCTTTGGGGCGTTTGCTGACCTGATTGATGAGGCCCCCCACGGGGCTTTGCCCATACAGCATCGACGCGGGGCCCTTGAGCACTTCAAGGCGTTCCAGGGTGAAGGGGTCGGTGCGCACGTTGGTGTAAGTACCGAAGCTCTGCTGTAAACCATCCAGGAACAGGGCCGGCGAGCTGCCTCGCACTTTCGACCAGTCTCCCCGGCTATCGAGCCCGAAGGTCTCGGCCCGCACCCCAGAAACATACCGCAATGCGTCTTGCACGGTCAGTGCGCCCTGATCGCGCATGCGGTCGGCGCTGATGACAGAGATCGACTGGGGGATCTCAGTGATTGGGGTGTCAGTCTTGACCCCCGTTGCACTGCGCTTGGCAACATAGCCTTTGACCGGGCCGTCGGCCGTTTCTTCTGAGGCAGTTGCCGTAATGCTTTGGCTGGGCAGTTCGAGCTGGCCTTTTTCCTCGGCCGCGAAGGCGGCGGGGGCAAGCATCGAAGCGAATCCTAAGGGGGCAAGGCCAAGTGCCTTCAACCATGAACCTGGCTCGCGTGCAGAAGGCATCGCAGCTCCTTGATTATTTTTAGTGGTGCAGGGGGGGGGATTTTGCGCGCCAGCTTAAATGATAATAATTGCTATTAGCAACTATGGGCTTCAGTCGAGCCTGGCTTTTTGGCGGGGGGATGTTTGATGCGGGCGACCGGGTGGGGTCGCCCTGTGCGGGGAGGGGCAATCAAGGCTGGCAGTCAGGCAGGACTGCGAAGTGACATTCGCCCTGCACTACCTGGAATGGTGCGACGAACTATTTGCAGCGATACCCCTCGGGCATCGTGACGCTGTAGTTGCGCTGCACACGGTCCTGGAAGTTCAGGTTCTGCAAGCCCTGCTGCACCAGGAAGGCCTCGACCTTGGCCGCTTGGCAGTCCTCGTTGTAGGACGTTACCCGCAGCAGGTACACCGCGCGTTTGCTCGCCTCATCCCGAGCCGTGGCGGTGAAGGTGGTGAGGGTGGTGTAGCCGGTGCGTTCCGAACTGCCTACCGGGCCATAGGTGGTGTTCGGCGTGCTGGTGCAGATCATCTGGTCGCTTTTTTTCTTGCTGTTCTTGCACACGGTAGAGGTGCTGGTTGGCACCTGCCCATACTCGGTGGCGGTATAGCGGTAGGTCACCTGGTGGCTGTCGATATCGAGGGTGATGGTGATTTTTGGCGTGCGATTCTTGGGCAGGGTCACGTCGGTATAGACCTCGCGAAACCCCTGGTCCTTCATGGCGCTGACCATGTCGCGCAGGTAGTAGCGGGCATTGAGCGCATTCTCGCTATTGCCGCCGACCGATGTCACCAGCACGGGCGCCTGTCGGTCAAAGTGATAGTCCGGATCAGGGGTTGCATTGATCGCGACGTCCATCGTCGTGGCGCATCCGCTGAGCAGCGCTGTCAGCATTAACAGCGTGCAGAACAAATACCGGGTCATGAAGTAACTACCTTGCTGAAGAGTGGATTAAGGCTAGACGGTTGAGCAGCGCGATAAATAACACATCGGATGCCCGTGAGGCTTGGCGTTAACCTAAAAGTAACCAGAGGGGCGCTGGCGCACTAAATCGCAGGCAACAAAAAACCCGCACTAGGCGGGTTTCTTGTGTGTTTCAGATGATGTTTGCACCACCTGAATCTAATAAGTGGTGCCCAGAGACGGAATCGAACCGCCGACACGGGGATTTTCAATCCCCTGCTCTACCGACTGAGCTATCTGGGCAACGGGGCGCATTAAACGGGTTTTTCAGGGGGTCGTCAAGCAAGTTTTCAAAAAATATTTAATTATTACCGTCGCTTACGTGCCAACCCCGGTTTTTGCTCAATTATTGAGCAGGCGGCACGTAGCCGTCGGCCTTGGCGTAATCCTCGCCGGAAAAGTACTTGTCCATCTCGCCCTGCAGATATTTGCGGTCTTCGGCGTTCATCATGTTCAGGCGTTTTTCGTTGATCAGCAGGGTCTGGTGCTTCTGCCAGTCGGCCCAGGCCTTGGCGGAGACGTGGTCGAAAATGTCCTGGCCCTTGGCGCCGGGGAATGGGGCGCGCTCAAGGGCGGGCAGTTCTTCGTGATACTTGCGGCAGATGATGGTGCGGGTCATGACGAAACTCCTGCGTTCAATACGTCGGCCGCGCGCTTCAGCAGTTTTTTCACCGGGGCGGCAAGGCCCAGGCGCGGCGGGGTGGCGAGGTTATACCAGAGCCAGTCGGCCTCGGCCACGTGATGGGCCGATTCCTCGACCTGCACCAGCCAGGGTTCGATAGCCAACTGGAAGTGGCTGAAGGTGTGCACCAGCCCGGGTAGTTCCTGATGTTTGCCCAGCGCCAGTGAGTGCTGGTTGGCCAGGTGTTCCAGGTCGTCCAGGCCGTCCAGTTCCGGCAAGCTCCACAGCCCGCCCCACAGCCCTGTAGAGGGGCGACGGTAAAGCAGGATCGCGCCCTCCTGGTTGGCCAGCATCGGCATCAGCGTGCGCTTTTGCGGGATGGTCTTGCGTGGCTTGGGGATCGGGTAGCGGGTTTCCAGGCCCAGCATGTGCGCCTCGCAGCCCTTTTCCAGGGGGCACAGCAGGCAGCTGGGCTTGCTGCGGGTGCAGAGGGTGGCGCCCATGTCCATCATGGCCTGGGTGTAGGCGTTGACGCGGTCGTGGGGGGTAAAGCGCTCGGCAGTGGCCCACAGCTGCTTGGCCACCTTGGGCTCGCCCGGGTAGCCTTCCTGGGCGGTAAAGCGTGCCAGCACGCGCTTGACGTTACCGTCGAGGATCGGCGCGCGCAGGCCCATGCTCAGGCTGGCGATGGCGCCGGCGGTGGACAGGCCGATGCCCGGCAGCTCGGTGAGTTTCTCTACATCGCGGGGAAACTCGCCGCCGTATTCGGCGACGACAATCTTCGCGGTCTTTTGCAGGTTGCGTGCCCGGGTGTAGTAGCCCAGCCCGGTCCACAGGTGCAGCACTTCATCTTCCGGCGCGGCCGCCAGGGCTTCGACCGTTGGCAGCGAGGCCATGAAGCGATCGAAGTAATTGAGCACCGTGCTGACCTGGGTCTGTTGCAGCATGATTTCCGAGACCCACACCCGATACGGGGTGATGCCCTGTTGCCAGGGCAGGTCATGGCGGCCGTGACGGTCGTACCAGTCGAGCACGGCCGCTGAAAATTGCTCGTTTCTCATCGGTTGAACAAACCTTTGAGGGCGTCTTTGAGCTTGGGATTGACCTTGTCGAGCTTCTCTTCAATCTTCTCGCTGAGCTTGTTGCCCGCCACTTTAGCGGCCACCTGGCCCAGGCCGTCCTTGTCCAGGCGGCAGGCCTTGGCACCTAGCTCCAACGGGCCACGGCAGCGCAGCGGTACTTCGATGCCCTGGAAGTTCGAGCCGACCTGGCAGGCCGGGTCCGGCATGTCGCGCTTGTCGCCTTCGACGATGATGCCCACGCGGTAGTCCATGCCCAGTACGCGCAGGTCCACGTCGCCATTGCCGTTGACGGTCAGGCCGGGGATGCGCACTTTCAGGTCCGGATTACTGGCCACGCCATTACGCAAGGTCAGGTTGCCCTTGAGTTCCTGGAACGGAGTGTCCTTGCTGCGCGGTGTGGCGGCCAGGGTCTTGCGGTTGAGCAGGGCAATGCCGGTGCACAGCTGTTGCTCAAGGTTGGCATTGAGCAGCACACCATTGTTGATGACGAAGCTGGCGGTGCCGTTGAGGCTGTCGATCAGCGCTTTCTGGCTGTTGCCACGCCCGCTCAGGTTGCTGTCGAGGGTGATCTGGCCCTTGACCGGCGGGGTTTGCCCCTGGGCCTGCAGGATCCGCTCGACCGGCACTTGCTTGATTTTGGTTTGTAGCGCCAGCACCGGCACATCCTCCCGTGCATCGAGGCTGCCGCTGGCCTGGAACGTGCCGTTGTAGAGACCGCCGCTCAAGGTGTCGAGCTTGAGTTGGCCACCCTGGCCGGAGGCCTTGAGTGCTGCATTCTCGATGGGCAACTGGCTCAGGGTCAGTTGGCCGAAGGACAGGTCGGCAATCACGTCCAGGCTGCGCAGGCGCGCCAGCGGGAGCAGCTTGTCGGTGCTCCAGGCGCCTTTGGTCGGCGCGTCCGGCAACGGCGTGGTGCCACCGGCGGCCATGGCCCCGGCTTCGCTGCTCTGCACCTCGGCCTTGCGCGCAACGGCGGCGCTGTTGGCGGCCTCGGACTTGGCGGGCAGGTAGTGGTCGGCATTGAACGTGTCGGCCTTCAACTGCACGCGCAGGGCTTGCTTGGCAAAGTCCTCCACCGCCAGGCGCCCGGTGAAGGTGCTGCCATCGACTTTGAGGTTGAGGTCTTCCAGGGCCATGCTCGACGGCGTGCCTTGCAGGCGGCTGACCAGTTCGACCTTGCTCAGGCTCTCTGGGGCCATGGCCGGTAGCGGCTGGCCGACGCTGTCGAGGAACTTGGCCAGGTCAAACTGGGCAATCGACAGGGCGCCGCTGATCTGCGGGGTTTTATCCAGGTCGTTGACCTTCAGTTCGCCCAGTGCCCGCAGTTGGTTGAGCGAGAGCTTGAGGCCGGTCCACTCGGCAATGTTTGCCGACAGGTCCACCAGCAACTGGCCCTGGGTGGCAAACGTCACGGTCTTGCCTTGCAGCGGCTCGCCAGTGGCTTCGCCTGCGATTTTCATGTCTTCGAACTGATAGCGCTTGAGGGCACGATCAAAACGCAGCTCGCCGTTGAGCTCGCTCTTGACCCGCATTACCGGCTGGTTGCTGCCGAAGAACGCGGTGAGCTTGACCGGAATGCTTGCGCCTTCATGCACGGCACCGGTGCTCAGTTGGATGCTTTCGGCGCTGAACTGCTTGCCGGTCTGCTCGTCGTTGTACTCGATGCGGGCGTTGTTGACAGTCAGGCTGTCGATGTCCAGGCGGATCGGCTGGGCCGGTTTCTCCGGCGCTGGCGCCGTGGTTGGCGCAGTCGTCGCGGGTGCATCGGCGGTACCGGTAGCCACGACGGGCGGTGCCTTGCCGATATCTTCCCAGTTGCCATGGCCTTGCTTGTCGCGGGTCAGGCGCAGGTTCAGGCCCTCGACGCGCACATCGCTCATCTGCACTTCGCGGCGCAGCAGCGGCAGCACGCGTACCGACAGGCCGAGCATCTGCAGGTCGGCAAACGGTTGGGCAGGATTGCTCAGGGTAGCCACGCTGGCTTCATGCAACTCCAGGCCCAGCCAGGGGAACAGGCTCCAGCCGATATCGCCATTGAGCGTCAGCTCGATGTGGGCCTTGTCGCGGGCAATCTGGCGAATCTCGTCTTTATAGTCGTTGGGATCGAAGAGGTGGGTCAGGGCAAAGCCCAGAGCCACAATGATCAGCAACAGCCCGAGAAGTACCAGACCCAGGATTTTGCCGAACGCTTTCATGGGCGAGTCCTTGTGTGTCGATTTTAAAATTTAGCCGCAGAGTATAACGCCGCGAGGTCCACGGCTGTTTACGCATCGTTACATAGTGTCAAACAAAACAGATGAACCGAAAAAGGTAGTGTCAGTTTGGTTTCTCTCGCTGCGCCAGATGCTAATCTTTGCGCGTTCGCCCGCCTTCTGCGACGAAACGTCGCGCTTACAAGGAGCTTCACTCGACAAAACGGCCACGCATTGCGTGCAAAGGCCGAGGAGGAGAGCGCCTGGCGAACACAGACCAATAACTGGGGGAAACACCAATGAACACTAGCACTGCGGCCGGCGTTACTGCTGCGCAGCCTGCGTTCCTGTCCAAGGAGCGCATCATCGCCAAGCCCGGTTTCAACCGCTGGCTGGTTCCGCCGGCCGCCCTGGCCATCCACTTGTGCATCGGCATGGCCTACGGCTTCTCGGTGTTCTGGCTGCCACTGTCCAAGGCGCTGGGTGTGACCGCGCCGGTGGCTTGTGCGCCGGACATGAGTTTTATCGCGCAGATCTTCTCGTCGTCCTGCGACTGGCCGATTTCCATGCTGGGCTGGATCTACACCCTGTTCTTCATCTTCCTGGGCTGCTCGGCAGCGATCTGGGGCGGCTGGCTGGAACACGCCGGGCCGCGCAAGGCCGGTGTGGTCTCGGCACTGTGCTGGTGTGGTGGCCTGCTGATCTCGGCGCTGGGGATCTATACCCACCAGATCTGGCTGATGTGGCTCGGCTCCGGGGTCATTGGCGGTATCGGCCTGGGCCTGGGCTATATCTCGCCGGTCTCGACCCTGATCAAGTGGTTCCCGGACAAGCGCGGCATGGCCACCGGCATGGCGATCATGGGCTTTGGCGGCGGGGCGATGGTCGGTGCGCCGCTGGCGGCAGCGCTGATGGGCCACTTTGCCTCGCCGACCGGCGTGGGCGTGTGGCAGAGCTTTTTGGTAATGGCCGCGATCTACTTCGTGTTCATGATCGGCGGTGCCTTGTCCTACCGTGTGCCACCGACCGGCTGGAAGCCTGAGGGCTGGACCGCGCCGGCGAAAAAAGCCAGCAACGCGATGATCACCCACCGTCACGTGCACGTGAACGTGGCCTGGAAAACCCCGCAATTTCGCCTGGTCTGGCTGGTGCTGTGTCTGAACGTATCGGCCGGTATCGGCATCCTCGGCATGGCGTCGCCGCTGTTGCAGGAAGTGTTTGGCGGCAAGCTGCTGGGCGTGGACGTGCCATTTGGTCAACTGGATGCCGGGCAACTGGCCTCCATCGCCGCCATCGCGGCGGGTTTCACCGGGCTGCTGAGCCTGTTCAACATTGGTGGGCGGTTCTTCTGGGCGTCGTTTTCCGACTACCTGGGCCGTAAGAACACCTACTTCGTGTTCTTCGCCCTGGGCTTTGCCCTGTATGCGCTGATCCCGAACCTCGGCCACCTGGGCAACGTCTCGCTGTTCGTGGCGGCGTTCTGCATCATCCTGTCGATGTACGGCGGCGGCTTCGCGACCGTACCGGCCTACCTGGCGGACCTGTTCGGCACGCAAATGGTCGGCGCGATCCACGGTCGCCTGCTCACCGCCTGGGCGGCGGCCGGCGTGCTGGGCCCGGTGTTGGTGAACTACTTGCGTGAGTATCAGTTGAGCATCGGCGTCGAACGCGCTGCGGCCTATGACATCACCTTGTACATCCTCGCCGGCCTGCTGGTGCTGGGCTTTATCTGCAACCTGCTGGTACGCCCGGTGGCCGACAAGTACTTCATGACCGACGCCGAACTGGCTGCCGAACAGGCCCTGGGCCATGACAAGGGCGCTGATGCCAGCACTTCCCTGGAGTGGAAAGCAGCCTCTGGCACCGTGCCATTGGCCATTGCTGCCTGGCTGGTTGTAGGTATCCCGCTGGCGTGGGGCGTGTGGGTGACCTTGCAGAAGACTGCAGTGCTATTCCACTGATGTAAAAACCTGTAGGAGCCGGCTTGCCGGCGATGGCGTCAGTAAGGTCGATGCTGATCTTGCGAATGCTTCGCCGGCAAGCCGGCTCCTACAAGGGTTGTTGCGTGCTTGTCGGGGGTTGTATGCACATGTCTATCCCCGACAGGCCGTCAGTCTTATCCCGTTCGATGTTTCTGTTTAGCGCCCGCAGCCCCTATAATGGCCACCTTTTTCGCCCAATGATTTTGCGGAGCTGGTGATGGCCGAACGTAAGGCGTCCGTCGAGCGCGACACTCTGGAAACCCAGATCAAAGCCTCGATCAACCTGGATGGCACCGGAAAGGCCCGATTTGATATCGGTGTCCCTTTTCTTGAGCACATGCTGGATCAAATCGCCCGTCATGGGCTGATCGACCTGGATATCGTCAGCAAGGGCGACCTGCATATCGACGACCACCACACCGTGGAGGATGTCGGTATCACCCTCGGCCAGGCGTTTGCCAAGGCCATCGGCGACAAAAAAGGCATCCGCCGTTACGGCCATGCCTATGTCCCGCTGGATGAGGCGCTGTCGCGTGTGGTCATCGACTTCTCGGGCCGCCCAGGCCTGCAGATGCACGTGCCTTACACCCGCGCCACGGTGGGTGGCTTTGACGTGGACCTGTTCCAGGAATTCTTCCAGGGCTTCGTCAACCACGCCCTGGTCAGCCTGCACATCGACAACCTGCGCGGCACCAACACCCACCACCAGATCGAAACCGTGTTCAAGGCTTTCGGCCGCGCCCTGCGCATGGCGGTGGAGCTGGATGACCGCATGGCCGGGCAAATGCCGTCGACCAAGGGCGTTCTGTAATGCAGACGGTCGCGGTTATCGACTACGGCATGGGCAACCTGCATTCGGTGGCCAAGGCCCTCGAACACGTCGGTGCCGGCAAGGTGCTGATCACCAGCGATGCGCAGGTGATCCGCGAAGCCGACCGCGTGGTGTTCCCCGGTGTGGGCGCGATTCGCGACTGCATGGCCGAAATCCGCCGCCTGGGCTTTGACAGCCTGGTGCGCGAAGTCAGCCAGGACCGGCCGTTCCTCGGGATCTGCGTGGGCATGCAAGCCTTGCTCGATCGCAGTGAAGAGAATGGCGGCGTCGACTGCATCGGCCTGTTCCCAGGCGCGGTGAAGTTTTTCGGCAAGGATCTGCACGAAGACGGCGAACACCTGAAAGTCCCGCACATGGGCTGGAACGAAGTGCGCCGCACCGTCGATCACCCGTTGTGGCACGACATCCCGGACATGGCGCGTTTCTACTTCGTGCACAGCTACTACATTGCCGCCGGTAACCCGCGCCAGGTGGTGGGTGGCGGGCACTACGGCGTCGATTTCGCCGCAGCCCTGGCCGAAGGCTCGCGCTTTGCCGTGCAGTTCCACCCGGAGAAAAGCCATACCCATGGCCTGCAGTTGCTGCAGAACTTCGCCAGCTGGGACGGGCGCTGGTAATGGCCAAGAAGATCAAGCCGCCGATCCTCAACCTCACTCCCCAGCAGGAGAGTGAGGCGACCGACAAGATCAAGCGTTTCATGGAAGACCGCTTCGAGCTCCGTCTCGGGTCGTTCGAGGTGGCTGAGATCCTCGAACTGTTCACCACTGAAATTGCTCCGCACTATTACAACAGGGCGATTTTCGATGTGCAGACGCACCTTAAAGAAAGGTTCGAGAGCATCGAAAGCGACTTGTGGGCGCTCGAAAAACCCTGATTTTCCGAGCAATGCTGAATATCGAATAAGGTTTGCCAGATGCTGATTATCCCCGCTATCGATCTCAAGGACGGCGCTTGCGTACGTCTGCGCCAGGGCCGCATGGAAGATTCCACGGTGTTCTCCGATGACCCGGTGAGCATGGCTGCCAAGTGGGTGGAGGGCGGCTGCCGTCGCCTGCATCTGGTGGACTTGAACGGCGCCTTCGAAGGCCAGCCGGTCAATGGCGAAGTGGTGACGGCCATCGCCAAGCGCTACCCGAACCTGCCGATCCAGATCGGTGGCGGTATCCGCTCCCTGGAAACCATCGAGCACTACGTCAAGGCGGGCGTGAGCTACGTGATCATCGGCACCAAGGCCGTGAAAGACCCGGCCTTCGTCGCCGAGGCCTGCCGCGCGTTCCCGGGCAAGGTCATCGTGGGCCTGGACGCC
Organism: Pseudomonas sp. WS 5079; assembly: GCF_012985465.1. GTDB lineage: Bacteria > Pseudomonadota > Gammaproteobacteria > Pseudomonadales > Pseudomonadaceae > Aquipseudomonas. Next base: position 209,839 of record NZ_JAAQWN010000003.1, read on the forward strand.
AAGGATGGTTTCGTCGCTACAGACGGCTGGGCGCAAATCAGCACCGTGCAGGTAATCGACCTGGCCAAGCAGTTCGAAGCCGACGGTGTGTCCGCCATCGTTTATACCGACATCGCCAAAGACGGCATGATGCAGGGCTGCAACGTACCGTTTACCGCGGCGCTGGCGGCTGCCACCAAAATCCCGGTGATCGCTTCCGGTGGTATCCACAACCTGGGCGATATCAAGTCGCTGCTGGACGCCAAGGCGCCGGGGATCATTGGCGCCATCACTGGCCGCGCGATCTACGAAGGCACCCTGGACGTCGCCGAAGCCCAGGCTTACTGCGATGCCTACAAAGGCTGAGGACTGACCATGGCGCTGGCCAAACGCATCATCCCTTGCCTGGACGTCGACAACGGTCGGGTGGTCAAGGGCGTCAAGTTCGAGAACATCCGTGACGCCGGCGACCCGGTGGAAATTGCCCGTCGCTACGACGAGCAGGGCGCCGACGAGATTACCTTTCTCGACATCACCGCCAGCGTCGACGGCCGCGACACCACGCTCCATACCGTGGAGCGCATGGCCAGCCAGGTGTTTATCCCGCTGACCGTGGGCGGTGGCGTGCGCACCGTGCAAGACATCCGCAACCTGCTTAACGCGGGTGCAGACAAGGTTTCGATCAACACTGCGGCGGTGTTCAACCCGGAGTTTGTCGGCGAGGCCGCGCAGCATTTCGGTTCACAATGCATCGTCGTCGCCATCGACGCCAAGAAAGTCTCAGGCCCCGGTGAAACCCCGCGTTGGGAGATCTTCACCCACGGCGGGCGCAAGCCTACCGGCCTGGATGCGGTGGAGTGGGCGATGAAGATGGAAGGCCTGGGCGCCGGTGAGATTTTGCTGACCAGCATGGACCAGGACGGCATGAAAAATGGCTTCGACCTGGGCGTGACCCGCGCCATCAGCGATGCGCTGGGTATTCCAGTGATTGCGTCCGGTGGGGTGGGCAACCTGCAACACCTGGCCGATGGCGTCATCGAAGGCCACGCCAGTGCGGTGTTGGCGGCGAGCATTTTCCACTTTGGCGAATACACCGTTCCCGAGGCCAAGGCCTACATGGCTGCACGCGGCATCGTCGTACGCTAAACGCCACTGGACACCATGACAGGCTCGCGGCACTCTGGGGCCTGCCATGGATTCCGGTAACCCTACATGTTCAAAGACCTGCTGCTTGCCCTCGCCAGTTCTTCCATTCTGTTGGCGGGCTCGGCCAACGCCGCCGAGCCTTCCGGCACCTCCCTGGTGCTGCTGACGGAAAACTTTCCGCCTTACAACATGGCGAAAAACGGCAAGAATTTTGCCAAGGACGAGAACATCGAAGGCATTGCGGTGGACATTGTCCGCGAGACCTTCAAGCAGGCCGGCATTTCCTACAACCTCACGTTGCGCTTCCCCTGGGAGCGGATCTATAAACTCGCCCTGGAACAGCCAGGCTACGGCGTATTCGTGATGGCGCGCCTGCCGGACCGCGAAGCGTTGTTCAAGTGGGTCGGACCCATCGGCCCGGATGACTGGGTGCTGCTGGCCAGGGCCGACAGCAGCATCCAACTGACCGACCTTGAGCACGCCCGCACCTACAAGATCGGTGCCTATAAAGGCGATGCCATTGCCCAGACCCTGGAAAAACGCGGGCTCAAGCCGATTATCGTGCTGCGCGACCAGGACAATGCGCAAAAGCTCATGGAGGGGCAGATCGACCTCTGGGCCACCGGCGACCCCGCCGGGCGGTATCTGGCGCGCCAGGTCGGTGTTTCCGGGCTCAAGACGGTGCTGCGCTTCAACAGCGCCCAGCTGTATCTGGCACTGAACAAGGACGTGCCGGATGAGGTGGTGGCCAAACTGCAGGCGGCGCTGGACCAGCTACGTAAGGAAGGCGTGGTCGATCAGATCATGGCGCGCTATCTCTAGCGGTTCATGAGGCAGGCGCTGGCAACGGCTTGCAAGTGACCGCGCGGTGGGTATTCGCTCCAATACACACTGTCACCGTCGGTGTAGCTGATGCTAGTTGACACTTGCGTACCGTTTTCCCGCAGCAGCTTGTAATTGCTTTGCACCAGATAGACGGCTACCGCCTTGTGCGCGGGAACTGTGGCGTTGACTTCAAAAGTGGTCGAGCTGGTCCACCCTTCGGAGGACGTTTGCGTGTGCGTGAGGCTGCCGCTGAGTTTTGCCGAGACCTTGCCCGAAGCGCCCCACACGTTGAAACCCCATTCAGTGCCAATTTCGATGGCCGTGGTGTCGGTCAGTGTCTTGAGGCTACTGCCGTTCTGCCCTCGCGTAGCGGTCCATTTGAAGGTCTGGTTCAGCGAGCTGTTGTTATGACCAAACCCGACCAATATGTATTTGTCCGATCGTTCCAGTCGGTAAGTGGGGGACGTACGCAGTTGTTGGAGGGGCGACAGATTGGGGTCCGTGACGGTAAACCAGGCCAGTTTTGCGATATAGGTCACTTCGGCCTTTTCGAAAGGCGAAGGCTGTCGCTCGCTTGCAAGTGCTGGCGCCGGAGGCGGGGCCTTGGCCTGCAGGGGGATCTGCATGCGCAATGAATAAGCCGCAATGTGTACCGAGGGTTTGGTATAGCTGGCGACTCCGACAAAGGTTCCTGCCGACAGGTACACCTCGCCTGCCGCCGCCCCTGGAGGGCTGATGCCCCAGGCGCTGAAGTCCAGCCGGGCGGGGCTGCGCCTGTTGTTCCAGATCGGGTCGCTGATGTATGAGGCAATCACCAGATCCGCTCGAACGCACCGGATCGTGTTGAGTGAAGGTTTTTCGTAGCCATCAGTGGCCACCAGTCCCATTGCTACATAGCCGGTGGGTGGAAGCGGGCGCCAGATGGCCCCGTTCGAATGGGCACTGGAGCCTTTGTCATCCCACACTTTTTCGAACTCGATGGGTGGCATGAGTGCGTTGCCTTTACTGCGCTCTTCTTCGGTTAGTGCAGGGGCCTCCGATACCACAGCGACCGTGGCTTTATGGTTGATACCGTCGTGTCCGGCAACCGCATGGTCGCCGAGCGGAAAGTAGTCGGTGAGGAAGTCGGCGGACGGTACCGGGCGCCAAAAACTGACGGGTGATGCGTTGGGTGAACCCTTGTTGTCCCAGAGTCGACTGAACTCCGTTGTGAAATTAATGAGCAGATTGCCAAATTTTATCGATTCCATTCGTGGGGCTCCGGTTGTTAGCGAGGCTTTATGAAGTCAACCCGTAGGGTTGAGGGTTGGTCGGCCTGATCACAGGCATAGGTGCAGACTTTGACAGGCTTGTTATTTACAAAAAGGATCTTGGTGAGGTGGTCCTCTGGCCCGCTGACCGCGTCATCGAGTGGGCGAAACAGAGCGATGGGTTCTGGGCGGTTTGCGGGCCAATAGGGTCGTTGATATAGGCGTTGCGGGCGTCGATAGGCGCGCTGTCAGGGCCAGAATGTCAGCGCCATCGGCGGGCGCGGCCTCAGCCAGTTTCAAGGGCGTGATCCCATCGTCAATCAGGCTTGCCAGCGAGGTGTGCAGCTCGACGATGGCCAGGTCCACCCCTTGGCTGCTGCTCCACTTGAGGGTTTTGAGTGGATAAGCCTTGATGGTTTCCAGGGTGTCGTCGAAATAGTTGAAGTTGACGCTGCCCTTGATCGGCAGATCCTCATGTACCAGACCGCCGAGACGATGCAGACAATGGCTGCTGGTCACCACATAGGCCGGACCGGATTTTCCGTGCGCATTGCGCGTATCCAGCAGGCTGGCGGTACACAGGGCCTGGCTTTGGTGCTGTTGCCGGTTATTGTGCAGAAGCCTGGGCGCGGCGATGAGGGCTGTGTAAAGGGTACTGGGCAACAGCCCAGAGAGAAGGTGTCGAGAGGGGGTCATGATCATCCTGATAGTTGAGTGTTGTCCGCTCACTATTCAGGTGTTCACGTGCGGCGGTGCGGTAGCTATCTAGCGGTAGATGCCATTTTTGCCGTGGCCACTCATGGCCTGGTTGCTGCGCACACTGATCATCAGCTTGATATCAATCCACTCGACGCCCTGGGCCTTGAGCTTGGGCAGCTCGCGCTCCAGCACCGCCAGGGTCTGTGGGTATGGGTGGCCGATCATCACTGCCGAACCCTGTTTGTGCGCCAGCTTGATAGCCGTTTGCAACTGCGTGGTGATGGCCGCTTCGGTGCGTTCGTCATCCAGAAATACATCCCGCGAGACGTGGGCCAGGTTGATCTTCTGTGCCTCGGCGGCGGCCACGGTCTTGGCGCTGGTGCGGCTGTCGACGAAAAACTTGTGCCGGCGCTGCAACTCGCCCATCAACCACGCCATGGCGCCAGGCTCAGCGGTCATGCGGCTGCCCATATGGTTGTTGATGCCGGCGGTGTAGGGCACGGCCTTGAACGCTGCATCCAGGCGCTTGCCCAGTTCTTCGACAGGCAGCTCGGGGTGCCAGGCGAACGGGCCGGTGGCCGGGTCCATGGGCATGTGCAGGATCACGATCTTGCCGGCGCGATGGGCTTCGCGGGCGAACTCGGCGGCGTGCGGGGTATCGGGCATGATCGCCGCCGTCACCGGGCCGGGCAGGGCCAGCACGCGACGATCCCTGGGCAGGTTTTGCCCAAGGTCGTCGATGATCAGGGTCAGGTAGGCTTTGCGGGGCTGGTCGGCAGGAGTCGCTTGGGCGACTCCTGCCAGGCTGCACAACAGTGCGAGGATGAGCGCAAAACGCATATCAACGGCTGCGCGTAATGCTCAGGCCCTTGAGCAGGCTCAACGCCTGGGCCAGTTGGTAGTCGTCGTCCTGTGGCATGGGCTTGGCTTTCGGGCCGCTGCCGCTTGGCTGGTCGGCGCCGCCGTTGCCATTGCCCAGGTGACCTTGCAGGTCGGCTTCCTTGAAGTATTCGTTGTCGCTCTCGTTGGTGATCTTGGCCCGACGCACCTCGATATCCGGCACGATGCCCTGGGCCTGGATCGAACGACCATTAGGCGTGTAGTACAGCGCCGTGGTGATCTTCAGCGCACGCTCGTTGTTCAGCGGCAGCACGGTTTGCACCGAGCCCTTGCCGAAGCTGGTGGTGCCCATCAGTACACCGCGTTTCTGGTCTTGCAGGGCGCCGGCGACGATTTCCGAGGCCGAGGCGCTGCCGCCGTTGATCAGCACCGCCAGCGGGACGTTTTCGCTGAGGTCCTTGCCGGTGGCCGAGAAGCGCAGTTCGGAGTTGGCGATGCGGCCCTTGGTGTAGACGATCAAGCCTTTGGTGATGAAGTGGTCGACCACTTCCACTGCCGATTGCAGCACGCCGCCGGGGTTGTTGCGCAGGTCCAGGACAATGCCGTTGAGCTTCTTGCCGTTGTCCTTGCGCAGCTTGGCCAGGGCCTTGGCCACTTCGTCGCCGGTCTTGACCTGGAACTGGGTGATGCGGATGTAGCCGTAACCCGATTCCAGCAACTGGCTCTTCACGCTCTTGACCACGATGGTGGCGCGGGTCAGGGTCACGTCAAACGGGCTGCCGCCGTCACGCACCAAGGTCAGGGTGATTTTCTGGCCGACCTTGCCGCGCATCTTGTCGACGGCTTCGGTCATGGTCTGGCCACGGGTCGGCTGGCCATTGATCTTGACGATCAGGTCGCCGGCCTGGATGCCGGCCTTGGACGCCGGGGTGTCATCGATTGGCGACACCACCTTGATGATGCCGTCCTCGGCGCCGACCTCGATGCCCAGGCCACCGAATTCGCCGCTGGTGCTTTCCTGCAGCTCGGCGAAATCTTCCGGACCCAGGTAGGCAGAGTGCGGGTCGAGGTTGCTGAGCATGCCTTTGATGGCATTTTCCAGCAGGGTCTTGTCGTCCACAGGTTCGACATAGGCTGCCTTGATCCGGTCCATGACCTCGGCAAAGGTGCGCAATTCGTCCAGCGGCAGCGGTGCCTTGGTGGTCGCGGCCGTGGCTGACGGGGCGGTCTGGTCGGCGAATGCCATAGGCGCGCCGATCACCAGGGCGATCGTCAGGGCCAGCGAAGTGAGGCGGGACAAATGCAGCATGTCGAACGAACTCCTAATGTAGGTGCGGCCTATCCTTGGGCGCGACACCATTGTGCAGGGTCGCTCGGGCGGCCCTGCTGACGAATAGCGAAGTACAGCGCCGGGGTGTCCTGGCCGCCACTGTTACCGACAGTGGAGATGGATTCACCGGCTTTTACAACATCACCTGCGGCCTTGAGTAACGTCTGATTGTGGCCGTAAAGGCTCAAATAGCCATTGCCGTGGTCAAGAATCACCAGCAAACCGGCGCCGCGCAGCCAATCGGCGAACACCACGCGCCCGCCGTGCACGGCATGCACCTGGCTGCCCGCAGAGGCGCTGATCATCACGCCATCCCACTTGGTGCGGGTGTCATCGCCACGGGTTTCACCAAAGCGTGCCAGTAGTCGACCATCAACTGGCCATGGAAGTTTGCCTCGGGCAGTAGCAAAAGGCCCGCCAAACGATTCACCGGCGCTGGAAACCAGTGGGCCGGGGGCTGCACGCGCCGGTTTACGCGGGGCGTCGCTGGCGAGCGCCTCGGCTTCACGCTGGCGCTTTTTTTCTGCTTCCTGCTGGGCGATCAGCGCTTTCTGCCGCGCTTGTTCGGCTTCGCGGGCCTGGCGTGCCAGGGTTTCCTCGATGGTTTTCAGTACTTTGGCCAGGTCGGCCTGGTCCTGCTGGCGCGCCTGCAACTTGGCATCACGGGCTTTTACGTCACTGTTGAGCTTGGCCAGGGCCTGCTGGCGTTCCTTGCGCACCTTGTCCAGCTCGTCGCGCTGGGTGTCGAGGCTGCTTTTCTGGGCCAGTAACTGGCTTTGCTGATCGGCGATTTCCCTCTCGACGTTGGCCAACTGGCGCAGGGTCTCGTTGAAGCTCTTGAGTTGCTCCAGGCGCGCGGTGCTCAGGTAGTCGTAGTAGGTCAGGGTGCGGGCGAATTTTTCCGGGTTCTGCTGGTTGAGCAGCAGCTTGAGGTACTCCTGGCGGCCGTTCTGGTAGGCGGCACGGGCCTGGATTGCGATCAGGCGTTGCTGTTCAACGCGCGCGCTCTGGAGTTTTTTTTTCTCACCGTCGAGTCGCTCCAGTTCCGACTCGCTCTTCTTTAGTTCTTTTTGCAGCTCCTGGACCTGCTTCTCCAGCTTGCCCATTTCGGTTTCCGTGCCGCGCAGGTCTTTCTGCACCCCGGATTTTTCTTCCTGGAGCTTGCCGAGCAGTTTCTTCAGCTCGGTAATGTCCTGACGCGTAGCGTCCAACTGTTGTTGGGTTTGCGCACGCTCGTCGGCCAAGGCCGGTTGGAGCACGCAGACAAGAGCAAGGGTAATCAAGGCGCGAAGCATAGAGGCGGGCGACACCAGGGAAAGGGACGGCCTAGTATGCCCGCCCCACGCTGCAAAAAAAACGCCCAATGGGTAAGTTAGCTGCCATACGGCAGGGTATGGCTAAACGCCACCCTCAAAAACACCTCTAACTCACTGTAGGAGCTGGCTTGCCAGCGATGGGGGCCTTGAACCTTGTGGTGATCAATCAGGCGCCATCGCCGGCAAGCCGGCTCCTACAGGGTGTTTTGGTTTAGACCAGAATCGAGGTGCCGGTCATCTCGGCAGGCTTCTTGAGCCCGATCAGCATGAGCATGGTCGGCGCCACGTCCGCCAGCACGCCGCCTTCGCGCACTTTGAAGTCGCGCTTGCCGACATAAATGAACGGCACCGGCTCGGTGGTGTGGGCGGTGTGGGCCTGGCCGGTGGACTCGTCGGACATCTGCTCGCAGTTGCCGTGGTCGGCGGTGATCAGTGCTTCGCCGCCGACCTTTTCCAGGGCGTCGACGATCCGGCCTACGCACAGGTCCAGGCATTCCACGGCCTTGACCGCGGCTTGCAGGTTGCCACTGTGGCCGACCATGTCGCCGTTGGCGTAGTTGACCACGATCACGTCATAACGCTGGTGTTCGATGGCGTCGACGATCTTGTCGGTAACTTCCGGTGCGCTCATTTCCGGTTGCAGGTCGTAGGTGGCGACTTTCGGCGACGGGATCAGGATGCGCTCTTCGCCGGGGAACGGTTCTTCACGCCCGCCGGAGAAGAAGAAGGTGACGTGGGCGTATTTCTCGGTTTCGGCGATACGCAGTTGGGTCTTGCCGTTTTTCGCCAGGTAATCACCCAGCACGTTTTCCAGGCTGCCCGGGGCGAAGGCCGATGGGGCCGGGATGTTGGCGGCGTATTGGGTCAGCATCACGAACTCGACTTTCGGCTGGCGCGCGCGCTCGAAGTCTTTGAAACCCTCATCGACGAACACATGGCTCAGTTCGCGGGCACGGTCGGCGCGAAAGTTCATGAACACCACGGCGTCGCCATCTTCGACCTTCACGGGCTCGCCGATGGTGGTGGCCTTGACGAACTCATCGCTCTCGCCACGGGCGTAGGCGGCTTCCAGGCCTTGCTGGGCGGTGGCTGCGTTGAATTCGGCGTTGCCGTCGACGATCAGGTTGTAGGCCTGGGACACACGGTCCCAGCGGTTGTCGCGGTCCATGGCAAAGTAGCGGCCAACCAGGCTGGCGATGCGGCCCTTGCCGAGGGCGGCGAAGGTCGCGTCCAGCAGTTCGATAGACGATTGCGCGCTTTTGGGCGGGGTGTCGCGGCCATCGAGGAAGGCGTGCAGGTAGATCTTCTCGGCGCCGCGTTTGTAGGCCAGTTCGGCCATGGCCACCAGGTGGTCCTGATGGCTGTGCACGCCACCGTCGGACAGCAGGCCCATGAAATGCACGGCCTTGCCGGCGGCGACGGCTTTATCCACCGCGGCGCAGATGGTCGGGTTCTCGAAGAACTCGCCATCGCGGATGGCTTTGGTCACGCGGGTGAAGTCCTGATATACCACTCGTCCGGCGCCCAGGTTCATATGGCCGACTTCAGAGTTGCCCATCTGGCCGTCCGGCAGGCCGACGTCCATGCCCGATCCGGAGATCAGGCCATTGGGTACGCTGGCGCACAGGCGGTCCAGTACGGGCTTGTTCGCCGCGAATACGGCGTTGTCGTGGTGGTTTTCACTGTGACCGAAGCCATCGAGAATCATCAGGACCAAAGGTTTAGGCGTGGTAGTCATAGATCCTCTCGCGGCGGTATTAAAGGAAGGCGATTGAAAAGGGAGTGGCAGTTTAAAGCGAAGTTCCGATGCCGTCACCGCTTTACGGGGGTTGGCCCCCCATGGCGGCTGTGTATACTTACCGCCATTTTAACGCCCTGGAACCTCCTTGATGGTTGATCACCTGATTGCATTTGCTACCTCTCACTATCTGCTGGTCGGTGCCTTCGTTGTACTGCTGGCGCTGCTGATTGCTCATGAAGTGAGCCGTGGCGGCCGTAGCCTCAGCACCGCCGAGCTGACCGCGCTGGTCAACAAGGACCAGGCCGTTGTCGTCGACATCCGTCCGGCCAAGGACTTTGCCGCCGGCCATATCGTTGGCGCGCTGAATATCCCCCAGGACAAGCTGATCGCCCGCATCGCCGAGCTGGAAAAGCACAAGGCCAAGACCATTATCCTGGTCGACGCCCAGGGCCAGCACTCCGGTGGCCATGCCCGCGAAATGATGAAGAGCGGTTTCACCGCCGCCAAGCTGTCGGGTGGTATCTCCAGCTGGCGCGCCGATAACCTGCCGTTGGTGAAGTGATATGAGCCAGGTTGTCGTTTATTCCAGCGATTATTGCCCCTATTGCATGCGAGCCAAGCAGTTGCTCCAGAGCAAACAGGTTGCCTTCGAAGAGATCAAGGTCGATGGCAAGCCTGCGGTGCGTGCCGAGATGGCCCAGAAGGCGGGGCGCACCTCTGTGCCGCAAATCTGGATCGGTACCCAGCATATCGGTGGATGCGACGACCTGTTCGCCCTGGAGCGCGCCGGTAAACTCGACGCGCTGCTTCACGTCTGACTCCAAAAACCTAAAAGACCCCAAGATCAAGAAGGATCTGCGAGATGACTGACCAACCGAACATCGAAGCGGCAGCAGAAGAGGCTCAAGGCCCACAATTTTCCCTGCAGCGTATCTACGTGCGTGACCTGTCGTTCGAAGCGCCGAAAAGCCCGGCGATCTTCCGCCAGGAGTGGACCCCAAGCGTCGGCCTGGATCTGAACACCCGTCAGAAGCAGCTCGAAGGCGACTTCCACGAAGTGGTACTGACCCTGTCGGTCACCGTGAAGAACGGTGAAGAAGTGGCATTCATCGCTGAAGTGCAACAGGCCGGTATCTTCCTGATCCAGGGCCTGGACGATGCGTCCATGAGCCACACCCTGGGCGCGTTCTGCCCGAACATCCTGTTCCCGTATGCCCGCGAGACCCTGGACAGCCTGGTTACCCGTGGTTCGTTCCCGGCCCTGATGCTGGCCCCGGTGAACTTCGATGCCCTGTATGCGCAAGAGCTGCAGCGCATGCAACAGGAAGGCGCACCGACGGTTCAGTAAGCTGAACCCGACGCCGCTCTAAATGTGGGAGCGGGCGTGTGTGGGAGCTGGCTTGCCAGCGATAGCATCACCTCTGTGTGACTGACACACCGAGGTGCCTGCATCGCGGGCAAGCCCGGCTCCCACACACGCCCGCTCCCACATTTGTTTAGGCGGGTTATTTGAAACCGAGCTGGCGCCAGCCTTCGTAGACGGCGACGGCCACGGTGTTGGACAGGTTCAGGCTGCGGCAGCCCTCGCGCATCGGCAGGCGCAGGCGCTGGCCGTCGGGCAGGGCGTCGAGCACGTCTGCCGGCAGGCCACGGCTTTCGGGGCCGAACAGGAAGGCATCGCCCTCGGCAAAGCTGGCATCGTGAAACGGCCGCGAGCCCTTGGTGGTGAACGCAAACAGGCGCGGGTGCCCCAGGCTCTCCAGGCAACTGGCGAGGTCGGCGTGACGCTGCAGGGTGGCGTACTCGTGATAGTCCAGGCCCGCGCGGCGCAGGCGCTTGTCGTCCATCTCGAAGCCCAGCGGCTCGATCAAATGCAGGTGGCAGCCACTGTTGGCGCACAGCCTGATAACGTTGCCGGTATTCGGCGGAATTTCTGGTTGAAAAAGGATGACGTGAAACATGCACGGCTCCGAAGATAAAGATGCAGCGCATTCTACCCCTGAAGACGACCCCAGGCCGCAGCTATTGCCCCGCGTCCTGGGTTCGCTGGCGATTGTCGGGTTGATGGTGGGCTTGATGATCGGTCGCCTGACCACCTCGGACCCAACCGCCTTGCTGCAGGTAGAGCCTGGCAGCGATGGCCTGGTGGTGTGGTTCAACAGCGAGCCGAAGCTGCACGGCGAGCATATCGACGGCACCGTGGCGCTGCTGTTCGACGCCCAGGGCCAGGCCCAGGCGGGGCAATTGAAGGTCAGTGACAAGGATGTGAACTGGCGCGTGCGCAAGACCGATGGCGGCTTGCTGTTGAACCTGGTGGCGGCACGGCCGCTGCGCGGGGAATGGTCGGGCAAGGCGGTCGATGACCGCTGGCGACTGGAGATCCATCTCCTGGAGCAATAAAAGAGGGAGTTCCCGGCCTGCCTGTACCAGGGCTCCCAAAACGGTTTGACGCTCGAATTAAAGAGGGGATTCTCGGCCTGCCTGTACCAAGGTCCCCGAAACTGGGTAGTACCAGGGTTATTGCAGGGGGCGTGCCAGAGTGGCGAATTTTTCTGAGGAAATTCTTTTATAAGGCGCAAAGCCCCGGATTACGGGGCTTTGGCGTTTTCAGGGTTCAGAGTTTTTTGAAAGCGGCCTGGAGTTCGTGCGCGATAGCGGTTCATGGTGCGTTGAAGCGGTGCATGGTTTTTTGCGATTGCACAAAACAATGTAGGAGCTGGCTTGCCAGCGATAGCATCACCGCGGTCTCACTGAAAAACCGAGGTGCATGCATCGCCGGCAAGCCAGCTCCTACAAAGGAAAGCTGTGCTCAGCCCTCTTCGCCCTCATCATCATCCCCACCATCGACCTTCATCCCCAACTCCTTGATCTTGCGGGTCAAGGTGTTGCGGCCCCAGCCCAGCAGCACGGCGGCATCACGACGCCGGCCGGCGGTGTGCTTGAGGGCGGTTTCGATCATGATCCGCTCAAAGGTCGGCACGGCGCTGTCCAGCAGGCTCGACTGGCCACGGGCCAGGGCCTGGTCGGCCCACTGGCGCAGGGCCTGTTCCCAGTTGGTCACCGGCGCCGAATCCTGCGGCAGGTTCAACAACTCCGGCGGCAGGTCGCTGATATGCACCTCGCGCCCGGACGCCATCACCGTGATCCAGCGGCAGGTGTTCTCCAGCTGGCGCACGTTGCCCGGCCACGGCAGGTTCTTCAGGTACTCCTCGGTTTCCGTCTTCAGCAGCTTGGGCTCTACCGCCAGCTCCTGGGCGGCGCGGCTGAGGAAGTGGCGGGCCAGGGTCGGGATATCTTCGCGACGGTCCGACATGCGCGGGATGTGGATGCGGATCACATTCAGGCGGTGGAACAAATCCTCGCGAAACTTGCCAGCGTGCACCAGGGTTTCCAGGTTCTGGTGGGTCGCGGCGATGATCCGTACGTCGACCTTGACCGGCGTATGACCGCCGACACGATAGAACTCCCCATCGGCCAACACTCGCAGCAGCCGAGTCTGGGTGTCGGCGGGCATATCGCCGATTTCATCGAGAAACAGCGTGCCGCCGTCCGCCTGTTCAAAACGCCCGCGACGCAGGTTGGCCGCGCCGGTGAACGCGCCTTTTTCATGGCCGAACAGCTCGGATTCCATCAAGTCCTTGGGGATCGCCGCCATGTTCAACGCGATGAACGGCGAGGCCGCCCGCGGGCTGTGACGGTGCAGGGCATGGGCCACCAGCTCTTTACCGGTCCCGGACTCACCGTTGATCAGCACGGTGATGTTGGAGTGGCTCAGGCGCCCGATGGCGCGAAACACTTCCTGCATCGCCGGTGCTTCACCGATGATTTCCGGGGTGCGGGTCAGGGTCGGTTCCACGGCCTGGCCTTGCTGTTCCTGGGCGTGCTGGTTGGCGCGCTTGACCAGCGCCACCGCCTCATCAACGTCGAACGGCTTGGGCAGGTACTCGAAGGCGCCGCCCTGATACGACGCGACAGCGCTGTCCAGGTCCGAGTGCGCGGTCATGATAATCACCGGCAAGCGCGGGTGCTGCTCGCGGATCCGCGCCAGCAAGTCCAGGCCGCTGGCGCCGGGCATGCGGATATCAGAGATGATCACGTCGGGCTGCTGGCGCGCCAGGCGGCTCATCACCCCATCGGCGCTGTCGAAGCTTTGGGTGGTCATGCCTTCCTGTTGCAAGGCTTTCTCCAGGACCCAGCGGATGGAACGGTCGTCATCGACGATCCAGACAGTTTCACTACGGCTCATGTCGATGGGGCTCCTTGTTCCAGTGGCAGAAAGATCGAAAAGGTCGTGTGGCCGGGATGGCTTTCACATTCGATCAGGCCCTGGTGCTGGCTGATGATGTTCTGGGTAATGGCCAGGCCCAGCCCGGTACCGTCCGGGCGACCGCTGACCATTGGGAAGAAAATGGTTTCTTGCAGTTCGGCCGGGATGCCCGGGCCGTTGTCGATGATCTCGACCTTGGTCACCAGGCGATGGCGCACATGGCCGATGGTGAACTGGCGCAAGGCGCGGGTGCGCAGGCTGATGCGGCCCAGGCGCAGCTCGTTCTGGCTGCTGATGGCCTGCATGGCGTTACGTACGATATTGAGCACCGCCTGGATCATCTGCTCGCGGTCGATCAACACGTCGGGAATGCTCGGGTCGTAGTCGCGCACCAGGGTGATGCAGCCCTGGCTTTCGGCCTCCACCAATTGGCAGACGCGCTCCAGCACTTCATGCACATTGGTCATCGCCAGCGACGGCAGCTTGTTGGAGCCGAGCATGCGGTCCACCAGGTTGCGCAGGCGGTCCGCCTCTTCGATGATGACGTTGGTGTAGTCCTTGAGGTTTTCATCCGGCAACTCGCGGGCCAGCAGCTGCGCGGCGCCGCGAATCCCGCCCAGCGGGTTCTTGATCTCATGGGCCAGGCCACGCACCAGCATCTTGCTGGTTTCCTGTTTGGACAGCTGGGCCTCTTCCTTGGTGATGCGCAGCAGGCGATCACGGGGATGCACCTCCAGCAGCAGCAAGGTGGCGCCGTGGCTCAGGATCGGTGTTACCGCGTAGTCGACGGTCAGGGTCTGGCCGGTGAGGGCCGTGAGCATCGCTTCACGCTTGGTGAACGGGTGGGCCTGCTCCACGGCCTGGCGCAAGGAACTCAAGGCCTCGGCGGACTCGGTGAACAGCTCGCTGATAAATTGCCCATGGCTGCGCTGGCCGCTGATGGCCAGGAGCATCTCCGCCGCGGGGTTCATGTACTCAAGGCGCAGTTCGTCATTGAGCAGGATGGTCGCGGTGGTCAGGTTGTCGAGTAGCAAGCGGTGCAGTGCGTCGCTGATGGTCATTAGGACCTCTTTTGGAGCAAGGCGTGGGCTTGAGGCTCACGCTGATACCAGGAAAATGCAAAAACCAAACCAAGGCTCCGAAAAGAAGCGTAAAAGCCCTGAAATGGGGGCTTGAGGCGCGAAACTATGGCGCTCTGCCAGCCTGCTCGGGAGATTTCGACCCAAAATGGGCTGGTCCGTGGGCATGGGTGCAACCTATCGCACCAATATAGTGCGAATCCCCACATTCTGTTCAGCGATCAAATATTTCCTGGAAGCACCCCATCAAACTGTAGGAGCTGGCTTGCCTGCGATAGCGGTGGCTCAGTCAGTCGTGATGCGACAGATACACCGCCATCGCAGGCAAGCCAGCTCCTACAGTTTTGATGGGGTTTGCAAAGGTGGATAGTCATTGTTTCAGGCAAAAAAAAGACCTCCCGAAGGAGGCCTTTTTGTCACGCCACTAAGCGGCGCTACCGGATCAGCAGCTGTAGTACAGCTCGTATTCCAGTGGGTGTACGAAGGTGCGGACCTTGATTTCTTCTTCGCTTTTCAGGGCGATGTAGGCATCGATAAAGTCGTCGCTGAACACGCCGCCTTTGGTCAGGAACGCACGGCCCTTGTCCAGCTCTTCCAGGGCTTCTTTCAGGCTGCCGCACACTTGTGGGATCTCTTTGGCCTCTTCAGGCGGCAGGTCGTACAAGTTCTTGTCGGCGGCGTCGCCTGGGTGGATCTTGTTCTGGATGCCGTCCAGGCCAGCCATCAGCAGGGCAGCGAAGCCCAGGTACGGGTTGGCTGCTGGATCCGGGAAACGTGCTTCGATACGGCGAGCGCGAGGGCTGGACACGTAAGGAATACGGATCGAAGCGGAACGGTTGCGCGCCGAGTAGGCCAGCATCACTGGCGCTTCGAAACCTGGGACCAGACGCTTGTAGGAGTTGGTCGACGGGTTGGTGAAGCCGTTCAGGGCCTTACCGTGCTTGATGATACCGCCGATGAAGTACAGGGCAGTGTCGGACAGGCCGGCATAACCTTCGCCAGCGAAGGTGTTCTTGCCATCTTTGGCGATGGACAGGTGAACGTGCATACCCGAACCGTTATCGCCGTACAGAGGCTTAGGCATGAAGGTAGCGGTACGGCCGTAGGCCACAGCCACGTTGTGTACGCAGTACTTGAGAGTCTGTACTTCGTCAGCCTTGGCCACCAGGGTGTTGAACTTCACACCGATTTCGTTCTGGCCGGCAGTCGCCACTTCGTGGTGGTGAACTTCGATGACCAGGCCCATGTCTTCCATGGCGTTGCACATGGAGGTACGGATTTCGTGGTCGTGGTCGAACGGTGGAACCGGGAAGTAGCCGCCTTTGACGCCTGGTCGGTGGCCATGGTTGCCGCCTTCCACGTCCTGGTCGGACATCCACGAACCTTGGTCGGAGAAGATTTTGAACATGGAGCCGGAGATGTCGGACTTGAACTTCACTTGGTCAAAGATGAAGAACTCAGGCTCCGGGCCCACGAATACGGTGTCACCGATACCGGTGGACTTGAGGTATTCCTCGGCACGCTTGGCGATCGCACGTGGGTCGCGGTCGTAGCCCTGCATGGTCGAAGGCTCGATCACGTCGCAGACGATGATCAGCGTCGGCTCTTCGGTGAACGGGTCGAGTACGGCGGTGGAATCGTCCGGCATCAGGATCATGTCGGAGGCTTCGATGCCTTTCCAGCCAGCGATGGAGGAGCCGTCGAACATTTTGCCTTCTTCGAAGAAGGCGTCATCCAGCGCGTCGCGAGCCGGCATGGTCACGTGGTGCTGAGTGCCTTTGGTGTCCGTGAAGCGCAGATCAATCCATTTAACGTCATGATCTTTGATGAGTTGAACCGACTTCGACATAGTGTCCTCCGGGTGGCTTCGGGCTTGGGTAGTGGAGTAGCCCTTAGAATGTGGGTGATGCCGGCGCGGATAGTCCGCCATGGCAACCTGCCTCACAAGAGAGCAAATTGCATGCCAGTGCCCCGACATGGGTTTTTTGCCTCAAAATGGCTCCTATAAAGGTGCAAATCGTCAAAACGGCAAAATTCGCGCACTGCAATGTAGCGCAATCAGTCTTAAATGCACCTCTTTGGTGCGCTGCATGCCGTTTGTATATTAACTGGTTAAACCTTGAGCGATTTCCGCTATAATCCGCGCCCCCCTTTTTCGGCTGGCCCTGCGCGCGCTGTTTCCATGAAATTAATCGTTAAAGTCTTCCCCGAGATCACCATCAAGAGCCGACCGGTACGGATGCGTTTCATCCGTCAATTGGCCAAGAACATCCGCGCTGTGCTCCGTGACCTGGACCCGGCCGTGGTGGTGAACGGTGTGTGGGACAATCTCGAGCTGGAAACCCGCGTCAGCGACCCTAAAGCCTTGAAAGATATGACCGAGCGCCTGAGCTGCATGCCGGGCATCGCGCATTTCCTGCAGGTTGACGAGTACCCGCTGGGCGACTTCGACGACATCACTGAAAAATGCAAACTGCACTTTGGCGACAGCCTTGTGGGCAAGATTTTTTCGGTGCGTTGCAAGCGTGCGGGCAAGCACCCGTTCAGCTCCATGGACGTCGAGAAATACGTCGGCAGCAAGCTGCGTCGTGAGTGCGGCGCGGCTGGAATCTCGCTGAAAGAGCCGCAAATCGAAGTGCGCATCGAAATTCGCGACCAACGGTTGTTTGTGATCCACAGCCAGCACAACAGCATCGGCGGCTACCCGCTGGGCGCGCTGGAGCAGACCCTGGTGCTGATGTCCGGCGGTTTCGACTCCACCGTGGCGGCCTACCAGATCATGCGCCGCGGCCTGATGAGCCACTTCTGCTTCTTTAACCTGGGCGGGCGTGCACACGAATTGGGCGTGATGGAAGTCGCGCACTATATCTGGAAGAAGTACGGCAGCTCCCAGCGCGTGCTGTTTGTCAGCGTGCCGTTCGAGGAAGTCCTGGGAGAAATTCTCGGAAAAGTCGATAACGGTCATATGGGCGTCGTATTGAAGCGTATGATGTTGCGCGCAGCGTCGAAAATCGCCGACCGCCTGCAAATCGAAGCGCTGGTCACCGGCGAGGCGATTTCCCAGGTCTCCAGCCAGACCCTGCCGAACCTGTCTGTGATCGACTGCGTGACCGACAAGTTGGTATTGCGCCCGCTGATCGCCAGCCACAAGCAAGACATCATCGACCTGGCCAACGAAATCGGCACCGCTGATTTCGCCAAGCACATGCCAGAGTATTGCGGGGTCATTTCGGTGAACCCCAAGACCCATGCCAAGCGCTACCGCGTGGAGCATGAAGAGAAAGAATTCGACATGGCGATTCTGGAGCGAGCGCTCGAGAACGCCAAACTGGTGCCGATCGATCGGGTAATCGACGAACTGGGCCAGGATGTGCAGATCGAAGAAGTCAGCGAAGCACTGGCCGGCCAGATTGTCATCGACATCCGTCACCCGGATGCCGCTTGCGACGAGCCGCTGGAAGTCGCTGGCATCGACGTGCAAACGCTGCCGTTCTATGCACTGAACGCGCGTTTCAAGGAACTGGATAACAGCCGTCAGTACCTGCTGTATTGCGACAAAGGCGTGATGAGTCGCCTGCATGCCCACCATTTGCTCAGTGAGGGGCATGCCAATGTGCGCGTTTATCGACCGAGCTAAGAGCCCGGGGCTGTTTGCCTGTGGCCTGCGTCACCGGCCCCCCGACTCTGCCGTCAAGCTGTAACGGCAAGGCCTGACTCTACTGTTAATCGCTGCCACGACCTGTCAGCACACCGAATCCTCTGATCGAGATACACAAGTGATCGAAAATCTACGTAACATCGCCATCATTGCCCACGTTGACCATGGTAAAACCACCCTGGTAGACAAACTCCTGCGTCAATCCGGCACCCTGGAGCGCAACGAGCTCAACGACGAGCGCGTGATGGACTCCAACGACCAGGAAAAAGAGCGCGGTATTACCATCCTGGCGAAAAACACCGCCATCAACTGGAACGGCTACCACATCAACATCGTGGACACCCCGGGCCACGCCGACTTCGGCGGCGAAGTAGAACGCGTAATGTCGATGGTTGACTCCGTTCTGCTGCTGGTTGATGCCCAAGACGGCCCTATGCCGCAAACCCGTTTCGTGACCAAGAAGGCTTTCGAAGCCGGCCTGCGTCCGATCGTGTGCATCAACAAGGTTGACCGTCCAGGCGCGCGTCCGGACTGGGTTCTGGACCAGATCTTCGACCTGTTTGACAACCTGGGTGCTACCGAAGAGCAACTTGATTTCCAAGTGATCTACGCCTCTGCCCTGAACGGTATTGCCGGTCTGGAACACACCGCCATGGCGGAAGACATGACCCCGCTGTACCAGGCGATCGTTGACCACGTTCCACCGCCGAAGGTTGACCGTGAAGGCCCGTTCCAGATGCAAATCTCGGCACTGGACTACAACAGCTTCCTGGGTGTTATCGGTGTTGGCCGTATCGCTCGCGGTAGCGTCAAGCCGAACACCCCGGTTGTGGCTATCGGCGCCGACGGCAAGAAGCGCAACGGTCGTATCCTCAAGCTGATGGGTCACCACGGCCTGCACCGCATCGACGTTGAAGAAGCTTTCGCCGGCGACATCGTGTGCGTGAGCGGTATGGACTCGCTGTTCATCTCCGACACCCTGTGCCAGCCGGACACTGTCGAGGCGATGAAGCCTCTGACCGTCGACGAGCCAACCGTTTCCATGACCTTCCAGGTAAACGACTCGCCTTTCTGCGGTAAAGAAGGCAAGTTCGTGACTTCCCGTAACATCAAGGAACGTCTGGACAAAGAGCTGCTGTACAACGTTGCACTGCGCGTTGAAGAAGGCGACTCGGCTGACAAGTTCAAGGTTTCCGGCCGTGGTGAGCTGCACCTCTCGGTACTGATCGAAACCATGCGTCGCGAAGGCTTCGAAATGGGCGTTGGTCGTCCGGAAGTGATCATCCGTACCGTTGACGGCGTGAAGCAGGAACCGTTCGAAAACGTCACCATCGACACCCCTGAAGAATCCCAGGGCAAGGTCATGGAAGAGATGGGCCTGCGTAAAGGCGACCTGACCAACATGGTGCCGGATGGCAAAGGCCGTGTGCGTCTGGAATACAACATCCCTGCTCGTGGTCTGATCGGTTTCCGTAACCAGTTCCTGACCCTGACCAACGGTGCTGGCATCCTGACCTCGATCTTCGATCGCTACGACACCATGAAGTCCGGCGACATGTCCGGCCGTCAGAACGGTGTTCTGGTATCGGTAGAAACCGGCAAGGCGCTGACCTACTCCCTGGAAACTCTCCAGGCGCGTGGCAAGCTGTTCGTTGAACACGGTCAAGAGATCTACAACGGTCAGATCGTTGGCTTGAACAGCCGTGACAACGACATGGGCGTCAACCCAACCAAAGGCAAGAAGCTCGACAACATGCGTGCTTCGGGTAAAGACGAAACCATCGCCCTGGTTCCACCTGTTCGCTTCACCCTGGAACAGGCCCTGGAATTCATCCAGGACGACGAGCTGTGCGAAGTGACGCCTAAGTCCATCCGTCTTCGCAAGAAGATCCTGGACGAAGGCGAGCGTACCCGCGCTGCCAAAAAGGCTAAGAACTGATACTTAGTTCCAGCTGAATAAAAACGCCCCCGGCCTGTTGGCCGGGGGCGTTTTTTTATGCCTGCAGATTGTGTGGTGTCTGGCCTGGCCTCATCGCGGGCAAGCCCGGCTCCCACATTGACCGAGTTTATTGAGGATGAACGCGATCAACTGTGGGAGCTGGCTTGCCTGCGATGGCGATCTGTCAGGTAACCAACATTTAGAACTTGTCGAGCGTGCGCAACTTGGTCTCGCGCACCACTTCCTTGGGCTTGTACGCGCAATACCCTGGGCGCGGCCCGATCTTGGGGTGATTGCGGCAGGTATCCGGGCGCTTGTCATAAATAGTGCAGAAGCGCGTCTTACGATCCAGGTACAGGCAATCGTTGTTGCTCATGCGCTGCAGGGTAAAGATCTCGGACTTGGAGTTGAAGCGCTCGACGATGCCTTCCTTCTGCAAGCGCTTGGCGATGTTCTTTGGCGGGTCGCCACGCTCGAATTCATCGACGATGCCAATACGGATCAAATCCTTGATCTTCACCTCAACCGGCAGGGTGCAGCAGTTGGACGTGCAGCCGCCGCACATGTGGCTGGAGTATTTCTGCCACGTTTCGAGACGGTCGAGTTCCGCGGCGGCGATCAGTTGAGGCTTCATCAGGTTTCCAAGAGGGGCTTTGTCCGGGCGCGCGATCATACCGGGATTGGTGATTTTTTGAACAATATTTTGCGGGTTTCGGCTCAAAGGCTGCTTGGTGACGTAAACGGGCACGGCCCCTGCATCTAAAACCTGCATGCGTGAATGAGTGAAAAAACTGCCGAACCGTCAGCCATGCCATGGGTCAGACCGTCTAGGCTCTAGGATTTCCCTTCTTCTATCTCGCCCGAGGTCGCACCGATGTCTCAGGAACCGCTTGTACGAGAAGCAGAGGTAGCCGCGTTTCGCGATGCTGTCTTGACCAAACTCACTTATGCGGTGGGCAAGGATCCCGATCACGCCTTCGACCATGACTGGTTCGAAGCCATTGCCCTGGCGGCGCGCGACCACATGGTCGACCACTGGATGGACCACACCCGGCACATCTACCGGCGTGGGCAGAAGCGGGTGTATTACCTGTCCCTGGAGTTCTTGATCGGCCGTTTGCTGTTTGACAGCCTGAGCAACCTCGGCCTGCTGGAGGTGGCGCGCGAAGCCCTCGGCGAGCTGGGTGTGGACCTGGAGCGCATCCGCCTGCTGGAGCCCGATGCGGCCCTGGGCAACGGTGGCCTGGGCCGCCTGGCCGCGTGCTTTATGGAAAGCATGTCGACCCTGGGCATTGCCGGCCATGGCTATGGCATTCGTTATGAGCACGGGCTGTTTCGCCAAGCGATTGTCGATGGCTGGCAGCAGGAGCAGACCGAGCGCTGGCTGGATTTCGGCAACCCCTGGGAGTTCGAGCGCGCCGAAGTGATCTACCCGATCGGCTTCGGCGGCAGCGTCGAGACCGTGCTGGATGCGTCCGGCAAGTCGATACAGGTCTGGTCGCCCAATGAAACCGTGCGCGCGGTGGCCTACGACACCCCGGTAGTCGGCTGGCGCGGTGCCAGTGTGAACACCTTGCGCCTGTGGCGTGCGCGAGCTGTCGAAGACCTGCACCTGGAGCGCTTCAACGCCGGTGACCATTTGGGCGCCGTTGCCGAAGTGGCCCGTGCCGAAAGCATCTCCAGGGTGCTTTACCCGGCCGACAGCACCGAAGCAGGGCAGGAATTGCGCCTGCGCCAGGAATACTTCTTCGTCTCGGCTTCCCTGCAAGACCTGCTGCGGCGCCACAAAAACATGCACGGCTCGGTGCTGAGCCTGGGCGAACACGCGGCCATCCAGCTCAACGACACCCACCCGTCCATCGCCGTGGCCGAGTTGATGCGCCAATTGGTCGACCTGCACGACATCGCCTGGGATGCGGCCTGGCAGGTTACGGTGGAGACGCTTTCCTACACCAACCACACGCTGCTTCCCGAGGCTCTGGAAACCTGGCCCGTAGGCCTGATGGAACGCATGCTGCCCCGGCATATGCAGATCATCTACCTGATCAACGCCCAGCACATCGATTCGCTGCGGGCCAAGGGCATCCACGATTTCGACGTGCTGCGCGCAGTGTCGCTGATCGAAGAAGACAACGGTCGCCGCGTGCGCATGGGCAACCTGGCGTTCCTTGGCTCCCACAGCGTCAACGGCGTGTCCGGGCTGCACACCCAGTTGATGCGCAGCACGGTGTTTTCCGAACTGCACAAGCTCTACCCCGACCGTATCAACAACAAGACCAACGGCATCACCTTCCGCCGCTGGCTATTCCAGGCCAACCCCAAGCTCACCGCGATGCTGGTAGAAGCCCTGGGCCCGGACATTCTCGACAACATGGAACAGCGCCTGGTGGAGCTGGAAACCTTTGCCGAGAAGCAGGCGTTCCGCAAGGCCTTCGCCGAGCAGCGCCTGCACAGCAAGCGCGTACTGGCCGATATCATCCATGAGCGCCTGGGGATCTCGGTCAACCCGGCGGCGATGTTCGATGTGCAGGTCAAGCGCATCCACGAGTACAAGCGCCAGTTGCTGAACCTGCTGCACACCGTCGCCTTGTACCAGGCGATTCGTGCCGAGCCCGAAGTGGATTGGGTGCCGCGGGTGAAAATCTTCGCCGGCAAGGCAGCGGCCAGTTATCACCAGGCCAAGCTGATCATCAAGCTGACCAACGACATCGCGCGTACGGTCAATAACGACCCGACCGTGCGCGGCCTGCTCAAGGTGGTGTTCCTGCCCAACTACAACGTCAGCCTGGCGGAAAACATCATTCCGGCGGCGGACCTGTCAGAGCAGATCTCCACCGCCGGGTTCGAGGCCTCGGGCACCAGCAACATGAAGTTCGGCCTCAATGGCGCGCTGACCATCGGCACCATGGATGGCGCCAATGTCGAGATGCACGAGCGCATCGGCGGCGAGCACATGTTTATCTTCGGCCTCAGCGCCGAGCAGGTCGAAGCGCGCAAACAGGCGGGTGAATTCAATGCCGGCCCGGATATCGCGGCCTCCCATCGCTTGAACGACGTGCTGCAGGCGATTCGTGGCGGGGTGTTCTCGCCGGACGATCCGGGGCGCTATGTGGGGTTGATCGACTCGTTGATCGCCTACGATCGCTTCCTGGTGTGTGCCGATTTTGACGCCTATTGGGACGCCCAGGCGCGGGTCGAAGCCCATTGGCATGACTCCAAGGAATGGTGGCGTTCAGCGGTGCTCAACACCGCGCGTACCGGGTGGTTCTCGTCGGACCGTACCATCCGCGAGTATGCGACCGAAATCTGGAAAGCCCTGGACTAAACGCCGCAGGAGCAAAATGTGGGAGCGGGCTTGCTCGCGATAGCGCTGCGTCAGTTAGCAAATAGGTGACTGATGCAGCGCTATCGCGAGCAAGCCCGCTCCCACATTGGTTATGCGTCTATATACTGGGCCTCGGTTTGCTTAGGGATTTGGACCATGCAATGGATGTTCATGCTCATTGGCCTGGTGCTCGGCTGGGCGCTGGATGAATCGTTTAGTGATGCAGGCTTCGGTGCACTACTGGGTTTGGGGGTTGGCCAGGCCATTCGCCTGTCGAACCTGGGCAGTGCCGTAAAGGCGCTGGAACAACGCCTCGCGCTGCTGGAAAAGCCGCCTCAGGTTGAACCGTCCAGGGCCGAACCCGCGCCCGCCCCAGAGCTGGTCTGGGAGCTGCCCGCCGAACTGCAATCCACCCCTGCTCCCGAGCCGAGCCCGCCGCTGCCGGACGACCTGTGGAAACCGGCCGCCGTTGCCCGCGAAGCTGAACCCGAAATCCCCCGTAGCCCCAACCTGATCGAACGTGCCATCGGCGCCGCGCGCAACTGGCTGCTGGGCGGCAATACCGTGCTGCGGGTCGGCGTGGTGTTGCTGTTCTTGGGCCTGGCATTTTTGCTGCGTTATGCCACCGAAGGCCTGGTGGTGCCGATCGAGATGCGCTACGCCGGTGTCGCCGCCTGCGCCCTGGGCTTGCTGGGCCTGGGTTGGTGGCTGCGCCTGCGCCGGGGCAGTTACGCGCTGATCCTGCAAGGCACGGGCATTGCCGTGTTGTACCTGACGGTGTTCGCCGCCATGCGCCTGCACCCGCTGCTCGATCCGGGTGCGGCGCTGGGCCTGCTGGTGGCGGTGACGGTGTTTTCGGCGATCCTGGCGATTACCCAGGACGCCATCGGCCTGGCCTGCGCCGCAGCCCTCGGCGGGTTTGCCGCGCCGATCCTGGCGTCCACTGGCGAAGGCAGCCATGTGGCGCTGTTCAGTTACTTCGCCCTGCTCAACGCCGGGATCCTCGCCATCGCCTGGTTCAAGGCCTGGCGCCTGCTCAATGTGATTGGCTTTGCCGGCACCTTCGGCATTGGCTTCGCCTGGGGGATTCGTTCCTACACCCCGGAACTGCTGTGGAGTACCGAGCCGTTCCTGATCTTGTTTTTCCTCATGTACCTGGCCATCGGCCTACTGTTTGCGCGGCGCAAACTCCTGGAAACCCCCGACGCCCCGGCCGATGACAGCCGTGGCGCGCTGCTGCGCTGGTCGGCGGCCAAGGGTGATTATGTGGATGGCGGCCTGTTGTTCGGCCCGCCGCTGGTGGCGTTTGGTTTGCAGTTCACCTTGGTGCAACACCTGGCCTTCGCTCCGGCATTCAGCGCGCTGGCGTTGGGGATCATCTATATGGTCCTGGCGCGTGTGCTCAGCGGTGGGCGCACCGTGTTGCTGGCAGAAACCTGCCTGGCCCTGGGCGTGATCTTCGCCAGCCTGGCGATCCCCCTGGGCCTGGACGCGCGCTGGACCGCCGCAGCCTGGGCGGTGGAAGGCGCTGGCATCCTGTGGCTTGGCCTGCGTCAGCAGCGAGCGTTGGCGCGCGGGTTCGGCTTGCTGTTGCAACTGGGCTCGGCGCTGGCCTTTCTCAGTGAGCTGGACGTGGGCGAACACACGCTGCTGGACGGCGCGGCGCTGGGCGCGTTGTTGCTCGGCGTGGCGTTGCTGTTCAGCTTCCAGCAACTGCGCACGGCCGCGCTGGCGCAGACCACGACGTGGGAGCGCCGGGGCTTGCCGGTCCTGGCCGGCCTTGGCCTGGGCTTTGTGTACCTGCTGGCGCCGTTGCTGGTGGCCGAGCAGGGCACCGCGATCAGTTGGGCGCTGGCCGGGCTGGTAACGGTGTTTGTCGGCTGGCATATCGCTTCGCGCACCTTCCTGTTCTGCGCGCTTGGCGTGCAAGTGCTGGCGGGGGCGTTGCTCATGCTCACGTCATGGGGCGGCGAAGAACTGCCGGCGTTTCGGCATATCGGTTTCTGGGCGCCGATGCTGGTGGGGTTGGCCGCATTTGTCGGCGCCTGGCGCTTGCAGGGCAGTGATCGACGGCTCAAGTTGCCCCATCTTTCCAACGGCCTGCTGGCCTGGGGCGCGGCGTGGTGGGTATTGGCGCTGAACCATGAAGTGCTGCGCTTCACCCCGCCAGAGTTGCAAGCCACGTTCCTGTTGGCGGCGGCTGCGGCCAGCGCGGCGTTGTGGATGTTGCTGGCGTTGCGCCTGCGCTGGGCCGCGCTGGGTGCCCTCTGCCTGTTGCTGATGCCAGCGGCGGCGCTGGTGGTGCTGGTGTCGTTGCATCGCTATTACCACCCGGCGGCCGAATTGGGCTGGTTGGCCTGGCTGGCGGTGTTCGCCGTGCATTTCATCGCGCTGCGTTATTTGGCCGACCTGGCGGCGGCAAAGGCCCTGAGCGTCGCCCATGTGCTGGGCTGCTGGATGCTGATCGGCATGCTCGCCCTGGAGCTGCGCTATGGCCTGTTGGTGCTTTCGGTGCACTACAACGCCTGGCGCTGGCTGGGCTGGGCGATTTTCCCCAGCCTGTACCTGATAGCCGTCGCTACGCCGCGCCAGTGGCCATGGCCGATATCTGCTTATGCGCGTGAATACCGCCTGCTGGCCGCGCTGCCGCTGGCCGCGCTGATGCTGGTGTGGTTCTGGCTGGCCAATATTTTCAGCGACGGCACGGCCAGGCCATTGCCCTATGTGCCGTTGCTCAACCCCTTGGACCTGGGCCTGCTGTTTGCGCTGTTGGGCGTGTACCTGTGGGCGCGCAGCGCGGCGCCACAACTGGGCAGCCGCACCCCGTGGATTGCCCAGGGCGTTGCCGGGGTCTCGCTGTTCGCCTTTTTCACCGCATTGGTGATGCGCGCGGCGCACCATTGGGGCGGCGTGCCGTTTTATCTGGATGCATTGCTCGACTCAATGTTGGTCCAGGCCGGCCTGTCGATTGTCTGGACCCTGATTGCCTTGGGCTTGATGATCGGCGGGCACCTGCGCAATCGCCGGGAAGTGTGGCTGGTCGGCGCGGTGCTGATCGGCGTAGTGGTCGCCAAGTTGTTCCTCGTGGAGCTGAGCAACCGTGGCGGGCTGGAGCGGATCGTGTCGTTTATCGGCGTGGGCGGGCTGTTGCTGGTGGTGGGCTATTTTGCTCCGCTGCCGCCCAAGCGCAGTGAACCCGAGGTTCAAACCCAAGGAGCGTCCTCTTGATCGGCAAACTGAGTATTGCACTGGTGGGCCTGTGCGCCGCGTTATCGGCGTCGGCCGCAGAAGGCCTCGCCGACTTCACCACCCAAGTGCCGCTGACCGTCAGCGGCGACGGCCCCTGGTATCGCCTGGAGTTGCCGCTGGCGGTGCAATTGAGCGCCAGCCAGGCGGATCTCGGTGACCTGCGGGTGTTCAACGCGGCGGGCGAACCCCAGGCATATGCATTAGTGCGGCAGTCGGCCGCAAGCGCAAACAACCTGGCCCGGCTGAAGGGCTTCCCGCTGTATGCCACCGATAATGCCAGCGACAGTGTGCCCAGCGTGCGCGTGCAATCCAGCGCCACGGGCACCCTGGTGCAGGTGCAGCCGTCCAGCGAGGTGCCGACCGGTGCGCAGGTGCGACGCGGCTGGCTGCTTGATGCCAGTGCAGTCAAGGCGCCGTTGCAAAAGCTGATCCTCGACTGGCCCGCCGAGCACGAGGGTTTCCAGCGTTTCAGCATCGAAGCCAGTGACGATTTGCAGCAGTGGCGCTCCTGGGGCGACGGGCAGGTGGCGCGCCTGGCATTTGCCGAGGATCGGGTGGAGCAGCGTGAAGTCGCCTTGCCAGGGCAGTCGGCGCGCTACCTGCGCCTGCTATGGCAAGGCCAGGCCGCGCCCGAGTTGACCTCCATTGAAGTGCAGAGCACCAGCAGCCTGCCGCTGTCGCTGGTGTGGTCCGAGCCTTTGGCCGGCAGCACCCTTGAGCCTGGGCAGTACAGCTGGCAGCTGCCTGGGGTGTTGAATATCGAGCGGGTGCGCGTTGAGTTGCGCCAGCCCAACAGCCTGGCGCCGGTGGGGCTGCAAGGGCGTCAGGACAGCAAGCAGGCATGGCAGCCGTTGAGCCGTGGTTTGCTCTATCGCTTGGCGCAAGGCGGGCAAGAAGTCACCCAGGATCAACTGCAACTGCCGGGCTATCCGGTGCGGCAGCTCAAGCTGGAGGTGGACGAACGGGGCGGTGGCCTGGGGGCGCAGGCGCCGGCGTTGAGTTTTGCCGTGCGGGCCACGCAAGTGGTGTTCCTGGCGCGGGGCGAACCACCATTTACCCTGGCGCTGGGCAACCCGTCGGCCAAGGCCGCGAACCTGGCACTGACCACCTTGATTCCCGGCTACACCCCGCAGCGCCTCGCGAATCTGGGCCAGGCCCGGGTCGATGGCGCGTGGCGCGCCAGTACACCGCCTGCGCCAAATGCCGCAGGTACCCACTGGAAGACAATCGGCCTGTGGGCCGTGCTGTTACTGGGCGTCGCGGCACTTGGGGCGATGGCCTACAGTCTGCTGCGCAAGCCGCCGGCCAGGCCCTGAGCCGGGGCCTACATGAACTCTGTCAGGCTTATCTCGTCTGATAGGAGGAAATGCGCCCCGACTCGCGCTAAACTGCGCGGGTTTTTAGCCCCCCCATTCTCCGGAGCCGTCCATGTCCCGCGTTACCCTGAGTCGCTATTTGATTGAGCAGACCCGCAGCAACAACACCCCTGCCGATCTGCGCTTCCTGATCGAAGTGGTGGCGCGTGCTTGCAAGGAAATCAGCCACGCCGTGTCCAAGGGCGCGCTGGGCGGCGTCCTGGGCAGCATGGGCACTGAAAACGTGCAAGGCGAAGTGCAGAAGAAACTCGACGTGATTTCCAACGAAATCCTGCTCGAAGCCAACGAATGGGGCGGTCACCTGGCCGGCATGGCGTCCGAAGAAATGGACAATGCCTACCAGATCCCGGGCAAATACCCTAAAGGCGCGTACCTGCTGGTATTCGACCCACTGGACGGCTCGTCGAACATCGACATCAACGCGCCAGTCGGCACCATCTTCTCGGTGCTGCGTTGCCCTAACGAATACCTGAGCCAGAACGAAGCGCTGAACGAAAAGGCCTTCCTGCAGCCAGGCACCGAACAGGTTGCTGCCGGCTATGCGATCTACGGCCCGCAGACCATGCTGGTGCTGACCCTGGGTGATGGCGTCAAGGGCTTTACCCTGGACCGCGAAATGGGCAGCTTTGTGCTGACCCACGAAGACATCTCCATTCCTGCCTCGACCCAGGAATTTGCGATCAACATGTCCAACCAGCGCCACTGGGAAGAACCGGTCAAGCGCTACGTCAACGAGCTGATGGAAGGCGAAGAAGGCCCGCTGAAGAAAAACTTCAACATGCGCTGGGTGGCCGCGATGGTTGCCGACGTACACCGCATCCTGACCCGTGGCGGTCTGTTCATGTACCCACGCGACAGCCGTGAGCCGTCCAAGCCGGGCAAACTGCGCCTGATGTACGAAGCCAACCCGATGTCGTTCCTGGTTGAGCAGGCGGGCGGTGCCTCGACTGACGGCCACCAGCGCATCCTCGACATCCAGCCTGAAGGCCTGCACCAGCGTGTGGCGGTGTTCCTGGGGTCCAAGGAAGAAGTGGCGCGTGTGACCGGTTACCACAAGGCCTAAGGTCTTGCGCTAAAGAAGCCCCGAAATGCTTTCAGTGTTTCGGGGCTTTTTATTGGGTCAGATTTTTGAACAGCAGTGCCTGCAAATTCTTGCGAGTGTCGGCAATGATGTGGATGTAGAGGACCTGGCCGCGGATTTCGTAGATGATCCGGTTCATTCCGCTGATAATCTGGCGGTACTGGGTCAGGTTCAACTGCTCGATTTCTTCCGGCATCGAGCCTGTAAACGGTTGGGTTTCCAGGCGACGTAAAGCCTGTTTAAGCGACTCGTAGGTCTGTTGCCAGGTTGATGTAGAGAACTGTCGTGTAAGGTAGGACTTGATTTCTTTCAGATCTTTTTTTGCAGATTGAAGAATAACAACTCGATAAGTCATTGAGCTTCGTCCTGATCCAGTTCAGCGAACACGTCCTCCATATCCTCAAACTGGCCCAGCTCAATCTGTCGGTTGCCCAGTGCTAAAAGCTTCAACAGCGCCATGGTTTCTGCTTGTTCTTCAAAGCTCTTCACATCCATTACGACTAGCTTGGCCTCACCGTTTTGGGTGATGACCAGCGGCTCACGGCTTTCTGTGAGGTTTTTGACGATCTCTGCGGTATGGCTTTTGAGGTAACTGATCGGCTTTATCTGAGATGAGAATTTCATGACATGACCCCTCTGCTCGAAATTGGGACTGATTTTAGTCTTTATTCAGTCATCAGGGGGCTGAAGTCTCATCGTGATCGACGAAAGGCGGCGCTTTACTCCTCTGAAAATTTGTCGAAAAAGGCCACCTCGCAGAAAAAAGAAATACCACCCCCCTCCGGGAACCAGACCCCCCTTTTCCCTTCTAAGCTTCTGGCAGACCCCCACTGCTGCGTGTCCCTCCAGGAGCTCTACCATGTCGTTACGCCGTCTCGCCCTCTTGTGCTTTTGCGTGCTGTTGGCCGCTTGCAGCAAGGTCACCCAGGAAAATTACCAGAAGCTCTCGGCTGGCATGGCCAAGGCTGAAGTGGAGTCGTTGCTGGGCAAGCCCACCGATTGTTCTGGCGCACTGGGCATGTCCAGTTGCACCTGGGGCGATAAAAACAGCTTTATCAGCGTGCAGTACGCCGGTGACAAAGTTCTGATGTTTTCCGGGCAAGGCCTGAAGTAAACCGGGGCGCAAGCCTGCGGGAGAAGAAGAATGATGCGTTTCGTTTTATACCTTTGCGCCAGCCTGTTTTTGGCAGGCTGCGCCAGCCATTCTGGCGATGATCTGCAACCCAAGACTGTCGGCAGCGTCAACCTCAAGCGTTACCAGGGCACCTGGTACGAACTGGCCCGCTTGCCCATGTATTTCCAGCGCAACTGCGCGCAATCCGAGGCCCGCTACTCCCTGTTGCCCGATGGCGACATGTCAGTGTTCAACCGTTGCCTGACCACCGAGTGGAAGTGGGAAGAAGCCAAGGGCACGGCCACGCCGCAGGTACCGGGCAAGACCGACAAGCTGTGGGTCGAATTCAATAACTGGTTCACCGCGTTGCTACCGGGCGTGGCCAAGGGCGATTACTGGGTGTTGTATGTCAGCGATGACTACAAGACCGCCATCGTCGGCAGCCCGAGCCGGCGTTATATGTGGCTGCTGTCACGCACGCCGACCGTCAGCGCCGACACCCGTGAAGACCTGCTGAGCCGGGCGCGCCAGCAGGGTTACGACACCACACGGTTGATCTGGCGTACGTCGGACAAACAGATGGCCAAGACCTCGCAGTAACCCGAAACAAGGTCGAGCAAAGAAGGGCGGGCATGCCATAAAGCCCGCTCTTTTTTTTGCTGGTTTTTTGCAAAACCAGAAGGGCATCACACTACCCAATGTGGGAGCTGGCTTGCCTGCGATGGCGGCGGGCCAGTCGATGACGATTTCGACTGACACACGGCTATCGCGGGCAAGCCCGCTCCCACAGGGGTTATGTGTTGTTCTTAAGACAGTAGGTCTCTGAGGACTTGCGTGAAGGCCCGGCTGCTCTCTTCCTCGCCCGCATGATGCCCATCGCGCACCACCCACTGGCCGTTGACCAGCACATCGCGCACCTGCCGATCCCCTCCGGCAAACAACCAGCGATTAAGAATGCCATCCTCATGGGCCGTCGCCAGGTACGGATCATTGCCATCGAGCACCAGCCAGTCCGCACGCTTGCCGACTTCCAGGCGGCCAATCGGTTGCCCCAGCGCCTGCGCGCCGCCGTCCAGGGCTGCGTCATACAGGGTGCGGCCGACCATCGGTTGATCGCTGCGATACAGCCGGTTGCGCCGCTGGTCGCGCAGGCGCTGGCCGTATTCCAGCCAGCGCAGTTCTTCGACCACGCTCAAGGACACATGGCTGTCCGACCCAATCCCCATGCGCCCACCCTGGGCCAGGAAGTCCACCGCCGGGAAGATCCCGTCGCCCAGGTTGGCCTCGGTGGTCAGGCACAACCCGGCGATCGCCCGGCTGTTGGCCATCAATGTCACTTCGTCGGGGTTGGCGTGGGTGGCGTGCACCAGGCACCAGCGCTGGTCGACGTGCACATTGTCATACAGCCATTGCAGCGGGCGCTTGCCGCTCCAGGCCAGGCAGTCATCGACTTCCTTTTGCTGCTCGGCGATGTGGATGTGCACCGGGCAGGCCTGGTCGCTGGCGGCCAGCACTGCGCTGATCTGTTGCGGCGTTACCGCGCGCAATGAGTGGAAACACAGGCCCAGTTGCTGGGCCGGTTGTGCCGCCAGGATCGGTTGCAGGCGCGCTTGCAGCTCCAGATAGTTATCGGTGCTGTTGATAAAGCGGCGTTGGCCGTCGTTCGGCGCCTGGCCGCCAAAGCCCGAGTGGCTGTAGAGCACTGGCAGCAAGGTCAGGCCGATCCCGCTGCTGGCCGCGGCCAGGCTGATCTGGCGCGACAGTTCGGTGGGGTCGCTGTAGGGCTGGCCGCTGATATCGTGGTGCACATAGTGGAACTCGGCGACCGAGGTGTAGCCGGCCTTGAGCATCTCGATATACAGCTGGCGCGCGATGACCTGCAATTGCTCGGGGCTGATCTGGCCGACCATGCGGTACATCAGGTCGCGCCAGGTCCAGAAGCTGTCATTGGGGTTGCCGGCGACTTCCGCCAGCCCCGCCATGGCCCGTTGAAACGCATGGGAGTGCAGGTTCGGCATGCCCGGCAACACTGGGCCTCTCAGCCGTTCGGCGCCGTCTGCGCTGGCATTGGCCGTCACGTTAGTCAGCAGGCCATCGGCGCTGACTTCAAGGCGTACATCAGTGGCCCATCCATTAGGCAGCAGCGCGCGTTCGGCAAAGAAAGCGGACATGATCAAGGCACCCCGGTCGTGTGTTTATTTGTATATACATATACAGACGTTTGCCTGCTCGGTAAACTCCGGCAATCTATGCATCTTTTCCTCCTGCAAGGATTCCCCGTGCCGACTCCGCCCGCCAAGTCCCCGCTGGCTGCCCACATGGACGAAAGTCCGGCGCCCTTGTATGCCCGCGTCAAGCAGATGATCAGCCAGCAGATTCTCAACGGCAACTGGCCGCCGCACTATCGTGTGCCGTCGGAAAGCGAGTTGGTCAACCAGTTGGGCTTTAGCCGCATGACCATCAACCGCGCCCTGCGGGAGCTGACCGCCGAAGGCTTGCTGGTGCGCATGCAAGGCGTCGGCACCTTCGTTGCTGAGCCCAAGAGCCAGTCGGCGCTGTTCGAGGTGCATAACATCGCCGATGAGATCGCCTCCCGCGGCCATCGCCACACCTGCAAGGTGATTACCCTGGGCGAGGAGGCTGCTGGTTCCGAGCGCGCCGTGGCCCTGGAAATGCGTGAAGGCGGGCGGGTGTTCCACTCGCTGATCGTGCACTACGAAAACGATATCCCGGTGCAAATCGAAGACCGTTTCGTCAACGCCCTGGTCGCCCCCCAGTACCTGCAACAGGATTTCACCCAGCAAACCCCCTACGCCTATCTCAACCAGGTGGCGCCGCTGACCGAGGGTGAGCATGTGGTGGAAGCGATCCTGGCCGACCCGCAGGAATGCAAGCTGCTGCAGATCGAGGCCGGCGAGCCGTGCCTGCTGATTCGCCGGCGCACCTGGTCCGGGCGCCAGCCGGTGACCGCTGCGCGGCTGATCCACCCAGGTTCCCGGCATAGCCTCGAAGGACGTTTCAGCAAATGAGTGCAGTCAAGGTCTGGCGCGCCGCCGATTACGTACGCATGCCGTGGAAAAACGGCGGTGGCAGCACCGAAGAAATCACCCGTGATGCAGGCTTGGGCCTCGATGGTTTTGGCTGGCGCCTGTCAATTGCCGACATCGGCGAGTCGGGTGGTTTTTCCACGTTTGCCGGGTATCAGCGGATCATCACCGTGATCCAGGGTGCCGGCATGGTGCTGACGGTGGACGGCGAAGAGCAGCGCGGCCTGCTGCCTCTGC
The DNA here is from genome assembly GCF_012985465.1 of Pseudomonas sp. WS 5079. Lineage (GTDB taxonomy): Bacteria > Pseudomonadota > Gammaproteobacteria > Pseudomonadales > Pseudomonadaceae > Aquipseudomonas. Next base: position 243,337 of record NZ_JAAQWN010000003.1, read on the forward strand.
AACCGTTTGCCTTCAAAGGTGAAAGCCAGGTGGCGTGCCGCCTGATCACCGGGCCGATTCGCGACTTCAACCTGATCTATTCGCCCCAGCGTTACCACGCACGTTTGCAATGGGTGGACGGGGTGCAGCAGTTTTTCAGTACCGCGCACACCGTGCTGGTGTTCAGTGTGGCCGATGAGGTGAAGGTGCTGGGCGAAGTGCTGGGCCATCATGATTGTTTGCAGGTGGACGGTAACAGTGGCTTGCTGGATATCAGCGTGACAGGCCGCTGCTGCCTGATCGAACTGACCGCACGCGATTAAACATGTGGGAGCTGGCTTGCCTGCGATTGCGGTGTGTCAGACAAATGGCTATCGCAGGTAAGCCAGCTCCCACATGGGTTATGTATAGGCTGCACAATCTGTTTCCAGTCCTGCACCAAGTTGTTACCGAATGCCCCAGCATGGCGCAATACCCTGCTTTTGTAACAACTCCCCAACTGTCCAAACCAGTGCTTTAAGAAATTTCATCAAGCCTCGAAGCCTTGATTTCCGAGGCCTGCACGCCCACCACAAAAAAATCTTAAGCTCTCCCTCATCAAGTTGGCCGCTCGATTGCATATGCTTGTATGTACAAGTAAAGGTGTGTGCATAAGAGTCGCTAAACATCCTCTTCGCACCATCGTGTTCGCGCATCGATTGCTGAGGAGTTTTTTGTGACTGACTTTTCCCAGAACAAGCCTACCAAGTACCGCGACGTTGAAATCCGCGCCGCCCGTGGCAACACGCTCACCGCCAAAAGCTGGCTGACTGAAGCGCCGCTGCGCATGCTGATGAACAACCTCGACCCGCAAGTGGCCGAGAACCCCAAAGAGTTGGTGGTGTACGGCGGTATCGGCCGTGCGGCGCGTAACTGGGAGTGCTACGACCAGATCGTCGAAAGCCTGACCAACCTGAACGACGACGAAACCCTGCTGGTGCAATCGGGCAAGCCGGTCGGCGTGTTCAAGACCCACAGCAATGCCCCGCGTGTGTTGATCGCCAACTCCAACCTGGTGCCGCACTGGGCCAGTTGGGAGCATTTCAACGAACTGGATGCCAAGGGCCTGGCCATGTACGGCCAGATGACCGCCGGCAGCTGGATCTACATCGGCAGCCAGGGCATCGTTCAGGGCACCTACGAAACCTTCGTCGAGGCCGGTCGCCAGCATTACGATTCAAACCTCAAGGGCCGTTGGGTGCTCACTGCCGGCCTCGGCGGCATGGGCGGCGCCCAGCCTCTGGCCGCGACCCTGGCCGGCGCGTGCTCGCTGAACATTGAATGCCAGCAGGTCAGTATCGATTTCCGCTTGAACAGCCGTTATGTCGACGAACAAGCCCGCGACCTCGACGACGCCCTGGCGCGCATCGCCAAGTACACCAAGGAAGGCAAGGCCATCTCCATCGCCCTGCTGGGCAACGCTGCCGAAATCCTCCCGGAACTGGTCAAGCGCGGCGTGCGCCCGGACATGGTCACTGACCAGACCAGCGCCCACGACCCACTCAATGGCTACCTGCCCGCCGGTTGGACCTGGGACCAATACCGCGCCCGCGCCAAGACCGAACCGGCCGCCGTGATCAAGGCCGCCAAGCAGTCGATGGCCGTACACGTCAAGGCGATGCTGGACTTCCAGAAAATGGGCGTACCGACCTTCGACTACGGCAACAACATCCGTCAGATGGCGCAGGAAGAAGGCGTGGAAAACGCATTCGACTTCCCAGGCTTTGTACCGGCCTACATCCGCCCGCTGTTCTGCCGTGGCATCGGCCCGTTCCGCTGGGCGGCACTGTCGGGCGACCCGCAGGACATCTACAAAACCGACGCCAAAGTCAAAGAACTGATCGCCGACGATGCCCACCTGCACAACTGGCTGGACATGGCGCGCGAGCGCATCAGCTTCCAGGGCCTGCCGGCGCGCATCTGCTGGGTTGGCCTGGGCCAGCGCGCCAAGCTCGGCCTGGCATTCAACGAAATGGTGCGCAGCGGCGAGTTGTCGGCACCGGTGGTGATCGGCCGTGACCACCTGGACTCCGGCTCGGTATCAAGCCCCAACCGCGAAACCGAATCCATGCAGGACGGTTCCGACGCCGTGTCCGACTGGCCACTGCTCAACGCCCTGCTCAACACCGCCAGCGGTGCGACCTGGGTTTCGCTGCACCACGGCGGTGGCGTGGGCATGGGCTTCTCCCAGCACTCCGGCATGGTCATCGTCTGCGACGGTACCGACGAAGCCGCCGAGCGCATTGCCCGCGTGCTGCATAACGACCCGGCCACCGGGGTGATGCGTCATGCCGATGCGGGTTACCAGATCGCTATCGATTGCGCCAAGGAGCAGGGCCTGAACCTGCCAATGATCAAGTAACGCCTGGCTCGGTTCCTGTGGGAGCTGGCTTGCCTGCGATGCGGGCGACTGGGTCTGTCAGGCAGATCACAGTGATGCAATCGCAGACAAGCCAGCTCCCACATTTGACCTGCTGTGTATTTGAAACATGTTTGAGCCGCACCACCGAAAACAATCCATTAGAGGTTGAATACCCATGGCTGCAAAAGACGCGCGTGCAAGCTCCACCCCGTTGATCGAAAGGCGTTCGATCGACTACATCCCGGAAGCGGAAAGACACGGTCGTCTATTGAGCCAGTTCACCCTGTGGATGGGTGCCAACCTGCAAATCACCGCGATTGTCACCGGGGCCCTGGCCGTGGTGCTGGGCGGGGATGTGTTCTGGTCGTTGATCGGTCTGTTGGTCGGTCAACTGCTGGGCGGCGGCGTGATGGCGTTGCATGCGGCGCAAGGGCCCAGGCTTGGCCTGCCGCAGATGATTTCCAGCCGGGTGCAGTTCGGTGTGTATGGCGCAGCCATCCCGATTGTGCTGGTGTGCTTGATGTACCTCGGTTTCACCGCCACCGGGACCGTGCTGTCCGGCCAGGCGCTGGGCCAGTTGTTTGGGGTCAGCGACAGTGTTGGCATTCTGATTTTCGCCAGTGTCATCGTGCTGGTCACGGTGCTCGGTTACCGGGTGATCCATTTCATCGGCCGTGTCGCCAGCGTCATTGGCGTGATTGCCTTTGTGTACCTGTTCAGCCGCCTGATGAGCCAGACCGACGTTGGCGCACTCCTGCAAATCCGTCACTTCAGCTGGAGCAGCTTCCTACTCGCGGTATCGCTCGCGGCCTCCTGGCAGATCGCCTTCGGGCCCTATGTGGCGGACTATTCCCGCTACCTGCCGCGCAACACGTCCTCGGTGAAAACCTTCCTGGCCGCAGGCGCCGGCTCGGTCATTGGCGCACAGGTGGCGATGATCCTCGGTGTGTTTGCCGCTGCGATGTCCAACGGCAAATTTGCCGGTAACGAAGTGGCCTACATCGTGGGCCTGGGCGGCACGGGGGCTACGGCGGCACTGCTGTATTTCAGCATCGCGTTCGGCAAAGTCACCATTTCCACGCTGAACTCCTACGGCAGCTTCATGTGCATTGCGACCATCGTCAGCGGTTTTCGCGGGCGCATGGAGGTGTCGCGCATGCAGCGCCTGGTTTTCGTGCTGGCCATCGTCGGTGCGGCGACTCTGATCGCGTTGCTCGGGCAGCACTCGTTCCTCAGTGCGTTCAAGTCCTTCATCCTGTTTTTGCTGGCGTTCTTTACGCCCTGGAGCGCGATCAACCTGGTGGACTACTACTGCATCACCCGCGATCGCTATGACGTGCCGGCGCTGGCCGATCCAAATGGTCGCTACGGCCGCTGGAACCCGCTGGGGATCAGCGTCTATGTGTTCGGGGTGCTGGTGCAGTTGCCGTTCATCGCCACCAAGTTCTACACCGGTCCCCTGGTGGCCAGCCTGGGGGGTGTGGATATTTCCTGGATCATCGGCCTGGTACTGCCCGCCGCCCTGTATTACCTGTGTGCGAAAAAATGGCACGGTGCGATTCCTGAGCGGCTGATCCTGCCGGTAGAGCAGGGCGCTGCACCCCAAGTTACCCCTAAAAACAACGGGCTGAGTGCACAAGCCTGATGGGACGTGGACAAGGCAGGATGCCTTTTGACTGCCGTAATCCATTTCATGATTGGGAGCGTCACATAATGAGAATGCATAAGACCCTGCTGACCCCATTGCTCGCCGCCGGCCTGCTGGCCAGCGCTGGCGCCACCCAGGCGGCCGGCTGGTGCGAGTCGGGCAAGCCGGTGAAGTTCGCCGGCCTGAACTGGGAAAGCGGCATGTTGCTGACTGACGTCCTGCAAGTGGTCCTGGAAAAAGGCTACGACTGTAAAACCGATAGCCTGCCGGGCAATTCCATCACCATGGAAAACGCCCTGGGCAGTAACGATATCCAGATCTTCGCCGAAGAGTGGGTTGGCCGCAGTGAAGTGTGGAAAAAGGCCGAGAAGGCCGGCAAGGTCGTGGGTGTCGGTGCGCCCGTGGTCGGCGCGGTTGAAGGCTGGTACGTGCCGCGCTACGTGATCGAAGGCGACGCCAAGCGCAAGCTCGAAGCCAAGGCCCCGGACCTGAAAAGCATCGCCGACCTGGCCAAGTATTCCGCAGTGTTCAAGGACCAGGAAGAGCCCGCCAAAGGCCGTTTCTACAACTGCCCGGCCGGCTGGACCTGCGAGCTGGACAACAGCGAAATGCTCAAGAGCTACGGCCTGGAAAATTCCTACACCAACTTCCGCCCAGGCACCGGCCCGGCGCTGGATGCAGCGGTGCTGTCGAGCTACAAGCGTGGCGAACCGATCCTGTTCTACTACTGGTCGCCGACGCCACTGATGGGCCAGGTGGACCTGGTCAAGCTCGACGAAAAACCCGGCGTGGATAAAAGCGTGACCATCAAGGTCGGCCTGTCCAAGACGTTCCACGAGCAGGCCCCGGAACTGGTGGCGGTGCTGGAGAAGGTCAACCTGCCGATCGACCTGCTCAACCAGAACCTGGCGCGCATGAGCAAAGAGCGGATTGATTCGTCGAAGCTGGCGAAGATTTTCCTCAAGGAGCACCCGGAGGTCTGGCACGCCTGGGTCAGTGAAGACGCAGCCAAGAAAATAGACGCGGCCTTGTAGGCACAGTGCTCCCGGCTACCCTGAACAGGCAGCCGGACACCGGCCACACTCCACTGGATCGAGAGCACGTTATGTTTCCTGAGAGTTTTACGTTTTCCATCGCCGACTGGGTCAACGGTTGGGTCGATGGGTTGGTGACCAACTACGGCGATGTGTTCCGGCAGATTTCCGACACCTTGCTGTGGGCTATCGTCAACCTGGAAGGCCTGCTGCGCGCGGCGCCCTGGTGGCTGATGCTGGCGATAGTCGGCGGCGTTGCCTGGCACGCCACCCGCAAGGTGCTGACCACGGCGGTGATCGTCGGCCTGCTGTTCCTGGTGGGCGCGGTCGGCCTGTGGGACAAGCTGATGCAAACCCTGGCGCTGATGATGGTGGCCACGGTGATCTCGGTGCTGATCGGCATTCCCCTGGGCATCCTCTCGGCGCGCAGCAATCGCCTGCGCTCGGTGCTGATGCCGCTGCTGGATATCATGCAGACCATGCCCAGCTTCGTGTACCTGATCCCGGTATTGATGCTGTTTGGCCTGGGCAAGGTGCCGGCGATTTTCGCCACGGTGATCTACGCCGCGCCGCCATTGATTCGCCTGACCGACCTGGGCATTCGCCAGGTGGATCGGGAAGTGATGGAAGCCATCAATGCCTTTGGCGCCAACCGCTGGCAGCAGCTGTTTGGCGTGCAACTGCCGCTGGCCCTGCCGAGCATCATGGCCGGGATCAACCAGACCACCATGATGGCCCTGTCGATGGTGGTGATCGCCTCGATGATCGGCGCCCGTGGTTTGGGTGAAGACGTACTGGTGGGCATCCAGACCCTTAACGTCGGGCGCGGCCTGGAGGCTGGCCTGGCGATTGTGATTCTCGCAGTGGTCATCGACCGCATTACCCAGGCCTATGGTCGTCCACGGCATGAGGCGAGCAAATGACTATTGTCAGCAAGATCGAAGTTAAAAACGTATTCAAGATTTTCGGCGCCCGTGACAAGGAAGCCCTGGCGCTGATTGGCCAGGGCCAGACCAAGGACCAGGTGCTGGCGCAGACCGGTTGCGTGGTGGGGGTCAATGACCTGTCCCTGAGCATCGGCACCGGCGAGATCTTTGTGATCATGGGCCTGTCGGGTTCCGGTAAGTCCACCCTGGTGCGCCACTTCAACCGCCTGATCGACCCCACCAGCGGCGCGATCCTGGTGGACGGCGAAGACATTCTGCAACTGGATATGGACGCCTTGCGCCAGTTCCGTCGGCACAAGATCAGCATGGTGTTCCAGAGCTTCGGCCTGCTGCCGCACAAGAGCGTGCTGGACAACGTGGCCTATGGCCTGAAAGTGCGCGGCGAAACCAAGCAAGTGTGCACCGAGCGTGCCTTGCACTGGATCGCAACCGTGGGTTTGAAGGGGTATGAAAACAAATACCCGCACCAGTTGTCGGGCGGCATGCGCCAACGGGTGGGCCTGGCCCGGGCCCTGGCGGCTGACACCGACATCATCCTGATGGACGAAGCGTTCAGTGCCCTCGACCCGCTGATCCGCGCCGAGATGCAGGACCAGTTGCTGGAACTGCAAAAGACCCTGCACAAGACCATCGTGTTTATCACCCACGACCTGGACGAGGCCGTGCGCATCGGCAATCGCATCGCGATCCTCAAGGACGGCAAGCTGATCCAGGTCGGCACGCCCCGGGAGATCTTGCATTCGCCGGCCGATGAGTACGTGGACCGGTTTGTTCAGCGGCGGGCGGCGGTGGTCTGAGCCGAGCCTTGTGGTGAATTGGCAGGCCTCATCGCAGGCAAGCCAGCTCCCACATTTGAATGCATTCACAAATCAAAATGTGGGAGCGGGCTTGCCCGCGATGAGGCCGGCAAGGCCGCAAAAAATTCCAGAAGGTATGAAGATGTCCCAGGCTAAAAAAATCGTCATCGCCGACACCCCCCTGCACTGGCAGGACGTGGTCGCTGTCGCGCGCTTCGGCGCCGAGCTTGCGCTGTCGGGCCAGGCCTGGGCGCGCATCGACAATGCCCAGTCCATCGTGCAGCGCATCGTCACCGGCGGCGAGCGCGCCTATGGTGTCAACACCGGCCTGGGCGCGTTGTGCAATGTGTCGCTCAAGGGCGAGCAACTGAGCCAGCTGTCGCGCAATACCTTGCTCAGCCACGCCTGCGGTGTCGGTGCACCGCTTACCGATGAGCAGACTCGCGCCATCATCTGCGCCGCCATCCTCAACTACAGCCAGGGCAAGTCCGGCCTGCATCCGCAGGTGGTGCATTCGCTGCTGGCGCTGCTCAACCATGGCATTACCCCGCAGGTGCCGTCCCAGGGTTCGGTGGGCTACCTGACCCACATGGCCCATATCGGCATTGCCTTGCTGGGTGTGGGAAATGTCAGCTATCGCGGCCAGATCGTTACCGCCCAGGCCGCCTTGGCCGCCGAAGGCCTGCAGCCGGTGGTGCTCGGCGCCAAGGACGGCCTGTGCCTGGTCAATGGCACGCCGTGCATGAGTGGCCTGAGCTGCCTGGCCCTGGCCGATGCCCACCATTTGCTGCAATGGGCCGATGTGATCGGTGCCATGAGCTTTGAAGCGCAGCGCGGGCAGATCGATGCGTTCGACGAGCAGATCATTGCCCTCAAGCCACACCCTGGCATGCAGCAGGTCGGCAGCAACCTGCGGGCTTTGCTCGCGGGCAGCGAGGTGATTGCCGCCAGCCGGGGCATTCGTACCCAGGACGCGCTGAGCATCCGTTCGATCCCCCAGGTCCACGGCGCCGCCCGCGATCAACTGGAGCACGCCACCCGCCAGATTGAAACCGAACTCAACGGCGCCACCGACAACCCGTTACTGCTCGGCACGCCAGACAACTACCGCGTGGTGTCCCAGGCCAACCCCCACGGGCAGTCCGTGGCACTGGCGGCGGATATGCTGGCCATCGCCATGGCGGAAATCGGTTCCATCGCCGAGCGCCGCCTGGACCGCCTGATCAACCCTCACGTCAGCGGTTTGCCGGCGTTCCTGGTGAGCAACCCGGGGGTCAACTCGGGGATGATGATCGTGCAGTACGTCGCCGCTTCCCTCTGTGGGCAGAATCGTCAACTGGCGCAGCCGGCGGTGCTCGACAATTTCGTCACCTCGGGCCTGCAGGAAGACCACCTGAGCATGGGCACCAACGCTGCGCTCAAGCTGCATTCGGTGCTGGCAAACGTCACCCAGATCCTCGCCATCGAATACCTGCTGGCGGCCCAGGCCTTTGAGTTCCTCAAGCACCAAGGCTTCGGCGCCGGCACCCACGTGGCTTGGCGCCTGCTGCGCGAGCACGTCCCGGCCTATGAGCAGGACCGCTGGTTGGCACCGGATATCGCGACCACCGCAAAGCTGCTCAACACCCCTGATTTGCTGAACCACGTTTTACCGAATTTGCACTGAACCCTATTTCAAAAGGAGCATGAATGTGACTGCGCTAAATCTGATTCCAGGCCAACTGACCCTTGCCCAACTGCGGGCCATCTACCAGCAGCCGGTAACCCTCAGCCTGGATGACAGCGCCTCGGCGCAGATCGAAGCCAGTGTGGCCTGTGTCGAGCAGATTCTCGCCGAGAACCGCACCGCCTACGGCATCAACACCGGTTTCGGCCTGCTGGCCTCGACCCGTATCGCCAGCGAAGACCTGGAAAACCTCCAGCGTTCCCTGGTGTTGTCCCACGCGGCCGGCGTTGGCGAGCCGATCAGCGATGCGCTGGTGCGTTTGGTGATGGTGCTCAAGGTCAACAGCCTGAGCCGGGGTTTTTCCGGGATTCGCCGCCAGGTAATCGATGCGCTGATCGCCCTGATCAACGCCGAGGTCTACCCGCATATCCCGCTCAAGGGCTCGGTCGGTGCTTCCGGAGACTTGGCGCCGCTGGCCCATATGTCCCTGGTGCTGCTGGGCGAAGGCAAGGCCCGTTACAAAGGCGAGTGGCTGGAGGCGACCGAAGCGCTGAAAGTCGCCGGCCTTGTGCCCCTGACCCTGGCCGCCAAGGAAGGCCTGGCGCTGCTCAACGGCACCCAGGTCTCCACCGCTTACGCCTTGCGCGGTTTGTTTGAAGGCGAAGATCTGTTCGCCGCTGCTATCGCCTGTGGCGGCCTGACCGTGGAAGCGGTGCTGGGCTCGCGCTCGCCGTTCGACGCGCGCATTCATGCGGCCCGTGGCCAGCGTGGGCAGATTGACTCGGCCGCCGCTTATCGCGACCTGCTCGGCGACAGCAGCCAGGTGTCCCAGTCCCACCAGAACTGCGACAAGGTGCAAGACCCGTACTCCCTGCGTTGCCAGCCGCAAGTCATGGGCGCCTGCCTGACCCAGTTCCGCCAGGCGGCAGAGGTGTTGGTGGTCGAAGCCAACGCCGTATCCGATAACCCGCTGGTGTTCGCCGCCGAAGGCGATGTGATTTCCGGCGGTAACTTCCACGCCGAACCGGTGGCGATGGCCGCCGACAACATGGCCCTGGCCATCGCTGAAATCGGCTCCCTGAGCGAGCGCCGCATCTCGCTGATGATGGACAAGCACATGTCGCAATTGCCGCCGTTCCTGGTGGGCAATGGCGGGGTCAACTCCGGCTTCATGATCGCCCAGGTGACGGCGGCGGCGTTGGCCAGCGAGAACAAGGCGTTGTCCCATCCCCATAGCGTCGACAGCCTGCCGACGTCGGCCAACCAGGAGGACCACGTGTCGATGGCGCCGGCTGCCGGCAAGCGCCTGTGGGAAATGGCCGAAAACACCCGTGGGGTTCTCGCAGTGGAATGGCTGGCCGCCTGCCAGGGCCTGGACCTGCGCGATGGCCTGAAAACCTCACCCAAGCTGGAAAAGGCCCGTGGGATCCTGCGCGCCAAAGTGGGCTTCTACGACAAGGACCGCTTCTTCGCCCCGGACATCAACGCTGCCAGCGAGCTGTTGGCCAGCCGCTGCCTGAACGAATTGGTGCCGGCCAAGCTGCTGCCAAGTCTCTAAGCACCACCCCGATCCCGTGTGGGAGCTGTCTCGCCAAGGCTCGACAGCTCCCACAGGTGATCGCCCATAGGTTCGGATTCTCTCTGGATAACAATAATTAGGGACGAGAAATGCACCAGCAAGCACAAGGTCTCAAACGCGGGCTGACCGCCCGCCATATTCGCTTCATGGCACTGGGGTCGGCGATCGGCACCGGGCTGTTCTACGGCTCCGCCTCGGCCATCCAGATGGCTGGCCCGGCGGTGTTGCTGGCCTACCTGATCGGTGGCGCTGCCGTGTTCATGGTGATGCGCGCCCTCGGAGAAATGGCCGTGCACAATCCGGTGTCCGGTTCGTTCGGCCAATACGCCAGCACTTACCTGGGCCCGATGGCCGGTTTTATTCTCGGCTGGACCTACGCCTTCGAGATGATCATCGTCTGCCTGGCAGACGTCACCGCCTTTGGCATCTACATGGGCTTCTGGTTTCCCGAAGTCGCACGCTGGGTCTGGGTGCTCGGCATCGTCCTGCTGATCGGCGGGCTGAACCTGTGCAACGTCAAGGTATTTGGCGAAATGGAGTTCTGGCTGTCACTGCTCAAGGTCGGCGCGATTGTCGCAATGATCCTCGGCGGGTTCGGCATCATGCTGTTCGGCGTGCATTCGGCCGGCGAAGCCCCGGCCACCGGGTTGAGCAACCTCTGGGCCCATGGTGGCTTCATGCCCAATGGCGTGGGCGGGCTGATCGCCTCGTTTGCGGTGGTGATGTTTGCCTTTGGCGGCATCGAAATCATCGGCATCACCGCCGGTGAAGCCAAGGACCCGCAGCGGGTGATCCCCAAGGCGATCAACGCGGTGCCGCTGCGCATCCTGCTGTTCTACGTGCTGACCCTGTTTGTGCTGATGGCCATCTACCCATGGCCGCAGATCGGCAGCCAGGGCAGCCCATTCGTGCAGATCTTCAGCAACCTGGGGATTGGCTCGGCGGCGACCATCCTCAATATCGTGGTGATCTCGGCGGCCGTCTCGGCCATCAACAGTGACATCTTCGGCGCCGGCCGCATGATGTACGGCCTGGCCCAGCAAGGGCAGGCGCCCAAGGGCTTTGCGCAACTGTCGCGCCACGGTGTGCCATGGATGACCGTGGTGGTGATGGGCGCGGCGCTGCTGGGCGGTGTGGTGTTGAACTACCTGATCCCGGAAAACGTGTTCCTGGTGATTGCCTCGATTGCCACCTTCGCTACCGTGTGGGTATGGCTGATGATCCTGGTCACGCAGGTGGCAATGCGCCGCTCGATGACCCGGGAGCAGATCGCCGAACTGAAATTCCCGGTACCGTTCTGGCCCTATGCGCCGGCGGCGGCCATTGTGTTCATGCTGTTTATTTTTGGCGTGCTGGGCTACTTCCCGGACACCCAGGCCGCGCTGCTGGTAGGCGCCGTATGGATCGTGTTGCTGGTCCTCGCCTACCTGCTGTGGGTCAAGCCCGCAGCCGGGCAAGCGGCCAAGGTCAATTACGACCCGGCTTTGTCTCACCGATAACTTAGGGAGGCGTTGATGAAAACGCTTTGGCAACACTGCCACATCGCAACCATGGCCCGGGGCGAGTACTCGATCATCGAGGATGGCGCCATGGTCACGGCCGGTTCGCTGATCGAGTGGATCGGCCCCCGTGCCGAGCTGCCGCCTGGCGACTACGGGCAGACCCATGACTTGCAAGGGGCGTGGGTCACGCCGGGGCTGATCGACTGCCATACCCACACGGTATTTGGCGGCAACCGCAGCGGCGAATTCGAGCAGCGCCTGCAAGGCGTGAGCTACGCCGAGATCGCGGTGGCCGGCGGCGGTATCGCCAGCACCGTGCGCGCCACTCGCGCAGCGAGCGAAGACGAGCTGTTCGACAGCAGCCGCAAGCGCCTGCGCAGTTTGCTGCGTGACGGCGTGACCACGGTAGAGATCAAGTCCGGCTACGGCCTGGACCTGGCCAACGAACGCAAGATGCTGCGGGTGGCCCGGCGCCTGGGGCAGGAGTTGCCGGTCAGCGTACGCGCCACGTGCCTGGCGGCCCATGCGTTGCCGCCGGAGTACAAGGATCGCGCCGACGACTACATCGAGCACATCTGCAACGAGATGCTGCCGGCCCTGGCGGCAGAAGGGTTGGTGGATGCGGTGGATGCGTTCTGTGAATACCTGGCGTTTTCCACCGAGCAGGTAGAGCGCGTGTTCAAAGTCGCGCAGCGCTTGGGCTTGCCGGTAAAACTGCATGCCGAGCAACTGTCGTCGCTGCACGGCTCCAGCCTGGCGGCGCGGTATCAGGCGCTGTCGGCGGACCACCTGGAGTTCATGACCGAAGAAGACGCCATCGCCATGGCCGCTGCCGGCACCGTCGCCGTGTTGCTGCCGGGGGCGTTCTACTTTTTGCGCGAAACCCAGTTGCCGCCGATGGATGCCTTGCGCAAGCACGGGGTGAAGATCGCCATCGCCAGCGACCTCAACCCCGGCACCTCGCCGGCCTTGTCCGTGCGGCTGATGCTGAACATGGCCTGCACCCTGTTTCGTATGACCCCGGAAGAAGCCCTGGCCGGCGCCACCCGACATGCCGCCACGGCACTGGGCATGGGCGACACCCACGGCTCGCTGGAAGTGGGCAAGGTCGCGGATTTTGTCGCCTGGCAGATCGATCGCCCCGCCGACCTGGCCTACTGGCTGGGCGGCGAGCTGGATAAACGCGTCGTGCGCCATGGCGTCGACGTCGATGTGTAAGGCTGCCTTTGTGAGTAAGGAGTACTGCTGTGGATAAGGTTCTGAACTTCAAACAAGGCCGTGTGCCGCTGCTGATCAGCATGCCCCATGCCGGCCTGCATCTGACGCCTGCGGTTGCAGCGGGCCTGATCCCCGAGGCGCAAAGCCTGCCGGATACCGACTGGCATATCCCCACGCTGTACGACTTTGCCCAGGAACTGGGGGCCAGCACCCTGGCGGCCGAGTATTCGCGGTTTGTCATCGACCTGAACCGGCCGTCTGACGATAAGCCGTTGTATGTCGGCGCGACCACCGGCCTGTTTCCCGCGACGCTGTTTGATGGCGTGCCGTTGTTTATCGAAGGCAAGGAGCCGTCGAAGGCGGAGCGGGCGACCTACCTGGAGCAGATCTGGACGCCTTATCACCAGACCCTGCAACAGGAACTGGCACGGCTCAAGGCTGAATTTGGCTACGCGTTGCTGTTCGACGCCCACTCGATCCGCTCGGTGATCCCCCACCTGTTCGACGGCAAGTTGCCGGACTTCAACCTCGGCACCTTCAATGGCGCCGCCTGCGACCCCGAGTTGGCCAGCCAGCTGCAAGCCATCTGTGCGGCGCATCCGCAGTACAGCCATGTGCTGAACGGGCGCTTCAAGGGCGGGCATATCACCCGGCACTACGGCAACCCGGCGCAGGATATTCATGCGGTGCAGCTGGAGTTGGGGCAGTGCACGTATATGGAGGAGTTTGAGCCGTTCAGGTATCGGCAGGATCTGGCCGAACCGACGCGGGTGGTGTTGAGGCAGTTGCTGCAAGGGCTATTGGCCTGGGGCCAGAAGCACTACACCTGAGGCAACGAAGATCAAACGGTGGGAGCGGGCTTGCCCGCGACGGCGGTCTGTCAGTTCACGAATATGTCGACTGATACGCCGCTATCGCGAGCAAATCCGCTCCCACACGTGGTTGCGTGAACCTTCCTGGCTGATCGCTGACCCAGGTCCAGGCCTTCAAGGACATGCTCATTGCACAATTCGGGTTTATGATGCCAGACGGCAAAATAATAGACGTCCCCCCAGGGATGGAACCGACCCCTTACGGAGTGCGCAATGCAGACTTTGTACCCGCAGATCAAACCCTACGCCCGGCACGATCTGGCCGTCGATGAAACCCACACGCTGTATGTCGACGAAAGTGGTTCCCCGCAAGGTTTGCCCGTGGTGTTCATCCACGGTGGCCCCGGCGCCGGTTGTGATGCCAACAGCCGCTGCTATTTCGATCCCAACCTGTACCGCATCGTCACCTTTGACCAGCGTGGTTGCGGGCGCTCCACGCCACGGGCCAACCTGGAAAACAACACCACCTGGGATCTGGTCGCTGACCTTGAGCGCATTCGCGAGCACTTGGGCATCGAAAAGTGGGTGCTGTTCGGCGGCTCCTGGGGCTCGACCCTGGCCCTGGCCTATGCGCAAACCCATCCCGAGCGCGTGCATGGCCTGATCGTGCGCGGCATCTTCCTGGCCCGCCCCCAGGATATCCAGTGGTTCTACCAGGCCGGCGCGAGCCGCCTGTTCCCGGATTACTGGCAGGACTACATCGCGCCCATCCCGCTGGAAGAACGCGACGACATGATCAGCGCTTATCACAAGCGCCTCACCGGCAACGACCAGATCGCCCAGATGCATGCCGCCAAGGCCTGGTCCACCTGGGAAGGCCGCATGCTGGGCCTGTGCCCCAGCCCGCAGTTGATCGAACGCTTCTCCGAGCCTCAGCGCGCCTTGTCGATTGCGCGTATCGAGTGCCACTACTTCACCAACAACTCGTTCCTGGAGCCCAACCAGCTGATTCGCGACATGCACAAGATCGCCCATCTGCCGGGCATCATCGTCCATGGCCGCTACGATATGATCTGCCCGCTGGATAATGCCTGGGAGCTGCACCAAGCCTGGCCCAACAGCGAGCTGCAGGTGATCCGCGAGGCGGGCCACGCAGCGTCCGAGCCGGGCATCACCGATGCATTGGTGCGTGCCGCGAGCCAGATGGCACGGCGTCTGCTTGATCTGCCCCCTGAAGAAGCATGAAGGGCCTTTTGCAGCGGGTGCGTGGCGCCCGGGTCGAAGTGGCAGGGCAAGTGGTGGGCGCGATAGACCAGGGTTTGCTGGTACTGGTGGCCGTCGAGCCTTCAGATACAGCGGCCAGTGCCGACAAGCTGTTGCATAAGCTGCTTAACTATCGGGTGTTCAGTGACGACGAGGGCAAGATGAACCTGTCGTTGAAGGACGTTGGCGGCGGTTTGCTGCTGGTGTCGCAGTTCACGCTGGCGGCCGATACCAAGAGCGGCCTGCGGCCCAGCTTCTCCACAGCGGCGCCTCCGGCGCTGGGCGAGGCACTTTTCGAGCACTTGTTGCTACAAGCGCAACAATTGCATGGCACTGTGGCGTCGGGGCGTTTTGGCGCGGATATGCAGGTGCATTTGGTCAATGACGGGCCGGTCACCTTCCTTTTACAGACCTGATTGTATGAAAAACGACTTTTAATGCGCAAAAACGCAAGTTTTCGCTACAAATACTTCGCTGCCCCTGCTGCGTTATCTCACCGGCTACTAGATAATCGCGCGCTACGGGGATCAGCGTAAATTGATCCATTTTTGACTTAGGTAGAGACTTGTCCGCTCGCCCGTGGGGAATCATTTAGCCCCATCGGAGTCGGAACAATGCTCGCCAACCTGGCATATAGATAGCTGGCCGTTGGTTTTTTGATCTGTTTTCGGCGAGGGTTGCTCGTGATTGTTAGTCCCTGTAATGCACCAAAATTGTCTGCCAAACGGTTACGAAACGCACTGGTGACGGGCTCTGCCCTGTTTTGCCTGTTCGGCGCGGGTCAACTGTGGGCATTCAGTCTGGACGATGTGTCGGCCAAGGCAAAAGAGCTGGCCGGGCAGAAATACGAAGCCCCGCGCAGCAATCTGCCGAACGAATTCCGCGAAATGAAGTTCGCTGACTACCAGAAAATTCGTTTCCGCAATGAAAAAGCCGAGTGGGCCGATCAGAAAACCCCGTTCAAGCTGTCCTTCTATCACCAGGGCATGCACTTCGACACGCCGGTGAAGATCAACGAAATCACCGCGACTGACGTCCAGGAAATCAAGTACGACCCGACTCGTTTCGATTTCGGCGACGTCAAGTTTGATCCAAAAGCCACCGACCAGCTGGGTTATGCCGGCTTTCGCGTGCTGTACCCGATCAACAAGGACGACAAGCAAGACGAAATCATGACCATGCTCGGCGCCAGCTATTTCCGCGTCGTGGGCAAGGATCAGGTCTACGGCCTGTCCGCCCGTGGCATGGCGATTGATACCGCGCTGCCGTCCGGCGAAGAGTTCCCGCGTTTCACCGAGTTCTGGATCGAGCGTCCAAAACCGGGTGACAAGCACCTGGTGATCTTTGCCCTGCTGGACTCGCCACGGGCCACTGGCGCCTATCGCCTGATCCTGCGCCCGGGCACCGACACCATTGTCGACGTCAAGTCGCAGATGTTCCTGCGCGACAAGGTCAGCAAGCTGGGCGTTGCCCCGTTGACCAGCATGTTCCTGTTCGGCGCCAACCAGCCGTCCAAAGTGCTCAACTACCGTCGCGAACTGCACGACTCCAGCGGTCTGTCGATCCATGCCGGCAACGGCGAGTGGATCTGGCGCCCGCTGAACAACCCAAAACACCTGTCGGTCAGCAACTTCTCGGTAGAAAACCCGCGTGGGTTCGGCCTGTTGCAGCGTGGTCGCAACTTCAGCCAGTACGAAGACCTCGACGACAACTACGACAAGCGCCCAAGCGCCTGGATCGAGCCTGAAGGCGACTGGGGCAAGGGCTCCGTCGATTTGGTAGAGATCCCGACCGCCGATGAGACCAACGACAACATCGTTGCCTTCTGGAGCCCGGCCGAACTGCCCAAGCCCGGCGAGCCGCTGGATATCGCCTACCGCCTGCACTGGACTCTCAACGATGCACCGTTCCACTCGCCGGACAGTGCCTGGGTCAAGCAGACCCTGCGTTCTACTGGTGATGTGAAACAGTCCAACCTGATCCGCCAGCCAGACGGCAGCGTGGCCTATCTGGTGGACTTCGAGGGCCCGTCCCTCAAGGCCCTGAAGCCAGATGCGGCAGTGCGCAGCCAGGTCAGCGTCGGTGAAAACGGCGAAGTCGTGGAAAACAGCGTGCGCTACAACCCGCACACCAAAGGCTGGCGCCTGACCCTGCGCTTGAAGATCAAGGATGCAGGCAAACCGACCGAAATGCGTGCGGCCCTGGTCCAGGACATCGTCAAGCCTGAGCCAGAGCAGGTTTCCACCCAAGTCCTGAAGGCTGACAAAGTCCTGGCCAAGCAACACGAGAAACACGCCAAGAAAGACGCCAAGGACAAGCAAGACAAGCAGCCAGAAGCTGCCCCAGCCACCCCGGAGCCAGTCAAGACAGAACAAGTCCTGACCGAAACCTGGAGCAATCAGTTGCCTGCCGATGAGTAACTCCCAAGTCCAGCCAGAGACTCTTGCCGAGTACCTGGCGCATCTTCCGATGACCGACGAGCAGCGCGCCGAACTGGCGGGCTGCAAGTCCTTCTCCGAACTGCACGAGCGCCTGTCGTCGTCGACCTTTGACGCCCCGGTGGACGCGGCGCAGGCCTCGGTTGGCCGAAGGCTCACCCTCAACACGGCCGAGGAGCTAGAGGAAGCCGAAATGCTGGTGCTCGACGCCAGCGGTCGGGTTTGCCTCAAGGCCACGCCGCCGATCCGGCGTACCAAAGTGGTGCCCGAGCCTTGGCGCACCAATATCCTGGTGCGTGGCTGGCGCCGGCTGACCGGCCGTAGCAACCCGCCTGCGCCGCCCAAAGACGAGCGCGTGCTGCCGGCTGCGCGCTGGCGCACCGTGGGTTCGATCCGCCGCTATATCCTGCTGGTGCTGATGCTCGGCCAGACGATCGTGGCCGGCTGGTACATGAAAGGCATCATGCCGTACCAGGGCTGGTCCTTCGTCGACTTTGACGAGGTGCGTAACCAGACCCTGCTGCAAACTGCCACCCAGGTCCTGCCCTACGCCCTGCAAACCAGCATCCTGATCATGTTCGGCATCCTGTTCTGCTGGGTTTCGGCGGGTTTCTGGACTGCGCTGATGGGTTTCCTTGAGTTGCTTACCGGTCACGACAAGTACCGGATCTCCGGGAAAAGCGCCGGCGACGAGCCAATCCCGAAAGAGGCCCGTACCGCGCTGGTCATGCCGATCTGCAACGAAGACGTGCCCCGGGTGTTTGCCGGCCTGCGCGCGACCTTCGAGTCGGTCGCTGCCACTGGCGATCTGGATCGTTTCGACTTCTTTGTGCTCAGCGACAGTAACGACGCCGACATCTGCATTGCCGAACAGCAAGCCTGGCTCGACGTCTGCCGCGAGGCCGGTGGCTTTGGCAAGATTTTCTATCGCCGCCGTCGTCGTCGCGTCAAACGCAAGAGCGGCAACCTTGACGACTTCTGCCGTCGCTGGGGCGGTGACTACAAGTACATGGTGGTCCTCGACGCCGACAGCGTGATGAGCGGCGAATGCCTGACCAGCCTGGTGCGCCTGATGGAAGCCACGCCGGACGCCGGGATCATCCAGACCGCGCCACGTGCCTCGGGCATGGACACCCTGTATGCGCGCATGCAGCAGTTCGCCACCCGCGTCTACGGCCCGCTGTTCACCGCGGGCCTGCACTTCTGGCAGTTGGGCGAATCCCACTACTGGGGCCACAACGCGATCATCCGCATGAAGCCGTTTATCGAGCACTGCGCCCTGGCGCCATTACCGGGTAAAGGTGCGTTTGCCGGCTCGATTCTTTCCCACGACTTCGTTGAAGCTGCGCTGATGCGCCGTGCCGGCTGGGGCGTGTGGATTGCCTACGACTTGCCGGGCAGCTACGAAGAACTGCCGCCCAACCTGCTGGACGAGCTCAAGCGTGACCGTCGCTGGTGCCACGGTAACCTGATGAACTTCCGCCTGTTCCTGGTCAAGGGCATGCACCCGGTACACCGTGCGGTGTTCCTCACTGGCGTGATGTCGTACCTGTCGGCGCCGTTGTGGTTCCTGTTCCTGGTGCTGTCCACGGCCCTGCTGGCGGTCAACACCCTGATGGAGCCGCAGTACTTCATGGCGCCGCGCCAGTTGTACCCGCTGTGGCCGCAATGGCATCCGGACAAGGCGGTGGCCCTGTTCTCCACCACCATCGTGCTGCTGTTCCTGCCTAAATTGCTGAGCATCATCCTGATCTGGGCCAAGGGCGCGAAAGAGTTCGGTGGCAAGTTCAAGGTGACCTTGTCGATGCTGCTGGAGATGTTGTTCTCCATGCTGCTGGCGCCGGTACGGATGATTTTCCACACCCGCTTCGTGCTCGCCGCGTTCCTCGGCTGGGCTGCGACCTGGAACTCGCCGCAACGTGACGATGACTCCACGCCATGGAGCGAGGCAGTCAAGCGCCACGGCCCGCAGACCTTGCTGGGCTTCTTCTGGGCGCTGCTGGTGGTGTGGTTGAATCCAAGCTTCCTGTGGTGGCTGGTGCCGATTGTCGGTTCGCTGATGTTGTCGATCCCGGTCTCGGTGATCTCCAGCCGGGTCAAGCTGGGCCTCAAGTCGCGCGACGAAAGCCTGTTCTTGATCCCCGAGGAATACAATCCGCCGCAGGCGCTGCTGTCGACCGACCGCTACACCCACGAAAACCGTTGGCATGCACTGAATGACGGTTTTATCCGGGCAGTGGTCGATCCGCAGCAGAACGCCCTGGCCTGTGCCCTGGCGACCTCCCGCCATGGCCATGCGGAGCCGATTGAGTGGCTGCGCGCCGATCGCGTGCGACATGCCCTGAAAGTCGGCCCCGCGGGCCTGAACAACAACGAGCGCGTGGCCTTGCTCAGCGACCCGGTGGCCCTGGGGCGCCTGCATGAGCAAGTCTGGAGCGAGGGGCATGCCGAATGGCTTGGCGCCTGGCGCGAATCGGTCAAGGCCGACCCGCATGCGCCGTTGCTGCCGCTCAAGCCGCTGTCATCCCAGGCTCAGCCAGCCTGATTCAGACGCCCCCGGGATTCGTCTCGGGGGCGCTTGAAACGCCCTTCCTACAGCGTTTTTCGCTTCTGCCTTAGCCTTCTAACTTCGATACAAAAGACCCTGGTTCAAGGCGTATTGCCGTGCCTGCCAGTGGGTTAGGATCGCCCCCCAAATCTGACTCGACCGCCTGTGGCTTGCGCTAGACCCGCAACGCACGGTACGCGGCTGCTTAATGAAAAAGGGGCTTTTCATGATCAAGGGTTACTGGTCGATACTGCTGGGTATTGTCGCGTTGCTACAGGTACAGATGGCGCACGCGGGCGCCATTGATGAGGCCGTGCGGCGCGGGGTCTTGAAAGTGGGGACCGACCCCAACTACGTGCCCTTTGAAATGACCGACAAACAGGGGCGTGTTATCGGCTTTGAAGCTGACCTGCTCGAAGAAATGAGCAATGCCCTGGGGGTGGCGCTGGAATGGGTGCCGGTGGCCTATACCGAGCTGATCCCGGGCCTGCTGGGCGGCCGCTTCGACATGATCGGCAGCGGTATGACCGTAACCCAGGAGCGCAACCTCAAGCTCAACTTCAGCGACTCGTTCATCATCGTTGGCCAGACCGTACTGCTGCACCCGCGCCTGGCCGGCAAAGTCAGCAGCATTGAAGACCTGAACGAAGCCGGCTATCGGATTGCTGCCGCAGACGGCACCACCGGCGAAGCGGCGGCGCGGCGCTTCCTGGGGGCTGCGCAACTGCGCAGCTTTGCCACGGAGGAGGAAGGCGTGCGCCAGTTGGTCGACGGGAGGGTTGATGCCTTTATCCATGATGCGCCCTATAACCTGATTGCCCTGGCCAAGCCGCAAAACCGCGAACTGCTGGCCCTGGAGCAGCCCTTCACCTACGAACCCCTGGCGTTTGGATTGCCAAAGGGCGATTACGATAGCCTGAACTGGATCAATCACTTCCTTAATCAGATAGCCCAGGACGGCACCTACGATCGGCTGCATGACAAGTGGTTTCGGGACACGGACTGGTTGTCGGAGATCGAATGATGGTCACAACTGCTTACATAACTCCTGGGGGCTTACCCGTCAGGTCAAGCCGTCTAACTGCGCTTTTCTCCGGGGTTTTGTGGGGTTTTTCTGTCATATCCGCCAACAAATCCCGGCTAGACCTTTGTGCCGGTGGGCGAGTGGGTTAGCATCGCTCCCCGAAGAAATAGTGCAGCCCTGTGAAGGCCTGCATCAAAATAAAATGAGTCAGGGGACTTGGTGATGAAAAAGTATCTTTCGATGCTGATGCTCGGCGTTACGGCCCTGCTGGCAGTCAATACGGCCCAGGCCGGTGCGATTGACGAAGCGGTCAAGCGCGGCACCTTGAAAGTCGGCATGGATCCGACCTACATGCCGTTTGAGATGACCAACAAGCGTGGCGAAATCATTGGTTTTGAAGTCGACCTGCTCAAGGCGATGGCCAAGTCCATGGGGGTCAAGCTGGAACTGGTCTCCACCGGTTACGACGGCATCATCCCAGCCTTCCTCACCGGCAAGTTCGACATGATCGGCAGCGGCATGACCCTGACCCAGGAACGCAACCTGCGCCTGAACTTCAGCGAACCCTTCATCGTGGTTGGCCAGACCCTGCTGATCCGCAAGGAACTGGAAGGCACCATCAAGTCCTACAAAGACCTGAATGACGAGAAGTACCGCCTGACCTCCAAACTCGGCACTACGGGTGAGATGGTGGCCAAGAAGCTGATCTCCAAGGCCAAGTACCACGGCTACGACAACGAGCAGGAAGGTGTGCTCGACGTGGTCAACGGCAAGGCCGACGCCTTTGTCTACGACGCGCCGTACAACGTGGTTGCCGAGAAAAAAGTCGGCAATGGCAAGCTGGTGTACCTCGAAGAACCCTTCACCTACGAGCCGCTGGCATTCGGTTTGAAGAAGGGCGACTACGACAGCATCAACTTCATCAATAACTTCCTGCACCAGATCCGCAACGACGGCACCTACGATCGCATCCATGACAAGTGGTTCAAGAGCTCCGAGTGGCTCAAGGACATGGAATAAGCTAGAAACCGCGTCGCGCCCATCGCGGGCAAGCCCGCTCCCACATTTGGAATGCATTCCAGTGTGGGAGCGGGCTTGCCCGCGATGGCGGCCTGACAGCCGATACACATCCCGGAACCCGCAATGAAACAGAAAAAAGCCCAATGGCCCTGGCACCTGCTGACCGTGCTGGTGCTGGTCGGCATGGCCGGCGCGTTGTACTACGCCACCTCGCTGATGTCCTACGAATGGCGCTGGAACCGCGTGCCGCAATACTTCGCCTACCAGGCTGAAGAGTCCAAGCGGGCGGCGGATATTTCCACGGTGGTCGAGTTGGTGCGCAAGGGCGACGTGGCGCAAGTCACCCTGC
Organism: Pseudomonas sp. WS 5079; assembly: GCF_012985465.1. Lineage (GTDB taxonomy): Bacteria > Pseudomonadota > Gammaproteobacteria > Pseudomonadales > Pseudomonadaceae > Aquipseudomonas. The sequence continues at coordinate 265,562 of NZ_JAAQWN010000003.1, forward strand.
GCAACGACGCCGGCGCCGAACAGCACCTGACGGTGGCCGAAAACAGCCTGCAAGTGGCCCGTGGCGACGATGTGGCCGAGGGCGATGTGATCGGTGTGACCCGGCACTGGGCGCTGGGCCCATTGATGTGGGGGTTGTGGACCACCCTGTGGCTGTCGCTGGTCTCGGGGGTATTGGGCTTGTTCATCGGCCTGGCAACCGGCCTGTGTCGTTTGTCGAATAATCCGACCTTGCGCGATCTGTCGACGATCTATGTCGAACTGGTACGCGGTACGCCGCTATTGGTACAGATCTTCATTTTCTACTTTTTCATCGGCACGGTGCTGAACCTGTCGCGCGAGTTCGCCGGCATCGCCGCGCTGTCGCTGTTTACCGGCGCCTACGTGGCCGAAATCGTGCGTGCCGGCGTGCAGTCGATTGCCCGTGGCCAAGGCGAAGCTGCCCGCTCCCTGGGCTTGAGCGCCTGCCAGTCGATGCGCCATGTGGTGCTGCCGCAGGCCTTCAAGCGCGTGCTGCCGCCGTTGGCCGGGCAATTTATCAGTCTGGTCAAGGACACCTCGTTGGTGTCGGTGATCGCCATTACCGAGCTGCTCAAGAGCGGTCGCGAGGTCATCACCACCTCGTTCTCGCCGTTTGAAATCCTGTTCTGTGTCGCAGGCCTGTACCTGCTGATCAACCTGCCGCTGTCGAAAATGGCCAGCCGGCTTGAGCGGAGGCTCGCCCAAAGTGATTGAAGTGCGCGATCTGGTAAAAGTCTTCGACACCCGTGGGCACGTGGTGCGCGCGGTGGATCACGTCACCACCCAGGTAGCCAAGGGCGAGGTGCTGGTGGTGATCGGCCCGTCCGGCTCCGGCAAATCGACGTTCCTGCGCTGCCTCAACGGCCTGGAAGAGTTCGATTCGGGCTCGGTGAGCATTGATGGCCTGCAACTGGCCGACCCCAAGACCGACGTGAACGCCTATCGCCGGGAAGTCGGCATGGTGTTCCAGCATTTCAACCTGTTCCCGCACATGACCGTGCTGGAAAACCTGTGCCTGGCGCAGAAAGTCGTGCGCAAGCGCGGCAAGAAGGAGCGCGAGGCCAAGGCCCTGGCATTGCTGGAAAAGGTCGGCATCGCCCAAAAAGCCAACGAGTTCCCCTCGCGGCTCTCGGGTGGCCAGCAACAGCGCGTGGCGATTGCCCGGGCGCTGGCCATGGAACCCAAGGTCATGTTGTTTGACGAGCCCACCTCGGCACTGGACCCGGAAATGGTCGGCGAAGTGCTGGACGTCATGAAGACCCTGGCCCTGGAAGGCATGACCATGGTCTGCGTGACCCACGAAATGGGCTTTGCCCGTGAAGTGGCAGACCGGGTGCTGTTCTTCGATCACGGCAAACTGTTGGAAGACGCTGCACCCGCGCAGTTCTTTGATGCACCGAAGGACCCACGGGCACAGGCGTTCCTGCGCCAGGTTCTGTAACCCACGGGGGCAGGTTCAGACCTTGAACTTGCCTACGCACTGCTGAAGATTCGTGCCCAGCCGTGCCAATTCAATACTCGCCGCCGCCGTCTGTTCGCTGGCAGCGGCGGTTTGCTCCGACACATCCCTGACCTTCAACACGCTGCGATTGATCTCCTCGGCCACCGCACTTTGCTGTTCGGCGGCGGCGGCGATCTGTGGGTTCATTTCCTGGATGACCAGCACGGTGCGCGCGATTTCCGTCAGGGCGTCGCCGGCATTGCGCGTCAGGCCGACGCTGCGGTCGGTCAGGGCGCGGCTGTTGTCCATGATGTCGGCGACCTGTTGCGTGCCGCTGTGCAAGCCGCCGATCAGTTCTTCGATTTCCTCGGCGGACTGTTGGGTGCGCTGGGCAAGGCTGCGTACTTCGTCGGCCACCACGGCAAATCCCTGGCCGGCTTCACCTGCGCGTGCGGCCTCGATCGCCGCATTGAGCGCCAGCAGGTTGGTCTGCTGGGACACCGACTTGATCACCTCCAGCACGCTGCCGATCTTCTGGCTTTCCCGTTGCAGGCCCAGCATCGCCTGGCTGGAGCGCGCCATCTCGTGGGCCAGGTGTTCAATGTGCGCCACCGCATCCGTCACCACCTGGTCGCCCAGTTCGGTCTGCTGGTTGGCCTGGCTGGCGGCAATCGAGGCCTGTTCGGCATGCCGCGCGACTTCCTGGGCGGTGGCGAGCATCTGGTTCATGGCGGTCGCCACCTGCTCGGTTTCGTCACGCTGATTATTCACGCCCGCCCGGGTTTGCTCGGTGACGGCCGACAACTCCTCGGCGGCGCTGGCGATCTGCCGGGCATTGTCGCTGATGCTGCCAATCAGCCCCCGCAGGTTCAGGGTCATTTGCGCCATGCTGCATTGCAACTGGCCCAGCTCATCGCGGCGCCGGGTCTGCACATCGTGGCTGAGGTCGCCGTCGGCAATGCGATTGGCCACGGCCAGGGCCCTGCGCAGTGGCTTGACGATCTGCCCGGCGATTATCCAGGCGGCCAGGGCGCCAAAGAGCACAGCCGCAGCGGTAATGGCGAGCGTCTGGGTGCGGGCCTGTTCGGCTTCCCGATTGCGGCGCTGGGTCTGGTCCTGGCTCAACAGGTCACTCTGCACCAGCAGTTGATCCAGCTGCTGCTCCAACTCGTTTTGCGCCGTTTCGGTGGTGAGCTGGGTATCGCGCAGGCGTGCCAGATGGGTGCGCAGGCTGAGCACGGCATTTTTCAATGCGCTGTTGTCCACGGGCAGTTTCTCCACGGCCGCCTGGGCGAGTTCGAGGCTGCGCTCGGCGTCGCTGACGGCCTGGGCATAGGTATCCAGGCTGCTGGCCGCCCAGGCCGGGCTCAGGGCGCGGTCTTCGGCTTGTTCAATGGCCAGGCGCAGGGCTTCGATGGCATCGAGGGCTTTTTCGTCGTCCTGGTCGGGCAGGTCGCTGGCCAGTTGCGCCAGGCTGTCGCTGGTACGGATGGAGCTCTGTTTCAGCTGTTCGCGGGCAGTTTCCCGCTGCTTGACCAGTGAGGGCACATCCTTGAGCGTGGTTTTGAACTTGCCTGAAATACTGGCCATGCTCTGCAGGTATTGCAGGGCTTTTGGCGCCTTGAGACGGTTTGACAGCTCGCTCATGTACCCGTCGACCTCGTCCATGGAGACGCTCAATTTATTGAGGCTGGTTGCGTTGTCCAGGGTGCGGTACACGATGCGGTCGGCCCGCACTTGTTCACCGGTCACTGCCAGTTGCGCGAGCACGGTCAGGGTTTGTGAGCGGTAGAGCGAGGCGGCGAGGGACTGCCAGCCAGTCAGGGCGATTACAAGGCTCAGGGCCAGCACCAAGGCAAAACCCAGGACCAGTTTGAGAGTGACGCTGGTGTTACCCAGCAGTTGAGTCATTCGACGAAGCATGGCCAACCTCCGGCAAGTGAACAAAGGCGTTCGACGTGCCGGGGCGCCGACGGGCGCGGACACATTGAATCCATTTGAACGCTAGTCGGCGTAGGCGCCAGGTGTACCGATCATGGCCTGAAAAACGTGTAGGAAATTTCACAAGCTGCGAGCGGCGACCCGGACGGATCGCCGCGAAGGGCAGGGGTCAGACCCGGAAGCGGCCGACCAGTGATTGCAGATGGGTGCCCAGGCGCGCCAGTTCGGTACTGGAGGCGGCAGTCTCTTCGCTGGCTGCTGCGGTCTGCTCGGACACATCGCGTACGTTCAGCACGCTGCGGTTGATCTCTTCGGCCACGGCGCTCTGTTGCTCGGCGGCGGTGGCGATCTGCTGGTTCATCGCCTGGATGGCCGAGACCGTGCGGGTGATGTTCCCCAGGGCATTGCCGGCGCGACGGGTCAGCTCGACGCTGCTGTCGGTGAGGCCACGGCTGTTGTCCATGATGGTCGCCACCTGCTGGGTGCCGCTTTGCAGGCCAACGATCAGCTCTTCGATCTCTTCGGTGGATTTTTGCGTGCGCTGCGCCAGGCTGCGCACCTCATCGGCCACCACCGCGAAGCCACGGCCGGCTTCCCCGGCGCGTGCCGCTTCAATGGCGGCGTTGAGTGCCAGCAGGTTGGTTTGCTGGGCCACGGACTTGATCACGTCCAGCACGCTGCCGATCTTGTCGCTTTCGCGCTTGAGATGGCCCATGGCCTCGGTGGAATTGCCGACTTCGCCGGCCAGGCGCTCGATCTGGGCGATGGCTTCGCCGACCACCCTGTCGCCTTCGCGGGCTTGTTGGTCGGCGGCGACGGCGGCTTCCGAGGCCTCCTCGGCATTGCGCGCCACTTCCTGCACGGTGGCGGCCATTTCGTTCATCGCGGTGGCGACCTGGTCGGTCTCCACCTTCTGGCTGTTGACCCCGGCGCTGGTCTGCTCGGTAACCGCCGACAACTCTTCGGCGGCGCTGGCAATTTGCGTCACGCCGTCGCTGATCCCGCCGATCAGGTCACGCAGGCCCATGGTCATGCTTTGCATGGCGCGTTGCAGTTGGCCCAATTCGTCCTGGCGTTGCGAAACCAGATCATGGGTCAGGTCACCGGCGGCGACGCGCTCGGCGACCTTGAGGGTCTGGCTCAGTGGAATCACGATCTGCCGGGTAATCGCCCAGGCCGCCACCATGCCAAAGACCAGCGCCAGGGCGGTGGCCAGCATCAACAGGAACTTGGCCTGTGCGGCGTCGGCGTCGCGGATGATGGTTTGGGAGGCGGTGAGTTTTTTGCTGCGCTCGAACAGCAGGTCACCTTGCTCGGCCATGGCCTTGAGGGCCGCGGCGCTGGCCACCTGGGAATCGCGAAACTGACTGACGGCGGCGAGGTAGGCCTTGAGGGAGTCGCTGGCCTCCTGCAGGTTGGCGCTGTATTGATCCGGCAGTTGGCTGCGCAGGCTGTCGGCGCTCTTCAGGGCGTTGGCAATGGCATCCAGCGCCGGTTGCTCAGCTTCGACCTTGGCGCTGTAGGTATAGCCGCGCACCTGGAAACGCGCCTGCTGGATCAACTTGCTCAGTTCGACCGCGCTGTTGAACTGGGGGACGCTGTCACCTTGCAGCAGGACTTTTTCGATTTCCGCGACGCGCCCGACGGCGTTGTCGGCGGTAGCGCCAAGCTTGCTGCGTGCATCTTCGCGGTGGGCACCGGCCTGGACCATGGCGCCAAAGGCCTGTCGATACTTGGCGACGGCGGCCAACTGCTCATCGATGATGGCGACATCGGCCGGTTGCTCGATCTGGCTGCGCGCGGTCTTCAGGCCGCTGTCGAGTTTATCCATAAGCTCGTTGACCAGCCCCGGGCCTTGTTCGCCACGGCGCATTTCATAGTCCAGCCGGGCCTGGCGCAGGTCTTTGGTGAGTTCGTTGAGGCTGGAAATAAAACCCAGTTTATCGCCACGGCTGATCACGCCACTCAGGCCCGTCCAGCCGGTGAAGGTGATCAGCAGCGTGAGGACCAAGACCAGGCCAAAGCCCACGCTCAGCTTGCGATTGACGCTCACATTCCCCAGTTTTTCAGCTAGCCAACGGTACATGCGGTGAACTCCCCTGAACAAGGCTTGGACTTATCCTGAGGGTATCGGCATGCGAGCGGGATTCTGTAGCGGCACAAAGCCCCGTGGTGTTTGGAGGGGCGGGGTTAGAAGAGGCGGGCGAGCAGGGCGGTCACGGCAGTTTCTACGCGCAGGATCCGCGCGCCCAGTTGCACCGGCTGCAAGCCGGCCTTGGCCAGCAAGTCCACTTCATAGGGAATCCAGCCACCTTCGGGGCCGATGGCCAGGGTCACCGGTTCATCCAGGCCGCGTGGGCAGGCCGGGTAATCGCCGGGATGCCCGACCAGGCCCAGGGTGTCCTGGGCCAGGGCCGGCAGGCGGTCTTCAACGAAGGGCTTGAAGCGTTTTTCGATGACGATCTCGGGCAGCACCGTATCCCGCGCCTGTTCCAGGCCGAGGATCAGTTGCTCGCGGATGGCTTCGGGCTCCAGGAACGGGGTCTGCCAGAAACTTTTCTCGACCCGATAACTGTTGACCAGCACCACCCGTGGCACACCCATGGACGCCACGGTCTGCAACACCCGACGGAGCATTTTCGGGCGTGGCAAGGCCAGCAGCAGGGTCAGTGGCAGCTTGGCCGGTGGCGGCTGGTCGAGGCTGATTTGCAGCTCGGCCTCGCCCGCTTCCAGGCGCAGCAACTGTGCATTGCCCATCAAGCCGCCAATGCGCCCCACGCGCAGGCTGTCGCCGACCGCGGCGCGATGCACTTCTTGCATGTGCACCAGGCGCCGGTCACGCAGCACGACCCGGTCGGCCGCGATAAAGTCGGCCTCTTCAAGCAGCAACAGGTTCACGGTTGGGTCGCTGGCGGCTGGTCGTCATCGGCGGGTTGGTCATCCGGGTGTTCGCCGCGCTTGCTTATCAGGCTGCCAAACAAGATGCCAATTTCAAACAGCATCCACATCGGCACGGCCAGCAAGGTTTGCGAGAAGATATCCGGCGGAGTCAGGATCATGCCGACCACGAAGCAGCCGATGATCACGTACGGGCGAATCTTGCGCAGGTACTTCACGTCGACCACGCCGATCCACACCAGCAGCACCACCGCCACCGGGATCTCGAAGGCCACGCCGAAGGCGAAGAACAGCGTCATCACGAAGTCGAGGTAACTGGTGATGTCGGTCATCATTTCCACACCGGCCGGGGTAGCGGCGGCGAAGAACTTGAAGATCAGTGGGAACACCAGGAAGTAGGCGAACGCCATGCCGGTGTAGAACAGCATGATGCTCGACACCAACAGCGGCACCGCGATGCGTTTTTCATGCTTGTACAGGCCCGGTGCGATAAAGCCCCAGATCTGGTGCAGGATCACCGGGATCGCCAAGAACAGCGACACCATCATCGTCAACTTGAGCGGCGTGAGGAACGGCGAGGACACGTCGGTGGCGATCATCGTCGCGCCCACCGGCAGGTACTCGCGCAGTGGCGTGGAGACGAAGGTGTAGATCTGCTGGGTAAAGGCAAACAGCCCGGCAAAGATCACGAAGATCGCCGCGACACACCGCAGCAGGCGGGTGCGCAACTCGGTGAGGTGCGAGACCAGCGGCATATGCTGGTCGTTTTCCGGTTTATCAGCGCTCATGGGGCTCGCGGCGGCAATGTAGGGTCGTGGGGAGCGGGCGACGCGGTAGGCGTCGGCGCAGGCTCTGCTGGGGGAGCGGGCGTGGCGATCGGGGGCGTCTCGGCCACCGGCGCAATGCTCTGCTCGGGCACCGGCTCAACCGGTGTCGGCGCCTGTTGCTGGGGCGCGAGGATTTTGCGCGCTTCCTGCTCCAGGGACAGAATGTGTTCGTTGTGCAGTTGCCGGCGAATCTCGTCGGCGCCGATTTCCCGTTCAACTTCCTGTTTGATGGCGTTGAAACTGCGTTTCAGGCGCCCGACCCACAGGCCGGCCGTGCGCGCGGCGCCGGGCAGGCGTTCAGGCCCCAGCACCAGCAGGGCAACGAGGCCGACGAGCAGCAGTTCAGAGAAGCTGATACCAAACATTAGTCAGTGCTCACGAGTCTTTGCGGGACGGCTCTTCGACTTTCTCGGCCTGTACGTCGAAGGTGCGACGCTCGGTGATCGGCTGTGCCGCCTGCGGGTGTACAGGTTGCGCCGGTGGAACCGGGGTGGCGCCGGTATCGGCCGGTTTTTCGTCGTCGTTCATGGCCTTGCGAAAGCCCTTGATGGATTCGCCGACATCAGTGCCCAGGTTCTTCAGTTTCTTGGTACCGAACACCAGGACGACCACTACGAGAATGACGATCCAGTGTTTCCAGTCAAAAATGCCCATGCTGCAATTCCTCAGTCAGAAAGTTATTCAGGCGGACGGGCGCGAGGCCTTTTCGGCGTGCCCGGACAAGCCGAAGCGACGGTCCAGTTCATCCAGCACGGCCTGTGGGTGCTGCCCCAGTTGGGCGAGCATGACCAGGCTATGGAACCACAAGTCAGCGGTCTCATAGATGACATCGCTGTAATCGCCGCTGATTTCGGCATCCTTGGCGGCGATGATGGTCTCGACGGATTCTTCGCCGAGTTTTTCCAGAATCTTGTTCAGGCCCTTGTGGTACAGGCTGGCGACATAGGAGCTGTCGGCGTCCGCACCTTTGCGGTCCTCCAGCACCTGGGCCACACGGTTCAGGGTATCGCTCATGTTCAATGTCCTGCCGAGTAAATGGCGTGCGGGTCTTTGAGCACCGGCTCGACGGTTTTCCACGCGCCGTTCTCGAACACTCGGTAGAAGCAGCTGTGGCGGCCGGTATGACAGGCGATGTCGCCGACTTGCTCGACCATCAGCACGATCACGTCGGCGTCGCAGTCCAGGCGCATTTCGTGCAGCTTTTGTACATGCCCGGACTCTTCGCCCTTGCGCCACAGTTTGCCACGGGAACGTGACCAGTAGATGGCACGCTGCTCGGCGGCAGTCAGGCTCAGGGCCTCGCGGTTCATCCAGGCCATCATCAGGATGCGCCCGGTCTTGTGGTCCTGGGCAATGGCCGGCACCAGGCCGTCACTGTCCCATTTGATCTCGTCCAGCCAGTCTTTCATCTTCGACTCCGACAGCCGTGCGCGACCCGCCCCGGCAATGTGCAACAGTGTATAACCGGTCGGCCTATCGACGCACGACCAGATAAAGACCCACGGCGACCATGATCCCGGCCGGCCAATGGCCCAGCTCGTTCAACGGCCCACCGGCTGCGAGCACCGCGCCACCGCCCAGGTGCGCCGCGCCCAGCAGGCGCAGGAACCAGTCGTCCTTGCGCTGGTGCCACGGCGGCGCCGGGTCCTTGGCGTGGGGCTGGGACATGCGCTCGAGCAGGTCGCGGGTCATGTTGGCCAGGTGCGGTAGCTGCTCGACCTGGCTTTGCAGGTTGCCCAGCAGGGTTTTCGGGCTGACGCGCTCGCGCATCCAGCGTTCGAGGAACGGTTGCGCGGTGTTCCACAGGTCCAGGTCCGGGTACAGCTGGCGGCCCAGGCCTTCGATATTGAGCAGGGTCTTTTGCAGCAGCACCAGTTGCGGCTGCACTTCCATATTGAAGCGTCGCGCGGTCTGGAACAGGCGCATCAGTACCTGGCCGAATGAAATATCTTTTAACGGTTTTTCGAAGATCGGCTCGCACACGGTGCGGATTGCTGCCTCGAACTCATTGAGCTTGGTTTCGGCCGGCACCCAGCCCGAATCGATGTGCAATTGCGCCACGCGCCGGTAGTCACGCTTGAAGAAGGCAAACAGGTTGCGCGCCAGGTAGTCCTGGTCCTCGGGGGTGAGGCTGCCGACGATGCCGCAGTCGATCGCGATGTACTGCGGGCTCCATGGATTTACCGTGCTGACGAAGATATTGCCGGGGTGCATGTCGGCGTGGAAGAAGCTGTCGCGAAACACCTGGGTGAAGAAAATCTCCACACCACGCTCGGCGAGCATCTTCATGTCGGTGCGCTGGTCGGCCAGGGTCGCCAGATCCGTGACCTGCACGCCGTAGATGCGCTCCATCACCAGCACCTTTGGCCGGCACCAGTCCCAATAGACCTGCGGCACGTACAGCAGTGGCGAGCCTTCGAAGTTGCGCTTGAGCTGGCTGGCGTTGGCTGCTTCACGCAACAGGTCGAGTTCGTCGTAGATGGTTTTTTCGTAGTCGGCGACCACATCCACCGGGTGCAACAGGCGCGCATCGGCAGAGAAGCGCTCGGCGGCGCGGGCCAGAATGAACAGCCAGGCCAGGTCCTGGCCGATGATCGGCTTGAGGCCAGGGCGGATCACCTTGACCACCACCTCTTCGCCGGTTTTAAGCTGGGCGGCGTGCACCTGGGCAACCGAGGCCGAGGCCAGGGGCTCGACGTCGAAACGGCTGAACACTTCGCTGATTTTCTTGCCCAGCTGTTCTTCGATCAGCTTCATCGACTGCTGTGAGTCGAACGGCGGCACGCGGTCCTGCAACAGCATCAGCTCGTCGGCGATATCCTCGGGCAGCAGGTCCCGACGGGTCGACAGGATCTGCCCGAACTTGATGAAGATCGGCCCCAGGTCCTGCAAGGCCAGGCGCAGGCGTGCGCCACGGCTCAGGTCCAGGGTCTTGCGCGGGAACCAGCGCCACGGCAGCACGTAGCGCACTGCCAGCAACAACCACGGCAGCGGCAGGGCGAACAGCAGGTCATCGAGGCGGTAGCGAATGACGACGCGTTGGATTCGGAACAGACGGCGGACGGCGAGCAGCTTCATGCGTTATCGCTTGGATCAAGGGAGCGGTTCAGGCGCTCGAAGCGCGCCTCAAGCCGTTCCAGGTCGAGTTTGGCCTGGTCGAGTTCACGAAAGCGCGCTTCGGCTTCCCGTTGTCCGACGAGGGTGCGCGATTCTTCGCTCAGGTATTCGGCGAGGTTCTGATTGAGACTGGCGAAACCCTGCTGGTACCAGCGCGAACGGCTGCGCAGGTGCCCGCTGATCAACTGGGTGGCCACCGGGCCGAGCCAGCGCGACAGCTCGTATTCCCAGTCCAGCTCCAAGTCTTGCAGCACGGCGGCCAGGTCCATCAGCACCGCGCTGTCGCCTTCAAGGGTCACCTCGGGGCCGTGCAGGATCGCGGTCTTGTCACGGCTCAAGGCCAGGCGCAGCAGGCTCGCCGCCGGTGCACGCAGGGTGCAGTCGGCATCGGCGGCCCAGTGCGCGGCGAGCATCAGGCCTTCATCGCTGGGCAGGATAAACAGCTGCAAGGCCGGGCTGGTGCAATCGACGGCAATGATCTTGCCGTTCAGGTGCGCCAGCCGTGCCAGGGCGGTGCTGTCCAGGCGCAGGACACGGTTGAGGCCGTGTTCGACACTGGCGAGAAGGCCCGTGAACAACATCAGGGCTTGATGCCGCGATGCAGGGCGACGATACCGGAGGTCATGTTGTGATAGGTCACGCGGTCGAAGCCGGCCTCGACCATCATCGACTTCAGGGTTTCCTGGTTGGGGTGCATGCGGATCGACTCGGCCAGGTAGCGATAGCTCTCGGCATCATTGGTGATCAGCTTGCCCATCAACGGCATGAAGGCGAACGAGTAGGTGTCGTAGACCTTGGACATCAGCGCGTTGGTCGGCTTGGAGAACTCCAGCACCAGCAGGCGACCACCGGGCTTGAGCACCCGCAGCATCGAGCGCAGGGCGTCTTCCTTGTGGGTCACGTTGCGCAGGCCGAAGGCGATGGTCACGCAGTCGAAATGGTTGTCGGGGAATGGCAGCTTTTCAGCGTCGGCCTGGACGAACTCGATATTACCCGCCACGCCCTTGTCCAGTAGGCGATCGCGGCCCACCTTGAGCATCGAGCCGTTGATGTCCGCCAATACCACCTGGCCGGTGGGGCCAACGAGCTTGGAGAACTTGGCGGCCAGGTCGCCGGTGCCACCGGCGATATCCAGCACCCGGTTGCCGGTGCGCACGCCGGACAACTCGATGGTGAAACGTTTCCACAGGCGGTGCATGCCGCCCGACAGCACGTCGTTCATCAGGTCGTACTTGGCGGCCACGGAGTGGAACACTTCAGCGACTTTTTCCGCTTTCTGGCTTTCCGGGACGTTCTTGAAGCCGAAGTGAGTGGTGGGTTCGGCATCGCTGCCTTTGCGCTGATCAGTCATATCGCTGTCACCAAAAGAGAATGGGGGCATTCTAATCCCCAAGGCATGCTTTGTCTTGGCAAGGCTGAAGGTAAGATAGGTGGCCGCCGAGACCTTTTGCCGCATGGCGGGTGAGCAGGGTGCTCAATACGTCTTTATAACGAGGAGTCATTCAAATGGCCCGCATACAGATTGAACGTGCCCACGCACTGGGTAAGGAAGCTGCCAGGGCGAAAGCCGAGAAGTTGGCGCATAAACTCAAGGAACAATATGGCCTGGAGCCATCTTGGTCTGGCGACACGTTGAACCTCAAGCGTTCCGGCGTCAAAGGCACGCTGAAAGTGGCCGAGGATTCGTTAAGGATTGAAGTGGAACTGGGCCTGTTGATGTCGGCCATGAGTGGCACCATCAAGTCCGAAATCGAGAAGGCCCTGGATAAAGCCCTGGCCTGATCTGCGACTGCGCGCCGCATTGGCTGGAGGCTCATTGTGCTGTTCTTAGGGTGCCGATTCTAATTTTTCTCCCTACTTTGTACTCAGCCCTCAACTCCTGTGGGCAGTTCCTCCACCCTTTTATGCGTGAGGTGCACCATGGCCAAAGTTATTTTGAAGAAAAAAATCGACACCCAAATCAGCGCTCTGAGCGACGTTAAAACCTATGCTCGCAAGATCTGGCTGGCGGGTTTGGGGGCTTACGCGAAGGTCGGCAGCGAAGGCAGCGAGTACTTCAAGGAACTCGTTAAGACCGGTCAACATGTTGAAAGCAAAGGCAAAAAAGTTGTGAATGAACAACTTGATGCTGCCAACAGTCAGATTGATTACGTTAAGAGCAATGTCTCCAGCGTCAAAGGTCGCGTCGAAGTGCAACTGGATAAAGTCGAGAAGGCTTTTGACGCGCGTGTTGCAAGTGCCTTGAATCGAATCGGCATTGCGTCTAAACATGACGTGGAGACACTCTCTGCTAAGCTCGATGAGCTAACGGCATTGCTCGAACGTGTCGCGCGTAAACACTAAGGAGACATCGGATGGCTGTTAAAAAGACTACTCAGAAAGAAGGCAGCTCTTGGGTCGGGAAAGTTGAAGAATACTCCCGCAAGATCTGGCTGGCTGGTTTAGGCGTGTACTCGAAGATCGACAGTGACGGCAGCAAACTCTTCGAGACTTTGGTTAAAGACGGCGAGAAGGCCGAGAAGTTGACCAAGAGCACAGTCGGTAAACAAGTAGATGCGGCCAAGGCGAGCGCGAGTTCGGCCAAGTCCCGTATCAGTGATGCGAAAAAGCAGGTACTGGGTACTTGGGGCGAACTTGAAGGTGCACTCGACAAGCGCCTGAACAGTGCTATTTCGCGCCTGGGCGTGCCGAGCCGCAATGAAGTGAAGGCGCTGCACAGCAAGGTCGATACCCTGACCAAGCAAATCGAAAAGCTGACCGGTGCTAAAGTCGCTCCCGTCAAAGCAGCGGCCAAGCCTGCTGCCAAGCCGGCCGCGAAAACGGCTGCGGCCAAACCTGCGGCGAAAACCGCGGCCAAGCCACTGGTCAAGGCCGCGGCCAAGCCAGCCGCTAAACCTGCTGCCAAGCCAGCGGCGAAAACGGCAGCAGCCAAACCTGCCGCCAAGCCTGCTGCCAAGAAGCCAGTAGCGGCTAAAGCTGCTGCAAAACCTGCGGCCAAGCCGGCAGCGAAACCTGCCGCCAAGCCTGTGGCAAAAACGGCTGCGGCCAAGCCGGCTGCCAAGCCAGTGGCAGCAAAACCCGCAGCCAAACCGGCCGCCGCGAAGCCTGCAGCCAAGCCAGCAGCGGCAAAACCTGCGGCAAAGCCAGCAGCGAAAAAGCCGGCCGTAGCCAAGAAACCTGCAACGCCCAAGCCTGCTGTAGCGGCCAAGCCTGCAACCCCGGCACCTGCGACCAACTCGGCCACCGCGCCGACGCCCGCCGCAGCGACCCCGACTGTAACGCCGGCCACCCCGACGCCATCCAGTCAGTCCTGATTTACACGGGACAAATAAAAGCGCCCGGCCTGCAAAGGTCGGGCGTTTTACTGGGTGCTTGCAACAACACATTCCTAATGTGTGTGGGCTTGTGTGGGAGCGGGCTTGCCCGCGATAGCGGTGTATCAGTGCCAGATTTGTTGGCTGACCCACCGCAATCGCGAGCAAGCCCGCTCCCACATTTCTAGTCCGTGTCGTCCAGGTAGCGCAGAGCAAAACGCTCGGTAGCCAACCGCGCCGGCATCAACAGATGCGGCGCCACCAGCATCATCACTTGATACACCGCCACCCGCACCTCGGCCTCACGATCGAGGATGCGTTGGTAATCCAGGGAAAACAGCAGGGTCATGGTGATCTGCTCCACCAACTGCCCCAGTGCCTGGGTATCGCTGACCAACTGCCCTTCGGCCTTGAGCCGCGCCAGCAGCGAAGCCAGGGTGCGCTTGAGCGCGGTCAACAGGTTGCGAATGCCCTTGGCTAGCTTCGGCAAGCGCCCGGCCAGGTTCGACAGGTCCTGGAACAGGAACCGATAGTGCGCCATGCGCTCGACGATCAAGTGCAGGAACAGCCAGTAATCCTCCGGTGCCAGCTGCACATCGGCCGGCGGGTCGAGCAGCGGCGCCAACTCCCCCTGAAAACGCTCGAACAGCCCCAGTACCAGGGGCTCCTTGCCATGGAAGTGGTAATAGAGGTTACCGGGGCTGATCCCCATTTCATTGGCCACCTCCATGGTTGAAACATTTGGCTCGCCCTTATGGTTGAACAACTGCAGGGCACATTCCAGGATCCGGTCGCGGGTTTTCATCCAGTCTTCTTAATCTGATCGTTGAGCTCAGCGCACTCGCACATAGGTGCCCGGCGCCGCTTCCATCGGTGGGTAGTTCTGGTTGCCCAGGGCCGTCAGGGTTTCGCGCTGCACCCCGGAGCGTTGCTGGATCCACTCAAGCCACTGCGGCCACCAACTGCCCTCGATGTGGCTGGCGTCGTAGTACCAGGCGCGGGGGTCGCTGCTCAGCTTGAGGTTCTCGACAAAATTCGCCTTGGGATTGCCCGGCGGGTTGAGGATGCTCTGGATATGCCCGCTGTTGGAGAGCACGAAGCGCTTGTCGCCGCCCAGCAGCAAGGTCGAGCGGTAGACCGCGTCCCACGGCGTGATGTGATCGTTGATTCCGGCCACGCTGAAGCTGTCTACCGTGACTTTCTGCAAGTCGATGGGCGTGCCGCAGACTTCCAGGCCACCGGGGTGGCTCAGTGGGTTGTGCTTGAAAAAATCCAGCAGATCGCCGTGCAAGGCTGCCGGCAGGCGGGTGTTGTCGTTGTTCCAGTACAGGATGTCGAACGCCGGTGGCTCCTTGCCGAGCAGGTAGTTGTTGATCCAGTAATTCCAGATCAGATCGTTGGGGCGCATCCAGGCGAAGACCTTGGCCATGTCGCGGCCATCCAGCACGCCCTGTTGATAGGAGCGGCGCTTGGCCGCTTCCAGGGTCTGTTCGTCGGCAAACAGCATGGCGGGGCTGTCGATCTGGCTGTCCAGCAGGCTCACCAGGTAGGTGGCACTGGCGACCCGCCGTTGTTGGCGCTTGGCTTGCAGATGGCCTTGCAGGGCGGCGATGGTCAGGCCCCCGGCGCAGGCGCCCATCAGGTTCACTTCACGGGCGCTGCTGATCGCCCGGCAGATGTTCAGGGCTTCTTCCAGGGCCGCCACGTAGGTTGACAGGCCCCACTCGCGATGGCGCACGTCCGGGTTGCGCCAACTGACCATAAACACCTGCAGGCCGTTTTTCAGGGCGTACTGCACGAAGCTGTTGGCGGGGCTCAAATCGAAAATGTAGTACTTGTTGATTTGCGGCGGCACCACCAGCAGCGGCTTGGCGTACTGTTTTTCGCTCATGGGCTTGTACTGGATCAGCTCCAGCAGTTCATTGCGAAACACCACCGAGCCAGGCGTGGTGGCCACCGTCTTGCCGACCTCGAAAGCCTGCTTGGTGACCTGGCGCGGCAGGCCGTTGTTGTGCAGCAAGTCATCGAACAGGTTGCTCATGCCACGCACCACGCTGTTGCCGCCGGAGTTGAGCAACTCCTTGATCGCCAGCGGGTTGAGCAGGGTGTTGGACGGCGACACCGCATCGTTGAGCAACGAGAAGGCAAAATGCGCCCGCGCGCGGTCGTCTTCGCTCAGGCTGCTGTCGTCGATCCACTGCCGGGTCTGTTTCTGCCAGCTCAAATAAGCTTGCAGGCTGCGCCGGTACAGGGGGTTGAGGGTCCAGGTGGGGTCGGCGAAGCGGCTGTCGTGGGGGTTGGGTTCGTGCACGGTTTCACCCAGTAGTACCCGGCCCAATTGCCCACCCAATGCCAACGCATGCCGCGCGCTGTGCAGCGGGTTGCGCAAGCCATGGGCGGCGACACTGCGCAGGGTCGACAGCAGATCCCGGCCGCGCAGCCCGGTGATCGCACTTTGTGCATTGATGAACGCGGCGGGTGTAGGCGCCGGGACGTTTACGGGTCGGTCACGCATGGGTCAACACTCCTTCGTCAATTCGCCAACAAGCACGCCAATTCAGAACCATAGTCGGTTCTGGCCAAGTTGCGCGTAGGGGTCGTCCTGACCCGATACCGCTCAGGTGTTGCTATAGGGCGCCGGCTGCGGATGGATCACCGCACGCAGGCGTTCCTCCTGGAGAAACTTCATGATGATCGGTGCCACGGCTTCGGCCCGGGTGATCAGGAACAGATGGCCATCGTCGATGATGTGCAGTTGGGTATTGGGAATGCGCCAGGCCAGCATGCGCATGTTGACCAGCGGGATCAGTGGGTCGTCGTCGCCGGCCAGTACCAGGGTCGGTTGCTTGATCTTGTGCAGCCAGTGAATGCTGGTCCAGCCCAGGCCCGCAAACAGTTGCCAGTAGTAGCCGAGCTTGCCGGCCGAGCGCACCTTGCTCGCGTGTTCGGCGGCCAGTTTCGAGTCGCGGCGGAACGAGCCGCCATAAATCATCGGTGCGATACGCACCACATGGGACGGTTGGATGTAGCGCCGCGGGCTGGCCATCAGCCATAGCACTTTCGGCTTGCCGGGTACCATAAAGGCGCCGGCGGCGGTGGCGGCGAGGATCAGCTTTTTGCAGCGTTCCGGGTAGTCGTAGGCAAACTGCTGCGCCAGGGCGCCGCCCCAGGAAACCCCCACGGCATTGACCTGGCCATAGTCCAGGTAATCGAGCATGCGCGCGGTGAGTTTGGCCAGGCCGGGAAAACGATAGGGGCGGCTGGGTGTCGACGACCCGCCGACGCCGGGTACGTCGAAGGCAATCACTTCCAGGTCCGGGTCCAGAGCCTGGACGAACGGAAACACCAGCTCAAGGTTGGCGCCGATGCCGTTGAAAATCAGCAATGGCGTCAAGTGAGACTTGCCCGGTCGTACCGCCGTGCGGATGGTCTGGCCATCCAGGTCGATGGTACGGAAGATGAACGGTTGCGGCATGCTCAAGCCCTGTGAAGTGTTACTGCTGGAATGCGGCCCATGCGGGAGCAGGTGTGTGTGGGAGCGGGCTTGCCCGCGATGGCATCAACTCGGCCTGACAGATACACCGTGTTGCCTGCATCGCGAGCAAGCCCGCTCCCACCCTGACCGAGTTCCCACATTTGATCTCATTGCAATCACACAAAAGTGTGGCCTTAGCGCTCGTGAACGTATGTGCCTGGCGCAGCCTCTGCTGCTGCGTAGGTCTTGTTACCCAAAATCGTAGGGGACTTCTTGAGCTTGCCTGAACGCTCACCCACCCATCCCTGCCAGTGCAGCCACCACGAGTCGGTATGCTTGGTGGCGTTTTCCTGCCAGTCCAATGCCTTCTCGCCCATGCTCTCGCTGGTCTGGTAACGCGCCTTGGGGTTGCCGGGCGGGTTGAGGATGCTCTGGATATGCCCGCTGCTGGACAGCACGAACTCGACCTTGCCGCCAAACAACTGCGCCGACTTGTAGCAGGACTGCCACGGCGTGATGTGGTCGTTGGTGCCCGCCAGCGAGTAGATGTCGGCTGTCACCTGCTTGAGGTCAATCGGGGTGCCGCACACTTCCAGGGCATTGGCCCGCACCAGCGGGTTGTTTTTGAACAGTTCGATCAGGTCGCCGTGGAAGGCTGCCGGCAGGCGCGTGGTGTCGTTGTTCCAGAACAGGATGTCGAACACCGGCGGCTCATTGCCCAGCAGGTAGTTGTTGACCCAGTAGTTCCAGATCAGGTCATTGGGGCGCATCCAGGCAAACACCTTGGCCATGTCCCGGCCTTCCAGCACGCCGGCCTGATACGAATGGCGCTTGGCCGCTTCCAGGGTCTGTTCGTCGACGAACAGGGCCACCTGGGTGTCGAGGGTGGTGTCCAGCACGCTCACCAGCAAGGTCAGGGCGTTGACCTTCTTCTCGCCCAGCGCCGCGTAGTGGCCCAGCAGCGCGGTGCAGGTGATGCCACCCGAACAGGCGCCGAGCATGTTGATGTCCTTGCTGCCGGTAATCGCCGTGACCACATCGACCGCCTCTTTCAGCGCTTCGATATAGGTCGACAGGCCCCATTCGCGCTGGGCCTTGGTGGGGTTGCGCCAACTGACGATGAAGGTTTGCTGGTTATTGCGCAGGCAGAAACGCGCCAGGCTCTTGTCCGGGCTCAGGTCGAACACATAAAACTTGTTGATCTGCGGCGGCACCACCAGCAGCGGGCGCTCGTACACCTGTTCGGTGATCGGCTTGTACTGGATCAGCTCCAGCACGTCATTGCGAAACACCACCGCGCCTTCGCTGGTGCCCAGGCTCTTGCCCACTTCAAAGGCGCCCATGTTCACCTGGCTCGGCATGCCGCCGTTGTGCACCAGGTCCTTGGCCAGGTGCGAGAGGCCATCGAGCAGGCTCTTGCCACCGGTTTCAAAGAAGCGTTTGACGGCGGCCGGGTTAGCGGCGCTGTTGGTCGGCGCCATGGCCTCGGTCATCAGGTTGATGACGAAGTGGCCGCGGCTGATGTCCTGCTCCGACAGGTTGCTGTCGCCGATCCAGTCGTGCAGCTCCTTGCGCCACGCCAGATAGGTTTGCAGGTAGCGTTTGTAGAGCGGGTTCTGGCTCCACGCCGGGTCGTTGAAGCGACGGTCATCGCTTTCGGGGGCAAGCTCGGACTTGCCGAACACCACATTCTTCAATTCGACGCCAAAGTGGGCGACGTGCTTGACGCTGTGCAGCGGTTGCTTGATGGCCTGGGTCAGCACCATGCGCGCAGAAGCCAGTAAATCCTTTTTCCGTAATGCGATGATCGGGTTGAGCCCCAGGGTGTTTTCCGAGGCCTGGCGTTTCAAGTCATCGTTATTCTTGTTACTCATCTACGACGCTCCATTGTCCGAAAGACGAGTACCGGGTACCGCTGTGCTCCCAATTATCGAGGCACAACACAAGCCTGGTACTGCTGCTCGGGTGACCGTAAATACCGCATCGTCAAATGCAGGGAACTTGCCAATTCCATTGGTTACCCGAGTTTAATTTTTTTCGCAAGCGGGCCAATCTTTGGCCACACGGAGGGGCATTCAAGCAGATGAAATTAGAAAATGCCCACTAATGAGCAAGAGGCTTGAGTTAGAGCATCAGCTTGACGACGGACTGGCTCGGGTCGCGGGTTTTTCCGGCCGCCTTGAGCTCGGCAAGATAATCGGCCCACAGCTCGTCCTGACGTACGGCGAGTTGGTAGAGGTAGTCCCAAGTGAACAGTCCGCTGTCATGACCGTCGTCGAAGGTCAATTTCAGTGCGTACTGCCCGGCAGGTTCGATCTTGGTCAGGCCGACATTCAGCTTGCCAAATTGCAGGATCGGTTTGCCGTGGCCCTGGACCTCGGCGGAAGGCGAGTGGACCCGCAGCAGTTCGGCGCTCAGGTGATAGACCTCGTCGGGACCGTAGGTCAGCGAGAGGGTCTTGGAGGCTTTGTGCAGGTTGATGGCGGTAGGCAGTTTGGTCATTTGGGGAACCGCTCAGAGATGATCCTGAAGGAACCGGCTTTAAAATGTGGGAGCGGGCTTGCTCGCGAATGCGGTGGGTCAGTCACCGTTGCATAAACTGACCCACCGCATTCGCGAGCAAGCCCGCTCCCCCATTAAAGCAGAGCGGTTCCTGCGTAAGGCTTACAGGATATAACGAGACAGGTCTTCGTTCTGCGCCAATTCGCCCAGGTGGCTGTTGACGTAGTCGGCGTCGATCCTGATTGCTACGCCATTCTGCGCGCCCGCCATGTCGCCGGCGCTGAAGGACACTTCCTCAAGCAGGCGCTCAAGCAGGGTGTGCAGGCGACGGGCACCGATGTTCTCGGTCTTCTCGTTGACCTGCCAGGCAATTTCCGCCAGGCGCTTGATGCCATCCGGCAGGAACTCGATCCCCAGGCCTTCGGTTTTGAGCAGCTCGCGGTATTGCTCGGTCAGCGAAGCATGCGGTTCGCTGAGGATGCGTTCGAAGTCGCCCGGCGTCAGGGCCTTGAGCTCCACGCGAATCGGCAGGCGGCCTTGCAGCTCGGGCACCAGGTCGCTGGGCTTGCTCAGGTGGAACGCACCGGAAGCGATAAACAGGATGTGGTCAGTCTTGACCATGCCCAGCTTGGTATTGACCGTGCAGCCTTCGATCAGCGGCAGCAGGTCGCGCTGCACGCCTTCGCGGGATACATCGACGCCACCGGAATTGCCGCGCTTGGCCACCTTGTCGATCTCGTCGATAAACACGATGCCGTGCTGCTCGACCGCTTCCAGGGCCTTGGCCTTGAGCTCTTCCTCGTTGACCAGGCGCCCGGCTTCTTCGTCACGCACCAGCTTGAGCGCGTCCTTGACCTTGAGCTTGCGGTTTTTCTTCTTGCCCTTGCCCATGTTGGCGAACAGGTTTTGCAGCTGGCTGGTCATTTCTTCCATGCCGGGCGGTGCAGAGATGTCGACGCCGGCGCTTTCGGCGACTTCGATCTCGATTTCCTTGTCGTCCAACTGGCCTTCACGCAGGCGCTTGCGGAACAGCTGGCGCGTGTTGGAATCCGAGGCGGGGGCGGCGTCTTCATTGAAGCCCGTGCGTGCCGGTGGCAGCAGGGCGTCGAGGATGCGTTCTTCGGCGGCGTCTTCGGCGCGGTGGCTGACCTTGGTCATTTCCTGTTCGCGCAAAAGTTTCAGGGCGGCGTCGGCCAGATCACGGATGATCGACTCGACGTCGCGGCCCACATAGCCGACTTCGGTGAACTTGGTCGCTTCGACCTTGATGAACGGTGCGTTGGCCAGCTTGGCCAGGCGCCGGGCGATCTCGGTCTTGCCGACACCGGTCGGGCCGATCATCAGGATGTTCTTGGGGGTTACTTCAACGCGCAATTCTTCGGGCAGTTGCATCCGGCGCCAGCGGTTACGCAGGGCGATGGCAACGGCGCGCTTGGCATCGTCCTGGCCGATGATATGGCGATTGAGTTCGTGGACGATTTCGCGGGGAGTCATGGACATAGTGGTGTGTGGTCCTCAAGCAGGAACAAGCCGACGGCTTATTCCGCGAGGTCCTGCTCCTCAATGGTCAGGTTGTGGTTGGTGAACACGCAGATATCGCCGGCGATACCGAGGGCGGTCTCGACGATTTCCCGGGCCGACAGGTCGGTTTTTTTCAGCAGGGCGCTGGCTGCGGCCTGGGCATAGCCACCGCCGGAACCCATGGCGATCAGGCCGTTCTCGGGCTCCACCACGTCACCGTTGCCGGTGATGATCAAGGAGGCGTCTTTGTTGGCGACGGCGAGCATGGCTTCGAGGCGGCTGAGGGAGCGATCGGTGCGCCACTCCTTGGCCAGTTCGACGGCGGCACGCACCAGATGGCCCTGGTGTTTTTCCAGTTGGCCTTCAAAGCGTTCGAATAAGGTAAAGGCGTCAGCGGTGGCACCTGCAAAACCGGCGAGGACCTGGCCGTGGTACAGGCGGCGCACTTTTTTCGCGTTGCCTTTCATCACGGTATTACCAAGGGAAACCTGGCCGTCGCCGCCCATGACGACTTTGCCGTGGCGACGAACTGAAACGATGGTGGTCAAGGGGAGAGTCTCCACGCTGCGGGGCGAAAATGCCCTGATGGAACTCATATGGGGGTGGCGGGGGAGATTTCAACCGTAGGAAGGGTGCGCGGACGAGTGGTGTCTAGCGGGCTGGCACAGGCTCAAGAGCACTATAAAACCAATGTGGGAGCTGGCTTGCCTGCGATCGCGGTGCACCCGTCACTGAAAATATTGACTGATACACCGTCATCGCAGGCAAGCCAGCTCCCACATCTGATCCATGTTGCCTGTGGCTCAACGGCTCTGGCGTTGTTGTAACAACAGGTTGCTAAAGCCCGCACCCGCCAGCTGCTTCTGGGCCACGGTCAGCTGTTCACGATTGCTGAACGGTCCCACCAGCACGCGATACCAGGTCGCTTCCTTCACCGTCCCGGATTCCACCGTCACCGTCTGCCCGAGCAGGATAATCTGCGCCCGCACCCGGTCCGCATCCGCCTGCTTGGGGAACGAGCCCGCCTGCAGGAAGAACTTGGTGACCGGCGCCGCCTTGGTAGTGGCAACCGGTGGTGCCGGCGGCGGGGTAATCCCGGCCAACGCCGCCTGGGCTCGTGCGGTGTCGATCTTGGCTGCTTCCGCCGGGGTTACCGGGGTGGTCGGCACTTGCGGCGTCGGCAGGGTTTTCTCCGGCACGGCGTCTTGCGGCACGATCACTTCCGATTCCGGCAGCAGCGTATAGAAGTCGTATTTCGGCTTCACAGGCGCGGTTGGGCTCGGCGGTGTCTTGTTCGCTTCGGCGATCTTGCTGGCCTTCTGCTGCTCCTGCTTGACCCGCTTGACGTCTTCGCCCTGGCCCGGCTCCAGTTTCATCAGGAACACGATAAACGCACCGACCGACAGGCCGATGGCCAGCCACATCCAGCCCGGGATCGGTTGTTTGGCCGGTGCCTGGTAGCGGCTGGCGCCGCGCTTGGGTGCAGGTTTTTTCTTGGCTGCCAACTTACATACGCTCCAGAGTTTCCAGGCCCAACAGTTCCAGGCCTTGCTTGAGGGTCCGTCCAGCCAGTGCGGCGAGGCGCAGGCGGCTTTGCTTTTGCGTTTCGTCGTCGGCGCTCAGGATCGGGCAGTTCTCGTAGAAGCTGGAGAACAGCCCGGCGACTTCATACAGGTAGGTGCACAAAATGTGCGGCGTACCTTTCTCGCCCACGCTGTTGAGCACTTCGCCGAACTGCGCCAGCTTGGCGGCCAGGTCGTGCTCTTGCGGCGCTTGCAGGATGATCTGGCCGTCGACTTCGCTGAAATCCTTGCCCAGCTTGCGGAACACGCCCGCCACACGGGTGTAGGCATACAGCAGGTACGGCGCGGTGTTGCCTTCGAAGTTGAGCATCAGCTCGAAGTTGAAGCTGTAGTCGCTGGTGCGATGCTTGGACAGGTCGGCGTATTTCACCGCGCCGATGCCCACCACCCGGGCGATATTGCGCAGCTCGGCTTCCGCCAGTTCCGGGTTCTTTTCCTTCACCAGGTTGTAGGCACGCTCCTGGGCTTCGTTCAGCAGGTCGATCAGCTTCACGGTGCCGCCGTCGCGGGTCTTGAACGGGCGGCCATCGGCGCCGTTCATGGTGCCAAAGCCCATGTGTTCCATGTGCATCGGGTGGGTGACGAAACCGGCGCGGCGCGCCACTTCGAACACTTGCTGGAAGTGCAGGGCCTGGCGCTGGTCGACGAAATACAGCGCACGGTCGGCCTTGAGCACGCCGCTGCGGTAGCGCACGGCCGCCAGGTCGGTGGTGGCGTACAGATAGCCGCCGTCGGCCTTGACGATGATCACCGGCAGCGGCTCGCCGTCGGCGGTCTTGAATTCGTCGAGGAACACACACTGGGCGCCGTTACTCTCGACCAGCAGGCCCTTGGCCTTGAGGTCGTTGACCACATTGATCAGGTCGTCGTTGTAGGCACTTTCGCCCATCACGTCGGCCATGGTCAGCTTGACGTTCAGCAGTTCGTAGATTTTCTGGCAGTGGGACAGGGAAATATCGCGGAAACGTGCCCACAGCTCCAGGCATTCCGGGTCGCCGGCCTGCAGCTTGACCACCAGGCCACGGGCGCGGTTGGCGAACTCTTCGGATTCGTCAAAGCGCTTCTTGGCGGCGCGGTAGAAGTTTTCCAGGTCCGACAGCTCGTTGCTGGTGATGGGGTTCTCTTGCAGGTACGCCATCAGCATGCCGAACTGGGTGCCCCAGTCGCCCACGTGGTTCTGGCGGATCACGGTGTCGCCAAGAAACTCCAGGACCCGCGCCACGCCGTCGCCAATGATGGTCGAGCGCAGGTGGCCGACGTGCATTTCCTTGGCCAGGTTGGGGGCCGACAGGTCGATGGCCACGCGCTGCAGGGGGCCGGCCTTGCGCACGCCGATCTTGGCGTCGGCCAGGGCGGCGTCCAGGCGTGAAGCCAGGGCCTGGGTGTTCTGGAAAATATTGATAAAGCCTGGGCCGGCGATTTCGGCCTTGCTGACCTGTGGGTCGGCCGGCAGCGCGGCAATGATTTTTTCCGCGAGGTCGCGCGGTTTCATGCCCGCAGGCTTGGCCAGCATCATTGCGATGTTGCTGGCGAAGTCGCCGTGGGTCTTGTCTCGAGAGTTTTCCACCTGGATCGCCGGCGTCAGGCCTTCAGGCAACACACCTTCGTTGACGAGTTGGGTGAGGGCTTGTTGGATCAACTGGCGAATTGTGTCTTTCATGGTGTTCTCTTTCGACCGCAAGCGGCGGTGCGCGATGCGCAGGTGGAAAAACTGGACATTATCCGGTGCGAGGGCGGGCTTGCCAACCTTCAAGGTCCGTTACTGGACCTGCGGGCCTCATCGCGGGCAAGCCCGTTCCCACATTTTGATGTGTGAATACCGTCAAGTGTGGGAGCCGGCCTGCCTGCGATAGCAATTTATATATCAGTACAAATCCACCGGATCGACATCCAACGACCATCGCACCTGTCGCCCGCTGGGCATTTGCTCCAGCGCAAGTAACCAGCTACTTAATAGCCGATGCAGCGGTGCGCGGGCGGTGGCTTGCAACAGGAGCTGGGCGCGATAACGTCCGGCGCGGCGCTCCATCGGTGCTGGCACAGGGCCCAGCAACTCGATGCCGCTCAGACCCAGCTCACCGAGCAAACGTTCAGCGGCGCTGCATGCCTCGTCCAGGAAACCTTCGGCCTGCCCCGGTTTATGGGCCTCGGCGCGCAACAGCGCAAGGTGCGCAAAGGGCGGCAAGCCGGCGGAGCGACGCTCGCTCAACGCCTGCTCGGCGAAGGCGAAATAGCCTTGTTCTGTCAGTTGAATCAGCAGGGGGTGGTCGGCCAGGTGGGTCTGGATGATCACTTTGCCAGGCTCTTCGGCGCGCCCGGCGCGGCCTGCGACCTGCACGATCAGTTGCGCCATGCGTTCACTGGCGCGAAAGTCCCCGGAGAACAGCCCGCCGTCTGCATCCAGGATCGAGACCAGGGTCACCCGTGGGAAGTGATGGCCTTTAGCAAGCATCTGCGTGCCGACCAGGATGCACGGCTGGCCTTTCTGGATGGTGGCGAACAGCTGGTTCATCGCATCCTTGCGCGACGTACTGTCGCGGTCCACCCGCAGTACCGGGAAGTCCGGAAACAGAATCCCCAGGCGTTCCTCGGCGCGCTCGGTGCCTGCGCCCACGGGACGCAGGTCGACTTTGCCGCATTGCGGGCAGTGGCGCGGGACCCGCTCCACATGGCCGCAGTGATGGCAGCGCAGCTCGCCGGAGCGCTGGTGCACGGTCATGCGCGCATCGCAGCGGTTGCACTCGGACATCCAGCCGCAGTCGTGGCACAGCAGGGTCGGCGCAAAGCCCCGGCGATTGAGGAACACCAGCACTTGCTGGCCGGCCGCCAGGGTCTGGCCGATGGCTTGCTGCATCGGCCCGGAGATGCCGCTGTCCAGTGGCCGGCTTTTCACATCCAGGCGCAGGAAGCGCGGTTGCTTGGCGCCGCCCGCGCGCTCGTTGAGGCGCAGCAGGCCGTAGCGCCCGGTGTAGGCGTTGTGCAGGCTCTCCAGGGAGGGCGTGGCCGAGCCGAGCACAATCGGGATGTTTTCCTGGCGGGCGCGCACCAGGGCCAGGTCGCGGGCGTGGTAGCGCAGGCCTTCCTGCTGTTTATAAGAGCCGTCGTGTTCTTCGTCGATGATGATCAGGCCGGGATTTTTCATCGGCGTGAACAGCGCCGAACGGGTGCCGATAATAATGTCGGCCTCGCCGTCTCGGGCGGCCAGCCAGGATTCCAGGCGTTCGCGGTCGTTGACGGCCGAGTGCACCAGGGCGATCCGCGCATTGAAACGCTGCTCGAAGCGCGCCAGGGTCTGGGGGCCGAGGTTGATCTCGGGGATCAGCACCAGGGCCTGCTTGCCGGCCTCCAGGGTTTCGCGGATCAGTTGCAAATAGACTTCGGTCTTGCCGCTGCCGGTGACGCCGGCCAGCAGGAACGCGTGGAAGCTGTCGGCGCCGGCGCTGATGGCCTCAAACGCGGCGCGTTGTTCCGGGTTCAGTGGCAGTTCCGGTTGTGCCAGCCAGTGCTCGTGGCGCTCGCCGGGGGCGTGGCGGCGGATTTCCACCTGCACCAGGTCCTTGGCCAGCAACAGGTCGAGGCTGTCCTTGCTCAGCATCAGTTTGCTCAGCAACTGGTGAGCCACGCCATGTGGATGCTGCGCCAGAGTGGCCAGGGCCTCGCGCTGGCGCGGGGCGCGGGCGATGCGCGGGTCGTCCAGGCGCGCGCCGGGCGTTATCGACCAGAAGCGCTCCTGGCGGGTCTCGGCCAGCTCGCCCTGGCGCAACAGCACTGGCAACGCCCAGCTCAAGGTGTCGCCCAGGCTGTGCTGGTAATACTGGGAAGTCCACAGGCACAGCTTGAACAGCGACGCCGGCAGTGGCGGCGTGGCGTCCAGGATGGCCAGGGCCGGCTTGAGCTTTTCTGCCGGCACTTCGCTGTGGTCCGCCACTTCGATCAGAATCCCAATCATCTCCCGCCGGCCAAACGGTACGCGCACGCGCATCCCCGGCTGCAACTGCGACCTTACGACACCCGCAGGCGCCCGATAATCGAAGAGGCGGCGCAGGGGCGAGGGCAGGGCGAGGCGCAAAATGGCGTCGGGCACGCGGGAGGTTCTCATATGGCAGACGGTGAAGAAGGGCGCGAGCCTAGCAGACCCGCAGGGGAGTGTCCTGCCACAGTTTCTGATGAAAGGGGGCATGGCGGCGCTTGCGTGATTAAAAAGCTCTGGTAGAATCCGCGGCCTAATTACGTGCGGTATTCGACAATAGTGTCGAGTGGCGGCACGCTAGCCTGAGGAAGACACCATGAAAGCCGATATCCATCCAGCGTACGAAACCATCCAAGTTACTTGCAGCTGCGGCAACAAGTTCGAAACTCGTTCGAACCTGTGCAAGCCACTGGGTACTGACGTATGCAACGAGTGCCACCCGTTCTACACCGGTAAGCAGAAGACTCTGGATACTGGCGGCCGTGTACAGCGCTTCGCCGACCGTTTCGGTGCTTTCGGCAAGAAAGCTCCAGCTGCTGCAGAGTAAGGTTCGAAAGCCTGATGGGCTTTTACCTGCTTATGAAGAAGGCGTCCCTTGTGGGCGCCTTTTTTGTGCCCGCGATTTGGCTATCGGCCGCCCAGGCCGAGGTGTTTTGCCCAGCGCCGGCCTCGGTCAGCGCCGTCGAGGTGCAGCGCGTGGTGGATGGCGACACCGTCCGTCTCAAGGACGGGCGCAGTGTGCGCATGATCGGCGTCAACGCCCCTGAGACCGGCAAGAAAGGCCGCCCGGACGAGTCATTCGCCGTGGCCGCGCGCCAACGCCTGCAAGGGCTGGTGGATGCCAGTGGTGGCCGGGTCGGCTTGGTGTCGGGTCGCGAGGGCAAGGACCGTTATGGGCGAACCCTGGCGCACCTTTATGGGGCCAACGGTGCGAATCTGGAGGCGCAACTGCTCGCCGAGGGCCTCGGGTTCATGGTGGCGGTGGCGCCCAATGTCGATCTGGTCGCCTGCCAGCAAGCCGCCGAGCGCAGTGCGCGGGCGGCCAGGTTGGGCCTGTGGCGCCAGTCGCCTGTGCAGAAAGCCGGGCAAATCCAGCAGTCGGGCTTCGCCGTGGTCAGCGGGCGCGTGAGCAAGGTCGAACGCAATCGCGGCGGGATCTGGATCGAATTGCAGGACTCACTGGTATTACGGGTTGCACCCAATCTGGTCGGGCAATTTGATAACGCCCTGCTCAAGCGCCTGCAAGGCCAGGAGGTCGAGGCTCGTGGCTGGGTGCTGGACCGTTCCCGACGCGGTGGCCTGAAAAGTGGCCAGGCACGCTGGCTGCTCCCCTTGACCGATCCCGGCATGCTGCAATTGGCACAATAAGAAAAAATTGTAGACATTTTTTCAGTCGATTGTGAACAGTTGTAGGCCTTGTATCCCGTGGCTCTTGGCCGAAAGTCGTAGGGCAGGGCCCTTGACACCGGTGACTGCCCAGTCTTGTAGGGACTTTGCGACACGAGTATCCTCGGCGGTCCGTCGTCCAACAGTAAAAAGCGGAATGCCGATATGTCTGATTTGAAAACTGCCGCTCTCGAATATCATGCCCATCCTCGTCCAGGAAAGCTGAGTGTCGAGCTCACCAAAGCCACTGCTACCGCACGCGACCTGTCGCTGGCGTACAGCCCCGGTGTAGCCGAGCCCGTGCGTGAAATCGCCCGCGATCCTGAACTGGCCTACAAATACACCGGCAAGGGCAATCTGGTTGCAGTGATTTCTGATGGCACCGCGATTCTCGGCCTGGGTAACCTCGGCCCATTGGCTTCCAAGCCAGTGATGGAAGGCAAGGGCGTGCTGTTCAAGCGCTTTGCCGGCATCGACGTATTCGACATCGAAGTCGACTCCGAAAGCCCGCAAGCCTTCATCGACACCGTCAAGCGCATCTCCATCACCTTCGGTGGCATCAACCTGGAAGACATCAAGGCACCTGAGTGCTTCGAGATCGAAAAGGCCCTGATCGAACAGTGCGACATCCCGGTATTCCACGATGACCAGCACGGCACCGCGATCGTTACTGCGGCCGGCATGATCAACGCCCTGGAAATCGCTGGCAAAACCCTGTCCGACGCGAAAATCGTCTGCCTGGGCGCCGGTGCCGCGGCCATCTCGTGCATGAAGCTGATCGTGAGCATGGGTGCCCGGCTTGAAAACATCTACATGGTCGACAGCAAGGGTGTGATCCAGTCCGAGCGTACCGACCTGAACCAGTACAAGGCGATGTTTGCCCACCCGTCCTCCAAGCGCACGCTGGCTGACGCACTTGACGGTGCTGACGTGTTCGTCGGCCTGTCCGGCCCGAACCTGCTGAGCGCCGAAGGCCTGAAGTCCATGGCGGCCAACCCGATCGTGTTCGCCTGCTCGAACCCTGATCCGGAAATTGCCCCGGAACTGGCGCACGCCACCCGTAACGACGTGATCATGGCCACTGGCCGTTCGGACTACCCGAACCAGGTCAACAACGTACTGGGCTTCCCGTTCATCTTCCGTGGCGCCCTGGACGTTCGCGCCAAGCGCATCAACGAAGAGATGAAAGTAGCTGCCGCCAACGCCCTGCGTGAACTGGCCAAGCTGCCGGTACCTCAGGACGTATGCGACGCCTACGGTGGCGCCAAGCTGGAATTTGGCCGTGAGTACATCATTCCCAAGCCAATGGACAAACGCCTGATCACCGTGATCTCCGATGCCGTGGCCAAGGCCGCCATCGAGACAGGTGTGGCCACCCTGCCGTATCCGAAGAACTACCCGCTGCAAAGCGTGGATGATGTGTTCAACGGCTAAGCCGTTGTAGCGCACCAACAAAAAGCCCCGGCTCTTGCGAGTCGGGGCTTTTTTGTGGCTGTGCAAAACGGTGGGAGGGTACACCGTCAAAATGTGGGGGCGGGCTGCCACAATTGGATCTGTGTTTGTCAGAACAGATCGATTGGCGCCGACTCATCCGCTGGCAGCGGGCTGCCCGGTGCCACGCCATTGCCCAGTTCATTCATCGACGGCGGCGTGTCTTCGCTCTTGAACAGTTCAAAGTACGCATTCGGCGTGCCCGGTGCTGCAGCGCGGCCGCTGATCGGGTCGATGCGCAGGCTGAGGATGCCTTCCGGCTCGGCCTGGGTGTGAGCCGGCTTGTCCTTGAGGGCGGCGCCCATGTAACTCATCCAGATCGGCAAGGCGACGGTGCCGCCGTATTCGCGGCGACCGAGGCTTTCTGGCTGGTCGTAACCTGTCCAGACGGTGGTGATGTAATCGGCGTTGTAGCCGGAGAACCACGCATCCTTGGATTCGTTGGTGGTACCGGTCTTGCCTGCCAGGTCCGTGCGGCCCAGGGCCAGGGCGCGACGGCCGGTGCCGCGCTTGATCACGTCCTGCAGCATGCTGGTAAGAATGTAGGTGGTCCGCCCATCAACCACGCGCTCTGCCACCGCCGGTGCCTGCGGGGCAGAAGCGGCATCGGTAGGTGCCGTGCCAGGCGCAGGCTCGATGGTGATGCCACCATTGGCGGGCGCGGCCAGGCCATCGCTGGCGGCAACGCCGTTGGGCACGCTCGGCGGGTTGGCGACAAACAGCGTGTCGCCGTTGCGGCTTTCGATCTTGTCGATCAGGTACGGCGTGACCTTGTAGCCGCCGTTGGCGAATACGCTCCAGCCGGTGGCGATCTCCATTGGCGTGAGGGTCGCGGTGCCCAGGGCCAGGGACAGGTTGGGCGGCAGGTCCTGCTTGTTGAAGCCGAAGCGGGTCATGTAGTCGATGGTCTTGCCCACGCCCATCGCTTGCAGCAGGCGGATCGATACCAGGTTGCGCGACTTGTACAGCGCCTCGCGCACGCGGATCGGGCCGAGGAAAGTGTTGGTGTCGTTCTTCGGGCGCCAGACCTTGTCCAGGTACTCGTCGACAAACACGATAGGCGCGTCGTTGACCAGGCTGGCGGCGGTGTAGCCGTTATCCAGCGCGGCACTGTAGACAAATGGCTTGAAACTGGAGCCCGGCTGGCGCTTGGCCTGGGTGGCGCGGTTGTAGTTGCTCTGCTCGAAGGCGAAGCCCCCGACCAGGGCGCGGATTGCACCGTTCTGCGGGTCCAGGGAGACCAGTGCGCCCTGGGCGACCGGGACTTGGCTGAATTTCAGGCTGTCGTCCTTCTGGCGCTGCACGCGGATCAGGTCACCGACCTGGGCCACATCAGATGGCTGCTTGGGCATCGGCCCCATGCTGTTGGTGTTCAGGAAGGGGCGCGCCCACTTCATGCTGTCCCACGCCACATGTTCTTCGCCGCTGCGGGTCAGGACCTGCACGCCATCCTTTTTTACCTGGGTGACGATGGCTGGATCCAGGCCGCTGATGGAGCGCTGCTTGCCCAGTTCGACGGTCCAGGCGCTCAGGGTCTTGCCCGGCAGGCGCGATTCCGGTCCACGGTAGCCGTGGCGCTGGTCATAGGTGATCAGGCCTTCATGCACCGCGTGGTTGGCGATTTCCTGCAAGTTGCTCGGAATGGTCGTGGTAACGCGGAAACCTTCGGTGTAGGCATCGCTGCCATAGCGGCCAACCATTTCGGCGCGGGCCATCTCGGCGATGTACGGTGCGCTGACTTCTGGCGTCGGCACGTGGTAGCTGGCGTTCAGCGGCTCGGCCACCGCCGTCTCATAGGCGTTCTGGTCGATCTTGCCCAGCTTGTACATGCGCCCCAGGATCCAGTCGCGACGCTCCTTGCTGCGGGCCGGGTTGGCCAGCGGGTTGAAGCGCGACGGGGCCTTGGGTAGGCCGGCAATCATGGCCATTTGTGCCAGGCTGGCGTCGCGAATCGACTTGCCGTAGTACACCTGGGACGCCGCCTCGATCCCATAGGCGCGGTTGCCCAGGTAGATCTTGTTGACGTACAGCTCAAGGATTTCATCCTTGGTCAGTTGGCGTTCGATCTGCAGCGCCAGGAGGATTTCCGTGGCCTTGCGCGAGAAGCTGCGCTCGCTGGTGAGGAAGAAGTTCTTCGCCACCTGCATGGTGATGGTGCTGCCGCCCGATTGAATGTGTCCGCTTTTTACCAGCTGCGTGGCTGCGCGCACCAGGCTGCTGGGGTCCACGCCATAGTGGTTGGCAAAATTATCGTCTTCAGCCGACAGCAGGGCATTGATGAAATTGGGTGGAATGTCGGCGAAACGGATCGGGGTGCGGCGCATTTCGCCGAACTCCGCGATCAGTTTTTCATCGCTGCTGTAGACCCGCAAAGGAATCTGCAACTGGATACTTCTCAGGGCCTCTACCGAGGGCAATCCCGGACTAAGGTAGAGATAGGCGCCGCTGAACACGAGCAGCAGCCCGCAAACGATAGCGACGAAGGAGTACCCGAAAAACTTCAGCAGACGAATCAAGGCTTTTGGATTTCCAGAGAAAAGAATGAGTTAGGTGTCGGGATAGGCATGACTAAAGATGTATCGACCCGACCTGCAGATAAAAAGCGGGAAAAAACGCTGGGCATTAAAGCATTTTTCGCCTCGGAGCGTCATGGGCGCCGCTCAACCGAGCCGACCGAATGCATCAAACCCGGAACTGACCAGCCCTGAGACAGGCAAAGCTTTAGGGAGTTTTATGAAAAAGGGATTTTTCAGGCGAAAAGCCGATACCGTACTGGGCGTGGACATCCAGGACAGCAACGTGAAGATATTGGAGCTGGCCCGCGCCGGCGATGGCTATGCGGTGCGCGCGTATGCGAGCCAGCCTCTGCCTGGCCATGCGGTGCTCGACAGTAATATCGTTGATCTGGAGGTTGTCGCGCAGACCCTTTCCAAGGCATTGTTCCGGGCCCGGACCCAGGTCACCCATGCGGCAGTTGCCGTGGCGGGGCCATCGGTGATCAGCCGGGTGGTGGCGCTGGAGGCGGGGCTTGAGGCCGACGAGATGGAGCAGCGCCTGCGCTGTGAAGCCGACCAGTACATTCCTTATCCGTTAGATGAGGTTGCAATTGATTTTCAGGTCCAGGGCCCATCGGGTCGTGAACCCGGTTATGTTGATGTGCTGCTTGTGGCGTGCCTCAAGGAGCAGGTGGAGGCGCGCGAAGCAGTGTTGGCCCTGGCCGGCCTGGTTGCGCGAGTGGTGGATGTAGAGGCGTTTGCCCTGGCGCGGATGACCGACCAGGTGGTTGCCCGGATAGCGCCGGGGAGTGGGATCAATAGTGCACAATGGGCTGCCGATGCCCAGGGATTGCGGGTCGCCTGCGGTTTGGCCCTCAGGAGTTTCGATTGATGACAAGAATCAACCTTTTACCCTGGCGTGAAGAACGCGCTGAGCGCCGTCGCAAGTTCTTCCTGATTTTCCTGTTGGTGATCACCACTATTGCATTGGCCGCCGTATGGCTGGCCGACCGGGTCATTGACCGGGCGATTGATCGACAAGTGGCCCGCAACAACCACTTGAGCAAGCAAGTCACGGTGTTGGATTCGCGCATCAAGACCATCGACGAGCTGCGCGAACAGCGCCAGCAACTGATGGAGCGGATGAAGGTGGTCGAAGATCTCCAGGGTCATCGTGCATCGGGCCAGGAATTGTTCGAGCAGTTGGCCCGCGCGATGCCCGATGGTATCCAACTGAGCGAGGTCAGCGTCAGCGGCACATCGGTGCAAGTCACCGGCACGGCGGTGTCCAACGATGATGTCGCGCGGTTGATGCGTAGCCTTGAGGCTTCCAACAGCCTGCGGGCGCCCAATCTGCGTCATGTCCGGGCCGAGGAGGGCGCCGCCGGCAGTGCCTTCCAGTTGATGGTGGACCATGGGGAGCACCAGGAGACGCAGCGGTGAGCCTTGTGTCCAGCCCGTCAGGGCTGGCACTCCTGCAACTGTCCACGCTGTACCGCAACATCGCCCACTGGCCCTTGGCTGGCAGGATTCTGCTGGGCGCGGTACTCGCCTTGCTAGTGCTGGCGGCGGGGGATGCTGTCTACCTGGGCGGTGCCCGTGAGGTCTTGCAGCGCCAGGAGGCGGGAGAAATAACGCTGCGCCAGCAGTTTGCTGCCAAAGCCCGGCAAGCCGCCGAGCATGAGGGCGTGGTACGTGAGCTTGAAACCCTGCGCACTGCCTTTGCCGAACAGTTGCGCCAATTGCCGACACTCACGCAAATGCCCGGCCTACTGGAAGACTTCGCCCGGCTGGGTCAGGTCAGTGGGGTGCTGGTCGAGCAGCTCAGTGTGCTGGACGAGCAGGTGCAACCGGTGTTCGTCGAGCGGCCGATGCAGCTCAAGCTGGTGGGCACCTATCACGACCTGCTGGCCTTCATCAGTGGCGTGGCCGGGTTGCCGCAGATCGTGACCCTGCATGACTTTGTCATTCGTCCTGTGGATTCCCAGGCTGGCGCATTGCTGAGCCTGACGATGCTCGCCAAGACCTACCGGTACGGCAACCAGGGAGCATTTCCATGAGCCGCTTCAAGGTTGCGGGCCTGGGCCTGGTCTTGCTTGCTGGATGCGACAGTGATCCGCAATTGCAGGCGCTGAACGACGAATTGCAAGCGATTCGCCAGCAGGCAGTGCCGCTGGCTGACGAAACGCCTGCAACACTGCCGGGACTACGCTTTGTCTCCAGCCCGACTCCCTTGCGTGACCCTTTCCAGCCGCCGGACCAACCCGCCAGCCGTCCCACCGGCAAGCCCGGGCCTGCCCCGGACCTAGACCGCCCCCGGCAGTTTCTCGAAGGATTTGCCGTGGACCAGTTCCAGATGGTCGGCACCTTGTCCCTGGGCGCGCAGACATTTGCCCTGCTGCGCGGCGCGTCAGGGGTTCATCGCCTGGCGGTGGGGGATTACCTGGGTGCCGATCATGGGCGCGTCGTGAGGATCCATGAAGGTCAGTTGGAGCTGGTCGAACTTTTCCCCGATGGCGAGGGCGCTTGGCTTGAGCGCCCGCGCACCTTGGTGTTGAACGTGAACTCATAACGGAAGCAAAAAATGAAAAGGATTATTTCGTCCTTCGGTGTGGCGCTATGGATAGCGTTCACGGCACCGATGACTGAGGCTGTGCCCAATCGGATCGACCTGATTCACCTGCCACCACCCGGTGCTTCGCCCCAGGGTAGCGGGCGTGGCCCGTTTAGCGGCGACAAGCTTTCCCTCAACTTCCAGGACATCGAGGTCCGCGCAGTACTGCAGCAAATTGCTGACGTGGCCGGGCTTAACCTGGTGGCCGGTGATGATGTGCACGGCTCGATTACCCTGCGCCTCAAGGACGTGCCGTGGGATCAGGCCCTGGACCTGGTGCTGCAAGCCAAGGGCCTCGACAAGCGTGTGACGGCCAATGTGCTGCTGGTGGCGCCGGCCGAAGAACTGGCCGCCCGCGAGCTGCTGGCCCTGGAATCGCGCAAATTGATGACCGAGCTGGCGCCCCTGCGCCGGGAGCTGCTGCAAGTCAATTACGCCAAGGCGTCTGAGCTGGCCAAGCTGTTCCAGTCGGTAAGCGGGCCTGAGGGGGTGGCCGATGAGCGTGGCTCGGTGACGGTAGACGATCGCACCAACAACATCATTGCCTACCAGACGGGAGAGCGTCTGGAGGAGCTGCGGCGCATCGTCAATCAATTGGATATCCCGGTGCGCCAGGTGATGATCGAGGCGCGGATAGTCGAAGCCAATGTCGATTATGACAAAAGTGTGGGGGTGCGCTGGGGCGGGTTGCTGCGCAATAAAGGTAACTGGAGTGGTGGCGGGGTGGATAAAAGCCCGACAGGGGATGGCGAGTCTCCCGATAGCTCGCCCTTCGTGGACTTGGGCGTCGTCAATGCAAGCTCCGGCCTTGGCATCGCGTTTATCACCGATAACGTGCTGCTGGACCTGGAGCTCACCGCCATGGAGAAGGGCGGCAATGGCGAGGTGATTTCCCAGCCCAAGGTGGTCACGTCCAACAAGGAAACCGCACGGATTCTCAAGGGTACCGAGATTCCTTACCAGGAAGCTACGTCCGAGGGGGCGACCTCGGTCTCGTTCAAGGAAGCCTCGCTTTCTTTGGAGGTGACGCCGCAAATCACTCCGGACGACCAGGTAATCATGGAGGTTCGGGTGACCAAGGATGAACCGGACTACCTGAACAAACTCAACGATGTGCCGCCGATCAAGAAGAACGAGGTCAACGCCAAGGTGCTGGTCAGGGACGGCGAGACCATCGTCCTTGGCGGGGTTTTCTCCAAAAACCAGAGCAAGGTGGTAGATAAAGTGCCATTTTTGGGCGATGTGCCGTATCTTGGCCGCCTTTTCCGGCGTGATGTCGTTGCCCAAAGAAAATCCGAGCTGCTGGTATTCCTGACTCCGCGTATTATGAATAACCAGGCGATTGCTGTGAGTCGTTGATTCTGTGCGAAATTTGATTCTTGTAGGGCCGATGGGGGCTGGAAAAAGCACCATCGGCCGTTTGCTGGCCAAAGAGCTGCGCCTGCCATTCAAAGACTC
Organism: Pseudomonas sp. WS 5079; assembly: GCF_012985465.1. Taxonomy (GTDB): domain Bacteria; phylum Pseudomonadota; class Gammaproteobacteria; order Pseudomonadales; family Pseudomonadaceae; genus Aquipseudomonas. The sequence continues at coordinate 301,615 of NZ_JAAQWN010000003.1, forward strand.
CGATAAGGAAATTGAATTGCGCACGGGCGCCAATATCCCGTGGATCTTCGATAAGGAAGGCGAACTGGGCTTTCGTGACCGCGAACAGGCGATGATTGCCGAGTTGTGCGGCTGCGATGGCGTGGTATTGGCCACCGGCGGCGGTGCAGTGATGCGCGAGGAAAACCGACGGGCGCTGCGGGATGGCGGTCGGGTGGTCTATTTGCATGCGTCGGTCGAGCAGCAGGTAGGGCGCACCGCACGTGATCGCAACCGGCCATTGTTGCGTACCGCCAACCCCGAGAAAACCCTGCGGGACTTGCTGACCCTGCGCGATCCGCTTTATCGGGAAATCGCCGATCTGGTGGTGGAAACCGATGAACGGCCACCGCGCATGGTCGTAATCGACATTCTCGAGCGCTTGCAGCAGTTGCCACCCCGTTAAAGCCAGGGCCGAAATGCGCTATCCTCGGCAGCGCGTTGCAACCGTCCGAGGTGTGGCGTAGAGCCATCAGGCAGCGTCCGATCTCGACGGTGCCGACAACGTTAATACAGGGCAGGACGCCTGCTTCCATCTTCAGCGCGGGGACACATGCAGACACTTAAGGTCGATCTTGGCGAGCGTAGCTACCCGATCCATATTGGCGAAGGCTTGTTGGACCAGCCCGAGTTGCTCGCGCCGCATATTGCCGGGCGACAAGTGGCAATCATCTCCAACGAGACCGTCGCGCCGCTCTACCTTGAGCGTCTGAGTCGCAGCCTTGCGGCGTATTCGGTGATCTCGGTGATTCTTCCCGACGGCGAAGCCTTCAAGAACTGGGAAACCCTGCAATTGATCTTTGACGGGCTGCTCACCGCGCGCCATGACCGGCGTACCACGGTGGTGGCCCTTGGCGGCGGCGTGATCGGCGACATGGCCGGTTTTGCCGCGGCCTGTTACCAGCGTGGCGTGGACTTTATCCAGGTGCCGACCACCCTGCTGTCCCAGGTCGATTCGTCGGTGGGCGGCAAGACCGGGATCAACCATCCCCTGGGCAAGAACATGGTCGGCGCGTTCTACCAGCCCAATGCCGTGCTGATCGACACCGCCACCCTCAATACCCTGCCGCCCCGCGAGCTGTCGGCGGGCCTGGCGGAAGTCATCAAGTACGGGTTGATCTGCGATGAGCCGTTCCTGACCTGGCTTGAAGAGCACGTCGATGCCTTGCGCAACCTGGACCAGGTGGCGCTGACCGAGGCTATCTCCCGCTCCTGTGCGGCCAAGGCGCTGGTAGTCAATGCCGACGAGCGTGAGTCTGGCGTGCGCGCCACCCTGAACCTGGGCCACACCTTCGGCCATGCGATTGAAACCCACATGGGCTATGGTGTCTGGCTGCATGGTGAGGCCGTGGCGGCTGGCACAGTGATGGCGTTGGAGATGTCGCAACGCCTGGGCTGGATCAGTGTCCAAGAGCGTGATCGTGGTATCCGCCTGTTCCAGCGCGCCGGGTTGCCGGTCATTCCTCCCGAGGAGATGACTGAAGCCGATTTCCTTGAACATATGGCGATAGACAAGAAAGTGATCGATGGTCGTTTGCGTCTGGTGCTGTTGCGCCGAATGGGCGAAGCGGTAGTGACCGACGATTATCCGAAAGAGATTCTACAGGCCACGCTGGGAGCGGATTACCGCGCCCTGGCCCAGCTGAAAGGTTAACCAGATCCCGATGACTAGTTTGCATGCCGACGAGGCTTTCCTCGGCCATTACCAGTTGAGCCATGACCCTTTTGCGCCACGGGTCCCCGGTTTCAAGTTTTTCCCTGCACAGCGCAAGCCGGTGCTGGGGCAGTTGCACCACCTGGCTCGCTACAGCCAGTTGCTGTTGGTGGTCACTGGCCCCTTGGGCAGCGGCAAGACCCTGCTGCGCCAGGCCCTGGTGGCCAGCACCAACAAGCAATCGGTGCAAAGCGTGGTGGTTTCCGCCCGTGGCGCCGGCGACGCGGCAGGCGTGTTGCGCCAGGTTGCCCAGGCGCTGGACGTGGCCAATGCCGAGCCGACTGCAATTCTCAAGCAAGTAGTGCAACTGGGCCTGACCGGCCAGGAAGTCTACCTGCTGGTGGACGATGCCGAGCAGCTCGACGAGTCCGCCCTGGAAGCGTTGCTCGCCCTGGCGGCGGGTACGCCGGAAGGGCGCCCCCATGTCTTCCTGTTCGGTGAGGCGTCGCTGATTGCCGACCTGGAGCAGCTCAGTGGCGAGCAAGAGCTGTTTCACGTCATCGAATTGCAGCCCTACGAAGAAGAAGAAACCCGCGAGTACCTGGCCCAGCGCCTTGAAGGTGCCGGCCAGGGCATCGAACTTTTCTCTGCCCAGCAGATCTCTGATATTCACGAAAGCTCCGACGGCTGGCCTGGCACCATCAACCAGGTGGCCCGGGATGCGATGATCGAAGCAATGATTGCCAGCCGCTCTGCGGTTAAGCGTCCAAAGATGGGGTTCACCATGCCGAAGAAACACGTACTGGCGATTTCTGCTGTTGTCGTGGTTGCCGTTGCCGCCGCCTGGCTGATTCCCGGCCGTAGCAAGGCCCCGACTGCTCCAGGTGCACCGACCGAGCAGGCGCAGCTGCCACTGGGCAAGCCCACTACCAATGGCGCACCAGCCGTTGAGTTTGCCGGCTCTGGCCAGCCTACCAACCTGCCGATGGTCGGCCAGCCGGTCATGCGTGGCCCGTTGGCAGAAGAGGCCGGTGCCATTTCCGAAGGCGACGACGGCGTGCCGGTAGAAGGCTCCAGCGCCACGCCACCGACCGTCACCACCGTGGCTCCGCCGCCTGGTGCAACAGCCAGCCCGGCCCCGGTGCCTGCGGCCAAGCCGACGCCTGCGCCGACCCAGGTTGCCACCGCCAAGCCAACCCCGGCACCCGTGGTCAAGCCGACGCCAGCCCCGGCGGCCAAGCCTGCACCCGTCGCCAAGCCTGCTGAAAAACCGGTGACCGTGGCCAAGGCCGCTGCCGGCAGCGGCTGGTACGGCAGCCAACCGGCGAAGAACTACGTGGTGCAGATCCTCGGCACCAGCTCCGAAGCCAACGCCCAGGCGTTCGTCAAAGAGCAGGGCGGCGAGTACCGTTATTTCAAGAAAGTGCTCAACGGCAAGCCTCTCTACGTGATCACCTACGGCAGTTTCCCGAGCCGCGCGGCAGCCGATTCCGCGATCAAGGCCTTGCCAGCGAAGGTTCAGGCTGGTAAACCTTGGCCTCGCACTGTTGCCAGCGTTCAACAAGAACTCGCAACAACTCGCTGAAGTCCGGCGACCTTACCCAGGTCGCCCTCCCAGCACCTCAAAAAAAACAACAAAGCGTGCAGCCCTGAAGGCCGCGCGCTTTGTGGTGTCTGCCTCACAGTAGCTTTTGAGTAGTAGCAGTCAGAATTAAAAAAGTTTTGACTAGCACAGCATATCGCTTTAAACCTTTCATAAATGCGACATAGATTTGCGACAGTTCGTCGCCAAATTTGTGGGCGTCTGTGTCGGTGTGTACAATGACCTCCCTTTTGCCCCCGCTAAGCCGGCGTACGTTCGGCGTGGAAGGTAACCGGTTGAATTGAAAAGAAATTTGCCTCGAAGTAAGAGGCAGCCTGGTGAGAAAGTGTCTATGAAAGCAGGTCTGTACCAACCCGATGAATTCAAGGATAACTGTGGTTTCGGCCTGATAGCCCATATGCAGGGCGAACCCAGTCATACCCTTCTGCAAACGGCCATCGAGGCCCTGACCTGCATGACCCACCGCGGTGGGATCAACGCCGACGGCAAGACCGGTGACGGTTGTGGCTTGCTGATTCAAAAGCCCGACCTGTTCCTGCGCGCTGTCGCCAAGGAAACCTTCGGCGCCGATTTGCCCAAGCAATACGCGGTGGGCATGGTGTTCTTCAATCAGGACCCGGTCAAAGCCCAGGCCGCTCGCGAGAACATGAACCGCGAGATCCTCGCCGCCGGCCTGCAACTCGTCGGCTGGCGCAAAGTGCCGATCGACACCAGCGTGCTCGGCCGCCTGGCCCATGAGCGCCTGCCGCAGATCGAACAAGTGTTTATCGCAGGCGACGGCCTGAGCGACCAGGACATGGCGATCAAGCTGTTCACCTCGCGTCGCCGCTCGTCCGTGGCCAACGCCCTGGACACCGACCACTACATCTGCAGCTTTTCCCACAAGACCATCATTTATAAAGGCCTGATGATGCCGGCGGATTTGACCGCCTTCTATCCAGACCTGAGCGATGAGCGCCTGCAAACCGCGATCTGCGTGTTCCACCAGCGCTTCTCCACCAACACCCTGCCGAAATGGCCGCTGGCCCAGCCATTCCGCTTCCTCGCCCACAACGGCGAGATCAACACCATCACCGGCAACCGCAACTGGGCCGTGGCCCGTCGCACCAAGTTCGCCAACGACCTGATGGACCTCGAAGAGCTCGGCCCGCTGGTCAACCGCGTGGGTTCCGACTCCTCGAGCATGGACAACATGCTCGAACTGATGGTCACCGGCGGCATCGACCTGTTCCGTGGCGTGCGCATGATCATTCCGCCAGCGTGGCAGAACGTCGAGACCATGGACCCCGATCTGCGGGCGTTCTATGAGTACAACTCGATGCACATGGAACCGTGGGACGGCCCGGCCGGCGTAGTCATGACCGATGGTCGCTACGCGGTGTGCCTGCTCGACCGTAACGGCCTGCGCCCGGCGCGTTGGGTGACCACCACCAACGGCTTCATCACCCTGGCGTCTGAAGTCGGCGTGTGGAACTACCAGCCGCAGGACGTGATTGCCAAAGGCCGCGTCGGCCCTGGCCAGATCCTTGCCGTGGACACCGAAACCGGGCAGATCCTCGACACCGATGCCATCGACAACCGCTTGAAGTCGCGTCACCCGTACAAGCAATGGCTGCGCAAGAACGCCCTGCGCATCCAGGCGACCATGGAAGACAACGACCACGGTTCGGCTTTCTATGACGTCGACCAGCTCAAGCAGTACATGAAGATGTACCAGGTCACGTTCGAGGAGCGCGACCAGGTGCTGCGCCCACTCGGCGAGCAAGGCTACGAGGCCGTCGGCTCCATGGGCGATGACACGCCGATGGCCGTGCTGTCCCAGCGCGTGCGCACGCCGTACGACTATTTCCGCCAGCAGTTCGCCCAGGTGACCAACCCACCGATCGACCCGCTGCGTGAAGCCATCGTCATGTCCCTGGAAGTGTGCCTCGGTGCCGAGCGCAACATCTTCCAGGAATCGCCAGAGCACGCTTCGCGCGTGATCCTCAGCTCGCCGGTGATTTCGCCGGCCAAGTGGCGCTCGTTGATGACCCTGGAGCGTCCAGGCTTCGAGCGGCAGATCATCGACCTGAACTACGACGAGAGCCTCGGCCTGGAAGCTGCTGTGCGCAACGTCGCCGATCAGGCTGAAGAAGCCGTGCGTGCCGGTCGTACCCAGATCGTGCTGACCGACCGCCATATCGCCCCGGGCAAGCTGCCGATCCACGCTTCGCTGGCCACCGGCGCGGTCCACCACCGCCTGACCGAAAAAGGCCTGCGCTGCGACTCCAACATCCTCGTCGAAACCGCCACCGCCCGCGACCCGCACCACTTTGCGGTGCTGATCGGCTTTGGCGCCTCGGCGGTGTATCCGTTCCTGGCCTACGAAGTGCTGGGCGACCTGATCCGCACCGGCGAAGTGCTGGGCGACCTGTACGAAGTGTTCAAGAACTACCGCAAAGGCATCACCAAGGGCCTGTTGAAGATCCTGTCGAAGATGGGCATCTCCACCGTCACCTCGTACCGTGGTGCGCAGTTGTTCGAGGCTATCGGCCTGTCGGAAGAAGTCTGCGAGCTGAGCTTCCGTGGTGTGCCAAGCCGCATCAAGGGCGCGCGTTTCGTCGATATCGAAGCCGAACAGAAAGCCCTGGCTTTGGAGGCCTGGAGCGCGCGCAAGCCGATCCAGCAAGGTGGCCTGCTCAAGTTCGTGCACGGTGGCGAATACCACGCCTACAACCCGGATGTGGTCAGCACCCTGCAAGCCGCTGTGCAGCAGGGCGACTACGCCAAGTTCAAGGAATACACCGCGCTGGTGGATAACCGCCCGGTGTCGATGATCCGCGACCTGTTCCAGGTGAAAACCCTGGACACGCCGTTGGCTATCAGCGAAATCGAACCGCTGGAGTCGATCCTCAAACGCTTCGACTCCGCCGGTATCTCCCTGGGCGCCTTGTCGCCCGAGGCCCACGAAGCTCTGGCCGAAGCCATGAACCGCCTGGGTGCGCGTTCCAACTCCGGCGAAGGCGGCGAAGATCCGGCGCGCTACGGCACCATCAAAAGCTCGAAAATCAAGCAGGTGGCCACTGGCCGTTTCGGCGTAACCCCGGAATACCTGGTCAACGCCGAAGTACTGCAGATCAAAGTCGCCCAGGGCGCCAAGCCCGGTGAAGGCGGCCAGTTGCCAGGCGGCAAGGTCAACGGACTGATCGCCAAGCTGCGTTATGCCGTGCCGGGCGTGACCCTGATCTCGCCACCGCCGCACCACGACATCTACTCGATTGAAGACTTGTCGCAGCTGATTTTCGACCTCAAGCAAGTCAACCCGCAGGCCCTGGTCTCGGTGAAACTGGTCGCGGAAGCCGGCGTCGGCACCATCGCCGCTGGCGTGGCCAAGGCCTATGCCGACCTGATCACCATCTCCGGCTACGACGGCGGCACCGGCGCTTCGCCGCTGACCTCGATCAAGTACGCCGGCGCACCGTGGGAGCTGGGCCTGGCCGAGACCCACCAGACCCTGCGCGGCAACGACTTGCGCGGCAAGGTCCGGGTGCAGACCGACGGCGGCCTGAAAACCGGCCTCGACGTGATCAAGGCCGCGATCCTCGGCGCCGAAAGCTTCGGCTTCGGCACCGCGCCGATGATTGCCCTGGGCTGCAAATACCTGCGCATCTGCCACCTGAACAACTGCGCCACCGGCGTGGCCACGCAGAACGAGAAGCTGCGCAAGGATCACTACATCGGCACCGTCGACATGGTGGTGAACTTCTTCACCTACGTCGCCGAAGAAACCCGTGAATGGCTGACCAAGCTGGGCGTGCGCTCCCTGCAAGAGCTGATCGGGCGTACCGATTTGCTGGACATCCTCCAGGGCCAGACCGCCAAGCAGCACCATCTGGACCTGACGCCGCTGTTGGGCAGCGATCACATCCCGGCAGACAAGCCACAATTCTGCCAGGTCGACCGCAACCCACCGTTCGACAAGGGCCTGTTGGCCGAGAAAATGGTCGACATGGCCGGCTCCTCGATCAACGACGCCAGCGGTGGCGAATTCACCCTGGATATCTGCAACTGCGACCGCTCCATCGGCGCGCGGATCTCCGGCGAAATCGCGCGCAAGCACGGCAACCAGGGCATGGCCAAGGCGCCGATCACCTTCCGCTTCAAGGGCACCGCGGGCCAGAGCTTTGGCGTGTGGAACGCCGGCGGCCTGCACATGTACCTTGAAGGCGACGCCAACGACTACGTGGGCAAGGGCATGACCGGCGGCAAGCTGGTGATCGTCCCGCCCGTGGGTAGCATCTACAAGACCCAGGACAGTGCCATCATCGGCAACACCTGCTTGTACGGCGCCACCGGTGGCAAGCTGTTCGCCGCAGGGACCGCCGGTGAGCGTTTCGCCGTGCGTAACTCCGGTGCCCACACCGTGGTCGAAGGCACTGGCGATCACTGCTGCGAGTACATGACCGGTGGTTTTGTCTGCGTGTTGGGCAAGACCGGTTACAACTTTGGTTCGGGCATGACTGGCGGTTTCGCCTACGTGCTGGACCAGGACAACACCTTCGTCGACAAGGTCAACCACGAGTTGGTCGAGATCCAGCGGATCAGCGGCGAAGCCATGGAGTCCTACCGGAACCACTTGCAGCACGTGCTGGACGAGTACGTCGAGGAAACCGGCAGCGAATGGGGCCGTAACCTCGCCGAGAATCTCGATGATTACCTGCGTCGTTTCTGGCTGGTCAAGCCCAAGGCTGCCAACTTGAAATCGTTGCTTTCCAGCATCCGTGCCAACCCGCAGTGATATGCGCCTGAAGAGTTTGATGAGGTTTTAACATGGCTGAACGTCTGAATAACGACTTCCAGTTCATCGATGTCGGGCGCAAAGATCCGAAGAAGAAACTGTTGCGTCAACGCAAGAAAGAGTTCGTGGAAATCTACGAGCCCTTCAAACCCCAGCACTCGGCCGACCAGGCCCACCGCTGCCTGGGGTGCGGTAACCCGTATTGCGAATGGAAGTGCCCGGTGCACAACTTCATTCCCAACTGGCTCAAGCTGGTGGCCGAGGGCAACATCCTCGCCGCCGCCGAACTGTCGCACCAGACCAATACCCTGCCGGAAGTCTGCGGCAGGGTTTGTCCCCAGGACCGTCTGTGCGAGGGTGCGTGCACCCTCAACGACGGTTTCGGCGCGGTGACCATCGGTTCGGTGGAGAAGTACATCACCGACACCGCATTCGCCATGGGCTGGCGCCCGGACATGTCCAAGGTCAAGCCCACCGGCAAGCGCGTCGCGATTATCGGCGCGGGCCCGGCGGGCCTGGGTTGTGCCGACGTGCTGGTACGTGGCGGCGTGACCCCGGTGGTGTTCGACAAGAACCCGGAAATCGGCGGCCTGCTGACCTTCGGCATCCCCGAGTTCAAGCTGGAAAAGACCGTGTTGAGCAATCGCCGCGAAGTCTTCACCGGCATGGGCATCGAGTTCCGCCTGAACACCGAGATCGGCAAAGACGTGACCATGGAGCAACTGCTCGAAGAATACGATGCCGTGTTCATGGGCATGGGCACCTACACCTACATGAAGGGCGGCTTTGCCGGTGAGGACCTGCCGGGCGTGTACGACGCGCTCGACTTCCTGATCGCCAACGTCAACCGCAACCTGGGCTTTGAAAAGTCGCCGGAAGATTTCGTCGACATGAAAGGCAAGAAGGTCGTGGTGCTCGGCGGTGGTGACACCGCGATGGACTGCAACCGCACCTCGATTCGCCAGGGTGCCAAGTCGGTGACCTGTGCCTATCGCCGCGACGAAGCCAACATGCCCGGCTCGCGCAAAGAGGTGAAGAACGCCAAGGAAGAAGGCGTGAAGTTCCTCTACAACCGCCAGCCGATCGCTATCGTCGGTGAAGACCGTGTCGAAGGCGTGAAGGTGGTCGAGACCCGTCTCGGCGAACCGGACGCCCGTGGCCGCCGCAGCCCCGAGCCGATCCCGGGTTCCGAAGAGATCATCCCGGCCGACGCCGTGGTCATCGCTTTCGGCTTCCGCCCAAGCCCGGCGCCGTGGTTCGAGCAGTTCCAGATCCAGACTGACAGCCAGGGCCGCGTCGTGGCCCCGGAACAGGGCCAGTACAAGCACCAGACCAGCAACCCGAAAATCTTCGCCGGTGGCGATATGGTGCGCGGCTCCGACCTGGTGGTGACGGCGATCTTCGAAGGCCGCAACGCCGCCGAAGGCATCCTGGACTACTTGCAGGTCTGATCTGATCCCGAGTTGAAACGGGATCAAAATGTGGGAGCTGGCTTGCCTGCGATGCAGGCAACTCGGTCTGTCAGCCAGGCCCAGTTGATGCCATCGCAGGCAAGCCAGCTCCTACACAAACCCCATTGCCTATTGAGGTTTGTGCTGCCAGCCATTGCGACAAATTGACCCGATAGACAAAAGGCTGACCTGTAACCGTGCCTTTTGCGTCCGGCTCTGAGAAAATGCCCGCACTTTTTTTGCGGATGCCGACATGACTGCCCTCAAGAACGACCGTTTCCTTCGTGCCCTGCTCAAGCAACCCGTAGACGTCACCCCCGTGTGGATGATGCGTCAAGCCGGTCGCTACCTGCCGGAATACCGCGCCAGCCGCGCCAACGCGGGCGATTTCATGAGCCTGTGCATGAACCCGGAGTTCGCCTGTGAAGTCACGATGCAGCCGCTGGACCGCTATCCACAGTTGGATGCGGCCATCCTCTTCTCCGATATCCTGACCATCCCCGATGCCATGGGCCAAGGCCTGTACTTTGAAACCGGCGAAGGTCCACGTTTCAAGAAAGTGATCAGCACCCTGGCCGATATCGAAGCCCTGCCGATCCCCGATCCGCACAAAGACCTCGGCTACGTGATGGACGCCGTCAGCACCATCCGCCGTGAGCTCAACGGCCGCGTACCGCTGATTGGCTTCTCCGGCAGCCCGTGGACCCTGGCCACCTACATGGTCGAAGGCGGCTCGTCGAAAGACTTTCGCAAGACCAAGGCCATGCTCTACGACAACCCACAAGCCATGCACTTGCTGCTGGACAAGTTGGCGCAGTCGGTCGTGTCCTACCTCAACGGCCAGATCATGGCCGGCGCGCAAGCGGTGCAGATCTTCGACACCTGGGGTGGCAACCTGTCGGCGGCTGCGTACCAGGAGTTCTCCCTGGCCTACATGCGCAAAATCGTCAGCGGCCTGATCCGCGAACACGAAGGCCGCAAAGTGCCGGTGATCCTGTTCACCAAGGGCGGCGGCCTGTGGCTGGAAAGCATCGCCGATGCGGGCGCCGATGCACTGGGCCTGGACTGGACCTGCGACTTGGGCGAAGCCCGTCGCCGCGTCGGCAACCAGGTGGCCCTGCAAGGCAACATGGACCCGACCGTGCTCTATGCCAAGCCGGAAGCGATCCGCACCGAAGTGGGCCGCATCCTCGCCAGCTACGGCAAGGGCAGCGGCCACGTGTTCAACCTCGGCCACGGCATCACCCCGGAAGTGAACCCGGAGCATGCGGGCGCGTTCCTGCGGGCGGTGCATGAGTTGTCGGCGCAGTATCACGAGTAAGCATCAGCTAATAAAAAACCGGCTCAGGCCGGTTTTTTATTAGCTGACGATTGTTGTAGGAGCCGGCTTGCCGGCGATGACATGCCTGAGCCCTGCGGTGATTCTTCGGGCCACATCGCTGGCAAGCCAGCTCCTACAGTTTGAGCGGTGGCAACTTGGCCAGCTTCAACGCCACCAGCAATGCCACGATCAGCAGCGCGACGATAAACCCGCCAATCCCGTTCCAGCCGGCGTAGTGCCAGAAAAACCCACCGGCCGTCCCGGCAATGCTCGACCCCGCGTAATAGCTGAACAGGTACAGCGACGAAGCCTGGCCCTTGGCTTTGACTGCGCGGCGGCCAATCCAGCTGCTGGCCACCGAGTGGGCGCCGAAGAAGCCGAAGGTGAAGATCAGCATGCCGATGATGATCAGTGACAGCGGGCCGAACAGGGTCAGGGTGATGCCAGCGAGCATCAGCACGATGGTGGCCCACAGCACGCGGCGGCGGCCCAGGCGGTCGGCCAGCGAGCCAATCTTCGCCGAGCTGTAGATGCCCGACAGGTACACCACCGACAGCAAGCCCACCACCGCCTGGCTCAGGTCATAGGGATCGGCCAGCAAGCGGTAGCCGATGTAGTTGAACAGCGTGACAAAGGCGCCCATCAGCAAGAAGGCTTCGAGGAACAACCAGGGCAGGCCGGCATCCTTGAAGTGCATGACGAAACCATTGAGCAAATTGCGCGGCTTGAGGCTGCTGGCGCGGAAGTTGCGCGAGGGCGGCAGGATTTTCCAGAACACCGTCGCCGCAATCAGCGCCAGCGCGCCGATGACCAGCATTGCGGTATGCCAGCTGACAAAGTCGATCAACACGCCAGTGATCAGGCGCCCGCTCATGCCCCCAATCGCATTGCCGCCGATATACAGGCCCATGGCCAGGCCGATGTGCTGCGGGTGGATCTCTTCGCTGAGGTAGGTCATGGCCACGGCAGCCAGGCCACTGAGGGACAGGCCCAGCAGCGCGCGCATCCACAGGATCCCTTCCCAGGTCGGCATCAGGCCGCTGGCGATGGTGCACACCGCAGCGCAGAACAGCGAGGTGACCATCACCGGCTTGCGCCCCAGGCGATCGGAAACTGGCCCGGTGATCAGTAGGCCAAAGGCGAGCATCGCGGTGGAGACAGAAAGGATCAGGCTGCTCTGCGCGGCATTGATGGAAAACTCGTGGGACAGCGCCGGCATCATCGGTTGTACGCAATACAGCAGGGCAAAGGTGGCAAAGCCGCCGGAAAACAGCGCCAGCACTGTACGCATAAACATCGGCGTACCTTTTTCGATGTACACGTCGTTGAGCTGCGCCACCACCTCATCCAGGGCAGTGGGCGGACGTTCTTGGACAAGTGGAGCGACAGCAGCTTTCACGCGGGACCTCGGCAAGCAAAGGCAGCCAGGACTGGCCATGCAAAAAAGAATATAGCTGGCTAATGATTCTTTCCAATATATTGTTCGACCTGTTTGATAGCTTTTACGACCTAATGAGGTTTTCATGGAATTGCGCCACTTGCGCTACTTCATCGCCGTGGCTGAAGAGCTGCATTTCGGCCGGGCCGCCCAGGTTTTGGGGATCTCCCAGCCGCCCTTGAGCCAGCAGATCCAGGCGCTGGAACAGCAGGTCGGCGCGCGGCTGTTCGAGCGCACCAATCGTCGGGTCGAACTGAGCGAGGCTGGGCGCCTGTTCCTCGTGGAAGCCCGCCTGGTGCTGGCGCAGGTCGACAAGGCTGCGGATGTGGCGCGCCGTGCGCAGTTGGGGGAACTGGGTGAACTGAAGATTGGCTTCACCTCTTCGGCGCCGTTCAACTCCAGCATCCCACAAGCGATTTTTGCTTTTCGCCAGGCCTTCCCGGCGGTGCACCTGAACCTGCAGGAAATGAGCAGTACCGAAGTGGCGGGTGCGCTGGTGGATGAGTCGATCCAGGTCGGCTTGATGCGCCCGTTGCCGTTGCCGGACTCACTGAGTGTCGTGGAGTTGATGCGTGAGCCCCTGGTGGCGGTGCTCAGTGCCGGCCATCCGTTGGCGCAAGGCAGCGAGCGGGGCTTGCATCTGACGCAGTTGGCCGACGAACCTTTTGTGTTTTTCCCACGGGCCTATGGCAGCGGTTTGTACGCCCAGTTACTCAGCCTGGCTCGCGACGCCGGCTTCAGCCCGCACTTCGCCCAGGAGGCCGGCGAGGCCATGACCATCATCGGCCTGGTGGCGGCGGGGTTGGGGGTGTCGGTGTTGCCGGCGTCGTACCAGCGCATCCGCATCGATGGCGTGGTCTACCGCACCTTGCTCGACCCGGAGGCGGTAACGGCGGTGTGGCTGGTGCAGCGCAAGGACCAGCAGTCACCCATGGCCAAGGCGTTTGTCGAACTGCTGACGCGCAAGGCGTTGGTGTAACCGCGGTCACATATCAGGTAACGGAACCGATTTAGTGATTTGCCTTGGCGTTGCGCAGAATCGTTTCTTTTTCACTGAGTGACATGGATGACACTTCTCTATCAGCCCAAAGAAGGCAGCGTGTTGATTTGACAAAATCGCTGAACTTTCCCGTGAGCAGTTTTTGGCTGTCAAGGCGATGACAAGCCAGCCTGCTTGTGAAGAGGGCGCCGAAAGGCGCCCTTTGTCGTTTCTGGTGCTAGGTAGATGCCGGTTTTTCAGGCGCCGATCAGTTCTGCTTCGACGTCCCCGTCTCCTTGAACAACTGCGCCGCCGTGCCCGCTTCAGCTGCGCCATTGGAGCGCAGCCCGGCCATGATGTCGCGGTCGAGCATGCTCACCCAGCGGTTGTAGTTGCGATGGATCTTGCCGTCCTTGTAGCCCAGTTCCTGGCTGTCGCGGTAGGTGATGGCGTAGCTGGTGCCGGTGTAGCGGATGTCGATTTCGGCGTAGTAGCGGTTGCGCACGTTGATCTGGGCCTGGATCAGGCGTGGGTCGGCGCGTTGTACGGTCCAGTTGCGCTTGTCCAGCGCGGTGAGGATGCTCTGTTTCATTTTCGCTTCGCTGACCTGCTCGTTGGCGGCGAGTGCGTGCTGGGTATTGAGTACCGGCTTGCTGGTACAGCCGGCAGCGGTCAGCAGGGTCAGGGCGATGAGGGTGGCGCGTAGCAACGAAGACATTGCGTTCTCTCCAATCAGATAAAAGGCTTACTGCCAGCGGCGAAAGATCAGCGACGTGTTGACGCCGCCAAAGGCAAAGTTGTTGTTCATCACGTAATCGTTGTGCATCTGGCGGAACTCGCCGCGCAGGTAATCCAGTTCGCCGCAGCGTGGGTCGACTTGATCGAGGTTGAACGTCGGCACGTATTGGTCGCGGTTCATCATCTCGATGCTGAACCACGACTCCAGCGCCCCGCAGGCGCCCAGGGTATGGCCCAGGAAACTCTTTTGCGAGCTGATGGGCATGCGGCTGCCGAACAGGCTGCTGGTGGCCAGGGTTTCGGCAATGTCGCCTTGTTCGGTGGCGGTACCGTGGCCGTTGACATAGCCGATGGCATCCGGCGCCAGGCCGGCATCTTCCAGGGCCAGCTCCATGGCCCGGCGCATGGTGGCCTGCTCGGGGCGCGTGGTGTGCTGGCCGTCGGCGTTGCTGCCAAAACCGACGATCTCGGCATGGATATGCGCGCCACGGGCCAGGGCATGCTCCAGCTCCTCAAGCACCAGCATGCCGCCGCCCTCGCCAATCACCAGGCCGTCGCGACCACTGTCGTAGGGCCGTGGGCTGGTCTGCGGGGCGTCGTTTTTCAGGCTGGTGGCGTAGAGCGCGTCAAACACCATGGCTTCGGTGGGGCACAGCTCTTCGGCGCCGCCGGCGAGCATCAGCGGCAGGCGGCCGAACTTGATCGCTTCATAGGCGTAGCCGATGCCCTGGCTACCGCTGGTGCACGCGCTGGAGGTGGGGATCAGGCGCCCGGTGAGGCCAAAGAAGATGCTGATATTGGCCGCCGTGGTGTGCGGCATCATGCGCACATAGGAGTTGGCGTTCAGGCCCTCGGCCACCGAGTTGAGCAGCATATTGCCGAACGCCTTGATCTCATCGGTACTGCCGGTGGATGAGCCGCAGGCCACACCCATGCGTCCATCCTTGATCGACGCATCGCCCAGCAGGCCGGCGTCGTGCAACGCCTGTTCGGCAGCCCACACCGCCAGGCGCGAAACCCGGCCCATGCTGCGCAGTTGCTTGCGGGTCCAGTGGGCCGGCACGACAAAGTCGTCAATCGGCCCGGCCAAACGGGTGTTCAGTTCGCTGAAGCGATCCCACTCGTCCATGCGCCGGATACCGCTGCGCTGGGCACGGAAGTTGGCGACGATGGTGTCCCAATCGCAGCCCAGGGAGGTCATGCCGGCCATGCCGGTGACTACCACACGTTTCATCAGCACAGGCCCCCGTTCACGGCCAGGACCTGGCGGGTGATGTAGCCGGCTTCCGCCGACATCAGGAAGTTCACCGCACTGGCGACTTCTTCGGGGGTGCCCATGCGCTGCGCGGGGATCATCTTCATCAGTTCTTCCACCGGCACGTTTTCATCGAGCATTGCCGTGTCGATCAGGCCCGGAGCCACACAGTTGACGGTGATCTTGCGCTTGCCCAGCTCAATGGCCAGGGCCTTGGCGGCGCCGATCAGGCCGGCCTTGGACGCGCTGTAATTGACCTGGCCACGATTGCCGATCAGCCCCGAGACCGAAGTAATGCACACAATGCGCCCGGCCGCGCGCCGCCGGATCATCGGCATCATCACCGGGTGCAGCACGTTATAGAAACCATCGAGATTGGTGCGCATCACCACGTCCCAGTCGTCCTCCGACAACGCCGGGAACGCGCCATCGCGGGTCAGCCCGGCATTGAGCACCACGCCGTAATAGGCACCGTGGGTTTCTACGTCGGCTTCAAGGATCTGCTTGCAGGTGGCACGGTCCGCCACATCGAATTGCAGCACCCGCGCCTTGCGGCCCAGGGCCTCGACTTCGGCCTGTACGGCATCCGCCTCGGCACGGCCACTGCGGCAATGCAGCACCAGGTCATGGCCGGCCTGGGCCAGGCGCAGGGCGATAGCGCGGCCGATACCCCGGCTGGAGCCGGTGACCAGTACGGATTCAGTCATGACACGTGTCCTTCGATTCAGCTAAATAGTTGGCCGCCTGGGGCGGTCGAAATACGTTCAGGCGTGCGCTGGCCTGGATCCCGTCGCCGGTCAGGTGGCATTCGAACACACCCATGCCGTTGTCGTCTTCCAGGGAGCGCAGGCCGTGGATGGTCAGTTCGGCACCTAGGGGAAAGTACTCGACATTGCATTCGAACTTGCGCGTGCCCAGCAGGAAGCCCAACTCCACCGCTTCGCCGTTCTGGCGCGCGCGGCAGCCGGCATAGGCGGCCACGCTTTGCGCCATCAACTCGACGCCGACCCAGGCCGGCAGGCTGCCGTCGGGGCGATTGAACAGGCCGCCGGGCTTGACGGTGACGCGGGTGTGGATCTGTTCTTCATCGAATGCCAACACCTGGTCGATCAGGATCATGTCCCCGGCGTGGGGCAGCAGTTCGGCGAGTGGCCAATGGCTCATGGGGCGTCTCCGATAATCAGGCTGACGTTGTTGCCGCCGAAGGCAAACGAGTTGCTCATCAGGCAGCGTTTTTCCAGGGTGTCGCCGACCTTGGCCCAGCGCAGGGCGGGCAACGCCGGGTCGGCTTGACCGTCCCAGATATGCGGCGCCAGTGTGCCCTCGACCAGGCTCAGCCAACAGAACGCAGCCTCCAGTGCCCCGGCAGCGCCGAGGGTATGGCCGGTCAGCGGCTTGGTCGAGGAACAGGCCACGCCAGCCGGAAACAGGGTGGCCACGGCCAGGCTTTCCATGGCGTCGTTATGCTGGGTCGCGGTGCCGTGCAGGTTCAGGTAACCGATCTGCGCCGGTGCCAATTTTGCACTGGCCAGGGCCTTGCTCATCGCCTGCAATGCGCCCTTGCCGCTGGGCTCCGGCGCAGAAATATGGTGCGCATCGCAACTGGCGCCGCTGCCCAGCAGGGCGATGGGCGCCGGTGTTTTGCTCATCAGGAACAGCACCGCCGCCTCGCCGATATTGATGCCGTTGCGGTTCAGCGAAAACGGGTTGCAGCGCTCGGAAGACACCGCCTCCAGCGAGGTGAAGCCATTGAGGGTCAGCTTGCACAGGCTATCGACCCCGCCGCACAGCACCGCATCGCACAGGCCCAGGTCCAGCAGGCGGCGTGCGCTCATCATTGCGCGGGCGCTGGAGGTGCAGGCGGTGGAAATCACATAGGCCGGGCCGCTCAGTTGCAGCCAGTCGGCGAGGAAGTTGGCCGGGGCGCCGAGCTCTTGTTGGCGGTAGTCATAGGTCTGGGGGAACTGCCCTTCGCGCAGGTAATGGGCGATGCCGCGACTGGCCTCATCGATGCCCGAGGTGCTGGTACCCAGCACCACCCCGATACGCGAGGCGCCAAAGGTGTGGATCGCCTGCCGGATCGGGCCTTCGATCTGCAAGGCGGCCTCCAGCAACAGCTGGTTGTTGCGACTGCTCTGTTGCGCCAGGTGCGGCGGCAGTGGCACCAGTTCGCCAGGCACGCTGCCCACCGGCAGTACTCGCTCGGGCACCCAGCCGCTCTCGGCGCGCATGCCCGAGCAATCCCCGGCAAACAGATTGCGCCGCACTTGCTGCTGGCCACGGCCCAGGGCGCAGATGATCCCCAGGGCATTGAGGTAGGCGGTCATGGGCTGCTCTCGAGCGCGGTGACGCGGTAGTTCAGGTGCTGGCCGGGCATGTTCACGCTGAAGGTCAAGGGGGCGCGGTAGATCACCTGCCAGTGCGGCTTGAGTACCCGTACGCCATCGTCTTCACGGGCTTGGGGGTAGTTGCCGGGCATTTCGGCGGCCGGGGTCAGGGCAAACAGCAGCGCCGCAAACAGCTCGCGGGCCTGGGGGTTGGGCGGTAGCAGGCCATCTGCCTGCCAACTGCCGGCCACCAGCTTTTGCCGGGCCAGGGGGATGCCCAGCGGGTCCATCAGCGACCAGCGCAAGGCCTCGCCTTCGCGCTGGATCACCAGCAACCAGTCCTGGCGCTGGCCGTCCTGCTCGCGCTCGATATGCAATTGCAGGGGCAACGCCAGGCTCGGTGTATGCACCGGCAGCGGCGGCTGGCTGGCGCATGCGGCCAGCAGCAACAGGCAGCCGATCAACAGCGCGCGGATCAAGCTGGCGGGCCTGTGAGTGGCTTGCGTGCAACCACATTCACCAACGTCTCTTCACGCTCGCCAAACGGCTTGGGCTGGCGCAAGCCCCAACGCTCCAGCAGGCCGAAGTCTGCCGAGCGGCTCCACCACAGGTACGGGTACGACACGTTCTGCGGGCCAAACTCGAAACCCTGCTCGCGGATCATCTCCAGGTACTCATCGGCACTTTTCTGCACATGCATCGGGTGACGGAATAGCCAGCGAATCACCCAGGTGTCGATATAGGCTTCGGTGGACTCGGCAAACAGCAGGTAGCCGCCGGGCTTGAGCACTCGATAAAACTCGGTGAGTGCCCGTTGTTGCTCCACCAGGTGGTGGAAAGTCTGGTGGCAGAACAGGATGTCGACACTTTCATCGGCCACTTTGAGGGTGGCGCAATCGCTGCCGATCAACTCGATCTCAATGCCCTGGCGCGCCGCTTCGGCACGGCTCAGGTCGAGGCTGTGCGGGTCGGCGTCAAGGCCGATCAGGCGCTTGGGAGCGAACACCTGCTGTAAATAGCTAAACGACTTGCCCTGGCCACAACCGGCATCCAGCAGCACCGGCGCCTCCGGCAACGGCGTGCTGAACAGGTTGCGCAGGTCGTTGATTGCCACGCGCAGTACGTGATGTTGCCAGGTGTGGCTGCGCAGGAACCAGAAGCCGAACTTGGTTTCTTCGACGTAGTTTTTGCTCAAGTACTCTTTAGACACAGGTGGGCTGCTCATAGGTTTTCCCCCGCACAGATTTCCGAGAGCATCCGCAAGCGGCGCTTGGGTTCGCTGACAAAGGGATTGCGCTCGTCCCAGGCATAACCGGCGAGGATCGAGCTGATCATGCGGCGGATTTCCGGCGAGCTGCCAGGGTGGTAGATCACATCCTGGAAGGTGCCGGCGTACCAGCCTTCGACGTAGCAACGGAAGGTATCGACCCCGCGTTTGAGTGGTGCGGCGAACTCGGTTTGCCAGTCCACGCTTTCGCCCTTGAGTTGGCGGTGCAGGAGACCTGCCGCCATGCTGGCCGAGCGCATGGCGATGGTCACGCCTGAAGAGAACACCGGGTCGAGGAACTCTGCGGCATTGCCCAGCAGCGCAAAGCCCGGGCCATGCAAGGTGGTGACGTTTGCCGAGTAGCCGCCGATGGTCCGCGCCGGGGTATCCCAGACCGCGTTCGCCAGCACCTTGGACAGGCTCGGGGTTTGCTCGATAAAGCCGCGCAGGCAGGCATCCAGATCCCCATCGCAACCGTCGAAATGCTCCTTGGCCGCGACCACGCCTACCGAGCAGCGGCCGTTGCTGAACGGGATGGTCCAGAACCAGATATCGCGCTGGGTCGGGTGGGTGGTGATGAGGATCTTGCTGCGGTCGAAGCCCGGATGTTCGATACGGTCCTCGACGTGGGTGAACACCGCCTGGCGCAACGGGAAGTTTGACGGCGCCTCAAGGTTCAGCAGGCGTGGCAGCACGCGGCCGTAACCGCTGGCGTCGAGCACAAAGCCGGCCTTGATGTGGTATTCGCGGCCGTTTTCGCGGCGTACATGCAGGTAGCGGTGGCCCGCGGCGAAATCCACCCCGACCAGGGTCTGGCCGTAACGGATCTCCACGCCTTGCAACGCCGCCTGATCGGCCAGCAACTTGTCGAAGTCGGCGCGCTGGACCTGGAAGGTTGTGGGTTTGCCTTCGCTGAAGGTGTCACCGAAATCGAAAGCACTGTAGCGCTCGCCCCAGGCAAACGCGGCGCCGGTTTTCAGCTGGAAGCCGGCGGCGTTGACCGCCTCGAGCATGCCGGCCTCTTCGATAAAGTCGATGCAATGGGACAACAGGCTTTCGCCGATGGAAAAACGCGGGAAGTGCTCGCGCTCGATGATCAATACATCATGCCCGTTACGCTTGAGCAGCGCGGCCGCAATGGCACCGGACGGGCCGGCCCCGATCACCACGACCTGGCGACGTTCCATTTCAACTGTGGGCACTGTGGCTCCTTGCCGGGTTGGCGATCATCACATTCAACAAAAAAAAATTAGTCGGCATCATTGCGCATGTTCCTGGCGGCCGGCCCATGGCGCCAGCATAAAGCTGAAGGCCAGGCCCAGGCTGACCGACAGGCCGAAGTTACTCACCGCCGGGGTGCTGGACACCGCCAGCAGGCCAAAGGACAGCCAGGTGGTGACCGCGGCCAGCAGCGTCCCCAGCAAGCTGACCGCGGCCCCGCCGATCTGTTCGCGCATGAGGATCGCATAATCGACGCTGATCGCTGTCACCAGCAACAGGCCGAACAGGCTGAACAGGGTCAACGGTTGCCCCAGCCACCCGAGGCTGGCCAGGCTGCACAGCGCAGCCAACAGCGGCAGGGCGACAATGCGCAGCGCGCCGCCCAGGCCAAAGGGCAGGATCAGCAGCAAGACGATCAGTACACAGGACAATAATTTCAGTTCGGCGGCGCTGACCTGGGTCGCGGCAAATACCTGGTTCAAGTCGCCGAGGCGATCCACCAGTTGCACGCCCGGCAGGTCCAGGGCCTGGATGCGCAGCAGCGCCGGGTTGTTCAGGCCTTGCAGGCTGACCATCGCCGCCACGCCGCCGTCGGCATTGCCCAGCCACAACAGGCGCCAGGGCTCGGCCAGCGGGCCGGCGAGGGCGGCGTCGATGTCGGCGGTGGGCAGCGCCTGCAACTGCGCCAGCTCTGCTTGCAGGGCGCTGGCGGGGATGCCGAGGTCGAGCAGCGGCTGCCACAGGGCGGGCAGTTGATTCAGGGCCTCGCGCACGTGTTGCTGTTCGCCGGGCGTGCTGACCAGTTGATTGAGCGCCAGGTAGCCCTGCAGCTTGTCCATGTGCACCAGTTGATCCAGGCGCTGGCTCAACGCCGCCTGGCGCTCCAGTAACTGTTGTTGATTGTCCGCACGCACCAGGAAGAACTGGCTGGTGGGTTGGTAGCCGGTAATGCGCGCAATGGCCTGGGCTTCTTGCAGTAACTGCGGCGGTGCGCCGATCCACTGGCGAATATCGTTCTTGCTGTTCAACTGCCACAGGCCGCCGGCGCAGAACAGCAGGGCCAGCACCAGCAGCGCCTGGCTCGGCAGGCGCTTGAGCAAGGATTCACGTACCCCCAGCAAAAAATCGGCGACCCGTAGCGGCCATTGCGCCGGGCGCAGGTCCAGGCCGTTGAGCAGCGCCGGCAACAGGCACACCGCCGACAGGTAGGCGCCCACCAGGCCGGCGGCGGAGAACACGGCGATCTGCGTCAGCGCCGGGAATGGCGTCCAGGCCAGGGCCAGGTAGCCGATGCAACTGGTGGCCAGGCTCAGGCTCAGGCCCGGCAGGGTCAGGCGCAAGGCCGGCCAGCTGCGCCAGGGGTGCAGGCTCCAGCTCTTGGACAGGTAGTGCAGCGGATAGTCGACGGCCACGCCGATCAGGCTCGCGCCCAGCACCAGGGTCATCACATGCATATGGCCGAACAGCGCCACACAGGCCACCGCGCCAAACAGCATGCCCACCAGCACCGGGACAAACGCCAGCAACACCCGCCAGCGACGGAACGCCAGCAGTAACAGCAACAGAATCCCTACCGTTGCGCCACCGCCGACCCAGGTCATCTCGCGGCTGGCCTGTTGTTGGCCGTTGGCCGCGTACAACAGGCCGCTGGCGGCGAGCAGTTGCACGCCTTGCTCGCTGGCCTGGTCGCGGCTGGCTTGCAGCAGGTCGGCGACTTGCAGCGGCAGTTTCATATCAAAGGCATTGCCCTGGGTACGCGCGCGCAGCAGCACCCAGCTTTTGCCGTCGGCATCGGCAATCAACGCGCCGCTGCCGATATCCAGCTGCACCGCACCGTGTTGCGGCTGGCTGTTCTGGATGCGTCCGGTCAGGCCCAGCCAATCGTCCTGGCTCGGCACCAGGCTGAAGCCGGTAAAGGGGTCGAACAGCGCCTGCACCCGCTGCGCGATAAACGCCTCGGGCTCGCTGACCAACTGCTCGCGGTCCTTGGCCGACAGCATCGCCAGGCGCCCTTGCAGCAATTGCTGGCGCAGGGCTGGCAGGTCGGCCTGCAGGGTCCAGGTGACCTTTTCAAACAGGCCGCTGGCTTGCCACTGTTCACCGAGCTGTTGGGCCATGGCCAGTGCGTGCTGGCGATCGGCATGCCCGACCAGCACCAGCATCTCGCGGTTCAGCGGCTCTTGCATGCGTTGCTCGGCCGCCAGTTCCAGCGCGTCCGGGGTGTTGCCCGGCACCAGATCCATCAGGTTGGCCGATAACGGCGCGCCCTCGCGCCATTGCCAGCCGGCCAGGGCCAGCACCGCCACCAGCAGGATCAGGAACAGGCGCGGCAACCAACGCTCACTGGGCAAAGTCGTGTTGCTCCGCGTCGCTCAAGGGTTGCGTGCTGGTGCTGTCTTGCATGCGTAACAGGGTGCTGTCGCCCTGGGTTTCCAGCAGTTCGATGGTGTGCACCAACTCGCCGCCGTCGATATTGATCTGGGTGAACACTTGTTTGAGCAGCAGCGAACGGGGGATCAGCTTGAGTTTCCAGGCCTTGGCCTCGCCTTGCAGCTGCAACTCGAAGTCGCGCTGCAAGCCGCTGCTGTCGCCTTGCAGCACGGCCAGGAACAAACGGTTCTGCTCGGCGCCGGCGCTTTTGTTCGGCAGCGGTTGCCAACCGTTGGCATCACGCCGGGCAATGCCCTGGGCGTTGATGCGGTAGTCCTGCTGCAGCGGGGTTTTCAGCAGCCAGAGCAGGCCGTGGTCCCGGGCTAATACGAAGGTGCCTTTGCTGGTCAGCGGCAGGGGCAGGGCGCGCAGGTGTTTTTCCTGGATGAAGCTGCCGTGGATCACCGAGGGCTTGGCCAACTGATCGCTCAGTTGTTGCAAGTCGAAGGCATAAGCCCCAAAACTCAAAAACAACCCAACCCCTGTAGGAGCGAGCTTGCTCGCGAAAAACCCGAGGACGCCGCGCAGTGTCAGGCCCCCCGCGTTATCGTTGACGACCATCGCGGGCAAGCCCGCTCCCACAGGGAAGTCCTTTCGACGCCCCTCTGTAGGAGCGAGCTTGCTCGCGAAAAACCGGAGGGCGCTGCGCAGTGTCAGGCCCCCCGCGTTATTGTTGGCGACCATCGCGGGCAAGCTCAGCATTCCAGGGCCCTTTCGACGGCGGTGATGAACACGGTGGGCGAGGCCAGTTGCATCTCGCGGCTGGCAATCTCGACGGCCACTTGCACGGTGCTGGCGCGGGTCAGGCGTTCGCCGCTGGCAAGGTCGGTGATCAGGTAGTTGACCTTCAAGCGGTTCTCCCACTCCACCAGGCTGGCGCGCACGTTGAGGGTCTGGCCAAAGGTGGCGCCACGCACGTAGCGCAGTTGCAGGTCGATTACCGGCCACGCATAGCCGGATTCGAGCATCGCCGTGTAGTTGTGGCCGAGCTTGTCGAGCAGCGCGCAGCGGGCGATTTCCAGGTATTTCACGTAGTGGCCGTGCCAGACCACGTTCATCGTGTCGATGTCGAAGAAGGGCACGAGGACTTCAGTGTCGCAATGCAACACGCCGGGGCTACGCATGCAGCCTCCAGTGTTGCGCGGCGATGCGTTGCAGGCACAGGCGCAGTTCGCCCTCCAGGGCACGGTCTTCGATCACCGGCGGGAAGTCCTTGGCCAGCTCGATGTGCATCGCGGCCAGGGCCGGCGGCAACGGCCTGGCATCCGTGACCTGGGCGCGCAACCACACGCCCTGGTTGGCGGCAAGCAAGGTGGCGGCGGCCACCTGTTCGGTCAGCTCCAGCACGCGGATTGCATCGCGGGCGGCGATCGTACCCATGCTGACCTTGTCCTGGTTGTGGCACTCGGTGGAGCGCGAAAACACGCTGGCCGGCATCGTATTTTTCAACGCTTCGGCGGTCCAGGCGCTGGTGCCGATCTGCACCGCCTTGAAGCCGTGGTTGATCATCGCGCGGTCCGCCGGGGCGCCCGACAGGTTGCTCGGCAAGCCATGGTTGTAGCGCTCGTCCACCAGCAGCGCCAGTTGCCGGTCGAGCAGGTCGGCGACGTTGGCCACCAGGTTTTTCAGGCTGTCCATGGCAAAGGCGATATGCCCGCCGTAGAAGTGCCCGCCGTGCAACACGCGCTCGGCCTCGGCGTCGATGATCGGGTTGTCGTTGGCGCTGTTGAGCTCGATCTCGATAAACGAACGCAGCCAGTTCAGGCTGTCGGCCAGCACGCCGAGGACGTGGGGCGCGCAGCGCAGCGAGTAGCGGTCCTGCAAACGGTGCAGCGGCGCGGTCGGGGCGTCGATGGCCAGGTCCTTGCGCAGCCACGCCGCAACCTGCATCTGCCCGGGGTGCGGCTTGGCGGCGAACAGGCGTTCGTCAAAGTGCTCCGGGTTGCCTTGCAGCGCCACCACGTTCAACGCGGTGATGCGCGTGGCCAGTTGCAGCAGGTAGTCGGCGCGGGCGAAGGCAAGGCAAGCCAGGCCGGTCATCACGGCGGTGCCGTTCATCAGCGCCAGGGCTTCCTTGGGCCGCAGCACCAACGGCGTCCAGCCCAGCTCACGGTGTACGTCGGCGGCCAGGCGGCGCTCGCCACGAAACAGCACTTCACGCTCGCCGGACAAGGTCGCGGCTACGTACGACAGCGGCGTCAGATCGCCGCTGGCGCCCACCGAGCCTTCTTCCGGGATCAGCGGCAGGATGTCGTGTTCAAGGAACGCATGCAGGCGCTCCAGCAGTTCAACCCGCACCCCGGACACGCCGTGGCACAGCGACTGCAAACGCGCCGCCAGCACCGCACGGGTGGCCTGGGCGTCGAGCAACTTGCCCAGGCCGCAGCCGTGGAAGGTGTACAGGTGACGCGGCAATGCCTCGACATGCTGCAACGGCACCGCCACCACGCACGAGTCGCCGTAGCCGGTGGTGACGCCGTAGATCACGCCTTCCTTGTCCAGCAGCGAATCGAGGAACTGCGCGCCCTTGGCGATGCGCTGGCGATACCCGGCATCGTCTTGCAGGCGGGTGGGCGCCTGACGGTTGGCCAGGGCCAGCACGTCTTCGATGCGCAAAGGGAGTTCGCCGAAGGTTACCGGCTCAAGCAGATGCGTCGTCATCGGTCTTCCAGAAAGGGTAAAAGTTGAACCATTGTTGGGGCGCTTGCAGGCAGAACTGGCCCAGGCGTTCGGCGTAGCGGGCGGCCCAGTGGGCGATCACCTGCTGGCGGTCGCTGCGTTTCCATTCGATCAATGGGGCAAAGGGCTCGATGATCAGCCGATAGCGCCCCTGGTGCTTGAGGCACATCAGCAGGTTGACCGGGCATTTGAGCAGGCCGGCCAGCAGCCATGGGCCCTGGGGGAAGGCGGCGCTATGGCCGAGAAAATCCACGCGCACCGTGCGCCCGCCGTGCAGCGGGATGCGGTCGCCGGCAATTGCCAGCCATTCGCCGTCGTCCAGGCGCTGGCTGAGCAGCAGCATCACCGCCGGGTCCAGCTCGCTGACCTGGATCAGCCGCAGGTTGCTCGCCCCGGCTTCGCCCAGCAGGCGGTTGAACTGTTCGGCGTGTTTGGTGTGCACCAGCACGTTCATGGTGACTTTCTCACCCAGCTCCGCGAGGGCCCGGCACACTTCCAGGTTGCCCAGGTGCGCGCCCACCAACATCTGCCCGCGTTCGCCGCGCAGTTGCCCGCGCAATTGGGCCGGGTCGATGATTTCGATCTGTTCCAGGCGCAGCTTGCCGTTCCATACGTCGAGCTTGTCCAGCAAGGCGTCGGCGAAAGCCATGAACTGGCCGAACACCCTTGTGTGGCTGGGGCGCAGGTCGTCGCGCCCGCTCCAGTCGGCCAGGCGCTGCTGGTACTGCCAGATGCTCTGGCGCGCGGCACGGCCAAACACGAAAAAGTACAGGACGATGCCATACAGCAGCGGGCTCAGCACCCGGCGCCCGAGGACCTTGGCGGCGAATGCGGTGAGTTTCATCAGCCAGAAACTGCCGCGTTCCTGGCGGTCGGCCCAGTGCCGGGGGTTGTCGCTCATGCCTGCCACCGTCGCCAGAGGATCATTGGCGCACGCAGCAACATGCCGAAAAACAGCCGGGTGTGCATGGATGAAATCAGCAGGTTGTCGTGGACCAGGCGAAAGTGCGACAGGCCGTCGGCCGGGTAATGCACTTGGGTCGGCAGCCAGCGCATCGGCTGGTTGCGCCATGACAGGCGCACGAGGATGTCGGAGTCGAAATCCATGCGCTTGCCGATCCGTGCCGAGTCCATCAAGGCCAGCACCGGTGCCAGGGGGTAGATGCGAAAGCCGCACATCGAATCGCGGATCTGCAGCGACAGGCTGTTGATCCACACCCAGACATGGGTCAGGTAGCGCGCATAGAGGCGGCCCTTGGGCACGCTGTCGTCGTATTCGGGGTAGCCGCAGATCACCGCGTCGGGGTGGGTGCGCGAGGCGTCGAGAAACAGCGCGACTTCGCGCAGGTCGTGCTGGCCGTCGGCGTCCACTTGCAGGGCGTGGGTGAAGCCCAGGCGCGCGGCTTCGCGAAAGCCGGCCATCACTGCCGCGCCCTTGCCTTGATTGACGGGCAGGGTCAGCAGCGACACGTTATCCAGGCTTGCCAGTTGCGCCAGCACGGCGGCGCAGGCCGGGCTGCTGCCATCGTCCACCAGCAGGCAGGGCAGGCCATGGTCCAGCAGGCTGCGGACCACGGCGGGCACGGCGGATTCGTGGTTGTAGACCGGGATCAGGGCGCAGGGGTTATGCATGGTGGTGGGCACCTGATGGACCGAGTTGCCTGCATCGCAGGCAAGCCAGCTCCCACATTTGGAATGTGCGCTCACCCAACCTATGCATGAGAATTCTCCAGCAAAACCCGCCCGCTGGAACACGCCGCACTGTCATTGCGATAAGCGAAATACAACTTGCCCCGCTCGCGATCAAAACGCAGGTGCAGCTCGATCACGTCACCAGGGCGCACCAGTTGCTGGAACTTGAGCACTTCCATGCCGGCAAAGGTCGGCGGTAGATCAAGCAGTTGCTGGCCCAGGTTGAACGCCCATTCCACCTGCACCACCCCTGGCAACACCGGGGTGTGAGGGAAGTGGCCGCTGAAGTAGGCCAGGTCCGGCGGGATGCTCAGTTGCAGGGTCCATTCGCCGTCGGTCTCGACTTGCGCCAGCAATTCCGGCGCCTTGGGGCGCGGTGCCAGCAGCAGGGCTTCGACATCGGCCTGGGGTAGCTTGCCCTGGGGGGTAAGCGGCAACTGGCGCAACAAGCGCCAGCGGCGGGGCAGCGCCAGGGCTTCGCAGTGCTGGCCCAGGTGCTGGCGCAGGGCTTGGGTGACGCTGCGCCGGCCTTGGTTGCGCAGGGCGTGCAGGCCGTCGCCACTGAGCACCACCAGGGCGCCGAGGGACGCGCGGTTTTCCTGGACCACCCCCAGGCGCGCTTCCGCGACCCAGGCGTGGTCGGCCAGGGCCTGTTCGAGCATCGGCAGGGAGATGCGTTTTTCTTCCAGCTTGACGATCCGGTCCAGGCGCCCGAGCAGTTCGAAGCGCCCATCTGCGTGGATCTGCGCGGCATCGGCCGTCTGCTCGACATGCCCGGCCGGCAGGTACGGCGAGGCAATGCACAAGGCGCCATCGGCATCCTGAGTCAGGCGTACATCGGCAAACGGCTGCCAGGGCGTGTGGCCCTGGCGCCAGGCAATGCCGCCGGTTTCCGAACTGCCGAGGATCTCGGTCGGCCACTGGTGCAGGCGTTGGTGCAGGCTGTCGGCAGCATCGGCGGGCAGCGCGCCTCCGGAGGAGAACACGCGCTTGACCGTGCTCAAGGCCGTCCAGTCGAGGTTATCGCCCATGCGCTTGAGCAGGGCCGGGCTGGCCACCCAGGCGAAATGCGGGTGCTGGCGGCTGACGCGCTGCAAGTCTTCGGGGAACGGCAGTTGCTGGCGCACAAAGCTGCGACCGGCGCACAGCGGCCACAGCACGCGGAACAACAGGCCATAGATGTGCTGGGTAGCGACGCTGCCGACGATGCACGCGCGGCCCAGGTCGGCGCCCCACAAGGCTTCCAGGGCCTGTACCTCGTTGGCCAGTTGGCGCAGGGTCTTGTCGATGCGCTTGGGCGCGCCGCTGGAGCCGGAGGTGCACAGGCCCAATTGGCAGGCGTCCAGGTCCAGGGCTGCGGCGGCGAGCGGCGGGTGGTAGAGCGCCTCCAGGTCGCCCGCTTCGGTCAGCCAGGCGTCGACCGCAGTAGCCCAGCGTTGGCGGGTCTGGGGTTGCAGGTCGGCGGGCAGCAGCACACTGGCCCCGGCGCGCCAGGCGCCCAGCAGGGCAATCGCCAGCTCGCCGGCGTCGCTCAGGTGCACGGCCAGGCGCTGGATGCCACGGGCTTTGAGCCCGGCCGCCAGGCTCAGGGCCCGTTCGCACAGTTGTGCGTGGTTCATTGCAGGTTCAGTGGTGACCGAACGCAGTTGCACAGGCTCAAGCAACAGATGCTCAAGATTGACCCAATTCATACGCGGCCTCGAACCCTTTGTCGTATCAGCCATTCCACGGCGAACAACAACCCCATCAGCCCATAGGCGATCAGGCCGTTGTACAACGTCCACCAGCTCAACGGTGCCCACAAGGTGAGCGCAGCGGCGAGCAGGCCGTTACACAAGAAAAACCCACTCCACACCACGGTGACCTGGCGCGTGTACGCAATGGCCTTTTCAGGCAGATGCGGATCGCTCAGGCGCGCGAGGCGCTCGACCATCGGCGGGCCGTACTTCAGGCTCAGGCCGAAC
This sequence comes from Pseudomonas sp. WS 5079, assembly GCF_012985465.1. Classification (GTDB taxonomy): domain Bacteria; phylum Pseudomonadota; class Gammaproteobacteria; order Pseudomonadales; family Pseudomonadaceae; genus Aquipseudomonas. The sequence goes on from NZ_JAAQWN010000003.1 coordinate 330,429, forward strand.
AGCGCCAGCATGAAGATGCTGACCAGGCTTGGGTACCAGCGCAGCAACTGCGGGTTGTCGAACCAGGCCAGCAGCAGGCAAAACACAAGCGCCACGCCGGCCATCCAGCCGCTGCCGGGACGCCGCGGGCCGGTCAGCGCGCGCAGCAGCCAGAGGCTCGCCAGCAGCAGGCCGAATTGCCACGGGGCGAAATGCTCCGTGCCGTAATACACCGCGAAAGGGTACAGCAGCCCTACCAGCAACAGGCCAAGGCCGATCAGCCGGCTCATGCGGCCGGTTGGACCAGACGGTAGACCGCCTCGACCACATCATTGACCGTACGCACGGCCTTGAACTCTTCGGCGGCGATTTTCTTGCCGGTCTGGCGCTTGATATGGTCGATCAGGTCCACCGCATCGATGCTGTCGATTTCCAGGTCCTGGTACAGGTTGGCGTCGAGGGTGACCCGCGTAGGCTCCAGTTCAAACAGTTCCACCAGGGCGTCGCGCAGGGTGTTGAAGATATCGTCACGAGTTTGCATGGTCGGGTCTCAAGCTGCCTGTCGGGCCGTGACGAACGCCGCGAGGCTGGCCACGTTGATAAAGTGATTGCGGGTGTCCTTGGCGTCGGCATCGATCTTGATGCCGTACTTTTTCTGGATCGCCAGGCCCAATTCCAGGGCATCTACCGAATCCAGGCCCAGGCCTTCGCCGAACAGGGTTTGCTCGCTGCCGATGTCGCAGGCGTCGATGTCTTCCAGGCCCAGGGCCTCGATGATCAGGGTTTTGATTTCGTGTTCAAGGCTGTTGGGGTTGCTCATCTTCGGCGAGCTCCTTAATGAAATAGTGATGCAGATAATCGTTGAGCTTGCGTGAGGCCTGAGGTGGTGGCCCTTGTGAGGCAAACACCTGTGGGTCTATATCGGCACCCACCCGCAAACTGAAGTGAAAGCGGCGGTTGGGGATGCGATACCAGGGCTCGGCCTTGGTCAGCGTGGTCGGGCTGACCTTGAGCACCACGGGGGTGATGATTGTCGCACCGCGCAGGGCGATGGCGGCGGCCCCGCGATGAAAGGCCGGGGCTTTGCCCGGCACGGTGCGGGTGCCTTCGGGAAAGATAATCAGGGTCTGGCCGCCTCGCAGGGCACTGGCGGCGGCATCGAGCATGTCGATGCTGCCATCGTTGCTGATATAGCCGGCATCATTCACGGGGCCACGGGTGAAAGGGTTCTGCCACAGGCTCTGCTTGACCACGCAATTGGCCTGGCGTACCAGACCGATCAGCACCACGACGTCGATCAGCGACGGGTGGTTGGCGATGATCATCTGCCCGGGGCGCCCGAGTTTTTCGGCGCCTTCGACGCTGTAGGTGAGAATGCCGGCGCGGTACATCATGTTGATAAAGAACCAGAACAACTGCCCGACGGTCAGGCGCGCACGGCGCTGGTGCTGCCGGGCGTCCCCTGGCAGGCAACTGAGCAGCGGGAACACCAGCAGGCGCAGGCACAAGCCGCCCACGCCGAACAGCACGAAGCTGGCTGCCGTGGCGAACAGGCGCCAGTAGTAGGCGTCCCGGGGCTTGTCGGTCAGGGTTTGCGTTGCCAGTTCCATACTCGGTTCTTCCAGGCATGTTGGCAGGCACCTTGCTCGGTGAGCAGGGTGCGCAGCAGGTTCAGGGCGTGGGGCCACTGGGTCTCGGTGGGTTGGACCGTTGTGGTGTGCAGCGCCAGTTGCCATTCGTCGCCTGGGGTCAGCAGCAGGCCCAGGGCGTAGGGGAACGGCACATCATCGATCCACCGCGCGTAGGCCAGGGGTGGCTGCTCTTCGGTAATCACCAGCAGAACGGCCGGCGCGCCTTCGTTGAGCAGGGCTGCGGCTTCGAGCATGCCGTGCTCCAGGCCGTCGCCCGCGGCTGCCAGGGCGGTCATTTCGCTGGTTTCGTTACGCAGGATCGACCACAGGCCAATCACCGCATTGTGTACCGACAGGCTGAATTGGGTGGGCGACAGCGGCTGGTCGTTGGCCAGGTCGCTGAGAATGTCCAGGGTGCGTGGGGTTTCGCCATGACGCGAGACAAATACCAGCGGCAGGTCCTGCAGGCCGTCGGCCAAGGGCCAGCCGACGCTGAAGGCCATCCGGGCCAGGCGGCTCAGGCGCCGGCGCTGCATGGCCGGCAGGAACGACACATCGGGCGCGGCATCGCTTTGGGCCACCAACACTGGGGCCTGGCACCAGTCGCGCCAGGCATCCACGCTGTCGAGCCCAGGGGCCCAGGCGCGCCATTGGGCGATGTTGAAGTTGATCACTGAGAAGATTTCCCGCCCCTGCGGGCTTCCTTGTGCTGCAAATTGCCCATAAAACCGGGGCATGGCGCGATGGCCGAGTGGCGCGCATTATCCGGGTGCGGTGGGGTTCTAGCAAACTTTGGTAAAGAATTGTTCACGAGAATTTACAAATTCGCCGAAAAGAATCAGTGATTGTCCGCCAATGGCTACGGGGGGCTGGTGTCAGGCAACTCTTTATTGGTTGGCGTATTACGAGATAGTTATGCGGGATCCGTCTTCAGATGCTGTAGTACAAGCTTGATCAAGGTAGCGAGCGGGCGCTTTTGCCCTCTACACTCGGGCATTCATTGATACACGGAGGTTTTTCCATGCGGCGCGTGGTGTTCAATCAAAAAGGTGGCGTTGGCAAGTCCAGCATTGCCTGCAACCTGGCGGCGGTCAGCGCCAGCGAAGGCTATCGAACCCTGTTGGTGGACCTCGATGCACAGGCCAACTCGACCCAGTACCTGACAGGGCTGACGGGTGACGATATTCCCATGGGCATTGCCGATTTCTTCAAGCAGACCCTGTCATCCGGGCCGTTTTCGAAGAAAAACCAGGTGGATATCTACGAAACCCCGTTCGACAACCTGCACGTCATCACCGCCACCGCAGAACTGGCGGACCTGCAGCCCAAGCTCGAGGCCAAGCACAAGATCAACAAGCTGCGAAAGCTGCTGGATGAACTGGCCGAGGATTACGACCGGATTTACCTGGATACCCCGCCGGCCCTGAACTTCTATGCGGTTTCGGCGTTGATCGCGGCTGATCGTGTACTGATCCCTTTCGATTGCGACAGCTTTTCGCGCCAGGCGCTGTACGGCCTGCTGGCGGAAATCGAAGAGCTCAAGGAGGACCACAACGAAGGCCTTGAAGTGGAAGGCATCGTGGTCAACCAGTTCCAGGCCCGGGCGAGCCTGCCGCAGAAGATGCTGGACGAGTTGATCGCCGAGGGCCTGCCGGTACTGCCGGTGTACCTGGCCAGTTCGGTGCGCATGCGCGAATCCCACCAGGAGAGCAAACCGCTGATCCACCTCGACCCGCGCCACAAGCTGACCCAGCAGTTTGTGGAGTTGCATAACCTGCTGGAAAACGCCTGATCATCAAGGATGAGCACGCTCGATGTGGGAGCTGGCTTGCCTGCGATGACGGTGTGCCAGCTTGCATATCCATCAAGCTGCCCCTCGCCATCGCGGGCAAGCCCGCTCCTACAGGGTTACACCCCTTGGCTACGCAACCAGCTCATCAGTTGCGGTAACGCAAATGCCCCGCTCTGGCGCGCCACTTCCCGGCCGTTCTTGAACAGGATCAGGCTGGGAATCGAGCGAATGCCCAATTGCGCCGAAAGCTGCTGGTTGGCCTCGCTATCGAGCTTGGCCAGCCGGCACTTGCCGGCCAGCTGCCCGGCCGCCTGTTCAAACACCGGCGCAAACGACTTGCACGGCCCGCACCATTCGGCCCACACATCCAACAGGAGCGGTAAATCGCCCTTGATCTGGCTGGAATAATCGCCCTGGCTTAATTCAAACGGTTTGCTGAGCAACACCGGCTGCTTGCAGCGCCCGCACTTTGGGGCATCGCCCAGGCGTTCGTGGGGGATGCGGTTGAGGGCGTTGCAGTGTGGGCAGGGGATTACAAGAGAATCGGACATGATGGGCTCCTTGGGTGTGGCCTATGGGCTCAATCTGGCGCCCGTCACGGGGATTATCAAGGCCAGACGAATAGGCGACAGTGAAGACTAACGTGGCGTGAGCACGCTGCGCTTTTGATCCTAGGACGAACAACTGATCTCCAAATGCTTGCCCCAATCGGGCGGCCGTTGCGCGTACTGCTCCATCCCGGCCTGTTCTTCAAATGGCTGGCTCAATACCTCATGCAGCCTTCGCACTTCACTGTAGTCACCTGATTCGGCGGCGGTGATGGCGTTTTGCGCCAGGTAGTTGCGCAGGATGTACAGCGGGTTGACCGCGTGCATGCGCTCGCGGCGTTCTGCCTCGCTGCCTGTGCCGTCGCGCTCAACCCGGGCCTTGTAGTCGTCGGCCCAGGCATCGAAGCCCGCGCGGTCGACAAAGTCATCGCGCAGGCGCGCCACGGCCAGTGCGGCGGATTCGTCGCCCAGATGGCGGAAGAACAAGGTGTAGTCCACGCCACTGTTTTGCATCAGTTGCAGCAGGCGCTCCAGCAGTTTCTGGTCATCGTCCTCGGCGGTGGTCAGGCCCAGGCGGCGGCGCATCAGGTCCAGGTAGTGGGCCTGGTACAGCGGCAGGTACAGGCCCAGGGTCTCGCGCAGGGCGTCAACGCTGATGTACGGCGTCAGCGCCTGGGCCAGGGCGCTGAGGTTCCATTGGCCGATGGGCACCTGGTTGCTGAAGGAGTAGCGGCCTTCGTGATCGGAGTGGTTGCAGATGAAGTGAGCGTCGAAGTCATCGAGGAAGGCAAACGGCCCGAAGTCGAAGGTAATGCCCAGGATCGACATGTTGTCGGTGTTCATCACCCCGTGACAAAAGCCGTAGGCCTGCCATTTGGCGATCAACTCGGCATTGCGCTCGACGATCTCGCGGAACATCGCCAGGTACGGCTCGGGTTGCTCCTGGCAGTGGGCGAAGTGCAACTTCAGCACATGCTCGGCCAGTTGCTGGTGCAGCTCGGTTTTCTGGGTGTAGTAGAAGTATTCGAAGTGCCCAAAGCGGATATGGCTCGGCGCCAGGCGCAGGACCATGGCCGCGCGTTCCTGCTTCTCGCGCCATACCGGGGTGTCGGAGCCGATCACGCACAGGGCGCGGCTGCTGGGGATACCCAGGGCGTGCAAGGCTTCGGAGGCGAGAAACTCGCGGATCGACGAACGCAGCACCGCGCGGCCATCGCCCATGCGCGAGTAAGGCGTTTGCCCGGCGCCCTTGAGGTGCAAGTCCCAGTGTTCGCCCGCCGCGTTATATACCTCGCCCAGCAGCAAGCCGCGACCATCCCCCAGTTGCGGGTTATAGGAGCCAAACTGATGCCCGGAATAGACCATCGCCCGCGGTTCGGCCTCGGCCCACAGCTTGTGGCCGCCGAACAGTTCGGCAAACACTGGCGTCTGGGCGACGGCTGGATCGAGGTCCAGCAGGGCCATGGCGGCGTTGCTCGCCACCACCAGCCGCGGCTCGTCGATGGGCTCGGGCAATACGTGGGTTGAGAAACCGTCGCCCAGGCGGGCGAAGCGGTTGTCGAAGGTCAGGTCGTCGAGGGCTTTCACCGGCCATCTCCAGCAGAATGTCCGAGCATTCTGCTGGGGATAGCGCGGTTAGTCGAGTTTGGCCGGCGGCGTGGGTTGCGGCGAGCCGTCATTGGCCGGCTTGCTCAAGGGCTCGATTTCCACCAGTTTGTATTCCTGGCCGTGCAGGTTCTTCAGGTAAACCTCCATCTGGCGGAACGAAATGTTGATGCTCTGCTTCTTGAACTCGCGGTTGATGAAGCGGTTGACCTCATCGATGACCGGGTTGCGGTCGCCGAGGTCGCGCACATGCATGCGCAGTTCGTGGTCCAGGGTGCTTTCGCCAAAGTTGAGGAAGTACACGTGGGGTTCCGGGTCTTTCAATACCCGTGGGTTATCCCTGGCGGCCTTGAGCAACAATTCCTTCACCAGGTCCAGGTCGGAGCCGTAGTCCACGCCGAGCTTGAGGGTCACCCGGGTGATGGTGTCGGTCAGCGACCAGTTGATCAGTTGCCCAGTGATGAAGGTTTTGTTCGGGACAATGATGTCCTTGCGGTCGAAGTCGGTGATGGTGGTGGCGCGGATGCGGATCTTGCTCACCGTGCCCGACAGGTTGCCGATGGTAATGGTGTCGCCGATGCGCACCGGGCGCTCGAACAGGATCATGATGCCGGAGATAAAGTTGGCGAAAATCTCCTGCATGCCGAAGCCCAGGCCCACCGACAGTGCGGCCACCAGCCATTGCAACTTGTCCCAGCTCACCCCGAGGGTCGACAGGGTCGACACAAAGCCCACGCCGGCGATCACATACGACAGCAGGGTGGTGGTGGCATAGGCGGTGCCCTGGGCCAGGTCCAGCTTCGACAGCACCAGTACTTCCAGCAGGCCCGGCAGGTTGCGCGCCAGGGCAAAGGTAATGCCGATGATGATCAGCGCGCCCAGCATGTCGCCGATGCTGATGGGCACCATGCTGATATTGGCGCCGGTGCCGCTGGTGTATTCGTAGAGGGTGACGTTGTCCAGGTAGGAGAACACCGAGATCAGGTCCGACCAGACCCAGTACAGCGCCGCAATAAAGCCGCCGAGCAGGGCCAGGCGGATCAGGCGCATGGATTGTTCGTTGACCTGCTCGATATCCAGGGTCGGTTCCTCGATCACCACTTCGCCGTCGCCGGCTTCCTTGGCGGCCTGGCGTTTGGCCAGTGCCCGGGCATAGGCCAGGCGCCGCGCGGCAACACCCAGGCCACGGACGAAGGTGGCTTCGATCACCAGCCAGAACATCAGCAGGTACAGGGTGTTGATCAGGCGGTCGCTGAGTTTGAGCGCGGTGTAGTAGTAGCCAAAACACACGGCGATAAACAGCGCGATGGGCAGCGCGGTAAACGCCACGCCGACGACCTTGCGAAACAGCGAGGCCTTTTCATGGGTCGGGCTGTTGAGCAGCAGGCGGCTGAGCAGCCAGGCCATCAGCCCATAACAGGTGAGGACTACGGCGATCCCCAGCACATCATCGGCCAGGGCTGCCGGCTGGTGCTCGGCGATGGACACCACGGCCACCAGCGCCAGCACCACCAGCCCCAGCTTGCGGATCCAGCCCTGGAGAAACTCGACCTGGGGTTTTTCCCAGCGGAAATGCAATTCGGCCACGCCACCCGGCGCGAGGATGCGATAGGCGGTGTAGAACACCAGCCACGCCTGGGAAATTTGCACCAGGGCCATGCCCAGGTTGGCGTTCTGCCCGCGTGCATCGATCTGCAGGGCGTAGCCGCACAGCGCCAGGCCGAGGGTTACCGGCAAGGCCAGCAGGATATTCACCAGGATCGCGACCGGAGTGTGCCACTGGCTGTCCCGCTTGAAGTGCCCGATATCCATATGGATTTTTTTCAGGCGCTCGTAGAGGCTGTTGCGCCGCCACAACAGCGCGCCGATCAATAGCAGCAGGGGCAGGAACAGCAGCGGGCGCTGGGCCAGGCCGTCATACAGTTCGCTGAGGCTGGAGGCCCAGGGCAGGGTGTCGACCTGTTTGCTCAGGCGGTTGGGCACGCCTTCGAGCCATTCGACGTCCAGCGGCTTGTTGCTGGGGATCCAGAACATCTGTTCGTCGAGGGTCGCGCGCAGGCTGGCGGCGGTGCTGAGCAGTTGTTTCTGGTTCAGTTGCAGGGTGATGGATTCGTTGAGCAGCGCGCTCAACTCCCGGCTCAGGCGTTCGAGCAGGTCGCTGCGGGTCACGGCCAGCTCCAGCAGGGTGCGGCGCAACTGTGGCGTGACTTGGTCCTCGGGCTGGTTGGCCAGCAGGTTGTCGACGTAGGTGCTGGGCGAACTGATCAGTTCGCGCTGCTGGTTGACCTCGAACTGGTACAGGCGAATGTTGGCGATATCGTCGGCCAGGTCGCGGTCGACCTTCAGGCGCGGCAAGGCCTGTTTCTGTTTATAGAGGATCTTCGATAGCAGCAGGCTGCCCTTGAGCACGTTGATCTGCTCGTCCAGGGCCGAATCGCTCTGGGTCACGTTGTCCAGCAGCTGTTTGGTTTGCAGGTTCTGCTGGGTCAGCTCATTGAGCCGGTCGGTGCTTTTGAGCAGGTAGTCAGAGAGTTTCAGGTTGGCTGCGCTTTCCGTAGCCAGCAGGCTGCTGCCACCGGCTTTCTGCGCTTCGATGGACTGCTGGGTCACGGTTTCCTGGGACTGGGCCAGGCGTTTCTGGTTGATCAGGGTTTGCAGGTCCTGGATTTCCTGCTCCAGGCGCGCGGTTTTTTCCACCGCCAGGTCATGTTGGCTGTTACCCAGGTCTTGCAGTTGGCTGTTGCCCGCCAGCTCCTGGCGGCGCAGCGGGATCAAGGCGTTGAGCGCCGCCAGTTCGGCGTTCAGCAGGTTGCGCTGGTCGCCATTTAGCGGTTTGCCATTGTCCTTGCCGGCCTTGAGGATGCCGTTGATCTGCTGGATGCGCGTCTGGCTGTTGCTGATTTCGGTCTGGGCACGCTCGGGGCGGGTTTGGGCGGCGATGCTCAGGCTGTTGGCGTCGGCCAACTCCTTTTGTAGGTCGCCTTGCTGGGTGCTGCGCTGCACCAGCAGTTGTTCGAGCTGCGGCACTGGCAGGCTGGCGTAGCGCTGGGCGACCGGGACCACCTTGGTGGCCTTGAGCCGGGCCAGTTCACGGGCGTTTTCCGTGGTCTGGCGTGGCGCGTCTTGCAATTGGCGCTTGAGATCGCTCAGGCGTTGCTCGTAGTCCTGCTTGTTGCCCAGCAACGTCAGGGTCTGCTGCAACACATTTTGCAGCGCCTTCATGTCGGCGTCGGGCAGCTTGCGGTCCGGCAGCTTGTCCAGGGTCTGTTGCACACTCTCGATGCTTGGCGGGTCGGCGGCGAACACCGGGCTGACGCAGAGACTCAGGCCCAGCAGGGCAGTGGCTAAAAAAGTGCGCAGGATTGTCATAGAGACCGGTCGAACAAGATGAAGAATAGGGGGCGTGTTGATGGCCAATGGCACACCGTCGCCCCGCAGTTTAGAGGAAGAGTCCGGGGGCCGGGCGACTTCCTTCGGGGAATCTGACGCCGACTTTGCCGATCTTGTTCCCGTCCATCACGGCGACTGTCCAAATGGTGTTGTTCCACTCCACCTGGTCGCCGACGATGGGGGCACCACCGACCTTCTGCGTGATGAACTGGCCCAGCGGCATGTCCGGATCGATGCCGTCGAGCTTGAGCCCGTACAGCGCCGACACCGCGCCCAGCTGGGCGTCGCCTTCGAGCACGAAGTCGCCGAAGAAGCGCAGGTCCAGGCCCCGTTGCGGCGCCTGGCTGAACAGCTTGCCGAGGGCGGCGAGATTGTGTTCATGGCCGATCACGCACAGCAAATCATCGGCTTCGAGCACCGTACTACCCGACGGATGGAGCAGTTGCTGGCCGCGAAACAGGGCGGCGATCCGCGTGCCTTCGGGCATTTTCAGCTCGCGCAGGGCGGCGCCGATGCACCATTTCTCGGCACCCAGGCGGTAGACGAACAACTCCCACTCGCTGGTGACGTGTACTTCCAGGGCCGCCCGGGAAATCGGCGCGGGCTCGGGCGGTACCGTTACTTTCAAGAGCTTGGCTACCCACGGCAGGCTGGTGCCCTGCACCAGCAACGACACCAGCACGATAAAGAACGCCAGGTTGAAATACAGCTGGGCATGGGGCAAGCCGGCCATCAGCGGGAACACCGCAAGAATGATCGGCACCGCGCCGCGCAGGCCGACCCAGGCGATAAACACTTTTTCGCGGCCATGGAACGCCTTGAACGGCAGCAGGCCAACCGCCACCGACAGCGGCCGCGCAAACAGGATCATCCACAGCGCCAGGCCCAGGGCCGGCAGGGCGATGGGCAGCAGGTCATGGGGCGTGACCAGCAGCCCCAGCACCAGGAACATGCCGATCTGCGCCAGCCAGGCCATGCCGTCGAGCATATGCAGGATGCCGTGGCGGCTGCGCACCGGACGGTTGCCGATCACCAGGCCGCACAGGTACACGGCGAGGAAGCCGCTGCCGTGCAGGGCGTTGGTCAAGGCGAAGACGAACAGGCCGCCGGCGATCACTAGGATCGGGTAAAGGCCGTTTGCCAGGTTGATCCGGTTGACCAGTTGCAGCATCAACCAACCGCCGCCCAGGCCGATAATGCCGCCGATCCCGAATTCGCGGATCAGGTGGGTCAACAGGCTCCAGTGCAGGCCAGTCTGGCCGCTGGCGAGCATGTCGATCAGGGTTACAGTGAGGAACACCGCCATCGGGTCGTTGCTGCCGGATTCGATTTCCAGGCTGGCGCTGACCCGTTCGTTCAGGCCCTTGCCGCCCAGCAGCGAGAACACGGCGGCGGCGTCGGTGGAGCCGACGATGGCGCCGATCAGCAGGCCCTGGATGATATTGAGGTCAAACAGCCAGGCCGCCGCCATGCCGGTGAGGCCGGTGGTTATCAACACCCCCACGGTCGCCAGCGACAGGGCCGGCCACAGTGCCACGCGAAAGCTCGCGACCCGGGTCCGCAAGCCGCCATCGAGCAGGATCACTGCCAATGCCAGGTTGCCCACCAGGTACGCGGTAGGGTAGTTATCGAAAATGATCCCGCCGCCATCGACGCCGGCGATCATGCCCACGGCCAGGATAATCACCAGGATCGGGATCCCCAGGCGGGACGAAAGAGAACTCACCAGAATGCTCGCACTTACCAGCAACGCGCCGATCAAGAACAGGCTGTTGATGGTCGTCGCATTCAAAGGCAGTACTCCGGAATTAAGGCGAGGCGCAGACTGACCATGCAGTCTGCGTGCCAGCGATTCTAACCTGTTGAATTGCTGCGCTGTCAAAAAGCTTTTGTAGGATCTGGCTTGCCTGCGATGGCAGCGCCGCGGTGAATCAGGCTCACCGCGGCGCTGCCATCGCAGGCAAGCCAGCTCCTACAGGGGGTGACTGTATTTCAGAGGCGGAAACGCCCCACCATCCCATTCAAATCCACCGCCAGGCGTGACAACTCGCCGCTGGCCGCACTGGTCTGGCTGGCGCCCGTGGCCGATTGCACCGACAAGTCGCGGATGTTCACCAGGTTGCGGTCCACTTCCCGCGCGACCTGGGCCTGCTCTTCGGCGGCGCTGGCGATCACCAGGTTGCGCTCGTTGATCTCGATAATCGCGCTGTTAATGGTATCCAGGGACATCCCTGCGCCTTTGGCGATATTGAGCGTCGACTCGGCGCGCTCGGTGCTGTTGCGCATCGAGTCCACCGCCTGTTCAGTGCCGGCCTGGATACTGCCGATCATCCGCTCGATTTCACTGGTCGATTGCTGGGTGCGATGGGCCAGGGCCCGCACTTCATCGGCAACCACCGCAAAACCACGCCCGGCTTCCCCGGCACGCGCCGCTTCGATGGCGGCGTTCAGGGCCAGCAGGTTGGTCTGGTCGGCCAGGCCGCGAATCACATCCAGCACCTTGCCGATATCCCGCGATTCTTCGGCCAGGGCGCCGATCAGGGTGGCGGTGCCCTGTACATCGCCGCTCATGCGTTCGATGGCGCTGACGGTTTCTTGCACCAGGTCGCGGCCATCGCCCGCCGAGGTGGTGGCGTTTTTCGAGGCCTCGGAGGTGCTGACCGCATTGCGCGCGACTTCTTCGACGGCGCTGGTCATCTCGTTGACAGCGGTGGCTGCCTGCTCGATTTCATTGTTCTGCTGGGTCAGGCCACGGGCGCTTTCGTCGGTGACGGCGTTCAGCTCTTCGGCAGCCGAGGCCAGTTGAGTGGCCGAGCCGGAAATGCGCTGCAGGGTGTCGCGCAATTTCTCCTGCATTTTATTCATCGCGCGCAACAGACGGCCGGCTTCGTCGTCGCCATCGACCTTGATCGGCTGGGTCAGGTTGCCTTCGGCAATGTTCTCGGCGGCGTCCAGGGCCTGGGCAATGGGCAGGGTGATGCTGCGGGTCAGCAACCAGGCAAACAGCACAGTCAGCGCCGTGGCCAGCACCAGCAGGGCCACTACCAGGTCAAAGGCTGAATCATATTGATCGGCAGCTTTCTGGTTGCTGTCGTTGGCCATCGAGTTGTTGATGTCCAGCAGGCGCGTCAGCACCGCGTTGACCGCCTCGGAGTTGCTCAGCAGTTCGGTGTTGAGCAAGGTGCGCAGCTCTTCGGTCTGATTGTTGCGCGACAGGCTCTTCATCCGCTCTTCGATCTGCCGGTACTGGCCCAGCAGGCGCACATAATCGTCGTAGGCCGAGCGCTCCTCGCGGCTGTCGATCAGCTTTTCGTACACGCTCTGGGCGGCACGAATCTGCTGGTTGCGCAATTCAAAGGCTTCCAGGGTCTTTTGTTGCACATCCGGCTCGCGGTTGGTCAGCAAGCGGTAGGACAGCACGCGCAGGCGCAGGGTCAGTTGGGTGAAGTCGTCCAGCGCGCGAATGCTCGGCACGCTGCGCAGGGTGATGTCTTCGGTGGCGCCACGGATCTTGCTCATCTGGTTCAGCGCAAAAATACCGAGAAACAACATCAGCGCACCAATGCACGCGAAGCCGAGAAACGCGCGCGGCGCGATATTCATATTACGAAGAGACATGCAATGGTCCTGGGAGAGGCGCGATCCGTGCGGCTTTGAGGCGGGGTAAGCATGACCTATCGGACATACGACTAAAGTCTTGAGGGGCTGCGCGCTTTTGTCGCACCTTGCGCGCATTGGAATGGATTCAGGAACCAGATGGCGTAAATGCAGTCACTAAGGCTCCACAGCGTGGCCTGACCCGTGAAATCGGGGCTGCGCGCCAGGATAACCCTGGCTTCCACGGTGAATTTTCTTTATCGTCACCGCCCTTTGAAAAAGCCCGAGAATTCAAAATGTTAGAAACATCCCTCAGCCAACTGGAACAACTGGTCAGTGACCTGGTGCAGCAGAATCAAGCATTGCTGGGCACCAACGAATCCCTCAAGGCGGAACTGGCCCGCGCCAAGGATGAGAACGACAGCTTGCAACTGAACCTGATGGAACAGGAAGAAAAGCAGGGCGCCACCGCAGCCCGTATCCAGGCGTTGGTTGAGCGTGTGAGCGCAGGTCCTGTGAGCGCATGAGTGAAGGGATAAAGGTCGTTTCGATTCTCGGTGAGGATTACTCGATCAAGGCACCGGACGGGGAAGACAACACCCTGCTCAAGGCCGTGACCCTGCTCAAGGCGTCCCTGGCCACCACCAAGCAGAAGTACCCGACCCTGATCGGCGACAAACTGCTGGTGCTGGCGGCGCTGAATCTATGTGCCGAGCAGATCGAGATGCAGCAGCGTCACCAGCAGGAACTCGACCGTTACCAAGAGCAAGTCAGCGCCACGGTCGACGTGATTGCCAAGGCCATCGGCCAGCCCTGATCAGAACCATTCATCCTGCATGGCCAGGCACGTATCGTCCCGAGTTTCCAGGATCGACAGTTCATGATGGCAGCCCGGTACTTCCCACGTCAGGAAGTACCGGGCCGCTTGCAGCTTGCCTTTATAGAAGGCCACATCCGCCGCATTGCCCCTGGCCAGCCCTTCTTCGGCGCGGATCGCCTGTTCCAGCCAGCGCCAGCCAATCACCGTATGCCCAAACACTTTCAGGTACAGCGCCGAGTTCGCCAGGCTGCTGTTGACCTTGCCCTGGGCGAGATCCGTCAACAGTCCCAGGGTCACCCTTTGCAGGCGTGCCACCAGTTGATCCAGCGGCTCGCGCAATGGCGTGAGTGACGGATATTCCTGCGCCCGTGCGCCCGTCTCGGCGATCAGGCGAATCAACTGTTTCAAGCCCGCGCCGCCGTTTTGCCCCAGCTTGCGCCCCAGCAGGTCCAGGGACTGGATGCCGTGGGTGCCTTCGTGGATCGGGTTCAGACGGTTGTCGCGGTAGTACTGCTCCACCGGGTATTCGCGGGTGTAGCCGTGGCCGCCGAGAATCTGGATCGCCAGTTCGTTGGCCTTGAGGCAGAACTCCGACGGCCAGGACTTGACGATCGGCGTCAGCAGATCGAGCAATTCATGGGCCTGCTTGCGCGCGGTTTCGTTGTCCAGGGTGGTGGTGTCATCGAACAGCCGCGCGGCGTACAGGCCCAGGTCGAAGGCGCCTTCCACATAGGCTTTTTGCGTGAGCAGCATGCGCTTGATATCGGCGTGCTGGATGATCGACACCGGTGCGGTGTTCGGGTCCTTGCTGTCCGGCAGGCGGCCTTGCGGGCGTTCCCGGGCGTATTCCAGGGAATACAGGTAACCGGCGTAGCCAAGCATCACCGCGCCCATGCCGACGCCAATCCGTGCCTCGTTCATCATTTGGAACATACACGCCAGGCCTTGGTGCGGCTTGCCCACCAGATAGCCGACACACTCGCCGTTATCGCCGAAATTCAGCGCCGTCGAAGTGGTGCCGCGCCAACCCATCTTGTGGAACAGTCCGGCCAGCAGCACATCATTGCGCGGGCCCAGGCTGCCGTCCTCGTTGACCAGGAACTTGGGCACGATAAACAGCGAAATGCCCTTCACCCCAGCGGGCGCATCCGGCAGTTTGGCCAGGACCATGTGCACGATGTTTTCCGACAGCGGGTGGTCGCCACCGGAGATAAAGATCTTGTTGCCCTTGAGCCGGTAGGTGCCGTCCGCCGCCGGCTCGGCGCGGGTGCGGATATCCGACAGCGACGAGCCGGCATGGGGCTCGGTCAAGGCCATGGTGCCGAAGAACCGGCCTTCGATCATCGGTTGCAGAAAACGCTGCTTCTGCTCCTCGGTGCCAAAACTTTCGATCAGATTGGCCGCGCCCATGGTCAGGAACGGGTACGAGGTGGAAGCCGCATTGGCTGACTGGAAATGCGCAAAGCAGGCCTGGGACAGCAGTGTCGGCAGTTGCATGCCCCCGGCTTCGAAACTGCGCGCCGCATTCAGAAAGCCGGCTTCGAGGAAGGCATCCACGGCAGGTTTCACCTCCGGGATCAGGATCGCCTGGCCGTCTTCGTAGCGCGGTTCGTTTTCGTCACCTTTGCGGTTGTGCGGGGCGAAGTACTTTTCGGCGATGCTGCGGGCAGTGCCGATGGCGGCATCGAAGGTTTCGCGATTATGTTCGGCAAACCGCTCGCGCTGGGTCAGGCCCTCGGCATCGAGGACTTCATACAGCTCGAAAGCCAGATTGCGGGAACTGAGGAGCGTCTCGGACATGGCGGCTTACCTATGTGGGAATAGGCCGCAGTCTAAGTGCGCGAATAGAGGCGCGATAGCAAGATTGATCTGGGTGATGGAGCAGCAAAACACAGCGCAAAGGTATGACGCGGTCAATGTGGGAGCTGGCTTGCCGGCGATGGCGGTAGGCCAGGCAATATTTGCTTGGCTGACCCGCCACTATCGCAGGCAAGCCCGCTCCCACATTTATCCGGTTTCGACCGATGCAATGCAGTGGGGCACCCATTGCAGGTGCCCCACTGGATTGATTAGCCGATGGTCATCAAGCTTGCGTTACCACCCGCCGCAGCGGTGTTGACGCTCAATGCACGTTCGATCACCAGGCGCTCCAACGCAATGTTGGTTTCGCCCGAAGACAGGCCGTTGACCCCGACAATCGCGCCGCTACGCTGCGCCACTTGCTGGCAAACCCCGCGCAGTTGGTCGCAATCGCCATGGTGCAGGACCGCATCGAAGATCACTTCGTCCTTGGTCCAGTCGGCCACGCGCTGGATCTTCGCCTGAACTTCCTTCGGCAGCCGTGGGAACAGCGCCTTGGTCAGGTCAGTTTCCGGCCATACCGCCGAGCTGCCTACAGCCAATACCGCCGCCAGTTGCGCCAGCAGATCGCCTTCCACCTCTGCCAGGCACAGTACGTGCTCGCGGGGCAGGATGGCGTAGCTGTTGCGCTCGCCGGTCGGGCCGGCCAGCAGGCGGGTGATACCGCTTTGCGATTGCGCGGCGAACTGGTTGCACAGGGCGCCCAGGTCGCTGAACTTATTGCTCTCGGCCCAGGTTTTCAGGGCGGTCAGCGGTTGGCTCATGGCGTCACGCAGACGTACATCCGGCGCGGCCAGTGCGTCACCCCGTACGAAGGATTGCTCGATCGCATCGGTAGGACGTGTCGACAGCAGGCGGTACAGGTACAGCGGGCCACCGGCTTTCGGACCGGTGCCCGACAAGCCTTCGCCGCCGAATGGCTGCACGCCGACCACGGCCCCGACGATGTTGCGGTTGACGTAGACGTTACCGGCATGGACGTTGTCGATCACCTTGGCGATGGTCTCGTCGATACGGGTGTGCACGCCCAGGGTCAGACCGTAGCCAGAAGCATTGATCTGACCGATCAACTGGTCGATTTCCTTACGCTTGTAGCGCACCACGTGCAGGACCGGGCCGAAGATCTCCCGTTGCAGCTCGTCGAAGCTTTCCAGCTCGATCAGGGTTGGCATCACGAAGGTGCCGCGCTTGATTTCTTCGCTGTCGGCGATTGCCACCTGATACACGGTGCGACCCTTGTCGCGCATGGCCTGGATGTGTTTCTCGATGCCCGCCTTGGCTTCGGCGTCAATTACCGGGCCGATATCCACGGACAGGCGCTCCGGATTGCCGAGACGGCATTCTGCCATGGCGCCCTTGAGCATTTCGATGACGCGGTCTGCCGAATCTTCCTGCAGGCACAGTACGCGCAAGGCAGAGCAACGCTGGCCGGCACTGTCGAAGGCCGAGGACACGACGTCGATCACCACCTGTTCGGTCAGGGCCGAGGAGTCGACGATCATCGCGTTCTGGCCACCGGTTTCGGCGATCAGCGGGATTGGGCGGCCCTGGGCATCCAGGCGTCCGGCGACGTTGCGTTGCAGCAGGCGCGCCACCTCGGTGGAACCGGTGAACATCACGCCTTTGACGCGATCATCACCCACCAGGCGGGCACCGACGCTTTCGCCCTGGCCCGGCAGCAGTTGCAGCACGCCTTCAGGGATGCCGGCTTCCAGCAGCAGGCGCACGGCTTGCGCGGCAACCAGCGGGGTTTGTTCGGCCGGCTTGGCCAGTACCGGGTTGCCGGCGGCGAGTGCGGCGGCGACTTGGCCGCTGAAGATCGCCAGCGGGAAGTTCCATGGGCTGATGCAGACTACCGGGCCCAGTGGGCGGTGGGCGTCGTTGGTGAAGTCGTTACGCGCCTGCACTGCGTAGTAGCGCAGGAAGTCCACGGCTTCACGCACTTCGGCGATGGCGTTGGCGAAGGTCTTGCCGGCTTCGCGGGCCAGCAGGCCCATCAGCGGCTGGATCTCGCCTTCCATCAAGTCGGCGGCACGTTCCAGGATCGCGGCGCGCTCGGCCGGTGGGGTGGCCTGCCAGATCGGTGCGGCGTTGAGGGCGCACTGGATCGCGTTGTCCACGTCTTCGACCGTGGCTTCCTGGACATGGCCGACCACATCCCGCAGGTCGGACGGGTTCAGTACCGGCACAGCGGCTTCATTGCTCGAAGCACAGCCGAGCATCGGCGCGGCTTTCCAGTTGTTGTGCGCGGTGGCCAGCAAGGCGCAGGACAGCGACGCCAGGCGGTGTTCGTTGGCCAGGTCGATACCGGCCGAGTTGGCGCGCTCGCTGCCATACAGGTCGCGCGGCAGTGGGATACGCGGGTGCGGCAGGCCGAAGCCGCCTTCCAGCGTCGCCATCTGCTCGATGCTGGCCACTGGATCGGCCACCAGCTCCTGGATCGAGATGGATTGGTCGGCGATCCGGTTGACGAATGAGGTGTTGGCGCCGTTTTCCAGCAGGCGACGCACCAGGTAGGCCAGCAGTGTTTCGTGGGTGCCGACCGGAGCGTACACGCGGCACGGACGGTTCAGCTTGCCTTCGGAAACCTTGCCTACAACCTGTTCGTACAGCGGTTCACCCATGCCGTGCAGGCACTGGAACTCGTACTGGCCGGGGTAATAGTTCTGGCCGGCAATATGGTAGATGGCCGACAGGGTGTGGGCGTTGTGCGTGGCGAACTGCGGGTAGATGACTTCCGGTACCGACAGCAGCTTGCGTGCGCAGGCGATGTAGGAAACGTCGGTGTACACCTTGCGGGTGTAGACCGGGTAGCCTTCCAGGCCTTCGACCTGGGCGCGCTTGATCTCGCTGTCCCAGTACGCACCTTTTACCAGGCGGATCATCAGGCGGTGACGGCTGCGGCGTGCCAGGTCGATCACGTAGTCGATCACGTACGGGCAGCGCTTCTGGTAGGCCTGGATCACGAAACCGATACCGTTCCAGCCGGTCAGTTGCGGCTCGAAGCACAGGCGCTCGAGCAGGTCCAGGGACAGCTCCAGGCGGTCGGCTTCTTCGGCATCGATGTTCAGGCCGATGTCGTATTGCTTGGCCAGCAGGGTCAGGGACAGCAGGCGCGGGTACAGCTCGTCCATCACGCGCTCGTACTGGGCACGGCTGTAGCGCGGGTGCAGGGCCGACAGCTTGATGGAGATGCCCGGGCCTTCATAAATCCCACGGCCGTGAGAGGCTTTGCCGATGGAGTGAATGGCTTGTTCGTACGAGGCCAGGTACTTCTGTGCATCGTGTTCGGTCAGTGCAGCTTCACCGAGCATGTCGTAGGAATAGCGGAAGCCCTTGGCTTCGAACTTGCTTGCGTTGGCCAGGGCTTCGGCGATGGTTTCGCCGGTGACGAACTGTTCGCCCATCAGGCGCATGGCCATGTCGACGCCCTTGCGGATCATCGGCTCGCCGCTCTTGCCGATGATGCGGCTCAGGGAGGAGGTCAGGCCGGCCTCGTTGTGGGTGGCGACCAGTTTGCCGGTCAGCAGCAGGCCCCAGGTGGCGGCGTTGACGAACAGCGACGGGCTGTTGCCCAGGTGCGGCTGCCAGTTGCCCGTGCTGATCTTGTCGCGGATCAGCGCGTCACGGGTGCCCTTGTCAGGGATGCGCAGCAGCGCTTCGGCCAGGCACATCAGCGCCACGCCTTCCTGGGACGACAGGGAAAATTCCTGCAGCAGGCCCTGGACGATACCGGCACGGCCGCCGGCGCTCTTCTGGTTACGCAGTTTTTCGGCAATCGAGGCGGCCAGCTTGTTGGTGGCTTCGGCCATCTGGGCCGGCAGGCGGGCCTGCTCGATCAGCATCGGCACCACTTCCGGCTCAGGGCGGCGGTAGGCGGCAGTGATCGAGGCACGCAGCACCGATTGCGGCAGGATGCTTTCGGCAAATTCGAGGAAGCACTGGTGGGCGTGGTCGTTCTGCACCTCACCGGCGTCGTCTGCGTCCTTGAGGCCCGAACCGTTGAGTTCGGTCAGGGTTGCACCACCCTCCAGTTTCTCCAGGTAATTGAAAATTGCCTGCTTGATCAGCCAGTGCGGCGTGCGATCAATGGAGGTCGCGGCGGCCTTCAGGCGTTCGCGGGTCGGGTCATCGAGTTTGACCCCAAGGGTGGTCGTAGCCATATTTTTATCCTCATGGGTGCCACTACTGCGTGGCATCAGCTGGCGGCAAGATTAGCTTTGCGCCGTACGAGGTGCAACCGGGTGCAACCCATTTTCTTCAGGAAATCCGCACTGCTCGTCAGAATTCATTTTCACTCGACGGAATCGGCTTGCTGTTGGTGCATTTACTTCTGGATTTGGCTGTTCTTGCTCCGAAAAGGAGCAAAAAACTGCCATTTGCCGAAAAACGCCTACAGGTGCAACTAATTCTCAAGAAACTGGTTGCACCTTATTTGCTTTGTTGAATAGCATTCGCGGCCAAGGTGCAACCAATTGTAAAGTTCGGTTCATCGGCTGATGGCTTTCCTGGGGAAACGTCAGTCATAAATGCGCGGCATGCAGCTTCGTCTACAAGAGCTGACAGACCGCCGCTACATAAAAACAAAGCCAGGGCGTAACTCAATGAGCGTAAGTAATCCAACCCTGATCACATTTGTGATCTACATCGCCGCAATGGTGCTGATCGGTCTCATGGCCTATCGCTCCACCAATAACCTTTCCGATTACATCCTCGGTGGTCGCAGCCTCGGCAGCGTCGTTACCGCACTCTCGGCTGGCGCCTCGGATATGAGCGGCTGGTTGTTGATGGGCCTGCCGGGCGCCATCTACATGTCGGGCCTGTCGGAAAGCTGGATCGCCATCGGCCTGATCGTCGGTGCTTACCTGAACTGGCTGTTTGTGGCCGGTCGCCTGCGCGTGCAGACCGAACACAACGGCGACGCCCTGACCCTGCCGGACTACTTCTCCAGCCGCTTTGAAGACAAAAGCGGCCTGCTGCGGATTATCTCGGCGGTAGTGATCCTGGTGTTCTTCACCATCTACTGCGCCTCCGGCATCGTCGCGGGTGCGCGTCTGTTCGAAAGCACCTTTGGCATGTCCTACGGGACTGCGCTGTGGGCCGGTGCTGCGGCGACGATTGCCTACACCTTCATCGGTGGTTTCCTGGCAGTGAGCTGGACAGATACCGTACAAGCCACGCTGATGATCTTCGCGTTGATTCTCACGCCAATCATCGTGCTGTTGGCCACCGGCGGTGTCGATACCACGTTCCTGGCTATCGAAGCGAACGATCCAACCAACTTCGACATGCTCAAAAACACCACCTTCATCGGCATCATCTCGCTGATGGGCTGGGGCCTGGGCTACTTCGGCCAGCCGCACATCCTCGCGCGGTTCATGGCGGCGGATTCGGTCAAGTCGATTGCCAATGCCCGTCGTATCTCCATGACCTGGATGATCCTGTGCCTGGCCGGCACCGTGGCGGTAGGCTTCTTCGGTATTGCCTACTTCTCGGCACACCCTGAAGTCGCCGGTCCCGTGACCGAAAACCCTGAGCGTGTGTTCATCGAACTGGCCAAGCTGCTGTTCAACCCGTGGATTGCTGGCGTGCTGCTGTCGGCCATCCTGGCTGCCGTGATGAGCACCCTGAGCTGCCAACTGCTGGTGTGCTCCAGCGCCCTGACCGAAGACTTCTACAAGGCTTTCCTGCGCAAGGGCGCGTCCCAGCTTGAGCTGGTATGGGTCGGCCGGATCATGGTGCTGGTAGTGGCGTTGATCGCGATCGCAATGGCCGCCAACCCGGAAAACCGCGTACTGGGCCTGGTGAGCTACGCCTGGGCCGGCTTCGGCGCTGCGTTCGGTCCTGTGGTGCTGATCTCGGTCCTGTGGAAAGGCATGACCCGCAACGGCGCACTGGCCGGGATCCTGGTCGGCGCGATCACCGTGATCGTGTGGAAACACTTCGAACTGCTGGGTCTGTACGAAATCATCCCAGGCTTCCTGTTCGCCAGCCTGGCGATCTACTTCGTGAGCAAGATGGGCGCCCCGACTGCCGGTATGGTTGAGCGCTTCACTGCTGCCGAGAAAGACTACAACCTCAACAAATGAGGCGTTCGTATTGGCCTTGATGGCCAGGTGAACTGAAAAAGGCCCGCATCCTTGGATGGCGGGCCTTTTTTTGTGTCGGGATTTACTGAAATTGCCTGTAGCGCACGCAGCCACGCCAGCCTTGCCTGGCTGCGTGCGCGGGTGAATCAGGCGTTCAGTGACTGTTGCAGGTCATCGAGCAGGTCTTCAATCGCCTCGATACCCACCGACAGGCGGATCATCTCCGGGCGTACCCCGGCCTTGGCTTGCTCGTCTTCGTTCATCTGCCGGTGGGTGGTGGACGCCGGATGGCAGGCCAGGGATTTGGCATCGCCGATATTCACCAGGCGCTTGAAGATTTGCAGCGCATCGTAGAAACGCACACCGGCCGCATAGCCGCCCTTGAGGCCGAAGGACAGGATCGCCGAGGGTTTGCCCTGCATGTACTTTTGCGCCAGGTGATGGTGCGGGTGATCCGGCAGGCCGGCGTAGCTGACCCATTCCACCTGCTCGTGGGCTTGCAGGAACTGCGCGACTTTCAGCGCGTTCTCGGTATGGCGCTCCATGCGCAGGGCCAGGGTTTCCAGGCCTTGCAGCAGCAGGAAGGCGTTCATTGGCGCCAAGGCTGCGCCGGTGTTGCGCAGCGGTACGGTGCGGGCACGGGCGATAAAGGCCGCCGGGCCGAATTTTTCGCTGTACACCACACCGTGGTAGGCCGGCTCCGGCTGGTTGAGGCCGGGGAATTTGTGCGGGTAGTCGGTCCAGGGGAAGGTGCCGCTGTCGACGATCACCCCGCCCAGGGAGTTGCCGTGGCCGCCGACATACTTGGTCAGGGAATGCACGACGATGTCCGCGCCGAACTGGATCGGCTTGCACAGGATCGGTGTGGCGACGGTGTTATCCACCATCAGCGGTACGCCACGGGCATGGGCGACGTCGGCCAGGGCCTGCAGGTCGACGATATTGCCGGCCGGGTTGCCGATGCTTTCGCAGTACACCAGCTTGGTGTTGTCGTCGATCAGCTCGGCGATGGCCTCGGCCGAGTCATCACGGGCGAAGCGCACGTCCACGCCGAAGCTCGGCAGCAGGTGGGCGAACAGGGTGTAGGTGCCGCCGTACAACTGCGGGGTGGAGACGATATTGTCGCCGGCGCGGGTCAGGGCCTGGATGGCATAGTGGATCGCCGCGCTGCCCGCCGACACGGCCAGGGCCGCGATCCCGCCTTCCAGCGCCGCCATGCGCTGCTCCAGCACATCGTTGGTGGGGTTCATGATCCGTGTGTAGATGTTGCCGGGCACGTCGAGGTTGAACAGGTCGGCGCCGTGCTGGGCGTTATCGAACTCGAACGCGACGTTCTGGTAGATCGGCACGGCGACGGCCTTGGTGGTCGGGTCCGACTTGAAGCCGTGATGCAATGCGATTGTGGCGTCTTTCATGAGTGTTACTGACCTCCCTGGATTGCATGGGGCAGCCCCGGATAAGGTAGGAGCTGGCTTGCCTGCGATGGCATCAGCGCAGAGTACGGGTAATACCGCGTCGCCTGCATCGCGGGCAAGCCCGCTCGCACATAACTCGCTAGAACGTTTTCGCTGCTGTTCCTACATTTGCGACATAAGCACCGCCCAGCATGCAGCCCTGCACCTTTGCCCGCGTAAAAGGTAAACTTCGCCCCCTGCGCAGGAGCAACCATGAATTATCGTCACGCCTTTCACGCCGGCAACCATGCCGATGTCTTCAAACACCTGACCTTGACCCGCCTCATCGCCCTGATGTCGCGCAAGGAGCAGCCGTTTGCCTATCTCGACACCCACGCCGGGATTGGTCTGTACGACCTGCAAGGCGACCAGGCCAACCGCACCGGTGAATACCTGGAAGGCATCGCCCGCCTGTGGGGCGAGGCGGACCTGCCGGCGCTGACCGCCGACTACATGCAGGTGCTGCACGAGATGAACCCGGATGGCCAATTGCGCTATTACCCGGGTTCGCCAGAGCTGGCGCGGCGCCTGACCCGGCCCCAGGACCGCGTACTGCTCAACGAAAAACACCCCGAAGACGGTGTGTTGCTCAAGGACAACATGAAGGGCGATCGGCGTGTGAAGGTCCATCTGGGCGAAGGTTGGCACGTGCCACGGGCCTTGCTGCCGGTGCCGGAAAAGCGCGCGTTGATGCTGATCGACCCACCGTTCGAGCAACTCGACGAGATGCAGCGCTGCGCCGCCTCCCTCAAGGAAGCCGTGGGCCGCATGCGCCAGACGGTCGCCGCGATCTGGTACCCGGTGAAGGATCAGCGCATGTTGCGCCGCTTCTACCAGGACCTGGCCGGCACCGGCGCGCCGAAGCTGCTGCGTGTGGAATTGCTGGTGCATCCGCTGGACACGCCCAACACCCTGACCGGCTCGGGCCTGGCGATTGCCAACCCGCCGTGGGGGCTGGAGGAGGAACTGCGTGAGCTGCTGCCGTGGCTGTCAAAGAAACTGGGGCAGACCCAGGGTGGCTGGCAGATGGATTGGTTGATCGCCGAATAACGGCATCGCTCTTTAGATTGCTATCGCGGGCAAGCCCGCTCCCACATGGTTATGCGATCCCATGTGGGAGCGGGCTTGCCCGCGATGCTTTTGAGGTCAGATCGGGCAGGTCACGCCAGTACCGCCGATCCCGCAGTAACCCTGCGGGTTCTTCGCCAGGTACTGCTGGTGGTAGGCCTCGGCGAAGTACACTGTTGGCGCCTGGTCGATTTGCGTGGTGATCTCGCCCAGGCCAGCCTTGGTCAGTTCTTCCTGATAAGCCTGTGCACTGGCCTGCGCCGCGTCCAGTTGCTCAGGCGTGGTGGCATAGATCACCGAGCGATACTGGCTGCCGATATCATTGCCCTGGCGCATGCCCTGGGTCGGGTTGTGCAGTTCCCAGAACATCTTCAACAGGTCTTCGTACTTGAGCTTGGCCTGGTCATACACCACCAGCACCACTTCGCTATGGCCGGTCAGGCCCGAGCAGACTTCTTCATAGGTCGGGTTTGGCGTGAAGCCGCCGGCGTAGCCGACCACCGTGCTGACCACGCCGTCGCGCTGCCAGAACTTGCGCTCGGCGCCCCAGAAACAACCGAGGCCAAAGATCGCAAAGCCCACATCGTCCATAAACGGGCCCAGCAGCGGGTTACCGTTGACGAAGTGCGTCTCGGGCAGGTTCATCGGGGTTTCACGGCCAGGCAAGGCTTGTTCGGCAGTAGGCAGCACGTTTTTATTCACCAGGATTTCCGAGCGCAAGACCATGATCAGTCCTCTCGTCAGGTTGAGTTAACAGTTCAGACCACCAGTGTGCCCGAGTGTTACAGCGCTGTCAGGCGATTGGCCCGCGCGGATAGCGTTTGAGCTTCTCTAGCAACTCGGAGCCGGGAATTGGCCGGTCGAACAGGTAGCCCTGGCCGACGTCGCACCGATGGCGGCGCAGGAACGCCAGTTGTTCGGCGGTCTCGATGCCTTCGGCGACCACCTTGAGCTTGAGGTTGTGCGCCATGGCGATCACTGCTGAGGTGATTTCCATGTCGTCCTGGTTGTCCGGGATCTCATGGATAAAGCTGCGGTCGATCTTGATGATGTCGATGGGGAATTTCTTCAGGTAACTGAGGGACGAGTAACCGGTGCCGAAATCATCCATGGCCAGGGTCAGGCCAAAGCTCTTCAACTGGTCCAGTTGCAGGCGCGTGTCTTCGGTGGCTTCCAGCAGCAGGCCCTCGGTCAGCTCCAGCTCCAGCAGGTTGGCCGGCAGCTGTTCTTCCTTGAGGATGCTGGCGATGGAGGCCACCAGGTCCGGGTCGGAAAACTGCTTGGGCGACAGGTTGATCGCCACCTGCAGGTTGCCCAGGCCGGCGGCGCTCAACTGCTTGCTCATGCGGCAGGCCTGGCGCGCGATCCATTTGCCGATGGGGATGATCAGGCCGGTCTCTTCGGCGACGCTGATGAACTGGTCCGGGCGGATCATGCCCTTTTCCGGGTGGTTCCAGCGTAGCAGCGCCTCCATGCCCAGCAGGCGCCCGCTGCGCAGGCACAGCTTGGGCTGGTAGAACACGTCCAGCTCGTTCTGGGTCAGGGCGCGGCGCAGGTTGTTTTCGACGAACAGTTTGTAACTGGCCTCGGCATTCAGGGCCTCGGTAAACACCTGTACCTGGTGCTTGCCGTTGGCCTTGGCCTTGTGCAGCGCCAGGCCGGCGTTGCGCATCAGGGTCTGCGGGTCGCGGCCATGCAGCGGCGCGCAGGCCAGGCCCACGGAGCCGGTGACGCTGATCAACTGGTTGTCGACGAACATCGGTTTGTCGAGGGTCATCAGCAACTGGCAGGCCATTTGCTGGCCGGCCTCAAGGTCGGCGTTGTCGAGCAGCACCGCAAATTCGTTACTGGCAAAGCGTGCCAGGCTGCCACCGGCATTGAGGCTGTTGCGCAGGCGTCGGGCCAGGCTGATCAGCAGCTTGTCGCCGGTCTGGTGGCCGAGGCTGTCGTTGATCCGCTTGAAGTTGTCGATATCCACCAGCAGCAGGCTGATGGGCGCGTCGCTGTCGCGGGCGAAGCGTTCGTCGAGGTTGCGGATAAACGCCGGGCGGTTACCCAGGTTGGTCAGGTTGTCGGTGTAGGCCAGGCGCTCGATACGCTGCTGGGCCAGCTTGGTCTGGGTGATGTCTTCGTAGATGCCGATGTAGTGGGTCAGTTCGCGGTTGTCGCCATACACCTTGGAGATCGACAGCTGGCCCCAGTACGGTTCGAGGTTTTTGCGCCGGCTCTTGAACTCGCCCTGCCAACTGTTGCTCTTGGCAAGGCTGGAGGGTGCGTCGAACAGCAGTTCGCTGAGGTTTTCCAGGGCCGGCAACTGGGCCAGGCGATGGCCGTGGACTTCCTCGGTGCTGTACTGGGTGATCGCGGTGAAACTGGGGTTGACGTACTCCACCACGCCGTCGCAATTGACCAGCAGGAAGGCATTGGCACTTTGCTCCACGGCGCGCTGGAACAGGTGCAGGGCGCTGGTGGCGGTGCGCCGGTTATGGTTGTTGATGACCTGGGCGAACTGGTCGGCCAATTCGCCGGCAAAGGCGATTTCATCGGACAGCCAGTCCCGGGTGCCAGCGCTTTGTTCCAGGCACAGTACGCCCACCACCTGGCCATCGACGCGGATGCTGGCGTCGAGCATGGCGTGGATGTCCATGGGCCGCAGGCTTTCGACCATGTCCCGGGTGCGCGGGTCGCGCATCGCATTGCCGGCATCGATGGCGCGGCAGCTCTGCAGGGCTTCGAGGTAGTCCGGGAAGCCACTGGCATCGATCGGCGCCGGCATATGGTGTTGCTGGTCGGCGCGATGAAACGCAGAGATCGGCACCAACTGCTGGCCTTCGAGGTTCCAGATGCTGGCGCAGTCGATCTGGTAGATGTCACAGGCACTGCGGGTGATCAGTTCGGCGGCTTCTTGCAGGGAGTTGTTGGTGCTGTAGCGCTGGCGGGCCAGCAGCAGGATCAGTTCCTGCTGGGCGCGCACCCGCTCCAGGTGCTGCAACTGCTCCTGTTGGGCGCGCTGGTTGAGCTCCAGGGCGATCTGCAGGCGGCTGTTCTGGTCTTCCAGGTCGGCGGCGGGCAGCGGCGCCAGGTTGCTGAATAAACCGTCCACCACCATCAGGTAGCCGCGCAGCAGGTGGCGATTGTGTTGCTTGTAGGCCTCGCCGACCTCCAGCAGGCTCAGCGGGCCGTCGTTGGTGTGTAGGGTGTAGCGCACCAGGTAATGGGGGCTGGTGGTCAGTTGCTGCTGGATCGTGTCGTGCAACTGATAGCGCGCCTGGGGTTCCATCAGGCTGGCGTAGGGCGAGCCGATCAGCGAGCACAGCTCTACTGCGGGCAAGCCGAATTGGCGTTCACAATTGGGGTCGAGGTACAGCAGCGCCCAGCTAGCCTCATTCAGCCGCTCGAAACGCAGCATACCGAGGCGCGAAGGCACCGGTAATTGCGTCACGACCTCGGCCGCCGTTCGGGCGACATCGGGTTGGCTTTTCATGGGGGAACTCGCTTGGAAAAATGCGCATCGCGCCGGGCTATCGCCCTCTTTGCTGCTGTCTGCGGCAAGGTTGCATCATGCAGCGCGGACTGACAAGAGAGGATGAAGGCTAAGTGCTATAAGTGGGTTATCGGCCGCAGGGCGGTTTTCTACAGTCGGCCTGATAGATGGTCTGTCGATTCCCTGTAGGAGCCGGCTCCTGCAAACCACAGGCAAAAAAAGCCCCGCCAAATTGGCGGGGTTGAGGTACGAGCGTGGCGCTCGGAAATCGTTGCAACCAGCCTCCCCGGTGAAGGGGAGGCTGCTGCGGCTTACAGCAGGATGGTGCGGATGTCGTTGAGCAACTGGCTCAGGCGCTGGGTGAAGCGTGCAGCGGCCGCGCCATTGATCACACGGTGATCGTAGGACAGCGACAGTGGCAGCATCAGCTTCGGCTGGAAGGCCTTGCCGTCCCACACAGGCTGGATGGTGGCCTTGGAAACACCAAGGATCGCCACTTCCGGCGCGTTGACGATTGGCGTGAAGCCAGTACCGCCAATGTGCCCGAGGCTGGAGATGGTGAAGCAGGCGCCTTGCATGTCGTCCGGAGTCAGCTTCTTGTCGCGGGCCTTGGCAGCCAGTGCAGCCGCTTCGCCAGCCAGTTGCAGCAGGCTCTTCTGGTCGACGTTCTTGATGACCGGTACCAGCAGGCCATCCGGGGTGTCGACCGCGAAGCCGATGTGTACGTATTTCTTGCGAATGATCGCCTTGCCGCTTGGTGCCAGCGAACTGTTGAAGTCCGGCAGTTCCTTGAGCAGGTGCGCGCAGGCCTTGAGCAGCAGTGGCAGCACGGTCAGTTTCACGCCGGCCTTTTCGGCCACGGCTTTCTGCGCAACGCGGAAAGCTTCCAGGTCGGTAATGTCGGCCTGGTCGAACTGGGTCACGTGCGGAATGTTCAGCCAGCTGGCGTGCAGACCGGCTGCGCCGATTTGCATCAGGCGCGTCATCGGCACTTCTTCGATTTCGCCGAAGCGGCTGAAGTCTACGGTGCGGATCGGCGGAATGCCCGAGCCACCGGTAGCAGCGCCGGCAGCCGGAGCTTCCTTGGCCTTCTGCATCATGGATTTGACGTAGACCTGCACGTCTTCCTTGAGCACACGACCGTGTGGGCCGGTAGGGCTGACAGCGCTCAGCTCGACGCCGAACTCACGGGCCAGTTGACGCACGGCAGGGCCGGCGTGAGCCTTGGCACCACTTGGCGCTGGGGCAGCCGCCGGGGCCGGTGCGGCCTCGGCTTTTGCCGCAGGAGCCGGGGCGGCGGCAGCCGGTGCAGCTTCAGCCTTGGCAGCAGGAGCAGCGGCCGGCGCCGGGGCAGCAGCAGGCGCAGCGCCTTGTACTTTCAGCTTGAGGATGAAGTCGCCAGTGCCGACTTCGTCTTCGAGCTTGACCGCGATGCTTTCCACGACGCCGGCAGCCGGCGATGGGATTTCCATGGAGGCCTTGTCGGACTCCAGGGTGATCAGCGACTGGTCGGCTTCGACAGTGTCGCCGACCTTGACCAGCAGCTCGATGATCTTGGCCTTGCCCGACGAACCGATGTCCGGGACGTGAATGTCCTGGACAGTCGCCGCCGCCGGTGCAGCCGCCGGGGCCGCAGGGGCCTCGGCAGCCGCCGCTGGCTTTTCAGCCTGCGCCGGTGCAGCAGCGGCAGCAGGCGCCGCCGCCGGGGCCGCATCAGCGGCACCTTCGATTTCCAGCTCCAGCAGTTCGTCGCCTTCTTTCAGGCGGTCGCCCAGCTTCACTTTCAGGCTCTTGACCACGCCAGCCTTGGGAGCAGGGATTTCCATGCTCGCCTTGTCCGACTCCAGGGTCAGGATGCTCTGGTCGGCTTCGACGGTGTCGCCGACCTTTACAAACAGCTCGATTACTTCACCTTCACCGCTGCCGATGTCAGGTACGCGAATGAGTTCGCTCACAAAAAATCTCCTCAGCAGTCCAGTGGGTTGCGTTTTTCCGGGTTGATCCCGAACTTGACGATAGCGTCTGCTACCACCTTTGGTTCGATTTCACCACGGTCAGCCAAGGCTTCCAGGGCTGCCAACACCACGAAGTGACGGTCGACCTCGAAGAAGTGACGCAGCTTCTTGCGGCTGTCACTGCGGCCGAAACCGTCGGTGCCCAGGACTTTGAATTCCTTGGACGGGACCCACTGGCGAATTTGTTCAGCAAACAGTTTCATGTAGTCGGTAGAGGCGATGACTGGACCTTTACGGCCGGTCAGGCACTCTTCGACGTAGCTGCGCGCAGGCTTCTGGCCTGGGTGCAGGCGGTTGCTGCGTTCCACGGCCAGGCCGTCGCGACGCAGTTCGTTGAAGCTGGTAACGCTCCATACGTCAGCACCGACGTTGAACTCTTCACGCAGGATCTTCGCCGCTTCACGCACTTCGCGCAGGATGGTGCCGGAGCCCATCAGCTGGACGTGGTGTGCCGCTTCCTTGGTGTCTTCTTCGAGCAGGTACATGCCCTTGATGATGCCTTCTTCAACACCGGCCGGCATGGCTGGTTGCTGGTAGGACTCGTTCATCACGGTGATGTAGTAGAAAACGTCCTGCTGCTCTTCGGTCATCTTCTTCATGCCGTCCTGGATGATCACCGCCAGCTCGTAGCCGTAGGTTGGATCAAAGGTGCGGCAGTTCGGGATGGTGGCAGCCAGGATGTGGCTGTGACCGTCTTCGTGTTGCAGGCCTTCGCCGTTCAGCGTGGTCCGCCCGGCAGTACCGCCGATCAGGAAACCACGGGTACGGCTGTCGCCTGCTGCCCAGGCCAGGTCGCCAATACGCTGGAAGCCGAACATCGAGTAGAAGATGTAGAACGGCAGCATCGGCTGGTTGTGGCTGGAGTACGAAGTACCGGCAGCGATGAAGGAGCTCATGGCGCCCGCTTCGTTGATACCTTCTTCGAGGATCTGGCCCTTCTTGTCTTCCTTGTAGAACATCACCTGGTCTTTATCGACTGGCTCGTAGAGCTGGCCGACGGAGGAGTAGATGCCCAACTGGCGGAACATGCCTTCCATACCGAAGGTACGGGCTTCGTCCGGGATGATCGGGACGATGCGCGGGCCGATTTCCTTGTCCTTGACCAACTGCGCGAGGATCCGCACGAAAGCCATGGTGGTGGAGATTTCACGGTCGCCCGAGCCGTCCAGGATAGCCTTGAGGGTATCGAGTGGTGGCGTCGGTACGCTGAAGCTCTGGGCGCGGCGCTGTGGCACGAAACCGCCCAGTGCAGTGCGACGCTCGCTGAGGTAGCGGGCTTCGGCGCTGTTTGGCTCGGGCTTGAAGAACGGCAGGTTCTCCAGCTCTTCGTCCTTGACCGGGATGTCGAAGCGGTCGCGGAACAACTTTAGGCTGTCGACGTCGACTTTCTTGGTGTTGTGCGCAGTGTTCTTCGCTTCGCCGGCACCGGTGCCATAACCCTTGATGGTCTTGGCCAGGATGACGGTCGGTTGTTCTTTGTGGTTGACCGCTTCGTGGTATGCCGCGTAGACCTTGTACGGGTCGTGGCCGCCACGGTTGAGTTTCCAGATCTCGTCGTCGGACAGGTCGGCAACCATCGCCTTGAGTTCAGGCGTGTTGAAGAAGTGTTCACGTACGAACGCGCCGTCTTTGGCCTTGTAGTTCTGGTACTCGCCGTCGATGACTTCGTCCATGCGGCGTTGCAGGATGCCGTCGACGTCCTTGGCCAGCAGTGGGTCCCAGAAACGGCCCCAGATGACTTTGGTCACGTTCCATTGGGCGCCGCGGAACACGCCTTCGAGTTCCTGGATGATCTTGCCGTTGCCGCGAACCGGGCCGTCGAGGCGCTGCAGGTTGCAGTTGATGACGAAGATCAGGTTGTCCAGCTTCTCGCGGCCGGCCAGGGAGATGGCGCCCAGGGATTCCGGCTCGTCGCACTCGCCGTCGCCCAGGAAGCACCAGACTTTCTGCTTGCCTTCGGGGATGAAGCCACGGGCTTCCAGGTACTTCATGAAGCGTGCCTGGTAGATCGCCTGGATCGGGCCCAGGCCCATGGATACAGTCGGGAACTGCCAGAAGTCAGGCATCAGCCAAGGGTGCGGGTACGACGACAGGCCGCCACCGTCGACTTCCTGGCGGAAGTTGTTCATCTGGTCTTCGGTGATGCGACCTTCCATGAACGCACGGGCGTAGACGCCTGGCGAGGTGTGGCCCTGGAAGTAGATCAGGTCGCCGCCGTGTTCTTCGGTCGGGGCCTGGAAGAAGTAGTTGAAGCCGATGTCATACAGGGTTGCGCTGGAAGCGAAGCTGGAGATGTGACCGCCCAGGTCAGAATCTTTCAAGTTCGTGCGCATAACCATCGCCATCGCGTTCCAGCGTACCAGCGAGCGAATGCGGCGTTCCATGAACAGGTCGCCAGGCATGCGTGCTTCGTGGGTAACGGGGATGGTGTTGCGGTATGGCGTGGTGATGGCGTAGGGCAGTTGCGAGCCGCTGCGGGTCGCGAGTTCGCCCATACGGGTCATCAGGTAATGCGCACGGTCTTCGCCTTCTTTGTTGAGAACCGATTCCAGGGCGTCCAGCCATTCCTGGGTTTCGACGGGATCGAGGTCTTGCATGGCTTGCTCCAGGGCGGAAAGGCTACCAGAATCGGTTGCCTGAAGTTTGCGACTGGCCTTGTGGGCAGACGACATAAATTCTTGGATGGCCGAAGGTTGCTTCGGCGTCCTGTAGTTTTACTACAAATCGTCGGCCATTTCAGCCTTTCGAATGTATATACGAGTAGTAAAACTACACAAGACTGAGCGTATGGCTCGGTCTGGCTGGTGAGCATAATCGTTATTGTTGATCTTTTGCGAACAAGAAAAGGTAGAAGTTTAATGTTGCCTGCCAAAATTAAAGAATTTTCAGCTATTTCTAACCTTTGTTCGACAGTCCTTCATCGAGCGTGGTTCTTGCGTTCACAGCTACAAGTCATTTACGCGCCGATCAAGGATAGACCATGAGCCTTCCAATGCTGGTTGAACTCCCAGCCATTCTGTTGCCATTTGCCAGCCGGGCCGAGCAGTCATTTCGTGACGCGGTGGCCATGCTGGATGCCGATCATGGCCTGTCCGCGTGGACGCCGCAACGTTGGGCCGACTTCGCCCGGGTGTGCGCCGCCAGTGACTTTGTGATTGAACAGAGTGTTCGTGACCCTTTGATGTTGCTTGAGCTGGTGGCCTGGGGCGAGCTGGATCGCGGCTTTGCGCCCGATGAGCTGTGTGGGCAGATTGCCGCAGCCGTGCAACAGGCGCAAACAGAAGACGAACTGGGTCGCGTGCTGCGCCGCCAGCGCACCCGCCAGCAAGTGCGCATCATCTGGCGCGACCTGACCCGACAGGCGGACCTGGTGCAGACCTGCCGCGACCTGTCGGACATGGCCGACGCCAGCATCGACCAGGCTTACCAGTGGCTGTACCAGCGTCACTGCGCGCAATTCGGCACGCCCACCGGCGGGCGTAGCGGCGAGCCGCAGCAGATGGTCATCCTCGGCATGGGCAAGCTGGGCGCGGTGGAGTTGAACCTGTCGTCGGACATCGACTTGATCTTTGCCTACCCCGAGGGCGGCGAGACCGTGGGGGCCAAGCGTGCCCTGGACAACCAGGAGTTCTTCATCCGCCTGGGCCAAAAATTGATCAAGGCCCTGGACCCGATGACCGTCGACGGCTTTGTGTTCCGGGTCGACATGCGCCTGCGGCCCTACGGTTCCGCCGGGGCGCTGGTGCTGAGTTTCAATGCCTTGGAGCAGTACTACCAGGATCAGGGCCGCGACTGGGAACGCTACGCGATGATCAAGGCGCGGGTGGTGGCCGGCGACCAGGTGGCCGGCGCGCAATTGCTCGACCTGTTGCGCCCGTTCGTCTATCGGCGCTACCTGGACTTTTCTGCGATCGAAGCGCTGCGCACCATGAAGCAGTTGATCCAGCAGGAAGTGCGGCGCAAGGGCATGGCCGACAACATCAAGCTGGGCGCGGGCGGTATCCGTGAGGTGGAATTTATCGCCCAGGCGTTCCAGCTGATTCACGGCGGCCGCGACCTGAGCCTGCAACAGCGGCCTTTGCTGAAGGTGCTGGGCACCCTGGAAGGCCAGGGCTACCTGCCGCCGGCGGTGATTGCCGAGTTGCGCAGCGGCTATGAGTTCCTGCGCTACACCGAACACGCGATCCAGGCCATCGCCGACCGCCAGACCCAGATGTTGCCCCACAGTGATGAAGACCAGGCGCGGATCGCGTTCATGCTGGGCTTTGCCGACTGGACCGCGTTCCACGGGCAGTTGATGTACTGGCGTGGCCGGGTGGATTGGCATTTCCGCCAGGTGATCGCTGATCCGGACGAAGAGGAGGGGGTGGAAAGCGAATTGGTGGTCGGCGGCGAGTGGCTGCCCTTGTGGGAAGAATCCCAAAATGAGGAGGCCGCCTGTCGCCAATTGGCCGAAGGCGGCTTTGCCGATGCGCCCAAGGCCCTGAAAGCCCTGGCCAGCCTGCGCGGCAGCCCGCAACTGCGGGCGATGCAGCGCCTGGGACGTGAGCGCCTGGATGCGTTTATCCCGCGCCTGCTGGCCCAGGCCGTCGAACACGCCAACCCGGACCTGGTGCTGGAGCGCGTACTGCCGCTGGTAGAAGCTGTCGCGCGGCGTTCTGCGTATCTGGTGCTGTTGACGGAAAACCCTGACGCCCTGCGTCGGCTGTTGACCCTGTGCGCGGCCAGCCCGTGGATTGCCGAGCAGATCACCCGCTTCCCGCTGCTGCTGGATGAACTGCTCAACGAAGGCCGCCTGTTCAAGCCGCCCTTGGCGCCGGAACTGGCCGCCGAACTGCGCGAGCGCCTCACGCGCATCCCCGAAGATGACCTTGAGCAGCAGATGGAAGCCCTGCGCCACTTCAAGTTGGCGCACCGCCTGCGGGTCGCCGCTTCGGAAATCGCCGGCAGCCTGCCGTTGATGAAGGTCAGCGATTACCTGACCTGGCTCGCCGAGGCCATTCTGGAGCAGGTGCTGGCCCTGGCCTGGCGCCAGACTGTGGCGCGCCACGGCACGCCGCAACGCCTGGACGGCACCCTGTGCGACCCCGGATTCATTATTGTCGGCTATGGCAAGGTCGGCGGGATCGAGCTGGGGCATGGCTCGGACCTGGACCTGGTGTTTATCCACGACGGTGACCCGCAGGCCGAAACCGACGGCGCCAAGCCGATCGATGGCGCGCAGTTCTTTACTCGCCTGGGCCAGCGCATCATTCACCTGCTGACCACCCAGACCAACTCCGGGCAATTGTACGAAGTGGACATGCGCCTGCGACCTTCTGGCGCATCCGGGCTGCTGGTCAGCTCCCTGGGGGCTTTTGCCCGGTATCAGGAAAACGAGGCCTGGACCTGGGAACATCAAGCCCTGGTGCGGGCGCGGGTGCTGGTCGGCAGCCAGGACGTGGGCCGCGCGTTTGAAGACGTGCGCGCGCAGGTATTGGGCCGCACGCAGGACCTGGCGAAGCTGCGCCAGGAGGTCAGCGAGATGCGTGCCAAGATGCGCGATAACCTGGGCACCAAGTCGACCGGGGCCGGCACGGCGGCGAACGCCTTCGAGCCCACGGCGCTGTTCGATCTCAAGCAGGACGCCGGAGGTATCGTCGATATTGAATTTATGGTGCAATACGCCGCTTTGGCGTGGTCTGCGCAGCATCCATCGTTACTGCGCTACACCGACAATATCCGCATCCTGGAAGGCCTGGAGCAGGTCGGGCTGATGCCCGCCGCCGATGCCCACCTGTTGCGTGAGGTGTATAAGGCCTACCGCTCGGCGGCTCATCGCCAGGCCTTGCAGAACGAGGCGGGGGTGGTTGCCGGGGATCAGTTTGCTGACGAACGGCGCCAGGTGAAACGGATCTGGCAAGAACTGGGGTTAAGCTAAAACACTACAGCGACCCCAATTGAATGTGGAGACCGGCTTTATGTGGGAGCGGGCTTGCCCGCGATGCAGGCGCTGCGGTCTGGCTGACAGCACGCGGTGATGCTATCGCGGGCAAGCCCGCTCCCCCACACACCGTGACCTACAGTAATTATCGAGGCGGGGAGGCATGAGCCTCCCCGAATCGTTTGTGGAAACTACATGAATATTCTGATCGTTGGGCCCAGTTGGGTCGGTGACATGGTGATGGCGCAGACACTGTTCCAGTGCCTGAAACAGCGTCATCCCGACTGCCAAATCGACGTGCTCGCCCCCGAGTGGAGCCGGCCGATCCTGGAGCGCATGCCCGAAGTACGGCAGGCCTTGAGCTTCCCGCTCGGCCATGGCGCGCTGGAGCTGGCGACCCGGCGGCGGATCGGCAAGTCCCTGGCCGGCCAGTACGACCAGGCGATCCTGCTGCCCAACTCGATGAAGTCGGCCCTGGTGCCGTTCTTCGCCGGCATCCCCAAGCGTACCGGCTGGCGCGGCGAGTTCCGTTATGGCCTGCTCAACGACGTGCGCAAGCTCGACAAGGCCCGCTACCCGCTGATGATCGAGCGCTTCATGGCCCTGGCCTATGCGGCTAATGCCGAGCTGCCGACGCCGTATCCACGGCCGAGCCTGCAAATCGACCCGGTCACCCGCGATGCAGCCCTGGCCAAGTTCGGCCTGAGCCTCGATCGCCCGGTGCTGGCACTGTGCCCAGGCGCCGAGTTTGGCGAGTCCAAGCGCTGGCCGTCGGAGCATTATGCGAAGGTTGCCGAGCTGAAAATCCGCGAAGGCTGGCAAGTCTGGCTGTTTGGCTCGAAAAACGATCATTCGGTGGGGGAGGACATCCGCCAGCGCCTGATCCCCGGCCTGCGCGAAGAAGCGGTCAACCTCAGTGGCGATACGTCGCTGGCCGAGGCGATCGACCTGCTGTCCTGCGCCGACTCGGTGGTGTCCAACGACTCTGGCCTGATGCACGTGGCCGCCGCGCTGAATCGCCCGCTGGTGGCGGTGTACGGTTCCACCTCGCCAGGCTTCACGCCGCCGTTGGCCGACCAGGTCGAGGTGGTGCGCCTGGGCCTGGAGTGCAGCCCGTGCTTCGACCGCACCTGCCGTTTCGGCCACTACAACTGCCTGCGCCAGTTGCTGCCCGACTCGGTAGCCCAAGCCTTGCAGCGCTTGCAGGGCAACGTGGTCGAGGTTCACTGAGTTGCGGGTACTGGTAATCAAGACCTCATCCCTGGGCGATGTGATCCACGCCTTGCCGGCATTGACCGACGCGGCCCGGGCGATCCCGGGGATCCGTTTCGACTGGGTGGTGGAAGAGGGCTTCGCCGAAATCCCCACCTGGCACCCGGCGGTGGACAAGGTGATCCCGGTGGCGATTCGCCGCTGGCGCAAGAACCTCTGGCAGACCTTCAAGAGCGGCGAGTGGCGCCGCTTCAAGAAGCAGGTCCAATCGACCAAGTACGACCTGGTGATCGACGCCCAGGGCCTGCTGAAAAGCGCCTGGCTGACCCGCTATGTGCGGGCGCCGGTGGCGGGTTTTGACAAAAATTCAGCCCGCGAACCCATCGCCGCGCGCTTCTATTCCCGGCGCCTGGCGGTTGCGCGTGGGCAGCATGCAGTGGAGCGCCTGCGCCAGTTGTTCGCCGTGGCCCTGGGCTATGACCTGCCCAAAGGCCTGGGGGATTACGGCCTGAGCACCGAAAAACTGCTCGGCCTGCCGCCGAAGAAGCCCTTTGTGTTGCTGCTGCACGGCACCACCTGGGACACCAAGCACTGGCCCGAAGCCTATTGGCGCGAGCTGGCCGAACGCATGGGCAGCCTGGGGGTGGATGTGAAGTTGCCATGGGGCAATGCCGCCGAAAAAGCCCGCGCCGAGCGCCTGGCCCAAGGCCTGGCCAACGCCGAGGTGCTGCCCAAGCTGAACCTGGCCGGTGTGGCGCGGGTACTGGCCGGCGCCAGGGCCTGTGTGGCGGTGGATACCGGCCTCGGGCACCTGGCCGCCGCGCTGGATGTGCCGACAATTTCCCTGTTCGGCCCGACCAACCCGGGCCTGACCGGTGCCTACGGCAAGGCGCAGATCCATCTGGGCAGCGATTTCCCCTGCGCGCCCTGCCTGCAAAAGAAATGCACCTACCAACCGACCGCCGAAGACCAGCGCCGGTTTGATCTCAAGCGCGAGTGGCCGTTGTGCTTCACTCGCCTGAACCCTGAGCGTGTGGCCAGCCGACTGAGCACGTTGTTATTGGCTGAGGAGCTGCACTGATGCAACTGGCATTTGTACTGTACAAATATTTCCCCTTTGGTGGCTTGCAGCGCGATTTCATGCGCATCGCCCTGGAGTGCCAGCAGCGCGGCCACCAGATCCGTGTCTACACCCTGATCTGGGAAGGCGACGTGCCCCAAGGTTTTGAAGTGCTGGTGGCGCCGGTCAAGGCGTTCTTCAACCATCGGCGCAACGAGAAGTTGACCGCCTGGATGCAGGCCGACCTGGCCAAGCGCCCGGTGGACCGCTTGATCGGCTTCAACAAAATGCCTGGCCTGGATGTGTACTACGCGGCAGACGGCTGTTTTGAAGACAAGGCGCAGAACCTGCGGCACTCGCTGTATCGCAGCTTCGGCCGCTACCGGCACTTTGCTGAGTACGAGCGGGCGGTGTTTGCCAAGGACGCCAAGACCCAAGTGCTGATGATCTCCGAGGTCCAGCAGCCGCTGTTTATCAAGCACTACGACACGCCGCTGGCGCGCTTCCACCTGCTGCCACCGGGTATCGCCCAGGATCGTCGGGCGCCGCCGAATGCGGCCGAGATCCGCGCAGGCTTTCGCGCCGAATTCAACCTTGCGCACGATGACTTGCTGCTGGTGCAGATCGGCTCGGGTTTCAAGACCAAGGGCGTGGATCGCAGCCTCAAGGCACTGGCCGCACTGCCGCCAGACCTGAAAAAGCGCACCCGTCTGTTTGTAATTGGCCAGGACGACCCCAAAGTATTCCAATTGCAGAGTGCTACCCTTGGCCTGGGCGACAATGTGCAGTTCCTCAAGGGGCGCAGCGATATCCCGCGTTTTTTGCTGGGCGCCGACCTGTTGATTCACCCGGCGTACAACGAAAACACCGGGACCGTGCTGCTCGAAGCCCTGGTGGCCGGGTTGCCGGTATTGGTCACGGCGGTGTGTGGTTATGCCCATTACATCAGCGAGGCCGATTGCGGGCGTGTGCTTGACGAGCCTTTCGAGCAGGCCCAGCTCAACCAGTACCTGGCCGGGATGCTCAGTGATCAGCAGCAACGTGCGGCCTGGAGCCGCAATGGTCTGGCCTTCGCCGAGACGGCCGACCTCTATAGCATGCCGCAGCACGCTGCGGATGTAATTCTGGCGGAGCAACACTGATGAAGTTGATTCTTGCCGAACCGTTCAAGAGCCTTTGGGCCGGGCGCGATGCGTTCGCCGAAGTCGAGCTGTTGGAGGGTGAGGTTTACCGTGAACTGGAAGCCCGTCGCACCTTGCGCACCGAGGTGGATGGGCGCGGCTACTTTGTGAAAATCCACCGTGGCATCGGCTGGGGTGAAATCTTCAAGAACCTGTTCACCGCCAAATTGCCGGTGCTGGGCGCCGGGCAGGAGTGGCAGGCGATCCAGCGCCTGCACGAAGTGGGCGTCCCGACCATGACCGCCGTGGCCTACGGCGAACGTGGCGCCAACCCGGCCGACCAGCATTCCTTTATTGTCACCCAAGAGCTGGCGCCGACCATCAGCCTGGAAGACTTGAGCATGGACTGGCTCAAGCAGCCGCCCGAGCCGCGTCTCAAGCGCGCGCTGATTGCCGAAGTGGCGCGCATGACCGGGATGATGCATCGCGCCGGCGTCAACCATCGTGACTGCTACATCTGCCACTTCCTGCTGCACACCGACAAGCCGGTGACGGCCGATGACTTCAAGCTGTCGGTGATCGACCTGCACCGCGCCCAGGTGCGGCCGCGCATCAGTCAGCGCTGGCGCAACAAGGACCTGGCGGCCCTGTATTTTTCGATTCTGGATATCGGCCTGACCCGCCGCGACAAATTGCGCTTCCTCAAGGGCTACTTCCAGCAGCCCCTGCGCCAGATCCTGGCCGAGGAAGGCGCGTTGCTGCAGTGGCTGGAGCGCAAGGCCAGCAAACTCTATGACCGTAAAATCCGCTACGGAGGCGCGCTCTGATGGCGGGTTGGAACCTGGAACCTGCTTACTCGGAGCTTGTGGACGATTTTGGTAGCCTCGACGCGGTGTTCGCCCTGCAAGGCGAGCGGCTGACCCGAGACCCACTGTCCGAAGTGATTCGCGTGGAGCGCGGCGGGGTCAACTACTACGTCAAGCGCTACACCGGCGCCGGCAAAGGCTTGCGGCGTTACTTGGGCAAGCCACGGGTCAAGTCCGAATGGCAGAACCTCAAGCGCTTCGCCAAGTGGGGCATCC
Organism: Pseudomonas sp. WS 5079; assembly: GCF_012985465.1. Classification (GTDB taxonomy): domain Bacteria; phylum Pseudomonadota; class Gammaproteobacteria; order Pseudomonadales; family Pseudomonadaceae; genus Aquipseudomonas. Next base: position 370,159 of record NZ_JAAQWN010000003.1, read on the forward strand.
CCACGGCCGAAGTCGTGGCCTGGGGCCTGGAGCGCAAGGGCCTGGCCTATGATCGTGGGGCGATGATCACCCGCGAGTTGCCGCGCACTGAAGACCTGGCGGCCCTGGCCGAACGCAAGGACCCGCAATTGTCCGACCCAGCGTGGGTCGACAAGGTCAGCCGCCAGCTCGCCGAATACACCCGGACCATGCACGACCACCGGTTTACCCACAACGATTTGAAGTGGCGCAACCTGTTGATCGACGACCAGCAGACCCTGTACCTGATCGACTGCCCCAACGGCGACTTTTGGCGCGGCTTCTGGCTCAAATACCGGATCACCAAGGACTTGGCGTGCCTGGACAAGGTCGCCAAATACCACTTGTCGGCCACCCAGCGCCTACGCTTCTACATGCAATATCGTCGGCGCAAGCACCTGAACACATCGGATAAGCAGCGGATCCGCCATGTGCTGAAGTTTTTCGAGGGACGCGAATGAATGACTTCCTGGCAACTGAAGACCGGGCCTTGCTGGAGCGCAATGGCCTGGCTGACTTCGACGCCCTGTGGGCCAGGCAACTGGATGCAGTGGACGAGCCCAACACCAGTCGCGGCGGCTGGAGCAGTGTGTTCCGCCTGGAGCTGGAGGGCCGTGGCTTCTACCTCAAGCGCCAGAGCAACTACCTGACGCGCACCCTGCATCGGCCGTTTGGCGAGCCAACCTTTGCCCGCGAGTTTCGCAATATCAGCCGCTATCGGCAGAAGGCGATCCCAGCCTTGCAGGCCGCCTTTTATGGCGAGCGCAAAGTTGCCGGCGAATACCGCGCCTTGCTGCTGACCCGCGCGCTGGATGGCTGGAATGACCTGGATTCACTGCTGGAGCAGTGGCCGGCCCTGAGCGAAGCCCAGCACCACGCAATCCTCGTGGCCTGCGGCCAATTGGCGCGCAAGCTCCATGGTGTCGGCCAGGTGCATGGCTGTTTTTACCCCAAGCACATCTTCCTGCAGGCCACCGGCGACGGTTACGCGGCGCAGTTGATCGACCTGGAAAAAACCCGGCCGCTGTTGCTGGGCCGGCGTGATCGGGTCAAGGATCTGGAGCCGCTACTGCGCCGTGCCGGGGCATGGACCGCAGAGCAGGTGCGGCAATTTCTGGCGGCTTACCTCGACCAGCCGGTCGACAGTTCGCTGGTGGATACCTGGGCAACTTACCTGGCGGGGCGCCGCAGTCACAAGGAGGCCCGCTGATGCGGCTGTCTGAACTCAAAAACGCCGGGCGCACCCCCGCGCTGCCGTTGAGTATTGAGTTGGCGGATGCAGCGGGCCCTGGGCAGTTGCAGTTGCTGAGCCTGTTGCGGGTGTTGCCCGGCCAGCGTTATGTGGGCGCGGCCATCTGGCGCGGCCGGCCGGTGCTGGCCAAGTTGCTGGTGGGTAGCAACGCCGCGCGACATTTCCAGCGCGAACTCCAGGGCGTGCGCCTGCTCGCCGAGCAAGGCCTCACTACCCCGCTGTTGCTTGCCGACGGCCTGCAAGACGGCGAGGGTGGCTGGCTGCTGTTCGAGTTTCTGGAAGGGGCCCAAAGCCTGGCCGACGCCTGGGCGGCAGTCGAAGCCTTGCCGCTCTTGGCCGATGAGCAACAGGCGGTACTGGCCCAAGCGCTGGGTGCGATTGCCCAGATGCACGCCAAGGGTTTGTGGCAGGAAGATCTGCACCTGGACAACCTGATGCGTCAGGCTGACAAGCTGTATTTGATCGACGGGGGGGGCATCTGCGTCGAGCAGGCGGGTAAACCCCTGTCACGCAACCGGGTGCTGGAAAACCTCGGGGTGTTTTTTGCCCAGTTGCCGAGTGACCTCGAACCGTTTACCGAAGAATTACTGGTGCACTACCTGTTAAGCAACGGCGAGCACGCGTTGCCTCTGGAAGCCTTGCAAAAACAGGTGCGCAAAGTGCGCGCATGGCGCCTGAAAGACTTCATGGGCAAGATCGGCCGTGAGTGCACCTTGTTCAGCGTAGTGCGCGGGGCCTTTGGGCTGCGCGCCATCCGGCGTGAAGAAGAAGCCACCCTGCTGCCGGTGCTGGCAAACGTCGATAGGCTTATCGACCAGGGCCAAATGTACAAGGCCGGCGCCTCGGCCACGGTGGCCGGGGTTGATGCTGCGGGTCGAGCGCTGGTGATCAAACGCTACAACATCAAGGGTTTTACACACTGGCTCAGGCGCTTCTGGAGGCCCAGCCGCGCCTGGCACGCCTGGAGCGAAGGCAACCGCCTGACATTCCTGGGGATTGCCACACCCAAGCCCCTGGCGCTTCTGGAACGACGCTTTTTCTGGCTGCGCGGCCGGGCTTATCTGGTCACCGAGCACCTGTCCGGGCCCGACCTGATCGAGCACCTGGCCCCTTACGTGGACAGCGGCGAGGTGCCCGAGCCTGAACTGCTGGCCCTGGAGCGCCTGTTTGGCGAACTGATTCGCGAGCGGATCAGCCATGGCGACTTCAAGGGGCGCAACCTGTTCTGGCAAGGGGGGCGTTGGGTGCTGATTGATCTGGATTCGATGTGTCAGCATGGCTCGCTGAGCAGCTTCGCACCGGCGTTTGCCAAGGACCGTGCGCGGTTTATGCGCAACTGGCCGGCTGATAGTGCTTTGTATCGCGTGATTGATCAGCGCTTGCCCAAGGTGAGCGCGTTAGCTAGGTGATCCGCGTGAGGCCGTCATAAGTCGTAGCGATTTTTTCAGGTCTGGGAAGTCACAGTGTTTTCGAAGGCAAGGGGCATTACTTAATATTTTGATTAAGTAGTGCTCTGGACATTGTTCGTTGGGGTTAATAGGTTGTATCGACGCTTGATAAAAATATCTTATATAGATGTTTATTGAGTGATCGAAATGTTAATTCCGGGAGTGTGCAAATGACTTCGATAACAGGTTTTCAACCGTTTTCTTTTTACAGTGATCTGGCCGGTAAAAATAAGCCGATAGATCCGGTGAATCCAACAAGTCCGATAGATAAAGTGCAGTCGGGTGTCCGCAATCCAAAGGACACAACCGCTGGTGATGGCGCCGAATTTTTTAACGCCGATACCCAGGAATGGCAGCCAACCGCATCTAATGGCAAAGGTGATGGCGGTTATGTGAGCTTTGGTGATCCCTATCGAGAGCCCATAGATCATGAACTGGTTTACGGGGCTAATGGAGAGTGGCAATTAAAGGCTGATGGGTGATTGCTCAAAAGTTGAGTAGGTGTTTGCGTTTATAGTTCTTTATGATTTTGGTGGGTACTTTTCCAAAGTGTAGGGGCTGAGTTATGGGAAGTGTCTGTTATTGATGTGGGAACCAAATGGGCAATGTTGTTTGCCCATTGGTTTTTATCACTCAAAAACTGTACTGGGCTCCTGCGCCCGCATACCACGACCTGCCGGGCGCGGCTTCGTAATAACGATCGTTGCCATCGCCAACAATCACCGAACCGACATACTGGCGATCCAGCAGGTTGTCCAGGCGCAGGGTCTGGTGAAAGGTCCAGTGTTCGACCTTCTGCTCAAAGCGTGCACGCCAGTTGAAAACGCTGTAAGCCGGAGCGGCATGCTTCTGGTTGGTGTCTTCGACATAGATCTTGCTGCGGTACATGCCTTCAACGGCGGTACTCACCCAGTCCCTTGGTTTCCAGTTCAGTTCGGCAAAGAGCGTGGTCTGTGGGACGCCGGGTAGGTAGTTGCCCTTGTCCACGGTTTTGCCGCTGTTGCTGAAGTTGCTGTCGTAGGTGGCTTGCAGGCGGGTGTAGGCGAGGTTGGCGCTCCACTGTTCGCTCAGTTGGCTTTCGATGCCCAGCTCAAAGCCACGGCGTAGGGTGCGGCCGGCGTTTTGGTAGCTGGTGCGTCCATCCTTCGATGCATTGACCACCAACTCATCTTCCGTAGCTATTTGGAATACGGCAGCGTTGACCCGCGTGCTGTTGTTCACCTGCGCCTTCAAGCCCACTTCATATTGAGTGCTTTCTGACGGCTTCAGGCCGAAGTTGAAACCTTCGATGTCACCAGGGGCGTAAGCCAGCTCTGCCTGGGTCGGCGTTTCGAAGCCCTTGCCGGCGCTGACATAGCCGTGCAGGTCAGGGGTGAACGCGTACATCACGCTCATCGAGGGCGTGTTCTTCTGATAGGTCTTATTGCCGCTGGCATCGCCATTGCTCAGGAACTGGTCATCCACGTCCATTTCCATCGTGCTGTGGCGCAGCCCGGCTTGCAGGGTCCAGCGCTCGATGGCCCAGTTGGCCTGGATGTACGGGTCGAGGCTGCGGGCGGTGTCGATTTCATTGCGGCGTAATTCGCCTTTCACGCCGAGGGTGTTGCCGCTGTAGTTCTGGTAGCCGTGGCGGCTGTCTTCGCTCTGGTCGAAGTCCAGGCCGGTGATGATCATCAATTCGCCCGGCACGCTGTCGATGGGCTGCATCCAGCGCACGCCACCGCCGTAGAACTTGCGGTCGAATTGCACCACGCCGCCGCCGCGTTCGTTGCTCGCTACGCCCTTGGGAATCGACAAATACTGAATCACACTCCGCCGCCCGGTATAGGCATTCACCTGCAACGTTGCATCGCCAATGTACCGCTCGTAATTCATCCCCAGTTGCTGATGATCAATGCTCTTGCGCGTGTTGTACGCCAGGGCATTGCTGTTTACCGAACGCGGGTCGGCCTTGTAGCCTGTCCAGGTTTGCCCCAGCGGGTCTTGGGTGCCGTTTTGCTCCAGGCTGCTATAGATCAGGGCTAGCTTGCTGTCGTCATCGGGTTCGAGGTTGAGCTTGGCGAAGGTCTGGTCACGGCGGGCGCTGCTGTGGTCGCGGTAGCCGTCGGTGTCCATGCGCGAGGCATCGAGGACAAACCCGGCGCCCTGCACCGCGCCTTCGGCGCTGAGGTGGTTCTTGTTCAGGCCGTCGCTGCCAAACAGGGTTTCGGCGCCGATACGGGGCGGGCCTTCGCCATTGCGCGAAAACATCTGGATCACCCCGCCGGCGTTGCTGCCATACAGGGTGGCGGCCGGGCCGCGCAGTACTTCGATGCGGTCCGCTGTGTCGAGGTTGAAGGTGGCGGCCTGGCCCTGGCCATCCGGGGTGCTGGCGGGGATGCCATCGGCAATCAGCTTGATCCCGCGCACGCCAAACGCCGAGCGCGCGCCAAAGCCGCGGGAGGAAATCTGCAGGTCCTGGGCGTAGTTCTGGCGGTTCTGCACCACCAGCCCCGGCACGCGGGACAGGGCCTCCGAGGCATTGATACCCAACTGGCCGTCGCTGATCTGCTCACGGCTGATGCTGTCCACCGAGTAGGGCAGGTCGAAGCTGCGACTGGCGCTGCGCGAACCTGTCACCACGCTGGGGTCGAGGATCAGCAGGGCATCTTCGGCCAGGGCAGTTTGCTGCAGGCCCGGCAGGCACTGGAGCAACATCGCAAAACACGTGGGGGCAACAACTTTCATGAGCAAACCAACTTCCATGACGCGCAGCGCGGGCGCGGAAAAAGGGCGCGAGTTTAACGATTCTGCACGGCGTTTTTTGAAGAATATTCCCGCAAAATGCCGGCATATTCGTCTTACACAGTCTTGGGTTAGGCTGTGCGCCCCATACCAAAGAGGGTTACCCGTGAATCCTACAAACATTCTGCTGCTCGCCGCCATTGTCCTTTCGACCACGGCCTGCGGCACCCTGAATACGGTGTTTCGCGAAGACGCGGTGGCCAGCCAGAAGCTCAAGGACCTGCGCAGCCACTGCGAGAGCGTGCCCCGTATCTACAGCGGGGTGGTGTATGACTTCTGCTCCCTCAATGGCGAACCCAACAGCAAAAAAAGCCTGGAAGACCAGCAGATCGCCTCGGTGCCGTGGATAGCCATTGATTTCGTCCTATCGGGCGTTCTCGATACTTTGGTACTGCCCTACACCGTCTACCGGCAAAATCGAGACGGCAGTATCGAGATTTTCCGATGATGCCTCTTGTTTCTCCGTGCCATTTGCGGCTAGAGGCGTTTTGCCGCTTTTAAGCTATAATCCCGCCCTTTAGCTTTTCTCGCCGAGGCGAGGGGCTCACATTTTTTCAGGCGCCAGCGCCTGCATGCAGACTAAAAGAGGCTAGACCCCAGTGGCATTGACGATTCTTGGCCTGTCCGGCGCCCTTAGCCATGATCCTTCCGCAGCGTTGTATATCGACGGCAAGCTGATCGCGGCCGCCGAAGAAGAGCGCTTCGTACGCGATAAACATGCAAAGAACCGCATGCCCTACGAGTCGGCGAAGTTCTGCCTGGAACAGGCTGGCATCAAACCCTCCGACGTTGATGTGGTGGCGATCCCGTTTGCCCCGATCAGCCTGTTCGGCGAGGCCCGCTGGCACTATGCCAAGCGTTACTGGTATGCCCCGGACCGCGCCCTTGACGCGATCCTGATGGGCAACCGGCGCTACAAGCGCTACCGCAACAAGATTGTCTGGTGCCTGGAGCAACTGGGCTTCGATCCGAAGAAGATCAAGATCGAGCCGGTTGAACACCACCTGGCCCACGCTTCCAGCGCCTATCACTGCTCGGGTTTCCAGGAGAGGACCGCGATCCTCGGGATCGACGGCAAGGGCGAGTACGCCACCACCTTCTTCGGCTACGGCGAAAACGGCAAGATCCACAAGATCAAGGAATTCTACGATCCGGACTCCCTGGGCGGCCTGTACGGCGCGATCACCGAGTTCCTCGGCTTTGAAATGCTCGACGGCGAGTTCAAGGTCATGGGCATGGCACCCTATGGCGATGCCAGCAAGTACGACTTCTCGCGCTTGGCCTCCTTTGAAAACGGTGAGCTGGTGATCAACACCGACTACGCCAACGTCATCGGCCTGCGCCGCTATAAAGAGAAGGGCAAGGGCTTCTACTTCTCGCCAAAACTGATTGAGTGGCTGGGTCCCAAGCGTGAAGGCGACATCGCCGACGAGCCGTACATCCACTACGCAGCCAGCATGCAGGCGCTGTTCGAGAAACTGGCCTTGCAGATGATTGACCATTACCTGGGCGATATCCTCAAGGAAACCGGCAAGCTGGCCTTCGCCGGCGGCTGCGCGCTGAACGTCAAGTTGAACCAGAAGATCATTGCCCGCGACGACGTCAAGGAGCTGTTCGTGCAGCCGGCGTCCGGTGATGCCGGCACTGCCGTGGGCGCGGCGGCCTATGTGTCCCATGCCCGTGGGGTACCGGTAGAGAAGATGGAACACGTCTATCTCGGCCCGTCCTACAGCAATGAAGAAGTGATTGCCGCGTGCGCCAAGCACCCGAGCAAGCCGAAGTGGCGCCAGATCGACGACATGCCCAAGCGCATCGCCCAGATCATGGTCGACGGCAATCCGGTGGCCTGGTTCCAGGGCCGCATGGAGTTCGGCCCGCGCGCCCTGGGCGGACGTTCGATCATTGGTTGCCCGAGCGCCGTGGGCGTGGCTGACCGGATCAACCACCAGATCAAGTTCCGCGAGCGCTGGAGGCCTTTCTGCCCGTCGATGCTCGACACCGTGGCCCCGCAGATGATCAAGGTCGATCACCCGGCCCCGTTCATGACCTTCACCTTTGAAGTGGCCGAAGAGTGGAAAACCCGCGTGCCGGAAGTAGTCCATGAAGATGGCACCTCCCGCGCCCAGGTGCTCAAGCGCGAGTACAACCCGCGCTACTACGACATGATGAAAGAGCTGGAAGTGCTGACCGGCAACGGTGTGTCCCTGAACACCTCGCTCAATCGCCGCGGCGAAGCGATGATCTGCTCGCCGACCGACGCCCTGAACATGTTCTTCGGCTCCGATCTGCAGTACCTGATCATGGAAGACATCCTGGTCGTCAAAGACGGTGTGGAAGGGCAAGCCGTTGACTGAAGCACTGATTGGCGTCGTCATCCCGGCCTACAACTACGCGCGCACCCTGGGGCGCGCGGTTGAGTCGGTGCTGGCGCAACTCGACGAAGCCGATGCGCAGCTGTTGGTGATTGATGACGGCTCTACCGATGAGACGCCGCAGGTGCTGGAAGCTCTGCTGGCCAAGCACCCCGGGCGTTTCCAGGCCCTGCGCAAGCCCAATGGCGGCCTGGCCTCGGTGCGCAATCGCGGGATTGAGGAGTCTGCGGGCCAGTACCTGATGTTCCTCGACGCCGATGATGAAATGGCCCCAGGCGCCCTGGCCCTGGTTGCGCAGCATATTGCTGCTCACCCGGATAGCCGCCTGATCATCGGTGGCCACTGGTCGGTATTTGAAGATGGCAAGCGCCGCCTGCATGCCGTCAAGCCGCTGCCTGCCACCCCATACCAGCGGGTGCGCGGGTACTTGCTGGACAAGACCATCGCGATCTCCAATGGCGCTTGCGCCATGCACCGCGACATCTTCGCGGTGGGCAACTACCCGGAGCGCATGCGTAACGCCGAGGATATCCCGGTGTTTGCCCAGGCCCTGGCGCGCGTGCCTTGCACGGTCATCGACCAGCCACTGGCGCTGATCTACAAGCATGCGGATAGCCTGCGACATGACATCAACCACAGTGTCGCCGCTGGCGTGAGCCTGGTAGACGAGGTGTTTTCGCCGGTGCGTATGCCAGCAGAGTTGCAAGGCCTGCGCAGTGCGTTTCTCGCGCAGCGCTGCCTGTCGTTGTTTCGCAATTGCTTCAGTGCTGGGGAATACACGCTTGCCAGGCAGTTTTACTGCCAGGCGGTACGTACCGACTGGCGCGCCCTGACGCGCTGGTCGTACACACGCAAGGCGCTTCAGCTGATGTTCAAGTAAGCGCTTTATAGCCTGTTACGCTACGCCGGGAATTACCTATGCAGCGCCAGAGTTGATTGCAATGACTGGGCGCTGGGTTTTCGTGGTGCAGTGGTTTTTCTGAAATGTATGTTTTCAAATCTTGTGCACGCGATGTGACGCCAGGTTTTAAGGGGGGGGTGTGGTTGGAATAGGCAGCAAGTTGTGGGCCCGGGTGTTGAGTATTGTCGTCGAGCATCCCGTTCGAGTGGCATTTTTTGGGAGCCTGCTGCTGTCCCTGATCGCTGTGCTGGGCGCAGCGACTGTCGGACGTGATGCGGCTTTCTACCTGACCATTGCCCAGGACGCTCACGTCCATGGCCCGAAAGCCGCCTTTGCCGTATTCAACTGGCCCTGGTTCTCCCTGCTCCTGGCGGGCACCCATTCGGTTTCAGCCCTGCCCATAGAACTGAGTGCGTACTTGTGGTGTTCGCTGTTTGCTGCCGGTACCTGTGCGCTACTGGTTGACTGCGTGCGCCAGCGCTCGGTGCAGGTGGCGCCTTGGGCTTGCCTGGTGGTGTTGGCGATGCCTGCGTTCAACCAGTTTCGTGGCGAGATCCTGCGTGAGTTCGGCTTCTGGTTCTTCTGCATCCTGACGCTTTGGCTGGCCATGCGCTGGCAGGCCCGCGGTGGATGGCTGCGGGCGGCAATCATCCACCTGGCGATTGTCGCGGCGGCAGCCTTCCGGCTGGAAGCGTTGTTGCTGTTGCCGGCGTTGGGCTTATGGCAGTTGCCTGGCCTGTGGGTGCGCGAGCGGCGCCTGGCGCTCCTGCAGTTTGTGGCGCTGCCGCTGTTGGGTGTCGTGGCGGGGATAGTGCTGGTCTCGGCCACCGATGGTTTTACATCGGCTCGCGTTGACTACTATCTGGGCTTGATCAACCCCAACCAGGTGCTGGCGTCGTTTGACTTGCTGCGCGATCAGTTCGCCAACTCGCTGATCAACAAGTACTCCCAGGATGAAGCCGGACGCATCATCTTTTTTGGCATCCTGGCGGCCATGGCCATCGGCTTTGTAAATATTTGCGGTCCGTTTGCCGTGCCGTTTTTGCGTGGCCGCAATTGGCAGGCGATCAAGCGCTACTGGCACGAATACCGGCCTTTTGCCTGGGCGGCGCTGTTGTACCTGTTGGTATTGCTGCTGTTCTTTATCCAGCAGCAGTTCATGAACTTGCGCTACATGAGCTTCCTGAACCTACTGTTTGTGCCGGCGCTGGCCTTGGCGATGCAGATGTTTGCCCAACAGTTCCCGCGCCTGGGCAAGGCCCTGGTGGCGGTCTGCCTTTTGGTGATGTTGTCCAATGTGGTGTCCACCGGGCCGGGCAAGGTCCAGTACGTTGACGCGGGGCGCTGGATGGCGGCGAATGTCGAGCCGGATGTCCCAGCGTATTTCGATGACGGCCGGATCGGCTATTACGCCGGGCGTGGTTATCTGCTCAAGCAATTGACCCGGGAAGCGGCGATGTCGCCGGCCTATGCGGATCAATTCCGCTATTTCCTGATCGAGGCCCGCGGTAACGAGCCCTGGCTCATCAGTTGGCTGGCCGAGCGCAACATGCGCATCGTCGAGCGCTTCGCCAATCGCCGAGGCGCCACGGTGCTGATCATCACCCGGTGAAGTCAGTCCAGTAATTGCCGCAGGCGCTCAATCAGCGGCGCCTGCTGACTGCCGGCCGGCAAGCCCTGGCGATAGCCATCGAAGAAGGCTTGCCCGGCATCATCGCCCAGCAGCCATTGCCGATCCTCGGGATAGCGCCGCAGATGGCTGAAGTTACGCAGGCGCTTGCTCTGGCTCAGGGCGGCGGCCTGGCAACTCAGGTCGGCAATGTCGATCAGCCCCAGGGTGTTTTCCGGAGTCAGGACCACGTTGCCAAAGTGCAGCGAGCGAAAGTACACGCCCTTCTCATGCAGTTGCGCAATGAAACAGCCCAGGCGCACACGCAAGGCGTCGGCCTCGGCCTTGGCGAGTTTCAACTGGCGGATGGTTTCCCCGGCCAGCGGGCTGTAATACACCGCGTCCCGCGCAATGCTGGGAATGCGATACACCGCAATGATGCGCGGGCAGGGGATATCCCGTTGCTGCAATGCGCGGGTGTTGTTGGCGAAGCGCTGGGCATACGGGTAGAACAGCGCCGAACTGAGCAGGCGCTTGCGCCGGAACAGTTTGAGCATGCAACCATCGGTCAACCGGAGCACCTTGTCGCCAGAACCATCGGCTTCCAGCACCTGCGCGCCGGCGCGCAATGCCTCATAGGTGTTGTGATCGATTACTTGCATGCCTGACTCCCATCAATAGCCGGTTATCTTAACCGACTTGATGCAAGGCTGGCCCCTGCTCATGTTTTTTGGGGCGAAGAGGCCTGTGATATGATCCGCGCCTTACTGATTTGCGCGGATTCCCATGAGCAGTCCTGAACCGAAAACCCAGTCGACGCTGGCGATTTACTTCCGCCTCCTGACTTACGTACGGCCTTATGTGGGTCTGTTCATCCTGAGTATCGTCGGGTTCCTGATCTTCGCATCGACCCAGCCGATGCTCGCTTATATCCTCAAGTATTTCGTCGATGGCCTGGCGAATCCCGAGGCCAGCCTGTTCCCCGGCAACCCTTATCTGGGCAAGTTGCAGTTACTGGAAACCGTGCCGCTGATGATCGTGCTGATCGCGGCCTGGCAGGGCGTGGGTTCGTTCCTCGGCAACTTCTTCCTGGCACGGGTTTCCCTGGGCCTGGTCCACGACCTGCGCGTGGTGCTGTTCAACAAACTGTTGGAGTTGCCCAACCGCTTTTTTGACAAGAACAACTCCGGCCACCTGATTTCGCGCATTACCTTCAACGTCACCATGGTCACCGGTGCAGCCACCGATGCGATCAAGGTGGTTATCCGCGAAGGCATGACCGTGATTTTCCTGTTCTGCACCCTGGTGTGGATGAACTGGAAGCTGACCCTGGTGATGCTGGCGATCCTGCCGGTGATCGGCATGATGGTGAACAGCACCAGCCGTAAATTCCGCAAGCAAAGCAAGAAAATCCAGGTGTCCATGGGCGACGTGACCCATGTGGCCTCCGAGACGATCCACGGCTACCGTGTGGTCCGCAGCTTTGGCGGCGAGCAATATGAAAAGGTGCGCTTCGAGCAGGCGAGCCTGAGCAATACCGAGAAACAACTGGCGATGACCAAGACCGGCGCGGTATACACGCCGATGCTGCAGTTGGTGACCTACAGTGCGATGGCCGTGGTCATGTTCCTGGTCCTGTATTTGCGTGGCGATGCCTCGCCCGGCGACCTGGTGGCCTACATCACCATGGCCGGCCTGTTGCCCAAGCCGATTCGCCAGCTGTCCGAAGTCAGCTCGACCATCCAAAAGGGCGTGGCGGGTGCCGAGAGTATTTTCGAGCAGTTGGATGAGCCGGTCGAAGTCGACCAGGGCGTGATCGAGCATGAACGTCTGGCTGGGCGCATTGAAGTGCGCAACCTCAGCTTCCAATACCCGGAAAGCGACAAGAAGGTGCTCAACGACATCAGCTTTATCGTCGAGCCTGGGCAAATGGTCGCGCTGGTGGGGCGTTCGGGCAGCGGCAAGTCGACCCTGGCGGGCTTGATTCCGCGCTTCTATCAGCACGAACAGGGGCAGATTCTGCTCGACGGCGTACGCGTGCAGGATTTCACCCTGCGCAACCTGCGCCGGCAAATTGCCCTGGTGACCCAGCAAGTCACCTTGTTCAACGACACCGTGACCAACAACATCGCCTATGGCGACCTGGCCGGAGCGCCCGCCGACGCGGTGCACCATGCCGCTCGCGAAGCCTATGCCGACGAGTTCATCGTGAAGATGCCCCAGGGCTACGAAACCCTGGTGGGCGAGAATGGCGTGCTGCTGTCTGGCGGCCAGCGCCAGCGCATTGCGATTGCCCGGGCCTTGCTCAAGGATGCGCCGCTGCTGATTCTCGACGAGGCGACTTCGGCCCTGGACACCGAGTCCGAGCGTCATATCCAGGCGGCCCTGGACCATGTGGTGAAGAACCGCACGACCCTGGTGATTGCCCACCGCCTGAGCACCATCGAGAAAGCCGACCTGATCCTGGTGATGGACGACGGCCAGATTGTCGAGCGCGGCACCCATGTCGAGCTGCTGGCGAAGAACGGTTACTACGCCCGTTTGCACGCCAAGGAGTTCGAAGAAGGTGACCCTGTGGCGCCCTCCCACGTGACTGATGCCTATTGAGGCGCTATTGCAGCCAGGCTGGGATCGACCGCCAGGATTGAATCGGTCGATGCTTTTCCCTGTGCTAATATCGCGCCCCTGTTCATTTTGTATGTGGGTTGCTCCATGAAGTTGTCCATGCCGCGATTCGATCAAGCCCCTGTCTTGGTGGTCGGCGATGTCATGCTCGACCGTTACTGGCATGGCGGTACCTCACGGATTTCCCCTGAGGCACCGGTACCGGTAGTCAAGGTCGAGCAAATCGAAGACCGTCCAGGCGGCGCTGCCAACGTCGCCCTTAACATCGCTGCACTCGGCGCCCCGGCCTCCCTGGTCGGCGTGACCGGTGACGACGAAGCCGCCGACAGCCTGACCAACAGCCTGCGCGGCGCTGGCGTGCGTGCCCTGTTCCAGCGCATTGCCCACCAGCCGACCATCGTCAAGCTGCGGGTCATGAGCCGTCACCAGCAATTGCTGCGTATCGATTTTGAAGAACCCTTCGCCACCGACGCCCTGGCCCTCAGTGACCAGGTCGACACGTTGCTCGAAGGCATCAAGGTGCTGGTGCTGTCGGACTACGGCAAAGGCGCGTTGAAAAACCACCAGGTGCTGATCCAGGCCGCCAAGGCCCGGGGTATCCCGGTGCTGGCCGATCCCAAGGGCAAGGACTTCTCGGTCTACCGGGGCGCCAGCCTGATCACGCCGAACCTCAGCGAATTTGAAACCATCGTCGGCGGCTGCGCCGATGAGCACGACTTGGTGAGCAAAGGCGCACGCCTGATGGCCGACCTCGACCTCGGTGCCTTGCTGGTGACCCGTGGCGAACACGGCATGACCCTGCTGCGCCCCGGCCACCCGGCCATGCACCTGCCGGCGCGGGCGCGGGAAGTATTCGACGTCACCGGCGCCGGCGACACCGTTATTTCCACCCTGGCGGCGGCGATCGCAGCCGGTGAGGAATTGCCCCACGCGGTGGCCCTGGCCAACCTGGCGGCGAGCATTGTGGTGGGCAAACTGGGTACGGCATCCATCAGCGCCCCGGAACTGCGCCGTGCGATCCAGCGCGAGGAAGGCTCGGAGCGCGGCGTGTTGAGCCTTGAGCAATTGCTGCTGGCGATTGACGATGCCCGTGCCCATAACGAAAGCATCGTTTTCACCAACGGTTGCTTCGACATCCTGCACGCCGGCCATGTGACTTACCTGGAGCAGGCCCGCGCCCAGGGTGATCGCCTGATCGTGGCGATCAACGACGACGCTTCGGTCAGCCGCCTCAAAGGCCCTGGCCGGCCAATCAACAGTGTGGATCGGCGCATGGCGGTCCTGGCTGGGTTGGGCGCGGTGGACTGGGTGATCAGTTTCTCCGAGGGCACCCCGGAAAACCTGCTGGCCCAGGTCAAGCCGGACGTGTTGGTCAAGGGCGGCGACTACTCGGTCGACCAGGTGGTCGGCGCCGATATCGTCAACGCCTATGGCGGCAAGGTCAAAGTCCTGGGGTTGGTGGAAAACAGCTCGACCACCGCGATTGTCGAAAAAATTCGCCAAACCAACGATGCTGCTCAATAGGGTTTGCCGCTATGTCTGATGCTCTCGTACTGATTACCGGTGGTGCTGGCTTTATCGGTTCCAATCTGGTCGATGCACTGCTGGCCAAGGGCTACGCGGTGCGCGTGCTGGATAACCTGTCCACCGGCAAGCGCAGCAACCTGCCGCTGGACAACCCACGCCTGCAACTGCTCGAAGGCGATGTGGCCGATGCCGCACTGGTCGCTCGTGCAGCGGTAGGGGTTACGGCGGTAGTGCACCTGGCGGCAGTCGCTTCGGTGCAGGCGTCGGTGGATGACCCGGTCAGTACGCACCAGAGCAACTTCGTGGGTAGCCTCAATGTTTGCGAAGCCATGCGCCAGGCTGGGGTCAAGCGCGTGGTGTTTGCTTCCAGTGCGGCGGTGTATGGCAACAACGGCGAAGGCGACTCCATCGATGAGCAAACCGCCAAGGCACCGTTGACGCCATACGCTTCGGACAAGCTGGCCAGCGAGCACTACTTTGACTTCTACCGTCGCCAGCATGGCCTGGAGCCGGTGATTTTCCGCTTCTTCAACATTTTTGGGCCGCGCCAGGATCCTTCATCGCCGTATTCCGGGGTGATCAGCATCTTCAGCGAGCGCGCGCAAAAAGGCCTGCCGATTGCCGTGTTCGGCGACGGTGAGCAAACCCGTGACTTCATGTACGTCGGGGATCTGGTGGCCGTGCTGGTGCAAGCCGTGGAAATGGCCGATGCGCCGCTGGGCGCGATCAATGTCGGCTGGAACCGCACCACCACCCTCAAGCAGTTGCTGCAGGCACTGTCGCAAATCGTCGGCTCATTGCCGGCTGTCAGCTACACCGCGCCGCGCTCGGGAGATATCCGGCATTCCAGGGCCAACAACCAGCGCTTGGCGGCGAGCTTCACATTGCCTGAGCCGACGCCGTTGACGGTTGGGCTGGAAAAACTACTCAACCAGTAGACACCGCTCGCCACAGGCGGGGCTGCTTCAGCGACCCGCCTTCTTCGGCACCATCTTGCGCAAGATCTGCCTGGCCCGCCCGGTCAACTGGCTCAACTTCGATTCCTTCTCTGGCGCGCTCAGGCCCTGTTGCCTGAGCCAGTCCTTCCAGCGGATCCGCTCATCGCGCACCAGCCAGCCTTCCTGCTGGGCAAAACTCTCGGCCAGGTACAAGCCGCGCGTGCTCGCCGGGATCAATTGATCCTTCTTCAGGGTATACAGCTCGGCGCACGGCTGGCCGTCCTTCAGGGGCATCAGGTACAGATCCGGGCGCTGGCGGTCCAGGCGCGCCACCAGTTGATCGCCCTCCAGGCGTTCGTCCACATGGAACAGGCTCAAGGACTTGGCTTCCTTGGGCACTTCCAGGCGCAGGTCATAGATCAATTGCAGGGAGGCCGTGGGCAGGTGCACATAGGCCCGGGGGCGTTCGATCAGTTGCATGCTGGCGCAGCGCACCGGGCGGGCGGCGCCGGACAGCGGTGACAGGCGAAACGGCAAGGCCTCACGGTAATGCAGCGCGCTGGAGTAGGGCGCCGGCAGCCAGGTGTCGTTGAAACGCCCGCCGAGCCAGCCTTCCGGGGTTTCCAGCAGGCATTCCTCGGCGATTTCCTGGATGGCCGTGTGCAGCGGCAGGTTCAGTTCATGGGCCGGCACGTAGCCGGAAATCAGCTTGAGCACCACATCGCCACGGTCCTGCCGGCGCTGGCGCACCAACACCCAGTAATCGCGGTTTTGCCAGTGCAGTGTCAGGCGCACCGATACGCCGAGGTTGGCCAGTTCCAGGGCGAAGCGTTCGGCATCTGCCACCTCCACCGGCTTGCGCCGTTGCAGAGTCTGGGCAAAGTTGAGCGGCATGCCCACGCTCTGGTAGCTCAGGCCTTCGGGGGTGGCTTCGACGTACAGCGGCAGTGTTTTAAAGTTACTGGGGTTTTTTCTTATGAGCGTTCGCGGCATGTCGGCTCCTTCTTGCGTCGGGGTCGGCCGCGTCGGCGGCATCAGGATTGGCGAATGATCTTGGCAGCGGTTGCCACGTTATGGGCAAGGTGCAGCGGGTTGATGGTCCCGACAATAGCACTGGCCACGCCCGTTTGCGCAAACAACAAGACGAAACTGGCATGAATTGGATCCACTCCAGGCTCAAGGCATGCATGGCCGCTGGCCAGGGCCTTTTTCACCAGGATGCCTTTGCCATGGGCGGCGGCGTAATCGATCACGGCTTTTTCGTTTTGCTCGTTCAGATTGTAGGTGACCATGGCGCAATCGCCTTGTTCCAGAGCCTTCACGCCGCCTTCGACGGTTTTGCCGGAGAAGCCGAAGCCGCGAATTTTGCCCTCGGCCTTGAGCTGCGCCAGGGTCTGGTAGACCTCGCAGTCATTGAGGATATGCAAGTCATTGCCGTCGGAATGCACCAGCACCAGGTCGATGAAATCCGTTTCCAGGCGTTTCAGGCTGCGCTCCACGGAGAGCCGGGTATGGGCTGCGCTGAAGTCATGGTGGGACACGCCGTCGGCAAACTCTTCGCCGACCTTGCTGACAATCACCCAGTCCTGGCGCTGGCCGCGCAACAGCGGCCCCAGGCGCTCTTCGCTATGGCCGTAGGCCGGTGCGGTGTCGATCAGGTTGATCCCCAGCTCGCGCGCCTGGCGCAGCAACATCCGCGCTTCTTCATCATTGGGGATCTGAAAACCATTGGGGTACTTCACCCCCTGGTCGCGGCCCAGCTTCACGGTGCCCAGGCCCAGCGGCGATACCAGCAGGCCGGTGCTGCCCAGGGGGCGATGAAGGTCATGCAGGGTCGGCAGGCTCATGGCAACAGTTGCTCCCAGGCGGGTTGGGCGATGGCTGGGCGTGGCAGTTCAGGCAGCGGCGTGCTTGGGGTTGGCTGGATGCCGTCACGTTCCAGGGCGCTGAGCACGCGGTCGGCGAAGTCCGGCGCCAGGGCCAGCTTGGTTGGCCAGCCCACCAACAGGCGGCCCTGTTCGGCGAGGAACGCGTTGTCTGGCCGGGTCAGGCCCGTTTGCAGGGGCTCGGCGCGATCCACCCGCAGGGTTGCCCACTGGGTCTGGCTCATGTCGATCCACGGCAGCAGGTGCGCCAGCTCCTTTTGCGCGGTGGCGATTTGCTCGGCGGGCGTGCGGTGCACGCCTTCGGTCTCGGCAATATCACCGCCCATGTACCACACCCAATGGCCATCGGCGGCCGGGTGCGTGGTGATGGTGATCCGTGGCTTGGTGCCGCCGCCCAGGCAGTGCGCGTACAGGGGTTTGAGGCCGGGGCCCTTGGCGATGATCATATGCAGCGGGCGCTTTTGCATGGCCGGCTGGCTCAGGCCCAGGGCCGTCAGCAGCTCGGCGGTGCCGCCGCCGGCACTCAGCACGATGCGCTGGGCGCGGATCGCCCGGCCATCGACTTTCAGGCCGACCAGGATGCCGCCTTCCAGCAGCGGCTCGATCTGTTGCCCGGCGAGCAGGCCGTCGCCGGCCAGTTGCGCCAGGCGTTCGATCAGGCTCGGCACGTCCACCACCAGTTCGGCCAGGCGATAGACCTTGCCCTTGAAGCGGCGGTCTTGCAGGGCCGGCGGCAAATCGTCGCCCTTGACCTGGTCGACGCGGCCACGCACCGCCTTGCTGGCGAAGAAACTGGTGAGGTTGCCGGCCAGGGTGCCGGGCGACCACAGGTAATGGGCCTGGGACAGCAGGCGCACGCCCGTCAGGTCCAGCTCGCCGGTGCCCGCCAGCGCTTCACGCCAGCGTCGCGGCATGTCGGCAATGGCTTCGGAAGCGCCGGTCAGGGCACCGTGCAAGGCGTATTTCGCACCACCGTGAATGATCCCCTGGGACTTCACGCTCTGCCCGCCACCCAGGGTCGCGTTCTCCACCACAATCGTGGAAAACCCCTGGCTGCGCAGGCGCGCGTTGAGCCAGAGGCCGGCAACCCCGGCGCCGACAATCAGGACGTCGGTGGAAATAACGGATGGCATGGGCGACCTCAGTGTTCAGAACAAGAGGCCAAGTATACAGACTCGACAGCGGGATCTTTGCCCAGGATCAACAACTGTAGAAGGTCAGTGGCCGGCTGTTTTCGAAAACAACTGAATCACCACCACGCCCAGCACGATCAAGCCCATCCCCAGCATCGCCGGCAGATCGAGCTTCTGCCCATAGATAAACAGCGCTGCGATGCTGACCATGACGATCCCCAGCCCCGCCCACACCGCGTAGGCCACGCCCACCGGTACGGTGCGCACCACCAGCGTGAGCATCCAGAACGCTACGCCGTAGCCGACGATAACCAGCAGCAGCGGGATTGGCGTGCTCCAGCCCTTGATCGCTTTCATGGAAACGGTGGCGATCACTTCCGAGCAAATGGCAATGGCCAGGTAGTAGTAGGCGGCGTTCATGGGGGTGTTCCTCGGAAATAGGGGCGCATAACAAGGCCGGCATTCTAGAGAATCCGTAGATGGGGTAAAGTCATTACCTATCCGAATTTAAGATGGGTTTGGCCAATGAGCGTGCAATGGAACCTGGAGCAGATGCGCCTGTTTGTCAGCGTCGCCGAGCAGCGCTCGTTTTCGGCGGTGGCACGGCACCAGCGCAAGGCGCAGTCGGCGGTGAGCAATGGCATTGCCTTGCTGGAGGCCGACCTGGGCGTGAGCCTGTTTGAGCGTAGTAGCGGTCGCCAGCCACGCCTGACCGAGGCCGGCACTGTGCTGCTGGAGGAGGCCCGGGAAGTGCTGCGCCAGTGTGAGCGCCTCAATGGCCGCGCCCTGTCGTTGATGCGCGGCGAAGAAGCACGGCTGCGCCTGGCCCAGGACGAAGCCATGCTCTATCAGCCGGTACTCGACAGCCTAGAGGCGCTGGCGGGGAAATTTCCCAGCCTGGAGGTGCAGTTGTCCAGCACGGCCCAGGGCGATGTCGCGCGCAAGCTGGTGGAGCGCAAGGCTGACCTGGGGTTGCTGTTTTACCACGACCAGATCCCCGAAGCCCTTGAGCGGCGGGTGGTTGGCAGTGTGGAGATGGTCACGGTGTGTGGCGTCGGGCATCCGCTGGCCAGGGAAGGTTTTGTCGATTGCCAGCGCCTGGCGCAGTTTCGCCAATTGCTGATGTCGACCCAGACCAGCGTCTACCCCGGCAGCGAGGCGGCCAGCCCGCAGGTGTGGCGCGCCGACAGCTTCTATGTGCTGGCCGAATGGCTGGCCCGTGGCCTGGGCTGGGCCTGGTTGCCCCGGCATGTGGTGCAATACCCGACCTATCACGGGCAGATGGTCGAGCTGGACAGCGAATGGACGCCGCCGGCCTTGGTGGTGGAACTGGTGTGGCGGCGCGATGAGCCCCTGGGTCCGGCCGCGCGCTTTCTGGCCGAACGTTTTACCGCGTGTTTGCAGGCGATCGGCTGAAAAAGCCGATAAACTCCGCCGCCATGAATAGAACTCTCTACAGCTGTCTGTTTTACCTGGCGCTGCCGTTGGTGGCCTTACGACTATGGCTACGTGCCCGCAAGGCGCCGGCCTACGCCAAGCGCGTCAGCGAGCGCTTTTCCTACGGTTTGCCGGTACTCAAACCCGGCGGGATCTGGGTGCACGCGGTGTCGGTGGGCGAGAGCATCGCCGCCGCACCGATGATCCGCGGCTTGCTGGAGCGTCATCCACAGCTGCCGATCACCGTCACCTGCATGACGCCCACCGGTTCCGAGCGGATCCAGGCACTGTTTGCCAACGAACCGCGCATCCAGCATTGCTACCTGCCCTACGATTTGCCGTGTGCCGCCAAGCGTTTCCTGGACCGGGTCCAGCCCAGGCTTGCGGTCATCATGGAAACCGAGCTGTGGCCCAACCATATTCACCAATGCGCCAAGCGCGGGATACCCGTGGCCCTGGCCAATGCGCGGCTGTCGGCACGTTCGGCCAAGGGTTACGGGCGTTTCGCCAAGCTGACCGCGCCGATGCTGGCAGACATGAGCCTGTTCGCGGTGCAGACCGCCACCGAGGCCGAGCGCTTTCGCAGCCTGGGCGCGCGCCCGGAAACGGTCGAAGTCACCGGCTCGATCAAGTTCGACCTGACCATCGACCCAGCGCTTTTGGCACGCGCCGCCGCGTTGCGTGAGCAATGGCAGGCCAGCGAGCGCCCGGTATGGATCGCCGCCAGTACCCACGAGGGCGAAGATGAAGTGGTGCTGGCAGCCCACCGGCAGTTGCTCGCCAGCTACCCCAACGCGCTGTTGATCCTGGTGCCCCGTCATCCGGAGCGGTTCAACACGGTGCTGGAGCTGTGCCAACAGCAGGGTTTTGCCACGGTGCAGCGCTCCAGTGGGGCGCCGGTCGATGCCGACACCTCGGTATTGCTTGGCGACACCATGGGCGAGCTGCTGTTTCTCTACGCCTTGGCCGACAGCGCCTTTGTCGGCGGCAGCCTGGTGCCCAACGGCGGGCACAACCTGCTGGAGCCTGCGGCGCTGGCCAAGCCGGTGATCAGCGGCCCGCACCTGTTCAACTTCCTCGAAATCGCCGCAATGATGCGCGACGCCGGGGCGTTGCAAGAAGTGGATGATGCCCAGGGGTTGGCCGAGGTAGTGCGGCAACTGTTCGAACTGCCACAGGATGCGCACAAGCGGGCGCTGGCGGGGCTGAAGGTGATGCAGGCCAATCAGGGCGCGTTGAAGCGTTTGCTCGATGGCTTGGACAGACTGCTCAAACCCTGAACCAGCTCGGTCAAAAATGTAGGAGCTGGCTTGTCGGGTCGCCGCATCGCTGCGATAGCGGTAGGCCAGTCAGCACATCCTTACATGACCCACCGCCATCGCGGGCAAGCCCGCTCCCACAGGGATCTCGGTTGGGCACAGGACTTTGCACATACCACACACCAACTGTGGGAGCTGGCTTGTCGGGTCGCCGCATCGCTGCGATAGCGGTAGGCCAGTCAGCACATCCTTACATGACCCACCGCCATCGCGGGCAAGCCCGCTCCCACATTTGTTATGTGGTGGGTTTAGTTGCTGGGGCGGGCCTTCAGTTGTTCGGCCGCGGCCTTGGCCAGGTCCGGCGGCAGGAAATCCTTGTCCGGGTTGTAGTCAGCTTTCAGGTAGCGCGCCAGGTCCTGCAGATCCCCCGGGTTCAACGTTCCCGCCGCCTGTTTCAAGCGCAGGTTGTCGAGGATGTAGTCATAACGGCTGTTGTTGTAGTTGCGCACCGAGGTGTACAGCTGGCGCTGGGCGTCGAGCACGTCGACGATATTGCGCGTGCCCACCTGGTAACCGATTTCCGTGGCTTCCACTGCGCTCTGGTTGGAGATGATCGACTGGCGGCGTGCCTGCACCTGTTCTACATCGGTATTCACCGCGCGGTGCAGGTTACGGGTGTTTTCCACCACCTGGCGGCGCAGGCCTTCGCGTTGCTGTTCGGTCTGGCCCAGGCGCGAATAGGATTCGCGTACCTGGGAGCTGGTGAGGCCGCCGCTGTACAGCGGGATATTCAGGCGCAGGCCGATGGTGCGTTGCTCGACGTCGCCACGATAGGGCTGGCCGAAGGCGTTGGGGTTGCTGAAACCGAGGGCGTCGTTGTCACCTTTTTCGTATTGCGCCACCGCGTCCAGGGTCGGCGCGTGGCCGGCCTTGCGTTGCTTGAGGGTTTCTTCGGCGGCGGTGACCGCATAGTTGCTGGCCAGCAGGTTCAGGTTCTGGCGCCCGGCGGTGTCGACCCAGGCCTTGGCGTCGTTGGGTGCTGGCGGCAAAACGGGCAGGGTATGGACAATGCCCTGGATCGCGTTGTACTGGCGGTTGGTCAGGGTGATCAGCGCTTCAAACGCGTCATCCACCTGGCGCTGGGCGAGGATCCGGTTGGCCCGCGCCGTGTCGTAGCTGGCCTGGGATTGCAGCACGTCGGTCTTGTCCGACAGGCCCACGTCAAAACGCTCGTTGGACTGGTCCAGTTGGCGCTTGAAGGCGGCCTCTTCGGCCTTGGTCGAGGCCAGGTTGTCCTGGGCGCGTAGCACGGCGAAGTAGTTTTCCGCGCTTTGCAGGATCAGTTCCTGCTCGGTGGCCGAGAGTTGCAGGGCGGCCTGTTCATTGACGGCTTCGGCAGCTTGCAACTGGAACCAGCGGTCGGCGCGGAACAGCGGCTGGCTCAGGGTTGCGCGCCAGGTGTGGGCGTCGCGATTGGCGGTGGCCGACGGTGTGTCGATCTGGGTGCGCACGTTGTTCACGTCGGCACCGGCCGAGAGGTTGGGCAGCAGGCCGGCGCGGGCCTGGGGCACCACTTCTTTCTGCGCGCCGTACTGGGCGCGGGCGGCGGCCAGGTCGGCGTTGTTGTCCACCGCTTCCTGGTAGACGCTGACCAAGTCGGTTTTGGTCGACAAGGGCGCTTCTGCTGCCCAGACCATTCCATTGGTCGCACAAGACACGGCAAGAGCCAGTGAAAGTTTGCGCAGCATGAGGCGATCCCTAGATAAATATTACGGCGATAATTTAGCGCCCAAGGCTACGACGAGCAATCCATAGCGTCAAGGCGTTGAGACAGTAGGCGAGTGTAGTGGCCACACCCCCGCACAACAATCCTGTAATTGCGCCATTCATCACGCTGAATGCACCGCTATTGGCAATTTGCCTGCTCCATGGTCTAGACTGGCCGCGTTCTTGTCGGGGTGCCTTGCTATGAGGCTGAGATCGGTAAATACCGGATCCCGTTGAACCTGATCAGGTTAGCGCCTGCGTAGGGAACAAGATTTCTCGTCACCCGGCGAGTCCTCTTGTGCTTCGTCCGGGATGTTGTTCGACAATCGAACAGCCCTCGTGCGCCAAGCACAGCACTGCTTCCAGTGCGTCCGTCCGTCACAGGTTCGCTCCGACAAAAATCCACTGCCTGGATGTGTCTGGAGAGCCCGTGATGAGTACAAAACTAAAAAACACCGTGCATTTGAGTGAGTCGGCCAAGGTTGACTCGGGATCCGTGCAGCCGTTTACCCGCTCGCAAAAAGTCTATGTGCAGGGCACTCGCCCGGATATCCGCGTGCCGATGCGCGAAATCAGCCTGGACGTGACCCCCACCGATTTTGGCGGCGAGATCAATGCGCCCGTGGTGGTCTACGACACTTCCGGCCCGTACACCGACCCCAACGTGATCATTGACGTGCGCAAAGGCCTGGGCGATGTGCGCTCGCCGTGGATCGAATCCCGTGGCGACACCGAGCGCCTGCCAGGCCTGAGTTCGCACTTCGGCCAACAGCGCCTGAGCGACGCCGAGCTGACCGCCCTGCGTTTTGCCCATGTGAAAAACCCGCGCCGCGCCAAGGCCGGGGCCAACGTCACGCAGATGCACTACGCACGCCAGGGCATCATTACCGCCGAGATGGAATACGTCGCCATCCGCGAAAACATGAAGCTTGAAGAAGCCCGTGCCAGTGGCCTGCTCGACCAGCAACACGCCGGGCACAGCTTCGGGGCCAGCGTGCCGAAAATCATCACCCCGGAATTTGTGCGCGAAGAAATCGCCCGCGGCCGCGCCATCATCCCGGCCAACATCAACCACACCGAACTGGAACCGATGATCATCGGCCGTAACTTCCTGGTGAAGATCAACGGCAACATCGGCAACAGCGCCCTGGGTTCGTCCATCGAAGAAGAAGTGGCGAAACTGACCTGGGGCATTCGCTGGGGCTCGGACACGGTGATGGACCTGTCCACCGGCAAGCACATCCACGAAACCCGCGAGTGGATCATCCGCAACTCGCCGGTACCGATCGGTACCGTGCCGATCTACCAGGCCCTGGAAAAAGTCGGCGGTGCCGCTGAAGACCTGACCTGGGAACTGTTCCGCGACACCTTGATCGAGCAGGCCGAGCAGGGCGTCGATTACTTCACCATCCACGCCGGTGTGTTGCTGCGCTATGTACCGCTGACCGCCAAGCGCGTCACCGGCATCGTGTCCCGTGGCGGCTCGATCATGGCCAAGTGGTGCCTGGCACACCACAAAGAGAACTTTACCTACACCCATTTCGACGAAATCTGCGAAATCATGAAGGCCTATGACGTCAGCTTCTCCCTCGGCGATGGCCTGCGCCCGGGCTCGATTGCCGACGCCAACGATGCGGCGCAGTTCGGTGAGTTGGAAACCCTCGGCGAGCTGACCAAAATCGCCTGGAAGCACGACGTGCAAACCATGATCGAAGGCCCCGGCCACGTGCCGATGCAGTTGATCAAGGAGAACATGGACAAGCAGCTGGAGTGCTGCGACGAAGCGCCGTTCTACACCCTGGGCCCGCTGACCACCGATATCGCGCCCGGCTACGACCACATCACCTCGGGCATCGGCGCGGCGATGATCGGCTGGTTCGGTTGCGCCATGCTTTGCTACGTCACGCCCAAGGAGCACCTGGGCTTGCCGAACAAGGATGACGTGAAGACCGGGATCATTACCTACAAGATTGCGGCCCACGCGGCGGATTTGGCCAAGGGCCATCCCGGTGCGCAGATCCGCGACAACGCGTTGAGCAAGGCACGGTTCGAGTTCCGCTGGGAAGACCAGTTCAACCTCGGCCTGGACCCGGACACCGCGCGCTCCTATCACGACGAAACCCTGCCCAAGGATTCGGCCAAGGTCGCGCACTTTTGCTCGATGTGCGGGCCGAAATTCTGCTCGATGAAAATCACCCAGGAAGTGCGCGAATACGCGGCCAACCAGCGCATCGAGGCGGTGGACGTGGATGTGGCCAAGGGCCTGGCCGAGCAGGCGCAGCGGTTCAAGCAGGAAGGCAGTCAGCTCTACAAAAAGGTCTGACTTGGGATTGGAGGTGCTTCTACTGGCCTTATCGCGGGCAAGCTCGTTCCCACATTTTTGAATGTGTGGGAGCGGGCTTGCCCGCGATAGCAATCTCTCCAATAACAAATGTCCCTCTGAGATGACCCCCTTGAGCATTCAACCGAGTACCTACTCTCCCGACATTGCAGTCCCAATAGACAAACGTGTCTTCGGCGCCCGCGATCTGTTTTCCCTGTGGTTTTCCCTAGGCATCGGCCTGATGGTCCTGCAAACCGGTGCACTGTTGGCGCCGGGGCTTGGCCTGTCGGGGGCGTTGCTGGCCATCTTCCTCGGGACCCTGGTGGGCGTGCTGTTACTGGCCGCCGTCGGGGTGATCGGCAGTGACACCGGCCTGTCGTCCATGGCCGCCCTCAAGCTCAGCCTGGGTGCCAAAGGCGCCAGCCTGCCGGCGCTGTTGAACTTGTTGCAACTGATCGGTTGGGGTTCGTTCGAGATCATCGTCATGCGCGATGCCGCTAGCCTGCTGGGCACCCGCGCCTTCAGTGCAGGCAGCCTGTTGGCCAGCCCGTTGCTCTGGACCGTGTTCTTCGGCGGTCTCGCCACTTTGCTTGCAATCAGCGGCCCGTTGACCTTTGTGCGAAAGATCCTGCGCAAATGGGGAATCTGGCTGCTGCTGGCGGCGTGCCTGTGGCTGACCTGGAACCTGTTCGCCAAGGCTGACCTGGCCGCGCTGTGGGCCCAGGCTGGCGACGGTTCGCTGCCGTTTGCCGTCGGGTTTGATATCGCCATTGCCATGCCGTTGTCCTGGCTGCCGCTGATTGCCGATTACTCACGTTTCGGCCAGCGCGCCACCCGTGTGTTCGGCGGCACGGCCCTGGGCTTTTTTATCGGCAATTTCTGGCTGATGAGCCTGGGCGTGGCCTACACCCTGGCGTTCGCGCCCAGTGGTGAAGTCAATGCGCTGTTGTTGGCGTTGGCCGGGGCTGGCCTGGGGATTCCGCTGCTGCTGATTGTGTTGGATGAGTCAGAAAACGCCTTCGCCGACATCCACTCGGCGGCGGTGTCCAGCGGCATGCTGTTGCGCCTGAAAGTCGAGCACCTGGCGCTGGCGATTGGGCTGGTGTGCACGCTGATCGCCTGCTTTGCGCCCTTGGCCCAGTATCAGAACTTCCTGCTGTTGATCGGCTCGGTATTCGCGCCGCTGTTTGGCGTGGTGCTGGTAGACCACTTCATCCTGCGCCGGCGTGGCCAGGCGCTGGTTGCAAGCCTGCGCTGGCCGGCACTGCTGGCTTGGTTGGGGGGCATCAGTACCTATCACCTGCTGGCCAATCTGTACCCGGATGTTGGCGCGACCCTGCCGGCACTGGTGCTGGCAGGGCTGCTGCAATTTATCCTCGGGCGCGCCTTCAGCGGCGCACGGGCACCAGCTCAGGCTTGATGATGCCGTCGAGGCGAGCGTAAGGAATCTGCAACTCGACGTGGCCCATGGCGTAGGGCGCGATGGTGGCGGTAGGGTACTTGAGCACTACCGCGCCGTAGGTCAGCGCCACGTTCGGGGTTTTCTGGAAGGGCCAGCTTTTCACGTAGTCCGGCTCCAGGCTCAGGCGGGTGCTGATCAGCCAGCTGTTGTGGGCCACCTGGGCGGCTTTCCAGAACGCGTCTTCCTTGCCGGGGCGCAGCATGTCCGCCAGGGTCAGGTTTTTTTGCTGCTGGCGCGAGTAGTTGATGAAGCCGCGGCCAGGTTCGCCATGGGCGCCGCCGGTGTCCAGGTAGCTGGACAGTTCGATGATCACCAAGCCGTCATGCTGCTCCCGTACCTTGGCCTGCAAGTACATGCTGTTGCGCGGGCCGGACTCGCGCAGGAATTTTTCCCGATAGGCGTTCAGTGTGGCTGGCAATGGGGCGCCGGGCGTGGTGCGGGTCATTTCCAGCAGGCGTTGCTCGATCAGCGCATCGAGCTTGGGCTCGTTGGCGAAATGCACGGTATCGATGTTCACCAGTGGGCAGTCGGCGGTGGTGCAGCCGGGTTGCACCACCTCGGAGGCATCGCGGGTGGCTTCCAGCGGTGCACGGTAGCTGGATTGGAACAGGCTCTGGCAAGCGCCGAGGGTCAAGGCAATACAGGCCACGGAGGCGACTTTTAACAGCGACATGGGCGTCCTTCATAAAGCGGAGAAGAGCGAAAGAGATGGGGCTTGGACTATCGGCATCCCAGTCAGTTCGCCACTAAGCTGATTACAGTGAGTTTGACCGCCGCCGCCCGTCCCGGCAACTGCAAAGGGGCTGCACCGAGGCACGCGGGCGCTGTAGGATGGCGCGATGCTCAGACACACACCGTATTAAACGAGGGTTGATATGACCGACAGTGCGAAATCGACGCCGAACAAAATTGAAATCGTTCAGCGCGACAATGCCTACCAGGGCTTCTACAAGCTCGATCGTGTACAGCTGCGCCACGAGCTGTTCGATGGTGGCATGAGCCCGGTGATCAATCGTGAAGTCTTTGTGCGCCACGATGCCGTGTGTGTACTGCCCTACGACCCGCAGCGCGATGAAGTGGTGTTGATCGAACAGTTTCGCGTGGGCGCCATGGGGCGCACCGACAACCCCTGGCTGGTGGAGATGGTTGCCGGCCTGATCGACAAGGACGAGCAACCGGAGGAGGTTGCGCACCGCGAAGCCGAGGAGGAAGCTGGGCTGACCTTCTCGGCGCTGTGGCCGATTACCAAATATTTCCCCTCGCCGGGTGGCAGCACCGAATTCGTCCACCTGTTTTTGGGGCGTTGCGACAGTACCGGTGCCGGCGGTATCCACGGCCTGGCCGAAGAAGCAGAAGATATCCGCGTCACCACCTGGGCATTTGAAGATGCCCTGCAAGCGGTGCGCGACGGTAAGATTTCCAACGCAGCCAGCATTATCGCCCTGCAATGGCTTGCGCTTAATCGCGCGGAAGTGAGGGGGCTATGGCAGTAAAGACACGGGAACGCTACCGGGTCGACCTGATCGGCTTGCAAGCCGCTTGCGAGGCTAACTATGCGCGGCTGATGCGCCTGCTGCCAGACATGCGCCGCACGCCGCAAGCGCGGCGCATTGCCGTGACCCACGGCGACCAGATGCTCGGCGTACTGAACCTGGAAGTCATCCTCACCTGCCCGTACACCAGCACCCTGCGCGTGCGCCAGGAGCACAGCCTGCCATGGCTGCCGGTGCCGCAGCTGGAAGTGCAGGTGTATCACGATGCGCGGATGGCCGAAGTGGTCAGCGCCGAACATGCGCGGCGCTTTCGCAGCATCTATCCTTACCCCAATGTGTTCATGCACCAGCCCGACGAGAAAGCACAGCTCAATGTGTTCCTCGGTGAATGGTTGAGTCATTGCCTGGCCTTGGGCCATGAATTTGAAGTCGTGCGCTAGAGGTGAACTGCGTACGCTTCACGGGTTTCCTCTTTGTGTCCTGCCCCAGCATAATTGCGCCCATTGTCCATTTTTGTGATCGCCCTGGGAGAACGCCTTGCCGAGCGTATCCACCGTGAACCCTGATGCGCCGGCGTTGCTGGTGCAACTGTCCGACAGCCACCTGTTTGCCGAGGCCGACGGCACGCTGCTGGGCATGAACACCCGTGACAGCCTGCAACGGGTGATCGAGCTGGTTCGGGCCCAGCAACCGCAGATTGATTTGCTGCTGGCCACCGGTGACTTGTCCCAGGACGGTACGCTTGCGTCGTACCAGCAGTTTCGCGACCTGAGCCAGCAGCTTGGCGTCCCGGCGCGCTGGATTCCGGGCAACCACGATGAGCCGCAGGTCATGGCCCAGGCGACCATGGGCAGCGCACTGCTGGAACCGGTGGTGGATGTGGGCAACTGGCGGGTGATTTTGCTGGACTCCGCCGTGCCGGGCTCGGTGCCGGGTTATCTGGCCGAGCCGCAACTGCAATTGCTGGCGCAAGCCTTGAGCGAAGCGCCGGGCCGTCATCATCTGGTGTGCTTCCATCATCACCCGGTGCCCATTGGCTGCCCGTGGATGGAGCCGATTGGCCTGCGCAACCCCGAGGCGCTGTTCGCCGTGCTCGATCGCTTCCCCCAGGTGCGGGCGGTGCTGTGGGGGCATGTGCACCAGGAAATCGACCGCGAACGCCATGGCGTGCGCTTGCTGGCGTCGCCGTCGACCTGCATCCAGTTCGCCCCCGGCAGTGAGGATTTCAAGGTCAGTGAAGAGGCGCCAGGCTATCGTTGGCTGCGCCTGCATCCGGATGGACGGCTGGACACTGGGGTAGAGCGGGTCAAAGACTTCACCTTTACCGTAGATTACGGCAGTAACGGCTACTAAACCTGCAAACACACATCAAAATGTAGGAGCGGGCTTGCCCGCGATTGCGGTGGGTCAGCCAACAAATCTATCACTGATATAGCGCCATCGCGGGCAAGCCCGCTCCCACACCCCTGGCAGACCGCGTTCGGCAGTAACCCTGCTCACACTGCGTCATTCCCTGTAAACTGCGCCCCTTTGGCCGATAACGCACGGAGAGCCCGGCATGTCCGCTTCGATCTTGTATATCCACGGTTTCAACAGCGCGCCAGCCTCGACCAAGGCCAGCTTGCTGATGGGCGTGATGGACAGTCTCGGTCTGGCCGACCAACTGCGGGTGCCGGCCTTGCATCACCACCCGCGCCAGGCGATTGCCCAGCTGGAGCAGGCGATCGGCGAGCTGGGGCGGCCGCTGCTGGTCGGCAGCTCACTCGGCGGCTACTATGCAACCCATCTTGCCGAACGCCATGGCCTCAAGGCGCTGCTGGTCAACCCGGCTGTCAGCCCCCATCGCATGTTCGACGGTTACCTGGGCACCCAGAAGAACCTCTATACCGATGAAACCTGGGAACTGACCCACGATCACGTCGCGGCCCTGGCTGAGCTTGAGGTTGCGGCGCCCCAGGATGCCCAGCGCTATCAGGTGTGGTTGCAGACCGGGGACGAAACACTGGATTATCGCCTCGCCGAGCAGTATTACCGGGCCTGTGCCTTGCGTATCCAGGCTGGCGGCGACCACGGTTACCAGGGTTTTGGCCGACAGTTGCCGGCGCTGTTGAGTTTTGCCGGCATTGGCGCAGATCAGTACCAATCCTTCGATTTCACCGCATTGTGAAACCGCAGGTTACTTTTTAATCGAACGACTCACGACGAGACCCCATGGCCACTCCCAGCGCTAGCTCTTATAACGCCGACGCCATCGAAGTCCTCTCGGGCCTCGACCCGGTGCGCAAACGCCCCGGCATGTACACCGACACCAGTCGGCCGAACCACCTTGCCCAGGAAGTCATCGACAACAGCGTCGACGAAGCCTTGGCCGGGCACGCCAAGTCGGTCCAGGTCATTTTGCACGCCGACCACTCCCTGGAAGTGTCCGACGACGGGCGCGGCATGCCGGTGGACATTCACCCCGAGGAAGGGGTTTCGGGTGTCGAGCTGATCCTCACCAAGCTCCATGCCGGCGGCAAGTTCTCCAACAAGAACTACCAGTTCTCCGGCGGCTTGCACGGTGTGGGTATTTCCGTGGTCAACGCCTTGTCCACGCAGGTGCGGGTCAAGGTCAAGCGCGACGGCAACGAATACCAGATGACCTTCGCCGATGGCTACAAGGCCACCGAGCTGGAAGTGGTCGGCACCGTCGGCAAGCGCAACACCGGGACCAGCGTGTACTTTGCGCCGGATCCGAAATACTTCGATTCCCCGAAATTCTCCATCAGCCGCCTCAAGCACGTACTCAAGGCCAAGGCCGTGTTGTGCCCGGGCTTGCTGGTCAGTTTTGAAGACAAAGGCACCGGCGAAAAGGTCGAGTGGCACTACGAAGACGGCCTGCGCTCCTACCTCGAAGACTCGGTCAGCGACTTCGAACGCCTGCCCAACGAGCCGTTCTGCGGCAGCCTGGCCGGTAACAAGGAGGCGGTGGACTGGGCCTTGCTGTGGTTGCCCGAGGGTGGCGACAGCGTTCAGGAAAGCTACGTCAACCTGATCCCCACCGCCCAGGGCGGTACCCATGTCAACGGTCTGCGCCAGGGCCTGCTGGATGCGATGCGTGAATTCTGCGAATACCGCAGCCTGCTGCCGCGCGGCGTGAAGCTGGCGCCGGAAGACGTCTGGGAGCGCATCGCCTTTGTGCTGTCGATGAAGATGCAGGAGCCGCAATTCTCCGGCCAGACCAAGGAACGCCTGTCGTCCCGCGAGGCCGCGGCGTTTGTCTCGGGTGTGGTCAAGGACGCGTTCAGTCTGTGGCTCAATGAACATCCGGAGCTGGGCCTGGCCCTGGCGGAACTGGCGATTAACAACGCCGGCCGTCGCCTCAAGGCCAGCAAAAAGGTCGAGCGCAAGCGCATCACCCAGGGCCCGGCATTGCCCGGCAAGCTGGCGGACTGCGCCGGCCAGGACCCGATGCGCTCCGAACTGTTCCTGGTGGAGGGTGATTCCGCCGGCGGTTCGGCCAAGCAGGCACGGGACAAGGAGTTCCAGGCGATCCTGCCGCTGCGCGGCAAGATCCTCAATACCTGGGAAGTCGATGGCAGCGAAGTGCTGGCCAGCCAGGAAGTGCACAACATCGCCGTGGCCATTGGCGTCGATCCAGGCGCCGAGGACATGAGCCAGCTGCGCTACGGCAAAATTTGCATCCTCGCCGACGCCGACTCCGACGGCTTGCACATCGCAACCTTGCTCTGTGCCTTGTTCGTCCAGCATTTCCGCCCGCTGGTGGATGCCGGTCACGTCTATGTGGCGATGCCGCCGCTGTACCGCATCGACCTGGGCAAAGAGATTTTCTACGCCCTGGACGAAGCCGAGCGCGACGGCATCCTCGACCGCCTGGTAGCCGAGAAGAAGCGCGGCAAACCGCAGGTCACCCGATTCAAGGGCCTGGGTGAAATGAACCCGCCGCAACTGCGCGAAACCACCATGGACCCGAACACTCGGCGCCTGGTGCAGTTGACCCTGGAAGACTACGCCGCCACCTCGGAAATGATGGACATGTTGCTGGCCAAGAAACGCGCTGGCGACCGCAAGGCCTGGCTGGAGTCCAAAGGCAACCTGGCCGAGGTATTGGGCTGATGCGCAGCGGTTTCGCCCTGGCGATACTGTTGTTGAGCGGGTTGGCAGCTACCCAGGCAGTTGCCCAGCCTGCGGTCGAGCTCAAGTTGCTGTCCGAACACCCGGTAGACGGCATGCGCGGCGGCAACCTGTCGGGCCTGGCGTTGTGTGGCAAGGAGTTGTGGACGGTCTCTGACCGCGACGACGACCAGATCTACCGCCTCGACACCCGCGCCGACACCTGGCAGGCCGAGACGGTAAAGCTCGACGTGCCACCAGTGCCCGAGTCGGGCCTGCCGTGGGGCTTGCGCGCGCGCACCACGGCAGCGTCGGTGATACGCGGCGGCGACCTGGATTTTGAAGGCATCAGCTGTGACGCCGCAGGTAATCGCTACATCGTCAGCGAAGCTCATGCGGCAGTGCTGCAGGTGCCGGCAAGCGGTGATCCAGAGTGGCTGAAAATTGCCCCTGGCATGGTTCGCGAGGCGCGGGCCAGTGGTTTGCTGCTGCACTTCAATGCGTTGTTTGAAGGCCTGGCGATCAACCCCGAGGGCAATCAGATCTGGCTGGCGGCCGAGCGCGAGCGGCGTGGGCTGATCTCGATCAAGCGCGGGCAAAGCGTTTGGGATTGTGATGGCCCATGCGTACTGTTGAGCGAAGCCGGCCAGGAAATGCAGCCGGCGCAGTTTCCGGGGGCCAGGGCGGTGTCCAAGGATTTTGCCGACCTGGCGCTGTTCAACGGCAAGCTGTTTACCCTGGAGCGCAACGCGTTCCAGATCTGCCGGCGCGACAGCGTGACGGCCAAGGTCGAGTTGTGCTGGTCGTACGCCGATGAGGCCCTGCTGCCAAATCGGCGCTACCCCCAGAGTTACGGGCTGGCGGAAGCGCTGCTGATTGACGCTGACGGTGCCTGGGTTGGCATCGACAATAATTTCGGCGCCCGGGCCGATGGTGAAAAACGCCCGATGGTCTATCGTTTTGCCGCCCCGGCCGGTGGCTGGAGCGCCCAGCCGTGAGCACGCAACCGCCCGGCAAGCGCGCTGGACGCCTATTGATGTTCGTGGCCTGGGGCGCGGGGCTGTTTTTGGCAACACGGTTTTTTGGGCAATGGGAGGCGCGGCAGGAAAACCCCAACGCCGTGGTCACCTCGCAGCAACACGCGGGTTATATAGAAGTGAAACTGGTCG
The DNA here is from genome assembly GCF_012985465.1 of Pseudomonas sp. WS 5079. Lineage (GTDB taxonomy): Bacteria > Pseudomonadota > Gammaproteobacteria > Pseudomonadales > Pseudomonadaceae > Aquipseudomonas. The sequence continues at coordinate 403,675 of NZ_JAAQWN010000003.1, forward strand.
GCAACGGCCAGGGGCATTTTGTCGCCACTGGCCAGATCAACGGCCAGCCGGTGGATTTCATGCTCGACACCGGTGCCACCGATGTGGCAGTGCCGGCCGAGTTGGCCGAGCGCCTGGGGCTCAAGCGCGGTTTGCCGGTGACCTTGAGCACCGCCAACGGCCGTAGCCAGGGCTATCGCACCCACCTCGACCGCCTGCAGTTGGGCGATATCGTCCTGCAGGACGTACGCGCCCTGGTGGCGCCGGGCCTGGGTGGCGAGCAAGTGCTGTTGGGCATGAGCGCATTGAAACAACTTGAATTTACCCAGCGTGGCGGCACCTTGCTGCTGCGCCAGACCAGACAATGATGAGGCCCGCATGAGTGACATCCTTGCAGACAGCTTAGACGGCGTAGAACGCCGGTCGCTGGCTGACTTCACCGAAAATGCCTACCTCAACTACTCCATGTACGTGATCATGGACCGTGCCTTGCCGCATATCGGCGACGGCCTGAAACCGGTACAGCGGCGCATTATCTACGCCATGAGTGAGTTGGGCCTGGACGCGGACTCCAAGCACAAGAAGTCGGCGCGTACCGTCGGTGACGTGCTCGGCAAGTTCCACCCCCACGGCGACTCGGCGTGCTATGAAGCCATGGTGCTGATGGCCCAGCCGTTCAGCTACCGCTACACCCTGGTCGATGGCCAGGGCAACTGGGGTGCGCCGGATGATCCTAAGTCGTTCGCCGCCATGCGTTACACCGAGGCGCGGCTGTCGCGTTACTCCGAAGTGCTGCTCAGCGAGCTGGGCCAGGGCACGGCAGACTGGGGCCCGAACTTCGACGGCACCCTCGACGAGCCTCTGGTCTTGCCGGCGCGCCTGCCCAATATCCTGCTTAACGGCACCACCGGCATCGCCGTGGGCATGGCCACCGACGTACCGCCACACAACCTGCGTGAAGTCGCCACCGCCTGCGTACGCCTGCTCGATGAGCCCAAGGCCACGGTCGAGCAGCTGTGCGAGCATATCCAGGGTCCGGACTACCCGACCGAAGCGGAAATCATCACGCCGCGTGCCGACCTGCTGAAAATGTACGAGACCGGCAAGGGCTCGGTGCGCATGCGCGCGGTGTACCACGTCGAAGATGGCGACATCATCGTCACCGCCTTGCCGCACCAGGTCTCCGGCGCCAAGGTGCTGGAACAGATTGCCGCGCTGATGCAGGCCAAGCCGTCGAAGCTGCCGCAAGTCGCGGACTTGCGTGACGAGTCCGACCACGAGAACCCTTGCCGCATCGTGATCATCCCGACCAATAGCCGGGTCGACCACGAAGTGTTGATGCAGCATCTGTTTGCCAGTACCGAGCTGGAATCCAGCTACCGGGTCAACGTCAACATCATCGGCCTGGACGGCAAGCCGCAGCTGAAAAACCTGCGCAACCTGCTGGTGGAGTGGCTGGAGTTCCGGGTCAATACCGTGCGCCGCCGCCTGCAGTTCCGCCTGGACAAGGTCGAGCGCCGCCTGCATCTGTTGGACGGCTTGCTGATTGCCTACCTCAACCTGGATGAAGTGATCCACATCATCCGCACCGCAGAGCACCCGAAGGCCGAGTTGATCGCGCGTTTCGAACTGAGCGAGATCCAGGCCGACTACATCCTCGATACCCGTCTGCGTCAGTTGGCGCGCCTGGAAGAGATGAAGCTGCGCGACGAGCAGGACGCGTTGCTCAAGGAACAAGCCAAACTGCAAGCGCTGCTGGGTAGCGAAGCCAAGCTCAAGAAGCTGGTGCGCAGCGAACTGATCAAAGATGCCGAAACCTATGGCGACGACCGCCGCTCGCCGATTGTCGAGCGCGCCGAAGCCAAGGCCCTGACTGAAACCGAGCTGTTGCCCAACGAGAAAATTACCGTCGTTCTGTCGGAAAAGGGTTGGGTTCGTTCTGCCAAGGGGCATGATATTGATGCCACTGGCTTGTCGTACAAGGCGGGCGATGGGTTCAAGACCGCCGCAGCCGGGCGTTCCAACCAGTTCGCGGTGTTTATCGACTCCACCGGGCGCAGTTATTCGGTGCCGGCCCATACCCTGCCATCTGCACGGGGCCAGGGCGAACCGCTGACCGGCCGCCTGACGCCGCCGCCAGGGGCAAGTTTTGAATGTGTATTGCTGCCCGATGATGACTCGCTGTACGTGATCGCCTCCGACGCCGGCTACGGTTTTGTGGTCAAGGGTGAGGACTTGCAGGCCAAGAACAAGGCGGGCAAGGCCCTGCTGAGCCTGCCGAACAACGCCAAGGTGATCCTGCCGCGCCCGGTCGAGGACCGCGAGGGCAATTGGCTGGCATCGGTGACCACCGAAGGGCGCTTGCTGGTGTTCAAGATCAGCGACCTGCCGCAACTGGGCAAGGGCAAGGGCAACAAGATCATTGGTATCCCAGGGGAGCGGGTGGCCAGTCGCGAAGAGTACGTGACCGACATCGCGGTGATCCCGGAAGGCTCGACCCTGGTGCTGCAGGCCGGTAAACGCACGTTGTCCCTGCGTCCTGACGACCTTGAGCACTACAAGGGCGAACGTGGACGCCGCGGGAACAAATTGCCCCGTGGCTTCCAGCGGGTAGATGCATTGCTGGTAGAAACACCCGCTTAAAGCGATATAGAGCGCCCGATCTACGATTTAACGCGTAGATCGGCGCTTTCGCGCTGGAGTCATGGCGCATATTCACGGATGATATGGCCTTTCCAGCGCCGGCGTGGCTGAGCGCGTATAGGTTATTTTTAGTATTACATTGTGGTTTGCCTTGTGGCAGCCACCTGGATGGGATGATGACTGCTCCACGCCTTCCTTTATTTTTGATGCTCGCCGGCCTTTTGGGGTTGGCGGGTTGCACTACGCACCAACCGGTGTCGCTGTACCAGCTGGATAGCGGAAATCCGGCGCAGCCAGCGCAAAGTGCTGGCATGGCGGTCTTGCTCGGTCCGGTAGTGGTTGCCGATTACCTGCAACGTGAAACCCTGCTGCAACGCCAGGACGATGGCAGCCTGCAAGGCTCCATCGACGGCCGTTGGGCCGGTAGCCTGTCGTCGGATATCAACCAGTTGATGTTGCGTCAGGTGGCTGGCCACTTGGACAGCCAGCGTGTGGTGCTGTCGCCGGCGCCTACAAGCTTCTCCCCCGATGTGCAGGTATTGCTGACCATCACGCGCCTGGACTCCGGGGCTTCCCAGCCGGCGATCCTTGACGCGCAATGGCGCCTGATCGACCGCCGCGGCCAGGTGCGGGACAACCGCATCGTGCATCTGCAGGAGCAACATGCCGGCAGCACCGCTTCACAGGTCCAGGCCCAGGGTGTGTTGTTGCAGCGTTTGGCTGAGCAGTTGTCGGTAGCCCTCAAGCCGCTGGCCAACCAGCCACCGATTGCCGAAGCCCCACGCAAACAGGCCCCGGCCCCGGCCAAGCCGGCAGCTCCGGAAAAGCCAAAGATCCCGATGGCTTCGCCGATTCGTACGGATATGGAAGTGTTCAGGTTCTGACCTGGATCGCAGCCAAATAAAAGGCCCGCTGAGTAAGCGGGCCTTTTTGTTTGGTGCAGATCAAATGTGGGAGCGGGCTTGCCCGCGATAGCGCAGTGTCAGTTGACACTTGATTGACTGATCCAGCGCCATCGCGGGCAAGCCCGCAGTGTTGTTTAGGGCTTGTTCCGAGTCTCATGCATCCGCGCCAGCTGGCGCTCCAGCATCGACGGGTAAGGCTCCATCAAGCGCTCTACACAGCACGCGCCTTCAGGGCTGGCAATCGGGCGGATACGCGCGCGTTGGCGGATCAAGGCGTCGTCGCTGATCTTGCGCTCCACCAGCAGCAGGTTGCGGCTGTGTTGCGACAAGGCCAGGGCATCCTGGGCGTTTTCGGTCAGCAACAGGTCGATCTGGCTCATGCCATATAGATCGTCGCCCAAGGTCAGGCCCAGTTGCAGTTGCAGGGTGATGCCGCTGTCAGCGACTTCGATCTGCAAGGCATGGCCCAGGGCGCGCAGCAGCTCACCGCAGCAGATGGCGTTGGTCAAATAATCTTCGCCGCTGTCTTCGCTGTGGAACAGCATCAGCGTGCTGCCATCGTTGAGGGTGTGCAGCTCGCTCTGGTACAGCGACGCCGCCTGGTCAAGGCAGTCGCGGTAGCGTTCCAGCAACTCGGTCAGGCGTGCCCGTGGCAGGCGGCGCAATTGCTCCTGGGCGCCCAGTTGCACGGCCAATACCGCGCTGTGCTGGGGTTGGCTGTTCGCAGGCTTGGGCGCGACCACCGGGCTTGGTGCCGACTCGTCACGCAGGTCGGCAAACGGGTCGTCTTCGTCCAGGCTGTCTTCGTCGGCCTTGATGAGGGTGCGCGGTAGCGGCTTGAGGCCTGCCACCGGCGCCGACTCGTCGAAGCTCGGGTCGCGCAGGTTGCGCACCTCGAACTCGGGCTCGTCGTCATAGTCGGTGTCGTCGAACTCTGGCTCAGGCTCAGGCTTGGCTTCGGGCACGGCCGGCTCCGGGGCAAAGCTTGTGTGCAACTGGCGGGCAAGGTCGCCGATCTCATCCTGGCGGTCGGTGGCCGGGGTGTGTTCGTCGATGTCGCGCAACCAGATGCGCAGTTGCATCAGGGGCGTGGAGATATGCCGGCCCAGACGCAGGCTCAAGGCCAGGGCCAGGGCCAGCAGGATCGCGCTGAGGATGCCCATGCTTTGCAGGCTGATGGTCATCGGCTGCTGGAACTGTTGCATGTCCAGGCTGATGCGCAATTGGCCGGCTTTCACATCCTGAAACGTGATATTGCTCTGGTACAAGCCTTCGGCTTCACCCAACAGGCCGTTTTTCGGGCGTTGCCCGGCTTCGGCCATGATCCGGTTGTCCACGCTGTAGATGGCGGCGTGGGCCACCAGCGGGTTCTTGGTCAGGTTGTTGAGCAGCACGTTGAGGCTGAGGATGTCATTGGACACCAACAGCTCGGTCGCCGAGGTGGCGGTCTGGGTCGTCAAGCTCTCGCCCAGGGCGTCGGCTTGCTCGTGCATGGCCTGTTTGAACTGCAAACCCATCACGCACGCGTAGATCACCAGGGCCAGGGCGACCAGGATCACGTTATGGCTGGCAATGCGTAATGCGATCGGTACACGGCGGTGGCGCAGTGCCCGGAAGATCAGCAGGAAGAAGTTATCGGTTTTTACTGGCGTGGGCCGGTTCACTTGCGCTCGGCTCTTGGTCCGTGAAGTTGACGCGCAGTATAGCGACAGGCCCAAGACCGGCAAAGCGCTGGCTGTGCCCGATGGTCACTGAAAGTGGGTAGAATGCGGTTTTTTTCCAGCTCGGGGGTGCGCTTTGCGCGAAATTGTCCTGATTAACATCACAGGTGAGGACCGTCCGGGTCTTACCGCAGCCATCACCGGTGTCCTGGCCCAGGGTGGCGTGACCATTCTGGACATCGGCCAGGCCGTGATCCACGACACCCTGTCGTTCGGCATTCTGGTGGAGATTCCAGATACCGAACAGGCCTCGTCCGTGCTCAAGGACATCCTGTTTACGGCCTATAAGCTGGATCAGCAGGTGCGGTTCACTCCGGTATCCGAAGAGGATTACCAGCACTGGGTGGCCGGCCAAGGCAAGAAACGCCACATCGTCACGCTGCTGACGCGCAAGGTCACCGCCGAACAGTTGCAGCGGGTCAGCTCGATCACCGCGCAATACGGCTTGAACATCGACCATATCGACCGTCTGTCGGGTCGTATGCCGCTGGACATGCCGGCGGACCAGGGCAAGGGTTGTATCGAGTTCTCTGTGCGCGGTGAGCCGGCCGATCCACAGGCCTTGCGCGCCGAGTTCCTTAGCGTCGCCCAGGAACTGAACGTGGATATCGCCTTCCAGGAAGACTCGCTGTTCCGTCGCAATCGCCGCCTGGCGGTGTTCGACATGGACTCGACCCTGATCGAAGCCGAAGTCATCGACGAGTTGGCCAAGGCTGCGGGCGTTGGCGAGCAAGTTTCCCAGATCACTGAACGCGCGATGGCGGGTGAGCTGGACTTTCGCGCCAGCTTCAAGGAGCGCCTGGCGCTGCTCAAGGGCCTGGACGTCAGCGTCCTCGACTCTATCGGCGCCTCCCTGCGCTTGACCGAAGGTGCCGAAACCCTGTTCGCCGAACTCAAGCGCCTGGGCTACAAGACAGCGATCCTTTCGGGCGGCTTTACCTACTTCGCCAAGCAATTGCAGGCCAAGCTGGGCATCGACTATGTGTTCGCCAACGAGCTGGAAGTGGTGGATGGCAAGGTGACGGGCGTGGCGGTCGAGCCGATTGTCGACGCGCAGCGCAAAGCTGATCTGCTACGGGAGCTGGCACACAAGGAAGGTTTACGTCTGGAGCAGACCATTGCGGTCGGCGACGGCGCCAATGACCTGCCGATGCTGGCTATCGCCGGGTTGGGCGTAGCGTTCCGTGCCAAGCCGCTGGTCAAGCAGTCGGCCAAGCAGGCGATTTCGACGTTGGGGTTGGACGGTGTGCTGTATCTGTTGGGCCTGCGCGATCGCGACGGGCAGCTGTAAGCCGAGATCAAAATGTAGGAGCTGGCTTGCCAGCGATAGCGGTGTTGGATTCACCACCGTCATCGCCGGCAAGCCGGCTCCTACAATGAAGGCTGCATCAGGCTTTTGGTAGCGCGATACCCTGGCCCATCTGCACCGGAGTTCCCGCCACCAGTTCTTCAGCCCACTGCACCTGATTCGGCCCGAACAGTACGATAGCGGTCGAACCCAGCTTGAAGCGCCCCAGTTCCGCACCTTTTTCCAGGTGGATCGGTGCACGGGCGGCTTCGTCGTAGCGCACGGTTTTCAGCTCGCGCTTGGGCGGCGTCACCAGCCCGGCCCATACGGTTTCAATCGACGCCACAATCATCGCGCCCACCAATACCACGGCCATCGGGCCGCGTTCGGTATCGAACAGGCAGACAACACGCTCGTTACGCGCAAACAGTTCCGGCACGTTTTCGGCGGTGGTCTGGTTGACCGAGAAAATCCGCCCAGGCACGTAGACCATTTCCCGCAGGGTGCCGGCCAGTGGCATGTGCACGCGGTGGTAGTCCTTCGGCGACAGGTAGATGGTGGCAAAGTCGCCGCCCATGAACGGTGCGGCAACGGCGGCGTCGCCACCGAGCAACTCCAGCACGCTGAAACTGTGGCCCTTGGCCTGGAACACACGACCGTGCTCGATCGGGCCGAGCTGGCTGACGGCGCCGTCTGCCGGGCTCAACACCGCGCCCGGGGTTGGGTCCAGTGGGCGCGCGCCGTCCTTCAGGGCGCGGGTGAAGAAGGCGTTGAAGTGCTCGTAGGCGGTCACGTCTTCCACCAGCGCCTGGGACATATCCACCTGGTAGCGCTTGGCGAACCAGGTGGTGAAGGCATTCTTGAACCAGCGCACACGGCATTCGGCGATGCAGCCGGCCAGGCGCGACAGCAGGTGGTGGGGCAGCAGGTACTGGCTGAGGATAAACAAACGCTTTTTCATGAACTGTCCTTAAACCTTAAATCTCGACGGGGGTGTCGGGGTGGTTGCCCCATTCGCCCCAGGAACCGGCATAACCTTTGACTCGCGGATAACCGAGCGCCTTGGCCACCAGGTAGGTGAAGCCAGAACGGTGGTGAGTCTGGCAGTGGGTAATGATTTCTTTGTCTTTGCTCAGGCCCAGGCCTTCGAGGATCTGCGGCATGTCGCGACGGATCCGCAGGTTGCGCGCCTTGTCCATGCCCGCCGTCCATTCGAAGTTGACCGCACCGGGAATATGTCCGCCCTTGGCGGCGAGGACTTTCTCTCCCGAGTATTCCAGCGGCCCGCGTGCATCCCAGATGCCCAGGTCGGCAGCGCCGAGGCGGCTTTGCAGGTACTCGCGGGTGGCGGTGGGCTCGTCGTGCAGGGTCAGGCTGACCGGCCCACCCACGGCGGCGGTTGCCTCGGTGGACACCGGGTGCTGCTCGTCCAGCCACGCCAGCAGGCCGCCATCGAGGTAGTGATACTTTTTGTGGCCGATCACGTCGAGCAGCCAGATAAAGCGCCCGGCCCAGCCGCCGCCTTCGTCGTCGTACACCACGTAGGTGGCGTCCGGAGTGTGGCCCAGTTCGCCGAACAGCTTCTCCAGGTCGGCCTTGGCCGGCAGCAGCCCCGGTGCCGGAGGCTGGCCCAGTTGGGTGCGTTTGGGATCAACAAAGTGCGCGCCGGGGATATGCCCCTGGGCATAACGGGCGGCGCTGGTGAGGTCCACCAGAATCAACGGCTCGGCGGCGAGGCGGCCAAGCAGGTCGCTGGGCTCGATCACCAGCGGCAAGCCAGAAAAGTCAGGCATGTGAGGTCTCCCGGGCACTAGGTTGGGCGATAAAAGAGGGCGATTGTAACGCAAGCATCAGGTGGTGCGGTTGGTAAAGCAGTGCAGGGCTTTCTCGATGCATTGGGCGGTTTTACCGAAGGCCTGTACGGTGGTTTCGGAGAACGGCCCGCCACCCTGGTCGGCCACCATCAGCATCACCACCCGGCCGTTACAGCTCAGGGAGCGCAACAGCAGGTGCTCGCCGACAAACAGGCGACGCAATGAGGTCGGCAGCAGTGCCGCGAATTGCGCGTGATTGTCCGGGTTAAGGCGCACCTGCGCAGACTTCTCCAGCAGGCGTTGCAGCAGCGTGCTTTGTGCGGTTTCAAGGCTCAGGTTGGCGGCGTCCTTGGGCAGGCCATCGACCTGATGCACGCGCAGCGTGGTCAAGGCCTTGTCGGCCATCAGCAACATGACGCGCTGCATGCCACTGGCCACCAGGGCCTCCTTGGCACAGGTGGTCAGGTGCATGGCGTTGGCGAAGCGGCTGGGCTCCACCAACAGTTCGCTGCAGCGCTTGCGCCAGACCGCCAGGGATTCGGCGGTGGGCGGCGGTGCTGGCAGCAGGCCGCGATGCACCCGCTGCACATGCCACGGCCAGATCAGTGCCAACGCTGGGTGCCAGAGACCGGCGGTCAAGGTATGGCGGGCGCTGATGGCTGCCTGCTGGTGCACCTGTTGCTGCACATCGGCCAGCGGTTGTTGCAGGTACAGTGCGGTGAGGTACTGCCAGCGCTGGGTGTGCGGGCAGGTCCAGGACTCCTGCGCTGCCAGCGCCATGCCATTGGCCAGCAGCACGGTGTTGGCCGGCTGGTTCAGCCAGCGCCGCAGCGCTGGGTCGTCATCGAGTTTTTGCTGCTGGCTCAGGGGCGCTTCATCGCGGGCGATGTGCAGGGCCTTGACCAGCAAGCGTTGTTCCTTGAGCAGCAGTTGGTAGCCCTGGGACACCCAGATCGGCAAGCGCCAGGCCTCGGTCAGCCCCAGGCACAGTTCCAGCAGGCGCACGCCGAACAGTTCCTGCTCGACCTTGCGTGCCGATTGGCCCTTGTGGATCACCCGCAGTTCCCATTCTTCCAAAAGCTTTGGGTAGGCCACGGCCATCGGCCACAGCGGCGAGAGAAACAGCAGGCTGCCCCAATGAATGTCCTGCCACAGGCGCGCCAGGCGGCTGGCGAACAGGCCATTGGCTTGTTGCGAGGCGTGCTGGCTGATCAGTTGCAGTTGACGCAGGGCCACGGGGATTTCATTGAGCGGCACCGACGGCAGGCGCACGAGCAGTTCTTCGGTGCGCTTGAGGCCGAGGCGGTTGATCGCCACTTCAAGGTTTTCTGCAGGCTCTGCAAGGCTGCCGTGGGCCTGGTTGTTGGCTTCGCGCATGACGCTCAGGACTAGCGCCGGGCTGTCTTGCATCAGCTCCGCAATATCTCGCAACGAACGGCGGCTGTCGCCGATGGCCTTGCACACCGCAACGTGGCTCGCTTGCGGGACGGGCAGGTGCACCTCGTCCAGACGCTTGATCCAGCCAGCCAGGGAGTTGGGTTTTGCAGTTGGGACTGTCGTTTCGTTTGCCATGATTGGGGCGCGATCATCACTTGCGGTCAACACGCCCGGAGTGGGCCGAACTGGCTTTTCGCCTTAACGGGCTATAGTCTGGCGCAGTTTTGCCGATAAGTAGAAGAAGAGTTTTTAGATCTTCCGAATATGTCCATGAACCCGACGGCGCAAGTACTCATCCCCTATGGCTAAAATTATCGGCATCATCGTCGTCATCGCAAGCGTGCTCGGCGGATACGTTCTGTCCCACGGTAAAATTGCTGCGCTGATCCAGCCCTTCGAAGTGCTGATCATCGGCGGTGCGGCGTTTGGCGCTTTCCTGCAGGCTAACCCAGGCTACATGACCATGCACGTGGTCAAAAAGTCGCTGGGCATGTTCAGCTCGCGCTTTTCCCACACGTTCTATCTGGAAGTGCTGGGCCTGGTCTACGAGATCCTCAACAAGAGCCGCCGCGAAGGCATGATGGCCATTGAGGCGGATATCGAGGACGCTGCAGCGAGCCCGATCTTCGCCAAGTACCCGGCCGTGCTCAAGGACGAGCGCATGACCGCCTACATCTGCGACTACCTGCGCATCATGTCCTCCGGCAACATGGCCCCGCACGAGCTGGAAGGCCTGTTCGACATGGAGCTGTTCAGTTTGAAAGAAGAGCTGGAGCACCCGTCCCACGCCGTGACCGGCATCGCCGACGGCATGCCCGGTTTCGGTATTGTCGCGGCGGTACTGGGTATCGTGGTGACCATGGCGTCCCTGGGCGAGGGCGACCAGGCGGCCATCGGTATGCACGTAGGCGCGGCGCTGGTGGGGACCTTCTTCGGTATTCTCGCGGCCTATGGTTTCTTTGGCCCGCTGGCCACCTCCCTGGCCCACGATGCCAAGGAAGAGCTGAACATCTACGAAGCAATCAAGGCGTCGCTGGTGGCTTCGGCTTCCGGTATGCCGCCGTCCCTGGCCGTGGAATTCGGGCGCAAGGTGCTGTATCCGAAGCACCGCCCGAGCTTTGCCGAGCTGGAACAAGCAGTTCGCGGTCGCTAAGCCATGGAAAACAACCAGCCAATCATCATCAAGCGCGTCAAGCGCTTCGCTGCCGGGCACCACGGCGGCGCCTGGAAAATCGCCTTCGCCGACTTTGCGACGGCGATGATGGCGTTCTTCCTGGTGCTGTGGCTGATGTCCACTGCGACGCCGGAACAGAAGATCGCCATCGCCGGTTATTTCAAGGATCCCATCGGCTTCTCCGAGAGTGGCACGCCGTTTGTGATCGACCTGGGTGGTTCGCCAGAATTGGCTCCCGAGCGCACCATCAACCCGGAAGTCCAGACCGAAGCGCCCCAGAAAAACATCCCGATCGAACGCCAGACCGTCGAGAGCATGGCCGAACAGGTCGAGCAGGAGCGCCTGGAGTTGTTGCTGCAAGAGCTGCAGAACAAGGTCGACGAGAACCCGCAACTGCAAAAATTCAAGGATCAGATCCACTTCGAGATCACCCCGGACGGCCTGCGTATCCAGATCATGGATGACGCCAATCGACCGATGTTCGACTCTGGCAGTGCGCGCCTCAAGCCCTACTTCGAAGACATCCTGCTGGCCATGGCCGACACCATCAAGGCGGTGCCGAACAAGATCAGCGTCAGCGGCCATACCGATGCCAAGCCGTATTCGGGCCTGGGCGATTTCGGTAACTGGGAGCTGTCCGCCAACCGCGCCAACGCCGCCCGTCGTGCCCTGGTGGCTGGCAGTTACCCAGACACCCAGGTGGCGCGGGTGGTGGGCTTTGCTTCATCGCAGTTGTTTGATACCCAGGACCCATTCAACCCGATCAACCGGCGCATCGACATCGTGGTGCTGACCAAAAAAGCCCAGCGCGCCATCGAAGGCGAGCAGGGCACTCCACCGCCAGTGCCGACCCAGGGCGAGGGCGCTCCGGGTGAAGTCCCGGTGGACCCGAACGCCCTGCCACCCGAGCAGCAGCCGTTGCCGGCCCATGAGCTGCGCCAGAAGCTGAATTTGTTTGACGAGGGTGGGGTGAAGGCTCCCGGAGAAGCCCCGGCCGGTAGCTGATGCGGCTTAGGTGGGAGCGGGCTTGCTCGCGATAGCATCACCTCGGTGCATCAGTTGCACCGAGTTGTCTGCATCGCGGGCAAGCCCGCTCCCACACAAGCGTGCATCTACAACTTAATAGCTGCTTTCGGGCAAGCTGGCGATGATCGAGCGATAGCTGTTCATCCGTTGTTGCTGCACGCGCCCATCGTCCAGGGCCTTGAGCAAGGCGCAGCCTGGCTCGCGGTCGTGCTTGCAGTCGCGAAAGCGGCACGTGCCGATCAGGTCGTTGAACTCGATGAAACCCGCTTCGACATCAGCACGGCTGACGTGGCCCAGGCCGAACTCACGGATGCCGGGGGAGTCGATCAACTCGCCACCGCCCGGGAAGTGGAACAGACGCGCGGTGGTGGTGGTGTGCGTGCCCTGGCCGGACAGTTCCGACAGCGGGCCGACGCGGGTCTCGACTTCCGGCAGCAGGCTGTTGACCAAAGACGACTTGCCCACGCCCGACTGGCCGACGAACACGCTGATGCGCCCGTCCAACTGCTGTTGCAGCTGTTCCATGCCGTTGCCATGGTGCGCCGAGACTTCCAGCACCGGGTAGCCCAACTGCCGATACACCGCGAGCAATGCATTGAGCGCCGGGGCGTTCTGTTCGTCGATCAGGTCGAATTTGTTCAGCAGCAACAGCGGGCGGATGCCGGCGTGTTCGGCCGCCACCAGGTAGCGGTCGATCAGGTTGGCGTGGGGCTCGGGCAGCGGGGCGAAGACGATGACAATCATGTCGACGTTGGCCGCCACCGGCTTGAGTTGGCCACGGCTGTCGGGGCGACGCAGTTCGGTGGTGCGCGGCAGTTGCGCGACGATCACCCCGATACCCTGGTTGCCGGCACGCCATACCACTTTGTCGCCAGTGACCAGCGCCGGCAGGTTGGCGCGCAGGTGGCAGCGGAACACTGCGCCGGCCAGTTCGCCTTCCAGGGCCTCGACTTCGACCTGCACCCCAAAGTGCGCGATTACCAGGCCCGTTTGCTCGGGGCCGAGGTCGCCACCCTCCAGCGCTTCTACGGCAGAGGATTCACGTTTGGCGGCGCGGGCAGCGCGTTCACCCTGGATCTTTTCGATGCGCCAGTTTTGGCGGCGGTTGAGCTGGCGTTTGGCCATTGGTGTTCCGTGTCGATAATGCAAAGGTTGGATAAAACGGTCGCGAGTCTAGCACGCCCCGCCTGCTAAACTGCGCAGCTACGCCAAGGTGCCAAGGAACCACGACATGCAAAACCCACAGAACCTGATTTGGATCGATCTGGAAATGACCGGTCTGAACCCTGACACCGACGTCATCATCGAGATGGCGACCATTGTCACCGACAGCAACCTCAACACCTTGGCCGAAGGTCCGGTGATCGCCATCCACCACAGCGACGCGGTGCTGGCCACCATGGACGAGTGGAACACCCGCACCCACGGCAACTCGGGCCTGACCCAGCGCGTGCGCGACAGCCGCGTGAGCATGGCTGAGGCTGAGGCCGAGACGATTGCGTTCCTGGAAAAGTGGGTGCCCAAAGGCAAGTCGCCGATCTGTGGCAACAGCATCTGCCAGGACCGTCGCTTCCTTTATACCCACATGAAGGGGCTGGAAAGCTACTTCCACTACCGCAACCTTGATGTGTCGACCTTGAAAGAACTGGCCGCGCGCTGGGCGCCAGAGGTCAAGGACAGCTTCCACAAGGGCAGCACCCACCTGGCCCTGGATGATATCCGCGAGTCGATTGCCGAATTGCAGCACTACCGCAAGCATTTCATCAAGGCCTGACTTGCAGCAGGGAGGTGCCCTCTGTAGGAGTTCCGCTTGCCGGCGATGGCGTCCTCAAGGGCCCCATCGCCGGCAAGCGGGGCTCCTACACGGATGTTCGCGTGGGTTTTCTGGCCGCCCCCTTTTGGTGCCCCTGCCAAATGATTAGACTGCGCGCCTCTTTGCAAGGATCGCCATCATGCTGCTGATGCTCTACCTCATCGCCATCACCGCCGAAGCCATGACTGGTGCCTTGTCGGCTGGCCGTCGTGGCATGGATTGGTTCGGCGTGGTGCTGATTGCGTGCGTCACAGCCCTTGGCGGCGGTTCGGTACGCGATGTGTTGCTTGGCCACTACCCGCTCACCTGGGTCAAACACCCGGAATACCTGGTGCTGACCTCGGTAGCGGCATTGGTGACGATCTTTATCGCCCCATTGATGCGTCATTTGCGTTCACTGTTTTTGGCGCTGGACGCCGTGGGCCTGGTGGCGTTCACCCTGATCGGCTGCATGACGGCCCTGGAAATGGGCCACGGCATGCTGGTGGCCTCGGTCAGCGGGGTGATCACCGGGGTCTTCGGCGGGATCCTGCGGGATATCTTCTGTAACGATATCCCATTGATCTTCCGCCGCGAGCTGTACGCCAGCGTGTCGTTCCTCGCCGCCTGGTGCTACATGCTGTGCATCTACCTCGAATTGCCCAGCGAGCAGGCGATCCTGCTGACCTTGTTCAGCGGTTTTCTATTGCGTCTGCTGGCGATCCGCTTTCACTGGGAAATGCCCAAGTTCGTCTACAACGACGAACATTGACGGAGCGCGTGCTGGTTCAGCGCCCATTCCACATGTTCGCGAACCAGTTCGCTGGGGTAGTCCAGGCGTGCCTTCAAGGCTTCCAGCACCGGAATGCTCGAGGGCGCATTGCCCAGGCCCACGGCCAGGTTGCGCAGCCAGCGCTCATAGCCGGCGCGGCGCAGCGGCGAGCCTTCGGTGCTGCTGAGGAATTTATCCTCATCCCACATAAATAACTCAGCCAGTTCGGCGTTATCCAGATTGTGGCGCGGCTTGAAATCGCTTTCTCCTGAGGGGCGGGCGAAACGATTCCATGGGCAAACGATCTGACAGTCATCGCAGCCGAAAACCCGGTTGCCAATCAACGGCCGCAGCTCTTCGGGGATCGCGCTCTTGAGCTCGATGGTCAGGTACGAAATGCAGCGCCGGGCGTCCAGTACATAGGGGCCGACGAAGGCATTGGTCGGGCAGATATCCAGGCAGGCGGTGCAGCGGCCGCAGTGTTCGGTGCTGTGGGGCGGATCGATGGGCAGCGGCAGGTCGACAAACAGCTCACTGAGGAAGAAGTAGCTACCGGCCTTGCGGTTGAGGACCAGGGTGTTTTTGCCGATCCAGCCTAAACCTGCCTGTTCGGCGATGGCTTTTTCCAGCACCGGGGCGCTGTCGACAAAGGCGCGAAAGCCAAACGGGCCGATCTGTGCCTGGATCCGGTCGGCCAGTTGCTGCACGCGCTTGCGGATCAGCTTGTGGTAGTCGCGGCCCAGGGCGTAGCGGGAGATGTAGGCTTTTTCGGGTTGGGCCAGCAGTTGCGCCATTTGCGTGTCGCCGGGCAGGTAATCCATGCGCAGGGACACCACGCGCAAGGTGCCGGGTACCAGCTCGTCAGGGTGCGAGCGCTTGCTGCCATGGGCGCCCATGTAGTCCATCTCGCCGTGATAGCCCGCGTCGAGCCAGCGCTGCAGGTGCTGTTCATGCTCGGCCAGGTCCAGGCCGCTGATGCCGACTTGTTGAAAGCCCAGCTCGCGGCCCCAGTCTTTGATCGATTGGGCGAGGGCGGGCAGATCGGTGGTAATAGCAGGCATGAGACGAGAGAAACCGCAGGTTAGATGCGTATAATTCTGCCAGACATCGGAGCTTGAAGACGCATGCCGCAGACAAAACACGAAATAACTGACGTTCAGCCCCTGTTGCCCGGCCATTTGCCGCAACTGGCTGCGCGTTCCCCAGAGGCCCACAAGGGCCAGTTTGGCCATGTCCTGGTGATTGGCGGCGACCATGGCTTTGGCGGGGCGGGGTTGCTGAGTGCCGAAAGCGCGCTGCGCAGCGGTGCTGGCCTGGTGTCCCTGGCGACCCGCAGCGAACACGTCCCGGCGGCCTTGACCCGCTTGCCGGAAATCATGGCGCGGGGCGTGCATTCGGCCAACCAATTGATGGGCCTGCTGGAAAAAGTCTCGGTGATTGTTATCGGCCCTGGCCTGGGCGACATGGCGTGGGGCAAGAGCCTGCTGTCGGTGGCGGCCAATGCCCGGCAACCCCAGGTCTGGGATGCTGACGCGCTGAACCTGCTGGCCGCAGGCCATGTAACCTTGCCGGCCGATTGTGTGATCACCCCGCACCCGGGGGAAGCGGCGCGGCTGATGGGTATTTCGACAGCCGAGGTTCAGGCCGACCGACTTAAGGTGGCGCGCGCGCTGAGCCAGAAATTCAATGCCGTCACGGTACTCAAGGGTGCTGGCAGCCTGATCGCCAGCCCGGATGGGCGGGTATCGCGTTGTGACCAGGGGCATCCGGCCATGGCGTCGGCGGGCCTGGGGGATGTGCTCGCCGGCCTGACCGGCGCGCTGCTGGCCCAGGGCATGCCGGCGTTCGAGGCCGCCAGCCTGGCGGTGTGGTTGCACGCCACGGCGGGTGATCGCCAGGGCACCTTTGGTCGCGGCCTGGTAGCCAGCGACCTGATTCCTGCCATTCGTCAGTTGCTGGAGGAGCAGTCACCGTGTCTGAAGTAACCCTGTTTATTGCCGATGAAGAGGCCATGGTGGCTTTTGGTAAACGCATTGCCGAGATCACCCAGGGCGTGGGCCTGATTTTTCTGCAGGGTGACCTGGGTGCCGGCAAAACCACGCTGTCGCGCGGCATCATTCGCGGGCTTGGGCACGCTGGCGCGGTGAAAAGTCCGACGTTTACCCTGGTAGAACCTTACGAGATCGGTGACCTGCGCGCGTTCCATTTCGACCTGTACCGCCTGGTGGATCCTGAGGAATTGGAGTACATGGGCATCCGCGATTACTTCGATGGCGATGCTTTATGCCTGATCGAGTGGCCGGACAAGGGCACAGGCTTTTTGCCAAAGCCTGACCTGACCATTACCATTACCCCGCATAACCATGGGCGTCAGTTGAAATTGTTGTCCCAGAGCGCGCGCAGTGAGTCTTGGTGCGCCGCTTTGGCTTTGGAATTCTAATAATGGGTGGGTTAGGTATGCGCTTTCGCGCGTTGGTTGCTGTCGTGGGGGTGTTGCTTGCGGCAATGACTGTCAATGCTCTGGCCGCTTCACAGGTAAAAAGTGTGCGCCTGTGGCGAGCACCGGATAACACGCGACTGGTGTTCGACCTGTCTGGCCCGGTCCAGCACAGCGTCTTTACCCTGACGGCGCCTGATCGCCTGGTGATCGACATCAACGGTGCAACCCTGGCTGCGCCCTTGAAGGTTTCCACCGCCAACACGCCGATTACCGCGATGCGCTCGGCCCAGCGCACGCCGACCGACCTGCGGGTGGTCATCGACCTGAAGAAAGTCGTGACGCCCAAGAGTTTTTCCCTCGCGCCGAACGCCCAGTATGGCAACCGCCTGGTGGTCGACCTCTTTGACAATCCTGCCGACGCCGCGCCCACCCCGGCGCCGACCCCTGCGGTTGCCACCACCCCGGCGGTGCCAGTCAATCCTGCGCAGCCCCAGGTCAAGTTGCCACCGCTGCCACCCGCGCCGGCCGGCAAGCGCGACATAATCGTAGTGATCGACGCCGGGCACGGCGGTGAAGACCCGGGCGCCTCGGGCTCCCGTGGCCAGCACGAAAAAGATGTGGTCCTGGCCATCGCCCGTGAACTGCAGCGCCAGATCAACGGGATGAAGGGTTATCGCGCCGAATTGACCCGTACTGGCGACTACTTCATCCCATTGCGTGGGCGTACTGAAATCGCCCGCAAAAAGGGCGCGGACCTGTTCGTTTCGATCCACGCCGACGCCGCACCGTCGAAGGCAGCCTTCGGCGCCTCGGTGTTTGCCCTGTCGGATCGTGGCGCCACATCCGAGACCGCACGCTGGTTGGCTGACAGCGAAAACCGTTCCGACTTGATCGGCGGTGCCGGCAACGTGTCCCTGGATGACAAGGACCGCATGCTCGCAGGTGTGTTGCTGGACTTGTCGATGACCGCCTCGCTGACCTCCAGCCTGAACGTGGGGCAGAAGGTGTTGAGCAACATGGGCCGGGTCACGCCGCTGCACAAACAGCGGGTGGAGCAAGCCGGGTTCATGGTGCTCAAGTCGCCGGATATCCCGTCGATCCTGGTCGAAACCGGCTTTATCTCCAACGCCAACGAAGCCAACAAGCTCGCCTCCGCCAGCCACCAGCAGGCGCTGGCGCGCTCCATCAGCGCCGGCGTGCGCCAGTTCTTCCAGCAGAACCCGCCACCGGGCACCTATATCGCCTGGCTGCGGGACTCCGGGAAAATTGCCCAGGGCCCGCGTGACCATCGGGTGCAGCCCGGCGACACCCTGGCCATGCTGGCCGTACGCTTCCAGGTCTCGGCTGCCACCTTGCGCAGCGCCAATAGCCTGAAAACCGATGAACTGAAAGTCGGCCAGGTATTGACCATCCCCGGCACTGAATTGGCAGCCCAGTAATGAGCGAATCGGTATTGAACAGCGCTTCGCGCATCGAACTGCTCAGCCCACGGCTGGCCAACCAGATCGCCGCCGGCGAGGTGGTTGAGCGTCCGGCCTCGGTGATCAAGGAGTTGCTGGAAAACAGCCTCGACTCCGGCGCCAAGCGCATTGACGTGGACGTGGAGCAGGGCGGGGTCAAGTTGCTGCGGGTGCGTGACGACGGCAGCGGGATCTCCTCCGACGACCTGCCGCTGGCGCTGGCACGCCATGCCACCAGCAAGATCCGTGACCTGGAAGACCTTGAGCGGGTGATGAGCCTGGGCTTTCGCGGTGAGGCCCTGGCGTCGATCAGCTCCGTGGCGCGCCTGACCCTGACTTCCCGCACCCGTGGCGCCGATCAAGCCTGGCAGGTCGAGACCGAGGGTCGCGACATGGCCCCTCGGGTCCAGCCGGCGGCCCATCCGGTAGGCACCTCGGTGGAAGTGCGCGACCTGTTCTTCAATACTCCGGCACGGCGCAAATTCCTCAAGGCCGAAAAAACCGAATTCGATCACCTGCAAGAAGTCATCAAGCGCCTGGCCCTGGCTCGTTTCGACGTGGCTTTCCATCTGCGCCACAACGGCAAGACCATCCTTAGCCTGCACGAGGCCAACGACGATGCCGCCCGCGCCCGGCGCGTGTCGGCGATCTGCGGTGCTGGGTTCCTGGAGCAGGCGCTGCCGATTGAAATCGAGCGCAATGGCCTGCATTTGTGGGGTTGGGTCGGCCTGCCGACGTTCTCCCGCAGCCAGGCCGACTTGCAGTATTTTTTTGTGAATGGTCGTGCAGTGCGCGACAAACTGGTGGCCCACGCGGTGCGCCAGGCCTATCGCGATGTGCTGTTCAATGGCCGGCATCCGACCTTCGTACTGTTTTTTGAAGTGGACCCGGCGGTTGTTGACGTCAACGTGCACCCGACCAAGCATGAGGTGCGCTTCCGTGACGGGCGCATGGTCCACGATTTCCTCTATGGCACCTTGCACCGTGCCTTGGGCGATGTGCGTCCGGATGATCAACTGGCGGCGCCGATAGTCACCGCCATCGTCCGCCCGACGGGACCTGAGGCCGGTGAATTCGGGCCCCAGGGCGAAATGAGCCTGGCGGCCAACCTGCTGCAAGCGCCGCAATCCCAGCCAAGCTACCCGGCGGCGGGTTCCGGCGCGGGGGCGGGCTATCAGTATCAATACACCCCGCGTCCGCAGTCGGCGGTGCCAGTGGCCGAGGCCCAGGCGGCCTATCGCGAATTTTTTGCGCCGCTGCCTGGTGCCGAGCCGGGCGCGGTGGCCCTGCCGGAAGGTGGCGGTGATATCCCGCCGCTCGGTTATGCCCTGGCTCAGCTCAAGGGCATCTATATCCTCGCCGAAAACGCCCACGGCCTGGTGCTGGTGGACATGCACGCAGCCCACGAGCGGATCATGTACGAGCGCCTGAAGATCGCCATGGCCAGCGAAGGCCTGAGCGGCCAGCCATTGCTGGTGCCAGAGTCCCTGGCCGTCAGCCAGCGTGAAGCCGATTGCGCCGAGGAGCACCTCGCGGTGTTCCAGAAACTGGGCTTTGAATTGCAGCGACTGGGCCCGGAAACCCTGGCTATCCGGCAGATTCCCGCCTTGCTCAAGCAGGCTGAGGCTAACCGGCTGGTGGCTGACGTGCTGGCGGACCTGATGGAGTACGGCACCAGTGACCGGATCCAGGCACATATCAACGAACTGCTCGGCACCATGGCCTGCCACGGCGCGATCCGCGCCAACCGGCGCCTGGCCCTGCCGGAAATGAACGGCCTGCTGCGGGACATGGAAAACACCGAGCGCAGTGGCCAGTGCAACCACGGCCGACCGACCTGGACCCAGATGGGCCTGGATGATCTGGACAAACTATTCCTGCGCGGCCGTTGATGAGCGTCCTACCTCCCGCCATCTTCTTGATGGGCCCGACAGCCGCCGGCAAGACCGACTTGGCGATCGAGCTGACCAAGGTCCTGCCCTGTGAGCTGATCAGCGTTGATTCGGCCCTGGTTTATCGAGGCATGGATATCGGCACCGCCAAGCCGTCCAAAGAGCTATTGGCTGCCCATCCCCATCGTCTGATCGACATTATCGATCCGTCGCAAAGCTACTCGGCGGCGGATTTTCGTACCGATGCCCTCGCCGCCATGGCTGAGATCACCGCGCGGGGCAATATCCCGCTGCTGGTGGGCGGCACGATGCTCTATTACAAGGCTCTACAGGACGGCCTGGCAGACATGCCGCCCGCCGATCCACAGGTGCGCGCCGAGATCGAAGAAGAGGCTGCGCGCCTTGGCTGGCAGGCCCTGCACGAGCAATTGGCGGCGATTGACCCGGTGTCTGCCGCGCGCATTCACCCCAATGACCCCCAGCGCCTGAGCCGGGCCCTGGAAGTCTGGCGCGTGAGTGGCCAGACAATGACGGCCCATCGCCTCAGACAATCTGCGCAAAGTACTGACGCAGGCACCTCTGGACCGGGACAATTGCCCTATACTGTCGCCAATCTGGCCATCGCTCCGGCGAATCGCCAGGTGCTGCATGAGCGAATTGCACAAAGATTCACAATTATGTTGGAACAGGGGTTCGTGGAAGAGGTCGTAGCACTGCGTTCAAGAGGTGATCTGCATCCGGGATTTCCTTCGATACGTGCTGTAGGCTACCGCCAAGTCTGGGATCATCTGGATGGCAAGCTGACGTCAGCCGAAATGCAGGAGCGCGGCATTATTGCCACGCGCCAATTGGCAAAGCGCCAGTTCACTTGGCTGCGCAGCTGGACTGACTTGCATTGGCTGGACAGTCTGGATTGCGACAATCTGTCACGCGCCTTGAAATACTTGGGAACGGTCTCCATATTGAGCTGAGTCCTTGCAATTGCCGTCTATCCTTGGGGGTGTGACGGCTACAAACTATCTATTTTTCCGATTTTTTATTATTGATCCTTAAAGGAGTGCGGCACATGTCAAAAGGGCATTCGCTACAAGACCCTTACTTGAATACTTTACGTAAAGAGAAAGTTGGGGTTTCCATCTATCTGGTCAACGGCATCAAGCTGCAAGGTACGATCGAGTCTTTCGACCAGTTCGTGATCCTGCTGAAAAACACCGTAAGCCAGATGGTCTACAAACACGCTATCTCGACAGTAGTGCCGGTTCGTCCAATTCGTCTGCCTAGCGCAACCGAATCCGAACAGGGTGACGCTGAGCCAGGTAACGCCTGATAGGAGTCTCCTTTGTTCTTTGAGCGCCACGGTGGTGGTGAGCGAGTAATCCTCGTTCACTTGGATGGACAGGACCCTGAGGCGCGCGAAGATCCGCAGGAGTTTCAGGAGCTGGCAAATTCGGCCGGCGCCGAGACCGTCGCGTTTTTTAACGTGCCGCGTCATCGGCCAACCGCCAAATTTCTGATTGGCAGCGGCAAGGTCGAGGAACTACGCGACCTGGTCCATGCCGAAGAAGCCGATCTGGTGATCTTCAATCACATCCTCACGCCCAGTCAGGAACGTAACCTCGAACGTGTCTTCGAGTGTCGCGTGATTGACCGCACCGGTCTGATTCTCGATATTTTCGCCCAGCGCGCCCGTACCCATGAAGGCAAGCTCCAGGTTGAACTGGCCCAGCTTGACCACATGAGCACCCGCCTGGTTCGTGGCTGGACTCACCTTGAGCGTCAGGGTGGTGGTATCGGCATGCGTGGCCCGGGTGAAACCCAACTTGAAACCGACCGGCGTCTGCTGCGGGTGCGCCTGCGCCAGATCAAGGGCCGCCTGGAAAAAGTACGCAGCCAGCGCGAGCAATCACGCCGTGGGCGTACCCGTGCGGATATCCCTACCGTGTCCCTGGTGGGCTACACCAACGCCGGTAAATCCACGTTGTTCAACAACGTGACCAAGTCGGACGTGTACGCGGCAGACCAGTTGTTCGCGACCCTCGACCCGACCTTGCGCCGTCTGGAACTCGACGACCTGGGGCCGATTGTGCTGGCCGACACCGTGGGCTTCATCCGCCACTTGCCGCACAAGCTGGTCGAGGCATTCCGGTCTACGCTCGAAGAGTCGAGCAACTCCGACCTGCTGCTGCACGTCATCGATGCGGCCGAGCCTGACCGGATGTTGCAGATCGAGCAGGTCATGGTAGTACTGGGTGAGATTGGTGCCCAAGACTTGCCGATCCTCGAGGTCTATAACAAACTCGATTTGCTCGAGGGTGTAGAGCCGCAGATCCAGCGCGACGAAAACGGCAGGCCCCAGCGGGTCTGGCTCTCGGCGCGGGACGGTAGCGGCCTGGAACTGCTTGAACAGGCGATCGCAGAGTTGCTGGGCGGCGATTTGTTCGTCGGCACCTTGCGCTTGCCGCAGCGTTTTGCTCGACTGCGTGCTCAATTTTTCGAGTTGGGCGCCGTACAGAAAGAAGAACACGACGAAGAAGGTGTCAGCCTGCTGGCTGTTCGTTTGCCCCGTTCGGAGCTCAATCGACTGGTGAGTCGTGAGGGCGTTGTACCGACGGAGTTCCTCGAACAACACACTTTGCAATAAAAGCCTGAGAAAGCGGTTGTGCCGCTGTGGCAGGCATTCTGTAGCATTGGTCGGCGCGCCGTGGGTGCGTCTTTGCTTTATCAGATGGAGAGCGCTATGGCTTGGAATGAGCCGGGTGGCAACTCGAATAATCAGGATCCTTGGGGTGGTAAACGCCGCAATAATGGCGACCGCAAGGGGCCACCAGATCTCGACGAGGCCTTCCGAAAGCTGCAGGAAAGCCTGAATGGGTTGTTCGGTGGTGGAAAAAAACGTGGTGGTGACGACGGCGGTCGCACAGGCAAGGGCGGCGGCTACGGCCTGCTTGGCCTCGGCCTCGTGGCGCTGGCGGCTGTCTGGCTGTACAGCGCGGTTTATGTAGTCGACGAGCAGGAGCAAGCCGTGGTGCTGCGCTTTGGCAAGTACTACGAGACTGTCGGTCCAGGCCTGAACATCTACTTCCCGCCGATCGACAAGAAGTACATGGAGAACGTCACGCGTGAGCGTGCCTACACCAAGCAGGGCCAGATGCTGACCGAAGACGAGAATATCGTCGAAGTGCCGCTGACCGTGCAGTACAAGATCAGCAACCTGCAGGACTTCGTGCTTAACGTCGACCAGCCGGAAATCAGCTTGCAGCACGCGACCGAAAGCGCCCTGCGCCACGTAGTGGGTTCCACTGCGATGGACCAGGTGCTGACCGAAGGCCGTGAACTGATGGCCAGCGAGATCAAGGAGCGCCTGCAACGGTTCCTCGATACTTATCGCACCGGTATCACCGTTACCCAGGTCAACGTACAGAGCGCAGCTGCACCGCGTGAAGTGCAGGAAGCCTTCGATGACGTGATCCGTGCCCGTGAAGACGAGCAGCGTTCGCGCAACCAGGCTGAAACCTACGCCAACGGCGTCGTGCCGGAAGCCCGTGGTCAGGCCCAGCGCATCCTTGAAGATGCCAACGGTTACCGCGACGAAGTCGTGTCCCGCGCCAAGGGTGAGGCCGACCGCTTCACCAAGCTGGTGGCCGAGTACCGCAAGGCACCGGAAGTCACCCGCGAGCGTCTGTACCTGGACACCATGCAGGAAGTCTTCACCAACACCAGCAAGGTTCTCGTGACCGGCAACAAAGGTGGGCAGAACAACCTGCTGTACCTGCCGCTGGACAAGATGATCGAAGGTGGTCGTAGTGCCGGCAGTACTTCGTCTTCCGCCAGTTCGACTGCCGCTGCCAACGAAGCGAGCGCCCGTGCGGCCGCTGACCTGCAGCAACAGCAAACACGTTCCAGGGAGAGTCGTTGATGAGCAATAAATCGCTGACCGCCCTGATTGTGGGCGTCGTCGTGGTCATCGCTGCCTGGAACTGCTTCTACATCGTGGCTCAGACCGAGCGCGCGGTGCTGCTGCAATTCGGGCGTGTGGTCCAGGCGGATGTCCAGCCGGGCCTGCATGTGAAAGTCCCCTACGTCAACCAGGTGCGCAAGTTCGACGCCCGCCTGATGACCCTGGATGCACCGACACAGCGTTTCCTGACCCTGGAAAAGAAAGCCGTGATGGTTGACGCCTACGCCAAGTGGCGCGTCAAGGATGCCGAGCGTTTCTACACCGCGACTTCCGGCCTCAAGCAGATTGCCGACGAGCGTTTGTCCCGTCGTCTGGAATCGGGCCTGCGCGACCAGTTTGGTAAGCGCACCCTGCACGAGGTGGTATCCGGTGAACGTGATGCGCTGATGGCTGACATCACGCGTTCGTTGAACACCATGGCTGAAAAAGAGCTGGGCATCGAAGTGGTCGATGTCCGGGTCAAGGCCATTGACCTGCCCAAAGAAGTGAACCGCAGCGTGTTCGAGCGGATGAGCACCGAGCGTGAGCGTGAGGCTCGTGAGCACCGCGCCAAGGGTAACGAACTGGCTGAAGGTATCCGTGCGGATGCCGACCGTCAGCGTCGCGTACTGTTGGCAGAAGCCTATCGTGAGTCTGAAGAGGCTCGCGGTGACGGTGATGCTCAAGCCGCATCGATCTACGCCAAGGCTTATGGCCAGGACCAGGAGTTCTACGCGTTCTACCGTAGCCTGCGTGCCTACCGTGAAAGCTTTGCGAACAAAACCGACGTCATGGTGCTGGACCCAAGTAGCGATTTCTTCCGCTACCTGGAAAAGTCCAAGTAACCCGCTGACTGTCTGGACCCACTCCGTCGGGCGGCTAAAACGCTTGGCGGGGTGATCCTTTCGGAAAACGGGTGTATGATGCGGCAGCCGGGAAATTCCCGGCTTTTTTGCGTCTGCATGTTTGATTGCTGTTTTACGCTGCAGGCGTGACAGGTTTTTCGAGGAAAGTGCCCGACGAGGCCGTTTACAGGCCATTCGTCACGTCGCTCTTGCGCGTGGTTTATGCAGGGGCCGGGTATTTTCTGCTTCACTCAAGGCTCGCCCAAGGGCAGGCCGGGTCATAGGGGAATGGCGTAATGGCAACGGTAGACCGCTGGCTGCTGCCAGATGGCATCGAAGAAGTACTGCCACCAGAGGCTGCGCGTATTGAAATCGCGCGCCGCCAGGTGTTGGATCTGTTCCAGAGCTGGGGTTACGAGTTTGTCGTGACTCCCCATATCGAGTACCTGGAATCCCTGCTGACCGGCGCGGGCCAGGACCTGGATCTGCGCACCTTCAAGGTCATCGACCCGCAATCGGGCCGGCAAATGGGCTTTCGCGCCGACATCACGCCGCAAGTGGCGCGCATCGATGCGCATACCCTGCGCCGTGAAGGGCCGAGCCGCCTGTGCTATGCCGGCAGCGTGCTGCACGCGCAACCGCGCGCCCTGTCATCGTCCCGTAGCCCGATCCAGCTGGGCGCCGAGTTGTACGGCGATGCGAGCCCGAGCAGCGACGTCGAAGTCATCAGCCTGATGCTGGCGATGCTGCAACTGGCTGACGTGCCGGATGTGCACATGGACCTGGGGCATGTCGGTATCTACCGTGGCCTGGCCCGTGCGGCCGGTTTGTCTGGCGAAGTTGAGCAACAGTTGTTCGATGCCCTGCAACGCAAGGCCATCGACGAAGTGATCGCCCTGACCGAAGGCGTGCCTGAGGATCTCGCCGGCATGCTGCGTGCGCTGGTGGGCCTGTGTGGTGGTCGCGAAGTGCTGACCGCTGCCCGTGATCGCCTGGCCAACGCACCGGCCCCGGTGTTGGCGGCTCTGGACGACGTGCTGGCGATTGCCGAGCAGTTGTCGGCGCGCTTCCCGCAACTGCCGCTGTATTTTGACCTGGGTGAGCTGCGCGGCTACCACTACCACACCGGTGTGGTGTTCGCCGTGTTTGTTCCGGGTGTTGGCCAAGCCATCGCCCAGGGCGGTCGTTATGACGATATCGGCGCCGACTTCGGTCGTGCCCGTCCAGCGACTGGCTTTTCTACCGATTTGAAAACCCTGGTGACCCTGGGGCGTGCTGAAGTCGAGCTACCGTCTGGCGGTATCTGGATGCCAGACAGTACGGACGCGGCACTCTGGCAGCAGGTCTGCCAGTTGCGCAGTGAGGGTCAGCGTGTCGTCCAGGCCTTGCCTGGGCAGCCATTGGCCGCCGCCCGTGAAGCGGACTGCGACCGGCAATTGATTCAGCAGAACGGGCTTTGGCAAGTATCGCCACTGGCTTCTTGAGTTTTCCTGCCGGCCAATGCCGGCACCAAGTTTGCGCGAATGAGGACAAGTGTTATGGGTAAGAATGTCGTAGTCCTGGGCACCCAATGGGGTGATGAGGGCAAAGGCAAGATCGTTGATCTGCTGACCGAACATGCTGCCGCCGTAGTGCGCTACCAAGGTGGTCACAACGCTGGCCACACCCTGGTCATCGATGGCGAAAAAACCGTCTTGCACCTGATCCCGTCGGGCGTCCTGCGCGAAGGCGTGCAGTGCCTGATCGGCAACGGCGTGGTGGTTGCACCTGACGCCCTGCTGCGCGAGATCACCAAGCTGGAAGAGAAAGGCGTACCGGTGCGCGAGCGCCTGCGTATCAGCCCGTCCTGCCCGCTGATCCTGTCCTTCCACGTTGCGCTGGACCAGGCCCGTGAAAAGGCCCGTGGCGAGCTGAAGATCGGTACTACCGGTCGCGGCATCGGCCCGGCCTACGAAGACAAGGTTGCACGTCGTGGCCTGCGTGTGGGCGACCTGCTCAACATGCCGCGCTTTGAAGACAAGCTGCGTGAACTGGTGGATTACCACAACTTCATGCTGGTTGGTTACTACAAAGAGCCTGCCATCGAGTTTGAAAAGACCCTGGCCGAGTGCAAGGAATACGCCGAGCTGCTCAAGCCGCTGATGCTGGACGTGACTGCCGAGCTGCACGACCTGCGTCGCGCCGGCAAAGACATCATGTTCGAAGGCGCCCAGGGTTCGTTGCTGGACATCGACCACGGTACCTACCCGTACGTGACCAGCTCCAACACCACCGCTGGCGGCGTTGCGACGGGTTCGGGCGTCGGTCCGATGTTCCTGGACTACATCCTGGGCATCACCAAGGCCTACACCACACGCGTAGGTTCGGGCCCATTCCCGACTGAGCTGTTTGACGACGTCGGTGCGCACCTGGCCAAGCAAGGCCACGAGTTCGGCGCCACTACCGGCCGTGCCCGCCGTTGTGGCTGGTTTGACGCCGTTATCCTGCGTCGCGCTATCGATGTGAACAGCATCTCGGGCATCTGCCTGACCAAGCTGGACGTACTCGACGGCCTGGAAACCATCAACATCTGCATCGGCTACAAAGACGCAGAAGGTAATGATGTGGCCCCGACTGACGCTGACAGCTATGTCGGCCTGCAGCCTGTGTACGAAGAAGTACCAGGCTGGACCGAATCGACCGTGGGTGCCAAGACCCTGGAAGAACTGCCCGCTAACGCCCGTGCGTACATCAAGCGCGTTGAAGAGCTGATTGGCGCGCCGATCGACATTATTTCGACCGGCCCGGACCGCAACGAGACCATCGTTCTGCGTCATCCGTTCGCTTAATAAGCTGTTGATGTAAAAAGCAAAGGGTCCCTTCGGGGGCCCTTTGTCGTTTCTGCCGTGCGCACGGCACGACCCTTGCTATGTTTCTCTCTTTCGCGGTGCTATCAATTTAATGGCACCCGTGGTGGAGGGATTCCCGATGTCTGCCGTTCTCTCATTGTTACAAAGCCGGCTGTTGCGGCCGGTGTTCGTTACCCTTGGTATCGCTCTTTTGGTGCAAGTGCTGGTGGCGGTCGCCCTGACCCGGAGCACAGTCACGGCCCTGGAAGCCGATTTGGGCAAGCGCCTGGGCGTGGACAGCCAGAAACTGTCGGGCGAATTGACCCAGGCGGGCAAGGAAGTGACATCCAGCCTGGACAGCCTGTCGACCAGCACCAGCGACCGCCTGACGGCCGGGCTTTCTGCGCGTCTCAAGCAAGAGCAGCAGCAACTGCGTGCGACCCTGGAAAAGGACCTGAAGGACTCTGCCAATGACATGGCGCAGTTGCTGGCCTCGGTTGCGCCGCGTGCCATGTGGGACAGTGATGTCCCGGCGTTGTCCGAGTTCGCCCGACGCGCCCAGCGCAACCCCAACGTGCTGTTTGTGGTGTACGACGATGCCACGGGCCAGCACCTGACCCGTTATCTGAACCGGGAAAACCCGATCAATAAGGCGCTGTTGGAGAAAGGCGAAGGCGACCGCGCGCTGGATAAAGTGTTGAATGCCGCGAAAAACGACCCGTCGGTGTATTACGTTGAGGCATCGATCAGCCCCAATGGCGTGGAGATCGGCAAGGTGCTCATGGGGGTTTCCACCGTTGGTGTCGAGGCGGATCTGGCGGCGCTGGACCAGCGTTTCATCGCGCTGATCGCCAGTGGCGGTCAATTGGTGGGCGATAGCCTCAAGGGCGCGGCGGCTGACAGCGCAGCGGCCATGGGCGCACGCTTGCAGTCGGCGCAGGCCACGGCCACGCAAATGACGGCTAACACCTCAAGCGCCGTACAAGAGGCCGCGCAGGCCCTACGCTGGCGGATTGGCCTGGGCCTGGCGGTGGTTGGCCTGGGCGTGCTGTTGCTGATTGCCGTGGTGCTGGGGCGGCGGGTGGTCAATCGCCTGAAGCTGCTGATCGCCGCCATGGATGACTTGGCCGCTGGCGAGGGTGACCTGACCAAGCGTGTGCAGATCAACAGCCAGGACGAAATCGGCGCCATGGCTTCGGCGGTCAATCGGTTTGTGGATAAGTTGCAGCCCATCGTGCGCGAGGCGGGCGATGTGGCCCAGCGTACTGGTGTGGAAATCGGCGCGATGACCCTACGCAATGCTGGTGCTGATGCGGCGGCGGGCTTGCAGCGCGACGAGGTGGCCGAAAGCCTGCGGGCGCTGTCGCAAATGGCCGACGAGGCCCAGGCTGAAAGTCACGCCATGCAGGCCGCGTTGCAGCAGGTGGTGGATATCCGCCAGGCCACCGATGAAAATTCGCGGACCTCGGCTGAGGTCGGCAGTTTGATCGAAGCACTGGCAGGCCAGGTGCAGGCCGGCTCCAAGGTGATCGAGCGCCTGGCCCAGCAAAGCGAGCAGATTGAAGTGGTGCTGACGGTGATCCACGGGATTGCCGAGCAGACCAACCTGCTGGCCCTGAATGCGGCCATCGAAGCGGCGCGTGCCGGCGAGACCGGGCGCGGTTTTGCGGTGGTGGCGGACGAAGTGCGGGCGCTGGCGAGTAAAACCCAAAGCTCCACTGGTGATATCCAGGCGCACATCGTGGCGTTGCAGCAAGGCGCGCGCGAGGCAGTCGAAACCATCGGCAAGGCCGGGCGCCAGGCCAGCGAAGGTCTGCTGGTGCTGCGTGACAGCGTGCGCCTGCAGCAAACGGTGCAGGCCTCGGTAGAGCAGGTGCACGCGGCGATTGGCCTGGCGACCCGGGCTGCCGAGCACCAGGCCCAGGGCGCGCATGCGGTGCGGGGGCGGGTCGAGGTGATCCACGCCCAGGCCGAGCGTGCGGCGCAGGCGGTGGTGGAAACCACGGCCAGTGGCAAGGTGCTGGATGGGTTGGCGGCGCAGTTGAAGGCCAGCCTGGGGCAGTTTCGGGCCTAGCGTCGCCTGAGCGGGCGCCATCGCGGGCAAGCCCGCTCCCACAGGTGTGGGAGCGGGCTTGCCCGCGATGGCGCTCTCAGCGGCTCAGATACATCCGCGTCGTCAGCAGATACACCGGCAACCCCGACACCAGAATCAACAACGCCGCATAAGGCGCCGCCGCCGCAAACTCCACATTCGAGGTGTGTGCCCATACTGCCGTGGCCAGGGTATTCAGCCCCGTAGGGCTGAGCAGCAAGGTTGCGGTCAATTCCTTCATCGCGTCGAGGAACACCAGCGCAAACGCCGCACCCAATGCCGGAAAGATAATCGGCAGGGTCACCCGGCAGAACGCGCTGAACGACGATGCGCCCAGTGTGCGTGCCGCCTCTTCCAACTGCGGCGCAGCCTTGTTCAGCGCAGTGCGGATGGGGGCCTGGGCCAGTGGCAGGAACAACAGCGCATAGGCGATCAGCAGCAGCGCCGAGGTCTGGTACAGCGCCGGCACGTAATGCAGGGCGAAATACACCAGGGTCAGGGCAATCACCAGGCCGGGCAGGGCGTGCAGCAGGTACGGCAGGCGTTCGGCCCATAGCGCCAGTTGACCCTTGTAGCGCACCACCAAAAGGCCTACCGGCACAGCCAGCGCCAGGCACAGTGCGGCGCCGCCGAGGGAAAGGGCCAGGGACGACAGCAGTGCCTCGCTGATTTGCGCAACCGGGAAGGCGGCCGAAGAGCCCACGGCCAGCCAGTAACCGAGCATCCCTAACGGAATGCCACTGCCAATGATCGCCAGCATCACGCAATACAACTGGCCCAGTGGCGCCCATCTGCCCAATCGAACCTGTTCGGCATGCCGCGCCGCGCCTTGTCCGGTGCGCACATGCCGGCCCTTGCCGCGCACGCGCAACTCCAGCCACAGCAGGGTCAGGCACATCAATAGCAGTACCGCAGACAGCATCGCCGCATTGGCGTTGCTAAATTCCAGCTCGAACTGTTGGTAGATCGCCGTGGTGAAGGTTTGCAGGCCGATGATCGACAAGGCGCCGAATTCCACCAGCATGTGCAGGGCAATCAGCAGCGCGCCGGCCAACAGTGATGGCCACAGCAGTGGCAGGGTGATGCGAAAGAATACGCCCCAGCGATTCAGGCCCAGGGTGCGGGCCGACTCTTCCAGGGACGGGTCCAGGTTGCGCAGGGTGGCCGCCACCGGCAGGAACACCAATGGGTACTTGGACAGGGTCATCACCAGGATCGCACCGCCCAGGCCTTCGAACTGGGCGCTCAGCGACACCCAGGTAAAGCCGCTGACAAACGCCGGCACGGCAAACGGCAGGCACAGGATCACTCCCCAGATCCGCCGGCCCGGCAGGTTGCTGCGCTCCAGCAGCCAGGCCAGGGACAGGCCGATCACCGCGCAGGCCATGGTTACGCCAACCATCAGTGCCAACGTGTTGCGCAGCAACCCGAACACATACGGGCGCCACAGCAGATGCACCGCTTCGGTCCAGCCCGCTTGCCAGGCCTTGAGGCCCACATACACCAATGGCAGCAGGCTCAGGCCCACCAGGAGCAAGACCGGCAGCAGCAACCAGATTGAAGGGCGCTTGCGCCGTGGACTAAAACCCCCGCGCAAGGCGGGGGTCGGTAGCGATGGGTTCATCAGTTCAGGCCAACCTCACGTTCCAGCTCCAGGGCTTCTTCGGCATTGCCCAGGTCGGCGGGAGTGACTTTTGGCGGTTGCAGCTCGCTGAAAGGCTTGAGGCCGCGATTGGACTCCATGCCCTTGCGCAACGGGTATTCAGCCGAGGTATTGGTGATAACCCGCTGGCCTTCTTCGCTGGCCATGAAAGCCAGCAGTTGCTGGGCTTCCTTGGGGTGCTTGCTGGATTTGAGTGCCGCCGCTGCCGATACGGTGATCAGGCCGCCGGCATCGCCATCGGTGAAATAGTGCAGTTGCGAATCCAGGTTGGTCTTTTCTTTTTTCAGGGCAAACCAGTAGTAGTTGTTCACCAATACCGTCGCGACTTCGCCGTTTTCCACGGCTTTGAGGGCCACCATATTGTTGCTGTAGACCTTGCCGAACGCGCGCAGGCCGGTCAGCCATTCCTCGGCGGCTTCACGACCATGCAGCTTGATGATGGCCACGGCCTGTTCCTGGAAGGCGCCGCTGGTGGGGACGAAACCAACCTTGCCTTGCCACTCGGGGCCGGCAAAATCCAGGACCGACTTGGGCAGTTCTTCTTCCTTGATCAACTTTGGGTTGAAGGCCACGACCCGGGTGCGTGCGGTCACGCCCATCCAGGCGCCGTTGGCAGCTACGTATTCCTTGGGCAAGACATCCAGGGTGCTGGCGTCGATAGTGGCCAGCAGGCCTTGTTCGCCGAGCTTGTTGAGCGGCGGGGATTCTTCGGTGTAGATCACGTCGGCGGGGGAGCGCTCACCCTCTTCGACGACCTGGCTGGCCAATTGGTTGCTGCTGCCCTTGCGCACATTCACATGAATGCCGGTCTTGGCTTCGAAGGCCTTGGCGAGTTCATCGCCGACTTCCTTGTGCTGGCCGTTGTACAGGGTCAGTTCAACCTTGTCGGCGGCGTAGGCGGCGGGAGAGAGCAGGGTCAGGCCGAGCAGAGTGATGGTCAGGCCACGCAGAAGGGATGTCTTGAGACGGGTATCGCGGATCATCATCCGGGGTTTTCCTCACTTGAGTGCAACAAATCATTGCAAGGATAAACGATAAAACTTCTCAAGTGCGGACAGGGGAGCAATGCAGTGGGAGTTTTTAAACCCCAGAAACGAAAAAACCCGCTTTCGCGGGTTTGATCTGAATTTGGTGCCCAGGAGAAGACTCGAACTTCCACGACCTTGCGATCACCAGCACCTGAAGCTGGCGTGTCTACCAATTTCACCACCTGGGCATTATCAAACAACGTTGCCGCTGTTGATGGGGCGAACTATACGGCGGGCTTTTTGATCTGTAAACCCCTGATTTGATTTTATAAATCAATTTTTCGGTTAAAAATCAAAGGCCTGTAACGCAAAAACCCGCTTTCGCGGGTTTTTGTGAGACTCAAGGCGCAAACCTCAAGTTTTGAATTGGTGCCCAGAAGAAGACTCGAACTTCCACGACCTTGCGGTCACCAGCACCTGAAGCTGGCGTGTCTACCAATTTCACCATCTGGGCAGTATCTTCAACGTTGCCGTCGTCGATGGCGCGCACTATACGGAGTGACTTTTGAGCTGTAAACCCCCGTCATCAAAAAAGCCTGGAAAATTTCGCGGGCGGTCGCGCAAGGTGGTTTTGCGGGGCTATAAAACGCATTTCCCGGCTAGTTATTGCTGGAAATTTCCCGTTTCAATACGCGTATGCCAAACTAACCCACATATAGACAAGGTGAAAACTCTCTAATGGCCGATTGGCAGTCCCTCGATCCCGAGGCCGCTCGTGAAGCGGAAAAATATGAAAACCCTATTCCTAGCCGCGAACTGATCCTGGCGCATCTCGCCGATCGGGGTTCGCCTGCTAGCCGCGAGCAGCTGGTTGAAGAATTCGGTCTGACCACCGAAGACCAACTCGAAGCGCTGCGCCGCCGCCTGCGCGCCATGGAGCGCGATGCACAGTTGATCTACACCCGCCGCGGCACTTACGCACCGGTGGACAAGCTCGACCTGATCCTTGGCCGCATTGCCGGTCACCGTGACGGCTTCGGCTTCCTGATCCCTGATGATGGCAGCGATGACCTGTTCATGAGCCCGGCGCAAATGCGCCTGGTGTTCGATGGCGACCGTGCCCTGGCGCGTGTGTCGGGCCTGGATCGTCGCGGTCGGCGCGAAGGCGTGATCGTCGAAGTAGTGTCCCGTGCCCACGAGTCCATCGTCGGCCGTTACTTCGAAGAAGGCGGCATCGGTTTCGTGATTCCGGACAACCCGAAGGTCCAGCAGGAAGTGCTGGTGACCCCGGGCCGCAATGGCGCTGCCAAGGTCGGTCAGTTCGTCGAGGTGAAAATCACCCACTGGCCAACCCCGCGCTTCCAACCACAGGGCGATATCGTCGAAGTGGTCGGCAACTACATGGCGCCGGGCATGGAAATCGATGTTGCGCTGCGCACCTACGATATTCCTCACGTCTGGCCTGAGGCAGTGCTCAAAGAAGCCGCCAAGCTCAAGCCGGAAGTCGAAGAAAAAGACAAAGAGAAACGCATCGACCTGCGCCATCTGCCGTTCGTCACCATTGACGGCGAAGATGCCCGCGACTTCGACGATGCGGTCTACTGCGAAGCCAAGCCCGGCAAGCTGCGCCTGTTCTCCGGCGGCTGGAAGTTGTTTGTCGCGATTGCCGACGTATCCAGCTACGTGAAGATCGGTTCGGCCCTGGATAACGAAGCCCAGGTGCGCGGCAACTCCGTGTACTTCCCTGAGCGCGTGATCCCGATGCTGCCGGAGCAGCTGTCCAACGGCCTGTGCTCCCTGAACCCGAAAGTCGACCGTTTGGCCATGGTGTGCGAGATGACCATCTCGAAAACCGGCGAAATGACCGACTACCAGTTCTACGAAGCGGTGATCCACTCCCAGGCGCGCCTGACCTACAACAAGGTCAGCACCATCCTGGAAACGCCGAAAACCAGCGAAGCCAAGGCTTTGCGCAGCCAGTACGCCGACGTAGTCCCGCACCTCAAGCAGCTCTACTCGCTGTACAAGGTGTTGCTGGGCGCACGTCATGTGCGTGGCGCGATCGATTTTGAAACCCAGGAAACCCGGATCATTTTCGGTTCCGAGCGCAAAATCGCCGAAATCACGCCGACCACCCGTAATGACGCGCACAAGCTGATCGAGGAATGCATGCTGGCGGCCAACGTGGCCACCGCCGAATTCCTGAAAAAGCACGAGATTCCTGCGCTGTACCGAGTGCACGATGGTCCGCCGCCGGAGCGCTTGGAAAAACTGCGCGCCTTCCTCGGTGAGCTTGGCCTGTCCCTGCACAAAGGCAAGGACGGCCCGTCGCCCAAGGATTACCAGGCGCTGCTGGCCAGCATCAAGGACCGCCCGGATTTCCACCTGATCCAGACCGTCATGCTGCGCTCCCTCAGCCAGGCGGTGTACAGCGCCGACAACCAGGGCCACTTCGGCCTGAATTACGAGGCGTATACCCACTTCACCTCGCCGATCCGCCGCTACCCGGACCTGCTCACGCACCGTGCTATCCGCAGCGTGATCCATTCCAAGCAGAACACCCCGCACGTCAAGCGTGCCGGTGCCATGACCATTCCGAAGGCACGGATCTATCCGTACGACGAAGCGGCCCTGGAACAGTTGGGCGAGCAGTGCTCCATGAGCGAACGCCGTGCCGACGAAGCCACCCGTGACGTGGTGAACTGGCTCAAGTGCGAGTTCATGAAGGATCGCGTAGGCGAGTCGTTCCCGGGTGTGATCACCGCGGTGACTGGCTTTGGCCTGTTCGTCGAGCTGACCGATATCTACGTCGAAGGCCTGGTGCACGTCACTGCCTTGCCGGGTGACTACTACCACTTCGACCCTGTGCATCACCGCCTGGCGGGCGAGCGCACCGGTCGCAGCTTCCGCTTGGGCGATACCGTGGAAGTGCGGGTCATGCGCGTCGATCTCGACGAGCGCAAGATCGACTTCGAGATGGCCGAAAAAACCATCGATGCACCGATTGGTCGCAAGAAGCGTGGTGCTGAAACTGCAGCGCCGGCGAAAAAAGGCGCTCCGGCCAAAGCTGCTGCGGCCGTTGCCGCCGAGCCAGCCGCCAAGCCTGCTCGCCGTTCGTCGAGCAAGGAAAAGGTCAGTGACGCTTACCGCCCTAGCGATGCGGCGGCGAAAAACGCCGAGCTGCGCAAGAGTCGCGAGTTGAAGCAGCAGCTGCTCAATGAAGCCAAAAGCGGTGGTAAAGCGGCGTCTGGGGGAAAGTCCCAGGCCGCCGACAAGCCGTCGAGCAAACCGAGTAAACACCGTAAAGGCCCGCCAAAAGCGGGTTCGGCCCCTGCCAAGAGCGGCGGGTCGCGCAAACCTAAGGCCAAGTCATGAGTCTGGAAAAAATCTACGGCGTACACGCCGTAGAAGCGTTGCTGCGTCACCATCCCAAGCGCGTCAAGCAAGTGTGGTTGGCCGAGGGTCGTAGCGAGCCGCGCGTGCAAGCGCTGGTGGAGCTGGCCAACCAGAACAAGGTTGCCATCGGCCAGGCCGAGCGTCGCGAAATGGACGTGTGGGTCGAAGGCGTGCACCAGGGCGTGGTAGCGGACGTGAGTCCGAGCCAGGTCTGGGGCGAGGCGATGCTCGACGAGCTGCTGGACCGTACCGAAGGCGCGCCGCTGTTGCTGGTGCTGGACGGCGTGACCGACCCGCATAACCTCGGCGCCTGCCTGCGTTCGGCGGATGCTGCCGGTGCGCTGGCGGTGATCGTGCCTAAAGACAAGTCGGCCACGTTGACGCCGGTTGTGCGTAAAGTCGCCTGCGGCGCGGCGGAAGTGATTCCGCTGGTGGCCGTGACCAACCTGGCGCGCACCCTGGAAAAACTCCAGCAGCGCGGCTTGTGGGTCGTGGGCACGGCGGGGGAGGCCGAGGTCAGCATTTATGACCAGGACCTCACTGGCCCGACCATCCTGATCATGGGTGCCGAAGGCAAGGGCATGCGTCGCCTGACCCGTGAACATTGCGATTACCTGGTGCACTTGCCGATGGCGGGTAGCGTCAGCAGCCTCAACGTTTCAGTCGCGACGGGCGTCTGCCTGTTCGAAGCCCAGCGCCAGCGTGGTGCCAAGGCCAAGGCCAAGAAGTAATCAGGTCTGGCGCAGGTCCGAATGTGGGAGCGGGCTTGTGTGGGAGCTGGCTTGCCTGCGATAGCATCACCTCAGTACACCTGATGTGCCGAGGTGTCTGCATCGCAAGCAAGCCAGCTCCCACACAAGCCTGTTCCCACATTGGTTTTTGGTCAAATAATCACCAATTGCCTTGCGCCCTTTCTCCCCCTTCTCTACAATTGCGCCCCTTGCCTTCCTGGCGGGCACCGATGTGCCTCCCTTCGGCAAGATTCCTAAGTGTCATTCACTCCTTGTCTGACCGTTTTTGAGCGGCAGGCTACAACCCGTAAGGAGCATTCATGCGTCATTACGAAATCATCTTTTTGGTCCACCCGGATCAAAGCGAGCAAGTCGGCGGCATGGTTGAGCGTTACACCAAGCTGATCGAAGAAGACGGCGGCAAAATCCACCGTCTGGAAGATTGGGGCCGTCGTCAACTGGCCTACGCAATCAACAATGTTCACAAGGCTCACTACGTGATGCTGAACGTTGAGTGCACTGGCAAGGCCCTGGCCGAGCTGGAAGACAACTTCCGCTACAACGATGCAGTGATCCGTAACCTGGTCATCCGTCGCGAAGAAGCCGTTACCGGCCAATCCGAGATGCTCAAGGCTGAAGAAAACCGCAGTGAGCGCCGTGAGCGTCGCGACCGTCCTGAGCACGAAGGCGCTGAAAGCGCTGATAGTGATGACAGCGACAACAGCGATAACGCTGACGAGTAATCCACGGACCTTATTAAGGAGCCTATCAAATGGCACGTTTCTTCCGTCGTCGTAAGTTTTGCCGCTTCACCGCTGAAGAAGTGAAGGAGATCGATTACAAAGATCTCAACACTCTGAAAGCCTACGTATCCGAGACCGGCAAAATTGTTCCAAGCCGTATCACCGGTACCAAAGCTCGTTATCAGCGTCAGCTGGCCACCGCTATCAAGCGCGCCCGCTTCCTGGCCCTGCTGGCCTACACCGACAGCCACGGCCGCTGAGACCGGGCAGTCGACAAGTAGTAAGGGATTGAATGCATGCGCGCCTTAGCTGAGTTCATCATGCGCGGTCGTGTGCAGGCCACTCTGGTAGTGGCTGGATGTGCTGCATTGCCGTTGTTGTATTGGTTGGGTGCTGCCGCAGGAAGCCTTGTGCTGCTGCGGCGCGGTTTGAAGGACGCCCTGGGCGTCCTTGCCCTGGGGTTGCTGCCGGCCTTGATCTGGTGGCTGCAATTCGACGATCCGCGGGTACTTCTGGTACTGCTGGGGTCTTCGAGCCTTGCGTTGGTTCTGCGCGCAAGTGAGTCCTGGGTCCGTACGCTGCTGGTCAGCGTGGCATTGGGAGTGGTGTATTCAGTGGTGCTTGGCGCGGCTTTCCGCCCGCAAATCGAGGCGCTGTCGCAGGAGTTGGTAAAAATCCTGCCACTGGCCCTCGGGGATCTCTACCAGCAATTGTCGGTAGATGAGCGAGCGCGCATGGCCACACTGATTGCTCCGGTCCTTACCGGCCTGATAGCGGCACTGTTGCAGATCGTCAGTGTGCTGAGCCTGATTCTTGGGCGCTACTGGCAGGCGTTGTTGTATAACCCAGGTGGTTTTGGTCGCGAGTTTCGCAGTATCAGAATCCCCGCAGGACCAGCGATGTTGCTGCTGGCGTGCATGCTTGTAGGGCCGAACTTCGGTCCGCAAATGGCCATGTTGACGCCGTTGTGCAGCGTACCGCTGGTGATTGCCGGGCTGGCCCTGATTCACGGGCTGGTGGCGCAAAAGCGCCTGGCCAGGTTCTGGCTGGTGGGGTTGTACGTGACGCTGTTGCTGTTTATGCAACTGATCTATCCGTTACTCGTGGTCTTGGCCATTGTCGACGGCCTGATTGATTTTCGCGGTCGTCTGGCGCCGAAAGACGCCGATAACGCGAACGGTGAAGGTTAAAAGTTAGAGGATTTTCACATGCAACTGATCCTTCTGGAAAAAGTCGCCAACCTGGGCAACCTGGGCGACAAAGTAAACGTTAAGGCCGGCTACGGTCGTAACTACCTGCTGCCATACGGCAAAGCCACCGCTGCAACCGCTGCCAACCTGGCCGCGTTTGAAGAGCGTCGCGCTGAGCTGGAAAAAGCTGCAGCAGACAAGAAAGCTTCGGCTGAAACCCGTGCCGCCCAACTGGCTGAGCTGGAAGTGACTATCACTGCCACCGCCGGTGACGAAGGCAAGCTGTTCGGTTCGATCGGCACCCACGACATCGCTGATGCACTGACCGCCTCCGGCGTTGAAGTGCAGAAGAGCGAAGTTCGTCTGCCGAACGGCACCATCCGCAACGTAGGCGAATTCGACGTAGCCGTGCACCTGCACGCTGAAGTTGAAGCCACCGTACGCGTTGTAGTGGTAGCAGCTTAAAGCAAGCTAACTGACTGGCACCCCCGGTGCCAGGCGGTTAACATCGGGCACGATCCTGTTTACAGGTCGTGCCTTTTGTTTTTTCAGACCCCCTAATTTCAAGTGGCCATGAACGATATCTCCGCTCCTGAGCAATACGATCTGCAAACCGCTGCCCTGAAGGTGCCGCCGCATTCCATCGAGGCCGAACAGGCCGTGCTCGGTGGCTTGATGCTGGACAACAACGCCTGGGAACGCGTGCTCGATCAAGTCTCGGACGGTGATTTCTATCGCCATGACCACCGCCTGATTTTCCGCGCCATCGCCAAACTGGCCGACCTTAACTCCCCCATCGATGTCGTGACCCTTGCCGAGCAATTGGACAAGGAAGGTCAGACCTCGCAGGTGGGCGGCCTCGGTTACCTGGGCGAATTGGCGAAAAACACGCCATCTGTCGCCAACATCAAGGCCTACGCGCAGATCGTCCGCGCACGGGCCACCTTGCGACAGCTGATTGGCATCGCCACGGAAATCGCCGACAGCGCCTTCAACCCCGAAGGCCGCACGGCAGAAGAAATCCTTGATGAAGCCGAACGGCAGATCTTCCAGATCGCCGAAGCGCGGCCCAAGACCGGCGGCCCGGTCAGCGTCAACGACCTGTTGACCAAGGCCATCGACCGCATCGACACGCTGTTTAACACCGACAATGCCATCACCGGCCTGTCCACTGGCTACACCGACCTCGACGGCATGACCAGCGGCCTGCAACCGGCTGACTTGATCATCGTCGCCGGTCGTCCGTCCATGGGTAAGACCACGTTTGCCATGAACCTGGTGGAGAACGCGGTACTGCGCAGCGAGAAGGCCGTACTGGTGTACTCCCTGGAGATGCCAGGTGAATCGCTGATCATGCGGATGCTCTCGTCCCTGGGCCGCATCGACCAGACCAAGGTGCGTGCCGGTCGCCTCGAAGACGACGATTGGCCGCGCCTGACCTCGGCGGTCAACCTGCTCAACGACCGTAAGCTGTTCATCGACGACACCGCGGGCATCAGCCCGTCGGAAATGCGCGCACGCACCCGGCGCCTGGTGCGTGAGCACGGCGATGTCGGCCTGATCATGATCGACTACCTGCAATTGATGCAGATCCCTGGTTCCGGCGGCGACAACCGGACCAACGAGATTTCCGAAATCTCGCGCTCCCTCAAGGCCCTGG
Organism: Pseudomonas sp. WS 5079; assembly: GCF_012985465.1. GTDB lineage: Bacteria > Pseudomonadota > Gammaproteobacteria > Pseudomonadales > Pseudomonadaceae > Aquipseudomonas. The sequence goes on from NZ_JAAQWN010000003.1 coordinate 444,071, forward strand.
CCAAGGAGTTCAACTGCCCGGTGGTTGCGCTCTCGCAGCTCAACCGCTCCCTGGAGCAGCGGCCGAACAAACGCCCGATCAACTCCGACTTGCGTGAATCCGGAGCGATCGAGCAGGATGCCGACGTGATCATGTTCGTGTACCGGGACGAGGTTTATCACCCGGAGACCGAACACAAAGGCATCGCCGAGATCATTATCGGTAAGCAGCGGAACGGGCCGATCGGCACCACGCGCCTGGCGTTTATCGGTAAATACACACGTTTCGAAAACCTCGCGCCGGGCAGCTACAACTTCGAGGACGAGTAAAAGACGGTCTCGCCAATTCCGACTGCAAAGGTCGGAATTGGTCAAAATTTGTGCTATATTCCGCGCCCGCGATTTTTCATCTCAACACCGGTCACCGTCATGCAAACAGCCAAGCCGTTATTTGACTATCCCAAGTATTGGGCCGAATGTTTCGGTCCAGCGCCATTCCTGCCCATGAGCAGGGAGGAGATGGATCAGCTTGGCTGGGATTCATGCGACATCATCATCGTCACCGGCGATGCCTACGTTGACCATCCGTCGTTTGGCATGGCGATCATCGGCCGGCTGCTGGAGTCCCAGGGCTTTCGCGTCGGGATCATTGCCCAGCCCAACTGGCAGTCCAAAGACGACTTCATGAAGCTCGGCGAGCCGAACCTGTTCTTCGGCGTCGCGGCCGGCAACATGGACTCGATGATCAACCGCTACACCGCCGACAAGAAAATCCGTTCCGACGACGCCTACACCCCAGGCGGCATGGCCGGCAAACGCCCGGACCGGGCGAGCCTGGTGTACAGCCAGCGCTGCAAGGAAGCCTATAAGAACGTGCCGATCGTGCTCGGTGGCATCGAGGCTTCGCTGCGCCGCATCGCCCACTACGACTACTGGCAGGACCGGGTGCGCAACTCGATCCTGATCGACGCCACCGCCGATATCCTGCTGTACGGCAACGCCGAGCGAGCGATTGTCGAAGTTGCCCAGCGCCTGTCGTGGGGCCACAAGATCGAAGACATCACCGACGTGCGCGGCACCGCGTTCATTCGCCGTGACACGCCGGAAGGCTGGTACGAAGTGGACTCCACCCGTATCGACCGTCCGGGCAAGATCGACAAGATCATCAACCCGTACGTGAATACCCAGGACACCCAGGCCTGCGCCATCGAGCAGGAAAAGGGCCCGGTTGAAGACCCGGAAGAGGCCAAGGTCGTACAGATCCTGGCCAGCCCGCGTATGACCCGTGACAAGACGGTCATTCGTCTGCCGTCCGTGGAAAAAGTCCGGGGCGACTCGGTGCTGTATGCCCACGCCAACCGCGTGCTCCATCTGGAAACCAACCCAGGCAACGCCCGCGCGCTGGTACAGAAACATGGCGAAGTGGACGTGTGGTTCAACCCGCCGCCCATTCCCATGACCACCGAAGAAATGGACTACGTGTTCGGCATGCCTTACGCCCGTGTCCCACACCCGGTGTATGGCAAAGAGAAGATCCCCGCCTACGACATGATCCGCTTCTCGGTGAACATCATGCGTGGCTGCTTCGGCGGCTGCACCTTCTGCTCGATCACCGAGCACGAAGGCCGGATCATCCAGAACCGTTCCGAAGAGTCGATCATTCGCGAGATCGAAGAAATCCGCGACAAAGTCCCGGGCTTTACCGGGGTGATTTCCGACCTCGGCGGGCCGACCGCGAACATGTACCGCATCGCCTGCAAGAGCCCGGAAATCGAATCCGCGTGCCGCAAGCCGTCCTGCGTGTTCCCAGGCATCTGCCCGAACCTGAACACCGACCACTCGTCGTTGATCCAGCTGTACCGCAGCGCCCGTGCGTTGCCGGGTGTGAAGAAGATTCTGATCGCTTCCGGCCTGCGCTACGACCTGGCCGTGGAGTCGCCGGAATATGTCAAAGAGCTGGTGACCCACCACGTCGGTGGTTACCTGAAGATCGCCCCGGAACACACCGAGGAAGGTCCGCTCAATCAGATGATGAAACCGGGCATCGGCAGCTATGACAAGTTCAAGCGCATGTTCGAGAAGTACACCAAGGAAGCGGGCAAGGAGCAGTACCTGATCCCGTACTTCATCGCCGCCCACCCCGGCACCACCGATGAAGACATGATGAACCTGGCCCTGTGGCTCAAGGGCAATGGCTTCCGTGCCGACCAGGTGCAGGCGTTCTACCCCTCGCCAATGGCCACCGCCACCGCGATGTACCACTCGGGCAAGAACCCGCTGCGCAAGGTCACCTACAAGAGCGACGCGGTGACCATCGTCAAGAGCGAAGACCAGCGCCGTCTGCACAAGGCGTTCCTGCGCTACCACGACCCCAAAGGCTGGCCGATGCTGCGTGAAGCGCTGACGCGCATGGGCCGCGCCGACCTGATCGGGCCGGGCAAGGAGCAGTTGATCCCGCTGCACCAGCCGTCCACCGACAGCTACCAGAGTGCTCGTCGCAAGAACTCGACGCCGGTGGGCAGCCATAAGGTCGCCAAGGAAACCACCACCAAGATCCTCACCCAGCACACCGGCCTGCCGCCCCGTGGCAGCGACGGCAGCAACCCGTGGGACAAGCGCGAACAAGCCAAGGCCGCGGCCATGGCGCGCAACAAGCAGGCAGCTAAAGAACGCACCGACGCGGCCAAGGGCAAAGGCAAGAAGCCTGCGCGCAAGCCGGTCGTGCCGCGCTGATCACCGCCTGAAATGCAAAACGCCAGCCTCCGTGCTGGCGTTTTGCTTTGCCGCGGGTGGGAAACCTGCTTGTTAAGGTGGCGCCCGTCAAGCCGTCAAGCCGTCATCGCAGGCAAGCCAGCTCCCACATCTGATCAGGTTCACAATTTAAAATTGTGGGGGCTGGCTTGCCTGCGATGACGCCAGACCAGCCACCCTCGACCTCGAGAGAGAAAACCAGCTCAACATCAAGCACCAGCGCCACATACTCCATGCGCCAAGCCGTCATCGCCGCGCGCAAAACGCGCTGATTGGGTAGATTCACCACTGCGCCCCGCGCTTGCGCCACAAATATGTGCAACCCTCGCACCACGGCGGTCACTCTCGCGCCGTTTTGGTGCTGTACTGCACCGGGTCCCTCGATAAAGCGCAATGACCGCCGCACTGGCATAAGTCTTGCGCGCTTTGTTTCCATGCCCTGGCTCGCAGGAGGCCGCCGTGTCGATTCATGTCGCGTTGCACCACGTTACGCATTACCGCTACGACCGCGCTGTGGAGCTTGGCCCGCAGATTGTACGCCTGCGCCCGGCAGCCCATAGCCGCACGCGGATCCTGTCCTACGCGCTGAAGGTGCTGCCCGAGCAGCATTTCATCAATTGGCAGCAAGATCCCCAGGGCAATTACCTGGCGCGCCTGGTGTTCCCGGAAAAGACTGACGAGCTGCGCATCGAGGTCGATCTGGTGGCCGAGATGGCGGTGTTCAATCCGTTCGACTTTTTCCTTGAGCCCTACGCCGAACACATCCCCTTCAGCTACGCCGCCGATGAGCAGCGCGAGCTGGCACCGTATCTGGAAACCCTGCCGCTGACCCCCAAGTTTGCCGCGTACTTGGCCGGTATCGACCGCACGCCGCTGCCGGCCGTGGATTTCCTGGTCGGCCTCAACCAGCGCCTGGCCGCCGATATCGGCTACCTGATCCGCATGGAGCCTGGCGTACAAACCCCCGAATTCACCCTGGAAAACGCCTCCGGCTCCTGCCGTGACTCGGCCTGGCTGCTGGTGCAATTGCTGCGCAACCTGGGCTTGGCGGCACGGTTTGTCTCCGGCTACCTGATCCAGTTGACCGCCGACGTCAAGGCCCTCGACGGGCCCTCCGGTACCGAGGTGGACTTCACCGACCTGCATGCCTGGTGCGAGGTGTACTTGCCCGGTGCCGGCTGGATCGGCCTGGATGCCACCTCCGGCCTGTTCGCTGGTGAAGGGCATATCCCGTTGGCGTGTAGTCCTGATCCATCGTCTGCCGCCCCGATCAGTGGGCTGGTGGAACCGTGCGAGTGCGAATTTACCCACGAAATGTCGGTAGAGCGCATCTGGGAAGCGCCGCGCGTCACCAAGCCCTACACTGAAGAGCAATGGCTGGCGATCCAGGCCCTCGGGCGGCAGATCGATGGCGACCTGCTCAGGGACGATGTGCGCCTGACCATGGGCGGCGAACCGACCTTTGTTTCCATCGACGACCCCGACGGCGCCGAGTGGAACACCGCCGCCCTCGGCCCGGACAAGCGCCGGCTGTCTGCCGAGCTGTTCCAGCGCATGCGCAAGCACTACGCGCCCAAGGGCCTGGTGCACTTCGGCCAGGGCAAGTGGTACCCCGGCGAGCAACTGCCGCGCTGGTCGCTCAATTGCCATTGGCGTCGGGACGGCGTGCCGGTCTGGCACAACGACGCGTTGATTGCCGACGAGCAGCAGGACTACGGTGCGGATGACGTGATGGCAGGGCGCTTCCTGGCGAGCATTGCCGAGCGCCTGAAGCTCCCCGCACGCTTTGTATTCCCGGCCTTCGAGGACAATTTTTACTACCTGTGGCGCGAAGGAGCCTTGCCGCAGAACGTCAGCCCCCAGGATTCGCGCCTGGACGATGAGCTGGAGCGCGAACGCCTGCGCAAGGTGTTCAGCCAGGGCCTGGATAAAGTCATCGGCCACGTACTGCCCCTGGCGCGCACGGCGGCCAACGACCGCTGGCAGAGTGGCCGTTGGTACCTGCGCGACACCCACTGCCGGCTGGTGCCGGGTGATTCGCCACTGGGCTATCGCCTGCCCCTGGCCTCTCAGCCCTGGGTGACGGTGGCAGATTACCCCTTTGTGCATCCGACCGATCCCAATCAGGATCTGCCGGCGCTGGCCATCACCACGCCAGGCCCTGGCGAGCCTGCGCCCAGCGATGAGCGTGTGCCCAAGATCGACGAGTCTGCCGACTGGCTGACCCGTACCGCCTTGTGCGCCGAAGCGCGGGGAGGGCGGCTCTACCTGTTCATGCCGCCCCTGGAGCGGGTCGAGGATTACCTGGAGTTGGTGAGCGCCATCGAGGCCACCGCCCAGGAACTGCATTGCCCGGTGCTGCTGGAAGGTTACGAGCCGCCGAGTGACCCACGCCTGAGCAACTTCCGTGTGACGCCAGACCCTGGCGTGATCGAAGTCAACGTGCAGCCGTCCGCCACCTGGGACGAACTGGTGGAGCGCACCGAGTTCCTCTATGAAGAGGCCCGGCAAACCCGCCTGACCACCGAAAAATTCATGATCGACGGGCGCCACACCGGCACCGGCGGCGGTAACCACTTTGTGCTGGGTGGGGCCACGCCCAAGGATTCGCCGTTCCTGCGCCGCCCGGACCTGTTACGCAGCCTGATCAGCTACTGGCATAACCACCCCTCGTTGTCGTACCTGTTTTCCGGGCTGTTTATCGGCCCGACCTCCCAGGCACCACGGGTGGATGAGGCGCGCAACGACGCGCTGTATGAACTGGAAATCGCCTTCGCGCAAATGCCCGCGCCAGGCGAGGAATGCCCGCCGTGGCGGGTGGACCGCTTGCTGCGCAACCTGTTGATCGACGTCACCGGCAATACCCACCGCGCCGAATTCTGCATCGACAAGCTCTACTCGCCGGATGGCGCCACCGGGCGCCTGGGCCTGCTGGAGTTGCGCGCTTTTGAAATGCCGCCCCATGCGCGCATGAGCCTGACCCAACAGTTGCTGCTGCGCGCCCTGGTGGCGCGCTTCTGGCGTGAACCCTACGCGCCGCCGAAGCTGGCGCGCTGGGGCACGGAGCTGCACGATCGCTTCCTGCTGCCGCACTTTATCGAGCAGGACTTTGCCGACGTGATTGTCGAGCTCAACGCCGCCGGTTATCCGCTGCGCGCCGAGTGGTTCGCGGCACACCTGGAGTTTCGCTTTCCCAAGGTCGGCGACTATGCCGTCAGCGGTATCGAGCTGGAACTGCGCCAGGCCCTGGAGCCCTGGCATGTACTGGGCGAAGAGGGCGCGGCGGGCGGTACGGTGCGCTATGTGGATTCATCCCTTGAGCGCTTGCAGGTAAAACTCAGCGGCCTGGCGCCGCAGCGCTATGTGCTGACCTGCAACGGGGTGGCCGTGCCACTGCATGCTACCGGCCGGGTCGGCGAGTACGTTGCGGGCGTGCGTTATCGCGCCTGGCAACCGGCCAATTGCCTGCAGCCGACCATCGCCGTGCATGCGCCGTTGGTATTCGACTTGCTGGATACCTGGATGCAACGCTCCCTGGGTGGTTGCCAATACCACGTGGCCCATCCGGGCGGGCGCAATTACGACAGCTTGCCGGTGAATGCCAACGAAGCGGAAAGCCGACGCATGGCGCGGTTCTTCCGTTTGGGCCACAGCCCGGGGAAATTGCCGGTGCCGACGGTGGTGATCAACGATGAACTGCCAATGACCCTGGATCTGCGGCGCTTCGCCAATAAAAATGACTAAACACAACTCCACCTATAGGAGCGGGCTTATGTGGGAGCGGGCTTGCCCGCGATGACGGAATATCAGCCAGTACATGCATTGGCCGACCCACCGCTATCGCGAGCAAACCCGCTCCCACGCAAGCCCAGTTTCCACAGAGGATTTGCAATGTTTGTTGGGTTAATCTGAGCCCCCTTGCCCCTGCCGAGCGTTCCATGTCCGACTTGCTCGACCGTTACCCGCTGACTGCGGGCACCTATCACGAACTGCTGGATGACAGCGGCGCCGTGCGCGCCCATTGGCAGCGCCTGCTCGACCATCTGCAACGCAGCACCCCGGCGCAGTTGGCCCAGCGCCAGGCGTTGTTGACGCGGCAGATCCAGGAAAACGGCGTGACCTACAACGTCTATGCCGACCCCAAGGGCGCCGATCGCCCATGGGAACTGGACCTGCTGCCCCACGTATTGGCGGCGGATGAGTGGGCGCATTTGGCGGCAGGCATTGCCCAACGCGCGTGCTTGCTCAATGCGGTGCTGGCCGACCTGTACGGCCCGCAACGCCTGATTGCCGAAGGCTTGCTGCCGGCAGAGCTGGTGTTTGGGCATAACAACTTCCTGTGGCCTTGCCAGGGCATCCAGCCGCCCGATGGGGTGTTCCTGCACCTGTACGCGGTGGACCTGGCGCGCACCCCGGATGGCCGCTGGTGGGTCACGGCGGACCGTACCCAGGCGCCGTCCGGTGCCGGCTACGCCCTGGAAAACCGCACCATCGTTTCCCGCGCATTCCCGGATTTGTATCGCGACTTGCAGGTGCAGCACCTCACCGGGTTCTTCCGCACCCTGCAGGAAACCCTGGCCCGCCAGGCCCCCGGCGATGACCAGCCGCCGCTGATCGTGCTGCTGACCCCGGGGCGCTTCAATGAAAGCTATTTCGAACACCTGTACCTGGCCCGCCAGCTTGGCTACCCCCTGGTAGAAGGCGGCGACCTGACCGTGCGCGACAGCACCGTGTACCTGAAAACCCTCAGCGGCCTGCGCCGCGTGCACGCGATCATGCGGCGGCTGGACGATGATTTTTGCGACCCCCTGGAGCTGCGCACCGACTCGGCCCTGGGCGTGCCCGGCCTGCTGGACGCGGTGCGCCAGGGCAATGTGCTGGTGGCCAATGCCCTGGGCGCCGGCGTGCTGGAGTCCCCTGGGCTGCTGGGTTTCCTGCCGAAGATCAATCAGTTTCTGTTTGGCGAAGAACTGATCCTGCCGTCCATCGCCACCTGGTGGTGCGGCGAAGCGCCGGTGCTGGCCGAAGCCCTGGAAAAACTGCCGGAGCTGCTGATCAAGCCAGCATTTCCCTCGCAGAGTTTTGCCCCGGTATTTGGCCGCGACTTGAATGCCGAACAACGCCAGGCCCTGGCCGAACGCATGCAGGCGCGCCCATACGCCTACGTGGCCCAGGAGCTGGCGCAGCTGTCTCAGGCGCCGGTCTGGCACACCGTGGATGACCATTTGCAACATCGCGCCATCGGCATGCGTGTGTACGCGGTGGCCGGTGAGGATGGCTATCGGGTGCTGCCGGGTGGCCTGACCCGCGTGGCGGCCCATGCGGACGCCGAAGTGGTGTCGATGCAGCGTGGCGGGGCGAGCAAGGACACCTGGGTGCTGGGCGAGCGTGCCCCCGGCGGCGAACAATGGCGCGCGCAGAGGGTGATCGGCACCCATGACCTGGTGCGCCGCGATCCGTACCTGCCGTCGCGCGTGGTAGAAAACCTGTTCTGGTTCGGCCGCTACTGCGAGCGCTGCGATGACAGCGCGCGCTGGCTGCGCATCGTCCTCGCCCGCTATGTCGATGGTGACGACCCGTTGGCCTTGCAGGCCGCCGTGGAACTCGGCGAAAGCCTGCGCCTGCTGCCGGAGGAGGGCGAGTTGCCCGAGCGCCTGCTACAGGCCCTGCTCGGTGATGACTGGCCGTCGAGCCTGCGTGCCAACCTGCAGCGCTTGCAGTGGGCGGCGTCCCAGGTGCGCGGCAAGCTGTCCCGAGAGAACTGGCAGGCTCTGGTGGAGCTGCAGCGCGAAGCCCTGGAGCTGGAGCGCGAAGCGCCGGACTTTGGCCAGTTGCTGGACTTCCTCAACCGCCTGGTGATGTCCCTGGCGGCGCTGTCCGGCTTTGCCCTCGACGACATGACCCGCGACGAAGGCTGGCGCTTTTTGATGATGGGTCGGCGCATCGAGCGCCTGCAATTTCTCAGCAGCAGCCTCGCGGCCTTCCTGCGCGGGGTGGCGGTGTTCGACCAGGCCGGGCTGGAGTGGTTGCTGGAGCTGGGCAACAGCAGCATCACCTACCGTTCGCGCTACCTGGCGGTGCCGCAATTGATTCCGGTGCTGGACCTGTTGTTGCTGGATGAACAGAACCCCCATGCGGTGCTGTTCCAGCTCAAGCTGGTGAGCCGCACCTTGCGTCGGCTCAACGATGACTTCGGCGTGCCCCGCGAGGCCGGACTGGCGCCGCTGGTAGAGCGCCTGGCGCGCTTTGACCTGGGCTGCCTGGAGAACCCGCTGTTTGGTGATGCCAGCGTGCGCGGGGCCCTCGATGGCCTGGCGGACCTGCTGCAGGCGGTCGCCGATGAAAGCGGGCAGGTCTCCGATCGCCTGGCCCTGCGCCATTTTGCCCATGTAGATGATGTCAGCCAGCAAACGGTGTCTGTGTGATGAGCGCGCGCTACCAGATTTTCCACGATACCCATTACCACTATGACAGCCCGGTGTCCCTGGCCCAGCAACTGGCGCACTTATGGCCGCGCCCGTGTGCCTGGCAGCGCTGTACCTCGCGGCAACTGGAGATCAGCCCCGAGCCGACAGCGCGTCGTGATGAGCTGGACGTGTTTGGCAACCCGATCACCCGGCTGGCGTTCGAGCGGCCCCATGATGAATTGCTGGTCAACGCTGGCTTGACCGTGGAAGTGCTGGCCCGGCCCGTGCTGGACTTCAGCCAGTCACCGCCCTGGGACCAGACCCGCAACCGCCTGACCTACAGCGGCCAGCCATTGTCGTTGGAGGCCATCGAGGCGTGCCGCTATCGTTTCGAGTCGCCCTACGTGCACTTGAAGAAAAACTTCGTCGAGTTCTCCCAGAGCTGCTTTGCGCCCGGCCGGCCGCTGTTGCTGGGGGTACAGGCGTTGATGGAGAAGATTTTTTGCGAGTTCACCTTCGATGCCGAAGCCACCCAGGTGGCCACGCCGCTGGTGGAGGTGCTGGAGCGTCGACGGGGGGTGTGCCAGGATTTTGCCCACCTGATGCTCGCCTGCCTGCGCTCACGGGGCCTGGCGGCGCGTTATATCAGTGGCTACCTGCTGACCCAGCCGCCGCCCGGCCAGCCACGGCTGATCGGCGCCGATGCGTCGCACGCATGGGTGTCGGTGTTTTGCCCGTTGTCGGGCTGGGTGGATTTTGATCCGACCAACAATGTGCAGCCGGCACTGGAACACATCACCCTGGCCTGGGGCCGGGATTTCTCCGATGTCTCGCCGTTGCGCGGGGTGATCCTGGGAGGGGGCAGCCATGACCCGGAAGTGCGGGTGACGGTGATGCCATTAGACCCACTGTAAGAGCCGGCTTGCCGGCGACAGTGGTCTACCGGGCGCCGCCATCGCCGGCAAGCCGACTCCTACATAAGCCTGTGTGGTTACTCAGGCCTCGGGTGCCTGGTCTTTCGGTGTTTGGGTATCGTCAGCAGCCACTTCACCCTCGGCATCCGGGTTCAGTGCGCCTGCTTCTTCGTCGGCCGCAGCTTTCTTGCGTTGCAGCTTTTCCTCTTTCTTCTGTTCCTTGGCCAAGTCTCTCTGACGTTTGGCGAAGGAGTAATTAGGTTTTGCCATGGGCGATCCTCTGGGGTCGAAGGTGAGGTTGAGCGGCGGGTATTCTGCCTTTAAACGTGCCCCAAGGGTTAATCGGGTTTCAGAATCGCCTCTCTAGGTTAAACGTTAGTCGACATTAACCGTTTCGTAAGTACCGCTGGCGCCACAGGCATAAGCGGCAAGCAGGCTGCATAACAGGCTATTGAGGTGCATGGGGCGGACTCCAGGAAACAAAGATGAGCCGATCATAGGCCCCGTGCGGCACTTTGGCTGGTTGATTCTGTCGATCAGTCTGATAGCCTAAAGTTGTATACAATTTGTTGATTCAGATCATTGGAACATCTGCCTGCCTCAGGCACCCTTGTCGCATATGCGTTTTCTAAACCCTGCCTTGGAGATTCACATGTTTGCCAAAATCGTTGCTGTTTCCCTGCTGACTCTGGCTAGCGGCCAGTTGCTTGCTGCAGAGTGCAAGGTCACTGTCGACTCCACCGACCAAATGTCCTTTGACACCAAGGCCATTGAAATCGACAAGAGCTGCAAGACGTTCACCGTTGAGCTCAAGCACTCCGGTAACCTGCCAAAGAACGTCATGGGCCATAACTGGGTGCTGACCACTGAGGCTGATATGCAGCCGGTTGCAACCGAGGGCATGGCTGCCGGTATCGAAAACAACTACCTGAAAAAAGACGACGCCCGCATCATCGCCCACACCAAGATCATCGGCGCTGGCGAGACTGATTCGGTGACTTTCGACGTGTCCAAGCTCAAGGCTGACGGCAAGTACATGTTCTTCTGCTCGTTCCCAGGCCACATCTCGATGATGAAAGGCACTGTGACCCTGAAGTAAGGCCACAGGCCGCGTTATCGTTCATCACCGGCAAGCCCGCCCCCACATTTTGATGTATGAATACATTCAACTGTGGGAGCGGGCTTGCCGGTGATAGCGGCCTGACAATCAATACACAACCCCCCGCCTCACCTCAAGGCGCAAACGGCATCACCCGCTTGTGCTCAGTCTTGCGATAGGTCTCGCAGATAATCCTGAACGCTTCCTCACGCACCGGCTGGCCGTGCAGGAACGCATCGATCTCGGTATAGGTCACGCCATGGGACGCTTCATCCGGCTTGCCCGGTGACAGGTCTTCCAGGTCGGCCGTCGGGATTTTTTCCACCAGCGACTCCGGCGCACCAAAGTGCCGCGCAATCGCGCGTACCTGGTTTTTCACCAGCCCGCTCAACGGTGCCAGGTCGCACGCGCCATCACCGAACTTGGTGAAAAACCCCATCACCGCTTCCGCCGCATGGTCGGTGCCGATCACCAGGCCGCTCGCTGCGCCGGCGATAGTGTATTGCGCAACCATGCGCATCCGCGCCTTGGTATTGCCCAGCACAAAGTCACGAGACACCGCAGCCTTGCCTTCGAAGGCCGCTACTTCGTTGGCCAGGGCCTTGACCGCCGGGCCGATATTGACCGTGTGGCGTTCGTCGGGGTTGATAAAGTCCACGCTGGCCTGGGCATCGTGCTCGTCGAACTGGGTCTCGTAAGGCAGGCGCACCGCGATAAAGCGGTAAGCCTCATCACCTTTGAGCGCGCGCAGCTCTTTCATCGCCCGCTGGGCCAGCAGGCCTGCGGTCAGGGAGTCGACACCGCCGCTGATGCCCAGTACCAGGGTCTTGAGCCCCGAGTTGAGCAGGCAGTCCTGGATAAAGGTAATCCGCCGGGCCACTTCCGCCTCAAGGGCGGCGTGGTCCTGGAACGGTGGTTGGACCTTGAGCTGTTGGGCAATCTCACGCTGTACGGCTTGCATGATTCACTCCTCGCTAGAGATGGCAGGTACTTTGAAAACGTGGCGCAAATAGGCGACGAAGTTCGGATCCGTGCAGTGGGTCTTGCCCGCTTCATCGGAGATCTTCGCCACGGGCTGGCCATTGCAGGCGGTCATTTTAAGCACGATGCTCATCGGTTCCACACCTGGAATGTCACAGGTCAGGTTGGTGCCGATGCCAAAGCTGACATTGATCCGCCCGCGCAGCGCACGGAAAATCTCCAGGGCCTTGGGCAGCGTCAGGCTGTCGGAGAACACCAGGGTCTTGCTCATCGGCTCGATGCCCAGCTTGTGGTAATGGGCGATGGCTTTTTCGGCCCACTGCACCGGGTCGCCGGAGTCATGGCGCAGGCCGTCGAACAGCTTGGCGAAGTACAGATCGAAATCGCTGAGGAAGGCATCGGTGGTGATGCAGTCGGTCAGGGCGATGCCCAGGAGGCCACGGTACTCGCGGACCCAGCAATCGAGGGCGGCGATCTGGCTGTCGATCAGGCGCGGGCCCAGTTGCTGGTGGGCCATGATCCATTCATGGGCCATGGTGCCCAGGGGCTTCATGTCCAGCTCGCGGGCCAGGTGCACGTTGCTGGTGCCGACGAAGCGGCCGGGGAAGTCGTGCTTGAGCACATTCACCACTTCCTCCTGCACGCGGTAGGAAAAGCGCCGGCGGGTACCGAAGTCCGCGACCTGCAACTCGGCCAGTTCATCGTTGCTGGCGTTGGCGGTCAGCCAGTCGAACTTGCGATACAACTGCTCACGGGCCTGCTCCAGGATGATGGTCTGGTAGCGATAACGGTTGCGCACTTCGCTGACGATGGCCAGCAACGGCACTTCAAACAGAATCACATGCAGCCAGGGGCCACGCAGGCGGATAAACAACTCGCCGTTCTCAATGCCGGTCTGCACGTAGCGCAGGTTGAAGCGAAACAAGCCAAGGAAGCGCAGGAAGTCCGGCTTCATAAAGCTGATGCGTTCCAGGAAGCCCAACTGATCCGGGCTCAGGCTCAACTCGGCGAGGCGCTCGATCTGGTAGCGGATTTCTGCCAGGTAGGGGCGCAGGTCCTCGCTGTTACGGCAACGGAACTCCCATTCAACTTCCACATTGGGGTAGTTGTGCAGCACCGCCTGCATCATGGTCAGCTTGTAGAAGTCGGTGTCGAGCAGGTTCTGCACGATGCGATCGGCAAACACACTCTCGCTCATGGCGGGAATCTCCAAACGGGGCGGCGATGGCGCCGACCTTGTACGCGCAATTAAAGGAAGGGTGCTAGTGGCGCATAGATTTGTGCCGTTTTGCCAGCAGTTTTTTTGCTAGGGCCACCCAGGCCGATATTGGCCACTGTGAGCCTCAATGACGTCATGCCGATCCCGGTGCTCAAGGTGAGAAAAAGGAATCGAGAAGTTCCCTTCTGGGAAAGACGAATGCTCCGACATTACTGGGTGATAAAGAGCCTTTACCCTCCTGGCTCTTTGTGAAGAGGCTTACCCAGGGACTGACATGAATGATATCCAGCACTGTATCAGCAGGTTCGAGCCACACGTTTCAGCGAAGGGGCGACCCGGTGTCTTGTGTGCTGAATAGGGAGCGCCAATGAATTCGACTCCCTTTTTCGACCACAGCCGACACACCCTGAGGGTGCGCAACGTTGAGCCCCGCCTTGATGTCTTGAATTTCACCGGCGAAGAGCGGCTTAGCCTGCCCTTTGTCTATCGTGTTGAGTTCACCTGTATCGAGCGTGATCTTACTGCCGGTGCCATGATTGGGCAGAGTGCCAGTTTCAGCATGAATGGTGCGCCGCAAAATGTGCAGAGGCGCGGTTTCACCCCACTGGCGGCTAAACCACTGCGCACACTTCATGGCGTGGTCACCGGATTCAAGCGCCTGTCCGGCTCGCTGGACGAAGCCCGCTACGAAGTCATCCTGGAACCGCGTCTGGCGTTGCTGGGACGGGGCCAACAATTTCGTATCTATCAACACCAATCAGTACCGGACATTGTCGAAAGTATCCTGCGCAGCCGCCACGATTTTGAAGGCCAGGACTTTCTCTTCAGCCTGGTGCGCGAATACCCCAAGCGCGAACAGGTCATGCAATACGGCGAAAGCGACCTGGCCTTTATCTCGCGTCTGCTGGCCGACGTGGGCATCTGGTACCGCCTCACCCGCGACGAACGCCTGAACATCGACGTGGTGGAATTTCACGATGATCAGCGTCACTACCAGTTCGACGTCGAGCTGCCTTACCGTCCGCAGTCCGGCACCAGCAGCAGCGGGCAAGACGGCGTGTGGGCCTTGCAATCGAGCCATCAGGTGGTGGAGCAGCACGTCAACATCCGCGCCTACTACCACCGTGTCGCCAACGCCCAACTCAACGGCGACGTCGACCAAAGCCGTGGCGCGAGTACCACCTACGGCGAGGCCTATCACTACGCTGAACCCTACACCGGCCTCGGCGATCCTCATGCCCAGGACGAAGACCTGCAAAGTGAAAGCGGTTTTTTCTACGCACGCCTGCGTCACGAACGCTACCTCAACGACCAGACTCACCTCAGCGGCACCAGCAGCAGCGCCACCCTGGCACCCGGCCAAGTCCTGAAAATCTCCGGCGGCGCCCCGCAAGCCTTTGGCCCCGGTGCGGTGATTACCCACCTGACCACCCGTGCTGCTCGTGATCGCAGTTTTGAGGTCAACTTTGAGGCGATTCCTTACTCGGAAACTGTGTGCTTCCGCCCCCCGCTGCAAAAAAAGCCACAAATCGCCGGCACCGTCCCGGCCCGCGTCACCAGCCCGCAGGAGCACGACCCGTACGGCCATATCGATATCGAAGGTCGATACAAAGTTAACTTCCTCTTCGACCGCGACAGCTGGAAACCCGGCGAAGAAAGCCTGTGGTTACGCCTGGCCCGCCCATACGCCGGCGACACCCACGGCCTGCACCTGCCGCTGATCCCCGGCACCGAAGTGGCCATCGCCTTCGAACAGGGCGACCCCGACCGGCCCTACATTGCCCATGCGTTGCACGACAGCCAGCATGTCGACCACGTGACCTTGCGCAACTACAAACGCAACGTGCTGCGTACGCCGGCGAATAACAAACTGCGTATGGATGACACGCGGGGGCAGGAGCACGTCAAGCTCAGTACGGAGTACAGCGGTAAGAGCCAGCTCAACCTGGGGTATGTCGTCGATGGCCAGAGACAGCCACGAGGCCAGGGCGCGGAGTTGCGCACGGACGGGCATGCCGCTATCCGGGCGGGCAGCGGCGTCTTCATCAGTGCTGACGCGCAATCCAAAGCTCAGGGGCAGATGCTGGAAATGGATGCCACCTTGGGCCGGTTACAGCGGGCCGGCGACCAGTTGGACGGGTTGTCGGTCGATGCCCAGGCCGCCAACGCGGATCCAGCGGATGTGCAGGCGCAACTGACGTTGATGCGAGACCAACTCGATACGCTCAAAGCGGCTGTGGTGCTTCTTAGTGCTCCCCAGGGCATCGTTCTCACCAGCGGCAAGCATTTGCAGTTGGCTGCGCAGGGCAACCTGATGATTAACGTCGGGGCAGAGGCTGATATCAGCGTGATCAAGCGACTATTTATAGGCGTGGGTCAGGGGGTAAGCCTGTTTGTGCGCAAGCTGGGCATCAAGCTGATCGCCAACCAAGGGCCGGTGAGTGTGAAGGCACAGAACGACACCCTGGAACTGATGGCCCGCCATGGCCTGGAGATCATCAGTACCGAAGATGAAGTTCGCATCGTTGCGAAAAAGAAAATCACCCTCAATGCAGGGGGCAGTTACATCACCTTTGATCAGAGCCGCATCGAGTCCGGTACCCCAGGGGACTACAACATCAAGTCGGGGCACTTCGACTATCTGGGCCCCGCTCAGCAAGTACTGGAAATGCCGCAGCCACCTCAATTGACCGAGCATAAATCCAAGTCCCTGGGACTGATGGATTTCTCTGGCTGATCCCTTTGCAAACCAGGAGTGAAGCACACCATGGCCAATTCGTTACTTCGGTTTCTTGATTTCTTCAGCAGTTACCGGGAGGCACAAGTCTATGCGTCAGATGCCCCAATCTTGCCGACGCTAGATACACATCCCATTCAGCCTCATGCGCTGGCCCCAGCAAGCGCCGCGACTCCGCAACCGCTGAAGAACTGGAGCCATCCCTTCAAGGATAAAAATCCCCCACTGCTGCAATTAACCCAATTGGCCAAGGCGGCATCGGGTTACTACCCGTTAGGACGCAATGGCCTGTGGCACGGTGGCGTGCATTTTGACAGCGGTACCGCAGGCTCTCTGGAACAACAATCCAGCGTGCATTGCTTGGCCGACGGCGAAGTGGTGGCTTACCGCATCGACGAGCACTCGCCGACCACGAGCTACTTCGTCAATACACTGATTGTGCAAAAGCCCTTTTCACGTAATTTTGTGCTGGCACGTCATCGACTCGAAGCTCCGAAGATCGAGGGCAGTACGGACATGCCGCCCTGCTTGACCTTCTACAGCCTGTACATGCACTTGCAGGATTGGACGGTTCATCAGCGTGACCCTGCCATCGCCCGCCCGGCGTTCTGGCCCGAGGGGCAGAGCCGTCGGGTCAAGGCAACGGTAAAAGACGTACTCCTAGGGCATCCTGGGCAGCAGGGCCTGAATGTGCGTAACCAGGTACAGCGGGGCAAAGTACTCGCTCTCCTGCCACGAGGCGCGGAGGTGACCGTCAGCGGTGAGGGTGAGTTTCGAAAACTGGAAAACTCCAACGGGCCAGATGTCCTGAAAAGTGCCGATGGCTCGCTGCGCGGCTACCTTTTCTTTGACAAGCTGGAACCTATCGCTGGAGGTGAGTTTCGCATCAACGCCACCGCTCTGAATGTCCGCGAAGAAGCGAATGCCAGCAGTACCATTATTACGACGTTGCCAAATGGCACGGAAGTGACAATCAGCGGTGAGGGGGCGTTTCGAAAGCTGGAGCGAGTGAACCAGTACGTTCATTTCAATTCGCTGGAGGGTGCGCGAGAACCTATGGCTGACCGCATCGTGGTCCTTGACCAGCCCATAGCCATCAAGGCCGGCGAGCTAATCGGTCACATCGGCAAGTATCAAGACAGTTGTGCAGAGCACCCGGAAAAGAAGTTGCACCTGGAAGTATTCAGTGGCGATGAGGTGGAAACGTTCATCGAGGCCAGCCGGGACTGGGCAAAGCGACTGCCCGCTATTAGCAAGAGCTGGCTAAAAATTGCCAAGGGCACCGCCGTGGTGGCACATCAGCCTGCTTTCAACGCCACACAGCCGCCCACCCTGAGGGACGCCAGCACTCCCAGCGATGCCGATCTATTGGTACCTAAGAGCCTGCTCGATGGCCTACTTGCTGAGAACAAAATCGTGGTCCCTGCGACGGCAGAACGCAAAGCCTGCAACTGGTACCGCCTTGATGGGCTGCTCCACGATGCCAGCAATACGTTGCTCAACGGCTGGGTACACGAAGAAGTTGGGGTCACCCTCTGGGTTAATCCTTGGTCGTGGGAGGGCTACGATACGATCTTCAACTACGACACCCCTCGGCAAGCTTTGGCCTCCTTCCTCCGGGCCGCTAACCGCTTCAGTGAGGACCAACTCGAACGTCATGGCGCCTTGGCAGATGCGTCGGACAAAGGGCCGATGAAGAGTCGTCTGTACGACATCATCGACCGTGACCACGATGGGAAAATGACCGCTGAAGAGTTGCAAGCAGCGATTAGCCTACCAGCGCACGCGCAATCGCTGTCGCAGTTAGTCATTCATTACGAAAGCGAGTGGCACTACAAGCCGAAGAAGTGGGACGCGCTGGACGAAGTGCTTGGTCATAGTGGTTCGACCCCGCACCTTAACTGGTTGGCGGAGAAAGAGCGGATCAAGCAAATGAGTTGGTGGGATGAGGTGGCAACAAAGGTTGGACTACCGGCGGATGGGCAGGTGTATCACATCCACCCGGTGGGGCTGGCGGGCAGGTTTCAAGCTAGTGAGCGGAGAATTACAGTAGAACTTTTGGAAAGGGTAACTGGTAAGTCGGGCAACTGGTTCACAGGGCGTGGGGGAGGTCGTGCGTTCGTGCGAGAGTTTGAAGAGAAATATCCACGAATATATAAGTATGATAAGCATAGGTTTGTTGTCGAGCTAAATGATGCTCTTGAGCGGTATGAAATAATAACCCCGTACCAGCAGGCGCACTTTATTGCTCAATGTTTCCATGAGTCTGCCGCCTTTGAAACAGCAGTTGAGTTTGCCGCCGGTACACAGTATGACCCTGGAAGGCATTCTGGTGCTATAGTTAACGGTAATACGGAGATTGGCGATGGTCCAAAATATAAGGGGAGGGGACTGATTCAACTCACATGGAAAAACAACTATGTCGCTTATTCTAGTTATAGGGGAGTTGATTTTGTTAGTGTTCCGAATATGCTCGCTGAAAATATGTTCGATGCTATAGATGTTTCGTGTTGGTATTGGCGGCATAATGGAGCTGTCAGTAGGCGGCATAATGCACAGGGTGATATTAATGTCTTGGTGGATAATGAGCCTGGTAATGTTCGGCTTGTGACTTTGGCCGTGAATGGGGGCGATAATGGCCTGCATGAGCGCGTGGAGGTATACGAGGCAATACGAAAAGAGTGGGGGCTAGCATAATGAGTAGGATGAACTCTTCTATTGCGATGGCAGGTGGGCTATCTCTTTACTTTGCTTTTTCATCTGTGGCTTATGCTAGTGGATCTTTGCCGATACTAGAGGTGGAGAGTCGCTTTCCTCTTAAGCTATCCGTTTTTGAGCAAGGAAAGTCATATGGCTTATCGCCACCTGGCGATTTTATGCGTGAAATTGAGGACGTGTATGAGGATGTTCATGTTGAGGATTTGACTGGGGATGGGGTAGGGGAAGTTGTTTTTAACTTGGGCGGGGGAAGGGTAAACGCTTGTTCAAGGGTGCTGCATTATACCGATAGCGATCGATCATTGAGTGAATTGATGTTCAGCGGGGGCGGGCTGTGTGATTTTAAAATTCGCCATGGCTATGTTATTAGCTCTTATAAGGACGGAGCAGTATGGGCTGAGGATGTCTATGTTGTTAAAGGTGGGAAGGCGTACATTAAAATCTCGGATCGTTGCGTTGGGTGTGGAGAAATAGTTCGGAAAGAATATCTCCCTGATGGTTCGTTTGTTAGGCTGTTAGTGTCTGATGAAGTTGATTTTGAAAAGCGAACTCCACTGATCGCTAAGGTGGCTTCTCTCCAGGCTTGGATTTTTTCTTCGCTAGGCGCTGCGCAACCGACAAGAAAGTATTTGATACGTGGGGATGAAGTTACGATTCTTGGAGGGGGAAAGGCGCGCGGTGAAGAATGGATTGAATTTAGATTCTCAGGAAGTACCACTACTGAAGGATGGCTTAAGTGTAGCGATCTTGATGGCTGTAATGAGTTTTAGTGTGTGAGTCATTCGCGGAAACAATAGGGGGTTTTAGCAATATATATTAAAGAAGCTCCAGGATTGTTGCAGTATGAGCAAGGCCGAAATAGAGCCAGGTACCTTAGGGGGGAATTAAGATTGAAAGCTATAGTGATGCCGATCTATTGGTACCTAAGAGCCTGCTCGATGGCCTACTTGCTGAGAACAAAATCGTGGTCCCTGCGACGGCAGAACGCAAAGCCTGCAACTGGTACCGCCTTGATGGGCTGCTCCACGATGCCAGCAATACGTTGCTCAACGGCTGGGTACGCGAAGAAGTTGGGGTCACCCTCTGGGTTAATCCTTGGTCGTGGGAGGGCTACGATACGATCTTCAACTACGACACCCCTCGGCAAGCTTTGGCCTCCTTCCTCCGGGCCGCTAACCGCTTCAGTGAGGACCAACTCGAACGTCATGGCGCCTTGGCAGATGCGTCGGACAAAGGGCCGATGAAGAGTCGTCTGTACGACATCATCGACCGTGACCACGATGGGAAAATGACCGCTGAAGAGTTGCAAGCAGCGATTAGCGCTACCAGCGCACGCGCAATCGCTGTCGCAGTTAGTCATTCATTACGAAAGCGAGTGGCACTACAAGCCGCAGAAGTGGGACGCGCTGGACGAAGTGCTTGGTCATAGTGGTTCGACCCCGCACCTTAACTGGTTGGCGGAGAAAGAGCGGATCAAGCAAATGAGTTGGTGGGATGAGGTGGCGACAAAGGTTGGACTACCGGCGCATGGGCAGGTGTATCACATCCACCCGGTTGGGTTGGTGAGGCGATTCTTGGCGAAAGATGAGTGCGCTTGTGGTTGTTGCTTGGGTATTGAGTTCTCAAGATATAGATGGGTTAGGAAGAGGGATGGGCATCCAGATGTAACCTATTACGGCCCTGTATTTAATGGAACTAAGAAACTAAATAATTTTACAGGCTGGGGCGATCTAATCGGTAAGGGGAAAGCAACAACTGACGAAAGGCCATCGTGATTGCCATGTCATCGAATGAAGGGGCAATGGATGCAGTTCAAGCTTGGGACTGGCAAACATTTAGTGCCGGAGCCATGCAGAAGACTGTAACTCCTAAGGGCTACGGTGAGTTACCCAAGCAGATCAGTGAATTTCAAGAAGAAAACCCAGCTTTGTTTAGTGAGATTTTTTCTCAGTGCGGCTGGTCCATTAAACAAGAAGCCGGCGGTGTAAGAATTTATTATTCGTCCAGAGAGACGGAGTATGAAGATATAACAGGAAGTGCTCTGTGCGATTTTATAAAAAGGGGGTTTAGTCAGACGGACTCTGGGTTTCCTAAGAAGTCAGAATCTTTGGCTTCAATTGCGAGTGCTGTGATTCATGAAGAGTTTCAGAAAAAGCAGGTGGTAGACTTTATTGCTCGCATGAGGGCGGCGCTCTCTAAGTCACCTCGCGGCTATAGTAATTCCGCAAGTGACTTTTTCCAATCAAAGCTTGGGTGAGCTCTGGTTCTTGATCATGATGTGAACGCACCTGGTAACGTGTCGCGTAATCTTAAGAGTGCAATTGATACACTGCGTCATCGTCACTCGGGATCGAGTTCCGATCCGCGCCCGTGGGGTGAAAATCGCATGCAGTACGAGGAGGAGTTGATTGGGATTTACGGACCATCTCGCAGGATGAACTCGCCGATGGAACGTTATAGTCACCTTAGTGGGCTGTTATAAGGAGTGCAGTGATGAGAGGTTTGGTTCTACTGTTTATTTTTATATTGGTTTCTACCCAGTTAAGGGCTGCCAGCGTCCAGGGAGGATCAGGTTCCCTGGTCTATTCGGATGGTGTTGACGGCAACTTTAATTCGTTGGTCTACAAAACGAACTCAGGGGGTATTCTGCGAGTATTTGATGAGGGATTAAGTTTTAATTACGACAGCCGTTATGATGCTGGCAATCTGTCTCCTGATAAGACCTACTCGGTCGTACAGTTTTCTGAGTCGGGGGTGGGCGTGCAGCAGGAGCCAAAGAAAATATATCTTTGTGCGTTTGTACGAATGTCCGATGGTTGCGTTGTCAATGTGGAGAGTGGAGAACAATGTGGTGGCGAGTGGAGTGGGTCTGAGCGGTGGAGCAGTTAAATTAGCAGTGTTATCGACTATTCTTTTAAAGAAGCACCAACTGTCGAAAAAATCTACAAAGATTATGAGTCGGGAAGAAAGGATTTAACCCAGGTCTCCTCTCCTAGGATTTTGGCATATTTTTCAGAGGGGACGACATTTGATAATTTGTTAGCTTGCGATCTTCCCCGTGATACAAATAAAAAAACGTACACTGACATGCTGTCGTTACTATAGCGTGACGGCGATACTAAAAACTTTGAAAGACTGAGAGCCGCTATGAACTCAGGTGGTGTATTCGTTTCTGCAAAAAGTGTCAATAACTGGGCTGTAAAGTCAATTCTCTCTGAAAAAGCCTATCTATATAGCTCGCCATCGTTATCCGACACATCTACGGCTTACCTGATTCGTGGCGATATTATCTTTGTGCTTCCGAGCTCAAATAATTCCCTCGTAAAATTTCGCTACCAACAAGAAAGCGGGAAGGTGATCGAAAAATGGATTCGGTGTGAAGATATTGGTTTTTGTGGCCGCCAGTAACGTTTTTTTGATCCTGCAGGTGCATAGAAGCAAGTCTTGGTGGGGCGTTTAGATGAGTTTAATAATTGGCGTTGAGAATAGACTGCGAGAAAGAGAATCGAACTGCTCTCGAGTGTGCCGAATAAGTTCTCTTTTAAGTAAGTGGATATTTTTTGAGTAGGGATAAGGCATGAAAACATAATTCGTATCGGCAATAAAACAACCGGCGGCCGCACGGTTCAATCGGGTTCTGTCGTTATGAAGTTCCGCGGTATCGGTGTGGCTCGCAAGGGTGACCCGGTAGATTGCCCGATTCCCGGTCATGGTCGAACAGAGATTGCCGAGGGGCACCCAACGTTTCACGACAAGGGTGTTCCGGTTGCGTTTCACGGGCATCGCTGCGCTTGCGGTCGCGCCTTGATTTCGTCACTGCCTGAAGCGAGCGCGAGATAGCCATGCCGGTCAGATTGGATCAAATCCCAGCTCTTGCGCCACGGGCTGCGCGGCCGAGGTGCTGGCTTTGGCTGGGCGTATTTCCGCTGCTGTTGCTGTTGCTGTTGCTGTTGCTGCTGCTGGGTGTGGGGGCAACGTTTTTGTTCGGCACTCAAACGTTGCGCCAACAACCAGCGCGAAATCTGGCAGCGCTTCAACTGGCCGGGCCGCAGCGACCACCCGGGGGCCAGCCTGAGCTGGACCAGCATTCATACCGGCGAGCGTCTGTTCGGCGACTTCCAGGGCACTTGGGGCCTGATCCGCCTGCTGGAAAAAGCCCAAATCACGCATCTGGACGATGGTGACAGCCACTATCGTATGGTGCTGAAGGCCCCAGACGGCGCAAGCCTGACCTGGAACCTGCGCACGGAACTAGGCGCAGGGCCGTTGGCCTTGCTGCAATTGCGTGACTTCACCTTGCCGCAGCAGATATTTCTGAGTGAGGGCGCTGTAGAGGTGCCCTATGCGCAGATTGATCGGTAGTGGTTTTGGAGAGCGGGGCTTGCTGCGGATGGTTTGCTATCCCGCTCTAGCCGCAGACACTTTGCTCACTTCTGCTCCATCATCCACTTCACAAAATCCCGCACCTTGGGCACCTCCGCCGAATGCTCCGGGTACGCCAGGTAGTACGCATCCTGGCTGGGCAGTGCGTGCTGCCAGGGGATCACCAACTTGCCGTCTGCCAGCTCTTCTTCCACCAGAAAACGCGGCAGGAGCGCCACGCCACAGCCCACCTGGGCGGCGCGGATGCACATATAGAAGGTGTCAAAGCGCGGCCCGTGGTAGCTGTGTTCGGTCTGGTAGCCGAGGCTGGCGAACCAGTCGTGCCAGCCTTGGGGGCGTGAGGCGTTTTGCAGCAGCACCAGTTCGCTCAGTTGCGTCGGGTCGCGCAAGGGCAGGGCCGGCAGGCTCTCGGGGGCGCACACCGGCACCAGTTCCTCGCTGAACAGCTTGAGGCTCTCGGTGCCGGGCCTTGCGCCTGCGCCGAAGTAGAAGGCCAGGTCGGCCTTGCCTTGCAGCAACTCGTCTGGCGTCTGTTCGTTGCACAGGTCCAGGTGGATCTGCGGGTGGCGTAGGCGCCAGCCCTTGAGACGTGGCACCAGCCAGCGCGCGCCAAAGGTGTAGGGCGTGGACACCCGTAGTACTTCGGTCTCGCCGCCGTAGGAGCGCAGGTAGTGGGTCGACATCTCCACCTGGCTCAGGATCTTGCGCACTTCCACCAGGTACAGGTCGCCCGCCGGGGTCATCTGCAAGCGCCGACGCACCCGGCGAAACAGCAGGTGCTGCAGCAACTCTTCCAATTGCGCGACCTGCTTGCTGACGGCGCTCTGCGTGAGGTTCAGCTCCTCGGCGGCACGGGTGAAGCTCAGGTGGCGGGTCACGGCCTCGAAGCATTGCAGCGCGGTGATCGAGGGCAAATGTCTTTTATTGAGCACGGCATGCCTCTTTTTGTTTTGCATGAATAAACGGAATGATATCTCGCCTAATCGTCGTTTGTTGGCAAGTCCTGGGCCAGCTACAAATAAGGCCTGGATCGTCGTGCGGGCTGCGGCGCATTTTTTGTTGATGGATTGAAGGAGTGACCCATGGTTGCCGCATTGCTTGATCGTCTGGGGGTAGACCCGGCGTTGTACCAGGCGGGGAAACAGCCCGTGCATTCCCCTATCGATGGCAGCCGCATTGCCAGTGTGCACTGGGAAGGCGCCGCCGAGGTCGAGCAGCAGGTCAGTCGTGCCGAGCATGCATTCGACGCCTGGCGCAAGGTGCCGGCGCCCCGTCGCGGTGAACTGGTGCGCCAGTTCGGCGACCTTTTGCGTGAGTACAAGGCCGACCTGGGCGAGTTGGTGTCGTGGGAAGCCGGCAAGATCACCCAGGAAGGCCTGGGGGAAGTGCAGGAAATGATCGATATCTGCGACTTCGCCGTGGGCCTGTCGCGCCAGTTGTATGGCCTGACCATCGCCTCCGAGCGCCCTGGCCACCATATGCGTGAAACCTGGCACCCGCTGGGCGTGGTGGGCGTGATCAGCGCCTTCAACTTCCCGGTCGCAGTGTGGGCGTGGAATACCGCGCTGGCGCTGGTGTGCGGCAACGCGGTGATCTGGAAACCCTCGGAAAAGACCCCGCTCACCGCACTGGCCTGCCAGGCCTTGTTCGAGCGGGTGGCGAAAAACTTCAGCGATGCACCACAGTACCTCAGCCAGGTGGTCATTGGCGGGCGCGATGCCGGCGCCGCCCTGGTGGACGACCCGCGCGTGGCGCTGATCAGCGCTACTGGCAGCACGCGCATGGGCCGCGAAGTGGCGCCCAAGGTTGCCGCGCGGTTTGCCCGCAGCATTCTGGAGTTGGGCGGCAATAACGCGATGATCCTCGGCCCCAGCGCCGACCTGGACATGGCCGTGCGCGCCATCCTGTTCAGCGCGGTCGGTACCGCAGGCCAGCGCTGCACCAGCCTGCGCCGGCTGATCGCCCACGAGTCGGTCAAGGATGAAATCGTCACGCGCCTCAAGGCCGCGTATTCCAAGGTGCGCATCGGCCATCCTCTGGAAGGCAATCTGGTCGGCCCGCTGATCGACAAGCACAGCTTTGAAAACATGCAGGACGCCCTGGAGCAGGCCCTGAGCGAAGGCGGCAAGGTGTTTGGCGGCAAGCGTCAGTTGCAGGACCAGTTCCCCAACGCTTACTACGT
Source organism: Pseudomonas sp. WS 5079 (assembly GCF_012985465.1). Classification (GTDB taxonomy): domain Bacteria; phylum Pseudomonadota; class Gammaproteobacteria; order Pseudomonadales; family Pseudomonadaceae; genus Aquipseudomonas. The sequence goes on from NZ_JAAQWN010000003.1 coordinate 469,440, forward strand.
GGCGCCGGCCATCGTCGAAATGCCTGAGCAGAGCGATGTGGTGTGCAGCGAAACTTTCGCGCCGATTCTCTATGTAGTGAGCTACAAGGACTTCACCGAGGCGCTGCGTTTGAACAACGCTGTGCCGCAGGGCCTGTCGTCGTGCATCTTTACGACCGATGTGCGCGAGGCCGAGCAGTTCATGTCGGCGGTGGGCAGTGATTGCGGGATCGCCAACGTCAATATCGGGCCGAGTGGCGCGGAGATCGGTGGCGCGTTTGGCGGCGAGAAAGAAACCGGTGGCGGGCGTGAATCGGGTTCGGATGCCTGGCGCGGATACATGCGCCGGCAGACCAACACCGTGAACTATTCGCTGGAGCTGCCGTTGGCCCAGGGCATTACCTTCGACTGAGCCTCCAGCCGAAATGCGGTCAATGTGGGAGCTGGGTTGCCGGCGATAGCGGTATTGAATTCACCATCGTCATCGCTGGCAAGCCAGCTCCCACATTCGATTGGGTTCGCAATTCAGAATAAGAGTTGTTTGTTAGATCCCGGAGTCTGGCAATGCCATTACGCGAAGCGTGTTTGTGGGAACAACTGACCCCTGGCCGGCCGGATCGCATCGCCCTCAAGGGCGAGGTCAAGGTGGATGTGTGTGTGATCGGCGCCGGTATCACCGGTTTGTCGGCGGCCATCCACCTGCTGGAGCAAGGTAAAAGTGTCTGCGTGCTGGAGGCCCATCGCACCGGCCATGGCGGTTCTGGGCGCAACGTGGGGCTGGTCAACGCCGGGATGTGGATCCCTCCGGATGAGATCGAGGCTGGTTTCGGCACGGCGGTGGGCAGCCAGCTCAACCGGATGCTTGGCGCAGCGCCGTCCCTGGTGTTCAGCCTGATCGACAAGTACAGGATAGATTGCCAACTGCGCCGCGAGGGCACGTTGCACATGGCGCACAACGCCCGTGGCGAAGCCGACCTGCGCAGCCGCGAGCAACAATGGAAGCGCCGTGGCGCGCCCGTGGAGCTGCTGACCGGTGCTGCGTGCGAGCAGGCCACCGGCACCCAAAAGATCGCCGCCGCCTTGCTCGACCGGCGTGCCGGCACCTTGAACCCGATGGCCTACACCAGTGGCCTGGCCAATGCCGCAGTGGGCCTGGGTGGGCAGTTGTTCGATCATTCACCGGTGACCCAACTGGAGCGCCAGGGCCAATCCTGGTCTGTGCAAACGGCCCAGGGCGCGGTGCAGGCTGCACAAGTGGTGATCGCCTCCAATGCCTACACCGAAGGCGAGTGGACCGAGTTGCGGCGCAATTTTTTCCCCGGTTATTACTATCAGGTGGCCTCGGTGCCCCTGAGCGGTGGTGCTGCGCAGCAAATCCTGCCGGGCGGCCAGGGTTCCTGGGATACCCGCCAGGTACTGAGCAGCATCCGCCGCGATGCCGATGGGCGGTTGTTGCTGGGCAGCCTGGGCAATGGCAACCAGAAACCCACCTGGTTTCTCAAGGCCTGGGCCGACCGCGTGCAGCAGCACTATTTCCCATTTCTCAAGGCAGTGGACTGGGAATACACCTGGACCGGCTGCATCGCTTTCACCCCAGACCATCTGATGCGTCTTTTCGAGCCGGCGCCCGGTTTGGTGGCAGTCACTGGTTACAACGGGCGTGGGGTGACCACTGGCAGCGTGGTGGGCAAGGCATTTGCCGATTACTTGTGCCACCAGGACCCCAAGGCCCTGCCGATTCCGTTTGCGCCGATGCAGCCGCTGGCCGGCGTGGGCCTGCGCAGTTGCCTGTACGAGGCCGGATTCTCGCTGTACCACGCGGGCCAATGCCTGCGAATTGTCATCTGATCAGCGAAATACCCTTCAAAAGCCGGCATTTTCTTAGCCGGCTACTAATCTGTATTGGTGCGAGTCGTAGCAGTGACGCACTGTAAATGTGCACTTCCGTTACGCGCATGGTTACAGATGCTCGAAGGGGCGCTTGATGGCTGGCTGACATCAGTCCAATGGGCAGGTTTCACTCTTTCGGGCCAGTGGTTGCACCTCTGCGTTCCAGAGGGTTGCACGTCCCGCCAAAAAGGCACCGAAACGCCTGTAATAACAATGACACCGTGTCTTTTTGAAATATAAAAACGCAATGGCACGCCGCTTGCTCTCAGCTTTCCAGTGAAGGTTTCAAGTGAAAGTTTGAAGTGAAATTGCAGTGCCCATTCAACAAAAAACTCGGAGCACCACTCATGTCCCAGACGTTTTACAAGAAAGGTTTCCTGGCCCTCGCGGTAGCTGCCGCGCTGGGCGTTTCTACGTTTGTTCAAGCTGATGTGAAGATTGGCGTGGCGGGGCCGATGACCGGTGCCAACGCTGCCTTCGGTGAGCAGTACATGAAAGGTGCCCAGGCGGCGGCCGATGTGATCAACAAGGCGGGCGGGATCAACGGCGAGCAGATCAAGCTGGTGGCCGGTGACGACGCGTGCGAACCCAAGCAGGCCGTAGCCGTGGCCAACCGCCTGGCCGACCAGGACAAAGTGATCGGCGTGGTCGGGCACTTCTGCTCGTCGAACACCATTCCAGCCTCCGAGGTGTACGACGAAGCGGGCATCATCGCAATCACTCCAGGCTCCACCAACCCCCAAGTGACCGAGCGTGGCCTGGGCGCCATGTTCCGCATGTGCGGGCGGGATGACCAGCAGGGCATCGTGGCCGGCGACTACATCGTCGACGTGCTCAAGGGCAAGAAAGTCGCGGTCATCAACGACAAGGACACCTACGGCAAAGGCCTGGCCGATGCCACCGCAGCCCAACTGACCAAGCGCGGCGTCAAGCCGGTGCTCGAAGAAGGCCTGACCCGTGGCGAGAAAGACTTCAGCGCCCTGGTGACCAAGATCCGTTCGCTGGGCGCCGATGTCGTGTACTTCGGCGGCCTGCACCCGGAAGCCGGCCCACTGGTGCGCCAGATCCGTGAAGCGGGGCTCAAAGACGTCAAGTTCATGTCTGACGATGGTGTGGTGACCGACGAACTGGTGGCGACCGCCGGTGGTGCGCAATACGTCGATGGCGTCTACATGACCTTCGGCGCCGACCCGCGCCTGCTGCCAGACAGCAAGGCCGTGGTGGAAGAGTTCCGCAAAAATGGCACCGAGCCTGAAGGCTACACCCTGTACGCCTACGCCTCGATCCAGGCCCTGGCGGCCGGCTTCAACGGCGCCAAGTCCAACAAGGGCGAAGACGCGGCCAAGTGGCTCAAGGCCAACCCGGTGCAAACCGTGATGGGCAAGAAGGAATGGGATACCAAGGGTGACCTGAAGGTCTCCGACTACGTGGTGTACCAGTGGGACAAGGACGGCAAGTACCACCAGTTGGAAAAGCAGAAGTAATCAACCAGCCACCACCGACCCCTTGTGGGAGCCGGGCTTGCCCGCGATGACGGACTGACAGCCAGCACCTGTGTTGAATGTGAGACCGCTATCGCCGGCAAGCCAGCTCCCACACTGGATCGCGGTTGCCCGGGCCATTGCGTCCGGCACCAGATCTGTTTTTTCCTCCAGAAGGGCCGCACGCCCAAGGGTGTGCAGGTTCTCACCGCGTGAGATTGCGTTATGGATGGTATTTTCCTGCAGCAACTGGTCAACGGCCTGACCCTCGGGTCGGTCTATGGCCTGATCGCCATCGGCTACACAATGGTCTATGGTATCATTGGCATGATCAACTTCGCCCATGGCGAGGTTTATATGATTTCCGCTTACCTCGCGGCGATCAGTCTGGCACTGCTGGCTTATTTCGGCCTCGAATCCTTCCCGCTGCTCATTCTCGGCACCCTGATATTCACCGTCGTCGTCACCGGCGTCTATGGTTGGGTCATCGAGCGTGTCGCCTACAAACCGTTGCGCAACTCCACTCGCCTGGCCCCGCTGATCAGCGCCATCGGGATCTCGCTGATCCTGCAGAACTACGCGCAGATCGCCCAGGGCGCCAAGCAACAAGGCATTCCCACCCTGCTGGCCGGCGCCTGGCGCGTCGATATCGGCACCGGGTTCGTACAGTTGACCTACACCAAGGTCTTCATCCTGGTCGCGGCCTTTGCCGGCATGGCGCTGCTGACCTACATCATCAAGTACACCAAGCTCGGCCGCATGTGCCGCGCGACCCAGCAAGACCGCAAGATGGCCTCGATCCTGGGGATCAACACCGACCGCGTGATCTCCTACGTGTTTGTCATCGGTGCCGCCATGGCGGCCCTGGCCGGTGTGCTGATCACCCTGAACTACGGCACGTTCGACTTCTATGCCGGCTTTATCATCGGCATCAAGGCATTTACCGCAGCGGTACTCGGCGGCATCGGCTCCCTGCCTGGGGCGATGCTGGGCGGGATTATCCTGGGGATTTCCGAGTCGCTGTTCTCGGGGTTGATCAACTCTGACTACAAAGACGTGTTCAGTTTCTCCCTGCTGGTGGTGATTCTGATTTTCCGTCCCCAGGGCCTGCTTGGTCGCCCGCTCGTGGCGAAGGTGTAAACATGTCTGCTGCCAAATCTATCGATATCAAGAAAAGTGTGGTCGATGCGGTCCTCGCCGGGCTGATTTCCCTGATCGTATTCGGCCCCATCGTCGGCGTGGTCCTGGACGGCTACAGCTTCAACCTGGAACCGGCCCGCGTCGGCTTGCTGGTGGCCATCGTCATGGCCGGGCGCCTGCTCATGAGCCTGTTCCTGCAAACCCCCAAGGGCTTGAAGATTCTCCAGGGTTTTGAAAGCTCGGGCTCTGGCGTGCATGTGCTGGCGCCGGACTACAAGTCGCGGCTGCGCTGGATCATCCCGGCGTTGATCGTGATCGCCATTGTCTTTCCGTTTTTCGCCAACAAATACCTGCTGACCGTGGTGATCCTCGGGCTGATCTACGTGTTGCTGGGCCTGGGCCTGAACATCGTGGTCGGCCTGGCCGGGCTGCTTGACCTGGGTTACGTGGCGTTCTACGCCATCGGCGCCTACGGCCTGGCCCTGGGTTACCAATACCTCGGGCTGGGGTTCTGGACGGTGCTGCCGCTGGCGGCCATCGCTGCTGCGCTGGCGGGGTGCATCCTCGGGTTCCCGGTGTTGCGAATGCACGGTGACTACCTAGCCATCGTGACCCTGGGTTTTGGTGAAATCATCCGCCTGGTGCTCAATAACTGGCTGTCGTTTACCGGCGGGCCAAACGGTATGCCGGTGCCATCGCCGACGTTCCTCGGCCTGGAGTTCGGCCGGCGTGCCAAGGAGGGCGGGGTGCCGTTCCATGAGTTCTTCGGCATCGCCTACAACCCCAACGTGAAGTTCCTGTTCATCTACATCGTGCTGTTTCTGGTGGTGCTGCTGGTGCTGTACATCAAGCATCGCCTGACCCGCATGCCAGTGGGCCGCGCCTGGGAAGCCTTGCGCGAGGATGAAATTGCTTGCCGTTCCATGGGCCTGAACCACGTACTGGTCAAGCTCTCGGCCTTCACCATCGGCGCTTCGACGGCCGGCCTGGCCGGGGTGTTCTTTGCCAGTTACCAGGGCTTCGTCAACCCGTCTTCGTTCACCTTCTTCGAGTCGGCGCTGATTCTCGCCATCGTGGTACTGGGTGGCATGGGCTCGACGGTGGGCGTGGTCATTGCCGCGTTCGTGCTGACCGTGGCGCCTGAACTGCTGCGCAGCTTCTCCGAGTACCGGGTGTTGCTGTTTGGCGTGTTGATGGTGGTGATGATGATCTGGCGGCCACGCGGCCTGATCCGGATCAGCCGTACCGGTGTGACACCACGCAAGGGGGTAGCGCCATGAGCAAGGAAGTTGTCCTCAACGTGGAACACCTGATGATGCACTTCGGTGGCATCAAGGCCTTGAGCGATGTGAGCCTCAAGGTCGAACGCAACTCGATCTTCGCCCTGATCGGCCCCAACGGCGCCGGCAAGACCACGGTGTTCAACTGCCTGACCGGCTTTTATACGGCCAGCGGCGGCAAGATCGAACTCAACATCCGCGGCAAGCAGACCAACGTGATCCAGTTGCTCGGCGAGCGCTTCAAGCCTACCGACTTCGTGTCGCCCAAGAGCTTTTTCAGTCGGGTGTACTACAAGATGTTCGGCGGCACCCACCTGGTGAACCGCGCAGGCCTGGCCCGTACCTTCCAGAACATTCGCCTGTTCAAGGAAATGTCGGTGGTGGAAAACCTGCTGGTGGCCCAGCACATGTGGGTCAACCGCAACATGCTGGCGGGCATTCTCAACACCAAGGGCTACCGCAAGGCAGAAAGCGACGCACTGGACCACGCCTTTTACTGGCTGGAAGTGGTGGATTTGGTGGACTGCGCCAACCGCCTGGCTGGCGAGCTGTCCTACGGCCAGCAGCGCCGCCTGGAAATCGCCCGTGCGATGTGCACCCGGCCGCAGATCATCTGCCTGGACGAACCGGCAGCGGGCCTCAACCCCCAGGAAACCGAAGCCCTTAGTGCGATGATTCGCCTGCTGCGCGACGAACACGACCTCACAGTGGTACTGATCGAGCACGACATGGGCATGGTGATGAGTATTTCCGACCACATCGTGGTGCTGGACCACGGCAACGTCATTGCCGAGGGCGGGCCGGAAGCGATCCGTAACGACCCGAAAGTGATCGCGGCCTACCTGGGCGCCGATGAGGAGGAGCTGGTATGACGACGCCTATCCTCGAAATGAAGGACCTGGACGTGTTCTATGGCCCGATCCAGGCCCTGAAGAAAGTCTCGCTGCACATCGACGAGGGCGAAACCGTGAGCCTGATCGGCTCCAACGGCGCGGGCAAGTCCACGCTGCTGATGTCGATCTTCGGCCAGCCGCGTGCCGAATCCGGGCAGATCCTCTACCAGGGCGTGGACATTACCCACAAGTCGTCCCACTACATCGCCTCCAACGGCATCGCCCAGTCCCCGGAAGGGCGGCGGGTGTTCCCCGACATGACCGTCGAGGAAAACCTGCTGATGGGCACCATCCCCATTGGCGACAAGCACGCCAGCGAGGATATGCAGCGCATGTTCGAGCTGTTTCCACGGCTCAAGGAGCGGCGTAACCAGCGGGCCATGACCATGTCCGGTGGCGAGCAGCAAATGCTCGCCATTGCCCGGGCGTTGATGAGCCGGCCCAAGCTGTTGCTGCTCGATGAGCCGAGCCTGGGCCTGGCACCGATTGTGGTGAAGCAGATCTTTGCCACCTTGCGCGAACTGGCGGCCACCGGGATGACCATCTTCCTGGTGGAGCAGAACGCCAACCACGCGCTGCGCCTGTCTGACCGGGCGTATGTGATGGTCAACGGCGAAATCCGTTTGACCGGCAGTGGCAAGGAGCTACTGGTGAACGAGGAAGTGCGCAACGCCTACCTCGGCGGGCACTAACCCGCCATCACCCTAGGCGCCGGCTTGTGTGGGAGCTGGCTTGCCTGCGATGCAGACACCTCGGTATTTCAGGTACACCGAGGTGCTGCCATCGCGGGCAAGCCCGGCTTCCACATAAAGCGGGCGCCTACATTTTTCGGTAGTCCGCAGGCCTTCCGGCAAATTGTGGAAAACAAATCCACACACCTCCCAAAGCGCGACATATAGCCGCCGCAAATCCCTGTTTTGTCACACAAATGACTTGTCCCCATCCACTGTGGAACCGGCTGTGGGTAACATGGGAGTAGCTGGCTGTACGCCTTTATCTACGGGGCTTATAGCGCGGTGGCTGTTTTTTGATCAGGGGCTTTTTCGGGAGGTGCCGCAGGTTTTGTCAACCTGTTCATAGACACAGGTATATGACCGGAACATGACCTGCAAGCCTGTGGATAAGTCTGTGGTTAAACTCTGGAAAGACGTGTGCAGGGGCCGGATTTACTGGCCTGGAGCCATGCCTCCTGGCGCGTCCTCCCCCATGGGCCTACATATGGGCCGCCCAAGGTCAAGCAAAAAACTTTTTGAATCGCCCTGAAAGCCTTGTACACAGCGGCCTGGAGGGTTTTGCACTTGCCCCCAAAGACTGTGGGCGCAGCTGTGGATAACCTGCGCGCACATGGCTGCGCGCCACGTTTTATAAGGCTTTGCCTGTGGTGGTTAAAAATTGACCAGATGTGCTTCAAGTTGTGTGCATAGCGGTTGCCGCGACGGCGGCGTAAGGGCATTCTGCTGGCTGATTTTTTCTCGATGCCCGCAAGGAGAACACCATGTCCGACACGCTGTTTATTACTGGCGCAACCTCAGGTTTCGGCGAAGCCTGTGCCCGTCGCTTTGCCGAGGCTGGCTGGAAACTGGTGCTCACCGGTCGACGTGCCGAGCGCTTGAATGCCCTGGTCGAAGAGCTTTCCAAGCAAACCGAGGTGCATGGCCTGGTAGTGGACGTGCGTGACCGCAAGGGCATGGAAGAGGCGATTGCCAACCTGCCGGCGTCGTTCAGCAAGCTGCGCGGGCTGATCAACAACGCGGGCCTGGCCGTGGGCACCGACCCGGCGCCCAAGTGCAGCCTCGACGATTGGGAGACCATGGTCGACACCAATATCAAGGGCCTGCTGACCACCACCAGCCTGTTGCTGCCGCGCCTGATCGCCCATGGCCGTGGCGCCGGGATCGTCAACCTGGGCTCCATCGCCGGCAACTACCCATACCCGGGCAGCCACGTGTATGGCGGCTCCAAGGCGTTCGTCAAACAGTTCTCCCTGAACCTGCGCTGTGACCTGCAAGGCACCGGCGTGCGCGTGACCAACATCGAGCCGGGCCTGTGCGAGAGCGAGTTCTCCCTGGTGCGCTTTGGCGGTGACCAGGCGCGTTACGACGCCACCTACGCCGGCGCCGAGCCGATCCAGCCGCAGGACATTGCCGACACCATCTTCTGGGTGATGAACACCCCGGCGCACGTGAACATCAACCGCCTGGAGCTGATGCCGGTAAGCCAGACCTGGGCTGGGTTTGCGATTGAGCGTGGGGCCAAGTAAGGCTTGAGACCGCGTCGCCTGTTTCGCGAGCAAGTCCAATCGCCGCACCGCCGATTCGACTTGCTCGCGAAGGCGGCAAATCGGCCAAAAGGCGGCATAAGGTACACTCCACTCCTGAAAACCCCACCGCACCCAGCGGTTTAAAGGTTTTGACAGGAGGATATGTGAGTAACCGAGGTGAGCAGGCACTGCTCAAACAATCGACCATCCTGATGTTCGCCGTGGCGATCGCCGGGATTGTCACGGGTGTGATATCAGGCGCCCAATCCATTTTATTCGACGGCTTTTTCTCGCTGATCGCGACCTTTATCAAGGTGCTGATGCTGATCACGGCCAAGCTGATCGCCAAGAAAAGCAACGACCGCTTCCAGTTCGGCTACTGGCACCTGGAGCCGATGGTGTTGCTGATCGAAGGCAGTTTCCTGCTGTTGATCGCCATCTACGCGTTTCTCAATGGGGTGTTCGGCATTATCAATGGCGGGCGCGAGATCGAGTTGGGGCTGGTGATCATCTACGCTGCGGTGTTTACCGTGGTCGAGTTCGCCTACTTCTTCTATGTGCGGCACCGCAACCGCAAGCTGCAGTCGTCGCTGATCCAGTTCGACAACATCAGTTGGCTGGTAGACGCCATGCTCTCCGTGGGCCTGCTGGTGAGCTTCCTGGCCGCGCTGCTGCTCAAGTCCCAGGGCTATGGCGAGTGGGCGGTGTACGTCGACCCCTTGATCCTGATCCTGCTGGCCCTGAGCATGCTGGCGCCGGCGTTGAAGATCTTGCGCCCGGCCTTGCGCGATGTGCTGGGAATTGCCCCCGACCAGTTGGACGACAAAGTGCGCGAAGTGATGGACGCGGCCCAGGCCCGGCATGGTTTCGACGACTACGTGTCCTACGTGCAGAAGCACGGGCGGGCGCGGTTTATCGAGATTCATGTGGTGCTGCCGGCGGACTACCCGGTGGATAAGGTCGCGACGCTCGACGGGCTGCGCGAAGAGATATCCACAGGGCTGGGCGCGCCGGACAAGGCGCGGTGGTTGACGATCAGCTTTACTGGGGATCGCAAGTGGATTGCTTGATCGGCCGTTAGACCGAGGTGAGGCTACCGCAGGCAAGCCAGCTCCCACATTGTTGAAGGGTGAACCCCTTCAAGTGTGGGAGCTGGCTTGCCTGCGATGGGGCCAGAAAGATCAGCCGAGAAACTCGCTCAACGCCTGATAGCAGGTAGCCAAATGGTAAGGCGTAGTCGACGGCATATCCCGCCGGCTCACCTCACCCTTGGCATCCAGGCACTCATTCCAGCCCTTGGCATGTAAAAAATGCTGCTGCAACGCCAGCAACTGGCGCTCCAGCACTGCCGCGCTGCCCGGGCGCAAGGTCAGTGCGCGCAGGTACTCGGCCTGGGCCCAGATGCGCTGGGTGGCGTCACGCACGCTGCCGTCCAGCGCCAACATGCCGCTGACCGCGCCACTGAGGTTATCCACACCGGTTTGCTCGGCATAGGCGAATGCCCGGCTCAGCGAGGCATGCAGCGCAGTGCCGCGCAGCAGGGGCGAGGACTCCAGCAGGAAGAACCATTCAAACTGATGCCCCGGCTCGAACCAGTTATCCACAGCCCCCAGGGGCTTTTCCATCATTACGCCATGCTGGCGCTCGATAAAGCGTTGCTGCATGGCCGTCGCCAGTGCCAGCAGGGCCTGTTGCACCGCCGCATCTTCACGCACTGCGAGGGTGGCGAGGAAGCCCTCGGCCAGGTGCATCAGCGGGTTCTGCAGCGGGCCGGACTTGAGGGACGACCAGTTACGCTCCAGGACCGCTTCATACAGGCCGTCGCCCGTGGCAAAGCGCTCGGCGACCACTTCCAGGGCGGCATTGAGCACCGACTCCACCAACGGCTCGCGAACCTTGGCCCAGTAATGGGCGCAGGCGAAGATGATAAACGCGTGGGTATACAGGTCTTTGCGCTTGTCCAGCGGCTGGCCGTGGGGGTCGATGCTGTAGAACCAGCCGCCGTGCTCGGCGTCATGAAAGTGCCGTTGCAGCGAGCGAAACAGCGTCGCGGCGCGTTCTTCGGCAAAGTCCTTGCCCGGCGCGCCGATCAGGCTGGCAAACACATACAACTGTCGGGCACAGGCCATGGCGCGGTAGCGTTGCGGGGGCAACGGGCGGTGATCGGCATCCAGCGCCTCATAGGGCAGCGCCAACTCGGCATTCCAGCCCGGACCCTGCCAGAGCGGCACGATCAGGTCGTTGAAGTGCGTGAGCACAGCGTTCAATTGAGGCTTGTTGGCAGAGCTTGGAGCGATGGGCATCGGCTGGCGTCGTCACGGCAGGGGTGTTTGCCGCGCATGGTAGCAGGCTTGGGGGCTGCGGTGGTTTTGCTACCGCTATCGCGAGCAAGCCCGCTCCCACATTCGACCCCATTCCAAAGGTAGAACTCGGTCAAATGTAGGAGCTGGCTTGCCTGCGATGAGTACCTTACAGGCGCCGCCAGACTCAGCCCGCCAGCAACCAAACCCCCGTCGCCGCCGAAGCCGCACCGGCCACCCGCACCAGCGGTGCCGCCGCAGCCGGCAGGAAACGCACCAGCGCATACCCGGCCGCATGCAGCACCGCCGTCGCCCCGACGAACCCGGCCGCATACGCCCAAGGGCTGGTCATGTCCGGCAGCTCCAGGCCATGGGCCACGCCATGGAACAGGGCAAACACGGCTGTTGCGGCCACGGCCACCGCCACCGGCGGGCGGATCGCCAAGGCCACTGCCAGGCCCAGGGCCAGCACCGACGCGGCAATCCCGCTCTCCAGGGCCGGCAAGGCCAACCCTTCAAAACCCAGCAAGCCACCGATCAGCATGGTGCCGACAAACGTACACGGCAGCGCCCAACGCGCCGCGCCTTGTTGCTGTGCCGCCCACAGGCCGACGGCCAGCATCGCCAGTAAATGGTCCAGCCCGCCGAGGGGATGGCTGATACCGGCCACCAGGCCATTGTCGCCGTGGCCCGGATGGGCCAGGGCCAGGGCCGGGGCCAGTAGCAGGGCGGCGGCGGCAAACAGTTTGTTGAGGCTCATAAACAGCTCCTTGGTAAGGGGATCAGGCTGCGGTCAGCAGGCCCTGGCGTTCGATAAAGGCGACGATTTCTTCCAGGCCGACCCCGGTTTTCTGGTTGCTGAAGACAAATGGCTTGCCGCCGCGCATGCGCTGAGTGTCGCTGTTCATCAGTTCCAGCGAAGCACCGACCAGCGGCGCCAGGTCAATCTTGTTGATCACCAACAGGTCCGACTTGCAGATCCCCGGCCCGCCCTTGCGTGGCAGCTTGTCGCCGGCCGACACATCGATCACATAGATGGTCAGGTCCGACAGTTCTGGACTGAAGGTGGCCGATAGGTTGTCACCGCCTGACTCCACCAGGATCAGGTCGAGGCCGGGAAAACGCCGGTTCAGTTGATCCACCGCTTCGAGGTTGATCGACGCATCTTCGCGAATCGCCGTGTGCGGGCAGCCGCCGGTTTCTACGCCGATGATGCGCTCGGGCGCCAGGGCCTGGTTGCGTACCAGAAAGTCCGCGTCTTCGCGGGTGTAGATGTCGTTGGTGACCACCGCCAGGTTGTAGCGATCACGCAGGGCCAGGCACAGCGCCAGGGTCAGGGCGGTCTTGCCGGAGCCAACGGGGCCGCCGATACCGACGCGCAAAGGTTGTGTGTTCATGGGGTTCTCCTAGGAACGGAACAGGCGGCTGTACTGGCGCTCGTGGGCCATGCATGCCAGGGACAGGCCGAACGCGGCGCTGCCAAAGTGGTGGGGATCGCGCTGGCTGGCGTCCTGCTGGGCTTGTTGCAGCAACGGCAGCAGTTCGCTGGTCAGGCGTTGGGCGGCCTGTTGGCCCAGGGGCAGGGTCTTCATCAGTACGGCCAACTGGTTTTCCAGCCAGCTCCACAGCCAGGCGGCCAGGGCATCGTCGGGGCTGATCGCCCAGGCTCGTGCGGCAAGTGCCCAGCCCAGGGCCAGATGGGGTTCGTGGGTGGTGTCGAGAAAGCGCCGCGCCGCGTCATCCAGTTCCGGCAGGCCGTTGAGCAGTTGTTGCAGGGAGTAGCCCATTTGCCGGCTCTCCTGGAACAGCTCGCGGGTTTCGCGGCTGGCGCGGTGTTCTTCACACAGTTGGCGCAGGCCCACCCAGTCCTGGGCAGCTGCCGCCTGGCAATGGGCAAGCAACAGCGGCGCTTCGAAGCGCGCGAGGTTGAGCAACAGTTGGTCGCTGATCCAGCGTCGGGCGCTGTCGGCATCGCTGACACGGGCATTGTCCACGGCCATTTCCAGGCCTTGGGAATAGCTGTAGCCGCCAATCGGCAATTGCGGACTGGCCAGACGCAGCAGCGCCCAGGCCGGGTTCACAGGCGCACGCCGAACTGATGCAGTTTGGGCGGGTAGTTGAAGTCTTCGTCACCGTGGCGCGAGTGATGATGACCGCCACCGTAGGCTCCGTGCTCGGGTTGGAACGGCGCTTCGAGGGTTGCGGCATGGGCCCCCAGTTGCTCCAGCATGGCCTTGAGCACGTAGTCATCGAGCAGGCGCAGCCAGCCGTCCCCCACTTGCAGGGCCACATGCCGGTTGCCCAGGTGATAGGCCGCACGGGTCAGTTCAAAGGCGCTGCTGCAGGTGACGTGCAGCAGTTGTTCAGGGCGTGCGCAGACGCGTACGACACGTCCGTCTTCAGCTTGTAGGAATTCCCCATCGTAGAGCGGCGGCTGGCCGCGCTCCAGAAACAAGCCGACATCTTCACCCTCGGCACTGAAACAGCGCAGGCGGCTTTTGCTGCGGGCTTCGAAGTTCAGCAGCAACTCCGCGGCCCAGGTGGGTTGGGGCGCAATTCGGCGGTGGATGACCAGCATCGGGAAGCTTCCAGCAATGAGCGATAAACAGGCTAGAGCAAGGGGCTTGCCAATCACGCTTAGCGTAGGAAATGGCCGTAGGTTCTGGGCATTGCGCCACTAAACGGGGCGGTGGCAGGAGGTTGGAGTGATCTATTTTGGTGCGCTGCAGGAGGCGATGGCACCTGAATTGGGCGATTTGGCCGGGGCTATTTATAGCTAGAGGTGATTTGGGATTTGTCCTACGAGCATCTTGGATTTGCCGTTCATCTTGCTTCGCATCGCTTCACTAGGATTGCACCCCGTGTTTAATCCACTGCGTTGTTTATCATGTTCAAGTCATTTTTATGTGTAGTGATGGTCGGCCTGTTTGGCGTCACGTCATCGGCTTCGGCCAACTTCAACAAGCGCCACACCTCACTGGCCCCCTTCAGTGCCTCGCTACAGGCCGTGCCGCAGCCGAGCATCGAGAATGTAGTCGACCGCGCCCACCAATTGCTCGGCACCGCCTACAAATGGGGCGGCAGCTCTCAGGACCAGGGGTTCGATTGCAGCGGCTTGCTGGTCTATCTGTTCAAGACCGAGGCCAACATTGTCATCCCGCGCACCACGGCGGCGATGCATCGGTCAACGGCGGCGACGATCAAGCGTGACGCGCTGCAACCGGGCGATGCGGTGTTTTTCAGGGCCAATGGACGCAACCAGGTCAGCCATGTCGGCCTGTACGTGGGCGAGGGCAAGTTCATTCATTCGCCGCGCAAGGGCAAGAGCATCCGCATCGACTCACTGGCCAATAGCTATTGGAAGAAAAACTACACCACCGCCAAGCGTTTCCAGGCGCTGCGCTGACCGGCCTATTCGGTGCTGCCCAGGCCTTGCCAGTGCTTGAGGCCGATAAAGATAAAGCGCAGTTGCTGGGTGATCTTGGCCTGGGGCGTGAGGTGCGCCGGCAAGGCCGCGGCGGGCGGGTCGATAATGTCGGGCAGGGTGGCGAACACGCTCTTGACGATCAGGTCGGCCATCACATGCAAACCGTCGGCATCCAGGTGTTGCAGCTTGGGCATCAGCGTCAGGTCGGCTGCCAGGTCCGAGGTGATGTCTTCGCGCAAGGCGCCGATGGCTTGGCGCACGGCCAGGCAACCGCCGTATTGCTCGCGGGCGAGGAACAGGAATTGTGAACGGTTGGCCGCCACTACATCGAGAAAGATCCGTACCGAGGCATCGATGATGCCGCCCATGACGAATTCGTTGTGGCGTACCAGGCGGATGGTGGCACGGAAGGTCTGGCCGACCTCACTGACGAGCACCAGGCCCAATTGGTCCATATCGGCAAAGTGTCGGTAAAAGCCGGTGGGCACGATGCCAGCGCTCTTGGCCACTTCGCGCAGGCTCAGGCTGCCAAACCCTCGGCCACCCTCCATCAGATGGCGGGCTGCGTCCATCAAGGCAAGGCGGGTCTGTTGCTTCTGTTCGGCGCGGGGCAGCATTGGCGGGTGGGCTTTGTAGACAAGGACAGCGACGCACTCTAGCAAATCAACTTTGCCTGCGTCGAACTTGTAACGGGACAAAGGTGGCGCAGATCCCACAAAGTCAAAGCCCGATCTCTGGGGATCGGGCTTTTTTCAGGGCCAGCACAGGCTTAGCTCGTAGCTTTATGCATGTCATCCAGACGGTCGGAACCGCCCTCGGCGACGAATTCGCGTTGTTGCAGGCGGTCCGAGCCACCTTCAACCAGGCCTTTTTGTTCCAGGCGATCACGGCCACCTTCGGCGACGAATTCGCGTTTTTGCAGACGGTCCGAGCCACCTTCAACCAGGCCTTTTTGTTCCAGGCGATCGCGACCACCTTCGGCAACGGTCTGACTGATGTGCGTGGCGTCAGCCTTGGCTTGCGGGATGGCTTGTTCAGCAGCTGGCAGGGCAAAAGCGCTGGTGGCCAGGACAGAGAGTGCAACACTGAGCAGTAATTGGCGTTTCATGATGAGTTGCTCCTTGGGAGGGCGATAAAGTGGGTACAGGGCTAATGCTACTCTCGATATCTCGATATAAAAGTTCATAAACACAATGGTAATAATCAACAGAATTGATTGTTCTGCGCCGAGGCTCTAGATCGCGCCTCTCAAGCACGCGCTTTTGCACCGGGGTGGGTATTTTCGACACGGGCGTGGGTAACAACGGTGCGTCGTTGATGAAAGAAGCTGTCGGATTAGTCAGAAAAAGCGCTTTTCAGCGCTAATTGCCATCTGCGGTTAAACCCCCAGGCCATTTGCCAGTCGTAGCCATATAAGCTTTAGTCCTTGCGCGCGTTGCCAGTGGCACGCGCAGTCGTAATCAGGAGCCCTGTGCAATGACGCGCACTCGTAAAATTCTCGCCTGGAGCAGTGCCTGCTTCGTTCTGTTAATCGCCGCTGTGGTACTGATCCTGGTGTTCTTCGATTGGAACCGGATCAAGCCGCAACTCAATGCCAAGGTCTCCGAAGAGCTGCATCGCGCCTTTGCCATTAATGGCAACCTGGCGGTGGTCTGGCAGCGCGAGCCGGACGAGGGCGGTTGGCGCGCCTGGGTGCCGTGGCCCCATGTGGTGGCCGAAGACCTGAGCCTGGGCAACCCCGAGTGGTCGAAACAGCCGCAGATGGTCACCCTCAAGCGCGTTGAACTGCGCATCTCACCCTTGGCCCTGCTGGCCCAGCGCGTGGTGATCCCGCGCATCGACCTGACCGAGCCGAGTGCCCAATTGCAGCGCCTGGCCGATGGCCGCGCCAACTGGACCTTCACCTTTGATCCCAAGGACCCGAATGCCGAACCGTCCAGTTGGGTGGTGGATATCGGCGCCATCGGCTTCGACAAGGGCCACGTGACCCTCGACGACCAGACCCTCAAGACCCGTCTCGATGTGCTGATCGACCCCCTGGGCAAGCCGATTGCGTTCAGCGAAATCGTCGGTGAGCGCGATGCAAAAAAAGCCCTGGAGCAGGGCGCCACACCCCAGGACTATGCGTTTGGCCTCAAGGTCAGCGGCCAGTACCACGGCCAGAAACTCGCCGGCAGCGGCAAGATCGGCGGGCTGCTGGCCCTGCAAGACGCCGCCAAGCCGTTCCCCCTGCAGGCCCAGGCGAAGGTCGGGGATACCAGCATCGCCCTGGCCGGCACCCTGACCGACCCACTGAACCTCGGCGCCCTGGACCTGCGCCTGAAACTGTCTGGCACCAGCCTGGGCAACCTTTACCCACTGACCGGCGTGACCCTGCCGGACTCGCCGGCCTATTCCACCGATGGGCGCCTGATCGCCAAGTTGCATGAGGCGGGCGGTGCGTCGTTCCGCTATGAAAACTTCAACGGCAAGATCGGCAACAGCGACATCCACGGCGACCTGGCCTATGTCGCCAGCCAGCCACGGCCAAAGCTCAGTGGCGCACTGGTGTCCAACCAACTGCTGCTGGCCGACCTGGCGCCGCTGATCGGTGCCGACTCCAACGCCAAGCAAAAGGCCCGTGGCGGTGAAAGCAAGCAACCGGCGACCAAGGTGCTGCCGGTGGAGGAGTTTCGCACCGAGCGCTGGCGCGATATGGACGCCGATGTCGAGTTCACCGGCAAGCGCATTGTCCACAGCGCCGAACTGCCCTTTACCGACCTCTACACGCACCTGGTGCTCAACGACGGCCAACTGAGCCTCGAACCCCTGCGTTTCGGCGTGGCGGGCGGCAAGCTCGATGCACAGATTCGCCTCAATGGCCGCATCACCCCGCTGGAAGGCCGGGCGAAACTGACGGCGCGCAACTTCAAGCTCAAGCAACTGTTCCCCACCTTTGAACCGATGAAGACCAGCTTTGGCGAGCTAAACGGCGATGCGGATATCGCCGGGCGCGGCAACTCGGTGGCGGCTTTGTTGGGCAGTGCCAATGGCGATCTGAAAATGCTCATCAACGACGGTGCCATCAGCCGAGGCCTGATGGAAATCGCCGGGCTGAACGTCGGTAACTATGTGGTCGGCAAGATGTTTGGCGACAAGGAAGTGAAGATCAACTGCGCGGCGGCGGACTTCGGCATCAAGACCGGCCTGGCCACCAGTCGGTTGTTTGTGTTCGACACCGAGAACGCGATCATCTACATCGACGGCACCGCGAACATGGCCAGCGAACAACTGGACCTGACAATCACCCCAGAGTCCAAGGGCTTTCGCCTGTTTTCGCTGCGTTCGCCCTTGTACGTCAACGGGCCGTTCATCAAGCCCAATGCAGGGGTCAAGGCAGTGCCGCTATTGCTGCGTGGCGCGGGGATGGTGGCGCTGGGTGTGATCGTTGCACCTGCGGCAGGCCTGCTGGCACTGGTGGCGCCGAGCGGGGATGAGCCCAACCAGTGCGTGCCGCTGTTGCAGCAGATGCGGGAAGGCAAGGCGCCGAAGACGGTGAAAGGCTAAATGTGGGAGCGGGCTTGCTCGCGAATGCGGTGTATCAGTCAACATATCCATCACTGATCTACCGCATTCGCGAGCAAGCCCGCTCCCACATTAGTGAGTGCTGCTGGCAGGCTTACAGGTCTTTGAGAATGTCCGCCATATCGTCGGCGTGCTCTTCTTCCTGGGCCAGGATGTCTTCAAAGATCCGGCGGGTGGTCGGGTCTTTCTCGCCGATGTACTGGATGATCTCGCGATAGCTGTCCACCGCGATGCGCTCGGCCACCAGGTCTTCGTAGACCATGTCCTTCAAGGTCTTGCCGGCCACGTACTGTGCGTGGGACAGCTTGGACAGCAGGTCCGGGTTGAACTCTGGTTCGCCGCCCAGCTGTACGATACGTTCGGCCAGTTTGTCGGCGTGTTCCAGTTCCTGGTTGGCGTGCTCCAGGAACTCATCGGCGGCCACGCTGGCTTTCAGGCCGCTGGCCATGAAGTAGTGGCGCTTGTAGCGCAACACACAGACCAGTTCGGTGGCCAGTGACTCGTTGAGCAGGCGCAGGATCTCTTCGCGGTCGGCGCTGTAGCCTTCGGTCACTGCGCCGTTTTCCACATTCTTGCGCGCGCGTTCGCGAAGGGTGCTTACGTCAGACAAATGCATGTCGGTCATTTCAATCTCCTCAGGGCGATATCCGGTTTTGCGCCACACTCTCGGGGTGTGATCGCTCAAGGTTGTGAGTGCTGCGCGGCGCAAAAAGTTTTATCGGATGTTGCCGGGTGTCATATCGATTGCCGCAGGGCTGGTCTAGGATCAGCTCAATCGCCCCTTTGAAGGACGTTTGCCCCCATGCCGCAGACATTGGCTACACGTTATCCCCTGGTTTTGGTGCCGGGCATGCTCGGGTTTGTGCGGCTGCTGCTGTACCCGTATTGGTACGGCATCGTCCCGGCCTTGCGTGCGGGCGGGGCGCAAGTGTTTGCGGTGCAGGTGGCGCCGCTCAACTCCAGCGAGGTACGCGGCGAGCAGTTGCTGGTGCAGATCGAGCAGATTCGCCGCGAGACCGGCGCCGACAAGGTCAACCTGATCGGCCATAGCCAGGGCTCGCTCACCGCCCGTTACGCGGCGGCCAAACGCCCGGAATGGGTGGCCTCGGTGACCTCGGTGGCCGGGCCCAATCATGGTTCGGAATTGGCGGACTACCTGCACACCCATTACCCGGCCGACAGCGCCAAGGGCCGGGTCATGAGTGCGCTGTTGCGCCTGGTGGGCGTGGTGATGGGCCTGCTCGAAACCGGCTATCGCGGCCCGCGTTTTGCGGCGGATATCCACGCCTCCCATCAATCGCTGACCAGCGCGGGGGTGGCGCTGTTCAATCGTCAATACCCCCAAGGCCTGCCAGACACCTGGGGCGGGCAGGGCGCCGAAGAAGTGGGCGGAGTGCGTTATTACTCCTGGTCCGGCACTTTGCAGCCGGGCAAGACCGATCGCGGGCGCAACCTGCTGGACGGCACCAATCGCAGTTGCCGGCTGTTTGCGCGCACCTTCGTCAAGGAGAAAGGCCAGTGCGACGGCATGGTCGGGCGTTACAGCTCACACCTGGGCACGGTGATTGGCGATGACTATGCGCTGGACCATTTCGATATCGTCAACCAGTCACTGGGCCTGGTGGGCAAGGGCGCCGAGCCGATCCGCCTGTTTGTCGAACATGCGCAGCGGTTGAAGGCGGCCGGGCTTTAACGCCTTACCGGCGTGGTCCAGCGCTCCGACAAAATCACCCCGCCCAAGGTCAACACACCCCCCACCAAGTGATACAGCGCCAACTGCTCCTTGAGCACCACCGCTGCAATCAGCGCCGTGATCAGCGGCAGCAAATTGAAAAACAGCGTGGTCCGGCTCGGCCCCAGGTTTTTGACCGAATGCATCCACGAAAGCGGCGCAATCATCGATGCCAACAGGCAGGCGTACACCACCAGGCCAATATTCGACGGGCCCAGGCCGACCTTGTCCGAGGCCAGGAACAGCGGAAACAGCACCACCACCGCCACCAGCACCTGCAAATACAGCAACACCAGGGGCGGTAGGCGCAATTGCCATTTTTTCAGCAGGGTGCTGTAGATCGCATAGGCCAGGGTGGCCACCAGCATCATCGCGTCGCCCAGGTTAACCCCGTGTTGCAGCAGCGCGCCGAGGCTGCCGGCCGACACCACCACCACCACCCCGGCAAACGACAGCACCGCCCCGGTCAGGGCGCCGAAGGTCAGGCGCTGGCCGAGGCTGATAATCGCCGCAGTCAGGGCCATCAATGGCATCAGCGACAGGATGATCCCCATATTGGTGGCGCTGGTCAGGCTGGCGGCGTAGTACGCCAGGCTCTGGTAGACCGCCATGCCGAGCACGCCGAGCACGGCGATCTTGCCTAGGTTGGGGCGAATCAGCGCCCAGTTGGCAATGACTGGCTTGAGCATGAACGGGGTAAACAGGATGGCGGCCAGCAGCCAGCGATAAAAACCGATCTCGGCCGGGAAAATCGAGCCCACGGCGAGTTTGTTGACCACGGTATTACCAGCCCAGATAAAGATGGCCAGCAGCGGATAAGCGTATTGCATTGCAAGGAACCAGGAACGTTAGTGAGGGGTGATTATCCTTTGTCTGGATCGAAGCCTATACTTCGATCCAGACAAGCCGCCTCTGTATCCAGACAATATGCCGAAGACCTACATCAACCTGCCCGATTTCGACGTGCTACCGGCCCCGGTCTACTTTCGCTACTCGGAATTTGCCGCCGACAGCCGCGCCTCCCGCCACCAGCATGCCTGGGGCTCCCTGGACTACTCGGCCCGCGGCGTGATGCGCTTTGAAGTGGGCGGCAACCGGTTTATGTCGCCGCCGCAATATGCGGTGTGGATCCCGCCCAACACCCAGCACAGTTCCTACAACGCCCAGGCGATTATCTACCGCTCGGTGTACCTGGCGCCGTCCCTGTGCGAGCAATTGCCCACGCAGCCCTGCACCCTGACCATCAGCAACATCCTCAAGGCAATCCTCAGTGATTTTGCCGAGCGCGACGTGAATATCCCGGCCAACGAAGCCGACGTGCGCCTGGCCCAGGTGCTGGTGGACCAACTGCGCCAGGCGCCGGTGCATGACTGTTTCCTGCCGTATGCCAGCAGCCCCGGCCTGCTCAGCGTGCTTGAAGGCATGCAGGCTGATCCCGGGGACAACCGCGCGCTGGCGCTATGGGCGCAGCAGGTACACGTCAGCGAGCGCACCCTGGCCCGGCAATTTGTGCGCGAACTGGGCATGAGCTTTGGCGAATGGCGCCAGCGCCTGCGCTTTCTGGCGGCCATCGAGGCTCTGGAAAACACGCGCAGCGTCCAGGAAGTGGCCTTTGACCTTGGCTACAGCACCGCCTCGGCGTTTATTGCGATGTTCCAGCGCCAGGCCGGCTGTACGCCGGAGCAGTATCGACGAACGAACTTACGTAGCAGGTGAAGGTGTAACAGGCTTTGTCTACACTGCAGGGGAGGCCGCGCCCCTCGGCGTGGTAACAGGGAGAAAACTCCATGAAGATGTTGCGTATTCCGTTGTTGATGATCGGTCTGCTGCTCTGTTCCCAAGGGTTTGCGGCCACTGCCCAGCAAAACAAAATGACCACCTGCAACGCCGAAGCCTCCACCAAGACCTTGAAGGGCGACGAGCGCAAGGCCTTCATGAAAACCTGCCTCTCGGCCCCGGCCGCCAATGACGCCAAGACCCTGACCCCGCAGCAGCAAAAAATGAAGGACTGCAACGCGACGGCAAAAACCAAGGCGCTGGCCGGCGATGCGCGTAAAACCTTTATGAGCACCTGCCTTAAAGGCTGACCCGCTTAAATACCCCTGTGGGGGCGGGCTTGCCCGCGATTGCGGTGTGTCAGCCAGCCAGCGCCATCGCGGGCAAGCCCGCTCCCACAGTTGATGGTGTTCACAACCATCAGACTTCTCGCTTGATTGCCCCAAGGCTGGCAGACTGCCCATCCTTTAACGCCGTTCGTTTAGAGGCTGTATGCCAACGTTTTCTCAGCGTCATGTGTTGTTGCTGGCCAGCTACATCATCATTTTCGGCGGGTTGCTGCTGGTCCTACCGTTAAAACTGCTGCCCAGCCTGTTGGCCGGCCTGTTGGTCTTCGAACTGGTCAACATGCTCACCCCGCAACTGCAACGCTTGATCGAAGGCCGGCGCGCGCGCTGGCTGGCGGTGGCATTGCTCGGCACCGTGATTGTCAGCGTGCTGACCCTGATTTTTGCCGGTGCCATCAGCTTTTTGCTGCACGAAGCGGAAAACCCCGGGGCTTCCCTCGATAAATTCATGGGCGTGGTCGACCGCGCGCGCGGCCAGCTGCCGCCGTTCCTCGACGCCTACCTGCCGGCCAGCGCCGCCGAGTTTCGCGTGGCTATCGGTGAATGGCTGAGCAAGCACCTGAGCGAACTGCAGCTGGTGGGCAAGGACGCGGCGCATATGTTCGTGACCCTGCTGATCGGCATGGTCCTGGGCGCCATCATCGCCCTGCAGCGGGTCCCGGACCTGACCAAGCGCAAACCCCTGGCCGCCGCGTTGTTCGACCGCCTGCACCTGCTGGTCCAGGCTTTTCGCAACATTGTCTTTGCGCAAATCAAAATCGCTGCGCTCAACACCATCTTCACCGGGATCTTCCTTGCGGTGGTGCTGCCGCTGGCGGGGATCCACCTGCCGCTGACCAAGACCCTGATCGTCCTCACCTTCCTGCTGGGCCTGCTGCCGGTGATCGGCAACCTGATGTCCAACACCCTGATCACCATCGTCGCGTTGTCGATGTCGATCTGGGTGGCGGTGGCGGCGCTGGGCTACCTGATCGTGATCCACAAGGTCGAGTACTTCCTCAATGCCCGCATCGTCGGCGGGCAGATCAGCGCCAAGTCGTGGGAGTTGTTGTTGGCGATGCTGGTGTTTGAAGCCGCATTCGGCCTGCCTGGGGTGGTGGCAGGGCCGATTTATTATGCGTATTTGAAGAGTGAGTTGAAGCTGGGTGGGATGGTCTGAAGGTTGAGGGCGTCTAGGCTGGCCTTATCGCGGGCAAGCCCGCTCCCACATTTCGACCGGGTTCCGCCTTGGGAATGCGGTCCAAATGTGGGGGCGGGCTTGCTCGCGAAAGGGCGCGCCGCGGTTTCAGCTAATACTCAGTAGCCGTAACGCTTGCTTGCCTCGATCGCCAACCCGCTGCCGATGCTGCCGAAGATGTTGCCTTCCACGTGCCGGGCATTGGGCAGCATCGCCGAAATGCTGTGGCGCAGGGCCGGGATGCCGCTGGAGCCGCCGGTGAAGAACACCGTGTCGACCTGGGCCACGTCCACCGAGGCGTCGTCGAGCAGTTGGGTCACGCTGTTGCGCACCCGTTCCAGCAGGTTGTCGATGGACGATTCGAACAGGGCGCGGCTCAGTTCCACGCTCAGGCCCGGTTCTACCCGGTCCAGCGGCACGTGGCGGCTGTCGTCGTGGGTGAGGTGGATCTTGGTTTCTTCCACTTCCATCGCCAGCCAGTGGCCGGCGCGCTGCTCGATCAGCTTGAACAGGCGGTCGATGCCGCCGGTGTCTTCGATGTCGTAGCGCATGCTGCCCAGGGCCAGCTGGGATTTTTGCGAGTACACCGAGTTGATGGTGTGCCAGGTGGCCAGGTTCATATGGTGGCTGGTGGGCATGTAGGCCCCGCTTTTCATGCGGCTGCCGTAGCCGAACAGCGGCATCATGCCGGCCAGCGAGAGCTGTTTGTCGAAGTCGGTACCGCCGATATGCACGCCGCCGGTGGCGAGGATGTCGTCGTGGCGGTTGTCGTGCTTGCGCCGCTCGGGCGACAGGCGCACCAGGGAGAAGTCGGAGGTACCGCCGCCGATGTCGACAATCAGGACCAACTCTTCTTGTTCAATGGTGGATTCGTAGTCGAAGGCTGCGGCGATCGGCTCGTACTGGAACGAGACTTCCTTGAAGCCGAGCTTGCGGGCCACGTCCACCAGGGTGTCTTCGGCCTCTTTGTCGGCCATCGGGTCGTCGTCGACGAAAAATACCGGGCGGCCCAGTACCACTTCTTCGAACTCACGGCCGGCAGTGGCTTCGGCGCGGTTCTTGAGCTGGCCGATAAACAGCCCCAGCAGGTCCTTGAACGGCATGGCCGTGCCCAGCACGCTGGTGTCGTGCTTGATCAGCTTGGAGCCCAACAGGCTCTTGAGCGAACGCATCAGGCGGCCTTCGTAGCCTTCCAGGTACTCGTGCAGCGCCAGGCGGCCGTACACCGGGCGGCGTTCTTCGAAGTTGAAGAACACCACCGACGGCAGGGTGATCTTGTCGTCCTCCAGCGCGATAAGCGTTTCCATGCCGGGACGGATCCAGCCGACAGTGGAGTTGGACGTGCCGAAGTCGATGCCGCAGGCACGGGCTGGAGAGGTGTTGTTCATGTCTAACAGGTTCCGGTTAAAAAACGGCCGCGCAGTGTATGTCACTCGCGTGCAGATGCGTAGGCCGACTATCCGCTAAATACAGCAGACTTGTTACCTTGAAAGGTCGGCTCCTTGCCCCCAACTCCTGTGCATACGGTTGGTGGCTGTCGAAAGGATCAAGCTTGTCCTGCAAGCCGCCGATATTTTTCTGACGCACCTCGAATCGCCCCGCAATGCCCAGGCAGGCAGGGCCCGACTGTGCGATCTCGATAACGGATGGTGATGCCCCCATGGATTTCAAAGACTATTACAAGATTCTTGGTGTCGAGCCGACGGCCGATGACAAGCAGATCAAGGCCGCTTATCGCAAGCTGGCCCGTAAGTATCATCCCGACGTCAGCAAGGAAAAGGACGCGGAAGAGAAGTTCAAGGACGCCTCGGAAGCCTATGAGGCGCTGAAAAGTGCCGACAAGCGCGCCGAGTACGATGAATTGCGCCGCTATGGCCAGCACGGTCAGCCCTTCCAAGGGCCGCCAGGTTGGCAGAGCCGTGGCGGGTTTGGCGGTGGCCAGGATACGGGCGAGTTTTCGGACTTCTTCAGCTCGATCTTCGGCTCGCGTGGCAACGGCTTTGGCGGCGCCCAGGGGCGCAGCCCCGGGCGGCGCGGCCAGGATGTGGAGATGGAGTTGCCGGTGTTCCTGGAGGAGACCCTGTCCACCGAGCCCAAGGCAATCAGCTTCCAGGTGCCGCAATACAATGCGGCGGGCCAGCACGTCAGCAACACCACCAAGAGCCTGAACGTGAAGATTCCGGCCGGTGTGGCCGATGGCGAGCGCATTCGCCTCAAGGGCCAGGGGGCTCCGGGGATCGGTGGCGGCGCCAATGGCGACTTGTACCTGATCATCCGCTTTGCGCCGCACCCGAAGTTCGAGGTCGAAGGCGAAAACCTGGTGATCACTTTGCCGCTGGCACCGTGGGAATTGGCTCTGGGCGCGGAAGTCGCAGTGCCGACCCTGACCGGCAAGATCAACCTCAAGGTCCCGGCCGGCAGCCAGAACGGCCAGCGCATGCGGGCCAAGGGCCATGGCTTGCTGAACAAGGCCGGGCAGCGCGGGTACCTGTTTGTGCAGCTCAAGGCCGTGATGCCCAAAAGCAGTGACGATGAGGTCAAGGCGCTGTGGCAGGAACTGGCGCAAAAGGCCAATTTTGATCCGCGGGAAACCTGGGGCCGCTAACCGCCCTGTGTGGGAAATCAGCAAAACCCTGTAGGAGCTGGCTTGCCAGCGATGGCGGCGGCATTACCAGCATTGATGCTGCCTGACCCACCGCCATCGCCGCCTCGCTAAAGCTCGACAGCTCCTACCGAGGATCGTTGCCGGGCACAAATTTGCGCCACATCGCAAAAGAAATGTAGGAGCTGTCGAGCCCCGGCTAGGCTGCGATGGCGGCGGCACTGCCAGCATTGATTCTGCCTGACCCACCGCCATCGCCGTCTCGCTAAAGCTCGACAGCTCCCACAGGGGATCGTTGCCGGGCACAAATTTGCGCCACATCGCAAATGAAATGTAGGAGCTGTCGAGCCCCGGCGAGGCGGCGATGGCGGCGGCACTGCCAGCATTGATTCTGCCTGACCCACCGCTATCGCCGCCTCGCTAAAGCTCGACAGCTCCTACAGGGGATCGTTGGCGGGCATAAATTTGCGCCACATCGCAAATGAAATGTAGGAGCTGTCGAGCCCCGGCGAGGCGGCGATGGCGGCGGCATTGCCAGCATTGATGCTGCCTGACCCACCGCTATCGCCGCCTCGCTAAAGCTCGACAGCTCCTACAGGGGATCGTTGCCGGGCACAAATTTTCGCCACATCGCAAATGAAATGTAGGAGCTGTCGAGCCCCGGCGAGGCTGCGATGGCGGCGTTATTGCCAGCATGGATGCTGCCTGACCCACCGCCATCGCCGCCTCGCTAAAGCTCGACAGCTCCTACAGGGGATCGGTGGTGTCTACTGGCGCGGCAGCACTACGGTAAACGTGGTGCCCGCCGCCTCGCTGGACGTCACTTCAATCGTGCCCCCATGGGCCTGCACCACTTCCTTGACGATAAACAAGCCCAGCCCGAGGCTGGTCGAGTTGCTGCCCAGCTCTTCGTTGGCGCTGCGTACCAGCGGGTCGAACACGGTGCCCAGCGCCGCCTGGGGAATCGGCTGGCCGTAGTTGTGCATGCGCAGTTCCACGCTGTCGGGCGTGCCGTCCAGGCTCAGGGTCACCGCCTGGCTGTTGAGGCCGTGCTGCAATGCATTGCCGATCAGGTTCTGCAGCAGTTGATCAATGCGCCCGCGATCCCACAGCCCTTGGGTTTCCCCGTCGATGTGCAGGTGAACCCGGCAGTCCGGGCGGCCTGCGCACGCTTCATTGATGGCCTCTTTGGCAGCATCGGCCAGGTTCATCGGCTTGGGCTCGATAGGCAGGCTGCTGCCCAGTCGGCTGCGGACAAACTCCAACAGGTCGCTGACCATCGCCTCCATGTGCCGCGCACCATTTTGGATATTGCCCAGCAGGCTCAAACCGTTGCTGTCCAACGCAGCTTTGCGCAACAACATCTCGGTGGACATCTTCACCGCCTGCAAGGGCGCGCGCAGGTCGTGGCCGAGGATGGCGAGGAAAATATCCCGCGAGCGATTGACCTGCTCGGCGTAGGCCGCCGTGGATTCGGCCAGGGCTTCGTCGATGGCTTCGTTGAAGCGGATCATGTCCTGGAAATAGTCCAGGTCCGGCGATTCCAGGCTATTGACCCACAGGCGAATCACACAGGCGCGCAGGTGGCGGAACTCGGAGGTCATCTGCACCAGGTCAAAACCCACGGTATGGCGCAGTTCGCCATGGCTGGCGGCCGCTTCGTCCAGGCTCGGGGTCTTTTCCGGGCCTTCGCCCTTGGCCTTGGCCGCCTGTTCGCTGGCGCTCTGGCGGGTGTTCATGTCCCGCGCGGCGGCCAGCAGGATCGAACGGGCGTGGTCGCGCAGTTGCGCGCGGTTCAGGGTTTCGGCGGCCGGGGTCAGGGTTTCGGCAAACTGTTCCCATTCATCGACGATTCGGTCGGCATGCAACACGATGAATTCGGATAGGCGCATAGCCAGGTTCCCAAGTGCAAGACAGTGAACAAACGTCGCGCATCGTAGCGCCAACGTCTCCCGGCTTCACTGGCACAGCAGGTGCCTGCCGATGAACGGTCAGAACAGGAAGTAACGCTGGGCCATCGGCAGCACGTCCGCCGGCTCGCACCACAACAGCTCGCCATCGGCCTTGACCTGGTAGGTCTGCGGATCGACCTCGATATCTGGCAGGTAGTCGTTGTGGATCAAGTCGCTCTTTTGCACCTGGCGGCAACCCTTGACCACCGCGATCTGCTTCTTCAGGCCCAAGGCCTGCGGCAGGCCCTCTGCCAGCGCCGCCTGGCTGATAAACGTCAGGCTGGTGGCGTGCAGCGAGCTGCCGAAGCTGGCGAACATCGGGCGGTAGTGCACCGGCTGCGGGGTGGGGATTGACGCATTGGCATCGCCCATCAGGCTGGACGCAATCGCCCCGCCCTTGAGGATCAGGGTGGGCTTGATGCCGAAGAACGCCGGGCGCCACAACACCAGGTCGGCCCATTTGCCGACTTCGATGGAGCCCACTTCATGGCTGATGCCGTGGGTGATCGCCGGGTTGATGGTGTACTTGGCGATGTAGCGCTTGGCGCGGAAGTTGTCGTTGCCCGCGCCGTCGCCAGGCAGTGGCCCGCGTTGTTTCTTCATCTTGTCGGCGGTTTGCCAGGTGCGTGTGATCACTTCGCCCACGCGGCCCATGGCCTGGCTGTCGGAGCTGATCATCGAGAAGGCGCCAAGGTCGTGCAGGATATCTTCGGCGGCGATGGTTTCGCGGCGGATGCGGCTTTCGGCGAACGCCACGTCTTCGGCAATGCTCGGGTCCAGGTGATGGCAGACCATCAACATGTCCAAGTGCTCGTCGATGGTGTTGCGGGTGAACGGCCGCGTCGGGTTGGTGGAGCTGGGCAGTACGTTAGGGAAACCGCAGGCCTTGATGATGTCCGGCGCGTGGCCGCCACCGGCACCCTCGGTGTGATAGGTGTGGATGGTGCGCCCCTTGAGCGCGGCGAGGGTGGTTTCGACGAAGCCCGACTCGTTGAGCGTGTCGCTGTGGATCGCCACCTGCACATCGTACTCATCGGCCACGCTCAGGCAGTTGTCGATGCTGGCGGGCGTGGTGCCCCAGTCTTCGTGCAGCTTCAAACCGATGGCGCCGGCCTTGACCTGCTCGATCAGCGGCTCGGGCAGGCTGGCATTGCCCTTGCCGGTAAAGCCGATGTTCATCGGGAATGAGTCGCTGGCTTGCAGCATGCGCGCCAGGTGCCACGGGCCTGAAGTACAGGTGGTGGCATTGGTGCCGGTGGCCGGGCCGGTGCCGCCGCCGATCATGGTGGTGACGCCGCTGGTCAGCGCCTCTTCGATCTGCTGCGGGCAGATGAAATGCACATGTGAGTCGATGCCGCCGGCGGTAAGGATCATGCCTTCACCGGCGATCACTTCGGTGCTGGCGCCGATGGCCATGGTCACGCCGGGCTGGATGTCCGGGTTACCGGCCTTGCCAATGGCGTGGATGCGGCCATTCTTCAAGCCAACGTCGGCCTTGACGATGCCCCAGTGGTCGATGATCAGCGCGTTGGTGATCAGCGTATCCACCACTTCATGGGCGAGCAGTTGGCTTTGGCCCTGGCCATCGCGGATGACTTTGCCGCCGCCGAACTTCACTTCTTCGCCATAAACCGTGAAGTCCTGCTCCACTTCGATGAACAGTTCGGTGTCGGCGAGGCGGACCTTGTCACCGACGGTGGGGCCGTACATGTCGGCGTAGGCTTGGCGGCTGATTTTCATGTGTGTGAACCCTGGAAAATATGTGTTGAATGTGAAACCGCTATCGCCGGCAAGCCAGCTCCTACATTTGAAGTGCATTCCCATGTGGGAGCTGGCTTGCCTGCGATGAGGCCCTAAAGATCACCCATGATCTTCCCGGCAAACCCGAACACCCGGCGCAACCCTGCCAGCTCCACTAACTCCACCTCGCGACTCTGCCCCGGTTCAAAGCGCACCGCCGTGCCCGCCGGGATGTTCAGGCGCATGCCGCGGCTGAGGGCGCGGTCAAAGGTCAGCGCGTCATTGGTCTCGAAAAAATGGTAATGGGAACCCACCTGGATCGGACGGTCGCCGCTGTTGGCCACGTTCAGGGTGACCGTGCGGCGGCCCACGTTGAGTTCGATTTCACCAGGCTGGATCTGATATTCACCAGGAATCATGCAGGTTGCCCCAGGGTCTTGAAGTAGATGGCGGTCGGGCTGTAGTGCCCGTCCGGGCTTTGGCAGTAGTCCGGCAACTCGCCGATTTTTGTGTAGCGCAGCGCCTGGTAGAAGGCTTCGGCACCGGAGCCGGCCTCGGTGTCCAGGTACAGCAGGCCGCGTTTGTGCTGGCGGGCGGCGAGTTCCAGAGCGCTCATCAGTTGCTGGCCCAGGCCATGGCGGCGGGCGCTGCTGTGCACCAGCAGTTTTTGCACTTCGGCGCGGTTGAGGCCGTTGGCTTTGAGGCACAACGCCAATTGCACACTGGCGATCACTTGCTCGTCGCGCACCACTACCCAGAGCAGCAGGCTGCCCTCCTCGATACTCGCCTGCACACCGCTCAAATAGGTGCGGGCCTGGGCATCATCGAAGTCGGCCATGAAACCTACCGAAGCGCCATGCTTCACCGCGTCCAGCAACAGCTCAATCAAACCCAGGCGGTAATGGGCAAAACTTTCAGCATTGACTCGACGCAGTTGGGCAGCATTCATCGGTGTTACTCCTTGTGGACCGCCGGCGGCTGGGCGCCGGGGCTGAGCAGCAGTTGCATAAAGGTCAGGTCCAGCCAGCGGCCAAACTTGGTGCCCACCTGGGCCATCTGCCCGGTGATGCCAAAGCCCAGGCGTTCGTGCAGGCGGATCGAGGCCTGGTTGCCGCTTTCGATGGCGGCAACCATCACGTGTTTGTCGCACGCCCGGGCGCGTTCGATCAGGGCCTGCATCAGCAGCGGGCCCAGGCCTTTGCCGCGTTGGTCGTTGCGCACGTACACCGAATGCTCGACGGTGTGGCGAAAGCCGTCGAAGGGCCGCCAGTCGCCGAACGAGGCATAGCCGAGCACCTGCTCGGCCTCCACCGCCACCAGGATCGGATAAAACTGCGCCTGGCGTGCGCTGAACCAGGCCTGGCGATTGCCCAGGTCCACCGGTTGATCGTTCCAGATGGCCGTGGTGTTGAGCACGGCATCGTTGTAGATATCGCGGATCGCCGGCAGATCGCCGTGCACCGCGTCACGAATCAGCAAGGACATGGCCGGGCCTCAGGCGATGGGTTGGTGGACGGTCACCAGTTTGGTGCCGTCGGGGAAGGTGGCTTCGACCTGGATATCCGGGATCATCTCCGGGATGCCTTCCATCACTTGCTCGCGGCTGAGCAGGGTGGTGCCAAAGTGCATCAGGTCGGCCACGGTGCGCCCGTCGCGCGCGCCTTCGAGCAGGGCCGCGGAGATGTAGGCGATGGTTTCCGGGTAATTGAGCTTCACCCCACGCGCCAGGCGGCGCTCGGCCACCAGGCCTGCGGTGAAGATCAGCAGCTTGTCTTTTTCCCTTGGGGTCAGGTCCATGGTCAGCAGTCCGTTTTGAAAAACAATTATTAACAACACAGGTCCAATGTGGGAGCGGGCTTGCTCGCGAATGCGGTGGGTCAGTAATGGATATGCTGACTGATACACCGCATTCGCGAGCAAGCCCGCTCCCACATTTTGATCTCATGTGTTCCAAATTCTTGGTGGTATGGCCTCACGCCCCAGCAATGCCGGGCGCAACAGCCGCCACAGATCAATCAACCAGGCCCGCGCCAGTAACGTCTCGCTGGCCAGGCAGCGCGCCACCAGCAAACCCGGCAGTTGGGTCAGGTCGCCACGCACTGCATGCGGCAGCGCTCGGCATTGTTCAAGCAGTTCGGTATCGATTTCCCCGCTCACCAGCAACGTGGCGAACACCGGCTGCCCATCCAGGCCAATCGGCGAGTCGAGCAGGCCGTCGTCGCCGACGATGCGTTGGCGTTCATGCCAGAGCAACTGGCCGTCGCGACGGATATCCAGGTGCGACTGGAAGTGCCCACGGTCGAAACGTTCGCCGCTGGCCGGGCGCCCCAGCGCCACCACGTCCCAGTACAGCAGCCGGGCGTCGCCGTGCAGGTCGATGCGGGTGCTGAGTTCGGCCTGGGCCGCACTGAACACGATGGTTTCCTGGGGCAGCCACTCCAGGGTGGCGCCGGCCTCGACCGTCAAGGCCACCTGCTGGTAGGCCGGCCCGCTGGCACGGTACCACTTGGCGGCGCCGGGGCTGGTCAGTTGCGCCCACGCGCCCTCAGCCAGGTGGGCGGTGATCTCCAGGCGATCGCCCCCGGCAATCCCGCCCGGCGGGTGCACGATGATGTGCTGGCACACCTCGGGGCCTTCGGCATACAGGTGCTTTTGCACCCGCAGCGGGCCCAGGTGGCGGCGCAGCACCGGGCGCGTGCTGGCGCCAAAGCGTGCATAACCCAACTCCAGCGCGGCGTGCCAACTGGGGGTGAACAGAGCGGTGGGGGCAGGAACGGTCATGGTCAGGGCTTATCAACGAGACGCTACAGATTAGATGGTAACCAGGCCGCGTACACCCTCGGCCTCCATATTTTCTCCGCGGCCCTGCTGGACGATTTCCCCCCGTGACATCACCAGGTATTGATCGGCCAGTTCGGCGGCGAAGTCGTAGAACTGCTCCACCAGCAAAATCGCCATGTCGCCGCGTTCTGCGAGCTTCTTGATCACCGCGCCGATCTCCTTGATCACCGAGGGCTGGATGCCTTCGGTGGGCTCATCGAGGATCAACAGGCGCGGACGGCTGGCCAGCGCACGGCCAATCGCCAACTGCTGTTGTTGACCACCGGACAAGTCGCCGCCGCGCCGATGCTTCATTTGCAGCAACACCGGGAACAGTTCGTAGATAAACGCGGGGACTTCCTTGGCTTCAGAGCCCGGAAAGCGCGACAGGCCCATCAACAGATTTTCTTCCACGGTCAGCCGCCCGAAAATCTCGCGGCCCTGGGGCACATAGGCGATACCGGCGTGCACGCGCTGGTGCGGCTTGAACCCGGTGATGGCCTTGCCTTCCCAGTTCACCGCGCCCTCCTTGGCGGGCAGCAGGCCCATCAGGCATTTGAGCAGGGTGGTCTTGCCCACGCCGTTACGGCCGAGCAGGCAGGTGACTTCGCCGACTTTCACGTCGAACGAAAGGCCGCGCAGGATGTGGCTGCCGCCGTAGTACTGGTGCAATTTGTCGACTTGCAGCATGTTCAAAATCTCCTCAATTCCCCTGTGGGAGCTGGCTTGCCTGCGATGGCGCTGTGTCAGTCACCCTGGCTATCGCTGGCCAGCCAGCTCCTACATAAAGCGGATTGCATCAGGCTTAGCGACCGAGGTACACCTCGATCACCCGCTCATTTTCCTGCACCTGTGCCAGCGACCCTTCGGCCAGCACGCTGCCCTGGTGCAGCACCGTCACATGGTCGGCAATCGCGCCGACAAAGCCCATGTCGTGCTCCACCACCATCAGCGAATGCTTGCCCGCCAGGCGCTTGAACAACTCGGCGGTGAACTCGGTCTCGGCGTCGGTCATGCCGGCCACCGGTTCATCGAGTAGCAACAGTTGTGGGTCTTGCATCAGCAGCATGCCGATTTCCAAAAACTGCTTCTGGCCGTGGGACAGTAAACCCGCCGGGCGCTGTACCGAAGTCGTCAGGCGAATGGTGTCGAGCACTTCATCGATGCGGTCCTTCTGTTCACCGCTCAGGCGCGCCCGCAGGCTGGCCCACACGGACTTGTCGGTCTTCTGCGCCAGCTCCAGGTTCTCGAACACGCTCAGGGCCTCGAACACCGTGGGTTTCTGGAACTTGCGGCCAATGCCGGCCTGGGCGATCTGCACTTCGCTCATGCGCGTCAGGTCCAGGGTTTCGCCGAACCAGGCCTTGCCGTGGCTGGGGCGGGTCTTGCCGGTGATCACGTCCATCAGGGTGGTCTTGCCCGCGCCGTTGGGGCCGATGATGCAGCGCAGCTCGCCGACGCCGATATACAGGTTGAGGTCGTTGAGGGCCTTGAAGCCATCGAAGCTGACGCTGATGTCTTCCAGGGTCAGGATCGTGCCGTGGCGGGTATTGAGGCCCTTGCCGGCGGCCTGGCCGAGGCCGATGGCGTCGCGGCTGGTGCCTTGGTCGCGGTTCGGTTCGATGATCGGTTCGAGCATGAACTGGTCGGTTGCCGTGACTCTCATTGTTCGCCCCTTTTCTTCAGCAGGCCGATGATGCCCTTGGGCAGATACAGCGTGACGATGATGAACAGCGCCCCCAGGAAGAACAGCCAGTACTCCGGGAAGGCCACGGTGAACCAGCTCTTCATGCCGTTGACCACGCCGGCACCCAGCAGCGGGCCGATCAGGGTGCCGCGCCCGCCCAGGGCCACCCACACGGCGGCCTCGATGGAGTTGGTCGGCGACATTTCGCTGGGGTTGATGATGCCCACCTGCGGCACGTACAACGCACCGGCCAGGCCGCACAGCACCGCGCTCAACACCCACACAAACAGCTTGAAACCGCGCGGGTCGTAGCCGCAGAACATCAGGCGGTTCTCCGCGTCGCGCAGGGCCGTCAGCACCCGGCCGAACTTGCTCCGGGCCAGGCGCCAGCCGATAAACAGGCTGCCCACCAACAGCAGCACCGTGGCCAGGAACAGCACCGCGCGGGTGCCCGGCTCGGTGATGCCAAACCCCAGGATGCTACGGAAGTTGGTAAAGCCGTTATTGCCGCCAAAGCCGGTCTCGTTGCGGAAAAACAAGAGCATCCCGGCAAAGGTCAAGGCCTGGGTCATGATCGAAAAATACACGCCCTTGATCCGTGAGCGGAAGGCAAAGAAGCCGAACACCAGCGCCAGCAAACCCGGCGCCAACACCACCAGGCACAGGGCCCAGAGGAAGTGCTGGGTGCCGAGCCAATACCACGGCAGTTCGGTCCACGACAGGAAGGTCATGAACGCCGGCAACTCGCTGCCGGCGGCCTGGCGCATCAGGTACATGCCCATGGCGTAGCCGCCAAGGGCAAAGAACAGGCCGTGGCCCAGGGACAGCATGCCGGCGTAGCCCCACACCAGGTCCAAGGCCAGGGCAACGATGGCGTAACAGAGGATCTTGCCCACCAGCGTCAGGGTGTAGGCCGAGACATGCAATGCGTTATCGGCCGGCAGCAGCGACAGCAGCGGCAACGCCAGCAGCACGGCGAGGATCACCGCGCCCACTGCAATCGTCACCTTGGGGCCGGCCTTTTGCGCGGCCGTGAGCATCAATGGCTGGTTCATCAGTCGATCACCCGTCCTTTCAGTGCGAAGAGTCCTTGCGGGCGTTTCTGGATAAACAGAATGATCAGCGCGAGGATCAGGATCTTGC
Organism: Pseudomonas sp. WS 5079; assembly: GCF_012985465.1. GTDB lineage: Bacteria > Pseudomonadota > Gammaproteobacteria > Pseudomonadales > Pseudomonadaceae > Aquipseudomonas. The sequence goes on from NZ_JAAQWN010000003.1 coordinate 504,630, forward strand.
CGAGTACGGCACCGATCTGCGGTTCGAGAATTTTGTTGGCGATGCCCAGGCCAAAGGCGGCCATGACGCTGCCGGCCAGTTGGCCGACGCCACCGAGCACCACCACCAGGAACGAGTCGATGATGTAACTCTGGCCCAGGTCCGGGCCGACGTTGCCGATCTGGCTCAGGGCTACGCCGCCTAAGCCGGCGATGCCCGAGCCGAGGCCAAAGGCGAGCATGTCCACACGCCCGGTGGGCACGCCGCAGCAGGCGGCCATGTTGCGGTTCTGGGTGACGGCGCGCACGTTGAGGCCCAGGCGGGTCTTGTTCAGCAGCAGCCAGGTCAGCACCACCACGCACAGGGCAAAGCCGATGATGACGATGCGGTTGTATGGTAATACCAGGTTGGGCAATACCTGGATCCCGCCCGACAGCCAGGCCGGGTTGGCCACTTCGACGTTCTGTGCGCCGAACAGCAGGCGTACCAGTTGGATCAGCATCAGGCTGATGCCCCAGGTGGCCAGCAGGGTTTCCAGTGGGCGGCCGTAGAGGTGACGGATCACCGTGCGTTCCAGGGCCATGCCGATGCCGGCGGTGACAAAAAACGCCACCGGCAGCGCGATCAGCGGGTAGAACTCGATGGCCTGGGGCACATAGCGCTGCATCAGCAACTGCACCACATAGGTGGAGTAGGCACCGAGCATCAGCATCTCGCCGTGCGCCATGTTGATCACCCCGAGCAGGCCGAAGGTGATCGCCAGGCCCAGGGCCGCCAGCAACAGGATCGAGCCCAGGGACATACCGCTGAAGGCTTGCCCGAGGATCTCGCCCACCAGCAGCTTGCGCTTGACCTGGGCCAGGCTGGTTTCGGCCGCGGTGTGTACTGCGGCGTCGGCTTCCACGCCGGGCGCCAGCAGGGCCTCCAGGCGCGTGCGGGCCAGCGGGTCGCCGGTGCTGCCGAGCAGGCGCACGGCAGCCAGGCGCACGGCCGGGTCGGTGTCGACCAGTTGCAGGTTGGCCAGGGCCAGGCTCAGGGCGCTGTGCACCGGGTCATGGGTTTCGCTGGCGAGCTGCTGGTCGAGGAATTTCAGCTGCGCCGGTTGCGCGCTTTTTTGCAGGGTTCGGGCGGCGGCCAGGCGCACCTTGGGATCGGCGGCGAGCAGTTGCTGGCTGGCTTGCACGTTGTCGATCAGGCCGCGCAGGCGGTTGTTCAGGCGCACGGTCTTGGCTTCGCCGTTGACCGTGAGTTGGCCTTGTTGCAGGGCGTTGACCAACTCGATACGCGCAGGGTCAGGCTGGGCGGCCCAGTCCTGCAACAGCTTGGCCTGTTGGCTCGGGTTGGCGGCGAGGAAATCTTCGGCATCGCCGGCGTGTGCGGCCAGGGGCAGCAACAGCAGGCAGGCCAGGAGGAGGCGGTGGAGGGCAGTGGGCATAACAAATTGTCCTGAACATGCGCGGACGGGGTGAACACCTACCCCCTGTAGGAGCCGGCTTGCCGGCGATTGCGGTGTGTCAGTCGATTCATCTGTCACTGACACGCTGCTATCGCCGACAAGCCAGCTCCTACAGGGGGCGGGCTCGTGGGTTGGGGCTTAGTTGCTCTTGACCGCGTGATCCGGCTTCTTGTCATTGCCAGGGATGTACGGGCTCCACGGCTGGGCGCGGATCGGCCCTTCGGTCTGCCACACCACCGAGAACTGGCCGTCGGACTGGATCTCGCCAATCATCACCGGCTTGTGCAGGTGGTGGTTGGTCTTGTCCATGGTCAGGGTGTAGCCCGACGGCGCGGCGAAGGTCTGGCCGGCCAGGGCTTCACGCACTTTGTCGACGTCGGTGGACTTGGCTTTCTCCACCGCCTGCGCCCACATATGGATGCCGACGTAGGTGGCTTCCATCGGGTCGTTGGTCACGGCCTTGTCGGCACCCGGCAGGTTTTTCGCCTTGGCGTAGGCTTTCCAGTCGGCGACGAACTTGGCGTTGACCGGGTTCTCTACCGACTGGAAGTAGTTCCACGCCGCCAGGTTGCCCACCAGCGGTTTGGTGTCGATGCCGCGCAGTTCTTCCTCGCCTACCGAGAACGCCACCACAGGCACCTCGGTCGCCTTCAGGCCCTGGTTGGCCAGTTCCTTGTAGAACGGCACGTTGGAGTCACCATTGACGGTGGACACCACCGCGGTCTTGCCACCCGCCGAGAATTTTTTGATGTTGGCCACGATGGTCTGGTAATCGCTATGGCCGAACGGGGTGTAGACCTCTTCGATGTCCTTGTCGGCTACGCCTTTGGAATGCAGGAACGCGCGCAGGATTTTGTTGGTGGTGCGCGGGTACACGTAGTCGGTGCCCAGCAGGAAGAAGCGCTTGGCGCTGCCGCCTTCTTCGCTCATCAGGTATTCCACTGCCGGGATCGCCTGCTGGTTCGGCGCGGCGCCGGTGTAGAACACGTTGGGCGACATTTCCTCGCCTTCGTATTGCACCGGGTAGAACAACAGGCCGTTGAGTTCTTCGAACACCGGCAGCACCGATTTACGCGACACCGAGGTCCAGCAGCCGAACACCACCGCGACCTTGTCCTGGGTCAGCAACTGCCGGCCCTTTTCGGCGAACAGCGGCCAGTTGGAGGCCGGGTCGACCACCACCGCTTCGAGCATCTTGCCGTTCACCCCGCCCTTGGCGTTGATCTCGTCGATGGTCATCAGCGCCATGTCCTTGAGGGACGTTTCGGAGATGGCCATGGTCCCGGACAGCGAGTGCAGGATGCCGACCTTGATGGTCTCGGCGGCCTGGACGGTCCAGGTCAGGCCCATGGCGGCAATGGATGCCGACAGAGTGAAAGCCTTGATCAAGCTGCGACGCTTCATGGTGCGGTCTCCAGAACTCAATATTTTCAGGGGGCGGATAGGGGCGTTGCCAGAGCATTTGCAAAGGCTGTGCCTATTGGCTGCGCTGCCTTGTTATGTGGGCCATGGGCTGCACTGGTCGGTTGCACTGCACCAAGTGAGGGCTTGCCGGGCGTGCTGGTGCGTGGCGTGCGCCCGAACGGGGCAGGGCGTGTGGCGCGGTGGATATCTATTTAGCGCCCTCGCGCTCGCGCCAACGGTAAAGATCGCCGTGACCCTGGCCAGCGTCTGGTCGGGGCATATTTGAGGGGATGTCATGGAACGACCTAAACGCGGTTGGTTCGGCAGCGGATTGAAGTCGGATGTGGTACTGCCACCAGTGGGACCGGCCTTTGTCACCATGGATGATGCGGCGCGTTATGCCCATCGACAGATCGGCAGCCGGCGCGATAAGGAGTATGGCGGGGTGATCCTGGAGAGCTTGGCGGACGGCTACTTCTATGCCACCGAGCCGATAGCGGGCGGGGCCTACACCTTCGATTACTGGACGGTGCTGAAAGTCGACAGCAATAGCCAGTATCTGCACCCACAAGGCTATCGGTGCGTGGCCGACTACCACTCTCATCCCGATGCGTTCGATGATTTTCAAGAGAACAACCCTGAGTTTTCCGAGCGTCAGGTCAGGGGGCTGAATGGCTTTTTTTCGGATATTGACCTGAGCATCTTTATTTTGGAGCGCGGTTTTTTTTCGGCCTCTTATCTGTCTGGGCCCGATGGCGGGTTGCTCAAATATGTCACCACCGGCTCGGCTGAGGAGCAGCGTTTTGGTGTGTGGCTCGATAAAAAGCTGCACTTCGGTCATGCGGATGGCCCGGCCGATAACAAACCGGAGACCTTCTTCAAGAAGGCCGCCAGTGTCAGCCAGTTGTCCATCGTGGTTCCGAGTGCGTTGTGGGGGGGCTCGACAGGCACAGTGCCCAGGCAATGGCGACCGTTCACAGCCTTTGTCTCGCGCACCTACGAGCTGCCGGCCTGCGGGCCGGTGTACGCCGGGCTTGATGCCCTGCTGGAGGTATTGCAGCAACGCAACCCTGAACGCGCCTTTATCCTCAAGGATGCCAACAAAGAGGACTATGTGCTGGTCGAGCCCCCGGCCGGCGGGCCCGCACCGGTGTCCATCCAGCAATTGTTCCCGCGCACCTCGGATGGTAAGCGCGTGTCACACGAGAGCTTCCATTGGGTGGCGGTCTATCTGGGACGCCCTCCGGTGCCCCTGCGCCTCCCGTCCAGGGACGCGTGGCTGTACCGTAACTTTTTTAGCCCGCTGGAGTTGGCGACCCAGCTTTACCATGGGGTGCAGTCCAGGGATTTGCTGGGGCCGGAGCGTCAGCTGTTTTTCTATCGCAACCTCAATGATGGGGCGTTGTTGCAATACAAGTGCGCGTTCTCGACCGCCGAGACTGAACTGTTTCGCGTCGAGCCGGACGGTCAGGTGGTGGATAACCAGATCGATTCGGCGCTGCTCGCGGGTACGCTGAGCCCTCGGGACTTTGTCCTGCGCGTGGCGGCAGGCGGGTATCTGTCGGTGATCCGGGCGGGCAAGATCTGGGACAGGCTCGGCCCGGTCGACGCGCAGTGGCGAGCCGTCTCCAGGGTTCCCAAACCCGTATTGAGTCCGCCCTTTGTCACCGCCGATGATGCTGCGCGCTGGGCTCACAACCGGATCGGCGAGCGACGCGACAAGGAGTATGGCGGTGCGGTGCTGCGACAAGGCGTGCGTTATTTCGCCACAGAACCGGTGGCCGGTGCGTCGATACAGTTTGATTTTCGCGCCATCATGGCCACCGATGAGCATGACTACTTCATTGCTCCGGCTCCCTTCGACTGCTACGCCTTTTACCACTCGCACCCGGCGGGCTCTCCCGGTGAGCAGGGGTTGCACACTCAGTTCACGGCCGATGAGGTGGAGATATTTATCAGCTTTTTCTCGTCTGCCGACCAGGCGTTTGTCATCGGTAACCGCGAGTTTGCCCCGGCCCACTACCTGTCAGGCCCGCAGGGCTCGTTGCTCAAGTATGTGAGCAGCGGTTCAACGGCGGAGCAGACGCTGCTCAAGCAGTTGACCGGTGAAATGCCGATCCAGCCGATCACCGAGTTTGAAGGGACTGTCTGGAATTTTGCCGATGCGGGCGACCTGCGGGTGGTGTTGGCCAACCGTGTCTGGGGCGGCGCTCGCGGTCGTGTCGCCAGGGGGTGGCGGGTCGGCGAACCGGTCATTCCCAAGGACACCGTGCAGGAGCAGCCGTTCTTTACGCCGCAGGCCAACACGGGGCAAGTTGCCGCGCTGATCGCCCTGAACCATATCAATGGCATGCCGGCGGGCGCTTACCAGGGGTTTGTGCTCAAGCATCAGAATGCCCCGAGCTATATCGCGACGCTACCGGTTGCAGCAGGCACAACCCTGGCCAGTCTGTTCCCCGCCCGTGCCGACGGTCAGGCGAAACTGCCCTCCAATTATCGCCTGGTTGGCCTTTACCGTAATGTGTTTGCGTCCGAGCCGAGGCCGTTGCCGGCCAATGAAGCCTGGCTGTATAAGCGGTTTGCCCCACCTGCGCTATGGGTGGAGGTCATGACCCAGGCTCTTGCCACCTCCAAGCTGCAGATCGCCGGGTTGGGGCTCAAGTTGTATCTGCAAGCCCCTGACCGGGCGCTGCTGCATTGGCAGGTGCCGAGTGCCGATACCGCCAACGAGCTGTTTAGCGTGGTCGGCCAGAGGGTGACTGACAAAGGCAACCAGGCGGCACTGCTCGACGGTACGTTGTCGTCCCGGGAGTTCGTGCACCGGGTGATTCGTGCCGGCGAGTTGACGGTGATTCAGCAGGGCGACTTATGGAACGTACTGGGGCCGATGCATGACGGCGAGCGTCTGCCGCTGGGTTCGGGGACCACGCTGCTGAGTGCGGCATTCCTGACGGCCGATGATGCCGCGCGCCTTGCCCACGAGAAGATCGGCTTTCGCCGAGGGACGGCCTTTGGTGGGTACATTCTCAAAAGGCCAGACGGGCGATTTTTATTCACCGAACCTGTGACTATTCATGGCGACGGCTTTTCCTCCGACCTGCTGCTGCCGAGACCGGGCGGTGGTTCGCTGGTGCCTCCGGTGGGCCATGAGATTCATGGGCGCTACGCCTCCCATGGGGCGGTGTCCTTCAATGACCTGGCCCGCCAGCGGCGCCTTGACTGGACCCTTGCGGACCTTGAGGTCAATGCCACGATGTTCTCGGATGTGGAGATCCGGGCGGTGATTGAATCCCGCCTGCCGGCTTACCTGAGCGGTTCGCCGAACAACCTGATCGGCTACACCCCCAGCGGCTCGGCCAATGAGTTGCTGGTGCTGAGCAACACCACCCGCGAGCCCGGCCAGCATGGTTACTTCGAACGCCTGGAAACCGGCAAGCTCAAGCCGGTGGACATCGTTACCCGCCTGGCGGATGCGGGCAATCTGCAAGTGCTTGTCGGTAGCCAGTTATGGGGGCCGCGTGGCACGGTCTACGACGACTGGACGCCCAACTTCGAGTATGCCCAGATCGATCTGCAAACCCCGGCGTTTGGTGCAATCTTCAACAGCCAGGACGCGGCGGCGCTCAATGCGCACATTCGCTGGTACGGCAGGAACCTGGATGCACAGGCGGCGACGGCCTACATTCTCAAGCACCCGCAACACGAAGAATATGTGGTCAGCGAGCTGTTGCCGATCAAGCCGCCCGGGCGTTGGTTGAGCGACTCCTCCAGGGGCTTCGGGTATCTGACCGGTGGCGACTTCGCCAAGGGCTTTGTGCTCAAGGGCCTGCTGTATTCACAGCAATGGCTGCCTGTGGGGCTGAACACTTCCGAGGCCTGGTTGACCCAGTTCTTTGTCACCCCCGAGTTGCTGTTGCGTGCCGAAGAAGATGCCCGGCATTTGCCGCGATCTTCTGCGGGGCCCGCCGTATTGCCTGTGTATATGTCAACACTGGACGGCGCCTTGTTGCGGTATCAACCCCAGGCTTCGTCAATGCTCAAGCAGGGCATTGATGGCGCCGGTGTGACGATCCAGGGCATGAGCCTGCATGACGGCTCCCTGGATATCCGCCGGTTTGTCACGCTGATCGCCAAGGCCGGTGACCTGCGGGTGTTATACAGCAGCCAGTGCTGGGATCGACGGGGACTGGTCATCGAAAACGCCACGTCATGGCGTCCCTATGGGCGTTTCACCCGCCGTCGCCTGGGCCCGGCTTTCCAGGAACAGGATGACGCAGTGCGCCATGCTCGCTCACGGCTGGGTGATCACGATAACGGCTTGCTGGGAGGCTTGGTGCTCAAGCGCCCTGACGGCCTGTTCGTGGCCACAGAACTTTTGAAAGTGCCTCGCGAAGATTTCGATCCCAAGTGGATTTTCCCCGATGAGGTGGTCTCGGTGGGAGGTTTTCCGGCGGGCCATACAATTGTTGCGCGTTACCGCACCAGTGCTGCGCGGGAGTTGCCGTTTACCCTGGAGGCCACGCAAAAGAGCGTCTACCGCAATATGCTTTCCACCCGGGTGATTGGCGCATCGCTGCAGTCGCGGGACGTGCATCTGACCCGCGAGTACCTGTTAGGCACCGACGGCTGCGTACTCAGTTACACCCGTAGCCGCACAGCCCTTGAGGATCAGTTGAAAACAGCCCTGCAGCCATTGCAGCCGCAACGTGCCGAGCTGTTGGATAACCTTGTCGAGCGGCAGATGCGCGACGGCACGCTGACCCCGGTCGAGTTCGTCACCCGGCTGGCCCAGGCCGGTACATTGCGCGTGGTGGACGGTAGCGTGGTGTGGGGCATGCCGCGCACGATCACAGCACCCTTCGTTGCCAACGTCGTCTGGCCCGAGCCGTTGTTGATCCGCAACGCCGTGGCCGACCCGCCGTTCAGCCCGCTCTTCACCCAGGAGCAGGACGCGGTGCGCTATGCCCATGAGCAGTGCAGGCCCGGTGAGAGCTTGCAGTTCGGCTACGTTTTCAAGTCGCCCAAGCTGGGGCTTTACATGGTCAGCCTGCCACTGGTGCGTGCGAGCTATCGCGACTATAGCCAGGTGTTCCCCCAAGGCCTGCTTCCCCAGGGGTATGCCCTGGAAGGTCTCTACCTCTGCGCCACCAATGAGCTGTTGACGCCGGCGGAAGACCCGTTGCACCAGGCGTTCTTCCTGCCCACGGATTTTGATACGGGCCTGCGTTTCTCCCAGCACGCTGTCAAGGACAAGAAACTGCGCCTCTACCTGTCGTGCCCGGACGGCGCGCTGCTCAGGTATCAGTACCTCAGTAGCGATGAGCAACTGGACACGCTCGGCTCGTTGCAGGTATTGCGCGAACAGTTGCTGCTGGGTAATGCCCGCATGCTTGACCACGTGCGCAGCCTGGTTGCCCGGGGCAATCTGGATGTGTTGATCGAGGGCCGGGTGTGGGCTGGCACGACACGGGTTTCCTCCGATTGGCAACCGGGTACGGGGCCAGGTTTCGAGGAAACCTGGCGGGCCTGTGGCCCGCTCTTTTCCCATGCCGACGATGCTGCCCGCGATGTACAGCGCAGGCTCGCGCCGTATCGTGGCCAGGAGTACCTTGCCGCGATATTGGGCAATCGTGCGCGCACCTCGTTTGTCGCTACGTTGCCGCGAGTGGCCGGGCTCGACACGGCGCAGCAGCTGGCGCTGTTTTACACCGGGCCAGATGGGCCGGTACAGCCGCTGGTGCAACCGACTGAGCACCCGGTGCCTGAGCCGGTGTTCCCGACGCAGTACCAAGTGGTCGCCGCACAACTGATCTACGGCGCCATGCCGCCCTCGCAAAGCAACGATCCCCAGGAGCAGCGGCTGCTCAACAACTTTGTCGGCCCGGCACTCTTGAGCTTGTTCCAGCGGGTGTTGCGTGCGCATGCAGAGCGCCCGGCAAGCCTTTACCTGTCGGTTCGCGATGGGGCGCTACTCAAATACATTCCGAGCTTTTCGCAGATGGAAGACCAAATCCAGCAGCTGGGTGTGAGGCTCCAGCCCAGTGAGTTCCTCAAGCGCGTGACCGGCTATGGCCAGCTTTTTGTACTGGATCGGGATGCGCTCTGGCGCAACGAGGGGCGCACGGTGGAAGCTCAGGTCGACCCGCGCAACCAAACCGAAGAAACCCAGATCGATGAAGCATTGAGCATCCGCGACCGGGATGAGCTGTAAGCCGGCGCCTGAGCTTAGCGCCTGCGCATCAGGCCAATAAAAAACAGGCCGCCAATCGCCGCCGTGGCCACGCCAATCGGCAGGTCCTCGGGGGCGATCAGGGTGCGGGCGGCGACATCGACCCACACCAGGAACAGGCTGCCCACCAGCACGCACACCGGCAACAGGCGCCGGTGCTCGGCGCCCACCAGGCGCCGGGCGATATGCGGCACCATCAGCCCGACAAACCCGATGGAGCCGCTGATCGACACCAGCACGCCGGTCATCAGCGAGGCAATCAAGAACACCTTGAGGCGCACATTGCGCGCGTTCAGGCCCAGGGTCACGGCGGTCTGCTCGCCGGCCATCAGCGCGTTGAGCGGGCGGGCCATGCCCAGCAGCAACAGTAGGCCCAGCAGCACCGTGGCGCTGGGGATCGCCAGCAGTTCCCAGCGCGCCAGGCCCAGGCCGCCGAGCATCCAGAACATCACCGCCGACGCCGCGCGATGGTCGCCCATGAACAGCAGCAGATTGGCCGCCGCCATCATCACGAATGACACCGCCACCCCGCACAGCAACAGGCGATCACTCTCCAGCCGGCCATTGCGGCTGGCCACCGCCAGCACCACCAGCATGCTCAGTAGCGCGCCGATGAAGGCGGCGATGGGCAGGGTCAGCAGGCCGATGATTTCGCCCACATGCAGCACTACGATTACCGCGCCCAGGGTAGCGCCCGAGGTCACCCCCAACAGGTGCGGATCGGCCAGTGGGTTGCGCGTGACCGCCTGCAAGACTGCGCCAATCAACGCCAGCCCGGCACCCACCAGCGCCCCGAGCAACATGCGCGGTACGCGGATCAGCCAGACGATATGTTCCTGGCCCACCGACCAGTCCACCGCCCCGATACCCAGGGCCTTGTGCAGCAGGATCCGCCACACCACGTCCACCGGCACCCGTGCCGAACCGAAGCCCAGCGAGACCACACAGGACACCAGCAGCACCGCGCCAAGGGCGGCGAGCAGCAGGGCATAGCGGCGCTCGATCATTGGCCGTGGAACCCCTTGGCCAGGGTTTCCACCGCCAGCACATTGTCGATCCCAGGTGTGGCCTGCACGTAGGGGATCACGATAAAACGCCGCTGCTTGATCGCGTCCACCGATTGCAGGGCCGGGTTATCCAGCAGGAACTGGATTTTCTGCTCGGCAGTGATTTCGCTGTAGTCGACGATCACGATCACCTGGGGGTTGCGCTCCACCACGGTCTCCCAGTTGACCCGGGTCCAGCTGGCGTCCACATCGTCGAGGATATTGCGCCCGCCAGCGGCAGCGATCAGCGCCTGGGGCATGCCCAGGCGGCCGGAGGTCATGGCGCGGTCTTCGCCGCTGTCATACAGGAACACCCGTGGCTGTGTGGCGGGCAGGGTTTTGTGCACAGCGGCGACCTGGGCCTGCATCCGGGCGATCAGGGCGTCGGCGCGGTCCTGCACGTCGAAGATCCGGCCCAGGTTGCGCAGGTCGTTATAGGTGTCGTCCAGGGTTGCTGCCGGGCGCTTCATCACGAACGCGCAGGATTCGGTCAGCTCCAGCACGTTGATGCCCAACGGTTGCAGGGTCTGTGGGGTGAGGTCGCCCCCCACGCGCATGCCGTAGTCCCAGCCGGCGAAGAAGAAATCCACATTGGCGTTGAGCAGGGTTTCCACCGACGGGTACTTGGCCGCCAGCTCCGGCAGGCCGTCGAGCAGCGTGGCCATTTGCGGGGTCACCGCCTTCCAGCCGGTCACGCCGCTGTAGCCGACCATGCGCGACTTGAGCCCCAGGGCGAGCATCATCTGGGTCATGTTGATGTCGTGGCTGACCGCGTGTTCAGGGGCCTGGTTGAAGATCACCTCGCGGTTGCAGCTCTGGATCTTCAACGGGTAGCGGGTGGCCTCGGCAAAGGCCTGGGTCGCACCGCACAGCAGGGTAAGGCACAGCAGGGAACGCAGGATCATGGTTGGGTTATCCAGGTGATTCGCGGGTAGCCGGAAAGTGGATGGGTATCGATCAGTGCCTCGACACCGAACACCTCGCGCAGCAGCTCGGCGGTCAGCACTTGGTGGGGCGTGCCGCTGGCGACGATGCGGCCATGGTTGATCACGTACAGGCGATCACAGAAGGCGGCCGCCAGGTTCAGGTCATGGATGCTGGCCAGGGTGCCGATCTGCAGGCGCTTGACCAGCCCCAGCAGCTCCAGTTGGTAGCGTGGGTCGAGGTGGTTGGTCGGCTCGTCGAGGATCAGCAGTTGCGGCTGCTGGGCCAGGGCGCGGGCGAGGATCACGCGCTGCTTTTCACCGCCGGACAGGGTGGCGAAGGCATGGTCCTCAAAACCCAGCAGGCCGACGGATTCGAGGGCGTGCTGAATCAGTTGGTGGTCGTGCAGGGTATCGCTGTCGAACAGCCCTTTGTGCGGGGTGCGGCCCATGGCGACCACTTCATCGACCCGCAGGCCGAAGGCGTCGGGGAACTCCTGCAGCACCACGGCGATGCGCTGGGCGCACCAGCGCGAGGATTGCTTCCAGACGTTCTGGTGATCCAGATGCACTTCACCCTGCTCGGGCTTGCTGAAGCGATAGGCGCAGCGCAACAGGCTGGTCTTGCCGCTGCCATTGGGCCCGATCAACCCGACAAACTCCCCGGCACCCACCTGCAGGCTGGCATCACGCAGGTGGAACTGGTGATGACAGTGGCCATGGCCCAGGGGGGACCAGGCGAGGTGGTGGAGGTTGAGTGTGGGCATCAAAAATCTCAAGTCAAACAGCGATCCAGGGGTGGTTAGAAGGTGTAGTCCGCGGTCACAAAGAACGAGCGCGGTTCACCCAGTATCCATTGCTGGCCGTCATTGTATTGGCTCACGGCATAGGTGCGGTCGAACAGGTTATTCAATTGCAGGCCCAATGTCGTGTTGCGCAGGGCTTTCCACGAAACAGTGGCGTCGACCACGGTGTAGCTGGGCAGCTCATTGCGGTTGGCCATGTCAGCGTAGCGCGCATCCACATACCGCACGCCGGCACCGGCGCGGATGTCGTCGCTCACCGCCTTGCTGACCCACAGGTTGGCCGTACGGCGCGGCACGTCCACCGGGCGATTGCCGTCGCGCGAGACCTGCACGCCGCCGACGTTCTGCTGGAAGTCGTCATATTGCGCCCGCACGATGGCCGCGTTGGCCTGCAGTTGCCAGGCGTGGGGCAGTTGCAGGTCGAGGCTGGCCTCCAGGCCGTCGGAGGATTGCTGGCCCACTTGCTGTTTGAACTGCGGGTTGCCCGGCACATCGGTCAGCAGTTTCTTTTTGACGATATGGTAGGCCGCCAGGGTCCACTCGCCGCGCTGGTCCCAGAAAGCTTGCTTGATACCGATTTCGGTCTGCTTGGCGGTGGACAGGTCGAACGCCTGTTGGCTTGAACTCAGAGAGATCAGCCCGCCGACGCCATCGGTGCTGGTGGCGTACTGGCCGTAGACCGAGGTGTCCGGGGTGAGGGCAAACACCAGGCCGGCCTTCCAGTTGTTGCCGGTCAGGGTCTTGTCGTTGCGTTCACCGCTGCGCAGTTCATCGCGGTCCAGGTGCACGTAGTCGCGACGAATGCCGGTGACCAGGGACAGGCGCTCGCTCAGTTGCAGGCGGTTTTCGGCAAAGCCTGCGAACTGCTTGGTGGTGGTGGCGAACACCGGCAGGAACGGATCGGCGCTTTCAAACGGGGCCTGGGCCGGGTGTTTCACATCGATGGGCTGGCCACCGTCCACGACGTCGTTAAACGGTGAGTTGCTGGCCAGGCGAAAGCGGATGCGGTTGTATTCCACGCCGGTCACGGTCTGGCTGTCGAGGCCAAACAGGGTGTGTTTGAAGGTAAAGGTCTGGCGGTCGCCGACCTGTTCCTGGTTGTGCTTGATGCCAAAAAAACCGCTGCGGGTCAGTTGCCCGGCGCTGAAGTTGTAGTTCTCGGCGTTCTGCCAGCGGCGCTGGGCCTTGAGGTAGTACAACTCGTTGCGCGCGCTGACACTGTCGTTGATCTGCCATTCGCTGCTCAGGCGGGTCCACTGGTCGTTGTAGTGCTGGGTGTCGTTGCTGACGTTGTAGTTCTTGTCCCGCAGGCCCTTGTGCAGGTGGCCGTTGAGCAGCGGTGTGCCGAAATAGTTCTGCGGGCGTTGGTCGCCGTAGTCGTGGGCCAGGGTGAAGCTCAGGTTGTCGGCGGCCTGCCAGCGCAGGGCGGCGCTGGCAAACTCGCTGGCCGAGTCGCCACGGTCGATAAAGCCATGGCTGCGCAGGCGGTTGAGGTTCAGGCGATAGCTCAAGGTATCGGTCAGCGAGCCGCCGCTGTCCAGGGCCTGTTGCTGGCGATCATAGGCGCCGTAGCCGAGGCGGATGTGGTTTTCGATCTCGCCCTCAAAGGGCTTTTTCGCGACGGTATTGACCACCGCGCCGGTGGCGCCTTCGCCATACAGCACCGATGCCGGGCCGCGCAGCACGTCCACGCGTTCGACGGCCCAGGTGTCGACCGGGAAGGTCGAGGTGCCCATGCCGTTGTACAGGCGGTTGCCGTCATACAACTGCATCACCGAACCCTGGCCGGCAAACCCACGGGCTTGCAGCGAGGTACCGCCGTCGCCCGGGGTGCCGGTGCGGCTGATGCCGGTGGCGCGGGAGATGGCGTCCTGCACACTGGCGTCGCCGCGTTCGCGGATCTGCTCGCCGGTCTGGCTTTCGACACTGCCGGGGGTTTGCCGGGCGCTGAGGCCCAGGCGCGAGCCGGCGGTGGTCGGGGTGTCGAGGTCGACAGGTGCGCTGTCCACTGCCGGGGCGGTCACGGGGCTGACGGGCAGGGTCAGGGCCTGGGCACTGTTGTGCAAGGCAAGCAGGCACAGGCCGCTGGCAAGGTACTTGTTCATCGGACGACAGATCGCTTCTTCGAGACGGTACTCGCCGCTGAGCGCGGCGAGTGGGGACGGTGCAGTAAGTGTTATAAGTTAACACTTCTTGCGCTGGGGATGAAAGCCCGCGTAAGACTACATAACGTCTCTATGTAGGGCATCTCGCCTACCTCATGCAGAAGATGAGGCCGATTCACGTTGCTTGAAAAAACGCGCCAGTACCAGCCGATCCAACACCCACACCACGATCAGCGAGGCGCCGACCAGCGGGAAAATGATCGCCAGGGCCAGCATGATCAGCATCGCGGTTTTCCATTTCGGCAGGTCGTGGCGCAACGGCGGCACCCCTAGGCCGCCCTGTGGCCGGCGCTTCCACCAGATCACCAGGCCACTGACGGCACTTAGCAGAATCATCAGGCACACCAGCAGCACGATGATCTGGTTGATCACCCCGAACATCTTGCCCTCGTGCAGCATCACCCCGGACTCGGTGACCCGCGCCACCGTGTTGTAGTGTTCCCAGCGCACGTCGGCTAAGACCTTGCCGGTGTACTGGTCGACATGCAGGGTTGCGTCATTGCGCGGGTCGTTGGCGAATACGGCGATGGTGAACACGCCCGTGGCCGTGGTGGGGAAGGTGACGCTGTAGCCCGGCTCGACCTGGCGTGCGGTGGCCAGGTCCACCACCTGTTGCAGGCTGATCGCCGGGGCGGCCGGGCCATGGTGCATGCCGCCGTGCTGCATGTGTTCGGCATGCTCGCCGGACATCGGCATGGGGGTGTTTTCCAGGGCCCATGGCACGGTCTGTTGTGTGGCGGTGTTGAGGCTGCGGGCCTGTTGGTCGGACTGCGGCACGTCGTTCCACATCGCCGCTGGGAAGTGGTTCCACAGATCGGCGTATTGCTTGCCCCAGAAGCCGGTCCAGGTCAGGCCGCTGAGGATCATCAGCAGCAGGAATGCGGCGCCCCAGAACCCGGTGACCCCATGCAGGTCGCGCCAGAACAGGCGCCCGCGACTGCCCAGGCGCGGCCACAGGATCCCAGCGGCGGATCTGCCGCGCGGCCACCACAGGTACAGGCCGGACACCACCAGCATCACCCCCCAGCCCGCCGCCAGCTCGATCAGGCGGTCGCCGGTGGTGCCGATCATCAACTCACCGTGCAGCGCACGGACGATGGCTTGCAGGTTGTAGGTCGCGTCCTGCTCGCCGAGTACGTTGCCGCGATAGGGGTCGACGAACACGGTCAGTTCGTGGCCGGCGTTGTGCAGGACAAACTGCGCGCTGCTGCTGGCGTCCACAGGCGGCAGGTATTTGCTGAGGGTGGCTTGTGGGTAGGCGGCCTTGGCGCGCTGCAATTGCTCGTCGGCGCTGAGGACGTGCGCGGCGGGCTCGACCTTGAGCAGGTCGGCATACATCAGCGGGTCCAACTGGGGTTTGAACAGGTAGATGATGCCGGTCACTGCCAGCAACACCATGAAGGGCGCGACAAACAGCCCGGCGTAGAAATGCCAGCGCCAGGCCAGGTTGTAGAAGGAAATCTTTGGAGGGTTCATCAGGGCGCTCCGCAAGGACTCTTATATGGGTATTGATGACGCTATTGCGGGCAATCCCCCTGTAGGAGCCGGCTTGCCGGCGATGAGGCCCTTGAGGACGCCATCACCGGCAAGCCGGCTCCCACAGGGGGGATTGCCCGCGATGTGGTTAGAAGCTCATATCCACCTTGGTCCAGAGCGTGCGCCCTGGCTCCTTGATAGCTTGCGGGTCGTTGGCCGGGTAGCCGAACCCGGCGTTGCCGGCCAGGTTCAAGTGTTCGGCGTAGGCCTTGCCGAACAGGTTGTCGACGCCGGTGCTGACCTTGAAGTTCTTGTTGATGCGGTACGCCGCGTTGAGGGAGAACACGCCAAAGCCACCGCTCTTGGCGAAGTCCTTGCCGACCACGTTGCCTTTGTTCTGGTCGATGCGGTTTTGCGCCGCCACCACGCGCCACAAGGCGCCGGCGCTCCAGTCGTCTTCGCTGTAGGTCAGGCCGAAGCGCGCGTCCAGCGGCGGCATTTGCGGCAGGGCCTTGCCGTCGCTGCTGTTTTTGCCCCAGGCATACGCCAGGGTGGCATCGGCTTTCCAATTGGAGGTCAGCTTGTAGGCGGCGCCCAACTCACCGCCCATGATCCGCGCGTCGATGTTCTGCGCCTGGGAAGTCATGCCCATCATCCCGGGGGTGTAGTTGAACAGGATGTAGTCGCGCACCTGGCCAACATACCCGGAGGCCCAGGCTTCAAGCTCAGCGGTCTTGTATTGCAGGCCGAAGTCCAGCTGGGTGGTTTTCTCCGGCTTGACTGCATCAAAGGCATTGAGCGAACCCGCCGGGCCTTTGCCGGGGGAGAACAGTTCCCAGTAGTCCGGGAAGCGTTCGGCGTGGCCGAGGCCGGCGTAGAGCGTGGTCGGGCTGTCGGCCAAGTCATGTTCATAACGCACGAAACCCGATGGCAGGGTGTCGGCGCGGGTGTCGCCGGCTGTCGGGTTGGCGCGGATCATCATGCCGCTGCCGGTGCGCTGGCGGTAATCCTTGGCCGAGGCGCGATCCAGGCGGGCGCCCGTGATCAACCTGTCATTGTCGGCGGCGTACCAGGTCAGTTCGCCAAACACCCCGTAGTTATGGAAGTCGGCGTCCTTGGTGCGCGGCAGGTTCTTGTAGGTATCGACACCGGCGCTGCTGCGCTGGCGGTGTTCGTTGGTCTGCGCGTCGATGCCGCTGATCAGTTGCACATCGGCCCAGCGCCAGGTGGCTTTGATCCGCGCGCCGAGGGTGCGGCGGTCGACGTTGGACGCCATGGGCCCGGCCATCATCCCGGTGCCCGATGGCGTGCGCAGGCTGTAGTTGTCCATCACATGGTCGGCGTAGTTGTAGTAGACCTGGGCTTCAACCTTGTCCAGCACCTCGCCGATGTTGGACTTCTCGAACCGCAGGCCAAGGCTTTCGCGCAGGAACTGCGAGCCGTCCATGCCACGCCCGGCGTAGCGCGCTTCGCCATCGCCACGGCCGGCGGTGAGCTCTAGCAGGGTGTCGGCGTCCGGGGTCCAGCCGAGGGCGACGTCGCCGTTCCATTTATCGTAGCGCGAGGCGACGGTGTCGTTGTTGCCGTCCTTGTAGTCATCGGCGTGGGCCTGGTTGCCGATCACGCGGATATAGCCGAGCGAGCCACCGGCAGCGGCATCTACTACTTTGTCGAAGCGCCCGTTGGAGCCGGCGAGGATGCTGGCGTTGACCCGGGTACCCAGTTCGCCGAACTGTTCCGGCTCACGGTCGAACAGCACTGTGCCGGCCGAGGCGCCGGGGCCCCAGAGTACGGTTTGCGGGCCTTTGATCACGGTCAGCTTGTCGTAGGTTTCCGGGGAGATATAGGAGGTGGGCGCGTCCATGCGGCCAGGGCAGGCACCGAGCATCATGCTGCCGTTGGTGAGGATGTTCAGGCGCGAGCCGAACATGCCGCGCAGTACCGGGTCGCCATTGGTGCCGCCGTTGCGCACCAGGGCAAAGCCTGGGATGGTCTTGAGGTAGTCGCCGCCGTCACTGGCCGGCACCGGCTGGCGCGGGTCCTTGGGGTTGGTGACGATAGTCAGCGGGGAGCTGGGAGCGACGCCAGTAATCACCGTCGGGCTCAGCTCGTTGCGGTGCTCGGCGTGGTCGTCGGCATACGCCTGTGGCGCCAAGAGTGCGCCGCACAAAACGGCGAGCACAGGGGTACATCCCATACGGGTGTCAGCAGGAAACCTGGACATGAAAAATTCCATCAATCAGTCGTAAACAACACGGCCAGCAGCCTGCGGCTGTCTGTGTGAAGACGGCCGTGCGAAGTTGTGTGTTATTGGCGGTCTACGACTGGCTGGGCGGTGCGCGGCTGCGGGCGCCGGGGAAGATGCTCTGCCGGGCATGGCCCAGGCGCGGTGCGGGGATCAGGCCGGTGGCCGGCGGCGGGCTGCCGAGGGCCACGAACGACACGCTGCCAGGCAGGGCCGGGCAACTGAACAACAGGCTGCAATAGCCGCATTTCTCCCACATCACGTGGTCGGCGGCGGGGGCCTTGGCATGCCCGGCCGGGTGCTGCGGGGCGGCATGGCAGATGTCGTCCATGGACATCTGCATGGACATGCCGGCGTGATGGTCCATCGGCATCGCTTGGGAAATCAGCGGTCCGATAAAGATCATCAGCATGGCGAACAGGCTGATCCAACTGCCGCGGGCCAGCCTCAAGGGCTGGCGGCGGCGCAGGGTCGAGCTGTTGGCGGGAGCACCCATGGGGAGCGGCCTGGGGTGGTTACTGGGCGTGCTGGTGCTCGTGGTTGGCCATCGGCGGCACTTTTTGTACCCAGACTTGCACTTTTACCGGCCCGGCCTTTTCGAAGTTCAAGGTCAGGGGGAAGTGCTGGCCGTCGCGCAACTGGCTGCGATCTTTAAGATCCAGGAGCATCACGTGATAGGCCATCGGTGCAAAGGTCAGCTCGCCCTTGGACGGCACGGCCACGCTGGGCACCTGTTGCATCTTCATCAGGTCGCCCTGCATCACATGCTCATGCAGCTCGGCCTTGGCCGCCACCGGCGTATCGACACTGAGCAGGCGGTCCGGGGCTTCGCCCTGGTTATGGATCACAAAGTAGGCGGCAACCGTGGGTGCATTGGGCGGCAATTCCTGGGACCAGGGATCGCTTACCAGCAGGTCGCCGGCCTTGTAGTCATCGGCATTGGCAGCACTGAACACAGGCAGCAGCAAGGCCGCCAGAAGCAGGGAAGATTTGAGCATGGCAGTTCTCCAGAACGATTCAAACGCAGTTCAATTGCGAAGTGATCAAACGGTTGGAGAGGCGCGGGGGTTGAGGCTCGGCCATTGCTGGCGCGGGGTCGGGGCTTGCAGGGCAGGCGATGGCAGGCCAGGCGCCGGGTCGAAGCGGGTGAGATACAACTGCGGCACATGCCCCGGCAGCGCCACCAATGGCGCCGAGCCCGAACAGCACCAGCAATGCTGCATGCTGGAATGCTCGTCCTGCTGCGGCGCCGGTACATCCAGCGTGCCCAGGGACATCGCCACCAGCTTGCTGCCGGTGGACGAGCAGAAACTGCCCCACAGCAATTGCTGGGTAGGGCTTTTGCCCTGCTGCATCGCCCCAGCCATCGGCATGGCAAACGCATTGAACAGCACTGCAAGGCAGGCGATCCAGGCAAATGCAAAGCGTTGACGGGCCATGGCGGACAATCCGTAGGGTTAAGCGATCAAGTGGGTATTTAGCCTGATCGGGGGGCATAAGTAAAAGTTGCTGGTGTGGTTTGGTGTCGCAGTGATCCCAAGTTATGTAAAGGGAACGCCATGCACCTGCATATCGACCCCAAGTCCCTTTCGCAGTACCGCAAATATCGCAGCCAGGTTATCCATGCTTGGGTTGCCATGCGCCGAAAGCATGCGATGCAAGCTTTTGCTCGGTTTGGCCGTTTCCTTTGCCAAGCTCTCAAAACCCACCGTGGCGTTGACCAGGTCGCGCAGAATGATGCGGGACAATTCTGGTTCGCCGTTGAGAAATAGCGTAGCAGCCTCGTCGAGGAGTGCCTGGGCAAACTCTGGGTCGCGCTGGGCGGCTTCGGCAATCGTGAGTTTATAACTGCGGGTAAGTGCCATGCTGGCTACCTCTTTTGTTCCAGTTTTTTGTCGCGTTGATAATCGCGGATCAGCGACTTTGCAGTTTTGATATCTTTTTTCTGAGTGGATTTGTCACCGCCACCGAACAAGATGATCAGTCGCAGGCCCTCCCGTACCAAATAAATTCGATACCCCGGGCCCCAATCGATCCGGTACTCGCCCATTCCATCGAACCACTTGATATTGCTGGTGTTGCCCATTTCCAGCCGAAGCAATGAGGTTGAAACCTTGAGACGTGCCGGGACGCTCAGGGATAAAAACCATTGTTTGAATGGGCTGGTTTGGCCGTCGCGTTTATATTCTTCGATCTCAATCATCGCCCTCCTCGAAGGTAACAAATAGGTTACTAATCAAGCAAGCGGGCGATCCTGACTTATTGAGTGAAACTTGCCAACGCTGTGAGTGTTTCTTGGAGCGTCAAAAACTCCCGATCCACCCCCGCCAACACCGGCCGCTGCAAAACCACCACCGGTATGCCGCGCTCGCGGGCCACTTGCAGCTTGGGTTCGGTGGCGCTGCTGCCGCTGTTTTTGCTGATCAATACATCGATGCGCCGCCGTTCGAACAACGCCCGTTCGTCCTCGATCAAAAACGGCCCACGGGCGCCGATCACTTCGCAGCGTTCGTTGCCGGGGTAGGCGTCCAGCGCACGCAAGGTCCAGAACTGCCCGGCGGGGATTTCGTCGAGGTGTTGCAGCGGTTCGCGGCCGAGGGTGAACAGTGGGCGCTGGAAGGGTTTCAAGGCCTCGATCAGCCCGGCCCAGTCGCAGACTTCGCGCCAGTCATCAGTGGGTTGTGGCTGCCAGGCGGGACGGCGCAGGGCCCAGCAGGGGATCGTGCACAAGCGCGCTGCCTGGGCGGCGTTGGCGCTGATTCGTGCGGCGTAGGGGTGGGTGGCGTCGAGTATCAGGCTGATGTTCTGGGCGCGGACAAACTGCGCCAACCCCTCGGCACCGCCGTAACCACCGACGCGGACCTGGCACCTCAGGTCAGTGGGCACCCGGCCAATCCCGGCCAGGCTGTAGATATGCTGGGGCCCCAGGGTGCGGGCGATGGCCAGGGCTTCAGTCACGCCGCCCAGCAGCAGGATGCGCTTCATAGCGGCTTGATCACTTCCAGCAAGGTGATGGGCAGCGCCTGGCGCCAGGTGTCGAATTCGCCCAGGGGCTGGGCCTGGGCCACATGGATGCGGGTCAGTTCGCCGCCGTGTTGTGTGCGCCAGTTCATCAGGGTCATCTCGCTTTGCAGGGTCACGGCATTGGCCACCAGCCGCCCGCCGGGACGCAGGTGTTGCCAGCAGGTGTCGAGCACGCCGTCGCGGGTTACGCCGCCGCCGATGAAGATTGCATCGGGCGCCTCCAACTCTGCCAGGGCCTGGGGCGCGCTGCCGCGAATCAATTGCAGGCCAGGCACGCCGAGGGCCTCGCGGTTGTGTTCGATCAACTGTTGGCGGCCGGCGTCGGCTTCAATTGCCAGGGCGCGGCAGCTGGGGTGGGCGCGCATCCATTCGATGCCGATGGAGCCGCTGCCGGCGCCCACATCCCACAGCAATTCGCCGGGAGTCGGGGCGAGGCGCGCTAAGGTCATGGCCCGCACATCGCGCTTGGTCAGTTGGCCGTCATGCTTGAACGCCGCATCCGGCAGGCCGGCCAGGCGTGACAGGCGTGGGGTATTGGCGTCGGCGAGGCAGTCGATGGCGATCAGGTTCAGCGTGGCAATCGGTGGGTCTTGCCAGCCTTCGGCGTGGCCATCGATGCGCCGCTCGGCGGTGCCCCCGAGGTGTTCAAACACACTCAGGCGGCTCGGGCCAAACCCGCTGGCGCGCAGCAACGCGGCGATGGCGGTCGGGCTCTGGCCGTCGTTGCTCAATACCAGCAAGCGCACGCCACTGGCCAGATGGGCATTGAGCGCGGCCACCGGGCGGGCGACCACCGATAGCGTCACCACGTCCTGCAACGGCCAGCCCAGGCGCGCCGCCGCCAGCGATACGGACGAGGGCGCTGGCAGGATCAACAGCTCATCCGCCGCCACCTGCCGTGCCAGGCTGGCGCCGACGCCGTAGAACATCGGGTCGCCGCTGGCCAGCACGCAGACCGGCTCAAAGCGCCGCGCCAAGAGCGGCTCCAGGGAAAACGGGCTGGGCCATAGCTCGTGTGTGCCACGGATGCACACCGGCAGCAAATCCAGCTGGCGCTGGCCGCCAATGATACGAGAGGCGCGCAACAGAGCATGCCGGGCATTCCTGCCCAGGCCCTTGAAGCCGTCTTCACCGATGCCTACTACCGTCAGCCAGGGCGACATATTGATTCCTTGAACGACATCCGACGGGCAGGCTTTTCATGCCGCCGGACAAAGCAGGCATAATACCGCGCCTTTACCCGTGAACCGGTAGCCCCCCGTGAAGCCACTTCCTCTGTCCACTAGCAAACGCCCCTCGGGTTGCCCGGGGTTGCTGCGTATTGTCCAGGCGTTGGATGGCGGGATTTGCCGGATCAAACTGGCCGGTGGGGCCATCACCGCCGCGCAGGCACTGGCCGTGGCGCACGCCGCGCAGGTTTACGCCGGTGGGGTGATCGAGGCGACCAACCGCGCCAACCTGCAGATTCGCGGTATTGGCCCGGAGCATGACGGCTTGATCGCGCATCTGCTGGCCGCAGGCCTGGGCCCGACCACCGCCGGTGGTGATGATGTGCGCAATGTGATGCTCAGCCCCGGCGCAGGCATCGACCGCGACATGCTGCTGGACACCCGGCCCCTGGCGGACCAGATCCTCGCCACCTTGCAAACCCATCCACGGTTCCATGAGTTGTCGGCCAAGTTCGCCGTGCAACTGGATGGCGGCGAAGCCCTGGCGATGCTCGAACATCATCACGACCTGTGGTTATCAGCCTACGCCGCGCAGGGCCAGACCTGGCTGGCGTTCGGCCTGGCCGGTTGCCCCGGGCAAGATCAACCGCTGGCCGCTGTCCCCGTGGAGCAAGGCCATGGGCTGGTCGTCGCCGTGCTGGAGCTGTTCCTCGACCTGGCGCGCCCGGAGCAGAACCGCATGCGTGAGGTGCTGGCGCAAACGTCTGTGGATAACTTCGTCGGGCGTTTGCACCTGCCGTTGCTCCGCGCCGATGGCTATCGCCGCCGCGCCAGCCCGAGCAGCTTGCGCCTGGGCACTTATCCACAGCGCCAACCGCAGCGGGTCTACGTGGCCGCCGTCACGCCATTGGGGCGCCTGGACTCGGCCATGCTGCGAGGCGCTGCGCAACTGGCCCTGGAGCATGGCGACGGCACATTGCGCTTCACCCCATGGCAAGGCTTGCTGCTGCCCAACCTGGCGCCGGACGTTGCCGTGGGCGTTACCGAAGGCCTGGCGCAGTTGGGCTTCCTCTGTTCGGCCGACCAGGCCCTGGCGCGGATGATTGCCTGCACCGGTTCCAGCGGCTGCGCCAAGGCCCAGGCCGACACCAAGGCCGACGCCCTGCACCTGGCCACGTTGCTACAGGACCACGGCCAGGGCCTCGACGTGCACTTGTCCGGCTGCCCGCGCACCTGCGCTGCGGCGCACATTGCCCCGGTCACCTTGCTGGCGGTGGGCACCGGGCACTACGACCTCTATTTTCGCGATGCAGGCCAGCCGGGTTTCGGCCGCCTGCACGCGCACAACCTTTCTATTGAAGCGGCGGGCGCCGTGTTGCGTGCCCGTCCACGGAGCAGCACCGATGATTGATTACATCCGCGACGGTCAGGAGATCTATCGCAACTCCTTTGCGATCATTCGCGCAGAGGCCAAGCTGGATCGCATCCCGGCCGACCTGGAAAAACTCGCCGTGCGGGTGATTCATGCCTGCGGCATGGTCGAGGCTATCGACGGTTTGCAGTTCTCTGAAGGCGCAGGCAAGGCCGGCCGTGAAGCTCTGGCCGCCGGTGCGCCGATCCTGTGCGATGCGCGGATGGTCTCCGAAGGCGTGACCCGTGCGCGCCTGCCGGCCAACAACGAGGTGATCTGCACCTTGCGCGACGATAGCGTGCCGCAGCTGGCACGGGAGCTGGGCAACACTCGTTCCGCCGCCGCCCTGGAACTGTGGCGCCCGCACCTGGCTGGCAGCGTGGTGGTGATCGGCAACGCGCCGACTGCCTTGTTCTACTTGCTGGAAATGCTCGACGCCGGCGCCCCCAAGCCGGCGCTGATCCTCGGTTTCCCGGTGGGCTTTGTCGGTGCCGCCGAGTCCAAGGCGATGCTCGCCGCAGACAGCCGTGGCGTGCCGTTTGTGATCATGCAGGGCCGCCTGGGCGGCAGTGCGATGGCCGCCGCAGCGGTCAACGCCCTGGCCACGGAGGTCGAATGATGCAGGCGCGTGGACGTTTGATCGGCCTGGGCGTCGGCCCTGGCGACCCGGAACTGATTACCCTCAAGGCCCTGCGCCTGCTGCGCGAATCGCCGGTGGTGGCGTACTTCGTCGCCAAGGGCAAGAAGGGCAATGCGTTCGGCATTATCGAAGAGCACCTGGTACCCCAGCAGACGCTGATGCCGCTGGTGTACCCGGTGACCACCGAAGCCTTGCCGGCGCCGTTGTCCTATGAACAGGTGATCAGCGATTTCTACGACGCTGCCAGTGTCGAGGTGGCCGCGCACCTGGATGCCGGGCGCGATGTGGCGGTGATCTGCGAAGGCGACCCGTTCTTCTACGGCTCCTACATGTACCTGCATGACCGCCTCGCCGAACGCTACGACGCCCAGGTCATTCCCGGCGTGTGCTCGATGCTCGGTGGCGCCTCGGTGCTGGGCGCGCCGTTGGTGTATCGCAACCAGAGCCTGTCGGTATTGTCCGGCGTGCTGCCCCACGACGAACTCAAGCGCCGCCTGGCCGATGCCGATGCGGCGGTGATCATGAAGCTGGGGCGCAACTTCACCAAGGTGCGCCAGGTGCTTGAAGAGCTGGGGCTGGCCGGGCGCGCGCTGTATGTGGAGCGCGCCACCATGGCCAACCAGAAAATCGTCGCGCTGGATCAGGTCGAGCCCATGTCTTCGCCGTATTTCTCGCTGATCATCGTGCCGGGCGAAAGGTGGCAAGGGTGATGACGCCGGCGATCGTAGTCCTCGGCCAGGGCAGCCTGGCCACCGCGCGCAGCATCCAGCAGGTCTACCCCGGCGCCTTGATCCACGGCCTGGCTGGCCGGGTGGAGGGGGCCGACCAAGCCTATAGCGAATTTGGCGCGACCCTGCGTCAGTTGTATCAGCAGGGCACGCCGATCATTGCCTTGTGCGCGGCCGGGATTGTGATCCGCACGTTGGCGGCGCTGTTGCTGGAAAAAGGCGAGGAGCCGGCGGTGCTGGCTGTTGCTGAAGACGGTAGCGCGGTGGTGCCGTTGCTCGGTGGCCTGGGCGGGGTGAATATCATGGCGCGGGAAATCGCGGCGGCCCTGGGTGTGGCTGCCGCGATTACCACCAGTGGTGAGCTGCGTTTTGGCACCTGCCTGCTCAACCCGCCCCAGGGTTATCAACTGGCGGACCTTGAACTGGGCAAGCGCTTTGTCGCGGACCTGCTGGCCGGCGAGCATGTGCGTATCGAAGGCGCTGCGCCATGGCTGGAGCAGGCCAACCTGGCGCAGGACCAGCAGGCGCGCCTGAGCATTCATGTCGGCAATGCCGAGCGGGTGCCAGCGGCCAATGAGCTGCTGATCTATCCGAAAAACACTTGGATCACCTGCCGCCCGGGCGTCGGTTTGGCCGCGCGGGTGCGCCAGGCGTTGCAGCAGGATGGTATTGCCGTGCAGTCCCTGGCGTGCCTGCTGGCCGATAATGCCGATATGGCCAGTGGCCAACTGCATGAGGCCGCGCTGGAGCTGGGCGTACCGCTGCGCTTTACGGCGCTGGCCGCCGGGCCGGAGCTGGTCATCCATTCGAGCGCTGCGCCGGTGGACCTGGCGCAACTGGGCCACCCCCGTGGCCGCCTTGCGGTGATCGGCCTGGGCCCCGGCGCTGCCGAACTGATGGTGCCGGCGGTCAAGGCTGAGCTGGCGCGTTGTACCGACGTGCTGGGCTACGAAACCTATGTGCGCATGGCCGGGCCGTTTCGGGCCGACCAGGTGCAGCACTGCACCGACAACCGCGAAGAGATGCAGCGGGCGCGGCATGCCTTCGCGCTGGCGGCCGAGGGGCGTTCGGTGGTGGTGGTGTCTTCCGGCGACCCTGGGGTGTTCGCCATGGCTGCGGCGGTGCTGGAGGCGTTGCACGAATCCAGCGACCCGGCCTGGCAGCGGGTCGAGCTGGAGATCCTGCCGGGGGTCTCGGCGTCCCTCGCCACGGCGGCCCAGGCGGGTGCGCCACTGGGGCACGACTTCTGCGTGATGTCGCTGTCGGACAACCTCAAGCCCTGGTCGATCATCGAGAAACGCCTGGACCTGGCATGCGAGGCCGACCTGGCCCTGGCGTTCTACAACCCGATCTCGCGTTCGCGCCCCTGGCAGTTGGGGCGCGCCCTGGAAATCGTCGCCCGGCACCGCGTTGCCAGCACGCCGGTAGTGCTGGGACGCGATATCGGTCGCCCCGGGCAGACACTGCGCACCACCACCCTGGGCCAGTTGACCCCGGACCAGGTGGATATGCGCACCATGGTGCTAGTCGGTTCGTCCACCACCTGCGCGTTCCCTCGGGTGGGCGGTGGCGAGTGGGTGTACACGCCACGCTGGTATGGCGAGAAGCCGGCCTCCTGAAATGATAGCGGCCCCGCGATGGGGCCGCTGATCTGTCAGAAAACGCCAATCATCGATGACAGAGATTTCTGCATTCACCCCCGCCGTTTCGCAATGCCATCAACGGTTCCTCCCTTTTAGTTGCAGAAAGTAAGCCTGCTGTTATCAGGCTTCACCCCATCCCCCGTGTTTGCGAGGGGGCCAAGGGGCGCAGGTTTTTCCTACGGCCAAATAACCCTATTTGTACCCCCTGAAAAAAGTTCAATCACACGACTAGTGTTTCTTGTAAGCCCGTGTGGGTTTTTGTGGAGAAACAGTTATGGAGCGCAAACATAAACGAATCGATGTGGCGAAAAAGAACAAGCTGATTGCGGCATACCGGCTGCCACTGACCAGTCAGCCGTCGGGTTCGCCAGGGCCCGCCCAGGCCGATGGCGACTTGAATGGCGCGGTGATCAACAACAGTGTGTTTTCGTTTGTGGCGGGTATGAGCCGCCTCAACAAGGAATACACCCGCAAGAGTTACCTGTTGGCCAGTAGCTACGTGAGTGATGTGCTGAAAGTGGGGCGTGGTACGCAGGCCTGGTACGACGAGTTCATCAAGGTCATGGGCAACCTTGGGTGGTTGCCGATACGCAGCAGTTTCGAACGGGTCACCACTTCGGTGAAGGGGCTGAGCGTGCAGATGGCGGCGCTGAACATCATCACGTCCACGGTGGCCTCGACGTTCCTGTCGGGCTCCCTGGCCATGGCGCTGCCCAAGTTGGCGGCGGATGCCTTCGAGGCGTTGAAGCAGCTGTCGGCACCGTTTGATCTGTTCAAGCGCAATATCGTCAACCATGAGGGCGGCGACTTTGGCCTGGCGTCCTGTTCTGAGGTCGACGGAGAGGTGTTGATGGTGCTGGTGACCTACAGCGCCCATGGCGTGAGCAAGAAAGTGGGGGTGCCGTTTTTTGAATGGGACAGTTCCACGGTCGAAGCCTACAGTGGCCAGACCTGCCTGATGCTCAATCCCGCCGTGGTCAACGACGCAACCCTCAAGCAGTTGCGCGAGAGTGCAGGCGACAAGGTCTTGCTGGCGATTGCCCAATACCGGATCTGACCGTTGCCTCAGGGCACCAGGTAACCGCGCACTCCGGTAAAGATGATCTGCGCTGCCAGTGCGCACACGAACAAGCCCATCAGGCGGCTGACAATCTGCAGCCCTTGGTCGCCGAGGATGCGTTCGATGCGGTTGGACAAGTACAGCACCACGCCCACCGTCAGGCTGGCCAGGGCAATGCTCAGGATCGCGGTGAGCTTGTCATCCCAATGGGGCTGGCTGACGCCCATCACCAGCAGCGCACCGATGGTGCCGGGGCCGACCGTCAAGGGGATGGTCAGGGGGACGATGGTCACGTCCTGCTGCACGTTGTCGGTCTGCACTGCCGACTTGCCCTGGGCCATGCCCAGGGCGGAGATAAACAACACACTGCCGGCGCCGATGCGGAAGGCATCCACGGTGATGCCAAACACACTGAAAATCACCCGGCCAAACAGGTAGAGCAACACGCTCGACACCAGTGTCGCCAAGGCGACCTTCCAGGCCAGGCGCCGCCGTTCCTTGCTGGAATAGCCACGGGTCAGGCTGATAAAGCAGGACAGGACGAAGAAGGGGCTATACAGCACCAGCATCTTCAAATAAACGCTGAACAACACGTGGAGCATGGTGGGAGCTCACAGCGAAGGAAGGGCGAGGGAGAGTTTATCAGGCTTGCAGGCCGGAAGGCGCGACTGCGAACCAATGTGGGAGTGGGGTTGTGTAGGAGCGGGCTTGCCGGCGATAGCATCGCCTCGGTACATCAGGTATATCCAGGTGATGCTATCGCAGGCAAGCCAGCTCCCACACAAGCCAGCTCCTACACAAACCAGCTCCGGTACCCGCAGGGATGTGTGGTGATTCAGGACGTATGCGCCTGCTCTGCCGGCTGCTCACGCTGCGTCACCCAGAACTCTACCAGTTCGCGCAGTTGCGACAGCTCCACCGGCTTGGCCATGTGCCCATCCATCCCGGCCTGGCGTGCGCGTTCCTTGTGTTCCGAGAGGATGTGCGCGGTCAGCGCCACCACCGGCGTGCGGGTGCGCTGGTTGCTGACTTCCCAGACCCGCAACTGCTGGGTCGCGGAGAAACCATCGAGGATCGGCATTTCGCAATCCATCAACACCAGGTCGTAGCGCTGGGCCTTCATCGCCTGCAAGGCTTCCTCGCCGTTGCTGGCGGTGTCGGGTTGCAGGTTGAGCTTGCCGAGCATGCCGCGAATCACTTTGGTGGAGATGCTGTTGTCTTCGGCCACCAGGATGCGGAAATCGCTGGGCACCGTGACGGCCACCGGGGCGCTCGGCGCGGGGTGGCGGGGTTGCACCACGCCTTTGCTGCGCTGGGTCAACTCGTCGGCCAGGGTGGTCTTGAGGGTGTAGCCCGCGACCGGTTTGGCGAGGATGCGCTTGATCCCGCAATTGCGCGCGATGATCTTGCTTGGCGCGTTGCTGATACCGGTGAGCATGATCAGCAGGATGTCGTGGTTCAGGCTCGGGTCTTCCTTGATCTTCGCCGCCAGTTGCATGCCGGTCATGCCAGGCATGTTCTGGTCCAGCAGCACCACATCGAAATAATCGCGCAGGTGCGCCTTGGTGCGCAGCAGGGCCAGGGCTTCCTTGCCCGAGGGCACGGCGCTGACGTTCAGGCCCCAGGCGGTGCATTGCTGCACCAGCACCTTGCGGCAGGTGTCGTTGTCGTCCACCACCAGCACCCGTGCGCCTTGCAGCGGGCCGTCGAGGTCGGAGGTCGGGTGTTCCAGGCGCTCCGGGTCCAGCGGCAAGGTCAGCCATAGCGTGCTGCCTTGCTGGCTGCCAGCCTTGATGCCGAACTCGCCATTCATCAACAGGATCAGTTGGCGGGCGATCACCAGGCCAAGGTGGCCGCTGAGGCGGGTGGCCGAGAGGAAATTCTTGCTGTGCAGTTCGCTGTGCAGCAGGGCGTCGCGCTCGGCAGCTTCCATCGGCAGGCCGCTGTCTTGCACGGCAATGCGCAGGCGCGGTTTGCTGCTGCGCTCGTCCAGGGCGACCACGATCAGCACTTCGCCTTCGTCGGTCTTTTGCAGGGCATTTTCCAGCAGGCTCAACAGGGCCTGGCGCAGGCGCGTCGGGTCGCCGCTGATGACTCGGGGCACCTGGGGCTGGATAAAGCTGATCAGCTCGACGTTCTGCTGCTCGGCCTTGGCGCGAAAGATACTCAGGCAGTCTTCGATCAGGGCGTTGAGGTCGAACTGCACATCGTCCAGTTCAATCTGCCCGGACTCGAGCTTGGAGATGTCGAGAATCTCGTTGATCAGGGTCAGCAACTCATTACCGGCGCTGTGGATGGTCTGCACGTAGTCACGCTGCTTGACCGACAAAGGCGTGCCCAGCAGCAACTCGGTCATGCCCAGCACGCCATTCATGGGGGTGCGGATTTCGTGGCTGATCTTCGCCAGGAACTCGGCCTTGGCCGCGATTTCGGCGTTGCTCGCAGCCAGGTCGCGGCTGAGGCTGAAGCGGTCCTCGACTATGCTGCGCTGGCGCTCGCCCAGGGCCTGGCTCATCAGCAGGCCGCTGACGCAGATCACCGCCAGCAAGGTGATGATCAGGCCTTGCGGGGCCACCAGGGTCAGGCCCAGCAGGGCCGGGAGGATAATCAGCGTGCCGGTGTTGAACACCACCATGGCCAGCAGGAACAAGCGGGCCGGCCGGTAGCCTTTTTGCCAGTGGTAGGCCGAGACAAACAGCATGCTCAGGCCGGCCAGCGCCACCAGGGCATAGGTGATGATGTTCAGTGGCAGGGTGTTGACGAACAGCAGCAACAGGCCGCACAGCACGATCAGCAGGATGTCCGCCATCAGCAGCTTGTTCAGTGGATGCGGGCCCAGTGGCGCGAAGAAACGGTAGGCAAACATCAGGCCGCACGGTGCGGTCAGCAGCAACGCCATATAGGCCCCCGGGGTTTGCACGGCGTGCCAGTTCGGCAGCCAGGGGCCCAGCAGGTTGAGCAGCAGCAACAGGCTGAGCAACAGCAGCACTTCGCAGGCCGCCAGCCACAGGCTGCTGCGCGAACGATGGTAGGCGTAGCGGGTGAGGTTGTGCAGGATCAGCATCAGCAGGCAGCCGAACAGCAGGCCATAGACCAGGGTCTGGGTCTGGTTGGCGGCGGCCATCACGGCGGGTTCGAGGGTCAGGTATGGCCGCAGCTCGTGCTCCGAAACCAGGCGCACATATACATCCAGGGGCTTCTGGCTCTGGGGCAAGGGCAGCATGAAGTCGCTGCTCGGCAGCGGGCGTTCGGCCTGGGGTTGGCGGGTGCCGGTGTTCACTTGCTCGATCAGCGTGTCGCCGTCCAGCACATACAGGTTGAGGTGCGCCAGGTCCGGCGCGAAGACCCGCAGCACTTGCTCGTGCTTGCCGGGCTGCAGCCTGAAACGTACCCACAGCGCACCATTGGGCTCGGCTGCGGTGATCCGGTCCAGTTCGATGGGGCTAAATTGGTTGGTGTAGCGTGCCGAGCGAATGTCGCTCAGTTGCAGGTCGGCCTGTTCATCAAGCAATACCGCCCAGCCGCTACCTTGTGCGGCGGCCTGGGCCGGCAAAAGGCAGAGCAGGGTCAGCAGGCTGACTGTAAAAACTATGGCGATCCTGAGCCAGCGCACGGCGAAATCCCTTCGTAGGTTGATGCACGGGGTTAACTATGCGCGGGACCGTAATGGGACGGCAAGGGCCAAAGGCCCCTGCCTAGCCGAACGGACAGCTGCTTACTGATCTTCGCCCCGCTCACGGGCAATGGCGCGGTAGCCGATGTCCTTGCGGTAGAAACAGCCCTGCCAGTCGATCTTCGCGGCCAGCTTGTACGCTTGCTGCTGGGCGGCATCGACACTGGCGCCCATGGCGGTGGCGCACAGTACACGGCCACCTGCGGTGACGACTTGGCCATCCTTGAGCGCGGTACCCGC
Source organism: Pseudomonas sp. WS 5079 (assembly GCF_012985465.1). Classification (GTDB taxonomy): domain Bacteria; phylum Pseudomonadota; class Gammaproteobacteria; order Pseudomonadales; family Pseudomonadaceae; genus Aquipseudomonas. Next base: position 535,947 of record NZ_JAAQWN010000003.1, read on the forward strand.
GTGGAACACTTTGCCTTCCAGTGTAGCCGCTGCGTCCAGGCCCTGGATCAGGTCGCCCTTGGCGTAGTCGGCAGGGTAGCCACCGGCGGCCAGTACGATGCCGACGCTTGGGCGTGGGTCCCACTGCGCTTCGACCTTGTCCAGCGCTTGCGCCAGGGCGGCTTCCACCAACAGCACCAGGCTCGACTGCAGGCGCAGCATCACCGGCTGGGTTTCCGGGTCGCCGAAGCGGCAGTTGAACTCGATGACTTTCGGGTTGCCGGCCTTGTCGATCATCAAGCCTGCGTACAGGAAGCCGGTGTAGACATTGCCTTCATCGGCCATGCCGCGCACGGTCGGCCAGATCACCAGGTCCATGACGCGCTGGTGCACGTCGGCGGTGACCACCGGGGCAGGGGAGTAGGCACCCATGCCGCCGGTGTTGGGGCCGGTGTCGCCGTCGCCGACGCGCTTGTGGTCCTGGCTGGTGGCCATCGGCAAGACGTTCTTGCCGTCGACCATCACGATAAAGCTGGCTTCTTCACCGTCGAGGAATTCTTCGATCACCACCCGCGAACCGGCGTCACCGAAGGCGTTGCCGGCGAGCATGTCGCGTACCGCGTCTTCGGCTTCTTGCAGGGTCATCGCGACGATCACGCCTTTACCGGCGGCCAGGCCATCGGCCTTGATCACGATGGGGGCGCCTTTCTCGCGCAGATAAGCCAGGGCCGGCTCGATCTCGGTGAAGTTCTGGTAGTCGGCGGTCGGGATCTTGTGGCGCGCCAAAAAGTCCTTGGTGAAGGCTTTCGAGCCTTCCAACTGGGCGGCGCCAGCGGTCGGACCGAAGCAGTCCAGGCCACGGCTGCGGAACAGGTCCACGACACCCGCCACCAGCGGCACTTCCGGACCAACGATGGTCAGGGACACGTTCTTTTCGGCAAAGTCAGCCAGTTGCTCAAGGGCCAAGACGTCGATGGCGACGTTTTCGCACTTGGCTTCAATGGCGGTACCGGCGTTGCCGGGAGCGACGAAGACTTTCTGCACGCGTGGGTCCTGGGCGACTTTCCAAGCCAGGGCGTGTTCCCGGCCACCGCTGCCAATGATCAAAACATTCATTTCAAAAACCTCAAATTCTGTAGGCGCTGCTGGAGCGCTTTAAAATGTGGGAGCGGGCTTGCTCGCGAAAGCGGTGGGCCTGTGAGGAATGTGTCGAATGACACACCGCATTCGCGAGCAAGCCCGCTCCCACATAAGCCCCACCCACATTTGGATCAGTGGCGGAAGTGGCGCATGCCGGTGAAGACCATGGCAATGCCGGCTTCATCAGCCGCGGCAATCACCTCAGCATCACGCATCGAGCCACCCGGTTGAATCACCGCAGTAACACCTGCTTTTGCAGCGTTATCCAGGCCATCACGGAAGGGGAAGAACGCATCCGATGCCATCACCGAACCCGCGACTTGCAAACCGGCATGTTCAGCCTTGATCGCCGCGATACGCGCCGAGTTCACGCGGCTCATCTGGCCGGCGCCGACACCGATGGTCTGGCGGTTCTTGGCGTAGACGATGGCGTTGGACTTGACGTACTTGGCCACTTTCCAGGCGAAGATCAGGTCGTTGATCTCTTGCTCGGTCGGTGCGCGCTGGGTCACCACTTTCAGGTCCTGGCTGCCGATCATGCCGATGTCGCGGCTCTGTACCAGCAAGCCACCATTGACGCGCTTGTAGTCCCAGGCAGCGGCGCGGTCAGCCGACCACTCACCGCAGGCCAGCAGGCGCACATTGGCCTTGGCGGCAACGATGGCACGGGCCTCTTCGCTGACGGACGGGGCGATGATCACTTCGACGAACTGACGCTCGACGATGGCCTTGGCAGTCTCGGCATCCAGTTCGCGGTTGAAGGCGATGATGCCGCCGAATGCCGATTCGGTATCGGTGGCGTAGGCCAGCTCGTAGGCCTGGCGGATCCCGCCTTCAGCGTCCGGGCTCACCGCCACGCCGCACGGGTTGGCGTGCTTGACGATCACGCAGGCCGGCTTGACGAAGCTCTTCACACATTCCAGCGCGGCGTCGGTGTCAGCCACATTGTTGTAGGACAGCTCCTTGCCCTGCAGTTGGGTCGCGGTGGCGATCCCCACTTCGGCAGGCTTGGCTTCCACGTAGAACGCCGCGCTCTGGTGCGGGTTCTCGCCGTAGCGCATTTCCTGGGCCTTGATGAACTGGCTGTTGAAGGTGCGCGGGAACTGGCTGCGGCCGGAAGTCGACAGGGTCTCGGCGGCCTGGTTCACGGTGCCCATGTAGTTGGCGATCATGCCGTCGTAGGCGGCGGTGTGTTCGAAGGCCTTGAGCATCAGGTCGAAACGCTGGGCGTAGGTCAGGCCGCCGGCTTTGAGGCTTTGCAACACCTGGGCGTAGTCGCTGGCGTTGACCACGATGGCCACGTCTTTGTGGTTCTTGGCTGCCGAGCGCACCATGGTCGGGCCGCCGATATCGATGTTTTCGATCGCGGTCGGCAGGTCGCAGCCTGGCTTGTTGATGGTGGCTTCGAACGGGTAGAGGTTGACGGCCACCAGGTCGATCGGCTTGATGCCGTGCTCGTTCATGATGGCATCGTCGATACCGCGACGGCCGAGGATGCCGCCGTGGATTTTCGGGTGCAGGGTCTTGACCCGACCGTCCATCATTTCTGCGAAACCGGTGTAGTCCGCGACTTCTACTGCGGCCACGCCGTTGTCCTGCAGCAGTTTGAAGGTCCCGCCCGTGGAGAGGATTTCCACGCCCAGGGCTTCCAGCTCCCGGGCAAATTCGAGGATCCCGGTCTTGTCGGAAACACTGATCAAGGCACGGCGGATCGGCAGGCGGGTAGTCTGGTCGGTCATCTCAATTTCCATCAAAAGCAAAGGAGTCAGCAAAAAAGGCGACCGGTTTTACGCGGGCGCCTTTCTGGTTTGATTGAATGCTTACAGCAAATCGTACTGTTTGAGCTTCTTGCGCAGGGTCCCACGGTTCAGGCCCAGCAGCTCACTGGCTTTGGTCTGGTTGCCCTTGACGTAGTTCATCACGCTTTCGAGCAAGGGCGCCTCGACTTCGGAGAGCACCAGGTTGTACACATCCGTGACGGCCGCGCCCTCAAGGTGGGCGAAATAATTGTGCAGCGCTTTCTCGACGCTCCCGCGAAGGGTCTGGCCTTCTTCGCTCGGCGTGTTGAGGTGCTGTTTCAAATTGACGTTGTCGCTCACGGGTGTTGTTCCACTCACTAAAGTCTCGGTCATCATCGTCATGCGGCCACCCCTTCTGCGTCCCCTGCTCTCAGGCTCTTGTCTCGTTCGGCAAAGAACTCACGAACGGCGGTGACCTGTGCTTGCGTTTCATCCAAACGATTGAACCCGGCGCGAAACTCTTTGGCGCCGGGCAGGGTTGCGAGATACCAACCCACATGCTTGCGAGCTATGCGCGCGCCCATCACGTCTCCATAGAAGGTGTGCAGGGCGGCCAGATGCTCTAGCAGAATACGTTCCACCTCGATCAGCCCCGGTGCCGGCATGATTTCGCCGGTACGCAGGAAGTGCTCGATCTCACGAAAAATCCATGGCCGCCCCTGGGCGGCCCGGCCGATCAACAGCCCATCGGCACCGGTTGCGTGCAGCACGCGCCGGGCTTTCTCGGCCGAGTCGATGTCGCCGTTGGCAAAGACCGGAATCGACACCGCCTGCTTGATCGCAGCAATGGTGTCGTATTCAGCCTCGCCGGTATAAAGGTCCGCACGGGTACGGCCATGCACCGCCAGCGCTGTAATGCCTGCCTGTTCGGCGATCTTCGCCACCGTCAGGCCGTTCTTGTTGTCCCGGTCCCAGCCGGTGCGGATCTTCAGGGTGACCGGCACATCCACTGCACCCACCACGGCGTGCAGGATCTCGGCCACCAACTGCTCATCCTTCAACAGGGCGGAGCCGGCGGCCTTGTTGCAGACCTTTTTTGCCGGGCAACCCATGTTGATATCAATAATCTGTGCACCCAGCTCCACGTTGGCCCGGGCTGCATCCGCCAGCATCTGCGCGTCGCCACCGGCGATCTGTACCGAGCGCGGCTCGGGATCACCTTCGTGGATCATGCGCATCCGCGATTTGCGGGTGTTCCACAAGCTCATGTCGCTGGTGACCATTTCCGAAACTACAAGGCCCGCGCCCAAACGTTTGCACAGCTGACGAAAGGGCTGGTCGGTGACACCCGCCATCGGGGCGAGAATCAAAGCGTTTGGCAATGTATATGGGCCGATGCGTACCGCCGACATAGGACTTCCCTGTTGTGGGGCCGGATCATTAGAGTTCGAAAAAGGGTTGGCATGATACCCGCTCTCGATGACTGGTTAAAGGCTGAATTGGATAAAATCTGAGCAGTTATTTTCTTATCGCCAGCGGTTTGGTCGTGGACGAGCAAGTCAATAACCTGCCGTCCGAACCTTGACGTGCGCTGCGAATCACTCGGGGGAGTGGAAACTGAGACTGTAGTTCACAGCCTTGTTGCCTGGGTCGAGAATGTCCAAGGCGATATGGATCGGGGTCTGGGACGGCATCTCGGTCTGGCCGGCCAGCTCCCCGCTGAGGTACTCGGCGGGCTTGAAGCGCCGGCTGGCGATCATCCGGCCATTGAGGTCGGCAAAACGCAGCTCCAGCAGCGGGAACGGCTGGGAGAACGTCGCACGGTTGTAGATGATCGCATCCACCACCAGGGCGCCGGCGAACTCGGGATGGCTGCGCACCACCAGGTTGCTGCTCTTGATATGGGCAATATCGACCCGCGACGGCACGGTGCAGCCCAGTTTCGGGCACAGTTCCTGGAACCATGGCCGGTACTTGTCCTGACGGGCCAGGTCGTCGAACTGATAGGCGATGTACTGGCCAGCGAGGGCGGCGGCGGCCAGCAGCACCAGGGTCAGCCAGAGCAGGCGGCGGCCCCAGCCGGCCGGGCGTTTGCCGGTGTACAGGTGCAGCGGGTCGTCTTCCAGGTCCTGCAGCATCTCGTCATGGGCGTTGCCCGTGGCGCGTGTGCGCTTGCGGCGTGGCTCAGGCTCGGGTTCGTCCAGCTCGCTGCTGAGCGTGGGCTCGGGCGGGTCGAGAGGCTCGTCAGCATGCAGTACGGGCTCGTCGTCCACCTCGTGGATGTCGAAGGACATCGAGGGCTCGGTACGCTGGGTTTTGCCCGTGGGGGCTGGGGCCGGTTCGGCGGCTTGCTCGGCGTGGGCGATTGTCGCAGCCCGTTCGTCCGGTGGGTCGCTGAACAGGCTGGCGGCCCATTGTTCTTCTTCAGCCTTGGCGGTGTCGCGGCTGGCGCTCATCGACTCGTCTTTTTGCCGGCGGTCCGCGCCTGCCTGGCGTCGTTCGCTGCCCTGGGGCTGGGTGTGCTGGATTTCCCGGCGTTCCAGCTTGGCCAGTTCTTCGTCGAGGTCCAGGTGGTCCAGGTCCAGCTCCTCGGCGGTCCATTGCTTCTGGCTGATGGCGCGCGGCGGGGCTTCGGCGGCCGGTGTTTCAGGCGCGTGGGCGCGCTGCTCCAGCAGTTGCCGGGCGGCATTGAACACTTGCAGGCAAGAGCCGCAGCGAACCACGCCGCGGGCCACGCTCAACTGGGCATGGCTGACGCGGAAACGGGTTTGGCAATGCGGGCACTGGGTGACAAAACTGTCGGTCATGCGGCCATCCGATTCATGCAGGCGCTCATTCTAGCGCCGACGACCGCTGATGCGTACCCAGCCATCGCGGTTGGCGATGGGGTCCAGGTCGAAGTCCTGGGCATAGGCGGCGGCGACTTCTTCGCCCTGCTCGGCGAGGATCCCCGACAGCGCCAGGCGCCCGCCCGGCTTGACCAGGCTCGACAGTTGCGGGGCCAGTGAGACCAGCGGCCCGGCGAGGATATTGGCGACCAGTACGTCGGCCTGCACCTGGGGCAATTGCTCCGGCAGGTACAGTGGGAATTTGCCTTCAGGGATGTTGTTGCGCCCGGCGTTATCGCGGGAGGCTTCCAGGGCCTGCACGTCGATGTCGGTGCCGACGGCTTCCTTGGCGCCCAGCAGCAGCGCGGCGATGGCCAGGATCCCCGAGCCGCAGCCGAAGTCCAACACGTTGCAGCCTTGCAAGTCCTGGCCATCGAGCCATTCCAGGCACAGGGCGGTGGTGGGGTGGGTGCCGGTGCCGAACGCCAGGCCCGGGTCCAGCAGCAGGTTGACTGCCTCAGGCTCCGGGGCCGCATGCCAGCTTGGCACGATCCACAGGCGCTGGCCGAAACGCATAGGCTGGAAGTTGTCCATCCAACTGCGTTCCCAGTCCTGGTCTTCGATCACTTCGCTATGGTGCTCGGGCAGCGGGCCGCCGGTGAGCAGTTCCATGTGGGCAAACACGCTGCTGGCGTCGGTGCCGTCTTCGAACAGCGCCAGCAAGTGGGTGTGGGACCACAGCGGGGTGGTGTTCAGCTCAGGCTCGAAAATCGGCTGGTCTTCGGCGTCCATGAAGGTCACCGACACGGCGCCCACTTCGAGGAACGCGTCTTCATAGGTTTCGGCTTGTTCTGGGCTGATGGCGAGACGGACTTGCAGCCAAGGCATGGCGGGCACCTTTGAAAAAATGAGTGTGCAGCGGGGTGGGGCTGCGAAAGGGCGCAAGTTTACGCGAGAGCAGGCCAGAAGACGACACCACTGACAGCACGGGAGCCAAATGTGGGAGCTGGCTTGCCTGCGATGGCGGGGTGTCAGCTTGCTCATCAGTGCCAGGCCTACCGCTATCGCAGGCAAGCCAGCTCCTACAGGGTTTTGTGGTGTTCTTGTGTGCGCATAAACGACAAAACCGCCCGAAGGCGGTTTTGTGGGTGGAGCACAAACTTACTGGTTGGCCAGCTTGTGTTCCAGGTAGTGAATGTTCACACCACCTTCGCAGAAGCCTTCATCACGAACCAGATCCCGATGCAGGGGGATGTTGGTCTTGATGCCGTCGACCACGATTTCGTCCAGGGCATTGCGCATACGGGCCATGGCCTCGTCGCGAGTGGCGCCCCAGGTGATCAGCTTGCCGATCAACGAGTCGTAGTTGGACGGAACCTTGTAGCCGCTGTACAGGTGCGAATCGACGCGAACGCCGTTGCCGCCGGGTGCATGGAAATGCTTGACCAGGCCTGGACTCGGGATAAAGGTTTTCGGGTCTTCGGCGTTGATCCGGCACTCCAGGGAGTGACCGTGCATCTTCACGTCGTCCTGGGTGAAGGACAGCACGTTGCCAGCGGCGATGCTCAGCATCTCCTTGACGATGTCGATACCGGTGACCATCTCCGAAACCGGGTGCTCTACCTGCACACGAGTGTTCATCTCGATGAAGTAGAAGCGGCCGTTCTCGTAGAGGAACTCGAAAGTCCCGGCGCCACGGTAGTTGATATCGATGCAAGCCTTGACGCAGCGTGCCAGGACTTCCTGACGCGCCTTTTCATCCAGGCCCGGTGCCGGAGCTTCTTCCAGGACCTTCTGGTGACGGCGTTGCAGCGAGCAATCGCGGTCGCCCAGGTGGATGGCGTGGCCCTGGCCGTCGGACAGTACCTGGACTTCCACGTGACGTGGGTTGGTCAGGTATTTTTCCAGGTAGACCATCGGGTTGCCGAACCAGGCGCCCGCCTCGGAGCGAGTCTGCTTGGCCGCTTCGATCAGGTCTTCTTCCTTGTGCACCACGCGCATGCCGCGACCACCACCGCCGCCGGCGGCCTTGATGATCACCGGGTAACCGACTTCACGACCAATGCGCAGGGCGGTTTCCTCGTCCTCGGGCAGTGGGCCGTCGGAGCCTGGAACGGTAGGCACGCCGGCTGCGATCATGGCGTCCTTGGCCGACACCTTGTCGCCCATCAGGCGAATGGTCTCGGCTTTCGGGCCGATGAAGGCGAAGCCGGATTTTTCCACCTGTTCGGCGAAATCGGCGTTTTCCGCGAGGAAGCCGTAGCCAGGGTGGATGCCATCAGCGCCGGTCACTTCCGCCGCAGCGATGATGTTCGAGACCTTCAGGTACGAGTTCGTGGCCAGTGGCGGGCCGATGCAGATGCTTTCGTCCGCCAGTTTCACGTGCATCAATTCGGTATCGGCCGTCGAGTAAACAGCGACGGTCTTGATGCCCTCTTCCTTACAGGCGCGCAGGATCCGCAGCGCGATCTCGCCGCGGTTGGCGATCAGGACTTTTTGCAGTTTCTTCGCAGGTTTCAACATCGAAGGCGCTCCGCGGTTCAAACGATGGTGAACAGCGGCTGGTCGTACTCAACCGGCTGACCGTTTTCTACCAGGATGGATTCGATGACGCCGGCTTTTTCGGCCGTGATGTGGTTCATCATCTTCATCGCTTCCACGATGCAGATGGTGTCGCCCACTTTCACGGTCTTGCCCACTTCAACGAAGGCTGGCGAGGTCGGTGCCGGGGTGCGGTAGAAAGTACCGACCATTGGCGACTTGACCACGAAACCGTTCAGCACAGGCGCTGCTGGTGCGGCAGGTGCAGCGGCAGCAGCAGGCGCGGCGGCTGGAGCAGCGGCGGCTGGCGCCGGCGCTTGCATCTGTGGCGCGTAGAACTGTTGGGCCGGGGTCTTGCTGTGACGGCTAATCCGTACGGACTCTTCGCCTTCCTTGATTTCCAGCTCGTCGATACCGGATTCTTCCAGCAGTTCGATCAGTTTCTTAACTTTACGGATATCCATGAATCATCAACTCCCAAGGGTCGGTCAGGGGCGTATAGCCTGTTCTTCAATGTGTTCCAGGGCGGCCTCCAGGGCCAGTCGGTAACCGCTGGCGCCAAGGCCGCAGATCACTCCTACCGCTACGTCGGAGAAGTAAGAGTGATGGCGGAAAGCTTCGCGTTTATGCACGTTCGATAAATGCACTTCGATGAATGGGATGCTCACCGCCAGCAGCGCGTCACGTAATGCAACGCTTGTGTGCGTAAAAGCGGCGGGATTGATCAGGATAAAGTCCACGCCTTCGCTGCGCGCGGCGTGAATGCGATCAATCAATTCATACTCGGCATTGCTTTGCAGGTAGAGCAGATGGTGGCCGGCTTCACGGGCCCGTCGTTCCAGATCGAGGTTGATCTGTTCGAGGGTCACTGCACCGTACACACCCGGTTCGCGGGTGCCGAGCAGGTTCAGGTTGGGTCCGTGCAGAACCAGTAAGGTCGCCATCGGCTGTTCCTTGTTATTGGAGGTAGGTACGTCAGAACCCGGCGACTATGCCGCAAAGCCTTTGTGACTGTCCAGTTCTCTGCAATAGCCAGCACGATTAGCGAGGATTGCGCAAAGTATGTGACTGGGGCGCACGATCCGGTCATTGGTAATACGGTCTGGAAAGCAATGAAGATCGACTGTAGGAGCTGGCTTGCCTGCGATAGCGGTGTGCCAGGCGACTAATCGGCTACTGATCCACCGCTATCGCAGGCAAGCCAGCTCCTACATTTGATCTTCATGGGGCGGGAGATGGCGTCAGACGCGAAATGCCTGCACCGCCGTATTAAGCTGCCCGCCGAGCACCAACAGATGCTCGCCCTGGCGGCGGCCCTGGCCGATCCGCAGCAGGTTGTCCTCGCCCAACTGGTGGATGCGCTCGCTGTTATCGCGGATTTCACTGACCGCGCCGCTCTGTTGGGCCGTCACCTCGGCAATCCGGGTGGCGGTGTCGGAAATGGTCTGGATCGCGCCGACGATTTCATCCAGCGCGCCGTCGGCCGCCTGGGCCTGCTGGGCGGTGGCTTCGGCGTGTTCGACCTGGGCGCGCATGCCTTCCACCGATTGCCGGGCTGCGGTCTGCAGGCCGGCAATCAGGGTCTGGATCTCGGCGGTGGCGCCTGCCGTGCGCTGGGCCAGGGAGCGTACTTCGTCGGCAACCACCGCAAACCCGCGCCCGGCCTCACCGGCGCGGGCCGCTTCGATGGCGGCGTTGAGTGCCAGCAGGTTGGTCTGGTCGGCAATCGAGCGAATCACCGTAAGCACGCTGCCAATGGTTGCGGACTCTTCGGCGAGTTTTTCGATCATCTGCGCATTGTCTTGCACTTCGCCCACCAGCGCGTGCAGGCCGGTGAGGCTCAAGCCGATCACCCGTTGGCCATGTTCCACGGCCTCGCCGGCACTGCGGCTGGCCCCGGCGGCCTGGCTGGCGTCACCGGCAACCTGCTGGATAGTGGCCTCCAACTCGCCCAATGAATCACGGATTTGCGCAGTGTCCCCGGCCTGGCGTTCGGCCCCGTCATGCAGGCCGCCGCTCAGTTCGGCCAGGGCGCGGCTGCTGCCGGCCACTTGCTCGGCATTCGTGCGAATAGTGCCCACCAGGTTCACCAGGTAAGCCCGCAGGCGATTGAGCGAGGCTTCAATATCATGCAGTTCGCGGTTGGTCGCACCCAGGGCTATCTCTTGGCTGAAGTCACCCTCGGCCCAGGTCGACAGGGCCGGCGCCAGGCTGGTCAGCACCCGCGCCAGGCGCCGTTGCAGGGTGTCGATGAGCAGGGCGATCAGCAGGATCAGGCCAATCATCACGCCTTGGATCACCCGCACTTCGCCCTGGATTCTGGCGTGCTGGGCGCGCACTTCGGGCTCCAGTGCGGCAATGGCTTGCTGCACGGTGTCGATTTTCAGATGGGTGGCGGCGGCCAGCTCAGTGCGTTTGTGGATTTGCTCGCGGGTGCGCGCCAGTTCGGCCGGGTAGCGCGTGAGCAGGCTGTTGAGCTCGCGCTTGAGGCCCACGCCGGTGTCTTCGGCGGCTGTGGTTTCGCTGCTTTCCAGGCCCATCAGCGCCGAAAAATCATCGCTGTTGGAGGCACTGCTGGCGGTCACGCCCAGCAGCGGCAGTTGCCCAAGCTGATCAGCCTGGCTGCGGATGTTGGCCAGTTCGCGCTCTACATCGTCGGCCAGTTCGCTGCGCCCGCTGCTCACCAGTTTGTCCCGTGCCAGGGATAGTCGGCCCAGATGCTGGGAGGCGGCGAGCAACGGCGGCAGATAACGCGGCGCGTCTACTGAGCTGACGCCGATGGCGTACTGGCTCAATTGCTCCAGATTGGCCCCCAACTCCCGTTCGGCTTGCAGCAGCAGGGCTTGTGGGTCACCGGCCAGTTTGCCGGCGGCCAGCAGGTCGGTCTTGCTGAAGCCATCGAGGTCGAGCAGGCCGGGCCGCAGTTTTTGCGTCAGCTCAGGCGGCAGCTCGTCCAGGTGCAGCAGCAGGTTTTCCAGGCTCTGGCCGGCAGCGCTCAGGCGCAAGGCGTCGCCGCTGGAAAGATAATCGTCGATATTGCGCGCAGTCTGGTTCTGGAAGGCCTGGGACAGGCCCAGGTAGCGCTCCATCAACAGGTACGGGCGCTCAAGGGCCCGCTGCGACCACCAGAGCGTAGCGCCCAGGGCCAGGCAAACGGCGACCAGCAGAAGGGTGTTCAGATTCGTCAGCAGCTTCAGGCGCATGCGTGGTTTCAACCAACGGCGGAAAGATAAGTGCCTGAAGTTATTGCGTTTTCGTTACAAGGTTATGACGGATTGGGTGGAATCCGATGAAAAGGTGGCACTTTGCCTTGAGGCGCCTGCGGCGTGCACCCGGTTACGCCCGGCATCCTTGGCGCGGTACAGCGCCTCGTCGGCCTGGGCGGCCATCATCAAGCTGTCAGAGCCATCGCACAGCTCGACCACACCGGCGCTGAAGGTGCACCACAAATCCTGGGGCTGGGCCGGGTAGTGAATTTCGGCAAAGCGCCCACGGATTTCGTCGAGCACTTTGCAGGCCGCGTCCAGGTCGGTGTCGGGCATCACAATGGCGAACTCTTCGCCGCCGTAACGGCCGATGTAGTCGGTCTTGCGCAGGCGTTGCTTGAGAAACAGCGCCAGGCTCTTGATCACGCGGTCGCCCATGGGGTGGCCGTGGCTGTCGTTGACCCGCTTGAAGTGGTCAATGTCGAGCATGGCAAAGCTCAGCGGCTTGTTCTCGCGGCGCGAGCGGAAGCTGCAGTCTTCCAGCAGTTGCAGGATATGGGTGTGGTTGTACAGGCCGGTCAGGCTGTCGCGCACCATCCGCGCCTTGAGATGGCGGGCGCGGGCGGCGCGGTTGCGCACGGTGGTGATCAGGTGGCGCGGCTTGATTGGCTTGGTGAGGAAGTCGTCGCCGCCTTCGCTCATGGCATCCAGCTGTTTATCCAGGTCGTCTTCGGCCGACAGGTAGATGATCGGCACGCTGACATAACGGTCATTGTGGCGAATCACCTTGGCCAGTTCCGTACCGGTGCAGGCCGGCATGTACATGTCGAGGATGATCAGGTCGGGCTGGAAGTCTGCCAGCTCGGCCATGGCCTGGATCGGCTCGATCAGGGTCCGGGTGACGATCCCGGCGCTGTTGAGCAGGCGCTCGGTGTGCATCGCCTGGGCGCGGGAGTCGTCGATGATCAGCACTTTATAAGGTTCGTACTGGGCGACGCAGGTCAGTACCTCGATTTTTTCCAGCAGGCTCGAGGCTTCCAGGGTCCCGGTGAGGAACTCCTGGCCACCGGCGCGCACCGCCGCCAGGCGGGTGGGGGTGTCGGTTTCGTGCAGGCTGAAGAACAACAGCGGCAGTTTCTGCTCCAGGCCTTCCTGGGCTTCGGCGGCCAGTTTCAGGCCCAGGCCGGCGCCGCAGAAGTCCACGTCCATCACAATCGCCGCCGGCAGGCGTTCGGCCATGGACGAGCGGAACGCGGCCACGCTGTCCAGGGACTGCGCGCTCAAGCCAAAGAATTCCAGCTGCTTGGCCAGGCGCTCGGCACGGTCGTGATCGGCCAGCATCACGTAGATCGGCTTGCGCATCGGCGGCAGGAAGGTCTGGTCCAACTGGTCGCCCTGGCGCAGGCCGGTTCGTGACAGGCGCTGCATCAAGCGGTTGAGGTCGGTGATCAGGTGGCTGCTCAGGCGGCCGCGGTTTTCATCCACCGCTTTGAGCGACTCGATGATGTGCCGGGCCAGTTGGCCATGCTCGGGTTGTTCAAAGCGCTCGGCAAAACGCAGCAGGCGCAGATTGGCCTCGCTGAGTTCGTTCAATTCGGCGTTCGACCATTCGCTGCGCTGCAAACGCTGCCAGATCTCAAGAATTTGACGCGCCTGATGAATTACCCGCTGGGCAAAGTGGTGCTTGAGACGCTCACGGCTTGGGTCTTCTGGCTCGGTCATATCCTGACTACTAGGTAAGGGTGCATGCTGAGGTCGACTGGTGGCTCTATGCTAGCACCTCTTTTCAATCGCACGAGTGTCATACGTCAATTAACTGCAAGGTCCCGGGGATTCATTTACTGACTGGCGGGTCGCATAGGCGCATCAGCGCCCTTCCTTTATAGTTGAGTGCCAGCTTTGCGCCACCTTGATTAAAAGCCCCGCACAGACGGGCACGATGGGGTAGGGTTGTGGTCGTAGCTATTGAACTCAAGTGACTGAAAGGATATCCGCCATGCTGGACTGGAAAAACCGTGCAGGCAGCGCCCCAGGCCCAAGCCCTGCGCCCAAGTCGGCCTCCCGCAGCTATTTTCGTAACCTGTTGATGAGCCGGGCACTGCTGACCCTGGTGGTGATTTACCTGTTGGTCACCGGTGGCCTGGGTTGGTATTGGAGCCAGGAGCCGGCCTTGTTCCCGGTCCAGCAAAACGCGCAAATTGCCGCCGAAAAAGACGGCAAGCAAATGGTCATCGGCTTTACCACCGTCGAAACCGTCAAGACCGTAGTGGGCACCCTGCTCAACAAGCCTGGCGGCTACATTTCCAACGACCGCTTCCCGCCTGGGTTGTGGATGGACAACATGCCCAGCTGGGAATATGGCGTGCTGGTGCAGGTGCGTGACCTGACCCGTGCCCTGCGCAAGGACTTCGCCCGCTCGCAATCGCAATCGGCCGAAGACGCCGACCTGGCCAAGGCCGAGCCGCGTTTCAACTTCGACAACAAAAGCTGGGTGCTGCCTTCCAGCGAATCGGAATACCAGGAAGGCATCAACTCCCTGAGCCGCTACCAGGCACGCCTGTCCGACCCCAATCAAAAAGGCGCCCTGTTTTATGCGCGCGCCGACAACCTGAACAACTGGCTGGGCGATGTCGCCACCCGCTTGGGCTCGTTGTCGCAGCGCCTGTCGGCCAGTGTCGGCCGGGTCAAGCTCAACACCGCGCTGAAAACCGAAGCGCTGGCGCCGGGCGAAGTGCCGCAGGTCGATGAAGAAGTGGTGGAAACCCCATGGATGCAAATCGACAACGTGTTCTACGAAGCCCGTGGCCAGGCGTGGGCCCTGTCCCACCTGTTGCGTGCCATCGAAGTCGACTTTGCCGACGTCCTGGCCAAGAAAAACGCCACCGTCAGCGTGCGCCAGATCATTCGTGAGCTGGAAGCCTCCCAGGAAACCCTGTGGAGCCCGATGATCCTCAATGGCAGCGGCTACGGCGTATTGGCCAACCACTCGCTGGTGATGGCCAACTACATCTCCCGCGCCAACGCGGCAGTGATCGACCTGCGTCAACTGCTGAACCAGGGTTGAATCATGGTTGATAGCGCCAAGGAGGTCGCGCACCGCGCGGCCTCGGATGCCGAACACATCGCCTGGGTCGACGAGCAGGACAACCTGCTCGGCGCCCTGGTGCGGGCCGACCTGCGCGAGCGCGGGCTGATCGGGCGCGGCACCTACATCATGCTGTTCAACTCAAAGGGTGAGCTGTGTGTGCATCGGCGCACCCTGAGCAAAGCCATCTATCCCGGTTACTGGGACGTGGCGGCGGGGGGCATGGTTGCGGCGGGCGAGACCTATGAGCAATCGGCCGCCCGCGAGCTGGCAGAAGAGTTGGGCGTCAGCGGTGTAAAGCTTACGGCCCACGACCACTTCTTTTTCGAGGACACGGGCAACCGGCTCTGGTGCTCGGCGTTCTCGGCAGTCTGGGACGGGCCGCTGCAATTGCAGCCCGAAGAGGTGCTGGAAGCGCGCTTTATGAGCATCGAGGCGGTGCTGGCCGATATCGAGCAAAAGTCCTATTGCCCCGACTCGTTGGCCGCCTTAAAACGCTATCTGGCTGCGCGTCGCTAAAGTTGCATAAATTGGCGCCATTTGGCTCTTAGCAAGTAGGCTTTTTGCCGTTACACTGCGCGACTTTTCAAGCCGAACCGCTCCAACGTTTCCCCGGTCCCTGTAGGAGCGAGCTTGCTCGCGAAAAAACCAATGTCACCGCGTGCTGTCTGGATGCCCGCGTTATCGTTGACGATTTTCGCGAGCAAGCTCGCTCCTACAGGGGCGGGTAGGCCTGAGCGGTTCGGTAGCGCTGCCCCTGCCTGAGTGGGGCTTCGCGGTTGGTGGCCGGTTGACGGGCACTGATCAGTCTTCATCCTCCCAAGAGGATTGCCGGTGGCCAAAAAAGCCGCATCCTTCGCCGCCCTTGGTGGCCTGGTGTTTTCCACCGACGCAGGTCGGCATTGCCCGGACTGTCGCCAGCCCGTGGACGCCTGTACCTGTAAACAGACCCTGATTCCCGAAGGTGACGGAATTGCCCGCGTACGCCGCGAGAGCAAGGGCCGTGGCGGCAAGACGGTGACCACCATCACCGGCGTGCCCCTGGCAGCCGAGCCACTCAAGGAGTTGGCCACGCTGCTGAAAAAGCGCTGTGGCACCGGTGGTGCCCTGAAAGACGGGATCATCGAAATCCAGGGCGATCACGTCGAGTTGCTGTTGGCCGAGTTGATCAAGCTCGGCTACAAGGCGAAGAAATCCGGCGGCTAGCAGCCTCTGTGAAACCCGCACCGACGAGCGCGCTCGTCGTCTCCATGGTTTCACAGAGCCTGTTCCTGACCGGTGTCTAAACTCTGTCCTGCAAGTGGGGTCTACCCCTCTCACAGGCAAATCGTCATTTTCACTCTTTAGACTGCGCCAGCCTCTGACTTGGGTGGCGCTCTTCGACTTTATATAGGGGACTTCGATGTCCGTACGACGCACACGCAAAGACGATGGCAGCCAATGGACAGTTGCGGACAGCCGCAGTGTTTACGGGATTCGCCATTGGGGGGCCGGGTATTTCGCGATCAATGATGCCGGTCGCGTTGAAGTCCGTCCGAACGGCCCGAACAGCTCGCCCATCGATTTGTACGAGCAAGTGGATGAGCTGCGCAAAAGCGGCCTGTCCCTGCCTTTGCTGGTGCGCTTCCCGGATATCCTGCAAGACCGCGTGCGCCAGCTGACCGGCGCCTTCGACGCGAATATCGAGCGCCTGGAATACCAGAGCAAATACACCGCGCTCTACCCGATCAAGGTCAACCAGCAGGAAGCGGTGATCGAGAACATCATCGCCACCCAGGACGTGTCCATCGGCCTGGAAGCCGGCTCCAAGCCTGAGCTTCTGGCCGTACTGGCCCTGGCACCGAAAGGCGGCACCATCGTCTGCAACGGTTACAAGGACCGTGAGTTCATCCGCCTCGCGCTGATGGGCCAGAAGCTGGGCCACAACGTGTTTATCGTGATCGAGAAAGAGTCCGAAGTGGGCCTGGTGATCGAAGAAGCCGCCAACCTCAAGGTCAAGCCACAGGTCGGCCTGCGGGTGCGCCTGTCGTCCCTGGCGTCGAGCAAATGGGCCGACACCGGTGGCGAGAAGTCCAAGTTCGGCCTGTCGGCGGCGCAGTTGCTGTCGGTGGTCGAGCGCTTCCGCGCCGCGGGCCTGGACCAGGGCATCCGCCTGCTGCACTTTCACATGGGCTCGCAGATCGCCAACCTGGCGGACTACCAGCACGGGTTCAAGGAAGCCATCCGCTACTACGGCGAACTGCGCAACCTCGGCCTGCCGGTGGACCACATCGACGTCGGCGGCGGCCTGGGCGTGGACTACGACGGTACCCACTCGCGCAACGCCAGCTCGATCAACTACGACATGGACGACTACGCCGGCGTGGTGGTGGGCATGCTCAAGGAATTCTGCGACGCGCAGAACCTGCCGCACCCCAACATCTTCTCCGAGAGCGGCCGCTCCCTGACCGCCCACCACGCCATGCTGGTGGTGCAGGTGACCGACGTCGAGAAACACAACGACGACGTACCGGTGATCGAGAACAAGGAGAGCCTGCCGGAAACCGTGCAATGGCTGGTTGACCTGCTGGGCCCGACCGACATTGAAATGGTCACCGAAACCTACTGGCGCGCCACCCACTACATGAGTGACGTGGCTGCCCAGTACGCCGACGGCAAGCTGACCCTCGCGGAAAAAGCCCTGGCCGAACAGTGCTACTTCGCCGTGTGCCGCCGCCTGCACAACTCGCTCAAGGCCCGCCAGCGCTCGCACCGCCAGGTGTTGGACGAACTCAACGACAAGCTGGCCGACAAGTACATCTGCAACTTCTCGGTATTCCAGAGCCTGCCGGACACCTGGGCCATCGGCCAGGTCTTGCCGATCCTGCCGCTGCACCGCCTCGACGAAGAGCCGCTGCGCCGCGCGGTACTGCAGGACCTGACCTGTGACTCCGACGGCAAGATCAAGCAATACGTCGACGAGCAAAGCATCGAGACCAGCCTGCCAGTGCACGGTTTGAACGAAGGCGAGGACTACCTGCTGGGGATCTTCCTGGTGGGCGCCTACCAGGAAATCCTCGGGGACATGCACAACCTGTTCGGTGACACCGATTCGGTGAACATCTACCAGCGCGAGGACGGCTCGGTGTACAGCGCCGGGATCGAGACCCACGACACCATCGAAGACATGCTGCGCTACGTGCACTTGTCGCCGGAGGAGTTGATGACCCACTACCGTGACAAGTGCGCCAGCGCGAAGATCACGGCGGCAGAACGCACCCAGTTCCTGGATGCGCTACGCCTGGGCCTGACCCGTTCGTCCTACCTGTCTTCCTAAGACCGGCAGGCACAGCGCCAAGCTGTGGGAGCGGGCTTGTGTGGGAGCGGGCTTGCTCGCGAAAGCAGTAGATCAGTCAATACAGGTGCTGACTGATCTGCCGTCATCGCGGGCAAGCCCGCTCCCACATTAGTGTGCGCCCAGCCACAGCCCCTGCCGATTCAGCCGCCAGGCAATCGCCCACAACGTCAAACTGCGCACTGCCATAAACAGCAGGAACGTTATCCACAGCCCGTGGTTACCCAGCCCCTGCAACGCCCAGGCAAGCGGCAGCATAATCAGCACCGTCAGCAACATGCCGTTGCGCATCTCCCGCGCGCGGGTCGCGCCGATAAACAAACCGTCCAACAGATAACTCCACACCGCAATCAACGGCAGTACCGCAAGGTACGGCAGGTAGATATCGGCGGTTTCGCGCACGCTGGGGATATCGGTCTGCATGGCGATAAACAAGTGGCCGGCGAAGGTAAACAACAGCACAAACCCGAGGCTGGCGATCAATGACCAGCCGCAGGCAACGACCAGCGAGCGGCGCAGGGCCTGGCGGTCATGGGCGCCGATGGCGTGGCCGCACAACGCTTCCACCGCGTGGGCCAGACCGTCCAGGGCATGGGCGGTCAGCAACAGCCCGTTGAGCAGCAGGGCATTGGCCGCGACGGTGGCGTCGCCCAGCCGGGCGCCTTGCACCGTGATCATGAAAAACACCGATTGCAGCGCCAGGCTGCGGATAAAGATGTCGCGGTTGACCGCCAGCAGCGCGCGCCAGCTTTGCCAGACCTTGAGCGCCGCCCAGGCGATGTGCCCGGGGTAGGCGCGCAAGGCTTTTTGCGTGAGGGCCAGGCCGAGCAAGGCGCCGGTCCATTCGGCAATCACCGAGGCCCGCGCCGAGCCGACCACGCCCCAGTCCAGGCCTAAAACGAACCACAGGTTTAGGGCGATATTTACAAGGTTAGTGGTCAACAGAATCGCCAGCGGGGCCCGGGCGTTCTGCGTGCCGAGGAACCAACCCACCAGGGCGTAGGTAGCCAGGGCGGCAGGGAGGCCGAACAGGCGGGTGTGGAAGAATTCGCGGGTCAGTTGATTCAACTCGGCCGAGGGCTGCATCCACTCCAGTGCCAGGTGGCTGAGGGGAATGCCCACCGTGCCCAGCACCATCGCCAACCCCAGTGCCAGCAGCAAACCTTGCAGCAGGATTTGCCGCAGCGCCGCGCCATCATTGCGCCCGGCGGCTTGGGCGGCAAACCCGGTGGTGCCCATGCGCAGAAAACCCATGGCCCAGGCCAGGAAGGTATACAGGCTGGCCCCAACGGCCACGGCACCCAGTTGATGGGCGTGGGGCAGGTGGCCGATGACCATGCTGTCCACCAGCGCCACCAACGGTACCGAAATATTCGACAGAATCATCGGCGCGGCCAGGGCCCAGACACGGCGGTGAGTGGGGCGGTGGCGCCAGTCGGTGAGTAAGGTGGGCATGGGGGCTCCTTGGGGGAGCGGCATTGTAACTGGCCCTCAACAGCGGCGCAGATCCAAATGTGGGAGCGGGCTTGCTCGCGAATGCGGTGGGTCAGTTGGCATCTCTATTGACTGACCCACCGCATTCGCGAGCAAGCCCGCTCCCACCTTTTTGATCGCGTTTATGCCGGGGGATGCAGGCACTCGATGGAGCGGTCGACCGTGGTCTTGGCGATCTCCAGCAAATGCCACACCGCGAGCACCTTGGCCCGTTCGGCGCCGGGCAAGTGTTCACCACAGTCGAGCGCGGTGGCCGAGGCGCTGTTCAGCAGGCTGGCGGTGTAGAGCAGGGAGTCTTCGAAACTCAGTTCTTCACTGATGGAGTGGAAGCCCTGGGTCGGTAGGTAGTGGCTGAGGGCGCGACTGAAGGCGGCGCGGTCGTTGAGCAGGTCGCAGGGTGGGTCGGGGACAATCTTATGCATGGTGTAACTCCATATGGTTTGGAGCTGACATCCGTCGCGACTAAACGAAGGGTGGCGGCTGTACGCAGGTTAGTCGACCGGCCATATGGCAAACCGGCGCACCCGAAGGTGCCCTACGCACAGCCACCATGAAACTTCATGAGACCATGCGCCATATAGGATCCGGGCGACTAAACCCGATCACTGATAAGCAGTGACGGACCGCAGACTAGTCACCGATTCCAACAGGCACAAGGCGCCAAGGATTGTCTAGGAAACGTCCTGCAATTTAAAGCGATACGCCTTGCTGGCCCTTTACAAACCGTGACCAAATGCCAGCCCGGCGACCCCACAAGCCAGCTCCCACAGGAGGTCTTCAGTGTTTGTGGTGGCGATGTCGGCATGATGAAGGGTCATGGCTGTGCTGATGAGCTTTCGCTTCCGGCCGGCACGCGAGGCTGAGTTAAATGTCCGCCTTCTCCTCTGAACAGCCAAAACCCCATGGATAACTCCGATATCGCGATCACCCTGGTCCTGATCTCCGCCTTCATGCACGCCACCTGGAACGCTGTTGTCCGGGCCGGCAGCAGCCGTTTCATGACCCTGGCCCTGGTCGATGGCACCGCATTGCTGATCTGCCTGGCGGCGCTGCCGCTGGTCAATGTGCCAAGCCTGCAAGTCTGGGGTTATGTACTGCTTTCGGTGATATTGAATACGGTCTATCGCCTGTTTCTGATCAAGGCCTATGAGACGGGCGACTTCGGCCAGGTTTACCCGGTGATGCGCGGTGTGCCGCCGGTGCTGGTGGCGTTGTTTTCCTACTTTCTGCTGCATGAGCAACTGTCGTTCCATGCGATGGCCGGGGTGTTGTTGATTTGCCTGGGGATCATCAGCCTGACATTTGTACGCAGGATGACCGCGCACATGCTCAAGCCGATCCTGATGGCGGTAGGCGCTGGAGTGTTTATTGCGTCCTACACAGTGGTGGACGCCAAGGGCGTGAGAGCCAGTGAAACGGTGCTGCAATACATTATTTACCTGACGGTGTTCCAGAGCATTCCTATCCCGCTGCTGGCGTTTTTCAAGGAGCGTGCGGCACTTGTCCAGGCCATTGGCAGTCATTGGCGAGTGGGGGCCTTGGGGGGTATTTTTTACCTGGCATCCTACGGCCTGGTGTTGTTCGCGCTGTCGCTGGATGCGGTGGCCAAGGTCTCAGCGCTGCGGGAAACCAGTGTTATTATCGGCGCCATTATTGCCGCGCTGTTCTTCCATGAACGGTTCGGCTGGCGACGGATGCTCTCGGCGTTCGTCATTGTTTGCGGGATCATCCTGATCAAAGTGAGCACCTGATGGCTCAGCGCCCTCCACCCACCCCGATGCTTCAGGCTTTTGTCAGCGCCGCGCAAACGGGCAGTTTCGCGCGTGCGGCGTCTGAGCTTAACCTCACCGCCAGTGCCATCAGCCATCAAATTTCAGGCCTGGAAGCGTGGTGGGGCGTACAGTTGTTTGAGCGGCACTCGCGCGGCGTCAAGCTGACGTCGGCAGGGCAGGCCTTGTTGCCGGTCACTGATGGGTTTTTCAAAGGGCTGGAGGCGGCGTTGCAGGCTCTTAATCCGCGCACAGCCCAGCCGTTGTACCTCTTGTGCACCTCTTCGCTCTGTTCGACCTGGCTGATTCCCAGAATGCATGGCTCGCATACTGACGCCTCGTTCAATCTTGACGTGGTGCTGACCAGCGCAGATATGAACCCTGCCAGCCTGGGGGCTCATCAATTTGATGTCGCAGTAGTCATAGGGGGCGGGGACTATCCCGAGCATCATGTCGAGTTGCTGATGCGCGATGCGGTGTTTCCCGTATGCTCGCCGGCGTTTTATCGCGAGCATGGCGATATTGCACCGACGGATATCGCCCGCTACCCATTGATTCACCGGGCGGATGATCAGATCTGTCCGGGGTGGGAGAGTTGGTTTGCGTTCCAGGGGGCGGCGGCGCCCCCGTATCACCCTGGGCCTCGGTTTCCGGATTCGAGCCTGGCTATAAGCCTTGCGGTCAAGGGGGGTGGGATCGCTCTGGGCCGGACGGCGTTGGTATACGACCAATTGGAAGAGGGGGCGTTGGTTGCCTTGAGCAGCCCCGTGATGATGTCGCCGGCGGCGTATTACGTTATTTGCCGCAATGGTCGACAGTCCGAGCCGGACATCGCCCGGTTGATTGATTGGCTCAAGGCCAGCGCGGGTGAGTTTCTGCGGGAGGTTCGGACCCGGCACCCGCAAATAGCGGGTGCTGGAGCACTTTAGCGGTAGGGTTTGGCCTGACTTGGCCTGCACGCAGAACCAAACCGCCCTCCGTCGGTCAATTTGATCACTGCCACAACCGCTTCACTGGCACTGATATATAGTTCACCCCTCAGACACCCCGACAACGAGTGCCCCATGCTTAACAAAGGATTGTTCCTGGCCTGTGCGCTGGCCCTGCTGAGCGCCTGCGATTCTTCCGACAAACCCGCAGCCCCCGCGGCCTCTGCGCCAGCGGTGACGGCCCCAGCCAAGGCCGCGGTGGATGTGGCGACGCTCAAGCAGCGTTATGCCGGCCGAGAGTTAAGCGTGGTGGACGTTTCTGAGGTGCAACTGGATGGCGCCAGCACCTTGTCGGTGAGTTTTTCGATCCCGCTGGACCCGGACCAGAAGTTCGCCGACAAGCTGCACCTGGTGGACAGCAAATCCGGCAAGGTCGATGGAGCCTGGGAGCTTTCCGACAACCTGATGGAACTGCGCTTGCGCCACCTGGAGCCCCAGCGCAAGTTGGTGCTGACCGTGGACGCCGGCCTGCGGGGGGTCAATGACGCCAAGCTCGCCGCCGAGTACGTCAGCCGCCTGGAAACCCGCGACCTGCAAGCCACCGTCGGCTTCGCCAGCCGTGGCACCCTGTTGCCCACCCGCCTGGCCGAAGGTTTGCCAGTGATCGCGCTGAATGTCGACAAGATCGACGTCGAGTTTTTCCGTATCAAGCCCGAATCGCTGCCGGCGTTTCTCGCCCAGTGGGGCCGCAATACCAGCCTGCAAAGCTATGAGTCGCGCGAACTGCTGCCCATGGCGGACTTGGTGTACGGCGGCCGCTTCGACCTCAATCCTGCGCGCAACACCCGCGAAACCCTGCTGCTGCCCATCGCCGGCCTCAAGCAACTGCAACAGCCGGGCGTGTACCTGGCGGTGATGCGCGCCTCGGGCACCTACAACTATTCGCAGCCGGCCACGCTGTTTACCCTCAGTGATATCGGCCTGTCGGTGCACCGTTACGCCAACCGCCTGGATGTGTTTACCCAGGCGCTGGAAGGCGGCAAGGCGCTGGACGGTGTCGAGCTGGAAATCCTCGATGCCGAAGGCCGCGTGCTGGGCCAGGGCAAGACCGAGAAGGGCGGCCACGCCGAACTGCCGCTGCCGAAAAAGGCCCAGGTATTGCTGGCCAAACAGGGCGAGCAAACCAGCCTGTTGCGCCTCGACAGCGCGGCGCTGGACCTGGCCGAGTTCGATATCGGCGGCCAGCCTGCGCACCCGCTGCAATTCTTCGTGTTCGGCCCGCGCGACCTGTACCGCCCTGGCGAAACCGTGCTGCTCAACGCCCTGCTGCGCGACAAGGACGGCAATGCCGTCAAGCCGCAGCCCGTGAGTGTCGAAGTACGCCGCCCGGATGAACAGGTCAGCCGCAAATTCGTATGGGACGCCGATGCCTCTGGCCTCTATCAATACCCGTTGCAGTTGGCCGGCGAAGCGCCGACCGGGCGCTGGCAACTGGTGTTCGACCTGGGTGACGGCAAGCCGCAGCTGTATGAATTCCTCGTCGAGGACTTCCTGCCCGAGCGCCTGGCCCTGGAACTCAAGGGCAGTGACACGCCGTTGAGCCCGGCGGACAACGCCATTATCCAGGTCAATGGCCGCTACCTCTACGGCGCCCCGGCGGCGGGCAATCGCCTGAGCGGGCAAGTGTATGTGCGCCCGCTGCGCGAGGCGGTCAAAGCCCTGCCGGGCTACGAGTTCGGCTCGGTAACGGAAGAAGAACTGAGCCAGGATTTTGAACTGGACGAAAGCGTGCTCGACGCCCAGGGCCAGGAAAAACTGACCCTGGAAAGCAAATGGAGCGAGGCCAAGTCGCCGCTGCAACTGATCGTGCAGGCCAGCCTGCAAGAATCGGGCGGGCGCCCGATCACCCGGCGCCTGGTGCAGCCGGTCTGGCCGGCCGAGCAATTGCCGGGCCTGCGCGGCTTGTTCGATGGCAAGGAAACCGATGGCGATGGCCCGGCGGAATTCGAAGTGCTGCTGGCCAACCAGGACGGCCAGAAACTTGCCGTCGACAACCTCAAGGTCCGCCTGATCCGCGAGCGCCGCGACTACTACTGGAACTACTCGGACAACGACGGCTGGAGCTATCACTACAACGAGAAATTCCTCAACCTCGATGAGCAGACCGTCAACATCAAGGCCGGCGACACGGCCAAGGTCAGCTTCCAGGTGGAGTGGGGCCCGTACCGCGTCGAGGTCGAGGACCCGCAGACCGGGCTGATCAGCAGCAAGCGTTTCTGGGCCGGTTACCAGGCCCAGGACAACACCGAAGGCGGCGCCGTGCGCCCGGACCAGGTCAAGCTGGCGCTGGACAAACCGGCGTATGGCGATGGCGATACGGCCAACGTCACCGTCACCCCGCCGGCAGCCGGCAAGGGCTACCTGTTGGTGGAGTCCAGCGAAGGCCCGTTGTGGTGGCAGGAAATCGAGGTGCCGGCCGAAGGCAAGAGCTTTGCGGTGAAGCTCGACCCGAAATGGTCGCGCCATGATTTGTATGTGAGTGCGCTGGTGATCCGTCCCGGCGAGCGCAAGGCCAACATCACCCCTAAACGCGCCGTGGGCTTGCTGCACCTGCCGTTGGACCGTACCCAGCGCAAACTGGGCTTGACCCTGACCGCACCGGAAAAAATGCGCCCCAAACAGCCACTGACGGTCAAGGTCGCGGCAAAAAATGCCGATGGCAGCGTGCCGAAACAGGTGCATGTGCTGGTGGCGGCGGTGGACGTGGGCATCCTCAATATCACCGAATACCCGACCCCGGATCCGTACTCCAGCCTGTTCGGCCGCAAGGCGTATGGCGTGGACCAGTTCGATATCTATGGGCAGTTGATCGAAGCCGGCCAGGGCCGCCTGGCCAGCCTGGCCTTTGGCGGTGACGCGGCGCTGGCCAAGGGCGGCAAGCGCCCGGACACCAGCGTCACCATCGTCGCCCTGCAAAGCGCGCCGGTGACCTTGAACGAGAAAGGCGAGGGCGAAGTCAGCGTCAATATCCCCGACTTCAACGGCGAGCTGCGCCTGATGGCTCAGGCCTGGAGCGATGACCGCTACGGCATGGCCGAAGCCAAGACCGTGATTGCCGCGCCGTTGATTGCCGAGCTGTCGGCCCCGCGCTTCCTCGCGGGCGGCGACCAGACGCGCCTGGCGCTGGACCTGTCCAACCTGTCGGGCAAGGCACAGAAGCTCGATGTGCAACTGACCGCCGAAGGGCAACTGACCCTGCTGGGCGAACCATCGCAAAGCGTGCAACTGACCCAGGGCCAGCGCACCACCTTGCAGATTCCGGTGCGCGCGCTGGGCGGTTTTGGCCAGGGCAAGATCAAGGTCACGGTCAATGGCCTGGACCTGCCGGGCGAGAACCTGCCGGCGTTTACCCGCGAATGGACATTGGGTGTGCGCCCGGCTTATCCGGCGCTGCTCAAGCAATACCGCGCGGTGCTCAAGGACGACGCCTGGAGCCTGCCGGACAGCGAACTGGCCCTGTTTGAGCCGGCCGGGCGTGAGGCGCTGTTGAGCCTGTCGAGCCGTCCGCCGTTGAACCTGGGCGAGCAGATTCGTGCGCTCAAGGCCTACCCGTATGGTTGCCTGGAGCAAACCGCCAGCGGCCTGTACCCGTCGTTGTATGCCGATGCCGCCGTGCTGACGCGCCTGGGGTTGACCGGCGAGCCGGATGCCGAGCGCAAGCGCAAGATCGAACTGGGCATAGAGCGCCTGCTGGGCATGCAGCGCTACAACGGCAGCTTTGGTTTGTGGGGCGCCGATGGCGAGGAAGAATACTGGCTGACGGCGTACGTCACCGACTTCCTGCTGCGCGCCCGCGACCAGGGTTTTGCCGTACCGCCCGAGGCGCTGAAAAAGGCCAGCGAACGCCTGCTGCGCTATGTGCAGGAACGCAATCTGATTGAAGTCGACTACAGCGACAACGCCGACCACACGCGTTTTGCCGTACAAGCCTATGCCGGGCTGGTGCTGGCGCGTAGTCAGCAGGCGCCGCTGGGGGCATTGCGCAGCTTGTTCGAACGTCGCAGCGATGCTCGTTCCGGCCTGCCTTTGGTGCAGTTGGCGATTGCCCTGCAGAAGATGGGTGACCAACCGCGTGCCGACCAGGCCTTGCTGGCCGGTTTGGCGGTCAAGCGCAAAGCCAATGAATGGCTGGCCGATTACGGCAGCCCGCTGCGTGATCAGGCGATGATCCTGGCCCTGCTGGAAGAAAACGACCTGGCCAAGGGCAAGCGTGAAGAGCGCCTGTTCGAGCTGTCGGACCAGATGGCGGCCAGCCCGTGGCTGTCGACCCAGGAGCGCAACTCGCTGTTCCTGGCCGGGCGTGGCTTGCTGGGCAAGCCGGAAACCAACTGGACGGCGCAGTTGAG
This sequence comes from Pseudomonas sp. WS 5079, assembly GCF_012985465.1. Taxonomy (GTDB): domain Bacteria; phylum Pseudomonadota; class Gammaproteobacteria; order Pseudomonadales; family Pseudomonadaceae; genus Aquipseudomonas. Next base: position 562,397 of record NZ_JAAQWN010000003.1, read on the forward strand.
CAGCGGCGGCGAAACCCGCGAGCTGAACAACAGCCAGTCCGGCCTGAAGCTGGAAGGGCCGTTGCTGGCCTCACCACTGACCCTGCACAACCCGGGCAGCGAGCCGATTTACCAGCAACTGAGCATCTCCGGTTATCCACAGCACGCGCCGGCAGCGGGTGGCGAAAACCTGAGTATTCGCCGCGAGTACCTGGGGATGAATGGCCAGCCGCTGAACCTGCAAAACCTGCGCAGCGGCGACCTGGTGTTGGTGCACATTGCGGTCAGCGCCAACAAACAGCGGGTGCCGGATGCACTGGTGGTTGACCTGTTGCCGGCTGGCCTGGAGCTGGAGAACCAGAACCTGGGGCAAAGCGCCGCCAGCCTGGAAAACGCCAGCAGCCAGGTCAAGGAATGGCGCGAGTCGATGCAGAATGCGTCGATCAAGCATCAGGAATATCGCGATGATCGCTACGTGGCCGCGCTGAACCTGGACGGCTATGGCACCACGCACCTGCTGTACCTGGCCCGTGCGGTCACGCCTGGGACTTATCGCGTACCGCCGCCGCAAGTGGAGTCGATGTACCGGCCGAACTGGCAGGCAGTGGGGGAAACCCCGGCCGATATGGTGATCAAGGGCCGTTAAGCCCAACCCCTATAGGAACTGGCGGTAGCTTTATGTGGGAGCGGGCTTGCCCGCGATAGCGATCTTTCAGCCCATACATTCGGTGGCTGATACACCGTTATCGCGAGCAAGTCGCACCGCTGCTCCCACACAAGCCCGCTCCCACAGGGTCTGTATTTAATGCACAACCCAACTGAGCAGCCACAACCCCAGCATCAACCAGATAATCCCCATGATGATCGAGGCCCGCATAAATGCCCGGACTGCCGAGTACAGCAGCATCAGGCCGATGATCAGGGTGATGATGCTGATGATCGAGGTGTCCATGCCCAGGGTGCGCGACAGGCCATCGATAAAGTTGCCACCGGCATTGGTCAGGGCGCCGAACAGGCCACTGAGCCCGTCGACGATAAAGCGGATGACCGAACCGAGCGCCTGGCCCAGCCATTCGAAAAAGCTTTCTACCTGCATATGAGTTTCCTGATGAAAGGGTGGGCGTATCTGCCGGACCTGAGCCTTTGGTCGCCAATCCCTTGGGCGAGTTCCCTAGAAGCATAGAGGTTTGCCCGTTTGAATTTGCGAATAGTTGCACGCGCTACCCTGGGTAGCCTGCTGGTGGTAATAGCCCTGCTGTGGCTGGCCGACCGCCTCTGGCCCCTGCCGCTGCCCAAGGATGACCTGGCCCGCGTGGTGCTGGCCGAAGATGGCACGCCGTTGTGGCGGTTTGCCGATGCCAACGGCGTGTGGCGTTACCCGGTGGCCACCGATGAGGTCTCGCCGTATTACCTCGATGCGCTGCTGACCTACGAAGACCGTTGGTTCTACCAGCACCCCGGCGTCAACCCGCTGGCCCTGGTGCGGGCGACCTGGCAGAACCTCAGCGGTGCACGGGTGGTATCTGGCGGCAGCACCTTGTCGATGCAGGTGGCGCGCCTGCTTGATCCCCATTCGCGCACCCTGCCGGGCAAGTTGCGCCAGCTGTGGCGTACGGCGCAGTTGGAGTGGCATCTGTCCAAGGACCAGATCCTCAACCTGTACCTCAATCGCGCGCCATTTGGCGGCACCTTGCAGGGCGTGGCGGCAGCCAGTTGGGCGTATCTGGGCAAGTCGCCGCAACAGCTGACCCACGCTGAAGCGGCGCTGCTTGCGGTTTTGCCCCAGGCACCGAGCCGTCTGCGCCCGGACCGCCACCCGCAGCGCGCCCAGGAGGCCCGGGACAAAGTGCTGCGGCGCCTGGCCGAGTTTCAGGTATGGCAACAACCTGCGGTCGACGAGGCCCTGGAAGAACCCCTGTTGCTGGCGCCGCGCCTGGAACCCAGCCTGGCGCCGCTGCTGGCGAGGCGCTTGAACCGTCCCGACAGCCCGCCGCTGATTCGCACCACTCTCGACGCGACCCTGCAACGGCGTCTCGAAGACCTGCTGCTGGGCTGGCGTGCGCGGCTGCCGGAACACACGTCGGCGGCGATCCTGGTGGTTGAGGAAGAAAGCATGGCGGTGCGCGCCTACCTGGGCTCTGTGGATATCAACGACGCGCGGCGCTTTGGCCATGTGGATATGATCAGCGCCCTGCGCTCGCCGGGCTCGACCCTCAAGCCCTTCCTGTATGGCATGGCTTTGGACGCGGGGCTGATTCACTCCGAATCGCTGTTGCAGGATGTGCCACGGCGCTACGGTGACTACCGGCCGGGCAACTTCTCCATGGGCTTTACCGGCGCGGTACCGGCCAGCACGGCGCTGTCCAGTTCGCTGAACCTGCCGGCGGTGCAACTATTGGAAGCCTATGGGCCCAAGCGCTTTGCCGGCGAAATGCGCATCGGCGGCATGCCCCTGGCGCTGCCGGCGCTGGCCGAGCCGAACCTGGCATTGATCCTGGGCGGCGCCGGCAGCCGCCTGGAGGACCTGGTCGGCGGCTACAGCGCGTTGGCCCGCGACGGCAAGAGCGCGGCCATCCGTTTGCAGCCTGATGATGTGCTCAAGGAGCGCCCGTTGTTGTCGCCGGGTGCGGCGTGGATCGTGCGGCGCATCCTCAGTGGCCAGGCGCGGCCGGACCGTGATCCCCGGGCCGAGTTGGTACAGCGCCCGGTGTTGGCCTGGAAGACCGGCACCAGCTACGGTTTTCGCGATGCCTGGGCCATTGGGGTCGGGCCGCGCTATTTGATTGGTGTGTGGATCGGCCGCCCGGACGGCACCCCGGTGCCCGGCCAGTTCGGCCTGGCCTCGGCGGCGCCGTTGATGCTGCAAGTGCACGATGTGTTGACCAACCGCGACAGCCAGCGCGGCATTACTGCGCCCGTTAAGGCGGTGCCGATGAATGTCGGCGTGGCGGCGATCTGTTGGCCCCTGGGCCAGCCCATGAGCCGCAGCGATCCCAATTGCCGGCGCCAGCGGTTTGCCTGGACGCTGGACAACACCACGCCGCCGACCTTGCAGGCCCTGGACCAACCTTTGGGTGTCGGCTTGATGGAGACCGTGTGGGTCAATGCCAAGGGCCTGCGCGTGGCGGCCAGTTGCCCGGGCGCGGTCTCGCGGGACATAGCCCTGTGGCCGGCACCGCTGGAGCCATGGTTGCCGCGGATCGAGCGGCGTGACGCGCGCATCCCCGCGCCAGACCCGGATTGCCCACCCCCGGCCCTGGCGGCAGCGTCGCCGTTGTCGGTGGTGGGTGTACGTGAGGGGGACCAGTTGCGGTTACCGGCGGGTAGCCAGCAGCAGTTGCGCTTGAAGCTATCGGCGTTGGGCGGCAGTGGGCGGCGCTGGTGGTTCCTCAATGGTGCACCGTTGGGGGACAGCGCCAGTCAGGACAGTATCAATGCCAGCCTGGAGCAGTTGGGGCGCTATCAACTGAGTGTGCTCGATGAGGCGGGGCAGACGGCCAGGGTTGAGTTCAGCGTGGTGGATTAGGTCGCCATCGCAGGCCAGCCAGCTCCCCCATGTTGATTTGTAAATACCGTCAAATGTGAGAGCTGGCTGGCCTGCGATAGCGCCCTGACAAGCGCCGTAAATTTATTTGCCATCCCCGCCTTTGAGCCCGAAGCTATACCCCTTCAGGAGCGCCCCATGAATCTCGAACACCTTACCGAACGCATGCATCGCATCCGCGATAACAACGACTGGAAGCCATTCCACAGCCCGAAAAACCTGGCCATGGCCGCCAGCGTCGAGATGGCCGAGCTGGTGGAAATCTTCCAGTGGCTGAGCGAAGACCAGTCCCGCCAGTTGCCCGCCGACAAACTCGCCCACGCCGGGCAGGAAGTGGGGGACATCGTGCTGTATCTGCTGCTGTTGTGCGGCGAACTGGGCCTGGACATGAACCAGGTGGTCAGCGCCAAGCTGGCCGACAACGAACGGCGGTTTACCCATGAGTGATCGCCATTTCGACCAGTTGGCCACGCGCTTTGCCGAGAAGATCTACGGCGGTGCCAAGGGTGCGATTCGCCTGGCGGTGTTGCAGGCCGACTTGGCCGAGGCCCTGCCGGACCGGCCTCTGCGCGTGCTGGATATCGGCGCAGGCCTGGGCCATATGTCGTTGTGGCTGGCCGAACGCGGGCATCAGGTGACCTTGGCCGAGCCTGCCGAACCGATGCTCGAAGGTGCCCGCCAGCGGTTCGCCGAGGCGGGGCAGAGCGCAACGTTCATCCAGGCGCCGTGGCAGGACCTGCTGGGTCAACTGACCGAGCCCTACGACCTGGTGCTGTGCCACGCCGTGCTGGAATGGCTGGCCGAACCCCATGGGATCCTGCCGGTGCTGCACCAGTTGACGGCGCCGGGCGGCTGGTTGTCCCTGGCGTTCTATAACCGTGATGCGCTGATTTACCGCAACTTGCTCAAGGGGCACTTTCGCAAGATGCGCAAAAATGACATGGCGGGCGAAAAACAGAGCCTGACCCCGCAACAGCCCCTGGACCCGCGTGAACTGGCGGCGCAACTTGAAGGCCTGTGGCAGGTCGAAAGCCAGAGCGGGGTGCGGGTATTCCACGACTATATGCCGGTGGAGTTCCAGGCCCGCGCCGACTTGCAGGACTTGTTGGAGATGGAGCTCGCTCACCGTCGTCACCCAAGCTTTGCCGGACTTGGGCGTTATTTGCACTGGATCTGCCGTCCGGTTTAAGCGGCCCAGTCTGCGGAGATCGAAATGAAGCGCTGTGCATTGATCCTGCTGTGCCTGGGGCTGGGTGCCTGCTCCAGCAACAATCCGTATGTCGCGGCCTCCAAGCCCATGCCACCGGCGCCTGCCCAGGCGGCCAACACCTTTGATGCCAGCGCCTACCCGGCGCCGGTGCGTGACTACGGCGCCTATCGCAACTGGGCCTGGCGCAACGGCCAATTGCCGGCGGGCTCGGCCTGGGCAGATCCTGCACAGATCGCCGAAGCCGTCAGCGGCGCCCTCGACCAGCGTGGCCTGCGGCCGGTGCATGACCAGCGCGCGCCGGACTTGCTGGTCAGCGCCGATGTGCATCTGGAAAAACGCCTGCGCCAGGTGCAGGACGATTATGGCTACGGCTACGGTGGCTACAACCGCTATGGCAACGGCTATGGCATGTACAACTCGGTGCCGATCGTGCGCACCTATGAAGTGCAAGTGGTGGTGGTGCGCGTCAACCTGTTCGACGCCCGCACGGGCCAGCCGGTATGGAGCGCCAGCGCCGAAACGGGCAGCCAGGGCAGCCTGAGTGAACGCGGCGATGCGTTGCGCCAGGCTGTGCAGAAGGCCATGACGGCGTATCCTCCGAGTTAACAGCTATTCTCATCTCAGGTTCGGTTTGCCCTTTGGAGAACTACCATGTTGCGTCGTATCGCTTTGCTCGCTTTTGCCGTGCTTTTGGGCGGATGCCAGACCAGCCAGGTCAACCACGATTTTGACGCCAGTCGCGACTTTGCCGCCTACCGCAGTTGGGCCTGGAAAGACCCAGCGTTGCAGTACCGCCCCGATGATCCACGGATCAAGAGCGACCTCACCGAACAGCGCATCCGCCAGGCGGTGGCCGACCAACTCGACCAGCGCGGCTTGCGCCCGGCGGCCCCGGGGGCCAAGGCTGATGTGAACGTGCAGGCCTACCTGATCGTCGAGGATCGCCAGCAGCAAGTCACCACCAACTACGGTGGCGCCTGGGGCGGCCCGTGGAATGGCTATTGGGGTGCGCCGATGTACAACGAAACCCGCAACGTCACCTACAAGGTCGCCACCCTCCAGATCGACCTGCTCGACGGCAAGGACGGCAAGTTGGTATGGCGCGGCAGTGACGAACAGATGATGAGCAGCTCGCCCAACCCCCAGGACCGCAATGCGGCGATCCGGGCGACGGTGACCAAAGTGCTGTCCAACTACCCGCCTCGCTAAGTCGTACTCGGTCCGTGTAGGGCCGCTGCATCACTGCGATGCGGGCGCTGCGGTTTAGCAGGTACACCGAGGCGATCCCATCGCAGCCTCGCCGGGGCTCGACAGCTCCCACATTCGATCTGTGTTGCCAAGATAAATCTGCAGGTGTCGCGGCTCCCCTGTGGGAGCTGTCGAGCCCCGGCGAGGCTGCGATGGGATCGACTCCGTACAACTCGATACACCGAGGTGCCCGCATCACTGCCATGCAGCGGCCGGACTAGCCAGCGTCGAGCGGTGTTTCTTTCCGTCAGTCGCCAAAGTGGCGACTTGCCAGCGTACCTTGCAAGCCTTGTCTACACTGCTGTTGACTACAGGAGAGTAAGCGCTCGGCAGTTCGCCGGCAAAGGAGTGCTCGATGTCTCCCCGACTTCGTTCTGGCCAACGTGGCGCAATCGGTCTGGTATTCGCCGGCACCCTGGCATTGGCTCTGGTGTTTCTGTTGCTGGTGGTCGATAGCGGCCGCCTGTACCTGGAAAAACGCAAGCTACAGGCCGTTGCCGACACCGCCGCCCTGGAAGCCGCCAATCGCGGCGGGCAGTGCTCCGCCAGCACTACGGCGGTGGACTACGCCAAGCAGAACGCCACCCGCAATGGTTTCACCGTTGTCGCCAATGACAACAGCCGCGCGCTGGCGGTGACGTGTGGGACGTTGTTGACCAATGGCCTCAACACCCGTGTATTTACGGCGGATGCCACCAAGAATGAGGCCATCCGCGTAGTCGCGAGCCGCACCGTCACCACTGGTATCGCCAATGGGGTGTGGAAGTTGTTCAGCGGGACGTACAACGCAAGTACTACGTTGACTGCGACAGCGGTGGCGGCGCTGGCGCCGCCGGTGGCGCAGTTGACGATTCGCAGCTCGTTGCTGACGGTCAATTCGGCTCAATCAGACATCTTGAACAAAACCATCGGTGGCTTGCTTGGTGGTGGCCTTTCCCTGACCGCCGTGGGTTGGCAGGGCTTGATCAATACCAATGTGAACCTGCTCAGTTACCTGGACCAGTTGGCTATTCAAGCGAATGTGGCGGCGGGTGACTACGCGACGCTGCTCAACACCGCGGTTTCGGCGACGCAATTGATCGACGCGGCGGTCAAGGTTCTGCAAACCAACGGTTCGGCGGTCGCGGCGACGATCACTAACGTGCTTGCCATCGAGGCCATCGCACCGAATACCAAGGTGCTCAAACTGGGCGATTTGTTAAATGTCGCGACGGGCACGCCCACAGCGGCCTTGAATACGGACGTGCAGTTGTTCCAGTTGCTGCAGGGCGTGGCCCAGCTCTCCAATGGCAATAGTTTGGTGAGGGCAGATTTTCAATTGAGCGTGCCACTGGTCGCCACCTTCTCAGTCAAAACCAAAGTCATGGAGCCGCCACAGCTATCCGCCATCGGCAACCCCGCCTTGGCCAAGGCTGGCTTGGCTACGGGGACAAATCAGATTTCCGTGCGCACTGCACAAGTACGCACGCTGATCTCGGTGGATGCGCCGATACTGAAGACGGTTTCTTCAGTGCTGTCGGGGCTGTCAGCCTTGACCGACCCGGTGACCAAAGTGGTGAAGGGCCTTTTGAACCTGGATCTGGCCGCTATCGTAAACGCTCTTTTGTGTACGTTGTCTTGCGAGCGCACGGATGTAGATATTGCCAGCAAGCTGGATATCTACATCGAAGCCGCCAGCGGCGAAAGCCATGTCACCGACTTCACCTGTGCAACGTCCGCCAGCAAGACGCTGACCGCCTTGGCCACGAGTTCCATGGCCACTCTGGCCGTCGGCAACATTGACCCGGCCAAGGCGTTTTCCTCGTCGACACCGGTCGATGTCCAGCCGATCCGCCTGATCGATATCGGGACCCAGCACTGCACCTTGCTGGGGGGCTGCGACCCACGCAAAGCCAACGTCGGCGGCGGTTTTTTGTTAAAGGCACAATCAACTGTGGGGCAGAGAACAGAAAGCCTGTTTTATTCACCGGTGGCAGAAATGAATACTCTGCCGACCTATAAAAGTATTTCCAGCATCAACATCATCAATAGCCTGGGCGCCACACTGAGTGGCCTTCAGGTGACCTATGCACCGCCACCCGCCCCGGCTGTGCCAAATGGTGCACTGGCAGGTGTGGCGACACTCCTGACAACAATCACCACGACACTGGTCGGGCTCGTCCAAGGGCTTTTGTCGCCGCTGCTGGACCCTATCGTCAATACGCTACTGAGCGCTCTGGGCATCAACCTTGGCAATGCCGAAGTCGGCGCCAACCTCACCTGCCACATGGGCCGCGCCTACCTTGTGATCTAACCCCCACCCACCACCGGCAACTCCACACAAAACCGCGCCCCATGTTCACTGTTGGCGACGCTCAGGCGTCCGCCCATGTTTTCCACAATGCCGTAGCTCACCGACAACCCCAGCCCGGTGCCGACGCCAATCGGTTTGGTGGTAAAGAACGGCTCGAAAATCCGCTCCAGCAACCGCGCATCGATGCCGCCGCCGTTGTCTTCGACCCAGATGCGCACGTGGCGGCTGTCGTGTTCGCTGTACAGGGCGATCCAGGGGTGGAAGTCGTGGTTTTTTTCGTGGCGTGCCATCAGTGCATCGCGGGCGTTGACCACCAGGTTGATCAGTACCTGTTCCAGTTGGTCGACATGGCCGTTGACCTGTACGCCCAAGTCCATCGGCGTGATGCGCAGGTCCACGCCTTTGCCGCGCAGGCCCTCGCCCAGCAGTGACTGGGTGCCTTCCACCGCCTGGGCCGGGTCGAAGGGTTGTTGCTCGACCTCCGAGCGGCGGCCGAACACGCGCATGTGGTCCACCACCCGGGCGGCGCGTTGGACCTGGGCGTCGATGCGCTGGAGTTTTTCCGTGAGGTAGTCGATCTGCACGTCGCCGTTGCCCAGGCGCTTGAGCACATTGACGATGGCCATGCGCATCACATTCAGCGGCTGGTTGATCTCATGGGCCAGGCCGGTAGCCATTTCGCCGAGGGTGGCCATTTTTGCGCTTTGGGTCAGTTGCTGCTGGGAGCGACGCACTTCGGTGTTGTCGCGGCCCACGGCCTGGACTTCCTGCAACTGGCCGTGTTCGTCGAATACGCCACGGTCCGACCAGACCCACCACGCATGTTCGCGCCCCGGCAGTTGCAGGCTGATTTCAGCCGTACTGACGGGGAATTCCGGGCTCAACTGGCCGATGCGTTTTACAAAGGCGTTGCGCTGTTCTTCAGATAACCAGTGGCCCAGGTTGATCCCCGGCAACTGGGCCGGCGTGCATTCCAGGTAGTTGGCCAGGGGCGTGTTGCCGAAGGTCAGGGTCAGGTCCGGGCGGTAGCGGCAGATCATCGCCGGTGAGTCTTCGACGAGGATGCGATAGCGCTCTTCGCTGTCCTTGATCTGTTGCGCCGCCAGGGTCGCTTCGGTGACGTCCAGCCACAGGCCGACGGCCTCCACCGGCAAGCCGAGGTCGTCGCGCAGCAGCTTGGCTTCGTCCAGCAGCCAGTGGTAGTTGCCCTGGCGATCGCGCACGCGGTAGCGACTGCGCACGCTGCCTTCGCGCAGCAACTGCCGGGTGCGTTCGAAGTACAGGTCACGGTCTTCGGGGTGTACCCATTCCACGGAGGTGTCGTGGGTGCATTCGGCCAGGGTCCAGCCCAGCAGCGGCAGCAGGCTGTCGCTGAAGAACGCCGGGTGCAGCGCGCCGTTGACGTAGCGCTGCACGTAGATCACCGCCGGGGAGCTGGCGATCAGGTTGTCCAGGCGCGCATGGGCGGCGGCGGCCTGCAATTGTTGGTTCTTGATGTCGCTGATGTCGAGCATGAAGCCGATCCAGCGGCGCTGCTCGCCGGCACCCAGCACCTGGCCCTGGACGCGGTACCAGATGGGGTTCTGCTTGGCGTCGCTGCGCAGCAGGCGCACGCTGGTCAACAAGGGTTTGCCCAGGGTTTGCAGGTCTTGCAGGCGGCTGTTGAGTTCCTGGCGGTCGGCGGGGTGGATCAGTTCCAGCCAGTTGGCCAGTACCTGTTTGGTCGGTGCATCTTCCGGGCTCAGGCTGCGCATCAGCTGTGGGGCCAGCAGGATTTCTTCACCGCTTTCCAGCAATTCCCACCAGCCGGTACCGAGCAGGCCTTGCAAGGCTTCCACCCGTTCCAGTTGTTGGTGATGACGTTGCTCGCGCAGGCGGCTGAGCAAAGGGGCGGCGAGGGCGGCGGCGAGGTTCAGCCAGTCACGTTCGCTGACGTCGGGGTGGCCACTGTAGAACCCGCACAGCAACCAGGCGGCCACCCCCTGGCTATCGCGATAGGGCACCAGCAGGCCCTCGGCGCTGCCAAACACGCTGTACAGGCGCGGGTGTTCGCTGCGGCCCTGGAGGGTTTTCAGGCTCAGCGCGGTGTTGCCGTTGAGGCTGTCCAGGCAGGTACCCAGGCGTTGGCCCGGTTCCCACAACTGCGGCGCGTCGTGGGCGCTGTAGCCGCTGTAGACCAGCCAGTCCTGGTCCTGCTGGTCGAGCAGGACCATCGCCACGCACGGGATATGCCAGCGCTGGGCCAGGTTGCGCAGGTGCTCGCTGAACACTTGCGGCAGGCGTGTCAGGCTGCAGACGCGCAGCTGCTCGCTCATCTGGCTGGCCAATTGGTGGTTCTGTTCGCGCTGCTGGGCCAATTGCCGGCCGCTCAGTAGGTCGCTGATATCCAGCAGGCGCAGGATCCAGCCATCGCCGTCCGGCTCGATCCAGCCACGGGTATGCAGGATGGTATCGGCGGCACCCTGGAAATCCAGGTCCAGGCTGTGCCGCTGCCAGTCGGCGGGCGTGCCTTCGATGCTCAGGGCGCCAGGCAGGCACAGCAGGTCGCGCAACAGCGGGTGAGCCGGGGCGCCAAGGTGACGGGCCAACTGTGGGTGCAATGCCCGGCTGATATCCAGCACATGACCTTGCGGGTCCAGGCGCAGGTGCAAGCCTTGCGCCGGTGGGCTGGCGGGCGTCTCCAGGGCCTGGGCGCTGCTGCGGCCCAGCAGCCTGCCGAAGATTTTGTCACCGGAGTTCAAAATTGCAGGCTCGACTGGGCGTGCAACGTGGTCGGCAAGCGGGGCACCGTGCCAATGCCCGGCAGCACGATAAACGGCAGGACGTTCTTCAGGTTGGCCGAGGGGTAGTTGATCTCGACGGTCAACACGCCTGCGGTGTAGGTCGGATTGATATGGGCCGCCTGGAACTGGAACGTCGCGGGGATCCACTGCAATTGGCTTTGCACGGTCTGGGTCGCCCGCAGGATCAGCGCCGCATTGTAGTTGGGGGTGCTGGGGTCCAGTGCCACGCTGCGGCGCACGGCTTCGGCGGTAGCCTGGTTGAACGACTGCAGCAGCAACAGCGGCAGGCTATAGCTGACCATGGCATAGAACACGGCAAAAAAAATCACGAACACTGCCGCAAATTCGATGGCGACGGCGCCTTTTTGCTTTCTAGGGAGGCTGGTTTTCATCACTGCGACTACCCTGACTGCTACTACCTGATATCAGCATAGAATCAATCGGCAAAATGGGACGGTTTTTACGTGATCCAAGGCCTCGTGGTAGTTGTCTGGTTGGTGTTGTGTGCAATGCAGGATATTCGCCAGCGACAGATCGCCAATCGCCTGACCCTGGGCGTGGCGTTGCTGGCGCTGCTCTATCTGCTGTGGAGCGGTAGCACCTGGCTCGGCACGTCCCGGTCTGAAGGGCTGTGGGCGTTGATCCTGGCGCTGCTGTTGACGCTGCCCGGCTACGCCCTCGGGCGCCTGGGGGCCGCGGATGTGAAGATGCTCGCGGCGTTGGCGCTGGCGTCGAATTCGACCTACCTGTTGTGGTCGCTGATCGGGGCCGGCGCGGCCAATGTCGCCTGGCTGGTCTATGGGCCTCGGCTGTTACCGCTTACCAGTCAAGGCGTTAGAGCGCGCCTGGGTTACCTGGTGGTGGATCCGTCAAAAAAACTGCCCTTTGCACCGTTTCTTTTAGTGGGTTTTACCTTGGCCTGGCCGTGGCTCCATTAGTCGCGGGCGCTCTATATCGCTATGTACATAGTCGCAAAGTACGTCTACGTTTATTTGTACCGGTAATTAGGAAAGTTCCTCGGAACGGATAGGTCAATCTTTGGCTTGCCAGGCATGGAGTAGCGCGTGAACAAGCTTACATCTGCAGTAAAAGTGCTCGTGGTCGACGATCAACCGCTGATTGTGGAGGAGCTTTGCGAATTTCTTGAAAGCAGCGGTTATCGCTGTGTCCCGTGTGGCTCCAGCCAGCAGGCCGTGCAACGCTTCAGTGAAGACCCGCAGATCGGCCTGGTGCTGTGTGACCTGCATATGCCGGACATGGACGGCATTGAGTTGGTGCAGGCCCTGCAGAAAATTGCCGGCAAGCAGCGTGCCTTCGAAGCCATCATGCTCACTGGCCGGGCGGACAAGCAGGACGTGATCAAGGCCTTGCGCGTGGGCATCTCCGATTACTACCAAAAGCCCATCAACCTCAATGAGTTGCTCGAAGGCTTGCAGCGCCAGGAGGCCGCCCTGGAAGAGCGCCACAAGAATCTGCACCTGGGGAACTTGAATCAGAAGCTGCAATATCTTTCCGAGTCCATCGATGACTTGTACCAGGACCTGGACAAGGTCCGTCGCGGCCCGGCGCCGCAAGCCGAGGGCGAAGGGTCAAGCGAGGAGGCCGAGCGCCTGGAGGTGCCGGCGATCTTCAATCAGTTGTCGCCCCGGCAACTGGACGTCGCGCGGCTGGTGGGCAAGGGCCAGACCAACTACCAGATTGCCTGCGAGCTGGGTATTACCGAGAACACGGTCAAGTTGTACGTGTCCCAGGTGTTGCGCTTGACCCATATGCACAACCGCACCCAACTGGCGTTGGCGCTGTCACCGAGCAACTCGGCATTGCGCCAGCGGGTGACGGCGCACTGAAGCTTTGCGTACAGCCCTGTAGGAGCGGGCAAGCTTAATGCCAGTCAGTTAAGCGCAGATCCCCCCCCTGTGGGAGCGGGCTTGCTCGCGAAGACGTCGGCCCGGCAAACATTGATGTTGACTGACCCACCGCTTTCGCGAGCAAGCCCGCTCCCACATTTGATCTTCACTGTCTTGAGCATTGCGTTCGCTTAACTGATCTGCATCAGGGCAAGCCCGCTCCCACATTTCTCCAGTGGCTGTGGTTTATTTGCTACTGCCCGAGCCCCCGCTTGCGTTTTCTTCGTCGAACTTTTCGGGGATCGCGAATTTCTTGCTCTCCAGCAAACGCTGTATCGCCAGTTCACGTTCGGCGGGCGTTGCCCTCTGTACCGTGGGTGAGGCGGCTTGCCCGTCGACTTGCAGCCTCAGCCAGTTCTCCGTTTCCTGCTGGGCCTTGGACGAGGGCCCAGGCTCGATGGCCAGTACCGTCAGGGGCAGGGCCAGCAGCGTCAGGCTGGCGAGGTAGGGGAATTTCATCATCGGCTCCTTCAAGCGCTTACTTGATTAGTGCGGGCGGTGCATCGCTGGCCGCTGCGACCTGGTCCTTGGCCTTGGCAGCCGGCGTGCCGGCGGCCTTGAGTTTCTCGGCCCGGGCCTGGGCCTCGGTGACCTGCTCGGGGCTCAGGCCCACTTGGCTGGCCAGTTGTGCGGCCTGGCCCCAGTTGTCCTGGTAGATCAGCAGGGTCACCAGGTTGACCGCCGCCAGTTGATCGCTTTGCTTGAGCTCCATGGCCGTCATGAACTCAAAGCGCGCCTCTTCCAGGCGCCGTTGGTTGAGGTAGACCACCCCCAGGTCGTTGCGGATTTTTTCGTCGGTGGGCGCCAGTTGCGCCGCCCGTTGCATATGGGCCAAGGCCTGGGCGTTGTCGCCCTGGGCCGCCGCCAGTTGACCCAAGCCGTGTTCCCCTTCGGCCGCCATGCAGGTGCCCAGCAGGCTGCGGTACAGCGGTTGCGCTTCACTGCGCCCGAGCAGGCGGTAGACCTTGGCCTTGCGCTGGCGCACTTGCGGCAAAGACTCCGGCAGGCTTTGCAGGTTGGCCAGGCTGGCGTGCATCTTTCCTTCATTGGCCATGTCGTCGGCCAGGTTCAGCGACAGCTCCTGCTCGGCGCTGGGCTTGGCACAACTACCCGGGGTCATCAGCGCCGACCACGGCGTCTGGCCGTTACTGGCACAGCCGCCGAGCATCAGCAGGCCCAGGCCTGCAATCAGTGCTTTCATCGAGCGCTCCTCAAAAACTGCTCAGGGCCCGGGAGATCGCAATGAATGCCGGCCCCCCCAGCACAATCAATAAAGCGGGAAACAGGAAGACCATCATCACCACCGACATCTTGGCCGACATCTTCGAGATGAATTCCTGCAAGCGGGTCAAGCGGCGGTCATCGAGCAGTTGCTTGAGGGCCAGCAGCGACTTCATGGCGCCGCCGCCCTGCTGGATCAGTTGTTGGAGAATGATGCAGGTGTCGGTGAATTCGTCCACGGCCAGCAGCCGGGCAGTTTTGCCCAGTTCCTCGCTCAGTTCCAGGCCGGAGTCGACCCGTGCCAGGATCAGCCGCAGCTCCTGGGTCAGCGCGGGCAGCAGGCGCTGAGCTTCAACGCTCAATACCCGCAGCGACTGTTCAACCGCCATGCCCGACTCGAACAGAATGCGCAGCAGCGGGATGAAGGTCGACACCTCACGGGAGATTTGCTGCTGGCGGGCCTTGGCCGCGCTGGCGAGGATGCGCTTGGGTATCAGGTAGCCCACGCCCAGGCCGAGCAGGGGCGCGATCCACGGGGAGTCGGCGCCGGGAAAGATCAGTTCCTCACCCACCAGGATCAGCCCGGCCAGCACCAGCGGCACGCCAATCTGGCAGGCGGCGAAGATCGAGCGCTGATTGGCTTTGCGCCAGCCCACGCGGTTGAGCAGGATCTGCGTTTCGTTATCCATGCTCACCGAGCGCTGGGCCAGTTGGCTGCTGCCAAACTGGCTGAGCAGGGTGCCGAGCCGGTCGCGGCGCACCAGTTGGCCTTGCAGGCGCTGGTTGACCAGGCGCTCGCGGCGACGCTGGGCCAGCAACTGGCCGGCGATCAGCGCGAGCGCAGCCAAAAACAACAAGGCACTGATCAGCAGGACCATCTCAAATACTCCGCAACATGCGCCACATCGTCAGGCAGCCCAGCACCTGCATGGTCAGCGCGGCCAGCAGCATGTAGCGGCCGCTGTCGTCGTTCCACATGGTCAGCAGGTAGCCTGGGTTGATCAGCATGAAATAGCCCACCATGGCGATCGGCATGCCCGCCAGGACAAAAGCGGTAACGCGCGTCTCGCCGGTCATGGCGCGCAATTGCCGCGCGCCCTGTTCCCGTTCGCGGATCACCTTGATCAGGTTCTCCAGCAAGTCACTGGCATTGCCGCCGTAGCGGTGGTTGACCTTGAGGCCCAGGGCAAGCATGCGGAACTCGTCTTGCTCGTAGAACTCGGCAAAATCACTGGCGGCCTCGGGCAGGCTGACCCCCAGTTGCACATTGCGCTGGATACGCCCCATGGCGGGCTTCAAGGGCTCCTCGGTGCTGTCGATCGCACCCAGCAAGGCGTCGGCCAGGGTGCGTCCGGACTTCAGGCTGCGCACTGTATGGTCGAGCACTTGCGGCAGTTGTTCGATCATCCGCTTCACCCGCCGCCGATAGCGCCAGGCGATGTACAGCCGCAGCAGCAGCGGCGGCAGCAACACCATGCTCAGCAGGCCGACCCAGCTCCACACCAGGAACCCCAGGACGGCGCCCAACACCCAGCAGGTCACCCACAGGCCCAGGCTGTCGGTGGGTTTGCCCAGGCCCGCGCGCTGGAACATGCGCTCCAGGCCGACCCAACGCCCACGCTCTTCGGCCAGCAGCGGTTGGCCTTCGGCGAGTCGTTCCAGGACGCGGTCGGTTTCTGCCTGGCGCAGGCCACTGAGGAACAGGTGCAGCGACACGCCAATCAGGATCACGCAACTGAACATCAGGATGGCGCCGGTCATGGTGACGCTCCTATAGCGGCAGGGCGGATTCGCGGCGCAGTTTGTCACCCGCCGGGTTGACGGCCTCGCGCAGGAAGCCGAAGCCGGTGCGCCGGTCATGGCGGAACAGGGTGTTGGTGACATACACGTCATCGCGCACCCCCACCACTTCCACCACTTCACTGACGCAGCGCCGGCCGTCGGGCAGGCGGGTCAGCTGGATCACCACATCCAGCGCCGCGCAGATCATCTGGCGCAGGGTTTTCTCCGCGACCACCCGCCCGGTCAGGCCCACCAGGGTTTCCAGGCGCAACAGGGCGTCCTGGGCGTTGTTGGCGTGCACGGTGCTCATGGAGCCGTCGTGGCCGGTGTTCATTGCGGTCATCACATCCAGCACTTCCACACCACGGATCTCACCGAGGATGATGCGGTCCGGGCGCATCCGCAGGGCGTTGCGGATCAGGTCGCTGGCCTTCACCTCACCGTGCCCCTCGGCATTGGGCGGACGGGTTTCCAGGCGCACCACGTGGGGGTGGCCCAGTTGCAGTTCGGCGACGTCTTCGATGGTCACCAGGCGTTCGTGGGGGTTGATCAACTGGCTGAGAATATTGAGCAAGGTGGTCTTGCCGGTGCCGGTGCCGCCGCTGATCAGGATATTGCAGCGCTTGCCCACCGCCTCCTGGAAAAACTCGAAAATCGACTGGTCGATGGTCTGCATCGCTACCAGGTCGCTGCTCTTGAGCATGTCCTTGCGAAACTTACGAATCGACAGGCACGGACCGTCGAGGGCAATCGGCGGGATGATCGCGTTGACCCGGCTGCCATCGGGCAACCGGGCGTCGACCATCGGCGAAGATTCATCCAGGCGCCGACCCAATGGCGCGAGGATGCGTTGCATGACCCGCTCCACATGGTGGGCGTCGATAAAACGCAGGTCGCTCTGGTGCAACAGGCCGTCCCGTTCGACAAACACCCGGTGTGGGCCGTTGACCAGAATCTCGGTCACTGACGGGTCGCGCAACAGCACTTCCAGAGGGCCGAAGCCGGTCAGTTCATCGACGATTTCCTCGGCCAGGCGCTCCATCTCATAACGGGAAATTGCCAGGTGCATGCGCGTGATGTATTCGGACACCTTGTCGATGACAAATTGCGCCAGGGATTGGCGCGAGCCTTCCAGCAGGTTTTTCCCCGACTCTTCGATGGCATCGATGATGTAGCGGTGCAGCACCAGTTTCAGGCCGTCGTGATCCACTGCGCTGCCAAGCCCACGGGCGGGCGCGCCGAAGAGCTTTTCGCCGTTCATTTGGTGGTCCCCCGCAGTCGCTCAAACCAGCGGGTGGAAGGTTTTTCAAGACCTTCGGAGCGCTTGGCCAGGCGTTCGCCCAAGACCTTCAGGTTTTGCGTCAGGGTCTCCCTGGGCGCCAGGCTGAACAAGGTTTGCCCCTGGTTCTTGGCGTTCAGGCGCACTTCCGGGCTCAATGGCAGCACGGCGATGACTTCCAGGCCGAAGCTCTTTTCCAGGGCCTCGCTGTCCGGTGCGGCGCCCTTGAGATAGCGGTCGATCAGCAGCCGTGCATGGTCCAGCTTCATACCCTTTTCCCGCCACTGATTGAGTACCGCCAGGTTGCGTCGGCAGTCGAGGACATTCTGGTCGGTGCACCACAAGAGCTTGTCGCAGTGGCTGACAAAAGTGCGCAGGGCTTCGCTGTCGCGCTGGCCGGTGAGGTTTACCACGATGTGCTGGAAGTGTTGGCGCAAGGCACTGAGCAGCATGTACAGCTCGGCGGCGCTGGTCAGTTCCAGGGGGTCGTCGCTTTCGGTGTAGGCGAGGATGCGCAGGCCACCTTCGGTGGCGGTAAAGGCGCTGTTGATCAGCGTGGTGTCCAGGCGGCGCAGGTGGCGCAGGGCATCGCCAAAGTTGAACGAGCTTTCCAGGCCCAGCAACGCCAGGCTGTCGCCACGGGGCAGGCCCAGGTCCAGCAGCAGGGTCTGTTGACCGCTCTTTTGCACCACCATCGCCAGGTGGCTGGCGAGCAGGGCGCCGTCGGCATTGCCCTGGGTGCCATACAGCACCGTCAGGCCGCCCAGGTGCGCATTGTGGGCGACTGGCGGCAGGCGTTTGCTCAGGCGCCGCACCAGGCCGGCGACTTCGCTGGAGCGTGAACCATAGGCGACAAAATCCCGCGCCCCGGCACGCATCGCGTTGAGTACCAATTGATTGTCCATGCCGTCGCCCAGGGCGACGATGGCCAGCATCGGCTTGGCTTCCAGGGCGCCCTCGATCAAGGCGCTCTGGGCCACTACATGCTCGCGGTCCAGGCCGACGAACACCAGGTTGGCGAAGGTCACGTCCACCAGGGCCAGCAGTTCGTCGAGGCTGCCACCACCGGCACTGACCACTTGGCCCAAGGGCGCCAGGGCGCCTTGCAGCCATTCCAGGTCGGTGGTGTTGCGGGTGATTGCCAGGAACGTCTGGCTCAGGCTGTCGCTCATTGGGAAAGTCCTGTGCGTCGGTCGAAGTTGCCGTTTTCCAGGAAGTACAGGCGATACCAGTTGGGATCGTAGTTGCGCAGTTTTTCCCCGGGCAGGGACGGCAGGCGCGCGTTGGCGGCCAGGGGTTGGACCAGGTGCGGGGTAACGATCATCAGCAACTCTTTTTCCTCGCGGCTGACGTTGCTGTCACGGAAAAACGCACCAAGGATCGGTATATCGCCCAGGCCTGGAAACTTGCTGATGGTGGAGCGGTTGTTATTGCTGATCAGGCCGCTGATCACAAAGCTTTCGCCATCGGCCAAGGACACTGTGGTGTCGGTACGCCGCACCGTCAGTGCCGGTACCTGGATGCCTTCTACCTGCAAGGCGTTGGCGTAATCCAGCTCGCTGACTTCCGGTGCGACCTTGAGGGAAATCCGCGTGCGGTCGATCACGGTGGGGGTCAGGGTCAGGCGGATACCGAACTCTTTGTACTCGATGGAGATGGTGTCGCTGCCGGCACTGGGCACTGGGATCGGCACTTCGCCACCGGCAAGGAAGGTCGCACTGTGCCCGCTCATGGCAACCAGGCTCGGCCGCGCCAGCGTGTAGGCAAAACCGCTGCGTTCCAGGGCATTGATCAGCGCCGAAAAGCGCCCGCCGCCGATGCCGATGTTAAAACTCTCGTTATCCAGGGGCAGGCTCATCCCGGCTGTGCGCGGGCTGCCGAACAGGAAGTTGCGGGTGCCGCCGAAAATCGACGTGCTGGCCTCCTTGAGCTTGGTGCGGCTGACTTCGACAAAGCGGATATCGGTCTGCACCTGGCTCGGCAGGGACGGGTCGTCGGACGGCGCCAGGGCCTGGCTGGTCAGGCTTGAGCTGGCCTTGCCCTTGACGAACACCATGCTTTGGCGCGGCGCACTGGAGCAGTGGGTCCAGACCATCAGGCTGGTAGCGCCCGAGGCAACGCCGGTGAGCAGGAAGGCGCGGTCACCGTTGAGGTGTACATCGGCGATTTTCGGGTCGCCGATGGCCAGCCGGGTGATCGCTACAGGCGATTGCAGGGTCTGTTGCAGGCCTTCGCCGACCTCGACCACGGCCGGCAGGGCGCCCAGGCCGCTGCAACTGTCGGTAGCCGCGAACGCCAGGCTTACAGGCAGGCTGGACAGCATCAGTGCCCAGGCCATTTGCGTGAACGCAGGTGCAAATCGATGGCGCATTCAAGGCATCCTTGCTCAGGGATTTTGTTGGATCGCTTGGTTACCGCGTATGACCTCGATGCCGGAGCGCCGGGGTTCGTTGGCGCCTCCAGCCTGTGTGACTCTTTTCGGCGCACCGAGCATGGCCAGTTGAGTGAACTGGTACAGCTCGCGATTGGCGCTTTGCAGTTTGGCGAAGGCCTCGTTGTCCCCGGCCCAGTACTGGCTCAGCAATTGTTCATCGGCACTGCGTACCGCCAGGCGCAAGGCGCCGACGCTGGTGGCCAGCATCAAGCGGCTCATCAACTGTTCCGGCACTGCCAGCACTACGGTTCGCGGTGGGCTTGCCTGGCGTTGTGCCTGGCGGGCTTTTTCTTCATCGGTGGTGGGCGGCGCAACGGCGGGCTTGCCATCGTTGGTCGGGCCGAGGGTATCGCCGACACTGAGCAGGCGCAGGGCCGGCACGATGATCTGTGACGTGGGCTCGGGGTTGGTGCCTTCCGGGCGCAGGAACAGCAGCACATCCACAAAATCCCCGGGGCTCAACTGGCCAGCCGCACCGATGACCTCATCGACGGCCACCGCCAGGGCGCGTTCGTCAGGGCGGATCATGCGGGCCAGCGGGCCTCCGGCATTGAAGCTGGAATCATCCAGCCAGGTGCCGGCACGCAGGGCTCTCAAGGGCGTGCGGCCGATGGCCTGGTCGAGGCTGGTCAAGCTGCCGGCCGGGGCGGTGCGCAGTTTTTCCAGGGTCAGGTCGGCGGCGGTCAGGGCGATATAGGGCGGCACGTCATGGGCCAGGACCACCACGGGTTGGCGGGTCTGGTCTTCGACGGCGGCGACGGTTTTTTCCACAGAAACGCCAGATGGCGCGGGCGTGGCTGCCGGCTCAGGCGGACGACTCAGTACCAGTCCCCAATAGCCTGCAAACAGCGCACCGATTAATAACAACCCGGCCAGGATCATGCTGACACGACTGTTCATGAAGGCTCTCCCTTTCCTGTTGCACCACGCGCCCGTTTTTCCCAACGAGTTGATTTCGCAACCAGGCAGCTATGAACATCTAACGATTTCGCTATTTGACGGTAGCCGAGCTAGGACAAAATGCCATTAGCGTCCGCGATTTATTTTGGAACCCTCGCGCAGCTCCTTAAAACACGGGTTCATGACGTCAAGGTTGTGACTACTACTTTGTGATTAATCCGTTCTTACAGTTGTTGATGTGGGGTTTGTTGACAATGCTCTAGTGGCACGCAGCAATCACCGTGCAGCACCGCGATCTGCGCAAGCAAGCGCAAAGGAGAAGTCATATGTTCCTTACCTTCATGATGAAGCTCTACGTCCAACTCCAACTGTTCTTTCATCGCAAAGAGGGCGCGACGGCGATTGAATACGTGATTCTTGTCGCGGTTATCGCGCTGGTCGTGCTGGCGGCCGGTAAATTGCTTGGGCCTCAGATCGCGGCCATGTTCGCTAAAGTCGGAGCCGCCTTGACCTGATTGGCAGCAGTGCCTTGAGCATGCCCATCAGTGATTGTCTTGGAAGGTATTGCTCATGAGCGCTGTTGTTGCGAGCCGCCAGCAGATCCTGTTGGTGGATGACGAAGAAGATGCCCTCGTTGAACTGGCCGAATCGCTGGGAGACGAGGGCTTTATTTGTTTTTGTGCCACCTCCGTCACAGATGCATTGCAGCAACTGACACTGCATCCTGATATCGCGCTGGTTATCACCGACTTGCGCATGCCCGAGGAAAGTGGCATCTCCCTGATCAAGCGCTTGCGTGAGCACACGTCACGCCAGCACCTGCCCGTTATTGTCATGTCCGGCCATGCCGAAATGGATGATGTCAGTGACATGCTGCGCTTGCAGGTCCTGGACCTGTTTCGCAAACCCATCTACCTGGTTCGGTTGATCGACACCCTTAACAATCTGTTCCCCCGGGCGTAGGGAACAGTTGGCCCGTGCATAGCGCCCTGCTGAGGAGATGCCCTATGTTGCTTGCCCTGCTGCTGAGGATGTATGCGTGGTCGATGCTGTTCTGGCGCCGCCGGGACGGTGCGACGGCTATCGAGTATGTGATTTTGATTGTGGTGATTGCGCTGGTGGTGCTGGCGGCTGGGAAGTTGCTGGGGCCGCAGATTGCGACGTTCTTTGGCAAGGTGGGGGATGCTCTGACCTGAGGGCGGTGCCATAGGTATCTACACTGGGTTTGTGTACATATCCGTTGCTGCGGTCATGGCCACTTAGGGTTCCGCCCTGACGGCGGGTCACTTTCGAAGAGCGCGAAAGTAACCAAAGCGCTTTTGCCCCACCACTCGGTGCCTCGCCTAGGCTCGGCATGCCCGCAGTCAGGCATTGCTCCGTGGGCCCGCCGCGATCGTCCATCCATGGCCGTGTCGCGGCTACCCCGGCATCCATGCCGGGGTGCCCACTGCGCAATACCTGCCTGCGGCCAGCGTGGTTTGACGGGGCGTCTGAGATCAAGATCAAGATCAAAAGCAGAGCTACAGCGCAGAGCTGCATTTCCCTGTGGGAGCTGGCTTGTCGGGTCGCCGCATCGCCGCATCGCCGGCAAGCCGGCTCCTACAGCTGATAGCTAAAACTCAAGGTATACCGCGGCCGCCGGTTAAAACTGTCCAATGCCATATCCGACATCGGCTTGGCCGCCTCCAACGCAATGTTGTAGTACTTGGCATCGCCAAAGCGCACGCCAACGGCGGCAGATGACATGTCACTGTCCTTGACCGGCAGGTTGTTGAACCAGGCCTTGGCGCGGTCGAGCACGACGTAAGGCTGCACGACCCTTACCCAGTCGCCAGCGCGGTTGTAGCTGTAGTTCACCTCGTAGGCCACCCCCCAGCCCTTGTCGCCCGAACCCTGGTCATCCGGGTAGCCGCGCCCGAAGTTCTGCCCACCGAACACCGCCCGTTCGCTGTCGGGCAGGGTGTCGTCGCTCCAGTACAGCGCCGCCGAGAGCACGCCTTGCCAGTTGTCGAAGAACTTGTCGCTCTGCACCCCGGACAGGCGCAGGCGGAAGAAGTCCAGGTCGGATTTTATGCCCTCGAAGTCACTGCGGGTTTTTGCGCCCAGGCCGTCGACGCCCTGGTACAGGCCGGCGCTGAGGATGCGCAGTTGGCGATTGTCGGCCTTGCGCCAATCCCCTTCAAAGGCCAGCGCGCGCAGGTCGGTTTCCACGTCAAAGCGTTGCGGGTAACCGACCAGTTGATAGCGAGTCCTGTCGTTCACTCCGTAGAAGCGAGTGCCGAGGGTCAGGGACTCGCTGGGCGAGGCGATCAGCGGGTGGCTCAGGCCGATGGAGAACCGGTCGTTTTCCCGGTGTGGCTTGAGCGAGAAGCCGCCGTCGAGGCGGATATGGGTGCTCGGGTCGCTGCGATAGCGCGCGCCATACAGGCTCAGTTGCGTGCCCTCGGCATTGATGAACTGGCTGTAGTCGAGCCGGTAGTAATGCTCTTTGTCGTCCCCCGGCGGGAACAGGCCGCTGAGGCTGACTTGTTCGCCCATTGATGTGTGGGAATTGCTGGTACCGGCGATCAAGGCTTGCAGGCCCCCGCGGCTGTCGTCGGTCATGCTCATGCTGCTGGTGAACGGTTTGCGGCTGGCCTGGATATTCATGTGCGCGGCACCATCGGTGGTGCCCGGTGGCGGTACTTGCGCTTGCAGCGTCACGCCGGGAATCCGCCCCATCAAGGTGGTGTAGCGCTCGAAAGTCTTGCGGGTCAGCGGGCGTTCGGCCTGGAGCTTTTGCGCCAACTTGTCGACGTAGGCCGACACCGAACCAATGTCGCCTTGTACCTGGTAGTCCTTGATATAACCCTCGACCAACACCACGCGCACCAGGCCCTGTTCGAAGCGCTGGTCGGGCAGGAAGGCGTAGGACAACAGGTAGCCGTCCTGCTGATAGCGCCGGGTGATGCTGCGGGTCGCTTCGATCAGTTGGGCGAGGTTGGTTTCATGGCCAATCAACGGCTCGAAAACCTGGGCGACTTCCTGCAGCGGATACACCGTGCCGCCTTCGATCTGCAGCTTGCGGATGGTGACTTTGGTGTCCATCAGCAGCGGTTGCGCTTGTGCCGCCGGGGTCTCTGGTAGCTGGGTCTGCGGCGTCACGGGCCGGTAGGCGTCGGCCGGCAGGTTGGGGACGGGGAGGTTGCGGATGGTGTCGTTGCTGTTGAGGAAGCTGGGTAGGGTCTCGGCGTGGACGTAAGCGCTGAGGGTGAGCAATAACAACGGCGTCAAAACGCGCATAGGACACTCCATGGTCAAAACTGCAGCGGCATTTCGCAGGGTCCCGCCGGGTTCTTGGGCACGGTTCGGGAGTTCCAATAAAAAAGACGAGAGACCCATTGGAATCTCTCGTCTCAACCAAGCGTAGGCGCTGTAGGGGAGGCCGTCTAATGGCCAGGTGCAATTCTTCTATTTGCCGGTCAGCCCCTTGAGCAGGCCGCCTACGCCGGTGTTTGTAGTGGCCGAACCAGACGCCGTGGCGTTGGCGTTGGCATTGATGTTCAGACCGCCCAGCAGGCCCCCGCCGCTACCACTGGTGCCGCCGGTAACCAGGCCGCCCACCGAGGACACCACGCCCCCGACTGCGGTGACGGTCTGGCCCACGGTATTGGTGACCGGGTTGGCGTTGGCCGCGCTGATGTTGCCGCCCAGGCCGCTGACTGCGCCGCCCACTTGCGTCACCAGGCCGTTGACCGGTGCACCGAGGCCGGTGGTGGTGCCGATGTTTTGGGTCAGGCTGCTGACACCCGAAGTCACAGGGTTGAGCGCTGCGCCCACATTGGTTGCCAGGCCTGCCACCGGTGCGGTTGCCGCCGTGTTGGCGACGCCGTTGCCACCGATCACTGTGCCGAGCGAGGCTACTGTGTTGCCCAGTGCGCCGCCTGCCACACCCCCCGCACTGACGGTGCCGTTGGTGTTGCCCGCATTCAGGCCGTTACCGACGTTGGCCACCAGGCCGCCCACCAGTTCAGGCAGACCGGATGCAGGGGCGCTGCCACTGCCGGTCCCGGCAGACGGTGCGACGTAACCACCGGCAGTGCCCGCTACTGCTCCGACACCGCCGAGCACGCTGCCCAAGGCACCAGTTACCGGGTTGCCAGCGCCACCCGCGCCTGCCACCTGGGTGCCGAGGCCGGTGACGGTAGAGCCGACTTTGTCCAGCAGGCCATTGACCGGGTTACCCAGGCCGGTGGCTTTACCCAGGTTGCCGGTGGTGTTTTCCACCAGCGAGACCACAGGCACCAGCACTTTGCCGCCCAGGGTATTGGTGACCGACCCCAGTGGGCCGGTGGTGCTGGCGGTGCTCAAGGTATCGCCGAGCATGGTGACCGCCTGGCCAACCTTATCCACCAGGCCGCCGGCTGCCCCACCGACGCCGCCGGTAAGGCCGCCCACTACCGGGATACCGCCCAGGGTGGTCGACAGTGTTTTGCCAGTGTTCGAAACACCCGTGCCCAGGTCGGCGACGCCGTTGGCCACACCGGCCACGGTAACGCCCAGGGAGTTGCTGTTAGTGCCCAGGGAGCCCAGGCCAGTACCGACGCCGGTGCCTACGCTGCCCACGGCGGTGCCCACGCTGGACACCAGGCCGCCTGCGGCAGTGCCGACTACTGGAACGCCGCCAACGGTGGTGCCGATGCCACCGATAGCTGTACCGACATTGCCGAGGGTGCCGCCCAGGTTGGCTGCAATCTGGCCAGTGACCAGGGGGCTGGTGGTCGAGCCAGTGCCGCCACCAGTACCACCGCCAGTGCCGCCGCCAGTGCCACCACCGGTTCCGCCGCCAGTGCCGCCGCCAGTGCCACCACCGTCGCCACCGCCAGTGCCACCACCGGTTCCGCCGCCAGTACCACCACCGTCGCCACCGCCGGTTCCGCCGCCAGTACCACCACCGTCGCCGCCACCAGTGCCGCCGCCAGTACCACCACCGTCGCCGCCACCAGTGCCGCCGCCAGTACCACCACCGTCGCCGCCACCAGTGCCGCCGCCAGTACCACCACCGTCACCACCACCCGTACCACCACCGCCGGTACCGGCGCCAGCATCCGGGGAGGAGGATGCAACGCTGCTTTTATGACCGCCACCACCACTGCTGCAGCCTCCCAGGCTCATCGCCAAGATAAGGGCCAATGCAGTACTTGCCTTCCACAACACGACTTGAGTTTTCATGATGAGTTCCTTAGCACCTGGTACAGCCTTTGTTGGTTTCGCAAGTTCGCCTGTTCTTTGGCAGGCAATACATGCGTCCGTTGTGGCTATAACAGTCTTCGGTACTCTTTCTCGCAACGCTCAACTTGGTATTAACGATTTATATACAGGCGCTGGTATGCATCTTGGTGATTAATACCAAGGGTATAGGGGGCGGTTTGTTGTTTGCATCGATGTTTTATAAATCAACTACTTGAATAAGTTAGCGGGCTATCGTTAGCCCGCTATAACTTAGGTTGTATATATACAATTAATCAGCAAATTACCCCGGTTTCAGGCAATCGGCTGCCACTTGCCGAGCATGTGCTCTATATCGCTGTGGCCCTTGAGTTGCAACTCACCGCTGGAGCCGGGGGCGCTGCTCAACAAGATGACCTCGCCAGGCAGGCGCACCGGTTTCTTGAACTCAACGTAGATCTCGATATTCGCCGTGGGCAGATGTTCATGCAGGGCCGCCACGGTGCGGGCCTTGTTCCACAGCCCATGGGCGATCGCCTGGGGGAAGCCGAACAGCTTGGCGGTGAGGGCGCTCAAGTGGATCGGGTTGTAGTCGCCGGATACCCGGGCATACCGCCGTCCGATGTCGGATGGCGCCTGCCAGCGGGTCAGTTCGCTGATCGAATTGGGCGCTGGCAGGGATTGCTCTGGGGCCTCGCCATCGAGTTTCATCCCGCGACAGAGCATTTGGCTTTCACCTTCCCACAGCAGCCCCAGGGAATCTTCGACGGTGGTGATCAGGTCAAAAGTCGCACCCTTGGCATGGGGTTGCAGGTTGCGCGTATGCACGCTGACCCGTACATCGCTGACCCCGCCCATGGGGCGAAACACCCGGATACGGTTACTCAAATGCACCAGCCCCAGCAGCGGGAAGGGGAATTCCCGTGCTGTCAGCAGTTGCAACTGCAGGCCGAACGCCAGGATGTGCGGATAAGTCGCCGGCAGCAGCGGGCTCTGGGCAAACCCGCAGACCTTGCGATAGGCCGCGACCGCCTCGGGGTTGACCTGCACCCGGCAATGCAGGCCAAACGTGGGCAAGGTGGTGCCGGTGATCTTGCGCTTGAGCGCGGCGCGCCAGTACAGCGGTGGCAGCGCCGGGCTGCTGGGTAATGTGTGCCACAGCATGGTTACGCTCCCAGCAGGCTTTGCCCGCATACGCGCAATGCCTGGCCACTGACGGCGCCTGACCCTGGCTGGCCCAGCCAGGCCACCGCCTCGGCAACATCCTGCGGCAAGCCACCCTGGCCCAGTGAACTCATGCGCCGCCCGGCTTCACGTAAGGCGAAAGGAATATGCGCAGTCATCTGGGTCTCGATAAAGCCCGGCGCCACCGCGTTGATGCTGATACCCCGTTGCGCCAGCAGCGGCGCCCAGGTCTGGGCCAGGCCAATCAACCCGGCCTTGCTCGCGGCGTAGTTGGTTTGCCCGCGATTGCCGGCAATGCCGCTGATGGACGCGAGCAAAACCACGCGGCCATTGTCGTGCAGGGTGCCGCTGTCGAGCAGGGCCTTGGTCAACACTTGTGGGGCGTTGAGGTTGACCGCCAATACGGCGTCCCAGTATTCCGGGGTCATATTGGCCAGGGTCTTGTCGCGGGTGATCCCGGCGTTGTGCACCACAATGTCGATGCCGTCCGGCAAGTGTTCGATCAGTTGCGTGGCGGCGTCATCGGCGCAGATATCCAGGGCAATGCCACGCCCGCCCAAGCGTGCGGCGAGGGCGTCGAGATCGGCCTTGGCTTGCGGCACATCCAGCAACACAATTTCGGCACCGTCGCGCGCCAGGGTTTCGGCAATCGAGGCGCCGATGCCACGGGCAGCCCCGGTCACCAGGGCCTTGAGCCCGGCCAGCGGGCGCGTCCAGTCGTGCACCTGGGTTGGGCAGGCGTTCAGGCGCAGCACTTGGCCGCTGATATAGGCGCTTTTGGGTGAAAGGAAAAACCGTAGCGCACCTTCCAACTGCTCCTCGGCGCCTTCTGC
Source organism: Pseudomonas sp. WS 5079 (assembly GCF_012985465.1). Taxonomy (GTDB): domain Bacteria; phylum Pseudomonadota; class Gammaproteobacteria; order Pseudomonadales; family Pseudomonadaceae; genus Aquipseudomonas. Next base: position 590,203 of record NZ_JAAQWN010000003.1, read on the forward strand.
GACATACAGCAGTTGCAGGGTACCGCCGTTGCGCAGCTCCTTGGCCAGGGACCGGCTGAAGCCTTCGAGGGCGCGCTGGGCGCTGGCGGCAAACGGTTCGTCGAGGCTTTCCGGGGCGCGGCCGAGAATCACCAGGTGCGCGCTGTGATCGAGATTTTTCAGCAGCGGCTGGAAGAATTCACGCAGTTGCTTGAGTTGGTCGGTGTGCTGCAAGTGGCTGGCATCGAACAGCACCGCCTTGAGCTTGGGGCCGTGCCCGGGGATCCACGGCGTGGCCTGCAGCGGCTCGGGCCCGTAGCTGTAGATGGCCTCGGTGAGTTTGTTGGCAAACCCCAGCACCTGGGCCGCGAGCGGGCCGCCGCCCAACAGCAGGGCGCCATCCACCGGGCGCAGGCGTCCGGCTTGCCAGCGCTCCAGGCGTACCGGGGACGGCAGGCCAATGGCCGAGACCAGGCGGTGGCCGAGGCTTGAGTTGGCGAAGTCGATATAACGGTCAGACATGGAACGCTCTCCGGCTGCTGGGGTTCAAAGGGTGGACCATCAATAGGTGACAGTCGTTCCTAGTCTAGGCTCAGGATTGCACCTACCACCTAACAGGGAGCTTTCCATGACTCAGTTGCGCCGTGTCGCGATCATTGGCGGTAATCGCATCCCCTTCGCCCGTTCCAATGGCCCCTACGCCACGGCGAGTAACCAGGCCATGCTGACCGCTGCCCTGGAAGGCTTGATCGAGCGCTACAACCTGCACGGCCTGCGCCTGGGCGAAGTGGCCGCAGGCGCGGTGCTCAAGCATTCGCGCGACTTCAACCTGACCCGCGAATGCGTGCTGGGCTCGCGCCTGTCGCCGCAAACCCCGGCCTATGACATTCAACAGGCCTGTGGCACCGGGCTGGAAGCGGCGTTGCTGGTGGCCAACAAAATTGCCCTGGGGCAGATCGAATGCGGGATCGCCGGCGGTGTCGACACCACCTCCGACGCGCCCATCGGGGTGAACGAGGGCCTGCGCAAGATCCTGCTGCAGGCCAACCGCAGCAAATCCATGGCGGATAAATTAAAAGTCCTGTTACAACTTCGCCCGCAACACCTCAAGCCGGAACTGCCGCGCAATGGCGAACCGCGTACGGGCCTGTCCATGGGCCAGCATTGCGAGTTGATGGCGCAGACTTGGCAGATACCCCGCGCCGAGCAGGACCAACTGGCCCTGGAAAGCCACCAGAAGATGGCCGCGTCCTACGCCGAAGGCTGGCATAACGACTTGCTCACGCCGTTCCTGGGACTGACCCGTGATAACAACCTGCGCCCAGACCTGACCCTGGAAAAACTCGCCAGCCTCAAACCGGCTTTTGAACGCAGCGCAAAGGGCACCCTGACCGCCGGCAACTCCACGCCACTGACCGATGGTGCATCCCTGGTGTTGTTGGGCAGCGAAGCCTGGGCCAAGGAGCGTGGCCTGCCGATCCTCGCCTACCTGCGCGATGGCGAAGCGGCGGCGGTGGATTTCGTCAATGGCGCCGAAGGGCTGTTGATGGCGCCGGTGTATGCCGTCCCACGCCTGTTGGCGAGAAATGGCCTGACCCTGCAGGATTTTGACTACTACGAAATCCATGAAGCCTTCGCTGCCCAAGTGTTGTGCACACTCAAGGCCTGGGAAGATGCCGATTACTGCAAGAGCCGCCTGGGCCTGGACGCACCGTTGGGCGCCATCGACCGCAGCCGCCTGAACGTCAAGGGCAGTTCCCTGGCCGCCGGGCACCCGTTTGCCGCTACCGGTGGGCGTATCGTCGCCAACCTGGCCAAGCTGCTGGACGCGGCCGGCAAGGGGCGCGGGCTGATTTCGATCTGCGCGGCGGGTGGCCAGGGCGTGACGGCGATCATTGAGCGCTGATCTCGGCTATCATCCGAACGCCTTGAGCAATAGCGGCTTTGTCGGATTAATCTGGCATATTGGATGCATTCTTTAGCAGATCAAGGCTCGTTACCCTCTCCCCGCTGTGCGAGGATTGCCGTATAACGAGTGCCATACGCGTGTTTGGTAATAAAGGACCCACAATAAAAGCTGATGAAGACTCCTAAACGCATTGAACCCCTGATCGAGGACGGTCTGGTCGACGAAGTGCTGCGCCCACTCATGAGTGGTAAAGAAGCAGCTGTTTATGTGGTGCGCTGCGGCAACGAGTTACGTTGCGCCAAGGTCTACAAGGAGGCGAATAAACGAAGTTTTCGTCAGGCGGCCGAATACCAGGAAGGCCGCAAGGTCCGCAACAGCCGGCAGGCCCGGGCGATGGCCAAGGGCTCCAAGTTCGGCAAGAAAGAAACCGAAGACGCGTGGCAGAACGCCGAAGTGGCGGCCTTGTTTCGCCTGGCCGGTGCCGGTGTGCGTGTGCCCCAGCCCTACGACTTCCTCGAAGGCGTGTTGCTGATGGAACTGGTGGCCGATGAATACGGTGATGCGGCGCCACGCCTGAACGACGTGGTCCTGGAGCCGGATCAGGCCCGTGAGTATCACGCATTCCTGATCTCGCAGATCGTATTGATGCTGTGTACCGGCCTGGTGCACGGTGACTTGTCCGAGTTCAACGTACTGTTGACGCCGACGGGACCGGTAATCATCGACCTGCCGCAGGCGGTGGACGCGGCGGGTAACAACCACGCATTCACCATGCTCGAGCGGGACGTGGGCAACATGGCTTCGTATTTCGGGCGCTTTGCCCCGGAATTGAAGGCTACCAAGTACGCCAAGGAAATGTGGGCGCTGTACGAAGCCGGCACCTTGCACCCGGCCAGCGTATTGACCGGCGAGTTCGACGAACCGGAAGAGTTGGCGGATGTGGGCGGCGTGATGCGCGAGATCGAAGCGGCACGCCTCGACGAAGAGCGGCGCCAGGCGATCCGCGCAGCGGACGATGCGCCACCGGGCAAACCGGCGGAGGAACCGCCGCCGCCGTGGATGCAGTGATCTGACAACAAAAAATCCGGCCCAGGCCGGATTTTTTGTACCCCCGCTCCTTACTCAGTTACAGCAACTGCCCGACGCCAACTTCTTGAGGATCGGGCAATCGGGCCGGTGATCGCCCTGGCAGTTCTCCATCAGGTCCTGCAAGGTATCGCGCAACTGCCCCAGCTCGCGGATCTTGTGGTTCAGCTCATCGATATGCTGGCGAGCCAACGCCTTGACGTCGGCGCTGGCGCGCTGCCGGTCTTGCCACAATTCCAGCAGCTTGCCGACTTCCTCCAGGGAAAACCCCAGGTCCCGCGAGCGCTTGATAAAGGCCAGGGTATGCAGGTCCTCGTGGTCGTACAGGCGATAGCCGCTGTCGCTGCGATGGGCCGGCTTGAGCAGGTTGATGGATTCGTAATAGCGAATCATCTTGGCGCTCAAGCCGCTTTGCCGGGCTGCTAGGCCGATGTTCATTGGCGGTGATCCTCCAGATCCTTGGGTTTCCAGGTTTTCAACAGCAGCGCATTGCTGACCACGCTCACGCTGGACAGGGCCATGGCGGCACCGGCCAATACTGGGTTGAGCAGGCCGAACACGGCCAGCGGAATGCCGATCAAGTTATACACAAAGGCCCAGAATAGATTCTGCCGGATTTTTGCGTAGGTCTTGCGGCTGATTTCCAGCGCTGCGGGCACCAGGCGCGGATCGCCGCGCATCAGGGTGATACCGGCCGCGTGCATCGCCACGTCGGTGCCGCCGCCCATGGCGATGCCGATATCCGCAGCGGCCAGGGCCGGGGCGTCGTTGATGCCGTCGCCGACCATGGCCACTACCCCGGTCTTTTTCAGCTCGGCGACGGTGGCGGCCTTGTCGGCAGGCAACACTTCGGCGTGCACATCGTCGATGCCCAGCGCTTGTGCCACCACGCGGGCGCTGCCGCGGTTGTCGCCGGTCAGCAAGTGGCTGCTGATATTGCGCGCCTTGAGCTGTTGCACGGCTTGCAGGGCACCTTCCTTAAGGGTATCGCCAAAGGCAAACAGGCCCAGTACCCGCAGCTGTGGGCTTTGCTCGATCAGCCAGGACAAGGTGCGGCCCTCGGCCTCCCAGGCGCTGGCGTGGGCGGCCAGGTCCCCCGGCTTCAAGCCGGTCTCATCGAGCATGCGCCGATTGCCCAGGGCCAGTTGCCGGCCGTCCAGGGTGCCGGCAATGCCGCGCCCGGTCAGGGATTGGCTGGCGCTGACATCGGCAACCGGCAGGCCTTGTTCGTTACACGCGTCCAGTACTGCCTTGGCCAATGGGTGTTCGCTGCCGCGTTGCAGGGCGCCGGCCTGTTGCAGCAGCAACGCCTCATTGCCATCTACCGCATGCAGGTGGGCGATTTTCGGCGCGCCGGAGGTGAGGGTGCCGGTTTTGTCGAACACCACCGCGCTGACTTCGTGGGCGCGCTCCAGGGCTTCGGCATCCTTGATCAGAATCCCGTGACGGGCCGCAACGCCGGTGCCGGCCATGATCGCAGTCGGCGTCGCCAGGCCCAATGCGCACGGGCAGGCAATCACCAGTACCGCCACCGCGTTGATCAATGCGGTTTCCAGCGGCGCACCGTATAACCACCAACCAATCAGGGTGGCGAGGGCGATCACCAACACGGTCGGCACAAATACCTGGCTGACTTTATCCACCAGTTTCTGGATCGGCGCCTTGGCGGCCTGGGCGTCTTCGACCAGGCGAATGATGCGCGCCAGCACGCTCTCGGCGCCGAGGGCCAGGGTGCGTACCAGCAAACGGCCTTCACCGTTGATCGCACCGCCGGTGACTTTATCCCCAGGCTGTTTCGGTACCGGCAGGCTTTCACCGGTGATCAAGGCTTCGTCTGCATGGCTTTGGCCTTCGACCACTTCGCCATCCACCGGGAAACGCTCGCCGGGCTTGACCAGTACCAAGTCGTTGAGGCGCAGCGCGCTGATGGCGACATCTTGCTCGCGGCCATCAATCACTTGGATCGCCCGCTCCGGCCGCAAGGCCTCCAGGGCCCGGATGGCGCTGGCGGTCTGGCGTTTGGCGCGGCTTTCCAGGTATTTGCCGAGCAGCACCAGGGCGATCACCACCGCCGAGGCTTCGAAGTACAGGTGCGGTTCCACCCCAGCCGGGGCGATGAGCCATTGATAGATACTCAGGCCATACCCGGCGCTGGTGCCGATGGCGACCAGCAGGTCCATGTTGCCCGCACCGGCGCGCACGGCTTTCCAGGCGGCGACATAGAAGCGCGCACCAAAGATGAACTGCACCGGTGTGGCGAGAAGGAACTGGATCCAGGCCGGGAGCATCCAGTGCAGGCCGAAGGGCTGCACCAGCATCGGCAACACCAGTGGCAATGCCAACACAATGGCCATCACCAGTGACCAGCGTTCGCGTTTCAGGCGCTGTTCCTGGCTGGCTTGGGTGGCGGTTTCGCTCTGCGGCAAGGTGGCGGTATAGCCGGCCTTTTCTACGGCGGCGATCAGTACGGCGGCGTCCATCTGGCCCGCCACCTCGACGTGGGCTCGTTCATTGGCCAGGTTGACGCTGACGCTTTGCACGCCGGGCACCTTGTTCAGGGCGCGTTCGACCCGCCCGACGCAACTGGCGCAGGTCATGCCGCTGATCGGCAGGTCGAAGGTGGTGGATCCATTCATGGGGCAGTCCTCCAGGAGTAGTTGCCTGTAGGATCAACCTTAACCTTAGGGGAAGGTCAAGCTCCATTATCCCGCGTGGTTCAATAGCCCAGTTTTGCAGGCTTTAGGTACATGCCGTCTGCGCCTTGGGCAATGCGCAGCTTGCGCACGTCGCCAGCTTTCAACTCGATGGTTTGTGCCTTGGGCGCCAACAGTCCCGGCAGGCAGCCAGGCGCCTGGCCCGGCAACAGTTTGAGACGCAGCGAGACCCGGCCTGCGGGGAAGTTGAACGAGGTGGCCTGCTCCTGGAACAGCCGGCCGGCCAGTTGATCATTGACGTACAGGCCAATCTCGCAATTGGTGGGCACTTCCAGGCGTTCCCTGGAAATGATCAGCACCCCATAGTCCTCGGCGGCGCTGGCCTGGGGGACAGTGGCGAACAGGCTGAGCAGGCTCACAAGGCCAAAAAACGACCAGCGCATGGTGAATTCTCCGGGTTTCAAATCGTGGATGGTTGCAGCTTGGCCGACGCCGCCAGGGAATGCCAGCCCGGCAGTTGTTTTCAGCGCTTGACCTTGCCATCGTGGCAAGGATGAAACTGGGCGAAACCTCACTCAAGGAGTCATGTCATGCAAATATTCAGCGTTGAAGGAATGACCTGCGGCCATTGCGTTCGGGCCGTGACCCAAGCAGTACAATCCAGAGATCCGGCCGCTAGCGTGAATGTAGATCTGAAAGCCAAGGAAGTCGGCGTGGTAAGTCGCTTGTCGCCGGAAGAAGTGATCAGCCTGATCACCGAAGAAGGCTACAACGCCAGGCTCGCCTGATTATTTAATAGGTAGCGAGCTAACGTAATGTTCAAGGCACCCAAGCGCGGCTAGACTGTCGGGCTGCCGACTCTTCCGGGTGCCTGATGAACCTTCGCATAATCCTTATTCTGGGGGCCTTGAGCGCATTTGCGCCGCTGGCCATCGACTTTTATCTACCGGGCTTCCCGGCCATGGCCGTGGCGTTCGGTACCGACGAAAAACATATCCAGCTGACCCTGGCGGTGTACTTCACCGGCCTGGCGATCGGCCAGTTGATCTATGGGCCGCTGGCGGATCGTTTTGGCCGGCGTATCCCGCTGTTGAGCGGCGTCACCCTGTTCACCGTGGCCTCCTTGGCGTGCGCCTATGCGCCGTCCCTGGAGTGGCTGATCGGTGCGCGTTTCGTCCAGGCCCTGGGCGGGTGTGCGGGCATGGTGATTTCCCGGGCGGTGGTCAGCGACAAGTGCGACGCGGTGGGCTCGGCCAAGGTCTTTTCGCAGTTGATGCTGGTGGTCGGGCTGGCACCGATCCTGGCACCGATGCTCGGTGGGGTAATGGTCAGCCTGTGGAGCTGGCAGTCGATTTTCCTCGCGCTGACGGTATTTAGCGTCGGCGCCGGGGTGGCGGTGGCTGTCGGTTTGCCGGAGAGCTTCCCGGCTCATCAGCCTCGGCAGCCATTGTCCGGGGCGTTGCGCCAGTACGGACGCCTGCTGGCCGACCGGGTGTACCTGGGCTATGCCGTGACCGGTGGCATCGCGATTGGCGGGATGTTTGCCTACATTGCTGGTTCGCCTTTCGTGTTTATCAAGCTCTACGGCGTGCCGGCCGAGCACTATGGCTGGCTGTTTGGCACCAATGCCGCGGGTTTTATCCTGGTGGCCCAGGTCAACGCGCGGCTGCTGGCCAAGCGCGGCCCGGCGTTTCTGCTGACCCGCACGGTGTGGGTGTACCTCGCGGCGGCGCTGGCGTTGCTGGCGGTCAGTGCTCTGCATACCCAGGCGTTGTGGCCGCTGCTGGTGCCGCTGTTCCTGTGTATCGCCAGCCTGGGCTGCATCATGCCCAATACCTCGGCGTGCGCCATGAACGGCCAGGGCGCGCGGGCCGGTAGCGCGTCGGCCCTTTTGGGTTGCATTCAGTTTGGGGTGGCGGCGGGGGCGGCATCGTTGGTCGGCGCATTGCACGACGGCACGGCCATGCCGATGTCGATCGTCATCAGTCTGTGCGGGGTGTTGGCGGTAGTGGTGGCCATGTTGACCCAGCGCCTGCAACGGCAGCGTGCCTTGCAAGCGCAGGTCTGACGGCGTTTTCAGCCAGTAGCGCGCTGCTGGCTTTCGGGAAAGCGGTGGGGTGCCTGGATCCGGTTTTGCAGGGTATTGGCGAAGGCGCGGGCCTCGGCTTCACTGCGGAAGGTAAAGGCATCGTGGTCCAGGCGAACCTGCCATTTGTTGCCTTGGGATTTTGCTAACGCTTTTATCAGGATCTTCATTGCTGACTTCCTCACGTAAAAGATTGCGTGGCAAAGGCGGCCAATATAAACCCGAATACGCTCACAAATATGACAAGGATCAAGTGTCTGACTAGCGGTGCCGTCCTTTACCTACAACGATAGCGGACGACACTCACAGAGCCCGCGTCTTAGAAGCCGTCCAGCACAATCTTGCCCTTGGCCTTGCCGCTTTCCAGCAACCCGTGGGCGCGGCGCAGGTTCTCTGCGTTGATCACGCCGAAGTGTTCGCCCACCGTGGTTTTCAGGGTGCCGGCGTCGATCAGCTCGGCCACGCGGTTGAGCAGGTTGTGTTGCTCGATCATGTCGGCAGTCTCGAACATCGACCGGGTGTACATGAACTCCCAATGCAGCGACAGGCTCTTGCGCTTGAGCTTGAGCACGTCCAGCGACTTGGGATCATCGATCAATGCCAGTTTGCCCTGGGGCACAAGGGCTTCGACCAACTGGTCCAGATGCTGGTCGGTCTGGGTCAGGCTGGCGACGTGGGTCACCTGCGGGTGGCCTGCGCGCTTGAGCTCTTCGCTCAGGGGCTGGCTGTGATCGACCACCAGGTCGGCCCCCAGGTCCTTGGCCCAGGCCTGGGTTTGCGGGCGCGAGGCACTGCCAATGACCTTGAGCGCGGTGAGTTGCGCCGCCAGTTGGGTGAGGATCGACCCCACGCCACCGGCAGCGCCGACAATCAGCAGGCTCTGGCCTTGATCGGTCTTGCCTTCAGGGACTTGCAGGCGTTCGAACAGCAGTTCCCAGGCGGTGATAGCGGTCAGCGGCAGGGCAGCGGCTTCGGCAAAACCCAGGCTCTTGGGCATATGGCCGACGATGCGCTCATCCACGGTGTGCAGCTCGCTGTTGCCGCCCGGGCGTGTCAGGGAGCCGGCGTAGAACACCTTGTCGCCGGCCTTGAACAGTGTCACTTCGCTGCCGACGGCCTTGACCACGCCCGCAACGTCCCAGCCCAACACCTTGGCCGCGCCGTTTTCCGGGGCGACGTTCTGGCGGATCTTGGTGTCCACCGGGTTGACCGAGATGGCTTTGACTTCTACCAGCAGGTCGCGCGGGCCGGCCACCGGCTCAGGCAATTGGATATCTTGCAGGGACTTGGGGTCGTTGATTGGCAATGCGGCGTAGTAGGCGATGGCTTTCATGACGAGTTCCAGGGTGTGTGGAAGGGAATAGGTGGATCATTGGCTATTTCTCTTGCAGATAAAACCCGCTAAAAGAGCAGTCTCTTTCAATATATTTTTGATAATTAGTCGGGGCGATGCTCATGCTGCGTTTTGATGATTTGCAGTTGTTCGTGCGTGCGGCGGATTTGGGCAGTTTGTCTGCCGCCGCCCGGGTCATGGATATGTCGGCGGCGGTAGCCAGTGCCGCGTTGAAACGCATCGAGCAACAATTGGGCGTGCGCTTGCTGGCTCGCTCCACCCGCAGCCTGCGCCTGACCGCCGAGGGCGAGGGCTTCTTGCAGTACGCCCGTGGTGCCTTGAGCCAACTGGATGAAGGCCGGCGCCTGCTGGCCAGCGGTCAGGATCATGTCAGCGGTGTCCTGCAACTGTCGGCGCCTTCGGACTTCGGACGCAACCTACTATTGCCGTGGCTCGACGAATTTCAACGTGAGCACCCGCAATTGAGCGTACGCCTGCTGCTGGGCGACCGGATCGCCGACCTGTTCCGCCAGCCGGTGGATATCGCCTTGCGCTACGGCGAACCCGAGGACTCGAGCCTGGTGGCTTTGCCTGTGGCGCCGGACAATCGCCGGGTGCTGTGCGCGGCGCCCGGCTACCTGGCCCGCCATGGCGAGCCGCGCCACCTGGAGGAGTTGGCCCAGCACAATTGCCTGCTTTACATGCTCGGCAGCCGGGTGCACGACCATTGGAGCTTTCGCGATGGCAAGCGGGAAATCAGCCTGACCGTCACCGGTGACCGCTTCAGTGATGATGCCGATGTGGTGCGGCGCTGGGCCGTGGCCGGGGTGGGCATTGCCTACAAGTCCTGGCTGGATGTCAGCGCCGACGTGCTGGCCGGCCGTCTGCAGTTGCTCTTGCCGGAGCTGCAGGGTGAGCGCACACCGCTCAATCTGCTGTGCGCCCACCGCGCGCAATTGAGTAAACCGATCAATCTCCTGCGAGAAATGCTCGTGGCACGTTGTGGGAAGTTGAGCGCGCAGTTGCCTGAACGGCGAGGGACTACGCAATAACCCCAGGGGATTCAGGAAATTTCAGGCAGTTGCTGTAGCTGATTTGGCTGTAAGACGCCACGGAATCTGCTGCTTACACACTTATACTTTTGCGCGGAATGGAGCAGACCAACGATTCAACAGGGAGTGAGTATATGGAACAGGCACCTTGCATCAGCCAGATCGCCACCTTGCTGGCCGACCCTAAGCGCACCGCGATGATCTGGGCATTGATGGACGGCTCGGCCAAGCCGTCTGAAGAACTGGCGATGTTGGCTGGGTTATCGGCGTCATCGGCCAATGCGCATCTGGCGCGGTTGGCGGCGGGTGGATTGCTGCGTATTGAAGCCCGTGGGCGCAAACGCTTCTTCCGCATGGCGGCGGCGGATGTGGGCGCGGCAGTCGATGCGTTGGCCAGTACCACAATTGCCAGTGTGGCACGCATTGCGCCCAGCCGGCCGGTGGCGGCGTTGCTGGCGCCGGCAGCGTTGCGCCAGGCGCGGCTGTGCCATGACCACTTGGGCGGGGAAATGGCGGCGGCACTTTATCAACGCATGCTGCTGGCGAAGTGGATCGAGCGCTACGAACAGCGGATCCATGTGACGCCCCTGGGCGCACGGCATTTGGCCGAGCACGGCATTTTTACCCAGGCCTTGGCCCATCAGGGTTACTCGACGCTGGCTTGCGACTGTTTTGACTGGAGCGAGCAGCAGCCGCACCTGGGTGGGGCGCTGGGGGCGGGATTGTTGCAATTGTTCATGCAGTCGCGCTGGTTGAAGACGATCAACGAGTCGAGCGCACTGCAGGTCACCGAGGCCGGGCGCCTGGAAATTGCCCGGATAGCGGCTGTGTAGGAGCCGGCAAGCCGGCTCCTGCCTGGGTTGCTTACGGCTTGATCAGGCGTGCATCCAGGCTGTTTTGCGCCAGGCGGCTGGCCTGGTCTTGGGTCATGCCCAGCGAGGTGTGCAACGCGTGGAAGTTCTCGGTGACATACCCGCCGAAGTACGCCGGGTCATCCGAGTTCACCGTGACCTTCACCCCACGCTCGAGCATGTCGAGGATGTTGTGCTGGGCCATGTCGTCGAACACGCACAGTTTGGTATTGGACAGTGGGCACACGGTCAGGGGGATCTGCTCGTCGATGATCCGCTGCATCAGGCGCTCGTCTTCGATGGCGCGCACGCCATGGTCGATACGCTGGATCTTCAGCAGGTCGAGGGCTTCCCAGATGTACTCCGGTGGGCCTTCTTCGCCAGCATGGGCGACGGTCAGGAAACCTTCGCCACGGGCGCGATCGAACACGCGCTGGAACTTGCTCGGCGGGTGGCCCATTTCCGAGCTGTCCAGGCCCACGGCGACAAACGCATCACGGAACGGTAGCGCCTGGTCGAGGGTTTTTTCGGCTTCTTCTTCGCTCAGGTGGCGCAGGAAGCTGAGGATCAGGCCGCTGGTGATGCCCAGTTGCTGCTCGCCATCTTTGAGCGCGCTGGCGATGCCATTGAGCACCACTTCAAACGGGATACCACGGTCGGTGTGGGTCTGCGGGTCGAAGAACGGCTCGGTATGAATCACGTTCTGCGCTTTGCAACGCAGCAGGTAGGCCCAGGTCAGGTCGTAGAAATCCTGGGAGGTGCGCAATACATCGGCGCCCTTGTAGTAGAGGTCGAGAAACTCTTGCAGGTTATTGAAGGCGTAGGCCTTGCGCAGGGTTTCGACGTCGTTCCACGGCAGCGCGATTTTGTTGCGTTCGGCCAGGGCGAACAGCAGCTCGGGCTCCAGCGAACCCTCCAGGTGCAGGTGCAGTTCGGCCTTGGGCAGGGCGTTGAGCCAGTCGTACATGTGTGCGTTCTCATCAGGTGCAATGGCGGCATTCTACAGGCCAGGGCGCAAATAATCGGTAAAACCTGACCGAGCGGTAAGCATTGTTCGTGCCTGCGGCAATGGGTGAATGAACTAAGGTGTAACGAAACGTTAGCGAATCGCCGCAGTCTGTACCCCATCAATGACTGAATCGCCGCTCGAAAAGGCCCGCAATGCTCACATCCCTCAAGCAAGAAAAATTCATGTGGCTGGCGCTGATCGCCGCCATCGCGGCCTACTCGCTGGAGCACTGGCTGCTGCACAGTGGGCAGGTGACGGCACTGCTCGGTGGCCTGGTGCTGATCGGTTTTATCGTCATGGCGTCGATGCGCGTGGCCCACCACGCCGAACTTCTCGCTGAAAAGGTCGGCGACCCCTACGGCACCATGATCCTGACCCTCGCGGCAGTGCTGGTGGAAGTGGTGATCCTGGCGATCATGATGAGCAACGAGGCGTCGCCGACCCTGGTGCGCGACACGATTTACTCGGCGGTGATGCTGGATATCAACGGCATCTTAGGCTTGGCCGCGCTGATGGGTGGCATCAAGCATGGGGAACAGTCCTACAACGATGATTCGGCGCGGACCTACAGCGTGATGATCCTCACCGCCATGGGCGTATCCATGGTGGTACCGGAATTTATCCCCGAGGCCGATTGGAAAATCTACTCGGCCTTCACCATTGGCGCGATGGTGGTGTTGTACGCCTTGTTCCTGCGCATGCAGGTGGGGCCACACAGCTACTTCTTCAGCTACAGCTATCCGGAAAAACGCCGCAAGCCGTTGCCGGAAGAACAGGCTTCGCCGGTCAACCTGACATTCTCCATCGCAACCCTGGTGTTTGGCGTGGTGGTGATTGGCGCATTGGCCGAAGTGATGTCCAAGACCCTGGACCTTGGCCTGGAGGGCACGGGCGCGCCGCCGGTGATCACGGCGATCCTGGTGGCGGCGATTTCCGCCGCCCCGGAGATTCTGACCGCCTTGCGCGCGGCATTGGCCAACCGCATGCAGTCGGTGGTCAACATCGCGCTGGGTGCTTCGTTGTCGACGGTGATCTTGACCGTGCCGGTGATGGAAGCCATGGCGCTGTACACCGGCCAGCCGTTTCAGATGGCGATGACGCCGGTGCAAACCGTGATGGTGTTTATCACGCTGATTGTCAGCGCGATCAACCTCAACGATGGCGAAACCAACGCCATCGAAGGGATGACCCATTTTGTGCTGTTTGCGACCTTTATCATGTTGTCGCTGCTGGGCGTGTAGTCAGCCGGCGATCAACTGCCGCGCCGCCTGGCTGTGATCGGCGATCAGGCCCTTGAGGTCCATGCCCTCGATTTGCCCCTCGATCACCCGCCACTTGCCGCCCACCATCACTCGATCCGCACGGTCGGCGCCGCATAGCAGCAGCGCCGAAACAGGATCGTGGCTGCCGGAGAAGCGCAGCTCATCAAGTTTGAACAGCGCCAGGTCGGCCTGTTTGCCTACCGCCAGTTCACCGATATCGCTACGGCCGAGCAACTGCGCAGAACCCTTGGTGGCCCAGCCCAGTACGCCTTCAGGGGTGATTTTTTCCGCGCCGTAGCGCAGGCGCTGGATATACAGGGCCTGGCGTGTTTCCAAAATCATGTTGGAGGCATCGTTGGAAGCCGAGCCGTCCACGCCCAGGCCAATCGGCGCGCCGGCGGCGATCAGGTCCAGGGTCGGGCAGATGCCGGAGGCCAGGCGCATGTTGGAGCTTGGGCAATGGCAAATCCCGGTGCCGGCCGCGCCCAGGCGGGCGATCTCCTCAGGGTTGAAGTGAATGCCATGGGCCAGCCAGGTGCGGGGCCCGAGCCAGCCGACACTGTCGAGGTAGTCCACGGTGCGCAGGCCGAAGCGTTGCAGGCAGAAGTCTTCTTCGTCGAGGGTTTCGGCCAGGTGGGTGTGCAGGCGCACATCGAGCTGGTTGGCCAGTTCGGCACTGGCGCTCATGATTTGGGGGGTGACCGAAAACGGCGAGCAGGGCGCCAGGGCGATCTGGATTTGCGCGCCATCGCCGCGCTCGTGGTAGCGCTTGATCAGGCGCTGGCTGTCTTCGAGGATCACTTCGCCCTGCTGCACCGTCTGTTGCGGTGGCAGGCCGCCGTCGGCTTCGCCCAGGCTCATCGAACCGCGAGTGAGCATGGCGCGCATGCCCAATTCGCGCACGCTGTCGACTTGCACGTCGATCGCCTGCTCCAGGCCATCGGGGAACAGGTAGTGGTGATCGGCCGCGGTGGTGCAGCCTGAGAGCAGCAGTTCGGCGAGCGCGACTTTGCTGGCCAGGGCCAGTTTTTCCGGGGTCAGGCGCGCCCAGACCGGGTACAGGGTTTTCAGCCAGGGGAACAGCGGCTGGTTGACCACCGGGGCCCAGGCGCGGGTCAGGGTTTGGTAGAAGTGATGGTGGGTGTTGATCAGGCCGGGAAGGATCACGTGCTCGCGGGCGTCGAAGGTGTTTTCGCAGGCCAAGCTTGGTTGTTGGCCGAGGGCGAGTACTTCAATGATCACGCCGTCTTGCAGCACCAGGCCGCCACGGGCATCGAGAGCATTGGCAGTGAAAATCGCGAGAGGGTTTTTTAACCAGGTACGGGTCGCAGGCATTGGCCGGCTCCTCTGAATGATGGGTTCAGGTTTGCCAGCTCAGTGTTGCCCTGTCTGCTGATCCAGGGTCGCCGGTAAAGGCGAGGTGGGAAGTCTACGTGGAGTGAGCGGTGGGGTCTATCCACCGCTCATCCGACATCCATTTATCCTGTAGGAGCCGGCTTGCCGTCGATGAGGCCCGCCAATATTGCGATGTTCTCAGTGACGCCATCGCCGGCAAGCCGGCTCCTACAGGGTGGGGTTACCAGGGAATGGTCTGGCCCTTGTAGTTGACGAAATGATGGCCGCCCTTGCCGGTGTAGGCGTTCACTTGGGCAATCAGGCCGCGCACGCTGGTCTCCACGTCCAGGTCGGCCCCTTCGCCGCCCATATCGGTCTTGACCCAGCCCGGATGCAACGACAGGACGGTCAGTTTCTGCTCGCCCAATTGCGACACGAAGCTGTTGGTCATGGAGTTCAGGGCGGCCTTGCTGGCCTTGTACAGCGCAAGGTCTGGTGCGTCGGGCATGGTCACGCTGCCCAGCACCGAGCTCATGAACGCCAGTACGCCGCTGCCCTGGCGAATCTGCGGGGCAAAGCGTTGAGCCAGGTTGATCGGCGCCACGGCATTGGTGAAAAACAGTTGGCCGACTTCGGCCTGGGTCGCGTGGCCCGGGGTCTGGTTGGCCGGGCCCTTGACGCCGGCGTTGACGAACAGCAGGTCGAAGGTCTGGGTTTTCAGGCGCTGGTTCAAGGCGATGACGGCCTGTTGGTCGTCCATGTCCAGTTGCTCGATCTGTACCGGGCCCAGGTTTTTAAGGGCGTCGGCTTTTTGCGGGTTGCGCACGGTGGCGGTGACTTGCCAGCCATCAGCCAGCAATTGCTTGACCAGGCCAAGGCCCAGCCCGCGCGAGGCGCCGATGATCAGTGCGGTTTTTGGCGTAGACATGAAGGCTTCCTTTGGCGTCGGAGTTTAGTGAACAACCTTATCAGGTTCAGCGTTGTAGCAGGATTCGTCCGCGGCTCAGGTCGGCCAACTGCGTTTGCAGGGTGTCGATATGGGCTTCGCCGAGTGCCAGTTGCAGCTCCACGCCGTTGGCGGTGAAGGTTTCTTCCACCACCAGGCCACCCAGTTCGGCGACACGCAGCTTTACCAGCGTCAACTCGGCAAAGCCGCAGGCGCAACTCAAGGGCACGCGGCTGATCAGTTCGACCCGTTCGGCGTTTTGCAGGCATTTATTCGCGCCGCCCCCATAGGCCCGGGCCAGGCCACCGGTACCCAGTTGGATACCGCCATACCAGCGGACCACCAGCACCACGACCTGGTCAAACCCCTGGGCCTCGATGGCGGCCAGGATCGGCCGCCCGGCGGTGCCGCCGGGTTCACCGTCGTCGTTGCTGCGGTATTGCCCACCGAGTTTCCAGGCCCAGCAGTTATGCGTGGCGTTGAGGTCGCTGTGCTGCTCGATAAACGCCTGGGCGTCCTGCGGGCTGGTAATCGGTGCGGCATAGGTGATGAAGCGGCTTTTGCGGATTTCTTCGCGAAATTCGCAAAAGCCCGTAAGGGTGAAAGGCATTGGATCGCTTCGTTCAGAGGGCAGGCTTGATGCCACAGCCCTTGAGAATAATGTGGATAAGGTTGCTGCCGGCGTCTTCCATGTCCTGCTTGGTCAGCTTGGTGCGACCGGTCACGCGGCAGATCTGGGTCGCGAAGTCAGCGTAGTGCTGGGTGCTGCCCCACAGCAGGAAGATCAAGTGTACCGGATCCACGGGGTCCATCTTGCCGGCATCGATCCAGGCCTGGAATACCGCAGCCCGGCCGCTGAACCAGGCGCGGTAGTCCTGGCTGAAATATTCGGTAAGGCATTCGCCGCCGCTGATGATCTCCATGGCGAAGATCCGCGAAGCCTGGGGCTGGCGCCGCGAGTATTCCATCTTGGTGCGGATATAGCGGGTCAGCGCCTCGGCGGGATCATCCTCGGCGGTCAGGGTGTTGAAGGTGCTGTCCCACAGTTCGAGGATATTGCTCAGTACCGCGATGTACAGCCCCAGCTTATTGGTGAAGTAATAATGCAGGTTGGCCTTCGGTAGCCCGGCGCTCGCGGCGATGGTGTTCATGCTGGTGCCTTTGTAGCCATGCCGGGCGAATTCGTCTTCAGCGGCCTGGATGATCGCTTGTTCGTTCTTTTGCCGAATGCGGCTGGCGGGTTTTCCGGCGTGGCTGTTGTGGGCAGGAACTTCGAGGCTCATGGAGGTTTCCGTGCAGATCGATGAATGCGATTGCTGCACAGATAACCCACCCTCAAGCCTCAGACAAGTCCCGATACGATAAAAGCGTCAAAGCGGTTCCAGCGTGTCGTTTTCCACGAGTGGATTTGCGGCAGGCGTTGTCGCCTTGGATTCCGGCAGGATCAGGCACAACACAATCGCCGTCAGCCCGCCGCTGGTGATGGCTGAATCGAACAGGTTTTGCACCAGGGTTGGCATCAGGTGTAACAGGTTCGGTTGCGCGGCGATGCCCAGGCCGACCCCAAACGAGGTGGCGATGATCAGCATGCTGCGGCGGTCCAGCGGGGCTTGGGCCAGGATGCGCACGCCGGCGGCGGCCACGCTGCCGAACATCACCAGGGTCGCGCCGCCGAGCACCGGCTTGGGGATTTGCTGCAA
Organism: Pseudomonas sp. WS 5079; assembly: GCF_012985465.1. GTDB lineage: Bacteria > Pseudomonadota > Gammaproteobacteria > Pseudomonadales > Pseudomonadaceae > Aquipseudomonas. The sequence goes on from NZ_JAAQWN010000003.1 coordinate 607,405, forward strand.
TACCGCGCCAATCATTGGAAACAGCCCGAGGCAAAACAGCACTACGCCGATGTACAGGCCCACATAGCGGCTGGCGACGCCGGTCAACTGGATCACGCCGTTGTTCTGGGCAAAGGTGGTGTTGGGGAACGCGCTGAAAGTGGCGGCGATCATGCAACTGACGCCATCCCCCAGCACGCCGCCCTTGAGCCGGCTTATATAGGAAGGGCCGCTGATGGGCTGGCGGGCGATCATGCAGTTGGCGGTGAGGTCGCCCACGGTTTCGATGCTGCTGATCAGATAAATCAGCGCGACCGGCAGGAAAGCGCTCCAGTCGAAGCTGAAGCCAAAATGGAACGGCGTCGGCAGGCTGATCAAGGGCAGGTCGGGCAGGGGCTGGGGCACCAGCTTGCCGCTGAACCAGGCGGCGAGGCTGCCCAATAGCAGGCCGATGATGATTGCGCTCAGGCGTACCCACGGCGTATTCGAGCGATTGAGCAGGATAATCGTCAGCACCACGAACAGGCCCAGGGCCAGGTTGGTCGGAGCGCCAAAGTCCGGCGCATTGAAGCCGCCGCCCAGGTCGGTGATGCCCACCTTGATCAGGCTGATGCCAATCAGGGTAATCACAATCCCGGTTACCAGCGGCGTGATGACCCGGCGCAGTTGGCCGATAAAACGGCTCAACACGACCTGCACCAGCGCGCCGAAAAAGCACACGCCAAAGATCATCGCCAGGATGTCTTCCGGGCTGCCGCCGCGCTGCTTGACCAGGAAACCCGCCGATAACACTGCGCCGAGAAAGGCAAAGCTGGTGCCTTGCAGGCAGATCATCCCCGCGCCAATTCCAAACGGCCTACGGGCCTGGATGAAGGTGCCGACACCGGAAACCATCAACGCCATGCTGATCAAGTAGGGCAGGTGGGCGGCCAGGCCCAGGGTCGAGCCGATTATCAGAGGCGGGGTGATGATGCCGACGAAGCTGGCGAGCACATGTTGCAGGGCCGCGAGCAATGCGGGCAGTGGTTTGGGACGGTCGTTGAGGCCGTAGATCAGGTCGCTGGCGCTGGAGGATTCTGGTGGCATGGCATGTGGACTCGGGGCTGACGGTTCATGGTCCCTGTGCCTTGCAAAAAGCTGTCCACTTGCTCAGGTTTTGTGTGGGGCCCGTATCAGCGGGTCGCGGCCAGGCTGTCGAGAAAGCTTTCCAGCACCAAATGGGGGCGGCGGCCCTTGCGGGTGACCGAAGCCAGGCTTAAATCGTAAAAACGTGTAGGCGGTTTCAGCGCACGCAGTCGGTCTTGTTGCACCCACAGGCTGGCGTAGTGGTCGGGCAGGTAGCCGATATAGCGCCCCGTGAGGATCAGGAAGGCCATGCCTTCGCGGTCGGAAGCGCTGGCGGTGCAGTTGAGCGCCTGATAATGGGCCTGGATATCGGCGGGCAGGCGGAAGGTTGGTGCGATGGCGTCCTGGCTATTGATGCGGTGGTCGTCCAGTTGCTTGTCGTCCGCATAAAACAGCGGATGGCCCACCGCGCAGTAGAGCAGCGAACGCTCGCTGTACAGGGGTTGGTACTCCAGGCCCGACAGTGCGCTGGCCTGGGGCACCACGCCGACATGCAGGCGCCCGTCGAGCACACCTTGTTCCACTTCGTTGGGGGCGATCATGCGGATCTGGATCTGCACGTCCGGGCCGCGTTCTTTCAACTGCGCCAGGGCATGGGTGATGCGCATATGGGGCAGGGTCACCAGGTTGTCGGTCAGGCCGATGATCAGTTCGCCGCGCAGGTGCTGGTGCAGGCCGTTGACCTCGGTGCGGAAACTCTCCAGCGCACTTAATAGTTGCAGTGCGGACTGGTAGACCTCGCGACCTTCTTCCGTCAGAGAGAAACCGGCGCGCCCGCGCTGGCACAGGCGCAGGCCCAGGCGCTGTTCGAGGTCGCTCATTTGCTGGCTGATGGCCGAACGGCCGATGCCCAGCACGGTTTCCGCCGCCGAGAAGCCTCCGCACTCCACCACACTGCGGAAGATGCGCAACAGGCGGATATCGAAGTCGCTGACTTGGGCTAGCGGGTCGGGTCGACGGCTGCTCATAGTTTAGTGAATGCCTGACTGAAGGTTAGAAGAGTTGCATTTCCTAGACTTTATCCCCGTGGCAATTTAGCTGCAACAACGCTTTTCAATCCCGACGCTGCCTTTTGCCCTGCGAGGTTTTGCTGATGAACATGCCCGAAAACGCCCCATCCACCCTGGCCAGCCAATTGAAGCTGGATGCCCACTGGATGCCTTACACCGCCAACCGTAACTTCCAGCGCGACCCACGCCTGATCGTGGGTGCCGAAGGCAGTTGGTTGATCGATGACAAGGGGCGTCGGGTCTATGACTCGCTGTCGGGGCTGTGGACCTGCGGCGCAGGGCACACGCGCAAGGAAATCCAGGAAGCGGTCGCCAAGCAACTGGGCACCCTGGACTACTCGCCAGGCTTCCAATACGGTCATCCTTTGTCCTTCCAGTTGGCAGAAAAGATTACCGACCTGACCCCAGGCAACCTGAATCATGTGTTTTTCACTGACTCCGGCTCCGAGTGCGCCGACACGGCGGTGAAGATGGTGCGTGCGTACTGGCGCCTAAAGGGCCAGGCAACCAAGACCAAGATGATCGGCCGCGCCCGTGGTTATCACGGGGTGAACATCGCCGGTACCAGCCTGGGCGGCGTCAACGGCAACCGTAAGATTTTTGGCCAGGCGATGATGGATGTTGATCACCTGCCCCATACCCTGCTGGCCAGTAATGCCTTCTCCCGCGGCATGCCGGAGTTGGGCGGTATTGCCCTGGCTGACGAGTTGCTCAAGCTGATCGAGTTGCATGATGCTTCGAACATCGCTGCGGTGTTCGTCGAGCCGATGGCAGGCTCGGCTGGCGTGCTCGTACCACCCCAGGGCTACCTCAAGCGCCTGCGTGAAATCTGTGACCAGCACAACATCCTGCTGGTGTTCGACGAAGTGATTACCGGCTTTGGCCGGACCGGCTCGATGTTTGGTGCCGATAGCTTCGGTGTGACGCCGGACCTGATGTGCATCGCCAAGCAAGTCACCAACGGGGCGATTCCGATGGGTGCGGTGATTGCCAGCAGCGAGATCTATCAGACATTCATGAACCAGGCGACGCCTGAGTACGCGGTGGAATTCCCACACGGCTATACCTACTCGGCACACCCGGTAGCTTGCGCAGCCGGGTTGGCGGCATTGGATCTGTTGCAGAAGGAAAACCTGGTGCAGAGCGTGGCCGAAGTCGCGCCGCACTTTGAGAATGCGCTGCATGGCCTCAAGGGCAGCAAGAATGTGATCGACATTCGTAACTACGGCCTGGCCGGTGCGATCCAGATTGCACCGCGTGATGGGGACGCCATCGTGCGCCCATTCGAAGCAGGCATGGCGTTGTGGAAGGCCGGGTTCTATGTGCGTTTTGGCGGCGACACCCTGCAGTTCGGCCCAACCTTCAACAGCAAGCCGCAGGACCTGGATCGCTTGTTCGATGCGGTCGGCGAAGTGCTGAACACGATCGACTGATTTCTCCTTCTATATAGAACAACTGTCGGGCGCGACGCGTGTCGCGCCTGTGGACAACTTTTCAGGAGCCTTGCATGAGCCTTATCCAGCATTTGATCAACGGCGAACTGGTTAACGATAGCGGTCGTAGCGCCGACGTCTACAACCCATCTACTGGCCAGGTGATTCACCAGGTGCCATTGGCCAGCCGTGAAACCATTCAACAGGCGATCGACTCGGCCAAGGCGGCATTCCCGGCCTGGCGCAATACGCCACCGGCCAAGCGTGCCCAGGTGATGTTTCGTTTCAAGCAATTGCTGGAGCAGAACGAAGCCCGCATCTCGCAGTTGATCAGCGAAGAGCATGGCAAGACCCTGGAAGACGCCGCCGGTGAGTTGAAGCGCGGTATCGAAAACGTTGAGTACGCATGCTCGGCGCCGGAAATCCTCAAGGGCGAGTACAGCCGTAACGTCGGCCCGAACATTGATGCCTGGTCCGACTTCCAGCCGCTGGGTGTGGTGGCGGGTATTACACCGTTCAACTTCCCGGCCATGGTGCCGCTGTGGATGTATCCGCTGGCCATCGTCTGCGGTAACTGCTTCATCCTCAAGCCATCGGAGCGCGACCCAAGCTCGACGCTGTTGATTGCGCAGTTGCTGCAGGAAGCCGGTTTGCCCAAAGGCGTGTTGAGCGTGGTGCATGGTGACAAGGGCGCGGTGGATGCGCTGATCGAGGCGCCTGAGGTCAAGGCCTTGAGTTTTGTCGGTTCGACGCCGATTGCCGAGTACATCTATTCCGAAGCGACCAAGCGCGGCAAGCGTGTACAGGCGCTGGGCGGGGCGAAGAACCATGCGGTGCTGATGCCGGATGCGGACCTGGACAACGCGGTCAGTGCCTTGATGGGCGCAGCCTACGGTTCCTGCGGCGAGCGTTGCATGGCAATCTCGGTGGCGGTCTGTGTGGGTGACCAGGTGGCGGATGCATTGATCGCCAAGCTGGTACCGCAGATCAAGGCGCTGAAGATTGGTGCGGGTACTTCCTGTGGCCTGGACATGGGGCCGTTGGTTTCTGCGCAGGCGCGGGACAAGGTCAGCGGCTATATAGAAGACGGTGTGTCTTCGGGTGCTGAGCTGGTGGTCGATGGGCGTGGCTTGAGCGTTAGCGGTCATGAGGACGGCTTCTTCCTCGGTGGCTGCCTGTTTGATCGCGTGACGCCGCAGATGCGCATCTATAAGGAAGAGATCTTTGGCCCAGTGCTGTGCATCGTCCGGGTGAACAGCCTGGAAGCGGCGATGCAACTGATCAATGATCACGAATATGGCAACGGCACCTGCATCTTTACCCGTGACGGTGAGGCGGCGCGCCTGTTCTGTGACGAGATTGAAGTAGGCATGGTAGGGGTTAACGTGCCATTGCCAGTGCCGGTGGCTTATCACAGCTTCGGCGGCTGGAAGCGTTCGCTGTTTGGCGACTTGCACGCCTATGGACCGGATGGGGTGCGTTTCTATACCCGTCGCAAGGCGATCACCCAGCGCTGGCCGCAGCGTGCCAGCCATGAGGCGTCGCAGTTCGCGTTCCCTAGTTTGTAAGGTTGGATGAGCAGAAGGCCGGCCCCTTGGGGCCGGCCTTTGCGTTTTCGGGGCTTTTTTGACCGATATGACAGAATTGTGAAAGTAACGGTTGACGGCGATTTATATCTGTCTATAATTCGCCCCACTTCCGCCGCAGTCGAAACGGAAAACTCCTTGGTAAACAAAGAGTTATGTGGTTTTCGGCAGCAGGTTGCTTCAGTTCATCGAAGCCAAAAGGAAGTTGAAAAAGAGGTGTTGACAGCAGCGTGTAACGCTGTAGAATTCGCCTCCCGCTGACGAGAGATCGAAAGCGCAAGTGGTTGAAGTTGTTGAGGAAAACCTCGAAAGCTTCTGAAAATAATCACTTGACAGCAAATGAGGCTGCTGTAGAATGCGCGCCTCGGTTGAGACGA
>NZ_JAAQWN010000004.1 GCF_012985465.1 Pseudomonas sp. WS 5079
CAGGGCTTTGGGGTATCCGTTGACAGGCACAATCCCGTACCCGGCGCCGCCAATGGCCGGCCCACGGTACGGTGGCGAAATGGCAAGCGACGTATCGCTGGCTGGGTTGATCACTTGATAGATGCCCAGGTCGGGACCGACGAACATATCCCCGGAACGGCAGTTCGAGAACTTGGTGCCGACGCCCGTTACTGTCGTGCCCCCGTTCTGCACGCTCACAGTCCCTTCTGAAAACCAAGAAGCCATAGGTCTCTCCAATTAGGTGTCTACACAAAGTAAACTAATTAAGTTCGTAACAATCAATTGAAGGGAAATGGCAAACCAGCAGTTTTTATTACTAATGCTGTTGGGTATCTATCCGTTGGCATTAGGTAATAACAAACTTCACCATCCCCACCAAACCATTGATCCATTGTTGTCTTCCCAGGCGATCCGAAAAAAAAGGACATACCACCATTGCGGCCATATGCCCCTTCCGAAACGCCATATATATCACCGCCGGACGTATTGTAGGCATAGGGATCGACAATCCCACAACTTCTACTCCATGGCAGAAAGGCTGCATATTCATAGCCACCTGGAAGTGGTACATCTACGACCGAATGAACAGAAGCACACCCCCCTGTGGTTTGAAAACTTATACGTTCATTCCGACCACCAACGTACGTAGTTACTGGCCTACCAAATCTATTGGGTGTACCAGGCACCGGAGCGGTTACAGCAGCAATCACATTAAGCGGGGCCTGCCTTGAATTGAATGTCAAAACTCCATTATCGGACCTCGACTTTAGGCCGGGGCCGTTAACCTCATCATCCGCCATCAAATCAAAACAGTAAAACTTGGTTACCTCAGAAGCTCCAGCATAAAGATATGTCTTACTGTTCCCAGAGACCTTAACGCCCGTCACGACCCCCTTACCCACCAAAAAAACAATTGGGGATCTAGGATTGTCTACGGTGAAGCCGTACTGATTAATGCCAGGCACTCCTTGATCAACCCAGCTACTACCAATATTAGGATCAACGTTGATCCCGCGCTTACGTAGCTGCCTCCAGTTTTCAAAATAGCTAAGATATCCCGACTTTACTAATCCATAGCTAATCTTAGTTGTGTCATACAAAATCTCACCACTTTCAAGCCTGGCTATTAACCTTGCACTCATTAGTAGTACCCGTAGCTAATGCGACAATTGGCCGAGAAGAAACCCCAGCCAGCGGTATTGTATGAATAAACCCAAGACAGAGTGGTTCCGTTAAGCGTGACTCCAGGCCTCTTCCCTTTCTCAACCTGCAAATCAACCAGCGGACAGACAGAAAAAAACAGGGACCTGCCAGGCGGCGCAGCCGGTATCTGAATAGACCCGTTCTGACCGCCCGTTTCAACGCTTCCAGTCTCTTGACTAATGAAACTAGTCATATCAACTTTTACTAAACCTGTGTCTTTATCCCTAATTATTAAACCAACCATGTCAAAGAACCAGTTCAATGCCATCAACACCGTTGGCATAGGTGAATTTAAGCCCGTCACTATTGAGTAGTGAGGAGTTGCCGTTTTTACTACCACGGAACACCCAGGAGCCAGTCGCCACATTCAACTCGAACAGCGGCTGCCCATTTCCATCTACAGCTGCGGACTTCAAGTTCATTCCAAGGATGATCTCCTGGATAAACGCCTTGCTGATGATCGCTGTGTTGAATACAACCTGATTGTTCTGGACCACAAACATCGGGATGACTGTTCCGTCGATCTCGTTCACGACTGCAAATCGCTGCGCAAAAATCAAGAACTCCGACTGTTCACCATCCGAACCAAACGCCAGCCCAGTCACAACCTTCCGACCATCCACAATGGTTTGAGCCTTCATGGTGGTCTGGGCAGAAACCTTGCCGTCGAGCTGGACCACGGTCTCGCTGACGGCCTGCACAGATGCACTGGTCTGGCCGATGCTCGACTGCAGGGTTTCTGTCCTCTTGGCCAGCGCCTCAGTCGCAGTAGCCTGCACCTTCTTCTCGACCTCAAAGCTGGCTGTCGACTCCCAGGCCTTGATAGCGCCGGCAAGATCACCGGAACCATCATCGCCGCGCACCGAAGCCCGCAGCGCCTCATTGCTGGACGCTTGAGACGTGACCTTGCCGTCGAGGTTGGTGACCTTGGTGTCGAGGCCGGTAATGGCCTGGGCATTGCCGGCTACCTTCCCTTCGGTCAACTCCAAGTCGCTTTTGAGCTGAGTCAGTTGGGTGGCTGCCGTCTGCTTGTTGGTGGCCACCACCTGCTCCAGCACGGTCAGCCCGGACTGGTTCGCCCCTACCCTGGCGTTGAGCGTGGTCAGTTGCCGCGCCATTGCATCGCTTTCAGAAGCTCGCGTGCGCTTCTCAATCCCGAGATCAGCCGTCGATTGCCAGCCCTTCATCGCGTCCGCCAGGTCGCCCGCACCATCATCACCACGGGCGGCCGAGCGCAGTGCCTCAACCGATGTCGCGGTGGCCACCACCTGGCCCTCAATCTCCTCGATCATGCTGGTGACCAGTTGAACCTGCTGGGCCAGCGCGTCGGTGGTTTGCAGGATCGTGCCGATGTCCTTCCAGTACAGCGGGTTTGGCGGCGCTTCGCCGGCCGGTACCGGGCCAGTCGCCTGGTACAGGTGCCCATCCTTTTGCGTGAATGCGCCGGCTGTGTAGGGTTTCGTGGGATCGTACGGCTCCGCCCCGGTAATCTGGCCCAGCAACCCCTCCAGTTCTGCCTTGGCCTCCTTCAATCGTTCGTTGACCGATCCGTCGCCATCCCCCGAAATCAGGTCGATCTCTTCTCGCAGGCTTGGATACAGCGCACCCTTGCCGATCTTGTCGGCAAAGTACTTGTCGTACTCGGTCTGGTCCGAGCTGGCCTGGCCATTGACCGCCCCCGTGACCGGGAAGAACGGCCCGACGTTGCCGGTACGGTCCACCAGACGCGCCCAGAAAAACAGGCTCGCCCCTGCCAGCAGGCTGTGCATTTCGTGCTTGGCCTGCGGGTAGCTGAAGTCGCTGAGCTTCTTAGCGGTCTCCAGATCGGGCGACTCGCTATACCAGAGCTCCGTGCGCTGGGTATCCTCTGCACCTGGTGGAAAACCCCACTGGATGCCGATACCGTAGACAAGGCTGGTGGTGGTCAGGAATGCCACAGCCGGCGGCACACCCTCTTTACCCTTCAGGCTGGTCAGGATCGAGTTTCGCCATTGCGACGTGATGTCAAAGGAGCTCACCGCACGCACCCGGGCCAGATACGCACCCGAATAAATACCCGTGACATCTACACTGGTCGAGCCATTGCGCTGCAGCCTGATCCAGTTATTGTTGTCCTTTCGCCACTCAATGTCATAGGCGACCGCACCCTCAACCGCAGGCCATTCGATCGTCAGTGTGTTTACCGCGATACCTTGATCAATAGCGTGACCAGAGGTCAGGCTGACGCTGGCCGGGGACGGGACGGTGGTCACCGGGATTACGCTGATTGGGCGCTCTTCCAGCTTGGCGCCGTTGTCGATCGCTGCGAACTTGCTCGGGTTGAACTCCAGCGCGGTGAACTCATACTCGCCTTCGGCTGTGCGCTTGCGCTTGAGCACGCGGAACAACTGAACGGCCAGATCCTCGTAGTCAATTGCCCATTGCAATTGCGGCTCGGGCTGCAGCGTGTAAGCAGTGGTCACCGTCACAGCACGGTCGGCAACAGACTCAACGGTTCTTCCCTGCGCTGTGCCGTTCGGGAGGTTGACGATCAAGCGGTCACCGGCCTTCACTGGCGTGTCACGGTCCAACGTCACAGTGCGTCCCGACACCGCAGAGATGCGCCCGCCATTCGGCCTTCCCGCCACCAGTTCGTCAGCGACGGGTATCACGAAGCCTGGCAAGACGCTCGCCCCTTCCATGCCCGTCTTGAACGATACGGTGCGGTCCTGGCTGTTACTGAGCAGCGCCCACTTGCCGCGGCGCTGGGCCTCACTGGCCCGCGTGCAGCCGATCGCCGAGATTTCAATGGGCCGGTCGCGGTACCGGCGCTGGAGGGCTGCGTCAGTCACCGGTATTACATCGGTGTCGTAGTTGTTGAGCGGGTTGTCATAGCTGACCAGGGCGCGACTGTAATGCGTGTCGCGCTCGGCGCCGCCGTAGACGAAGTCGCCGTCGATGACATTCGAACGGGTGAAGGTGTAATCGATGTCCTGCGCGCGCGGCATGTCGGCTTGCATGTACAGCGAGCCCTGCGCCCAGTAAACCATTCCGCGATAGATTGCCGACAGGTCACGCAGCAGCGTCCAGGCCTCGGCCTTGCCTTGCAGGTTCAGATCACACAGATAGCGCGGCTCCAGGCCACCAACCCCGTTCGACACCTGTTGATCACAGTATTGGCCGATGCGGTACATCTCCCACTTGTCGACCATCCAGCTCTGGATACGCTTGCCAAGGCCAAAGCGATCATTAACGCAGATGCCGTAGGTAGCCCACACCGGGTTGTTCGTCCAGCCCATTTTGAACGTGCCATCCCACACCCCGGCATAGGTCCGGCTCACGGGGTCATAATTGCTCGGTACTGGCCAGCGCTGACCGTTGCAGTTGACGGTCACCGCTGGGATGTTCTGGAACTGCTCGGCGTCGAACTCGATGTACAGCAGCGCGGTATTCGGATAGCACAACTTCTGGTCGATGATCTCCGTGTATCCCGCGATGGTCATCGTGTCAGCGATCGTGCCGGCGTTGGCGTTCGGCGTGAGGCGGCGCACTCGGAAGGCCCAGCCAGTAGTGGCGATCGGGAGATTCACGGGCTCAGAGCGCTGATAACCGTTAGTGGTCTTTCCGTCCACAGCCCCACGCAGCGATTCCACGAACGCGCCACCATCGGTAGAGATGTCGATGGCGTACTCGATCCGATAGCCATTGGTGTTACCGCTGCTGTCTTGGCTCACCAGGCGCGGCCAGGCGAATCGCACACGAAGCCTGGAGAGCTGAGTGTTGCTCAATGTGCGGGTGAAGGGGTTATCGCTACGCAGCTCGACGTTGACGGTGGTTTCGTTTTCGACTGAAGGGATACCCTGAATGTATTCCTGCTCCACTGTGCCCGGCCGCCATTCCCACTTCACGCCCGGGAAATTGATACTCCCGCCAGCGTCCATGATCGGTGTGTTGTCGAGATAAATGTCACGCGCAGTCGGCGTACCATCAAACTCGCCCTCGCCCACCGCCAGCAAGATCTTGGCGATGTTCGTGGAGCGGAGACTGTCCGGCGCCTCTACCGGGGTCTTCGGCTTCTTCTCGCCGCCCTTCGAACCGGTAACATCAATGTGAGCTGCTGCGTCCACGTTTTTCTCCAGGCATAAAAAAACGCCCGGAGGCGTTCTGTAATATTTGGTGATGAGCGCTACGCCTTGTCTTGGGCGTAGATCGAGGCAGAGATGATCGCCCCACCCCACCGGCGCCGGCCAATGCAGATCGGGACCGGATTGCCGCTAGCCGTAGTGTTCTTGGCGGATCCGAAAGCGTAGGAAGGCATGTTTTCTGGGCCACCGCTCATAGATAGCCCCTTGGCTTGGGGGCTCAGCATTTGGATAACGCCCCCGATGGCCATTGATCCGCCGCCCATGCCTACAGCCAATGCCGTTGCAGCAGACCAACCCAGCGGGTTCCACCACGCCAGTGCGACAATAACCACGCCAATAATGGTTTGAAGCAGCCCCGCCCGCTTACTGCCGACGACAACTGGAGCGATCCGTATATCACCGGAACCGCTGAATCCAAGCTCTTTTTCCTCTAGGTTTTTGCTCCCTCGAAAAATGGCAAACTCGATCCCTTCTGCTCTGGCATTGGCGAGGAACCGTTCAAACCCGGGAATCTGCACGCAGAGCGCTTTGATCGCCTCGGCTGGAGACCGTACCGACAGCCTGAACGACCGCCCGAATTGTCGAAGCTGGCCATACAACAAAACTGTTTTCATTGGCTGGTATTCGATAGCGAGAACCGACATTGATTTCTCCAGACAGAAAAAAACCACCCGAAGGTGGCTTTTGAAATTGATTGGGGTGCGCTATCCAGCGCAAGACCTGACAGCATCGGTGACTCGCTGAAGAGGCGACTGCCAGGTACGGTAAAAGTGGTACCGAACCAAAGACCCGCCCTCTGTAGGAGTTACATCCACAACATGGAGAGGCGACTGGGCATCTGGAGCCAGAATGGAATAGCGCGGGCCGGAAGATTGGAGGACGCCGCCCACACTTACGCCGAGCACAGTAGTGGCTTGCCAAGAATCGCGAATACACTCCGCGACCTCTGCAGGCTGTTTTGATGTTTTGAGATTGAGCAGCGGCGGATTGCTTCTGGTATCGCCGACGCTCGCACACCCCGCGACAAACACCAAGCCCAACGCCCCGATCAGAATTCGCATTTCTTCTCTCCCTCGAAAGCGCTCAATGTATCACCTCGCATCACGGTGGCGCAGCACCAGGCGGGTCCGGTCGAACCATGGCCCACCAAAAACGATGATTTCTGACGGCCTGCCATACAGGTGGTGCAGCAGGAACGGGCCGGAGCCGAAGACCTCGGCCTGCTCACCGGGTAGCGCAGGGGCGCTGCCCAGATAGATCCCGGCGTGGTTCGGGTGCGCAGTGCGACCTACAGCCATCACGATCATGTCGCCGCGCTGCGGTCTGTCCACGCGGACGAACCCGGCGGCCTCATAATGCTGCTCGTACAGGCTGACGCTGTCAGCACTCTCCCACCAGCCATCAGCACGCTGGAAGGCTTCGAACTCAATCCCCCACTCACGCTGGTACCACTCGGCGCATACTGCCCAACAGTCCCAAACCCCATGAACAAACGGTCGCTTGAGTAGCGGCACGCTACCGGTCGGGGTGATCGTCCGCAGATCCCCCTCGGGCCACGACAGAATGTGCCAGGGCAAGGCCGTGGCCTCACACATGGCCAAGTCGTGAGGTGATGGTCTGGATGTAGCATCGGGGTGCGAATGCACGATGCCGATCACCGCGCCCTGATCTTCTGCCGCGGCATAGTCTTCGGGATCAAGACGGAACTCTTCATTCGGATCGGCGGCGATGTTCCTGCAAGGGAAGTACTTCTCCGCCCGGCCCACGGAAATCAAAAGCCCGCAGCACTCTTTCGGGTACTCGGCCGCCGCATGCGCCTGTATGGCTGCGATGATGTGTTTGCGCATTTTTCAGCTCCGGGCAATGAGTGACACAGCTGGAAAACCCCCGTACGGCAGCGGGTTGCCCTCGCCGAAGCGCGGCACGCACCCGGTACCCATACATCCGTCGCACTCGTCCAGCACGGGGTTGTCGGTCAGGTTGCCATCCTTGTCACGGTAAGGGCCGGTGTATCCGCAATTTGGTCCCCGGTAACCGTTGGTCATAGCCCAGTGGCACAGAGTTGTCATCTGCCGACCGATCGTCTCACCGCCAACATCACCGGGACTGGCGAGCTCCCAGGCAACAGTGGTGCCGTTCTCCGATATCTTCTGATCCACGTACCACACCTCTAGCGCCTCCTCCCCCGGATCAGCCTCGGGATTGCCCTCGGGGAAGTTGTCAGCGTCCAGGTACTGCGCCAGGGTAAGGCGCATCGTCAGCTGGAACTCGAGCAGATTGTCGAAGGCCAAGCACAGCGCGGTAATACGACCGTTGACGTTGCCCACCGTCAGCGTCGGCCGCACCACGGTGCCGTCCGAATTTGCCTCGATCCCGTCGATCTGCATTGGCCAGGCGGCATACTCGTTTCCCTGCCACCAGATGGATTTGGCAGGCAACTGATCGGCACTGGCGCCGGCCGCCGCCAGCTCTTCCGCTGTATGCGGAATTGCGTGGCCATGGAACCGCAACACGTCGGCACCGAAGTCCGAGCCATCCAACTCGAATAGTAGGATCTCGGCCCCGGGATCGAGCTTCTGTAACTGCGTGATCAAGCTCATGGATGAAACGCTCTCTCAAAGGTTGCCGACAGCACCGCGAGGCCACCTGGCTTGCGTTGCTGTCGGAAGGTTTCACACCGGTACATACCGAGCACACCCTCGGGATTGGTCCACAGGAACGACTTGGCGCCGCGGTGGCGACGTATGAATGCGATCGCCGGCGCGATTTCGTCTGTCAGGCCACCGAATGAAAGGGACCAACTATCGGTCTCACCATTCAGCCCGTCGCTGGACACTTGGGCATAGCCATCACCGAACTGTGATTTTCTTGTCCGCAGGGTGCTGTCACCACCAGCCTCATCGTCAGGTACCCAGGTGAATGTTTCGATTGCCATCAGCGCCTCCCGGTACTGTTGCGGTGACTAACGCCGCCGGGGCGCCATGACACGGCGATCGCACGCTCGGCTACCCCTTCCATTTGCTGCTGTAGGTTCTGCTGCAAAGCTGCGCTGTCCAACTCCATGCCGTCATTGCTCCGATCCTCAACAGTCAAGGAAACCGGGACGGTGACCTGCACGACCGTCGAGCCCGACCCCATCCCGCCAACCATTTGCACGCCCAGCGATCCATCTGAACCGCGGGCCAGCGGCATGATCGCCTCCGGGCCAGCCTCACCAGCAACACCGAGGCCGCCATCGGCCATACCAAATGCAATGGGCTGATTCACAATGCTGTTCGTAAAGGCGCCGCCCTTAGCAAAAAACTGTGCGCCACCGTTCCAGGCCCCGCCCTTCGCCTGCGGGAAGTAAGCGCTGCCATAGCCTGCCTGTGATGCACCGAGGCTAGAAGAGTTGGCACCGGCCGAACCAGCGGCCATACCATTGCCGCCGCCGAAGTAGCTGCCGACTGCCGAGACGCCCATCCCCACCAGCCCACTCAGTAGCGAGCTCGCAGCCTGCTGGCTGGCGATCTTGGCCATGTCAGAGATGACGCTGACGGCGAAGCTCTTGAAGTTGGCTTTGCCCGTCATGGCAAAATCGGCGAGAGCATCCCGGGCCGAGTTGAAGCCCGTGGTGAGCGTGTCATCTGTTGCCCCGGCCACGTTGGCCGCGTCGGCCTGAATGTTTGCCCATGCGCGCTTGGCGCCATTGCGGTAGTCCCTCTGTGCCTCCATCCGTGCGTCGAAGCCATCAACCTCCATTTGCAGTTCGCGGGCCTGATAGTCAGCCAGATCGGCCAGGCGCTGTTGGTAGGCCTCCTGACTGAGCCTGCGGGAAACATCCTCTTGCTGTTCCTCCAGCTGCCGGCGGGATTCGGCGTATTTCTGGCGAACCGCGTTCAGCCGGTCGGCCTGCTCTCGGTCGTCATCACCCATGCCTACCCCGGCCACGTCAGCGGTGATCGCGTCCTGGCGGGTCTGCAGCACAACCTCCATGGCCTTGCGATAGGCGTCTGCACTGTTGCGGCGGATTTCCGCAAGCTTTTTTTCTTCCTCCGCCCGCTTCTGGATGACTGGGTCGGCATAGGCCGTGTTGAGGTTCTTGATACCGAGTTCCATCTCGGCGGCACTGATCTTGCCTGCGGCCTGCGCCTTGCGCAGCCCCTGCACGCCCTCCGACAAATCGCTCAGGCGCTTCTTCTCAGGCAGCGCGCGGTCGATGATCGCATCAAGTGCTTTGATCTCGTCCTTGAGCGACTTGGTGCGGTCCTTGCTCCCTTCAGTTGCGTCCTTGTTGGCCTTCTTCTGTGACTCGATCGCACTGGCAGCTGACAGGATCGCCTGCCGGTCGGTCTCGGTGAGGTCGACATTGTCTGCGATGTGCCGGTTGGCGATTTTCATCGCGTCGCCGTTGTCCTGAAGGCCGGCCAACTGTTTCTGCAGAGATTCCAGGTACGTCTGCCCGGCCGTACTCATTCCGGACTTGGCAGCGTTGTTCGCCTGAGTGGACGAGGTGTTCTGGTCGGTGACGCCAGTGAGCACCCGCAACGTTTCGGCGATCAGGTTGGTGCGTTGGTCGGCATCGCTGACGGCGCCGGCCTGGGTGATCCATTGCTGAATCGTGGCGGCCGGCAGTTGCAGTCGAGCTGAGACCTCCTGAAGGACAGGTGACAATCCCTGGCCAGAAGCACGCGCCTCGTTTAGACGATCGATCAGGCCCTGATACTCGGCCAGTTGCCGGTTGTACTGGCCGTTGGAGTCTCGAGCCGGCGCGGTAACAACGGCAGAGCGAATCGACTTAGCCAGGTCGCCATAGGCGTCCCTGACCTTGTCAGTGGCATTGACCTGTTCCTGCTGCCATTTGACCAGCGACGCTTCGCGCTGGTCCTTGTTGAGCTTTGCGAATTCCTCACGCAGCTGGGCGACCGGCTTTTGCAGATCGTCGAGACTTACTCCGGCCTTGTCGGCGTTGTCGCGAAGCAGCAGGAAGCTGGCCGCAGCCGTGCCGGCCAACAGCGCCAAGCCCATTGGCCCGCCCAGGGCAGCCAGCAGCCCGCCAGTAGCAGCGCGCGTCAGGTTCATCTGAGCAATTGCCAGCGCGTCGGTGGACGCCTTGAGCGCAGCCTGACGCGGAATCAGTTGCGTCTGTACCAGCGACAGACGCTGGAGCCCAGTGGCGGCTGCCACGGAGGCCTGTGCCTGCTGGACCTGCGCTTGTGCGTAGATCCGTTGCGCGTCGGCGGCACGCAGTGCAGCCTGGGCGTTTTGGATCTCTGCGGCGCGCTGGGCCAGGGCAGCCTTCAGTGCCAGACCGGACTTCGCGACATAGTTGGTCAGTGCGGCTGCGCCCGCGCCCCCCATAGCAACCGCGACAAGGTCAACGTTATCAGCTAGAGCGAGCAGGATTCCCGAAAGGCCTGCAACCGCACCCGTCTGCTCTTCCATGCCACCCAAGAACGTCTGGATGGCGTTGCTGATGTTCACCATCGCGTCCTGCACGCTGGTGGACATTGCGGCGGCTGCCTTGCGATTTACATCAACAGTGCCTAAAAGCCCGGCGTTGATTGCTTCGAGGGAAAGCTTGCCCTCGACACCCAGCTTGCGTACCTCCTCCGCGCTTTTACCGGTAGCAGTTGCAATGGCCTCGACGATCGTTGGCATAGCGCCTTGGATTGCGACCCACCCGTCCGCCTCAACCTTTCCGGTTTGCAATGCCTTTGAATAAGCATCCAGCGCTGAGCCAGCTTTGTCGGCCGCCGCAGCGTTGGTCACCAGCAGAAAGCTGAAGCTGTCAGTGATATCGAGCGTCTGTTGAGTGTTGAAGCCCAAGCTACGCATCACGTCAGCGGTACGGATGTAGAGCTCTTGAGCCTCTGCCAAGGGACGGTAGGTCTCTTGAGCGGTTTGCAGCAGATGCTCCTGCACCAACTGGTACTCGCCCGCGCTACCCGCAGCCGCCCTCATCCGGTCGGACATCTGCCCGTAAGCGTCGACCTGCTTAATTATTCCGCCAATGAGGCCAGCGCCAGCCACTGCGGCAAAGGCACCTCGCATGAGAGCGCCAGCGCCCTGGGCCGCGGCGCCAGTCCTGTCGAAGGCCGTATCGACGTTCGCCAAATTGCGGTCGATCGCCTGAGTGCTGCGCGCCACCACCTGGTCAGCGGTCGCCAGTTCGCGACGCAGCTGGGCTGTTGTCGCCTCAATCTGAACCAGCATCCCCTGGACTTGTTGGTCGGCCATGCAATTCTCCAAGCACAAAAAAACCGCACAAAGGCGGTCACTTACTCTTCACGACGCCCGCGCAGGAAGGCTTTCAGCCTATCTCCCACGCTTTCACGCTTGCGTGGGGCAGTCTTCTGGGCGCCGGTTTGCGCCTGACCCCGCCCAGTCCAGTCAAGGCGCGCATCGAGCGCGAGCATGATTTGCGGAATCGGGGTGCGCCAGGCGGTGTCAGGCGGCCAGCCAAGCCAGCCAGTAGCGACGCCGAACAGGTAGTCGACGTAGCTACCGTTCTTCACTGCGCTGTGCTGTCCGCCTCGTCCTTTCCCCGGCTGGCTACGCTCGGTGGCACCGGATTGAGCAGGACGGTGATGAACTCCGTCAGTTGGGCCGACACCTTGGCCACGCCGGTGTGAAAAACTTCACCAGCGATAACCGCATGCTGATCCGGCTTTAGGTCGGCGCCCGCAACCAGAATATCGGCGCAGGCAGCGATGCTCATCAGCCGCATGGCTTCCAGAGCACCACGTAACCCGCCAAAGCGGGTTTCGATTCGCAGGGCTGCGTCAAGGGTGGGCTTGAGGGTGTAACTGCGGGCACCGATCACCAGCGTGATGGTGCCGTGTAAGGCTTCGCTCATTCCAGATTCTCACGGTCGAGACGGGGGCAAGCCCCCATCATTCAAGGGGCAGCTGGGCCGGCCAGGATTTCGAGGATTGCGGTGTTGATGGCGAGCGTCACGTTGCGGCGTACGACGTTGTCGGCTGCGCCTGGCGCGACTGTGTTGTTCATCACCTTCACGCCAAAGTAGAACGTAGTAGGCAGAACCACAGGGGTGGCACCCGGATCGCCATCGTTCAGCGTAACCTTGATGTTGTAGTTGCCCTTGCTACGGTCTTTATGCGCGACCGCAACCGCCTTCTGCCCGGCGTCGCCATTGTCCAAACCGACAGTCACGGTCATGTTGCCTGCATCGGCAGTGCCCTTGTACTTGCGCACACGGCCATCGCTCAGCGCAGTGAAGTTCACGGCGCTGAAGGTATCGCCGAACTCGCCAAGGTCCTCGATCTCGCCAACATCGACGTAAGTATCTGCCTTGTATTCAGCTTCTGTGTCAGCCGCGCTTTTACTGCCGATAGCAAGTCGGCAGCCGGCGGCTGTGTTGAGGTTGTCTTCGGCCATGGGGGTTCCTCCAAGGGCACATTGGATAAAGCCGCAGGGCGGCCGGGGTGTTGGATTTAGTAGGTGGTGATAACGCGGACCGTGACCGATCCCTGGTACGTGACGCCGTCAGCATCGCGCTGAGCGTCGGCCTGCTCGACCCTGACCGATACGGCCCGGCCCACAGTCAACGGCAAGCGGCGCTCGTCCAGGGCGACTACAACCTCACCGATGATTCCTTTAACTTCTGCCTGGCCGATGGCATCCGACCAAACCGATAGGTAGATCAGACGCTGCTGCCGCTTCCTCCCGGCAATGGGTGAGATGTTGGTGGATATCTCCCTGTCGAACGAAACGTACGGCATGGGCGCGTCCAGGGGCGCGCCGTCATGAACTGGGCACGACACTTCGGCCTCCAGCCGAGCGAACATTGCTTCCTGCAATGCAACAGACGGATCAGACATATCCTTCGCCTCTGCTTGCCTTGATCAGCGTTCGACTGATCGCAGCCTCAATTTCTGCAATGACGAACTCGCGGTTCACGTCCATTGCAGGCCGCAGCCAGGGGTGCGCTGGTCGGGCCGGGATATCCGGGTATTTACCGAAGAACGTGGCTCCGTCCGACTTGTTCTTTGTGTCCCTTGCACGCAATGCATTGCGCCGGCCACCCATCTTTGACTTGTCACGGTTGTTGGTATGCCCGCCAATAGAGTTTCGGTCGGCTCGTCGATACAGGGTGCCGTTGTAACCTTTGGTTCCGTACTCAATGAATCGCAAATAGAAAAATCGCTGATTATCCCGTTTGCCTCGAATCCCGATCTGGGCATCCAGGCCGCTTTTCGACACGAAAGCCTTAAGTGCAGCAGCGGCCTCGCCAGTGTCCTTTGGAATCAACTGCTGCATGGTGCCGAGGATACGGTCGGCACATTTCTGCATGGTCGGCCGCAGCTCGTTTTCCATGGTCGCGTGGATATTTCGCAGGGTTCGGCGCAACTTGAAGTCGCCGGACATGCGGGAGCGGCGGACAGCCATGGCCTACTCCTTGGCCCTGGCCGGCTTTTCAGTTGTGGGCGCTGCTTCGGGTGCAGGCTCCACCAGGCCGCGCGCGACAAGATCGGCGCCGAGTTTGGCGTCGACCACAAAATCTTCACCCTTCTCCCGGTCGCCAGTGGCGCCGGACAGGGTGCCCAGGGCAATTACTTTCATGATCCACCTCTATGGGTTGGGTACGTTGGAACACGGCAGCCGGAGCATGGTGTTCTCGTTGTCGATCAGCACAGCGCCGATCAGGTAGGTGGTGGTGATTCCTTTTGCCGTATGCACCAGGCGGTTGCCGGCCACCGCGTCAGCCCTGGGGCGAATGCGGATTTCGGCGATGATTACCGCCGTAAGCCTTTCAGCAACAGGGGCAATGCGGCCTGTCGGCATAGTGATCTCAGCCCACAGCTTGCCGACTTCGACCCAGGTGACATCGGAGCCGCCTGATTTGTTCTTGGTCAGCACCGGCCTGAACATGGTGCAGCGGTGACGCATTGGGCCTGCTCTCATCAGAAACGCTTCCTTGGCCAGAGAAGACGATCAACAGCCATAGGGACTGCCGATGAAATGGTGCCGATCACGACAGCCTCCCGATTGGCATACCAGTGGCCGACCAGCAGCAGCACTGCCTGCTCAACATCCGGGGTAAAACCCATCTGCTCTGGTCCGGCCGGTGCTCCCTCGACCAGCTCCCGGTCACAGTGCATTGCGACATGGGACTTGGCGGCCGCGAAGTAACCGGTGATGAGCGCATCTTCCTCGTCGCCGTCCACCTTCAGGTGGAGCTTCACGCGCGCCAGGTCGATCATTACTTGGTCTCGTCGGGCTTAGATTGCTTATTGGTCTTGGGTGTGGAGCCTTCCTTGTCGAGTGCAGCCAAACCCTTTCCGATCAAGCGATGAGCGTATTCCTCATCTTCCAGGTCGAGAACCTCGCCGGCGGATACTCGGCCGTTGTTCACCTTGACCTTGTCAGGGTCCCCTTCGAAGCCCCACAGAACTTTGATTTTCATAACCTTCTCCACAAAAAAAGGGGCCGTAAGGCCCCGGGATCAATTCGACACAATCAAGCCTGAGGCTTGAAGCGGCCCTTCACGAACGCGTAAGGGCGGCGCACCGCCAGACCCAAACGCTCCTCGACCAAGATGGCGCGCTTGTTCTTGATGAAGTCGTCGTTGATCATGCCGACCTTGATGGTGAACGCCATGCGGTCATAGATCCGTGCGCCCTGGGCGAAAGAGCCCGTCAGGAACTCGCCACCGGTGGTGGTGCCATCGCCTTCGTCCATGCTGTCGGAAGCCACAATTGGGCGGCCCCACAGGATCGGAGTAACCAGGCCCTGCAGGTTGGCAAACAGGTAACGGTTCTCGCCGTCCTTCTCCAACTCGATGTTCATCCAATCCAGATCGGTCATCACTACGGCATCAGCAGAACGCTTGGATTGCTTGCCGACCTGATACAAGGCCCGGCGGACCGTGTCGATAGCGGTATCATTCGCCTTGCTCAAGGCAGCGTTGAACGCTGTCGCCTGAGTCATGATGCCGTTCATGTTCTTGCCGATGCCATCGCCCTTGAGGATTTGGCCTTCTTTCTTCAGCTTCAGGTCATAGCGCAGCAGCTCCTGAATGTAGCTGTAGAGCTGCGGCACGTCGTCCAGGGCTTCGTCGGTTACCGGCATCCAAACCGCGATCTTCTTGATGGTGTCGGTGGCTTCTTCGAAGGTCACGTCGCTGGAAGGCTTCGCTTCACCCTCACCGACCATGCCTGCGCCCAGGGTGTGGAGCAGTTCCTTGAAGTAAGTGAAGGTGGTGCCGGTAACTGGCGTCGACGGAATCAAGTCCTGGATAACCAGGTTCTGCCGTGGCTTGTCCTGAATGACTGGGTCGTACTGAGGAGCAACCAGACCGGCGCTGGTCACCTTGGCCTCGGACATGGTCGCCATGGCCGATTTGGTTACTTCGATTTCGGCGCGGTCCTGCTTCTTATCGAGCAGCGCTTTGTAATCGTCGTTGCCTTTAACGAAGTCAATGAAGCCCTTCTGCTCGCCGCCCGGGGAACGCAGACGAACACCCTTTTCTTCGAGCTTCTGCACCTGCTCGATAACGCGCTCGATCTCACCCTTTTGGTTTTCGATCTGAGACTTAATGTCCTTGGTTGCAGCGTTGCCCTTTTCGAGCTCCGCCGACACATGGTCATATTTCTGTTGCAGCCCTCCGAAGCCCTCGGAGAGTTGTTTTTCCAGGGCTTCGCGAATTTCTTTAACATCAGCGGTCATGGCTGAACTCCAAATTGGTTTTTGAACAGGTTGGATATTTCTTTCAGCTCATCCACGATCGCCGTGGCCGCCGTCCCACCATCACGGTGTACGGCGGAATAGCCGAGCGAGGCGACTGCTGCCGCCTCCTTTTGCGAGAGCCCCATGCGTTCGCGCAGGGCTGCTTCAAAAAGTCTGATATCCGACTTCACGTCGGTAACCTTTGCCTCTGGGTTCATGCCGAAAGGCACGATTGAGGCTTCCCACAGTTCAGCAGCACTGATCAGCCGCACAGTGCGACCATCACGCTCTTCAAACGTGGCTTTGATGGTGTTGAAGCCGATGGACATACTGTCCAGCGTCTCTTCCTTCATGAGCTCGTATGCGTCACGCGCATAGCTCACGGCCAGGTTGATCTTGCCTTTGAGGTAAAGGCCATGATCGTCTTGGGTGAACGCCGCAGAGCCCACTAGCCGGGTCAGATCATGGAACAGCGCCAGTTTCAGGCGTCCCCCGCGAGTCGTCTTCACCTTCGTGAATGCGCCGGGCAGGATCACGTCGTCACCCAGATCAATGTTATTGAACACCGCGGCATAGCCTTCAAAGTTGCCCGCGTCGTCCATTCCTTTCAGCTCAAACGGGACTTCAATCTTTGACATTTGTCTGCATCTCCCACCGGGTGACCCGGTCGTATTCTTCGCCAACCAGCGGAGGAAGGTTTTCTTTGCGCCGAACTTCGTTGATGGTCATCCAGCCGGAGCCGCCAGAGCCTCCCAGGGCGCTACCGTAGTAGGTGGCCCGACCAGCGCTGTCAGCCCGCAGAATGCCTTCCACCACGAACTCGACGAACTGAGTCGTGCCGCCAAAGAGCTTGTCGTTGATCTCGTCCTCGATCGCCTTGATGTAGGGACTGAGGCCGAAGGTGATAAAACCGCTGGTTTGCTGCTCCAGGTTGGAGCCCATGATCGAGGTCTTGCCGGCGCGGTTGGCCAGGTACAGCGGCACGCCCCAGATACCCGCAAGGGCTTCTTCCTGGAACTGCTGGGACTCAATGAACTGGCTGTCTTTCTGCGTCATGCCGGCAGGGACAATCTTCGGGCCACCCTGAAGCAGCCCCATTTTCCCGATGTCCTCTACATCCCCATCACGAATCTTTGGGAACTTGTCGAGCACTTGCGCCTGCTGTTCCGCAGTCAAGAAGTTGTCGTAGATGACATACCCGCCGGTGAAGCCGCCTTTGCGCATAAACCGCGATGACCAGCTCTGAGCCGCTTTTGCCAGGCCCATCGCTTCCTTCTGAAACTCAACCGGGGACAACCCATTGATTCCGTCCGCGCTGAATATCTTGAAGTGCAACATGAACTCCGGAGATACCGGAAAGCGCTCACCCTTCAAGGTCACCCAGTAAATCAAGTCATCGTCGGTGTTCACCTCGACAGAGTCGGCGCCCAGCGGGATAAAACCGATGAACTCGCCTGCATCGTTGCGCTCGATCAGTGCAAAAGCATTCCCGCGCAGCGCCATGTTGACGATGATCGCTTTGATGAAGTTGAGCATTGTCATGTACGGGTTTGGCTTAGCCAGTAAGCGCGCCGCACGGCTGTTACCTTTGGCAAGAGCTCGCCCCGCCGGGAGATCGTCGTAGAGCTTCAGGGGAAGCCCCGACACTGTCTCGCTGAGTATTTTTACGCAGGACCAGACAATAGGAATCGCCATCGCCTTCTTGGGTGTAACAACTTCACCCGAGCGCGTCTGGCCGCCAATTTCGTTATTGACCTCGATGTACTGGCCTGTTTTGGGATCGTTGAAGCCGAAGAAACTCCAGCTCATCGGGTTGTACCAGCGAGAAGCCATAGTGAGCCTATAGAAGTCCGGAGAATCCGTTTTTGAGATAGTGGTCGATGTCGCCCTTGACCTCTTCGGGAGCACCAAGGGTCGCGCCGAACGCCATTGCCAGAGCCGACATTCCGTCGATGCGGCCGGTCGCCTTGTCCTTTGCAAACTTTCGGTTGCCCGCCGGGTCTTTCTGGATCACCGCGTTGGATGCGCACATGGTCAGCACCGGGTGCATGCCGTGACTTATCCTCCCGTTGAGCAGTTCCGACTCCAACGCATCAATGGCTGGGGTCATGTCCTTGTAGCCTTGGCCGTACTCGACCAGAGGCAGCGTGACGCCCTGAGCCTCTGCGTCCCGCTTGAAGAGGTCGATCCGGTATCGGTCGAACGCAATGGCCTGGATGTCGCCGCCGAGCTCGGCAAGGATCCGAGCGATATCGGCGGCAACGTAGGCATAGTCCACGGTTGCGCCCGGGGTGGTCAGTAGCAGCCCCTCCCTAGCCCACACCTCGTACGCCTCTCGGTCACGCTTGGCGCGCTCGGCAAGGCCCTGCTCAGGCGTCCAGAAGAATGGCCAGACACTCCAATTGCCGTCGCGTTTGCCGATGACGACGAAGGCCGTAAGGTCAGTCCTGAACGAGAGGTCAAGGCCGCCGTACAGATCCATGCCATCCGGGCTGTCCGGATCATCGCCGCAGCCGACCCAAACACCTTTGGAGACGAAGACGGAAACCGTCGACACCCGCTGATTCAGACAAAGGTTGCGGAACGTGTTCTCCGAAGCCGGCATCCGGTCGGCACGCTCTGCCTGCTTCTCAAGATCTGCCAGCGAACGGAACGAACCAAGCGCCGGATTTGCAGCCTTCCACCCTTCGCGATCGGTGACCTTGCAGTCCTTTGGCGCCTGGTAGACGCGGCTAACGATGTGCGGGTCTTGAGACTTCTCCGCGTCGTCGAGCCAGATGCTGAACAGGTCACTGTCCTGCGCAGCCTGGGTGCTGATCGCAATCAGCAGCGGCGCCGCGTGGGCGCCCTGTGCTGTCGTGATCGCGTCAATGAAATCGCTTTGCGGGCCGCGCACCTGACCAATCTCATCGAGGATGGCCAAGATCGGCGACAGCCCGTGCGCGGTTTTCCCTTCGGCGGATAGCGCTCGGTACTCCACGTTCAGCGGCGTGCCGATCAGTGTCTTGCTGCTGGGCACGATGTGAATCAAAGACTGCAGCTCTGGGTTGAGCTGGATCATCTTCACGGCCAGCTTGAACACCAGGCCGGCCTGTTCGCGGCTCATTGCCCCCGATACGATCTGAGAGTTCTGCACCGCTTCGGGCCCAACAATGTGGGCCAAAAGGATGCCGGCGATCAAACCCGTCTTCCCGTTTTTTCGGGCAATGCTGAGAAAGGCAGTGCTGGTGCCAACAGGGTTGTCGTAGACATCCAGGATGAATTCTTTCTGGAACGGATCAAGCACCAGAGGTTTTCCAACGTGCTGACCTTCCGGCACGCGGCAGTACTTCTCAATGAAGGCGATAACCTTTTCGCCACGCGTCCTGCGCTTGACTGCCATCAGTGCATAGCCCTCGGGATCAGATCTTCATCGTCCTGCTCGGCAAGAACCTTTTCTGCGGCGCGCTGCTTGGTCGCCTTCTTGCCCTGGTCGCGGGATTCCCCCTGAGTAGCCTGGGCATGAACCTGAAGTGTTCGGCTCAATGACACGGCGCGGCGACTCAGCGTTTCCAGCAGGCTGTGCTTGGGGTTAATGACCTGCGTACCACGATCGTTTTTCAACACATCGCCCTCCAGATCGATCTCCTTTTGCAGGCGCTCGATGTCTGAAAGGCACCGCGCGAGGTTGCCGGCCAGGACCAGGTCGGAGTCTGTCCAACTATCACGCGTGCGCGCGCGCACAACGGAATCCCAAAATGGCTTGTCGCCTTTGCGTAAATGGACGAACCTCGGCGACTTGATTGGACCAGCGGCAGCGGCCTGCATAGCAGCAACCGCCGATGTCGCGCTATCGGAGCGGGTGCGCTTGGCTGTCATAGGTTTTCTCAATATTGCCGCGATGTGTTTTGGCGGCTTTTTCCGGGTTAGAAATGAATAAGAGGGTCGAGGGCGGTCCTATACAGCGGAAAACCTCATAATTTACCCTCCCCCCTGGGCCACTGGCGTGCCACATTCGGGGGTTTGGCGTGCCTCAAAGGCTATTTTGATAGCGTTTATCAATCGCTCATACGCGGTTCCAGTGGTGGTTAGGGTCCACTGGGATGCCTGACACGTCATGACCAGGCAGAATGCCGGTCCTCTCCTGTCGCTGCTTGGCGCCGTCATGGCAGGGCTTGCACAGGCTCTGTAGATTCCCGGCATCGAAGAACAGATCCTCGTCACCCTTGTGCGGCTTGACGTGGTCGACGATGTTGGCAGCCTCGACCACATCAAGAGCACGACACAGGCGGCAGGTAGGCTCAGCCTGTAGCTGGTGCCATCGCAACCGATACCAGCGCTTGGTCTTGTAGAGGTGATGCCAGGGTGAGGTGCTGGCCATCAGTCAGCATTCCGGCCAGGCAACTTGAAGCCCGTGACCCGATCAGCAAAGGCGCGGACCTTATCCACCCCCAACAACCCGACCATGCCGCCGATCAAGCTGGCTGCTGACTGCGGGATGCCGATCAGTTCAAGGCCGGACAGCATCGACAGCGTGATGCAGCCACACAGCAGGCTCTCGAAGAACGCCGCCTTGCGTGTCCCACCACCGTAGATGATCCGCAGCGCAGAGATCGATATCGCGAAGCCTGCGGCATAAAAGGCCGGGGCGTGCTGACTCAGCCAGGCGAGCACTAGAACCCAGGTGTCTGGCTTATCGGGCATGTTGGGCATCCGCTGTCCTCCCCGATCTGGGGGGCGATTAGGTCCGGCTCCAGCAGCACTCCCAGCTCGGAGCAATGGGCGTGGTGGAGCCGAAAACGAAAAAGCCCCGGCAAATGCCGAGGCTCAGTGAACTGTAGAAAGCAAAAAGCCCAACTCAGGGTCGGGCTTTGCTCGCGGAAAAACCGCAAAGTAACGAGAAATCTATATGTCGGGACCGGGGCTGTCAAGCAGCCTGACGACGAATATCTAAGGCTCCATCAATCCAGGCAATGCCGGCCTTCCAGAGCCCGCGAGTCTTCTCTTCGCCGAAGCCCATCTTCTTGCCGACTTCCATCAGCGAGCTGTCACGGGTGGTGTAGTACTTCATCAGCACCTGGCCACACTCAGGGTAGCGCTTGAGAAGGCGACCCATGAGCCCGTCGATCAAGAGGGCATCGTCGTCGGTGATCATCGGCGACAGGATGGTGTTCTCGCGGGACGCGCAGCACGACACACCAGAGCCCAGGACGACCCAGCGGCCCCAATGCTCGAGCAGATCCTCGGCGGTGCGTTCTTTAAAGCTCGGTGTGAAGGCCATGGCTCAATCCCCTGTGAAGTTGGTGGCACCTGGGCCACGGCGGTTGTTCTCGTTGTATTGCTGCTGCGCACCTGACTGCTGATTGATTCGGTTGCCAAAGGCGATGAGGCGCTGCTGGTAGATGTTCAGCATGAGCCCCAGCTGGGTCACCAATATATCGACCGGCAGCGGTTCGCCCGTCTCCGCAGATACCCAGCCGGAGGCGTGGCATTCCGTACAGGGCAGTTCGTGGAAAACTCCCGAGGTGACCGTCTTACCCTTGCATATCGGGCACCACTTCAACGGGATTGGGGTGGCCTTGAAAGCGGGGCCATGCTGCCTTTTGATCATTTTTAAACCTCGCCCTTAACAAATTGTGGTTCTGGCTCGCAGGCCCCGCTGTTCAAGGCGTCTACGAGGTTTTGCGAATCTTCATATCTAACGCCTGTCTGCATGTGGATCGCCTTGAAGCCACGCTGATCTAACCAGTTGTGCCACTTCACCAGGGCCAGGCGGCGCTGCTCCTTGGCCTGGGTGTTGATGTAGGTGGAGGCGATCTTGCCCAGCGAGTGGTTCAGCAGCATCTCGCCAATGTGGCCGTCGACGCCGAGGTCAGTCCACGCGGTACGGGCCACCTTGCGCAGGTCGTGACTGGTCCAGGCGCCCTGCCCTAGCCGTGTGAATACCGCGCTCGCCTGGTTGTCACTGAGTGCCTTGCCACGGCGTGACGGGAACAGGAGCGGCCCCTCATAGCCCTGGGCGTTTTGCCGGGTGCGGTACAGCTGTAGGAGCGAACACACCTGATCGGTCAGCGGCACCCGCAGCTCGGTCTTGGTCTTGGTGTGTTCTGCCGGGATGAACCACTCACGCTCTGGCAGCGCGATGTCGGCCCAGCGGGACTGGCGGGTCTCGCCGATCCGGGTGCCGTGGCACAGCATCATCAAGGCCAGCATGGCGTCACCCGGCGCACTGTCGAAGCGCTCGGCCAGCAGGCTCACCAGGTCCTGCAACTGCACGTCACGCAACCGCGCCGGCTTGGGCAGGATCCGCGCCGTGGTGAAGTTGACGAACTTCATTTCCGCCATCGGGTTGACCGGGATCAGGTCCAGCTTGCGCGCCTGACGGAAGGCCACCGCGAGCAGCCGGTACAGCTGCTGCACGTAGGACAGCGATAGTTCGGCCTGGGCCGGCCACATCAGCAGCTTGTCGAGGGTCTGGGCACTCACGTCGCGCAGTAGTAGATCGTCCAAACGTGGCTTGAGTTGGCAACTGATAGCCGACTTACCCGCAGCCCGGCGCTTGTCGGACAGCGCACGCGACTTGGCCATGCGATCACCGAACCAATCGAGCAGTTCACCCACGGTTACCCAGGCCGAAACACTGGCCGCGCCGTCGGCAGCGACCCGCAGACGCACCGCCGGCAGTGCGGCGATCACCTGCTTGGTGTTCAGTTCGGGAAAGCCGCCGATGCGATGCCATTTGCGCTTGTTGAGCAGGTACCAGGAGCCACGCGTGCGATTCTTGGCGAAACGAAAGTGCAGCGCCGGGTGGCCGGCATCCCGCAGGTCGCGCACATGCTCAAGCTTGGCATTGCGGGCAATCTCGACATCCGACAGCTTCACCGTCAGCGTTTTGATTAGGACATTCACGCCACCACCCCCTGAACCTTGAGTAGACCCTTGCCAATCCAATGCATCTGGGTCTCTGCCAGGGCACGCAGAAGGTCAGCGACCTCAAACTCACCACGCTTGCGGCCGTCAATGATCGAATGGCAGTTGTCGCAGGCAAAGCAGGCAATCACGTCAGGGCCTTTCATCCCCATCCCTTTTTGTCCGCACGGGATATGCGCCAGGACAACGGTCCCGTCATCGTGACCACAACCACTCAGGCGCAAAGTGCAGGACTGGTCGCGGGCCGAGTCGCGCAGTTTCTTGGATTCGACCCTCATTCGTGCACCTTGGCAGCTTTCTGCTCAAGCTCGATCAGCAGTTCAAGGAAGTGCTTTGCCTTCTCCAGATCGGCCAGGCCACCCTTGTCACGCCAGCGGGTCACATACTTGATGACGCTGCCCTCAGCGAATGGAATGCTGTTCGCGTGGATATATTCGATCGGCTGAATTGCCAACGACTTGTAGTGATCGCCGGATACCTGGGTACTTAGTGCGCTCATCGGGATACTCCGGCGCGACATGCGCGCAGTTCGGCCAAGGCTCTATTGCCTACATCAGGGGTGATTTTGGGTTTCGGTGAAGCAAGTTCGGCAACCGGGATGGGCTCAAGACGCTCGCCCTGCCAGATTCGGCGACACTGGTTCAGGTACTGCTTTTCGAAGCTCGCCAGGCCCAGCTCGCGGGAGAGCAGCGGCAGGCTGTGGAAGCCGGCGGCAGCCGTTGCGTGGTAGACGGCTGGGTGATACCACTTCGAACAGTTGCGCATTGCCGGGTGGCAATTGCGGAGCGCCTGAGCGTAAGCAGACTCGACACTCGGAAGGCCCAAGCCTTCAGGGGCAAAGCACCAGCTGACAAAAACGCCAGGGGCCGGCACAAAAGCTGACTTGCTCGCACTCACCACCCTCATGCCGTGGTCGATCTGCTCCATGCGGCTGATGCCTGAGCGCATGAACTCGCCGAGCCACTCAAGCTTAGAGGCGTTCATGACAGCCTCGGTGGGCCAGGACTGTCGCCACGCGCCGCATGCCCCGCGCAACCGAAGGAACAGGTCGTCGATGACAGCTTGGGTGGAGGGGTCGACAGGAACAATGGCCTGAGCCTGGTCAGGGCCCTGGTAGGTCGGATCGCATTGACGGCGAGCAACCAGCTGGCTTGCCACGACAGGTTTGTTGGCTCGATTCATAGCCGTACCCCTTTCGATGCCCAGTCCTCACCGGCGGGCCCCTCTTCCGCCGAGGCGGATCCGGCGGCCTGGGCTCGTTCGCGCTTGATCCAGCCGACCAACTTGAAACACCAGCCAGCAGCGGTATCGAGTACGGATGTTTTGGCGACGAAGAAGCCTTTGAAGCCGGCCAGCAGTTCGTCGGTCATCGAGTCGACTGGCAGGCCCGCGATTTTCATTTGAGTCTGCAGCGCGTCTTCGGGCGGAACGAAGTCGGCGAACATGGCGAAGCGCTGGCGATCATCTTGCGATTCCAGGGCCTGGCGATCTTGCTCGGCAATCAATTCCGCAAGCTCGCGCTGCTGCTCTTCGGTTAATTGATGGTTAGATGATGTATTGGGTGCAGTGGCTGCACCCCGTTCTGTCGCAGGCTGCACCCCGTTCTGACCAAGGCTGCACCCCGTTACATCTTGACGGGGTGCAGGTGCTGCACCCCGCTTGATCATGAGGTCATACACCACCGGGCGGCGGTCATGACGGTCAATGTACACTGCAGCCAATGCCTGATTTCCGCGAACGATCAGGCCGCACTCTTCCAGCAGGTCAAGCTTGATACGGACTGTTCGCTCGGAAAGACCGGTGTCATCGGTAAGGGTTTTTGCTGACGGGAACGCACCAGCACCATTTGAGCCGGCGTAGTTGGCCAGGCACAGCAGTACATGCCGAGCGCTGGAATCTTTAAGTGACTGGATGGGCAAAGAAAGCGCCCACGACATTGCTTGGACGCTCACAGCGAGTTCCCTTTGATGATTTGATTGACCGCAGGGGTTGGAATGAGGTGTCGCGACACATATTTAAGATGGGCTGGAGGTGTCGCGGCGTTCCTGGAGGTGTTGACTGTTCTGTCTTGATTGATCATGATTGGCCCCGTTAAATGTTGTACTGAACCGCCCTGCCAGGCGGTTTTTTTATGCCCGGGATTCAGGCGGCCTTGAGCGATTCGCGCAGGATGTGCAAAGCATCGATGGCTTCCTGAATAGCTTTCTCGCCCTGGGCTTTCTCGTGCTGGCTGATGTGGTTGTCAGCGGCGGCGTCGAAGATCAAGCGACCAACGTCACCGCACTCGGCAGACAGATGGCCCAGGGCAACCATCAATGGCTTGGCCGCAGGCTTCTCACGGGCAACTAGGTCGTAGCCAAACTTGTCGGCGAGGGCCATCAGTGGGCGCATGTCGCCGGTGTGCAGCAGGACGCCAAAAAGATGTTCGATGGTTAGGTGGTGAGCCGAATTGTCAGGGTTCGAGCGCTGCAGCAAGCTCACGTGCGCAAGGCACATCTTCCCGGCCAGCTCCTCTGCCCCACTTTCCTTGATGGTGGTGTGGCAAGCCCTCAAGAAATCTTCCATTCGTAAAACCTCAAATTTGTTTCCGTGGCGCTCTGCAGGCGCAGAGGCGATCATTTGCTTAATGGAGCGGCGGTCGCGGCTTTCAGGCAGCCGTCTGCTGCGCGCCCTCGGTGGTTGCGGAAGTGATCTGGTCCCACGGAAAGGCAGGGCAAAGGTCGGTTCGATTCACAACGCCACCGGTCAACGCTTCGATTTGGATAGCTCGCTTTGCCGGTACTGGGCGCTCGCCCGAGCACCACTGATTAACCGTGGGTGCAGTGACCTGCAGCAGGCGCGCCATTTCCACCTGACTACCCAGCAAGCGAGATGCTTCTTTGGCCGCTTCTGCTGACTTCATAAGTTCTCTCCTGGAGATTCGCACCAAATATAAGGCATTACCTTATCGCGGGCAAGCCATTGCCTAACCAACAGCGTAATAGGCTTAATTAGGCAATGCTTACCGGACCAGAATTAGGCGCGGCCATCGAGGCCGCGCGGATCGCCAAGGGCGTATCGAAAAAGAACCTCGCAGACGACTTCTCCGTGAAGCCTCCGTCGATACAGGGGTGGGTGAAAAACGGCAGAATCGACAAGTCAAAGCTGATGGATGTGATCGCCTACTTCTCCGATGTCGTTGGGCCTGAGCACTGGGGCCTACGCCCAGGCTTCTCCTACGAAAACCTCGAAGTCACCAACGAAGATTCTGCCATTCAAGCAGGTACTGACGGGCGCTCGCTGGCTTCGTCTGCGGCAGATATGATTCGTCAGATGTTAGCGGCGAAGGGGGCGAGCCTTTCAGAGGATGCTCGCGCCAGGCTGCTTGCTGCGGCAGAGCAAAGTGACTCAGGAAACGTTATCCATGTCGACTTCTCGCGACCCGGCCAGGTAGGCGATGAGGTGTGGATCGCGCATTACGATATCCGGGGCGCTATGGGTGGCGGTGAGGTAACTCACGACTACCCCGAGATGCTTCAGGATATTCGCGTCAGCCCGTCGCATTTGCGGTCAATGGGTGTCGAGTTCGTTGAGCACTACCATCTGAAGATGGTCACTGGCTGGGGCCAGTCGATGGCGCCGACGATCAAACATAGGGATCCGCTCCTGGTTGATATAAGCATTCGAGAGTTTGTTGGCGACGGGATATACCTTTTCTCCTATCAGGGCTTCGAGTACATCAAGCGCCTGCAAAGAAAGGGAAAGGATAAGTTCAAAATGGTGTCCGATAACACCAATCATCCGCCCGAGGATATCTGGGCAGAAGAGACCTACATCCAGGCGCGCGTGCTGCTCGTCTGGAATGCAAATTTGGTCTGAGGCGTGCCCGCTAAGGGCCAGCTGCGACTCTTAAAAACAATTGGAGTTATTTAGAGCTATGGATGACGATTCAAAACCAGCGTCTTTCTCGGACGCCGTGGGCACTACGCTAGGCCAGCTTTTTGTAATTTCGATGTATCAAACAAGGGCGACCCTGAATCTCGCCCGCGCAATCGAAAAGGACTCATCATCCAGTCAAGGGCTCAAAGCAGCCGCAAAGGACTCACTGGCTGTAATTGACTTGATTATTGCAAAAATTGAAAGCGCTGTTGATGATGACATGGTGAGCTCGATAAGGGACTTCGTCGGGAAAACGGAAGATGAGTAACGTTGATCTAACCTTTATCCAGCGCGAACTCGAAAAGCTTAAGGCCGAGCGCCACAGTGACAGGAGCTCAGGCGGAGGCCATACTGGTGGAAATGGTACTAGCAATGGCGGGGGTGGCGACTTGGAAGCGCGAGTAGCAAGGCTTGAAAGTCATGTCGAATACATGCGCCGCGACATTTCTGACCTGAAGACCGACGTAAAAGCCATAGCTAACGATGTGGTTGATCTAAAAATATTCGCCAAAACGGCAGACTTAAAGCTCGACACCATTGATAAAAATATGGTCACCAAAGGCAAGATTGCATTCTGGGCGCTAGTCGGGATGGCTACAGTTGTTGGGTCTGCTGTGGGTGCGGCGTGGTGGCTCGCGCAGCAGTACTTAGGGCCACTATTAAAAGCACTTCCTCACTGATCCATGCGAATCAAGTTAGCCCGCCACTGAGCGGGCTTTTTCTTGCCTATCAGAAAGGTGACGACTCTTCTTCTGGCTCAAACTCAACCTCTCCCCTACCCGCCACCTCGACCTCCTGCTGCTCCCACCTCACGGTCACGCTGCCGTCGTCGTTGAGCGTCAGCTCAAGCTCGTCTGTATCGGCGATCACGCCCAGCATCTCTTCCCACTCCCGGTCCCCGTCTGTGTCCAGGCGATGGATCGTCACCCAGCGCTGCGCCTGCGCCACGGGGTGATTGATCATTGATGAAACCCGCAGCCCAAGGCGCTCCATCCCGCTCATTTCCTGCCGTGCTGCCGGTGCCGCCTGCTTCTTCGCCATGAAATCCCCTCCCGATAAATTGCTGTATATCCATACAGCTTAGGCAGAGCTTATATCAGCGCTGCTGAGAATGTCATCTCCAAAAACTGAATAACCGAGCGGCGATATTTCTGAAAATAATTAGGCATTACCTATTTACATCTGATTAGGCATTAGCTTATTGTTCTTTCCATCGCAGCGACACACCGCCGCTGCTGAGAACCACCGCTCTTTAACAGTCAGCGCAACAAACAACAGACCGCATTGCCTCTACCGGCGACCGGCGAGCAGACAGGCCCGAAAGCCTGCCAACGACAGGAACAACCTGGACGGCTGCTCGATGGTGAAACGCCAGAACTGAGTGAGTGACCCGGCAAGCAATGCGCCCCTTCCGGCGGCAATAGGACGGACAGCATCACTTCTGCACCTTGGCGACAGGGTGCAGCGGGATGACAACCAGGAGATAGGAAATGGCTCAGTTCCACATTGATAACAACCGAACGCTCAACAAGCGCGTTGAGTGGCTGGCGATCCCGGAAGCCGGCGAACTGGCTCACGACGTCATGAGCAAGGTGAGACAGGCTGCCATCGACAAGTTCGGTGCCGGTGTTTTCTTCAACCGCTGGGAGCATGTGGTGGCGAGCAACGGGCACATCACCGTGCGCATGTATGCGTGACAGACAGCATCGCTTCTGCTCATTCAATGAGTGGGCAGTGGGATGGCGAAAGCCTACGGAAATGGGCGAACTACACGTATGAACCCCATATAAAAGTAATGGTGACGTGGAAGTCCGGTGCAAGCCCGGGCCCGAGCACCTGGTACTCCCCAGCACCAGGACGCATCGGATATAGCTCGGCCCTCTGGCGTGATAGCAGGGTGGCCACCTTGCCCCGAGCCTGAGCGGATTTTGTCGCGGCGTAGACGGGCAACACCCAGAGGGATTCGAGCTATATCCGATGCGGACGAACATCCGGCCTTTCGCCGGCCACCTGCATTAAACCCACGCAGCACGGAGGATTGGCAGCCATGTAAACCACACACACCCTAGACGCCGAAGCGTCTGCCTGCGTGACATAGGGAGGTCTATGTAACGCAACGAAAAGCCCAGTCCCTACTGGGCTTTTTTACATCTCGCGTTTACCCGTCAGCACCCTCCCCTGGTCACACCGGCACCCGCCAGGCGGTCAGGGTGCTGACGAATACACGCAACCCCCTGAGGTATCCACCATGCACGCATCAATTCAACAGCGCGTAGACGGGGTTGCGGCCCTGCACGTGCGCTCCCGTATCGCCACCGCCGAGTTCTACGCCCTGATCGGCAAGGAGGCGCCAGTGCAGAAGATTCGCTTTCAGATCCGCACCGCCGGCAAGGCATACCACATCGTGGAGATCGCCACCGGCAAGGTAAAGGGCTTCCGCTGGACCTGGAAGAAGGCAAACAACTTTGCCCAGGAGTTGGAATCTCGGGCCGACGGCGTGAAGGTGACGCTGTCAGGCGGTGCGCAGTGATCGGCGGACCGATGGCCAATCCTCGGGACACAGTGATCGCGGATCTGCATCGCCAGATGGACGCATTCTTCGGCGCCGGCAACAAGGCGGAGCAGATTGCCAGCGGCGTCAGCGGTGAGGTCGGCGGCCCTATCAAAAGCACCCGCAGCATCAAGCTGAAGGCTGCCCGCGACAAGGATGCGCCCAGGCTGAAGGAACTGGCTGAGGCAGGCCTGACTGCTATCGAGGCCGCCAAAGAGTTCGGCACCGACAGAAAGCGGGCCAGGCTGATCGCTCAGGAAAACGGCTTCAAGTTCGCCGACACCCCATGAGGCGCCTCAGCAACCAGGTGCGCCAGCGCCAGCGCCTTCGTCAATCGCAATTCAATCTTCCACCCAGCGGCCTTTTGGCCATCCCGGAGAAACAGCCATGTCCACAGCAACAGATACAGCCGAGTTTCTTGAAGAACTCAACGGTGGCGCCTTCGCCAGCCAAATTGGCCACGCCATATCCGAAGTAGCCGCCGGGGTTGTCGACTATGGCAAGGCCGGCAAGCTGGTTATTACCCTGGACTTCAGCCAGATCGGCGAATCGCACCAGGTGAAGATCAAGCACAAGCTCGACTACAAGGTGCCAACCAAGCGTGGCACCCGCAGCGAGAACACCAGCCTCGATACGCCAATGCACGTGGGGACCGGTGGCCGCGTGACCCTCTTCGCGGAAAAGCATGACCAACTGTTCAGCCGCGATGACGCACCAATTCCCAAACGCACTTGATTCACCCCGCTCACCCTCCCTCCGCAATCCAAGGAATTAAGCGATGTCACTTACCAAAGATGCAATTCAGCTCATCACCGATACGGCGCTGGAAGCCAACGGCAAGAAGCTGGAAACAGTGGTCCCTACCGTGGTGCTGCCGGAAAGCTCGAAAGTCATCGACCTGGAGAAGTTCCAGGCCGGCCGTAGCCGCTTCCGTGGCACCTACAGCACCCATTCGCTGGCAGATTTCGGCACCTATGTTGTTGAGCGCGCAGAACCAGGTGCGCGCGGCTTCATCGACCAAGACGCAATGAGCTGTGCCCTGCTGTTCAACCTGGGCACCACCTCCGAACCCGGCCACGCCGATGACCGCGCCGTCCTCAAGCTGAAGCCAACCGCCGGCTACACCGCAGCCCAGCAAATCGGCGGGCGCGGTATCAGCCAAAAGGATTTGAGCGACTGGATCGAAGACTGGCACCAGTACCTCACCCCGGTTGATGAGGCAGGCAATGCAATCGCGGTGGCCAAGGCCATTGCTGCAGTGCGCACCATCACCATCAAGGCATCGAGCGAATCGGAAACCACGGTAGGCGAAACCAGCGCCAGCCGCAGTGCCATGGACCAGATCGAGGCGCGCAGCAAAGAAACCCTGCCGGTTTCCCTGCAATTCCGCACGGTCCCGTTCGAAGGCCTGACCGAACAACAGATCACCCTTCGTCTGTCGGTGAT
Source organism: Pseudomonas sp. WS 5079 (assembly GCF_012985465.1). Classification (GTDB taxonomy): domain Bacteria; phylum Pseudomonadota; class Gammaproteobacteria; order Pseudomonadales; family Pseudomonadaceae; genus Aquipseudomonas. The sequence continues at coordinate 30,844 of NZ_JAAQWN010000004.1, forward strand.
CACCAGCGGCTCGCAGCCGGTGTTGAAATTGCGCTGGGTGGGCGAAGAGGTACAGCGCGAAGACATCGCTCAGGAGTTCAAATCGGTTCTTCAGGACAAGATCGGTGAGGCAGCGACTTTGTCTCTGGGCGCATTCGATCCGAAGTAACCCACTCCCGCAACACCACTAGGCGCCTACGGGCGCCTTTCTCTTGTCCAGAGGAAACCCATGAATCACTACCGACTGCGGGGGACTACCGTTGTCAGCTTCTCCGGCGGACGGACCAGCGCCTACATGCTGTTCATGGTGCTTCTGCACAACACGGCAGAGGACATTGCCAGGTATTTGCTGATTATTTTCGCAAACACTGGAAAGGAACACCCAATTACCCTGGAGTTCGTCCGGGAGTGCGCCGAGCGCTGGAATGTTCCGATTATCTGGCTGGAGTTTCGCGACGATGACACGGGGTTTTCAGTGGTGGATTACGCCACTGCGAGCCGCCAGGGCGAGCCGTTCGAAGCGCTGATCCGCAAACGCAAGTATCTGCCCAACCCGGTTACCCGGTTCTGCACCATCGACCTCAAGATCAGGATCATCCACAAGTACCTGCGCAGCCTGGGCCTTTCAACCGAGGACGCGCCGGTAGACATGATGACTGGTATCCGGGCCGACGAACCGCGCCGCGTGGCGAAGATCCGACACCGCAAAAGTACCAGCGAAAGCAAGTGGGCAACCATGGTGATGCCACTGGCCGATGCCGGTGTCGGCGTTCAGGAGGTGACGGACTTCTGGGCCGGGCAACCATTCGACCTGATGCTACCGAATATCAACGGCAGGACGCTGGAAGGCAACTGTGACCTTTGTTTCCTGAAAGGTGCCAAGCAAGTCTATTCGATCATCGCCAGCGACCGGCCAAAGGCCGAGTGGTGGGCGCGCATGGAAAGCTCAGTGGTATCTGGCGGCAAGTCAACCGGCAACGGCGACCGCTTCCGCAGCGACCGCCCCAGCTACCAGCAGATGCTCGACTACTCCGATACCCAATTCGACATGTTCGCCGACCACGAAGAGGCTATTGCCTGCTTCTGCGGTGACTAGCCCTTCCAAGCAGAAACAAGCCCGGTTAGCGCACCGATGATGCCCACAATTATCCCAAACCAATATGTCACTTTTTCCCTGGCCTGCTTGTTCGCTTCCCACAGTTGAGCCTTCACATGCTTTATGCCGTTCTCGGATAGGTAAAGGATAGGTTCGTAAGGGATTGGGTAATCCCATTCGATCCGATCATACATTGATCCGTCCGAACGACTTGGAAGCGGCACGGCAGCCATCTTCGCTTTGTGCTCGTAATACTTCGAGTGGATCTGGTCCAATTTGCGCCAGGAATGATCGAGGTCGGTGTAGTAGGAGCTGGTGAAACCACCCTCTGGGTCAGGGTTCGGATTCGGGTCGTATTCTTCCAGCTTCGCGATTACGTGCTCTTGGCGCCATAGTGCAAGTCGATACTCAAAAAAATTCAACTCAATAGACCTCCAAAAAATCTGGCAGGACTATACGCTCCGAGGCATCCCCATGCCCACGAAAACCTATAGGTCTGCGCCAGCAATAAGCCTGGCCCCGACCTCACGCCCAGCAACCTGCGCCAGGCCACGGTCAACATAGGTTCGGTCACCCGCAACAACCGGCACCACCACTTCACTACCGCGCTTCACCTCGACGTTGATACGCCAGGTCTCCCGGCCTTCCTCGTCCTTGTCGCACTCCATGTAGTTCCAAACCTGAAAGCCTTCGATCTCATCGTAAATATCGTGCTTGGTCATGGTCCTGCCCATCTTTAGGAAGGGGTCATCGTAGCTCAAAGCCAGCCGGTACGGATGATGACGGCGATAAGGCGAAGGATGGCGGCGATCAGGTTTATCCAATCAGTCAGTCGTTTCATGCGGTAGGGCCCTCGATATTGGTCAGCCAGAACACGATGCACTGACGGTAATGCTCGATGCTCTGCCGCTTACCCTTGGCTTTCCTCTTGGGCTTTTTCCGCTCCCCCACTCCACCGCCCGGGCATGGCCCGGCAAGGATTCCCCGTGAAACGGATTTACCTCAGCGGCCCCATGACCGGCCTGCCCGGCCTCAACTTCGCCGCCTTCCACGCCATGACCACCAACCTGCGCGCCGGCGGCCACACCGTCACCAACCCCGCCGAGATCAACCCAGACGGCGGCACCTGGAACGACTGCATGCGCCGCGACATTGCAGCCCTGATGGACTGCGACACCGTGGCCACCCTGCCCGGGTGGCAAGAATCGAAAGGCGCCCAGCTCGAAGTCCTGATTGCCCGGCACCTCGGCATGACGGTTGTGAATGCCCATGATCTGGTAACGAGGGAGGCTGTATGAGCGAGTTCAAACGCGAAGATCGCTACATCGTCTTAAAACTGAAGCGCCTCCCTAAAGATGAGGCAGAGTACCTGCGCGACTGCCACCCCAAAGCGATGGTTGAGTGCGTAGTTGTCGAGCACGACTGGCCGGAATACCACCTTGTCTGGGCCATGCTTGAACACCGCATGGCCGGCAAGCCGGTACCGAACTTCAACGACTGGCGGCGCGCCGACGAACTACAACAGCTCCTGACCGCTGCCGATCAGCAGATAGATGATTTGCGGGCTGAGCTCAAGGCTGTGCGTTCGGGCCCCTGCAGGATGATCGTCGGGGACGAACTGCCATGACCCACAAAAGCTACAGGCTCGACCCGAACGTGAGAACCATCACCGACTTGGTGACCGATGAGCAGGTGCAGAGCTCATTCCAGGGCACCAACTTCGGCCACGATGACTTTCGCGGGCTACTGGCCCAGGGCTGCATTAAGGCGCTGGCCGGCTGGCACCAGGGCCACACGCTGACGACCATCCTTGAAGAGCTGCGGCTGATCAGCTGGAACCGCCAGGTTGGCAAGATCAAGGTCACAGCCAAAGGCCGCCATTACATCTGGCTCGCCTTCAAGGGCCGTCCGGGCGTCTGATACCGGAAGGAGTACATCCGTACTCCACCCGCAAAACCTGTAACCCCTCCCCCTTCAAAGTCAGCCGCTATAGCGGCAAGGATATCTATGCGCCTGAAGAAAGCTGAGCGCGAGCAAGTGCGCTTGAAGTACGGCGGGCACTGCGCCTATTGCGGCGTGCTGCTGGGTGAGCGGTGGCACGCCGACCATCTGGCGCCGGTGGTGCGTGAGCTGCTGTCCAAGCAGACCGCCGCCGGCACCTGGAAGCTGGTCTCAGGCAAGCCGCTACGCCCTGAGCATGACGTGCTGGAGAACATGATGCCGGCCTGCGCGCCCTGCAACATCAGCAAGGGTGGCCAAACCCTGGAAGGCTGGCGGAACTGGATCGCAGGGCACATCAACTCCCTCAACAGCTACCACCCAATATATCGCCTGGCCAAGTCCTACGGTCTGATCGCCGAGACAGGCGCGCCGGTGGTGTTCCACTTCGAAAAGGAGCAACAGCGATGAAGAAAGCTGAAATAGCCACCCTGCCGCCAAAGATTGAAATCGCCATGAAAGCCGGACAGGTCGCAGCCGATGCATGTACCGATGATGGTGGCAGCGCCAACTGTGATCGGGTCGTTATACGGATGCCCGGCGTGCGTGAGGCCTGGGTCGAGGGATTGCGCGGATACCTGCAGGAAGCACACGGCTGGCACGCACGCGGCTTTCACCTCGACACACCGTTTGCAGGTATCGGAAATCGCCGCTACGCAGGCGTCCAGGCCATGTACGAGTCGCTCAAAAATCAGGGCGTAGACTGCTACGTGTATTACAAAGTCGATTAACCACTTCCCAATCCCCCTACATGCCCGCCGGTGAGCGAACTCGCGGTAACTGGCTGTCGACCCATCGCTCCGCTGCTGCCATTGCGTCACCCAGTGCCGCCGGATAGTCAGGCCATGGCCCCGTCAGCTCGGCGGCGACTTCGCCCAACCCAGCAACGGCTGCCGGCTCAATGATTCTCGCAAATGCGGGTACGTCATCGTTTGGTCGCCTCCATTCGAACTTGAGAAACAACGTATGCCCCCGATAGGCGTGAACGACTGGAACATCGAGATTGTGTGACACGCGCCCTCCCTGACACATGAGCAAATTGAACAGTATTTGTAGCTCTTTTTCGCACCCTTCGCCATCGAGGCACTTCGCTATCAACTTCTGCCGCCCAGCGCGGCAAGGACACCCCATGTACGCAACGAAACTCACCCTGCTCATAACGGCCATCGTGTTGTACGTGGCGGGGTCCACCTTCTGGCTTTTCTGGCAGGTGCCGGAGCTGCTCTCCACCGGTACCGACCAACACCTGATCGCAGCATTCGCCGGCACCATCGCCTGGATGCTGCTCACCTTCGGTTTCATCATCCACATCATCAAGACAGCGCGGCCTACAACGGGCGGCGGGAGGTAGCTATGAGAAAGGAACTCATCAAAATCAGCGAATTCCAGCGCCGACGCTGGGGAGAAAACGGCACGCCGCAGTGCCCACAGGCTATTCGAAACCACATACGCAACGGCCGGGTGCCGGGCGAGCAAATCGGGAAACTCTGGTACGTTGACTGGGCGGCGTTCAACGCGTCCAGCGGCAACGACCTTGTCGCAATGGTAATGAAAGGAGCTGCATGATGTCCCCACGGCCGCGCAACACTGCGAATAAGAGCCTTCCGCAGAACCTGTACTACGACGCGCGGCGCGGGACATATCGCTACCGGCGCCCTACCGACGGGAAGTTTTTCCCGTTCGGCGCTGATCGCCTGAAAGCCATAGACGCTGCTAAGCAACTGAACCTGGAGTTCATGCGGGGGGCTGACCTGATTGGCGCCGTGATGGGGAACTCATCCGAGTCTTTCGCGGGCTTCCTCGATGCTTACGAGCGCGATGTCTTGCCGCCACGCGAGCTGGCCAAGGGCACCCTGGGGCTCTATGCAGTGCATTTTCGACGCTTCCGCAAGCAGTTCGAAGGAAAAGCTGTCGATCAGATCACGATCCGCATGATCGCCGAGATGCTCGACGCACTGACCCCACGGACGGCAAACCAGTGCCGGGCCTTGCTGGTCGACATCTTCAACCATGCCGCCGCTAAGGGGTTGTGCCCAGACAACCCGGCGGCCAGCACCATCAACCGGATCGAGAAGAAACAGCGCAAGCGGCACACGATCGAGGGTTTGAAAACCATCCGAGAGAAGTCGCCGGTGTGGCTGCAAAACGCAATCGACTTGGCCTTGATCACCGCCCAGCGCCGTACCGACATCCTCAACATGCGATTTGACGGTGTTCGGGAGGGGTACCTGTATGTGGTGCAGCAAAAGACAGCCAAGGCCAGCGATGCCGCATGGATCAGGCTCACGGTAACTGAAGAGCTGCAGGCGGTGATCAGCCGATGCCGGGACGATATCGCCTCGCCTTACCTGGTGCACCGTCGCCCAGATCGCCTGAAACAAAAGCAGGCGCAGACGAAGGACCACTGGACCCAGGTCGAAGAGAGATATTTGACGCGGGCTTTTAAGGAGGCCCGGGAGGCGGCAGGCTGTTACAAGGGATGGAAGGAGGAAGAGATGCCGGGCTTCCATGAGGTGCGAGCGCTATCGCTTCACCTGTACCAGAAAGCCGGAAAGGACGGGCAGAAGATCGCAGGCCATGCCAGCGAGAAGATGACCAAGAACTACCAGAAGGACCACGCAGAAATCGTCTGGTCTGAAGCAATTCCAGACCTAAATATCAGCGAAATCACCGGGTAGTTTTGCGCAAGTTTTGCGCGGGTTTTGCGCAGGCACAAAAAAGCCGATCTAGCTGATCGGCTTAAGTGTCTGATTTTACTCAGAAAATATGGTCGGGACGGAGTGATTCGAACACTCGACCCCTAGCACCCCATCTCCTTTTTCATACTTCTTGAAAGACTCCAAAATTTTACTTTGGATTTTTCTAAGCTAGTATTTACTTGAGCTCCAGCGGTGTTCTGCTCTACGAGAGTCCAGGAACGTCCATCAAGAGCCGGCGTTTTTGTGGGGGTAAAAGTAGGGGGAACCTATTTTATGGTTAAAATCACCATCAAAGAACTCGAGTCGCTGACCGTTGAAGATGCCGGCCGAATACTCAGGGAGGATGGCAATCTGGCCGGTCGAATCTCAGTGCGCAAGAACGGCGTGTCGGTCAGCTTTTTCTATCGCTATCGGTGGGGCGACCAAAACAAAGAGTACTCCTGCGGGTCCTGGCCGCGCAAATCCCTGACGGACATCCGCAAGGCCCGCAACCAGGCCCGTGCGCTCATCGATGAGCAGATCAATCCCAACGAGCACAAGAAGACCGCCAAGGCACAGGCGCATGCCGCTGCTAACGTTGAGGCCGAACAGGAGAGGACGCGCAAGGTGCAAATACTGACCGTCCAGGATCTGGCCAAGGCCTGGCTGTTGGATGGCGTGGCGCGTAAAGACGGAAATGCCGAGTTGCAACGACGCTTTAACAAGGACCTTTTTCCGGCACTCGGCAAGACAGCGGTGAACAATGTTTCCGAACACGATGTTCGGGCGCTGATCCGGGCCGTGGTCAACCGCGGCGCTCACCGGCAAGCCATCAGCTTCTTCGCCGACCTCACCCAGATGTTCAGCTGGGCTAGAAAGCGCCAACCCTGGCGGGCCTTATTGATCGAGGGTGATCCAACTGAGCTGGTCGACATCTCCCCCCTGATCCCGGCCGACTACGAGGCCGAAAGAAGCAGGATCCTTTCGTCGGCTGAGCTGTTGGAACTGCACAACCGCTTCCAGCAAATGACCGCCGACTACAACGCCCTCCCCGCGGGTCAAAAGTACGACGGCATTCGGCCGCTAAAGAAGGAAACCCAACTTGCGCTCTGGATCAGCTTGGGCACCCTGTGCCGGATCGGCGAGTTGCTGCAGGCCGAATGGAAAAATATCGATCTGGACCGGCAGACCTGGTTTCTCCCCAGCGAAAACGTCAAAGGCACTCGCGGCAAAAAGCAGGACCACCATGTCTTCCTCTCCCCCTTCGCCCTGCATTTCTTTCAAGAACTCAAGACCCTGACGGGAGACTCACAATGGTGTTTTCCGAACAAGCAGGATGATGGGCATGTGGACGTGAAAGTGGTGAGTAAACAGGTCGGTGATCGCCAGGCCCGGTTCAAAAACCGCAAGGCCCTCTCAAGAAGGCGTCACGACGACACGCTGGTCCTCGCCGACGGCCAAAACGGCGACTGGACGCCGCATGATCTGCGCCGCACGGGCGCGACCATGATGCAGGCTTTGGGGGTCAGCCTGGACGTCATCGATCGCTGCCAAAACCATGTGTTGGCCGGCTCTCGGGTGAGACGCCACTACCTGCATCACGATTATGCCGAAGAAAAGAAGCGCGCCTGGAACCTATTGGGTGATCGCCTCAGTGCAGTGCTGTCCTCAACCTATGAGCACACACCGACTGAGTCGATGATGTCTTTTCCAGACTACGCCGCCAATGGATCCCAGACGCCCTCAATCGGATAATCAAAGTGGGTTTCCCGAAGATTCCAACTAAAAACGGACGGAGGAATGCTCAGGGTCTTCAACCATCCTAGGAAAAAAACGAGCCGGGTTGATGGACAGAGATCGACTGCCCCGTAATTTTCTCCAGAAACTGTTCTGGAAGAATGCGCTCAACTGCTGAGAGAAACGTCTCGATCAGTGACCTGAAATGATCAAGCTCCCCTTCCTGTATCTGCCGCCATAGGCTTGGACGATAGCGAACCAGAATGGACAACGCATAGAGCAACACCAAACATGTCGCTCGATACTCATTTATCGTTCCAAAGAGAGGCAGCATTAGCGCATGTCTTTTAAATGGACTGTGATGTAGCTGAAGTGCATCCCACCAAATACTCGACTCCGGATGATCAATTGCCACACGGAAATGGCTTGCTGATGACCTAGACGAAACTTGGATGATCTCGCGAATTGCCCCAGGAAAAGCAGCAATATCATCCATAGTCATTCGCCCAGACTCATCTATCAAAAGAGCGTAGGTCGTCGTCGCACGGTGGTGTCGACCATTACTTTCTTGATCGTAAGCAGGAGTAACCCAAGAAGGTTTACCTTCAAATATGTCCTCAAAAAGATCCGCAACCTCAGGTATCCGAGAAAACAGCTGCTCCATCGTAAGCCAGCTTTCAACGGGCAGTGCTTTCAGTGCATCCAGACCGTCTGGTTTCCGTTTGGCAGCGACAAGTGAGTTTGCAGTCATCGATTTAACCCAACTTGGGAAAAAACCCGAGACGAGCGCGCCAATGGCCAGACTCTCAAATCGGTCATCTAAACCATCATGGGTGTAAAGGCCATGCCCTTTTTTGGTTGTTGCCTCCAACTCTGAAAGGGTTTGAGGACCACCTGGTGAAGCAAGCATCTCGGCAAATGCGAACGACATTGTGCCGTAATACAGATTGAGTACACGTTGACTGACATTTCTTCGATCAATGGCACTGAAATAATCGGTGGCATTTCGGAGCGCGAAAGCAACGCCCTCTCCCTTTGACACAATGGTCGACGGCTCAAGACTTAGGCTTTCAAGTTGAGCGCGACGGTCGACCATCTTTCGAGCAAGAGTTGCACTTTTTAACTGAGCAAGCCTCGCCCAGACTGCTTCTATCGGAGTCTCTGAAAGCAGCACTCGCCGCGGTGCTTGCAACTCTTCAAGGCTCGTCTCTTCTGCTTGCGTTGTCGTAGGAGCAAACTTTCCAGTGCTGCTTTCACGGTTCCATTCGATGAGAAAGGGTTGAAAATCGTCAATCGGCTTCACGGGAATGGATACCCCCATAGCGAATGACTCAACCATGTACGGCTGTCCGTTAAAAAAGATAACGGACACCTCTCCAGCCAGTTGCTTGTATACATTGTTGCTCGTCGCTGACGAATAGAGTACTGCGGCCGAACGCTCCGCCCCGCCTCTAGACGCCTTTACGACCACATACTCTCCTGCGGCAACCTCACGGACTATGGACGCTTCCCAGCCATGTCCGACTAGCTTATCAAGCATATTTCTTTTCACTGCGTCCCGCAGAATATCTAAGCGCGCCTTCCATCCGCTGTCTTGCATATGCCTTCTCCTTGCTCTGTCTCTCTACCAAACACTATCGCAGCTTCATTCATAGCATTGATCGATCGAATCCACAGCCAATAGCGGCCATACACGCTCCGTTACTGAATAATTGGTTTTCGTAAAAAGCGGGTGGCAGAAGCCGACGCGACATTACGCTCCGGCTACTTCCATTACCGCCATTTCACTTTTTGATGGATACAATCGTGGCTCGGCCACCCTCTAACCGGAATGAAAACGACACTCGGTCTCCGGCCGTCAGCCCTGTCAGCTGATCTTCCGTTACGGAAAAAGCCATGGTCATAGCAGGCCACTGCACGGCTGGCACGGCGCCATGAGCGATAGTCACTGTCTGCTTCTCGGAGTTAATTGACTTGATCGTGCCCTCCGCTTTGGCTATCGGAGCCTGCTTTACGTCCTGCTTCATCTCCATGCCCTCCATACCGTCCATTTTCATGCCCGGCACGTCCTCTGCCAGGGCAGAAAGAGACAGCGCAAATACGGTGCTTGCAACTGCAATCAGGGTCAGTTTCATAGGACGTTTCCTTGAGAGTTAATGGGTTCAACTGAGAGGTGCCGGCGACGCATCAGGCGATAGGCTGCCGGAATGACAAACAGCGACAGCAAGGGTGCGGTGATCATGCCGCCCACCATGGGCGCGGCGATGCGACTCATCACCTCGCTGCCGGTGCCGCTGCCCAACAGGATGGGTAACAGGCCGGCAATGATCACGGCCACGGTCATGGCCTTGGGTCGAACGCGCTGCACGGCCCCTTCACGAATGGCCGCAATCAGCCCACGCTCAGTGTTGTCACCGAGGTCTTCACGTTCGGCCCAGGCGTTTTTCAGGTAGAGCAGCATGATCACGCCAAATTCGGCAGAAACACCGGCCAAGGCGATAAAGCCGACCCCGGTGGCGACCGACAGGTTGAACCCCAACAGATAGAGGAACCATGCCCCGCCAGTCAGGGCGAATGGCAGAGTGGCCATGATCAGCAGGGCCTCGTCGAAGCGGGCAAACGTCAGGTAAAGCAATACGAAGATGATCAACAGCGTGGCAGGCACCACCAGTTTGAGTCGTGCGTTGGCCCTTTCGAGAAATTCGAACTGTCCTGAGTAACTCAGGCTCATGCCGGGCTGAAACTTGACCTGCTCGCTGACGACCCGGCGTAGATCGGCGACTACCGAGGCAATGTCCCGGCCACGCACGTCGATGTATACCCAACCAGAGGGCCGTGCATTCTCGCTCTTGAGCATCGGCGGGCCGTCGCTGACCTTGACCTTCGCCACTGTGCCGAGGGTGATCTGGCTCCCTAGCGGGGTGTAGATCGGCAATTGCTCCAGGGCGCCGAGCGAGTCACGCCACTCCCGAGGGTAACGTACGTTGATCGGGAAACGTGCGAGCCCTTCAATGGTCTCCCCGACGTTCTCACCGCCGATAGCACCGGCCACGATGGATTGCACATCGGCGATGTTCAGCCCGTAACGAGCGGCTGCCTTACGATCGATATCCACATCGATATAGCGACCTCCCGTCAGACGCTCGGCCAGCGCCGAACTGACGCCGGGCACATCCTTGGCCACCCGCTCGACCGCCTGGGTAGCGGCATCAATCTCGGTCAGGTTGGTGCCGGCAACTTTCACCCCAATAGGACTCTTGATCCCCGTGGCCAGCATGTCGATTCGGTTGCGAATCGGTGGTATCCAGATATTGGTCAGCCCAGGAACTCGCACCACTCGATCCAGCTCTTCCACCAGTTTTTCCTGAGTCATACCTGGGCGCCATTGCTCCTGTGGCTTGAACTGGATGGTGGTTTCGAACATCTCCAACGGCGCCGGGTCGGTGGCAGTTTCAGCACGACCGGCTTTACCAAAGACATGTTCGACCTCCGGCACGGTCTTGATCAGGCGGTCGGTCTGTTGCAGCAGTTGCGCCGCTTTCTGCGCCGACAATCCCGGCAGAGCCGAAGGCATATAGAGCAGGTCGCCCTCGTCCAAAGGCGGAAGAAACTCGCCACCCAAGCGCGACATTGGCCATAGTGCGCTGATAAAAACCAGCAACGCGACCAGCAGCGTGATCTTCGGTCGTCGCAAGACTGCATCCAGAGCCGGCTGGTAGATCCGGATTAGCCAGCGGTTCAACGGGTTCTGTTGTTCACTGGGAATTCGTCCCCGAATCCAGTAGCCCATCAACACCGGCACCAAGGTCACTGACAATCCCGCCGCTGCGGCCATGGCGTAGGTCTTGGTGAAAGCCAGCGGGCCGAATAGCCGCCCCTCTTGGGCTTGCAGGGTGAACACCGGAATGAACGACAGGGTAATGATCAACAAACAGAAGAACAGTGCTGGTCCAACTTCAGCCGCCGCTTCGGTCATCACGTGCCAATGACGTTCACCCTTCAGTTCCTCCCCCGGATTGGCCACGTGCCAAGCCTCAACCTTCTTGTGCGCGTTTTCAATCATCACCACGGCAGCGTCGACCATGGCACCGATGGCGATGGCAATTCCGCCCAGGGACATGATGTTGGCGTTGATCCCTTGATAACGCATCACGATGAAGGCGATCAGCACCCCCACCGGCAGGGAGATGATTGCCACCAGAGATGAACGCAGGTGCCAGAGGAAGATGCCACACACCAACGCGACGACGATGAACTCTTCGAGCAGTTTGTGGCTGAGATTTTCCACCGCGCGGTCGATTAGTTTGCTGCGGTCGTAGGTGGTGACGATTTCCACCCCCGCCGGCAAGCTGCTTTTCAACTCGTCGAGTTTGGTCTTGACCGCCGCAATGGTTTCGCGAGCGTTCTTGCCGCTGCGCAGAATTACCACACCGCCAACCGTCTCGCCTTCGCCGTCGAGTTCGGTGATGCCACGCCGCATTTCCGGACCCAACTGGATCGTGGCGACATCGCCAAGGGTCACAGGCACACCACCCGATCCCAGCTTGAGTGGGATCGCCCGAAAATCATTGAGCGTTTTCAAGTAGCCGGAAGCACGCACAATGAACTCGGTCTCTGCCATCTCCAGGACGGCGCCACCGGTTTCCTGATTGGCCTTGCCGATCGCTTCGGTCACCTCAGCCTGAGTGATACCGAGGCTGGCCAGTTTGAGGGGATCAATCTGGACCTGGTACTGCTTGACCATGCCGCCCACGGTGGCCACTTCCGCAACGTTGGGCAGGGTCTTGAGTTCGAACTTGAGGAACCAGTCCTGAAGTGCGCGTAGCTGCGCCAGATCGTGTCCTCCACTGCGATCCACCAGTGCGTACTGATAGATCCAGCCCACTCCCGTTGCATCCGGCCCCAACGCCGGTTTGGCGCTGGCCGGCAAGCGACTTTGTATTTGGCTCAGGTACTCCAACACCCGCGAGCGGGCCCAATACAAGTCAGTACCGTCTTCGAACAGCACATAAACAAAGCTGTCACCAAAGAAGGAGTAGCCGCGCACGGTCTTGGCGCCAGGCACCGAAAGCATGGTGGTGGCCAACGGATAGGTCACCTGGTTCTCGACGATCTGCGGTGCCTGTCCCGGATACGGGGTTCGGATGATCACCTGAACATCGGAGAGATCCGGCAGCGCATCGATGGGCGTGCTCTGCACCGACCAGATGCCCCACGCCGTGACAAACAGTGTCGCCAGTAGCACCAGGAATCGGTTGGCTACTGACCAACGAATCAGGGCAGCAATCATAGCTGGCCCCCTGATTTCTCTAGACGCTCAACACGCAAGCCATCGTCGGTTTGACTCACTGCAATCCGGACCTTGTCGCCCGTTTTGCGGCCCTGCATCAGCGCCGGATTGGCGAGCGGGAACGTCATCGTCATGCCAGGCATGCCCAGCGTTTTGAAGGGGCCATGGGCGAGTGTGACTTCTTTGTCGTTGATCTCAACGATCTGCCCATCCGCCTCATGAAAACTGGAGGCTGTCGCGTTGATTGGTGACTGTTCCTCTGAGTTTGCAACGATGCCCTTAAGACTGGCCTCCGAGTCGAGCAGGAACTGGCCAGAGGAAACCACCTTCTGGCCCTCTTCCAGACCTTTCAAGATCGCCGTCTTGCCATCGTTTTCCTGCCCAATCAACACTTCAACAGGACGATAGCGGCCAGCGTCTTCAGCGAGCATCACCAGGGCACGTCGACCGGTGCGAATGACGGCCTCGCTCGGCACCCACAACACACTTTGCTCCGTTGAACGATTGAGGCTCACTCGTGCGGTCATACCCGGCCTGAGACGGCCTTCTGGGTTAGGTAACTCGACGCGTACGCGAAGGGTGCGGCTATCCGGATTGGTTTCCGGAAGAATCGCGCCGACGACGCCCTTGAGCACAACCCCAGGGAACGCGGGCAAACGCGCCTCTGCCGCTTGCCCCATGAGGATTGATCCAGATTCAGTCTCCGGAACGGCCAGGGCCAGCCAGACGCTACTCAAACCATTAACGCGTGCCAGTGTCTCGCCGGCGGCCACCGTCATACCCTCGCGCACATTGAGCTCTTGCAGCACACCACTAATAGGGCTGGTGAGGGTCAGGTTTGGTTGGACTTTGCCACTGCGCTCTACTTGAGCAATTAATGCCGCCGGCATCCCGGTGAGCCGCAAGCGCTGGCGAGCCGCTGCCAGCAAGCCCGCATCGCCACTGCGCTTGAGTGCGAGAAACTCCTCCTGAGCCGCAGCCCACTCAGGTACAAGGATATCCGCCATGGCGGCATTGGCTTTGATCACGTCGCCAGGAGCATGGGCATACACGCGCTCGACGAAACCCGCCGTACGGGCTTGAATGACGGCGACGTCCCGCTCGTTGAAAGCCAACACACCGACAACGTCCAGACTCGAAGCAAACACACCTCGACTGACGGTAGCCAGTCGCACACCGAGATTCTGAGTCAGGCTTGGATCAATGCGAACGGCTGCGCTGTCCCCTTTGATGTCGGCGTACTGAGGGACCAACTGCATGTCCATGAAGGGCGACTTACCCGGCTTATCGAACTTTTGCTGCGGGGACATAGGGTCGTACCAATACAGCACTTTGCGTTCGTCCAGAGAGGGGAGGCTCTGCTCCGGGGCTGCCCCAGGTACTTCGCTCATGCCCTGCTGAGCGAACCAGTAACCACCGGCAACACCCAATACCAGCGAGAGGCCTACCAGCAATGCCCCGTTCCACTTTCTAAGGTTCATTGGCTGGACTCCCCGTAAGCAAAATACAGACGCGCACTGGTCAGCGCTCGCTGCTCTTCCACGTCAATCTGTTTGAGGCGGGCTTCGATGAGCTCGCGCCGAGCGGCCACGACGGAGCTCAAATCGCCTTTGCCGGCGCGGTAGCTGGCCATGCTGAGCTCGACCTTCTCCTTGGCCAAGGGCAGCAAACTGTCCTGGGTTCGATGGACGGCACGATTCAAGCGTTCATAGTCGGCCAGCTCGTCCTCCAGTTGCTGGGTGTGCTCGCGTGACAGGGCTTCACGCTCAGCCTCAAGCTGGTTGAGTTCAGCGTGCTTGGCCGCAATTTTGGGGTTTTGCCGAGAGTCAGGAAACAGTGGTAGATCCCAGGAAAATTGCACGCTGACCATGTCGCCGAACTGTCGGCCGCGATTCTGATAGTCGACTTCCCAGCTCCAATCCGACTGTTTTTCCGCTTCGGCTTCACGGACCTTGGCTTGCGCTTCGCGGGTCATTGGCGCAAAAGCAGCCAATTCTGGGTGGTGTTGCAGCTTATGAGAGTAGTCAGAGGCTTCGACAGGCCATTCAGGCAAGCTGCCCACAGGTTTGTCATTGGCGGCTGGTCCAATCCAGCGCTTCAGGGCCGCTCGGGCCTGTGCTCTCTGACGAATCAGATCGTCCTGCTGCTCTTCCAGTTGTGCCGCTTCCTGTTTGGGCGTTACTGCATCAGCAGGTTGAGCGCGGCCGCCGGCAATTTGTGCCCGGACGGTATCGGCCAGCAGACGGTTTTCTTTGTAGAAGTCCTGAAACAGCGCGTCTTTACGCTCAACCGAGTAGCTGTTGATCCAGGCCAACGCCGTGGCCTGACGAACCTTTAGACGTTCGACCCGGCGCTCAGCCGCGGCGCGGTCAATGGCCGCATCAGCGACCTCGATTCGGGCTTTGCGCTTGGCGCTGTTGGGCATCTCCTGACTGACTCCGACCATTCGCATAGTCATGAAGTCCTGGTCGATGCTCCAGCGATCCGGCCCCCCAATGGGGTAGTTCTGTACGCCTAGCAGCAACTTGGGATCGGGTAGTTCACCAGCGGGGATGGCCGCACTACTGGCAGCCTGAATTTTCGCGTCTTGTGCAGTCAGCGACGGCGCATTGTTTTCAGCCAGCTGCAAAGCTTCATCGAGTGTCAATGCGGCAGCGAGACTCGGCAATGCCAGTACGCTTGCCGCCAGGCCGGCCACGAGGGACCACCCTGTGCAATAGCACTTGGAGTTCATGTTCACGATTCCTGTGATGATCCACTGCGCGCTTCATCAGAGATGCACGCAGATATGCCATCCCGCTAACGCGGAATGAGGCTCAGTGTGGTACAGGAATCAAGTGCGGGGCGGTCGCCATACCCCTGACGGGGTTTGTACTGGATGGGAGTCTAGGGAGAAGGACAGTACGAGGGGGCTGGATAAGGTGATAGGAGGCTTGATGATGGAGACTTGCAGCATGCCACCAGTCTTGCACTCCTGACCTGACTTACAGGGTTTGCCGTGCTCGGTGGGACTTTTCATGTCCTGGCAGCAGTCTTGCTCCATGCCGTGCATCATCGCCATGCCCATGGTTTTCATGGGGCAGGGCTCAGTCGGCGCCTGAACACCCGCCATCCCGCTGAGGGGGAGCGCCAGGCTAATCAGGAAAATCAGGCAAAACCGTAGGTAGCGTTTCATGGGCTGGAGTGTAGCCGGTGGAAATGGCCCTTACAATTCACCTTCTAGACTCCTTCGTCGGCTGTCACCAACCTCTATTCCGCGCTCATTTCCATTTCCGGACTTAAAGTGCCTAACCATGCGACAAGACAAATTATGACGACTGCCATTAAAAACTCGAGTGTCATGCTGCGGCGCAAGGCATTGACTGCGGCAGAGTATTCTCCATTTCGAACTGACCGCTCCAATACCGGACTTAGGTGAAAGCGGTTCAGCGTGGCTAAAACGATCATCCCAGCAAAGAGCAATATTTTCAAAAACAGCAGCTGGCCATAAGTACTGAGCATCACTTCATCGAGATTTGGACCAATGACAAACAGGTAATTCACTACGCCTGTGATGCTTATGATCACTACGATTACAGCGCCGGCCGATTCAAAACCAGTCAGCACCCGTGCAAGAATTCGAGCTTCCTGTTCGCCCTTTAGCGATTTCAACCGCAGCAGTAGAGCGAATGCCAATAGAGCACCCAACCAGCCACCGGCGGCTAAAAGATGGAATATATCGGTGATGAAATGCCAGTAGCGTCGGCTGCCTTCATCCATGGCGCCGTGCCCTGTCCATGCCAACGTCGCCAACGCAATCGCTCCGCATACGGTGACGATCCAGAGACTGGGTGTCGGAAATCGCTTATTCAACGCGACGCCAATAATTGCCATCACCAAGACAGCTATTCGGACCATCCAGGTCAACCCGACGTCGGTCCCCATGAGGACCATTTCAAAAATATGGTGATGTAGCTCCATAAGCTCCGACACACCGCTCATTGCTTTCGCAAGCAACAACATGGCGACAAGGGATAGAGCTACACCTGCAACAGAAGTACCGTAAAGAAGCGACTCAAAATTCAAGGCCGTGCCCGATACTCTTTCCTTTCCCCTGAGGCTGTACAAGCCGAAAATTGCCAATCCGAATAACAACATCAGGTCGAAATAAAGAGCAAAGCGAACCACAATATTTATTGAGTCGCTCATAAATCATTTCACTTTAAATGAGAAGTTGCCGGTGATCGGGTGAGTGTCCGAGGAAACAGCACGCCATTCGACTTTGTAGGTACCGGTGGTCAGAGGTGCTGCCGGTGTAATCACCATCGTTTTCGGATCACCGCCACCAGCGACGGCGGCCTTAACACCCATTGGGGAGTTCGGCATGCCAGGCATATCGGTCATGATCAGTTTTGCACCGGAAAACTGAGTGGTGAGATTCTCAGAAAAGTGCAGTTCAATTTTCGAAGGGGCCGCCGCATTCGAGCCTTCTGCCGGAGTAGAAGAAAGGAGCTTTGGATGTGCTTGAGCAACTGCACTCAGAAGCAAACCAGCGGTAAGTGCAACAGCTACGGTCGTAGTTTTAAGGAATGACATGCAAGACTCCTCACAGCAAGAGCTGTTGATTCGAGGTTTGTTTGGGAATATCTAATTTTTACTTTTCGATTCTTGTTAAAACCACTGATGATTAGCTAGTAGCCTCCGTGTTCTAGGTCAGGTTGAACACGAGAAACTCACTAGACCCCAACGTCACAGTGCAAGAACACGATGCCACACGAACGCAAACTGTTCGATTACATTTCAGTCAGCTTGACGCGGTGTTTGGCCTCGAATTGGCGGGCGTAGCGAGACTTAAAGACGAGACCGCGTGCCCCAGATACTAGGGTTCTCACTCATTCAAAAATAACGAAAGTGGACGCTGGGCGCAGGCTGAGAGATCGCCGTTGATCACAAATGCGCCGTTGATCAGCTGACCTTCAAGTCAACACTAGGAAACTCTAGATGAAAGGCCGTTTTCCCGTCACATGATGTACACCAGATTTTGCCATCATGCGCCTCAACAATTGATCGGGTAATCGACAGCCCTAGCCCTGCGTTGCTTGGACTCCCTTCTCGCCGCGCTGGGTCCACGCGATAAAAACGATCGAAAAGCTTCTCAAGATGTTCGGGGGCAATGGGTTCTCCGTGGTTCTCCACGACGACCAATACCGACATCTCCTTCTGGAGGATTTCGACACTGATCGTCTTCCCTTCAGAGGTGTAGCGAAGCGCGTTAGAGAGCAGGTTAGAAATCGCTCTGTGGAGCATAAGAACATCGCCTCGGACGCTGCCCCTTCCTGAAACCTTGAGTTCAATCCCCCGCTCATCAGCCAAAAGGCGGTAGTACTCAAGCAATTTTTCCACGACTTCCACCAGGTCTATTGGTTTGTTCTCGTGTGTGATCAGACCGTTGTCAGATTTCGCCAGAAAAAGCATGTCATCAATCATCCGACTCATACGCTTCAAGTCATCAAGATTTGAGTACAGGTTGTCTTCGTAGTCCTCAATATTCCTTTTTCTTGAAAGCACCACTTCGGTGTGGGTCATCAAGTTGCTCACGGGGGTCCGTAGCTCGTGGGCAATGTCTGCGGAAAAGTTCGATAACCGGACAAATGCATCGTCGAGCCTGGACAACATTGCGTTAAACGACAGCACCATTTGCTGAAGTTCTTTCGGAACGGGTGCTAAGGGGATGCGCTCTTTGAGTGATTTTGCTGACATTGAGGCAGCGACCCGCGTGACCTGGCGAATGGGCCGCATGCCACTGCTTGCTACCATCCAGCCGAGTGCAGCACTGACCAATGCGCTGATCACCAACCCTATCCAAAACCATCGTTCAAGCGTCTCGAAAAAGGACATATGCTGAGTAACGTCAAAGATCAAAATGACTGTCAACGGCTTGTTTTGCCCCGTCACAACGGCTTGTGCCGTCACTCCACGGAACATCTGCCCTTGCTCCCGCCACTCCCAGACGTTGTTGTTTGTGGTTGTGCGGAACTCCTTCGGAATATCTACCGGACCGGGATCAGCAAACAGCAGCTTGCCGTCACTATCGATTATTAGGGCAGTCAAATCACGGTGAGCCCCCAGCAGCGCCTCCAGCTCAGGCTTAAATTCGCTGAATTGATCGATGCTGTTCAACCCGGACAAAATTCTCTGGGTCGAGTGGAGCTTTTCGTTCAATGCCTGCTGATCCAGCATCTTAAAGTGATGCCGGCTGAGGTTATTGAAACTGAGTCCGGCGACCGTGAGCACGGCCGTTACCGCGAGCATGAACATCAGACTCATGCGGGTCGTCAGGGACATTCGGTTCATTCCGATTCCGAATCAGGCGCGTCGAGCATGTAACCCATTCCCCTTGAGGTATGAATCAACTTGACCTCAAAGTCGTCATCTATCTTGGCCCTCAACCTTCTCACTGCAACCTCGATAACGTTGGTATCGCTGTCGAAGTTCATATCCCAAACCTGGGAGGCGATAAGTGACTTTGGCAGCACCTCCCCTCGACGTCGTAGCAACAGCTCAAGCAACGCAAACTCTTTGGCCGTAAGGTCTATGCGCTTACCTCCACGAATGGCCCGACGCTTGAGCAGGTCCACCTCCAGATCAGCCAATTTCATATAGGTTTGCGAGGGAGCGCCGTTACCCCGACGCAGCAACGTTCTGACACGGGCCAGCAATTCAGAAAATGCGAAGGGTTTGATCAGGTAATCATCTGCCCCGAGTTCAAGTCCTTTCACTCGATCTTCAACGCGGTCTCGCGCCGTGAGGAAGAGCACGGGAACATCTTTTCCGGATGCACGAACCTTCTGAAGTACTTCCCAGCCATCCAGCCCAGGCATCATGACGTCTAGAATCAGCAGGTCATAGGCCTCGCTCAAAGCGTGCTGAAGCGCCACTTTGCCATTGGTAAAGCGATCCACATTGAACCCCGCCTCCGTGAGTCCTTGCTGCAAATAGATACCTATTTTGGGTTCGTCTTCAGCAACCAGAAGTCTCATGAGGGTGGCTCTCGGATAATGATGAAGCGCAGTCTGCAACGAAACACGCCAGCCAACCAGCAACTGACAGAAAAGTAATATTGGCTTCAGGTAGATGTCAGCGAGCGCTGTCTAGGGTTCAAGCATGAGTACTTCCTGGTGCTCGACCGACTCTTCAGCATGAAACGTTTGGGAGCCGGAAAACAATTCCATAAGGAGTTGCCCCATGAATCGCCTGAAAATGCTGTTTTTTGTGAGCTCGATACTCGTCTCAGCTTCTGTATGGGCTGAAAGTGGCGGAGACCGGGTGATAGAGCGTATGGAAGGCCTGCGCGACAGGGCTGAAGCCGTACTGATTCAAGCTGAAAAAGCCCCTGAAGGACAGCGTCATGTCCACATGGCCGAGCATATGAAGATGCTCGGCGACATCATGAGCCAACTCCATAAAGATCATCCAGACGCATCAATGCCACCTCAGCAGCACCTCGCCTGGATGGAAAAGCACGACAAAATCGTCGATGACGTTTTGAGCCAAATGCAGCGCGAGCACAAATTGATGCTTTCAGAGTGCCATCAGTAATAAGTGCTCGACGCATTTCTTGGTTAGAGCTGATTAACACGGCGTCACCTGAACGCCGTGTTTTTTTGAAAACTGACAGAAATGTAGTGTTCAGGTCAGTTAACTGGCAGCTCCGTGTCTTTAGCATAGCCAGTGCTCCCACTCTTACTCTCGAGGTCACTATGAAAGCTAATCTCGTTTCCCCTGTCATCGCAGTAATCACTCTACTCTTCGGTGCTACGGCTATGGCCAGCGCAGGGCATGGAAAAGAGGACATCGGCCAGCCCGGAGTCGCCTCTGAGGTTACCCGTACGGTGGACGTCGAGATGGGCGATGTTTTCTTCAAACCTGAAAGCATCGACGTAAAGCCTGGTGAAACTATTCGATTTGTACTTCGCAATGAGGGTTCGCTGCTGCACGAGTTCAACATCGGCAAAGCCGCTGCTCATGCAGCACACCAAAAAGAAATGGCAAGCATGTTCCAGAACGGGACGCTTAACCCCACCGGTACCGGGAAAACGATGAGCGGTATGAGCCACAGCATGGGTGGAATGAAGATGGTCGGAATGGAGCACAACGACCCGAACAGCGTCCTGATTGAGCCTGGCGCAACCCAAGAGCTGATCTGGACCTTCAACAACAGCACAGGCCTTCAGTTTGCCTGCAACGTGCCGGGGCATTATCAGTCAGGGATGGTTGGTCCGTTTGACCTGAAGTAAGCCGGAACTGGCTGCTAACACCGCTTCGACGCACGAGTTAGCTACGCTCTGTCGCAGAGATCACAGCAACGCTCGCACAGTGGGGTTTAGATCATGAATAACCATCAGCATCCGGATGGAAACACCACCGCACCATTTTGGAGGCGCAAAACAGGCGTTTTACTAATCATGCTCATTGCGATTGGTGCCTTCTACGTGTTGCGGGAGCATTTCAGCCACGTTTATCCATTTTGGCCTTATCTGATTCTGTTGATCTGTCCATTGATGCATTTTTTTGGACATGGACATGGCGGACATAGCCATGGCGATCAGGCAGCAACCCACAAGGACGAAAAAGGGAAATAGCCATGCCTACCATATCGAGCCACCACGACCACAGTCACGCCCATGCTGCTCCGCTCAATGACGATGATCTACGTGACCCGGTGTGCGGAATGGCAGTCACTTCATCAAGTAAATTTGGTGAGTCTTATCAGGGACAGACATATCAATTTTGTAGCCTGAAATGCCAGGAGAAGTTTCGAGCTGATCCTGAACGCTTCAGCGGTAATGTTTCGAGCGCCGAATCCCGCGTCACCACTCCAGAGTCTGCGGTACAAACAGGCACTGAGTTTACCTGTCCGATGCACCCGGAAATACGCCAGCCCAGACCCGGCAACTGCCCTAAATGTGGCATGACATTAGAGCCGGTCATGCCCGCGCTCGATGAAGAAGAAAATCCTGAACTCCGGGATTTCGCCCGCCGCTTTTGGTGGTCGCTGCCATTAACCGTGATAGTGACCGTGCTCGCTATGGCGGGACACTCGTTACAACTCCTCCATGGCTCGATCCAAAACTGGATCGAGTTCGCTCTGGCGACACCGGTGACTTTATGGGCAGGTTGGCCCTTTTTTGTAAGGGGCATAGCCTCTATTAGAAATCGCAGTCCAAACATGTGGACTTTGATTGGTTTGGGTACCGCCGCAGCTTACCTTTACAGCGTCATGGCAACGCTCTTACCCCAAAGCTTTCCCGCCACCTTCATGCAAGATGGACGTATCGGCGTCTACTTCGAAGCCGCCGCGGTCATCATCTCGCTCACCTTGCTTGGGCAGATTCTTGAGCTCAAAGCCCGATCGCAAACTTCCGCCGCCATTAAGTCCCTACTCGGCCTGTCGCCCAAAACCGCACGCCGGATCAATGCCGATGGCCAGGAGGAAGACATTCCTCTCACCCATGTTCACCTAGGAGACCACTTGCGGGTCAGACCAGGTGAAAAGGTACCCGTTGATGGTTCAGTAATAGAGGGTGAAAGTGCGGTGGATGAGTCCATGCTCACTGGCGAGCCAGTTCCGCTAATGAAGAGAGCTGGAGATAGCCTGATCGGCGCCACGCTGAATACACATGGGAGCTTGGTAATGGAGGCGCAGAAGGTCGGCGCCGAGACTATGCTGTCACAGATCGTACAGATGGTCGCTCGGGCTCAGCGCTCCAAAGCACCAATGCAACGAATGGCCGACTCGATTGCCGGCTACTTTGTGATGGGTGTTATCGCGATTGCGATACTGACATTTGTCGGTTGGGGGCTTTTTGGCCCTGAGCCCAGTTGGGTGTTTGGTCTGATCAACGCTGTCGCCGTGCTGATCATCGCTTGTCCCTGTGCGTTGGGTCTTGCTACGCCCATGTCGATCATGGTTTCGACAGGCAAAGCAGCCAGCATGGGCGTGCTGTTCAGGGATGCCAGTGCCATCGAAAACCTTTGCAAGATCGACACGCTGATTGTCGATAAGACAGGCACCCTGACAGAGGGACGGCCAGTGTTTCACAGTGTGGAGGCCACACCCAGTTTCAATCCCCACGATGTTCTTCAGCTGGCTGCCAGCCTTGATCAGGGCAGCGAACATCCCTTGGCTCATGCAATCGTCGATCACGCCCGAACCGAGAACATTAAGCTCATCAAACCAGAATCCTTTGAGTCTGGTTCAGGTATCGGGGTCAGTGGCATTGTTGATGGCAAGAAGATCCAGCTGGGGAACACCGCGTTAATGGAAGCCGCAGGCGTGAGGACCAAGCCCTTACAAGAGCGTGCAGAGCTTTTGCGTCTTGATGGCATCAGCATCATCTACCTCGCAGTCGACGGGGTATTGGCAGGGTTGTTGGCAGTATCAGATCCAATTAAGCCGACCTCCAAAGAAGCAGTCACCAAGCTCAAGGCTGACGACATCAAAATCATCATGGCTACTGGCGACGGGCTCACCACCGCTCGGGCTGTCGCCAGGGAGATGGGGATTGAAGAAGTCCACGGTGAAGTGAAACCTCAGGATAAGGAGCGTCTGGTCGCAGACCTCCAGCAATACGGCCGGAAGGTCGCTATGGCTGGTGACGGTATCAACGATGCTCCGGCCCTGGCGCGAGCAGATGTGGGCATTGCCATGGGGACAGGGACTGACGTTGCGATGAATAGCGCGCAACTCACGCTGGTAAAAGGCGACCTGATGGGGATTTTACGAGCAAGGGCTCTTTCGGTCGCAACAGTAAAAAACATGCGGCAAAACTTAGGTTTCGCCTTTCTTTACAACTCGATGGGTATCCCTCTAGCCGCAGGCCTGCTCTATCCACTGACTGGGCATCTCCTGTCGCCGATGATCGCTGCCATAGCCATGAGCGTCAGTTCTGCATCTGTAGTTTTCAATGCATTGAGACTGAGGAATACCCGAATTGACTGAGCTTCAATTGCGAAATTGCAGCGCACTTGCCATGCGTTTGCATACGACCTGACCAGTCATTTGCATTTGACTGACCACCGATTGCAGAGGATTTGACCAACCAGACATCAAAGCTGAGGGACTCATAACGGCCAGTTCCGGTCGTTCGCCAGTCCCGTCGAGCAGTCATTCCAACGGCTGATCCGCTCCGAAACTTGCCCGGTAGAGACAATGCCGTTTCGCTGACCTTAGCTGGGGCGAAAACATTCCGGAAGTAATGCGACCAACCTCACTTGTCTGTCGCCATTACATCTGTCTGCCATTGCGGGCAGCGATCGCAACGGTGGTCGGCGAATCAGCAAGTGAAACGAATTGTCGTGTCGCCCCATCAAGCGCATCGATGCAACCCGCCTCGATGTCGTAGACCCAGCCGTGCAGATTCATACGCCCCTGCTCGAGCGCGAGTGCCACCGATGGGTGCGTACGCAGATTCGCCAGTTGCGCGATCACGTTTTCGCGCACGAGGCCGTCGAGCTTCGCGCGAGGCGTGTCGAACTCATGCGCCCCGTTAATCGCTTTCGCGGCGTCCGAGTGACGTAGCCAGTTAGCGACCGCCGGAAGATGGTCCAGACACGTGCAGCGTGAAATCGCGCCCATCGCTCCGCAGTCCGAGTGGCCGCAGATCACGATGTCCTGTACGCCCAGCACTGCGACCGCATATTCGACGGTAGCCGAGACGCCGCCCGGTTCGGGACCATACGACGGCACAATGTTACCGGCGTTGCGAATTACGAACAGCTCGCCCGGTTCGCGCTGTGTAAGGAGTTCAGGTACAACACGACTGTCCGAGCAGGTGACGAACAACACCTTCGGATTTTGTGTCGTCGCGAGCTGCCTAAAAAGCTCGACGCGTTGCGGATAAACCTCGCGCTGAAAGCGCAGAAAGCCGTCAATAATGTCACGCATGGAGTCCTCCAAACCTGCCGGATGCCGGATGCTGGCACGAGCCCTCGATATGCCATCGCGCCGCTGTGGTCGTCATTATCGCAGACCTCCCGCGCCTTGGCTGTACTCGATCAACGATGGACTTCGAGCCGCGACCAGCGCGGCGGATGTCCGATGCACCCCGGCAGCCACCATTTATCTATCGCTGGCCTGCAAGGCGAGTGAATTGCCCCGTTTTTTATAGACATCCCATTGCTTCTGGCCGTTCTCTGCCGGCCATGGCCAAGAAGCGTACTGGTCGAATACGATGCAAATGGTTGGTCAGGTCAAATGCAAACGGGTGGTCACGTCTGTGCAATTATCCATCAATGACGCTTGCAACTCGAAACAGATAACTGTTGACCTTACTATCGTGTGAACGTTGATGCTGTCGGTGCGGTGAAAAGAGACCGCTCAGCACGAGAGGAATAACCATGTTCGTCTTAGATGTATCAGGCATTGGATGCGGCAGTTGCGTCAGCAAAATCACCAAAGCGATTCAGTCACTGGACAACGAAGCTACGGTTTCCGTGGACCGGTCAGCCAGTAAGGTGAGTGTTGAAAGCAGCGAAAGCCCAGAGCAGATTCGTAAAGCTGTCGAGGCGTTAGGTTTTCCTTCCCAGATCAGCGCTTGAATGC
Organism: Pseudomonas sp. WS 5079; assembly: GCF_012985465.1. GTDB lineage: Bacteria > Pseudomonadota > Gammaproteobacteria > Pseudomonadales > Pseudomonadaceae > Aquipseudomonas. The sequence continues at coordinate 56,205 of NZ_JAAQWN010000004.1, forward strand.
TGACACCTGCCCCTGGTCAGAGCCCCGTATGCAGAGGGCTCCCCTTGGTGAACCCTCAGGGAGTACCGAAGCAGCCGCGTCGGCCACAATTACCGCTCGCAAGCCCCTGCGCTGCTAATCACCTCGCAGAGCTTTGAGCAAACCTTTGAATGCTCCATTCAACCGAGTAAAAGCGGCGTCGAAACGTATTCCATTTTCTGCGTACTTTGCGACCTCGATCTGCTGATCGACAGTATTTTGATCAATGGCAGGTTGAGCCGGTGTGCTGTAAAGCAAATCACCTCCATAAATATCACTTGCTGATTCTTTTCCGGCAATGTGTTTTTCATTTGTTGCTTTCAAAGAAAACGGAGTAGCAGGTGTTTTTTTGTCTGGCTTGCAAGCACAGTAGAAAAATCTAAATCTCGGGCCTTGAAGTTCGGCGTATCAGCGTTTGTGATATTGTCACTCAGGATCTCAGCTCTTTGACTACGATAAATTAACGCCCTTTCTGCGGAGCCAAGCGCTTTCTCAAAATTAATACTCACACTCAATCACCCTCAGCAGCGCTACTATTCCCCATGAACATCGAACACTTAAGTGTTGACACGGTGCATCCAGGTTCACATATGCAGTTCCAGTGAAGAAACTAAAAAAGTCTTCACCTTGAAAATTAACGGAAACTTACAAAGTTACGCACCTCAAACTGATACTCAGTAAATAGCGGTGTGACGCTGGAAGATCGAAAACTTACGGATTAAATAGCGTGTTCCTCAAGAGAAATATCGCAACCTGACACAACTGTAATATTCACCTAAGGCTCCTGACAGGGGATGAGTCTTATAGTCCTATTGAGCCTTAAGCTCTCCCCTAAGAATCATCACTTGATGTGGATCCGGGGGATTACCAATACTCATCAGAGGAAATTCAAATGAACCCCATCAAAACTTTGTTCGTCATCGCAGCCCTGACCGTCTCTTCTTTGGCAATGGCTGAAGGCGGTGGTGACCGGGCGTTCGCACGTATGGAAGCGGCTAGGAATAATTCAATGGAATCGTATCAAGTAGCCCAAAAGCAAAGCACCCAACCTCCCATCGCAGAAAGCCAAGCCAAAGCGATGGACCACAAGAATTGCTGAATAGCTTGCTGCGTTCCCAAGCTGACAGAAATGTAATCACTGTGGTGGTTCAAATGTGGCAATTTCTAAGCTCGCTTGCCGTAAGAACTCGTTTTTAGTGACGGCGAGCGAGCTCATTCGGGCTCATTACACCCCCCCGAAAGAGTGCCTTCACCTGTTTGAGCAACTCATTGGTTGTTTCGCACGGCTTCCCTTTTGACTGATCGGACATAAACGGCATGCATTCCAAAACCTCTAGGCGGACATTCGTTAAAGGCCTGGCCGCTGGTGGCATTCTCGGCGGCCTTGGTCTGTGGCGCACTCCTGTATGGGCAGTGACCAGTCCTGGTCTGCCGAGCGTTCTCACCGGTAACGAATTTGATCTGTTTATTGGTGAAACCCCTGTAAACATAACTGGCTCGCCGCGTACAGCCATGACCATCAATGGTTCGTTGCCCGGACCTTTGCTGCGCTGGCGCGAAGGCGAGACGGTCACACTGCGTGTGAAAAATCGCCTAGACCAAGACACCTCCATTCATTGGCACGGGATCATTCTGCCCGCCAACATGGACGGTGTGCCGGGTTTGAGTTTCCATGGCATCGCGCCCGATGGCATGTACGAGTACAAATTCAAGGTGCATCAGAACGGTACGTACTGGTACCACAGCCACTCTGGTTTGCAGGAGCAGGCAGGCGTTTACGGTCCAATCGTCATCGACTCGAAAGAGCCTGAGCCTTTTCAATACAACCGCGACTATGTGGTGATGTTGACTGACTGGACCGATGAAGATCCTAGTCGCGTCATGGCCAAGCTCAAGAAGCAATCGGACTACTACAACCACCACAAACGTACCGTGGGTGACTTTATCGACGACGTCAGCAAGCAAGGTTGGTCTGCTGCCGTGGCCGATCGGAAGATGTGGGCTGAAATGAAAATGAACCCCACTGATCTCGCAGACGTCAGTGGGGATACTTACACCTATCTCATGAATGGCCAGGCCCCTAACGGTAACTGGACCGGTATTTTCAAACCGGGTGAAAAGCTGCGCCTGCGCTTTATCAACGGCTCAGCTATGAGCTATTTCGACGTCCGCATCCCCGGTTTGAAAATGACCGTGGTGGCGGCTGACGGCCAACATGTCAAACCAGTCAGCGTCGATGAGTTTCGCATCGCCGTGGCAGAAACGTATGACGTGATCGTAGAACCTGCCAGCGAAGAGGCTTACACAATCTTCGCCCAGTCCATGGATAGAACCGGTTTTGCACGTGGAACCTTGGCAGTTCGCGAAGGATTAAAGGCACAGATACCGGCGATCGATCCTCGGCCGCTTTTGACCATGGATGACATGGGTATGGGCGGTATGGCGGGCATGGACCATGGCAGCATGGCTGGTATGGGCGGCGGCGATATGAAACAAGGTGACATGTCAGGCATGGCTGGCATGGACCACAGCAAGATGGCGGGAATGGACCAAAGTGACATGACCGGGATGACCGGCATGGACAGCGGTGACATGACTAACATGGCCGGCATGGACCACAGCAAGATGTCGGGCAAGGACAAAGGCGACATGTCCAACATGGCCGGTATGGACCACAGCAAGATGGCGGGAATGGACAAAGGCGACATGTCCAACATGGCCGGCATGGACCACAGCAAGATGGCGGGAATGGACAAAGGCGACATGTCCAACATGGCCGGCATGGACCACAGCAAGATGGCAGGAATGGGCGGTATGGGGGGCGAAATGCAGACTCACCCAGCGTCCGAAACCAACAACCCCTTGGTTGATATGCAAGCCATGAACCCAACGCCCAAGCTAAACGATCCAGGCATCGGCTTGCGGAACAATGGTCGTCGAGTACTCACCTACTCAGACCTGAAAAGCACGTTCCAAGACCCTGACGGTCGCGAACCCAATCGCACCATTGAGCTTCATCTGACCGGTCACATGGAGAAATTTTCGTGGTCCTTCAACGGCATCAAATTTTCTGACGCCGAGCCGCTTCGTCTGAAGTATGGGGAGCGTCTTCGCATCACCCTGGTGAACGACACCATGATGACCCATCCCATCCACCTTCACGGCATGTGGAGCGACCTTGAGGATGAGAACGGCAAGTTCATGGTGCGCAAGCACACAATCGACATGCCACCAGGTACCAAGCGCAGCTATCGAGTTACCGCTGATGCCTTAGGTCGCTGGGCTTATCACTGCCACCTGCTTTTCCATATGGAAATGGGCATGTTCCGAGAAGTACGGGTTGATGAGTAAAGGAGACGATCTGTGAGCACATACCTAAATCGTAAATCGCTGGTCGGTTGCCTCTTTGCCGTCGGCTTGATGGGTGAACTCTCGTCCGTGGCGCTGGCAGTCGAAGATAGTAGTGATCATTCACCTGCTACTCCTGCAAAAACAACGAACAAGCCTGCAACTACGACAAACGAGTCAAAGCCCGATCACGGGTCAATGGACCACAGCAAGATGAGCCATGAGTCGATGGATCATGACCAAAAAACCAAAAAGGCAGATTGAGATCATGACCAGTAAGTTTCTACGCCCAACGTTGATGGCACTGGCAGTCTCTACCAGTCCTGCTTTCTTTGTCGTGGCTCACGCCGCTGAAGAGATGGATCACTCCAAGATGGACCACGGCTCAATGGGAGCTATGGACCATAGCAAGATGGGGGCTATGGATCACAGCAAGATGAGTATGGGTGACGGGCAAATGGACGGAATGGAAAGTATGGATGGAGGGGCTACCACCAGCCGAACTCCAATCCCTGTACTGACCGACACTGACCGTGCTGCCGCCTTTCCAGATGTGGCTGGTCATGGGGTTCACGACAAGAAGGTCAACTCCTTCATGCTGCTGGATAAGTTTGAGTATCAGGATGCTGACAACGGTAGTGCATTGGCCTGGGATGCAAAAGGATGGATCGGCGGTGACGTTGACCGACTGTGGTTGCGCTCGGAAGGCGAACGTACCAATGGCGTAACGGAAAACGCTGAACTCTCAGCACTTTGGGGGCACTCCATCGGTCCATGGTGGGATGTCGTCACCGGCGTACGACAAGACTTCAAGCCCGGTTCACCACAGACTTGGGGAGCGCTCGGTATTCAGGGCATGGCCCTCTATAACTTTGAAGCCGAAGCGACTGCCTACATCGGTGAGAACGGTCAAACCGCTGCTCGATTGGAAGGCGACTACGACATTCTGCTGACCAATCGCCTGATCTTGCAGCCGACGGCCGAAGCCAATTTTTACGGAAAAAATGATCCTCAGCGCGGCATTGGGTCTGGATTGGCAAACACCGAAGTAGGGCTCCGATTGCGCTATGAGATTGTTCGCCAATTTGCCCCTTACATTGGGGTTAGCTGGAGCCGCTCATACGGCAATACGGCAGACCTGGCCAGCGATGAAGGAGAGGATGCGAACGAGGCGCGATTTGTCGCCGGTATTCGGATGTGGTTTTGAGGGCCTGACATGAAAAGAACATTGAAAACATTGACTGCTGCCGGGGTGGTCGCCGCAATAGTAGGTGCCGGCGTGGTGTATTTTGGTGTGATCAATGTTGGGGCGGATGATCCGCATTTCGGCCCCGTTCACTCACTTCTTTCCACTGCTCGGGATCGCTCGATTGCTGTGCGCTCACGCGATATTAAAGTCCCCGACCTGAGCGAAGAAGCTCTCATCCGCGCAGGTGCTGGCAACTACAACGCTATGTGCATCGGTTGCCATCTGGCTCCGGGTATTGCAGGAACCGAGTTAAGTAATAGCCTTTACCCTGCACCTCCGAATCTTTCAAAACTGGGCGTTGATGGAAACCCTGCCGCAGCTTTCTGGATCATCAAGCATGGAATCAAATCCACAGGCATGCCCGCTTGGGGTAAAAGCATGGCCGATCCCTACATCTGGGGAATGGTCGCTTTTCTCCAGCAGTTGCCTTCATTGGATGCAGAGCAATACAACGCTCTAGCAACCAGCAGCGATGGTCATCAACACGGTGGCGGCGAGAGCAAAATGCATAACCATGAAGGCCAGCATGAGGGCCAAAAAGGGGCTGCCGCTGGGCATCATGATGCGGGTGCAGCCGAAGAGATAGCCGAAGCAGGCGACCATCATGGCGAGAGAAACAGCGCCCATGCCCATGAGGCGGCCTCAGCGCCTTCTCAGGATGAAAGTACCGAACACGCCCATCCTCAGGTTGTGGAGGCTTCACATGACGCTCCTGCAACTCCGGCCGTTCAGCCAAAAACTCATACCCACGCTGATGGGAAGGAGCATACCCATGCGAAATAACTTTCTTCGTCCCGGTCGAGCACTTCGCCTCGCTGCATACGCGGCTCTGTTTATCAGTTCAGCTGGTCATGCAGCAGAGTCGCTGACGATCGACGTCCATCGTGACGCTAACTGTGGATGCTGCAAGAAGTGGATCCAGCACCTTGAAGCTAACGGCTTCACCGTCGTTGATCATGTAGAAACCAACATGAGCGCGGTCAAGCAGGATCTCGGTGTTGCTCCACGACTCTCGTCCTGCCACACAGCAATGATCAATGGAAAGTTTGTTGAAGGTCACGTGCCCGCCGAGCAAATCATTGCGATGAGCAAACGTGACGACCTTCTTGGGATCGCCGTTCCTGGCATGCCAGTTGGATCTCCAGGCATGGAAGTCAACGGAAAACGTGATGCTTATCAGATAATCGGCCTGACCAAAGCCGGCGCGGATCAGGTCCTTGCTGAATACCCCGGCAATTAATCTGGCCCTGTCCATCTAACACTGCATGGCTACCGTCCACCATGGCCATGCAGCGAGAAATGCTTTTTCCATTACGTGTTCAAGCAGTAGAAGAAGTCGTAAGGGGGCCGAGGACAGCAACAAGGGAGGACGCAGTACAACTGTGGCCTAAACTGCGGCGTTCAATTGTGTTTTTTTTTGCAAGCTTTTCAGGCGCTGGGTCGCACGTTGTACAGCGGCCATCTTTTCTGGACGCTTCATCCGCTTCCATTTTCTGATGTCTTCCTTGGTGCGACCGCAGCTCAAACATAGTTCGCTGTTCAGCTGGCAAACGGAAATACATGGGTTTTCGATGTCCTTGGCCATGGTTTAACTCCGCGTGGATCGTGTACGTGTTAAACGCTGCCGCCAGTCACCGGCATTCGACCGCTGACATTGCTCTTCAGTATCGAAATGCACGTTGGCCGACACCTGACTGACGTGAACATTCGCTTCACTTAATGCCAGGGTCGTCAATTCGAGCATCCGCTTGTCTTGCCCATTGGCAAGCACCACATCCCTGTTGGCATCGGTGTCGAAGACCCAAACAACCATCAGACTGGAGGGAAATCGCGCGTAACCCACATCGTGAGTCAACCAAGAGAAGCCTACTATCTCCGCTTTGGCCGTCTCGCAGGTCTTGGTCAGGGCAGCAATCAGACGACGTTCGATTTGCGCCTGATCCCGTTTGCTCACAAGCATATCTCGATCCTTATTTTCATTTCAGTCGACTATGCGTTCATTTCTATGCCGGAACGGAGACTTGTACCGGTGAGTCAGCTCCCAGCTTCGTGCGGTATTCAACAGTCAGATGCGTGACTTCATGAACCGTAGCAAGCCGTTCTCGTATGTCTTCGGCATTCACTGCGGGGCTGCCCAGAACACTCACAATCGCGGCTCGGGCCTGAGGCCCTACCTGCCAGACATGAAGATCAATGATCGAAGCATCTCCAGGCGTTTCAACCAGTTCACGAATTTCTTGGGCGACATGATCATCTGTCTGGTCGAGCAATACACCCGCAGTCACCCGCATCAACGACCAAGCCCAGCGTGCAATGACAATTGCACCCAAAATCCCCATTGCAGGGTCGAGCCATACCCAACCAAGGTATCGGCCAGCAAGCAGAGCAGCGATGGCCAGAACCGAGGTCAGGGCATCTGCAATGACGTGAACGTAAGCAGAGCGCAAATTATTGTCGTGACCATGTGCATGGTGAGATTGATCGTGGCCATGCCCATGGTGATGATCATGTCCGCCAGAAAGCAAAAGCGCGCTCACGACATTCACTGCTAATCCGACAACTGCGATAAGAGTCGCTGTCCCGAATTGCACTTGAGTCGGTTGAAAGAGACGGAATAGCGATTCTCCAGCAATTCCCAAGGAGACCAGTCCCAAAATCAGAGCAGAGGCGAAGCCACCCAAGTCTCCCACCTTGCCAGTTCCAAAACTGTAGCGAGCACTTGAGGCATGTCTTTTTGCGTAACCGTAAGCAGCTGCGGCTATGCCAAGTGCTCCAGCGTGCGTTGCCATGTGAAAACCATCGGCAAGCAACGCCATGGAGCCAGTGAGATAACCTGCGGTGATTTCAGCAACCATCATTACGACGGTCAGAGCCACCACCCACAACGTTCGCTTAGCGTTTTCTTCATGTGATTTCCCCAGGAACATATGGTCGTGGGAATAGTCGGCGTACGAATTACTCATCTGGGCAAATCCTATTTGGAATAGCGGCGAATGGCTTCGAGCAGCTCATCGACGCCTTTCGCTCTTTCTTCGTTGCTGAGTGTCGGATTCGCGACATGTTCACGAGCGTGGTCTTCAATGATTTCATCCATCAGCCCATTGATCGCGCCACGGGTCGAAGCGACCAATAGCAAGGTTTTCGAGCAGTCATCATCAGAGTCGAGTGCTCGCTCAATCGCCTGGATTTGCCCAGCGATTCGCTTTACACGCTTAAGAAGATTGTCTTTGCTCGATCTCACATGACCCATACCATACCCCCCCTACCTATAATGAAAGTATGATCACACGTTCCAACAAGCCATACAAGCCAGGGAGGGAATACATCCGACCGGCAGCGTCGCAGCATTTGAATGCTGCAATCGAAACATTGAGCCCGTCGCCTCGCCGTGCAGAACCAATACAAGCCGGCGGGCGGGCCCGCACTTCAGTAATTCGATAGATGGCGTAGCACCTATTTCTTGAGCTGCCATGGACTATGATTTAGGATCGAACCATATCCCCCCTGGGGGGATATTCGCACTGAACAGAGACGAAACCAGCTGATTGCGTCTCTTCGTGAAAAGTTAGGTAACCGCCTGGTCACGCACGTCGCCACCTGAGATCTTCCATGCTGAAAATCCTAGCCAGCCGAACCTACCGTCATCTCTTTCTCGCCCAAGTAATCGCGCTCGTAGGGACTGGACTCGCCACTGTCGCGCTGGGCCTGCTGGCGTTCGACCTTGCGGGCGCCCAAGCAGGTGCTGTCCTCGGTACAGCGCTGGCGATCAAAATGACGGCCTACATTGCCGTTGCACCAATCGCAGCGGCTTTTGCTGAACGTCTACCCCGTCGAGCGATGCTGGTCTCGCTGGATCTGGTGCGAGCACTGGTCGCGCTCGCTCTGCCGTTTGTGACGGAAGTCTGGCAGATCTACGTGCTGATTTTTGTTCTCCAGTCAGCCTCGGCGGCGTTCACACCGACATTTCAGGCAACCATTCCAGACATCCTGCCGGATGAAGACGACTATACCCGCGCCTTGTCGCTATCACGTCTCGCCTATGATCTTGAAAGTGTCGCCAGCCCTATGCTCGCCGCCGCGTTGCTGACCGTTATCAGCTTCCATAACCTGTTCGCCGGCACTGTCATCGGTTTCCTCGCTTCAGCGGCCCTGGTCGCCACAGTACTGCTGCCAAAGGCGAAGCCGACGCCACGACGCAGCATCTACGAACGAACTACCCGTGGCATGCGCATATTCCTGGCCACCCCTCGCCTACGGGGGCTGCTGGCTCTTAATCTGACAGTAGCTGCTGCCAGTGCCATGGTCATCGTCAATACGGTGGTGCTGGTGCAGTCGCGCTTCGCTCTGCCTCAGAGTTCTACGGCATTGGCGCTGGCCGCGTTTGGTGGTGGCTCCATGATCGCGGCCCTGGCCTTGCCACGCCTGTTGGAAAACATCAAAGACCGAACGGCCATGCTGTTTGGTGGAGGAATACTGGTTGCAGGTTTGGCCGTTGGCATCAACCTGAGCACCTACAACTTCCTGCTGCCGCTGTGGATGGTACTGGGCGTGGGCTATTCCTTGGCTCAGACCCCAAGCGGTCGGCTGTTGCGTCGCTCAGCACATGCCGAAGATCGCCCGGCGCTGTTTGCCGCCCAATTTGCGCTATCCCATGCCTGCTGGTTGATTACCTACCCATTGGCGGGATGGCTGGGTGCCAATATCAGCCTCACGGCCTCGTTTGTTGGGCTCGTTGTCGTGGCTGGTAGCGCATTGGCGGTCAGTATAGTGATCTGGCGTCCAGCTCATGACCAAGAGTCGATCAAACACACCCATGAGAACCTGCCGGATGATCACATTCACCTCGACGGCCAAGATGGTGCAGATCACGAACACCCCTATGTGATCGACGATCAGCATCGCCGCTGGCCAAGTTGAGGGGTCTTTAGTTTCAAAGATTTGCCAAACCTCAGACCAGAAACCGTAAAGCTTGCAGAGCGACAAGATGGCCCGAATAGAATCTTTAGCCCCACTGCCGCACAGGCCAAAACGTGTAGGTGAACGTCTGACACAGAGGCCAGAGTCTGATCAGCGGCGCAACGAACGCAGCGCTTAAGACCAGAGATGAATAGACTTCCAAACCCAATGCCCTGGTTACGATGCCGCTACGAGTGCTGCCCAGCAGACATAAAACCGCTGGTAGCAACCAAAGAACACCAGACCTCTTGATCGCTAACAAGACAGGCATGTGCCCTGCCCTGTTGCAGCAGTTCAGCGAAGCTGGGCATTTCAGACCTAGAGATACTTGGTGATTTGCTTGAAGGCTTCCAGTGGTGCGCGCTCGCCATTGTTCAACGCCGAGACGGTGTCCTCCAGGCAATGATCAATGTGATCCTGGATGAGCGTGCGTTTGGCTTGGCACACCGCCTTTTCCACTGCATGCAGCTGCTGAGCAATATCGACGCACTGACGACCTTCTTCAATCATGGTGATGATGCCGCGTAAATGGCCATCCGCCCGCTTGAGGCGCTTGATGATCGCCTCGTGACTTTGGTGGGTGTGGGGATGGCTATGTTCGTGTTCTTGTTCACTCATGACTTGAGCCTCAGGCCTCAATGAATTACGCTGGCATCCTATCCCCCCTAGGGGGATATGGTCAAACGTATTGCGGCCACAACAAACGAGTTAGAACCCCGGACACTATGCTCAACAGATCCCTGACAACGACAGTGGTATTCGCACTTGTTCTCGCCATGTTTGTGGCCTGGGCTGGGCATACCTATACGTTGTCGGTAACGACGAAACCGCCTGCCTGGGAGATCGCACAAGACGCCTATCACTCCCATGAAGAGCAAGCCGAGATGTCGTGTGCGAGCTGCTCGGATCACTATCACTCCCCGTTGACCCCTGACCATCAGCACGAAACGCCACAGCTCACTTCCGCGTTGAGTTTGGCCGCGCAACCGAAGCTCTCTATGCAAGTCGATGCACCACGCTATTCCGTTCCCCGCCCGCCGATTTTCTTGATCGAGCGGCCGCCCCGTCCTTCGTTCGCATCCTGACCATGGCCGCACTGCGGCCTTTGATTCCTGCAACGTAGGATTGATCTATGTATTCGCACTCGATGAGCGGCGTTGACGCATTTACTGCGCCTTCGCGTCGCCTGCTACCGCTGCTGTTTTTATTTGTCGCATCACTTTTCCTTGCAATGCCCGAGGCGATGGCTCATGCCGTCGCCGAAGGTGACAAGGGATTCATCCAGGAAAGCTCCGGCGTCATGTTGCTGCCCTTCATCTACATGGGCGCCAAGCACATGATGACGGGCTACGACCACTTGCTGTTTCTGTTCGGGGTGATCTTCTTCCTCTACCGCCTGAAAGATGTTGGGCTCTACGTCACGCTATTCGCCATAGGCCACTCGGTCACGCTGCTGCTGGGTGTACTGACTGAGATCAGCATCAGTTCTTACATCATCGACGCCATCATCGGTTTTTCGGTGGTGTACAAGGCGCTCGATAATCTGGGCGCATTCCAGCGCTGGTTCGGTTTCCAACCCAACACCAAGGTGGCCACGCTGATCTTCGGTCTGCTCCATGGTTTCGGTTTGGCCACCAAGATCCAGGAGTACGAAATCTCGCCTGACGGCCTGATTCCGAACCTGGTCGCCTTCAACGTTGGTGTCGAGATCGGCCAATTGCTGGCCCTCAGCGCGATTCTCATTCTGATGGGGTATTGGCGGCGCACCGGCAGTTTCTGGCGCCACGCCTATACCGTCAACGTCGCCATGATGAGTGCCGGTTTCCTCCTGATGGGTTACCAGATCACCGGCCTATTTGTCTCCGCGTAAGGAATTCTGACCATGTTCAATACTCCGCTTCCAACTGTTAATGAATTGCCCAGCACTCGCAAACTGGTGCGCTCGACTGTCATTGCACTGCTGACTGCGATCGGCCTGCTGGTAACCGTGGTCATGCCTTCGGAATATGCCGTTGATCCTACAGGCGTGGGCCGCGCACTGGGTCTGACCCAAATGGGCGAGTTGAAGATCATCCTCGCGCAAGAGGCGCTGGCAGATGCAGCGCCGCCGCAAGCAATAGCTCCAGCTCCAGCTCCAGCTCCGCAGATTGCGCAAATACAACCTGCTGCGTTACCTGCGACCCAACCAGCGGCGGCAACTGCCCCAGCTTTGAAGACCAATCAAATGACCGTCACGCTCAAGCCAGGTGAAGGGACAGAAATCAAACTGGAAGTGCTGAAGAACAAGACTGTTAGCTATGAATGGACAGCGGTTGGTGGGCCTGTGAACTACGACACGCATGGCGAGCCCTACAACGGAGAAAAGGGTTACTTCCACAGCTACAACAAGGGCAAGCAGGTCAAAAGTGATAAAGGTGAATTCACCGCCATTTTTGACGGCACCCACGGCTGGTTTTGGCGTAATCGCAGCAACAACGATGTGACCATCTCACTGAAAACGACCGGCGATTACTTGAGCGTCAAACAGTAACTCGAAGCGGCGATGGCTGTTTTACTGCCGAAAATGCAGCGCTCAGCCTTACCACAGCCCATTTATTTCATCCATTTTTGAAGAGTCTTCCCATGCCCCCCCCCAACAACGCTGATTCGTTCGATGGTCCTGATCTGCTTCCTTGGTCTGATGACGGCATGCGGTGGTGGAGAGAAAGGCGCAACCTCCGAAAGCGCTGAGCACGGCCATTCACACGAGTAACACCCTAAAAAACAAGGCCGCAAATGCGGCCTTCGTTTCTACATTTATTCTTAACTCAACAACACCCTCCTCACCCGGTACTCTTCAACCTCTACAACCGTCATGCTCCACTCCTGCCACTTGAGCTTATCCCCAACTCATGACCAACCCCGCGAGCGTCTGATAGTCATCAGTTGAGGTCAGCTCAGATTATTTGATTCAAAAAGCAGCTTCAGTCACTGCGACCGCTTGCACTCAACTCACCATTAATAAAAAGGGCAATGAAGAGGCGGTGCCCCACAAGCTGCTAGTAAAGAACGGCAAAGAGGGGTAAACCTTTGAAAGGTCGACGTAGACCTTACAATTTGACCACACCACAAGAGCCGACACCCGGCTGCATAAATTGATGTGGATCAACCGTGGCACTTCGATGTGCTGTAATGTTGAAAAATCAAAACCCGCTAATCAGTACCGGAGATTCTCCATGTTCTGGTTTCGCCATCGTCAACCAACGTTCATACGCCTCGCCATCGTGCTGTGGGTGTTAGCGTTTGGTCTGGCAGCGACCCAGGGATGTCTGGTACAGCCCAGCCACAATCCGGCAACTCATGTCTCGCTGAACACCGCGCAAGATCACGATAGCCACGACACCCATGCCCTCGGTTGCCTTCAGCACTGCGCCGATGCGGCGATAGCTGTAAGTCCTTCGCTCCATCTTCAAATATTTAACCTGTCCAGTTGGACGTTTCTGTTCCTGATCCCGGCGTTGCTGATTTCGTATCCCGCCAACCCCTCCGCTTTTGCCTTTCTTGCATTACGGCGCCCTGTACCGGCCAGACCGCCTGCCCGCTTGATTTTCGTCCGTTCCAACGATTAATCCGACCTTCTGCGCGCCGATCTTCGGCGCACTGTCTGACTGCGCCAACCCGGTGCGGCTTGGTATTACCTGAGTTGTCCTCACCCTTTGGAGATTGCCATGCATGCCTCATTGAAATTTATCCTCGCCACCCTGCTCGTGAGCAGCCCACTCATGGCCTCGGCAGTCGATGAGCATCACCCGGAGCAGGCGCCGACCACGCCCGCCCAGACAAGCGAAGCAGCTACACCGATGCAAAACAATGTCATGACCGAGCAAATGCAAAAAATGCAGGCTGCACATGACAAGGCAGCCGCCGCCAAGACCCCTGCCGAGCGACACGCCGCCATGCAGGAGAGCATGAAGACGATGAAGGACAGCATGGCCATGATGCATAAGAACTGTCATGGCATGGGCATGGCCGGCAACAAAGACGGCATGGAGATGGGAATGATGAACATGATGATGAAAATGATGGATCAGCAATCGAGCATGATGAAGATGCCGATGAGCAAGTGACGCGTACAAGCCTGTAGGCAATGCAACGGCGGTTTTACCTTTGCCAATATGCCAAGGGTAAAACTGCCGCCCGTTGACCTATACGACGCATCACTAACAGCACTTCCCTCAGGAGTACAGAACCATGATGAATTCACCACATTCCGCTAACACCTCCCCAACATTTTGGAGGAGCAAACCCGGCATAGCACTCGGCATGCTGCTGGTGATCGTGCTGTTCTATCTGGCAAGAGAACACTACGGCCATATGCTGGGCTTACTGCCTTACATGATTTTGCTGTTGTGCCCGCTGATGCATTTTTTCGGGCACCACCACGGTGGTCACCGTCATCACGGCGAAACCTCAGCCTCAACCAAGGATGCGAACAGGAGTTAGCTCATGCCCACCCCTGAGCTTCGTTCAGAGCACGACCCATTACAGAAGTCTGAACCCCAACTCACCGGCTCCCATGATCCGGTATGTGGCATGACCGTCAGTAACGACAGCCAGTTCAGCACGGAATATGAGGGGCAAAACTACCGGTTCTGCAGCCAGAAATGCCAAACGACCATCAGGGCAGCGCCCAAGCGTTATCGAATATCTCAACTGAAAATCGAACAAGTCCAAATTCACCACGATGCTCGCGCTGGTTTCCGCCGGACTCGGCGTCGGGTTACTACCCGCCCATGCCGGGCGGGCGCTGCCCGCCAATGTCATTTTCAAACCCTTGGAACTGGGGAGTTGGTTGATCCGCCAGCTCAAAAAAGTGCGCGGAATGCAGCCTACCGGTGTGTCCAAAACCCTCGATACCCGTAGACAGGGTCGCACCACGCAGGCCCATTTCTTTGGCCAAATCAACAATCCATTCGCCGAGCATCTTCCCTTGATAGCGACGATTCTGTTGAGTAAAGAAAACCACTAGAAAACCTTTCATGTTCATCTCCTCAGCGCGTGCCAATCATTTGATAGGACAAAAGCCCGGCAGCGGTCATTACCAACGAGCCTACGACGTGTAATGAAATTGAGCCGAACGCCCAGAGCAGTCTGCCCTCCTGAATCAGGGCAACTGTTTCGGCTGAAAACGTGGAGATAGTAGTAAGCCCCCCACAGAACCCCGTGATGATCAGCAGGCGCCACTCAGGGCTTAGGGAGGGGGATGCGGCCAAGAATGCGAGGGCCAAGCCAATGATGTAGCCCCCGACCATGTTTGCCACCACAGTCCCAGGGGGAATTGTCGGGAACAACGCGTTTAGCTTTATACCTAGGAGCCAACGTAACCAGGCACCAAGCGATGCGCCGATAGCGATAACTAGTAGTGATTTCATCATGGTTGCATGTCTCCTCTGGGCTGATTTAGCCGAGGAGGTGCTGATAACCGCACAGTACGAGAGGGGGCTGATATGAGATTTGAAGTCACGATCCTGTCCTAAATTGGAGGACAGGGACACACCTACGCACCCTGTCCAGGGTTCACGTAGGCATCATCAGCACGAAGGCGATTAAAGGAGGAATGCCATCTCCTGTTTTTATCCTATAGCAGCGGCGCTAAGACTTTCAAGCCACCAAATGTTGATAGGCACGTACTTTTCAAGACTAGCAGTTGTGACCAGGCGGTTATCGACTGAACAGGTTTCGCATCCACAACGCCGACCAGAATACCCCACGCCCCTCGCATTGCCGTTCAAGAAATGGATCGTTTTCCAATTGATCATTGAGTCGAGGCATCAATACAACCCGCTTTGGTGTATACACCCGACTGCTCCGGGACACCTTTGTTGACACTCGACAATGAGGCGTACAACTCGACCTGTGCCTGACAATTTCCTTTTCGGTTCAGGGTTATGCTGTGAGGCACTGGGCTTACCGAACAAGAGCCCTCTTGCTTGAGTACAAGGTACGCATGTTTTTCAATTGGGCTTAGCAGGCTCTGGGTGGAGAAGGAACACCCACTCAGAATCAGCTTTTCCCCTGAAATCTTGAAGGCAAGGGGCGCCTGATTCTGAGATTCGGAGGTGGTCCATTCACCTTCAGCCCAAGTCCCAACAACCGTTTTATCCATTTCAAACGATTGCTTAGGGGATGACTCTTTTTGATCGCAGCCACTGCCTAGCAACACTGCGAGCAAAACGGGTGAAACAGTTAAGACACTTGTGAACCGGTTCATGACTTGCCTCCAACACTTGCCTGCCTTACCTCAAATGCCTGGCTGCTGGTAGCGATTGGCTGCAAGCCTTTCAGAGCGGCTTCACATCGCCTCGGCATGCCTCGGTAACCCGATAGAAATCAGTGCTGCGAGCAGCACAAAGGCGCTCGATATCCACAAGCACGCGCCTAACCCATACACCTGATAAACCCAGCCGGAGAGTACCGTGCCGATCAACCGTCCCATGGCGTTGGACATGTAATAAAAACCCACATCCAGCGACACGCCATCTTCCTTGGCGTAGGACACGATCAGGTAGCTGTGCAACGACGAGTTCACCGCAAACAGAGCGCCAAAAACCATCAGTCCGCCGAGCAACACCACCTGTTGCGACAGCCCGGTGTTCAGAGCGAGAGCAATGGCCGCGGGCAGGCCCGCCAGTGCAAGTGCCCACAAAAACGCCGCACGACCATCCGGTACGTGCCCCCGTTTCTTTCCAGTGATGTTGGGCGCGAAGGACTGCACGATGCCGTAGCCAATCACCCAGACCGCCAGAAATCCACCGACCTTCCAGAAGTCCCAGCCGAAGACACTGCTCAGGTACACCGGCAAGGCCACTACAAACCAGACATCGCGGGCGCCGAACAGGAACATCCGCGC
The DNA here is from genome assembly GCF_012985465.1 of Pseudomonas sp. WS 5079. Lineage (GTDB taxonomy): Bacteria > Pseudomonadota > Gammaproteobacteria > Pseudomonadales > Pseudomonadaceae > Aquipseudomonas. The sequence continues at coordinate 72,665 of NZ_JAAQWN010000004.1, forward strand.
CGCTGAGAGGATATTGATCGCCCGGCTTTTGGACAGAATGTCGCGAAACTTTGGCTTGGCTTTGGCTTTGCCCAAGTCCTTCTTCAACAGAATCAAGCTGCTGATCCAGATCAGCGCCAAGACACCCGCCATGGCCAGCAAGGCGCCTTTGAAGCCGATGAGTGCCAGCAAGGCTCCGCCGAGAAAGAAGCCGACACCCTTGAGTGCGTTCTTCGAGCCGGTGAGGATCGCCACCCACTGGTAGAGCTTGCCCTGCTGCCCATCAGGGACCAGAAGCTTGATGGAGCTTTTGGCACTCATCTTGTTAAGGTCTTTGGCAATCCCCGACAGCGCCTGAGCGCCCATCACCCATGGGATGGTCAGCCAGGCTACCGGAACCGTCAGCATCAGCAGCGCCGCGACCTGGATGCCCAGCCCGATGTTCATGGTTCGGTTCAGCCCCAACCGAGCGCCTAGGTAGCCACCCACCAGGTTGGTGATCACGCCAAAGAGTTCGTAGAACAGAAACAACGCCGCGATTTGTAGTGGGCTGTAGCCCAACGCGTGAAAATGCAGCACCACCAACATGCGCAAGGCGCCGTCGGTGAGGGTGAATGCCCAGTAGTTGCCCGTCACGAGCAGGTACTGCCGCACTTCCGGAGCGAGGGCTGACAACGCTTTCATGACCGCTCCTTAGACTGCCAGACCAACCATTTTGGCCAGTTCGACGGTACGGTTGGCATAGCCCCACTCGTTGTCGTACCAGGCGTAAAGTTTGACCTGGGTGCCATTGATAACCATGGTCGACAGCGCATCGATGATCGATGAGCGCGGGTCAGTACGGTAGTCGATGGACACCAACGGACGCGTCTCGAAACCGAGGATGTCTTTCAGCTCGTTCTCGGCAGCGTGCTTGAGGAGTTGATTCACTTCTTCGACGGTCGTGGCGCGCTCGACCTCGAAGACACAGTCAGTCAGCGAAGCGTTGGCTAGCGGCACGCGTACGGCGTGACCATTCAGTCGTCCACGCAGCTCCGGGAAAATTTCGGCGATGGCGGTGGCCGAGCCGGTGCTGGTCGGAATCAAACTCATCCCCGAAGCACGCGCACGACGCAGATCCTTGTGCGGCTGATCGAGAATGCTTTGGGTGTTGGTCAGGTCGTGGATGGTGGTGATCGAACCGTGGCGAATGCCCAGCTTTTCGTGGATCACTTTCACCACTGGCGCCAGACAGTTTGTGGTGCAAGAAGCAGCGGTGACGATTCGATGTTCAGCCGGCTTGAACAGCTGATGGTTGACGCCCATGACGACGTTCAATGCCCCTTTTTCCTTCACCGGAGCGCAGACCACCACACGCTTCACGCCTTGGTCGAGGTAAGCCTGCAACACCGCCACGGTTTTCATCTTGCCGCTGGCCTCGATCACCAGATCGCAGCCCGACCAGTCGGTGTCCGCAATCGCTTTGTTCGCGGTGACCTTGATGCGCTTGCCGCCAATGACCACCTGATCGCCTTCAGCGCTGGCTTCGTTGTGCCAACGACCATGCACCGAGTCGAAATTGATCAGGTGCGCATGGGTTACTGCATCGCCTGCCGGATCGTTGATCTGCACGAACTCAAACTCCGGCCAGTTCCAGGCGGCTCGCAGAGCGAGGCGACCGATCCGGCCAAAACCATTGATGCCAACTTTGATAGTCATGTTGTTGTGCTCTGTATCTGTTGTCAGTGAGAGTTCGACTGAGTGTCGAACTGGCCGATGTATTCAATGTGGGCTGGATGCTGGATGGCCCGCGGACGCAACGACTGAACATCGCGGATGGCATCGCTGAATGGCACACCGCTTTCGATCAACAGTTGAGCCGCGATCAAACCGGTACGGCCCGAGCCGCCCTTGCAATGGATGGCAATGGTTTTCCCTTCGGTCAGCAACTGCTGGAGTCGCGGATGATGCTGTTCCCATGCGGCTTTGAATGCTTCGCCAGGCGCTTGATCGTCTTCTACTGGCAGGTGAAACCACTCGATGCCTAGCATTTGGCATTCTTCCGGCAGCAGGTCGATCTCGTTTTGAAGCAACTCTTCGGTCGGCATCAGCGTCAGCAAGGCCGAGGCCCCCGCTTCCTTGAGGGTTTGCAGCGCCTCGAAAGGCTTGGTGCCCTTCGTGCCTGGACACGGGGTGAAGATCAATTGACCATTGAACTGTGCCAGCGACAGTACGGAATATGGGTGTTGTTGCACGGCTAAAAATCCTCAGATGGAGCGCTGATTGACACGTTTCATAAGTTCTTCCGCCGACTCTTTGCGCTCGGAATAACGATCCACCAGATAGTCCTGGCGGTCGCGAAGCAGCAGCGTGAATTTCACCAACTCTTCCATCACATCAACGACACGGTCGTAGAACGGAGAAGGTTTCATCCGGCCGTTATCGTCGAACTCCATATAGGCCTTCGGCACGGAGGACTGGTTGGGGATGGTGAACATGCGCATCCAACGTCCCAGCACTCGCAGCTGATTGACCACGTTGAACGACTGCGAGCCACCGCATACCTGCATGACCGCGAGGGTTTTTCCCTGGGTCGGGCGTACCGCGCCCATCGCCAGTGGCACCCAATCAATCTGCGCTTTGAACACTGCGCTCATGGAACCGTGACGCTCTGGAGAGCACCAGACCTGCCCCTCGGACCACAGCATCAGCTCGCGCAGCACCTTCACACGTAGATGATCGTCGGGTGCGTCATCTGGCAGCGGCAAACCTGACGGATTGAAAATCCGCGCCTCGGCGCCGAAATGCTCCAGCAGTCGAGCCGCTTCCTCTACCAAAAGGCGACTGAAGGAGCGCTCACGGGTCGATCCGTACAGCAGCAAAATGCGCGGCTTGTGGATGGAGGTCTTTTCGATACCGAGTTTGTCTGTCGATGGGAGATCAACCAGTTCGGTATCGAGTTGGGGGATAGGGTCATCAAACATAGTCTTTGTCCTGCGCAATGGCGCTCTTGGATTCATCGAACCAGCGGCGTTTCAACCAAAGGGCCACACCGACCAGAGAAATAAGTACCGGTACTTCCACCAGCGGACCAATCACCGTGGCAAAAGCGACCGGAGAAGCCAGGCCGAAGGTGGCAATGGCCACGGCAATTGCCAGTTCGAAGTTGTTGCTCGCGGCTGTGAAAGCCAATGCGGTGGTGCGCGGGTAGTCAGCCTTGAGCAGCTTGCCCATCCAGAAGCTAATGAAAAACATCACCACGAAGTAGATCGTCAGAGGGATCGCGATGCGCAATACATCCAACGGCAATTGCAGCACCACATCCCCCTTGAGGCTGAACATGGCCACGATGGTCAACAGCAGCGCCACCAGCGTCAGCGGGCTGATCTTGGGAATGAAGCGTTCCTGGAACCAAGCCTCGCCTTTACGGGCGATGAGAATCTTGCGGGTAAGAAATCCCGCCAGGAACGGCACACCCAGATAGATCAGAACCGACTCGGCAATGGTGACAAAGCTGGTCTCGATCACACTGCCTTCCAGCCCGAACAGCGGCGGCAATAGCCCCAGAAAGATCCAGGCATACACGCTGAAAAACAGGATCTGGAAGATGCTGTTGAACGCCACCAATCCGGCGACGTACTGATTGTTGCCACCTGCGATCTGATTCCAGACCAGCACCATCGCGATGCAACGAGCCAAGCCGATCAGGATCAGGCCGGTCATGTATTCCGGCTGGTCCCGCAAGAAGATGATCGCCAGCGCGAACATCAACACCGGGCCGATGACCCAGTTCTGGACCAAGGACAAAACGAGGATGCGCTTGTCCTTGAAGACTTCCGGCAGCTCCTCATAACGAACCTTGGCCAGAGGCGGATACATCATCACGATCAAGCCAATAGCGATGGGTATGTTGGTTGTGCCCACGGAAAGACTGTTGAGCCACTGCGGCCTGCCTTCGAACAGGCTCCCCAAACCGATGCCCAAGGCCATGGCGAGAAAAATCCACAGGGTCAGGTATCGGTCCAGGAAGGAAAGGCGGCTTTTACTCATGATCATTGCTCCTGTGGTTACAGCGTGCTAATCAGGGCCAGCTCTGCCTTGAGCTGTTCGGCATTCAGTTGGGAATGCGGTAAAGCCAGGAAGGCTTCAATACGGGTTCTGATCTGCTCCAACGTGGCTTCAAAAGCCGCCTCGATCTCTGCTTGAGTTCCGTGGTATTCCGAAGGGTCAGCCAGCCCCCAGTGGGCCTTGGTGGCCGGTCCGAAAAATACCGGGCAGGCCTCACCGGCAGCCTTGTCGCACACCGTGATGACAAAATCGGGAGCCAGGTTCACATGGACATCGCTGGACTTACTGAACAATCCGTCTGTCGAAATAACTGCTTTCTCCAACGTTTTTAGACTCAGCGGATGCACTCCCCCTTTGGGCTGACTGCCAGCGCTGTAGGCTTTCATGCCTTCCGGTGCCAAGTGATTGAAAACCGCCTCACAAAGGATGCTGCGACAGCTATTGGCAGTGCAGAGGAACAGGATTTTCATCGAGCGATCTCGTAGTCGAAGGCGGAATCAGGCGATTTTGCTTTCACAGCACACGGCTGCCCGTTCAGGACGGTCACCCATTTCATCAAGGCGTTTGGCATCAGGGCTCAACCAGTGCTTGTTGCTTTCCAGCACGGTGGTCAGCACTTGATGAACCCAATCAGGGAGATTCGGGTGCAGTCGGTAATACACCCATTGGCCTTGCCGACGGTCCGACAACAGGCCGCAAGTACGCAGTTGCGCTAGGTGCCTGGAGATTTTCGGCTGACTCTCGTTCAACGCGCAGGTCAGCTCGCAAACACAAAACTCTCCTTCACGGGTGATGAGCATCATCGTGCGGACCCGAGTGTCGTCAGCAAGGCATTTGAAAACAGTGGTCGGTGTCAGATGGTCAGCCATATCGTTTTCTCAGTGTTTGTTTTTGACCAAGACGAACATCTTGATGCGCTCATGAATTTCGTGAAGGGTGTGACGGAAGGCATCGGGTTTGGTGCTGGTGACCGGGTCTTCAAAACTCCAGGCCAATGCCTCACCCGCTCCAGGTAAAGACAGGCATTCCGCTGCGGCTTTATCACACAAGGTGATGACGTAATCGAAACGCTCACCACGGAATTCGTCTATCGACTTGCTACGTAATCCTTCGGTGCTCACACCGATGTGTGAAAGCGCCTCGAAGGTGCGCGGATCTACCTGAGTTGGAGTTGTGCCGGCGCTGAACGCCTCGAAATGCTCCGAATCGGTATGCCTCAGCAACGCTTGGGCCAACTGGGAGCGTGCAGCGTTGGCAGTACAGACGAACAGGACACGGGCTTTGCTGGTCATTGTGAAGCCTCAGCTCATATGCGGTTTAACGAATATATGTTTTTCCGCATGCAAGATAAAGAGTCAACGACCCATTAATCCATCAAAACGATTGGACTCCGCCGAGCACCTTCAATGAAAGCTGTGTATTAAGGCGCTAGCCAGCCTTCCGTGTCTCTTCAAATATCTGCGGCGGTGCATATATGGTTTCTGTAATGAATCTGTTACTCACCCAGAAATAGGTCGCTCCTTGGTTCAAGGACTACCTGGACGTGCAAAAGAAAATAAGAAGGTCGCCCCTAACCCGCCCCGGTCATCGAGGGCGGGTTCGGTTACTGCGCACTAGGCTTTGCAACAACCCGGCGAGGTACGAGGCGCGGCCTCAAGGATTGTCTCTCCGGTGCCACAACAAGACGTCTGACTTGCCGAAGCCTTCAAGCGATCATCGACTTCATCGAAATCCGAGTTGCAAATGCCCGTTTCCGGGAGGATCAGCTCAACCCTTTTGGCCGCATCCCAATCACCCGCCAGCGCCGCGACGACAGAGCGAACTTGCTCATACCCAGTCATCAACAAGAACGTAGGCGCCCGACCATAGCTCTTCATCCCAACAATGAACAAACCTTCCTCAGGATGGGCAAGTTCTATCGCGCCATGAGGTCTGACCGTACCGCAGCTGTGCTCGTTGGGATCGATCATTGGAGCGAGCAACACTGCGCTTTGAGTTGCGGGATCAAGTGCGATACGCAACTCGGCGAGCAGGCTCATGTCAGGTCGGAATCCGGTCGCCACAATGATTTGGTCCACAGGTGGAAGTATCTGGTCTCCCGCCTTCACAACCAACCCTTGGCCATTGCCTACAACCTGATCAATAGCGACGTTTTTGAACAGCTCGATCACGCCGTCATTCAGCAATTGGCGAATCTTCAGGCCGAGCTTTCCGCGCTCTTCCAATTGATCATTCGCACCACCACCCAGAATGCGCTCAAGAGAATTACCCCGGATCGCCCATAGCACTTTGGTTTGCGGTGCCTCCTGAATCAGACGCACCAGATCCTGTAGGGCGTTAAACGCGGAGTGACCACCACCCACCACCAGCACTCTTTTGTTGGCATAGCGATTCCGCGCACGACCCAGCACCTCCGGAATGCCGTACGCAATGTGCGCTGCATGCTCGATCTCGCCCAATGCAGGGATGCCATGGGCGCCCATCCAGTTTGGTGTCAGGTAGGTGCCCGAGGCATCAATGACAGCACTGGCAAGCACATCCTGTTCACCCGCCGGCCCTGCGACACGCAGTAAAAAAGGAGCTGCCGATCTGCCCTGGGTCTTCATCACATCCTGACCGACGCGAGTGGCTGCCAGAACACGGGTATTGAACTGCAAGTGACGCTTGATCTGTTCGAGGTCGGCGAAAGGTCGAACAAACCGGTCCAGCAGTTCACGACCCGTTGGATACTCGTTCTCCGGTGGTGGAGTCCAACCATCGGCCAGCAGAAGATTGGCCGCCTCCTTGTCCACATTGAACTGCCACGGAGAGAACATCTTCACATGCGCCCATTCTTCAATGCTGGCCCCAGCCTCCGGACCAGCTTCCAGGATCAGCGGAGTGATACCTCTGGCCAGCAGGTGAGCGGCTGTGGCGAGGCCCACTGGGCCTGCACCGATTATGGCGACGGGAAGGTGAGTGTTATCCATGATCGACTCCTTCAGGTTGGCTGATTGTTCGCGAACAGGCGCTCGACAATCGCGCAGTCGAGCCAACGTCCTTCTAGGCAGGCGTGTTTTTCATATACCCCCACTTGGCGGAAACCGCAGGCTTCGCACAATGCGAGGCTGGAGTGATTGAAGGTAAAAATGCGTGAAAGGACTTTCCAGAATCCGCGAGCTTCGGCTTCTTTCAGCAGTGCCTGAAGTAACTGTTTGCCTAGCCCCTGGCCGCGAACACTGCGATCTAGGTAAATGGAAAAATCCGCAATGCCGTCGTAACAGGCACGAGCGCGATAACTACTGAGTCCTGCCCATCCAACAACCTGATCCGTCTCATCGACCATGACCAACACTGGATAGCGCTCCATTGATTTGATGCGATCAAGCATGTCTGCCGGGCTTCGAGGAGTCGTTTCAAACGTAGAGCTACGCTCCTCGATCCCCTGGTTGTAGATGGCGGCTATTGAAACAGTGTCTTTAGTTTCAGCTAAACGAACTCGCATTGTTGGAGCCCCATTACGTTGGTAGTAACAACATTATTGGCAAAAAAAGGGAAGTTCTTCCCTTTCATTCCTTGCTCTTCACGGCTGGGCAGCACTCATTCACGAGCCCGCAGCGAATCTCCGTGGCCCGCGTAATCTGTCTGAGTAAACTCAGCGCTCCCTGCCTAGCCTCAGCTGAGAGGTTCTCGATCATCGCTCGCTCCTCTGCAATCAGGTCAGCTCTGATTTTCGCGTATAGCTCACGCCCAGCATCCGTTGCCTGGATTCGTACTGCACGCCGATCTTCATCATCCTCAACACGTGACACATACCCCTTGCGTTCCAGGGTATCGATCACTCGACTCGCCGTGCTCTTGTCCAAGAACATTTCTTCGGCCAAAACCTGAAGGCGCAGTGCGCCCCTTTTGACCAGCGTCTCGACGGCATAGCATTGGGTGACCGATACGTCGTAACAGCAAATCCGATCACGATCACGGAACTGATGGACGCGAACCAACTGATTCAACGCTTCGTATAGGTCCTCGGAATCCTGAGTCAACTGATCGTTTTTACGCTTCGTCATAACCGTCACAAATTAGTTGTTAGCTGCAACAATAATCCTGGTATCCCGAAAGCGTCAACACCGATCTCTCGGTTGACGATAACCAAAGGAAGGCGATAGCTTGTTGTTACTGACAACAAAAAAATGAGCACGTCGGTCATGACACTTCCAGAACAGATCCATCCCCCGATCAATCGCTCCAGACTCGTATGGGCGATGGGTTTTACTCAAATTCTCGCCTGGGGTTCGACCTACTACTTGCCCGCAGTGCTTGCGTCTCCGATAGCCAAAGAGACGGGATGGTCCATCACCAATGTGGTGGGCGGTCTGTCCTGGGGACTTTTGGTAGCGGGAGCCTCCTCGCCGGCCGTTGGTCGTCAGATTGACCGCCACGGCGGACGCTCTGTCCTAGCGGCCAGTTCACTGCTGCTGGCTCTCGGCATGCTACTAATGGGACTGGCGGGCAACGTTGCCACTTACTATGTCGCCTGGACGTTGATCGGTGTTGCCATGGCGGCGGGTTTATACGACGCAGCCTTCTCAACCCTGGGACGACTGTTCGGCGAAGGGGCTCGAACGTCAATTACCGGGCTGACCTTGTTAGGTGGGTTCGCCAGTACCATAGGTTGGCCGGTGATCGCAGGACTGGAAAGTTGGATCGGCTGGAGAAACGCCTGCTTTGTTCTCGCGGCTGCTCATCTCTTGATTGGGCTACCCATCCACTCGCTGTTGATTCCTGGAAGCACAAAACAACCACCCCACCCCGTCATAACAGAATCACCCAGCGCGTCCGAGCTTCACCCCAAGACCACCAATTATCTATTCTTATTGATTGGCGCCATGCTGACGGTTCTAGCGCTGGTCGTATCAGGTATCTCAGTACACCTGCTTAATGTCCTCAAGCAGCTGGGAATCGCGACCGCTGTGGCCTTGGCCATCGGCATGGTGATTGGTCCCTCGCAAGTCTTGGCACGGGTGGCAGAGTTTTCCATAGGCAGAAATCTCCACCCGACCTGGTCAGCGCGGGTCGGTGTGTTTCTATGCCTGGTCGGGTTGGGATTATTGATCTCAGGGATGCCCTGGATGGCCTTCGTGGCGATCGCACTCTACGGCGCAGGCAACGGCATCCTAACGATCGCTCGCGGCACCCTCCCCTTGGCGCTGTTTGCCCCGCAAGGCTACGGAGCGAGAATGGGGCTTCTCGCCAGGCCGGTACTCGTGGCCCAGGCCGGCGGCCCGATAGCCGCCGCATTTGTTTTGCAGAACTTTGGAGCCTCGGCACTGCTTGTCGTTATGTGCGGTTTGGTTTTGCTGTGCTTCATCGCCAGCTGGCGCCTTCCAACGACTCGACGCACTGACTAAACGTTGCTGCGGTTGAGATTCGTCAACTGCCAAGTTGTCTTCTAAACAGGCATACCGCGGACAAATCGCATCAAGCTGGGCATGATGTAAGACGCATCCTGGCCGACACCTCTGAGGGTCGCTGAAGCAAAGTTCCGTTGCTTCGGCAGACCGACAAAATACAGCCCAGGTAGGTGCTCGGCCTGCCCGTTACGATGAGCCCAATATTCATCGCCTGGGCATTCCAACCCGCTCAAAAATTCCAAGTTCGGGCGAAATCCGGTAGCAAACACCAGGCTATCGGCTTCAGTGTGCTGCCCATCAGCCCAGATCACGCCGGTTGGTGTTATCGCCTCGAACATCGGCTTACGCTCGAACAACTTTTTCTTAAGGGCTCGACGATAGATCCCGTCATCAAGCACCGGCGTACTTTGGTCATTCAACCAACGGGTCTTTTCCAACCCCGACCATTTCAACCACGCATGAAAATCCAGACCCAGTATCTTTTGTGGAAAAAACCGAATTGGCTCCCTGCTTGCCAGCACGACTTTGCTCACATGGGCCAGTTCATAAGCAATTTGAACAGCCGAGTTCGCAGCACCGACCACAACCACTCGTTGATCACCAAAGCCTTCGGCATTTCGATATTCCGCGCTGTGCAAACTGCGCCCGAGAAAGCCCTGAAGCCCTTGAATATCTGGAATGAACGGCTGATTGAATCCCCCCGTACACACGACCAGCGCCCTGGAGCAGAAAATTTCTCCATCGTCCGTTTGAAGCTGAAACAGCCCGCGCGCTCTTCGTACATGCTGCACGCGGGTGTACTGACGAACTGGCAATCTGAATGCCTTTGCATAGTCTTCCAGATAGCGTACGACATCATCACGAAGCGGGTAATGATCAGGTTCTGCCGGGAAGCGCATGCCTGGCAATGACGAGTAAGCAGCTGGAGAAAAAAGCTTCAGACTGTCGTAGTAATTGCGCCAATTCCCTCCCGGTGACCGCTCAGCATCCAAAATCAGGAACCTAAGGTTTTGCTGCTGTAAGTGCCAACCGCACGCTAATCCTGCCTGGCCTGCACCGATCACAATGACATCCAAGATTTCATTTATTACATTCATATATGCACACTCATGCACACTACAGAGCAAAAAAAACTATCCGGACGTACCTGGGCAGCAGAATGGGGCGAGGCTTTTCATATGCTGAAGAATGGCTTCGAGGCGTGTCACCACTGCCGGACCATCCACCTCGTAGAACATCTGCCTGCTGACCTTGGTACCGCGGACGATACCTGCCTCTAACAGTACTTGCAGATGCCGGGAAACAACTGAGCGTTCCTGGGGCAGTGCTTCCGCAATCTCTCCGATGTCGGCGCGCCCCAGTTGCATCACGCGCTTGAGCACAGCTACACGCGAAGGCTCGCAAAGCGCCTTGAAGAAAGCGCCATCGAGAGACTCGATTGCAGCGTCAATTGCGCGGGTTCGGTTAAGGATTCGATTAGTCATGCAACCGACTATATGTGCATATCCATGCACACGTCAACACTCTGCAATTGCACCTCTCCTAAGGCTAAAAGCTGTGCCGTGAAGGTAACCAACTCACCGAGAAAGCCAACAATTTAGGGTGTAACCCCAGGTGGTGTTGGTAAAGATTCCACCGAGAGCCAGTCGTTTTGTAGGGGTAAAAACGCTCGAAAATAAAAAGGGGTCGCGAGATAAAGTCTCGCAACCCCTTGATTTATATGGTCGGGACGGAGTGATTCGAACACTCGACCCCTAGCACCCCATCTCCTTTTTCATACTTCTTGAAAGATTCCAAAATTTTACTCTGGATTTTTCTAAGCTAGTATTTACTTGAGCTCCAGCGGTGTTCTGCTCTACGAGAGTCCAGGAACGTCCATCAAGAGCCGACGTTTTTGTGGGGGTAAAAGTAGGGGGAGTCCATTTCATGGCCAAAATCACCATCAAAGAACTTGAGTCGCTGACCGTCAATGATGCCGGCCGGATCCTCCGCGAGGATGGTAATCTCGCCGGTCGAATCTCAGTCCGCAAGGACGGCGTGTCAGTCAGCTTTTTCTACCGTTATCGCTGGGGCAATCAAAACAAAGAGTACGCCTGCGGAACCTGGCCGCGCAAATCCCTGACGGACATCCGCAAGGCCCGCAACCAGGCCCGGGCGCTCATTGATGAGCAGATCAATCCCAGCGAGCAAAAGAAAACCGCCAAGGCCCAGGCATACGCCGCTACTAACGTAGAGGCTGAACAAGTAAAAACGACGAAGGTGAAAACGCTGACCGTCCAGGATCTGGCCAGCGCGTGGCTGCTGGATGGCGTAGCGCGGAAAGATGGCAATGCTGAATTGCAACGACGCTTTAACAAGGACCTTTATCCGGCACTCGGCAAGACCGCGGTGAGCAGCGTCTCCGAACACGATGTTCGGGCGCTGATCCGCGCCGTGGTCAACCGCGGCGCTCACCGGCAAGCCATCAGTTTCTTCGCCGACCTCACTCAGATGTTCAGCTGGGCCAGAAAACGTCAGCCCTGGCGGGCCTTATTGATCGAGGGCGATCCGACGGAACTGGTCGACATCTCCCCTCTGATCCCAGCCGACTACGAGGCCGAAAGAAGCCGCATCCTTTCACCGGCTGAGCTGTTGGAACTGCACAACCGCTTCCAGCAAATGACTGCCGATTACAACGCCCTGCCCGCCGGGCAAAAATACGACGGCATACGGCCGCTAAAGAAAGAAACCCAACTCGCACTCTGGATCAGCCTGGGTACGCTGTGCCGGATTGGCGAGTTGCTCCAGGCCGAATGGAAAAATGTCGATCTTGACCGGCAGACCTGGTTCCTCCCCAGTGAAAACGTCAAAGGCACCCGGGGCAAGAAACAGGACCACCATGTGTTCCTCTCGTCATTTGCCCTGCATTTCTTTCAGGAACTCAAGACGCTGACGGGAAACTCTGAATGGTGCTTTCCCAACAAGCAGGATGATGGGCATGTGGATGTGAAAGTGGTGAGCAAACAGGTCGGCGATCGTCAGGCTCGGTTCAAAAACCGTAAGGCCCTCTCTAGACGGCGTCATGACGATACCCTGGTGCTTGCTGACGGCCAGAACGGTGACTGGACCCCGCATGACCTGCGCCGTACCGGCGCGACCATGATGCAGGCCTTGGGGGTCAGCCTGGACGTCATCGATCGCTGCCAAAATCATGTGTTGGCCGGCTCTAGGGTGAGGCGTCATTACCTGCATCACGACTATGCCGAAGAGAAGAAAAGCGCCTGGAACCTGTTGGGCGATCGGCTCAGTGCCGTTCTTTCCTCAACCTACGAGCATCCTCCGGTCGAGTCGATGATGTCCTTTCCAGACTACGCAGCCGCAGAGACTCTGCCGTCGTCATAAGTCGAATTCTTATAACGCTGAACTCCTTGTAGTTATGTATATATCGCTGAGAGCTCGGTTCGGGTCGATTCCGACCCGACATGACACGCAGCAATCGGCCAATAGCGGTATAGCTGGTTCTGTTATTTTCCCGCTGACAGATCGTCGGAGAGCTTACTTGCACGTCAGTTATGTGAAACAGAGGTATGCTATTAAACAACTAACACTAATCGCGTATACGCCCCTTCCGCCATAGGCAGAGCACTACCAGAAACCCGCCCATCGACATCAGTGCTGCACAGAGAAATATCGCAGCAAAACCAAAACCTGACGCAACCAGGCCCATCACCGGACCGGCCATCCCCACTGCAATATCGAAGAATAATGAAAGGGCGCTGAGCGCCGAGTTACGGTTCGCGGCCGGAGTGCTAGCCAAAGTCTCCACCCCAAGCCCCGGATAGACCCATGACACCCCTATCCCGGTTAACGCCCCGCCGGCAATGGCCAGCGCAGGCGAAGGCGCGAGCCATATCAGCAGCACGCCCAATGTCTGCACAAGCAGGCAGCCGCCCACCACTTTGTACCCTCTGAATCGCTGCAGTATTCCTGGCGACGACAATCGGGCAACGATAAAACCTGCGCCGAAACCACTTAAGCAATAGGCGGCGTAATCCCAGCCGAGACTATCGAAATACAGTGCGACGAACGCCGTAAGCCCGCCAAATCCCACCGAGCTGCAAACCAGGACCAGGCCATTGGGCATGACGGCGAACAGGACTCGGTGAAATGCCAGACGGGCGCCTGCAACCAATGGCGCTGGGCGCTTGCCCAGAGCCAAAAGCAGGAACGCCAAGCCAAGCAACACGGTGCACAACCCCACACTGGCGATACCCATCGAATTGCGCAGCAGCACACCCAGTGGCGCGCCAACAGCCGTGCCGCCGTAAGCCGCTATTCCGTTCCACGACATGACCTGTGCCGCCCGCGGGGCACCACATAACCCGATGGCCCAGGTGCAGCAGGGCGTGGAGATCATGGCCGTGGACGCCCCCAACACCAGCCTCCCCAGCAGTAATAGCGTCAGGGTCAACCAGGGTTGGGTGGGCAGGATAATGGCGAGCGCCGTCAGGGCGCCGCTCAACATCAAGCCACTGAACCCGCACACAACCGCGTATTTGGCACCCAGGCGATCGGCCACACCACCGGCCAAGGGGCGGGCCAGGAGCGTCGCCAGGTATTGCGAGCTGATAACCACGCCGGCGAAAACCGAGGTCAGGCCCAGGTCATTGAGGACATAGCCCGGCAACACCGCAAGCGGCAAGCCACTGCATATGTACGAGATAAAGTTGAAGCTGATAATGGACAGGATCAACCAATCGCTGCGGATTGCCTTGCCGTTGCTACGGATTGAAACACCGATATCGCTCATCACTCATGCCGCTCTATACCTCGTATGACATCCGCCAGTAGCTGCGGGTGTGATACGAACGGCTCGTGCGCCGTATCTATCTCGATAACCACGCCCGCGCCAGCACGTTGCGCAAAACGGCGTTGCCAGTCGACGGGCAGGATGTTGTCGCGCAGTGTGATGATGTAACTCGCCGGAATCATTCCCAGGTATCCCGCACGACTGATGGAGTCTGTCGCCACACAGAGTGGCGTCGTGTCCTGGCTCGCTTCGCTTAACAACCAACTCATGGTTTGCTCACTCAAGTCCTGACCGAACATGGCCACCGCCAGCGCTTGAGGGGTTGTGTGCGCGGGGCCCAGCGGCCAGCCGACATGTTCCGGGCTTTCGCCATGCAGCGTTGTGCCAAGTAACTCCAGAATCGATTGGCCTTCACTGGGCAATGCGCAGGCCAGGTAAACCAGCTGCGAATATAGTTGCGGAGCAGCCAACACCATCATTGGCAGCACGACCCCCGCAATGGAATGCCCAAGCAACACGGCCTGGTTCACACCGAGTGCATGCAGGTCGTCATTAAGCTCCTTGACCACATCGTCGAGCCGCAGGGACGCAACATCTCGACCGCGCTTCTTGCCGCACCCAGGCATATCCAGAGTGATCACTCGTTTGAAACATCCGGGTTGTTGGTTTAACGCCTCCACAAAAGGCTTCCAACACCACGAGCCATGGTTGCCGCCATGCAGCAATACTAAATCAGTCATGCGCACACTCCTTGCTGCGGGCGCCGGTGGTCCCTGTTTTGATCACTTGATTGCATAGCAGCCCACGGCGACGACGTATCCATTAACCCGCTGCAGAAAAGTCCTCTTGTATTCATTCTGCCCCGTCATAGGGTTACGCCATTGATAAGTGATCTCCCCTGCTTCATGCGTGTTCATCTGCTTGAGTATGTCCTCGCCAATCGGCTTGCCGTCGGTAGAGCGCAATGACTTGAAGTCGGTGCCGATCAGCCGGGGCGAAAAGCCGTGAGCGATGAACCGCCTGGTTTTCAGGTCCACCACAAAGGCATAGAGATCATCCTGGGTGAGCTGCTTATCGTGCTGATTAATGCGCCCGACAGTGGCTTTTGCGTCGCTGGCAACTTGCGCCGAAATCTGGCGCAGCAGCTGTTGTGCCTGTTCAGGGCTGGACCGTGGCATGTAGTAACCCACGGAGATCACCCGATCTTTCACACGTTGATAGAACACGCGCTTACGCTCGACCTTACCGTGTTGCCAGTTCCACCAGCGGTATTCGGCGCTACGCACGATGCCGTCGTCTGGCTGCGAAATCGCTTGCTGGAATGCAGCCTTGAGGTCGTCGTCCAGAACGTTGACCACCGGTTTTCCGACCAGTGAAACCGAAGGCCCTCCGCTGGCAAGCATCACGCCGGAGGTATCGACAACGTAGATGTACAGCTCTCCATCGACATAGGCTCCCTGGCGACTGAACTCAGCCAGGGCGGTGTCGCCCTTGGCTTTGTATTCGGCGACAGCTTTTAACAGCAAGGCGTTGGCACGCTGGGTGTCGGCACCATAGGCATCCACTGGCGCTTGTTGAGCCATGCCGACAAGAGAGACAAGGCACAGGCCAAGAACAGTGAACGCTCGATAGAGGCTCATGGGTGTTGTTCCTCTGGTGATCTTTTTGATGGCCGAAGGTCCACCGTCAGATTGTCAATGAGCCGCGTTTTGCCGATGCGCGCCGCCACAAGAATCACAAAGTGAGTATCGGAGCTGGTCAGAGGTTTTAAATCCTGAGCATTCCTGACTTCAAAGTATTCCGGCTGAAAACCGGCGTCGCTTATACGTTGATGACATTCAATCAACAGGTGCTCAGTCACCCGCCCCTCAACCTGGATACTCGCCTCCATTTGCTTCAAACAAGCGTAAAGGACGGGGGCCACCGAACGCTCATGGTCACTCAGATAGCCGTTGCGCGACGATAATGCCAAGCCGTCCGCGGCCCGGATCGTCGGTGCACCGACAACGTCAGTCACCATATTCAGATCCCTGACCATGGAGCGGACGACTGCCAGCTGCTGATAGTCCTTTTCCCCGAAAACAGCCACGTCTGGCTGAACAATGTTCAGCAGCTTGACGACGACAGTGGCCATGCCATCAAAGTGACCAGGACGTGCCGCAGCGCAAAGACCTTCAGACACGTTCGGCACACTGACGATGGCCTGATTGAGCATTCCATCTGGATAGATCTGTTCGACAGCAGGGGCAAACAGCGCATCACACCCGGCGTTGACCAGTCTTTCGCGATCGGCGTCGGGGGTCCGAGGATAGTTGGCCAGATCCTCATTCGCCCCGAACTGGAGTGGATTGACGAAGATGCTGGCGACCACAAAATCGGCTCGCTGCTTTGCGCAATGAATCAGGGCGATATGACCGTCATGCAGGTTGCCCATTGTCGGCACCAGCGCGACTTTCTTGTTTTCACCTCGTGCACGGGCCACGAGCGCACGAAGCGCGCTAACCGTATCGACTGTCAGCACCGCTTCACGCCTCTTGGACCAATTGAGCTTCGATTGCTTCAAGCAAACGAGGATCATCAGCCGCGATGTCTGGAGCGAAACGGGCAACGACCGTGCCCTGCCGATCAATCAGAAACTTTTCGAAATTCCAGAGTACGTCCGTTGCGTTGTCTGACTTGATGCCATAACCCGTCAAGCGCTCTCGGAAAGGACCTTCACCCGTGGACTCGGGCTGTGCAGCAGTCAGCTCGGCGTAGAGAGGATGCTGGTCCGCGCCGACAACCGAGATTTTCGAGAACAACGGAAAGTGAATGTCATAGTTCACTGAACAGAACTCAACGATTTCCACATCGCTACCCGGTTCTTGCTCCTTGAAGTTGTTGGCGGGGAAACCCAGTATTTCCAGGCCTTGGGATTTTTTGTCTTGGTACAGTTTTTCCAAGCCCTCGTATTGCGGGGTCAGCCCGCATTTTGAAGCGACATTGACCACCAACAGGACCTTGCCCCGATAGTCGCCAAGGGTGCGGACGCTTCCATCGATCTGCTTCAGCGAAATGTCGTAAAGGGAATTACTCATCTGTTTGCCTCATGCCAATGTGCTTCAAAGGGTACGGCCGATAATTTCTTTCATGATTTCAGAGGTGCCGCCATAGATGCGCGCGACCCGGGCGTCAACCCAGGCGCGGCTGATCTTGTATTCGCTCATGAAGCCGTAGCCGCCATGTAATTGCAGAAACTCATCAAGCAGCTTGCCTTGCATCTCCGAGCCCAGCAGCTTGGCCATTGCCGCGATTTCCGGCGTCAGTTCACCGCGCATCACTTTGGCCAGACAGTCGTCGACGAACACCCGCAGCATGGTGGCCTGGGCCTTGGCTTCAGCGAGTTTGAAGCGGGTGTTCTGGAAGTCGAGCACCGGTTTTCCGAAGACCTTGCGCTCCCGGGTGTAGCCGATGGTTTCTTCCAGCAGCGTGTCGATGGATTGCGCGGCACGGATCGCGATGATCAGGCGTTCCCAGGCCAATTGATGAGTCAGGTATTTGAATCCCATGCCCTCCTCACCCAATCGATTGCCGACGGGCACCCGGACTTCATCAAAAAACAATTCGGCAGTGTCTTGCCCTTTCAGGCCAATCTTTTCCAGCAGACGCCCCTTGGCGAAGCCGGCTCGGTCTTCCTCAACGCAGATCAGTGTGAGTTCCTTGGCCGCCGGATCAATCTTGGTGGCGGTGACCACCAGTCCGGCATTGCCGCCGTTGGTGATAAAGGTCTTCTGGCCGTTGACGATGTAGTCATCACCGTCACGCCGCGCCGAAGTGCGCATGGCACGCAGGTCGCTGCCGATACCCGGCTCGCTCATGGCGATGACGCCGATCAACTCACCACTGACCATACGTGGCAGCCATTGCTGCTTCTGCTCTTCGCTGCCATAGGCAACGATGTAAGGCGTGACGATTTCCGAGTGGGTGGTGAAACCCACGGCGGTAGCGTTGGCCCGCGCCAGCTCTTCGATCATCACCGCCGAGTGACCGAAGTCGCCTCCGGGGCCACCGTATTCTTCAGGCACCGTGGAGCATAACAAGCCGTTCTCACCGGCCTTGAGCCAGACTTCCTTGGGAACGATGCCGTTTTTTTCCCACTCATGCAGGTAGGGCACGATTTCGCGGTCGACGAAACGGCGGGCCTGATCACGGAACATGTTGTGGTCTTCTCGAAATACGCCACGCATTTTGCTTACTCCAGATCGATTCTTGTATTAGGCGATGGGTAATCAGCGGTCCTGGTAATTGGGATCGCGCTTGTCGACAAAAGCCGCCACCGCTTCATGATGGTCTTCGGTGTGATGCGCCAACGCCTGATACGCCGCCGACAATTCCAGCAGCGAATCGAGGCGCATATGTTGGCCTTCGCGCAGCAGACGCTTGCACAGGCGTAACGCATGACCCGGGTTGCTGGCGATTCGGCGCGCGAGCGCCTGCGCTTCCGATTGCAGCGTTTCGTGGGTGCAGACTTGCTCGACAAGCCCCCATTCCAGCGCCTTGGCTGCATCGATAGCGTCACCGGTAAACGCCATCAGACTGGCTTTAGGGATACCAATGATGCGCGGCAACAGCCAGGCGCCGCCGTCACCCGGAACGATGCCCAGACGCACGAAACTCTCGGCAAAGATCGCCTTGGGCGCCGCCAGCCGGATATCGCACATACAGGCAAGATCGAGGCCCGCACCGATCGCCGGGCCGTTAACCGCGGCGATCACCGGGATATCCAGCTCATAAATCGCCAGGGGAATACGCTGAATGCCGTCCCGGTAGGTATTGCGCAGTTCATACGGCGAGCCGGCGAAAATGCCGCCGCGCTCGTGCATGTCCTTGACGTTGCCACCGGCACAGAAAGCGCTGCCATTGCCGGTAAGCACCATTACCCGTACCGACATGTCACGGCGCAGTTCAGCGCAGAGATCGACAAACTCCTGGATCTGCTCGCGCGTCGTCAGGGCATTGCGCGTGTCGGGATGGTTCATGCGCACGGTGACGATGCCGCCCTCACGCTCAATCTGTAGAAACGGGCTCATACCGGATTACTCGCGAGACGGGTTAAGGGTTGTTGGCCATGGCTGGTGAGCAAGGGCCAGTATCCATCGCTGCCGCCTTGGCATATCTGAGTACCCAGGCGTTGACTCCAAAGGCTGGCCGAGCCGAATTCACTGCGCCACGCCCACAACCGACGGGTGAGCAGATGCAGCGGATATTCCTCGGTAAAGCCAATGGCGCCATGCACTGAATGGGCGATGCTTGCGCCGACGCTTGCGGCTTCTGCGGTGCTGATTTTTGCCGCGGCAATGGTCAGCGCCGCGAGCCCCGCACTGGATTCCGTGAAGGCCGCCTCGGCCGCGATGCCGGCGGCGGCAGCCTGCTCAGCGAACACTGCAAGCTGTTGTTGAATGGCCTGGAAAGAACCAATTGCCTTGCCGAACTGCTTGCGTTCACCGGCATAGTTGGCGGTCATGTCCAGTAGGGCGTGCAAAGCCCCGGCGGTCTGCGCCGCGCGCAGCATCGCGCCGCCCAGTTCCAGGACGTTGGCGTCGAGCCCGCCGGGCAACGGTGCTTGTGCCAGTACCTGGGCACTGGTGAAACCCAAATCATCGCGCGGTTCGCCTGCCACATTCAGACTCAACGTCAGTTCACTCGCCGCGATTCGCGACAGCAGCACCACATGCGCCACGCCGGTTGGGCTATTGGCGATGGCGACGACCGCTTCAACGTTGCGCCCCCAAGGGACCGAGTAGACGGTGCCGTAAACGCGCTCGCCCTCAAGTACCAGATCGGCGTTGGCGGCCACGCTGATGGCACCTGCCCTGCCCTCCAGGCCAGCCCTGCTCAGCAGCCAATTGCCGAGCAGGGCTTCACCCAAAGGTGCAGGTACTGAAAAGCGCCCAGCGGCACGGATCAGCACATACATATCGGCCCAACTGGCCTCAGCGCCGCCCAGCGCTTCGGTGACACCCGCCAGGGTGAAGCCCGACTCGTCCAGCGCAGCCCATAACTCGGCCGGCCATTCGCCGCCTTCACAGCTCATCACATAAGCCGGCGTCGCCAGATCGGCAAACAGGCGTTCAATCGTCGCTTCGAATATCTCGCGCATTATCGCAACCCCAGGCCGCGGGCAATGATGCCGCGCAGAATTTCGCGAGTGCCCCCGCGCAGTGAGAATGAGGGCGCCATCTGTGTCAGGTAGGCCAGCACGCGTGCGTGCTCGCTGCCGCCGTCCTGCCGTGGCTCGGTTTCCAGCAACAGCTGGGCTACTTCGGGAATTTCCTGCTCAAAAGCATTGCCAAGGTCTTTCACACAGGAGGCCGCCCAGGCTGGATGTTCACCCGCTGCCAACTGTGCCGTGACCGACAACGACATATTGCGCAGCGTCAGCAGCTTGGCTGACAGTCGCCCGATCTCCCGCGCTTGTAGTGCGTCAGGGGACTTGCCCACCGCGTCGATCAGTGTTTTCAACAACGCCATACAACTGAGGAAGCGTTCAGGGCCGCTGCGTTCGAAGGCCAGTTCGGCGGTCACCTGGTCCCATCCCTTCCCTTCAGTGCCGATCAAAGCGTCGGCGGGTAGCCTTACATTGTCGAAGAACACTTCGTTGAAGTGCTCGCCACCGGCCAGGTCGCGAATCGGGCGAATGGTGATGCCGGGCAGGCTCAGGTCGACGATGAATTGCGACATGCCCTCATGCCGGGCCGCTTGTTTCTCACCGGTACGCACCAGGGCAATCATGTACTGCGAATGGTGCGCGTTGGTGGTCCAGACCTTCTGGCCATTGACGAGCCAGCTATCGCCATCACGCACAGCAGTGCTTTTGATCGAAGCCAGGTCCGAGCCGGAATTGGGCTCGCTCATGCCAATGCAGAAGTAACTTTCACCCCGGCAAATGGCTGGAAGAAAGTGCTGTTTTTGTTGCTCGGTACCGAAGCGATTGATCAGCGGCCCACTTTGCCGGTCGGCGATCCAGTGAGCCGATACCGGCGCACCGGCGGCCAGCAATTCTTCAATGATCACGTAGCGTGCAAAAGGACCCGCCTCGCCACCGCCGTAGGCTTTGGGCAAGGCCATGCCCACCCAGCCCCGCGCGCCGAGCTTCTTGCTGAATTCAGCGTCGAAGCCCATCCAGGACTGTGCACTCAAGGTCGGTGGGTAATCGGCCAGTGTGTCGAGAATGAACGCCCGCACTTCGGTGCGAAGCGCTTCCGCCTCGGGAGGAATATTACTGTAGGAAAATTGACTGATGGCCATATGCGCTCTCTAACGCTGAACACAGGCGCAATCGCTTCGAACGAAGCGACCACAGATCGGCAACCGCTCCACAGTCGCCGTTGGCCGGCGACTGTAGGAACAGCGGCAACTTACAACGCGGTTTGCGCGTCAGCCTCGGCAAACATCGCATTGATGTCGCCGGAGGTGACCGGCTTGTTGTCGTGACGACCATGATCGGCACCACCCAAGCCCAGTGCTGGCTCGGTGCTGACGTGCGTGGCCTGAGCCCGCAGCGCGCCGACCGTGCAGTTTTCCCGACCGTGGATAGCGAACGGATCGAAGGAAAACTCACGCATTGCGTTCAAGTGAGTGACTTTGTCGATCATCTCTTTAGGCAGGTGCTGCAACCCTTCCCAAGCGGTTTCCGGCGAGTTCGGCCAGGTGCAGTCGGAGTGCGGGTAATCGCTTTCCCACGTAACCATCTCGGCGTTCAGATAATCGAGGTTCTTCAGGCCGAAATTATCTTCAATGAAGCAGGTGATGAAGTGCTTGTTGAAGATGTCGCTGGGCATCTTCCCGTCGAAGTTGGAATTGGTCCACGCGTTATGGTGACGGTGGGTGAAGTCAGCACGCTCCAGCAAATAAGGAATCCAGCCGATGCCGCCTTCGGAAAGCGCCATGCGCAGGTCCGGGAATTTCTTCCACATCGGCGCCCAGATCCAGTCTGCGGCGGAGTTGGCGATGGAAATCGGCATGGAGGTGATCCAAGCGTCGATAGGCGACAAATCCGAAGCGTGTTGAGCTTTCACGCCGGTACCGATATGGCAGCAGATCACCACCTTGTTATCGCTGCAGGCTTTCCACAGCGGGTCCCAGTAATCGCTATGGATCGACGGGTAGCCATGAATAGCCGGGTTGTCCGACAGCGAAAGCGCGTGCACACCTTGTCTGGCCAGACGTTCGACTTCGGCAGCCGCGGCTTTCATGTCCCACCACGGCACGATCATCAGCGGAATGAAACGGCCTGGCGCAGCGTTGCACCAATCGTGCAAATGCCAGTCGTTGTAGGCCTGGATGGCCGCCATCGCCACGTCTCGGTCAGCGTGTACCTGGAAACGCTGTCCGGCAAAACCCGGAAAGGTGGGGAAGCACAATGAACCGAGTACGCCGTTGGCGTTCATGTCGTCGACGCGGTCCTTGATGTTCCAGGTGCCACGGCGCATTTGCTCGTAGCCCAGCGGCTCCATGCCGTATTCCTCTTTTGGTCGACCGACCACGGAATTGAGGCCCATGTAGCCAGTGGCCTGTTCCTCGAAGACCCACACATCACGATCACCCTTTTTGACCACATGCGGCTCACGACCCTTGAAGCGGGCGGGCATGTGGCGAGCAAAAGCATTCGGCGGCTCGATCGCGTGGTCATCGACGCTGACAAGAATCAGATCTTCAACTTTCATTGTTTTCCCCTTCGCATTCGGGCTTGTTGTTGTGCCTGAATCATAGTGCACATCTCTATTTAATTAAACACATTTTTTGAATCTGTTCATATTAAATCGAGTGCGCATCTCCATCAGTCCCACAGCACGTGCAAATAGTGCGGACCGCGCAGCTGTGCGCCGACGATCTGCGGCCCGGGTTTGTCAGGGTCGAGACGGATGTTGGGCATCAGGTCGAGGATCGCATTCAGTGCGCAGTTGATCTCGGTTTTGGCCACGAATTGACCGATACACATGTGTGGGCCAAAGCCGAAGCCAAACGAAGGTTTGGGCTTGCGGTCGATGTCGAATTTATCGGCGTTTTCGAATGCATCTTCGTCGCGATTGGCCGAGGTCACGATGCATTGCACCATTGCCCCTTTGGGGATGGCTACACCGCGGATCTCCAGGTCCTTGGCGGCCTGACGCACCTTGAAGGTGGCCACAGGCTCGAAGCGCACCGCCTCGTCGATGGCCTTGTTTACAAGGCTACGGTCATTACGCACCCGCTCCAGCACCTCCGGATTTTGCAGCAGCAACGACATCAAGGTACCGAAGGTGCGAGTCGTGGTTTCGCTGGCAGCCGGGAGCAGTGAGCGTACAAAGGTGGCGATTTCATGATCGTCCAGCGACCGTCCTTGATACTCCGCGTTGATCAGCCGGCTGATCAGGTCATCGCCCGATGCGCCCTCGGCGCGACGCTCGGACACCACCACTTTCACCACATCGTACAGAGCCTGAGCGGCCTGCATGGCCGCGCCGCGGGCCGCGGCGGCTTTTTCCGGATCGACTTGCGGGCCCGCCAGGATGGCCAGCGCCCAGGCCGCGTACTGCTCGATCTGCTCGGGACGATCCTCGGGAAAGCCGATCAACGCGTAAATCACCCGGATCGGAAAATACAGGGCAAAGTCCATCAGATCGGCACCCTTGGCCGGGACCATCGGCTTGAGATACTCCTCGCGAATCACCCGATCGATCTTAGTTTCTTTCCAGCGATTCACCGTCTCGGGCATGAATACCGGTTGCAGCAGATTACGGATGTTCTTGTGAGCATCCCCGTCCATTGCAGTGAGGATCAAGCCATCGAAAAACGCACCCAGCCCCTCGGCGATAAAACCGCTGGTAAAGGTGCCGGCGTCACGCATGACCGCCATGACATCGTCGTATTTGAACAGTGTGAAGGTTGGCCGGCTGGCATCCAGGCCGGCAATCGACGGCACGCCCAGACTTGCCATGAAGTTGCCTTGCAGCACGGGCGAATTGGCGCGCATATCGCGGTAAGTCGCGTGCAGGTCGATATCGCTGGTACCGCGATAATTACTGGCTACGTCGGTGAAAGCCTTCGTCAGATCGTTCTGCACCGGTGTGGACATGATCGTCTCCGCTATTTTTGTCATTATTTTTTGTCAGGTAGCTGCTTAAGGCCATACCTTCTGGCTGATAATAGGCCTGACTAGATCGGTATTGGACACTTATTAATAATTCGATCAACTATTTGTGCTGCGAGACGTGTCAATAGGCCTGCTGCACCAGTGTCATGCGGCCACCCGCCAACATCAGGGCGCAGTACAGCCCCAGCTCTGCCACCTGGGCGTCAGAGAAAAACTCCCCGAGTCGCAAGAAATGCGTGTCGTCGATCTCCAGGTAATCGCTGGCAAACAACTCGGCATAACGCAACGCGGCACGTTCGGCTGGCGTGAAGGACTCGCTGTCCGTCGCCATGCACGCAATATCCTCTTCAGTAACTGAGTCGGACTTGCGCGCCAGTTGGCAGGCCTGGCAAGTGGTGATGCTGGCGATTTTCAGCCGCACCAACTCGCGTAAACGCTCATCGAGCAGGCTGTCGCTGTGCAGGCTCTCCATCAAACCCAGCCAGGCCAGGGCTACCTTGGGTCGGTGAGCCCAGACCTGCACCGGCGTCGTTGAACTGAGCATGCGACTGCGCCGGCCCCGCTCCACCGCGTCTTGCAACGCAGCCGGCATGGCATCCAGTGGGATCAGCGGTAGGCGCGCCATCTCAATCGAGCCGTTCGATAATGGTCGCCGTGCCCATGCCGCCGGCGCAGCAAATGGCTTGCAGGCCAAAACGCCCGCCGCGGCGCTCAAGCTCGTTCAACAAGGTGGTCATCAAGCGTGCACCACTGGCGCCCAATGGATGACCGAGGGCAATAGCGCCACCGTTGACGTTCAACTTGTCGTGCGACACACCGGTCTCCTGCATCCAGGCTAGCGGCACCGAGGCAAACGCTTCATTGACCTCGAACAAGTCGATGTCGTTGATGTTCAGCCCGGCCTGGCTCAACACCTTTTGGGTGGCAGCAATCGGCCCGGTGAGCATTAACGTCGGATCGGACCCGACGGTTGTGAACGCCACAATCCGCGCTCGAGCCCTGAGCCCGAGTTTTTTCGCGGTTTCGGCACTCATCAACAGCAATGCCGCTGCTCCGTCGGAGATCTGTGACGAGTTGCCAGCGGTGATTCGACCGGTGTCCGGACGAAAACTGGTTTTTAGCGTCGACAGTTTTTCCCGCGATGTATCACGGCGAATGGTTTCGTCCTCGCGCAACACAGCAACTGGCTCCGTCAGCACTTGCT
This sequence comes from Pseudomonas sp. WS 5079, assembly GCF_012985465.1. Lineage (GTDB taxonomy): Bacteria > Pseudomonadota > Gammaproteobacteria > Pseudomonadales > Pseudomonadaceae > Aquipseudomonas. Next base: position 98,188 of record NZ_JAAQWN010000004.1, read on the forward strand.
CTCGTAGCTCCTCGACCGCAACCGGCACTATTTCATTATCGAAATAACCAGCATCGGACGCCGCGGCAGCACGCTGATGGCTGGCAAAAGCGAAATCATCCAGCGCATCGCGACTGAGCGCCCATTTGTCGGCGATACGTTCAGCAGCCTCGCCCTGACTGGTCAGTTCATAGCGTTGCACTGCCATCCAGCCAAACGCTTCGCCGTGAATTTCACGGTTACTGCCCATGGGCACGCGGCTCATGTTTTCCGCACCACCTGCCACCACGATATCAGCGGATCCAGCCGCGATGGCGCCAACGGCCAAATGCACGGCCACTTCGCCCGACCCACATTTACGGTCGATGGTCAGGCCCGGCACGGTGACCGGCCAACCGGCACCGAGCAAGGCTGTACGGGCGATGTTGGCGGACTGCTCGCCAATTTGCGTGACATTGCCAAATATCACATCGTCGACCAACGTCGGCGACACATCGACCCGTTCCAGCAACCGGCTGAGCACCAGCGACCCGAGGTGATCGGCGCGCACGCCGGCCAGGCTGCCGCGGAACTTGCCGATTGGCGTGCGTACCGCATCAACTATGACGATGTCTTTCATAACGCACTCGCCTTGAGCCCTGAACCTGGTACTTGTTTACCGTCTTCGTAGCGGTAAACCCCCTGCCCTGACTTTCGCCCCAGTCGCCCGGCAGCGACCATTTTGATGATCAGCGGGCACGGCCTGAATTTCTCACCCAGGGTCTGATGCAGATAACGCAGAACAGACAGCCGCGTATCCCAACCAGTCAGGTCACCCAGCTCCAATGGGCCCATCGGATGGTTAAAGCCCAGGCGCAGAGCCGTGTCGATGTCTTCAGCGGTCGCGGTGCCTTCCTGCAGCATCCACATTGCCTCGTTGCCCAACAGCGCAGACATGCGACTGGTGGTCAATCCTGGTGACTCATTGACGATGATCGAGGTTTTGCCAATCTGCTCGCACAAGGTACGCGTGCGCGCCACGACCTCATCACTGGTAGCCAGCCCCCGCACGAGCTCCACCAGTTTCATTTTGTGCACCGGATTGAAGAAGTGCATGCCGATCACGCGATCTGCACACTCCACTGACGCCGCAATTTCGGTCACGCTCAGGGCCGACGTATTGGTCGCTATAATCGCGTCCGGTGCCAGCAGTGGCGCCGCTTGCGCGAGCACCGCCTTCTTCACTGCCAACTGCTCTGAGACTGTTTCAACCAGCCAATTGGCGCCACTCGCCGCTTCAGTCAAGTCGCTGCAGGTCAGTAGATTGGCCAACGATTGCCGGGCTTTTTCTTCGCTGACTTTGCCCAGGCGCACGCCATCGGCGAGGATTTTTTCGATGCTCGCCCTGGCGTTTGTCAGGGAGGCGGCATTGGTATCGACCAACAAGGTACTGAAACCGGAGCTGGCGAACGCATGCGCAATACCGGTGCCCATCAGACCCGCACCGACGACGACTACTTTTTCTTTATTGGCGTTCATGTTTGGCTCTCGATTAGGCGCGGTTCTTTTTACTGACCACATTGCGCAACGTGCCAATGCCTTCGACGCTGGCTTCGACCACATCGCCTTCCTTGAGGAACAGACCGGTGCCCATCCCCACTCCCGCCGGCGATCCCGTGAACAACACATCGCCACAGGCAAAACTCGAGCGCTGCTGGACAAAGCGGATCAGATGATCAACACCCCAGGTCATTTCGCCGGTGGAGCCGTCCTGGCGCGTCTCACCATTTACTTTCAAGGTCAGGCGCAGCGTTGGTGACCCTTGCGCAAATTCATCCTTCGTGACGATCCAGGGACCAAGTCCAGTAGTCCGATCCTGGCTTTTGGCCGCGAACAGATCCATGCCGATGCCCGCCGGCCCACTACGCTGCAGATCGCGCGCGCTGACGTCATTGCCGACGGTGTAACCGAGCACGCAGGCAAGCGGGTTTTCCAGGTCAATCTCGTCAGTACCGATGACCGCCACCAATTCAACTTCGTGATCGAGCTCCTCAGTCAACGGTGGAAAGCGGATCGGGTCATTGGCGCCAATCAGCGCGCCATAAGCCTTGAGAAAGGCGACTGGCTGGGACGGCGCACTCAATCCAAACTCCACCAGATGCTTGGCGTAATTAGCGCCAGCCACGACCACCCGGTTGACGGGTTCTATCGGCGGCAACAGGCGCACTTTGGAAAGGGGGAGCGCTGGCCCGGCGAATCGCAACGAACTGATGCCGCGTCCGGCAGTCACGCCGGGCGCCCAATCTTTGAAATTGCCGGAAATTGGCGTCACCTGGTCCTGGGCCTCATCCACGACAGCCCAAAAAACGCCGGTAGCAAAATACTCACATCGTGCCAGCTTCATCAGGCACCTACCTTGCCCAACTTGGCAGGATCGATGTGCAGCAAGCGGCATGCGTTTTCATAGCGAATCTTGCGCAAGTCGGCGTCGGACAACTTCAGGCCATGGGTCAGGTCGTGACGCACGGCATCGCTACCGCCGAAGTTGCTGCCGTACAGCACATGGTCTGCACCGATGATATCGACCAACGCCTGGCGCATCGGTACTTCATGCAGCTCAACGTCGAAGTAGAAGTTTTTCATGTACTCGAGCAGCGGCTTTTTGTTGTATTTGACGTCGAGGTTCTCGTTGGTCTTGGCCAGACGACCGAGCTGGTACGGGACATAGCCGCCGCCATGGGTGATGTACACCTTAAGGTCAGGGAAGCGATCCAGTACGCCGCCGCAAATCAGGTTCCAGAAACAACGGCTTTCGTCGTACTGCATGCCAACGATGGCGGTGGTTTCGTAACGGTCGTCGTTGGCGTTCTTGCCCCAGGTGACCGACTGGTTGTAGCCGTGAATAAACATCGGCAGATCCAGATCACAGAGGGTTTTCCACACCACGTCGAGTTCCGGCGAATCGAACTCCAGGCCGCCGAAGTTGGCGCCGCCAGCGACCAGACCTTTAGCGCCCAGTACGGTGCAGGCGTAGCGCAATTCAGCCGCCGCCGCTTCTGGCGCATTCAAAGGCACGTGAGCCCAGAACATCAAGCGATCAGGAGCTGCGGAGCAGTATTCAGCCAATGTCTCGTTGACGGTACGGGCGAAAGGCACGGCGAATTCGGCTTCGGTCCAGTACATGTAGCAGTGGGACGGTACGGACACGACCTGCAGGTTTTGTCCCGCCGCATCCATGCCAGCCAAGCGCACTTTCGGATCAGCCCAGCGCGCAAAATACTCTTCAAGCTTGGGCCCCTTGCCGGAGCGCACGGCAGCCTTACGCTCTGGCGACCCAAGACCGAGAATCCAGTCACCGACACGCAGCTTGATATCGCCATCGGCGTGCTGCTCAAAGAACGGCCCCCAGTGAGGGTGCTGGTTGTAATAGCCAGGGTGCGGTGCGTGGGCGTGAAGATCGATAAGCATGTCTAGGTACCTCGAAGTTGGCACTTTTTGTTGGTTATTTGTGCGGTGCCTTCACGTGGCCTGGATCAAATTGCCGCGAAAAGGGGAAGCCGACGGCTCACTGCCAAGACCAGAGCTTAAGATTAAATTGAGCAGAAATCAAAATACTGTTCAATTTATTTTATTTGCGCGCGGAGAGGCCTGACCCAGAGCCCTCAACTCGCGTCGAAAAATGCTTAGAGGGGTCCAAAACTTCGAGTCTGCCTCGAAAAAGAGTGGAATGCAGGAGGGGAAAAATTAGCGTACGGAAACGCAAAGCCCCCGATAAACGGGGGCTTTTGTTTGCGCGATGGGTAGTTCTTTAAGGTCAGCGGCGGGTGCGCGAGGTAGAACCCATGATCAGCGCGCCCAGGAGTTTTTTCACCCGGACCGGGAACAATCGACGCCCCGCGGCTTCTGGCACGAGGATTTCGCTCAACACGTAACGAATGATCATTTCGCAGATCAGCTCACGGTCAAGACGCACCCCGAGGCGTTCGTCCCAGTCGTCGAAAACGATGCCCAGGCCATCCTGAAAGCGCACGATCGAATCGTGGAAAATCCGTCGGAAGAAGCCCAGCGCGTAGTCGGGTGCAACCACCAGAAGACGCCGAGCCCGACTTTGCTCCAGGTAGTTGTCGAGATAGGCAAACAGCGCATTCAAGCGCGCTTCAGGATCACTGATGTGACCGAGTTCCTGGGACAGCGAGCTGTGAAAGCTTTCGCGCTTGTGGCGTGAAAAGGTGTCCAGCAAGTCCTCTTGCGAAGCGAAATAGCGATAAAAGGTGCCACGGGAAACGCCCGCTACCTGGCACACATCCAGGATCGAAATACGATCCGCGCCAGACATCAGCACGACTTCCTCAGTGGCTTTAAGGATGTTGGCAATGGTTTCTTCCGAACGGCGATTCGGCTTGACTTTGGTTCCTGCCACTGAGTTGGCAGCAGCACGTCGCTCGACGGGTTTAGCCGGGCTCGCCCCTGCTTCAGGTGGCGCATTTTTTTTGGGTTTGCTAGCCGGCGCTGGCGCCTCTGCTTTCTTGGGTGCGGCTTTTGGCATGGCGTGACAGGCTCATGAAGAGTAAAGATTGTGCAACGTTAGCACAGGATCTGTGCATAAATAACACTATATGTTCAACTTATTGCTAAAGACATTTAAGACGTTTGTATTTAGAATCAGATTCTCTCTTCAAAATAAAATCAGGCAACCCGACCGCTTACGGATGCCTAAAGGAGAAAACTGATGGGTAGCAGTGGAAATCCAGACACCTGGGCAGTGGGAGAACGAGACACTGTCATTGACGCGTTAGATCGCGCGGTAGCAAGGCATCCAGACAAAATATTGCTGGATTTCAGCGGTGAGTTATACACATATGCTCAGGTTGACTCACTTTCCACCAAGATGGCCAACGCACTTGCCACCCTGGGCGTCAAGGCCGGTGAAACCGTGCTGACGATGCTGGATAACAATATCGATGCCGTCACCACCTGGCTGGCCATCAACAAGCTCTGCGCCGTGAGTGTGCCGATCAACACCGCGCTCAAGGGCGAGTTCCTCCGCCATCAGATCGCCGATACCGGCACCTCGGTGGTAATTTGCGAAGCAGCCTACCTGCCACGCATCACCCCGCTCGCCTCACAACTGCAGGACGTCCACCACATTCTTCACCGTGGCACCCTCGAAGCAGTTCCTGATTGCCCGATTCGTATTGCGCCACTGGATGAATGGCGTGGCCATGACGCCACCCCACTCGTCAATAAACCGCAACCTTCAGACCTCGCCTGCCTGATTTACACCTCGGGTACAACGGGCCCTTCCAAGGGCTGCATGATCAGCTACAACTTCATGTGCAATCTGGCGCGCCTGCAACTACGTGCCGGTCCGGCCAGTGCCGACGACGTCACCATCACGCCGCTGCCGCTGTTTCACATGAATGCGCTGTGTGTATCCATCATTGCCAGCATTCTGGTGGGCGCGCGCGCCGCCATTCTTGCGCGGTTCTCGGTCTCGAATTTCTGGCCGGAAGTGGAGCGCTCGGGCGCGACCATTGCCTCGATCCTGGGTGGCATGGGCGGCCTCCTCGCCCAGGCGCCAGATAACGAAGCGATGTTGCGCTGCGTCGGGCAGATCCATACCGCCCGTGGCAACCCTTATACCGAAGAAACCAAAAAGATCTGGCGCGAGCGCTTCGGCACCAAGCTGGTAGGCGGCAACGGCTATGGCCTGACCGAAGCCTGCGTTATCACTTCGCTGGCTGCCGGGGAATACGCCGCGCCCGGCTCGTCGGGTAAACGTATTGCAGATTTTGACGTTAGGATCGTCGACGACATCGATCAGGAAGTACCGCCCAACTCCCCTGGCGAAATCGTGGTGCGCCCGCTCCGTCCCGACATCATGTTCCAGGGCTACTGGCGTCGTCCGGAGGATACCCAGAAGCTGATGCGCAACATGTGGTTCCACACCGGCGACGTTGGCAAATTCGATGATGATGGCTTCTTCTACTTTGTCGACCGCAAGAAGGACTACATGCGTCGCAGGGGGGAGAACATTTCCAGCTTTGAAATGGAAGCAGCCTTTGCTTCTCACCCGGCACTGGCCGAAGTGGCGGTGCATGCCGTGCCTTCTGATAAAGGCGAGGATGATGTGAAGGTGACTGCCGTACTGCATGAAGGCGTGACGCTAGACCCGGAGCAGCTGTTCCATTGGGCCACCGACTCGGTGCCCTACTATGCCTTGCCGCGCTACATCGAGTTTCGCAGCAGCTTGCCGAAAAACCCGCAGGGTCGGGTGTTGAAGTATCTGCTGCGCGATGAAGGTAAAACCGCCGCCACCTGGGATCTGGAAACCACATCGATCGTGGTGTCCAAAAAGTAACGGTCCTGCCCGGTATGTCTCGTCGATCCAACGTCGAAAGCCCGCTTTGAAGCGGGCTTTCGCGTCTCTTGGGCCTGGAGCCTTCTTTGCAGGAGCGAGCTTGCTCGCTCCTGCATCAACCGGGGTAATCAATACTCGCGCACGGGAATGCCTTTGGGGCGGGAGTTGTAACCGGGTAAGTGCAGGCCACCATCGACGTGAATGGTCTCGCCAGTGATAAAGCGCGACATCTCCGAAGCGAGGAATACCACCACCGGCCCGATATCAGCTTCAGGCTCGCCACAGCGCCCCAACGGACGCATCGAAGCGGACATTTCGGCAAACCCCGGGTTCTCTGCAGCGAGTTTGTGAAAGGTCGCACCCATCGCAGTCGGTGCGATGGCATTGGTTCGAATGTTGAACCGCCCCCATTCAGAAGCCGCGCTACGAGTCAGCCCCACGATCGCTGCCTTTGCCGTGTTGTAGTCGCCGTGCAACCAGGCGCCGATCTCGATATCGATGGAATAGAAGTTGATAATCTTGCCGCCGCCTCTCGCTTTCATGTGGGGCAGTGCGGCTTTCATCGCCCACCAGGCCGCCCACACTGTAGAACCGAGGGTTTTCTCCAGCATCGCGTCGGTTTTTTCTTCCAGAAGGACATTGGGTGTTGGCGCAAAGGCGTTGTTAACCAATATGTCCAGACCACCGAACTGATCAACGGCCAATTGCACGGCAGCTTCGATATCGGCCTTGCTGCACACGTCGGTCTTGATGAACACCGCTTGGGCACCCAGCGCTTTGAGTTCGGCGACTATGGCCTCGCCACTGGTGACATCCAGCTCGGCGACCACCACAGCAGCGCCCTCTTTGGCAAAGTTCAGCGCGATACCGCGGCCTATTCCGCCACCTGCACCGGTAATCAACGCGACCTGTTCGTTTAGCAGTGCCATAGCCACTCCATTTCTTGTTTTTTAGTGAACATTTTTGGTTATAGTGTTCAAATATAGCTGATTTCGTCAGCCTGAACAGCATTGAAGCAAGGATATTGAGGATGAGTGTATTTCGTCGCCGCGTAGACATCATTGCTCATCCCGGCAATGGCACGGGCGAAGTCCGAGCCGCGCTGGAAGACGACTTCCACCACTTCCGTGTCTGGGTCTGCCACCATCAAGGTGAAGTCACCGCCATTGGCGGCGAAGCGCTTCGCTACCCTTATTCCTTGTGCCCTCAGGCTTGCGATCAATTACAGCACCTGGTGGGCATGAAACTGGACCGGATAGCCCACTCGGTCACCCGTCAGACCGATGCCAGTCATCAATGCACCCATCTGCTGGACCTCGCGGGCCTCGCTGTCGCGGCGGCCGCTCGAGGCCCCCACCAGCGCCGTTATGACATCAACGTCGGCCAGCGTATTGCCAATCACACTCGCGCTACGTTGCTGTGCGACGGCGTTGAAAAGCTGAGCTGGGAAGTCGATGGCACCCTGATCGAAAGACCAGCCCCCTACTGCGGCATCAACCTTCGCGAAGGTATGGCACGCTGGGCACTGAGCACCCTCAATGAAGAAGCCGCCGAAGCGGCTCTTTTGCTTCGCCGCTGCACCCTGATTTCGATGGGGCGTGCGTACAACCTCGACGCCCAGATTCACGCCGCTACCAGCGCCCTCTGCTACAGCCAGCAACCCGAACGTGCGGAGCAGGCACTGCGCATGAAAGGCTCGACTCTGGATTTCAGCCACGAGCAGCTCAAGTTGTGCGCAGAGGATCAGCAATGGCTGAGACAACAGCAATAGCCGCTTCGCTCTTGCGTCAAGAACAGAGCGGCCAATGCCTTCAAGGTACGGCGATCCGGGTTCAAACCAGACCGCCGGTACGAACTAGAGGAAGACGGCCAGATTGGGTGTTCCAAGCACCGCCTGGTCAATGATGACTTCGCGCCGCGCCAACTTGAATCCCACTTCACTCAGGCGCAGCACATCACGCCGTTCGCCACTGATAATGTCGACGTGGTGGTCCTTGAACCGGCTACGGGTCAGCAGCAGGTAACTGGTCACCACAAACTCATCGCTCTTGTCGGTTTCTTCGACAAACACGTTGGTCACCAGACGTCGGGTACGCGAAGGAGGATCTTCCGCCCAGGCACTTTTGCCGGACAGGCGCAGGATTCGGCCCATGATCGAGCGGTAGTCATCGTGGTAATGCTGAACGCTGCGCACGATGGTGGTTTTCAACTCGGCGGCCAAGCGCGTCTGGCGTAGCGGCACTGTGTACACCAGGTCGGTGTCCAGGCGTTCGGCCCACTCCTGCAGGCGAATCTGGTCCAGCAGCGTGGCTTCCTCGTAGAGAAAGGTCACCACATCGTTGTAAATCGGCGAGCCTACCGGTACTCGCTTGGTACCGACTGGGGAACCCGGCTGGATATCCTCCACACCGCGTTGTTGAACCTGAGCCATGAGTCATTCCCTCACTTTTATTCTTGTTAATGCGGTTTCCAGCAACTGCGGCCCCTCAGGACCGCAGTCATACCAGGCGTAACAGACGCTTTACTTGTCGTCCGATGCAGTCATCAGCTCATGCCAGTACAACCACCAGTGCCACTGGGTATCGTCCTTGGTGAAACCTTCGTTGACGATGCCCGGGCCAGGCCAGCCTTCCGGCGCCCCCGTTTCAAAGACTGCCTGGTACTTCATCGTGCTCTTGCGGCCCATCGCCCCCTTGGCAGCCAGCGTCATGTGCGGCCAGGTATCGGAGTCATCCTGCTCGACCATGCCGGACGTGCCGAACAGCTGGATGGTTTGCTTGAGCATCTTGTCGCGCAATTCCGGGGAAGCGTCTTTCTCGGCAAATACCCAGTTGACGAACTCGAGCTTGTCCGGACCTTGCGGCACGTAGGCGTGCAGGGTCATCGAGCCGACGACAGTGCCATCCGGCTGCGGAATGTAGACAAAACCGAAAAGAATGTTCGGGAACATTCCACCGACTTGCGGCGGCATGCTGGTGAGCACTTTCAACTGATCTTCGGTCAAGTTGCGTGCCAGCTGTTCGACCATGTCGGCGGTCATGCCGGCAGGCGGCAATGCTTCCAGCTTCTGCTGCACACTCAACTCTGCCGGATCGAGGCCGGTCAGGCGCTTGATCTTGCGCGCCAGGTCGATGCAGCGCAGGGCATGGCCATGGGGCGAGCTGATTTCAACTCCGATCATTTCCGGGCTGAGGTCGGCTGTTTCACCCTCGCCTTTCTTGGCGTAATTGCCCACTTCGCCCAGCCAACGGTGCAAGGTCAGTGTGTGGAAACCGTCAGCCGCCGATTGCTCGCCAGCCGTTTTCCAGTTGGCGTTAACGATAAAGCGCTGCGGTGGGCCGAGTACTTCCATGCCCTTGTCGGAGCGGCAGAACAGCATGTCGTAATACCACTTGGCATCGCCGAGGAATTCGTCAAACGACGGCCCATCGATATTCCAGGTCGCAAAGACCAGACCGCCGTACAGCGTGACCCGTGCCTTTTTCAGGCCCAGTTCTTCTTTTGGCAGCATCTTGCCGTGCATGCACTCACGCTCGACGGGTGAGCCGACAAAGTCGCCATTCGGGCGGAAGGCCCAGCCGTGGTAGATGCATTTATGAATTTGCGTGTTGCCACAATCGGCGGTGCTGATGCGCATGCCGCGGTGCGGGCACACATTGAGGTTTACAAACACCTCGCCCTCTTTACCACGGGCAACAATGACCGAGTCGGAGCCCAGGTCGCGGACCATGAAGTCCCCGGAATTGGGGATCTCCGACTCGTGACCCAGGAGTACCCAGATCTTGCCGAAGATTTTTTCCATCTCCAGCTCGTAGATTTCGCGGTCAGACAACACGCGCATTTGTACTTCACGGCTAGAGGGATAGATGAGGTCAGAGACCTTGGTTCCATCAGACAATACGGGGCTTGTTCTTTTTAGCATGATTGCCTCCTGATCAGAGCGTCACGACAGTAGTCGCAGCGAAATATAAGACACTTTCTCTATTTATGTACATAGAATTCACTTTGTACTTGTAAGTGAATTCTTCCGTCATTCACGTACGCGTCAATCCTTGTTCGATGCCTTGCCCGCTTGAGTGCGCAGCACACCAATGCCGTCGATCTCCAGTTCAACCACATCGCCAGGCTTCAAATAACGCAATTGCTCCAGGCCGCAGCCGTTGCCGACCGTGCCGGAGCCCAGAAACTCGCCGGGGTACAGGGTTTCCGAGCGGGACACGTGGGCAATCACGTCTTCGAAACTCCAGCGCATATCGCGGGTATTGCCGCGCCCCCACTCCTCGCCATTGACCCGGGCGACCATGTTCAGGTCATAGGGATCACCCAGCTCATCGGCTGTCACCAGACAGGGGCCCATGATATTGGCGGTATCAAAATCCTTGCTCTTGGCCGGGCCGAGCATGCCGGGCATTTCCAGGGCCTGGGCGTCGCGGGCACTCATGTCGTTGAAGATGGTGTAGCCGACGATATGCGCCCGGGCGGCTTCACGGCTGATGTCCTTGCCGCGCTTACCGATGTAGCAACCGAACTCCAGTTCGAAATCCATCGCCCGGCTGTAGCTCGGCCATTGAAATTCATCGTCGATGCCAATCACCGCGAAACGGTTGCCCTTGTAGTAAATAGGCTGCTTGTTGAAAGTCTCGATGACCCGATCGTCAGCGCGGGTGTTCATCGCTTTCAGCGTGGCTTCCGGGTCTTCGGTACGCAGCGCACGGGCACGACGGGCCGCCGCGAAGCTCTGGCGCAGATGCAATTCGAAGCATGAACAGTCGCGCATTTGTGGAGGCGGCTGGATCGGTGCACGCAGCTTCACGCTGGCACGCTCCAGCACCGCCGCCGAGGGTGCCTTAGCGACCAGTGAGCGGGCCAATTCCAGCGCCGGTTCGCCGGCCTCTACCAAAGCCAGAATGCTGCTCAACGCCACACTGTCACGACCTTCCAGCAAGCGGTAAGCGTGTTGCAGGTCGAGTACCTGCTGATCCCGATTGAGCAATGCACCCGCGTGCTCAAACCCTTCGGCGTCGGTATACGTCACCAGTCTCATACGCGACCACTCACGGGGAGCAGCGCACCGGTTACTGCTGCGGCTTCGTCGGATAAAAGAAACGCCACTACCGCCGCCAACGCCTGCGGAGTGACCCAGCGGCTGCTGTCAGCATCAGGCATGTCGGCGCGGTTGGCGGGGGTGTCAATGATGCTCGGCAGCACAGCGTTGACCGTTACACCACGATCCTTCAGTTCCTCGGCCAACGCCTCGGTCAACCGGGCCACACCGGCCTTGGAGGCGGCATAAGCCCCCATACCTGTTGCGGCTTTGACAGAGGCCAGCGCGCCAATGTTGACGATGCGCCCGGCCTTGGAATCCAGCAGGTGTGTCAACGCGGATTGAGAACTGACCACTGCGGTACGTACGTTCATCTGATAGAGGCGATCCCAGGTCAGCAGGCTGCCACCTTCGACGGTCTCCCAGGCAAACCCGCCCGCGACATTGACCAAACCGTCGATGCCACCCAAATGCCCCGCGACCTGCTCGAACGCAGCGCTGGCCGACTCGCTCGAAGTCAGGTCGACACCACCCAGGCACAGCAGGTTTTCCGTATCCAGCAAGGCAGCTGGGGCCTCGCTACGATCCAGCAACGCCACCCGGGCGCCTCGCGCCAGCAGAAATTTGCCAAGTGCGCTGCCGAGGGCACCAAACCCGCCGGTGACGACTACCCTCTTGTCCAATAGTGATTGGGACATCGCGAAATCCTCTTGTTGTTGTTTTACGGCGCGAACGGTCGATTCGCGCCTTTGTCCGGATGAATATATGACACTTTTAGAAAATATGTACAAATGATACCGTATGACTTCAAGTCAAACACTCACCTGCGGACCGCTGATGCCTAGAAAACTGCCTGCACTCAACGCCGACAACCGCGCCTTCTGGCAAGGCGGTCAACAGGGCGAACTGCTCGTTCATCGCTGCGCAGCCTGTAGCCGGTATTCCCACCCGCCCGCCCCGCTCTGCCCGCATTGCGCAAGCTTCGACGTGGCGCCGCAAGCGGTGTCCGGCAAGGGCACCGTACTTAGCTTCACCATCAACTATCAACCCTGGACCCCCGACCTGGAGGTGCCCTATGTGGTGGCGATCATCGAGCTCGTTGAGCAACCCGGCTTGCAGTTCGTGAGCAACGTGGTGGGCATGCCGGTCACGGATGTACATATCGACATGCCGGTACGGGTCAGCTTCCTCAATGTCGAGGATGTGTGGTTGCCTCTGTTCGAGAAGGATCAGTGATGTTCGATCATCGTTATGAAAAAGACGTAGCCATTACCGGTATCGGGCAATCAGAGATCGGCCGACCGTCTACCAAGTCAGCGATGCGCCTGACCCTGGACGCCTGCCTGGAAGCCATTGCGGACGCCGGCCTGCAACGTAGCGACATCGACGGCGTGGCCTGCTGGCCGGGTGATAACAACAATGGCGACCCGTTCTCACCGGTCGGTCCCAGTGCGCTGAAGAGCGCCCTTGGGCTCAACGTCAACTGGTTCGGTGGCGGTTATGAAGGGCCCGGCCCGCTTACCGGGGTCATTAACGGGGCCATGGCGATTGCGGCGGGCCTGTGCAAGCACGTACTGGTGTTTCGCACCATCACCGAAGCGTCAGCCCGTATGCTCAACAAACAGGCCGGCGCACTGACCAACAAAACCCAGGGTCGCGACAGCAGCTACGCCTGGCAGTGGTTTACCCCGTTCAATGTGCAATCGGGCATCAATCTGATGGCGTTGTATGCCCAGCGTCACTTCCATGAATACGGCACCCGACCGGAGCAGCTGGCGCAGATAGCCCTGACGTGTCGCCAGAACGCCATGCGCAACCCCAAGGCGCTGTACCGCACGCCGATGAGCATGGACGACTACATGGCATCGCGAATGATTTCAACGCCTCTGCGCATGTTCGACTGCGACGTGCATTGTGATGCGTCCACCGCCATCATCCTGTCCCGTCGTGATATCGCCCAGGACCAGCCAAATAAACCAATTCGCATCGAGGCCATGGGCGCAGCGTTGAACCAGCCCTGGTCGTGGGATCAGATCTCCCTGACCAAAATGGCCGCCTTCGATGTTGGCGAGATGATGTGGGCACGCACCGACTACACCCCGCAGGATGTTGAATCTGCGCAGTTGTATGACGGATTTTCGATCTTGACCCTGATCTGGCTTGAAGCCCTGGGCCTGTGCCCCATTGGGGAAAGTGGCGCGTTCGTCGAGGGTGGCACGCGCATCGCACTGGAGGGCAGCTTGCCCATCAATACCAATGGCGGGCAGCTGTCTGGCGGACGCACCCACGGCCTGGGTTACGTGCATGAAGCCTGCCTGCAACTGTGGGGTCGTGCCGAAGGCCGGCAAACCCGCGAACACCGCGTCAGTACGGTGGCAGCCGGAGGCGGCCCGCTGGGGGGTAGCCTGCTACTGGTTCGCGAGTAACGGCGCGCCTCAGTAGAGTACGCCGGCCACTTCGCTGCAGAACTCGATCAGCGCCTTGCCCAGTTCGGCAAGGCCCTCTTCATCCCGTTGGCCACGGAACATCACCGCTGACACGGTGAAATCGATGCTGTTGGTTGGTGAGAAGACCGGCGCCGCAATGGCAAGAATCCCCCCCGAAAAATGCCCATCGTCCATTGCCCAACCGCGCTCGGCGGCCTCTCTCACTTCTTCGCGATAGACCTCGAGCGACAGCGGCTGGGCCCAGCGAATCGTCTCGAAACTGCTCTGTACTTCCGGATCGTCGAGGTCGATCTGCGTAGCGAACAACCGGCCGCTGGCGCCCATCAGAATTGGCAGACGCTGACCTTCAGCCATGTCGATACGCACATCGGTCGGGCTCGCGGCGGAACTGACAATGACGATGCGGTCAGGGCTCATTTTGCGCCACAGGGTGATGGTCACCCGCTGGCGTGCAGCCAGGTTCTGCAACAGGGGTTTGGCCATTTGCACGCGGTGACCCTGAGTCACCAATTGTTCAACCAGGCGCGCCAGGCCCAGGCCCACGGTGTAACGCTTGGAAAGGGCACTGAAATCGACCACCTCCTCTTGCACCAGGGTGCGCAGGATGTTGAAGCAGGTACTTGGATTGATTTTCAGTTGCCGGGCGATGTCCACTGAACGTTCCGGCGTGCCCACCTGACTGAGATAGCGCAAGATGCGTATGGCGTTGGATACAGGCTTGACGAGGGTTGCGCCGGCCGATTTGCTGCTGTCGTTGACGTCAGTGAGTTCCATGCCCAATCCAGTAACTTTAGAGTGGCGCCATTCTAACCTGAGAATGATTGGCGCCGTAAAAGTTTTATCTGGGAATTACTCGAACACTTCAATCGGTTAATTTCACTGGCGGCTGATAGATCAAACGACGGGTTTGCAAATCTTCGCGACGAAAACGCTCGATGAGACGCTCTTGGGCCTGGTCGGCCTGGGTCACCCGAACCTGTTGGCGCAAGTATTCCAGCCATGACTCGACAATAAAGCGCTCGCTGTAGAGTTGCGGGTCCGCCATGTCGCGGTACAAACGCCAGTTTTGCGCACCGTTGCGCCGTCGCGCCTTGCCTACCGCGTATACGGCAGCCAGAAATTCATCGCGGTCCGGCGCCGCCACCTGGTACACAATCTCCACCGATACCGGTCCTTCGGAATGGGACACCGGACTGGCCAGCTGGAGTGTGTCGGTCAACTGCACCTCGGCAAAGTCTGCTTCCTGGCCCAGTTCCACATGGCCATTTCGGGTCAGCGCGATGCCGACCAGCAACAACAGTGTCGAGAGCAGCAAGCTCTGGCTCAATCCCAGATACTCGGCCAATGGCCCCCATATCGCACCGCCGGCCGCCATCGCGCCCATCAGGATCAACACATAGACCGATGCGACCCGTGCGCGCACCCAATTGGCGGCATAGGTTTGCACCACCGTTGAAATGGTCGCGTTGACCGCCATCCAGCCGAACCCTGCCAGCAGCAGCATTGCGCAGACCGCGTAGCGGTTGTTGGATAGCGCGGCAGTGAGGGTGGCGAGGGCAAAGGAAATGGCGCCGCAAACCAGCAGATGACGCATGCCCAATACGCGATACAACCGCGGCAAGCTCAGCGCAGCCAATACTGCACCGGCACCAAGAAACGCCATGAGCAAGCCATAACCACCAGCGTCCATACCCAATTCCTGCTTGGCCACCAGTGGCAGCAAGGCCCATAAAGCACTGGCACTCATGGTGAACACAAGAACCTGCTTCATGGCGCTGAACAGGACCGCTGAATGCCGGATATAGCGCAGGCCACTGCGCATGCCACCGGTCAGGGTTTCCGGTGGCAAGCCCACGGCAGGCGGGTTGGGCGCGATACGAAAGAGGAAGAGGAGCACCGCGAACATACACAGCGCGATCACCAGAAATACCGAGGTCGTGTTCCAGTATGCAATCAGTGCACCCGCCAACGCGGGGCCCAAAGCCCGGGTGGCATTGATGGAAATTCCGTTCAAGGACACTGCAGCCGGCACCTGGTCGCGAGGCAGTACGCCGACCATGGTCACCATCCACGCCGACATGCCCAGCGCACTGCCAGTACCGAGCACAAAGGTAAACGCCAACAAGCCCCAGGTTTCCATGTGCGCGCTGTACGCCAGCACACACAACACCAGTGCGGCGAACAGCATCATGCACTGGGTAATGATCAGCCAACTGCGACGGTCTACCCGATCGGCAATCACCCCACCGGGAAAGGCAAACAGAAATACCGGTAGGGTCACGGCGGTTTGCACCAGAGAGACCATGGCTGCCGACGTCGTCAATGTGGTCATGATCCACGCCGCGGCGACCGTCTGCATCCAGATAGCCATGTTGACCACTGCGGCTGCCAGCCATAAACCGCGGAACGCTTTGTTGCGAAACGGCGCCCACGCCGAACCCTCGCTCATCATCACTCCTCAGCGGCTACGCCAGTCAGTTTCAGGGATTACTTGTCCAGCGGCTGACCCAGTCGCCCCGCCGCACGGGCGGGGATGAGTTGGCGTGGCGCAGCGATGGTATTGCTCTGTCGACCGATACCTGCAATCTCAGCCTCGACCCGATCACCCGGCCGTAAAAAACGCCCGCTTTCCAGTCCTACGCCGTGGGTGGATCCGGTAAACACCAGGTCGCCAGGACGCAGACTGATGCGTGCATCCAGATAATTGAGCAACTCATCCAGGGGAAAAATCATCTGCCGGGTATTGTCCTGCTGGCGCAGTTCATAGTTAACGCTCAGGCGCATATCTAAAGCCGGTTGCCCCGTTACACCCAGTTCGTCCGCGGTCACGATCCATGGACCTACCGGTGTGGTGCGGTCCATGGCTTTCTGGGTCAACAGGTCCAGACGACCAATCTGCTTGCCGGCATCGCGCGCACTTATGTCATTGCCCACCGTATACCCCAGCAGGCAGTCGCTGGCATGCGGTTCATCCAGCAACGGGCGGCCCACTACGGCGACCAGTTCCACCTCGTAATCAAGCTGGATGGTCAGCGGCGAATAATCGATCTCGTCATAGGCACCAACCAGCGCTGACTCCGGTTTCATGTACGCCAACGGGTGCGCCGGAGAATCACTGCCAAGGCGCTTGAGGTGGCTGAGGTAATTGAGGCCCACACCAAAAACCCGGCTACCGGGTTCCAATGGCGCAAGCAGGCGCGCAGCCGACAACGGCAACCATTCGCCACTCGGGTCGAGGGCGTCTGGCGCAAGATCCGCCCCTAGCCCGGCCCAGTGGGCGAAAGGAGCATTAATTCGCCGAAAGCAATCAGCTTGCGCATTCAGCAACGCCCAGAACGCTTGCCCGGCAACTTCGACCCGCGCCAGACGCATGTCAGCGCTTGGCCAAGTAGGTCGGCAGGTACTCGGCGTCGAGCACTTCTTCCGGCGTCTTGACGCTGGCGCCGAGAATTGGCCCGACCATTTCGTGGCCCCACAGGCTGAGTTTTTCTGGATTCAGCTCATAGGGATCGCCTTGCCATGGCTCGATTTCAGCAATGGTCTCGAAGGCGAACCCGGACGGATTGAAATGGTAGAACGACAGATGGGGGTCCTGGGCATGTTGGCCGAGGGTCATCATCATCGGCAGTTCACGCTGACGCACGATGTCGTAGGTCTCACCGACATCACGCACGTTGCGTACAAACAGCCCGACATGCTGCACGCCCATGCGACCCGGTCCGTGACCATAAGCGATGTCATGGCTGGTGTGATGGTTGAGTTTGGAGCGGAAGAAACCGGTTCGTCCCTTGCCCGCACCAGCGCCATACCAGCTGAAACCCATGACATTAAGCAGGAAGTCTTCCAGTTCCGGAGTGTAGTCCGGGGTGATCAGCACCACATGACCCGCACCCCGTTCGTCGGCAAGGAAACCACTGTGCGGGCGGCCCGGCTGGAACGAGCGCGGCAGCCATTTTTGCCCGTAAAACAATTCGTGCTGATACCCCACCGGGTCACGAAAACGCACTAATTCACGCACGCCACGCTTTTCGCACAGCTCAGCATCACCGCGAGTGAAGTCGACATTGGCGGCTGCCAGCTTCTTGATGCCGTCCTCGAACGCCATGCGCCCCACCGCTTCCCAACCGATGTAGACAATGCGGTCTACCTTGCCAGGATGAAAAGCGAAGCGATGCCGACGATCATCGATCTTGAAGTACAGCGAATCGGGATCACTCTCGGGGTTCTTGCCTATGCCAAAACCCATCACCTGAGGGCCGTACTCACGCCACGCTTGGAGATTGGGGGTCTCAAAGCCCATGTAACCGATACCGATGATGTCCACGTTATTCACCTTGTTATTGTTCGAGATGAAAGGGTGCCGGTAGCCCATGCCAGGGCGCCGCGCGTGCTAGATCGCGAGTAACCCGCCATCGATGACGAAGTCCGAACCGGTAATGAATGAAGCCTCATCCGAGGCGACAAAGACCGCCATTGCCACCACTTCCTCGGGTTCGCCGGGGCGATCCATCAATACGCCATCCAGCAGCATGGCGCGCATTTTGGGGTCTTCCAGAAAAGGCCGGGTGCCAGGCGTCGCGACAAATCCCGGGCTCAAACTGACCGCACGTATACCGAACGGCGCCCCTTCTACCGCCAACTGGCGAGTGAAGGACACCACAGCGCCCTTTGCAGCCGAATGCGCGGAAATGCCGGCCACTTTCGAGCCACCCCATGCAGCGGTGGACGATACATTGATGATCACTCCGCGCTGTTCGGCCAAGTGGTGCCATGCATATTTGGTGGTATAGAACAGCAGGTCGATTTCGTTGCGCATGGTGTACTGCCAATCTTCGATCGACAGCTCGCTGACCAGCCCGAAGCGTGCGGCGGAAGCGTTGTTGTACAGGATGTCGATGCGCCCGTGTTCAGCCACGGCGGCATCGATCCAGGCCTTGGCCTGTTCATGATCACCCAGGTCCACGGGTGCCGAGCCGTACAGGGTAAAACCCTCGGCCTGCATCAACGCTGCAGTCTCCTCGTGACCTTCGGCATTGAAATCGCAACCGACCACAATCGCCCCTTCACGGGCAAAACGTAGCGCCGCAGCCCTGCCCTGGCCGCCGCCTGTACCGGTTATCAGCGCGACCTTGTTTGGTAATCGACCCATTAGCACATCCTCACCTCAGTGGTTATCACGTTTGCGGCAGGCGCTCACGCCATCAAACGGCTTCGTCATCCGGGGTGATGGGCTCAAGCCAGATGGCCTCCGCGGGGCAAGCGGCTGCACCCTCACGAGCCTCCTCCTCCAACTCCGGCGGCACGCGGGCATCGTCGAGGTACACCATGCCATCGGCATCAAGCTTGTACAGGCTGGGGCAAATCGCAGCACACAAACCATAACCACAGCAGCGGCTTCGGTCGGCCACCGCTTTGAACTGCGCTTTTTCTGAACTCATTTTTTTCTCCTTTATCAGGTTCAGCTTTTGCAAATTATGAACACTTATTTATTTTATGTGCAATTAATTTTTAACGCGGATATGCTGAGGCTCATCCGCTGTCCCTGATCATTGCCTTGGCTTAAAAAAAGGGAATCGCAGCAGGATGTTGAACACGGCTGGCTTCAGAGTGATTCAACCGTGGGTGCAACGCATGAAATTCGTTTGTCCGTTAGTCAGATAGCTGCGCTGGACAAAGCCGAATTTCTGATTTTATTCTGATTAAAAAACCAGATTCTGTTCAAAGAATCTGCTGGCGGTGATTCACATCACCACTTGTAGCAGTGCTTGGCTCAACAAAACCTATAAGGAAGCCAACTCCATGCACCCGTCTAGAAACGAAGCGGCAATCGATCTGCGCGAATTCCGCCAAAGCTGGAAAATCCTGATTTTGTCGGTCGCCGGAGTGGCCATCAGCATCAACGCCGCCCTGCTCTATGGTTTCGGCACACTGGTCGTGCCGCTCGGCGATGCCTTTGGCTGGAGCAAAAGTGAGCTGCAAGCCTGCATCACCTTTCTGTTTGGCGGCGCGGTGGTGTCATTGCAGTTGGTGGGTTGGTTCAACCTGCGCTACGGCATGAAGCGCGTTACCGTTATTTCCCTGCTGTTGTTGTCACTCGGTTACCTGGCAACCACGCAGCTGACCCAATCGATCTGGTCGATGTACATCGCCTTTGCACTGCTGCCCATCGTCGGCATGGGCGCGCTGGCCGTAACCTGGACCCAGCTGATCAGTCTTTGGTTCGACAGCAATCGCGGCCTGGCGCTCGCCATTGGTCTGTCCGGGACTGGTGTCACTGCCGCCATCATTCCCCGGCTGATGGCCTGGGGCATCGAGCAATGGGACTGGCGCGCGGCCTTCGTGATTCTCGCGCTGCTCAATCTGTTGGTGCTGCTGCCGCTGATTCTGCTGTGGTTCAAACTACCCTCTGTTGCCGGTCACCGTGACGGCGGGCGTGCGCTGGAGCAATTGCCCGGCATGTCTTTTCGTGAAGGCATGGGCTCGCTGAAATTCTGGACCTGTAACCTGGCGCTCAGCCTGGTGATTTCTTCGATTGTCGGCATGGTCACCAGCACCGTGCCCATGCTGCAAGCCCGAGGCCTATCCGCGGGGGACGCGGCCACCATTTTCAGCTGCTTTGGTATTTCGCTGATCTTCGGCCGCATGCTTATCGGCTATCTGCTCGATCGTCTGTGGCCGCCGATTGTGTCTGCGATCAGCCTGGTGCTGCCCGCTATCGGTTGTTTCATCTACCTGAGCCCGACCACCGAATTTGCCCCGCTCATGCTGGCGGCGGTGCTGGTTGGTTTTGGCGCCGGGGCGGAGTTCGATATTGCCGCGTTCCTGATTGCCCGCTACTTCGGCTTGCGCGAATACGGCCGCCTGTTCGGCGTGCATCAGGGCCTCAATACCGTGGCTTCGGCGCTGGCGCCGTTGCTCTTTGCGTACATGCTGGCGCGCACCGGATCGTATAACGCCATGCTGGTTTATAGCGCCGCCTGCTGCCTGATCGGTCCGCTGTTGCTACTGACCCTTGGGCGAGTGCCGCACTTCAACGTGCAAACCATTCCCAGCCAATCCTGAGCCCCCTAACAAGAATCGGAGCAGAACATGCCCACATTGACATTTATTGAACACAACGGCACCGCCCATCAAGTCAAAGGCGACATCGGCCAGTCGGTGATGCAAGCCGCGACCTTCGCCTCGGTGCCGGGTATTTCTGCCGACTGCGGTGGTGCCTGCAGTTGCGCCACCTGTCACACCTATGTCGACGAGGCCTGGCTGGGCAAGGTGCAAGCGGCGGAAGGCATGGAGAACGACATGCTCGAGTACGCTTTCGAACGTCGCGACAGCAGCCGCTTGAGCTGTCAAATGATCATCAGCGAAGACATGGACGGCATGGTTTTGCACCTGCCATCGTCGCAATTCTGAATGCGCGTGAAGGAGTTCCCATGACCCTCGCCTCAGTCGTTATCGTCGGTGCTGGCCAGGCCGGATTTCAGGTCGCTGCCTCCCTGCGCCAGGAAGGCTTTGACGGGCGCATCACCCTGATCGGCGATGAGCCAGGCCTGCCCTACCAGCGCCCGCCATTGTCCAAAGCCTATCTGCTCGGCAAGATCCAGGCGACCAATCTGCTGTTTCGTCCTGCTGATTTCTACACCACCCAGCGCATTGAACTGCTGCATGACCAGGCGACCGCGATCGACCGCCTGAACCGACGCGTGGTGTTAGCCTCGGGTGCTGCTGTCAGTTACGACCATCTGGTACTGGCGACCGGAGCCCACAACCGCCCCCTGCCGGTTCCCGGCGCAGAGTTGCCGCAAGTGTTCGGTATCAAAACCAAAGCCGATGCCGACGCCCTGGCGCCGCTGGCGAAAGAAGCGCGCAACGTGGTGGTGATTGGAGCCGGGTTTATCGGCCTCGAGTTTGCGGCGGTGGCCGCTGCCCTAGGGGCTAATGTGCACGTACTGGAGCTGGGCGAGCGTCCCATGGCTCGTGCCGTGTCGCGGGAAATGTCGGAATTGTTTCGCCAGGCCCATGAAGCGTGGGGCGTCCATTTTGACTTCCGCCAGGGTTTAAGCCGCATCGACGGCGATAACGGCAAGGTGTGCGCGGTACAAACCGGTGACGGACGTGCACTCCCTGCTGACCTGGTGGTGTTTGGTATCGGTGTGATTCCCAATGCGCAGCTGGCGACTGAAGCCGGTCTGGACATCGAGAACGGCATCAAGGTGGACGCCAGCCTGCTGACCTCTGACCCGCAAATTTCCGCGGTAGGCGATGTCGCCAGCTTCCCGTGCCTGCAAAACAATGAGTTACACACCCGCCTCGAGTCGGTGCAGAACGCCATCGACCAGGCCCGCACAGTGGCTGCACGCTTGATGGGTAAACCGGCACCTTATAGCGCCCTGCCCTGGTTCTGGACCGATCAAGGCAACTTGAAACTGCAGATCGCCGGACTCTCGCATGGCTATGACAGTACCGTCGTGCTCGGTTCAGTCGAAGAACATCAAGCGTCTGTGCTGTGTTTCCGCAATGACCGTCTGGTGGCCGTGGAGTCCTGCAATCGCATGGGCGATCACATGGCGGCGCGCAAGATTCTTGCTCGCGCGCCCAAGCTGACGGCAGTTGAGGCCGCCACTGACGGGTTCGATCTGAAAGCTTGGGAAGCGGCCAACCGCGACTGAACGTCGTACTGATCTTTCACACCCGCTGCCGCGCCCGCCTTAAAGCTGACGCGGCATTTTTTTGCACAACGACTGGAGCGATGCAATGAACAAAGTCTGGTTTATTACCGGTGCGGCCCGAGGCTTGGGTGCTGCCATTGCCAAAGCCGCATTGGCTGATGGTGACAGCGTGGTGGTCAGCGCCCGGCGTATCGAACCGCTGGAAATTGTCTTTGCCGAGTACGGCGAACGCGTGCTGGCAGTGGCCCTGGATGTGACCGACGAAGCCCAGGCACTGGCTGCCGTAGAAACTGCCGTGGCGCGTTTTGGCCGAATCGATGTGCTGGTCAACAACGCCGGTTATGGACAACTGGCGCCGTTTGAAGACAATTTCGCCAGCGACGCCGACCAGCAGTTCGCGACCAATGTGTTCGGTGTGTTCAACGTCTGCCGCGCCGTGCTGCCTGTCATGCGTCAGCAACGCAGTGGCCGGGTGTTCAACGTGTCTTCAATGGGTGGCATGGTCGGGATGGGTGGTGCGGCGCTGTACTGCGCGTCTAAATTTGCTGTGGAAGGTTTTTCCGAATCCCTGGCCCAGGAAGTGGCGCAGTTCGGGATCAAGGTCACGCTGGTGGAGCCCGGGGTTTTCCGTACCGACTTTCTCGACCCCAGCTCCGCGGTCTTCGGTACACGCGGGTTGGAGGATTACGCTGCATTCACCGCCAAGGTCAAAGGCGCTTCGGCCGCCTACAACCATCAGCAAACCGGCAACCCGGCTAAACTGGGCGATGCGCTGGTGCTCCTGGCCAACAGCGAACATCCACCGTTGCGTTACCTGGCGGGTTCAGACGCTTATCAGCAGGTCAGCGACAAGCTCAACAGGATGCTCGCGGAAATCGAGCAATGGCAGCAGCTGTCCCATTCCACCGATGGCGTCTAGGCGACGACGCGCACAGCCTTTCTGACAAGGCTGTGCGCAACGATTACTGGTTGATGAAGTAACGTACGGACAACTTTCCTTCTTCAAACCGATACAACTCGATCGTCTCGATACCGCCTTCCTGCTCGCGAAAGGCGTTCAGGTGATGGCACGCCGCTTCATTGCCATTGACGATGCACTGGCGCACTTCAACGCGAATCTTCGGTTGCTGCTGCGCCCACATGCCTTCCAGTACCTGCCAGGCATCGGCCTGGGGCTTGCCGACGTATTCGATACTCAAGCCGTTGGCCGAGACGCTGCGGTAGTGAGCGAAAAAGCCGTCTTTGTCGCCCCGGTTCCAGCAGTCGATCTGCCCGTGCAGAAAGTGCTCGATGGTGTGTTTGTCCATGCTCATTTCACGTTCATCCTCAAGTGGGTTCAGGCATGTGGTCGTAGCTGGAGGTTTTGCTGACGGGCGAGGAATTTTGGCTCCATTCTCAACCACAGCAGAATGGTCGGGCCGACAATGGCGCAGCAGAAACAGCACACCAGCACAGCGGAATAGCTGCCGTACAGGTCATAGAGATGGCCGAACAGCATGGGTACCAGACCGGAGACAATGGTGATCAGGCATAGGTGCAGACCAAATATCCGCGCGTAGTCTTTCAAGCCGAAATAGCGCGCCATCAGGAATGCCGCCAGATCGAACTCAGCTCCGGCACTGGCGCCGATGCACAGGGTCGCCAGCACCAGCAACGGTGTGTTTTGCGCCCCGCCAAAGAGAAAGATCGCGCAGCCCAATGCGGGTAGCGCCAGGCTCACGGCGGCCACTACTGAAGGTGAATAGCGGTCCAGCAGATAACCCACCAACAAGCGCCCGCCGATGATGGAAATACCAAAGGTACTGAAGATCTGACTGGCTTGCTGCGCACTCAGGCCCTTGCTTTGCAGCATCGGCACCATGTTGGTGACCATGCCGACGGTCAACGACACCGACAATATCAATGCAACGTTAAAGCCCCAGTACATCCCTGAGCGCACTGCTTGTTTGAAGGACATGCCGGACAGCTCCGGAAGTTCCTTCTGCGTTGTCGCGTCAGGACTGGCGAGCAGCGCCGGCATGCGCAGCCACATCAATGACAAGGGCAACGTAAACAACAAAGGCATCGCCCCCAGCGCAATAAACCCGGCTTGCCAACCGTAGGCGGCAATCAGCCGCGACAACAGCGGTGGCAGAATCATCGCCATCAGCCCGGTGCCACACAGAATCACGGCCAGCGCCAAACCACGGTTACGCTCGAACCAGAGGTTGACCAGTTGCGTCCAGGTGATCGCAATGGTTCCGGCACAAATGATCGGCATGCTGAAAAACGCCAGGTACAACCAGCCGATCGAACCCTCAATCCGCGTGATCGCAAAGTAACCGACGATCTGCAGCACGATCGAAACAATCGCTACCCGGCGCAGCCCGAACCGAAGGTACAGCCAGCCGACCAGTTGCGTGGAAATCGCCACACCGGCGAACAGAAAGGTGATGGAGGCTTGCAAGTCGCCCCGGCTCCAGCCGAACGCCTGTTCCAGCGGAATCACCAGGGTGCCGAAGGCGTACAGCAACGCAGCGGTAATACTGGTGCAGATGCCAAACAGGCCCAGGACAACCACGCGCCAGCCGCGCTTGAACTCGGAAAAATCATTGCCGGCGTGGGCCGTGGTGTTGCTACTGCGTGTATCCGATGTCATGACCTGACTCCCATCGCGGACGTGCGGGTTGATTAATGGCCCTTGAGGATTTCTTCGACCTTGGGCAGCGCGATCATGGTGGCGCCGCCATCCACCAGCAGCGAAGTGCCAGTGATATAGGAAGCCTCGTTGGAGGTCAGAAACAGCACGGCGTTGGCAATGTCGGCGGACTCGCCCAGACGCCCTACCGGGAAATGTGCAGCGAGTTTATGCGGCAGTTCATTGCCCAGGGTTTCGAGCATGTGATCAGTGCCGATCAGTCCGGGCTCGACGACGTTGACCAGAATATTCATGGCACCGAATTCCACCGCCAGGCCGCGGGCGAAGGCATTCATGAAGGCTTTGCTGGAACCATAGGCAATCAGGCGAGGGGTGTATTTGCGGTTGGCTTCGCCGGACGAGATGAAAATCAGCCGGCCTTTGTCGGCTGCTTTCGACAGATAAGGTGCGCAGTCCTTGGCCAACCAGAACAACGATTGAATATTGCTGCGAACGATGTGATCAAACGTATCATCGGCCATTTCGGCGATCAGCCCGTGACTGGTATCGGCAGCGCAATGCACCACGATGTCCAGGCCACCAAAGTGCTCTACACCATCTTGCACCATTGACTTGATCGCCTCGCGGTCGGCGATGTCGCCACCGACCAGGCAGGCTTGCGCGCCCAGGGCCTTGATCTGTGCGATCGTTTCTTCACCGTATCGAGCGGTGCGTGCCGACACCACCACCTTGGCGCCTTCTCGGGCATAGGCCAGGGCAATGGCGCGACCCATGCCTCGACCTGCACCGGTGACCAGCACGACTTTGTCGCGGAATTTCATCGTGATTCCTCATTGTTGTTATTGGTGGAGGCTACTGATACAACGCGTACGCTCCCCTGTAGGAGCTGCCGAAGGCTGCGATCTTTTGATCTTGCCTTCAAAAGTCAAAGTCAAAAGATCGCAGCCTTCGGCAGCTCCTACAGGGGTAAAGGTTTCGGTCAACTGTTTACAGGTCTTTGCCTGGCACATTGCGGGCCGAGCCATTACGCCGGTCCGATTCACCCCAGCCCAGCCAGTGTGAAGGCTCACGGGTATCGCCAACCCGACGCCAACGGCCTTCCTGCTGCGCAGTGATCGGGAAGCCACCGACGAAGTCGATCATCTCGCCCTTCTCATCAGGCAAAAACTCCCACTCTTCCTTGCCTTCCAGCACGATTTTCGCGGATTTGAGGAAGTAGCTTCCGTCCTTGTGTTCGGTGTTTCCTTCGATATCGGTGGTGACCCGAACCTCGCCTTTTTCATTGTTGAAAATGGCGTAGCCCAAGTGGTCGTGACCGACCATGAAAGAGCCGGTATCCCAGGTGCCATCTTTATAAACGGTGACGAAGGACCACCAGATCACATGCTTGTTGTTGTTCACCACCAAGTCTTTCTTGAAGTGAATGGCGCCGCCTTCGGCCATGTAGAACTGGTCCAGCGCCATGGCGCCTTTCACCGGACGCCCCTCGCAGACACCGGCGATATCCCACAACTGCGAAACATAAAAGGTGCCCCATTCCACGCCTGGCAGGTACCACTGCAAACCTGGGCCAAGCAGTCGGCCTTCGAGGTGAAACAGGCCTTCTTCCTTCCAGGTCAGGCGTTCGCTGCTGGCGGTGATCTCCCAAGAGTTGCCGGGTTCGCCCGGGTGGCTGGCCCAACGTGCGACATCGCCTTCCAGGCTGTGTACCGGCAGTGGTGTCAGCGCCTGGCGGGCCATTTTTTCGTGGTCCATGCGCAGGTTGACGTTATCGACGTGATTGTTCAGGTAGAAGAACTTGGTTGGGTTGGGGGTGCCATTGGGCGCCATCAGCGACCGTACGAATGAGTAAATGTTGCCTTGCTCATCGCGCACAGAACCGAACGGCGAACTTTTGCTCAGGTGCAGGCCGAAGAAGCCGCGTTCGGCTGACATCGAAGCGCCGGTGACCTTGTGCGGCCCAACCAGTTGTTGAAAGCCGAAATCACCGCGTTCTGGAATGGTTTTAAACGTTCTCATGATGCCCTCTGTTGTTTTTGTTGAGGCAGGGAAACGGGATTACAGCGTGATTCAGTCCCAGATCACCGGGAGCGTGGACACGCCTCGCAATTGCGCTCCGCCGATCTGCGGGACGGGTTGGCTCGGGTCGAGTCGCAAGTTGGGAAAGAGGTCGAGGATGGCGTTGACAGCGCAGCTGATTTCCACTTTGGCGACGAACTGACCGATACACATGTGCGGGCCGAAGCCAAAACCAAAGGAGGGTTTTGGCTTGCGATCAATGTCGAATACCTCAGGGTTTTCAAACGCATCTTCGTCGCGGTTGGCGGACACCACCATGCACTGGACGAACGAACCCTTGGGGATTTTCACGCCGTGAAATTCCACTTCCCGGGCGGTTTCGCGCACCTTGAAAGTGGCCACGGGTTCAAAGCGCGTGGTTTCGTCCATCAGCTTGCCGATCAATGAGCGGTCGGCCTTGACGCGTTCCAGCAAGCCGGGCGTGGTCAAGAGCAAAGTCATTACCGAGCCAAACATGCGCGTGGTGGTTTCGCCCGCGGCTGGCAAAAGCGAGCGAGTGAAGGTGATCACCTCGTGGTCATCCAGCGTGCGCCCTTCGTACTCCGCGCGCAGCAAACGCCCGACCACATCATCGCCCTGGCTGCCCTCGGCACGACGTTGCACCACCACCTCGGCAAGCGCGTCGTACAGACCTTTGACAGCGATGCCGGCCTGACGTCGCGCTTCAACCATTTTGCTCGGGTCAATCTGGTTGCCGCCGACAATGGCCAAGGCCCACGCGGCGTATTGCTTGTACTTGGAGGGCTCATCCGAGGGGAAGCCCATCAAAGCGTACATGACGCGAATCGGCAGCTCGAGGCCGAACTTCATCAAGTCGGCCTTCTTTGCCGGCAACATCGGCTGGATGTACTCCTCGCGAATCACTTGATCGATCTGCGGGCGCCACTTGTTCACGGTCTCCGGCATAAAGGCCGGTTGCAGCAAGGCGCGCACCTTACGGTGCTCGTCACCGTCCATGGCAAGAATGATCAAACCATCGAAAAACGCGCCAAGACCTTCGGCAATAAAACCGCTGGTATAGGTCGCACCATCGCGCAGGACAGTCATTACATCCTGGTATTTGAACAAGGCGAAGGTCGGGCGAGTGCCCTGCTGGGTGCCGGCATTCGTCGGCACGCCAAACTGGGTGATGAAGTCGCCTTCATAGATGGGCGATTTCAGCCGTTGCTCGCGGCACACCGCGTGAATATCCAGGTCGGTGCCCCGATACATTTCCGACACAGCGGAGTATGCGGTTGCCAGGTCCAGTGCTGCGCTTTCGTTGCTCATCAGGAGCTCCTGTCTTGTTTTTATTCTTCTTGCACACCAAGATTGTCCGGCTGCCGACCCATGGTATGTGGTTGTGTCTGCGCCGGTAGTCCGCTTCGTTTGACTTGGGGTCAAACGAAGGCCCCCGGGGAAATGCTTCAAGGTGTGAATAACCTGGCCAAAACTGGCATGAGGAGGACGAGGTGGCGGTAAAGGCAGGAGAAGGTGGCGAACAGGGCAAACGCAATACGATGAATCGCCTGCTCGCGGCAGCGCGCGTGGAGTTCGCCAGAAAAGGCCTGGCCGGTGCGCGCGTGGAAGAAATTGCCCGGGAAGCCGGCGTTACCAAACAGCTGGTCTACCACTACTACAACTCCAAGGAAGGCCTGTTTGTAGCGGTACTGGATGAGTCTTCGGACAACATCATGTCCGAGCTGGTCAACCTCAATGTCGAAGAGCTTTCACCGCCAGTGGCGATGCGCGCCGTGCTCAACCATTTTTTTGACCAGTACCGTCTGGACCCCTTCCTCGGCAGCCTGGCGCTGGAAGGCATTCGCTACCATGACACCCACGAAACACCTCGCAACCATTTTCTGGAAATGGCACCGAAGCTGATCGCCAAGCTCGACGCGATTTTGTTGCGGGGTGCGGCCAGTGGTGATTTTCGCGCAGACATCAACCCGCGCCTGTTGTTGGCCAGCGCTTCGCTGGTGACTACTGGCTGGTTCACCAACCGCTATTCGATGTCGGCACTTGCCGGGCTGGATACGGACTCGGAGCAAGGCATGGCCACCTGGCGTCAGTACTCGGCGGATTTTGTGCTGGCGAGTATTTCGCTGGGCGCAGAAAAAAACGTCGACGGCGTTTAAGCACCGTTCACACACTCTCGCCCAATGAGCTTTCCCTGTGGAAGCAGGCTTGTTCCCACAGGGGGGGTTGCTTAGGGGCTTGGAATCAGCGACCCGCTTCAGTCAGCCTTTTTACGCAAATACTTGCTCACCCGCTTGGCCGCCAACCGCCCGGCCATGCCGTTTACCCCACCGCCCGGATGAATGCCGGCACTCCCTAAATACAGTCCCGCCACCGGCAAGGTATCGCCTCCCAAACCGTACGCCGGGCGCATGGTGCTCGAGCGCATCGAGGTGGTGTCGATATGCACCACGCAGCCATTCACCGTGTTCAAGCGCGCAGTAAAATCCGGAGCAGCCTCGATATGTCGGCCAATCACCTGCCCCTCGATCCCATCGATGTAGTCATACAGCTGTTCCTGCACCTGGTCGGCCACCCGCTCACGCAGCGCGTCCCAACCTTCATTGGGATTCACCGGCATCACCGGCGGATAGATGTACAACACATCCTGCCCGGTTGGCGCTTGTGAAGGGTCGGCCGCACTGGGTGCGGCCACGGTGATATAGGGCAACTTCGGTACTTCACCACGGGCGCAGGCGGCGAAGTTTTCCAGCACGGCTTCTTCGGTGCCGATCAGCATGACGGTTTTACGCAAATCCACGCCATCGCCGCGAATGGCAGCAAAACGCGGCAAAGAAATCTGCCCACGCAGGGCAACATCCACCTTCAATGGTCCCGACCCTCTGCCGTTAGCAGGTGCCATGGCGATACGGGTCAGCAGGTGTTGAGGGATTTCACCACGGGTAACCATGTCCAACGCCGGCTTGGGGTGGCAGCCGGCAATGACCGCACGTGCGGTGAACTGACGACCATCAGCCAGTTTCACGCCTTTGATCAGACCGTCCCTGGCAACGATTTCACTGACGCTGGCCGACACCAGCACTTGCCCGCCCAGCTCTTCCAGTCGAGTCTGCATGGCATTGCTCAACTGCTGCATGCCACCCAATACCCGGCCCACGCCAAAACGATGAAGGAAACCGAGCAAGGCGTAATAGATGCCACCGCCATCGGCGCTGATATCCCCTGCCAGCCCAGTGAGTGCACACATCGCGGAAATGGTCACCGGATGCTCGAAGCGCTCACGTGCCGCCTGCAACGCGGAGCCTGTCATCAGCGCCATCAGCTCGGGTTTCAGCGCTTTGTGTTTGATGGCGGTGCCAAGCATTTTCAGCTTCACGCCGAGGTTTGTTTTGGCCGGGTCGACACGCATCATCGGCAGCGCGATATCGAGGAACATGTCGATGACTTTCATGAACTGCAGAAACGCCTCGGCATCCTTGCTGCTGAACCGGCGGATCTCGGCGGCGGTTTTCTCGCGATCGCGCCAGAAGATCAGAGATTGGCCATCCGGATGCAAGTACACATACCCCGGCGCAAGCTCTATCGATTTGAAACCGTGTCGATCAAGTCCCAGCTCCGCTGGCACATGGGAATGCACGCGCATCGACATCATGTCCAGGGCACAGGGATGAACCAGATGCTGCGGCGCTTCGGGTATCAGGTAACCCGAGGAGGCCATCCCGCCGACCTTGTCCAATGCCTCCAGAACCAGCACCTTCTTGCCTTCCAGGCCCAGGTAGCAGCCAGCCGAAAGGCCATTGGTGCCACCGCCGACGATGATCACATCAAAATCCGTAGTGCTCGCATTTTGGTTCTGGTTCATCAATTAATTCCAAGTCGAGTTCAACCACAGCGGCGCGCGGCGGCTATGGCGGCAAAGATCAGCCGCGGCGCACCGCACGGGATGCGCCGGGCAAGGGTTACATGCCGGTGCGGCCCATCTGCGCAAACAGCGCGCGCATCGCCACCAGGGAGGGGGTGTGGCTGCTGAAACCACCATCAGCGACCAGCGTGGTGCCCGTGACAAATGAGGATTCGTCACTGGCCAGGAACGCCACCACATCGGCAATCTGCCGAGGCGTGCCCAGCTCGGCAGTGCAGTGGTTGTCGCGCAGGATGTCGAGCAAGGGTTCAGGCATGGCGTGTTCCGAAGGCGCCAGGCCGATCTGCACGGCGTTGCCGCGAATGCCTTGTTTGCCGTATTGCGAGGCGACCATGCGCGGCAGCATCATCAGCCCCGCCTTGGAGGTGGCGTAGCCGGTCAGGGACATATCGCCCTGCATGCCCAGACCCGAGGTGGCGAAGATAATCGAGCCCTTGCCGTTCTCCAGCATGACCGGAATCACATGCTTGGTGCACAGCACCGCGCCACGCAGGTTGACGGCGATGGCGCGGTCCCAGGCCTGCATGTCGAGGTTGACGAAATCGCGGTCTAGCTGACGTTGCTCGGCGTTCAGGATCGCCGCGTTGTTGTGCAGAATGTCGATACGGCCGAAATGCTGTTTAACCTGAGCAACCATCGCGCGCACGGCGTCTTCCGAGGAGACGTCGGTGGCGATCGCCAAGGCTTGATGCCCCTCGGCGAGGAGTGACTGGGCCACAGCTGTGGCCCCCTCGAAATTGATATCGACCACCGCAATACTTGCACCATGCGACGCCAGCACCCGTGCGCACTCAGCGCCCAGGCCGCCACCGGAGCCGGTAATAATGGCCACTCGTCCTGCCAGTTTTCCTGTGCTCATGCTCTGTTCCTTATTGTTTTGAGTGGCGCTTTACTCGCCGGTAAATCGCGGTTCGCGCCGTTCACTGAACGCCTGGGCCGCCTCGCGGGCATCCTTGGTCGGGGCCAGCAAGGCGAACAGATCAAGCTCCAGGTCCAGGCCACGTTTGAGGTCCATGTCCAGCGCCGCCCGTGCTGCCTGTTTGACAAACGCCGACGCGGTGGGTGGTTTGACGGCGATGCGCTGAGCAAAGGCCCGTACTTCGTCCAGCAGGCTGGCGTTGTCGCTGGCCAGGCGGCTGACCAGACCAATGCGCTGCGCTTGTTCGGCGCCCACCCGGTCACCGGTGAGCAACATGTCCAATGCCTGACCCGGCGCCACCACTCGGGACAGTCGTTGCGTACCGCCGCCGCCGGGAATCAGCCCCAGGCCGGTTTCCGGCAGGGCGAACACGGCATCGGGCGCGGCGAAGCGGATGTCACACGCCAGCACCAGTTCCAACCCACCGCCCATGCAATAACCATGAATGGCAGCGATCACCGGTTTGCTGATGCCATCCAGCGCTTCGATCCAGCGCACCTGTTCCATGCGCTGCCGCACTTGCAGGCTCGATTCCGGGCCACGACGCTCCTTGATATCAGCACCCGCACAAAAGCCTCGCTCACCTTCCCCGCGAATCACGATCACGCGAATGTCCGGGTCTTGCTGCAACAGCGCCAGTGCTTGCGGCACGCCCTGACGAATATCGTCGTTGATGGCGTTGATCTGCCGGGGCCGGGTCAGTACCACCCAACCCACCATGGCATCACGCTCAAGGCGCACCGCATCGTTGATCAAAACGGGAGACTGCGGTTCTTGCGCTGTGCTCATACAGGGCACTCCTCGAACTCGAAGACCTGGCCATTGAGTTCTTGTGGGTCGATCTTGATCAACGCACGGCCGCCGACGGCCTCGGAGGATTCGATCCACTGGAACCGCGTGCCGCGTGACCGCAGATCCTCGGCCTTGGCAGCCAGATCGTTGACACCGATGCGGATGTAGTACGGACCCGGCCCCCAGTTATTGACGTAGTGGCCGGCGTCGGTGTTCCAGTAGGTCGCCTCGAGGACATCGAGGGTGGCACTGTTCGGCACGGTGAAACCCATACGCGCACGGCGGTAACCTTCGCTGCCGATGCTCTCGACCGGCCCGCTCGGTTCCCAATCGAGGTTGGTCGAGACCTTACGCAGGGTTTCATCGAGGTCGCGTACCAGGAAGCCACGGGCGGTGACGCGGACCATGTCGCCGGGCTTGAGATCACGCGGCTGCATCGGTGGCAACTGATACGTTTCCGGCGGCATCTGCAAAGGCTCGGTCGGCATGATCTCAATGCACAAACCGCCATCCACCGTGGGCTGGTAATACGGTTGCTCGGGAGTGGCACCCAGCCATAAGCGGTCGAAGGGCATTTCCGGGGTGCGCTGCGCCATGCGGAAAGGCAAGCGACGACGCATCAGTTTGTCTACCAGCGCGTCGAACTTGTCCCCGTGCAGGGCCAGCACGATGGAGTGCGTGATCATCGGCCGATGATGCCCCTGGAAATCCTTCAGGCTTTCCAGAAAGTCATGGAACAACGGATCACCGGGGTTCGGCCGATCCAGGTGCCACTGCGGTTCGATGCGCGTAGGCGACACCGCGAGGGATTTGTGTACCCGCAGGAAATGCGCAATATACGGGTGATTATCGAACGCCTGGCGCCAGCGTTCGTGTTTGTAGATGCCGAGCTTGTCGACCAACATTTCCGTCATGCCGTCCGGGTCCGGAACCATCATGTCGGCACTCATCAATAACTCGAACATTGTTCTCTCCTTGCAGTTGCCAGCCAGGTCTGTGCCCGGCTATTAGTCAGCGGACACGCCGGGGTAAGGCGAGCTCGGTCAATTGGGGTGCAGGTGCGCTGGCCGCGGGTTTGCGCGGTTCCTGTTGGGCGCGCGCGTCCTCCAGATCGAGGGTCACGCCGGCCTTGGAGTTGCCTTTCGGGTTGAGCAGGTAATGCGAGAGGGCCGGGATCAACACCAGCGCACCGAGCATGTTCCACAGGAACATGAAGGTCAGCAGAATGCCCATGTCCGCCTGGAACTTGATCGGCGACCAGGCCCAGGTAATCACCCCGGCGGCCATGGTCAGGCCAACGAGCGCCACGACCCGACCGGTGAAATCCAGCGAGCGGCGATACGCAACCGCCAGGCTTCCACCGCGTTCCTGCACCGCCAGTTGCACACTGAGCAGATACAGCGCGTAGTCCACGCCGACACCGACACCCACGGCGATTACCGGCAAGGTGGCCACTTTCAGGCCGATCCCCAACCAGACCATCAGCGCCTTGCAGATGATCGTAGTCATCAGCAAAGGAATCAGCGCCACCAGGGTTGCGCGCCAACTGCGGAAGGTCAGCAGGCAGAGCAAGGCCGTAGCGCCATACACGGCCAGGTACATGGTGATGATGCCCTTCTCTACCTCAATGTTAGTGGCGGCCTCGATCCCGGCATTACCCGCAGCCAGGAGGAATTCCACAGGCTGCTCGGCGCCAGCGGGTGTGTTGTTTTCCTTGGCGAACTCTTCAGAAACTTTCAACACCCGGCTCAGTGTGTCGGCTTTGTGATCAGCCAGGTAGGCGATCAATGGAGTGACCGAGCACTGCTGGTTGGTGATGCCCGGTGCAGAAATCATCGCGGCATCCACCGCCGAGTTGGTGATCGCCTGGTCGCGGCTGATGCTCAACCATTTCGGGCTGCCTTCAGCCATGCCGGAGCTGATCATGCGCACGGTTTCGGCCAGCGACTGGGTGGTTTGTACACCAGGCGTCTGGCGCAGGCGCCAGGCCAGTTTGTCCATGCTTTGCAGCGACTGGTACAGACGGCAGCTGTCTTCGTTGGTCTTCATGATGACCACGAACTGGTCACTGGAAAGTCCGTAGTGGCTGGTGATGTAGGCGTTATCGCGGTTATAGCGCGAATCCGCACGCAACTCCGGTGCACCGGGATCCAGATCACCGACCTTGAGGTGCATCATCACCACGCTGCCAATCAGCGTCACCACCAGCGATACGGCAATCACCGCCGTGGCCATCGGCCGTTCGGTGAAGCGATCCAGGCCGCTCCACAGACGCCCGAGAAAACCGCGGTTTTCTGCGCCGGCCTGATCTTTGGCGATGGCGATACGCGCGGCTTTCTTACTGACGCCCAGGTACGACAACGCCACCGGAATCAGCAGCAACTTGGTGAAAATCAGCACGGCGACACCAATGCTGGTGGTCAGTGCCAGGTCGCGAATCACCGGAATATCAATGATCACCAGCACGGCAAAACCAACGATATTGGTCAGGAGCGCAGTCAAGCCAGTGAGAAACA
Organism: Pseudomonas sp. WS 5079; assembly: GCF_012985465.1. GTDB lineage: Bacteria > Pseudomonadota > Gammaproteobacteria > Pseudomonadales > Pseudomonadaceae > Aquipseudomonas. Next base: position 133,488 of record NZ_JAAQWN010000004.1, read on the forward strand.
AGCGGCGGAAGGTATAGCGCGCAGCAATGTATTTATGGGTGCCACGGCCAATGTCCTGAAGAATGCCGTTCATTTTTTGCGTGCCGTGGGAGATCCCGATGGCAAAAATCAGGAACGGCACCAGGATGGAGTAAGGGTCCAGTTCGTAGCCGAGGAGTTGCATCAAACCCAGCAACCACACCACCCCCGCCACTGCCACGCTCACCAGCAGCAAGGTACTGCGCAGGCAGCGTGTATAGAAATAGACGAACAACCCGGCGATCAGTACCGATGCGCCAAAGAACAGCATGACCGAATACAGGCCGTCGATCAGGTCGCCCACCAGCTTGCTGAAACCCACAATGTGGATGCCCACTTTGTCACTTTCCAGCGAGCGAATCTGCGCTTCCAGTTGCTTGGAAAAATCACCGTAATCCAGGGGTTGTCCGGTCTGCGGATTGGTATCGAGCAGCGGCGCGACAATCATGCTCGACCGGCCGTCGTTCGCCACCAGGTTGCCAATGATCCCGGAACGCATAATGTTGCGGCGCAAGGCCGTGATCGATTTGTCACTGCCGTCGTAATCCGATGGCATGACCGCACCGCCATCAATGCCCTCCTCCGTCACTTCTTTCCAGCGAACGATGGGCATCCACAGCGATTTCATCCAGGAGCGGTCGATGCCTGGAATCAGGTACAGGGTGTCGTTGACCTTTTGCAGCGCCAGCAGATAGTCGGCGTCGTAGATATCACCGGATTTGTTTTCCACCACGACGCGAATGCTGTTGCCCAGGCCTGGCAACTGGTTTTTATACGCCAGGTAATTCTTGATGTAAGGGCTGGAGCTGGGAATCATTTTTTCGAAGCTGGCATTGACTTGCAGCCGTGTAGCGAAGAAGCCCAGCACCACAGTGGCGAGCAAGCAGGCAACGACGACCACCATGCGATGACGGAATATGACCCGTTCAAACCAGCCACCGGAGTTTTTGTCAAAGTCCTCCAGGTTGGCAATCACTGGCATCCCGCTGTTGAATTTTTGCTCGACCATTTTTTCTTTCTCGTAGGGGAATCGTGCCGGGGGCTTTAGTTGGCCTGGGCGATATCGATGACCTTGGCGCCGCTGAAGCGCGTGACAAGCAGGCTCCCAGCCTGTTTGGTGGCACTGGCTGCATACACCTCGCCTACCCGCGCATCTGCCAGCGGGGTGACCTGCAAACTCTGCCGGTCAACGCTGACCAGTTGCCCACCCTGGCTCACGACGATCAAGGCATCACCCTGCTCGACAATGCTGACCAGGCTGCTATTGAGATTGGTTGCCACAGGCTGCCATTGCTGGCCGTCATCACGGCTGGCAAACAGGTTGCCGCGCAGCCCGTACGCCAGCAGCAGACCGTCGAAGGCGCGGACGCCGAAGTAAGTGCCGGTGTAGGGCGTATCGATTTTCACGAAACGTTGTTGCGGACCATCCAGACGCAGCAGCAAACCCTGCTCCCCGCCGATGTAAAAAGTGCCCGCTTGTTCCGCCAGTCCATACAGGTGCATGCGCCGATCGTTATCACTGCGCTCGGTCCACGGCTGCCAGTTCTGGCCGTCATCCGTGCTGTGCAACAACATGCCGAAGGCACCCACGGCAAATCCGTTGCCGTGCTCATCGAACATCACATCGAGAAAGGGTGCGGCCAACACGTCCGGCGTCGCCGAGGTACTGGCGGCCATAGCCACTTCCTTAAGCATCTGGGCTGCGGCTTCATCACCTTGTTCGGCCCGTGGGCCGTAGTAAGCGTTGAGCAAGGTCAACAAGCGGCGCCCGTCGAGCTGCACTTGCCAGCTTTGACCGCCATCGGTGGTGTGCATGACCACCGCATCGTGACCGACGATCCAGCCATGACGCTCGTCGCGAAACCGCACTTGCACAAGATCGCTGGACACCGGGCTATCGACCTGTTGCCAGGTGCGGCCCTCATCGATGGAGCGCTGGATCAACCCGTGCAGGCCGACGCCAATCATCGCGTCGCCCGCTGTGGCGACCGACAGCAAGGGTGCGGGCAGGTGTTCATCGATCCGCTGCGCCGGCACGTCGAGCGAATCGGCCGACAACGCGACGGCGCTGTAGGCAGGCGTCGTCAGCAATGAGCTCGCGCCGACCGCAAACGCGACTGCCAGGAGCAGACGCGAAGTGCAGAGAAGAAAAGAAGCAGGGCAAGGGCTAGTCATTATTTTTATTCCTTAACCATCCCGCGTGGCAAACACACCTGTTCTGCCTGCCCGGCTTGATGCGCAAACCGGCAGGCAGGACAGGCGAAATCACATCAGCGCTGGGTGACCCGAGCCACAATGGCTTCAGGATTCATGTCACGCTCGGAGAGTGGTTTGTCGATGAACTTGTAGCCGCCCTTCAAACCATCGTTGAGCAACGCGTACATGCCTTTGTTGAAGTCATACACGACGTTTTTCACGTTATAGGGAATGTTTTTGTCGTAGAGCTGGACGCCGCTGAGGAAGATCGAGCGATACAACGCGCCGCTCTTGTCCCAGGCGTCATACAGGCCGACGCCGAAAGTATCTTCATCCAGGTAGTAGGTGCGTTTGCTGTAGACGTGGCGCATACCCGGCTTCAACGTGGCTTCCACGACCCACACCCGATGCAGCTCCCAACGCTCGTTCGCCGGGTTGGCGTGGTGCGGCATGAACTGGTCTTCCTGCTTGCCGACGCCGAAGTAGAATTTGTAGGCGTTGTACGGGATGTACATTTCCTTGCGACCGACCAGCTTGTAGTCAAAGCGGTCCTGGCTCCCGGAAAACATTTGCAGTTCGTCGAACAGCGTCACGCCACCCTGGCTGGCAACGGGTGTATCAAAGGCAAATTCCGGTGCGAGTTTTACCCGGCGCTGGCCTGGGGAATAACTGAACGAACGACGGGCCTTCGCCAATGGATCGAGGAAGTCAGTGAGCACCACCACTTCACCGGAGCGCCGCGCCGGATAGTCGTTGCGCGAGAACACTCGTGCGTACATCAGTGGATCGCGATCCGCCTGAGTCACCTGGTAGTACGGGGTTTCTTCGAATGTCGCCTGTTCAGCGGTCTTGGTGATCGAGCCGTTGGCGTCGACTACCCAGCTGTTGGACGAAGTCGTGGTCGAGTAGCCGGTGCCGATTTTGTAGCGCACCTGCTGGTTCCACATCACTTCATTGCCGGTCTTCGGAATCGGGAACGGCAGGCCGCCACGGCAAGATGGATCAACGGCCAGGCCATCTTTCTGGATCGCGCAGCTGCTGGCGTTTCGCACGGTGGCATCGAGTACCGCTTTGGGATAGGCAGTCGTGCGATGGCTTGGGTAAATGTCGATGTAGTAAGTCGGGTATTTCTTGATCAGGGTTTTCTGCCCCTCACTGAGCTTGTCCGCATACTTGTCGACGTTTTTGGCGTCAATGCGAAACAGTGGCTTTTCATCTTTGAACGGATCAACCCAAAACCCGCTGTCGGGCTTGAAACCCGCCGGAGCGGTGGTAAGGCCGCCCTCGTAAGCGGGGATCGTGCCATCGGCGTTACCGGCCTGAATCGCTCCGAACTGCGTCAGGCTCTTACCCAGGTCCGAGGCGTCGCCAGCAGCGGCGGCTGTGAGGCTACAGGTCGCAAAACTCATCAGGACGGCAGTTAATGCAAGTGGACGTTTCATGAACACGTTCTCCGATTCTTGTTTGATTTATCAGAAGGAGGTCTTGAAGGTAAAAGCCAGCCAGCCGCGGTCTTCACCGCCTACGTTGCCGTTACCGGCGACGGTGCCATTGGCCAGGTTCTTCGGTTGGGCCGCTGTGTCGGCATAACGCAGGCCGAACTCATACAGCTGGGCATAAGTGAGTTTGACGCCGACGGAGTAAGCCAGCGCGCCTTCGCTGCCGCCACCGGCTGTTGGTGCGTTGCCATGCAGGCCGTAGTTGACGGTGAGAGGTACATCCATGTCCCAGGAGGGGAAGATCGAGATGTATTGCGGAGTGTAGTTGACCGCGACCGCATAATAATCTTTCGAGGAGCAGCCATCCGACTCGCTGCCGGACCCGGCGATACCTGGCGTTCTGGCATTGGTACAAGCGGCTTTTCCGACACCTTTATAGAGCTCTTCGTGTTCAGTCACGCGATCCAGGTGGCTGTAGGCGAACTCACCCACTAGGGTCGCGTTGTTCGAAATGAAGTTACGCGGCACGCCGTAAACGGCGTTGGCAATAAAGTGAATGGTGTCGCCGCGCGGGCCTTCGTCGTCCAGCGCGCTGACGCCAGTGGCATTCAAGGCACCGTTCATGCGGTAGGACAGTTCAGAGCCGACCGCAATCGTGTTGAAAACCCGAGCAAAACTGACGCCTGCCAGCTTCACGCCACGCGGGTAAACAACCCGGTACGAACCCAGCGCTGCCTTGACCTGTGGGGCCAGCCAAGGCTGGTAGTCGTCGAACTGGCGATAGTAGGCGCCGAACGTCGATTCGACTTCTTCAACGTTGAGTTTGGCCATCACGCCCCAGTTTTTGCCATCGCGACCGAAGCGCGAATCCTGACGCTGCAACGTCGCTCCGTTAGGCGCTACCGGCAGTTGGTCCGGACCTTCGAACAAAGGGTCGGCCGCGCCGAAATAGGTACCCCCATAAGGAATGCGCGTGGGCTCCCATTCGTAGAAGTATTGACCGGCAACCGAAAGGTGATCAGTGACCTGGGCCTTGGCCGAGATCTGCCCCACCGGCAGAAACACTTCCTTGGTTTCGATACCCGGGCTGGTCGAGGCTTTCACGCCATCGCTGGGGGCCTGGGAGTAGGACACGGCGTGAGCGCCGAACAACAGGCTTTCACCCCAATAGTTGGTGTGACGACCGACTTTCACGTTGACCGGTGTGTCGCCGATGTTGAAGTTGCGCCAGACAAAGGCATCGAGAATCTCTCCCGACGGGCCGTTCATGTAGCGCTTCACTTCGTCGCTGTAACGATTGTTGTGATAGCTGGTGGCGTAGCCGGGAACGTTACTTTTCACATCGTGATCGTTATAGGCCTGGTCAAACCAGCCGGCACCACTGAGGCGTCCACCCCACTCGTTGAGGTAGGAAAAGTCGAGTTCGCTCAACACATCGAGACGATTTGTAACAATGTCGCCTTTATCGAACTTGCCGTCGGACTCGTCGAAGTTCGGCGTGTTCATGATGCGACTGTCCTGACTGTCAGTCCGCATGCCCAGGTTGTAGCGGACCGTGTTGTCCCAACGCAGGCGATAATCAGGGTTCGGCAGATCGAAAGAGAGCGCCATGACGCCTTGAGAGCCGCCAACCATCATCAGCGTAAGCGCACCTTGAGCCAGTACCAGCCGACTCTGCTTGGTCTTATGATTCATACACACTACCTTTTATTGTTATTTTCAGTCGCTATGTGCGTTCAAACGGTCGCTCCAGCGATATGCGCTACCCCACAATATCGTTGAATGTCTCGCCTGGACAGTCCGCTGAAGAGGTCTGGCACGCATCCAGACCCACTTTCCTCCTCAGTTGAAAGTCACCGTAACGGATCACAAAATAAAATTCCACATAAAGATTTGCATTCTCCATATAGAATTTCACACCCATCAAGGTGAAGAATCGTTCCAGCAAAGGCGTTTCGCCGGTAAATACTGCACACAAAACAGATAAACGTTCAAATAAACTTTGACGCTTTTGTGCTTTGGGCTTTCAATAGCCCCTGCCATCCCACAGAACGCCTGGCGTTGCGCGGGTAAAACGGCAGTGAACCGCCAGAAGAAAAACAAGAGGAGCCACCATGAATATTGATTTGAGTGCCAAACGCGTGATCATCACGGGCGCTTCGCGGGGCATTGGTCTGGCCATCGCCCGGGCATTCGCAGCTGAAGGGGCGCGGGTAGCGATATGCGCCCGTAGTGCGTCAGACGTCCGGGAAGTCGGCGCGCAACTTGCGGAACACGCCCAGGCGGTGATTGCCCGGGCTGTCGACGTGACGGACAGTGAGGGGGTCAAGGCGTTTGTTGCTGAAGTTGCACACGCGTGGGGCGGGGTCGATGTGTTGGTGAACAACGCCGGTCAAGGCCGTGGCGGCAACCTCGACACCCTCACTCCGGAAGTCATCCTCGAACATGCCAACATTCTGCAGATGGGGCATTTCCGATTCGTGCAGGCGGTGGTGCCGTTCATGCGTGAACAGCGCTGGGGACGGATCATCGAAATCAACGCCTTGGCCGGGGTGATTCCGACGCCCGACGGAATTCCCTCAGTAATCAATCGCGCATCGTGCATCGCCCTCTCCCGCTCATTGGGCATGTCACTGCCCAAAGACAATATCCTGGTCAACAGCCTGAACATGGGTTGGATCGATACCGGTCAATGGGATCGTCACTACAAGGAAATGGGACCTGGCGTCAGTCGCGAGGAGTTCGACGCCATGGTGATGAAGGTGGTACCGCTCGGGCGTTATGGCAAACCTGAAGACGTTGCCGGTATGGCGCTGTTCCTGGCCAGTGAATATGCCAGCTTCATCAGCGCCGCCTCGATTGACATTGCCGGCGGCATGGGTGGGCAGATTGCCTACTTTCCAACCCTCAAACGCGATTTTGCCGCGACGATTGCGGCACGTAACGCTGCCAGCGAATAACACCAAAACATATCGACAAACTCTCCGGTGCGTAGTGCGCACCCTCAACGTTGGCGCCCCCGTGATGAACTTGCTGTTCCCTGTTCTTGCCACGCTGATCTGGGCCGCCAGTACCGTGGTCAATCGCCTTTCGGTTGGGGTGATTGACCCCGCAGCCATTTCCTTTTACCGCTGGCTGGTCGCGTTGCTGGTGTTGTCACCGGTGATGTTGCCCAAGGTCTTGCGGTTGCGGCAGCAGATTCGGCCGCACCTGCCCAAGTTGTGGCTGCTGGGCTTGCTCGGCATGTCGCTGTACCAGTCGCTGGCCTATTTCGCCGCGCACACTGTCAGCGCCACTTCCATGGGCCTGATCCTGGCGACCATGCCCCTGCTCACCGTGCTGCTCGCCTTTCCCCTGCTCAATACCCAACCGACCGCGACGTTATTGGTCGGTGCTCTGGTGTCGTTTGCCGGGCTGACGTGGTTGCTGGCCGCAGGCGACCTGCCCTCGCTCTGGGCACACGGGGTTGGCCAAGGGGAATTGATGATGTTGCTGGCCTCGCTGTCGTACGCGTTGTACTGCGTGCTGGTCAAGCGCTGGCAGATTCCCCTGCCGACCTGGGAAAGCCTTTACGTGCAAATAATCTGCGGCACCCTGCTGTTGGTGCCGCCCTTTGTGCTGGCCCCTTCGATAGCCCTGACAACCGCAAATGTCCCGCTGGTGTTGTTCGCGGGTCTGTTTGCCTCAGCGCTGGCGCCCGGCTTGTGGATGCGTGGTTTGCAAACCCTGGGGCCAGAAAAAACCGCCGTGCTGATGAACCTGGTCCCGTTATTTACCGCGGTGTTGGCGATTGTGTTGCTGGGGGAAACATTGCACCTGTACCACGCGGTCGGAGGCGGATTGATTTTACTGGGAATTGGATTGGCGCAATGGAAACCCGCGCGGGTAGTGACCGAAGTCGTGACCTAGGCGACCAGCAAGGTATCGCGCAATGTCTGCAAGCCTTTCTGGCTCAAACCACTGAAGCGCTGCAGGTAAAGATCCAGTCCACCGTACTCGGCGTCGATCACTGCATACGCAGCATTCAAGTACTCGGGACGGGCATCCAGCACTGCATCAATGGCCGCCTCGCTGACCGCTTGGCCGACCAGGTGGCTCACCGTGGTGCTCATGGCCTGCTGACGCGCCACCTCCAGCTGACTGAAGCGACGTGCCGAGAGCACATAGTCGGCCATGATGTGCTCCGGTGCGACGCCCAGTGCGTGCAGCAGCAACATCACCGCGACCCCGGTGCGGTCCTTGCCCGCCGTGCAATGAATGAGCACCGATGCATTGCGGGTAGAGAACAGCTCGAACAGCGCTGGCAACAACGGCGCCAACAGGTGCGGAAGTTGCCGGTAGACCTCCAACATCATGTTTCGCGCGCCCTGAGTCTCTGGATTATCAGCGAGCATGGCGGCAATCCGTGGGTCGGCACGAACATCACCAAGCACCTCCAGGTGGAGTTGCGCGATAGCCGAATCGGGTACGCCGCTCGGGTAACGCTCACGCTCTGCGGCGCTGCGTAAATCGCAGACGGTTGTCAGGCCGATCCGCCGCAAGGTCTGCCAGTCTTCAGCGGTCAGTCGATCCAGCTGTTCTGCCCGTAACAGGTAATGGTCGCCGATACGACGACCACAACCGGTGGGAATACCTTTGAGGCTGCGAAAGTTATCCGCACCCTGCAAGCGCAACTCTTCCTGCCCGACCATTCTCAATCCTCCAGTAGATGTTGATAGGCCTGCGTTAACGGACGCGCGCCCTGCCCCAGTGTCGGCGTACGGCGAGGCTTACGCCCATGTGTGAGCAAACGCACGGTATCAAAATCTTCTGCAGCGGCGAAGAAACGTTCCACCATCGGCAAACCGTCCTGCCCCCAGTCATCCATATTCGACATCCAGGTCTGCATCCCCCAAACCGGCCAACGGCGAAACTGTTCCCAGGCAGCGTCCTGGTCAAGCACGCCTTCGGCACCGAGGCTGATCAGTTTTTCGCGGTACACCCGCAGCAGGCGTTGCGCATCGGCGCGCCGTTCCTCGACGGTTAAGGCCCCCAGCATAAAATAGGCGATATCGCGCCATGGCCGGCCACGCCTCGACAGTTGCCAATCCAGCCAGATACGTTGGCCGTCGCTGCGTAAAAAACTGTTGCCCTGATGCGAATCACCATGGATCAGGCAGCTGGGTGACGACTGTTCGCGCTCGAAAGCTGCCAATTCATCAAACGCATGGCTGAACAACTCCGGTGTCTCATACATCCATTTCGGCAACAGGCGTTGGTACTCCGGTTTGCGCAGATTGACCTTGATGTAGTTGTACATACGCAGCAGGCCGTCGCAGTCCACCGGGTTGGCCATCGACACCGGCAGCCAGCCCTGGCCCCGTAGCTGCGGACTGTTCCAGGTGGCAGCATGCAACGTCGCCAGTGACTCCAGCCCCCGAGCGACGCCATCCACGCCCAGGTGATCGGTGCTATGGCCAAATTTCCCGGCGGCCAGACCAAGGTCTTCCATCATCACCACGCCTCGACCGCCGCCATCGGCGTCCCAGTCGGTGAGATAGGTGTCTGGCAGTGGCGCATCGGACCAGCCGTGCGCCAAATGATAAAAGCGCGCTTCCAGCTCACAGATATCGCCGCTCTCGAAACCCTCGGACCAATTCGACTTCAGGCACACGTGCGCAGGAATACCCGCGTGCTGACCGACCTCATTCAACTCAAGCCTGACGCGGAATTTGGTGGTGTGACCGTTTCGAACTTCCACTGCCGTTAACGCCAGCACCTCGACGCCCGGATAACGCGGCTGCAATAGCTGAGTTAGCCAGGCTGCGGTAATTTCGCTCAGGTGCCGTGGCAACCGTCCGCTGCGCTGCGGGTAGGGCCGCCCCAGCGAGCTATCCGTCACGGCGTCAGCACCCGACCAGCGTTGGCCGGCACCTTCAGCTTGAGCAGTTCGATCGCGTTACCGCTGCGAATCCGCTCGCGCTCTTCAGCGGACAAGCCGATGCCTTCGGTCAGATCGCCATGGTCGTAGGCCCCGCCAAAGTTAGTGCCGTACAACAGGCGCTCCGCCCCCACCACCTCGGCAACGCCACGACGCAAGCCCGGCGCATGAACGTCAAGGTCGAAGTAAAAGTTCTGCAGGTAATCCATCAACGGACGCTGATTGCGCGAGTCCGGTGCCATGGCCCGGTTCAGTTCGCTCAGGCGCCCCAACTGGAAAACCGCCATGCCACCGGCATGGGTGATGTAGGTTTTCAAGGTCGGGAAAACATCCAGCGCGCCACCGCAGATCAGGTACCAGAAGAACAGTGTTTCATCGACGCAGTCACCGACGATGGAGGTGGTTTCAAACTTGTCGTCCGTGTGTTTTTCGCCCCAGTAAATCGACTGATTGAAGCCATGCACCATGATCGGTACATCCAGCTGGGTGAGTTTTTCCCAGACGGGGAACAGGCGTTCGTCGTGAGCCTCCAGGCCATTGAAGTTGGCCCCGCCGACGCACACACCCTTGGCGCCCAACTGAGTCACTGCGCGTTCAATTTCCTTGGCCGCATTCAGCGGATCCGCGAGGTTGGCGTGGCACCAGAAATCGAAGTGGTCGGGATCAGCCCGACAAAATGCCGACAACTCGTCATTGCAGATGCGCGCGTATTCGTTAGCGAAATCTCCCGCCCAATACATAAAGCAATGAGACGGCGTGGACATCACCAGTTTGTCGACACCCCGCTCGGCCATCAGCTGGCGACGGCTGGCGTGGCTCATGCGCGCGAGGATATTGGCCTGCGCTTCGGCATCCGTCGCGGCTTTGACCGGTTGCTTGGTGCCGAGGGAAAAATGCCCCACGGTCAGCCCCTGCACTTTCATGAATGGCCCCCAGAACTCATGACGGTTCAGCATGCCCTCAGTCAGCAAGTGGGCGTGGACATCAATCAGCATGGCGTTCTCCTTGTTGTAATTAGCCAGCAGACCGAACGACCCGCTCGCAGGGCATCCGGATCAATTTAAGGGATAACTGCACCCTCAATAATATAAACACATTTCTAATATGTGTTCATTTAAATATGAGTCGCAGGGCTACCTTTTATAAAATCCGCACAAAAAAAAGCGGCCCTCTCAGGCCGCAAATGCGTGTTCAACCGATGAAATCAGCGTTGGGTCTCCTGAGAAACAATCGACTCAGGCTTCATGTCACGCTCCGATAACGGCGTGTCGTGCACCCGATATCCGCCCTTGAGGCCATCGTTGAGCAAAGACCACATGCCTTTGTTGAAGTCATAGCTGACGTTTTTTACCGTGTACGGCAGGTTTTTGTCGTACAGCTGCACGCCACTCTGGAACAGCGCGCGATACAGCACCCCGCCCTGGTCCCAGGCGTCATACAGGCCGGCACCAAACGTGTCTTCGTCGAGGTAGTAGGTGCGCTTGCTGTAGACGTGGCGTTTGCCCGGTTTCAGAGTCGCTTCCACCACCCACACCCGGTGCAGTTCCCAGCGCTCGCAAGCCGGGTTGGCATGATGCGGCTTGAACTGTTCTTCCTGGCCGCAACTGAAGTAGAACTTGTAGGCGTTGTACGGGATATACATCTCCTTGCGGCCCACCAGTTTGTAGTCGAAACGGTCCTGGCTACCGGAGAACATCTGCAATTCGTCGAACAGGTTCACACCGCCCTGGTTGGGCACCGGCGTGTCGTAGGCGAACTCCGGCGCCAACTTGATGCGGCGCATGCCTGGGGTGTAGCTCCAGGCACGCCGTGGCTGGCTTTGCGGGTCGAGGTAGTCAGCGAGGATGATCAGTTGCCCGGCGCTGCGGGCCGGATAACTGTCCAGTGCCCAGGCGCGGTAGTACAACTGCGGATCGCGATCGGTCTGTTGAGTCTGGTAGTACGGCGCCTCCTCCATGGTCGCGGACTCGGCGGTCTTGGTCACCGAACCCTGAGAATCCACTACCCAACTGTTGGACGAAGCCGTGGTGGTGTAACCCGTTCCCTTGTAGCGCAGTTGTTGATTCCAGATGACTTCATTGCCGTTCTGCGGAAGCGGGAACGGCAGCCCGCCTCGGCATGCCGGATCGACTGCGAGGTTGTCCTTGGTCGTGCGGCAGTTACTGGCGTTGCGCACAGAGGCATCGAGCAACGCTTGCGGGTACGCCGCGGTCCGGTGGGTCGGGTAAATATCCAGGTAGTAGTCGGGAAATTTACTCAGCAGCATTTTTTGCCCGCCGCTCAAGCGGTCGGCGTATTGCTCCATGTTTTTCGAGTTGATCCGCAGCAGCGGTTTTTCATCCTCGAAGGGGTCGGCCCAGAAGCCGCTGTCGGGCTTGAAGCCTGGCGGGCTCTGCGTCAGGCCGCCGGTATAGGGAGGAATGCTGCCATCGGCATTGCCCGCGATAATTGCGCCGAACGGCGTCAGGGTTTTTCCGATCTGTGCAACCTGGTCGGCCGGTGCCGCAGCCAGGCTGGCGGTGGCGATGCTCAACAGCGCCACCGCCCATGCAAATTGTCCTTTCATAAACAGATACTCCGCTTCTTGGCTTTTTTAGATGGAGGTTTTGAAGGTGAAGGCCAGCCAGCCACGGTCGGTTCCGCCCACGGCGCCGTTGCCCCCGACGGTGTCCCCGGGAATGTTCTTCGTTTGAGCGTCTGTATCGGAATAACGCAAACCAAATTCATAACGCTGGGCATACGTCATCTGCACGCCGGCAGACCAGGTCAGCGCGCCTTCGTTACCACCGCCGGCACTGGCTGCGTTGCCCGACAGGCCATAATTGACGGTCAACGGTACGGTCATGTCCCAGGACGGGAGTACCGACAGGTATTGCGGTGTGTAATTGACGGCGATGGCCGCGTAATCCCGGGTCGAACAACCGTCGCGCTTGTCCCCTGAACCGGGTGTGCCGACGCGGGGGTCAACGCAGTTATTGTTGTTTTCACCCAGATAAAGCTCTTCGTGCTCGGTCACTTTGCGCAGGTGGCTGACCGAAACCTTCGACAGCCTGATGAACAACGGCACCTGGCCGCCTGACAACAACGTGCGCCAGTAGCGGGATCAAGAGGCGCAGGCCATGATCAGAAACTGTCGGAATGCCTGGGTCGGTGCCGACAAACAGTTATCCGGCAGCCAGATCAGCCCCAGTTCCATGGGTGGAATCACATCCACCAGCGGCCGGATTTCAATCTTCTTGCCTTCCAGAGACCAGGCCCGGTACAGCATGTCCGAGAGAATGGTCACACCGAAACCATGCCCCACCAGCCCGCGCAATGCCTCCATGGATGAGGTACGAAAAGCCACCTTGGGTGCCAGTCCGCGGGATTCCCAATAGCGCATGGTCGAGGTCTCCCCCTCATCGACCGTGGCCAGGATATAGGCATGCTCGGCGACGTCTTCGAGATTGATCGAGGTGGCAGACATCAATGGGTGCTGACTTGCCAGCCAGAGTTGGCGGCGCGAACGAATTAGCACATGGTGAGCGAAACCGTGCAAGTTCGGCGTATTGGAGACAATTGCCAGGCCCAAGTCGAGGTCGCCATTGCTCAGGGCCGCTTCAATGCTCTGGCGGTCCATGTCGATCAGGTCGATCTCTACCTGAGGGTAGCTACGTTTGAAGCGTGCCAGCAGCGCTGGCAGAAAGTAACCGAGCACCGTGTAGGAGGCACCCACACGCACGGTTCCTTGCATCGCATGGCCGAGAAACAGCGGTTCACTGAGAGCGTCCTGCAGCGTGTCGAGAATGTGCCGCGCATGCTGGGAAAACTTGTTGCCTTCAGCGGTCAGCGCCACGCCATGGGGCAAGCGGTCGAACAAGCTGACGCCCAAGGACTGTTCCAGATGCAACACCGCCGCAGTAATCGCCGACTGCGATACATGCGCCTTCAGCGCCGCCTGGGAAAACTGGCCGGCGTCGGCGGCGGCAACGAAATAGCGCAGTTGGCGCATGGAAATATCTTTGCCTTTCGTCATCTGATTTTCTGATACCTGCCGCCTGAATATATGAAACAGCTCGGTCCACGGGCTGGTTACACTCGAGACCGGGTAGCTGCCCTGACGTATCGTTATCCTTCGAATTTCAGCGCCAATAATAAAAATGGCTGAAGGTTGAAAAATGAACGCGATCCACTACAGCGAGTACGACTGTGAAGCGTCAGGTAATTTCCTGACCGAAGCTTCATTGGCCAGGCAAGGCTTCGACATCCGGGTTGAACACGCGCAATGGTCCAACACTGGCACTGCCTTGATAGAAACCGGCGACAGTTGCCTGTTGCGCTTGATGCTGCCGGCCAGCTCGCAGATCAAGCCTAACTGCGGCGGTTTTTCCAGCCACGGTGCGCCTCAATTCCAACCCCTGGGCAAGCTGTTGTTCATTCCCCATGGCACCGAGTTCCACCTGCGTCACGATGCCGGAGAGCAAAAGGCCCTTGTGTGTCTATTCGACCCCTCCTCACTCGGCGTCCTGGGCAGCTATCGCTGGAACTGGCAGGACAACGTCAGCGCAGCCATGCTCAACCTGCAAAGCGGCTACTTGCACGCCTCGTTGCAACGGCTGGCCGAAGAAGTCGCCAACCCCGGCTTCGCCAGCGAGCTGCACACCGAGTGCCTGCTCACCAGCATTGCCCTGGACCTGCGCCGCGAATTTATCGACGCGCCCGACGATGCCACTTGTTCCTCACACTGCGCTGAAAAACTCAGCCATCGTCAACTCAACATCCTGCGTGAATTGCTCGACAGCGCCAGTGACGAAGGCCGCTCACTGGGCCACTTGGCGCGGGCCTGCGAACTGCCGTTGCGGACCCTGTCCAGTCGCTGCAAAAACACCACCGGCATGACCTTGCGCCAGTACGCCGCGCAAACCCGTTTGCAAAAAGCCGTGGCGCTGTTGGCTGACCCACGGTTGCTGATCAAACAAGTGGCCTATCAGGCCGGCTTCAACAACGCCGCCGCTTTCAGCGCGGCCTTCCGTAAAGAGCTCGGTGTCACACCCGAGGAATTTCGCCACCAGCGCCAGCGCTGAAAGGCACCCGGACAAGGGCGCCTTCCAGCAATACGGGCTTTAACGACGAATCGTGGCGGTGATTTTGGCGTGTGGCCCATTGACCTGCGCGGCCCAGGCTTCAGCCGCCTGATCGAGGGTAAAATCCAGGTAATCCACCTGAATCTGCTGCTCTTTGGCGATCTTCAGCAGACGCAGCCAGATCTGTTCACGGTCTGCGGGCGGGCGCTGGCCAGTGCCGATGCACGACAGATTGCGAAACAACAGATCGGCAATATCCAGATTGAGCTGGCGGCCGGCTCCCGTGCCAATGGTCATGATCCGTGCGCCCCAGTTGGTGGCCTTCAGCGACGTCAACATCGGTTGACCGCACACGAGGTCGAGCACCACATCAAATCCGCCATCGGCCGCATCCTTGAGCGCCGCGACGTCATCGCTGCCACCCAGGGTCACCACTTCATCGGCAAGGCCTCGCGACTTCAACCGCCCCAGTGCTTCAGCGGACCGGGCAGCACCGACCACTTTGCCTGCACCCAGACCGCGCGCCAGTTGCAGGGCGATCTGGCCGAGCGTGCCGGTGGCGCCCAGGATCAGCACCTTCTCACCCTTCTGAATCGCGGCTTTTTCCAGGGGCACGATGGCGCCGGTCGCAGCGATGCCCATGCTGATCGCGGTTTTATCGTCCACGTCGTCCGGCACATTCCATACTTCGGCTTGCGGCACCAGGGTGCGCTCTGCCCAGGCACCAAACGGCAACACCGAGCGCTCGCCGAAATACACCCGGCGGCCATCCGGCGCACGGCCAACGCCTTCTCCGCGAATGACACAGGGATATTCAACACCCAGACGGTAGGCGCCGAGTACATCCCAGCCACCAAGGCCAGCGGTATCGACATCGATCAGCACCGAGCCGTCTAGCGGCTGCGGATCACGAAACTCGCCCACTACCGGCGGCGCATTGCGCTCGGAAATGATTGCTGCACGCATGGCATTCTCCTTGTCTGTTTTATTGTCAGGCTGCACTCGAGGCAATAATTGAACATTATTCTGTTATTTGTCTATATTTACTTCGGCAGCTTCTCTAACTGGCAACTAATGGCTCGGACTGATATCGCGGATACCCACCCAATGTCAGCAGCAGCAATGGGCCGACGACAAAGCAGATAAAACTGAACAGCAGCATGGCCGAGTAGCCACCGGTGAGCTTGAACAACCCGGCGAACAGTAACGGCGAGATCGCCGCACCTGCGGTAATCAAGCCCAGGTGCGCGCCAAACAAGCGGCCGTAGTCGCGCATGCCGAAGTAACGGGCGATCAGGAAAGCAGCGATATCGAACTCGGCACCGGCACCCACGCCGACCAGCAACGTGGCGAGGGTGTACATCGCAATACTGGAATCCCCATAGGCAAAAATGCCGCAGGCAAATGCCGGCATCAGCAGCGCGACAGAGGCAACACCGGGCGCCCACAACCGGTCAATCAGGTAGCCCACCAATAGTCGGCCAAGGATCAGCGACACGCCGAAGCTGGCGAAAATCTGACTGGCCTGCAGGGCGCTCAGGCCACGGTCCTGCAGCAACGGCACAATGTTGGTGACCATGCCCACCACGCACGACACCACCAACGTCATCGACAGGTTGCACACCCAGAAACGCCAGGAGCGCATCGCCTCGCGCAGCAGTAGACCGCCGGTTTGTTCGCTGGTGGCGGGGAGTTGCGTCGAGTTGTGGCTGACATTGGTGGTCGGCAACAACCAGCGTAAGGCCAAGGGCAACGCCAGCAGCACCGGCAATACACCCAGCGCGAGGAATCCCGCCTGCCAATTCCACCGGCTGATCGCCCAGGCGGTGATCAGCGGAAGCATGATGGCCGCCAGTCCGGAGCCACTGAGGATGATCGCCAGCGCCAGACCACGGTTTTCCTCGAACCACAAGTTCACCAGGTGCGACCAGGTCACCTGCAACGTACCCAGCCCGGCTAGCGGCACCAGGAAAAAGCCAAGGTAGAGGGTCCAGATCGAGCCATTGATACAGGTCAGGGTGAAGACACTCAGGGACAACGCGAGCAGCGACAGCAACGTGACCCGGCGCAAGCCGTAGCGCGAGTTGAGCCAGCCGGCCAATTGCGACGCGACGATGGTGCCCAGCGATAACGCGGTGATCGCCGCCTGCAACTCCGCCCTGCCCCAGCCCATGGCCTGTTCCAGCGGAATCACCATGGAGCTGAAGCTGTACAGCAGCAACGAACTGGAACTGGTGGCAACGCCCACCAGCGCCAGAATCAGCACCCGCCAGCCGCGTTTGAATTCTGCGTTATCAAAGCCTTTCATGGTGTGTGACCTCAGTCGTTGCCAATAAACACAGCCGCTTGCGCGCTCTTGCTCAGTACCTGGGCACGACGTGCCGGGCCAGGTGCGGTCTCGACCTGAACAAGGGTGTCTTCGGGGTGAATCAGCGTCGGGCCATTACCCAGTTGCTCAAGCGCCAGAAGCGCCAAGTCATCTGCTTTGGGCAAGGTCATGGTCAGGGCGTCGGCAATGTTCAGTTTGACCATGGCATCGCGCATGGTGGGTGTGTCGACAGTGCCGATGACCAAATTGAGCACGTCGACGCCACGGTCTTTCCACTCCGCCCATAACGATTCGCCGAGGTTCAGCGCAAACCCTTTGGTGGCGGTGTACATCGCCAGTTTGCGAATACCCCCCAATGCAGCCTGGGAACCCACCAACAGCAAGCCGCCCTGCCCGCGCTCCAGCATCGCGGCACCAAAGGCATGGCTGCATTGCATCACGGTCAAGCAATTGAGGCGCAGCAACGCGCCCCAGTCCTCGGTCGAGGTATCGAGGAAGCGCGTGATGTAGGGATCGCCACCCGCGTTGTAGATAAACAGACCAACTTGACGTTCACCGACAGCCGCGAGCAATCGCTCACAGGCATCGGGCTGAGAAAGGTCCTGGATTACCACCAGCACTTCGATGGCGTAACGTTGCTCCAATTCGCCTTTCAATTGCGCCAGGGCGTCGCCACGGCGCGCCACCAGGACGCAGTTGAGGCTACGCTCGGCGAGGGCACGGGCAAACGCCGCGCCCACACCATGGGAGGCACCGGCAATCACCGCCCACGGACCATACCGATGCAGGAAGGCATTATCAGGAACAGACATAAACACTCCGAATACGAAGGCCCGGCGACCAGCCACCGGGCGAGAAAGGTTTCACCCTGTCAGGCCACGGGTGGCAGGTCGATGTGGCGGGCGGAGGCGCCAATGGCGGTGCTGCCGTAGACCAGGACGCGCCGCTCGATGTGCGCCATGAACAGGCGCAGCAAAGGCCCGTCGTATTCAGGCCCGGCGCTTTTGACAAAGGCTTCCAGCGCTGCATCAATCTCGCTGTAGTCACTGAAGGTGCGGTCCAGCAGGACTTGCGCCTCCTGTTGTTCCAGCTCGCGCAAGTGCAATTCCATGGCATCGCCACGGCCCAGGTACTCCACCAGTTTGCTCACGGCGCGCAGCTTGGTTTTCTGGAAGTCACTGCCGACTTCCACCTGCGCCAGGGCATCGGCGAGCATGGTCAGCAACTGGGCATTCGGGCCGCTGCTGACCATGTCCAGTTTCGGCGTTTGCAGAGGCACACCCATGGCTTCGGCCAGCGCATGCACCACCACCCGGCGCAGGGCGATGTCAAACTCGGTGTAGGTGTCATGTGGGTCGCCCGGTTGTGGCGTGGCCACCGACGCCGAGAACTGCATCGTGCTGACGGTGGCAAACAGTGCCGTGTGGTAACGCACCACATCGGGCTCCGCCGGTTCGCCGGTTACTTGCTGGTAGTAGCGATACAGGGCGGCGAAGCTGTCCCCGAGCGGCTCGTAATTGTCACGCATGCGCGCCGACGCCAGGTCGGCCAAGGGATCGCCGATCATGGCAAATTCGAAATCGTAGAGACCCTGTACCTGTCCGCTCTCGAACAGATATTGCCCTGAATCGTACTGCACGAAAGCAGGCCGGATACGGTGCTGCGGCACATTGCGGCGCAACCAGCCGAGGGCGAATTCAACCAGCGGCTGAGGCCTGGTTTTATTGCGTGCATACAGCGGGTAGTAAGCTTCCAGACCTGCGAGGGTAATGTCCTCGGCACTGGTCGGCAGGTGAATGCCCTGCTCAATGAAGGGTTGCAACGGCAATTGGTGCATGCGCGCCATGGCGTCGACCCACTGGCGTGCGACAGCATGGCGCTCGGCATCACTGATCGCCGTGCTGATATCACGACTGCCCGGCACTAACTCCATCACGATGGCTTGCGGGTCTTCGCAGAAGCCGTAGATACGCGGCACCGGCACACCTTGCTGGCCGAGCAAGGTGAGAATATCCGCCTCCCGGCGCAGATCCGGGAATGGGCTGACATCACCACCTCGCTCGCCACGAATATGCAATTGAAGGGTTTCGCCATCGCGTTGCAGTTCAAGGTTCCACGCCGGACGCCAGCGCAGCAGGCGTTGCATGGCCGTGATGTTTCCGCCCAGCAGCCCTTCGACAAAGGTGCGCAGCTTTTCTTCGACCGAATCAACAGTCGTATTTATTGTTGTTGGCATACGGGGTCTTCCTCAGGCGCTGATGTCCAGCGCCGCTCTCAATGGGTGCTGGTGCTACCAGCGTTCGGCCCGCCTACCTGCTCCAGCGGCACGCCCTTTTTCTTCGCCAGGTCGGCGGTGTCCAGGTACTCGCGCCAGGCACAGATCAGTCCGTGTTCGTCCAGCTCATACACCGCCACCATCGAGTGCGGCATGGGGACGCCGTTGCTGACGCAGTAATCGTCGCGTTCGGTCATCACCACGCGCTCCGAAGAGACGATGTGGCGCGTGGTGCAACGGTTATGCGTGACATAACTCATCTGTCGCTCTATCTCCCGGCGTAACGCATCGCGCCCCCGGATCACGGGACCACCGGGCACCCACAGTTGCCAGACGGCGTCGTCGGCGAAGGTGGCCATGATGCGTTCGATATCGGGGCGGCTGCCGTCGCTGCCATCGCCCCAGGCGGCCAGCATGTCGAGGATGAAGCGTTCCTGTTCGAGTGCCATGAAACGGGCTCCAGTGCAGTGAATGGATCGGGATCAGACCGAGGTTTGAGGCAGCAGGAAGTTGCGCACCACCGGCACCATCGGTGTGCCGCAACTCATACCGCCGTCCACGCGCATCAGCGTCCCGTTGACATAGGCGGCGTCGTCGCTGGCGAGGAAAGCGGCCATGGCGGCGATGTCTTCCGGCTCGCCCAGTTGCGGTACGTTTTGCAGGTCGAGAAAGGCCGACTTCATCGCCTCGTTGGCCCAACTTTCCATGGCTGGCGTGCGAATCACTCCCGGCAGGATGCCGTTGCAACGAATGCCGCGTTTGCCAAAGGTGGCGGCAATGCTTTGCACGTACCAGTTGAGCGCGGCCTTGGAGGCGCCGTAGCTGAACTGAGAAATTTCGCCGGCAATCGAGCTGGTGGACGAGGTGAACAGAATCGAACCGCTGCTCTGGGCGAGCATGTGCGGCAAGGCGTATTTGCACGCCAACACGCCACCCAACACGTTGACCCGCATGCAGTTGTGGAACAGCTCGGTGTTGAAGTTGATGAAGTCGATATCGCGGGTGGTGGCCGGGTTTCTGTACACGGCGTTATTGAACAACACGTCGATACGACCGAAGGTCTCGACAGTCTGCTCGACCATCTCCCGCAAGGCGCCTTCCTCACCAACATCCACTTGCATGGCCATTGCCTTGGCACCTATTTCAGCTGCCACGGCCTGCGCCGATTCGGCGAAAAGGTCGGTGACCACTACCGTGGCGCCCTCCCGGGCAAAACGCAGTGCCGAGGCGCGGCCGATGCCACTGCCGGCGCCTGTGATGACGCAGACCTTGCCGTCTAAACGTTGCACAATCTCGCTCATAAAAGGGTCTCGGGACGGATAAAAAAATCGGCGCCTGTGACAAGCGCCGAAAAGGAGCATGAGGTCAGCGGGTCTGGCCACCGGCAATGGTCTGCGGATTGGCTTCACGCTCGGCGACCGGTTCCTGGCGGTAGCGCGTCGGGCCGTTGCCGAACATGCCGTACTGGTCACGGGTGAAGTCGTACAACGAGTAGGAATCCTGTTGCGGGTTATTGGGAATGCCATACGCCTCGATGTTGTATTGCGAGCCGGTACGGAACAGCGCGCCGCTGTCGTCCCAGGCGTCGTAGACCGCAGCACCAAAGGTGTCCTCGTCGATGTAGTAGCGGCGTTTTTTCTGCGCGTGGCGGACGCCGTCCTTGCGGGTCGCTTCCACCACCCAGACACGGTGCAGTTCCCAGCGTTCACACGCGGGATTGATGTGTTTGGGCATGAGTTTCTTGTCCATGTCGCAACCCCATTTCAGCGTGTAGTTGCTGTAGGGGATGAACATTTCCTTTTTACCCACCAGCTTCCAGTCGAAACGGTCCATCTTTCCGGAGAACAGGAAGATTTCGTCGTAGAACGCCACCCCGCCGAACGCCGAGTTGGGGGTGTCGTAGTTGAATTCCGGAGCCTTGCGCACGCGGCGCTGGCCGGTGCTGTAGCTCCAGGCGTAGCGGGAGTCGGCGACCGGGTCGAGATAATCCCAATACCCGGATGCCTGGCCGGCCGTACGGGCCGGCGCGACGATGCGCGACCAGATACGCTGGGCGATTTTCGGATCACGCCCGGGAACATCCATCTGGTAGAAGGGTTTTTCGCCGGTGGACCGATTGGTGTTGGTTAGCGTCGCGTGGCCTTCATTAACCACGTAGGCACTGTGGTTCCAGTCCCAGCCATTCACGCCCTGATAGTTGAGGATGTAGTTCCACATCAATTCCCGGCCATCTCGCGGCAGCGGGAATGGCAGGCCGCCCCGGCACCCTTCGCTGATCGACAGCCCGTCGTTCTCGGTTTTGCAGTCCTTGCGGCTGGCGTTGCGCTGGGTGGCTGCCAGGAAATTCGCCGGAAAGGTTGCCGTCCTGTGGGTGGGGTACACCTCAAGATAATAAGTGTCGGGGTTCTGCTTGAGCAGTTGCAGCTGCCCGGCCGCCAATTGGTCGGCGTACTGGTCGGCGTTAGCCGCCGTAATGCGCAAGCGGGGTTTTTCATTGGCAAACGGGTTGGGCCAGTTGCCGTCGCCGGGCACCAGCCCTGCGGGCACTTTCAGGCCACCGTCGTAGGGCGGAATAGTGCCTGCCGCGTTACCCGCCACAATCGCGCCAAAGCTCGTGAGCTTACCGCCCAGGTCGGCGGTGGTAGCGCCCTCATCGGCCACAGCCGCCCCCGCCAAAGCAATGGCCACAAGGCCCATCGCATATGCATTAACCGTCATAACGTTCTCCATTCAGATGGGTGATCGCCGAGTCCGGTGATCACTGCATTGCAGTTCAGGCGCGGCTCAGAACGCAGTGCTGAGGGTCAGCGAGACCCAGTTGCGGTCGGTCAGGCCGACGTCGCCGGTGCCCCCGACGACGGTTTTTCCGACGCCGGCAACGTCTGCATATTTGCGTTCGCTGCCGTAGCCGATGTACGACAGAGTCACGTCGACGCGCTCGTCGTAGGTGCCCTTCACACCTGCTTTCCAGGTGTATTTGCCTTCGTTGCCACCGCCCGTGGCGGCATTGCCGTTGACGCCGTAATCCACACTCATGGGCGTGGAAATATTCCAGCCAGGGAACACCCCAAGCCATTGCGGCGCAAAGCTAACGGCCAGGCCGACATAGTTCTTGGTAGCGCAGCCGTAATGCTTGTCCTGCCCCGCCGGGCAGCCGCCATAGCCTTCTCCTTTGAACAGTTCCTCGTGCTTGGTCACCCGTTGCACATGACTGAACGCCATTTCGGTGATCAGGCTGCCGGTGTCGAAGTAATCGGTGCGCGGCAGCAACCACAGGCCGTTGACCACCATGTGCCACGTGTCACCGCGAGCGCCCTGATTGTCGGCAGTGCTGATGTTGCTGGAGACCAGCGAGGTGTTCTGGCGATACGACAGGTCGACGCCGAGGGAACCTCCGCCCAATACCGGACCTGCGGAGTAACCCAGGCCATAGAGCTTGACGTTCTCGGCGTACACGTAACGGGCGAAGGTCGGCGCTACTTGCAGGCCCCACGGGTTGTAGTCATCGAACTCGCGATAGAACGCGCTGACCTCCGAATGCAGGAAGTCGAAGCTGTAGGTGCCCATCACGCCCCAGTTGCCCCTGTCCTTGGGTTTGACCGGATCAATCAACGGCCGCGAAACACCGCTGAACAATGGCAAACGGTCCGGCCCTTCCAGGGCGACGTCGGCGGAGGCCAGATAGGTACCGCCTTCAGGCGCGCGCGTGGTGTCCCATTCGAAGAAGTATTGCGCTGCCAGCGACAACTTGTCGGTGACCTGAGCCTGGGTTGAAATCTGCGTCAGCGGCAGGAAGATTTCACGGGTCTCGGTACCAGGGTTGCTCACCGCCTTGCGCCCATCCAACGGTGCTTGCGAGTAGGACACCGCATGCCCGGCAATCAGCAGGCCGTTGCCCCAGTACACGGTATGCCGGCCGGCACGCACGCTGACCGGAATCTCACCCAGGTCGAAGCGGGTAAACGCAAAGGCGTCCAGCAACTCGCCGCTAGGGCCACGGTGATAGCGTTTGGTGAAGCTGGAGTATTTACCGTTGTTGTAGCTCGGCGTGCTGGTACCGGGGAACGCACCTGGGTAGTAAACATTGCCGGGGCTGGTTTCGACATCAGTGTTTTCATATGCCTGGTCGTACCAGCCAGCGCCGCTGATGCGAAAGCCGTTGTACTGCTTGTACGCGACCTCCATTTCGCTCATCAAATCGACACGATTGGTCACCACATCGCCCCGATCAAACTTGGCGTCGGACTCGTCGTAGCTGGCGTTATTGGCCAACGCGGAGTCGCGCCCCTCGGCCCGTATGCCCAGGTTGTAACGTACGGTGTTGTCCCAGCGCGCGGTCCAGTCCGGATTGCCGGTATCAAACTCGGCGGCCTGCACAGCGCCAACAGTCAAGGCACACCCGGTCACGCTGAACCAGACAGCCAGGCTTAACGGCTTTAGCTTTGCGTCGATCATCAACACTCCCATTACTTTTTATTGTTGTTGGCAGCCGAAGCGTTGG
Organism: Pseudomonas sp. WS 5079; assembly: GCF_012985465.1. Taxonomy (GTDB): domain Bacteria; phylum Pseudomonadota; class Gammaproteobacteria; order Pseudomonadales; family Pseudomonadaceae; genus Aquipseudomonas. Next base: position 157,229 of record NZ_JAAQWN010000004.1, read on the forward strand.
GCCGTCTGGACCGCGCCAATGAGCGCTCGTCTGTGGGCTTTCGGTATGGACTGAAGTAGACGGGACGGGGAGGTTCGAGACAACGATTGGGAGTATTGCTGAAATGCATTTTGGTATTGGTCAAATACTCCCGACCTATACTCAAAGGTCCTGGATCGTACTTTTTGAGTACAGGAGGTGACCATGAAATCGGGAACCCGGACAGCGACACTCCTAGCCGCTGCGATGATCGTCGGCTGTACGACTTCATCAAGCCAGACAGTGACTGTTCCCTTGAACGCTACACCACGCAACGGCGGTCAGATCGCCAATGCAACGCTGGCCGTTCAGGGCAATGAGACAGCGTTTTCCTTTGTCGTCAGTGGAGTTCCAAGCGGCACCCTTCGGCCCTTGAATCTCTACACCTTTATCAACAAAGGCAGCTGCGAGCGCCCCGGGACTGTCGCCTATGCAATGAATGACCGGATCAACACCAATCGCATTTCTGCAACGCGCGGCTGGACCTATTCACGAAGTGCGCCAGTGACGCTGGCAGAGCTGCTTTCTGGTGGATATTACTTAGTAATAAGGACCACTCCGGCCGATGGCAACGTGGATATTTTCTGTGGGGATATCAAGCCCGAAACAAGGTGAAATGACACCAGACCGATAACCGGCTTTATCTACAACAGCGTGAAGAACAGTGTGCGTTGCGGTATTTGAATATCCGATACCGCCCCATTGTTTTTGTGATTTTACGATGGCAAAACTGCTCCCTAGACTCCAGCCAATAACTAGGCAACGCCGCTCTCCTGGCGCCGCCATGACAATAAAGCCTGGAGGATGAACATGAGTGCGCCCCCGTCTCTGGATGACAAGTACGTCCAGCACACTGGAAAAGTTTTGCTCACCGGGATTCAGGCGCTGGTGCGTCTGCCGCTGATGCAGCGCCAACGCGATCTGGCCAATGGCTTGAATACCGCCGGTTTTATTTCCGGGTACCGTGGCTCGCCGCTGGGTGGTTTCGACCAGGCATTGTGGAAGGCGCGCGACTACCTCAAGGAACACCACACGGTGTTCCATCCAGGCATGAACGAAGACCTCGCTGCTACCTCAATCTGGGGTACGCAACAGGTCAATCTCTTCGAAGGCGCCACCTACGATGGCGTGTTTGGCATGTGGTACGGCAAGGGTCCGGGCGTCGATCGCTGCGGCGATGTGTTCCGCCACGCCAACGCCGCCGGCACCTCGAAATTTGGCGGCGTGCTGGCCATTGCCGGCGACGACCATGGCGCACGCTCCTCCTCGCTACCGCACCAGACCGAACACATTTTCAAAGCGGTGATGATGCCGGTGCTGGCGCCATCGGGGGTGCAGGAATACCTCGACTACGGCATGCATGGCTGGGCCATGTCGCGCTATTCCGGCTGCTGGGTCGCCCTCAAGGCGGTGGCCGATACCGTAGAGAGCGCGGCCGTCGTCGACATCGACATTCATCGCGTACAACCGATCATTCCCGATATCCCGCTGCCCGAAGGTGGCTTGAATATCCGTTGGCCGGACCCGCCCCTGGCACAGGAACAGCGCCTGCTGGAACACAAGCTATATGCTGCCCTCGCCTATGCACGGGCCAACCGCCTCGACCGTGTCGTGATGGACTCAGCGAAAGCGCGCATCGGCATCATCACGTCAGGCAAATCGTACCTCGACGTTTGCCAGGCACTGAAAATCCTCGGCATCGACGAAACACTCGCCCAGCAGATTGGCCTGCGGGTCTACAAGGTCGGCATGGTTTGGCCGCTGGAGGCTGAAGGCGTCCGGCAGTTCGCCGAGGGCCTGGAAGAAATCGTGGTGGTGGAAGAAAAACGCCACATGATCGAGTACCAGTTGAAGGAAGAACTCTACAACTGGCGCGAGGATGTGCGCCCGCGCATCGTCGGCAAGTTTGACGACAAGGGTGAGTGGAGCCTGCCGCACACGGGTTGGTTGCTACCCGCCATCAACGACCTGACCCCGGCTATGATCGCCCGGGCGCTGGCCAAACGCATTTTGCGCCTGCATCAAAGTGGCCCGCTGCAAGTGCGCCTGGCGGTGCTGGATGCGCAATTGGCGAGCAAAGACCAGTTCAGTAACCTGATGGAACGCGTGCCCCACTACTGTTCCGGTTGCCCGCACAACACCTCGACCAAAGTCCCGCAGGGCAGTCGCGCATTGGCCGGCATCGGCTGCCATTACATGGCCGCCTGGATCTACCCGCAGACCCAGACGTTCAGTCAGATGGGGGGCGAAGGCGTGGCGTGGATCGGCCAGGCACCGTTTACCACTACTCAACATGTGTTCGCCAACCTCGGTGACGGAACCTATTTCCACTCCGGCATTCTCGCGATTCGGGCTGCCATCGCGGCCAAGGTGCAGATCACCTACAAGATTCTCTACAACGACGCCGTGGCCATGACCGGCGGCCAACCAGTGGACGGCAGCCTCAGCGTGGCGCAAATCAGCCGGCAACTCGTTGCAGAAGGCGTGCAGCGTGTGGTGGTGGTCAGCGAAGATGTCGAGAAATATCAGCACATCCATGAACTGGCAGACGGCGTGCCGGTGCTGCGTCGCGACCAGATGGACGAAGTGCAGGAACAGCTGCGCCAGTTCCAAGGCGTATCCGCAATCATCTATGACCAGACCTGCGCTGCGGAAAAACGTCGGCGTCGCAAGCGCGGCAAGTTCCCGGACCCGGCACGCCGGGTTGTGATCAACGAAGCGGTGTGTGAAGGCTGTGGCGATTGCAGCAGCAAATCCAACTGCATGTCGGTGGTGGCGGTGGAAACCGAGTTCGGCCGCAAACGGGAAATCGACCAGTCCTCGTGCAACAAAGATTTCACCTGCCTTAACGGCTTTTGCCCGAGTTTCGTCACGGTCGAAGGGGGCTCGTTGCGCAAACCCAAAGCGCTGGCAGCCAAAGCGGATGAATTATGGGCATTGCCCACGCCATCAACCGTTACGCTGGATGAGCCCTACAGCATTCTGGTGACCGGCGTGGGTGGCACCGGCGTGGTGACCATCGGCGCCTTGCTAGGAATGGCAGCGTTTATCGAAGGCAAAGGCACGCTCAATCTGGACATGGCCGGCATGGCGCAAAAAGGCGGCGCGGTGTGGTCGCACATCCGCATTGCCGCGCACCAGGATCAATTGTTCGCACCCCGTATTGCCGAAGGTGAAGCAGCCTTGCTGTTAGGCTGCGATCTGGTGGTCAGTGCCAATACCGAAACCTTGTCCAAGCTGCGTCAAGGCGTTACCCATGCGCTGATCAACAGTGAAGAAACCATCACCAGCGCATTCGTGCGGACCTTCGCCCAACAGGCGGAAAGCGGAGATTTGCTGAAGCACCCGGACCCGAAATTCCACACCCACAACATGTCGGCACAAATCGCCGAAGCGGTTGGCCATGCCCAGGCGGACTTTGTCGACGCGAGCAAAATCGCCACGGCATTGACGGGCGATTCGATTGCCACCAACACCTTCATGCTCGGCTACGCCTACCAGAAAGGCTGGTTACCGGTGGGCGAAGCCGCGCTGCTGCAGGCTATCGAACTGAATGGCACTGCGGTGCCCTTCAACCTCGCCGCCTTTGCCTGGGGCCGGCGCAGTGCCGAAGACTTGCCACGGGTCTTGCGCAAACTGGAAGCAGGTAAAGTGCAGAACACAGATCGCTTGCTGTCGCAAAGCCTGGAAGAAACACTGGCACGACGCATGGCATTTCTCACGGCGTACCAGAATAAGGCTTATGCCCAACGTTACCGGCAACGAGTCGAGCAATTCATGAAAGCGGAAACGGCGCTGCTCGGGCAACCGGGCAAACTGTCGGCAAGCGTCGCCCGTTATTACTTCAAAGTGCTGGCCATCAAGGATGAATACGAAGTGGCACGCCTGTTTACCGATGGCCAGTTCCTGGAAAAAATCCAGGCTGGCTTCGAGGGCGACTACCGCCTGCGTTTCCACCTGGCGCCACCGCTGCTGAATGATAACGGCAGCGGCCGTGAGCCGAAAAAGCGCAGCTTCGGCCCGTGGATGCTGCAAGGCTTCAAGCTGCTGGCTAGGTTCCGGTTCCTGCGCAACACCTGGGCCGATCCGTTTGGCCACACTCACGAACGCAAGGTGGAACGTGACTGGCTGGCCAATTATGAACGTGTCCTCGACGAAGTCTTGATGGATTTGACCGCCGACAACCTGACCCTGGCCCAGGACCTGGCACAGCTGCCAGACAGCGTGCGCGGTTATGGCCCGGTCAAGGAGCGCTACCTCGTTCACGCCCAACAGCGTCAGGCGCAATTGCTTGAACGGTGGCGCGATGGCTCGAACGCGCAGTTCCACGATGCCAGTCAGGCCGGCAGCAAAATAGCCGTTACCCAACTGTAAGCCCGAGTGTGGCAGGCGTCGGTTGCCTGAAAAGGCACCACGCCGTATCCACCGAAAACTGGAGCACAGCATGCATGAAGTCGTGATAGTCGCCGCCACCCGCACCGCCATCGGTACCTTCCAAGGCGCATTGGCCACCACCAGTGCCGTGGAATTGGGCAGCGTGGTGGTCCAGGCGTTGCTGAAAAAAACCGGGATTGACGTCGACCTGGTCGATGAGTTGATTTTCGGCCAGGTGCTCACGGCCGGGTGTGGGCAAAACCCGGCACGCCAAGTGGCGCTGAAAGCAGGCCTGCCCCATAGCGTATCGGCCATGACCCTGAACAAGCTCTGCGGCTCCGGGTTGAAATCCGTGATGCTGGCGGCTCAGGCGATTCGCTGTGGCGATGCCGAGGTGGTGATTGCCGGCGGCATGGAAAACATGAGCTTGGCTCCCTACACGCTGGCCAAAGCGCGCACCGGCTTGCGCATGGGTAACGCGCAACTGGCCGACTCGCTGCTGCAGGACGGCCTGATCGACGCCTTCCACGACTACCACATGGGCATCACTGCGGAAAATCTGGTCGACGCTCACAGCCTGACCCGTAAGCAGCAGGACGCTTATGCCCTGCGTTCGCAGCAACTTGCCAGCGCAGCCATTGAGGCCGGCCGTTTTGTCGCGGAGATCACCCCGGTGCCGATTGCGCAGCGCAAAGGCGAGCCGCTGCTGTTTGCCGTGGATGAGCAACCTCGCGCGCAAACCACTGCTGTCAGCCTGGCCGGGCTCAAACCAGCCTTCAGAAAAGACGGCAGCGTCACCGCCGGCAACGCCTCGACAATCAATGACGGCGCCGCTGCAGTGCTGTTGATGAGCGAAGACAAGGCCAGGGAGTTGGGCTTGCCCGTTCTGGCAAAGATCAAGGCGGGTGCGTGTACTGGCGTAGACCCGGCGATCATGGGCATCGGGCCGGTGTCGGCAAGTCGCAAGTGTCTGGCAAAAGCCGGTTGGAGCCTGGCTGAACTCGATCTCATCGAGGCCAACGAAGCGTTCGCTGCCCAGTCGTTGGCGGTGGGTAAAGAGCTGGGTTGGGATTTTGACAAAGTGAACGTCAACGGCGGCGCCATTGCCCTCGGTCACCCGATTGGCGCTTCGGGTTGTCGTGTGCTGGTCACGCTGCTGCACGAAATGTTCAAGCGCGACGCGAAAAAAGGCCTGGCGACCTTATGCATTGGCGGCGGCCAGGGCGTCGCCCTGTTGCTGGAACGTCCATGATTGGCGCCCGCCCCGCAACGGCCGCCGGCCCTCAGCCGCGCTGGCATGGGCAGCCGGATGGCGATGTCGGAACCCACGAATTGCTGTACCACACGGCGCTCAGATTATTTGCCGAGCATGGATTCGAAAGTGTCAGCCTGCGCCAATTGGCAGCCGCAATGCATTTGCAGCCGGGATCGCTGTACAACCACATTGAAAGCAAGCAGGCGCTGCTGTTCGAACTGATCGAGACGCATGAAAGCGATCTTCTGGCGTTACTGCAAACCAAGGTCGCGCGTCATGCTGAGGGTCGGCTGCAACTGCAACGTTTTGTACGTGTGCACCTGCAGTTCAACAGCTTGCACGATCAGCGCCACACGCTGACGCGCATGGAATTTCGCAGCCTCAGCCTGGAGCAGCGCGAACGCGTCGAGCAACTGCGCGACACCCGCACCCGGGACCTGGAAAACATCCTCAGCCGTTGTGGATTGCCGGCCGGCCAGCGCGCACCGATGGCGCTGGGCATGCAAGCATTGCTCGATGGCGTGGTAGCCGGTTACCCGCAGGATGCGCGGCCTCCTCTGGAAAGTCTGACGAGTCTGTTTACCAGCATGGTGCTGACCGGTTTGAGCAGGCCGCTGGCTTAGCTGCTCCCCTTACATCACTAACAATAAGGTCGATCGATGAACGAAGAAATGACGAAAAATTATCGGGAAATTCTCCAGCACGTCGGTGAAGACCCACAGCGTGAAGGCCTGCTCAAGACTCCGGAACGTGCAGCGAAAGCCATGCGTTATCTTTGCCATGGCTACCGGCAAACGCTGGAAGAGATCGTCAACGGAGCACTGTTCGAGTCGGATAACGATGAGATGGTCATCGTTCGTGAAATCGAATTGTATTCGCTGTGTGAACATCATCTCTTGCCATTTATTGGCAAGGCTCATGTTGCCTACATACCGACAGGCAAAGTGCTCGGATTGTCGAAGGTCGCGCGAATTATCGACATGTTTGCCCGCCGCCTGCAGATCCAGGAAAACCTCACCCGGCAGATTGCCGATGCAATCGCCCAGGTCACCAATGCCGCCGGGGTGGCCGTGGTGATCGAGGCGAAACACATGTGCATGATGATGCGAGGTGTGGAGAAGCAGAACTCGGTGATGAGTACTTCAGTGATGCTTGGCGCCTTCCGCGAGTCGTACAACACCCGTCAGGAATTTTTGCAGCTGATCCGCAGCCGCTAGGCGAGGCGCCAGGCGCCCCACCTTCAACTCAACTGAGCATCAGCATCCCGCCGTCAATCATCAGCGTCTGCCCGGTGACAAATCGAGAACCTTCTCCGGCAAGAAATACCAGCACTGGCGCCAGATCCCGGGCCGGTTCACCCAGTTGTCCGCCGATGGGCACTTGCCCTGCCATGTACGCATCGTGCTGCTGCAGTTGTTCGGCGCTCATGCTCGCGCGAGTCGCCTCGTACATCGGCGTCCACATCGCCGGGGCGATAGCGTTGACGGTAATGCCCAATGGGCCCCACTCCCGCGCCACCGTGCGCGTCCACGCCAGCACGGCCCCCTTGCTGGCCGCGTAATGGGCTTTGCCGGGCTGTCCGATGACGCCTGCCCCAGAGGCGAAGTTGATGATCCGCCCACCGCTGCCCTTCAGCAGCTCATAGGCCGCGCGGTTGGTCAGGAATGTGCCACGGGTATTCACCGCAAAGACTTTTTCCCACTCGTCCAGCGTGATGCTGTCGGCACTGGCATTCGGCGCGATACCCGCAGCATGTACCAGCACATCCAGACCATTGAGCCGTTCGTTGGCCCAGGCGAAAGCGGCGTCCACGGATTGGCTGTCAGCGATATCGCAGACTCGTGTATGCGCCCACCCGCCACCGTCCCCCGTCATCGAGGCGGCTTCGCCCAGGTCGAGGCTGACGACATAGGCTCCCTCCTCCACAAATGCTTTGACCACTGCCGCGCCAATACCCCTGGCGCCCCCCGTGACGATGATGCGTTTACCGGCCAGCTGCATGGGCTGTTCCTCTGATATCAGACTGTTTGATCGATGCGCTGCAACGCCGTAGCGAACAGACGCAACGCTGAGGCGTGGTGTTTTTCACCCGAGACCATCGAGGCTTTGCCCGCACACGCACGGGCGTAACTGACTTCGAGAAAGATGCCGAGCTTGAAGCCGGCCAACACCAGGTACCAGGTGAAGTCCGCCAACGAGCGCGAGCTGCCGGCGCGGTAATGGGCGACCAGTTCGTCGCTGCTGCAAAAGCCTTCCCAGGGGCGAACTTCAATGGTGCCGGCACCACGACCATCAGCACCGGGCCAGGTGACTACCAGCCAGGCAAGGTCGAGCAACGGATCGCCGATGGTCGCCAGCTCCCAATCGACAACTGCGGCCAGTTCCGCGCTGTCGTGGCGAAACATGACGTTGGACAAGTGAAAGTCACCATGCTGGATACCGGTCTGGAACTGCGTCGGGTAATGCTCGCTCAACCAGTTGGCCAACCGGGCAAGTCCCGGCAGACCGCTCGCGCCCGGCCAACCGGGGTAGTCTTTGACGCTGTCCAGTTGCGCCAGCCAACGTGAGACCTGGCGTTGATGAAAACCTTCGGGCCGCCCAAAATCCCCCAGGCCCACCGCCTGATAGTCGATTTCTCCCAGACGCAATAACGCGTCCACCATGGCCAGCCCCATACGTCGGCGCATTGCTGGCTGCTGCGCGTGCGGCGTCGGCAAACCTGCCGCGCAGTTGGGATTGAAGCCCTGTACTGGTTCCATCAAATAGAAACTGGCGCCCAGAACGTCTTGGTCGGCGCAGTCGGCTATCAGGCCGGCATGGGGCACCGGCGATCCGGCCAACGCTTTGAGCAACCGTGCTTCACGGGCAATGGTTTTACTGCCGACTTCGCGCAACTCCCTGGAAGGCCGACGCAATACGAATTCGCGCGTGCCACGCCGAAAGCGCAGCAACAGATTCTGAGTGCCTCCGGTTAATCGCAGTGGGGCCTCGATGGAGCCACTTTCCAGACCCTTTGAGTCCATCCATAGAGCCAGGCGCTCGAGTTCGACCAGATCCTGCCAGTCGTTCATGCGTCGTACTCGCCCAGACTGGCCAATGCATCGGCGTATTTTTCCCGGGCTCGGGCCGCCGCGGTGGGCCGGTGGTAATCGGGGAACAGTTCGTCGCAGGGTTGATAATCGCGTAGCAGTTGTTTGGCGACCGTGATTTTGTGCACTTCGGTGGGCCCGTCGGCCAGCCCCATCTGGAAGGAGCGGACGATGTACCCGGTAAACGGCATTTCTTCGCTTACCCCTAACGAGCCATGTACATGCAGGGCGCGCGCGGCGATGTCATGCAGCACCTTGGGCATGGCGGCTTTCACCGCAGCGATGTCTTTGCGTACCCGTTTGTAGTCCTGATACTGGTCGATGCGCCATGCCGTGCGCATGACCAGCAAACGAAATTGTTCGAGCTCGATCCACGAGTCGGCAATTTTTTCCTGGACCATCTGCTTGTCCGCCAGGCGGCTGCCCTGGGTACTACGCGACAGGGATCGTTCACAGAGTGCATCCAGGGCTTTCTGCGCTTGGCCAATCACCCGCATCGCATGGTGCACGCGGCCGCCACCCAGTCGTACCTGGGCCACGACAAACGCCTGACCGGGCGCGCCGAGCATGTCGCCAGCAGGCACTCGCACCTTGTCGAACGACAGGTAGGCATGGGTTGCGGCCGGGTCATCGGCGATACCGACGTTGCGGATAATGCTCACCCCCGGAGCATCGGCGGCAACAATAAACATCGACATGCCTTCATACACCGACACGTTTTTATCGGTGACCGCCATCACGATATAGAACGCGGCGTAGCGGGCATTGGAGGCAAACCATTTTTCGCCGCTCAGCAGCCAGTCATCACCCTCACGCACCGCTTCGGTGGTGAACACCGCAGGGTCCGCGCCGCCTTGGGGTTCGGTCATGGCGAAGCAGGACACGATATCGCCGTCGAGCAAGGGTTGCAGGTAGCGCTGCTTCTGCGCCGGCGTGCCGTAATGGGCGAGGATTTCACCGTTACCGGAGTCCGGTGCCTGACAACCAAACACAATCGGTCCGAACAGCGAGCGGCCGAGAATTTCATTGATCAACGCAAGGCGCACCTGGCCATACCCTGCCCCGCCCAGTTCCGGGCCCAGGTGACAAGCCCACAAGTTGCGCGCCTTCACCTGCGCTTGCAACGGTTTGACCAGTTGCTTGAACAGCGGGTCGTGGATATTCCACGGGCTGCCCAACACGTGGTCGAGAGGCTCGACTTCCTCACGCACGAACTGCTCGATCCAATCCAGTTCCACTTGAATCTCGGGGTCGGTCTGAAAGTCCCAGGCCATGGTGTTTCTCCTAGCAAATAGCGATCAGGCCAGCAGCATGCCGCCGTCGACCAATAGGGTTTGGCCGAGCACATAGCTGGCCAGCGGCGAGGCGAGAAACAGAGCCACATTAGCCATGTCCTGAGGCGTGCCGAGGCGCCCTTGAGGAATGGCGCGCAGCGCACCTTCCAGGCGTTTCGGGTTGCTGGTGGTCACCCGTGTCAGCTTGGTTTCCACCAGCCCCGGGGCAATGCCATTCACCCGGATACCATCACGAGCCCAGGCTTCGGCCAAGGTGCGAGTCAGCCCGAAAGCGCCGGTTTTCGAGGCGTTGTAGGCAGGGTTGCCACGGGTAGAATGGAACGCTGCTGCCGAACTGACCGTGATCATCGAACCCTTGGCTTCCATCAGCAGCGGGTGAAATTTCTGCGCGCAGACCATCAGGCTGGTGAGGTTGATGTCGAGCACGCGCTTGAAGCCCTCAGCGAGGAATTCCTGACGGTCGTAGAGCACCGTGCCTTGCGCTTGCACCAACACATCCAGACGGGTGAATGGCACACAGACCGCTTCGATCAACGCTGCATCCGCGACGTCGACCTGCGCGTAATGCAAGCCTTCAAGGTTAGAGTCGGGTGAGTCGTGATAGGCCGCCGCCGAGGCACGCGTACCCCAGACATGCACTTCGGCACCGCGCTGGCGAAAGTTCTGCGCAATGCCATTGCCGATGCCACTGGACCCGCCGACTACCAGCACGGTTTTACCGCTGAAATCCAACTCGTACATGGGTATTCCTTGTGCTTGTCGAAAAATGCTGCCGGCCAATAGGCCCACCGTTACAGCGCCACCAGGCCAGCCGAGGCCAATCGTTCGAGCTCGCTGCCGGTAAAGCCGAGGCCTTCCAGAACTTGCCGGGTATGTTGGCCGAGGGCGGGCGGTGGGCGCTGCAGCGATAACGGCAAGTTGCCGAAATCCCAGAACGCGCCGATCTGTTGCAAGTCGCCGTAAACAGCATGTGAGTAATGCGCGTGCAGACCCGCGGCGGCGTGTTCGGGGCTGTCGAGAAAGGCATCCATCTGCGCCTCCAGGACGGCCTGCGCAGGAACTTGCACTTCAGCCAATGCTGCGAGCGCCGCTTGCCGGGTAAGACCTGCAAACCAGGTTTCGGGCTGATCACCCATGAGCGCCTTGAAACGCTGCACCTCATCCGGTTGCAGCGCTGCCACCACCAGCCAGGCATCGCTACATAGATACAAACGGTGTGCGTCACTCACACCAGTCTGTTGCGCATCCATATGTTCGATTGGGGTCAGGCTGCCGTCTTCAAGCACCACCGCTTCGCTCATCGATAGCAACGTAGCGCCCAACAATGACGAGCTGACCATTTGCCCGACGCCACTGCGGTTGCGCTCGTACAATCCCAGCAGCAAGGCATAGAGCGAGGATAAACCGGCAAAGAAATCGCCCACGCCAAAACGCAGCCACATCGGCGCCTGCCCCTCCCCGCCCTGCTCCCTCTCCCAGCCGCAGGAAGCCTGCATCAATTGGTCAAAACCCGGCCAATCCGCGCGCGGTCCGGTCGGTCCGTAGGCACTGACATGGCAATACACCAGCTGCGGGTTGAGCACTTTGAGGCTCTCGTAGTCGACCTTGAGTTTGCGTGCGGCCGGCAGCCGCATGTTGTGGTGAACAACATCGGCCCAACGGGCCAACGTTTCTACGGCGGGCTCGGTTTGCTGATCGCCCAACTGCAGCGCTACCCCCAACTTGCCACGCTGGGTGCCGCTGAAAATCCGCTCCAGGCGGCGCATGGCATCGCCTTTGGGCGCTTCGACTTTAATGACTTCGGCGCCGAGGTCCGCCAGAAGCATGCAAGCAAACGGCCCGGCCAGGTAGGCGCCCAGATCCAGTACTTTCAGACCGTGCAGCGGAGGCAAGGGCGCCGGGCTCGACCTGGGCACTTGCGAAGGGATCACAGCATCGGCGCCTGACAGTCCGGCGTTCCCCTCACCTGCCAGAGGTGCGCTACCGCCAACTCGTGCGGGTGGCTGCACCTGCCAGGCAGGGCCTGGTTGCAGGGTCTTGCCCAATTGCACATCGTCGACTTCAACCACATAACCATTCAGGCGTGCTTGCTCGTCGAAGTAGATATCGCCAAAGGGAGCGGCAATTTGCGCGGCCACGTCGTGCTGCCAGAAATGCTCGACCCAGTCCTGTGCCGGCCGTGTGGCAATGATCGCCTTGTTGGCGCCGAAGTTTGGCGCCACATGGCTCGATGGCCACAGCGCGTTCAAGCGAGCCACTTCGGTTTCGCCGAGCTCACTGAGTGCCGCGGCCATCCACGGGGATTTGTCCGGCGAATAATGCACATGCAACCAGCGGCCATCAGCGCATTGGTGCAACGGAATAGGAATGTGTTTATCCAGGCCTTTGGCAAAGGCCTGCGTCGGCGTTTGCGCGCGGTTCCAATGCATGGTCATTGGCACCAAGGCTGCCTGAGCCAAACTCGTATGAGCGATACCGCCGCAGCCGTCACGTTCGCGTGCAAGCAACCGCGCCATCACCCCAACCACGCACAACCAGCTGGCCAGCCAATTGGCAAAGGGCATGCGCACGAATACCGGGCCGGGGCGATGCGCCGGTTGCTCGTCCAACAGGCCAAGGCGCGCCAGGATCAAAGTTTCCCAGGGGATGGCATTCGCCAGTGCATGCCGTTGGGGCCAGCCGCTAATTGCCGAGATAATCAAGCGAGGAAAGTCTGCAGCGAGTTGCGCGTCGGCCAGACCATGGGCCTGCGCTACCGAAGGTGTGAAGTCGTGTAGCAGCACATCGGCGCTCGCGAGCAGAGAGTTTAGTTGCTGACGATCTTGGGGATTTTCCAGACTGAGGATGACACTGCGCTTGCCACGGTTAAGCACAGCAAACAGCGCCTGTTTCTCTCTGGCGGGGTTGGCGGGTGGCTCGATCATCACCACTTCGGCACCCGCTTCGCAAAGATGCATGCCAGCGGCAGAGCCGGCAATGCCGGAACACAGACTGATGACGCGAATTCCTTCGAGGATTGCCTGGCTCATTCAGCACCTGTCTTCTTCTGCGCTTAGCGTTTTGCAGCAGAGCTGCAGAACGAATCCATGGCGTTACCCTAAGCGATCAATGATAAATTCCATAGATAGATTAGTATTCCGAATATAGAATCATAAGCAGGAATATGAACAGCAAATAACAATTCGTCTAAATATCACTAAAAGCCGATCAGGGGCGTTGCGATGATCCTGCGCATGGACCACTTCACCATCGTCACCAACCAACTGGAGGCGACACGGGATTTCTACGTGGAGGTACTGGGTCTGGTCGACGGGCCACGCCCGCCCTTCCCGGTTCCCGGCTTCTGGCTGTACGCCCGGCAACAGCCCGTACTGCATGTGGTGGGCGTATCACAAATGCCGGAGCCGCGACGTGGCGTGCTCGACCATATGGCGTTTCATGCCCAGGGCTTGCAGAAAATGTGGACGCACCTGGATGAGCACGGCGTGCGATTCAAGGTGATCCGTGCTCCCGGCGCCGATCGCACGTGGCAGCTGTTCATGCAGGACCCCAATGGGGTTGAAGTGGAGTTGGATTTCGACGCCAGCGAAGTGCTGCCCGCCGACTGGAAGGAACGCCGGGGAAGCTAAATCAATCCAGCATAACTGCCGCCGTCGATCTGCAAATTTTGCCCGGTGATATAGCCGGCTTGCGCCGAACAGAGAAATGCGCAGGCGGCTGCCAATTCGCTCGGCTGGCCAAATCGTCGCGCCGCTATCGGCTTGAGCATTTCCACCCGTGCTTGCTCAAAACTGAGCTGGCGAAGCCCCGCCAGCTGCTCGGTCATAAAGCGCAGACGGTCCGTCTCAATGCGCTCCGGCAGCAGATTGTTGATCGTTACATTGTCCCGTGCCACTTCGACCGACAGAGCTTTGCAAAAAGCGGTCAGCCCGGCACGTGCAGCGGTGGACAAACCCAACGGCAAACGCGGTGACTTGACCATCGCCGAGGTGATATTGACGATGCGGCCGAAACCTCGCGCCCGCATACCGCCGATCACAGCCTGGATAAGCAGAATGCCTGAGAGCATGTTGGCCTCAATGGCCGCCATCCAGGCCGCGTGATCCCAATCCTCCAGACGACCCGGCTCTGGGCCGCCGTTGTTGGTCACCAGAATGTCGACTACCGGGCACGCGGCCAACAATGTCGCACGCCCGGCAGAGGTGGACAGATCCGCCACCACCGTGCGGGGCAGCCGGCCAGTGCCGAGAAAAATGTCCTGCGCGGTTTGCGCCAGGGTCTCGGCATTGCGGCCGTTGATCAGTATCTCGCAACCCTCCTGCGCCAATGCCAGCGCACAGGCTTTGCCAAGCCCTCGTGAAGACGCGCATACCACCGCCATGCGCCCGCCAATGCCCAGATCCATAGCCGTACTCCTTGCGTGATGGGGTCAGTCTTTCATGCCCAACAACGTGCTGATATCGCGTCCGGGTTCAGCATCGCTGCCGTAGGCGAACTGACCGGCGCGCTGGCGTTCGACCAGTTGTTCCATCTGGTAGCGATAACGAGTACCTGGGGTATCGAAACGCGAATGCAGGTCACGTCGCTCATCGGTCTCGAAATAGCGCTGATTTTGCGGACGCACCACCGAGTTGTCCTGGGGCTGGATGATGTAGTTGATGCGCGGCATCACGTAGCGAAACGGTGACGGTGCAGCGGTGGTATTGAACGTGACGTCACAGCGCGAGCGATGCTTGCCCACCGGCAAGAACGGTTGCAAGTTAGGAACGTCATAACCGGGACGAAATCGCGGGTAGGAGATGCACACATTACTGCGCAAATGGATGTGCAGCACCGCGCGAAAATCCTGGTACTTGGCGCGCACCCCGCCGACCCAACGCATGATCGGCGCCACTGATTTTTGTGCGACTGTACGGGTGCGGGTCACCGTTTCAGAGGTCCATTGCACCTCGACCTCGTCCGACTCGCTGATGCCGTCGCCGATGGTATTGGCATGCAGGAAATCGGCGTGGGTCAGGTCAATCAGGTTTTCTACAGAGAGCGCAGAGGTCGCATCGAATCGCACGGTGCGCTGGGTGTAGCCAGGAAGACTGCCGTCTTGCGGCAGGAACGGGATATGCGGCAGCAGCAATGTATCGGCGGCATCCGGGTTGCCGTACCAGACCCAAATGTAGCCGTAACGCTCGACCAGCGGATAAAACCCGCTGCCGCCAGTGAATGCCGTCAGCACGCACGTATTTTCACGCAGACGATAGGGATGGAATTCAGCTGCTCTCGGCTGCCCGTTTTCCCGCCACAGGTAATAGGGTTGGGCATGAATGATTCGACGAATTGGCTGGGCACTGAGGTCGCGACTATGGGAGACCGGAAACCAGGTGTCACGCAGGTCATAGTTGATCGGTGTCCAGTCACCCCGCACTTTGCGCGACGGAGTATCGGTAGAGGAAGGCACGGAATGCATGGTGAGTTCTCCTGTGCTCAGACGATCGCGCTTGCGGGAATCAGATGCGGTCGGCGAAAGGCACGCAGGTCGCGGGATGGGGCTTGCAGCAGGGCCGCGACGGCTACGCCGTCAATCAAGTGGTTCACCCGGAACGGCGACCTGCTGAATGCACGGGCAATACGCCAACGCAACGGTGCCTTGGCCGGCACGTGCTCAGTCACGAATCCTCGCCAGCACAGGCTGGTGGTGCCACGGCGGTTGGCCCCGGTTGCGATCATCAGGGTAACGAGCGGCATTTCTTCTTCGTTGAGCAAATCCACCCGAATACTGCCGCCGCTCAGGGGTACTGCGGTGCGCACAATCAAGGGGTAGTCCACCACAAACTGCGATGGCAGAAATTGTGTGGACCATACCGCACCGCGCTCCAGAACCACGCGGCCCTGCTCTCTGCGTAGATCGCCAAGGAAGAAATCGGTGAGGCGCACATGGGTAAAGCCGAGCAAGCATTCCGGGCCGTCGAGCATCGCCGCCAGATACTGGTCGTGACTCATGTTGACGACGGTGGAACCGGTAAATTCGCGACCGCTTGGCCGGTAATCGCTGCTGGGGAGCTCCCCTTGCGATGCGCCCTCACCCAACCACACATGGACGAAGCCATTGGCTTCGCTCACCTGAAAGGCCCGCACGGCATAGCGTGGCGGTACGCGCTCATCATCATTAAGGTTGGGAATTTTTGTACAACCGCCACTGGCACCATCGAAGGTCCAGCCGTGGTAACCACATTGCAAACCAGACTCGACAACTCGTCCCAGAGCCAACGGCACCCGCCGATGTGGACAACGGTCTTCCAGAGCAAAAGCCTGCCCGGCTGCGTTGCGGAACAGGACCAGTTCCTCGCCACCAAAGGCCACGGCCAATGGCTTTTGATCATTCACAGCCTCGGAAAGCGCCATGGCCCACCAGCCAGGGGTCGTCATCGGTTTGCCTCATTGTTGTTGTGTTTTTGGGCTTTTGTTTGCAATGCAATCAACGCTAACGGTAGCGGTACAATGCTGTAATGGCAACCATAAGTAAACATTTTAATGATTTATGTTCATACTCATAAAAACCTATCTAGAACCCAGAAATACTCCGAACACTGCTCAACAAAACGGATTATCAGCCAAATAAATCGCTGAATATGAACATTCTTAACTTTAATGCCCATTTTTCCTTGAAAAGGATCAGCAGAAAACCTATAAGCCTGATCACCATGAGCATGCTCATTCACTTCAGGTGCGTTGACGATGACCCAATCCATCCTCGGCTTTGTCCTCCATGACGTTGCCCGTTTGATGCGTAAACGCTTCGAACAATGGGCCCGCGCAGCCGGTCTCACGCGCTCTCAATGGCAAGTTCTGGCCAAACTGTCCACGCATGAAGGCATTCACCAGAAGGGTCTGGCCGACTTGCTTGAAATCGAGTCGGTCACGCTGGTGCGCTTGCTGGACAAAATGCAGGAGCGCGGTCTGATCGAACGTCGCAACCGCGCCACCGATCGCCGTTTTTCCCTGTTATTTCTCACTCCGGATGCCCATCCGCTGCTGCAATTCATGCGCACCATTGGCGAGCAGACTCGAGTGGAAACCATGGCCGACTTTTCCGTTCAGGAGCACGATCAATTGCTGCAGTACCTCGAACGCATGCGTGAACACTTGCTGACGGCTTGCAGCCAGCCGGTGGATGAGCCCACTAACTGCGCGGCAGACGAGGTGACGCATGGCTGAGTCCACATTGCAGCGTCATGCGGTGCAGGCAGAAGCCCGTCCACTCGACCCACTGGCGAAACCTGAAGCGCAGGCGCCTGAAGCTCCCACCCTTGATCGTCATGGGCCAGAATCCTCCGGCGCTCCACGGCAACGCTGGCGCGTCGGCCTGTTTTTGCTGGCGCCGATTGTCGTCGTGGCCTGTGGCGCTTGGTATGTGTTGGGTGGCCAAGTGGTCAGTACCGACAACGCCTACGTTCAGGCCGAACGGGTGGGCGTTTCGACCGATGTGGCCGGGATCGTGGCGGCCATTGAGGTCAGTGACAACCAAGTCGTGAGCAAGGGCCAAGTGTTATTTCGCTTGAAGCCAGAACCCTTTGAAATCGCCTTGGCCAGTGCCAGCGCGCAACTGGAAGGCGCGCGCAACCAGATCCTTTACCTCAAGGCCAGCTACAACCAGTCACTGGCCGAAATCGCCCAGGCTGAAGCCAGGCTGCCCTACTACCAGACCAATTTCCAACGGCTGGAAAAACTTGTCAGCGTTGCCGCCGTCTCCAAGACAATCTACGACGACGCCCATCAGGACCTCGACAATACCCGCCAGCAGGTTTTGGTAGCCAAGTCCCAGGCTGCTGCGGCATTAGCCCAACTGGGAGGACGGCTGGACAGGCCTCTCGAGCAACATCCCTCCTACTTACAAGCACAAGCAGCGCTCAATGAAGCCGAACGCAACCTGCGTAACTCGGTGGTGACCGCCCCGTTCGACGGCGTGGTGACCAACGTGGACTCGTTGCAAGTGGGCGCCTACCTGCAACCCCCACAATCAGGCTTTAGCCTGGTGTCCAGCGAACACCTATGGGTGGCTGCCTCGCCGAAAGAAACCGAGCTGACCAACGCTCACGTCGGCCAGGACGCAACCATTGAGGTAGACACTTATCCCGGCGTGACCTGGCACGGCACCGTGGAAAGCATCAGCCCGGCTTCCAGCTCCAGCTTTTCGCTACTGCCGGCACAGAACACCACGGGCAATTGGGTGAAGGTTGTGCAGCGTATTCCGGTGAAGATCCGTATCGACGATGCCGTAGGCAAACCCGCGCTGCGCCACGGCATGAGTGCCTTGGTAGAGATCGATACCGGAACCGCCCGTGGTCTGCCGAAACCGCTGGCCAACCTGCTCGCCCGCCATCATGAGTGAAGTAACTGGGCCGCTGCCACCTTCGCCGCTACGAGTACTGATTACGCTGTGTGTGGTGCTGGCAGTGGTCATGCAAGCCTTGGACACCACCATCGCCAACGTCGCCCTACCCTATATGCAGGGCAGTGTGTCGGCCAGTGCCGACCAGATTAACTGGGTACTGACTTCCTACATCGTCGCCACCGCCATCATGACGCCGCCCTCGGCATTCCTTGCCCGACGCTTCGGTCGCAAGCGCGTATTGCTGTGATCGATCTTCGGTTTTGTATTGGCGTCGGTGCTCTGTGGCATTGCCCGGTCCCTGGAAGAAATCATCCTGTTCCGTTTACTGCAAGGGCTGGCAGGGGCAGCATTGGTGCCGTTATCGCAAGGCATTCTGCTGGATATTTACCCGCAGAAAGACCGTGGCTCGGCAGTGGCCTTGTTCGGCGTGTCGGTGATGGTTGGTCCGGTGCTGGGTCCGATGATCGGCGGCTGGCTAACAGAACACCTCAGCTGGCGCTGGGTGTTCTTCATCAACTTGCCTATCGGATTGCTGGCCTTTGTCGGCATGATGCGCTTCATTCAGGAAACCCCGGCCGACAGAACCGCCCGTTTGGACTGGCTAGGCTTTGGCTCGCTCAGCGTGGCGATCCTGTCGATTCAATTGTTCCTCGACCGCGGTGAACAGCTGGGCTGGTTCGATTCAGGAGAAATCATCCTGGAGGCGCTGGTGGCCGCCATCGCTTCGTACATTTTCATCGTCCACACCTTCACCCACGACAAGCCCTTTATCAGTCTGAAACTGTTCAAGGACCGCAATTACTCGGTGGCGGTCGTGTTTATCTTCATCATCGGCATTACCTATTTAGCGTCATTGGCGCTGATGACACCCTACCTGCAAACCCTGATGGGTTACCCGGTGCTCACCGCCGGCATGGTCATGGGGCCACGCGGACTGGGGACCATGCTTAGCATGTTCCTTGCCGGGAAGATCATCGGCAAAGTGGATATTCGCTGGATACTGTTTTGCGGTTTGTTGCTGTCCGCCTGGTCGATGTACATGATGACCGGCTGGACGCCGGCAGTGTCCATCAACACCATCGTGTACGTCGGCTTTATTCAGGGCGCGAGCCTGGGTCTGTTGTTCGTCCCACTGACCACCATCGCCTTTACCACCCTAGCGCCGCATTTGCGTGGCGAAGCCACTGGTCTGTACAACCTGTCACGCAATGTCGGCTCAAGCGTTGGCATCTCGATCGTTACGGTGCTGCTGGCTCAAAACACTCAGATCAATCATGCCGAAATCGGCGCATACGTTACGCCGTTCAACCGCCTGTTCGATGCCTGGCCTGTAAACAACCAACTCAATCCATTAACCGCCGGCGGGCGTGCGGCGCTGGATGGCATGATCACTGTGCAGGCCAGCTGGGTGGCCTACCTGGATGACTTCAAGCTGCTGATGTGGTTATCCATTGGAGTCATACCCCTGCTGCTGATATTCAGGACACCGAAGTCTCAAGCAAATCAGGCCTCGTAGCGAAAACGTCCCACTGCTACATTCAGCTCATCGGACAGTTCGCGCAAAGACACCACAGCTCCGGACACCTGATGAGTGATCGCATCGCCCTCGCCGGCCATGCGTGCGATGTGCTCGACGTTGGCAACGATGCCCCGCCCACCCTCGTTCTGCACGCTCACCGCATCGGCAATCCGGTCCACCCCACGCGTGGAGTCGCCGACCAGTTCCGCTGCCTGTTGCAGGGTACTTTCCAACTCACTCAGCAGTCGGCCGCTGTCGTCCAATGCCACCGTGCCGGCGCGCAGGGCTTCGTCGACCACCTCGGACTGGCTCTCGAGCTTTACCGTCAACTGGTTGATCGAGTTGGCTGCCAGCGCAGAGCGTTGTGCCAGATTACGCACTTCGTCCGCCACCACGCTGAAGCCGCGTCCACTCTCGCCAGCCCGTGCCGCCTCGATCGCCGCATTGAGCGCCAGCATGCTGGTCTGCGCGGAAAGGTCCTTGACCTGACCGATGCTGGCGGTGATCGCAGTAGTGCTTTCGACAAAATCGCCCACCGAGCCACGGATGGCGGAGAATGCATGGCGCACGCTGTCGATTTTCTCGAGCAGTCGCGACAAGGCCAAGTGTCCATCCTGCGCACCGCGCAAACTGGCTTCGGCGCAGCTGCGCAGGCTTTCAGCATGACTGGAGATTGCCGCAATCCCGTCGCTCATCTGCTCGATGGTCATCGACACCGCGCCCACCGCACCGGCCTGCGCCGTAGAGCTTTGCGCCACACGCGCCGAAGCGCCCACCAGCTCCTCTGCCGAGGCGCCGACCGATGCCGCGACTCCGGCTACCTTGCGCATTGCCTGCTGGAAGCTATCAATGAGTTCGTTGAATGCCTGAGCCGTGTGGGCAATCTCGTCTCGACCCATGACCCGCACGCGTCGGGTCAGGTCGCCATCGCGCAACTCGATCGAAGCCCTCTCGATTTCCCGAATGGGCCGGATGATTTGCGCACGCAACAAAAGACTGACTAACACAGCCAGTAAGCTGCCACCCAGCAGCACCGCGACGAGCATCCGTGAGACCTGCTGTTGTGTTGCGCCCGCCTCAGCGAAGGCGCCAGAGGTCAGCTCGGCTTGTAGGCCCAACAGCCGGTTGAATTGACCTTGCAGGCCATTGTTGTCGGCACGCACCCGACCCAGCAGCGAGGCAGCCTGTATCTGGTCACTCAAAGCAGTGCGCTTGAATTCGGCAAGCCCCTCGCCGACCACTGCGGCCTGCTCCTGCACCGCTTGATAGAGCGCTCTCTCTTCTTCGCCCAGGCGAGTTTCACGAGCCACCTTGTCCAGCCCGGCACGCATGTCGTCAACACTGGCCTGCATATCTTCAAGATATGACTCAAGGTCTTCCGCGGAAGCTTGCCCACTGGATTCAAGGATGCGCGCGCCTGTGGCATATGCGCCGACCATCGCCGCCTGCGAGGCGGCCGAGGTTTCTAACACTTGCCGATATTGCTGGAAACGCAACTGGTCGATTTCCTCGATTACCGCTTGTTGCTTAGCCAGCCCGCGGTAGGCCAGACCCGAGACAACCAGTAGAGCGAGCACAAATAACCCGGGCAGCACGAGGAGCTTGGCGCCGATTGAGAAGCCTTTCAGAAATGACATGTTGGTTACCGTTTTTGTTTTTATAGGGCGTGAATAGGCAGGCAATTTATCCTGCATTATTCTTTATACAGTATTTAATTCTATTATCAGAACAATATTAAAAGTTTGATGTCCCGCCATCGTGCCTTGCCTCCGCCCTGCAACTAACGCCTGGCGTAACCAAAGCCAGCCAACCAGCACTGGAACGAACAGGCCCAGGTAAGCAGCGGCATTGCAAAGACCAAGGTCAGGTTCGATACCGCCCCCCACAGAATCGCCAGTGCCTTGATTAATTCCGCCGCAAGTACCGATGAATGCCGCAGCCCTGCGGCTTCATCGAGCCTGCGGCGACCTGCTCAGCCGTAAGCGAACGTCCATGTGAGGCTTCCAGCAAGTGCTTACCTATTCAGGCGAGGGAAAGTTTTTCAATGAAGGCCGGGAATTCCGCTAAATGCGGAGTCACCGGGCAAGCAGGGAGGAACCCGCACCCTGTAGTGGTCAACTAATTCCGGACACCTCGATAGGTGATTTTGACGCCATCGCCCGTTCGTAAACGGTCGGTGGCAGATATCCCAGTTTCGAGTGCAGCCGTTCGTTGTTGTAAACCCAACGATGTACTCAGTGATGTCGCGTATCGCCTCGGCATGGTTGGCGTAATCACGTCGCCATACCCGCTCCATTTTCAAGCTCAGAAAGAAGCGCTCCATCACTGCGTATCCCAGCAGTTACCTTTACGGCTCATGCTTTGCTGCATGTCACTTCTTGCCAGTAGCGCTCTGTAGCTCGCACTCGCGTACTGGCTGCCGCGATCCGAGTGGGCGATCAAGCCGGGTGGCGGTTGACGTTGAGCAACCGCCAGCTGCATTGCACTGCACACCAGTTCAGCGGGCATGTTCGGCGCCATTGACCTGCCCACTACCTTGCGTGAGAACAAGTCCAGCACCACAGCCAGATACAACCAGCCACTGCGGGTTCGGATGTAGGTAATGTCTGCTACCCAGGCCTTGTTCGCCGCCTCGGGTTCAAATTGGCGGTTCAATACATTTTCAGCAATCGGCAGGTCATGTTTGCTGTCGGTGGTGTGCACAAATTTACGCTTCCAGGCCGAACGCAGGCTGTTGACGCGCATCATGCGGCGAATCTTGTAAATGCCTACTTGCATACCCTTTGCGCGTAACGCTTTACGCAATGGGCGACTGCCATAACAGCCGCCACTTTCAGCAAACGACGCCTTGAGTTGCAGAGCAACGGGCCAGATCGATGCAGGAGCCCCAGCGCGCTTGTTGGCCTCGTAGAAGCCGGATCGACTAACCCCCAACAAACGGCACACATACGCCACCGAACAAGCCTTCTGTTGCAGCTGGCGAACCAAGCGGTACGTTACTTCAGCTCGCGGGCAAAGAAGGCGGTGGCTTTTTTTAATACATCGTTATCCATCTTGAGCTGACGGTTTTCTTGCTCCAACTGGCGAATACGCTGTTGCTCAGAGGTCAGCGGCTTGCCGATCCCGGCTTGCCCCAACTTCTCGGCCTCATACTGTTGTACCCAGCGTCGAACGGCCGTATCACCAATATCAAGATCACGACAAACCTGTGAAACACTCAGGCCCTGGTCCTTGATCATCTTTACAACTTCCAGCTTGAAGCTGTCGTCGAATACTTTGCGTTTGTCGGTCATGGAGAACTCCTCAATAGGTGTATTTTCCACCTATCGGGGTGTCCGGGGAAATTAGACCACTACACCCTTCACGTAACGACAAAATCGACGCTGCCTGGTGTCCCCAATTGCACCACTACTACGCCAACGAGCGTGACATAGACTGCAGCGCATTGTTCAGAACACCCATCCCGCACTGGTCAAGTGGTTGCAAAAGATCGCAAGCGAAACGACCAGGCCGGCCATGCAGGCCTCGCTTCACTCAGGTCCGGTTGTGCGCCCGGAGCCCCCTCCAAGCTCTGCTTCACCCAGCCGCCTGCTCACACCCAAGGAGCGAGCAGTCTTGCAACTGCTCGCTCGCAACCTGTCGAACAAGCAGATTGCCCAGGCGTTGAATGTCGCTGGAGAAACCGTGAAATGGCACTTGAAAAACCTCTTTGGAAAATTCCAGGCGAGTACTCGCAAGCATGTCGTGGATCGCACCTACATGTTGGGTATTCTCGAGTTGACTGGCTAACGCCAGGCCTTTGGCCCCTTTCTTCCAATCCCCGCTCTCACAGCCCCCCTGTCTCGATCCACGCCTCCCCCTGACGACGGGGGTGGCCGGCTGTCCTTGAGTAACCGTCCGGCCATGTCATCTACCCAGCCCCGCAAAGCCAAGACATCGTGTGCACTCAAATTTAAGTGAGCACCAGATCTAGCCTTTTAAACGGGTATTTCATGCAGCCAACACTCGGTTCCTATTCCAAGGCCTTCAAAGCCCAGGTCATTCAATATGGGTGCCCAGCACGGCACTACAATTGCCAGCATCGCATTCAGCCGTAAGCGTGCCCGTGGAAGTCGCAAGGCTGGCATGACGCTTTTTTTTGTAAAATTTTTGACGATAGGATGAAGCGTACTCTTCAGAAACTGCTCGTGCCGCCGATGCCCAGAGGAGCCAAATTCAACCTTCGGGGTTTCAATGCTAGTAAGCAGCTATAACAGCGTGTATGTGCTGTTTTCCTTCGCCGTAGCGATCCTGGCGTCTTATACCGCGCTGGACATGACTGGTCGAGTCACCCGTACCGAAGGCAAAGCATCGGCACTTTGGCTTGCCGGTGGATCTTCCGCCATGGGCACGGGCCTCTGGTCGATGCATTTTATTGGCATGTTGGCCTTCCAACTGCCCATCGAGCTGGGTTACGACCTGACGCTGACTGGCTTATCGTTGTTGATCGCCATCGCCTCCTCCGCCTTTGCTTTGTGGCTAGCATGCCAGACGGAAATGCCACTGCCGCGTTTGCTGCTTGGTGCGGTGCTCATGGGTATCGGAATTGCATCCATGCACTACGTTGGAATGGCGGCGCTGCTGATGAATCCTGTAGTGGAATACGTTCCGTCGTTGTTCGCGCTATCGGTGCTGATTGCTATCCTTGCTTCGGGCGTGGCTTTGTGGATCGCTTTCCGCCTGCGTGGCGAAGGTCAGTACATCAATCGTACACGCATCGGCGCCTCGTTAATTATGGGGTGTGCCATTGTTGGAATGCACTATACCGGAATGGCGGCTGCCCAATTTCCTATCGGGAGCGTGTGCGGAGCGGTCAATGCAGGCATTGATAGCAACTTGCTAATGGTTTTGGTGATTCTGATCACGCTGGCTGTCTGCGCTATTGCCTTGATCGTATCAATGCTTGACGTCCGCACCAGCATACTTGCCAGCTCCCTTGACCTCGCAAACAGTGAACTGGTGCAGCTAGCTCTTCACGACAATCTTACTCGCCTCCCTAACCGTATCCTCCTAAACGACCGTCTTCAGCAAGCGATTCATAAAGCCATCAGGCAGAAGAGCCACTTTGCCGTACTCTTCATGGATCTGGATGGTTTCAAAGCTGTTAACGATACTTACGGTCATCACACTGGCGACCAGTTGCTTCTGCAAGTAGCAAAGCGAATCAACGACGCCAAACGCGGCGAAGATACGGTGGCTCGCCTCGGAGGCGACGAGTTCGTTCTGCTTATCGATCCCGGCGAACCTGAAGACGCTGCGATGTTGGCGCAACGCTTGGTGGAAAATATTCGATTACCTTACGTACTTGGGCGGCAGACAGTGCATGTGTCCGCTAGCATCGGTATCGCTATATTCCCAGAAAATGGCCTAACCGAGCATGAGCTGATGGTCAATGCCGATGCGGCTATGTACCACGCCAAGGAGCAGGGCCGCGATGGCTACTGCTTCTTTGAAAAAGCTATGAACGTTAACGCTCACCTGCAGTTGGAAATGCAACAGGATCTGCGGTGCGCACTGGATCGGAATGAATTTATCCTGCACTTCCAGCCGAAGATGCTCGCCCCAAATGGCCCTATGATCGGCGTTGAAGCTTTACTGCGTTGGAACAAGCCAGGTTTGGGCTTGGTGCCGCCCGTCCGTTTCCTGCCCTTGGCAGAGCGTACTGGATTGATCGTGCCAATCGGTAGCTGGGTAATCCATGAGGCGTGCCGGCAGATGGCCGAATGGCAAGCGTTAGGCGAAGGTAAAGACGAATGGAGTATTGCGGTCAACATTTCGACGGTACAACTGGCCCATGCAAAGCTCGTTGATGTCGTGCGCAATGCCCTGCAAAGCAGTGGCCTGCCCCCCCGTTTCCTGACACTGGAAGTTACCGAATCTACGGCGATGCGGGACGCTGAAGCTGCTTTGATTGTTCTTGATCAATTGGCAGCATTGGGCGTGAATATCTCCATCGACGACTTTGGTACCGGTTATTCCAGCCTGCTTTATCTTAAGCGCCTACCAGCCAACGAACTGAAGATCGACCGAGGTTTTATCACCGAGCTGGCTAAGTGTAACGATGACGCGGCTATCGTTTCGGCCATAGTAGCGCTCGGTAAAACGCTGGGGCTGAGGATCGTTGCAGAGGGTGTGGAAACCGCTGAACAACAACAGATGCTTACCGAGTTGGGTTGCGACATTTTGCAAGGTTACCTGCTGGGCAAGCCGATGAGCGCAGAGAGGATGCTGGAAAGCTTAAGCGCGACCAAGACTCTAGCGTGATACTGCACAAGCCATAGATTCAAGTTGGTGCTTGCTGGTGCAATTTGCAGACCCGCTACATCACCTGATTTAAGCATCAGTTAAACATTCGAATTGGGATTTACGGCTTCTCCTCATTCGTCCGATAGTAAAATTCACTCTAAGGCTAATCAATGTTCAACAAGGCAATCAAGCAGACCTTGGCTGAGGCTCTGCAAAAGCTTCAGGCCGCAGAAGCAAGGGCCGTGGCCGTTGACCGTTCGACGGCAACAATTGAATTTAAACCCGATGGCACCATCATAGGTGCCAATGAGAACCTTCTTACCACCATGGGCTACCGACTGGAGGAGATCGTCGGACAGCACCATCGTATTTTCTGTTTTCCTGATTACCAGGCGAGTGCCGACTATCGTAAGTTCTGGCAGCGCCTGGCTGGTGGCGAGTACATACGTGAACGTTTCCTAAGGCGTAATAAGCAAGGCCTGGAGGTCTGGCTCGAAGCCAGCTACAACCCTATCCGAGGCGCCGATGGTCGCGTCGAAGGCGTGCTGAAGCTGGCCACCGACATTACTACTCAGGTGATCCGTGAGCAGGAGCAGAGCAGCATGGTTCAGGCCATCAGTCGCTCGATGGCTGCGATTTCCTTTAACTTGAAAGGTGAGGTTCTCGACGCCAACGAAAACTTCGAGCAGGCCATGGGCTATCGCCTGGATGAGATTCGGGGAAAGCACCACCGCATGTTCTGCACACGAGGTGAAGCGGACTCTCCTGAATACCGCGATTTCTGGGAGCGACTGAACCGTGGTGAGTTCTTCTCTGGACGCTTCCAGCGACTCAACCGGCATGGCGATACCGTCTGGCTGAGCGCAACCTACAACCCGGTATTCGATGCCAGTGGCCGGCTTTACAAAGTAGTTAAGTTTGCCCGTGATATTACGTCCCAAGTGCGCCAGCAGCAGGCAGAATCCGATGCAGCCACGCTCGCCTACAATATATCCCAGCAGACGGACAGAAGCGCTCGCCATGGTGCCGAGGTCATTAGTGAAACGGTCGAGGTGGTACAAGGCATAGCAGCCGAGCTCTCACGAGCGGCTGAAGGCATCACTGCAGTCAATCAGCAGTCAGAGATGATCCGCAGCATCGTGCAGACCATCCGAGGTATCGCCGAGCAGACCAACCTACTTGCTCTAAATGCTGCTATCGAAGCTGCAAGGGCGGGTGAACAAGGCCGAGGTTTTGCGGTGGTCGCCGATGAAGTACGAAACCTTGCAGCCCGCACGGCGCAGGCCACCGTGGAAATCGTCGATGTTGTGAAGCGCAACCATGAACTAGCGCAGGATGCTGTGGAGAGCATGCAGGCTAGTCGCCAAAAGGTCGATCAAGGCGTCGATTTGGTCAGCCAAGCCGGCTTTGTGATAGAGGAAATTCAGAGCGGAGCACGGCAAGTAGTCGACGCCGTGCGCCAGTTCGCCGAGGCAAAGGAAGAGCTCTGATGTAACTGTATCGGGCACAACCTCGTAAGGCTGTTCCAATTTCTCACGATAAGCGTGCTTGTCCAATATGACATCATCGCTGCTTACTGGGCGCAACTGAACGTTTGCATCCGAGCATCACGTCTTACGCAATTAGACCGGTTGCCAAATATGCGGCAGCAAATGATCGATTTCACTCGCCCGCTGCGTCGGCAGGCGTGTGAGCACGTCCTTCAAATAGGCATACGGATCATGACCGTTGAGCCGCGCAGACTGGATCAAACTCATGATCGCCGCCGCCCGTTTTCCGCTGCGTAGCGACCCTGCGAAGAGCCAGTTCTTGCGTCCAAGAGCCCATGGTCGGATCTGGTTCTCTGCCCAATTGTTGTCTATGGGTACAGCCCCGTCATCGAGGTAGCGCGACAGCGCTGCCCAGCGTTTCAGGCTGTAATCGAGTGCTTTGCTGATGGCTGAGCCTTCGGGCACAAGGTCGCGCTGGGCGCTCATCCAGACATGTAGCATGTCCATTACCGGGACGGCTTTTTCTTTCCGTATTCGCCGCCGTAAATCCGGCTCCAGATCGCGGACTTCGCTCTCGATTTCGTACAACAACTGGATATAGCGCAGGGCTTGCTCAGCAAGCGTGCTTTTATTCGTAGCGTGCAGCTCGAAGAATTTGCGCCGTGCATGGGCCATGCAGCCGATTTCGGTCACGCCGAGTTCGAAGCTGGCTTTGTAACCGCCAAAATCGTCACAGACCAGCTTGCCCCTCCAGCCTTGCAGGAAGTTGCGAGCATGCTCTCCGGCACGGCTGGGGCTGAAGTCATAAACCACCGCTGCCACATCCGAGAACTGGCTGGTGGCGTAGGCCCAAACATAGGAACGGTGGGTTTTCTTTGTTCCCGGCATGAGCATTTGCACGGGTGTTTCATCGGCATGAATAATCTGCTGCCCGAGTACCACTTCGCGCAGCGCATCGACCAGCGGCTGCAACTGAACCCCAGTCACGCCAACCCATTCGGCCAAGGTTGAGCGTGGAATCGCCAGGCCCGCTCGACCGAAGATCGATTCCTGACGGTAAAGCGGTAAATGGTCAGCAAACTTGGCAATCATGACGTGGGCCAGCAGCCCAGCGGTTGGGATGCCCTTGTCGATGATCTGAGCCGGAACCGGTGCCTGGATAAGCGTTTCGCAGTCATCGCAGACCCATTTGCCACGTACATGACGCTCGACGGTGAACACGCCCGGTGTGTAATCCAACTTCTCACTGACATCTTCACCGATGCGTTTCAGCGCGCAGCCGCATGGGCAGTGAGTGTTGTCAGGTTCGTGATGGATCAGTGTGCGTGGAAACTCAGCCGGCAATGCAGTGCGCTTGGGCTTCTGCTTTTTCTCGGTCGCCGCTGGCACTGTTTGCAAGGCCTGAAGCTCTGCTTCAATCGCTGCGATATCTGTATCGATCAGGTCATCGAGCAAACTGGCCTGCTCAGGATTCATCTGCTCGCTGCGCTTGGCAAATTTCAAGCGCTTGAGCTGCGCAATTTCGAAGGTCAGCTTCTCGATCACCGTCTGATCGCGGTTGATCTTCTTGCCCATGGTTTCGACCGTCTTACCCATTGTTTCGACTTGCGAGAGCAATTGCGCAGCTAAGGCACGCAGTTGGTCGGGAGTCATTTGGTCGAGATTGGGAGAAGAAGTCATGCGCCGAATTTTGCCAGAGCAGGCGCTTCGCGGCGATAGACCGATAGGCTAATGGCAGCCGTTAAAGCAGTGTGATCGAGCCGCCGGAACCTGCTCGTTGCCATGGCAGGCCCAATACCAAGGCTTGGAGTTGCTCGGTGTCCAACTGCATTTCAGAGCCATGACGAATGCTTGGCCAGTGGAACTTGCCCTGGCTCAACCGGCGCGCCGCCAGCCATATGCCGAAGCCGTCATGCACCAGCACTTTCATGCGATTGGCGCGGCGGTTGGCGAAAAGATAAGCACAGTGCGGCTGCGCCGCACCGAACACCGCAATCACCTTGGCTAATGCCGTTTCGGTAGGCAACGGCGAGACTTGCAAGCGTTTGACCAAGGACGGCATCCAGTCGTTGCCCTGTCCTTCACCGGATGGCTGTTCACTGGCTCAAGGCAATGCCTGCAAGCCTTACGGCCGGCTGAACGTGGTAATTGGCGATGACGATCCGCTGGGCAGTTTCGTCTTCCGTACCACTGGGTTCAACAGCATACGTACCCTGGCGGCACGCCTGCAGTACTTCAGCGCAATCTCCGGCAATCGCCTGGCCTGTCTGCCGCTGGAGCTGCGTCTGCGGGGTAAGTCCACTCGGCAGAGCCACGGCACACCGATCTTCTACGTCGATATCACGGTGCGCAGCGGCCTGAGCTTAGAAGACGCCTTACTGGAAGCCCAGCAGCTGGAGGAAACCCGACAAGCCGCGGGTTTTGACCAGAGCGCCTTGGATCACGCGGCCCGGCAGGGCTTTAACAATGGGGCCTTTGAAGACAGTGAGGAGGACACCGGGGCCATCGTCGAGGAGTTCTTCCCCAGCATTGAAGATCAGCCCAGCCCTTTAGAGCCAAAAGCCCAACCGGCAGCGCCTGCCAAACCCTCACTCGCCCAAAAATTGGAGTCGCAAGCCACGCGACACAACGGCAAGCCCACCGTCCAGTAACAGGGTTTCTCAGAACCCTTCGTTCTCACGCACTCGTATAGGAAGACCCAAATGAAATATCACAAACTCCAAGCCGGTGAAACGACCGGCACCTATGTCATGGACTCCCCTGTCACCGAAGCTGACATCCTACGTATGGCGCAACAACTGGCAATGAGTCGCCTGTCTAAAGGCCGGGCACTGACAGAGCCGAAGCAGGTCTTCAGCCACCTGCAAACACTGCTGCAGTACCATGAGCACGAAGTCTTTGCTCTTCTGCTGCTCGACACCAAGCACCGGATTATCGGATTTCAGGAGCTGTTTCGCGGCACGCTGGACGGGGCCAGCGTTTACCCAAGGGAAGTGGTCAAGATCGCCCTAGAGCACAACGCAGCAGCCGTGGTACTGGTGCATAACCATCCTTCTGGAGATCCCGAACCCAGCCAGGCCGATCGCACGCTGACCACCACCCTCAAGAACGCCCTCAACATGATTGGCACAAAGACGCTGGATCATATCGTTGTAGGCCACGAAGGCTGCGTATCGTTGGCTGAACGAGGTTACCTATAACGCCTAGGCTCACACTGCCCGATAGACTGCCCTTGGCTGATGCTAGGGCAGTCATCGGCAGGGAAACTCCCCTCACTTATTTTTTGTCGTAATCCAGCGGTTGTACTCAGCTCCTGCTGCAGCCGACACTATGACTTCCCCACGCCTAAGGGCGTCCACAGTTGACCTAACTTTTTTCTTTATTCGTACCGCGAACACCAATCAGAGTGCCTCTGCCTAATCGCCGTAAACCTACGAGCAAGCTGCCGGGTCAACCCGCACAAAGGTCACACTGAATTCTTTGCACTGCCGATGCTGCTGGAGCCGATTCGCAAAGCTGAAGGCATCATTCAGCTCAAAGCGTTGAAAAACATCCAAGCCACGTCCAAGCACTATCTTCCAACCCGTGTCGGTTGTGATATCTCGATCATGCTTGGTGCCGCTGGTGTCGTAGGCCCAACTGAACTGGATGCCAACACCGGTACAAGCATCAGAGATCTTCTGCAGGCTTTCGGTCTGGCGATCACCATTTGTATCATCTTCAACGGTCACCACATGAACAACCACCTCATCTTCCGGACCTTGCAGCTTGCTAATGGTCTCCATCAGTTCCATCAAATTGCGCAACTGATGGAACATACGAAGATAGGGGTCTGTGATGATGATGCGCTTGGCACCTACCAGATAGGGACTGAACAACTTGTCAAAACTCAGGCCTCGCTGATTTTCGTGGAAGACCAAATGCTGCTCTTTCAGCACAGGCTCCACAGACACTGGATTGATAGGGCGTGAAATTGGCCTTTGCTTGGCTGGCGCTGCCTCGATAAGCGCCAAATGGTCAGTGCCGACGTGGGGTAAATCGATAGCAGAAACTTCAGTCGCTCCCCGACGATGGTACTGGTTAGGGTACTCATCCTCTTCCAGTGTGCGCACCAATCGCTCCTGAGCATCAGCACCCTGGTAGGCAAAGCGAACTGCTGGATAGGTCGCGTCAATGCGTAGCAACTGATCCTTCACCCGCTTGCGCCCTTCAATTGCTGTGCGCAATACGTCTTCCACTTCGGCGTCTGTCGCCTCGTCATGCGGGTACAGGATCTTCATCAAACCAGAAAAAGTTTTGTTGATGCCATCGCGGTCGCGCGTCGAAATATCGTCGGATAGCGTGAACTGTCCCTTGTAGCGATCTGAGTAGTCATGACTACGAAGCGAGCGCAGGATCTCGGCCAGGTAGTCCACCACGAAGCCATAACCACTGGAGAACATCTCGCCACGGATGACATCCACTTCCCATCCGGGGATGTAGCTGTGAATGCGGTCGAGAAAGGCTGAATCGTGGAACTTTTCCGGCAGCGGGTCGAACAGGTCCGTGTGCTTAAGCATGTACGGCACGGTGTGATCGGTATTACCCACAAACACCATGCTGGCCTCTGCTCCCAAGGTTTCCACTCCCCGTGAGAACGACTTGTTGGCCATATAGTTCTTCATGATGTCCACCAGAGCCTTGTCCACTCGCTTTTGCTTGCCGGCGAATTCATCGAAAGCCACTACATCCCAGTAACCCACCAGGCCGAGCTTACCTGTGCCGTTATGGACGAACAGCTTGGGAACCGTAACTTCGCCACCGGAGATAAGAATGCCGTGGGGCGAGAACTCGGAATAAACGTGCGACTTGCCAGTGCCCTTCGGCCCCAGCTCTATCAGGTTGTAATTGCGCTCGCAGAACGGGATAAGGCGGATAAGCTGGGCGAGCTTATTGCGCTTGCCGAACATCTGCGGATTGAAGCCTACACTCTGTATCAGCAGGTCAATCCACTCATCAGTGGTGAACTGCTTACGCGCCTCCAGATAGCCGTCGAAATCAAAGCGGGAAATCTGAATTGGCTTTAGCGAGGCCAGAATCCAAGGTGAGGCAGACTTATCCTCGGTGTATTCATACTCCACATCCGCAATGCACCAAACACCACCTACCAGCAGCTTCTGGTGGGCCTTGACGGTGTTGGAGTCGATCAGCACCTTCTTGATGCCCAGGTTGGCGAACTCAGCCTCGTACACGTCATCCTTGTCGTTTAATGAGACGCTAATACGGTCAATAACCTTGTGCCGCCCCTTCTCCTTGATGGTCGAGCGTACCAGCCCTGCTTCGTTTCGGTGGACATAGTGCTTGCGCAGAATCTCCTTGACCGTCTCGATACCGGTCTGGATCGTCGCCTCGTCATTGGTCGCGCAGTATTGGCCCAGCAAGTACTCCAGCACATACGACGGCACAATGGCGTTGCCCTTCACCGCTTTGACCAGGTCTTTGCGCACCACCAGGCCGGCAAAGTACTGGTTGATCTTGTCGTCGAGCTGACTCATTGGAGCTCCTGCTTAAAAATCGAATTCGCTGCTGAACGAGCGGCGAATGGAGTAACGCGCGGCTTTGTACCGTGTGAAGTGTGAAGTGCCTTCCACGGTCTCTTCAAGGAGCAGCTCCACCTGCTGATTGTTCGCCTCATCGGCCTTGCGGCTGAGAATGAAGCGTACCGGCAACTCCCGCTCACGCGGGTTAGCAGAGCTGAAGTCGAACAACAGCTCATGCTGATCGGATACCAGCTCACCGTCCAGCGTGAACAAACCTGCACGCAACCGGCGCGACTGCAGTTTCTCGGTCACTGCCTCGGTTTGATAGAGCACCACCGCCAACTGCCCGGTGGTGATGGTCTTACCACCGACACCGATGAACTCCACACCCACCCGACCCACATCGCTCTGGCGCTTCTTGTTAATACGGATGACCGGGATCACCACCTCTTGCAGGGTGGCACCACCGTGCACAAAGCGACTACCAGAGCCTTTCAGCCGCAGACGGTTGATGGATTTGGGAATCTGCACCATAAGCGTCCCCGTCAGGCCTAGCTGCACCGGGTTGAAGGTTTTAAAACTGGCTCCTTCGCGCAAGCTACGACCCAGTACAAAACGCCGGTCGCGGTAGAGGACCTCATCGCCCTCTGGCTCACCGCTGAGGAAATCGCTCTCCTGCAGCGGATGATTCTGATAGATGAAGCCATGATCGGCAGTGATCAGCAGGTTACTGGCATTGGCGTTGGTCAGCTTCTTCACCAGACGGATTAGCTCACTGAGCGTTTCCTCGGCCGCCGCAAACACTCGTTCTTCGGTATCACGGGTGTCGCCGGTCTTGTCGATCAGGTTGTGATAAACGTAAACCACCTCATTGTCGCGCAGCAAGGCACGAGAGTCGGCCTGGTTCATCGCCAGTAGATCCTTGGCTCGTACCACCTGAGATGCTGGCACCCTGGTCGCCAGAATCTTGCCCCGGTTGACCGAGCCTTGAGCGCTCTGACCATCCACTATGGCATCGCCACTGTCGTTGTCGGCCAGTTGCAGGCTGCTGTTGGGTAGCAGTGCCGCCATGCCCAGCTGGGTATAACTCGGCAGCATCGACAGCATCGGTTCCAGATCAGCCTCGAAGCGATCTTCCTGACGAATCAGGCTTTGCAGCTCCTCGCCTACCTCATAGCGGAACGCATCGGAAATCAGCACACACACCTTAGTTCTGCGCTCCACAAAGGGCTGCACATAGCGGCTGAAGAAATTGCGCTGCAGCACTACGGGCGCGGCCTCCCACTGCTGCGCCGCATCCACGTGCTGCTGCCAGCGGTCGTTAAGACGGCTCAGGTAGTTGTTGCCGTACAGATTCTCGACCTGCATAGCCAACTCACCCAGCAGCGAAGCCTGACCGGATTCACGCAGGTGATAGACGAACTTGCGGTAACGCTGATCCAGCCTGAACCACTGGCTGGCGTACTTTTTCACGCCATCAGTCAGCGATTCCATTTGCAGCTGCGTTATGTCCAGCACCTGGATGAACTGCGCCGCATGCTCCAGCGCCAGGTACACATCCTTGAAGCGCTCAAACCAGTGGCTCTGGCGGCGCTGGCGTACCCACTGCTCAACCTCCACAGCGGTGACTGTACTGGCCACCACGGCACGTACCAGCTCACTGAGGATCTTGCGGTCGATCAGCTCGAAATAATCCAGCTCCAGCAGGCTGCGCCAGTCCAGAGTTTGCAGCTTGTCGTCAATCTGCAGCACCGCCGCGCACTGCTCAGACAGTGTCTCGAAACTCTGCTCATGCGAACGACTGTCCTTCCAGCGTTTGAGGAACACCAGCGCCTCAGCGGACAGTCGCGCCTTGTAAGCCGGGTCGATCCCAAGCATGAAACAAGCCTTAAACAGCTCGATAACGAAATCGTGCAACCCTGGTTGCTCGGAGCTATAGCCATAGGCGCGCTTCACCTGCTCCCACAGATAGGTATTCAAGCCGCTGCTTTCGATTAACTTGATCCGCACATCTTTGCCAGCGGCCAGATCACCCAGCAGGCTTTCCAGAATCACATCCAAGCGCGGCTCGTTGCCGGCACACACGGCGAGCATCTTGCGTTGCAGCAGGTTCTGCGAATCACCCGGCTCAAGTAACTTGCTCAGGGCCTCACGGCGCTTGGCGGATTCGAAAAACGCCACATGGGCTTCCAAAAGTGGGTAGCAGTCCGGTCCCAACTCCAGCTCAGCCAGCCACAAGGCAACCTGATCGGTACGGAAGCAATTGCCACTGGCAAGCTGCACATCCAACAGCCAATTGTGCAAATGCGAAGGCTCAGTACCTTCACGGTAGATCAGAAACTTCTGTTCCGGTTGCTCTCGCAGGAGGCGGTATTTCACGCCAAACTCATTGTTAGCCAGCTCGACTTTCTCGACATCCGGCAACTCCAGCGTCTCGAAATCAGCGCGAAACTCCAGGCGCGTGTCATACCAGAACACTATGCGCTGCTTGTCGAACAGGTTACTCAGGGCCTGGGTGATTTTGGGGTTACTCATGTTTATGCATTCCCAATCCGAGCCTGCAGCGTTTCGACAATTCGATTGACTCGAGCTGGTTGGACTTACCCGAACCATTAGGCCCAATGATGACATTCAACGGCCCCAGCGGGATGACGGTAGAGAACGCGCCGAAGCTCAAAAAATTGTTCAGTTGGATGGACTGAATCAGCATTGTATCTGCTCCTTGTTATGCTTCATTCATCCCCCTTGGCATCTAGCCCGACGATCTTTTTCAGCGCCGAGCCGAGCTTGAGGTAGTTTACTTTGACGCCGTCATCCAGATTCAGCGGCACTTGTTTAGTAGCCAGCGGGTAGAGGGTGTCACGCTCGTAGTCGTCCAGCTCCAGTAGTTGCTTTTTGAGCGGTTCAATTTCCTTGAGGGCGCGGGTCTTTTCACCTTGGCTGGCGCTGGTGCTGATGCCGATTTGTTGGAGGTGGTCCAGCCGTGCAGCCAGTTTTTTGCGGAAGTCGCGCAGGTATTGCAGCACCACACTCGCTGTGTCGGTGCGGTAGCGATGCAGGTAGATCAGCGCACTGAAGGTGCCTTTAGGGCTGGCGAACAACCAGTAGATCGGGCGCTTCTTGTAGCGTTTCACATGGTCGGCGTAGAAGTCCTTGATAAAGTACTTGCGCACGTCCTTGCCCAGCGATGCCTCAATAAAGGCTAGGTTGTCCTCGTAGTGCTCCACGCCGAAGGTAACGCGTAAAAAGGTGCGGAAACGCTCGGTCACATCGTCAGCAAACCACTCGCCATCCAGCAGCGGGATCACGTTGTCTTCGTCCGGCATAAAACTCGGCTCGGGGATCTGGCGCAAATACTCAGCCAGTGTGTCGCCCTGGTTGGCCAGCACCAGCCCTGGATTGTCCAGGCTGTAGCGGCCAAACATACAGCCCACGGCGTAGGACAAAAACTCGCGCATCGTATCGGCCAACAGCTGCGCACCCAACTCCTCCCCTGACTTGTCACCACCGTAGCGGTAGTGTGGGTTGCATGTGAGGGTGACTTCCTTGAGCGACACCTCGGGTGTCAGTTCATCCTGCAGACTATAAGCCTCGATAAAGATACGGTTGTTTTCTTCTTCGAGGCGCTGCATTTCTAGCATCATCTCGCGCCAGTGAGAGTGGAGTTGTTGATAAGCGGCTTGTAGGGTGGACTGCCGGTGGCCGGGGTGTAGCAATGGCAGAACTGTGAAGTCCCAGGAGGTTTCGTAGGAGTCCCAGTCGGACTTTGCGGCTAGCACACTGCGCCGAACCCGATCATTCAACTGCTCATCGTCTGGCTTTTTGAACGGTAAACTAAGCACGTGGGTGAGTTTAAAATCAAGCGTAGGAGCAAGCATTCTTAGTAGGAAGCTGCATACACGACTATTCAGAAATGCCTCTACGGCCTCCGTTTTACTTGACTGACTGACGAAACCCATTGGCCCTTTGGCATCAAACATAAAACCACACGGAACCACACGAACAGCAAAGTCGCTGCTCGAAATGCCAGACCAAGTGAACCCCTCACGAAAGCCATACTCACCGTTGTAGTTATGAGAGCGGATACGCCCTGTCTTTTCATCCTTGAAATTTTTAAGCTCACGGCCATCATCAAACCAATTTACAAAATGCTCTGAATTACCATACCAACGCCTAGAGCCACCACCCTTCACATAAGGAAACCATCTTTTTTCAGATGTTTTAGCCTCGGCGTCACTTTTAATGTTAAAACCGACATTCATCACGCTCGCCTCATGCCACTCCCGTAAGAACGTGGCATTACTACCAGTCGCGAGCCCTTCCCTCGTGATGATCTCCTTGGAAATCGAAGGATAGCTTGTGAATAAATTCCTCATCCTTTCAGATGCCCAAAAAACTATCGGACATCCTGGGATTTTTTCAAATTGCTCCGACGAAACCCGATAGCGTATTTTGCTTTGAGGGACTTGAATCGCCTTCAAAAGATCAGCATCCTTTTCGGCCTCAGACTGGCCTTCAGTCAGCTTTATAAACTCTCCTTTGAAGTCTTCATTGGCCGCGCTACTCAAGACGAATGCAGTAGTCGAAACGACCTCCCCACCAATAGAGTCAAATGCGCGCTCTCCAAGCTGGGCCATCGTGCAGATTGTTGACCTAGATAAAATCACAGATCTAACCGCCTCATATCTAGGCGCGAACATCCAACCCTGCATCGTGATCATGCCAACATATGACTTTGCTAAAACCAGCTTCAGACTTCTTAGGATAAACGCCTGATAAAGGTCGTATTTACCCTCGACGTATTCAACATCGAGCCAGCTTTGCAATGACTCATTTAGATCTGCCTTTTTCTTGTACGGAGGGTTGGCAACTACCACCGCATAACGCGGGCTCAGGTAGTCGGTCATTCGTAGCACCTGCAGCACTTTAGCGTGGGTGCCAGCAAGGAACAGACTGCCTGCCATGTCCTTAGCCTCCAGCACGGGCAACACGTTTTGCACGCTGCTGAGTTTGGGACGGATCAGCGAGCCAAAGTTATCGGCCTCCTCAAACTGCTTGAGGGTTTCACGCAGGTCAAGAGTGAACAGGTCACGCCCTACGGCCGTGATGTATTCATCCAGCTCGTCATGGCTGAACACCACTTTTTCCATCACGCAGATATTTGGCTCGATGGCCTTGTTGAAAAAGCGGCGCTGCTTGGCGCGGGCTTTCATGGTCAGTGCAAAAGCGGCTAGCTCCCCTGCGCGCTCATCCAACTCGATGCCGTAGAGGTTGTGGGTAAGAATTTTTTCCGGGATTTCGCTAGGGTCAG
This sequence comes from Pseudomonas sp. WS 5079, assembly GCF_012985465.1. Classification (GTDB taxonomy): domain Bacteria; phylum Pseudomonadota; class Gammaproteobacteria; order Pseudomonadales; family Pseudomonadaceae; genus Aquipseudomonas. The sequence goes on from NZ_JAAQWN010000004.1 coordinate 195,770, forward strand.
TGCCCATCTCTTCGTAAATGGCATAGAGCAGATCGAAGGCATAGGTGAGCATGTGACCGGAGCCGCAGGCCGGATCGCAGACCTTGATGTCTTCGGGGCAATCGATCTTGAGGAAGTCGGTTTCTGCAGCCTCGGGCTTGATGTAGTAATCCATCTGCCTGGCAAGTGCCGAGTTAGGATGGTTGAGCATCCACAGACGGCCGAGAGAGTTTTCCACCAGGTAGCGCACGATCCAGTGCGGGGTGAACAGCTGGGTAGCTGCGGGAATATCTTCTGCCGTGATCTTCTGATTTTTCTTCAGACCCTCAAATACCGAGTCCTTTTTCTCGGAGATGTAGAATTGGTACAGCCAGCCGATGACTTCCACGTCCTGGCAGGTATCAGGGGTCATGGCTTCGCGGGTGTAGGCCAGGATGGAGTTGCCCGAGAGCAGGTCATCCGGCATCAGCAATTCGGTGTAGTCGGCAATGCGCTCGAACAGGTAAGGCATGGCGCTGTGGAAGGCGTTGCACTCGGCCACTACCAGCAGACGATAGGCTTCCTGCTGCGGATCGTGGCTAGGGGCGTTACCGCTAAGCAGAGCCTGGATCTGCTGGCGGACTTTCTCGGGCACGCGCTCATCGTCGATATGTCCTGCTTTGGCTTCAGCCAGTATTTCAGGCTGGAACTGGCCTTCATCAGCGGGCGATACCACGCGGATACGGGTGTAACCGTTTACATCCATAAAGCGAAGGGCGCAGAAGCGGTTGAACCAGGTGTAGGCGACCTTGTCGATGAGCTGCTCACGGCCGTTCGCGGCGATTTGTTTTTCCAGCTGGGCAACGGCTTGCGGACTCTCACGGCGGGCAGCACTGCTTGCATATAGCACTAGGGAGAGCTTGGCGCCCACTTGCTCCAAGAGCAGGCGACGTGTGTGCTGGGCGAACTTCTTGAGTTTGGTGGTTTCCATCATTCTTCTCTTTATGGGCCTGCTCGATCATTTGTGTGGTTTCACGAAAATGATCGGGGCACTTGTCCGTTTCAAATCTGTACGCGGTTGCCTGCTTGGATTTCCTTCAGCCAAGCTTCGCGCAGCTGTCGTAAGTAATCATCCAACTCGGATTCACTGGCCAGCCAAGGCTTGCTGTAACCCACCGTAATAGATCGTGCGGGCACCAAGCGCGGTTCGGCCACTTTGGGTGGTTCTGTGCTTGGTGGCGGCGGATAATCGATGTCCTGATTTCCCGCTGGTGGCGGAGAAAAGGGTGGGATTGGATCTGGTACCGGTTGCGGACGAGCCAGTCGCTCTAATTTGAGCAGTAACTGTGCGTATTGGTTGTCCTCGAAGGCACGCAACTGATCGCGGATCATGGCGATACGCTTCTGCCCTTGCATTGACTGCTGAGCTTCAACAAACGGCACAGCGAGCTGAGCCTGCTGCTCAGGCTTAAGACTGCCGTACTCGTTGCTCCCCTGCAGACGCTGCTCCAACTCGGCAAGCCGGCTGACTGCGGTAGCCTTCTCGCTGGTTAGCTGGTTAGCAATGGCTTGTTGCAGGGCCTCCAGTTGCGGTTTGGCCTGCTGCAGGCGGTTGCCTTGCCAAGGTTTATTCTCGGTGAGTAATGCCTTGATGGCTTCAACCTCCCCCGTGGCAACATAGGCGAAATTGTCTTCCTGCTCCTGCACCAGTTGGCGAGCCTGATCGTAAATAGCTTTTTGCGGACTACCCATGAAGCGACGTAGCGGCTCAATGATCTGCTCTTTGGTGTCGAGCATGGCATCGGAGGCGCGGGACAGTTCGGTAAGGAACCAGCTGGCGTTTTTGCCGGCGATTTCCTTGAGAGTAGCCATCACGCCATCCAGCACGCTGAGGAAGCCATACAAGGCTTTTTGCCCATGCAGGTCGGCTAAATCAATCTCCAGTTCTTTGATGGCGTCGATGGTTTCACGTGCCAGAGCGCGGGCTTCGTTGCAGCTGGCGGGACGGTCGAAAAAGTCGGCAAAGAACTCTTTGAGATGGCGAACCTGGGAGGCACTGAACTCGATTTGCGGCTCCAGCACCAAGGTGGTGTGAGCGTTGGTGTTGCGCAAGCTGCGCTCTAGGTTGTCGCCTTCCAGCAGGTTGCTGTCTTGCCGCACCTCCGCTTTGCCGCGTGCGCAAAGCAGCGCGAGGTTGCAGAGGATGGCCGCGTAGTACCAACCGTAGTTCTTGCGCTCGAAGCGCTCCAATAGGGTTTTGACCGTGGTGCGCACACCGCTGCGAGCATTGCTCTGGATATAGGCCAGTAGTTCCTGCTCGGGCTCGGTCAGGCTAGTAGCGTCGTTGCCGAGTAGACCGTCCTGGGCCTGGCGCAAGTATTTGCCGATGTCATTCTCGTTGAACGGCACATCGCGCAGCATGCGCAGGTTCGGATAAGTAGTTTCAATCAGCTGGTAGAAGCCTTTGAGAATACGGGCCTGACCGTCGCTGCTGGTGGCCTCCACGTCGGCGGCGTTAATTATCAAGTGCGCTTTGCCGAGCAGCTCCTTGGCACGATCCTGCAGCTCGGCCAGACGTTCGTTGTTCTGGAAACCCTTGGCGTCGATGATGCGTTTGACCGCTTCCTGCTGGGTGCTGCTGTTCTGTCGGATGTATTTCTCAGTGCGCTTGTGCAGGGTGAGATCCTGCATGAACCGGGCATCAGCCGGCAGCACCACGCGCAGCTCATCACGTCCCATACTCTGCATACGCTGCACCGTGAGGTTATCGAAGTTGTCACTAAGCGGAGTGACAATGTGGATGGCCAACTCAAACTCACGACTGAGCGAACGGTCGTCCATTTTGCGCGTATAGGCGTAGTCCTGGCCGTTTTCATAGCGGACCTTGCGCTGCTTGACCACACCATCAAACAGCAGGGTTTCCAGCTCCTTGATGACATCGGCAGTTTCGATCTCTGTGTTTTTGATCTCTTCTTCGATGTCCTTCTCTTCGTCGGTCAGGTACTCGTAGAGCTCGCCATTGCGTTGGATGTAGGTTTGCTGCTCCAGCAAGTTGAGTGCCGCTTCCAGCTTCTTGCGTTGGGCTGGAATGTCTTCGCCAAAACGCTCTAGCATCAGTACATTGAGATTGCGCAGAGTGGCCTTGAACTCCTTGACGTACTTGACCAAGAACAATGCTTTGAGCACGCGCACCGCGTATGGGTCGCCAAGGTGCCGCTCGGCATTGTTGATAGCGCTTTGAATAGCGCTTTTCAGCGCGCCGCGAATGCCTTCGAACATCCGATCGAAGGTGGCCAGCTGGCCCACTGGCTCGCTGTCGATAGCCATGGCCACTTCGCGGAATACACCGAGCATGGAGCGTTCGCCCACCGAGTTGGCCTTGCCCTCAAAGCCGTTGTGCATGGATATGCCACGAATGGCCGACTGGAAAAGCGGGAACTGGTAGGGCACGAAGGGGTAGCAGTAGGTGAAGTGCTCCAGATCGCGGAAGTTCTGGTAGTGCTGTCCACCGTCGGCAAAGTCGAACAGAGTTTTGAAGTTGTTGAGCTGCTGGTTGTAGACGGTTTTCAGCAGCTCGGCACCGGAATCGTTCTTGGTCAGCAAGCGTTTCTGGATCACCTCGGCCACGTCGGCGCTGGTGAGCTTGAGACGGTTGGCAAAGCGCGCCTGGATCTTGGTGAAGTCGTTGCTTTGTTGCTTGCTCATGTCGCCCATCACAGAGTCCATATCCTCCTGTGCGGTGACAAATACCCATGCCCGGCCCTGGCACTTGGTGGCCAAACTTTCAGCCACGGTTTGCAGGTTGGTCATGAGCTTGGTGTTGTCGGCAATGTACTGACCGACCTCATCGACAAAGAAATTCAGGCGGAAGTTGGGCGGCTGTTTGTCCAGCCACTCCTTGACCTGATTGCCGAAGTCTTCAATGGAAACGCTGTGTTGAGCGCGGTATTTATCGAGGATGCCCTTGGCCAGCGCCAGGTCTTCGTCGGTGATCTGGGCGTAGGCCTTGGCGATGTTGCCTGTCTCCAGCAGCGCCTGCTCGCGACCACGCTCCCAGGGCTTATTGGCGATGCTCTGGTAGGCTTCCTTGAACGGTTGGAACAGTTCGCGACTGTCCAGGTCGCGTTCAAACTGGGCAATGTAGCCCTGCTTGCCGTAATAACCACACATCTCGTTGAAGACTTTGACGAACACAGAAAGCAAGGCGTCGACCTGGGTCTTGCTGATGATGTCGGCCTTCTGGTCGATGTTGAACAGGATGCTTTTCGAGGGGATGGCGACAGCTTTCTTGAGCTGGGCGCGCAACAGCTCGTCGTCATCCTTGATCTTGGGTAGGAAGATGTCCAATGCAGTACTGCCGTCGACCTGGCGATTTTCCAGCAGCAGGGCGAGCATTTTCAGCAGGTGCGACTTACCCGAGCCGAAGAAGCCGGAGACCCAGACGCCATTGGCATGGTGGTAGTCGGTATAGGCATCGAGGAAGTGCTCCAGACGCTTGGCGACTTCGTCAGTCAGGACGTATTCACTGAGCTCGTTGAACAAGCTAGCTTCGTCGTCGGCCTTGATGACGCCCTCAATCGGGCGACTGACTGGGCTCTTGAAAATTCCGTTGAGTTTCATCGACTGCTTCCTTACACCTGAGACTCGAAAATATTGAATGCACGGTAGTACTTGTCATCGTGCAGCAGACCGAACAGCTCCAGTGACGCGCCTTGTTCCAGCGAATGCCGATACTCACCGGGGAAGAACATCACCGTGGGTTTGTCCTTGGCCGTGCTTTGCAGATTGTTGAGTACGTTGTGCGAGCGAATATAGGGGAACACTTCACCGATGCCGGAGAGGAAAAGCACGTCGTAATCCGCCTGAGCAATACGTTCGCCAATAGCCGGGACCAGGTGTTCCTTGATATCCAATACACCCTGCAAAAGTTCCAGCAGACCTTCTTTTTCCACATCGGGCTCAACCGCCCGGATCTGTTCCCACAAGCTGACACCTTCGTCACTGCCCTCACGAGCCTTTAGCAAGTCGATGGTCAGGTCGTACAGGCTGACTTCCAATACCTTTACACCACGCCCCTGCAAACAATCGATACGCAGACCGGCCAACGTGTTGACCAGTTGCCGCTGCATGCGTTGTATCTCAAAGGCTTCAGCCGCCTTGAATTCGCAGATGTAGAACGGCAGATCATTATTCAGCCCTTTCATTTCCAGAAAGCGTTGACCGCTCATGACGTTCAATAGGTGTTCAAAGCGGGCTGCCAGCGGCTGCTGACTGATTTTTTGGCTCATTGCAGCCACCTTTTAAGTTCATGGTCAGTTGCCGGGAATATCAGCAATTGCTCGTTATCGTGGCGAACCAGTAAATGGGCCAGCGCTGGAGTTATCAACACAGGCTGAATCTGGTGCTGTGCGCTGATCAAGTCGGCATCCCGCAACATGCGGAACAGGTTTTGTCGCAATTTGCTATGCGTGGACGCAGCCAGTTCATCCAGCTCGGCATGCCACAAAGCTTTGGCATTGCAGAAGGCATCGTAATCGCTTGTCGTGAGTTGGCGGCGCATAAGCAGGTAATGCTCGCGCAGAACTTCGCGAGCGAAGTCGCGGATGAACGCATAGCGCCGGCAAGTTGCAGCCCACAGAAGGTAGCCTTGCTCCCGCAGGCTGCCATCCACCAAAAACTCCAGCTCCTCTGGATCCAAAAGCTCCAGACGCGCGATCAACTCCTTACTGATACGTGTCGCAGCAGCCGCTGTACGAACTTGCAACAGGTTCTCACCACGCACCTGCTCCCGTGTTTGCTTCCAATCACGCAGCGTTAGATAGCGCTCCACAACCAGCGGTGCTTCCTGCAAAAACAGGCCACCCGTGGTGAAAGAAAGACGATAACGCTCAGCCATCACTTCGCGCCTGCTGCGATTCGTCACTGGCTCCGCCAGCTTTGACCCAGGTATCCACCTCAACCTTCTGGAACTTCCACAACCGACCGACCTTGTGGGCTGGCATGCTGCGTTTGGCAATCCATGCATAAACGGTGTCCTTGCTGACGCCGAGGTGTTCGGCAATTTCATCAACACTGTGCCAACGATCAGTCATAGCTAAATCTGCCGATAAAAAAACGTGCTGATATTAGCCGTTTTTGTCGGTTTTAATAAGGTTAAAGCTGTTTCTCAGGATTAATGCCTGACAAATGCCTGCGCCACTTCAAAATGGCTTCAAAGGGCAGCCTAGCGAGTTTGCTTTGGTAAGCCTACGCTGCGAATAGCTCAGTGGCGAAATGAAAATGCGTCGCCATCAGTTCCCTCACCCGCCGGGATACATCTGCTCGATCAGCTGATCGAACTCTCCGCCATACCCACAGTAATCACGCGGAACGCGCTCAATATCCTCGGCAATCTGCGCAATCACTTCGCGCAGTTCCAATTGTCCATACCACCGAGCAGGAATCGCCGCAGCGCCATACTGAACACCAAGTATGTGTCCAGTGATCAGTCCGGAACCGTCGCTGTTGCCACCGTGATTCACCGCTGTTATGACGCCATCCTCGAACGAGCTCGCCGTCAGGGCACACCAGAGGCCAATTGCCAGCGCTTCTTCAGCGACCCAACCGCCACCGAGTTCGCCGATGCGTTGCGGGGTGGGCTTGTAGCCTTCATAGAAGAAAAACAGCACACGCTCGATAAGGCTGCGAGCTTCTTCCATGCCGGGCTTTTGCCCATATTTGGCCAGGCTTTCGCTAACTGCATGTTCGAGACTGTCCTCCCTGACCATCCGCTGGAGGATGTCAGCGAACAGCCCTGCCGTCAGGTAGCCTGTAGGGTGCCCGTGAGTAAGGCGCCCTGACTGGGCAGCGTAGTCAAAGGCGTTAGCAAAGAATGCACAGGGAGCAACGCGCATCAAGGCGCCGCAGCCCTTGCTGTTGTTCTCGGCGACAGCACCAAGCCGCTGGGTGGCCTTGAGGGCCGTGAGACATGTGGTGCCAGGGGCGCGACAAGACCAGAGTTCTCGCTGTTCGATCAACCACCCGTCCCTGCTGACTAGTATCGCAGGAGGGTAATTCTGGGTCATCAGCCAGCGCAGCAACGCATGGTGGATAATGCTGGGAACATGGCAAATCCCTCGTGAACTACTTCTCACATAAGCCCGCAGCAAGCCTTCGGCCGTGAATAGCATCATCTGCGTGTTGTCGGTGATGACACCGGAGATACCGAAAGTAGGGGCAAAATCAACGATACCCTGCGAACCGAATTTAGCTTCGATTGCAGGCCATTCGAGGAACTCCACCGTGGCGCCCAACGCATCGCCGACTGCACCGCCCAGTAGGCAACCTTTGATCCGTTCAAGTCTGTTCATATCCTTCGCCCTTATCCCTCTGCTGGGATCAATTCCTGCAAAATCACCAGCTTTCTTTGCAGCTGCTCGATGTGCGCTTTCTCAGCGCGCAGCGCCGAGCGCAGCTCCCAGTTTTCCATATCCAAAATCCTTGCCCAGCGCGTGCCCTTTTGACAGCCAAGAGCCATTTTCCAGAGCTCCCGCAACCTCAGGCACTGCAGCACAAGCGTCAGCAGGATTGCTCCCATCATCACCAATGCACCTGTCGAAACAGCATCCGACATTGTCATGTCCACATCCTTTAGTGAGTTCGATTGAGCTCGAAGACAGATCAAGGATATGTAGTGTTTTACGACAGGTATAGAATGTAGACTTATACAGGTAAAGTATTCACGCATATGGAGCTGTCATGAAACGCAATCAAGACATCAAGCAGGTTCGTTGGGATTTGGCACTTCGTTATCGCTTGATCGAGACCGTCGCCTGGTGGGAAGGCCGGCTGACCACGGTGCATCTGATCCAGAGCTTCGGGATCAGTCGTCAGCAGGCGTCTAAAGACATCAACACTTACATCACCGAACATGCGCCTAAAAACCTTACATATGACAAGCAGCTGAAGGGCTATGTCCCCAGCAAACAGTTCAAACCACTGTTCATCGACGACAGCGCCAGCGCTTATCTGCACCTGCTGAACCAGACCCATTCCCGTGCGCCGCATGTGGAAGGGTTGGCCTTGGCGTATGCCCACACCATGGTGCTGGAGGTGCCTGACCGGACAATTCGACCTGAAGTGTTGCGCCCATTGCTTAAGGCATGCCGCGACAGCGAGGTTATTGAAGTCGAGTACGTTTCACTCGCTAACCCGGTTCCAGAAACTCGCTTGATTGCACCACACACACTGATTTACACCGGTATGCGTTGGCATGTGCGGGCGTATTGCGAGAAGAATCGTGAATACCGAGATTTTGTGCTGAGTCGCCTGCGCGGCAAACCTGAGTACGAACGCAAGACCGAGAACCTCATCGACGAGGATGAAGACTGGAACACCAAGGTAGCCGTGATCATAGAACCCGACTCAAGGCTCAAACCAGAACAGAAGGCAATCATCGAAGCCGATTTCGGCATGGAGGATGGCGTGCTGATCATTCCGACACGCCGCGCCTTGGTCAAGTATGTGTTGCAGCGTTTTCAAATCGATCCGAAAAAGCTCGACCCCAAAGCGGCGGCGCAGCAGATCGTGGTGAGGAATCTGGATGAGTTGAAGCCTTGGCTTTATGAGTGACTCAACCCGGCATTTTAATTCGTGACGCACTGCATCACGAATTAATTGAACCTCCGAGAGGGAAGAATAATAGGCGTGACTCTGGGCACTCTGGAAGCATTCGCCCCGTCCTATGTCCGGAGCGAATGTTGAGATGAGATGCGTTAAGGACCAGATCAGTCTTGCGGGCGCAGTTCAATCAGTGCCTGTTCGAACAGAATTCTATCGTTCTCTGCGGCCTTGTCTTGTTGCACCAGAGCCTGGCTTTGCGCGTCGATCCACTCATCCATAGGTTTGAACACCTGCTCAACCACCAGAGTGATTTGGAACTGGTAGGCCTGACGCAAATCGTGGACAAACGAACTGGCAGAGTCGTCGATGGCTTTGGTACGACGAGCTTGCGCTGCCTTCTCCGCATTCTCTGTACGAATAGCCTGGTAGATGTCGTACAACGCCACGCCGACCTGTACCAAAGGCCCCGCCCAGCGACCCGCTGTACTGGCCCAGCGTCCCATGGTCTTGGGGCCAATACCTTTGAACAGTTTGGGCAGAAACTCTTTTCCTAGCTCCAGTGCCGCTTTCACTCCCTGTTCAGTCATGTCCTTGACATTACCCATGGGGACTTTCTTCAAGGCATCCTTGATGGCTGGCGACAGGATGCTTTCACCAGCATCCTGCGGCGCATCCAGATCCGCATTCAGCATGGCGTCAGCGTGTCGGAGAGTGGACTCGGCCAGTTTCTCACCGATTTCACCGAGGCTCTGCTGAGTCTTGGGCAGCTCGTACTCCAGCGTGCGCATCAGTTTGTCGCCCAGAGACTGGACAACTTCTGCCGCCCCCTCTTCCATCGCCTGGTTGGTGTCACCCCTGACTTGTCCTTCTGCTACTGAAGTAATCAGACTGACAATTGCCTGCTTTGCGCTACGACAATCGCGATCCAGGTGATCGTTTAGGCATGCAGTCAGACGGCTGCGCTCGTTTTCAATCTGCAGTTTGGCTTTCGTCAGCGCTTCAGCCTGACGGTCATTGCCGGCCTGCACCAACCGCAAATTGGCTTGTTCGATCGCAACCACCAGGTCTTTGCGACAAGCCTTGAAGATTGTCCCGGTGTCGCTTTGCTCAAGGAAGTCACCCAGCGCCTCCTCCAAGTCAAGAATGCCGCTGGCGCTTACCAGCGGCGCCTTGTCTTCGAGTCGTCCTTTGAGGGCGCTTCTGGCATTGACCCATTGCACCGGGACCTTGTCCAGAATGTTTTCAATACCGCGCTCGCTCGCCGCACGCTGCAGATGAATGCGCAGGCGATCGGTGATGCCGACATAATCGCGATCGCCGACCGTAATACCTGCCTTGTTGTTGACGATGAGCATTAACCGGCGCTCTGAAGCGACGATATCGACCAGCCGCTCCCAGGTTTTCGCTTCGTCGGTGGCACCGCCTGCAGCGACCACGAACAACACAACTTCGCTATTTTGCAGCTGGTTCTCAGCCACCTCTTCATGCTCGATCGGCGCGTCGATACCAGGTGTGTCGAGCAGCGTGTAATTGCCCCAGCGGTACTCAGTTACCGCGGCCGTTTCCGGTCGATCCGCCATCTTGGCATCTGCCCGCCCCATCAAGGCATTGAGCAGGGTACTTTTGCCAGCGTTGTAGTTGCCGTAGACCATGATTCGAGGGTGTAACTGCTCAGCCTTGGTCTGCAACCGGGCTCCCAGCTCATCACGTTGTTGTTCGGACAGCCAACGGCCCAGCGGGGTGCTGACCCGTTCATAGGTGTGGATAACCCGTGCGAAGTCAGGCAATGCCATGGGACAGCTCCTTTTCGATTTCCTGAATTTGAGTAAGCGTGTGCTGGCGCATCTCTTTTAATGCGCTGTGGAAGTTTTTCAACCAGTCGGCAATGTCGATAAAGCACAATTGGTCCAGTTGCTCATACAGGACATTCAGCCGGTTCTCGGCAAGCTCAAGCAACTGTTCGCGGGTCCCCAGTGAAACTTCGTCGCGGTTGTCGCCCACAGCCACTTCGATTTCTTCACTGGTATTGAAGTATTCTCCCGCCGCGCCCCCAGCCTTGTTTCCCGCCCAGGCTCCAAGTGCGCCACCGATCAGGCCACCGATGACCGTCCCCACACCTGGCATGATCAAAGTGCCTAGAGCTGCCCCACCTTCAGCGCCCCCCCAGGCACCGAAACCTGCCCCGCCCGCCCTGCCGAATGACTCATTGCGGCGGGAGTCGAATTTGATTTTTTCAACGCGCTCTGAAAACTGGGGGGCCTCTCGGGCGACAGGTCCAACCGCTTGGTCGTGAATTTCAATGTTTTCGAATTTCTGGCCAATCGAATCACACAGTTCGCTGGCGTAATACTGGAAAGCATGATCGAGCAACTTACGGCAGGCTTCAGAGAAAGCCTGGTCGTTCATCGCATATTGATCGGCATACTTTTCGATCTGACCCGGTAATTCTTTTCTGAGCTGGCTCAGAATATGATCGACGCTCAGTTTCAGGTCCTTACGCGCGGCGTTCAGCCCTGTTCTGATATCAACCAGCTCTTTTTCCAGCTGATCCGTCGATTCGGCCAGCTTGAGGCAGAACGCCTGCAGATTCTTCAAGGGTGTCTGGCGCTTGAGGGCGAGCCCACTGGAACGGGCTATGTTGCCAATATCTGCGGCGAAGTCGGCCAGCCCACTGTCCTGCCAGCGTTGCGCCTGCTCCTGGGGGCCACCTTCCTCAGCATAACGCACCGAAATCGAGTGAATATTGATTTGATTCAGGAGCGATTGTGCTGATGGGTCGATTTTGGCCAGCTCCGACCCGACGTAACCAATCTGGTCATCACGATCGGATCGCGCCTTCATTACCCGTTGGTTAACCAAGTTACCCAAGTCATCAACATCCTCCTCAATCACATCACTGCCAGTGATAAGCACCATGAGATTTTTCTTTTTCTGGAGCAACCCGACGACCTCATTCATATCGGAGTGCCGGCCAGGACTGCTGGAGTTGCTCAGGAATACGATCAGGTCGGCACACGCGACATAGTCGTCGGCCAACTGGCCGTTGACGCTGTTGACCGAGTGAACCCCAGGGGAATCGACCCAGGTCATACCCGGCAACCTGAAACCCTGGATTGAGCTGGTCGCTTCCACCACGTCGACGCCAAAGCATCGCTGCTTGCTCATCAACTCTGCCGACATGGTTTCCGCAGTCCCGGTACTTTCGCGCCAGAAAAACTCGGGGCGAGGGGAAGCGCTGTCGATCAAGGCCGCGTCCGGAGCAGAGTTCCCGTAGGCGAGATAATTCCCCAGGGAGGATTTTCCAGCTTTGACCTTGCCGTAGACAAAGATCAGTAGCGAGTCATCGAAATCCTTGCGAAACGAAGTATTGCGCTCATAGTTTTCGACGTTCCTGATCCAGGCATCAAGCTGACTGTCGAGCCCCTGCTGACAGCGCTCAGCCATGTCCTGCAACGGGTGACGCTGCTCAAGCGGGCTTTCACGCCAAGGCGAAGTCTTGCGTGCGTCATTAAGCTTCCTCAGCTGAGCCTTGAGGACACTTTCCCGGCGATCGATCTGGCGTTTGACCTGATCGAACTCACCGGCAATCCCGGCGAAGACATTTAACAAATCATTTCGGTTGGCGTGGCGGTCGGTCATCGTGACTTATCCCAGCAATTCTTCTTTCAGGCGCTGAAGGCCCGTGATTTCTTTCTGAAGTGCGTGCGCCTGGACAGCTTGCTTCACCCAGATCGGGCTGAAGGCTGCACCGGGGGCAATTGTATCCAAGTGCTTCAACATAGCTTTTGGTTTGTTCGGCACCTTTTTGATTACAAAGGCACTAAGGCTGTCAAAACTGACGTGCAGCGCGCCCTGGTTAGTTCGATCGAGTACCGCAGGGTGCGTCGCAAATAAATCTTTCAGTTGGCCATCAACGTCGGCAACCAGTTGAGCCTTACGTTTCTCGAGGTTTGCCTGTTTGCGACGAGCAATGGCCTGTGCCTCGGCCTCACGAGTCTGAATGCGTGCCCTGCGTTCGGCCGCTTCTTTTTCTTCATCGTCGGAGCTGGCGACGGCAGCAACCACAGCGCCGATTAAGGGTACCAATAACCACCACATAGCAATGTTCTCTCAATCGGATTCAAGGGTTTCGCAGCGGCTGATGCGTTCTCGGGTCGTGCTGACCAACTGGTTCACACTCTGACTAAGCACCAGAAACGCCTGTGATTGTTTGGCTTCGACGGCAGCCAGTGTGCGTTCCCGCTTGGCGATGGCCTTATCGACAATGGCCTCCAACTTACTCAGACGCTGCTTATCTCGCGCACGGCGCACGGCATGCAACTCGCTTTCGGCGCGCTCGACAAGTGTCTTCAAATGGTGGTGCAGCACGTTGATGCCGCTATGTTCGATAAGGGCGGGCTTTTGCTCCAACACGCCTTTGCGGTATGTCGTGAACGAGGCCGGGATCAACGTGCGAGGTGCCTTGAACAACGCCGAGAGGATGGCACTGATTGCGTCCAGGCGATCCTGCCTTTGCTCCGACGCACTTTCGGCATGGGTCAGAACGACCAGTAAGCTGTCTTCGATATCAGGACGCCGATGTTTCAACTCATTAAGGAAGTTGATTTCTACGGTTTCCAGAGTGCCCGTGCCCAGGTTGTGGGCGAACAGGATAATGTCGGCTGTCGCCAAGCCACGCCAGGCGTGCTGGTCATCCTCGTTATTGGCGTCAATACCCGGAGTGTCTACGTAAGTAATCCCTCCATGGGTTAAGGTTTGCACCGTTTTAGTCGAGCGCACTGCTTTGGTTTCGAAGAATTCGTTTTCAAGATGGCCGGTCAATGCATTGAGCAGTGCGCTCTTGCCAGCGTTCATCAGGCCACAGACCGCTATACGCAAAGTCCGGTCGACGGTCTTTCCCTCTTGACGCTCCTGATACAAACGCGCGAATTCAGCTGACTCGCGATTGAGCTGAATCAGCCAATTTTCAGCTGGCATGAAATGTCCTTATTGCAGTGTCGGAAGCGCTGGCGCATCCGGGATCAAACACAAGTTGCCCCCAAGTCATAACGTTCAGCGCGCACCCTAGCGTCTGAACACCTGCAACCCGGATCATCCTCCACGCGATATCACTTTGCCACGCCTTAGTAACCTGTCAATCAAACGCAGATCTACAAGCAGCAATAAGGCGATGGGATGGACACTAAACCGGCCCCTGCCCCTTTCGCAAAAACTCGTTTTCCGCCTCCATTGACTTGTAAGACCGATACACCTCGTACCCTTTCTTGGCGATAACGACGAGGCCAACTGCGGCGAGAAAGTTTTTCAGCATGATCCATACTCCTGTTTATTGGCTGGTTTGAGCATAACCATGCCTCGCGACAAATTGCGTCGCCCCGAGAAAATCCATTTTAAATCGCCGACCCCGCTGTGACGGACAGGCTGATAACTCCATTGAAGGTTCAGTCGTTGGTCGCCTCAGCCTTTTGTTTTGTCGGCCTTCGCCTGGAAATCTTTAAGCGGCAAGCTCACTGGGGATTTACACTCTCCTGAGGACCACGATTCAAAGTGCTTCTCACATCTGTAATGCAAACTCAGTCCCAAGATGAATGATCACCCCCACCAGCCCTCCCACCAATGTTCCGTTGATACGAATAAACTGAAGGTCTTTGCCCACGTGTGACTCCAGTTGCTCCACCAGTTCCTTCTCGTTCCAGGCTTCGATGCGTTCAGCGATGTAGCGGCCGATCTCTGAGCGATAGCGCTCAACCAATGGGCCCGCCATTGCCAGAATCTGGTCGTTTATCCAGGCCTGCATCAAAGCGTCTTCGCTCAATGCGTCACCAAGCTTGCGAGTACCCTCCTCCAAGCGCTGGCGCGTTGTGGAATCGCTTCGAGTAATGTCTTCCTCAAACCAGGTCACTACATCGTCGACCATGTCAGTCAGGTAGCTGTGCAGGGCCGGGTGTTGAACGAGTTGAGCGCGCAGTTGTGCCGCACGCAAACGAAAAGCTGGCTCCTCCTTGAGCTTATGCACCAAGGCTCCCAACTGCTGGTTGAAATGTTTGCGCAACGGGTGTTCAGTGTCGTGGTTGACCTCGCTGATCACGTCAGAGATTCGCTCGACCAACTTTGCCGATGACCAGTTGCCGGCAACGTTGTGCAGAGGCAGTTCCTTGCCGAAAACGTTGAACCGCAAGAACTCGAACTCCGTGGCCAGAACGTCGGCGATGCGTTTTTTTGTCGCTTCGCCTTGCAGTGAAACATCGACTTGATTCAATACGGCGTCGAGTACCTCCTGTGCCCTCCCATCATCGGTGAGCACTTCCAGCAACTGACCACTCATTTTTGCCAAATCAACTTCTTCCAGGCGCGCCAGAGCAGTGCTGCGTACAAACTGGCGCACACGCTCGTCACGCAGGGCGCCAATACCATGCCCAGCCAGCTTGACGGCTAAACCCGACAAGACTGCGGCGTTGTCTTCCTTCGACAGCCATTGCGCCAACCGCCTGGCAGTATCAAATTCGCTGACCTTCTGAAGTACCTGCTCACGTGAAAGAAAGTGAGTACAAATAAAGTCCCCCAGGTTGGCGCCAATACGCGCCTTGTTGCGCGGGATGATAGCCGTGTGAGGAATAGGCAACCCCAAGGGGCGTCGGAACAGGGCAGTAACGGCAAACCAGTCGGCGATAGCGCCAACCATCGCAGCCTCGGAGAAGGCTTTCATGTACCCCCCCAACACGGGATGGGAGTGGATCAACATCAAGGCTGCGACATAGAGCGCTGCCGCCAACAAGAACAACCCGGACGCTATTGCCTTCATCCGCGCCAACGGTGAATCGAGTTTCAACATCAAAAAACCTTAAATGTAAGTACGCAATGGAGGTCGTCGTCACCCGCTTCCGCGACCATTGGCCTCAATTTTTTGTCTGGGGCCTAGATATGAGCCTGCGCTGGATGGACACTCAATGCGTCATCCAAAACACCTGCCCTATAACGTATCAGTGAATAGATACAAAACTTTATTACGTGATAGCTTAACGCCATATCGCGTCATAATGTGTCGCAGGGCTCATTGAATGCTCAATCCCGCCCCTCATCCGCCGATAAAACCATGATCCTCAAGGTCCCGCGGATCCCCTCAGCCAAAGGAAGCACCTGGAATGGATTACCAGTCACTCAAGACACGCCACCGTAACGAACGCGACGCGCACCACCCAAACCTTGCGCTACGGGTTCACCGAGCCCTGAGCTGGCTCAATCGTGCGGAACAGGCAGAGGACGTTGACGGGCGCTTCATCTTCCTCTGGATCGCTTTCAACGCTGCCTATGCCACCGATATTGATGAGCAGCATCGATTGTCCGAACAGGAGGCATTCAAGGCTTTCCTGCAAAAACTTTGTACGCTGGACACCGAGCACCTGATCGAAAAACTGGTTTGGTCAGAGTTTTCCGGGAGCATACGTGCACTGCTGGACAACCCTTATGTTTTCCAAAGCTTCTGGGATTTCCAGAACGGCAAGATCAATGAAGCCATGTGGGAGGAACGCTTGCGTAACGGCAAACGTAGCGCTCATGCAGCACTGGCCGATCGCGATACAGCCAAGGTGCTGGGGGTGATGTTTAACCGCATCTATACCCTTCGCAACCAAATGATTCATGGCGGAGCCACCTGGGACGGCAGCGTCAATCGCACACAATTGCGTGACTGCTCAAACCTGCTGGCAAAGCTTGTCCCCCTGGTGATCCTTCTGATGCTCGACAACCCGAAAACATTGTGGGGCGACGCCTGTTACCCGGTGGTCAAGTCGTAACCCACCTCTCGCTTGCGCAAGGAAAAGCCCATGCCGTCCGCCAAATCGCATTCCACTGTCAGCCGCCAATGGGAGTTGCTCAAGCACCTGCCAAAGCGTGAGTCCGGTATCACCGTGACGGAGTTACTGGCGCGTCTTGAGTCCTCCGGTTTCAACATCAGCCGGCGCACCGTCGAACGTGACTTGATTGATCTGTCGCTGGTGTTCCCGTTGCAGTGTAGCGAAGGCACGCCACAAGCCTGGTACTGGACGCCTGGCGTGAATGTGGAGCTGCAAGGCATTACGCTGAGCGAAGCCTTGAGCCTGACCCTGGTTGCCGACACCATCCGCCCATTGTTACCCGCCAGCATGCTCAGCGTGCTTGAACCGCGCTTTGTGCATGCGCGGCAGAAACTCAAGGGACTGGAGGACGATAACGCGGCTGCCCGCTGGCTGGACAAGGTCGCCAGCGTGCGACCGGACCTAAACCTGCAGGCGCCGGATATCGACCCACTGTTGCTGGAAACATTGCAGAGGGCGCTGATTAATGAGCGTCAAGTGCAATGTCAGTATTACTCGGCACACAACGACAAACTCAGTGAACTGACACTCAATCCATTAGCCATGGTACAGCGTGGGTTGGTGACCTATTTGATCGCCACAGCGCATCCGTATACCGATGTGCGCCAGTTTGCGGTGCATCGTTTTCGCAATGTCGATCAGCTCGATAAACCCGTAGAGGGATTACAGGCATTTGACTTGTGTGAGTACCTGGCCAGTGACGCCTTGCAGTTCGGCACCCCCGAAAAGATTCAGTTTCAAGCTTGGGTTAGTGACCATCAGACGCGGCTGATTCGTGAGACACCATTGAGTGCGGATATGACACTGGAGCCGTTGGAGAATGGCTTTCGAGTACGCTCGACACTGAGCAACACCTGGCAGTTGCACTGGTGGATTTTGTCCCTGGGCGACTCAATGGTGGTGGAGCAGCCGCCCGAGCTGCGGGCTCAGATTGGCAAAACACTGCATCGTGCGGCGGCAGCCTACCGGCCACTGGATTCAGTGGCGGATGCAATAGGTACCGTGGTTTCGCTACAAAACCTGGCAGGCGCGACACAAACCGTCGCACCAGGTTCGTAGGGTAGCGCCACGTCGCTGATCAGCAGTCTATTTTTCCTTATGCAACAACGTGCCAATCACGGTGCGTTGAACCACCAGCGTTCACAAGGAGCGTCAACGTGTCAGAAATGCTTATCACGTTCGGCATGCAACTCGATGGTCAGCGGGCAACACGAGCCAGTAATCGATTAGGGGCGTTGACCGTCGGGCCACAGGGACTGCTGGATATTCTGGAGACCCAGCTGGGCCTAGTGGCACGTCAGCCTTGTGCGGCACAACGTACAGCCACGTACCGCGATTGCCTGGCGCACTGCAATAACCCACTGCGCTTCTATCATGCCAGTTTTTCCTCCGATGAATTGGGGGTGGCTGCTGCATTGCTGGCCTGGCGGGGTGATTTGTATTTGCACGGTTGGGATGGGCGCGTCGGTGCCGACGCCAGCCAACGTCTGAAAGACCTTGCCGAGATCGAGACTCAAGCTCGCGTGCAGGTCGCCCCTTCCATGGGACAGCGCTTGCAAAATGTTGCCAAAGCGCTGGGCTCTCGTCGCCCCCCGATCAAGACCGTGCTGTTGGCTGACGCTTTCGAGCTTTATCCACTGGCCTGGCAAATGGTGCTGAATCTCCTGCCTAACGAGCGCCTGGAGATACCGGAGGGTAAGGCGCAAGGTTTTCTGGGGCAGTTGCAAATGCAATTGCGCCAGAGCATTGCCGGTGTAGAGGTCACGCCCATTCAATGGCAAGAAGATGGCACAGTGCAAGTTGTTCAAGCGCAAACTCGAGCATTGGCCGCCAGCTGGCTGAGCCGCTCACTGGGCCAGGGCACCCCCACCTTGCTGGTGACGGGTGACGAGGGTGGTTGTCTTGATGGTCATTTTATTGGTGCCGGCCAGGCTCGCCATGGCCTCAATGGTAGCAGCAATCTACGCCCTGCCCTGCAGGTATTGTCACTGGCCATGGAGCTGCTTTGGGCACCAGCCAACTACCCGGCACTCCTGCAGTTTTTGACCCACTCGATATGCCCGATTCGTTTGTTTGCACGTCGGCGCTTGGCAACCAAAATAGCAAGCTCACCCGGCCTCGTCGGGAGCAAGTGGGAGGATGCACTGGAGGAAATCGCAGCGCATTACGCTGCAGATGCGCCCGACGTACTTGCCTCGATTGACGAGTGGCTGAATATGCCCACTTTTACGACTGACGACGGCGTGGCGCCCAGTGAGGTGCTGGTACGTGTCGAACGGTTGCTGAAGTTTTTTAAAGCACGCCTGGGGCACCAAGAGCCCGCGCATAGATTCGCGGCTCAGGCAGGTTACGCTCAGTGTGAAGCAGCACTAGACTCCCTCAAGACCTTGCATCTTCAAGGTGTGGAGCGGTTAAAACCGCGGCAGTTGCAGCAGGTCATCGAGCAAGCCACAGCCAGCGGCGTGGATAATCCATTGCTGGCCGCACAAGTCGGCGCCCACTTGAGCGTCTCGCGTCCAGGTGCGGCCATTGAGCAAGCCGACACAGTGATCTGGTGGCACCTGAGCATGCCGGTGTTACCGCCCCTGTCGCCCTGGTCCAAGGCCGAACGCATTCAATTGGCCGATGCCGGGGTGGCGCTACCGGACGGTGCCACACTACTGACTCAAGCAGCCCGTGACTGGCTGCGACCAGTCCTGGCAGCAAACTGCCGGCTGATACTGGTACTCGCGCCACCACGGGAGGAAAGCCACCCGCTCTGGCAAATGATCGAAGCCGTTGTGCAGCAGCCAAAGGTGCATATTCTCGAGGAGCTTCTGCATAACCCCGGCCCGCTTTGCCAAGTCCAAGCATCGGCGCCACTGCCACTGCGCAAACGCTGGTGGCGCCTGCCACCCGACATCCCGATCGAGACGCCTGAGAAAGCGTCTTTCTCGAGCCTCAACCTGTTGCTGTTCAACCCTTATCAATGGTTGCTGCAATACGGAGCCAAGATTCAGGCGTCCAAAAGCCAGAGCCTGAGCGACGGTTTTTTGCTCTATGGTTCGTTGACCCATCGCTTGGCTGAGCACTTTTTCACTCGGCCGGACGCGCTGAGCATGAGCACCACAGATTTTAACAGCTGGTTCTCGACCCACTTCCCCCGTGTGGTACGTGAAGAAGGCGCGGTGTTGCTGATGGAGGGACGCGGTGCCGACCTGGCAACACTGCGCCATCGTGCGCTGCGTGCTTTGACTCGACTGCGATCGCACTTTCTCAATGCTGGCATCACGGTCGTAACGTCTGAGCAGGCGCTGGCTGGTCGTTTCGAGGGTGGCGCATTGGGCGGCTCTGCTGACCTGGTATTGACCACTGCGCTAGGACATCGAGCCATCGTCGACATGAAGTGGTCGGGGGGCAAGAAATACCCGGAGCAGCTCAAGGCAAACCGCCATCTGCAGTTGGCGATTTATGCCGAGTTGCTTCGTCAGGACAGCGGTTCATGGCCTTCCGTAGCCTATTTCATCCTTGAGTCCGCGCGCCTGCTAACCCCGGATGACCAAACCTTCAGAGATTCAGAGCAAGTGCCGGCCAATCCGCCAAGCACAATGCCTCAGCTGTGGCTCAGTTTTACCGAGGCCTGGAAGTGGCGGAAGGCGCAACAGGCAGAGGGGCGGTTTGAAGTTGCGCTGCAAGGTATTGAAGAGGATGAGGACTCGATCCCTCCCGATCAGGCGATGCTGATGGAATACCTTAACGAAGCCTACAACGACTACCTGGCCTTGGCCGGATGGGAGCAATGACAATGTCGACCACCGCACACATCACATTTATCAGTGCTGGCGCCGGCAGCGGCAAAACTCACCGGCTTACTGAAATACTGCACCAGGAGTTGCTTGATCAGCAGGTCCAGCCTTCGGGTGTGATTGCCACGACCTTTACCCGAAAAGCCGCTGCCGAGCTGCGCGAGCGGGTCCGTAGCCACCTTCTCAAGCAGGGCCAAATCAATCTAGCCACAGCCATGGGCCAAGCCCGTATCGGGACCATCAACAGTATTTGCGGGCAATTGCTTGAGCGTTTTGCATTCGAAGCAGGCATGCCACCCGAGCAACGTGTGTTGGAAGAAAACCAGGCAGCCCTGCTACTGAACAAAGCGGTTGACCGGGTCCTTGATTGTGAACGCCTGGATAATCTACTCGCCGTCGCCCGACGTCTGGGCCTTGAAGACACCAATCAACAAGGCGACTTTGCTAATACCAACTGGCGCGATGAGTTGCGCAAGCTTTTGAGTCAGTTGCGCACCAACGACATTGATCTTGAACTGTCCCGTAGTTTTGCTGACCGAAATGCCAACGACATGCTGAAGCATTTCCCCAAACCGACCACAGCCGACTTGAACGGCGAGTTGTTGCACAGCATTCCTAAGGCACTGGATCTGTTACAGGCAGCTGGCAGCGATAAAAAGAACACTGAAGCCTACATAACGTTGCTTACCCGCTTCCACTATGAACTGCAGCAAGGCAACGCGCGCTGGAGTGATTGGGCAAAACTGGCGAAGGAAGCTCCTGAGGCAAAGCTCAAGCCATTGGTAACAACCCTCTCTGAAACCATTGGCCGCTACGCCGAACACCCGGATCTACATGGCGACATCCGCGCCTACCTCGAACAGGTTTTCGGCCTGGCCATTGATGTATTGAACGTGTACGAACACAACAAACGTGAGTTTGGCGTACTGGACTTTGCCGACCAGGAACATGCCTTGCTCAAGTTGCTGGACAACCCAGCCGTGGCGCAGGTGCTCGAGGATGAGCTCGATCTGATCATGGTCGACGAGTTCCAGGACACCAGCCCGATGCAGCTGGCGATATTCCTCAAGCTTTCACGCTTTGCCAAAAAGGTTTACTGGGTCGGGGATATCAAGCAGGCGATCTATGGTTTTCGGGGCAGCGACTGTGCGCTGATGCAAGCCATCCTCAAGGCATTGCCCGATATGGGTGGCAAGAAACAGGTATTGCCTAACTCTTGGCGCTCACGTACCGAGCTGGTCGAACTGGCGAACGATGTATTCAACAAAGCCTTCGCCAACAGCCTGGAAACAAAGGACGTTGAGCTGATACCGACCCGCACGGATCAACTACCCGGCCCAGCCTTCGCCAATTGGGTACTGGACGGCAAAAATGCCGAATTGCAAGTCAACGCGTTGGCCGAGGGGATTGGCCAACTACTGGCTAGCCGTTATCAGGTATTCGATAAACCCCGCCAGGAAGCCCGAGCGGTACGCTTGGGCGATATCACTGTGCTTTGCTACTCCCACAGTAACGTTGCGAAAGTAGCAGCAGCCCTCGCTACTCTGGGCATCCCCTGCTCCACAGCACAACCAGGGCTGCTAGCAACCGCAGAGGCAACTCTGGCACTGGCGTGTTTGCGCCGATTGAACGACCCGGCCGATACCCTGGCAACGGCACAGATTATCTCGTTAACCGAAACCGAAGGGCCGGAAAGCTGGGTTGCCGAGCGCCTGCGCTACCTCAATGCAGGACACCCCAAAGCGCAGTGGCGTGAACTGAGCCTCGGCGAGTTTTTGCAACACCCGCTTGTGGCGGCCGTTGCACAACTGCGCACAGATCTGCCAGTGCTGACACCAGTAGAGGCGTTGCAACGCCTGATCGCCGAGTGCGATTTACCCTCGCGTGTTACCGGCTGGTCAACCTCGACAGCGCTGGCGCAAAAGCGCTTGGCCAACCTTGATGCATTGATCGATCTGGCGCAGCAGTATGAGGATCTCTGTCGAAATGGATTAGGGGCGGCATCCATCTCCGGGCTGTTGTTGTGGCTGGACGAAATCGCCAACGCCAAAAATGATGCACTGGCCACTCCTGCGCTGGATGCCGTTCAAGTGATGACTCATCACGCCAGCAAAGGTCTGGAATGGCCGGTCGTGATTTTGATGGATCTGGCACGCGATATCAGCGACCGGTTATGGTCAGTCTCGGCTCAGTCCAATAGCGCATTCGATCCACATAAACCATTGCATGACCGCTTTATCCGCTACTGGCCATGGCCGCTGGGCAAACAGAAAGCGGTTCCGTTGAGCGAAACGTTCGAACAGACCGCCATGGGCCTGGCGTGCCGGGCTGAAGCCGTTGAAGAAGCAAAGCGCCTGCTCTACGTGAGCATGACCCGCGCCCGAGACCTGCTGGTCATTGCCCGTTCGAGTAGAAAGATCACAGGAGAGTGGCTCGACACTGTCCAGGCACCCTGGTTGATGACGCCTCCCGGGCTGTCGACTTTGAAGCTGCCGAATGGAAAAGAACTGCGCGCCGATTGCCAAACGCTCACTGCCAGTGATTCACCTGTGCCCGTGGCGGTGATTGAACAGAATCTGCACTGGTTTGCCCCGGTACAAGCGATCCAGCCTCGTTTGCCACTGGGCTTCCAACCGTCCAGCGGTGGCGCTCGCACCAGCACCGCAGCCCGCAATACATGCCGGATCGGCACTCGCATCGCCTTCCAAGGCAGCCCGGAAATGAGTGTATTGGGAACGGCCATTCATGCCAGTTTGTGCCTTTCATTCACTGACCCCAACTTCCCCCTCACCTTAGACGAAGTGCAGGACCTGTTGCAGAGCCACGCAGTGCACGAGCACGTGAATGCCAGTCAGGTCATCGCACAGCAATTGGCCTTGCACGCCTGGATCGAATCCCGCTGGCCAGAGGCCAAAGCCATGGCTGAGTACCCGGTGCAACAGTTGCTGCGCTCGGGTCAGGTGCTCAATGGTCGGATCGATCTTCTGCTGGACACAAAAGATGGCTGGGTGCTCATTGACCACAAATCCAACCCGGCGCCCGAAGCCCAGTGGGAGCGATTGGCCGAGGAACATGCTGGTCAGCTTGATGCTTACGCCCAAGCGATTGAGGCGGCATCGGGTCGGCCTGTCATCGCCGCATGGCTCTTTCTGCCGGTGGCCGCGGGAGCGATTCAGGTTTTTTAGCCGCCGACGTGATTCCACATTCGCGTAAACGACCAATCACGGCGGTCGGGTTGATCTCGGCCGCTGACATCACAAGGAAAAAAGCATGACGCTGTATGAATCAATCCTGCTGGAAGTGCGCAACGGTGCGCTGAGCGAACCCTTTGAAGTGCAAGAACTGACTAGCGAACGTCGTCGGGTCATGTGCTCTATAGAGCAGAAGCTGGTTGAAAAATATCGTATCGGATTCGAGTTCTTTATGGAATCGACGATCGGGACGACCATCGCCAACTACGCGCAGGACGAGCAGACGGGAGCCGGCGGCTACAATGTCGAACAGGGTGCCGAAGCAAAGTACCTGCGAGTCAAGCCTGGCGTATACAAAGTAAAAGAACTGAATGGTCCGCTATAGCCGCCAGGCAAAGTTTCAGGCTCAGGGCTAACCAAATAATCGCTTTACTTTCGCCACGGCCACTTCCAGGGCCGTGGCTTGTTCCATATTTACATCCCGACTTTTACAACGCGGGCAAACCTCAGGACAGTCTTCGAATCGCAAGACATCACTGAGCGGGATAACCGTTTGGCTCCAGCCACAATCTTTGCAACGCATGGTGAAAGGACGCACTGGCCTGACCATAGAAACCCCTCAATCTGTTGGCACTTATTCCAGACTACAGCGTGTTGCGACAAGATGAGTCGTTAGCCGAAATCAGATCCGAGCCTAGCGATGCCGTTCATTGACAGGATGTCTTAGAAACCTCGAGCAATATAGCCTCGCGTCCATAGATGCCGGCAGTCCTTGCACTCGAAATCCTGACTCACCTCATGGTCTGTCACGGTCACCTGCCGCGACTTGCGCTGCCCTGTCAATCTTTCGATGACAAGATGCTCCACGGATCGGACTTGATAAACCGCCTCATGAGAGCGGACCATCTTTATCGCTCTATGGTGACAACTGGGGCACTCTTTGTTTTTCTGGTGTTCGATCCAAAGGATCTGAAGATGGGGAATTAGCCAGCTTGAGGCGCTGAGCACTCCAGCGATGATCAACTGGTCCGCCGACTTGGCCGAGAACGTGATGATCTCGAACGCGCCAAGCACGCACAGCTCACCAAAAAAACTGCCCCAGAGTACAGCCCAGAGCAGTCGATACCTGCACAATTGCCGATAGCTCGACTCTCGTCTGGCAATCTGTTCAGCGAACGTTGTGTCTTCTGTCCGTACAGCTACGCCACTGACGGCTGACAAATACTCGTCACCATCGAAAGCGTTGTTATAGAACTGCTGAGCCTGCAACTGTAGCTGGGCACAAAATTCGTCCGGAAGAACCGTATGCTCATTTTTCTCGTCAGATTGAAGCTTGAGCTTCAGTACTTTGGCATCACACAGGCAGCGAAGAATCTTTTGAGATGGCTCGATGAAAAACATGCCGATTTCGTAGAAGCTACCCCCGCGATATTCGCTGCTTCTGTTTGTCTGGTACTTCAAGTCAAACCGTTGACGGTCGACCAATAGGGTCAATTGAGATGGTAACCAGCTGCCTGAGCGAGTGGTCTTGATCTCCACATCAAGAATCATGCGGTCTGAAGCAGGACGGATATTGCGGCGCCATGAGAAGGTAATCTCATACATGCCGGAGCGATGCCGGCAGTGGCGCAGGTGCTCAATCGTGGTGAGGCCATCGAACTCATCCCGTTCGACGGACACAAAATCGGACTTGATGTCCATCAAGCCCCCCCTTTCTGACTGATACACAGTTGATGTTCGTTAAACACCGCATCCTTAATGATCACTGGACTGCCGGGTGTTTACGTTCCTGTGTTCGGGTTCTTAGCGCGAGCCTTTGCCAGCATCTCGTCCAGCTGAGCCAGCAAATCGTCTGCGCTGATCTCGACAAACTCCCCGCATGATGCGGCCAAGATCTTCTCGGCAAATTCAGCGCTGTACTCCGGGTGAGGGTAGCCCGGGGCAGCTTTATCGATTGCTGTGAAGCACCACTCGCCGCCCACTTCCTGGCCCATAAGGCTATCGGCCTCCTGCAGGCCAAATAGCGTGGATTGATACTTCGCATCACAAAGATTTGGGCATGCCTGCATCACGGCCTTTCTCAAGTCACCAGCGCTGATGCCGTCAGCGGCGAGCTGCATAATCAAAGCCTGCAACGGATTCATGTCGCGCATCCTGCACCTCACTCATTTAGAATGACCTCCCCGTCAAGCAACGAAAGGAAGTTGTCGATCAGGTCTTAAGCCGCTAAAGCTAGACGCTGATCACCCAGGTCGTAGCCAATCATGAAGAGTGCAGCCTCCAGGGCACGCAGCGGGTCATTCGGAGTGGGCACCAAATGGAAGCGGCTGCCGGCGGCGCTTGGATGCGCCAGGACCGCACTCAGCACCCAACTGGCGCGCATATTCCACATTGCGTGATGATGGCCTGAGCGCAAGACCTTGAACTTGAGCCCGCCGGCACCAGGGTCGCGGCGCTTGGGAGCGAGCGTATTCTCTCCTTCCTTGGCAGCGGCCCAAGGGAAGCACAGCCCTTCAGGAACCTTAGACAATCCGTATGCAAGGCAAAACTTTACGACCATCCAGCCCAGACTTGCGGCAACGCGGCTGTCGTAGATGATGAAGTCTTTGCAGAGCAAGGAGTACACCTTGGTCATCCCAGAGTTGAAACGAAGGTTTTTCGAACGCAAGACAGGTGCATGGCTGTCGCCGGCGACTATCGCAGCTTGTACGTCTTGCAACATGCGGCCAAGCCCGAGCTCATTCTTCTTCAGCCAATCCACATTGTGGGCAGTTACACCCCCCCAGCGCATCACGTCGACGGCTGCATCTAGAGTGCGCGAGTCGCTCCCACAAGCATTCACCAAGTCCTGACGCAGGGCAGACAAAGCGATACCGTTGCTGCTGGAGCAAAACCCTCGATTGAAGCCTAAGCGGGCATTACCCGGATGGTTCCAACGGTAGTTTTCGAAGGCGTTGTACAGGCTGCTACATGACCATTTCTCATCAGTCTTGCGATTGACATATTGATGATTAAAGTGCACTTGTGAATCGAGCTCAGTGGCCAGCCAGCTGATGAACCCAGAAACGTCAGGAAGGGCTAGATAGGTTTGGTCGTTCATGAAATGCTCCTGTGGGCTGACACATGTAGTCGCAGGATTGCTTGTCAGCCAGTACATAGTCCCAGCAGATAAACCCACTTTTTGTCCCTGAGCTTCAGCAATGATAAATCATCACCGACGCCGTACCGCTTTGCGCAAAATTCTTCAACGCGAAGGCAAGTCCCTGTCGACGGCGGATATCCACACTGAACTATGTCGGTGGTTCAATGATTTCAGCCTCCATGTAAAAACCACACTGCGAGACCTCGAAGCTCTGACCGAAGCCGAGTTGGTAACTCAGGGTGAAACCGGCTCAGATAAGAAATCAAAATATTGGAAAACCGGTCGGGGCAGCTTCGACTTGACGCTCTCTCCCACAGAGGCAATGACGTTGGCCGCTATTTTCGACCACGCAGAGCGCTTCGGCTTCCCACCACATACGGTACAACTGACCAAGCTACGCGAATGCGCAACCACGGAAATAACCAAGCACTCCAAGCGGACTGTCGCCTGGACGCAGCAAATCACTTCGGGGACCCGTTTTACGCTGCTCAAACCCGGTAAATATGACCCTGCGCATCTCGACCTTATCCAAGGGGCGATTCTGGACGATGCTTCGCTTGAGGTGACCTACCTTCCAAGAGACGCCGGAGGCGTTGAGTGCATTTACCTACTTAAACCCTTGGCACTTTCCTATCAGGATTCAAACGTCTATCTGTCTGCCTACGTGCTCGAGGAGCAGTGGCCGCAGTCGGATCCACCCGCGTCAGACACCTACCGCGGCAAGTACAGCAGTAACGGCCCCAAGTCGATGTGCGCCCTCATGCTGCATCGAATGGTAGAGGTCAAGACGAGTTGGCAGAAAATACCTGGCCCGGCCAGCTACGACTTCAACTCCTTTGAGGTCCAAAAGCACCTCATGACGATACACGGCGAAAGTCCCATCCAACTCAAACTACGTCTTAGCCCCAACCTGCACAATCGGCTTACCGAGAACCCGCTGGCTGAAGACCAGGTTGTAGTGCAATACGCCGACGACCGATGGGACTTGAGCTGCACCCTCCACGACACCCAAGGCTTGCGCCTGTTCCTGCTCAGCAATGCTGGGGACATTGAAGTGCTCGCCCCTCCAGTAATACGAGCACACGTGCGCGAAACGCTTCGTCGAGCAGCGAGTGTATACGCGGGCGATTAATTGCCCGGACCGCAGATCCGATGCAATTGCGTAAGTGCTTTGGACATGGCTACCCAAACGTGCTGCCACTGACCAGACATAGGCATTCGGGATGTCGGGTGGACGCCTGGAAGGCTGAGTTTCATGGATTTTGCCCATCCGCCAGTCAAAATGATGGCAATGAGCCGCACTGGGTGATTGAATCCACGCGAAGCGCCAAACATCCCATGCCTACCCAGCACCCGATTCGAGATCGTAAATCATGGAAGAACTTTGCTTGGACTCACACAGTGTCGATTTGACTGCAGCAACGCTGGCTAGCAAATTCGTAGGCGATATTTCTGGTGTTTTCAGGGTGCCTGGATACCAACGTGGCTACCGTTGGGACACTACGGATGTGGACCGCCTGCTGAACGACATCTGGCAGGCGTTGAAAACCGCAGAACTGGACCAGCCCTATAATCTACAGCCCATTGTGGTCAAACAGCATTCACGAGGCTCTACGGCGCAAACATGTCAATGGGAATTGGTCGATGGGCAGCAGCGCTTGACCACGATCTACCTGATACTGCTCTACATGCATAAAACGGGTTTGAACAAGGCCCCGCTGCCCTATTCACTGCACTACGAAACCCGCCCAGGGAGCGCAACATTTCTCGAAAGGCTCGGCGATGAGGAGCTGGAAGACTACGACAGCAACATCGATTACTTCCATTTGCACAGGGCTTATCGCTGTATTGGTCAGTGGTTCGATAAACACGGTGCTCGCACTCAATTCGCGGCCAACAAATTCTACGAAGCGCTGTTCGAGAAAGTCGCGGTGATCTGGTATCAGGCCCCCGAAGACATGGATGCCACGGCCCTGTTCACTCGATTGAACGTCGGCCGGATACCGCTGACGGATGCGGAGTTGGTCAAAGCGTTGCTGCTGTCCAGGATCAAGGTCGAGCATGCCGATCGAGCCGCCGAGGTCGCCAGCCAATGGGACATCATCGAGCGCGATCTCCATGCCCCCGAGCTGTGGGGTTTCATCTGTGGCAATTCGCCGAAGGTTACCGACCGCTACCCGACCAGGATCAGCCTTTTGCTCGATTCGCTGGTATCCGGCAGCCAGTCACGCAAGTCGACCCGCTACCATACCTTCGAGTCTCTGCGGCCGGATATCGAAACAGACCCACTGGCATTCTGGCTGCAGGTTCTCAACCTGCATGACCTGATGCTTGGCTGGTTCAACAACCGCAACCTGTTTCATAAGGTGGGTTATCTGGTACTCACAGGGACGGACTTCGGAGAACTGGCTCGTTTGTCCGCAAACCAGAGCAAACGTCAATTCGAACAGGACCTGGATCACCGCATCCAAGATTCACTGAGCCTCAAAGCTTCGGACGTGGAAGCGCTCAGCTATGACGACCGAAAGCACTACGACAAGTTGCTGAACCTGCTGTTGCTGGTGAATGTCGAAACCATGCGCCGGGTGCCACACGCCAACCAACGCTTCCCCTTCCACATGCACACCGATACGGCATGGTCGCTGGAGCACATCCATGCGCAGGATGCCGAGAACCTGACCAAGGCCGAACAATGGCAAACCTGGTTAAGGCTGCATTTGACCGCGCTCAGTGAGCTGGCGCCCGATACCGTCCCGCAACAGTCGCAGCTGTTTGAGGAACTGAAGACAGCGCTTGAGCAAGTCGGCACGGCGCAGAACTTTGGCAACACCTTTCAAGACCTGGCCAGTCGTGTCGTCGCCGCTTTCAATGCGCCCGACGAGCAGACTGCCTCTGCTCATGGCCTGCACTCCATCGCCAACCTAGTCCTGCTGTCGAGGTCGGACAACAGCCTGCTGAGCAACGCGGTGTTCGAGGCCAAGCGGCAAATGCTTCTGGATGTAGACCGAAAGGGAGGCTACATACCGGTGTGCACGCGCAATGTATTCCTCAAGTACTACACCCCGGCGAACGCGCACCAGAACCATTTCTGGGGCCCTCAGGATCGCAATCATTACCTCGATACAATCCTCGAGATCGCCAAGCCCTATTTCCTGAACGAAGAGAAAATGGCATGAACCACACACTCACGTCGTACATTTCACTCTTCGACAAAAACTTGCAGGCGACTCATCGAATCCAAAGAATCGAAATCCCGCTGATCCAGCGCGACTATGCACAAGGCCGTCATGGCGCATCGGTGGAGCGAATCCGCAAGGACTTCGTCGACGCCTTGCATGATGCCGTCATGCATGACGACCGTCCCATCAGCCTGGATTTCATCTATGGCGATGTCGTGGACGGCACCCTCTATCCCCTGGATGGCCAACAACGCCTGACCACGCTGTTCCTGCTGCACTGGTACCTGAGCTGGCAGGCCGGCGAGCCCATCGAAGGGCAAGCATGGCGCAACTTCACCTACGCCACCCGCGCCAGTGCCCGACAGTTCTGCGAGGCATTGGCCAACTATCGACCACCCGCCGGCGAGACCGATTTGAAGGGTTGGATTGTCGATCAGCCCTGGTATTTTCACGGGTGGCAACATGACTCCAGTATCCGAGCCATGCTGGTCATGCTGCAGGCGCTGGAACAGCGTTTTGCCAGCGCCAGCAGCGAAGCATTCGCTGCTGCCTGGGAACGTCTTGCCGCGACCGACCATCCGGCAATCAGCTTCCACCTGCTGCCGGTGGTGAAGAACAAGCTCAATGACGATCTCTATATCAAGATGAACTCTCGCGGCAAGCCGCTGACGCCGTTCGAAAACTTCAAAGCGCATTTCGAGACGTTGCTCAAAAGCGCCTGTCCTGCACAAGCCGACGATTTCGCACACAGGGTTGATACCGTGTGGACGGACGTCATCTGGGCTTACAAGGACGCTGATCAGCTTATTGATGATCAATTCATGCGCTACTTCCGTTTTGTGTTTGACCTTTGCGCCTGGCGCGAGGGTAATCGCGCCGACAGCAAGGCCAGCCTCGATCAGTTGGCACAAAGCCTGTTTGCCAGCGACCAAGCGAAGGCGGTCGAGCACCTGAACTACCTGTTTGCAGCCTTCGATATCTGGGTCGACCTGGACACGAGTGATGCCTTCAACACCTGGCTGCGTGCAGCCGACGCTCGATCCCCATCGGCCCTGCTGCTGTTCAATCCTCTGCGCACCCAGCCCGGCCAGAGCCGCATCGACCTCTTCGGTGGTTGCTGCCGGCATTACGGGGATTCCGAGTGGAGTCAGGCTCATAGCCTTCTGCTCTACGCAGTGCTGCTGCATCGCATGCACAACACCGCTGATTTCCCTGAACAGTTACGTATCGTGCGCAACCTGATCGAAGCGTCCGGTGGCGGTGAGATGCGCGCCCAGAACATGCCCGCCTTATTGGAAGATGTACGCCGTGTCATAGTCGACGGAACCCTGGACGGCGTATCGACCTTCAATCAGAAGCAGATCGCGAACGAAAAGGACAAGATCAACCTACTTGCCGCCCACCCGTCGCTGCGAAAAGCGGTCTACCAACTGGAAGACAACAGCGTGCTGCACGGCGCACTGGCCGTGTTCGACCTCGACCCAGCTCTGGACCCTGCAATTTTTGCCCAACGTGCCTTAGCGTTTCTTACCTTGTTCGAAGATGCTCACTGTTGGCCACAGTTGACCGGCGCACTGCTCTCGCTGGGCGATTATTCGCGCAAGCAGGATCGTTATGGCGGCTACCGATTTTTCGATTTCGGCTCGCCGCGCAGTGAAGCAGTCTGGCGGGATCTGCTTGCGAGCAGAAAGAGTCCCGAGTTGGTACAACCCCTTACCGAACTACTCGATCAGGTCGCGCAAAGCGGTAACGATCTCGCCGTACTCAAAGAGATTCAGCAGGCGTTCCTCACCGCGTGCGAACGCGACCACGTGCTGGACTGGCGTTATTACCTGGTCAAGTACCCGCGCATGCGTGAAGGTAACTCGGGCCGCTATGCCATCAGCCAACGTGGCTACAGCATTTGCATGCTGGACAAGACAGTCATGCGCAGTTACTACCGCGACCCCTATCTCTCGGCGGTGGCGACCACGAGCGGCTTGAAGGTTCCAGACAACAACCTCTGGTTTTATGGATACGAAACCCTGCGTCGCGGGCTGGAACGAACGGGTGGTACTGTCACCATCGAAAGTGTCGACGACGGATGGAAACTCGAAAACTTACCTGACGACCCTGAACTCGCACGGAATATGGAGGACTTACGTGCAAGCTTCAACATCGGCAGTGACCAGATATATCGAGTGCCACAGGAAAACGGCATAGATGCTACTGACCGGATCATACAGGGTGCCAAGTTGCTCCTTGCAATGGATGAGCTCGGTCTCTAGCGGCAGGATCGGCTCAAGGGTTAGCCGGTTTCTGATTAGTAAGACTGTTGACGATGGTTGTCCAAATGTCGGCTTTGCCAAAAGCCGACATCTGCCCCCGACTGATCAGGGACAGACCGGCTTGAGTACCAGTTTTCGAAATACTGGCTTGATCCATTGATTCACCATTACAATTCCACTCTAACCAAGGAGTGAAATCGGATGGCGTTTTACATCGAAAGTGTGGGTGAGGCCGTGATTAGCCTTCAAAATGAGGAGTTTCGAGTTGACTCCGACACCTTGAAGCAAGGTGATACTGTTCAGACAAGTCAACAAGCCTATGATGAGGACGACGTCGAATTCGAAACTTCGTTCTTCGCTATATCGCGGGGTGAAAACACCGAAGAAAAGCAGCTCTTCACATGGAGGGTGGAGTACACCCAACACTTCAGCACTGGCAAGCTATTTATTAACGCCACTGAATGTGTAACTCCAGGCGCGCTAATGATAAAAGACCTCAGCTTCAGTGTAGCCGTAGATGAAAATGAGTAGTTAAAAGGAAGTTTTCACCGGGCGCTTTACTTTAAGCGCCCATAGCCTCAGCCATTACATGCACTAACGATGGATGGGCGCACATCTACATCGAATCTATTCAATGTGACGAGCCTCGAGAAAGCTTACTTTGCCAGTCGCTTCGAGCTTTGCCTGACTACCCGGTTCGGGCCTGCCTCCGAACACCAGAAAAATCGACCTCCCACAACGCTTATCATGCGACGATCTCAGCTCAAGCAATGCGACGTGATGGGTTCACGCTTGCCCTGCCTCCTGAGACCATCTGACTGGCTCCACCCGCCCTCACTGCTGCGACAGGCACGGGAACTCTGCCAGCTGCAGGACGAAAACATCCACCGTAAGCAGTTGGTGATCGGCCTCGCCCTAATTTGTCATATCCTTCTGGTGGTGATCAGAAAAAATCTGAAGACAGCTAGTCGTGTCGATGTCAGCTAGCCCCCCCAATAGAAAATTCGCGAAAAGGAAAAGATCGCAGCCAATACAATCAGAACTGATCAGACTTGACAGGTTTCAACGCGACGAAGCCCCGAATGGCCCTTTAAGAGCTTTTTGCTAACGGTGACCCAACGGTGACCAAAATGATCAAATCCCAGAAACAACAAAGCCCGGTGGTTTCCGAACCGGGCTAAGTCATTGAATAATATGGTCGGGACGGAGTGATTCGAACACTCTACCCCTAGCACCCCATACCATCACCGGCAGACTCCTGCTGCGCGTTCAGAAAATCCATTGAACGTCGACCGCTCTGCGCCATGTATGCTTCTGGCCTAGGTGGAGCAAAGCCGACCTCTAGGGCATCTAATAAATCCGCCCAATATTGCATCATCCTACGTCTCGGCTCGACGTATTCTGCATGATTGTATGCAGCCCGAATTTGGTTGGTATCAGCGTGTGAAAGCTGCGCCTCAATCCACTCTTCTACAAAGCCAACCTCGTTAAGCGCCGTGGAGATGGTAGCCCTGATGCCATGACCGGTGAGCCTTCCTTTGTAACCCATACGGCTAATCGCGGTGTTAAGGGTATTTTCACTGATCATTTCCTGCGGTTCGTATCGGTGAACCAGCAGATACCGCGCACCGCGCGCCCTTAACTGCATCAGCCGCTGCACAATTGCAATTGCTTGGGTAGACAGCGGAACCACATAAGGTGGGATCTCATTCCCCTGGGTTCGAACACGACTCCGGAGTTGCTTGACACCCTCCGGCGGCACCAGCCAGATCCCCTTGTCGAGGTCGAATTGGTCTGGCGTCGCCGCCCGTAGCTCTCCTGTACGTACCCCTGTCAACAGCAATAGACGAATACCAAGCCGTGTCGCTTCTGCACACCCATAGTGGGTTACGGTCCTGAGCAGTCCTGGAAGTTCATTTACCTGGAGGAAGGGATTATGGCGAACTGGCCGCGGCGTCTCGGCAACGATATCAAGATCTGCTGCTGGGTTCACATCAACGAGCCCTTCCGCCATGGCAAAACGGAAGATCTGGTTGAGCCAGGTGCGCACCTTCCGAGCAGAGACCAGCGCCCCTCTGCGCTCAATTCGCCTAATGAGCTCCAGCACGTCACCACGAGAAATATCTGAGATCGGAAGATCGCCCAAACACGGCAGCATGTCCTTCTTCAGGTATTTGCTCGCTTGCCCTGCACTGCCCTTCTTACTTTTCGTCAGCTTTTTACTTCGGAACTCATGCCAGCGACCAGCAACCGCTTCAAACGTGTTGTTGGCGGCGTGAGAGGCTTTTTGGCGCTCGGCGCGACGATGTGAGCGGGGATCGATATTGTTGGCCACCAGCGCACGTGCAGCCTCTCTCCGCTGGCGAGCCTCCTTGAGACTGACGTCGGGATAGATGCCAAGGGAAATACGCAATTGCTTGTCATGCCAATAGAAACGGAAATGCCAGCGCTTCGAACCCGTCGTGGGCACTTGCAGAGATAAGCCATCCCCATCAGTTAACGTATAAGGCTTGCTGGCGGGCTTGGCTTGCTTGATCGCTGTATCTGTCAGAGCCATCAGACACCTCCTTTTGCATCAAGGAGGGGAATACAACCCAGCGGTAGACGGACCAATACGAAAATTGATGCGTAAGGAATCGTAAAAGGCTGTGCCAGCGGTGTACTTAAATGTGTACTTAAAAACCGTGGCTGGAGATGGATTCCAGTGGAATTCAGAAAACGAAAAAAGCGGCTCAAGGCCGCTATTTCCGTAGCTTCCAGGCGTTCAGTGGGCCTTAGTGGAAGCAAATATGGCGCAGCGGACGGGACTCGAACCCGCGACCCCCGGCGTGACAGGCCGGTATTCTAACCGACTGAACTACCGCTGCGCGTAGCATTGGACGTAATGGTGGGTGATGACGGGATCGAACCGCCGACCCTCTGCTTGTAAGGCAGATGCTCTCCCAGCTGAGCTAATCACCCTTTACGTTCGGTGCGGGGCGCATCATATACGAAAAATCCGCAATGTGTTGATTTAAATGCAATTTATTTGAAATATCTTTTCGCCGGCAGCCAACAGCCCGCAAACCTGCGCTTTTAGCGGGTAAACGCGAGTCTATTGCGTTTACCCTGCCCCGGGGCCACAATTAGAAACCATTCTCAATAACACCTGAGCCACGCCTATGTCTGTGGGTGAACCGCCATTCCAACGGGAAATAACCCAGCTCTACAGCGAGCATCATGGCTGGCTGCTCACCTGGCTGCGGCGCAAGCTGGGCTGCCGGCAGAATGCCGCCGACCTGGCACAGGACACGTTCGCACGTATCCTCAATACCCGTGAATCGGTGGCGACGATCCGCGAACCCCGGGCCTACTTGAGCACTACCGCGCGGCGGCTGATTATCGACCACGCCCGGCGCAAACAGATTGAGCAAGCCTATCTGCAAGAGTTGGCCCTGACGGTGGACGCGCTCGAAGGGTTCCAGTCACCGGAGCAGATCCACACCACCCTGGAAGCCCTGGAACAGATCGCGTTTATCCTTGAAGGCATGCATGAGTATTCGCGCCAGGCGTTCGTGCTGTATTACCTCGAAGAACTGACTCAGCAGCAGATCGCCCGGCAACTCAAGCTCTCGGAACGCACCGTGCGCAAATACCTGATCCTGGCCCTGGTGCATTGCGGCCACAGTATGGACACCTGAGCCACCTATGCCCGACGCCCGCCAACAGATCGAAGAACAAGCCGCCGAGTGGATGCTGCGCCTGCATGAAGGTGAGCTGAGCGAAGCGCAGCGCCTGGCGTTCGAGTGCTGGAAGCAACAAGGCCCGCACTACGCCGCCGCTGCCGCACGCATGGAGGCGGTGATTTCGCGGATGCAGGCCCTGCGCGGGAAAAAGGCACCGGCACGGGCGGCGCTGAATGCGGCGTTCGCCACCCAGCAATCGCGCCGCAGCAAACGCACCGTGCGCACCCTGTTGCTGCTGTGCAGCCTGGCAGTGCCTGCGGCGGCGCTGTTGGTCAGCCCGTATCCGCAGCGCTGGATGGCCGATGTGCGCAACGGCCCCGGCCAGTGGCAGACCCTGCGCCTGGCGGACGGCTCGGCACTGAGCCTCAATGGCATCAGCGCGGCCAACCTGCATTTCGACGCCACGCAGCGGCGCATCGAACTGCTGCAAGGCGAGATCCTGGTGGAGGTGGCCCACGATCAGGCGCGGCCGTTTATCGTGCAGACCGCCCAAGGCAGCATGCGCGCACTGGGCACGCGGTTTGTGGTCAAGCGCGAGGGCGACAGCACCGTGCTGAGCATGCTCGAATCCCGCGTGGCCGCCCACAGCGCCGATGCCCGGCAGACCCTGGAAGTCGCCGCCGGCTCCCAGGCCCTGATCAATGCCGACAGCGTACGCCTGACCGGCAGCATCGACCCGTCCAGCATCAACGAAGCCTGGCGCCGCCATCAACTGGTGGTGGAAAACCGGCCATTGCCCGAGGTGCTGGATGAAATCTCCCGGCATCGGTCCGGCCGCCTGCAGTTTGATCGCGCCGCCCTGCAAAGCCTGCGCGTGTCGGCCGTGATCCCCCTGGATGACAGCGACCACGCCCTGCAACTGCTGGCGCAAACCCTGCCGATAACTGTGCAAACCTATACCCCCTGGCTGGTCGTGGTGAACCCGGCCAACACCGCCAATAAATAATTATTCGCATTTGCTTCCGGTTTTTGTGCAGTTGCCCGTCAAGCAAGGTAATTCGACACCTAAAGGATTGCCTTCACCATGCACACCCCTTCCTACCCGCGTGGGCGCTTTGGCCTGCTGAGAAGTGCACCGTTTTCCCTGGCCGTGCTCGCCGCCACCGTTGGCGCCCTGCACATCAACCTGGCCCAGGCGGATACGGCCAGCACCGCCGCCCAGGCGTACAACATTCCTGCCGGGCCCCTGGGCAGCTCGCTCAACCGCTTTGCCCAGCAGGCCGGCGTGGCGATTGTGTTCCAGTCCCGCGAGCTGCAAGGCCTCGATGGCCCGGGCCTGCAAGGCAACTACGGGATCCAGGACGGTTTCGACCGGCTGCTGCAGGGCAGCGGCTACGTCGCGGTAAAGGGCGACCAGGTGTATGCGCTGCAACCCGCGCCGACTGCCAGCAACGGCAGCATGGAACTGGGCCCGACCCAGGTCACCGGCAACCAGTTGGGTAACGTCACCGAAGACAGCGGGTCCTACACCCCCGGCAGCATCGCCACCGCCACGCGCCTGGTGCTTACGCCCAAGGAAACCCCGCAGTCCGTCAGCGTCGTTACCCGCCAGCACATGGACGACTTTGGCCTGAACAACGTCGACGATGTGATGCGCCATACCCCGGGCATCACCGTGTCGGCCTTCGACAGCGAGCGCAGCAACTACTACGCCCGTGGTTTTTCGATCAATAACTTCCAGTACGACGGCATTCCTTCGACGGCGCGCAACGTTGCCTATTCGGCGGGCAACACCCTGAGCGACATGGCGATCTACGACCGCGTCGAAGTACTCAAGGGCGCCACCGGCCTGCTCACCGGCGCCGGCTCCCTGGGCGCGACGATCAACCTGGTGCGCAAGAAGCCCACCGCCGATTTCAAGGGGCATGCC
Organism: Pseudomonas sp. WS 5079; assembly: GCF_012985465.1. Lineage (GTDB taxonomy): Bacteria > Pseudomonadota > Gammaproteobacteria > Pseudomonadales > Pseudomonadaceae > Aquipseudomonas. The sequence goes on from NZ_JAAQWN010000004.1 coordinate 233,341, forward strand.
ACCCTCGGCGCCGGTTCCTGGGACAACTACCGCAGCGAACTGGACGTCAGCGGCCCGCTGACCGAGAGCGGTAATGTGCGTGGCCGGGCGGTCGCGGCCTACCAGGACAAGCAATCGTTCATGGACCACTACTCGCGCAAGAGCCCGACGTACTACGGCATCATGGAATTCGACCTGTCGCCGGACACCCTGCTGACCGTCGGCGGCGATTACCAGGATACGTTGCCCAAGGGCTCTTCCTGGTCAGGCAGCTTCCCGCTGATCAACTCCAAGGGCGAGCGCAACAAGGTCAAGCGCTCGTTCAACAACGCCGCCGACTGGAGCAGTTGGGAGCAATACACCCGCACCGTGTTCGCCATGCTCGAGCATGACCTGGGCAACGGCTGGGTGACCAAGTTGCAACTGGACCACAAGATCAACGGTTACCACGCGCTGATGGGTTCGATCCAGGGCGACCAGCCGCAGCCGGACGGCACCGCACAACTCACCTCAGGCAAGTACACCGGGGAAACAGTCAGCGATTCCGCCGACCTGTACGTGAGTGGCCCGTTCAGCCTGGGCGGGCGCGAGCATGAACTGGTGCTGGGCGGTTCCATCAGCGCCTCCGAATGGAAAGGCAAAGGCTATTGGAACCTCAGCCCAAACATCGTCGACTTCAATAACTGGCACGGCCACGCCGCCATTCCGGACTGGGGCGATGCCCAATCCCTGACCGACGACACCGTGCGCCAGACTGGCGCCTATGTGACCACACGCCTGAACCTGGCCGATGACCTCAAGCTGTTGCTGGGTGGGCGAGTGGTCAACTACCAGGTCACGGGCTATAACCCCAACTATCGCGAGTCCGGGCGATTCGTGCCGTACGTCGGCGCTGTGTATGACTTGAACGACACCTACTCGGTGTACGCCAGCTACACCGATATCTTCATGCCCCAGGAAAACTACAACCGCGACCGGGATAACAAGCTGCTTGAGCCGGATGAAGGCCAGAACTGGGAATTGGGCGTGAAAGCCGACTTCCTCGATGGCCGGGTGAACGCCAGCGCGGCGTACTTTGAAATCCATGAGTCCAATCGCGCGCTGTCGGATGACGCCTACAACAATCAGACGCCGATCCCATCCAACTATGCCTATAAGAGCAGCAAGGCCGTGACCAAGGGCTACGAAGTGGAGATGTCCGGCGAGATCGCCCCCGGCTGGCAGCTCCAGGCCGGCTACACCCACAAGATCGTGCGCGATGACAAGGACGTGAAGATCTCCACGTTCGAGCCTGAAGACCAGGTCAAGCTGTACACCACCTACAAGCTCAAGGGCGACCTCGACAAGTTGACCGTCGGCGGCGGCGTGCGCTGGCAGAGCGTGGGTTGGCAGGATATCTACAACACCCCGCATAACGGGTATGAAGAGTTTTCCCAGCAAGCCTACTGGCTGGTGGACCTGATGACCCGTTACCAGGTCACCAAAAATCTGTCGGCGACACTGAACGTCAACAACATCTTCGACAAGTCCTACTACACCAACATCGGCTTCTATAACTCGGCAGCCTACGGTGAACCACGTAACTTCATGGTCACTACGCGCTGGGATTTCTAAGCGCCCCATAAAAAACGCCCCCGGTCATCGGAAATGACCGGGGGCGTTTTTATGAGCGGGGATTTTCGCAAACCCCAGACAGCAAAAAGCCCGCTCGATGAGCGGGCTTTCTGTGGTGACCTGGCGTTCAGTGTTCCAGGTTACCGAATATGGCGCAGCGGACGGGACTCGAACCCGCGACCCCCGGCGTGACAGGCCGGTATTCTAACCGACTGAACTACCGCTGCGCGTAACACATGAAGCGAATGGTGGGTGATGACGGGATCGAACCGCCGACCCTCTGCTTGTAAGGCAGATGCTCTCCCAGCTGAGCTAATCACCCTTCGTTTCGGTGTGGCGCGCATTCTACGGAGCGACCATAAGTCTGGCAAGCACTTTCTTAAATCTTTTTTTTCAGCCCTTCCAATGGCTTAGGCAGGGTTGGCCTCAGGCCTTATCAAGAGAATAATGCCCCACTTTGTATAAAGGAGAGACTCACCCCATGTGGTTCAAGAACCTGCTTATCTATCGCCTGACCCAAGATCTGCCTGTTGATGCCGAGGCGTTGGAAGCTGCAATGGCCACCAAACCGGCGCGCCCTTGTGCAAGCCAGGAGTTGACCACTTACGGTTTCGTCGCGCCTTTTGGTAAAGGTGAAGACGCGCCCCTGGTGCACGTCAGCGGTGACTTCCTGCTGATCGCTGCGCGCAAGGAAGAACGTATCCTGCCCGGTAGCGTGGTGCGTGACGCGGTCAAGGAAAAGGTCGAAGAGATCGAAGCCGAGCAAATGCGCAAGGTCTATAAAAAGGAACGGGACCAGATCAAGGATGAAATCATCCAGGCCTTCCTGCCCCGCGCCTTTATCCGTCGTTCGTCGACCTTTGCTGCCATCGCACCGAAACAGGGCCTGATCCTGGTCAACTCGGCCAGCCCCAAGCGCGCCGAAGACCTGCTGTCGACCCTGCGTGAAGTGATCGGCACCCTGCCAGTACGCCCGCTGACCGTGAAAACCGCGCCAACCGCAATCATGACCGACTGGGTCACCACCCAGAAGCCGGCCGCTGACTTCTTCGTGCTCGACGAATGCGAACTGCGCGACACCCACGAAGACGGTGGCATCGTGCGCTGCAAGCGCCAGGACCTGACCGGCGAAGAAATCCAGCTGCACCTGACCACCGGCAAGGTCGTGACCCAACTGTCCCTGGCCTGGCAGGACAAGCTGTCGTTCATGCTCGACGACAAAATGACCGTCAAGCGCCTGAAGTTCGAGGACCTGCTGCAAGACCAGGCCGAACAGGACGGCGGCGACGAGGCCCTGGGCCAACTGGATGCAAGCTTTACCCTGATGATGCTGACCTTCGGCGACTTCCTGCCGGCACTGGTGGAAGCACTGGGCGGCGAAGAGACCCCGCAAGGCATCTAAAACAGGCACGTTCAATGTAGGAGCTGGCTTGCCTGCGATGGCGGTGTATCAGTTACAGAGTCACTGACTGACATACCGCTATCGCTGGCAAGCCAGCTCCTACAGTTGATGGGGTTGCCAGTTCCAGCACTCTAATAATAAGGACATCACCATGCGCGCACTCGCCGCCTTGAGCCGCTTCGTCGGCAATACCTTCGCCTACTGGGTGCTGATTTTTGCCGTGGTCGCGTTCCTGCAGCCCAGCTGGTTTATCGGCCTGAAAAGCGCCATCGTGCCGCTGCTGGGCCTGGTGATGTTCGGCATGGGCCTGACCCTCAAACTTGAAGATTTCGCTGAGGTCGCACGCCATCCGTGGCGCGTGGCCCTGGGTGTGGTCGCGCACTTTGTGATCATGCCGGGGGTGGCCTGGTTGCTGTGCCAGGCCTTCCAACTGCCACCGGAAATCGCCGTCGGCGTGATCCTGGTCGGCTGCTGCCCAAGCGGTACCTCGTCCAACGTCATGACCTGGCTGGCCCGGGGCGACCTGGCGCTGTCGGTGGCCATCGCCGCCGTCACCACCCTCCTCGCCCCGCTGCTCACCCCGGCGCTGATCTGGCTGCTGGCTTCGGCGTGGCTACCGGTGTCGTTCATGGAGCTGTTCTGGTCGATCCTGCAAGTGGTACTGCTGCCCATCGTGCTTGGGGTATTGGCACAACGCCTGCTGGGTGATCGGGTGCGACATGCCGTTGATGTGCTGCCACTGGTGTCGGTGGTCAGCATCGTGATTATCGTCGCGGCTGTGGTCGCAGCGAGCCAGGCGAAGATTGCCGAATCGGGTCTGCTGATCATGGCGGTGGTGATGCTGCACAACAGCTTCGGCTACTTGCTCGGTTACTTCACCGGCCGCGTGTTCAAGTTGCCACTGGCCCAGCGCAAGTCGTTGGCGCTGGAAGTGGGCATGCAGAACTCGGGGCTGGGCGCCGCACTGGCCAGTGCGCATTTTTCGCCACTGGCAGCGGTGCCCAGTGCGCTGTTCAGCGTCTGGCACAATATTTCCGGGGCGCTGTTGTCGACGTATTTCCGCCGGATGAGCGAGAAGGAAGATCGCAAGGCCCTTGCCGAAACTTGATCGGGTGCTGGCTTTTCGGCACTCTACCCATCTTCGCGGGGACGACCCCGCGACTCGTTCGAGCATTAATCCGGGGACGACCCCACTTCTAAAAGGAAGGTCAATATGTCCTGGGTCATTCTGTTTTTCGCCGGGTTGTTTGAAGTTGGCTGGGCCGTCGGCCTGAAATACACCGACGGCTTCAGCAAACCAATGCCCACTGCCCTGACGATTGCCGCCATGGCCGTCAGCCTCGGCCTGCTGGGGCTGGCGATGAAGGAACTGCCGCTGGGCACCGCCTATGCGATCTGGACCGGGGTCGGTGCAGTGGGCACGGTGATTGCCGGGATTATCCTGTTTGGGGAGTCCATGGCGCTGTTTCGCTTGGCCAGTGTGGCGCTGATTATTGCCGGGTTGATCGGGCTCAAGATTAGCGCCTGATGCTTTTGCCGGCGATGAGGCCCTTGAATCCCGTGATGGATTTTCGGGCCTCATCGCCGGCGAGCCGGGCTCCTACCGGATGGTGCCACGCAGTGCCAGCACTTGTTCCTGCAAAGCCTGTGGCGTCGCCTGCTCCACTGCCAACGGCGGCCCCGCCACCAACGTCACCCGCGACCAGATCCGGTGAAAGATCCCCTTGTTCGGATCGCGGCTGAAAAAGCTCCCCCACAACCCCTGCAACGCCATGGGAATCACCGGTACCGGCGTTTCCTCGAGAATCCGCGTCACGCCACTCTTGAATTCGTTGATCTCACCGTCGCCGGTCAACTTGCCTTCCGGGAAGATGCACACCAGCTCGCCGTCCTTCAGGTATTGGCTGATACGCTGGAAAGCCTTTTCGTAGATCTCCAGGTCTTCATGGCGCCCGGCAATCGGAATGGTGCCGGCCGTGCGGAAGATAAAGTTGAGCACCGGCAGGCGGTAGATCTTGTAATACATCACAAAGCGAATCGGCCGACGCACCGCGCCGCCAATCAGCAGTGCATCGACAAACGACACATGGTTGCACACCAGCAACGCCGCGCCTTCGTCCGGGATGTGTTGCAGGTCGCGATGCTGCACGCGGTACATGGAGTGGCCGAGCAGCCAGATCATGAAGCGCATGGTGAACTCGGGAACAATCCTGAAGATGTAGGTGTTGACCGCGATATTAAGCAGCGACACCACCAGGAACAGCTCGGGGATCGACAGCTTGGCCACGCTCAGCAGCAGGATGGTGACAATCGCCGAGACCACCATGAACAGCGCATTGAGAATATTGTTGGCAGCGATCACCCGCGCCCGCTCGTTTTCAGCGGTACGCGACTGGATCAAGGCATACAGCGGCACGATATAGAAACCGCCGAACACCCCCAGGCCAAGGATATCGATCAACACCCACCAGGCCTGGCCGTAACCCAACACCGCCAGCCAATCGTTGGCCTGGACGTTCTGCGGGAAGCCGCCAGAATGCCACCACAGCAACAGGCCAAACACCGTCAGGCCGAATGACCCGAAGGGCACCAGGCCGATTTCCACCTTACGCCCGGAGAGTTTTTCGCAGAGCATCGAGCCCAACGCGATACCGACCGAGAACACCGTGAGGATCAGGGTCACCACGGTCTCATCGCCATACAGCCACTCTTTGGCGTAGGCCGGGATTTGCGTGAGGTAGATCGCCCCGACAAACCAGAACCACGAGTTGCCGACAATCGAGCGCGACACCGCGGGTGTCTGCCCCAGGCCCAAGCGCAAGGTGGCCCAGGATTGGCTGAAGATATTCCAGTCCAGGCGCATCTGGGGGCTGGACGCCGCGGCGCGCGGGATCGCCCGGCTGGCCAGGTAGCCCAGCACGGCAATCGCGACAATCGCCGTGGACACCACCGGCGCGTAGTGCGCAGAGGACATCATCACCCCAGCGCCGATAGTCCCGGCGAGGATTGCCAGGAACGTGCCCATTTCCACCAGGCCGTTACCGCCCACCAACTCCTCTTCATGCAGCGCTTGCGGCATGATTGAGTACTTCACCGGGCCAAACAGCGCCGAGTGGGTGCCCATGGCAAACAGCGCCAGCAACATCAGCTCCAGGTGGTTGGTCATAAAGCCCACGGCGCCGATGGCCATGATCACGATCTCGCCGATCTTGATCGCGCGGATCAGCGCATCCTTGTTGAATTTCTCGCCAAACTGCCCGGCAAGGGCCGAGAACAGGAAGAACGGCAGGATAAACAACAAGGCGCAGAGGTTGACCCAGATCGAGCGATCGCCCTCGATGGCCAGCTTGTAGAGAATGGCGAGGATCAACGACTGCTTGAAGATATTGTCGTTGAACGCCCCCAGGGACTGGGTGATGAAGAACGGCAGAAAGCGCCGTTTGCGCAGCAAGGTAAATTGCGAGGGGTGACTCATCGTCCGTGTTCCTGCGTGGCCTGAAGGCTTTATTGATTTTTCAGGCCACGACTTTACCTAATCCCGCTTACTTATTCCCCACCCCTGCAATACACGGTGAAACAAAAAGCTCACCTTTATAGGCGCCCTGCACCGTGCGCTTGCTGACCACCAGCCACATCAGGGCCAGGGCGGCGACCAGCACGCTGCCGGTCACGCTGAAAAATGCCAGGTGCAAGGTACTGCCCAGTTTCAAGGTGGTCAGGGCATACACCCCCAGCGGGAAGGTAAAGCCCCACCAGCCGAGGTTGAATGGAATACCTGCGCGCAGGTAACGCAGGGTGATCAGCACCGCAATCAACATCCACCACAGGCCCAGGCCCCACAGGGTGATGCCGGCGACCAGCCCCAGGCCGGCGGCAATCTCGCCGATGCCGGCAAAGCCATTGGCAGCGAAGATCGCCGGCGCGTCCTGGCCAAGCAGCAACATACCCAGGGCGCCGGTGCCGATCGGGCCAAGGGCCAGCCAGCTCGACGCGGCCATGTTGGCGTGGGGCAGTTTGTGCAGGGCCATGCGCAGCATCAGGATTGTCAGAATGCTGAACGCAACCGGTAGGGAAAATGCCCAGAGTACGTAGCTGGTCACCAGCATCACCAGTTGCGAATGAGCGTCGGCCAGGTGCGGCGCCAACAGGCCACCACTGGCAGCGGCGACTTCGGCCGCCACCACCGGCAGCAGCCAGACGGCTGTCATCTGGTCGATGCTATGTTCCTGGCGTGTAAACATCATGAACGGGATCAGCACCCCGCACGCCAGGGCCATGGCCACGTCCAGCCACCACAGGGCCTCAGCCAGTTGCACCACGCCCTCGCCCCAGCGCGGCAGGCCAAACAGCAGCAGGCCGTTGATGATGGTCGCCAGGCCCATGGGAATGGTGCCGAAGAACATCGAGACCGTGGAGTGTCCGAAAATTCGCCGCGCCTCGTGAAAAAACATCACCCAGCGCGCGGCGTATAGGCCGCTGAACAATACAAACAGAAAGATTGTCAGCAACCACAACCCTTCGGCGATGGCGTAGACACCCGGCAGTTGCACCGGCACTTGCGCCAGGGCCAACGCCAGCACGCCGGTGCCCATGGTGGCGGCGAACCAGTTGGGGGTGAACTGGCGAATCACTTCCCTGGGAGCGGCGAGATGGCTGAACGGTTTATAGCTGGGGGTGATGCTATTGGGGCACGTCATGGCTTATTCCTCTTCCTCGTATGAGGTTGAGCCCATGATAGAAGCGCAACGAATATCTATATAACGGGTAATATCTCTAACTGTTATCTGTTTTACCTATATACAGCCTTGGCGGATGCTTGCTTCATCAAGCCAATCAAGGCCCCGAGCGCCAGGACGATCAGCACCGCACCGTAGCCGTCGGTGGTTGCGATCAGGCCAAAGCTGCGGGTCAGGTTGCCCGCCAGCAGGGACGGCAGGCAAAACGCCAGGTAACTGAGGACGTAGAACGCCGACATCAACCCGGCCCGCTCATGGGGCAAGGCCAAGGGCACCACACTGCGCACCGCGCCAAGGAACCCCGCGCCAAATCCGCTGCCCGCCACCAGTGTGGCGAGGAAAAACAGTGGCAGGCTGGCGCTGTGGACCGCACCGAGGATCAACGCGACGCCCACGGCCAACAGGCCTGCCCCCAGGCGCAGCACCTTGTCCGCCGGGCGATTGCGCAGGCTGAAAATCATCACCGCGCCGCTCAAGGTCAACACCGCGACCAGGCCGCCACCGATCAGGTTGGAAGTCGATCCGGTTGCCGCCCGCACCAGCGACGGCGCCAGCGACAAGTAGAAACCGCTCATGGCCCACACGGCAATATCCACCGGCAGCGACAGCCACAAGGCCCGGCGCGCCTGGGGCGGCACATGCAGGGTCGGCCATAGCGAGGCCAGCGCGCCCGGCATGCGGCTGACGCTTTCGGGCAGCCGCCACACATACAGGCTCTGCAACAGCAGCAGCGCGAACAAGGCCCAATAGATCAACTGGGTCGGCAGCGGCGCGAACTCCACCAGCAAACTGCTGCCCATGGCGCCGCAGGCCATGCCCAGCAACGGCGCGACACTGTTGACCAACGGGCCCTGCTGACGGTCGGTGTCGAGCAACGCAGCGCCAAGCACAGCGGTGGCCATGCCTGTGGCAAACCCCTGCAAGGTTCGGGCGGCGATCAGCCAGGCGACACTGTCGGCGTAGATAAACAGCAGCATCGCCAGCATATTCAGCACCAGCGCGGTAAAGATCACCGGCTTGCGCCCCAGGTAATCCGACAGTGAACCGACGGTCAACAACGCGGCCAGCAGGCTCAAGGCATAGACACCGAAGATCAGGGTTAGGGTGCCTGCGGAAAAGTGCAGGCCCTCCTGGTAAAGGTGATACAACGGCGTCGGCGCGCTGGAGGCGGCAAGAAACGTCAGCAAGGTGATCGCCAGGAACACCAGGCTGGAACGATGAGAAGTGACGCTGGACATGGGCACGCTCCGCTAAAGCTAATATTTTGCTTTTGTGCAGTGTGCTACTGGGTCGCGCTTAAAGCAAATTCTTTGTGTTAAGGTTTTGGCATGGCGATAAAAGAAGGCCTCCGCCCGGGGGGCCGTAGTGCCCGGGTACAAGAATCGGTTCATTCGGCGGTGCGTCAGCTACTGCAGGAGCAAGAGCGCGCCAGCGTGACGGTGCCGCAGATCGCCGCACGCGCGGGAGTCACACCGTCGACCATCTACCGGCGCTGGGGCGACCTCGCCGCCCTGCTCGCCGACGTCGCCCTGGCCCGCATGCGTCCCGACAGTGAACCGGCCAACACCGGCAGCCTGCGCGGCGACCTGCAAGCCTGGGCCGAACAATACCTGGATGAGATGAGCTCGGAACCGGGGCGCAACATGATGCGCGACGTACAGTGCAGCCAGACGCCGGGGTACTGCGTGACGATTCTGGGTGGGCAACTGCAGGTAATCGTGGATCGTTACCAAGGTAGCGGCCAGGCGTTGCCCAGCATAGATCGGTTGATCAATCTGCTGGCGGCGCCGACGGTGTTTCGAATTTTGTTTGGCGCTGCGCCGATGCGGGTTGAGGAGCTGCATGAGCTGATCGAGATTGCGCTGCACACCTGACCCAACTGTGTGTGGGCTTGTGTGGGAGCGGGCTTGCCCGCGATAGCGGCGGGTCAGTTAAAGAGGTATTGACTGACACTCTGCTATCGCGGGCAAGCCCGCTCCTACACAAACCCACACATCTTTAGACCTGGCTTAGGTACGCATCCCACGCCCACTCACCAGCAACCGCGCGCACCCGATATACAACACCACCGTCGCCGCGATCATGAACGTAATCGCCACGCTGATCTTGATATCCGACACCCCAAGAATCCCGTAGCGGAACGCGTTGACCATATGCAGCACCGGGTTGGCCATCGACACGGTCTGCCAGAACGGCGGCAGCAAGGTAATCGAATAAAACACCCCGCCCAGGTAAGTCAGCGGCGTCAGCACAAAGGTCGGGATGATCGAGATGTCATCGAAGTTGCGCGCGAACACTGCGTTGATAAAGCCCAGCAGCGAGAAGATCGTCGCCGTCAGCACCACCACCAGGATGGTCACCCCCAGGTGATGCACCTGCAGGTCGGTGAAGAACATCGACAGCACCGTCACGATCGCCCCGACCATCAAGCCGCGCAGTACGCCGCCCAGGGTGTAGCCGATCAGGATGGTGTGCGGCGACACCGGTGACACCATCAGTTCCTCAATGGACCGCTGGAACTTGCTGCCAAAGAAGCTCGACACCACGTTGCCATAGGAGTTGGTGATCACCGACATCATGATCAACCCCGGCACGATGTATTCCATGTAGGTGAAGCCGCCCATATCGCCAATCTGCCGGCCGATCAGGTTCCCGAAGATCACGAAGTACAGGACCATGGTGATCGCTGGTGGCAGCAGGGTTTGCGGCCAGATGCGCATGAAGCGCTTCACTTCGCGGTAGACGATGGTGTTGAGCGCTACCAGGTTGGGTTGGAACTCGGAACTCATACCGCCACCTTCGCCAGATTTTTCTCCACCAGGGACACGAACAGCTCCTCAAGGCGATTGGTTTTGTTACGCAGGCTCAACACTTCAATGTTCTGCAACGCCAACTGGCTGAACAGCGCGGTGATGCCCACGGCTTTATCGACCTGGACTTCCAGCGTATGGCTGTCTACCAGGCGGGTTGGGTAGCCGATCAGTTGCGGAGGCACCGACAGGTTGTTCTTCAGGTCGAGCAGGAACGTCTCCACATGCAACTGGCCCAGCAGGTTGCGCATGCTGGTGTTCTCGACAATGGTGCCGTGGTCAATGATGCCGATGTTGCGGCACAACTGTTCAGCCTCTTCCAGGTAGTGGGTGGTGAGGATGATGGTGATGCCTTTCTGGTTCAGTTCGGTGAGGAAGGTCCACATCGAGCGCCGCAATTCGATGTCCACCCCTGCCGTCGGTTCGTCGAGGATCAGCAGGCGTGGCTCGTGCACCAAGGCACGGGCGATCATCAGGCGCCGCTTCATGCCGCCGGACAGCGAGCGTGATGGCACGTCGCGCTTGTCCCACAACCCCAGCTGGGTCAGGTATTGCTCGGCGCGCTCCTTGGCGATCTTCGGCGGGATGCCGTAGTAACCGGCCTGGGTCACCACGATATCGAAGGTCTTTTCAAACTGGTTGAAGTTGAACTCCTGGGGCACCACGCCAATGCTGCGCTTGAGCGCGGCCGGGGATTTATCCAGGTCATGGCCAAAGATATTCACCGTGCCACTGGTCTTGTTGACCAGGGTCGACAGAATGCCGATGGTGGTGGATTTGCCGGCACCGTTGGGGCCGAGCAACGCGAAAAAATCACCTTCGGCGACATCCAGATCGATACCACTCAGGGCCTGGAAACCGTTGCCGTAGGTTTTGGTTAGCTGCCGGATGGACAGAGCGGAACTCATATCGGATTACGCACCAAGGAAGGGAATAGAAAGAATAGATAAGGGCGCGCCCTACGTAATACAACTGCGGCGCACGGCGAGCATGGTGCTTGCCCGCGCCGCACAAGTACAGTCACCTGTATTAATAGTCAGTATTAAGTCAACGCGGTCATCACCGCTTTTTGATAGGCCGGGCGTTGCTGCAAGCGCTGGTACCACGCCTCCAGGTGGGGCATTGCCGGGCGCTCGATAGGCATCTCGAACCAGGCATAGATAAAGCTGCCCAGGGGAATATCGCCCATGCCGATCTCGGTGCCGGACAGGTAGGGCTGGCCGGCCAAGGCCTGGTCCACGGTTTTCAACACCTCGATACAGGCATTGCGCCCGGCATGGATGCTGTCCCAGTTCTGCCGCTCGGCCGGCGTGCGCAGGATGCCCCAGAACACCGTCTTGAACGGTTCGGCAAAGGTCGAGGTGGTCCAGTCCATCCACTTCTCGGCATTGGCCCGCGCTTGCAGGTCCTTGGGGTACCAGCTCGAGGCCTGCTTGGCGCAGAGGTAGCGCACGATGGTGTTGGATTCCCATAACACGAACTCGCCGTCCTCGATCATCGGCACCCGGCCATTGGGGTTCAACGCCCGGTACTGCGGCGTATCGACCACACCAAAGGCCCCGCCCGCATCAATTGCCTCATAGTCCAGGCCGAGTTCCTCGGCGCACCACAGTGCCTTCCTGACATTTGACGAATTTTTACGACCCCAGATCCTCAGCATGACCGCCTCCCAGTGGATGAATGCCGGAGCAGCATACGCCGGTTCAGCCGCGACTCAAATCGCTCTGCATATCACCCAACAACTGCGGCGACTGCTCGCCAAACAGGTGCGGGTAACATTTCTTTATGTGGGCAAAGAAGAATGCCTCGGGCACCTCGGCAAACTGTCCATGGTCCACCACATACTCCATGGAGCGCTGGCCCTGGCGGTTGAACGGGTGAAACACACTGTCGTTGATTCCGTCGAAATCCAGGGGCGGCACATCGAACAACTCGCACAATTGCTGGTTGAACGCCGGTGTGGCCTTGACCCAACGCCCATCCAGGTACAGCTCCGTGTAGCCATGCATGGCGAACACATCACTCTTGAGCAACTCGATCAGGCGCGGCGTCGATAAATGATTGCGCACATCCGCCAGGCCAATACGCGACGGTATTCCGCAATGCCGGGCGCAAGCCGCCAGCAGGGTGGCCTTGGGCACGCAATAGCTCTGGCCCGCTGCCAGGGCGTAGCTGCCACGCAGGGTTTGCGGATCGCGACTGAAGGTGTAAGGGTTGTAGCGCACCGCTTCACGCACGGCGTAATAGAGACTGACTGCCTGGTCACGGGGATCGAGGCTCGAACCTCGATGTTTTTCGGCGAACTCCACCACCGCAGGGTGGTCACTATCGATGAAGCGGCTGGGACTCAAGTACGCATTCATGGGGATTGTCTCCGAGGCGAGCCTGGAGTCTAACCACAGGTCCGACCGAGGGATAACGACGATTCGGCCAAATGTCGGCGCCTGCTGCCTGTGACTGGAGAGCACTTCCCGCCACACCACGTAACACCCTCAGGCACCGCTTTTTCGGATGCCGACTAAGCTCTGAGGGTGCTTCTGCCCCTGGTTTCACGGAGGATTGAATATGCTGTTGTTGTGGATACTGGTTCTGGTGCTCGGCATTGCCTACCTGGCTCACCGTCGCACCGCGCCCCTGCCCGCCCTGGGCGTGGTCGCCGTCTATCTGTTGGCGATGGGCGCCTTTAGCCATGCACCGGGCTGGCTGCTGCTGGTGTTCTGGGTCCTGCTGGCGGTAGTCGCCGCACCGCTGCTGCTGCCCGACCTGCGTCGCCAGTACTTCACCGCACCGCTGTTCAACTGGTTCCAGAAAGTACTGCCGCCAATGTCCGAAACCGAGCGCGATGCCATCGACGCCGGTACCGTGTGGTGGGACGGCGAACTGTTCAGCGGCCGCCCCGACTGGGACAAACTGCTGGCCTACCCCAAGGTGCAGTTGACCGAAGAAGAACAGGCCTTTATCGACGGCCCCACCGAAGAGCTGTGCGCCATGGTCACCGACTGGGAAATCGGCCAGGCCATGGACCTGCCGCCAGCGGCCTGGGACCACATCAAGCAACATGGCTTCTTTGCCCTGATCATTCCCAAGGAGTTCGGCGGCAAGGGCTTTTCGGCCTACGCCCACTCCCAGGTGGCGATGAAATTGGCAACCCGCAGCGGCGACCTCGCCTCCACCGTGATGGTCCCCAACTCCCTGGGCCCGGCCGAACTGCTGCTGCACTACGGCACCGACGAGCAACGTAACCATTACCTGCCGCGCCTGGCCCGTGGCGATGACATCCCGTGCTTTGCCCTGACCGGCCCGCTGGCCGGCTCCGATGCCGGCGCAATGCCCGACACCGGGGTGATCTGCAAAGGCGAATGGGAAGGCAAGGAAACCCTTGGCCTGCGCCTGAACTGGGAAAAACGCTATATCACCCTGGGTCCGGTCGCGACCCTGCTCGGCCTGGCCTTCAAGGCCCATGACCCGGACCACCTGCTGGGTGAGGAAGAAGACCTGGGCATCAGCCTGGCGCTGATCCCCACCGATACTCCCGGCGTGGAAATCGGCCGTCGCCACCTGCCCCTGGGCGCTGCGTTCATGAACGGCCCCAACTCCGGCAAAGACGTATTCATTCCCCTGGACTTCCTGATCGGCGGCCAGGAGATGCTCGGCAAGGGCTGGATGATGCTGATGAACTGCCTGTCGGTCGGCCGTTCGATCTCCCTGCCAGCAGTGGGCACCGGCGCGGCCAAGTTCACCAGCCTGGTGACCGGCCAGTACGCCCAGGTGCGCGAACAGTTCAACGTGCCACTGTCGGCCTTCGAAGGTATCCAGGAAGCCCTGGCCCGTATCGGCGGCAACGCCTGGCTGATGGACAGCGCGCGGATGCTCACCGCCAATGCCGTCGACCTGGGGGAGAAACCCTCGGTGCTCTCGGCGATCCTCAAGTACCACCTCACCGAGCGCGGCCGCGAGTGCATCAGCCACGCCATGGACGTCCACGGCGGCAAGGGCATCATCATGGGCCCCAACAACTACCTGGGCCGCAGCTGGCAGGGGGCGCCGATCTTCATCACCGTGGAGGGGGCGAATATCCTCTCGCGCAACCTGATGATCTTCGGCCAGGGCGCGATCCGCTGCCACCCGTTCGTGCTCAAGGAAATGGCCCTGGCCGGCCGTGAAGACCGCGACCAGGCACTCAAGGAGTTCGATGGGCTGCTGATGCAACATATCGGCTTTGCCGTGAGCAACGCCGCCAGCACCCTGGTGTTGAACCTGGGCCTGGGTCACTTCGAAAAAGCCCCGGGCAACCGCTTGAGCCAGGGCTACTTCCGTGCGCTCAACCGCCAGGCTGCCGCGTTCGCCCTGTTGGCGGACCTGAGCATGATGCTGCTGGGCGGCGAGTTGAAGCGTCGTGAACGCCTGTCGGCACGGCTCGGCGATGTGCTCAGCCATATGTACCTGGCCTCGGCAGCGCTCAAGCGCTACCACGACCTCGACTCCCCGGACCACCTGGAGCCGCTGTTTGCCTGGGCCATGGAGGAAAGCCTCGGCCAGTCGGAGCGCGCGCTGGATGAGTTGCTCAGCAACTTCCCCAACAAAGTGCTGGGCTGCCTGATGCGAGTCATCGTGTTCCCGTTCGGCCGCCGCCACAAAGGTCCGTCCGATGCATTGGACGCGGAAGTCGCCGCGGTAATTGGCCGGGCCAAGGGCGACCCGACCCTCGAAGAACTGCTGGCTGGCTGCTATCGCCCACAGTCGGCGCAAGATCCAGTCGGCGCCTTGCAACATGCCTACGACCTGCTGGGTGCCAGCCAGCCCCTGCAAAAGAAACTCCACAGCGCCCTCAAGAGTGGCCAGGTCAAGCCACGCGCGGGGGAACACGCCATCGAAGCCGCACTCGAGGCTGGCGTGCTGCAACCGGCCGAGGCGCAGACCCTGCGCGACGCGGAAGCAGCGCGGCGCAAGGTGATCGACGTGGATGACTTCAGCAAGGAGGAGTTGGCCCAGGCGCCTGGCAGAGTCCGCTAGTACCGGCGGTCATATAAAAGCGGGCGCGAGAGCTATATACTCTCGCGCCCGTTTTTGCTTTTGAGGACTTACTCTCGTGTCCAACGTCGTTGCTGATCATCTCGTCTTGCTCGACCACCTGCGCAGTATCCTGGTTGCCGTCGGCGAAGCCGAACAGGTTCCAGAGGAAAGCCACGCTTTGTTCCTGGAACGCTTTGATGAACTGCGGGCCATGCTGCCCATCGACCCGATCGAAAGCCAATACCTGGGTCAGGACATGATGAGCCAGGTCATCCTGCGCTACCCACAGATTGCCCATCTGGTACCGCGCGACTTGCTGTGGTTCTTTGGCGGTGACTGCCTGCACTTCATGCCCGATGATGAACTGGACTTGTACCAGGCCCTGGAAGAACGGCGCTTCGAAGCCGAACAGAACGACGAACCGTTCGACTGGAACCAGGAAAAGCAATTGCTGGCCATGTCCAACGACCAGCCCAAGCACTGATCTCAAAAGCACCAAAGATCCAAATGTGGAGCGGGCTTGTCGGATCGCCGCATCGCCGCGAAGACGTCGGCCCAGCAAACATTGATGTTGACTGACCCACTGCTTTCGCGAGCGAGCCCGCTCCCACACTAATTCGCTCAACATTCCCGATCGTGCTCCTACCGCCGACGCAATGTGGGCTCCTTAGCCATGCACTCCACCAGATAATCGATGAATACCCGCAGTTTCGGCGGCAGGTACCGCGTGGGTGAATGCAGCAACCAGGCATCCCCATGGTACGAGGCAATAAAATCCCATTGCGCCAGGACCTGCACCAACCGCCCCTCCTCCAATGCATGCCGCGCAGTGAAATACGGCAAGCTGCCAATTCCCACATCCTGCAACACCGCATCCAACCGCACCCCCGTGTGATTGGCCGCATAACGACCACGCACACCCACCGTCACTGTTTTGCCAGCCTGGCGCAATTTCCAGCGTGCATCCCCAGGGGTTTCGCCCAGGTAAATGCAGCTGTGCTCCAGCAAGTCATGGGGATGCAGCGGCGTTCCGTGGGTGGCCAGATATTGCGGCGTAGCACACAGCAAATGCTCGATCGGCAGTAGCCGGCGCCCTACCAACCCCGGCGGCGGGTTATCGGTGATGCGGATGCTCAGGTCGACATTGTCATCAATCAAATCCACCTGCCGATCTTCGAGGATCAGCTGCACATCGACCTTGGGATAGCGCCGCAGGAACTGCGGCATATGCGGATGCACCACAAACCGCCCGACCGCCTTGGGCACGCTGACCCGTATCAGCCCTTCGGCCTCGTGGGTGTACTGGCCGCTGATTTCCATCACCGAGCGCGCCGCGTTGACCATCTCCTGGCAGCGCTTGAAGACTTCTTCGCCACCTTCGCTCAAGCGCAGCTTGCGCGTGGTGCGCTGTAATAGTCGCGTGGCCAGGGCCTGTTCCAGCCGCGAGATGCTGCGGCTCACCGCCGATGGCGAGGTGCCCAGTTGGCGCGCCGCTGCAGAGAAGCTGCCGGCTTCCACCACCTTGACGAAAATCGCCATTTCACCCAACAGTGGCAAAGGAAGATTGATGCTCATGACGCACAAGTCCATTGAGATTTCAGCGGATTATCACCCATTTGCGCACTACTTATACTGCTGCGTAGACCCCTGATGCGGATGTAGACGATGACCCAGCGCCTGTTTTTTACCCATGACCACCTGGTTGCCGATGTTGATGTGCTGGAGTGCACGCCCCATGAGCAGCAGTTTGCAGTAGTCCTGCAGTCCACTATTTTCCATCCCCAGGGTGGCGGCCAGCCCTTTGATACGGGGTGGCTGGGGGACAGCAACGTATTGAAAGTGGTGCAGGAGGCCGAGCGCATCGTGCACTACGTGGACCAGGCCGTGGCACTTGGCCTCCAGCCAGCTCGGGTCGACGGCCAGCGCCGCGCCCTGCATACACGCCTGCATTCGGCCGGGCATCTGATCGGCAACGCCGGTGAAACCCTGGGCTGGATGCCGATCAAGGCCCACCATTGGCCCGGTGAAGGCAAGATCAGTTTTATCCGTGGGGAATCGGCCCAAGACATGGAAGCCGATGCCTTGCAGGAACAGGTCAACCAATGGATCGCCGCGGATTTACCACGCCACATGACGCTGGAAAGTGGCTCCCGCGAAGTCGGTTTTGGCGACCTGCCGCCCTACGCCTGCGGCGGCACTCATGTGCAAGCCCTGGCCCAAGTCGGCCAGGTCACGATCCTCGGCCTGTCGGAGAAAAAGGGCACGCTGTCGGTGCGCTATAGCCTGGACTGACAGGTGGATGGCAGGCGGCGTTTTCTTATCGAGATCGGACATCACCCCGCAAGGGGCTCCCCTCCTGCTTGTGGGTGATGCTAGTGTGTGAAAATGTTTCCGACAAAAAATAGGAAACTTCCTACTCACCACCTGCAAAGGAATGCCCCCAGCAATGGACTTCTCCCTCAAGCACCTGGCCGCCGCCACCCTGATGGTCGCCAGCCTGTCCGCCTTTACCGCACCCGCCTTCGCCAACATCACCCCGCAACAGAGCGCGACCATCCTCAAGACGTTCAATGACGCGTCGATCAAGGACTTCCGCACTTTCCTGGGCAGCCTGGCCAAAAGTGAACTGGGCAAAACCGCCGATCTCGGCCCGGCGATCAGCGCATTTCTCGATAACAAGAGCCTCAGCGCCGAACAGCAAAACGAGATTCACCGCCTGCTGGGCATTTACGCCCGGGTGAAATACGGCGCAGCGGCTACCGAGACCCTGCGTGAGCTGGTGGCCATACCGACCTTCCAGGTAGAAGGCGTAGCCCAGCACGACAACCCTGAATTCATCAAGATCGCCGACAAGATCAAGAGCCTGGCCCAGGCGTTCAACCTGAACTTTCGCAATGTCGACAACCGCGTCTATGAAATATCCCTGGAAGGTACGGGCGATGAAGTGGTCGGCATTCACGCCCACGCCGACGTGGTACCGGTGACCCCGGAAAACTGGGTCCTGGCCGACGGCACCCGCCTCGACCCATTCAAGGTCACGCTGATTGGCGACCGCATGTACGGCCGCGGCACCGAGGACGACAAGAACGGCATCGTGGTAACGCTGTATGCGATGAAAGTGATCAAGGAAGAAAACCTGCCCCTGGCACGCAACTTCAAGCTGCTGGTGGACACCACCGAAGAAACCACTGGCGACGCCATTCCTTACTACTTTGAACACAACCCGACGCCGAACTACAACCTGGCGCTGGACGGCGGCTACCCAGTGGTCATCGCCGAGAAAGGTTATGGCACGGTCATGGCGACCTTTGCCAAGCGCAAGGCAGATGGCAAAGGCGCCGAGATCATCGCCATGACCGGCGGCCTGGCGACCAACCAGATTCCTTCGGCCTCGGTAGCCACATTGCGCAGCGACAAACCCGCTGAACTGGCGGCCAGCCTGCAGCAGGCCGGCGCTGCGTTTGCCAAGGCCAATGGGGGTGATTTCACGGTAGATGCCAAGGTTGTCGGCAATGATGTCAAGCTGACCGTTACCGGGGTGTCGGCCCACTCTTCCGAGCCCGAATCCGGTATTAACCCGGTCGCGCGGATGCTGGTCTTCATTAATAGCCTGGATGGCAAGGTTGCGCTCAAGCACAACGAAATCACCGACGCTGCGCGTTACGCCACCGACAACTGGGGCCTGGATTATCTGGGCGGCAAATTGGGCGTGGGCTTTTCCGATGCGTTCATGGGGCCGCTGACCACTTCCCTGACCTTCGTCGGCATGGATGAAAAAGCCTTCAAGCTGGCAGTCAACCTGCGGGTACCGAAGGGCAAATCCCCGGAAACACTCAAGAAAGAAATCGCCGACAAGCTCAGCGCCTGGAGCAAAAACACCCATATTGCGCCGACCTTCGATTACTCGGTGGCCGCGCCGATGTATCGCAACCCCGAGGGCGAGTGGGTCAAGGCGTTGCTGGCCGTGTCCACCGAAAACCTGGGCATGAAGCCCGAGTTCGGTACTTCGGCCGGCGCAACGTCGGTGCATGAACTGCCAAACGGCGTGCAATTCGGCCTGGCCCGACCAGAAGCCAAGTACACCGGCCACACCGACAACGAGTTCAAGACCACCGAGCAGTTCCTGCTGGACCTACAGATCGTGACAGAAATGATGGGACGTATCGGGCAACTGCCAAAACTCTAAGCCAACCCTTGGACCTGCTCTTGCAGCGGGTCCATCCCGGACAAACAAAAACGCCGCTCATCACTGAGCGGCGTTTTTGTTTAATATGGAGCGGGAAACGAGACTCGAACTCGCGACCCCGACCTTGGCAAGGTCGTGCTCTACCAACTGAGCTATTCCCGCAAATGGCGTCCCCTAGGGGACTCGAACCCCTGTTACCGCCGTGAAAGGGCGGTGTCCTAGGCCACTAGACGAAGGGGACACGCTAACTGAAACACATGGTGTGTATTCCAGTGCCCAGAGGCCTTGTCCGAAGACTTGGTCCTGGTTTCACTCAGTGCCGCCCGAAAGCCACACTGTTTAAAAATGGAGCGGGAAACGAGACTCGAACTCGCGACCCCGACCTTGGCAAGGTCGTGCTCTACCAACTGAGCTATTCCCGCAATGGCGTCCCCTAGGGGACTCGAACCCCTGTTACCGCCGTGAAAGGGCGGTGTCCTAGGCCACTAGACGAAGGGGACACACGTACAACATTCACTCCCTACCGCGTTTCGCTGTGTGCTTTACGCTGTAAGTGGCGCGCATTCTATGGATGGATTGAAAGGTCGTCAACCCCCAAGGATAAATTTATTTAAATCAATGACTTCCCCCTGCTTTCCAGGCACTCCCGGGGTTTCTCGCCGTCCAGGCTTTGGCGCCTATATTCTGGCGCCCGACAAGGCGTTATAGTCCCCACCCGCGAATGATGGCAATGTGCATCTATAAAGACGATGCCTACATATACAGATGAAAGCACCGACTCATCTCGTCGAAGAGTCCTATCCGCCGCATGCGCCAATCACTACACTTCAACGCACATCCCATAAAAAGAGGTCACACCGGTGACACCACTCATGATCACCCTGCTGGTAATAGCCGGGATCGTAATACTGATCGCCATTGGCTACATGAACCACGTGGTGGAAAACAACAAACTGGAAAAGGCCCGTGCCCAGATCGAACTCAACGATCGGCTGCGCCGCTGTGGCGAGATCACCGAGACGTTCCCTGGCCAACTGATGACGCCGCAGCTCAAGCTGCTGCTGACCCGCCTGGAACTGAACGTCAACCAACGCATGCTTCACCTGAACAAATCCAGCGCCACTATCAAGGCACGTATTGCCGAGTTGGAAGCACTGGTAGGCCAGGGCGAATCGATCCCGGTGAACAACCCCCCGGGACCGATTCAGACCGAAGCCAAGGCCAAGGATGTGCGCTTTCTGCTCGAAGCCCTGCACGGCCAGGTCACCCGCGCCGCCCAGGACGGCTTTTTGCCGACCAATGAGGCCAAGCACTGGATCCGCGAGATCCGTCACCTGCTGGTGCTGCTGCACATCGAGTTCTTCAACAATCTTGGCCAGCACGCGTTGCAACAGGCGCAACCCGGCCAGGCGCGCCTGGCGTTCGAGCGCGGCGTGCAATACCTGCGCAAGCAGCCTGAGCCGGCCACCTACAGCCAGCACCTGCAACTGCTGGAAAAACAATTGGCGCGCGCCAACTCCATGGTGCTGACCAACAGCCAGCAAACCGCAGAAGAGGTCAATGAACTGACCGCAGGCTTGAAGGCCGATGACGCGGATGCCGAATGGAAAAAGAAAGTCATCTACGACTGACCCCCTCCTGTACTTAAGTCACCGGGTGCATTTCCTGCACTCGGTGCCATCATCCTGCGGCTATCCCCCCTTCTATAATTCGCGTACAAAAGTGCACTTCATGCACTTAACCAAGGAGGCAAGCCGTGCCTATCGCCATCATTGATGATCAGCCCTTGCACTACGTGGACCAGGGTTCTGGCCCAGCTGTCCTGCTCGGCCAGAGCTACCTGTGGGACCAGCAGATGTGGGCCCCGCAGATCGCCGCCCTGTCGCAACAGTACCGAGTGATCGTGCCAGAGCTGTGGGGCCACGGTGAGTCTGGCCCGCTGCCAGCATCGACCCAGAGCCTGGACGACCTGGCGCGCCAGGCCCTGGCGCTACTGGACCACCTGGGCCTTGCCAAGGTCAATCTGGTGGGTTTGTCAGTCGGCGGCATGTGGGGCGCCCCGCTGGCGCTACTGGCGCCCGAGCGGGTCAATAGCCTGGTGCTGATGGACACCTACCTGGGCGCAGAGCCTGAGGCGACCCGCGAAAAGTATTTCGCGCTGCTCAGCGCGATTGAAGCCACGGGTGCTATCTCAGATGCGCTATTGGATATCATCGTGCCGATCTTCTTCCGCCCCGGCATCGACCGCGACTCTGCGCTGTATCAGGACTTCCGCCAATCCCTGCGTGACTTCCCCAAGGATCGCCTGCTACAGAGCATTGTGCCCCTGGGGCGCCTGATTTTCGGTCGAGGTGATGCGATGGCAGGCCTGTGCCGCCTGAACTCCGATACTACGTTGGTGATGTGCGGTGACGAAGACCAGCCGCGCCCACCCGCAGAGGCGCAGGAGATGGCTGAGCTGATTGGCTGCGATCTGGTATTGATCCCGGGTGCAGGGCATATCTCCAGCCGGGAAAACCCGGATTTCGTCAATGAGGCGCTGCTGACCTTTTTGGCTAATCACGCCTGATCACACCTTGCGTATCTCCAACATGGATGAGATGCCGAGGCACGCAGCTACATTCCCCTGTGGGAGCGGGCTTGCCCGCGATGTACACCTCAGGGTGTCAGCTCCCACAGGGAACTCGTTCCGGTCCTGAATATGATTACAGCCGGAAATGCCCCACCATCCCCTTGAGTTCCGCCCCCAGTTGCGCCAACTCGATGCTCGACGCGGCGTTACCCTGCATGCTCAGCGCCGACTGATCGGCACTGGCGCGGATGCTGGTGACGCTACGGTTGATCTCTTCGGCCACTGAGCTCTGCTGTTCGGCGGCCGCCGCGATCTGCTGGTTCATCTGCTGGATGAGCGAGACCGCCGCCGCAATGCTGCCCAAGGCGCTTTCGGTTTCCAGGGCATCGCTGACGGCCAGTTTCACCAGCTCGCCACTGTGCTGGATATCCCGCACCGAGGACTGCGCTGCACTGCGCAGGGTGCTGACCAGACGTTCGATTTCTTCCGTCGATTGCTGGGTGCGCCGGGCCAGGGCCCGCACTTCATCGGCGACCACCGCGAAGCCGCGCCCTTGCTCGCCGGCGCGTGCCGCCTCGATGGCCGCGTTGAGTGCCAGCAGGTTGGTCTGCTCGGCCACGCTTTTGATCACCTCCAGCACGCTGCCAATGTTCTGGATTTCCGCGCTCAGGCTCTCGATGCTGGTACTGGCGGATGTCGCCGAACTGGCCAGCAACTCGATGCGCTGCAAGCTCTGGCGCACCACCTGTTGGCCGCTGTCGACCTTGTCGTCGGCGGTTTGCGCCGCTTGGGCGGCCTGCTCGGCATTGCGCGCCACATCATGCACCGTGGCGGCCATCTGGTTCATGGCGGTGGCGACTTGCTCGGTTTCTTCTTTCTGGTTGCTGACTTCGAGATTGGTCTGCTCGGTCACGCTGGACAACGACTGAGCCGAGCTGGCCAATTGCGCAATGCCCGCCTGCAACCCGCTGACCATGCTGCTCAGGCCCCCGCCCATCTGCTGCATCGCCTGCATCAACTGACCCATTTCGTCCTGTCGGCTCACCTCCATGCGCCCGCTGAGATCCCCGGCGGCAATCTGCCGGGCCACGCCAATCACGCTGCGCAGCGGCAGCACGATCAACCGGGTAATCAGCCACGCCGCAATCACCCCCACCAACAAGGCCAGGGCCGACGAAACAATGATCAGCAAGCTGCTCTTGGCCAACTGCGCCTGCATCGACTGGTCCTGGGCGGCATAGGCCTGGTTGACCTGCGCCACCACCTGCGCCGCCCGCTCATGCAACTTCTGGTAGACGATCTTTTCCTGGGCCAACAGGCCGGTGTATTCGGTGAGTTTTTCGCTGAAGGCGCCGATGTGCCCGACCACTTCATTAAGCACCGTCTGATAGCCGGGGTCCTTGACCAGGGTCTTCAGTTGTTCGGCCTGGGCCAGGGCCTGGTCAGCCTGTTCGATGCGGCCTTGCCCGGCACTGTCCTCATCACCCTTGCGGCTTTGATCCAGACGCACCCGCGCTTCGTTCATGGCCTGCAACATCAGGCGCGAGACCTGCGCCACCTGGCCGGCCTGCTCGATAAACTCGGCGCCCTCCCTGCCCTGGCTTTCCTTGAGGCCATAGGCCCCGTCGTCGGCCAGGCCGGCCTGCAATACATCAAGGTTGTTGGCCACGCTGGACACCGACCAACTGGCCATTTCCAGCGCCAGATCCTTGGCCTGGGTCAGCTCGACAAACTCGTCAAACGCCTTGCGATAAGCGCCCAGGGCCTGCCCGACCTCGCTCATGTTCAGCGCCAGCGCCTCGGCCAACAGGCTATCGACCCGCTGGTGCAGGGCCTCGACCGACTTGGCGTCGGTGCGCAACGCATACTCCTGCTCGATCAGGCGCACGTTCAGCAGCCCTTCATTGAGCGAAGACATGCCCTTGAGCCCCACAAAACGCTGGCCAACGGTTTGCAGGGACCACACGCCAATCGCCGCCACCAGGGCCGTCAGTAGCAATACCAGGGCAAACCCCAGCCCCAGTTTCCTGGCCAGCCCAAGGTTGGCAAATCGTCGTTGCACGGCCCAAATCATTGCGCAAAATCCTCTTGGCGTGGCGAATGCCAGCAAGCCCGGTATCCATGCAACGAGATTCGCAACCCCGGCCCCGGCAACACAAGACGTTGGCGCCACAATAATGGCAAAAAGCTACATACCCGTCGTTTTCAGAATGGTGGAGGTCGATCCTGCAGGCCCCATCGCCTTGAACAACGCCAGGGCCCGGTGATCACAGGCATAGGCCACGTTGATCCGTAGCCAATCGGCGTGCTCGCCGGTCGGGCTGAACAACTCCCCGGAAGACAGCAGGACCCCAAGCTGCCGCGCCCTGGCATGCAACCTCGTGCCATCCACTGCGCCGGGGCGCGCCCACACAAACATGCCACCTGCAGGTACCGCAAACACCTCCCACTCTTCGTCCTCCAGCACCTGCAACGTCTTCGCCATCTCCGTGCTCAAGCGACGGCGCAGGCGTTGCACCCATTTGCGGTAGGTGCCGTTGGCCAGCAGGCTCGCCACCATCGCTTCGGCGAAGCGCGAGGTGCCCAGGCCCGTCAGGGTCTTGAGCTTGAGCACTTGGCCGATCAAGGCCGTGCTGGCAGTGAGATAGCCGACTCGCAGGGCGCTGCTCAGGGTCTTGGAAAAACTCGAGACATAGATGACCCGATCACCATGGGCCAATGCCGCCAGCCGGATACAGGAAGCATGTTGCAGGTCGCCGTAGACATCCTCCTCGACAATCAGGAAGTCCCGGGCGTGGGCCAGGTGCAGCAGGCGCTCGGCCACTGTCCGCGAGAGGCTACTACCGGTCGGGTTGTGGTAGAGGCTGTTGATGAACAGGCACTTGGGGCGGTGGCTGGCCAGCAGCGCTTCCAGGGCCTGGATGTCCGGGCCACTGCGGGTCCTGGGGACCTCCAGCAACTTGACACCGTGGAAGGCCAACTGACGATAAAGGTTGCCGTAGCCAGGGGTCTCAACTACCACCGTATCGCCGGCCTTGAGCAAGGTGCGGATCAGCAGGTCCTGGGCATGGCTGGCACCATGGGTGGTGAGAATGCGCTCGGTACTGCTGGCCACCTGGATCTGCGTCAGGCGCTTGTGCAATTGCTCACGCAACACCGGCAACCCCAGGGGCGTGCTGTAGTTGAAAACCCCTGCGGTATCGGTACGGCTGATTTCGCGAATCGCGTAGCTGATGTCATCACTTTCACGCCAGGAGTCCGGCAGCCAGCCGCACCCCAGCTTCAATTCGCCCAACTGGTTATCGGTAAAGGCTCCCCACCTGCGCTCCGCGCCCTCGTACCACTGGCACTCTGCCAGTGGACTGCTGGCCACAGGCTGTTCGGCGATAACAAACCCCGAGCCGGCCCTTGAGGCCAACACCCCTTCGGCCACCATGCGCTCCAGGGCCTCGATCACATTGGATTGACTGAGCAGGTTGTCATGAGCCAGTTGCCGGATGGACGGCAGGCGCGTTCCAGGGCTGACCCCGCTCTCTCGGATCCATGCGGCAATGGCGCTGACAATTTGCTGAACCACCGGTACAAGGGCTTGTCGATTGATCCCTAAATCCATGAGCCACCCCCTTCAACTGTTTGGCTTTTAACTCAAAACAGTTAAGCACAGAAGGTCCGGATCACCCTGCTCATAAATTTATTAAATCATTGATTTTATTGAATTATTTACCTATTGAAACACAATAAACCAAGGCATCTTGCCACCTGCGGAAACGCCCCACAGCGCCTCAAATCACTTTCCCAGTGGTGCACGGCAGCAGGTCCTAAATAGCGGTCGCCCCACCATCCACCGCCAATGCATGTCCGGTGGTGAACGCCGCACCATCGCTGCACAAATACAGGACCGCACTGGCGATTTCCCCGACCGTACCAATACGCCCGACCGGGTGCATGGCGGCGGCAAATTCGGCCTTGCGCGGATCGGCTTCATAGGCGCGGCGGAACATGTCGGTATCGATCACCGCCGGGCACACGGCGTTGACGCGGATTTTCTTTTTCGCGTACTCGATGGCCGCCGACTTGGTCAGGCCAATCACCGCATGCTTGGACGCCGCATAAATACTCATCTTCGGCGCAGCCCCCAACCCGGCCACCGACGCGGTATTGACGATCGCGCCGCCGCCCTGGGCCAGCAGCAACGGCAACTGGTACTTCATGCACAACCACACGCCCTTGACGTTGACGCCCATGATCGCGTCGAACTCATCCAGGGTGCCGTCGGCCAACTTGCCTTGTTCGATTTCGATGCCGGCATTGTTGAACGCATAGTCCAGGCGGCCATAACTGTTCAACACCTGCTGCATCAGGTTCTTTACGTCCGCCTCCAGGGTGACGTTGCAGCGCACGAACACCGCCTCACCGCCCACCTCGCGGATCAGCGCGACCGTGCCCTCGCCGCCCGTCACATCCAGGTCGGCGACCACCACCTTCAAGCCTTCCTCGGCAAATGCCAGTGCCGTGGCGCGGCCAATGCCGTTGGCGGCACCAGTGACCAGGGCGACCTGGCCGGAAAACGTCATGCTCATAGCTTTTATCCTTGGATGAATAACCGTTCGCCCAGCATAGCCAGTGCCCGGCGCCGCGCGTCAGCACTATCAGAAGGCCGGTTGAACGCCCATGCGTGGCAGTGATAAGTGTGCCGTGCCCACTATCAGGCCAGCCTATCGACGGGCATTCGCAGGCATCGGCCGAACTTGCTCCTGGCGCCTGGAAGGTCTATCACTTGAGGTTCATTTACCCAGAGTCCCTGCCATGACTGCCCAGACCAACCGCCAATTCCTGCTTGCCAAACGCCCGGTCGGCGCGGCCACGCGGGACACCTTTACCTATCAGGAAGTGCCAGTGGGCAACCTGGCGGACGGCCAGGTACTGGTGCGTAATGAGTACCTGTCCCTCGACCCGGCCATGCGTGGCTGGATGAATGAAGGCAAGTCCTACATCCCGCCGGTAGGCATCGGTGAAGTCATGCGCGCCCTGGGCGTAGGCCAGGTCATCGCCTCGAACACCCCGAAATTCGCCGTAGGCGATTATGTGAATGGCGCCCTGGGCGTGCAGGATTACTTCCTCGGCGAGCCGCGAGGTTTCTACAAGGTCGACCCGAAACTGGCGCCGTTGCCGCGCTATCTGTCGGCGCTGGGCATGACCGGCATGACCGCCTACTTCGCCCTGCTCGACACCGGCATGCCTAAGGCCGGCGACACCGTGGTGATTTCCGGCGCCGCCGGGGCGGTAGGCAGCATTGCCGGGCAGATCGCCAAAATCAAGGGATGCCGCGTGGTCGGGATTGCCGGCGGCGCCGACAAGTGCAAGTTCTTGCTGGATGAACTGGGGTTCGATGCGGCCATCGACTACAAGCACGAAGACGTGCCGGCGGCCCTCAAGCGCGAATGCCCGAAAGGCGTGGACGTGTATTTCGACAACGTGGGCGGCGATATCCTCGATGCCGTGCTCAGCCGCCTCGCGCTGAAGGCGCGGGTAGTGATCTGCGGTGCCATCAGCCAGTACAACAACAAGGAAGCCGTGAAGGGTCCGGCCAACTACTTGTCGCTGCTGGTCAATCGGGCGCGCATGGAAGGGTTTGTGGTGATGGACCACGCGGCGAACTTTGCCGCCGCCGGCCAGGAAATGGCTGGCTGGATGGCGCAGGGCAAGCTCAAGAGCAAGGAAGATATTGTCGAGGGGCTGGAGACATTCCCGGAGACGCTGATGAAGCTGTTCAACGGCGAGAACTTTGGCAAGTTGGTGCTCAAGGTCAACTGACACCCCACAGAGCCCTTGTGGGATTGGGTGCCAGCCGACACACCATAAGCAAATGTAGGAGCTGGCTTGCCTGCGATAGCATCACCTCGGACTGACTGAAAAACCGAGGTGCCTGCATCGCTGGCAAGCCAGCTCCCACATTTTTAGCGCAAAGGCATCAGGCGATTTCAGCAACCACCGCCGCCAGGGCCTTGGCCGGATCAGCCGCCTGGCTGATCGGGCGACCAATCACCAGGTAATCAGAACCCGCATCCAGCGCCTGGCGCGGGGTAAGGATGCGGCGCTGGTCGTCCTGGGCGCTGCCCGCCGGGCGAATCCCCGGAGTCACCAACTGCAACGCCGGATGGGCGGCCTTCAACGCCTGGGCTTCCAGCGCGGAACAGACCAGGCCATCAAGGCCGGCCTTCTGCGCCAGGGCCGCCAGGCGCAGCACTTGCTCCTGGGGCTCGATATCCAGGCCGATACCGGCCAGGTCTTCACGCTCCATGCTGGTCAGCACGGTTACACCGATCAGCAGCGGCTTGGGACCGCTGCGTTGCTCCAGCACCTCACGGCACGCGGCCATCATGCGCAGGCCGCCGGAACAGTGAACGTTGACCATCCACACGCCCATCTCGGCAGCGGCCTTGACCGCCATTGCGGTGGTGTTGGGGATATCGTGGAATTTCAGGTCGAGGAACACCTCAAAACCTTTGTCCCGCAGGGTGCCGACGATTTCTGCGGCGCAACTGGTGAACAATTCCTTGCCGACCTTGACCCGGCAGAGCTTGGGGTCCAACTGGTCAGCCAGCTTCAGTGCGGCGTCACGAGTGGGGTAATCCAGGGCGACGATGATAGGAGTCTGGCAGACGGACATTGGAATGGGCTCTCAGGCAAGTCGAAATCGGCGCGGATTGTAGCGCAAGCAGCGGCTTTGCGGGATCCGATGATCGGTAAATCCTCGCCGACTGCCTACTTTTCTGGGAGAAGCGGCTAATATTTCAAAGTCGATACATTCACGACACGCCTGCAACATGCCCCGCCAGTAGCCTCGCCCGCATGCCCCGACACGGCGCCTACGCTCAACGCACCTACCCCGTCGCCGCCCCTGGGCCGACGGTCAACCAGGCAGATGATCGCACCATGCATACCCCTTGCGCCCTGAACCACGAGCCCGCCACCGAGGACAAGCGCTGGAACACCCGCGCGCTGATCGTCGACGACGATGTGCCGATCCGCGAACTGCTGATCGATTACCTGGCCCGCTTCAACATCCTCGCCAGCGGCGTGACCGATGGCGCCGCCATGCGCCAGGCCATGCTGGCCGAGACCTTTGATGTGGTGGTGCTCGACCTGATGCTGCCGGGCGAAGACGGTTTGTCGATTTGCCGCTGGCTGCGGGCCGAATCGGATATCCCGATCCTGATGCTGACCGCCCGCTGCGAACCCACCGACCGCATTATCGGCCTGGAACTGGGGGCTGACGACTATATGTCCAAGCCGTTTGAACCCCGGGAACTGGTGGCGCGGATCCAGACCATCCTGCGCAGGGTTCGTGATGAGCGCACCGAGCAGCGGACCAACATCCGCTTCGATAACTGGCGCCTCAACAGCGTGCTGCGCCAACTGGTGGCCGACAACGGCCTGGTGGTGCCGCTGTCCAACGCCGAATTCCGTTTGCTGTGGGTATTTATCGAACGTCCGCGCCGGGTGCTCAGCCGCGAACAGTTGCTGGATGCCGCCCGTGGGCGCTCGATCGAAGCCTTTGACCGCAGCATCGACCTGCTGGTCTCGCGCCTGCGCCAGAAACTGGGGGACGACCCCAAGGCCCCGCAACTGATCAAGACCGTGCGCGGTGAAGGCTACCTGTTCGACGCGCGAGACATTGGCTGATGCGCAACGCCTTCAACACGTTGTTTGGCCGCCTGTTCGGGGTGTTGCTGGTGGGCATTGTGCTGGCCCATGTGCTGGCGATCCTTTGGTTCCAGCATTACGGCCCGCCGCCACCACCGCCTGTCACAACGCTGGTCGAACAAGCGGACGGTACCTTGGAGCCCCAGATACAGAGCCGTCCCAGACTCAGAGGCGCGGTGGTGCTGCTGTCCTTCCAATGTATCTCGCTGATCATCGCCGCGTGGTTCGGCGCCAAGCTGCTCAGCCGCCCGATCCAGCGCTTGAGCGCGGCGGCCGAGCGCCTGAGCCTGGACCTGGACAGCCCGCCCCTGGACGAATCCGGCCCGCGCGAAGCCCGCCAGGCTGCCTCGACCTTCAACCTGATGCAACGACGCATCCGCGAACAAGTCAGCCAGCGCGCGCGCATGCTCGGCGCAGTGTCCCACGACCTGCGCACCCCGCTGTCGCGGCTCAAGCTGCGCCTGGAGCAGATCGACGATATGCGCTTGCAGGGCCAGATGCGCCACGATCTGGACGACATGATCGGCATGCTCGACGCCACCTTGAGCTACCTGCACGAACAACGCACCGGCGAAAGCCGACAGTGGCTGGACGTGCAGGCACTGGTGCAATCTTTGAGCGAAAACGCCCAGGACCAGGGCGCAGACGTGCAGTGCCTGGGCCAAAGCGCCCCGCTGCAAGTGCAACCCATGGCCTTGCGCTCGTGCCTGAACAACCTGATCGACAACGCCCTGCGCTATGCCGGTACGGCGCGCATTGAACTGCAGGATAGCCCCCAGGCGCTGGTGATTCGGGTGATCGACCACGGGCCAGGGATTGCCGCCGAGCAGCGGGAAGCGGTGTTCGAAGCGTTTTTTCGGCTGGAAGGCTCGCGCAACCGTAATTCCGGGGGCGTGGGGCTGGGGATGACCATCGCCAAGGAGGCGGTAGAGCGGTTGGGGGGTAGATTGAGCCTGGAGGAAACACCAGGCGGTGGGTTGACGGCAAAAATGTGGCTACCCAGAAACGAACCCCTGTAGGAGCCGGCCTGCCGGCTCCTAGCAGAGATCAGTTTGTCTTGTCCTCGCGACGAACCTGCGCCTGGCTGGCGCTCCAATCCGTCAACAGGCTATACGCCACTGCCAGCAAGGTCGGCCCGATAAACAAGCCGATAAAGCCAAACGCGATCAAGCCACCAAATACCCCCAGCAGCACAATCACCAGCGGCAGGTTGCCGCCGCGGCTGATCAGGTACGGCTTGAGCACGTTGTCCACGCCGCTGATGATGAATGTGCCCCAGACGCCAAGGAACACCGCATAGGTGTAATCGCCCTTCCATACCAGCCAGGCCGTGGCCGGGATCCAGACCAGCGGCGGGCCCATGGGGATCAGGCTCAGCAGGAAGGTGACGATGCCCAGCACCAGTGCCCCCGGCACGCCGGCGATCAGGAAGCCGATCAGTGCCAGCAGTGCCTGGGCGGCGGCGGTGCCGATCACGCCGTTGACCACCCGCTGTACGGTACCGGCGACCAGGTCGATGTAGTACCCGGCACGCTCACCGATCAAGCGTTCCAGCAAACGGTGGACGAACATCGCCAGGCGCGGCCCGTCGCGGTAGAAAAAGAACACAAACACCAGGCTCAGGGTCAGCTCCAGAATGCCGCCGCCGATCTGCGCGCTACGGGCCAGCAGCCAGTTGCCGACCTGCCCCAGGTACGGCTTGATCGTGACCATCAAGGCTGCGCCCTGTTGGTCGATGCTGTCCCACATGCCCACCAGCCGCTCTCCCACAAACGGGATGGAGCCCAGCCAGGTGGGCGCCTCGGGTAGGCCGTCGACCTGGACGTCCTTGATCAGCGCCACGGCGTCGCGCACGTGGTCGGCCAGGTTGAAGCCCAGCCACACCAGCGGCACCGCCACCAGCAGCATCCAGCCCAGGGTCAGGATCCCGGCGGCCAGGGACTCGCGGCCACCCAGGGCGCGGGTCAACAGGCGCATCAGCGGCCAACTGGCAAACGCCAGCACCGCGCCCCAGAACAGCGCCGACCAGAACGGCGCCATCACCCAGAAACTGGCACCAAACAGCACCAGGAGCAGGATCTGCACCAGCAGGCGATCATTGTTGAGCATGTGGTTTCTCGAAAAAAGTCTGTAGAGGAAGAGCTTAGGCGAACGGCACGGGTCCGTTCGCCCTGGAACGATCAGCGGATCACTTGCAGATGCAGGCCCTTGGCCTCGCTAGTGGCGGTTTCCAACCGCGCCGCGCGTACGCCCTTGTCGATCAGGCCCTGGCGCCAGGCTTCGGCGTTGGGCCCGCTCAAACTGACCCGCAAGGTGGTATCGAGGTTCAATCCACGGGAAATCAGGGTCAGCCACGTGGCGTCGGGCTCAGCCCCCAGCGAGGGGAAATCCAGCTCGTCGGTGCTTTTCAGTTCGCGCAACAACGTGGCCGAGGTTGGCAGCAACTGCCCCAAGGGCGCGCTGGCGTCCATTTGCTCCACATGCAGGTACGCCCGGCGATTGCCGCGAGTGATGCCGTACAGCGCCACCAGGGAGTTGTCCTGGGGGGCGGCCAGGCGCAGCAAGAGGAATTCCTGCTGGCCATCGGCACCCACCAGCTTGGCATTGCCCAGGACCTCGTTGGCCCACAGGCTGCTTTCGCCACAATCGCGGGCCTGGCACCAGAACAGCAACTGTGCGCCCTGCTCTTGCAAGGCCTCGCGCGTGGATTTGAAGGCCGCGCTGGAACTGTGCTCGGCGGGCAGTTCATAGGTGATGGCGGTCACTTGACCACGCGCCGTGGCCTGGCCTTCGTAACGTAACTGGCCGCTGATCTTGCGGATCGCGCCCATCGGGTAAATGCGTTCTTTTTCTTCGGCGGGACGGTAGTCGACAATCTGCGCATCCACCTGACGGGCCACGCTGGGCAGATCCTGGCTTCCCGGTAGATCAGCAGCGAAAACCAACGGGCTGACGCAGCACAGCCCAAGCACACGGATAATTCCCTTGGCACTACTCATCGGATCGGTGCGCCTGGGCCGGTGGATGCCTTCGCGGTATTCGGATTGTTCATGGTTGACTCCCTTTCAATCCGCCCAGCCTCGACAGTTGCCCCCGCCAAGTCAAGGCGCGGTGAAGAACCGATTGAAACAGTCTGCAACAAGAGCGGCCCCCGGCTCGTCATTCAGGTGCAAATGATGGCCACCTGCAAGGGTCGTCACGGTGAACGGCAGCTGCGAAAGCAGCTCGGGATGCTTGGCCAGCATGCCCTCTTGTGCGACCACCAACTGCGTAGGGCAAGCTACCCGGCGCACGAAGGCCATGGCCTGTTCTTCCGTCAGGCGCATCGGCGAGGCCAGGGTCAGGCGGCTGTCGCTGCGCCAGGTGTAGCCGCCCGGCACCGGCATCAAGCCGCGCTGGGCCAGGAGTTCCGCGGCTTCACGGCTGACGGCGACCACACCTTTCATCCGCGCCTCCACCGCCCGGTCGAGGCTGCCATACACCGGCTTGCGCTTGTCTTGCAGGTTGATTTGCGCCTGCAAGGCCATGCCCAGGCGCTCGGCGGCGTTCTCGCCGGTGGCGGTCGGCGGGATCACGCCGTCGATCAATGCCAAATGCGTCACGCGCTCCGGCATGGCCCCGGCCAGTACGGTGGAAACAACCGCACCGAGGGAGTGGCCAAGTAATGCAAAACGTTTCCAGCCCAGTTGTTCGGCCACTTGCAGTACATCGAACACGTAATCCCACAGCGCATAACCTGCACCGGCCGGGCGATGGGACGAGTGGCCGTGGCCGGCCATGTCCAGGGCGACAATACGCAAGCCGTGCAGCTTGGGTGCCAGGCGCGCGAAGCTGTTGGCGTTGTCCAGCCAGCCATGCAGGGCGATCACCGGCAGGCCGTCTTGCGGGCCGAACAGATGGGCCGCCAGCTCGATATGCGGCAGGCTCAGGCGCACTTCTTCGACAGGCACGGTCATGCGCAGCTGCGCTCGCGGGCTTGCCAACGGGTGAACAGGTTCTTGATCAAGGTCGCCGTATCCTGCGGGCGCTCCAGGGGAAACATGTGGCCGCCGGGCATGGTCAGCATCTCGCCCATGGGCAGGCGCGCGACGCCGCTGGCGTGATGGCGCATCACCACCCGGCTCTGCCGGCCGCGTACCACGGCCAGTGGCACTTTCAATTGGCGAGTCTGGCCAGGGCTGGTGTGTGGCACGCCGCGGTAGATGCTGATTTCCGTGGCCGGGTCGAACCGCAGGCGCAGGCGATCGCCGACCTGGTGCAAACCGTGTTGCAGATAGGCCTCCAGGCAATCCGGGTCAAACCCGCGGAACAACGTCTTGCCGGAAAAATACTGGCGCGCGGCCTCCAGATCGGCGAACTCTTCGCGCCGGCCCAGGGTGCGGCCAGCCGGGGTCAGGCGGTCGATCAGGCCAAAACGCTTGGCCGCACGGATCACCCAGCGGTCGGCCAGGGTCAGCACCGGCGAGTCGAGCATCACCACCCCGCGATACAACTGCGGGCAGCGCAAGGCCGCGTGCAAATGCAACACCCCGCCCAGTGAATGGCCGACGCCCCACACCGGCCCCGGTTGCTGTTCCAGGTGGTGGATCAATTCGTCCACCAGGTTCTGCCAGTTGTCATCCACCGGAAACCGCGGATCGTGGCCGTGCTGCGACAGGTGCGCCACTGCGTACTCCGGCGCCAGGGCCTCGAACAATTTGCCGTAGGTCGCCGAAGGGAAGCCATTGGCATGGGTGAAAAACACATGTTGCGACATAGCCTGCCCATCTTCAAAAACAGAAATCGATTGTCCCCACCCCCGGTCGCTACAGCAATGACTGTAACTGCCAGGAATGATGACACTCACGCCACGCCTATCGCGCTGGCGGGTTCTCGCCCAGCGGCACCACCGCCATGGTCAGGCGCGACACGCAACTGGCCTTGCCCTCGTCACTGGTCAGGCGAATATCCCAGACATGGGTGGTGCGCCCGATATGGATCGCCCGGGCCACCGCCGTCACCCGCCCGGACCGCAGGCCGCGCAGGTGATTGGCGTTGATCTCAAGGCCCACGCAGTAGAACTTGCTGGCGTCGATGCACAAATAGCTGGCCATGGAGCCGACCGTTTCGGCCAACACCACCGAGGCCCCACCGTGCAGCAGGCCATAGGGTTGATGGGTGCGGTGGTCGATCACCATGCTGGCGGTCAGGGACTCGTCGTCGAAGCGTTCGAAACGGATGTCCAGTACTTCACCAATGGTGTTTTTCTGGATGGCATTGAGTTGCTCGATATTGGGAAGGGTGCGCCACAGGCTCATTGCAGTGTCCTTATTGATTTTATTGAATGCTCAATCCTGCCACAGCACCGCCTCGGAGCGCGCGCTCCAGGCCTGGAACTGTGGACCGTAGGTTGACTCGATCACGTTGCGCTTGATCTTCAGGGTCGGCGTCAGAAAGCCGTTTTCCACGGCCCAACTGTCTTTCACCACCACCAGTTGACGCAAGCGCTCATGTTTATCCAGCACCTGGTTGACCTCCTCCAGCAGGCGCTCCAGGCTGCCGTGCAAGGATTGCCGGGCCTCGCTGGCCGCCTCTTGCAGGCCCACCGCAGACAGCACGCACAAGCCCATCGGCGCGCTCAGGCCATCGCCGACCACGCACACCTGCTCGATGCGCCCGTGCTCCGCCAGGCGGTTTTCGATGGGCGCCGGGGCCACGTACTTGCCCTTGCTGGTCTTGAAGATTTCCTTGAGGCGCCCGGTCAGGCGCAAGCGGCCTTCGGCATCCTGCTCGCCCTTGTCGCCGGTACGCAGGAAGCCGTCCTCGGTGAGGGTCTCGGCGGTCTTCTGCGGGTCCTTGAAGTAGCCGAGCATGGTCGCGCCGCTGCGTACCTGGACTTCGCCAGCCGGATCGATGCGCACCTCCACGTCCGGGCACGGCAGGCCGATCCAGCCGATCTTCTGCTGGCCCGGGCGACAGACGTGAGAGTAACCACAACTTTCGGTCATGCCATACACCTCCAGCACGTCCAGGCCCAGGCGCTGGTACCAGCGCAGCAGCGCCTCGGGCACCGGCGCGGCACCGGACAGGGCCACCCGGACCGCGTCCAGCCCCAGGCCGGCAAGGACCTTGTGGCCTACACGCTTGCCGATAAATGGCAGGCGCAGCAGCAGGTCCAGGCGTTTTTCCGGGATTTTGCCGTACACCCCCATCTGGAATTTGGTCCAGATCCGCGGCACGCCGAACAGGGCCGTGGGCCGGGCGCGTTGCAGGTCGGTGAGGAAGGTGTCGAGGCTTTCGGCAAAAAACACCGTTTGCCCGGTGTAGATCGCCGCCATCTCGACAAACATGCGCTCGGCCACATGGCACAGCGGCAGGTAAGACAGCAGGCGATCGCCCTCCCCCAGGCCGAACAGCTCGGTACCCCGGGTCGCCGCGAACGCCAGGCCGCCGAAGGTATGCATTACGCCCTTGGGCAGGCCAGTGGTGCCGGAGGTGTAAATGATGGTGGCCAGGTCCGTGGCCGCAGGCGCGGGGTCATCCTGGATCGGCGAGCAGGCTTGCAGGTCGGCCCAGGTGAAGTCGAACTCACCTTCGGGGCACAGCGGCAGGCTGATGGTCGCAAGCCCGGCCTTGATGCCTGGGGCCATGGCTGGCCAGTCGTCAAGCTTGCCGATAAACGCCAACGCGGCCTCGGAGTGCTCCAGCACATGGGCCACGGAATCGGCGGTGAGGTTGGGATACAGCGGGACCGAGACATGCCCGGCCATCCAGATCGCCAGGTCGGCGATGATCCAGTGCGCGCAGTTTTTCGAGATCAGGGCAATGTGCGAGCCCTGGGGCAGCTCCCGCGCGCGCAGCCAATGGGCGGCACAACGGGCCTGGTGACCGGCTTCGCCCCAGGTGAGCGTCTGCACCTCGCCGCCGCCCAGGGGCTGGACCAGAAAGCGCTGGCGCGGATGGCGCGCCTCACGTTCAAAGAAGACCTGCAGCGGCAAACGAAAAGCGACAGACATGGGACGCGCTCCTGTGTGTTCCGATGGTAGCCAACCAAGCACTTGCTTGGTGGACTATTCCATGCACAAAGGAGCACTGCAAGTTCCTTACTGACACAACACAAATAAGTGTGGGAGCGGGCTTGCTCGCGAATGCGCAGTGTCAGCCAATATATTCATTGACTGATACACCGTATTCGCGGGCAAGCCCGCTCCCACAGGTGATTGTGTCGTGCCTGAAAAATCAGGGGTTTTTGACGCTATTGAGGCTCATCAGCCCCGCCAACGGAAAGTCCCCTTCCAGCTCCGCCAGGCTGGCGGTGTGCATCGGTTGCGGCTGGCGCTGGTGGCCGTGCTGCAAAAAGCTGATCAGGTTGCCCACCAATGGCTGATGGCTGACCAGCAGCACACTGTCATCGGTGTCGAGTTTTTCCAGCACTTGCAGGGGGTTGCCGTCCGGCGTCAGCCACGGCACGGTGCGGATTTCTGGCACAAACCCCAGCGCCTCACGCACCAACTGTGCAGTCTGCTGCGCCCGCGCATAAGGGCTGGCAATGATTGCGCTGATGGGTTGGCCGATCAGGTGCGCGGCGCTGTGCAGCACTTCTTCGCGGCCCCGCTCGGTCAGGTTGCGCTGGGCGTCGCTGGACGCATGGGACTCGGCCTCTCCGTGGCGCAATATCCACAGTTTCATAGCTTGGGCTCTTCATCGCGCACCGGGTGCGGGGCTGGCGGCACGCTGTGAGCGGCCTCGCCTTCCGGAGCGCGCGGGGTTGGCCAGTCGGCGAAGGGCCAGGGTTTCTGCTCGCTGTGGAAGCTGCCAAAACGGCCAATCTGCGCGAGGAACTGGCTGAGGCTGTCGCCAAAGTTCATCAGGCCCAGGTTCGGTGCGCCGTAGATCAGGCGGTAGATCAACTGCACCACCACCAACGCCCCGAGGATGAACTGCGCCACTTGCCAGACCAGGGCAAACACCAGCATCCACAGGATGCGCAGGACAATGGATTCATACTTGGGTGCTGTTTTCGGATCGTTCATCGCGCGTTCCTCAGTTGAAACCACTGGTGGAAATAAAGTCGACATCGGTCTTGGGTTCGGCACGCATCAGCAACTCGATGACCTGGTTCAAGGTGCGCCCTTCGAACAGGATCGCGTGCAGGCCGGCGACCAACGGCATATAGACCCCGGTCTCCTGGGCCTTGGCCTTGAGCACCTTCAGGGTGTTGACCCCTTCGGCCACTTCACCCAGGCGGGTGACGGCATCTTCCAGGCTCAAGCCCTGGCCCAGGGCAAAACCCACTTGGTAGTTGCGGCTTTTCGGTGACGAACAAGTGACGATCAGGTCGCCCACCCCGGCCAGGCCGAGGAACGTCATGGGGTTGGCGCCCTGGTTGACCGCAAAGCGGGTCATTTCCGCAAGCGCGCGGGTGATCAGCATGCTCTTGGTGTTTTCCCCCATGCCCAGGGCCACCGCCATGCCGGCGATGATGGCGTAGACGTTTTTCAACGCACCGCCCAGCTCCACGCCAAAGCGATCGGCACTGGCATAGACACGGAAGGTGCGGCCATGCAGCACCGCCTGCACCTGTTCGCACAGGGCCTCGTCTTCACTGGCGACCACGGTGGCGGTCAAGGCGTGTTCGGCCACTTCCCGCGCCAGATTCGGCCCGGAGAGCACGCCAATACGGGCCTGGGGCGCGATGTCCTCGAGGATTTCGCTCATCAGCTTGAAGGTCTGGGCCTCGATGCCTTTGGTCAGGCTGACCAGCATCTTGCCCGCCAGTCGCTCGGCATGGGGCGCCAGCACCGAGCGCAGGGCGCTGGAAGGCAGCGCGACGAAGCACAGGTCGCAGTCATCCAGGGTGGCCTGCAGGTCCGTGACCGGCGTGACCGCCGCATGAATCTTGATGCCCTTGAGGTAACGGGGGTTTTCCCGGTTGACCCGGATGGCCTCGGCCTGTTCGGGATCGCGCATCCACTGACGCACCTGATGGCCGTTCTCGGCCAGCAGATTAGCCACGGCGGTACCAAAACTTCCGCCTCCCAGGACCGCAATTGGGCGCTGTTCAGTCATATGCAATCCGTTAATCCATAGCAGTGGCGATGGCGGCATTATACGGGCCGGCCCGATGGCGGCCAGCCCTTCCGTAATTTCCCGCGATTGTCGGAAAATGGCCGGATAGACCACAGTAATTGCGATAGCGCCGACTGGCAAAAGCGCCCGCCTCAGTTAACATGGGCGGCTATCCGCAATTATCAAGGCCGTACCGTGTATTTGGGCCCTCCTCCTCGTTCATCTGTGTTTCTGGCGCTGCTGGTCAGTGCGCCATTGCTGGCCGACGATCTGTTCCTCGACAACCAACCGCTGCCCCAGGTCCTCACGGCGACCCGGCTCAAGCAGTCGGCCGCCGCCGTGCCTGGCAGCATGACGGTGATCGACAGCGAACTGATCAAGGCCAGCGGCGCGCGGGATATCGCCGAGTTGCTGCGCCTGGTGCCGGGGATGATGGTGGGCTACACCTCGGGCAACCAGGCTGCCGTCAACTATCACGGCACCAACGCCAGCGAAGCACGGCGCATGCAGGTGCTGATCGATGGCCGCTCGGTGTACCGCGCCGGCCTCGCCACGGTGGACTGGAGCGATATTCCGGTGGCCATGGAGGATATCGAGCGGATCGAGGTGTTCCGTGGGCCCAATACCGTCAGCTACGGCGCCAATGCGCTGATGGCAGTGGTCAATATCCTCACCCGCTCGCCGGCCAACAGCCTGGGCACCCGGATGAAAATGACCCGGGGCGAGCGCGGCATCAATGATTGGTATGCCAGCCAGGGCCTGGGCTGGGACACCGGCAACCTGCGGCTGTCACTGTCCGGGCAACAAGACGACGGTTTTGACAGCGACCGGGTGGGTGCCGACTACCGCGATAGCCGGCGCCTCAACCGCTTCAGCCTGAAAGTCAGCCAGACCCTCGACCAGCAGCAAAGCATCGACTGGCAGATCAACGCCAAGGAAGGGACCAACCAGCGGCCGTACACCTACAAGCCGGTGTTTGCCGGGATTACCGATGGTGGGACTGATTCCGACGTCAGCGCCAAGGACTACGCCGCCTCCCTGCGCTGGAACTTCGACTTCAACCCCGACCACAGCCTGTATATCCAGGGTTCGGCGCAGCAGTGGGATCGCCGCCAGGTGTGGAAAGCCTGTGACGCCAAGGTCTCGTTCAGCCCGCAGTTGACACAGTTGTGGCAAATGAACCCCAACTACGCTGAAAAGTTGGCGCGGCACATGCAGGATTACCAGGGCGGCACCCCACCGCAGGGTTCCGCAGCCGAGCAGGCGCTGGCCCAAGAGGTCATCGAACAGTGGAATCAAGGCGGCAAGGAAAGCGTCTGCGGCAACATCGACCAAAGCACCAAGGAAAGCCGCTACGACCTGGAAGTACAGGACACCCTGAGCCTGTCCGACAGCCTGCGCCTGGTCAGCGGCATGAATTACCGCTACGACCGCGCCGACTCCGACACCTACTTCAATGGCCGGCTGGACGACACCACCTGGCGCCTGTTCGGCCATCTGGAATGGCGCGCCAGCGAACATTGGCTGTTGCAGGGCGGGGCGATGTACGAAAGCACCCAATTGAGCGGCAATTCGCTCACGCCCAGGGTCGCGGTCAACTACCTGATCAACCCGCGCCATGGGCTGCGCGCGGTGTACTCCGAGGCCATCCGCTCGCCGGACATGTTCGAGAACAATGTGAACTGGAGCTACCGGGTCACCAACCTCAGTTCCCCCGTGTACGGGCAGAACTCCGGGCAGTATTTCGTCAAGACCCGGGGCCCGGGCGACCTCGACAAGGAGCTGATGCGCTCCCGGGAGCTGGGCTACAACGGTTTTTTTGCCGACATTGGGCTGAACCTCGACGTCAAGCTGTTCTATGACGAAATCACCGGCATGATCAGCGAGCCCTTGCGCAACAACCAGTACATCGCCAGCAACAGTAACAGCTCGCGTTTTACCGGGACCGAGACCCAGCTGGACTGGCACTTGAGTACCGCCGACCGCCTGCGCCTGACCTATGCTTACGTGGATGCCGACGCCAGCAACGCGCTGGACCGCCAACAGACCGCACGCAACAGCGGCTCGGCCGGCTGGATGCGCGAGTGGGGGCAAGGCTGGTCCAGCGCGCTGTTCTATTATGGCAACGATGCACTCAATCAATATCGCTTTGAACGGGTCGACATGCGAGTCGCCAAACGCATCGCCCTGGGCAAGGCCAACCTGGAGCTGGCCGGCATGCTGCAACAACGCCTCGACCACCAGCCCACCACCCAGGTCGACAATAACTACGACCAGCGCCACGTCCTCTACTTCAGTGCGGAGTTAGAGTTCTGACATGAACCCTGCCCAGTCAAGGATGACCGCCCTCTTCGGCGCCAGGTTCTGGCGCCGCTGCCTACTGCTCGCCAGCCTGGCATTGGCCAAGCCCGTGTGGAGCGCCGAAATCCTGCTGACCGCCGCCGAGGATGGCCCCGGCGTGCAGGCATTCACCCAGGCCCTGCGCGAGCAACGCCCTGCCGATAGCGTCACCTTCAAGGCCCTGCAAGACATGCCCGCCCCCGGCCAACTGCCGAGCAGCACCCGCCTGGTCCTGCTGGACCCGCCCAGCCTCGACTGGCGCCTGCAGGATCCCCAGGGCCCGGCCACCCTGGTGCTGCGTATCAGTCGCCTGCAAGCCCGCGAGCGCCTGGGCAACCATGTGCCTGGCAAGATCAGCCTGCTGTGGAGCGACCCGCCCCTGGACCGGCAGTTGCGTCTGATCGCCAATATCCTGCCCCAGGCCCGGCGTATCGGCGTGCTGTACGGCAGCGAAAGCGAATTCCTGCTGCCAGAGTTGCGCCAGCATGCGTCGGCCCAGGGCCTGGAAATCGTCGCCCAGCACTGGGACAACATTAATGACAGTCGCCCGTTGCTGAACCTGTTCAAAAACAGCGATGTGTTGCTGGGGCTGGATGATCCGCAGTTGTACAACCCAAAGACCGTGAAAAACCTGCTGTTGAGCAGCTACGCCAGGCAGTTGCCGCTGATCGGGCCCAACGCCGGCTTCGTACGGGCCGGCAGCCTGGCCAGTACCTACAGCGACCAGGCCGACTGGCTGGATGTACTTGACCGCCTGCTCGATCGCCCGCCGGCCAGTTGGCCGCGCTCGCTGTACCCGGAACACTTCAAAGTCGTGGGCAACCCGCAAGTGGCGCGCTCGCTGGGGATCGAACAGGTGGACGAGACCGCCGTCGCGACCCGATTGGCCGAAGGGGAGAAACACCCATGACCTTGCGTCGCCGCTGGGATATCAACACCCGCACCCAGATCATCACCCTGGGCCCGGCCCTGTTGCTGACGTTGCTGCTGATCAGCTTCTTTACCTTCGTGCGGATCCAGGATCTGCGCCAGGAACTGGACCACACCGGCCAACTGATCGCCAACCAACTGGCCCCGGCCACCGAGTACGGGGTGATTTCAGGCAACAACGACGTGCTCGACAGCCTGCTGCGGGCGACCCTGGCCACGCCGCACGTGCGCTTCCTGGAAATCCAGGACAGCGCGGAAAACATCCTGGTGTATGTGGAGCAGCCATCGGAAAAGCACGACCGCTCGCTGTCGGTGAAAATCTTCCAGGCGCCGATCCGTCTGCAGCATATCCAGCTGGGCAACGATTTTTTCCAGGACAGCACCGCGCAATCCAAAGCGCCACGGGCCGACTACCTGGGGCGGGTGATCGTCGGCATGTCCAATGACGCCTTCAGCCAGCGCCAGCAGGAAATCCTCTTCAAGGCCGCGATCCTCGCCCTGTTTGCCCTGCTCTTTACCTTCCTGCTGGCGCGGCGCCTGGCCGCCAGCCTGTCGCAGCCGATCAGCGCCATGGGCCATGCGGTCAAGGCGATCCAGCAGGGTGACTACAGGGCCCCGCTGCCGATTGTCGACGACTCGGAGTTGGGCGATCTGTCCCGGCATATCAACAACCTTGCCGAAGGCCTGCACCACGCCAGCCGCGAACAGCAGCAGGCCATGGCCCAGTTGATCCAGACGCGCGAGGAAGCCGAGCGCGCCAACAGCGCAAAATCCGACTTCCTGGCGATGATGAGCCACGAACTGCGCACGCCGATGAATGGTGTGCTGGGCATGCTGCAACTGCTCGAAACCACGTCCATGACCGACGAGCAGACCGAGTACGCCGCGCTGGCCTCGGAGTCCACCGAGCACCTGCTCAAAGTCATCAACGATATCCTCGACTTCTCGCGTATCGAACGTTCGGCCCTGGAGCTTGAACATATCCCGTTCAACCTGGTGGACCTGATCAACAGTTGCGCCCAGGCCTTCCAGCACAGCGCCATACAGCGCGGGCTGATCCTGGAACTGCCGATCCCGCCGGGCATGGAGGCGTTGCGCGTGCAGGGCGACCCGACGCGGATCCGGCAGATCCTGGTGAACCTGATCGGCAATGCACTGAAATTCACCGAGCAGGGCACGGTCAGCGTCGAGCCCAACTGGCAGACCCTGGATCATGAACTGCTGTGGTTCACCTGCACCGTGCGCGACACCGGGATTGGCATCTCGGCCGAGCGCCTGGAACTGATGTTCGATGCTTTTCAACAGGCGGACAGCTCTATCTCCAGGCGTTACGGCGGCACCGGCCTGGGCCTGCCGATTGCCCGCACCCTGGCCGAGCGCATGGGCGGCACCTTGCGCGCCAAGAGCGAAGAAGGCCTGGGGTCGGTGTTCACCCTGGAAATCCCCCTGGCGATCTACCAACAGAGCCTGCCGCAGATCGCCGCAGCCACCCAGCACAAAGCCAGTGCCGGTGAAGGTCGCAATGTGTTGCTGGTGGAGGACAACCCGGTCAACCGCACGGTGGTCCAAGCCATGCTGCGCAGCCTGGGGTTCGAGGTGAGCATCGCCACCGATGGCGCCGAAGCGATTCGCAGTGCCGAAAGCCTGATTTTCACGGCGATCCTGATGGATTGCCGGCTGCCGGTGATCGACGGCTATGAAGCCACCCGCCAGATTCGCCAATTGCCCGGCTGCGCCGACCTGCCGATCATTGCCCTGACAGCCAATGCGTTACAGGGCGATCGCGAGGCGTGCCTGGCCGCTGGAATGAACGATTATCTGGCCAAGCCGTTCAAACGCACGGATTTGCAGCAAATCCTACAGCGCTGGGTGCATTAGATCAGCACCATCAGCCAACTGCGACTGGCGTGAAACACGAAAGTGCGGCAGTCTTAGGCACCCGAGCGGGCCTATAAATGAGTCCGGTTTAAAATTTCAGTGCACAAGTGTACATTCATGTCCTTGATGCTGTGACTTTCACTACAACGCAATAGTCTACCTGTAGGCTGCCGACGTGAGGCAAGCACGCTTCAGTCGGTCGGGAAGATTTACCCGGCCCTGCCGCATGGGATTATTGAGGAGCTCGCATGACCAAACAAAACGCCTTTACCCGGGAAGACCTGCTGCGCTGCAGTCGCG
The DNA here is from genome assembly GCF_012985465.1 of Pseudomonas sp. WS 5079. Lineage (GTDB taxonomy): Bacteria > Pseudomonadota > Gammaproteobacteria > Pseudomonadales > Pseudomonadaceae > Aquipseudomonas. The sequence continues at coordinate 277,856 of NZ_JAAQWN010000004.1, forward strand.
GTGAGCTGTTCGGCCCAGGTAACGCGCAACTGCCCGCCCCTAACATGCTGATGGTGGATCGCATCACCCATATCAGCGAAGAGGGTGGCAAGTACGGCAAAGGTGAATTGGTCGCCGAGCTGGATATCACCCCGGACCTGTGGTTCTTCGCCTGCCATTTCGAAGGTGACCCAGTGATGCCAGGCTGCCTGGGCCTGGATGCCATGTGGCAACTGGTCGGTTTCTACCTCGGCTGGCAAGGCCTGCCGGGCCGCGGTCGCGCCTTGGGTTCGGGCGAAGTGAAGTTCTTTGGCCAGGTCCTGCCGACCGCCAAGAAAGTCACCTACAACATTCAAATCAAGCGCGTCCTCAAGGGCAAGCTGAACCTGGCCATTGCCGACGGTTCGGTGACTGTCGACGGTCGCGAGATCTACACCGCCGAAGGCCTTCGCGTCGGCGTGTTCACTTCCACTGACAACTTTTAAGGGTTATCCGCATGCGCCGCGTCGTTATCACTGGTCTGGGCATCGTTTCGTGCCTGGGCAATGACAAAGAGACCGTCTCCGCTAACCTGCGTGCAAGTCGCCCTGGCATCCGCTTCAACCCGGAATATGCCGAAATGGGTCTGCGTAGCCAGGTTTCCGGCTCCATCGACCTCCCCCTCGAAGAACTGATCGATCGCAAGATCTATCGCTTCGTTGGCCACGCCGCAGCTTATGCCTACCTGGCCATGAAAGACGCAATCGCCGACTCCGGCCTGAGCGACGACCAGGTGTCCAACGTACGCACCGGCCTGATCGCAGGCTCCGGTGGCGCGTCGACCTTGAACCAGATGGAAGCGCTGGACATCCTGCGCGAGAAAGGCGTCAAGCGCGTTGGCCCGTACCGCGTCACGCGGACCATGGGCAGCACCGTTTCCGCATGCCTGGCCACGCCATTCCAGATCAAGGGCGTGAACTACTCGATCTCCTCCGCCTGCGCCACCAGCGCTCACTGCATTGGTACCGCGGTCGAGCAGATCCAGCTGGGCAAGCAAGACATCGTATTCGCCGGTGGCGGTGAAGAAGAACACTGGAGCCAATCGTTCCTGTTCGACGCCATGGGCGCGCTGTCCACCCAGTACAACGAAACCCCGGAAAAAGCCTCCCGTGCCTACGACGCCAAGCGTGACGGTTTCGTCATCGCCGGTGGTGGCGGCATGGTGGTGGTCGAGGAGCTGGAACACGCCCTGGCCCGTGGCGCGAAGATCTACGCGGAAATCGTCGGCTACGGCGCGACTTCCGACGGCTACGACATGGTTGCGCCAAGCGGCGAAGGTGCCATCCGTTGCATGCAGATGGCCATGTCCACCGTGGATACGCCAATCGACTACCTGAACACCCATGGCACCTCCACTCCGGTGGGCGATGCCAAGGAAATGGAAGGCGTGCGTGCGGTATTCGGCGACAAGGCTCCGGCCATCAGCTCCACCAAGAGCCTGTCGGGTCACTCCCTGGGCGCCGCCGGCGTTCACGAAGCGATCTACTGCCTGCTGATGATGGAAGGCAACTTCATGGCCGGTTCGGCCAACATCGAAGAGCTGGACCCAGCCGTGGCTGATATGCCGATCCTGACCAAGACCCGTGAAGATGCCACCATCAACACGGTCATGAGCAACAGCTTCGGCTTTGGCGGCACCAATGCCACCCTGGTGCTCAAGCGCTGGCAGGGTAAGTAATACCCCGCAGGTTGTGCTTATGAAAACGCCCCGACTGGTTCGGGGCGTTTTTTATTGGGCGGGGGTTTATTCAAGACCGAGTCGTCTTCATCGCAGGCAAGCCAGCTCCCACAGTTGACCGAGTTGGAATGCGATCAATGTGGGAGCTGGCTTGCCTGCGATGGGGCCAACCCGGTTTAAAGCCCTACACCGAAAACCGCGCCACCATGGTGTTCAAATCCACCGCCAAGCGCGACAGCTCATGACTCGCCGCACTGGTCTGGTTCGCCCCCGCCGAGGTCTGCATCGCCAGGTCGCGAATATTCATCAGGTTGCGATCCACCTCCCGCGCCACCGCTGCCTGCTGCTCCGAGGCGCTGGCAATCACCAGGTTGCGCTCATTGATCAGGGTAAACGCCGAGGCAATCTCCTCCAGCGCAGTGCCCGCTGACTTGGCAATGTCCAGGGTCGCTCGCGCCCGACCGTTGCTCTGTTGCATGGCGCTGACCGCCTGATCGGTGCCCTGCTGAATCCCACCGATCATCTGCTCGATTTCCCGGGTCGATTGCTGGGTGCGATGGGCCAGGGCCCGCACTTCATCGGCCACCACCGCAAAACCACGCCCGGCCTCGCCGGCTCGCGCCGCCTCGATCGCCGCATTCAGCGCCAGTAGATTGGTCTGTTCGGCAATCGCGCGGATTACATCCAGCACCTTGCTGATGCCGTACACCTTCTGCGCCAGGTCCTCGACCTGGGTGGCGTTGGCGGTCACGTCGTCGGCCAGGGACTCAATCGACAGCACCGTCTGATGCACCTGCTCGCGCCCCTGCTGGGCAATGCGATCGGATTCGCGCGAGGCCTGGGAGGTAGCCACCGCGTTACTGGCCACCTCCTCCACCGCGGCGGTCATCTGATTGACCGCCGTGGCGGCCTGTTCGATTTCCTGGCTTTGCTGGTGCAGGCCACGGGTGGCGTCTTCGGTGACCGAACTGAGCTCCTCGGAAGCAGAGGCCAATTGGCTGGAGGATTGGGAAATACGCAGGATCGTCTCGCGCAGGTTTTCCTGCATGCTCTTGAGCGCCTGTTGCAGGCGCGCTGGCTCGTCCTTGCCGCTGACGGTGATCTCGCCGGTCAAGTCGCCGCTGGCCACCCCCTGGGCGACCCTCACCGACTGCGCCAGTGGCAATACGATGCTGCGGGTCAACAACACCGCCAGTCCCACGGTAATCAGCGCGGTCAGGGCAATCATGCCGATCACCCAGACTCGCGATTGACTGAACACTTGCTGGGCCAGGGTGGCCGCCTGGTTGGCGCTGACCTTGTTGAGGGTAACCAGTTCGCCGAGGGTGCCGGCCAACGCGTCGGCCAGGTGGTTCATCTCGCCGTTGACCACCTTGATCGCGTCTTCCACCTGGTTCTGCCGGGAAAACGCCATGACCTGCTCCTGGCGTTGCAGGTATTGCTGCTCCTCGAGCTTGAAGCGGTCAAACAGCACCCGCTCCTGGGGCAGGACTATCAGGGCATCGTACAGCGACTGCGCGTTGTGCAACTGCTTTTTGATATCGAGGATTTTCTGTTCATTCTGCGCCACTGCCTGTGGGTCGCGGTTGACCAACAGGCGCAAGGTCAAGGCCCGTACCCGCAGCAGGTCCTGATTCATTTCGCCGACGGCCATCACGCTGGGCAGCCAGTTGGTTTCCACCTGGTCCGACTGCGCACGCATATTGGCCATTTGCACCAAGGCGAACCCGCCGAGCACAAACACCATCAACGCCAACAATCCAAAACCCAGGCCTGCACGTGGAGCGATATTGAGACTTCGGATACTCATTGCTCGGACTCCTTCCAAGAGCGCTGCATCCACCTGCAGCGGGTTGCTCTTGAAAGGTATCGGCGTCTTCGACTTTTTGCGTAAGACGAAAACGCGATATCAAAACGCCTTTATCTGCCTAGCCCATGACTGTAGCGATTCAGCGCACGGTAAAGCTCTTCTGGGTCAGCAGGCGATCGCCCTGGAACACCATGAATCGCCACTCGCCCGGCACCACCTCGTGGCTTTCGGTGAACTCGTAGGCCATCACGTCCTGAGGCGCACCGGGCACCAGTTTCTGGGTCACTTCGAATTTGTCATGCCGCTGGCCATCAGCCGTGCGGATGCCTGGGGTGAAATAGAGCAAGGTCAGCGGCGTGTCTTCGGCGACCTTGCCCAACAACTGATAACGCAGGCCGAACTTGGTGCCCAGCTTGGCCGGCACCACGGTAGTGGCCTGGATCTGTTCGTTGCTGCGGCGCAACACACGCTCGCCCGACTGCAACTCGGCTTTCGGGCCTTCGAACACGCCGAACTCTACCGGGCCTTCAATACGGACTTCGGCGCCAGCCAGGCCGCTGATCATCATCAATGCCGCCAGGGCGCTTAAACGGGTGAGGTGCATAGTGGGCTCCTTGAGTGAGATGGCGGGAGCTTATGACACCGGTATGACGGGACGATGACAAACCCGATCAGCGCGCCTTGGGCAAGATCGCCAGGAAATTGTCCCGTGCGACTTTTCGCGCGACGTCTTCAGGCAAGGCATCGAGGAAGGGATTGAAGCTGCGCATTTCCTTACCCAACTTATTGAACCGCCCTACAACATCAGACCCCAGCATAAAGCGCTCCGGGAAGCGCTCCACCAGTTTCAACCACTCCGGCCGGGGCTTTCCCGCATCGTCGAGCAAGTACGGCGTGAGCACGCTCCAGGACAGGTCGATGTACAGGTTGGGATACGCCTCAAGCATGCGGATCAAGGTCGGCAACAGAAAATCCAACTGCGTCTGGTGCCGGTGGATTTCCATGCTGGTGCCGGCATGGGCCCAGATAAACCGGGTGTGCGGATGATTGCGCAGTGGTTCTTCGATTTCTGCCAGATACAGGGGGTTGCGTTCGCGCTTGGAGGTGATGTTGGAATGCACCAGTACTGGCAGGTCATTCTCGGCGGCCAGGTGATAGATGCGCGTCATGGCCTCGTTATTGGCCCGCGGCGTGTCACCGGAGGTCAGCGCGGTCAGGTCATCGTGGCGGGTGAACACTTCGCCGATGCCCTGCCACAGGCCCGGATAGAGGTCGAGCATGCGCTGGATATGGGCCTCGGAGTTCTTGTCATTGGGGTTGAAGCCGCTGAGGAACGGGTGCAAATGCTGGCGCTGCTCGGGGGCCAGCTTGCTGACCGCTGCGGCGACGATCACATCGGTGGCGCTGTACCAGTAGGCATCCGCGTCATCCCCGGCGTAATAGCGCGGGCGCTTGGGTTCGTCTTCATGCCATTTTTTCGCCACCGGGACGCCGGAAATCATCACATGCTCAATGCGATTGTCGGCCATGGCCTTGAGCAGCTTGTCCATGCCAGCTGTCTCCTGGAAGAAGTCGACGTAATGCAGGTGCGCGTCGCTGTAGGCATAGTCGCGGGCCTGTACGGCAAGGCTGCTGGCGGCAAGCAACAGGACGAGGGGCAGGCGGGTCCAGGGCACGGTAAAACCTCAACAGGGGATAAGTGCGGTAGACCTGCGACGGCGTGCCGGGGTTCATCCGATAAAAAACGCGGAACACTCAGGTGCCAGCATGCTCTATAACTGCATGACCTTCATCCTGCCACCTAGTGAGGCTTGCCATGCCTGTTATCGTCAATACGCTGAACACCGAGAATTTTCGCCATAGCGTCAACATCAATAACCATGAGCTGTTTACCGACCTGCCCAAGACCCTGGGTGGCGACGACTCGGCGCCCTCGCCCCACGATTACTTCGACGCGGCGCTGGCCTCGTGCAAGGCGCTGACCGTCAAGCTGTATGCGCAGAAAAAGGACATCCCCCTGACCGGTGTGACCGTGGAAGTCACCCACGACAGCACCGAGGAGCAAAAGGGCAAGTACAAGCTCAACGTCAAGCTGACCCTCAAGGGCGTGCTCACCGATGAGCAGCGCGCCGAGCTGCATCGCGTGGCCGACAAGTGCCCGGTGCATAAACTGATGACTACCGCCGAGATCAGCATCGAGACCCGGCTTGCCGAAGGCGCGTTCAGCCAATAACACCGATTCCCTGTCTGGCGGGTTATGCTCAAGCCCTACAAACCCGCTCAGACAGGGACGCTCCATGACCACCGTGACCGTGATTCGCCCGCGCGCCGAAGATGTCGAAGGCCAACCGATCCTGCGCCCGCTGCCCTCGCGGGAATGCCGCAGCGTCGGGCCTTTCGTGTTTTTCGACCATATGCTCCGAACCCGCTACGCCCCCGGCAGTGGCATGAATATCCGCCAGCATCCGCATATCGGCTTGTCCACTCTCACCTACCTGTTTGAAGGCGAACTGCTGCACAAAGACAGCCTCGGCTCCGATCAAGTGGTGCAGGCCGGTGATGTCAGCTGGATGACCGCCGGCAGCGCCATTGCCCACGTCGAACGCACACCCGACGCGCTCAAGGCCAAGGGGTTCGAGCTGCATGGCCTGCAGGTGTGGCTGGCCTCGCCCAAGGCACACGAGCAAGGGCCGGGGCATTACAGCCATCACCCTGCCAACAGCTTGCCGGTCAGTGACAACCTCGGCGTGGCGATCCGCATGATCGCCGGCAATGGCTTTTGCCTGGAATCACCGGTGCCGGTGCTGTCGCCGACGCTGTATGCCGAGGCTCATATGCAAACCGCCACCACCCTGCTGATTCCTCATGAGCATGAGGAACGGGCGGTGTATGTGCTCGACGGTGATGCGCAGTTGGATGGCGAACCTTTGGCAGTCCATAGCCTGGTGGTGTTGCCGGCGGGCCAGAGCATGACGCTGTTTGCCGAAACCGACTGCCATCTGGTGATCTTCGGCGGTGCGCCGCTGGATGGGCCTCGGCGGATCAACTGGAACTTTGTCGCCAGTGATCCGGCGTTGATCGAACAGGCTCGCCAGCGCTGGGCGGCTGGGGATTGGCCGACGGTGCCAGGGGAGACAGGGAGAATTGAGTTGCCTCTGAGATAGCTATCGTGGGCAAGCCCGCTCCCACAGCTGGAATGCATTCCAAAATGTGGGAGTGGGCTTGCCCGCGACGGGGCCAACTCAGGCGCTAAATATTCAGCCCTTGAACACTTCATCCAACAAATTATGCATCGCCTGGAACGCCCGCCCGGCAGTCTTGGCGTCGTACATCATCTTGCCCGGCACATTCGCCTGCGGGTCAGTGAACGAATGCACCGCGCCACCGTAGCTCAGCAATTGCCAATCCACCCCGGCCGCGTTCATCTCGTCTTTAAAGGCAGGCAACTGCTCCCTGGGCACCAACGGGTCAGACGCTCCATGCAGCACCAGCACCGAACCCTTGATGCGCTTGGCATCCGCCGGGTTTGGCGTGTCGAGGGTGCCATGGAACGACACCGCTGCCTTCAGCGACGCCCCGGTACGTGCCAGCTCCAGTGAACAGCAACCGCCAAAACAGAAGCCAAAGGTCGCCAGCTTCGAGGTATCGACCGCGGCTTCGGCCTGACCTTGCAGTTGCGCAAAAGCCGCCTGCATGCGCTTGTTCAGCAAGCCACGGTCATTTTTCAACGGCATCATCGCGGCGCCAGCTTCATCGCCATTGGACGGGCGCACCTGTTGCCCGTACAGATCGGCGATCAACACCACATAGCCCTTGCCGGCCACGGCCTTGGCGATCTCTTCGGCGCCTGCGCTGACGCCCATCCAGTTCGGCGCCATCAACAGGCCCGGCAGCGGGTCCGTGTGGCTGGCATCGAAGGCCAGGCGGCTTTCATAAGACTGGCCATCAATCTGATAGACCACGGAACGCACGGTGACTTGGCTCATCATTTTCTCCAGTTGATATGCACGAGAACGAAAAACCCCGCCGAAGCGGGGTTTTCTTGCAGCGTTGTTAAACCGACAGTTCAACCAACAGCTTGTTCAGTCGGCGCACGTAGGCGGCCGGGTCTTTCAAGCTGTCCCCTGCGGCCAGGGCCGCCTGGTCGAAGAGGATGTGCGACAGGTCGCCAAAACGCTCTTCACTCTGCTCGCCGTCGAGTTTCTCGATCAGCGGGTGAGCCGGGTTGAATTCGAAGATCGGCTTGGAATCCGGCACCTTCTGCCCGCTGGCTTCAAGGATCTGGCGCATCTGCATGCCCAGGTCCTGCTCGCCGATGGCCAGGATCGCCGGGGAGTCGGTCAGACGGTGGGAAACCCGCACTTCGCTGACGGCATCGCCCAGTGCGGTCTTGATGCGCTCAACCAGGCCTTCTTTGGCCTTGGCCACTTCTTCGGCTTCTTTCTTCTCTTCTTCGGAGTCCAGGTTACCCAGGTCCAGGTCACCACGGGCCACGTCGACGAAGGACTTACCGTCGAACTCGCTGAGGTAGCTCATCAGCCACTCGTCGATACGGTCGGTGAGCAGCAGCACTTCGATGCCTTTCTTGCGGAAGACTTCCAGGTGCGGGCTGTTCTTGACCTGAGCGTAGGTTTCGCCGGTCAGGTAGTAGATCTTGTCCTGACCTTCCTTGGCGCGCGCCAGGTACTCGGCCAGGGACACCACCTGCTCGCCGTCCTCGCCTTGAGTCGAGGCAAAACGCAGCAGGCCGGCGATTTTTTCCTTGTTGGCGAAATCTTCTGCCGGGCCTTCCTTCATGACCTGGCCGAAGTTTTTCCAGAAGCCCTTGTATTGCTCAGGCTCGTTCTTCGCCAGTTTTTCCAGCATGTCCAGCACACGCTTGGTCAGCGCCGACTTCATGGAATCGATGATCGGGTCTTTCTGCAGGATTTCCCGCGACACGTTCAGCGACAGGTCGTTGGAGTCAACCACGCCCTTGATAAAGCGCAGGTACAGCGGCAGGAAGGATTCCGCCTGATCCATCACGAATACGCGCTGCACATACAGCTTCAGGCCTTTCGGCGCTTCGCGCTGGTACAGGTCGAACGGAGCGCGGGCCGGGACGTACAGCAGCGAGCTGTATTCCAGCTTGCCTTCGACCTTGTTGTGGCTCCAGCTCAGCGGATTTTCGTAGTCATGGGCGATGTGCTTGTAGAACTCCTGGTACTCCTCGTCCTTGACCTCGGTACGCGGACGGGTCCACAGGGCGCTGGCGCGGTTGACCACTTCCCATTCCTGGGCAGGAGCCTCTTCGCCTTCGGCCGCCGCTTGTTCTTTCGGCAGTTCGATGGGCAGCGCGATGTGGTCGGAGTACTTCTTGATGATGTTGCGCAGGCGCCAGCCATCGGCGAATTCGTCTTCACCGGACTTCAGGTGCAGCACGATGCGGGTACCGCGATCAGCCTTGTCGACGGTGGCGATTTCAAATTCGCCCTCGCCTTTGGAAGACCAGTGCACGCCTTCGCTGGCGTCGAGACCGGCGCGGCGGCTGAACACTTCAACTTTGTCGGCGACGATAAAGGCCGAGTAGAAGCCCACGCCGAACTGGCCGATCAGGTGCGAATCTTTCTTCTGATCGCCCGAGAGGTTCTTCATGAAGTCGGCGGTGCCGGATTTGGCGATGGTGCCCAAATGGGTAATCGCGTCTTCACGGCTCATGCCGATGCCGTTGTCTTCGAGCGTGACGGTCTTGGCGTCCTTGTCGAAGCTCACACGGATTTTCAGTTCTGCGCCACCTTCCAGCAACTCAGGCTTGGACAGGGCTTCGAAACGTAATTTGTCGACAGCGTCAGAGGCGTTCGAGATCAATTCGCGAAGGAAGATTTCCTTGTTGGAATACAGCGAATGGATCATGAGGTGCAGCAGTTGCTTCACCTCGGTCTGGAAGCCCAGGGTTTCCTTTTGAGTTTCCACACTCATGGTCATCAAACTCCAATTGGATGGCAGTGGCCGCGCCCTAGAGGGTTGGCGGCGGGTTGTCATCAAAGTTGGGGGCTAAGACCAGGATTTCAAGGGTGGCCCTGCTCCTGAATCTTGAAATGCGCGCGAGCGGTAGCGATGGGCTCGGCAGGGGTGCTCTGCCAGGCAGTGATCGCCACATTGGCCACCCGCCGTCCCTGGCGCCACACCTGGCAGGTTGCGTAGGTGTCGCGAAACTGCCCGGCCCGCAAGTAATCCAGGGAAAAATCGACGATCTTCGGCAGGCCTGTTTCAACCCGTGGGGTGCCTGTAGCCACCCATAGATGAAAGGCCGCCGACAACTCCATAAACCCTGCGATCACCCCGCCATGGATGGCCGGCAATATCGGGTTACCAATATTGTCCTTGTTCGCCGGCATGCGGAACAACAACTCATCCCCCAGTCGCGTGCACTCGACGCCGATCAGGCGGGCATAGGGAATCAACTCGAGCAACGCCTTATAGTCGCCGCGTTGGTGGGCCTGCTGCATCCGGGTCTTGAATTGATGGGTCATGCCTGTTCTCCCTTGATGCTGCTGCCCAGCCCCTTGGTGCCCTTCAATCGCTTGCCCATGCGCATGAACGTGCCCACTACATGGGCAATCGGCTGCTGGGGATCGTCCTGGTAAGCAAAGCCCCGGGTGAAAATCACATCGGTGGTCACCCGATAACATTGGGCAAAGCCAAACACCGTCTTGTGCGGCTCGGCCGGGTGCATGTAGTCAATGCGCAGATCCAGGGTCGGGCAGACCTCGAACTCCGGCAGCACGCACAGGGTGGCCATGCCACAGGCGGTGTCCATCAGCGAGGTCAAGGCGCCGCCATGGATGATCCCGGTTTGCGGATCGCCGACGATCTGCGGGCTGTAGGGCAGGCACAAGGTCATGCCCTCGGTGTTTGCATCATGTACCTGGATCCCCAGCACCTGACAGTGGCGCAGGGCTGAGACAAAACGTGCGGCACGCTCTAAAAGGGGGCTATCGGTCATTGGGTAAAGACTCTTATTAGTAGTGATCCGGCGAAACAAATACCCCGGAAGAAAGTTCCTTGGCAAAACGGCTTATATATCTGTGGGATTAAAGGAACTAATGCGTGCACCCCATGCTCGAAAGGCCAGTAGATATCTTCAATAAGGAGAAACACCCCATGCGCAAGACTTTCGCTGTTTCCTTGATGTTGGCTGCCGCCCTTGGCCTCGCTGCCTGCGATAAAAAATCCGAGGACAAAGCTCAGGATGCCAACCAGCATGCTGAACAAGCTCAGGAAAAAATGAGCGAAGCTCAGGATAAAGTGAACGACGCTGCAAAAGAAAACGCCGAAGCCGCCAAAGCCCAAGCTGAATCTGACGCTGCCGCCGCTAAAGAAGCTGCACCCGCTACACCTGCAACCGGTTCCTGATACCGCGGTTTAAATACCATGTTGCAAAAGAAAGCCCGCTTAATAGCGGGCTTTACTTTGCGCGAGACTTTTATCAGATCAGCAAAGTGCGAAATGTCGGACTAAGCATCAACAACAGCGAACACAGCAACCCCACCAGCCACACCAGGCTGCGTTGCCACGCCAAGTCCGCCCAATAACACGCAAGATAGACTACCCGCGCAATCACAAAGATGATCGCCAGCCAGTCAATCAGGTAGCCCTGAGTCTGGGTGGTATGGGCCATCAATACCCCCACCGCAAACAAAATAAACGCTTCAAAACTGTTTTGATGAGCAGCCACCGCCCGCGCGCCAAAGCCGGTCAGTTGTGCCTGTTGATGGCGAGGCAGATGGTTGTCATACCCGCCCTGCTCTTTCATGGCCTTGCCCACCGGCATGCGCGCCACGAAAATCAGCAACGCGCTGATAAACACACACCAGAACGGAATACTCACGATGTTGCCTCCTTGTTCGCTTCAGGCATCGGTGCCTCTGTAGGGGTATAGACCATGACTTCCAGAACGTCGGAATGAAATTCACGCCGATACAACACCAGCACCACCCCGCTGCTCATCAGCATGAACAGCCAGGGGCTGACAAACCAGGCGAGCATGGTCATCCCGAAGTAATAGGAACGCAGGCCGAAGTTGAACTGGTTGGCGGCCATGGAGATCACCCGCGCCGCCCGCGAGGCAAACGCCTTGCGCTCCTGCTCGGAGACGTGGCGTTCACCGACCATCGGCGCTGAGCCAATCAGGATGGCGGCGAAGTTGTACTGGCGCATGCACCAACTGAAGGTAAAGAAGGCATAGACAAACACCAGGGCCAGGCACAGCAGCTTGATCTCCGACATGCCCTGGGATGCCTGCTGCACCATGGGAATGTCCGCCAGCAGCGACACCGCGCGCTCCGAGGCCCCCAGCACGGTGAGGATACCGGCGAGAATGATCAGGGTGCTGGAGGCAAAGAACGAGGCGTTGCGCTCCAGGTTGCCGATCACGCTGGCATCGGCGATGCGGTTGTCGCGCAGGAGCATGCGGCGCATCCAGTCTTCGCGATACAGGTGCAACACACTGGCGAGGCAGGCAGTGTCACGGGCTTTCCAACTGGCGTAGCGGGTGTATCCGCCCCAACAGATGACAAACCACAGCGCAGCAAGCAGGTGGATCAGGTTGGCTTCGACAAATGACATGCGGGTCCTCTAAACAATAGGGCTGGCTCACTCGGACAATGTGGGGCTTGCCTGCTCCCACACTGACCGTGTTCCTGATCTGGAAAACTCATAACCCCTTCGACGTTAGCCTGCAAAAAAAGACACCGCCGAGCGCCCATAAAAAATGCCCCGGATCGATAGATACGGGGCATTTCGATGTCAGCGTGTAACGAACGCTTTAAGCGATGGCTTCGCTGCGCTTGCCGAGCATGCGGTCGACCCCGAATGCAGCCACCAGGGTGATCACACAAGGCACCAGCCAGGCCAGGCCTTGTTCGCTCAATGGCAGGTTCGCCATTTGAGTGGGCATCCAGCCAGCCAGGCCTGCGCCCTTGAGTGCGTCAATGGTGCCGAAGATGAACGAAACTAGCATCACCGGGCCAAGGATACGGCCATGCTCATGCCAGAAATCCTTGCAGAAACTCAGGGCGACCAGAACGATGCACGGCGGGTAGATCGCGGTCAGGACCGGGATCGAGAACGCGATCAGCTTGGTCAGCCCCAGGTTGGACACCAGCAGCGAGAATGCGGCGAGGATCACCACCAGCGTCTTGTAGGACAGTGGCAACACCCGGCTGAAGTACTCGGCGCAGGCACAAGTCAGGCCCACGGCTGTTACCAGGCACGCCAGGGAAATCAGCACCGCGAGGAAGCCGCTGCCCAGGGAACCGAAGGTATGTTGTACGTAGGCGTGCAGTACCGCTGCGCCGTTGGCTGCACCGGCGGCCACTTCATGGCTGCCCGAACCGAGGCGGAACAGGCTGATGTACACCAATGCCAGGCCGAGGCCGGCAATCAGTCCGGCAATGATCGCGTAACGGGTGATCAGCTGTGGCGATTCAACGCCACGGGAGCGGATGGCGTTGACGATCACGATGCCAAACACCAGTGCGCCCAGGGTATCCATGGTCAGGTAACCATTGATAAAGCCCTGGGAGAACGGTGCGGCGACGTACTCTGGCGTAGCAACGCCAATATCACCCGCAGGCAGGGCAAAGGCCGCAATGCCCAGGACCGCCAGCGCAATGATCTTCAGTGGCGCGAGAAAACGGCCGACGGTATCCAACAGGCGCCCTGGATACAGGGAGATGAAGAACACCAGCAGGAAGTACACCGAGCTGTAGAGGAACAGTGCCAGCGGACTTTCGCCGGTCAGTGGCGCCAGGCCGACTTCAAAGGAGACTGTTGCGGTACGTGGCGTGGCGAACAGTGGGCCGACTGCCAGGTAGCACGCTGCAGCCAGGATGCCACCGGCGACCTTGCCGATAGGGCTGCTCAATGCGTCCATGCCACCGCCGACCTTGGCCAGGGCGATGACCGTGACCACCGGCAGGCCGACTGCAGTGATCAGGAAGCCCAGCGCTGCCATCCAGACATGGGGCCCGGACTGCAAACCGACGATAGGCGGGAAGATGATGTTACCAGCGCCCACGAACAGCGCAAAAGTCATAAAGCCCAACGCCAGGATATCCTGGCCTTTCAACACTTTCATTTGAGGAAATACCACACTACTGAATCGGAATTTAGAGGGGGATTCCCTATGGATGAGGGAAATACTGCCGGCCCTTATGGGGACCGACCGGTCTAGCACGCGGCTTCCTTTTGGGATGCGGGCGCATAAAGAGGCGGCAAGAGTACCGAATTTGTCTGACAAACGCACTGTTGCAGGGCGGACTGTCCGATAAGCGACACTTTGATGTCGCGTTTTCATACTTAACTTGGTAATAGAAACAAATGTGGGAGCGGGCTTGCTCGCGAATGCGGTGGGTCAGCACCGAATGTATCAACTGATACACCGCATTCGCGAGCAAGCCCGCTCCCACATTTTGATCTTCAGCAACCTGCAGAATGCACAAAGGCCACCCGAAGGTGGCCTTTGTGTGGTGAAGCGTCAGTTAAGCGCGAGGCTTACTTGATCGCCCAGCCAGTCAGCTCGGACAAAGCCTTGCCGATGTCTGCCAGCGAACGCACGGTTTTTACGCCTGCGTCTTCCAGGGCAGCAAACTTCTCGTCCGCAGTGCCTTTGCCGCCAGAGATGATTGCGCCAGCATGGCCCATGCGCTTGCCCGCAGGGGCAGTCACACCAGCGATGTAGGAAACAACCGGCTTGGTCACGTGTGCCTTGATGTAGGCAGCCGCTTCTTCTTCAGCCGAACCGCCGATCTCACCGATCATTACGATCGCTTCGGTCTTCGGGTCTTCCTGGAACAGTTTCAGGATGTCGATGAAGTTCGAGCCTGGGATCGGGTCACCGCCGATGCCGACGCAAGTCGACTGACCGAAACCGGCGTCAGTGGTCTGCTTCACAGCTTCGTAGGTCAGGGTGCCGGAACGGGAAACGATACCGACTTTACCTGGCAAGTGAATGTGACCTGGCATGATGCCGATCTTGCATTCGCCTGGAGTGATCACGCCTGGGCAGTTAGGGCCGATCAGGGTAACACCCAGCTCGTCGCACTTAACTTTAGCGTCCAGCATGTCCAGGGTAGGAATGCCTTCGGTGATGCAAACGATCAGCTTGATGCCGCCGAATGCTGCTTCCAGGATGGAATCCTTGCAGAAAGGAGCTGGAACGTAGATCACGCTGGCGGTGGCGCCAGTTTGAGCAACAGCTTCTTTCACGGTGTTGAACACTGGCAGGCCCAGGTGCTCGGTGCCGCCTTTGCCCGGAGTGACGCCACCGACCATCTTGGTGCCGTATTCGAGGGCTTGCTGGGTGTGGAAGCTACCTTGCGAACCGGTAATACCCTGGCAGATAACTTTGGTGTCTTTATTGATCAGGACGCTCATTATTTGCCCTCCGCAGCTTTGACAACTTGTTGAGCAGCGTCGGTCAGGCTGGTTGCAGCGATGATGTTCAAACCGCTTTCTGCCAGTACTTTAGCGCCCAGTTCAGCGTTGTTACCTTCAAGGCGTACAACAACCGGGATTTTCACGCCGACTTCTTTCACTGCACCGATGATGCCTTCGGCAATCATGTCGCAACGAACGATGCCGCCGAAGATGTTGACCAGTACTGCAGCGACGTTGGAGTCGGACAGGATGATCTTGAACGCTTCGGTAACGCGTTCTTTGGTGGCACCGCCGCCTACGTCGAGGAAGTTGGCTGGCTTGCCGCCATGCAGGTTGACAATGTCCATGGTACCCATGGCCAGGCCAGCACCGTTGACCATGCAACCGATGTTACCTTCCAGGGCTACGTAGTTCAGTTCGAACTTGGCAGCGTGCGCTTCGCGCGGATCGTCTTGCGACGGATCGTGGAAAGTCTTCAGCTTAGGCTGACGGTACATGGCGTTGGCGTCGATGTTGATCTTGGCATCGAGGCAATGCAGATCGCCGTCAGCCTTGATCACCAGCGGGTTCACTTCCAGCAGGGCCAGATCGTGATCCTGGAACAGTTTGGCCAGACCTACGAAGATCTTGGCGAACTGGGCAACTTGCTTGCCTTCCAGGCCCAGCTGGAAAGCCAGCTCGCGACCCTGGAATGGCTGAGCGCCAACCAGTGGGTCGATAGTGGCTTTCAGAATTTTTTCTGGGGTTTCGTGAGCGATCTTCTCGATGTCCACGCCACCTTCGGTGGAAGCCATGAACACGATGCGACGGCTCGAACGGTCAACGACAGCGCCCAGGTACAGCTCTTTAGCGATATCAGTGCACGATTCAACCAGGATCTTGGTGACTGGCTGGCCATTGGCGTCAGTCTGGTAAGTCACCAGACGCTTGCCCAGCCACTGCTGTGCGAAGGCCTTGGCGTCTTCTTTGCTGCGAACCAGCTTAACGCCGCCCGCTTTACCGCGACCACCAGCGTGGACCTGGGCTTTGACAACCCATTCAGTGCCGCCGATTTTGTCGCAAGCTTCTGCTGCTGCTTCCGGGGTGTCTACTGCGTAGCCCTTGGAAACTGGCAGGCCGTACTCAGCGAACAGCTGCTTACCCTGATACTCGTGAAGATTCATGCTTTTTACCGTCTTCGTTAGGTACTGCGCATTCGGCGCTGCGCTCATTATGAGTGCCGCGCCACCTGTGACTGCTGCTTGCCCAACTTCGCCGCCCTAGGGCCGGCAAAGCTGCGCAAGACTGCGTCCAGCGGATATTCCGCGGTGAGTCTTGCGCGCAAGGCTCACGACGGGCAACCGCCGTGGTTTCTTATTATCTCGCTTAGCGCTTCTTCTTGTTGGCAATGTGGATGGCATGGCCATTCACTGCCAACGCGGCTTCGTGCAGCGCTTCAGACAGGGTCGGATGGGAGAAAACCATCATGCCGATGTCTTCGGCGCTGGTGCCGAATTCCATACCGATAGCGCCCTGCTGAACCAGTTCTGCTGCGCCTGGGCCAATTACGTGGACACCCAGTACGCGGTCAGTCTTGGCATCAGCGATGACTTTGACAAAACCGCCAGTGTCGTTCGCTGCCATGGCACGGCCAGAAGCGGCAAACGGGAAGGTGCCGACGTTAACTTCAACGCCTTCAGCTTTCAACTGCTGTTCGTTCTTCCCGACCCATGCAATTTCCGGGTGGGTGTAGATAACCGAAGGGATCAGGTCGTAGTTCATCTGGGTCTTGTGACCCTTGATGCGCTCAACCACCATGATGCCTTCTTCGGATGCCTTGTGTGCCAGCATCATGCCGCGAACCACGTCACCGATGGCATAGACGCCAGGCACGGTGGTAGCGCAGTGATCGTCGACGTGGACAAAGCCGCGCTCGTCGATGGTCACGCCGCTGTCAGAGGCCAGCAGATCAGCGGTCACTGGACGGCGACCAACGGCAACGATCAGCTTGTCGAAAGTGATGGTCTGTTCGCCATCCTTGTCGGTGTAGGTCACGACAACTTCTTCGCCGTTGACTTTCGAACCGGTCACGCGTGCGCCCAGCTTGATGTCCAGACCTTGTTTGGTCAGGGTTTTCAGCGCTTCTTTGGACACCGCGGTGTCGGCAGCCAGCAGGAACGTGTCCAGGGCTTCCAGCACGGTCACTTGCGAACCCAGACGGGACCAGACCGAACCCAGCTCCAGGCCGATTACGCCAGCGCCAATCACGCCCAGGCGTTTCGGTACCGATTGGAATTCCAGGGCGCCGGTCGAATCGACGATCACGTTCTGATCAACAGGAGCCGGTGGAATGTCGATTGGACGCGAACCTGGAGCCAGGATCACGTTCTCGGCTTCGATGATTTCGGTCGAACCGTCTGGCTTGGTGATTTCAACTTTCTTGCCGGCCAGCAGTTTGCCGTGACCTTGCAGGGAAGTGACGCCATTGGCCTTGAACAGGGTAGCAACGCCAGAGGTCAGGCCTTTGACGATGTTGGCCTTGCGGCCGACCATTGCTGGCACGTCCATGGTCACGCCAGCGTGGTTGATGCCGTGGATGGCAAAACCGTCCTGGGCTTCGTGGAATTTCCAGGAGCTGTCCAGCAGCGCCTTGGAAGGAATGCAACCGACGTTCAGGCAGGTACCGCCCAGGGCCAGTTTGCCTTCCTTGTCAGTGTATTTTTCGATGCACGCAGTCGAGAAGCCCAGTTGTGCGGCCTTGATGGCGGCCACGTAGCCGCCAGGGCCCGCACCGATCACTACAACGTCAAATTTCTGTGTCATGAAAATAGATCCTCTATTTGCGACAAGCTTTTAGCTCCAAGCTGCAAGCCAAGCTGATTTTTCCTACAGCTTGTAGCCCGCAACTTGAAGCTGCTTCTATCAGATATCCAGGAGCAGGCGAGCCGGGTCTTCCAGCAGATTCTTGATGGTCACCAGGAACGTAACGGCTTCCTTACCATCGATCAGGCGGTGATCGTAGGACAGCGCCAGGTACATCATCGGACGGATCACGACCTGGCCGTTGATGGCCATCGGACGCTGGATGATGTTGTGCATGCCCAGGATCGCAGCTTGCGGCGGGTTGACGATCGGGGTCGACATCATCGAACCGAAAGTACCACCGTTAGTGATCGTGAAGGTACCGCCGGTCATCTCGTCGATGGTCAGCTTGCCGTCACGGGCTTTCTTGCCGAAGCCAGCGATGCCGCCTTCGATTTCAGCCAGGCTCATCAGTTCGGCGTTACGCAGGACCGGAACCACCAGGCCACGGTCGCTGGAGACGGCAACGCCGACGTCTGCATAACCGTGGTAAACGATGTCGCTGCCGTCGATGGAAGCGTTGACTGCCGGGAAACGCTTCAGCGCTTCGGTGGCCGCTTTCACGAAGAACGACATGAAGCCCAGGCGCACGCCGTTGTGGGACTTCTCGAACAGATCCTTGTACTTCGAACGCAGGGCCATGACTTCAGTCATGTCGACTTCGTTGAAAGTGGTCAGCATCGCCATGTTCGACTGTGCTTCAACCAGGCGCTTGGCCACGGTGGCACGCACACGGGTCATTGGCACGCGCTTCTCGGTGCGGTCGCCAGCGGCGAACACAGGCGCAGCGGCAGCCGGGGCAGCAGCCTTGGCAGGTGCGGCAGCCGGAGCGTTTTTCTTGGCTTCAACAGCAGCAACCACGTCTTCCTTGGTCACACGGCCGTCTTTGCCAGTGCCTTTGATGGAAGCCAGGTTGATGCCGTTTTCTTCAGCCAGCTGACGTGCAGCCGGTGCAGCGATTGGATCTTCACCACCAGCAGCCGGAGCGGCAGCAGCAGGTGCAGCAGGTGCAGCAGCCGGAGCAGCAGCAGCGGCGGCTGGAGCGGCGGCGGCAGCGCTGCCCGCTTCGATCGAGCCCAGTACCTGGTTGGACAGGACGGTTGCACCTTCTTCGGCAACGATGGCGCCCAGGACGCCGTCGGCTTCGGCCAACACTTCCAGGACGACTTTGTCAGTCTCGATGTCGACGATCAGGTCGTCACGCTTGACGGCCTCGCCTGGTTTCTTGTGCCAGGTGGCAACGGTGCCATCGGCAACCGATTCCGGGAATGACGGGGCTTTGATTTCGATAGCCATTATCTGTGGGTCCTTAAAATTCGGTTTCAGTCAGCGCGAAGGCGTTAAACAGTGAAAGCATCTTGCAGCAGTTTTTCCTGCTGCTCGGCGTGCATCGATGCATAACCACAAGCAGGTGCAGCAGAAGCATCACGACCGGCGTACTCCAGGCCCAGGGCCTTGTTGTGGTTGCCGATGCTGCGACGCAGGTGATGCTGGCTGCTGTACCACGCGCCCTGGTTCATCGGTTCTTCCTGACACCACACCACATGGGTGAGGTTGGTGTAAGGCGCAATGGCCTCCATCAGGTCATCTTCCGGGAACGGGTAAAGCTGCTCGATACGCACGATGGCGATGTCTTCGCGGCCTTCGGCACGACGTTTTTCCAGCAAGTCGTAGTAAACCTTGCCGCTGCACAGGATCAGGCGAGTGACCTTGGCTGCATCCAGGGTGTCGATTTCCGGAATAACGGTCTGGAACGAACCATCGGCCAGATCTTCCAGGGTCGAGATGGCCAATTTGTGACGCAACAGCGATTTCGGAGTCAGCACTACCAGCGGCTTGCGCAGCGGGCGGATCACCTGGCGACGCAGCAAGTGGTAGATCTGGGCCGGGGTAGTCGGCACGCACACCTGGATATTGTGCTCGGCGCACAACTGCAGGTAACGCTCCAGACGGGCCGAGGAGTGCTCAGGACCCTGACCTTCATAACCGTGTGGCAGCAACATGGTCAGACCGCACAGACGGCCCCACTTGTGCTCGCCGCTGGTGATGAACTGGTCGATAACCACCTGGGCACCGTTGGCGAAGTCGCCGAACTGGGCTTCCCAGATCACCAGCGCGTTAGGCGTGGTGGTCGAGTAACCGTATTCGAACGCCAGTACGGCCTCTTCGGACAGGAACGAATCGTACAAGTCGAAACGTGGCTGGCCTTCATACAAGTGCTGCAACGGGATGTAGGTGCCCGCGTCTTTCTGGTTGTGCAATACCGCGTGACGGTGCGAGAACGTACCACGGCCGATGTCCTGGCCGGTCATGCGGATCGGGTGACCTTCGAACGCCAGGGTCGCGTACGCCATGGTTTCAGCGTAACCCCAGTTGATCGGCAGGCCGCCGGCTTGCATCTTCTGACGGTCTTCGTAGATCTTCGCAACCTGGCGCTGTACCACGAAGCCTTCCGGGATTTCCAGCAGCTTGGCGGACAGTTCCTGCAGGGTTTTCAGATCGAACGAAGTGTCGTGGCGCGCAGTCCAGGCGTGGCCCAGGTATGGACGCCAGTCCACGAACAGCTCTTTGTTCGGCTCTTTGACCAGGCTTTTTACTACATGCAGACCGTTGTCCAGCGCGTTGCGGTACTCATCGATTTTCGCCTGAACACGCGCTTCATCCAGCACGCCGGCCTTGGTCAGGCTTTCGGCGTACAGCTCACGGGTGGTGCGCTGCTTGGAGATCTGCTGGTACATCAACGGCTGGGTGCCGCTAGGCTCATCCGCTTCGTTGTGACCGCGACGGCGGTAGCAAACCAGGTCGATGACCACGTCACGCTTGAACTGCATGCGGTAGTCAATGGCCAGTTGGGTCACGAACAATACGGCTTCCGGATCATCCCCATTCACATGGAGGATCGGCGCCTGGATCATCTTGGCAACGTCGGTCGCGTACTCGGTAGAGCGTGCGTCCAGCGGGTTGCTAATGGTGAAACCCACCTGGTTGTTGATGACGATGTGAATGGTACCGCCGGTCTTGAAGCCGCGAGTCTGCGACATCTGGAACGTTTCCAGGACCACGCCTTGACCGGCGAATGCCGCGTCACCGTGGATGGAAATCGGCAGAACCTTCTCACCGGTGGAGTCGTTGCGACGATCCTGGCGAGCACGTACCGAACCCTCGACCACTGGAGAAACGATTTCCAGGTGGGATGGGTTGAACGCCATGGCCAGGTGGACTTCACCACCGGTGGTCATCACGTTGGACGAGAAGCCCTGGTGGTATTTAACGTCACCGGAACCCAGCTCGACCTTCTTCTTGCCTTCGAACTCGTCGAACAGCTCGCGCGGGTTCTTGCCGAAGGTGTTGACCAACACGTTCAGGCGACCACGGTGAGCCATGCCGATCACGATTTCCTTGGTGCCGTAGGAACCGGAACGCTGGATCAGTTCGTCAAGCATCGGAATCAGGCTCTCGCCGCCTTCCAGGCCGAAACGCTTGGTGCCCGGGTATTTGGTGCCCAGGTATTTTTCAAGGCCTTCGGCAGCGGTGACGCGCTCAAGCAGGTGGCCACGCACATCGGCAGACAGCACCGGACGGCCACGCACGCCTTCCAGGCGATGCTGGAACCAGTGGCGCTGCTCGGAATCGGTGATATGCGTAAATTCAGCGCCGATGGTGCGGCAATATGTCTGCTGCAACGCTTCGTGAATTTCGCGTAGGCTCGCTTCCTCTTTGCCGATGAACAGGTCGCCGGCACGGAAAATCGTATCAAGATCGGCATTGGTCAAGCCGTAGTGATTGATCGACAGGTCTGCAGGTGCAGGACGCTGCCACAGCCCCAGCGGATCAAGCTGGGCTGCCTGGTGGCCACGCATACGGTAGGCCTGGATCAGTCGCAATACTTCAACTTGCTTCTTCTCGTGCTCACTGCTCACGCTCCCGGCGGAAACCGGCTGGGCGCGGCGCTGGTTCTTTGCCAGCAGCACAAATTGATCGCGAATTGTTGCATGCGATACATCGGTGGCAGCGTTGCCGTCTGAAGACAACGTCTGAAATTTGGTGCGCCATTCTTCTGGCACAGCGTTAGGGTCGTGCAGGTAGAGCTCATAAAGCTCTTCCACATAGGCAGCGTTACCACCTGAAAGATAGCCGCTGTTCCACATGCGCTGCATCACGCTTTCTTGCATGCTTGGTCACCCTCGATTTGGGGACACCACCGGCGAAAACACCGAGTTTGCTTGCAAAAGGCCAAGTGCAGCGACCAAAACAAGCCACTTAGGATCACGCTGATAGTTCGGGTACCAACCCGAATGCCCCTGCTTGTCTCATTTCTTCAAAATAAGAGCTGCGGCTTTGTAAGTCGCTGCTCAAGTTAAAACTACGGCGCCGGTTGAAGCCTGCGCCGTAGCATTTACGGGCACAACGGTCCTGCTTTTACTACAACGTCTTACACGCCGCTTTGCAGCAGCATGTTACGGATGTGACCAATGGCCTTAGTCGGGTTCAGGCCTTTGGGACATACGTTGACGCAGTTCATGATCCCGCGGCAGCGGAATACGCTGAACGGGTCATCCAGTGAAGCCAGACGCTCGGACGTCTTGGTGTCACGGCTGTCTGCCAGGAAGCGATAGGCTTGCAGCAGTGCAGCTGGACCCAGGAACTTGTCCGGGTTCCACCAGAAGGACGGGCAAGAGGTCGAGCAGCAAGCGCACAGGATGCACTCGTACAGACCGTCGAGCTTCTCGCGCTCTTCCGGGGACTGCAGACGCTCGATGGCCGGAGCCGGCGTGTCGTTCTGCAGGAATGGCTTCACCTTCTCGTATTGCTTGTAGAAGATGCTCATATCGACGACCAGGTCACGGATAACCGGCAAACCTGGCAGTGGACGTACAACAAGCTTGTTCTTCTTGACCACGGCCGACAGCGGCGTGACACAAGCCAGGCCGTTTTTGCCGTTGATGTTCATGCCGTCGGAGCCGCAGACACCTTCACGGCAAGAGCGACGATAGGAGAAACCTTCGTCCTGCTCTTTGATCAGGGCCAGCACATCCAGCACCATCAGGTCTTTACCACCGGTATCGACCTCAAATTCCTGCATGAACGGCGCAGCGTCCTGATCAGGGTTGTAGCGATAAACACTGACTTTCAACATGGCAGCCACCCTTAGTAAGTCCGAATCTTCGGTTCAAACGTCGGAACCGTCTTCGGCGAGAAGTTCACGGCACGCTTGGTTACGCGCTTGTCACCCGGGAAGTACAGGGTGTGGCACAACCAGTTTTCGTCATCGCGATCTTCAAAGTCTTCACGAGCGTGGGCACCACGGGATTCTTTACGAACCTCGGCGGCAATCGCAGTCGCTTCAGCCACTTCCAGCAGGTTTTGCAGCTCAAGGGCTTCGATACGAGCGGTGTTGAACGCCTGGCTCTTATCGTTGATCTTGACGTTGGCGATCCGCTTGCGCAGGTCAGCCAGCTGGGCAATACCCTTCTGCATGTATTCGCCAGTACGGAATACACCGAAGTAGTTCTGCATGCAGCTTTGCAGCTCGCGACGCAGGGTTGCTACGTCTTCGCCATCAGTACGCTCGTTCAGCGCGTTCAGGCGAGCCAGGGCAGCCTCGATATTGGCGTCGGTCGCGTCATCGTATTCGATGCCGTCGGTCAGGGCTTTTTCCAGGTGCAGGCCGGCAGCGCGGCCGAATACCACCAGGTCGAGCAGCGAGTTGCCGCCCAGACGGTTGGCACCGTGAACCGATACGCAAGCCACTTCGCCTACAGCGAACAGACCATGGATGATCTCGTCCACGCCTTCGGCGTTCTGGGTGATCGCCTGGCCATGAATGTTGGTCGGCACGCCGCCCATCATATAGTGGCAAGTTGGAACTACTGGTACTGGAGCAACTACCGGGTCAACGTGTGCGAAAGTCTTGGACAGTTCGCAGATACCTGGCAGGCGGCTGTGCAGCACTTCTTCGCCCAGGTGATCGAGCTTGAGCATCACGTGGTCGCCGTTCGGGCCGCAACCGTTGCCGGCGATGATTTCTTTAACCATCGAACGGGCAACCACGTCACGACCGGCAAGGTCCTTGGCGTTCGGAGCATAACGCTCCATGAAACGCTCGCCGTGCTTGTTGATCAGGTAACCGCCTTCACCACGGCAGCCTTCTGTAACCAGTACACCGGCGCCGGCGATGCCGGTTGGGTGGAACTGCCACATTTCGATGTCTTGTACCGGAACGCCTGCACGCAGGGCCATGCCAACGCCGTCGCCGGTGTTGATCAGGGCGTTGGTGGTCGAAGCGTAGATACGACCTGCACCGCCAGTCGCCAGAACGGTAGCCTTGGCGCGGATGTAGGTGGTTTCACCGGTTTCGATGCAGATAGCGATCACGCCGACGAATGCGCCGTCCTGGTTCTTCACCAGGTCAACTGCGTAGTACTCGTTCAGGAACGTGGTGCCGGCTTTCAGGTTGCCCTGATAAAGGGTGTGCAGCAGTGCGTGACCGGTACGGTCGGATGCCGCGCAGGTACGGGCAGCCTGGCCGCCTTTACCGTAATCCTTGGACTGGCCGCCGAACGGACGCTGGTAGATACGCCCCTGTTCGGTACGGGAGAACGGCAGACCCATGTGGTCCAGCTCGAATACCGCAGCCGGGCCTTCCTGACACATGTACTCGATAGCGTCCTGGTCACCGATATAGTCGGAACCCTTGACGGTATCGTACATGTGCCAGCGCCAGTCATCGTTCGGATCCGCAGAAGCGATGGCGCAGGTGATGCCACCCTGGGCCGATACGGTGTGGGAACGGGTCGGGAACACCTTGGTGATCACGGCTGTCTTGTGACCGCCCTGGGCCAGCTGCAGTGCAGCGCGCATGCCGGCGCCGCCACCACCAATAATGATGGCGTCAAAAGAAATCGTTGGAATGTTAGCCATGAATCAGATACCCCAGAGAATCTGCACACCCCAGACGAAGTAAGCGAACATCGCGACGCCGCATACTGCCTGGAAAAGGAAACGTACTGCAGTCGCGGACTTGCCCAGCGCCATCGGCGTCAGGTAGTCGGTCGCGATGGTCCACATGCCGACCCAGGCGTGAGCGCCCAGGGCCACAAGGGCGAGCAGACTGAAGATACGCATCCCGTTGTGGGAGAACAGACCGTGCCATTGGGCGTAGCCAATGCCAGGGTTTGCAACGAGGTACCCGATCAGGAAAATGAAATAAGCCGCGAGAACGACCGCAGACACTCGTTGTGCCATCCAGTCATAGAGGCCCGAACGCGAAAGGTTCGTAACGCTGGTTACCATATCCAAACTCCTGCCAGA
Source organism: Pseudomonas sp. WS 5079 (assembly GCF_012985465.1). GTDB lineage: Bacteria > Pseudomonadota > Gammaproteobacteria > Pseudomonadales > Pseudomonadaceae > Aquipseudomonas. The sequence goes on from NZ_JAAQWN010000004.1 coordinate 302,935, forward strand.
ACGATCAGCACCACGGAAATGGCGATGATGATTTTCGAGCCCAGGCGGCCGCCTTCCAGCGTCTCACCGATGCCCATGTCCATGATCAAGTGGCGCACACCGGCTACCAGGTGATACAGCAGAGCGGACAGGAGGCCCCATGCTACGAACTTGGCCAGCGGGCTGGTCAAGCATGCCTTCACCTCGGCGTATCCTTCCTCGGAACCCAGGGATTTGCTCAATGCATAAAGCATGATGCCCAAGCCCAGGAACAGGATGATGCCGGAAACACGGTGCAGGAACGACGTAACGCCGGTGATGGGGAGTTTGATGGTCCTTAGGTCTAGGTTTACAGGTCGTTGGCTATTCACGGCTTTTTTTCACACTGAAGAGCCCCTAACAATCAGGGCAAAGTTGTTGGGGAGTGCACTGGTCAGGTAAGCACCACCCAGGGAGTGCGACCCCCAATGAAAGCAAGCCCAAAAGCCCTTGGCGGTCGGTGGCCGAGTATAGACAGTTAGGCTACTAATGACAACGCGCGCTCCTCACCCTAATAGCTGATTGCGCTGACGGGATAAAAGGCGTAAACGGCAGGCAATTTCGAGGAAAAAGTACGGTTAAAGCCTTCTGGGGCAAGACTTTAGGCAAATTGACATCTGGATTTATATCAATATAGTGGTGCGGGCCCTGCGTGGGGGGTCTGTCTGATGATTTGAAGCATAAATAGGAGGCCACATGGCTGACAAAAAAGCGCAGTTGATCATCGAGGGCGCAGCCCCCGTCGAGCTGCCCATTTTAACCGGCACCGTTGGTCCCGATGTTATCGACGTACGGGGCCTGACGGCCACGGGCCGTTTCACTTTCGACCCAGGCTTCATGTCGACCGCTTCTTGCGAGTCGAAGATTACCTATATCGATGGCGATAATGGCATTTTGCTACATCGCGGCTACCCGATCGAACAACTGGCCGAGAAATCGGACTACCTGGAAACCTGCTACCTGCTGCTAAATGGCGAATTGCCAACAGCCGAGCAAAAGGCCCAGTTTGTCAGCACCGTGAAGAACCACACCATGGTTCACGAGCAGTTGAAGACCTTCTTCAACGGCTTCCGTCGCGACGCCCACCCGATGGCCGTCATGTGCGGTGTAGTCGGCGCCCTGTCGGCCTTCTATCACGACTCCCTGGACATCAATAACCCGCAGCATCGCGAAATCTCCGCGATCCGCCTGGTTGCGAAGATGCCCACCCTGGCCGCAATGGTTTACAAGTACTCCATGGGCCAGCCCATGATGTACCCGCGCAACGACCTGACGTATGCGGAAAACTTCCTGCACATGATGTTCAACACCCCGTGCGAGATCAAACCGATCAGCCCGGTGCTGGCCAAGGCCATGGACCGGATCTTCATCCTCCATGCCGACCACGAACAGAACGCCTCGACGTCCACCGTGCGTCTGGCAGGCTCCTCGGGTGCCAATCCGTTCGCCTGTATCGCCGCCGGCATCGCCGCACTGTGGGGCCCTGCCCACGGCGGTGCGAACGAAGCCGTATTGACCATGCTCGATGAAATCGGCGATGTGTCCAACATCGACAAGTTCATCGCCAAGGCCAAGGACAAGAACGATCCGTTCAAGCTGATGGGCTTCGGCCACCGGGTCTACAAGAACCGCGACCCGCGCGCCACCGTCATGAAGCAGACCTGCGACGAAGTGCTGAAGGAACTGGGCATCAACAACGATCCGCAACTCGAACTGGCCATGCGCCTGGAAGAGATCGCGCTGACCGACCCGTACTTCATCGAGCGCTCGCTGTACCCGAACGTCGACTTCTACTCGGGGATCATCCTCAAGGCGATCGGCATTCCAACCAGCATGTTCACCGTGATCTTCGCCCTGGCGCGGACCGTGGGCTGGATCTCCCACTGGAAAGAAATGCTCTCCAGCCCGTACAAGATTGGCCGCCCGCGCCAGCTGTACACCGGCTACGAGTCGCGTGACATTACCAAGCTGGAAGACCGCAAGTAAGCATTCAACTGCTTAGCTGCATTGAGAACGGCCTCCCTTAGTGGAGGCCGTTTTTGTTTGTGCTGCCTGACAGGCCGCTTTCGCGAGTAAGCCCGCTCCCACAGTTGACCACATTTCAAAGGATGAACGCGGTCAACTGTGGGAGCGGGCTTGCTCGCGAAAGCAATAGCCCAGGCAACACAGAACCCCAGGCAAAAAAATACCCCGGCCTTTCGACCGGGGCATTTCTTATTGAGCTACAAGCTTAGTGGTTAACCGCCCCGCTCGCCCCCAGGCCAGTCTGCGAACGCACAAACTGCGGGAAGTACAGCGCACGCTCTTTCACCGCCGCCGCCGACTTGTCGGTGATGGAGAAGAACCAGATACCCACGAACGCGATGATCATCGAGAACAGCGCCGGGTATTCGTACGGGAAGATCGCTTTTTCATGGTGCAGGATCGAGACCCAGATGGTTGGACCCAGGATCATCAAGCCAACAGCGCTGACCAGGCCCAGCCAGCCGCCAATCATCGCGCCACGGGTGGTGAGGTTCTTCCAGTACATGGAAAGCAGCAACACCGGGAAGTTACAGCTGGCAGCAATGGAGAACGCCAGGCCGACCATGAACGCAATGTTCTGGCTTTCGAACAGGATACCCAAGCCAATCGCCAGGACTGCCAGGGCGATGGTGGTGATCTTCGACACGCGAATCTCATCCTTCTCGTTGGCCTTGCCCTTCTTGATCACGCTGGCATACAGGTCATGGGACACCGCCGAAGCACCGGCCAGGGTCAAGCCGGCAACCACCGCGAGGATGGTGGCAAACGCCACGGCCGAGATGAAGCCCAGGAAGATACTGCCGCCCACCGCGTTGGCCAGGTGCACCGCCGCCATGTTGTTACCGCCCAACAGAGCGCCTGCTGCATCCTTGAACGCCGGGTTGGTGCTGACCAGCAGAATCGCGCCGAAGCCGATGATAAAGGTCAGGATATAGAAGTAGCCGATAAAGCCTGTGGCATACAGCACGCTCTTGCGGGCTTCTTTAGCGTCACTCACGGTGAAGAAGCGCATCAGGATATGTGGCAGGCCAGCGGTACCGAACATCAGGGCCAGGCCCAGGGAGAACGCCGAGATCGGATCTTTCACCAGGCCGCCAGGACTCATGATCGCCTCACCTTTAGGGTGAACCTTGATCGCCTCGGAGAACAGCATGTTGAAGTCGAAGTTGACGTGCTTCATCACCATCAGCGCCATGAACGAGGCACCGGACAGCAGCAGCACTGCCTTGATGATCTGCACCCAGGTGGTGGCCAGCATGCCGCCGAACAACACATAAAGGCACATCAAGATACCCACCAGGATCACCGCCACATGGTAATCAAGGCCGAACAGCAGTTGGATCAGCTTGCCCGCGCCGACCATCTGCGCGATCAGGTAGAACGCCACCACCACCAGCGAACCGCAAGCCGACAGGCTGCGGATCTGGGTTTGCCCGAGGCGGTAGGACGCCACGTCGGCAAACGTGTACTTGCCCAGGTTACGCAGGCGCTCGGCGATCAGGAACAGAATGATCGGCCAGCCCACCAGGAAGCCGATCGAGTAGATCAGGCCATCGTAGCCAGAGGTGAACACCAGCGCGGAAATCCCCAGGAAGGACGCCGCCGACATGTAGTCGCCAGCGATCGCCAGGCCGTTCTGGAAACCGGTGATCTTGCCACCAGCGGCATAGTAGTCGGCCGCCGAGTTGTTACGTTTGGACGCCCAGTAGGTAATGCACAATGTTGCGCCGACAAAGGCGACAAACATCAGGATCGCCGCAATGTTCAGCGGTTGCTTGTGCACTTCACCGGTCAATGCGTCCGCCGCCCAAACGGCAGGAGCAAAAAGCGAAGCGCCGAATACAGCCAATAGACGACGGATCATTGCGCAGCCTCCTTGAGAATCGCATTGTTCAGGTCGTCGAATTCGCCATTGGCGCGTCGCACGTAGATGCCTGTGAGAACGAAGGCCGAGACAATCAGCCCGACCCCGATAGGGATTCCCCAGGTTATGGACGATTCAGGACTGATCTTGGCGCCCAGGACTTGCGGTCCATAGGCGATCAACAGGATGAATCCGGAGTACAGCCCAAGCATGATCGCCGAGAGAATCCAGGCGAACTTTTCCCTTTTTCTCACCAGCTCCTTGAAGCGCGGGCTGTTTTGAATCGAGAGGTAAATGCTGTCGTTCATTGTTTTTATCCTCGCAGCACAGCTTTTTTATTATTGGAACGTATCCACTGTATGCGGCTGCAGGACAGGTTCCAGACGACCTTAGTCTTAGAACCAGTGTAGCGAGGGTTTGGCAGGGGCTAGAAACAATTGCGCGAGCGAGCTTATGTGGCAGCGGGCTTGCCCGCGATGGCGGTGAATCAGTCAGGTATCCATCAACTGACCCACCGTAATCGCGGGCAAGCCCGCTCCTACACAAAGTGCGTTCCCACCGTTTTTGGGGGTGTTACGGAGCGGTCCACTCGGCCACACGCTCAGGATGCTTGGCCACCCAATCCTTGGCCGCCACATCAGGCTTGGCACCTTCCTGGATGGCCAGCATGACTTCGCCGATTTCATCCTTGGAGGCCCACTGGAATTTCTTCAGGAACGCCGCGACTTCCGGGGCTTTCTTTTCCAGGCCCTTGCTGCCGATGCTATTAACCGTCTCGGCGGCGCCATAGATGCCTTTTGGATCATCAAGAAAGCGCAGTTTCCACTTGGCGAACATCCAGTGCGGCACCCAGCCGGTCACTGCGATGGAGTCTTGCTTGTCTTCGGCGCGGGTCAATTCGGCGATCATTGCCGCCCCGGAACTGGCTTGCAGCTTGTAGTCCAGGCCGTATTGCTTGATGGCTTCGTCGGTCTTGAGCATCACGCCTGAACCGGCATCGATGCCCACGATCTTGTTTTTGAAGGTGGTGTCGGTCTTCAAGTCCTCGATGGACTTGGCCTTGACGTACTCCGGTACGATCAAGCCGATCTTCGCATCCTTGAAGTTGGGGCCGTAGTCGACCACCTTGTCCTTGTTCTTGGTCCAGTACTCACCATGGGTCACCGGCAGCCAGGCCGAAAGCATGGCGTCGAGCTTGCCGGTGGCCACGCCCTGCCACAAGATCCCGGTGGCAACCGCCTGCAGTTTCACGTCATAGCCGAGCTTTTGCCTGATCACTTCAGCCGCCACGTGGGTGGTGGCGACACTGTCCGACCAGCCGTCCACATAGCCGATGCTCAGGGTCTTGCTGTCGGCGCTGGCTAGTGTGGAACCCATCGCAACTACCAACGTGGCAGCTGCGCCCAAGAGTCGTCGCATCTTCATAGTGCTTCCCCGAAAGTGCTGCGCCCGGCGGATGCCGAGCGACGTCAACCTGTTGTCAGGTGGTGCCTTTGGATCATCAACCTGCCGCCCCTGCGGACCTGCTCTGACTACGACCTCAGCGGAGCAAGAAACGACATCACAAAGCCAGCAGGACAATTTGTAGGAACTCGCGTCAAAATCCCGCTCGAACTTTGCATGTCAAAATTATGCGGCCCCACTGAAAACCGGCAAATGCAGGTAAGATGCGCGCCTTTGCTCCTACACGGCCTGACCATGACCGCGACTGCCCGTTTCCCCTTCCTGCCTTATATATTTGCCTTGCTGCTCGGCCTGTTCGCACTCGGTGGCTACTGGTATGGCCTCGGCCAGCCAGTGGTACTGCCGGATGTGGCCAGCGCCAGCCACAAGCTGCAATGCGCGTCCTACACGCCCTTCGACAAGGACCAATCGCCGTTCGACCAGCCGTTCAAACTGCGCCCCGAGCGCATGGACGCCGACCTGGCACTGCTGGCCACGCGCTTTGAGTGCATCCGCACCTACTCCATGACCGGCCTCGAAGCCCTGCCGGACCTGGCGCGCAAACACGGCCTGAAGTTGATGATCGGTGCTTGGATCAACAGCAACCCGGTGGACAATGCCAAGGAAGTCGACCTGCTGATCGCCTCGGCCAACGCCAACCCTGACGTGGTCACGTCGGTGATCGTCGGCAACGAAGCGCTGCTGCGCAAGGAAATCACCGCCACGCAACTGGTGAAGCTGATCGAAAAGGTCAAAAGCCAGATCCAGCAGCCGGTCACCTACGCCGACGTCTGGGAGTTCTGGCTGCAACACCCGGAAATCGCCCCGGCGGTGGATTTCCTGACCATCCACCTATTGCCGTATTGGGAAGATGACCCTGCCGGCATCGACCAGGCCCTGCGCCATGTCGGTGATATCCGCCAGACCTTCGGCAACCGCTTCGCCCCCAAGGACGTGATGATTGGCGAAACCGGCTGGCCCAGCGAAGGCCGCCAGCGGGAAACCGCCGTGCCGAGCAGAGTCAACGAAGCCAAGTTCATTCGCGGTTTTGTCGCCATGGCCGAAGCCAATGGCTGGCACTACAACCTGATCGAAGCCTTTGACCAACCGTGGAAACGCGCCAGCGAAGGTGCGGTTGGCGGTTACTGGGGCCTGTTTGACGCCGATCGCCAGGACAAGGGCATCCTCGCAGGCCCAGTCACCAACGTGCCGTACTGGCCGCTATGGCTGGGCGTTGGCGGGCTGATCCTGCTGGGTACCCTGGCGCTCGGCGGACGGGTTCGCAACACCCGCGCGGCGCTGTTGCTGCCGCTGTTGGGTGCGGTCGCGGCGGGTTCGATTGGCAGTTGGGCCGAACTGACCCGGGTGACCGCACGCTTCACTGATGAATGGATCTGGGCCGGGCTGTTGCTGGCCCTTAACCTGTTGGTGCTGGCCCATGGGGCCCTGGCCTTGAGCGCTCGCCAGGGTTGGCGCGACCGGGCTTTCGCCTGGCTGGAGCAACGCGCCGGCTGGCTGATCGCATTTGCCGGGTTCGCCACGGCGGTGATGATGCTGGCGCTGGTATTCGACCCCCGTTACCGCAGCTTCCCCAGCGCCGCCCTGCTACTGCCAGCCCTGGTTTACCTGTTGCGCCCGGTCAACGGGCCACGCCGGGAAATTGCCCTGCTGACCTTCATCATCGGTGCCGGCATTGCCCCGCAGCTGTATCGCGAAGGCTTGATGAACCAGCAGGCCCTGGGTTGGGCGCTGGTCAGTGGGTTGATGGTTGCAGCCTTGTGGCGTTGCCTGCGGGTGCGCAACGCCTGAGATCGCTATCGCACCGCTCCCACATTTTGATCTGTGAATACATTCAAATGTGGGAGCTGGCTGCCTGCGGTTGGCCCTATCAGACAGCCCGAGCCGCCCTGACCAACCGCAACCCGGCAATCACCAACGCAAACACCGCAAAATTGGTGTTGTACAACGCCAGCGCCGGAATCCCGAACGCCAGCCCCAGCACCGCCAAGCCCCATCCCGCGCGGCCGGGCAGCAAAAACGCGAGCACCGACGTGACCAGCGCCGCCCAGCCCATGACCTTGAAGTGGATCATCAGCCCCAGGTTGGCCCGCAACTGGCATTCCCAGCGGCTGGCGTCCTCGGCGCAGATGCCCACCCACTGCCCATCTTCCATAAACCCATAACGGGCGCCATAACTGGCAGCCAGCCATAACGGCAAGGCCAACAGCAGCAGAATCAGCGGCAAACGAGGGGACATAAGGGCACTCCGATAGGCGAAAACGGCGCCCAGCTTAATCTCCCCGGGGCCATTGGCAAGGGCTGCACACAGATAACTATTCATCAAAGCGTGCCAAAGTGTATCGTCTGGCTACTATTAGCTCGATTCCTACGCTTATTTCCGATATTTAGTGCCGATGGCTGGCACTTCGGCGATAGCGCGGTGGTCATAGCCTGCGAACTTCATTCAGCACGTTTTCCTCTTAGGGATTTAGTCATGCTCCGTTCCTTGCGCTGCGCTGCCCTGTTGGGTGGCCTTTTTTTGAGTGCGTCAGCACTGGCGGTCGATGTCGATCCGGCCAGCTATGGCTACCCTTTGACCAACCCGTTCGAGGCGACCATCGCCACGACACCACCGGACCTGCGGCCGGATCTGCCATCCATCGATGACATCAACCAGTCCGACTACACCCTGACCATGCGCCCGGAGCGTGAATTCAGCCTGCCCGACAACTTCTGGCCGGTGAAGAAGCTCACCTACCGCATTGCCAAGCAAGACCGCGCCGCGCCGCTGATCTTCCTGATCGCCGGCACCGGTGCACGCTTTGACAGCAGCCTCAACGAATACCTGAAAAAGCTGTACTACAAGGCCGGCTACCATGTCGTCCAATTGTCATCGCCCACCAGCTTCGACTTCATCAGCGCCGCCTCGCGCTTTGCCACGCCCGGCATCACCCAGGAAGACGCCGAGGACATGTACCGCGTGATGCAGGCCGTACGCGCGCAAAACGCCTCGTTGCCCGTCACCGACTTCTACCTCACCGGCTACAGCCTGGGCGCGCTGGACGCAGCGTTCGTCAGCAAGCTGGACGAAACCCGCCGCAGCTTCAACTTCAAGAAAGTGTTGCTGCTCAACCCGCCGGTCAACCTCTACACCTCCATCACCAACCTCGACAAACTGGTGCAGACCGAGGTCAAGGGCATCAACAACAGCACCACCTTCTATGAACTGGTGTTGAACAAGCTGACCCGCTACTTCCAGCAAAAAGGCTACATCGACCTCAACGATGCCCTGCTCTACGACTTCCAGAGCTCCAAGGAGCACCTGACCAACGAGCAGATGGCGATGCTGATCGGCACCTCGTTCCGCTTCTCGGCGGCGGATATCGCCTTCACCTCGGACCTGATCAACCGCCGCGGCCTGATCATCCCACCCAAGTACCCGATTACCGAAAGCACCAGCCTCACGCCGTTCCTCAAGCGTGCGCTGCAATGTGATTTCGACTGCTACCTCACCGAACAAGTGATCCCGATGTGGCGCGCCCGCTCCGACGGCGGCAGCCTGCTGCAACTGATCGACCAGGTCAGCCTGTACGCCCTGGAGGATTACCTGCGCGACAGCCCGAAAATCGCCGTGATGCACAACGCCGACGACGTGATCCTCGGCCCCGGCGACCTGGGCTTCCTGCGCAAGACCTTCGGCGATCGCTTGACCGTCTACCCACTGGGCGGCCACTGCGGCAACCTCAATTACCGCGTCAACGCCGACGCCATGCTGGAGTTCTTCCGTGGCTAAACATCTCCTGCTTCTTGCGGCCTTACTCTGCGCAGGCGTTGCCCACGCGGACAACAGCAAGGCTCACGCACCGACCGTGGTCGACCAGGATGGCTTCAAGGAGCCCTTGAGCAAACTCAAGTTCAACCCTGGCCTGGACCAGCGCGAGTTCGAGCGCTCGACCCTCAACGCCCTCAACGTCTACGACCCGCTGGAGTCGTGGAACCGTCGGGTGTACCACTTCAACTATCGCTTCGACCAATGGGTATTCCTGCCGGTGGTCGACGGTTATCGCTACGTCACCCCAAGCTTCCTGCGCACCGGTGTCAGCAACTTCTTCAACAACCTGGGCGATGTGCCCAACCTGATGAACAGCCTGCTGCAACTCAAGGGCCACCGCTCCCTGGAAACCACCGGCCGCCTGCTGGTCAACACCACCCTCGGCATCGCCGGCCTGTGGGACCCGGCCACCGCCATGGGCCTGCCGCGCCAGAGCGAAGATTTCGGCCAGACCCTGGGCTTCTACGGCGTTCCCGGCGGCGCCTACCTGATCCTGCCGATCCTCGGCCCGTCCAACCTGCGCGACACCGGCGGCCTGTTGGTGGACTACACCGCAGAAACCCAGATCAACTACCTCAACGTCGCCGAAGTCAGCTCCAACCACCCGGAAATCTGGGCCCTGCGTGCGGTGGACAAGCGCTACCAGACGAGCTTTCGCTACGGCCAGATGAACTCGCCGTTCGAGTATGAAAAAGTGCGGTATGTGTATACCGAGTCGCGCAAGTTGCAGATTGCCGAGTAACCTGTAGCCATCGCAGGCCGCGGCTGTTCGCAGCCCGGCCCTGCCCCCGAGGTCAATGGAACATCCTTGCATCCCGCCCACTTATCTAAACGCGTTATTCCTACGAATCTCATCCATTAAGCCAAGGCTTATCTATCGCCCCCCTTCAAACTACTTTTATAGTTAATCATCACAACAAAACCTGATTAACATCTGAAATAAAAGAAGTGGAACCACACGACATCGCCCACCACTTAAATCAAGAAAGTTAACAGCTGTCGCCTTGCGCCCATTAAATTCCAGCACTAAAAACCCAGTAAGAAGGATACGCTTATGGACATCAGATTTTTTACCGGGCTCGGTATTATTCAGCAATTACTATCCAACCAAGTTTGCAACATAAACACCACCACTAGCCAGGCAACATGTCCTGAGCGTTCAACTCCTGAGACTCTTCTACCGCCAGCCTTGGGAGATCTCGACAGCGCGACGCGCCCCACCGCGGCAACCGGTCGACCAGCAGGAGATCGCCGAACGGCGGAGCAAATCATCAATGCCAACCCCACTCTTAAACACCTGGAAATGCGACCAAGTATTTACCGACGTGGCCCAGAGCACAGACCCCTGCCCGAAGCCTACAAGCAAGGTATCTACAAACATACCGGCGACTGGACAATCGCCAACAAGGACCCGCAAGCCCGCGCCGATGCGGCTTACAATGCTGCGCGCCTGTTCAACTTCATTGACTCCAAAGACGCGCATGCCGTACTGGCAAGCCAACACAACGATGGTTTTCTCAGTGGTTATTCTGGTAACGAACAGATTGTACCGTTCAAGAAACAACACCCAGACGAAGCGATCTACCCTCCATTTCGTGAACCATCCATCCGAAAGGACTCCGAACACGCGCTGCTCACAAAATTTATCGAACATGGCTACGCCAGCCTGGAGTTCAAAGGTGAGCAGCAGATTTATGTAAGGCCAACCCACGCCACGGGGCGACCCCGTGGCGATCATCGAAGCTCCGAGGATATCTTGAGGGACAATCCATTACTTGCTACAGCAGATCGGATTGTCAACGCACTGGTTAAATCCGGCGAAAACCTTAAAGAACTTCAGAAACATATCGGAGACTGGAGTAAAAATAACAAAGACCCTGAGGCACGGGCAGATGCAGCGTACAACCTGGCCTATATAGCCAACTACATTGGCAACCTAAACAAATCGACTACAGATATTAGTCTAAAGCTTCCAGATTTTAATCGGGGTAAGGTGTGGGCCCAAAACGACGCCGCAGATAAGAGCTATTTGCTTCAAGTAACCTTAAAGCATGGCTATGAGTTACTCAACTCATCCACAGCGCCGAACGAAACCCCTTAAATACCATCCACCCCGCACCTTACCGAGCGACGCCCCCCACCACCAGGAACCATTTCGTACCTGTTTGCCACTTAAAACCCAGGCACACGCGCAGGTCAGCCTGACACAAAACAGGCTGACTTCCCGCTACCCACCTCGAACTTTCCAGTGGAACTTCAACATGACGATATCGGTTTCCCAACCCCCCATCACGGCACCCAGCACCCCCGCTACTCCCGCCACAGAGTCCCAAGTCTCAACAAAACCTTCTCTGGACGCCCCCAGAGGCGCCTATGGTCGACCGGCCGGCGATGATCGCAGCGCAGGACAAATCTTCAAGGACACGCCGATCCTCAAGGACATCCTCAAGCAAGACGGTCCTTTCGCGAGCAACTTCATCAATCAGCTCAAGCAGCAAACCGGCGATTGGGGCGCAGCCAATCGAAACCCCGACTCACGCGCCAACGCCGCCTATAACCTGGCGCAAGTGGCAACCTACATTGATGGCCGCGAAGGCTTGGAGCGTCAGGGCCCGAGCCAGCAGAGCGATCAGCACGTTCAGGGTTTCGGCCAGTTCGGCAGTGTTTCAGCAGGCTCGGAAGCGCAACTGCTCAAGGCATTCAGCGAAAAAGGCTACAGCGCGTTGCAATAGCACCTAACCCCTCAAGGCACGCCACGCCTTGCTCGCCACCGACACCAGCGCCAGCACCACCGCCCCGGCGATGATCCCCGCGATGGCATTGAGCAAGGTCGGCATCAACCAGCTGATGCCACCGATGCTCTGACTCACACTCTCAATCCAGTGATGCACCACCGGCACGCCGTGGGTCAGGATGCCGCCACCGACCATGAACATCGCCGCCGTGCCGATCACCGACAGGCTTTTCATCATGTACGGTGTGGTTCGTACAAACCCGTTGCCGATATCGCGCACCAGTTGGCCGGGCTTTTGCGCCATCCACAGGCCCAGGTCGTCGAGCTTGACGATACCGGCGACCAGGCCGTACACGCCGATGGTCATGACCAGAGCGATGCCCGACAGCACGATCACTTGCTGCATCAACGGTGCATCAGCCACGGTGCCCAGGGTGATGGCGATGATTTCGGCAGAGAGGATAAAGTCGGTGCGGATCGCGCCCTTGATCTTGTCTTTCTCGAACGCCACCAGGTCGGTTGCGGGGTCGGCCACGGCTTCGACCAACTGGGCATGTGCAGCCTGATCATCGGCCTTGCTGTGCAGGAATTTATGGGCGAGTTTTTCAAAGCCTTCGAAACACAGATAAGCGCCGCCGAGCATCAACAGTGGCGTGACCGCCCATGGCGCGAAGGCGCTGATCAATAGCGCGGCGGGAACCAGGATCAGCTTGTTGATAAACGAGCCCTTGGCAACGGCCCACACCACCGGGATTTCCCGCTCGGCGCGTACACCAGAAACCTGCTGCGCATTGAGCGCCAAGTCATCCCCCAGCACCCCGGCGGTTTTCTTGGCGGCCATTTTGGTCATCAAGGCCACGTCATCGAGGACGGCGGCGATGTCATCGATCAATACCAACAAGCTGCTTCCTGCCATGAATCGGACGTCCTAAATGTGGGATATTTCGCAGCATAGCGTGGTACAAAGCGTCGCGGGCAGATTCTTGAGGCGCGCGGATCGCCGGTGCTACCATGCGCAACCGCCTGTCCTGGCAAGGAATCATCTGGTCTATGAGCACCATTCGCGAGCGCAACAAAGAACTGATCCTGCGGGCTGCCAGCGAGGAGTTTGCCGACAAGGGCTTCGCCGCGACCAAAACCAGCGACATCGCCGCCAAGGCCGGGCTGCCCAAGCCCAACGTTTATTACTACTTCAAGTCCAAGGACAACCTCTACCGCGAGGTGCTCGAAAGCATCATCGAGCCAATCCTGGCCGCCTCCACTCCCTTCAACCCGGACGGCGACCCCAAGCAGGTGCTGAGCGGCTATATCCGCTCGAAAATCAGCATCTCCCGCGACCTGCCCTTTGCCTCGAAAGTGTTCGCCAGCGAAATCATGCACGGCGCCCCGCACCTGAGCCCCGAGCAGGTGCAGCAACTCAACGCCCAGGCCAAGCACAATATCGATTGCATCCAGAGCTGGGTCGATCGCGGCCTGATCGCCGCCATTGATCCTCATCACCTGATGTTCAGCATCTGGGCAGCGACCCAGACCTATGCGGACTTTGACTGGCAGATCTCGGCGGTGACCGGCAAGGCCAAGCTGGATGAGGCCGATTATGAAGCGGCGGCGCAGACGATTATTCGGTTGGTGTTGAAGGGGTGTGAGCCGGACTGATGGACTGTGGTGTGGCCAAGATTCGCGAGCAAGCCCGCTCCCACACTAGATCTGTGCCAGACACAAAATGTATGAACAACAAAGATCCCATGTGGGAGCGGGCTTGCTCGCGAAAGTGCCCTCCCAGACACATCCTGCCAAAAGCCTGCCCATCAGCCTCAAGCTCCCCGATCTAGCCTCTCAAGACCCCATCTGAAGAGAGGCAACGGAATGCCTGATCGAGCCACCTCACACCGCCTACGCATCGGGCGGTTCAGCGAAACCAACCACATCTACCTGATCACCACCAACACCCACGAACGCACACCAATCTTCAGCGATTTCCATCTCGGCCGCCTGGTGGTCTGGCAGTTCAGGCTCGCCCAATATCAAGGGCTGGCGCACTCTCTGGCCTGGGTGGTGATGCCCGACCATTTCCACTGGTTGATCCAACTGCAAAAAGGTTCGCTGGGTGACTTGATGTGCCAGGTGAAATCCAAAAGCACTCGCTCAGTCAATGGCACCACTGCCCGCAAGGGGAGGCTTTGGCAAACCAGCTTTCATGATCGCGCGCTGCGTAGGGAAGATGATCTAGTGAAGATGGCCAGGTATGTGGTGGCCAATCCATTGAGGGCGGGGTTGGTGGAGAGGATTGGCGACTATCCGTTGTGGGATGCAATTTGGGTTTAGATTCAAGACCGAGTCGGCCCTATCGCGAGCAAGCCCGCTCCCACATTTTGACCGTGTTCACAGGTCAAAACGCGGGCTTGCTCGCGATGAGGTTCTTACAAGCCCGGAGAAATCAAGCACTCACCCCCGCATCCGCCAACAACCCCACCCCTTCAATCGCGCTGATCGCGCACTGCTCATCAATATCCGACGTATCCCCACTGATCCCGATCGCCCCCAGCACCACCCCCGCCTGATCCCGAATCAACACCCCGCCCGGCGCCGGCACCACGCCGCCCTGCCCCAGGCTGTTCAGTGCAGCGATAAATGCCGGCCGTTGCTGGGCATCCAGCGCCAGCAAACGCGAGCCCTTGCCCAGGGCAATCGCGCCCCAGGCCTTGCCGATAGCAATTTGCGGGCGCAGCAGGCTGGCGCCGTCTTCCCGTTGCAGGGTGATCAGGTGCCCGCCGCTGTCGAGCACTGCGATGGTCAGCGGTGCAGCGGCAATGGTGCGGCCTGCGGTGATGGCCTGGCTGACCAGGTTGACTGCGACTTTCAAGGTTAGAGCGCTCATGGGTGCCGTCCTTATCTTGTTATTGAGAAAGCCTTGGGGCTCTGATTGATCAGAAGCCGGATGCAACAAATAGAACACAATAGATTTATTTTTTGTATACAATATTTCGAAACATACGCACCACACGTCGAAATACTCCCGCTAAAAAGCCTTCCGACGAATGCACAGGCCCGAGAATAAAATGGATTGACCTGCGTAGCTCGCCGTGAATACACTTTGAAGCAACACCACTTGTATACAATTACAAAACGCAAGAGGCACCAAAACCATGAGCAAAATGAGAGCAATCGAAGCCGCTGTCCTGGTGATGCGTCGTGAGGGTGTAGATACCGCCTTCGGCATCCCAGGCGCTGCGATCAACCCGTTGTATTCGGCCCTGCAAAAGGTCGGCGGCATCGATCACGTCCTCGCTCGCCACGTGGAAGGCGCTTCGCACATGGCCGAGGGGTATACCCGCACCAAGGCCGGCAATATCGGCGTGTGCATCGGCACTTCGGGCCCGGCGGGCACCGACATGGTCACCGGCCTGTACAGCGCCTCGGCCGATTCGATCCCGATCCTGTGCATCACCGGGCAAGCGCCCCGTGCCCGCATGCACAAGGAAGACTTCCAGGCCGTGGACATCACCAGCATCGTCAAGCCAGTGACCAAGTGGGCAACCACCGTGCTGGAACCTGGCCAGGTGCCGTATGCGTTCCAGAAAGCCTTCTATGAAATGCGCTCCGGCCGCCCCGGCCCGGTGCTGATCGACTTGCCATTCGATGTGCAGATGGCCGAGATCGAGTTCGACATCGACGCCTACCAGCCGCTGCCCCTGGCCAAGCCACTGGCCACGCGGATCCAGGTCGAGAAGGCCCTGGCGATGCTCGATCAGGCCGAGCGCCCGCTGCTGGTCAGCGGTGGCGGCGTGATCAATGCCGACGCCAGCGAACTGTTGGTGGAATTCGCCGAGCTGACCGGTATCCCGGTGATCCCGACGCTGATGGGCTGGGGCACCATTCCCGACGATCACCCACTGATGGTGGGCATGGTCGGCCTGCAAACCTCGCACCGTTATGGCAACGCTACGATGCTCAAGTCCGACGTGGTCCTGGGTGTCGGCAACCGTTGGGCCAACCGTCACACCGGCTCGGTGGAGGTGTACACCGAGGGTCGCAAGTTCATTCACGTCGACATCGAACCGACGCAAATCGGCCGGGTGTTCACCCCGGACCTGGGCATCGTGTCCGACGCCGGTGCCGCGCTGACGATGTTTATCGAAGTGGCCCGCGAGTGGAAAGCCGCCGGCAAGCTCAAGGATCGCAGCGCCTGGCTGCACGATTGCCAGCAGCGCAAAGCCACCCTGCACCGCAAGACCCACTTCGACAACGTCCCGGTCAAGCCGCAACGGGTGTACGAAGAGATGAACCAGGTGTTCGGCAAAGACACCTGCTACGTCAGCACCATTGGCCTGTCGCAGATTGCCGGTGCGCAGTTCCTGCACGTCTACAAGCCACGCCACTGGATCAACTGCGGCCAGGCCGGCCCGCTGGGCTGGACCATCCCCGCTGCGCTGGGCGTGGTCAAGGCCGACCCGAGCCGCAAGGTAGTGGCGCTGTCCGGCGACTATGACTTCCAGTTCATGATCGAAGAGCTGGCCGTGGGCGCGCAGTTCAAGCTGCCGTACATCCACGTGGTGGTGAACAACTCCTACCTGGGGCTGATCCGCCAGGCCCAACGCGGGTTTGAAATGGACTACTGCGTACAGTTGTCTTTCGACAACCTCAACGCCCCGGAACTCAACGGTTATGGCGTCGACCACGTTGCCGTCGCCGAAGGCCTGGGTTGCAAGGCCCTGCGTGTGTTCGAGCCGGGCCAGATCCAGCCCGCGCTGCGCAAGGCCCAGGAAATGATCGAAGAGTTCAAGGTGCCGGTGATTGTCGAGATCATCCTGGAGCGCGTGACCAATATTTCCATGGGCACCGAGATCAACGCCGTCAATGAATTCGAAGATCTGGCACTGGTGGGCAACGACGCACCCACTGCCATTTCATTGCTCGATTAAGGAGAACCCCATGCCGCGTTTTGCCGCCAACCTGTCCATGCTGTTCACCGAACAGGACTTTCTCGCCCGCTTCAAAGCCGCCGCCGATGCCGGTTTCAGCGGGGTGGAATACCTGTTCCCCTACGAGTTCAGCTCCGCCGAAATCAAGGCGCAGCTCGACGCCCACGGCTTGACCCAAGTGCTGTTCAACCTGCCGGCCGGTGACTGGGCCAGCGGCGAGCGCGGCCTGGCCTGCCACCCGGACCGGGTCGAGGAGTTTCGCGCTGGGGTCAACCTGGCCATCGCCTACGCCCAGGTACTGGGCAATACCCAGATCAACTGCCTGGCGGGGATTCGCCCTGCCGGCGTGGACGACGCCACCCTGGAAAAAACCTTCGTCGCCAACCTCAAGTACGCAGCCGACAAGCTGCAAGCGGTGGGCATCAAGCTGGTGATGGAAGCGATCAACACCCGCGACATTCCCGGCTTCTACCTGAACAACACCGCACAGGCCCTGGCGATTCGCGAACAGGTGGGCAGCGCCAACCTGTTCCTGCAGTACGACATCTATCACATGCAAATCATGGAAGGCGACCTGGCCCGCACCATGGCCACGCACCTGGATCAGATCAACCATATCCAGCTGGCGGACAACCCGGGGCGCAACGAGCCGGGCACCGGTGAAATCAACTACCGGTTCCTGTTCGAGCATCTGGAGCGCATTGGCTATCAGGGTTGGGTCGGCTGTGAGTACAAGCCGTTGACCACTACCGAGGCTGGTCTTGGCTGGCTCAAGAGCCATAACGCGATCTGACCGAAATACACACAACCCAACTGTGGGAGCGGGCTTGCTCGCGAAGGTCTGACATTCAACATTTTTGTCGACTGATCTACCGCAATCGCGAGCAAGCCCGCTCCCACATTTAGATCGCCTGGGTCTGGTAGACCGGGCCAGGCTCGCACAGAGAATAAAAAGAGGACTTCACCATGGCTAAAATCGGCTTTATCGGCACCGGCATCATGGGCCAACCCATGGCCGCGAACCTGCAGAAAGCAGGTCACCAACTGTTCCTCTCCGAGCACCACGGCAAGGCGCCCGCCGAGCTGGTCGCCGCCGGTGCCGTGGCCCTGGCCAACCCGCAGCAAGTGGCCCAGGAAGCGGAATTCATCATCGTCATGGTGCCCGATACCCCCCAGGTCGATGACGTGCTGTTCCGCGCCGACGGCGTAGCCGCTGGCCTGTCGCCGAACAAAGTGGTGATCGACATGAGTTCGATCTCACCCACCGCCACCAAGGCCTTTGCCGCCAAGATCAACGCCACTGGCGCGCAGTACCTCGACGCGCCGGTGTCCGGCGGTGAAGTCGGCGCCAAGGCCGCGACCCTGAGCATCATGGTCGGTGGCGAGCCGCAGACCTTCGAACGCGCCCTGGTGCTGTTCCAGAGCATGGGCAAGAACATCACCCTGGTGGGTGGCAATGGCGATGGCCAGACCGCCAAGGTGGCGAACCAGATCATCGTTGCCCTGAACATCCAGGCGGTGGCCGAAGCGCTACTGTTCGCCGCGAAAAACGGCGCCGATCCGGCCAAGGTCCGCGAAGCGCTGATGGGCGGCTTCGCCTCCTCGAAGATTCTCGAAGTGCATGGCGAGCGGATGATCAAGGGCACCTTCGACCCGGGTTTCCGGATCAACCTGCACCAGAAGGACCTGAACCTGGCCCTGGCCGGCGCCAAGGAGCTGGGGATCAACCTGCCCAATACCGCCGGCACCCAGCAGGTGTTCAGCACCTGCACCGCGATTGGCGGCGGCAACTGGGACCATTCGGCGCTGATCAAGGGCCTGGAACATATGGCGAATTTCTCGATTCGCGATAAGTAACCGCCCCTTTTTCAATGCAATCCCTGGTAGGAGCTGGCTTGCCTGCGATAGCGGTCGTTCAGTGACAGATTAATCGCCTGACACACCGCCATCGCAAGCAAGCCAGCTCCCACATTTGGCCCTCATTCCACGTTGCAAACCCAATAACAAGAACCCGGGAGCCCGCTTATGTCGGTCGATCCGCAACACCTGCTTCGCGAGCTGTTTGCCACAGCCATCGACGCTGCCCACCCCCGGCAAGTCCTCGAACCTTATCTGCCCGCCGACCGCAGCGGCCGCGTGATCGTGATCGGCGCGGGTAAAGCTGCGGCCGCCATGGCCCTGGTCGTGGAAAACAGCTGGCAGGGCGAGGTTTCGGGACTGGTGGTCACACGCTACGGCCACGGCGCGCCCTGCCAGAAAATCGAAGTGGTCGAAGCCGCGCACCCCGTGCCCGATGCCGCTGGCCAGGCCGTGGCCAAGCGCGTGCTGGAACTGATCAGCAACCTTGGCGAAGACGACCGTGTGATCTTCCTCCTGTCCGGCGGCGGTTCGGCGCTGCTGGCGTTGCCGGCGGCGGGTATCACCCTGGCCGACAAACAAGCCATCAACAAAGCCCTGCTCAAATCCGGCGCGACCATCGGCGAGATGAATTGCGTGCGCAAGCACCTCTCGGCGATCAAGGGCGGGCGACTGGCCAAGGCCGCCTGGCCGGCCACGGTCTACACCTACGCGATTTCCGATGTGCCGGGCGACCAGGCCACGGTGATTGCCTCCGGCCCGACCGTCGGCGACCCGAGCACCTCGCAACAGGCCCTGGCGATCCTCAAGCGTTACCAGATCGAAGTGCCAGCCTCGGTGCGCAGTTGGTTGCAGAACCCGGAGTCAGAGACCGTCAAACCCGGTGACCCGTGCCTGGCGCGCAGCCATTTCCAATTGATCGCGCGGCCGCAACAGTCCTTGGAAGCGGTGGCGGTCAAAGTGCGCCAGGCCGGCTTCAGCCCGCTGATCCTCGGCGACCTGGAAGGCGAAGCGCGGGATGTGGCCAAGGTCCACGCCGGCATCGCCCGGCAGATCGTGCAGCACGGTCAGCCGCTGGCGGCGCCCTGCGTGATCCTCTCCGGCGGCGAGACCACCGTGACCGTGCGCGGCAATGGCCGTGGCGGACGCAACGCCGAGTTCCTGCTGAGCCTGACCGACAGCCTCAAGGGCCTGCCTGGCGTGTACGCCCTGGCCGGTGATACCGACGGCATCGACGGTTCCGAAGACAACGCCGGGGCAATCATGACCCCCACCAGCTACGCCCGCGCCGAGGCCCTGGGCCTGTCGGCCAGCGATGAGTTGGACAATAACAATGGCTACGGCTATTTCGCGGCACTCGACGCGCTGATCGTCACCGAGCCGACCCGTACCAACGTCAACGACTTCCGCGCCATTTTGATACTTGAGACTGCTGCCCATGACGCCTGACAAGAAAGTCAAAATCCTCGCCACCCTGGGGCCAGCCACCGACGGTATCGATGACATCCGCGAGCTGGTGGAAGCCGGGGTGAATATCTTCCGCCTGAACTTCAGCCATGGCGATCACGCCGACCATGCCCAGCGCTACCAGTGGATCCGCCAGGTCGAGCGCCAGCTCAATTACCCGCTGGGGATCCTGATGGACCTGCAAGGGCCGAAGCTGCGGGTCGGGCGTTTCGCCGAGGGCAAGGTGCAACTGGTGCGTGGCCAGGCGTTGCGCCTGGACCTCGACCCCACGCCGGGCGACCAGCGGCGGGTCAACCTGCCCCACCCGGAAATCATCAAGGCCCTGGAACCGGGCATGGACCTGTTGCTCGATGACGGCAAGCTGCGCCTGCGGGTGATTACCAAGCATGCCGATGCGATCGACACCACGGTGTTGAATGGCGGCGAACTGTCCGACCGTAAAGGGGTGAACGTCCCACAAGCCTTGTTGGAGCTCAGCCCACTGACCGCCAAGGACCGCCGCGACCTGAGTTTCGGCCTGGAACTGGGCGTGGACTGGGTGGCGCTGTCGTTTGTACAACGCCCCGAAGACATCCGTGAAGCGCGCGAACTGATCGGCGACAAGGCGTTCTTGATGGCGAAGATCGAGAAGCCCTCGGCGGTGCGCCACCTGCAGGAAATCGCCGAGCTGAGCGATGCGATCATGGTCGCCAGAGGCGATCTGGGTGTGGAAGTGCCGGCCGAAAGCGTGCCGCAAATCCAGAAAGACATCATCAGCACCTGCCGCCAACTGGGCAAACCGGTGGTGGTGGCCACGCAGATGCTCGAATCCATGCGTTTCTCGCCGGCCCCGACCCGCGCCGAAGTCACGGACGTGGCCAATGCCGTGGCCGAGGGCACCGATGCGGTGATGCTCTCGGCCGAAACCGCGTCCGGCGAATACCCGCTGGAAGCCGTGCAGATGATGAGCAAGATCATCCGCCAGGTGGAGAACGGCCCGGACTACCAGACCCAACTGGATGTAAGCCGGCCCAAGGCCGACGCCACCGTGTCCGATGCCATCAGCTGCGCGATCCGCCGGATCAGCAGCATCCTGCCGGTGGCGGTGCTGGTGAACTACAGCGAGTCGGGCAGCTCCAGCCTGCGCGCGGCGCGGGAGCGGCCGGCGGTGCCGATCCTCAACCTCACGCCGAACCTGTCCACCGCGCGCCGCTTGAGCGTGGCCTGGGGCGTGCATTCGGTGGTCAATGACCGCTTGCGGCAGGTGGACGAGGTGTGTTCCACAGCGCTGGAAATCGCCCAGGCCCAAGGCATGGCGCAGCGTGGGGATACGCTGTTGATCACTGCGGGGGTGCCGTTTGGGCAGCCGGGGTCGACCAACTCGCTGCGTATCGAGACGTTGATCTAGCGTCTGTTCGGGCCTTATCGCGGGCAAGCCCGCTCCCACATTTGACCGTGTTCGCAGATCAAAATGTGGGAGCGGGGTTGCTCGCGATGGGGGCAACTCGGTCTTACTGACTTACCCACCATGCCCAACCCAACCTGCCCCGACTGGGCCGAAGCCCTGCTCAACGGCTTCAGCCAGATCTTCCTGCAACGCCACCCGCTGTGTGGCCTGCTCTGCCTGCTGGCGATCCTCGCCTGCGCCCCGGCCCTGCTCGGCGGTGCGCTGCTGGGCGGGGTCGCCGGCCTGCTCACGGCCCAGCGCCGCGACTATCCCAAGGCCGAGCGCCAGGCCGGGCTCTATAGCTATAACGGTGTGTTACTGGGGCTGCTGATCGGCCAGCACTTTGCCTGGTCAGCATTGCTGCCGCCGCTGATCCTGGCGTGCGGCGGCCTGAGTGCGATCCTGACCCGGCAATGGGTCAAGCGCATGGCCCATGGCGATGACCTGCCCGCCTATACGGTGCCCTTCGTCGGGTTAGGCTGGCTGCTGCTCGGCACGGTCTCACCGGCCACCCTGCCCCTCATTGCCGCCACTCCCCTGGACTGGCTGAGCGCGCCACTGGTCGGGCTGGGCCAGGTCGTGCTGCTGGATCGACCGCTGGCCGGCCTGCTGATCGCCCTTGGCCTGCTGTTGGCCAGCCCTCGCGCGGCGCTGTGGGCGATGCTCGGGGCCGGCAGCGGCGTGGCGCTCGGCCTGCTGCTCGACGATCCCGCCGGCGCCCTGCTCGGCCTGCACAGCTATAACCCGGCACTTGCCGCCCTGGCCCTCAGCCACTACCGGCGCCAACCCTGGCTGCCGTTGCTCGGCATCCTCCTGGCCAGCCTGCTTGCCCCGGGTTTTGCCGGCCTGCACCTGGCGCCGCTGACTGCACCGTTTATCCTCGCCTGCTGGTTGGTGCGCGCGACGTTGCGCCTGCGGCACAGGGTCAACGTGGACAGCCCGTTCGAATCCCCCTAGGCTTCGCACACCTACGATTCAGGCGGACTTCATGGACAGCAACAACGACTGGCGCCAGCGGCTCTACGTCATGGTATTTCAGAGCGACACGGTGGCCGGGCGGCGTTTTGACGGCATCTTGCTGCTGATCATCCTCGCCAGCCTGGTGATCGTGATGCTCGACAGCATCGACCAGATCCACCAGAACTACGCCGATGTGCTGGCCTATATCGAGTGGGGCTTCACGCTGATTTTCCTCATCGAGTACGGCCTGCGCCTGTATTGCTCGCCCAAACCGTTGCGGTATGCCTTCAGTTTCTACGGGCTGGTGGACTTGCTGGCCATCGTCCCCGGCATCCTGGCCCTGTACTACAGCGACGCCCAGTACCTGCTGATTATCCGCATCATCCGCATGTTGCGGATCTTTCGGGTGCTCAAGCTCGGCCCCTACCTCAAGCAGGCCAACTACCTGATGTCGGCGCTGCGCGGCAGCAAGCAGAAGATCGTGGTGTTCCTGGTCAGCGTCTGCACCCTGGTAACGGTGTTCGGCACCCTGATGTACGTGATCGAAGGCCCGGAGCACGGCTTTACCAGCATCCCCAAGGGCATCTACTGGGCTATCGTGACCCTGACCACCGTGGGGTTTGGCGACATCGTGCCCAAGACCCCGCTGGGCCAGGTGATCTCCTCGCTGGTGATGATCACCGGCTACTCGATCATCGCCGTGCCCACCGGGATCTTTACCGCCGAACTGGCCAACGCCATGCGCGGCGAGCAACTGCAACACGACTGCCCGGTGTGCCAGAAAAGCAGCCACGAACCCAATGCGGCCTTCTGTTCACGCTGTGGCAACGGGCTCTATAAAAAAGTGGAATAAGCAAAGTTCTTTTTAATCTTTAAGCGTCTATGCCGCCCCGGCTATAGTCGTGGGCTATAAGCCACTACCTTCTCGAACAACAAGGAATGAGCAGTGAAAAAACTTGTTAGCGCTTCGCTCCTGGCCGCAGGCCTCGCACTGTCTGTCGGCGCCCAGGCCGCCTCGACCACCCTGCTCAACGTCTCCTATGACGTGATGCGTGACTTCTACAAGGACTACAACGCGGCGTTCCAGAAGCACTGGCAAGCCGAACACCCGAACGACAAGCTGACCTTGCAGATGTCCTTCGGCGGTTCCAGCAAACAGGCGCGCTCGGTCATCGACGGCCTGCCGGCTGACGTGATCACCATGAACATGGCCACCGACATCAATGCCCTGGCGGACAACGGCAAACTGGTGCCCGACAACTGGGTCACCCGCCTGCCGAACAACAGCGCACCGTTCACGTCCGCCACCGTGTTTATCGTGCGCAAGGGCAACCCCAAGGCCCTCAAAGACTGGCCGGACTTGCTCAAAGATGGCGTGCAGGTGATCGTGCCCAACCCCAAGACCTCCGGCAACGGGCGCTACACCTACCTGTCGGCCTGGGGCTATGTGCTCAAGAACGGCGGCGATGAAAACAAGGCCAAGGACTTTGTCGGCAAGCTGTTCAAGCAAGCTCCGGTGCTCGATACCGGTGGCCGTGCCGCGACCACTACCTTCATGACCAACCAGATCGGCGACGTGCTGGTGACCTTTGAAAACGAAGCGGAAATGATTGCCCGTGAATTCGGCCGCGACCAGTTCGAAGTGATCTACCCAAGCGTCTCTGCCGAAGCCGAGCCGCCGGTGTCGGTGGTCGACAAAGTGGTCGATAAAAAGGGCACCCGTGCAGTGGCCGATGACTACCTGAAATACCTGTGGTCGGCCGAAGGCCAGGAAATTGCAGCCAACAACTACCTGCGTCCACGGGACCCGAAGGTGCTGGCCAAGTACACCGATCGCTTCCCGAAAGTCGACTTCCTGTCGGTGGAGAAGACCTTTGGTGACTGGCGCACCGTGCAGAAGACCCACTTCAATGATGGTGGAGTGTTCGACCAGATCTACAACGGCCAGTAACTGACCGGACACGCTCAACAATGTGGGAGCGGGCTTGCTCGCGACAGCGGTGTATCAGCCAGGTATTTCTAACCTGATACGCCGCCATCGCGGCGATGCGGCGATCCGACAAGCCCGCTCCCACATTGGGTTGTGCGCAAGACATTAATGCCAGGCATGTCTGAAATCATCAGTAACACTTACCTCGTCCCTCGCCTACCCTTTACCCTTCGCATCCTCCTTCCCCGTTTTAACGAGAACACCATGACCGCTACTCCGCCCGCGACCGCCACCATGACCCGTGGCATGGTGCTGCTGTTCGCGTTCTGCTGCGGCGCTATCGTCGCCAATATCTACTACGCCCAACCGATCATTGAACTGATTGCCCCGGACATCGGCCTGACGCCGGCCATGGCCAGCCTGATCGTGTCCCTGACCCAGATCGGCTACGCCCTGGGCCTTTTTTTCCTGGTGCCGCTGGGCGACCTGTTGGAAAACCGCCGGCTGATGATCATCACCACCGTGGTCGCCATTGCCAGCCTGCTGGGCGCGGCCTTTGCCGAGCAGCCGAACCTGTTCCTGCTGGTGTCGTTGCTGATCGGCTTCAGCTCCGTGTCGGTGCAGATTCTGATTCCCCTGGCCGCGCACCTGGCGCCCGCCGAATCCCGTGGCCGGGTGGTGGGCAGCATCATGGGCGGCCTGTTGCTGGGCATCCTGCTGGCACGGCCGGTGTCCAGCCTGGTGGCTGACCACTTCGGCTGGCGCGCGATGTTCATGGCGGCGGCGGCAATGATGGTCCTGATCAGCGTGGTACTGCTGTTGACCGTGCCCAAGCGCCAGCCGGATCACAGCGCCAGATATGCCCAGTTGCTGCGTTCGTTGGGCACCTTGCTGCGCGAACAACCGTTGCTTCGTCAACGGGCGTTCTACCAGGGTTGCCTGTTTGCGGCCTTCAGCCTGTTCTGGACCGCCGTGCCCCTGGAGCTGTCGCGTAACCATGGGCTGAGCCAAAGCGAAATTGCCCTGTTTGCCCTGGTCGGTGCCCTCGGCGCCATTGCCGCCCCTATCAGCGGGCGCCTGGCCGATGCTGGCCATACCCACCGCGCCTCGCTGCTGGCGATGCTGTTTGCCGCACTGAGTTTTCTGCCGGCGTTTATCCACCCGATCTACAGCGTGATTGGCCTGGCGGTGACCGGCGTGGTCCTGGACTTCTGCGTGCAGATGAACATGGTCCTTGGCCAGCGCAGCATCTACGCCCTCGACGCCCATAGCCGCAGCCGCCTGAACGCGCTGTACATGACCAGCATTTTCATCGGCGGCGCCTTCGGCTCAGCGATTGCCAGCAGCGTGTATGAGCACGGCGGCTGGCTTGGGGTGATCGTGGTGGGCAGCCTGTTCCCGCTGGTGGCGCTGTTGCGGTTCTTGAGTGTGTCTCGGGCGGCATCGGCGGTGAGCGCCTGACGTTCGACACGACGCCAGTACGCTCGGGCCCCGGCCTGGGGTTCACCGGTGGCTCTTCTCCAACATGCGCAAGAGCGACTGGAACATGGTGAGGGTTTGCTGGAGAAAACTCGCTACCGTCGCAAGGAGCGAAGCGCTGGTTCCTGGCTCCGGTACGGGGGCCGGCGTAGGCGTAGGTCGCGGCGACGGAGTGGGCGCCTGCCCTCCCGTCACGATATCGGCCTGTGCGATTTTGCCGGTGGTGATCACCAGCAGATCAGGTTTGCCATTGCCGTTCATATCAATCGCCAGACTGCCACGCCCGGTACTCTCCTGGTAGCTGAGCACCGCATTGCCGGGCTTCCCGGTGAATTGACTGGAGAACGTGAGGCTCTTGATACCGGCTTCTCTCAGGGCCCCGGACACATCGATCTTGTCGGTACCACTGGTAAAATCCGCGATCCGATCAGGGTTGCGCGGCGTGGAGTCACTGGCCTTGTCGTAAACGAAAGTGTCAGCGCCCTCCCCCCCGCGCAGCCTGTCTGCCCCGGCGCCGCCCTTGAGGCGATTGTCCGCATCATTGCCCGTCAGTACATCATTGCCAGAACCGCCGACGGCATTTTCCAGGGTCACACCCTTGGCGATGGAGACGTTACCGTGCAGGCCGCCGACGTCCGAGAATGATTCTGCATTGAGGTCGATCTTCTGGTTCTGCCCATACCCGGAAAAATCCAGGGTGTCATTACCGCCCCCGTCCCACACACAAAACAGCGCCGCCTCGCGTGCATTCTTGAGGCTCAGGACGTCACGCCCGGTATTGGAGTTGAAGCCGTAGGTTGTGTCTGTGCTACGGGTTTTGTGGTTGGCCCCATACATTTTCTGAATCGCCGCGATGTCATGCATCATCGGTGCCGAGGGCATCAGCCCCCGGAAATCATGACCGGCGTGCTTGGTCTCGGCCCAGTAACTCATGACCGTGCCGGCCCGGGTGTCCTGCGCGAACGTCGCATCCCTTTCGTACGTCCCCCCGCCGTTGTACTCCCCGGGGTGGGCCAGCCCCAGGCAATGGCCGATCTCATGCACCATGGTGGTGTTGAAATAACTCCCTTCCTGAGGTGCATGTGCCGCCCGGCGTGTCCCGATCATGGCGCGCGCGCCGGAGTTATGCCGATCAGGACCCCATGCCACGCCACTTTCCATGCGATTGGAACCAGTGACTTGAATCGATCCATCTGCCTTGCGCGCATTTTCATGAAAGCTGATATCGGCCACGTCCTGCCAAGCCTCCATGGCCCGGCGGGCACAGCCTTTCTGTGGTTCGGTGAACCCGCGAAGATTGAAAGAAACCTGGGTCTTGCCGTCACGGTCTCGATCGTAAAAGCGCATACCACTGCGCGTCAGGTGCCTTGCGACCTGATCGGTGTTCAAGGAGCGTTTTCCACGCCCTAAAACTGCGCCTTGGACGGCGGGTCCGTTTCTGCTGGATGGTGAGCTGGGTGAGTACCTGCGTGGCCTATCTGACACATGGCGATCTCCGAAACGATTAGTGGCTGGAGTAACAGCGCCCAACATCAGTGAAAACTGCCTGGACCACCGTCATCTGCGGCTAATCTTTCATGCAGGAAACCTGCCTTGCCACCTGGGTTTTAAGTCTGATTGAAACGTTTTGGCCTGCTGTGGGATTTGCTCACAAAACACATGGACTCTTACACTCCGGCCCCGTGAATCGACCTCGAAAAAACCCGTTCAAGTGGCTGACGGCGATTAAAAAAATGCCAGCAAAAGCCGAATGCCCTACGGGGCATGTTCTCCATCCCGAGAAATATCCGCTCGCCATTTTCAGCGTAACCCCAAGGTCCCCCTTGAGCTAGAGCACCCGCCCATCCCAGCCCACCGTCACATGCGGCGGCAGTTCACTGCGATGCTGCAACAGCCAGGCATCCAGGGTGTGCCCGACGTGGGTCAGCACGCCAAGCTCGGCGCCGCACGCGTCGATGCATTGCAGGGCCAAGGTCAGGTCATTGTGATTGCGCGGCGCCTGGGGTTGCGGTGGCATCGAGCAGTCGATGACCAGCACGTCCAGGGGCTCGCGCCGCAGCCAGTCGACGGTCGCCGGGGGCAGCCCCGTGGTGTCGGTCAGGTAGGCCAGGCGCCGTCCCTGGCCTTGCAGCAGGTAGCCGAAGGTCGGCTTGGAATGTTGCAGGGGCAACGCGGTGACCGCCAGCTCGCCAAATTGCCGGGTCTCGAACTCGGCAAAGGGCTGGCTGAAATCGAGGATGCCGGGGTGTTTGTAGAGGTCCGACAGGCCCTCGGGGTCTGCCGGGCCATGCACCGGGATGATCAGGCCCTGGCCCCAGCGCAGATGCAGCAGGCCCTGGGCATGATCGGCGTGGTAGTGGGTCTGCAAAATGCCGTTGAAACTGCGGGGCGGGAAACGCTCGGTCAGGTCCGTCAGGCCGCTGTCGATCAACCAACGCTGGTCGCCGCATTCGATCAGCGCGCTGCACTCGCGGCGGCGCAAACGCTCATCGCTGCGCGCCAGGACGCAGGCCGCGCATTCGCAGCCATACACCGGGACTTGGCGGGCGTCGCCGGTGCCCAGCAGGGTCAGGCGCATGCCGAGTGCCCCTCGTCCAGACACTCGAGCAACCGGACGACGGTGTGCGCCAACGGCCCGGAGTTATCCAGCAGCAATACCCCGGGCGCGGCCTGCAGGCTGTCGCGAAACTGCGCATTGCGTGCCAGACGCGCGTCGATTTCTGCCACCGACTCGCGCCCCCGCGCCAGCAAGCGTTGGCGCAATACCGCCTGGTCCACGGTCAGCAAGACCACCAACAACGTCGGATAACGCGCGCGGGTTTGCGCCAGATGGCCACGGGAGCCATTGACCAGCACATCGTCGCCAGCCGCCAGCCAGTCGTCGATCTGCCGTGGAATGCCATAAGACAGGCCATTGGCATGCCAACTGAGGGCAAAGCCGCCCTCGGTCTGCAGCGCGGCGAATTGCTCGGGGCTCACACCCTGGGCGGCCTCGCCCACCGCTTCGGCCGAACGGGTGATGACCCGTCGCACAATGCGGCAACCGCGCTCGGCCAATGGCCCGCGCGCGGCATCCAACAGGCTGTCCTTGCCCGAACCCGATGGCCCGATGAGATAGATCAACCTGCCCGCCATCAAAACACCCTCTTGGCTTGTCGCCAGACTTGTTGGACTACCGGCAGCCCGCCCTGGGCCCTGGCTTGCACCAGGTCCGCACGCAGGCCCAGGGCAATTTCCCCGCGATCCCTGAGGCCCGCCGCGTGCGCAGGGGCCAGGCTGATCATTTGGATCGCCTGGGGCAGATCGCAGTCATTGTCCTGGGCCGCCAGGGCAAAGGCCGCTGGCAACAGGCTGGCCGGGTAGTAGTCACTGGAAAGTATATCCAGCAATCCTTCCGCGGCCAGGCCGGCGGCGGCCACATTACCCGAGTGGGACCCTCCACGCACCACGTTCGGCGCGCCCATCAGCACTTTCATGCCCAATTGCCGGCATCCGCGCGCCGCTTCCAGGGTGGTGGGGAACTCGGCGATGTTCATGCCGTAGCGCGCCGACTCCTCGACATGGGCCAGGGTCGCGTCGTCATGGCTGGCCACCGACAAGCCACGCGCCAGGCAATGCTCGACGATGGCGGCGCGGTAGCGGTCGCTGTAGGTCTTGGAGTTGGCCATTTGCAGCACCACGAACGCATCCATGGTTGCCTCGTCCAGGTGGTACTTGCCCATGTAGTACTCGCGGTACTTGGACTGCAGCACAAACTGGCGCTGGCCCGGCGAGTGGTCCATCACCGACACCAATTGCACCAGCGGGTTTTCCACCAGATCGCGGAACACGCTCAAGGTGTCCGGGTGGCACAACTCGCAACGCAAGTGCAGGCGGTGTTCGGCGCGGGTCAGGCCGGCCTCTTGCGCCGAGGCAATGGCATTGAGCATCGCCGGCAGTTTCTGCATGCGATTGCCCTTGGGGTTCACGTCGCCGATGGACACCGCATCAAACACCGTGGTGATACCGGCCGCGATGATCTGCGCATCATGGCTGAGCACCGCCGAGGTCGACGGCCAGTCCACGCCGGGCCGCGGGGTCATGTGTTTTTCCAGGTTGTCGGTGTGCAACTCCACCAACCCCGGCAGCAGGAAATCACCGCCCACGTCCTGGGCCTGGGGCAACTGGCTGCGGCCTTCGGCGAGGTCGACGATCACCCCGTCACGCAGCACCAGGCTGCCGAGAAATACACGATCAGCGGTAACCAACTGGGCATTACTGAGGATCTGTTCAGCGGGCATCGGCGTAGTCCTCATCGGTGATCACAGCGGGCGTCATGTCCAAATGGCGGTCGGCCACCGCCTCACGGGCGGCACGGTCATGGAAGATGCCGATCAGTGCGGCACCGCCGGCCTTGGCTTCGTTGATCAGTTCCAGGACAACCTGGCGGTTGCGCTCATCCAGGGAGGCTGTCGGTTCGTCCAGCAACATCACCGGCCAAGCCACCATGAACCCACGCGCGATATTGACCCGCTGCTGCTCGCCCCCGGAGAACGTGCCCGGCGCCAGTTGCCAGAGGCGCCGGGGGATATTCAGGCGCGCCAGCAAATGCTCGGCACGGGCCTGGGCGTCAGCCTTCGTCCAGCCACGGGCCAGCGCGGGCTCCATCACCACATCCAGGCAGGCAACCCGGGGGATCACCCGCAAAAACTGGCTGACATAGCCCAGGGTCTGCTGGCGTACCTGGAGAATGTCCCGGGGGGCTGCGCCCACCAGTTCCAGCCATTGCCCGGCATGCCACACGCGGATGCTGCCTCCGGCCGGCAGGTAGTTGCCATACAAGGTGCGCAGCAAGGTGCTTTTACCGGCACCGGACTGGCCGTGCAGCACCAGGCATTCACCGCCCTGCACGCTGAACGCCACCCCGCGCAGTACGTTGAGCACCACGCCGTTCTGCTGGTGCAAGGTGAAGGTTTTCGAGAGGTCGCGGACCTCGATCAAGGCGTTTGTCATGGCTGCAATACCGAGGACACCAGCAGTTGAGAGTAAGGGTGCTGTGGATCGTCGAGGATCTGGTCCGTAAGTCCGGTTTCTACCACCCGCGAGCGACGCATCACGATCAGGCGATCGGCCAGCAGGCGCGCCACCGCCAGGTCGTGGGTGACGATCACCACCGCCAGGTCCAGCTCGCGCACCAGGCCGCGCAGCAGGTCGAGCAGGCGCGCCTGCACCGACACATCGAGGCCACCGGTGGGCTCGTCCATAAACACCAGGCGCGGGCTGGAAACGAGGTTGCGCGCGATTTGCAGGCGCTGCTGCATGCCGCCAGAGAAAGTGCGCGGCAGGTCGTCGATGCGCTGCGGGTCGATCTCCACCTGGCCCAGCCAATCCAGGCCGGCGCCGCGCAGTTGCTGGTAGTTGCGCACGCCCTGGGCCATCAGGCGCTCGCCAATGTTGGCGCCGGCCGACACGCCCATGCGCAGGCCGTCGCGGGGGTTCTGTTCAACAAAACCCCATTCGGTGCGCAACAAGGTGCGGCGCTCGGCTTCGCTGGCACTGTAGAGGTCCAGCCATTCGCCGTCCTTGCTGCGATAGCCGACGCTGCCGGCCTGGGGCGGCAAGCGCCCGCTCAACAGCGAGAGCAAGGTGGATTTACCCGAACCGGACTCGCCGACAATCCCCAGCACTTCGCCGGGGTACAGATCAAAACTCACCTCCTGGCAGCCCTTCTGCGGGCCATACAGCAGGGACAGGTCGCGCACTTGCAATAACGGCTGGCTCACTGGTTGTTCTCCTTGACCCGTTGGGCGCAGTACCAGGTGTCGGAACACACAAAACTCTGGGTCCCGGCGTCATCGAGAATCAGCTCGTCGAGGAACGATTCATGGCTGCCACAGATGGCGCAGTGGTGTTCCCACTTCTGCACCTCAAAGGGGTGGTCCTCGAAGTCCAGGCTGCTGACCTGGGTGTACGGCGGCACCGCGTACAGGCGCTTTTCGCGGCCGGCACCGAACAGCATCAGCGCCGGGCTCATGTCGAGTTTCGGGTTGTCGAATTTGGGGATCGGCGAGGGGTCCATCACATAGCGCTCGTCGACCATCACCGGGTAGGCATAGGCGGTGGCGATGTGGCCGAAGGTGGCGATGTCTTCGTAGAGTTTTACGTGCATCACCCCGTAATCGTTGAGGGCG
The DNA here is from genome assembly GCF_012985465.1 of Pseudomonas sp. WS 5079. GTDB lineage: Bacteria > Pseudomonadota > Gammaproteobacteria > Pseudomonadales > Pseudomonadaceae > Aquipseudomonas. The sequence goes on from NZ_JAAQWN010000004.1 coordinate 335,062, forward strand.
TGCATGGTGCGGGTCTCGGTTTCCGAAGGCTCGATAAAGCGCAGCGGCTCGGGGATCGGCACCTGGTAGACCATGATCTGCCCGGCCTGCAGCGGGGTTTCCGGGATGCGGTGGCGGGTCTGGATCACCGTGGCGTCGGGGGTGGCTTCGGTGGTGGCGATGCCGGCAGTGCGCGCAAAAAAGCGTCGGATGGACACGGCGTTGGTGGTGTCGTCGGCGCCCTGGTCGATGACCTTGAGCACGTCGTCGGCGCCGAGGATCGCCGCTGTCAATTGCATGCCGCCGGTGCCCCAGCCGTAGGGCAACGGCATCTCGCGCCCGCCAAAGGGCACCTGGTAGCCAGGAATCGCCACGGCCTTGAGCAAGGCGCGACGGATCATGCGTTTGGTCTGTTCGTCGAGGTAGGCGAAGTTGTAGGCGGCGTCATTCATGGCGGGTGCCCTCGGCCGGTTGGCGCAGTTTGCGGATCAGTTCCAGTTCGGCCTGGAAGTCCACGTAGTGCGGCAGTTTGAGGTGCGAGACAAAACCGGCGGCCTCGACGTTGTCGCAATGGGCCAGCACGAACTCTTCGCGCTGGGCCGGCGAGACGATCTCTTCGCTGTACTCCTCGGCACGCAGCGAGCGGTCCACCAGGGCCATGCCCATGGCCTTGCGCTCGGCATGCCCAAACGCCAGGCCATAGCCGCGGGTGAACTGCGCCAACTCGGTGGCCGAGCCGACAAACTGGTTGACCATCTCGCACTCGGTGACTTCGATGCTGCCCAGGCAAATGGCAAAGCCCAGCTCCTCGGGATCGATCCAGACCTCTACGTCACCGATACGAATCTCCCCGGCAAACGGGTGATTGCGCCCGTAGCCACGCTGGGTCGAATAGCCCAGCGCCAACAAAAACCCTTCATCGCCACGGGCCAGGGCTTGCAGGCGTTCGGCACGGCTGGCGGGGAACTCCAGCGGGTCGCGGGTGATGTCAGCGACACGGGCGTGGTCGTCGGCTTCGTGCTTGATCAGGCCTTCCTTGGCCAGCAACCCCAGCACCCGTGGACACGGTTCGAGTTGCGCATCCGCCGTGGTCTGCGGGCCTAGATACTCACCCTCGGCCAGCAGTGCGAAATCCAGCAGGCGATGGGTGTAGTCGAAGGTCGGGCCGAGCAACTGGCCGCCGGGCACATCCTTGAAGGTGGCCGACAACCGCCGGCTCAACGACATCTGCGCGGTGTCGATCGGCAGGCTCGGGCTGAAACGCGGCAACGTGGTGCGGTAGGCGCGCAGCAGGAAGATCGCTTCTACCAGGTCCCCCGCCGCCTGCTTGATTGCCAGCGCGGCCAGCTCTTCGTCGTACAGCGAGCCTTCACTCATCACCCGCGCCACGGCCAGGGGCAGTTGCTGGCGGATCTGCTCGACGCGCAGCTCCGGCACGGCCGGGTCGCCCCGGCGTTTTTTCGCCAGCAGGCGGTGGGCATTGTCGATGGCCTGTTCGCCACCCTTGACGGCTACGTACATCAGGCGTGCTCCTGTGTGATGCGGCTGCTGCGCGGTAGGCCGAGCAGGTGATGGCCGGCGCTGAACAACACGTCCAGGCCACGGGGGAAGGCTTCACGGCGCTGGCGCTCCAGCCAGAACACCGGCGGCACAGGCACCTGCACCCGGCGCTGGGCCTGGATGCCCGGGCCGCGCCAGAGCAAGGCGCGCCCGGCGTCCAGGGCGGTAAGCTGGACCAGCAAGGTGCAGGACTGGTCCGGGTAGCGATCATTGCCGTGGTCGAAGCCGCTCAGGTCGAGCAGGTCCGGCTCGCCGAGCAAGGCAAACGCAGCCTCCTCCCGACGCGCGACCAACGGGCAGCCGCAGTGGAAGGCCAGGTTGGCGCGGATCAGCGGCGTGTCGAAGCCAGGTGCCAGCCACAGCGGCGTGTCGACATCCAGCAGCGCCAGGCACAAGGCATAGGTGGCGGGCGCCAGGCCATCGAGGTGCGGGGCTGCCGGCAAGTGCTGGAGCAAACCCGGCTCGGCCAAGGCCTTGAGCGCCGCGCGAAAACTGCGCTGGGCGTCCAGTACCGGGTCGACAAACGCCGGTTGCAATAATTGAGCGTGCATCAGTTTTCTCCTCGCACCAGGGTGAAGAACTCGACCTTGGTGGCCGCGGTGTCGGCTTCTTTTTGCGCGCGACGCCGGGCCTGGGCCTGGGCCAGGGCGCTGATCAAATCCGTGAGCCAAGGGCTCGGCTGCGCGTTTTGCAGATGGGCATCGGCCAGGGCCGCCAGTTCGGCGTGGACCTTGTCGCGCCCCGCCAGGCAGCTGTAGCCGGTGCGGCCATCGGCCAGGCGCACCACACAGCGGGTCACCGTCATTTCGCCGACGTTGAACGGCGCGCCATTGCCGCCCATGCGCCCGCGCACCAGGGTCATGCCGATTTCCGGGGCGCGGATCAGTTGGTACTCGGCGTCCTTCAATGCCGCTTCGTGGGGTTGCAGTTCATTGAGCTGGGCGCGGGCAAGTACGCCAATCCAATGCTGACGCGGGGACAGATTCATCGGGGTCTCCATCAAGTCACCACCTGGTACTGGAAGCGATCCGAACGGCTGGTGGACTGCGCCAGCTCCACCGGGCGGCCATCGCGATCGCGGGAAAGGGTGAATACGGTCAAGGCCGGCAAGTGCCGGGGCATCATCAGCAGCGCGGCTTCATCACGGTTGGGCAGGCGCGCACCGATCAGGCTCAGGGTGCGGGTCAGCGGCAGGTCGCGCTCGCGCAGGTACTGGCGCAGGGAGCCGCCGTTGTAGTGCGCCAGCAACGGCGCGTGGCTGGCGCAGTAGCGATGGCGGATCAGGCTGACGGGCTGCTGGTCGAGCTTGCGCAGGGTTTGCAGCTCGATCATCGGCGCCATTTCGGCGATGCCCAGGTACTGCGCTTCTTCGCGGCTGGCGTAGCAGTAGCGGCGCTTGAGCAGCAGCGCCTGCACGCCATGCCCCAGGGCCGACAGCGATTGGCTGTAGGCGGTGTCGGCGCCCATCGGGTAGATCAGCGGCCGGTCCAGCACCTGGGTGCCTTTGCCCTGCTGGCGCAGCAGGCTGCCTTCGAACACCAGTTCATCAATGGCGCGGCGCAGGGTGTGGCGGTTGACGCCAAAGCGTTCGGCCAACTGCACCTCGCCCGGCAGGAACTCCCCGGCCTGGTAGCCGCTGAGTTCGCGGCGCAGGATATCGGCGAGTTCGCGGTACACCGGTTCATCTTGTCTAGACAACTGCATGCTTTAAAAAAAGCGCCCGCAGGCACCCCTCCAAGGTCAGATAAACCGCTTGCGCAGGCGCTGGGACAGCACGTCGATCAGGCTCACCACCACGATGATCACCAGCAGCACCGCGCAGGTCTGTACGAACTGGAAGGCGCGGATGTTCTCCCACAGGATCACGCCGATGCCGCCCGCGCCGACCATGCCCACCACCGTCGCCGAGCGCACATTGGCCTCGAAGCGGTACAGCGCGTAGCTCACCCACAGCGGCATGACTTGCGGGATCACGCCGTAGATCACCTCTTGCAAGGCGCTGGCACCGGTGGCGCGCACCCCTTCCACCGGGCCTGGGTCGATGGCCTCGACGGCTTCGGCAAACAGCTTGGCAAGTACCCCGGTGGTGCTGATCCACAGGGCCAACACACCGGCAAACGGACCAAGCCCGACCGCCACCACGAACAACATGGCAAACACCATTTCGTTGATCGAACGGAAGGCATCCATCACCCGGCGCAGGGGTTGGTGAATCCACCAGGGGGTGATGTTGTCGGCGCAGAGGATGCCCAGGGGCACCGAGCAGATAATCGCCAGCACCGTGCCCCAGAGGGCGATTTGCACGGTGACGATCATTTCCTTGAGGTAGGAGCGCCATTCGTGGAAGTCCGGCGGGAAGAAGTCGGCGGCGAAGGTCGCCATGTTTCCCGAGTCGCGGTACAGCGCCAGCGGGTTCATTTCTGCGCCTTTCCAGGCCCAGGCCAGCAGCACCAGGAACAGGCCCCAGCCGAGGTATTGCGGCCAGGTTCTTTTACCCACGGCTTCAGCGTGCAAGGTCGTCATGGATCACTCTCGATAATTATTGGAGCTGGGCCTATGTGTGTGTGTGGGTGGGAGCGGGCTTGCTCGCGAAAGCGGTGTGTCATTCAACACATCCAGCGACTGACTCACCGCTTTCGCGAGCAAGCCCGCTCCCACACAAGCCCGTTCACACATAGGCTCCGGTCCCACAGGGGGTTAACCGTTGGCGGCGGGTTTCTTGTCCAGCTCGCTCAGGCGCTGTTGCAGCGTGGCCAGGTCGGCGTCGATCTGCGCCAGCTTCTTGGCTTTATCTGCCTCGGCCAGCTTGCTGTCGGCACTGATGGTGGTGCGTTGCTTGAACAGTTCCAGCTGGCGGATCGGCAGCAACTGGTCGTCAGTGGACGCGAGGAACTTGCCCAACTGCATGTTCTTGAGCACCGCCTTCTCTTCATCGGTGTCGCCGTAGCTGAAGATGAAATCGCGGATCTTGCTCTTCTCGCTGTCAGTCAGGGCCTTGCTCCACACCAGTGGGTCGGCGGGGATCAGCGGCGACTTCCAGATCACCTTGAGTTGGGCGGCCTTGTCCGGCTGGGTCACTTCCAGGCGGTCCCAGCTTTCGGTGTTGAAGGTGGCCACGTCCAACTGCCCCTTGGCCACGCTCAGTGCGTTGACTTCATGGCTGGAATTGAGCGTGCGCTTGAAGGCGGTGGCGGCATCCACATTGTTCTTGGCGAACACGTAGTAGCCCGGCACCAGGTAGCCCGAGGTGGAGTTCGGGTCGCCATTGCCGAAGGTCAGGTTCTTGGCGTTCTTGAGCATGTCTTCGACGGAGTTGAGCGGGCTGTCCTTGCGTACGATCAGCAGGCTCCAGTAGCCGGCGGCGCCGTTGGCGGCGGCGGTCTGGGCGAAGATCTCGCCGTTGGAGCGGTCCACCGCCTCCATCGCTGCCTTGTTGCCGAGCCAGGCCACATCGACCTTGTTAAAGCGCATGCCCTGGATCAGGCCGGCGTAATCGGAGGCGAAGGTGGCGTTGATGGTCAGGCCGGTCTTCTTGTGCATGTCATCGAGAAACGGCTGCCAGATGCTCTTGAGGTTCTGCGAAGACTCGGTGGACATGATGCCGAAGTTGATAGCCTTGTCGGCGGCCTGGGCATTGCCCATGGCGACGCAGGCCAACAACACGGCAGACAGGAAAACATGACCGATACGGTTCAACATGCAGGCGACTCCTAGGGATCGTGAGGGGGGGTTCAAGCGCGGGCCAGGGCCAGGCGCTGGGGCAGTTCGGAACGGCGCGGCGGTTCGCAAAACATCAGGCTGGTGTCGACGTCGGCACCGTACAGGTCGTTGAGAAACTGGCTGCTCATCTCGCGGCCCTGCCCATCGAAATGAATGCGCCCGCCCTTGAGCGCCACGGCGCGCGGGCAATAACGCATGGCGTAATCGACTTGATGCAGGGTCACCACCACGGTCTTGCCGTCACGGCGGTTGATATCGGCGAGGATCTCCATGACCTTGCGCGCCGACTCCGGATCCAGGGAGGCGATGGGTTCGTCGGCGAGGATCACTTCGGCACGCTGGGTCAACGCCCGGGCAATCGCCACCCGTTGTTGCTGGCCACCGGACAGGGTCGAGGCGCGCTGCTGGGCCAGGTCCGCCAGGCCGACGCGTGCCAGGGATTCCATGGCAAACTGCTTTTCCTCGGTATTGAACAACCCGAGGTTGCCGCGCCAGCGCGGGACCCGGCCCAGGCAACCGAGCAGCACGTTGTCGATCACACTCAGGCGATTGACCAGGTTGAACTGCTGGAAGATGTAGCCAATATCCGCGCGCAACCGCCGCACCTTGCCATTCAACCGCCCACTGGCCTGCACCTCCCGGCCCAGCACCTTGACGCTGCCGCCGTTGCCCTTGTCGCAACAGGCCAGCCCCGCGAGGTGGCGCAATAACGTGGACTTGCCGGAGCCGGACGCACCGATCAGGGCGACCATCTCGCCGCTGGCGATGGTGAGTTCGAGGTCGACCAACGCGGTTTTCTTCGCAAAGGTCTTGTTCAGGCGATCGACATGGATAGCGGGATTCATGGGCTTCTCTGTCTGGTTTGAACAGCCTTGCGGGGCTGTGTTTGAGTTCAAACGACAGTAGGCGCGGGAGGTGTCAGGGCTATGACTTGCACATGACGGCAGGGGGGCGGTTTGATGAAGGTTTTATGAAAGGTTGGAACAGCCGAAGGACAATTCCCATGCATATGAGGATCATTCCCTACGGTTCATCATTTAACAGGCACACATCATATTGGGCGAGCTGTACGCAGGAGGGCCCAGCCCTGCCGGGTCTCCATTCCTCGGTCGTCGCCCTTTTTCACGCAGCTATATGGCGGCTGTGCGCGGGGCATCTTCGCGTGCGCCGGGGTCCTGGAGTCCGGTCTTCCACACCTGCGTACAGTCGCCACCCATCATGTGGAAGTGATTGTGGCGGCTCCTTTAACTCCAGGAGCAACCGTATGGAAAAGTCACGCCTAGCCCGGGCTACTCCCTGAACGACAGCAAACTCCACGAAGCGGCACAACGTGCGTTCAAGCAATACGCACTGCATTCGCAGCCGGTCTCAGCACCGAAGAGGCGTTGAGCAACGCCTGTGAAATGCTCGAGTCGGCGGCGGTCAGTGCGTACGACTGCACCGAGCATCTTGAAGGCTCGAGCCGTAAGCAGGTGATGGCGGTGGTGCAATTGATCGAGATGGCGCAGTTGTTAGTCGAGGCAGCGTTGCACCGGGAATGCCCGGCGGCCTGACGGCCAAGTAAATCCCTGTGGGGGCTGGCTTGCTTGCGATGGCCATAGGTATCTACACAACTCTCTTCTCGGTCTGTGTACATATCCATTGCTGCGGTTACGGCCACTTAGGGTTCCGCCCTGACGGCGGGTCACTTTGGAAAAGAGCCGGAGTGCCAGCCCAGCCCAAAGTAACCAAAGGGCTCTTGCCCCACCACTCGGCACCTCGCCTAGCCTCGGTGTGCCTAAGATCAAAATCACAAGCAAAGCGAGGCGGCCTGACAGCCGACCTGATCATCGAGGCGTGCGCGGACTCCTGTAGGAGCTGGCTTGCCTGCGATGGCGGTGTATCAGTCGATAAATGTATTGGCTGATACACCGCCATCGCAGGCAAGCCAGCTCCTACAGGGGAATGCAGCTTCGCGCTCTGGCTTTGCTGTTGCTCTGCTGTTGCACTGCTTTTGATCTGGCTTTTGATCTTAGGCGCCCCGTCAAACCACGCTGGCCGCAGGCAGGTATTGCGCAGTGGGCACCCCGGCAGGATGCCGGGGTAGCCGCGACACGGCCATGGATGGCCGATCGCGGCGGGCCCACGGAGCAATGCCTGACTGCGGGCATGCCGAGCCTAGGCGAGGCACCGAGTGGTGGGGCAAGAGCCCTTTGGTTACTTTCGCGCTCTTCGAAAGTGACCCGCCGTAAGGGCGGAACCAATAGCCGCCGTTACCGCAGCAACGGATATGTACTCACACCCAATAACCAAAAAGAGCAAGCCGTGTAGATACCTATGCTGCGATGCGGCGACCCGGCAAGCCAGCTCCCACATTTGGATTGGATTTCAAGTCATAAAAAAAGGCGACCGTTTGAAGGTCGCCTTAGATCATTTTGCGTACTGCTTGCTCAACCCAGGCGGTACACCCTGCACATTTGTCTCTTCCCAGGGCCCATTCGGGCTGATGGAGCGGCTCCAGCCGTTGCTCCAGCGGTAATAGGTGCGCTGGCGATAGAAGGTGTCCGGTTGTTCGTCCAGCACGTACACCTGCATCTTGCCGTCCCAGTGGCTGGCAGCGCCGGGGGGTGGGGCGAAGGTCGGGGACTTGCTCGGCAAGGGCTTGGCGGGGGCGGTGACCGGGCCGGAAGGTTTGGTTACCGGCTGGGTCGAGGGGCCCGACGGTGGAATGGTCGGGCCCGTAGGGGCAGGAGGTGGCCGATGAACCGCGCAAGCGCTCAAGCCCAATACCAGGCTGAGCAGGGTGATACGAGCGATGGCGGTCATGGGGATTTCCTCGAAATTATTTATCCGGACTGTCGATGGTCAACTGCTGGGTCGCGGTGGTGCTGCTGGCCAGGGGTTGACTGCGGCCGATCCACTCGCCGGCAGTCGGTTGACCGGCCCGTGAGATGCGCGCAACCAGTTGGACTTCGGGAAAGTTGGACAGTTTCAACTGCGGCATCATCGCATCGGCATCGCCCAGTTCGACGGTCACCGGCAGGTCGGCCACGGTCACGCGCTTGGCGGCCAGTGGCGCCGGCGGGCCTGAAACGGCGCGGGCGAAGATGAATACGCTGTCAGTCGGCAGGGCGCGGGCTTTGACGTCGGCCGCCAGGTCCACGCGCACTTTCATCACGGCGGTCTTGGCCGTTGGCGCGACGGCAGCGCCGCCCTCTTTCAACTTCTCGGCCGCACGGTCGATGCCGCCTTGCAGCGCTGCGCGGGAGTTGTCTTTCTCCGGCAACAAGGCCAACAGACGATTCCAGTAGTCGATAGCTTCCTGGTAACGCTGCCCTTCAAAGGCGGCGATGCCCAGCAGGCCGAGGCTGGTGACTTCTTTCGGATCGAGCTTCAGCGCTTCGTCGGTCAAGGCCTGAAGCTGCGGCGACCATTGTTTGTTGTTGGCAAAGTACTGCGCCTGGGCCCACTGCCCGAGCAATTCCGGCTGGCGGCCAGCCAGGGCCACGGCGCGCTCGAAGACCTTGGCCGCATCCGCCGAGCGGTCCTGGGCCATGTAGGCGCGCCCCAGGAAGTACAGGCCCTCGGCCGAATCCGGTTGCGCTGCCGCCGCCCGTTCCAGGCGCTGGGTCATGTCGGCAAGGGACACCGGCGGCTGGGCGAATTCGCGGGTCAGTTCAACCTTGTCGATGGCGCCGTAATGCAGGTACAGCCCCAGGCCCAACACCGGCACCAGCACCGCGGCCAGTAACGGCAGCGGCTTGCCCAGGCGCGATTCGCGGGGCTTTTCCACGCCTTCGGTATCGGCCAGCAATTCACGGGCGGCTTCGGCGCGGCCGGTATCAAGCTGCGCGGCGTTGAGCACGCCTTCGCTTTGTTGGGTTTGCAGTTCGGCGACACGTTCCTGATACAGCGCGACGTTCAGCGCGGTGCGGTCTTCTTCACGCTGGGCGCGACGTACGCGCAACACCGGGATCAGCAGGAAACTCAAGGCAACCAGGAGCAGCAGGCCAGCTGCGAGCCAGAAATCAATCATCAGTTTTTTTGTCCAGCAGTTGGTCGAGGCGTTGGCGCTCTTGGGCAGATAGCGCATCAGAACCATCGGTAGGCGCCGCACGGCGACGGCGGACGATCACGGCCATGACCACCAGGCCACCCAGCAACAGGACGGCGGGGCCAAACCAGAGCAAGGCGGTCTTGCCGGTCAGCGCCGGCTTGTAGCGGACAAAATCACCGTAGCGATCGACCATGAAGTCGATGATCTGCTGGTTGTCCTTGCCCTCGCCCAGCATGCGGAAGATTTCCTTGCGCAGGTCGGCGGCAATCGGCGCGTTGGAATCGGCGATGTCCTGGTTCTGGCACTTGGGGCAGCGCAGTTCCTTGGTCAGCTCGCGAAAACGCTCGCGGTCGCCATCGCGGGCAAATTCATAGGTGTCGATGGCGGCATGGGCCACGCCCACCAGGCCCAGGGCCAGTACTGCGGCGGTCAACCAGCGCTTCATGGCTTGGCCTCATCCACCAGGGCCTGGTACTTGGCCGCCAGTTGTTCGCGCCAGACCACTTCGTCGATCACTCCGACAAACTTGTCGCGGATCACACCCTTGGCGTCGATAAAGAAGGTTTCCGGGGCACCGTAGACGCCGAGGTTCAGGCCCAGGTTGCCGTCTTCATCACGCACGTCCAACTGGTACGGGTTGTGGAACTCCGCGAGCCACTTCAGGGCCGCCGCATTGTCGTCCTTGTAGTTGATGCCGTAGATCACCACGCCGTTCTCGGCCAGCTTGTTGAGCACCGGATGTTCCACGCGGCACGAGATGCACCAGGTGGCCCACACGTTGACCAGGGCCGGCTTGCCGATCAGGTCGGCCTGGGTCAGGGTTTTATCACCCTGCACCGTAGGCAGCGAGAACGCCGGGAACGGCTTGCCGATCATCGCCGACGGCAGCTCGGCCGGGTCCAGGTACAGGCCACGATACAAAAACACCGCGACCAGCAGAAACAGCGCCAGCGGCAATACCATCAACCAACGCTTCATACCGCTGCTCCCTGCATGCCGAGGGCTTCACGCACCCGGCTCTTGACCTTGACCCGGTAACGCCGGTCCATCGCTGCCAGCAACCCGCCAAAACCGGTCAGCAGGCCGCCGAACCAGATCCAGCGCACAAACGGCTTGACGTGGACCCGCACGGCCCAGGCGCCCTCGCCCAGGGGTTCGCCCAGGGCCACATACAGGTCACGGGTGAACCCGGCGTCGATCCCGGCTTCGGTCATCATCGAGCTTTGTACGGTGTACAGGCGTTTTTCCGGGTGCAGCACGGAAACCTGCTTGCCGTTGCGCAGCACACGCACGGTGCCTTTGTCGGAGGTGAAATTCGGCCCTTCGAAGTGCTTGGCGCCTTCAAAGACGAACTGGTAGCCGGCCAGGTCCATGGACTCGCCAGGGGCCAGGCGCAGGTCGCGCTCGGCGCTGTTCTGGCTGGACAACACCACGCCCAGGGCGCACACGGCGATACCGATGTGGGCAATCTGCATGCCCCAGTAACTGCGGGTCAGGGTTGGCAGGCCCTTGATCAGGCCCTTGTGCCGGGTCTTGTCGAAGATATCGCGCACGCCGGCCAGCAACACCCAGGCCGCGAGCATGAAGGTGGCGAGCACTGCCCAGTTGAAGTCGCCGTAGGCAATCCCGGCAATTACCGACAAGGCGGCACTGCCCAGCAGCACTGGGATCAGCATGCCCAGCAGCCATTTGACCGGGGTGTCTTTCCAGCGCACCAGCACGCCAATGGCCATCACCACCATCAACAGGCCCATCAGCGGGATGAACAATGCGTTGAAGTACGGCGGGCCGACCGACAGCTTGGCGCCGGTCAGGGCATCGAGTACCAGCGGGTACAGGGTACCCAGCAGGATCATCGAGGCAGCAACGATCAGCACCAGGTTGTTGCCCAGCAGCAGGGTTTCCCGCGACCACAGGTTGAAGCCCACGTGGCTCTTGACCACCGGTGCGCGCAGGGCGAACAGGGTCAGCGAGCCGCCCACCACGCAGAGCAGGAAGATCAGGATAAACACGCCGCGCTCAGGGTCGGCAGCGAATGCGTGCACCGAGGTCAGCACGCCGGAACGCACGAGGAACGTGCCCAGCAGGCTCAGGGAGAAGGCGGCAATGGCCAGCAACACGGTCCAGCTCTTGAACACGCCGCGTTTTTCGGTGACGGCCAGGGAGTGGATCAGTGCCGTGCCCACCAGCCAGGGCATGAAGGAGGCGTTTTCCACCGGGTCCCAGAACCACCAGCCGCCCCAGCCAAGTTCGTAATACGCCCACCACGAGCCCAGGGTGATGCCGATGCCGAGGAAGGCCCAGGCGACGATGGTCCAGGGCCGCGACCAGCGCGCCCAGGCCGCGTCGAGGCGCCCGCCGAGCAAGGCGGCGATGGCAAAGGCGAAGGCCACGGAGAAGCCCACATAGCCCATGTAGAGCATCGGCGGGTGGACGATCAGGCCGATATCCTGCAGCAACGGGTTGAGGTCGCGACCGTCCATGGGAATCTGCGGCAGGATCCGCTCGAACGGGTTGGAGGTCATGATCAGGAACAGCAAAAAGCCGATGCTGATCATGCCCATCACCGCCAGCACCCGCGCCAGCATGACTTGCGGCAACTGCCGGGAGAACACCGACACGGCAAAGGTCCAGCCGCCGAGGATCAGCGCCCACAACAGCAGGGAGCCTTCGTGGGCACCCCACACGGCGCTGAACTTGTAGTACCAGGGCAAGGCGCTGTTGGAGTTACTGGCCACATAGGCGACGGAAAAGTCGTCGGTCATGAAGGCATAGGTCAGGCAACCGAAGGCGAACGCCAGGAACGCGAACTGGCCCCAGGCGGCGGGTTGCGCCAGGCTCATCCACAGCCGGTCGCCGCGCCAGGCGCCCAGCAGCGGGACGACGGCCTGGACGATGGCAAAGCACAGGGCGAGGATCATCGCCAACTGGCCCAACTCGGGAATAAACAATGTAGAGGTCATCGCTTAACCCTCCTTGGCTGGGGTTGGCGCGGATTGGCCGCTGTCTTTGAGGGCCTTGGTCACTTCCGGCGGCATGTATTTTTCATCGTGCTTGGCCAGCACTTCATCGGCCACCACCACGCCCTGGGCGTTGATCTTGCCCAGGGCCACTATGCCCTGCCCTTCGCGAAACAGGTCCGGGAGGATGCCGCGGTAGGAGATGGTCACGGATTTGTTGAAGTCGGTGACCACGAAGGTCACGTCCAGGGAGTCGCCGGAGCGCTTCAGGGAGCCGGCCTCGACCATGCCACCGGCGCGGATCCGCGTGTCTTGCGGCGCTTCGCCATTGGCGATCTGGGTCGGGGTATAGAACAGGTTGATGTTCTGCTGCAGGGCGCTCAAGGCCAGGCCCACGGCAATGCCGACGCCCACCAGGATGGCAAGGATGATCAACAGACGCTTTCTACGCAGCGGATTCACTTATCGGTCTCCCGGCGCAGACGACGCGCCTCTTGTTGCAGGTAACGCTTGCGGGCCAGGATCGGCGCAACGACGTTGAGGGCCAGGACGGCCAGGCTGATGCCATAGGCGGTCCAGACGTACAGGCCGTGGTGGCCCATGGCGAGAAAATCACTGAAAGAGGCGAAACTCATCCACGGGCTCCCAGGCTGTTTTGCACTTCGACCTTGACCCAACTGGTGCGAGCTTCACGCTTGAGCACTTCGAGGCGCATGCGCATCAGCAGCACCGCGCCGAAGAAGCAGTAGAAGCCCAGGACCATCAGCAGCAGCGGCGCCCACATTTCCACGGGCATCGCCGGCTTTTCGGTGAGGGTGAAGGTGGCGCCTTGGTGCAGGGTGTTCCACCACTCCACCGAATACTTGATGATCGGGATATTGATCACGCCGACAATCGCCAGCACCGCGCAGGCCTTGGCCGCGCTGTCACGATTGCTGATCGCGTTGCCCAGGGCAATCAGCCCGAAGTACAGAAACAGCAGGATCAACATGGACGTTAGTCGCGCATCCCAGACCCACCACGAGCCCCAGGTCGGCTTGCCCCAGATCGCCCCGGTCAGCAGTGCAACCGCCGTCATCCACGCACCGATGGGCGCCGCGCATTGCAGGGCGACGTCGGCCAGCTTCATCTTCCACACCAGCCCGACAATGCCGCACACCGCGAGCATCACGTAGCAGGACTGGGCCAGCAGCGCGGCGGGCACGTGGATATAGATGATGCGAAAGCTGTTGCCCTGCTGGTAATCGGGCGGAGCGAAGGCCAGGCCCCAGACCAGGCCGATACCGATCAGCAGGAAGGCGGCGACGGCGAGCCAGGGCAGCATTTTGCCGCTGATGCCATAGAACCACTTGGGCGAGCCGAGCTTGTGAAACCAGGTCCAGTTCATTGCTGTTTCCATCACGGTTGCTTCTTGTCGTTGCAAGAAGCTTAGGGTCTTTACTGACGCAGTGAAAACACCGGGTCAGACCTCATTATTCGCCGACGCTGATTTTCAGGCCGGCCGCTATAGCAAAGGGTGTCAGGGTTACCGCCAGGGCGGTCAGGCTGCCAAGCCACAAGAGGTAACCGGTCGCCGGCATTCCCATGAGCGCGGCCTGCAAGGCGCCGCTGCCCAGGATCAACACCGGGATATACAAAGGCAAAATCAGCAAGGCCAGCAACAGCCCCCCACGTTTCAGGCCCACGGTCAGTGCCGCACCCACCGCCCCCAGCAGGCTCAGCACCGGGGTGCCAAGCAACAACGAGGCCAGCAATACCGGCAGGCATTCGGAAGGCAGTCCCAACATCATCGCCAGCAGCGGCGCGAGCAGGACCAGCGCCAGGCCGGAGAAGGCCCAGTGTGCCAGTACCTTGGCCAGTACCAGAAGAGGCAGGGGGTGCGACGAAAGGACCCACTGTTCAAGGGAACCATCTTCGAAATCACTGCGAAACAGCCCGTCCAGCGAGAGCAGGACGGACAAAAGGGCCGCGACCCACACCAGTCCCGGAGACAAGGTTTGCAACAGTTTAGTCTCGGGGCCGACCGCCAAAGGGAACAACGCGATGACAATCGCGAAGAACACCAGCGGGTTGGCCAACTCAGCCGGGCGGCGACACAGCAAGCGGGCTTCTCGGGCGACCAATAGGGCAAACACACTCATACCGACCACCGGCCCAGGTCCAGGTCGCGGTAACCTGTGGGCATACGGGTCAAGGTGTGGTGGGTGGTGAGGACCACCATGCCGCCTTGCTCGCAATGCCGGGCCAGGTGTTCTTCGAGTTGCTCCACGCCCTGTTTGTCGAGGGCGGTGAAGGGTTCGTCGAGGATCCACAGCGGCGGGCCCTCCAGATACAGGCGGGCCAGGGCCACCCGGCGCTGCTGGCCGGCTGACAGGGTATGGCAGGGGACGTCTTCGAAACCCTTGAGGCCCACGGCGGCCAGGGCCTGCCAGATAGATGCGCGCGGGGCCGGATGATGCAGGGCGCTGAGCCAACTGAGGTTTTCTTCGGCCGTCAGCACATCCTTGATCCCGGCGGCGTGGCCGATCCACACCAGGTTGCGCGCCAGCTCCGTGCGTTGTTCGTGCAGCGGCTTGCCGTTGAGGCGCACCTGGCCTGCCGTCGGCTGCATCAACCCGGCCAGCAGGCGCAGCAAACTGGTCTTGCCGCTGCCGTTGGGCCCACTGATCTGCACCATATCGCCGCCCGCCAGACGCAGTTCGAGGTGTTCGAACAGCATCCGCAGGTCTCGCTCACAGGCAAGCGCAACGGCTTCAAGTAGTGGACTGGTCACAAGATCGCGGGCCTTTACGGTTCAAGTCGGCGGCGGAACGGCCGTTAAAGAGATGCACAATAACTGCATTGGCGGCCTGTTTTAGAGAGCTGGATCAATCAGTTGTGATGTTTTTGACACGCTCTTTGCAGACCGGCGGCATTATACATGCGATGCCCTACTCTAAAGAGGGCAATTTCCTTGAGACGGCGGCCACGATGACCGGTGACATCAACCTTCCAACCCTGCCCCCAGCCCCGGCCACCGGGCCCAGGCCTGCGCCTGCGGTGGGTGAACTGCTGAAACTGCTGGAGCCTCAGGCAGGGTTGATCGACGCCGGAAAAACCGTGAACGCCGAGGTGCTGGCGCTCAAGCAAGGCGGTGAAGCCTTTCAGCTATTGCTCAAGCTGACCCTCAAAGGTGGCCGGCAAACCCTGGTGCAGGCCGCCAGCAGCCAGCCGCTGCCCCTGGGCAGCAACGTGGCGGTGAGCCAGACGGCGTCGGGCGACCTGGCGATCAGCCTGCAACAGGCGCTCAGCGCCAATGTCGCGGCCCTGACCCGCATCGACACCACTCAATTGCCGGTGGGCAGCTTGCTGCAAGCCAAGGTGCTGACCTCGCAGATGCTACCCCAGGGCGCCGGGCAGCCGGCGCTGTACCGCTCGCTGGTGTCGGTGCTCAACAGCGCCCTGAGTGGCACCACCCTGACTCTGGAAAGCCCGCAGCCGCTACGCGTCGCCAGCTTGTTGAGTGCCGTGGTGCAAGGCGCGCAGACCCTGGATTTCGTGCCCCTGAGCGGGCTGCGCGATCAACTGGCGGTCAGCCAGCAACTGGCCGCCCAGCAAAGCCGCCAGGGCTCGCTGGAGGGCCTGCTCAATGCCTTGAAGAACCTGCCCGATGACACCTCGGCGCCGTTGCGCGCCGCCGTCGACCGCTTGCAGGCCGGGCTGCCGGATGTGGCACAGGTCAGCAATCCCAAGGTGCTGGCACAACTGCTGTACAACAGCGGCGTATTCCTCGAAGCCAAGCTGCTGGCCGGGCAAAACCCGCAAGTGCCGCCGCTGGATATGAAGGGCAGCCTGCTGCGCCTGGTCAACGAATTGCTACCCGCCCTGCCCGCCAGCACCAACCTCAATGCAATCCTGGCCGCCAATACCCTGGCGCAGATGCTGCCCAGTTTTGTCCGCAGCCCGCTGGGCACCCTCGGCCAAGTGGGCGCCCGCACCGCGCCGGGCGGCTTCCCGTTGCCGGAGCGGCTGCTGCAGCGCCTGGACGGTGAAAACAGCCTGGAAAACCTGTTGCGCCTGGCCGCCGGCGCCATCTCACGCTTGCAGAGCCATCAACTGTCGAGCCTGGAACAAAGCGGCACCACCGCCGATGGCCGCCTGCAAACCACCTGGCAACTGGAAATCCCCATGCGCACCTTGCAAGACATCGTGCCGCTGCAGGTCAAGTTCCAGCGCGAAGAACCGCCGCCGGACAAGGACGAGCCGGAGCGCAAGATCGAACGCGATGCGAAAAAGATGCTGTGGCGCGTGGAGCTGGCCTTCGACATGGAGCCCCTGGGCCCGTTGCAGGTCCAGGCGCAACTGAGCCAGGGCAAACTGTCCAGCCAGTTGTGGGCCACCCGCCCGTTCACCGCCAGCCTGATCGAAAGCCACCTGGGCAGCCTGCGCGAACGCCTGGTGTCATCGGGCCTCAACGTCGGCGACCTCGACTGCCACCTCGGCACCCCACCCCGTGGGCCGAAGACCGGGCTGGAACAACGCTGGGTGGATGAAACCGCATGAAGAGCCCCAACCCACCGCGCCAGGCCATCGCCCTCAAATACGACGGCAAAGCCGCCCCCGCCCTGACCGCCAAAGGTGACGACGCCCTGGCCGAAGCCATCCTGAAATTGGCGCGGGAACATGAAGTCCCGATTTATGAAAATGCCGAACTGGTGAAATTACTGGCGCGCATGGAACTGGGCGACAGCATCCCCGAAGAGTTGTACCGCACCATCGCCGAGATTATTGCGTTTGCCTGGACGCTCAAAGGCAAATTCCCGGCGGGGTATGACCCCAATGCCGAGCCGGTGGAGCGGGATGTGACGGCGCGCGGGGATGATTACTGACGTTTCAGGGATGCACACAGATCAAAAAATGTGGGAGCGGGCTTGCTCGCGAAAGCGGTGGGTCAGTCGGTACATGTATTGGCTGACACACCGCCATCGCGGGCAAGCCCGCTCCTACATGGGAACTGCGCCAGACGCTGGCAGTGGGGACGACAAAAAATAAGTGTAGGAGCTGGCTTGCCTGCGATAACGGTGGACCAGTCGCTACTGCCTTGGCTGACACACCGCTATCGCGGGCAAGCCCGCTCCCACATGGGAATTGCGGTGGGCACTGGCAGCGGGGCGACAAAAAACAAGTGTAGGAGCTGGCTTGCCAGCGATGGCGGCGGGTCAGTCGGTATATGTATTGACTGATCCACCGCTTTCGCGAGCAAGCCCGCTCCCACATTTGAATCGGTACAGGCTCAGCTTTTGTGCAATTTGCTCATCAACTGTGCCTCGGCCTGGGTCAGGCCGCAGGATTGGGTCAGTTCGTCCACCGTGGCGCCCATGCCCACCAGCTTGGCCGCCTGGGCAAAGGACAGGTTGGCCGGGTCGCGCTGTTCCAGCGCCGACAACTTGTCGGGCAAGGGGGCAACGATCGAGCGCAGTTCGTGCACGTCCTCCCCTACCCGCACCGCGCTTTGCTGGTAGTTGTCCACGCGCTTGGCCATCTCGCGCAGGCGCTGGTCGCGCACGGCGTCGCGCTCGGCCTGTTGCAGGGCCGATTCGCGTTGCTGGCGCATATGGCGCAACAGCACCACCACGGTCCCGACCCACAGCAGGGCCAGGACGATTACCGCTACCTCAAGCATCAATCAGATGTTCTCCAGGTCCGACCACTCTTCTTCACTCATCATCTTGTCCAGCTCAACCAGAATCAGCAGCTCGCCGTTCTTGTTGCACACGCCCTGGATAAACTTGGCCGATTCTTCGTTGCCGACATTCGGCGCCGTCTCGACTTCCGACTGGCGCAGGTAAACCACCTCGGCCACGCTGTCGACCATGATCCCGACCACTTGCTTGTCGGCCTCGATGATGACGATCCGCGTGTTGTCGTTGACTTCAGTCGGCATCAGGCCAAAGCGCTGGCGGGTGTCGATCACGGTCACGACGTTGCCGCGCAGGTTGATGATGCCCAGCACGTAGCTCGGCGCACCCGGCACTGGCGCGATTTCGGTGTAGCGCAGCACTTCCTGCACGCGCATCACGTTGATGCCGTAGGACTCGTTGTCCAGCTTGAAGGTCACCCATTGCAGAATCGGATCATCCAAACCCTGTGCGGACGCTGACGACTTGTTCATACCCCTGACCCCTTCAAATACCGTTGATAACGGCGTGTGTTCTTCTTTGGCAGCACCGTGGCGCTGCGCCTCTTATCAAGTACGTTTGTTACCTGGCAGATCTTTTACCGCACCGCTGGCAATCAGCTCCGCCAATTCGGCGACATCCAGCAGCGCGCACATGTGTTCGATCACGGTGCCCGCCAGCCATGGCCGCTGGCCACGGTGGCTGCGCCATTTGATTTCGTTGGGGTCCAGGCGCAGCGAACGGCTGACTTGATGCACCGCCAGCCCCCATTCG
Source organism: Pseudomonas sp. WS 5079 (assembly GCF_012985465.1). Taxonomy (GTDB): domain Bacteria; phylum Pseudomonadota; class Gammaproteobacteria; order Pseudomonadales; family Pseudomonadaceae; genus Aquipseudomonas. The sequence goes on from NZ_JAAQWN010000004.1 coordinate 353,748, forward strand.
TAGCCCTGCACCGAGATCACGTATTGCAGGCCCTGGCGAAAATCATCGCGATAGCGGTCGGGCATCACCCAGCGCGCGGTATCCAGCACTTTGAGGTTGCCGGCCTGGCTCGGCAGGATCCCGAGGAACCACTCCGGCTGGCCGAACAACGGCGTCAATTCCTGGCCCTCCAGGGAGTAGATCGACCCCAGGCACACCAACGGCACCGCAAGCGTCAACCCGGCCACATCGAACAGCAGGCATTCGAACGACTCGGCCGCCCACGCTGGCCGGCCATCGGTTTCCACCGGTGGCGGGGTAATGCTCGGCGGTCGATGCACTTCGGCCACCGGCGGCACCAGCGCCAAGGGTGCAGGCGCTTGCACGACCGGGGCAACGACCGGCACCACCAACGCATCACGGGCCTGCTCTTCGAGGACCGCCAGTTGAAACTCATCCAGGCTGGCTTCAGCCTCGACCACAGGCACCGCCAGCACTTCATCCAGCACCAGGATCGGCTCGGGCAGCAGCTCCTCGGTCGCATCCTGCAGCAGTGCATCCAGGTAGGACTGCAGCGCCAGTTGCGGCCGGGTCTTGATATCGACAGGACGACTCATCTGTATGCCCACGCGCACGCACCGTTGACCGTGTATTCAAAGGTTATCGGCCTGCCCGCACGCGGACTTGAATCAAAAGTCCGTGAGATCAGGCAAAACCCATCGCAGGCAAGCCACGCAACTAGAGAGTTGGTCATTTCACGCCACCTGCGCCACAAGTTGCTGGGCCAGCAGATGCTTGAGCAAGGCGCGGTACGCCAGCACGCCACGGCTCTTGCCATCGAATTGCGAGGGCGCCAAGCCGGCGCGGCTGGCGTCACGCAGGCGCGTGTCCACCGGGATATAGCCTTGCCAGATGGTTTCGGGGTAGGCATCGCGCAGTACGCGCAGGGTGCCGAGGGAGGCCTGGGTGCGACGGTCAAACAGGGTCGGCACGATGCTGAACGGCAACGCCTGTTTGCGCGAACGGTTGATCATGGTCAGGGTGCTGACCATGCGCTCCAGGCCCTTGACCGCCAAGTGCTCGGTTTGCACCGGGATCACCAGTTGCTGGCTGGCCGCCAGGGCATTGACCATCAGCACGCCGAGCAATGGCGGGCTGTCGATGATGGCGTAGTCGAAGTCCTGCCACAGTTGCGCCAGGCTCTTGGCGATCACCAGGCCCAGGCCACTCTTCCCCGGCGACTGGCGCTCGAGGGTGGCCAGGGCGGTGCTGGAGGGCAACAGGGAAATCTTCTCGTTGCTGGTGGGCAACAGCAGTTGCCCGGGCAAGCCTGTGGGGACGCTGCCCTTGTGCAGGAACAGGTCGAAGCAGCTGTGTTCCAGCGCATCCGGGTCGTAGCCGAAATAACTGGTCATCGAGCCGTGGGGATCCAGGTCGACAATGACCACGCGCTTGCCCGCCTCGGCCAGCAGGCCGGCTAAGGCGATGGAGGTGGTGGTCTTGCCGACCCCACCTTTTTGATTGGCAACTGCCCAGACTCTCATTCGGATTGTTCCTCCCGGCAGGCACTGGCTCGACCGAGAAATAGCACGAGGTTATAGAGCCGGTGACGGAGAATTGACGGCACTCCCGCGTTCCGGCGGCTTTACGGGCGTCGGTGCAGTTTGTGTGCCAGCCCGCTTCATTGCTGCATCAGGTTGTGCATTGGCCGCACCGGTGGCGGTCAGGCTGCGCCGCACATCGAGGTTGCGCGACACCACCAACACCACCCGCCGATTGCGCGCGCGGCCTTCGGCCGTCGCATTATTGGCCACCGGCTGGAATTCGCCATAGCCCACCGACGCCAGGCGCCCAGGGTTGACCCCCTGCATGGCCAGCATGCGCACGATGCTCGCCGATCGCGCCGACGACAACTCCCAATTGGTGGGAAATTGCGCGGTATGAATCGGCTGGTCATCGGTAAAGCCTTCGACGTGGATCGGGTTGTCGAAGGGCTTCAAGATGGCCGCCACCTTGTCGATGATGCTGAAGGCTATGTCGCTGGGGATAGCATCGGCGCTGGCGAACAGCAGGCTGGAATTGAGCTCGATCTCCACCCACAGCTCGTTGCCACGAATGGTCATCTGGTTGGAGCTGATCAGGTCGCCAAACGCCGCGCTGATATCGTCGGCGATGCTCTTGAGCGGGTCGCTGCCGCCACTGATGCCGGCGTCAGTCTCGTCGCTGTCCTTGACCAACGGTTTGGCCGGGGTGGTGGTCTTGGGCCGCTCGTCGCCAATGGGGATTGGCTTGAGCGCCCGGTCCGAATCGGTAAATACCCCTACCAGGGCTTCGGAGATGACCTTGTACTTGCCTTCGTTGATCGAGGAAATGGAGTACATCACCACGAAAAAGGCGAACAGCAAGGTGATGAAGTCGGCGTAGGACACCAGCCAGCGTTCATGGTTGACGTGCTCTTCAGGCTCGCGGCGGCGACGGCTCACAGGCAATACCCCCCATCAATCCATGAAGCCCTGGAGCTTCAATTCGATGGACCGCGGGTTCTCGCCCTCGGCAATCGACAGGATGCCTTCGAGCAGCATTTCCCGGTAACGGGACTGGCGCATGGCAATGGATTTGAGCTTGCTGGCAATCGGTAGCAGCAACAGGTTGGCACTGGCCACGCCATAGATGGTGGCGACGAACGCCACAGCGATGCCGCTGCCCAATTGCGAAGGGTCGGCCAGGTTGCCCATCACATGGATCAAGCCCATCACCGCACCGATGATGCCGATGGTCGGCGCGTAGCCACCCATACTTTCAAAGACTTTGGCCGCGTTGATATCACGGCTTTCCTGGGTGTAGAAGTCCACTTCAAGGATGCTGCGGATGGCTTCCGGCTCCGCGCCGTCGACCAGCAGTTGCAGGCCTTTGCGCGCGTAGCTGTCGGGCTCGGCATCGGCCACGCCTTCAAGGCCCAGCAAGCCTTCCTTGCGCGCGGTTAGGCTCCAGTTGACCACGCGGTCGATGCCGCCGGCCAAATCCACGCGCGGCGGGAAAATGATCCACACCAGGATCTGCATCGCCCGCTTGAACGAGCTCAGGGGCGATTGCAACAGCGCCGCGCCGACGGTGCCGCCGATCACGATCAACGCTGCCGGGCCGTTGGCCAGGGCGCCAAGATGGCCGCCTTCCAGGTAGTTGCCGCCAATAATGGCGACAAACGCCAGAAGAATCCCAACCAGGCTCAACACATCCATCAGTGACAGGCCTCCACCAGGTGCTTGCCGATGTCATCCAGGCTGTAGACCGCGTCGGCCAGGTCGGCCTTGACGATGGCCATGGGCATGCCATAGATCACGCAGCTGGCTTCATCCTGGGCCCAGATCGAGCTGCCGCCCTGCTTGAGCAGGCGTGCGCCTTCGCGACCGTCGGCGCCCATGCCGGTGAGGACCACCGCCAGAACTTTGTCGCCGTAGGACTTGGCCGCCGAACCGAAGGTGATATCCACGCACGGCTTGTAGTTCAGACGCTCGTCACCCGGCAGGATTTTCACCGCGCCGCGACCGTCGACCATCATTTGCTTGCCACCTGGGGCCAGCAACGCCAGGCCCGGACGCAGAATGTCGCCGTCTTCGGCTTCCTTGACGCTGATGCGGCACAGCTTGTCCAGGCGCTCGGCAAAGGCCTTGGTGAATGCGGCGGGCATGTGCTGGATGAGCACGATGGGCGCGGGGAAGTTGGCCGGCAACTGGGTCAAGACCCGCTGCAAGGCCACCGGGCCGCCGGTGGAGGTCCCGATCGCCACCAGTTTGTAGGCCTTGCGCTTGGGCGCAGGCGACGCCGGACTCGGCGCCGCTGTACGCGCCGGGGCCACGGCAGGCCTTGCCACCGGGGCTGGGGCCGGGCGCCCGAAACTGCTGCTGGTCGGTGCCGGCGCCGCTACCGGGGCGGGAGCCACCGGCGCGCGGAAGCTGCTGCGGTTGCTGCGCGAGATGCTGTGCACCTTCTCGCAGAGCATCTGCTTGACCTTTTCCGGGTTGCGCGAGATGTCTTCGAAATTCTTCGGCAGGAAGTCCACGGCGCCAGCGTCCAGCGCGTCGAGGGTCACCCGGGCGCCTTCGTGGGTCAGCGACGAGAACATCAAGACCGGGGTCGGGCAACGCTGCATGATGTGGCGCACGGCAGTGATGCCATCCATCATCGGCATCTCGTAGTCCATGGTGATCACGTCCGGCTTCAATGCCAGGGCCTGATCAATCGCCTCTTTGCCGTTGGTGGCCGTTCCGACCACCTGGATGTTGGAATCCGCTGAAAGAATTTCCGAGACGCGGCGGCGGAAGAAACCCGAATCGTCCACCACCAGAACCTTGACTACCATAACCACTCCGTTAGGCCGGGCGAGGGACAACCGCCCTGCCCGGGCCGAATCAAATACGCCGTGCGGCGTAACGCTTGAGCATGCTCGGAACATCGAGAATCAGCGCGATCCGACCGTCACCGGTAATGGTCGCACCCGACATGCCTGGCGTTCCTTGCAGCATCTTGCCCAATGGCTTGATGACCACTTCTTCCTGGCCAACCAGTTGATCGACGACAAAGCCGATACGCTGGGTGCCCACGGACAGGATCACCACGTGGCCTTCGCGCTGCTCTTCATGAGCGGCGGACGCCACCAGCCAACGCTTGAGGTAGAACAGCGGCAGGGCCTTGTCCCGCACAATCACCACTTCCTGGCCATCGACCACATTGGTGCGCGACAGGTCGAGGTGGAAGATCTCGTTGACGTTGACCAGCGGGAAGGCGAACGCCTGGTTGCCCAGCATCACCATCAGGGTCGGCATGATCGCCAGGGTCAACGGCACCTTGATGACTATCTTCGAGCCCTGGCCCTTGGTCGAGTAGATATTGATCGAGCCGTTGAGCTGGCTGATCTTGGTCTTCACCACGTCCATGCCCACGCCACGGCCGGACACGTCGGAAATCTCGGTCTTGGTCGAGAAGCCCGGGGCAAAAATCAGGTTGTAGCACTCAGTGTCGGTGAGGCGGTCGGCGGCGTCCTTGTCCATGACGCCGCGCTTGACCGCGATACCGCGCAGGATATTGGAGTCCATGCCTTTGCCGTCATCGGTGATCGACAGCAGGATATGGTCGCCTTCCTGTTCGGCGGCCAGGATCACTTTGCCCAGGCGCGGCTTGCCGCTGGCTTCGCGCTCTTCGGGGGTTTCCACACCGTGGTCGACCGCGTTGCGCACCAAGTGGACCAGCGGGTCGGCCAGGGCCTCGACAAGGTTTTTGTCGAGGTCGGTTTCTTCGCCCACCAGTTCCAGGGCGATCTCTTTCTTCAACTGCCGGGCCAAGTCACGGACCAGGCGCGGGAAGCGCCCGAAGACCTTCTTGATCGGCTGCATGCGCGTCTTCATCACCGCGGTCTGCAGATCGGCAGTGACCACGTCGAGGTTCGACACGGCCTTTTGCATGGCTTCGTCGCCGCTGTTCAGGCCCAGGCGCACCAGGCGGTTACGCACCAGCACCAGTTCGCCGACCATGTTCATGATGTCGTCCAGGCGCGCGGTATCGACCCGCACGGTGGTTTCGGCTTCACTGGCCGGGGCTTTCTCGGCAGCTGCCGGCGCGCGGGCTGGCGCCGGGGCGGCGGCACGGGCCGGAGCCGGTGAAGCAGCCTTGGCGGCAGCGGGTGCCGGCTTGGCCACCGCTGCGGTGGCGGTCGCGGTGGCTGCGGCGCCAGGCGCTACTTCGGAGAACTTGCCCTTGCCGTGCAATTCGTCGAGCAGGGATTCAAATTCATGGTCGGTGATCAGGCCATCCGCCGCCGGTGCCGCAGCAGCAGGCGTGGCAGCGGCAGGTGCAACCGCCGCAGCGACTGCCGGCAGGGCATCGGCGGCAAACGAGCCTTTGCCGTGCAACTGATCCAGCAGTGCTTCAAATTCGTCGTCGGTAATGTCGGTGCTGGCCGCTGGCGCTGCCGGCTCCACAGGCGCCGGTGTGGCTGCCACGGCGTCCGGGGCGAACTGGCCCTTGCCGTGCAACTGGTCGAGCAATGACTCGAACTCGGCGTCGGTGATGTCTTCGCTGGTCGGCACCATGGCCGGCGCAGCCGCTGCCGGTGCTTGTGCCTCGGCCTTGACGGCATTGAGGGAGTCCAGCAGTTGTTCGAATTCGCTGTCGGTAACGTCGGGTTCAGCCACCGGCTCAGGCGCCGCCTCAACCACCGGGGCGGCAGATACAGCGGCAGGCTCTGCCAGGCGCGCCAGGGCGGCCAGCAGTTCCGGGGTGGCAGCCGTAATCGGTGCGCGTTCGCGCACTTCATTGAACATGCCGTTGACCGCGTCCAGGGCTTCGAGGATCACGTCCATCAATTCCGAATCAACGTGACGCTCACCCTTGCGCAGGATGTCGAACACGTTTTCGGCGATGTGGCAGCACTCCACCAGCTCATGGAGCTGGAGGAAGCCGGCGCCCCCTTTTACAGTGTGAAAACCGCGAAAAATTGCATTGAGCAGGTTCGCATCATCCGGTCGGCTTTCCAGCTCGACCAGTTGCTCGGACAACTGCTCTAGAATTTCGCCGGCCTCTACAAGGAAATCCTGAAGGATTTCTTCATCGGCGCCGAAGCTCATATTGCGTGCTCCTTAGAAGCCTAAACTGGACAGCAAATCGTCTACGTCATCTTGACCTGACATAACGTCTTCACGTTTATCGGCATGAATCTGCGGACCTTCACCCTTGGCGAGGTGTTTTTGTGGATCTTTTTCCGAGAGGATCGCTTCGCGGTCGTGTTCGATGCCGGCAAAACGGTCGACCTGACCGGCCATCAGCACCAGTTTGAGCAGGTTGCTTTCCACTTCGGTGACCAGCAGGGTCACGCGCTTGATCACCTGGCCGGTCAGGTCCTGGTAGTCCTGGGCCAGCAGGATGTCATTGAGGTTGCTGGAAACCGTGCGGTTTTCCTGCTCGCTGCGTGCCAGGAAACCCTCGACCCGGCGCGCCAGCTCGCGAAATTCTTCAGCACCCACTTCGCGCCGCATGAAGCGACCCCAATCAGCGCTCAACGCCTTGGCCTCATTGGCCATGCCGTTCACCAGGGGCGTGGCGTTTTCCACCAGGTCCATGGTGCGATTGGCTGCCGCCTCAGTCAGCCTGACCACATAGGACAGGCGTTCGGTGGCATCGGTGATCTGCGAGATTTCCTCGGCCTGGGGCATGTGCGGGTCGATCTGGAAATTGACGATCGCACTGTGCAACTCACGGGTGAGCTTGCCCACTTCCTGATACAGGCCGCGGTCGCGGGTCTGGTTGAGCTCATGGATCAACTGCACTGCGTCGCCGAACTGGCCTTTTTCCAGGCTTTCGACGAGTTGGTGAGCATGTTTTTTCAGGGTCGACTCAAAGTCGGCCTGCGATGATTCTTTATGCTCCATAGCTCCCCCGTGGCAGCATCAATGACCGATGCGTTCGAAGATTTTTTCAATCTTCTCTTTCAAGGCCAGTGCAGTGAATGGCTTGACCACGTAGCCGTTGACCCCGGCCTGGGCGGCTTCGATGATCTGTTCACGCTTGGCTTCAGCGGTCACCATCAGCACAGGCAGGCTGCGCAGCTTTTCATCAGCGCGCACGTGGCGCAGCAGATCGATACCGGTCATGCCAGGCATGTTCCAGTCGGTTACCAGAAAGTCGATGCTCCCGCTGTTGAGGATCGGAATCGCCGTAATGCCGTCATCCGCCTCGACCGTGTTAGTGAACCCAAGGTCACGCAACAGGTTTTTTATGATCCGCCGCATCGTTGAGAAGTCATCAACGATGAGGATTTTCATGTTCTTGTCCAATTCGACCTCCAAGCAGTCTTAAACGCGTCCAGCACCTGGGCGCGCCATATCATTCAACAGGCATTACACAAAAAGGACTGCTGGGGCACATCACGGGCCGCTCCCGCCGGGCTTGCGCCGTGGCGGTTATCGTTCGCACTGTCCCCACACTGCCTGTCAGCGCGCTCGCCACTCTCCCAAACGCCCCCGCAAGCGGGCCGCGCATTGGCTATGTAGCTGGCTGACCCGCGATTCGCTGACCCCCAGGACCTCACCGATTTCCTTGAGGTTCAGCTCTTCGTCGTAGTACAGCGCCAACACCAGCCGCTCACGTTCCGGCAGATTGGCAATCGCCTCTGCCAGGGCGCCCTGGAAGCGTTCATCTTCCAGGTCGCGTGAAGGCTCCTGGTGAGCGCTCGCGCCATCCTCGTGCAGCCCTTCATGTTCGCCGTCCTGCAGCAGGTCGTCGAAACTGAACAGGCGGCTGCCCAAGGTATCGTTCAAAATCCCGTAGTAATCGTCGAGACTCAATTGGAGTTCGGCCGCAACTTCGTGATCTTTAGCGTCGCGACCGGTTTTTGCTTCAATTGAGCGAATTGCGTCACTCACCATCCGGGTATTGCGGTGGACCGAACGCGGCGCCCAATCACCTTTACGCACTTCATCGAGCATCGCGCCACGGATACGGATACCCGCATACGTCTCGAAACTCGCACCCTTGCTCGCGTCGTACTTGGTCGACACTTCGAGCAGGCCGATCATCCCCGCCTGGATCAGGTCTTCGACCTGGACACTGGCGGGCAGGCGTGCCAGCAGGTGGTAGGCAATGCGCTTGACCAGGGGCGCATAGCGCTCGATCAATTCGCCCTGGCTGTCACGCGCTGATTTTTTGTAAAGGTTGTAGCCGCTGGCTGTCATAGCACCGGTCCCGCACTCGTCTGATGCACCAATCGCTCGACGAAAAACTCCAGATGCCCCCGGGGATTGGCGGGCAGTGGCCAGGTATCGACCTTCTGAGCAATTGCCTTGAACGCCAACGCGCATTTCGAACGAGGGAACGCTTCATAGACTGCACGCTGCTTTTGCACAGCCTTGCGCACACACTCGTCATAGGGAACTGCGCCGACGTATTGTAAGGCGACATCGAGGAAGCGATCCGTGACCTTGGTCAACTTGGCGAACAGGTTGCGCCCTTCTTGCGGGCTCTGGGCCATGTTGGCCAGAACGCGGAAGCGGTTCATGCCGTAGTCGCGATTGAGCAGTTTGATCAGGGCGTAGGCGTCGGTGATCGAGGTGGGTTCGTCGCAGACCACCAGCAATACTTCTTGCGCGGCGCGCACGAAGCTGACCACGGACTCGCCGATCCCGGCGGCAGTGTCGATCACCAGCACGTCGAGGTTGTCGCCGATATCACTGAAGGCCTGGATAAGGCCGGCGTGCTGCGCCGGGCTCAGATGTACCATGCTCTGGGTGCCGGAGGCGGCCGGGACGATACGAATCCCCCCAGGCCCCTGCAACAGCACGTCGCGCAGCTCACAGCGGCCTTCAATGACATCGGCCAGGGTATGTTTGGGCGTCAGTCCCAGCAGAACGTCAACGTTCGCGAGGCCCAGGTCGGCATCCAGCAGCATGACGCGGCGGCCAAGCTCTGCCAGGGCCAGGGACAAATTCACTGACACGTTAGTTTTCCCGACGCCACCTTTGCCGCCGGTCACCGCGATCACCTGTACGGGATGCATGCTGCCCATGTTCTTTCTTTACCTTGTCTTGCTTAGCCGCAGGCTACATAGGGTGGCCGCGGTAGCAGACCATCGATGTAGGTACATTGCACTGTGTTGCATGTTGCCGTTCAGCCGACCCGCTTGGCTGGGTTGTGATAGAGGTCGGCGAACATATCCGCCATCGCCTCTTCACTGGGTTCGTCCTGCATTTGCACACTGACCGCGCGGCTGACCAACTGATGACGGCGCGGCAGATGCAAGTCATCCGGGATCCGCGGCCCGTCGGTCAGGTAGGCGACCGGTAATTCATGGCTGATGGCAAGGCTCAACACTTCGCCCAGGCTTGCGGTTTCATCCAGCTTAGTCAGGATGCAACCGGCCAGCCCACAACGTTTGTAGCTGTGGTACGCAGCAGTCAGAACCTGTTTCTGGCTGGTTGTTGCAAGTACCAGGTAATTTTTCGACTTGATCCCGCGCCCGGCCAGGCTTTCCAGTTGCATGCGCAACGCCGGGTCGCTGGCTTGCAGGCCGGCGGTATCGATCAGCACCACGCGCTTGCGCAGCAGCGGGTCGAGGGCGTTGGCCAGGGACTGGCCCGGGTCGACGTGGGTCACCGGCACATTGAGGATCCGGCCCAGGGTCTTGAGCTGTTCCTGGGCACCGATGCGGTAGCTGTCCATGCTCACCAGCGCAATGTTATGGGCGCCGTACTTGAGGACATAACGGGCGGCCAGCTTGGCCAGGGTGGTGGTCTTGCCCATGCCGGCAGGGCCGACCATGGCAATCACGCCACCTTCTTCAAGGGGTTCGATTTCCGGGGTCTGGATCATCCGCGCCAGGTGCGCCAGCAACATGCGCCAGGCCTGGCGAGGCTCTTCTATGCCGGTGGTCAGTTCCAGCAAGTCGCGCGACAACGGGCCGGACAGGCCGATGCGTTGCAGGCGGCGCCAGAGGTTGGCCTGTTGCGGCTTGCTGCCTTGCAACTGGTTCCAGGCCAGCGAGCCCAACTGCACTTCCAACAGTTCACGCAGGCCATTGAGTTCAAAACGCATCGAGTCGAACACGCGCTGGTCGACCGCAGCGGCCGGTGCTGGCGCGGCGGGACGTGGCGGCTCGACAAAAGTCGGTTCGACGAGTGGCTCGGCCGCCGTCAGCGGCAGGCCGGCAAACAATTGGCGATTGGTGGTCGCATCGCTGTCGCCACGCATGCTCAGCTCGGCCTGGGCCGAGACAATACGCGAGGCGGTCTTGCGCAACTCGTCTTCGAGTTCCATGTTCGGCACGCGCGGCGCCAAGGCCTGGGGTTTGTAATCCAGGGCAGCCGTCAGCTCGACACCGCCGGCAATGCGACGGTTACCGATAATAGCCGCGTCGGCGCCCAGTTCATCACGAACCAGCTTCATGGCCTGACGCATATCGGCGGCGAAAAAACGCTTTACTTGCATAACCCACTACCTCAGCCGTTGGGCCCTACTGTCGCGACGATAGTCACTTGCTTATTGTCAGGAATTTCCTGGTAAGCCAAAACGTGCAAATTCGGTACTGCCAGGCGTCCAAACCGCGACAACATCGCCCGGACGGGGCCTGCCACCAGCAGAATCACCGGTTGGCCCTGCATTTCCTGGCGCTGTGCGGCGTCAATCAACGAACGCTGCAGCTTTTCAGCCATGCTTGGCTCCAGCAGGACGCCCTCTTCCTGGCCCTGCCCTGCCTTCTGGATACTATTGAGCAATATTTGTTCCAACCTTGGTTCCAAGGTGATCACAGGCAGCTCAGAGTCAAGCCCTACAATGCTTTGGACGATGGCGCGCGACAAACCGACGCGCACCGCAGCCACCAGCGCGGCAGTATCTTGACTCTTGGCGGCATTGTTGGCGATAGCCTCGGCAATGCTGCGAATGTCCCGCACCGGTACCTGTTCGGCCAAAAGCGCTTGCAGCACCTTGAGCAGTTGCGACAGCGACAACACCCCCGGCACCAGCTCTTCGGCCAGCTTTGGCGAGGCCTTGGCCAGCAATTGCATGAGTTGCTGGACTTCTTCGTGGCCAATCAACTCGTGGGAGTGCTTGTACAGAATCTGGTTGAGGTGGGTCGCCACCACCGTGCTGGCATCGACCACGGTGTAGCCCAGGGACTGCGCCTGGCTGCGCTGGCTGACTTCGATCCACACCGCGTCCAGGCCAAAAGCCGGATCTTTGGCGGTTATGCCGCTGAGGGTGCCGAAGACCTGGCCGGGGTTGATCGCCAGTTCGCGGTCGGGGTAGATCTCGGCTTCGGCCAGGGTCACGCCCATCAGCGTCAGGCGGTAGGCACTGGGGGCCAGGTCGAGGTTGTCGCGGATATGTACGGTGGGCATCAAAAAGCCCAGATCCTGGGACAGCTTCTTGCGCACGCCCTTGATCCGCGCCAGCAACTGGCCGCCCTGGTTGCGGTCCACCAGGGGGATCAGGCGGTAGCCGACTTCCAGGCCGATCATGTCGATGGGGGTCACGTCATCCCAGCCCAACTCCTTGGTTTCCTGGGCGCGGGCCGGCGACGGCAGCAGGTCTTGCTGGCGCTCCACCTCTTTCAAGGCCTGGACCTTGATGGTGTTCTGCTTTTTCCAGAACAGGTACGCCCCGCCGGCGGCCAGCGCGGCCATGGTCAAGAACGAGAAATGCGGCATGCCCGGCACAATGCCCATGATCGCCATGATGCCGGCCGCCACGGCCAGGGCCTTGGGTGAGGCGAACATCTGGCGGTTGATCTGCTTGCCCATGTCTTCGGAGCCGGACGCACGGGTGACCATGATCGCCGCAGCTGTCGATAACAACAGTGATGGCAATTGCGCCACCAAACCGTCACCAATGGTCAACAGGGCGTAAACCTTGCCTGCATCGCCAAAGGTCATGCCGTGCTGGAAGATACCGACCGCCATGCCGCCGATCAGGTTGATAAACAGGATCAGCAGGCCGGCAATGGCGTCGCCGCGCACGAACTTGCTGGCACCGTCCATGGAGCCATAGAACTCGGCTTCCTGGGCCACTTCCGAGCGGCGGGCCTTGGCCTGGTTCTGGTCGATCAGGCCGGCGTTGAGGTCGGCGTCGATCGCCATTTGCTTGCCGGGCATGGCGTCGAGGGTAAAACGCGCGCTGACCTCGGAAATCCGCCCGGCGCCCTTGGTCACCACCACGAAGTTGATGATCATCAGGATCGCAAACACCACGATACCGACCACGTAGTTACCGCCGATCACCACCTCGCCGAAGGCCTGGATCACCTTGCCGGCGGCGGCGTGGCCGTCCTGGCCGTGCAGCATCACCACCCGCGTGGAGGCCACGTTAAGGGCCAGGCGCAGCAGCGTGGCAACCAGCAAAATGGTGGGGAAGACCGCAAAATCCAAAGGCCGCAGCGCGTACACGCAGACCAGCAGCACGACGATAGACAGGGCAATGTTGAAGGTGAAGAACACGTCCAGCAGGAACGGCGGCATCGGCAACATCATCATTGCCAGCATGACCAACAGCAACAACGGCACACCCAGATTGCCTCGCGAGAGGTCCGTCAGAGTGCCACGGGCTGTGTTGAACATATTAGAGCGATCCACCGGTATTCCTCGTCACCTTGAAGCAAACTTTTGACGCCGAGAGGCGTCCTGAAGGCGGTATTGCAAGAAGCCTTCCAACTTTTGCTTCAGGGACGAGATAGTTCCCACGCAGGAGCGTGGGAACGATCATCAGAGTGGACGCACGTTTGATGCCTGCTTGCCTTTCGGACCCTCTACAACTTCATATTCCACCTTCTGGCCCTCCGCCAGCGACTTGAAGCCGTTGCTTTGAATGCTCGAGAAGTGCACAAACAGGTCCTCTCCTCCGGCGTCTTGCGTGATGAATCCAAAGCCCTTTGAATCGGTAAACCACTTCACCGTACCCGTTGCCATTGCCCTTCTCCCAAATCAGTGCCTGTTCCCGGTCTATCAAAGCGCGCTGCACGGGGGCTGACTACTGTCAAAGTTGACAGGTCGGAAGGGAGTTGGACGAACGGTAAGCACCTGTTCCGACGCCATCGCGGGCCAGCCCGGCTCCCACATTGGAATGCGATCAAATGTGGGAGCCGGGCTGGCCCGCGATGACGTCGAAAGAGGCAGCAGAAGACTCAAGAATCGCGCCGCAAATCCGGCGGAATCGGCAAGTCCTTGAGCGGATCCGGGCGTTTGCCCTTGCCCGCGCGGTATTGGCGAATCTGGTAGACATAGGCCAGCACCTGGGCCACCGCCAGGTACAACCCGGCCGGGATCTCGTGATCGAGATCGGTGGAATAGAAGATCGAACGCGCCAGCGCCGGCGATTCCAACAGCAGGATGTCGTTGGCCTGGGCGATTTCGCGGATTTTCAAGGCAGTGAAGTCGCTACCCTTGGCCAGCAACAGCGGCGCGCCGCCCTTCTCGGCGTCGTATTTGAGCGCCACGGCGTAGTGGGTCGGGTTGGTGATGACCACATCGGCATCCGGCACCGAAGCCATCATCTTGCGCTGGGACATGTCGCGTTGCAGTTGGCGGATACGCTGCTTCACTTCCGGCCGACCTTCCTGGTCCTTGTGCTCGTCGCGCACTTCCTGCTTGGTCATCAGCAGTTTCTTGTGGCTTTCCCACAGCTGGATCGGCGCATCCACTGCGGCAATCAGGATCAGGCCGCAGGCCATCCACAATGCGCTCCAGCCCACCAACTGCACGCTGTGGATGATCGCCAGCTCCAGCGGTTCATGGGCGATGCGCAGCAAGTCGTCGATATCTGACTTCAACACCACCAGCGCCACGAACAGGATGATAAAAAATTTCGCCAGGGCCTTGAGCAGCTCTACCACAGCCTTGGCGGAGAACATGCGCTTGATCCCCGCACCGGGGTTCATCCGACTGAATTTAGGCGCCAGGCTGCCGGCCGCAAACAGCCAGCCACCCAGGGAAATCGGCCCGATGATCGCCGCCAGGAGCAAGGTGATCAGCACCGGCTGCGCGGCCAGGATCGCGATCTTCCCCGAGTGCAGCAGGTAGATGCCCATGGCGCGCGGGTCCAGCAGCACATCCCGGGGCAGGGAGAAGTTGTGCTTCATGATCTCCATCAAGTCCTGGGCCAGGCCGCCGCCGTAGATCAGCAGGCCACCGGCACCGGCGAGCATCACCGCCAGGGTGTTGAGCTCTTTGGAGCGGGCAATCTCGCCCTTTTCCCGGGAGTCCTTTTTACGTTTCTCCGTGGGGTCTTCTGTCTTGTCCTGACCACTCTCGCTTTCGGCCATGGCTTAGCGCGCCCGTGCCAGATCACGTAAGAACTGCAAGGCGTCACTGGCCAGCGGTTGATACTGATTGAGAATGTCGGCCAGGCCGACCCAGAAAATCCCCAGGCCCAACACCAGGGTCAGCGGGAAACCAATGGCGAAGATATTCAACTGCGGCGCGGCGCGGGTCATCACGCCGAAGGCAATGTTGACCACCAGCAGCGCGGTGATCGCCGGCAGTACCAGCAGCAACGCCGCGCCCAGCACCCAACTGAGGCGGCCGACCACTTCCCAGAAGTGATTGACGATCAGCCCCTCGCCCACCGGCAAGGTGGTGAAGCTCTCGGTGAGGATCTCAAACGCCACCAGATGGCCGTTCATGGCCAAAAACAGCAAGGTCACCAGCATGGTCAGGAACTGCCCGATCACCGCCACCGACACGCCGTTGGTGGGGTCGACCATGGACGCGAAGCCCATGCCCATCTGGATCGAGACGATTTGCCCGGCAATCACGAAGGCCTGGAAGAACAGGGTCAGGGAGAAGCCCATCAAGGCACCGATCAGGATCTGCTCGGCAATCAGCAGCAGCGCACTGAGGTCCAGGGCGTTGACCGGCGGCATCGCCGGCAGCGTCGGCACGATGACCACGGTAATCGCCACCGTGAAAAACAGGCGTACGCGCTTGGGCACCAGGGTCGTGCCGATCACCGGCATGGTCATCAGCAACGCGCCCACACGAAACAGCGGCAGGATGAACGCGGCCACCCAGGTGCTGATCTGGGTGTCGGTCAATGCCAGCAAGGACTGCATCAGGTCAGCCGATCAACTGCGGAATACTGCCGTACAGCTGCAGGATGTATTCCATGAAGGTCTGCACCAGCCAGGGGCCGGCCACGATCAGCGTGACCAGCATGACCAGCAAGCGCGGGAGGAAGCTCAGGGTCTGTTCGTTGATCTGCGTGGCAGCCTGGAACATCGCCACCAGCAAACCGACCAACAGGCTGGGCACCACCAGCACGGCGACCATCAGGGTGGTCAGCCACAATGCTTCACGAAACAGGTCGACGGCGACTTCCGGGGTCATGGCGCTATACCCCTCCGAAACTGCCGGCCAGGGTGCCGATAATCAGCGCCCAACCGTCCACCAGGACAAACAGCATGATCTTGAACGGCAACGAAATGATCAGCGGCGACAGCATCATCATACCCATGGCCATCAGCACACTGGCCACCACCAGGTCGATGATCAGGAACGGGATAAAGATCATGAACCCGATCTGGAACGCGGTCTTGAGCTCCGAGGTGACGAACGCCGGCACCAGGATCGTCAGCGGCGCCTGGTCCGGGCTGGCGATATCGGTGCGCTTGGACAGGCGTACAAACAGTTCCAGGTCACTGGAACGGGTCTGCGACAGCATAAAATCCTTGATCGGGCCCTGGGCCTTTTCCACCGCATCCTGGGCGGTCATTTTCTCCGCCAGGTAGGGTTGCAGGGCTTGCTGGTTCACCTTGTCGAACACCGGCGCCATGATAAACAGCGTCAGAAACAGCGCCATGCCGGTAAGGATCTGGTTCGACGGGGTCTGCTGCAGGCCCAGGGCCTGGCGCAGAATCGAGAACACGATAATGATCCGGGTGAAGCTGGTCATCAGCATGACGAACGCCGGGATAAAGCTCAGCGCGGTCATGATCAGCAGGATCTGCAGACTGACCGAATACTCCTGGGCCCCGGCCGCGTTAGTGCCCAGGGTGATCGCCGGGATCGACAACGGGTCGGCACCGAACGCCAGGGGCGCGGCCAGCAACAGCATGAGCGCCAATAGAACGCGCATTACTTCTTATCCTTCTGGTCCTTGCCCATCAGCTCCATCAGGCGCTGGGCGAACTCCGGTGTGGCGGCCTCGGTCTGGGCCACGCTCACCGGATGCTTGAGCACGTGCAACGGGGTAATCCGGCCAGGGGTGAGGCCGAGCAGGATCTGTTCCTCGCCCACCTGCACCAGCACCAGGCGATCACGCGGCCCCAGGGCCCGCGACCCCACCAGCTCAATGACCTGGGCATGGCCCGGGCCAATGCGCTGTACCCGGCGCAACAACCAGGCGAGGGCAAAGATCAACCCCACCACCAGCAACAGGCCGAGCACCAACTGAGTCAGTTGCCCAGTTACGCTGCCGCCGCCGGCCGGCGCGGCGACCTGAGCCACCGGTTCAGCCGCGAAGACGCCCAGCGGCAGCGCCCACAACAGTCCCAGCAAGCGGCGACTCATCTCAGCGCAGCTTCTTGATACGTTCGCTGGGGCTGATCACGTCAGTCAGGCGGATGCCGAACTTCTCGTTGACCACCACCACTTCGCCATGGGCGATCAGCGTGCCGTTGACCAGCACATCCAGCGGCTCGCCAGCCAGGCGATCAAGCTCGATCACCGAACCCTGGTTGAGTTGCAACAGGTTGCGGATGTTGATTTCGGTGCTGCCCACTTCCATGGAAATCGACACCGGGATATCGAGGATCACGTCCAGGTTGGGCCCATCGAGCGATACGGGCTCATGGTTCTTCGGCACGCTGCCAAACTCTTCCATGGGCAGGCGGTTACCCACCGGCGCAGTGGCGGCGTCGGCCGCCAGCAAGGCGTCGATATCGTCCTGGCCTGCATCGCCGGTCTCTTCCAGGGCAGCCGCCCATTCGTCAGCCAGGGCCTGGTCTTCGGCGGAAGTGTTTTCGTGTTCGGTAGCCATTACATGTCCTCGGCGCAGCAAAAATCATCAATTAGGGGATGCATCAGCGACGGTTGATCGGCTCAACCACTTGCAACGCCAGGTTCCCTTTGTGGGAGCCGAGCTTGACCTTGAACGACGGCACGCCATTGGCGCGCATGATCAATTCGTCCGGCAGTTCGACGGGAATCACATCCCCCGGCTGCATGTGCAAAATATCGCGCAGGCGCAACTGGCGGCGCGCCACGGTGGCACTCAGCGGCACATCGACATCCAGCAAGTCTTCGCGCAGGGCCTTGACCCAGCGTTCGTCCTGGTCGTCGAGGTCGGACTGGAAGCCGGCGTCGAGCATCTCGCGCACCGGCTCGATCATCGAGTACGGCATGGTCACGTGCAGGTCGCCGCCGCCGCCATCGAGTTCGATATGGAAGGTGGAGACCACAATGGCTTCGCTGGGCCCGACGATGTTGGCCATGGCCGGGTTCACTTCCGAGTTGATGTACTCGAAATTGACTTCCATGATCGCCTGCCAGGCTTCCTTCAAGTCGATAAAGGCCTGCTCCAGCACCATGCGCACGACGCGCAACTCGGTGGGGGTGAACTCGCGGCCTTCGATCTTGGCGTGACGGCCGTCGCCGCCGAAGAAGTTGTCCACCAGCTTGAACACCAACTTGGCGTCGAGGATGAACAAGGCGGTGCCGCGCAACGGCTTGATCTTGACCAGGTTCAGGCTGGTAGGCACGTACAGCGAATGCACGTACTCGCCAAACTTCATCACCTGCACGCCGCCCACCGCCACGTCCGCCGAGCGGCGCAGCATGTTGAACATGCTGATCCGGGTGTAGCGGGCAAAACGCTCGTTGATCATCTCCAGGGTCGGCATGCGTCCACGGACGATGCGATCCTGGCTGGTCAGGTCATAACTTTTGACGCTGCCGGGCTCGGCAGCCATTTCGGTCTGTACCAGACCATCGTCGACACCATGCAACAGGGCGTCGATTTCATCCTGGGACAGCAGGTCTTGCACGGCCATGTCGTGATCCTACTGCAATACGAAATTAGTGAAGAGCGCCTGCTCGACCACGACTTTGCCCAGTTCTTTCTGGGCCACTTCCTGCACGCTGGCCGTGACTTTCTGGCGCAACATTTCCTGGCCCACGGGGGTGGCCAGGCTATCGAAACTCTGCCCGGAGAACAGCATCACCAAGTTGTTGCGGATCACCGGCATATGCACCTTGAGCGCATCGAGGTCCGCCTGGTTGCGCGCCAGCAGGGAAATACTCACCTGCAGGTAGCGCTGGCGACCGTTCTGGTTGTAGTTGGCGACAAAGGCCGGGAGCATCTGCTCGAAAATTGCCGGTTGCTTGACGTTGCTGGCAGTCTCGGCCGCAGGTACCGGCTTGCTCTGGGCACTGTGCATAAAGTACCAGGTAGCCCCCACCGACACGCCGATGGCCAGTAACAAGGCCACGACAATCAGCAGGATCATCTTGAGCTTGCCCTTGCCTGCTGCAGGTGCTGTTGCTGCGTCGTCACTCTTCGCCATGCCAATAATCCGTCACTATTCGGGGTTTCATAGATCCACGGGAAGGCAAGAGCAAGTGTTATGCCAGAGTTGTCTGCGGTGAGGGGGAACGCGTCAATGTAGGAGCTGGCTTGCCTGCGATAGCGGTGTATCAGGCGCGAACTATGTCGCTGACACACCGCTATCGCAGGCAAGCCAGCTCCCACATTTTGATCGGCGCCAGTTTCAGGTCAGGCGTAGTAGTCCACGGCGCTGGAGCCGATGACGGACTGGGCTATCGGTGCCGCCACTTCGGTGACTTCGCCAGCCAGGCCCGTATCATGCCCGTCGCTGTGTCCGCCACTGCCGCTGACACCCCGCGCCTGGTTCTGCTGTTGTTCCTGGCCCTGGCCCTGCCAGCCACGGGACTGGTCGGACACGTTCACGTCGACCTGGCCCATGCCCTGCTGGGCGAACATCTCCCGCAGGCGCCCGGACTGGCTTTCCAGGGCCTCGCGCACGGCGGCATGGCCGCTCATGAAGTTCACCTGGGCCTGCTGATCGGCCGTCATGTTCACGCGGATATCCAGGCGCCCCAGCTCGGCAGGCTGCAATTGGATATCGGCAGACTTGAGGTTGGCGCTGGACAGGTACATGACCCGGTTCACCACTTCCTCGGTCCAGCCGCCCTGGTGCATGGCCAGTGGCTGGTTATTCAGTGGCAAGGCGTTGGCGGTCTTGGGCGTGGCAGCCTGGGTCAGGGCGGCCAGGCGATTGGCGAAGTCATCGACGCGGGTGTCGCTGCTCGCGCCCTTCAAGTCCTTGAGGCCGTCTTCGAGCAGGCCGCTAAAGGCCTTTTCGCCACCCTGGTCGGTGCTGTCCTTGGCCGCCTGCTGGTCGACCATGGCCGCCAGGCCGTTGCTGAAGTTCTGCGCGGCGGTAGGTTCGGCCTGGGTTGGCAGGTTCTTTTGCGTAGCCTGGCTGCTGGCGGACACATGACCGCCCTGCTCCATCGCCAGGCGCACAGCCGGCAATGAGTCCAGCGGGTCGGCTTCCGGGTCGAAGGCAGGTGCAACTTCTTCAGTGACCGGCGGCGTGGTCAGCAGCGGCGTGGCGACTTCCTCCACCACGGCGGTCTGAACCGCTACCGGTGCGGGTGTCACGGCCGCGATCAAGGCCGGATCGACCACCCCATCGACCGCTGGCGGCTGGGCTTGCGCCAGGTCCTTGTCGGTATTTTTATCGTCATCGCTGCTGGCTGGCGCGTCCGCCTTGGCGGGCGGCGTGGCAGGCAAAGTCTTGCCGCTATCGGCAACGGCTGGAGTGCCAGCGGCAGGCTTGTCGTTGCCGACATCCTTCTTCGCGCTGGTGTCGGTCGGCTTGTCGCGGCTGGGCTTGGGCGCCATATCCACAGCCTTGGCGGGTGGCGCCTTGGACTCCTTGGCGAACACCTGTGCAAAGCCTGGCGCTTTGGCCCGCGCGTCCGCGGCCGTTGCCTGCGCATTGGCGGGGGAAGCCTGCGGCTTGACCGCGGGAGCGGCCTGCAGGAGCGAGTTGGGGGCTAGAGGCATAAGTCAGGTCTCCGCTGCGCAGGGTCGAGGGCGCAGGCAGAAGATAGAGAGCAAAAGTCGGGCCAGCTTTTCCAACCAGCCCCGCCAACCCTAGAAGCGCTGGCGCTCCGACTCGTACAGCGGCTTGACCAACGCGAACTCGTGATCAATCTGGTCGACCAGATTGCCCAGGTCGCTAATCTCATTCTTGGCCGACTCGACCTCCAGGCGCTGGCACAGGCGCGCCAGGCGCACCGCACCGAGGTTGCCGCTGCTGCCTTTGAAGCTGTGGGCTATGCGCCCCAGCGCCTTGGCGTCATCGCGGGCCTTGCGCAAGGCTTCGACACGTTTTTGCGAGTCATCGAGGAAGGTGTCGAGCAAATGGGGATAGTCGCCCTCCATCACTTCCTGCAAACCCACCAACACTTCACGGTCCATATGTTTGTGCGTCACTTGTTCGCTCCTTGATCAAGAATCGGCGGATTATGCCAGAGCCACCCAGCAAAACTCCACGCACACACTGCGCCCGCCATCCGCCCAGCGTACATTGCTGCTCAGTTGCCGTACCAGGCTCAGCCCGCGCCCGGACAGGCGGTCGACATCCAGCGGTCGCGCCAGGACTTTTTCCACATCAAAGCCCGGGCCGCTGTCTTCGATACGCAGGCTCAGGCTCCCGCCCGCCTCGGTCGGCACCACGTCCAGGTGCACACGCACGTAGCCACTGCTCAACTGGTCGAGCCGCTCGTTGCGCTGGCGATAATAGCGGGCAAAGCCTTGCACATCGCGCTTGAGCTGGGAGTCCAGGCCCAGCACACCATGTTCCAGGGCATTGGAGTACAGCTCGGCCATCACGCTGTACAGCGCCCCGCTCTGGCCGCGCAGGCCGTGGATTTCCAGGAGTAACTGCAACAGGTACGGCAACGGGTTGTAACGCTTGAGGGTCTCGGCCCGAAACTCGAAACTCACCGACCAGTCCAGCGGGCACGACTGCCCGCTGTCGGTGTACAGCAGGGTCGCCGGGTACAGGGGCTGCTCGGCCAGCAAACGGATCTCGACCATGCTGATATCGTCCCGCACCTGGCCACGGAACGCGGCCAGCGCCTGCTCGATCTCGACAAACAGGCGCTCGGGCTCGCGGTTGGCAGAAAACACCTGCTGCAAGCGCTCCACCCCAAACAATTGCTCGTTGGCATCAGCAGTATCGATCACGCCATCAGACAGCAGGAACACCCGGTCGCCCAAGGCCATCGGCCAGACCTCGGTGCGGTCATCAAAGGCCTCGGGGGCCAGCACGCCCAGCGGCAAATGCCGCGACACCAGCGGCGTTCGGCGCCCCGTGGCCACGTCATGCACATAGCCATCGGGCATGCCGCCGTTCCACACCTCCACCACCCGCCGCTGCACACTGAGGCACAGCAGCGTGGCGCAGCAGAACATGTCCACCGGCAGGATGCGCTTAAGCTTGGCGTTCATCTCCCGCAGGGTCTGCGCCAGGCCATAGCCCTTGGCGGTCATGCCATAGAACACCTCGGCCAGGGGCATCGCGCCGACGGCGGCCGGCAAGCCATGGCCGGTGAAATCGCCCAGCAACACATGCATATCGCCCGACGGCGTGTAGGCCGCCAGCAGCAGGTCGCCATTGAACAGCGCATAGGGCGATTGCAGGTAACGGATGTTGCGCGCGGCATTCAGGCAGCCGGAGTGGGCGACCTTGTCGAACACCGCCTTGGCCACCCGCTGCTCATGCAGCAGGTAGTCATGGTGCCGGGCGATCTGGTCGCGCTGCTCAAGTACGGTGGCCTGCAACCGGCGCAGGCGGTCCATGGCATTGATCTTCGCCGCCAGGATGATCCGGTTGTAGGGTTTGGCCAGGAAGTCATCGCCGCCGGCATCCAGGCAGCGTGCCAGGGCTTCACTCTCACGCAGGGACGTGAGGAAGATGATCGGCACCAGCGCCTCGCCGGCCAACTGCTTGATCTGCCGGGCCGCCTCGAAGCCATCCATCACCGGCATCAAGGCATCCATCAACACCAACTGCGGGCGCTCGCGGGCAAATACCTGCACCGCTTGCGCGCCGTCACTGGCGGTGAGCACTTGATGGCCCTGGCCGCGCACGATGGTCGAGAGCAACAAAAGATCGGTAGCGCTGTCTTCAGCGATCAGCACGGTCAGGGTTTCGGGAGCCTGGGCGCTCAACTGATAGCAAACAGTTTGTCGAAGTTGGAGATCGCGAGGATCTTGCGCACGTCAGAGTTGCTGTTGATCACACGCACATCTGCCGCGTTACCCGCATGATCGCGCAGCAACAGGAGCATGCCCAGGGCCGAACTGTCGAGATAGGTGGCCTCTTTCAAGTCCACGATGTAGGTCTGGGGGACCTTGTAGAACCGCTCATAGGCATCACGAAAGGCCTGGTGACTGCCGAAATCGAACCGGCCCTTGATTGCGATCGTCAACTCCTTCCCATCCAGGGACACTTCTGACGCGACTGACATACGACTGCTTCCTTGTCGTGGGTAGGTGCAACAAGGTTTAGCAGGTGATCGCAGAGTGGGCAACAAACGCAATCAAATGGGCGGCGCGCTTGGGTGGTGCGGGCTTGGCCTGATGCTGATCAGTCAAGCGAACGCAATGCTCAACGCAGTGAAGATCAAATGTGTGTGGCTTGCCTGCGGTGGCGGTGGATCAGGTGCCAGAAGTAGTGACTGGACTGCCGCTATCGCGGGCAAGCCCGCTCCCACAGGGGATCTCACTGGGGAAGAGAATGTTGGCACCACCACAGATCAAGTGTGGGAGCGGGCTTGACTGACGGGCATTAGGGCAAGCCCTGGATAGCGGTTTATCAGAAACAAATGAGCGACTGATCCACCGCTAGCGCAGCATGAGCCTCTACACAACTCCTTGATGGTTCCTGGGGTTGTGTAAATACTCATAGCTATCGCAATTTTTGCCTGCCGGCGTGGCTAGTATTGATCCTGACGCGGCAGGCGCTGGGACAGTTCATCGAGCAGCTTTTGCTCGCGCTTGTCCTCCAGCGCCCGTGCTTCGTCGATGTAGCGCTGCACCAGCTTGCGCAGGCCTTCGACCCGGGCGTAGGCCTGTTGCCAGCCTTCGCGGGCCTTGTCCAGGTTGTTCTGGTGCCAGGCCAGGCTCTGGCGCTGCTGGCCGACGGCGCTTTCCAGCTGGTTGAGAAAGTGCTGGTAGTTCATCAGCCACTGCCCGGAAACCCCCTTGCTGCCGCGATCGATCCACTGCTGCTGGTATTCGCCCCGAAAGCGCTCCAGGTCGCCCAGCTTGCTCTCGGCCAGGCGTACCTGGCCCTGGAAATGCCCCAGGCGCTGGGCGGCGGTGCGTTCTGCGCTTTCGGCCATCTCCACCACGGGAGCAAGGCGCGCGGCGCGACTGGTTGCCATGGCCGGTTAACCGCCAGGCGCAGGCGCGAACACCGAGGCCAGGTGCGCTTCGCTTTCGGCCATGCTGATGTTGTCGTTCAGGCCCTGGCGCAGGTAGGTCACCAATTGCGGCTGCAGGGCAATCGCCAGGTCGGTCTCGCGGTCGCCGCCGGCCACATAGGCGCCGACGCTGATCAGGTCGCGACTCTGCTGGTAGCGCGACCACAACTGCTTGAACTGCTGGGCGCGGGTCATATGTTCGGCGCTGACCACCGACGGCATGACCCGGCTGATGGAGGCCTCGATATCGATGGCCGGGTAATGCCCTTCCTCGGCCAGGCGCCGCGACAGCACGATGTGCCCGTCGAGCACGCCCCGCGCCGAGTCGGCAATCGGGTCCTGCTGGTCATCGCCTTCGGACAACACGGTGTAGAACGCCGTGATCGAGCCGCCACCGGCCTCGGCATTCCCCGCCCGCTCCACCAGCTTGGGCAGCTTGGCGAACACGGACGGCGGATAACCCTTGGTCGCCGGCGGCTCGCCAATGGCCAGGGCGATTTCCCGCTGGGCCTGGGCGAAACGCGTGAGCGAGTCCATCAGCAACAGGACATTCTTGCCCTTGTCGCGAAAATATTCGGCAATCCGCGTGCAGTACATGGCCGCGCGCAGACGCATCAGCGGCGCGTCGTCCGCCGGGGACGCCACCACCACCGAGCGCTTGAGGCCTTCTTCACCGAGGATATGCTCGATGAACTCCTTCACCTCACGGCCCCGCTCGCCGATCAGCCCGACCACGATGATGTCGGCCTCGGTAAAGCGCGTCATCATGCCCAGCAGCACACTCTTGCCCACGCCGGTACCGGCGAACAGGCCCAGGCGCTGGCCGCGACCGACCGTCAATAAACCGTTGATACAGCGAATGCCCACGTCCAGCGGCTGGCTGATGGGGTTGCGCTTGAGCGGGTTGATGGTCGGGCCGTCCATCGGCACCCAGTCTTCGGCCTTCATCCCGCCCTTGCCGTCCAGCGCACGGCCGGCGCCGTCGAGCACCCGCCCGAGCATGCTCATGCCCATCGGCAGGCGCCCGGTATCGGCCAGCGGCACGACCCGCGCGCCCGGTGCGATACCGGCGAGACTGCCCACCGGCATCAGGAATATCTTGCTGCCGGAAAAGCCCATGACTTCCGCTTCCACCTGTACCGGGTGGTAACTGTCATCGTTGATCACCAGGCAGCGGCTGCCCATGGCGGCGCGCAGGCCTTCGGCTTCGAGGGTCAGGCCGACCATGCGCAGCAGGCGGCCTTCAAGGATCGGCTGGCCGGGCAACTCGGTGGCTTCGATATAACCGCCCAGGCGCTTGGCGAAGCTGGTGCGGTCAAGGCGCATCAGGCGCGTCCAGGTCGGTGCTCAGGTCGGGCGCCGCTGGGTGCAGGGCCTGTTCGTGCAACTGGTCGAACAGCTTGGCCATGATCTGCGTGATGCGCGTCTCGACCGTAGCATCGATCCGGCTGTGCTCGGTCTCGACCCGGCAACCACCGGGCTGCAACGCGGCATCCTCGACAATCCGCCAGGTTTCCTCATGGCGCTCGCGCAGGGCTTTGACCTGCTCGAAATCCTGCGGATTGATGTACAGCCGCACGTTGCCGACGCCCAGGGGCAGCAGCTTGAGGGCTTCGCGCATCACGCTTTCAATCTGGCTGGAGTCCAGCGCCAGTTCACGCTGGATAACCTGGCGAGTGATGTGTTCCACCAGGCCCACCATGGCTTTTTCCAATTGCGAGTCCTGCTCGGCAATCGGCGCAAACAGGCTGCCCATCAGGCGCTCCAGGCTGGCCAGTTTCACACTGAGGGCCGCGTCAGCTTCCTGGCGGACCTTGAGGGTGGTGCTGTGGAAACCTTCTTTCTCGCCAGTGGCAAAGCCTTCGTTGTAAGCCTCCTGGCGGATGCTTTCGAGCTCTTCGAGGGTCAGTGGCTGGACTTCGTCCAGGGGCACTTCTTCCATTTCCACCGGCACTTCTTCCACCGGCTCAGGCTCGGGCTCAGGCTTGTGCGGGTCGAAGCTGGGCAGCGACCAGACGTCGAACCCGCCGACGTCCCGGGCGCGAATTAGATCGCTGGGCGTCTCATCATTGTTCGACATGCGCTGGGCCTTAGATCATTTCTTCGCCGCCCTTCCCGCCGAGAACGATTTCTCCGGCTTCGGCCATACGGCGGGCAATGGTGAGGATTTCTTTCTGCGCGGTTTCCACGTCGCTGACGCGCACCGGGCCCTTGGCTTCGAGGTCGTCGCGCAACAGTTCGGAGGCACGCTTGGACATGTTCTTGAAGATCTTTTCCTTGACGCCCTCGTCCGAACCCTTGAGGGCCAGCACCAGCACATCGGAGGACACTTCGCGCAGCAACGCCTGGATGCCACGGTCGTCGACATCGGACAGGTTGTTGAACACAAACATCAGGTCTTCGATCTGCACCGACAGGGTGTCGTCGATCTCGCGGATCGAGTCCATCAACTGGCCTTCCACCGAACTGTCGAGGAAGTTCATGATGTCGGCCGCGCGCTTGATACCACCCAGGGTGGTGCGGGCCGCGTTGGAGTTGCCGGAGAACTGCTTCTCCAGGATCGTGTTCAGTTCTTTCAAGGCCGCCGGTTGCACGGTGTTCAACGACGAGACGCGCAGGATGATGTCCAGGCGCACCTTGTGGTCGAAGTGGCCGAGTACTTCGCCGGCCTGGTCCGGGTCCAGGTAAGCCACGACAATCGCCTGGATCTGCGGGTGCTCGTAACGGATCACGTCCGCCACCGCCCGCGGCTCCATCCACTTGAGGCTGTCCAGGCCACTGGTGTTGCCGCCCAGCAGGATGCGGTCGATCAGGCCGTTGGCCTTGTCTTCGCCCAGGGCCGAGGTGAGCATCTTGCGGATATAGCTGTCGGAGCCGACGCCCAGGCTGGTCTGGTCGCCGACGATCTCGACGAACTCGCTCATCACCTGCTCGACTTGCTCACGGTGCACGTTGCGCATCTGCGCCATGGCTACGCCGACCCGTTGCACTTCCTTGGGGCCCATATGGCGCAGCACTTGGGCCGCGTCGGTCTCACCCAGGGACAGCAACAGCACGGCGGCTTTGTCGACCCGGGTCAGCTTGGCAACAGAGGCTCGATTATCACTCATCTGCGTTGATCCACTCTTTCACGACCTGGGCCACACGACCCGGATCTTCTGCCACCAGACTTTTGATTGCATTCAACTGCGCGTCATACCCTTCGCTCGGGCTTGGCAGCAGAATGCTCTGCGGCCCGCCGAGGCTGACGCGGTCGTTGGCCAGTTCGCCATCCAGGCCGCCCATGCCACCCAACTCGACATCGCCGAACGGCGCCAACTGCTTCTTGCCGTGGCCGGTGATGTTGTTGAGCACAGGGCGCAGCACGCCAAACACCAGCACCAGGATGAACAACACCCCCAGCACTTGCTTGACGATGTCCCAGAACCAGGGTTGAGAGTAGAACGGAATATCGGCGATCACCTCGCCGCGCTCCAGGGAGAACGGCATGTTGATCACGCTGACGCTGTCGCCACGGCTGGCATCGAAGCCCACGGCGTCCTGCACCAGGCGGGTGAAGCGCGCCAATTCATCGGCGGTCCACGGCGCGCGGGTAGTTTCGCCGTTGGCGGCGTTGATCTTGACCTGGTCATCCACCACCACCGACACCGACAGGCGGTTCAAGCGCCCTTGCTGTTGCTTGGTGTGGCTGATAGAGCGGTCCAGCTCGAAGTTCTTGGTGGACTGCTGACGCTTGTCGGCCGGGTATGGCGCGAGCATCGGCTGGCCGGTGGCCGGATCCATGATTTGCTGGCCGTTGGCGTCCAGCAGTGGCTGGCCCGGCTGCACGGCACTGGCGGTCGCGGCGGCGCCACCGGTGGTTTGCGGGGCACTGGCCGGGGCTGGCGGCTGATTGCTCAGGGCGCCGGGTACACCTTGCGGCGGACCATTGGCGGCGGTGCGCTGCTCGCTGGTCGATTGCTCGCTGCGCAGGGCCGGCTGGTCGGGGTTGAACTGCTCGGAAGTCGACTCGACGGCGCTGAAGTCCACGTCGGCAGACACTTCAGCCTTGTAGCGGTCGTTGCCCAGCACCGGTTGCAGGATGTTGTGCACACGCTGGGTGAGCATGCTTTCCATGCGGCGGCTGTAGTCGAACTGCTTGCCGGCCATGGTCAGCGCGGAGTTTTCCGCCTGGTCGGAGAGCAGGTTGCCCTTCTGGTCGACCACGGTGATCTGCGACTTGCTCAACTCGGGCACGCTGGTCGCCACCAGATTGACGATGGCCAGGACCTGGCCCGGCTCCAGGGAGCGCCCGGCAAACAGCTCGACCAATACCGAGGCGCTGGGCTTGCGCTCGTCGCGCACGAATACCGAGCTTTTCGGGATGGCCAGGTGCACACGGGCACCCTTGACGTTATTCAGGCTGGCGATGGTGCGCGCCAGTTCGCCTTCCAGGCCGCGACGGTAGCGGGTGGCTTCCATGAACTGGCTGGTACCCAGGCCCTGGTCTTTATCGAGAATCTCAAAGCCGATGTTGCCATCGGTCGGCGCCACACCCGCGCCGGCCAGCTTCAGGCGGGCACGGGCGACGTCGTCGGCCTTGACCAGCAAGGCGCCGGAGTTGGGTTCGATGGTGTAGGCGATATCGGAGGCGGCCAGGGTTTCCATGACCTGCTTGGCATCCATCCCCGCCAGGCTGCCATAAAGCGGCCGGTAATCGGGCTGCTGGGACCACAACACCACGGCAAAACCAATCGCCACGCTGGCAGCCAGGCCGACCATCAGGCCCACCTGACGCAACATGGTCATTTCGGAGAGGTTTTCCAGGAACGACAGGCCAAACAGCGGCGGCTTGCCGTCTGTCTTGGCGGGTACGTTATCCACGACTGCTTCTGCCATGACTTAAATCTCGTCCTTAAACCGGCATCTGCATGATGTCTTGATAAGCCTGAACCAGCTTGTTACGCACCTGGGTCAGAGCCTGGAAGGAAACGCTGGCTTTTTGCGAAGCGATCATCACGTCGGTGAGATCCACGCCGCTCTTGCCGATTTCAAAGGCCGTCGACAATTGAGTGGACGCCTGCTGGGTGTCGCTGACTTTGTTGATGGCTTGGCCGAGCATGTCGGCAAAGCTGCTTTGGCCCAATTCCGGCACTTGCGCGACGGATTTCGGCTGGGACATGGCGTCCATTTGCATGGAACGCATATCCAACATCAACCGATTGAACTCAACACCTTGGCTCATGAACTTCTCTCTCCGACGACCCGCAATTTTTTGACACTACGCAGCGGTTAGTACGGGTAGTAGCAACAAGGGTGCCAGCTCCCTGGCAACTCGTAAGAAAAGCCAACAAACCTTGTCAGCCAATGTGTATCTCAGCTGGCGAAAAGGAACGCTTCCACATCCATCCCGGCATCGCGCATTTGCGCCAGCTTGTAGCGCAGGGTGCGCGGGCTGATGCCCAGGCGCTCGGCCGCCTCTTTGCGCCGGCCACGCTCGGCGCGCAGGGTGTCGATGATCATCTGGAATTCACGGCGCCGCAGGTCGTCGCCCAGGCCACCGGCAGCCTCGGCCGGGGCGCTTTCCAGCGGGGCTGGGGCCAGGCTCGGCATCGGCGCAGAACCGGCGCCGACGGCCAGGCAGAAGTCCTGGGGCTGGATCAGGCCGCCCTGCTGCAAAATCAGCGCGCGCTGGATCGCGTTGTCCAGTTCGCGCACGTTGCCAGGCCATGGGTAACTGATCAGGCAGGCCTGGGCCTCGGCCGACAGGCGCGCCTGGGCGTGCTTCATTTTATTGACGTGCTTGCTCAGCAGGCGCTCGGCCAGTGGCACGATGTCGGCCGGGCGCTCACGCAGCGGGCGCCAGGCCAGCGGGAACACCGAAAGCCGGTAGAACAGATCTTCACGAAAGCGCCCCGCCGCCACTTCGCCGGCAAGGTCGCGGTTGGTGGTGGCGACCACGCGGATATCCAGCTGGATCGGCTTGCGCGCCCCCACCCGCTCCACTTCGCGCTCTTGCAGCACGCGCAGCAGCTTGGCTTGCAGGCCCAGGGGCATTTCGGAGATTTCGTCGAGCAGGATGGTGCCGCCATCGGCCTGCTCGAACTTGCCGGCCTGGGCGGCAATGGCGCCGGTGAACGAGCCTTTTTCATGGCCGAACAAGGTGGCTTCGAGCATGTTGTCGGGGATTGCCGCGCAGTTGATCGCGATAAACGGCTGGCTGGCCCGATGGGATTGCTGGTGGATGTAGCGCGCCAACACTTCCTTGCCGGTACCCGACTCACCAGAGATCAGCACCGTGGAGTCACTGCGGGCGACCTTGGCCGCCAGCTCGAGCAATTGCGCACTGGCCGGCTCGAAGGCGATCGGGCCCTCGCCGTCTGCCGCGCCCACCACGCCAAGCGCATGGCGCGCCACCAGCTCGATCAGCGCCTTGGGCTCGAATGGCTTGACCAGGTAGTCCGCCGCACCCTGGCGCATGGCATCGACCGCGCGCTCTACCGCGCCGTGGGCGGTCATCAACAGCACCGGCAGTTGCGGTTGGCGTGCGCGCAGCAGGCCGAGCAACTGGTGGCCGTCCATGCCGGGCATATTGACGTCGCTGACCACCAGGCTGAAGGACTCTTGCTCCACCGCCGCCAAGGCTTCCTCGGCCGAACCGACCGCCCGATAGTCATGGCCCGCCAACAGCAGCGTGTCAGCCAGTGCTTCACGCAGGGCGCGATCGTCTTCAACCAGTAAAACCTTGATAGCCATTTATCCTTACTCCGCGCTTGCCGCGCCTGAAAACAGCGGCAGCGTTATCAATGCACAGGTGCCGCGCCCCACACGGGAGCGCAACTGCAATTCTCCCTGATGAGCACGGGCCACTGCCTTGACCACGGTCAGCCCCAGGCCGGTCCCGTTGGTCTTGGTGGTAAAGAAAGGTTCGCCCAGGCGCTGCAGCACCGCCGGATCAATCCCGCTGCCGCTGTCGCTGATGCACAGGCGCAGGGTTTGCCCGCGGCTGTACAGGTGCACTTTGAGCCGCGCCCCCGGGCCGCTAGCCTGGCTGGCGTTTTCGATCAGGTTGAGCAGCGCGCCTACCAGGGTGTCGCGGTTGCACAGCAACTCGCCCCAATGGCTGTCGCACTGCCAGCGCACCGACGCCTCCTGGACATGGGTGGCGGCGGCGGCTTGCAGCGCCTGCAGCAAGGCGGCGGGCGTGACGCGGTCGGTCAGCGGCAACTCGCCCCGGGCGAAGACCAGCATGTCGCGCACCTGGTGCTCCAACTCATGCAGGCGCTCCTTGAGCCGCCCGGCAAACCGCTGATGGGTGGCGGCTGGCAATTGCTCATCAGTCAAATGACTGGCGTAGATCAAGGCGGCGGACAACGGCGTGCGAATCTGATGCGCCAGAGAAGCGACCATCCGCCCCAGGGAGGACAGGCGTTCATGGCGCGCCAATTGGTCCTGCAGGTGCCGGGTTTCTGTCAGGTCGTTGAGCAGCACCAGTTGGCCGGGCTCGGCATCCAGGGAACGGGTGGCGATGGACAGGCGGCGCCCGTCCTTGAGGGAAATTTCGTGGCCGTCGTCTTCACGGGGGGCAAAGCAGCGGGTGATGACATGGCGCCACAGCTCGCCTTCCAGCGGCAGGCCCAGTAGGTCGCAGGCTGCCGGGTTGGCTTCGCGCACGCGGCCCTGGTCATCGATCACGATCACGCCACCGGGCAACAGGTCGAGGAGGTTTTGCAGACGGTTGGCCAGGCGCTCTTTCTCGGCCAGCTCTTGCATGCGCTGGGCGCTGACCACCGCCAACTCGCCCTTGAGCTCCGAAACCCGGGCTTCCAGCAGGCTGTAGGAGTCCGTCAACTGGCTGGACATCTGGCTGAACAGCGAAAACGCCTGCTCAAGCCCTTGCCGGCTGATCTGCTCTACGGACGGGACAAGTCCCTGGGTGTCAGGGACTGAAGAAAGGTGGGCGGCGTGGGGCATCGTGCTCTCTCGCTTGGCTGACCGTCAGTTAAACGGAACGTTGCGAGTGCTATAGCAATACCCGTGCCTAAAAAAATATCCTTATTTTTCAGCAGGTTGAAAAACAGGCGTCAATCATCCGCCTGTTCATCACCTTCACGCCGACTCATACCGTACTTGCGCATCTTCTCCACCAGGGTGGTGCGGCGGATGCGCAGGCGCTCGGCGGCACGGGCAACGATGCCATTGGCGTCGTCCAGGGCCTGCTGGATCAACCCTTGTTCGAGGCTGCCGAGGTAGTCCTTCAGGTCCAGGCCTTCGGGCGGCAACATGGCGGTGGCGCCGAAGTCCGGGGTGTGGCCGTTGATCGCGACGCGTTCTTCGAGGTCGCTGCGCAGGCTGTCCACCAGTTGCTCGTCTTCATCGTCGACGTAGCGGAATTTCTTCGGCAACTCGACCACGCCGATCACCCCGTACGGATGCATGATCGCCATGCGCTCCACCAGGTTGGCCAGCTCGCGCACGTTGCCCGGCCAGCCGTGGCGGCACAGGGACATGATCGCGGCAGAGTTGAAACGGATCGAGCCGCGCTTTTCGTGTTCCATGCGCGAGATCAGTTCGTTCATCAGCAACGGGATGTCTTCCACGCGCTCGCGCAGCGGGGCCATCTCGATGGGGAATACGTTGAGGCGGTAGTACAGGTCTTCGCGGAAGCTGCCGACCTCGATCATGCTTTCGAGGTTCTTGTGGGTGGCCGCGATGATGCGCACGTCGACGCTCTGGGTCTTGTTGCTGCCCACACGCTCGAAAGTGCGCTCCTGCAATACGCGCAGCAGCTTGACCTGCATTGGCAGCGGCATGTCGCCGATTTCGTCGAGGAACAGGGTGCCGCCGTTGGCCAGCTCAAAACGCCCGGCACGGCTGGTGATCGCCCCGGTAAAGGCGCCCTTCTCGTGGCCGAACAGTTCGCTTTCGAGCAGCTCCGCAGGGATCGCCCCACAGTTGACCGGCACGAAAGGTCCGTCGCGGCGCTTGGAGTGGTAATGCAGGTTACGCGCGACCACTTCCTTGCCGGTGCCGGACTCGCCGAGGATCAGCACGCTGGCATCGGTATCGGCCACTTGCTGCATCATCTGGCGCACGTGCTGGATCGCACGGCTGGTGCCGACGAGGCTGCGGAACAGATTGGGTTCGCGGTGACGTCCACGCTCGCGGGCCTGGTCGTACATCTCGCGATAGACCTGGGCACGGTGCAGGGAGTCGAGCAATTTGCTATAGCTGGGGGGCATTTCCAGGGTGGAAAGCACACGGCGGCGCTGGTCTTCCGGCAAATCCACGGAAGAAATATCGCCCATCAGCAACACCGGAAGGAACTCATCCCAGGTTGAGAGTGTCTTTAACAGGCCAGGAACTGCGCCAGGAGCGTTTACCGTCCCGATCAGCACACAGATGACTTCACGGCTCGACGACAAAGAGCTGACCGCCTGCTGCCAATCGTGGCTACCGCAGGGCAAATTTTCTTCGCCAAGAAAATTCAAAATCACCGCCAAGTCGCGGCGACGGACGCTATCGTCATCAATCAGCAGAATTTTCGTTTCACGCCACATGCAATAGCAACTTCCCTAGTAAAACTCTAATGCCCTCGAATCGGGGCAATCTAGATAGCTGTAGGCGTTTTCTGCGCTACGGATACCTGACGTCTGAAAATAGCACTAGTTAAGTCAAAATTATGCGAGCAGTCAAATTTATGACGCGCTATGTTCGGATTAACTGAGCCAGATCAGCCGAACAGATGGTAAACCTTTGACGCATTTTTCGCTTGGTTGATCTGCGACATCTCTTCAAATATCGCCTGGCGCTCGCCGGTCGTCACTTCCAGCAACTGCTGGTAGACCGCTAACAGGCTTTCCAGCTTCTCCCGCAGCGCGTCCTCGTCCACCGGCGCTTCGCTGAGCACCTCGTCGATCCAGACACGGCAGCCCATGTCCAATTCGCTGATCGCATCCCAATTGCGCTCTGCCAGTGCGCCAACCAAAGCGTCGCGGGTTTCGTCAATCCGTTGCAGTGCGTGGCTCATGCTGTGTTCCTCAAGGCCGACGGCCTTATTGTGGCGCGATGGCATCCCAGCCACTTTTGACAGTAATCAACAAACGCGCGACTTCGTCGATCATGTCGGCATCGTTGACGCCATTGGCCTCAACCAGACGGTTACTCATGTACTCGTACAACGCATCCAATTGCTGCACCGCCGCTGGATCCTCGGCTTTTTCCGGCTCCAGGCCATCACGCAGGCCGGAGATGATTTCAATCGCCTTGCCCAGCATCAGGCCCTTCTGGGCGATATCACCACGGCTCAATGCGCCTTTGGCCTGAGCCATGCGATCGAGGCCGCCTTCCATCAGCATCTGCACCAGACGGTGCGGGCTGGCTTCGGAGATCTGGGCGTGGGAATTGACCTTCTGGTATTGGCGAAGGGCTCTCATAGGGTTCATGTTGCTACCTCGTAACAGGCCACAGTCAAATAGGATTGCTTAAGTAGTTTTTCGACTGTACCGAGAAAAACTTTAATCCCTCACCGAGTGCCCGGGCCCTTTTTCAGGGCCTGCGGGCGCACCATCCATCAGTTCGACTTAGGGTTGTTCAACGAGTTGAGGGTGGTCATGATGCTGGAGCTGCGGGAGTTGATCTGCGCGATCATGGTGTCCATGGCGGTGTACTTGGCCGACAGGGATTTCTGCAGGGCTTCCATGCGGCGGTCCAGGTCGGCCTTTTCAGTGGTCAGATCAGTCAGCTTGTTGTTGAGATCTGTCGCACGGGTCGCCAGGGTGCCGGTGGTACCGACATAGCTGCTGGTCGCCTTGTTCATGCGCGTGATCAGGCCGGTATCGCCAGTGAACATCTTGGCAATGTCGCCAGCGCCCTTGATCACGGCCTTGTCCCAGGTCTTGTCTTCCAGGCTCAGCAAGCCGGTTTTCTGGTCAGTGGTGATGCCCATCTGGGCCAGGCTGGTCATGCTGCCCGCGCCCTTGCCGTTGACCAGCTCGGAACGCAGGCTGGAGACCAACTGACGCATCGACGCATCACCGGTCAAGGCCCCCGCCGTGGTGGTGGAGGCATCGCCGGTGGCGGTGACCTTGGTCTGGGTGTTGATGGCGGTCATCAGGGCGTTGTAGGCGGTGACGAACGATTGTACTGAGGTCTTCAGGGTGTCGGTGTTGCTGGCGACGGTAAGCGTAACCTTCTTGGTCAGGTCACCATCCAGCAGTTCCAGGGTCACGCCGCTGATCGCGGAAGTGATCTTGTTGCTGGTGGACTCCATCTTGACGCCATCGATGGAGTAGTTGGCGTTCACCGGCGGCGTACCCTTGTCATAACCAACCGCCAGCTCTGAATCACCGCTAAGGGTGATGTCAGTGTCTTTACCACTGTTGCTGGAAGTCAGGACCAGGCGCCCACCGTTGGAGTCACTCAGGACGTTGGCACTGATGCCCTGGGCAGAAAGCTGGGTATTGATGGATTCGCGAACCTCTTGCAAGGTCGCACCTCCAGGCACCAATACATCGTAGCTTTTACCCGACTGGGTAATCGTCAGCGTCTGGGCTTCATCACTGGCATTGGCTTTGCCCGAGGCGCCACCTTCGATGACCTTGCTGGAGACCTTCGACGAGGTCGCCAGATTATCGACCTTAAGGATGTATTTGCCAGGGGCCGCGCCGTCACCCAGGGTGACCTTGGCGTTTTTTTCTTCGGAGGTAGTGGCGGCCAGGCCATTGAAGGCGGACTGGTTGTTCAACTTGGTGATTGCCGCCTGGTAGGCTTCCAGCGCCGTTTTCACCGAGCCCACGGCCGACAGCTTGACGGTGGCGTCTTTCTGCTGGGCGGTGATCTGCGCCTCTTTGGGCGCGCGTTCGGCCCCCACCAACGCCTTGACGATGGCTTGGGTGTCGTAGCCCGAACCTGGGCCGGAAATCGTTGAACTAGCCATTTGCTACTCTCCTTGTCCTGCGGTTGCCGCTTTTTTGGCGTACGAACGCCCAAGCAGCAATCAGAAACATGTTTCGTGCCAACTCAAGCCTTTGTATCAAACAACAGGCTGCTGGCATCGCTCAGGTTCTGCGCCAGCTTCAGCGCAGTCTCCGATGGAATCTGTCGGATCACTTCACCACTGTCGGTCGCGATCACCTTGACCACCACTTTGCCGGTGGAATCATCGATGGAAAAATCCAGGTTGCGCTGTGAAGCCTGCACAAACTCACGCATATCGGTTACAGCTTTTTCCAGCGCCACGCGCTGCGGCTCTTCGGCGGGCTCGGTCTCGGCCTGCGGGACAGGCTTGGCCTGTGGCGCAGTCGCGACGGGAGCCTGGGTGGTAGCAGCCGGGTAAGACGCGTTCAGCTTGATGCTCATGTCCATGTCATCACCTCCAAACTGAAAAAACGGAAGGGCACGTTAGCA
Organism: Pseudomonas sp. WS 5079; assembly: GCF_012985465.1. Classification (GTDB taxonomy): domain Bacteria; phylum Pseudomonadota; class Gammaproteobacteria; order Pseudomonadales; family Pseudomonadaceae; genus Aquipseudomonas. Next base: position 390,110 of record NZ_JAAQWN010000004.1, read on the forward strand.
CCCCCCCGTTGATTAACCGCTAGCCGATATTACTGAAGCAGCTTCAGTACAGCGGATGGCAGTTGGTTGGCCTGGGACAGGATCGCAGTGGAAGCCTGTTGCAGGGTTTGTTGCTTGGTCAGTTCAGCGGCTTCGGAAGCGAAGTCAGCGTCTTCTACGCGGCCTTTGGCAGCCGAGGAGTTCTGCGAAATGCTCTGCAGGTTGGCCACGGTGCTGGCGAAACGGTTTTGCACCGCACCCAGCTGCGAACGCTGGCTGTCGATCTGCTGCATGGCGTCGTCCAGGGCCTGGATGGCTTGCTGGGACGAAGCGGCGGACAGGATGCTCAGGTCGGAGACGCTGGTTTCCATGGTGACGGCAGTTTTGGTGCCGGCGTTGGCAACAGCGGTCAGACCCAAGGCAGCCAGGCCAGTACCAGCGCTACCGTCCTTGATGGTGATGTCTTTGTCAGCGAACAGGTTCAGGGTACCGTCAGCGTTTTTGCTGGCTTGAACACCGGTGCTGGCGCTGTTGATCGAAGCTACGATTGCGTCAGCGGTGTCGCCTTTCTTGAACTTGACTTCAACGCCGTTCACGTCGATGGAAGTGTCAGCGGTCAGTTTTGCTTGAGTAGTGCCAGCCGACAGGCCCAACTGCGACAGTGAACCGCTGGAAGTGTTCGACAGCTTGATGTCTGCACCGTCACCTGAAGTCAGTTTTACACGACCGTCAGTGAAAGTTGCGGAGGCGCCAGCAGCCGCGCCGCCAGCAGCATTAGTCAGTTTAGTCAGTACGCTAGTCAACGTGTCAGCATTAGCCCAAGTAACAGCAGTGCCATTGACGGAGATAGAACCAGCAGCCCCCATAGGACCGGCCAGGGTTGGAGCTGCAGCAGTAGTGGTACCTGGAGCGCCCAGACCAAGTTTGGCCAGACCGTCGGTAGCACTACCTACAGCAGAGGCACCCAGAACGATATCGCTCTTCGACGACAGGGTTACGATACCTGCAGGAGTCGTAGTAGCGGTGACACCGGTCTGATCAGTCTTAGCGTTGATAGCTGCAGCTGCGTCAGTACCTGCTTGAAGACCAGCAGTGGCGACGCCCAGTGCAATCTCTACACCGTTAATTGTGAATGCGTCGGTGGCAACTGTAGCTGTTGCAGCAGCACCGGTTTTAACAGCCCGCTCACCCAGCACCGAACCTGTAGCAGTAGCTGCCAAGCCTTTCATCGCAGTACCGTCTACAGCAGCTTCTTTGTAGTTGCCCTTCAAAGCAGTCGAGCTGATGTCAGTCATACCGAACGAGATAGTTTCGTTAGCGTTGGCACCGATCTGGAACGCTACGTTGCTGAACGAGCCGTCCAGCAGGTTACGACCACCGAAGGTGGTGGTGCTGGCGATACGGTTCAGCTCGCCGACTTTAGCGGTGAATTCTTGTTGCAGGGAAACACGGTCAGCGTCGCTTTTATCACCGTTCGCCGCTTGCAGGGCGAGTTCACGCAGACGCTGCAGGGTGTTGGTGGATTCTTGCATCGCGCCTTCAGCGGTCTGGGCAATCGACACGCCGTTGTTGGCGTTGGAGATTGCAACGTTCAGGCCTTTGACCTGGTTGTTCAGACGGTTGGCGATCTGCATGCCAGCGGCGTCGTCTTTGGCGCTGTTGATTTTCAGGCCAGAAGACAGACGGTTCATCGACTGGCTCAAAGCGTCGGAGGCTTTGTTCAGGTTCTTCTGGACGCCCAGGGAAGTAATGTTGGTGTTTACGGACATTGCCATGACGAAATCCTCGTGAGTTGGATACTGCGGCTTCCGGCCCTGGCAACCGCCGGGTGTGGCCTAGAGAACCTTCGTAATAGTTATCGTCGTGAATGCAGGTTGCTTGAGGATTTTTTTGATTTTTTTTGCTAGCCCTGTGCCACCCCTTGTATTTCAAGGCCTTATAGAGGCGTGAAACGCCAGCAATCACGGGTTACTGGCGCCAAAACTTCGCCTTCAAGACCGCCCCCCCTTGTAGGAGCGAGCTTGCTCGCGAAGGACGTTAACGATGACGCGGGCATTCAGAATGCACGCGGCGCCCTCAGGTTCTTCGCGAGCAAGCTCGCTCCTACAGAGGAGAGGCATAAAAAAACGCCCATGATCTTTCGATCATGGGCGTTTTTTGTGCAGTCTATTAGAGCATCACGGCCGATAGATAATCGCCGAACCCCACGACAGGCCAACGCCAAACCCACTCAGGGCCACGCGCTTCCACTCGGCGTCCATCACGTGCTTTTCCAGCAGCAGCGGAATGCTCGACGACACGGTGTTGCCGGTCTCGACCATGTCCTTGATGAACTTCTCCACTGGCGCATCTTCAAAGCGGCGGGCCACGGCGTCGACAATCGCCGCGCTGCCCTGGTGGATGCAGAACGCGTCGATGTCATCGGCCACAAGGTCCGACTCTTTGAGCAGCTCATGCAAATGCGCCGGCACTTTGAGCAATGCGAAGTTGAAGACCTGGCGGCCATTCATGAAGAACACCCCATCGCTGACCTTCAAGTGCGGTGCGCCGGAGCCGTCGGTGCCGAACTTGGCCTTGCCCAGCTGCCAGGGAGCGTCTTCGCCCATCCAGGTAGCGGTGGCGGCGTCGCCAAACAGCATGGTGGTGTTGCGATCTTCCGGGTCGACGATCTTCGAGTACGGGTCGGCGGTCACCAGCAGGCCGTTTTTCAGGCCGGCGGCTTCCATGAAGCCTTTCATCGCGTAGATGCCGTAGACGTAGCCGGAGCAGCCCAGGGAGATATCGAAGGCCGCGACGTGGGTTGGCAGGCCCAGCTTGTCCTGGACGATGGCGGCGGTGTGCGGCAGCCCTTCTTCGTCGCCGTTCTGGGTCACGACGATCAGCGCGTCAATCGACTCACGCTTGAGCCCGGGGTTGTTGGCAAACAAGGCATTGACTGCCTCGACGCACAAATCCGAGGTTTCCTGTGCAGCATCCTTGCGCGGCAGGAACGCCGAGCCGATCTTGCCAATGATGAACTCTTCATCCTTGGCGAATTTTGCACCCTGGGCGTAGTTGTCCAGCCCTTCTGCCGGCACGTAGCTGGCGATGCTTTTTATGCCAATCATTGTGGCTTCCCAATACAAAATAGCTGGAGAACACCCCTGAAAACCCTTCAGGAGCGCTGACAATAAAGGGGATAACCCCGCAAAAACCCGCCGAAACTACCGAAGCCAAAGCCTGCAAAGCGGTCTGGCCTTTTCACACGATACAGTGAAGATGCGCTTTATGACTCATAGGTCACTCATTTTTGTGCGCTTTGTTCAAAAGCCTGCGCCAAAAACGACAACGGCCCACCCTGTTTCCACGGTGGGCCGTCGGGTCTTGCCAGGCCGATTACATCCGGCTGAACAGGCTCAACTGGGAGATTTTCACAAACGCCAGCTGCGAGGCCTCCAGCATTGCCTTCTGGAACGCCAGGTCAATCGAGGCGGTAGCCACATCGGTATCCGCAATGGCGGAGGTGGTCGACTTGTTGGCCAGCACCATGCTGGTGTTCTCGGTTTCCTGGATCGACAGCGAGTTCATCCGCGCGCCAATGGAGCCGCGCACACTATCCACCTGGGCCATGGAGGCCTTGATATTGGTAATGGCCGCGTTGACCACATCGGTCACCATGGCCTGGGCCAGCGGGTTGCCGTCGGACGGGGTTTCCAGGGCCTGGCGCAACTGGCTGAGGGTATCCAGGGCATTTTGCGTCTTGTGGGTATTGGAACCCACGGCGAACTGGTCACCGATGTCTGGCGCACCGGTGAGGTCGAACTTAACGCCTGCAGCGGTGATGCTGTCTGGTGTCGCGGGCACCGGCGGTGGCCCCGGCTGGGCTGGCGTGCCAGGTACCACAGTGCCGTTGGAGACCGGCTTGCTGTCAGCGGTGATCGGCTGGGCATACACCTCGTAAGCAGTGGCCGAGGTGAATTTGATCACCGCACCCTTGTTCGGGAACGTGCTGCTGTAATCCGCCTGACTGGTGACCGTGCCACCCGCCAACTGCGCCGAGGACTGGTTGCTCGGCGTGCGCGAGACACTGAAGCTGTCCGGCTTGCTTTGCAGGGTGAATTCGCGGTCCTTGTAGATCGCGTCCGCTTCGGCGCCGGGCTTGGCGTCGCCCAGGTTCTGGCCGATATCAAACGTCACGCCGCGCACGGTGACCGACGCACTGCCTTCCTTGGTCGCATCGAACTTGCCGTTGCCCGGGGTTTGCGACGTGATGTCGTTACCCGCCGCATCCGACACGGTGTACTCGGTGCTGCTGATAAAGGTCAGCTTGTACGGCTGGCCGCCAGTGAAGCTGCTGTCGTAGGTCGACGGCGAGGTCACGATGCCGCCCGAGACCAGCACCTTGCCATCGTTGACACTACCGATGGCCTGGGTGCGACCAGCATTCACCGTGCCTTCGAGGATCGACTTGCCGGTGTCGTTGACCACCATCGACAAAGTGTCCGAGACCTTCAGGCTCAGGGGCGTTTCGTCACCCTGGTAGCTGTAGGTGCCGTCGCTGTTACGGGCGTAGGGCGGCGTATCGCTCTTGCCGCCGGCAAACAGGTAATGACCGGACGAGTCCTTGCTGTTGAGCAGGCTCAGCACCTGCTTCTCGATTTCACCGATTTCGGCGGCCACGGTCTTGCGCTCGGCATCGCTGATACCGCCACCGCCCTTACCCGCCACTTTCAGCGACAGTTCACTGGCACGCTGCAGCGCAGTGTCGAGAGCGTCAAGCACGCTTTCCTCGCTGTTGAGCGAGTTCTTCATGCTGCCGATATTGCCGGCATACTGCCCCAACATGTCCTGCTGCTGTTGCAGCAGCAGCAAACGCGCCGCGCCCACCGGATCATCCGCCGCAGTTTGGATACGCACGCCGGAGTCGATCTGCTGCTGCGTCTTGATGACGTTGGAGAAGTTGTTGGTGTAACGCGCAGTCGTGGTATTGAAATACTGTTCGGTCGAGATTCGCATCGTCTCAAACTCCCTTAAAGACTGTTGATCAGCGTGCTGAAGGTTTCTTGCGCAGCTTTAATGATCTGCGACGACGCGGTGTAGTACTGCTGGAAACGGATCATGTCGCCGGCCTCCTCGTCCAGGTTGACCTGGGACACGGAGCTGCGATTAGAGGTGGCGGCCGCAAGCATGGCGCTGGTCGCGCTGTTGTCGACGTTGGCCTGGCTGGCCTTGCCGCCCACGGACGAGACCAACTGGCTGTACGCGGTGCTCATGCTCACGCCGGCGTTGCCATCGGTGGCGCCCACGGTCTTGCGGGTTTGCAGGTCGAGCAATTGCAGGGCGTTGCGGTTGTCGAGCTTGCCGCTGCTGTTGAACGACACGGTGTAGCTATCATCCGGCTTGGGTTCGCCACGGATCACTGTGTTGACCCCGAACGTCTTCGCATTACCGGCGCCGTCGACGTAGGGCACATTGATCGTCAGCTTGTTGTCCTGACCGGGCACGATGGTACCGGTGCCAATGGGCTGGCCCTGGGCATTATTGATCACATAGCTCTGGGTGCCATCGGCGGCACGCTCGCCAAAGGTCATCTTGACCGGCATCGAGCTCTTGATTGCCGCTTCCAACTGCGCCGTGTCGGCACCGCCATGGATATCCAGGGGCAGCGTCAGGGTCGGCGGATCAAACACGCCAGTGCCGCTGTTGTTCTTGTTGCCCTCGGCCAGCAGCGGCGCAGAAAACGCCAGCTTGTTGGGGTCGGTCATCACCACCTTGAGGTCCATGGCGCCACCGGCGGTCGGGCTGACCTTGAACGTATCGCCAGCAGCCACCGGGCCCTTGCCATCGAGGGCCAGGGTGAAGCCGTCGATTTCCGGTGGCGCCTGGGTGATGTCGAAGGTGCCCATGGACTTACCGTCCGAACGCAGCACGGTGTAATTCTTGTCGTCACTGAAGGTCACCTTGTAGTCAAAGGTGCTCAGTTTGCTGGTGTCTTTGATCGTGACGTTCAGGTTGCCGGAGTTCGCACTGTTGCTGGAGCCGCCCACACTGCGCTGGCCGATGGCAAACACACTGTTGATGTCATTGAACAGCGCGGCGCCGAACTGCCCGTTGGCGTCCAGGCCCTGCCCCAACTGGGTATTGACCGCTTCACCGACAACCATGGCGGTACGCCCCAGGTCGTTGATGGCCGGCATCAGCACGTCCTGGCGATACCGCAGCAAGCCGCCAATGGAGCCACCGCTGACCACCGAACTGACGTCCATCGGTTGCCCACCGGTGGTCAACACCACCGAGTACTGACTCTTGTCATCCTTGCTCGGCACCGCCGACAGCTTGTTCGACACGCCGTCCGCGACCAGGGTTTGCCCGGTGCCCAGGGAGACATTGAAGTGGCCGTCCGCCTCAGTGACCTTGACCCCCACCAGTTCGTTGAGCGAGCGCACCGCTTCGTTGCGCGCATCCAGCAGGTTCGCCGGCTCGCCGTTGCCCTGGCCCTTGGCCTGGGAAATCTGCTGGTTGAGGGCGGCAATCGAGGAGGTCAACTGGTTGACCTGGCCGGTGATGGTTTCCAGTTGGCTGTTGATGCCTTCTTTCTGTTTATTCAGTTCGGTCGCAATCGAGTTGAAGCGGTTGCCCAGGGTCTGGGCAATGGTCAAGACCAACTGGCGCGCGGAGTTGTCGCTAGGGTTTGCCGAGGACGTCTGCAACGCGGCGAAGAAACTGTTCAAGGCCGCACCGACCCCGGTGGACTTGTCGGACAGCAGCTTATCCACCGAACCGATCTGGTCCAGGTAGGCCTTGGCGTCGAAGTTCAGCGATGTGGTGGTCTGCAACTGGGTGTCGAGGAACTGGTTATATACCCGGCGCACATCCGACAGCGTCGTGCCAGTGCCGACAAAGACCCCGCCGACCCCGGACATGCCATTGGCCGTCTGCATGGTCTGCTGACGCGAGTATCCAGGGGTCTTGGCGTTGGCAATGTTGTTACTCAAGGTCGCAAGCGATCCCTGAGCCGCATTGAGTCCTGACATCCCGATATTGAGCAAACCCATGGTTCAAACCTTATAAATGAGTGGATGCGCCAGCGGCAGCGTAGTTTTGGTAGCTGTTCATGGTTTTGGCGATCTGCGAAATCTTGCTGGCGTAGTCCGGATCCGTTGCATAACCGGCTTTTTGCAACTCGCGTACAAACTGTTCCGGGTTATCGGCCGACTTCAGAACTTCTTGATATCTATCATTGCTTTGCAACAGGGTCACGAGGTCGTGAAAGCTGTCCTGGTACGAGTCGTAGGAACGGAACTGCGCCGTTTCCTTGACCATCTCGCCATTGCGAAACTCGCTGGTGATCGCGCGCGCCTGGGCGCCCTGCCAGCTCTGCCCGGCCTTGATGCCAAACAGGTTGTGGCTGCTGCTGCCGTCTTGCTGGCGCATCACCGATTTGCCCCAACCGGTTTCCAGGGCGGCCTGGGCCACCAGGTAGCGTGGGTCGATGCCAATGCGCTCGGCCGCCTGCTTGGCCATGGGCAGCATGGTGGCGACAAATTCGTCTTGGGAAGTGAAGGCTTTTTTCGCCGGGGCCAGCGGTGGCTGGGCCACGGCGCGGCCGTAGATCTGCATGCGCGAATCGCGGGCGGCAAAGGTGCGCACGGCACCGTTGATCACGCCATCTTCGGCGGCGCTGTTGCGCAGCGGCGCCGCCTTGGCAGCAGCCGGCGCCTCGACACCTGGCACGATACCGGCCAGCAGGCGATCGGTGAGCTTGCTCGGCAAGGCGATGCGCCGCTGATTCATCAGCGCCATGTCATTGCGCAGGGTGCCTTCATCGGCCCGTGGCGCGACCTCGACCCGCGCCGCCCACAGCGCGCGCTGGCCATTGGAACGGCCCAGCGGGCCATCCGCCAGGGTGCCGGCGGCAATCGGCGTGGGTACGTCGACTTTCTTCTCGATCGCGTCCGGGCCCTGCAACGTCGAGGCCTGCCCTTCCACCGGCTTGTTCTTTTGCATCTGGCGCAGCAAAACGTCCGCCAGGCCGATACCGCCACCCTCGCGAGACAGCGAGACCGCCAGTTGCTGGTCGTACATTTCCTGATACTGCTTGGCCGCCGGCGTATTCAACGGGTTGTCCTTGCCCAGGGCGTCGGTGGCCGAGCGCATGGATTTGAGCATCTCGTTGAGAAACAGCGACTCAAATTCCTGCGCCACTTTGCGCATGTTGCCGTCGCTGTTCTTGTCGCCGAACTTGAGCTGGTTAAGCCGGTTCAGGTCGGAGTAAGACCCCGAGTCTGCCGTGCTGGCGATACCGCTCTTGCGCATGTCCATGGCCATGACCTCAAATCACGATCAGGTCGGCTTGCAAGGCGCCGGCCTGTTTCAGGGCTTCGAGGATCGCCATCAAGTCGCCGGGCGCCGCGCCCACCTGGTTCACCGCACGTACGATTTCATCCAGGGTGGTACCGGGGCCGAACTTGAACATCGGCTTGGCTTCTTGCTGGGCATTGACCCGCGAACGCGGGACCACAGCAGTCTGGCCACCGGACAGCGGCCCAGGCTGGCTGACAATCGGGTCTTCGGTGATGGTCACGGTCAGGCTGCCGTGGGTTACGGCCGCCGGCGACACCTTGACGTTCTGGCCGATCACGATGGTACCGGTGCGCGAGTTGATGATGACCTTGGCCACCGCCTGGCCCGGATCGACCTCAAGGTTTTCCAGGATCGACAGGTAGTCCACACGCTGGCTTGGGTCCAGCGGCGCGGTCACGCGGATCGAGCCGCCGTCGATGGCCTGGGCCACGCCAGGGCCGAGCATGTCGTTGATCTTGTCCACCACGCGCTTGGCGGTGGTGAAGTCTGAACGGTTGAGGTTCAGGGTCAGGCTGTTGCCCTGGTTGAAACCACTGGGCACGGTGCGCTCCACCGTGGCACCGCCAGGAATCCGCCCGGCCGATGGCACGTTGACGGTGATCTTCGAGCCGTCGCGACCCTCGGCATCAAACCCGCCCACCACCAGGTTGCCCTGGGCGATGGCATAGACGTTGCCGTCGATACCTTTGAGCGGCGTCATCAGCAAGGTGCCGCCGCGCAGGCTTTTGGAGTTACCGATGGACGATACGGTGATGTCCACCACCTGCCCCGGCTTGGAGAACGCCGGCAGATCGGCACTGATCGACACCGCCGCGACGTTTTTCAACTGCACGTTGCCCGACCCTGGCGGCACCTTGATCCCGAACTGCGAGAGCATGTTGTTGAAGGTCTGCAGGGTGAACGGGGTCTGGGTGGTCTGGTCACCCGTGCCATTGAGCCCCACCACCAGGCCATAGCCGATCAACTGGTTGGTGCGCACCCCGGAAATACTGGCGATGTCCTTCAGGCGTTCGGCCTGGGCAGCAACGCTCAGGGAGAGCAACAACACCGCTGCCATCAGCTGTTTGAGATTCAAAGTGATCACCTAGAAAGGGAACAGCGGGCTAAGGAAGAAACGGTCGAACCAACCCGGCTGACTGGCGTCGGCAAACGAACCCGTACCCGAATAGGTAATGCGCGCATCGGCAATCCGTGTGGACGGCACGGTGTTGTCGGTGGCGATATCGTCCGCGCGCACCATGCCGGCGATGCGCACCAGTTCGTCACCGGTGTTGAGGGTCATCCACTTCTCGCCGCGCACGGCAATGATGCCGTTGGGCAGCACATCGGCCACGGTCACCGTGATCGAGCCCACCAGGCTGTTGCCCTGCCCGGCCTTGCTGCTGCCGTTAGTGGCACGGTCGCCGCTGTAGCCCACGTCCAGGCTCAAGTCACCGCTGCCCAGGGGGTTGTTGGTGTTCAAGCCACCGCCAAACAGCGAGGTCAGGCCGATGCCGGTCTTGCTGTTCTTGGCCACCTGGGAGTTGGCGTTCTTGCTCGCCGTGGTGCGCTCGTTCAGGGTGATGGTGATGATGTCGCCCACACGGAACGCCTTGCGGTCGCTGTACAGGTTCTGTTCGAAACCGGCCTGGTAGATCGAGCCATTGTTGGCGGCAGCTGGCAGCGGCGTGCGCGGCAACACCGGCGCGTAGTACGGGTCATTGGGTTTTGGCGTCGGGGCGACACAGCCCGCGAGCACGGCAATCCCACTCAATGCCAGAACAGAAACAAAGCGACTCATGACCCTTCCCTCACGGTGTTGCAGGCGCCTTATGAGCGCCCCATAGACTGGATTACAGATTCTGCGTAACGAACGAAAGCATCTGGTCGGCGGTGGAGATCACCTTGGAGTTCATCTCGTAGGCACGCTGGGTGGTGATCATGTTGACCATCTCTTCCACGGTGCTGACGTTGGAGGTTTCCAGGGTGCTTTGCAGGGTGGTGCCAAACCCGTTGAGGCCCGGGGTGCCGACTTGCGGCGCGCCGCTGGCGGCGGTTTCCAGGAACAGGTTGTTACCGGTGGCTTGCAGGCCGGCCGGGTTGATGAAGTCGGCGGTCTGCAGGTTGCCGATCACTTGCGACGCCGGGTTGCCGGCAATGGTGACGGACACGGTGCCGTCGGCGCCGACCGTGAAGGTCTGGGCATCGTTGGGCACGACAATAGCCGGCTCCAGGGCAAAACCGTTGGCGGTCACGACCTGGCCGTTAGAGTCCAGGTGGAAAGTACCGTCACGGGTGTAGGACGTAGTGCCATCCGGTTGCAGGATCTGGAAGAAGCCACGGCCATTGATCGCCATGTCCAGCGGCTGCCCGGTCTGTTGCAGGTTGCCGGCGGTGAAGTTCTTCTGGGTGCCGACGATGGACACACCGGTACCCACTTGCAGGCCCGAAGGCAATTCGCTGTCCTGGGTCGACTGTGCACCCGGCTGGCGCTTGATTTGATAGAGCAGGTCCTGGAACTCGGCGCGATCACGTTTAAAGCCCGTGGTCGAAACGTTCGCCAGGTTGTTGGAAATAACGGTCAGGTTGGTGTCCTGGGCGGACAGACCGGTTTTGGCAACCCATAGAGCCGGAAGCATGCTGTTCTCCTTCGTGCGCCTGTTTGTTGGCGCCGCGTTACAAAATTAGTAGTCAGTGGCGCTGCAATCAGCTCATCTGCATGACGCGAGTCATGGCCTGGTCGTCTTCTTTGGCGCTGTTCATCATTTTCACGTGCAATTCGAACTGCTTGGACAGGGCCAGCACCGCCGTCATTTCTTCGACGGCATTGACGTTGCTCGACTGCAGGAAGCCCGAGTTCACCTTGACGCTGGCATCGGCCACCGCCGGCTGGCCGTCCTTGGTGTGGATCGCGCCATCCAGGCCCTTGGTCATGTTGGCCAGGTCCGGCTTGACCAGCTTGATGCGGTCCACTTCAGCCATCACCCGCGGGCCTTCGCCCATGGCGCGGATGCTGATGGTGCCGTCTTCGCCGACTTCGACCTTCTGCTCGGGCGGCACCGAAATCGGCCCGCCATTGCCCATGATCGGCATACCGTTGCCGGCCCGCAGCACGCCCAGTGCGTCGATATTCATGCTGGCGGTACGCACGTAGGCTTCGCCACCATCGGGGGTTTGCACGGCGATCCAGCCGTCACCGCCGACGGCAACGTCCAGGTCACGGCCGGTCTCGACCATCGAGCCAGGGGAAAAATCGGTGCCGGGGCGCTCGGTCAGGGCAAACGCCCGCGCCGGAAAGCTGTCACCAAACACCGGCATCGAGCGGGCCTGTTCCAGGTCACGCTGAAAACCGTTGGTGGAAATGTTCGCCAGGTTGTTGGCATGGGCCTTTTGCGCCAGTGCATTCTGGCTGGCGCCGGTCATTGCCACATAAAGGTACTTGTCCACGCTCATTCCTCTTACTGACGGACGTTTGCCGCCCACCGATGTACTGAGGAGTCTTTAGCAATTTGCGCACCAACTTTTTAAAAGTCAGGGAAAGGCAGGTGGGGCAAGGGGTTGGGGCGTATCAAGGATTATTGCAGGGGCAGGACGAGTCGGAAAAACGGCGGAGTTCTGCCGGTTGCGGCAAACACCGGTCTTGGCAGTGACACAGGTCCAATGTGGGAGCGGGCTTGCTCGCGAAGGCGGTGGATCAGTCGGTACCTGTATTGACTGATCCACCGCCTTCGCGAGCAAGTCGAATCGTCGCACCGCCGCTCCCACATTTTAATCCCGTTGTGTCAGGGGTTTATTTGTCGGCCTTGAGCACTGCGTAATCGCGCAATTTGTTGGCGATGGTGGTGTGGGACACGCCCAGGCGCTTACCCAGCAAGCGACTGCTGGGGTGCTCTGCATACAGGCTTTCCAACACCGCCTTTTCAAACCGCCCGACAATCTCTTCCAGGCCACCCTCCAGGGAAAAGTCGCCAAGCGGCTGACGCACGCCGTAGTCCGGCAAGCGAATATGCTCAGCCTTGATCGTGCCGCCCTCGCACAACGACACCGCCTGGAACAGCACGTTTTCCAACTGCCGCACATTGCCCGGCCAATGGTAGTGGCTGAGCCGCTCCATGGCCGCCGGCGCCAACCTGGGCAGCGGGCAGCCGATCAGGCGGCTGGCCTGGTCGATAAAGTGCTCGACCAGCGGCGGCAGCCCGTCGAGGCATTCGCGCAGCGGCGGGATATGCAGCGACAACACATTGAGCCGGTGATACAGGTCCTGGCGAAACTCCCCTCGGGCACACAATTCCGACAAATCCACCTGGGTCGCGCAGATCACCCGCACATCCAGATAAACCTCTTCGTCACTGCCTACGCGCCGGAAGCAACCGTCCTGCAGAAAGCGCAGTAACTTCACCTGCAACCGCGCGCTCATTTCGCCCACGCCATCCAGAAACAACGTACCGCCCGCCGTCAACTCCAGCAGCCCCAGCTTGCCCTCCGCCCGCGCCCCTTCAAACGCACCGGGGCCGTAGCCGAACAGCTCGGTCTCGGCCATCGACTCCGGCAACCCCGCGCAATTGAGCGCCATCAACGGCGACTGCCCGCGCGGGCTGGCCAGGTGACAGGCGCGCGCCAGCAGTTCCTTGCCGGTACCGGTTTCGCCTTCTATTAATAGGGGCGCATCGAGGGGCGCCATGCGCCGGGCTTCACGCACCACCGCGGCCATGACTTTGGAGCTCTGGAAAATACTGTCAAAGCCCCGCAGCTCCTGCTTGCGCACATTGTAGATACGCTCGCCGACGCGATCGGCGCGGTGCAAGGTCAGCACGGCGCCGGCCATGGCTTCGCTGTCGTCATGCTCGGACGATTGCAGCGGGGCGATGTCGGCAAGAAACACGTCGCCCTTGACCTTGACCCGCAGGCCATTGATCCGCGACTTGCTCGCACGCACCAGCTCCGGCAGGTCGAAGTCCTCGGCGTAGCGCGACAAGGGAATGCCCGGCACCTCATCCACGCGCACCCCGAGCAGCTGCGCCGCCGCGCGGTTGGCCGCGACAATCGAGCCGCCCATGTCGATGGACAGCACCGGGAATTCCAACGCCCCCAGCAAGGCGTTGAGTTCCATGTGCCGGCGCTCGCTGGGCATCAGCCCTACCCGCTTGACGCCAAACACTCCGGCAATCGCCTCGAACTGCGGGCGCAGGGCCTGGAACTGCATGTTCACCAGGTTCGGGCAGTACAGGTAGATGGCATTGCCATGTTCGCCGCCGACCTCGCCCTTGGCCACGTTGACCCCGTACTCCACCAGCAGGTTGAGGATGTCCCGCAGGATGCCAATGCGGTTCTGGCAATGCACTTTGATACGCATGTAAAGGCCCGGTTTGTTGTAGGAGGGCTGATCGGGCTGCGTCTTTTTGTCGCCGGACGCAGATAGTCGTCAAGATTATGTGACAGCCAACGTGCTTTTCAAACTAGCAAAACGCAATGCGGCGTGCGCAACGGCAAAATCGTAACGAATACTTTACGAAAAACGTAGAATTTTCCTACAGCCTTCCCTTAACAGCAGGTGGAATCCACCGCCAGGCGGAGTATCAATAAGCCCATAGCAGGACATAACAAGAACGAATGCCTAGCAGGAGAGCCGTATGAAGCAGACGCACTACGTGGCCCGCGAGCCCGATGCGCAAGGTTTTATCCACTACCCGCCCGAAGAACACGCGGTGTGGAACACCCTGATCACTCGCCAATTGAAAGTGATCGAGGGTCGCGCCTGCCAGGAATACCTGGACGGCATCGACAAGCTCGGCCTGCCCCATGACCGTATTCCGCAACTCGCCGAAATCAACAAAGTGCTGGCCGAAACCACTGGCTGGCAAGTGGCGCGGGTCCCGGCGCTGATCCCCTTCCAGACCTTCTTTGAATTGCTCGCCAACAAGCAGTTTCCGGTGGCGACCTTTATTCGTACCCGCGAAGAGCTGGATTACCTGCAAGAGCCCGATATTTTCCACGAGATTTTCGGACACTGCCCGCTGCTGACCAACCCCTGGTTCGCCGAATTCACCCACACCTACGGCAAGCTCGGCCTGGCGGCCACCAAGGAGCAACGGGTGTACCTGGCGCGCCTGTACTGGATGACCATCGAGTTCGGCCTGGTGGACACCCCCGAAGGCCGGCGCATCTATGGTGGCGGCATCCTGTCGTCGCCCAAGGAGACGGTGTACTGCCTCTCGGATGAGCCCAAGCACCAAGCCTTCGACCCCCTGGAAGCCATGCGCACGCCCTATCGCATCGACATCCTGCAGCCGCTGTATTTCGCCCTGCCCAACCTCAAGCGCCTGTTCGAAGTGGCGCAGGAAGACATCATGGGCATGGTCGAGCGCGGCATGCAGCTGGGTCTGCACGCGCCGCTGTTCCCACCCAAGCCCAAGGCGGCTTGAACTGATGCTTTAAAGGCCAGGTGAGCCTGTTCCCTGGCCGCGCGTTGCTTTAGGGTGACGCGACTGGCAACCGAATTCCACATACTCGATTTCAGGAACACCTTTATGACCACCTTGAACCAAGCCCATTGCGAAGCCTGCCGCGCCGACGCCCCGCAAGTCAGCGACGAAGAACTGCCGGTGCTGATCAAGCAGATCCCCGACTGGAACATCGAAGTGCGCGACGGCGTGATGCAGCTGGAAAAAGTATTCCTGTTCAAGAACTTCAAATTCGCCCTGGCCTTTACCAACGCCATGGGCGAAATCTCCGAGGCTGAAGGCCATCACCCAGGCCTGCTGACCGAATGGGGCAAAGTCACCGTGACCTGGTGGAGCCACTCGATCAAGGGCTTGCACCGCAATGACTTCATCATGGCCGCACGCACCGACGAAGTGGCCAAGGACGCCGAGGGCCGCAAGTGATGCATTTCGCCGCGATTGGCCGGGTGCCTGGTGATCCGATCCTGGGGCTGATGGAGTCCTATGCCAAGGACGCCAACCCGCAAAAATTCGACCTGGGCGTGGGCGTGTATAAGGATGCCCAGGGCCTGACTCCGATCCTGCAGGCGGTAAAACGCGCCGAGCAGCGCCTGGTCGAGCAGCAAACCACCAAGACGTACATCGGCGGGCATGGCGACCCGGCTTTCGGCCGCCTGATCAGCGAATTAGTGCTGGGCGCAGGTTCCGCGCTGCTCAAGGCACAACGCGCCGGCGCCACGCAAACCCCGGGTGGCACCGGCGCCCTGCGCCTGAGCGCCGACTTCATCGCCCACAGCCTGCCAGGCCGTGGCGTGTGGTTGAGCAACCCGACGTGGCCGATCCACGATACCATCTTCGCCAAGGCCGGGCTCAAGGTCAGCCACTACCCCTATGTGGGCAGTGATAACCGCCTGGACGTGCCGGCCATGCTCGCCACCCTGGCCACCGTGCCCGAGGGCGACGTGGTGCTGCTGCACGCCTGCTGCCACAACCCCACCGGTTTCGACCTGTCCCAGGACGACTGGCGCCAGGTGCTGCAGATCGTGCGCGAGCGCCAGTTGCTGCCGCTGATCGACTTCGCCTACCAGGGCTTTGGCGATGGCCTGGAGCAGGACGCATGGGCGGTACGCCTGTTTGCCGATGAACTGCCTGAGGTGCTGATCACCAGCTCCTGCTCGAAGAATTTCGGCTTGTACAGCGACCGCGTCGGCGCGCTGATCGTGTGTGCCAACGATGCCGAGAAACTGTTGGATGTGCGCAGCCAACTGGCGTTTATCGCGCGCAACCTGTGGTCGACACCACCGGATCACGGGGCCGCCGTGGTCGCGACTATCCTCGGTGACAGTGCGCTCAAGCAGCTGTGGAGCAGCGAAGTCGAAGGCATGCGCTCGCGTATCGCGCAATTGCGTTCGGGCCTGGTCGAAGCGCTGGCGCCCCACGGGTTGTCTGAGCGCTTTGCCCATGTCGGCGTGCAGCGCGGGATGTTTTCCTACACCGGCCTGAGTGCCGAGCAGGTGAAACAGCTGCGGGAAAAACACAGCGTGTACATGGTCAGTTCCGGGCGCGCCAACGTGGCGGGGATTGATGAGACGCGGCTGGGGCTGTTGGCCGAAGCCATTGCAGACGTGTGCCGCAACTGACGAAACCGAATCAAATGTGGGAGCGGGCTTGCTCGCGAATGCGGTGGGTCAGTGATGGATATGTTGACTGATACACCGCATTCGCGAGCAAGCCCGCTCCCACATTTTTGACCGAGGCGATCTTCAGCCCGCAACCATCTCGGCCTTGACCTGCGCCTCCCTGGCCTGGGCATCCGCCAACCGATACAACTCGATATGCCCATCCCAGTGCTCGATCAATGCCGTGCACGACTCCACCCAATCCCCACAATTGAGGTAGTCCACCTCGCCCACTTTGCGAATCTCCGCATGGTGGATATGCCCGCACACTACGCCGTGCAAGTCGCGCTTGGTCACTTCGTGGGCGATGGCTTCCTCGAAATCGCTGATAAAGCTCACCGCTGTCTTCACCTTGTGCTTGAGGTACGCCGACAGCGACCAGTAGCCATATCCATAACGCGCCCGCCAGTGGTTCAACCAGCGGTTGAGGGTCAGGGTGAATTCGTAGGCCGAATCGCCAAGAAACGCCAGCCAGCGGTGGTAGCGGGTGATCACGTCGAACTGGTCGCCGTGGATCACCAGCAAATGCCGGCCATCGGCGGTCACATGCACCGCTTCGTCCACCAGTTGGATATTGCCCAGGATCAGCTTTGAATAGCGGCGCAGGAACTCGTCGTGGTTGCCAGTGACGTAGATCACCTCGGTGCCGCGCTTGCTCATGGTCAGCAGGCGGCGGATCACGTTCGTATGGGCCTGGGGCCAATACATGCCGCCGCGCATTTTCCAGCCGTCGATGATATCGCCCACCAGGTACACCTTGTCGGCATGGTAGCCCTTGAGGAACTGCGACAGATGTTCCGCCTGGCAGTCCCGGGTGCCCAGGTGCACGTCGGAGATCCACAGGGTACGAACCCGTTGCTTGCGGCTGGGTTTGGCGAGCTCGGCGCTGGTCATGGCATACCTCGAGGGTGTTTTCGCCAGCTTGCTCCCGGGCAATTAATAGCCCATGACAGTCTTGCGTCAGTCAGATGACAGCGCCCGCCGCCCGTCGGGCGGTGTAAACTGCCGGCCTGCCCGGGAGATTGCGATGAGACCGACCCTCACGCTGCGCCATTACACCCATGACCTGATTGCCCATAGCCATGACCACGCGCAACTGGTGTTCGGCCTGGCCGGCCGCCTGGATTTCGAGGTCGAAGGCATGGGCGGCGAGATTTGCCCACAAGGGGTGATGGTCCTGCCCTTCTCCACCCACCACAGCTGTGGCAGCCCCCGGGGCAGCCAATGCCTGGTGCTGGATGTGCCCGACGAACAGTGGATGGTGCAATCTTTGGGCGAGCACGCGGATGCCAGTCGCCGCCTGCTCGACCAACCGGCCCGGGTGACCCTGGATGCCCGCCAGGGCCAATTGGTCAACTGGCTGGCGAGCGGCGCCCTGGATGACCCACTGATCGCCCAGCAAGGCGCGGTGCTGTTATTGGCTACGCTCAATGGCCAGCCGCAGGCTCAAGCCGGCGCGCGACGCCTGCCCTATGGCGCATTCAACGCCCATATCGACCAGCATGCGGCCTACCCGCTGCAGGTCGCGGATCTGGCGCGGCTGGCGGATATGTCCGTCGCCCGCCTGCACGCACGCTTTATCGCCGAATGCGGGCTGACCCCCATGGACTACATCCGCAACCGCCGCCTGCACATGGCCCGTGGCTTGCTGCGCGACAGCCACCTGCCGATTGGCGAGATCGCCGCGCGGGTTGGCTACGGTTCGCAAAGTGCGTTTGCCGCAGCGATGTTGCGCGCGTTCGGCAGCTCGCCCGGGGCCCTGCGCCGGCTCGACAACGGGCGCTAGTCCTGCGATAAAACCGGCGATTCCCACGACAGACACCCAGGCGCCAGGCGCTCTAGACTGGATGCCTGCCTGCCCACTGCTTTAAGGATTGTCATGACCCCGCGCACTGCCCTCGGCGCCCTGCACATCGGTGCACTGATGTTTGGCCTTACTGGCGTCTTCGGCAAACTCGCCGCCGCCTCGCCGAGCATTATTGTGTTTGGCCGTGCCGCTTTCGCGGTGCTGGCCCTGATGCTGTTCGCGCGTTTTGCCAGCAGCACACCGTGGCAAAAACTCTACAGCGCTGACCTGCGGCGCCTGCTGCTCAGCGGCCTGCTGCTGGCCGGGCACTGGGTGAGTTTCTTCATCGCGGTAAAAGTGGCGGGGGTGGCGATTGCGACGCTGGGATTCGCCACGTTCCCGGCGTTCACGGTGATCCTTGAAGGCCTGATCTTCCGCGAGCGGATCCGCGCCAATGAAATGGTACTGGTGGTGCTGGTCAGCGTCGGCCTGGTGCTCGTCACCCCGGACTTCGACCTGGCCAGCCAAGCCACCAGCGGCCTGGTCTGGGCCGTGGTCTCGGGCCTGCTGTTCTCGTTGCTCTCGTTGAACAACCGCGCCAGCGCCAGCATTCCCCCGGTGCAGGCAGCCCTGTGCCAAAACGTAGTGGTCGCCGTGTGCCTGCTGCCCGTCGCCGCTCCAGGCCTTGGCGAGGTACGTGCCCTGGACTGGTTGTGGATCGGTCTGCTGGGGGTGTTTTGTACCGGCCTGGCCCACAGTTTGTTTGTCGCCAGCCTCAAGGTGCTCAAGGCGCGCACCGCCGCGGTGGTGTTCGCCATGGAGCCGGTGTATGGCATCACCGTAGCCTGGCTGCTGTTCAGCGAAACCCCGACCCTGCGCATGTTGCTGGGCGGCGCGCTGATCATTGCCGCCATCGTCGTCTCGGGCTTGATGAGCCGCCCGGCCAAGGCCAAACAGCCGCCGGCCATGGCCTGATCTATACTTTTCCTATCCGCAACAGTCAGCTGTCGTTCAACGGATACAGACTCCTCGACGACAGCCGTGGTCCTTGAAGTTGCTGCATGCGAGTGGTCGCTCCCTTAATGCTATGCAGGAGTTTCACCATGGACATGTTCATCCCCCTGATCATTCAGATCATCAGTGGCGCAGTTGGCGGCAACATTGCCGGCCTGAGCAAGCAAGGCCTGGGCTCCGGGCTCAATACGGTGGTCGGTGGCGTCGGCGGCCTGGTGCTGGGGCAGATCGTCGCGGCGATCACTGGCATGCCAGCCGGTGGCGCACTGGATGTTGCCGCCGTGGGCAGCAATATCGTCGGCGGCGGTGTCGGCGGCCTGGTACTGACGTTTGTCGTCGGCTGGATCAAGAATAAAATGGCCGCCAAATAAACCACCCCACACTGCCGGCCATGCGCCGGCAGTGTCGCCTAAGAAGTCCGGTCGTTGTGCCCCAGGTCCCGTTCTGGGGCGATCTGGTCGCGCACCCGCTGCTTGAGCACCTTGGCCTCCGGGAAACCGCCATCGGCCTTGCGCTCCCAGATCTGTACGCCGTCGCAGGTGATGCGAAACGCCCCGCCGGTCGCCGGCTCCAGGGCGACTTTGCCGAGGTCGTCGGCAAAGGTGCTCAGCAGTTCCTGGGCCAGCCACGCGGCGCGCAGCAGCCACTGACATTGGGTGCAATAGGTGATGACAATCTCGGGCTTGGATGCGGACATAAAATGAAGAACTCCTGAGATGACGAGACAGGTGGATCGGATGGCTATAATACCGGCCTTTGCCGCCCAGCCCCGAGATTGATGATGCGCCGCCTGTTGTCCTGCCTGTTGCTGTGCCTGCTCCCTGTCCTTGCCCAAGCCGTTGAAGCCCCACGCCCGAAAATCGGCCTGGTGCTTTCCGGCGGCGCCGCCCGTGGCCTGGCGCACATCGGCGTGCTCAAGGCCCTCGAAGAGCAAGGCATCCACATCGATGCGATTGCCGGCACCAGCATGGGCGCGGTGATTGGCGGGCTGTACGCGTCGGGCTACAAGATCGACGAACTGGAAAAACTGGCACTGAGCATCGACTGGCAATTGGCGCTGTCCGACGCCCCGCCCAGGGAAGACGTGCCGTTCCGGCGCAAGCAGGATGACCGAGACTTCCTGATCAAGCAGAAACTGAGCTTTCGCGACGACGGCAGCCTGGGCCTGCCCCTGGGCGTGATCCAAGGCCAGAACCTGGCGCTGCTGCTGGAGAGCATGTTCGCCCACAGCAGCAATACCCGCGACTTCGACAAGCTGCCGATTCCCTTTCGCGCGGTGGCCACCGACATCACCAGCGGCGAGAAAGTGGTGTTTCGCAAGGGCCATCTGCCTCAGGTGATTCGCGCCAGCATGTCGATCCCCGCAGTGTTCGCCCCGGTAGAACTGGACGGCCGGCTGCTGGTGGATGGCGGCATGACCGATAACATCCCCCTGGATGTGGCGCGGGAGATGGGAGTCAATATCGCCATCGTGGTGGATATCGGCACGCCGTTGCGCAACCGCAAGCAACTGGCGACGGTGGTGGATGTGCTCAACCAGTCCATCACCCTGATGACCCGCCGCAACTCCGAGGAGCAACTCAAGGCCCTGCACCCAGGCGACGTGCTGATCCAGCCACCCTTGGCCGCATATGGCGTGACCGATTTTGGCCGCGCCAAGGACATGATCGACGCCGGCTACCGCGCCACGAGGGCCCTGGATACCCGCCTGGCACGCTTGCGCCCAACCGGGTCGGTGGACGCCGAACTGACCGCCGCCCGCACCCCAGGCCAGCGCAACCCGACAATTACCGCGATCAAGGTGGAGAACGACTCTAAAGTCGGCGACGACGTGATCCGCTACTACATCCGCCAACCCATTGGCGAACCACTGAACCTGGCCCGCCTGCAATCGGACATGGGCACCCTGTACGGCCTGGATTACTTCGAGCAGGTGCAATACCGCGTGGTGAAAAAAGGCCCGGACAACACCCTGGTCATCAGCGCGCGCGGCAAACGCAGCGGCACCGACTACCTACGCCTGGGGCTCAACCTGTCCGATGACATGCGCGGCGACAGCGCGTTCAACCTCGGCGCCAGCTACCGCGTCAACGGCATCAACCGCCTTGGCGCCGAATGGCTCACCAGGGTGCAGATCGGCGATCGGCAGGAGCTGTACAGTGAGTTCTACCAGCCGATGGATACCGGCTCGCGTTACTTCGTCGCACCCTATATCAGCGCGCAGGCGCAGAACGTCGAACTGATCCTGGATAACGACCCGATCTCCGAATACCGTCTGGAGCGCTATGGGTTTGGCCTGAACGTTGGCCGGCAGATCGGCAACAGCGGCGAAATCCGCTTCGGCGTCGGCGAAGCCTGGGGCAAGGCCGATGTGCGCATCGGCGACCGCGACTTGCCCAGCGTGAGCTTCAACGAGGGTTTCTATGAACTGAAGTACTCCTTCGACTCCCTGGACAACGTGTACTTCCCCCATACCGGTGAAGATATTGGCCTGGCCTACCGCGAATTCGAACCGGGCCTGGGCTCCGACCAGCGCTACCGGCAATGGGAGTTCAAGCTGGACAAGGCCATGAGCCACGGCCCGGACACCCTGGTACTGGGCGGGCGCTACGGGCGCACCCTGGATGATTCCGACGTGGTGATTTCCAGCTTCCTGCTGGGCGGTGCGCGGCAGCTGTCAGGGTTCCGCCAGGATGCGATTTCCGGGCAGAACGTCAGCCTGATGCGCGCGGTCTACTACCGCCGCCTGACCCCACGCTCCTACTTGCCGTTGGACTTCCCGCTGTACCTGGGCGCCTCCCTGGAACGCGGGCGGGCGTGGAACAACGACAATGAGTTCGACAGTGGCTATATCAATGCCGCGAGCATCTTCCTCGGGTTTGATACACCGCTGGGGCCGTTGAACTTTAGCTATGGGTTTAATGATGACAATCAGAAGGCGGTGTATCTGAATCTTGGGCAGACGTTCTAACAACAACGCTTAGCCGAGGTGGAGCAGGCTTGTGTGGGAGAGGGCTTGCTCGCGAAAGCAGTGGTTCAGTCACCGGATACATTGACTGACACACCTCTTTCGCGAGCAAGCCCGCTCCCACATTTTGATCAGCGGCGTAATCGGATCAGGTCTTTTCCAGGTTCGCCAGAATATGCCCATGCACACGCATGCACACCCGCATCTCGTCTTCATCGACCCCCACAAACAGCTCCTGGCGCAAAGCCGTGGCAATGGTCTCGATTTGATCGATCAACGGCCTTGCTGGATCACACAACACAATGCGCTTGGCACGCCGGTCTTCCAGCACAGCCTGGCGTTGCACCAGGCCCTGGCTCTCCAGGCTATCGAGCAGGCGCGCCAATGTAGGCCCTTCCACCCCGACACTCTGGGCCAGCTCACGCTGGGTCGGTGCTTCTTCAAAGCGGGCCAGATGCAGCAGCACCAGCCAGCGCGCCTGGGACAACCCCAGCCCAGCCAGGCGGCGATCCAGTTCGGCGCGCCAACCACGGGACATTTGCGCCAACTGCATGCCAAAACGGTGTTGATCGGTTAACGGCATAAAAAACTCATGGATTAGACTGAAAATAAAGTGTGGCTAATTATTAGTCAGCTAAGCATGACCTATGACAGTAGGCAAGGCTTGCAATGTACTGATTCGTTACATTGTCGTAATTGGCGCATCAAATCTCGAATTCCGACTGCAAAGCGGCCCGCACACAGTACAAAACACCCTCCGGCACCCGCCCGGTGAACAGCGGCGCGATGTCGGACACCGGTGGCAACTCGCCCTCGCCGTCGAGAAACGCATCCTGGATTTCACCCAGCAAATCTTCCGGCAGATCCAGGGCCTGCTCCAGAGACAATTGCTGTTTGCCAATGGACTCGGCCAGCAAGGTGTAGACGTTTTTTTCCGAGCACTGCAACTGCCCGGCGATCTGGATCGGGGTCATGCCGGCGCGGGCCAGGCTGATCAATTCGTGGCGGATATCGGCGATTTCCTTGGGTGCCTCGGCCTGGCCACCAAGGACTTCCAGGAAGGCCTGGCCATAACGCTCAAGCTTGCGCGCGCCGACGCCACTGACCCGGGCCATTTCGGCCATGGTGGTCGGTTGCTCGCGCAACATTTCCAGCAACGTGGAGTCGGGGAAGATGACGTAGGGCGGCACGCTGTGCTCTTGCGCCAGCTTGCGGCGCAAGGCACGCAGGGCTTCCCACTGTTCGCGCTCTTCGCCCCGCACCAATTGGCTGGCCTGGCTGGTACTGCTGGATTTGGCAGTGGTCTGCGGCTTGAGGTCGCGGCGCAGCTCCAGGCTGACCTCGCCCTTGAGCAGTGGCCGGCAACTGTCGTTCAGGCGCAGGCCGCCGTAGCCTTCCAGGTCGATATCCACCAGGCCGCGTGCCACCATCTGGCGGAACAGCGAGCGCCATTCGCCTTCAGCACGCGCCTTGCCTACGCCGTACACCGATAGGTGCTGATGGCCAAAGCTGCGGATTTTTTCGTTGTCCTTGCCCAGCAGTACATCCACCAGATGGCCGACGCCATAACGCTGGCCGGTCCGGAAGATCGCCGACAAGCCTTGGCGCGCCGGCTCGGTAGCGTCCCAGGTCTGCACGCCGTCCACACAGTTGTCGCAATGCCCACAAGGCTGGGGCATGTCTTCGTCGAAATAGGCGAGCAAGGTCTGGCGACGGCAGCGGGTTTCTTCGCACAGCGACAGCATGGCGTCGAGCTTGTGCTGCTCCAGGCGCTTGTGGCGCTCATCGCCTTCGGAGTTCTGCAGCATCTGCTTGAGCATCACCACATCCTGCAGGCCGTAGACCATCCAGGCATCCGCCGGCAGGCCATCGCGACCGGCACGCCCGGTTTCCTGGTAGTACGCCTCAAGGGACTTGGGCAGGTCCATATGGGCCACGAAGCGCACGTTGGATTTGTCGATGCCCATGCCAAACGCAATGGTCGCCACCATGATCAGGCCTTCCTCGTTAAGGAAGCGCTTCTGGTGATAGGCCCGCAACTCGTTGGGCAGGCCGGCATGGTAAGGCAGCGCGGGATAGCCCTGCTCACACAGGAACGCCGCCACTTCATCGACCTTCTTGCGCGACAGGCAGTAGACGATCCCGGCATCGCTGCGCCGCTCGGAGAGGAACGCCAGCAACTGCTTGCGTGGCTGTTCCTTGGGCACGATGCGGTAAAAGATGTTGGGACGGTCGAAGCTGGAGAGAAAACGCTCGGCGTTCTGCAGGTGCAGGCGCTCGACGATTTCCTCGCGGGTGCGCTTGTCGGCCGTGGCGGTCAGGGCGATGCGCGGCACATTGGGGAACAGTTCCGCCAGTTGCCCCAACTGCAGGTATTCACGGCGGAAATCGTGGCCCCACTGGGATACACAGTGGGCCTCGTCGATAGCGAACAGGGAGATCTCCAGGCTTTGCAGGAACGCCAGCATCCGCGGCTGGACCAGACGCTCGGGCGCCAGGTAGAGCATCTTCACTTCGCCACGGCGGATCCGCGCCGCCAGGTCGCGTTGCTGTTCGGCGCTCAGAGTGGAGTTCAAGGCGGCGGCGGCGACGCCCAACTCTTCCAGGGTGGCTACTTGATCGTCCATCAGCGCGATCAACGGCGAGACCACTACCGCCAGCCCTTCGCGCAACAATGCCGGCACCTGGAAGCACAACGACTTGCCGCCACCGGTAGGCATCAGGACCAGCGCATCACCGCCGCTGGCCACGCGCTCAATGATCGCACCCTGGCGGCCACGAAAGCTGTCGTAGCCGAAGATGTCCTTGAGGACGCGTTGAGCCTGTTCAAGCATGAAAAACTCCAAATTCCACCGAAATCCCTCTGTACAGGCTGGCTGAAAAAGCGCGCCTGGCCGGGAAATAATCCGTAAGCGAACTTTTCCCGCAACCGCATTTGGCCTGCAGGGGCATCACAAAACGCGGCAGTATACCCGAGCGCTCCCCGGCAAAGGGTGCCACTGACGAATAGCGGCCCATCTGAAAACCTTGCAAATATGCCGTGCGGCTGGCCTGTACGCTCAAGAAAGCCTAGAATTCAGCATCGTATATTCCCAAGGTAGTCTTTCAATGTCCTTCGCTGAGCAACTAAACCGCCTGCAAGCCTTCCTCGATGCCGATGAGCTGCATGACGAGGCGCTGGACTACGTGGCCGCCCACGGCTACCTGACTGCGCTGTCGATCTGTTCCGAACCGGTGCCTGATCGCGAATGGATCGACGCCCTGTTCGCCGAAGAGCCGCACTACAAGGACGAGGCCCAGCGCACCGAAATCGAAGAAACCCTGCTCCAGCTCAAGGCGCACATCTCGCGCCAGTTGGCGTCCGATGAGGAGTTCGAGCTGCCCTGCGACCTCGACCTTGGCGAAGAGCCCGACGACTCCGACCTGCGCGGCTGGTGCATTGGCTTCATGGAGGGTGTGTTCCTGCGTGAAGCCGCCTGGTTCGAAACCGCCGAGGAAGAAGTCAGCGAAATGCTGCTGCCGATCATGGTCGGTTCCGGCCTGTTCGACGACCAGCCTGAGTTCGCCGATATCGCCAGCGACGCCAACCTGATGGACGACATGATCGTACAGATCCCGGAAGCACTGACCGCCCTGTACCTGCTGTGCAACGCCCCCGACGAAAAACCGGCGATCCTCAAGCCTCGCCACCACTGAGTACCCCGCCCGTGGCGTCCATGGGCAACCGCTCCCCGATTGTGCGCTACGTGCTGCTGGCCATTGGCTGGTTGAGCGTCGCACTCGGGGTGATAGGGATCTTCCTGCCGGTCTTGCCGACCACCCCCTTCCTGCTCCTGGCTGCCGGCTGCTTTGCCCGCAGCTCCCCGCGTTTCTATGACTGGCTGGTGAATCACCCGCGCCTTGGCCCGTGGATTCGTGACTACCTGGACGGCAACGGCATTCCATTAAAAGGCAAGGTGTACGCCATCGGCCTGATGTGGCTGAGCATCGGCCTGTCCTGCTACCTGGTGCCATTGCCCTGGGCACGCGGGTTCATGTTGACCAGTGCGGTGCTGGTGACGATCTACATCCTGCGTCAGAAGACCCTACCTCCACGTTCGTAGGAACCGCCCCTACACGACCTTCGTCGACACTGACTAACCCCGGCCATCATGCGAGACTGTCGCCCCGGGCCTGGAATGCCCGGGTGTTCTTATGTCCGGAGTACTCATGACGCTGTCCAGCGGGCTGATCGCCGCCGTTGCCCTGGCCTACATGGCCATTATGTTTGCCATCGCCTTCTACGGTGACCGCCGCCGCGCGCCGCTGCCGCCACGGGTGCGCGCGTGGGTGTATAGCCTGTCGCTGGCGGTGTACTGCACCAGTTGGACCTTCTTCGGCGCTGTGGGCCAGGCTGCTGAACAGCTGTGGGCATTTTTACCGATCTACCTGGGACCCGTCCTGCTCCTGGTGCTGGCACCCTGGGTCCTGCAAAAGATGATTCTGATCAGCAAGCAGGAAAACATTACCTCCATCGCCGACTTTATCGCTGCGCGCTATGGCAAATCCCAGTCCCTGGCGGTGGTCGTGGCGCTGATCTGCCTGGTCGGCGTGCTGCCTTATATTGCCCTGCAACTCAAAGGCATCGTGCTGGGGGTCAACCTGCTGATTGGCGCCGGTGCCGATGCCACCGGCACGCGGGCCCAGGACACCGCCCTGATCGTGTCCCTGGTGCTGGCACTGTTCACCATCGTATTCGGTACCCGCAACCTCGACGCCACGGAGCACCACCGTGGCATGGTGCTGGCGATTGCCTTCGAATCCCTGGTCAAGCTGTTCGCATTTCTCGCCGTCGGTGCGTTTGTTACCTACGGCCTGTACGACGGTTTCAACGATCTGTTCAGCCAGGCCATGCTCGCGCCGAGGCTGGAGGAGTACTGGAAAGAGACCGTCAACTGGCCGTCGATGGTGGTGCAGACTGGCGTGGCGATGATGGCGATCATCTGCCTGCCCCGCCAGTTCCACGTCACCGTGGTGGAGAACATCGAGCCCCAGGACCTGCGCCTGGCCAAGTGGGTGTTCCCCGCGTACCTGGTGCTGGCTGCGCTGTTTGTGGTGCCGATTGCCCTGGGCGGCAAAATGCTGCTGCCCGGCTCGGTGCTGCCGGACTCCTACGTGATCAGCCTGCCCCTGGCCGAAGCCCATCCGGCCCTGGCGCTGCTGGCGTTTATTGGCGGCGCTTCGGCGGCGACCGGCATGGTCATCGTCGCGAGCGTGGCGCTGTCGACCATGGTTTCCAACGATATGTTGCTGCCCTGGCTGCTGCGCCGCACCAACGCCGAGCGCCCGTTCGAAGTCTTCCGCCACTGGATGCTCTCGGTACGCCGGGTCAGCATCGTGATTATCCTGCTGCTGGCCTATGTCAGTTATCGCCTGCTCGGTTCCACCGCCAGCCTGGCGACCATCGGCCAGATCGCCTTTGCTGCGGTGACCCAACTGGCACCGGCGATGCTCGGCGCACTGTACTGGAAGCAAGCCAACCGACGCGGCGTGTTTGCCGGCCTGGCGGCAGGCACCTTCCTGTGGTTCTACACCCTGGTGTTGCCGATTGCCGCCCATAGCCTGGGCTGGTCGCTGAATATCTTCCCGGGCCTGGCCTGGCTGCACGGTAACCCGCTGGGGCTGCCGATCACGCCACTGACCCAGGGTGTGGTGCTGTCTTTGGCCGGTAACTTCACCCTGTTTGCCTGGGTCTCGGTGCTGTCGCGTACACGGGTGTCGGAGCATTGGCAGGCCGGGCGCTTTATCGGCCAGGAAACCAGCCAGCGCGCCAGCGCCCGCTCCATGCTGTCGGTGCAGATCAATGACCTGTTGAGCCTGGCCGCGCGGTTTGTTGGCGAGGAACGCGCGCAGCAGAGCTTCATCCGCTTCGCCTATCGCCAAGGCAGAGGCTTTAACCCCAACCAGAACGCCGACAACGACTGGATTGCCCACACCGAACGACTGCTGGCTGGCGTGCTCGGCGCCTCATCCACACGGGCGGTGGTGAAAGCGGCCATTGAAGGCCGCGAAATGCAGCTAGAGGACGTAGTCCGTATCGCAGACGAAGCCTCCGAAGTGCTGCAGTTCAACCGGGCGCTGTTGCAAGGCGCCATCGAGAACATCACCCAGGGCATCAGTGTGGTGGATCAGTCCCTCAAGCTGGTGGCCTGGAACCGTCGCTATCTGGAACTGTTCAACTATCCCGACGGCCTGATCAGCGTCGGCCGGCCGATTGCCGACATTATTCGCTACAACGCCGAGCGCGGGCTGTGCGGCCCGGGTGAGGCCGAAGTCCACGTGGCGCGGCGCCTGCACTGGATGCGCCAGGGCCGGGCACATACGTCGGAACGGCTGTTTCCCAACGGCCGGGTGATCGAGTTGATCGGCAACCCGATGCCGGGCGGTGGGTTTGTCATGAGTTTTACTGACATTACTGCGTTCCGCGAGGCCGAGCAGGCCCTGACCGAGGCCAATGAAGGGCTGGAACAGCGGGTCACCGAGCGCACCCATGAACTGTCGCAACTGAACGTGGCCCTGACCGATGCCAAAGGTGTGGCCGAGTCGGCCAACCAGTCGAAAACCCGCTTCCTCGCCGCCGTCAGTCACGACCTGATGCAACCGTTGAACGCGGCGCGACTGTTCTCTGCCGCCCTCTCCCACCAGAGCGAAGGCTTATCCGGCGAGGCCCGGCAACTGGTGCAGCACTTGGACAGTTCGCTGCGCTCGGCCGAAGACCTGATCAGCGACTTGCTGGATATCTCCCGCCTGGAAAACGGCAAGATCAACCCTCAGCGCCAGCCGTTTGCCTTGAGTGAGCTGTTCGACGCCCTGGGCGCGGAGTTCAAGGTGCTGGCCCAGGAGCAAGGCTTGAGTTTCCGCCTGCGCGGCAGCCGCTTGCGCATCGACAGTGATATCAAGCTGCTGCGGCGAATCCTGCAGAATTTCCTGACCAACGCTTTTCGCTATGCCCACGGCCCGGTACTGCTGGGTGTACGACGGCGTCGCGGCGAACTGCGCTTGGAGGTGTGGGATCGTGGCCCAGGCATCCCGCTGGATAAACAGAAAGTCATCTTCGAAGAGTTCAAGCGCCTGGACAGCCACCAGACCCGTGCCGAAAAGGGCCTGGGGCTTGGCCTGGCCATTGCCGACGGGCTGTGCCGCGTGCTCGGTCACCGCTTGCGCGTGCGCTCATGGCCAGGCAAAGGCAGCGTGTTCAGCGTCAGTGTGCCGCTGGCCAAGGCACAGACCAGCTTGCAGGTGCAGGCCACACCGGACAAGGGCCTGCCACTGAGCGGCGCCCAGGTGCTGTGCGTGGACAACGAAGACAGCATCCTGATTGGCATGCGCAGCCTGTTGAGTCGTTGGGGCTGCCAGGTCTGGACCGCACGCGACCAGGCGCAATGCGCGGCGTTGCTGGCCGAGGGCATGCGCCCGCAATTGGCATTGGTGGATTACCACCTGGACCACGGCGAGACCGGCACGGAGTTGATGGGCTGGCTGCGCGCGCAACTGGCGGAGCCGATTCCTGGGGTGGTGATCAGCGCCGATGGCCGTCCGGAGATGGTGGCCGAGGTACATGCAGCGGGGTTGGATTACCTGGCCAAGCCGGTAAAACCGGCGGCATTGCGCGCACTGCTGAACCGGCATTTGCCGTTGTAACGTTCGGGTGCTGGCTTGCCGTAATACCGTTCAGTTAAGTGAACGCAATGCTCAAGGCAGCGAAGATCCCCTGTGGCAGCGGGCTTGTCGGATCGCCGCGAAGACGTCGACCCAGCAAACATTGATGTTGACTGGCCCACTGCTTTCGCGAGCAAGCCCGCTCCCACATAGAGTTCTGTGTTTAGTCAGGTAGCTGGGCGACGCCATCTTCGTCAGTCATCGCTTTTTCCAGCAGATCGGCAGGCAGGCCTTTACTGGCCCGCGCACCCAGCAGCTTGAGTTGCTCCACCCGGCTGACCAGATTGCCGCGACCATCTGTGAGCTTGTTGCGCGCAGCACTGTAAGCCTTATCCAACTGCTGCAATCGATTGCCGACTTCATCCAGGTCCTGGATAAACAGCACGAACTTGTCGTACAGCCAGCCGGCGCGTTCGGCGATTTCCCGGGCGTTCTGGCTTTGCCGCTCCTGCTTCCACAGGCTGTCGATCACCCGCAGGGTCGCCAGCAAGGTGGTCGGGCTGACGATCACGATATGGCGATCGAAGGCCTCCTGGAACAGGTTCGGCTCGGCCTGCAACGCGGCCGAAAACGCCGCCTCGATGGGTACGAACAACAACACGAAATCCAGGCTGTGCAGGCCTTCCAGGCGCTTATAGTCCTTGCCGGCCAAGCCTTTGACATGATTGCGCAACGACAGCACATGCTGCTTGAGGGCGGCCTGGCCGATCACCTCGTCATCGGCCGCCACGTACTGCTGATAGGCGGTCAGGCTGACCTTGGAGTCCACCACCACCTGCTTGTCGCCCGGCAACATGATTAGCACGTCCGGCTGGAAACGCTCGCCATCCGGGCCCTTGAGGCTGACCTGGGTCTGGTACTCACGGCCTTTCTCCAGGCCGGCATGTTCCAGCACGCGCTCCAGAATCAGTTCGCCCCAGTTGCCCTGGGTCTTCTGTCCCTTGAGGGCGCGGGTCAGGTTGGTGGCTTCGTCCGACAGGCGCAGGTTCAATTGCTGCAGGCGCTCCAGCTCCTTGCCCAGGGAAAAACGCTCGCGCGCTTCATTCTGATAGCTTTCTTCCACGCGCTTTTCGAACGACTGGATGCGTTCCTTCAACGGGTCAAGCAATTGCCCCAGACGCTGCTGGCTGGTTTCGGCAAACCGCTGCTCACGCTCATCGAAGATTTTCCCGGCCAGCTCGGCGAACTGCGCACGCAGTTCATCCCGCGAGCCTTGCAGGTCGTTGAGGCGTTGTTGATGGCTGTCCTGCTGCTCACGCAGTTCGGCGCGCAGGGAGGCCGACAAGGCATCCAGGCGGCGTAGCTCACCTTCCTTGGCGGAGCGCTCGATGTTCCAGGCGTGGGCCGCATCCCGCGCGTTATCGCGATCGATTTGCAGCAACTCGACTTCCCGGCGTACCGCTGCCAGATCCGCCTGCTTGGCCGCATTGGCCTGGCTCAGGTCGCTGATCTCGTCGCGGCTGGCGTCCAGTTGCGCGGCCAGGCCTTCCTGGGCCAGTTGCCCAGTGGCCAGGCGCTCTTCCAGCAGTTCCCAACCGGTGCGGCGTGCGTTCAGGCGGCGCTGGATCTGCCAGCACAGGACCGATAGAGGCAACGCCGCAGCGGCGAGGCCCAGTGCCACACTGGTCCAGTCAAAAGCCATAGCCATTCCTGCCATTACGGTAAAAGAGGAAGGTTAACCAAGCAGGCGCTTCGTGGACAGCTCAGTCTTTGAGCTGACCCAATTCACGCTGGGCGCCCACGTCGCCGGCACGGGCGGCCTGGCGCAGGAGGTCATGGCCGATGCGGCGGTCCCGGGCATTGCCGCACTCGCGACACATCAACAGGCCCAGGCGGCTCTGTGCCACGACCACACCTTCACGAGCCGGCTGCTTGAGCAAACGTCCGGCGAAATGCTTGATGTTGGGGTTATCGCCGATGCGGGGGCTATCCAGCAGCCACAAGGCGACCTTCAAGGAGAAACGCTTGGGCGGGGTAACACTAGCAGGGTTGTCGGTAACAGAAGGTGATACTGAGCGAAACTTCATAAAGCACTGTAGGGCAGAACGGAAGGCGCGCCACTCTACTCCTTTTTTCGTACGGGTAAAGCTGAAAAAACCCTGCACGCCCGTTCTAGAGCAAGCGCTCGGGACAATCCACAGAAGCTGTGGATAACTCAGTGGACAACCGTGCTTTAACTCGCGCAAAGGCCCATGGAATGGGGGCCGCGCTTAAACTGACGATTTTTTCACCAATAAAAAAAAGCCAGGTTTTTCATTGACTTAAATTTTCGATGCAGGCATTCGTGGGCCAATCCGGCCGCGCACCATCCTGGTGACACACTGCGCAACCAATGTGCACAACTACCTGCCTGGCGGTTATATCCCCACCCTCACACGGCGCAAAACGTTACGCCGGTGACACACTAGCCCGGACCGAGGCCTGGCCCCAGTAAAGTATTTTGGCTAACACACTTGCTTTACCTGTTTCAAGCCATTACTATCTGCGGCGTTAGTACCAAGCTGAAAGTCAATTCTGGTCGAACAAATCCCCGCGATGTAGCTTCCCTAAAGAGAAGTTCTGTCAATCTTGATGGGATCGACCACCTCGATGGTTTCCAGGTATCACTTGCGACGACACTGCCTTTGAACAATGCAAAGGGTGTCGCGAAGTTTCCATACTCTGACCGAACCAACCTGCAAATTGATCAGGATCTTCACCCTGGGCCCAGAACCTTTGCCCCTGTTGTGTTGCCTGCCCTCCTAAGTACCTACCTGCCAGCCCAAGCGCGCCAAACTATTTAGCGCTTCAAACTGGCTGCTTTGTTCCAGTCGGGTTCTTCGCATGATCAATGGTGATCAGCGTCACTGGAACGTTTTAACGTTGCACGGATCTTATCCGTGTCATTTGTAGGAACACCAATAATATGTCCACTCAAATCCATACTCAGGATGCCATTCGCACCCTCACCAATGCTTTTGCCCCAATGAACTGCCTGATCATGGCCGCTCGCAAAGGCTGCTTCAGCTTCACCCTGGTCAACGAACACGGTATCGCTCGTCACAGCGAACGCCTGTACCCCGATCAATACTCCAGCGCAGAACCGCTGCAGGCCGTGATCGAGCGTACCCGTCAGGCCCTGGTTGCCTGATTGACCCGACGCTGAACATCGAAAACCCTGCCCGCAAGGCAGGGTTTTTTATTGCCCGCGATTCGGTTTTTCAGCAGTTCCCTTTAGGCCAAACAGATATAACGCTTATAACCACCGGCCGGAAATATTTTAAAAACAGTCCTTTACGTCGTGAATCTGACACTACACTTCAACTCAGGCGGCATGATCCGCCTCCGGCGAGCCTGAGATCCGATTCACCGCTGCCAAGCCCCCCTTCTCAGGCCTCGTCGACCACTTTCAAGGTTTCGAGGGTTTTATGGGCATTGCCGCCGGCGAATTGTGTCGTTATGTGATCCGACCCACGCTGATTTACCTCGGTCGCCACAGCCAGACAGCAGAAACCCTGCTGCTGGGAGTTGCCGCCAGCCAATCGGAACTGGGTTCTGCCTTGCACGACCGGCGCGGCCACGGCCTGTATCGCATCACCGAACCGCGTCACAGAGCCCTGTGGGACAACTACCTGGCCCTGGACCCCGAGCGTGCAAGCCTTGTGCGCGGCCTCGCCAGCCAGCATGCCTTCCTCAGCGGGCCGCAGCTGGAGCTGGCGGTCAACCTGCGTTACGCCACCGCCATCGCCTGGTCGCTGGTGGAACAACATCGCCCCGAGCTGCCCCAACCCGACGACCTGCTGGCCATGGCGCGTATCTGGAAAGAAATATTTCACCCCCAGGGTCGGCTGCGCGATTACACCCAGGCCTGGCAAACCTGTGTAAACCCAATGAATCAGGTCGCCTGCTGATCGGGCACTTTGCAAGATTCGGTAAAAAGCGGCAATTTTGGTCGGATTGTCCTACAAAACCGCTCTATCTCCTACATTACAGCCTATAGCGCTAAGTTAATTTTATTGATACTTTCCGCAGCGGTGATCACCACGGAGTTCTAATAATGAAAAAAGTAATGCTCAAGACCACACTTAGCCTCGCCGTTGCCATGGCCTCTTCCCAACTGTTCGCAAGCGGCTTTGCCCTCAACGAACAGAGTGTTAGCGGGATGGGTACCGGTTTCGCAGGCCGTTCTTCTTCTGCCGATGATGCAAGCACTGTTTTTGGCAACCCTGCCGGTATGGCTCGCCTTGAAGGCCAGCAAGTCACAGGCGGTGTTGCAGCGATTGATGCCACGACCAATATCAGCCAGGTCAGCGGCAACACCAACACTTCCGGTAGCAACAAAGGCGATATGGTGCCTTTCACTGCCGTGCCGTTCGGCTTTTACACCAACAAACTCAACGAGCAGTGGGCAGTCGGTTTCGGCGTCTATGCACCGTTCGGCCTGGTCACTGACTACGAACGTGGCTTCCAGGGTCGCGGCTTTGGCAGCAAGAGCGAAGTGAAGGTCATTACCTTCCAGCCAACTGTCAGCTATGCCTTCAACGACCGGGTGTCCGTAGGTTTCGGTCCGACCTTCAACCGCATCGCCGGTACGCTGGAGTCGGATGTTTCGCTGCCGCAAGTGCCTAACGCCGTCAACAACATCAAGATCAAGGGTGACGATACCGCCCTGGGCTTTAACGTTGGCGTGCTGGTACAAGCCACCGACACCACTCGCGTGGGCCTGACCTACCACTCGAAAGTGAAGTACAAGCTCGAAGGCCACACCGAAGTGTCCCCAGGCACCGGCGTTCCAGGCCAGTTGCTGCGCGGCAACCGCTACGACGCTTCGCTGAAGATCGACACCCCTGAATCCTGGGACCTGTCGGTGACCCAGGACATGAGCGATGCCTGGAAGCTGTATGCCGGTGCGACCTGGACACGCTGGAGCCGCCTGAAAGACATCACCGTCAACAACGAAGGTGTCACTGCGGGCAACGGCGGCGGTGCAGCACCACAGCTGGTGGGCACCATCACGGAAGAACAGAACTGGCACGACACCTGGGCTTACGCAGTCGGTACCTCGTACCAGCTGACCAAGCAAGTGGTCCTGCGGACCGGCCTGACCTTCGACCAGTCGCCTACCAACAACACTAATCGTTCGCCACGTATCCCTACCGGCGACCGGACAATCTTCAGTGTTGGCCTGGGCTACGCGGTCATGGATAACATGACCATCGACCTGGCTTACTCGTACCTCCAGGAAGAAGACATCAAGGTCAACAGCCACAACAAGCTGGGCCAGACGTACAACGCCAAATATGAAAACAGCGCCAACGGTTTTGGCCTGGGCATGACGTACAAGTTCTGATCCAACGCTGCATAAAAAAGCCCCGCTCTCCTGCACAGGAGGCGGGGCTTTTTAGTGGCCGATAATCAGGGCTTGGATGCCAGCGCCTGCTCCACAGCCTCAATCAGCTCCGGGCTGTCCGGCTTGGTCAGGCTGGAGAAGCTGGCGATCACCTTGCCCTGGCGATCTACCACGTACTTGTAGAAATTCCATTTCGGCGCATTGCTTTGTTCGGCCAGGACCTTGAACAGGTGTACCGCATCAGGGCCCCTGACCTTCTGTGGCTCGGTCATGGTGAAGGTCACGCCGTAATTCACGTAGCAGACCTTGGCCGTCTCCTCGCCCGTCTTGGCTTCCTGCTTGAAGTCATCGGAAGGCACGCCAATCACTTCCAGGCCATCGCCCTTGTAGCGCTGATACAACGCCTCCAGGCCCTTGAACTGCGGGGCGAACCCACAAAAGCTGGCGGTATTGACGATCACCAGGGGCTTGCCGGCAAAGCGCTGGCACAGATCGATGGATTCCTTGGCGCGCAACTTCGGCAATTGGCCTTCAAGCAACGTCGGGCAATCGGCGGCCATGGCGACACCACCAAAGGCCATCATCAGGGCGGGTACTGCAAGCCAACGCATTAACATGTGGGGTGTCCTTGGACAAAGTCAGGCAAGCAACTTAACAGATCGACATACCCAGTTGCATCAACGCCAGCCCGCTGCGCTGCCAGCCCCACCAGGCCAGCAGCAACAACGTCAGCAGGCCGGCTGCGCCAACCCAGTACCCGATCGAGTTCATGCAACCCCCATCTGCGCTTGCAACCTGGCCACAGGTCGCTCACGCACAGGCCAGTTAAGGGCGGCCGCGACCAGGCTCAAGACGATCGCCACCTGCCAGATCAAATCGTAGCTACCGGTTCGATCATAGACCACGCCCCCCAGCCAGCCGCCGAGGAACGAGCCCAACTGATGGAACAGGAACACGATCCCACCCAGCATCGACAGGTTTCTTACGCCAAACAAGGTCGCCACGGTGCCATTGGTCAGCGGCACGGTCGACAGCCACAAAAAGCCCATGGCCATGCCGAACAGGTAGGCACTCATTTGCGTCACCGGCGCCCACAGGAACAACACGATCACCACCGCCCGCAGCAGGTACAACGCGGTAAGCAAACGTGGCTTGGACATCCGCCCGCCGAGCCAGCCTGCGGTGTAGGTGCCGAAGATGTTGAACAGGCCGATCAGCGCCAGCACCGTGTTGCCGACGGTCGCCGGCAGATGCTGGTCCACCAGGTAGGCCGGCAAGTGCACACCGATAAACACCACCTGGAATCCGCAGACAAAAAAGCCAAAGGCCAGCAACCAGAACCCGGAATGGGAACAGGCTTCGTGCAGGGCCTCGCGCAGGGTTTGCTGGCCTGCCACCACCGGCAGCGGGCGGTCCTTGATCATTGTCACCAGCGGCACGATCAGCGCCACCAGCAGGCCCAGCACCAGCAAGGCGGCGGACCAGCCCAGCCAGCCAATCAGGCCCAGGGTGCCCGGCAACATGGCGAACTGGCCAAAAGACCCGGCGGCGCTGGCAATGCCCATGGCCATGCTGCGTTTTTCCGGGGCCACGGCACGCCCGACCACGCCGAGGATCACCGAGAACGAGGTACCGGACAGGCCGATCCCGATCAACAAGCCGGCACTCAACGACAGCGACCACGCCGAATCGGACAAGCCCATGAACACCAGGCCCAAGGCATACAGCACGCCACCGATCATCACGACTTTGGCCGCGCCAAAGCGGTCGGCCAGGGCCCCGGTAAACGGCTGCGCCAGGCCCCAGATCAGGTTCTGCAGGGCGATGGCAAAGGCAAAGGTTTCACGGCCCCAGCCGAACTCGGCGCTCATGGGCGCCAGGAACAGGCCAAAGCCATGTCGCACGCCCAGGGAAAGGGCCAGGATCAGCGCACTCCCGACAAGAATCCAGCCACTGGTACGCCACATCGAGGTCATTATTATTCTCCGCTACGGGTATATACCCGCTTGTATTCGAACAAGCCCGCTTTTAAGCGAGTTCATCCAGCAAGGCCAACAGGGTTTCGCGTTTTTGCACGCCTAACTTATCAATCAGTTTCTGCTGCGCCGCTTCCCAGGCCGGCAACGCGGCCGCCAGGCGCTGTTTGCCTTCCTCCGTGAGCACGACCAAACGGTTGCGCAGGTCATCGCCCTCCACCAACCGCACCAGGCCTTCACCCTCCAACACCCGCAGGTTACGCCCCAGGGTGCTGCGATCCAGGCCCATGGCATCGGCCAGGGTAGAAATACTCGGCTGGTTCAGGCGCTGCAGGTTACACAGCAAGGAATACTGGGCGACGTTGATCCCGAAGCCATCGAGGGCGCCGTCATAGTGCCTGCTGACGCCACGGGCGGCACGACGCAGGTTGGTGCATAAACATTGGGAGGCAAGCATGGAACGTGTATATACCCGCGATTAAGGAAATGCAAGAAAGTGTTACAGAGCCAGACCGATCAACACCGCTACCTCAAGCAGCTCCAGCAAGGCGCCGGCCGTATCACCGGTGGTGCCGCCCAGCCGATTGATCATCAGTTGCCGCAAGCCCACAAAGCAGATGGCCGCCAGCAACACCGCAATCCCGCCACTGAAACCGCCGATCAACACACACGCCAGGCCGCTGAGGATCAATACCTGCTGCCCGACAATCCGTGGCAAGTGGTCAGCCAGCGCCTGGCCCAGGCCCCCGGCGCGCACATAGCGGGTGGTGAGAAACAGTGCCAGCAGCGAGCTGCGCCCGATCAACGGCGCGAGGATCAACGCGGCGCCATTGTGTTGCTCGATCAGCGCCACCAGCGCGCTGAATTTGAGCAGCAGCACCAAGCCCAGGGTCACCACCGCAATCGGGCCGCTGCGCGGGTCTTTCATGATGCTCAAGGTGCGTTCGCGGTCGCCAAAACCGCCCAGCCAGGCGTCAGCGCTGTCCGCCAGGCCATCCAGGTGCAGGCCGCCACTGAGCAACACCCAGGCCGTCAGCAGCAGGGCCGCATGCAACAGCAAAGGCGCGCCCATCAACAGCGTGTTCAAGCCCCACAGCAGCAGCCCGAACAACAGCCCGACCAGCGGATAAAACAGCAGCGAGCGCCCCAGCTCCTGGGGTTGCGGCATGCCCGGCAGGCGGATCGGCAAGCTGCTGAGAAACTGCAAGGCAATCCAGAACGGCAACATTCAGGCGCCCTCGCTCAACATGCCATCGGCTTCGACCCGCAGGCTAAACAGGCCGCCGTGGCCGACCTCGACATTCAGCAACTGTTCACGGGGCAAACCACGGGCCTGGGCCAGCAGTAAACGCATGACGCCACCATGGCTGACCAGCAGCACCCGTTGTCCGGCATACAGCTGATGCAGACGTAGGACGGCGCCGCGCACGCGCTGGGAAAACGCCTCGACAGGCTCGCCATCCGGCGGCGTAAAGCTATAGGGATCCGCCCAGAACAGGCCCAGCGCCTCGGCGTCGGTCGCCATCAACTGCGCCGCGCTCTGCCCTTCCCAAGCGCCGAAATGCAGCTCCTGTAGATCCTGTTCCAGGCTCACCGGCAGGTTCAGGCGTGCGCCCAACTCTTCAGCGAAACGCGCGCAGCGCTGCAGCGGCGAGCTGACCAGTCGATCCCACGGCCCGCGCGCCAGCACCGCCTCGCGCATCTGCGCCCAACCCTTGGCGGTCAGCGCATCATCCAGGCTGCCGCGCAAACCGCCGCCCAGTTCGGTTTCACCATGGCGCAGCAGGTCCAGGTGCAAGGTCATGCCTGGCGATCCGCCACGGCGGCTTCTGCGAACGTCGCCATCTGCCCGTGCAACGCACAGGCCAGGCGCAACAGGGGCACCGCCAGCGCCGCACCGCTGCCCTCGCCCAGGCGCAGGCCCAGTTCCAGTAGCGGCTGGGCTTCAAGGCTTTGCAACACATGGCGATGGCCCGGCTCGGCGCCCCGATGGCCGAACAACAGCCATGGCCGGCAAGACGGGTTCAGGCGCGTGGCGACCAGCGCCGCGACGGTGCAGATAAACCCGTCGACCAGCACTACCACCCCCGCCTGGGCGCAGGCCAGATAGGCCCCCACCAACCCCGCAATCTCCAGGCCACCGAGGTTGAACAGGGTCTGCAACGGGTCGCCCCGCTGCCCGGCATGCAACGCCAGGGCGCGCTCGATCACCGCCACTTTATGGCTGACGCCCTGGGCATTCAGGCCGGTGCCGGGGCCGGTCAGGTCGCTGACCTGGCAATCGAGCAAGGCGCAGGCCAGTGCACTGGCGGCAGTGGTGTTGCCGATGCCCATCTCGCCGCCAATAAACAGCTGCGCACCCGCGTTGATCGCCCGCTGCACGCTGTCACGCCCCGCCGCCAGGGCCAACTGACCCTGGGCCTCGGTCATGGCCGCGCCCAGCACAAAATTGGCCGTGCCCGGGGCGATATTCAGGTGGCGCACGCCCGGCAGGTCGAGCGATGGCGTCACGGTGCCCAGGTCCACCACTTCCAGCTGTGCATCCAGTTGCCGGGCCAGCACGCTGATCGCCGCACCGCCGCTGACAAAGTTGTGCAGCATCTGCCCGGTGACTTCCTGGGGATAGGCCGAGACGCCTTCGGCGACCACACCGTGATCGCCAGCAAAGATCGCGATCCATACCTGCTCGACCGTTGGCTTGACCCGGCCTTGCAACCCGGCCAGTTGCACTGCCAGCGCCTCCAGTTGCCCCAGCGACCCGGCGGGCTTGGTCAGTTGCTGCTGGCGGGCCAGGGCTTGTTCATAGGCCGTGGCGTCCAGCGCCTTGCAGGGTTGCAGCCACCAGGATTGGCTCATAACGCAGTACCTTTCAAAGTCAGGGGCAGGCCCGCAACGGTCAGCACTACACGCTGACAACGCTCGGCCAAGGCTTGATGCAGCCAACCGGCTTCATCCACATAGCGGCGAGTCAATTCGCCCAGCGGCACGACACCCAGACCGGTCTCGTTGCTGACAAAAATGATTTCCCCCGGCAGCGACGCCAGGCAGTCCAGCAGGGATTCACGCTCGACGCCCAGGCGCTGTGGGTCGTCCAGCAGCAACAGGTTGGTGAGCCACAGGGTCAGGCAATCGACCAGCAGGCAACGGCCCGGGGCAGCGTTTTCACGCAGCACCCGCGCCAATTCCAGCGGTTCCTCGATCAGCCCCCAATGGCTGGGACGACGCTGGCGATGCAGGGCCACGCGCGCGTTCATTTCACCGTCCAGGGGCTGGCTGGTAGCGATATAGGTGACGGGCATGGCGCTGTCGCTGGCGAGTTGTTCGGCCAGGCGGCTTTTACCGGAGCGGGCGCCGCCGAGGATCAGTTGCAACATGGTCAAGCCCTCAAATGCCACATAACTGGCGCAGCAACCGAGTGTCCAGATGCTGCTCCACCAAATCCGCCAGGCGCTCGATATCGCGCTCGCGCAGGCCGTGGTAATCGACTTCCTGCACATCCTGCAAACCGGCCCAGCGCAGCAAGGCGCTGCATGCGGCGGGCGTCTCGAACAGACCGTGCAGATAAGTGCCAAGGATCTGCCCATCATCGCTACAAGCACCGTCGCTGCGGCCATCATCCAGGCGCACCGCCGCCTGCTCCAGGGCAGGCCCTCGGGTCACGCCCGCATGGATCTCATAACCACTGACCGGCGCCTCTTCCAGCACCAGCCGGCCGCGCACATTGCGCAATTGTTTCTCGGCTTCCAGGGTGGTGCTGAACGCCAGCAGGCCCAGGCCAGCGCTGGAACCCGCCGCGCCTTCCAGGCCCAGCGGATCGTGGACCTGCT
Organism: Pseudomonas sp. WS 5079; assembly: GCF_012985465.1. Classification (GTDB taxonomy): domain Bacteria; phylum Pseudomonadota; class Gammaproteobacteria; order Pseudomonadales; family Pseudomonadaceae; genus Aquipseudomonas. The sequence goes on from NZ_JAAQWN010000004.1 coordinate 431,128, forward strand.
CACCCAGCATTTGCAGGCCACCGCAGATGCCCAGGACTTTGCCGCCATAGCGCAAGTGCCGGGCAATCGCGCGGTCCCAGCCATTGGCGCGCAGATAGGCCAGGTCGCTGCGCACGCTTTTCGAGCCGGGCAGGATGATCAGGTCGGCGGCGGGGATTGCCTGGCCCGGCCCGACAAACTGCAGATCCACCTGGGGATGCAGGCGCAACGGGTCGAAGTCGGTGTGGTTGCTGATGCGCGGCAATACCGGCACCACCACCTTGAGCACCTGCGCCGCCTTGTCGATCTGGCGCTGGTCGATGCCATCCTCGGCTTCCAGGTGCAGGTCCATCACGTACGGCAGCACGCCCACCACCGGTTTGCCGGTGCGTGCCTCAAGCCAGTCGAGGCCCGGTTGCAGCAGGGCGATATCGCCACGGAAGCGGTTGATGATAAAGCCCTTGACCCGCGCCTGCTCCGACGGCGACAGCAACTCCAGCGTGCCCACCAGATGAGCAAACACCCCGCCGCGATTGATGTCGGCGATCAGCAGCACCGGGCAATCCACCGCTTCAGCAAACCCCATATTGGCAATGTCGTTGGCCCGCAGGTTGATCTCGGCTGGCGAGCCAGCGCCTTCGACCATCACCACCGGGTACGCCGCGCTCAGGCGCGCATGGGAGGCTAGTACCGCCTGCATGGCGATGGCTTTGTAATCGTGATAGGCCACTGCATTCATGCTGGTCACGGCATGGCCATGGATGATCACCTGGGAGCCGGTGTCACTATTGGGCTTGAGCAGCACCGGGTTCATGTCGGTGTGCGGCGCCAGGTTGGCGGCCTGGGCCTGCACGGCCTGGGCGCGGCCGATCTCGCCCCCTTCTGCCGTGACCGCACTGTTGAGCGCCATGTTCTGCGGCTTGAAGGGCACCACCGGCACGCCCTGGCGCACGACCCAGCGGCACAGCGCGGTCACCAGGGTGCTTTTGCCCGCGTCGGAGGTGGTGCCTTGCACCATCAGCGTGGTCATGAAGTTTGCTTCCAGGCAGTCAGGGCGTGTTCGAGGCGCAGCCAATCGGCGTCAGTCCCGGGCAGGCCAAAACGCAGGCTGCTGTCGTGGACAAACAGGCGCAGCAGGATGCCGCGCTGGGCCATGAACTCATGTAGCAGCTCGGCGCGGTCGGTGATCAGCCACTGGAACAGCGCGCAGCCGCCTTGTGGGCGCAGGCCATACTGCTCCAGCAGGCGAAGCAGGCGCTGGCTGGCGTCTTCGCAGCGCTGGCGCTGGTAGGTGTGGCCGGTACTGTCGCGCAGGCACACCTGGCCCAACTCCCGCGTCGGCCCGCTCACCGCCCACGGGCCGACCTGCTCGGCCAGCAGCTTGAGCAGCTTGCGCTCGGCCAATACAAAGCCCAGGCGCACCCCGGCCAGGCCGAAAAACTTGCCGAACGAGCGCAACACAATCAACCCCACTTGATTGGCCTGGCTCGCCAGGCTCAAGTGCGGGGTGTTGTCCATAAAGGCTTCATCCACCACCAACCAACCACCGCGCTGGGCCAGGCGTGCATGCCAATCCAGCAGGCGCTGGGGCGTAAGGCTCAGGCCAGTGGGGTTGTTGGGATTGACCACCACCAGCACGTCGAGGCTATCGAGGAAGAAGTCGACTTCCTGCTCCAGCACCTCGCGCACGATGTAACCGGCGCGGCGCCAGGCTTGGGCATGCTCGGCGTAGCACGGCGACAACACGCCGACCTTGCCCGCCCGGCGCAGGCGCGGCAGCAGCTGGATCGCCGCCTGGGAACCCGGCACCGGCAGCACCTGGGCTGCGCCGTAGTAGTCGCAGGCGGCCTGCTCCAGGCCGTCATCGGTCTCTGGCAGGCGGGCCCAGGCCCGCAGCGGGATGGGCGGGATTGGCCAGGGCCAGGGCGCGAGGCCACTGGACAGGTCCAGCCAGTCTTCCTGGGCGATGCCGTACTGCAACGCCGCCTTGCGCAGCCGTCCACCGTGTTCAAGCATAGAATTGCGCCCCCGCACACAGGATCAACACCCACAGCCACACGCCGCGCTGCACCAGTTGCCAGCCACGCTCGATGGAATCGGCATCGGCCGGCGGCCCTTCGCCAAGGGTCGGACGCTGGTGCAACTCGCCGTGATAAATCGCCGCCCCGCCCAACTCGACACCCAGCGCGCCCGCGCCCGCAGCCATCACCGGCCCGGCATTCGGGCTGTCCCAGGTCGGGCCCTGGCGGCGCCAGCATGTGAGCGCCAGGCGGGTCTTGCCGAGCACGGCGTAGGTCAACGCAACCAAGCGTGCCGGAATGTAATTGAGCACATCGTCAATCTTCGCCGCCGCCCAGCCAAAGCGCTCAAAGCGTTCGTTGCGATAGCCCCACATGGCATCCAGGGTATTGCTCAGGCGGTACAGCACCACGCCCGGCACCCCGGCCACGACAAACCAGAACAGTGCGGCGAACACCGCATCGCTGCCGTTTTCCAGCACCGACTCGGTGGCGGCGCGCGCCACTTCGGTGCTGTCCAATTCGCTGGTCTGACGGCTGACCAGGTAACTGACACGCGTGCGCGCCTCGTCCAGGTTGCCGCTGCGCAGGGCCTGGGCCACCGGTAGCACGTGCTCACCCAGGCTGCGCATGCCCAGGGCCAGGTACAACGCGAGGATCTCGATCACCCAGCCGAAGTAAGGCGCCCAGGACAAGGCCGTGGCCAGCAAGGTCAGCGGTATCACCGTGATAAACCACGCGGTCACGCCATGGCTGCGCCAGCCGCGCCCCGCAGAGTTGAAACGCTGCTCGATGCGCCCGGCAAAATTGCCGAACGCCACCAGCGAATGCCAGCGCCTGGGCTCACCCAGCAGCGCATCCAGCGCCACTGCGGCGACGCTCAGCAAGGCCACACTCATTGACTCACTCCCCAATAATTCTCATACAGCATGTCACTCAGCGGACGCGGTTCGGTCCAGCCCTCAAGTTGCAACATCGGTGCCGGGTAGAACTCCGTCACCGGGCCCAGGCACAGCACGGCCAGCGGCTTGGCGCCGGGCGGCAGGCCGAGCAGGTCGGCCAGGTCCTGGGGTTCGAACAGCGACACCCAGCCCATGCCCAGGCCTTCGGCGCGGGAGGCCAGCCATAGATTCTGGATCGCGCAGGACAGCGACGCCAGGTCCATTTCCGGCAAGGTCCGGCGCCCGAAAATATGCCGCTCGCGATCATCCATCAACGCCGCCACCAGCACCTCGGCGCAGTCGTGGATGCCTTCGACCTTGAGCTTCATGAAATCGTCCGAACGCTCGCCCAGGGCTTGCGCGGTACGGATGCGTTCGGCTTCCACCAACTGCTGGATCTGCCCGCGCAGGTTGCGGTCGCTGATGCGGATAAAGCGCCAGGGCTGCATCAGGCCGACGCTGGGGGCCTGGTGCGCGGCCTGCAGCAGGCGCTGCAGCAGCTCGGGGGCGACGGTGCCGCCGCTGAAGTGGCGCATGTCGCGACGTTCGGCGATGGCGCGGTAGATCGCGTCGCGCTCGGCCTGGGGGTAGGCGTGGTCGGTCATGGCCCTATCGCGGGCAAGCCCGCTCCCACATTTGAACCGTGGTCGCCTGCCATAACGGCTTGCCGGTCTGGCGCAAACAACGCGGCCACCGCAGCCGGGTTCGACGGGAAGTAAAAGTGCACATAGGAGGCCGTCATCCGCCCCTGGCGATACACCGCCTCGGCGCCGCGCCCGCCGTTGGGGCTCAGGCCACGGGCAATCGGCTGCCACTGCGTGCTGGTCAGGGAATGATGATAGGTATGCCCGCGCAGCACGCCTTCCGGCAGCTCGACCGTTTGCAGGGCCAGGGCCGCCAGGCGTTTTTGCATGACCGCATCGCCTTGCAGCAGGCCCAGCAGTTCGGCGCGCGTGCCCTCGACATCGGTCAAGGAATCGAGCAGGTAGAGCATGCCCCCGCATTCAGCCAGCAACGGTTTGCCGGCAGCGTGATGGGCACGGATCGCCTGCAGCATCGCGCTATTTTGCGACAGCGCCTGATGATGCAGTTCCGGGTAGCCACCGGGCAGATAGAGGCTGTCGGCGTCGGGCAGCACGCGGTCATGGATCGGCGAGAAGAAGTGCAACTGCGCGCCCATCGCTCGCAGCAAATCCAGGCTGGCGCCGTAGGTGAAGGCAAAGGCTTCGTCACGGGCCACGGCAATCCGCACCCCGGCCAGCAACGGCTGGGCTTCGATCAGCTCGGGCGCGGCGAATTCCACCGGCGGTGGCAGCGCTACCTCGCAACTGCTGGCCAGGGCGGCGGCGGCAGCATCCAGGCGCAGGTCCAGGTCATTCAGCTCGCTGGCCTGCACCAGGCCCAGGTGACGGCTGGGCAGCTCAATGCCGGTTTCCCGGGACAGTGCGCCGTACCAGCGCAGGCCTTCGGTCAAGCTGCCTTCGAGCAGTTGGGCGTGGCGCACGGTGCCGACACGGTTGGCCAGGACCCCGGCGAACGGCAGGTCTGCCTGGTAACGCGCCAGCCCCAGCGCCAGGGCGCCAAAGGTCTGGGCCATGGCGGTGCCATCGATCACTGCCAGTACCGGCACGCCAAAATGGCGCGCCAGGTCGGCGCTGGAAGGTGTGCCGTCGAACAGGCCCATCACGCCCTCGATCAGGATCAGGTCCGCCTCGCCCGCTGCTTCCCACAGCAGGCGGCGACTTTCCTGCTCGCCGACCATCCACATGTCCAATTGATAGACCGGCGCACCACTGGCGCGCTCATGGATCATCGGGTCGAGAAAGTCCGGGCCGCACTTGAACACCCGGACCTTGCGCCCCAGGTTGCGGTGCAAACGGGCCAGGGCGGCGGTGACGGTGGTCTTGCCCTGGCCTGACGCCGGCGCGGCGATCAGCACGGCAGGGCAATGGCGCGGCTGGTTCAAAGTTCGATGCCCTTCTGTGCCTTGATACCGGCCTGGAACGCATGCTTGAGCATGCCCATTTCGGTGACAGTGTCGGCCATTTCAATCAGTTCTGGCTTGGCGCCACGCCCAGTGACCAGCACATGCTGCATGGGTGGGCGAGCTTGCAGGTCGCCAAGCACCTGGTCGAGGTCGAGATAGCCGTGCTTGAGCGCGATATTCAGCTCATCCAGCACCACCAGGCCGATGGACGGGTCCTGCAACATTTCCCGGGAGACTTTCCAGGCCGCTTCGGCGGCGGCGATATCACGCTGGCGGTCCTGGGTCTCCCAGGTAAAGCCCTCGCCCATCACATGGAAACGCACCTGCTCGGGGAAGCGGCGGAAGAACAGCTCTTCCCCGGTGCTGTTGCGGCCCTTGATGAACTGCACCACGCCGCATTGCAGATCGTGGCCCATGGCCCGGGCGAGCATGCCAAAGGCCGAGCTGCTCTTGCCTTTGCCGTTGCCGGTCAATACCAGCAGCAAACCGCATTCGTTCGGTGAATTGGCAATGCGCTCGTCAATCACCGCTTTTTTGCGCAGCATGCGCGCCAGGTGGCGTTCGTCACGATCGGGGGAATCAGTCATGGCAGCTCTCCGTTGGGGCTGGACAAAAACGGCGGGCAGGAAAAGACCACTTAAATGAAGCCAAGCATCGCCCACCGTGATGCTGTTGGATGGATCAGGCCGGTCTCCGGGCTCATGAGTGGCGCCCTGTTGAGCAGGGCGAGCCGACGATGCGCCTTCCCATATCGCAGGCGATACAGTGGCAAAAGCAGCGTCTTGACTCATTTACCGTTGCGGGGGCAGCGCCGGGATCGTGGCCGCACTGTAGAAAAGTGCGCGCACTCACCGGCTTCCCTGTTTCACTCGGTCGACGGGTACGTCACAGAGCACCTGAAACAAGCGGCGAAGGTTAGTGGGTTGGGGGTACAGCGTCAATTAAAGCCGGCCATGCACTTGAACCATCGCCGCGCACCGTACCTCTATGACTACAGGCATTGAGGAGAAAAACATGCACAAGACCCGACTCGCCGTACTGATCATGGCCGCAGGCGCACTCGCCGCCTGCGGCGAAAGCTCAACCTTGCAGGTCTCCGACGGCACGGGGCCATCGCCCAAGCTGCCGGAACCGAACAAAACCCTGATCCCCACCGTCAACATCGCCCCGGCCATTGGCTGGCCCGATGGCGCCAAGCCGAGCGCGGCTGCGGGCACCCAGGTCGGCGCCTTCGCCGAAGGCCTGGACCACCCGCGCTGGTTGTATGTATTGCCCAACGGCGACGTGCTGGTGGCCGAGACCAACGCGCCGCCCAAGCCGGATGACTCCAAGGGCATTCGCGGCTGGGTCATGGAAAAGGTCATGGGCCGTGCCGGGGCCGGCGTACCCAGCCCGAACCGCATCACCCTGCTGCGCGATGCCGACCATGACGGCGTGGCAGAAACCCGCACGGTGTTCCTGGAAAACCTCAACTCGCCGTTTGGCATGACCCTGGTGGGCAACGACCTGTACGTGGCCGACTCGGACAAGCTGCTGCGCTTTCCCTATCAACCGGGGGAAACCGCGATCAAGGCCCAGGGCACCAAGGTCATCGACCTGCCGGGCGGCCCGCTCAACCACCACTGGACGAAAAACGTGGTGGCCAGCAAGGACGGCAGCAAGTTGTATGTGAGCGTGGGTTCCAACAGCAACGTCGGTGAAAACGGCCTGGAAGCCGAACAGGGCCGCGCGGCGATCTGGGAAGTCGACCGGGCCAGCGCCAAGCAGCGGATTTTTGCTTCCGGGCTGCGCAACCCCAATGGCATGGCGTGGGAGCCACAAAGCGGCAAGCTATGGACGGCGGTCAACGAGCGCGATGAAATCGGCAGCGACCTGGTGCCGGACTACATCACCTCGGTCCAGGACGGTGGCTTTTACGGCTGGCCGTTCAGCTACTACGGCCAACATGTGGATGTACGGGTCACGCCGCAGGATCCGGACCTGGTGGCCAAGGCCATTGCCCCGGACTATGCCGTCGGGCCACACACCGCATCGTTGGGCCTGACCTTTGCTGAAGGCAACACGCTGCCGGCACAATTTGCCCATGGCGCGTTTATTGGCCAGCACGGCTCGTGGAATCGCAAGCCGCACAGTGGTTACAAGGTAATCTTTGTGCCATTTGCGGGGGGCAAGCCCAACGGCGCACCGGTGGATGTGCTGACCGGGTTCCTCAACAGTGATGAGAAAGCCATGGGCCGGCCGGTGGGCGTGGTGATCGACCAGCAAGGCGGCTTGTTGGTAGCCGATGATGTGGGGAATAAGGTGTGGCGGGTGTCAGCCGCTAAATAGCACCTGATGCCGGTTTGCCGACGATGAGGATCATTCTGGGCTCATCGCCGGCAAGGGGGTGCGGGGTTATTGCTGCTGCACCAGGATTACCGGGCTCGGCGCCACAAATACCCTGGCATGCATCTGCTCGTGCCCGCCGCCACGGCGCATGCCGCGAACCGGGCAGGCGTCGAGGTAATCCAGGCCCACCGCCAGTTTCAGATGCCGCTCCGGGCGAGCCAGTTGGTTGGTCACATCGAAGCTGTACCAGGCGTCATCCATCCAGGCTTCGGCCCAGGCATGGCTGGCCAGGTGCTCGCTGTCCTCGCTATACAAATACCCCGACACATACCGCGTGGCGATCCCCAGGCTGCGCGCGCAGGCCAGGAATGCATGGGCGTGATCCTGGCAAACCCCGGCACGCCCGGCGAACGCCTCGGCCGCACAGGTTTCCACTTGCGTGGCCCCCGGCACGTAGGCGATATGCTGGTTGAGGGCGTGCATCAGATCGATCAAGGCATTGCGATCCCGGCGTTTACCGCAGTGCTGCTGGGCAAAGGCGCGCAGGGCCTCGTCCGGCTCAGTCAGGCGCGTGCAACGCTGGAAAGGAAATGGCGACTGGCTGTCGTGCTCGGCCTCGCGCCACTCGTCAATGTCCACTTGGCCTCGGGCGCCGATGACGATCGATTCGTGGGGCTCATCCAGGGTCAGCACATGCAGGATATTGCCGAATGGGTCCAACTGGGCCCGCACCGGACGCGGCAGATCCAGCTGCCAACTGAGCACATGCTGACGCTCGCTGTCGTGAGGGGTCAGGCGCAGGTATTGGATGCTGGCACGCACCTGGTCTTCATAGCGGTAGGTAGTTTCGTGGCTGATGGAAAGTCTCATGCCGCCTCCAGGTAGGAATGATGAATAGCGTTACCCAACTGGCGTACCAGCGGGATGAAGTCGGTCAGCCAGGCGTGCAGGCCTTCTTCAAGGATTTCGTCAATGGCGGTAAAGCGCAGGCGCGCGTCCATTTCGGCGGCCAGGCGCTGGGCCGGGCGGCCGTTGATGCCAGGCAGACTGGCGAGGATCTGGTCGATTTCTTCGCTGCACGCGCGCAGGGAACGCGGCACATCGGCACGCAGCAGCAACAGTTCGGCCACCTGCCGGGCGCCGGGGGCATCACGATAGATCTCGGTGTAGGCCTCGAAGGACGACAAGGCCCGCAATAGCGCACTCCATTGGTAATAGGCGTGGGCGGTGCCATCAATCACCACGTCGGCCTGGTCGCCGGCCATCTCGTAGCGGGCGTCCAACAGGCGCAGGGTGTTGTCGGCCCTTTCGATAAAGGTACCCAGGCGAATAAAGCGAAAAGCGTCGTTGCGCATGATGGTGCCGTAGGTGGCGCCACGAAACAGGTGGGAACGTTCCTTGACCCATTCGCAGAAACGGCTCATGCCATAGCGGCTCAGGCCCTCCTGGGCGATGACGCGAATATCCAGCCAGGTGGCGTTGATGTTTTCCCACATGTCCGCAGTAATTCGCCCACGCACGGCATGGGCACTGGCGCGGGCGGCGCCCAGGCAACTGTAGATGCTCGCCGGGTTGGCGGCATCCAGGGCAAAGAAGTGCAACAAACGCTCGGCATGCAACTCGCCGTGACGCGCGTGATAGTCGTCCAGGGTGCCGGTGATCAGCAGGGGCATGGCCAGTTCGTGCAGGCCATCGCCGCGCCCATCCTGGGGCATCAGCGACAGCGAATAACTGACATCCAGCATGCGCGCGAGGTTTTCCGCGCGCTCCAGGTAGCGCGACATCCAATATAAATCCGAGGCAGTTCTGCTCAGCATGGTTTCATTCCTCGACCACCCAGGTGTCTTTAGTGCCGCCACCCTGGGATGAGTTGACCACCAACGAACCCTCCCGCAGCGCCACACGGGTCAGCCCGCCGGGCACCACACGGGTTTCCTTGCCGGACAGGACGAACGGCCGCAGGTCGATATGCCGAGGCGCTATACCGTTTTCGACAAAGGTCGGGCACGTCGACAGACACAGGGTCGGCTGGGCGATGTAGGCATGGGGCTTGGCCTTGATCCGCGCACGAAAGGCTTCGATCTCAGCAGCCGTGGCAGCCGGGCCGACCAACATGCCGTAGCCACCGGAGCCTTGGGTCTCCTTGACCACCAGCTGCGGTAGATTCGTCAGCACGTGAGACAGTTCGTCAGGCTTACGGCACTGGAACGTCGGAACATTCTTCAGGATCGGCTCTTCATCCAAGTAAAAACGGATCATGTCGGTGACGAAGGGATACACCGACTTGTCATCCGCCACCCCGGTGCCAATGGCATTGGCCAGCACCACATTGCCCGAGCGGTAGGCGGCCAGCAGGCCGGGCACACCAAGCATCGATTCCGGGTTGAAGGCCAGCGGGTCGAGGTAGGCATCGTCGAGGCGCCGGTAGATCACGTCCACAGCCTTGGGCCCGTCGGTGGTGCGCATGAATACGCGGTCATCGCGCACAAACAGGTCAGCGCCTTCTACCAACTCCACACCCATTTCCCGGGCGAGGAACGCATGCTCGAAGAACGCGCTGTTGAAGCGCCCCGGCGTCAGCACCACCACGCTGGGGTTATCCAGTGGGCTGGAGCTTTTCAGGGTATCGAGCAGCAAGTTGGGGTAATGATCGATCGGCGCGATGCGCTGGGCGGCGAACAGTTCGGGGAACAGGCGCATCATCATCTTGCGGTCTTCGAGCATATAGCTCACGCCGCTGGGGGTGCGCAGGTTGTCTTCCAGCACGTAGTACGTGCCGTCGCCATCCCGTACGAGGTCGACACCCGAGACGTGGGAATAAACATCGCGGTGCAGGTCCAAGCCCTGCATCGCCAACTGGTATTGCTCATTGGCCAGCACTTGCTCGGCAGGAATGATCCCGGCCTTGATAATTCGTTGGTCGTGATAAAGGTCGGCAAGGAACAGGTTCAACGCCTTGACCCGCTGAATGCAGCCTCGTTCGACAATTCGCCATTCGCTGGCGGGAATGCTGCGCGGGATGGTATCGAAGGGGATCAGGCGCTCGGTGCCCTGCTCGTCGCCGTACAGGGTGAAGGTGATACCCGCGCGGTGGAACAGCAAATCGGCTTCACGCCGACGCTGGGCCAGCAGCTCGGCAGGGGTTTGATCCAGCCAGCGGGCAAACTCGCGATAGTGAGGGCGGACCTGGCCAGCCTCATCGTACATTTCATCGTAATAAGTGCGGATCATGCCGAACTCCTTGTCACCCGGACGCAACGGACTGTCGCAAGGCCCGTGCCAGCGGCATAAACACTTAAGTATCAATTAGTTGGATATAGCCAAAGGCAGCAACGCACCGTCCTGGTGCAACAACCGCCCGGGCCTTGCCACTCGCGCTTCAAAGCGACGCAGGCATTGCCTATCACCAGCATAGCCAGAGTTGATTTCACTGCCCGGGAAAGCTTGCGGATAATCACGCTCATCCGCTGAACAGGATTCGTCCTACAGCATCACCTCGTCACCGCCGGTAATTTGCTTGTGCAAGTACCGACCGGTTCCCCTTCTTTCCGGTCTTCCCTTTTAGCCACCCTGCTCGGGTGGCTTTTTTTTGTGGAGGAATTTTCGCAATAAGTTCCAAGTACTTTGCCGCGCCACAAACAAAATCGGCCGACCCGAGGGTCAGCCGATACGCTGCTTTATTGATCATGTGTCTACATGGGTAACCCACGAACCTCGTGCTTCACGCCCCATCCCTCGATAATCCCGCCCAAGGGCTCGACTACCGCCTCAAAGTCCTGCTCGAAATCACCAATACCGTCGTAGGTGGCGAACATGACTTTGCTCAATTCCAAGAACCAGGCACCGTCATCCCGTGCACTGACCTGGGCATTGATCGACTCCCCACGAAACCGACCCGCAGCCCGGCGCGCACGTTCCTCATCCGGGAAAATGGCGTAGAACTCAATGGGGTGGAAGCGCGAGAAGTCAAAGCCGCCCTCTTTCATGCGGCGTAACACGTGGGTGCTGATGTCTTCTTGATAGGCTGTGCTCATGAAACGTCCTCCTAAACCGATGGATAGACTTTCCGTGCTTCCCAGAGCCTGCGCGCGAACGGCGCAGGTTGACGGCAATGACATCGCCGCAGGAAAACAAGCATGTAGCTGACAAGACCAGACCTTAGCGATTCATTCGCTGATCTCCCTTGCAGAGTAGCGCGAAGCTATCACCTCCACCAGCAGCGCTTTAAAGACGTACAGGGAATATTCAGGCGGCGGGAGAAATGTCGAGGATCTGGATACTGTTCTGGTCCTTCAAGCTCTTGACCGTCGGTTCGGCGATCCGGCCATCCAGGTCATTGAGGTCCAGCTTGGCGGGGATGGGCAGCAATTTGGCGCGAATCATCTGCGCCGCATCTTCGAGGCTGGGCTTTTGCGCACAGGCAAACAGCTCTACCGATTGCACGCCGTGATCGTCAACGAAGGTAACTTGCCAGTTTTGCATCAGTGCCTCCTCGATAAAGCCCATGGATGGGCTTACACATATCTGGACCTTGAGGGCACGGTGATCGTTCCACTCAAGGCAGGAGGCATATGATCGGTTGGGCTTACGGCTTCTCGGCCGCTGCCTTGAGGGCTTTCAAGGTGTTGAAAGGCGCTTCAACCACAAACTTGTTGGCCAACCAGGAAGGCACGCTGCCACCTGGCTCGGTGTGAACCTGGTAGGTCACTTCGGTCTGGTCGGCGCCTTTGGGCACCAATTTCCAGAAGCCTTCGACCTGGGCCACGCGCACATAGCCTTTCTCTTCCGGCAGATAGGTCGGCACTTCCAGCAGCTTGCGGGTCACGCTGCCATCGGCGGCCTGGGTGGTGGTGATTTCCAGGATCGAGTCACGATCGGTCACCGGGAACGGGGCCTTGAACTGGGTGTAGGTCCAGCTCTTGTCACCTTCCTTCTTGAGCAGCTTCTGCGACTTGCATTCGTGAATCCACTTACAGGCGCCGACGACGTCGTCCTGTAGGGCCTGGATCTTGGCCAATGGCGCCTTGATCACGGTAACGCCGCGATACGCCTTGTATTTGGAGCCGGCCACTTCACTCAAGGCAACCTTGATACCTTCCTCATCCTTGGCGACCTGCCACTCTTCTGCCTGTGCAGTAGCTGCAAACAACACCGTAAAACCGCACAACACAGCCATTCGTTTCAGCGAACCCATTGTTGTATTCCTTATTGTTGAAGTTCTGACATTAAAGCCCACTAAGCCGCCGTCATCTGCTCCCACCAGCCGATCAACCTGATCGCTTCTTCCTGGCTACTACCACAGACCTCAAGATCCGCCGCAAAGGCACCGCACACCGCGGGCCGCTCAGGCTGGCCAAACAGTTGGCACAGCTGTTCGACCGACAGATGCAGGCAGCGTTCGCCCGCGGGTTTGCCATTGGGCATACCGGGCAGCGGCGAACTGATGGAAGGGGCGATACAGCAGGCGCCACAGCCTTCACGGCATTTCATGACCAGCAGGTCCTCGACGACAAAGTGTTGATGGCCGGGCTAGAGTACGCCCTAAAACATCCGTTTTAAAATGGTCTAACAGAGGTTTTTCAAAGAAAACAAAAGTGACCGACCAGTCTGCGACAGAAGGTCAGTGGCTCAGGTCACTTTGGCGGGAAAGATTAATTCTTGAATTCAAAATCCAGGGCTGCGCCTTCTACATCGCGCCGCTCCTCATTGCGCATTTGCAACTGCATTTCGTTGCTCAGCAGGCGTCCGTTGATCTGGAATGCGCTGTTATCGACCGGTTTCTCGCCAAACATCGGCGGCAACAACGGCACGTTCTTGGGCTGCGGCATAGTGCCAAGGGGCTGCAGATGTCGGACCATTTCCTGGGGCAGGCTGAGGTCCAGTTTCGCCGGTGGTAGCTTGGTCTGGGCCACTTCACGGGCTGACTTGGACTTGCTGGCGATAGGTGCGCGCTTTTTTTCCTTGGCGGCTTTTTTCGCCTGGACTGTTTTTTTCGCCGGCGCCGGCGTTTGTTCGGCAGCTGCCAGCACAACTGGCGCAGTGGCAGGCGCTGCCACTACAGAAGTGGCGTTGCACAGGCTCGCCAGACAGATCAACAGCGCGGCAGGAAAAATAGAGGTCATATCGCCAACAGCATTAACGGCAGAAGGCCATATGCTCGCTTGTTGAGCGCGGCATGACAAGCGCGGTGATTAGCCAGCTACCGTTCAGGCCCCGTTTTGGCGCTTCAAAAACCGCCCGCTGCCTCCTGGCACAACTGGTTGGCCAGCATCCCCAGGGTCATCAAGGCGCGCTCGGCTTCACGATTCCAGGGTGTGCCGCAATTGAGCCGAATACAGTGGTTGAACTGTTCCGTATTGCTGAAGATCAGCCCCGGCGCAATGCTGATGCCCTGTTGCAGGGCGCGCACGTGCAGCTCCTGGGTATTGACCCGACCCGGCAGGCTGACCCACAGGATAAAACCGCCGGTCGGCCGGCTCATCTGCGTGCCCTCCGGGAAATACTGCTGCACCGCCAATTGGAAGGCGCTGAGGTTCTTGCGGTACTCCTGGCGAATGTAACGCAGGTGCCGGTCGTAGCCGCCATTCTCCAGGTACGCCGCCACGCCCATCTGCGTCACGCTACACGCCGAGTGCGTGCTGAACATCTGCAGGCGCTGGAGCTCTTGCTGGTACTTGCCGGCAATCATCCAGCCGATACGCACGCCGGGGGACAGGGTCTTGGAGAAGCTGGAGCAGTAGATCACCCGGTCCAGGCGGTCATAGGCCTTGAGGGCTTTGGTGCGGCCCAGCTCGAACATCAATTCGCCGTAGATATCGTCTTCGACGATCTGGATATCGAAATCCGAGGCCAGGCGCAGCAACTGTTTCTGCCGTTCTTCCGGCATGGTGCCGCCCAGGGGATTGCTCAGGCGCGTGGTCAGCACCAGGGCCTTGATCGACCATTGGTTGGCCGCCAGTTGCAGGGCTTCCAGGCTCATGCCGGTGGCGGGGTCGCTGGGGATTTCGATGACCTTGAGGCCGAGCAGGTCCGCCAGTTGCAACAGGCCGTAATAGGTTGGGGACTCAGCGGCGATCAGGTCGCCGGGACGGGTCAGCACCCGCAGGGACATCTGCAATGCGTCAACACACCCGTGGGTGATCACCACCTCGGACGGGTCGACCACCACGCCGGCATCGCGCATGCGGATCGCGACCTGGCGTCGCAGCGGCTCAAAGCCTGGGCTGAACATATAGCTGAACGCCCGCGGGCTCTGGAAGCGCGTGACCTTGGCCAGTTGCTGGTGCAGTGCGCGCACCGGCAGGTAGTCGACACTGGGCACGGCGGCGCCGAGCGGGAACACCCCTTCGCGCCGGGACTCGACCAATACCTGTTGAATGATACTGCTGCGGGTGACCAGCCCCGGGCGCTCGACCCGCGCGATATCCGGCGTCGGTGCGGTCAGGGCCGGGGTCTGGTGCACGTAATACCCGGACTGCGGGCGCGCGCGGATCAGCCCCTGGTCCTCGAGATTGGCGTAGGCCTGCAACACTGTGGCATGACTGACATTGAGCTGGGAGCTCATCTTGCGCACCGAAGGCACGCGCTCACCCGGCTGATAGACACCGCGCCGGATATCCTCAGCCAATTGCTGGGCGATACGTTGGTAAAGCAAGAGATTGGTCATGACGCAGCACTCGATTTCACGGGTATTTTATTTTTGTGTGAAACATACCGGCACAGTTTAGAAGTGTACGGGGACAGTTGCCACAATAGTCGAGGATGGGCGCCAGTGATAGAAAAAACTGTATGGGTCGAGAACGCAATTGCAGGCATGAAAAACCCGATCGAGGATCGGGTTACGGGGCGAAACACACGGCATATTCCCTGGGGGAGCTGGCTTGCCAGCTCCCACAAGAACTGAGATTCAGCGCGCAGCGCCGAGCTGGCCCTTGTCGTCGGAAAAGACGATTTCCACACGCCGGTTCTGCGCACGCCCCCGTTCGGAAGCATTCACTTCCACCGGATACTGATCGCCATAACCTTCTACCTGGATGCGTTTGTCATCAATGCCCAGGTCAACCAGTACATCCGCCACGGCCTGCGCCCGGTCGCGGGACAGTTTGAGGTTTTCCTGCTCGCCGCCGGTACTGTCGGTGTAGCCCTCGATCCGCACTACCCGCTTGGGGTTCAGTTGCAGGAATTGCACGATCTTCAACACTGTACGGTTAGCCGAGTTTTTCAGTTCTGCCTGGCCGGTGTCGAACAGCACGTCGCCCAGGGTCATCACCAGGCCGCGATCGGTCTGGGTGGTGGTCAGGCTGGCAATTTGCTCTTCGAGCCACTTGCCCTGTTGCTGCACGCTCAACAACTTGGCCTCGCGCAGTGCCAGTTGCAGGCGTTGGCGCTCCAGTTCGAGCTTGGCCGCACGTTCTTCGTTGAGTACCAACTGGGTATGCTCGCGGGCAATCGCGCTGTAGCGCTGGCTCAAGTAGGCGTAATGCACCACGTCGCCACCGCTGCCCCAGTAGCTGGACAGGCGATCGGCGCGGGCCAGGGATTCACCGGCGCGGATCACGTCCTTGGGCGCGATGCGCAGCACGTTGGAGTCTTCCTTGACCTTCTGGAAGTCGCTGCCAGCCTGCTGCAACGCGATATCGCTATTGGGGTGGCTGGCACAGCCGGCGAGCACCACGCTGCTCAACAGCAGCCCACATGTCAGACGGATCATTGGGCATCTCCCAGCTGTTTGCGCAGGCGGGTGATACGGGTCTCGAGGACATTCAACTGTTCCTGACTCTTTTGCGTCAGCACCCGCGCCTCCGCCAGGCGGGCATCCAGTTCGGCCTGTTCAGCCTGCATGCGGGCATCCTTGTAGGATTGGTCAGCCATGTCGGCCTTGGCCTGGGCCAGCTTCGTCTCGGCGAGCTTCAACTCGAGCACGTCGTCAGCCACGGCCCCCACGGCGGCGGCTTGCTCCAAGGCTTGCTGGGTCAGGCGCATTTGCTCATTCGGCGCAGGATCTGCGGCACAGCCCGCCAGCGTTACTACGGCGAGGGCGGCGAAAAGAGGTCGAATAGTCACTAAAAATCCCTACTTTGTTGGGGTACCGACGGGTTGCTGCAACTGCGTCTTCCAGCGTTCGATATTGCGCTGCAACGCGGCTTCCGTCAGACCGGACGCGGCCAATTCTGTCATCTTTTTGGCGAGCTGTCCGCGCAACCACGGATCATTGCAGGCCGAGTTGTGGGAAATCGCCAGGAACAGCCCCGGCTGGTCAATCGGCAGTTCCCGGGCCAGCAGGTCTTTGCTCATGCCCAGGGTCTGGGCCATGGCCATGCCGGAGTAACGTCCGGCCAGCACGTAGTCCACTTCGCCCAGCAGCAGTTTCTGCAAGGCCGGGGTCACGGTTGGCAGGCGTTCCAGGGTCAGGTGTTCGCTGGCAAAGGCTTCAAATTCAGGGGACAGGCGCGCCCGCTCCGAGACTGCGCCCTTGTGGCCATGCAGGTCGGCCGCGCTGGTATAGACCAGAGGCGAGTCAACGCGGGTCCACACCCGATAATCGGCCTGCATCAGCGCCGGGTGGATGTAGTCCAGGGTCTCCAGTTCGCTGACATTCAACGGCGCATCGACCAACATGTCCATGCGCCCGCTGCGCACTTCCTCCAGGGCCAGGGAACGCTTGCCGCCGTACAGCAGGTCGATTTTCAGTCCCAGGTCCTTGGCCACTTGCTGCAACACATCGGCGTTGGCGCCGATCAGGTGGGTGGGGGCTTGCGGGTCGCGCCACAGATAGGGCGGCGCATCCGGGCTGCCGGTCACGACCAGGCGCTCGCATTTGCCGGCCGCGATAGACACGGTCGGCAGCAGTGACAGGCCCAGCAGTACAGTCCAGCGGCGCAGTTCCATGGCGTGGTTTCCCGATCAAATAGTTGCGTGCAAAAAAAAGCCCGGTCATAAGACCGGGCTCTTTATAAGTGAAGCGGCTGGTTTAGACCAGCTTCTCCAACTCAGGTACGGCTTCGAACAAGTCCGCCACCAGGCCGTAATCAGCCACCTGGAAGATCGGTGCTTCTTCGTCCTTGTTGATCGCAACGATCACTTTGGAGTCTTTCATACCGGCCAAGTGCTGGATCGCGCCGGAGATACCGACCGCGATGTACAGCTGTGGTGCAACAATTTTTCCGGTCTGGCCGACCTGCATGTCGTTGGGTACAAAACCTGCGTCGACGGCCGCGCGGGAGGCGCCGACCGCAGCGCCCAGCTTGTCGGCCAGGGCGTACAGGTGCTTGAAGTTGTCACCGTTCTGCATGCCACGCCCGCCGGAAACGACGATCTTGGCAGCGGTCAGCTCAGGACGATCCGACTTGGCCAGCTCTTCGCCAACAAAGCTGGAAGTGCCAGCGTTGTGGACAGCAGCCACCGCTTCAACGGCAGCCGAACCACCTTCAGCTGCAACCGGGTCGAAACCGGTGGCGCGCACGGTGATCACTTTGATGGCGGCGGTCGATTGCACGGTGGCAATGGCGTTACCGGCGTAGATCGGGCGCTTGAAGGTGTCGGCGCTTTCGACCGAAACGATCTCGGAGATCTGGTCAACGTCCAACTGCGCAGCAACGCGCGGCAGGATGTTTTTGCCGTTGGAGGTGGCGGCAGCCAGGATGTGGCTGTAGCCAGCGCCCAGTTCTGCAACCAGTGGCGCAACGTTTTCAGGCAACTGATGCGCGTAGGCAGCGTTGTCGGCGGCCAGTACTTTGCTCACGCCCGCGATTTTCGCGGCGGCTTCAGCCACGGCACCCACGTTCTGGCCAGCGACCAGGACGTGGATATCACCACCGATTTTCGCAGCAGCGGCAACGGTGTTCAGGGTGGCCGGGGCCAGCACCTTGTTATCGTGTTCGGCGATTACGAGGATAGTCATGATCAGATCACCTTCGCTTCGTTTTTCAGTTTCTCGACCAGTTCAGCCACCGACTTGACCTTGATACCCGCGCTGCGTGCAGCTGGCGCTTCGACTTTGACGGTCTTGTTGGTGGAGGCGGTGGAAACGCCCAAAGCATCCGGAGTCAGCACTTCAAGCGGCTTCTTCTTGGCTTTCATGATGTTTGGCAGGGACGCATAACGCGGCTCGTTCAAACGCAGGTCGGTGGTGACGATGGCCGGCAGTTTCAGCGAAACGGTCTGCGCGCCGCCATCGATTTCACGGGTCACGGCAACGCTGTCGCCAGACACTTCGACTTTCGAGGCGAAGGTGCCCTGGCCGTAACCGGTCAGTGCAGCCAGCATCTGGCCAGTCTGGTTGTTGTCGCTGTCGATGGCTTGTTTGCCGAGGATTACCAGCTGCGGCTGTTCCTTGTCGACAACGGCCTTGAGCAGCTTGGCAACGGCCAGCGAAGTCAGGTCTTCAGCGGATTCGACGAGAACGGCGCGATCGGCACCCAGCGCCAGGGCGGTACGCAGCTGCTCTTGAGCAGTGGTCGGACCGATGGAAACGACGACGATTTCAGTCGCAACACCTTTTTCTTTCAGGCGTACGGCTTCTTCCACGGCGATTTCGCAGAAGGGGTTCATCGACATTTTGACGTTAGCCAGATCGACGCCGGAATTGTCCGCCTTGACGCGAACTTTCACGTTGTAATCGACAACGCGTTTGACAGCTACAAGAACCTTCATGGATTCCTCGTTACTCTCCGGTGAAAAGGAAGCCGCCCGGATAAACCTGGCGGTAGATGCTCAACGGCGCACAAGGGCACCTCTAAAAACGCAGGCCGTCATGACAGGTGACGTTGCACGTACTCAATAATAAAGACCGTTCGTCAGCGGTGACTGACAAGTCATTCATCGTCGCAACGTGTAAACTGCGCGCCAGCATTACGTGCGCGTCAACCTGTAAGAGCATTGCCTTGTCTTTGGACGTGGCCTTGAAACCGGCAGTCCGCCTACGAGAAGCGCAAAACCGACCGTATATTGACCGGAACACCTTTTCCGGTCAATACAGCAAAATGGTCAGATATAAGCCGCGTTGCTTTGATTTACCTAGCTCGCGGGCAATTCAAACAAACGTTTGTATTGGACGCTGAGAGTGGTGTAGATATAATGCGCCACCTAGAGAGAAAGGTGGGTCGTCCCCTGCCCCTTTGTAAGAAATTGGCGCAGAAGACGACAGATAAAACACCGAACCTCCACCCATTAGAAAAAAAACTGTTGAGCCTTGAGTAGGAGATAGCCTGTGGAACGCGAATACATGGAATTCGACGTGGTCATCGTCGGCGCAGGGCCGTCGGGCCTGTCTGCCGCCTGCCGACTGAAGCAGAAGGCCGCCGAAGCCGGTAAGGAAATCAGCGTCTGCGTGGTCGAAAAAGGCTCCGAAGTCGGTGCACATATCCTGTCCGGTGCCGTGTTTGAACCACGCGCCCTGAATGAATTGTTCCCGGACTGGAAAGAACTGGGCGCCCCGCTCAACACCCCGGTGGTGCGCGACGACATCTATGTACTGCGCAGCAGCGACAGCTCCACCAAGGTTCCAGACTTCTTTGTGCCCAAGACCATGCACAACGAAGGCAACTACATCATCTCCCTGGGCAACTTGTGCCGCTGGCTGGCCCAGCAGGCAGAGAACCTGGGCGTGGAAATTTACCCGGGCTTCGCGGCCCAGGAAGTACTGTTCGACGAAAACGGCGTAGTGCGCGGGATCATCACCGGCGACCTCGGCGTCGACCGTGAAGGCCACCCAAAGGAAGGCCTGTACACCCCCGGCATGGAACTGCGCGGCAAATACACACTGTTCGCCGAAGGCTGCCGTGGCCACTTGGGCAAGCAACTGATCCAGCGCTTCAACCTGGACAGCGACGCCGACGTACAGCACTACGGCATCGGTCTCAAGGAAATCTGGGAAATCGACCCGGCCAAGCATCAACCAGGCCTGGTGGTCCACACCGCCGGCTGGCCGCTGGACATCATGAGCAACGAGAACACCGGTGGCTCGTTCCTCTATCACCTGGAAAACAACCAGGTGGTGGTAGGCCTGATCGTCGACCTGTCCTACAGCAACACCTTCCTGTCGCCGTTCGATGAGTTCCAGCGCCTCAAGCATCACCCGGTGCTGGCCCAGTACCTGGAAGGCGGCAAGCGCATCAGCTACGGCGCGCGCGCCCTGGCCAAGGGCGGCATCAACTCGCTGCCGAAGATGGTATTCAAGGGCGGCGCCCTGATCGGTTGCGACCTGGGCACGATGAACGTGGCCAAGATCAAGGGCAGCCACACCGCGATGAAGTCCGGCATGCTCGCAGCAGATGCGGTGGCTGATCGCCTGTTCGCCGAGTCCGAAGGCGGCGATGAACTGACCGCCTACGTCGACAGCTTCAAAGCCAGCTGGCTCTACGAAGAACTGTTTGCCACCCGTAACTTCGGCCCGGCGATGCACAAGTTCGGCCCGATCATCGGTGCCGGCTTCAACTGGTTCGACCAGAACATCCTCGGCGGCAAAATGCCGTTCACGCTGCACGACACCAAGCCGGACTACGCCTGCCTCAAGCTGGCCAAGGACAGCCAGAAGATCGATTACCCCAAACCCGACGGCAAGCTGAGCTTCGACAAGCTGAGCTCGGTGTTCCTCTCCAGCACCAACCATGAAGAAGAGCAGCCGTGCCACCTGAAGCTCAAGGACCCGAGCATCCCCATCGGCACCAACCTGCCACTCTACGATGAGCCGGCGCAACGCTACTGCCCGGCTGGCGTGTACGAAGTGATCACCCAGGAAGACGGTGAGAAACGCTTCCAGATCAACGCCCAGAACTGCGTGCACTGCAAGACCTGCGACATCAAGGACCCTTCGCAGAACATCACGTGGGTTACGCCGGAAGGCGCGGGTGGGCCGACTTACCCGAATATGTAAGCCATCTGCTTGAACATGAGGCTCTCCACTGGAGAGCCTTTTTTATGGCCGACACAAATCTAATGTGGGAGCGGGCTTGCTCGCGAAGGCGGTGTTTCAGGTTAATAATTCTTAACTGACACACCGCCTTCGCGAACAAGCCCGCTCCCACATTTGGATAGAGGTATCTCCGGGATTTATGCCGCTCGTTCTTCACCAGGGTTGCGCAGGAAATAGCGCTTATATTCCCGACTGAACTGCGACGTACTCTGATACCCCACGTTATGCGCTGCCTGCGCTACCCCCATGCCTTGTGCCAGCAACAACTGCTGGGCCTTGAGCAGGCGCAAGCGCTTGAGGTACTGCACCGGCGACAACAAGGTGCAGCGCTTGAAGTGTTCATGGAATGTCGACGCACTCATATGTGCATAACCGGCCAGGGTCTCGATGTTCAGCGGTTCGGCGTAATGGGCATGCAGGTGATTCAGTGAGGTGGCAATCCGCGAAAACTGCCCCTGCTGTTCCACCAGCGCCCGCAGTACATCGGCCTGTGGCCCGCGCAAGGCGCTGAACAATAATTCCCGCACCCGTGCCGGCCCCATGATCCGGGCTTCCAGTGGATCGTGCAGACACTGCAACAGTCGCTCGACGCAACCACGCATCGCGTCATCGAGCACCACCGAGCTCATCGACTCCAGGGTCTGCGCCGCCGGCGGCGGGCCGGCCTGCATGCCCATGGCCATCACCAATTCACCCAGCACCACCCGATCAATACCTACGGTAACGCCATACAGCGGGGCATCGGCGGCCATGGCAAACGTCTCGCACTCGAACGGCACCGGCATCGCCTGGATCAGGTAATGCCCGGCGCCGTATTCCAGGGTACGCGGCCCCAGGTAGGCGAGCTTGCTGCCCTGGGCCACGAACATCAGGCTCGGCTCATAGATCTGCGGCCCGCGCGCCACGTCGCAACTGGCGCGCAGCACCTTCACGCCCGCCAGATGGGTCGGGGAGAAACCGTCGCAGGGCGTAAGCCCCTCAATCAAGGAAACCAGCGCAGCGTTGGCATCGAGATGGCGGGTCAACAACATGGCAAAAAACTTCGCGAAAAAGGGATAGGAACATCATCGCAGGTCTGGCGGCCAATGAGTCCAATCCACGGGCACTCCCGGACGAATAGGCATGAGACTCGGAGCATTTGCCATGTTCGCCCACAGGGTCCACGCGCAGAATTCGCCACCTCTCCCGCCCAAGCTTTTGCGAGGTTTTCACCATGTACACCGCCATCGGCTACGCCGCCCAGTCGGCCACCACTCCCCTCGCCCCCATGTCCTTCGAGCGTCGCAGCCCGCGCGCCGATGACGTGGCAATCGAAATCCTGTACTGCGGCGTCTGCCACTCCGACATCCACCAGGCGCGCAACGAATGGGGTATCGCCGTGTACCCATTGATGCCGGGCCACGAGATTGTCGGCAAGGTCACTGCTGTCGGCGCCAGCGTCACCGCCCATAAGGTTGGCGACCTGGTCGGCGTGGGCTGCATGGTGGATTCGTGCCGCCACTGCCAAGCGTGCAAATCAGACCTGGAGCAATACTGCCTCGAAGGCCCGACCATGACCTACGCCACCCCGGATCGCGTGGACGGCAGCAACACCATGGGCGGCTACTCCGACAGCATCGTGGTCAGCGAACACTTCGTGGTGAAGATTCCGGCCAAGCTCGACCTGGCCAGCGCCGCACCGCTCCTCTGCGCGGGCATCACCACCTACTCGCCGCTCAAGCACTACGGGGTCAAGGCCGGCGACAAAGTCGGGATTCTCGGCATGGGTGGCCTGGGCCATATGGGCATCAAGTTTGCCAAGGCCATGGGCGCCGAAGTCACGCTGTTCACCCGCTCGGCGAGCAAGGCCGAGGAAGGCCGTCGCCAAGGCGCTGATCATGTGATCGTGTCCACCGATGCCGAGCAGATGAAGGCCGCAGCCGGCAGTTTCGACTTCCTGCTGGACACCATCCCGGTGCAGCACGATCTGAACCCCTACCTCGATGTCCTGCGTTTTGATGGCGTGCATATCCTGGTGGGACTGATCGAACCGGTCGACCCGCCGGTCAATGCCGCCAAGCTGGTCTTGGGTCGTAAAGTCCTGGCCGGCTCGCTGATCGGCGGCATTGCCGAAACCCAGGAAGTCCTGGATTTCTGCGCCGAGCACGGCATTACCTGCGACATCGAAATGCTCGATATCCGTCAGATCAACGAAGCCTTTGCGCGCATGATTGCCGGCGACGTGAAATACCGTTTCGTGATCGACATGGCCACCTTGAAGGCCTGATCAGGCCTTGGCCCCCAACTCCGCTGACAGCCGGGCCGCGACCTGTTTGACCACAGGAATCAGCTCGGCCATTTTTTCCAGCGGCATGTAGGGCACCGTACTGGCGATGCTGATGCCGGCGATAATCCGTCGACTGGCATCGCGCACGGGTGCGGCCACACAGCGGATCGACGGCTCGTTGTCTTCCAGGTCGAAGGCATAGCCGCCCGCCACATACTCTTTCATGCGCTGCTCGAACTGCTCCCAGGATTGCTCCGGGTGCTGCGGCCAGTGCAGGTTTTTCCCGCCTATCGGCAAGCTGGCCTGATACAGGCGCTGCCATTCTTCTGGCGTGTCATCGAGCAGCAAGGCCTTGCCGATCCCGGTGCGCGCCAGGGGCATGCGGTGACCGACGCGGGAACGCATTTCCGGGCCATTGCGCCCAGGATTCTTGTGCAGGTACAGCACCTCGTCGTACTCACGGATCGCCAGGTGGATGGTGTCGCCGGTCAGCGCCGACAGTTCATCCAGATAGGGTATCGCCAGCGTCACCAGCGGCAGTTCTTCCCGCGCCTGGAACCCCAACTCGATCAGCTTGGGCCCCAACAGGTAACCGACCTGCGGCACTACCCGCAGGTAACGCTCGTCCACCAGGCAACTGGCCAGGCGATGCGTGGTGCTGCGGGTGGTGCCGATGCGCCGGGCAATCTCCTTGAGATCCCGCGCCCCCGCCGCCACCGCCTGCACCACGCCCAGGCCGCGCAGCAAGGTCTGGGTGCCGGTGGGCGCGGGGTCTTTGGCGGGGATCGCTGGGTTTTCCTGCATGTTTGGGCCTATCTAGAAATGCGAAAGCGGCGGCCATTATGGCAAATGCCGGGCCGCAAGACAGGGCCGATCTCAGCCCTGGGCAAACTCACGCAGCGCATCGCCTTCCATGCGGTAGCGCACCCATTCTTCCTGGGGTTGGGCGCCGATGGATTTGTAGAAGGCAATGGCCGGCTCGTTCCAGTCCAGAACGCTCCATTCGAAGCGCCCACAGCCATTGTCGTAGGCGATCTTTGCCAGGTGGCGCAGCAACTTCTTGCCCGCCCCGCCGCCGCGCTGTTCCGGGTTGATGTACAGGTCTTCCAGGTACAGGCAGTTGCTGCCCAGCCAGGTGGAATAGCTGAAGAAGAACACCGCAAACCCGATCGGCAAGCCGTCACGCAGGCAGATCAGGCCATGGGCGGTAGCGCCTTCGCTGAACAGGCTGCGTTCGATGTCCACCACGCCGGCGATCACTTCGTGGCGAGCTTTTTCGTATTCGGCCAGCTCGGTGATGAAAGTCAGGATCTGCGCAGCATCGCTGGGCACGGCGGGACGAATCTCGATGGTCATGAACAGGCCTGCGGCTAAAAATAAAGGACACATACTAAGGCCCTTTGATAACCGTTTGCAGGGTTTTATGCACGCAGTTACTCCATAACTGCAGCAATGTTGGCACCCGTAACCGCAGAACAAATGGTGCAGTCGCGCGTGGTAAAAAGTCCGCCATAAATCCAACAGACGCCCAGGTTTGCCCATGCCCCCCCACTGCTCCCGTTGGCGGAAAACTCTGGCGCGCCTGATCTGGCGCCGGGCTTCGAAACACAAAATCTTACAGGTGAGCTGACACCGTTCGTCGTGATCCAGGCACCAACAATAAGAGCGGGCGGACCAACCTAAGGTAAGGACTTTATTCCTATGGAGGCTCCACCATGAATACTTCCAAAGTGACTGCCCTCGCCCTCGCCGGTTTGCTGTCTGCGGTTTCCCTGGGCAGCTTCGCCGCGTCCGACCCTTCCACCGGCAAGACCGACCCGATTGGCAGCCCGCCCAACCCTGCCACCCAAGAGAGCAAAGACTCCATGGGCACCGGCCTGGATACCAATGGCGGAGCCATCATCCAGAACGGTGCCGACCCACGCACCCAAGGCAATGACGGCAACCGCCAGGGCCTGGGTACCGATGTGGAGAACGGCAAGATCGGCCCCGGCAAGAATGCCGCCCCAAGCGGCAACGATGACAACCTGCCCGGCGCGCCGAAACAACCTTGACCCCTTGGCCGACAGACGAACACTACCCCACCACTGACCCTGAGAGGTATGCATGAACGTCGATAAAAACCTGGAGAAAGAAGTCCTCACCCGCCTGCTGCACGCGCACCCGAATGGCTTGGGTAAGGAGGTGCTGGATAACTACCGGGGCGAAAAAGTCGTGGCCAGCACCCTGGCCACCCTTCAGGACCGTGGACTGATCAAGGAAGGCCATGTGACCTGCAACGAGGCCGGCGAACACGCGCTGCACCTGCCGATCAAACTGACGGCCTCTGGCGTGGACGCCGCCCGCAAGCTGGAAAGCCAACCGTAACGGCTGTCGAGCCCTGGCGAGGCTGCGTCGCCCCTCGCCAGGCATTGCCTACAGCGTTGGGCGTTGCGCAGCCACCAGCAACATCATCGGCCGCTCCAGCTCCTCCGCCAACTCAGGCCGGGCCACAAGGTCCGCGGCACTCGGGCCCCATTCTTCAATATGGCTCAGGCTCAAGCCTGCCTTGATCAACAGGTTGAGCAGAGTGCCCAGGGTACGGTGCTGCTTGATCACGCCCTTGGCCAGCCAGTCGGTGACCCGCGGTCCTTCCAATTGATAACTGTCCAGCGGCCAGCTTCTGCGGCCTTGCTCATCGACCTGCCAGCCCGGCTGGCGGGGTGCCATGAAGATCGGGTGCTCGATGGAAAAAACCAGCCACCCTCCCGGTTTCAAGGCCCTATGAATGCGGGCAAACAGCCCGGGCAGGTCGGCGATGTAGTGAAAGGCCAACGAGCTGTAGGCCAAGTCGTAAGCAGCATCGGGCAGATCAAGTTGCTCGAGGTCGGCAATGGCATAAGTAATGGCCGAGGATGACGTCATTTCCTTCGCCCGCGCCAGCATCTTCTGTGAGACGTCCAGCCCCAGCACCTGTTCGGCGCCCTGCTCCTGGGCCCAGCGGCTGAACCAGCCATAACCACAGCCCAGGTCCACCACCTGCAAGCCCCGCATCGGCGGTAACAACGCCTGCAACGCGGGCCATTCCGGCGCGCCTGCCAACCCTTGCAGGGAGCGGCCCATTTGACTGTAGCCAGCGAAAAAAGCCGGGGTATCGTAGATATTCTGCGTCATGCCAGTATCAATCCCTGGGCTCCAGGCCTATCGGAAAGAACACCCCGCCACTCCAGATGCCCAGCCAACTCTCGCCTTCGATCTGGCGCGTCACCGCCAAGTCCACCAATTGGTAGAACACGTTGCGATGGACCAGTGCCTCAAGGTTGTTGCGCACCAGCACGTAGGGCGAAGGTTCCTGGGTGTGGGGATCGATCACCACCCGTAGCGGGTGCGCCGGGCCGGCTTCGATCAGGTCTTCGACATTGGAGGTAAACCGCAGGAGCTGGCTTTCGCCCTGCCCCTCGACCTCCAGCGACACCGCCACAAAAGGCGCGTCATCCACCTTGATCCCAACCTTTTCCACCGGTGTGATCAGAAAGTAATCATTGCCATCGCGGCGGATGATATTGGAGAACAGCTTGACCATCGGTTTGCGCCCGATGGGCGTGCCCAGGTAATACCAGGTGCCATCACGGGCGATACGCATGTCGATATCGCCACAGAAATCCGGGTTCCACAGGTGAACCGGTGCAGGTCCCTTGCCCTTGGGCAACTGCGCCAACAAATCATTGGCCTTGGCCGAACCCGTCATGCTGTTCTCCTTTGAATTACTGGTCGCTCATGCCCAGCAGGCTGCGGGCGTACTGGCGCAGCGGTGGGCCAAGCAAATCTTCGGGTTTGTTGTCGTGGAACGTCAGTAAACCGCCACGACTGCGGATCCGTGCAGTATCGATCAAATACTGGGTGCTGGTCTCGATCAACATGATCTGGATCACACCGCTGTCGACACCCAGCCGGTCGAGGGCTTCCTGGTCGGCCCACTCATCCGCATTGCCGATGCGATCATCGGCCTTGGCGAACCGCGTATACAACAGGTAATGGGCGCCTACCTCGCGGGCTTCGGCCATGGCCTGCTCCAGACCTTCCGGGGCGCGGGCGCGGCGGACCATGGGGAAGTATTCGATGAAACCGTTGAAGGCTTCTTCGGCCACCACATTGGGCCGCGGATAGGCACTGCCCGGCGGCGTGAACGCGCCCTGGGCGATAAACACAAAGGAATCGGGCTGAATGCGAACCGAGTTGGAACGGCGAGTATCGCTGTGGTCCAGCAAGCCGGCATCGCTCATCTGATAGCGAGTGCCTTCGGCCATATCGCTGACTGTCATGCAGCCACCCAGCGCGAACGACGCCAGCAACAAAACCAGACTACGCATCCTATCCTCCAGAGGCCGGTGACGGAAAACCGGCGAATGGGCACAAGATGCAGATTTTGCGCCAGCTTGCCTGGCTAGCCGCCAATGATCTTCATCACCGTCGCCCCGCCCGAAAACGCCACTTCCTGCTTATCGCCCAAGGCCTTGACCAGCAAGCCCTGTAACGCCGGCAGGGCCTGATGGCGCGGCTTGTCCAACAGGTCGCCGACATAGTGCCGGTTGCTCGACGAAAGGCAGCCGTGCAGCCACCCCGTGGAAGACAGCCGCAGGCGCGAACAGGTTCGGCAAAACGGCACGCTTTCATTGGCGATCACGCCGAAGAAGCCCTGGCCGGGAATTTCATAACGCACGGCGGTAGCGTCCACGGGGGCGTCGGCCTGCAGATATTCGTGATGCTCGCCAATCAGGCTCAGCAGTTGTTGCAGGCTGACGAATTGCTGTAGGAAGGCGTTGGAGTCGCTGGCCAGATGGCCCATGCGCATCAACTCGATAAAACGCAGTTCATAACCGCGCTCCAGGCAATATTCCAGCAGCGGCATGACCTGGTCGAGGTTCTGCCCGCGCAGCGGCACCATATTGACCTTGATCTTGATCCCCGCCGCACGAGCCTGGTCCATGCCATCAAGGACGGTGGCCAGGTCGCCACCCCGGGCGATCCCGCGAAAGGCATCGGCATCCAGGGTGTCAAGGGACACATTGATACGGCGAATGCCGGCATCGACCAGCAATGGCAACTTGCGCGCCAGTAACTGGCCATTGGTGGTCAGGCTGATATCGCTCAAGCCCATCTGCCCGACGGCCCGCATAAACGTTTCGAGCTTGGGGCTGACCAGTGGCTCGCCGCCGGTAATGCGCAGGCGATCGATGCCCGCCGCCTCGATCAGGTAGGCCACGCCACGCGCCATGGCTTCGGCCGAGAGTTCGTCCTGCGCAGCCACCAGCCGCTTGCCGTTGGGCACGCAGTAGGTACAGGCGTAATTGCAGGCTGAGGTCAGGCTGATCCGCAAATTGCGAAAACGCCTGCCTTGACGATCAACGATCATGGATCACTCCGGCAGCGGATAATTCGGGCGCGCTAAAACCTGACTCATAAATCAGATTTTAGCAAGGTCCTTGCCTGAGTATATTCCTGGGTTACTACATAGGGCAGTAAATCAGCCGGTCATTGTCCGGGTGAATGCCTTATGTGGCAGGCGTCTCGGGGTTCGGCAGCTCGGTGCTGTGCTTGCGCTTGTTGCCCATGCGCACGCCGATGTCCATCAAGAACTGGAAGAAGCCTTCCTGATCTTCCAGCACGTTGCTCCAGAATGGCGAGTGGTACAGCGCCACCGCGCCATGCACCAGGGCCCAGGCGGCGCAGTAGTGGAAATAAGGCGGCACATCTTCCAGCTTGCCTTCGCTGATGCGGCCCTTGATCAGCAGGGTCAGGCGCTCGAAGTTCGAGGCACGGATCTTGTGCAACTCCTCGACCATTTCCGGCACCTGGTGGCCCTTGACCACTTTTTCTTCCAGGCGGTCGAACAGGCGGTAGCGCTGCGGGTCGCGCATGCGGAACTCAAAGTACGCCCGGGACAGCGCTTCCTTATCCTTGTCGACGTCGGCCGAGTGCAGCAACTCGTTCAAATCGCGCTCGTAGTCGAGCATCAGGCGCAAGTAGATCTCGGCCTTGGACTTGAAGTGTTTATAGATGGTGCCTTTGCCGATACCCACGGCATCCGCAATCATCTCGACGGTGACGCTGTCTTCACCCTGTTCGAGGAACAATTTGAGCGCGGTGTCGAGAATTTCCTGCTCACGGCGGCGAAACTCACGGACCTTACGGGGTTCTTTGTGCATAGAAAGAGGTCTGCAGAGGTCAGTATTGGAAGGGTTCGATGCCCCGATGACGGAACGTTTTACCCGGTGCGAGGGATTATCCCGACTGAACGGTCGTTGGGCAACGTCTATATGAACAACCCATACACTAAACTTACAGCGCGCCAACGAATCAGGCGATGCGGGTCAGAAATTAAACGTCGATTCGCGCAATGTATTGCCGCTCAATGAGAACTCAAGCGAAGCGCACGTATTCCAAATCTGTTTAAAAAACGACCAGATGCGGCTGGACTGCACGGGATACTGATCAATACTTCATCTGTCGGTGTGACATCTCCCCCAAGTGAAACACCGATATGGGTACCAACGGACCGCGTACCCTTGTTTACTCCTAATGGTCTTAACCCGGATTCACCCCCCAGAACCCGGGTTTTTTTTGCCTGCAATTCAGCGAACGTGCGCCAGGGGGAACAGACGCTTGAAGTTCTCGGTGGTCTGCTCGGCAAAACGCTCCACCGACTCGCCGCGCAACATCGCCAGGTAATCCGCCACATCCCGCACATATTCCGGCAGGTTCGGCTTGCCGCGATGAGGGATCGGCGCCAGGTATGGCGAGTCGGTCTCCACCAGCAGACGGTCGGCGGGCACCTGGCGCGCCACATCACGCAGGGCCTCGGCGTTGCGGAAGGTGACGATGCCCGACAGGGAAATATAGAACCCCAGGTCCAGGGCCGCCTTGGCCATCTCCCAATCTTCAGTAAAACAGTGCAACACACCCGCCTGGGGCAGCGCCGCTTCGCGCAGCAGGGCCAGGGTGTCGGCGCGGGCGCCACGGGTATGCACGATCACAGGCTTGCCGGTCTGCTGCGCCGCTTGCAGGTGCAGGCGGAACGAGGCCTGCTGCAGGTCGGCGGCCTCCGGCTCGTAGTGGTAATCCAGGCCTGTCTCGCCGATGGCCACCACTCGCGGGTGATTGAGTTCGTCCAGCAGCCACTCCAGGGCCGGGGCTTCGCCAGGCTTGAGATCCAGAGGATGGATGCCCACCGAGCAATCTACATCGGCATAGCGCTCGGCCAGGGCCTTGACGTCGGCGGCGTTCTCGGCGCTGACACCGATACACAGGAAGTGCCCGACCCCACGCTGGCGCGCAGCCTCGAGGGCAGCATCCAGGGAGCCGTTGTGGGCGGCGAGGTCGAGGCGATCAAGGTGGCAATGGGAATCTACGAGCATAAGAAGTTACAACTTGCGTCACAGGAAGTGTCTGGCCGACGAAACATCCGTCGACCCCGAGAATATCAACGTCGGCCGAGCAACCCGACCCACTGCACCAGCAGGGCCTCAAGCAACAGCACGCGGTTCAGGTTGGCCTTGCCCAGGACTTTCTGGCGCTGGGCGAGGATCCAGTCCTGAATGTTCAACACCTTGTCCTGGGCGCTCTTCTGCGCCAGGTATTGCACGACCTTGCGCATGTCCATCAGGCCCAGGCCGTTTTCGTCCTGGGTCAGTTGATAGCGCAGGATCAGGCTGGACCAGTCGCAAAACCAGTCAAACAACAACAACAGCGGCACATCTTTCCAGCCTTCGGCCAGTTGTGTGGCGGACTGCTCTTGCTTGAGCAGCTTCTTCACCCCGTCGACCACCAGCGCGCGCTGCTCGCGCACGCCCTGGGCCTGCAAGCTGACCGCAGCCAGGGGCGAGCCGGCCGCCAGGGTCAGCAACTCGACCCGCTCCTGCTCGCTGCACTCGGGCAAGGCCTGGCCCAGCCACTGCAAGCTCATGGCCTCGCTCGGCAACGGGCAGGCCTGCTGCACGCAACGACTGCGGATAGTCGGCAGCAGGCGGCTGGATTGGTGGCTGACCAGTAGCAGCACCGTATCGCCGGAAGGTTCCTCAAGGCTCTTGAGCAAGGCGTTGGCGGCGTTGATGTTCATCGACTCCACCGGCTCGATCAGCACCACCTTGCGCCCGCCCATCTGCGCGGTCTGTACCACGAAGCTCACCAAGTCGCGCACCTGGTCGACCTTGATCGCCTTGTCGGCCTCTTCCGGTTCCAGCACGTAGTTGTCCGGATGGCTGCCGGCCTTGAGCAGCAGGCACGACTTGCAGTGCCCGCACGCCTCCAGCCCAGCCGGATTCTGGCACAACAAGCGTGCCATCAAGCGCTCGGCCAGGGCGCGCTTGCCGATGCCTGCCGGCCCATGGAGCAAATAGGCATGGGCGTGCTGGGCACGCCCGGCCAATTGCTGCCACAGGCTGTCCTGCCACGGATAGGCTTCAGCCACGGTAAAGCTCCAACAGTTTGGGTAGCAGCGCATCGATGGCCTGCTGCACCTGCTCCAGCGGCTGCGCGGCATCCAGCAGGCAGTAGCGCGACGGCGCAGCTTGGGCACGCTGCAGGTAAGCCGCGCGTACCACCTCGAAAAACCCCCGGCCTTCCAGCTCGAAGCGGTCCAGGCGCCCACGGGCACTGGCCCGGGCCAGGCCGACGTCTACCGGCAGGTCGAAAACCAGGGTCAAGTGCGGGCGCAGGTCACCCTGGACGAAGGTCTCCAGGGTCGCAATGCGTTCCAGGGACAGGCCGCGGCCAGCGCCCTGATAGGCGTAGGTGGAGTCGGTGAAGCGGTCGCAGATCACCACCGCGCCACGGGCCAGGGCCGGGCGGATCACCTCGGCCAGGTGCTGGGCACGTGCGGCAAACACCAGCAACAGCTCGGTGTCGGGGTTCATGACCTCGTCGCCAGT
Organism: Pseudomonas sp. WS 5079; assembly: GCF_012985465.1. Classification (GTDB taxonomy): domain Bacteria; phylum Pseudomonadota; class Gammaproteobacteria; order Pseudomonadales; family Pseudomonadaceae; genus Aquipseudomonas. The sequence continues at coordinate 463,465 of NZ_JAAQWN010000004.1, forward strand.
GGCCAGCAGCACCTCGCGGATTTTTTCCGCCAGGGGCGTGCCGCCAGGCTCGCGGGTCAGCAGCACCTCGATCCCTTCGGCCCGCAAGCGTTCGGCCAGGTATTCACGGTTGGTACTCTTGCCGGCGCCTTCCGGGCCTTCCAGGGTAATAAACAAGCCAGTCACAGGCAGTCCTTAGTCAGAGTCATTGCGGGCTTTGCGTGGGCGCAGCGTCGGGCGCGGCAGGCTCAACGGTCGCGGGTGCAGCCGGCGCAGGGCTGGAGCGATAATCGGCGCGACGCTTGAGTTGGTACTCGCGCACGGCGGCATTATGGGCATCCAGGCTGTCGGAAAAAACATGGCTGCCATCGCCTCGGGCCACGAAATACAGGCTGCTGCCCGGCACCGGATTCAACGCGGCATGGATCGCCTCGCGGCCGACCATGGCAATTGGCGTCGGCGGCAGGCCGCTGATCATGTAGGTGTTATAGGGCGTGGCTTCCTTGAGGTGCGCGCGCGTCAATTTGCCGTTATAGCGCTCGCCCATGCCGTAGATCACGGTGGGGTCGGTTTGCAGCAGCATGCCGATCTTCAGGCGCCGCACAAACACCCCGGCAATCTGCCCACGCTCCTCGGGCACACCGGTTTCCTTCTCGACCAGCGACGCCATGATCAGCGCCTGGTAGGGATCGGTATAGGGCGCGTCCGGGGCGCGTCGCTGCCATTCCTGGGCCAGCACCTCGTCCAGGCGGTTGTAGGCTTTCTTCAGGAACTCGACATCGGTCATGCCGCGCACAAAACGGTAGGTGTCGGGGAAGAACCGCCCTTCGGGGAATTCGTCGGGATGGCCGATTTTTTCCATCACCTCAGTGTCACTCAAGCCCGCCAGGGTCTGTTCGATTTTTTCATGCTTGGCCAAGGCACTGCGCACCTGGCGGAAGTTCCAGCCTTCCACCAGGGTCAGGCTGTACTGCACCACGTCGCCGCGCTGCCACAGGCCGATCAGGCCCTGGGCCGTCAGGCCGGGCGTCATGCGGTACTCGCCACTGTGCAGGGGCTGGCCATCAAGATTGAAGCGCCAGTAGAGGCGTAGCCAGAAGGCATCCTCAAGCACGCCGTCGTTTTCCAGGCGATTGAAAGTACCCGTAGGGGTCGCGCCAGCGGCTACATCCAGCAATTGCTCCTGGGACAGATTCAGCGGCTGCTTCAAGGCCGAGTCCAGCTTCCAGGCCGAAAAGCCCAGGAGCAAACCCGCCAGGACCAGGCCGATCTCCAGCAGCAATACAATTTTACGTATCAAATCAAACACCCAATAGCGCGCGAACAATGCCCTGCAGTTTACGGGTGAGTGGCCCGGCCGACCAGCTCATTGGCCCACATCCAAGCACCGGCCAAATGCCATACACGCTGTTGCAGACGAACACTTCATCAGCCTGTTGCAGTTGCGCAAGGCTGATATCGGCAACCGTGGTGACAATGCCCAGCGCCTCGGCACTGGCCAGCAACTCGGCACGCATGACGCCGGCCACGCCACAGCGGCTCAGGTCGGCCGTCAGCAGTTGGCCGGCATGCACCAGGAACAGGTTGCTGAACACACCTTCGATGACGCGCCCGGACATATCCAGCATCAATCCTTCCGCGTGATCGGCATCTTGCCACTCGGCGCGGGCCAGGACCTGTTCGAGACGATTGAGGTGCTTGAGACCTGCGAGCAAGGGTTGCTCGGACAAACGGGTGGCACAGGGAAACAGGCGTATGCCGGATGAACCATGAGCCTGGGGATAGGCGGCAGGCGGGCTGCCTTGCAGGATACGCCGCGCTGGGGCGCCTGCATTGATGCCATAACCGCGCAGGCTATCGCCACGGGTGAGGATCAACTTGAGAACGCCGTCACCGAGGGCTGCCGCGTAAGCCAGCACCTCGCTGCGGATCAGATCCGGGGTCACCGCAAGCGCCAGGCGCCTGCAGCCCTCGTCGAGGCGTTGCAGGTGACGATCCAGCAGCACGGGCTGCCCGGCCTTGACCGCGATGGTTTCAAACAAACCATCGCCGTAGGCCAGGCCGCGATCTTTCAGCGACACTGCGTCCGCTGGCTGACCGTCGACCCAGCAGTGCATCACTCGGCGAACCGGCGGAACACCAGGGAACCGTTGGTACCACCAAAACCGAACGAGTTGGACAGCACCACGTCGATCGGCATTTTCTGCGGCTCGTGAGGCACGAAGTTCAGGTCGCAGCCTTCATCCGGCTCATCAAGGTTGATGGTCGGCGGCGCGACCTGGTCCTTGATCGCCAGCACACTGAAAATCGCTTCAACCGCGCCAGCCGCACCCAGCAGGTGACCGGTCATGGACTTGGTGGAGCTGACCGCCAGCTTGTAGGCGTGCTCGCCGAACACCGACCTGATGGCCTGGGCTTCCGCCAGGTCGCCAGTTGGCGTCGAGGTGCCGTGGGCGTTGATGTACTGTACCTGGTCGACGTTGATCTTCGCATCGCGCAGGGCATTGCTGATGCAACGCGCAGCGCCCGCGCCATCGGCGGGTGGCGAGGTCATGTGGTACGCATCGCCACTCATGCCAAAACCGATCAGCTCGGCGTAGATCGTCGCGCCACGGGCCTTGGCGTGCTCCAACTCTTCGAGGACCAGGGCACCGGCACCGTCGGACAGTACAAAGCCATCACGGCCCTTGTCCCACGGACGGCTGGCACGGGTCGGCTCGTCATTGCGCGTCGACAGCGCACGGGACGCGCCGAAGCCGCCCATGCCCAGGCCGCAGGCGGCCATTTCGGCACCACCTGCGATCATCACGTCAGCCTCGTCATAGGCGATATTGCGCGCCGCCATGCCGATGCAGTGAGTGCCCGTGGTGCACGCTGTGGAAATGGCGTAGTTAGGCCCCTGGGCACCCAGATGGATGGACAGGAAGCCGGAAATCATATTGATGATCGAGCCCGGGACGAAGAACGGTGAGATTCGACGAGGGCCGGAGTCGTGCAGCGTGCGGCTGGTTTCTTCGATATTGGTCAGACCGCCAATACCCGAACCCATGGCCACGCCGATGCGTTCACGGTTGGCATCGGTGACTTCCAGGCCAGCATTACGCACTGCCTGAAAACCGGCTGCCAGGCCGTATTGAATGAACAGGTCGAGTTTGCGGGATTCCTTGATCGAGAGATATTCCTCGACATTGAAGCCCTTTACCGAGCCGCCAAAACGGGTGGAATAGGCAGAAAGGTCCGTATGCTCAATCAGACCGATACCACTGTGGCCAGCCAGAATGCCCTGCCAACTGCTCGGCACATCCGTACCCAGTGGCGACAACATACCCATACCGGTGACTACGACGCGTCTACGCGACACAGCACTCTCCTTTTTCTAATGACGACACTTTGTTTCAAAGCTCATTTTTCATCAGAGCTAAAGAAAAAACCGCACGCCGTTATAGCAGTGCGGTTTTTCCATGACAGCAAGCGACGATTACAAACTATTACGCCTGGTGGCTAGTAACGTAGTCGATAGCAGCTTGAACAGTAGTGATTTTTTCAGCTTCTTCGTCCGGGATTTCGGTCTCGAATTCCTCTTCCAGAGCCATCACCAGCTCAACGGTGTCAAGGGAGTCGGCACCCAGGTCTTCAACGAAGGAAGAAGTGTTTTTCACTTCGTCTTCTTTAACGCCCAGTTGCTCGGCAACGATTTTCTTGACGCGCTCTTCGATGGTGCTCATACCTTGTTTTCACTCCTAATGGACAAATTCAGGCAGCTGGCCAGTGGGTAAGTGTATAGAAAGGCTTTTCAGCTTTTCAACTGAAAGCTTCACCCTCGTACCCTACCGACCACCTGTCTATAAATAGATTGCAGCTTTATAACGGATTTTAGACAGCTCGTATGACATTTTTTTGAAGCGATCCGTCACAATTTAACTCATGTACATCCCGCCGTTCACCGGGATTGTAGCCCCAGTCACGTATGCCGCACCGTCAGATGCCAGGAAAGAGACCACATTGGCGATCTCTTGGGCCTGGCCCAGACGGCCCAGCGGAATTTGCGTCAGCAACGCATCACGTTGCGCTTCAGGCAATTCGCGGGTCATATCGGTATCGATAAACCCTGGAGCCACCGAGTTGACCGTAATCGACCGCGAGCCGACTTCACGCGCCAGGGCACGGCTGAAACCTTCCAGGCCGGCCTTGGCAGAGGCGTAGTTTACTTGGCCTGCGTTGCCCATGGCACCCACTACGGAGCCAATATTGATAATTCGGCCCCAGCGCGCCTTGGTCATACCGCGCAAAACACCCTTGGACAGGCGAAACAGACTGTTCAAGTTGGTATCGACCACGTCGTACCACTCGTCGTCTTTCATGCGCATCATCAGGTTGTCGCGGGTAATTCCGGCGTTGTTCACCAGAATGGCCGGTGTTCCGAACTGTGCAGTGATCTGGGCCAAAACAGCAGCCACGGACTCATCACTGGTCACGTTGAGCTCCAGGCCGGTACCCTGCACGCCGTTTTCCTTGAGGGTTGCGGCGATACGCTCGGCGCCCGAGGCGGACGTGGCAGTTCCGATCACTACCGCGCCCTGACGGCCCAGTTCCAGGGCAATCGCCTGGCCAATGCCACGGCTTGCGCCGGTAACCAGTGCAACTTTACCTTGCAGACTCATGCAGGCTTCTCCTTAGTTCAGGCCAATGCGGCGCGGGCGGCGGCGAAGCCATCCGGGGTATTGAGGTTGGACGTCGACACGCCCTCGGCGCAGCGCTTGTTGAGGCCGGCCAGGACTTTACCCGGACCACACTCAACTAGTTGGGTAGCGCCCTTGGCGGCCAGGGTCTGGACTGATTCAACCCAGCGTACCGGCTTGTACAGTTGCTCCAGCAGGTCGCGCTTGAGGGTTTCCAGGTCCGGCGCCACGTCGGCGCTGACGTTTTGCACCAACGGGATCTGCGGTGCCTGCCAGTTGATGGCTGCGATGGACTCGGCAAAACGCTCGGCCGCCGGGCGCATCAACTCGCAATGGGACGGCACGCTGACCGGAAGTGGCAACGCACGCTTGGCGCCGCGGGCCTTGCAGCCTTCGATGGCACGCTCAACCGCAGCCTTGGCACCGGCGATCACCACCTGGCCTGGGGAATTGAAATTCACCGCGCTGACCACTTCGCCCTGGGCCGCTTCGGCACAGGCTTCGATCACCACGGCGTCGTCCAGGCCCAGGATCGCGGCCATGCCGCCCTGCCCGGCTGGAACCGCTTCTTGCATCAGTTGGCCACGGCGCTCTACCAGTTTGACCGCCTCAGCGAGGGTCAGGCTGCCTGCCGCGACCAGGGCGCTGTATTCGCCCAGGCTATGACCGGCAACAAAAGCCGGACGTGCGCCGCCTTCGGCCAGCCAAACGCGCCACAGCGCGACGGAAGCCGTCAGGATGGCCGGCTGGGTTTTATCGGTTTGATTGAGCAGTTCTTCCGGCCCGTCCTGGGTCAATGCCCAAAGGTCGTAGCCCAAGGCAGCAGACGCTTCCTTGAATGTCTCCAGGACTAGCGGGTATTGCGCGCCCAGCTCGGCCAACATGCCGAGGGACTGCGAACCCTGCCCTGGAAAGACGAATGCGAGGGATGTAGACATGTAACAAGCCCCTAATGATCTGGTCGTCGGTGAATTGACGCCCCACAGCTGGGAGCGCAAGAAACTGACAGATTGGATGGTCAATTGAACTGGCCGGTCACATTTAAGCATTCCCGGCCCGATTCGCCTAAGGCAACAGATCCTCAAGACGGCCATGCAAGCGCTGCGGAAGGTTCTCCTGGATCTCGATCAGCGCACGCGCAATGGCACTCTGAAAACCCTGGACTCCCGCCGAACCGTGGCTTTTTACCACAATACCCTGCAGACCGAGGAAGCTTGCGCCGTTATGCCGCGCCGGGGCCAGGTCCGCCTGCAAGCGCCGCATCAACGGCAACGCCAGGGCACCCACCAGCCGCGAAGCCAGATTGCGCTTGAACAACGCCTCGATCCGCGCAGCAATCATCGTAGCCAGGCCTTCGCTGGACTTAAGCAGGATATTTCCGACAAACCCGTCACAAACCACCACATCGGCCTCGCCACGATATAACCCATCGCCTTCGACGAACCCGATGTAGTTCAAGCCCCGCGCCTGTTGCAACAGGCTGGCGGCCAACTTGACCTGCTGGTTACCCTTGATGTCCTCGGTGCCGATGTTCAGCAAGGCCACCCTTGGCCGCACCACGCCCAACGCTTCGGCCGCGACCGAGCCCATCAGGGCAAAGTGCAGCAGGTGCTCGGCGCTGCAATCGACATTCGCCCCCAGGTCCAGCAACTGGCAATAGCCACGCTGCGTCGGGATCGCCGCAACCATCGCCGGTCGATCAATGCCCGGCAGGGTTTTCAGCACATGGCGGGACAAGGCCATCAAGGCCCCGGTATTGCCGGCACTGACACAAGCCTGGACCTTGCCATCGCGCAGCAGCTCAAGGGCCACGCGCATGGAGGAGTCAGGCTTGCCACGCAGGGCCTGGGCCGGCTTTTCATCCATGCCGATGGTTTCGCTGGCCGGCGTTATCGTCAGGCGCGCGCGATCCACAGCCGCATGGCTGGCAATCAGTTCTTCAAGTAGGGAGGGTTGACCGACGAGGGTCAGGTGCAGCGAGGGCGTAGCAGACAGGCTGGCAATGCATGCCTGGACAATGCTGCGGGGACCGAAGTCCCCGCCCATTGCGTCAATCGCGATGACTTGAGCAGACAAGTGATTACTCGTCAGCGCCCTTGTCGATCACTTTACGGCCACGGTATACGCCTTCTGGCGATACGTGGTGACGCAGGTGAATTTCACCGGTGGTTTTTTCTACAGACAGAGTGCTTGCCGTCAGGGCATCGTGCGAACGACGCATGTCACGGGCAGAGCGGGATTTTTTGTTCTGCTGAACAGCCATAATTGATTAACTCCTAAACGTTTGGGTCACGCTTTAACTGCGCCAATACACTGAACGGGTTGGACCGCGTTACCTCGTCCTCGCTCGGTTCGGACTCGTCATCGAGCCCCGCCGGCTGCTGGCATTCTTCCGGATGATGAGCAGGCACAATGGGCAAGGCGAGCAGAAGCTCCTCCTCGATCAGTGCATGCAGATCCAAAGGATCTTCGCCCAGTTCCAGCACGTCATAACCTTTCGGCAACGACTGGGTATTCGCACCCTCTTTCACCACAGCATAACTGCATTCGCTGTGGATCGGCAGGGTGACCAGCTCAAGACAACGCTGGCAAACCATTTTGACCTCGGTGTCGATAAAGCTGTGGATTACCACAGATTTACGTTCATCTCGCTCAAAAACGAATTTAGCCTGCACCGTACCGACATTGTCGGAAAGCGGGTCGCAGAGTCTCTCCAAATCGGCCAGCAACACTTCACCTTGGAGGGTGGTGCCACGATCAGCCAATTTGCGCGGGTCAACGTGAGGTGGAATCGGGTCATTCAACATAGGCGCAGCATTATAGGGATGCACCCGCCCATGTCAAAGGAAATTCAGCCCTGTGCGCCAGACTGTCCGCTCGCTAGAATCCGCGACTGCCTTGAGGAGAGCCACATGTTGCCTTTATTACTCGCTTCCAGCTCGGTTTATCGCCGGGAACTGCTGAACCGCCTGCATCTGCCGTTCATCTGCAGCTCGCCGGATATCGACGAAAGCCATCACGCCAACGAGCCAGCAGCCGATCTGGTCAAGCGCCTGGCCGAGCAGAAAGCCCGAGCCCTCGCCGGCAGCCACCCTGGGCATCTGATCATCGGTTCGGACCAGGTCGCAGCGCTGGATGGCCAGATCATCGGCAAGCCCCACACCTTTGAAAAGGCCCGCGAGCAATTACTGGCGGCCAGCGGCCGGCAGGTCAGCTTCCTGACCGGCCTGGCGCTGCTCAATAGCGACACCGGGCATTGCCAGGTGGACTGCATCCCCTTCACCGTCACGATGCGCCAGTTGGACCCGGCACAGATCGAACGCTACCTGCGGATCGAGCAACCCTACGACTGCGCTGGCAGCTTCAAGGCCGAAGGTTTAGGGGTGAGCCTGTTTCAAAGCACCGAAGGGCCGGATGCGACAAGCCTTGTCGGCCTGCCGCTGATTCGCCTGGTGGACATGCTGCTGGCCGAAGGCGTGCAGATCCCCTGAAAGCACCACAAAACCCAATGTGGGAGCGGGCTTGCCCGCGATTACGGCGGATCAGCCAAATATGTACCGACTGATCCACTGCCATCGCGGGCAAGCCCGCTCCCACATTTTGGGCTACGCCAATCGCGAGCTCAGCGTAAGGTCGGCCCCTGGAAGCCCATATACAGCGCCAATTTCTCCGCCACACTGGCACCCAGTCGCTTGGAGAAGCGATCGAACGGCGACTCCTGGACGGTAAAATCCACCAGTTCCTTCTCGCCAATCACATCCCGCGCCACCGAACTGGCACTGCCCAGGCCATCGATCAAGCCCAGCGGCAACGCCTGCTCACCGGACCAGATCAGGCCGGAGAACAACTCCGGATGCTCTTTATCCTTGAGCCGCTCACCGCGCCCCTGCTTGACGCTGGCAATGAACTGGCGATGAGTGGTATCGAGCACGCTCTGCCAGAACTGGGTTTCATCAGCCTTTTGCGGCTGGAACGGATCAAGGAAAGACTTGTGCTCGCCCGAGGTGTAGGTACGCCGCTCAACCCCCAGCTTCTCCATGGCCCCGACAAACCCGTAGCCGGCCGCCGTCACGCCAATGGAGCCCACCAGGCTGGCCTTGTCGGCGTAGATCTGGTCGGCGGCGCTGGCAATGTAATAGGCACCCGAGGCACCCAGGTCAGAGATGACCGCGTACAGTTTGGTCTCTGGATGCAGCGCGCGTAGGCGACGGATCTCGTCATAGACATAGCCCGACTGCACCGGACTGCCACCCGGACTGTTGATGCGTAGCACCACACCCTTGACCTTGGGATCCTCGAAGGCCGTGCGCAGGCTGCTGACGATATTGTCGGCACTGGCGGACTCCTTGTCGGCAATCACCCCACGCACCTCGATCAGCGCGGTGTAGCTACCACTGCGGGCGGCGCTTTTTTCCATATCCACCAAAGGGCTGAACAACACCAGCATGCCAATCAGGTAGGTAAAGGTCAGGAGCTTGAAGAAGATCCCCCAGCGCCGGGCGCGACGCTGCTCCTGGACGCCCGCCAGCAGGGTTTTTTCCAGCAGTTTCCAGCTTTTATCATCGCCATTGTCGGCACCGGCCTTGGTCGGTGCTTTCCACTCATCGGTCATGCCATCTACCCCAGCAAAAACTTAACGGGCCTGGTTGAGCCAGGCGTGCAATTGCGAAAACCGGTCAATCGTCAGTCGCGGCTCGTAAGCCTGCAAGGCTTCGGGGGACTGTGCGCCATAGCTGACAGCAACGCTGTCCATGCCGGCATTGCGCGCCATCAGCAGGTCGAACGAAGCATCGCCCACCATCAACGACTCACGGGCAGACACGCCGCAATGGGCCATGATCTGCTCCAACATCAATGGGTGAGGCTTGCTTGCGGTTTCATCGGCGGCGCGGGTGATATCAAAATAATCTTCCCAGCCATTGGCCTTGAGCACCCGATCCAGGCCGCGCCGGGCCTTGCCGGTAGCCACCGCCAGGTGATAGCCCTGCTCACGCAATGCGGCCAGGGACTGCACTACCCCTTCAAACAAGGGTGACGGCTCGGCTTCCAGGGCAATGTAGTGATCGGCGTAATGCTCGCGAAACGCCACCAGCTCACTGTCAGCGATCTGCGGATACAAGGTGCGAATGGCTTCGGGCAAGCCCAGGCCGATGATGCCCTTGACCGCCAGGTCACTGCACAGCTCAAAGCCGGAACGGGTCGAGGCCATGTGCATGGACTCGACAATCCGACCAATGGAATCGCACAGGGTGCCATCCCAGTCAAAGATCAGCAGCTTGTAGTCAGGGCGCGACACTCAGGCGCTCCACGGTCTTGGCCCACATCTCGTCCACAGGCGCCTGCAACTTCAATTCGCCACCATCGGGCAACGGCACCGTCAGCATGTAGGCATGCAGGAACAGGCGTTTGCCGCCAAGGTCACGAATCTCCTTGGAGAACCCTTCGTCGCCGTACTTGGTATCGCCAGCAATGCAGTGGCCCGCATGCAAGGTATGCACGCGGATCTGGTGGGTGCGCCCGGTCACCGGCTTGGCCTCGACCATGGTCGCGAAATCACCGAAGCGCCGCAGCACCTTGAACAGGGTCAGCGCCTCCTTGCCCTCCTCGTCCACCTCGACCATGCGCTCGCCGGAGCGCAGGTTGCTCTTCTGCAACGGCGCCCGCACGCTCTTGATCGAGGACGCCCAATTGCCGCGGACCAGCGCCATATAACGCTTGTCCACGCCATCGCCGCGCAGGGCGGTATGCAGGTGGCGCAACATGCTGCGCTTCTTGGCGATCATCAACAGGCCGGAGGTGTCGCGATCCAGGCGATGGACCAGCTCCAGCTCCTTGGCATCCGGACGCAACTGACGAAAGGCTTCGATCACCCCGAAATTCAGGCCGCTGCCGCCGTGCACCGCAATGCCGCACGGCTTGTTGATCACGATCAGCTTGTTGTCCTCGAAGACAATCGACGCCTCAAGGCGCTGCAACAGGCCCTGGGCCAGCGGCACGGGCTCGTCGCGCTCAGGCACGCGAACAGGCGGCACGCGGACGATATCGCCCGCCTGCAGCTTGTACTCAGGCTTGATCCGGCCCTTGTTCACCCGCACTTCGCCTTTGCGCAAAATGCGATAAATCAAGGTCTTGGGCACGCCCTTGAGCCTGGCCAGAAGAAAATTGTCGATGCGTTGGCCGGCATATTCCGGCGAGACCTCAAGCAGCTGGACGCTGGGGGTCGGGGGGGTGGTAGTCGTCATGTCGGGAATGATAACAATTTTTTATGGAATTGAAGCACTTAATCATTGCTGCTATAGTCGCGAACGCCGCCAAAAGCGGCCTGGACAGAGGACTCGCGGCAAACTGCCGCCCCTGACCATCGCAATTCATCAGGACGCGAGGCCGTCCTACGGGGCTCTTGCCATACTGGAAGGCTCAAGATTGTAACAAGCGCAGGTGACATGAGGCCTGAAGCGAGTGCAGGAAGCAGAGTGATTACTCGCCTCTTGCGCCGATATTTACGGCCAGTTCACAAAGTGCAGTCAGTCTTGTACCAGACCACGGCGAATGCTTCGGAAACAACGCCTGTTATTAGCCATGAGCGTGAACTCCCCATTGGAGAACACGGTAAATGCCAACCCGCTGCGGATTCTGCGCGCGGCAGCACCCGAATTATCAGGGATACGTGTAGGGTGGAGATGCACAACCGTCGGACTGTGTAGCACTAGGCTTATATTTAGACGCTTCATCTCGTCCACAGTCGCCGGTTGATTCCTCCTCCTGACTGAGTGCTTATTAAGTCACCACAGCAAGCAGGACGCGTAAGTCGCGATACCAGCCCAATTGGCCAGTATTGCTGGACACTGGAGTGGCCAACCACTCTTGACGCACCTGACACCGACCGTGAGAAGTCGTGTGTGCCGAACGCCGTTTCCGGCAGCCCGGAAACCGACGGTACAACATGAAAAGAATGCTGATTAACGCAACTCAACCCGAAGAGTTGCGTGTTGCACTGGTAGATGGCCAACGCCTCTACGACCTGGACATCGAGTCCGGTGCACGCGAGCAGAAGAAGGCCAACATCTATAAAGGCCGGATTACTCGTATCGAGCCAAGCCTTGAGGCTGCCTTTGTCGATTTTGGCTCTGAGCGCCATGGCTTCCTGCCCCTCAAAGAAATCTCCCGCGAGTACTTCAAGAAAGCCCCTGAAGGCCGCGTGAACATCAAGGACGTCCTGAGCGAAGGCCAGGAAGTCATCGTCCAGGTCGAAAAAGAAGAACGTGGCAACAAGGGCGCAGCCCTGACCACCTTCATCAGCCTGGCTGGCCGTTACCTGGTCCTGATGCCGAACAACCCGCGTGCTGGCGGCATCTCCCGTCGCATCGAAGGCGAAGAGCGCAACGAACTGCGTGAAGCGCTGAACGGCCTGATCGCCCCGGCCGACATGGGCCTGATCGTGCGCACTGCCGGCCTTGGCCGCAGCAGCGAAGAAATGCAGTGGGACCTCGATTACCTGCTGCAACTGTGGACCGCTATTAAAGAAGCGTCCCTGGACCGCTCCGCGCCATTCCTGATCTATCAGGAAAGCAACGTGATCATCCGCGCCATCCGCGACTACCTGCGCCAGGACATCGGCGAAGTACTGATCGACAGCGTTGAAGCCCAGGACGAAGCCCTGACCTTCATCCGCCAGGTGATGCCGCAGTACGCCAGCAAGATCAAGCTGTACGAAGACAGCGTTCCGCTGTTCAACCGTTTCCAGATCGAAAGCCAGATCGAAACCGCCTTCCAGCGCGTGGTCGAACTGCCTTCCGGCGGCTCCATCGTGATCGATCCGACCGAAGCCCTGGTGTCCATCGACATCAACTCGGCGCGCGCCACCAAAGGCAGCGACATCGAAGAAACCGCCCTGCAGACCAACCTGGAAGCAGCCGAAGAAATCGCTCGCCAACTGCGCCTGCGTGATATCGGCGGCCTGATCGTGATCGACTTCATCGACATGACCCCAGCCAAGAACCAGCGCGCCGTGGAAGAAAAAGTCCGCGAATGCCTGGAAGCCGACCGTGCCCGCGTACAAGTTGGCCGCATCTCGCGCTTCGGCCTGCTGGAAATGTCCCGTCAGCGCCTGCGTCCATCCCTGGGCGAAAGCAGCGGCATCGTCTGCCCGCGTTGCAACGGCACCGGCATCATCCGTGACGTTGAATCGCTGTCCCTGGCTATCCTGCGCCTGATCGAAGAAGAAGCCCTGAAAGACCGCACCGCCGAAGTCCGCGCGCAGGTGCCGATCCCGGTTGCAGCCTTCCTGCTCAACGAAAAACGCAACTCGATCACCAAGATCGAACTGCGCACCCGTGCCCGTATCGTCATCCTGCCGAACGATCACCTCGAGACGCCGCACTTCGAAGTCCAGCGCCTGCGTGACGACAGCCCGGAAGCCCACAGCGGCCAGTCCAGCTACGAAATCGCCGCCGCCGCTGCCGAAGTCGAAGAAGTCCAGCCAGCCGCCGCGACCCGCACCCTGGTTCGCCAGGAAGCCGCCGTCAAGACCGCGCCGGCCCGTGCCAACGCACCGGTGCCGACTGAAGCCGCTGCCCCGGTGGCCGCGCCTGCCGTCCTGCCGGAGCCAAGCCTGTTCAAGGGCCTGGTGAAGTCGCTGGTCAGCCTGTTCGCCACCAAGGAAGAGCCGGTAGCTCCTGCCGTGGTCGAGAAGCCAGCCGCTGAACGCCCTGCACGCAACGAAGAGCGTCGCAACGGTCGCCAGCAGAGCCGTAACCGCAACGGTCGCCGCGACGAAGAGCGCAAGCCTCGCGAAGAACGTGCACCGCGTGAAGAGCGCGCACCCCGTGAAGAGCGCCAGCCGCGCGAAGCCCGTGAAGAAACCCCAGCCGTAGCCCGTGAAGAACGTGCTCCGCGCGAAGAGCGTGCGCCACGTGAAGAACGCGCGCCGCGTGCCCCTCGCGCCCCACGTGAAGATCGCAAGCCACGTGGCGAGCGTGAAGAACGTGTACGTGAACTGCGTGAACCTTTGGACGCTGCCCCAGCTGTTGCCGCCGTAGCAACTGATGTCGCGACTGAAGAACGTCCGGCCCGCCAGCCCCGTGAAGAGCGCGCCCCACGCCCGCCGCGTGAAGAGCGTCAACCACGTGCCGAGCAGGCTGCCGCAGCCAGCGAAGAAGAACTGCTGAACAATGACGAACAGCCACAGGAAGATGGCCAGGACAACGCCGAAGGCGATCGTCCACGCCGCCGCTCCCGTGGCCAGCGTCGCCGCAGCAACCGTCGTGAGCGTCAACGTGACGCCAACGGCAATGTGATCGAAGGCTCGGAAGAGACCGGCGAAGCCAGCGAAGACAACGCCAACAACGAACCCACCAGCACCGAACTGGCTGCTGGCCTGGCCGTTACCGCTGCGGTTGCCAGCTCGGTCATCAGCGCACCTGCCGAAGCCGAAGCCAACCAGCAGGCCGAACGCGCCACCGCTGCCGTGCAGGAAACTGCCGCAGTTGAAGCACCGGTTGTCGAAGCCACCACCGTGGTTGAAGCACCAGCGGCTGTAGAAGTGGAAGTTGCACCGGTTCGTGAAGCCCAGCCTGAAGCCGAAGTCGTGGCTGCACCCGCAATCGTGGTTGAGCCACAGCCTGTGGTTGAAGCAGTTGTTGAAGCGCCAGCCGCTGAAGCAACCCCGCAAGTGCGTGAAGTTCGCGAAGAACAGACCGCCTTCCAGTGGACTGCCGAGCCAGCCGTCGTCACCGAAGCCCCTGCCCCGGCACCGGTAGAAGAAGCTCCAGCACCGGCTGCTGAAGTGGTTATCGCCGAACCTGCGGTGGTTGCAGAACCGGTTGTGATTGCCGAGCCTGCTCCGGTGGTCGTGGAAACCCCAGTGGTTGCCGAAGTGGCCGCCCCAGTGGTTGAAGCCCCTGCCAGCGCCCTCACCGAAAACGGCCGTGCGCCTAACGACCCGCGTGAAGTGCGTCGTCGCAAGCGTGAAGCCGAGCGTCTGCAGAAAGAAGCCGAAGAAGCAGCGGCAGCGGCCCCGGCCGTAGTCGAAGCGGTTGCGCAAGCACCGGCCATCGAAGCAGAAGTTGAGCACACTGCCCCAACCATCGACGAGAACCTGCGTTCCGTTGAAGAAGTGGTAGAGCACAACCCCAAAGCCCTGGAAGAAGAGCACGAGCCTAAACCCCTCGCCTGATTCCAACGGCAACTAAAAAGCCCCGCCTGATCACTCAGGCGGGGCTTTTTTATGCGACATGTGGGAGCTGGCTTGCCTGCGATGGTCGTTAACGATGACGGATAAATACCTGACACCCCGAGCAGCTCTTCCAGCCCCTACCTGAATTCCAGTGATTGCGGCACATCCACATCCCATAACACCCCAGGATCATCCACCGGCACTTCCCGCACCTCAGCCTGGGCAAACAGCGCCTTGGCCCCACAATCCCCGGTCAACCCCATCAACACCGGCCCCAGTGACTGGCCAAACGCAACAGGATGGCCTTGCCGGCCAGCATGCACCGGCACACTGACCCCCTCCACCCGCTCTATCACCCGCTCAATACTCGCCACCTGGATAAACGGCATATCCCCCAACACCACCAGCCAATCCGTCGCGGGGCCACTGGCGGCCACCGCTGCCGCAATGCTGTCGCCCATGCCCGCCGAATCCAGGAGCAGCACTTCGCACCCATAATGGCGCGCCAGGCGTACAACCTCGCTGCGCCCCGGCGATGTGACCACCCAACGCCGGGTGACACTGGCGGGCAAATTGACCAGCACCTGCTCCAAGACCGGCCGCCTCACCCCATCACGCCCCACACAAGGCGCCAGCAGTTTGTCCTGACCGCTTAACGCGCGGAACCGGCTGCCCTGCCCCGCCGCCAGGACAATGGCGGTGATGGCGCTCGTCAACTGACCGCCTCCCGCACGGGTTTCGCTTGCAACAGCTCTACGCCGTTCTTGATCGCGACGATGTGCGCCATCAACGACAAGGCAATCTCTGCCGGCGTATGACTGCCAATATCAAGACCGATCGGACCATGCAGCCGCGCAATCGCCTCGGCTCCCAACCCCAACACCGCCAGGTTCTCGCGACGCTTGCGGCTATTGGCCCGTGAACCCAGGGCACCGATGTAGAACGCCCGGGAATTGAGCGCGGTCAACAGCGCCATATCATCCAGGCGCGGATCGTGGGTCAGGGCCACAATGGCCGTGCGCTCGTCCGTCTGGATATTGAGCACCGCCTCATCGGGCATTCCCGGCACAAAGCGCCCGTGTTGTTCTTCCCAGCCATGCACGAACTCCGTGCGTGGGTCGCAGATCAGTACTTCAAAATCCAACAGCCGCGCGATTTCCGCCACATAGCGCGACAACTGGCCTGCACCGATCAGCAACAGGCGCCAGCGCGGGCCATAGATAGCCCGCAAGCGTCCACCGTCAAAACTGACAATGTCGTACTTGCTCGCCGCGCTCAAACGCACGGTGCCCGTCGCCAAGTCCAACTCCCGGGCCACTATTTCATGAGCCTCACAACGCGCCAGCAACTCGGCGACCCACGCAGGATCACCCACCCGCTCCTCCGTCAGGCGCAAGGTGCCGCCGCATGGCAGGCCAAAGCGCGCCGCTTCATCGCGGGTGACGCCATAGGTCACCAGTTGCACCGGCGGCCCGTCATCAGGCAAGCGGCCATCATGCAGCCGGGCGATCAGATCATCCTCGATGCAGCCACCGGACACCGAGCCAATCACCACCCCGTCGCCGCGCAGGGCCAGCATCGCCCCCGGCGGCCGTGGCGCGCTGCCCCAGGTCTGGACCACGCTGTACAGCACCACCCGCTGCCCGGCGCGGCGCCATTCGAGCACGCTGCGCAGGACATTCAGATCCACGCTGTCCATCAGGCCTTCGCCTCCTGCTGCCAGCCCTGTAGCTGATAACGCACGGGCAAGTTGCGGATACGCTTGCCGGTGGCGGCAAATATCGCATTGCACAGCGCCGGCGCAATCGGCGGCACACCCGGTTCACCGACGCCGCCCAAGGGCACCTCACCTGTTGGGGTGACCAAATGTATGGCGATTTCCCGGGGCGCCAGGGACATGCGCGCCACTTCATACATATGGAAGTTGTCCTGCTGGACCTTGCCATCCTTAAAGCTGATTTCCCCCAGGACCGCATTGCCCAAGCCCATGACGCACGCGCCCTCGAACTGCGAGCGGATGCGCTCCGGGTTGATCTGCGGGCCGCAATCCACGGCGATGTCGGCCTTGCGCACAATCAGTGTGCCATCATCCTTGACCTCGACCTCGATCACCGCCGCCACATAGGTCACGAAGCTGTAGTGCACCGCCAGCCCCAGGCCACGCCCCTTGGGCAGCGCACGGCCCCAGCCGGCAGCCTTGGCCGCGGTTTCCAGCACGCCACGCATGCGCGCGGTATCAATCGGATAACGCTCGGGGGACTCGCCGTAGTTCCATTCTTCGCTCAAGGTTCGCGGATCGATCTGACGATCCGGGCCCAGCAGCTTGAGTTGATATTTCAGCGGATCCTGGCCAGCCTTGTGCGCCAGTTCATCGACAAAACTCTGAATGGCAAACCCGTGGGGGATGTTCGACACCGAACGGTACCAGCCCACGCGGGTGTGGGCAGCAGCCTCGGGGTTTTCCAGGCGCACATTGGGAATGGCATAGGCCATGTTGGTAAAACCCATGCCCAGCTCGAACGCCGCCTCGTGGTTCATGCCTGGCGCAAACAACGCGGTGATGCTGGGTGCCACGGTGCGGTGCAGCCAGGCGGCAGGCATGCCGTCCTTGTTCAGGCCGGCCTTGAGGTACTCGGCGGAGACGGTATGGAAGTAGGAGTTATGGATATCGTCTTCACGGGTCCACTGCACGCGCACAGCCTTGCCGGGAAACTCCTTGGCCAGCACCGCAGCTTCGATGATGAAGTCCGGTTTCGACTTGCGCCCGAAACCGCCGCCCAACAGGGTGACGTGGATCGTGACGTTATCGAACGGCAGGCCAAGGCGCTCGGCCACCCGTTCGCGGGTGACCTGTGGCGCCTGGCTCGGGGCCCAGGCCTCGCATTGCCCGTCTTGATAGCGGGCCACGGCAACCATCGGTTCCATCGGCGACTGCGCCAGGTGTGGCAAGTAATACGCGGCTTCGAGGGTGCTGTCGGCATCGCTCAGGGCCTGGTCGATGCTGCCGGTATTGCGCACCACTTTGCCGGGCTTGAGGGCCGCCGCTTCCAGGGTCTTGCGATAATCGATGGAGTTGTAGCCGGCATTGGTGCCGTCCTCCCAGACAATCTGCAACGCTTCGCGCCCCTTGATCGCCGCCCAGGTGTTGCTGGCCACCACCGCCACGCCGCCCAATGGCTGGAACTCGGAGGGCAAGGGCCGGCTTTCGATTTGCAGGACCTTGATCACCCCCGGGACTTTCAACGCCGCGCTGGCATCGAACGACTTGACCTTGCCGCCATACACCTTGGGCCGCGCAATGGTCGCGAACAGCATGCCGTCAAAATGCACATCGGCGCCGTACACCGCCCGGCCGTTGACGATATCGGCACCGTCGATGGCCTTGGTGGCTTCCTTGCCGATATAGCGAAATTCCGAGGGTTGCTTGAGCCGCAGGCTGTCGCGCGCCGGCACCGCCAGCGCACCGGCGGCTGCGGCCAGGGCGCCATAGCCCAGTTCGCGGCCGCTGGGCTGGTGAATCACTTTATGCAACTGCGCCCGGCATTCGCCCAGCGGGACTTGCCACTGCTCGGCAGCGGCCTGTTCCAGCATGGTTCGCACGGCGGCGCCGCACCGGCGCATCGGCTCGAACCAATGGCGCATGCTGCGCGAACCGTCGGTATCCTGGTTGCCAAAACGCGCTTCATCGCCCGGTGCCTGCGCAACCTTCACCAGCGCCCAATCGGCCTCCAGTTCATCGGCCACCACCATGGTCAGGCTGGTGCGCACGCCCTGGCCCATTTCCGAGCGGTTGCAAATCACGGTGACGGTGCCGTCGGTGGCGATGCTGACATAGACCTTGGGATCATCCACCACCCCATGGGGCATCGCGGCCCCGCCGTATTGCTTGGCCTCGGCGGCAAAGGCCTGGGGCAAGCCCCAACTGGCAGCCACCACCAGCGCACCGGTGGCGCCGACCCCCTTGAGGAACCCACGGCGACTGAGGTTGTTCAGGGCGAAATTGCTCGGCAACTGGCTCATGCCTTGGCCTCCTGCAAGTGGGTCGCGGCCTGGCGGATCGCCGTCTTGATGCGGTTATAGGTGCCGCAACGGCAGATATTGCCGACCATCGCCTCTTCAATCTGCGCATCGCTGGGGTTGGGGTTGGTTTTGAGCAAGGCCGTGGCCGACATGATCTGCCCGCCCTGGCAGTAACCGCATTGCGCCACTGCGGTGTCCAGCCACGCCTGCTGCACCACCTGGCCAATCGGGTCGTTATGCAGGTTGTCGATAGTGCTGACGTTCTGCCCTTTGACCGAGCCGATGGGCGTGATGCAACTGCGCGCCGGCGAGCCGTCGATATGAATGGTGCAGGCACCGCACAGGCCCATGCCGCAACCGAACTTGGTGCCGTTGTAACCCGCCACGTCGCGGATCGCCCACAGCAGGGGCATGTCCTCGGTGACATCCAGCGGATGATCTTGACCGTTGAGTTTGAGAGTAATCATGGGCACGCCCGCATAGTGATTGGATTATGGGGTCGAGCTATCTGCCGCTTTCAAAGGAGCGGAGTCGGTTCACACAGATGGCTCAGGCTAATCGGGCTCTCTTGTGAAGACAGGTCTTCACCGGGCCTTTGATAAACAGCGTCTATCGAACAATAAACAGGCATCGTTAGCCTGCTAAGTTAACCCAGCATTAACAAAAAAGCCCTGCAATGCAGGGCTTGGTTCAACAGGCTAGAAGCGTAGCTCAATAACGATTGGGCTCCATTTCCAACTCGACCTTGAAGCGCTCGGCGATATCGCTCTGGATGCGCTGGGCCAAGCTGGCAATATCCAGCCCGGTGGCCGCGCCATAATTGACCAGCACCAGCGCCTGCAAGCGATGCACGCCGGCATCACCGTCGCGAAAGCCTTTCCAGCCGGCCTTTTCAATCAACCAGCCAGCCGCCAGTTTCACTTGGCCATCAGCCTGGGGATAAGCCACCAGATCGGGATATTGCAGCTTTAATTGCGCCGCCAGCACCTGGGGCACCAAGGGGTTCTTGAAGAAACTGCCAGCGTTGCCCAGGACCGCAGGGTCGGGCAGTTTTTCACTGCGAATGCTGCAAATGGCCCGACTGACATCGCTGGGGGTCGCCTGGGTAATGCCCTGCTCGGCCAGGCGCTGCTGCACCGGGCCATAGCCGAGCTTCAGGTGCGCGACGCGGCTCAAGGCAAAGCGCACCCGCAGGATCAACCAGCGCCCCACTTCGTGTTTGAACAGGCTGTCGCGATAGGCGAAGTTGCACTCTGCCAGGCTGAAATCGCGCAACTCGCCGCTCTGGCGGTCGAGGGCGGTCAGGCCGGCGAACACATCCTTGATCTCGACACCGTAGGCGCCGATGTTCTGCATCGGCGCGGCGCCGACAGTGCCGGGGATCAGGCTGAGGTTTTCCAGGCCAGAGAACCCTTGCTCAAGGGTCCACAGCACAAAAGGATGCCAGGCCTCACCCGCCTCGGCTTCCACCACAACCTGCTGGGCGTCCTCGTGCAGGACGCGGATACCCTGGGTCGCCATGCGCAATACCAGCGCCGGGATATCCTGGGTCAGCAGCAGGTTGCTGCCGCCACCGATCACCAGCAATGGCAACTGTTGCGCGGCCGCATAGGCCAGGGCCTCGCGCACATCGGCGTCGCTATGGGCCTCGGCGAACAACTGCGCACGCACATCGATGCCAAAACTGTTGAAGGCCTTCAGGGAAACCTGGGGCTGCACATCCAGACTCATAACCGCCCCTTCAACTCGATCACCAGCAAGTCGCACGCGGCCTCGATCAGGTCCAGGACCTGCTCGAAACCCTGTTCGCCGTCGTAATACGGATCCGGCACTTCATCCACCGCCGAGTCGTAGCGGCGCAGGAACAGATCCAGCTCCGCCTTGCCTTGGGCCGGCTGCATAGCCTTGAGATTGCGCAGGTTACTCTGGTCCATGGCCAGGATCAGGTCGTAGCGCGCAAAGTCGGCACGCGACACTTGCTGCGCACGCTGGGCCGACAAGTCGTAGCCACGGCGCAGCGCTGCTTGCTGGCTGCGCTTGTCCGGCGCCTTGCCGATATGCCATTCACCGGTACCGGCAGAGGCCACCTCGACCCGGTCCGCCAGCCCGGCGGCCCGCAGTTTGTGGCGCAGCACGCCTTCGGCGGTGGGCGAGCGGCAGATATTGCCCAGGCAGACAAACAGGACTTCCATCACGCCCCCAGCAACCGACGCACGCGCTCAAGGTCTTCCTGCGTATCGACGCCGGCTGGCGGGGCTTGCAGCGCATCATCGACATGAATGCGCACGCCGTGCCACAGGGCTCGCAGTTGTTCCAGTGCCTCGGTGTTTTCCAGCCAGCACGGGCCCCAGCTGACGAAGTCATGCAGGAAGCCCGCGCGGTAGGCGTAAATGCCGATATGGCGACGATAAGGTACGCCAGCCGGTAATACGTCACGCTGCTTGGCGAACTCATCGCGCGCCCAGGGCAGGGTCGAACGGCTGAAGGTCAGGGCCAGGCCATTGATGTCGCTGACCACCTTGACCACGTTCGGGTTGAGCAGGGTCTGGATGTCTTCGATAGGTTCGGCCAGGGTCGCCATGCGCGCTTCGGCATGGGCGGCCAGGTTGGCGGCGACCTGGTCGATGACACACGGCGGGATCAGCGGTTCGTCACCCTGCACGTTGACCACGATGGCGTCCGGCGCCAGGCCCAGGTGCGTGGCGACTTCGGCCAGGCGGTCGGTGCCGGAGTTGTGGTCTTCACGGGTCAGCACTGCTTCGGCGCCAAACCCCTTGCAGGCCTCGATGATCCGCAGGTCGTCAGTGGCCACCACCACGCGCTGGGCGCTGCTTTTGCAGGCCTGCTCCCAGACCAGCTGGATCATCGGCTTGGCGCCGATCATCTGCAGCGGCTTGCCGGGCAGGCGGGTAGAGGCATAGCGCGCGGGGATGACAACAGTGAAGGCAGTGGTCATTTATCCAGGCGCTCGTCGGTCGTCAGGGTACGGGCTTCGCTTTCCAGCATCACCGGGATGCCATCGCGGATCGGGTATGCCAGGCCAGCGCCTTTGCTGATCAGCTCGGTCTTGTCGGCGCTGAGCTTGAGCGGGCCTTTGCAGATCGGGCAAGCGAGGATATCGAGCAGTTTGGTGTCCATGGGGGTTTCCTGGATAAAAGCGTTTTAAGGCAAAAGTCGAGCGGGCAGCAGACGCATCAGTTGCGTGTCGAACCAGGCGATAAACGCCGGTGACGGTGCCGCATCAACTGCAAGGTACCACCAGTGTGCCTGGGCAAAGGCGCGGCACTTCACCGCGTCCTTTTCAGTCATGACCAGCGGCAGTGACGGCGTAAAATTCAGGACCTCGGCGCTGTAGGGCGCATGGTCGGCAAACGCATGGGGTATCGGCCGCCAGTGTAGCGTTTCAAGGGTATTGAAGAAACGTTGCGGGTTGCCGATACCGGCGACCGCATGCACCTGCTGCCCCACGGGAAAATGGTCCAGCGGCCGGCGCTCGCCGGTCAGCAGGTTGACCAGCGTGGTCGGCAGCAGACGGAAAGCAAAGCCGTCCTCGCGATCAGCCCCGGCGCCGTTATAGAGCAGGGCATCGACGCTGTGCAGGCGCTCGACCGGCTCGCGCAACGGCCCGGCCGGCAGGCAGCGGCGATTGCCCAGGCCACGGGCGTTGTCGATCAGCACCAGTTCCAGGTCACGGGCCAGGCGGTAATGCTGCAAGCCGTCGTCGGAGAGGATCAGGTCCAGGGTCTCGCTGGCCAACAGGGCTTGCACCGCACGGCTGCGATCGGGGTCGATCATCAGCGGGACGCCGCTGCGCTGCACGATCAACAACGGCTCGTCGCCGGCCACTTGAGCGCTGTCGCTAGCCTGCACTCGCCATGGCAACTGCGCAGGCTTGGCCCCGTAGCCACGGCTGACCACGCCGACCCGCAGGCCACTGCGCTGGCAATGCTCGATCAACCACAGGATCAACGGCGTCTTGCCCGTGCCACCCACGGTGATATTGCCGACTACCACGATGGGCACCGGCGCTTGATAGATCGTGCCCTCGCCCGCCAGGAACCGCTCGCGCTTGCGCCTGACCACCCGGCGATAGAGTGCCTCCAGAGGTTGCAGGAGCTTGAGCGCCGGGTGGCCGTCATACCAGGCCTGGAGCAAACGATCGGACAAGGCCATCAGGGTTGCCCCGCCGCCTCGACGGTGGTCATGCGCAAATGGCTGAAACCGAGCTTGCCGGCTGCATCCATCGCGGTGATCACAGCCTGGTGTGGGGTCTTGCCATCGGCGCTAATGGACAGCGGCATTTGTGTATCACCGCCGGACTCCTTCTGCAGCGCATCCATCACGCTGGCCACGTCGTTTTTCTCAAGCAACTGGTTGTTCACCGAAAACACCCCTTCGGCGCTGATGGTGATCTCCAGTTGCTTGAGCTGCTGGTCTTCAGCCGGCGAGCCGCTGACGGCTTCCGGTAGCTCGACCCGCAGTTGGGTTTCCCGGGTAAAGGTGGTGGTGACGACAAAAAACAGCAGCAGGATAAACACCACATCGATCAACGAGGCCAGGTTGATATCGACGGTTTCCCGGGGCTTGCGGCGAAATTTCACGCTTTGCCCTCGACCAGGTCGACATCGCGGTCGCCCTGGACCACTTCCACCAGCTTGATCGCTTCCTGCTCCATGCCCACCACCAGTTCATCGATGCGCCGTTGCAGGAAACGGTGGAAAAACACCGCCGGAATACCCACCATCAGGCCCGCCGCCGTGGTGATCAAGGCCTTGGAAATGCCCCCGGCCAATACCGAGGCGTTGGTGGTCATGCCCGAACCGGTAAAGGCGCTGAAGATATCGATCATGCCCAGCACCGTGCCGAGCAGGCCGAGCAACGGCGCCATTGCGGCGATGGTGCCCAGGGCATTGATATAGCGCTCCAGCTCGTGGATCACCCGGGCGGCGGCTTCTTCAATGCACTCCTTCATGATCTCGCGACCGTGCTTGGAGTTGGCCAGGCCAGCGGCGAGGATCTCGCCCAGGGGGGAATTGGCCCGCAGTTCCTTGAGCTTTTCCTTGTCCAGTTGCTTGTCCTTGATCCAGCGCCAGACCTGCCCCAGCAGATGATCAGGGGTTACACGGCTGGCGCGCAGGGTCCACAGGCGTTCGGCAACAATGCCGAGTGCGGCGATGGAGCTCAGAATGATCGGCAACATCATCCAGCCGCCGGATTTGACCAATTCCCACACAGTGAATGTCCCCTCGAAAAAGTGCGCCACTTTAGCATACAGGCTGGCGAGGAAGGACCTGCCTGCCGACAGCCATCATGTCGCAGGTACCGGCCTTTGGTAACTGTCAGTGACAGGCGCACGCCAGAAACGACGCTGGCTGCGTGCCATGATCGGCGCCTCGAAAGCCCCCAGGCGCAGGCGCACGGCGCCCCGCTCGGCGCTGTCATAAATGGTGCTGTGAAAATGCTGGTAGCGTGCCAGCACTTGCGGGTGCGGATGGCCAAAGCTATTGCCGCGCCCCCGGGAGATCAGCACCGCCTTGGGGGCCAATTGCTGGACAAACGGCCATGACGAAGAACTGCGGCTGCCATGATGGGGCACTTGCAACCAATCCGTGGCGACCGCCAAGGGTGTGGCCAACAAGGCGCGCTCGGCCTCGCGGTCGATATCGCCGGTCAGCAGCAACCGTTCGCCATTGGCCTGGACCTGCAGCACGCACGACTTCGCATTGCCATTGCTGGCATCCGCCCATTGCCACAGCTCAAACGCCACGCCGTCCCACTCCCATTGCTCACCGCTGACACAGGCCTGGGTATCGAGAAATGCCGGCAGGCCCTGGGTTTCCCCGCCCACCACGCGCTTGACCGGCAACCCGCGCGCGATCGCCGCAGCGCCACCGGCATGATCGGCGTCGGCATGGCTGAGCAGCATCAAGTCCACCTGGCCAACCCCCAGCTTGCGCAGAGCCGGCAGAACCACGCGCTCACCGAGATCGAAATCCCCCACCCGTGGCCCGGCGTCATACAACAGCACGTGGTTGCGGGTGCGCAACACGATCGACAAGCCCTGGCCGACATCCAGTTGCTCCACCGCCACCTGGCCCAACGGGATCGACTCACGGGGCGGGAACACCGCCAGCAGCAACAAAGGCCACCCCAGCAGGCGAAAGGGAATGCCCTTGGGCATCGATAACAGCACGGCGCCCAGCACACTGAGCAACCAGTAGCCCACGGGCACCTCGGCCGGCAGCCACGCCGGTATGTGCCCGGCCAGCAAGGTCAGGGCGCTGAACAGCCAATCCAGCGCGCCACCCGCCAACCACAGCAGGCCACTGCCCAGCCACGGCACTGCCAGCAACAACGTGCCCGCCAGCGCCAACGGCAGCACCAGCAGGCTGATCCACGGCACGGCAAACAGATTGGCCAGCGGCGCACTCAAGCTGATCGGCAAGCCGAGTATCAATAGCAGCGGAAACAGCCCGATAGCGATCAGCCACTGGGCACGGCTCCAGGCCTGCCACGCACGCCAGGGCCCCAGACGGCCGCTGAAGGCCAGCAGCAACACGGCCACGGCGGCAAATGACAACCAGAAACCCGGTTGCAGGCTGGCCAGGGGTTCAAGGATCAATACTGCATTGAGTGCCAGCAGCAGGGGCCACCAGATCCCCAGATGGCGAAACCGCAGGCGCCACAGCAACACCAGCCCCACCATCACACAGGCCCGCTGCACCGGCACGGCAAAACCGGCGAGCACGCCATAGGCCAGCGCCGCGGCGAATGCCAGGCCACAGGCCCAGGGTAACCAGGGCAAGCGCCTGGGCCAGCAACCGTAACGGGCCAGGCCGGCCACCAGCGCATAGATCAGCCCCGACAACAGGCCGATATGTTGGCCAGAGATGACCAACAGATGCACGGTGCCGGTGTCCTGCAAGATGCGCCAGTCCTCGGCGGCCAAACCGGAGCCGTCGCCCAGTACCAAGGCGGCCAGTCCGGCTGCGCGTCCCTGGGCATCCACCGCCAATAACTGCTGGCGGATCCCATCGCGCCAGGCATGTCGGGCAGGCGCCAGGCGCTGGCCATCCTTGACCGACCCGGTCGCCCCCACACGCTGGGCCAATAGCCAGGCCTCCTGGTCGAAACCATGGAAATTCAGCAGGCCGGACGGGCGTTTGAGAGTGACAGCCAAACGCCAGCGCTCCCCGCTGCGCACTGGCGGGCCGCCCTGCCAACTCAGCCGGATGCGCTGGGGCAGCCGGTCCTGGCGTGACCGGCTGTCGCTCAGCTCGAAGCGCACCAGCCCATTGGCCTGCTGCGGTAGCCCACTGACGCGCCCTTCCAGCCAACGGGTCTGGCCGTCCAGGGCGGGCACGAGCCGCTCGTCCAGTGCTCGTTGCGCGCTGAAACAAGCCCACGCCAGGCCCAACAGGAAAAGCGCCAGCGGATAAGTACGAAACGGCAGCAGCATCAACGCCACCACCAACATGACCAGCAACCAACCGACCGGCGGCAAGGCAGGCAGCAGGCGCAACGCCAGCAGCCCCAACGCCAGCGCAAACATCCCTGTGCGCATGGATCATTCCTTTAAAGTGACCCATCGAGTGTTAGCCGAGTGGTTCAAGGCGAACTATGATTTTTTGTCACAAAGTCTGAATTTCCCGTTCGTAGAATACGGGCATACTTGCCCCTCGAACTGACCTGGACCCCTTATGCCACGGCGCTTATTCAAACGGTACATGCCCGATCCGACCAGCATTCGGGAACACAAGTCCTTACGCTTTCTCGGCACGCTGCTCCATGACCCCAACCTGTGGCACCTCAATCGGCACTCGGTTGCCCGGGCCATGGCTGTCGGTCTGTTTGCCGCATTCATTCCCATTCCCTTGCAGATGCTGTTGGCCGCCGTCCTCGCCATCTCCGTGCGCGGCAATATGCCCATCGCCGTGAGCCTGGTATGGCTGACCAACCCGATTACCATGCCCGTGGTGTTTTTCTGCACCTATATGACCGGCACCTGGCTGATGAACATCCCGCCGCGCACCCTGCCCGATGAACTGACGTGGGAATGGATCAGCGGGCAACTGTCGACCATGTGGCAGCCGTTCCTGCTGGGCTCGGTGGTGATGGGCCTGGTATTGGGCGCGCTGGCGTACTGCCTGACCATGGTGTACTGGCGGTGGTGGGTGGGTCATCAGTGGAAAAAACGCCAGCAGCGTAATCGGTAGTCGCCGAGGGGCCTTGCTGGCGCCAGCGCCGCGATGCAGCAACCCGACAAGCCAGCGCCTTGCCCCCTCAAGCATCTTTTGCAAGATTCCAAGCCCCTCATATGGCTACACTGCGCAGGTGGCGCAGGCCGGATGCCTGCGTAGAATCTCGACATCAGTGTGGTAGCAGGAGAGTGGCGTGCTAAGAAGAATGGGGATAAAAGGCCGCGTACTGTTGCTGACCTTGTTGCCTACCAGCCTGATGGCATTGCTTTTGGGCGGTTATTTCACCTGGATGCAGCTCTCGGACCTGCAAACCCAATTGCTCAATCGCGGCGAGATGATCGCCGAACAGCTGGCGCCGCTGGTGGCACCGGCATTGGGCAACAAGAACACCGATCTGCTGGAACGCATCGCCACCCAGTCCCTGGAACAAGTCGATGTACGGGCCGTGTCCTTCCTGGCGCCCGACCGCACGCCCCTGGCCCATGCCGGCCCGACCATGCTCAACCAACCGCCCATCGGCAACAGCTCGCACCTGTTGCAACGCACCGGTAATGACGCCACCCGCTACCTGCTGCCCGTGTTCGGCCGTCATCGCAACCTCGCTGGCGAGCTGATCCCCGACGAAGCCGATCGCCTGCTGGGCTGGGTCGAGCTGGAACTGTCCCATAACGGCATGCTGCTGCGCGGCTATCGCAGCCTGTTCGCCAGCCTGATGTTGATCGCCATCGGCCTGATCTGCACCGCCGCCCTGGCCTTGCGCATCAGCCGCACGATCAACTCGCCCATCGGCCAGATCAAACAAGCGGTGGCGCAGCTCAAGGATGGCAACCTGGAAACCCGCTTGCCGCCCCTGGGCAGCCAGGAGCTGGATCAGTTGGCGTCCGGCATCAACCGCATGGCCGAAACCCTGCAAAATGCCCAGGAAGAACTGCAACACAGCATCGACCAGGCCACCGAAGACGTGCGCCAGAACCTGGAAACCATCGAGATCCAGAACATCGAGCTGGACCTGGCCCGCAAGGAAGCCCTGGAGGCCAGCCGCATCAAGTCGGAGTTCCTGGCCAACATGAGCCATGAAATCCGCACGCCGCTCAATGGCATCCTCGGTTTCACCCATCTGTTGCAGAAAAGCGAGCTGTCGCCCCGCCAGCTGGATTACCTGGGCACCATCGAAAAGTCCGCCGACAACCTGCTGGGCATCATCAACGAAATTCTCGACTTCTCGAAAATCGAAGCCGGCAAGCTGGTGCTCGACAATATCCCGTTCAATCTGCGCGACCTGCTGCAAGACACCCTGACCATCCTCGCCCCGGCCGCCCACGCCAAACAGCTGGAGCTGGTGAGCCTGGTCTACCGCGATACGCCGCTATCGCTGGTGGGCGACCCGCTGCGTCTCAAGCAGATCCTCACCAACCTGGTCAGCAACGCCATCAAGTTCACCCGCGAAGGCACCATCGTCGCCCGCGCCATGCTCGAAGACGAACAGGAAGACAGCGTGCAATTGCGCATCAGCGTGCAGGACACCGGCATCGGCCTGTCGAACCAGGATGTGCGCGCCCTGTTCCAGGCCTTCAGCCAGGCCGATAACTCGCTGTCGCGCCAGCCCGGTGGCACTGGGTTGGGCCTGGTGATCTCCAAGCGCCTGATCGAGCAGATGGGCGGTGAAATTGGCGTCGACAGCACGCCGGGCCAGGGTTCGGAGTTCTGGATCAGCCTTAACCTGCCCAAGACCCGCGACGATATCGAAGACCTGCCCGCCCCGCCGCTGCTGGGCCGGCGCGTGGCGGTGCTGGAGAATCACGAACTGGCGCGCCAGGCCCTGCAACACCAACTGGAAGACTGCGGCCTGGAGGTCACGCCGTTCAACAGCCTGGAGAACCTGACCAACGGCATTACCAGCGCACACCAGACCGAACAGGCGATCGACCTGGCCGTACTGGGCATCACCGCCAACGACATTCCGCCGGAGCGCCTCAACCAACACCTGTGGGACCTCGAACACCTGGGCTGCAAAGTGCTGGTGTTGTGCCCGACCACCGAGCAGATGCTCTTCAACCTGTCGGTGCCCAACCCCAATAGTCAGTTGCAGGCCAAGCCGGCCTGCACCCGCAAATTGCGCCGGGCGCTGTCCGACCTGATCAGCCCGCGGCCGTTGCGCAGCGAACCGGGCGAGCCGCTGTCCAGCCGCGCGCCACGGGTACTGTGTGTCGACGACAACCCGGCCAACCTGTTGCTGGTACAAACCCTGCTCGAAGACATGGGCGCCAAGGTGCAGGCCGTGGAAAGCGGCTATACCGCCATCGAGGCGGTGAAAAAAGAAGCCTTCGACCTGGTGCTGATGGACGTGCAGATGCCCGGTATGGACGGGCGCCAGAGTACCGAGGCGATTCGCCAGTGGGAAAGCGAGCGCCACGGCACGCCGCTGCCTATCGTCGCGCTGACGGCCCACGCCATGGCCAATGAAAAGCGCGCCCTGCTGCAAAGCGGCATGGATGACTACCTGACCAAACCCATCAGCGAACGGCAACTGGCCCAGGTGGTGCTCAAATGGACCGGCCTGGCCCTGCGCAACCAGGGCCCGGAACGCGCCGTCGAAGGCCACGGCCCCGCCGCGCAACTGCCGGTACTCGACCATGAGGAAGGCCTGCGCCTGGCGGCCGGCAAGGCTGACTTGGCCGCCGATATGCTGGCCATGCTGCTGGCGTCCCTGGAGGCCGACCGTGAGGCGGTCTGCGTTGCCCGCGAAGCCAACGACAATAACGCGCTGATCGAACGGGTACACCGCCTGCACGGCGCCACCCGCTACTGCGGCGTGCCGCAATTGCGTGCAGCCTGCCAACGCGCCGAAACCCTGCTCAAGCAGGATGACGCCAAAGCCATGGCCGCCCTCGATGAGCTGGACCTGGCCATTGCCCGCCTGGCCAGCGAAGCGCGGGTCAACGCCTGATGCAGAGCAACACGCCCAACGCCAATCATGGGCAACATCTCCTGTAGGCGCCGCTACGCCGGTGCCTACAGGATTTGTGTCACCACACGCTATTTTGCAGGGAGCCTTTTGATGCGCATCATCCTCTTCAGCAGCCAGACCTACGACCGCGACAGTTTCCTTGCCCAACCCTTGCCCGCAGGCATGGAGCTGCAATTCCAACCGGCGCGCCTGAACCTCGACACCGTGGCCCTGGCCGACAAGCACGAAGTGGTCTGTGCGTTTATCAACGACGACCTCAGCGCCCCGGTGCTCGAACACCTGGCCGCCGGCGGCACGCAACTGATCGCCCTGCGCTCGGCCGGCTACAACCATGTAGACCTGGCCGCCGCCAAGCGCCTGGGCCTGACCATCGTGCGCGTGCCGGCGTACTCGCCCCACGCGGTGGCCGAACATGCCGTGGCCCTGGTACTGGCCCTCAACCGCCGCCTGCACCGCGCCTACAACCGCACCCGCGACGGCGACTTCAGCCTGCACGGCCTGACCGGCTTCGACCTGGTGGGCAAGACCGTGGGCGTGGTGGGCACCGGGCAGATCGGTGCGACCTTTGCCAAGATCATGGCTGGCTTTGGCTGCACCTTGCTGGCGTACGACCCCTATCCCAATCCGCAGGTCGAAGCCCTTGGCGCGTGCTATGTCAGCCTGCCCCAACTGCTGGCCGAGGCGCAGATCATCAGCCTGCACTGCCCGCTGACCGCCGACAGCAAGCACCTGATCAATGCGCAATCCCTGGCCCATATGCAGCCGGGGGCGATGTTGATCAATACCGGGCGCGGTGGCCTGGTGGATACCCCGGCGCTGATCGAAGCTCTCAAGGACGGGCAATTGGGCTACCTGGGCCTGGATGTGTACGAAGAAGAAGCCCAGCTGTTTTTTGAGGACCGCTCGGACCTGCCCTTGCAGGACGATGTACTGGCGCGCCTGCTGACTTTCCCCAACGTGATCATCACCGCGCACCAGGCATTCCTCACGCGCGAGGCGCTGGCGGCGATTGCCGGGACCACCCTGGCCAATATCCAGGCCTGGGCCAACGGCCAGCCACAAAACCTGGTGCACGGATGATCAACGGTCACATACCGCACGCATGGTAAACAGACGAGCGTGATAGGATGCCGCGCCTATTTGGAGGATCCATGGCCGAACACGATTTCCGCTTCAGTTTGCTGAGCCCACAACACACCCTGATCGAATGCCGCGCCCTGGTGCCGGGTCGTTACCAAGTCACCGGCAATGGTGGCTCGATCAAGCATGGCGATGTGCTGATCGTCACCTTGCGCGGCAGCAAGACCCTGTCGATGCGCCTGACCGTCGAAGGCGATGCGCGCTACTCCATCCGCCCGGCCGGGCAATGGGTGGCCATGGCGCAGGGGCCGAAGTTCGGCGAACTGGAGATTCACACCTGGAAGGTCAATTGCGACAGCTGCGACGCCGTGCTGGAGTTTGAGTTCTCGGTAGAAACCAAACTGACCAAGGAACCGCTGCAACCGGCCGCCACTGCGCGCATTGCCGAGTTGGGCTGGGCCACCGTCGGCGACAAGCACCGTTGCCCGAAATGCCAGCAGGCCGCGCCATGAAGAGCCTGCTGATGGTCGCAGCGCTGGGCGCAGGCCTTGCCGGCTGCGCCAGCGATGAGGTCAAGCTCAAGCAGGATCACAGCTACATCGTCGAATGGATCGGCGAACGGCCCCTGATGGACTACGCCCACCTGACCGTGACCCTCGGAGCCGATGGGCGGGCCTATGGCAATGGCGGCTGCAACCACTGGTTCGCACCGTACAGCCTGGACGGTGACAAACTCAGCTTTGGCAAGATCGGCAGCACCCGCAAGCTGTGTGCCGAAGCCCTGATGGAGCAGGAGCAGCGCTTCTTCAAGGCCCTGCAAACCGTGCAACGCTGGGACATCTCGCCCATCGAGCAGACCCGCTTCTGGCCTGCCGAAGGCAAGCCACTGCGCTTGTGGCTGGAAGAAGGCTGACCACCCAGCAGGAGCCGGCTTGCCGGCTCCTGCAAGGGGTTTAGCCGCGCAGTTCCTTGAGTTTGGCCAATACGCCCGCCGCCGTCTGCTCGCCCAACATCTGTGCCCGCACCTTGCCCTTGTCATCAATGATGTAGGTCACCGGCAACGCTTCGCTGCGCGGGATATCAAAAATCGCCTCGGGGTTCTGCGCCAGTACGGTGAACTTGATGCCCAGCTTCTCGCTGGCGCTCTTGAGCTCTTCACCCTGCACATTGTCGAAGTTGACGCCGAACACGCTGACCGGCTGGCCCTTGAGTTGCTCGGCCAGGGCGTTGAGTTCGGGGATCTCGATGCGGCACGGGCCACACCATTCGGCCCAGTAATTGATCACCAACCATTGTTTGTCGACGCGCTCGGACGCGACTTTCTGGCCGTATTGGTCAACGCCATAATCATTGCCGCAGCCGCTGAGCAGGAGTGTGGTGATAACTGCCAGTGCGCCTATCAGTCGCCGTGTCATGGGGTAATCCTTAGCAAAAATGAACGTGGGCTGCGGCCGATCGCCTCTTACGGTTTAAGGACACGCCGCAGCGCGGGTAGAATACCCGCCACCTTACGCAAGATGCGACCCGCACATGACCGATCTGACGCTTTATCACAACCCGCGCTGCTCGAAATCCCGCGGTGCGCTCGAACTGCTGCAAGCCCGTGGCCTCACGCCCAACGCGGTGCGTTACCTGGAAACACCGCTGGACGCCGCGCAGCTTGAAGCCCTGCTCGGCAAGCTGGGGATCGGCGCCCGGCAATTGCTGCGCACCGGCGAAGACGAATACAAGACCCTCAACCTGGCCGACGCCAGCCTCAGCGAGGCGCAGTTGATTGCCGCCATCGCCGCCCATCCCAAATTGATGGAACGGCCGATCCTGGCCACCGCCGACAAGGCCGTGATTGGCCGTCCGCCGGAAAACATCCTGGAGCTTCTGCCGTGAGCGCGCCCTACATCCTGGTGCTGTATTACAGCCGCAACGGCTCGGTCAGCGAAATGGCCCGGCAAATTGCCCGGGGCATCGAGCAAGGCGGCCTGGAAGCGCGCCTGCGCACTGTGCCGGCGATTTCCAGCGAATGCGAGGCCGTCGCCCCGAGCATCCCCGCCGAAGGCGCACTCTACGCCAGCCTCGACGACCTGAAGAACTGCGCGGGCCTGGCCCTGGGCAGCCCGACGCGTTTTGGCAACATGGCCGCGCCGCTGAAGTACTTTCTCGACGGCACCAGTAACCTGTGGCTGACCGGCGCCCTCGTCGGCAAGCCAGCCGGGGTCTTCACCTCGACCGCCAGCCTGCACGGCGGCCAGGAAACCACCTTGATGTCCATGCTGCTGCCGTTGCTGCACCACGGCATGCTGATCACCGGCCTGCCCTACAGCGAACAGGCCTTGCTCGACACCCAGGGCGGCGGCACGCCCTACGGCGCCAGCCACCATTCCGGCGCTGACGGCAAACGCGCCCTGGACCCCCATGAAATCGCGTTGTGCCGCGCCCTGGGCCTACGCCTGGCGAAAACTGCGGCGAAACTGGAGAGTGGCCGTGGCCAAGAAGCCTAAAGTCCTGCCGGCCCAGGCCTGGCTGGAACCCCGGGTCAAAGTGGCACGGGCCTTGAGCCTGCTGGCGTTCCTGGGCCTGGTGGGGTTGCTCTGCGTGTACTACCTGCTGGTCGCCGACCTGCATGGCGCGCGGCCCTGGGTGATCTTGCTGATCGAACTGGTGCCGTTGCTGATCCTCGCGCCGGGCATGCTCATGGGCAGTGCGCGCGGGCATTCGTGGATGTGCTTTGTGGTGAATCTGTATTTCATCAAGGGCGCCCTGGCGGCCTATGACCCGAACCGCCAGTGGTTTGGCGTGCTGGAGATGCTGGCGAGCCTGGCGGTGTTCTGCACGGCGCTGCTGTATGTGCGCTGGCGGTTCCAGCTGAATCGGCGGTTGGCGGGGGAAGGTCAGCCAGCCTGAGGGGTATGTGGGGCCAGCCAGGCCCCCATCGCAGGCAAGCCAGCTCCCACAGGGGAATGCATTCCAAATGTGGGAGCTACGGTGGTGCGACGATTCGACTTGCCTGCGATGGCAGCACCGCGGTCTCAATGGTTGACGGTAAACGCCAGCATCATCGACAACTGGCACATCGGCCGCCCGCTCTCGGCGTGCCATTGGTTGAACGCCGCCTGCACCGTCGCCAGGTCCCGCAGGCTGGTGGGGGCCTTGTCGACAATCTCCTGCGCATTCAGCGCCGCGACCACGTCGTAGCTCGGCACAAACGTGTCCTTGCCCACCATGCGCAAAAAGCGCGGCGCCGACAGCCCGCCCAACTGGTGGCCGTGCTTGCTCAGGTATTTCCACAGGCCGACGATATCGGTCACCGGCCAGTCGGCGATCAACGCCGCGAAGCTGCCCTTCTCCTGCTCGACATCGAGGATCATCTGCGCATTGCGCGGCACGCTCTTGAGCTTGCCCAGGTGGCGGATGATCCGCGTGTCCTGCATCAGCCGCTCAAGGTGCTCGGCGCCCATCAACACGACCTTCTCGGGATCGAAGCCGAAGAACACTTGCTCGAACGCCGGCCACTTGGCGTCCACCACACTGTGCTTGAGCCCGGCGCGAAACACCCGCAGCGACAGGGTCGACAGGTAGCGGTCATCGCTGATCTGGCGCAATTGCGCCGGCGTCTTGGGCACAGGCAGGTGGGCTTCGAGCTCGGCCGCCGAACCAAAGCGGTTCAGACAGTATTCGTGCAGCCATTTGTAATCGCGCATGCCCTCTCCTACGGGTTGAAATGAAAACGGCGCCTATGAGCGCCGTCTGTCAGAGCCTGGAAAAGACTCAGAGGTTCACAATGTTGACGAAGCGCGAAGCGGCGGTCTCGTCGATGCGCAGGCTGGTGAAGTCGAACAGGTTGCGGTCGGCCAGTTGCGACGGGATCACGTTCTGCAAGCTGCGGAAGATGCTTTCGGTGCGCCCCGGCGTCTTGCGCTCCCACTCCTGGAGCATGTCCTTGACCACCTGGCGCTGCAGGTTCTCCTGGGAGCCACAGAGGTTGCAGGGGATGATCGGGAATTGCTTGAAGTCGGAGTAGGCCTGGATGTCCTTCTCGTTGCAATACGCCAGCGGGCGGATCACCACGTTGCGGCCGTCGTCGGCGCGCAGCTTGGGCGGCATGGCCTTGAGGGAGCCGTTGAAGAACATGTTGAGAAAGAACGTCTCGACGATGTCGTCGCGGTGATGACCCAGGGCCATCTTGGTTGCGCCAATTTCATCGGCAAAGGTGTACAGGGTGCCACGGCGCAGGCGCGAGCACAGCGAGCAGGTGGTCTTGCCTTCCGGGATCAGTTCCTTGACCACCGAATAGGTGTCTTTCTCGACGATGTGGTACTCGATGCCCAGGGTCTTGAGGTAGGCCGGCAGCACGTCCTCGGGGAACCCGGGCTGCTTCTGGTCCATGTTGACGGCAACGATGTCGAACTTGATCGGCGCGACCTTCTGCAGGTGCATCAGCACGTCCAGCATGGTGTAGCTGTCCTTGCCGCCGGACAGGCAGACCATGACCTTGTCGCCCTCCTCGATCATGTTGAAGTCAGCGACAGCCTCACCGGCCAGGCGCCGCAGGCGTTTTTGCAGTTTGTTCTGATTGACGGTAAGGGTGCCCATGGCGCTTGGATCCGCGAAAAAGGTGTGTGACGAAAAGCCGGGCATTTTAGCGGTATGGAGCACCGAGTTCCAATGTGGGACGGGCTTGCTCCCGATAGCGGCAGTCCAGCCACTGTTTCTGGTAACTGACCCACCGCCATCGCAGGCAAGCCAGCTCCTACACTTGATCTGTGGTGGGGCCAAAATTCTCTGCCTCAGTGAGATCCCCTGTGGGAGCGGGCTTGCCCGCGATAGCGGCAGTCCAGCCACTGTTTCTGGCAACTCACCCACCGCCATCGCAGGCAAGCCAGCTCCTACACTTGATCTGTGGTGGGGCCAAAATTCTCTGCCCCAGTGAGATCCCCTGTGGGAGCGGGCTTGCCCGCGATAGCGGCAGTCTAGCCACTGTTTCTGGTAACTGACCCGCCGCCATCGCAGGCAAGCCAGCTCCTACACTTGATCTGTGGTGGAGCCAAAATTCTCTGCCCCAGTGAGATCCCCTGTGGGAGCGGGCTTGCCCGCGATAGCGGCAGTCCAGCCACTGTTTCTGGTAACTGACCCGCCGCCATCGCAGGCAAGCCAGCTCCTACACTTGATCTGTGGTGGAGCCAAAATTCTCTGCCCCAGTGAGATCCCCTGTGGGAGCGGGCTTGCCCGCGATAGCGGCAGTCCAGCCACTGTTTCTGGCAACTGACCCACCGCCATCGCAGGCAAGCCAGCTCCTACACTTGATCTGTGGTGGGGCCAAAATTCTCTGCCCCAGTGAGATCCCCTGTGGGAGCGGGCTTGCCTGCGATAGCGGCAGTCTAGCCACTGTTTCTGGTAACTGACCCGCCGCCATCGCAGGCAAGCCAGCTCCTACACTTGATCTGTGGTGGGGCCAAAATTCTCTGCCCCAGTGAGATCCCCTGTGGGAGCGGGCTTGCCCGCGATAGCGGCAGTCCAGCCACTGTTTCTGGTAACTGACCCACCGCCATCGCAGGCAAGCCAGCTCCTACACTTGATCTGTGGTGGGGCCAAAATTCTCTGCCCCAGTGAGATCCCCTGTGGGAGCGGGCTTGCCCGCGATAGCGGCAGTCCAGCCACTGTCTCTGGCAACTGGCCCACCGCCATCACAGGCAAGCCAGCTCCCACAGGAGGCTGTATTCCACGTCACAGACCCAGGCGCGATTAAGCCCAGTGTTTACAGCGCAATTTGCTCTAAAGCCCCACACTTTTTCCGGTCATCACTTCCTATACTGCGACATAAGGTCGCACATGTATCCAGACCTTTCAGGCCACTTGGCCGGCGGGCGCTCCGCTTGGGGGGCGATGGTAATAACGACAGGAGTGACTGGCATGATCCATCACGTCGTGGGGCTTTTCACCCATCCCGACCAGGAATGGCGGGAAATTCGTGGCGATAAAGAAGAAAGCATCGGCCACATGTACCTCACTCACACGCTGATTCTTGCGGCGATCCCCGCCGTATCAGCCTTTATCGGCACCACCCAGGTCGGCTGGGTCATCGGCAATCGCTCCCCGGTCATGCTGACCCAGGAAAGTGCATTGTGGATGACTATCATGTCGTACCTGGCGATGCTCGGCGGCGTTGCGGTGATGGGCGCCTTCATTCACTGGATGGCGCGCACCTACGACGCCAATCCGAGCATGGCGCGCTGCGTCGCGTTCGCCACCTATACCGCGACGCCACTGTTTATCGGCGGGCTGGCGGCGCTGTATCCGCATATGTGGCTGGGCATGGTCGTGGGCACGGCCGCCATCTGCTACACGGTGTACCTGCTGTATGTAGGATTGCCGACCTTCATGAGCATCGACCCGGACGAAGGCTTCCTGTTTTCCAGCTCGGTACTGGCCGTAGGCCTGGTGGTACTGGTGGCGATCATGGCGTTTACCGTGATTGTCTGGGGCCTGGGCGTGGGGCCGATCTACACCAACTAGCCGTCTTACCAGCGCAGGAACAGCCACCGCAAGGTGGCTTTGTGCGTTATGCATGACCATTCGGCGCCTGACAGATTCGGAAACACCCGTGGATGCGGCATACTGGGCGTCTCTGGAGATATGTACAGCATGCCCGAGCAACTCAATACCCGCGTCGAAGATTGTTTCCTACAAGCCGAATCCTTTTTCAAACGAAGTTTCAAACGCCCCCAGGTCAGCCTCAAGCTGCGTGG
The DNA here is from genome assembly GCF_012985465.1 of Pseudomonas sp. WS 5079. GTDB lineage: Bacteria > Pseudomonadota > Gammaproteobacteria > Pseudomonadales > Pseudomonadaceae > Aquipseudomonas. Next base: position 501,306 of record NZ_JAAQWN010000004.1, read on the forward strand.
GCAGAAAGCCGGTGTCGCGCATTTGCACGAGAACCTGCTGCGCTTCAACCCCCAGTTGTACCGAGAAAACAGCCAACACTTCCTCAAACAGACGGTGGCCCACGAAGTGGCGCACTTGATCGCCCACCAGTTGTTTGGCGAGCGCATCCAGCCCCATGGCGAGGAATGGCAACTGATCATGCGCGGGGTCTACGAACTGCCGCCTGATCGCTGCCATACCTATGAGATTCAGCGCCGGCGGGTGACCCGCTATATCTACCGGTGCCCGTGTGCCGACAGTGACTTCCCGTTCTCGGCCCAGCGCCATGGGCTGGTGAACCAGGGCCGGCGGTATTTGTGCCGGCGCTGTCGGGAGACGTTGGTGTTTACTGGGGAGACGCGGGTGGAGTGAGGTTTTTGGGGGCCTGTTTGGGCCCCTTCGCGGGCAAGCCCGCTCCCACATTTTGATTTGTGAATACATTCAGAATGTGGGAGCGGGCTTGCCCGCGATGGGGCCCGAACAGCCACTACCCCACCACCCTGGCACCCCGCAGCTCGGCTATCCGCTGAGTACTGAAACCCAACTCCCCCAGCACCTCATCACTGTGCGCCCCCACCGCAGCGCCAATATGCCTCGGCTGCGGCACGCCCTCGGAAAACTTCAGCGGGCACGCCATCTGCGCCTGGAACGAGCCATCCCCGCGGGGCACTTGGCTCACCAGCTCGCGGGCCTGCAACTGCGGATGCTGCAGGGCTTCGCCCAGACTGAGCACCGGCTCGACGCAAGCATCGACCCCGGCAAACAACGCACACAGCTCCTCGAAGCTGTGCCGCTCAAACTCCACTTGCAGCGCCTGCTTGAGGGCCTTTTGCTGTTCGGGCTTGGGCGACAAGCCCTGGGCCGCCAGCTCCGGGCGCCCCAGCGCAGTACACAATTGCTGCATAAACCCCGGTTCCAGGCTACCCACCGACAGCCAGCGCCCGTCCCGCGAGCGGTAGTAATCGTAGAAGCTGCCGCCATTGAGTATCTGGTCTTCGCGCCCAGGCTCCACGCCACAGGCTAGGTAGGCCGCGCCGGCCATGGCGTTGAGGCTGAAGGCGCAGTCGGTCATGCTCACGTCCAGGTACTGGCCCAGCCCGCTGTGCTGGCGCGCAATCACTGCCGCCAGCAGGCCGACCACGGCATGCAACGAGCCGCCGCCCACATCCGCCAATTGCACGCCCAGGGGCACTGGGCCGCTGTCCTGGCGCCCGGTGTAGCTGGCGACGCCAGACAGGGCCAGGTAGTTGATGTCATGGCCGGCGCGGTCCTTGTAGGGGCCTGTCTGGCCATAGCCGGTGATGGACACATAGATCAGCTTCGGGTTGAGCGCCTTCAACGCCTCATACCCCAAGCCCAGACGCTCCATGACTCCGGGGCGAAATTGCTCCAGCACAATGTCGTACTCCGCCACCAATTGCCGCACGATCTCCAGCGCCTCGGGCTGCTTGAGGTCCAGGGCCAGGCTGCGCTTGTTGCGGTTGAGGTAGGCATGACTGGCCGACACGCCACGGTCGTGGGGCGGCAACACCCGCAGCAGGTCCATGCGCGTGGGGGATTCGATGCGCAGCACCTCGGCGCCCATGTCCGCCAACAGCAGCGAGGCAAAAGGCCCCGGCAGCAAGGTCGAGAAATCCAGCACTTTAAGGGACGCCAAGGGGCCTGACATGGGAGCTCCGATTCCAGTTCGATGGGGCACAGAGTAGTCAGCCTTGGGCAACAGCGGCAATTACCGTAAGCATCATCGACAGTGACCGTTGTGCTCGTGCGCCCATAAAAAAACCCATCCGAAGATGGGTTTTTCAGGACTGCGCCAGCGTTTACTTGATCGCTGGTGCCGGGCCTTCGGCCACGCCCAGGTCATCCAGTTCGCGGGTTTCGGAGATACCGGTACCGCCGGAATCCAGCTCGCTTTGCAGCTTGTCGGTGTCCAGTTCCTTGACCCACTTGGCGACGACGATGGTCGCCACGGCGTTACCGACCAGGTTGGTCAGGGCACGGGCCTCGGACATGAAGCGGTCGATACCGAGGATCAGCGCCAGGCCGGCAACCGGCAGGTGGCCAACCGCCGACAGGGTTGCGGCCAGGACGATAAAGCCACTACCGGTCACGCCCGCAGCGCCTTTGGAGGACAGCAACAGCACCAGCAGCAGGGTGATCTGGTGGGTGATGTCCATGTGGGTGTCAGTCGCCTGGGCGATGAACACGGCAGCCATGGTCAGGTAGATCGAAGTACCGTCGAGGTTGAAGGAGTAGCCCGTCGGGATCACCAGGCCTACAACCGACTTCTTGGCACCCAGGCGTTCCATCTTGATCAGCATGCGCGGCAGTGCGGATTCGGAGGAGGAAGTACCGAGGACGATCAGCAGCTCTTCACGGATGTAGCGCACCAGCTTCAGGACGCTGAAGCCGTGGGCGCGGCAGATGCCACCCAGGACCACCAGCACGAACAGCACGCAGGTGATGTAGAAGCAGATCATCAACTGGCCCAGTTGCACCAGCGAGCCGACACCGTAGGCACCGATGGTGAACGCCATGGCGCCCAGGGCACCGATTGGCGCAAGCTTCATGATCATGTTGATGATGTTGAACATCACGTGGGCGAAGCGATCGATGAAGTCCAGCACCGGCTTGCCGTAGGCACCCAGGCGGTGCAGGGCGAAACCGAAGATCACCGAGAACATCAGCACTTGCAGGATATCGCCGTTGGCGAAGGCGCCGACGATGGTGTTGGGGATCACGTTGAGGATAAAGCCGACGATGCTCTGGTCTTTACCGGCAGTGACGTAGGCCGCGACTTTCGAAGCGTCCAGGGTCGCAACGTCGATGTGCATGCCAGCGCCTGGCTGCACCACGTTGACCACGACCAGGCCGATCAGCAGGGCGATGGTGGAGACGATTTCGAAGTACAGCAGCGCGTAGCCGCCGGTCTTGCCCACCGACTTCATGTTCTGCATGCCGGCGATGCCGCTAACCACGGTACAGAAGATGATCGGGGCGATGACCATTTTGATCAGCTTGATAAAGCCGTCACCCAATGGCTTGAGGGCCACACCGGTTTGCGGGTAGAAGTGACCGAGCAGGATACCGATAACGATGGCAACGATTACCTGGAAATACAGGGTTTTGTAGAACGGCTGACGAGTCGTCATTGCAAAGTTTCCTCAAGAGTCCCGTGGGGCAAATATCCGCCATTGCCCACGACACTTGAATTGCGAACCCTCCTGCACTGGAGGGATTTGTTTTGGCGAGCTGCTGGCTGGCAGATCTGTAATCCTTATCGCAAACGGCGTGCCACTTTCCTCAAAAGCCCTGGAGCCCGCAAACCATGGGGGCTGATAGCTATCAGCGGTGGTTTTGCAGATGGCGACAGGTGGCGGATATCCGCCCAGCGATCCGATCTCGTCCTACAATTTGGCGGATATCCGCCTTGTCCACCCACAGCACGATGGCTACCATCGGCCACTCAATGGACGAGGCCCCTGCATGCGCGAACGCACCATCGCCAGTCATTACGCCCGCGCCGCCCTGGGCGGCGCGCGCCGGGCCGGCTACGACTGCTCGACGCTGTTGCAGCAACTGGGGATTACCCCGGAACTGCTGGCAGAACCCCGCGCGCGCATCGCGCCGGAGCAGTTCACGCAACTGTTGCAACGGTTGTGGCTGGCCCTGGATGACGAATACCTGGGCTTCGCCGATGGGCCGAGCAAGCGCGGCACCTTTGCCATGATGTGCCACGCACTGATTCACTGCCGCACCCTGGAGAAGGCCCTGGAGCGTGGGCTGCTGTTCTACAGCCTGTTCCCCCAGGGGCCACGCTGGCGCCTGAGCCGTGAAGGCGATATGGCGCGCCTGAGCCTGGATGACTCGCAACTGTGGGACCCGGATCATTTCTTGAGCGAAAGCCTGCTGGTGATCTGGCATCGCCTCGGCAGTTGGCTGATTGGCCAGCGTATCCGCCTGGAGCAGGCAACCTTCAGCTACCCAATGCCGGCCCATGCCAGCGAATACGACCTGCTGTTCCCCTGCCCTCTGGTGTTCAGCGCGTCCAGCAGCAGCCTGCTGTTCCACTGCCGCTACCTGAACCTGCCTCTGCTACAGGATGAGCGCACCCTCAAGCTCTTCCTCGAACGCTCACCCGCCGACCTGCTGTCCCGGCCAGACGAAGGCGACAGCCTGCGCAGCCAGTTACGCCGCCTGCTGAGCCGCGACCGCACGCCCTGGCCAGACCTGGAGGCCGTGGCGCAGCACCTGCACATCAGCCCCCAGACCCTGCGCCGGCATTTGCGTGACGAAGGCACCAGCTTCCAGGCACTCAAGGACGAATTGCGCCGCGATATTGCGATTTTTCATCTGGGGCGGGCGGATCTGTCGTTGCAGGAGATTGCCGAGCAGTTGGGGTTTTCCGAGCCGTCGGCGTTTCATCGGGCGTTCAAGAAGTGGACGGGGGTGACGCCGGGGGCTTATCGGGCGCAGGAGAGTTGAGGTCGGGCCCCATCGCAGGCAAGCCAGCTCCCACATTTTGATGTGTAAACACAATTAAATGTGGGAGCTGGCTTGCCTGCGATGCGCCCGGCGAATCAACAAAGATCACAGCGCCGGGAAATGAATCCTGAATGCCGCGCCTCCTAAAGGCGAATCCCCCAGGGTCAACCGCGCGCCGTAGCTTTCAATAATATCCTTGACCACCGCCAACCCGATCCCCTGCCCCGGATGCTGGCGATCCAGGCGCTCGCCGCGCTGCAGGATCCGCGCACGCTGGTCGGGGGGCACGCCGGGGCCGTCGTCTTCGATGCACAAGCGCACGCCATCGGCACCTTCATCCAGGGTCACGCGCACTTCGCTCAGGCACAGGCGGTAGGCGTTTTCCAGCAGGTTGCCGAGCAATTCCAGCAAGGCGCCCTGCTCGATGGGCACGTCGCATTGCTCCGGCAACGCGAAAGACACCCGCACGCGTTTGTCGCGGTAGACCTTGTCCAGGGTCTCGCACAGGCTTTGCAGCACCGGCCGCAAGCGCACCTGGTGGCGCACCAGGCCGCTTTTGCGCAGGCTGGCGCGCTGCAACTGGTAGCTGATCTGCTGGCTCATGCGCTCGATCTGCGACTGCAGGACCCGCGCCTGCTCAAGGTCCTGGGGGCGCTGGGCCATGTCTTCACTCACGCCCTGCAACACCGCCAGCGGGGTTTTCAGGCTGTGGGCCAGGTCGTCCAGGGAGTCACGGTAACGGGTGCGCTGCTCGCGCTCGCTGTGCAGCAAGCGGTTGAGGGAGCCGGTCAGGCGCAGCAGCTCCCGTGGGTGTTGCTCACTGAGGCTTTCGCGGGTGCCGCCTTCGATTTCATCCAACTCCTGACTCAGCCGGCGCAAGGCCTGCAAGCCCCAGGTCAGGCCGATCCACAGCAGGCTCAACAGCACCAGCAAGGCGGCGCCGAAGCCCAGGTAGAGGTTTTCCCGCAGGCCTTCCAGGGTCACCTGGTATTCGCGCACCGGTTGCAGGGCGACGATACTGAACGCCGCGCTCTTGCCCCCCAGTAGCTTGACCTCGACGTCATACACGAAGAATTCCTGGCCGTTGGCCTCGCGAATCTTCGCAAACTCATTGCCGCGCCCGTCGTAGCGCGGGCGGTAGTTGATGTTTTCTTCGCGGGTCGCCCGCGAACGCCAGACCAGGTGGCCTTCGCGGTCATAGATGTAGCCCAGCAGGCGGCTGTCGGTCAGGTTGAAGCGCTCGTCCGGCAACTGCGCCGGCATCAGCAAGCGGTTGTTATCAACCCGCGCGGCAGAGATCAGTGTGGTCACATCCGACGCCAGGCGTTGCTCGATGGAATCCTGCAACGCCAGGCTGAACGCGCCCTGCATCGCCGGCAACAGCGCCAGCATGAACAACACGGCCAGGGTGGTGGCCGCCAGCATCAGGCGCACACGGAGCGAACGGATCAACGGCAGCGCTCGTTAAACAGGTAGCCCAGGCCGCGCACGGTATCGATGGGCTTGAACCCGGCCGGGCCTTCGAGCTTGCGACGCAGGCGGCCGACCAGCACCTCGATCACGTTCGGGTCGCGCTCGTCGTCATCGGGATAGAGTTGTTCCATCAACCGGTCCTTGGCCACCACTTGCTGGTGATGACGCATCAGGTATTCGAGGATCCGGTACTCATAGGCCGTCAGCGCCAGGGGCTGTTCGTCGAGGGACGCCTGCTTGCGGTTGAGGTCCAGCAGCAGCGGGCCGGCGACGATGGTCGATTGGGTAAAACCACTGGAGCGGCGCAGCAGTGCGTTCATCCGTGCCTCCAGTTCCTCGAACTGGAAGGGCTTGACCACATAGTCGTCGGCCCCGGCGGCCAAGCCTTCGACCTTGTCCTGCCAGTTGCCACGCGCGGTCAGGATCAGGATCGGGAAGGTCTTGGCCTGGGCCCGCAGTTGGCGGATCAGGTCCAGGCCGCCCATGCCGGGCAGGCCCAGGTCGATGATCGCCAGGTCGTGATTGAATTGCCCGGTCTGGTACAGCGCCTCTTCGGCGTTGGCCACGGCTTCGACCACGTGGCCGCTGTCGCCAAGACGGGTCAACAGGTGATGGCGCAACAACGCCTCATCTTCGACAACCAGCAATTTCATAACGCTCTCCAAGGCCAATCCACTGTCCCGCAGGGAAACATCATAGCGGCCCTGAAGGTATGCTTGTGCAGTTTACGGCCGTTGAACTGAACACAGTCTGAACCGGCGGGCTACCCAGGTGTGTGCCGCCCCGTGCAGAATAGCCGCCATGAACCTGATACCCGCCTGCTGCACCCCACTTGATGATCATTGGCCGCTGCCCGTCGCCTTGCCCGGCACGGTGTTCCTGAGCACCCGTTTCGAACCCAAACTGCTCGAGGCCGGTGACTTCCAGCGCTGCGCCGTGCCGCCACCGGCCAGTATCCAGCGTTCGGTGGCCAAGCGGCAGGCGGAGTTTCTGGCCGGACGGCTGTGCGCCCGCAGTGCCTTGCAACGGCTCGAAGGCCTGGACTGCATCCCCGCCATCGGTGAGGACCGCGCGCCGGTCTGGCCCGCTCATATCAGCGGCTCGATCACCCATAGCACGGGGCATGCAGCGGCTATCGTCGGGCACAAGGCGCAATGGCGCGGGCTGGGCATGGACCTGGAAAACCTGCTGCCCCTGGAACGGGCCAAGCGCCTGGCCGGGGAAATCCTGACCGCCGATGAGATGCAACGCATGGCCGCCGGGCCACGGGAGCAGATTGCGCAGTGCGTGACCCTGACGTTTTCGGCCAAGGAGAGCCTGTTCAAGGCGCTCTACCCGATTGTGCACAAGCGCTTCTATTTTGAGCATGCCGAGGTGCTGGAGTGGTCTGAGACAGGCTCGCTGCGCCTGCGGTTGCTGACGGAGTTGTCCAGTGAGTGGTGTTATGGCAAGGAGTTGGAGGCGCAGTTTGTGGTGCATGAGGGGCAGTTGTTGAGTGTGGTGGCTATCGGCGCCTGATAGATAGCTATCGCGGGCAAGCCCGCTCCCACATTTGACGGTGTTCACCCATCAAAATGTGGGGCTTGCCTGGGATGTCGGTCTCAAGGTTTGTCCTGATCCCGAGGCCAACTCAGGCTGAAACACGCGCCACCCAGGTTGTTGCTCTTGCTGATCAACGCCCGCCCACCGTGCCAGTAGATAATCCGCCGCACAATCGACAAGCCCAGGCCATGCCCGCCCGAGGCCCGGGTGCGGCTGTCATCCAGGCGCAGGAAGGGGGTAAAGATCCGTTCCCAGGCACTTTCCGGAACCCCCGGGCCATCGTCTTCGACATCGATACGGCAACGCACCTGGCCCACCTGGTAGCTGATCAGCACCCGCGACTGGGCATGGCGCATGGCATTGCTCACCAGGTTTTGCAGGGCGCGGTGCAGATAGCGCGGCTCGGCATCGACCCAGGCCGCGTCCAGGTGCGCCGATGACAGGCACACCCCCCGCGCCACGTCGATCCCCGGCCGCAGGGGCGCCAACTCGCCGATCACCTGGTCGAGCAAGGCACTCAGGTCGACCCGCTGGAAACTCAAGGCCGGCGACCCCTGCTCCAGGCGGGCATAGGTCAGCATCTCGTCCACCAGGCCGTCGAGGTCCTGGATATCGCTGTCCATGCCTTCCATATATTTACGCCGGGCTTCGGGGGTGGCGGCTTCGCCGATCATCTCCAGGCCAAAACGCAGGCGCGCCACCGGCGTGCGCAGTTCGTGGGACACCGCGCGCACCAGTTCGCGCTGGATCGCCAGCAGGCGCTGCAAGTGCTCGGCCATGCCGTTGAAGGCCGATGCCAGGCGCCCTACCGAGTCGGCACCGCGCGCCGGCACCCGGGCTTCCAGGTTGCCTTTGGCGATGCGCGTGGCGGCCGCTTCCAGCCCGCGCAGGCGGCGTTCCAGCTGGCGCACCAGCAAATACACGATCAGGCCGATCAGGGTCAGGCCGATCAAGGCGATCAGCACCAGCCATTGCGCCGGGTAAGGGTTCATCTGGTACAGCGGACCGATTTCCAGGACCCACGGGGTGCCGACCATGCCGGCAAACACGCGGATCGAGTCGCCGCCCTTGCCCAGGGCCATCACCGTGTCGCCTTCAGCCACGCGCCGCCGCTGGTCCTCGTCCATGTCGGCCTCGTTCGGTTTCAGCAGGTGCATTTCAAAGCCGAAACCCTTGGCCTCCTTCAGGTCTGCCAACCGTTGCGGCTGCTCGGCCACCGAAAACCGCACGAGTTCGTCGGCCAGCAAATAAATGGTGGCCCGGGCCAGTTGCTCGCTGATCTGCTGCACTTCGCCGGTGAGCAGCAGTTGCTCTTTTTCACTGACCAGGCGCAACACCCGGGCCGCATGGGGCCCGGTCTGCTCCACCAGGACCTGGCCCCGCTGCAGGCGATTGCGCTGGCTCAGGTCCAGGCGGGCATCCGCCACCGCCTGCAATTGCAAGGGAATCCCCAACAAACGCTCCCACACTGCCAGGGCGCGCTGGCGCTCGATGCTGCTCATGGGTTGCAGGTTGTCGCCCATCAGGGCAAACGTGCCGTGGGCCAGGCGCTCGCGGTACTGGCCGCTGCGCACCTCATTGAGCAGATGCAGGGCCAGGACGCCGAGCAGGGCCACCAGGATCAGCGCCGCACACATGCCGCCATAGATGCGCAGGAAGATCGAGTTCACGACAGCATATCGGCGCAAGCTTCGGGGACGAACAGGTAGCCTTTGCTGCGAATGGTCTTGATCAGCCGCGGGTGGATCGGGTCGTCGCCGATTTTCGGGCGGATCCGCGAGATGCGTACGTCAATGGAGCGGTCCTGGCCGTCGTAGCCGATCCCGCGCAGGGCGGTGAAGATCTCTTCCCGGGACAGGATGCGCCCGGCATTGGCCACCAATAGCCACAACAGGTCGAATTCGGCGCTGGTCAGCTCGATACCGCCGTCGTGCAGCCAGGCTTCGCGCAAGGCGTTGTCCACCACCAACGGGCCGAATTGCAGGCGCCGCTGTTTCTCCGCGGCGGCGGGCTCGGCGCTTTCGCTGCGCCGCAGCAAGGCCTGGATCCGCGCCAGCAGCAGGCGCGGGCGCACGGGTTTGCATACATAGTCATCGGCGCCCATGTCCAGGCCCAGGACCTGGTCCATGTCGTCGGTACGCGCGGTGAGCATCAGGATCACCCCGTCGTAGCGCTCGCGCACCTTGCGGCAGATGCTCAGGCCGTCTTCGCCGGGCAGCATCAGGTCGAGGATCACCAGGTCCGGCTGCTCGGCAATGATCCGCGCCACCGCCAGGGCGCCGTTGCCCTCTATGGCGACCCGCAGGCCGTTGCTTTCCAGGTAGTCACGGGTCAACTCAGCCAGACGCTGGTCATCCTCGACAATCAGTACCTGCCAGGCTTCTTGCTCCACGGGTGGTCCTCGTTTTTATAAGGGATTTGTCCGGACTGCGCAGGTCCAAATGTGGGAGTGGGCTTGCCCGCGACAACGGTGGATCAGTAGTAGATATGTTGCCTGACACACTGCTATCGCGGGCAAGCCCACTCCCACATTTGGATCTTCGCCAGCCATACCTAATTTGTCATGCACAAAGGGCATAACCGTGTAGGAATAAAAGGCCGATTGTAGCCATGGCCCAACCCTCAAACACAAGCCAGGAAATGCATTCGGTGATCGCGTTTTTTTGTGATAGGGTTCGCGCCCGCAAAAATCCAACCGGGTGTTTTCAGCTTGGAATATTCGGTGACAAACGGTGCGATGCAGCAGTACTGCGGCCTACACGGTGGTTCTACCTTTCATACACATTTTACCCACAGCGTTATCCACAGGTAGTGCGTTGCTAAGCCCCCCAAAACGCATTATCTTGTACCTCGTTGCCAAAAAAACCCTACATGTAGGGTTTCAAGCGAAAAGACCAAACACAAATCAGACAAGAAACTCAAGTGCTTTCTTGCTCCTGTTTGGTGGAACTTAAACCTTTTTCGAAAGCCCAAACCGCGCACGCGGATGGCTGCTGTTTTCAAGCCCGAAGGGGAGAAAGCGGTACGGGTGTTGCAATACAAACCACACCCACTCAGGAATACGGCAAAGAGCCCAAGGCTCGGCGCCGAAGACTTCGGCATGGAAGCGGCGCGAACAGCTCCCTTCCTCCTGTCCCGAGGTTGTTATGCCAGGCCAAGGCCTGTTGTAAGTGCTTCAGGACGGAACGGTGGGCACCGTGATGGTGCCCAAATAAATATAGAATGTGGAGACAACCCCCCATGCAAACCGACACAACTCGCGAGAACCCGCAAGGCTCCGTGCCGCAGGGCGCTGATTCGAATATGGATCTGTCCGCCACCGCGCCCGGCCAATTGCGCGTGATCAAGCGTAACGGCACTGTCGTTCCTTACACCGATGACAAAATCACCGTCGCCATCACCAAAGCGTTTCTTGCAGTTGAAGGCGGCACCGCTGCCGCTTCGTCGCGTATCCACGACACCGTTGCCCGCCTGACCGAACAAGTCACCGCGACCTTCAAGCGTCGCATGCCCTCGGGCGGCACCATTCACATCGAAGAAATCCAGGACCAGGTCGAACTGGCCCTGATGCGTGCCGGCGAGCAGAAAGTGGCCCGCGACTACGTGATCTACCGTGATTCGCGTGCCAAGGAACGTGCCGTACACGCACCGTCCGCCGAAGCCGTGCAAGCTCACCCGTCGATCCGCATCACCCTGGCTGATGGTTCGTTCGCGCCCCTGGACCTGGGCCGCCTGAACACCATCATCACCGAAGCCTGCGAAGGCCTGGAAGAAGTCGACGGCGACCTGATCCAGCGTGAAACCCTGAAGAACCTGTACGATGGCGTGGCCCTGACCGACGTCAACACCGCCCTGGTGATGACCGCCCGTACCCTGGTTGAGCGTGAGCCGAACTACTCGTTCGTCACCGCCCGCCTGTTGATGGACACCCTGCGTGCCGAAGGCCTGGGTTTCCTGAAAGTCGCCGAGAGCGCTACCCACCACGAAATGGCCGACCTGTATGCCAAGGCCCTGCCTGCCTACATCGCCAAGGGTATCGAGTTCGAATTGCTGAACCCGATCCTGGCCACCTTCGACCTGGAAAAACTCGGCAAGGCCATCAACCACGAGCGTGACCAACAGTTCACCTACCTGGGCCTGCAAACCCTGTACGACCGTTACTTCATCCACAAGGACGGGATCCGCTTCGAACTGCCGCAGGTGTTCTTCATGCGCGTGGCCATGGGCCTGGCGATCGAAGAGAAGAACAAAGAAGACCGTGCCATCGAGTTCTACAACCTGTTGTCGTCCTTCGACTACATGTCGTCGACCCCGACCCTGTTCAACGCCGGCACCCTGCGTCCACAGCTGTCGAGCTGCTACCTGACTACCGTGCCGGATGACCTGTCGGGCATCTACCACGCGATCCACGACAACGCCATGCTGTCCAAATTCGCCGGCGGCCTGGGCAATGACTGGACTCCGGTGCGTGCACTGGGTTCGTACATCAAGGGCACCAACGGCAAGTCCCAGGGCGTCGTGCCGTTCCTCAAGGTAGTGAACGACACCGCCGTCGCGGTAAACCAGGGCGGCAAGCGCAAAGGCGCAGTGTGTGCGTACCTGGAAACCTGGCACATGGACATTGAAGAGTTCATCGAGCTGCGCAAGAACACCGGTGATGATCGTCGTCGTACCCACGACATGAACACCGCCAACTGGATCCCTGACCTGTTCATGAAGCGCGTCTTCGATGACGGCCCGTGGACCCTGTTCTCGCCGTCCGAAGTACCAGACCTGCACGACCTGACCGGCAAGGCCTTCGAAGAGCGCTACGAGTACTACGAAGCCCTGTCCCAGTACCCAGGCAAGATCAAGCTGTTCAAGACCATCCAGGCCAAAGACCTGTGGCGCAAGATGCTGTCCATGCTGTTCGAAACCGGCCACCCATGGTTGACCTTCAAAGACCCGTGCAACCTGCGCAGCCCACAGCAGCACGTCGGCGTGGTCCACAGCTCGAACCTGTGCACCGAGATCACCTTGAACACCAACAAGGACGAGATCGCCGTTTGCAACCTGGGCTCGATCAACCTGCCGAACCACATCGTGGGCGGCAAGCTGGACACCGCCAAGCTGGAACGCACCGTCAACACCGCCGTACGCATGCTCGATAACGTTATCGACATCAACTACTACTCGGTGCCACAGGCGCAGAATTCCAACTTCAAGCACCGTCCGGTCGGCCTGGGGATCATGGGCTTCCAGGATGCTTTGTACCTGCAGCACATTCCCTACGGTTCGGACGCTGCGGTCGAATTCGCCGACAAGTCCATGGAAGCGGTCAGCTACTACGCGATCCAGGCTTCCTGCGACCTGGCCGACGAGCGCGGCGCCTACGAGACGTTCCAGGGTTCGCTGTGGTCCAAGGGCATCCTGCCGCTGGACTCGCAACAGATCCTGATCGAGCAGCGTGGCCAGAAGTACATCGACGTTGACCTCAACGAATCCCTGGACTGGGCGCCGGTACGTGCCCGTGTGCAGAAAGGTATTCGTAACTCCAACATCATGGCCATCGCACCGACCGCGACCATCGCCAACATCACTGGCGTGTCGCAGTCGATCGAACCGACCTACCAGAACCTGTATGTGAAATCGAACCTGTCGGGCGAATTCACCGTGATCAACCCGTACCTGGTCCGCGACCTGAAAGCCCGCGGCCTGTGGGACTCGGTCATGATCAACGACCTGAAGTACTACGACGGTTCGGTGCAGCAGATCGAGCGCATCCCGCAAGAACTCAAGGAGCTCTACGCGACGGCCTTCGAAGTGGACACCAAGTGGATCGTTGACGCCGCCAGCCGTCGTCAGAAGTGGATCGACCAGGCCCAGTCCCTGAACCTGTACATCGCCGGTGCTTCGGGCAAGAAGCTCGACGTGACCTACCGCATGGCTTGGTACCGTGGCCTGAAAACCACCTACTACCTCCGTGCCCTGGCCGCGACCAGCACCGAGAAGTCGACCATCAACACCGGTAAGCTGAACGCTGTATCCAGCGGCAACCACGGTGATGATTCGGTGCTGGCTGCTCCAGCCGGTCCGGCGCCAGTGCCAAAGGCCTGCGCGATTGACGAGCCGGATTGCGAAGCTTGCCAATAAGCTGAGCCCGCCCTGGGGCTAACCCTCCAAGGCTGAAAAGCCCCCGATACACCCAAAGTGTATCGGGGGCTTTCTTTTGCCCGGAAAAACCCTCGTACGAGACTAGATCAACACGGTGGCTATACCCGATGCAGGCACACCGCCTCGCTGCCCCCACAGCTCAATGCGGCCGTTAATCACCGCCATCGAATGGCCGCCGTACTCCACCGTCCCGACCTTGCTGTTCCTCAAGTCGGCATCGGTCGCCTGCCTGTAAAGCCCCTTGAGCCCTATGCGGTCCAAACCCTCTCGCGAATACTCTCCATCGTTAAGGGTCTTGATGGCATCCTTGAAACTGCGCGCAGCCTTACCATCGTTGTTTTCCATCTGGGCCCGCTTGGCGCTCGCGGCAAATATGAAGTTGGCGGACGTTATCATCGAAGGATCATCTCCCTCGAATCGGGCCTCCTTTGCGGCCTCCTTGAATTCTTCCTTGGAAAAATGAACCTTGTATCCATCGCGCATCGTCACGTCATAGCCATCGCCCGCCCCTTTAACCTCCTTGAACACATCCGTAGGCTCCTTGCCATACCGCATCATGGCGGCCTTTATTGCGGAAACCGTCACACAATTGCCGTCAGGCCCTTGCTTGAAACCACTCCAGATATTGCCCGATTCTTTACCGGTTCCCGGCTTTTGACCGGGGTTGCTGTTATCAGGCTTGTAGTTGAAATAATTCCTCCCGTTGGTATAAGGCTTATCGGACATTTTTTCGGCAGGGCCAAACCCCGCAGGGTTCACTCTACCGCCGCCGCCACCGCCACCTCTTGGCGATGGCGGGCTGGGTGGCGCTACGTCATCACTGGGAAACCATTCGTCCAGCATCCGCTTGAGAAACTCGAGAAACTTGCTATCCGCGCTCTCGCCCAGCTTGTTTAGCGCCTCCTTGAATTTTTCGTCACCCATTTTCTGGCGCAGATCATTCAACTTGTCGCGCAGATCCTGCACCGTCTGAGTCTTGCCGGCTTGCTCGGCATCGAACAGTTGGCTGAGCAACGTCTTGACCGTCGACGCTTCGCCAGCAGGCCCAACGGCAGGCAACACCGTCGGTGCCGCAGCCGGTGTGAACATCACGCGCCCCGTACCTGGTGCAGACCACCCTAGACTCTCCATGCTCCGCCCTCCCAAGATTGGTGAGCCAACAGGGCTCTGGCCCCATCAGTGGCGAAGCAGGAGCGGAGTGTTCCTTCCCATGCATTTCAACGCGTTACCTGATGCTCTGCGCTGGGTTTTCCTACGCCCACAAAAAAGCCCCTCCTAGGAGGGGCTTCTTGTGCAGCACTAGCGCATCAGGTCATCTGAATGATGGTCTGCATGATGGTGCTCTGGGTGGAAATGGTCTTGGCGTTCGCCTGGTAGTTGCTCTGGGCCTTGATCAGGTCCACCAGCTCATTGGTCAGGTTGACGTTGGAGTTCTCCAGGGAGTTGGCCACGATCGAGCCCAGGGTCCCGGCTTCTGGTGCATCGTAGCCAGGCTGGCCAGAGGCGAAGGTTTCTTTCCAGGTGGTGCCACCTGCGGGCTGCAGGCCTTGCTCATTATTGAAGCTGGCCAGGGAGATCTGGCCGATGGCCTTGCTCTGCTGGTTGCTGAAGGTGGCGAACAGCACACCGCTGCCGTCGATTTTCAGCCCGGTGATTTCGCCGGTGGCATAGCCATCAGTGATCGGCGGGTTGCGGTAGCTGGCCGAGTTGTACTGAGTGATATCGGACATGTTGATCGCAATACCGCCCGGGTTGGCAGCAGCCCCGTTGTCAGGGTTCCACACGCCATTATCCATGACGCCCGGCTTCCAGTTGCTGATGGTCAGGGTGGTGTTGGATACGGTGCTTGGCGGAGTGACGATCCCCTTGAGCGTGCCTGATGTATCAAATGTCACCGTGGAGGCCACCGGCGCAACCGCACCTGTGCCCTTGACCGGCGTACCGTCAGGATTGCGTCCGTCGATCAGGGTGTAGGACTTCCAGGTATTGGAGCCGGTTTTCACCATGTACTGCACCATCTCATGGGCATTGCCTTGAGTGTCATACAACGTGGTGCCGTACTGCTCGGTAAACGTGCTCGCTTCAGTCGGATCAAACGGGCTGGTCGTCTGGTCGATCACCGGCTTGGAGGAGTTCAGGTTGCTGCTGGAGTCAACCTTGGTCGACGCTTTGGGCGGCAAGTTGGACAGGTTGATCCGCAGGTCGGTCAGGCCGCTCTTGGAGATTTTGCCATCTTCATCGGCAGCGTAGCCCTGCAGGCGCGAGGTGCCGGTGTTGTTGGTGATGTAGCCGTCCTTGTTCGCCTGGAACGAGCCATTACGGGTGTACTCCAGCGAGCCGTCGCTGCCCTTCTGCACGAAGAAGCCGCCGCCCTGGATACCCATGTCCAACACGCCACCGCTGCCGTTGACTTCACCCTGGGTGAATTGTTGGGAGACCGCCGCCAGGTTAACGCCCGTGCCGATGGTTTTATTGCCAGTGCCCAAGCGGGACGCCGCATAAATGTCGCCGAACTCTGCGCGGGACGACTTGAAGCCAGTGGTCGCGACGTTGGCGATGTTGTTGCCGGTCACGTCCAGTTGTTTGTTGGCCGCATAGAGGCCGCTAAGGCCGATATTAAAAGACATGTTTCTCTCCTCTTGCCGTATCTAGCCGGCTCTATGTACCGATAGTCTGAATTTGCGACAGCTTGATGCTGCCCATGCCGCCAGAAAGATTGAGTAGCATTTCGCCGCCAGTCTGGCTCAAGGTCACGCTGGTGACCGTGGCCGGCAGCGAGGTTTTCAGGGCAACCGAATCACCAGCGTCATTCTTGGTGCTGGCCGCGAAGGTGTAGGTGCCGGAATCCAGCTGCTCGCCCGCCTCGTTCTTGCCGTCCCAGATAAAGTCCGACTTGCCGGCGCTCTGGGCGCCCAGATCGATGGTCTTGACCAGCTTGCCGTCCTTGTCGGTGACCTTGACGGTGACGTTGCCCACCGACGAACCCACGGCGACCGAGCCGGTGAAGCTCTTGCTGGTGTCGACCATGGCCTTGTTGGTTTCGATAATCACCGAACGCCCGACCAGCGACGAGGCTTGCAGCGCCTGCGACGATTTGTAGTTGCCGGTGATGGTGTTCACCGAGTCGTTCAGGGTGTTGATGCCTTCCAGGCTGCTGAACTGCGCCAGTTGCGCGACGAACGCGCCGTTGTCCTGGGGCGACAGCGGGTTCTGGTTCTTGAGCTGGGTAACCAGCAGTTGCAGAAACGCATCCTTGCCCAGGGACTGGTTGCCCGAGGCCGCCTTGGCCGTGTCGGCCAGGTTGCCCTGGGTGGACTTGGCATCCTTGACCTTGGAGTCGAACAGACTCTGGATCGTCGACTGATTCGACACATCGTTAGTGACAGACATGCTTTAGCGCCCCTTATCACTGACCGAGGGTCAGGACCTTCTGCATCATGGCTTTGGCGGTGTTCATCATTTCCGCGTTGGTCTGGAACGAGCGACTGGCGGAAATCATGTCAGCCATTTCCTCGACCACGTTGACGTTGGGGTAGTACACGTAGCCCTTTTCGTTCGCGGCAGGATGATTGGGCTCGTAGCGCGCCTCGAGGTTGCTCTGGTCTTCGACCACACCCAGCACCTGGACGCCCTGGCCGGCAGCATCCTGGCTCTGGAACAACGAATCGCTGCCGCCGTTCTGACCGGCCTGAAACATGGTGGCGAACACCGGGTGCCGGGCGCGGTAGGTCTGGTCGATGCTCGACGACACTGTCTCGGCGTTGGCAATGTTACTGGCGACCGTGTTCAGACGCGTGGTCTGGGCGCTCATGCCACTACCGGCAATATTGAAAACACTGGATAGAGACATGGCTTACTCTCCGCGCAGGGCTGACATCAGCCCTTTGAATTTGCTGTTGAGCAGGGTGAAGCTGGCCTGGAAGTTCACCGAGTTCTCGGCGTAGTTCGATTGCTCCAGCTGCGCATCGACGGTGTTCTGGTCGATCGACGGCTGCATCGGCGTGCGATACATCAGCGACTCATCGCCACTGCTCAGGCCCTGGGCTTCGATATGACGGTTATTGGTCATGTTCAAGGCGAAGGAGCCGTTCTTGGTCTTGTCGCTCTGTGCGGCGAGCACGGCGGCAAAGTCCAGGTCCCGAGCCTTGTAGTTCGGGGTATCGGCGTTGGCGATGTTGTTAGCCAGGACTTCGGCACGCTGGGCGCGGAAGCCCAGGGCTTGTTCGTGGATACCGAGCGCTTTATCGAAGCTGATGCTCATGGCGGAAACCTTTAGGGGCTGACCTGCTTTTCGTAACAGGGTTATAGCAAGCCCCATGCCAGGTTTATCAACCCCAATAAATCAAGGGGTTAGGCAGGCATTGCCGGCGGCAATGGCGCAAAAGCGGCAACGCTTTTCCGCGAAACGTCAGGAAAGCGGCAATGGGCATTGCCGTTTAAAGAAAGCGGCAGGAGCCGGATTGCCGGTTCCTGCGGAGGTGGCCTGGAGGAGTGCCATCAAGTCAGAACCAATACGTTCTCTTTCCATTCGTGCCCCCTGCCATCGGAAATCTTGCCCGCTGTGGCTCGCTGTCCCACTTTGCCCCAGCGCTCCTCCATTCCCCCAATTACCGCCATCGAGTGCGCGGTACCGGCACCGCCCACATCCTTGTCTATCGTACCCACCATGCCACTTTGCAAGTCGCGCAAAGTCCCCTGCCTGACATGATCCTTCAGGCCCAACCGGACAAACACATCCTTGGTGTACTCACCGTTTTTAAGGGAGTCCAAGGCCTTGGCATAGCTGTGCCCTGATCCTTCGTGGTTTTCGTTCTGCGCCCGCTTGGCACTGACGGCGTATATAAAGCTGGCGTCCTTGATCATCGCGGGATCACTTCCTTTGAGCCCGGCGTGCTGGGTGGCCTGTTGCAGTTCCTGCCGGGTCAAATCCACGGTTTTCCCATCCCGCATGGTGACATGGTAGCCATTGGCGGTTTTCTTCACGTCCTTGAAGATATCGGTCGGTTTCTGGCCAAAACGCTGCATTGAGGCCTTGATGGCTGAAATAGTGGCGCAGTTGCCGTTTTCACTCTGGAAAAAACCGCCAAAAATATCCGCGGTTTTTCTCCCCGGCGTCGCGCTATTGGAAGGAAAAAAATTGTTGTGAGCCAGGGCAGAATTACCGCCGGATGGATAAGCGCCATAATTGAAAGGCTGGCTCGAAGCACTGGGATTACCCGAGACAAAATTCATACCCGGCGGCCTGGGGCCATGGGCGCCAAATACAGGCCTTGAACCTGCCTGCCCTCTTCCCGCCAAGGGGTCATCGATACGCCGCTGTTCAACTGAAGAATCGAATGCAAACCGTGCGCCTTGCGGACCGTACCCTGATGAAACGTTTCCCATACACCCTCCTTCTGGTGAGCGCGACGAAGAGTCAATCCCACCGTCGCAAACACGACTTTTCGTATTGGGCGGGCTGAATTTGCCCACCCAATGCTGGGTGGTGAGGAAGGAAACATCAGTTCCAGCAGGGTACGCCCCAGGATCGCCGGACAAAAAAAAGGAGCCCCTGGGGGCTCCCTTTTGCGTCGGCTCGGCTCAAGCCATCACTTGGCCTGGTAGATAATGCCTGGGCTGCACTGCACCATCTGGTAATGATCCGGCAAACCGTTCAGCGCCTCGGACGCGCCGAGGAACAAATAGCCGCCGCGCTTGAGCGTACCGTGGATGCGCAGCAGGATGTCCTTCTTCACTTCAGCCGAGAAGTAGATCAAGACGTTGCGGCAAAACACGATGTCGAACTTGCCAAGGCTGGCGTAGCTGTCCAGCAGGTTGAACGAGCGGAACTCCACCCGGCTCTTGATCGGCGCCTTGACCGCCCAGCGCCCGGCGCCCTTGGGGTCGAAGTAACGCTGCAGGCGCTCCGGGGACAGGCCGCGGCCCAGGGCCAGGCTGTCGTATTCGCCGGTCTTGCAGTTGGTCAGCATGGTGCCGGACAGGTCAGTGGCAACAATTTGCACCCCGGCCTTCAACTGCCCCATGTTGGTCCGTTCGAACTCATCGATGGACATCGACAGCGAATAGGGTTCCTGCCCAGACGAACATGCCGCCGACCAGATGCGCAAGCGCTGGCCAGGGCTAGCCTTGATGGCCTCGGGCAATACCTTGTTCTTGAGCACCTCGAAGGGGTAGGTGTCACGAAACCACAGGGTTTCGTTGGTAGTCATGGCATCGACCACCATCTCCTTGAGCCCGCTGCGCGGTTGGCCCTGGATGCGCTGTACCAACTCGCCCAGGGACTTGATGCCCTGCTGCTCCATCAATTTGTTGAGACGGCTTGATACCAGGTATTGCTTGTTTTCACCGAGCAATATGCCACAGGCTTTTTCCAGGAAGACCCGGAACTGTTCGAAATCCAAATTACCCGTAGACAATGAAACCGCCTCTTAACTCGTGTGACCGCCAGGGAGAAAGCCCCTAGCCGTGATCTGCAGATTTGATCCGTTCAACGACCCGGGATGCCAGGTCATCAGGACGGAATTTGGCCAGGAAGTCATCGGCACCGACCTTCTTGACCATTGCCTGGTTGAATACACCGGACAATGAAGTATGCAGGATGATATGCAATTTTTGCATGCGTGGGTCGTTGCGTATCTCGGCCGTGAGGGTGTAGCCGTCCATTTCCGGCATCTCGATGTCGGAAATCATCATCAGGAATTCTTCTTCCGGCTTCTTGCCTTCATCCACCAGCTTGCGCAGGTAGTCCAGCGCCTGGCGGCCGTCATTGAGCGCCACCACTTCGACACCGACGGTCTGCAGGCACCGGGACACCTGCTTGCGCGCCACCGACGAGTCATCCACCGTCAACACCCGCAGGGACACGGCCTTCTGCTGGGTCTGCTCATCCACTACACCCACCGAAATATGCTCCGACGTCGGCGCCACTTCCGCGAGGATCTTCTCCACGTCGATGATTTCCACCAACTGGTTATCGACCCGCGTCACTGCCGTGAGGTAGTGGTCGCGCCCGGTGCCCTTGGGTGGTGGATGGATCTCTTCCCAGTTCATGTTGACGATACGTTCCACCGAGCGCACCAGGAAACCCTGGGTCTTGGTGTTGTACTCGGTGATGATCACAAACGGGTTCTCGCGATCCTGCAAACCGGCAGAACCGGTGGCCATCGCCAGGTCAAGAATCGGAATCGTCGAGCCACGGATGTTGGCCACGCCACACACCACCGGGTTGGACTTGGGCATTATGGTGAGCTTGGGGCATTGCAGCACCTCCCGCACCTTGAAGACGTTGATGCCATATAGCTGCTTGCCATCGAGTCGAAACAGCAACAACTCCAGGCGATTCTGCCCTACCAGCTGTGTGCGCTGGTTCACTGAATCCATTACACCCGCCATGCCCAGACTCCTACGCTACAAAACTTACGGGTACGACGCGCCCCCAACACGAAACGGCACGCGCTTTGCTTTTTATTGGCCATGGACATCAAAACGACAGTTTCCCGACGCCTTCGCTCGCCACAGTACCGCAGATTACTCTGCGCCTGGATGGCGTTGCTTGCCTTGGGCGCAGGCCACCAGGCCCACGCCGACAACGTCACCTTGCCTGATCTGCTTATCGGCGTCACTCAAGGCTTTCTTGAGTTCACTGTAGAAGATTATCTGGCGAGCACCCAGACACCGGGCCGTTATGAAATCCAGGTCAACCAACTGGACCCGCGTTTGCGCATGCCCATGTGCGACAAGGAATTGACAGGCTCCCTGGAAAGCCCAGCCCAGCCCATTGGTCGCGTGACCGTGCGCGTGCGCTGCGACGGCAGTTCGCCCTGGACCGTGTTCGTGCCGGCCCAGGTCCGGTTGTTTCGTGACGTAGTGACCGTTACTCGCCCGCTCAAGCGTACCGGCATCATCGGCTTTGAAGACGTGGCCCTGCGCGAGCGGGACATCAGCCAGATCAGCCAGGGCTACCTCACCTCCGTGGACCAGGCGGTCGGGCAGAAACTGACCCGACCAATGGTAACCGACCAGGTCATCACCCTGGTTCACCTGGAACAGGCAGAAGTGGTGCGCAAAGGTGACCAGGTGGTGATATCCGCCAGCAGTGGCGGCCTGAACGTGAAAATGCCGGGAGAAGCCCTGGCCAATGGCGGGATGAGCGAACAGATTCGCGTGAAGAACCTCAACTCCAAGCGCGTGATCAAGGCCCGGGTAACAGCGCCTGGCCAGGTGGAGGTCGCACTATAGATCACTGGCGTGGGACGCTGGCTTTTCCTACACTGTGCCGAGATCACGCTGTGCACAGGTTTATTGTCGATCGAGCCTAAAGTTTGTCCGGGTATGGCCGAAAACATGGCAAGCGTCCAAATACCCAGAGGTTTTTTAACATGGTCATTGATTTCAGCCGATTGAACAGCGCCCAGGCAACGCCCGGCGGCACGCGTACCAACGCGGCCAAGGACAGCGTTGAAGCCAAGGCCCCGGCACTGCCCGCCAAGGCAGAACAAACCGCTTCGACCCAAAGTGGCGAATCGGTGCATTTGAGCAACGAGGCTCAACAGTTGCAGAAGATCACGGACTCGCTGCGCGATCAGCCAGTTGTCAATAAAGCCCGCGTGGCCGAGTTGAAACAGGCGATTGCCGATGGCAGCTATCAGATCGACAACGACCGTTTAGCCGGCAAAATCATCAAAGCCGAGCGCTAGGCCAAGGCCTGCGCCAGGCTTTTGGACGCTTAAAACCCAAGGCCAGCCATGCACGACGAAAATTTGCTGCACCTGATCACTGAAGACCTGGCTCCCGCGCAACACCTGCTGGAGCTGCTTCAAGACGAATTCGTGGCCCTGTGCGGCCGCGATATGCGCCTGCTGGAAGATATACTGGCACGCAAGCAATCGTTGATCATCCTGCTTGAACAACACGGCCAGAAACGCAGCCAGATCCTGCTCAGCCTGGGCCTGCCCGCTGATCACAGCGGCCTGGAGCAGTTGGCCAGCCACTCGTCGGTCGGCGACCAGTTGCTGGCCCAGAGCGCAGCGCTCAATGAGTTGTTGATCAACTGCCAGCAAGCCAATGTGCTCAATGGCCAGTCGATCCAACTGCAGCAAGCCACCACCGCCAACCAGCTGCGCATCCTCCATGGCGGCGAACCTCCAGCACTGTATAACGCCCAGGGCTCCACCTCACGGCTGGTCAAGCCCAGCACCCTCAGCCAAGCCTGACGCCGGTTTATTGCGCGCCCTATCAAGGCGTGCCACATGCTGGCAAAATGCCGGTTCTTGCGTGTAGTCGTATTTTGTCTGGAGATGGAAGAACCGTGTTCAACACCCTTAGCGCGGAAGATGCTCCGCAGCCCCCCAAGGTCCTCACCACCCCTCTGGAAATTGCCAGCACCCTGCGGCTGCTGCAAGAGAGCCACGACCCGCTGATCATCACCTTCCACGAACGCAACCAGCGCTTCCAAAGCTACCTGGTGGATGTCGACAAGGACAGCAAGACCCTGAGCCTGGACGAAATGATCCCGCCCGAAGGTGAACGCTATCTGGAGAATGGCGAAGCATTTCGTATCGAAGGCTTTCACGAAGGCGTGCGCGTGGCCTGGGACAGCAATGGCCCGCTGACCATCGGTGCAAAGGACGGCCACCGCATCTATAAAGGCAGCCTGCCAGAAGAAGTGGTCTACCATCAGCGCCGCAATGCCTTTCGCGCGGCATTGAAACTGGCGCAACTGGTGAATATCGAACTGGGTGGCGAGAAACTCAAGGCGCCTATCAGTGGCAAGCTGCTGGATATCTCCGCCACCGGCTGCAAGCTGCGCTTTGAAGGTGATATCTCCGAGCGCCTGCAACTAGGCCAGGTCTACGACCGTTTTATCGCCGCCCTGCCCTTCGGCAGCATGACCACGGCGGTGGAGCTGCGCTACCTGCACTTCGAAGAAAGGATCAACACCACCTTTGCCGGTGTGCGCTTTCACAACATGAGCGGCCTGGTGCAGCGCCAGGTTGAGCGGTTTGTCTACCAACTGCAGCGCGAGGCGCGACGGTTCGATAAAGACGACGACATGTAAGCGCCAAACCACAGGCACAAAAAAACGGGCAGCTCCTTTGGGAACTGCCCGTTTTTTGTTTCAGGGACGGGCCCGGCTCAGGTCATGCGGGTGTTCATCCGGGTCAGGATGCTCCGGCGGCTCGGGCTCGGGCTGCGGCTCCATCTCCGGCTCTGCGTCGGGCGCAGGCTCTGGCGCGGCGGTTTGCATCTGGTCCTGGACCACCTGCTCATCCACCCGCGGGTCGAGGGCTGCCACCAATGGCGAACTGGACATGCTGTCGGGCATGGCCACGTGGTGCAACGGCGCGTCGTCCACCTGATGCAGGTTGGTCACAGCCTTGGGGCGAATACGCCAGACCAGGATCAATGCGCACAGGCTGAAGAAGGCATAGAGCATCTGGTTGCCAAACAGCTTCATCACCACGCCGGCCAGCAACGGCCCGATACTCGCGCCCACCCCGTAGGTCACCAGCAACATCGCGGTGAGCGACACTCGGCGATCACCTTCGACATGGTCATTGGAAAATGCCACGGCCAGCGGATAGAGGCAGAACTGCACCAACGAACACAGGAACCCGGCGATAAACAGCACTTCCAGCGGCACCTGGGTCATGATCGCCAGCGGCAATGCCGCCACCGCCAGGCACAGGGCGAAACAGCGAATCAACAAGGCGCGGTCATAGCGATCGGACAGCCAGCCCAGCGGCCACTGCACCAACAGGCCGGCAAAAATGCAGCTACCCATGAACAGGCCGACCTGTTCGGTGCTCAAGCCCTGTTGGGCCGCGTACAGCGGCGCCAGGCCGTAGAAGGACCCGACGATCAGGCCCGCCCCCAGCACCGTACTCAAAGACTGCGGCACACGCTTGATAAAAAAGCGCGGCTCCATCGGCGCCGGATGCAAGGGCGCGGGGTGAATACGCCGGGTCATGGCGACCGGCACCAGGCACAGGGCAAAACACAGCGCCACCAGCATCAGCAACTCAAGCCCCAATTGGGGGTGCATGACCAGAATCAGTTGGCCCAGCACCAGGCCCAGGTACGACGCGATCATATAGCCGCTGAACACCACGCCACGCTGCTTGGCATCCGCCTGCTCGTTGAGCCAGCTCTCGATCACCATGTACTGGCACATCATGCCGAGGCCGACGATTATCCGTAGCACGATCCAGGCCGGCAGCCAGTCCACCAGGCCATGGCCCAGCACCGCCGCACCGACAATCCCGGCACAGGTGGCATAGGCCCGAATATGACCAACGCGGGCGATCAGGCGATGCCCGATCTTGCCACCCAGCACCAGGCCAAAATAGTTGGCCGCCATCAGCGCACCGACCCATAGGCTGTCGACGTTATCCGCCGCCAGGCGCAAGGCCAGGTAAGTACTGAGCAGGCCGGAGCCGATCAGCATCATCAAGGAGGCGAAATAAAGGGCTCGAAAAGATTTCCAGATCTGGCGCATCGGCGTTCCGAGCGGCTCCTTGCAGTGGGTGTCAGGCAATTCGCACTAGCCTGAGGGCGAAGCGTCGTTAAGCCCAGGCACCCAACTACACAGGCACCCAGGGGCATTTTGATCCAGCAAGCGGCACAACCTCGGGATCACCGAAGCATGCAGCCTTCGATGAACTTGGCACCCAACAGTTCCTTCGCTGTTCAGCTACGTGTCAGACGCATCCAGACCGGGGGCGAGGTACAAGGTTTTAACAATATATCTCGCCAGCCAGCCCAAAGGCACTGGCCAAGCGGCCAAGAAAACAGCCGCCCATAAAAAAACCCCGCCAGCAAAATCTGATCGGGGTTTTTCAGCGTCTCGGCCAGGGTGGAGGCGAGACTGCAAATGGTGTCCCAGGGCCGGTTCGAACGGCCAACCTTCCCCTTAGGAGGGTCATATCAAGCCCAGTCACCATTGAGAAAACCCAGTATTTATTGGCCTTAGCGTCCGGTTGCGTCCGTAAAAACGACCCCGTATAGTACTTTTTGCACCCACCATGCACCCATGGGAACAAATTGAAAGAGAAGCTAACAGCCAAACTGCTGGGATCACTGCAGGTCACTGGCAACGAATACGAAGTTCACGATACCACCGTCGGCGGTCTATTCGTGCGTGTTACTGCCGCAGGTGCAAAGTCTTACGTCGTCTCCTGGGCCCGTGGCCGGAAGAAGACTTTAGGCCGTGTAGGCATTCTCACGCTTGATCAAGCGCGCACTGAGGCCACTCAGTACCTCGCAGAAGCCCGAGCACATGGAGAGCCTCTGGCGGTCACTCAAGGCCGAAGGGGAGCCACCCTGCCCTCCTTGCGCGACTTCATTGAAGACACCTATATGCCGTGGTTCAAGGCTCATCACAAAGGCCACGAGAAGACGCAGCACACCCTCAGCAATAACTTCGACCCAATCATGTCCCAGCGCCTGGACGCGATCACCGGGCGAGACCTGGAGCAGATCCGCACCGCCTGGATGCAAGCCGGCAACAAAGCATCGACGGTGAATCGAAAAATGGGCTCGATCAGTGGTGTTTTCAGTCGTGCCGTTGAGTGGGAGTACATCGACACACACCCGCTGGCCAAGCTGAAACAGCTCAAAGTCGACTCAAAGGGGGTGATTCGCTACCTGGCTGCTGATGAGACCAAGCGTCTACGCGACGCCCTGGACGCTCGACAGGATGAGATGAGGGCTGAGCGCGAGAGTGCAAACACCTGGAGGACGGACCGCCACCGAGAGCCGATGCCAAGCCTGCTGGAACTGCCCTTCACCGATCACCTGAAGGCCATGGTGTTGGTATCGTTGAATACCGGCATGAGGCGCGGAGAGCTGTTCGACCTGAAATGGTCAGCGGTGAACTTCGACACGAAGACAATCACAGTCGCCGGGGCCACCACCAAGACAAGCGATACGCGCCACATCCCGATGAACAGGGAGACTATTGGGGTGCTGGAAGCCTGGAAAAAGCAGGTGAGCGAGTCGCCGTATGTCTTCCCTGGCCAAGGCGGCGGTCGTTTTGAGGACGTGAAAAGCGCCTGGCTCAAATTGCTTGAGCGGGCGCAGATCGACGGATTCCGCTGGCACGATATGCGGCACGACTTTGCTTCACGCCTGGTAATGGCTGGCGTACCGCTCAACACGGTACGGGATCTGCTGGGGCACGCCGATATTAAGATGACACTTCGTTACGCGCACTTGGCGCCAGGCACCAAGGCCGCCGCGGTAGAGCTGATTTAGAAAGGAGGCTCAAAGGGAACGATAGTGCGGCTTTCTTTGTTTTCCTCCACGTGCTCGAGAAGGTCGCTCCAGAACATTCGGATATATTCTCGATCAAGGCGACCTACCCCCTCGACTTGCCAGTGAGTGCCAATTTTTGCGTGCGCTTTTTCCATGAAAACAGGGGATGCCTTAATCGTCTCCCAGATACGCTGCTCTTCAAATGTGAGGAGGTTAGGCAGGTGATAGCAGAGATTTACAAAGCGCTCACTTTCATCAGTCGACCACACCTCTGTTACGGCATTAGCAACCGACCGGCTCTCTGTATTCCCACCATCATGAAATGGAACATCAAGATCGAAAACCAACGCTTCAACTGCTGCCTCTACTACCCCAGTAATTGACTGCCGTTTTACCCGAGAAATGACGTCGATCGTGAATTTGACCTTTGGGTCTAACCGGAGGGTCAGTGTTTCGGTCTTCCGCGATCCCTGGTTAGGTTTGTTCTTGGCCATTTCAAAATCTCCGAGCCATAAATCGAGCGACAATCCTAATCCGTACGTCCGAGCGAGTCCATACGCTCATACAAATCATATAGCATCAGTTGACGTACAGTATTCTTAACGAATAGGATTGGTCCACGGCCACTCAATTCCAATGGCCGATGGAGAACCAAAATGCTTGCAGCAGAACAACCAGCAGCCTTGTCCGTCAGCGTCGAAGACGCAGCTCGGATCGTCGGATATTCGCGATCGGGTGTTTATGAGTTGATAGCAAAGGGAGAAATCAAAACCTTCAAGCTTGGTAGGCGTCGCTTGATTCTGATGAGCGAACTTAAGGTTTGGATCGAACGAGCAGCGAAGGAAGGTGCCCGGTGATTAGTGCGTTGCCCCTGGAAGCTGGACCGGAAGGGATTGAATCAAGAGAACTGAATAATAGAGAGAGCGTTAAGGCGGTGTTCGAGCACCGCCCTAACGAAAACACACTGGATAGCACCAACGTGAAGGGCAAACTATGACACGCCATTCTTCGACAGAGCAAGACCGCAAGATGATAGAGGCGCTGAGAAACGGCCCTGTATCGACCATCGAAGCCGCTAGGGATCTGGATATAGTCCAGCCACCGAATACGATCCGCCGCCTCAGAAAGAAAGGCAACGAGATTCGTACCTATTGGACGCATCAGTCCACCGAGCCAGGCCGCCCGCCACATCGCGTGGCCAAGTACATCCTCATGCGCGAAGCGTCCTAAACCAGATATCCAGCGCTTTCCCCAGTTGTGGGGCAAGCGCTCGCACCTGCCTGTGAGCCGCTGAATGGCCAGAAAGAAATCCTACAAAGTCGATTTTGGCGGCGGCCGAGTTTTGGCGCTTCCCTATCGGCTCTTGGTCAGCGACGCCTTCGACAATCTGTCGACCAAGGCGGTAACGGTGCTGATCAAGTTGGCCAGGAACTACAACGGCCGTAATAACGGGGATCTCTCCTGCACTGCCTCAATGATGGCCAAGGGTAAGCCTATGGACGCGAAGACACTTGCCTCAGCCCTCGCTGAGCTTATGGAGGCTGGGCTGATCGTTCGCACAAGGGAGAGCCGTAAGGGCGGTAGAGAGCAGGGAATGGCCCGTTGCGCGCTGTATGCGGTCACGTGGGCAGCAATTGACGACTGCCCGGGAAAGGAGCTCGAGATTTCCCCTGGGCCACCGCGCTTCAAGTTCATCTGAGTTCGAGTTTTTCGGTGGGAATTTTTCCGCCTAGTACTGGGAATTTTTCCCAGTCATCACTCCCTCATTGTCCGGTTGCGTCCGGGTATTTTGCTGAAATGGTGCAGTACTGGGATTTTTTCCCAGTACCTTTCAATGAAACCGGGGCCTCCAGAGGAGTGCGTAAACGGAAAAAATCCCACCCTTTATAAATTACCACCACCAGGGGTTATTAAGATGGGACCAAGGACCTACCAGCAGGCCCGCTGCACTCATGGTTATGCTGGGAAATGTAAGCGCATCGGAGGCTTCACTTTCCTTATTCTCGACTGGCGACCTTGGACGATGCTCGGAATGTGCAGACCGTGCGCCGAGGAAGTGAGGAAAGACCTTATCTATCTCGCCGAGAAGGCACCAACGGCCAACAAATGAAAAAGGGCACCACCCTGTTTCGGGGTAGTGCCCTTGATGCTGCGAAGGTTTCTTTGCTTGTCAGCCCTACTCCAACACCACCGCGCGGTATTGCTGATCACCGCCCAGGTCATCCGAGCCGAAAAGAGCCTGGTTGACGGCCTTCCTACTCTCAAGCAGAAGGTCATGCTCATCATGAGTGCCAATGTCCGCCGCAACCCACTCAGGGAGCTCCTTACGCCGCCGTAACTCGCTCAGGTGTGTCCACCACCGGGTAGCGTAGCGACGCTCTGCGAGGATTAGCTCAACCACCAAGGTTCGTTGCTTCTCGGTGAAGAGGGGCAGATGTAAGACGCTAGCGTCGCCCGCCTCAGTGCGTGCCGAGCCCTCCCCTTCAAATCCGGACTTATCTTGGCCTTTCAGAGCGTTACTGATATTTTGGTAAAGTTGCATGACGTGTACCTTGAAGTTTCGTCGTGTGATCGCCAGGCCGCTGTTGACGCAGCGGCTTGGCACCTTTTCTGTGATGGCTCAAAATAGAGCCATCGATTCAATCGGCTAGATTTTCAGCCGATTACCGGGGTGAACGGTCTGTTCAACTACTGCTTACCCTTCTCGCTGATCCAGCCTGCCGCCCAGCTTAGGGGGTCTTTCGACTCCATCGGATTGAGTGGCTTCCCGTCGCGTGCCGCTTGCTTACCCTCCTGCTCTGTCTCTGTGTGAATCCATACAGAGGTATGCCTATAGCCTGCTTCGCGCTGTCGCTCCTTGAAGAGCCTTTGGCGTTTTGCCGCGGATAAAGGCTCTTTGGGCTCAGAGGGCTTGCTCATCAATCTCTCCATTCACACTTGCTGTGAGAGGACTATAATCATTCGTTAGTGGTAACGCAAGATATAGAATGCAAGCACACACTTGGCATCCCCTGCAGATGGATCCTGACTCCCTTTCACAGCATGGTGATGGCATAATGCTTTCAAAGACCAAGAGCATAATCATGGACATGGATATCAAAAAGAAACACTTCATCGATCAAAAAGTTAGAGAGCGTTGGGTGTTAACTCTCTCACCTCTGTTAATCGGGGTCTTGCTAAAACTTTATGTCGATATACCGTTTCGCTCGGAATACAATACAAAAGTCACAATAGCCGAATACTCTTACCCAATATTTTTTGCAACAAGCTTCTTTTATGTATTATTTTGGTATCTTAGAACGGGATTCAAGGATAGAAAAATCCTTGAACAAGACCCTGATCGTTTGAAGATGCGCAATGAAAACTCGGAGCTCAAATCTAAGCTTAAACAGATGCAACGAGAAATAGAATTCCTTCACAGTCACCACTTTGAAAGTCAAACAAACAACAGCTTTGTGGCAACTCAAAAAAACCGCAGTGCGAACCCAGATGCCTATACCGAGGAGCATATTCTTAAGTCAGAAATCAATATGACTATAAACAAAACTCGCGACTTATCTTTCAGTAGAATCGAAAGAGAAATCAGTAGATCGGGCTTCAGAGGAGCTATTTACTTAGTGTCAGGCGTATTCTTAGCAGTACTCGGAATTTTAGCGTTAGCAGGGTTCGTTTTCCCCAACGCATTTGGCGTCTACTCAAGATTTTTCAATAGCACACCAGAAACTGGCGCAAGTGATTACGCAACAGCAATTCATTATGCATCTAAATTTTCATTTATTATTTCCATTGAAATCCTTGCTTACTTCTTTCTTCGACTTCACAAATCAAATCTGGTTGAGGCAAAATACTATCAAAACGAACTAACCAACCTTGAGATAAAATACCTCTCTCTTGACGCCGCCCTTTATGTCAAGCGTGCAGAAACTTCACACAAGGTAATATCAAACCTATCTGAAACAGAGAGAAATCATATCCTTGAAAAGGGCCAGTCCACCACTGAGCTGAAAAAAATCGAGCTGGAAAAAAACCAGTTTGTAGAAATTACAAAGGCGCTCGCCTCATTAACTCCCAAATCAAAATAAAGTTATTGCAAACAATAGAATATATGATAAACCTTAGAACTGAACGTTAAGATGCACGGAGAGATGTGAGCACATTACGCACATCTCTTCAGCCTCCTTGACATTGATTGCTCCCACTGACTTTAGCGAAGTGTAACCTCCAGCCTGCGTCACCCAGCACAAATCAATAACTTACGCTCTAGTTTACCGCCATGTAGCTCCATGCGATAAAGCGAAGCCCTTGTGTATTTTTCAGAAATTAGTTGACGAACACGCTCCTCAGTGACGCTAGTCGCCCGTGCACCTATTGTTACTGATTCTAACTCCTCTGGATAAAAAAGATAATCACCAACCTGCTTTTCTGCTTCATTCCTTCGCCAGGTGATAACACGCCATTCACGCTCATACTCCCATGACTTATCCTTAGTATAAAAAATGGCATGCAACGTACGCTTTCTTAGTTCTGAAGTGTTACCGAATAATAAAAAATCGAGGCCTGACCCTACGACAGGCCTCTCAGCTGAGTAGGAGACTTGCGTGGCTGCTATCAGCGGCGTGGAGCGCTCCACAATGTGGCGAAAGCCCATAACACAGCCTGTGTGGTTCTCAGCGTAATTCCCCCACATGGCTTGGTTGTCATACTCCGATGTAACGCATAGAACACGGGCAGCATTTAATCCAAGATTCTTTACGTAGTCTTGAAGTGCCAACTCAATATTTTTATCGGCGCTAACCAGCTCACCAGTCAGCTCCTCCAGTAAGTCTTCACGTTTTTTGCTCCCATCTGAGGCTATCTTTTTAACGAGATTAAGTAGCAAGCGTACTTGAGGTACTAAATTTTCCTCATTGATATCCTTACCATCATAAGCCGCATCCACAATTGCTTTAGGCAGATCTTTATAGGAGTCTGCGACACTGGGATAAAATTGCGGCATACGTTGAAATTCAGAAATATCGTTAAACAACAGCGGACTTGACCAGCGTAACCTAGAGCTCTCAAGCACTAAGCAAGCTGTTGACGATGGCGTGTATTTATAGAAAACCGAGGGAAGCTGCATAGCTGGCATCCATTAGTAAAAATTTTGAAAGGTTTCTATGCAGAGGGTAACTGCCAGTCGTCATCATACGGGCGTTGAACAAACCAAGCGAACCCAATGGACGCGTGTGAAGGGTCACCCAATGGAATGAAACGCCGCCCGTAGCGGGTATCGCACGACGCGACGTTTTGGTCTCACTGAATGCAGAAAGCAACACACAGTGTAGAAATCAACACAGGGGGGAGTGGCCAATATCACCAGACCTGCTACAAGACCCAGGATGGAACCTCCTCCCCTCCCATCGAGACAGACCAAATGAGCCGACTCGGACCGTCTGGTCTACTTGGCCACCGCTCATCCTGACAGCAGGCTGGAACAGGTGTGATACAGCGGGTCTCGCCTCGCCAGAATAAAGAGGGGCCTGCTATCCTCAGCGCTCGCCAATTTGAAGGAGCAAAAGGATGTCACGCCCAAATTTCAACTGGGACACATATGCGGCAAAAGCTAAATTCGATGACGTGCGCGAGCTGTGCGCAAGTCATGGCCGGCTTCCGACGATGTACAACCCCGACAGAACGCTGGTCTACCTTTCATCACAAGACCTGGCTGTAGCTGTCGATGATCTAAAAGAGCTGCAGTCACTTTTGGCTGATGTAAAACGCAGCTTTTTCCAAACGCTCAATAATCAAGACCACAGCTACAAAAAGCTTTATGAGTTGGAAACGGATTACGACTTGCTTTCAAATCTGCTAAGCAATTTAGACAGCCCGCCAGATCATTACGGTATTCGCTTGCCGAACCAGATCCAGGATAAATAACCTATCGCCGCGCCACGTTTTCACATATCGCAAAACGTGGCGCGGAAACCTGACATACCAAAACGGTAGTTCAGGCCTCCCCGCTCCAGCCTCAATCCGAGTTCGGACTGAGCCGGAAACCCGGCCTTGTATCACTTTGACTATCCTCGACTTACTGCAACAAAAACACCCTCTCCAATCCCGCCAAAACCAAATATTTCAGTCCCATTCAATCCCGTTGCGTGTAGCACCTAAGGTGCACCTAAAAAGCACTGGATAAATGATCAGATCATGCCTAATGTGAGTTTTTGAGCCACTCAAAACTCCATTCGAGGCCGCATCTATGAACACAGCTAAGCCCGCCCGAGGACGCCAGCACAAACCAACTCGCTCTGAAGTTGCTGCCGCCTGGGGCCGCCTTCGCGAAGCCGCAGCAGACGGAAGCGTTCAAGCATCTGCCCTGCTGATAGCGCTCGCCGAAAACAAACCGGTCATCGCCATGGAATCGCCCACCGCATGACTGATCGCGATAAAGCCGGCAAATGGAAGCCCGGACAGTCGGGTAATCCCGGTGGCCGTTCCGGCCAGACACAAGAACTGCGCGCCCGACTCGCGGAAGGTGCAGACGCCGTGACAAAGAAGGTTCTGACAGCGGCCAAGAAAGGCGACATGCAGGCTTGCCGACTGATCCTTGAACGCCTGGTGCCGCCAATCAAGCCAACTGCCGAGACAGTGTGCTTCGACCTGGACGACACCGACCTGCCCAGCGCAGCCAAATCAATCCTTCGCGCAGTTGCCGCCGGCGAGCTACCGCCCGACCAGGGCAAGGCATTGATCGAAGGACTAGGCGCTGTTGCCCGGGTCATCGAAGTTGCCGAGCTACAGAAGGCTGTTGAAGAACTCCGCGAACAGGTGGAGGGAATGCGGCAATGAGCATTAAGTGGATGCGCGCCGAGCTCAAACGAATAGCAGAAAAGATCGGCGCCGAAGACGAAGAGACAGTGCTCGTTATGTTGACGGTAGTGGACTGCAGCGTTGACGCGGTTGAGGAGGAGATGGACTACCCCAAGACGGTGGGCCATTCGTTCAACTATCCCGTCCTGGGCGTGCAAACGGTGATGCACTTCCCACTGTGCACCATGAACAGCAACGACGCGGCCAATCTGGCAGAGGCGTTCATTCTCCACGTCCGCGCAATTGAAAGCCTCCGCCGTCCCGCTCCGGTAGGCGTGATGGATATGCGGCCATTCCCAAGCTCTAGTGCCT
The DNA here is from genome assembly GCF_012985465.1 of Pseudomonas sp. WS 5079. Taxonomy (GTDB): domain Bacteria; phylum Pseudomonadota; class Gammaproteobacteria; order Pseudomonadales; family Pseudomonadaceae; genus Aquipseudomonas. The sequence goes on from NZ_JAAQWN010000004.1 coordinate 535,393, forward strand.
GGATCTTCCCGCCGCTGGCTGATGGGCAAAACATCAAAGAGCACGTCGCAGAACAGTACCAACTGATCATCGAGGCCCGCCATGAACATCCGTAACCAGGTGGCCAAGCTGCGCCAGCAATCCGGGCTCACTCAGTTCAATCGTGACGTGCGAGAGATCAGCGCCCTTATGGACGAGTTGCACGCAGCAGCAACCGGCGGCGACTCCCCGGAGAACGCTTCCCTACTCGAGATCCTGAGCGAAGCCTCAGACCAAAGCCGGCCGAACCGCGGCCAGACAATCAAAAGGTAACTCAATGAAAATCGGCAAACGCTCCGTCCTCAAAGTTGGCTTGGCCAACCTCCATTACTCCGAATACGAGCACTCCCAGGTAGAGGCCCGAACATTCAATATACAGCGCCCCGACGGCACCAAAGGCACATGGCAGGCCGGCGGCTTGCTGAAGTCAGTTCGCCATTTGCAGGGCTTGGCGCTGGAGACTTTCAAGGACCTTGGAGAAGAAATTCTCTCGATTCGGGGAAACAAAGACCTCAACGCCGCAGCCATCGAGCGCAAGGGCAAGGAGCAGATCGACGGGATCGTTCCTGCCTTGATGCCGGCTATGGAAAAGGCGGCAAAGGATATGCTGACGCTGGCCCAAACAGTGGTCAACGGCTTTGCTCCGGTTACGCCTCGCGCAAGCTCGGACGTTGTTGGCTTCCTGGCTGATCAGGAGCTACGAGCCATCGTGCGGAGCCTTAAGCCGGAAGAGCGCCAGCGACTGGTCGCTGAGGCGCGTGCAGGTAGTCATCCCGACGTTGTAGAGGCGGTGCTCAGGGCAAACCCAATGCTCTCCGGGCTATCGCCAGAGGCGGCTGACAGCCTTTCGCGTGCTGGTATTGCCGCGTCCCGCGCCGAAGACATCGAAGGGCTCAAGCAGATGCTAGCGATCTACGATGACGTGCTGGCCACCGCCTCCAATGCTGGTGTCGCACTGAGCGGTATGGTCGCCAATTCGCATGGGTACACCGGCCGGTTTGAGAAGTGGAGATCGGGCTGCGAAGGCTCCGAATCGCTTCGCGAATGGCTGGCGAAAATGCCCACTCGCAACTCCGCAAAAGCGTCTCCTGATCAATCCGAAGCGGCCTAATTGACCATCCGTGCGCTACGCAAGTATTGGTAGCGCCGATCAGCCGGCTGATTCTTTGAGTAAGAAGACATGACGTTTCAAGAGCGCTTTGCCGAGGCGTGCAACACGCGAAAATTCAAACCCTACGAGCTGATACAAGGACCTGAGGATCAACTATAAAAACGGCCTCCCGGCGATACTTTTTATACGATATCGTGAGTTTTTAAACCCGAGTGCAGAGCCATGAAAGGAATGATCAGCCTAGTTGACTTCATCAAGGAAGTTAAAAAAGAACTCCGCGCAGCAGTCGATAATGAAGACCCTTTTTTTGAAATGGGAGAAGTCGAGCTAGAGGTCTCTTTCACCTTAGATGCATCCGCTAACGCCGGAGTAAAGTTACTGGTTGCAGACATTGGCGGCCAAACGAAAGCAACTCAGATGCACAAAGTAAAGATAAAGCTCCATCCGTTCGTGGAGGTGGAGGCAGAACAGCTCCCATCCTCGATGCCTGAAATCCGAAAAGGTGCAGTGACCACAGTTACGACTACCAGGCGCGTGGCTATCAAAGGCCCGCACTCCACCCAAGCCGGCAGCGTTAAGGACAAGCAAAAACCAAAAGCAAGCAAGCCAGTTGCTAGCGTCTCGCCAACGAAGGCTGCCCCTAGGGCAGGTTGATAGAGTGTGCTGATCTATGCCAGAGGCCCACAGTTTTGAGCATATATAATGCGAGCAGAACTGCTCACATCTACACCTTCGGCTTATCTCGTTTTTCAATCGCCAAGCGAGCCTTCTCCGGAAGGTTCGCGAATCGATCCTGCGTCTTGAGCGGTCGACTGATGCGCTCCTCGACAATGAAGTTAATCATCTCAAAGAGCACCAGAACGCTGTCATGGTCGTCCTCAAGGTTCATTTCCAGGGGGTGTACCGCGTTGTTCCCAGTTACGCGAATCACATCCAGCGCTTGTTGGATATGAGGATCAAGTCCTTGGGCCACCAGGGTTTTGATATCAGTGTCAATGTGCTCGCCTTTACCGCCGATGTGCCCTAGCAGCTTCTGGAGACAAAGCCGCAATAGGGCAGCAGCTCCCCGAGGGGATCGAGACGAAATCTCCCGAGCCTCCTCAAAATCTACCAGACAGTCCGGAGGAAGGTGCTCGTGAGCGGACGGAGCGCTAATCGCATTTGGAAAAATCAGCGTTCCCGTACGATCGTTCGTTGTGCTCCAAATGCTCAACTGCTCGCAGTGCTCGCACCTGCAAATGTAAAACTGAAAACTTAAATACCCGTAGCGTCCGAAATTGGACGTGGTTTGCCCCCACACCATAGTTGCCAATGTCTGACAGTCTGGATGCAAGCAAGTAAAAGCCTCACCTTTGAACGCAGGAGCCACGTGTCTAGGAGCCATCTATTCCCAACCTTCAAAACTATTTAGGTGATGGCACTTTAACCTATGCCTATCCAGATACAGGCTTATTTTGTCTTTTTCGGGCTTTTCGCTTGATAAGTGACACCCATAGTGCAACAGTATTAGTAGAACGCCCTAACTGATACAGGCACTCATCATGTTCATCCGCGCATACCTCCGAGCTTCCACCGAAGAACAAGACGCCGGCCGTGCCCGGGCTTCGCTCGAGCAGTTCGCAAGCGACCACAACAAGGTCATAGCAAGCGTGTACTTGGAGAACGCCAGCGGCGCCACCGCCGACCGGGCTGAGCTGCTGCGCCTGCTGAAGGATGCCCGCAAGGGTGACGTGTTGCTGGTGGAGTCGATAGACCGTCTTTCCCGCCTCCCGGTGGAGGACTGGCAAAAGCTCAAGGCTGCGATCGACTCCAAGGGACTGCGAATCGTCGCGCTCGACCTGCCGACCAGCCACCAGGGAATGCAGGACACCAAGGGCGACGAGTTCACCGGGCGGATGCTGGGTGCCATCAATTCAATGCTGGTGGAAATGATGGCCGCCATCGCACGCAAGGATTACGAGCAGCGCCGCGACCGGCAGGCCCAGGGCATAGAGAAGGCCAAAGCCGCCGGCAAGTACCAGGGGCGGCCAGTGGACGCCGATCTGCACAGGAGGGTGAAGGAATTGCTGAACGCTGGGCTGGGCATCCGCGCGACAGCGCGTCACGCGGCCTGCTCCACCACAACGGTATTGCGAATCAAGTCAGCGGAGCAGTAATGACTATTTGTCAGATTTAATCCGATCAGTGACCTTTTTGAGATCAAATCCCCTGATGCGACTTTCTTCGAGCAGCTCGATGAACTGCTTGAGAAATTTCATTGAGTCAGCTTCCGACGGTTTTTTTGCCCCTTTTAAAACTACAGGCAGCATATTTTCCATCACTGAACGACCGTGCTCAGTGAACTGCTCTTCGGTCATCTCTTTTAAATGTCGGTCAGCCCTGTATCGAGCCTCCACAAAGTCCTGATTTGTCCTTGGCGGAGGGGGTGGCGGCTCGTCCCGTTCGAAGCTGAGATTGGCGATGTCAGATGTCGAGCCGTAGCTTTGACCTTGCGAGTGGGCCCACGAACACAAAAACTCGTCTATATCGCTTTCAACTTTATGGTGGCGATAAGCGTTGCAATCATTGCTGATTATGAATGCTGGTATCAATTTCCCCGCTTCTGCCTTCATCCGATAAGTCGTTTGGATCAATACGACAAAATCGATATGCGAAAATCGATTGGGATTGTTGTCGTTTCCCCCTCGGAGCCAATAGTTGAATCTGTCTACAAGTTGAGACACAGGAATGCTATCGACGGTCTCATTCAAGACAAGCAGAATCCCAGGGGTTTCGGGATCAAGGCCTAAAAACTCCTTTGAGGATGCAATTTGCTTTTTCGCCTGGCGAAGCACCCCTTCCACCATGGTGGTGGCTTTGGAAACAATCCTATTGAGGTGTGCTTGACCGTCAGGCATACCAGCGATTGCGGTACTCAGGTCGTAGGTGCCGTAGATCAATGGGAATTCTTCTGAATCCATCACGGGCTTGGCGTGAGTGAATATTTTCTCCTTCGGATCAACCTCAAAGGTCTTGAGCTCAGTCACTGCTCTTCTATTGAAGAATAGATAGTCCGCCATTTTGACGTTCGGAGGTTGGTGTACGTGACCATCTAACTGAGTCACATGATCTTGGGTTTCAAGAAACTTGATCATGCGCTGCTCGATCGTCAATCCTTTGTCCATGAGCTATCTCCCGGTCAATTAGTTGCCAAGAGTCTATAGCACAGGGAAGCAGACGACGTAGAAGGAGAACAACGAAGGAGACAAATGCACCCGCTCTGCACCCATAGGGATTCGGCAAGAACGAATGAAAAGGCTAAAAGCCTTGAATTATATGGTGTCCCAGGGCCGGTTCGAACGGCCAACCTTCCCCTTAGGAGGGGGATGCTCTATCCAATTGAGCTACTGGGACTTATGACAGGCGCAGGCCAAATGGCGTCGCGACAGACGGCGTGCATGTTAACGGCCAAGGTGAGTTTTGTCATGTCGTCCGCAAGCTTTTTAGGCGTAAGCCGTTAACGCGCCCACCTCCTGCCTACAGGGCTGCCAAGACCCATCGTGCAAAATGCACTAGCACGAAAGGCCATCATTGCATCTTGCAACGAGCCATACTTTTGAGATCAATCTAACATACTGTTTTTTAAGGATTTTTATCAAAATAGCAGCTGGCACGATGACTGCACTCTTTACCCTTAACAATCTGTCCTGCACATGAACACGGGGAAACACCCATGAACAGCACCCTCCTGCTTCTGAATGCCCTGGCCCTGGCGGTACTGGTGATGTTCCAGTTGCAGATCAGTGGCGATAGCGATGCAGCGCAGATCAGCCACACAGGCAGCCACCAGACCCAGCAACGCGCGCAACTGGCAGTGATGACAGCCAATGGGCAACCCTCTGTTCAGTTGGCACAAGGCGCGCAGGCCGCCGGCACTTCTGAGCACTGGATTTTCTAAGCGAGCCGATCATGACCAAGACCACCTGGCTGTTTTTCATTCTGACCCTCATCACCGGCGTCATGGGGCTCAGCGCCACGTCGAATGATTGGCACACCCTTTCCCTAGGCGCCTGCGCCGTGTTCGCCAGCGCGTGGGTGATTGCCGCAATTGTCGGGCGTCGCTTCAAGTTCGACCCGGTTCTGCGCTGAACAACCGATTCACCCCCGCCGCCCCCCCCCCCTCACCTCTCACCCGACCTTATGTCGCCTGGGCGCGCAAATCGGCCATTTGCCACTAGTCTTAAAAATAAGGGCAAAAGGCCACATTGCTATAGGATGTGCGCCGCAAGACCCTCGGGCATCGAGAGCCTGCGCTGCGAATACTGCGCAGAAAAGTTTTCTAACCAGTCCGCAAATTTGATAATGAGTACTGGCATAAAGCCTGTAGTCAGTTCAATATTTGTCACAGAATTGACGCCAAGGAACCGGCAAATCTGAGGCATGATGCGGCCTCTTTGCAATTCAGGTTGAACATTTGTCCGCAAACCTTGTCCTAACACACATGTTGCGGCCAATTCCAAAAACCGCTCCCCTGAACTAACCGGTTAAATATATGCGCCCATTGAAACAGGCAATTTATTCCAGCCGTACGGCTGACAAGTTCGTCGTACGTCTGCCAGACGGAATGCGGGAACGCATTGCCGAGGTGGCTCGCAATCATCACCGCAGCATGAACTCTGAAATCATCGCGCGCATGGAGCAAAGCCTTATTCAGGAAGGCGCTCTGGGTGATGAGCTGAGCATGCGTATGGACAGCCCGGAGCTGTCACTGCACGAACGCGAGCTGCTACAGCGGTTTCGCCAACTGTCCCACCGTCAGCAAAATGCGCTTGTGTCGCTGATTGCCCATGACGTTGAGGCAGCCGCAGAAGCCGAATAACCGGCAACTGAAAGCTGAAGCCAGCCTTGCGCTGGCTTTTTTTTGCGTGTTTTTTTTACTTTGGATGCAGGAGCCGGCTTGCCGGCCCCTATTGGGTTCAAAGCAGGAAGATCGTCGCCAAGCCCAGGAAGATGAAGAAGCCACCACTGTCAGTCATGGCCGTGATCATCACACTGGCGCCCATCGCCGGATCGCGCCCAAGGCGCGCAAGGGTCATGGGGATCAACACCCCCATCAAGGCCGCCAGTAGCAGGTTGAGGGTCATGGCCGCAGTCATGACCACGCCCAGGGACCAGCTGCCATACAGCAGATAGGCCACCACCCCAATAACGCCCCCCCACACCAAGCCATTGATCAGGCCCACCGCCAATTCCTTGCGCATCAGGCGCGAGGTATTACCCGTGCTCACCTGGTCCAGGGCCATTGCCCGCACGATCATGGTGATGGTCTGGTTACCCGAGTTACCACCAATACCGGCCACGATCGGCATCAGCGCCGCCAACGCCACCAGCTTCTCGATAGAGCCTTCAAACAGGCCGATCACCCGCGAGGCAATGAACGCAGTAATCAGGTTGACCGCCAGCCAAGCCCAACGGTTGCTCAGGGATCGCCAGACTGACGCAAAAATATCTTCCTCTTCACGCAGACCCGCCATGTTGAGGACTTCGTTTTCGCTTTCCTCACGGATCAGGTCGACCATCTCATCGATGGTCAAACGGCCGATCAGCTTGCCGTTCTTGTCGACCACCGGGGCCGAAATCAAGTCATAACGCTCGAATGCCTGGGCGGCATCGTAGGCGTCTTCATCGGGATGAAAGCTCACCGGATCGCTGGCCATGACCTCGGCCACTTGTTTGTCCGGGTCGTTGACCAGCAGGCGCTTGATCGGCAGCACGCCCTTGAGGATGCCCTCGTAGTCGACCACAAACAGCTTGTCGGTGTGCCCCGGCAGTTCCTTGAGGCGCCGCAGGTAGCGCAAGACCACTTCCAGGCTGACATCCTCACGGATAGTCACCATCTCGAAGTCCATCAATGCGCCGACTTGCTCCTCGTCATAGGACAACGCGGAGCGCACGCGCTCACGCTGCTGACCGTCGAGGGTCTCCATCAGCTCATGGACAACATCACGGGGCAGCTCAGGGGCGAGGTCGGCCAGTTCGTCGGCGTCCATCTCCTTGGCCGCAGCCAGGAGCTCGTGATCGTCCATGTCGGCGATCAGGGTCTCACGCACCGAGTCGGATACTTCGAGGAGGATGTCGCCATCGCGATCAGCCTTGACCAACTGCCAAAGCGTCAGACGGTCGTCCAGCGGCAGGGCTTCAAGGATGTAGGCAACGTCGGCAGAGTGCAGGTCATCGAGCTTGCGCTGCAATTCGACGAGATTCTGCCGATGGACCAGGTTCTCGACCCGGTCTTGATGAGGACCTTCCTGGCGATGGGTCAGATCTTCGACCACACGCTGGCGCTGCAGCAGCTCGACGACTTGAGCCAGGCGATCCTGCAGGCTTTCTTGTGTTTTCTTTACTTCTACTTCGGTCATAGGCGAACTCCACTCCCAGCAGCGGGGCACGCCGGAAGGATCAATCAGTCAATTCATGATTGGTAAAACGGGGTACTGAGTAACTACTGGGTAAGTCCATGGAGGTATTCCACAAGCCCCGGCGGGGCTGACGGGCGCAATGATACACCGTGCGCCCGCTTTAAACGTTAAAAAACTGGAAAGAACAAGCGCTTGCACAACAAAGCTGAGTGTTGGCCACACGTATGAAACTGCGACGACAGCCATAGAAAAGAAAACACATGGGCGAGAGAAAAACCTGCGTGGCCGAGACTATTCCTACGCAGGCCGCCGGGAAAGTAAAAACCCCAGACGGCAAAAAGCCCGCACTAGGCGGGCTTTTTGTTTGTATGGTGCACTCGACAGGATTCGAACCTGTGACCGCTCGGTTCGTAGCCGAGTACTCTATCCAGCTGAGCTACGAGTGCAGATTGTGGTTTTATACCAGATCACAACTGGTTGGAGCCAAGTTACCTGCATTGCTGCAACTAACTCTTAAATGGTGCACTCGACAGGATTCGAACCTGTGACCGCTCGGTTCGTAGCCGAGTACTCTATCCAGCTGAGCTACGAGTGCATTTGTTGCCGCGCATTATAGGCCGTTCAATCTCTATGTAAAGCTATTTTTTCGTTTAATTTCAACAACTTAGCGAAAAAACCAGATTGCAACGTACTAAGCAAATAATGGCGGAGAACGGGGGATTCGAACCCCCGACACCCTTTTGAGGTGTACTCCCTTAGCAGGGGAGCGCCTTCGGCCACTCGGCCAGCTCTCCGCAACACGGGGCGTATATTAACCAGCTTCATCCCCGTTTGCAAACATAAAAAACGATAAAAATTAATGGCTTGGTTCGTCGTCCTTCTCTTTCTTGATCCGCAGGTAGATTTCCTCACGGTGGACGGCCACCTCTTTGGGGGCATTGACCCCAATCCGCACTTGATTGCCTTTGACGCCGAGCACGGTCACGGTGATTTCGCCATCACCAATAATCAGGCTTTCTGCGCATCGACGAGTCAGAATCAGCATACCTTTCTCCTCACGCATTTCATTTCGGGAACAACAGTCTGCAAAAAAAGGCCTTGGGCCTATAACCCATCGGCCATGGCCCTGCATGCCTAAGTATTGTCGAGCACGGGCAAAAGAACAGGCCTGGGCCATCACCCGGCAAAAAAGAAAGGCGCGGATCAACCGCGCCTTCCTGGCAACGCGTTACTCGCCCTGTCGGGCCGGCGCGTCCAGTTCGAAAGCGGTGTGCAGTGCACGCACAGCCAGCTCCAGGTACTTCTCTTCAATCACCACCGACACCTTGATCTCCGATGTGGAGATCATCTGGATATTGATGGTTTCCTTGGCCAGGGACTCGAACATGCGGCTGGCAACGCCCGCATGGGAGCGCATACCCACACCAACGATCGACACCTTGGCGATCTTGGTGTCGCCGACCACTTCACGCGCCCCGATTTCCTGGGCAGTGTTCTGCAGGATACGCTCGGCCGCATCGTACTCGTTGCGGTGCACGGTGAAGGTGAAGTCGGTGGTGTTATCGTGCGCAACGTTCTGCACGATCATGTCGACTTCAATGTTCGCCGCACTGATCGGCCCAAGGATCTTGAAGGCCACGCCCGGGGTGTCTGGCACGCCACGGATGGTCAGCTTGGCTTCATCGCGGTTAAAGGCGATGCCGGAAATGATCGGCTGTTCCATGGATTCCTCTTCATCAATAGTAATGAGGGTGCCCGGACCCTCTTTAAAGCTGTGCAATACGCGCAGCGGTACGTTGTACTTGCCGGCAAACTCCACCGCACGGATCTGCAACACCTTGGACCCGAGGCTGGCCATTTCCAGCATCTCTTCGAAGGTGATCTTGTCCAGGCGCTGGGCCACGGACACTACGCGCGGGTCAGTGGTGTAGACGCCGTCCACATCGGTGTAGATCTGGCATTCGTCAGCCTTCAGGGCTGCCGCCAGCGCCACGCCGGTGGTGTCGGAACCGCCACGGCCCAGGGTCGTGATATTGCCGTGCTCGTCAACGCCCTGGAAACCGGCGACAACCACCACGCGACCGGCCTTCAGGTCACCACGAATCTTCTGGTCGTCGATCTGCAGGATACGCGCCTTGGTGTGCGCGCTGTCCGTGAGGATCCGTACCTGGGTGCCAGTGTAGGACACCGCCGGCACGCCACGCTTGTTCAGCGCCATGGCCAACAAAGCAATGGTCACCTGCTCACCGGTGGACACGATCACATCCAGCTCACGCGCCAGCGGAGCCTGATCACCACTGATTTGCTTGGCCAGATCAATCAGGCGATTGGTCTCGCCGCTCATGGCCGACAGCACCACCACCAGGTCGTCGCCGGCATCGCGGAATTTCTTAACCTTGTCGGCGACCTGCTCGATTCGTTCGACAGAGCCGACCGAGGTGCCTCCAAATTTCTGTACGATCAAAGCCATTTCTAAGCCGCCTCAGCCCGTAAAGGGGCGCCCAATAAACAAATCTTCCAGCAGCTAAGCGAGCCCATGACTAGACCATGGACTCATTAACAGCGCCTTAAATACCGGCCTCGACAAATGGCACGGTCAGGGCCAGGGCCGCGTCCAGGGCACCAGCGTCTACACCACCGCCTTGCGCCATGTCCGGACGACCACCGCCCTTCCCGCCCACTGCCGCAGCGGCTTGTTTCATCAAATCACCAGCCTTGAGTTGGCCAGTCAGGTCCTTGGTTACACCGGCAACCAGTACGACCTTTTCCTCATGGACACTGCCGAGCAGGATCACTGCGCGGCCGAGCTTGTTCTTCAACTGATCGACCAAGGCCAACAGCGCCTTGCCGTCCTGACCGTCCAGGCGCGCGGCCAGAACCTTCACGCCCTTGATGTCCAGTGCCGAGGCTGACAGGTCGTCACCCGCTGCGCTGGCCGCCTTGGCTTGCAACTGCTCCAGCTGTTTTTCCAGCTGGCGGTTGCGCTCCAGTACGGCAGAGAGCTTGTCGATCAGGTTGTCACGGCTGCCCTTGACCAGGGTCGCCGCTTCCTTGAGTTGTTCTTCGGCCGCATTGAGGTAGGCCAGGGCCGCAGCACCGGTCACCGCCTCGATACGCCGTACACCGGAAGCCACGCCGCCTTCGCTGATGATTTTCAGCAGGCCGATGTCACCGGTGCGCTTGGCATGGATACCGCCGCACAGTTCCACGGAGAAGCTGCCGCCCATGCTCAGCACGCGTACGTTGTCGCCGTATTTCTCGCCGAACAGCGCCATGGCGCCTTTTTTCTTGGCGGTTTCAATATCGGTTTCTTCAGTTTCTACCGCAGTGTTCTTGCGAATCTCGGCGTTGACGATGTCTTCCAATGCCTTCAATTGCTCAGGCTTGATCGCTTCAAAATGGCTGAAGTCAAAGCGCAGGCGCTGACTGTCGACCAACGATCCCTTCTGCTGGACGTGCTCGCCCAATACCTGGCGCAGCGCCGCGTGCAGCAAGTGGGTAGCCGAGTGGTTCAAGGCGGTTGCATGCCGTACATCAGCATCAACCTGAGTCTCTACCGGAGCGCCGACCGTCAGGTTACCCAGCACCAACACACCGTGATGCAGGAAAGCACCGCCGGTCTTGGTGGTGTCGCGCACGTCGAAACGACCGGATGTCGAGCGCAAGAAACCACAGTCACCGACCTGGCCGCCAGATTCGGCGTAGAACGGCGTCTGATCGAGCACCACGACCGCCTCTTCGCCTTCGCTCAAGACATCGACCGACTGGCCATCTTTATAAATAGCCACGATCTTGGCCGAGCCGACGGTGGCCTGATAACCCGTGAACTCGGTCGCCACGTCAACCTTGACCAAGGTGTTGTAATCCAGGCCAAAAGAGCTTGCGGAACGCGCGCGTACACGCTGGGCTTCCATCTCACGCTCGAAACCAACCTCATCGACCGTCAGTTCACGCTCGCGGGCGATGTCGGCCGTCAGGTCCATCGGGAAGCCATAGGTGTCATACAGCTTGAACACCACATCACCGGGCACCACGGTGCCTTTGAGCTCAGCCAGGTCCTGTTCCAGGATCTTCAGGCCGTGCTCCAGGGTCTTGGAGAACTGCTCTTCTTCAGCCTTGAGCACGCGCTCGATGTTGGCTTGCTGCTGCTTGAGTTCCGGAAAGGCTTCGCCCATCTCGGCCACCAGCGCGGCAACGATTTTGTAGAAGAAGCTACCCGTGGCGCCCAACTTGTTACCGTGGCGGCAGGCGCGACGGATGATGCGGCGCAGCACGTAGCCACGGCCTTCGTTGGAGGGCAGCACGCCGTCGGCAATCAGGAAGCCGCAGGAACGGATATGGTCCGATACCACTTTGAGCGAAGACTGGTTGTCGTTGGCGCAGCCAATGGCCGCGGCCGACGCGCTCAGCAGGTTCTTGAACAGGTCGATTTCGTAGTTGGAGTGAACGTGCTGCATCACCGCGCTGATCCGCTCCAGGCCCATACCCGTATCTACCGACGGTGCAGGCAGCGGATGCAACACGCCATCGGCGGTGCGGTTGAACTGCATGAACACGTTGTTCCAGATCTCGATGTAACGGTCACCGTCTTCTTCCGGCGAACCCGGCGGGCCACCCCAGATGTCGGCGCCATGATCGTAGAAAATCTCGGTGCACGGGCCGCACGGGCCGGTATCGCCCATGGTCCAGAAGTTGTCGGAGGCGTAAGGCGCGCCCTTGTTGTCGCCGATGCGGATCATGCGCTCGACCGGCACACCGATCTGCTGGGTCCAGATGTCGTAGGCTTCGTCATCGGTGGCGTAGACGGTGACCCAGAGTTTTTCCTTCGGCAGCTTCAGCACGCCAGTGAGGAAGGTCCAGGCGAAGTTGATCGCGTCTTGCTTGAAATAATCGCCAAAGCTGAAGTTGCCGAGCATTTCGAAAAAGGTGTGGTGACGGGCGGTGTAGCCGACGTTCTCCAGGTCGCTGTTCTTGCCGCCGGCGCGCACGCACTTCTGGCTGCTGGTGGCGCGGGTGTAGGCGCGTTTTTCCTGGCCCAGGAAGCAGTCCTTGAACTGGTTCATCCCCGCGTTGGTGAACAGCAGGGTTGGGTCATTGCCTGGGATCAAGGAGCTGGAGGAGACACGGGTGTGACCTTGCTCTTCGAAGAAGCGAAGGAAGGCTTCACGGATTTCTGCGCTTTTCATTAGGTTCTTCCACGGAGGCTGCGGCCAAAGGCCAGTGCTAAACGTCATCAGACGGAGCGACGGCAAAGGGCCGCATTATATCGGCCCTTTGCCCGTGGTACAGCGTGTTTATACGATAGAAACAGTCAATTAGACGGCCTGCACTGTCATTTCCGGGAAAACTCGACAAATGTCGCCAGCACTTGCTCCATCTGTGCCCGGCTGACGTCCAGGTGCGTGACCATGCGCAAGCGCGGGGCGGCACTCAACGTGATCCCATGCGCTTCGGCAAAGGCCTTCAGGGCCTGGGCCTGCTCGCCGATCTGCACGTAGACCATATTGGTCTGCACCGGCTCCACGCTGTAGCCGGCCTTGCGCAGCTCATCGCCGAGCCACTGGGCATTGGCGTGGTCTTCGGCCAGGCGCGCCACCTGATGGTCCAGGGCGTACAGCCCCGCCGCCGCCAAAGAACCCGCCTGGCGCATACCGCCACCGACCATCTTGCGCAAACGACGGGCCTTGGCGATCAACGCACTGGAGCCGCACAGCACCGAGCCAACCGGCGCGCCAAGGCCCTTGGATAGGCACACCGAGACCGAATCGAAATGCCCGGCAATCTCCCGCGCATCCACCCCCAGCTTGACCGCCGCGTTGTACAGGCGCGCGCCGTCCAGGTGCAGGGCCAGGCCATGTTCGCGGGTAAATGCGCGTGCAGCGGCCAGGTAGCTCAGGGGCAACACTCTGCCTTGCATGGTGTTTTCCAACGCCAACAGCCGGGTGCGGGCGAAGTGGAAGTCATCCGGCTTGATCGCTTCTGCGACCTGGGCCAGGTCCAGCGAACCGTCCGCCTGGACTTCCAGGGGCTGCGGCTGGATCGAACCCAGCACCGCCGCGCCGCCGCCCTCATATTTGTAGGTGTGGGCCTGTTGCCCGACGATGTATTCCTCGCCCCGCTCGCAGTGGGCCATCAGTGCCAACAGGTTGCTCATGGTGCCGGTCGGCACGAACAGCGCGGCGGCAAAGCCCAGGCGCTTGGCCAGTTCGGCTTCCAGCAGGTTGACGCTGGGGTCTTCACCGTAGACATCATCGCCGCTCGGTGCGCTGGCCATGGCATCGCGCATGCCCGGCGTGGGTTGGGTCACGGTGTCACTACGAAGATCAATAACGGACATCAAGTGGGCCTCTGCGAGTGGGGAATGACCTGTTGTAACCGATTACTGCGGGCATCGCCCACAGATATCAACCGCCTACAAGGCTGATTGGCAAACCTGTCGATAGTCGATATTAACAAGCACCCTATGCAGTTTTTCGAAATGTATGGTAAAAACTCTCCGCCGCCAGGGTTCTGGCGGCAACGCTCTCAGGGCGGGGTGCAATTCCCCACCGGCGGTAATTGCGCGCAATGCGCATAGCCCGCGAGCGCTTGGCGCCTCGAACTGCTCACGCAGGACGGCGGCAAGGTCAGCAGACCCGGTGTGATCCCGGGGCCGACGGTCATAGTCCGGATGAAGAGAGAACGGGATTGGCGCCTAAGGGCCGTGTGCTGATTTCATGCCTGCATGACACAGCTGCTCGTACCCTTAAATCCCATTCGATTCATAACGCCCTGTTTTTTTCATAAACAGGAGTCAGAACATGCAACCCACCGCAATCGACAGCAAGAGCAAAAACCACCACGGTGAGCGCGTCGCGTTTATCCAGGCTTGCTGGCACAAAGATATTGTTGATCAGAGCCGTAAAGGCTTCCTCGCCGAAATGCTCGTCCAGGGCTACCAAGAGTCGGACATCGATTTCTTTGAAGTCGGCGGCGCCTTTGAAATGCCCCTGCACGCCAAGCTACTGGCCAAGTCCGGCCGCTACGCCGGCATCGTCGCCGCCGCCCTGGTGGTGGACGGTGGGATCTATCGCCACGAGTTCGTCGCACAATCGGTAGTCAGCGGCCTGATGCAGGTGCAGTTGGAAACCGAAGTGCCAGTGTTCTCGGTGTCCCTGACGCCGCATCACTTCCACGCGGGCAGCGAGCACCACAACTTCTTCTTTGAGCACTTTGTGCACAAGGGCAAGGAAGCTGCGCAGACCTGCGCCGATACCCTGCACAAGATCCGCGCGATTCGCCGCAATGAGCCGCGTGCCTTAGCAGTCTAAGCAACCCTACCCAACCCAGTGTAAAAACTGGGTCTGGGTGGGAGCTGGCTTGCCTGCGATAGCATCGCCTCGAGGTAACTGACAGACCGAGTTGATGCTATCGCAGGCAAGCCAGCTCCTACAGTTGACCGCGCTGAACCCAAGGTTCAGGCCAGGCCAACATCTGTGGTCGGCACAATCAGGATGCCCGCCCGCAAGCCATTCTTGACCTTCGGGTTGGGGAAGATAATGCGCGCGCCCTCCTCCTCGATCACCCAGCGGGTCTTGGCGATGTCCTCGGCCAGCAGGTAGCCCTTCTCCAGTTCCGAAAAGTTCTCCACATCCGCCGGCAAATGCAGGGTAAAGGCGTCACTGTGCTTGATGATTTCCCGGGCCACGCTGAACAACTTCAGGCCGTCCAGGCCCTCGGCGGCCGGCTCGTTGCCTTCGATGATTTGCTTGAGGCGGGTTTCCAGGCGCGATACATCCACCCCCTGGTTCTGCCCGAATGGACGGGCCTTGCCCAGTTCCAGGGTGAACGACTCGGCGCCCAGTTGCTCGTAGGTAAACGCGGTGAAAGTGATGGAGGTCTTGTTCTGCAACAGCACCGCTTCCATGCCGGCCGCGCGCAAGCGGGCCAGTTCGGTGCGGGAGTGTTGGCGCCCTTCCTTGAAGGGGTACAGGGCAAACTGCTCGATCTTCGAACCGCGAATCGCCGTGTGCAGGTCGTAGTGCAGGCGCGAACGGCCGGGCACGCTGAAGAAGGTGCGGGCCAACTGCTCAAGCTCGGCGGCGCGCATGGCTTCGGGGCCGATGCTTTGTTCGTGGCGGCCGTTGAACAGCCGGTTGACGTCCTGCTCGAGGTAACGCTCGCCGCGACGCATGGCCTCGGGGTTGCCGAACAGGAACAGAATACGGGTACGGGGCTTGATCTCCCCGCGGGCGATGCCATGCAACAGGCGGTCGGCCAATTCGATCGGCGCGGTTTCGTTGCCATGGATGCCGGATGACAGCAGCACATCGGCGCCGTTGTCCCGTGCCTCAGGAGGCCGCACCTCGAGTGCGCCCTCACTGAGCCAGCGCATTTGCACGCCGTCGACAGTCAGTTGAATTTTTTGCGCCGGTTCACGACCGGCGAGGGTCAGTTCAAGCAGTTTGCCGAGGGCGAGCATAGAGCAGCTTCCTTAGTGGTTGCAGCCTGGGCCGTGGACGTGATCGTCGTCATCACCTTCAACGTCGGCCGGTTCCATTTCCAGTTGCAGGCTCATCAGGTTGGTGGCCAGCGGGCGCATCAGCAGGTTGGCGTACTCGGCGTCGCCTTCTTCCACGTCCACGCCGATCAGCAGTTGGCCACGGCCATCGTGCTGGATCCAGATTTCCTTGCCCTGCCACACCACGGCCAGGCGGGTGCAAGAGGTTTCCAGCTGGGTGCCGTCGGTGTCTTCAAGGATCAGCTTCAGGGTATCGGTGGTCATAAATAAGTCTCAGCCGTGTGGCTTTAATTGATCTGGAAAGGATAAACCGAGCCCAGTTTAAGGATTTGCGTCAGTTCATCCAATGCCGTGCGACATTCGAGCAGCAACTGCGGGTCAGCCAGATCGGTTTCACGCAGGCTGTCGCGGTAGTGCTTGCCGACCCATTGGGTCAACGTTTCGTACAGCGGTGCAGTCATGATAACCCCTGGATTGACCGCCGCCAGTTCAGCCTCCTTCAACGCCACGCGCAAACGCAGGCAGGCCGGGCCGCCGCCATTCTGCATGCTTTGCTTGAGGTCGAAGACTTTCACTTCGCCGACCGGCCCACCGGCACTGGTCAGGCTTTGCAGGTAGTGCCAGACACGCTCGTTGTTGCGGCACTCCTCGGGCACGATCAGCAGCATCGAACCGTCGGCGCGGCTCAGCAACTGGCTGTTGAACAGGTAGGAGCGCACGGCGTCTTCGACGCTGACCAGGGCGCGGGGTACGCAGATTGCCTGGAAATTGCCGCCGAGCTTGCCCAGCTTGGCCTGCAGTTCAGCGAGCATCTGCTCGGTATTGAGGAACGCATCCTCGTGATAGAACAACACCTCACCGTTACCCACTGCGATCACGTCGTTGTGGAACACCCCGGCATCGATCACGGCCGGGTTCTGCTGGCCGTAGACCACACCGTCATCCTGCAGGCCATGCAAACGCGCAACCGCCTGGGACGCTTCGAGGGTCTGGCGCGCCGGGTACTTTTGCGGCGCTGGGTAGCGGGTGTCGAACGCACTGCGGCCGAACACGAAAAACTCCACGCCCGCCTCGCCATATTCGCGGCAGAAGCGGGTGTGGTTGGCGGCGCCTTCGTCACCGAACTGCGCCACGGCCGGCAACGCGGCGTGGTGGGCGAAGTGCTGCTGATCGGCAAACATCGCCCCCAGCACGCGGCTGGTGGTCGGGTGTTCGATGCTGCGGTGGTATTTGCAGTTGAGGTTGGCGGCGGTGAAATGCACGCGGCCGTCAAACGTGTCGGCGCTCGGGCTGACCGTCGCGGCGTTGGCCACCCACATGCTCGAGGCCGAACAACTGGCCACCAGCAACGGCATGGCGTGCTTGGCCGCCTGCTGGATCACCTGGGCGTCTGTGCCGGCAAAGCCAAGGCTGCGCAGCGCGGCGACATCCGGACGTTCCTGGGGAGCAAGCACACCTTGCACAAAGCCCATGTCCATCAGGGCTTTCATTTTCGCCAGGCCCTGCAGCGCCGCTTCCCTGGGGTTGGAAGATTGCTGGCTGTTGCTCTGGGACGCGACGTTGCCGTAGGACAAACCGCCGTAGTTATGGGTCGGCCCCACGAGACCGTCAAAATTGACTTCACAGGATTTCATCGGCGAGGCTCCACGAACATCTGTTTTTATAGGCATCAAAGGTCTTCAACACACCACAAACCTGTCTTTGCAAACCCGATCAACTGCAGGTGCTGGCTTGTGTAGGAGCTGGCTTGCCTGCGATGGCATCCCCTCGGTCTGGCTGAAAGACCGAGGTGCCCGCATCGCAGGCAAGCCAGCTCCCACACAAGCCCGCTCCCACATTTAGTTCAGCGTTACACCCGGCGTCAGCGCGGCTGGCAAGACCAGGCTCGGTGTCTCCAGGGATGCCACCGGGTACGCGCAGTAATCTGCCGCGTAATAGGCACTGGCGCGATGATTGCCCGACGCCCCTACCCCACCAAATGGCGCGGTGCTCGCCGCGCCGGTCAGCTGTTTGTTCCAGTTGACGATACCCGCACGGCTTTGCAGCCAGAACTGCTGGTAGCGCGCCTCGGAGTCCGACAGCAACCCTGCGGCCAAACCGTATTGAGTGTTGTTGGCTTCACTGATCGCCGCTTCGAAATCCGTGTAGCGAACCACTTGCAGCAACGGGCCGAACAGCTCTTCGTCCTCGCGCTCGGTCACGGCGGTCACGTCGATGATGCCAGGTGTCAGCAAGGCTGCCTGCGCCTGGGGCTGGGTCATTTCCAGCAGCGCCACGGCGCCGTTGGCCAGCATCAGCTCCTGGGCCTCCATCAAGGCCTTGGCCGCGCCCAGGGAAATCACCGAGCCCATGAATGGCGGTGGTTGCTGGTCGAAGGCCCCCACGGCAATGGTCGCACTGACGGCAACCAGGCGCGCCAGCAGTGCGTCGCCCCAGGCGCCTTCCGGCACCAGCAGCCGCCGGGCACAGGTGCAGCGCTGGCCGGCAGAAATAAAGGCCGACTGGATGATGGTGTAGACCGCTGCATCCACATCGGCCACCTGGTCCACCACCAGCGGGTTGTTGCCGCCCATTTCCAGCGCGAGGATCTTGTCCGGGCGCCCGGCGAACTGCTGGTGCAGGTGATTGCCGGTGCGGCTGGAACCGGTGAAGAACAGGCCGTCGATACCTGGATTGGCGGCCAGGGCGATCCCGGTCTCCCGCGCGCCTTGCAGCAGGTTCAAGACACCCGCCGGCAGGCCGGCTTCGATCCAGCACTGTACCGTCAGCTCGGCCACTTTAGGGGTCAGCTCGCTCGGCTTGAACAACACGGTATTGCCCGCGAGCAAGGCCGGGACGATATGCCCGTTGGGCAAGTGGCCGGGGAAGTTGTAAGGACCGAACACTGCGACCACGCCGTGAGGCTTGTGGCGCAACACCGCCGTGGCGTCGCCCAGGGGGCCGCTCTTCTCGCCGGTACGTTCGCGGTAGCTCTGCACCGAGATCGCGATTTTGTTGGCCATGCTGGTAACTTCGGTGGCCGACTCCCACAGCGGCTTGCCGGTTTCTTCGCCAATGCAGCGGGCGATTTCATCGGCGCGGCTCTTCAAGGTGGCGGCAAAGGTTTCCAGCACGCTGATGCGCTCTTCCAGGGGGCGCTTGGCCCAGGCCGGGAATGCCTGGCGCGCAGCCTGCACGGCGGACTCGACCTGCTCGACACTGGCGCCATTGCCGGCCCAGATCACCTGCTGGGTCACCGGGTTCAGCGACTCAAAGCGTTCACCCTGGCCAGCCAGCCAGCTCCCTGCGATATACAACGAATTCATTATTTCGACTCCCGGGCAGCAGACAACGGTACGGCACGCACTTGATCACCGGCCACCAGTTGCAGGCGCTTGGCGGTCAGCGGATCGACCACCAGGGTGCCCGCAGCCAGGCGCGCCGGTGCGGCGGTGATGCGGCACTCTTCACGTTTACGGTTATGCATCAGGAACGGCGTGGCGTCGTCCCCCGGCGTGCCGATGGCCAGCACCAGCGCCTGGCTGTCACGCACCGCGCGGATCTTGCTGGTCTCACACTCCACCGCAGGGCCCGCGTCGAAGATATCGACGTAGCCCTGGTAGCTGAAGCCTTCGCTCTTGAGCATGCTCAGGGCCGGCTCGGTGTCGGGATGGACCTTGCCGATCACGTTGCGCGCGTCCTCGGACAAAAAGCAGGTGTACAGCGGGAACTTGGGCATCAGCTCGGCAATAAACGCCTTGTTGCCCACGCCGGTGAGGTAGTCAGCCTGGCTGAACTCCATCTTGAAGAAGTGCCGGCCCAGGCTTTCCCAGAACGGCGAACGCCCGGCGTCGTTGGACACCCCGCGCATCTCGGCAATGATCTTGTTGCCAAACAGCTGCGGGAATTCAGCAATGAACAGCATCCGTGCCTTGGCCAGCATGCGGCCGTTGAGGCCGTTGCGGTAATCGGCATGCAGGAACAACGAGCACAGCTCGGAGTTGCCCGTCAGGTCGTTGGCCAGGAACAGCGTAGGAATCTCGCGATAGATGTTCAGTTCCTGGGAGGCGCTGACCGTCAGGCCGACCCGGAAGTTGTACCACGGCTCACGCAGGCCGACGGCGCCAGCGATGGCGGAAATCCCCACCACCCGGCCTTCGTCGTTTTCCAGTACGAACAGGTAGTCGGCATCACCACGCCCGGCTTCGCCGCGAAAGGTCTTTTCAGCCCAGCCAACCCGGTGGGTCAGGCGCTCTTCATTGGCCGGCAAAGTGGTAAGGCCGGTGCCGGTGCTGCGCGCCAGATCAATCAGGGCCGGTAAATCGCTGCTGCGTACGGGACGAACGATCATGCTATCTCCTCAGACGGGCCGCTTTGCAGCCACCCGCGAAACTCTGCTTTTTAAACCGCTACCAGGCGCACGCTGGCGCCTTCGCCGACGCCCAGGGCTTCGGCCGCTTCCAGGTCCAGGGTCACCGGCTTGCCTGGCGCGTAGTCCAGTTCCAGCATCACTGCGCGGTAATCCTGCAACTGCGCGTTGCTCACCAGGTACTGGCGGCCGACGCCCTTGACCATCTCGCCGATCTTCACCGGCACCACGCGGCTCTGGGCGATCGAACGGATGCCCGAGACCCGCGCATGCAGGGTCGGGCCACCGTCGAAGATGTCGATGTAATGATCGGTTTCAAAACCTTCGCGCATCAGGATGTCGAAGGTGATCTGCGCACGCGGGTGCACCTGGCCCATGGCTTCCTGGGCTTCGTCGGGCAACAGCGGCACGTAGATCGGGTAGTGGGGCATCAGCTCGGCGAGGAAGGTGCGGCTCTTCAACCCGCACAGGCGCTCGGCGGCGGCGTAGTTGAGGTCGAAGAAGTTGCGGCCGATGGCGTCCCAGAACGGCGAATCACCGTTCTCGTCGCTGTAGCCGACAATCTCGGTCACCACCGAGTCGGCAAAACGCTCGGGGTGGCTTGCGACAAACAGCAGGCGGCCACGGGAGTTGAGTTCCGACCAGGCCGAACCCACCAGTTCCGGCACCACGTAGAAGCTGGTCAGCAAGCTGTTGCCGGTCAGGTCGTGGCACTGGGACAGGACGTGAATTTTGTTGTGGATCTTCAGTTCGCGGGACGCGTGGACGAAGGTCTCGTTGCGAAAGCTGTAGAACGGCTCGGAATAACCGGCCGAGGCAACGATGGCCGAACAGCCCACCAGCTTGCCGGCGACAGTGTCTTCGAGGACAAAGAAATAGCTTTCTTCACCGTTGAAACTCACTTCGGCGGCGAAGGACGCTTCGCTGGCGGCGATTTTGTCGCTCAGGCGTTCAACGTCATCCGGCAGGGAGGTGACACCAATCGGGCTGTCCGCAGCCAGACGCTGTACCTCGCCCAGATCAGCCATTTGCGCGGGGCGCATCACCAGCATGGTGTCACTCCTTAACTCGAAAACTTCATAAAAAAATGCCGGACACTGAACCTGGAATCACCCAGGTTCCAATGTGGGAGCGGGCTTGCCCGCGATTGCGGTGGGCCAGTCACAACAACGTCGACTGACAGATCGCTATCGCGGGCAAGCCCGCTCCCACATTTGATCCGGTTCGTTAGATAAATGTGTATCTATCAGGCTTGCGTCAGCGTTTTTACAGCACGTTCAAAGCGGTCCAGGCCTTCATTGATGTCCGCCTCTTCCACCACCAGGCTTGGCGCAAAACGCACCACGTCCGGGCCGGCCTGCAGGATCATCAGGTTTTCTTTCTCGGCCGCGTTGAACACGTCCTTGGCCTTGCCCTTGAACGCGTCGCTCAATACGCAACCGAGCAGCAGGCCCATGCCACGTACTTGAGTGAAGATCCCGTATTGCTGGCCGATCTGCTCCAGGCGGGCCTTGAACAGCTCGTGCTTGGCATTGACGCCGGCCAGCACCTGGGGGGTGTTGATCACGTCGATCACCGCTTCGGCCACCGCGCATGCCAGCGGGTTGCCGCCGTAGGTGGTGCCGTGGGTGCCGACCACCAGGTGCTTGGCCAGGTCTTCGCGCGTCAGCATCGCGGCAATCGGGAAGCCGCCGCCCAGGCTCTTGGCGCTGGTGAGGATGTCGGGTACCACGCCGTAGTGCTGGTAGGCAAACAGATGGCCGCTGCGGCCCATGCCAGTCTGCACTTCGTCGAACACCAGCAGCGCGTTGTTGGCGTCACACAGGTCGCGGGCACCTTGCAGGTACGCAAGCTCAGCCGGCAACACGCCGCCTTCGCCCTGGATCGGTTCCAGCACCACGGCGCAGGTCTTGTCCGACACCGCGGCTTTCAGCGCGTCCAGGTCGTTATAAGGAACGTGGGTGATGCCGGTGATTTTAGGACCGAAACCATCGGAGTACTTCGACTGGCCACCGACGTTGACCGTAAACAGAGTGCGGCCGTGGAAGCTGTTCAGGGCGGCGATGATCTCGTATTTCTCGCTGCCGAAACGGTCGAACGCCACGCGACGGGCCAGCTTGAAGGCGGCCTCGTTGGCTTCGGCGCCCGAGTTGCAGAAGAACACACGCTCGGCAAAGGTGGCGTCGATCAGCTTATGGGCCAGGCGCAGGGCCGGCTCGTTGGTGAAGACGTTGGAGACGTGCCACAGCTTGTTGGCCTGGGCGGTCAGTGCACCGACCAGCGCCGGGTGGGCATGGCCCAGCACGTTCACTGCGATGCCGCCGGCAAAATCGATCAGCTCGCGACCCGACTGGTCCCACACGCGGGAACCTTCGCCACGCACAGGGATAAAGGCGGCAGGGGCATAGTTGGGCACCATGACCTGGTCGAAATCGGCACGTTGCACCGGGGCTTGCTCAACGGACATCGGAGTCTCCTGAAGAGGAACGCCTGCCTGGAACTGGCGGGCGATGCAGGGATTGTAAGGACAGTTTTCAGCGCGGCCTTGCCGCCAAGCGACAACTTCTTATAGCGCCAACCCCCGTTTTACGCGGGTTTACGCCAATGCGACAAATAGCTTCGCAATGGCGCAGTTTAAACAGAAGACAGGCGGTTGCGGCAGTGCCGTGGGAATTTTGCTCAGCTGCATCCGCAGGGCAAGGCCCTGCTCAGCCGCGCTCGGATGGCACCGACGACAACTCGAACGGGCTGCTGCTGCGCCGCTGGTTGCGATCTTCACGGGGGGTGGCGCCGAAGAAGTTGCGGTAGGCGCTGGAAAAGTGCGGCCCCGAGGAGAAGCCGCAGGACAGGCCGATCTGGATGATCGATTTGCTGGTTTGCATCAGCATCTGGCGCGCCTTGTTCAGGCGCAGCTCCAGGTAGTACTGGCTGGGAACGCGGTTGAGGTACTGCTTGAAGATGCGCTCCAGTTGTCGTCGCGACACGCACACATGCTGGGCGATTTCGTCGGTGGTCAGCGGCTCTTCGATATTGGCTTCCATCAGCAACACTGCCTGGGTCAGCTTCGGATGGCTGGACCCCAGGCGGTTCTGCAATGGAATGCGCTGGCGTTCGCCACCTTCGCGGATGCGCTCTACCACCAATTCTTCGGAGACCGCACCGGCCAGTTCGGCACCGTGATCACGGGCCAACACCGCCAGCAGCAGGTCGAGCACCGACATGCCACCGCAGGCGGTCAGGCGATCACGGTCCCAGTCGAACAAATGGCTGGTGGCGATGACCTTGGGGAAACGCTCGGCAAAGTCATCCTGCCAGCGCCAGTGCACGGCGGCGCGATAGCCGTCGAGCAAACCCAGTTGCGCCAACGGATACACGCCCGCCGACAAGCCGCCGATCACGCAGCCGGCACGCACCAGTTGCTTGAGCGCGGTGCCCAACTGGGACGCGATCACGGTGGGCGGCTCGTCGGCCAGCAGGAACAGCTTCTGGAAGCCTTCCAGCTTGCCGGCCCAGGGTTCGCCGGGCAGCCTCCAGCCACCCTCGACCGGCGGCTCGGCCTGCAGGAATGACACCTCGTAGACCACGTCTGGATGCACCCGCTGGGCCACACGCAAGGCCTCCTCAGCCAGCGCAAGCGTCAGGGCTTTAGTGCTGGGCCAAATCAGGAAACCAATGCGATGGGCTGTCATGGAGGGCTATCCGAAACGAAAACGGTAATGAAGACAAGGGCCAATGCTAGCCCGTAAACCAACACAAATCTCAAAACAAACAGAGATCTAATGTGGGAGCTGGCTTGCCGGCGATAGCGGTGGGACTGGCTTACCGCTATCGCCGGCAAGCCGGCTCCTACAAGGAATCGAGGCCAACCTCAAGGCTGCGAAGCATGCACTATTTCAGTGCATAAACGCAGCCTTGTTTACTTCAAGCTACCGGACAAGAACTGCTGCAACCGCTCGGACTGCGGGTTGACCAGCACTTCACGCGGGTTGCCGCGCTCTTCGACAATGCCTTTGTGCAGGAACACCAACTGGTTGGACACTTCACGGGCAAAGCCCATTTCGTGGGTCACTACCACCATCGTCCGGCCTTCCAGGGCCAGGTCCTGCATGACCTTCAACACTTCGCCGACCAACTCCGGGTCAAGGGCCGAGGTCGGCTCGTCAAACAGCATCACCTCAGGCTCCATCGCCAGCGCCCGGGCAATCGCCACGCGCTGCTGCTCGCCACCGGACATATGGCCGGGGAAGGCATCCTTGCGATGAGCCACGCCGACTTTGGCCAGGTAGTGCTCGGCCTTTTCACGGGCGTCTTTTTTCGACATGCCCAGCACATGCACCGGGGCTTCCATGACGTTTTCCAGCGCGGTCATGTGCGACCACAGGTTGAAATGCTGGAACACCATCGACAGACGCGAACGCATACGCTGCAACTGCTTGGGGTCGGCGGCTTTCATCGCGCCGTCCTTGTTGGCCACCAGCTTCAGCTCTTCGTTATTGAGCAGGATCTTGCCGGCGTGAGGCTGCTCCAGCAGGTTGATGCAGCGCAAAAAGGTGCTTTTGCCCGAGCCACTGGAACCGATGATGCTGATCACATCACCGGCCGCGGCGGCCAGGGACACGCCTTTGAGCACTTCATGACTGCCATAGCGTTTATGCAGGTCTTGGACTTCAAGTTTGTACATGCGGTCGGTTCTCACAAAAACAGTTGGTCAGTCGTTGAGCAAGCGCCCGTGACGCAGCGCTTCGCGCCCCGCCACCTTGGCCAGCCAGAAACCCGCTTGGGCATAACGCAGCCGTTCAACGGCAAACAACACCCCTGACGTGCCCGCGCAAACAATGCTGACGCGGTCGGCCAAAGGATCAATCACTTCAAAAATCGGCTCGCCGGCTTCCACCCAGTCACCGGCTTTACGCAAGTAACTGATCACCCCGGCGTGGGGTGCAAACAGCAATTCAGTGCCTTCGAAGGGCACGCCTTCACACGGTTCATGTTGCGGCGCCGGCCACTCTCCCTTGATCAGGCCCTGCTCGGCGAGGAACGCGAGGATACCTTCGGCGTGGAAGATCGCCTCATCCCGACCGGTATCGGCCTGACCGCCCAGCTCCAGGGTCGTCGCCAGGCATGCCAGGGGGATCTGCGCCTCGGGGAACGCCCGTGACAAACGCAGCCACGGCAACGAGCAGGCCTCATCGAACGAGCTGCCGCCGGAATCTTCCGCCAACAGGCCGACCTTCACATTCAAATGCGCCGACAACGAACGCCACTGCGGCCAGTGCTGGGGCAGCGCGTACATGTGCAGCGCGGCTTCAGCGTCGCAGTGCAGGTCGAGGACCACATCGGCAGTACAGGCATGGCTCAGCAAAACCCGCTGCATACCTTGCAACTGGCTGCTCGGCTCGGGCAGTGCATTGAGCGCATCGCTCATTGCCTGGCGGATCATGCGCACGTTGGCGTGGGGATCATCCCCCAGCCTGCCTTCCAGCAAGGCAGCAACCGGCTCGCTCAACTCGACGAAATCACGGTTGAAGTTCTTCCCGGTGCCGACCTCGAAACGCCCCTGGTGGCTGCCTTGCAGCAGTTGACCCAGGCCCATCGGGTTGGCCACCGGCACCAGCTCGATTACACCGTTGAGGGCGCCCTGCGCCTCGAGTTCGGCCAGGCGCTTTTTCAGCTCCCAGGCCGCGCGCATCCCCGGCAACTCATCGGCGTGCAGGCTGGCCTGGATATACGCCTTGCGCTCGCCATGGCCGAAACGGAACACCGTCAACTGGCGCTCGCAACCCAGGTGCCCCCAGGGCAGTACGTGCTCGATGCGTTCCATATCAGTGCTTCCGGGGAGCCAGGTAGCTCAACCAGCGGCGCTCGGCCAGCTTGAACAGGCGCACCAGGATGAACGTCAGGCACAGATAGAACAGGCCAGCGGTGATGTAGGCTTCGAACGGCAGGTAGTACTGGGCGTTCACCGTGCGCGCGGCACCGGTGATGTCGATCAGGGTGACGATGGAGGCCAGGCTGGTGGTCTGCAACATCATGATCACTTCGTTGCTGTACTGCGGCAGCGCCCGGCGCAGGGCCGAGGGCAGCAGGATGCGGCGGTAGAGCTTGTAGCGCGACATGCCCATGGCCTTGGCCGCTTCGATCTCGCCATGGGGCGTGGCCTTGAGACTACCGGCGATGATCTCGGCGGTGTAGGCGCTGGTGTTGATGGCAAAGGCCAGGCACGCACAGAAGGTCGCGCTGGACAGCCATGGCCAGAGGAAACTCTCGCGCACCGCTTCGAACTGGGCCAGGCCGTAGTAGATCAAAAACAGCTGCACCAGCATCGGCGTACCGCGGATCACATAGGTGTAGAGCCAGGCTGCGCCATTGACCAGCGGTTGTTTGGACACTCGCATCAGGCCCAGGGGCACGGCGGCAAGCAGGCCGAAGAACAGCGAGATCAACAGCAGTTTCAGGGTGGTCAGCAAGCCGCCAAGGTACAGCGGCATGGCCTCCCAGATGACGTTGTAGTCGAAGATCATAGATCAGCCGCCTTTACGCCTACCGAGTAGCGCTTCTCAAGATAACGCAGGGCCAGCAACGAGACGCTGGTGATCACCAGGTACATCGCCGCCACCGCGAGGAAGAAGGTAAAAGGTTCGCGGGTGGCATCTGCCGCCTGCTTGGCCTTGAACATCATGTCTTGCA
The DNA here is from genome assembly GCF_012985465.1 of Pseudomonas sp. WS 5079. Taxonomy (GTDB): domain Bacteria; phylum Pseudomonadota; class Gammaproteobacteria; order Pseudomonadales; family Pseudomonadaceae; genus Aquipseudomonas. The sequence continues at coordinate 562,455 of NZ_JAAQWN010000004.1, forward strand.
GGCCCACCACCGAAATCAGTGCAGTGGCCTTGGTCAGTACCAGCCAGTTGTTGGTAAAGCCGGGGATTGCCAGCCGGATCATCTGCGGCACCATCACCCGGAAAAACACCTGGAACGGGCTCATGCCATAGGCCATGCCCGCTTCGGCCTGGCCCTTGGGGATGGCCATGAACGCACCGCGGAAAGTTTCCGACAGGTAGGCGCCAAAGATGAAACCCAGGGTGCCGATACCGGCGGCCAAGGGGTTCAAGTCAATATAGTCGTCGTAGCCCAGTAGCGGCGCGACGCGGTTGAGCAGGTCCTGGCCGCCGTAGAAAATCAGCAGGATCAGCACCAGGTCGGGGATCCCGCGGATCACCGTGGAGTACAGGTCACCCAGCCAAGCCAGCCAGCGTACCGGCGACAGGCGCAATGCGACCCCAATCAGACCCAGAACAATGGCCAAGGCCATGGACGACAAGGCGAGCTGAAGCGTCAACCATGCGCCATCGAGGATAACGGCCCCGTAGCCTTTCAACATGATTCAGGTCCTCGAAAAGGCGGATGAAAAAATGGCGCAAACTTCAGAGACCCTGGTGCTTGCGCCATTCTGGACAGACAACTGCGAAGGTTTACTTGGCGTCAGCGCCGTAAATATCGAAGTTGAAATACTTTTTCTCGATTTCTTTGTACTTGCCATTGGCGCGGATCGCGGCGATGGCTGCGTTGATGCGGTCCAGGTTGGCCTTGTCGCCTTTACGTACTGCGATACCGATGCCGTCGCCGAAGTATTTGGCGTCGGTGAACGCAGGGCCTACGAACGCGTAGCCTTTGCCCGCGTCGGTCTTCAGGAAACCGTCTTCAAGCAGGGTCGCGTCAGCCACGGTGCCATCAAGGCGACCGGCAGCCACGTCCAGGTAGATTTCGTTCTGGGTGCTGTAGGGAACGATGGTCGCACCTTTAGGCGCCAGGACTTCCTTGGCGAAACGGTCGTGGATCGAACCGCGCTGTACGCCGATCTTCTTGTCCTTGAGCTCAACCAGGCTGTCGCTGACGGCAACGCTGTCCTTCATCACCAGGCGTGCCGGGGTCAGGTAGTAGCGGTTGGTGAAGTCCACGGACTTCTTGCGGTCGTCTGTGATGGACATGGACGACAGGATTGCGTCGATCTTGCGCACCTTGAGCGCCGGGATCAGGCCGTCGAACTCTTGCTCGACCCAGGTGCACTTGACCTTCATCTCTTCGCACAGGGCGTTGCCGATGTCGTAGTCAAAACCGACGATGCTGCCGTCCGGCGCCTTCGAGGCAAACGGAGGGTAGGCTGCTTCGATACCAATTTTCAGCGGCTTCTCTTCAGCGAAGGCCTGCATGGACAGCACGGACAGCGCCAGGGCGCCCAACAGCACGAGTTTCTTCATCTTGGGACTCCATCGGTATAGGACAAAAACAGCAGTATGAGCCATGGCCCACGATGCGACTGAGTAAAACCGAATAGCGGTGCTGCGTCCTACACCAGTTCAACACGGCGACGACGAGCGAGTGATCGGCATTCTAACGACAGGCCGGAAGCCGATATTTCCTCAATGCGACAACAATTTACAGAAGCACCGAGAAAGCGACTCCAACCCATTGACAACCCCTGATTTTTATGCAGAGGCAAAAGATATTAAACCTATTAACGCTGCAAATTGCGGGCCTATTATTCGCAAACCCTTCTATTCCGGCAAGTGTAGCGTTTGATCTAATTTTTCAGGGTGTCTAAAACGGGCGTTTTCGGGGCGCGGATGTAGCACTTTGCCTCATGTTTGGGCGCAAGGTTACACATTTGCACCACTGGGTAACATTCAGAAACGTCCTACTAGATAAACCGATATTTATTGGCCTGGTGCTGAGGACGGTCTGTCATCCCCCACCATCCAATGTAGGAGCTGGCTTGCCAGCGATAGCGGCGGGCCTGTATCAAATGGGCTGACTGACCCACCATTATCGCCGGCAAGCCGGCTCCTACATTGATGGTATTTCATAGTGAGGCCCCACAAAAAAGCCCCATCCGGCCTACACCGGATGGGGCTTGGTCCCACAAACCCGCTTACGCGACGTTCATGGTCTTGTGGGTATCGATCAGATGCTGCACCACACTTGGATCAGCCAGGGTGGAGATATCCCCCAGCCCGTCATACTCGGCCGTGGCAATCTTGCGCAGGATACGGCGCATGATTTTCCCCGACCGGGTCTTAGGCAAGCCAGGTGCCCACTGGATCACGTCCGGCGATGCAATCGGGCCGATCTCCTTGCGCACCCAGTTCTTCAGTTCCAGGCGCAGCGCTTCGGTCGGCTCCTCGCCGTTTTTCAAGGTGACATACACATAGATGCCCTGGCCCTTGATGTCGTGAGGCACACCGACCACGGCCGCCTCGGTGACTTTGGGGTGGGCGACCATGGCGCTTTCGATCTCGGCGGTGCCCATGCGGTGCCCGGAAACGTTGAGCACGTCATCCACGCGACCGGTGATCCACCAGTAGCCGTCTTCATCGCGACGCGCGCCGTCGCCGGTGAAGTACATGCCACGGAAGGTCTTGAAGTAAGTGTCGACAAAACGGTCATGGTCGCCGTACAGGGTACGCGCCTGGCCCGGCCACGAATCGAGGATCACCAGGTTGCCTTCGGCAGCGCCCTCGATGATGTTGCCCAGGTTGTCCACCAACGCTGGCACCACGCCAAAGAACGGACGTGCCGCCGACCCCGGCTTGAGCGCGTGAGCGCCCGGCAACGGGCTCATCAGGGTCGCGCCAGTTTCGGTCTGCCACCAGGTGTCGACAATCGGGCAACGGGATTGGCCGACGTTCTTGTAGTACCAGTCCCACGCTTCCGGGTTAATCGGCTCACCCACCGAACCCAACAGGCGCAAGCTGCTGCCATCGATACCTTCGCAGGCGGCGGTGCCGGAAGCCATCATCGCGCGGATCGCGGTCGGCGCGGTGTAGAGGATATTGACCTTGTGCTTGTCGACGATTTTCCCGACCCGCGTGATATCCGGGTAGTTCGGCACGCCTTCGAACAGCAGCGTGGTCGCGCCATTGGCCAGCGGGCCATAGACGATGTAGGTGTGGCCAGTGACCCAGCCGACGTCGGCGGTGCACCAGTAGACTTCGCCCGGGCGGTAGTCGAACACGCGCTCGTGGGTCAGGGCGGCGTACAACAGGTAGCCGCCGGTGGTGTGCTGCACGCCCTTGGGCTTGCCGGTGGAACCGGAGGTGTAAAGGATGAACAGCGCTTCTTCGGCGCCCATCTCTTTTGGCGCGCAGACCGTGCCCGCCACTTTCATCAGGTCTTCGTACCAGATGTCGCGATGCTGGTTCCACTTGATCTGGCCATTGGTGCGCTTGCACACGATGACTTTCTGGATACTGCTGGTTTCCGGGTTGGTCAGCGCGTCGTCGACGTTGGCCTTGAGCGGTACCTTCTTGCCGGCACGAATGCCTTCGTCGGCGGTGATCACCACCTTGGATTTGCAGTCGATGATGCGACCGGCCAGGGCTTCAGGGGAGAAACCGCCGAACACCACCGAGTGGATCGCGCCGATGCGGGTACAGGCCAGCATGGCGACCACAGCTTCAGGGATCATCGGCATATAGATGGTCACCACGTCGCCACGGTGCACATCCTGGCCGCGCAGGGCGTTGGCGAACTTGCAGACTTGTTCGTGCAGCTCGCGGTAGGTGATGGTGCGGCTTTCGGAAGGATCGTCGCCCTCCCAGATGATCGCCGCCTGGTCGCCGCGCTCGGCGAGGTGACGGTCCAGGCAGTTGTAGGAAACGTTGAGGGTGCCGTCAGCAAACCACTTGATATCGACATGGTGGTCGTCAAACGAGGTCTGCTTGACCGTGGTGAAAGGCTTGATCCAGTCAAGACGCTTGGCTTGCTCGCGCCAGAAGCCGTCGGGGTTGACCACCGACTGCTGGTACATGGCCTTGTAGGTCGCCTCGTCAGTCAGCGTGTTGGCTGCTACTTCGGGGCGAACGGGGTACAGGGAAGCCGCACTCATCTTTCTTACCTCGGTGACTATAGTTGTTGTTGTATGGCCCTGTTGTAGCCGGGGCAGGCCTATAGAACCATTCGACGATGGTAGTAACAAGCCCCTACAAATTGCCCTGATATGTGCGTGCACCGCTCTGGTCCGGGGCCTGTAGCGCGTTTTGCGCTACCGGAAAAAACCTCTGTCGTGGATTGTTACGAAAACCACCAAAAGTGTTTATCAAAAGTACGGGTATATGAATGCAACCCAGGCGCCTAAAATCAACCTCGCCAACAAGGCACTGTGATTAACCAAGTTGCAGCCCCCACGAAGGCACGTTAATCCGAACTCTCTACTTAAGTTACACACGTGGCCTCACAAGGGCCCCGTGACCCCCTTCGACTGTAAAAAGGTAAATTGGAAATGAAAGCTTTATTAGTTATGGCCCTTGCCAGCCTGTGCGCCACCGCCGCCCTGGCCGACGAGATCCCGACTGACGTAGCCAGCCAGCACACCGCTATTGTTGAGGAATACACCTACGCCACTGATCTGGATATTGCCAAGGTGGTGTCCATGAGTTCCATTCCGAATGTCTGCGAAGTTGTTCCAGCACGCATGGAATATGAAGATCACCAAGGCCAGCGTCATATTCTTAATTACAAAGTCATGGGTAACGGTTGCTCTAACGGTTAATAACTTAGTTAGTTAGAACCTAACCTGGCAATGTTCGCCGCAAGGAATCGTTCTTGCGGCAAAGAGACTTGTTCACGGCACCTTCCCCTTCTCGCTTGAACCGAATGCTACGATTGTGGCGTTGCTATTCCCTCTGCACAGCAGGATGGGTTCATGAGAGCCAGTTTCGAGAAAATCCCCACCGAGGCCAACACCTCCTGGACCCTGCTCAACAGGCGCCTGCCACAGGCGATCCCGTTTGAGTGGCATCACCACCCTGAGTACGAGCTGACCCTCACCCTCAACAGTCGTGGGCACCGTTACATCAGCAACGATGTGGCACGCTACGATGATGGCGACCTGGTGCTGGTGGGCCCGAATGTTCCCCATAGCTGGTCGTCGGCCGAGACTATCGACCCGACCCAACCGCACATCGCCCTGGTCATCTGGTTTTCTGAAGCCTGGGCCGATTCGCTGGTCAAATTGTTTCCGGAAATGGCCTCGACCCGCGCCCTGCTGGCGGCCGCGCGGCATGCACTGAGTTTCAGCGACGCCACCTCGCGCGCCCTGCGCCCGGTGATCGAGGCGATGGTCGAGCAAGACGCCTCCCAGCGCCTGATTTCCCTGCTGACGGTACTCAATACCCTGTCACGGGATGTCGCGGCGCAGCGCATCGCTGTGCAACAAACCCCTCACATCATTGAAGATGCGCGCATCCGCCGGGTCCTGGACTACCTGCACGGCCACTATGCGCAACCCCTGAGCATCCCTGAGCTGGCACAAATGGCCTGCGTCAGCGTTTCCGCCTTCCACCGCATGTTCCGCAAACACACACGCTGCACAGCATTGGACTACATCGTGCGGCTGCGCATCGGACACGCCTGCGCCCTGTTGATGCAAGGCAACCTGGCCGTCAGCACCATCGCCGAACAGGTCGGGTACGCGTCCCAGGCCCTGTTCAACCGTCAGTTCAAGGCGCAAAAGGGCATGACGCCTTCAGACTTCCGTGGTCAGCATGGGCATCACTTCCAGCCAGGCACGGCTAAGCCGATTCTTCTGTAGGCGCATGATCAAACGCCACAATCGTATTGCTCAACGCGCCAAATGAGGCTGCCGTCCAGGCCGTCCGGAGTGATTCCATACCTGCATGAATAATAAAAATGCAGGCCACCCCATGAACAATCCCCCATCCTTCGCAAGTGCCGAGCTACCTGACGACTACAAACGCAGCATCGTCGCCATGAAAAAGGCACTGCGCGCACAGATCGGCGACGTGCCCGCGCTGTTTGCCGAAGTCAGCGCCTTTATCGCCACGGAAATCGCCGCGATCAAGGCCCAGCAAGCCCTGACCGGCTCGGCCTGGCCCGAACTGGACTTTGCCACCCTCGCCAACGGCCAGGTCACAGAACAACAACGCGCGCTGATCAAGCGCCGAGGCTGCCTGGTGATCCGCAACCACTTTCCCAGGCAGCAGGTGCTGGAGTGGGACAAGAGCCTGCTGGACTACCTGGACCACAACCAGTTCGACGCGGTTTACCGGGGCCCTGCCGACAACTTCTTCGGCAACCTGGAAGCCTCGCGCCCGGAAATCTTCCCGATCTACTGGTCCGAGGCCCAGATGCAACTGCGCCAGCATGAGCGCATGGGCTGCGCCCAATCGTTCTTGAACCGCCTGTGGACCATCGACTCCCACGGCCAGCAGTGGTTCGACCCCGACACCAACGCCCTGTATCCGGACCGCGTACGGCGGCGCCCGCCCGGCACCACGTCCAAAGGCCTGGGCCCGCACACCGACTCCGGGGCGCTGGAGCGCTGGCTGCACCCGGCCTACCTGAAGGTGTTCGAGAAAATTTACCGCAATGACTTCAAATCCTACGACCCGTGGGACGCCGCCCATCGTACCGAGGTCGATGAATATGCCTACCCAGGTACCAAATGCTCGGCCTTTCGCACCTTCCAGGGTTGGACCGCGCTGTGCGACATGAATGCCGACCAGGGCGTGCTGCATACCTTGCCGATCCCCAAGGCCATGGCCTACCTGCTGCTGCGCCCGCTGCTCGATGACGTGCCCGAGGATGAGCTGTGTGGCGTTGCGCCAGGCAAGGTGCTGCCGATCCTGGAGAAGTGGCACCCGCTGCTGGTCCAGGGCATGTCACCGATTCCGGACGTGCAGGCTGGCGATTCGGTGTGGTGGCACTGCGATGTAGTCCATAGCGTCGCCCCCGTCGAAAACCAGCAGGGCTGGGGCAATGTGATGTACGTACCAGCCGCCCCCATGTGTCCGAAAAATCTGCGTTATGCCAGGGATGTTTTACGGGCCTTCGAACAAGGCGCCTCGCCGGATGACTTCCCCCGCGAAGACTACGAAAAGCACTGGAGCGACCGCTTCATGACCTCGCAACTGAACGCCCTCGGCCGCAAAGGGCTGGGGCTGGAATAAGTACCCTCCTCTCACCACAAAAACAAAAAAGGGCCACTCCCTATGAAAATCGTCAATCGCCTTGCCGTTGCCATCTCCCTCGCCAGCCTTTGCACAGTCAGCGCCCATGGGGCCCAGAGCAAGGGCAGCGTGGAAGTCGTGCATTACTGGACCTCAGGCGGGGAAGCCAAGTCTGCGGACGTGCTCAAGCAACTGATCGAAAAAGACGGCTATACCTGGCAAAACAGCGCCGTAGCCGGTGGCGGGGGCGCAGCGGCCATGACGGTGCTCAAGACTCGCGCCGTGTCCGGCAACCCACCCTCCGCCGCTCAGATCAAGGGCCCGGATATCCAGGAATGGGGCAATCTGGGCTTGCTGACCAGTATCGACGACGTGGCCAAGGCCAATCACTGGGACAAGCTGTTGCCCCAGAGCATTGCCCAACTGATGAAATATGATGGCCACTATGTCGCCGTGCCGCTGAATATCCACCGTATCAACTGGCTCTGGACCAACCCCACGGTACTCAAGCAGGCCGGCGTGTCCCAGACGCCGAAAACCCTCGAAGAACTGTATGCCGCCGGTGACAAACTCAAGGCCGCCGGTTTTATTGCGCTCGCCCACGGCGGCCAACCCTGGCAGGACACCACGGTATTTGAAGGTCTGGTGCTGAGCATCCTCGGCGCGGATGGCTTCAAGAAAGCCTTTATCGATCACGACGAAGCCACCTTCACCGGCCCGAAAATGACCGAAGTGTTTGTAGCACTGCGCAAACTCAAGACCTACATGGACCCCGACGGCACGGGCCAGGACTGGAACATGGAGACCGCCAAGGTCATCAAGGGCCAGGCCGGCATGCAGATCATGGGCGACTGGGCCAAGAGCGAATGGAGCGCCGCCGGCAAGAAGGCCGGTCTCGATTATGAATGCGCGCCCTTCCCGGGCTCCCAAGGCATCTATAGCTACACCATCGACTCCCTGGCGATGTTCAAGCTCTCCAGCAAAAATGACACACCGGGCAACAATGCCGCGCGCGACGACCTCGCCAAGATCGCCCTGGAGCCACAATTTCAAACGGTATTCAATCAGAACAAAGGCTCCATCCCGGTGATCACGGGCCTGGACATGAGTCAGTTCGACAGTTGCGCCCAGGCCTCCGCCAAGGATTTTGCCGAAGCCGAAAACGCCGGCACCCTGGCCCCGAGCATGGCGTTCAACATGTCGACTTCCCAGGCAGTGCAAGGGGCGGTGTTTGATGTGGTCAGCCACTTTATGAGCGATAAAAACGCGGATCCGGCCAAGGCCGGGAAACAGATGTTTGCGAGCATTCAGGCGGCGGCACAGTAAGGCCCTGCGGCCAGTTCTTGCGCCAAGGGGCGCAAGAACTGCGATGCCAAATCTACCTGCGGCTGGCGCATTAAAAGCAGCGCCTACCGCCCGTCAAAAAAATCCGCAGCTGGCAAACCCTTGCAAACCCGCACTCTGGCCGCAAACACCGTCAATTTGGCGGCCCACCGAGACCATCCGCCGCAACACAAAGGCAAATTTTTCCCTATAATGCGCGGGTAAATCGGGCCTGTAATATCCCTTTACATGGGGTAACGAGCCAGACCTGAGGCCCCGCAGGAGTAAGACACAGTCGCTCCGCCCCTCAGACCTCATGCAGAGCACCCGTAGCCCTATTCCGTTTAATGCCTGCGCTAGCTGTTGCAACAAACGATTCCTTAAAGATCCACCGCGGCCCCTGGGCCGTGTGAACACCCAACCATCCGGTTTCACACGGGCACCATTGGCCCTCACGCAGGAGACGACACGTCATGCTGAGCTGGGACGAATTCGACAAAGAAGAAGAAGGCGAAGTAGCCGCTAAAGGCGCCAACGCCGGCCACGCCACCGAAGCCAACATGGACCGCCTCGACGGTGCCGGTGCCGCCGCCGCCATCGAGGCCCGCGCCGTCACCGCCAATGACTCCGCCGCCATCGTGCGCGCCAAGGCCG
>NZ_JAAQWN010000005.1 GCF_012985465.1 Pseudomonas sp. WS 5079
AAACTTCTTGGGGTGGCTGATGAACTCGAACTGGGGCCTATTCAGCTTCAGGGTCGCTTGCATCTTCTACCCCGATGATTACTTGCTTGGGCTCGGGCAGGCCCTTGTTCGGGTCTTCCAGTTCGCGTCGCAGCTTCTCATTGGTGAGTCGCCGCGTCTCCAGGTCTTCCTTCGTCCGCTCAAGGCTCTCGACACGGGCAGTGAGGCGGTCGATCAGGCTGGAATAGTCGCGAACCTTGCTCGTAGTCGTGATCGAGGTGAGCGAGGTCTCCTTGCCGCCGACCAGGATCGGCTCTTCCTTCTCCGACTCCACCTCCAGCGTGTTGCCGAATTCGTTCTCCCTGGCTAGGGCACGCATCAAGCGCACTCGCGTCAGTCGTAATTCATCATCCACGCGCCCCAGCTCTATGCCGGCAAGCATGTCGTTCTCTTCGTCAGTCAGGAATCGGCTGTAGATCGAGCCGGGCTTCGCAGCGTTCTTGTTGCCCCTCTGTTCCTTAGGGCCTGAACTCTTGCCGCCGTGTAGCTTGCAGCGAGAGGAACCCGGTATCGCGTGACGCTTGCATGGTTCCCCGTTGCCGCGCTTGGATGCGCCGCATAGGGCCATAGTCAGCCTCATTCATGGGGTTGGTTTTCGCAGAACGATTCATTCAATGCATTCGAACGTCATTCAATGATCATTCGATTCTGTTTTACCTCACCAGCCGCCGACCATCTTGGCCCCTACCGCCATACCGGCGATGAACACCAGTACGACCATCAGCGAACCACGGCTCGGTGCCATCGATGCCACTGGTTGGCGCATGGGTGGCGGCTCTGGAGGCCTGACCGACTGGCATCCACCACACACTGGAATGCGCTGGTCCGTGATCAACGACACTCCGCACCCAGTGCACGCGGCGCACCTGGTGGGAGTCATGGCGCAACCTCATACTGGAATGCCCGATCAGCAGGCATGGCCGTCACAAACCGGCACCGGTGAGTATCGAACGCCTCATTGAACGCAATGGTGCGGCGGTACTCGGAGGTGACCTTACCGGTGAACCGCTCGCGGTGAACGACCACACCCTCACGCAGAAACTCGACCTCGGCCGACCCCAAGAGCTTGGTTACGATTACTTTCATGGCGTCACACGAAGCTGAAGGCCGCCACTGCCAGGACAATGATCACAAGCGCGATCCCGCCCAGCAGGGTGACAGTCTTGGAGGAATTGGTATTCGAAGCCATGGCGATGCCCTCGGCGCATTCCGCGCCACAATTTTGCGAGTTACGAAAACGTGGCGCGGATTACTCAGCCTTACGGCCTGGCAGCTTGAAGTCAGTCACCCGGTCAGCAATGGACCGGATCTTCTCCACGCCCAGGAAGCCAACCCAGCCACCGACGAAGGTAGCCATGCTCTGTGGGAGCGAGAAGAACTCAAGCCCGCTGATGATGGTCAAGGCCAGGCCGCCACAGATAGCGCCCTCCACGATCATCTGGCGCCGGGTACCCCCACCGTAGGTGATTCGCAGAACAGCCATCGCACAGGACAACGCAGCCGCATAGAGGATTGGCGAATGCTGGCTCAACCACGCAAGCGCTATCGCCCAGGTGTCTGGTTTGTCTGGCATGTTGGACATCTCGGTACCTCCCCGTCAGGGAGTTAGGGATACAACAGGCCAAAGCCTGCGGAATTGAATCGGCTCACACGGCACTCCCAGCTCGGAGCAATGGGCGTGGTGGAGCCGAAAGATTGGGACTTGATACGTCCGGGAAAGCACCCACTTGGGTAGCGGCTTTCCTCGGAGGTACAAAAAAGCCCGGCGCATATGTCTGGGCTTTTTCTATTGCTTCCAGGCGTATTCAGCAGGGAGTCAGGCCGACACCGTCAGGCGCAGGCTTGGCCGAGGCCATCACGAAGTGGTTGCTGGATGCGCGCAGATTGGATGCCAAACTTTCATCAGTGGTCTGGCCACCCGTTCGCCACATGGCCAGGGTCAGCTCCAGGCGCTTCACGCCGACGCTTGGCAGTTCGGCCAGCATCACCACGGATCGATAAGCGTAGGCTGCAGGCTCGGCGAATGCCGACAGGGAGAAACAGGACAGGCAGGCGGCGAGCACCAGGCCCAGGCAAGCGGACATTCGCTTCATCATTCGGCATTCCTTGTGGTGGGTTTCTTTGGGCAATAAAAAACCCGGCGCGGTGGCCGGGTTTTCTTGGATCAGGGAGTAAGTTGCCGAAGGCAAAACTCTAACAGTGGCGAAATCATGCCATGAGCCGCACGGGAACGCAATAGGCCCTCATGCGGCCTCGCGCATTTCGTAAATTACCGCTGCAACGGGGCTCAGTGCGCGGCGGTCCAGATCCTCGCAACATTCGAAGATCAGTTGCAGCACACCACCCCAATCCCGATCCCAGTTGCACGATTCCAGGCGCACTTCGTAGACCTGCCACATCCAGGCCCTGAACTTCTCGGCGCTGGCCAGCGGGTCTTCGTTGGACGATTGCCCGCCCTGGTGCATGTGCTGGTACCGCCGTAGCACGCCCTTCACGACGAACTCCAGCTTCTCGCGCTTGGCCGCCGTCATGCGTGGAGACCTGTTTTGCACCAGCAGGAACACGACCTCTTCCGCCGCTTCCCGGATGTCGTCGCTTTGCTCGGCAGCGTACATGAAGTCACCGAATACGCGGATCTGCGGGTGCAGGCGAGCGATTGCCGACTGGATATGCCCAGCCAGCGCACCGTGCACCGCGTGGCTCGCCGTGGGCCCGCGCTCGGTGGTCTGCACCACCACGCCCAATTGCACTACGTCTGATGTCTGGCCGGGGGCCGGGTTGTACTTGCAGTCATGCCAAGCCTGGCGCGCTGAGTTGATCTTCATGCTGCCTGCCCCTTCTTGAGTTCTCTGGTCTTTGCCCGGTACGTGGCCTTGATGGCCTTGATCTCATCCACGGTGTACTTGCGAACGCTCTGGTCGGATTCCAGGGAGTCGACCGCCTCCTGGCCAATGCGCGCTATCAGGCCGATCCGGTAGTCCACGGCATTGCCGGACAAAAACCGGTTGTCCTGCTTGCTCTGTGCGTGACAGTTGCGTTCATCGAAGCGCAAGTGCGGCGCTGAGCCGACGCTGCGGTAATGACCTGCATCTACCGCGTTGCCGCTCCAGTCCAATGGCTTGCCGCTGGAGATGCATAGGTGGCCGGCGGCCTGGTCCCGGGTGCGGATGAACTCGTTGAACGCCTGCTGGGCTTCGCGGATGTGATCGCCGCGGGTCTTGAGCGCCTCCTTGCGCACCTTGATATCCCGGCGACCGGCCTGGGCCAGCGACTTCTTCTCCTTGGCCTTCTGCGCCTCTACGGTGGCCAGCGCACACTTGGGACTGCACACCGCCTGACCGAGGCGCTGCGGGACGAATGAGGCCCTGCATGCTGGGTTCTTGCAGGTCTTGGGCTTTGGTTGCTTGCGCTCAATGGTCATTCCTGACTTCTCCGCAAGCTGTCGATGTATGCCTGCTTGGCCCTTTCATTGCTCGCCTTGCGCCGCTTCTGGTTGATCGGCTCCATCACGCGGAAGAAGCCCCACAAGAAAGGAACCGATACTGGAAAGGTGATCAGCATCGCCAGCCGGATAACAAATGCCGTTACCGCGAAAGCCAGCCGGTACAGCCCTTTCCAGGCCTCCCGATACATATCCCGATCAAACATGCCGGTGGAAACCTGCCAGGCGATGTAGCGCATCGTGAATTTCTGGCTCATCAATAGCGCCCTCCCCAGTTGTCCTTTTGTGTCCACCGCACCTGGTGCTCGGCGCCAAAAGCAAAAACCCATTCGATCAACTCTCCGCACTGCTTCACGGTGAGCTTGCTTGTACGCTCGTAGATGACGTCGAAGCCGTTACCGTCTACCGCTGGGATCATCTGCGGTTTGTCGCCCGTCTCCCGCAGCCAGGCGGCCGTCAGCAGGCGCTTCCAGATCAGGACATCCCACTTCTTCCCGGCGTGCTCAACCTGGGCCGCGATATCGGCCAGCGCCGCGTGCAGGGCCTTGTTCTGCTCCCCGCTGCGGTCCACTTCGGTGATGGCCAGCTTCTTGGGCTTGGCCAGGTCCAGGCCGGCGATGTAGCCCATGGCCTTGCTGCGGTCTGATTCGTTGCGGATCTGGAGGCTGGTCATTGATCAATCTCCACGTCGCGGCACTCTTCGCAGTAGGCAAGGCGCCCGGCGTGCGTCAGGTAGTAACCCGATACGGTGACGATGCCTTTGCGCTCGCTACCGAGTTCCAGATAGCCGAACTCTTCCATCTCCACGGCAAGCTTGGATTTGGTCTGGTATGGGAGGCGGTTTTCAATTTCAGCCGCAAACACCTTTTCCAGCATGTTGAACACGCTCTTTGCCATACCGGTCATGACTGCTCTCCCTGGCCAAGGGCGGCGCGACGGTCTTCGTGGAAGGCCAGAACCTCTTGCATGCCGTTGTCGACCGCGACGATTTCCCGGTCGAAGTAGGCCTGAGCAAGCGTTTCGTTTTCAGGTGGAAGCTCTCCAGGGCCAACCAGCGAGTTGTAAATCCACATCATGGCGCCCTCTGCGCCCAGCCCATGCTCCTCCTCGATGACCGCTGCGCGCATGGCGAGGATGTAGCGACCGAACAGCAGATCCAGCTCCTTGATACGCATCCTGGACTCTTGAAGCTTGTCGATCATTGTCCCGCGCTCTTCGCTCCAGCACCCCTCGTTGAACTTGACTGTGTCTTTCCACTCCGTGGCTTCTTCGCGCAGCGCAGTCAGCTCTTCGGCCTGCCGTTCAACCTGGCCCTTCCACATGTCGCGGTTACGCTCAATACGTTCGTTCTCAGCCTTCAGCTCAGCATTCACCCGCTCGTAGGCTTCGTAGCCGGTGCGTAGGCCGGCGACTTCGGCGCGGAGCTGGTCTCGCTCGGCCACCGCGTTTTCGGCAACTCTACTGAACGCACGCAGGGCTAGTTCGTCACGCTCGTTCTCGGCCTTGAGCAGAACGTTCTGGTCCTCGAGTTTGGTCATCATCAGATGCCATTCGGGCTCATCGTTTTCGGACTTAAGGCGCTCGTTCTCGGCGATCAGGGCCAGGACTGCGGCAGGGTTGGCGGCGGCAATATATGCCGCGTCTTCGGCGGTCATGCTCACCATGTGGTGAACCGGAGTTTCGTCGGTGCCCAGCGCTACGGATCCATTGACGACCGGATACGGGGCCTTGAGTTGCGGGTGATCCTTGGCGGTGAATATCCGCCGCTCGACGTGCGGGCGTCCAATTCGGCAAGGAAGCTCTGTTTCGATTACCTGCCAATCGCCTTGGGTTGCAGCCTCGGCCAGACGTTTCAGTTCGGTGTTGTCGGTCATGTCCGCTTCTCCGCTGCTTCTGCGATCAATGCCAGGCGCTCCAACTTGCGCGCCTGGAGCCATGCAACGGACATGCGGTCTTTCTCGCTACCCTTGTCGACCCACTCCCATACTGGGCGGCCGTTGCTGACCATGTAGGCCCGGTACATCTGGCTGTACTGTTGCTGGCGGATCTGCGTGACGCCGCGACCTTTCAGGAATCGCTCGTCGCCGGCCTTAGGTTTTGGCTTGGTTGGTGCTGTGCTGTATCGAATGCTGGTTACTGCCATGTCAAAAGCCCTCCTTGCCGCGCTGTGATTCCCAATCGAACGGAACAACGATCAGCCCGCCTTCCCGCAACCGGTCGACGCAGCGGTCGCCCATGGCCCTGCCCAGGTCATTCGCTTCCAGGTTGGAAATGATCACCGTCGGCGCCTCACGCTCGTACCGGCCGTTGATGATTGCGAACAGGGTGGTCAGCTCGAAGTCGCTCGGCTGTTCCTTGCTCACGCCGATCTCGTCCAGCACCAGCAGGTCGGGATTGATCAGACTGGCCAGGATGTCGCCCTCGGTGCGCTCGCTGTGCCGGTCGTACGTGCCACGGATGGCCTGCAGGACTGCCCCAACCGTGCGATACACCGCCGACCGGGAGGTCTTGTGCAGCAGTTCGTTGGCAATGGCCACGCCGAGGTGAGTTTTGCCGGTACCAGGCTTGCCGATCAGCACCATGCACCGCCCTACTTCGCGGATCTGGTCGAACGTGGCTACGTAGTGGCGGCAGAACTTCAACGCCTTGCGCTGTTGGTCATGCTCGACCTGGTAGTTATCCAGCGTGCGAGTAAGGAAGCGTTTCGGGATCAACGCATCGCCCAGCTTGCGAGCCAGGGCAATCCGCAGCTCGTATGCCTTGTTCGCCTTATCGCTGGCTTCACGCTCTTCTGCGATGGCGCGCATGCATTCGGGGCAACCGCCCTTCAGCTCGCGACCCAGCAGCACTGTGACCTTCTGGTCGAAGCTGCCGTGCTTGTCGCATTCCGCTGGCTGGGTACGGATCGGCGGCGCGCCTTCTGGAAGCGCCATAACCTTCTCAGAGCGCATAGGAACCGTCCTCACGCTGAATCAGGCCTGCGGTGTAGTCGCGATCTGCGAAACCGGTGTGGCGCGATTGTGGGAACTGGTGGACGTTGGTCGGGGTGTCGGGTATCTCGTCCTCCCAACGCTTACCGTTCAGCCACGTCGATGGGTGCGGGATGAACTGGCCCTTGTCCTTGATCCATTCCGGCGTCAGCACCTGCTTGCCCAGCGCCTTGACCATCAGGTCGAACAGGTCCGGGCTGACCTTGAGCTTGGCCCAGGCCTTCTCCGCCTTGTCCTTCCCCACCTTTCGCGGATAGAGCTTCCAGAACTTTGGGAAAAGGTCTTCCACCACCACCGGAGCAGGCGACGGAGGAAGGGAATCCGGAATCAGGAATCCGGAATCAGAAGAGAGGGAATCAGCCGGGAAAGAACTGTTCTCGCCTGGTGCTTGCATGGTGCTAGCACCAACCTTTACCGGGCAATGCTCTGGGACGGGCATTTCAGGGATGGTGCTCTTCGCTTCCTTGAGGTGTGGGTTCTGGTGTTTCGCCCAGTTCACGATCTGGATGGCGTTGAATGATCCAACCGTGTAGCGGGTGATGAACCCCAAATGATCCAAGTCAGCGAGCATCTTTTCGATGTCGACGTTGTCGGCCGGGAACAGGGCCATTTTCAGGCGGCGGGGACGATCCTCAAGCCTGCCCTCGCGGTCTGCTTCGGTCCACATGCCGATAAAGAGCAAGCGGGTGGCGAAATCCACCTCTGCCAGATGTTCGTTCGAGAAGAACCCTGGTTTGATATTTCTTGAGCGGGCCATCATTGGACCTCCAGGTTGTACTGCGCCCATAAACCAGCCACCCAATTGACTCCCCTTGGGGTGAATTTGGTCTGGTTGAAGGCGTGGCCGTTATCAGCGGTATCGGTTTTGACTTCGAAACGCCCGGCGTCGATGTGATGCTGGTAGGCCTGCCATTCGCCGCCCATGCGGTACATGATCTTTTTGTCGATCAGGAACTCACGGAACCGGGATTCGTTGGCCTTGAGCAGTTTTGCTGTCTGGCGGAACCCTTTGAGCCCCGTTGATTTGACGTATTCGTCCACGAACGCGATCTTGGGCGCGGCCGCAATGAGGGCCTGATTAGCCTGCTGCTGGAGCTCAAACTGTTCTGCCCAGGCACGGGCGGCAGCAGCTGGATTGGAAAAGTCAGGAAGAGTTGCGATTACGCGAGGGGCTTCCAGTGCTTTCAGCTTTTTCAGCACGGATCGACGTACAGCTTTCGACTCACGCATCCCGACCAGCATGCACTGATCAAGAGTGAGGCTGTACGTGGCTACCTGGTTGCCATGGACGGGGGTGTAATATTTTTGCACCCCCCCCAATTCATCGCCCAGTTCATCCTCGATGCGAGCAAGGAAGTGATCGTTTCGCACCTTTGGCTCTCCGGCGGAAAGGCGCGCTTCGTTGATCATGTCTCGCAGTTCAATGCTCGACATTGTCCGCGCCACGTTTTGCGATTGCAGAAAACGTGGCGCGGTTTCGTTGGTGTTGACGACTGATTGGGGAATAGGCATTATTCGCTCCAGAACGTTTTTGAATGTGCTGCACGAAAAGCCACCATTGCCCGGTGGCTTTTTTGTGCGTCCGATTTACTGCTTGGTTGTTTCACTGGCAGATCCTCAATAGTCCCTGAGGGACTTATCAGCCCTTTCGTCCTATGGAAGCGACGTTGCTCCGGCTCTTTGGTGGTCGGGTCATTCGATCAAGCGCCCGGTTCATAATTGTTGCGGCCAGCTCTTCTGGGGTTACGCCGTTGCGTCTGGCCAATAGCTCCAGATCAGCGAGTCCCTGCCAGTCGAGCTGGATTTCCAGCGGTTTTCTTTCAGGCACAGGGCCTCCTCGGCTACTTCAGGCCACGTCTGTTTTCGCGTTAAGCTCTTCCATCATTTGGTTCAGGCCGCGCTCCAAGATTTCGCGAGCGAGCACGGCTTTCTGGGTCCGCTGAAAGCGCGCCATAGCCGTCAGCAAGTCATCGGCGACCTCATCCAGGCGAACCTTGGTTGGCTTGTCGTGAAGGTGGTCAGGTGCGAAGTACGACATCTGTGTTTCCTTGTGTGATTGGAATGGGTTTAAGCGGCTTGGAATTCGGTGTTCTTCGCGGTCTTCTCACGCTCAGCAAGCAGCAGCTCAATGGCCTTGCCTGTGCCGTAGCCGACCATCGTCCCGCTGGCTGCGCGGGAGATCGTGGCCTGCGTGGTGCCGCAGTGCTCAGCTACTTCTGTCTGCGACAGCCCGAGCTGGAAAAGGCGATTCAACATCTCTTGAACTGTCATGACTGGAATCCTATGAGGTTTTGCATGACAAATCATACGAATATGCATTGCGCCATGCAATAGAATTCTCATAATCCGCATTCGTATATTTGGTGAGTAATGGATATCGCTGGGCGCATACGCGCGAAAATGGCCGACGCTGACCTAAACGAAACGCAGCTCGGCAAGAGGTCAGGCGTTCCGCAGCCAACGATCAACCGGATTTTGTCCGGGGAAAGCGCAAGCCCGCGCATGCCGACAATTGCAAAGCTGGCCAAGGCTCTGAGGGTCTCGCCGGAATGGCTCATGTACGGCACCGGCGACGAAACCTTTGACGCGAACGTGGAGTCGGCTCCAGGGCCGAACCGGTACTACGAATACCCTGAAATAAGCTGGGTACAGGCGGGAGTTGCAGCGGAGGCAATGGACTTGTTCAACGTGGGCGACTTTGAGGCGATGCACCCTTCTGACGCATGGGCCGGCCCGAATGGCTTTTGGCTAAAGGTGAGAGGGCCATCGATGACCTCAACCAATGGCATGAGCTTCAGCGAGGGAATGCTGATTCTGGTGGCACCGGGTGGCGACGTGGAAAGCGGCCAGTACGTCGTGGCCAAGCTGATTGACACCAATGAGGCCACGTTCAAGCAATTCATCTGGGACTCCGGCAGGGCCTACCTGAAGCCACTTAACCCGTCCTTCCCCACTGTAGAGGTGGACGACACCTGGTCCGTTGTAGGTCGAGTGGTTGATGCGAAGTGGCCTAGATCCGTCCTATAGCTGAAAGGTAGAATCGGAAAAAACGCCCGGCTATGTTCGGGCTTTTTTACGCCTTCGAAAAATATTATGCAAAAACGTATTGACCGCCATTATGAGGATTCGTATAGTTCACTGCATCGAGTCACCCAACAGGGACTCGCCAGGGCCTACCAAGACCCGCCGCAACACAGGCAGCGATGCCAGGCAGACGCCGAACGCTCTTTAAAAGTCTGACGTGACCCAACGACGTACCGGCAACCCCGGTGGTGAGAAAGCTAAACCGTCGTCCATGCAGCCTCTGGTAGCTGCCGTACTCCCACATGTGAGTACGCGAAACCACGCTTCCAAACCGGAACAGCATCGAACACGAAATGTGCGACGCCGGTGAGAGACGACTCGGATGTGTTGCGTGGTGGAGACAGAAAATTACGAGTTCTTCGGCGAAAACCCGCCGGAGACGATGACAAGGCGCTGGCGATGAAACTTCGAAACCACATGGCCCTGCTCAACCTTGAGTTGAGTTTCAAGCCTACGAATGTGAGCGAGAAGCTTTGCGCCGCGCCCTGGCTTCAAGGTTTCAAACAAAGCATGAGCGTCTTCTATCTGCTTCTGGATGTTGGCGATTTTGCGCTTTGACGACATTTGATTCACCGATTCAGTTGAAAGCGGACTGTATCAAGGTTCGGAGTTAAGGAAACACCAGAATCGAATTAGCGGGCCCGATAGCTTCGGCTGGGACCGCCGGACCTCATGCACCCTGCCCACCTAACCGGGCAAACGAGCTGCAGAGTGCATGTTGTAGGGACCTGTGATCCAAGGCGAACAGATGCTGATTGACGCCCTGGGGAGGAAGCTCACCGCCAACCAATGAAGACGAACGGCCAGCCCTGCAATCAGCAGCGGGCAACTGGCCAACACCGCTGACGCAACAAACCCAGGCCGTCGCCAGTAGCGGGCCTTGGCACAGATGGCGCCCTGCTGTTTCAGGCCTGCCATCTGGTTTCACAAATGCCTCTAGTCCCCCTGGAGGTATTTGGAAGCCGAGTAATCAATGAGGGCAAGACAATGCCTAACCCAAACAGCCCAAACGGCTGCTATCAGCGCCACGGGTATACGGTTGAGCGAACGCCACGGAAGAGCGGCGCCGGCCACCACCGAGCCATCTACGACCATAACGGCCAGCAGGTTCTGAACCGCGCCGGATACGACGCAGAAATCCAGTTCTGCATTGAGCATGGATTGATGCTGAAAGAGGATAGGACCCGCTGCAGTCCGCGTAGCTGTTAGTAACAGCGGTTGAAACGGAATGCATGGACCTGCATCAACCCCGGGGCCCACTGCACATCCCGCCGGGAGGGAGCCGAAAGGTAGCAGCAGCCCGCACATGCGGATTAATTCAATAGGTGGCCACTGCCTGCCCAGTGAGCGCACAACGGGGGATACAGCCATGAAATAGCTCAGCGAAGTAGATACCCCGCGCCACGTAGGGAGGTCTATGTGTCGCACCGAAAGCCCGGGCAATGTTCGGGCTTTTTTACGCGCCTCGATTACGTCAGCACTTCTCCCCCGCGCCCATCGGCAACCAGCGGGAGGCATGTGTGCTGACGAATACAGGTGAGCCAAAGGAGCGAGACATGAACTTCCAACCGCCAGATCCGCCCGATTATGGCCACTGCCTGACCTGCAATCGGGTCATCCATGTGGACGAAAAGCGAGGCGATAACTGCATCGAGTGTGACGACCAAGGAGGGAGCGACGGCGCCGATGAAAACGGGGTTCGCCCCGCTGTTTCTGAGGACGGCGCCTACCGCTTCAACCCGTGGACCGGCCAGCACGAATAGTCCGCTCGTTCCGCCTAACCCCAAACACTGGAGGTCGCCATGGCCCGAACTTACGAATATTGGACGGTCAAGGACGGCGAGGACATCGCTATCAAGCTGACCGTCACATATTACTCGGCTCGAAAAGGAAACTTCAGCTCGCAAGCCGTCGATCCAGATGAGTACTTCGGTCATTGCGAAATCAATTGGGAGTCGGAAGACGACACCAGCTTCATGACTGAATCCGAAATCGCCTCGATGGAAGAATGGCTTGTAAATGAGCATTACGAGTATCTGGCCGACCAAGACTATTACGACTAACCCGCCATCCTGGAGGCGACCATGAACGCAGCATTGAAGATATGCCAGGAGCGTTACGACGCTCAGTTGCCGCCTCCAGTGAGCGAGTCGGCGGTAGAGATTGCCCGCAAGGAGTGGATCGACAACGCGGTGGAAACGCTGGTTGATCGGCGCAGCGACGTGCAGTTCAAGCGCCGACTGCATTCAGCTCAGGGCGTGACGTTCAAGACCTTCGCCGCCGAGGTCGAGCAGTTCGCGGTCAACAGTGACAGTAAGAGCCCATGCGCCATTGGCGAAATGGTCATTGCTGGGTTGCTTGGTGATCGCTTCCTGGCGCGCGACGGCGCCGAGGACCTGATGGCGGTAGCTGACCCCAAAGAACAACTCCGCGTGATCGCCGAGGCCCTACTCCGGCCCTTGGTCAATGACGCCCTGATCGCCCAGGCAGAGGACAACGAACTATGAGCCCGCACATCCTGATTGATGAGGCGCTCGAGGCCCTGGAGCATCCCGCCAGCGAGCCCGGCGCCCAGCGCGTCGTCCTGAACATGATCACCAATATGCTCACCGGCAACGCCATCACCAACGAAGAGTTCGCCCACTACTGCCAGCGCCTCCTGAAAGTCACCAGGCAGCGCAAGGAGGCCGCATGAACAGCATGACCCTGGCTTTTACTCACAAGTCCTGGCTCGGCGCCCTGTCGCTGGCCTATGACGCCGGTATCGAAAACGTACACGCATGGAGCCGCAGGGCCTGCCTGTGCGGTGAGTGGACTGTGGCTTATGAGGTGAAAGCGTGAAGCTTGAGCGATCAATACTCATCACCTTGGCGGCTCACGAATCGGTCTTGCAGCGGATCAAGTCGCTGACTGCGGATATCGGCCTTCACCTTAGTCGATGTGAGAACCGCTACGACCTGATCGGACCTAAGCCTGTCAATGAGTTTCCCGAGCTTGGCGATCTGCCTTGGCCGAACGGAAGTGAAGAGCACTGGAACATCCTGTACGACGAGAAAAATCGCCGTAAGACGCACATGTGGGAGGCGTTTAGAGGATGGTCCGAAGAGGAAGACCGAGGCCTAAACGACGAAGAGATAAGGGATTACCTGCTTAAGCAAGGGTGCGTCCACTGCACCAGGGCATGGTATTTCGTCAGAGAACGCAAGAAAGCCCGCCGCGACCTTGGCAACTTCCGCCGCTCACTTCGCGCCTTAGGCAAGTCAGCAATCAAAGCGCTGGACCCGCAGCCATGACCACCCACCAGCAGCACAGGCGCCGCGCCATCCGCTGGGCCTTCTTCATCACCGGCCTGATCTTCTACGCCGTCCTGTTCCTGGGCCCCGCTATCGGCGGCCTGATAACCGAATAACCCCCAAACCTTCAATCGCTGCGAGCATCGCGGCAAGGATTCCCCATGTCCGCAGAACAGCAACTGGCGATCCTGCCAGCTAAAGAAGTAGCCCTGGCAGTATTCAGCGCCCCCAACGGCCTCGACCCATACCTACAAAGCGTCCGGGAAGAAATCGACAAGTTCAACGCCTCGGCACCTGACGTTAAAACCAAAAAGGGCCAAGACGCGTATCGCTCGATTGCTTACAGCCTGGCGGGATCAAAAACGAAACTCGACAGCCTGGGCAAAGAGCTCGTCGCAGAACTGAAGGATGTGCCAAAAAAGATCGACGCCGAGCGCAAGCGCGTTCGTGAGCTGCTGAGCACGTGGCAAGAGGAAGTTCGCAAGCCGCTGACTGACTGGGAAGCCGCCGAGCAGGCTCGCAAGGATCGGCACGTCGATGCCGTACAGGCAATTGCGGATTTTGCCTTGGATCTGTCGGACGTCACCGCCGCGGTACTGCTTGAGTCTATCGCCTCGGTTGAGGCGGTGAAGATGGGCGAGCACTGGGAAGAGTTCGAGGCTGAAGCTGCCCGCACCAAGGATCAGGTTCTGGACAAGCTGCGCGCCACCCTCGCCGCCCGCCAGAAATATGAAACCGAACAGGCGGAACTGGTCAGGCTGCGCGCCGAAACAGAAGCGCAGGCCCAGCGCGAGCGCGACGCCCAGATCGCCCGTGAAGCAGAGGAGCGCGCCCGCCGCGAAGCCGAGCAGCGTGCACAGGCAGAACGCGATGCCGCAGCCAAGCGTGAAGCCGAAGCAAAAGCCGCCGCTGATCGCCGCGAGCTGGAGTTGAAGCTGGCTGCTGAGCAATCGGAGCGCGCCGCCGCCCAGGCAGCGCGGGACAAGATCGAATCGGAGCAGCGCGCCGCGCAACAGAAGATCGAAGACGAGCAGCAACATAAGCAAGCGATGGCTCAGGCCGAAGCCGATCGAGTCGCTGCTGAGCAGCGTGCAGAACAAGAGCGCATTGACTCGGAGCGCCGCCAAGCTGAAGCCGCCGAGCGAGCGAGACTCGCAGAGATCGCCCGGGCAAATGCAGCTGCCGACGAGATCAACCGCCAAGCCGCCGCGCGGGAAGCGGACAAGGCGCACAAAGCAAAGATCAACCGCGCCGCGCTGGACGCATTTATCGCCGGCGGTATGCCCGTGGAATGCGCGAAACAGGCAGTCACCTTGATTGCTCAGCGCAAGATTCCAGCCATCGCCATCACTTACTGAGGTCGTCATGAACGAGATCATTCAAATGCCGGCACGCGAAAGCGCCGGCCTTACTGCCGCCGAGGTTCACCGCTTCTCGGCCGTAGAGATTCGCCAGCGCGTTAACCTGGTGCAGGAAGTGATGCAGGGCATCATGAAGCGTGAAACGCACTACGGCACCATCCCTGGAACCCAGAAACCAACCCTGTACAAGCCGGGTGCAGAGGTGCTTTGTGTGACCTTCCGGGTTGCGCAGGAATACCGAATTGAAGATCTTTCCGGCCCAGGTGTAGCGCGCTACCGGGTCACTTGTGTTGGTCGTCACCAGATGACCGGTGTTGCTCTCGGCGAAGGCGTCGGCGAATGCTCGTCCAGCGAAGAGAAGTACAAGTGGCGCGGCGTCATCTGCAAAGCGGAATTGGACGCCACTCCGGAGAATCTGCGCCGGAAGAAATATTACAAAAACGGTAATACGGCCGACCAGATCCGCACCGAACCAGCAGACCTGGCCAACACCATCCTCAAGATGGCCTGCAAGCGGGCCATGATCGCCATGACGCTCAACGTCACCGCGGCATCGGACATCTTCACGCAGGATATCGAGGATCTACCCGAGGAGCTGCGGCCACAGGAGCAGGCTCAGGCTCAGGCGCAAAGCCAGAAGGCCACACCAGCCCCCCATGACCCTGCCCTGTCAGCTCACTGGATTGCCCAGGCCGAAGCTGCAATCACGCCCGACGCACTGACAGAAGTTTGGAAGGCTGGGGTGGCTGTCATCAATGACGCCAAGGACACAACAGCCTACGACCTGTTCAAGGCCGCGGTGGTGGCGTGCGGAGTGAAGCTCAAGGCCACCGAAGAGGCCAAGCCGGAAAGCGAGGACGTCGCAGACCAGCAGCCCGAACCACCAGCCGACGAAGAAGTTGAATTTGAGGAGGTCCCAGAATGATCATCGTGAATTGCGCGCAGGGGTCGGAAGAGTGGCACCAGGAGCGAGCAGGCGTTATCACCGCCAGCATGTTTGGCGATGCGCGAGCGAAGCTCAAGTCAGGACCGAACAAGGGCGAACCAACCGCCAAGGCTCAGGATTATGCATTCCGACTGGCTGTGGAGCGGATCAGCGGCAAGCCCCTTGATGGCGGCTTTGAGACCTGGCAAATGCGCCGGGGGCATGAGCTGGAACCACAGGCCCGCATGGAGCATGAAGCTCAAACTGGTTTGATTGTCACCCAGGTCGGACTGGTCAAAACCGACGACGGCGCATTTGGCGCCAGTGCAGATGGCTTCATCGGCGAAGATGGCGGCTCGGAGTACAAGTGCTTCCTCGCCCCTGAAAAACTTCGGTCGTTCCACATCGACAATGACGCCAGCGAGATCATGGACCAGGTACAGGGGTGCATGTGGATCACCGGTCGCAAGTGGTGGCACATCGGGATGTACTGTCCAGCCCTTGAGTCGGTCGGACGCCAGTTGTGGTGGCAGGAATTCAAGCGCGACGACAACTACATCGACAAGCTTGAAGAGGAGCTTTGGGAGTTCAAGCTGCTGGTGGACGGATATGAGGAGAAACTGCGGAGTAAAGCAGCATGATCAGCATCCTCCGTAACGAAGTGGAACGGCTGCGCCCGGCGCACGATGAACTGGCCGCGCAGATGGCTGAGTTTGTGGCATCTGGCGGTGAGATCGAAGTCGCGCCGCCCACTGGCTACAAGCCAAAGCCCATCACCTACAGCAACCAGATGCCGCCATTGCCGAAGCCGTTTGTTCGGCGCAAATCTGAGGCAGATGCCCTGCCCCTCGACAAGGACGACATCCGCACCCAGGAGCGCCTAAGGCTGGTTGAGCAGATACGCCAGCTCGGCGTCACGCACACCCAAACCGAAGTCGCTGCTGCACTTGGTGTAAGCCGACGGCTCATCTACAACCACGCCGCCCGGTACGACATCACGTTTAAGGCGCCAAGCCGGGGCGGCGCTCGCAACCTGGTGCACAACGTTGTTGATAAGGAGCGGGATGCGAAGTTCGCCGAGCGGATCAGGGCATTCATGGAGCTTGGCATCAGCCGGCGCCAGTGCTGCGGGAAGCTGGCAATCGGCAGCAAGGCATTCGAACGCATCATCGCCACCCACGGCATCGACTATCCCAAAGCACGCCAGGGCGGAACTTCATGCGCCGCATAGCCCGCACCCAGCAACGCAAACGTCAAACCTGGCTCGCACTGCCGGCCAGCGGAATAGAAGAGGTAGGCCATGGCCGAGGAAGAGCAGCAGCCAACGGCGGAAGCCTTGAAGCAGCGCCGAAAGCGGGAGAAGGCGGCAGCGAAGGACGCTGCATTGGGCGTCGAGAAATTTACAATTGAGGTGGCCGGCATCTTCAAGGCCGACCTCAAACGCCTGATGAAGCAGCACGGCTTCAACAACCAGCAGGAGGTACACCAGACCCTGCTGCGCAACGTAATCGCAGCCGACTTCGAAACGGCGGCGCAGATGCTCAAGTGTGTCACGACACCTTTTGTTGTTACTGAAAAGGTGTCTCGCCTCATCCGGGAGGCGGGGCTGAAGTCGCTTGCCGATGACCCGCCGGAAGCTGACGACGAAATCGAAACACCCGAATAACCCACCCTACTTGCTGCATCCGGCATCCGGAGAGCGGCGCCTATCTGAGGTAACCGCATGAAAACCGAAATGATCACCCTGAAGCACGGTGACGCGTCTATCAAGATGCCCGCTTCCTCTCTGGCAAAACTGGCCATTGCCAGCGTTTTCGCTCAGGTGCTACCGCCAGCGGCGAACGTTCAACCTGTCGCATTCACCGAGGCACCTGCCGTCGGCGAGTACTGGACCGGCCAAGGCGGCATCAACGCCGGCTACGTAGCTGCCCGTGGCAATGTTCCAGCCCACTACCTGATCCTCGGTGACAAAGACTTGGGCGAATTCAAGTGGGGGCGCTATCAAGAAGAGTCGGCAGCTATCAGTAAATGGGATGGCGACTCCAATACTCAGGCCCTTGTTGAGGCAGGCGGCCACCCTGCTGCTGAGGCCGCGAACTCATACCAGGCTGACGGTCATGCCGACTTCTACCTGCCAGCTGCCACGGAGCTCTATCAAGCCTGGGCCCACGACTTGATAGCGAAGGGCGCGTACTGGTCATCATCGCAGCGCTCAGCCGACTTCGCAGTCTACCTGACCTTCGGTGATGGCTATCAGTACTACGACGACAAGAGCGACGAGCTCCGTGTCCGCCCCGTCCGCAGATTCTTTATTTAATCATTCATCCATTCGTTCTTGATCCGGCACACCAGGGCGCACAGCGCCTTTTTTGTTGCCTTCGAAAAGAGGAAGCATCATGTCCGCAGTTGAGAAAGCAGCACCAGCAGTAACCACCCCCGCAATCGGTCAGGCCTACGGCGGCGGCTTCGTCACCGGCATTACCCGCGACCCGGCCACCGGCAAGCGCTCTCTTCACATCTCCGCCGGCGCCGCTCACGAACTGGTCGGCGCCTGGGGCGAGTACGGCGTCAAGATCGAGGGTGCCGACAGCTTCACCGACAGCCTGGCCAACACCCAGGCCATGGCGGCGGCAGGCAGCGAGCTGGCTGTGAAGGTGCTAGCCCTGGATATCGGTGGCTTCACCGACTGGGCAATCCCGGCGCGCGACGTGCAAGAGCTGCAATACCGCCACTTCAAGCCGACCACCGAAGAGAACTGGGCGAACTCGCGCAATGGCGACAACCCAAACAGCGAGCCTGTAGGCCTGCTGTACAGCGAAGAAGACCCGGTGCAGACCCTCCACGCCGCGTTCCAGGAAGGCGGTGCTGAAGCGTTCCGCGACACCTGGTACTGGTCGAGTTCGCAGCGCTCAGCCGACATCGCTTTCACCATGACCTTCGGTGATGGCTATCAGGTCAGCGGCGCCAAGTACTACGAGCTCCGTGTCCGCCCCGTCCGCAGCGAATTTATTGATTAATTCGCTTATTTAATCCGGCCGCTTGCGGCCGGTTGCTTCTAGGAGCTGTATCGCAATGGGAATGCACACTGACTTGTCGATCTACAGGGCGGCCATGGGCCTCCTGCACATGGCAACAACGCTCACACGCAACGTACCGCGAGACCTGAAGCAGTCACTCGGCAAGCGAGTGATCGACGAGTGCATCGATGTCCTGATGCTGATTGCCCGTGCCAACGCAACTCAGGACAAGCGGCCACACCTGACCCTGCTGGTCGAGAAGGTGCAGGTGGTCGAGTTCCTGATGCGGCTCTTCAAAGACAATCGCTTTATCAGCATCCCGCAACACGCCCAGGCAATTGAGGTAACGACCTCAATAGGCAAGCAAGCAAACGCCTGGAAACGCTCTACCCCAGCCGCGCCCGCTACCTGAAGGTTACGGCTTTCTGGTCTGTGCGAATTGAATCTGGTCGTGCCGCTGACCTTTGGGTCACCGCCATGCGCACAAGAGATACCGCCGGTCTAAAGCGTCCGGGCAGGTCTTGCGCAGTTTCCTTGCTGATCGGCTATGCCTTCGGCTCGGTGACGTAGATAGCACGATAGGTCGCAGCGCTCAGCCAACAACGCATTCAACATGAACTTCGATGATGGCAATCAGAACAACAACGACAAGAACAACGAGCTCCGTGTCCGCCCCGTCCGCAGATTCGACTTTGGGTCCCTACCCGTTTCAGGATCTGGTCCAGGCCTATTACGACTGCCGACGCACCAAGCGCAACAGCGACAGCGCGCTGGCTTTCGAGATAGACCTGGAGCGGAACCTGATCCAGTTGCACGACGACCTGGTCAGCGGCAATTACCGCCCAGGTCGATCTATCTGCTTCGTGGTCACCCGACCGAAAGCCCGGGAAGTCTGGGCAGCAGACTTTCGGGACCGCGTCGTCCACCACCTCATGTACAACCATGTGGCCCCGCGCTTCTACGCCAGCTTCATAGCGGACAGTTGCGCATGCATTCCCGGGCGCGGCACGTTGTACGCCGCAACCCGGCTTGAGTCGAAGATACGCAGCGCCAGCGAAAACTGGTCGAAGCCTGTCTTCTACCTGAAGTGCGACTTGGCCAACTTCTTCGTCGCCATCGACAAGGCGGTGCTGCGCAAGCAACTGGAGGCCAGGATTACCGAACCCTGGTGGTTGGCCCTGGCCACGCAGATCCTCATGCACGACCCGCGCGAGGATTACGAGACCCGCAGCCCGGCGCACCTGTTCAACCGGGTGCCACAGCACAAGCGCCTGGTAGCACAGCCGGCGCGCCTTGGCCTGCCGATCGGCAACCTGTCGTCGCAGTTCTTCGCGAACGTCTACCTCGACGCCCTGGACCAGTTCGCCAAGCACCAGCTGCGCGCCAAGCACTACATCCGGTACGTCGATGACTTCGTGCTCCTGCATGAGTCACCGCAGCAGCTCAACCAGTGGCTGGCCGAGGTTGAAGCGTTCCTGCCCAGGCTCGGCGCTAAGCTAAACCCCACGAAGACGATCCTGCAGCCCGTGGATCGCGGCGTCGACTTCGTTGGGCATGTCATTAAACCCTGGCGGCGTACCACCCGTAAGCGTTCCCTTGCCCAGGCACTGAAGCGCACCGCCGCGGCTCCGGACGAGGATCTGCGCGAGACCGCCAACAGCTACTTCGGCCTGCTCAGCCAGGCCAGCCATAGCGAGAAAGACCGGGCCGCACTGGCTCGGGTCGTGCTGAAGCGCGGCAACAGCGTCAACGCCGGACTGACAAAGACCTTCCAGAAGACGTAACTCCCCCACTCAACCGCCCGGGCATGGCCCGGAAGGACTCCCCATGCCTACAGAAAACCAAACCCCCAAGCCCGCGCCGAGCCTTGCTACCGGCCACGACCTGGATGCTGCGACCTGGGCCAACTTCGTGACCCGCCTTCGCCATGACTGTGTTGGTGCTGGTGTTCACGATCACTGCACCTCTGCAGCGATCTTCATCGTCCAGGCCAGGCGAATCGTCTACGGGATAGACACCGACTACAGCGACAACCGCGTGCTACTCGATCACTACAATGACAGTGAATGGTTTTCGCCAAAGGAATACTGGGTAGACCAGGACGAGGAGGGCCGTGCAGAGCTGAACAAGGCAATGCAGGACTGGTCGAGCTGCCAGTTCATGAAGGCGGACGAGTCGGATCAGTGGCATGTCCTTGGTGAGCTAGAGGGGCACGTAGTAACCGGCTGGTGTGAGAGCTGGGAGTACATCAACGCTCACTTCACCAAGGATGCGGCCGAGGCATTCATCCGCCGCAAGAAGCACGACTATGGCAAAGGCATGCGGGTCTACGTCGAATCCCAGTACTACGCCTGGGAGTTCAACGCCATCAAGGAAGCGATCCTCGACGGCACGCTGACCTACAAGCCGAAGGAGGTCGCATGAAACGCATCTACCTCAGCGGCCCCATGACCGGCCTGCCTGAACTGAACTTTCCGCTGTTCCACGCCGAGACAGTGCGCCTTCGCGCCCTCGGCTTTGAAGTGGTCAACCCCGCAGAAGTTAACCCCGGTGGCGGATCGTGGGGCGATTGCATGCGCCGCGACATCGTTGAGCTGTTGACCTGCGACACAATCGCCCTGCTGAAGGGCTGGGCAGGCTCGGACGGTGCTTTTCTTGAACTCACTATTGCGTCACGCCTCGGCATGACGGTTGTGAATGCCCATGATCTGGTAACGAGGGAGGCTGTATGAGCGAAGTGAGGAAGTGGTACATCGGGGTATACGGCGGTGAAGCTCAGGCACGGCCTTGCTCCCCTGCCGAGTTCGAGATCATCAACGAGCGTGAGGGTCGGTATTTCGTGCTCAAGGAAGATTACGACAGCGCCGCGCAGTGCTTCCTTACCGCTGCTGAGGGATGCGTCGCGGCTGAGCGACGCGAGCGGGCCCTGCAACAGCGCCTGACCGCAGCGGATGAGCGGGAAGATGCGCTGTGCAGTCTCGCGCCAGAGGCTGAACTGGCCTTGAAGGCGCTGAATGTGGCCGTCAGCGTTTATGACGTTGAACTGGCAGATAGTGCTCGGCGTGGGCTGCGCTTGATTATCGCTGCACTCAAGCCAGCAGAGGGCGACCGCGATGACGCATAAGTGCTACCGCCGCGATCCAGAGGTGCGCGCCGTCGCAGATCTTGTGAGCGATGAGCAGATGCAGAGCTCGTTCCAGGGCACCAACTTCGGCCACGATGATTTCCGGGGGTTGCTGGCCCAAGGCTGCATCAAGGCACTGGCGGGCTGGCACCAGGGCCACACGCTGACGACCATCCTTGAAGAGCTGCGGCTGATCACCTGGAATCGGCAGGTTGGCAAGATCAAGGTCACAGCCAAAGGCCGCCACTACATTTGGCTCGCGTTCAAGTGCCGCCCGGGCGTCTGATCCCGAAAGGAGTACATCCGTACTCCGCCCGCAAAACCTGTAACCCCTCCCCCTTCAAAGTCAGCCGCTATAGCGGCAAGGACGAAGTCATGCCCAAAGAAAAGTATCCGCTCGCCGTCGAGAGCGTTGGCGGTGACACCTACATAGTAATGAGCCGCGGGCACCACGACCTGCGCGTGTTCATGGCAGAAGTCATCAAGGATTACGGCGACTGGAATCTCGGCGGTGCGCAGCACGTCTGGATCAAAACAACCCCTACCAAAGGCGGCTGGAACTACAACATCGTAGACCAGAACACCCGCGGCGCCTGGCCGGCGACCTATTGCTGGGAGTACGGCGAGGGGTATGAAGAGTGGCGGCAGGTGAAGCCATGCGCCTGAAGAAAGCTGAGCGCGAACAAGTGCGCCTGAAATATGGCGGGCACTGCGCCTACTGCGGGGTGCTGCTGGGTGACCGATGGCACGCCGACCACCTGGCGCCTGTCGTGCGTGAGCTGCTGTCCAAGCAGACCGTCGCCGGCACCTGGAAGCTGGTATCCGGCAAGCCGCTACGCCCAGAGCATGACGTGCTGGAGAACATGATGCCGGCCTGCGCGCCCTGCAACATCAGCAAGGGTGGCCAAACCCTGGAAGGCTGGCGGACTTGGATCGCCGGGCACGTCAACTCCCTCAACAGCTACCACCCCATCTATCGCCTGGCCAAGTCCTACGGACTGATCGCCGAGACAGGCGCGCCAGTGGTGTTCCACTTCGAAAAGGTGTCGCCATGAAGCTCACAGAGAAGCAGCAACTCGTCCTCGATGAGCTGCGCAAGATCGGGCGGAAAAACGCCCATCGCTATCGAGACAGCCAGCCGTACCTGCATCAGAAGGATTGCGAGAAGCTGGCGCTCGGTGACCAGGCGTGCGTGTTCGGCATGGGCGGCCTTACCTTTCAGGTTGGGCATCGCCTCGGTGTATCGGCTCCATCTGTGCTGAGTATCTTCAAGGCTCTTCGCCGCAAGGGGCTGGTAATTCGCGAAGAGAGCTATCCGGACTATCAGCGTGCGCGTTACTGGTGGCCGGTTGGCTTGGCCGCCGAACTCTACGCCGAACTGTCGGCTGAAAAGCGGGTGACGCCATGATCGCCCCCCTCTGGTTCGACTACGTCTTCATCTACAAGGGGCCAAGGTCATGAGCAGACAAGTTACCGAGCGCGACTTCCGAATGCCCGAGTTCCGGGACGCCAAGATTGAGGACTACGAAATCCGCGCAGACGGCAAGGTAGTCCGAAAGGATCGGTGGGAAACAGGCATCCACCAGATTAAGGGCATCGTCGGATCGAGTCGCGGCGAGTTTGAAATCGCCGATGTGGTCGATGCGGTACGAAAGCTCAGGGGCAACTGGGAAGATGCCGATCCAGATGAAGACCCGGGCCACCAGACGATAGATCTGCGCCTTTCCTGCGGGACGGTCCTGGCGCGATGCGAGCGTGGACCAGGCCAACCGCCTTTCACCTACCACTGGCAATTCGGCGCTATCGACTTTACCCGTACTGACTTCGGCGCCGATGTCATCGAATGGCAGAGGTCGCCCGAAGCGACCGACGCGACAGACTAACCCCAATCCCCCTACATGCCTGCCGGTGAGCGGCGGGCGAGGTATTCCTATGCCACAAGAAAAGAATGCATTCCGCGAAGCCGCTATCGAAGCGATCTCGGATATGGCACAGCACCTGCCGCTCGATTGCGAACTGCTGGTGGTGGCCTGCCGCCCAGGCAAGAAAGACTTTGACCTGGTGCTGCCTTCACCCGAGTCGAACCTGAACAACGCCCTCGACGCGCTTCGCCGCAACGGCCTGAGCATCGACGGTGACAACGCCTACAAGTGTGACCTGCTGGACTGCGTTGTCGGTGCCCTGGCCACAGGCGCGCAAAACTCCAACCCGCCACCGGCCGGGCACTGGTGCCAGCGCTTCTGGGATATCGGCCGGGAAGAACGCGCAATGCAGGATGAGCTGCTCGAAAGCCTATCCAACTTGGTAGGCCTGGCGAAACTCGGCGCCGCCAGGCTCGACAAGTACCACGCAGCCCTTGCCCACGCCGAAACGGTAATAGCAAAAGCAACCAGCTAACCCACCTTCTGCCGCCCAGCGCGGCAAGGACACCCCATGTACGCAACGAAACTCACCCTGCTCATCACGGCCATCGTGTTGTACGTGGCGGGGTCCACCTTCTGGTTTTTCTGGCAGGTGCCGGAGCTGCTCTCCACCGGTACCGAACAGACCCTGGTCGCAGCATTCGCCGGCTCCGTCGCCTGGATGCTGCTCACCTTCGGTTTCATTATCCACATCATCAAGACAACGCGGCCCAAGGCAGCCGGCGGGAGGTAGCTATGGCACGACTTATTGCGCAGATCACAGTAAAGCTGCCGCGCCTCATGGAGGCCGGCGAATACAGGAAGTTGCGGTATGTCGGCGGAAAGCCGAGCCTGCAGCAATTGAAGAAATGGATTGAGGAAGGCGAAGTGATTGGAGAGGTAAAGGGCGGGATGTATTTCGTCGATGTGCAGGCGGCGGTCATGGGCTCGAGTGACCCGCTGCTGGCCAAGATGCTGGAGCTCGGCTGATGGCTGCCCGGCCCCGCACGCTGCAAAACAGAAAGCTGCCGCCAAACCTTTACCCGAATGGGAAGTATTGGCGGTATCGCAACCCGGTCACCGGAGTGATGACCAGCATCAACCGACCACTGGAGGAGGCAATCAAGCTGGCCCGGGCGGCTAACCTCAAGTTTGCCGAGCTCGTCGTCGATGACGGCTCGCTTCTGGCGGTGCTGACCGGCGACCGCTTGCCTATCGTGAGCAACCTGCTCACGCGATTCGAAGAGGAGTGGCTGCCGGACCGGTCATATGCCGCGCGCACCCTCGAGGAAATCAAGTTCAAGCTTGAGCGGTACCGGCAGGATCTGGGCGACCGGCTGATAGGCCAGCTGGATGTGCTGGCCATGGCCGAGTACCTCGACAACTTCAGCAACAACGCCTACACGAAGCACCGCGGGCTGTGGGTGCAGATCTTCGCCTTTGCAGTAGCCAAGGGCCTCGCCGAGCGTAACAACGCCGAGCTGACCCTGGTGAAGAAAGAGACCGAGAAGAAGCGGCAGCGCCACACGCTCGACGGTTTGAAGTTGATCATCGAGGCGGTGACCACGCCTCCCTGGCTGAAGCGGGCAATCCGCCTGGCCCTGGCCAGCCTCCAGCGCCGGGACGACATCGTCACATGGCTCAAGTCCGCTGCGGATATGGAGAAGAACACGCTCACCGTCTCCCCCGGAAAGACCCAGGGTTATGAGAACCCTGTGCACCTCAAAATCACCATGGGCGCTGCGCTGCGGGAGGTGGTCGGGGAATGCCTGCGCTCGCCGCTCGCGTCGCCCTACCTGATCCACTACAAGCCCAAGGCCCGCCGGCGGGAACAGATCGACGCCAAGGACCACTGGACATCGGTGACGCCTGACTACCTGACCAAAGAGTTCAGCAAGGCCAGGGACGCAGCGCATGCCTACGACCATGTGCCGGCCGGTGAGCGACCCACTTTTCACGAGATCCGCGCATTGGGTGCCTGGCTGTATGAGCAACAGAAATTCCCACAGGAATACATCCAGGCGCTCATGGGGCACGCGGACGAGAAGATGACGAAGCACTATCAGGAGGGGCACGACGAAAAGAAGATCGAGTACCTGGAGGTGGGCGCCGAATTGGCGTTCTGAGGTGGGAGTTTTGCAAAAGTTTTGCAAAAGTTTTGCAAATCGCAGGCAACAAAAAAGGGCCCACCTTTCGGTAAGCCCTTCTAGACCGCCCAGCAGAGCGGATTTTGTTTGGTAGGCGCGATTGGACTCGAACCAACGACCCCCACCATGTCAAGGTGGTGCTCTAACCAACTGAGCTACGTGCCTGCTGTGAGGCCGCATTCTACGGAATTCCCGAGGGGTGTCAACACCTTTTTTGCAGCTAAGCCTATGAATATGCGAATTTTTTATTTTTTATTGGCGCCGCTGCTTTTTCCGGGTGGCTGGCAGGGCATTTTCAACTGAGGTAGGATCGGCGCACTCGTAAAAAATATAAAACAGAGGTTCCAGTATGGCGAACACCCCCTACCCCCAGTCCTATTACGCCGCGTCCGCCAATGCGGTACCTCCCCGGCCAGTGCTGCAAGGTGAAGTCGAAACCGATGTATGCGTGATCGGTGCGGGCTATACCGGGTTGTCGAGCGCGCTGTTCCTGCTGGAGAACGGCTTTCGTGTGACGGTGCTGGAAGCCGCGAAGGTAGGTTTCGGTGCATCCGGGCGCAATGGTGGCCAGATCGTCAACAGCTACAGCCGTGATATCGATGTGATCGAGCGTAGCGTCGGTGCGCAGCAGGCACAGCTATTGGGGCAAATGGCATTCGAGGGCGGCAGGATCATTCGTGAGCGGGTCGCCAAGTACCAGATCCAGTGCGATTTGAAGGACGGCGGTGTATTCGCCGCGCTCAATAGCAAGCACATGGGCCACCTGGAGTCGCAGAAGCGCTTGTGGGAACGCTACGGCCATACTCAATTGGAACTGCTCGACGAGCGGCGCATCCGCGAGGTGGTGGCCTGTGAGAACTACGTGGGCGGCCTGCTGGACATGAGTGGCGGGCATATCCATCCGCTCAACCTGGCATTGGGTGAAGCGGCAGCCGTGGAGTCCCTGGGTGGCACGATCTACGAACAGTCCGCCGCCGTGCGCATCGAGCGTGGCGCCAACCCTGTCGTCCACACCGCCCAAGGCAAGGTGAAGGCCAAATTCATCATCGTCGCCGGCAATGCCTACCTGGGCAACCTGGTGCCCGAGTTGGCGGCCAAGTCGATGCCTTGCGGCACACAAGTGATTACCACGGCGCCCCTGGGTGATGAGCTGGCTAAAAGCCTGCTGCCCCAGGACTTCTGCGTCGAAGATTGCAACTACTTGCTCGACTACTACCGACTGACCAGCGACAAGCGCCTGATCTTCGGCGGTGGCGTGGTGTATGGCGCGCGGGACCCGGCGAACATCGAAGCGATCATCCGGCCGAAGATGCTCAAGGCCTTTCCACAATTGAAGGATGTAAAAATCGACTACGCCTGGACCGGCAACTTCCTGCTAACCCTCTCGCGCCTGCCCCAGGTCGGCCGCATCGGCGACAACATCTACTACTCCCAAGGCTGTAGTGGCCACGGCGTGACGTATACGCACCTGGCAGGCAAGGTACTGGCCGAAGCCCTCAGAGGCCAGGCAGAACGTTTTGATGCGTTTGCCGACCTGCCGCACTACCCGTTCCCGGGCGGCCAACTGCTGCGCACGCCATTTGCGGCGCTGGGCGCGTGGTACTACGGGCTGCGGGACAAGCTGGGTTTCTGATCGATACCCTGTAGGAGCCGGCAAGCCGGCTCCTACAAGTTGCATCATCAAATCGCAGACACAAAAAACCCCGGTCTTTCGACCAGGGTCTTTGCTATCGATCCAATCAAGCATAAAGCTCTTCTTGGCGCTCTCAGGGTGTTCAGTGGACCCTGGAACAGATATGGCGCAGCGGACGGGACTCGAACCCGCGACCCCCGGCGTGACAGGCCGGTATTCTAACCGACTGAACTACCGCTGCGTATCGCTCAGACTGCCGAAGTGTCACCTTCAACCGCGTTCAAACATCTGACCGAACAGCCTTGGCTGTTCAATCTCAAATCCGAAACATCGGACCTGGAAAATATGGCGCAGCGGACGGGACTCGAACCCGCGACCCCCGGCGTGACAGGCCGGTATTCTAACCGACTGAACTACCGCTGCGCGTCGGTGCAACCTTTAACGTTGCGTCTTGCCCTAGGGCAAAACTCTCAAGAAGTGGTGGGTGATGACGGGATCGAACCGCCGACCCTCTGCTTGTAAGGCAGATGCTCTCCCAGCTGAGCTAATCACCCTTTGCTTCGTTGAGGCCGCGAAATTTACGCAGGTAGCGGACCTAAGTCAAGAGCCTGCTTGAAGTTTTTCTGAAAAAGACAAAATCGCTTCAAGACCGCTCCCCGCTCTACTCGCTGTAAATCATCTTCTTGCTCATGCCACCATCCACCACGAACTCTTGCCCGGTGACAAACCCCGCGCTACGCGACAGCAGCCATGCCACCATAGCCGCCACATCCTCAACCGTGCCTACCCGGCCCGCAGGATGCTGCGCATGATCGGCGTCACTCAGTGGCTCTGCACGGCGCGCAGCGGGATCACGGGCGTCGATCCAGCCAGGGCTGACGGCGTTGACCCGCACCTCCGGCCCAAGACTGATGGCCAGCGCGTGCGTCAGGGCTAACAGGCCGCCCTTGCTCGCCGCATAGGCCTCGGTGTCCGGCTCCGACTGCCGGGCCCGGGTCGAGGCCAGGTTGACGATGGAGCCACCATGGGCCCGCAGATAAGGTGCGCAGTGCTTGGCCAGCAACATCGGCCCACTGAGGTTCACCGCCAGCACCCGGTTCCAGTACGCCAGGTCCAGGCTATCCAACGTGATATTGCGCGGATCGGCCACAGCAGCATTGCACACCAGCGCATCCAGGCGCCCGAACTGGCCCAGCACCTCGGCAACTCCCAGCGCCACCTGCTGCTCATCGGCCACATCCATGGTGATAAACCAGGCGTTATCGCCCAGCACCTTGGACACCTTGGCGCCCCGCTCGCGATCCAGGTCGGCCAACACCACTTGCCAGCCTTCGCTGACCAACCAGGCCGCGATCCCCAGGCCGATACCCCGCGCCGCACCTGTCACCAACGCGACCCTGCCATTACTGGCACCAGCCGCCTCCAGGGACCACTCGATCACAAGGCAGCCAGCCCGCGAGCCAGGTCGGCCTGCAAGTCAGCCACGTCTTCCAGCCCCACCGCAACGCGGATCAGGCTGTCGCGGATACCGGCAGCCTCACGCTCCTGCGGGGCCAGGCGGCCATGGGAAGTGGTGCTTGGATGGGTAATGGTGGTCTTGCTATCACCCAGGTTGGCGGTGATGGAAATCAGGCGCGTGGCGTCGATAAAGCGCCATGCGCCCTCCTTGCCACCCTTGACCTCGAAACTGACCACCGCACCGAACCCACGCTGCTGACGCTGGGCCAGTTCGTGTTGCGGATGGCTCTTCAAGCCGGCGTAGTGGACTTTCTCGATGCCGTCCTGCTGCTCCAGCCACTCGGCCAGGGCCTGGGCGTTGGCGCAATGGGCCTTCATCCGCAGGCTGAGGGTTTCCAGGCCCTTGAGGAAAATCCAGGCATTGAACGGGCTCAGAGTCGGGCCAGCGGTACGCAAGAAACCCACTACTTCCTTCATTTGCTCGCCACGGCCGGCCACCACGCCGCCCATGCAACGCCCCTGGCCGTCGATGAACTTGGTGGCCGAATGCACCACAATATCTGCGCCCAGCTTCAGCGGCTGCTGCAAGGCAGGCGTGCAGAAGCAGTTATCCACCACCAACATCGCACCTTTGGCGTGGGCCACTTCGGCGAGGGCGGCGATATCCACCAGCTCTGCCAACGGGTTGGACGGCGATTCGACGAACAGCAATTTGGTATTGGCCTTGATGGCCCCATCCCAGGCAGAAAGGTCCGCCAGCGGCACGTAGTCGACTTCAATGCCAAAGCGCTTGAAGTACTTCTCGAAGAGACTGATGGTCGAACCAAACACACTGCGCGACACCAACACGTGGTCACCGGCACTGCACAGGCTCATGACCACCGCGAGGATGGCCGCCATGCCAGTTGCCGTGGCGACGGCCTGCTCTGCCCCCTCCAGTGCCGCGATGCGCTCTTCGAAAGCGCGTACCGTCGGGTTGGTGTAGCGGGAATAGACGTTACCCGGCACTTCGCCAGCAAAGCGTGCCGCCGCGTCTGCCGCAGTGCGGAATACGTAGCTGGAGGTGAAGAACATCGGGTCACCATGCTCACCTTCCGGCGTGCGGTGCTGGCCGGCGCGCACAGCCAGGGTATCGAAAGCCACGCCATCGAGGTCGCTGTCCAACCGACCGGCATCCCATTCCTGACTCATGCTGCCACTCCTTCACTCAATTCTTTATTTAAGATACAAAACCGGCCCCTCAGGGCCGGTAGTTACTCAGTTGTTGTACAGATCGATGATCGCGCTGACCGCCTGGGTCTTGATCTTGGAGGAGTCGTTACGCGCCTGCTCGATCTTGTTCAGGTAAGCCTCGTCGACGTCACCGGTCACGTACTTGCCATCGAAAACCGCGCAATCGAAATGCTCGATCTTGATCTTGCCGCCGCCAACCGCTTCGATCAAGTCAGGAAGATCCTGATAGATCAGCCAATCAGCGCCGATCAGGTCAGCCACATCCTGGGTCGAACGATTGTGCGCAATCAACTCGTGGGCGCTCGGCATGTCGATGCCGTACACGTTCGGGTACCGCACCGCAGGCGCAGCGGAACAGAAGTACACGTTCTTCGCCCCGGCTTCACGGGCCATCTGGATGATCTGCTTGCACGTGGTACCCCGCACGATGGAGTCATCCACCAGCATCACGTTCTTGCCGCGGAACTCCAGCTCGATGGCGTTGAGCTTCTGGCGTACCGACTTCTTGCGAGCCGCCTGGCCCGGCATGATGAAGGTGCGGCCGATGTAGCGGTTCTTGACGAAACCTTCGCGGAACTTGACGCCCAGGCGAGTGGCCAGCTCCAGCGCGGCGGTACGGCTGGTGTCCGGGATCGGGATAACCACGTCAATGTCGTGCTCCGGACGCTCGCGCAGGATCTTCTCGGCGAGCTTCTCACCCATGCGCAGGCGCGCCTTGTACACCGAGACACCGTCGATGATCGAATCCGGACGCGCCAGGTAGACGTGCTCGAAGATGCATGGGGTGAGTTTCGGGTTGATCGCGCACTGACGGGTATGCAGCTTGCCATCTTCGGTGATGTACACCGCTTCGCCCGGCGCCAGGTCACGCACCAGGGTGAAACCCAGCACATCCAGGGACACGCTTTCGGAGGCGATCATGTACTCGACGCCTTCGTCGGTATGGCGCTGGCCGAACACGATCGGGCGGATGCCGTGGGGGTCGCGGAAACCGACGATCCCGTAGCCGGTGATCATTGCCACGACCGCGTAGCCACCCACGCAGCGGTTGTGCACGTCAGTCACGGCGGCGAACACGTCTTCTTCGGTCGGCTGCAACTTGCCGCGCTGGGCCAGTTCGTGGGCGAACACGTTGAGCAGCACTTCCGAGTCGGAATTGGTGTTGACGTGGCGCAGGTCAGATTCGTAAATCTCCTTGGCCAACTGCTCAACGTTGGTCAGGTTGCCGTTGTGCGCCAGGGTGATGCCATAGGGCGAGTTGACGTAAAACGGTTGAGCTTCGGCCGAAGTCGAGCTACCGGCAGTCGGGTAACGCACATGGCCAATGCCCATGTGCCCGACCAGGCGCTGCATGTGACGTTGATGGAACACGTCACGTACCAGGCCATTGTCCTTGCGCAGGAATAACCGGCCGTCGTGGCTGGTCACAATACCGGCAGCGTCCTGGCCGCGGTGCTGGAGGACGGTTAGCGCGTCATACAGCGCCTGATTGACGTTCGACTTACCGACGATACCGACGATGCCACACATGCGACGCAACCCCTACTTAATGAATCTTGACTGAACACTACTTACTGCGGCGTGTTGCCCGGCAAGAGGTGCTCCTTGAACGGAAGATCAGCGGGTACGCTGATTCCGCTGGCCAGCCACTGACTGCTCCACCCCAATATGAGGTTCTTGGACCAGTCTGCAACCAATAGAAATTTTGGCACGAGACTCGACTCCTGCCACCACGAATCCTGCTGTACCGGGCCCAGGCTCAACAGCCCGACCGCAATGACCACCAGCAGCGCGCCACGCGCGGCACCGAAGGCCATGCCGAGAAATCGATCGGTCCCGGAGAGGCCGGTGACACGTATCAATTCGCCGATAAGATAATTGACCATTGCTCCCACCAGCAGCGTGGCGATGAACATGATGGCGCAGCCCGCGATGACACGAGCCGAAGGTGTTTCGATATAACCGGCCAGGTAAACGGCCAGGGATCCGCCGAACATCCAGGCGACGACTCCTGCAACGATCCAGGTCAGCAGCGATAATGCTTCTTTGACGAAGCCGCGGCTTAGACTGATCAATGCGGAGATGGCGATGATGGCTACGATCGCCCAATCAACCCAGGTAAATGGCACAGTGCAGCCTACAGACGGATAAGGCGGCGCATTTTAGCAGAGCGCCGGGCTATCGGTAAGCGGTGTTTGGTGGTCCATTGCAAATCAATGGGTTGTGGCAAGCTACGACCATCTCAAGACAGGCACAAACCAATGTGGTAGCGGGCTTGCCCGCGAAAGAGGTGTGCCAGCCAACTAAAATATCGGCTGATGCACCGCTATCGCGGGCAAGCCCGCTCCCACACAAGCACGCACAGTGTATTGCCAGAATCAGCCGCGCTCTGGCTGGAAGCGCACCACAAAACCTTTCAGGTTCTGCTGGCGACCCAACAGGTCACGCAGGCGGTCCGCCTCGGCGCGCTCGATCAGCGGCCCGACAAATACCCGGTTCTTGCCATCGGCAGTCCGGATATACGCGTTATAACCCTGGCTGCGCAGGGTTTTCTGCAAGGCTTCGGCACTTTCGCGATTGGACAGGCTGGCGAGTTGCACCGACCAACTGATCGGCAAGCCATTCGGATCAATACGACTTTGCCCCACATCAGGCTTGCCCGGGGCTGCCGGCTGCGGCGCCACTGGCTTCGGGGCCGGAGCAGGTGTAGCAGGCTTGGCCGCCACCACCGGTGCAGGAGCAGGCTTTACCACCGGCACACTCGGCTGGATCGGCGCCGAAGGTGCTTGCTGTTCGGCAATTTCCGTATCAGTCGGCACCGGCTCTTCCTCGGGCAACGCCTGCGGCTCAGGCACCACCACTGGCTCGACCTGGACCTGCGGCATCACCGGGGCCTGGGGCGCAGCCGGGGCCTCAACCGTGACCTGGCGCTGCTCGTCCTGGCGAGAAAACAGCATCGGCAGGAAAATCACCGCCAACGCCACCAATACCAGGGCTCCGACCATTCGCTGCTTGTATGCGCTATCCAGTAATGCCATGTGCAGCTTCCTCCGTGGAGCGCCGGGCCAACCACTCAAGCGCCTCGGCAACACAATAAAATGATCCGAACAACAGAATCTCGTCCTCGGCCGTTGCCACCGCGCATTGAGCCTCCAATGCAGCGGTTACGCTTGCATGGGACGTCACCGTCGCGCCAAGGTTCTGCAACACCGCCTGCACATCATCGGCCATACGGGTGCGCGGCGTATCCAGCGGGGCGACTGCCCAGGACTGCACACTGCTCAGCAAAGGCGCGACCACACCATCCAGATCCTTGTCCGCCAGCAGGCCGAACACCGCCAGGCGCCGACCCGCTGGCACTTGGCCGGCCAAACGGCGTGCCAGGTACTGTGCAGCATGCGGGTTGTGCCCAACATCCAGCAACAGGTTCAAGCGCTTGCCTTGCCATTCGAACGAACGACGATCCAGGCGCCCGACCACCTGCGTACGCTGCAAGGTATCGGCGATCTGCGCGCCATTCCACGGCAGATCCAGCAACAAGTAGGCCTGCAGCGCGAGTGCCGCGTTTTCCATGGGCAGGTTCAGCAGCGGCAGGCCGTGCAACTCGACGCCCTGGCCCCGCGTATCGACACCGCGCCACGACCATTGGTCACCAGACACCTCCAGGGCAAAATCACGGCCCCGCAGGAAAAACGGGCAATCCAGCTCGCGCACCTTGTCCAGCAAGGTATGCGGCGGGTCCAGGTCACCACACAAAGCCGGCTTGCCCTGACGGAAGATCCCGGCTTTTTCATAGGCCACGGATTCGCGGGTATCGCCCA
The DNA here is from genome assembly GCF_012985465.1 of Pseudomonas sp. WS 5079. Classification (GTDB taxonomy): domain Bacteria; phylum Pseudomonadota; class Gammaproteobacteria; order Pseudomonadales; family Pseudomonadaceae; genus Aquipseudomonas. The sequence goes on from NZ_JAAQWN010000005.1 coordinate 33,469, forward strand.
AGTAATCGGCATGATCCACACCAATACTGGTGACCAACGCCAGGTCGGCATCCACCACATTGACGGTATCCAGGCGACCACCGAGGCCGACTTCCAGCACCACCGCATCCAGCTGTTCACGCTCGAACAGCCAGAACGCGGCCAGGGTGCCCATCTCGAAATAGGTCAGGGAAATTTCGCCACGCCCGGCATCCAGCGCCGCAAAGGCTTCGCACAACTGCTCGTCAGTGGCTTCGACGCCGTTGAGTTGCACGCGCTCGTTGTAGCGCAGCAGGTGTGGCGAGCTGTAGACGCCAACCTTCAAGCCCTGGGCCTGCAGCAACGCCGCGACAAAGGCGCAGGTAGAGCCTTTGCCATTGGTGCCTGTGACCGTGATCACCCGTGGCGCAGGCCGACCCAACCCAAGGCGGGCCGCTACCTGTTGCGAGCGCTCCAGACCCATGTCGATGGCTGACGGATGCAACTGCTCAAGGTAGGCGAGCCATTCGCCCAGGGTTCGTTGGGTCATAGGTTTGCAGGCACCGGCGGCACAACGATGGGTTCGACCTTGGGCGCGACGTACACCGGTGTCGGCAAGCCCATCATCTGTGCCAGCAGGCTGCCCAGACGCGGACGCAGTTCGGAACGGGCGATGATCATGTCGATGGCGCCGTGTTCCAGCAGGAACTCGCTACGCTGGAAGCCTTCGGGCAGCTTTTCACGCACGGTCTGCTCGATCACGCGTGGGCCGGCAAAACCGATCAGCGCCTTGGGCTCGCCGACGATTACGTCGCCCAGCATCGCCAGGCTGGCGGAAACGCCGCCGTAGACCGGATCGGTCAGCACCGAGATGAACGGGATGCCCTCTTCACGCAGACGCGCCAGCACCGCAGAGGTCTTGGCCATCTGCATCAGCGAGATCAGCGCTTCCTGCATCCGTGCACCACCGGAGGCGGCGAAGCAGATCATCGGGCAACGGTTTTCCAGGGCGTAGTTGGCGGCGCGTACAAAGCGCTCACCGACAATGGCGCCCATGGAGCCACCCATGAAGGAAAACTCAAACGCCGACACCACTACGGGCATGCCCAGCAGCTTGCCACTGACGGAAATCAGCGCGTCTTTCTCGCCGGTCTGCTTTTGCGCAGCGGTCAGGCGGTCCTTGTACTTCTTGCCGTCGCGAAACTTGAGGCGGTCCACCGGCTCCAGGTCAGCGCCCAGCTCGGCACGGCCATCGGCGTCGAGGAAGATGTCGATACGGGCGCGGGCGCCGATACGCATGTGGTGGTTGCACTTGGGGCAAACGTCCAGGGTCTTTTCCAGCTCCGGGCGGTACAACACCGCGTCGCAGGATGGGCACTTGTGCCATAGACCTTCAGGAACCGAGCTTTTCTTCACCTCGGAACGCATGATCGAGGGGATCAGTTTGTCTACTAACCAGTTGCTCATGCTTTCTTTCTCCAGTACCGGTGGCTTGAACACAGCCCCGCGTATGCCCTTGAGCTAAATTCATTGATGTGGCGATAACAATCACAGGACGGGGTCAGACGTTCGACCAGCCATTTCCTGCACCTGCCCTCAGCCTTCCAGACAACCCGCCAGTGCGTGGCTGCCACTTCATTGGCGCCGCCCGAGGGCAACGCCGGCCTGTTTTACACAGTGGTAGTTACTGACGGCGGCAGACTGCCAGCCGTCACATCGCGCCACTGCTGCTGCGCACTGCCTGCATGAATGCGTGAATCTTGCCAGGATCCTTGATGCCCTTGGCCTGCTCCACCCCGCCGCTGACGTCGACGGCATACGGGCGAACCTGGGCAATGGCCTGCGCCACATTGCCAGCGTTCAAACCGCCCGCCAGGATGATCGGCTTGCTCAAGCCCTGGGGAATCAGCGCCCAATCGAAAGCCTCGCCTGTACCACCGGGAATGCCCTCGACATAGGCATCGAGCAATATCCCACTGGCCCCGGCGTAGGCGGCGCAACTGGCGGCGATATCGTCACCGGCCTTGACCCGCAACGCCTTGATATACGGACGATGGTAGCCGGCGCACTCCTCCGGGGTTTCGTCGCCATGGAACTGCAACAGGTCCAGGGGCACGGCATCCAGGGTTTCATTGAGCTCGCAGGCGCTGGCGTTGACGAACAGCCCCACCGTGGTCACGAACGGCGGCAAGCCGGCAATGATCGCCCGGGCCTGCTGCACCGACACCGCGCGCGGGCTCTTGGCATAAAACACAAAACCAATAGCGTCAGCCCCCGCCTCGACTGCCGACAGCGCGTCTTCCATGCGGGTAATCCCGCAAATCTTGCTGCGAACGCCTGACATATCGTCAAAACCTCAGGGGGCTGTCCAGGAAAGTCCCGGATGGTAACAAATGCTTTTCCGGGCGTCAGCCGCCAAGTTCAGTGAAACCTGTGAGGAAGTGTGGCCCGATGAAACGCTGCGGCAGCTCGAACTCATCTCGGTACTCCACATCCACCAGATACAGGCCGAACGGGTGCGCCGTCACCCCGCCGGTCCGCCGCACCCGGCTCTCCAGCACTTCCCTGGCCCACTCCACCGGGCGCTCGCCAGTACCAATGGTCATCAGCACCCCGGCGATATTGCGCACCATATGGTGCAGGAACGCCCCGGCGCGGATATCCAGGACAATCATCTTGCCGTGACGTGTCACCCGCAGGTGGTGGACTTCCTTGATCGGCGACTTCGCCTGGCACTGCCCGGCGCGAAAGGCACTGAAGTCGTGGATCCCCACCAGATGCTGGGCCGCCTCGGCCATGCGCTCGGCGTCCAGCGGGCGGTGGTTCCAGGTGATTTCTTCGTTCAAGTGCGCCGGACGGATCTGATCGTTGTAGATCACATAGCGGTAACGCCGGGCAATGGCCTTGAACCGCGCATGGAAGTGCGCCGGCATGACTTTGGCCCAACTGACGCTGACATCGTGGGGCAGATTGATATTGGCGCCCATGACCCACGCCTTCATCGAACGCTCGGCCTGGGTGTCAAAATGCACCACTTGCCCGCAGGCATGCACGCCCGCGTCGGTGCGCCCTGCGCACATCAATGAAACCGGCGAGTCGGCGACCTTCGACAGGGCCTTCTCCAGGGTTTCCTGCACAGTCGGCACGCCAGAGGCCTGGCGCTGCCAGCCGCGATAGCGCGAACCTTTGTATTCCACGCCCAGGGCGATTCTGAAAAAGCCGGCGGCCGCCATTTCGGCGGCCGCGTTATCTATATTTGCCAAGAGCTGAGAGCCTGATAGTTGCGCAAAGGCGGCCATTATAAAGTGCCGGGCCTGGTCCTGGGGCATTTTGTGGGAGCTGGCTGGCCTGCGATAGCCTCGCCTCAATTCTACCGAAGGACCGAGTCGCCTCTATCGCGGCCAAGCCCGGCTCCCACCTTTGAATGCAAAACGGCGACCCGAAGGCCGCCGCTGCGTTAATTGCCAGTAATCACGCCAGGCGGCTAAGCATTTCCTTGGCTTCGCTGCGTTGGCCGTCGTCGCCTTCGGTGAGGACTTCGGCCAGGATGTCACGTGCACCACCCTCATCGCCCATGTCGATATAGGCCTGGGCCAGGTCGAGCTTGGTGGCAACTTCGTCGGTGCCCGACAGGAAGTCGAACTCCGGCTCATCGTCGCCCTTGGCGGCATCTTCAGCGGTGAAGCTCGGCTCGATCGACGGGCTTTCCAGGCTCTGGGACAGGCGCTCCAGCTCGGCGTTGACATCGTCAAGCTCGGAGGTGAACGCATCAGGCTTGTCCGATGGCGCAGGTTCGTCGGCCAGGGACAGGTCGAAGTCTTCCGGCAGGTCAAAATCTTCCAGCGCGGCGGGTGTCAGGGTCGGCGGCTCTACCGGTGGCAGGTCCTTCATCTCTTCTTCCAGGCCCGAGAGGAAGTCGTCGTCGGACTGGGAAGCCGGTGCATCCAGTTGCAAGTCGAGATCAAAGTCAGACAAGTCGTCCTCGCTGGCCTTGGCTTCGGTCTGCTGCTGCAAGACCGAGTCGAAGCTCAGGTCATCGACCTCGGGGGCGACCACCGCCGGCGACGCCGCCTCCAGGTCGTCCAGGCTCAGGTCGAAGTCGGTGTCGAACGCATCGGTTTGAGGCGTGGCGGCAGGCGCCGGTTCTTCCTGGAGCAGATCCTTGACGTACTGCGCATCCAGCGCGGCAGCGGCGACTGCAGCACTCACGCCCGCAGCCAGCACGGCCATGGCCGGGTAGCGATTTTTCAACAGTTCGACCTGGGCGTGGTTCTCGCCATTGGCGACCAGTTGGCGCTCCTGGGTCACGAAACCATCCTTGTCGCCCTGCTGGCCGTAGACCTCCAGGAGTTTGAGGCGCAGATCGCTGCGCTTGGGCTCCAGCTTGATCGCTTCTTCCAGCACCGCAGCGGCCTGGTTCAAGTGACCACGGTCCAGATGGGACTGGGCCTGGGCCAGGGCATCAGAGGAACCGGGCTCGATGATGGGCTTGCTCGGCGGCGCCATGCTGGTCGCAACTGCAGCTACAGGCGCCACGGCAACCGGAGCTGGAGCTGGAGTTGGAGTTGGAGCCAGCTTGACGTTTGCCGCCGGGACTTCAAGGCCTTCGAAGCTATCGAGCGACAAGTCTTGTTCAAGTTTTGCGGAAAACTCTGGCTCTTCCGCCAGCGCCCGCGCCATGCGCAGGTGTTTTTTCTCTTCCAGGCGCGCATTGCGATGACGTGCCCACAGCAGCAGGAGCAACAGCACTAGAAGGCCGGCAGCGCCGCCGATCACCCCGAGAACAATGGGGTTGGTCAGCAGGTCATTGAATTTGCCTTCGGCGCTGGCCTCGGGCGCAGGCTCAGCCGGGCTTTGCACGGGCGCAACCACCGGCGTTTCGGCCGCCGGAGCAGGCGCAGTCGGCGCCGCAGCCAGTTCGGCAGGTATTACCGCCGGCTGCGCCGGGGCGCCGCCTTCGGCCTGCAATTTGGCCAATTGGTTGTTCTTCAGTTCGATCAGCCGCTGCAGCTTGTCCAACTGACTTTGCAGGTCAGACATGCGGCTTTTGAGTTCTTCGTTTTCGCGGCGGGTCGAATCCAGGCTTTCCTGGGTCACGGCCAACTTGTTGTTCAGGGCCTTGCTGTCACCTGCGGCGCCTTTGACGCCGGCCTTGGCGGCCTCGGCCGAGACCAGGCTCAGGTTGTCCTTGGCGGCCGTTTGCGACGGCGCTGCGCCAGCCTGGGCGCGCTTGGTGGCGTCCAGTTGCTGACGCCCCGCTGCTTGATTAGCGGCACCGCGACGCCCCTGGCGCCAAGCCGCATTCTGCGCGGTCACTTCGGCAATCGCCTGGGGTTGCGGCAGGCTGGTGCTTTGTACCGGATCCGGCAGGCGCAATACCTGGCCGGTCTTCATGCGGTTGATATTGCCGTCGACAAAGGCGTCCGGGTTCAGCGCCTGGATCGCCAGCATGGTTTGCTGGATCGAGCCGCCATTGCGGTTTTTCGCGGCGATTTCCCACAGGGTGTCGCGAGAAGTCGTGGTGTGTTCAGCCGCCTTGGTCACGCTGGCAGCAGCCGGCGTGGCAAGGCGCGGCCCTGGGGCAATGACCTCTGGAGCCTTTTGCTCGAACTTGGCCGGGTCCAGCAAGACGCTGTAGTCCCGCATCAACCGGCCATTGGGCCATTGCACCTGCAACAAGAAGCGTACGTAGGAGTCGGGCAACGGCTTGCTGGAGGTGACGCGCACCACACTGCGGCCACTGGGGTTGAGCACCGGGGTAAAGGTCAGCTCATCGAGGAACGCCTGGCGATCGACACCCGCATCCACAAAGGCCTGGGAAGACGCGAGGCTGGGCACGATATCGGAGGCGCTGAGCCCGCCCACATCGAGCAGCTCGATCTCCACCGACAACGGCTGGTTCAACTTCGACTTGAGGGTCATCTCCCCAAGTTGCAGCGCTTGCGCCATACCGGAGGACAGCGCCGAGACGGCCGCTATTGCTAACACCAGTTTGCGAACTTGAACCATAGCCTCATCCTTTGTTTGAACACTCCTCGGCCCGCGAGAAGGTTGGGTACCGCTGCCATTCGGCATGGCGAGCCGATAGGTCACCGACGCGCAACTTTTCCTGCATGGGGCCAAGCATAGCGCTTGGCTAGAATCAATCTACAAATTGCCGCCAAGTATCTTTTACACAAGGTGTTTTATCAACAACTGTGCCAGTTGCACCGCGTTAAGCGCCGCGCCTTTGCGTACGTTATCTGACGTCAGCCACAAGTTTAGTTCCGCCGGGTCATCAATACCGGCCCGCACCCGACCCACGTAGACCACGTCCTGACCGACCGCATCCCCAACAGCGGTGGGGTAATCGCCCTCTTCCACCAGTTCGATGCCCGGCGCCGCCTCCAACACGCGATTGACGGCGCCAAGGTCCACGGCCCCCGCCAGTTGCAGGGACACGCTCAGGCTATCGCCAAAAAACACCGGAGCTTGAACGCAGGTTGCGGAAATCTTCAGTAACGGTAATTCAAGCAGGCTACGCAGTTCGTGGACCAGGCGTTTTTCCAGGGCGGTGTGGCCCTGCGCATCCGGCGTGCCGACCTGGGCCAGCAGGTTGAAGGCCATCTGCCGATCAAAGAACTTGGGCTCCAGGGGCCGCACATTCAGTAGCTCGGCGGTTTGCCGGGCCAGTTCACTGACGGCTTCACGGCCCTGGGCAGACACGGCCAGGTTGGCGGTGACGCTCACGCGCTGGATGTCCAACAGGCCGCGCAACGGCGCGAGCACCACCGCCAGGTGGGTGGCGCAAGGGCTTGGGCTGCCCACCTGGAACGGCTTTTTCAAGCCGTCCAGTACCTGGGCATTGGCTTCCGGCACCACTTGGGGCGCCTGTTCGGCCGGCAGGGCGCCGGACAGGTCGATCAATGAGCAACCGGCTGCCGTGGCGCGCGGCGCGAAACTCAGGGTGACCGCCGGGCCTGCGGCGAAGAAGGCCAGTTGCACCTTGCTGAAATCGAACTCATCGACTTCCCGTACCCGCACGTTTTTGCCGCGAAACGGCACCGACGCGCCGGCCGACTCGCTGCTGGCCAGCAGGTGCAGGGCGCCTACCGGGAACTCAAGTTCTTCGAGGATCTGCACCAGGGTTTCGCCCACCGTGCCGGTGGCGCCGATCACGGCGATATCAAAGGTCTGGGTCATGGAGGCTGCCTCGGGCATTGCGGGGGGAGCGGCACTTTACCGGGTGGTGGGGGGTGAGGCAATTGGCCTGGGGTTTGTGGTGTGGCGCGGGCCGTCATCGCGGGCAAGTCCGCTCCTACATTTGGATTTGTGAACACATTCAAGTGTGGGAGCGGGCTTGCCCGCGATGATGGCCTCAGGCGCAATAAAAAACCCGCGCCTGTCACCAGAACGCGGGTTTCTTCAACACCACTAAGCGATCAACGCTCCAGCAGAATCCGCAACATCCGACGCAGCGGCTCGGCCGCGCCCCACAGCAATTGGTCACCTACAGTGAAGGCGCCCAGGTACTGGGTGCCCATGTTCAGCTTGCGCAGACGGCCCACCGGTACATTCAGGGTGCCGGTGACCTTGGTCGGGCTCAGCTCCTGCATGCTGATATCACGGCTGTTGGGCACCAGCTTGACCCATGGGTTGTGCTGGCTGATCAGCCCTTCGATATCGGCGATCGGCACGTCTTTATTGAGCTTGATGGTCAGCGCCTGGCTGTGGCAACGCATGGCGCCGATCCGCACGCAAATACCGTCCACCGGGATCGGGTTCTTGAAGCGCCCAAGGATCTTGTTGGTCTCGGCCTGGGCTTTCCACTCTTCGCGGCTCTGGCCGTTCGGCAGTTCCTTGTCGATCCACGGGATCAGGCTGCCGGCCAAGGGCACGCCGAAGTTCTCGGTCGGGTAGGCTTCGCTGCGCATGGCCTCGGCCACACGGCGGTCGATATCGAGGATCGCACTGGCCGGGTCGGCCAGTTGATCGGCGACAGCCGCGTGGGTCGCGCCCATCTGCTTGATCAACTCGCGCATGTTCTGCGCGCCGGCACCGGAGGCCGCCTGGTACGTCATGGCGCTCATCCACTCCACCAGCCCGGCTTCGAACAGGCCACCCAGGCCCATCAGCATCAGGCTGACGGTGCAGTTGCCGCCGACATAGTTCTTGGTGCCGGCATCAAGTTGCTGGTCGATGACCTTGCGGTTGACCGGGTCGAGGATGATCACCGCGTCGTCCTGCATACGCAGGCTGGACGCTGCATCGATCCAGTAGCCCTGCCAGCCGGCTTCGCGCAGCTTGGGGAAGACTTCACTGGTGTAGTCGCCGCCCTGGCAGGTCAGAATGACGTCGAGGGTCTTGAGCTCTTCAATGTTGTAGGCGTCCTTGAGCGGGGCGATATCCTTGCCCACGGACGGCCCTTGGCCACCGACATTCGAAGTGGTGAAAAACACCGGCTCAATAAGATCGAAATCCTGCTCTTCCAGCATCCGCTGCATGAGCACGGAACCGACCATACCGCGCCAACCGATCAGACCTACACGTTTCATCGCAACTACACCTTGTTAAAAAGTGGGCCGCCTTGCAGCAACAACTGCAAGCGGGCCCGAGAGATTACAGATTCCGCAGCGCGGCGACTACTGCGTCGCCCATTTCCTGCGTCCCGACCTTGGTGCAACCCTGCGACCAGATGTCGCCGGTACGCAGGCCCTGGTCCAGCACCAGGCTCACCGCTTGCTCGATGGCATCCGCCGCTTCGCTGAGGTTGAAGCTGTAGCGCAGCATCATCGACACCGACAAAATGGTCGCCAGCGGGTTGGCAATGCCCTGGCCCGCGATGTCTGGCGCCGAACCGTGGCATGGCTCGTACATGCCCTTGTTGTTGGTGTCCAGGGACGCCGACGGCAGCATGCCGATGGAACCGGTGAGCATCGAGGCCTGGTCGGACAGGATGTCGCCGAACAGGTTGTCGGTGACGATCACGTCGAACTGCTTGGGCGCACGCACCAACTGCATGGCGGCGTTGTCGACGTACATGTGGCTGAGTTCGACGTCCGGATAGTCCTTGGCCACTTCTTCGACGATCTCGCGCCACAGCTGGCTGGAGGCCAGGACGTTGGCCTTGTCTACCGAGCAGACCTTCTTGCCGCGCACGCGGGCCATGTCGAAACCGACACGGGCGATACGGCGGATTTCACTCTCGCTGTACGGCAGGGTGTCGTAGGCCTGGCGCTCGCCATTTTCCAACTCACGCACGCCCCGTGGCGAGCCAAAGTAGATACCGCCGGTCAGCTCACGCACGATCAGGATATCCAGGCCCGCCACCACTTCCGGCTTGAGGCTCGACGCGTCGGCCAGTTGCGGGTAGAGGATTGCCGGGCGCAGGTTGCCGAACAGGCCCAGTTGCGCACGGATTTTCAGCAGGCCGCGCTCCGGACGGATGTCACGTTCGATCTTGTCCCATTTCGGCCCACCCACGGCGCCGAGCAGCACCGCGTCGGCAGCACGGGCACGGTCCAGGGTTTCGTCGGCCAGGGGCACGCCATGCTTGTCGATGGCAGCGCCGCCGATCACGTCGTGACTCAGTTCAAAGCCCAGGCTGTACTTGCTGTTGGCCAATTCCAGGACCTTGACCGCTTCGGCCATGATTTCCGGACCAATGCCGTCGCCAGGGAGAATCAGAATCTGCTTGCTCATGGGTTCCTCATTTCATCAAGCGACCCGCCCTCGGGCAGGTCGGGAAAATTATTAGCGTTCGGCCCAGACCACCAGCACGTCGGTGCTGAAGGTGCCATCGGCTTGAATCTCAAAATAATCGCGCACTTCCTGGCCCATCGCCTTTTGCAGCTCCAGGATCGCGGCGCGCAATACCTCTGGCGTGCGCATGCGCTCGACCCACGAGGTGTATTCCAGGCGCAGGCGCTGGCGATTGCTGTTGCGTACATGCAGGCCGGCTTCGCTGAGCTGGCGCATCCACTCGCCGGCGGAGTAATCGCGCACATGGCTGGTGTCGCGCAGCACTTCGACGGTTTGCAGGTAAGTGTCCAACAGCGGGCTGCCCGGTGACAAGACATCGACAAACGCCGCTACGCCGCCCGGCTTGAGCACCCGGCGCACTTCGCGCAGGGCCTGGCCCAGGTCGCTCCAGTGATGGGCCGAGTAGCGGCTGAACACGAAGTCGAACTCGCCATCGGCGAACGGCAGGCGCTCGGCGGCGCCGTGCAGGGTACGAATATTGTCCAGGCCACGCTCTGTGGCAGCGGCGGCGACCACGTCGAGCATCTGCTGCGACAGGTCGTAGGCCACCACTTCCTTGACCAGCGGTGCTACGTGGAAACTCACGTGACCGGCACCACAGCCCAGGTCCAGCAGTCGTGCAGCGCCCTGCCCGGCCAGTTCGGCCTGCAGCAGTGCGAATTCGCTGCCCTGAGCGTGCACGGCACTGCTCAGGTAGGCCGAGGCCTGTTCGCCGAATTGTTTTTGCACGACTTGGGTGTGGGCGGTGTTGGTCATGGTGATGTTCCTGGCTTTTGTGGTGTTCATACAGGCCCTTTCGCGAGCAAGCCCGCTCCCACATTTGAGCGCATTTCAACTGAAGGAACTCGGTCGAATGTGGGAGCGGGCTTGCTCGCCAAGGGGCCAGTCCAGCCTACATAGAATTACGCATCACGAAACAACCAAGGCTGGCTGGCCCGGTGCTTGGCTTCAAACGCGGCAATTGCCTCGCCGTCCTGCAAGGTCAGGCCGATGTCGTCCAGGCCGTTGATCAGGCAGTGTTTACGGAAGGCATCCACTTCAAAGTGGTACACCTTGCCATCCGGACGGGTCACGGTCTGTGCAGCCAGGTCGACGGTCAACTGGTAGCCCACGTTGGCTTCCACTTGCCCGAACAACTCGTCCACTTCGGCATCGCTCAGGATGATCGGCAACAAGCCATTCTTGAAGCTGTTATTGAAGAAGATATCGGCGTAGCTCGGCGCGATGATGCTGCGAAAACCATATTCTTCCAGGGCCCACGGCGCGTGTTCGCGGCTGGAGCCGCAACCGAAGTTTTCCCGGGCCAGCAACACGCTGGCGCCCTGGTAGCGCTCGGCGTTGAGTACGAAATCCTTGTTCAACGGGCGCTTGGAGTTGTCCTGGTAGGCGTAGCCCACGTCCAGGTAGCGCCACTCATCGAACAGATTGGGGCCAAAGCCGGTGCGCTTGATCGACTTCAAGAACTGCTTGGGGATGATCTGGTCAGTGTCCACGTTGGCACGGTCCAACGGCGCGACCAGACCTGTGTGTTGGGTAAAAGCTCTCATCGGGTATTCCTCAGATCAATTCGCGAACGTCGATGAAACGACCGTTGACGGCAGCCGCAGCGGCCATGGCCGGGCTGACCAGGTGAGTACGACCACCGGCGCCCTGACGCCCTTCGAAGTTACGGTTGGAGGTGGACGCGCAATGCTCGCCGGACTCCAAACGGTCCGGGTTCATCGCCAGGCACATCGAGCAGCCCGGCTCGCGCCATTCAAAGCCCGCTTCGAGGAAGATTTTGTCCAGGCCTTCCGCTTCCGCCTGGGCCTTCACCAGGCCCGAACCTGGCACCACAATGGCCTGCTTGATGGTCGAGGCCACCTTGCGGCCCTTGGCGATCACCGCCGCGGCGCGCAGGTCTTCGATCCGCGAGTTGGTGCAGGAACCGATAAACACACGGTCCAACTGGATGTCAGTGATCGCCTGGTTGGCTTTCAACCCCATGTACTTCAAGGCGCGCTCGATGGAGCCGCGCTTGACCAGGTCGGCTTCCTTGGCCGGGTCCGGCACGTTCTGGTCAACGGCCAGGACCATTTCCGGCGAGGTGCCCCAGCTGACTTGCGGCTTGATCTGGGCCGCGTCGAGTTCAACCACCGTATCGAACACCGCATCCTTGTCGGACACCAGGTCTTTCCAGGCTTCTACGGCGGCATCCCAATCGGCGCCCGCCGGTGCAAACGGACGACCCTTGACGTATTCGACGGTTTTTTCATCCGCCGCGACCATGCCCACGCGGGCACCGGCCTCGATGGACATGTTGCAGATGGTCATGCGGCCTTCGATGGACAGGTCGCGAATGGCGCTGCCGGCGAATTCGATGGCATGGCCGTTGCCGCCGGCGGTGCCGATCTTGCCGATCACCGCGAGCACGATGTCCTTGGCGGTGACACCAAAGGGCAAGGTGCCTTCGACCAGCACCAGCATGTTCTTCATTTTTTTAGCAACCAGGCACTGGGTGGCGAACACATGTTCCACCTCGGAAGTGCCAATACCGTGGGCCAGGGCGCCGAACGCGCCGTGGGTCGAGGTATGGGAGTCGCCGCAGACCACGGTCATGCCCGGCAAGGTCGCGCCCTGCTCCGGGCCGATTACGTGGACGATGCCCTGGCGCACGTCATTCATCTTGAATTCGGTGATGCCGTACTCGTCGCAATAGTCGTCGAGGGTCTGGACCTGCAAACGCGAGACCTGGTCGGCAATGGCTTCGATACCGCCCTTGCGCTCCGGGGTGGTCGGCACGTTGTGGTCTGGGGTGGCGATGATCGAGTCGACGCGCCATGGCTTGCGCCCGGCCAGTCGCAGGCCTTCGAACGCTTGGGGCGAGGTCACTTCGTGGATGATGTGACGGTCGATGTAGATCAGCGACGAGCCATCATCGCGCCGTTTCACTTCATGGGAATCCCAGAGTTTGTCGTAAAGCGTTTTGCCGGCCATCAGTCGGTCCTCATCAGCGTCTTTCTATGCCCTGGGCGTTGAACGATTCAATAACCCTTTGGCTTGTGAGGCTGATGCTATGGCGTTACATTAAATAACTCAAATTCATATTTTTCATGCTTTGGATAACCAACTGGAATACGACCATGGACCTGGCCAACCTCAATGCTTTTATTGCCATCGCCGAAACCGGCAGCTTCTCCGGGGCCGGGGAACGCCTGCACTTGACGCAACCGGCAATCAGCAAGCGCATCGCCGGCCTTGAGCAACAACTGAAGGTGCGCCTGTTTGATCGACTGGGCCGGGAAGTGGGCCTGACAGAGGCCGGGCGTGCCCTGCTGCCCCGCGCCTATCAGATCCTCAATGTGCTGGATGACACCCGCCGCGCCTTGACCAACCTGACTGGCGAAGTCAGCGGACGCCTGACCCTGGCGACCAGCCATCACATCGGCCTGCACCGCCTGCCCCCGGTGTTGCGCACGTTCACCCGGGAATACCCGAACGTGGCACTGGATATTCAGTTCCTGGATTCGGAAGTCGCCTACGAGGAAATCCTCCATGGCCGTGCCGAAGTGGCCGTCATCACCCTGGCCCCGGAGCCCCACAGCCTGGTGCGAGCCACCCCGGTGTGGGACGACCCCCTGGATTTCGTGGTGGCGCCCGAACATAGCCTGGCCAGCAACGCCAGCATCAGCCTGGCCGACATTGCCCGGCACCCGGCGGTATTCCCCGGTGGCAACACCTTTACCCACCATATCGTGCACCGGCTGTTCGAGGCCCAGGGCCTGACGCCGAACATCGCCATGAGCACCAACTACCTGGAAACCATCAAGATGATGGTCTCCATCGGCTTGGCCTGGAGCGTGTTGCCGCGCACCATGCTCGATGATCAAGTGGCCAGTATCGCTTTACCGGGCATACAGCTCAGTCGCCAGCTAGGCTATATCGTGCACACCGAAAGGACGCTGTCGAACGCTGCGCGGGCTTTCATGAGCCTATTGGATGCACAGGTCGATCCGGCTGGGATGCCGGCATGAGGCCGTGCGGCCTGTAGACCCTGCTCCCGCGCCGAACGCCCATCGAGCCAAGGCCCCTTGATAATGCCCAACCCTGTCGATCCCGTGCCGCCGCTGCCGCGCATTCACGCCCTGGACCCCCAGCAGGCGGAACAAAGCTGGGAAAACGCCCCGCAACTGCTGGCGGCGCTCAATGCCGCACGGCTCGGCGCCTGGAGCTGGGATATCGACAGCGGGCGGATCAGTTGGTCGCGCGGCACCCAGGCGCTATTCGGCTTCGACCCCCGGCAGCCATTGCCCAAGGACCTGGACTACCTCGACCTGCTGGCCGCCGAGGACCGCGGCCGCGTGATCCGGGCGTTTCACGCGGTCCTGGCCGGCGCACCCTTCGAACAAGCCATGCATCACCGCATCCAGTGGCCGGACGGCAGCCTGCACTGGCTGGAAATCAATGGCAGCCTGCTGCCGGATGCGTCCGGGCGCCGGCGCATGATCGGGGTGATCCGCGAAACCACCCAGCAGCGCGAACGCGAACATGCCCTGGGCCACTCCGAAAAACGCTTCGCCACGCTGTTCCACCTGTGCCCGAACATGGTCCTGCTGACCCGCCAGGAAGATGGCCTGATCAGTGAAGCCAACCAGTATTTTGAAAGCCTGTTCGGCTGGCCGGTGGCCGATGCCATTGGCCGCACCACCCTCGACCTGGGGCTGTGGGTCCACCCGGAGCAACGGGCCCTGTTGGTCAGGGCGACCCAGCGCAAGGGCGAGCCCATCACCATGGAGGTGCAATTTCGCGCCAGCAACGGGCAAATCCATGACGGCACCCTCAGCGCACAAAAGGTCGAGCTCGAGGGCCAGGCCTACCTGATCAGCACCTTCCTCGACACCACCGAACGCAAGAACGCCGAGCAGGCCCTCAAGGACAGCCAGGAACGCCTGGACCTGGCCCTGGACTCGGCCCAGTTGGGCACCTGGGACTGGCATATCCCCAGCGGCATGCTCTACGGCTCGGCGCGGGCCGCGCAGTTGCACGGCCTGGATCCGCACCCGTTCCATGAGTCGTTCGACGCGTTTTTTGAAGGCATGCCCGATGAAGAGCGCGCCAGCATGCGCGATGCCTATCGCACCTTGCGTGAGGGGCCGGCGGGCAACTACCAACTGACCTACCGCGTGCAACTGGAAGACGGCAGCTCGCGCTACCTGGAAAGCCGCGCCCGCCTCTACCGTGACGCGCAGGGCACGCCGGTGCGCATGGCCGGCACCTTGCTGGATATCACCGACCAGGTGGAACGCGAACAGCGCCTGAGTGCCTCTGAAGAGAAATTCGCCAGCCTGTTCCTCGCCAGCCCCGACCCGATCTGCGTCACACGCCTGGCCAGCGGCGAGTTCATCGAAATCAACCCCAGTTTCAGCCAGACCTTTGGCTGGGCCGCCGCCGAAGTCATCAACCACACCGCCGAGCAGATCGGCCTGTGGGATCAGCCAACCCAGCGCCTGCAGCGCATCGAGCAGGTGATCCGCGAGCAGGCGCTGAACAACGTGGCGATCATCGTCCACCACAAGAACGGCCAGCGCCTGGCCTGCATGATTTCCAGCCGGCTGATCAAGGTCGGCAACCAGCCCTGTGTGGTCACCACCCTGCGCGATATCACCCAGCAACAGCGCTCGGAGGCGGCGCTCAAGGCCAGTGAGGAGAAATTCGCCAAGGCCTTCCATTCCAGCCCCGATGCGGTGTCCATTACCGAGCGCGACACCGGGCGCTATGTGGAGGTCAATGACGGCTTCTGCCGCCTGACCGGCTACCGCGCCGAAGAAGCCATTGGCCTGACCCTGTATCAGATCGGCATCTGGGCCGATGAAAACCAGCGCGCCGCGCTGTTGGCCGAATTGCAGATCAAGGGCCGCATCCATCACCTGGACATGCTCTGGCACAACAAGCGTGGCGAGTTGCTGGCGGTGGAAGTGTCGGTCGAGCCGATTACCCTCAATGAAACCCCGTGCCTGCTGCTGACCGCACGGGATGTCAGCCTGCTCAAGAGCGCGCAGGCGCAGATCCGCCACCTGGCCTATCACGACCCGCTGACCAACCTGCCCAATCGCGCCTTGCTGATGGACCGCCTGAGCCAGCAGATCGCCCTGCTTAAACGCCACAACCTGCGGGGTGCGCTGCTGTTTCTGGACCTGGATCACTTCAAGCACATCAACGATTCCCTCGGCCACCCGGTGGGCGACACCGTGCTGAAAATCGTCACTGCGCGCCTGGAGGCCAGCGTGCGCATGGAGGACACCGTGGCGCGCCTGGGAGGGGACGAATTCGTGGTGCTGCTCAGCGGGCTGGAAGGTACTCGGTTAGAGGTCAGCAAGCAGGTGCAGTTGCTGTCCGACACCCTGCGCGAACTGTTGTCCGAGCCGATGTTTCTCGATGGCCAGCGCTTGCAGGTCACCCCCAGCATCGGCGTGGCGCTGATTCCCGACCACGGCTCGACCCCGGCCGACCTGCTCAAGCGCGCGGATATTGCCCTGTACCGGGCCAAGGATTCGGGGCGCAATACCACGCAGATGTTCCATAACAGCATGCAACGCACCGCCAGCGAGCGCCTGCGCATGGAGACAGACCTGCGCCTGGCGTTGTCGCGGGGCGAGTTCAGTGTGCATTACCAACCCCAGGTCGATGCCCGGGGCAATCGCATTGTCGGCGCCGAGGCCCTGGTGCGCTGGCAGCATCCGCAGTTGGGTGCGCAATCGCCGACGGAGTTCATCAAGGTTCTGGAAGACAGCGGGCTGATTCTCGAGGTGGGCACCTGGATCCTCGACGAAGCCTGTGGTGCCTTTGCCCGGCTGATCGCCGAAGGCCTGGTGGAGCCGGACGGCTTCAGTCTGTGCGTGAATATCAGCCCCCGGCAGTTTCGCCAGAATGATTTTGTCGAACGGGTAGAGCGCAGCCTCAAGCAGCATCAACTGCCGTTCACCTTGCTGAAACTGGAAATCACCGAAGGCATCGTGATCCAGAACCTGGACGACACCATCGGCAAAATGCGCCGCCTGAAAAAACTCGGGGTCAGCTTCGCCATGGACGATTTCGGCACCGGTTATTCGTCATTGACCTACCTCAAGCGCCTGCCGGTCGATGCCTTGAAGATCGATCAATCGTTTGTGAGGGACGCCACCCACGACCCGAACGACGCCGAGATCATCCGCGCGATCGTGGCCATGGCGCGCAGCCTGAACCTGGAAGTGATTGCCGAAGGCGTAGAAACGCCCGAGCAACTGGCGTTCCTGCAGGGGCTGGGTTGCCATCTGTATCAGGGTTATTTGCACAGCCGGCCGTTACCCCTGGATGCATTTATAGAGCTGTTACGGCCAGGCGCCGGGACCTGAAGAGCGCTCTGGGTCCCTGCGCCGGGTATCACACTAATTTCAATGCCCGGTGGAAGTGCCCCTGCCAGTGCGAGTTTTCCAGGCTGAGTTTTTGCCCATACAGGTCCAGCTTGCCGTCGATCACCGCCACCGAGTGGTAGGTGTTGGCCAAGGTGCCCGTGGTGCCACGAGCCAGTTCTTCAACCGTACTTTCACGGATATAGGCAAACAACCCAAGCCGACGCAATGCGGCGCCGGGGTATTCACCGTCGTTGAGTGTTGCCATGGCAACCTCGTAACTTTGGTTGCCACGCGAATCGTTGTTTTCCACCTGGGCCCGCTTGGCACTCACGGCGTACAAGAAGTTGGCATCGTCCAGCAGCGCCGGATTGCTACCCTTCAAGTTGGAGGCAGCCTTGGCCTGTTTCAGTTCATCGTGGGTCAGGGTCAGCTTGAAGGAATCCCTCATGAGCACTTCATAACCCTCAGCCGTGGCGGTGATCTTTTTAAAGATGCCTTGGGGATTTTGTCCAAACCGCATCATGGCCGCCTTGATCGCTGACACGGTGACACAGTTGCCTTCTGCCCCCTGGTAAAAACCGTTCCAGATATCTGCGGGCTGGGTGCCTATGGGCACACTGGATAATTTCAGATCAGGTAAATCGACGGTTGCGGGCGATACGCCAGGCACAGTCTGGTCATTGAACAACATATAACCGTAACTTCTATCAACCCGCTGTTTTTGCCCATAATTATGTTGGGTATTGTCCATGACAAACGCGGAGCCAAAATTATGGGTTTCCACCACACCTACGGCGCCGCTGGCGGCCATGTAAGTGGCAGGCACAAACTGGGCAAAACCAATCATCCCCATGCCCCGCAGGCAGTTCTGCATCGTTTCACCCTCAAGGCTCTTGTGCAGGACCTTGTCGAAACTGTCATAGCCACCTGCTTGTTGTTTGCGCTTGGCAAAAGCGGCGAGTACAACGTTGGCGTCGTTGATGGCTGCTCGGTCGTTGCCGGAAAATCGCGAGGCCTGCGCCGTAAGTTTTAGTTCATCATGGGACACATGAACCTTAAACTCATCTTTCATCGTAATGTCATAACCATCACCGGTCGATTTAATCTCATCAAACATATCGCGGGGGCTTTGACCAAAGGTCATCATCATCATTTTGATAACAGCCGCATGGGTACTATTGTCAAAATGCTCACCGAATCCACGGGGGGTGGCGGTAAAGGCATTCACGATATCTTGGGGCTTCTCCCCGCTACTAGTTGAAAAAACGTCAGCAGAAACAGCATTGACAGGTTTATCACCCAGCCTATAACTGTCAGTAAATGACCGATTGAGCATATTCACATTCATGACAACCTCCTAACCACAGACTTATTAAAAGTATGACAAACAAGACATCGCGCAAACCCGCGCATGCCAAGCATCCGGAAAACCCAAAGTAAAATTAACGTTAAAAACCTGCGCAGGAAAACAACAGCCACTCTTATAATTTAAAACGACAACTACACAACACTACTGATCACCCGATTAACGCCACTGCATCCCCATACCGCGGCGCCCTGCCTTTTCGACCCCATAACTCTTCCTTGCCGTCGATCACTGCGACCGAATGCCGGGCGCGGTTGACCATCCCGACCTGGCCGCGGGCCAAGGTATTTACCGGGACATTTTTTATATGCTTCTTTAAGCCCAAGCGCTCGAACCCTTCCCCTGCGCCACGCTCATCTTCACCATCATTGAGACTGCGGATGGCCGCGCTGAAACTTCTCGCCGCTCGACCGTCGTTGTTTTCTATCTGCGCACGCTTGGCACTGGCAGCAAACAAAAACTCAGCGTCCTTGAGCATGCCCCTGTCGCGCCCAAAAAAACGTGCGCCCGCTGCCGCCTGTTTCAACTCCTGGCTGGTCAACGTCAAATGAAAACCGTCACGCATCGTCACGTCATAGCCGCGCTCGGTTTTACTGACATTTTTGTAGATATCAGTGGGGCTTTGTCCAAACTTGTGCATGGCGGCCTTGATCGCTGAAACCGTTACGCAATTGCCATCCGGCCCTTGGCGAAAACCACCCCAGATATCATCGCATTTGGCCCCATTGCGCTTGGTCGACAAATCCGGAAGAGGTGTCTGGGGCTTTGGCACTAACGGTAAGGGCTTGATTTCAGGCGTGACAGGCGCGGGAACAACCTTGGCTTTATCAAGCTCCTTGCCACCCGACAGCAGCGCTGTAATTTGGCTCATGAACGTACTGAACATTGAAATGATGGTTTGCAAGTCCGCCGCCTGGTTTGCCCCACAGCCGTCCAGTTCAGCGACATGCCTGGGCGAGTGCTGATGGGAAAACCTGCTGACAGCCGAGCCCTGTAGCGAGGGACTAGCGGTCTCAATACTAAAAGCTCCTGCCAAGTACCCGGAACCATTACACATGACGCTGGAAGCACGGTTAACGCTTGAAACAGACATGTTTTTTCTCGCACAAAGTGCCCCTCCGGCCGATCGCTGACCGGAGAAGCAACTGATTGAAGTTAGAGGTCTATTGGCCCAAGAGGCGCGTTAAAACCGGCGATAGGGACGCGCCGACCACCCCATTTCATCAGGGCGGCATTCCGGCCCCGCAGCGGTCACATCCGGCTCAGGCCCAGGCTTATCCGGTAGCACTTCAGGGTTTGGCAGCGGGGATACCTCAGGCTTTACGCGACTGTCATTCGGGACTGCCGGTTCAGGCACCGCGTCGGGTGTCACCGCTGCAACACGGTTGGGCACCAAGCCCGGCCTCGCCCGACCATCACTCCCAGGCACCTGGGTATCAGGCGTCACCTTCGCATCGTTACCGGGCACTACCGTTGGCTTGGACTGCGGGCCAGGCCTCACCTTGGCGTCGTGGCGTATCACCACACCTGGCTCGGGTTCGAAACGAGGCGTCACTGTGACGCCGCCGCGCGGGCTGGGTGGCTGGTAAGTCGATGGGCAGTGGCAGTTGTTCACATTCACGTTCACCTGCACATGGTTGTCCGACGACACCTTGGCCTGCGCTTCTGGAGTCCCTGGCATAACCTTGACCTGCGGCAGCACCACAGGTTGTTTGCCGCCATCCAACAGTACCTTGACTTCTTTGCCGGGAGTCGCGGGCTTGGTGTCCGTGTCCAGTTTTTGCTCGGGCTTCTTATCGCTATCAACCAGGACCTTGGCGTCCTTGCCCGCGGGCACGGGCTTGCTTTCGGCGTCCGGTTTTAGCTCCGGTTTCTTGTCGCTATCAACCAGGACCTTGGCGTCCTTGCCCGCAGGTACGGGCTTGCTTTCGGCGTCCGGTTTTAGCTCCGGTTTCTTGTCGCTATCAACCAGGACCTTGGCGTCCTTGCCCGCAGGTACGGGCTTGCTTTCGGCGTCCGGTTTTAGCTCGGGTTTCTTGTCGCTATCAACCAGGACCTTGGCGTCCTTGCCCGCAGGTACGGGCTTGCTTTCGGCGTCCGGTTTTAGCTGGGGCTTCTTGTCTGTATCAAGCAGTAGTTTGGTGTCGTTGCTCGCAATCGCAGGCTTGCTCTCAGTGTCGGGTTTCTTCTCGGCTAGCTTGTCCGCATCGAGCTGCTTTTTTAAAGCCTGGCCTGAAATCAACAGTTTGCCGGTGGTCTGCGGTGTGTGCGTAGTAGGTTTGTCTCCACCCACCTGTGCCTTTGCATCCTTAGTGGTAATGGCGGCTCTGTCCCCAAGAGCAGGTTTGGTTTCAGACGGTTTATCCGCCGTGGGCAAGGCCTCGGAAGGATGCTTTTTACCCGACAACACATCTCGCATTGCCTTGAAGAGCAGTTCGAACATATCCAGCAGCTTTGCAAGAGCATCCGTACTGACAGTTGTATTTTCCCGCCCAACTTCAACATGCCGAGTGTGTTCCGGCACTACGCTCGACTTAGTATTTAACAACTTACTCACATCACCACTTCCAGGCGGCGCGACCAGATCAAGCTGATGATTAGCAACATTGACGCTCGGAGGATTATTAACAGACAGATAAGACATTATTCATCCCTCTTTCAGAAAAGCACCAGGACGTTCAGACGCCCATGACAAACACTGTTTTTTATGACTTGAAACGGCAGCGACCGTATCGAAGTCACTGGATTCGTGGGGAAATAAGCGTTCTGGTTCCAGATATCGCGGAAAACATAAGGACACTAAAAGGTAACTTAGGACT
Organism: Pseudomonas sp. WS 5079; assembly: GCF_012985465.1. GTDB lineage: Bacteria > Pseudomonadota > Gammaproteobacteria > Pseudomonadales > Pseudomonadaceae > Aquipseudomonas. The sequence continues at coordinate 54,723 of NZ_JAAQWN010000005.1, forward strand.
TTTACCCATGGACTTCTGCCGAAAACCTGCTTTTCTACGGCTTGTGCCTGATAAAAACACGTCATACCCGTTAATAAACTGCTGCGAGGAAAAAAACCGTTATAATTCGCCGAGTGTGCATGACAGCGCCCATGATATTTCCCGCGCGACTAAGACTGCTGCCATGCATCCAAACAAAGAAACACTCTAACTATGCAAACACGCACCCAACCAAGAAAGTTACACACACCTGCTAGCAAACAAATAAAACAACACACCCTCAACTAAACAAAACTCCCCTCGCTATCGATTAAAACACCTGCAACCTCCTTCAAGCCCCTAAACAAAAAAAGGGCGCCAGAGGCGCCCTTTTTGCAGATGATGAAAGATTTAAAAATATGCGCTTAGTGTTGCAGCGCCGGCTTCTGCGCCCCATTGATCGGGATACGCTTGGCCTTCGCTTCTTCCGGCACGACCCGCAACAGATCGATGCTCAGCAAACCGTTACTCAGGTCAGCAGCCTTGATCTCGATATGGTCCGCCAAGCGGAATGACAGCTTGAAGGCCCGCTGGGCAATGCCTTGATGCAGATAGGTGACGCTCTCAGCCTTGGTGTCGCGCTTGCCGCCGCTGACGGTCAACACGCCCTTCTCCACCTGCAACTCCAGATCGTCTTCCTGGAAACCGGCGGCCGCGATCACAATGCGGTATTGGTCTTCGCCATGTTTCTCGACGTTATAAGGTGGGTAGCTGCTGCCCGGCTCATTGCGCAATGCGGTCTCGAACAGGTCGTTGAAACGGTCGAAACCCACGGAAGAGCGGAACAACGGCGCCAGGGAAAATGCGGTACTCATAGGTCAAATCTCCTGAAATATCAGCAAGGTTCTTTATCTCCACGACCCGAGTTCGGCATCGTGTAATCCCTAGATAAGGACCACCCATTACATTTCAAGAGAGGCTGTAAGAAAAATTTCAGGCCGCTTGCGGGTGAGGCATACCGAGCAAACGACTGACCTGCAGCAGATCGGTTTCCCGGCGCAGCGCGGTAAACAGCTCCACGGCTTGCGGGTAATTGCGCGTCAGCATCGCCAGCCACTGCTTCAAGCGGCCAGGAGCCTGGCGCTCAGTCAGTTGCGCTACAGACTGCGTCCAGAACTCCCGGAGCATGGGCTGCATCTCCTCCCAAGTCATCTCTACCACCTCTTCACCTGCACGCGCGGCGGCGATTTGCCGGGCCAGGTCGGGACGCGCTACCAGGCCGCGGCCGAGCATGATGTCTTCGACCCCACTGATCTCGCGGCAGCGCCGCCAGTCCTCGACGCTCCAGATATCACCGTTGGCAAATACCGGCACCTTGACCACGTCCTGCACGCGCGGGATCCATTCCCAATGGGCGGGGGGCTTGTAGCCATCGGCTTTGGTCCGCGCATGCACCACGATGTGCGCCGCGCCACCTTCGGCCAGGGCCGTAGCGCACACCAGCGCGCCATCCGGGCTGTCGAAGCCCAGGCGCATCTTGGCAGTCACCGGGATATGCGCCGGCACCGCACGACGCACGTGCTCGACGATCTGGTTGAGCAGCTCCGGCTCCTTGAGCAGCACCGCACCGCCACGGGATTTGTTGACGGTCTTGGCCGGGCAGCCGAAGTTCAGGTCGATTACCTGCGAACCCAGCTCGCAGGCCAGCGCGGCGTTTTCCGCCAGGCACACGGGGTCGGAACCAAGCAACTGCACGCGCAACGGCACGCCCGCAGCGGTCTTGGCGCCGTGCAGCAGTTCAGGGGCAAGCTTGTGGAAATAGGCCGGGGTCAGCAGGCGGTCGTTGACCCGGATAAATTCGGTCACGCACCAATCGATACCGCCCACCTGGGTCAGCACATCCCGTAGGATGTTGTCGACCAACCCCTCCATGGGCGCCAAGGCAATTTGCATGGAAAACACTCAACGAAAAACGTGGCGCAGTTTACTGGGTTTCCCACAGTAACCGTTAACCCCCTTGTCAGATGTGCAACGCCACGCCATAGCCCTCGATAAACTCCGCCGGCATGCGCTTGGGCTTGCCACTGGAGAGTTCGATACAGACAAAGGTGGTTTGTGCACGCAGCAAGGTGGTGCCATCACTGGGGCGTATCAGTTGGAAGCGCCGGGTCATTTTCAGGCGCTGGTCCCAATCGACGATCCAGGTCGCCAATTGCAACTCATCACCTTCGTAGCCCGCCGCCAGGTAATCGATTTCATGGCGCACTACCGCCATGGCCCGATCCAGGCGCCGGTACTCGCTGAGGTCCAGGCCCAGGCGCTGGGAATGGCGCCAGGCGCAACGCTCCAGCCAGGATACGTAGACGGCATTATTGGCATGCCCCAGGCCGTCGATATCCTCAGGGGCCACCTGCAGATCGATGATAAACGGCTTTGCCAAGTCCCAGCCCATGCCCTGCTCCCGGTCGATTAATGTCGGCGGCGAGCAGTGTAACCCATCGTTCGGCTCAAGCGGTTTGCCGCGCTGGTTCACGACAGCCGGCCAGTAGCGCCAGTACGCCTTCGACCACCCGGGGATCGGCCAGGACTTTCTGGTGCCCGCCTTGCTCCAGGCGCAACAGGCGGCTGTCGAACCAGGCCTCGTGGATCATCTGCGAAGCTTTGACCGGGACGAAGGTATCGTCTTCGGCATGCACGATCAGGCCCGGGATATTCATTTGATAGTGCGCCACATCCAGGTGCTTGAGCGGGATGCCCAGGGAGTACTCGACCTCCTGGATAAACGCCGCCCGTGCCCGCGCCGGCATGCCGACCACTCCGGCAAAGCCGCGCAATACATCGAGCAAGCGAGAAGGCGCGGCAATGCTCACCAACGCATTGGTGCGCAGGCCCAACTGGATGGCCAGCATCGCACTGGCGCCGCCCATGGAGTGGCCGACCACCGCGTGCAACGGCGGCAACTCAGCGGCAGCCTCCAGCATCGCCCGGGCAAACAGCACCACGTGGGCCTCGCGGCCCGGCGAGCGGCCATGGGCCGGACCGTCGAGGGCAATCACCGAGTAGCCGGCACCCACCAATGCGTTGATCAGGCTGGCGAACTGGGTCGGGCGCCCTTCCCAGCCATGCATCATCAGCACCGCCGGGCCCTGGCCCCAGCGCAGGGCCGACAGGCCAAAGCGCAAGGTGATGCGCTCGGCCTGCGCCAGCAGCGGCAATTCCCAATCACGCGGCGGCAGATCCCGCGGCGTCATGAAAGCGCGACGCATCTGGTTGGCGATGGTCTGCGGCGCCAGCCTGCCCACAGTGCCGTTGACACGACGAATCCAGCTCAAGGTGCTCATCCATTCACTCCCCAGGCCCGCAAGCCTTGTTCAGCGCACTGCCGACTTGGAGGCGCGCAATACACGGTCCGACAATTCGCCAGGCCCCAGCGCCCGGGCCAATGCCAGACCACCAATCATCAAGGCCATGTCGGCCAGGGCCTTATCGGTGTCTTCCGGGCTGGCAGCCAGTTGTGCGGCCATCAGTTCGACGTGCCGGTTCAATACATCGCGAAATTCATCTGGCAGGCGGCTCATCTCGCCGACCGTGGCCGGGATCGGACAGGCCTGGGCGGTGGAATCGCGGTGCTTGCGCGACAGGTAGAACGCCGCCACCAGGGCTCGGCGCTCTTCGCCTGTCAGGCTGGGGTCCATATCGTCGATAGACGCCCGACGCGTGGCCAATAGCTGCTCGAACGCCTCCAGCATCAAGGCGTCCTTGCTTTCAAAGTGGGCGTAGAAGCCACCAACGGTCAGCCCCGCCGCTCCCATGACTTCACCCACACTCGGTTCGGCCGGGCCACGCTGGATCAGCGCGGAGCTGGCGGCCTGCAAAATACGTTCACGGGTTTGCGCTTTCTTATCGCTCATGACGGCCTCCGAATATTACGGTTAAAATATTATCTTCATAATAATTTTTAGCAAGCGCTGAATTCGACCGCTGGTCAGAAGAGGTTTTTTGTAAAGAGGGAGGGAGAAAACCCAAATGCCAGACAAACAAAAGGGCCATTCAATAATTGAATGACCCTTAAAAATCCCGCAGAGCGGGTAATCGTGGCGTCCCCTAGGGGACTCGAACCCCTGTTACCGCCGTGAAAGGGCGGTGTCCTAGGCCACTAGACGAAGGGGACACAAACCTTCTATACAACTGATCAGGCTGAACCTGATCGATCCAAGGACGGTGTGGCCGGAACCTTGAACCTGTAAATTGGTGGAGCTAAACGGGATCGAACCGTTGACCTCTTGCATGCCATGCAAGCGCTCTCCCAGCTGAGCTATAGCCCCGATTTTTCGCCTGGCGGCGCAGCAGACCTTGCGAGCTGCTTGTTGAAACTGGCGTCCCCTAGGGGACTCGAACCCCTGTTACCGCCGTGAAAGGGCGGTGTCCTAGGCCACTAGACGAAGGGGACAAAACCTTCTGTACAACATGATCAAGCTGGGCCTGATCGATTCAAGGACGGTGTGGCCAGACCTTGAACCTGTAAATTGGTGGAGCTAAACGGGATCGAACCGTTGACCTCTTGCATGCCATGCAAGCGCTCTCCCAGCTGAGCTATAGCCCCTCATCGGTGAGGACGGGGCGAATCTTAATGGCGCTTTGAAAGGCTGTCAAATTTATTTTCAACAATTTCCAAAGTTTTTTGCCGGGATAACAATCACTTACCGTCAAAACCCCGCAAAGCCGGGGTTTTGCCCTCACCAACGCTTAACTAGGCGATAGCAGCCAGCAGCTTTTCCCATTCCTTGTTTTCTTTCTTTGATACACCGCCAAGCAAATCAAGGGCTTGGCGCAGACGGAAACGGGTCAGGTCCGGACCGAGGATTTCCATCGCATCGAGTACCGACACCGAGCTGGCTTGCCCGGTAATCGCGGCAAACATCAGCGGCATGGCATCGCGCAGCTTCAGTTCCAGGGATTCGACCACAGCCTGGATGGTCGCGGTGATGGCCTCTTTTTCCCACTGGCGCAGGCTTTCGAGCTTCCACAGGATCAACTGCATCAACTGGCGAACCTGGTCAGCCGAGAGTTTTTTCGACTCGAACAGCTTGGCATCCGGATTCACGCCACCGGCAAAGAAGAAGCTGGCCAGCGGGGCGACCTGGCTGAAAGTCTCCACCCTGCCCTGCACCAGCGGTGCGATCTTCATCATGTACTCGGGGTTCAACGCCCACTGCTGCACACGGCTGGCGAACTCTTCCACCGGCAGGTCACGCAGCCATTGGCCATTGAGCCACGACAGCTTCTCGATATCGAAAATCGGCCCGCCCAGCGAGACGCGGGACAGGTCGAAGTTATCGACCATCTCCTGCAGCGAGAACTTCTCGCGCTCGTCCGGCATCGACCAGCCCATGCGGCCCAGGTAGTTGAGCATCGCTTCAGGCATGAAGCCCATACGCTCGTAGAAGGTCACCGAAGTCGGGTTCTTGCGTTTGGACAGCTTGCTCTTGTCCGGGTTACGCAGCAGCGGCATGTAGCAAAGCTGCGGCTGTTCCCAGCCGAAATATTCGTAAAGCAAGATCAGCTTGGGTGCCGACGGCAACCATTCTTCACCACGCAACACGTGGGTGATGCCCATCAAGTGGTCGTCAACCACGTTGGCCAGGAAGTACGTCGGCAGGCCGTCGGTCTTCATCAGCACTTGCATGTCCATGCGGTCCCACGGGATCTCCACGTCGCCACGCAACATGTCTGGCACCACGCACACGCCTTCGCTCGGCACTTTCATACGGATCACGTGCGGCTCACCGGCGGCCAGGCGCGCGGCCACTTCTTCCTTGGACAGCAGCAGCGCGCGGCCGTCGTAGCGCGGGGTTTCGCCGCGGGCCTGTTGCTCGGCGCGCATCTGGTCCAGTTCTTCGGCAGTGCAGAAACACGGGAAGGCGTGGCCCATATCGACCAGTTGCTGGGTGTATTGCTTATAGATGTCGCTGCGCTCGCTCTGGCGATACGGGCCGTGCGGGCCGCCGACATCCGGGCCTTCAGCCCAGGTGATGCCCAACCAGCGCAGGGCATCGAAAATCTGCTGTTCCGACTCACGGGTCGAACGCACCTGGTCCGTGTCTTCGATCCGCAGGATGAATTCACCGCCGTGCTGCTTGGCAAAGCAGTAGTTGAACAAGGCGATGTAGGCAGTACCGACGTGGGGATCCCCAGTAGGCGATGGCGCGATGCGCGTGCGGACGGTGGTCATGGCGGGTCTCGAATGGGCAATAAAGCTGAAAATAAAACAAGGGGCGAATGGTAACAGCCCCAAGCCCCCTGGCTCCAGCGTAGGCCGATCAACAAAGGGCATATAAGCCAAGGTTGGGGCTGGAACCTCGACATGGCTATTTGCCAAATCGTTAGCTGGCTATATTCCATTACCTTTTGTAACTGACACTGCGCCGCCATGCCTGCCCAACTCAAACGCCGCCTGTTTATCTTCCTGTTTATCGTCGCCCTGGTCGCCGCGGGCTTCTTTGCCCATTGGTTCTTCAAGGGACGTTTTTATGAAAGTACCGATAACGCCTACGTGCAGGGCGAGATCACCCGGGTCTCCAGCCAGCTTGGCGCGCGCATCGCCGAGGTGAAAGTGGGCGATAACCAGCACGTAGAAAAAGGCCAGTTGCTGGTCATCCTGGAGCAGGACGACTTCCTGCTGGCCATCGACCGCGCCAACGCCGCCCTCGCCACCCGCGAAGCCGAGCGCTTGCAGGCCACGAGCAAGCTAACCCAACAAGCCAGCCTGATCGCGGCCGCCGATGCCCAGGTGGCGTCCAGCCAGGCGACCCTGGGCCGCGCGCAGATCGACTTGTCCCGCGCGCAAACCCTGCGCAAGCCCGGCTATGTCTCGGAAGAACGCGTCACCACCCTGTCTGCCGACAACCATATCGCCCGCTCCCAGGTCGCCAAGGCCCAGGCTGACTCCCAAGGCCAGCGCCAGCAAGTCAGCGCCCTGAACGCCGAGATCAAGCGCCTCGACGCGCAGATCGCCAATGCCCGCGCCGACATCGCCCAGGCCGAACTGAACCTGACCCGCAGCGAAATCCACGCGCCCATCAGCGGCCTGGTTGGCCAGCGCGCCGCGCGCAACGGCCAGTATGTGCAGGCCGGCGCGTACCTGCTGTCCATCGTTCCCGACCAGGACATCTGGATCCAGGCCAACTTCAAGGAAACCCAGATCGGCCATATGGCCCCTGGGCAGACGGCCGAGTTGACCTTCGATGCCTACGGCGATACCCCCATCGAGGCGCGGGTCGACAGCCTGTTCGCCGCCTCCGGCGCGCAGTTCAGCCTGCTGCCGCCAGACAATGCCACCGGCAACTTCACCAAAGTCGTACAACGAATCCCGGTAAAACTCACCTTTGCCGCCGACAACCCACTGCACGGCAAGATCCGCCCTGGCATGTCGGTGACCGTCAAAGTGAAGATCCAAGACCCTGACCATGGCCGGTGATCAACTGCTGCGCCCGGTCGGCGAACCGACCCGGCGCGACTGGATCGCGGTAATGAGCGTCATGCTCGGCGCCTTCATGGCGGTGCTCGACATCCAGATCACCAACTCCTCGCTCAAGGACATCCAGGGCGCGCTGTCGGCCACCCTGGAAGAAGGCTCGTGGATTTCCACCTCCTACCTTGTAGCCGAAATCATCATGATCCCCCTCACCGCCTGGCTAGTGCAGTTGCTGTCGGCACGGCGCCTGGCGGTGTGGGTGTCGGTGGGGTTCCTCATCGCTTCGCTGATGTGTTCCATGGCCTGGAGCCTGGAAAGCATGATCGTGTTCCGCGCCCTGCAAGGCTTTACCGGCGGTGCGCTGATCCCGCTGGCCTTCACCCTGACCCTGATCAAACTGCCCGAACACCATCGCGCCAAGGGCATGGCGATGTTCGCCATGACGGCCACCTTTGCCCCCTCCATCGGCCCGACCATTGGCGGCTGGCTCACGGAAAACTGGGGCTGGGAATACATCTTCTATATCAACGTACCGCCAGGGCTGCTGATGATCGCCGGCCTGCTGTATGGCCTGGAGAAAAAGGCCGCGCACTGGGAATTGCTCAAAAGCACCGACTACATGGGCATCCTGACCCTGGCCGTGGGCCTGGGCTGTTTGCAGGTATTTCTTGAAGAGGGGCATCGCAAGGACTGGCTGGAATCGAGCCTGATCGTCAGCCTGGGCAGCATTGCCCTGTTGAGCCTGATCACCTTCGTCATCGTGCAGTTGTCCAAGCCCAACCCGCTGATCAACCTGGGCATCCTCGCCAACCGCAACTTTGGGCTTTCAAGCATTTCCAGCCTGGGCATGGGCGTGGGGCTGTATGGCTCGATCTACCTGCTGCCGCTGTACCTGGCGCAGATCCAGAACTACAACGCCCTGCAAATCGGCGAAGTGATCATGTGGATGGGGGTGCCGCAGTTGTTCCTGATCCCGCTGGTGCCGAAACTGATGAAATACGTGTCGCCGAAGTGGCTTTGCGCGGTGGGATTTGGCCTGTTTGGCTTTGCGAGTTTTTCCTCGGGCGTGCTCAACCCGGACTTTGCCGGCAGCCAGTTCAACCAGATCCAGATCATCCGTGCCCTCGGCCAGCCGCTGATCATGGTCACCATTTCGTTGATCGCCACCGCGTACATCCTGCCCCAAGACGCAGGCTCGGCGTCGAGCCTGTTCAATATCCTGCGAAACCTGGGCGGTGCCATCGGTATTGCGCTGCTGGCGACGTTACTGGATGCGCGGACCAAGACCTACTTTGACTACCTACGCGAAGCCATTGTGCCGACCAACCCGCAGGTGGCCGAGCGCATGGCGATGCTGACCCAGAAGTTTGGCAATGAGACGGCAGCGCTGGGCAAGCTCAGTGAGATTGCGCATCAACAGGCGCAGATCATGGCCTACAACGATGCATTTCACTTTGTGGGGTTAGCGTTGGCGGTGAGCATGCTGGCGATCTTTTTGACCAAGGCGTTGCCGACGGGACTCAAGGCTGGGGAAGCCCACTAGACCGAGTTGCCCCTATCGCGAGCAAGCTCGCTCCCACATTCGACTGCATTCCAAAGGTGGAACTCGATCAAATGTGGCAGCTGGCTTGCCTGCGATGAAGCCCAAGCAGTCAACGCAAATTCAGACCGCCAGCAACCGCTCGCGCAACTTGCCAATCTCATCGCGCATCTGCGCTGCCGCTTCAAACTCCAGGTCCCGCGCCAACTGGTACATCTTCTCTTCCAACTGGCGGATACGCTTGGTGATTTCACTCGGCGAGCGCAGTTCGTTTTCGTACTTGGCGCTTTCCTCGGCAGCCTTGGCCATGCCTTTGCGCTTCTTGCTGCGCGAACCCGGTACGGTGGCGCCTTCCATAATGTCGGCGACGTCCTTGAACACGCCCTTGGGGGTGATGCCATTGGCCAGGTTGAACGCAATCTGCTTGTCGCGGCGGCGCTCGGTCTCGCCGATGGCCCGCTCCATGGAGCCGGTGATGCGGTCGGCGTACAGGATCGCGCGGCCGTTGAGGTTACGCGCGGCACGGCCAATGGTCTGGATCAGCGAGCGCTCGGAGCGCAGGAAACCTTCCTTGTCCGCGTCCAGGATTGCCACCAGCGACACCTCGGGCATGTCCAGGCCTTCACGCAGCAGGTTGATGCCCACCAGCACATCAAAGGTGCCCAGGCGCAGGTCGCGGATGATTTCCACGCGCTCCACGGTGTCGATGTCCGAGTGCAGGTAACGCACGCGCACGCCGTGGTCGGCCAGGTAATCGGTAAGGTCTTCGGACATGCGCTTAGTCAGCGTGGTGACCAGCACCCGCTCTTCCAGGGCCACGCGCTTGGTGATTTCCGACAGCAGGTCATCGACCTGGGTCAGGGCCGGGCGGATCTCGATTTGCGGGTCGACCAGGCCGGTGGGGCGCACCAGTTGCTCGATCACCCGGCCAGCATGCTCGGCCTCGTAGTTGCCCGGCGTGGCGGACACAAAGATGGTCTGCGGGCTGATGCTTTCCCATTCGTCAAAGCGCATCGGCCGGTTATCCAGCGCCGAAGGCAGGCGGAAGCCGTATTCCACCAGGGTTTCCTTGCGCGAGCGGTCGCCTTTATACATGGCGCCGACTTGCGGCACGCTGACGTGGGATTCGTCGATCACCAGCAACGCATCCGCCGGCAAGTAGTCGTAGAGGGTCGGCGGCGGCGCACCGGACTCACGGCCCGACAGGTAGCGCGAGTAGTTTTCGATGCCGTTGCAGTAGCCCAGCTCGAGAATCATCTCCAGGTCAAAACGCGTGCGCTGCTCCAGGCGCTGGGCTTCCACCAGCTTGTTATTGGCGCGCAGGTATTCGAGGCGCTCGGCCAGCTCGGCCTTGATCCCCTCCATGGCATCCAAAAGGGTTTCACGTGGCGTCACATAGTGGCTTTTTGGATAGAAGGTAAAGCGCGGCAGTTTGCGGATCACTTCGCCGGTCAACGGGTCGAAGGCCGACAGGCTCTCGACCTCATCGTCGAACAGCTCGATCCGGATCGCTTCCAGGTCCGACTCTGCCGGGTAAATGTCGATCACATCCCCACGCACGCGGAAGGTCGCGCGGGCAAAGTCCATGTCGTTGCGGGTGTACTGCAAATCCGCCAGGCGTCGCAGCAAGGCGCGCTGGTCGAGTTTGTCGCCGCGATCGACGTGCAGCACCATCTTCAGATAAGTTTCCGGGCTGCCCAGGCCGTAGATGCAAGAAACGGTGGTGACGATGATCGCGTCCTTGCGTTCCAGCAGCGCCTTGGTCGCCGACAGCCGCATCTGCTCGATATGGTCGTTGATCGACGCATCCTTCTCGATAAAGGTATCGGAGGACGGCACATAGGCTTCGGGCTGGTAGTAGTCGTAGTAGGAAACGAAGTACTCCACCGCGTTGTTCGGGAAGAACGCCTTGAACTCCCCATACAACTGCGCGGCCAGGGTCTTGTTTGGCGCCAGCACCAGGGTCGGGCGGTTGATCTGCGCGATCACGTTGGCGATGCTGAAGGTCTTGCCCGAACCGGTCACCCCGAGCAACGTCTGGTGAGCCAGGCCGGCCTCGATGCCTTCGACCATCAGGCGGATGGCCTCGGGCTGGTCGCCAGCAGGTTCAAAGCGGGTGACTAGTTGGAAATCCGACATAACGTACCTCTTGAAGTCACCCCAGACTGTAAACCCGTCGGGGACGAAAAAGACCACAGCCCGCGAAGTTTCAGAGCAGACCGTAGGAAAAAACCATGATAGCTGTAGAAGTGGAGGCGAATGTGACGGGTTTCAAGGCACTCGCCCTACATGCCTGTGGCCATCAATGTTGCAATAAGACTAACGGTCGATAAATAAACCGAAAAACTTGGCCGAAAAGCCGTTTCGGCTGTCGCCGCGAGCGGTGTTGGCCTCTATACTAGCTCCCCGTTTGTGCACCGCTCTAGTGCATTCGGCTGGAGCGCGACACGTCCCTCCATTCCCCCATAGAGCTGCCGCAAAAATGAGCCTGTTCTCCGCTGTCGAAATGGCACCACGCGATCCTATCCTGGGCCTCAACGAAGCATTCAACGCCGATACCCGTACTACCAAGGTCAACCTTGGCGTAGGCGTTTACTGCAACGAGGAGGGGAAGATTCCACTCCTGCGTGCCGTTGCCGAAGCGGAAGCCATTCGCGTGGCGCAACACGCCGCTCGTGGCTACCTGCCGATCGATGGCATTGCCGCCTACGACCTGGCCGTACAGAAGCTGCTGTTTGGCGCCGAGTCGCCATTGCTGAGCGCTGGCCGCGTGATCACCGCCCAGGCCGTTGGCGGCACCGGCGCGCTGAAAATCGGTGCCGATTTCCTCAAGCAGCTGCTGCCCAATGCCGTGGTTGCCATCAGCGACCCGAGCTGGGAAAACCACCAGGCGCTGTTTGAAAAAGCCGGCTTCCCGGTGCAGACCTATCGTTACTACGATGCCGCCACCCACGACGTGAACCGCGCCGGCCTGCTGGAAGACCTCAACGCCCTGCCCGCCCAGTCCATCGTCGTACTGCACGCCTGCTGCCACAACCCGACCGGCGTCGACCTGAGCCCGGCCGACTGGAAAGACGTGCTGGAAGTGGTCAAGGCCAAGAACCTGGTGCCGTTCCTCGACATGGCCTACCAGGGCTTTGGCGACGGTATCGACGAAGATGCCGCCGCCGTGCGCCTGTTCGCCGAGTCGGGCCTGACCTTCTTTGTGTCCAGCTCGTTCTCCAAATCGTTCTCGCTGTACGGCGAGCGCGTGGGCGCACTGTCGATCGTCAGCGAGTCGAAAGAAGAAAGCGCGCGCATCCTGTCCCAGGTCAAGCGCGTGATCCGCACCAACTACTCCAACCCGCCGACCCACGGCGCGGCGATTGTGGCGGCGGTGCTCAACAACCCAGAGCTGCGCGCCCAGTGGGAAGCGGAACTGGCCGAAATGCGCCTGCGCATCCGCGGCATGCGCGAGCAGATGGTCAGCGAGCTGGCCAAGGCAGCGCCGGGCCACGACTTCAGCTTCGTCGGTCGCCAGCGCGGGATGTTCTCCTACTCCGGCCTGACCGTAGAGCAAGTCACCCGCCTGCGTAGCGAGTTCGGCATCTACGCCCTCGACACCGGCCGCATCTGCGTGGCGGCGTTGAACCAGGCGAACATCGCTGCCGTGACCAAGGCGATTGTGCAGGTGCTGTAAGCCTGAGTGCGAGGTACGAAGGGGGAAGCCAATGGCTTCCCCTTTTTTGTGCGAGACTCTGTAGGAGCCGGCTCCTACAGAGGCCGTGTTCCTTCACCATTGATATGAGCCGCCTATGAGAAACGACGACCTGGACCTGCGTGCCGACCGCGACGAACTGGACCACTTCACCCCGCGCACGCCCCCAGCCAAGCGGCAAAAAAGCCTGGTCCTGCAAGTCGCCCTGGGCGTCTTCCTCGGCGGCCTGGCCCTGTGGCTGGTACAGCTGGGCGCCACGGCGCTGATGGCGAAACTGGCGATGGGCACCCTGCAATTTGGTGGCTAGCTTGCCGGCTCCTGCAGGGGAATGCGTTCCTCCAGCAGTTGCACAAAGCTGTCCAGACTCTGCGACACCGTGCCCCGACGCCAGATCAGCCAGGTGTTGAGCAGGCGGAACTCGTCCGCCAACGGCCACACGCTGACCGTGGTAAACCCCGGCATACTCTCCAGCATACTGCGTGGCATCAGCGCCAAACCGGCGCCGGCGCTGACGCAGGCGAGCATGCCGTGGTACGACTCCATCTCGAAAATCTTCCCCGGCACCGCGCCATCCTGGGAAAACCAACGCTCAAAGTGATGCCGGTACGAGCAGTTGGAGCGAAAGGTATAGATGCTCGCCCCGTTCACATCCTGCCCACGGGTGATCGGCCCGTGATGCAACGGCGCAATCACCACCATTTCCTCTTCAAACACCGCCACGCCTTCCAAGGTGGGGTGCAACACCGGGCCGTCGACAAATGCCGCCGCCAGTCGGCCCGATAGCACGCCTTCGATCATCGTCCCCGAGGGCCCGGTGGTCAGGTCCAGCTCGACCTTGACGTGTTTCTGGTTGTAGGCCGCAAGCAACGCCGGGATGCGCACGGCGGCGGTACTTTCCAGCGACCCCAGGGCAAATGGCCCCTGGGGTTCCTCACCCGCCACGGTGGCGCGAGCCTCTTGCACCAGGTCGAGGATGCGCCGCGCATAGCCGAGGAAATTCCAGCCGGCAGGCGACAGGCGCAGGCGACTTTTCTCACGGATAAACAACTCCACACCCAGGTCCTGCTCCAGTTGCTTGATACGCGTGGTCAGGTTCGACGGCACCCGATGAATCAATTGTGCGGCAGCGCTGATGCTGCCTTGCTCGGCCACGGCCTTGAAAATCTCCAGTTGCACCAGATCCAAGTCATTCTCCAATCGTGAACGTATTGCTTAATATTATTCAGTTCCCGGAAAAGATACAGCCCCGTACGCTGGGCATCTTCTCCAACACTGCGCAGGACGGTGCCATGACCGCTATTTCTCACCAGACCCATGCCTTGTCGATCAACCCCGCCAATGGCGAAACCGTCGGCAGCTACCCGTACGAATCCGCCGCACAACTGGACGCCGCCCTCACCCGCGCCAGCACCGCCTTTCGCAAGGGTCGCCATACACCTGTGGCACAGCGCGCCGAATTGCTCCTGGCCCTGGCCGGCGCCCTGCGCGAACAAGCTGAAGAAATGGCGCAAATGATCACCCTGGAAATGGGCAAGCCCATCGCCCAGGCCCGTGGTGAAATCGAGAAATGCGCCTTGCTGGCCGAGTGGTACGCCGCCCACGGGCCGGCCATGCTCGCGCCGGAGCCGACCCTGGTCGACAACGGCAGCGCCCGGATTGAATATCGCCCGCTGGGCCCGATCCTCGCCGTAATGCCGTGGAACTTCCCGGTCTGGCAGGTACTGCGCGGTGCCGTGCCGACCATGCTCAGCGGCAACACCTACGTGCTCAAGCACGCGCCCAACGTGATGGGCAGCGCCTACCTGATGCAACGGGCCTTCCACACAGCCGGTTTCGCCGAAGGCTTGTTTGAAGTGATCAACGTCACCGCGCACGGTGTGTCCCAGGCCATCGCCGACCCGCGCATCGCCGCCGTGACCCTGACCGGCAGCGTGCGCGCGGGTATCGCCATCGGCTCCCAGGCCGGCGCTGCGTTGAAAAAATGTGTGCTGGAACTGGGGGGCTCCGACCCCTTCATCGTGCTCAACGACGCCGACCTCGATGCCGCCGTGCAAGCCGCGGTGACCGGCCGCTTCCAGAATTCCGGCCAGGTCTGCGCCGCCGCCAAGCGCCTGATCATCGAGCAAGGCGTAGTCGAGGCCTTCACCGCCAAATTCCTTGAAGCCAGCCGGCAACTGGTGACGGGCGACCCGACATCGAACGACACCTATATCGGCCCCATGGCCCGCTTCGACCTGCGCGACGAACTGCACGCACAAGTCCAGGCGACCCTGGCCGAAGGAGCCAGCCTGCTGCTGGGCGGCCACCCCATCGAGGGGCCAGGCAACTATTACGCCCCCACCGTCCTGGCCGATGTCACCGACCAGATGACCTCGTTCAAGCAGGAACTGTTCGGCCCCGTCGCCTCGATCATCACCGCCCGCGACGCCGACCACGCCGTGGCCCTGGCCAACGACAGCGAGTTCGGCCTCACCGCCAGCGTCTTTACCCGCGACCCGGCCAAGGCACGCGAGATCGCCAACCAGTTGGAAACCGGCGGCATCTTTATCAACGCCTACAGCGTGTCCGATCCTCGGGTGGCGTTTGGCGGGGTGAAAAAGAGTGGGTTTGGCCGCGAATTGTCACATTTCGGCGTGCGCGAATTCTGCAATGCGCAGACGGTATGGGTAGATCGGCGGTAGGCCGATCATCAAGATTCCTCATTGCCAGCTTGCGGGTTCAGGATATGATCAGGCCGTTATTTGAACCGGACTGCACTGACCCATGCCCGTTGACCTGCAAGCGCTCTATCCCAAACTGATCCATCTGATGCTGGATACGGTTTTCGTGGTCGACAGGGACAACCAGATTGCATTTGTCAGCGACGCCTGCGAGGCACTGCTCGGCTACCGTGCCGACGAGCTGACCGGCAGCCTGATCACCGACTACATGCACCCCGAAGACCTGGCAGCCACCCGGGCCTCGATTATTCGGGTGATGAACGGCCAGCCCCACGTGGATTTCCGCAACCGCTATATCCGCAAGGATGGCAGCCTCGTCCATATCCTGTGGGCGGCGTTCTGGTCCGAGGATGTCGGCGCGCGGATCGGCGTGGCGCGGGACATCACCGCCCTCACCCAGGCCGAGGAAGAACTGCGCTTCCTCGCCCATCACGACCCGCTGACCACCCTGACCAACCGCTCGCTGTTCAATGATCGCCTCGATTCGGCCCTGCGCAACGCACGCCGGCAGAAGAGCACGCTGGCGCTGCTGTTCCTGGATATCAATGACTTCAAAGGCATCAACGATGTGCATGGGCATGTCGCCGGCGACCGCGTGCTGTGCACCATCGCCAGGCGCCTGGAAGCCTGTGCGCGCGAGACCGACACGGTGGCGCGAATGGGTGGCGATGAGTTCACCGTGCTGTTGACCGACCTTCATTGCGAAAACGCCGTGGCCGAGAAGGTGCAGCAGATCCTCGCCATCATGGCCGCCCCCCTTGGCCCTGAGTTTGGCCCGGTGAAAATGCCGTCGTGCAGTATCGGCGTGGCGCGTTACCCGGATGACGGGGAAGATGCCGACACCCTGCTCAGCCATGCCGATGGCGATATGTACCGGGTGAAAAAACTGCACCGCGCGGCGGGGTGAAAGTCGCCCCTGCCCTGGCGATTATCCACGCTGGCCATCAACGGTTACTGCGCAGGATCGAAAAATTCAACGCCGCGGCAACACACAGCCACGCCAGGTAAGGGAACAGGATCAACCCGGTTATCAGGTCCAGGCGCACCGCCAGCACCACCATGGCCGCCACAGTGAGCCAAAGCAGGGTGATAACCACCATCGCGGCGAAAATCCGATGTGCGCCGAAAAACACCGGCGTCCACAGGGTATTCAACGCAATCTGCGCCGCCCACAAGGCCAGCACCGTTTGACTGCCGGGGATCAGGCTCAGGCGGTAACCGGCCCAGGCGAGCAGCAGGTAAATCAGCGTCCAGGCCACCGGGAACAGCCAGTTGGGCGGGGTGAAGCGGGGTTTGACCAGGGACTCATACCAGGCACCGGGCTTGAACATGATGCCGGTGCTGGCAGCGGCGGCGCAGGCGAGCAGGAAGATAAAGAAGGTCATTGGCGGTCCTTGGCTCAAGTCAGCAATCTGGGAAGTGTCCCAGGATTGGACGCCCCGGGGGCCCTGAAAAGTTCAGTATTTCCCGGTACGACAATCTGAACCGCAACCGTACTGGCTAGCCCTTCAACTCGCCGGCGCGATTACTCGCGGCGTCGTCATAAGCCACATACAGCGACTCGGCGATCTGGCTCTTGATGGCCTTGCTGGCCTCCAGCCCCAACACAAAGCCTTCGGCCTTGCCGCCAGCGCGGTTCAGGTCTTCGACGGTGCTGGCGCCAGTGATCGCTTCCAGCAATTTGGTAGCGTGCGGGCCAACGCCCTTGGGCAGGCTGATCTGGTCGATGCTCATTGCGCCACCTCGCAGAAGGTTGGGGATGGGGTGCTGCGGGTAAACGAGGTCATATGCGATACCTTGATGGCTTGGGGCCGATAGCGCGTGGAACCACTGCCGGGCAGGCATGGTAGACCGGGACGGAGGAAAAGGGTTGTATAAACGATCAGGCGCCGATGCTGTAGGATCTTTCACCTTTCGTGGCATCGCCAAGGCAATGGAGCGCAGGTCTAAATGGAAAACCCGCAGGGCAAACGAGTCGTGGTGATTGGCGCCGGTATCGTCGGCGCATCCTTGGCCTATCACCTGGCGCAAAAGGGCGCGCAGGTCAGCCTGGTCGAGGCGCATGAGATTGCGTCAGGCGTCACCGCCACGTCATTCGCCTGGCTCCACGCCACCCATCCGGGGCCCGACCCCATTGCCCAATTACGCGGCGCCGCAATCCAGGAATACCACCGCCTCCAAACCCAGCTGCCCGGCTTGCAGATCCAATGGACGGGCGCCTTGTCTTACGATGGCTCGCCACCGGCCTCGACAAACCGGGTATCACGCGCGCAGATTCTTGAGCTTGAGCCCAACCTCAAGCAGCCCCCTGACTATGCAACGTACGTAGCCGAAGAAGGTGCCCTCGACGCAGTGGCGGCAACCCATGCGCTGGTCGCCGGCGCCCAGGCGCATGGCGCGAAGCTGCTCACTCAGACGCCAGTGCTGGGGTTTGTCACCGAGGGCCAACAGGTGACCGGCGTCGAAACCTCACGGGGCATCATCCACGCCGATATCGTTGTACTGTCAGCCGGGACAGGCACCGCCAGGCTGACAGACATGTTGCACGTATCCCTGCCGATAACCGCATCGCCGTCCATCTTCATCCGCTACAAGCCACAACCCAAGCTTGTGCACACCCTCATTTCCAACCCGCACATGGAAGTGCGGCAAAACGCGGATGGCGCATTGCTGGCAGCCGAGGATTACCTGGGCGACGCCGAGGAAAACCGGGCAGACGCGATAGCACTACGCACAGCCAAGGCGATCGACCATGAGCTCAATGGGCTGGTGTGCCTTGAGCCGGAGTTGGCCTGTGTCGGGCTCAGGCCAATTGCTGCCGATGGCATCCCGATCATTGGCTATCTGCCCCAGGTGGCAGGTGTGTACGTTTGCACCATGCACCCTGGGGTCGCACTGGCTGCGGTCGTGGGTCGGCTTGCCAGTGAAGAGATGCTTGAAGACAAGCCAGCAGAGGCGCTTGGGGGATGTCGTCCGGGTCGATTTTTCCGCGGGTAGGCGCCGGCTTGCCTAGGGCAAGGTCGCGCTCTTGAAAATCGGTTCGCTGTGCAGCACTCGCACCCCATCCGGACCGCTTTCAAGCAGCCGGCGCTCGCTATCGGCGACCAGCAGTTCAAGGCCGTACCCTGCAGCCGCCAGGCACCGCGCGATTTCCTGCGCGGCGTCGTGCGCCCACGGGGTGGCGGATTCGAAATGCCCCAGCAGCCTGTCGTTGCTACTAATCATGAGTCGGTATCTATTCATTCTGTTCTCACAAGTTCAATACGGCCAAAACTGACATTAAGGCCAAGCGGGGAAATGGCCAGCAATTGGTCAAGACGCACCTCGCACTGGCCACTGTCGCGGGCCAGCAGCAAAAACTCTTCCTTGCTCGCCGCAATTCGCGTAGTCAGCGCCCTGGCGACGAAGCTGCGCCCGTCGATCAGTTCTACCTGCAGGCGGTAACGGTGCATGCAGGCGATCTCCAGGTAGTCGTGCACATCGCAGTTCAGGGGCTGATACGCGTTCATGATGATTTCCAGCGCCTTATTTCAGGTCATCGATGGACGCACCGAAATTCAGGTGCAACACCTGGCCGTCGTGAACAAACGCAGGGACTGACTTGACCCCGGCCAGTTCGGCTTCGCCAATGCGCTGGGGTTGTTGGCCAAGGTGGACGACCTCGACCTTGAGTGCCGGGTCCAGCAGGTTGAGCAAGGTCTGCTCAGCGGAAATACAGACGGAGCAACCAGCGTGGTAGAAGCGTGCGTTAGACATTTTGCGTCTCCTTCATTGAGTTGGTATCGATTCGATACCTAACCAAGAATTACCCCCGCGTCGCTATTTGTCAATATAGTATTTAATCGATACTATATGTCGACAGGAGTGACTCATGTCCGACACAACCCTTTTCGATCTGCTTGAACGGCTTGCCAGCCTCAGCCGCATCTGGTTCCGCCAGCACCCGTTGCTGGCCGATTTGCAACCCATCCAGTTGAGCGCGCTGATGTACCTTTCGCGCTGCAACCGCTACTCCAATACGCCGTTGGGCGTGACTGACTATTTGGGCCTGACCAAAGGCACAGTGTCGCAGTCACTCAAGGCGCTGGAGGCCAAGGGGCTGATCGTCAAAACCCAGGATGTGCACGACAAGCGCAGCGTGCATCTGCAGTTGACGGACACGGCGCGCGGCCTGCTGGACGCATTGTTGCCGCCGGACTTCCTCGCCGCCGGTGAGGCACGCATGGGCGCGCGCGGCGGGCAACTGCAGACACTGCTTGGCGAGTTGCTGCGCGAAGTGCAGCGCAGCGCGGACGTGCCCAGCTTTGGCCTGTGCCGCACCTGCCGCTTCCATCAGCACGTCGACGATCTGCCGTTCTGCGGCCTGACCCAGGAACCCCTGGCGCCGAGCGATGCCGCGCTGATCTGTCGTGAACATCAACCCCCGCAGGTGCCTGCATGAGCCTGACCACGATTCGCCTCGACACCCTGCTCACCGGGCGTGCGCAGCCTTTCACCCGGCCCGGCTCCCGCAGCGCCATCGACAAACAGCCGCGACCCGGCCCCCTGAAGGTCGCCACCCTGGGCCTCAGTGGCGACGAACAGGGCGACCTGCGCATCCATGGCGGAGTAGAAAAAGCCATCCACCACTACCCGCTCGAGCATTACGCCCGCTGGGCCGAGGAGTTGGGGGCCCATCCATTGCTCGCCCAGCCGGGAGCCTTTGGCGAGAACTTCAGCACCACCGGCTGGAGCGAGCATGACGTCTGCCTGGGCGATCGCATCCGGGCCGGGACAGCGTTGCTTGAAGTGTCCCAGGGGCGTATGCCGTGCTGGAAACTCAGCGACCGCTTCGCCGTGGCCGAACTGGCCCTGCGCGTGCAGCAGTCGGGCCGCACCGGATGGTACTACCGGGTGCTGGAGGAAGGTGTGGTGAGCGCCGGCGACAGCCTGCAACTGGTCGAGCGGCAATTTGCCGACTGGTCATTGGCACGCTTGTCCGCTGTGCTGTTCGACAAGCGAATGGAGAGCGAACTGTTGCGCGAATGCCTGGCGCTGCCGTTGGTCCCGTCATGGCGGCGCACGCTGGAGCGGCGCCTGGAAAAAGGCATGACCGAAGACTGGGGGCCCCGCCTGTTGGGTTGAAGCGCGGCGCGGGAGCGAGTGCTGCTACCCCGCCAGATTGTGCGAACAACCCGGCAGATGCCCAGGTTTTTCGCCGCAAAGCCGGCGCCTACTGGGGGTTGAGCTGATATCATCCAGGCATTAACGCGCTGAGTAGAAAGCATGAACCGTCGTAAGAAACTCAATCAGATATTAAAAGCCAACGCCAAAAAGGCCAGTGCCAAACTGGCCCCCAAAAGCAAAGAGAAGTACATCAGCAAGGCCGATCGCCTGAAACTGGAGACCGAGCCCGCTCAGGACGCGCCGATTTCCTCTGACACGCCCAGCTGATTCAGGGCACTCTACGCCGGCGCAGCAGTCTGCTTACAGACACCCCACTCTCGCCCGGCGGAGCTTCCCATGATGATTGTTCACCACCTCAACAACTCACGCTCGCAGCGCATTCTCTGGCTGCTCGAAGAACTCGGCCTGCCCTACGCGCTCAAGCTCTACCAGCGCGACCCAAAGACCAACCTCGCCCCACCAGAGCTCAAGGTGATCAACGCATTGGGCAAATCGCCGGTGCTTGAAGACGGCACCCGCGTGGTGATCGAGTCTGGCGCCATTGTCGACTACCTGATCCGCCGCCATGGCCAGGGCCGCCTGCAACCAGACTCCGCCACGGCCGCCTACGACAGCTACGTGCAATGGCTGCACTTTGCCGAAGGCTCGGCCATGCTGCCGCTGATGCTCAACCTGTACGTCGGCCGCCTGGGTGAAGCCGGCGCGCCGTTGCACCCGCGGATCGAGTCGGAACTGGCCAACTACCTGGGTTACCTGAACGACGCCCTGGCGCAGTCGCCATACCTGCTGGGCGAGGAACTGAGCGGCGCGGATATCCAGATGAGCTTTATCGGCGAAATCGCCAAGGCCCAGGGCAAGTTGCCGGCGTACCCGAACCTGGCCGCGTGGGTCCAGCGGTTCCAGGACCGGCCGGCCTATCGCAAGGCGCTGGAGAAGGGTGGGGAATACGCGTTTGCCCAGTAAATCACCGGGCGTTTGACTCCTCTTCCAGAGCCGGCATAATTGCCGGCTTTTTTCGGGACGTCCCCATGCAACGGATTGTAATTCTGGGCAACGCCGGCAGCGGAAAATCCACCCTCGCCCGCGCCCTTGGCCAGCGCCTCGGCCTGCCCGTCGTGCACCTGAACACCCTGTTCTGGGAACCCAACTGGGTCGAGACCGACGCCGAACAATTCCGCACACGGGTACGCGAAGCCGTCGCGTCGGACACCTGGGTGTGTGAAGGCAACTACGCCCGACGCACCTTCGACCTGCGCCTGCCCCGTGCCGACCTGATCATCTGGCTGGATACACCGCGACTCACCTGTTTCACCCGGGTACTGATACGCAGCGCCATGAAACGCCCTCGCGCGGATCGGCCCGTGGGGTGTACCGACAAGCTCGACCGGGAGTTCCTGACGTTTCTGGACTTTGTATGGAATTTTGATCGCGGCTATCGGCCGGGTATCGAAGCGATGCGCCTGGCAGTGGGGCCGGATGTTCCGACAGTGCATTTGCGCGGTAACCGGCAGGTGGCAGATTTTCTCGACCGCTTGCCTGGCCTTGCCATCGGCGTGTGATAACGTGCCCCAGGCCCACTGTGCAGGCACCCGCCCCATGTCCATCGCCGATAATCTGCTCGCCTTTACCCTCGCCGCCACCCTACTGACCCTCACTCCCGGGCTCGACACCGCGCTGGTGTTGCGTACCGCCACGGTGGAGGGCAAGCAGCAAGCATTGCGCGCAGCGCTGGGGATCAATGCGGGCTGTTTCTTATGGGGTGCGGCGGTGGCCTTTGGCTTGGGGGCGTTGATCGCAGTATCGGAGCTGGCGTTCAACCTGTTGAAGTACTGCGGCGCCGCTTACCTGGCCTGGCTGGGGCTGAATATGCTGCTGCGCCCACGTACTTCCCTGACGGTCGGCGACGCCCATGCCACACCCGGCACCCGCTGGTTCTTGAAAGGCATGCTGGGCAATGTGCTCAACCCCAAGATCGGGATTTTCTATGTGTCGTTCCTGCCGCAGTTCATTCCCCAGGGCCATTCGTTGATCGCCTGGACATTCGGCCTGGTGAGCATCCATGTGGTGCTCGGCCTGGCATGGTCCTTGACCCTGATCGGCGCTACCCAGCCACTGGCCGCAGTGCTGCGCCGGGGCAAGGTGATCACCTGGATGGACCGCAGCACCGGCCTGCTCTTTGTGCTGTTCGCGGCCCGCCTGGCATTGAGCAAACGCTAATCAGGGCTTGGACAAAGATCCAGCTGGGCGCTGGGGATCACTACGGCTTCGGGGCCGTCATGTACTGGCTGAAGTTGTTGATGTGATCATCCAGATTGTCTTCGAGCATCATCCGGTACTGCTCACAGAAGTACTTGAGCATCGCTTCTCGCGCCTCGGCCATCTCGGCGCCGGACTTGAAGTTGCGCGCACTCGCCCAGGCGTTGAAACGGGTGGTGCCGAACATCATCGAGGCGCTGACCTGGCCCAGGTTCTCGAGGGTTTTGAGTTGCTCGTTCGACAGCTCGATGTGCGCGTCGGCGCGGTCGTAGAAGGCTTGGTCGGTAGCGTCTGGCATGGTGGAACACCTGGGTTGGATAAATGAGTCATTGAAACATTTGCGGCAGGCAAGACCCTAGACCGGGTGCGTCGCCTCCAGCAACTGGGTAATCCAGCGCACCTCTTGCGCCAGTTCCTGCACTTTCTGTTCGGGCAGCGCCTGTCGCGCCTCGGCGAGTTGGCCCAGGGTGCGTTGTTTGTAGCGCAGCAGGCGCTGCCACTTGGCCAGGAAGGCCGGGCTGCGCGCCTGCATCTGCAAGGGGCCGAAGTACAGTTGCTCGGCGCTGTAGCTCACCGGCCCGCTGCGCTCGGCGACGATGATTTCGTAGTCGAAGCGGTTTTCCCGCAGCAACTCCTCGCAAAGGATGCGGTAGCCGTTGTCCATCAGCCACACACGCAACGGTTGTTCGCCGCCGTTGGGTTGCAGGATCAGGCGTTCCCGGCCGCTGAGATGCGCCTTGCCGCGCTCGAGGATGTCGCGGATGGTCTCGCCGCCCATGCCGCAGATACTCACCGCATCGAGCAGGTCGGCCGGTTCGATAGCCGCCAGGCCATCGGCCAGGCGCACGTGGATGTGCAGTTCGTGGCCGTTGTCGCACACGGTGCGCTGGGCCGCGCGAAATGGCGTCAACGCCACCTCGCCGGCCACTGCCGCGACAATCGCGCCGCGGTTCATCAACGCTACCGGCAGGTAGGCGTGATCCGAGCCGATGTCGGCCAGGCGCGCCCCGGCTGGTACCTGCGCCGCCACGCGCTCCAGGCGCTTGGACAATGTGTTGTGGTTCAACTGCTGTTCCTTTTCAAGGCACCGTTGGCCTCGCTGAGGGCCGCAGGGTAAAGCCTCGGCGCCCGCCAGGCCAGCGCCTTGTACAGGTCCACCGCATTGCCATAGGACGCAGCCTGCGCCTGGGCAATGGCCTGGCGCAGGTTGAGCAGGTCGCGCAGGCTTTGCTGCACCGACAGGTAACTGCCGGAACCCGCGCCATAACGTCGCTGGGCGATGTCCAGTGCAGCTTCGGCATGCCGTGCCGATTGCACCAGGTTGAGCAGGTGTCGCTGATGCTCGGCCAGTTGGGTGATGGCACCCTCCACTTCTTCCACGGCCACCAGCAGCACCTGTTCAAAGTGCGCGGTCTCGCGCTGCGATAGCGCCTGGGCGCCCCGCAGGCGCGCACGCACGGTGCCCAGGTTGAGTGCCGGCCAGGTCAGGCCTGGGGTCAGCTCGAATGCCCGGGATGCACTGCCCAGGTCACCGTCGCGCAAGGCGAAAAAACCGACAAACCCACCCAGGTTCAAGCGCGGGTACAGGTCGGCAGTCGCCGCGCCCACATCCTCGACACGCGCCGCCAGCAGCCGCTCGGCCTGCACCACGTCCGGTCGATTGCGAATCAACTGGTCGACATCTCCCAACGGTAATTGCCGCGCTACAGGCCCCGGCGCCAGGGCGTCGAGTTCGACGTTGAAACTACCCGGCCGCTGCCCCGCCAACACCTGCAAGCGGTACAGGCTGCGTTGCAGCTGGCTTTGCAGCGGCGCAATCGCCGCCTGGGCGCGCAGCGCATTGCCGCGGGCGCTCTCCAACTCTTCAGGCAAGCCACTGCCGGCCTGGCTTTGTGCCTCGGTCAGGGCCACCGTCTCTTGCCAACTGCGCACCGCATCCTGTGCCAACCGTAGTTGTTCGCGCTGGCCCTGCGCCGCGTAATAGGCATGGGCCACTTGCGCGGCAATACTCAATTGCACCTGCTCAAGGTCGGCTTGGGAGGCTTGGGCACGGGATTGCGCGGCACGGTTCAAGTGATCGAGACGGCCAAACAGATCCAGCTCCCATTGCAGGTCCAGGCCAGCACGCCAGGACTCGGACAAGCTGCGACTCGGCCGCGCGCCCGTCACCGCCTGCTGCTCCAGGCTGCGCTGGTACGCCGCCGTACTGGTGACCGTGGGCAGGCGCTGCAACGCTTGCTCATCGACATACGCGCGAGCCAGCAGCAGGTTTGCGCGCGCCTGGCGCACATCGTGGTTGTGGGCCACGGCGCTATCGATCAGGCGCGCCAGTTGGGCGTCGTCGAAAAAAGTCCACCACGCGGCCACCGGCTGCACCTTGGGCCCGGCGAATTCCTGGGCCTGCGGGCTGGCCAGCTGAATCGGCGCGATCTCGGGCACGCGGTAGTGTGGCCCCACCGAACACCCGCCCAGGCCGGCCAACGCGCCAAGCAACAGCGGGTAATGGATAAACGTCTTCATGGGCGTACCTCGACATGCCCGGGCGCCAGGTACTGCTCGGCATCGGCCAATTGTTGCTGGCGCAGGCCCCGCACCCGGTGATCACGGGCCAGCCAGGCATAAATAGTGGGAAGGACAAACAGCGTAAACAACGTGCCAACCAGCATGCCGCAGACGATCACCACGCCCAGGCCAAAGCGGCTATTGGCCCCGGCACCGTTGGCGAACAGCAGCGGCAGCACGCCGAAGGTCATCGCCGCCGTGGTCATCAGCACTGGCCGCAGACGGATCTGCGCGGCCCGGATGATCGCGCTGGCGCGGTCGAGGTTCTCGCGCACCTGGAGCTCATTGGCGAACTCCACCATCAGGATCCCGTGTTTGCTGATCAGGCCGATCAAGGTCACGAGCCCGATCTGCGTGTAGATATTCAACGTGGCCCAACCCAGCGCCAGCGGAATCAACGCGCCGCAAATGGACAAGGGCACGGTGACCAGAATGATCAACGGATCGACCAGGCTCTCGTACTGCGCCGCGAGCACCAGATAAATCACCACCAGGGCGGCGAGAAACGCCAGCACCAGCGCACTGCCCTCCTGCACGTATTGGCGCGACTCGGACTGCCAGTCGTGGCTGAACCCCGGCGGCAGTTCGCCGGCCAATTGCTCCAGCAGGGCCACCGCCTGCCCCTGGGAAACGCCCGGCGCCGGAATGGCTTGCAAGGTGCTGGCGTTCTGCTGATCGAACTGCAGCAAGCGGTTCGGCGCCACCGTGATATCCAGGTGCACCAGCGCCGACAGCGGGATCAACTGCCCGCCTTCGGTGCGCACATACTGGCGGGCCAGGGCCTGCGGAGTCAGGCGCTGCTCCTCGGTGCTTTGCGCAATCACATCATAAGAGCGTCCATACAAAGCGAAGCGGTTGATGTACTGCTCGCCCACCAGCACCGCCAGCGAATCGCCGATGTCGCGCATGCCAATGCCCAGGCTCGCGGCCTTGGCCCGATCGACCGTGACTTTGACCACCGGGTTGTTGTAGTCCAGGTCGCTGTCGACCACGGCAAACAGGCCGCTGTCACGGGCACGCTGCTTGAGGGTTTCCATGGTCTGGTACAGCACCGGGTAGTCCTGGGCGCTGCGCAGCACCATCTGCACCGGCAGGCCGCCGCTGGAGCCGGGTAGCGCCGCCACCTGGAAGGCAAAGATGCTGCTGCCCTCGACCTCGCCCACGGCCTGCTGCAACTGGGCCTGGACCTGCTCGGCCGAGCGCTCGCGGGCCTGCCAGGCGCTGAGGTTGATCCCACCGAAACTGGCCGCCGGCCCGTCGGTACCATTGATGATCCAGGTGTCGGTGGTTTCCGGCAGGCTTTCCATGACCCGATTGAGCTTGCTCGCAAAGCGTTCCGCGTAGTCGAGGTTGGCGTACTGCGGTGACTTGATGGCGGTCAATATCGCCGCCTGGTCCTCGGGCGGCGCCAGTTCGCGCTGCGGTAGCGTGTACAACCACGGCAGGCTCAGGCACACCAGCACGGCAACGCCGCCGCTGATCCAGCGTCGCGCCAGGGAGTAGCCCAACACCCGGCCATAGGTCGCGGCCAGTGCGCCAAACACCCGCTCGGCCAACTTGGCCATGCGCCCTTCTTGCTGCCCGGGCTTGAGCAGCAGCGAGCTCATCACCGGCGACAGGGTCAAGGCGACCACGCCCGAGACAATCACCGCCCCCGCCAGAGTCAGGGCAAATTCGCGGAACAGCGTGCCGGTCAGCCCGCCGATCAGGCCGATGGGCGCATACACCGCCGCCAGCGTCAGAGTCATGGCAATCACCGGCCCGGCGATTTCCCGGGCGCCGACCAACGCGGCGGCCACCGGCGTCAGGCCTTCTTCGATATGCCGGTGGACGTTTTCCACCACCACAATCGCGTCGTCCACCACCAGGCCGATGGCCAATACCATCGCCAGCAGGGTCAGCAGGTTGAGACTGAAGCCGAAGAGCAGCATCAAGGCTGCTGCGCCGAGCATCGACAGCGGTATCGCCAGCACCGGAATCGCCACGCTGCGCAGCGAGCCCAGGCACAACCAGATCACCAGCACCACGATCAGCATGGCCTCGAGCAAGGTATGCAGCACCTCCTCGATGGACGCCTCGATAAACCGTGCGGTCTCGTAGGCCAGGGCCACATTGACCCCCGGTGGCAGGGTCTGCTGGATTTGCGGCAGCAGTTTGCGGATCCCATCAACGATCACCAAGGGGTTGCCCGAAGGCGTGGGGAATAACCCCAGGTGCACCGCCGGGCGGCCATTCATGGTGGCGCTGGTCTGGGTTGCCGCAGCGCCCAGCTCCACGGTGCCGACATCGCGCAGGCGTACCAGGGCCGTGCCATCGTTGCGAATCACCAGGTCACGGAAGGCCTCGACGCTGGTCAGGTCGGTGTCGATATGAATGTCGGCCAGCACGAACTGGCCACGGATCTGCCCCGGCGTGGCCTGGTAGTTATTGCGGCGCACCGCTTGCGCCACGTCGGCGGCGGTCACTCCGCGCCCGGCCATGCGATCACTGTCCAGCCACAGACGCATCGCCAGGTTCTGCCCGCCGAAGGTCTGCACCTTGGCTACCCCGTCGATCCCGGACAGCTGCGGTTCGACCACCCGCGACAGGTAGTCGCTGAGCTCGGGAATCGACAGCGTGTCACTGGCAAACCCCACGTAGGCGACGGCGGTGGAGTCGCCGGCCGACAGCTCGACCACCGGGTCGTAGGCATCGTCGGGCAAGCGGTAACGCACCTGATTGACCTTGGCCATGGTCTCGGCCAGCGCCTGGGTCGAATCGCGGTTGAGGGTCATGCGCAGGGTGATCACGCTGCGCCCCTGGACCGACGACGACGCCAGGTAGTCGATGCCCTCTACCGACGACACGGCCTGGGTGATCGGCTGGGTGACGAAGCCTTGCATCAATTCGGCCGAGGCCCCGGGGTACTCGGTGCTGACGGTGATGGTCGAGCTTTCCAGCAGCGGGTACTGGCGTACCGGCAACTGGCCGAGGGCAAACAGGCCGGCGAGGACGATCAGGCTACTGACCACCAGCGCCAGCACCGGGCGCCGCACAAAACTGTCGGTGAAGTTCATGAGGCGGGTTTCCCTTCAACGTCCAGGGTGTTTTGCTCGACCGCTTCGACGGGCATGCCGTCGCTGAGCTTGAGCTGCCCGGAGACCACCACCTGGTCGTCCAGCGCCAGGCCCGAGGTGACTTCCACCAGGCCCTGCCAACGCTCCCCGGTGGTCACCTGGCTGCGACGCACACTCAAGGTGCCGGCCGGATCGGCATTGGCGACAAACACGGTCTGCCCGTAGGCGGTATAGGTGATGGCCGTTTCCGGCACCACCAGCACCCTGGGCGACTGCACCGCCGACAGGCGCACGCTGGCATACATGCCGGCCTGCAACGGCCCGCCGGGGTTGGCCAGGGTCGCTTGCACCCGCACCGAGCGCGACTGGCCGATCAGCGGGTCAATGGCGTTGATCTGCGCCGAAAAATGCTGGCCGGGCAAGGCATCCACCGTGAGTTCGGCGGTCTGGCCGATGCTCAAGCCTGGGGCCGACTGTTCACTCAGGGCGAAATTCACGTGCAGGCGCTGGGCATCCACCAGGCTGGCGATGGCTTCGCCGGTCTGCAGGTAGTGGCCTTGATGCACACGGCGGATGCCCAACTGCCCGGCGAACGGCGCGCGGATGGCTTTTTGCGCAATCCGCGCGTCGACCTGTTGCAGCTCGCCCTTGGCCATGTCCAGGGCGGCGGTGGCGTTGTCCAGTTGCTCCTGGGTCGCGACATTCACGGCCTCAAGCTTTTGAATGCGCTGGAACAGGGTCTGGGCATTGCGCAGTTGCGCGTGCAGGCGCAAGCGGTCGGCCTGCTCGGGGGCGTCATTGAGCTGCACCAGCAACTGCCCGGCCTTGACCGCTTGCCCGGACTCGAACGCGATCCGCGTGATCCGCCCTGGGGTTTCCGCCGCCACCTGCACCTGATTGGCCGCCTCCAGTTCCCCGGCGGCAAAGGCCTGGCGAGGCGCCTCGCCCTGGCGCACCTTGGCCAGCGCCACCTTGGCTACCGGCCACGCCGCTGCTGCCTGGGTTGAGGGTTGATTGCCCCATAACGTGATAACCAGGGCCAGCACCGCTACCGCTGCCACGCCCCCGCCCACTAGCATCCTTCTGCCCATGCCCTGCTCCGCTGATTTGTGGTGTGTTCGCTGCCGCTCCACCCCACACAGGCGCAAAGCGGTTGCAGCAAAGATCGGGCAGGACTATAAAACCTCAACTTAACTTGAGGGCAACCCCCATGGCAGCAGAAAAGCACCCGGACGGCGTGCGCTCACTCACCATTGGCGAGGTGGCCAGGCGCAGCGGCGTACCGATCTCCACCTTGCACTTCTACGAGTCCAAGGGCCTGATCGCCAGCACCCGCAACGCGGGCAACCAACGGTGCTTCCCGTCGCTGGTGCTGCGCAGCATCGCGATTATCAAAGTGGCGCAACGTACCGGCATCCCTCTGGAAGAGATCAAGCGCGCCCTGGGCCGCTATCCGCCGAACAGCAAACTGACCGCCGCGCAATGGTCAGAAATGTCCTCGGCCTGGCGCGACAACCTCAACGAACGCATCCGAACCCTGCAAGCCCTGCGCGACAGCCTGGACAACTGTATTGGCTGCGGTTGCCTGTCGCTTAACGACTGCCCGTTGCGCAACCCCGGCGATACCTTGAGCCAGGAAGGACCGGGCCCGAGGATCCTCGAGCGCGCCGCTAGCGCATCTGAAATGCAATCTTCCAATCCCTGAAGATCGAGGTGGGAGCTGTCGAGCCTTGGCGAGGCTGCGATGGCGGCGGCATTGCTGGGGTTGATGTTGGCTGACCCACCGCTATCGCTGGCAAGCCAGCCACATTTGATCTTCAGGGCCTTGCCAGGTCGGTGCTGACTACGCCGATGACACTTTTGAAGTAAGCCGCCCCGGGCGCTTTCCCGATAATCGAGGGCTTACTGACAAAATGCCGAGGCCCCGCCATGACGCGCGCATCTACCGAACAGGTCCCGCCGCAAACCCTGAGAAAAGTCATCGTCGCCGCCGGTATCGGCAATTTTGTCGAGTGGTTCGACTTCGCCGTGTATGGCTTTCTCGCCACCACTATCGCGCAACAGTTTTTCCCCAGTGGCGATGCCAGCGCGGCGTTGCTCAAGACGTTCGCGGTGTTTGCCGTGGCTTTTGCCTTTCGGCCCCTGGGCGGGATTTTTTTCGGCATGCTGGGCGATCGCATCGGCCGCAAGCGCACCCTGGCGATGACGATTTTGCTGATGGCCGGGGCCACCACCCTGATCGGCCTGCTACCCACGTATGCCACGATTGGCGTTACCGCGCCGATCCTGCTGTCGTTGATCCGCTGCGCCCAGGGCTTTTCCGCCGGCGGTGAATACGCCGGCGCCTGCGCCTACCTGATGGAACACGCGCCCAGCGATAAACGGGCGTGGTACGGCAGCTTTATCCCGGTGTCGACCTTTGCCGCCTTCGCCTCGGCGGCGGTGGTGGCCTATGCGTTGGAGGCCTCGCTGTCGGCCGAAGCCATGGGCAGCTGGGGCTGGCGCCTGCCGTTCCTGATTGCCGCACCACTGGGCCTGGTTGGCCTGTACCTGCGCTGGCGGCTGGATGAGACCCCGGCGTTCCAGGCGGTGAAGCAGGAGCATGCGGTGGCCCATTCGCCGCTCAAGGAAACCCTGCGCAACCATGGCGCGGCGATCTGCTGCCTGGGCGCCTTTGTGTCGCTGACGGCGCTGTCGTTTTATATGTTCACCACCTACTTTGCCACGTACCTGCAAGTGGCCGGTGGCCTGAGCCGGGCGACGGCGTTGCTGGTGTCGCTGATTGCACTGATCTTCGCTGCGGCAATGTGCCCGCTGGCCGGCTGGTATTCCGACCGCGTCGGGCGGCGCGTCACGGTGATGACCGCCTGCGGGCTGTTGATGGTGGTGGTGTATCCCTCGTTCCTGATGGCCAGTTCCGGCTCGTTCGCCGCGTCCATCGTCGGCGTGATGCTGCTGGCGGTGGGCGCGGTGTTGTGCGGTGTGGTCACGGCGGCCCTGCTCTCGGAAACCTTCCCGACCCGCACGCGCTACACCGCCTCGGCGATTACCTACAACATGGCCTACACGATCTTTGGCGGCACTGCGCCACTAGTGGCGACGTGGCTGATCAGCACCACCGGCAGCAACCTGTCCCCGGCGTTTTACCTGATTGCCGTGGCCCTGCTCGCGCTGGCCGGGGGCCTGGCCTTGCCGGAGACCTCGCGCATTTCCCTGCACGACGCGTAAGGCGCGGCGAACCTTTCTTGCGCAAACACCGTCCGAGCTAGGGCACTGATGCTTTTCGCCCGCTCGGAGGTTTGTGTTTGAAAGCTGCCATCGTCAAAAAGTACCGCCTGATTATCAAGACCATGGGTTATGTCGGCTGGGCACTGTTCTGGCTGCTGCTTTGGGATATTGCGGTCACCGTGGACTTCATGCTGTTTCTCAACGCCAAGATCAACCTGCCGCTGATGCCCCTGACGCTGCTTGGTTCGGCGCTGGTGGTGCTGATCAGTTTTCGTAACACCAGCGCCTACAACCGCTGGTGGGAAGCGCGCACGCTGTGGGGCGCGATGGTCAACAATTCGCGCAGCTTTGCGCGGCAGGTGCTGACGTTGCTCGACGACCCAGGCAGCGAGGTCAACCCGATCAAGTCGACCCTGCTGCGCCGCCACGTGGCCTATGTGAACTGCCTGGCGGCGCACCTGCGGGGCGAGCCGTGCCCGGAGGAAGTGCGGGCGTTTATTCCTGGGGATGAGTTTGCGCGCAACGGTGCTACCAACAACTTTGCCAACGACATCCTGACCGGCTCCGCCGCCCTGCTGGCGCGCGAGTACAAGGCCGGGCGCCTGGACAGTATTCGCCTGGCGCGGCTCGAATCAACCATGGTGGACTTGTCCAACAGCCAGGGCGGCATGGAGCGCATTGCCAATACGCCACTGCCCTACCCGTATGTGTATTTTCCACGGCTGTTTATCTCGCTGTTCTGCCTGATCGTGCCGGTGGGGCTGGTGGAGTCCCTGGGCTGGTTCACCCCGCTGGCATCGACGGTGGTGGGGTTTATGCTGCTGGCCATCGAACGTATCGGCACTGACCTGCAAAGCCCGTTTCGCTCCAGCGAACACCAGATCCAGACCGAAGCCATCTGCGAAACCATCGAGAAAAACCTGCAGTCGATGCAGCGTGATTCGTTGGGGGATGTTCGCAGGGACCACTAAAAAGCCTGCATTTTTCGAGCATCTATATAATAATGCGTCGCATTAAACGATTCGTTTATCACACCGCGCTCTTCCCCGCCGAGTGAGCGTCGCATTAGTCAGAAGGATCTCTATGCAAGGCTTTTACCTGCCCTCTGTGCGCCTGCTGGGCGCACTGTTTTTGGCTGTCTGTTCGCTGATGACCCAGGCCGCTACCGATGAAACCGACCACTCGGCCACCTTCGAAAAAAACCAACAGTCCTACGTGATCAATGCCGATGGCAGTTTCGTCCAGACCATCGAGCTGGTCACGCGGATCAACGAAGAACGGGCGATCAAGCACAACGCGCAACGTTCGCTGAGCTACAACCGCTCCCTGGAAAACCTCGAAGTGCTGCAAGCCTTCACCCAGAAACCCGATGGCCGCAAGGTGAAGGTGGGCGCCGAACAGATCAAGGAGCAGCAGGAAACTGCCTCTTCCCAGGCGCCGATGTTCCAGGACTCGCGGGTCAAGGTGGTGATTTTTCCAGAGGTGGCGGTCGGTGACCGGCTGGTCCTGCGCTACCAGCGCCAGCGCACTACGGCGCTGTTCCCGCAGCAGTTCGAAGACTTCTTCGTGCCGGACTTCTACGATGCCGAGCAGTTGAGCCTGAGCTACGACTTGCCAGCCGACAAGCCGCTGTTCGTCGATGCCCGGGGCTTCAAGGCCAGCACCCCGGCCGCGGCAGCCGGGCGCAAGGTGTACCGTTGGGACTACGTACCGCAGGAAAAAGCTCGCATGGAAACCGGCGCGGTGTCCTATGTCGATTACGGCCAATTCCTCGCGGTCTCGACGTTCGCCAGCTACAAGGACTTCGCCCAGGCCTATGAGGCCAGGGCCCAGGTCGAAGTGACGCCGGCCATTGCCGCCCTGGCCAAGGAACTCACGGCCAACCTGAGCACCCCGCGCAGCAAAGCCCTGGCCCTGAGCGACTGGGTGCGTAAGAACATTCGTTATGTCGCGGTGTATGTCGGCGCGGGCGGCGTAGTACCGCATCCAGCCCAGGCCGTGCTGGACAACCGCTATGGCGACTGCAAGGACCATGTGGCCCTGCTGGAAGCCATGCTGCGCGCAGTAGCGATCGAGAGTTCGCCGGTGCTGGTCAACCTGGGTAACAGCTACACCCTGGCCAAAGTACCCACCCTGGGCGTGCTCAACCATGCGATCACGTATGTGCCGGCCCTGGATCTGTACCTGGACTCTACCGCCACGGCCATCGCCGCCGGCTACCTGCCGATCCCGGTGCTGGGCAAGCCGGTGCTGTTGACGCAATCGGGCGAACTGGCCAAGACCCCGGCCGCGCAAACCGGCAAGGTTACCAACGACCTGCTATTCAAGGTCGACAGCAACGGCGCGGCGGACTTTGTGCATGCCACCACCGTGGAAGGCTGGGGCTCGGAGTTCAATCGCTACCTGCTCAATGCGATGAAACCGGCTGACCGCGACTCGATGATCCGCAACGTCCTCGGCTGGTACGGGCAAACGGGCCAGGGCACGTTCAAAAGCGACTCCCTGCAGGATGAAGGCAACCCGTTCAAGAACACCCTTGAAGGGCGCACCGACAACCTGGTCAACCTTCCAGGCCCCACCGGCGTGCCAGCGCTCAGCAGCCTGGTCGGCGGCATTGCGCAGAACGTGTTTGCCTTCGCCTCCGAGAAAGACCGCACCCAAGGCTTCGGTTGCCTCTCCGGAGAAACCCAGGAGCAGGCCCGCTTCGAGTTCCCCAAGGAAGTCACCGTGCTCGCCGTGCCCAAGCCGCAGTCCCTGCAACAGGCCGGCTTTGACTACCAGGCCACCTACGCCAAGGAAGGCAACACGGTGCTGATCACCCGCCACTTCAAGTTCGCCCATGCCAATACGGTGTGCAGCCCCGAGGACTTCAAGGCGATGAAGCCGGTGATCGAAAGCATGGTCAACGACCTCAAGAGCCAGATCATCGTGCAGACCCTGTAAGC
The DNA here is from genome assembly GCF_012985465.1 of Pseudomonas sp. WS 5079. Classification (GTDB taxonomy): domain Bacteria; phylum Pseudomonadota; class Gammaproteobacteria; order Pseudomonadales; family Pseudomonadaceae; genus Aquipseudomonas. Next base: position 89,325 of record NZ_JAAQWN010000005.1, read on the forward strand.
AGGAGCAGCGCCCAGGCGGCCAGATACAGACCCACCCCAAACACCCCATGGGCCACCGTGCTGCGCAACCGCGCAGTATTGGGCCTGGGGGTTCTGGACGCTGCGATGCCGGCACCCATCGCCGGTTGCAAGATGAAGAACGGCGCGACCACCGATAGCACACCGAAGGTCAGGGCCGGCAGCAACGTAGGCTGTCGCGCCCATTCAAGACCCACCATCAACAGCAGCAACGCCGCAAAGAACACCCCGATCAGGTAATGGGTGACCCAACCCAGCAGCCCCTCCCCCGGCACGGGTGATGATTGGGCGATACCGGCATGCATCCAGCGCCCACGCGGCAGGTGGCCGACCCAACGACCGACCATGGAAAAATCCAGGGACGGCATGCCAAGGCAGCGCTTGAGCAACAACGCCCAAAGATCCATGACCAGGGTCGCACCGGCCCCGATAAACACCGAAAACCCAACAAACTCAAGCACGTCCCTACTCCCTTTGACCATTGGCGGTGAGCGCAGCAGCGGTGCTGAAGCGCCAGCAAAAAAACATTCAATTAATTGATTGAATGTTTGGCCGATGCTAGGATCTTTGCCATGAAACCGTCAAGCCCCTTATTCCCCGCCGATCACTTCATCGCCCTGGCCGACATTGCCCGGACCCTGGGCCACGCCCATCGCCTGGCGCTGCTTGAACACATTGCCCAGGAGGAGCGCTCTGTCGAACAACTGGCGCAACTGTCCGGCGTGTCTGTGGCCAATGCTTCGCAGCATTTGCAGCAACTCAAGCGCGCGGGCATCGTGCAGACGCGCCGTGATGGCAAACGGGTGCTGTACAGCCTGGGGGCCGGTCCGGTGGCGCCTTTGCTGGAAGCATTGCGTGGCTACCTGGCGTTCCAGCATGCCGAGATACGCGAGGTAGCCCTCGATAGCCTGTCGCGACGTGACCGCCTGGAGGGTATATCCATCGAGGAGTTGCTGCTGCAGATGCAAAGCCAGAGCGTGGTGCTACTGGATGTGCGCCCCGAAGACGAGTTCGCTTCAGGGCACTTGCCAGGCGCGCTCAACATCCCGGCTGAGGCCCTGCAACAGCGTTTGGCAGAGCTGCCCAAAGGCAAGCACGTGGTCGCCTACTGCCGCGGGCCTTATTGCGTGCTGTCCACCGATGCCATCAACACCTTGCACGCCCATGGCTTGCCCGCACGCCGGCTGCGCGCCGGGTTTGACGACTGGAAAGCGGCCGGCCTGAGCGTCGAATAACCCATCGCAAGACTTAAAAAATGATCAGACCCCTTGACCCCAAAGACCTCGATTGCGTCCTGCAGATCTGGCTGGATGCCTCGCTCATAGCCCACGACTTTATCGACGCCGCCTTCTGGCAGTCGCAGGTCGAGAACATGCGCAACCTGTACCTCCCTGCATCCCAGACCTTCGTCATTGAGCGTCAATCGACGGTGGTGGGGTTTTACTCGTTGCTCGAGCAGCAGATGGCCGCGCTGTTTGTCGCCCCCGACTGCCAGGGCCAGGGCCTCGGCAAACAGCTGGTGGCGCACGCCAGGAAGCAGCAGCCCGTACTGACCTTGGCGGTTTATAAAAACAACAGCGCCAGTTACCAGTTCTACCTGTCACAAGGGTTTGTGGTCACCCATGAGGAGATCGATGAGCACAGCGGCCAAGCGCAATACTGGATGAACAGCGTCGCCAGCACACCTCAGTAATCCGTCATCACCACCATCACTTCAGCGTCCACCTCGCTTTCGGCGAGGTAGATATGGCCGATGCCGCTATTGAAATAAGCGGTTTCGCGACAGCCAATGCTGATGGACTCGCCCGTTTCGAATTGAATCCGCACCCGTCCGGACAGCACCACCGCGAACTCCTGGCCGGGGTGGCGGATGTAGTCGTCAAACTGGGTCAGTTCACGGGCGAAGATGCGTGCGTACATCGGCGTCATGCGCCGCCCGGGGAAGTCCCCGGCCATCGGGTGATAGTCATAATTGCCCGTGCTGTAGCCCGCCGCGCTATCTATGGCGGTGCTGACCACGGTGGGCTGGACCTGGTTGGGCGCGGTCGTTTCCGGGATGAATAACTGCGCAATATCCACGCCCAGCGCCCGCGCCGCCGCCGCCAGTTTTTCGTAGCTCACCGATACCTGCGCCAGTTCCATCTTCGACAAGGTCGACAGCGCCACGCCCGAACGCTCAGACAATTGCTTGAGCGTCAGCTGCTGGTTTTTGCGGATCCCCCGCAGGCGGGCGCCTACCTGGCTGCGATCTATCAGCGGATGGGCCGTGGAACACGAAGCGGGCGCTGTCTGATCGGAACTCATGCTGACTCTCTGTCGTGGACCAAGCCCGGAATATTAACCCACGAGGAAGGCTTGACTGGGAAATTCTCATACCCTACATTTCTCTTATGTGAGAATTATCAAAAACGAGAAAAACCCATTCGCACACAGAAGGTACTCAGGCATGCAGGACCGCGATTGTTTCGATTTCGCCATTATCGGCGGGGGCATTGCAGGGGCTTCACTGGCCTATCGCCTGGCAAGTGAGGCCAGTGTGGTGGTGCTCGAGCGTGAGAGCCAGCCGGGTTATCACGCCACTGGCCGTTCTGCCGCCATGTTCATGGAAACCTACGGCACCCCGCAGATTCAAGCGCTGACCCGCGCCAGCCGGGCCTTCTACGAGCAACCACCGGCAGACTTTACCGAGCACGCACTGCTGGAGCCTCGCGGCTGCCTGTATGTTGCCAATCACGGACAGCAGCCATTGTTGAAAAAAACCTTCGACAGCCACTTGGCAACCGCAGCCAATGTGTCGCTGATCGATCGCGAACAGGCGCTGTCACTGGTGCCTTGCCTGCGCCCGGAGGCGATCGCCGGTGCCATGCTTGAAACCGAGGCCCGTGACCTGGATGTGCATGCGCTACACCAGGGTTTCCTGCGGGCGATGCGCCGTGCCGGTGGGGTCTTGCAGTGCAACGCGCAGTTGAGTGGCGCCACCCGCCAGGGCCGTTACTGGCTGCTGACATTGGCCGACGGTCGGCAAATACGCGCACGTAATCTGGTCAACGCCGCTGGCGCCTGGGCCGACCAGGTTGCACAGCTATGCGGCGTAGCACCGGTCGGCTTGCAAGCGTGCCGCCGTACCGCATTCACCTTCGATGGCCCCGAGGGCGTCGACTTTTCACGCTGGCCCGCCGTTATCGGCATCGATGAAAGCTTCTACTTCAAACCCGACGCCGGCCAACTGCTGGGCTCACCGGCCAACGCCGACCCGGTCCCGCCACAGGACGTGATGCCCGAAGAGCTGGATGTTGCCACCGGGATTTATCACATCGAAGCCGCCACTTCCCTGAGCATTCGACGGCCACGCCACAGCTGGGCCGGCCTGCGCTCATTCGTGGCCGATGGCGACCTGGTGGTCGGCTGGGACGAACAGTGTGAAGGCTTCTTCTGGCTCGCCGCCCAGGGCGGTTATGGCATCCAGTCGGCGGCAGGCGTCTCGCAACTGGCCTGCGCCCTATTGCTCGATCAACCCTTGCCTGAAGCGCTGCGGCGCCAGGGCGTAGAACCACAGCGCCTGGCTGCGGCCCGCTTGCGCTGATCATTCACTCTGCCGAGGTTCCTTGTCATGTCAGAAAGTCTCCAGCGTTATCCCAGTCACCTGCCCTACCCGTTCTCCAAAGCCATTCGGGCGGGCGATCTGCTGTACCTCTCCGGGCAAGTGCCCATGGACCCAAAGGGCGAAGTGGTACGCGGTGATATCCAACTGCAAACCGAAGCCGTCATGAGCCGCATCGGCGAAACCCTGGCCGAATGCGGTGCCGGGTTTGACCAGGTGGTGAAGGCCACGGTGTGGCTATCAGATATGCAGCATTTCGCCGGTTTCAACGAGGTGTACGCACGCCACTTCAAGCAGGGATTCCCGGTGCGCTCCACGGTCGGTGGTACGCAACTGGCGCTGGGGGTCGATGTAGAAATCGAAGTCCAGGCCTGGGTCGGCCCGCCTACCCGCTGATAGTTCGCCACAAACCTCAAGGCAACGCGTTGGTTCAAGGACTGCGCGTTACGCCTGCGGTGTTTCACAAGCAAGCTCGCACGCCCCTTAACAAAAACAATTCAAGGGAAGTCGTCATGAAAGAGAGTCTGAAGATTGCCGGTGCATTTGTCGGCGTGATCGTTGGTGCGGGATTCGCCTCGGGTCGGGAACTGTTGCTGATGTTCGTCGATTTCGGCGTATGGGGATTGCTCGGCGCAGTGCTCAGCGCGGCATTGTTCACCTTCCTTGGGATGGCGCTGGCGGGCATGGGAAACCGCCTGCGCGCCACCTCCCATAAAGATGTGGTGTATGCGTTGTGCGGGCGGCACCTGGGGGTGCTGGTCGACCTGATGATCACCTTTTTCATGTTTGCGGTAACGGTGGTGATGCTCGCGGGCGGCGGCGCATTACTGGAACAGCAGTTCGGCATCCCGGCCACCCTGGGCAGCGTGGCGGTCACCCTGGTGGTGATCGTTATTGTGTGCCTGGATGTGCACAAGGTCATCGGCCTGATCGGCTCGGTCACCCCGTTCTTGATCCTCACGGCAGTCGGCGTGGCGCTGTACGGCGTTGCCACCCGAGGCCTGAGCTTTCCTGAACTGGACCAACTGGCCGCCCGCCAGAGTGCCGGCGCCAGCCATTGGCTGCTCGGCGCATTGCTGTACGTGTCCTACAACATTGTGGCCGGCGTACCGATCCTGGCAATCATGGGCGGCGCGGCGAAAAGCGAAAAACAGGCAGTCTGGGGCGGAATTCTCGGCGGTGCCATATTGGGCCTGCTGATGCTGGTCATGAGCCTGGGGTTGTTGTCGCGCCTGGACAGCGTGGCGGATCTGCCGATGCCGATGCTGTCCATCGCCAGCGAAGTCTCGCCGGCGCTCGGGCTGCTGATGGCAGTGATTATCTTCCTGATGATCCTCAATACCGCCGTCGGCACTTTGTACTCCTTCTCGGCCCGCCTGCTGCCACCCGGCACCCGTACATTCCGGGTCGGTTCGGCGGCCTTTGCCACACTGGCCTTTGCCGGCAGCCTGATCGGTTTTATCAGCCTGGTCGGCCAGGTTTACCCGCTGTTTGGCTACCTGGGTTTCTTGCTGATCGCGGCCGTGTTGATTGGCTGGTTGCGCCTCGGGCGCCTGGCCGGGGCAACAAGCTAAACCCAAGGCTGATGGCTGGTCACGCAGTGAATGCCACCACCGCCGGCCGCAATGGCGTCGATATCCAGCTGCACCACCTTGCGTCCCGGATAGAGCCGGGACAACAGGTCGAATGCCTTGCGGTCGGCGGCCTTGTCGCCAAACTGCGGGGCGATCACGGCGCCATTGATCACGAAGTAGTTGATGTAGCCGGCGGCGTAGTCCGGATTGTCACGGCTGAAACGGTTGCTGCGCGGGTTGAGCGGCGGCGATACGGTGTGTATTTGCAACGGCCGGCCATCGGCATCGGTGGCCTGCTTGAGAATATCCAGGTGGGCCAAGGTCACCTGGTGGTCGTAGGACTCGGGGTCGGTGTCCAGGTTGGCGATGACCACGCCCGGCGAGACAAAGCGTGCGTAAAAGTCGACATGGGCGTCGGTAATGTCCTTGCCCTTGATGCCCGGCAACCAGATGATCTTGCGCAAGCCCAGCCGGCTCTTCAGTTCGGCCTCGACGTCGGCCTTGCTCCAGCCGGGGTTGCGGTTGCTATTGATCCAACTGCTTTCGGTCATGATCCCGGTGCCGTGGCCGTCCACTTCGATGGCACCGCCCTCGCCCACCAGTTCGCTGCGGATATAGGTGGCGCCTGCCAGCTCGGCAACGTGAGCCGCCAGTTCGGCATCGTCGGCGTGCTGCTGCTTGTTGCCCCAGCCGTTGAAGTTGAAGTCCACCGCGCCCAACTGGCCATTGTCATCCACGACAAAGTTGGCGCCGGTGTCACGCATCCAGATGTCATCCAGTTCGGTGTGCACGAAGGTGATGTTGCGGGTGCCGCATTTTTCTTCGGCCAACTCACGCTCTTCTTCGCGGCAGAACACCGTGACCGGCTCGTACGCGGCAATCGCCCGGGCGATACGGCCCAGGGCGTCCTGCACAGCGGGGGTAAAGTCCTGGTGAATCGCCTCCTGGGCGCCGAAGGCGATAAAGGCACGCTGGTGTTTCTCACCCTCGTCGGGCATGAACCAGCGGCCCAGGAGTGCCGCCTGCACGGGCAGCCCCATGGAGGCGGCGGCGCCCAGGCTGGCCACCACAGCGGCCTGTTTGATGAATTGGCGACGTGTGCTCATGTGTACCTCTGTAGGTGCCGTCATTGACCGACGGCCGTCTTGAATTTAGTCCAAACCCGCATGCGTGCGCGCATATCGGCCTGGGGAATATCCTGGCCGGCCACCAGTCGCTTGAAGGTGGCGTCGTCCGGGTAAATGTCCGGGTTGTTGCCCATGGCCGGATCCACACTGGCGCGGGCCTTGGCATTGGCCGTGGGGTAGCCGGTGAAATTGCTGATGGCCGCCATGTTCTCCGGGCGCATGACAAAGTTGATAAACGCGTAGGCATATTCCGGATGCCGCGCATCCACGGGAATGGCCATGGTGTCCATCCACACCGTCGTGCCCTCGCGGGGGATGTGGTATTGGAAGCGCGCCTTTTTACCCGCCGCATCCGCCGCCCGTTGCGCCTGGGTCATGTCGCCGCTGTAGCCCAGGGACAGGCACAGGTTGCCATTGACCAGGTCAGTCACCGGCTGCGACTGGAACTTGCGGATGTATGGCCGCAGCTTGAGCAACAGGGCGCTGGCCGCGGCCAGGTCTTCGGGCTTGGCACTGCGCGGTTCGCGCCCCAGGTAAATCAGCGCGACGGCCAGTACTTCGTCGGGCGAGTCGATCAGCGAAATGCCGCAATCGGCAAATTGGCGCGCCAGTTCCGGCTTGAACAACAGGTCCAGGCTATTGACCGGCGCATTCGGCATGCGCTGTAGGATTTGCTCGGCGTTATAGGTCAGGCCAATCGTGCCCCAGGTGTAGGGCACTGTGGCCTGATTGGACGCGCGGTAATGACTGCGCAATTGTTGCAGGCCTGGTTCGATATCCTCCAGCGCCGCAAGTTTCGCCGGATCCAGCGGTTGCAGGCTGCCGGCGCGCATCAAGCGCTCGCCCACCGTATCGCCGGGGAAGATCAGATCATAGCCACTGCCACCGGCCATCAGCTTGGCCTCCAGGGTCTCGCTGCCATCCATCACGTCGTAGATCACCTGGATCCCGGTTTCGGCAGTAAAGCGAGCCAGGGTGTCTTCGGCAAAATAGTCGGCCCAGTTGTACAGGCGCAGGATCTTTTCGTCGGCCTGTACCGTCGGGATGACGATGCTCAGGGCCAGGGTGCAGTGGATCAGCTTCATGTCATACCCCTTGGGTCTGCCAGCGTGGGTGCAGATGGCGACCGTCCTGGGTCAGCAAGCCGCCATACATGTCCGGGCGGCGGTCGCGGTAGATGCCCCAGGTCAGGCGCTCTTCGGCCATGGCCGCCAGGTCCAGGCACTGGAGCAGCACGCCGCTGCTGGCGCGGTCGGCCTCGGCCAGCAGTGCGCCTTTGTGGTTGCAGATAAACGACGAGCCGTAGAACGCCATCTGCAAGGCCGGGTCGCTGGTCGCCACTTCCCGGCCGACACGATTGGCCGCCACCACCGGCAACAGATTGGCGGCGGCGTGCCCGCGCATGGTCATCTGCCAGTGATCACGGGAGTCCAGGCTGGCACAACCCGGCTCGGAGCCGATGGCGGTGGGAAACAGCAACACCTCGGCGCCCAGCAACGCCAGGCAGCGCGCGGTCTCGGGGAACCACTGGTCCCAGCAGATACCCACGCCGAGGCGGCCGAACGCGGTGTCCCAGACCTTGAAGCCAGTGTCGCCGGGGCTGAAGTATTCCTTCTCCTGATAGCCAATGGCGTTGGGAATATGGGTCTTGCGATACACCCCCAGCAGTTTCCCGTCAGCATCGGCCACGCTCAGAGAATTGAAGTAGGCGTTACCGGCCTTTTCGAACCAGCTCAACGGCAGCACCACGCCCAGCTCCCCGGCCAGCGCGGCGAAGCGCTTGAGCACCGCGCTATGGCGGTACTCCTCAGCCAATGCCAGGTGTTTGTGTTGCTGTTCGATGCAGAAATACGGCGTGGCAAACAGTTCTTGCAGCAGGATGACCTGGGCGCCCTGGCTGGCCGCTTCACGCACCAGCCGTTCGGCTTGATCAAGGTTGTGCGGCAAATCCCAGGTGCAGGGCATCTGAGTGGTGGCGACGGTCATCAAGGTCATGGCATCAGCCCTCCACCGGCCAGGCCGGCTGCTGCTGGGTGATGCAATGCACGCCGCCGCCGCCATGGGCCAGGTGGTTGATACACACCGGTACCACCACGCGATCCGGGAATGCCTGGGCCAGCACCTCGGCAGCCACCTGGTCGGCCGCAATGCCATAGGCCGGCATGATGATCGCGCCGTTGGCGATGTAAAAGTTGGTGTAGGACGCGCAAAACACCTCGGCGTCGGCATCCACCGCCTCGCTGGCCTCAAAGAGTTCGATCAACTCGAACCGGCGCCCCTTGGCATCGGTGGCCAATTCCAGGGCGCGGCGGTTTTCCCGTGCCACCTCGGCGTACACCGAACCCTGGTCGTGGGTGGCGTCCACCAGCAACACGCCGGGGCGGGCAAAGGCGCACACACCATCGACATGGCCGTCGGTCATATCCCCGGTGACGTAATCCGGATCGCCCGGCAGCCAGATGGTTTTTGTCACCCCCAGCCAGCGCGCAAAGAACGCCTCCATCTCGGCCTTGCCCATGCCCGGGTTGCGATTGGGGTTGAGCAACACCGACTCGGTGGTAATCAACGTGCCCTCACCGTCCACATGAATCGCCCCGCCTTCATTGCTCAACGGCGTGCCAAAGCATGGCAGGCCCAAGTGGTTGAGGGCGCGCCGGGCCAGGCTTTCGTCCAGGTCGTGGGCCGACTTGCCGCCCCACGCGTTAAAACGCCAGCTCACACCGGCCAGGCCCAATTGCGGGTGGCCAATAAAGCTGGGGCCGGAGTCGCGGCACCAACTGTCGTTGACCGCCAGCGCGATCAGTTCGATGTTGGGGCCGCACAGGGCTTTGGCCGTGTCGAGTGCACAAGGGTCAACCACCAGCTTCACCGGCTCGAACCGCGCGATGGCATTGGCGACCCGCGCAAAATCCGCCTGCACCTGGGCCAGAGTCACGCGCCATCCCGCCTCCCAGAGTGCCTGGTTATGGGGCCAGACCATCCAGGTCGCGGCATGCCTGGCCCATTCCGCCGGCATCCTCCAGCCGCTGTGTGGCATCTCGTTCTGCAGCATGACAACCCCCTTCTGAGTTAAGCCTTTGTGTTCACCGAAAACGACGTACACGCTATGGGGATCCATGCTACGTTTGGCCAAACCGCCAAACAAACGATGGATTTTGCAGGTAAATGATTAGAGAAACTTATCAGCATGCTTAAACACTGGCCGCCCCTGGGGGCACTGCGCGGCTTCGAAGCGGCGGCGCGGCTGGGCAGTTTTCACAAGGCTGCCAACGAACTGCACCTGACCCAATCGGCCATCAGCCAACAGATCCGCAGCCTCGAAGCGTACCTGGAACAGCCGCTGTTCTTTCGCAACGGGCGCAGCGTCGCCCTGACTGATGCCGGCCATGATTTCCTCAGCACCACCCAGGCCCTGTTGCAACAGTTGTCAGTGGGCGTACGCCGGCTGGGGCAGTACCGCAAGGCCAATCAACTGGTGCTCAACACCACGCCCGCCTTTGCCCGCCACTGGCTGTTGCCACGCCTGGCCGACTTCCGCCGACACCACCCGGACGTGGATTTGTGGCTGTTCAGCACCGACGAAGTACCCGACATGGCCACCCAGACCATCGACCTCGCCGTGCGCGACGACATCAGCGCCCAGGCCGAGTGCAGCTTCAAAGTGCTGCACACCGACCGCCTGTATCCCGCCGCGCACCCCAGCGTACTGGCCCTGCCCCGCGAGCAACGCACCACCCTGCATGGCGAGCGGGAAATGGACTGGAGCCATTGGGCGGTGGAAGCCGGGATCGACGTGGGCCAGCAGGATCAGGGCCTGAACTTCTCCGACCCCGGCCTGCTGCTGGACGCAGCCTGCGGTGGCCTGGGCATCGCACTGGTCAGCCAGTTACTGAGCCAGCACGCGCGGGACAACGGCCTGCTGCAACCCTTGGTCGACGCGACCATTCGCGGCCCCAACTGGGCCTTGCTGACCCACCGCGACAGCGAAAACGACCCACTGGCGCGCAGCTTCAGCCAGTGGTTGCTGGACAACCTGGCGCAAGGTGCCCCGACATGAGTCAAGGACTGGAAGACATCCTGGCCGAGCGGCTGGCCGTGATTTTTTGCGGGATCAATCCGGGCCTGCTGGCAGCCGCCCAGGGCCATCATTTTGCCGGGCGCAGCAACCGCTTCTGGCGCACCTTGCACCTGGCTGGGTTTACCCCACATCAAGTTCAGCCCGAGGATGATCGGACAATCTTGCAGTACCACTGCGGGCTGACGACCGTCGTGGAACGGCCAACGGCGCGGGCCGATCAACTGTCCCAGGATGAATTCAAGGCGGCGGCCGAGGGCTTTGAAAACAAAATCCGCCGGTATGCACCGCGCTATGTGGCGTTCCTGGGCAAGGCGGGTTATTGCGCGTTGTCGGGGCAACGCGAGGTGGCGTGGGGGCTGCAACCGCGGACGTTGGGGGATGCTGCGGTGTGGGTGCTGCCCAATCCCAGCGGGCGGAATCTGGCGTTTACGTTGGAGCAGTTGGTGGCAGCGTATGGGCGGCTCTGTTTGGCAGCATTCCCCGAGACGGGCAAGTAGCGTCAGGGACCAAATCGCGAGCAAAAAAAAGCCTGCATCGCTGCAGGCTTTTCTCTATCTGGCTCCACGACCTGGACTCGAACCAGGGACCCAATGATTAACAGTCATTTGCTCTACCAACTGAGCTATCGCGGAATGCGGCGTATCTTACTGATTGAAAAGGATAAGTCAAATATTTAATGCATTTGTACGTACGCGATTCCAGCGAATCTGGCAAATTTGGGGAGATTCAACTTTCAGCAGCCTCACTCACAACCTACAAAAAAGCAGGAACCCTCCGACTGGATCATCAAAGCGCTTGAGCTGAATATTTCGCCGGTGTCGCCGAAACTCTTTACCATCCCAGCCAACATTAACCCACCAAGACCTACCCATTCGACAAGGAGTCGGACTACGTGAAAAAACTGCATGACCATCCCTTTTTCAAACCGCGCCACCCCATCACTCCCCTGACGCCGGAAACACCCAAGCTATCTTTAGGCACGCTGCTCTCACTGGCAGCCGTGGTGATCTCGATTGCCGCCGCGTCGATTTCCTTCTGGCAACTGGACCTGATGCGTGAGCACAACCGACTGTCCGTACGGCCCTACCTGATGATCACTCCGCATTTAACGGCACAAAAAAGCGGCCTGTACCTGTCCAATGAAGGGATTGGGCCGGGCATCATCACTGCGTTCAGCATTCGCGTTGGCGATGAACACTTCGATGGGCTGGGGGACAGTCGCTGGCCCGCCGTGCTGGAGAAAGCGCGCTTGAATCCTGAATGTTTCGCCAAAGGCTGGCCCACCAAAGGCTCAGCCGTAAGGCCGGGAAATGACATCGCGATTCTGGAGCCGACTAAAAGCACCCAGTTCGGCCCCTTGTGCCTGCTGCAAATGAGTCTGTTCCTACAAAGGAATGACGTATTTGTGCAGATGGACTACGAGTCACTCTACAAGGAGCCCTTCACCTTTTCTGCGCCCTTGAAAATGAATGAAGCCATGGATATGGGCGCGTTGAGCAAAATATTTCAGTAGCAACCCAACGCGCGCCCATCACGGCAACTGCTCAATAACCCCGTTACTCTTCAGTTGCCCCAACTGCTCACCAGACAACCCCAACCGCCCCGCCAACACCTCATCCGTATGCTGCCCCAGCATCGGCGCTGGTCGCACGTACTCCACTGGCGTGCCAGACATCTTGATCGGGCTGCCAACCATGGCGAAGTCGGGGTTTTGCGGATGGGGGATCTTCACCATCAAGCCACGGGCAATCACCTGCGGCTCTTCCAGGGATTGCGCGATGTTGTTGATCGCCCCCACCGGCACTTTCGAGGCATGGATGCAGCTGACCCACTCATCTGCCGTGCGGCCAAGGAAGTGCGCCGACAGCAGCTCGACGATTTCGGCCCGATGGGCGACACGGTCGGCATTGCGCCGAAAACGCGGGTCGTCCGGCAGGTGTGGCAGACCGATGCTGTGGCACAAGGCGATAAATTGGCTGTCGTTGCCACAGGCGATGATGAAATCGCGGTCGGCGGCGCGAAACACCTGGTACGGCACGATATTGGCGTGGGCATTGCCAAAGCGCTGGGGCACTTTGCCGGAGGCCAGGTAGTTCATGCTCTGGTTGGCCAGGGTTGCCACTTGCACATCCAGCAGGGCCATATCGATGTGCTGGCCGACGCCGGTGCGTTCGCGGCTGAGCAGCGCGGCCTGGATCGCCACGGTGGAATACAGCCCGGTCATCAGGTCAGAAAATGCCACGCCGACTTTTTGCGGGCCGCCGCCCGGCAAGTCGTCGCGCTCACCGGTAATACTCATCAGGCCGCCAATGCCCTGGATGATGAAGTCGTAGCCGGGCTCTTGCGCACGCGGGCCGGTCTGGCCGAAGCCGGTGATGGAGCAATACACCAGGCGCGGGTTGATCTGGGCCAGTGTCGCGTAGTCCAGGCCGTAGCGCGCCAGGGAACCGGCCTTGTAGTTTTCGATCAGCACATCGGAGCTGGCCGCCAGCGCCCGTACCAGTTCCTGGCCTTCGGTACTGGCCAGGTCGATGGCCACCGACAGCTTGCCGCGGTTGGTGGACTGGTAATACGACGCCTGCCCGGACGACTCGCCGGTGTCGGTCTTCATCCATGGTGGCCCCCAGCCCCGAGTGTCATCGCCGCTCTGCGGGCGCTCGATCTTGATCACTTCCGCGCCGAGGTCCGCCAACACCTGGCCACACCATGGGCCGGCCAATACCCGGCTCAAATCCAGTACACGCAAACCTGTTAATGCACCCATTGTTTTTATTCCTGAAAGTCTGTGTCAGCCGATTGCCGGCTCTGGATGGCGCAAGGAAATCCCCAGCAACGCACGGCGTCTCAGCCAGGGGCTGGGGCGGTAGCGTGGGTCGTGGGTGATCTCGCACAGGCGCTGCAAAATCGTCAAAATCCTGCGGGGCCCGAGGGCGTCGCCCCAAGCCAGCGGGCCATGGGGGTAACCGAGGCCCAGGTGTACCGCCTGATCGATATCCTCGACGCTGGCGATGCGCTGCTGCGCAATGTCGCAGGCCAGGTTGACCACCATCGCCAAGGTACGCTGGGCCACAAAGCCAACACTGTCGCCAATCACCGTCACCCCCACGCCATCCCTGGCGAGCAAGGCGTGGGCAGCGTCACGCATCGGCGCGGCAGTCAGCGGGTTTTGCATCAGGGTGCGATGGCGCGACAGGTCGGGCAGAAGGTCAATGCACAAGGTGCGCGCCGGATCGGTGTGGAACCACTCGCAGGTGGCGGTCGCGTCGCGGCCGTAAGGTGCCAGCAGGCACAACGCAGCGGGCGACGGCTGCGCGCCCGTCTCCAATTGCACGCCGAGGTTGATCAGCAAGGTGCTGAGGCGTTCGTGGTCTTCGGGGTTTTCCGTGGCGATCCACACCGGTGGCAGCGTGGTAATAGTCGGCACCGGCTGCGGCTGTGGGCCGTCGATCCTCTGGCCATTTTCGTAGCGGTAGAAACCCTGGCCGGTCTTGCGTCCCAGGCGCCCACCCACCAGCATCTGCCGGGTCAGGGCCGAGGGTTTGTAGCGCGGCTCCTGGTAGAACTGGTTGTAGATTGATTCCATGACCGGGTGGGAAACGTCCAGGCCGGTGAGGTCCAGCAGCTCCAGCGGCCCCATGCGAAAACCCGCACCGTCGCGCAGGATGCGGTCGATATCGCCCCCCTCGGCAATGCCTTCATCCAGCATCTTCAAGGCTTCGGTGCCGTAGGCACGGCCGGCGTGGTTGACGATAAAACCGGGAGTGTCCTTGGCACGCACGCCACGATGGCCGGTGCGCGCAACAAATCCCAGCAAGGCCTCGCCGACGGCTGGCGCGGTGGCCAGGCCGTCGATGACTTCCACCACGCGCATCAGCGGCACCGGGTTGAAAAAGTGCAGGCCGGCGACTCGCCCAGGATGCTGGCAACCCGCGGCAATCGCCGTGACCGACAGCGATGAGGTGTTGCTGGCGAGGATGCACCCCGGCGTCACGATGGCCTCCAACTGGTGCAGCAGGCCACGCTTGGCATCGAGGTTTTCGACAATGGCCTCAACCACCAGGTCGCAATCGTGCAAGGCGTCAAGGCTGGTGGCCACGTGCAGGTTGTGCAACGCGCTGTCCATGGCCGCCTGGGTGAGCTTGCCCTTGCCGACCAGCTTGGCGAAGGTCGCGTCGAGGCTGTCGCGAGCCGCCTGCGCCGCGCCATCGCGGACGTCGAACAAGCGCACGCGCACGCCGGCCTGGGCGGCAATCTGCGCGATGCCGGCGCCCATGACGCCAGTGCCCACCAGGCCCATGATGTTGATCGAATCGGCCATGGTTATTCCCCGAGGTAGTTGGGTGTGCGTTTCTCGAAGAACGCCGCGGCGCCCTCCTTCTGATCCGCAGAATCGAACAGCAATTGGAACGCCTTGCGCTCCAGTACCAGGGCGCTTTCCAGCGGCAGGTCGGCGCCCGCAAGCATCACCTCCTTGATCTGCTCCACCGCCAGCGGCGGCAGCGCGGCGATCTGCGCCGCCAGCTCCAGGGCTCGTGGCAAGGTCTGGTCGTCGGCCACCACCTCACTAAGCATGCCCATGGCCAGGGCTTCGGGGGCCTTGACCATGCAGCCAGTCAGGGCAATACGCATGGCCTGGAATTTTCCCACCGCACGCACCAGGCGTTGTGTGCCGCCGGCACCCGGCATCAGGCCGAGCTTGACCTCAGGTTGGGCAAAACGCGCCGATTCGCCGGCCACGATCATGTCGCAATGCATCGCCAACTCGCAGCCACCGCCCAGGGCAAAGCCGTTGACCGCAGCGATCACCGGTTTCGGGCAACGGCTGATCGCTTCCCACAGGTACTCGGTGTGCCGGCGATACATCTCGATAGGACTGGCGCTGGCGAACTCCTTGATGTCGGCGCCCGCCACAAAAAACTGCTCGCCACCGGTCAGCACAATGACGCGCACATCCCGGCGCCGGGCCAAGGCACGAAAGTGCCCGGCCAGTTCCTCACGCACCTGGGCGTTAAGGGCATTTTTGACGTCGGGGCGATGGATCCGCACCACCGCAACGCCATTGTCCTGGACGTCGAGGTGGACCACGGGTTGATCAGGATTAGCCACATGTACTCCTGCTGCAATGTTCTTGTTAGTGCGGTCAACGTTAGTTTCGCTATGCGAAATAACATTCCGTATTTAGCCATGATCATAGGTATCGACCCGGCGGGTGTAAATGCAAAAACCGCAACGCCCAATGAAATCTCGATTAACTCATTGTTTATTGAAGGTTAATTAGGAACGCACGGAGAAAACCAATCAGTTGCTTAGTTTCGCACTGCGGAATACAATTTTGTTTTGTTGATTTTATAAAAAAAGAGGGACTACCATGCGCCGCACACCAGAGGCACCTGCAGGCAGCAACGGGTTCGAACATCTGCGGGTGGATCCGATGAATAGCGAGGAGGAGGAAGACAAGGACCGCCAGTTCATCACGGCCCTGGCCCGTGGCCTGGAACTGCTGCGCTGCTTTACCCCCAGCGAAAGCGTGTTGGGTAACCAGGAACTGGCGCGCAAGACCGGCCTGCCCAAGCCGACGATTACCCGCATGACGCACACCCTGACCCGCTTGGGTTACCTCAAGCACCTGCCGCAGTCGGGCCGGTACCAGTTGGATGTGGGGGTGATGGCGTTTGGTTACGCGATGCTTTCCAACCTGTCGGTGCGGGCCGTGGCCCACCCGCTGATGGAAACCATGGCCAAGTACGCCCAGGCCGCCGTCGCAATGGCCACCCGGGACCGCCTGGACATGGTGTACCTGGACGTGGTCCAGGGCGAAGCGAACATGACCATGCGCCGCCAGGTCGGTACGCGCCTGCCGCTGCACTTGAGTTCGGCAGGCCGCGCTTGCCTGGCGGCGATGCCGGAAAACGAGCGTGAGTTCATGCTCGACCATATCCGCCAGCGCCATCTGGAGGATTGGCCGACGATTCGCAAAGGGCTGGAGCGCGCGTTCAGGGACTACACCGACTTCGGCTATTGCATGTCGATCGGGGAATGGCACCGCGATGTCAACGCCATCGCCGTGCCCATGCTGCACGCACAACATGGGCTGTTGACGTTCAACTGTGGCGGGCCGAGTTTCCACCTTTCCCGGGAAAAACTCGAAGACGACATCGGGCCGCGTCTCAAGCACATGGTCAACAACATCGAGGCCGCCGCCCGCTAGACAGATCGGTGCACGGCCTCGGCAGATCAAACAACAGGCCCGCCGAACGGGCCGCCGAGGAATGCACATGATCCGAGACCCGCAAACGCTGCATCTGCTGCTGGATTCCATTCGCCAGTTCGTCAATGAAGCGCTGATCCCACGGGAAAACGAAATCGCCGAGACCGATGAGATCCCGGCGGACATTGTCCAGCAATTCCAGGACATGGGCCTGTTCGGCCTGACCCTGCCCGAAGCCTATGGCGGCCTGGGCGTGACCATGGAAGAAGAAGTCTGCATCGCCTTCGAGCTGGGGCGCACCTCGCCGGCATTCCGTTCCTACTTCGGCACCAATAATGGCATCGGCTCCATCGGCATTCTGCTGGACGGCACCGAGGCGCAGAAACAGCACTACCTGCCCAAGCTGGCCAGTGGCGAGTTGCTCAGTTCGTTCTGCCTGACCGAACCGGACGCAGGCTCCGACGCCGCCTCGCTGAAGACCACCGCCGTGCGCGATGGCGAGCATTACCTGATCAATGGCACCAAGCGCTTTATCACCAATGCGCCCCATGCCGGGATTTTCACGGTGATGGCCCGCACCAACCCGGATACCAAGGGCTCGGGCGGGATCAGCGCGTTTATCGTCGAGCGCAATACGCCGGGGGTGTCCCTGGGCAAGCGCGACCACAAGATGGGCCAGAAAGGCGCCCATACCAGCGACGTGATTTTCGACAATGTGCGGGTCCCCGTCGGGCAACTGATCGGCGGCGTCGAAGGCGTGGGGTTCAAGACCGCGATGAAGGTGCTCGACAAGGGCCGCCTGCATATCGCAGCGGTCAGCGTCGGCGCCGCCGAACGCATGCTCGACGATGCCCTGCACTACGCCATCGACCGCAAGCAATTCGGCCAGCCGATTGCCGAGTTCCAGTTGATCCAGGCGATGCTCGCCGACAGCAAGGCTGAAATCTACGCGGCCCGCTGCATGGTGCTGGACGCGGCGCGCAAGCGTGACGACGGCTTGAACATCGGCACCGAAGCCTCCTGCGCGAAGATGTTCGCCACCGAGATGTGCGGCCGGGTGGCAGACCGCTGTGTGCAGATCCATGGTGGCGCAGGTTATGTGAGCGAGTATGCGATCGAACGGTTCTATCGCGATGTACGGCTGTTCCGGCTGTATGAAGGTACGACCCAGATCCAGCAGTTGGTGATTGCACGCAACATGATTCGCGAGGCCCAGCACTGACCCCGCCTCTACGGTGGGAGCCGGCAAGCCGGCTCCTACAAACCCCCATAAACCGTGCCCTACAACTACAACAAGGTATCGCTATGGAAGTCGCCGCATCGGCGGGTGCGTTGTCGCCCGCAAAAAACAACCTGTGGATCATTGTTTTCATTTTCTGCTTCCTCGGCCTCTTGATCGATGGCGCAGATTTGATGCTGCTGTCCTACAGTCTCAGCAGCCTGAAAGCCGAGTTCGGCCTGACCAGTGTCGAGGCCGGCAGCCTGGGCAGTTTCACCCTGGCCGGGATGGCGGTCGGCGGGATTTACGGCGGCTGGGCCTGTGACCGCTTTGGCCGGGTCAAGACCGTGGTGTGGAGCATCGTGCTGTTCTCGGTGGGCACCGCGATCCTTGGCCTGACCCACAGCTACTGGCAGTTTGCGGCCACCCGTTTCTTCGCCTCCCTTGGCCTGGGCGCGCTGTATGTCGCCTGCAACACCCTGATGGCCGAATACGTGCCGACCCGCTACCGCACCACCGTGCTTGGCACCTTGCAGGCCGGCTGGTCGGTGGGCTATATCGTCG
The DNA here is from genome assembly GCF_012985465.1 of Pseudomonas sp. WS 5079. Classification (GTDB taxonomy): domain Bacteria; phylum Pseudomonadota; class Gammaproteobacteria; order Pseudomonadales; family Pseudomonadaceae; genus Aquipseudomonas. Next base: position 107,714 of record NZ_JAAQWN010000005.1, read on the forward strand.
CGACCTTGTTGGCCGGCTGGATCCTGCCGGACCACGGCTGGCGCTGGCTATTCTACGTGGCGATCATCCCGGTGATCCTCGCCGTGCTGATGCAACGCCTGGTGCCGGAGCCCCAGGCCTGGCTCAACGCCCAGGCCGAACGCGCGCGGGAAAAAGCCGAAGGCACCCAGCGCGTCTCGGCGAAAAAGCCCGATGGCATGTTCAAGCTGATTTTCAGTGATCCCAAGGCCAGCCGCATGTTCCTGCTCTGGGCGCTGACCGCAGGCTTCCTGCAGTTTGGCTACTACGGGGTCAACAACTGGATGCCGTCCTACCTCGAAGGCGAGTTGGGGATGAACTTCAAGTCGATGACCAGCTACATGGTCGGCACCTACGCGGCAATGATTTTCGGCAAGATCCTCGCCGGCCTCGCGGCCGATCGCCTGGGGCGGCGCGTGGTGTTTGCCTTCGGCGCATTGGGGACGGCGGTGTTCCTGCCGGTGATCGTGCTGTACCAGAGCCCGGAGAATATCCTTTGGCTGCTGATTGTCTTCGGCTTCCTGTATGGCATTCCCTACGGCGTGAACGCGACCTACATGACCGAGAGTTTCGAGGCGAAATTCCGCGGCTCAGCCGTGGGCGGCGCCTACAACATCGGGAGGATCGGCGCGGCGGTCGCGCCGGCGGCCATTGGCTTCCTGGCGTCCCACGGCTCGATTGGCGTGGGCTTTTTGGTGATGGGCGCGGCGTACTTCATCTGCGGGGTGATCCCAGCGCTGTTCATCCGCGACAAGCAGTTTGACCCGCAAAAACAATAACCCCGCTGTCGGCGCCGGCTTGCCGGCGATAGCGGTGCCTCAGGCCAATACGCTATCGCCGGCAAGCCGGTTTCTCCAATGGGCACTCACACCAATCCCCCTGGAAAACCTAGCCGTTTTGCCAGTTACTTAAACGTTTTGTTCAAACTATCGTGTACCCCACCAATTTTTGATGGCAGGGCCGGAAATGGAATTCATCGAACAGATCCGCCAGGGCTACGCCGCCTTTCGCGGTTACCAGACCTGGTACCGCGTGACCGGCAATCTCGACAGCGGCAAGACCCCACTGGTCGTCCTCCACGGCGGCCCCGGTGGCACCCATGACTACCTGGACGCCTTCAAGGACGTGGCCGCCAGTGGGCATGCGGTGATTCACTACGACCAACTGGGCAACGGCCACTCCACCCACCTGCCCCACCAGCCCGCCGGCTTCTGGACGGTTGAGCTGTTTCTCGAAGAGCTGGACAACCTGCTCGACCATCTGCGCATCAGCGACCATTACGCAATCCTTGGGCATGCCTGGGGCGGCAGGCTCGGCAGTGAACATGCGCTTCGCCAACCCCGGGGCTTGCGCGCCTTGATCGCCGCCAACCTGGCGGCCGGCTTCGATGACCAACCCTTGTGCCGGATCAACCCGTGGCCCGAAGAAGTGGCACGTACCTTCGCCCAGATGGCGGCCGATCCTACGGTTTACAACGCCCTGCACGGCCCGATCAGCATTGGCCGGCTGACGCAGATCCAAGTGCCAACCCTGATAATTTCCGGGCGGCATGACCAGGCCACACCGCTGGAATTCAAGGCATTCCTCGATGAAATCGCCGATGTACGCGCAGCGCTGTTTGAAGACTCCAGCCATATGCCCCATGTGGAGGAGCGCCAGCCGTGCATGGGCACGGTGGTGAAGTTTTTGGATGAGGTGTGCTCACCAACGGTCTTCTAAACACCACCAATCAAATGTAGGAGCGGGCAAGCCCGCTCCCACATTCAGTTTTTTGCGGTGTTTTGGCTACACCTCGCTCGTTTCAGCCCGCCCCGCCACCGTCGCTTTCTGCAGTGATGCATCCACCAGCGGGATCTCCTTGCCCTCGGCATCAAACAATTTGCCCTTGCTGAAATAATCCCCGTCGCGCAGCGCCGCCACATCCTGGAAGCACAGGCTGCGCTCGGTGCCGGCGACGAACACCGACTGCTGGTCCGAGTTGCCGGCAGTGAAGTGGTTGAACGCCAGGTTCAGCAGGATCGCCATGATCGCCGAGGAACTGATCCCCGAGTGGAAGATGGTCGCGAACCAGCTGGGGAACTGATCGTAGAAGCTCGGCGCGGCGATGGGGATCATGCCGAAACCGATGGAGGTGGCGACGATGATCAGGTTCATGTTGTTACGGTAATCAACCTTGGACAGCGTACGTATCCCACTGGCCGCCACGGTGCCAAACAACACGATCCCGGCGCCGCCCAGCACCGAGGTCGGTACTGCGGCAATCACCCGGCCCATGAAGGGCAGCAGGCCAAGGATCACCAGGAACAGGCCGCCCGTGGCCACCACATAACGACTCTTGACCCCGGTCACCGCCACCAGGCCGACGTTCTGGGCGAAGGCGCTTTGGGTGAACGAACCGAAGATCGGCGCGAACATGCTCGACAGCATGTCGGCACGCAGGCCGTTGCCCAGGCGCTTGGAGTCAACCTTGGTGTCGATGATCTCGCCCACCGCCAGAATGTCCGCCGAGGTTTCCACCAGGGTCACCATGACCACGATGCACATGGACAGGATCGCCGCCACATGGAAGGTCGGCATGCCGAAATGGAACGGCGTAGGGAAGCCGATCATCGGGCCCTGGGTCACGGTAGAGAAGTCCGCCATGCCCAAAAACACCGCGATCAATGTGCCAAACACCATCGCCAGCAGGATCGACAGGCGCGAGATGGTGGCGCTGCCCACTTTGCTCAGCAACAGCACCAGCACCAGGGTGATGGCCGCCAGGCCGATGTTCGGCATGCTGCCAAAATCAGCGGCACGGCTGTTACCGCCCATGGCCCAGCGGGCGGCGACCGGCATCAGCGTCAGGCCGATGGTGGTAATCACGATCCCGGTCACCAGCGGCGGGAAGAACTTGGTAATTCGCGAGAATATCGGGGTAATCAGCAGCCCGATCAGCGACGCGGCCATCACCGCCCCCAGGATCGCCGGCACACCGCCTGCGCCATCGCTGCCGACAATCGCCACCATGGTCGCCACACCGGCAAACGACACCCCTTGCACCAAGGGCAACTGACAGCCAAAAAACGGCAGGCCCAGGGTTTGCAACAGCGTGGCCAGGCCACCGGCAAACAACGACGCGGCGATCAACAGGCCAATATCGGCGGGGGATAACCCGGCCGCCTGGCCGACAATCAACGGCACGGCCACGATACCGCCGTACATGGTCAGTACATGCTGCAGGCCGTAAGCCATGTTGGCAGCGACGCCAAGATTCTCATCTTCTGGCCGTTGCGGTGACGCCTTCGGGATAGTCATGGTGAGGGGATCTCTGTTTTTGTTGTGCGCTCACTGTATGCAATAGAAAGATTGGATGTCCATAGAGTTGTATACAATCATTTCCACAAGATACCCGGCATCGACGTTACAAAAATCCATTCAGCCGCCCTGCCCCAAGGCTTGAAGCCGTGCCCACAAGGATCTGAAAAAAATGCTCAACCGCACGCTGCGTATCCACTCTGCGGCCATTTGCTACTTCGATATGGTCCGCCGCTGCCATTCGATCCGCGAAGCTGCGCGCCGGCTGAACGTGGCGTCGTCGGCGGTGAACCGGCAGATTCTCAAACTTGAAGACGAAGTCGGCGCGGCCTTGTTCGAGCGCTTGCCCGGTGGGTTGCGCCTGACCGCTGCGGGGGAAATCCTGACCCGCCATGTCACCCTGGTGTTGCAGGATGTGGAACGGGTGCGCGGCGAACTCGAAGGCCTGAACCAGGTGCAGACCGGGCATGTGGAAATCGCCACGGTGGAAGGCGCGACAGTGGAGTTGCTGCCAGCCGTGCTCAAGCGCATGCGCCAGCGCTACCCGGCGGTGACCATCGGGGTGACCGTGCAGGGTTCACAATCGATTCCGGCGGCGGTGATCAACGGCCAGGCAGACCTGGGGCTGGCCTTTGCCCTGCCACGCAGTGCGGAAACCACACAGTTGTGTGTCGGGCATTTCCGCCTGGGTGCGTTGGTGGCACCGGGACATCCACTGGCCTCACACGCCAGCGTCAGCTACACCCTGTGCGCTGAACACGGGGTGATCCAGGCCAACAGCGAGCTGTCGATCCATCACCTGATTGCCCCGCTGCACAAACGTTCGCCGGCTGCGCACAAGCCGTTGCTGCAAAGCAACTCCATGGAACTGGCGCGGCAGTTGGCGCGCCAGCAATTGGGGGTGGCGTTCCAGACGCGGATCGGGATCGAGGCCGATTTGGCCAGGGGTGAGTTGCTGCACATCCCCTTGAGCGACCAGGGCGGGATGTTCAGCGACCTGGGGCTGTATGCGCGCAAAGGTCGGGATTTGCCTACGGCAGTGGAGTCGATGGCCCACCTGATCAGCGAGGAAATCGCTTTGCGCGAACGCGAAGAATCACCCTGTACACCGTGTATTTCCTGACCTTCAGGCCAGCTTCAGTGCTGCCGATTCGGCAGCAGCCCAGTCGATATTCTGTTCTTTGAGCAGCACGGCGGTTGTGTCGATACTGCGCCCGGCGGCCCCTGCACGGCTGCCATGAGCCAAACGCCAAAGGAACTAAAACAATGAAAAAGGCACTGCACGGCGCAACCGTATTACTCACGCTCCTCGGCGGCGGGGAGGCTGTCGCGGTGGAATGGATGAACAACAGCGTAGGATTTCGCTACGGGCAACAGTTCACCAATCCGAACAACCCTGACGATTTCAGCAAGCGCATCTACAGCTTCACCCACGCCAGCGGCTACCAGTACGGCAGCAACTTCCTACATCTCGATGTATTCCTGTCCGACAGCCGCGATCCGCGCAAGGGCACCGATCACGGTGGCAGCGAGGTGTATGCGGTCTACCGGCACCAGTTGTATGCATCACGGGTATTCGACATGCCGCAGGGCACCGGGCTGATCAAGGATTACGCGCTGACCCTGGGGTTCGACGCCAACCGCAACAACAACCTGGCGTCGGCGAAAAAACGCGCCCTGGTGATCGGGCCGACCCTGAAGTTCAATACCGTCGGGGTGCTGGACCTGAGCCTGATGTACTACAAGGAAAACAACCATTCCGGCATCCCAGGCGCGAAAGATCCGAACCACACCTTCGACGACACCTACATGCTCAACCTGACCTGGATGCGCCCGTTCGAGCTCGGCAACCATGGCGCGAAGTTCCAGGGGTTCATCAACCATGTCGGCGACAAGGGCCACGACTACAACAGTCGCGACACCGCCGCAGAAACGCTGATGCGCACGGCACTGATGGTCGCCGTCCGGCCGGGCAAAAGCGTCAAGCCCAACCTATACCTGGGCGTGGGCTACGAATACTGGCATAACAAGTTTGGCGTGGACGGCGGCCGTGGCAGCCGCACCTCAACGCCAACCCTGAATATGGAAGTGACGTTTTAAGCTGCCGCCAACTGCGACTCGTCCGACTTGGGCCGCGCCAGCCAGTAACCCAACACCGCCAGCGGCGCGGTCGCCAGCATCACGATCACCGTGACCAGCAATGGCTGCTCCAGCAACGACGACACCAGCAGGCTGGCGACAAAGCACAAGCCCAGTTGCAGGGTGTTTTGCAGTGCCGCAGCCTTGCCGGAGTTTTCCGAAAACGGCATCAGCGCATTCGCCACTACAATCGGGTAGCTGGCGCCGTTGACCAGGGCCATCAAGCAGAACGGAATCAGCAAGGTGGTCAGCGTCGGCACCGTCAAGGTCGCTACCAAATACAGCGCCACCATGCTCACGCAATACGCCACCAGCAACCAGGGCAACAAGAGTTTGCCCTGGAACCGTTGCAAGGCGCTGCGGCAACTGTAGCCACCCACCAGAAACGCCAGGGTCGGCAGCACATAGCTCAGGCCGATGTCATTGGGGCTGTAGCCCATGCCACCGAGAATAAACGGCGAGGCCGTGAGCCAGGCGAAGAAGCTGGCGGAGCACGCGGCGAAGATCAGCACATTGCCGATGAACACCCGCGACTTGAACAGTTGCCCGTAGCTCAGCCGGGCTTTTTCGCCGTCGGCGGCCAGGCGTTTGGGCATGGATTTGAGAAACAGGGTCGGTAATAGCAGCAACAGCGAAATACCCAGCAACACGGCGAAGATCGCCTGCCAGCCCCAGTGATTCAATACCACCGCGCCCAACAGCGGCGCCAGCGCCGGTGACAGGGACATCAGCGGCATGATGCTGGCAAACACCCGGTGCGCCTTGTCAGCCGGGTACCGGTCAATCACCAGCGCCTGCCAACTGACTGCGGCGCTGCACACCCCAATCGACTGTACAAAACGCAAGGCCAGCAGTTGCGGCGCGGTCTCGACCCAGAACATCCCCAGGCAGCCGAGCACGAACAGACTCAGGCCGGCCAACAGGATCGGCTTGCGCCCCAGGCGATCAGACAGCGGGCCCCAGAGCAGTTGCCCCACGGCAAAACCGGCGAGGAAGATGCTCAAACTGGCCCCCACCGCACCGGGGGGAATCTGCAAGTGTTCGCCCATGGCACCGAACGCGGGCAAGTACATATCCATGGCCAGATAGCCGAGCATGCTCAGCCCCGCCAGGTACCAGGTGAAACCAAAAGAGTTTTTCATTGAAGCCTTGTTAGTCCTGCCATCAAACAATTTGCTGACTGGCGCCTATTATGAGGCTGACAGTTGCGCTGTGAAGCGATAATAATTGAACACTCTTATCAATATTTTTGAAGGCAATGCCCATGTGGTCCGAATACTCCCTGGACGTGGTGGATGCCGTGGCCCGTCACGGCAGCTTTAGCGCCGCCGCCCAGGAACTGCACCGCGTACCCTCGGCCATCAGCTACACCGTACGGCAAATCGAAGAGTGGTTGGCGGTGCCGTTGTTTATCCGTCGCCACCGGGATGTGGAACTGACCCCCGCCGGCCGCCTGTTTATCGACGAGGCCCGTGGCGTGATGAAAACCATGCTGGGCACCCGCCGACTGTGCCAGCAAGTGGCCAATGGCTGGAGCGGCCAGCTGAAAGTGGCGGTGGATTCCATCGTCAAACAGCAACGCTGCCGGCAACTGGTGCTGGATTTCTATCGCCAGTTCCCGGAAGTGGAACTGCTACTGGAGTACGAGGTGTACAACGGTGTGTGGGATGCCCTGGCAGACGAGCGCACCGATATTGTGATCGGCGCCACCAGCGCGGTGCCGGTGGCCAGCCACTTCACGTTTCGCGACATGGGCTTGTTGAACTGGCTATGCGTGGTCAGCGCCCGGCATCCGCTGGCACAGGTCGAGGGTTTGCTCAGCGACGATCAATTGCGGCCCTTTGCGTCGCTGTGCATGACCGACACCTCACGCAACCTGCCCAAGCGCGACACCTGGACCCTGGATAACCAGCGACGCCTGGTGGTCCCCAACTGGGCCTCGGCCATGGATTGCCTGCAGGACGGGCTGTGCGTGGGCATGGTCCCGGCGCACCTGGTGCAGCCATTGATCGACAGCGGCGAACTGGCCGCCCTGGAACTGTCCCGGCCCTTCCCGGCCAGCCCGTCCTGCGTGGCCTGGGCCCAGGACAAACTGTCACCGGCCATGGCCTGGCTCCTGGACTACCTGGGAGATAGCCAGACCATGAACCAGGAGTGGCTCAACGGGCCCGTTTCACAGTAACCGAGCGATGCCCCGCACAATCATCTCCACTTCCTTGCTATCCAGGGTCAGGGGCGGCAACAGGCGAATAACCTTGCCCCGCGTGACATTGAGTAACAATCCCTGTTCGCGTGCGGCCCGTTCGGCCAGGTCGCGCTGCGGCGTGGCCAGTTCAATGCCGATCATCAGTCCGCGCCCACGGATCGCCAGCACCTGCGGATGTTCGCTCAATTCCACCCGCAGCCGCGCCAGGAGGCGCTCGCCCTGACGCGCGGCGTTCTCCAGCAGGCCTTGTTCCTCGATGATATCCAGCACCGTACAGCCCACGCGACACGCCAGCGGATTACCGCCAAAGGTGCTGCCATGGCTGCCGGGGGTGAAGAGTTTGGCCACCGAGGCACGGGCCAGGCAGGCGCCAATCGGAATACCGTTGCCCAGACCTTTGGCCAGGGTCATGACTTCCGGGACAATGCCCTCCTGCTGGAAAGCAAACCATGTGCCGGTCCGGCCAATGCCAGTCTGGATCTCATCGAGCATCAATAACCAACCGTGCTGGCTGCAGTGGGCGCGCAAGGCCTGCAGATAACCCGGCGGGGCCAGTTGCACGCCACTTTCGCCCTGGATCGGTTCCAGCAATACAGCCACTATCCTGGGCCCGAACTCACGGGTCACCGCGTCCAGTGCCGCCAGGTCGCCAAAGCCGACCTTGATGAAATCTCCCGGCAAGCGCTGGAACCCCAGGCGCACCGATGGCCCGTCGCTGGCGGCCATGGTGCCCAGGGTGCGGCCGTGGAAGGCGTTCTCCATGACCACCACCAGCGGCTGCTCGATGCCTTTTTTCCAGCCATGCAGACGCGCCAGTTTCAGCGCGGTTTCATTGGCTTCGGCGCCGGAGTTGTTGAAGAACGCCTGGTCCAGGCCGGATAGCCGGGCCAAGCGTTGGGCCAGGCGCTGCTGCCAGTCGATGCCATACAAGTTGGAGGTATGCAACAGCAAGCCGGCCTGCTCGCTGATTGCCGCCGCCAGTCGCGGATGGGAGTGACCGACATTGGTCACGGCGACACCGGCCACGGCATCCAGGTACTCACGACCCTGCTGGTCCCACAGGCGGGTGCCCAGGCCACGGGTGAAGCTCAGGGGCAAGGGTTGATAGGTGTTCATCAGGCAAGCGGCGGTCATGGCATCGGGCTCCATCGTAGTCAGGGCCTCAGTATCGTTAGCCACTCAAGCTGGATAAACTGCGCAGATCTGCAATGACTTTAAACCAAGGCTTGATAATGGACCTGTTCCAGGCAATGACCGTCTACGTCAAAGTGGTGGAGACCGGCAGCATGACCGCAGCGGCCCAGGCGTGCGGCCTGTCGACCACCATGGTCGGCAACCACCTACGCGCCCTGGAGCAACGCCTCGGCGTCAGCCTGCTCAAGCGCACTACCCGCAAGCAAAGCCTGACCGAGTTCGGCGGCCTTTATTACCAGCGCTGCCTGGAGGTGCTGGGGTTGGTGGCCAACTCCGAGCAGTTGGCTGAACAGATCCACAGCGAGGCGCCACAAGGGCTGCTGCGCATCACCGCGCCGCCCGCGTTCGGTGCCGAGCGCCTGGCACCGGCGCTCAGCGAGTTCTCCCGGCGCTACCCGCAGATCCAGCTGTACGTGGTACTGAGCAATCAAGCGATGGATCTGATCGACAGCGGCTTCGACGTCGCAATCCGCCTGGGAGAGCTGCAGCCTTCCAGCCTGATCGCCCGGCCCTTGCAGGACTACACCATGACCCTGTGCGCGTCGCCGGATTACCTGGCCCGCCGGGGTACGCCGCAGCAGCCCATGGATTTGCAGGAGCATGACTGCCTGGCATTCGCCTACCCATCGACCGATGACTGGCGCAACGCCGACAAACTCTGGCGCCTGCGGGGGGCAGCAGGTGAAGTCGAAGTCGCCGTATCCGGGCCCATGACCATCAACAGCTCCCAGGCCCTGCACCGCGCGGCCGTCGAAGGCATGGGCATCGTGATGCTGCCCGACGCGCTGGTTGGCGCCGACCTGCAGGCCGGCCGGCTGGTGGCGCTACTGCCAGGCTATCAGTCACCCTCGCGCTCGATGCACCTCTTATATGCACAGGATCGCTATCGCCTGCCCAAGCTGCGGGCCTTCGTCGACTTTGCGATCGAACAATGGGCGCGCTAGAAACTCACTCCCAGGGCCTGTAGCTCACGACGGGTCTGCGCGGGTGATACGTGATGAATACCGTGCCAGCCCAGGGCGCTGGCGGCATGGGCGTTTTCGGCCACATCGTCGATAAACACCAGCTCCTCGGGCTGGATATCCGGCAGATGGGCGCACACCTGGTCGAGGCTGGCATGGTAGATCGCCGGGTCAGGCTTGATTAGCTTCACCTCGCCGGACACCACGATATTGCGAAAGTGTTTCAGGAAGGGATAGTTGGCGCGGGCGTAGGGGAAGGTTTCTGCGGACCAGTTGGTCAGGCCGAACAGCGGCACTTTGGCCTCATGCAAGTCTTCGAGTATCGCCACGCCGTCGGCGAGCGGGCCGCGCAGCATTTCATGCCAGCGGTCGTAGTAGGCCCGGATCAGCGCCTCATGTTGCGGGTGTTTGGCAATCAGGCTGTGGGTGCCTTCAGCCAGGGTGCGTCCAGCGTCCTGTTCGGTATTCCAGGCCTGGGTGCAGATGTTCTCGAGGAACCATTGGCGCTCCTCGTCACCGGTAATCAGTTTGCGGTACAGATGCTGCGGGCTCCAATCGAACAGGACACCGCCAAAGTCAAAAACTACTGCACGAATCGTCATGAAGATCCTCCGTTAGCCGAGTGTGATAACGGACGCAGTCTGGCACACCGAGGTCAAGAAGGGGCAAGCAAGGAAAGGTAGGACGGCTCCTACAAGGGGTTAAGCCTGGACCAGACCTTCGATCTTCACGGTCGGATTGACGTCAGCGTCGTAATCCACGCCATCAATCTCAAAACCGAACAGGCGCAGGAACTCTGCCTTGTAGCCGGCAAAATCGCTGATCTCGTTGACATTGTCATCGGTCACCTGGTTCCACAGCGCCGCCACGGCGTCCTGGACTTTCGGTTCCAGCTCAGCCAGGTCGGCACGCAGGCGGCCATCGGCGTCAAGCTTCGGCTCGCTGCCGTACAGGCTGTCCTTGAACAGGCCGTAGACCTGCTCGATGCAGCCTTCATGGGTGCCCTGCTCTTTCATCACCTTGAACAGCAGCGACAGGTACAGCGGCATGATCGGGATCGCCGAACTGGCCTGGGTAACCACGGCCTTGAGCACCGAGACACGGGCATCGCCCTTGAGTGCGGCGAGGTTGTCGCGCAGGGTCAGGACTTTCTTGTCGAGGTCTTTCTTGGCCTCGCCGATGGAGCCATTCCAATAGATATCCTGGGTCAGCTTTTCGCCCAGGTAGGTGAACGCGGTGGTCTTGGCGCCTTCGGCCAGCACGTCGGCGTCACGCAGGGCGTCGATCCACAGCTGCCAGTCTTCGCCGCCCATCACTTTGACGGTGCCGTCGATTTCTTCCTGGGTCGCCGGCTCTAGCGTGGTGTCGACCACAACGCCCTTGTCGGTGTTGATCCCACGCAGGGTCACGGCCTTGCCGATCGGCTTGAGGGTGGAGTTGTGCACCACGCCCTGCGGGTCGGTACGGCGTGGCGCGGCCAGGCTGTAGACCACCAGGTCGATCTTGCCCAGGTCTTTCTTGATGGTTTCGATGGTCAGGCGCTTGATCTCGTCAGAGAACGCATCGCCATTGATGCTCTTGGCGTACAGGCCTTTTTGTGCGGCAAACTTGTGGAAAGCGGCGCTGTTGTACCAGCCTGCAGAGCTGAGCTTGCCTTCTTCGCCTTCTTTTTCGAAAAACACACCAAGGGTGTCGGCGCCACAACCAAAAGCGGCACTGATACGCGCAGCCAGGCCGTAACCGGTGGACGCACCGAGCACCAGGACTTTCTTCGGGCCGCCTTCGATGGCACCGTGCTGGGTCACGTAGTCGATCTGCTCTTTGACGTTCGCTTCGCAGCCAACAGGGTGGGCGGTCACACAGATAAAGCCACGAACCCGCGGTTTGATGATCATAAAATTTCTGCCTCTTCCAAGGTGCCGATGGCCAATGGTGGCCATTACGGCGTCAATCGTACTGGTCTATGACGTCCGAAAAACCGAAGCGTCACGATAGTCGCAATTCTTCTGTTCGCAAAATCCAATCCACACTGGCCAAAGGCACTATATTTTTCCGACAAGGGCGTGAATTCAGCAAATTCTGCGGCATGATGAGGCAGAGCGGAGTTTGCGTCCTGCCTGTAGGGCAGGGAAAATGCCCGTCCTGTGCGACCGTATTCGGCGCTCGTCATCCTCATGCCACTGGCTGTTCAGCGCCCGGTGGCTGCGCTTTCAGGGAATAAGAATGCCTCAACGCCAAGTCATCAATGCCTCCGTCAGCCCCAAGGGCAGTCTCGAAACGCTGTCGCAACGTGAAGTCCAGCAACTGAGCGAAGCCGGTTCCGGCAGCATCTATACGCTGTTTCGCCAGTGCGCCCTGGCAATTCTCAACACCGGCGCCCATATCGACAATGCCAAGACCATCCTCGACGCCTACAAGGACTTTGAAGTACGCATCCATCAACAGGATCGCGGCGTGCGCCTGGAACTGTTGAACGCGCCCGCCGACGCGTTCGTGGATGGCGAAATGATCGCCAGCACCCGGGAAATGCTGTTCAGCGCCCTGCGCGACATTGTCTACACCGAAAACGAGCTCGATAGCCAACGCATCGACCTGAGCACCTCCCAGGGCATCACCGACTACGTGTTCCACCTGTTGCGCAACGCGCGTACGCTGCGCCCCGGTGTCGAGCCGAAGCTCGTGGTGTGCTGGGGCGGGCACTCGATCAATACCGAAGAATACAAATACACCAAGAAAGTCGGGCACGAACTGGGCCTGCGCAGCCTCGATGTGTGCACCGGTTGCGGCCCGGGCGTGATGAAAGGCCCGATGAAGGGCGCGACTATTTCCCACGCCAAGCAACGCATCACCGGCGGGCGCTACCTGGGCCTCACCGAGCCTGGCATCATCGCCGCCGAAGCGCCGAACCCGATCGTCAACGAACTGGTGATCCTGCCGGATATCGAAAAACGCCTGGAGGCCTTTGTGCGTGTCGGCCACGGCATCATTATCTTCCCGGGCGGTGCCGGTACGGCCGAAGAATTCCTGTACCTGCTGGGCATCCTCATGCACCCGGACAACCGTGACGTGCCCTTCCCGGTCATCCTCACCGGGCCAAAACAGGCAGCGCCGTACCTGCAACAGTTGCATGCGTTTGTCGGCGCGACCCTGGGTGAGGCGGCCCAGGCCCACTACCAGATCATCATTGATGACCCCGCCGAAGTCGCCCGGCAGATGACCGCGGGCCTCAAGTCCGTCAAACAGTTCCGCCGCGAGCGCAACGATGCCTTCCACTTCAACTGGCTGCTGAAGATCGACGAAGGCTTCCAGCGCCCGTTCGACCCGACCCACGCCAACATGGCCAGCCTGCAACTGAGCCATGCCCTGCCGCCCCATGAACTGGCGGCCAACCTGCGTCGGGCGTTCTCGGGGATTGTGGCGGGTAACGTCAAGGACAAGGGCATCCGCCTGATCGAACAGAACGGCCCGTACGAGATCCACGGCGACCCGAGCATCATGAAGCCGCTGGATGAGCTGTTGAAGGCGTTTGTGGAGCAACACCGGATGAAACTGCCCGGTGGCGCGGCGTATGTGCCGTGCTATCGCGTGGTGCAGTAAGGCACATCGCCAGATCATAGGTTGGATTGCTTTAGGGCTGTCGGATGGGTGTCGAGGGTATGAAGGCGGACTAAGGTTTTACCTATTCAGACCAGCGACACCTACCATAGCGTCCAGGACCTCAAGGGCCTGATCCGCAAACCCGCCACGGCCGTCAGCATTGAACAGGTGAGCCAGGCAGTCGCCGCGCAGGGAGCAAAAGCGCGATGATTGGCCAGGATACCTTGGCGTTGCTGCAACGGACCTGCTTTGGTAAAACCTGTGTTCCACCGCCCTTATTAGAGACTGCCCAACGTGCGCACGCTTCTGCTCGCTGCCCTGCTCCTGACACCCACCCTCGCCCTGGCAGAAACCATCGCCTGGCCGGACCTTCCAGAGACCTGTTTCGTCAGCGGCCGTTCTGCCACCAACGACGATGTCGACAATGGCTGTGCGGCGTTTCTGATCAATGTGAAAGGCAAGGCGGCAGGCACGCCCATCAAGCTGGAAATCCCCCAATACGCCATGCACGTCGAAGCGGGTACAGGCAAGGAGACGCCGGTGATCATCATCCAGGCGGAAGAGAACGGCGAGATCAAGGCGGTTGGGTACAAGGAGCTAGGTACCGAACAATTGGGGGCGGCACTGCTCAAGGAAGTGCGGCTGCTGGGAACGAAAAAGCCCGGCTAAAGCCAGCCCAGTTGCGCTCCAATAAAGCTCCACAATCAAAAAACCCGCTGACCGTTACCGGTTCAGCGGGTTTTTAACTGGCGACTCAATCCTGTTTCAGGACCTCGTCAACCGCTTACAGCGCGATGTCAGCCGCCGGCTTGCTCGGCTCGGCCGCAGGCTTGGCAGCCTCGGTCGCCTGTGGGGCAGCCATTTGCGGAATGGCTGGCGGAGGCGTCAGTTGCAGAACCTTGGCAGTGTAGGCCCATTCTTGCGCAACCCGCTCAGGGCTGCCGTTCAGCTTGGTGCCATAGCTCGGCACGATCTGCTTCAGCTTTTCCTGCCAGGCCGGGGTAGCGACCTTGTCCTTGAACACTTTTTCCAGCACGGTCAGCATGATCGGCGCTGCCGTGGACGCACCTGGCGATGCACCCAACAGGCCGGCGATGGTGTTGTCGGCGGAGCTGACCACTTCGGTACCGAGTTTCAGGACGCCGCCCTGCTCTTCGTCACGCTTGATGATCTGCACACGCTGACCGGCTTGCCACAGGCGCCAGTCTTCTTTCTTGGCGTTCGGGAAGTACTCTTGCAGCGCCTTGAAGCGGTCGTCATCGGACTGCATCAGTTGGCCAGCGAGGTACTCGACCAGTGGGTATTCACGAATACCGACTTTGGTCATTGGCCAGATGTTGTGGGTGGTGGTGCTGGTCAGCAGGTCCAGGTACGAGCCTTCTTTGAGGAACTTGGTGGAGAAGGTCGCGAATGGGCCAAACAGGATCACGCGCTTGCCATCCAGCACGCGAGTGTCCAGGTGCGGTACCGACATCGGTGGCGCGCCAACCGAAGCTTTACCGTAGGCCTTGGCCAGGTGCTGTTCGGCAATCGTTGGGTTCTCGGTCACCAGGAACGAGCCACCCACCGGGAAGCCTGCGTATTCCTTGGCTTCAGGAATGCCCGACTTCTGCAACAAGTGCAGGGCACCGCCGCCCGCGCCGATGAATACGAACTTGGCGTCGGTCTCGGTCTTGCTGCCGTCTTTCAGGTTTTTGTAGCTGACACGCCACGAACCGTCGGCGTTCTTGGTGATGTCCTGCACTTCGCTCGACAGTTTCAGGTCGAACTTGGGTGTGGTCTGCAGGTGAGCGACGAACTGGCGGGTGATCTCGCCGAAGTTCACGTCAGTACCGATTGGTGTCCAGGTCGCGGCGATTTTCTGGTTCGGGTCACGCCCTTCCATCATCAGCGGAACCCACTTCTTGATCTGTACCGGATCTTCGGAATATTCCATGCCAGCAAACAGCGGGCTCGCCTGCAGCGCTTCGTAACGCTTTTTCAGGAACTTGATGTTGTCATCGCCCCACACAAAGCTCATGTGCGGAGTGGAGTTGATGAACGAACGCGGGTTCTTCAGAACGCCTTGCTGAACCTGCCACGACCAGAACTGGCGGGAGATCTGGAATGCTTCGTTGATCTCGACCGCTTTCGGGATCTCAACGGTGCCGTCCTTGTTTTCCGGGGTGTAGTTCAGCTCAGCCAGGGCCGAGTGACCGGTACCGGCGTTGTTCCAACCATTGGAGCTTTCTTCGGCGACGCCATCCAGGCGCTCGACCATCTCCATCGACCAATCCGGCTGCAGCTCATTGAGCCATACACCCAGGGTCGCACTCATGATGCCGCCGCCGATCAGCAGCACATCGACTTTCTTTGCCTCTTCCGCCTGGACGGAAGTAATCCCCATCGACAAAGCCAGACCCAGCAGGGCAGTGTTCACTTTTTTAAACATCGTAGCACCTATGATAAAACGCCTTCCGCCCTACCGCCCTCGACCTTCCGGCAACCGTGGTGCGCCAAACATCAGGCAACGTCTGGCGGGTTCCCGTACTCGCAAGTACTGCAGGGTGGGCACACAAGGCCGACGTATCGACCTCACTTTTATGTCCCTTCTGCGCTGACTTCTTATCATTATTGGCTTCAGCTACCTCGGCGACAGCTACCCTGCCGGTACGCATTCGGGAGTGCGTACCAGAGAGAGAATAGACCAAGATGGCGCGCAGAATATCATGCTCCGGCGGGATCGGGCGTCTGTTCTGGACTTGACGGTCGTGTTGGCAACAGGCTCAGCGCCACCTCGACAGACTGGCAAAGACGCTCAGGTGTAACGCCATCCCTCGCCTGGATGGAAATACCGTGCAAAAAGGTCGCATAAAAGTCCCCCAGTGCCTGCACGTCGGCACCCGCGCCAAGCTCGCCGCTTTCCTGCCCGCGCTGCAACCTGTCGATAATCGACTGGGTACGTTGCAGGCGGTGCTCGCGCAGCCATTGCTGAACTTCGGCGCCGTCCGGGCTGGTACTGCTTGCGGCACTCACCACCAGGCAGCCGCCGGGCCGACCCGATTGCGTGTAAGTGCTGATGGCATCGTCCAGCATGCCCCTGATCGCGCTTTTCAGGTCTGCCTGCGCCAGCGCATAGTCGGCAAAACCACCCTCGCCGCTTTCATATAACGCCACCGCCTCACGGAACAGCGCCTGCTTGCTGCCAAAAGCGGCGTAAATCCTCGCCGAGGCAATGCCCAGCGCCTCCACCAGCGCCGACATGCTGGTGCCCTCGTACCCTTGCTCCCAGAACAACAACATGGCGCGCTGCAATGCCGCTTCCCTATCAAATTCGCGCGGACGTCCGGCCATTAATTGCTTACCTGTGGGTGTGATTTCATCACTTTAACCCATATCGAGTTGACGGTAATGAATGGACGGGCCTATTCTTTGTCAATCGACAAACAATAGGAACACATGATGCGTACGCTTAAAGGACCCAGTTTGCACCTGGCACAATTCAGTGCCGCCGAGCCGCCTTTCAACAACCTGGAGAACATCGCTCAGTGGGCCAAGGCGCAAGGTTTCAAGGCGCTGCAGATTCCGGCCTGGGACAGCCGACTCTTCAATATCGAACTGGCCGCGCAAAGCCAGGCGTACTGCGATGACATCAAGGGCATGCTCGGCGACCACGGCCTGCAGATCAGTGAATTGACCAGCCATATTTTTGGCCAACTGGTGGCAGTGCATCCTGCCTACGACGCCTTGTGGGACGCATCCATTCCAGCGCCGCTGCGGGGCAAACCCCAGGCCCGTACCGAATGGGCGATCGAACGCATGAAATGGACCATCACGGCCTCGCAACGGCTTGGTATTGAAGACCTGGGCACGTTTTCCGGCTCCCTCGCCTGGCCCTATCTGTTCCCCTTCCCGCAACGCCCGGAAGGTCTTATCGATGCCGCATTCGATGAGCTGGCCCGACGCTGGCGACCGCTGCTGGACCTTGCCGACGAGCAAGGCGTCAACCTCTGCTACGAAATCCACCCCAGCGAGGACCTCCACGACGGCACCAGTTTCGAGCGTTTCTACGAACGGGTTGACCAGCATCCGCGCTGTCGGATCCTGTTCGACCCCAGCCACTTCGTGCTGCAACAACTGGACTACTTGAGCTACCTCGACATTTACCAGTCGTTCATCCGCATGTTTCATGTCAAGGACGCCGAGTTCAACGCCACCGGCCGCCAAGGTATCTACGGTGGCTACAGCGACTGGGCCAACCGTGCCGGGCGTTTTCGCTCACTGGGTGATGGCCAGGTGGATTTCAAAGGCATTTTCTCCAAACTCGCCCAATACGACTATCCGGGCTGGGCCACGCTGGAATGGGAGTGCTGCTTGAAAAACCAGGAGGACGGAGCCCGCGAAGGCGTCGAGTTCATCAATCGTCATATCATTAAAGTCACCGACCGGGCCTTTGACGACTTCGCCGGTGCGCCGGTCGATCAGCGGCAGATCCAGGCCATGCTCGGCCTTCAGCACGAGGCACGACCATGAACGCTCGCACCGCCCTATCCCTCGATACCAGTGACGATTTCACACACCACTACGTGCGAATCGACGGCAAGAAAATCCACTGCGTCATGGCCGGCGCCGGGCAACCGGTGTTGCTGGTCCCGGGCTGGCCACAAACCTGGTACGCCTTCCGGCATATCATGCAAGCCCTGGCAATTCAGGGCTTCCAGGCCATTGCCGTCGACCCGCCAGGCCTGGGCAACTCAGACCGTCCTGCACTGGGCTTCGACACCGGCAATATTGCCGACGTGCTCCATCGGACGATGCTGGGGCTCGGCATCCCGCGCTATCACCTGGTCGGGCACGATGTCGGCATGTGGATCGGCTATGCGCTGGCAAGTGACCAGCCACACGCCGTGCGCACATTGACCCTAACCGAAGCCGTCATACCCGGCCTGGCCCCGCCGCCGCCGATTTTTGTGGCGCCGGAACAGAACATCTTCCTGTGGCACTTCCTCTTCAACCAGATCCAGGACCTGCCCGAAGCCCTCATCACCGGACGGGAGGAAACGTACCTCAATTTCATGTTCGACCGCTGGTCATTTCACCGCGACTCCGTTGCGTCCGACGTCTACATTCGCGCCTATTCGACACCCGGTGGCTTGCGCGCAGGGTTCGACTATTACCGCGCGATTCCCGAAACCATCCGGCAAAACACCGAGCGCGCTACCCGCATGCTGGAAATGCCGGTACTGGCCATCGGCGCCGAACATGCCACTAACGACGCCCCCCTGGTGACGCTCCAGGGGCACGCAACCGACCTGCGCGGGGCGATCGTCGCCGATTGCGGGCATTTTGTGATGGAGGAGGCACCGCAGGCATTCGTGGAGCATCTGCTTGGTTTTCTGCAGGCGCATCCTGAAAGCTAAAGGCTCAGGCCAGAGGAGTGACGGAACAACCTTGGGCGTGCTGGAATCAGGAAAGTCGATGGGAATCATCAAGTTTTCATGGTTTTCAGCCCTGCCCGATTGTCGATAATCGCGCCTACTCAAAAGGGAGGCGCGTATCCAGATGACACAGGCAAAAAGCTATACAGCCACGGCAAAGTGGCTGCACTGGAGCATGGCACTCATCTGGATTGCTGCCTGGCTGGTGGGAATCGTGGCCGTTCACTGGCGCGATGAATTAAACCCGCAGCATCAACTCACTTTTTTACACAAGGCGATGGCTAGCACCCTGCTATTGCTTATCGTCCTACGCATCGCCTGGCGCCTGACCCATGCAGCGCCGGCGATGCCCGACACCATGACACCGATAGTCAAGCGTGCTGCGCTCATTGGCCACCTGTTGCTGTATATCGTGGCGCTAGTCGGACTGCCGATATCCGGCTGGTACTGGAGTTCGGTGGCGGACAAACCCATCCTGGTTGCCGGCTTATTCCTGCTACCGCCGCTGGTGGAGGCGGATAAGAGTCTCTATGACCTGGCAAAGGCAATTCATACCTACAGCGCGTGGTTATGCGGTGCTCTTGTGGGAGGGCATGTGATGGTGGCGCTGAAGCATCACTTTGTTGATAAGGACAAGGTACTGGCGGGGATGCTGCCGGGGCGCGTCGACTGATGTGGAAACGCCCCGGATACCTGGCCTCAACGAGGCCACTCCGTTCCTGATAAACTGATCGCCCTTCGCCTTCCCCGTCCAGATACTTCAATGCCCCTACAAATTGCATCAATGCCACTTTCCCGCCGGTTTTCGGTTGCGCCGATGATGGATTGGACCGACCGCCACTGCCGCTTTTTCCTACGTCTCCTCTCCAAGCACGCCCTGCTCTACACCGAAATGGTCACCACCGGCGCCATCCTCCGCGGTGACCACGAACGCTTCCTGCGTCACAACGAGGCCGAGCACCCACTGGCGTTGCAACTGGGCGGCAGTGTTCCAGCCGATTTGGCTGCCTGTGCCCGCATGGCCGAGGATGCAGGCTACGACGAAGTGAACCTGAACGTCGGCTGCCCCAGCGACCGGGTGCAGAACAATATGATCGGCGCGTGCCTGATGGGGCACCCCGCTCTGGTGGCGGACTGTGTAAAGGCGATGCGTGATGCGGTGTCGATTCCGGTGACGGTCAAGCACCGTATCGGGATTAATGGCCGGGATAGTTATGCCCAGTTGTGTGATTTCGTCGGGCAGGTGAAAGACGCGGGTTGCACCAGTTTTACCGTGCATGCGCGGATTGCGATTCTGGAGGGGTTGTCGCCCAAGGAGAATCGGGACATTCCGCCGTTGCGTTATGACGTAGCGGCGCAATTGAAGCGGGATTTTGCCGAGTTGGAGATTATTCTCAATGGCGGGATCAAGACGCTGGAGCAATGCGAAGAGCATTTGCAGGTGTTTGATGGGGTAATGCTGGGGCGTGAGGCTTATCACAATCCGTATTTGCTGGCAGAAGTGGATCAGCGGCTGTTTGACAGTACGGCGCCGGTGATCAGTCGGGCCGAGGCGTTGGCGAAGTTGCGGCCTTATATCGCCGAGCACCTGGCCACTGGTGGGGCGATGCATCACATTACGCGGCATGTGTTGGGGTTGGGCACCGGATTTTCGGGGGCGCGCAGGTTTCGGCAGTTGTTGTCGGTGGATATTCATAAGGCCAGCGATCCGTTGGCTTTGTTGGATCAGGCTGGGGCGTTGCTGGAGGGCCACTGACGGAGCCGGTCAGTCGGTTTATTGGACGACTGGTCCAGCGCTATCGCGGGCCAGCCCCACATTTTGATCGCGGTGCAGGCGGAACCTGATGGCGATTCCGCCCTCCTATCTAGCAGCACGGCCGGTCATTCAAACGGCTGTTTTCAGGTTGTTGCCCTCGCAAACGATCGAACGCATTTTCGCCCTTGAGCGGCTAGCAACCCTCGGGTAATGTCATCAGACCCATAGGACAGAGCACGCCCATGACTTCCAAGCTGGAACAACTCAAGCAATTTACCACTGTAGTTGCCGACACCGGCGATTTTGAAGCTATCGCTCGCGTCAAGCCACAGGATGCCACCACCAACCCTTCCCTTTTGCTCAAGGCTGCGTCAATTCCAGGCTACGCCAAGTTGCTGGATGCGTGCGTGCAGGATTGCAACGGTGATGTGGGCCTGGCCAGTGACCGCTTTGCGGTGGCTGTGGGCCAGGAGATCCTGAAAGTGGTGCCAGGACGCATTTCCACCGAGGTGGATGCGCGCCTGTCGTTCGACACTGACGCGGTACTCAAGCGTGCGCATCGTCTGATCGATCTGTACGAAAAGGTAGGTATTGGCCGCGACCGCGTGCTGATCAAGATCGCGTCCACCTGGGAAGGCATTCGTGCCGCCGAGCAACTGGAAAAGGAAGGCATCCAGACCAACCTGACCCTGTTGTTCTCGTTCGCACAGGCCGTGGCCTGCGCGGAAGCCGGGGTGTTCCTGATTTCACCGTTTGTCGGTCGTATCTACGACTGGTACAAAAAGGCCAACGGCAACGACTACATCGGCGCCGATGATCCAGGCGTGCAGTCGGTCACCCGCATCTACAACTACTACAAGGCCAATGGCTACAAGACTGTGGTGATGGGCGCGAGCTTCCGCAACCTGAGCCAGATCGAGGAGTTGGCCGGTTGCGACCGCCTGACCATCAGCCCGGACTTGCTGGAGAAGCTGGCGGCCGACACTGGCAAGCTCGAGCGCAAGTTGGCGCCGGGCCACGCCGGCGAACCTCGCGTGCATATGACCGAGGCGCAGTTCCGTTGGGAGTCCAACGAAGATGCGATGGCCACTGAGAAGCTGGCTGAGGGGATTCGTCAGTTTGCCCGGGATCAGGAGAAGCTGGAGGCGTTGTTGAGCGCCAAGCTGTAAAAAGCGAGCGCGGCAAAAAGGGCGGCATCTTTGGGATGCCGCCCTTTTTTGTACCCGCTCAATATGGGTGGTTGGGCTGGCGCTATCGCAGGCAAGCCAGCTCCTACATCTTGACCTTGCTCAACAGTGAGATCAGTGACGCTCCAGGGCGTTGACCAGGTCGTGAAACGCCTCGCGGTTGGATTCGTTCAGGCCCATCAGGATCTTGTGCGCTTCCAGCACCTTGAGCCGCACCACTTCCTCGGACTGGTCCTGGGAAGGCAAGTCGGTCAGGCATTCCGGACAGGGGATCGGGCGATCGACGATGTTGAACACCTGGTCGAAACCCATCGACTGCAACAGCCGGGTGATGTCTTCGTGTGTGGTGACGACGGTCGGCAGCAGTCCAACCTTCTGCCGCGACAGAATGGACAACTTGGCCAACAGCCCAAGGGTGGTGCTATCGATGCTGCGGGTTTCGGTCAGATCGATCACGATCGCCGAGAAATTCAAAGCTGTGAAAATCCGCTCAATCGTTGCATCCAGCGCCGAACACAAGGTCAGGCGCACTTCACCGACAAACTTCAGGACGAAGGTCCCGTCTTGCTCGGCGAATTGGATTCTTCCGGTACTCATCAAAGATTCCTGCTCAACACCAATAGGGCGATATCATCCGGCATCTCCCCTAGCGTGGCCAATCCAAAAACCTGCCGCAGGCCATCCAGGCTGCCGCCCGCCGACCTTACCCGTTGAGGCAAGGCGGCTTCTTTCTCTTTGAGTGTAGGCTCTGGAAGAAGGTCCAGGATGCCATCGGACATCAGCGTCAGGCTGAAGGCCGGTGGCAGTTCCAGGATGTGATCTTCATAGGTGGCTTCGTTGAACAAACCCACCGGCAGACCACGCCCTTCCAGATAACGCACACTGTCTGGAGTGTATAAAACCGGCAATGGCAGGTGACCGCCAATGCTGTAGGTCAAAAGACCCGTTTCTTCATCAATCACGCCGCCCACCATCGTCACGTGCTTGCCCAGCTTGCAGCTGATCAGGCCCCGGTTGATGTGGCCCAGCACTTGCGAGGGAGTGAACTCCGGCAAAGTGCCGTTGCGCTTGGATTCGAACAACAGCCGTGTGGTCATGAACTTCAACAACACAGTTACGAATGCAGAAGATGCGCCGTGCCCGGAGACATCGGCCAGGTAGAACGCGACACGGCGCTCATCAACGCGAAAATAGTCGACAAAATCACCCGACAAATACAATGAAGGGATGATCTGGTGGGCAAACTGGAACTCGTCGATGCTCCACGGGCTGACCGGCAGCATGTTCATCTGCACCTGGCGACCGGCGTTCTGGTCTTCCTGGAGCAGGTTGAGGCTGGCTTCGAGTTCACGGTTGGCGGTTTCGAGCTTTTCGCGGTAGCGCTGGTTTTCCAGCAGCAGGCGGGCACGGTCCAGTGCACGGCGCACCGAGTGTTCCAGGACGGCCAGGTCTTCCAGGGGCTTGATCAGGTAATCGGCGGCGCCCAGGCGCAAGGCTTCCACGGCGTCGTTCATCACTCCGGCACCCGACACGACAATGACCGGCGTCTGCGGGGCAAGCTCGGTCACCTGGCGGATCAGCTCAAGGCCGCCCATCTGGGGCATGCGCAGGTCGCAGATCACCAGGTCGGGCTGGTCGCGCTCGAACACCTGGAGACCCTGAAGACCATTGCCGGCCTGCAGGACGCTGAAGCCACTGTCTTCCAAATAGGCCGCGAGGCTCGCGCGCACTACTTCGTCGTCATCGATTATCAGCAGCGTGGCACTGGTTTTTTGCATGTGGGCAAACGGCGCCAGAATTAGGTTGGCGTAGGCAGTCAGGCAATGGCCCGGCTCGCACTACTGGATTCGCTTTCTAGCCTCTCTGTCCTACAAAACATGAGCTGTTGGCCCACGCACAAAGGTAAAGCAGAGGTGCCCTTCTAAGGCGCAGACGGTACTCCCATCCGCCAGGGGTTTCAAGCTCATGCCGATGGTCGCTGGGCGTCTTTACATCGCAAATCACCGGGAGTTATAAGAACAGGCAAAACCACAACGCAATGGAAGGATGAAAGCTATGAGCGCAAATGAACGTGACTACGCAGAAAAGCGCGATTTCATCCGCATGCGGGTGGAGGCAGACGTGTCGCTGATCCATGCCGGGCAAGAGATTGCCGGGGTCTGCCTGGACCTCTCCAGCTCTGGCATGCAGGTCCAGGCGCAGCATCCGTTCAACGTTGGCGACCAACTGAAGGTGCGTATCGACTCTGAACACGCCGCGCTCAAGGGCCTTGAGGCGGACACCGAGGTGGTCTGGGCCAGGAAAGAAGGCGACGACCAACACCTGGGCCTGAAAATCCTCACGATGTACTGAAATCAATGCACACAAAAAAGGCGGCCTCAAGGGCCGCCTTTTTCATTCAAGGTTTAACCTTAAAAGTCATCCACTACATTGCCGTCCTTGACCTTGAACTCGCGGTTCTGCAGATAGGCATTGCGAATAAAGGTGTATTTGTCGCCGTTGATCAGCTTTTCAGCCGACAGCAGGCTGGCGCGGGTATCGATGATATCCAGGCCCATGGCGCTGTTGCGCGTAGGAATGTCGTTCATGTAGCGGTAGGGTTCGGTGTAGCTGTCGACATACTTGGACGGTGCATCACGCAGGGTGCTCGGGCCCAGCAGCGGCAGCATCACGTACGGACCGCTGCCCACGCCCCAGTAACCGAGGGTCTGGCCGAAGTCTTCATCGCTGCGCTGCAGCCCCATTTTGGTGCCGACATCAACCAAGCCCAGCACGCCAAACGTGGTGTTGACCAGCAAGCGCGCGGTATCGACACCGGCCTGATGCGGCTTGAGTTGCAGCACGTTGTTGGCCAGGTTGCCCACATCGCCGATATTGCGGAAGAAGTTGTGGATACCGTCTTCGACAAATTGCGGGGTGATGAACTGGTAGCCCTGGGCCAATGGCTTCAGTGCATAGGTATCAACGGTGTCGTTGAACGTGAAGATCGGGCGGTTGATGCTCTCCCACGGATCTTCTTCTGCGGCCTGGGCGGCGAAAGGCACCAGCAGGACACTGGCACATACCGATAGTTGAGCAAGACACTGGCTCCAGCGCATAGCTTGAACTCCTTGAATGATCTGTCATGGGCGCTATGCCCTGAATAAGGCGGCAGTATATGACGGAAGTGTAGGATTAGGCAGCTTGACGGAATTGTCATTCAGAAAATGTACAAATTCCCTACAATCTCATCAGGTGTCATCTGCCTGTCACGGACCTCCGATAGCGTCACAGCTATTTTCAGGGACGTCGAAATGCCCCACCCCCAGATCGTTGCAGACAACGCCCCTTCCCTGACCGCCGTGTTGTTTGGGCTCAGTGGTTGCCTGGTGGACTTCGGTTCCACGGCCCACGCCAACACCGTCCCCGCAGCCGAAACCCTGGCCACCCCTGGTGCCCTGAATATCCTGCAATGGCTCAACACCCAAGGCACCCCCTGCGCCTGGCTGGATGAGTTGCCTTGCGCCGTCACCACGCCGTTGGCCGCAGCCCTGCCCGGCTGGGTGCATGGCTGCCGCCCTGCGACCGCCCCCTGGCCTGCGCCCCATGCCTGCTGGCAAGCGTTGATGGAGTTGAACATCGCACACCTGGATGGCTGCGTGCTGGTCAGTGGCGAGCCGCGGCTGCTGCAATCAGGGCTCAACGCTGGGCTCTGGACGATTGGCCTGGCGTCCTGCGGCTCCCTCTGCGGGCTCTCCCCTGGCCAATGGCAAGCGCTGGACGAACAGGCACGCGAACACAAGCGCGCCAAGGCCACCGTCGCGCTGTACGGGCTTGGCGTGCACTCGGTGATTGATCACCTGGGTGAACTGGGCACCTGCCTGGCGGACATCGGCCTGCGCCGGCTCAAAGGCGAGAAGCCCTGATCAAGATCATGCACAGTCGCCGCCAGTGGATTAATCTACAGGTCGTCCCGTAGACCTTTCTCGGCGTGCCGTGGTCTATGCCAGTGCCTATTGATAAAAGGAAGAACGCCATGCCTGCCCGCGAAAAACTGCAAGAACAGGTTTCCATCCTGCGCGAGCAATTGAACCAGGACCCGCCTCTGTCGCTGGAAAAACGCGAAGCGCTGGAAGCGTTGATTGCCAAGTTTGAAGTGCAACTGGAACTAGAACCTGCCACTCAGAACCCCAGCCTTGCCGACGGTGTCAACCTGGCTGTAGAACGCTTCGAGCTGGAGCATCCGGGCATAGCCGGGACATTGCGCAATATTGTGGTGACCCTGGGCAATATCGGGATCTAATCCGCATCCAGGCCAAACCCAGAACCAAAAAATGTGGGAGCGGGCTTGCTCGCGATAACGGAGTGCCAGTCACCGAAGATATTGACTGAAACACCGCTATCGCGAGCAAGCCCGCTCCCACATTTGTGTGGTGTAAAGCTTACTGGCGAGCCAGGCGCAGGTTCTGGAACTGCACAGCCTCGGTACTGCGATAGGGGTTGATATCCAACCCACCGCGACGCACATACCGCGCATACACCGTCAACTTCTGCGGCTTGAGCAACCGCTGCAGGTCGAGAAAGATCCGCTCCACGCACTGCTCATGAAAGTCCGAGTGCTGGCGGAAGCTCACCAGGTACGCCAACAGGCTCGCATGGTCCAGCGCCGCGCCACGGTATTCCACCGCCACGCTGCCCCAGTCCGGCTGGCTGGTCACCGGGCAGTTGGATTTGAGCAGGTGGCTGTGCACGCTCTCCTCCACCACACGGGAATCATCGCAACGCAGCAATTCCGGACGCGGATGCTCGTAGTTGCTGACACTGATATCCAGGTCATCGATGCACACCCCCGGCAGGCGCACCACGCCTTCGTCTTCCACCTCGGCCAGGCTGCGGATGCGCACACCCACGGGTTTGCCGGCCGCTGCGCTCAAGTCGGCACGCAAGGTCGCCTCAAGGTTGGACACATCGGCAAACGGCGTCTGGTTCAACGAGTTGAGGTAGAGCTTGAAGGACTTTGACTCGATGATGTTCGGCGAGTCAGCCGGGATGCTGAACTCACCGATAGCCACCACCGGCTTGCCAGACGGCAGCAGCCAGGACAGTTCAAAACAGTTCCAGAAATCCACGCCCTTGTAAGGCAGCGTCTGGGCGGTGAGGCCCAGCTCGGCCCATTTGGCGGCGCGAGGGATAGGGAATAGCAATGAAGGGGTGTAAGTGGAGATGTATTCACTGGACTTGCCCAGCGGCGAATGTTCGGCTGCGGGATGCATGGCGGAAACCTGGCTAAATAAACCCCGCCAGTCTACCAGCCTTTGCTCCCGGCCTTAACCCGCGCGTCAGGGGGCAACAGTCAGCTTGCCGACCATCCCCGCCTGGTAATGCCCGGGGAGGTTGCAAGCGAACTCCAGGGCCCCAGCCTTGCTGAAGGTCCAGGTCAATTGCGCGGTCTTGCCTGGCTCCACCAGCACGCTGTTAGGATCGTCATGCTTCATGCCACCCATATCACCATGGCCCATCGCCGCGTGATCCATCTGGCCCATGCCGGTGGAGGTCAACATGCCACTGGCTTGCATCTTGAGCATTTCTTTCTGGTGATCGGCATGCATGCTTGCGTCACCCAGGTTGAACTCATGCAGCAACTGCCCCTTGTTGACCAGCACAAAGCGCACCGTCTCACCGGCCTTTACATCAAGTGAGGTGGGTGCAAAGGAAATATCCTGCAGCACCACTTCCACCGTACGAGTGGCCTTGGTCGCCGGAGCCGCCTCGCCAAAGGCAAACGTGTGAGCGCCATCGGCCAGCGCCGGGACGCTCAACATCATCAAGCAACCTGCCAGCCACCCAGATTTACGCAAAAACATGTTTATCCTCCAAAGGTATAAGACCAGCCTGTGGGACACTCTAATAATGCACCGCTGCCAGTTACCTGACTGCTAGATTACAACTTTGTCAGGTTGCGCCAGCCCACCGGCGCACACGGTATAAAGCCCGCTGCTACCCCGCCATGAGTCGCCTATGAAACTGCTGATCGTCGAAGACCAACCCAAAACCGGCCAATACCTGCGCCAGGGCCTGGCCGAAGCCGGGTTCAATACCGAACTGGTGGCCGACGGCACCACCGGCCAGCACTTGGCGCTGACAGGTGACTACGACTTGCTGATTCTCGATGTGATGCTGCCGGGCCGCAGCGGCTGGCAGATCCTGCAGGCGGTGCGCAGTGCCGGCCTGGAAATCCCGGTGCTGTTCCTGACGGCACGGGATGCGGTGGAAGATCGGGTCCACGGCCTGGAGTTGGGCGCTGACGACTATCTGGTCAAGCCATTCGCGTTCTCCGAACTGCTGGCCCGGGTGCGCAGCCTGTTGCGCCGCGGCAGCAGCACACCCCAGGAAACCAACCTGCACCTGGCCGACCTGCGCCTGGACCTGATCCGGCGCCGCGTGGAGCGCAGCGGCCAGCGTATCGACCTCACCGCCAAGGAGTTCGCCCTGCTGGAAATGCTCCTGCGCCGCCAGGGCGAAGTGTTGCCCAAGTCGCTGATCGCCTCCCAGGTCTGGGACATGAATTTCGACAGCGACACCAATATCATCGAAGTGGCCATCCGCCGCCTGCGCTTGAAGATCGATGACGGCTTCCCCAACAAGCTGATCCACACCGTGCGCGGCATGGGCTATGTGCTGGAAGAGCGGTTCAGTTGATGAAACGCCTCTCCCTGGCCAGCCGCCTGGCCCTGCTGTTTGCCGGCTGCACCGCCGTGGTCTCGCTGCTGGCGGGCGTATTGTTCAGCCAGGCCAGCGAAAAGCACTTCATCGAACTCGACCAGCAATTGCTCGACAGCAAGCTGCTGGCCCTGCGCAGTGCCCTGCAAGGCGCCGACACCCCGGCGCTGTTCGCCCAACGCGTGGCCGCACTGACAGACGAACTGAGCCATCAACCGGACCTGGCCGTGCGCGTCAACGCCGCCGACGGCCAGCGCTGGTTTGACAGCGCGCCGCGCATCCCCGCCGACCTGCCCACCGCGCCCGGCCTGCACAGCCTGCAAAGCGCCGGCACCAGCTACCGGGTGTACAACGCTGCGTTGAACCCCGCCCAGCCCGGTTCTGCGCAGTTGGTCCTGATGCTCGACATCACCCATCACCAGCACTTCCTGCAACGCATGCAACACCTGATCTGGCTGACAGTCGGCCTGTCCGCCCTGGCGACCGCGCTCCTTGGCGCCTGGGCCGCGCGCAGCGGGCTGCGGCCCCTGCGGCGAATGACCGAAGTGGCCAGCAATATCCGCGCTCACTCCCTGACCCAGCGCCTGCCCCAGGAACAGATGCCCGCCGAACTGGCGGAACTGGCCCAGGCCTTCAATGCGATGTTTGGCCGCCTCGATGATGCGTTCCAGCGGCTATCGGCGTTCTCTGCCGATATCGCCCACGAACTGCGCACACCGTTATCCAACCTGCTGACCCAGACCCAGGTGATCCTCACCCAACCCCGGCCGCTGGAAGACTACCGCGAAGCGCTGCACAGCAATCTGGAAGAGCTGCAATGGATGGCCCAGTTGGTCAACGACATGCTGTACCTGGCCAAGGCCGACCACGGTTTGCTCAACCCCAAACGCGAACCCCTGGCCCTGGCCGACGAGGTAGATGCCTTGCTGGAGTTCTTCGCGCCGTTGGCCGAGGACGCCCAGGTCAACCTGCTGCGCGACGGCAGCGCCAGTGCCGCCGGTGACCGCAGCATGCTGCGCCGGGCGTTTTCCAATCTGTTGGACAACGCCGTGCGCTTTACCTCGCCGGGTGGCGAAGTACGGGTGAGGATCAGCGAAAACGCCCAGGGCGTGCCACTGAGTGTGGAAAACACCGGGACCGGGATTCCCCAAGGGTTGCTGCCCAAGCTGTTTGACCGGTTCTACCGCGCAGATCCGGCTCGGCATGAAGGCAGCAGTGAGCATGCGGGGCTGGGGTTGGCGATTACCCAGTCGATTGTGCGGGCGCATGGGGGGAGGATTTTCTGTGAATCACAACCGGGGTGGACGCGGTTTGTGATTGAGTTGCCACAGGGGGTTTGAGGCAAGCTGGGCGGGCCTCATCGCGGGCAAGCCCGCTCCCACATGTTGATTTGCGAACACCGTCAAATGTGGGAGCTGGCTTGCCTGCGATAGCGATCTCAAGACCTACGAATATCTCAGGGCATGCGCCGGCTCGATCTTCGCCGCCCGATACGCCGGGTAGATCGTCGCCAAAAAGCTCAACACAAACCCCGCGCTGCAAATCAGCAGCACATCGCCACCTTGCAGCTCCGATGGCAGGTTGCTGACGAAATACACGTCCGAACTGAAGATATGCTGCCCGGTCACACGCTCCATCCAGCCCACCAGCTCACTGACGTTGAGCGCGGCTATCACCCCCAGCACGCCGCCAATCAGAGTGCCGACAATACCGATCACCGTGCCCTGGACCATGAAGATCGCCATGATCTGCCGTGGCGTGGCGCCGATAGTGCGCAGGATCGCGATGTCCGCGCCCTTGTCGTTCACCACCATGATCAGCGTGGCGATGATATTGAAGGCCGCGACGGCGACGATCATCAGCAGCAACAGGCCGATCATGGTCTTTTCCATCTTCATCGCGCTGAACAGGCTGCCCTGGGTATGGGTCCAGTCATCGGCCTTGTAGGCCGCACCCAGCCCACTGGCGATGTCTGCCGAAACCTTGGGCGCCGCATACAGGTCCTTGACCGCCAGGCGCACGCTTTGCACCTGGTTGGGCTGCCAACGCAGCATCTGCGCGGCATCGGCGACGTGGATCAGGGCCATCGAGCCGTCCAGCTCGGCACCGACCTTGAACACACCGACCACATTCAAACGCTGCATACGCGGGGTAATGCCGCCGGGAGCCGTGCTGATTTCCGGGACGATCAATGTCAGCTTGTCACCCACATTCAGGCGGAAACGGCGTGCGGTGATTTCCCCGATCACCACGCCGAACTCACCCGGCTGCAGGTCTGCCAGGTTCCCCTGGACGATATGCTGGGTGACGATGGAGACCTTGCCTTCCTGCGCCGGGTCGATCCCGCTGATCTGGATCGGCTGCATCGAACCCTTGTAGGACAGCATGCCCTCCATCTCGGTGAACGGCACGGCGGCGGTCACTTCGGGGTTTTTCAGGGCGGCGGCGGCCACGGGCTGCCAGTCGCTGATCGGGTTTACGCCGACGATGGTGGCGTGCGGCACCATGCCCAGAATGCGTGAACTCATTTCCCGCTGGAAACCGTTCATCACCGACAACACCACGATCATCGCCAGCACGCCCAAGGCGAGGCCGATCATCGAGGTCATCGAAATAAACGAGACAAAACGGTTGCGGCGCTTGGCGCGGGTATAGCGCGCGCCGATAAAAATCGATAACGGTCTGAACATTCGCTTGCACCGCCTGAAAAAAAAGAAAACCCAGGCACAGGCGCCCGGGCTTGAAACAGGTCAGATGGCGACCAGATGACCTTCCTGCAGGTGCAACACGCGGTCCATCTGCCGGGCCATGCTCATGTCATGGGTCACCACCAGGAACGCGGTGCGCATCTGGGTGCTCAGCTCCAGCATCAAGTCCTTGATGCCCTGGGCGGTGTGGGAGTCAAGGTTGCCGGTCGGCTCGTCGAGCATCACCAGGCCTGGGTTGTTCACCAGGGCGCGGGCAATCGCCACACGCTGGCGCTCGCCACCGGACAACTCTGAAGGCTTGTGCTCCAGGCGATGGCCAAGGCCGACGCGCTCCAGTAACGCCGTGGCACGCTGGCGCGCCTGCGGGATCGCGGTCTTGCCGATCAAGAGCGGCATGCACACGTTTTCCAGGGCGGTGAACTCTGGCAGCAAATGGTGGAACTGGTACACAAAGCCCAGGGAGCGGTTGCGCAACTGGCCACGGGCCTTCTCGTTCAACGCCGAGAGCTCTTCACCGGCCAGCCACACGCTGCCGTGGGACGGCGTATCAAGGCCGCCCAACAGATTGAGCAAGGTACTTTTGCCGGAGCCGGAACTGCCGACGATCGCCACGCGCTCGCCGGGATGCAGTTCCAGTTGCAGGTTGGACAGCACCACTACCGATTCCGGGCCTTCCTCGTAGGATTTGCCCAGGTTGCGGCAGCTCAGGATTGCTTTTTCACTCATGCCCGATTCACTCATAGCGTAAAGCCTGCGCCGGCTGGGTACGTGCCGCGCGCCAGGCTGGATATAGGGTGGCAAGGAAACTCAGGACCAACGCGGCGCCGCCGACCATCAGCACATCCTGGCTCTGCACCTGGGATGGCAAATAGTCGATGAAGTAGACGTCGGCGTTGAGAAACTTGTGGCCGATCAGGGTTTCGACGCCGGCGATGGCGGCGCTGACGTTCAGCGCGGCAAAAATCCCCACCGCCGTACCGATCAAGGTGCCGACCACGCCAATCACCGTGCCCTGGACCATGAAAATCGCCATGATCTGCCCCGGCGTGGCGCCAAGGGTACGCAGGATGGCGATATCGCCCTTCTTGTCGTTCACCACCATCACCAGGGTGGAGATGATGTTGAACGCGGCCACGGCGACGATCAGCAGCAACAACAGGCCGATCATGGCTTTTTCCATGCGGATCGCCTGGTACAGGTTGCCGTGGGTACGGGTCCAGTCGCGGGCGTAGTACTGGCTTTCACCCAGGTGCTGGGCAATTTCCCAAGCGCCGCGCGGTGCTTCGAACAAGTCGTTGAATTTCAGGCGCAGGCCCTGCACCTGGTCCGGCTTCCAGCGATGCAGGCGGGCCAGGTCGGTGAGGTTGGTCAGGCCGAGGAAGCCATCGATCTCGCCGGCGCCGACATGAAAGATGCCGACCACGGTAAAGCGCTTCATGCGCGGGAACATCCCGGCCGGGGTCACCGTGACCTCGGGGGCGACAAACGTCAGCTTGTCGCCGATAGCCACGCCCAGCTTGGCTGCCGCCCGGTCGCCAATCACGATGCCGAAGCTGCCAGGCGTAAGGGCATCGAGTTGGCCCTGCTGCATGAACTGGTCAATGATCGAGACCTTGCGCTCCTGCGCCGGGTCGATGGCATTGAGCAGGACTTTCTGCACCTTGCCGTCGTTGGTCAGCAGGCCCTGCATCTGGGTAAATGGCGCGACGGCCAGCACCTTGGGGTTCTGCTTGACCTTGTCGGCCAGGCCTTGCCAGTCACCCAGGGGCTCGCCGGACTCGATGGTCGCGTGGGGCACCATGCCCAGCACGCGGGTGCGCATCTCATGATCGAAGCCATTCATCACCGATAGCACCACGATCATCACGACAACGCCCAGGGCGAGTCCGATCATGGAGGTCAGGGAAATGAACGACACAAAATGATTGCGACGCTTTGCACGGGTATAACGCGTGCCGATAAATACGAAGAGAGGTCTGAACATGTCGGGGCTTGTTCGGAGGAAAAGAAGACGTCCCGGTGGCGGGGTCTGGTAAGCAGCTTTACACTCAGACCATTACCGTTACCTGGGGTTCGCCATGACGACATTAGATGAAGAAGATCGCCGCGAATACTACCGTATCGACGACATGATCGCACTCCAAATCAAAAGCCTGTCGGCCCCGCAAGCGGCGAGCAAGGAAGTGTTGCTGGATGATTCCCCGCTGTTCAACCTGCTCAGTGAACTGCACCTGAGCGAATTCGAGTCCCAGCACCTGCTGCGCCAGCTCGGCGAGCGCGACCGCACCCTCGCCGCCTTCCTCAAGGTGCAGAACAAACGCATGGACCTGCTCAGCCAAGTCATGGCGCAAAGCCTGCTGGGTGAGATCGGTGCGCCGCAGCCGGTGATCATCTCCGAAGGCGGTATCGACTTCCAGCACCCCACGGTGCTCGCGCCGGGCAGCCACCTGGCAGTCAAGCTGGTGCTGATGCCCCAGGCGCTGGGCCTGTTGTTACGGGCCAAGGTCACCCACTGCGATCCAAAGGGCGATGGTTTTGACGTGGGCACCGAATTCGAATCCATGACCGACGCCCAGCGCCAGTTGCTGGCGCGATATATATTGCAAAAACAGGCCCAGGAACGGCGCCTGGCCCGGGAACAAAGCGACGGCCAAGACACCTGATTTGATATTCATCCAGCCATACACCTGGCGAAAAGGAGCAACTGTGACCCTGATTTATGGCCACCGCGGCGCTAAAGGCGAAGCACCGGAAAACACCCTGACCAGCTTCCAGCAATGCCTCAAGCACGGCGTGCGCCGTTGCGAGCTGGACTTGCACCTGTCCATGGACGGCGAGCTGATGGTAATCCACGACCCAACCCTCAAGCGTACCGCCGACCGGCGCGGCAAGGTGGTGGAATATGCCGCCGCCGACCTGGTGAAGATGGACGCGCGCAACGGCGGCCCAGGCTGGGTCAGCCCCTGCCCGATCCCGCGCCTGGAGGAGTTGTTCGAGAAGTGCGACTTCGATCACTGGCAACTGGAAGTCAAGAGCGCCTCGCGCACCCGCGCCGCGACCACTGTGCTGGCGATCCGCGAAATGGCCCAGCGCTTTGGCTTGCTGGACAAGGTCACCGTGACCTCAAGCTCGCGGGAAGTGTTGAAGGCTGCCCTGGAGTTGACGCCGGACCTGTCCCGTGGACTGGTGGCCGAATACGCCTGGCTCGACCCGCTGAAGGTCGCGCAGAACTATGGCTGTGAGATTTTGGCGTTGAACTGGACGTTGTGTACCCCTGAACGCCTGGCCAAGGCCCAGCGCCAGGGGTTGCACGTGTCCGTGTGGACAGTCAACGAACCCGCGCTGATGCGCAGGCTCGCCGACTTCGGCGTAGATAGCCTGATTACAGACTTTCCCGGTTTGGCCACTGCCACTCTCGGGAATTACTGAAATCGGTCTCCCCGGCCGGCTCAGGCCACCGGCCGGAGCCGCTCAAAAAAGCCGGTTGAGGCCGTCGTAGGCCGCTACCCGATAGGCTTCGGCCATGGTCGGGTAGTTGAACGTGGTGTTGACGAAATACTTCAGGGTATTTTGCTCGCCCGGCTGGTTCATGATCGCCTGGCCGATGTGCACGATCTCCGAGGCCTGGTAGCCGAAGCAATGCACGCCGAGCACTTCCAACGTCTCGCGGTGGAACAGGATCTTCAGCATGCCTTGAGGCTCGCCGGCGATCTGCGCACGCGCCATGCTCTTGAAAAATGCCTTGCCCACTTCATAAGGCACCTTGGCCTTGGTCAGTTCGTGCTCGTTCTTGCCGATGGAGCTGATCTCGGGAATGGTGTAGATCCCGGTCGGCACGTCGTTGACGTAACGCCAGCTGCCGTTGTCGACAATGCTGCCAGCGGCAGAACGGCCCTGGTCGTGGGCGGCACTGGCCAGGCTCGGCCAGCCGATCACATCGCCGGCACCATAGATATTGGTGACGCAGGTGCGGTAGTTCTCATCCACCTCGATCTGGCCACGGCTGTTGACCTTGACCCCGATGTTTTCCATGCCCAGCTTGTCGGTGTTGCCGGTACGGCCGTTGCACCAGAGCAAGGCGTCGGCCTTGATCTTCTTGCCGGACTTGAGGTGCAGGATCACCCCGTTGTCCAAGCCTTCAACGCGATCGTATTCCTCGTTGTGGCGCACGGTGATGTTGTTGTTGCTGAAGTGGTAGCTCAACGCCTGGGAGATTTCCGAGTCGAGGAAGCTCAGCAACTGGTCACGGTTGTCCACCAACTCCACCAGTACACCCAGGCCACTGAAGATCGAGGCGTATTCACAGCCGATCACGCCAGCGCCGTAGATGATCAGTTTGCGTGGGGTGTGGCCCAGGCTGAGGATGGTGTCGCTATCGTAGATACGCGGGTGGTGAAAATCGA
The DNA here is from genome assembly GCF_012985465.1 of Pseudomonas sp. WS 5079. Classification (GTDB taxonomy): domain Bacteria; phylum Pseudomonadota; class Gammaproteobacteria; order Pseudomonadales; family Pseudomonadaceae; genus Aquipseudomonas. The sequence continues at coordinate 143,297 of NZ_JAAQWN010000005.1, forward strand.
TATCGGCCGGGCGATACGGGCGCGAGCCAGTGGCGATGATGATGTGCTTGGCCACCAGTTTCTCGACCACGCCATTGGCGCAGACCACTTCGACAGTTTGCTCGTCGGCGAAGCTGCCGGTGCCGAAGAACAGGTCGACACGGTTACGGGCGTAGTAGCCGGTACGCGAGGCGACTTGCTTGGAAATGACTTTCTCGGCGCTTTTCAGCACATCCGGGAACGAGAACCAGCGCGGCTCACCAATGGCCCGGAACATCGGGTTGGTGTTGAACTGCATGATCTGGCGCACCGAGTGACGCAAGGCCTTGGACGGGATGGTGCCCAGGTGGGTGCAGTTACCGCCGACCTGACGACGGCTATCGACCATCGCCACCTTGCGTCCTGCTTTGGCGGCATTCATCGCCGCACCTTCTCCAGCTGGGCCAGAACCCAGTACCACCACGTCGTAGTTGTAGACAGCCATGCGTACTCCTCAGAACAGGCCAGGGCGCACGGTTGGGCGCCTGGCTAAATCATGCCGCGGCCAGCGGTCATGAAGGATCAAATAGGCTCAGGTGTGTGAGCCGGGGCACAGTCTATATAAGGCTCAACGCCGCGCACATTAACCCTTGGTCGCGTCGTAGGCCAGTTTTGCCTTTACTACACAGTATTGATTACGGCTTGACCGCCGTCAGTTGTTCGAACGCTTTGTTGCTGCGTGTGACGAAAGCATCCCCCTCTCGCATCACAAAAAACGCCGCGATCTGGTGTTTTTCTGCATAGTCCCAGCCTTCTTCAGGCCCCAGCACCAGCAGCAACGTCGACAAGCCATCGGCCATCAACGCCGAAGCCTCCAGCACCGTGACCGACGCCAGGTGATGGGTGATCGGCGCACCGGTTCGCGCATCGAGGGTGTGGGAATAGCGGCGACCATCCTGCTGGAAATAATTGCGATAGTCACCTGAAGTAGACACGCCAAAGCCGTCCACTGCGATAACGCGCTCTGCGACCTGCTGGTCATCGCGGGGCTCCTCCAGAGCCACACGCCAGGGCGTACCGTCAGGTTTGCGCCCGGCGGCCTTGAGCTCGCCGGTCACTTCGACCAGGTACCGCTCAATGCCCAACTGATCAAGCCGCTCGGCAATCCGGTCCACCGTGTAGCCGGCGGCGATGCTGTTGAAGTCCACCTGTACCGCCGCATCCTTGCACAACTGGCCAGCGTCGATACGCAGGTGTTGATGGCCGACCCGCTGGCGCGCCAGGGCCAGCGCGATGGGCTCCGGGACTTTTACCTGGCGCGCCTGGGGGCCAAAACCCCACAGGTTCAGCAGCGGCTCGACCGTCAGGTCAAAAGCGCCGCCACTGGCCTGGGACAGTTGCTCGCCCGTGCGCACCAACCGCAGGATCGATTCGGGCATCGCCTGACAGCGGTTGGCCGGCAGGTCGTTGAAACGCTCGATATCGGAATCGCTGCGATAGGTCGACATCTGCCGGTCGACCTCGGCAAGGATGCGCTCGACTTGCGGCTGTACAGCACTGGCCGCCGGCGTACCGGGGGTGCGGACGTACTTGATCGAATAAGTGCTGCCCATGGTCGGGCCGCCAAAAGCCTCCAGGGGCTCACCTTTACCGCAGCCCGCCAGGATCGCCAGTGCAGCGCCCACCACTACGTATCGCAAACCGCCCATAAGCCACACAACCTTCTCGCTGCTGAAAACCAAAATGATGCCGCACTCAAGCATATTTCCCGGGCGAGCCATTATGCGGCATGTCGTCGCCTGCTCAGGACCACTTGCGGCAAATAGCCAGCGTGCTAACGGTTTTTGTTGCTCGGCAACACGGATACACATATGGTTACAAAACTCTTTGGCGCCACCGCGCGCCCAGATTCTGCAGCACGGACGAACAACAACCAGGGATTTCCAACAAGATAGCCAGTTGAGTAAATGACATGTCCAGCACCACGGGCAAAGGCAAGGCGATCTTTCGCGTTGTCAGCGGTAACTTCCTCGAAATGTTCGACTTCATGGTCTACGGCTTCTACGCCACGGCCATCGCCAAGACCTTCTTCCCTGCCGACAGCGCCTTTGCCTCCCTGATGTTGTCCCTGGCGACCTTCGGTGCCGGGTTCCTGATGCGCCCGCTGGGGGCGATTTTTCTCGGTGCCTACATCGACCGCCATGGCCGTAAAAAAGGCCTGGTGATCACCCTGGCCATGATGGCCGCCGGTACGGTGTTGATCGCCTGCGTGCCCGGCTACGCCACGCTCGGGGTGGCCGCGCCGCTGATCGTGCTGCTTGGCCGGTTGCTGCAAGGCTTCTCCGCGGGTGTCGAGCTGGGCGGGGTTTCGGTGTACCTGGCAGAAATCGCCACGCCGGGGCGCAAGGGCTTCTTCGTCAGTTGGCAGTCCGCCAGCCAGCAAGCCGCCGTGGTCTTCGCCGGCCTGCTGGGCGTAGGCCTGAACCACTGGCTAAGCCCCGAGGAAATGGGCGAATGGGGCTGGCGCGTGCCGTTCCTGATCGGCTGCCTGATCGTGCCGGTGATCTTCGTGATTCGCCGCTCCCTGGAAGAAACGCCTGAGTTCCAGGCGCGCAAACACCGCCCTACCCTGCAGGAAATCATCCGTTCCATTGGTCAGAACTTTGGCATCGTCGTGGCAGGCATGGCGCTGGTGGTGATGACCACCGTGTCGTTCTACCTGATCACTGCCTACACACCGACCTTTGGCAAAGCCGAGTTGCACCTCTCGGACCTGGATGCGCTATTGGTCACCGTGTGCGTGGGCATTTCCAACTTTATCTGGTTGCCGGTGATGGGCGCCGTGTCCGACAAGATCGGCCGCAAACCCTTACTGCTCGGCGCGACGATTCTGGCGATTCTCACGGCATACCCGGCGTTGTCGTGGCTGGTGGTCAATCCGAGTTTCAGCCACCTGCTGATCGTGCTGTTATGGCTGTCCTTCCTGTATGGCTCGTATAACGGCGCCATGGTCGTTGCACTGACCGAAATCATGCCGGTGGAAGTCCGCACCACAGGTTTTTCCCTGGCCTACAGCCTGGCGACCGCAACCTTTGGCGGCTTTACCCCGGCCGCCTGCACTTACCTGATCCATGTGCTGGATAACAAGGCAGCGCCGGGGATCTGGCTCAGTGGGGCGGCGGTGCTGGGGTTGATTGCGACCCTGGTGCTGTTCAAGGGTAATCGGCATGAACTGCGCACTGCACAGGCTTCGGTAGTCGGTGGGGCCTGATAGATCGCTATCGCGGCGATGCGGCGGCCCGACAAGCCCGCCCCCACATTTGAATGTATTCGCAAATCAAACTGTGGGAGCGGGCTTGCCCGCGATGAGGCCTTCAAATCCAACACAATCCCCCAGACACAAAAAAGCCCCGAACCAGTCGGGGCTTTTTCATCTACCGCTAATGCTTAGCGCGGAAACGCCGGCGGGTTGACCCCAGCCATGTCTTCCATCACACGCACCACCTGGCAGCTGTAACCGAATTCGTTGTCGTACCAGACGTACAGTACAACGCGGTTATCCTGGGTGATGGTCGCTTCAGCATCGACCACACCGGCGTGGCGCGAGCCAACGAAGTCGGTGGACACCACTTCCTGGGAATTGACGAAGTCGATTTGCTTATGCAGATCGGAGTGCAGCGCCATGTAGCGCAGGTACTCGTTCATCTCTTCACGGGTGGCGGCTTTCTCAAGGTTGAGGTTGAGAATGGCCATCGACACGTTCGGCGTAGGTACACGGATCGCGTTACCGGTCAGCTTGCCGGCCAGCTCAGGCAGGGCCTTGGCAGCAGCGGTGGCAGCACCGGTCTCGGTGATCACCATGTTCAGCGCGGCGCTACGGCCACGGCGATCGCCCTTGTGGAAGTTGTCGATCAGGTTCTGGTCGTTGGTGTACGAGTGAACGGTTTCGACGTGACCGTTGATGATGCCGAACTTGTCATTCACAGCCTTGAGCACCGGCACGATGGCGTTGGTGGTGCAGGAAGCGGCAGACACGATCTTGTCGTCAGCGGTGATTTCGTTGTGGTTGATGCCGTGAACGATGTTCTTCAGCTTGCCCTTGCCAGGCGCGGTCAGCACAACGCGGTCGATACCTGGGCACGCCAAGTGCTGGCCCAGGCCGTCGGCATCACGCCAGACGCCGGTGTTGTCCACCAGCAAGGCGTTCTGGATGCCGTACTGGGTGTAATCCACCTCGGTCGGGTTCTTCGCGTAGATCACCTGGATCAGGTTACCGTTGGCGGTGATGGTGTTGTTTTCTTCGTCGATGGTGATGGTGCCATTGAACGAACCGTGTACCGAGTCGCGGCGCAAGAGGCTGGCGCGCTTGGTCAGGTCATTCTCGGCGCCTTTGCGCACGACAATGGCCCGCAGGCGCAGGCCGTCGCCACCGCCGGTTTTTTCGATCAGGATGCGTGCCAGCAGGCGGCCGATACGACCGAAGCCGTACAGCACCACGTCGGTGCCTTTGCGGGACGCGGCATTTTGCTGGCCAACCACGTCGGCCAGCTCTTCACGCACGAACTGCTCGGCGCTGCGGCCATTGCCTTGAGCGCGGAATTTGAACGCCAACTTGCCCAGGTCTACCGAGGCCGCGCCGAGCTTGAGCTCGCTCATGGCTTTAAGCAGAGGGAATGTTTCGTGGACGGAGAGTTCGCTATCGTCGGCAGAACGATGGCGAGCAAAGCGATGAGCCTTGAGAATCGCGATGACTGATTGGTTGATCAGGCTGCGGCCATAGATCGAGCTCACCACATTGTTATTGCGGTACAGCTGACCGATAAGCGGGATCATCGCTTCTGCGAGTGCTTCACGGTCGATCCATTCACCAAGACACTGGTCGGGCTTCTGAGTCACGGGAACCTTCCACATGTAGGGGCTGAAAAAAGGGGCTACATTATGCCGCCCGACCGCCCCCTGAGCAATGCGCGTCACGCAACAAAAGCCCTTGCAAATAATTTTCACCGCGCTACAGGCCAGTAAATACGCGGCTTCCAGCGAACCCCTCGGAGAGAGCCCCAGGCGACTTGTCCGTAACCCTCCGAAACATATGTGCATTTCGGCACTACATATTGAGTCAAAACCGCGCATTGTTTGTCTTAGCCACTACATTTCCTACAAACCGTAATAGGCACAGTCAGCAACTGACAGGCGGCACTCCAGGCCGTTACAATTACCGACTTTGTCGCAACGCTGGAGCTCAACCTTCCGTGCCCGTCCTGCGTCTACCGCTACTCCCTGCCCAGGCAGGTAAACAGCATTGGGGCAATCTGCCCGGTGCCGCCCTGAGCCTGGCCATTGCCGAGGCTGCCAGTGCAGCCAAGCGCTTTACCCTGCTCCTGACCGCCGACAGCCAAAGTGCCGAGCGGCTGGAGCAGGAGCTGAGCTTCTTCGCCCCCGATTTGCCGGTGCTGCACTTCCCGGACTGGGAAACCCTGCCCTACGACTTGTTCTCGCCGCACCAGGACATCATCTCCCAGCGCATCGCCAGCCTGTACCGCTTGCCGGAACTGGCCCACGGTGTACTGGTGGTGCCGATCACTACGGCGCTGCACCGCCTGGCGCCGACCAAGTTCCTGCTGGGCAGCAGCCTGGTGCTGGATATCGGCCAGAAGCTCGACGTGGAGCAAATGCGCACGCGCCTGGAAGCCAGTGGCTACCGCTGCGTCGATACGGTGTACGAACATGGCGAGTTCGCCGTGCGCGGCGCACTGATCGACTTGTTTCCGATGGGCAGCAAACTGCCCTACCGCATCGACCTGTTCGATGACGAAATCGAGACCCTGCGCACCTTCGACCCGGAAAACCAGCGTTCCATCGACAAAGTACAGTCGATCAAACTGCTGCCGGCCAGGGAGTTCCCCCTGCAAAAAGACGCGGTCACGCGCTTCAAGGCGCGCTTTCGCGAGCGCTTTGACGTGGACTTCCGTCGTTGCCCGATCTTCCAGGACCTGAGCAGCGGGATTACGCCCGCCGGTATCGAGTACTACCTGCCGCTGTTCTTCGACGAAACCTCGACCCTGTTCGATTATCTGCCCCAGGACACCCAGGTGTTCTCGCTGCCGGGTATCGAGCAGGCGGCGGAAAACTTCTGGAACGACGTGCGCAACCGTTATGAAGAACGCCGCGTCGACCCCTCCCGGCCTTTATTGCCGCCTGCCGAGCTGTTCCTGCCGGTAGAGGACTGCTTCGCCCGCCTGAAAAACTGGCCGCGCGTGGTCGCCAGCCAGCAGGATGTGGAAGCCGGCGTCGGTCGCGAGCGTTTCCCGGCCCAGACCCTGCCCAACCTGGCCATCGAGGCCAAGGCCAGCCAGCCGCTGCAAGCGTTGTCCGACTTTCTCGGTGACTTCCCCGGTCGTGTGCTGTTTACCGCCGAATCCGCCGGGCGCCGCGAAGTGCTGCTGGAGTTGCTGGAACGCCTGAAGCTGCGACCAAAAACTGTCGACAGCTGGCCAGATTTTGTCGCCGGCAAGGATCGCCTGGCGATCACCATTGCGCCGCTGAACGAAGGCCTGCAACTGGATGATCCGGCCCTGGCGCTGATTGCCGAGAGCCCGCTGTTCGGCCAACGCGTGATGCAGCGCCGGCGCCGGGAAAAACGCGCCGACGCCAACAACGACGCGGTGATCAAGAACCTCACCGAACTGCGCGAAGGCGCGCCGGTGGTGCACATCGACCACGGCGTGGGGCGCTACCTGGGCCTGCAGACCCTGGAGATCGACAACCAGGCCGCCGAATTCCTCACCATGGAATACGCCGAGGGCGCCAAGCTCTATGTGCCGGTGGCCAACCTGCACCTGATCGCGCGCTACACCGGCAGCGACGACGCCCTCGCACCGTTGCACCGCCTGGGCTCCGAGACCTGGCAGAAGGCCAAGCGCAAGGCCGCCGAGCAGGTGCGCGACGTGGCCGCCGAACTGCTGGACATCTATGCCCGCCGTGCGGCCCGCGAAGGTTATGCGTTCGCCGACCCGAAGGCCGACTACGCCACGTTCAGCGCCGGCTTCGCCTTCGAAGAAACCCCGGACCAGCAAACCACCATCGATGCGGTGCGCGCCGACATGCTTGCGCCCAAGCCCATGGACCGCCTGGTCTGCGGCGACGTGGGCTTTGGCAAGACCGAAGTGGCGATGCGCGCCGCGTTCATCGCGGTGCATGGCGGCCGCCAGGTGGCAATCCTGGTGCCGACCACCCTGCTCGCCCAGCAGCACTACAACAGCTTTCGCGACCGCTTCGCCGATTGGCCGGTGACCGTGGAGGTGATGAGCCGCTTCAAGTCGACCAAGGAAGTCAACGCCGCCGTCGCCGACCTGGCCGAAGGCAAGATCGATATCGTGATTGGCACGCACAAGCTGCTGTCGGACGATGTGAAGATCAAGAACCTGGGCCTGGTGATCATCGACGAAGAGCACCGCTTTGGCGTACGCCAGAAGGAGCAACTCAAGGCCCTGCGCAGCGAGGTCGATATCCTGACCCTGACCGCCACGCCAATCCCGCGCACGTTGAACATGGCGGTGTCGGGCATGCGCGACCTGTCGATCATCGCCACGCCGCCGGCGCGACGCCTGTCGGTGCGCACCTTCGTCATGGAGCAGAACAACAGCACGATCAAGGAAGCCCTGCTGCGCGAGTTGCTGCGCGGCGGCCAGGTCTACTACCTGCACAACGATGTGAAAACCATCGAGAAATGCGCCGCCGACCTCGCCGAACTGGTGCCGGAAGCACGGATCGGCATCGGCCACGGGCAGATGCGCGAGCGCGAACTCGAACAGGTGATGAGCGACTTCTACCACAAGCGCTTCAACGTGCTGATCGCCTCGACCATCATCGAGACCGGCATCGACGTGCCGAGCGCCAACACCATCATCATCGAGCGCGCCGACAAGTTCGGCCTGGCGCAGCTGCACCAGTTGCGTGGCCGGGTCGGCCGCAGTCACCACCAGGCCTATGCCTACCTGCTGACGCCACCGCGCCAGCAAATCACTGGCGACGCCGAAAAGCGCCTGGAGGCCATCGCCAACACCCAGGACCTGGGCGCAGGCTTTGTGCTGGCCACCAACGACCTGGAAATCCGTGGCGCCGGCGAACTGCTGGGCGACGGCCAGAGCGGGCAGATCCAGGCCGTGGGCTTTACCCTCTATATGGAGATGCTCGAGCGGGCGGTAAAGGCCATCCGCAAAGGCGAGCAACCGAACCTCGATCAACCCCTGGGCGGCGGCCCGGAAATCAACCTGCGCCTGCCGGCGTTGATTCCCGAGGACTACCTGCCGGATGTGCATGCACGGCTGATCCTGTACAAGCGCATCGCCTCGGCCACCGACGAAGAAGGCCTCAAGGACCTGCAAGTGGAGATGATCGACCGCTTCGGCCTGTTGCCGGAACCGACCAAGAACCTGGTGCGCCTGACCCTGCTCAAACTGCAGGCCGAGCAACTGGGGATCAAGAAGGTCGACGCCGGGCCGCAGGGCGGGCGTATCGAGTTCGAAGCGCAGACGCCGGTAGACCCACTGGTCCTGATCAAGTTGATCCAGGGCCAGCCCAACCGCTACAAATTCGAAGGCGCCACGCTGTTCAAGTTCATGGTGCCGATGGAACGTGCAGAAGAGCGCTTTAATACATTGGAGGCGCTGTTTGAGCGCCTCATCCCGAAATCTGCTTGAAGGACGCCCCATGCGCCTGCTTCGTATCCTGAGCCTGTTGTTGGTGGTAGTTGCACCTTCGGCGTTTGCCGACAGCCTCTACCAGGTGGAAATGATCCTGATCCGCCAGAATGCGGAGCCGGTGATCAACAGCCGGCCAGCCCCGGAAGACTGGGCCGCCGGGGCGCCACGCCAAGGGATCGAGAAAATCAGCCCGCCGCGCCTGAACAACATCGTCGAGAAACTAAAGGCCAATGGCGACTACACCGTACTGCTGCACAAGGCCTGGGAACAGAACCTGGGCGAGCAGCCGGTGAAGGTGAAAATCACCGACGGCCAGGAACAGTTCGGCCAGTACCCCATCCAGGGCACCCTGGACCTGCAACTGGGGCGCTTTACCCGTATTGACGCAAGCCTGTGGCTCAACCAGTTCGACAACAACGGCAGCGTGATTGCCAGCGAACACCTGAGCCAGCCAGACGTGCGCACCAAGAACAACCAACTCAACTACCTGGACGGCGGCCACCTGGCCTTGCTGATCAAGATCACCTCCCTCACCGCCAAGCCACCGAGCGCACCGCCGCCCGGCCTCGCGGACTGATCCAGCGCCATGCCCCTGACGCCCTCGCTGACCAAGCCCCTGGCCCCCTCCTGGGCCAACCGCTTCAAGGAACAAAGCCTGGAGCGCGGCAGGCGCTACGCCCTGGAAAACCGCGTGCGGATTGTCGAGTCGGGCGACAGCACCATCATCGCCAGTTGCGAAGGCTCGGGCGGCAATGTGTATCGCCAGACCATCTCTCTGCGCGAGTCGGCCAAAGGCACCTTGATCCTGGTGGACAGTCGCTGCACCTGCCCCGTGCACACCAATTGCAAACACATCGCGGCGGTGCTGCTGCAGGTCCAGGAAACCCTGGCCTACCCGGCAGCGGCCAAGGATGCCGAACTGCTGGAGAAGCTGCAGGCCGTGCTGGATAACCGCGTGGTCCTGCCGCAAGTGGTGCTTGAGGACGTGCAGCCGATTCCACGGCTGTGGCTGGCCAGCATCGAGTTCAGCGCCTTTGAGCCGCGCAACGGCAAGATGCAGCGCTATATCCAGCACCGGGCGGCGCTGTCGTTCAATTACCTGGGCAATTACGTCAGCGGCCAGAAAAACGCCGATATCATCGTGCGCCAGGAAACCCAGAGCCTGCGGATCAAGCGTCACCCCGAGGTGGAACAAGGCTTTCGCGAACACCTGCGCCTGCTTGGCTTCAAGATCGCCACCCGCCAGAGCAAGGCCCTGCCGGAAAGCGCCGGCGAGTTGTTTGAGATGGTCAATGACAGCGCCTGGCTGAACTTCACCCTCAACGCCTCGCCGAGCCTGCGCGCTGAAGGCTGGGAGCTGCAGATCGATGAGGATTTCGGCTTTGACCTGAGCCCGGTCGATGACTGGTACGCCAGCGTCGATGAAGTGCCGGAGCGCGACTGGTTCGACCTGGAGCTGGGGATCATCGTCAATGGCGAACGGCTGAGCCTGCTGCCGATCCTGTTGAACCTGATGCGCTCCCACACCGAAATCCTCAACCCGGAAAAACTCGCGCGCCGTCGCGACGACGAACTGATCCTGGTGAACATCCCTGGCCTTCCCAACGGTGGCCACGGCCCACTGCAAGTCGCCCTGCCCTATGGCCGGCTCAAACCGGTGCTGGCGACCCTCGGCGAGTTCTACCTGCAAGAGCCCGGCACAACTACCTTGCGCCTGGCCAAGGCCGACGCCACTCGGCTCAACCCGCTGGAAGACCTGCCCCTGCAATGGGAAGGCGGCGAGCAGATCCGCAGCTTTGCCCAGCGCCTGCGCGACATCAAGGACTTCACCTGCATCGCCCCCGAAGGCCTGAACGCCACGTTACGCCCCTATCAGCTCGAAGGCCTGAGCTGGATGCAGTCCCTGCGCCAACTGGAAGTGGGCGGGATTCTCGCGGACGACATGGGCCTGGGCAAAACCCTGCAGACCCTGGCACATATTCTCAGCGAAAAAATCGCCGGGCGCCTGGACCGGCCGTGCATGGTGGTGATGCCCACCAGCCTGATCCCCAACTGGCTCGACGAGGCCGCGCACTTCACCCCGCAGCTCAAGGTATTGGCGCTGTACGGTGCCGGGCGCAAGAAACACTTCGCCCAGTTACAGGATTACGACCTGCTGCTGACCACCTACGCCCTGTTGCCCAAAGACATCGAGCAACTGGCCGCGCAGCCGCTGCATGTGCTGATCCTCGACGAAGCCCAATACATCAAGAACCCCACCAGCAAGGCCGCCCAGGCCGCCCGCGAGCTGAATGCACGCCAGCGCCTGTGCCTGAGCGGCACGCCCCTGGAAAACCACCTGGGCGAACTGTGGTCGCTGTTCCACTTCCTGCTGCCGGGTTGGTTGGGCGATGTAAAAAGCTTCAACCGTGATTACCGCGTGCCCATCGAAAAACGCGGCAGCGACGTGCGATTGCAACACCTCAACGGTCGGATCAAGCCGTTCCTGCTACGCCGCACCAAAGAACAGGTGGCCACTGAATTGCCGCCCAAGACTGAGATCATCCACTGGGTCGATCTCAACGAAGCCCAGCGCGATGTGTACGAAACCATGCGCCTGGCCATGGACAAGAAGGTGCGCGACGAGATCACCCGCAAGGGCGTGGCTCGTAGCCAGATCATCATTCTGGAAGCGCTGCTCAAGCTGCGCCAGGTCTGCTGCGACCTGCGCCTGGTGAACGACGCCACCCCGCCCGCGCGCGGCAGCAGCTCGGGCAAGCTCGACAGCCTGATGGAGATGCTCGACGAACTGTTTGCCGAAGGGCGCAGGATTTTGCTGTTCTCGCAGTTCACCTCAATGCTCAGCCTGATTGAGATCGAACTAAAAAAACGCGGGGTCGCCTATGCCTTGCTGACCGGCCAGACCCGCGACCGGCGCACGCCGGTCAAGGACTTCCAGAGTGGCAGGCTGCAGATCTTCCTGATCAGCCTCAAGGCTGGCGGCGTGGGGCTTAACCTGACCGAAGCCGATACCGTGATCCACTACGACCCCTGGTGGAACCCAGCCACGGAAAACCAGGCGACTGACCGTGCGTATCGCATCGGCCAGGAGAAGCCGGTATTCGTCTACAAGATGATTGCCCGGGGCACCGTGGAAGAGAAGATCCAGGCGTTGCAGCAAGAAAAGTCAGACCTGGCGGCGGGTGTGCTGGATGGTCGTACCACGGGCGACTGGAAGTTGGGCAACGAAGATATCGAGGCGCTGTTCGCGCCATTGCCCCAAAAGCTAGAGAAGCGTTGATAGTTAGATAGCTATCGCGGGCAAGCCCGCTCCCACAGGGGGGGCTCACTGGGGCAGAGATTTTTGGTACCGCCACAAATCAAATGTGGGAGCGGGCTTGCCTGCGATGGGCGCAGCTCAATCTCATTCGATCAACTGCGCATCCCGAAGCGCGCCGAGCGCCGCCAACCAACGTGGGTGCTGCTTGTAGTCAGTCGACGCAATCGCCTGCCCACGCATACGGGCAATGCGCGCCGACGGCGTGACCTTCATGCGCTGGGCGGCACTCAGGGCCAGCTCGGCGGCCGCACGGTCATTGCACACCAGGCCCATGTCGCAGCCAGCACTCAACGCAGCCTCGATCCGACTCGCCGCATCCCCCACCACATGGGCACCGGCCATGGACAGGTCATCACTGAAAATCACCCCGTCGAACTGCAACTCGCCGCGCAGAATGTCTTGCAGCCAACGGCGCGAGAAGCCGGCCGGTTGGTTATCGACCTGCGGGTAGATCACGTGGGCCGGCATGACCGCGGCCAATTGCTTGCTCAGGCGCGCAAAGGGCACCAGGTCGTGGGTGCGAATCTGTTCCAGGCTACGTTCATCATTGGGAATGGCGACGTGGGAATCTGCCTCCGCCCAGCCATGCCCCGGGAAGTGCTTGCCGGTGGCGGCCATGCCGGCGCTGTTCATACCCCGGATAAAGGCGCCGGCCAGCAGCGCTGCACGTTCGGGATCACCTTCGAACGAACGCGTGCCTACGACGGCGCTACGCTGGTAGTCGAGGTCCAGCACGGGGGCGAAGCTCAGGTCCAGGCCAACTGCCAGTACTTCCGTGGCCATGACCCAGCCACACTGCTCGGCCAGGTATTCGGCGTTCGGATTGTCCGCCAGCGCACGCATGGCCGGCAGGCGTACAAACCCCTGGCGCAGGCGCTGGACCCGACCGCCTTCCTGGTCGACGGCCAGCAGCAGGTCCGGGCGCACCGCACGAATGGCGGCGCTCAATTCCCGCACCTGGCGCGGATGCTCGATATTGCGCGCAAAAATGATCAGGCCGCCCACTTCAGGCTGGCGCAACAAGTGGCGATCTTCAGCTGTCAGCCAGGTGCCGGCGACGTCCACCATCAAAGAGCCTTGCAGGGCAGCAGTCATAAATTTTCCTTGAATGACGCGCGCACCCCGCCGCTTCGCCAGGTCGAGCCGGGCAAGGCGATGGGGTGCGGGTAACTAGTTGAAATCGGCATGGGCGGCTAGCTTAGCGGATGCAAGCGGTTGCGCCCAGACGCCAGTGGCTAAACCTTGGCCGCCACCGGTACGGACTTGCTGCGCGGGCGCAGTTGGGCGGCCGCCATGGCCGGGTCGGTAACACCGCTTTCAGCGCGCATGCCAGCGGCCAGGAACGGCACCATCAGGCGCATGACCTGCTCGATGGAGGTGTTGACTCCAAAATCGGTCTCGGCGATGGCGCGCAAAGCCTTGATCCCGGACATGCTGAACGCCGCTGCGCCGAGCATGAAGTGCACGCGCCAGAACAATTCGATAGGCGGAATACGTGGCGCCGCCTCGTTGACCAGCAACATATAGCGACGGAAGACCTTGCCGTACATGTCTTCGAGGTAACGGCGCAAGTGGCCCTGGCTCTGGCTGAAGGCCAGGCCCAGCAGGCGCATGAAGATCGACAGGTCGTTGCCGCTGCGTGGCTGCACCACCAGGGCTTGTTCGACGAGGATTTCCAGCAGGTCTTCCAGGCTCGGCTTATTGTCGGGCTTGGCTTGGCGCCGCTCCAACTCACGGTCGAGGCTGATGCAGAACGGCCCCAGAAAACGTGAGAAGACGGCCTGGATCAGGGCTTTTTTCGAGCCGAAATGATAGTTCACTGCCGCCAGGTTGACCCCGGCTTTGCTCGTGATCAGGCGCAATGAGGTTTCAGCAAATCCTTTTTCCGCGAACAACTGCTCGGCAGCATCGAGAATGCGTTCAACGGTTTCCGACTGGGCCATGGCTACTCCGCCTGACAAACACTTGTTTGAAACATACGTTTCACCTTGTGCAATGTCAAGCCTGCAGGTCCGTTTTCCGGCCGGGCAGTCACCCGATTCGCACCTATTTAATCACATCTTCAACGGCCTGTAGGCCGCGCTATCTCCGGGCTTTGCAAGGACCGACGGATGACCGTCCGGCGGAGTCGGCAAAAACGATGATTGCCAAGCGCAGTTCACTGTATATAATCCCAGTCACTGTATAAAAAGACAGAGCGATCAACATGCTAAAACTGACGCCACGCCAAGCTGAGATTCTCGCTTTTATCAAGCGCTGCCTCGACGACAACGGCTATCCGCCGACCAGGGCAGAAATCGCCCTGGAGCTGGGGTTTAAATCCCCCAATGCTGCCGAAGAACACCTGAAGGCCCTTGCCCGCAAGGGCGCAATCGAAATGACCCCGGGCGCATCCCGTGGCATTCGTATCCCTGGCTTCGAAGCCAAGGCTGACGAATCGACGCTGCCGATCATCGGCCGGGTCGCTGCCGGTGCGCCGATTCTTGCACAACAGCACGTCGAAGAGTCCTGCAATATCAACCCGACCTTCTTCCATCCTCGCGCCGATTACCTGTTGCGGGTCCATGGCATGAGCATGAAGGACGTGGGTATCTTCGACGGCGACCTGCTAGCCGTACACACCACCCGCGAAGCGCGCAACGGCCAGATCGTCGTGGCCCGCATCGGCGATGAAGTGACGGTCAAGCGCTTCAAGCGCGAAGGCAGCAAAGTCTGGCTGCTGGCAGAAAACCCCGAGTTTTCGCCAATTGAAGTCAACCTGAAGGATCAGGACCTGGTGATCGAAGGCTTGAGTGTCGGCGTTATTCGCCGCTAACGGAGGCATCATGCAGTTCCCACATGCGCAACAACATACACAACTGCCACTGTTTGAGGCCTTTTTGGCCCAGCCGCTTGCACCTATCCTCAGCGAGACGGTGGAGTCCCCATGGACCGCCCCCGCCGAACCGGAGGTATTCAGTGAATTGTCGTTGCGTGGCGCTGCCGGGAACTGCCTGAGCTTGCTGGCGCCAATCCTGCGTGACCTGAGCGAGGAACAGGACGCCCGCTGGCTGACCCTGATCGCCCCGCCGTCCAGCCTGACCCAGGCTTGGCTGCGGGATGCAGGCCTGAACCGCGAGCGTATCCTGCTGCTGCAACCGCGCGGCACCCAGAGCGCCCAGCAACTGACCTGCGAAGCGTTGCGCCTGGGGCGTAGTCACACTGTTGTCAGCTGGCTGAACCCGCTGGGTGCTTCGGCCAAGCAGCAGTTGATCAGCGCAGCGCGCACGGGCGACGCACAAAGCTTGAATATTCGATTGGGATAAGCCCGAGACTGACGCGCAACGCGTTATCGGGAGTGGTACAGGTCGTCCGATTGCAGCCTGACGTCAGGTCAGTGCCTGCGATGGACGCAAGGCTTCTACAGAATTGAGAAGCCGATTGAACATTTGAATCTTAAAAACGACAAACGGACTCAGTGAAGAACCCGTGGACCGTCGTCTTTCTCTGGCTCACCTTCAGCCAGGCGCCCCGCCATCTGCACACCCACGCTCAACATGGCTTTTGCCACTTCCACATGCTGGCCTTGCAGGAACGCCTTGGCGTCCTCGGAAAAGTCCAAAGTCACCAGAGAACCCTCGTCCTCAGCCCTGCGCAGCTCAATTCGGCCGTCGGGCAATTCAACAATTTCCAGAAAGGACGTTGGCATAAAAATCTGTTCTCCACGAAAGGCCGGCATTATATCAGTCATCAACGCGGCCTCGCTCAGGATCTGAACAGCTTTCTTTACGGCTTGATGAATGGTCTGTAGGCGTTGGCTTGCCAGCGATAGCGCTCCGGCAGTCAACTTGGCATTGCTCGGCAAGCTGGCTCCTACAGTGCCCTGCCGCTCAGCACTCGTTCAAGCCATCCCGAAAGCGGATCGCCAGCTTCTTCAGCTCCTGGCGCCAGCTCTCCAACTCAGCCCGGCTCAGCGGCTCCGGCCCTTCTTCTTCCAGGCTGACCGCAACGATCAACGGCTGGGTCACATCGCCCTTGGGCTTGTGCGGCACACGCGGCGGC
This sequence comes from Pseudomonas sp. WS 5079, assembly GCF_012985465.1. Lineage (GTDB taxonomy): Bacteria > Pseudomonadota > Gammaproteobacteria > Pseudomonadales > Pseudomonadaceae > Aquipseudomonas. Next base: position 159,317 of record NZ_JAAQWN010000005.1, read on the forward strand.
TGGAACAGCGCCGAATGGGCAGCCAACAAGCGAGCCAGCCAACTGTCAGGGCTGCGGGCCATTTCCACCAGCTCGGCCAACTCGGGGATGGCCATAGACTCGAGCACCTCACGGGTCAGGATATCCTCGGCCCGAGGCGCATTCGCCTGGGGCAGGCGATAGAAACCGGCAATTTCATGACACAACCCCAGCAAAGCCCCATACAGATGGAACAAGGCCGACTCTCGCCCCGCCTGGACCAGCGCAATAGCATTCATCTCCTTCCCTTCCTCGGCACGACCAAGGGCTTCCAGGGACAAACCCGCGAAGTAAATTTTCTGGTTGGTACGGGTATAGAGTTCGTTGGCCATGACGGCAGTCTCCACAACGACATAAACGTGATGCTGGCTGAACAGTGTCACGGATGAGACAAGCCCACTGCAAGCGCAAAACAAAAGGCCGCCTGTGAAGGCGGCCTTTATTTCAATGCAGGAGCGGGATCAAGCGCCCTGGCGCTTGTCCTCGACCTTCCACTTGCCACCGTCGTAGAACGCCTTCCAGCCCGTAGGCTTGCCGTCCACTTCAGTCTGCACGTACTGCTCCTTGGTCTTGCGGCTGTAGCGGATCACGGCCGGACGACCGTCGGGATCCTTCTTCGGCGCTTCGCACAGGAAGTGGTACTTGGGATCGATCTCGTCCTTGTGCGGCACGATCTCCATCACCAGCGGTGCACGGGTCTCGCGGTTTTTCGGGAACTGGCTGGCGGCCAGGAACAGGCCCGAAGCGCCGTCACGCAGGATGTAGGTGTCGTTGACCTTCTCGCACTTGAGCTCGGGCATCTTCACCGGATCCATCTTCGGCGGCGCCGCGTCACCGCTTTTCAGCAGCTTGCGGGTGTTCTTGCAGGTCGGATTGGTGCAACCGAAGAACTTGCCGAAGCGACCGGTCTTGAGCTGCATCTCGCTGCCGCACTTGTCGCATTCCAAGCTCGGGCCTTCATAGCCCTTGATGCGATAGGTGCCTTCTTCAATCTCGTAGCCGTTGCAATCGGGGTTGTTACCGCAGATGTGCAGCTTGTGCTTCTCGTCCAGCAGGTAGGCATCCATGGCCGTGCTGCAGATCGGGCAACGGTGCTTGCCACGCAAAACCAGCGACTCGGATTCACCCTCGTCGTCAGCGGCGATTTCATCACCCGGCACCAGGTTGACGGTGGCCTTGCAGCGCTCTTTGGGCGGCAGGCTATAGCCCGAGCAACCCAGGAACACACCGGTAGACGCGGTACGGATCTGCATCGGCCGGCCGCAGGTGGTGCACGGAATATCCGTCATCACCGGCTGGTTGGCGCGCATGCCGTTTTCCGGGCTCTCGGCTACTTCGAGTTTTTTCTTGAAGTCACCATAGAACTCGTCGAGGACGTTTTTCCAATCGCGCTCGCCCTGGGCCACGTCATCGAGGTTCTCTTCCATGCCGGCGGTAAAGCCGTAGTCCATCAGGTTGGAGAAACTCTCGGACAAACGCTCGGTAACGATATCGCCCATCTTTTCCGAATAGAAACGACGGTTATGCAGGGCCACGTAGCCGCGGTCCTGGATGGTGGAGATGATCGCCGCGTAGGTCGAAGGACGACCAATACCGCGTTTTTCCATTTCCTTGACCAGGCTGGCTTCCGAATAACGGGGTGGCGGCTTGGTGAAGTGCTGGCTCGGGTCGAGCTTGATCAGCTTCAGCGCATCGCCCTGGGCCATGTCTGGCAGGACGTCGTCATCGCCCGGCTTGGCAATTTGCGGCATCACGCGGGTATAGCCGTCGAACTTGAGGATACGACCCTTGGCGCGCAGCTCGAAGTCCCCGGCACCCACTGTGACGGTCGTGGACAGGTATTGCGCCGGCAGCATCTGGCAAGCCAGGAATTGGCGCCAGATCAACTCGTAGAGGCGCTCAGCGTCGCGCTCCATGCCGCTCAGCTTGCTTGGCTCGGTATTGGCATCGGAGGGACGAATCGCTTCGTGGGCCTCTTGTGCGCCTTCCTTGCTGCTATAGACGTTTGGCTTCTCCGGCAGGTACTTCTTGCCGAATTCGCTTTCAATATAAGTACGCGCCATCGCCACCGCGTCCACCGACAGGTTGGTGGAGTCGGTACGCATATAAGTGATGTAGCCCGCTTCGTACAGACGCTGGGCCATCATCATCGTCTTCTTCACGCCAAAGCCCAGGCGGTTGCTCGCGGCCTGTTGCAGGGTGGAGGTGATGAACGGCGCCGACGGCTTGCTGCTGGTGGGCTTGTCTTCACGCTTGACGATGCTGTAGCTGGAAGCTTTGAGCTTCTCCAGCGCGGCCATGGCCTGGGCTTCGTTGAGCGGCTTGAAGGCCTCGCCTTTCTCGCGGGCCACTTCAAAGCGCACGTTATTGCCCTTGGCGGTGCCGAGGTCCGCGTGGACTTCCCAGTACTCTTCAGGGTTGAACGCACGAATCTCGCGCTCACGCTCCACCACCAGCTTGACCGCTACCGATTGCACACGACCAGCGGACAGGCCACGGGCGATCTTCGCCCACAACAGCGGCGAGACCATGTAGCCGACCACGCGATCGAGGAAGCGCCGAGCCTGCTGGGCATTGACGCGGTCGATGTCCAGTTCGCCCGGCTTGGAGAAGGCTTCCTGGATCGCCTTCTTGGTGATTTCGTTGAACACCACGCGTTTATAGCGGCTGTCGTCCCCACCGATGGCTTCGCGCAGGTGCCAGGCAATGGCTTCCCCTTCGCGGTCCAAGTCCGTCGCGAGATAGATGGTGTCAGCATCCTTGGCGAGCCGGCGCAGCTCCTCGATCACCTTTTCCTTGCCCGGAAGGATTTCGTACTTGGCCTTCCAGCCATGATCCGGGTCCACACCCATGCGCGAGACCAGCTGCTTGCGCGCCTTCTCTTTAGGCGAGAGCACCGGACCTTCGCCCGCAGCCGCCTTGCCGCGCTTGGCAGCAGGCTCCTTGCTGGCGCTAGCCGAACCGCTGGTGGGCAGGTCTCGGATATGGCCGATACTCGACTTCACCACGTACTCGTTACCCAAGTACTTGTTGATGGTCTTGGCCTTAGCCGGGGATTCCACAATGACCAGCGATTTGCCCATGGATCGGAAAATTCCTGAATTCGAGAAGAGAAAGGCGGTTGGCGCCTGACGCGGCAACGCTATATATAGTGGCAACACAGTGAGGTCAAGCACAGCATTCTGCGCAACCTGCCGTTATTGCCCTGAAAAAAGACTGGGTTCGACCTGCACCAAAGCAAAGCGCGGGACCTGCTTGCCGTCAACTTCGACGGTCTCCAGGAACATGCTCAAGGGGCGCACCCAAAAGCCGTAATCGCCATACAGTGCTTGGTAGAACACCACTTCTTCTTCGGTCTCGGAGTGCCGCGCCACATTAAAAACGCGGTACTTGGGACCTTTATAATGCTGGTAGAGCCCTGGTTCGACTTTCATGCTCTGGCCCTCTTACAAAATTTATAAAAAAAATTAAAAATTCCAAAAAACAAAAGCCGGGGCACTGGGCCCCGGCTTCCGTCAACCCAACGCTTAGACGCGTTCGAAGACGGTAGAAATGCCTTGGCCGAGACCAATGCACATGGTTGCAACCCCAAGGTTGCCGCCATTTTGCTTCATCACGTTAAGCAAGGTGCCGGAGATACGCGCACCGGAGCAACCAAATGGGTGGCCCAGGGCGATTGCACCGCCGTGCAGGTTAACCTTCTCGTTCATCTTGTCGAGTACTTTCAAATCTTTCAGCACTGGCAGGGCCTGTGCGGCGAAAGCTTCGTTGAGCTCGAAGAAGTCGATGTCGGAGATACTCAGACCTGCGCGCTTCAAGGCTTTTTGTGTGGCCGGTACTGGACCATAGCCCATGATCGCCGGGTCCACACCCGCCACAGCCATGGAACGGATCACTGCCAGAGGCTGGATCCCCAGGTCCTGGGCACGCTGGGCCGACATCACGATCATGCACGAAGCACCATCGGTGATCTGCGACGAAGTACCGGCAGTCACGGTGCCGCCCTTTGGGTTGAATGCCGGCTTCAAGGCCGCCAGGCTTTCCAGTGTGGTGTCCGGACGAATGGTTTCGTCGTAGTCGAACAGTTTCAGGAAACCGTTCTCGTCATAGCCGTTCATCGGGATGATCTCATCCTTGAACTTGCCTTCCACAGTCGCCTTGTGGGCCAACTGGTGGGAGCGCAGGCCGAAGGCGTCCTGGGCTTCACGGGTGATGCCATGCATCTTGCCGAGCATTTCTGCGGTCAGGCCCATCATGCCCGAGGCTTTCGCCGCGTACAGCGACATGTGCGGGTTAGGATCGACGCCGTGCATCATGCTGACGTGGCCCATGTGCTCCACGCCACCGACCACAAACACATCACCGTTGCCGGTCATGATCGCCTGGGCGGCGGTGTGCAGTGCGCTCATGGACGAACCACACAGGCGGCTGACGGTCTGGCCGGCAGCGGTGTGCGGGATCTGGGTCATCAAGGAGGCCATGCGCGCGATGTTCCAGCCCTGCTCCAGGGTCTGGTTGACGCAGCCCCAGATCACGTCCTCGACTTCGTTCGGGTCGACCTTGACGTTGCGTTCCAGCAGCTTGCTGATCAGGTGCGCCGACATGTCTTCGGCGCGGGTGTTGCGGTGCATGCCGCCCTTGGAGCGGCCCATCGGAGTACGACCGAAGTCGACAATCACGACGTCTCTTGGATTCAAGCTCATAAATATTCTCGCTCTAGTCGTCTGGGCACTTAACCGAAGAAGCTCTGGCCATTCTTGGCCATCTCGCGCAGCTTCGCGGTCGGGTGGTACAGCGGGCCCAGATCAGCGTACTGATCAGCCAGGGCAACGAACTCGGCCACACCGATCGAGTCGATGTAACGCAGCGCACCACCACGGAATGGAGGGAAGCCAATACCGTACACCAGGCCCATATCGGCTTCGGCAGCGGTTTCGACGATCCCATCTTCCAGGCAACGCACGGTTTCCAGGCACAGGGCGATCATCATCCAGTTGATGATGTCCTCGTCGGACACCTCACGCTGCTCGTAGACGATTGGCGCCAGCACTTCGTGAACCGATGGATCGGCAACTTTCTTCTGCTTGCCTTTCTTGTCGGTCTCGTAGGCATAGAAACCCTTGCCATTCTTCTGGCCCAGGCGCTTGGCTTCGTACAGCGCATCGACAGCCGAGCGACGGTCGTCTTTCATGCGGTCCGGGAAGCCTTCAGCCATGACGTCGCGACCGTGGTGGCCGGTGTCGATACCGACCACGTCCATCAGGTACGCCGGACCCATTGGCCAACCGAATTTTTCCATGACCTTGTCGATACGCACAAAGTCCACGCCAGCACTGACCAGCTTGGCGAAACCACCGAAGTACGGGAACAGCACGCGGTTGACCAAAAAGCCCGGGCAGTCGTTGACCACGATCGGGTTCTTGCCCATTTTCTTGGCGTAGGCAACGGTGGTGGCAACTGCCAGCTCGCTGGACTTCTCGCCACGGATCACTTCTACCAGCGGCATCATGTGCACCGGGTTGAAGAAGTGCATGCCGACGAAGTTTTCCGGACGCTTGAGGGCCTTGGCCAGCAAGGTGATGGAAATGGTCGAGGTGTTGGAAGCCAGGATCGTGTCTTCTTTGACCTGGGCCTCAACTTCAGCCAGGACCGCCTGCTTGACCTTCGGGTTCTCGACAACGGCTTCGACCACCAGGTCGACGTGGCCGAAATCACCGTAGGAAAGCGTAGGACGAATGCCGTTAAGCACTTCAGCCATCTTCGCAGCGGTCATGCGACCTTTATCAACGCGGCCTACCAGCAGCTTGGCGGCTTCCGCCAGACCTTGCTCGATACCGTGCTCGTTGATGTCTTTCATCAGGATCGGTGTGCCTTTGGACGCCGACTGATAGGCAATACCGCCACCCATGATCCCGGCACCGAGGACGGCAGCCTGTTTCACGTCTTTGGCAATTTCGTCGTAGGCCTTGGCCTTTTTCTTCAGCTCCTGATCGTTCAGGAACAGGCCGATCAGGCTCTGCGCAGCAGAAGTCTTGGCCAGTTTGACAAAGCCGGCGGCTTCGATTTCCAGGGCCTTGTCGCGACCGAAGTTCGCGGCTTTCTGGATGGTCTTGATCGCTTCGACCGGGGCCGGGTAGTTAGGGCCCGCTTGACCGGCGACGAAACCCTTGGCGGTTTCGAACGACATCATTTGTTCGATGGCGTTGAGCTTGAGTTTTTCCAGCTTCGGCTGACGCTTGGCCTTGTAGTCAAATTCGCCGCTGATGGCGCCCTTGATCAGGTTCAGTGCAGCTTCTGCGAGTTTGTCCGGAGCAACCACGGCATCCACGGCGCCGACTTTCAGCGCGTCTTCAGCACGGTTTTCCTTGCCGGCAGCAATCCACTCGATGGCGTTGTCGGCACCGATGATACGCGGCAGGCGTACGGTACCGCCGAAGCCCGGGTAGATGCCCAGCTTGACTTCCGGCAGGCCGATTTTCGCGCTGGAGGCCATGACGCGAAAGTCCGCGGCCAGGCACATTTCCAGACCGCCGCCCAGAGCGATGCCATTGATCGCGGCAACGGTCGGCACGTTGAGGTCTTCGAAATCGCTGAAAATCTTGTTGGCTTCGAGGTTGCCAGCCACAAGCTCGGCATCGGGCAGCTTAAAGTTGTCGACGAATTCGGTGATGTCAGCGCCGACGATGAACACGTCTTTGCCGCTGGAGACGATCACACCCTTGATCGATGCATCAGCCTTGATGGTGTCTACGGCCTGACGCAGTTCGTTCAGGGTTAGACGGTTGAACTTGTTGACGGACTCACCCTTGAGGTCGAATTTCAATTCGACGATGCCACTTTCAAGAGCCTTAACCGTGATGGCTTTACCTTCGTAAATCATCAACTGATCTCCACGATATGGAAGCTGAACAGTACACATCGGACGCTGGCCCCTGGTCGGGCATTGATCACTTCGTCAATGCTCATACCAACGCGCCAGGCACACCCGCCAATGCGATAGTCGGGATTATGTATGAGATGCCTGACAGACAAACACTCAATTCATACGCCCGTTTGATTTGGGTACGCCACCTTCAGCCAATTCCGGGCAATTGTCAATCGCCCGAAAGCGCCGTAAAAACGCGACTTTTCAGTCATTTCATAACCGCCAAGGCTAATCAATGCGCAGGCATTCACCCGATCAATAATGCGAAAGAGCCAGCAACGGCCTGTACAGCGGCGGATATCCGGCTAGGCTAGCCGCATGTGAGAACGCCTGTGCGAATGCGCGGCGTGACGAATTACAGATTTACCGGCCTGCCTGGCCAGTTCCAGCCCGATGATGATGTCGGGCTTTTTATTGCCTACGTTTTATTGCCGGCGATGGCGTGCTCAACGGCCCTATCGCCGGCAAGCCGGTTCCTACAGGTGTGTCAGGCCAAGGCCTTGAGTAACGCACTGATGGCCTGCAAGTCGCTGGACTCGCCCTTCTCACCCCAATACACGGCGATCATTTGCTTGTCCGCCTCCACTTTGTAGACATTGGCCGGCAGCGTTGCAAAATGCGGCAACAACTTCTCGTCCACGCAGGTTTCCTGCCATTGGTTGACCCACACCCCGGGCTCCTGCTGCCAGTAAACCCAGAGTGCGGGTTTGCTGCCGCGCCGTGGCCGACAGTACTGCGCACAGGGGCTGGGCGGCTCTTGCTTGAGCCAGTGCGGCCACTCCTGGGGCGACAATTGCATCGCCAGGCCGATGCGGCGCGCCTCCATGCGCAGGGCCATGCGCCCGCTCTGGTGGCGCGACGGTCGCAACCATGCCAGGGGGCTCAAGACCACTAGAAGGATTGACACCACTATCCAGACCGTCATATGTGTACTCCCGAATTTCTAGATGAGCGGATTTGACCTGACTCAACCCCATCCGCTTGAAAGCAGCCATACTGAACTTATTGCAGTCCCCTGGAGGAACGCCTCATGACTTACGAACATATTCTGGTCGCCGTGGACCTGACCGAAGAGTGCGATCCGGTGATCAAGCGCGCCGTGGCCATTGCCGGCGATACCGTGAAGCTGTCCCTGGTGCATATCGTCGAACCCATGGCCATGGCCTTTGGCGGCGACGTGCCGATGGATCTTTCGCAACTGCAACAGCAGCAGTTCGACCAGGCCAAGGAGCGCCTGGACCGACTGATTGACAAGTATCCCGCGCTGAAAAAAGACCAAAGCCACCTGACCTATGGCCAGCCGCGCCAGGAAATCCACCACCTGGCCAAGGAACAGAGCTGCGACCTGATCGTGGTCGGCAGCCATGGTCGTCACGGCTTGGCGTTGCTGCTGGGCTCCACTGCCAACGATGTACTGCACGGCGCGCCTTGCGACGTACTGGCAGTGAAGCTGGTAAAAAGCTCGTAAGAACACTGCAAATCAAATGTAGGAGCTGGCTTGCCTGCGATAGCAGTCTGTCAGTTGATACATCTGGTGGCTGGCATACCGCTATCGCAGGCAAGCCAGCTCCTACCTATTGAAGTGCGTTTCATATAAAAAAACCGGTGCTCGTAAGAGCGCCGGTTTTTTATTGCCGCTAAATCAATCAGGCATCCAGCTCGGCCCAACGCTCAACCAATACTTCCAGCTCCTGGTTCAGCTTCTCAAGGGACTCGATGACCTTGGCCGTTTCTGCCGCAGGACGCAGGTAGAAACCCGCGTCAGCCATGTCGGCCTCCACGCCAGCGATCTGCTTTTCCTTGGCCTCGATCTCACCCGGCAGGGCTTCGAGCTCACGCTGCAGCTTGTAGCTGAGCTTCTTCTTGGCGGCCGGCGCGGCTTCTTGAACCGGCGCAGCAGCCGCCGGTGCAACCACCGCAGAGTTCAAGTCGGCCTTGCCGGACTTGCTCTCGGTCACACCCAGCAGGCGCGGCGAGCCGCCCTGGCGCAGCCAGTCCTGGTAACCACCGACGTATTCGCGCACCTTGCCTTCACCCTCGAAGACCAGGGTGCTGGTGACCACGTTGTCGAGGAATGCCCGGTCGTGGCTGACCATCAGCACGGTGCCGTTGAACGTCAGCAGGACCTCTTCCAACAACTCCAGCGTTTCCACGTCGAGGTCGTTGGTCGGTTCGTCGAGCACCAGCAGGTTGGCCGGCTTGCTGAACAGCTTGGCCAGCAGCAGACGCGCACGCTCACCGCCAGACAACGCCTTGACCGGCGTACGCGCACGTTGCGGGCTGAACAGGAAGTCCCCCAGGTAGCTCAGCACGTGGCGGCTCTGGCCGTCGATGTCGATAAAGTCGCGGCCTTCAGCGACGTTGTCGATCACGGTCTTTTCCAGGTCCAACTGGTGGCGCAGTTGGTCGAAGTAGGCCACGTCGATGCGCGTGCCCTCTTCCACGGTACCGCTGGTCGGTTGCAGGCCACTGAGCATCAGCTTGAGCAAGGTGGTCTTGCCGGTACCGTTGGCGCCCAGCAGGCCGATGCGGTCGCCGCGCTGCAGGACCATGGAGAAGTCCTTGATCAGGAACGGGCCATCCGGGTGATGGAAGCTGACGTTCTCCAGGACCATGACCTGCTTGCCCGACTTGTCGGCGGTATCGAGCTGGATATTGGCCTTGCCAGTGCGTTCGCGACGCTCGCTACGCTCCACACGCAAGGCTTTCAGGGCCCGTACGCGGCCTTCGTTACGGGTGCGGCGGGCCTTGATGCCCTGGCGGATCCAGACTTCTTCCTGGGCCAGTTTCTTGTCGAACAGCGCGTTGGCGGTTTCTTCGGCGGACAGCGCGGCCTCTTTGTGCACGAGGAAGCTGGCGTAGTCGCCGTTCCAGTCGATCAGGCCGCCGCGATCCAGTTCGAGGATGCGCGTGGCGAGGTTCTGCAGGAAGGAACGGTCGTGCGTGATGAACAACACGGCGCCCTGGAAGTCCTTGAGGGCTTCTTCAAGCCAGGCAATCGCGCCGATATCCAGGTGGTTGGTCGGTTCGTCGAGCAGCAGCAGGTCCGGCTCGGAAACCAGGGCCTGGGCCAGCAGGACGCGGCGACGCCAGCCGCCGGACAATTCGGCGAGGGTCTTGTCGGCCGGCAGTTGCAGGCGGCTCAAGGTGCTGTCGACCAATTGCTGCAAGCGCCAGCCATCACGGGCTTCAAGGTCTTGCTGGACGTGCATCAGTTTGTCCAGGTCGGCATCGGTGACGCAGTTCTGCGCCAGGTGATGGTATTGGGCAAGCAATGCGCCCACGCCGTCGAGGCCTTCGGCAACCACGTCGAACACGGTCCGTTCGTCGGCCACCGGCAATTCTTGCGGCAATTCGCCGATCTTCAGGCCCGGGGCGCGCCACACGGAGCCGTCATCGGGCTTCTGGTCGCCTTTTACCAGCTTCATCATGCTGGACTTGCCGGTGCCGTTGCGGCCGATGATGCACACCCGCTCACCACGGGCGATCTGCCAGGACACCTTGTCCAACAACGGCATAGCGCCGAAAGCAAGGGACACATCGCTGAATTTGAGCAGGGTCATACGCTTCTCCAAAAACTGGGCGCGCATTCTACCTGAGTTGGGGGGTGAAGCGGCCGGCATTTTCGTGCCCGACACGTTCTGTAGGACATTTCTTTAGAACTTCAGCGAAGCGGCCTGCAAAGCTTTCACCGGCTGCGGGCAAAAGGCTAAGCTAGGGGCAATCAGTGTCGGCGGCGCCGGCACTAGTCCTGATTTCTTTGCACGGACGTCTCATGCGCAGTCGCCTTTTCAGCTTTTTATCTTGCCTGCTTCTTTCCTCCACCGCCGTCCAGACCGCCCAGGCAGTGGACCTGACCACCCAACGCCAATATTACGACCAAGCCAAGCGCGCCCTGGCCAAAGGCGATACCGGCCCCTACATGCAATACAGCCAGGCCCTGGCCGATTACCCGCTGACGCCGTACCTGGCCTACGACGAACTGACCGCTCGCCTGAAGTCCGCGAACAACCAGGAAATCGAACAGTTCCTGGCCAAGCATGGCGACCTGCCCCAGGCCAACTGGATGAAGCTGCGCTGGTTACGCTGGCTGGCCGAGCGTGGTGATTGGCAGACCTTTGAAAAGTACTACGACGCCAAGCTCAATTTCACCGAGCTGGACTGCCTGCATGGCCAGTACCAGTTGAGCCACAACCTCAAGGCCGAAGGCTACAAGACTGCCGAAGCCCTGTGGATGACTGGCAAATCCCAACCGGCCGCCTGTGATGCCACGTTTGGCCAGTGGGCCGCCGCTGGGCAATTGACCGAACAGAAAATCTGGGACCGCGCCAAGCTGGCCGCCGAGGCCCGCAACTATCCCCTGGCCAACAGCCTGGTGAAAACCCTGCCCACCCTGGGCGCCCAGGGCCGCCTGATGGTGGATGTAGCGCAAAAGCCCACCATGCTCAGCGACCCATCGCGCTTCCTGCCCGCCACTGAAGCCATGTCCGACGCCGTCGGCCTGGGCCTGCGCCGCCTGGCGCGCCAGGACCCGGAACAAGCCATGGCCCTGCTGGATGGGTATGCCAGCAGCATGCACTTCTCGCGCGACGAAAAAGTGTCCATCGCCCGGGAAATCGGCCTGACCTTGGCGCGCCGCTACGACCCGCGCGCCCTGGACGTGATGACCAAATACGACCCGGAGCTGCGTGACAACACCGTCTCCGAATGGCGCCTGCGCCTGCTGCTGCGCCTGGCCCGCTGGGAAGATGCCTATCAATTGACCCGCAAGCTGCCCCAGGACCTGGCCACCACCAACCGCTGGCGCTATTGGCAGGCCCGCGCCCTGGAGCTGGCCGAGCCGAAGAACCCGCAAGCGCTGGTCCTGTACAAAGGCCTGGCAAAGGAGCGGGATTTTTATGGCTTCCTTGCCGCAGACCGCTCCCAGGCTCCGTATCAACTGAATAACCAGCCGCTGGTGATGAGCCAGGCCCTGGTCAACAAGGTGCGCAATACCCCGGGTGTACGCCGCGCCCTGGAGTTTTATGCCCGCGGCCAGATCGTCGACGGCCGCCGCGAGTGGTATCACGTCAGCCGTCACTTCAACCGTGACGAAATGGTCGCCCAGGCCAAGCTCGCCTATGACATGAAGTGGTACTTCCCGGCGATCCGCACCATCAGCCAAGCCAAGTACTGGGACGACCTGGACATCCGCTTCCCCATGGCCCACCGCGACACCCTGGTGCGGGAAGCCAAGGTCCGTGGCCTGCATTCGAGCTGGGTGTTTGCTATCACCCGCCAGGAAAGCGCGTTTATGGATGACGCCCGTTCCGGCGTCGGCGCCAGCGGCCTGATGCAATTGATGCCCGCCACCGCCAAGGAAACCGCACGCAAGTTCAGCATTCCGCTGGCATCACCGCAGCAGGTGCTGGACCCGGACAAAAATATCCAGCTCGGCGCCGCCTACCTGAGCCAGGTCCACAGCCAGTTCAACGGCAACCGCGTGCTCGCTTCCGCCGCCTACAACGCCGGCCCTGGGCGCGTACGCCAATGGCTGCGTGGCGCGGACCACCTGAGTTTCGACGTGTGGGTGGAAAGCATCCCGTTCGACGAAACCCGCCAGTATGTGCAAAACGTGCTGTCTTATTCGGTGATCTACGGGCAAAAGCTCAATTCACCACAACCGCTGGTGGACTGGCACGAACGTTATTTCGATGACCTGTAGGAGCCGACCTGGCGATGGCGATCTCACGGACGCCATCGCCAGCCCCCCCTACACGGGTTCTTCGCTAAATTGCAGGGCCGCCAGCCGCGCATACAGCGGGTTGCTGGCAATCAGCTGCTGATGTGTGCCCACAGCCACCAATTTCCCCTGATCCATCACCGCAATCCGGTCGGCGTTTTTCACCGTGGCCAGGCGGTGGGCGATCACCAGGGTGGTACGCCCCTGCATCAATTGCGGTAATGCCTGCTGGATCAGGTGTTCACTCTGCGCGTCCAGGGCGCTGGTGGCCTCGTCCAGCAACAGGATGGGCGCATCCACCAGCAAGGCCCGGGCAATCGCCAGGCGTTGGCGCTGGCCGCCAGAAAGACCCATGCCGCCATCCCCCAGGTGGGTCTGGTAACCGTCGGGCATTTGCAGGATGAAATCGTGGGCGTGGGCAATGCGCGCCGCCTCTTCGACCTGGGCAAAACTGGCCTTTGGGTTGCCGTAGCGAATGTTGTCTTCGACGCTGCCAAAAAACAGCGCCGGGCTTTGGGACACCAAGGCAAAACAGCGGCGCAGGTCCAAAGGATCGAGGCTGGTCAGCTGTTGGCCTTCGAGCAGCACCTGCCCCTGTTGCGGGTCGTAGAAGCGCAGCAGCAAGTCGAACAGAGTGGACTTGCCCGCCCCGGACGGCCCGACCAGGGCCAGGGTTTCTCCGGCCTTGATACTCAGGCTCAGGCCCTCGATGGCAAAACGATCGGGACGCGACGGGTAGGAAAAGTACAGATCCTGTAGCTCCAGGCGGCCACTGACCCGCTGCGGTAACGTGATCACGCCCGTGGCAGGCGCGTGGATGTCATTGTTCGACTGCAACAGCTCGGCAATCCGCTCCGCCGCCCCGGCGGCCCGTTGCAACTCGCCGATCACCTCGCTCAAGGTGCCAAAGGCGCTGCCGACGATCAGGCTGTAGAACACAAAGGCCGCCAGCTCACCGCCGGAGATACGCCCGGCGATCACATCCATGCCGCCCACCCACAGCATCACGCCGACAGCGCCCAGCACCAGCACAATCACCAGGGTGATCAGCCAGGCACGCTGCACGATGCGTTTGCGCGCCGTGGTGAACGCCTCCTCCACCGTCACCGCGAAGCGCTGCTCATCCTGCACCTGATGGTTGTAGGCCTGCACGGTCTTGATCTGGCCCAGGGTCTCGGACACGTAGCTGCCGACGTCGGCAATCCGGTCCTGGCTCTGGCGCGACAGGCTGCGCACGCGGCGGCCAAAGACCAGGATCGGCGCCAGCACCAGCGGCAATGCCACCACCACAATGCTGGTGAGCTTGGGGTTGGTGATAAACAGCAACACAATCCCGCCGATCACCATCAACGCATTGCGCAGGAACAGCGACAGGGATGAGCCGATCACCGATTGCAGCAAGGTGGTGTCGGCGGTCAGGCGCGACTGGATTTCCGAGCTGCGATTGTTCTCGTAGAACCCCGGATGCAGGTAGATCAGGTGATTGAACACCTGCCGGCGAATGTCCGCCACCACCCGCTCGCCGATCCACGACACCAGGTAGAAGCGTGCAAACGTGCCCACCGCCAGGCCCAGCACGAGGATCATGAACAGACCGATGGACTGGTTGAGCAGGTGCGGCGACTGGGTCATGAAGCCCTGGTCCACCAACAGGCGGATGCCCTGGCCCATGGACAACGTAATGCCTGCGGTGACGATCAGCGCCAGCAAGGCGCCGACGGCCTGCCAGCGATAGGGGGCGATAAAGCGCATGGCCAGGCGAATGGCGCGGCGTTGACGGGCTGAAAGCATGGAGAGCATCACCTGAGGAAGACAACCTCAAGCCTACACCGCAATCGGATTGAACTTGGGTAAATCACAATGAGTCAGGTTAATTATGCCCGGCAAGACTAGGCCCTAGAGGCTATCGGTCTAAAGTGCGGCTGGAAATCCAAAGTGATTTCTGCTGGACTGGGCATTCGATCCGTCGACGGGCCATGGAGTTGTAACAGCTCGGTCACGCGGGGGAATTAGAGTAGGTACACAACCTGATGAGGAGACAGGCCATGTCCTTGCAAAACAGCAGCACTGACAAAGTTGAAGTAATCCGCCAGCCGCAGCAGTTGCCATGCTCGTACATCGATGCCCAGGGCCGCGAAGTGCAGATTACCGAAGAGATGATCCAGGGCGCGTGCGCCGAACTGGAGCAGAAACTGGTCAAGCCTGCCCAGCAAGGCTGATACGCCCCAGCTCTTTCAGACCCGGCCCCGGTGGCCGGGTTTTTTATGCCTGCGCTGTGTACATCAGCAAAGGTTTGCGCCCAGGGCGTTGACGAGGCTGTGCAACGCCGCCGACTCCCCGCTGACCCGCACCTTCAAGCCGTCAATCTCGCGGCGATCCGGGTAGTGCTTGCGCAGCAGGTCGAAGGCCTTGCGCTGCTGCTCCACAGTGCCCACCAGGCTGCGGCGAAAATCCGCATCGTCACGGCGCGGGTCGTAGACGCTGCGGCACAACGTCGCCAGGGCCCAGGCCGGGTCGGTGCTGGCATGCAGGTTGACCTCGGCCAGCCAAGGCTCGGGCAGCAAGTCACTCAGTTGGATGCGCGCCGGCTGGCCAAGGTGCGCGCACAGCGCCTGGTAGATCTGCGCCGTGCCGCGCTGCTTGCCGTCCAGGCTGTAGCCGGCGATATGCGGGGTCGCCAGCACGCACAACTCGGCCAGCTCGACATCCACCTCAGGCTCGCCTTCCCACACGTCCAGCACCGCCTGCAGGTCTTCGCGCTCCAGCAACACCTCGCGCAGCGCCGTGTTATCCACCACCGGGCCACGGCTGGCGTTGATCAGCCAGGCACCGGGCTTGAGTTGCTCCAGGCGCTGGCGATCCAGCAGGTGCCAGGTCGAGCCACTGCCGGATTTTTTCAGCGGGGTATGCAGGCTGATCACATCACATTGCTCGATGATCTGCTCAAGGCTGACGTAATCACCGTCTTCGGCAATCTGGCGGGGCGGATCGCAGACCAGCACCTTCCAGCCCAGGCCCCTGAGCACCTTTACCAGGCGCCCGCCCACTTCACCGGCACCGACGACGCCATAGGTGCGCTGGGTCAGGTCCGCACCCTCGATTTCAGCCAGGGTCAGCAGGCTGCCCAGCACATAGTCCACCACCCCACGGGCGTTGCAGCCCGGCGCGCTGGACCATTGGATACCGGCCTTTTGAAAGTAGTCGAGGTCCAGGTGATCGGTGCCGATGGTGCACGTGCCGACAAACCGTACCGGCGTGCCTTCGAGCAGCGCCCGGTTGACGTTGGTCACCGAACGCACCAGCAGCACATCGGCCTGTTCAATGGCGGCGCGGTCGATGGCGCGGCCCGGCACCCGGCGGATCTCGCCAAAACCTTCAAAGAACGCATCGAGCAGCGGGATATTTTCGTCGGCAACAATCAGCATGGCAGGCTCCTTTGGCGGACCCGCAGTGTACAGGCACCAGCCTGTGGCGCGTTTACAAATCCGCTACACAGGTATTTTCCTGACCTACCCGTCAAGGCGTAGAATGCGCCGTCCTGCGCTCCCCCTTATCGGACATCTGCACGTGAACACTGCCACTCTGCCCCTCTCCCGCCCTGCCCGCGTTCGCCGGGAAGTCCACAGCCTGCTGGCGCTGGCCCTGCCGATCATGATCGGGCAACTGGCAACCACTGCCATGGGGTTTGTCGATGCAGTGATGGCCGGGCGCGTGAGTGCGCGGGACCTGGCGGCGGTGGCCCTGGGCAATTCCATCTGGATCCCGGTGTATCTGTTGATGACCGGCACCTTGCTGGCCACCACCCCCAAAGTCGCCCAGCGCTTTGGCGCCGGCAGCCACACCGAGATCGGCCCGCTGGTGCGCCAGGCGTTGTGGCTGGCGCTGGTGGTGGGGTGCACCGCGGCATTGCTGTTGATCAGCGCCGAGCCGATCCTGCATGCGATGAACGTCGACCCCGAGCTGATCGCCCCCTGCATGGGCTACCTGCACGGCATCGCGGCGGGCATGCCGGCGGTGGCGCTGTATTACGTACTGCGTTGTTTCAGTGACGGCCTGGGCCGCACGCGCCCGAGCATGATCCTCGGCCTGGGCGGGCTGGCGTTGAATATCCCGCTGAACTACGTGTTCATCTATGGCCATTTCGGCGTGCCGGCCATGGGCGGCGTGGGCTGCGGCTGGGCCACCGGGATCGTGATGTGGGCAATGATGCTGGGCTTCGCCGCCTGGACGCGCTGGGCCCCGGTCTATCAAGCCAGCGAGCTGTTCAAGCGCTTCGACTGGCCGAAATGGTCGGTGATCAAGCGCATCCTGGGCATCGGCCTGCCGATTGGCATCGCCGTGTTTGCCGAATCGAGCATCTTTGCGGTGATCGCCCTGCTGATCGGCAGCCTGGGCGCAACTGTAGTGGCCGGGCATCAGATCGCCCTGAACTTCAGCTCCCTGGTGTTCATGATTCCCTACTCCCTGAGCATGGCCGTGACCGTGCGGGTCGGCCAGGCCCTGGGCCGTGGCGAACCCCGTGAAGCGCGCTTCGCCGCAGGCGTGGGGATGGGCACCGCACTGGCTTATGCCTGCCTGTCGTGCAGCCTGATGCTGTTGTTTCGCGAGCAGATCGCCACGATCTACACCGCCGACCCACAGGTGGTCCAGGTGGCGGCGATGCTGATTGTGTTTGCGGCGCTGTTCCAGTTCTCCGATGCGATCCAGGTGACCGCCGCCGGCGCCCTGCGTGGCTACCAGGACACCCGCGTGACCATGATCCTGACCCTGTTCGCCTATTGGGGCGTGGGCCTGCCGGTGGGTTACTTGTTGGGCCTGACCGACTGGCTGGGCCAGGCCAACGGCCCGAGCGGCTTGTGGCAGGGGCTGATCGTCGGCCTCAGCTGCGCGGCGGCGATGCTGGTAGTGCGCCTGGCACGCAGTGCGCGCAAGCGCATCCGCACGGCGGTTTAAGCGAGCTTCTTGCGGATCCAGTACAGGTAAGTACCGGCCTCTTCGCGCTGTTCTACCAGTTCATGGTCCAGGAACACGCAGAACTTGGGGATATCGCGACGGGTCGAGGGATCGGTCGCGATGACCTTGAGCAGGCCGCCCGGTGCCAGGTCGCGGATATGCTGGTGCAGCATCATCACCGGTTCCGGGCAGTTGAGGCCGGTGGCGTCGAGGGTGCCGTCGACGGGTACATCCGAAAACTGACTCATACTTCACTCCGAAAACAGATCCGCCCCTGTGTGGGAGCGGGCTGCCCGCGATGACGTGGGCACATTCAACATTGATTTCGATTGTTATAACGCTATCGCGGGCAAGCCCGCTCCCACATTTTGGAGCGGTGCCCGCCACAGGATCAACGGGCCTTGGGTTTCTTTACGTCCAGGCGGCGCAGGTGGCAGGTCACTTCCTCGCGGTCGTGGTACAGCTGCTTGCAACCGATTTCCACGCGAATGCCTCGCGCCTTGAAGCCTTCTTCGATGCGCTCCAGCAGGCGCTTCACTTCGGCATAACGCTGTTTCATCGGCAACTTGAGGTTGACCACCGCTTCGCGGCAATGCCCCTCGCCAATCCAGGTTTCCAGCAGGGCTGCGTTGCGCGCCGGCTTCTCGACGATATCGCAGACCATCCAGTCCACCGGCTGCTTGGGGGTGAAGGTAAACCCATCCGCCATCAGGTGTTGCACCAGGCCGGTGTCCATCAGGCTTTCGGCCATGGGGCCGTTATCGATCGCCGTCACCAGCATGCCACGGTTGACCAACTGCCAGGTCCAGCCGCCCGGCGCTGCGCCAAGGTCCACGCCAGTCATGTCGCCGTGCAGGCGCTCGCCCCACTGGTCCCGGGGGATAAAGTGGTGCCAGGCCTCTTCCAGCTTGAGGGTCGAGCGGCTTGGCGCGTCACGGGGGAATTTCAGGCGCGGGATGCCCATCGGCCACATCGCCGAGTTATTTGACTCGGCCAGGCCCATGAACACTTCGCGGCCGCTCTTGAAGGTCAGCAGCAGGCGCGGCTTGCTCGGGTCTTCGACCAGTTTGCCGGCGGCCAGCAGGGCCTTGCGCAGGTGCACTTCGAATTTCTTGCAGAAGTTCGACAGTTCCTTGCCGTCGTTGGTATCGACCATTTCCAGCCACAGGCTGCCGCACACCGGGAAATCGCGCAGGTGCGCGAGGATCACGCTGATGCGGTCGGTCTCTGGCAAGTCGATGAACACCCCACGCGCCCACTGCCTTGGGAAGATCAGCTCGGCAAAGCGTTGGCCGCGCATCAGGCGCTGGGCGCCGTCTTCTTCGGTGCAGACAAATTCGGCGCAGGCGCTGCCGGTCTTGGCCTTGGCATAGCCGGAAACGTTCAGGCGCGCGGCGTGTTCCGCGATCTCGGAACAGACTTCGCCTTCAAAACCCGGGCGGCAGTGCATAAAAAGGGTGTTCATTGAATCTCCTGGCAACTGGCTTGCTCTATCGCAATGCCTGTCATGAAAACGCGCGCATGATAGCTGAGTTCGGAACCTTGGACTTGTCCATAGAGTCCAGTTATTAGCCTGCTACTGAAAACAGGGCTAAGTTGAAAGCTCTGTTCGTCCCGTCAGGTCCGTAGCCGTGCGGACCATAAGGAGTCATGTAATGTCATCCGTTGATAGCCTGAGAACCCTTAAGACCCTGCAAATCGACAGTAAGACCTACCACTACTTCAGCTTGCCCGAAGCCGCCAAGAGCCTGGGTGACCTGGACAAGTTGCCGATGTCCCTCAAGGTGCTGCTGGAAAACCTGCTGCGCTGGGAGGACGAAAAAACCGTGACCGGAGCCGATCTCAAGGCGCTGGCCGCCTGGCTCAAGGAGCGTCGCTCCGACCGCGAGATCCAGTACCGCCCGGCCCGGGTACTGATGCAGGACTTTACCGGCGTACCCGCCGTGGTCGACCTGGCCGCCATGCGCGCCGCCGTGGCCAAGGCCGGTGGCGATCCGCAGCGCATCAACCCGCTGTCGCCGGTGGACCTGGTGATTGACCACTCGGTGATGGTCGACAAGTTCGGCAACGCCGATGCCTTCGAGCAAAACGTCGATATCGAAATGCAGCGCAACGGTGAACGCTATGCGTTCCTGCGCTGGGGCCAGAGCGCCTTTGATAATTTCAGCGTGGTGCCACCGGGGACCGGCATCTGTCACCAGGTCAACCTGGAATACCTGGGCCGCACGGTGTGGACCAAGGACGAGGACGGCCGCACCTACGCCTTCCCGGACACCCTGGTGGGCACCGATTCCCACACCACCATGATCAACGGCCTCGGCGTCCTGGGCTGGGGCGTGGGTGGGATCGAGGCGGAAGCGGCGATGCTCGGCCAGCCGGTGTCGATGCTCATCCCGGAAGTGATCGGCTTCAAGCTCACCGGCAAGTTGAAAGAAGGCATCACCGCCACCGACCTGGTGCTGACGGTCACGCAAATGCTGCGTAAAAAAGGTGTGGTGGGCAAATTCGTCGAGTTCTATGGCGACGGCCTCGCCGACCTGCCCCTGGCCGACCGCGCGACCATCGCCAACATGGCCCCGGAATACGGCGCCACCTGCGGCTTTTTCCCCGTCGATGAGGTGACCCTGGACTACTTGCGCCTGTCGGGCCGGCCTGCGGCCACCGTCAAGCTGGTCGAGGCGTACACCAAGGCCCAGGGCCTGTGGCGCAATGCCGGTGAAGAACCAGTGTTCACCGACAGCCTGGCCCTCGACATGGGCACCGTAGAAGCCAGCCTGGCCGGGCCCAAACGCCCGCAGGACCGAGTCTCGCTGCCGGATGTGAGCCAGGCGTTCACGGACTTCCTCGACTTGCAGTTCAAACCTGCCAGCAAGGAAGAAGGTCGCCTGGAAAGTGAAGGCGGCGGTGGTGTCGCGGTGGGTAACGCCGACCTGGTCGGTGAAGCCGACTACGACTTTGAAGGCCAGACCTATCGCCTGAAAAACGGCGCGGTGGTGATCGCCGCGATCACCTCCTGCACCAACACCTCCAACCCCAGCGTGATGATGGCTGCAGGCCTGGTCGCGAAAAAAGCCGTGGAAAAGGGCCTGAGCCGCAAGCCCTGGGTAAAAAGCTCGCTGGCGCCAGGCTCCAAGGTGGTCACCGACTACTACAACGCCGCCGGCCTGACCCCCTACCTGGACCAATTGGGCTTCGACCTGGTGGGTTATGGCTGTACCACCTGCATCGGCAACTCCGGGCCATTGCCCGAGCCTATCGAGAAAGCCATCCAGAAAGCCGACCTGACCGTGGCGTCGGTGCTGTCCGGCAACCGTAACTTCGAGGGCCGCGTGCATCCGCTGGTGAAAACCAACTGGCTGGCCTCGCCGCCGCTGGTGGTGGCCTATGCCCTGGCCGGGACCGTGCGCATTGATATCAGCAGCGAGCCCCTGGGCACCGGCAAGGATGGTGCGCCGGTCTACCTGCGCGATATCTGGCCCAGCAGCCAGGAGATCGCCGACGCGGTGGCCCAGGTCAGCACCAGCATGTTCCACAAGGAATACGCCGAGGTGTTCGCCGGTGACGCACAATGGCAAGCCATTGAAGTGCCACAGGCCGCGACCTATGTGTGGCAAAAAGACTCCACCTATATCCAGCACCCGCCGTTCTTCGATGACATCGCCGGGCCGCTGCCGGTGATCAAGGATGTGCAGGGTGCCAATATCCTGGCCCTGCTTGGCGACTCGGTAACCACCGACCACATCTCCCCGGCCGGCAATATCAAGGCCGACAGCCCGGCCGGCCGTTACCTGCGCGAACAGGGCGTGGAACCGCGGGACTTCAACTCCTACGGCTCGCGCCGTGGCAACCATGAAGTGATGATGCGCGGTACCTTCGCCAACATCCGTATCCGCAACGAAATGCTTGGCGGCGAAGAAGGGGGCAACACCCTCTACATTCCCACCGGCGAGAAGATGCCGATCTACGATGCGGCCATGAAGTACCAGGCGTCCGGCACGCCACTGGTGGTGATCGCCGGCCAGGAATACGGCACTGGCTCCAGCCGCGACTGGGCCGCCAAGGGCACCAACCTGCTGGGGGTCAAGGCGGTGATTGCCGAGAGCTTCGAGCGCATTCACCGCTCCAACCTGGTGGGCATGGGCGTGCTGCCGCTGCAGTTCAAGCTGGACCAGAACCGCAAGGCGCTGCAACTGACCGGCAAGGAGAAGATCGACATTCTCGGCCTGACCGATGCCCAGATCGAGCCACGGATGAACCTGACGCTGGTGATTACCCGCGAGGATGGCCGCAGCGAGAAGGTCGAGGTGCTGTGCCGGATCGACACCCTCAATGAAGTTGAATACTTCAAGGCGGGTGGGATTCTGCACTACGTACTGCGTCAACTGATCGCTTCGTAAACCGCGCAGCACACCTCTCGCGGAGGGGTGTGCTGTTTGTTCAGCACAGGTTTATTGGTCTTTAAATCCCAGTTGTTTGAACAACGTGGCCATATTGTAGTAATCCGTGCACTCGATGATTTTACTATTGGCGGTTTTAATCACGCACACCCCGCGAACCAAAATCTCTTTATGGGTTGCAGCCCGATCAAACAACGTCCCTTTGTGCGTGCCTGTCATATGCCATTGAATAGTGCCGCCGCCCTCTCCCAGGCTGATCACTTCCTCGAACACCTTGAAGTCCGGCAAGGCTTGCCTGATCAAGTCGAAAAACCCGCCTAACTCGGGTTTTCCCTTCATTTTCATTTCAGCCGCGACATCCTCGTAAATGCAATCATCTGCAAAGATCGCGAGAAATCGCTGTTTGGAGGAAGTGGACCATGCGTCGGCCCATTCTTTAATCAGTTGATGATCATTCATTGTAAAAGCCTCTGAAAGTCGGGAACACGCCTCTTGCGCTGCATACTCCGCCTGACAGATACACCTTCAACTCCTGCTGAGCAGATACTCCCTCTGTTCGTAAGCGTGAAAAAAGCTTAGTTGCCGCCGCGCCATCCAACCAATGTCCAGATGGCGGTTTTTTCATTTAAGTGATCAATGGCGCTCCGTATAATCGGCCGCTGATTCCTGGGCGCCGATTAATACTGAGCGCCCGCTTGACCGTCACAAGGACTTCTCATGTTTGCTGCTTTACCCTGGCTGTACCTGGCGCTTCTTTCGATTGGCTATGCGCTGGCCCTGACCTATGGACAACTGGGGTTGCTGGCGCTGGTATCGGTCGGTTTACTGGGGGGCGCCGGGTATGCCGTGCGCCAACAACACATCCCTTGGGCCCGCTACCTCGGCCATGGCCTGTTCATCGTATTGGCCCTGGGCCTGGCGATGCACTGGCTGCCCGGTTTCTACAACGGTCGCGGCATCGACCCACAGCGCTTCACGGCCGATGCCGTGCCCTTCTCGATGTACCTGAACCAGGACAAGCCGCTGATCGGCTTCTGGCTGCTGCTCGCCTGCCCGTGGATCGTCGCTCGCCGCCCGTTGCGCCTGTCGATCTACGCCACGGCCCTGGCCTTGACCCTGACCACCATCGCCGCCCTTGGCGGTGCGGTACTGCTGGGCATCATCAGTTGGGCCCCCAAATGGCCGGACCAGGCCTGGCTCTGGGTGTTGAACAACCTGTTGCTGGTGACCCTGGTTGAGGAGGCACTGTTTCGCGGCTACATCCAGGGCGGCCTGAGCCGGCGCTTCAAACAACTGCCCTATGGCGAAAACCTCGCCTTGCTACTGGCTTCGCTGCTGTTTGGGGTGGTGCATGTGGGCGCGGGTTGGCAGTGGGTGCTGCTGGCCAGTATCGCCGGCGCGGGGTATGGCCTGGCCTACCGCTTCGGCGGCCTGGGCGCAGCGATTGCCACGCACTTTGGCTTGAACCTCCTGCATTTCGGCTTGTTTACCTACCCGATGCTGGCGGGCTGAGCAGTCCCTCTGCACTGAACACAAAAGCCGCCTTCGGGCGGCTTTTGTGTGTTCGGCGCTCGATAAAACCTAGCCGGACGGTCAGTGGTCGCCCCTCCCCCCGTTCGGCAGAATGCCTAGGAGCTTTCGTACTCACCCAACCAGCAGCGTTTCAATTGCCGGGGTTGCGATGAGGCAACCCACGCCTGTGTGTCAGGCATCCAATAAGAACCCACGCCCATGCCTCTCAAGACCCTGTCCATCTTCGGCACTCGCCCGGAGGCCATTAAAATGGCACCGCTGGCGATCCAACTGGCAAGCGATGCCCATTTCGACTCGAGGGTCTGCGTCACCGCGCAGCACCGCGAGATGCTGGATCAAGTTCTCGAGCTGTTTGAACTGGTGCCGGACTATGACCTGAACATCATGAAAGCCGGGCAAAACCTGACAGATGTGACCACGGCCATCATCCAGGGGCTCCAGGCAGTGCTGGATGACTTCAAGCCGGATGTGATCCTGGTCCATGGCGACACCGCTACCACCTTCGCTGCCAGCCTGGCGGCCTATTACCGGCAGATTCCGATTGCCCACATCGAGGCCGGGCTGCGTACCAACGACCTGTATTCACCCTGGCCGGAGGAAGGCAATCGACGCCTGACCGGCAGCCTGGCGACGCTGCACTTTGCCCCCACGCAAACCTCCCGGCAAAACCTGCTCAAGGAAGGCGTGGCCCCGGACAGGATCCATGTCACGGGCAATACCGTGATTGATGCGCTGCTCAGCGTGGTAGAGAAGCTGATGCCGATGCGCGCCCGGCTTGATCGACAGTTTTCGTTCCTGCCCAAGGGGCAACGCATGGTGCTGGTAACCGGGCATCGCCGGGAAAACTTTGGCGAGGGTCTGGAGCGTATCTGCCAGGCCCTGGCAGACAGCGCCCGGTGCTTTCCAGAGGTGGCCTTTGTTTACCCGATGCACCTGAACCCCAATGTGCAGAAGCCGGTAAAACGCCTGTTGGCCGGGATCGACAATGTGTACCTGATCGCCCCGCAGGATTACCTGCCCTTCGTGTACCTGATGACCCGCGCCTACCTGATTCTCACCGACTCGGGCGGCATCCAGGAGGAAGCGCCCGCCCTGGGCAAGCCGGTACTGGTGATGCGCGATACCACCGAGCGCCCCGAGGCTGTGGCGGCAGGCACCGTCAGGCTGGTCGGCACCGAGGTCAGTTGCATCACCCACCACCTTAACCAGTTGCTGGAGAACGAGGCCGCCTATCGGCAAATGAGCATCGCCCATAACCCTTATGGCGACGGGAATGCTTGCGTGCGTATCCGGGCTGCGTTGCTGGACCTGCCGCAAAAAAGCGAGGCCGCTGCATGAATGTCGAGAAGATTTGCGTCATGGGCCTGGGCTACATTGGCCTGCCCACCGCGGCCATTTTTGCCTCGCGCAAAAAGCAGGTGATCGGCGTGGATATCAACCAGCGCACCGTGGACATCATCAATCGCGGAGCCGTGCATATTGTCGAGCCCGAGCTGGAGCTGCTGGTCCACGGGGTGATCACCCAAGGCTACCTACGGGCAACCACTACGGTGGAGCCTGCCGAGGCGTTCCTGATCGCCGTTCCCACGCCGTTCACGGGCAACCATGAACCTGACCTGAGCTACATCCGGGCCGCTATCGAAGCCCTGGCTCCGGTGCTGAAAAAACACGACCTGGTCGTCCTCGAATCCACCTCACCAGTGGGCACTACCGAGCGCATGGCCCAGTGGCTCGCCCGGGCACGACCCGACCTGACCTTCCCGGCGACCCACGGCCAAACCAGTGATATCCGCGTTGCCCACTGCCCGGAGCGTGTGTTGCCGGGCCATGTACTGCGCGAGCTGGTGAGCAATGACCGGATCATCGGCGGCCTGACGCCGGCGTGCTCGGCGGCCGCCACCCAGTTGTACCGGACATTCGTCAAAGGCCAATGCATCGAGACCGACGCACGCACGGCAGAGATGTGCAAGCTCACGGAAAACAGCTTTCGCGACGTCAATATCGCCTTTGCCAATGAGCTTTCAATGATCTGCGCACAGTTGAAGATCAACCCCTGGGAGCTGATTCGCCTGGCCAACCATCACCCGCGGGTGAACATCCTCCAGCCAGGGCCGGGTGTGGGCGGGCACTGCATTGCCGTCGACCCGTGGTTCATCGTCAGCAAGAGCCCGGACCTGGCGCGTTTGATCCGCACGGCGCGGGAGGTCAATGAGCATAAGCCGCAGTGGGTGATCCAGCAGGTCAAGCTGGCGCTGGCATCCCTGCTGCTCAAGCGTACCGACCTGCAGGCCGGCAGCGTGCGCATTGCCTGCTATGGCCTGGCATTCAAGGCCGATATCGATGACTTGCGTGAAAGCCCGGCCTTGAGTATCGCCCGGCAACTGGGCCAGGAACTGGGGGTCAAGCTGCTGCTGGTGGAGCCCAACATCGAGGCGCTGCCCGCCGACATGGCCATGCACTCGCTGACCGACACCGTCGACGCCCTCGAGCGCGCACAGATTCATGTGTTGCTGGTCAGGCACCGCGAGTTCGTCTCGATGCCCGCCCTGCGCGATGGCCTTCTGGTGATTGATGCTGCCGGCGTGCTGGCAGCCTGAGAGGTACCGATAATGAATGCGATGGAACGCGCCGCACACAAGCAAGTGCGCCACGACCTGGAGGAGCAACGCGCTACCAGCGAACAGCTGCAGGCTGCCCTCAGCCAAGCCCGTGAGCAGATCGCCACGCTCAATGACAACCTGCACAGTGCCAATGCCAAGCGCCATCTGGCAGAACAGCGGCTGATCAAGACGCGCGCCAGCCTCACCTATCAATTGGGTTATCAATTGAAGGCCGGCACCCGCTCGCTGGGCGCATTGCTGCGCCTGCCAGCGACCTTGTTCAGGCTGTACCGCCAGGCCCGCAGGAGCCGTCCGAACACCCAGCAAGCAAGCGCTGAGCCCCCACGACAGCCGCTGCCAGCCACGGCACCGGTTACAGCGACATCCCGGCCCCGTCCGCTGGCAGAGGCCGACTACATCCACGACCACCTGTTGCCAGGCGCCCAGGACAATGCCCAGCCACTGAGAGTGGCCTGCGTGATGGACCCGTTTACCTACGATGCCTACCGCCACGAATGCCAGTTGCTGCAACTGACCCCGGCCCACTACCTGGCAGAACTTGAAGCGTTCCAACCCGAGCTTCTGTTTATCGAGTCGGCTTGGCGCGGCAAGGATGACTTGTGGCACAACAAAGTGGGGCACAACTGCGAGGAACTGCGGGGCACCTTGCAGTGGTGCAAGGAGCACGGCGTGCCCACGGTGTTCTGGAACAAGGAAGACCCCGTGCACTACGAAACCTTCCTCAACACGGCCAAGCAATTGGACTTTGTATTCACCACCGATATCGACTGCATTCAGCGCTATAAAGGCGCATTGGGTCACGAGCGTGTCTACCTGCTGCCCTTTGCCTGCCAGCCCGTGGTGCACAACCCGATTGAGCTGTATGAACGCAAGGACGGGTTCTGCTTTGCCGGTGCCTACTACGTCCGTTATCCCGAACGGACCCGTGACCTGGTCAATCTCATCAGCGAACTGCCACGCTTGCGCCCCTTGGAGATCTTTGATCGCAACTTCGGCAAACAAGACGCCAACTATCAGTTCCCCGCCGAATATCAACCCTACATCGTCGGCACGTTGAGCCCTGCACACATGGACCTGGCCTACAAAGGCTATCGCTACGGGGTCAACCTCAACTCGATCAAGCAATCCCAGTCCATGTTCGCGCGGCGCGTCTTCGAGCTGCTGGGCTCCAACACCCTGACTGTCAGCAATTTTTCCCGCGGCCTGCGCGTATTGCTGGGTGATCTGGTAATTACCACCGACAACAGTGCGCACATGCTCAACCGGCTCAAGGCGCTGGCGGATAACCCGCAACATAGCGCCAGACTGCGCCTGGCCGGCTTGCGCAAAGTGATGCAGGAACATACCTACGCCCATCGCTTGCGCTATGTCATGGCCAAAGTCAGCGGCACGCCCCAAGACGATCCCTTGCCCAAGATTTGCATCATCGCCAATGCGCTCAACAATGCCGAGCTGCTGGCACTGACCCGGCACCTGCAGCGCCAGCGCTACAGCAATATCATCATGAAGGTCGTGGTGAACACGGGCGTAACCGCAACAGACCCGCGATTACACCTGATCAGCCGCACGCAGTTGAACGCCGTTACCGTGGCTGAACTGGCCAACGGCGCCGCCTGGGTTGGCGCGATGGTCGCGCAGGACTACTACGGCCCCCACTACCTGCTCGACCTGGCCCTGGCCACGCGCTACAGCCAGGCCAACGTGATCGGCAAGGCGACGCACTACGTAGCCGATGAGCATGGCATCCACCTGCACAATGCCGGGCAGGACTACCGCTGCGCCAGCGCCATCGCCGCCCGTTGCGCGCTGATCAAGCCCTCATTGCTGGCCAGCCAAACGGTTGGCGACTGGCTCCACGCCCTGCCCTCCCTTGAGTACCGCAACCCGAAGGCCCTGGCGAGCGACGTCTTCAACTACTGCAAAAACGCGGCGGGCACCCACCCGCAGCAGGTCAGCGCCATGGTGGATGATCTTGCGGTGGATAGCGGTGTGAGCCTCGCCACCCTGCAACGGCACGCCGAAACCATTCCCCCGCTGCAAGCGAGCGCCAGTACGCCGTACATCAGTGGTGCAGCCCTGGCGAAACTGTTTGCCCCCATCGCCAGCAAGTTCCTGCAAACCAAGGTCGATGCCGATACCTGGCATATCTCCTCATCCCTGGCGGACGGTAGGCACGAGTACCATTACGCCAGGCAGGAACTGCCCGTGGCCCAACTGGCAACCGACGCGCCTCTGCAACTGTTCCTCGACGCCACCCCAGGCTTGAACATTCAGTTGGTCGTCCTGTTCCTGGATGCACAGAAACAACGCATCAGCCATCTGCTGCAAACGGCCAATCGCAACCAGAGCTGCGAGGTCCCTCCCGAAATCGCCTACGTGCGCCTGGGAATCCGTGCTTACGCAAGCGGCAGTTCCACGATTAAGGAACTGGTCCTCGGCCATCGTGATATCCAGCCATCCACACTGCTCGCCAAGGCCGGGCACCTACTGCTGACCAACCACTACCCGGCCTATGACGATCTGTACCGCAACGGCTTTTTGCACACCCGTGTGAGCGCCTATCAAGCACAAGGCTTGCCGGTGGATGTGTTTCGCCTGCGCGCAAATGAGCCGGTCAGCTATCAAGAATTTGAAAACGTCGATGTCATCACTGGCTCCCAGGCAGCCCTGGCCAACATGCTTGGGTCAAGGTGTTATCAATCGGTGCTGGTGCATTTTCTGGACCCGCAGATGTGGGAAGTCCTGCGCCTGCACGCCATCCCCACCATCGTCTGGGTGCACGGTTCCGAAATCCAGCCATGGTGGCGTCGGGCGCACAACTATGGCAGCGATGCGCAACGGCAACTGGGCAAGCTCGAAAGCGAGCGGCGCATGGGCTTCTGGCGCAAGCTGCTAAACCCCATGCCGGCCAATTTGCAGTTGGTCTTCGTATCGCATCACTTTGCCGAAGAGGTCATGGAAGACCTGGGCTTTCGCCTGCCAAAAAGCCAGTACCGGATCATTCACAACCCGATCAATACCCAGTTGTTTTCCTATCAGGAAAAACCGCCGGAACAGCGTAAGAAAATCCTCTCGATCCGCCCTTATGCATCGCGCACCTATGCCAATGACCTGAGCGTCAAGGCCATCCAGTTGCTGGCGCAAAAGCCCTGGTTCAGTGAACTGCAGTTTCGCCTGATCGGGGATGGGCCGTTATTCGAGGAGACATTGGCGCCCCTGCGCCAATACCCCAACGTACAGATTGAAAGGGGCTACTTGAAACAGTCCGAAATCGCCGAACTGCACAAACACTATGGGGTATTCCTGTGCCCCAGCCGCATGGATACCCAAGGTGTCTCTCGTGATGAAGCAATGGCCTCGGGCCTGGTACCGATCACCAATCGAGTCGGGGCAATACCGGAGTTTGTCGATGACAACAGTGGTTTTCTAGCGGCCCCGGAAAGTTTCATCGAGCTGAGCGAAGCCATTGAAACCCTGTTCCTGCACCCCTGCACTTTCCAGGAAAAATCCCTGAGCGCCAGACAACGCGTGGTCATGCAAAGCGACACGCTGCAGATTTCAAAAGCTGAACTCAACCTCATACGAGACACAAATGACCATCGAGAAAGAGTCGACACTCCAGATAATCCTGCTATCGACACTCGGCTGGTGCATGTCATTGGCTCGTAAATTCATACGAGTCACTCCGACCGCAACTTTCACCGCCCATACCGCACATTTTTGCGCGCAAGGCCTATTGATCGTAACGTTCCTGTTACCGCTGAAAATCCTCATCCTGCTGGGCTCCGAGTCAATTCCCGAATATTTGCCGCAGGCATTCAAGTCGTTCAGCAAACCCTGGCTGATTATTGGCCTCAGTTTATTGACCGCTGTGTTTTATGGCCTCTATTTGCTGTCGGAAGTTATCGCGTCACGTTATTCGAGAACGGGCGCCTACCAACTAATGAACCACAACCAGAAGTCCAACAGTCTGGGTAACCAGCGACCTCTGGCAGTATTGGCGTTCTCCAGGCTCACCCGAGGCTTGTCTGCGGCCAGTTTTGTGACCATTGCCCTGAGCCTATTGCTTTACATCTACCCGGCGCTGCTGACCATTGCCCTGGCCTATATTGCGGGGGTCACGACACTGATCATCGTTTTATACAACCGCAAACACCGCATACGTTCAATTGTGCAGCGCCACCATCATGCGTTGCTCAATGCACTTTCGTCCCTGGGGTTCCTGGGGACATTTGCCTTCATGGTCATGGACTTTCTGTACATGACACCTGCCCCCATCTCTATCGCGCTCATTTCATTGATTCTGGTCCGGCAAAGCCTTGCCCGGCTCAAGTCGATGATTGAGGACGCTATCTACCTGAAAAACCATCAACAGAAAATCAATGCGCTGTTCTTCGCCTATTGATTGCCAACGTGCCGAACAGGAGTGGGTTCCCGTGAATCGTATTGCCATGCTCGTATGGAACGAATTTCGCAACGACGCCCGCGTGTTGAAACAGGCCCAGACACTTCAGTCGGCGGGCTATCAAGTCACGGTTTTTGCCCTGCATACCCCAGGTATAACCTGCCAAAAAGAAACCCTCGCGGATGGCACTCAGGTGATACGAGTCGCGCGGCGTCCGGTATGGCGGTGGCGCAGCGCCAAGGCGCAACAATCGAGGGGCGCGTCGGCGACTGGCAAGCCAATGTCAGTGCTGCGCGTACTTGCGCGGGTATGGACACATATCGGCCTGGTGACCCGTATCGCCTGGCATCGCGCAACGGTGATCCACGCCCATGACGTCAATACCCTGCCCAGCGCCTGGCTCGCCGCCCGGCTCAGCGGGGCCAAGCTGGTGTATGACGCCCACGAAATCAGCACCAGCCGCGAAGGTTACGGGCGCTATCGCCAGTGGGTGGCGCGGGTCGAGCGCACGCTGATGCCCAGGACTGACGGCAACATCACCACCACCGAGACGCGGGCGAAGTTCTTTGCCCGCGCCTACGCCATTGCCCGCCCGCTGGTGCTGCAGAATCGGCCACGGTTGAGCAGCAGCCCGCCAACACAACGGATCCGCCATGAACTGGGGCTGGTACAGCCCTGGCCGATCATCGTCTATCAGGGCGGATTGCAGCAGGGACGCGGGCTGGAGCGCCTGCTGCGGGTAGCGGCAAGCGTACCGGATGCCTATTTCGTGTTGATTGGGGGCGGAAATCTGTGCGGGCCGCTGCTGGCATTGCGCGATGAACTGGGCCTGGCCGAGCGCGTGCATTTTATCCCCGTGGTGCCCCTGGCGGATCTGCCCAGCTACACCGTATCAGCCGATATTGGCGTGCAACCCATCGAACACACCTGCCTGAACCACTTCACCACCGACTCCAACAAGCTGTTCGAGTACGTGATCGCCGGGCTGCCGGTAATAGCCACGGACTTCCCGGAGATTCGCCGGATTGTCAAAGCCCATGACATCGGGTTGCTGGTGCCGGCCGGTGACGACCTGCAATTGCGCGCGGCTCTCAGGCATTTGCTGGATGACCCTGTGCTACGCCGCAGGTATGCCGGCAACACACGAATTGCCGCCAGGTACCTGAACTGGGAACAGCAGGAGGCAGAGCTGGTAACGCTGTACTACCGGTTGACGGGCATGGGCCAGGTGCATCCATGACGATGCGTATCCTGTTGTTGAGCTACTACTACCCACCTGACCTGGCAGCATTTCGGGTCGAAGCGATGGTCGAGGCCCTGCTCGCACACCCTGGCGGCGAGGCGCAGATCGACTTGCTCACCACTTGTCCCAACCGCTATGCCGCCTCTTACGTGGCAGGCAGCGATGGCCCACAACGACCGGGGCTTTGTATTACGCGCATAGCCCTGCCCAGGGCCCCCAACAACTTCCGCGATCAGGCAAGGGGGTTTGCGGCCTATGCCCATGGCGTACGCAAGGCGATAAAAGGCAAGGAGTACGACTTGATCCTTGCCTCCTCCTCGCGGCTGATGACCGCCGCGCTGGCGGCCTCGATTGCCCGGGCACGCAAGACCCCGCTCTATCTGGATATCCGCGATATTTTCGTCGATGTGCTGCCCGAGCTTTTCCCTGGCCTGCGCGGCAACATCCTCGCCCGGCTGTTTGCCGTGGTCGAGCGACTGACGATCAACCAGGCCTCGCGGATCAACCTGGTGTCACCGGGGTTTCTCGGTTACTTCGTCGCGCGCTATCCGCACAAGAGGTTTGCCACCTTTACCAATGGCATTGACGATCTGTTTTTCCAGTCAGCGCTCCCCCAAGGCATACCCTGCGCACCTGCCGGCCGATTGAAAATCGTGTATGCCGGCAACATCGGCGCCGGCCAGGGCCTGGAGAAAATCATCCCGCAACTGGCGCAACGGTTGGCCGACCGTGCCAGCTTTTATGTGATTGGCCATGGCGGCACCCTGCACAAGTTGCGCGATGAGCTGCAACGCCTGCGCATCACCAATGTCGAGCTGATTGCCCCCATGCCCCGCGCCCAGCTCATCAATCACTATCGCCAGGCCGATGTGCTGTTTTTGCACCTGAATACGTTCAAGGCATTCCTCAAAGTCATACCCTCAAAACTGTTCGAGTACGCCGCCACCGGCAAGCCGATCCTGGCGGGCCTGGATGGTTACTCAAAACACTTCGCCACCACCCATATCGCCAACACCGCAGTGTTTGCCCCCGCAGACCTGGAGTCCGCCATCGCCGCCCTGGCTCGACTCAGGCTCGAACCCACCGACCGTTCGGCATTCATTCGCGATTACGCGCGCACGACCATCCAGCAACACATGGCGATCGACATTCTGAGCACCCGATAAGCGCCCGCCGATTATTGCAAAAATAAGTTAAATAAAAGCCCGCCGGGGCCGACAACCTGTCAAAGCCTTGCGGATTGATCAATCATGCGTAATAACCAACCCGTTACCCAGCGCGAACGTACCTTCCCCGCTCAACAACGGTTGATCTCCACGACCGATGCCAAAGGCGTGATCACTTACTGCAACGACGCGTTCGTCGAAATCAGTGGGTTTTCCCGGGATGAACTGATGCGCGCCCCGCACAACCTGGTTCGCCACCCGGATGTGCCGGCCGCGGTGTTCGCGCATATGTGGGCGACGCTCAAACAAGGCTTGCCATGGATGGGCATCGTCAAGAACCGCTGCAAGACCGGCGATCACTACTGGGTCAACGCCTATGTGACCCCGGTGTTCGACGGCGAACAGGTGATCGGCTACGAGTCGGTACGGGTCAAGCCGACCGCCGAGCAGATCCGCCGTGCCGAAGCGCTGTACCAGCGGATCAATCAGGGCAAGTCGGCCATCCCGCGCAGTGATAAATGGCTGCCGGTGTTGCAGGACTGGCTGCCGTTTATCCTGGTCAGCCAGTTGAGCTTCCTGATCGGCATCTGGTTCAACTCCCACTGGGGTTTTGCCCTGGCCGCCGCACTGTCGGTGCCGCTGGGCCTGCTCGGCCTGAGCTGGCAGCAGCGCGGTCTCAAGCGCCTGTTGCGCCTGGCCGAACAGACCACCTCCGACCCGCTGATCGCGCAGATGTACACCGACAGCCGTGGCGCGCAAGCACGCCTGGAGATGTCGATCCTCAGCCAGGAAGCCCGCCTGAAGACCTGCCTGACCCGCTTGCAGGACACCGCCGAACACCTCAACGACCAGGCGCGTCAGTCCAACACCCTGGCCCACAACAGCTCGACCGGCCTGGAACGCCAGCGCGTGGAGACCGAGCAGGTAGCCACCGCCGTCAACCAGATGGCCGCCACCACCCAGGAAGTCGCCAGCCATGTACAACGTACGGCTGACGCCACCCAGGAGGCCAATCGCCTGACTGGGCGCGGGCGTGATATCGCGGGCGAAACCCGCGAAGCCATCCAGCGCCTGTCAGTGGTGGTTGGGGAAACCGGCGTGACCGTGACCCAACTGGCCAAGGACAGCGACGAGATCGGCGGCGTGGTGGATGTGATCAAGGGCATTGCCGACCAGACCAACCTGCTGGCCCTGAACGCCGCCATCGAAGCGGCGCGCGCCGGTGAAATGGGCCGCGGGTTTGCGGTGGTGGCCGATGAAGTGCGGCAACTGGCGCAACGTACCAGCGAATCCACCGGGCAGATCCATGCCCTGATCGCCAAGTTGCAACAGACCGCCAGCACCGCCGTGCAGACCATGGATGCCGGGCATCGCCAGGCCGAAGAAGGCGTGGCGCGAGTGATGGAAGCGGACGCGGCGCTGGTGGGGATCAGCGAGGCGGTGGCGCACATTACCGACATGACCACCCAGATCGCCGCCGCGACCGAGGAGCAAAGCTCGGTGGCCGAAGAGATCAGCCGCAATATCAGCACCATTGCGCTGTTGGCGGACCAGACTTCGGAGCAGGCGTTGAATTCGGCGCAGTTGAGTGAAGAGCTGACCCATACGGCCAATACGCAGTATTCGCTGGTGGAGCGGTTTAACCGCTAGATCGCTACCGCAGGCAAGCCAGCTCCCACATTTTGATCTGTGAATACATTCAAAATGTGGGAACTGGCTTGCCTGCGATGAGGCCCTAACGGGTGCCGAAAAAACCAGCCACCTTCCCCGCCGCAGCTTCCAGATGCTGCTCATGGGTAAACCCCGAAGCCTTCAACGGCTTCAAATCGTGATCCCCCGCCACCAGCCACATCACCTCGATGCTCGGCGACAATACATACCCCTCCACCGCCGCCCGATTGCCCAGCGCATCGCGTTCGCCCTGCACAATCAAGGTCAGGGTCTTCAGCCCTGCCAGATGCTCGACCCGTGGCTTCTCTGGCTTGCCCACCGCATAGAACGGATACCCCAGGCACACCAGCGCATCTGCCGCCAATTCATCGGCCACCAAGCTGGCCATTCGCCCGCCCATGGACTTGCCGCCAATCGCCAAAGGCCCAGCGACATGACGTCGCACCTGGGCATATACCTCGCGCCAGCATTCCAGCAGTTTTGGCGCCGGGTTCGGCGGGCGTTTGCCGCCATCCACACGGCGCTGGGCCATGTAGGGAAACTCGAAGCGCAACACGTTCACGCCATGCCCGGCAAGGCGTACAGCCATGTCGTCCATAAAGCCCGAGTCCATCGGCGCGCCGGCACCGTGAGCCAGGATCAGCGTCGGTGATTGGCCCGCGTCAACGCTCGTGGCCGCATTCCACAACCACCCGTGTTCACGCACACACTGCGCCCATTGATCCCCGTCAATACTGGCCTTGTGCTCTTTGCCCATGCTTGCCTCGCTTTTTAGTCTGCCTATAACTCCAGCCCAAGTGCCGCATCTGCTTGGGTTGAACCGTGGATGGGGAACCATGAACACTACTTTAAGTACCGCCTATAACTACAAGGTGGTCCGCCAATTCGCCATTATGACGGTGGTGTGGGGCATCGTCGGCATGGGGCTCGGGGTTTTTCTCGCCGCCCAGTTGGTATGGCCCGAACTCAACTTCAACCTGCCTTGGACCAGTTTCGGTCGATTGCGCCCACTGCACACCAACGCGGTGATTTTCGCGTTTGGTGGCTGCGCGCTGTTTGCCAGCTCCTTCTACGCGGTGCAACGCACCTGCCAGACCCAGCTGTTCGCGCCGAAAGTCGCCGCGTTCTGCTTCTGGGGCTGGCAGTTGGTGATCCTGCTGGCAGCAATCAGCTTGCCACTGGGCTACACCAGTTCCAAGGAATACGCCGAGCTGGAATGGCCGATCGACATCCTGATCACCATCGTCTGGGTCGCCTACGCCATCGTGTTCTTCGGCACCGTGGCCAAGCGCAACACCAAGCACATCTATGTCGGTAACTGGTTCTTCGGTGCGTTCATCATCACCGTGGCGATCCTGCATATCGTCAACAACCTGGAAATCCCGGTCAGCCTGACCAAGTCCTACTCGCTGTACGGCGGTGCGACGGATGCCATGGTGCAGTGGTGGTACGGCCATAACGCCGTAGGTTTCTTCCTCACTGCGGGCTTTTTGGGGATGATGTACTACTTCGTACCCAAGCAGGCCGAGCGTCCGGTTTACTCCTATCGCTTGTCCATCGTGCACTTCTGGGCACTGATCACCCTGTACATCTGGGCCGGTCCTCACCACCTGCACTACACCGCGCTGCCGGACTGGGCACAGTCCCTGGGCATGGTGATGTCACTGGTTCTGCTGGCGCCAAGCTGGGGCGGCATGATCAACGGCATGATGACCCTCTCGGGCGCCTGGCATAAGCTGCGCAGCGACCCGATCCTGCGCTTCCTCGTTGTATCGCTGGCGTTCTACGGCATGTCGACCTTCGAAGGGCCGATGATGGCCATCAAGACGGTCAACGCCCTGTCCCACTACACCGACTGGACCATCGGCCACGTACACGCCGGCGCTCTCGGTTGGGTGGCGATGATCTCCATCGGCGCGCTGTACCACATGATCCCGAAAATCTTCGGTCGCGAGCAGATGTACAGCCTCGGCCTGATCAACGCGCACTTCTGGCTGGCGACCATCGGCACCGTGCTCTACATCGCTTCGATGTGGGTCAACGGCATTGCCCAGGGCCTGATGTGGCGTGCGGTCAACGAAGACGGCACCCTGACCTACTCCTTCGTCGAAACCCTGGTGGCCAGCCACCCAGGCTTCATCGTGCGGTTGGTGGGCGGAGCGATCTTCCTCAGCGGCATGTTCCTGATGGCTTACAACACTTGGCGCACCGTGCGTTCGGCACAACCTGCCGAAGTGGCCGCTGCGGCGCAGATGGCCTGAGGAGTCGATGATGAAACACGAAACGATTGAAAAGAACGTCGGCCTATTGATGCTGCTGATGGTGCTTGCCGTGAGTATCGGCGGCCTGACGCAGATCGTCCCGCTGTTCTTCCAGGACGTCACCAACAAGCCGGTCGAAGGCATGAAGCCCTACACCGCGCTGCAACTGGAAGGCCGTGACATCTACATCCGCGAAGGCTGCGTACAGTGTCACTCGCAGATGATCCGGCCGTTCCGCGCCGAGACCGAACGCTACGGCCACTACTCGGTCGCCGGCGAAAGCGTGTGGGATCACCCGTTCCTGTGGGGTTCCAAGCGTACCGGTCCGGACCTGGCCCGTGTTGGCGCGCGCTACTCCGACGACTGGCACCGCGCGCACTTGTACAACCCGCGCAACGTTGTGCCTGAGTCGAAGATGCCGGCCTACCCTTGGCTGGTCACCGCCCAGGTCGACAGCAGCCACACCGAAACCAAGCTCAAGGTCATGCGCACCCTCGGCGTGCCGTACACCGACGCAGACATCACCGCGGCCGTGGACAGCCTCAAGGGCAAGACCGAAATGGACGCCCTGGTCTCCTACCTGCAAGTGCTCGGCACTGCAATCAAGAGCAAGAGGTGAACCATGGGTTTTGAACTGGATACCGGAATGATCCGCGGCCTCGGCACGCTGGTGGTGGCAATTGCCTTCATCGGCCTGTCGCTGTGGGTGTTCAACTCCAAGCGCAACCCGGAGTTCGCCGAGGCCTGCCTGCTGCCATTTGCCGATGAGCCTAAGCCTGACGCCATCGACACCCCATCCGACGCTCAAGAAGAGCCTGTAACAAGGAGCATTCGGCCATGACTACCTTTTGGAGTACATGGATCTGTGTACTGACCCTCGGCAGCCTGATCGGCCTGACCTGGCTGCTGTTCGGCACCCGCAAGGGCGAGACCAAGGGCAGCGTCGACCAGACCATGGGCCACGCCTTCGACGGGATTGAGGAGTACGACAACCCCCTGCCCCAGTGGTGGTTCATGTTGTTCGCCGGCACCCTGGTGTTTGCCGTCGGCTACCTGATCCTCTATCCGGGCCTGGGTAACTGGAAAGGCGTGTTGCCGGGCTATGAAGACGGCTGGACCCAGACCAAGGAATGGGACAAGGAAATGGCCAAGGCCGACGCCAAGTTCGGGCCGATCTTCGCCAAATTCGCAGCCATGCCCGTGGAAGAAGTAGCCAAGGACCCGCAAGCGTTGAAAATGGGCGGCCGCCTGTTTGCCTCCAACTGCGCGGTGTGCCACGGCTCCGATGCCAAGGGCGCCTATGGCTTCCCGAACCTGGCGGACGACAACTGGCGCTGGGGTGGTTCGGCAGACGCGATCAAGCTGACCATCATGAACGGGCGCCACGCCGCCATGCCGGCCTGGGGTGAAGTGCTGGGCGAGGACGGGGTGAAAAACGTCGCGGCCTATGTGCGCCACGACCTGGCCAAGTTGCCACTGCCGGCTGACAGCAAGGTCGACCTGGCTGCTGGCAAGCAAGCGTTCGACACCACCTGCGTGGCTTGCCACGGCCCAGAAGGCCACGGCGTTGAAGCCATGGGCGCGCCAAACCTGACGCAGCCTGCCGGTTTCATCTACGGCACCAGCCTTGCGCAGTTGCAGCAGACCATCCGTCACGGCCGCCAGGGCCAGATGCCGGCGCAGGAAGCCCTGCAAGGCAACGACAAGGTCCACTTGCTGGCGGCCTACGTCTACAGCCTGTCGCAGAAAGAGCAGAAGTAAGCTTCAAGCTACACGCTGCAAGAGAAGAGTTCTCAACTCGGCTCTTGCAGCCCTCCCTCTCCCCGCTCCAAACCTGCCCCTTGCAGCTTGCTACTAACCGCTGCGCCCTGCGCCAGATTGTCACACCCTTCTAAAGCACACCTTTCCCCTCTCGCCATTCGGGTCTACGCTTGTTTCCACAGTGGGCCGGCATTGATCGGTCGCAGCTCGACTTGCACTCGATGAGTCAGACACTCCAGCAGGGTGACAGGCGCAAAGGCTGGCAGTTACCGGCTGTCGTGCCATTGACCATTCGTCACTCCGCCAGCTTGTTTGTACATACCTCGCTACAAGTACCTGCGCCCCCTCAAAATTCCTGTCCAACCCGTCAGCTTTTCATTTTTGATTTTGTCCTTACGCCAAACATGGAAAGGGCGCAGAATCTGGTTTGTAAAGCATTGACGCAGGTCAGCGTTACGTTGCAATGGCACCTCGCTTTCTCCATACTTGCGACCGATTTTTATCCTAATAAAACACCTAAACCGTGGAACCTTAGAATGAGCACAGCAATCAGTCCGACTGCTTATAACTATAAGGTAGTCCGCCAGTTCGCCATCATGACGGTGGTCTGGGGGATCCTTGGCATGGGGCTCGGTGTCTTCATCGCCTCGCAACTGGTCTGGCCGGAGTTGAACTTCGACCTGCCATGGACGACGTTTGGACGCCTACGCCCACTGCACACCAACCTGGTGATCTTCGCCTTCGGCGGATGTGCACTGTTTGCCACTTCTTACTATGTCGTGCAGCGAACCTGCCAGACGCGACTGATTTCCGATGGTCTCGCCGCCTTCACCTTCTGGGGATGGCAAGCGGTGATTGTCGGCGCCATCATCACCCTGCCAATGGGCTTCACCACCACCAAGGAATACGCGGAATTGGAATGGCCCCTTGCCATCCTTCTGGCGATCGTCTGGGTGACCTACGGCATTGTGTTCTTTGGCACCATCGTCAAGCGCAAGACCAAGCACATCTATGTCGGCAACTGGTTCTACGGCGCATTCATCGTCGTGACGGCGATGCTGCACATCGTCAACCACGCGTCCCTGCCGGTGAGTTTCTTCAAGTCCTACTCGGCCTACGCCGGTGCGACCGATGCGATGATCCAGTGGTGGTACGGCCACAACGCCGTAGGGTTCTTCCTGACCACCGGCTTTTTGGGGATGATGTACTACTTCGTGCCGAAACAGGCCGAGCGTCCGATCTACTCCTATCGCCTGTCCATCGTGCACTTCTGGGCGCTGATCACCCTGTATATCTGGGCCGGTCCGCACCACCTGCACTACACCGCACTGCCAGATTGGGCACAGTCCCTGGGCATGGCCATGTCGATCATCCTGCTGGCTCCTAGCTGGGGCGGCATGATCAACGGCATGATGACCCTGTCGGGCGCCTGGCATAAGCTGCGCACCGACCCGATCCTGCGCTTTTTGGTGGTATCGCTGGCGTTCTACGGCATGTCGACCTTCGAAGGGCCGATGATGGCCATCAAGACCGTCAACTCGCTGTCCCACTACACCGACTGGACCATCGGCCACGTCCACGCCGGCGCCCTCGGCTGGGTAGCGATGATCTCCATCGGCGCGCTGTATCACATGATTCCCAAGCTCTATGGCCGGGCGCAGATGCACAGCACCAGCCTGATCAATACCCACTTCTGGCTGGCCACCATCGGCACCGTGCTCTACATCGCCTCGATGTGGGTCAACGGCATCACCCAGGGCCTGATGTGGCGTGCGATCAACGACGACGGTACCCTCACCTACTCCTTCGTCGAAGCGCTGCAAGCCAGCCATCCTGGTTTCATCGTCCGTGCCCTCGGTGGTGCGTTCTTTGCCAGCGGCATGCTGTTCATGGCCTACAACGTGTGGCGCACCGTGCGTGCCTCCAACCCTGTAGAGGCTGAAGCCGCCACCAAGATCGCCGTCGTGGGAGCTCACTGATGAAGCATGAAGTAGTCGAGAAGAATATCGGCCTGCTGGCCTTCTTCATGGTCATCGCCGTGAGTATCGGCGGCCTGACCCAGATCGTTCCGCTGTTTTTCCAGGACGTCACCAACAAGCCGGTCGAAGGCATGAAGCCACGTACCGCCCTTGAACTGGAAGGTCGCGATGTGTACATCGCCAACGGCTGTGTCGGCTGCCACTCGCAGATGATCCGCCCGTTCCGTGCTGAAACCGAACGCTATGGCCACTACTCGGTCGCCGGCGAAAGCGTGTGGGACCACCCGTTCCTGTGGGGCTCCAAGCGTACCGGTCCGGACCTGGCCCGCGTGGGTGGTCGTTACTCCGATGACT
This sequence comes from Pseudomonas sp. WS 5079, assembly GCF_012985465.1. Classification (GTDB taxonomy): domain Bacteria; phylum Pseudomonadota; class Gammaproteobacteria; order Pseudomonadales; family Pseudomonadaceae; genus Aquipseudomonas. The sequence continues at coordinate 200,326 of NZ_JAAQWN010000005.1, forward strand.
GGCAGCGTGCGCACTTGTACAACCCGCGCAACGTGGTGCCCGAGTCGAAAATGCCGGCGTACCCGTTCCTCGTGGAAAACAAGCTCGACGGCAAAGACACTGCCAAGAAAATGGAAGTCTTGCGCACCCTCGGCGTGCCTTACACCGACGAAGACATCGCCGGTGCCCAGGCAGCCGTCAAGGGCAAGACCGAAATGGACGCGCTGGTGGCCTACCTGCAAGGCCTGGGCACCATCATCAAAAGCAAACGGTGATCTGAATGGATATCGGGATGATTCGAGGCCTGGGCACCGTTGTCGTGATGGTGGCCTTTATCGGCCTGGCGTTGTGGGTGTTCAGCCCCAAGCGCAAGTCAGAGTTTGAAGACGCGACCTTGCTGCCTTTTGCGGATGATCCCGAAGCCATCAAGCACGTCGAGCAAGCTTCTAGGAGTAACAAAGAATGACTACGTTCTGGAGTCTGTACGTCACAGTCCTCAGTCTGGGTACCATTTTTGCCCTGACCTGGCTGCTGCTGTCGACCCGCAAGGGCCAGCGCGCCGAACAAACGGACGAGACGGTTGGCCACTCGTTCGATGGCATCGAGGAATACGACAACCCACTGCCAAAGTGGTGGTTCATGTTGTTCGTCGGCACCATCGTGTTTGCCCTGGGCTACCTGGTGCTGTACCCGGGCCTGGGCAACTGGAAAGGCCTGCTGCCGGGCTATGCCTACCTCGATAACGACAAGCAAACCCCATTCGCCAACGGCCAGAGCGGCTGGACTGGCGTGCACGAGTGGGAAAAGGAAATGGCGCGCTCGGACGCCAAGTTCGGGCCGATCTTCGCCAAATTCGCGGCCATGCCTATTGAAGAAGTGGCCAAGGACCCGCAAGCGCTGAAGATGGGAGGCCGCCTGTTCGCCTCCAACTGCTCGGTCTGCCACGGTTCCGACGCCAAGGGTGCCTACGGCTTTCCCAACCTGACCGACGCCGACTGGCGCTGGGGCGGCGAGCCGGAAACCATCAAGGCCACCATCATGGCCGGCCGCCATGCAGTGATGCCGGGCTGGGCTGAAGTCATCGGCGAACAAGGCGTGGCTGACGTGGCCGGCTTCGTGCTGACCAACCTCGATGGCCGCAAGCTGCCGGAAGGCGCCAAGGCCGACGTGGCCAACGGCGAGAAACTCTTCGCCGCCAACTGCGTGGCCTGCCACGGACCGGCCGGCAAGGGTACGCCAGCAATGGGCGCACCCGACCTGACCCACCCGGGCGCGTTCATCTACGGCTCCAGCTTCGCCCAACTGCAGCAGACCATCCGTTACGGCCGCCAGGGCCAGATGCCTGCGCAAGAGCAACTGCAAGGTAACGACAAGGTGCACTTGCTGGCGGCGTATGTTTACAGCCTGTCGCACAAAGAGCAGCAAGAGCAGAAGTAAGCTGCAAGCCCCAATAAAAAGCCCCGTACAGCGCATGCTGGCGGGGCTTTTTTGGTTCTGGTGAAGCCTATCGACCGTTTGTAGCTTCAAGCTTGTGGCTTGCAACTGCGTAGTAGTAACGTAACTACATTCACCCATCCCGCTGGGAGGCGCCCCATGACTATCACGACAATCTCCAGCCGCGAATTCAACCAGGACACAAGCGGTGCCAAAAAAGCCGCGCGCCAAGGACCGGTTTTTATTACCGATCGAGGCAAGCCTGCCCATGTACTGCTAAGTATTGAGGACTACCAAAAATTGACAGGCATCAACGCCGATATCGTTGACCTGTTGGTGATGCCCGAAGCGGCGGATATCGAGTTTGAAACCGAGCGTGCCGTGATTACACACCGACCCGTGGACCTCTCCTGATGTATCTGCTCGATACCAACGTCATTTCCGAGTTACGCAAACCCCAAGCCGACAAAAATGTGGTGGCCTGGGCCAGAACCGTCGCCGCACCGCGCATGTATATTTCGGCGATTACCTTGAAGGAACTGGAGACTGGGGTGCTGCGAATGGAGCGCCGTGACCCCGCGCAGGGCAAGGTCTTGCGCACCTGGCTCAAACGCCACGTCATGCCGGCCTTCGATGCCAGAATCCTGCCAATTGACGCTGCCGTGGCATTGCGCTGCGCCAGCTTGCATGTGCCCGATTGTGCCAACGAAAGTGATGCGCTTATCGCCGCAACCGCTCTGGTTCACGGCCTGACCGTGGTCACCCGCAATGTCACCGACTTCCAAAGCAGCGGTGTGACACTGATCAACCCATGGGACGAATGACCTTCGAGCCCTGAAAAACCGTCCATACTCATCCTGTCAATTGATTCAAGTCACGTACACCATCAATTGATTTCCCCCAACGCGACCAAAGGTCGCACCCGTTCATCGGTACTACAGGCGTATCATTACGCCACTGCAAGACCCCTATTTTGACCCCGGCTGGCACGTACTGGCCGAGGCAAATCTCCACTGCCGTGGGATGCAATGATGAGCAACCAGATTCCGGTACATGACGTTACCCCGCCTGCCAAAAAAACCAGCGACACCGTCGATCTCTACGCCTCGCGGGAGAAAATCTACACCCGTGCGTTCACCGGGATGTTCCGCAATCTGCGGATGCTCGGCGGTGCCGGGTTGTTCCTGCTGTACTTCGGTACGGTGTGGCTGAACTGGGGCGGGCACCAGGCCGTCTGGTGGAACCTGCCAGAGCGTAAATTCTTCATTTTCGGTGCGACATTCTGGCCCCAGGATTTCATCCTGCTGTCGGGCATCCTGATCATCTCGGCCTTTGGCCTGTTCTTTATCACCGTGTACGCCGGGCGGATCTGGTGCGGCTACACCTGCCCGCAAAGCGTGTGGACCTGGATCTACATGTGGTGCGAAAAGGTCACCGAAGGCGACCGCAACCAGCGGATCAAGCTGGACAAGGCGCCGATGAGCGCCAACAAGTTCCTGCGTAAACTCAGCAAGCACAGCCTGTGGCTGATCATCGGTTTTGTTACCGGCATGACCTTTGTCGGCTACTTCTCGCCGATCCGCGAACTGGTCTTCGATTTCTTCACAGGCCAAGCCGATGGCTGGTCGTACTTCTGGGTCGGCTTCTTCACCCTCGCCACCTACGGCAACGCCGGCTGGCTGCGTGAACAAGTGTGCATCTACATGTGTCCGTATGCGCGCTTCCAGAGCGTGATGTTCGACAAGGACACCCTGATCGTCTCCTATGACCCGCGTCGTGGCGAAGTGCGTGGCCCACGCAAGAAAGGCATCGACTACAAGGCCCAGGGCCTGGGGGATTGCATCGACTGCACCATGTGCGTGCAGGTCTGCCCCACCGGGATCGACATCCGTGACGGCCTGCAGATCGAGTGCATTGGCTGCGCGGCCTGCATCGACGCCTGCGACACCATCATGGACAAGATGGACTACCCTCGCGGGTTGATCAGCTACACCACCGAACATAACCTGTCGGGGCAAAAGACCCACAAGTTGCGCCCGCGCCTGATCGGCTATGCGCTGGTGCTGCTGGCGATGATCAGCCTGCTGGCCACGGCGTTTTTCATGCGCTCGCTGGTGGGTTTCGACGTCAGCAAGGACCGCGTGCTCTACCGCGAAAACGCCGAAGGGCGGATCGAGAACGTCTACAGCCTGAAAATCATGAACAAGGACCAGCACGACCACACCTACGTGCTGGACGCCAGCGGCCTGCCGGACCTCAAGCTGCAAGGCAAGCGCGAGATCAAGGTCGCCGCCGGGGAAATCTTCACTATGCCGGTGGAGCTGTCGAGCGCGCCGGAACAATTGCCATCGAGCACCAACGAGGTGAAATTCATCCTCAAGGATGCTGACGATGACAGCGTCCACGTTGAAGCCAAGAGCCGGTTCATCGGCCCACAAATTCGTTAAAAGAGAGCAGAACAATGCCCGTAGCAACTGCCGCAAGCCCCTGGTACAAGCACCTCTGGCCCTGGATCATCATTGCCATCCTGGCCTGCTCGGTGACGCTGACCTTGTCCATGGTGACCATCGCGGTGAACAACCCGGACAACCTGGTCAACGACAACTACTACGAGGCCGGCAAAGGCATCAACCGCTCCCTGGACCGCGAACTGCTGGCCCAGACCCTGCAAATGCGCGCCACCCTGCACCTGGATGAACTGACCGGTGAAGTGGAACTGTTCCTCACCGGCAACAGCGGGCCGACTACTCTGGAGCTGAACCTGATTTCGCCGACCCAGCCGGAGAAAGACCGCAAGGTCGTGCTCACCCGCAGCCAGAGCGAGCCGGGGCGGTACATCGGCCAGGTGACCGACAAGGTCGAGGGGCGGCGCTTCGTCGAACTGCTGGGGGTCGAAGGCGACAGGACCTGGCGCATGTTTGAAGAGGAAGAAGTCAGCCATGGCACCGACTTGAAGTTGGGTGACGAGCCGTTGCAGGGTGCTGAAGACCTGAAGAACTGACAGCCGCGCTTCGCGCATCGCCGGCAAGCCGGCTCCTACAGGGAGTGTGCGATAACCTTGTAGGAGCGGGCTTGCCCGCGATGAGGCCCTCCCCGCCCACACAGATCCAAAACCATGACCACCCCAACCCCCTGCTACCACTGCGCCCTCCCCGTCCCGCCCGGCAGCCGCTTCACTGCGGTGATCCTTGGCGAGTCCCGCGAGCTCTGCTGCCCGGGTTGCCAGGCGGTGGCCGAGGCGATTGTCGCAGGCGGGCTGGAAAGCTATTACCAACACCGCAGCGAGGCCTCGGCCAACCCCGAAGCGCTGCCCGTGCAGTTGGTCGACGAACTGGCGCTGTACGACCGCGCCGATGTGCAAAAACCCTTCGTGCGCCACGACGGCGACCTGGCCGAAGCCACCCTGTTGATGGAAGGCATCAGTTGCGCCGCCTGCGGCTGGCTGATCGAAAAACACCTGCGCAGCCTGCCCGCCGTGGCCGAGGCGCGACTGAACCTGTCCAACCATCGCCTGCATGTGCGCTGGGCCGATGGGCAGTTGCCGTTGAGCCAGGTGCTCAGCGAGCTGCGCCAGATCGGCTACGCCGCCCACCCCTATCAAGCCGACCGCGCCGCCGAACAACTGGCCAGCGAAAACCGCCTGGCCCTGCGCCAACTCGGCGTCGCCGGCCTGCTGTGGTTCCAGGCGATGATGGCAACCATGGCCACCTGGCCGGAATTCAATATCGACCTGAGCCCCGAGCTGCACGTGATCCTGCGCTGGGTCGCGCTGTTTTTGACCACCCCCATCGTGTTCTACAGCTGCGCGCCGTTTTTCAAGGGCGCCATGCGCGACCTGCGCACTCGCCACCTGACCATGGATGTCTCGGTGTCACTGGCCATCGGCGGCGCTTACCTCGCGGGAATCTGGACCGCGATAACGGGAGTGGGCGAGCTGTATTTCGATGCCGTGGGCATGTTCGCCCTGTTCCTCCTGGCCGGCCGCTACCTGGAGCGCCGTGCCCGCGAGCGCACGGCCGCCGCCACCGCCCAGTTGGTCAACCTGCTACCGGCCTCGTGCCTGCGCCTCAAAGGCGATGGCCAGAGCGAACGCATCCTGCTCACCGAACTGGCCCTGGGCGACCGGGTGCTGGTGCATCCGGGCGCGATCCTGCCGGCCGACGGGGTGATCCTGGAGGGCCAATCGAGCATCGACGAGTCCCTACTCACCGGCGAATACCTGCCACAACCGCGACAGGCCGGCGATAGCGTCACCGCTGGCACCCTCAACGTCGAAGGCGCGTTGACCGTGCAAGTGCGCGCCCTGGGCCACGACACCCGCTTGTCGGCCATCGTGCGCCTGCTGGAGCGGGCCCAGGCCGAAAAACCGCGCCTGGCAGAAATCGCCGACCGCGCCGCGCAATGGTTCCTGCTCTGCTCACTGATCGCCGCCGCTGTGATCGGCCTGCTGTGGTGGGAGCTGGATTCATCGCGAGCATTCTGGATTGTCCTGGCGATGCTGGTGGCGACTTGCCCGTGCGCCCTGTCCCTGGCAACCCCCACGGCCTTGACCGCCGCCACCGGCACTCTGCATAAACTCGGCCTGCTGCTGACCCGTGGCCATGTGCTGGAAGGCTTGAATCAGATCGACACAGTGATTTTCGACAAGACCGGCACCCTCACCGAAGGCCGCCTGGCCCTGCGCGCCATCCGGCCGCTGGGCAGCATGAGCAGCGACCTCGCCCTGGCCCTGGCCGCCGCCCTCGAAAACCGCTCCGAACACCCGATTGCCCGGGCCTTTGGCCGCGCGCCGCTGGCAGCTGAAGAGGTGCTCAGCACCCCTGGCCTGGGGCTCGAAGGGCGGGTCGGCGAACGCCTGCTGCGGATCGGCCAACCCGCTTTTGTCTGTGAATTAAGCGGCTGTGGGATTCCTGATTCGCCGCAAGATGCCGGCCAATGGCTGCTGCTGGGCGATACCCACGGCGCCCTGGCCTGGTTTGTCCTGGATGATCGCCTGCGCAGCGATGCACCGGCGCTGCTGGCCGCGTGCAAGGCGCGGGGCTGGCGTACCTTGTTGCTGTCGGGTGACAGCTCGCCGATGGTCGCCAGCGTCGCCGCCGAACTGGGGATTGATGAAGCCCGTGGCGGCCTGCGCCCGGATGACAAGCTGCAGGTGCTGCAACAACTGCACAAGGAAGGCCGCAAGGTGCTGATGCTCGGGGACGGCGTGAATGACGTGCCGGTGTTGGCCGCCGCCGATATCAGCGTGGCCATGGGCTCGGCCACTGACCTGGCGAAAACCAGCGCCGATGCGGTGCTGTTGTCCAACCGCCTGGACGCCCTGGTGCAAGCCTTCAGCCTGGCCCGGCGCACGCGCCGGGTAATCATTGAAAACCTGCTGTGGGCCGGGCTGTACAATGGCCTGATGTTGCCGTTCGCCGCCCTCGGTTGGATCACGCCGATCTGGGCTGCGATCGGCATGTCCCTCAGTTCGTTGACCGTGGTGCTCAACGCCCTGCGCCTGACACGCCTGCCGCGCGCCAGTGCCGCGAGCACCACCCCACAGCCCCGCCCGCTGCCGGCTTGAGCCGCGCGGGCATGGAGTAGCGATGCCAGCTCTTTACGTAATGATTCCAGCGGCGCTGCTGATCGTCGCCATCGCCATCTACATCTTCTTCTGGGCGGTGGACAGCGGCCAGTATGACGACCTCGACGGGCCGGCCCACAGCGTGTTGTTCGACGACCAGGACCCCAAGCACCTGGCCGCTGTCGACGAAGCCAGCAGCCATGCGCAACCACCGACCAAGCCTGACGAGCCGGCGCCGCCCCATGCTTGACCTCGCGCCGCTGCTGGTTTCTGCGCTGATCCTCGGCCTGCTGGGCGGCGGCCATTGCCTGGGCATGTGCGGCGGCCTGATGGGCGCGCTGACCCTGGCCATCCCCCCGGAGCAACGCAGCCGGCGCTTTCGCCTGCTGCTGGCGTACAACCTGGGACGCATCCTCAGCTATGCCTGCGCCGGCGTATTGATTGGCCTGGCCGGCTGGGCCGTGGCCAACAGCCCGGCGGCGATGTTCATGCGCATCCTCGCGGGCCTGCTGTTGATCAGCATGGGCCTGTACCTGGCCGGCTGGTGGAGCGGCCTGACCCGTATCGAAAGCCTCGGCCGCGGCCTGTGGCGCCATATCCAGCCGTTTGCCAGCCGTTTGCTGCCGGTGTCCAGCCTGCCCCGCGCCTTGCTGCTGGGCGCGCTGTGGGGTTGGTTGCCGTGCGGCCTGGTCTACAGCACCTTGTTGTGGGCGGCCAGCCAGGGCAATGCGATGGATAGCGGGTTGCTAATGCTGGCCTTCGGCCTTGGCACCTGGCCGGTCTTGCTCGCCACCGGTCTGGCGGCGGAGCGTGTCACCGCGCTGTTGCGCAAGCGCAGTGTGCGCGTGGCGGGCGGCCTGCTGGTGATGGTGTTCGGGATCTGGACCCTACCCGGCCCCCATCAGCACTGGCTGATGGGCCACTAAAAGGCCATGTGGCATAGCGCCGCTCCCCTTTGATACAAATCAAGATGACCGCCCGGCCATGCCCCTAGACTCGGCCCACTAGCCAATCCGGGGAACGCCCGCATGCTCGACGCCATTCGTTGGGATACTGATCTGATTCATCGCTACGACCTCGCGGGGCCGCGCTACACCTCCTACCCCACCGCCGTACAATTCACCAGCCAGGTCGGCACTTTCGACCTGCTGCACGCCCTGCGCGACAGCCGCAAGGCGGTGCGCCCGCTGTCGCTGTATGTGCACGTGCCGTTCTGCGCGAACATTTGCTACTACTGCGCCTGCAACAAAGTCATCACCAAGGACCGCGGTCGCGCCCAGGCCTACCTGCAACGCCTGGAACAAGAGATTCAACTGGTCGCCTGCCACCTGGACCCCAACCAACGGGTGCAGCAACTGCATTTTGGCGGCGGCACGCCGACCTTTCTCAGCCACGACGAATTGCGCCAACTGATGGCGCAACTGCGCCAGCACTTCAACCTGCTGGATGACGACTCCGGCGACTACGGCATCGAGATCGACCCCCGGGAAGCCGACTGGGCCACCATGGGCCTGTTGCGTGAACTGGGCTTCAACCGCGTGAGCATCGGCGTGCAGGACCTGGACCCCGAAGTGCAGCGGGCGGTCAATCGCCTGCAAAGCCTGGAAGAAACCCGCGCGGTGATCGATGCGGCGCGCACCCTGCAGTTTCGCTCGATCAATATCGACCTGATCTACGGCCTGCCCAAGCAGACCCCGGAGCATTTCGCCCGCACGGTGGCCGAGGTCATCAGCCTGCAACCCGACCGCCTGTCGGTGTTCAACTATGCCCACCTGCCCGAACGCTTCCTGCCCCAGCGGCGGATCAACGGCGAAGACCTGCCGGCCCCCGCCGTCAAATTGCAGATGCTGCAGGAAACCATCGAACAGTTGACGGCGGCTGGCTACAACTACATCGGCATGGACCACTTCGCCCTGCCCGATGACGAATTGGCCATTGCCCAGGAAGAGTCCACCCTGCAGCGCAACTTCCAGGGCTACACCACCCACGGTCACTGCGATTTGATCGGGCTCGGCGTTTCGGCCATCAGTCAGATTGGTGACCTGTACTGCCAGAACAGCAGCGACCTGAATCACTACCAGAACGCCCTGGCGGGGGCGCAACTGGCCACCAGTCGCGGCCTGCTCTGCACGGCGGACGATCGTTTGCGCCGGGCGGTGATTCAACAGTTGATCTGTCACTTCAGCCTGGACTTCGAAAGCATCGAGCAGGCCTTCACCGTGGATTTTCGCGGCTATTTCGCCGAGCTTTGGCCACAACTCCAAGCCATGGCCAGTGACGGCCTGATCGAACTCGACGCCGAAGGCATTCGGGTACTGCCGGCCGGACGCCTGCTGGTGCGCTCGGTGTGCATGGTGTTCGATGCCTATCTGGAGCAACAGAATAGGCAGCGATTTTCGCGGGTGATCTAAGCCGGGTTACTTGGCCATCAACGAGGCGGCCTTCACCGCGTCTTCGGCGCTCAGGTTCTTCATCGCTTCGCTCAACGACGCATAGGCGCCGGTCAGCGAGGCTTGCAAGCCGCCCAACGCCGATTGCACGCCGCTCAGTTTCGCCAGGACCTGCTCCGGGCTGAGGCGCTTGTCGGACATGATCGCCGACATCTCTGCCATCTTTTCCGCGATCTGCTGCTTCAACTGGCGAATCATTTTCAGCAGTTTCTGCACGTTCTCGTCCAGCCCGCTTTCTTCGATATCGTCGTTGGCGGTCTTCTCGGCGCTGGCAGCCTTCAGCGACGCACCGGAAAAGGTCACGCTCACGCCTTCGGCAGGCTGGGTTTCACCCAGCGCCGTTGATTCGGTACCGGCGCCCACGGTGCTGGTTTTTTTCGGTTCAAGCAGCGTCGGCACAGTGGTGCGGGACGGGAGATTGCCGTCGATGGAAAGCATATCGTGAGCCTCCAAGCTCTTGGTCGTTAGCAGTTCATCGACCGCGGGGTAAAATTCTTTATACCCCTGCCGGTTTTTTGTACAGGCTGGCCTGATAGTCCCTCAGTGCGGTACCCTTACGTCTTATGTGTGTTTTCCCACAAGGATTTAAGAAATGTCCGAGCCAGTTAAACTGCGCGCTCATAGCCAGGCTCACTGCAAGGATTGCAGCCTGGCGCCCCTCTGCTTGCCACTTTCGCTGAATCTGGAAGACATGGATGCGCTGGACGAAATCGTTAAACGTGGTCGCCCCCTGAAGAAAGGCGAGTTTCTGTTTCGCCAGGGTGACAAGTTCGATTCCGTCTATGCAGTACGCTCGGGCGCCTTGAAGACGTTCAGCCTGAGCGACAGCGGCGAAGAACAGATCACCGGCTTCCACCTGCCCAGCGAGCTGGTGGGCCTGTCGGGCATGGACACCGAGATTCACCCGGTGTCGGCCCAGGCCCTGGAAACCACGTCGGTGTGCGAGATCCCGTTCGAACGCCTGGACGAACTGGCCCTGCAATTGCCGCAGTTGCGCCGCCAGTTGATGCGCGTGATGAGCCGGGAAATCCGCGATGACCAGCAAATGATGCTGCTGTTGTCGAAAAAAACCGCCGACGAACGGATTGCCACCTTCCTGGTCAACCTGTCGGCGCGTTTCCGCGCCCGGGGTTTCTCGGCCAATCAGTTCCGCCTGAGCATGTCGCGCAACGAAATCGGCAATTACCTGGGCCTGGCGGTGGAAACCGTATCCCGGGTATTCACGCGCTTCCAGCAGAACGAACTGATTGCCGCCGAGGGCAAGGAAGTACACATCCTCGACCCGATCCAGCTCTGCGCACTGGCCGGCGGCTCCCTCGACGGCTGACCGCCGGACCAGGGGCGCGACACTTGCGGCCAAGCCAACCGGCGAGGCCGCAGGTATACTGCGAAGTCTTTGCGCCCAGGACTCCCGACGATGGCTTTCGACTCCTTCGACATCAAATCCCTGATTCGCCCCGTCATCGACTTCCCCAAGCCTGGGGTGATCTTTCGTGATATCACGCCGCTGTTCCAGTCGCCCAAGGCCATGCGCCTGGTGGCCGACACCTTTATCCATCGCTACGTCGAAGCCGAGTTCAGCCATATCGGCGCGATGGATGCCCGCGGCTTTCTGATCGGTTCGGTGATTGCCTATCAACTGAACAAGCCGCTGATCCTGTTCCGCAAACAGGGCAAGCTGCCGGCGGACGTACTGTCCGAGGGCTATCAGACCGAATATGGCGAAGCGTTCCTCGAAGTACACGCCGATAGCCTGTGCGAAGGGGATTCGGTATTGATGTTCGATGACCTGATCGCCACGGGTGGCACCTTGATTGCTGCGGCTAATCTGGCGCGGCGCATGGGGGCACGGATTTTCGAGGCCGCGGCGATTATTGATCTGCCGGAGCTGGGGGGCTCGCAGCGTTTGGAGGATATGGGGATCGCGACCTTCTGCTTGACGCAGTTTGGCTTGACTGAGCGGTAATTTGCGCCGGTCTTGCGGGCCTCATCGCGGGCAAGCCCGCTCCCACTTTTGAATGGGTTCACAAATCAAAATGTAGGAGCGGGCTTGCCCGCGATGAGGCCAGTAATAACACCCTCAATCACAACCCCATCTGCTTACTGATGATTTCATTCATCACCTCCCGCGTCCCGCCACCAATCGACAAAATCCGGTTATCCCGGTACAGCCGCTCCACCAGGCTGCCGCGCATATAACCCAGGCCTCCCAGGATCTGCACCGCGTCATACGTCACCCGGTCGGCGGTGTCGGTGGCCAGGTTCTTGGCCATGGAAATCTCCTTGATCACACTCTTGCCCGCCGCCATCTTCGCGGCCTGGCGGTAGGTGAACTCGCGGGAAACCTCGACCGCCGTGGCCATCTCCGCCAGGCGGTGCTTGAGCACCTGGAACTTGCCAATCGGCTTACCAAAGGCCTCGCGCTGCGCAGCCCACTTCAGGCTCTCTTCCAGGGCCATCTGCGCCGTCATGTTGGCCATCAATGCCAATGCCAGGCGTTCGCTCTGGAAATTGCCCATGATGCAGGCAAACCCCATGTTTTCGCTGCCGATCAGGTTGCCTACGGGCACCTGGCAATTGTCGAAGAACAACTCGGCCGTGTCCGACGCCCACCAGCCCATTTTCTTCAGCGGTTGGCCGACGGTGAAGCCAGGTGTGCCCTTCTCGATCAGCAACAGGCTGATGCCGGCAAAGCCTGGCCCGCCGGTACGTACGGCGACAGTGTAGTAGTCGGCGCGCACGCCACTGGTAATAAAGGTTTTGCTGCCACTGACCCGATAGCAATCGCCATCGCGCACGGCACGGGTTTGCAGGCTGGCCACGTCGGAGCCACCACCGGGCTCGGTGACGGCCAGGGCCATGATCTTCTCGCCAGACAAGACCTGCGGGGCCACGCGCTCGCGGATTTCGGGGCGGGCCCATTTGACGATGGGCGGCAGGCCGATATCCAACGAGCCCAGCCCCGCCACCACGCCGCCGGAGCCACAGCGCATCAGCTCTTCGCTGGCGGCCACCTTGGCGAACAGGTCGCCTTCATGGCTGCCGCCGAGGGCTTCGGGGTAACCGATCCCGAGAATCCCCGCCGCACCTGCCTTGAGGTACAGCTCGCGAGGGAAGTGTTCGGCCTCCTCCCACTGCTCGATGCCCGGCACAATCTCGCGCTCGACAAAACGGCGCACGCTGTCGCGGACCAATTGGTGACTGGGGTCGAAATATTCCTGGTAGGCAGACATCGGCAAGCTCCATGCAGAGATGGAGCGAACTTACCAAGCGCTTGCTTGGTTATCAAGCCGAACGCAAATGCAATATGCATGCTTGTGTAGGAACTGGCTTGCCTGCGATGGTATCGCCTCGGTCCCCCTGATACACCGCAGTGCCTGCATCGCAGGCAAGCCAGCTCCCACACAAGCCAGCGTGCCCCAGGGAGTTTGGCTTACAGCGCGATAGGTTTACGCCCGGCAAACGAGTGCGCCAGGGTGCCGCCGTCCACCAACTCCAGCTCACCACCCAACGGCACGCCGTGGGCGATGCGCGAGGTGATCAGGCCTTTGTTGGTCAGCAGTTGCGCGATGTAGTGCGCCGTGGCTTCCCCTTCCACCGTAGGGTTGGTGGCCAGGATCACTTCGGTAAAGGTGCCCTGCTGTTCAATGCGCGCCACCAACTGCGGGATACCAATGGCTTCAGGTCCCAGGCCGTCAAGGGGCGACAGGTGGCCCTTGAGCACGAAGTAGCGCCCGCGGTAGCCGGTCTGCTCCACCGCATACACGTCCATCGGCCCTTCGACCACGCACAGCAGGGTGTCGTCGCGACGGGGGTCGGCGCATTGCGGGCACAGTTCTTCTTCGGTAAGGGTGCGGCACTGACGGCAATGGCCCACACCTTCCATGGCCTGGCTCAAGGCCTGGGCCAGCCGCGAGCCACCGCTGCGGTCACGCTCCAGCAGTTGCAGCGCCATACGCTGGGCGGTTTTCTGGCCCACGCCCGGCAAGGTGCGCAGGGCGTCGATCAGTTGACGAATCAGAGGGCTGAAGCTCATGGGGCAAAGGTCCGACAAAACAACGAGACGCGGTTTATACCCGCGCCTCGGATAAGCGTCAAATACGCACGACCAACTTGCCGAAATTGCGCCCTTCCAACAGGCCGATAAAAGCTTCGGGCGCCTGCTCAAGGCCCTCGACCACGTCTTCGCGAAACTTGACCTTGCCGTCCCGCACCCACGGCGCCATGGCGCTGATGAATTCCGGGTGGCGGTCGCCATAGTCGTCGAACACGATAAAGCCCTGGATGCGCACGCGCTTGGTCAACAGGGTGCGTTGCAACGCTGGCAGCCGGTCAGGGCCGGTGGGGGCCTCATGGGCGTTGTAGCCGGCAATCAGGCCACACAGGGGGATCCGCGCCTTGGGATTGAGCAGGGGCAGTACGGCGTCGAAAACCTTGCCGCCGACGTTCTCGTAATAAATGTCCACCCCTTTGAAACAGGCCTGGGCCAGCTCATCGGCAAAATCTGCGCCTTTGTGATCGATGCAGGCGTCAAAACCCAACTCTTCCACCACGTAGCGGCATTTGTCTGCGCCGCCCGCGATGCCAACCACCCGCAGGCCCTTGAGCTTGGCCACCTGGCCAACCACCGAGCCCACTGCACCGGAGGCCGCCGCCACCACCAGGGTTTCCCCGGCCTGGGGTTGGCCGATATCCATCAGGCCCATGTAGGCCGTCATGCCGGGCATGCCCAGCACACCCAGGGCCATGGACGGGCTTGGCAAGCCGTTGGGCACCGGTATCAAATTGCGGCCGTCACTGATGCTATGGCTTTGCCAGCCGGTGGCGCCGACCACCAGGTCACCCACCTCGAACTTGGGGTTACGCGACTGTTCGATGCGGCTGACAGCGCCACCAGTCATCACCTCGCCGATTTCTACCGGGGCTGCGTAGGACGGCGCGTCACTCATGCGTCCACGCATGTAGGGGTCCAGGGACAGGAACAGGGTCTTGAGCAGGACCTGGCCGTCTGCCAGGTCGGGCAGCGCCACGCGCTCCAGGCGGAAGTTTTCCGGCACGGGCGCACCCTGCGGGCGTGATACCAGGACGATGCGCTGGTTGAGGGTCATGGCTTGGGTCATCAGCGAGGCTCCTTTATATCGGTGATTGAATTCAGCGGTATAGGGTGCAGACAGCTGTTGCAGGGCTGACGTTCGATTGTGCCCGAGACAAACAAAAATGCCAGGCGCGATGCCTGGCATTTTCAGTCTTGCGCTGGCCGGTCAGAACGGCAGCTTCATGCCCGGCGGTAGTTGCATGCCCGCGGTCACGCCGGACATTTTGTCCTGGCTGTTGGCTTCGATCTTGCGCACGGCGTCGTTGACGGCCGCGGCGAACAGGGCTTCGAGCATTTCCAGGTCGTCTTCGCCAACGCCCGGCAATACGCTTGGGTCAATGCTCACGCGCTTGATGTCGTGACGACCGGTCATCACCACGCTGACCATATCGCCACCGGCTTTACCGGTGACTTCGGCGTTGGCCAGTTCTTCCTGCATCTTGGCCATCTTTTCCTGCATCTGCTGCGCCTGCTTCATCAGGCCGGCCATGCCACCTTTCATCATGGGAATCACCTCAAAAGTACGTGGATCAATACGGCGCCGAGCCTCGGGGCACGGCGCCTGCAATTATCAGCCCGCTGCAGCCTGGGCTTCGACAGGTTCAATAGTATCGTGTCGCACCACTGCGCCAAACTGCTCCATCATCTGCTGGATCAGCGGGTCGGCCTGGATCGACTCCTCGGCCTCGCGCTGGCGGTTGAGCCGGCGACGGGTGGCGGCCTGGGCCGGAGTTTCCTGCTCGGGCTTGATCAGCTCGATGGTCACCGTCAGGGTGCGTTCGTGGAACTGGTTCAGGGCATCGTTGAGCCGGCGCTGCTGGGTCGCGTTGAACAGGGCGCTGTGGGCCGGGTCCAGGTGCAACAGCCAGTGATCGCCATCGACAGCGATCAGCGTGCAGTTGGCGGCGATGCTGCCGGTCATGCCGGAAATCGGCAATTTCGGGAACAGCTCCAGCCATTGCAGGGCCAGGCCAGTGGCCGGCATGGCGGCAGGCTCCGCCTCGGGCTCGGGCGCAGGCTCGGCGGTGTGCTCGCTGGCCAGGTCGTCCAAGTAGCTGTAGGCCGAATCCATGTCCGGCTCGATGTAATCTTCGTCCAGGGGCGGTTCGTCATCCAGGTCGATGCCTGGGGTAGCGGCGTCCACTTCGGCAATAGTCGGCTCGGGCACGGGTGCCGAGACCCATTCCGGCGCGTCGGGTACCACGCTGTCGGGGGTTGGCGTCGGCATCGGCGTCAGTTCAGGCTGCTCGCCGGTGGTTTCGAGGACAGGCTCGACGGCAGGAGCCAGCTCGACCACGGCCTCTGCCGGCTCATTCCAGGGCAGATCGACTACCGGCGCGGGCTCGGGCTCGACCATCGGCTGCGGCGCCACTACAGGCGCCACAGGCTCCACCGCGACCATGGCTGGAGCAGCGGCCACAGGTTGCGGCGCGCTTACTGGCGCAACGACCGCCGCGCCAGCCACTGGTTTGGCGGAATCAACTGTGGCCTGGCTGATCCCCACTGGCTTTAGTGGCTGTCTCGGCGCGTCGGCGGTATCCGCGGGGCGAAACGCCAGCATGCGCAGCATGACCATTTCGAAACCGCCGCGCGGGTCTGGTGCCAACGGCAGGTCGCGGCGCCCGATCAGGCCCATCTGGTAGTAGAACTGCACATCTTCGGCCGGCAGCGCCTGGGCCAGTGCCAATACGCGGTCGCGGTCGCCGTGGCCGTTGTCGACCCCCTCAGGCAGGGCCTGGGCGATAGCGACGCGGTGCAGCACATTGAGAATTTCCGAGAGCACGCCATTCCAGTCCGGCCCCTGCTCCGACAGATGGCGCACGGCTTCGAGCAGCGCCTTGGCGTCGCCTTCGATCAGCGCATGCAGCACGTCGAACACTTGGCCGTGATCGAGGGTGCCGAGCATGGCGCGCACGTCGGCGGCCATTACCTTGCCTTCACCGAAGGCAATCGCCTGGTCGGTCAGGCTCATGGCATCGCGCATCGAGCCATCGGCGGCGCGGCCCAGCAGCCACAGCGCATCGTCTTCGAACGGCACGTTCTCCACACCCAATACGTGGGTCAAATGCTCGACCACCCGCTCAGGGGTCATGTTCTTCAGGGAGAACTGCAGGCACCGCGACAAAATCGTTGCAGGAAGTTTCTGCGGATCGGTGGTGGCCAGGATGAACTTAACGTAGGGCGGCGGCTCCTCCAGGGTCTTCAACAGCGCGTTGAAGGAATGGCTGGAGAGCATGTGCACTTCGTCGATCAGGTAGACCTTGAAGCGCCCGCGGCTGGGGGCGTACTGCACGTTGTCCAGCAGTTCGCGGGTGTCCTCGACCTTGGTGCGGCTCGCGGCGTCGATTTCGATCAGGTCGACAAAGCGCCCTTCGTCGATCTCCCGGCACACCGAGCAGGTGCCGCAGGGCGTCGAGGTGATGCCGGTCTCACAGTTCAGGCACTTGGCAATGATCCGCGCAATGGTGGTCTTGCCCACCCCGCGCGTGCCGGTGAACAGGTAGGCGTGGTGCAGCCGTTGGCTGTCCAAGGCATTGATCAGAGCCTTGAGCACATGGGTCTGGCCGACCATTTCGCGGAACGAGCGCGGACGCCATTTACGTGCAAGAACCTGATAACTCATCGAAAACCGTCGCAACTGGGAAGCGGAAGCCGGTAATGCTAGCGGAGCAGGGGGGAAATTGCATCCGGCACGCTCGCCTAATCTGACTAAGCTGGTAGTGGCACGCCCTGCAAAGGGCTGATCCCGGAGAGTTTATGCGCGTAGTCCTGGGCGCTTTATGGATGATCACCACACTGAGCCTGGCGGCGCCCGCCCCGTTGCGCTTCGCCATTTCCGACAGCTGGGCCATGCCCATGGTGCAGATCGAGGGGGCCCAGCCGACCCAGGGCATTTTGTATGACTTGATGCTCAGCCTGGCAACCCAGGTCGGCCACCCGGCGCAGTTCCAGGTACTGGCCCGGGCCCGTATCGCTCCAGCCATGGAGCACGGCGAGATTGATGTGCGCTGCTACGTCGCACAAGCGTGGCTGAATAATCTGTCCGGGGACTACATATGGAGCATTCCGTTATGGGTGCAGCGCAATGTCCTGGCCAGCGCCCATGTGCCGCCGCTGTCGGTGAATGTGGCGCAGCTGGCGGCACAGAATATCGGCACGGTGCTCAACTACAGCTACCCGACCCTCGAACCGCTGTTTGCCAAGGGCCAGCTCAAGCGCGACGACGCCCGCAGCGAAGAGCAAGTGCTGCAAAAGCTGGTGGCGGGACGCTTCAAGTACGCGGTCACCAACGAATGGACCCTGGAACGCTTCAATCAGCAGTTACCGGCAGGTCGCAAGCTGCACGTGGTGGCCGTGATTGAAGAGCAGAGCCTGGGCTGCTACGTGCGCAACGACCCAGCCCTACCCGTGCAGCGGATTTTGCGCACACTGCTGCGTATGAAAATGTCCGGGGAGATTGACGCAATCATCCTGCTCTATACCGGCGACGCTGGGCGCCTGCCTCAATCCCCGCCAGCGCCATAGTTGAGCAGATCAAACCCCGCCGCCCAGGCCGGCACCTCGGCTGCCGGCATCGGTTGGGCGAAGTAATAGCCCTGCGCCACTTCACAGCCCATGCGCAGCAGCAACTGGCCATGCTCGAGGGTTTCCAGGCCCTCGGCGATCACTTCGCGACCAAATGCCCGGGCCAGGCCGATCACCGCCTGGGTCAGCGCGAGGTCATCCTTGTCATGCAGGATGTCGCGCACAAACGACTTGTCGATCTTGATGGTCTGGGTGGGCAGGCGCTTGAGGTAGCTGAGGGACGAATAGCCCGTGCCGAAATCGTCCAGGGAAAACCGCACTCCCAGCGCCTGGCATGCCGCCAGGTGCTCGGTGACGCGCTGGATATGATCGATGGCTACCGATTCGGCGATCTCCAGGTCGAGCATGTGCGGCGCAACGTCAGGATGCTGGGCCAGCAGCTGTTGCAAGCGCTCGACAAAATCCGCGCGCTGGAAGTGTCGCGCCGCGATATTCACGCTGACCGGCCAGCAGTGCCCGGCATCTTGCCACTGGCGTATCTGCGCCAGCACCTGGTCCATCACCCACTCGCCGACATCGACGATCAGGTCGGTCTGCTCGATCAACGACAGGAAATCCTTGGGCGACACCAGCCCGCGAATCGGGTGCTGCCAGCGCAGCAATGCCTCAAAACCCACGACCTGGCCGTGGCGCAGGTTGATCTTGGGATGGAAGTGCAGGCACAACTCCCCCGCTGCCAGGGCCTGGCGAATCTGCTGCACGGTCTGGTGGGTGGCCTTGACCTCCTGCTCCAGGGACACATCAAACAGCTGGTAGCGGTTACGGCCACTTTGCTTGGCCACGTACATCGCCTGGTCGGCATGGCGCAGCAGGGTGTCGGCATCCTCGTCATCCAACGGGAACAGCGTGACGCCAATGCTGGCAAACACGTTGATCTGCGCGCCGAGGATCGAGTACGGCTCGGAAATGGCCGTGAGGATGCGCCGCAAAGCGCGGTTCAACTCCTCGGCATCGCGCACGTAGCGCAGGATCAGCACAAACTCGTCACCGGCAAGCCTTGCGACCACATCTTCGCCACGGATGATGTCGCGCAGGCGGCTGGCGACCTCCACCAGCAACAGGTCGCCAGAGGCATGGCCGTAGCCGTCGTTGACCGCCTTGAAGCCGTCCAGGTCGAGCATGCACACCGCCAGGGGGATGTGCTCGCTGCGGGAAAACTCCAAGGATTGCACGAGCAGTTCAGACAGATAGGCACGGTTGGGCAGCCCGGTCAGCACATCATGGCCGACCCGCCATTGCAGGGTCTGCAACAACTGGCGCTTTTCGCTGACATCAAAACGAATCGACACGTACTTCTGCACCTTGCCGGTCCGCTCATCGACCAGCGGCACCATGGTGCTGTCGACCCAGTACAGCGAGCCGTCCTTGGCGCGGTTACAGATTTCCCCGCGCCAGACCTTACCCTCGGTGATGGTGCGCCACATCCCCTGGAAAAACCCGGCAGGATGCAACCCGGAACTGAGGATCCGGTGGTTGCGCCCCAGCAACTCGTCGCGGCTGTAGCCGGACATGCCGCAGAATTGGTCGTTTACATAGGTGATGCGGCCGGTGAGGTCTGTCTCGGAGAAAATGGCGGCGGCATCCACGGCCCTGCGGTATTTCTCATCCATGAATGAGGCTCTAGGTGGCTAGCGGTTGAACCGCTCGACCAGGGCACGCAACCCGGAAGAGATGCTTTCAAGTTCCCGGCCCCGGGTGACTGCAGCGTTGGCATTGCCCGCTGTCTTTTGTACCGTGGCCGCGACGTTATTGATCTGTTGTGAAACATCCTCTGCGACGTGGGATTGTTCCTGCGAGGCAGCAGCCATTTGCTGACTCATGCCGGTAATGCGCTCTACTGCCTGGCGAATACCTAGCAATGCCTGTTGCGCCTGCAATACCTGCTGCACGCCCTGCTCGGCCTCATGGATACCGGTGCTGGCAATTTCCACTGCTTCATCGGCGCCCGCGCGTAGATTCTGGATGATGCCCTGGATCTGCTCGGTCGACTCCCGGGTCTTGCCCGCCAGCGCCCGCACTTCATCGGCCACCACCGCAAAACCACGGCCCTGTTCACCAGCCCGCGCCGCCTCGATGGCAGCATTCAGGGCCAGCAGGTTGGTCTGGTCGGCAATCGCCTGGATCATGCTCGCCGCCACGCGGATTTCCTGGGTCTGGCCGGCCAGGTGGCCCACCGCCTGGTTGATCTGGGTAACGGTGGCCGCCAGCAGTTGGATCGCGTCGCGTGTGGTTCCGACCACCTGGCTGCCATGCCCGGCCAGGTCGTTGGCGGTACGGGCTTCGCTGGCGGTCTGCTGTACATGTGTCGCCACTTCGGCGATGGAGGCGGCCATTTCGGTCATGGCCGCGGCGGTCATATCGGTTTCGGCGCGCTGTTCCAGCAGTGCCGACTCGGTATTGCCCGACAACACGCTGGAATCGGTAGCCGCCTCGGCCATCTGTGTGGCCAGGTCGCTGAGCCGCGTGAGGGCGGTTTTCAAGCGCGCCTCTTCGCTGATCAGGATCATCTCCAATTGCGCGGCCGGACCTAGCGCATCGCTGTAGGTCATGGCGCTGATCGGGTCGGAAAAGGTGTTGGGAGTGTGCTCGACAATCTGCTTGAGCTGCTGCCCCAGACGCAGGTGCGCCCAGGCGCCCAGACCGAGAAACAGCAGCGCAGTCGTTGCCTGAGCCCAGCCGCTGGGCAGCCATTGCACCGCGCCGCCAGCCGCCACCGCCGCCAGGGCGGGCACGGCCAGGGCATTGCCGAACTGGCCCAGGCGTTGCAGCGGCGAAACCGCCGAACGCCCGGCACGCAAGCGCGCGTAGAGCGCTTCGGCACGCCGCACCTGTTCGCGCGTCGGCTTGACCCGCACCGACTCATAGCCCACCAACCGGCCGTCTTCGAGGATGGGGGTCACATAGGCGCTGACCCAATAAAAGTTGCCATTTTTGCAGCGATTCTTGACCACGCCCATCCAGCTCTGGCCGGCCTTGAGGTAGCGCCACATCAGTTCGAAGACCGCCGGCGGCATATCCGGGTGGCGTACCAGGTTGTGGGTACTGCCGATCAGCTCGGCTTGGGTGAAGCCGCTCATGGCAGCAAACTCGGCGTTGCAGTAGGTAATGTGGCTATTGATGTCCGTCGCGGAAATGAGCCGTTGCTGCTCCCCGAAAGTCTGTTCAACTGTGGTGACCGGCAAATTGACGCGCACTTTAAAGCTCCATGGACAGCATTCGATCTACCGGCCCGGGATCGGGTAGATCCGGCAGGTAGAGGGGTATTTCCAGACGGGTAAACCGTCAATCGGCTGGCTGGCGCCATTGGGCGGCCAAACCAGGTTTTGCCCAGCACCTGAGCTTCGGTTTAGCGAAGATCAACTAGGCTTTAATTCGAGCGTCTGGTGTGAAAGGCGGGGGCTGCGGGGGCGCGCAAGAGCGAGCCTGGCGCTGCGGCCAAGCAACTGTTTTGCAACTACCTTTATGAAAGAGAGGAGAAAGCAATGATTTCCCGTTTCATAAAGGTGCCCTGTGAAACGACACCGCCAAATACTTGTCCTAAACGCCGATTCTACGAATTACATCACATTTTGCAAGAAAAGGTGATGGTGCGTGCCGTTGTCTAATGCCAATATTTATCGTTAAGTTCTTGATTCTAAATGGGAATTGAGCGATGCAAATTTCAAGTTTGGGTCCAGCCATCAGACGTTATCGAAAGGTAGCGGGGCTTACTCAGGCTGAACTAGGTGAGAAAACCGGTTTTGACCCTAAAACCATCAGCCGCTTCGAAACCGGCACCTATACACCCAGCGTTGACGCTCTCTTCTTGTTTGCAGAGGCTCTGGGAGTGAAGACTGAAAGTCTTTTTTGCCGATCTGGGCGATGAGGACGAACAGCGCGCTTATCTGTTCGGTGTCATTCATAAAGCCACCCCGAAGGATCTGGGAAAGCTGATAGCGGCGGTAGACCAGGCCTTGTCCAAGCCTTAGAGCTCGTACGACATAAAAAAGAGCAGGTCGCTGATGCCGCCTGTTCTTTGCTCTTTGCCTACTGACATGATCCAACCGGACAGCGCCTCTCCTGGCAGGCGCTGGGCCACGCCTTTTGCCAATATGCTCGCGCAGCCCAAGCGGACTCGGCATCCTTTCGCGCAATTACTTCAAAATGCAAGGGACTACCATGAGCTACCTGCGCCTGCTGGCGGTGGCTGGCACCTAGAACCTGCCTGCAAGACCGGCATCTTCCTGCTGGCGGCGAAGAAGCTTCTGGTGATTGACGTGGTTGCGTTGCTGGCAGGCGTGCGCTAGTTCTTCAACCGCAATAAAGGCCGATAGCCAGACACGAAAACGCCGCGAAAAAAACGCGGCGTACAGACGGCTTCGACCGCTGCGCAATAACGCACGGCAAAGTGATAATTTTTGATCAGAGGGAGAGTTGTTACGAAGGGAGCGTTATGGAGGCAACCCCACCAGCCACACCCCGGCACACAATGTTCCCGCTGTGGCTGCTGCCTTCCGGCTCTGACCAGGTTCACGGGTAATCGTTGCGGGGGGACCGATGGGGTCACCATAACGACGCTGGCCTCTCGGCAAGCCGCGCCATTGTACCGATCTCATCGGAAGTTACAACCGTTGGTGCAGGATTAAAAAGCCAAGGGGCTCAAGCACTTGCCATAGCCCTGAAGAACACCCTCTATGTGGTGTGGGAGCGGGCTTGCCCGCGATGGCGGTGGTCACGTCATCGCGGGCAAGCCCGCTTCCACATTGGATCATTGGGCTTTCAACACCTCATCCGCCCGGCCGCCCTCCTCCTGGATCACCAGGTGGATGAAATGCAGCTTGGCAATCACCGCCGGTGGCAGCACGAAGGGATAGAAATCCGGTTGCCCCATGCTGCGGGACAGTTCGTTGAGCATGCCGGCCAGTTCGATCCAGGCGTTGACGAACGACAGGAACGCCGCCCCGCCAGGGTGTTGCGGATCGTAGAGCGTGGCGAGGGGAAACGGCTGGTAGTCCAGGTCCATCTCCCGCGCGCTCATGCCAAAGCCCAGGGCGGTATCGACCGCGTCCATCATGTGCAGGTAGTGGGCCCAGGTTTCCGCCCAGTCTTCCCAAGGGTGCATGGTGGCGTAGGCGCTGACGCAGGTTTGCTGCCAGCCCGGGCGCGGGCCGTTCTGGTAGTGCTGCTCGAGAGCATCGGCATAGCTGGCACGCTCATCACCAAACACCTGGCGGAACGGCTCCAGCCAGTGGCTGCCGGCGACCAGGCGATCCCAGTAATAGTGACCGACTTCATGCCGGAAATGACCGAGCAAGGTGCGGTACGGTTCACGCATCTGCACGCGAATTTTCTCACGGTGTTCGTCGTCGGCTTCCTTGATATCCAAGGTGATCAAGCCGTTGGCATGCCCGGTAGTGGGGGCCTTGCCTTGCAGGTCGATACCGACGAAGTCAAAGGCCAGGCCATTGGCTTCATCGACGGACTTGGGGACCACCTGCAACCCCAGGCTGATCAGTTGCGCCACCAGCCGGCGCTTGGCGGTTTCGACTTTGCGCCAGCGCTCGGGGTTTTCTGCAATCGACAGGTCGGGGATGGTGCGATTAAGGCTACACGCCACGCACAGCGGTGCGGTGCTGTAGGCCGGGATCAGCCAGTTGCAGGCAGCAGGCGTGTCGAGGTTGGCGCAGCGGCGCGAGGCGCCCGCGTCAAGATTATCGTCCTGCAGCCAGGTATTGACGACCGGCCCAGGTTGCAGGGACGACAGCCGGCTTTGCTCGGGCAGATAGCCCAGCAGCGCCGAACAGGCCAGGCATTGGCTGTTGCGAAAGAACAGGGATTGCCCGCAACGGCACTGCCACACCTTGCTATTGCGCGAAGTCCCGGCCATGAACGGTGCGGCGATGCGCGAACTGAGCTGTTCGAAGAAGCGGTACATGGCGATCTCTCCAGGGGCGTGCCCAAGACTAGATCATTTACCACGCAAGATCGTTCCCACACTCTGCGTGGGAACGATCGCCATCATCAGATGGAGATGTTGTGGCGGGTCAGAAAGGCGACAAAAGCCTCTTCATCCATGACTTTCAACCCCAGCTCACTGGCCTTGGCCAACTTCGACCCGGCGCCTGGCCCCGCGACCACGCAATAGGTTTTCGCCGACACCGAACCGGCGACCTTGGCGCCCAGGCTTTCGAGTTTTTCCTTGGCCACGTCGCGGCTCATCAACTCCAGCGAGCCGGTCAGCACCCAGGTATGGCCCGCTTCGGGCAAGCCCTCGAGGACTTTCTTCTCGCTCTGCCAGTGCATGCCAAAGTCCTTGAGCTGCTGCTCGATGGCTTGCGCACGCCGGGCATTGTCCGGATTATCAAAAAACTCGCGCACGGCATTGGCCTGTTTCTCTGGGAGTGCCTGGCGCATATCCAGCCAATCGGCCTGGATAACGCCCTCCAGGGAGCCGAACTTGTCCGCCAGCTTCTGCGCAGCCCCCGGCCCCACGGAAGGCACGTGCAGCTTGTCGAGAAAGCCGCCCAGGGTGGTACTGGCCGCGAACTCGGCGCTCAGTTCGCCCTGGTCCTGCAATTGCAGGCCGCACTCATCCGGCGACAGTAACGCGCCAATCACCTGCTGGTTATGGCTGTCTTCAAAGAAGCTGTGGATCTCGTGCGCCACCTCCAGGCCAACATCCGGCAAGTACGTCAACACTTCCGGCAAGGCTTGCTGCACGCGCTCCAGGGACGCCAGGGAGCGCGCCAGCACCTTGGCGGTTTCCTCGCCGACATCGGGAATGCCCAGGGCGTAGATAAACCGTGCCAGGGTTGGGGTCTTGCTGTTTTCGATGGCAGCGATCAGTTTCTTGCTGGAAACATCAGCGAAGCCTTCCAGGTCGATGATCTGTTCGTACTTGAGCTTGTACAGGTCAGCCGGCGAACCGATGAGCTTTTCATCGACCAGTTGCTCAATGGTCTTGTCGCCCAGGCCGTCGATATCCATGGCCCGTCGCGAGACAAAATGGATAATCGCCTGCTTGAGCTGCGCACCACAGGCCAGCCGCCCGACACAGCGATACACCGCGCCTTCGCTGACGGTTTCCTTGCCCTTGCTACGCTTGACCAACTGCGTGCGTTCCACATGGGAGCCACACACCGGGCAGGTTTGCGGGATCTGTACGGCGCGGGCATTTTCCGGGCGGCGCTCGGCAACCACCGACACGACCTGTGGGATTACGTCACCGGCACGGCGGATGATCACGGTGTCGCCGATCATCAAGCCCAGGCGCGCCACTTCGTCCATGTTGTGCAACGTCGCATTGGACACAGTGACGCCCGCCACCTTGACTGGCTTCAAGCGTGCTACCGGGGTCACGGCGCCGGTGCGGCCGACCTGGAACTCAACGTCCAGCAGCTCGGTGAGCTCTTCCAGCGCCGGAAACTTATGAGCGATGGCCCAGCGCGGCTCGCGGGCGCGAAAGCCCAGTTCACGCTGGTAGGCAATGCTGTTGACCTTGAACACCACCCCGTCGATTTCATAGGGCAGGCTACTACGCCGCTCACCGATATCGCGGTAGTACGCCAGGCAATCCTCAATCCCCTTGGCCAGCTTCAACTCGTGGCTGATGGGCATGCCCCATTTCTGCAACTGCTGCAGGTTGCCGATATGAGTGTCGCTGATATCCGTGGTCACGCCGTAGCAGCAAAACTCCAGGGGGCGACTGGCGGTGATCTTCGAATCGAGTTGGCGCAGGCTGCCGGCGGCGGCGTTGCGCGGGTTGGCGAAGGTCTTGCCGCCGACTTCCAGTTGCGAGGCATTCAAACGCTCGAAACCGGCCTTGGACATGAACACTTCACCACGCACTTCCAGGGTCGCCGGCCAGCCTGTGCCGTGCAGTTTCAACGGGATATTGCGCACGGTGCGCACATTGACGCTGATGTCTTCGCCCGTGGTGCCGTCGCCACGGGTCGCGCCGCGTACCAACTCGCCATTCTGGTACAGCAGGCTGACCGCCAGGCCATCGAGCTTGGGTTCGCAGCTGTATTCCACCGCCGCACCACTGCCAAACAGATCGCCCACCGGCAGGTCGAGGCCCTCGGTGACCCGACGATCAAATTCCAGCATGGTGGTTTCATCAAACGCGTTGCCCAGGCTGAGCATGGGGATCTCATGGCGCACCTGGGTAAACGCCGACAACGCCGCACTACCCACCCGTTGCGTTGGTGAATCACGGGTCACCAGGTCGGGGTGCTCGGACTCCAGGGCCTTGAGCTCATGGAACAACCGGTCGTACTCGGCGTCCGGGATGCTCGGCTCGTCGAGTACGTGATAACGGTAGTTGTGCTGATCCAGTTCAGCGCGCAGTTCGAGGATGCGGGTGTGGGCGGCGGTCATGGGTGTTCTCTCATAAAGCAAAAGAGCAGCCGAAGCTGCTCAATATGTTAGTGCGCTTAATTCTACTGACAACGCTGAAGACCAATCCTCAGCGTTTCTGTGTCAGGGCGCGACGCTCGAACTCGACGATGCGCTGACGGTAGTGTTCGATGGTCTGGGCGGTCAGTACGCTGCGCTGGTCGTCCTTGAGCTCGCCGTTAAGTTCCTGGGAAAGCTTGCGGGCGGCGGCCACCATGACGTCGAACGCCTGTTTCGGGTGGCGCGGGCCTGGCAGGCCGAGGAAGAAGCTCACCGCCGGGGTGCTGAACAGGTCGATATCGTCCAAATCGAAGGTGCCCGGCTTGACCGCGTTGGCCATGGAGAACAGCACTTCACCGTTGCCCGCCATGCTTTCGTGACGGTGGAAAATATCCATCTCGCCAAAACGCAGGCCGCTTTCCAGGATGTTCTGCAACAGCGCCGGGCCCTTGAAGCCGGCCGCGTCGCGGCAGATCACGCTGATCACCAGCACTTCTTCAGCCGCCGGCTGATCCTTGGAGGACTCACGCGGTGCGCTCTTGGCCGGGGTTTCATCCGGAAAATCACCGTCACGGCTACTGAAGCTCGGGCCTTCGTCGACGTCGAGGTTCAGGTCGCCCTGATGCGGCTCGGCCACGACAGCACTGCCACGCTTGCCGCGCTTGGACGACGGCTCGCGGGGCTCGCGCACCGGCGCGCTCATCGACGGCAGGTCGTGTTCGTCCAGTTGCGGTTCTTTATGGGTATCCAGGACACGGGGAGGCCCCAGCAGCTCGGCGGCGCCATCGTCGTCGGGCAGATTGGACAGGTTTCGGTCCAGGCGGAATTTCAGCTTGCCCTTGCCGCCGCGCATACGGCGCCAGCCATCAAAAAGAATACCGGCTATTACAATAATGCCGATGACGATCAGCCACTCGCGCAGACCGATTTCCATGTAATCCCTTGCCTCTATAAAAAATGCTGAAAAATAAGGGGTTTAGCACCGTGCAAACCGCTTTAAAACGTGGCGCCAACTCTATGTTCTGACTGACGTTTTGCCCACGCATACGAAAAATTGACATTAAACTAGCACGACCAAAGATAACTTTACACAGTTGGCGCAAAATGTGTCGGCTAACGCAGGAATCAGGCTACAAATCATAAGCTTCAAGCCGACACTCTTGCCCCTTGAAGCCAGCAACTTGCCGCTAACTTTCCACCATCGCCATCGCCTCTTCCACATCCACCGCCACCAGTCGCGAACAGCCCGGTTCATGCATGGTCACCCCCATCAATTGATCAGCCATTTCCATGGCGATCTTGTTGTGGGTGATATAGATGAACTGCACCGTCTGGGACATCTCTTTAACCAGGCGGGCATACCGTCCAACGTTAGCGTCATCCAGCGGCGCGTCAACTTCGTCGAGCATGCAGAACGGCGCCGGGTTCAACTTGAAGATGGCAAACACCAGGGCCAATGCGGTCAGGGCCTTCTCGCCGCCGGACAACAAATGGATGGTGCTGTTCTTCTTGCCCGGAGGCCGCGCCATGATCGTTACCCCTGTATCGAGTAGATCTTCGCCCGTCAGTTCCAAGTAAGCGCTGCCACCACCGAAAACTTTTGGGAATAAGGCCTGTAAACCGCTATTAATCTGATCAAAGGTATCTTTGAAGCGGTTTCGGGTCTCTTTGTCGATCTTGCGAATGACGTTTTCCAAAGTGTCGAGGGCTTCCACCAGATCGGCGTCCTGGGCATCCAGATAACGTTTGCGTTCGGACTGCTGCTGGTATTCGTCGATGGCCGCGAGGTTGATCGCCCCGAGTCGTTGAATACGTGCGCCAATGCGCTCAAGTTCTTCCTCGGCGTCCTTCTCGTTGGCCTGGGCGGTCAGGGTATTGAGTACGCCGTGCAGGTCGTAGCCATCTTCCAGCAACTGGTCTTGCAGAGTCTTGCGGCGCACCGTGAGGGCTTGCCACTCCATGCGCTGCTGTTCGAGTTGGCCGCGGATCAATTGCGATTGCTGCTCGGCCTGGGTCCGGCGCTTTTCTGCGTCGCGCAGTTCGCGGTCGGCATCTTCCAGGGCGATTTGTGCGGTCTTGAGTTCTTCGTCGACGCTCATGCGTTTATCGAGCAACTCTTCGAGCTTCAAGCGCAGCTCTTCCAGCGGCGCCTCGCCCTCCTCCAGGTTGAGGCTCAGTTGCTCGCGCTTTTCCGTCAGGCGTTCGGACTGCATCTCCAGGCGCTCCAGGGCCTGGCGCGTGGAATCGTGCTGGGCGCGCAAGGAGCCCAGGCGCACGGCCAACTGGTGGGCGTGATCCTTGTGCTGGCGCGCTTCCTGGCGTACCCGGTCGAGGCGCTCGCGCAGGCTGTCACGCTGGGCCAGCAACAGTTCGCGCTGCTCGGTATCGAGGGCCATGCTGTCGAGGGCCTCCTGCAATTGCAGGCGTGCCTCACCGACTTGTTCGTGTTCGAGGGCGCGCTGTTCGCCCATTTCGGCCACTTCTTCGTCGAGCCGGGTGCGGCGCAGGGTCAGCTGTTCGGCCTTGGCCTTGCTGGCCGAGAGTTGGGCTTTCAATTCGCCCTGCTGGCGCGCTTCGTCCTGCAACAGGCGGCGCAAGTGTTCGCGGCCGGTCTCTTGCTGGCGCTGAGTGGCGCGCAGGGTTTGCAGTTGGGTTTCCAGGGACTCAAGGGTGGCTTCGCGCTCTTCACGCTCGGCACTCAGGTTGACGATTTCCTGGCCACGGGCCAATACGCCACTTTCGGCTTCACTGGCGCGGCGCACCCGCAAAAAGTGCCGGCCTACCCAGTAGCCGTCGCGGCTGATCAGGCTTTCGCCAGAGATCAATTGGCCACGCAGCGCCAGGGCCTGTTCCAGCGAGTCCACCGGTTTGACCTGGCCCAGCCACGGCGCCAGATCAATCTGCGCCTCGACTTTATCCAACAGGCTGCCGGGCACGCGGGTGCCATCGGCTGCCGGGCTGAGCAGGCGCAAGTCACCTTGTGTGAAGCCCGCCAGGTCAAAGCCGCCAAAATCGTCCACCAGCACCGCTTGCAGGTCCGCACCGAGCACGGTTTCCACAGCCAATTCCCAACCAGCTTCAACCTTCAAGCCTTCGGCCAGGCGCGGGCGCTCGGCCAGGTGCTGGTCGCGCAGCCATTCGGCGGTGCCGGTGCCTGGGTCCAATGCGGCCTGCTGCAAGGCTTCAAGGGAGGCCAGGCGCCCGTTAAGGCGCTGTAAATCGCCCTGGGCCTGCTGTTGCGCCTGGGTCGCCTGCTGCAGCTCCTGACGCAATTGCTCCAGGCGTTCCACTTGTTGTTCTTCGCTGGCCTCCAGCTCTTCCAGGGTCATTTCGCTTTCGGCCAACTGCTCGCTCAGCGCCATGATCGCCGCGTCTTCCGGAGCGGAGGCGAGCAACGCGCGCTCCTCCAGGGCCCGGCGCTGACGCTCGGCCAGGCGTTCCATACTGGTTTCCAGTTGCTGGATGCGCGACTGCTGCACCTCAGCCTGGCGCCGTGGCTCGGCGGAGCGCAGGTTGAACGCGTCCCACTGCTCCTGCCAGCCGTGCATGGTGGTTTCCGACTCTTCCAGGGCGGCGGCGGCTTCTTCGGCGGCGGCGCTGGTGATTTCCTGCTCGGGGGTGAGCATGTCCAGCTCTTCGCCGAGGGCCAGCAGCAAGGTGCGGTCGTGGCCCAGGTGGGATTCGGTTTCCAGCCGCGCCCGCTCCGCTTCCTTGAGGTCATCCTGCAACTGGCGCAGGCGCTGCTGGCCGTGCTGGATGCTCTGCTCGACCCGCGCAATATCGCCGCCCACCGAATAGAAACGGCCCTGCACCAGATTGAAGCGCTCGGACAGATCATGGTGACCGTCACGCAGGCGCTCGATGCTGGCGTCGGCATTGCGCTGCTCGGCCACCAGGGCTTCGAAGCTGATTTCCTGGGTGCCGATGATCGCTTCGCGCTGGCCCACCTGGTCATTCAAGGCCTGCCAGCGCAGGGCCGAGAGTTGTGCCTTGAGCTGGCGCTCTTCGCCTTTGTATTCCTGGTATTTCTCGGCGGCCTGGGCCTGGCGGTGCAGGCGCTCCAACTGGCGCTCCAGCTCTTCACGCAGGTCGGTCAGGCGCGCCAGGTTTTCGTGGGTGCGGCGGATGCGGTTCTCGGTCTCGCGCCGGCGCTCCTTGTACTTGGAGATGCCGGCCGCTTCCTCGATAAAGTTGCGCAAGTCCTCGGGCTTGGCTTCGATCAGCTTGGAGATCATGCCCTGCTCGATGATCGAGTAGCTGCGCGGGCCCAGGCCGGTGCCGAGGAAGATGTCGGTGATGTCGCGGCGCCGGCACTTGGTGCCATTGAGGAAGTAACTGTTCTGGCTGTCGCGCGTCACTTTGCGGCGGATGGAAATTTCTGCGTAGGCCGCGTATTCGCCCACCAGGGTGCCGTCGGAGTTGTCGAACACCAGTTCGATGCTGGCCTGGCTCACCGGCTTGCGGCTGGTGGAGCCATTGAAGATGACGTCGGTCATCGACTCGCCACGCAGGTTTTTTGCCGAGCTCTCGCCCATCACCCAGCGCACGGCGTCGATAATGTTCGACTTGCCGCAACCATTGGGCCCGACCACTGCCGCCATGTTACTGGGGAAGTTCACCGTAGTCGGGTCGACGAAGGATTTGAACCCCGCCAGTTTGATGCACTTGAGCCGCACGCTTAGGCGTCCGCCAGGGCTGCGATAACCAGGGTGCAACTGCGCTGGCCATAGGCCGACAACACTTGGCGAATCTGCGGCAAGTCACGGGCCAGTACGGCAGCGAGCAGTTGCTCGAACAGCACCAGGTACTCGCTCATGGACGCCTTGCGTTGATCCAGGGCCAGGTAATAGGCGCGATTCATCGCCGGCTGCAGGTTCTCGACGGTTTCCTGCAGGTACGGGTTGTTGGCAAAGGGGTACGCGGCGCGCATGACATTGAAGCATTCCTCGACAAAGGCGCGGATGTCCTGGCGTTCGAAATTGCTCACCAGTCGTTGCTGGATCTGCACGAACGGCGCCATGTCGACCTGGGTCTGCCAGCCTTCGGCAACCGCGTTGCCCAGCAGGATGTACAGCTCGCTCATCAGCGTGCACAGGCTCTGCACCTTGTGTGCGGTGAGCTCGGTGACGTGGGCGCCACGGCGCGGCAGGATGGCGATCAGGTGCCGCCGCTCGAGGATCAGCAAGGCTTCGCGCACGGAGCCACGGCTGACATTGAGTGCCAGCGTGACTTTCTGTTCCTGGATCCGCTCCCCAGGCTTGAGATCGCCGCGAATGATGCGTTCGGCGAGGTGGTGAGCGATTTGCTCGGCGAGACTATCCGGCGCCTTGAACGTCATGTTTTCCCTTCAAAATCGTCTATCGGTACAAGGGCGGCAGTGTAGCGCAATCACTGGGCCAGCAACGCCGAATTTGGCATGAAATAAGCAGACGATAAAGCCCAGGCGCCCCTGAAAACGGCGGTTACAGGGATCTGCACCATAATCAAAGGTGTTGCAATCGCTTTTTCTTGACCTTCTGGTCAGAAAATCGTTGACCGAAAAGTCAGACATGACTAGATTCGGCGCAAAGCGGTTAACAACAATAATGAGTCTGCGAGGCCTTCCGTGATCCAGTTTTTACTAAACCAGGAGCTCCGTAGCGAGCACGCCCTGGACCCGAACCTGACTGTGCTCAACTACCTGCGTGAGCACCTGGGCAAATCCGGAACCAAGGAAGGCTGCGCCAGCGGCGACTGTGGTGCCTGCACCGTGGTGGTCGGCGAGTTGCATACCGACGAGCAAGGTGCCGAGCAGATTCGCTATCGCAGCCTCAATTCGTGCCTGACGTTTGTCTCGTCCCTGCACGGCAAGCAACTGATCAGCGTGGAAGACCTCAAGCACCAGGGCCAACTGCACAGCGTGCAACAGGCGATGGTCGAGTGCCATGGCTCGCAGTGCGGTTTCTGCACGCCGGGCTTTGTGATGTCACTGTTCGCCCTGCAAAAAAACAGCGACGCCCCGGACAGCGCCAAGGCCCACGAAGCCCTGGCCGGCAACCTGTGCCGCTGCACCGGCTACCGGCCGATCCTGGCCGCCGCCGAACAGGCCTGTTGCAACAAGCCCCAGGACCAGTTCGATAGTCGCCAGGCGCAGACCATCGCCCGCCTCAAGGCCATCGCCCCGACGCAAACCGGCGAACTGAACAGCGGCGACAAACGCTGCCTGGTGCCCCTGACCGTCGCCGACCTGGCCGACCTCTACGACGCCTACCCACAGGCCCGGCTGCTGGCCGGCGGCACCGACCTGGCGCTGGAAGTGACCCAGTTCCACCGCACGCTGCCAGTGATGATCTATGTGGGCAACATCGAGGCCATGAAGCGCATCGAGACCTTTGACGACCGCCTGGAAATCGGCGCCGCCACCGCCCTCTCCGACTGCTACAGCGCGCTGCACCATGAATACCCGGACTTCGGCGACCTGCTGCACCGCTTCGCCTCCCTGCAAATCCGCAACCAGGGCACCCTCGGCGGCAATATCGGCAACGCCTCGCCCATCGGTGATTCGCCGCCGCTGCTGATCGCCCTCGGCGCGCAGATCGTGCTGTGCAAGGGCAGCGTGCGCCGCACCCTGGCCCTGGAAGACTACTTTATCGATTACCGCGTCACTGCCCGCCAGGACAGCGAGTTCATCGAAAAAATCATCGTACCCAAGGGCCACGCGCTGTTTCGTGCCTATAAGGTTTCCAAGCGCCTGGACGATGACATCTCGGCGGTGTGCGCGGCGTTCAACCTGAAAATCGACAACGGGGTGATCAGCGATGCCCGCGTCGCCTTCGGCGGCATGGCCGCCACGCCCAAACGCGCGCAACACTGCGAGACGGTGCTGATCGGCGCCACCTGGAACAGTGCCACCGTGGAGAAAGCCTGCGCGGCCCTGGCCGAGGATTTCACCCCGCTGTCGGACTTTCGCGCGAGCAAGGAATACCGCCTGCTCAGCGCACAGAACCTGCTGCGCAAATACTTCATCGAACTGCAAACGCCGCACATCGAGACTCGGGTGACCGCTTATGTCTAACCATCACGCCGTGGTAAAAACCCAAGCCGAAATGGCCGCGCTGTTTGCCCAGGACCTGACGTCCGGGGTCGGGCGCAGCGTCAAGCATGACAGCGCCGCAAAGCACGTGTCGGGCGAAGCGCAGTACATCGATGACCGCCTGGAATTCCCCAACCAGTTGCACCTGTATGCGCGCATGTCCGACCGCGCCCATGCCCGGATCCTCAGTATCGACACCGCGCCCTGCTACGCCTTCGAGGGGGTGCGCATCGTCATCACCCACGAAGACGTACCGGGCCTCAAAGACATCGGCCCGCTGATGCCCGGCGACCCGTTGCTGGCCATCGACACCGTGCAGTTCGTCGGCCAGGTGGTGCTGGCCGTCGCCGCCCGCGACCTGGAGACCGCACGCAAGGCCGCCATGGCGGCGGTGATCGAATACGAAGACCTGGAGCCGGTGCTGGATGTGGTCGAGGCCTTTCGCAACAAACATTTCGTGCTGGACAGCCACACCCACCAGCGCGGGGATTCGGCGGGCGCCCTGGCGAGCGCGAAACACCGTATCCAGGGGACCCTGCATATCGGCGGCCAGGAACACTTCTATCTGGAGACCCAGATTTCCTCGGTGATGCCCACCGAAGACGGCGGCATGATCGTCTACTGCTCCACCCAGAACCCCACCGAAGTGCAGAAACTGGTGGCCGAAGTGCTGGACGTGTCGATGAACAAAATCGTCGTGGATATGCGCCGCATGGGCGGTGGTTTTGGTGGCAAGGAAACCCAGGCGGCCAGCCCGGCATGCCTGTGTGCAGTGGTCGCGCGCCTGACCGGCCAGCCGACCAAAATGCGCCTGCCACGGGTCGAAGACATGCTGATGACCGGCAAGCGCCACCCGTTCTATATCGAATACGACGTGGGCTTTGACGACAACGGCCGCCTGCACGGGATCAATCTGGACCTGGCGGGTAACTGCGGCTGCTCGCCAGACCTGTCTAACTCGATTGTCGACCGCGCGATGTTCCACTCCGACAACTCGTATTACCTGGGCGACGCCACCGTCAACGGCCATCGCTGCAAGACCAACACCGCCTCCAACACCGCCTACCGTGGCTTCGGCGGCCCGCAAGGCATGGTCGCCATCGAGGAAGTGATGGACGCCATCGCCCGCCACCTGGCGCTGGACCCGCTGGCGGTGCGCAAGGCCAATTACTATGGCAAGACCGAGCGCAACGTCACCCACTACTACCAGACTGTCGAGCACAACATGCTCGAAGAGATGACCGCCGAGCTTGAGGCCAGCAGCCAATACGCCGAGCGCCGCGAAGCGATCCGCCTGTACAACGCCCACAGCCCGATCCTGAAAAAAGGCCTGGCGCTGACCCCGGTCAAGTTCGGTATTTCGTTTACCGCCAGCTTCCTCAACCAGGCCGGTGCCTTGATCCATATCTACACCGACGGCAGCATCCACTTGAACCACGGCGGCACCGAGATGGGCCAGGGCTTGAACATCAAAGTCGCACAAGTGGTGGCCGAGATTTTCCAGGTGGAAATCGACCGGGTGCAGATCACCGCGACCAACACCGACAAAGTGCCCAACACCTCGCCGACCGCCGCCTCCAGCGGTGCCGACCTCAACGGCAAGGCCGCGCAGAATGCCGCCGAGACCATCAAGCAGCGCCTGGTGGAATTTGCCGCGCGCAAATACGACGTCAGCGAGGCCGATGTTGAGTTCCACAACGGCCATGTGCGGGTGCGCGAGCAGATCCTGACCTTTGAGGAGCTGATCCAGCAGGCGTATTTCGCCCAGGTGTCGCTGTCCAGTACCGGCTTCTACAAGACCCCGAAAATCTTCTACGACCGCAGCCAGGCACGGGGTCGGCCGTTCTACTACTTCGCCTTCGGCGCGGCCTGCTGCGAAGTGATCGTCGACACCCTGACCGGCGAGTACAAGATGCTGCGCACCGACATCCTCCACGACGTGGGCGCCTCGCTGAACCCGGCCATCGATATCGGCCAGGTGGAAGGCGGTTTTATCCAGGGCATGGGCTGGCTGACCATGGAAGAGCTGGTGTGGAACAACAAGGGCAAATTGATGACCAATGGCCCGGCCAGCTACAAGATCCCGGCGGTAGCGGACATGCCCCTGGATTTGCGGGTCAAGCTGGTAGAAAACCGCAAGAACCCGGAAGACACGGTGTTCCACTCCAAGGCCGTGGGTGAACCGCCATTCATGCTCGGGATTGCCTCGTGGTGCGCGATCAAGGATGCGGTGGCGAGCCTGGGTGACTATCGCCATCAACCCAAGATCGATGCACCGGCGACCCCGGAGCGGGTGTTGTGGGGCTGTGAGCAGATGCGCCAGTTGCAGGTGGCGACGGTGGGTGAGGCAGAGACCGAGATGGCTTCGCTCTAGACCCAGGTGCTGCCATCGCGGGCGAGCCCGCTCCCACATCTGGATTGCATTCCCCTGTGGGAGTGGGCTTGCCCGCGAAGACGGCCGAACTGACAACAGAAATGTTGAGGTAGACATGAACAACTGGATCAGCGCCCTCGCCGACCTGCAACACCAGGGTGAACCCTGCGTGCTGGTGACCATCATCGAAGAACTCGGCTCCACGCCGCGCAACGCCGGTTCCAAGATGGTGATCAGTGCCGCCCGGACCTTCGACACCATCGGCGGCGGCCACCTGGAATACAAAGCGATGCAGATCGCCCGCGAGATGCTCGCCAGCGGTCAGCACAACACCCATCTGGAGCGCTTCAGCCTGGGGGCCAGCCTCGGCCAGTGCTGCGGTGGCGTGACTGTGCTGCTGTTTGAGCCCATGGGCCAGGTGCAGGCGCAGATTGCCGTATTCGGCGCCGGCCATGTCGGCCGCGCGCTGGTGCCACTGCTGGCCAGCCTGCCGTGCCGGGTGCGCTGGATCGACTCGCGGGAACAGGAATTCCCGGAGCATATCCCCCAGGGCGTGCGTAAAATCGTCAGCGAAGAGCCGGTCGATGAAATTGCCGACCTGCCGGCGGGCAGTTACTGCATCGTCATGACCCACAATCACGCGCTGGACCTGGAACTCACCGCCGCCCTGCTCAAGCGCAATGACTTTGCCTACTTCGGCCTGATCGGCTCGCAGACCAAACGCGTCAAGTTTGAACACCGCCTGCGTGAGCGCGGCTTCGAGGCCGCGCAGTTACAACGCATGCGCTGCCCCATGGGCCTCACCGAGGTGAAGGGCAAATTGCCGGTGGAAATCGCCATTTCCATCGCCGGCGAGATCATCGCCACCTATAACGCCAATTTCGGCCAGCACACCGCGAGTGCCGAACCCATTGCCAAACTGCTGCCGGCCTCGCGCCGCAGCCAAGCTATCAATTGAGACGACCATGCCTTTGACTCGCAAAGCCTACCGCGCCGCCATCCTGCACAGCCTCGCCGACCCTGCCGTGGTTGGGATCGACGCCTCCTACGAGTATTTCGAAGACGGCCTGCTGGTGATCGACAACGGCCAGATCAGCGCCCTGGGGCATGCCAGCGACTTGCTGCCGACGCTGGCGGCCGATATCGAAATCACCCATTACCAGGACGCGCTGATCACCCCCGGCCTGATCGACACCCATATCCACCTGCCGCAAACCGGCATGGTCGGGGCCTACGGCGAACAACTGCTGGATTGGCTCAACACCTATACCTTCCCTTGCGAAAGCCAGTTCGCCGACAAGGCCCACGCCGAAGAAGTGGCGGATATCTTTATCAAGGAACTGCTGCGCAACGGCACCACCACCGCCCTGGTGTTCGGCAGCGTGCACCCGCAATCGGTCAACTCATTCTTTGAAGCCGCCGAGAAACTCGACCTGCGCATGATCGCCGGCAAGGTGATGATGGACCGCAATGCGCCGGACTACCTGACCGACACCGCCGAGTCCGGCTACCAGGAGAGCAAGGCGCTGATCGAGCGCTGGCACGGCAAGGGCCGTTTGCACTACGCCGTGACCCCGCGCTTCGCGCCTACCAGCACACCGGAACAGTTGACCCTCGCCGGGCAATTGCTGGGGGAATACCCGGACCTGTACATGCAGACGCACATCAGTGAAAACCTGCAGGAAGTGCAATGGGTCAAGGAGTTGTTCCCGGAGCGCAGCGGCTACCTGGACGTGTACGACCACTACAAGCTGCTGGGGGAACGTTCGGTATTCGCCCATGGCGTGCACCTGTGCGACGACGAATGCGCGCGACTGGCGCAAGCGGGTTCAGCAGTGGCGTTCTGCCCGACGTCGAACTTCTTCCTCGGCAGCGGCCTGTTCAACCTGCCGATGGCCGAGAAGCATCAGCTCAATGTGGGCCTGGGCACGGACGTGGGGGGTGGCACCAGTTTCTCGCTGCTGCAGACCCTGAACGAGGCCTACAAGGTCATGCAATTGCAGGGCGCGCGGTTGAGCCCGTTCAAATCGTTGTACCTGGCGACCCTGGGCGGTGCCAAAGCGCTGCGCCTGGAAGACAAGATCGGCACCTTGCAGCCGGGCACCGATGCCGATTTCCTGGTCCTGGACTACAACGCCACGCCACTGCTCAGCTATCGCCTGAAGCAGGCCAAGAACATTGCCGAGACGTTGTTTGTATTGATGACACTGGGGGATGATCGGGCGGTGATGCAGACGTATGCGGCGGGCAATCTGGTACACCAACGCTGACCCAAAGAACACCACAAAACCCTGTAGGAGCTGGCTTGCCAGCGATAGCATCACCGCGGTGAACAGATACACCGCGGTGCCTGCATCGCTGGCAAGCCAGCGCCTACACAGTTTGATCGGGTTTACAGCTTGATCGAGGAGCGGCCCGGCTTCTTGGTCTGCAGCAAATGCGAGAACACCGCATGCAAATCATCCGACGCGCTTTCCTCATCGAGGTTGAGCTTGCTGTCGATATGATCCATGTGGTGCATCATCAGGTTCACCGCCAACCCCACATCCCTAGCTTCGATAGCATCGATCAACTGGGTGTGCTCGTCGTAGGAACAGTGCGAGCGGTTGCCGCTTTCATACTGGGCGATGATCAGCGAAGTCTGGGACACCAGGCTGCGTTGGAAGCTGATCAGCGGGGCATTCTTCGCCGCCTCGGCCAGTTTGAGGTGGAACTCGCCAGAGAGCCGGATACCCGCGCCACGATCGCCACGGGAGAAGCTGTCGCGCTCATCGTTGACCATCTGCCGCAACTCGGCCAACTCTTCGGTGGAGGCATGCTGCACCGCCAATTCGGTGATAGCCCGCTCGACCAGGCGCCGGGCGAGGAATACCTGGCGGGCTTCCTCGACACTTGGGCTGGCCACGACCGCACCCCGATTGGGGCGCAACAACACCACGCCTTCATGGGCCAGGCGCGACAAGGCGCGGCGGATGATGGTGCGGCTGACGCCAAAGATCTCGCCCAGTGCTTCTTCACTCAATTTGGTACCGGGCGCCAGGCGTTGTTCGAGGATGGCCTCGAAGATATGCGCGTAGACGATATCGTCCTGGGTTCCACTGCGACCGGCCTTACCGGCTCGCGGCTGTTTCTTGAGGGGCTGCAACTGTTCGTTCATGGGCACTCGGGTCGGGAGAACGGCGGCGAATTGACGTTGACTGTAATAAGGGTATAGCGGGTCGCTGGCAAGTATCGCGTAAAAACAGCGCACATTGTACACAACCCGTTGCGCCAACACACTGTACGGCTGTTTGCGCGGCCGGCTGTATTGCAACAGTCAGTTACGTTTGAGTTTAGGCTTGATTCCACGATTTCCCAGGTACAAGGAACACCGCCCCATGACCGACGCGACCCAGGCGCCCCTGCGCCCACTGGCCGACACTTCACCCTCGGCCATTGTCGCCGGCTTCATCGCCATGATGACCGGCTACACCAGTTCGCTGGTGCTGATGTTCCAGGCCGGCCAGGCTGCCGGCCTGACCACCGGGCAAATCTCCTCGTGGATCTGGGCGATTTCCATCGGCATGGCGGTGTGCAGCATCGGCCTGTCCCTGCGCTACCGCACGCCCATCACCATTGCCTGGTCGACCCCCGGTGCGGCGCTGCTGATTACCAGCCTGGGCGGGGTCAGCTATGGCGAGGCCATTGGCGCCTACATCACCTGCGCGGTGCTGGTGACGATCTGCGGCCTCACCGGCAGCTTTGAGAAACTGGTGAGGAAGATCCCCGCCTCGCTGGCCGCCGCGCTGCTGGCCGGGATTCTGTTCAAGATCGGCAGCGAGATTTTCGTCGCCGCGCAGCACCGCACCGCCCTGGTACTGGGCATGTTCTTTACCTACCTGATCATCAAGCGCCTGTCGCCCCGGTATGCGGTGCTGGCGGCGCTGCTGATCGGCACCGCCTTGTCCGGGCTGATGGGGCTCCTGGATTTCAGCGGGTTCAGCCTGGAAGTGGCGACGCCGGTGTGGACCACGCCGCACTTCTCCCTGGCGGCGACCATCAGCATCGGTATTCCGCTGTTCGTGGTGGCGATGACTTCGCAGAACATGCCGGGGGTCGCGGTGTTGCGCGCCGATGGCTACGATGTACCGGCCTCGCCACTGATCACCGCCACCGGCCTGGCCTCGCTGGTGCTGGCACCGTTCGGCTCCCACGGCATCAACCTGGCAGCCATCAGTGCGGCCATCTGCACCGGGCCTCACGCCCATGAGGATCGCAACAAGCGCTACACCGCCGCGGTGTGGTGCGGGATTTTCTACGGTATCGCCGGGGTATTTGGCGCAACCTTGGCGGCATTGTTCGCCGCATTGCCCAAGGAGCTGGTGCTGTCGATCGCGGCATTGGCGTTGTTTGGCTCGATCATCAATGGCCTGAGCATCGCCATGAATGAGCCCAAGGAGCGGGAAGCCGCGCTGATTACCTTTATGGTCACGGCGTCGGGGCTGACGCTGTTTTCCATCGGTTCGGCATTCTGGGGGATTGTGGCGGGGGTGTTGACGCTGGTGATTCTGAACTGGCGCAAAGCCTGACTTTAATACCCTGAAACGAAAAAGCGACCCGGGAGGGTCGCTTTTTCATGACATCAGACAGCCGGGTTGATCGGCTTTTCTGGGTGCCAGGCGTCCAGCAGTTCGCTGACTTCAACGCGGGTCAGCTCTGGACGAGCCTTGAGCCACGCTTCGACAGCTGCACGCTGCTCAGGGGTAACCGAACCACGGGTGGCTTTGCAGACCAGACCGAAGTCGTCGCCGCCCACGTAGTCCAGGCCATTGCCATCCATCGCTTCGGTCAGGAAGGCGTCGAGGAAAGCGTCAACCGCTTCGTCGTCCAAACCTTCTTTGAAATCCAGGTTCAGTTCGAAACCCAGCTCTTGAAATTCATCAACGCACAGTTTTTTGCGCAGACGCCGGGAACGGTTAGTCGCCATTGGAACAATCCTCTTAAGTATTAACGGCCGGCACTCTACCAGTTTAAGGCGCTGATTGCCCGGCAATCCAAGACGGGTGGCACGATAGCGCGAAAAAAAACCGTGATTTGCAGCTATCGTTGAGGCACAAGTAGCTCCACCTTGGGGCATAATGCCGACACTTTCATGACCACTGGGGGATTTTCTTACATAGCCCCCGCTATATTCACCCTCCTATGCAGTAGGGTCTTACTTCTTATGATCAAATCCTTGCGTCCATTGTTACTCGCCAGTTTCCTTTTGCCCCTGGCCCTCTCTGTCACCGCCGCCCCGATCAATACCACCTTGCCACCTAAAGTCCAGGAAGCCCTGCAGAAAGCCAAGCTGCAGAACAATGCACTGTCCCTGGTGATGATTCCGCTCAATGGCCCCGGCACTGCCACGGTGTTCAACGCTGACGTCTCGGTCAACCCGGCGTCGACCATGAAGCTGGTCACCACCTACGCTGCCCTGGAAATGCTCGGCCCCAATCATCAATGGAAAACCGAGTTCTACACCGACGGCACCCTCAGCGGCGGCGTCCTGCGGGGCAACCTGTACCTCAAGGGCGGCGGCGACCCCAAGCTGAACATGGAAAAACTCTGGCTGCTGATGCGCGACCTGCGTGCCAATGGCGTCCAGCAAGTCACCGGTGACCTGGTGCTGGACCGTGGCTTCTTTATCCAGCCGCAATTGCCGGAATTCAACGACGACGGCAACGATGCCAACAAACCTTTCCTGGTCAAGCCGGACGCCCTGCTGGTCAACCTCAAGGCCCTGCGTTTCGTGACCCGCAACGATTCAGGACGGGTGTTGGTGTCGGTGGAACCGCCGATTGCCAGCATCCAGATCGACAATCAGGTCAAGGCCACCAACGCCAAGCAGTGCACCGGTGACGTGCGCTACAACCCGGTCACCGCCGCCGATGGCAGTGTCACCGTGACCGTCAGCGGCCAGTTGGGCGATGGCTGCAGCTCGCAGACATATCTGTCGCTGCTCGACCATGCCACCTACACCGCTGGTGCCGTGCGCGCGATCTGGAAAGAACTCGGCGGCACGATCCAGGGCCGCGACGTGCTGGCCCCAGTGCCGAAAACCGCCAAGGTCCTGGCCCGGGCGTTCTCCCCGGACCTGGCCGAGATCATTCGCGACATCAATAAATACAGTAACAACACCATGGCCCAGCAACTGTTCCTCAGCCTCGGCGCGCAATACCGCACCGATGCCGATGGCGACGATGCCAAGGCTGCGCAGCGTGTGGTGCGCCAGTGGCTGGCGAAAAAAGGCATCACCGCGCCGCACCTGGTGATGGAAAACGGCTCCGGCCTGTCCCGTGCCGAACGGGTCAGTGCCCGGGAAATGGCGACCATGTTGCAGGCTGCCTGGAGAAGCCCGTACGCGGCAGAGTTCATCAGCTCGATGCCGATTGCCGGCAGTGACGGCACCATGCGCAAGCGCCTGAAGACCACGGCCCTGCGTGGCGAAGCCCACGTCAAGACCGGCACCCTGAACACCGTGCGCGCCATTGCCGGCTTCAGCCGTGATAACAATGGCAATACTTGGGCGGTGGTGGCGATTCTCAACGATCCGAAGCCTTGGGGTGCTTCATCGGTGCTCGACCAGGTGCTGCTGGACCTGTATCGCCAGCCGAAGCTGGCAGCAGCGGCACCAGGTCTATAGATGGGGACTCAATGTGGGAGCGGGCTTGCCCGCGATAGCTGTGGGTCAGTCAGCACATTTGGCACCTGATACACCGCCATCGCGGGCAAGCCCGCTCCCACACAACCCTGCTCCCACATTCGGTATACGGTACTCAGGCAGGCAAGCGCTGCGCCTCGACCCGATCCCGGCCCGCCTGCTTGGCCGCATACACCGCCGAATCCGCACGCAGCAACAAGCTATCCACGCCCTCATCGACCCGCCAACTGGCCACGCCGAAACTGGCCGTTACCGTGCCGACGCCGTCCATTGGTGTACTGCGCAGCACTTCCCACAACTCAACGGCCAGGCTGTAGGCCTGAACGCCATCGGTGTTCGGACACAACACCATGAACTCCTCACCGCCCAGGCGACAGAACACATCGCTGCGGCGCACACGCAGGCGGATACGCCGGCACAGCTCCTGCAGCACGCCATCCCCCGCCGCGTGCCCATGCTGGTCATTGATACGTTTGAAGTGATCGATATCCAGCATGATCACTGCCAGTGCTCCCGACGTGCGCCGCACCCGGCTCATCTCGGCCTTCAGCCGGTCCTGGAAATAGCGACGATTATGGATACCCGTCAACGAGTCGGTGATGGACAACGCCCGCAACTCTTCCTCTACCCGCTTGAGATCGGAGATATCCGACACATAGCCATGCCATAGCGTACCGCCGCCAGGTAACTCTTCCGGCGTCGCCTCGCCGCGAATCCAACGCAGGCCCCGACCTGGCAGTTGCACCCGGTACTCTTCACGCCAGTGGCTCAATTGCAGCGCTGACAGGCGGATGGAGGCGCGGATGCGCTCGGCGTCCTGAGGATGAATTCGCTCGAAGACTTGCTTGGCATCCTGTTGCAGCAACCCCGGATCGATTTCGTAGATATCGCGAATACCGTCGCTGGCGTAGATAAACCGCCAATTGTCGTTAGGCTCCAGGGTGAACTGGAAGATCCCGCCCGGCACATGGGCGCTGAGTTTTTTCAGCAACCGATCCCTCGCCGCCAGGGCCTCATAGGCGCGTTTCTGTTCGGTGACATCCAGGCAGATCGCCAGGTGCCCGACCCACAAACCATGTTCATCAAGCAAGGCTGTGGCCAGCATATTCACGGTCAACTGGCTGCCGTCCTGGCGCACCAGCGTCCACTCCCGGGCCTCATGCAGGCTGTCGGCGCCCTCCACCAGCATCGCCTGGCCGGGCATGATCCGCTTGCCGAGAGCATGGCTCAGTTGCATGGCACGGGTTTCCAGCTCCACCGCCAGGTGCAGGCTTTCGAGGGTCATGTGGCCCAGCACCTGGTCAGCCGGATAACCCAGCATTTGCTCGGCGCCGGCATTGAAGGTGCTGATCACGCCCCGCAAATCGGTGGCAATGATCGCCACCTGGGTCGCGGCGTTGAGCACACTGCGCAACTGGCCGTGGGCACCGCGCAACTCGTACTCGCGCTGGTGCAATTGCCCGGTGCGTTGCTGCACCAGCCGCACCGCCCGTTGACGCTGGCTGACCAGCACATAGAGCAAGGCACTGAGTAACAGGCTGAGCAAACAGCCCATGGTCAGGATACTGGCGACGGAGGAATGATTGGCCTGGGCGAATACCTGGCTGGGGCGCAGGCTCAGGGCGTAGACATGATCCCCAAGGGTCAGCCGGCGGATCGCTTCCAGGCCACTATCGCCCAGGGCATTGTCCGACGCATACAACACCCGCTGCTGGGTATCGGAAGTATCCACAATCTGCATCACCAGGTTGTCCCGCGCAGGTTTGGGCAGACCGTCGGCGACCAATTGGCGCATGCTGATCACCGCCATGACGAAACCGTAGGGTTCGTTGTAGGGCATTTGCGCGGTGGGCGCTCGAGTGACGGGCGCCACCAGCAACACCCCCATGGCATACGCCGGCTCGACGCCCACCAGCGACATCGGTTGGGACACGGCGATGGTGCCGGAACGGTACGCCCGCTCGACCGTCGATCGGCGCAGTGGCTGCGCCAGTAAGTCAAACCCCAAGGGTGAGCCGAGCAGGCTTTGGGTCTGGCTGTACAACACCGGCACATATTCGTCGCGCTCGCCCGCCGTCACCAAAGTCCCGGCTTCGTTCAGCTCGCGAATGGAGAACGACATGCCACGCTGGAGTGACACTTGCTGTTCAAAAGCCTGGCGCTGATCGCGAAATATCCGTGGCGCCCAGGCGTAGGCACGCGCGCGCAACAGTAGCGGCTGGGCGAACCCATCGAACTCTTCGCGGGAAACATCATGGGAGTTGACG
This sequence comes from Pseudomonas sp. WS 5079, assembly GCF_012985465.1. GTDB lineage: Bacteria > Pseudomonadota > Gammaproteobacteria > Pseudomonadales > Pseudomonadaceae > Aquipseudomonas. The sequence continues at coordinate 245,206 of NZ_JAAQWN010000005.1, forward strand.
AAAAAACGCCGCAGGCTGCCCAGGCGCTGTTCCTGGTCTTCAAAACGCTCTTCCAGGCGGCTATAGCGTTCGTTGACCAACAACTGAAAACGCTGGCGGACCTCCTGGTGATGCAGGTCGGCCGTGGCCAGCGCCAGTACGCCGGTAAGCGCCACACCCACCAGCAAGACCACCAAAGCCACCAGCCAAGCCGACGCCTGTTCGCTGATAAATCCCAGTATTTTCGGGCGGACGGCTTGCAACGGCATAGGCAAAACTCGCAACACCAGCGTGCAGGGGCGCCACTTTGGCTAAGAGAATAGTTATAGCCATCGAGCCCACTTTTGACCAGCGCAAAAAAGCCGCGAGCCCGGAAAAATCCAGGCTCGCGGCTTCAAGGTCGATCAGCGTGCGGTGATTTTCCAGGCGCGGTGGATTTTCGGGTTACGGGCGAAATCCGGATCGATGGTTTTGTCGCTGATTTCCTCGACGGCATAGCGCTCGCCCAGGTTGTCTTCCAACTGGAACTTGCGGAAGTTGTTGGAGAAATACAGCACCCCGCCCGGAGCTAGGCGGGCCATGGCCAGGTCCAGCAACTGCAAATGGTCACGCTGGACGTCAAACACGCCCTCCATGCGCTTGGAGTTGGAGAAGGTTGGCGGATCGATGAAGATCAGGTCGAACTCATCACGACTGGCTTCCAGCCACGCCATCACATCACCCTGCTCCAGGCGGTTCTTGTCGGAGAAGCCATTGAGGGACAGGTTGCGACGTGCCCAGTCCAGGTAGGTTTTCGACAAATCGACGCTGGTGGTGCTGCGCGCACCGCCTTTGGCCGCGTGCACACTGGCAGTGGCGGTGTAGCAATACAGGTTGAGGAAGCGCTTGCCGGCGGCTTCTTTCTGGATGCGCATGCGCATCGGGCGGTGGTCGAGGAACAGACCGGTGTCCAGGTAATCGGTCAGGTTGACCAGCAACTTCACCCCGCCTTCGCTGACTTCCGTGAACTTGCCCTGGGCACTCTGGCGCTCGTACTGCTTGGTGCCGCTCTGGCGCTCGCGGCGCTTGACCACCACACGGTTCTTGTCGATGTTCAGCGCCTGGGGAATTGCGGCCAGGGCATCGAACATGCGCGCCGAGGCTTTTTCCGGGTCAATGGATTTGGGTGCCACGTATTCCTGGACGTGCACCCAATCGTGGTACAGATCGATAGCCATGGAGTATTCCGGCATATCGGCGTCGTACACACGGTAGCAATCCACACCCTCGCGCTTGGCCCACTTGCCTAGCAACTTGAGGTTCTTTTGCAGGCGGTTGGCAAACATCTGCCCGCCTTCGCTCAAGCGCGCCTGCTCGACCACCGGAGCCGGTGCCGGCGCGGGTTTGATCGGGTTACCGTTCTTATTGTACTGGCGCTCTTGCGGCTCGGTCGGGGCCTGGTCGTAAGCGGCTTGCTCACGTTCGGCCTGGCGCTGTTCCGGGGTGCGGCGCTCGCCGGTGACGAACTGGTCCGGGTTGACCTTGATCAGCAGCAGCTTGCACGGCAAGGCGCCGTTCCAGAACGAGTACTGCTTGTGGCTGCGGATACCCATGCGCTTGCCCAGGTCTGGCGCGCCGGTGAACACCGCCGCTTCCCAGCCCATGCACGCCTGGCGCAGACGCTCGCCAAGGTTCTGGTAGAGGTACAACAGGCTGGCTTCATCACCCAGGCGCTCGCCGTACGGCGGGTTGCAGATGACCAGGCCTTTCTGGTTCTGGTCCGGGCGCGGTTCGAAGGTGCCGACTTCACCCTGGTAGATCTTGATCCAGTGGCTCAGGCCGGCGCGCTCGATGTTGTTGCGCGCGGGCTGGATCAGACGCGGATCGGCTTCGTAGCCACGGATCCACAGTGGTGGCTTGTTCATGCCGATAGCCGCACGCTCGCTGGCCTCGGTGTGCAGTTTTTTCCACAAGGCCGGCACGTGGCCGAGCCAGGCGGTGAAGCCCCACTGTTCGCGATTGAGGTTGGGGGCCATGTCGGCGGCGATCATCGCGCCTTCGACCAGGAAAGTGCCGACGCCGCACATCGGGTCAGTCAACGCGCCGTTTTCAGCGGCAATGCGCGGCCAGCCCGCACGAATCAGAATTGCCGCCGCGAGGTTTTCCTTCAACGGTGCCGCACCCTGCTGCAAGCGGTAACCGCGCTGGTGCAGGCTATGGCCGGACAGGTCAAGGGAGAGGATCGCTTCGCCACGGTCCAGGCGCAGGTGAATGCGCAGATCGGGGTTGATCTTGTCGATGGACGGACGTTCGCCGGTCGGGGTACGCAGCTTGTCGACAATCGCATCCTTGACCTTCAGCGCGCCGAAGTGAGTGTTGTCGATACCCGAGCCATGGCCGCTGAATTCCACCGCGAGGGTGCCATCAGGGACCATATGGTCTTGCCATTCGATATCCAGCACGCCGTGGTACAGGTCTTCGGCATCCTTCATCGGGAAGCGCTTGAGCACCAGCAACACACGGTTGGCCAGGCGCGACCAGAGGCACAGGCGGTAGGCGGTTTCCATGTCGGCCATGCCGCGCACGGCCGAGGTGTGCTCGCGTGCTTCTTCAAGGCCAAGCCCGACGGCTTCCTCGATCAGCAGGCCTTCGAGGCCCTTGGGGCAAGTGAGGAAGAGTTCGTAACGGTCCGACATGGGCATTCCAGGCTTTTCAGCAATAAGTGAACGGGCGACGCATCGCGCGTTCGGTTTTCAATCAAGCGCTTTTCTTGAAGAGCGCTCGCGTGGCACGAATGTGTGCCGTTCCACCCCGGTCTCCTGGCCTATTGGCCTTGATTGCCGGGGCAGAGAGATATTTTGTGCAACAAAAGGAAATATTCTGACCCTTCGTCGAATAATAACCGACTGCAAGCGGCGGGTATTCTCACTAAAGGATTAAACCCATCCTCTATACAGGGCACATCATAGCTGGCTTTGCCCTGTAAATGGGGCGAAAAGCCATCCCAGCTTATGGCTATAGCATCGTTATCGTTACGTGCTTATGACAAAACGATCATTGAATCCATGTGACCTATTGGTTAGAACTCAACACAGGTTAGCGCCGCAACGACGCTGACACAGAGGCTCGCCACGCCGGCAGCGAGCCACACCAACGGCAGAAAAACTCTGCCCGGCCTCGGATGAGGTCGAAGGATATCAAGACAGTCAACAAGTGAGGGAAACACCCTATGAGAAGACTTAAGCGTGATCCGTTGGAAAGAGCATTTTTACGCGGATATCAGTATGGCGTTCATGGCAAATCCCGTGAGCTTTGCCCCTTTACTCTACCGTCGGTACGCCAAGCCTGGATTAACGGCTGGCGCGAAGGACGCGGCGACAATTGGGACGGTATGACCGGCACTGCGGGGATCCACAGACTCAACGAACTTCACGCCGTCGGCTAATCAGGGCACTTAATTCCGACAACCACCTTGAAGAATGTAACGACTTAACCACGCACGCCCCATCCGGGCGGCGGGCTTCGGCCCAGGGGCTCCTTCGAGGAGCCCTTTTTTATGGGCCGGCTCCTACAGGGGCTCAGGATTTGGGGAGCGCCGCGATAGCGTCGACCGATTGGCGAATCAGCGCTGGCCCCTTGTAGATAAACCCGGAATACAACTGCACCAGGCTGGCCCCTGCGGCGATTTTCTCGGCAGCGTGCTTGCCTTCGGTGATCCCGCCCACGGCGATGATCGGCAAACGACCGGCCAGTTCGGCCGCCAGCACCTTGACGATATGGGTGCTCTGGTCACGCACTGGCGCACCGGAAAGGCCACCGGCTTCGTCACCGTAGGCCAAGCCTTCAACGCCGACACGGCTGAGGGTGGTGTTGGTCGCAATCACCGCGTCCATCCCCGAATCCACCAGAGCCTGGGCCACCAGCACGGTTTCTTCGTCGCTCATGTCCGGGGCGATCTTGATTGCCAACGGCACGCGCTTGCCGTGGCGTACCGCCAGGTCTTCCTGGCGCTGGCGCAGGGCTTCGAGCAACTGTTTGAGGGAATCGCCAAATTGCAGGCTGCGCAGGCCCGGGGTGTTGGGCGAACTGACGTTGACTGTCACATAGCTGGCGTGGGCGTAGACCTTGTCCAGGCAAGTCAGGTAGTCATCCACCGCACGCTCCACCGGGGTATCGAAGTTCTTGCCGATATTGATCCCGAGGATGCCCTTGTACTTGGCGGCCTGTACCCGGGACAACAGGTGGTCAACCCCCAGGTTGTTGAAGCCCATGCGGTTGATGATCGCCTCGGCTTCCGGCAGGCGGAAAATGCGCGGCTTGGGATTGCCCGGCTGCGGGCGCGGCGTGACGGTGCCGATCTCGACAAAACCGAACCCCAACTGCGCGAAGCCATCGATGGCCGCGCCATTCTTGTCCAGGCCAGCCGCCAGACCCACCGGGTTGGGAAAATCGAGCCCCATCACCGACACCGGCATCTTCGCCGGCGCCTTGCACACCAGGCCATTGAGCCCCAGGCGGCCACCCGCGCCGATCAGGTCCAGGGACAGATCGTGGGAAGTTTCCGGGGAGAGTTTGAACAACAGCTGGCGGGCCAGGGTATACATGGGCGGGCTTGACTCGGATGGCGGCAAAAGGTGGCGGCGATTATAGCCGGGGTGGCGGGTCCGTGCGAGGCATGGCACACCGCCGGTCGATCATCCATTGCGATGGGCCATCAACTCTTCATAGCGGCTCCAGATCTTCTGCGCGTAGCGCAGGCGCAACGCGTCACGCTCGGCCCCCGCCCCAGGCCCGACGTTATAGGCGCCCACGGCAGTCCAGTTGTAGCCAAACTGCTTGATGAAGCCGGCCAGGATCGAGGCCCCCACCTCGACCGACAGACAGGGCTCATCCAACAGGCGCTGCTCGGTAATGCCCTGCTTGACCAGGCGAGGCAGATGAATGCTGTTGATTTGCATCAGGCCAATATCATAGGTGCCGTTGTTATTGCTGTAGTTCATGGCCTCGGCGCGGTAGCCGGACTCCACAGCGGCAATCGCCTGCAACAGTTCCGGCTCGATATCGTATTGACGAGCGGCCTCGGCCCAGCAGTAAGCCCGGGCTTCGCCTGCCCCGCCCAGGCAAAGCAACAACAGTCCCAGCCGGCAGGCGCGTTTCATGCCCGCTCGCCATACCATCCACAGGCAGGGCACGCACGGGGCGCTTTGCCCGCCGCCTGCGCCGGGCCAGGCGGCTCGATCACCCGCACCCGGCCATTGAAGCGATAACCGCGGCCATACACGGTCGCGATCAACGCCCGGTCGCCCTCCAACTGCTTGCGCAGCGCGTAGATGCAACGGGTCAGGGATTCTTCGGCGATATCGGTATGGGGCCAGACCTGCTCCAGCAGGTGGTCCTTGCTGACCAGCACGCCGGGCGTGGCCAGCAACAGGCGCAACACGTGACATTCCTTGGGTGGTAACTGAATGTCGCGACCTTCAGTGGTCAACCTGCCATCCGCCTGCAACCTCCAATGACCAAAGGCGAGGGACGCCGCCATCAAGCCCTCAACTGCAACAACCATTCAAACCTCTGTACCTGTCTGCGGACATTCACGGCGCCCTGATTTTCCATAGCGCACCGTCTGGGAGATAGGGCGACTATAGAAACCCGCGGCCAGTTTCACGTTAGGAAAAAGCCCGCTGCTTCGAAGTTTTCCGGGAGTGTTGCGTAGGAACTTTCGAAGTCTGTACAAACCCCGCTACGGCTCGGCGATCCGCGCAAATGCACGCCGCACACGCTCGTATTGCTCGGCACTCAAGGGCGTTGAAGTGACGGAATGCGCGGGTGTGTCCAGCTCAGCCACCAGTTTTTTGATCAGCCTCAACTGCTGCTCACTGCCTTTGACCAGCAGGCTGTTGGTCTCTGGGTAGGCGATTACCACCGCGCCGGTGCCGGCCTTGCGCCCCAGCGTGGCGAGCTGTTTCTCGAGCAGCGTGGCGACACCCGGCACGGTGATGGTCTGCGAGCCCATGTCATACCGACGGTCCGAGACGTCGGCATTCTGCACCTGGACTACGCCCACTTCAGGCGGGGCCTCGCGTCGCGCCGGGCGCGGACGATCCATCAACTGGGCCAGGCGCAGGACGTGGTCGACGTAATTGGCGGGCCCCGACACATAAAACAATCGGGCGCCGGCCTTGCGCAGGGGGTAACGCGCCTCTTCGAGCCCCGCGCGGCGCATGACCTGGCGCAATCGGTCGACGGTCATGTAGCGCAGGGTCACCCCGGAACTCTTGGCCTCGCTGGCGTCGTAGAGATGCAGCACCTGGCCGTCGCTGTACCAGATCAGATCGTGCTGCAACGCCACGCTCTCCAGGACCGCTTGTGCATGGGCAAAATCAAAATGCCCGGTAATGCGCTTGCCCTCCGCCAGTTTGCTGACCACGATGGGCTGGCCCAGGGGCACCGCAAGCCGTCTGAAGAAGCCTTGTAGGCTTTCGTCCCACATCAGATAGGACTCGCCCATGGCCGGTAAGGCATTGAGCATCAACAGACCGCCCAGCAGCCAGCGCTGTAAAAAGCCACGACAGGTCGTTGCGTTAGATCGATCAAGGAGCACGCCGGGTTTCCTGGACGGTGTTGCGTGAAAGAGCGCCATAGTGAAAGCCCACCCGGGTGCAATCTTGATGAAAACCTGATCAACCACCACTCGCCCGGGCGCCGTGGCATGTGCCTTGCTTTGCCCTACCCAGCGCAGCCCGCGCCAACGCCGGAACGGGCTCACAGACAAAGGCGTCGTTACCTGCCGCGGCTTGCATGCCGCCTGGCATGACGACGCCTTTTTTCATACAGAAGGTAGGTGTAGATGAGTGATCAGCTCGGCAACAGCCAGGCCAACAACCCTCTGGCCTGGGTCAACGGCAGCGATGCCCCGGAAAAGAGCAGCCTCGACCTGGGCTTCATGGCCTTGAGCGATTGCGCCTCGCTGGTGGTCGCGGCGACCCAGGGGTTTGCCCAGCCCTACGGCCTGACGCTAAACCTCAAGCGCCAGTCATCCTGGGCCGGCCTGCGGGACAAGCTGGTCAGCGGCGAACTCGACGCCGCCCACAGCCTGTACGGCCTGATCTATGCGGTGCACCTGGGCATCGGCGGCGTTGCGCCGACCGACATGGCGGTGCTGATGGGCCTGAACCAGAACGGCCAGGGCATCAACCTGTCCCAGGGCCTGCAACAACAGGGCGTGACCAGTCCTGAGGCACTGGCGCGCAAGGTGCACCAAAGCCGGACAAAACTGACCTTCGCCCAGACGTTTCCTACCGGCACCCACGCCATGTGGTTGTATTACTGGCTGGCTAGCCAGGGCATTCATCCATTGCGGGATGTGGACAGTGTGGTAGTGCCGCCGCCGCAGATGGTCGCGCACCTGCAAGCCGGGCGGATCGACGGCCTGTGTGTCGGCGAACCCTGGTGCGCCAGCGCGGCGCAACAGCACCAGGGTTTTACCCTCGCCACCAGCCAGGCGATCTGGCCGGACCACCCGGAGAAAGTCCTGGGCTGCACCCAGGCGTTTGTCGAGCAGTACCCCAACACCGCCCGGGTGCTGGTGATGGCGGTCCTGGAAGCCAGCCGCTTTATCGACGACAGCATCGAAAACCGACGTTCCACCGCGCAACTGCTGAGCGCCCGGGAATACCTGGACGCCCCGCTCGACTGCATCGAGCCACGGCTGCTGGGCGCCTATGCCGACGGCCTGGGCAACCACTGGCAGGACGCGCACGCGCTGCGCTTCCATGGCGAGGGCGAGGTCAACCTGCCGTACCTGTCCGATGGCATGTGGTTCATGACCCAGTTCCGCCGCTGGGGCCTTTTGCGGGAAGACCCCGATTACCTCGCCGTGGCCCGCCAGGTGCAACAACTGGATCTCTATCGCCAGGCCGCAAGCGCCGTGGGCGTGGCGGCCATGGACACGCAGATGCGCAGCAGCCAATTGATCGACGGCAAGGTCTGGGACGGCTCGGACCCGGCCGGTTATGCCCGCAGTTTCCGCCTGAATGCCCTGGCCGACGATGTCGTCCGCCACGCCTTGCGCTGACCGGAGGCCACCCATGTTGCGAATCCTGCTGATCAATGACACCCCACGCAAAGTCGGGCGCCTCAAGAGCGCGCTGACCGAGGCCGGCTTTGAGGTAATCGACGAGTCCGGCCTTACCATCGACCTGCCGGCGCGCGTCGAAACGGTGCGCCCGGACGTGATTCTGATCGATACCGAATCACCCGGGCGCGATGTGATGGAGCAAGTGGTGCTGGTCAGCCGCGACCAGCCGCGGCCCATCGTGATGTTTACCGACGAACATGATCCCGGGGTAATGCGCCAGGCGATCAAGTCCGGGGTCAGCGCCTACATCGTCGAAGGCATCCAGGCCCAGCGCCTGCAACCGATCCTTGATGTCGCCATGGCGCGCTTCGAGAGCGACCAGGCCTTGCGCGCGCAACTACTGGCCCGCGACCAGCAACTGGCGGAACGCAAGCGCATCGAGCTGGCCAAGGGCTTGCTGATGAAAATGAAGGACTGCAATGAGGAACAGGCCTACACCCTGATGCGCCGCCAGGCCATGAGCCGCCAGCAGAAGTTGATCCAGGTGGCGGAGCAGATTATTGCCATGAGTGAATTGCTAGGCTGAGCCACACAACCGCAATCGCCCAAGGTGGGAACGGGCCTGCCCGCGAGGGCAATGTCACGGTTGGCGCAAGACTTGCTAACTAAACACCACAGGTAGCCAACGGCGGTTGCCCCTCCACGACAAAGACGTCGCACATCCGGTTTGCCCAGGCGAACCCGGTGGCGGCGTTTTTTCGTTTGGATGGGGCGGCCTTCGCTGGCCGTTCCATCACCAGGCCTTCTACAAGATCCCCAATCTGAGGTGCGTGATGAAATCAAGCTTCTGGAAATCCGGGCACACCCCGACCTTGTTTGCCGCGTTCCTGTATTTCGACCTGAGTTTCATGGTCTGGTACCTATTGGGCCCGCTGGCGGTGCAGATCGCCGCCGACCTGCAACTGACCACCCAGCAACGCGGGCTGATGGTCGCCACGCCGATCCTGGCAGGGGCGATCCTGCGCTTCTTGATGGGCATGCTCGCGGACAAGCTGTCGCCCAAGACTGCCGGCCTGATCGGCCAGGTGATCGTGATTGTGGCGCTGTTCTGTGCCTGGAAACTGGGGATCCACAGTTATGAACAGGCGTTGCTGCTAGGGCTGTTCCTCGGCATGGCCGGGGCCTCGTTTGCCGTCGCCCTGCCGCTGGCCTCCCAGTGGTACCCCGCCGAACACCAGGGCAAGGCCATGGGCATCGCCGGGGCCGGCAACTCCGGCACGGTGTTCGCCGCGCTACTGGCACCGCTGATCGCCGCCGCATTTGGCTGGACCAACGTGTTCGGCTTTGCCCTGATCCCGCTGATCCTGACTTTGATCGTGTTCGCCTGGCTGGCGCGCAATGCGCCTGAGCGACCCAAAGCCAAATCCATGGCCGACTATTTCAAGGCCCTGGGCGACCGCGACAGTTGGTGGTTCATGTTCTTCTACAGCGTGACCTTCGGTGGTTTCATCGGCCTGGCCAGCGCCCTGCCCGGCTACTTCAACGACCAATACGGCCTGAGCCCGGTCACCGCCGGTTACTACACCGCCGCCTGCGTGTTCGGCGGAAGCCTGATGCGGCCCCTGGGCGGCGCCCTGGCTGACCGTTTCGGCGGGATCCGCACCCTGCTGGGCATGTACGGCGTGGCGGCCGTGTGCATCGCCGCAGTGGGCTTCAACCTACCGAGTTCCTACGCGGCACTGGCACTTTTCGTGTGCACCATGCTCGGCCTGGGTGCGGGTAACGGTGCGGTATTCCAGCTGGTGCCCCAGCGCTTTCGCCGCGAGATTGGCGTGATGACCGGGCTGATCGGCATGGCCGGCGGTATCGGCGGTTTCGCCCTGGCAGCGGGCATGGGCGCGATCAAGCAAAGCACCGGCAGCTACCAGTTGGCATTGTGGCTATTCGCCAGCCTGGGCGTGCTGGCGTGGTTCGGCCTGTATGGCGTGAAGCGCCGCTGGAGGACCACCTGGGGTTCGGCGGCCGTCACCGCCGCGCGGGTCTGATGAGCCTGCAATTGAGCGTGGCCCAGGCCAGCGCCATCGGGCCACGCGCGGAAAACCAGGACGCCCTGCGCCTGGTCACGCCGGCTCCGGAACTGGCCGCCAGCAAAGGCTATCTGTGTGCTATCGCCGATGGCGTCAGTCAATGCGCCGACGGCGGCCTGGCCGCGCGCTCGACCTTGCAGGCCCTGGCCCTGGATTACTACGCCACGCCACAGACCTGGGGCGTGGCCCAGGCCCTGGAGCGGCTGTTGCTGGCACAGAATCGCTGGCTGCAGGCCAATGGCGGCGGCCAGCCGTTGCTGACCACCCTCAGCGCCCTGGTGTTGCGCGGCCAGCGCTTCACCCTGGCCCATGTTGGTGATTGCCGGGTGTATCGCTGGTTTGACGGTGAGTTGCAGCGCATCACTCAAGAGCATGTCTGGGAGCAACCCGGCATGCAGCATGTGCTCAAGCGCGCCCTGGGCCTGGACCAGCATCTGGTGGTGGATTTTCTCGACGGTGAACTGCGCCAGGGCGAATGTTTCCTGCTGCTCAGCGATGGTGTGTGGGCGACCCTCGCCGACCACAGCATCCGCGCGATCCTGCGCGAACAGGCCGACCTGGACGTGGCCGTCAATACGCTGGTCAACGCCGCGCACCTGGCAGGTAGTCAGGACAACGCCAGCGCCCTGCTGGTGCGCATCGACCGACTCGGCGCCGCGACCCTGGGCGATGCACTGGTGCAGTTGCAACAGTGGCCATTGCCGCCACTGTTGAAGGCCGGGCAATCCTTCGAAGGCTGGCAGGTGGAATGCCTGCGGGCACACAGTCGCCAGTCGTTGCTGTACCGGGTGCGCGATGCCCAGCAGCAACCCTGGCTGCTCAAGACCCTACCCCCTGACCACGATGATGACCACGATGCCGCCCAGGCCCTGCTCGCGGAGGAATGGTTTCTGCGCAGGGTGGCCGGGCGGGCATTTCCTGAAGTCCATCCGGGCGGCGGGCGTCAGCATTTGTACTACGTGATGCGTGAATACAGCGGGCAAACCCTGGCGCAGCTGTTCCAGCGGCAAGGCCCGTTGCCACTGGCGCAGTGGCAATCCATTGCCGAACGCTTGCTGCGGGCAGTGGGCATGCTGCATCGCCGGCAAATCCTGCACCGCGACATCAAGCCGGAAAACCTGCTGCTGGGCGATGACGGCGAACTGCGGGTGCTGGATTTTGGCCTGGCCTATTGCCCTGGGTTGTCCGAAGACCGCGCTCACCTGTTGCCGGGCACGCCCAGCTTTATCGCGCCCGAAGCCTTCAGCGGCGAACGTCCGACCCCGCAGCAGGATTTGTACAGCGCCGGTGTGAGCCTGTATTACCTGCTCACCGGGCATTATCCCTACGGTGAGATCGAAGCTTTCCAGCGGCCCCGGTTCAACACGCCGGTCAACGCCAGCCGCTACCGGCCGGACCTGCCCGATTGGTTGCAGCAAAGCCTGGAACGCTCGGTTGCCGCGCAAGCAGATCAGCGTTACGAAACCGCCGAGCAATGGCTGCTGGTACTGGAACAGGCCGACCGCCGCGAACTGAGCCTGCGCCCGCGGCCGCTGCTGGAACGCGAACCGCTGAAGGTCTGGCAAACCCTGGCGTTGGTGTCGCTGCTGATCAATCTGCTGTTGCTGTATCTGTTATCCCTGTAGGAGCCAGCTTGCCGGCGCAAAACCCACAATCACCGTATTCATCCAGGTACCTCGCGTTATCGTTAACGTCCTTCGCCGGCAAGCCGGCTCCTACAGGAGGTCGACGCGCCAGTTGTGGGCATCGCGCCTTTAAATGGTGCGAAACAGCCTTGTGGCAACCGCCAGAACCTCAGTAAATCCGGCTTTTCACGACTTGGCACAACCGCTGCATTAGCTCCTGCAACACCCCCACATACAGCCCACCCTTCAACGACGAAGGTGGGGCTCTCCCGAGAGAACGGGACCAGGACAAAGGCGTCCTCGCTAGGCAACTAGCGGGACGCCTTTTTTGTTTGCGCGTGATTTGTCGAGCCACTGCGGAGAACGACATGAAGAAACTCAAACTGGTGATGATCGGCAACGGCATGGCCGGGGTTCGCACCCTTGAAGAACTGCTGAAACTGAGCACCGAGCTGTACGACATCACGGTGTTTGGGGCCGAGCCCCACACCAACTACAACCGCATCCTGCTCTCGCCGGTGCTGGCCGGCGAGCAGACGTTCGAAGAGATCGTGCTCAACGACCTGGACTGGTACCTGCAAAACAACATCAAGCTGCTGCTCAACCGCAAGGTGGTGCAGATCGACCGGGTCAAGCGCAAAGTCATCGCCGAAGACGGCACCGAGGCCGAGTACGATCGCCTGCTGATCGCCACCGGTTCGACCCCGTTTATCCTGCCGATCCCCGGCAACACCTTGGAGGGCGTGATTGGCTACCGCGACATCGCCGATACCCAGGCCATGATCGACACCGCCAAAACCCACAAGCACGCGGTGGTCATCGGCGGCGGCCTGCTGGGCCTGGAAGCCGCCAATGGCCTGATGCTGCGCGGCATGCACGTGACCGTGGTGCATATCGGCGAATGGCTGCTGGAACGCCAGCTGGACAAGACCAGCGGCCAGTTGCTGCAAACCGAACTGGAAAGCCGGGGCCTGGTGTTTCGCCTGTGCGAACAGACCCAGGCCCTGCATGACGCCGGCAATGGCCGCGTGGGCTCGGTGCAGTTCAAAAATGGCGAAGTGATTCCGGCCGACCTGGTGGTGATGGCCGCCGGTATCCGCCCCAACACCGAACTGGCGGAACGGTCCGGCATCCCGTGCAACCGTGGGATCCTGGTCAACGACACGCTGCAAACCTACGACCCGCGCATCTATGCCATCGGCGAGTGCGCCAGCCATCGTGGGATTGCCTACGGCCTGGTGGCACCGCTGTTCGAACAGGCCAAGGTGTGTGCCAACCATCTGGCGCAGTTGGGCTTCGCCACCTACAAAGGCTCGGTGACCTCGACCAAGCTCAAAGTCACCGGCATCGACCTGTTTTCTGCTGGCGACTTCATGGGCGGCGAAGGCACCGAGACCATCACCCTTTCCGACCCCATTGGCGGCGTCTATAAGAAGCTGGTGATCAAGGACGACATACTGGTCGGCGCCTGCCTGTACGGCGATACCGCCGACGGCGGTTGGTATTTCCGGCAGATCCGTGAGAACCATGGCATTGGCGAGATCCGCGACCACCTGATGTTCGGCGAAAACGCCTTGGGCGATGTAGGCCACCAAGGCCAGGACAAAGCCATGAGCATGGCCGACAGCGCCGAAGTCTGCGGCTGTAACGGGGTGTGCAAGGGCACCATCGTCAAGGCGATCCAGGAACAGGGCCTGTTCAGCGTCGATGAGGTAAAAAAACACACCAAGGCCGCCAGCTCCTGCGGCTCCTGCGCCGGGCTGGTGGAGCAGATCCTGATCAATACCGTGGGCGGCGCCGCCGACGTCAAGCCCAAAAGCGAAAAAGCCATCTGCGGTTGCAGCGACCTCAACCACGGGCAAATCCGCCAGGCCATCCGCGACCAGCACCTGCTGACCATCGCCGACACCATGGGCTACCTCAACTGGCGCACGCCCAACGGCTGCGCCACCTGCCGCCCGGCCTTGAACTACTACCTGATCTCCACCTGGCCAGGCGAAGCCAAGGACGACCCGCAATCGCGCCTGATCAACGAACGGGCCCACGCCAATATTCAGAAAGACGGCACCTACTCGGTAGTCCCACGGATGTGGGGCGGTGTGACCAATCCTGCCGAGCTGCGGCGGATTGCCGATGTGGCCGACAAGTACAACGTACCAATGGTCAAGGTCACTGGCGGCCAGCGCATCGACTTGCTGGGCATCAAGAAACAGGACCTGCCCGGGGTCTGGAAAGACCTCGATATGCCGTCCGGGCATGCCTACGGCAAATCCATCCGCACCGTGAAGACCTGTGTCGGCAGCGAGTTCTGCCGTTTCGGCACGCAGAACTCCACGCAACTGGGCATTGAGCTTGAGCATGACCTGTTCAATATGTGGTCGCCCCACAAGGTCAAGCTGGCGGTGTCCGGGTGCCCGCGCAACTGCTCGGAAGCCGGGATCAAGGACGTGGGAATAATCGGCGTCGACTCGGGGTGGGAGATGTATATCGGTGGCAATGGCGGGATCAAGACCGAGGTCGCGGAATTTTTCGTCAAGCTCAAGACCGCCGAGGAAGTGCGTGAGTACAACGGCGCTTTCCTACAGCTGTACCGCGAAGAAGCCTTCTACCTGGAGCGCACCGTGCATTACCTGCAACGGGTCGGCATGGACCACATCAAGAAGGCCGTGCTGGAAGACCCGGCGCGGCGCCAGGCCCTCAATGAGCGCCTGCAATTTTCCCTGTCGTTTGAACAGGACCCGTGGAAAGAGCGCCTGGAGCAGCCATTGCTGAAAAAGGAATTCGACACCATCGCCGTCAAACAGCTGGAGGTAGTGCTATGAACTGGCTGGATATCTGCGCCCTCGAAGAAATCAACGCCCTGGGCTCGCGCATTATCAGCGGCCCGAAAGGGGAAATCGCGATTTTTCGTACCAGTGACGACGAGGTTTTCGCCCTCGACGACCGCTGCCCGCACAAGGGCGGCCCACTGTCCCAGGGGCTGATCTATGGCAAACGCGTGGCCTGCCCGCTGCACAACTGGCAGATCGACCTGGCATCCGGCGAAGCCCAGGCCCCGGATATCGGCTGCGCCCACCATCACCACGCCCGGGTGGAAAACGGCCGGGTGATGCTGGCCCTGCGGGACGCCGGTTGATGAACCGCCAGGTCACCGCATCGACCTGCTGCTACTGCGGGGTCGGCTGCGGCGTGCTGATCGAACATGATGGCGCGCAGATCCTCGGGGTCAGCGGCGATCCGGCGCACCCGGCCAACTTCGGCAAACTGTGCAGCAAGGGTTCCACCCTGCACCTGACCGGCGACCGGTCGGCGCGGGCGTTGTACCCGGAACTGCGCCTGGGCAAAGGCCTGGCCCGTAGCCGCACCGACTGGGACACGGCCCTGGAACACGCGGCCAATGTGTTCGCCGATACCATCACCGAGCATGGCCCCGACAGCGTGGCGTTCTATATCTCCGGGCAACTGTTGACCGAGGACTACTACAGTTTCAACAAACTCGCGCGAGCCCTGGTGGGCACCAACAATATCGACAGCAATTCCAGGCTGTGCATGTCCTCGGCGGTGGTCGGCTACAAGCGCAGCCTGGGTGCCGATGCGCCACCGTGCAGCTATGAGGATCTGGAGGCCAGCGATTGCGTGATGATCGTCGGCAGTAACATGGCCTACGCCCACCCGGTACTGTTTCGCCGGCTGGAAGAAGCCAAGGCGCGCCGACCGGACATGAAGGTGCTGGTCATCGATCCCCGACGCACCGACACCTGCGACCTGGCGGATATGCACCTGGCGATCCTGCCGGGGACTGATGTGGCGTTGTTCCATGGGATTTTGCATCTGTTGCTGTGGGAAGACTGGATCGACCGCGACTTTATCCAGGCCCATACCGAGGGTTTGGTCGAGCTGAAACGGCTGGTGCATGACTACACGCCGCAGATGGTCACGCAATTGTGCGGGATCAGCGTCGAACAACTGCGCCAGTGTGCTGAGTGGGTCGGCACCTCGCCGAGTTTCCTGTCTTTGTGGTGCATGGGGTTGAACCAGTCCACTGCCGGCAGCGCGAAAAACAGTGCACTGATCAACCTGCACCTGGCCACCGGCACCCTTGGCCGCCCAGGTTGCGGGCCCTTTTCCCTGACCGGCCAACCGAATGCCATGGGTGGCCGGGAAACCGGCAGCCTGTCGAACCTGCTACCGGGCCATCGCGACGCCGGCAACGCCGAGCACCGCGCCCAAGTCGCCGCTTATTGGGGGGTTGAGCAACTGCCATCCAGCACCGGCTTGACCGCCATCGAACTGTTCGAGCAGGTGCAGGCCGGCAAGATCAAGGCATTGTGGATCGCCTGTACCAACCCGGCGCAATCAATGCCGGACCAGAACAGCGTGCGCCTGGCCTTGGCCGCGTGCCCGTTCGTGGTATTGCAAGAGGCCTTTCGCACTACCGAAACCGCGGCCTTTGCCGACCTGTTGCTGCCGGCTGCCAGTTGGGGCGAGAAGGACGGCACGGTGACCAATTCCGAGCGGCGCATTTCCCACGTCCGCCAGGCCATCACCCCACCGGGCGAAGCGCGACCGGACTGGGCAATCACCGTGGATTTCGCCCAGCGCCTGGAACGCCGCTTGCGCCCGCAGAAAACCGGCCTGTTCACCTTCGAAAACCCGGCACAGGTGTTTGATGAATACAAACAGCTGACTTGTGGCCAAGATTTGGACCTGTCAGGCCTCAGCCACGCGCTGCTCGACCGGATCGGCCCGCAGCAATGGCCGTTTCCCGCAGAGGCCCAGGCCGGCACGGCACGCTTGTACACCGACGGTATCTTCCCAACCGCCAATGGGCGGGCGCGGTTTGTCGCCGACCCTTATCGCGCCGCCAAGGAGCAGCGTGATGCGCGCTTTCCCCTGACCCTGATCACCGGCCGCCTGCGTGACCAATGGCACGGCATGAGCCGTACCGGCACGGCGGCGCAGCTCTTCGGGCACGTCAGCGAAGCGTTGCTCAGCCTGCATCCGGACGAATTGCGTCGGCATCGTTTCAAGGAAGGCGACCTGGTCAACCTCAAGAGCCGTCGTGGCAATGTGATCGTGGCGGTGAGCAGTGATGACAGCGTGCGCCCCGGCCAGGCGTTCCTGCCGATGCATTGGGGCGATCGCTTCCTCAAGGGCGGCGTCAACGCCCTGACCCAGCCGGCGTTCGATCCACTGTCGAAACAACCGGAACTCAAGCACAGCGGCGTGCGCCTGGAAGCCGTGCAATTGCCCTGGCACTTGTTCGCGCTGATCGAGGGCGATGTGCAGCAACACTTCGAAGCCTTGCGCCCCCTGTGCGAGGGTTTTGCCTATGTCAGCCTGAGCCTGGCCGGGCGCGAACGGCCTGCCCTGCTGGTACGCGCGGCACATAGCGAGGCGCCGGACCTGCAACTGCTCAAGGCCATCGACCAACTGCTGGGCCTGAATGACGGCCCGGTCATGGCCTATGACGACCCGCGGCGCTCCATCGGCAAACGGGTAAAAATCGAGAAAGGCCGGATTACCGCGATCCGCCTGGCCGGCGAAACCCTAGCCCGCCACTGGCTGCAAAGCCTGTGGCTGGAAGGCCGGGCCGACGAGCAATTGCGCCGTTGGCTGCTGGCACCGCTGAGTGCGCCGCCCGGTGGTGAAATGACCAGCAACAGAACCCTCTGCAACTGCAAGAACGTCAGTGAAAGCGCGATATGCGCCGGCATCGGCCGTGGTTTGGATCTGGATGGGCTGAAACAAGCGTTGGGCTGCGGTACGCAATGTGGCTCCTGCGTGCCCGAAATCAAACGGCTATTGGCGAGCACCTCGCAGCCAATCGCTATCAGTGTGTGAGGGCAATACCTATGAACGCAAAAGTCTGGCTGGTGGGCGCAGGCCCAGGTGATCCGGAGTTGTTGACCCTCAAGGCGGTACGGGCCCTGCACGAGGCCGATGTGGTACTGATTGATGACTTGGTCAACCCTGCGGTACTTGAGCATTGCCCCGGTACGCGGGTGATAACCGTCGGCAAGCGCGGGGGATGTCGTTCTACGCCCCAGGACTTCATTCACCGCTTGATGCTGCGTTATGCACGCCAGGGCAAATGTGTGGTGCGCCTGAAAGGCGGCGATCCGTGCATTTTTGGGCGCGGCGGCGAAGAGGCGAGTTGGCTGAGAGATCGAGGGGTGAGCGTGGAGTTGGTCAATGGCATCACGGCGGGGCTGGCGGGTGCCACAAACTGCGATATACCGCTGACGTTGCGGGGAATCAGTCGCGGCGTAACGCTTGTCACCGCCCATACCCAGGACGACAGCCGCCTCAATTGGCGGGCATTGGCCGAGGGTGGCACGACACTGGTGGTGTACATGGGTGTGGCGAAGCTTTCAGAGATTGCCCGGCACTTGCTCGAAGGGGGCATGGCCCCTGATATGCCGGTGGCGATGATCGAGAACGCCTCGCTGCCCCAGCAGCGTGAGTGCCGCAGCACCCTGGCGCACATGCAGGAGGATGCCAAGGCGTTTGCCTTGAAGAGCCCGGCGATCCTGGTGATCGGAGCGGTAGCGGGCAACGTGGTAGAGGTCGCCTTGCAGGCCAGCGCCTGAGGCAAATGGCAGGCGAAAAAAAGCCCGGCCTAAGCCGGGCTTTTTTCTACCACTCAGTAATTACTGAGCTTGAGCTTCAACCGACGCTTCTACACGACGGTTAACAGCACGACCAGCTTCAGTTGCGTTGTCAGCAACTGGGCGGGATTCGCCGTAACCTACCGCGGTGATGCGGTTGGCTTCAACGCCATCATTGGCCAGGACTTTCTTAACAGCGTCAGCACGACGCTGGGACAGCTTCTGGTTGTAGGCGTCTGGACCGACGGAGTCAGTGTGACCAGCAACTTCTACGTTGGTAGCTGGGTACTGCTTCATGAAGTCGGCCAGGTTTTTCACGTCGCCGTAGCTGTTAGGCTTAACAACGGCCTTGTCGAAGTCGAACTTCACGTCCAGCTCAACACGAACAACCTGAGCAACCGGAGCTTCTGGCTCTGGAACTGGCTCTGGAGCTGGTGCTGGGGTAGGAGCTGGAGCAACTGCGCCAGCGTTACCGCCGAAGTTTACGCCCAGGCCAACCAGTGCGGAGTAGTCCCACTTGCCGTTGTCCAGACCGTAGTCAGCTTCAACACCGGCACGAGCGTACAGGTTGTTGGTGAAGTAGTACTTAACGCCGGTACCAACGGTAGCGAAAGTAGTCTGATCGCGACCAGTGTGGCCATCAGCACGTACGTTGCCACGGCTCTGGTGACCGAAACCACCTTCTACGTATGGACGCAGGGAGTCGACGCCAGCTTGACCGAAGTGGTACTGAGCAACGAGGCTGCCGGTATCACCTTTGATCTTCTGGTTGCCAGTACCGTCAGTCGAACGGGTGTGGTTGGTCTTGTCGTAGGACAAGTTCAAGGACAGGTCGTCGGTCAGGAAGTAACCGATGCGAGCGCCAGGATTGAAGCCGTCTTCGATGTGCTTGACGCTATCGTTGTACTGCTTCTTGTAGAACAGCTCGCCTTCAACTGCGCCTTGGCCTTGTGCCAGAACGCCGAAAGAAGTAGCGGCAATAAGAGAACCAATGGCCAAGCCCAAGGTGTTTTTCAGTTTCATCCGTTAAATCCCCATCTGGTGATTGTAAAGCAGTCCCACATACCGGGGGACAACTCGGCGACAAGTCTAACAGAACTTGCCTACACGTAAGAGATATTTGCACCGAACTAAGTTTCAGTACTGTCCGCAAATTTCTCACGCAATTTATCAAGAGCACGTTTGTAACGCATTTTTGTAGCACTCAAACCCATATGCATAATGTCAGCAATTTCCTGAAATTCCAGTTCTGCGACAAATCGTAGCACCAGAATTTCCCGGTCAATTGGATTCACATGCACCAACCAGCGATCAAGCCCGCCCTGCTCCTCGGGTGCCGGCGTCTTTTCTTCAGACGCCTCCTCAAGGGGGTCCAGGCTCAACGCGTCCATCAAGCGACGCTTTCGCCGTTCCTTACGATACTGCGTGATGCACTCGTTGTACGTGATGCTGTAGAGCCAGGTTTTGAACTTCGATTTACCCTCGAAGTTCTTCAGGCCATACAACACCTTGAGCATCACTTCCTGACAGACATCATCCGCATCACGATCGTTCCCTAAATATCTTGAACAAACGTTGAACAGAGTGCGTTGATACCTGCGCATCAATTCTTCGTACGCGCGTGTTACGTGAAACAGCTCCGTGTGCGAGCGCGCGACCAACTCCTCATCAGAGAGCTCACGGGGGTCATAGCGCGTGGACAGCGTTTGGGCTTTATTCAAAACAAGTCGTGCCGACAGTCAGGTCAATGTCCGCCACAGCCTGGATACCCAGGTTTGCGGCGGCGTACATTAGCAGGGTTTACCGGGTTAGCGGCTATTGACCTGCTGTTCCAGCAGAACCCGATTGGACAGCGACACTAGTTCGCCATCATCGGTCAGCACCGTGGTTTTCACCGTACCGATCTCTTCAATCTGCCCTTCGACCTCGCCAACACGCACGTGTTGCCCAACCTGATACAACTCACGCACATAGATTCCCGCAAGAATCTGACCGGCAATTCCCCGGCTTCCCAACCCCATGGCCAGTGCAACGGCCAGACCAACGGTAATCAAAACGATCACAATCACATGGTTGAGCAGGTCAGTCTTGACCTCCAACTGGCTGATCGCCACCGAAATACTGATGATGATTACCAGCCCCTGGGCGATTCGCCCCAGGCCGCTGGCATAGTCCAGGCCCACTCCTTCGGCAGCGCCGCGTACCAGCCCATTGGCCAGTTGCGCCAGCAAAACCCCCACCAGCAACACCAGCGCGCCGCCGAATACCTTCGGCAAATACAGCGCCAGCATGTCGAGCGTAGCTGAAACTCGCTCAAGTCCAAGTGATTGCGCCGCAGAAACCAGAAAAATCAGCAAAACAAACCAATAGACGATCTTGCCGATCAGTGTCGAGATCGGCACTTGCAGCCCGGCACGCCCCAGCAGCTTGGTCAATCCGGTGCCGGCCATCAGGCGATCGAGGCCCAGCTTGGCGAGCAATTTTGAGAGCAGGGTGTCGAGCAACTTGGCCACGACAAAACCCAGCAGCACCAACACCAGCGCACCAAACAGGTTGGGAATGAAATTCGCCACCTTGGTCCACAACGCAGTCATTGCAGTGACCAGACTCTGCGTCCAGAGATCAAGTTCCATATTCAATCAGCCTTATCAGCAGTGCGAGCAATAGGTTTACGACGAGAAACAGGTGATACGTGGGCCGAACCATTGTTCAGGGCCATCATCAATGCCGGCACCCAGCGGCCGAGCAGACCAAACAGATCGCCCGCACCTACCTGGCGGTTGGCAGTTTTCAGTACGCGGCCCAGGCAAGCGTCGTCGTCACGGTTGGACGGCGAAGCATTAAGCATGTCACGCAGAGACTGTTCAAACGGATCGTGCATAGGGACCTCTCGCAAGTGAGTTAAAAGACGAGGGCAAAATTCGTCGGGTCACATGACCTCTCCCGCCGTTCAGGTCACGTTCAGGTCAAACCCAGCGTAAACGTCGAAACAACCACCACTGCCCAAGGGCCACCGAGACCATCAACAGGCACGCTAGCGCGAAACCATATGGGCTCTCGGAGAATGGAATTCCGCCCACGTTGATCCCCAGCAACCCTGTCAGAAAACTCATCGGCAAAAAGATCCCGGTGATGATCCCGAAGCGGTACATGGTGCGGTTCATGCGCACGCTCAAACGCCGATCCTCGGCCTCCAGCACCAGCCCCACGCGCTCCCGGCTCAGTTCCAGCTCTTCCAGGTAACGGGTCAGGCTGTTATTCAATTCATTCCAATAGTCAGCATCGTCATCGGCAAACCATGGCAGTTTTATGCGTGTCAGTTGCGCGAAAATATCGCGCTGCGGCGCCAAAAAACGCTTGAGCGCGGCGGCACGCCGACGGATCTGCAGGACACTGCCATGCTCCGGGGTATACCGTTCGTCGGTATCGAGTTTTTCTTCTTCGATATCGACGATTTCAGACAGGTCACTGACCAGATCCTGCACTTTATGGGTCAGGTACTGCGCCATGTACAGGATCAGCTCGGAAGCAGTCCTGGGGCCTTTACCATCCGCCAACTGCACCAGCAACTCGTCGGTGGCGCGCAATGGCCGCAGACGCAGGGAGATGACCCGGTCAGCCGAAGCAAAGATACGCACCGACACCATGTCTTCCGGCTCGGCTCCTGGGTTGAGGTTGATCCCGCGCAGAAACAGCAGCAATTCGTCGTCCGGCAACGGCAGCAGACGCGGGCGGGTGTTCTCCTCCAGCAGCAGGTCACAGGCAAACTCGCTCAGGCCACTGGATTTGCGCAACCAGGTCTGGGTCTGGGGATGACTGCGATCCCAATGCAGCCACAGGCTTTCCTGAGGCTGCAGTTGCAGCTCGTCAAGCTCAGTCCGGGCAATTGAACGCGCACCGCCTTTACCGTCCAGCACCAGGGCATGCACCAGCCCCCACTGCGCGTTTTCTTCCTCGAACATCCTCACCCCTGTCGGCTGCTGCAGTTATTCAGGCATTTTCAAAGGGCTTGGCGAAACAATCACGCCATTATTATCGGCATAGACATATTCGCCTGGACGCAATGTCACGCCGGCAAAGATCACGGCCCCGCCCACGTCACCCACACCCTGGCGATGACTCTTTTTAGGGTGGCTGGCCAGGGCCTGCACACCCAGGTCGGTCTGCGCCAGTACGTCAACGTCACGCACACAACCGTAGATCACCAAGCCTTCCCAACCATTCTTTGCGGCTCGATCAGCGATCATGTCGCCCAGCAAGGCGCAACGCAGCGAACCACCACCGTCGACCACCAGCACTTTGCCAGTGCCGTCCAGCTCGGCCTGTTCCTTGACCCGGGAGTTGTCCTCAAAACACTTGACGGTCACGATCTGCCCACCGAAGGAGTCCCGGCCCCCAAAGTTGGCGAACATCGGCTCCAGCACCTGCACCAGGTCCGGGTAGGCGTCACACAGGTCGGGGGTAACGTAATGGTTCATCGAGAAACTCCTGTCGGTGAAAGAAGGTGTCGAACATCCACAGCCACATCAAGAAAACGCATCGCAACGGGCATTCTTTAAGACCTGCCGCTGCAAGGGCGACAATGATCAGACCCACCAGACTGTAACGCAATAGCCACTGCGCGACTGAATATGACCAAAATAGCTCGGTGCGTCATATCTTAGCCGTAAGCCACTTCAAGCGAAACGCCCTCTTTAGAGCCTTTTCTCAGACAGTCGCAGGCACCGGCGCCTGTGCATCCACCGGAGGTGTCAGGGGATCTTTCAGCCAGCGCTGCACCAGTGGCCATACTTCGGCCTGCGCCGCTTTGCTGACCAGCATCTCGACATGCCCGAAATCACCGCTGAACCCATGCTTGCGCCCCAGGCACAGATAGTGGCGATGCTCGCTGCCCACCTGCTCAAACAGCTTGCGGCAGGCCCAGTCCGGGTCCTGATGATCGCCAGCGGCACTCACGGCCAGTAGCGGCACATCGACCTCGGCCAGGCCTTTCCACCAGTCGCGCTCGGCATCGCCGAAACGCCCGAACAAGCCATGCCAGCGCATGCTTTCCAGGGCCAGGCCGATAGGCTCGTCTTCCGGACCACGCTTGAGGCGCGAGCCGGAGAGCTGGGCAAAGCGCTTGAGGATCAAGCGTCCACCCCACTCCACCGGCGGAATCTTCAACGGCCAGTAAGTGCGGCTGACCTGGCAGCCAAACAACGCCACCGACGCCACCGCCGGCGCGCCCAGATAGTGGCCGCCCAAGGCTGCCGCCAGAGTCGTGCCACCCAATGAATGGCCGATCCAGTGCGGGATCTGCGCACTTTGCTCACGCACAAAGGCGGCAATGGCTGGCAAATCGTAACGAGCATAGTCGGCGACACGATTCTTGGCGTAGTCCTGGTTGCGCCGGGAAAGCCCGTGGCCGCGCATTTCCGGGATCCATACATCAAAGCCCTGGCGCGCCAGGTACGCCCCCAGGCCGATACCTTTGGGCGAATACCAGAAGCGCCGGTTGGAAAAGCTGCCATGCACCAGCACCACCGGTATGCCACGGCTTTGCGCGACATCGGCCAGGCCCAGGCGTGTCACCGCCAGCTCTACGGTGCTGTCGGGGCTGTTGCCAGGCTTGAGGCGATAGACATCTTCACTCAGGTCGCCACGACGCTCAGCGCTGATCAAGGCGACGGGAAACAGGTTGCTGCTGCTTTGCATAATGTTCTTGCACAAAAAAGGGCGGCGTCCGGTAGGAGTTCCGCCCTGTACAGAATGAGAAATGCCGGCCAGCCGCACTGGCTGGCCGGCAAATGGCAATTACGCCGAGGCTTGACCTTCAGCCAGGAAGAACCAGGTTTCCAGCACGGAATCGGGGTTCAGCGAGACGCTTTCGATGCCCTGTTCCATCAGCCATTTGGCCAGGTCCGGGTGATCGGAAGGGCCTTGGCCGCAGATGCCGATGTACTTGCCGGCCTTGTTACAGGCCTGGATGGCGTTGGCCAGCAGCTTCTTGACCGCAGGGTTACGCTCGTCAAACAGGTGCGCGATGATCCCGGAGTCACGGTCCAGGCCCAGGGTCAACTGGGTCAGGTCGTTGGAACCGATGGAGAATCCATCGAAGAACTCCAGGAACTCTTCGGCGAGGATGGCGTTGGACGGCAGCTCGCACATCATGATCACGCGCAGGCCGTTTTCGCCGCGGGTCAGACCGTTCTCGGCCAGCAGGTCAACGACTTGGCTCGCTTCGCCCAGGGTACGCACGAAGGGCACCATGATCTCGACGTTGGTCAGGCCCATCTCGTTGCGCACACGCTTGAGAGCGCGGCACTCAAGCTCAAAGCAGTCACGGAATGCTTCGCTGATGTAACGCGAGGCGCCACGGAAGCCCAGCATCGGGTTTTCTTCTTCCGGCTCGTAGAGCTTGCCGCCGATCAGGTTCGCGTATTCGTTGGACTTGAAGTCGGACAGGCGCACGATGACTTTCTTCGGCCAGAAGGCCGCCGCCAGGGTGCTGATGCCTTCCACCAACTTCTCGACGTAGAAGCCCACCGGGTCGTTGTAGCCGGCGATGCGCTTGTCGACGCTGTCCTTGATTTCCACCGGCAGGCCGTCGTAGTTCAACAGGGCCTTGGGGTGCACGCCGATCATGCGGTTGATGATGAACTCCAGGCGGGCCAGGCCCACACCGGCGTTCGGCAACTGCGCAAAGTCGAAGGCGCGGTCGGGGTTGCCGACGTTCATCATGATCTTGAACGGCAGGTCCGGCATGGCGTCGATGGAGTTTTGCTTGATATCGAAGCCCAGCTCACCTTCAAAGATGAAGCCGGTATCGCCTTCGGCGCAGGACACGGTGACGCCCTGGCCATCCTTGAGCAGTTGGGTGGCGTTGCCACAACCCACCACTGCCGGGATCCCCAGCTCACGGGCGATGATCGCCGCGTGGCAGGTACGCCCGCCACGGTTGGTGACGATGGCGCTCGCGCGCTTCATCACGGGTTCCCAGTCCGGGTCGGTCATGTCGGAGACCAGCACGTCGCCTGGCTGGACCTTGTCCATCTCGGACACGTCCTTGATGATCCGCACCTTGCCCGCGCCGATGCGCTGGCCGATGGCACGGCCCTCTACCAGCACGGTGCCGGTTTCTTTCAATAGGTAGCGTTCCATGACATTGGCCGAGGTGCGGCTCTTCACGGTTTCCGGACGGGCCTGGACGATGTACAGCTTGCCGTCGTCGCCGTCCTTGGCCCATTCGATGTCCATCGGGCACTTGTAGTGCTTCTCGATGATCATCGCCTGCTTGGCCAATTCGCTGACTTCGGCATCGCTGAGGCAAAAGCGCGCACGCTCAGCCTTGTCGACATCAACGGTTTTCACCGAGCGACCGGCCTTGGCCTCGTCGCCGTAGATCATCTTGATGGCCTTGCTGCCCAGGTTGCGGCGCAGGATCGCCGGGCGACCGGCCTCAAGGGTGTGCTTGTGCACGTAGAACTCGTCCGGGTTGACCGCGCCTTGTACGACGGTTTCGCCCAGGCCGTAGGCGCCGGTGATGAACACCACGTCACGGAAGCCCGATTCGGTATCCAGGGTGAACATCACGCCGGCAGTACCGGTTTCCGAACGCACCATGCGCTGTACGCCGGCAGACAACGCTACCAACTTGTGGTCGAAACCCTGGTGTACACGGTAGGAAATGGCGCGGTCGTTAAACAGCGAGGCAAATACTTCCTTGGCTGCACGGATAACGTTTTCCACGCCACGGATATTCAGGAAGGTTTCCTGTTGGCCGGCGAACGAGGCGTCCGGCAAGTCTTCGGCGGTGGCCGAGGAACGCACGGCGACGGCCATGTCCGGGTTGCCGGCCGACAAGGTGGCGAAGGCTGTGCGGATTTCGGCGTTGAGCTTCTCGGGGAACTCGGCTTCCATGATCCACTGGCGGATCTGTGCGCCGGTCTTGGCCAGGGCGTTGACGTCATCGACGTCCAGCGCGTCCAGGGCAGCGTGGATCTGATCGTTGAGGCCGCTCAGTTCGAGGAAATCGCGGTATGCCTGGGCCGTGGTGGCGAAACCACCGGGCACCGAGACACCAGCGCCCGCAAGATTACTGATCATCTCGCCGAGGGATGCGTTCTTGCCCCCCACATGCTCTACATCATGGACGCCGAGCTTATCGAGGGAAACTACGTACTCTACCAAGGTGATCTCTCCACTAACTGTGTTGGAAAAGCTCAGGGCGCCGGCGGCTCAGTAGGAGCATTTACCGGCGTTTGTGGCCTGGACCTGGAAAATAAGTGAGAATGCGGCCCACTGTGGGACGGCAAAATCGCGCCTATCATATCCAAGATTCGTCATCAGCTTAAGGCCCAAGGCTCAAATGAAACGATCTGCTTTCTTTATCTCCGATGGCACCGGCATTACCGCCGAAACCCTGGGTCAGAGCCTGCTGGCGCAGTTCGAAAGCATTACCTTTGCCAAATTTACCCGGCCTTATATCGATAACGTGGATAAAGCGCGGGCCATGGTACAACAAATCAATCTGGCCGCCGAAAAAGACGGTGTGCGCCCGATCATTTTCGACACCATCGTCAATCAGGACATCCGTGAGATCCTCGCGACCTCCAATGGTTTCATGATCGACATCTTCTCGACCTTCCTAGCGCCCCTGGAACAGGAGTTGAGCGAACACTCCTCGTACTCCGTAGGCAAGTCCCATTCCATTGGCCATAACTCCAACTACATGGAGCGGATTGAGGCGGTGAACTTCGCCCTGGACAACGACGACGGCGCCCGCACCCATTACTACGACAAGGCCGACCTGATCCTGGTCGGCGTGTCGCGCTGCGGCAAGACCCCGACCTGCCTGTATATGGCCATGCAATTCGGCATCCGCGCGGCCAACTACCCGCTGACCGAGGACGACATGGAGCGCCTGCAACTGCCGGCGGTGCTGCGCACCCATCAGCACAAGCTGTTCGGCCTGACCATCGACCCGGACCGCCTGACAGCGATCCGTAATGAACGCAAGCCCAACAGCCGCTATTCGAGCTATGCCCAGTGCGAGTTCGAGGTGCGGGAAGTGGAAAATCTATTCCGTCGGGAGAACATTGCGCACATCAATTCCACGCATTTTTCGGTGGAAGAGATTTCGGCGAAAATTCTTGTAGAAAAGGGCGTCGAGCGGCGCTTCAAGTAATTTGCATTGCTTGAGCCAGCTCCCATATTTGATCGGGTTCACACGTCAAATGCGGGAGCTGCGGTGCGACTTGCCTGCGATCAACGATAACCCAGCCTCACAGATGAAACCGGTCCCCACCCTGGCCCAGCGCCGTGGCCAGCGCATCAAACCCTGCCCTTAGCAACTGATCATCCCCAGACGTATTGCAGATACTCGCCCGAATAAACTGCGGCACGGCCGTCTGCCCCACGGCGAAGGCCTCGGCCGTCGCGATCAGGTAATTGTTCTGCTTGAGCTCAGCCTCGATTTCCGACGCACGCCATGGCTCCGGGACTTCAATCCAGAAGTGCGGGCTATTGGGGTGCGTCCGGTATTCCAGGCCGCTCAGCAGGTCCTCGACCAACGCCTTGCGCCGGCTGATTTCGTGGATCTGCTGACGCAACAGATGCGCTGCCGTGCCGTTTTCAATCCACTGCGTGGCCAGTTCCAGGGTCACAGGGGTGGCCATCCAACAGGTTGAGCGCAGCGCTGCGGAAATACGGCTGACCAACGCCGGCGGCGCATGCACATACCCCACGCGCAAGCCCGCCGACACCGCCTTGCTCAGGCTGCTGATCAGAATCGTGCGCTCCGGGGCAAAATGACTCAGGGGCGGCGGGCGATCCTCCACCAACACACCATGGGCCTCGTCCTCCAGGATCAGCAGGTTGTGCTCACGGCAGACCCTGACCAGCGCCTCGCGACGGGCAACCGACAAGACCGCTGTCGTCGGATTCTGGATGGTCGGCGTGCAGTACAGGGCAGAAACCCGGTGATTACGACACACCTCCTCCAGGGCCGTCGGCAGCACACCCTCCTCGTCCATTTCCAGGCCGATCAGGCGGATGCCAAGCATCCGTGCGGCAGTGATCAGGCCGGGATAGGTCAACTGCTCGGTGACGACCGTATCGCCCGCGCGCACCAACGCCATCAACGCGCACAACAAACCGTGCTGGCCGCCGTTGACACAGATGACCTGCTCGGGAATCGGATGAAAATCACGCTGCACCAACCATTGCGCGCCCGCCGCGCGGTAGCGGGGCAAGCCGGCGTCCGGGGTGTAGGCACTGATGTCCTGCAGGAACTTGGCATTGGTGGCCAGGGTTTCAAAGCTCTGGGCCAGGAACGTGGTCTCCTGCCCCGGGATGTGCATATTGCGGCTCATATCGAAGTACTGGCGCGGTTCCTCGCTGACGTTGCGAAAGCCTTCGTCGCGCTGGCGCTCCATCCCACGCTTGCGCACGAATGTGCCGTCGCCCACCCGCGCCACCACCAGGCCCAGGCGTTCCAGTTCGCCGTAGGCGCGGCTGATCGTGCCGATGGTCACCCCCAGGTTGTCGGAAAGCACCCGATGAGGCGGCAGTTTGCGCCCTGGTTCGATCAAGCCCTCGAGGATGCCCCGCTCCATCACATCAGACAGGCGTTTGTACTTCACGCCCTGCCCACTGGACAGTCCCTCTCGCATAATTGACACCATGTCAATATTTGTTTTGACAGCCATCATTCGCCCTAATAGTGTGCTTTTACGGGTTCAATCACCGGGTGAAACCTCTAATTACAAGTCCAATATAGAGTTCAATTCCGGCTCAGGGAAGCAATAAACGATGCCAATGTCCGCCGTTCTCGAAAATTCCGAAAAAACCAAATCCCCCAAACAATGGCTGGCTGGCCTGATCACCAGTGTGATGTTCCTGATTGTCTGCCTAAGCTGGGGCACCACCTGGCTGGGGATCAAGATCGCCGTGGAAAGCGTGCCGCCCCTGACGTCGGCGGGCCTGCGCTTTTTGATCGCCTTCCCGCTGTTCCTGTGTTTTGCCTTCCTGCGTCGCGAGCCGATCCTGTTTCCACGGGAAAGCCGCTGGTTCTTTGTGTTCGTGACCCTTTGCTATTTCAGCGTGCCCTACTACCTGCTCAACTATGGCGAGATGCACGTCTCGTCCGGCCTCACCGCCCTGCTGTTCAGTTGCATGCCGGTGTTCATCCTGATCTTCTCCGCGCTGTTCCTGCGCGAGCGCATCTACTTTTCCCAGGTCGTGGGGATCGGCATCGGTTTCGCCAGCCTGTACATGATCATCAAGAGCCAGGGACTGCACCTTGACCATGCCGAGTTCTTTGGCGTCCTGGCCATTCTGAGCGCCGCGATCATGCATGCCTTGTGCTATGTCATTACCAAGCAAAAAGGCAGCGCCATCAGTGTGATCACCTACAACACCCTGCCCATCGGGATTGCCGGGCTGATGCTGTTCGTCGCCGGGCTGTGGTTTGAATCACCGACCTTCGAGGCCATTACCCTGCGTTCCTGGAGCGCCCTGTTCTACCTGGGCCTGGTGGCCTCGGTCGGTGGGTTTATCGTGTACTTCATGCTGCTCAAGCGCCTGAGCCCGATCATCCTGTCGTTCGTCTTCATTATTTTCCCGGTGTTCGCCGTGATCATCGGCGCCTGGTACGAAGGCCTGGAACTGTCCCGGGACCTGATGCTGTATTCGGCGATCCTGCTGGTCGGCTTTGCCATCACCAAGTTGCCGATCGAAAAGCTGCTGGCAAAACCCAATTGACCCTTTCCCCACCACGCGAGAGAAACATGGACGTCCTCCGCCAAACCGCCCTGGCACAGATCTACGCCCACGCCAGCAGCACCTACCCCGAAGAGTGCTGCGGCTTTGTCTTCGCCGACGGCAGTGTGTACCTGGGCAGCAATATCCAGAACGAGTTACACCGCAAGAACCCCGAGGCCTACCCCCGCAGCGCGGCCAACGGCTACACCTTCTCGGTGACCGACACGCTGCTGATGAACAAGGCCTTTCGCACGGATAACCCGGTGGTGGTGATCTACCACTCCCACCCGGATGTCGGTGCCTATTTCAGCGACGAGGATCAGAACAAGGCCCTCTACATGGGGGAACCGATCTACCCCGTCAGCTACCTGGTGGTGGATGTCCGCCAGGGCAAGGCCCTTGGGTCGAAGCTGTTTGCCTGGGATGGCACGCACTTCGCCCTCAACCCCTTCAACGACCTGCAAACGGAGTTGTACATGAACGCTATCTCTTTCCCCGACATCCTGGCCCGTGTGGCCAAGTTGCCAGAATCGACCCTCGAGGGTGCCGGATCGACATTGCGCGAAGTCATTGAAGGCCTCTGTGCCCGCTACCCGCATCTGCGGGCGCACCTGTTCCACGAGAACAACGGCCGACTAAAGGAACACTTCCTGTTCACGGCCGGGGAAGAACTGATCGATCCCGACGAGCCGCTGCCCGAAAAAGCAAAAATCGAAGTGCTGCTCGCCACCTCCGGCGGCATGGACATCGAGTCCCTGAGCAACGAGGAAGTGCAGCGCTATGTGCGCCATATCACCCTGCCCGGCGTCGGCCGCGAAGGGCAACTGAACCTGAAGAAAGCCAAGGTGCTAATCATCGGTACCGGTGGCCTGGGCTCGCCCATCAGCCTGTACCTGGCCGCAGCCGGCATCGGCACCCTGGGGCTGGTGGACTTCGATGTGGTGGAAAGTAGCAACCTGCAACGCCAGGTCGTGCACGGCAACAGCACCCTGGGCCTGCCCAAGGTCGAATCCGCCAAGCGCCGGCTGCAGGACCTCAACGCGCATATCCGGATCAACACCTACGACACCGCGCTGAATGCCGACAACGCCCTGGAACTGGTCGGCGCCTACGACCTGGTGATCGACGGTACTGACAACTTCGAGACCCGCTACTGGGTCAATGATGCCTGCGTACAGTTGGGCAAGCCGTTGGTGTACGGCGCGATCTACCGCTTCGACGGCCAGATCAGCGTGTTCAACTATCAAGGCGGGCCCTGCTACCGCTGCCTGTACCCCCACGCGCCACCCGCGGAACTGGCGCCCAACTGCAGCGCCGGTGGGGTGATCGGTGTATTGCCCGGTGTGGTAGGGATGATCCAGGCCACCGAGGCGATCAAGCTGTTGATCGGCCTCGGCGAATCCTTGTCCGGCCGGTTGATGCGCTTTGATGCCCTGGCCATGAAATTCAGTGAACTGCGTTTCAAGCGCCGCGCCGACTGCCCGTGCTGTTCCGACTTGCGTGAAGAACACCAACCCGCCGCCGCCGTGTGTGCCGATACCCTCCGCAGCACCCAGGGCCTGGCAGAAGAGCACTACATCAAGCCCCAGGTGCTCAAGCAACTGCTGGAGCAGCGCCGCAGCGCCGATATCCTGCTGGATGTACGCGACGCCAGCGAGCTGGAGGTCTGCCAACTGCCCGGCGTGGTGCACATCCCCCTGGCCCAGCTCGACGAGCAACTCGATACCCTCAGCCGTGACAACACCCATTACCTGATCTGCTATGCCGGCAGCCGCGCCGAGCAAGCCGCCAGTACGTTGCTGGCCGCAGGCTTTGCCAACACCCGGGTGCTGCAAGGCGGCATGAAACACTGGGTACGCGACGTCGAACCCGACATGCCGTTGTACTGACCACAGGCCTTGGGGTGCTTATCCGATGCTGCATAACTCCATACTCGACGCCATTGGCCAAACGCCTATCGTGCGCCTGGAACAATTCTCCGAAGACCTCGGCATCGAGGTCTTCGCCAAGCTTGAATCCCTGAACCCGGGCGGTAGCCACAAGGCACGGATTGCCCTGGGAATGATCCTCGACGCCGAGCGCCGGGGCATCCTGATTCGCGATTCGGGGCAAACCATCATCGAACCCAGCGGCGGCAACACGGGCATCGGCCTGGTGATGGCCGGCAACGTGCTGGGCTACAAAGTGGTGCTGGTGATTCCCGACAACTACAGCCCCGAAAAGCAAAAGCTGCTGCGCCTGTATGGCGCCAAGGTGGTGCTGTCCGATAGCCGCCTGGGCAACAACTCCCATGGCGAAAAGTGCATGGAGTTGCAGCTGGAAAACCCCAGCTTCGTCATGCTCAACCAACAGCGCAACGGCGCCAACCCCCAGACCCACCGCGACACCACCGCCCCGGAAATCATCCGTGCCTTTGGCGAGCGCCAGGTCGACTATTTCGTCAGCGGGATAGGCACCGGGGGCCACATCACCGGGATCGGTGAAACCCTCAAGGCCACCTGGCCGCAGATCCGCGTGATGGGCGTGGAGCCCGAGGAGTGCGACCTGCTCAGTGATAGCCATGCGCCGCATCATATCCAGGGCCTGTCCATCGGCCTGATCCCGAGCATTCTCAACCTGAACGTGCTGGACGGCATGCTCAAGGTCTCGCGCCTCGATTGCCTGGAAATGATGAAACGCATCATGCGTACCGATGCCATCAGCCTGGGTCTGTCGTCGGCCGCCAATATGGTGGCCATCGCCAAGCTCGCACCGGAACTGCCCACCGACACCGTCGTCCTGACCATGGTGTACGACAGCGCCGACAGTTATCTGCCCTGCTTCGAATAACGACAATTACGGGGGTGCCTTCCATGGGAGGCTTTATCGACATGCAACAGCTGCACGATGAGCTGCTGACCCACCTCATCAAGACCCTGTCGCCGGCGCAGATGGCACAGTTGCAGCCACACCTGGCGGCGTTGATCCAGCCCGCCGCGCAGGAGGTGGCCGAGGACTTGATCGCCTATGCCTGGCGCGATCCGGCGTCCAGGGGCCGCGGCGAACTGATCCTGGAGTCCTACGCCTCATTCAAGGCCGTGCTGTATTACCGGCTGGCGCATCGGGTATGGAATCTACCCGACCAGGCCCACGGCCAGTTCTGTGCGATCGCGCTGACGTTGAGCAACCAGGGCAAGATCCTGTCCGGCGCCGAAATCCACCCCGCCGCCCGCATTGGCCGGCGCTTCGTTCTGGATCATGGCTTTGGCACGGTGGTCGGCGAGACCTGCGAGATCGGCAATGACTGCTACATCCTGTGTGGCGTGACCCTGGGCGCCAGGGGCATCGCCAACAACCCGGACGGTAAGCGTCACCCACGCCTGGGCAACAACGTGGAAGTCGGCGCGGGCGCGAGGGTGCTCGGGTATGTGCTGATTGGCGACAACGTGTTTATCAGCCCCTCCTGTGTCATCACCCAGGACGT
This sequence comes from Pseudomonas sp. WS 5079, assembly GCF_012985465.1. GTDB lineage: Bacteria > Pseudomonadota > Gammaproteobacteria > Pseudomonadales > Pseudomonadaceae > Aquipseudomonas. The sequence continues at coordinate 278,772 of NZ_JAAQWN010000005.1, forward strand.
GCCCGCGGGCACCAAGGTCAAGGTGGTCAACCAGATCCAGTTGCAGAAAAACGGCGAAGCTGACGCCAGCAATTACCTCGGGGCATTTGCCCTCGACGAGCGCCTGCACGTGGTCGGCGAAGTCAACATCAGCCACCGGGTCACGGTGCTGGATGCCGACTTCCACCCACTGTCAGGCCTGGTGCTGGAGCCCACGGTCAAGGAGCGTCATCACCTGCAGTTTCGCCTGCGCACGCTGCAGGCCCCCACCTACCCCCCGCGCCTGCCGCTGAACCTGAAGGTGTGCGGACCGAGGTTCGAGGTCACCCTGCTCTCCCCACCCGGGCTGAGCGCAATGGTGCGGCGCCTGCTGCAAACCAGCCCACTGATCGTTGGAGGATGAACATGTCCGTACACACCATGGAAACCTTGGCGCTGTTCGACAGCGCGCCTTACCAGAACGCCTTCAGCGCCCGAGTAATCGCCGTCAGCGAACAGGGCGTGGCCCTCGAACACACGCTGTTCTACCCCACCGGCGGTGGGCAACCCGGCGATACCGGTTACTTCACCCTGCCGGACGGCAGCCGGGTCAATGTGACCGGCACCGTACGCGACCCGGTCCTGCGCTCGATCATCTGGCACCAAGTGGAACACTGCCCCGAGTCACTGCGTGCGGGGGTACAGGTAGATGCCGGCCTGGACTGGGAGCGTCGCTACCAACACATGAAAATGCACACCTGCCTGCATCTGTTGTGCTCGATCATCGACGCACCGGTAACCGGTTGCAGCATCAGCGCCGACAAGGGCCGCCTGGACTTCGACCTGCCGGAAATGACCCTCGACAAGGAAAGCATCACCCGCGACCTCAATGCCTTGATCGAGCAGGCCCATGGGGTCAAGTCGCTGTCGATGCCGGCCTCCGAATACTCCACCCTGCTGCAAATCACCCGCACCCAGGCCGTCGCGCCTCCGGTGATCCAGGGCGCGGTACGGGTGATAGAAATTGCCGACATCGATATCCAGCCGTGTGGCGGCACCCATGTGGTCAACACCGAGGAAATCGGTCGTGTGTTCTGCGAAAAAATCGAGAAGAAGAGCAAGCACAACCGACGGGTGATCCTGCGGTTCGAGTGAATCGGCAAGCAGCCAACAGGGAGGCCCAGCCTCCCCTTATCGACGCGTTTGCCCTTACTTCGACTGGGCTTTGACCTGGGCACTCAATTGCGCTATTTGCTGTTGCAGTTGGGAAATCACCTGGGTGAACTCAGTCATCATTTGATCGATGCGAGCGCGCAATTGCTCGTTCTCGCGCATAAGATCATCAACACTGCGGGCCGACGGCGCCGTGGCTTCATCGGCCTGGGCCGATGGGGTGGCGCCCTTGGCACGGGGCGCTTGCTCAGCCGGCGCAGAGTCCGCCGCGGTATTGCTGTCAGCCTTCGGGCCTGCGCTAGGAGCCTGGTTTGCGGAAGTACCGGCCCCCGTTATTTTCTGGCTCAACGCCTGGATCTGCTCTTGCAGCCTGGTAACCACCGTCGTGAACTGGGTTTGCAACCGCTCGACCGTTTCACGCAGTTGGTCGTTTTCAGCAGTCAACTGCTCAAGGTTAACCGGCGCTTCGGGGCCTGAAACCGGCGTACTTTCTGCGTGGGCCGATGCTGCAGGCGCTGTTCCGTCCTGCTGCACCGCTGTGCTGTCCTGCCGAGCCGCTGGTTTTTCACCCGCGCCCTGATTGGATGGAGCGTCCTCTTTCTGCGGTTTTTGCATCGTGTTGACTTGCTGAGTCAGCTCAGCCACTTGCTGCTGCAGCGCGGTGATTATCGGCGAGAACCTGGCCACCAACTGGTTAAGCTGGTCGCGCAGCTGATTGTTTTGCTGGGAAAGCTGAGCGAGCTGGGCCGGGGCGGTATTGGTCGCAGATGACGGTGAGTTGACCAAGCCCTTGTGGGCCGCAAACTGCCCGCGCTGCTGTGCAGTCATAGGCTTTCGAGGGGATGCTGAATCTGCTGGAGTCTGGCCGGGAGTCTGGGTTTTGGCGCTGTTTTCTGGCGGCGCGGATGCAGGCTTGGAGGGCATTTCATAGCCGTGGTAGGGCGCGTACTGCTGCTGGTTTACGCTAGTCATGGCGAACCTCTCATTTAATTCACAGGTCTTGCTTGCCAGACGACCCGGTACAAAAGGTCATCTGGCTACCTGATTGGCAATTATCTGAAGACGGTTCCGAAGATGTAGGACATACGATTGGCAAAGTGTGTCGACTGCAAATCCTGCCACCTCGCAGCGGCTTTTATTACATCACCCACAGATCCACAAATCGATTCACCGGCGTCCCTTCCAGCCGTGCCTGGTCCTTGCACAGTGCAAAAATCTCAGCGCTGCGCTGCGCGGTGAAGCGTGTCGCCAGGTTGGCCTTGAACTTGTCTTCCAGCAACGGAATGCCATCCGCCCGGCGCCGACGATGGCCAATCGGGTATTCCACCGCGACCTGTTCGGTGCTCGAACCATCGGTGAAAAACACCTGCACCGCGTTGGCAATGGAACGCTTGTCAGCTTCCAGGTATTCGCGGCTGTAACGCGGGTCTTCGACGATGACCATTTTTTTGCGTAACTCATCGATGATCGGGTGCGCGGCATGGAATTCATCTTCGTACTGCTCGGCCACCAGGTTGCCAAACGCCAGGGGCACGGCGGTCATGTATTGCAGGCAGTGGTCGCGGTCGGCCGCATTAGCCAGTTGGCCGACCTTGGAAATGATGCGAATGGCCGACTCGTGGGTGGTGATCACGATGCGCTCGATTTCATGCAAGCGCTGCTTGACCTGCGGGTGCAAGGTGACGGCGGCTTCACAGGCGGTCTGGGCGTGGAATTCGGCGGGAAAGCTGATCTTGAACAGCACGTTTTCCATCACATAAGTGCCATAGGGCTGGGGCAGGCTGAACGCGCGCTTGTCCTCAGGCTTGAGGGCCAGGTCCTTGTTGGTGTGGCTGAACAGCACGTCATAAAAACCCCATTGCGGCGCGCTCAACACACCCGGGATGCCCATTTCGCCGCGCAGGGCGATATCCGCCAGGCGCACGCCACGGCTCGACGCATCCCCCGCCGCCCACGACTTGCGCGACCCGGCATTCGGCGCGTGACGGTAAGTGCGCAGCGCCTGCCCATCGACAAACGCCTGGGACAACGCCGCCAGCAGTTGCTCACGATTGGCGCCCATCAACTTGGCGCAAACCGCCGTAGAGGCGACTTTGACCAGCAGCACATGGTCGAGGCCGACGCGGTTGAAGGAGTTTTCCAGGGCAATCACGCCCTGGATTTCGTGGGCCATGATCATCGCTTCCAGCACCGCGCGCACGGTCAGCGGCGCCTCGCCATGGGCCACGCGTTTTTGCGACAGGTGATCGGCAACGGCCAGGATGCCGCCGAGGTTATCCGAAGGATGGCCCCATTCGGCGGCGAGCCAGGTGTCGTTGTAATCGAGCCAACGCACGATGCAGCCGATGTCCCACGCGGCCTTGACCGGGTCCAGGCGATAGGACGTACCCGGCACCCGGGCACCGAACGGCACCACTGTGCCTTCGACAATCGGTCCCAAATGCTTGGTGCACTCAGGAAAGCGCAGGGCCAGCAGGCCGCAGCCGAGGGTGTCCATCAGGCAGTTGCGGGCGGTGTCCAGGGCGTCCCGTGAGTCGATGCGGTAGTTGAGGACGTAATCGGCGATGTCCTGCAAAACCTGATCATAGTCGGGGCGGTTGTTCTGGTCGACGTTGGCGCTCATGGCAGTACTCCAAAATAGGTGGGTGTGTTCCTTCCTCAGGCTCAGGGTTGGTCGTTTGTGGCAGGTCTGAATGCCTGCTCTCGTACATAAATCCAGAGGCCGCTGACGCTCCCTTGTGGGAGCGGGCTTGCCCGCGATAGCGCTGGATCAGTTGGTATCTGCGTGACTGACACGCCGCAATCGCGGGCAAGCCCGCTCCCACACAAGCCCACTCACACATGGGGGCCGGCTTTAGAATGCGTCGCCGGGCACGCGCACGTAGCCTTCCATCAAGACCCGTGCACTGCGGCTCATGATGGCCTTCTTCACCACCCATTCGCCGTTGACCTGGCTGGCCTCTGCGCCCACGCGCAAGGTGCCGGACGGATGCCCGAAGCGCACCGCATTGCGTTCCACACCGCCCGCCGCGAGGTTGACCAGTGTCCCGGAAATCGCCGCCGCCGTGCCAATCGCCACCGCGGCCGTGCCCATCATCGCGTGGTGCAGCTTGCCCATGGACAGCGCCCGCACCAGCAGGTCCACATCGCCGGCCTTGATCGCCTTGCCACTGGAGGCCAGGTAATCCGCAGGCTTGGCCACGAACGCCAGCTTCGGTGTGTGCTGGCGCTGGGCCGCTTCGTCCAGGTGCTTGATCAGGCCCATGCGCAACGCCCCATGGGCCCGCACTGTCTCGAACATGGCCAGGGCTTTCGGATCGCTATTGATCGCGCCTTGCAGCTCGGTGCCGGTGTAGCCGAGGTCTTGCGCGTTGATAAAAATCGTCGGGATCCCCGCGTTGATCAGCGTCGCCTTGAAGGTGCCGACACCCGGCACTTGCAGGTCGTCGATCAGGTTGCCGGTGGGGAACATCGAACCGCCGCCGCCCTCTTCTTCGGCTGCCGGGTCGAGGAATTCCAGTTGCACTTCGGCCGCCGGGAAGGTCACGCCATCCAGCTCGAAGTCGCCGGTTTCCTGCACCGCGCCGTCGGTGATCGGCACATGGGCGATGATGGTCTTGCCGATATTCGCCTGCCAAACCCGCACCACGGCCACGCCGTTAGAGGGGATACGCGCAGCGTCCACCAGGCCAGCACTGATGGCGAATGCACCCACCGCTGCCGACAGGTTGCCGCAGTTGCCGCTCCAGTCGACAAAAGGCTTGTCGATGGACACCTGGCCAAACAGGTAGTCCACGTCATGCTCGGCGCGGGTGCTCTTGGCGAGGATCACGGTTTTGCTGGTGCTCGACGTGGCACCGCCCATGCCGTCGATCTGCTTGTCATAGGGGTCGGGGCTGCCGATCACCCGCAGCAGCAGGGCATCGCGCGCCGCCCCCGGGACCTGGGCCGATTCGGGCAAGTCCTTGAGGTTGAAAAACACGCCCTTGCTGGTGCCGCCACGCATGTAGGTGGCGGCGATCTTGATTTGCGCTACGTGTGTCATGGTTATCCTCTTCAGGCGGTCGCCGCCGATTCCAGGAAGTCCTGGGCAAAACGCTGCAACACGCCGCCCGCCTCGTAGATCGACACTTCTTCGGCGGTGTCCAGGCGGCAGGTCACTGGCACTTGGACACGTTCGCCATTCTTGCGGTTGATCACCAGGGTCAACTGCGCACGCGGGGTGCGCTCGCCGATTACGTCATAGGTTTCGCTGCCATCGATCTGCAGAGTCTTGCGGTCGGTGCCCGGCAAAAATTCCAGGGGCAGCACGCCCATGCCCACCAGGTTGGTGCGGTGGATGCGTTCGAAGCCTTCGGCGGCAATCGCTTCCACACCCGCCAGGCGCACGCCCTTGGCCGCCCAGTCGCGGGACGAACCCTGGCCGTAGTCGGCGCCGGCAATGATGATCAGCGGCTGCTTGCGCTCCATGTAGGTTTCGATGGCTTCCCACATCCGCGTGACCCGGCCTTCCGGTTCGATGCGCGCCAGGGAACCCTGCTTGACCTTGCCGTTTTCCTGGACCATTTCATTGAACAGCTTGGGGTTGGCAAAGGTCGCGCGCTGGGCGGTCAGGTGGTCGCCACGGTGCGTTGCATAGGAGTTGAAGTCGACTTCCGGCAAGCCCATTTTCGCCAGGTATTCGCCGGCGGCGCTGTCGAGCATGATCGCGTTGGACGGCGACAAGTGGTCAGTGGTGATGTTGTCCGGCAGCACCGCCAGCGGGCGCATGCCCTTGAGCGGACGCGCACCGGCCAGGGCGCCTTCCCAGTACGGCGGACGACGGATGTAGGTGCTTTGCGGGCGCCAGTCGTATAGCGGGGTGACTTTCGGGCCGGTGTCTTCATGGATCGCGAACATCGGGATGTAGACCTGGCGGAACTGCTCAGGCTTGACCGATGCCTTGACCACCGCGTCGATTTCTTCGTCGCTCGGCCAGATGTCCTGCAGGCGGATTTCCTTGCCGCTCGCGTCCAGGCCCAGTACGTCTTTTTCGATATCGAAACGGATGGTGCCGGCAATCGCGTAGGCCACCACCAGCGGTGGCGACGCCAGGAACGCTTGCTTGGCGTACGGGTGGATGCGCCCGTCGAAGTTGCGGTTACCCGAGAGCACGGCGGTGGCGTACAGGTCGCGGTCAATGATTTCTTGCTGGATCACCGGGTCGAGTGCACCGGACATGCCGTTGCAGGTGGTGCAGGCGAAGGCAACGACGCCAAAACCCAACTGCTCCAACTCGCTGGTCAGCCCGGCTTCGTCGAGGTACATGGCCACGGTTTTCGAACCCGGGGCCAGGGATGACTTGACCCACGGCTTGCGGGCCAGCCCCAGCTTGTTGGCATTGCGCGCCAGCAGGCCGGCGGCGATCACGTTGCGCGGGTTGCTGGTGTTGGTGCAACTGGTAATGGCAGCGATGATCACCGCGCCGTCGGGCATTTGCCCCGGCACGTCGTCCCATTGCCCGGAAATGCCCTTGGCCGCCAGGTCGCTGGTAGCCACACGTGCATGCGGGTTGCTCGGGCCGGCCATATTGCGCACGACGCTGGACAGGTCAAAGCTCAGGCCACGCTCGTATTGCGCCCCCTTGAGGTCATCGGCCCACAGGCCGGTGTGCCGTGCGTACTGCTCGACCAGGGCGACTTGTTCGTCTTCGCGACCGGTGAGCTTGAGATAGGCGATGGTCTGCGCGTCGATGTAGAACATCGCCGCCGTGGCGCCGTATTCCGGTGCCATGTTGGAGATGGTGGCGCGGTCGCCCAGGGTCAGGGCCGAAGCGCCTTCACCGAAGAACTCCAGCCAGGCACCGACGACTTTCTGCTGGCGCAGGAACTCGGTCAGGGCCAGCACCATGTCGGTGGCGGTGATGCCCGGTTGCAGCTTGCCCGTCAGTTCGACGCCAACGCTTTCCGGCAGGCGCATCCACGACGCGCGGCCAAGCATCACACTCTCGGCTTCCAGGCCGCCGACGCCAATGGCGATCACGCCCAGGGCGTCGACGTGGGGGGTGTGGCTGTCGGTGCCGACGCAAGTATCCGGGAAGGCCACGCCGTCACGCACCTGGATCACCGGGGACATTTTCTCCAGGTTGATCTGGTGCATGATGCCGTTGCCCGGCGGGATCACATCGACGTTCTTGAAGGCCTTTTTGGTCCACTCGATAAAGTGGAAACGGTCTTCGTTGCGGCGGTCTTCGATGGCGCGATTTTTCTCGAAGGCCTGTGGGTCAGAACCACCGGCCTCGACCGCCAGGGAGTGGTCGACGATCAGTTGGGTCGGCACCACCGGGTTGACCTGGGCCGGGTCCCCCCCTTGCAGGGCGATGGCATCACGCAGGCCGGCGAGGTCCACCAGGGCGGTCTGGCCGAGGATGTCATGGCATACCACACGGGCCGGGAACCAGGGAAAGTCGAGGTCGCGCTTGCGTTCGATCAACTGGCTCAGGGACGCGTTGAGCGTCGCCGGGTCGCAGCGGCGCACCAGGTTTTCGGCGAGCACGCGGGAGGTGTAGGGCAGCGTGGCGTAGGCACCGGGGGTGATGGCCTCGACAGCCGCACGGGCGTCGAAGTAATCCAGGCGGCTGCCGGGGAGCGGTTTGCGAAATTCAGTGTTCATCGTCAGGACTCGGTCACGGTAGTTACAGAAGGAAGACCTGTACCGACCCAGAATTGGAATGAGGTCAAAATGTGGGAGCGGGCTTGCTCGCGAATGTGGTGTGTCATTCAACACATTCAGTGACTGTTACCCCGCATTCGCGAGCAAGCCCGCTCCCACACTTCTGATTCGGTTACCAATTCGGGATTGTCGGTCTCCTCATTCAGCGACGTTCGATTGGCACGAACTTGCGCTGCTCGACGCCGATGTACTCGGCGCTTGGACGGATGATGCGGTTGTTGGCACGCTGCTCGAACACATGCGCCGCCCAGCCGGTGAGGCGCGAGCAGACGAAGATAGGCGTGAACAGCTTCGTCGGGATGCCCATGAAGTGGTACGCCGAGGCATGGTAGAAGTCGGCGTTGGGGAACAGTTTTTTCTGTTCCCACATGGTTTTGTCGATGGCTTCGGAGACCGGGAACAGCACCTTGTCGCCCACTTCATCGGCGAGTTTTTTCGACCAGCCCTTGATCACTTCATTACGCGGGTCGTTGTCTTTATAGATCGCGTGGCCAAAGCCCATGATCTTGTCCTTGCGCTCCAACATGCCAAGGGTGCCTTTCACGGCTTCTTCGGCCGAGGAGAAACGCTCGATCATTTCCATCGCCGCTTCGTTGGCGCCGCCATGCAGCGGGCCGCGCAGCGAGCCGATGGCGGCGGTGACGCAGGAATATAAGTCGGACAGGGTCGAGGCACACACACGAGCGGTGAAAGTCGAGGCGTTGAACTCGTGCTCGGCGTACAGGATCAGCGACACGTTCATGACTTTTTCGTGCAGCGGGCTCGGCTTCTCGCCGTGCAGCAGGTGCAGGAAATGCCCACCGATGCTCGGCTCGTCGGTCACGCAGTCGATGCGCTTGCCGTCATGGCTGAAGCGGTACCAGTAGCACATGATCGCCGGGAACGCGGCCAGCAGGCGGTCGGTGACATCGCGCTGCACGCTGAAGTCTTGTTCCGGCTCGATGTTGCCGAGGAACGAGCAACCGGTGCGCATCACGTCCATCGGGTGGGCGTCGGCGGGGATGCGCTCCAGTACTTCCTTGAGCGCCTGGGGCAGGTCACGCAGCTTGCTCAGCTTGGCGCTGTAGGCCGCCAGCTCGGCCTTGCTCGGCAATTCGCCGTACAACAGCAGGTAGGCGACTTCTTCAAACTGCGCGTCGGCGGCCAGTTCACGCACGTCGTAGCCGCGATAGGTCAGGCCGGCACCGGCCTGGCCCACGGTGGACAGTGCCGTCTGCCCGGCCACCTGGCCACGCAGGCCGGCGCCACTGAGTACTTTTGCTTCAGCCATGGTTCTTCTCCAATTTTGTAGTTATCTGGGAGGCGCTGCGCTTATTTCTTGGCGGCGAACAGCGCGTCGAGCTTCTGCTCGAAGGTGTGGTAGTCAATGCGATCGTAAAGCTCCATGCGGGTTTGCATGGTGTCGATCACGTTCTGTTGGGTGCCGTCGCGACGGATCGCGGTGTAGACGTTCTCGGCGGCCTTGTTCATGGCGCGGAATGCCGACAACGGGTACAGCACGATGGAAACATCGGCAGATTTCAACTGTTCGGTGGTGTACAGCGGCGTCGCGCCGAATTCCGTGATGTTGGCCAGGATCGGCGCCTTCACACGGGAGGCGAACAGCTTGTACATCTCCAGCTCGGTGATGGCCTCGGGGAAGACCATGTCGGCGCCGGCCTCGATGCACGCGGCAGCGCGTTCCAGGGCAGACTCCAGGCCTTCCACGGCCAGGGCGTCGGTGCGCGCCATGATCACGAAGCTGTCATCGGTGCGGGCATCCACGGCAGCCTTGATGCGGTCGACCATTTCCTGCTGCGAGACGATTTCCTTATTCGGGCGATGGCCGCAGCGCTTGGCGCCCACCTGGTCTTCGATATGGATCGCGGCGGCGCCGAACTTGATCATCGACTTGACGGTACGCGCCACGTTGAACGCCGAGGAACCGAAACCGGTGTCTACGTCCACCAGCAGCGGCAGGTCGCATACGTCGGTGATCCGGCGCACGTCGGTCAGCACGTCATCCAGGCCGGTGATGCCCAGGTCCGGCACACCCAGGGAGCCCGCGGCGACACCGCCACCAGACAGGTAAATGGCCTTGAAACCGGCGCGCTTGGCCAGCAAGGCATGGTTGGCGTTGATCGCGCCAACCACTTGCAGCGGGTGTTCGCTGGCTACCGCATCACGGAAACGCTGGCCTGGGGTGCTGTTTTTATCGGAACTCATGACTCACCTCTCGAGGGGGCGCCGTCGGGGAAGTGACGGGCGATATTGCGTTTGGAAGCGCCGATATGACGGCGCATCAACAACTCGGCCAGTTCACCGTCGCGATCGGCAATCGCGTCAAGAATGCGGTGATGCTCGGCAAATGCCTGGCGTGGACGATTGGGGGTGGCGGAGAACTGGATGCGGTACATGCGCACCAACTGATACAGCTCGCCGCACAGCATCTGGGTCAAGGTGCGGTTACGCGCGCCCTGGATGATCCGGTAGTGAAAGTCGAAGTCGCCTTCCTGCTGGTAATAGCCAACACCGGCCTGGAACGCAGCATCGCGCTCGTGGGTGTGCAGGACCTGGCGCAGTTCCTCGATTTCTGCGTCGCTCATGCGCTCGGCGGCCAGGCGGCAGGCCATGCCTTCGAGGGACTCGCGGATTTCGTAGAGTTCCACCAATTCCGCCTGGCTCAGGGACACCACCCGCGCGCCGACATGGGGCACGCGCACCAGCAGGCGCTGGCCTTCCAGGCGGTGGATCGCCTCGCGCAACGGGCCACGGCTGATGCCGTAGGTGCGCGCCAGCTCAGGTTCAGAGATCTTGCTGCCGGGGGCTATCTCGCCCTTGACGATGGCGGCCTGGATACGACGGAAGACGTTCTCGGACATCGTCTGGGAATCGTCCTGCCCTGCCACCGGAATTTCCAGCTGATCCAGCATGATTGTCGACACCTTTAAAAGCAATGCCGCAAAAACTAGCCAATCAGCCCCTGATAGTCAAAGAATAAATGCACATTGTCGACAATCGTCTAATAATCCGCCCTGCACGCGACAAGGCATGGCCGGCTGCCAGCGCTGGCGCCAGAAAACCTTCATGTTAGAATGCCCGCCGCATTTGCCTGACATCTCCGGATGAAAAGGCGCACGAGGGAGCTTGCGCAGCAATGCCAGTCGCCTTGAATCAAACATCGCACTGCACCGCCTCAGGATCTATGAGACTCAAGCCCTTCCCCCTATTGTTCTGCCTACTGATGTTTCCGGGCCTTGGCATCGCTGCCGAGAAGACGGTTTACGGCCTCAATGAATACGCCAAGCTGGCGGGCATTGACCTGGAAGTCGCCGCCAAGCTCGACACCGGCGCCAAGACTGCGTCCTTGAGTGCCCGGGATATCAAGCGCTTCAAGCGCAATGGTGAGTCCTGGGTCCGCTTCTACCTGGCCATCGACACCGCCCATTCGCACCCCATCGAGCGCCCCCTGGCCCGCGTCAGCAAGATCAAGCGCCGCGCCGGCGACTACGACCCCGATGAGGACAAGAACTACACCGCCCGTCCGGTGATTGCCCTGGACATCTGCATGGGCACCGCTTTACGCAGCATCGAAGTGAACTTGACTGACCGCAGCGCCTTCCAATATCCGCTGCTGATCGGCTCCGAAGCCTTGAAACGCTTTGATGCGCTGGTCGACCCCAGTCTTAAATACGCAGCGGGCAAACCTGCCTGCGCCACCGACGCTCATACCGCCGAGTAATTCCAATGCGCTCTCTTACTATGCACCTGAAGATTCTGATCGCCGTCCTGGTGGTACTGGGCATTTCGGTCACGGCCTATCAGATCTTCGTCCTCGGCATCCCGGTGACCGAAGACGCCACTGACGACCTGTGGAACATCGACGCCAAGGTCGAGTTCGTCGCCAATGCCAAGGACCCGGTCAAGGTCCAGATGTTCGTGCCGCCCCTGAGCCGCGACTTCGTCAGCCTCAATGAGAGCTTCATCTCCAATAACTATGGGGTGAGCGTCAACCGCATCGACGGCAACCGCAAGGTCACCTGGTCGGCCCGGCGCGCCAAGGGCAACCAGACCCTCTACTACCGCCTGGTGCTGACCAAGCGCTACAGCGGCGAGAAGGTCAAGGTCAAGGGCCCGACCTTCCGCGACAGCATTGCCGTGGAAGGCCCGGAAAAAATCGCCGCCGAGGCCCTGCTGGCACCGATCCGCCAGCACTCGGCCGATGTCGAGACGTTTATCAGCGAAGCCATCAAGCGCACCAACAACCTTAACGACGATAACGTCAAGCTGCTGCTGGCGGGCGATCCGTCGACGCCCCACAAGGCCAAGATCGTCGAGTTACTGCTGTCCATCGCCCACGTGCCGGTAGAAAAAGTCCACACCATCCGCCTGGTGGCCGACCAACCGCAAACCCCGGAGCTGTGGCTGCGCAGCTTCAATGGCAACGACTGGCTGTACTTCAACCCGGAAACCGGCGAACAGGGCCTGCCCTCGGACCGCCTGCTGTGGTGGACCGGCGATGAAAACCTGATCACCGTCGATGGCGGCAAGAAAGCCGCCGTGACCTTCAGCCTGAACAACAGCGAGATGAACGCGATCCGCCTGGCCAAGCTGACGGACGAGAACACCGACGCCAACTTCCTCGAATACTCGCTCTACGGCCTGCCGCTGCAAACCCAGCAGACCTTCATGATCATGGTGATGATCCCCATTGGCGTGCTGGTGATCCTGATCCTGCGCAACCTGATCGGCCTGCAAACCCTGGGGACATTCACCCCGGTGCTGATCGCCCTGGCATTTCGCGAGACGCAGCTGGGCTTTGGCATCGTGCTGTTTACCGTGATTACGGCGCTCGGGCTGTCGCTGCGCTCGTACCTGGAGCACTTGAAGTTGCAGATGCTGCCGAGGCTGTCGGTGGTGCTGACCTTCGTCGTGGTGCTGATTGCGGCCATCAGCCTGTTCAGCCACAAGCTGGGCCTGGAACGCGGCCTGTCGGTGGCGCTGTTCCCGATGGTGATCCTGACCATGACCATCGAACGCCTGTCCATCACCTGGGAAGAGCGCGGTGGCGGCCATGCGATGAAAGTCGCGATTGGCACCCTGTTCGCCGCGTCCCTGGCCCACATCATCATGAGCGTGCCGGAGCTGATCTACTTCGTGTTCACCTTCCCGGCGATCCTGTTGATCCTGGTGGGCTTCATGCTGGCCATGGGTCGCTACCGTGGCTACCGCCTGACCGAGCTGGTGCGTTTCAAGGCCTTCCTCAAGGCTGATTCGTAATGTTCGGGTTCTGGAAGACCTGGAAGGCCCTGGAGGCGCGGGGCATCATGGGCATCAACCGGCGTAATGCCGACTACGTGCTCAAGTACAACAAGCGCAGCCTGTATCCGATTGTCGATGACAAGATCATCACCAAGGAGCGGGCGATTGCGGCCGGGATCCATGTGCCAGAGATGTACGGGATCATTTCCACCGAGAAAGAAATCGACAAACTCGACGAAATCATTGGTGGCCGTAGCGATTTCGTGATCAAGCCGGCCCAGGGCGCCGGCGGCGACGGCATCCTGGTGATCGCCGACCGCTTTGAAGGGCGCTATCGCACTGTGTCCGGCAAGATCATCAGCCATGAGGAAATCGAGCACCAGATCTCCAGCATCCTCACCGGCCTGTATTCCCTGGGCGGCCACCGTGACCGCGCACTCATCGAGTACCGCGTGGTACCCGACCAGATCTTCAAGAGCATCAGCTACGAAGGCGTGCCGGATATCCGCATCATCGTGTTGATGGGCTACCCGGTGATGGCCATGCTGCGCTTGCCGACCCGCCAGTCCGGCGGCAAGGCCAACCTGCACCAGGGCGCGATTGGTGTCGGTGTGGACCTGGCCACCGGCCTGACCCTGCGCGGCACCTGGCTGAACAACATCATCACCAAGCACCCCGACACCACCAACGCGGTGGACGGTGTGCAACTGCCCAACTGGGACGGTTTCATGAAACTCGCCGCCGGCTGCTACGAGTTGTGCGGGCTGGGTTACATCGGCGTGGACATGGTGCTGGACCAGGAAAAAGGCCCGCTGATCCTGGAACTCAATGCCCGGCCGGGGCTGAATATCCAGATCGCCAACGATTGCGGCCTGACCTTGCGCACCCATGCGGTAGAAGCTCGCCTTGAAGAGCTGAAGGCGGCGGGCGTGACGGAAACGGCTGAAGAACGCGTGCGGTTTGCCCAGGAAATGTTTGGGCATATTCCACCGGTAGAAGGCTGAATAACCCACCCGGCCGCGCCCCTCAACCAACAATCCCCGACATCCCCTCTAGGAGCAAATCCTACAGGGGACTACAATCCCCTCCCCCGCGCCCATGGCTGATACACCCCCGCATGTCGACCTGCTCCGTACACCCGCTGCCCTACCACGCCAACCCCGCCGAGTATTTTGCGGCGATCCGCCATGCGCCTGGCGCCGTGCTGCTGGACAGTGGCCGGCCGGCAGCCGAGCGTGGTCGTTATGACCTGCTCAGCGCCTGGCCGGAAGCAACGTTGGCGGTGTGGCCGGATGAAAGCGGTAGCGATTTCCTGGAGCGTCTGAGGGAAAACCTGACGCTGCTGGGTGACGCCAGCCTGCCCGCGCCTTATGAACTACCGTTTGCCGGCGGCTTGATCGGCTACCTGAGCTACGACTTTGGCCGCCACCTGGAACAACTCCCGCAGCAGGCAATCGATGACATCGGCCTGCCCGACGCACGTTTTGGCCTCTACTCCTGGGCGTTGATCAGCGACCACCAGGCACGCACCAGCCAGTTGGTGTTCCACCCGAAACTGCCGCAAAGCGAACGGCAAAGGCTGCTGGACCTGTTCCGCCACCCTGCCGCCCACACCCCGGCCAGCTTCAAGCTGCACAGCCGAATGACCCCAGACCTGAGCGCCGCCGCCTATGAACAGGCCCTGGCGCGGATCCAGGACTATATCCAGGCGGGTGACTGTTACCAGGTCAACTTTGCCCAACGCTTTCGCGCGGCGTGCAACGGCGATCCCTGGGTCGCCTATTGCGCCTTGCGGGCCGCCTGCCCGACGCCGTTCTCGGGCTTCCAGAGCCTGCCGGATGACGGCGCGGTCGTGAGCCTGTCACCGGAACGCTTCGTGCGGATCAGCCAGCGCCAGGTGGAAACCCGCCCGATCAAGGGCACCCGCCCCCGAGGGCGAACACCCAACGAGGATGCAGCCAACGCCGCCGAACTCCTGGCCAGCCCCAAGGATCGGGCAGAGAACCTGATGATCGTCGATCTGTTGCGCAATGACCTGGGGCGCACCTGCCGCACCGGCTCGGTCAAGGTGCCGGAGCTGTTCAGCCTGGAAAGCTACCCGAATGTGCATCACCTGGTAAGCAGCGTCACAGGCGAGTTGGCTGACGACAAAGACGCCCTGGACCTGATCGCCGGCAGCTTCCCCGGCGGCTCGATTACCGGCGCACCGAAGATCCGTGCAATGCAGATCATCGACGAACTGGAACCGACCCGGCGCGGGCTGTACTGCGGCTCGCTGCTATACCTTGACGTACGCGGCGAGATGGACAGTTCCATCGCCATCCGCAGCCTGCTGGTCAAGGACGGCCAGGTCTGTTGCTGGGGTGGCGGCGGGATCGTCGCCGATTCCCAGTGGCAAGAGGAGTACCAGGAATCGATGACCAAGGTGCGGGTGTTGCTGGAGACGCTGGAAGGGCTGTAAGCGCATATCCCACTGAATCAGAACCGCCGTGGACCGTACTGGAGCGCAAGGATAGCGTCTGCCGTCCGTGAGGGATCACATGGCGCAACTGCTTGTTGCCCTGATCGTTTTTGTCGCTTGCGCCGTTGAAGCACAGCCCTTTTTCGAGGGCCTCATCGTGAGCAAGCCCACCTTCGACTGCGTTCCCAAAGGATAAACACGGTCGAAGGTGGGCTTGCTGGCGACGAGGCATCCAGCCCCGCTAAATCACTTACAGGCTCAACGAACGATTCGAAGCCTTGATGAACTCCCGCTTCAAGTCCTCAAAGGTATGCACCGCCGGAAATTGCGGGAACTCGCGGATCACGTTTTCCGGTGCATGGAACAGAATCCCACGGTCCGCTTCACCGAGCATGGTGGTGTCGTTGTAGGAATCGCCCGCAGCGATGACCCGGTAGTACAGGGTCTTGAAGGCCAGCACCGACTGGCGCTTGGGGTCTTTCTGGCGCAATTGATAGCTCACCACCCGGTCATTTTCATCGGTAATCAGGCGGTGGCAAAGCAGGGTCGGAAAGCCCAGCTGACGCATCAACGGCTGGGAAAACTCATAGAAGGTGTCCGACAGGATCACCACCTGGAAGCGCTCGCGCAGCCAATCGACGAACTCGATCGCACCTTCCAGCGGCTTGAGCGTGGCAATCACTTCCTGGATATCCGACAGCTTCAAGCCGTGCTCGTCGAGAATCCGCAGGCGCTGCTTCATCAGCACGTCGTAGTCGGGAATGTCCCGGGTGGTGGCCCGCAAGGATTCAATACCGGTTTTTTCAGCGAAGGCGATCCAGATTTCCGGAACCAGCACCCCTTCCAGGTCGAGACAGGCAATTTCCACAAGACACTCCCATTTGGATTTTTTTTCAGTTGAGCGAGCAAAAGGACTGCCGAACTCTAGCGATTCGCGCTGGCCGCCGCAACGCAGGGCGGATTTTGTTAACATCCCACTCCTATAGAGCGCTCAGCGCCACTGACCTGTAGGAACCGTCCTGATGAACCAAGCCTTCGACGTCGCTGAACTCGCCGCGACCTATGCCAACAAGTCCGCCCAGGACATCCTCAAGCTGGCGTTCAGCCAGTTCGGCGATGACCTGTGGATTTCCTTCAGCGGTGCCGAGGACGTGGTGCTGGTGGATATGGCCTGGAAACTCAACAAGAACGTCAAGGTCTTCAGCCTCGACACCGGCCGCCTGCACCCGGAGACCTACCGGTTTATCGAGCAGGTGCGCGACTTCTACAAGATCGATATCGAATTGATCTCGCCAGACCAGAGCAAGCTGGAACCCTTCGTCAAGGAAAAGGGCCTGTTCAGCTTCTACAAGGACGGCCATGGCGAATGCTGCGGCGTGCGCAAGATCGAACCGCTGCGCCGCAAACTCTCCGGCGTACGTGCCTGGGCCACCGGCCAGCGCCGCGACCAGAGCCCCGGCACTCGCAGCCAGGTGGCGGCCCTGGAAGTCGATAGCGCGTTCTCCACGCCCGAGCGCACCCTCTACAAGTTCAACCCCCTGGCACAAATGACCAGCGAAGAAATCTGGGGTTATATCCGCATGCTCGAACTGCCGTACAACAGCCTGCACGAACGCGGGTTTATCAGCATCGGCTGCGAACCCTGCACCCGCCCGGTGCTACCGAACCAGCACGAGCGCGAAGGCCGCTGGTGGTGGGAAGAGGCAACCCAGAAGGAGTGTGGGCTGCACGCGGGAAATATCATCAGCAAGGCCTGAAGCCTGGCCTGCCAAGCATGTCGCAACAAACTCGTGTGGGAGCTGGCTTGCCTGTGATCGCATCACCTCGGTGTAGTTGAATACCGGGATGATGCGATCACAGGCAAGCCAGCTCCCACATTTGTTTCCATCGACCATAAAACCTGTACACACAAACGTTACAACCAGTGCCATTTTTGTGTGCACTTTAATAATTACGCACCGAAAAGTTACACCCTGTTTTTGCCTACTTCCTACATCCTCCATTCCCACAATCCCGCAAAAAAATAAATACCTGTTCAAACGGTCAATTTATAACTGTTTAAATTCAGCCAATTATTAATAAACCCTGCAAAAACGAAATTAGCCGAACTTTTGATAGATGAAAACCTGGCACACAAGTGGCTAAGGGAGTTGAAGTCTTTGTATACAACTTCAACAACAACCTTCATACACTTTGTGTCCGCACGCTAGCCGCGCCTTACCCACGCGCTCGCTGCAGATGCCAGGAGCCTGCCGGAATGCGTACAACTCTGCCCAACACTCTCGCACTGGATCTGCCCTCCTCCACAGCAATACCCACGACCCCCAACCTCGGGCCACTGGTACTCAGCCCGCGCCTGCACAACAAGGACCTGGCACCCACCGAGGCCGAAGGCCGGCGCTGGGGTGGCTATAGCATTTTTGCCCTGTGGACCAACGATGTGCACAACATCGCCAACTATTCATTCGCCATTGGCTTGTACGCTCTGGGCCTGGGTGGCTGGCAGATTCTGCTGTCCCTGGGGATCGGCGCGGCGCTGGTGTATTTCTTTATGAACTTGTCGGGTTACATGGGCCAGAAAACCGGCGTGCCATTCCCGGTGATCAGCCGGATCAGTTTTGGCATCTATGGCGCGCAAATACCTGCGCTGATCCGGGCCGTGATCGCGATCGCCTGGTTCGGGATTCAAACCTACCTCGCATCAGTGGTGTTCCGCGTGCTGTTGGTGGCGATTCATCCAGGGTTCGCCGACTACGACCACAACTCGATACTCGGCCTCTCAACCCTGGGCTGGGCCTGTTTTGTGATGATCTGGTTCGTGCAACTGGTGATCCTGGCCTACGGCATGGAAATGGTCCGGCGCTACGAGGGCTTTGCCGGCCCGGTGATCCTGCTGACCGTTGCGGCACTGGCCGGCTGGATGTATTTCCAGGCAAGCGGCACTATCGCCTGGTCAATCCGCGAGCCCCTGAGCGGTGGCGAGATGTGGCGCAATATCTTCGCCGGCGGCGCCTTGTGGCTGGCGATCTACGGCACCCTGATCCTCAACTTCTGCGACTTCGCCCGCTCATCGCCCTGCCGCAAGACCATCAAGGTCGGCAACTTCTGGGGCCTGCCGGTGAACATCCTGGTGTTCGCGATCATCACCATCCTGTTGTGCGGCGGGCAGTTCCAACTCAATAGCCAGGTGATCGAAAGCCCCACCCAGATCATCGCGGCCATTCCCAACACCTTCTTCCTGGTGCTGGGCTGCCTGGCATTCCTGATCGTCACCGTGGCGGTGAACATCATGGCCAACTTCGTTGCCCCAGCCTTTGTATTGAGCAACCTGGCGCCCAAGTATCTGAATTTCCGGCGTGCGGGGCTGATCAGCGCGTTCCTCGCGGTGCTGATCCTGCCGTGGAATCTCTACAACAGCCCGCTGGTGATTGTGTACTTCCTCTCCGGCCTGGGTGCGCTGCTGGGCCCGCTGTATGGCGTGATCATGGTGGATTACTGGCTGATCCGTAAGGGCCGGATCGACGTGCCGCAGCTGTACAGCGAGGCCCCCAACGGGACGTATTACTACAGCCGCGGGGTGAACATGCGGGCGGTCGCCGCGTTTGTCCCGGCTGCGGTGATTGCCATTGTGCTGGCGCTGTTGCCGGGTTTTGCCAGTGTCTCGCCGTTCTCCTGGCTGTTTGGCGCGGGGATTGCCGGGGTGCTGTATCGCCTGATCGCCAAGCGCCAGCCGTTCTATGCCGATATCAGCGGCGAGAGCATCGCTGTCGACAACGTCAGTCATTGATCAGGGAGCATTCCATGCGCATTCTCGTCGTCAACGTCAACACCACCGAATCCATCACCCAAGCCATCGCCCAACAGGCGCGCAGCGTTGCGGCAGCGGGCACCGAAATTGTCGGCCTGACCCCGTTTTTCGGCGCCGAGTCGGTGGAAGGCAATTTTGAAAGTTACCTGGCAGCCATCGCGGTGATGGACCGGGTGATGGCCTACGACCAACCATTCGATGCGGTCATCCAGGCCGGCTACGGCGAACATGGCCGCGAAGGCCTGCAGGAACTGTTGAACGTGCCGGTGGTGGATATCACCGATGCCGCCGCCAGCACCGCAATGTTCCTTGGCCATGCTTACTCGGTGGTCACCACGCTGGACCGCACAGTGCCGCTGATCGAAGACCGGCTCAAGCTTTCCGGGCTGTTTGAGCGCTGTGCCTCGGTGCGCGCCAGCGGTATGGCGGTGCTGGAACTGGAGGAACACCCGCTGCGGGCCATGGAGGCCATCGTGCGCCAGGCCGAGCTGGCCATCAGCGAAGACAAGGCCGAGGTGATCTGCCTGGGTTGTGGCGGCATGGCCGGGCTCGATGAGCAGATCCGCCAGCGCACCGGCGTGCCGGTGGTCGATGGCGTGACTGCAGCGGTAACCCTGGCCGAATCCTTGGTGAGGCTGGGGTTGTCGACGTCGAAGGTGCGCACCTATGGAACACCCCGGCCAAAGACCATCATCGACTGGCCTGGCAGGTTCGCACGCTGAATCGCCGATCTCGATCAGTTCAAGACGTCATTGAGCACTTCATAAATGATCCCGGTGGCAATCGTCACCAGGATCAGGTCGGTGCCAGCCTGTTGCCATTCGTAGCCGTCGTAATGGGGCAGGCGCCCCAACAGGCGTCCATCGAGTTTCTTGGCGATTCCCGGTGGCAGGGGTTTGCCACGGGCCAGGTTTTTCTGGATGCCTGGCGGCAGGGACGAACCACCGCGCCAGTAGTCGCGGCTGTCACCAAGGATTACCCGCACACCCCCGATATCAATTTGCGGGCCGCTGTAATGGGCGCCTGCACCCTTCTTGCCACCACCCTGGCCCTGATTACCCTGGCCGCCACCCTTATTGCCATGGGCACTGCCTTTGTCCTTGCCGTTGCCGTTGCCATTGCCATTGCCATTGCCATTGCCGGGATCGGCCAGCAGCGCCGGGGAGCCTGCAATCAACGCCAGGCTGGTAAATACGAGTAAAGCGCGTGATATGGACATGATCGGTCTCGACAGTCGCAAGCCCCATTGGCCCGTATCAGCTTAGAACACTAGCGGGCAGCGAGTTCAGCAGTGAGTGCTATACCGCGCTGAACCGCTGCGCCAACTGCTGCTGGGCAAACTGCTCGAGGATGAAGTCGACGAACACTCGGGTCTTGCCCGGCAGCAGTTTGTGCTCGGCGTAGTACAGGGAGATGTTGCCGTCATCGACGTACCAGTCGGGCAGCACCCGCACCACGGCGCCACTGTCGAGGAACGGCACAGCCATCGGCATGCTGACCAGGGCAATCCCCAGGCCTTGGGTGCAGGCGCAGCACGCGGCTTCGGAGTCGCCCATGGTCATGCGTGGCTTGAGCATCAGGGGCCGCTGTTCGCGGGCGCGGTTGGTCAGTTGCCAAGTGCGCACGCGGCCGGTTTGCGGCGAGCGAATCAGGATGCCATTGCACAAGCCCAGGTCTTCGGGAACACGCACGGGCAGGCGCTTGGCCAGGTAATCGGGCGAGGCCACCAGAATCCGGTGGGCCGGGGTCAACTTGCGCGCGACCACGCCCTGGGGTAGCTCGAACCCGCCGCCGATGGCGGCGTCGAAGCCCTGGCCGATCAGGTCGACCTGGCGATTATCAAAATGCCAATCAGGGCTGATATCGGGAAAGCGCCGCAAAAACTCCGCCAGCAACGGCACCACATAACGGTTGCCAAATACCGTGCCCATACTCACCTTGAGCGTGCCCACCGGCCGGCCTTCGGCGCTGGCCAGGTTGGCCACGGCATTCTGGATGGTGGTGAGGCTGGCGCTGACCTCTTGCAGGAACAACTTGCCGGCTTCGGTCAATGTAAGCCGCCGGGTGCTGCGCTGGAACAGCCGCACCCCCAGGCGCGCTTCAAGCTTAGCCACGCTTTTGCCGACGGCCGCCGGCGTCAGGCTCAGGTGCCGCGCCGCTTCGGCAAAGCTGCCGCCTTCGGCGCTGCGCACGAAGCATTCGATACTGCCGAAGCTCTCCATACCACCTCACTCTAAACTTTTGGTTTACACAGACTATAGCAATCACGGTCTACCGAGGGATGCCCGCGAGGTCGATACTCGGCAACAACACAAGGCATTCGCGCCTTGCCTAATTGGAGATCGACATGACCACGCAAAATCTCAGCGGCAAAGTTGCCTTGATCCAGGGCGGTTCCCGCGGTATCGGCGCCGCCATCGTCAAGCGCCTGGCCGCGCAAGGTGCAGCCGTTGCCTTTACTTACGTCAGCTCTGCCGCCAAGGCCCAGGCCCTGCAGGACAGTGTGATCAGCGATGGCGGCAAGGCCCTGGCGATTCACGCCGACAGCGCCGATGCCGTGGCCATTCGCAATGCGGTCAACGCCACGGTCGAAGCGTTCGGGCGCCTGGACATCCTGGTGAACAACGCCGGGGTGCTGGCGGTCGGCCCGCTGGAAGAGTTCAAACTGGAAGACTTTGACCAGACCCTGGCCATCAACGTGCGCAGCGTGTTTATCGCCACCCAGGAAGCGGCGCGGCACATGGGCGAAGGGGGTCGCATCATTAATATCGGCAGCACCAACGCCGAGCGCATGCCCTTTGCCGGCGGCGGCCCGTATGCCATGAGCAAGGCCGCGCTGGTGGGCTTGACCAAAGGCCTGGCGCGCGACCTGGGGCCACGGGGAATTACCATCAACAACGTGCAGCCGGGCCCGGTGGACACCGATATGAACCCGGCCAACAGTGAGTTTGCCGAGAGCCTGATTGGCTTTATGGCGGTGGGCCGTTATGGGCAGGTGGCAGAGATCGCCAGCTTTGTTGCCTACCTGGCAGGGCCGGAGGCGGGCTATATCACCGGGGCCAGCTTGACTATTGATGGTGGCTTTAGCGCCTGATTGCAGTGTGCTATCGGGCGCCATCGCCGGCCGCCGGCGCCTACGCAGGCGCCGATAGCTTTCAGCGCATCGGTGGCAGGCCGTAGGCCGCCAGGTCGAAGTCCGCGAGTTTGCGGATGATCTGGTCGGCATGAGCGTACTTGCTGTCGGCCATGGCCTCATCAGGCACGGCGATGGCCGTCATGTTCGCAGCCTTGGCTGCGGTCACGCCAAACGGTGAGTCTTCAAACACCAGGCAATCCTCGGGCGCAACGCCCAGGCGGCGGGCAGCGGTGAGGAAGATGTCTGGCGCAGGCTTGGCTGCGCCGACTTCCGGGTCGTCGGCGGTGACGATGGTGCCGAACAGGCCAAACCACTCCCGGTGCAGCGTGGTCTTGTGGCCAAACGAATTGCGCGACGAACTGGTGCCCACGGCTATGGGGATATTGTGCGCACTTAAATGCCGCACCAACGCCTCGGCGCCCGGCATGCCCAGCGCCTTGGGAAAACGCTCGCTCATCAACGGCTCACGGATGCGCAGGAACTCCTCGGGAGTGATCGGCAAGTCCAGCGCCTTGACCACATACTCGGCCAGGTCCTGGGCGCCACGGCCGATGATGTGCTGCTTGATGCCCCAGTCGTAGGTACGGCCATAGCGTTCGGCAATAATCTGCGTGACTTGGGTATAGATGCCTTCAGTGTCCAGCAACAACCCGTCCATATCGAAAATCACGGCCTTGATCGGGCCGACAGCAGTACGCGATGCGCTCATCACAAAAGATCCGTGGCAAAGGACTAAAAGGATTCAGCACAATAACGGCCCTGCCAGCCTGCAAGCAACCCATTATCCCTTAGACTGGCGCCCTAACCGTTCAAGCGAACCCGATATGCTTTTGCGCATTGCCGCCGACAGCCTGGTGCTGTTTCACCTGTGTTTTATCCTGTTTGTGCTGTTCGGTGGCCTGCTCGCCCTGCGCTGGCGCCGGGTCATCTGGCTGCACCTGCCCGCCGCCGCCTGGGGCATGGCCGTCGAGTTCTTCCATCTGCCCTGCCCCCTGACCCGCTGGGAAAACCTGCTGCGCCACCTCGCCGGGCAAGAAGGTTATGGCGCGGGTTTTATCGAGCACTACATCATTGCCCTGATCTATCCGGCGGGCCTGACACCCCAGATCCAACTGGGCCTGGGCGCCCTGGTCCTGCTGATCAATATTGCGGTGTATACGCGCCTGGCCAGGCGCTCGTAGCCTGGCTTCGTTGCATGCATGGGTATCCCGATCACTACCGCTCGCTATATAGTAAAAGATATAGCGATTAGCCAATAAAAATCGAGGATACCCCGTTGAACGCACCTTCGAAGGAAGCCGTGGGCGCCGCCTACAGCATCGACTCCATGCGCCACGCCCAAGCCATGACCTGGCGCGCCATCGAGCAATTGTCCCAGCAGATCCGCCCCGGCATGCTCGAATCCCAAGCCCGGGAACTGGGCAAGCAGGTGCTTGCCGATCTGGACATGCAACGCATCTGGCACCCGCTGCTGGTGCGATTTGGCGCCAACACCCTCAAGACCTTCAAGCAACGCTCCGACGGCGACCCGGTACTAGCCGAGAACGACATCTTCTTTATCGACATGGGCGCAGTGTGGCAGGGCCATGAAGGCGACGCCGGCGCCACCTTCACCACCGGCAGCGACCCACAAATGGCCGCCTGTGCCAGCGCAGCCAAAGCGCTGTTCGAGCGGGTGCAGTTGCGCTGGAAAACCGAAAAAGTCGTCGGCCTTGAGCTCTATCGCTATGCCCAAGAACAGGCCCGGGACATGGGCTGGGAACTGAACCTAAGCATCAAGGGGCACCGCGTCAGCGACTTCCCCCATGCCATCCACCGTGGCGGCGACCTGGGGGATTTCGAACATTACCCCAATGAAGGGCTGTGGATCCTGGAGATTCAGATTGCCCACCCGAGCAAGGCTTATGGGGCGTTTTATGAGGATTTGCTGGCCTAGCCTGTTTAACGAGCCAGAAATTCAACAATCAGGGAAGTGACCTGCTGCTGGATCACCTCACGCGGGCGGGCACCTTCGCCATCGCGGCAGATCATGCCGTCGCCTGGCGAGCTTTTTTCAATCAACGCCTCCCCGCCCGGCTTGCACACGGCCATAAAACTGAAGTGAGTGGCGTCGCTGATTTCGACATAGCGCGTCGATGCCGGGGGCAGGCGCTTGGCCAAGTCAGCAGACTCCAACTCAGCGGGAAGCTCTGTTGAGGGCACGCCCGCAGCAATCACCAACGTCGGCACCGGCAACGCCGCCAGGCTTTGATCGGTAAACCCACGCGACAGGCCCAGGTCCAGCGAAACAATGGCAGTGACCCGCTTGTCACTCAAATCCTCTGCCAACGGCGCCTGCGCGGGGTTCAACTGCTGGTAGACCGCGCAAGGGGCCAACTGCCGGTGAACCTTGCAGTCCTCGGCAAAACGCTCGGGGTCGAAACGGGCACCGGCGACTTCCAGCGCCGTCCAACCACCCAGCGAATGACCCACCACTGCAATTCGACCGGGCAGCACCTCGCCAAACTGGTTTGGCTGCGCCAGCACTGCGTCGATAGCGCGGCGGATATCCACCGGCCGCTGCCATAACTGCGCGGCGGCACGAGCGCTGCGGTCCTTACTGGTAGTGCCAGGATGATTGACCGCCGCCACGATAAAACCCCGCTGGGCCAACGCACTGGCCAACCACTCCTGATTGCCCCAACTGCCGCCGAAACCGTGGGAAAGCACCACCAACGGATGCTCACCCACCGCCGCAGGCGCATCACGCACGGCCAGGGCACTGAAAAACACCGGGTTGTCGTCGATCACCTTTGGCGTGGCGGTAATGGAGCTGGGATACCAGACCACCATCTCCAGCGGGCGCTCGTTGTTGGGGTCTGGCAAGGTCGAGGCTTGGAAGCCGACAGGGTTACTGGCAAAAACGGTGGAAGTAACGCAGGTAAGGAGCAGAGCGATTAGGGCTGCTTTCAATGGGAATCTTCCTTGATGGGATGCAATGCACGGCAGACACTGCGCGTGTGGCCACATTATTCCCATATCGCTGGTTTTCATGCAGCAAAAACCACAAACCCCCGGCTTTCTCTAGGAAAACCGGGGCGATTCAAACGGCTTCGTCCGTACATTCACAGCATTCGCGGGCGATGGCGAGAGCAAAGTGCAACAGTCAATAGTTCCCTTAAAACTGGAAATCGACTGCGAGTCTGATGTTTTGTCCAGCGATGCATGGACGGCTTGATGCCGGAAATGGAAATGTCTACGAGCCCTGTTCGGTAATCGCTATAACGGTCTGAGTTCAAAGCACCCTGCGCAAACGAATACTACGTGTGGGTTGAACTTTTGGTGGGTCGATCGTGCGCATAAGGCTTCTTATCGCCCGCTCATCAGGTGTTCGCGTGAGTTTACTAATTACTTTTGATCCCGGCGCCGGGACTGTCACCAGGTTGTCAACTGGGAGGCCGTCATAAACTAACGTATGACGAACAGCCGGACAGTTCATAAAAAAATCATCCAGGCTAAATGTTACATCTACTCCCAAAGCACTGTTTATCACCAAAAGGTCAAAGGGCTCGACGGCGTTTTCAACCATTGCCAACAATTCCGCAAATGTTTCCACGGGTGCGATTCGGTGATACCCCTGCTGATTCAGCATTTTCTCAATACTCAACCGTTGTGCAGGTTGATCGTCAACAACCAAAATTCGTAAATAGGGGGTCGGCATTCTTGATCCTTGTAAATTGCGAAAGCACGCAGTAACTGCATGCAGACAGCGATGCAGGCCTACAAACTGATGCCAACGTGTTATCGGGGTGTGAGCGAGCGCAACCTTCGCTCCTCGGGATTTGGGTAACGCGATTGAAGCCAACTTTCCAGGCCGTGCTTCGTCATCGGTTTGGCAAAAAAGTAGCCCTGACCATGCACGCAGCCAAGATCCACTAATTGGTGGTGTTGTTCCTGGGTTTCGATACCCTCAGCCACCACCGTCATACCTAAGGACTCTCCTAACGCGATGGTGCTGCTGATGACAGCCCGGGAACGAGGCCCATCACCCAGTGACTGAACAAACTCACCGTCCAGCTTGATCTCGTTGAAAGGCCACTGACACAAACGTTGCAATGACGAAAAACCACTGCCGAAATCATCAATGGATAGCCGGCATCCCATCATGCGCAGCCGCACGAGATTTTCCATGCAGGTAGCTGAAGCTTCCACAAGGCCTGTTTCGGTCAGTTCGAAAGTGACGCCGGCTCCAGGCAACCTGAAACTCGCCAGGGTTGCTTTAATCCTTGTGACCAAAGCCGCATTGGAAAGCTGTGAAGGTTGCAGATTGAATGCAATGTTCAAAGGGGTTCCGTGCATCAAAAAATACCGCTGCAACTGCAACCCTTGATCAAACTGGGCGAAAAACAACTCATCCATCAAGTTGCAACGCTCAAGAGTCGGCATAAAAACGACCGGTGAAACAACGCCACCGGTTGGGTGGTTCCAGCGCGTCAGAGCCTCGACACCTGATACCTCATTGCTCAACAGATTGATTTTGGGCTGAAAGTAAGTCTCCATCTGCGCGCATTCCATTGCACGGCGGACCTGCGCTTCATCAGCTACCAAATCGATGTTAGGGGAATCCGATGGGGTAGCCGGCTGATTCAAGTAGTTTTTCAGCAACCTGCTCAACGTATCAAACTGCAGAGGCTGCCCCAGCTCCCCCAACATTCTCAATCCTAATAAAGGGATCAGTTTTGTGGCGGCTCTGCGCACGTCCTCCGCAAGCGAACTGTTGACAATGACCGACTTGACTAAACCGTTCTGTGCCGAGCACCGTAAAAAATCGAGGCTATCGAGGCCGTGCATACGTAGATCGCATAACACAACATCTACGGGCCCGACGCTTTGCAGGGTGTGTAGCGCATCCAGCGCCGAGAGAGCACTGAACACCGACTCACAGCCCAATTGCCGCAACATATTGACGGAGATTGCTCGTTGAAAAAAATTGTCGTTCAAGACCAGAACACGTAATGGTAGTACTTGCATGAATAGCTCTCCGGAATACGGTAAAACTTTAATTTTCTATACTCCTTAACTTTCGAGTGCTTTTCCCTTCCTCTAAACATGACGTACTACACGCGGGTCAAACACGTATCTTGGTGCTTTAGTACGATCTAGTTGGATTCCTTATTATCGCTATCCTTCACCGTGCAAACGCCTAGAAATCTCCCGCCACAACGTAGGAAATTTCTCACAGAAAGAAATACGGAATGACCGCTCGCGTCCGAACGTCACGAGGAAATTTCCTACAATTCAGAAGGAACGAGACTACACACACCTTCATTCCCCCCAGACAAACTATTGCCAATTCGATCTGCACCATACAACCACTACGCAACGTTAGTGCTCGTCGAAGTTGGTTTCTACTCTGCAGAGATTCACTGGTCTTGCAAGGTAAAAACCTAATACGTACCTTAACCAAGCAATGGAATTTTTATGATCAAGCACGCTTTCTCCCTGGTAGCACT
The DNA here is from genome assembly GCF_012985465.1 of Pseudomonas sp. WS 5079. Taxonomy (GTDB): domain Bacteria; phylum Pseudomonadota; class Gammaproteobacteria; order Pseudomonadales; family Pseudomonadaceae; genus Aquipseudomonas. The sequence continues at coordinate 306,752 of NZ_JAAQWN010000005.1, forward strand.
GACCGCCGCACTGACCTCTGCAAATGTAATGGCTGCCGACAACGCCGCCGGTGGTGTTATTTCCTTCAGTGGCGCAATTACCGACACTACTTGCACTATTAACGGCGGTAAAAGTGCAGACTTCACCGTTGCCCTGTCGCCTATCTCTGTTAACGACGCCGGCACCACTGTTGGCCCGCTGACCAAAAACAAAAAATCGTTCTCGCTGACCTTCTCGGGTTGCACCCCAGCAGCAGGAACTGCTGGCACTCCATTGAAAATGTATTTCTCGTCCGCAGATAACATTTCCACAGACGGTAAGTTCTTGCTGAACAACACAGTCAACGAAAGTGATGCTGCTGTTGCCAAAAACGTCGGCTTCTCGTTGGCGAAACCAGGTTCCACCACACCGATCCAATTGAACGTGCCGTTCAACACGCTCATCAGCGGAGCCGGTACAACACCTGAAACACTAGTACTTGATGCGTACTACTACAAAACCAACACCGCCGCCGCCAAAGTTGGTGCCCTTAGCTCCAACCTGACCTACACCATTTCCTACTTGTAATACAACCCGTGTGCCAGGCCCATCCCATGGGCCTGGTTCAGGAAAACATCATGATAAAGCAACTAGTTTTAGCAGGGTTACTACTTGGCTCGGTGTCTGCGCAGGCCAACATTATCATCAATGGCACTCGGGTGGTTTATCCAGAAGCAAACAAAGATGTGATAGTTCAACTCATCAATAATGGGAGTGACTCATCCTTGGTACAAGCCTGGATAGATGATGGCGACATCAACTCCACGCCGGAAACAGCGAATGTTCCGTTTCTGCTATCTCCGCCGGTTGTCAAAGTATCCGGCGATAGCGGTCAACAGCTCCGAATTACAAAAATCGGCGCCCCACTGGTTGCGGATCGGGAGTCTGTTTTCTTTTTAAACGTGCTGGACATCCCGCCAACTCCAGAAAATTTGCAGGGTGCAAACACACTGCAACTGGCGATCAAGTCTCGCATAAAAATGTTCTATCGCCCGAGCGGACTAAAAGAGAAAGCCAGCAGCAGCGTCGAAAAAATCGAACTGCAAGCGGTCGCGAAAGGTTTTAACGTGATCAATAAAAGCGCGTACTTTTTCACACTCGCCAACATTGACCAGCACGATAAAAAACACCTGCTCGTTGACTCAGTCATGGTCGCTCCTTTTTCCTCCGCATTCGTCGAGAGCAAAGAGTCCGTCAGTAAAAATACACCCTACACCATGATGTATATTGATGATTTGGGTGCCTACAAAACTAAAGCTGTAGTATCGCACTAAGGTGAAGCCCCAGAATGAAACAGCATAAACCCCTTATTAAAGCTCTCACGATGTCCTCGCTGTTTCTACTGGACAAAGCCTATGCAGAAACCTTTGATACTTCGCTTATGGCCGGTAAATCTCGCGAATCCGATCTTTCACGCTTCTATGCAAACTCCGAGATACCTGCGGGCAAACAAGATGTTGATATTTATGTCAATAACACTTGGAAAGGTCGCTATTCATTAGTGTTTGGCGGCGTAAAAGACGACATCAAGATCAGCTACGAAGATAGCGCACTTCTTGGGATCAACATGGGTGGCTTGCCCGCTGCGCAGCCAGGCGCGGACAGTCTACAAGTCAGCCAATTGGTTCAAGGCGGTTCTTTTATTTTAGATATTAGCACCCTGAGCCTGAAGCTGACTGTGCCCCAGTCTTATGTGAATCGTTCGGAAGCTGGTTATGTCGACCCGAAATTCTGGGATCATGGCGTGCCTGCATTTTTATTTGGCTACAATGCAATGCATTACAGCATACAATCGAAAAAAGGCGGCTCATCCAGCGACGAACTGTACTCTGGTCTGGATTTCGGTATCAACTTTGCTGGTTGGCAGTTCCGGGAAAATAGCTCGTTAAGAAAAAGCTCCTCGGAAAATTTAAAGTACCAAAAAAATACACGCTATCTTCAGAAGAACATTGCCTCCATCACCTCCAACTTCAAGCTCGGTGATTTTTACTCGGAAGGTGATCTCTTTGACTCGATTAGAGTTCGAGGTGTGGCGTTGACGTCCGACATCAATATGCTGCCTAACTCCAAACAGGGTTTTTCACCCATTGTGCGTGGCGTCGCACAAACCAATGCCCTGGTAAAAGTCATCCAGAACGGCAGCGTGGTTTATCAGGAGAGCGTACCGCCAGGCGCCTTTACCTTCGACAATATCCAGCCCACCGGCTCTGCTGGCGACCTGACGGTGGTGGTCCATGAGGCCGATGGTCGAGAGCAATCGTTCAGCGTACCGTTTTCTGCCGTGCCTAATATGCTCAAGGAAGGGATCAGCCAGTACAGCCTGGTGGCGGGTAAGGTAAACCAGACCAATACCGACTATAACCCTGATTTTGTGCAAGGTACGTTGCGCTATGGGCTTAACAATTTGTTGACCGGGTATGCAGGCACGACCCTGAGTAATGATTACCGCGCCTATCTTCTCGGTAGCGGCTTGAACCTGCCGATCGGTGCTGTCTCTGTTGATGTGACCCAATCGAATACTCAGTTAAAAAACCAAAGCAAAAGTGGGCAAAGCGTACGCGTGTCCTACAGTAAATTCCTGGATGTAACGGCTACCAACTTTACCTTGGCGGCGTATCGCTACTCCACCGAAGGCTACTACAGCTTCAGCGATGCTATTTATTCCCAAGATGGATACCGTGAACTCGAAAGACAAATCAACGACTATCGAGACAGACTTGACGAAGATGATGCTCCGATCCTCGACTTGAATACCTGGGATGCCTTGCGCAGCGCACGCCCACGCAACACCTTCAATTTAAGTCTAAACCAGCGCTTGAAAGATAACTGGGGCACCATATTTTTTTCAGGAACACAACGAGACTACTGGACAAACAACACTAAAAGTCGTGAGTACCAATTTGGCTATACAAACGTTGTGGGCGAGGTTAATTACAGTATCTCTGCTAACCGCGTCCGAAATTCCAACCGTGACGAAGAGACACGGTTCTATCTCTCAATGACAATGCCCTTTGATATCGCCGGCAATAGGGTGTATCTCAACAGTGGCGCGTCACTAGTGGACTCGCGCTACCAGCAAAGCAACATTAGCGTGAGTGGCAATGCACTGGAGTCAAACCGTTTGAGTTACACCATGGCTGCCAGCAATCAAAACGGAGGAGATAATACCGCCAGCGTCAATACCTCCTATCGTAGCAATGTCGCAACCGTGGGTGCCTCTTACGGTGAGTCGTCCGATTATCGGCAAACCGGCCTAGGTGCTCGCGGCAGTATCGTGATGATTCCTGGGCATATATTGGCCTCCAATGAAATCGGCAGCACCATGATGGTAGTCGAGGCACCCAAGGCCAAAGGCCTGATGGTCAATGGTGACCAAAGTATCGTCACCAACAAAGAGGGCTTGGCGCTAGTCCCGTACGCCACTCCTTATCGGCTCAATTCAGTTACGTTGTCCGATACTGGCAATAGTTCCGGCGCAGAGATTGTCGGAAACATCGCCAACACAGTGCCCTTTGCTGGCACGGTCAACCTTGTGAAATTTGAAACTGACCAACGTCAGTCTTACACCGTGCAGGCGCGTAAGACCGATGGAGGCCCCCTTCCATTTGGTGCTGAGGTATTGGATAAAACAGGCCAGTCTGTCGGTTTTGTTGGTCAGGCCAGTGTCCTGTACATAAAGTCCGAAGAAAAGCCAGAGCACCTTGAGGTTCGACTGAGTAACGGCAACTGCATTATCCGCGAGCAAAACTTGGTCACGAATACTTCTCAAAAGGTTTGCCGATAATATGAGGAAGTTATTTTCCATGAATAAATTTTTTATTTATATCTTGCTGTTTGGCTTAGTTAGCAGCACTAGCTACGCTTCTTGCTACGCTGGAGGCACTCGAAAAGGTGCACCGATAACTATCGACCTTTCAGACAAATTAAGCGAAAGAAATCGAGAGTTCATTCAACCCCTCACGTCAGATTTCGGTTCACATGGCTTTTGGTGTGATGGAGGCAATGCTGAATTTCTATTTAACACCCCATTACATAGCAATCCTAGAGTGGTTGGATTTGAAGGAGGCAAGTATTGGGTGCGCGTGTCAATTGCAAATACAATCCCAAACAAGTATTTGTCACATGGTAGCCACACAAGCGCAGAGTTGAATGTTCCTGTAACGCTTCGGTTTACATTGATGGATGGGGGAACAGACGCACCGTCCACAGGAAATACGGCTACGATTCAAGATGTAGTTATAGCTAGAGATAATTCTGACTGGAGCTGGTGGGAAACGGCTACGGCGTGGGCCACATATCTCAGAAAGCTTGGCACATTTATAATTACCTGGCGCTGGCCTCACGACTACAGAGATATGTTCACTCAAGATCTTGAAATTAAATACACCCCTAAGATGTCGACATGTATGTTTAACAACGCTGGTTTAATGGTGAATTTGCCGAAAACAGGAGTTGCTCAACTAACAAAATCACCTCAGCCGGGTTATACACCGTTCACATTGAATTTCAGCTGTAACAACCTGTTGGCTAACGGCAGCACCGACCGCTCAATCGATATGTTTTTATCCAGCAATAACCTGCTTCCGTCCGACAACAGCGTCTTGATGGACAGCACGCCTGGCTCGGCCAAAGGTGTCGGTATAAAGGTAGCCAAACGCGATAATCCCAACGCACCGGTTGTCTTTTCCACCTCCACCTTAAACCGCGGAAGTGCCACCTCCATTTTCAGTGCCGCTGCAGGTGCTGTGGTTAATAGCAATTTCTCGGTTGGCATGGGCGCTTACTACTTCCCTTACAGCCCCGCTGAACTTACCAGCGGCGAGATCAGGGCAACCGCCACGCTGAACATCGTTTATCAGTGATCATCAGCCCTGCCCGATCAACCCACAACGCCCAACGCCCCCGTGATACAGCCGGGTCGTTGGGCGTTGCCGCGTAGAACCCCTCGGTCTTTATGCCTGCCCCAGTAGCTGTTCCAGACGCTGCGCCAACGCCTCCATCGCCTCGTGCAGAGCATCCACCGATTGGGTCAAGCGCACATCGTCATGCCCGTTGCAGTCGGCTTGCAACTGCTCACAGGATTGGATCAGTCGGTACGCCTTGATGATGCGCGCGCCCCCCTTGACTCGATGACTCAGGTCAGACAGTCCGGTCAAATCGTGCTCGCTGAACAGTTTGAGCAACCTTTGCAAATCCTCTTCATTGCTGCTGGCCAGATCCTGCAACAGGCTGTTGACCAGTGTGCGGTCACCATGGGCCAGTTGTTCGAGGCTGCTCAGGTCAATATCGTCGGACAGATGTAATGCGTCTTCGACGTCCACCGCACCGTCGAACAGCGACTCGACGCCGGACAGGCGTGCGGCCAGGTCCTTCATGCTGATGGGTTTGAACAAACAATCATCCATGCCTGCATCCCGACAACGTTCCTTTTCTTCCGGTTGTGCATTGGCGGTGAAACCCAGAATCAAACAATGGGCTGCGCCCGAAACGGCTTCCTCGGCGCGGATCGCCTTGGCCAGTTCATAGCCTGTCATCACCGGCATATTGCAGTCGGTAATCACCACATCGAAATGGCCCGTGCGCCAGGCACGCAAACCATGGGCGCCGTCCGGCTCATCACCAACCGTGTGCCCCAGGAAACTCAATTGTTGCGTTAACAGCAAACGGTTGGCCGGATAATCATCCACCACCAACACTTTTAAGGGAGTGCCAACGTCGGGGGCCAGCGCCTCCGACCGGATGAGCGGCAAGGGCGCTAGAACCGCCAGTGTCAACAGCACCTCGGCCTCCGTGCCCTGCCCCAGCACGCTGCGCAGGTTCAACGCCCCTTGCATCATCGAACACAGCTTGCGGCTGATCGCCAGCCCCAAGCCCGAACCTCCAGCCTCTGAATGGCTGCCCTGGTTGAACGGCACAAACAGCTGTTGCTGATCGTCAAGGGAGATGCCCATGCCGGTATCGCGCACCAGTACCCGGATCCCCATGCTGTCGTTGGCAAGTGGATGGGTGACTTCTACACAGACCAGAACCTGCCCGGCCGTGGTGAACTTGATGGCATTGCCGAGCAGATTGGACAGCACCTGCTTGAACCGAAGCGGGTCGATCAGCACATCCCGGTTGGCGTCCTCATCGAATGACAGCACAAGATTGAGTTGCTTCTGCCGGGCCAACCCTTCAAATACCCGGACCACCGACGCCACCAGGTCTTTGAATGCCGCCCTTTGCGGTGACAGCGTCAAGCGCTCGGACTCGATGCGCACCACGTCCAGGATGTCGCCAATCAGCTCCAAAAGCCCCCGCGCGGCGCCCGACGCCACTTCAATGGCAAAGCGGTCAAGAATGCCCTGGTCAGCCTTTTTCATGGCCAGCTCCAGCATCCCGACCACGGCGTTCATCGGGGTGCGGATCTCATGACTCATGGTGGCCAGAAAAGTGGTTTTCGCGCGGTTGGCCTTCTCGGCATCCTGCTTGGCGTCTTTGAGCTCCACCAGCAAACGCTCGCGCTCACTGATATCAATCCAGCCGGCAATGATGCCCTTGACCTCACCCGCGTTATTGCGAAACGGAAGAATCCAGTGATAGGCGGTAATACTCCGCCCATTGGAAAACACGATCTGACGGTCAGCCAGTAACTCCTGGCCACCGTCCATAACCTCCAGGTAGAGCTGCTCATAGGCCGTTCCCTGGCCTGACTCGTCGTTCAACGTCCGGGTTTCAGATAGCCGCGTCCCAATCACCGCCTCGAGGGTGCTGCCAATCACCTCCAGATAGCGGCGATTGCACACTAACAAGCGGGTCTGGCGGTCTCGTACATAAATGGGATGCGGTAACCCATCAATCAGTACGCGCATAAACTCCATTTGTTCTTTCAAGGCCTGCTCGGCCACATCGCGTTTTTGAATCAGGCGTCGCAAATAGAAAATCCAGCCGAGGGCCACCAGTAACAGGATCACCGCGATAGCCGAGCCGCGGATGATTTCCGATTGATTGGCGTGCGTACGTTTATTGTCCACCGCGACTTCCCCCCGCCAGCGACTGGTCAGTTCGTCCAACTCTTGCGAGGAGATACTGAGCATCGCCTTGTCCAGGATCGAGTACAGCTCCAGCGAGCCTCGGTCGGTGGCAAGTGCCATCTGCGCGGGTTGAGCCCCCACAGCGCCACTTACACGCAGACTGGATTGGTACTGGGTAGCAATCAGATAACGGGCATTGACCAGGGTCGTGACAGCGCCATCTGCTTTACCCTGTGCAACCATTGATAACGCTTCACCCGCCTCTCGCGCTTCAACCAAAATAATGCGCGGGTACTGCTGTTCAATGTAATCCCGGACGCCGCTGTCGTGCCTGATTGCCAGGTGCTTGCCGGTCAGGTCCTCCAAACGGCCAAATGCCTCATCGCCCTTACGAATGCTCAATACATAAGGGTTGGTCAAATAGGACCGGGTAAAACGCAGGTCGCTGTTATCAGTATTTTGGTGAAACGCGGCAATGAAATCCACTTTGCCCTTCTTGACCAACGCCACCAGGCCATCCATCGAATCTGCACGTACCACCTCGAAGGTAAGGCCGGTACGCCGGCGAATCATCGCCAGCAAATCAGCGCTGATACCGCGAAAACTCCCCTGCTGATCGAAAAATGCCAGTGGAGGACTGCTCTCCAATACCCCTACCCTCAACTGCGGATGGTCTGCGAGCCAGCGCCTCTCCTTGGGGCTTAGGTCAACCTGGCCTTGGTCGCGTACGGTGATCGTATCCGCCCCCCAGCGCTGCAGGATCGTCATGCTTTCTTCGGCAGGGATCGCCGCCAACACCCGATTGATGATTTCAAGAAACTGCCGGTCTTCAACCCGTAATGCAAAACCAATGCTGCTCACTTCCAAGCTCGCGAAGTCCGACAGATAAACTTCGTGCAGAAAGTTTCGGTTGATCAGATAGTTGGAAGTAATCGCCCCTCCCAGGTACACGTCAGCCTGGTCGAAAACCACAGCGCTGATGGCGTCCAGATCGGTCGGGTAGATCTGTAGCTTAGCCAACGGGTAATACGCCATGACCTCGGATGGGGGTAGGCCATTCGCAGACATAGCCAAACGCTGCCCGCCAAGATCCTTAGGCAACTCCACGCCGGCATCACGCCGGCTAACCAACACCGGCTGATCATCGAAGTAAGACCTCGAAACTACAAGTTCGGGATCGGCCTCGTCGACATGCGTGGCGATCCCGAGCAGGTCAAACTCACCTCTTTTAAGTGCCTCTATCGCGTGTGCACGGTCGGGATAGCGTTGAACCTGGATGTCGATGTTCAACAGGTCCGAAATCAGCTCCACGTAGTCGGCCGTCACCCCTTCGTAATCGTAGGTACTTGCACTCAAGCCCAAAGGCGCCGAGTCGGTGATGGCAACCCCGACTCGCACGTTTTTTTTATCGCGCAACAAACGGTTGTCGGCGTCCGACAACTTCAGGTTCAACCCGGTGAGATGGGAGCGTCCCAATAACCTCAACGGCTCGATATCGTCGTGAAAATGCACCGCCTGAACAAGAGGGCTGATACAGAGTAAAAAAAACAGAAACCCGATTGGCCGCTTCATGCTTAAAGAAGGTTGTTGCGTTTGGCAAATTCGGCAAGATAGACCACTGACTTGACGTTGAGCTTTTCAATCAGTCGGGTTTTATAGGTGCTGATGGTTTTGTTACTCAGAAGCATGGAGTCGCCAATTTCCTTGTTGCTAAAACCCCGAGCCAGTTGCTGCAAAATGGTCAGCTCACGGTCGGACAGTTGACCAATCAAGTCAGACTCACTGACCTGATTGTCACCAGCGCGCACCGAGCTGTTGGAGAGCAATGGAAAATAGCTGTAACCATCCTTTATCGCCTTGATCGCGCGAGTCAACTCCTCAAGGCTCCCCGTCTTGGAAACATAGCCCGAGGCTCCGGCTTTCATGCAGCGCATGGCATAAAAAGAAGCCTCCATGGATGTCAGCACCAGAATTTTACAGGGCAATCCAAGCGCCGAGATGCGACCGATCACCTCCAGACCATCAAGTAATGGCATGGCGATATCGAGCAGGATCAGATCGGGGACATGCTCTCGCGCTAGGCGTACAGCCTCCACACCGTTAGCCGCCTCCGCCACAATTTCAAACTGTTCGGCACCAACCAGTAACTTTACAGAGGCACGAACAAACGAATGATCATCAACGACTAACGCTTTTAACATATGAACCTCTTCGGGAGACAACAACACACCATCACCAGAACAAGACATCCCGACCTTAAGCTCTATACAAAGTAGCTTAAAACGCGCCTGGCAAAATTATGGCATCTATTTTTTATGCAACCGAGGCGCGGCATTGCAACCACACTGCAAAGTCGTCAGCACTCATGGGGACCGCCAGATGAAAACCCTGGCCAAATGAACAGCCCAGATCGACGAGGGCGTTGAGCGTATAGGCATTTTCAATGTTCTCGACAACCAGATCCATCTTCAGCGCCCTGGCCAGCGCCACGCTACTTGAAATGACCGCCCTGTTCCCCAAATCGTCAACATCCCGGACAAAGACACCGTCTAGCTTGAGTTGGTTGAAGGGCAAATGCGCCAGTTGCGTCAAAGAGGAAAAGCCAATGCCGAAGTCATCGACCGACAAACCACAGCCGGCTTGATGCAGATGCAACAAATTTTCCACAGCAGAGGCTGGCAAATCCAGCAGACCGTTTTCGGTGATCTCGAACATCAGTGCAGCACCCGGCAATTCATATTGATGCAAGCGCTGGATAACGTGTTCGACCAGGTCGCTGCTCACCAATTGAGAGGCTGTCAGGTTGAACGCTAGCCCCGTATCAAACCCTCGCTCGCGTAGCCGGCTCATGAGTTCGAGCCCTTGGTCTAGAAGCCGCTTGAACATCTCATCGAGCAGGTCATAAGCCACCACTGCCGCCAACAGATCCCGAGGCAGTAAAAGCCCGCGCTGGGGGTGATTCCAGCGCACTAGAACCTCGGCACCAAACAATCGGCCATCGTGCAGGTTGAACTTGGGTTGGTACCAGGCCTGAAACTCTCCAGCCATCAAACCCAGCAGAACCTGCTGGCGAGGGATCAACTCAATCGCTGTCAGAGTCCCCCTCAGTGCAGAGCAGTACAACGGGGTGAAATCAGACAGGATCTTTTGCAAAGCCCGCAGTTGCAGGGGCTTTTCCAACACACCGAGTAAACGGATAGAAGATAAAGTGGTCAATTTCTCGACCGAACGCCGCAATGCCAGCGGCAACTCTCCATGTATAACCAGCGCACGTACGTTACCCAGTTCGCTGGCCACGCGCAGAAACTCAAGGTTGTTAATCGAACCGTCAGCCAGGTCAAAAAAAATGATGTCGATCACTGCTTGACTGCGAATGTGATCCACTGCTTGCATTGCATTTCCGGCCGACACAACGCTCGCCACCTGCAGATTCAGCAACCCGTTGACCAACACACTGCGTTGCAACGCATGGCTTTCTATGACGAGAACACACCCCTCAACCATCTGTTTCAACCTACCCATTATTAATGGGTAGGACTTTGCCAACTAACTATCCTGCGCCCTTAGAGAAACATCCTCCCGACATGTAGGAAATTTCCCAGGGATAGCCTTAATTACCGTGCCAGAAATTAAATAATCCGTAAGGCGACCTGCGGTTGGATCACCTCACTCGCACGAGCGCCGTCGACATGTCCAGTAGAACTCACGCAAGGCCTCAGGAGGCCAGCCAGCAAATGACCAAGCGACATTCATTGCCAGCTTAACCGACACGCAAAAAAACGTAGGGGGGGCGGATGGGGGAACAAAAAACATCAGACATGAAAAAGCCCCGTAAAACGGGGCTTTTTCATAACAATATGGCGGTGAAGGAGAGATTCGAAAGTACCCGCACCCGCAATCTCGCAGCCGAGGCCCCGGAATACAAGGGCTCCAGCGGTGCCAGTTGCGCAAAAGCATTCCCACGCCATTCCCATGAGCATCAGCATGCATCTCTGTACGCGTGCGCATCACACGTATAGGGGCCTGACGTCCGGGGTCTGGAGGGGGGCAAAAAAAAGAGTAACATAAGTAATCTTGACCGTTTTTTACGCTCAAGCCATTGAAGTTAAAGGGTTTTATGTTTCGAGCAAAAGGTAATCTTTAAGTAATATTGAAGTAATCTGATTACTCTTTATAAACGTAATTCTCTACTTTTATAAACCCCTTTAAAATCAACAGTTTGGTAAAAAATTACCTTTCCAATTACTTCTCTGTTACTCCTTTTTGTAATCTCAAAACCCACGGGATACGTGGCCTCCAGACCGTTTCTATGGGGAGATTACTGAAGTTACTCTTTTTGAGACTCCCCCCCTCCCCATCAACAACAGCGCCTCCAAGGCCCTTCCACAAAATACCCCCTCGGTGCAGGGTTCCGCAGGTATTTCCGAGTTCGGAAATCGGAAAGCGGCCCCCAGCCAGCGCCATGTTGAAGGGGTTGCAGGTGTGCAGAAAAAGCGACCCATTTAGCCCGCAGGCGAGGTGGGGGGACGACGGCGCGCGCCAGGTGCTGAAGCACGTCACTGGCCCCACATGTAGCACGTCAACTCCCCAACCTAGACCTGTGGCACGCCAACCTCTCATGACCGTCGGCGACCCCAGCAGATGCCCGCTCCGACTGAGCCTCATACACCTGAAAGCCCCGTATTCACTGGACCGAACGCCCCTTAAGGCTTGCCGTGACAACCTTAAAATGCTATGTTGAACTGGGTTTTTTCATGCTGCTGAAGGGCGAAACTTCATCGTTCCAGGCCGGACTTTTGCCATGGGAAAGCCAATCTCCAGGCGGCAAAAAGCCGCCTCATGGGCGGCTCAATGTTTTGCAGAGAACGTATCGGAGAGTATCGAGGCGATGTGCAGTTAAAGCCTGCCGCGCGAGTGCCAGCCGGGGTCAATGACCTGTAGGCGCAAGCCGCGATGCTCTACCAATACAGTCTGGTCAGAACAGCCCCCCCAGTGCCGCAGGCTCCCAGTTCATGATCACAAGCTCACCGCTGACCTCGGCTTTCCCCTGTCGTTGATTCGCCGTGCTGTACCGAATGTCCACCGTTTCAAAGTGAAACCCCTCAAACACCCGCCTTATGTCGGGATGATCGTTAATGCTGACCATCACCTTGCCCTTGCAGCGCCGCATGAACTCGGCCATCCGCTCGTAATTCTCAAACGGGAAGTCCACGCCATATCCGGCGGTCTGCCAGTAAGGCGGGTCCATGTAATGAAAGGTGTGTGGCCGGTCATAACGCTCGGCGCATTCAAGCCAGCCCAGGTTCTCAACATAGGTGCCAGACAGCCGTTGCCAGGCTGCTGACAAGTTTTCCTCGATCCGCAGCAGGTTGATAGCCGGTCCAGTGGTGGCGGTACCGAAGGTCTGCCCGCTGACCTTGCCGGCGAAGGCATGGTGCTGCAGGTAGAAAAACCGGGCAGCCCGTTGGATGTCGGTGAGGGTTTCCGGCCTGGTCATCTTCTGCCATTCGAACACCTGGCGGGAGCTGAGCGCCCACTTGAACTGGCGCACGAACTCTTCCAGGTGGTTCTGCACAACCCGGTACAACGTCACCAGGTCGCCGTTGATATCGTTGAGGACTTCAACGGGCGCCGCCTGGGGCCGCATGAAGTAAAGCGCGGCACCACCGGCAAAAACCTCGACGTAGCATTCGTGAGGTGGAAACAGTGGAATTAGACGATCTGCCAAGCGGCGCTTGCCGCCCATCCACGGGATTATTGGTGTGCTCATAAGTGATCCTTGTTTCGACAATTGGATTCGCTTAGGCTTCGCACCCCCTGCGCAGTGGGGCGAGGCCTTGGTTGGAGCACTCGGCGTGTTCGAGTGATTCAGCGTCGAGCTGGTGTTAGCGCACCGGCTCGTCGCCTCGTTTACTGCGCGGGGGTACTACTCCCCCGATCCTTGATTAAAGGGCTTGAAGCGCACGACCTCCTCGCCTACCCAATCATTGAGTAGAGCCAGCCGTGTCTGAATCGGCTCAAGCTCCAGGGTGGCCCAGACCTCCCCCGCTTCCTTCGGCGAGCCAAAGCCCCCCGCGTTTTTCGGCACGATGCCCATCAGCTGTGGATAGACCCGCAACGCCGCCAGCACATCGCCCTGGGTCTGATCCTTGATTGAGTTGAATTCGTCCTTCGCCGAAACCTCGCTCACGGGGATCAACTGAATGCCTTCCTTCTTCCCGTTCGGCGCGTACACAAACAGGTTGCGGAAGTTGCCAGGCCCTTTGGAGTTTTTCAGCGCCACTCGCAAGTCTTCGATGTCGGATTCGTTTTGTGCCGCGTCCGTCATATAGAGGATGAAACCGGCATGGCTGCCGTTCTCGTAATACTTGCGGCGGAACAACGTCGCCGACTGGTTCAACAGCGCGGATTGCAACGCACACAGCCATTCCGGCAAACCATAAATTTCCTGATGCAGATCCAACTCACGCAAGTGGAAAACACTGCCCTGGTCAAACTCATGCTCATTCTTCCAGCCCTGCACTTGGAAAAAGTGCCCGTCCTTCCCTACCCGCATATACTTCGCCAGTGCGGGCTTCAGCGCTACAGTCGTACCCAGCAATGACCGCCGCGCCTCCACATACCCATTGCCCAGTGCCAAGTAGTCCTGGGCGTACTGGTCAAACGCCTCACGGCTCAGCAGCTTGTGAGGAATGAACGTGCGGGTCAGTTGGTTGCGCTTAAACCGAAGCCCCGAGTCGAGATGAACACTGGCCTTAACCGACCGGGCCAGCCCATCCAGCGACAACGGTGGCTCATACCAACGCCCGTTAAACCAGCACTCCAGCGAGTCGAATATCTCCCTGGCCGACAACACTGACTCCGGCTCGCCGAACGTGAACGCCACCGATTTGTGGTCACTCACCGCCTGCTCCGTGGCAACCGCCACCTCATTGTCTGTACTCATCAAAAAAGCTCCATCCGCCCGGTATTGGCAGCCGTCTGCCCTTCGAGCGGTTCGTGGTGTAGTGCATGGAAAAGGGCCCAGGCCAGGTCGGCGTGGCCGGTTGATTCGCTACGCCCAGCGGTATAGGTAAATTGCCGGCCGCTGGCGGTGATGGTTTTGCGGATGGCCATCAGTGATTGCGCGAAGTCCGTCCAGCCGGCGTCGAACTCCAGCCGGCCCTTGTTGATCACGTCATAGGCCTTCATCACCAGGCGTGACTTCACCTCTGGCGAATAGCTGAATGTTGTCAGTCCGGGGAAGAATTGCCGCACCAGCTGCGCCACGCCGGAGCCCATGCCTGTTACATCGATGCCGATGTAGGTCACCCAATATCGTTGGGTCACCATGCGGATGGATTCGGCCTGCGCCGCGAAATCCATGCCACGGAACTGGTGACGCTCAAGCACCCGGAACTTACCGCCTGGCACCATCGGCGGCGCCACGACCACCAGACCAGAGCTATCGCCCGTTTCGGCCGGGTCATAGCCCAACCACACCTGGCGGTCGGCAAACGGGCGCGGCGCCATCGGTTTGTAGTCCTCGGCCCAGTCAACCCAGCTGTCCACCATGCATGACTGCAACATCGACAGAGGGAAGATGCTCGCCCCGTCATCCACAAACTGGCACATCAGCAGGTTCTGGAACGCCTCGGCGTCGTACTCCTGACGCAGTTCCTCAAGGTCAAACCGGTCACAGCCTCGCTGCTCGGCGTCCAAAATCGTGACGATCTGGCGCCACACCTTGTCCTCGCACAGCCGCCCCTGTTGCAGGGCATCGTGGGAAACATCCACAGAAATTCGGTTGGCGGCGGGTTTGCCTTTGTTGAATCGCTCCCCTGTCCAGAACGTGTAAGCCTCATGGGCCATGCTCGACGGGGTGCTGAAATAGGTGCGGCGGTACTGTTTCTGCATCGCCATACCCGAGGCTACTTTGTTCAGTTCCTTGAACTTGAACGTCCAGAAGAATTCGTCGAAGTAGAAATTGCCGTGGTAGCCCTGGGCGGTTCGGGCGTTGGTACCCAGGAAGTGCAGCTCGGCGCCGTTCGCCAGCGTAATGGGATCACCGGTCAACTCGACGCCGACCACTTCCCTGGCAAAGGACTGAATGTACGACTTGAAAATGTGAGCCTGATTCTTCGACGCCGACAGGAAGATCTGGTTGCGCCCCGTGGTCAGCGCATCAATTAACGCCTCCCGAGCGAAGTAGAACGTCGCCCCGATCTGCCGGCTTTTCAGGATGGCCCTGGTGCGCTGATTGCCAGCCTTGTACCAATCCAACTGATAGCCGAAGCACCCATCGATAAACGCCTGAGTGAGCAGCTCGATATGCTCTTCGCTGAACTCGTTGCGGCTCGGCTTTTTCTTCGGCCCGCTGTTGCGGTCATTCAGTTTCGGATTTAACTCAGCCTCGGTACCGCCGCCCTGGAACCGCTCAATACGGGCCTGGCGCTCCAGTTGCCGGTGGAGCAGGTCAATTTCCTTGAAATCGCCGCTGCTCTTGCCGTCTTTCAGGATCAACTGCACCAACCGCGCTTCCAGAGCGCCACCAATGCGTTCTACGTTATCCGCACGGTCCCACTCGTCACGGGCCTTCCAGCTATGGACGGTCTTCTCTTTTTCGTCCAGGTATTCGGCAATTTCGGTGATGCGCCAGCCTGTCCAGTACAAAAACTTGGCCTGGCGACGGTTATCACGGACGGGAATTTCAGCGAGAGCATTCATGGCGCAGATGCTGCCTCGCACGCGCGTGCTGTACCCGCGCCACTCCTTGTAAGAACCCGCCCTACAAGGTCGACTCGTTGCTCGCTGCACGCCAGCTCACGAACATGCCCTCAACGCAACGGCAGTACGCCGCCACCGCATCGAGGACAGCCCGCATGGCCGCCAGCACTCAACCCACCAAGAAATTCCGCTCCAAGTGGACCCGCATTGCCGTAGAAGGCGCGACCACCGATGGCCGCATCATCGAGCGGAGCTGGATTGCCGAGATGGCCTCCCAATACAGCCCCAACACCTACGGTGCTCGCATCAACTGCGAACACATCAAGTGGTCCTGGCCGGGTGGCGAGTTCGGCGCGTACGGCGACGTATTAGCGCTCAAGGCTGAAGAAGTCGACATTGCGGGCATCAAGAAACTGGCGCTGTTCGCCCAGCTCGAACCCAACGAAGCACTACTGACCCTGAACAAGCAAGGCCAGAAGGTCTACACCTCGGTCGAGATCCAGCCGAAGTTTGCCGACAGCAACAAGGCCTATCTGGTCGGCCTCGCCATCACCGACACCCCCGCCAGCTTGGGCACCGAAGCACTGAGCTTCAGCGCACAACACGGCACTTTGGCCGGTCGCAAACAGGACAAAGACAACCTGTTCAGCGCCGCCGAAGAAGCCGAACTCGAATTCGAAGAAGTCACCGACCAGCCGAGTGCTTTTGCAGCAATCAAGGCCAAGCTCGGTGAGTTCATCAAACTGAGCAAGGACAAAGAGGGCAAGGACGCCACCACTTTCTCCGACATCGGTGAAGCCCTGGAAAGCCTGGTAACCCTCGCCACCCAGCAGGCTGAGCAAGCCGACGCTTCAAGCAAGGCCTTGGGAGATCTGAAAAAGCAGTTCACCAGCCTGGATACCGAGCTGAAAGAGCTCAAAACCAAGCTCGGCCAAACCGCTGACCACAGCCAGCCACAGCGTCCGCACAGCACTGGCGGCAACGGCACTGTGCTGACCGCTTACTGACCCACGGCCCAACACCGACAAGCCTTTTCACCGGAGAACACCCCCATGCGTAAAGAAACACGCTTCGCCTTTGCCGCCCTGGCCGTGCAGATCGCCCTGCTCAATGGCGTAGCCAGTGCCCACGAGAAATTCAGTGTTGATCCCAGCATTCAGCAAAAACTGGAAGTTGCGGTGCAGGAATCTGATGGTTTCCTGAAACAGATCAACATCATTGGCGTCGACGAGCAGTCAGGCGAGGCCCTGCTGCTGGGTGTCAATGGCCCGGTCGCAAGCCGCACGGACACCTCCGGTGGCACTCCCCGCAGCCCGCTGGGCAGAAGCTCACTGAGCAAAGACGCCTATATCTGCAAGCAGACCAACTTCGACAGCGCGTTCCCCTACGCCCTGCTGGATGCCTGGGCCAAGTTTCCAGACTTCCAAGTCAAGCTGAGCAACGCGATCATCCTGCGCCAGGCCCTGGACCGCATCATGATCGGTTTCAACGGTACCAGCGCCGCTGCAACCACCAACCGCGCCGCGAACCCTCTGCTGCAAGACGTCAACATCGGCTGGCTGCAAAAGATCCGCCTCAGCGCCGATGACCGCGTGCTCGACGCTGCCACCATCGGCCCCCGCAAAGTCATCAAGGTTGCGGGGGTAGACACCGTATTCGAGGGTGATTACACCAACCTCGACGGTCTGGTATTCGACGCCATCCAGATGCTCGACCCATGGCACCGCAACCGCCCGGATCTGCGCGTCATGGTTTCGCGCAACCTGATGCACAGCAAACTGCTGGCAGCCGTGGAAAAGGGTGCTGACTCCAACCAGGAAGAGAACGCCGCTCAAGAGATCGTCAGCCGCGCCCGATTGGGTGGCCTGCCAGTGGTCGACGCCCCGTTCTTCCCAGACAACACGGTGCTGGTCACTACCCTCAGCAACCTTTCGATCTACTACCAGAACGGTGCCCGTCGTCGTCACCTGAAGGACGAGCCCGAGCTGGACCGTATCGCCGACTACCAGTCCTCGAACGAAGCCTACGTCATCGAAGACTTTGGCTTGGTCGCCCTTGTGGAAGGCATCACCGCCGTCAACTACCCAGCACCGACTGAGGCTTAAGAGGCGCGCCATGCACCAGACACCTGCCCAACGCAACCAGCTGCGCAAGCGCGCAGCCATTGAGGCCGCCGCAACAGCGCCGGCCACGTCAATGGAAGGCGCCACCGCCTACGAGCACCAACTTGCCCAGCTGGCACAGCACCGCGCGCGTCTCAAGCAGGTGCAGTCCAACCAGGGCAAAGCTGAGCTCAAGGCGCTACTGATCCCTGAGTACGAACCCTACGTGCAGGGTGTGTTGGACGCCGGCAACGGTGCTCAGGACGAGGTGCTCACCACCATCATGCTTTGGTGCATTGATGCCGGCGGCTATCTCGGTGCACTGCAAATCGCCGAATACGTCATCAAGCACGGCCTGAAAATGCCGGATCGCTTCGAACGCACCACCGGCACTTTGATCGCCGAGGAAATCGCCGAAGCCGCCCTGAAAGCGCAAAAGGCCGGCGACACATTCCCGCTGGAGATCCTGCAACAGGCCGCACGTATCACCGCCGAGCAAGACATGCCCGACCAAGCCCGCGCAAAGCTGCACCTGGCAATCGGCAAAGCGTACGCCGCAAGGGTAACGGACGAAAACCCCGCTGGAATGGAAATTGGCTGGCTTGAAGGTGCCAAAGAGCACCTGGCCAAAGCCATAGACCTGAACAGCAACTGCGGCGGTAAGAAAGATTTGGAGCGCGTCGAACGGCTCCTCAAGAAATACGCTGCACCAAGCAGCTAACCGAGCGTCCCCACGCACCCCGCCGGCTCGGGGCGGATCGGTCAGGCCGCTCCTCCTGAACGTGAAGCCCCGACCACCGGCGACCTATTTTCGAGTGCAGTTCATGAGCGCATTTGTAGCCAGCGGCCCAGTCGCAGGCGGTCATATCAACACCGACCCCTTCTGGCCGTCGATTGACCTGGACCATTTGCGCGCCACCCTGCGCATCAACGACAGCGTCACCCCGGCCCGCCTGGAAACCGCTGTTATTTCTGCTGCCATCAACCTCAACCGAGAGCTGGCCGGATGGCGGGAAGCCCAGCAAGCAGCCGGCCACGCCAAGCTGGACGACGTACCCGGTGATCGCATCAATGACGTATCGGTAAAGGCCCACCTCTACCGCCGTGCCATCGAAGCAGCTACCGGCGCCGAAGTCTGCGAGCGTTACCGAGACTACAGCGCCACCAACAGTGGCAGCCAGAAGGCCGAAGAAGTCACCCCCACCATCGACGACTACCGCCGCGACTTGCGCTGGGCCGTCCGCGACTTCCTCGGCCGCTCCCGTACCACCGTGGAGCTGGTCTGATGGCCGTCGCCGTCCGCGCCAATCAAAACGACACCGTCGATGCCCTGTGCTGGCGTTTCTACGGCCGCACCGCAGGCGTCACCGAAGCCGTCCTTGAGGCCAATCCCGGCCTGGCCGACCACGGCCCAATCCTGCCGCAAGGCCTTGTCGTCAACATGCCCGAAGCCCAAGCCAGCGCCCCGCAGCGGCAGATGGTGCAGTTATGGGACTGACAGAGCTGCACCCGGACCTTGAACCCACCAACCCTGGACAACGGAATGAAGCGCATGCCTGAACGTCCCGACACCTGGGCCTGGCTCGCCGCCTGGCTCGAACAGAACTGGCCGACTCTTTACGCCGGAGTCCTCGCCTTGATCATCGCGGCCCTACGAGTCATGTACGGCGGTGGCACGCTGCGGCGCATGCTGGTCGAGGCGCCGCTGTGCGGCACCTTGGCATTGGCCGCCAGCCATGGCTTGGCCTTGCTCGGCATTCCGATCTCCACCGCACCGTTTTTCGGCGGCGTGATTGGTTTGCTCGGCGTGGAAGGCACCCGCGCGGTCGCCAAGAAGTTTTTCACCCGCAAGGTAGAACAGCTATGACCACCCTACGCCACGGCGACCGCTCGCAGGCCGTCCGCACGCTGCAAAAGAACCTCAACAACCACGGCGCCAAGCTGGACGTGGACGGCAGCTACGGCGACGACACCGAAGCTGCTGTCCGGGCCTATCAGCTCAAGGTCGGCCTGGTCGCTGATGGCGTGGCCGGCAATAAGACCCAAACCAGCCTGGCCGGTGGTGACTGCGCCAAGCTGCTGCGCAACAACGACCTGACCGCTGCCGCCGAACGCCTCGGCGTGCCGTTGGCAAGCATCTACGCCATCAACGAGGTGGAATCCAAGGGCAAGGGCTTCCTCGAAAACGGCAAGCCAGTGATCCTGTTCGAACGGCATATCATGTACCGCCAACTCGCCAAGGTGCGGCACGAAGGCGATGACCCGGCCGAACTCAAACGCCACGCCGACCAGCTCGCCGCCGTCAATCCCGCCCTGGTCAACCCAAAGTCGGGCGGATACTCCGGCGGTACCGCCGAACACCAGCGCCTGGCCATGGCCCGCCTGATCGACGACACCGCCGCCCTTGAATCTGCATCCTGGGGGGCATTCCAGATCATGGGCTTCCACTGGCAGCGCCTGGGCTACACCAGCGTGCAGGACTTCGTGGCGGCCATGAGTGCCAGCGAATCGCAACAGTTCGACGCCTTCACCCGCTTCATTGAAACCGACCCTGTGTTGCACAAGGCGCTAAAAGCCCGCAAATGGGCCGAATTCGCCAAGCTCTACAACGGACCGGACTATCAGCGAAACCTCTACGACGTGAAGCTACAGCGCGCCTACGAACGGCACGCCGACTGCGGTTGCGGGCAAGGGGTAGCGGCATGATCGACTTCGAAGCGGTGCAAAAACTGCGAGTGAAGGACGGCGATCTGCTGGTGGTACCGGAATCCACCGAAGAGGACGATATGCAGGTGCTGGCCGAGGCCATTCAGTTGATGAGCGGTGCCAGGGCAGTGATCGTTCGCGGCCCTATTAAACAGCTCGATACCGAAGGCATGAATAAGCTCGGCTGGTACCGCGCATGAGCACCCTGCGCCAGGCCCTGTACGGCATTGCCCTGCTCGGGGCCTTGGCGCTGCTGATCTGGGGCCAGCAACAGCGCATCAGCGTCGCCGTGGGTAAAGCCGAGCGGGCAGAAACTGCGGCTAAGACCGCCCGCGAAGACGCCGACCGCAACCTGACCACCGCCAACACGCTCACGACCACCCTGAAACAGGAACGTGACGCCCAAAGCACCTTGCGCACCCAACAGGATCAGTTGCGCCAGGGCCTGGCAAAGCGCGAGCGAACCATAAAGGAGCTGAAACTTGAAAACGCCGAACTACGCACCTGGGCTACTCAGCCTTTGCCTGATGTTGCTCGCCGGTTGCGGGAGCGCCCCGCCCTTATCGGCGCCGAAGCTTACCGTCAGTGGATGTCCGGCCGTGGTGCCGTGCCAGTTGCCGGCGACCAGCCCACGCAATAACGGTGACCAGCTCACCGACCTGGACCGCGTCGAAGCCGCCTGGGCCGACTGTGCGGCGCAGGTCGACATGATTTATCAACATCAGCAGGCAGCGCCATGAACAAGCCCGAAAGCCTACGCGCCCACCTCCTGGCCACCGTCGCCGAGTTCAAGCACAACCCTGACCGGCTGCTGATCTTTATCGACAATGGAAAAATCCGCTGCACATCTGCGGAAAGTCTCTCTTTCGAGTACAGCTTTGACCTGCAGATCATCCTCACCGAGTTCGCGGGACACCCTGATAGCGTAATGCTCCCGCTGCTGGGCTGGCTCAGCGTCAACCAAAACGAACTGTTGGATAACCTCAACAAGGTCAAAGATGGCATTGCGTTTGAGGCCGATATCCTCGACAAGGGCGCGGTAGACCTCAGCATCACCCTGCCGCTGACCGAGAAAGTGATCGTCGGCAAAGATGACCAGGGCAACACCACCGTCAAACATCCAAACGAACCACAGCGTGTAGCGGGCTACCTCGATCCGAACTGGAAGCCTGGCGCCCAGGGCAACACCAGCGAATGGATTGTGCCCGATGGCAAATGATCTGGAGGCGTTGGAGACCTGGGCAGCCACGCTGCTGGAACGGCTGGAGCCTGGGGCACGCAATCAACTGGCCCGCAGCATTGGCCAGGAGCTGCGTCGCAGCCAACAAAAGCGTGTTATTGCACAGCAGAACCCGAACGGCAGCAAATTTGCCCCCCGCAAACAGCGCAATTTGCGCGGTAAACAGGGCCGCATTCGTCGCAAGCTGGAGATGTTCAAGAAGCTGAAGAACGCCACCTACCTCAAGGCCAGGGGCGACAGCAATGCCATTACCGTGGGGTTTACCGGCCGCATTGCGCGCATTGCACGGGTTCACCAATACGGTTTGAAGGACCGCGCAGAGCGTGGCGCTCCCGACGTGCAATACGAACAACGTGAAGTGTTGGGGTTCACCGAAGCGGATCTTGATGTGATCCGTGACAGCTTGCTTGCGCACCTGACACTGTAAACCCCCTCCCTACAAGGCAGCGAAGCTGCACCCGCGCACGCGTGGCGCCACCATCGGCGCCATGAACAATTTCGCCGCCTTCGCCCGCATGCTTGAAAACCTCATCCGCTTCGGCGTCATCGCCGAAGTCCAGATGGTGCCCCCGCGCGTGAAGGTAAAGACAGGCGAATTGACCACCGCCTGGCTGCCGTGGATCGCTCAACGCGCGGGAGCCGATCAGGTATGGGACCCGCCGACAGAGGGCGAACAAGTCATGTTGTTCAGCCCATCCGGCCAGCTTGCCAATGGCGTCGTCGTGACCGGTCTGTTCAGCGACCACATCCCGGCCAACGGCAACCGCGCCGGCCTGCACCGTCGCACCTACGCCGATGGCGCGGTGATCGAGTACGACAGTGTCACCCACCACCTGAACGCCACCCTGCCCGACAGCGGCACGACCAGCTTGGTCAGCAAGGGCGGCATCAACATCATCGGCCCTATCAATCACCAGGGCGATTACAACCAAACCGGCAACCAGAACGTGGTTGGCCTCGTAACCGTCTCCGAAGACGTGGTTGCGGCCGGTATCAGCCTGGTGGAACACCCGCACGGCGGCGTCATGCCAGGCAGCGGCAAGACGGGGAAACCAGAATGAACCGAGAAACCGGCGGCGCCATCGGCGATCTGGACCACATCACCCAGTCAATTGCCGACATCCTGACCACCCGCATCGGCTCCCGCGTCATGCGCCGCGAATACGGCAGCCTTTTGCCCGAGCTGGTAGACCATCCCTTCAACGATGCCACCCGCCTGCGCGTGTACGCGGCCACGGTCATGGCGTTGATGCGCTGGGAACCGCGCATCAGCCTGAACCGGGTGCAATTCCTCGGCGCCAATCTGCAAGGCCAGTCGGTGCTGGACCTGGACGGCACCCTGGTCGACACCAATGAGCCGTTGAGCATGAGCCTGCCGTTGCAACTGGGGGCCAGTGTATGAACACGTTCGCCGCCATCGACCTCAGCCTGTTGCCCGCGCCGCAGATCGTCGAACAGATCGATTACGAGCAGATCCTTGCCGAGCGCAAGGCCTACGCCATCAGCCTGTGGCCGGTCGAGGAACAGGCAAAAATCGCCGCGCGCCTTGAGCTGGAGTCGGAGCCACTGACCAAGCTGCTGCAAGAGAACGCTTACCGCGAGACGATCTGGCGGCAACGGGTCAACGAAGCATCAACCGCCAATATGCTGGCCTTTACCAAGGGATCCGACCTGGAAAATTTGGCCTCCAACTTCAACGTCAAGCGCCTGGTGATTCAGGAGGGCAATGCATCCGCATCCCCGCCCGTGGCACGTGTCATGGAAGATGACGACAGCCTGCGCGAACGTACGCAGATGGCCTGGGAAGGCCTCAGCACCGCCGGCCCGCGCAACAGCTACATCTTCCACGCCCGCGCAGCTGACGGCCGGGTTGCCGATGCCACAGCGGAAAGCCCTTCCCCGGCCGTGGTCGTGGTGACGGTCCAGGGCATGCTGGCCGATGGTAGTGCGGAGCCTGGGTTGCTGGCCGTGGTGGACGCCTACCTCAGCGATGATGATCGCCGCCCCGTCGCCGACCGCCTGACCGTCCAGGCCGCACAGATCCTGCGTTATCCGATCAAAGCCAAAATCTATTTGAAAACCAGCGGCCCGGAAACTGAGCCTGCGCGGGCCGCTGCCGAGCAACGCTTAAAGAACTACGTCCACCAGCGTCGGCGCCTGGGCATGGAAGTCTCAGAATCGGCAATCCACGCTGCGCTGCACGTCGAGGGCGTGCGCAAGGTCGTGCTGGAAGGCTGGACCGACATCATCGCCACGCCTTACCAGGCGCCGTTCTGCACCGATATTCAATTGTCGGTTGGGGTGGAGTGATGGGCGCCCAGCACCTGCTACCCGGCAACTCGACGCAGTTGGAGCGCGACGCGGCCGTGGCACTGGCGCAGATCCAGCGGGTACCTATTCCCATTCGCCTGCTGTGGAACCCTGACCTGTGCCCGCTCGCTGTGTTGCCGTACCTGGCCTGGTCGTTTTCGGTCGACCGCTGGGACAGCACCTGGTCGGAGTCCACCAAGCGCGCGGCGATCCGGGCCGCGTACTACCTGCATTCGCACAAGGGCACCATCGGAGCGTTGCGCCGAGTGGTCGAGCCCCTGGGCTATCTGATCGAGATTATTGAGTGGTGGCAGGACGTTCCGGTCGGTGTACCGGGCACCTTCAAGCTCAAAGTCGGTGTGCTGGAAACCGGTATCACCGAAGAAATGTATCAGGAGCTGACCTTCCTGATCGATGACGCCAAACCCCGCAGCCGCCACCTCACCGGCCTGGCCATCAGCCTGGAAACCACCGGCAGTTTCTATATCGGCGCCTGCGTCAACGAAGGCGATGAACTCAGCGTTTACCCACCGACCCAACGCGACATCGAAGTCAGCGGCTATCTGCGCCTGGGCGGTCGCGAACATCACATTGATACGATGGACATCCTCCCATGATCGACCAGAACAGCCAGTTTCAAGCCATTCTTACGGCCATCGGCGAGGCCAAACAGGCAAACGCGGATGCCCTGGGCGTCCCCTGGACGTTCGCGCAGATGGGTGTGGGTGATGCCAACGGCACCGACCCGTTCCCCGACCGCCTGCAAACCAAGCTAATCAACGAGTGGCGCCGTGCACCGCTCAACCAGCTCAAGCCAGACCCGAAAAACGCCGGCATCATCATTGCCGAACAAGTCATCCCAGAAAACGTCGGCGGTTTCTGGATTCGGGAGATAGGCCTATACGACACGGACGGCGATCTGGTGGCCGTCGCCAACTGCGCGCCAACCTTCAAACCGTTGCTGACCCAAGGGTCCGGTCGAACGCAGATTATTCGAATGAATCTGATCGTTTCCAGCCTGGCCAACATCGTGCTGAAGATTGATCCGTCAGTAGTCCTGGCAACTCGGGATTATGTGGATCGTTCGATTGGTGACGTGCTGCCGGCGGATAAAACGCCCGGTACTTATCACCGAGTTACGATCAATGCGCGGGGCATTGTGGTGTCGGGCAGCAATCCAACCACGCTTGACGGATTCGGCATTAAAAACGCTTACACCAAAGACCAGACCGATAGCCTGCTCGATCAGCGGGTTGCCGCAGACAGCATACTGGCGGCAGGTGTGGTGAATGGAGACCCAGGCGCGCCATATTTCAGGTTCAAGAAACATGATGGCTCTGTGGGTCATATCATCAACCTGTCACTGTCATCTCATGGTCACACCTTCGATAGCTTGAGTGACAAGCCAACAACACGCGATGGCTACAAACTCAGCGATGTTTTTACAAAGACCGAAACACGAGCCGGTTTTGTTGCCGCCGGTTCGGAAAACCGCATTACTCTTTCCTGGGCTGCGGAGGGGTTAAAAGCCGCTGTTGATGTTACTGACCTCGGTGCATTATGGCTGACGTCAAACTTCAATCCTGACACGAAGGCAGACAAGTCCAATACCTACACCATTGGGCAAGCAGATGTCCGCTTATCGCAGCGAGTTGTCAGCGATTGGATATCTCATGCAGGGTTGATTTCGGATAACCCGGACCTTCCTTACTTCATGCAGACTTCGACCGGCGCTATTTTGCAGCTTGCTCGCCGGGTGCATCGTCACGCATTTTCCGATCTGGATGGGCTTCCGCCTACCGCTGTAGGGCATGGAATTTATGACGTCTACTCCGTAACTCAATCGGATGTGAGGTTTAATCAAAAGCTCACCCGTGATGCGATTAGCGTGGCTGGATTATGGGGTGGAGACATCAATCTCCCTTACTTCAGGAGAGCTGTCGATGAGCAGCCGGTGTACTTCATCACCCAAGCCACACTGCCGAAAAACACCTGCCAGAAGGGTATTCCAGGCTGGTGGAAATGCGCCGATACCGGCCTGTTACGTCAGCGGGTCTCCATCTATATCGGTGATGTCTCAACGGCGTGGGCGGGTGCGGTTACATGGCCTGCCGCCTTTGCAGAGCAAGCTGATTCAGTGAAGCTTTCGTTTCTCCATACCAATGGCTCGCCGGCAACCGTATCAAGTGCGTATTCCGACCTGACCCGCACAGGGTGCAATTTGCGCGTAGATGAGTGGGGGTTAAATCCGCAGTACGGGCTGACACTGATCGTAGAAGCGGAGGGTTATTAAGATGAGCGTATTTTTTCACGCAAAGAGTTGTGGGTTTTACATTGATGAGATTCACGGCCCCCGAACTGTCCTGGTAGTTGATCCCAAGTGGAAGCAGCCAGAAATCAAGATTACTGATCCCAATTGGGTTCCTGGTGACGATGATAAAGACGCAGAGCCCCCGCTGATTAGCGTCCCGGATACTGACGCGGTTCCGCCTCTAATTGAAGTGCCGAATCCTAAATGCTCGCTGCCCCCGAAAGCCGAACTGCGGGAATTACCCCAGGACAAGTACCTGGCGCTCCTAGTCGCACAGTCCCAAGGTAAAGTCATTCAAGCCAACTCAAAGGGAGAGCCTGTTGCTGTTGAGCCACCGCCGCCCAGTGACGTAGAGCTTGAGCGACGCGAGCGAATTTGGCGCGACTCAGCGCTGGCAAATACCGACGGTTTGGTTGTGCGCCATCGTGACGAGTTAGAGCTTCAACAGGCTACAACGCTTACAACTGAACAGTATCAGCAGTTGCAGCGTTATCGCTTGGACCTGCGAGCCTGGCCCGTCGCTGAACATTTCCCAGACAGACAATTCCGCCCAGTAACACCAGATTGGGTTGCTACCAAGAACTTGTAAGCGTTGCGACTACAAGCCCGCGTGCTCGCCCAATCGGCGCGCGCGCGGCAGCCTGTGCACTGTCATTCCATCACAGCGCAGGCAACCACCCATGGCCGGTTCAGACTATCTCCACGGCGTGCGGGTCATCGAACTCAACGACGGCACCCGCCCCATTCGCACCATCTCCACCGCAGTCATCGGCCTGGTTTGTACGGCTGAGGATGCAGACCCCCTGATGTTTCCGTTGGACACCCCGGTACTGCTGACCAATGTGCAAAGCGCCATTGCCAAAGCCGGCGTCAAAGGCACCCTGGCGAGCAGCCTGCAAGCCATCGCCGACCAGACCAAGCCCTACACCATCGTGGTGCGGGTAAAGGAAGGCGCCGACGAAGCCGCCACCACCAGCGCCCTGATCGGCACCACCACCGCCGATGGCAAGTACACCGGCATGAAAGCCCTGCTCGCCGCCAAGGCCCGCGTGGGCGTGACGCCGCGCATTCTCGGTGTACCTGGTCTCGACAGTTTGCCGGTGGCCACCGCCCTGGTATCGGTTGCCCAGGACCTGCGCGCCTTCGCCTACATCAGCGCCTGGGGCTGCAAAACCAAGGAAGAGGTGGTCGCCTACCGCGAGAACTTCGGCGCCCGTGAGCTGATGGTGATCTGGCCGGAGTTCCAGAACTGGAGCACCGTCACCAATGCCACAGTCACCGCCTCGGCCGTGGCTCGCGCCCTGGGCCTGCGGGCCAAGATCGATCAGGAAACCGGCTGGCACAAGACCCTGTCCAACGTCGCCGTCAATGGCGTGACCGGCATCAGCGCCGACGTGTTCTGGGATCTGCAAAACCCGGCAACCGATGCCAACTACCTCAACAGCAACGAAGTCACCACCCTGATCAACGAAGGTGGCTTCCGCTTCTGGGGCAGTCGCACGTGCAGCGAAGATCCGCTGTTCGCCTTCGAAAACTACACCCGCACCGCGCAGATCCTCGCCGACACCATGGCCGAAGCGCACATGTGGGCGGTCGACAAGCCCATGCACGCCTCCCTAGTGCGGGACATCATCGAAGGCATCAATGCCAAGTTCCGCGAGTTGATTGCACAGGGCTACCTGATCGGCGGCAGTTGCTGGTACGCCGAAGACATCAACGACAAGGACACCCTCAAGGCCGGCAAGCTGACCCTGGACTACGACTACACCCCAGTGCCGCCCCTGGAAGACCTCACGCTTCGCCAGCGCATCACCGACCGTTACCTGATGCAGTTCGCCAGCCAGATCAACAGCTAACCCGGGCCTCCCCGCAGGGGAGTTAACCCCGTGCCATACCCCCGGAGAACACCGCCATGGCCCTGCCCCACAAGCTCAAAAACCTCATGTTGTTCAACGACGCCAACATCTACCGTGGCTTGATCAAGTCAGCCACCCTGCCCCCTCTCGCTCGCAAGATGGAAGCCTATCGGGGCGGCGGTATGAACGGCCCGGTCAAGGTCGACCTGGGTTTGTCCGACGACGGTATCCAGTTCGAATGGAAAACCGGTGGCCTGGATCTGGTCAGCCTGAAACAGTTCGGCGCAGTCAATGCTGCAGGCGTGGCCTTGCGCTTTACCGGGGCCTTTGAACAGGACGACACAGGCGAAGTCAGCGCCGTGGAAATCGTGGTACGCGGCCGCCACGAAACCATCGAAATGGGTGACGCCCAGCCAGGCGAAGATACCGAACACTCAATCACCACCACCTGTTCCTATTACAAGTTGACCGTGGACAACGAAGAAATCATCGAAATCGACCTGCTCAACTTCATCGAGAAGGTCGGTGGCAAAGACATTCTGGAAAAACAGAAAAAAGCCCTGGGCATCTGACAGCCCGCCCCAACTGACGCTTATCCCTCTCACCAGGAGCAACAACCATGAAAGAAGTTATCGAACAAGCCGATGTTCAACCACTGGCCGACGACAACACCGTCATCCTCGACACCCCGATCCGTCGCGGCACCACCACCATCAATAGCATCACTCTGCGCAAGCCCAGCTCGGGCGAACTGCGTGGTGTAAGCCTGGCAGATCTGCTGCAAATGGACGTCAACAGCTTGATCAAGGTCGTGCCGCGTATCAGCAGCCCAACCCTCACCGCTGTTGAGGTGACAAGCATGGACCCGGCCGACCTGGTTGCACTCAGTGCGAAAATCACCGGTTTTTTGTTGCCGAAGTCGGCGAAGACGGACGCATCCCTCGTTGCGTAGAGGACGCCATGGCCGATCTGGCCGTGGTTTTTCACTGGGCACCAGCTGATATGGATCAGTTGGGCCTGCAAGACCTGATGGACTGGCGCGAGCGTGCCAGGGTGCGGAGTTCCACCGATGGCAAATGATCTGAAACTTCAGGTGCTGCTCAGTGCCATCGACAAAGCCACCCGACCGCTGAAGCAAATCAACAACGGCAGCCTAGAGACCGCCCGTGCGCTCAAGGCTGCCCGCGACAGCCTGAAGGAACTCAACACCCAGCAGAAAGACGTCACCGCTTGGCGGTCGCAACGCGCAGCTGTCGAGCAGACCAACGAGGCGTTGCATTCCGCCCAGGCCAAAGTCAAAGCCCTCAGCCAGCAGTTTGCCGCGACCGGCGTGCCGACCAGGGCAATGGCGAAGGACTTCAGAACCGCCGTGCGCGAGGCCCAGAAGCTAAAACAGCAGCATCAACAGCAGAGCGAGCAGCTCCAGGGGCTGCGCTCCCGACTGTATGACGCGGGAATCAGCACCAAGAACCTGGGCACCCACGAACGCCAGCTGCGCGAGCAAATCAACGCCACCAACGCCAGCATCAGTACGCAGGGCAAGCGAATGGGCGAACTGGCCGCCCAGCACAAGCAGGTAGCGACAGCCCGCAACCAGATGGAGAAAACCCAGAGAGCCGCCGGCAATTTGGCAGTCAATGGGGCTGCTGGTTTGGGTGTGGGATACGCGGCAAGTCGGCCCATCATGGCGGCAGTCAGGGCCTTTGCTCCCAATGAAGACTCAGCCACACAGCTCAAAGTGTCCATGATGGGCGACACCGGCAAGGTGTCAGAGGACTTCCAGAAGATCACAGAGCAGGCCACCAAGCTCGGCGACCTCTTGCCCGGTACCACTGCCGACTTTCAAAACATGATGACCATGCTTCGTCGCCAGGGTCTGAGTTCGAAAAATATCTTGGGCGGTACTGGTGAAGCCGCTGCCTACCTCGGCGTCCTGCTGAAAATGGAAGCGACTCAAGCCGCTGAGTTCGCCGCCAAGATGCAAGACGCTACGCGCACCACTGAAAAAGACATGATGAGCCTGATGGATACCATCCAGCGAGGGTTCTACGCGGGTGTTGATCCGACCAACATGCTTGCTGGCTTCAGCAGCATTTCGCCTGTGATGGACATCATCAACAAGTCAGGTCTGGAAGCAACCAAAAGCCTGGCACCACTCCTGATCATGATGGATCAGGCCAGTATCGAGGGGAGCAAAGCAGGTAACGCCTTTCGAAAGATATTTCAGGCATCGTTGAAGAAAAGCAACGTCGACAGCATCAACAAAATGCTCGCCGACAAAGGGCAGAAAATCAGCTTCAGCTTTACCAATGAGGAAGGGAATTTCTCTGGCGTGGAGAACCTTTACGCCCAAATCGACAAGATCAAGGATCTGAATCAGGTCGATAGAACAGCGGTCATTGGAAAGCTATTTGGCGACGACGCAGAAACCATCACTACCCTCAACGTCATGATGAACAAAGGGCTGGCCGGGTATCAGCAGGTACAGCAGCAACTACAAACCCAAGCGGATCTACGCACCCGCGTCAACGAACAGTTGGGCACCCTGACCAACGTGATGGAAGCCGCAGAGGGCAGTTTTACCAACGCCTTGGCCGAATTCGGCGCGGCCGTCGCGCCCGACTTGAAAGACCTGATTAAAACACTGGGCGACATCGCCAACAGTGTCGGAACTTGGGCACGAGAAAACCCTAAGTTGGCTGGTGGTCTGGTGAAGGTAGTGGGCCTTGTGGCGGTCCTGGCGTTCAGCTTCGGGGGCCTGGCATTGACCATGGCGAGTCTGCTGGGACCATTTGCCATGCTGCGCTATGGCATGACCATGTTTGGCATACAGGGCGGCGGTGTCTCCAAAATGGTGAAGGGGCTATTCCCCACACTGACTGGACTTGCTCGCAACGTCTTTCCGATGTTCACCCAGGGCATACGCCTGCTCGCCACGACCATGGGCGGTGCGCTTTTAACCGCCCTTCGCACCGTAGGGATTGCACTGTGGGGGCTGGCAGCAAACCCGATTGTCCTGGTCATCGCCGCCGTGGTCGCCGCCCTGGCTGCCGGCGCCTACCTGATCTACACCAACTGGGACGCGGTGAAGAACTACTTCGCCAACGCCTGGACCGAAATCAAGGCAGGGTTTAGCGGCGGGATCGGCGGCATCATCAATACCCTGGCCAACTTCAGCCCCATCGGCCTGATTTACCAGGCCTTCGCTGGGGTGTTGAGTTACCTGGGCGTGGATCTGCCCAGCCGATTTACCGAGTTCGGCAACATGATCGTCAACGGCCTGGTCAACGGCCTCATGGCTGGACTTGGCAGCGTCAAGACGGCCATCAGCTCAATCGGCGACGCCAGCATCGGTTGGTTCAAGGAAAAGCTCGGCATACACAGCCCTTCGCGGGTGTTCGCCGAGTTGGGCGGGTTCACTATGGCAGGCCTAACAAAAGGCCTGGAGGGCGGCCAGAAAGGTCCGCTCGACGCCCTGAGCAGCATGGGCAAGCAACTCACGGCAGCCGGCACCCTGGCACTGAGCGCCACAGCCATGCCAGCACTGGCTGTGGATGACCGCCCGCCCATCAGCAGCTCACCGGCAGCAGCCACGTACGACAGCCACGATGTGTATCAAATCAACCTGCCGGCGTCGCCGAGCATGGACCTGCAAAGCCTCGAAAAGAGCCTACGCGCCATGCTCAACAAGATCGAAAACGAAAAAAAGGCGCGCCAGCGCAGCAAACTCTCTGACCGGGAATAATCACCATGATGTGTGCCCTCGGCATGTTCGTATTCAGCCTCTCCACCGCCGCTTACCAGGAGCTGCAGCGCCAAACTGATTGGCGCCACGCCAGCAACAACCGCGTCGGCGCAGCTCCTGCGCGCCAGTTCGTGGGACGTGGCGACGACTCCATCACCCTCCCTGGCATCATTTTCCCGGAACTGGCCGGCAGCGCCCTCAGCCTGGACGCCCTGCGCCTGATGGCAAACACCGGCAAGGCCTGGCCCATGGTCGAAGGCAGTGGCCGGATCTACGGCCTGTGGGTGATCGACAGCCTCAGCGAAACCAAAACCATCTTCTTCAGCGATGGGACTCCACGGCGCATTGAGTTCACCCTGAGCCTCAAACGCACCGACGATGACCGTATCGATCTGCTCGGCGCTGCCACCAATATCGGCGTCAACATCCTGCGGGGGCTGCTGTGATCGAGGTCGCTCTGTCCAAGGTCACCGGCTACCTCAAGGACACCGCCCAGCGCTTCATCCGCGACGCAGCCTACCCGGTGCCGGCGTTCCGTCTGTCCGTGGACGGCCTCGATATCGCCCAGAAGATCAGCCCGCGGCTGATGAGCATGGAGCTGACCGATAACCGCGGCGTCGAGGCCGATCAACTCACCATCACCCTCAGCGACCACGACGGCCTGCTGACCATCCCGCCCAAGGGTGCAGTGTTGCGGCTGTGGCTGGGTTGGAGTGATACAGGCCTGGTGGACAAAGGCACCTACACCGTCGACGAAACCGAGCACAGCGGCGCCCCGGACGTCCTAAGCATTCGTGCCCGCTCGGCGGATCTACGCAAGGGGCTCAAGACCAAACGCGAACGCAGCTGGAGCAACACCACCCTCGGCGAGGTCCTGGGCGATATCGCCATCGGCAACAACCTCACCGCCACGATTGCAGGCGCTCTGGACGGGTTGCCCATCCTGCAACTGGACCAGGCCAACGAATCCGACGCCAACCTGATCAGCCGCCTGGGCGAAGAATTCGACGCGGTGGCCAGCGTCAAAGCCGGCTGCCTGTTATGCCTCCCGGCCGGCGGCGGCAAGACCGCCACCGGTCTGGACCTGCCCCACATTACCCTGAGCCGCATCGACGGCGACCAGCACCGGTACCTGCAAGCCGACCGCGACAGCTACGACGGCGTGCGCGCCTATTACTACGACGTCAACAGCGCCAAGAAACAGGAAGCCATTGCCGGCAGTGGCGACAACCTCAAAGATCTGCGCCACACGTACAGCGACCAGCAGTCAGCCCTGCGCGCTGCCCGTGCCGAATTCAGGCGCCTGCAACGAGGCAGCGCCACCCTAAGCTATACCCTCGCCATGGGCCGGCCGGACCTGATCCCCGAACTGACCTACACGCTCCAGGGCGTGAAGGCGGAAATCGACGAGATCATCTGGTACGGCGGGAACGTGCAGCACAGCCTTACCGCTGACGGCGGCTACACCGTGAGCCTGGAGCTGGAGAGCAAGTTACCCGAGGACAATGTCGAGGATCTGGCAGAGGACAACGCAGGGGATTACACAGGGATTATTGCGTACTACCGGGATGAGAAAAGCGGGAAGGAAAAAACCATAACTGCGGGGGATCAGGCGAAGCCGAGGCGGTTGCGGTGGTTGTATGCCAGTGAGAAGACGGCCAAGCGTGCCGTAGATCGAGAGTGGAAAAAGGCACAAGCCGAAAAGTCGGCATAAACCCCGGCGCTCGGCCGGGGCCCTGTGGGCGTTACTCAGGTGCCTGCGCAAACACTTCCAAAAGTCGCATCACATCATTTTGTCGTTGGGCACTTATGGCCCGAAACAATGCCAACAATATGACTTCTTGCTCACTCAGGCAGTCCGAATTTACGGCTGACGACTGGCTGTTCGAGACGCTATTGTTCCCCATCATGCGATTACTCCTTTCACATGCAACGGGAGCCCGGTGCCAACACGGCACCGTCAAGGTCTCCCGGAGAACAACGGATGTTCATCACAAAATCGGTGTGTCATCAGCTCACGAACAAAAAACTGTGAGGCTTTGTAACGTTACAACTGCCCAGGTCGAGCCCGAACATCAAGAACCTGGTTGTTCACCGGATTGAAGTCGCATTCATAGATGTGCTTTTGGAAGGCGCCAAAGCCGTTCTGAAATTCGATCTTGTCACCGATGAACGTCAGCGTGCCTTGCTCTTGATTCAGCCAACGGAAATGGCTGAACTTCGTCTCGAAAGTGCCATCAGTCCAGCGGGAGGTGTATTTGGCCAGGCGAGATACCGGATCTTTGCAATAGATACTGGCGGCAATTCCATATTTGTCCCCTGCGCACTGTAGATCCTTACGACAGGCGGCTTCATCGACCTTGGCTTGTTTCTCATCTGGTTTATCGCTTTCACCGCCAGAGCACATTGAAACGACGATAGCGATGATGATCACCAAAAATATTAGCCCTCCAATGGCGCTTCCAGTAGAAACACCTGGATTTGCCACGCCGCAGTTAGGGCATGTTTTCGCTGACGTATCGACATTGTGTTTGCAGGACTTACAGGGCTTCAGCGCCATTTGAATAGCTCCTTTCTAATACACGAAAAACCGACCCTCTTGGTCGGCGTATTACTTCCCGTCTACAACTGCACCTTGCTTAGTTGTGGCCTTTCGCCCCCTCCAAACTTGCAGCACCTGCAAATGCCGAGGCAGTGCGGAGCAGAACATTGCGATCTGCTTCAGCCATTTGCCTCAAATGGCCCAACACAGCCATCTCGACATCGCTCAAGTTGTTGAGGTCTGTGTCGACCCGAGAACCGGTCAGCACGTAATGCACATCTACACCAAGCTCCTGGAGCCCAGAGAGATAGCGGATATCGGGGGAGCTGGACTCAAGTTCATAGGCCTTTTGAGTCCCACGGCTAACACCAGCGGAGGCACCAAAGTCGGTCTGATTTTTACCCAGCCGCTCGCGTTCCTCTCTCAGGCGTTCGCCTACCCCTAAAGAAATGAGCATTTTTTTGATCAAAATAAGTTGACTTGAGCAGAAATCTGACCAAGAATCCTTGTCGTCGAACACGATTAAACACGGACGAACACTATGCATGCCCTACAGACCCCCGAGCAAGCCCGCGCGGTTCTTGATCGCGAGGGTAAAAGCATTGCCGAATTCAGCCGCCAGCATGGCTTGAACAAAAATCTGGTCAGTGACCTGCTGAACGGCCGTAAGAAAGGCCGTCGTGGTGAAGCACATCGAGCAGCTGTACTGCTCGGTATCAAAGACGGCCAGATCACAAACTAGGGCCTCTGGCTCCAAGGGGAAACCAGAAGATGAAACGCCCAGTTCTAGCGACCAAGCGGCAAGTCATGAGCGCTGTCATCAGCGACTACAAAGGTGGTCGCGAATGCGCTGCGGCGCGCCTCGGTTACGAAATCAAAAAATTCGATAACCACATCTACGAAAACGCCGGCAGCCGGCCTTTGAGTGATGAGCAGATCCATATGCTGGAGCAGGACGCCGGTACCACCCATCTGCCGGAATACATAGCAGCCATGTACGGCGGCATGTTTGTGCCCCTGGCCAAGCCTGAAACGCTCGACAACGTCGACCTCTACAGCCGGTCAGTAAACGCTGCCGCCAAGCGCGGCGTCGTCGACCAGATCATCGCCAAGGCATTGGACGACGGGGTCATTGAGCGGGACGAGGCTGAGGCCATTTTGAGCGCTCATAGCCATTACCAAGCGGCGCGCCATTCCGAGGTTCTGGCAACGATCATGCTGCACGGCCGGGGGCAAAAGCATTGAGCACCTACAAGCTGGTTTGCCCTGCCTGCTACGGCCCGCTGCGTATTCGGACGTCTGAGGGGCAGACGCCATGTTTCCGGTCTTTGTATTACCAATGCACCAACGTCGTGTGCGGGGCAACTTTCACCGGTACTCAAACCATCGACTTTCAACTCAGTCCATCGGGTGTTGATAAGCCGCTGACCATAGTCCCAATCGCCCCGTACATAGCTCGCCAAAAGGCGATACGCGATAGCCGTTCCGATACAAACCAACCCGATTTGCTGGACCAACTGGACGTGGAGACTGCATCCGTATGAACGCCATCAACTTGACCGCCAACCCCACCAGCGACTACCGCGTAGCGATGCAGCAAGCGGCCGTGGCCTATCTGTACCGCCACCGCTCCCAACACCTGGCCGGTGACACCCAACTGCTGGATAACTGCGCCCAGTACCTGACGCTGTCATTGGAAGTGCCGCCGCACCTGGTGCAACGCATTGCTGAATTGGCCGTGGCCGAGTTTGAAAGCATGACATGCAACCGCATTGCCTGGCTCGGTATCTACCCCAGTAGCGGCCCATTCCGGCCTGTCATTTGGCTGCTGGACACCTTGACCCAACAGCGCCGCCCTATTTCGGGACGACTGCTCCCGCAAAAACTGCTCGACCAACGCAACACCGTGCACAAGCCACACCCTCAGTAAGCCCCTTTTAAACATCCCGCCCTTCCCCGGTTGCCGTGGGTTTGGGTGAGCTTTGCCCGAAATCCGAGGTGGACCATGGAAATCGACGTCGCCATCACCGCAAAACTGCCCCGCGACCAGGCTAAGGCACTGCTCGTTGAGCTACGTGCGCAGTACGCGGTGCTGCTCAACGAGCATTGGCACGACGACCGCTTTCGCATGATCCCCGAGGGTTTGCGGCATGGCTCGCTGCTCGTTGCATTCCCGGTGATGGCAGCACAGAAACGCCTGATCGGCGCCCTTAAACACAGTCTCGACGAAGCGAAGTAAGCCCCGATGGAAATGAAAGAAAGGCTGCGCGCCGACGTCATCCAACGCATTGAGCGGGATTACCAGCTCAAGCACATGCGCGGCACCGACTATATGCGTAAGGGTGTTTGCCCTGCCTGCGGCCAGAAGACTCTGTACACCTTCTACGATTCGCCCTGGACGTTGATCTGTGGACGGCCGGAAAAGTGCGACCACCGCGTCTATATAAAGGACGTGTATGACGACCTGTTCAACGACTGGAGCAAGACCGCCCCGTCGACACCGGACAATCCCCTTGCCACCGCCCGCGCGTACCTGGAGTTTGCGCGGGGCTTCAAATTTGAGCTGATCGCCGGATGGTTCACCCAGGAAAACTACTGGGATAGCCGGCTCAATATCGGTAGCGCCACGGTGCGTTTTGCCCTGGAGAAAGGCGGCTACTGGGAACGCCTGATAGATCGGCCTGACCGCTTCGGCAAGATGAAAGCGCGCTTTCGCCCTACCGGCGAAGGCGCAACTGGCTACAAAGGCGTTTGGTGGTGCCCGCCTAGCGTAGACCTGTTGGAGGTCGACGAGCTGTTTATCGTCGAAGGGATCTTCGACGCTATCGCGCTGCTGCATAACGACGTATCGGCAGTGTCGATGATGTCCAGTGCTCCCTGCCCGATTGATTCACTCAAGGCCCTGGTCAAGCTGCGCCATGACGCTGACAAGCGCCTGCCGACTCTGGTGTGGGCACTGGATAACGAACCGGTGGCTAAAGCCAATACACGCCGCTGGGTCAAAGAGGCCCGCGACCTGGGCTTCACCTGCAAAGCGGCGGTGATCCCACAGCCCAACGGTAAAAAGGTCGACTGGAACGATCTGCACCACCGCTGGAAGTCGATCGAGGGCGACGAGAAACGTGCCGAACGCATCGAGCAAGACCTTGATGACGCTCGCCACCAGGGTGACCTGCTGCTGGCTGACTCGGCAGAGGAAAAGGGTTTCCTCATCTACCTGCGCGACGAGCGCAAGGAATTCAACTTCACATTCCGCAAGCGCCTGTACTGGTTCCGGCTTGACATTGATAAGTACGACCGCGCCGTGGGCGATCTGGAAAGCTCTGAGCGGCATGAAGATCAGTTGCTCACTGAGGAACAGCGGCGCTACAAGGCACTGCGCCAATCCGGCTCAGTGACCTGCATCGCCAACTGCAACTTCCAAGCGCTGTACTACATGCGCAACGACCTGACCGATGAGGCCTGGTACTACTTCCGTATCGAGCGCCCACAAGGGCCTGCCATTAAAAGCACCTTCACGGCAAAGCAGCTCACGTCGGCGCCCGAGTTCGCGAATCGCCTGCTCAACGTCTCCAATGGCGCGATGTTCGAGGGCAGTGCCCAACAATTGAAACGGATTCTGGCCCCCCAGTTGGATTGCCTGAAAGCCGTCAACACCATCGAATGGATCGGCTACAGCCGCGAACACGGTGCTTATGTTTTCAACGACCTGGCCTTCTTCGACGGGGCGGTGCAGGTGCGCAACAAAGAAGACTTTTTTGACCTGGGCAAGCTGAGTATCAAGTCCCAGAGCCAGTCGCCCGTGCTGCATATCAATACCGACCTGAACGCCTACAACGAAGGGTGGTTCGACATTTACTGGCGTTGCTTTGGCGTCCAGGGCCTTGTGGTACTGGCCTGGTGGCTGGGCGCTTTGCATGCCGAGCAGATCCGCCAGATCCACAAATCTCTGATGTTTCTGGAGCTGGTAGGCGAAGCCGGCTCGGGCAAAACCACCCTGGTCGAGCTGCTGTGGAAACTGGTCGGCCGCACTGATTACGAAGGTTTCGACCCTTCCAAAGCGACCGCCGCCAGCCGTGCGCGCAACTTCTCGCAAGTCAGCAACCTCCCGGTGGTGTTGATCGAGTCCGAGCGTGAGCAGAAGGAAGGCCAACCCGTAAAGCACTTCGACTGGGACGAACTGAAAACCGCCTACAACGGCCGCAGCGTTCGCTCCACTGGCGTGAAAAACAACGGCAACGACACCCACGAACCGCCGTTCCGCGCGGCCCTGCTGATTGCACAGAACAACGCTGTAAACGCATCAGAACCGATCCTCCAGCGTCTTTGCCACGTCCACCTGACCCGCGAGCACCACACCCCGGAAACCAAGCAGTTCGCCGAGCAGCTGGAGCGCATGCCGATGGAAAGGATCAGCGGCTTCCTGGTCAAGGCGTTGCAACGCGAAGCCAACACCATGCGCGTGATGGAAGAAAACACCTCCGGCTACGAGCAGGAGCTGCTGGCACAACCCGGCATTCGCACGGTGCGTATCGCGAAAAACCACGCCCAGTTGCGCAGCCTGGTGGACGCCCTGGCCGACGTTGTACCGCTTGGCGAGCACCGTAAAGCCCTGGCACACGCCGAGGTCAGTCGCATGGCCCTGGAGCGCCAGCAAGCAATCAACGCCGACCACCCAACCGTTACTGAGTTTTGGGACCTGTACGACTTCCTCAACGGTATGGACGAAACAGGGGCGCTCAACCACGCCCGCCGGGATGGGCTGATTGCCGTGAACCTCAACGAATTTGTAGAGATGGCGGCCAACAAGCGCCAGCAGGTACCGGCACTCAGTGACCTGAAGCGCCTGCTCAAGACCAGCAAATCACCCAAGTTTCTGGAATCCAACAAGGCCGTCAACTCGGCGCGGGCGCTGGACGCTTTCGACAAACCGAAAACCATTCGCTGCTGGGTATTCCAGGGCGTGTAACCACCGCAACAACAGGAGCAGCACCATGCAAAACGAACTCAAATCAGCCATTCGCTTCAACGATTTTGCCGCGTACTTCGGCGCGCGCGGGGTACTGGCTATGGCCTGGTGGATGGGGGCTGTGCATGCCGCCCGAATTCGTCAGGACCAGAACAGCTTCCCGTTCCTGCAAATCGTCGGTACCGCCGGCAGCGGCAAAACTCTTCTTTTGGATTACCTACAAAAGTTGAACGGGCAAACGCCTTACTCACAGGCACTTTCCCATGCCACTCCGGCCGGGCGAGCGCGGACATTTGCCAGCGCAGGGCAGCGGATTGTTATTTGCGAGGAACAAGGTGAGTTAGGCCAGGCCATTGATTGGGATGAACTGAAGCCGCTTTTTGACTCGGGCAGCGTGTTGATTCGATCAGCAGAGGGCCCCAGCGAAGAAGTGACGTTCCGGGGGGCTCTGGTGATTACCGCCAATCAACCGCTGGAATGCAGCGATGCAGTCAAAAGCCGCATAGTTTTGATCGATCTTTCAGCTGCCGATGCCCATACACCCCGAATCCGGCCTGAAGCCATCGGCAACCTCAGCGCATCGGAGGCAAGTGCATTCGGTGTCGCAGTCGCTCAGTACGGAGACTGGGTTTGCGGCAGCCTCCAGGCTTTTCTACCCGCCTACAAAGGCCAGTTCACTCGTAAATACGGTGAATGCCTGAACGCGCGTACAGCACTCAACTGCGCACAATTGATCTGTTTGATCGATCTGCTCTGCAATCTTCTCGCTATCCCGCAGGACCTGCAGCTTGAGACCAGGAAGCTGGTACACGACATCGCTTTTCTCGACACCATTCCTTACTGACTGGCGCTGCAACGCCTACCACCCAAAGGAGAAGCACCATGCACGTACAAGTCATCACCGGTGCCGGCCAGAACGGGGAAACAATCCGGCTCAGGCTTCTGAAAGGCCTTAAGGACTGGATTGGCGAGACCGGGAAAATCGTTCACGCCGAAGCCTACCACCCAGCCGGGCTGGTCGAGATTCTGGAGGTTCAGGCAGTTAACAACGAAGAGATCCTGGTGTTGGAGTGCGGCCGGGAACAGATCCAAGCGGTCCTGGAATGGCAGTCCGCAACTGATGATGTTGTTGAGTTTGAAAACCTGCTGGTGCACCTGGTGCGCAAGCAAAACCCAATCGGCGAAAGCCAGTAAGAAGGTGGTGCCGAGGGGCTGCAACCCCTCGACACCGACCACCCAAAGGAGAAGCACCATGCAAGTGAATCAACCCCAAGGCGGCACCGTAGAGGCTACCACACCACGATACGACACCATCGTTATCCGAGGGGCCAAAGGAAACACAGTCCCGAGGGAGGTAGACGGTGGTGAAGTCATCTCTTGGGCTCGCGGCCATTCCCTGGCTGCTATGGATGCCCTGGAGCACTTCGTCGACGACCTCGCTGCGGGGGACTGCTCATATCCCGACGCGATCACCAAGCGAGCCCAATCCGCTCTTGACCTGATGACCTGTCGACTCGACAAAGGATGGGGCGAGGAAAGCAATGATGTAATGAACTACGACCCGAATCTAACCAGTTCAGGGAACATGGCTACCCAGAAAGTCCGGCTCACTTTCGGTTACTGGCAATACCGCGCAGAGATTGAAGTTTCAGTAGGTGGTAATTGCACTGGCCTGGAAGTTATCGACTGCGCCGTTGGCAATGCCTATAAAACCCTTCAACAACGCGGTATCTACGGCACCGACGAAACTTACGCCGTAATCGTGATGGTCGACCCAGCAAAGTCAGACTCAACACTTGAATGTTGTGAAGATGACGGAGGCGACTGTCTTCGGGGTGATTACTGGCTGAAAGACATGCTCATCGGCGCTGAAATCACGTCTATTGCCCCAATTCCCCGCACGACTTCGGGAGGGCAGTGATCATGGCCGAGTATTTTTATAAGTCCAATGAGCCGGCGACCGTCGCCATTGTTCGCGAGTTTTACGCGCAGAAGGACATTTTCCTAGCACGACTGGCCGTTCTCGGTTCCATGTTCGGCGGCAAGGTCGCCCCAATGCGCGACGTTGATTCCAACTACGCCGGCGGCGTGAAACTCACCAGCGG
The DNA here is from genome assembly GCF_012985465.1 of Pseudomonas sp. WS 5079. Lineage (GTDB taxonomy): Bacteria > Pseudomonadota > Gammaproteobacteria > Pseudomonadales > Pseudomonadaceae > Aquipseudomonas. The sequence continues at coordinate 348,376 of NZ_JAAQWN010000005.1, forward strand.
TCGCGAGCATGATGTGCACTGGTGCCGTCCTGATGATCACGGATACCGAGCACTGCGCGCAGCTGCCAAGCCTGGAAAAGGCATCCCGAAGGAAGAACGGGCTGCTATTCGAGCAGAGCATGAACGGCTTGTAGCTCTGTGGAATGAGCATTGTCCAAAACGCTTGAGCAGCACCGAATACTGGGATCGACTCGGCGTAAATAGCGGCAACCTGTGGTTGTGCGGCGGAATTAAGTTTGAACTCGACGGCACCGCCTATTTTCACCTGGGCTTTCAGATCAACAAAGCCGAGCACGACTCCAACGTCGCGGCAGGTCAACCAACAAGTGGGTGGATTGACGGGGCGGTTGAGATTTTGTCCAGTGAATTCCAGGCGGCACGCGCGGCGAAGCTGAAGGCCGTCGAGGTGTCCAATGCTTAAGCGCATTTTCAAGCACTTCCATTTTTGCTGCGGCCTCGGCGGCGGCGCCAAAGGGTTCAACAACGCCAAGCCCGTGGTGGGCAACATGCAAGCCGAATGGCAATGCATCGGCGGCATCGATGTTGACCCGGCCGGGTTGCGGGACTTCCAACGGCTGTCTGGTGTACCTGGCACGCTGCTGGACCTGTTCACTCTTGGTATGTACACCGCTTTTCACGGCAAGCAGCCACCACCTGGATGGGTTGAAGCTGGCCCTGACGACGTGCGCAAGGCCGCTGGCTATCAGCGCCCCGACGCTGTGTTTATCTCCAGCCCATGCAAAGGCGCCTCGGGCTTGCTGTCCGAGACAATGAGCCTGACCCCGAAATACCAGGCCCTCAACGAATTGACGCTGCGCTGCGTGTGGCTGATGTGCGAAGCCTGGAAGGATGACCCGGTATCGTTGATCGTTTTCGAGAACGTACCGCGCCTGGCTACCCGTGGCCGGCACTTGCTGGACCAGATCAATAAGCTGCTGAACCACTACGGTTATGCAGTTGCAGAAACCACGCACGACTGCGGCGTGATCGGCGGCCTGGCCCAGAGCCGCAAGCGTTTCTTGCTGGTGGCCAGGCACATCGAAAAGGTGCCGCCCTTCCTGTACGAGCCAGAGAAGAAGACGCTCAAATCTGTGGGTTCGATCCTGGGCCGCATGCCAATGGCTGGTGATGTTGCCGCCGCTGGCCCAATGCACCGGGTACCGGCGCTGCAATGGAAAACGTGGGTTCGCCTCGCCCTGGTCGAAGCCGGCAAAGACTGGCGCTGTCTGAATGATTTAGCGATCGAGGACGGCTACCTGCGCGACCTAGTCATTGTTCCCCAGTTCCGGGATGGCTTCCTTGGTGTTCACGACTGGAGCGAAACCGCCGGCACCGTCGCCGCACGCAGCGGCCCAACCAACGGCAAGTTTTCGGTAGCGGATCCACGGGCCAGGGCCGGCGCCCTGCAATACCAGCAGTACGGTGTCCGCCGTTGGGATGAGACGAGCGGCGCAGTAATCGGCGTCAAGTCGCCCGGGCAAGGGACATTCAGCGTTGCTGATCCCCGCGACCCAGGCATTGGGCACGCCAAGTACAACGTGGCCCAGTGGGACGGCACCTCGCGCACGGTAATTTCTGGCAGCACCACCGGCCAGGGCGCTTTCGCTGTTCAAGACCCACGCCCGGGCATGAAGCGCACCAAGGGCGATGCCTACCTAACCGGCGGCCATTACGGCGTCGTGGGCTGGAGCGACCAGTGCGGCGCGGTTTCAGCCAGCGCCCGCCAGGACAATGGGCGGTGGTCCGTCGCTGACCCACGCATGCCAGAAGCCAACGAGCGGCTGACCTGCGTTATCGAAAGCCTCGACGGCACCTGGCACCGGCCGTTCACAACGCTGGAGCTGGCCGCGCTGCAAAGTCTGGTTGAGCCAGAAGAATGGTTTGAGCTGGACGGCCTGAGTGATCAGGCATGGCGCGAGCGGATCGGCAACGCAGTGCCACCGTCAGCAGCCGAAGCAATCGCCCATGTGATGGGCACCACCTTGTTGCTGGCCCAGGCCGGAGAAACTTTCATGCTCAACAGCATGCCAATCTGGGTTCAACCCGTGGCGGTGGCATTGAGCGTGGCCCAGCGGGAGATTGTTCATGTCTGACCTCTTCTTCTTGCAGGACAGCCGCAGTAACGTCGGCAGCCGGGCCATGTTCTGGCGCGACGGTGGCGGCTACACCTCGAACCTGAACGAGGCTGAGCAGTTCAAACGCGAGCCCGCGGTCAAGCAGTACGAATGCCGCGAAACCGACCTGCCCTGGCCAGTGGAGTACGTCCGCAACCTGTCAGAGATCGGCGTTGACTGCCAGTTCCTCACCAAGTCAGAGGCCGGGGCCTACCGCAACGAAGACGGCCGCGTATATGTGGCTTACGCACGCGAGTGGGACGGCAATGATCTGGTGTGGCGCGGCGGCAAAGGCCCAACCACCAACCTGAATGACGCAATCCACCCGGGCGCGGCAGATGCCGCTGGGTACCTGGCGCAAGGCTTCGAGCTTTGGCCATGCGGATACATCGTCGAGCGTTCACGGCCGGTGGTCCGGGCCGCGCTGCTCGACCACAAGCAGGCACTGCGCTCAGTCGGCCTCAAGTTGCCCAAGCTCAAGCGCCCGCGCAACCGACTCTACAGCGACCGGATCAACTGCGAAGGCTGCGGGCGTTTTCTAAGTGAGCGTCAGCGCTTCAACGACTGTCCGAACTGCGGCGCGGGGAACGCACCATGACCGTGTTCCTTTTGCTTTACCTGTGCGCGGATGCGACCCGGACGGATTGCCAGGTGGTGAGGGCTGATAGCTGGAACGGCCCTACCGCCTATGAGCAATGCGCCGACGTCTTACCTGAGCTGACAGAGGCGCTGACGGAGCCCAACCAAAAGCGGCATCGGTTTGTCTGTGAGGTCCAAAGCGACAGCGCAAAACCCGCAGAGCATAAGGCTCAGCCGGTATTCATTCATCAATCGTTTCGGATGTGATGGGGAGCCACCAATGACAATTACATCACCAGTCATCCGCTATCACGGCGCCAAATTCAGACTCGCACCATGGGTGCTGCAACACTTCCCACATCACACTTGCTACGTAGAGTCATTCGGTGGCGCCGCCGGCGTGCTGATGCAGAAGGCTCGATCATATGCAGAGGTTTACAACGACCTGGACGGCGACATCGTCAACCTTTTCCGAGTGCTGCAGGATCAAGACTCTCGATCAGGACTCGTTGAACGCCTGGTTTTCACACCCTACTCAAGGGAGGAGTTCGAGTTGTCCTGGGAGTCTTGCGCCGACCCAATAGAACGCGCCCGCCGGACAATCATCAGGGCTCAAATGGGCTTCGGCTCTGCCGGCGCGACAAAGGGCATCACGGGTTTTCGCATTGATACCAAACGCCAATACGGCACAGCCCAGTCACTTTGGGTGAGCTACCCCGATCAACTTGCAGAGGTAGGTCAGCGACTGAGTGGAGTGTTGATTGAGAACCGACCGGCGACCGAGGTGATTAAGGCGCACGACGGGCCGCAGACCCTGCACTACGTAGACCCACCCTACGTGCACGACACCAGGTACAAGGGTGCATCCAGCGGCCGGTACTACAAGCACGAAATGGACGACACCGCGCATCGGGAATTGCTCGCCGTTTTACTCGAGCTGGAAGGGATGGTGGTTTTGTCTGGTTACCCAAGCGATTTGTATGCCGAGCTGCTGCCTGGCTGGGCCAGTTATGGCACTTCCGCCCGTATTAGTGCGGGGCGCGGATCCGCGACCCGTACTGAATGCATTTGGGTCAACCCGCACTGCCACAGTCAGTTAAATCGCCTGTCTCTGTTTGGAGAAAACCGATGACTAAGGACAAACCATGAACAACGGTAAATCCTTCCCCTGGAACCTCGACCTAACTGGCATCTGCGATCAGTGCAACAGATCCCGCGCCCACGGCAACCACCAGAAGTGCAGCAAAGCACGCCAGGCGCTAAACGCTCAGCGGCGGGCCGAGGAAGCCCAATCCGGTACCGCACAGGCACCTAGAAAAAGTGCCAGCCTATTCTGGTTACTTCGCCAACAGTGATCGGCAACACTAAAACCGCAATACATCAGGCCCGGCGACGGGCCTTTTTTCTTCCTGTTGGCAGAATCTTTCGATACATCGTGTGGGGACGGATATGGCAGATGGCGTAGAGGCCCGTGGCAATTCGGTACGGGTCTATTTTCGTTTCAATGGCGAGCTTTGTCGGGAGCTGGTGCCCGGCGGCAACACACCGGAGAACCGTGAGCATGCAAAGCGCCTGGTGACGGTGATCGAATACGAGATACAGGCTGGCACCTTCGATTATCGCCGGCATTTTCCCGAATCGACCAAATTGGCCGAGAACAGCTTTGGGCATTACCTGGACCTATGGCTGACCATCAAGAACAACAGCGTGGCCGCGACCTCTTTCCGTGGGTACAAAAACAAGGCTGAGGTGCATGTGCGGCCCCGCTGGGGTGACATTCAGATCGATCAGATTGACCACCTGGACCTGCAAGAGTGGATTCAAGGGCCGCTGTCGAAACGTCTCAAGAACAAGACGATCCGCGACATCATCAGCAACGTGCGCCAGGTGTTCCGGCTTTACCGCACCAGGAAGAAGGTCGCGCACGACCCAACCGAAGGTTTATTCGTCCGCCTGCCCGATCCAGAGGCGCCGGACCCGTTCACCAGGGCGGAAATCAAGCAGATCCTTGAAACACACACCAGTCGCACCCAGGAGCTACTGATGGTGCAGTTCATGATCTGGGCAGGCCCACGGGTGTCGGAGACCATCGCGCTGGCCTGGGAGGACGTCGACCTGAAACAGGGGACAGTGACTTTCCGCCGGTCCAAGGTGCGCGGGGCCTACCGCGTGACCAAAACCCGGCGCTCGACGCGCAAAGTGCGCCTGCTGGAGCCCGCGTGGGATGCCCTGCGCAAACTGGACGCCATCAACCAGCTCAAGACTGTGGACACGGTCGACGTCGTCGAGCGGGACAACAAGACCGTCCGCAAGCACAAGCTGCATTTTGTGTTCCTGAACACCAAGAGCGGCCTACCGCACGTCAGCGACTTCGTCGTGAGGGACAGGTTCTTCAAAGCGCACTTGAAAGCGGCCGGCGTTCGCTATCGTGGTCCTGGCCAATGCCGACACACCTACGCCAGCCAGTTGCTCACCACCGGCGTGGCCTCGGTCGACTGGATCGCGGAACAGATGGGCCACACCAGCGCGAATATGATCCGGCAGCACTACGGCATGTGGATCAACGAGGACGGCCCGGACGTCATCGGCATGCTGCAGCACGCCCTGGGCATTCAGCCACCAGGTGCTGACGAAGGCCCGTAAACCGGGGTTCGAACGCGGCCAATTCAGCAGCCCGTATTCCCATGGATGTTCCCATATGGGGCTTTTTTGACCCTCTGAAAACACAAAACCCCTGAAAACTTTAACGTTTTCAGGGGTTTAGTCGTTTCAAATTTGGCGGTGAAGGAGAGATTCGAACTCTCGATACAGTTTCCTGTATACACACTTTCCAGGCGTGCTCCTTAAGCCACTCGGACACTTCACCGTATCTCGTCAAACTGATTCAGTCTGTCGAGGCGCGCTAATGTAGTCGAAAGCTTTTCCGATGGCAAAGGTTTTTTTCAGAATTTTCATGCGCTTAGACGGTTATCCCATGCCGCCTCCCTCTGGCGCGGTGTGGAGGGCGGCGATTGTGCCATTTTCAAGGCGTGTCGGTATGGGGCCAAGGTGGCTGGCGAGCCCTGACGTAGCCTACTCTGGGCCGGGCGGTTGGGAAAAGTCTGACTGGCCAGTCAGTCATGGCGCTTTACCGGGGCGGCCATGCTGGGTAACGTCTGCGGCCTGCCCTTCTATTAAACGTATTACAAGGAATCGCGTCATGAGTGAGTTGATTGCCTACCACCTCGAAGACGGTATCGCGACCCTGACCTTGAGCAACGGTAAGGTCAATGCCATTTCCCCTGCCGTGGTCAGTGCGTTTAATGAAGCGCTGGACCAGGCCGAGAAGGATCGCGCGGTGGTGATTATCACCGGTACGCCGGGGATTCTGTCGGGTGGTTATGATTTGAAAGTGATGACGGCCGGCCCTAAAGAGGCGGTCAGCCTGGTGACGTCGGGCTCGACCCTGGCGCGTCGCCTGTTGTCGCACCCGTTTCCGGTGATTGTCGCGTGCCCTGGGCATGCGGTGGCAAAGGGGGCGTTCCTGTTGCTGTCGGTCGATTACCGGATTGGTGTCGAGGGGCCTTTTAGCATTGGCCTGAATGAAGTGATGATCGGCATGACCATGCACCATGCCGGGATTGAACTGGCCCGCGATCGCCTGCGTAAGTCGGCGTTTCATCGTTCGGTGATCAATGCCGAGATGTTCACCCCGCAGGACGCCTTGAGCGCCGGTTTCCTCGATAAGGTGGTGGCACCCGAAGAGCTGCAAGCCGCGGCCCTGGAAGCGGCGCGGCAGTTGAAGAAGATCAATATGAACGCCCACAAGCAAACCAAGCTGAAGGTGCGTAAAGCCCTGCTGGATCTGCTGGATAACGCGATCATTCAGGACCAGGAACATCTGGGCTGAGTCTCCCGAGACCGCATCAAACAAAGCCCGACCCTGCGTCGGGCTTTTTCTTACAGCCCGTTCTGAATCACCTTGCAACCGCTCTAGATGGCATCTGTCTCCATCTGCTGAAACATGTACTTAAACATCGCCCATCTCCTACCACTACAGGGGTAATTGCCGAATACAGTGCACGTCCGTACACTGCGCCACCTTTTGTCCCGATGGTCCGTGTCGATGCTCTATTGTTTACGCATGTTATTGATGGGCCTGCATTTTCTGATTGCCGGTGTGCTGGGCGTGCTGCTGGGGATCTGCCGGCCGTTCAACCCGGATAACAGCCGCCTGTGCGCCCGCCTGTATGCTCTGCCGGCCATGTGGATCCTGCGGCTGCGGGTCAAGCCGCAAGTGGACTCGCTGCGCAACAAGCCGAGCAGTTGCGTGATTATTGCCAACCACCAGTCCAACTATGATTTGTTCGTGTTCGGCAATGTGGTGCCCTATCGCACCGTGTGCATCGGCAAAAAAAGCCTGAAGTGGGTGCCACTGTTCGGGCAACTGTTCTGGCTGGCGGGCAATGTGTTGATTGACCGGGGCAATGCGCAGAAGGCGCGGCGGTCGATGTTGACCACCACCCATACCCTGCAACACGAAGAAACCTCGATCTGGGTGTTTCCGGAAGGCACACGCAACCTGGGTGAATCGTTGCTGCCGTTCAAGAAGGGCGCGTTCCAAATGGCGATTGCCGCCGGAGTGCCGATTGTGCCGGTGTGCGTCAGTACCTATGTGACGCAGATGAAGCTCAATCGCTGGAACAGTGGCGATATCTTGATCCGGTCATTGGCGCCGATTCCTACAACAGGATTGACGATGGATGACATGCCCGGGCTGATGGAGAAGTGCCGGACGCAAATGGTCGAGTGCATTGAAGCCATGGATAAAACACTGCAAAAAACCTGACGGCAAGCCGGCTCCTACAATGTGGCGTTTCAGGCTAAGCTGGCCGGTTACTGCCACTTGTGAAGAAGCGATCAGCATTATGGGTAGAGTTGTTGCGGCGGCCGTCTATAGCGCCGGTAAAAAAGTCCGGGATATCACCCTCGATGAAGGCGCCGCCTGGGCGGCCAAGCCTGATCACTTTGTATGGATCGGCCTGGAAGAGCCCGACGCCCAGGAACTGGCCAATCTGCAACGCCAGTTCAACCTGCATGAACTGGCCATCGAAGACGCCCTCGAAAAACACAGCCGGCCGAAGCTGGAAACCTTTGGCGACGCACTGTTTATCGTGACTTATTCGCCGGTGCGCCATGAAGGCAAGCTGGAGTTTATCGAGACCCATATTTTTGCCGGCAACGGCTATATCATCACCGCGCGCAACGGCCACTCGGCGTCCTACGGCTATGTACGCCAGCGCTGTGAGGCGCGGCCGCTACTGCTGGAGCACGGGGAAGATTTCGTACTCTATGCCCTGCTGGATTTTGTCACCGAAAACTACCAGCCCGTGAGTGAGGCGATTCATGCCGAGATCGATGCGCTGGAGCACAACGTGTTGTGCAACTCCCTGAACGAGCGCGATATCCAGAACCTGCACGGCCTGCGCCGCGACGTACTGCGGCTGCGCCGGCATGTGGCGCCAATGGTGGAAATCAGCGAGGAATTGCAAAAGCTGAGCTTCCCGTTTATCGACAAGAACATGCGCCCATACTTTCGCGATGTAGAGATCCACGTCACGCGGCAGATGGAAGACCTTTCGACCCTGCGCGACATCGCCAGCCAGACCATCGAGATCGGCGTGCTGCTCGAAGCCTCGCGCCAGAGCGTGGTGCAGCGCAAGTTTGCAGCCTGGGCGGCGATCCTCGCATTCCCCACGGCGGTGGCCGGGATCTATGGGATGAACTTCCAGAACATGCCGGAACTGCAATGGCACTACGGCTATTTTGCGGTACTGGGATTTATCGCGGTGGGGTGTACGGGCCTGTGGGCCAGCTTCAAGCGCTCGGGGTGGCTGTAACCTGCCCACCCCGGCCGGCCGGGGTCAAGCGACCTGCGGCTTGTGGGCTACAAAACGCATCATCCATTCCGCCACGGTTACCCCGTGGTGGTCATGGGCAAGGCTGGCGACGCCCTGCTGGTAGATCTGTTCGCCAAGGTTGAGCTGGCGAATGTCGAGCAAGGCCCGGGAGTAATCGTGGATAAACTCCGGATGCCCCTGGAAGCACAGCACCTGATCATTGATGTGATAAGCGGCAAACGGGCAGAAATCGCTGGAGGCGATCACCGTGGCGTTTTCCGGCAAGGCGGTGACCTGGTCCTGATGGCTGATCAATAGGGTCAGTTCTTCTACCACCGGGCTCATCCACGGCGCCTTGGCGGCCAATTGATAGTTGTGCGTGCCCACGCCCCAGCCCTGGCTCGCCCGCTCGCTCTTGCCGCCCAGCAGCAGCGCCAGCAGTTGATGGCCGAAACAGATGCCGAGCAGCTTGTCGCCCCGCTCGTAACGGTTCAGCAGGTAGGCCTTGAGGGTTTCGATCCACGGGTCGGTAGCGAAGGAATCCGCCTTGCTGCCCGTGACCAGGTAGGCGTCGAACACTTCGCTGTCCGCCGGGTAGTGGCCTTGCATCACGTTGTAGACGACGAATTCGGCGGCAATCGGCTGCTGCGAAAACAGGCGCTGGAACATCTGCCCGTAACCTTGATATTGATCGACCAGTTCCGGACGCAGGATATCGGTTTCCAGAATGCAGACGCGTAGCGACATAAAAAATACCTGACACGGTGATGGGAATAACGCACACCCGCCAGCCTGCCCTGAAATACCCTTTCAAGGCAAGCCCCCACCCATGACCTGTCGGGAGGTTAGAACGTTGTGCCCTGGGCGGCCTTTTCCAGCAACAAGGCTGGCGGGGTGAACCGTTCGCCGTATTGCTCGGCCAGGTAACGCGCCCGCGCCACGAAGTCGTTCAAACCGTACTGGTTGATAAACTGCAGCGCCCCGCCGGTCCACGCCGCAAAGCCGATGCCGAAGATCGAACCGATATTGGCATCGGCGGTGGACATCAACACGCCCTCCTCCACACACCGCACTGTTTCGATGGCCTGGATAAACAGCAGGCGGTCGCGCACATCCTGTGCCGAAATCTGCTGGCCGGGCTTCTCGAAGCGCACCTTGAGTTCTGGCCACAGGTATTTCTGGCCACCGCTGGGGTATTCGTAGAAACCACCGCCCGCCGCCTTGCCCGGGCGCTTGTACTCATTGAGCAACAGGTCGATCACCGCAAACGCCGGATGCTCGGGCAGCGTCTTGCCTTCGGCGTGCAGATCCTTGGCTGTCTGCTGACGGATATGGCTCATCAGGCTGAGGGAAACTTCGTCAGAAATCGCCAGCGGACCAATCGGCATCCCGGCCTTGCGCGCTTCGGTCTCGATCATCGGCGCGGCTACGCCTTCGCCGAGCAGGGTGATGCCTTCGTTGGTGAAGGTGCCAAATACCCGCGAGGTGAAAAAGCCGCGACTGTCGTTCACCACAATCGGGGTTTTCTTGATTTGCAGTACGAAATCAAAACCACGAGCCAGGGTTTCGTCGCTGGTATTGGCACCTTTGATGATTTCCACCAGTGGCATTTTTTCCACCGGGCTGAAGAAGTGCAGGCCGATAAACTTGCCTTGGTCCGGCACCGCATTCGCCAGGCCGCTGATGGGCAAGGTGGACGTATTGGAAGCAATCACCGCGTCAGCGCCTACCACGCGCTGGGCCGCCGCCGAGACCTTGGCCTTGAGGTCACGGTCTTCGAATACGGCTTCGATGATCAGGTCGCAACCGGCCAGGTCGGCATCGCTGTCTGTAGGATGGATCCGCGCCAGGGTGCTTTCCCGCTGCTCAGGCGTCAGTTGCCCACGGCTGACTTTCTTGTCCAGCAGCGCCGCCGAGTGGGCCTTGCCCTTCTCTGCCGCCGCCAGCGTCACGTCCTTGAGCACCACTTCCACTCCCGCCGATGCACTGGTGTAGGCAATCCCCGCGCCCATCATGCCGGCGCCGAGGATGCCGACCTTGCGCGTGACATACGGCGCAAACCCCGCAGGCCGTGAGCCACCAGCGTTGATTTCGTTGAGCTGGAACCAGAAGGTGCCGATCATATTCTTCGCCACCTGGCCGGTGGTGAGCTCGGTGAAGTAGCGGGTCTCGATCAGGTGCGCGGTGTCGAAGTCCACCTGGGCGCCCTCCACGGCCGCACAGAGGATTTTCTCCGGCGCCGGGAAGCAGCCATTGGTTTTGCTGCGCAGGATCGACGGCGCAATGGCGAGCATTTGCGCGACTTTTGGATTGGACGGTGTGCCACCTGGAATCTGGTGACCCTTGATATCCCAAGGCTGTTTGGCCGTCGGGTTGGCCAGGATCCAGGCCCGGGATTTGGCCAGCAGTTCATCGTGATCCGCCGCCAACTCGTCGATCAAACCGGCTTGCAGGGCCTTCTGCGCGCTGATCTTCTTGCCTTCCAGCAGGTACGGCAAGGCCTTCTCCAGACCCAGCATGCGCACCATGCGCACCACCCCGCCGCCGCCCGGCAACAGGCCGAGGGTGACTTCCGGCAAGCCGATCTGCACGGCTGGATGATCCAGCGCCACGCGGTGCTGGCACGCCAGGCATAGCTCCCAGCCACCGCCGAGGGCGGCGCCGTTGATCGCGGCCACCACCGGCTTGCCGAGGGTTTCCAGGCTGCGCAACTGCGCCTTCAGGCCCAGGACCATGTCGTAGAACGCCTTGGCATGGGGCTTGTCGACTTTGATCAGCTCATTGAGGTCACCGCCGGCAAAGAAGGTTTTTTTCGCCGAGGTGATTATGACCCCGGCAATCCCATCCTTTTCCGCATCCAGGCGTGCGACCGTGGCGGCCATGGCCTCGCGGTAGGCCGCGTTCATGGTGTTGGCACTCTGGCCGGGCATGTCGAGGGTCAGCACCACGATTTGGTCCTGGCCTTTTTCGTAACGAATGGCGTCGGTCATGACAGATTCCTTAGGCTCAGAGGCGTTCGATAATGGTGGCGATACCCATGCCGCCGCCCACACAGAGCGTGGCCAGGCCGTAACGCTGCTGGCGCACCTCCAACTCGTCGAGCAAGGTGCCGAGGATCGCGCACCCCGTGGCCCCCAGCGGGTGGCCCATGGCAATCGAGCCACCATTGACATTGACCCGGGCGGCGTCGATGCCCATGTCCTTGATGAACTTGAGCACCACCGAGGCGAAGGCTTCGTTGACCTCGAACAGGTCGATGTCCTCGACCCGCAGGCCGGCCTTGGCCAGGGCCTTGCGGGTGGCCGGCGCGGGGCCAGTCAACATGATGGTCGGATCGGTACTGGTGACGGCGGTGGCGACGATACGCGCACGCGCTTGCAGGCCCAATTCACGGCCCCGGGCCTCGGAGCCGATCAGCATCAAGGCCGCGCCATCGACAATCCCGGAACTGTTACCCGGTGTGTGCACATGCTGGATGCGCTCGACATGGCTGTAGACCCGCAAGGCCGTGGCATCGAAGCCCATCTGCCCCATCATTTCGAAGCTCGGCTTGAGTTTGCCCAACCCTTCGAGCGTCGAGTCGCCACGGATAAATTCGTCGTGATCGAGCAGTACGATGCCGTTCTGGTCCTGCACCGGGATCAGGGATTTGTTGAAGGAACCATCTGATCTGGCCCGCGCCGCTTTCTGCTGGGAGTGTAAGGCGAAGGTGTCGACATCTTCGCGGCTGAAGCCTTCCAGGGTGGCGATCAGGTCGGCGCCAATCCCCTGGGGCGTGAAGTGGCTGTGCATATTGGTCTGCGGGTCCAGCACCCAGGCACCGCCATCGCTGCCCATGGGCACGCGGGACATGGACTCGACACCGCCGACCACCACCAGGTCCTCGAAGCCGGAACGCACCTTCATCGCCCCAAGGTTGACCGCCTCCAGGCCCGACGCACAGAAGCGGTTGACCTGCACACCGGCGACGCTGACGTCCCAGTCGGCTACCAACGCGGCGGTCTTGGCGATATCCGCGCCCTGGTCCCCGACTGGCGTGACGCAACCGAGCACGATGTCATCCACCTGGCGCGTGTCCAGGTCACTGCGCTGTTGCAGGGCGCTGAGCAAGCCGGCCAGCAGGTTCACCGGCTTGACGCTGTGCAAGGCGCCATCGGCCTTGCCTTTGCCCCGGGGCGTACGTATCGCATCAAAGATCAAAGCTTGGGTCATGACGTCCTCGAACCACTGTGCAATGGAGCTCTCAAGGGGAGAGCCGACCGTGCCCTTACCTTAAGCGCCGCCAGGGCAGATTCAATGACCGATGCGCTCATTGGCCTTGACGAGCACGCTCAGACGAACGGTAGGAGGCTGGCGAAAACCCCAGGTTAATCGTTTTAGCTGTCTAGCCAAGGGGCTGGCGCGAAGATGGCCATATGCCTCATGCGCTTTTAAAAGGATTTCAATCTAAGTTGATATGAAAGCGATCTAAGCCACGCCCGACATGGGCTCTAAGGTTGAATCAGTAAGAAGTGTATGACGCTGCTGCCGGGTCTTGCTGGAGCAGCTGTAAGAAAAATGCCATCTCGCAGGCCTAACGTAGTCAATGATGGTGCTTGCATCGGCGCATTTGACGCTCAGGAATAACAACAAAAGGCAGTCAGCCATGTTCAAACAATCGAAAGTCCGCCAGGCGGGGCTCATTCTCTTCGCCACCACACTGATTCTGATTTTGCCCAACCTGACCAAGATCATTGGTTGAGCGGGCCGATCACACCTAGACATTGCAGCCTTTGGCAGCACCGCCCGGGAAACCGCGTAGAGCGTTCCCGTGGCCGGGGCTGTCTTTTTTGCGTACGGCTTCGTCGTCGATGTCCGGTATCCTGAGCCCAGACCGCCACTGCCGAATGGGACTCGCCTTGAAACACATTATCGTCCTGCTGATGCTGATCCTGGCCTACCCCGCCAGCGCCGCCTCGTTGACCATCGAGCTGGATCACAGCCGCACAACCTGGCAAACCGCCGAGTTGCTCAAGCACCCGGCAGCGCAAACCGTGCAGATCGTTGATGACGTTTCCTACAAGCGCAACATGACCTATCGCGCAGTACCGCTGGCCGTACTCTTGCCGGGCGTGTTGGCGCAGAACCATGTGCAGGCGGTAGCGCTCGATGGTTTCGCCGCCGAACTGGCTGCCGCGCCGCTGCTTTCGCAAAGCGGCGCCCAGGCGTGGTTGGCGGTGGAGGATCCGGCCCAGCCATGGCCCCCGCTGGCCAAGGGCAAGCCCAGCGCCGGGCCGTTTTACCTGGTGTGGACCCAACCCCAGGCGAGCGGGATCAGCCCGGAACAATGGCCCTTCCAGATCTCGACGATCAAACAGTTGAAAACCGTTGCCGAACGCTTCCCGGCGCTGCTGCCGGACCCTGCGCTGGCGGTGGACGATCCGGTCAACCAGGGGTTCGCCCTGTTCCAGAAGAACTGCCTGGCCTGCCATCGCCTAAACGGCGCAGGTGACGCGCAGGTAGGCCCGGACCTGAATCTACCCTACAGCCCCACCGAATATTTCGGCGGCGACTTTCTCAAGCGTTACATCCGTGATCCCCAGAGCCTGAGGCATTGGCCGCAAGCCAAGATGCCGGCGTTTACCGCCAGCGTGTTGCCAGAGGCCGACCTGGAGTTGCTGGTGGGCTATTTGAAGCATATGGCCACTCGCAAAACCGACACCCCCTTCTAGGGGTTCCGCGCCAGATGCTCCGACGGCAATACGCGCTTGGCGCTCAGATAGGCATTCTGCCAGTAGGCCTTGGACAAGGTATCAAGCTTCACCGTACCGCCGGTTTGCGGTGCATGGACGAAACGCCCTTCACCCACATAGATGCCGGCATGGCTGACCTGCGAGCCGCCGCCCGTGGCGAAGAACAGCAAGTCACCGGTCTGCAGCGCATCTTCACGCACGTCCTGGGCCCGCATCACGATCAACTCGCGAGTGGTGCGCGGCAGGGAGATACCAGCGGCATCGCGGTATACAAAACCAATCAGGCCACTGCAATCAAACCCCGAATCCGGAGTATTGCCGCCCCAGCGATAAGGCGTGCCGACCAGGCCCAGGGCGCGAAACAGCACATCTTCAGCCGCTGGCGAAAAATTCTGGGTGGCGTAGTTGAAGACCGGCTTGGGCTTGACAGCCACAGGCGCAGGTGGAGGACGGCTGGCGCAGGCACTGAGCAGTGCGGCGCAAACAACAAGAATTAGGCGGGCCGAGGTCGACATGGGCAGAACAATCCTGATCTGGATGCGGCTTTCGCTGCCGAACGCTGAAAACTAGACCGCGCAAGCAAGCTTGCGCGGTCAGGTTCGCAACAATATCTCAGGATTCTAGCGGTTACGCGTCAAACTTCAAGTATCACTTTAACTTTACTTGCGAGCGGTAACGGTAGTCGGGGCCATCGCCAATGCACGCTTGGCTTCGATGAAGGTTTTGCTCCAGTAGCTGTCGCCCAGCTTATCGACCCGCACCCCACCGCTGCGGCGGCTGCTGGAGTGGATGAACTGGTCATCGCCCAGGTAGATACCGGCGTGGCTGACACGACCACGGCCATTGGTACTGAAGAAAAGCAGATCGCCAGGCTTGAGGTTGTTCCGTGCGACCAACGGTGCATCCACGTTGATCATTTCGCGGGTGGAGCGCGGCAGGTTCATGCCGGCCTCTTCACGAAACAGATAGCCGATAAAGCCACTGCAGTCGAAACCGGCTTCAGAGGTACCGCCGAAACGGTAACGGGTACCGATCAGGGACATGCCGCGTTCGAGAATGCTATCGGCCAGCAGCGGCAGCTGATAAGGCTTGCTATCGGCGAACTGGGCCAGTTCTTTTTCGGTCGCCACCTCTTCTTCATAAACAGAAGAAGACTGTGCTGCGACGAATTTGGCTTGATGCTGTTGTTGCGGCTTTTGCTGCTCGACCACCTGCTGGGGGTGGGTGGCGCAACCAAACAACAGGGTAACGAGTGCGAGAGGCACGAGGGGTGCGAAGCGATTTAGCATGGGCACGACCGTGGCTGATATGTAAAGAAGTCGAGACTATGCCTTCTATGACATCGATTTGCAAATTCAATCGTGATCTATGTGACTTCTTGTTTGACCTATGTCATCTAAGCCCTTACACCCCATTTAAGCCCTTTTGCGTGGCCATAGCGGCTCAAGCGCAGGTTTTCTGGCGCCTGGAATTTGCCAGGAGCACCGGTTTCAAAGGGCTGGCTACCAGCCGAGGGTTTCTTTGAGAAAGGGGATAGTGAGCTTGCGCTGGGCCTGCAAGGAGGCCTGGTCGAGCTGCTCGAGCAAGTCGAACAGCGCGCTCATGCTGCGGGTACCGCGGGTGAGGATGAAATGCCCGACTTCATCGGTCAGGTGCAAGCCACGGCGCGAGGCACGCAGTTGCAGGGCCCGCAATTTGTCTTCGTCGGACAGCGGGCGCATCTGGAAGATCAGCGCCAGGGTCAGGCGCGACTTGAGGTCTGCCAGCTTGACCGGCAATTCCCGTGGCGAGGTAGACGCGGCAATCAACAGGCGCCGGCCACTGTCGCGCAGGCGGTTGAACAGATGGAACAGTGCTTCTTCCCAGTCTGCCCGGCCGGCGACCGCTTGCAGGTCGTCCAGGCACACCAGTTCGTATTGCTCAAGGTTGTCGAGGATACCGATGCCACGGTCCAGCAGCTCGGCCAACGGCAGGTACACCGCCGGCTCACCCAACTGCTCAAAACGCAGGCAGGCGGCCTGCAACAGGTGGGTCCGCCCCACGCCGTCCTTGCCCCAGAGGTAGATCAGGCTTTCCGTCCACCCGGCGTCGGCTTCGCAGAGCCGCTCGACATAGCCGAGTGCAGCGGCATTGGCGCCTGGGTAGTAATTGATGAAGGTAGCGTCGTCACGCAGACGCACACCTAGGGGCAGCTGAATCGGTTTCATGCTGACTGAACGGTTCCAATCGAACCGTTAGTGGCCTCTGTGAAAAGTTTGCAAAGTTTATACCCGTGACGCCGGGCGCACAATGCAACAGACCACAAGCAAAATCAAAGGTTTGCGTTAACTCATTGGATTTTTTGGAGATTGTTTGACGCGATGGCTAAATGCCAAGCCCTAGAGGTAACAAACCCGGCCTTGAGCCGGGTTTGTGATCAGCCTTACAACTGAGGGTCATCGGCGCCCGTATAGACGTCCGAATCCTTGTACACATCATGCACATGGCGCACCAGCACCATGATCACCGCCGCCACCGGCAGCGCCAGGAGGATGCCGGTAAAGCCAAACAGCTCGCCGCCCGCCAGGATCGCAAAGATCACGGCCACCGGATGCAGGCCGATGCGGTCGCCCACCAGCAACGGCGTCAGCACCATGCCTTCCAGGGCCTGACCAACCATGAACACCGCGACAATCCCCAGCATCGGGTACAAGTCGCCGCCAAACTGGAACAGGCCGGCCACCAGCGCCGCGCCAATCCCGATGACAAAGCCCATGTACGGCACAATCGCCGCCAGGCCGGCAATCATGCCGATCAACAGGCCCAGTTCCAGGCCAATCGCCATTAGCCCGCCAGCGTAGATAATCCCCAGCGCGACCATCACCAGCAACTGCCCGCGAACAAACGCACCCAGTACCTCATGGCACTCCCCGGCCAGGGACACGATGCGCTCCTCGCTATCACGGGGCAGCAGGTTGCGGATCTTGGCCATCATGATGTCCCAGTCACGCAGCAGGTAGAACGCCACCACCGGGATCAACACCAGGTTGGTCAGCCAACCGATCAGCGCCAGGCTGGAAGCCGTGGCTTGGCTGAGGATCACCCCGACGATATCGGTGGTCTGGCCCATATGCTCGCTGATCGCGGCCTTGACCTTGTCGAACTTCCAGAAGCCATCGGCCAGGCCGAGCTTGGACTGCGCCCACGGCATGGCCGTGTGTTGCAGCCAGTCGAGCATTTGCGGCGCCAATTCGTACAGGCGGATCATCTGCTTGGCCAGCATCGGCACCAGCACCAACAGCAGCGCCATGACGATCAGGGTAAACAGCGCAAATACCGCCACCACGCCCCAGGTGCGCGACAGGCCGAGTTTTTCCAGGCGATCGACCACCGGGTCGAACAGATAAGCCAGCAGCAACGCGACCAGGAACGGCGTCAGGATCGAATGCAGCAAGAACACAAAGACGCACAGCAGGACAATCCCGCCAAGCCACACCCAACGACGCGTATCCGCCATAAACCACTCCATCTGTCAGTTGCTTCTATATAAGGAAGAACATTTACCAACGAAAACGCAGCTGCGGCTCGGGCTCGGCTTGCGGCACGGGTGCCCGTGAAGCGCCTTCGACCACTGGCGCCGGCACAGGTTGTGGCGCGAGCGCCTCGCCGGCCGGCACTTCCTGCAGCTTGGCCAGGCTCAACTGGCTGCGCAGTTGCTCGCTGCTGCCATTGACCCGATAGACGATCCGGTCGCCATCCACTCGCTGCAACTGCGCACCAAAGGGCTCCAGCAGGTGACCGAGGGCGGCGTAGCGTTCCAGGGTCATGCCCTGCACTTGCAGCAACTGCTCGCTCGACACCCCGGCTTTTACCGCAAACCGTGGGGCAAGCCGCTCACTGACCGCCAGCAAGACGGCATCGGCCAAGGCCGCGGTGTCGGCGCCCTGTACGGTGCCCTGCTCGGCTTTGTCACCCAGCCACAGGCGCCACTTGGCTTGCCATTGGCCCGTGTCTTCACGGGCATGCACCGCCAGCAGCGCATCGGCGCCATAACGCTCGGAGGCCGAACGCAGGGGCGCGGGATCTGCGCTCTCAAGATTAGGCGCGGTGGCAACGATCTGTTCATCGAGGTCACCCAGCGGCAGGCGCAACGGCAAGCCCCGATGCTGGGCCGCACGGCGCAGCGGCTCGGCAGCGGCCTGGCCATCACCCACCAGGCTGCTGCCTTCGGTGGAATCGCTGAGCCACCAGCCAAGGATCGATGGCCGATTGTTACCCCACAGCGCCAGGCCGGCATCACGCAGGGCGCGGTCGGTGCTGACCGGATCGAAATCCACTTGCAGGCTTTCCGGCGGGCCGGCGTCGTAGCCGTACTGGCTGATGATCTGTTGCGGATCCTTGCGAATTGCCGCCAGGCCAGGGCCCTGGGCGGCCTTGGTGTCGCCGGTGAGGCGGATCACCAGGGTTTCCAGGGCGCGCTGGGTAGCTTGTGCGCGCTCCTCGGGCGCCTGGCTGCTGACCGGCTCCAGCACTTGATAAAGACCATTAACAGTTTCGGCATGACTGGCCAGGCTGACCAACGACAAACAGCCCACAAAAAAATATCTACTCAGACCCATGAAAAAAGATTCCCGAACGACAAAAAAGCGGCTGGAACAGGCCGCGTGAAGAAGGTTAAGCAAGGCTGTGACCACAGCGACCGGCAAAACATTCACAAGGCCCCGGTAAGTTTTCGTACTGTCATAACGATAGCGGGTTAAAGGCTATACCTTAATACAGGCGATCGCGGCGCCGATTAAGGTTTTTTTAGCACCATATGCCCCTGCCCGTCGGCCCGAGGATGGCCGCTGCCCCTCAAGCCTGATAAAATCGCGCGCCTTCGCAGACCGTCAACGGCTGGGCGTCCTGAAGTGTTCGACTTCCGTACCCCCACCGCATCGGTCGTTACCCCTGAATCCCCCCCTAAAGGCCTGGATCATGAGCAAGCAACCCTCCCTGAGCTACAAGGACGCCGGTGTAGACATCGACGCCGGTGAAGCATTGGTCGAACGCATCAAGAGCGTCGCCAAGCGCACTGCGCGCCCCGAAGTCATGGGTGGCCTGGGCGGTTTCGGCGCCCTCTGCGAGATCCCGGCCGGCTACAAGCAGCCTGTGCTGGTCTCCGGCACCGACGGCGTGGGCACCAAGCTGCGCCTGGCGCTGAACCTGAACAAGCACGACACCATCGGCATCGACCTGGTGGCCATGTGCGTCAACGACCTGGTGGTATGCGGTGCCGAGCCGCTGTTCTTCCTCGACTACTACGCCACCGGCAAACTGAACGTGGAAACCGCTGCACAAGTGGTCACCGGTATCGGCGCTGGCTGCGAACTGTCGGGTTGCTCCCTGGTCGGCGGCGAAACCGCTGAAATGCCAGGCATGTACGAAGGCGAAGACTACGACTTGGCCGGCTTCTGCGTCGGCGTCGTGGAAAAAGCCGAGATCATCGACGGCTCCAAGGTAGCTGCCGGTGACGCCCTGCTGGCCCTGCCATCGTCCGGCCCGCACTCCAACGGCTACTCGCTGATCCGCAAGATCATCGAAGTGTCCGGCGCCGACATCGAGAACACCCAGCTCGATGGCAAGCCTTTGACCGACCTGCTGATGGCCCCGACCCGCATCTACGTCAAGCCGTTGCTCAAGCTGATCAAGGACACTGGCACAGTCAAGGCCATGGCCCACATCACCGGTGGCGGCCTGCTGGACAACATCCCGCGCGTGCTGCCAAAAGGCGCCCAGGCCATCGTCGACGTGGCCAGCTGGCAGCGCCCGGCGGTCTTCGACTGGCTGCAAGAGAAAGGCAACGTCAACGAAACCGAAATGCACCGCGTGCTGAACTGCGGCGTGGGCATGGTCATCTGCGTGGCGCAAGAGCACGTGGAAAGCGCGCTGAACGTACTGCGTGAAGCCGGCGAGCAGCCATGGGTGATCGGCCAGATCGCCACCGCTGCCGAAGGCGCTGCCCAGGTTGAACTGAAGAACCTCAAGGCTCACTGATGCCAGCAACCTGTGATGTCGTGGTGCTGCTCTCCGGCACCGGCAGTAACTTGCAGGCCCTGATCGACAGCACGCGCGCCGGCGACAGCCCGGTGCGCATCGCTGCGGTGATTTCCAACCGCAGCGACGCCTACGGCCTGCAACGCGCCCAGGACGCGGGTATCGATACCCGCTCCCTGGATCACAAGGCGTTCGAAGGTCGCGAGGCCTTCGATGCAGCCTTGATCGAACTGATCGACGCCTTCAACCCCAAACTCGTGGTGCTCGCCGGCTTCATGCGCATTCTCAGCGCTGATTTCGTGCGCCATTACCAGGGGCGCCTGCTGAATATCCACCCTTCCCTGCTGCCCAAATACAAAGGGTTACACACTCACCAGCGGGCCCTTGAGGCCGGCGATACAGAGCACGGCTGCAGCGTGCACTTTGTCACCGAGGAACTCGATGGCGGGCCACTGGTCGTACAGGCAGTAGTTCCGGTAGAGTCTGCGGACTCAGCGCAGAGCCTTGCGCAACGGGTTCACACCCAGGAACACAGGATTTACCCGCTGGCGGTTCGCTGGTTTGCCGAAGGACGCTTGGTTCTCGGTGAACAGGGTGCATTGTTGGACGGCCAGTTACTTGCGGCCAGCGGCCACTTGATTCGTACCTAGGAGATTTTATGCGTCGCGCCCTGCTCTTCGCTTTTGCTCTGCTTGCCCTGCCTACCGTGCACGCGGCAGATCTTCAGCCTTTCTCCGCCAGCTATACCGCCGACTGGAAGCAGTTGCCCATGAGCGGTACTGCGGAACGCAGCCTGGAAAAAACCGCCGACGGTACCTGGAAGCTCAGCTTCAAGGCCTCGATGATGATCGCCAGCCTGACCGAAACAAGTACCTTGACCCTGGACAAGGATACTTTGCTGCCACAGTCCTACCACTTTGAACGGGGTGGGCTGGGTAAAGCCAAGAAAGCCGACCTGGACTTCGACTGGACCGCCAAGATGGTCACCGGTACCGATCGCGGCGATGCAGTGAAGATCCCGCTGAACCGTGGCATGGTCGACAAATCCACTTACCAGTTGGCCCTGCAGCATGACGTGGCCGCCGGCAAGAAAACCATGAGCTACCAGGTGGTGGATGATGGTGAAGTCGACACCTATGACTTCCGCGTGCTGGGTGCCGAGAAAGTCGACACCAAGGCCGGCAAGATCGACGCCATCAAGGTTGAACGCGTGCGCGACCCGACGCAAAGCAAGCGCACCACCGTGATGTGGTTTGCCAAGGATTGGGACTACCTGCTGGTTCGCCTGCAGCAAGTCGAAACCGACGGCAAGGAATACAACATCATGCTGTTGGACGGCACGGTCAATGGCAAGGTTGTGAAAGGCATCTGATCGTTGATGGGTTGAAAGAGCCTCGCTAAATGCGGGGCTTTTTTTCGCCTGGAGTTTGTGGTGAGGCGACTGGCGCTATCTATCGCAGGCAAGCCAGTTCCCACAGGTGAGCGCATTCCAAGCTGGCTTGCCTGCGATAGCGGTGGGATGCCCGGCACACGGCCAAAAGCCTCACTCAAACATGAAACTTTTGTCATAAATCCCCGCCCCCTGCGACGCAATGTCGCGGTTTACTTGGCCTGGAGCATTGTTGCGTTTGCTGCAATGAATTGTTGCGCGCAAAGTCAGTTTACTTAGCAAGCTAACAAAATATATAACAAAGGCCTGCGACGCCTTGCCGCAGATCAACCAGAGACTGGAGCAAGCAGATGACAGTAAAAGTAACGGAACGCGACGATGCCCATATGTCCCACGAGGCCCTGGCCCACGGAATTCATATCTGGGATGTACATCAACAAGACCTGCTGGTCGGTATGTTTCACAACGAGTCCGACGCCCATAACTATAAAAACGAGCTCGAAACCCTCGAAATGAGACGCCAGGCATCTAGCTCCTGAATAACTGAAATCCCATAGCCACCCGGCCCACGCAGCCGCAGTGCCTATAAACACAAACCCCGCCTTTTGAGCGGGGTTTGTTGTTTTAACGCTTTACCACATCAGATCGTCAGGGATCTGGTAGGCGGCATACGGATCATCTTCATCCGGTACCTGGGCCTCGGTGAGGATGTTCATCTGCACGATACGCTCCGGTGCGCGCTCCTGGATTTTCAGCGCGGCCTCCCGCGGGATCACTTCGTAGCCGCCGCCGTGATGGACAATCGCCAACGAGCCGTTGCTCAGCTTGTTGCGCATCAAGGTGTTGACCGACAGGCGCTTGACCTTCTTGTCGTCCACGAAGTTGTAGTAGTCCTCGGTGGTCAACTTGGGCAGGCGCGAGGTCTCGATCAATTGCTTGACCTGCGCAGCACGGGCCTTGGCCTCGACCTTTTCCTGCTGCTGGCGGTTGAGCTCCTGGTCGCGCTTGACCTTCTCGGCCTGCGCTTCCAGGGCCAGGCGCTGCTGGGTGTCATCGGCCTGGGCCTGGCCTTTGTGAACCAGGCGCTGCTGCTTCTGCTTGTCTTTGCCGACCTGCTTGGCCTGCTTCTGATTGACCAGGCCTGCTTTGAGCAACTGGTCGCGAAGGGAAATGCTCATGGTGCTTACTCACTTAGGCAACTGCTCAACCGCAGTTGGACACATTCTTTTCCTGGCGTTTGGCTTCGCCCCATAGGGCGTCCAACTCTTCGAGGGTGCAATCTTCCATGGGACGGTGGGTGTCGCGCAATGCCTGTTCGATAAATCGGAATCGCCTTTCGAATTTGGCATTGGCACCGCGCAGGGCGGTTTCCGGGTCCACCTTGAGGTGCCGCGCCAGGTTGACCGCCGCAAACAGCAGGTCACCGACTTCATCGGCAATCGCTGCCGGGTCGTTGTCGGCCATGGCTTCGAGCACCTCATCGAGCTCTTCACGTACGTTATCCACCACCGGCAACGCCGCCGGCCAGTCGAAGCCGACCTGGCTGGCGCGCTTTTGCAATTTGGCCGCGCGAGACAGGGATGGCAAGGCGGTAGGCACATCATCGAGCAGGGACAATTGCTGCGGGGCGTCGGATTTTTCTGCGCGCTCCTCGGCCTTGATCTGCTCCCAGCGCGCCTTGACCTGCTCTTCGTTTAACTGAGGATTATCCAGCGGCGCATACAGGTCACCGGTGGGAAACACATGGGGATGGCGGCGAATCAGCTTGCGGGTGATGCTGTCGATCACGCCGACAAACTCGAAGCGCCCTTCTTCCCGGGCCAACTGGCTGTAATACACCACCTGGAACAACAGGTCGCCCAACTCGCCTTGCAGATGATCAAAATCCCCGCGCTCAATGGCGTCGGCGACTTCGTAGGCTTCTTCCAGGGTGTGGGGCACGATACTGGCGTAGGTTTGCTTGATGTCCCACGGGCAACCGTATTGCGGGTCGCGCAGGCGGTTCATCAGGTGTAGCAGGTCTTCAAGTGAATACATCGTTCTCTATCCGATCAAGTGGGAAAACCACCGAGCAAATGTGGGAGCCGGGCTTGCCCGCGATGCAGGCACCTCGGTATCGGGTAGACCGAGGCGCCTGCATCGCAGGCAAGCCAGCTCCTACACAAGCCCGCTCCCACATTTCAGGCCGCACTCATCCAGCGACTCATGGCGTGCGGTTACGCCGGGTCTCGATGATGTTCGGCAACTGGGAAATACGCCCCAGCAGCCGCCCCAACGCGTCCAGCCCCGGAATCTCGATGGTCAGGGACATCAACGCAGTGTTGTCCTCCTTGTTCGAGCGGGTGTTGACCGCCAGTACGTTGATCCGCTCGTTGAGCAGCACTTGCGAGACGTCACGCAGCAACCCCGAACGGTCGTAGGCGCGGATGATGATGTCCACCGGGTAAGTGAGCACCGGCACCGGGCCCCAGCTGACCTGGATGATCCGCTCCGGCTCGCGCCCGCCCAGTTGCAACACCGAGGCACAATCCTGGCGGTGAATGCTCACCCCACGGCCCTGGGTGATGTAGCCGACGATCGCGTCGCCCGGCAACGGCTGGCAGCAGCCGGCCATCTGGGTCATCAGGTTGCCCACGCCCTGGATCTGGATATCGCCGCGCTTGCCCGGCTTGTAGCCCGTGGCCTTGCGCGGAATCAGCTCCAGTTGCTCGCTGCCGCGCTCCGGTTCCACCAACTGCTGGGCCAGGTTGACCAGTTGCGCCAGGCGCAAGTCGCCGGCGCCGAGGGCGGCGAACATATCCTCGGCAATCTTCATGTTGGCTTTTTCGGCCAACTTGTCGAAATCCACCTGGGGCAGGCCCAGGCGCCCCAGTTCGCGTTCGAGCAGGGTCTTGCCGGCGGCGACGTTCTGGTCCCGCGCCTGCAGCTTGAACCAGTGGACAATCTTCGCCCGCGCCCGCGATGTGGTGATGTAGCCCAGGTTCGGGTTCAGCCAGTCGCGGCTCGGCGTGCCGTGCTTGCTGGTGATGATCTCGACCTGTTCACCGGTCTGCAGGCTGTAGTTGAGCGGCACGATGCGCCCGTTGATCTTGGCGCCACGGCAGTTGTGGCCGATCTCGGTGTGCACGCGATAGGCGAAGTCCAGCGGCGTCGCGCCCTTGGGCAGGTCGATGGCGTGGCCGTCGGGGGTGAAGATGTAGACCCGGTCAGGCTCGATATCCACCCGCAACTGCTCGGCCAGGCCGCCGATATCACCGAGTTCCTCGTGCCACTCCAGCACTTGGCGCAGCCAGGAGATTTTCTCTTCGTACTGGTTGGAGCCCGCCTTGACGTCGGTGCCCTTGTAGCGCCAGTGCGCGCAAACGCCCAGCTCGGCTTCCTCGTGCATGGCGTGGGTGCGGATCTGCACTTCCAGCACCTTGCCCTCGGGGCCGATCACCGCGGTGTGCAGCGAGCGGTAGCCGTTTTCCTTGGGGTTGGCGATGTAGTCGTCGAATTCCTTGGGAATATGCCGCCACAGGGTGTGGACGATGCCCAGCGCGGTGTAGCAATCGCGCATTTCCGGCACCAGCACACGCACGGCGCGCACGTCGTAGATCTGGCTGAAGGCCAGGCCCTTGCGCTGCATTTTGCGCCAGATCGAATAGATATGCTTGGCGCGGCCGCTGATATCGGCCTCGACACCGGTGGCCTGCAACTCCGAGCGCAACTGGCCCATCACATCGCTGATAAAGCGCTCACGGTCCAGCCGCCGCTCATGCAGCAGGGTCGCGATCTGTTTGTATTGATCGGGTTCGAGGTAGCGGAAGGACAAGTCCTCCAGCTCCCACTTGATATGGCCGATCCCCAGGCGGTGGGCCAGGGGCGCATAGATGTCGAAGACCTCGCGGGCGACGCGGTTGCGCTTTTCGTCATCGGCGGTTTTCACCGCACGGATCGCGCAGGTGCGTTCGGCCAGCTTGATCAGGGCTACGCGCACGTCGTCGACCATCGCCACCAGCATCTTGCGCAGGTTTTCTACCTGGCCCTGGGTGCCCAGCACCATCGACTGGCGCGGGCTGAGGCTGGCGCTGATCGCGGCCATGCGCAGCACGCCATCGATCAGCTTGGCCACCACCGCGCCGAAACGCTGGCTGACCAAGGGCAACGCGATATGCCCTTCGCGCACGCCGCGATAGAGCACCGCGGCGATCAGCGAATCCTGATCCAGCTTGAGGTCGGCGAGGATCTCGGCGATTTCAAGCCCGGTACGAAAACTGGAGGTTCCTTCGGCCCAAAGATTCTTGGCCGCATTGTCTTGCTGTTCAGCCTCGCGAGCGAACTCGCAGGCGGCTTTCAAGGCTTCACGGTCCAGTGCCGGATCGACACTGATGGCATGATCCAGCCATGCCTCGAGATTGATACTGCCGTCGGTGTTGATCGGCTGGTGTGCTCTCACCTGTACCATCTTGCTTACCTTCCCTACGACGCGCCTGTAGCGCGTCAAAATCGCTGACCCTTGTACCGCGAACTCCCTGGCAGGTCACAGGCCCTGGAGAACGCAGGCCAGTCGGACTAAGCGAGCATCCTAGCTCGCTTCAAATAACGCCATCGCCTCGACATGCGCGGTTTGCGGAAACATATCGAGGATCCCGGCACGTTTTAGCCGGTAGCCTTGCTTGACCAACTCGACAGTGTCCCGCGCCAGCGTGGCTGGATTGCAGGACACATACACCAGGCGATCAGCCCCCAGAGTGGCGAGCTTGCGCACAACCTCCAGGGCACCATCGCGGGGTGGGTCCAAGAGTACCGCACAAAAGCCTGCTTTGGCCCATTGCGCATCACTCAAAGGCTGGGACAAATCGGCCTGAAAAAACTGCACATTATGCAAATTATTGCTGCCTGCGTTGAGGGCTGCGCGGTCCACCATGGCCTGCACGCCCTCTACCGCCACCACTTCACGCACTTGGCGAGCCAGGGGCAAGGCAAAGTTGCCAAGGCCGCAGAACAGGTCCAGCACCCGTTCGTCGGAACGCGGGGCCAACCAATCCAGCGCCTGGGCCACCATCGCCTCGTTGACCCCGGCATTGACCTGCACAAAATCCCCCGGCCGGTACGCCAGCTCCAGGTCCCACTGCTCCAGACGATAGCCCAGGGCCGCCCCGGCCGCGAACGGCTGCGGCTCGCCCTCGCCATGCAGCCACAACTGGGCGTCATGGAACCCGCAGAATTCTTGCAGCACCAGCAGGTCAGCGTCGGACAACGGCGCCATATGCCGCAGCAACACGGCAATCGACGAGCCGCTGAACAGTTCCACATGCCCCAGGGCCTGAGGTTTGCTCAGGCGCCGCAACATGTTGGGCAGGCGCTGCATGATCGGTTGCAAGGCCTGTACCAGCACCGGGCAATCATCGATGGCGACGATGTCCTGGCTGGCCACGGCGCGAAAACCCACGTCCAGGCGCTTGGCCTTGGCATCCCAACGCACGGCGACCCGCGCCCGGCGGCGATAGCCGAACTCGGGGCCGCTCAACGGCGCTGCCCACTCCTGGGGCTCGACCCCGGCAACACGGGACAATTGCTCGGCGAGCATGCGCTGTTTCAGGGCAAGCTGTTCGGCATGGGGCAGGTGTTGCAGGCTGCAACCGCCACAACGGCCAGCATGCACGCACGGCGCCGGGCGGCGCAGTTCGCTGGCCTGGAACACCCGCTCGGTGCGGGCCTCGACCACTTTGCCATGGGCACCGAGCACCCGCGCCTCGACCTCTTCGCCGGCCAGGGCGCCCACCACAAACCAGGTGCGACCTTCGAAAAACACGATCCCCCGGCCATCATTGGCCAGGCGCTCAATGGTCAGGCGTTGTTTCTTGCCGACCGGGATTTGGGGCGCCCGGCTGCCGCCCGTGGGCTGGAAGCGCAGGCCTCGCTCTTGCTTGGCCATCAGTTGGGCGCGTCGAAAATGCCGGTCGACAGGTAACGGTCGCCTCGGTCACAGATGATCGCGACGATCACCGCGTTTTCCAGTTCTGCAGACAGGCGCAACATGCCGGCCACGGCGCCACCGGAGGACACGCCGCAGAAGATGCCTTCTTCACGGGCCAGGCGACGGGTGGTGTCTTCGGCTTCGCGCTGGGCCATGTCGATGATGCGATCGACGCGGGCAGCGTTGTAGATCTTGGGCAGATACTCTTCGGGCCAACGACGGATCCCCGGGATCGCCGCGCCTTCCATCGGTTGCAGGCCAACGATCTGGATCGCCGGGTTCTGCTCCTTGAGGTAGCGCGAGTTGCCCATGATGGTGCCGGTGGTGCCCATGGAGCTGACGAAATGGGTGATGGTGCCCTGGGTCTGGCGCCAGATCTCCGGGCCGGTGCTGGTGTAGTGCGCCTCGGGGTTGTCACCGTTGGCGAACTGGTCCAACACCTGGCCACGGCCTTTGGCGGCCATGCGCTCGGCAAGATCGCGTGCGCCTTCCATGCCCTCTTCCGGGGTCACCAGTACCAGCTCGGCGCCATAGGCGGTCATTGCGGCCTTGCGCTCGGCGCTGCCGTTGTCGGGCATGATCAGGATCATTTTGTAGCCTTTGATCGCCGCGGCCATGGCCAGGGCGATCCCGGTATTACCGGAAGTGGCTTCGATCAGGGTGTCGCCGGGCTTGATCTGCCCGCGCTGCTCGGCACGGGCGATCATCGACAGCGCCGGGCGGTCCTTGACCGAGCCCGCCGGGTTATTCCCCTCGAGCTTGAGCAGCAAGGTATTGCTGGTGTTACCCGCCATGCGCTGCAAGCGGACCAAAGGTGTGTTGCCGACGCAATCGGCGATGGTTGGGTATTGCAGGGTCATGGCGTATTCGCAATCCAGACTGCGGGGGCGCCTATCATACCGGCAAACGCTGGCGGGCCATATCACGCAAAGTATGGTGCTTATAACTCAATGCGCTAACAGCGCCAAAAATGCCTGTCGGCGATGGCGACCTATTGATCGCCATCGTCGGCAAGCCGGCTGCTGCACAGTGTTTTGCGTTGCAAGGATCCGCTCAGACCGTATCCACCTTCAACGAATGGTCATTCAACATCCCGTTGATGATCGTCGCGGTATCCGCGCCACCCGCAATCAGCCCGCCCGCGCCCGGTGTCACACCGTATTGGGTCGCCAGGTTGACCCCGGCCAGGTCGATGGTCTGGGTCGGCGTGGCACCGGCCACGGCGCTGATGTCGATGGTGGTCAACAACGTGGCCCCACTGCCCGTGACCTTGAAGTGCAGGTAGTCATCCAGGGACGCCGCCGTCGCATTCTCCCCTTGCAACAATTGCGAGAGGTCCAGCTTGTCGGTGCCCACGCCAAAGTCGGTGATGACATCGTGCCCGCTGTTGCCCGTCAGGTACTGGAACGTATCGGCACCAGGGCCACCGGTCAGGGTGTTGTTACCCGGGCCGCCGATCAGGATGTCATCGCCACCCTCGCCCTTGAGGGTGTCATTGCCCAGCCCGCCGGAGATCAGGTTGTTGTTGCCGTTGCCAGTGAGGAAGTCATTGAAGTTGGAACCCACCAGGTTTTCCAGGGCCATCAATGTATCGGTCCCGGCCCCGCCGGTGGCTTGCGCGCTCGCCAGGCCAAGGTTGACGGTCACGCCTGCCGTGGCGTGGGCATAGCTGACCGTATCGATGCCCGCCCCGCCATCGAGCAGGTCGTTGCCGATGCCACTGAACAGCAGGTCATTGCCATTGCCGCCGTGCATCTCGTTGTTGCCGGTGCCGGCGGTGAGCACGTCGTTGCCATCGCCGCCATTGAGGATGTTGTTGCCGGGCCCGGCCATGATGATGTCATCACCGTTGGTACCGGTGAGGGTCGTACCGGCCTGGTAGCTGATGTCTACCGCGGCGCTGTCGCTGCCGCCGTGGTTATCGCTGACCGAGTAGTTGCCGTGGTAGTCCGGCGTGAAGTCCTGGGCGCCGGAGTAGTTGATCTTCATGTTCAACTGGTAGTTTTCGGCGCTGTTGCCCCCACTGCCTGTCGGGTTGGTGACGTTGGTGATATGGATCTGATAGGTGCTGTCCATCGCTGCAGCAGGCAAGGTCGTGCCATCGGGAATGACGGTCTCGGGGCCGCCATTGATCGAGTACGCCATGATGACGTTACCGCTCGCCAGGTTGTGATCCAGGTTGAGGGTTTCACCCGCCTTGAGGCTGACCGTAATGCGGTCTTCGGCATTACTGTTGCCGACCGCGCCGAGGTTACCGCTGACCACGAGTAAAGCGGTCATGGCCGCCGAGTCGCGGGCAAAGGAGGTACGCACATCCGCCAGGGTCGTGCTGCTGGGGTTGATGAACGATCGGCTCCCCGACCCGGTAAAGCTGACGCCCTTGGTGGCCACCCAGCCGGTTGGAAAACTGGTAGGGATAGCCGTCAGGGTGTCATGGTTGGCATCGCTGTCATTGGCCAGCAGCAACTCGGCAGGCACCACGATATTGCCCGACAGGATATTGGTGATCACATGGTCGTCACCGGCCACCGGCGCCACGTTGGGGTTGACCTTGACCACCAGGCTGGAACTCGCCAGGTCGCCGTCGTTGTCGCTGACGATCACCCCAAAGGTTTCGGTGACCAGCGAGCCGGTCAGCTTGGGCGGTGTGTAGCGGAACTCGCCGTTGTCCATGTCCACTATCAGCGTGCCGCCCTGGTTGGTGGTGATGGTGACGCTGTTGCTGACGGTGTCGAACGTGCCATGCCCGCCCGGCAGGTTGGCGCTCATCGAGCCCCCCGCCGCGGGGTTGTAGGTATAGGTGATGCCGTCCACCGTGAGGGATTTGACGAAGCCACCATCGGCACCGAACGAGCCGTCCGTCAGCAGGCTGCCGGTGACTGGCGCGCCCTGTACCGTGCCGGCCAGCACTGCATCCAGGCCTGCGAGGTTGGCCACCACCACCGCGTTGGTGTTGGTGTGGGTGCTGCCGTCGTAGGCCACCGGGTCCAGGTAAATGCTGTTGACGCCGGCCCCCAGGCCGATGGCATAGGCCTTGATGCCGTTGGCATCGAGGAAGGCCCGCCATACACCTTCTTCAGTGGCGTCGATCCCATCACCGTATTCCGGGTTGACCACGTTGCCGGGGTTGTTCGGGTTATTGGTGTTGGACGTGGTGGGGTTACCGTCCGAGAAGAAATACGCCACGTTCTGCGCACCTTCCAGCTTGCCGGCAGCGCCGTAGGCGGTCTGCGCGGTGCCGAGGGCCGAATCGTAGTTAGTGCCGTTGAACGCGGTGAGGCCGTTGACCAAGGACTTGGCCGTGGCGACGCTGACCCACTGGCTGCTCAATTGCTGGGAGCTGTCATTGAAGGTCACGATCTGCACCTTCACATCACCCATCTCGTCATAGCGGTTGAGCAACTCGACGATGGAGGCCTTGGCCAGGTCGAGCCGCGAACCACCGGCCCCGGACGGGTCGTTCATGCTGCCGGAAATATCGATGATCAGCAGCAGGTTGGAATCCACCTCCGTGGCCGTGACCTCACGTGCGCTGGACACCACTTTGGGCACGTCATCGACGATGCTCACCACGATGCTGCTGGTGGTGGAGTTGCCCAGTTGGTCGGTGGCCTTGTAGGTGAAGGTCTCGGTCAGCACATTCGGCCCATCATTGCTGTTGGGCAAAGTCTTGGGAGCCGACGTCAGGGTGTAGGTGTAGGTGCCGTTGGGGTTGAGCAGGATCTGCCCATAGCTGCCCGTTGCGCTGCCCACCAGGCTGAAACTCAACGGGCCACTGCCGCCAGTGGCCGACCCCACCAGGGTGCCGCTGGCAGTTTCGCTGGTGGCGGTCGGGTCGCTGCCGACCACGGTGCCGGGCGCCAGGTCCTGGCCATCGAGGTTCAAGTCCAGGGCTTTCTCGTAGACCGTGACGTCGCCGTCGACTGTCGCCACCAGGCCGCTGTCGGCCACCGTAATGGTCAGGGTCGTGGTGCTCAAGTCACCGTCGCCATCGCGCACGGTATACACGAAGGTATCCACGGCTCCCGGCGGGCTCACCGAGTTGGGGTTGCTGTGGTACACGGCATTGCCGTTCGCATCCAGGGTCAGGTAACCGAAGTTGCCGTTGATATTCACGCCCAGGCCACCACTGGCCGGGGTGCCGGTATTGCTCCCCGCCCGCACCCCGACCACCGCGCCGGCCAACGTGGGGCTATCGGCGCCGCCGACGTCATTGCCCAGCACATTGGCGCTGACCACACCGCCTTCTGCCACCGAGCGCACGTCAGGGTTGGCGGTGGGCAGGTCGTCGATGATGTTGATATCGATCGTGCCCGTGGCCGTATTGGTGTCGTAATCGCTGGCCGTGACCGTGATGTGCTCGGGCAGGCTGTTGTCACCGCTGGCATTGGGGTGCATTTCATTGTCGAGCAGGGTGTAGCGGTAGCTGACCACCCCGGTGTTGGGGTCGTAGCCGACCACCGTAAAATTGTTGCCCAGCAGGGTGCCTTCCGACAGCGGGAAGGTGGCTACGACGCCGTTGGTCACCACGTTCAGGCCGCCGACCGTGAGGTTCTTCAAACCGTCCAGGGCCGTCACGGTGAAGGTACCGGTCTGGGTCAGCAAGGGGGTGTTGGGGCTGGAACCATCGATCAGGTTTTTTTCAAAGACGGTCAACTCACCGCCGGTGAGGTCCAGACCGGTCAGCACCACCGGATCGTTGTTGTTATGCACCTGTAGCACCAGTTTGGCGGTGCTGGTATCGCCATCGCTGTCGTTCAACTGATAAGTGAAGGTCTCGGTGCCGTTCCCCCCACCGTGAAGGGCGACGAATTGTGGGTCGGTCTTGTCGAGGGTGTAGGTGTAGCTGCCATCGGCAAACAGTTGCAGGGTGCCGTAGGTGCCGACGATGGTGTTTGGCGTAACCGGGCCGGTGGCGATGCGGTCGGCGCCTTGTACGTCGTTACCGAGAACACTGCCGCTGAGGATGAGCTGGCTTTCAGAGGCAATACCAGCGGGGTTGTCGTCGACGGCTTTGGGCACGTCGTCGACCACCTTGACGTCCAGGGAGCCATTGGCGCTGCTGTTGTTGCTGTCGGTGGCGGTCACCGTGAACGACTCGCTGATGCTATTGATGCCCGCGCCGGTTGGGTGGCTGTCAGTGCCGTTGAGGGTGTAGCTGTAGCTGATCACCCCAGTGCTGGCGTTGTAACCGGTGATGGTCAGGGTGTTGCCGAAGCCGGTGGGTTCCGACTGCGGGAACGTCGCGGCGACGCCGTTGGTGACGACGTTGATGCCGCCAACGGTGAGGTTTTTCAGGCCGTCCAATGCCGTCACGGTGAAGGTGCCGGATTGGGTCAACGCAGGCCCGTCGATAGCACTGCCCAACGGCAGGTTTTTCTCGTAGACCGTGACCTCCCCGCCATTCACCTCGAGTCCCGTCAACACCACCGGGTCGTCGTTGTTATGCACCTGCAACACCAGGTTCGCGGTGCTGGTATCGCCGTCGCTGTCGTTCAGTTGGTAGGTGAAGGTTTCAGTGCCGCTGCCACCGCCATTTAGGGCGACGAATTGTGGGTCGGTCTTGTCGAGGGTGTAGGTGTAGCTGCCATCGGCAAACAGTTGCAGGGTGCCGTAGGTGCCGACGATGGTGTTTGGCGTGACGGGGCCGGTGGCGATGCGGTCGGCGCCTTGTACGTCATTGCCCAGCACGCTGCCGCTCAGGGTCAGCAGGCTCTCGGAGGCGATACCTGCGGGGTTGTCGTCGACGGCTTTTGGCACATCGTCGACCACATTCACGTCCAGTGAACCGTTGGCGCTGCTGTTGTTACTGTCGGTCGCAACCACCGCAAACGACTCACTGATGCTATTGGTGCCCGCTCCGGTTGGGTGGCTATCGGTGCCGTTGAGGGTGTAGCTGTAGCTGATCACCCCAGTGCTGGCGTTGTAGCCGGTGATGGTCAGGGTGTTGCCAAAGCCGGTGGGTTCCGACTGCGGGAACGTCGCGGCGACACCGTTAGTGACGACGCTAATGCCGCCCACAGTGAGGTTTTTCAGGCCATCCAACGCCGTCACGGTGAAGGTGCCGGATTGGGTCAACGCAGGCCCGTCGATAGCACTGCCCAACGGCAGGTTTTTCTCGTAGACCGTGACTTCGCCGCCGGTGACGTCTAAGCCGGTCAACACCACCGGGTCGTCGTTGTTATGCACCTGCAACACCAGGTTCGCGGTGCTGGTATCGCCGTCGCTGTCGTTCAGTTGGTAGGTGAAGGTTTCGGTGCCGCTACCACCGCCATTCAGGGCCATGAACTGCGGGTCAGTCTTGTCGAGGGTGTAGATGTAGCTGCCATCGGCAAACAGTTGCAGGGTGCCGTAGGTGCCAACGATGGTAGTTGGCGTAACCGGACCAGTGGCGATGCGGTCGGCGCCTTGCACGTCATTGCCCAGCACGCTGCCGCTCAGGGTCAGCAGGCTCTCGGAGACGATGCCTGCGGGGTTGTCGTCGACGGCTTTTGGCACATCGTCGACCACATTCACGTCCAGGGAGCCATTGGCACTGCTGTTGTTGCTGTCGGTGGCGGTCACCGTGAACGACTCGCTGATGCTATTGATGCCCGCGCCGGTTGGGTGGCTATCGGTGCCGTTGAGGGTGTAGCTGTAGCTGATCACCCCGGTGCTGGCGTTGTAGCCGGTGATGGTCAGGGTGTTGCCAAAGCCGGTGGGTTCCGACTGCGGGAACGTCGCGGCAACACCGTTGGTGACGACATTGATGCCGCCAACGGTGAGGTTGTTCAGGCCATCCAACGCGGTCACGGTGAAAGTGCCGGACTGGGTCAAAGCAGGCCCATCGATAGCACTGCCCAGCGGCAGGTTTTTCTCGTAGACCGTGACCTCCCCGCCATTCACCTCAAGTCCCGTCAGCACCACCGGGTCGTCGTTGTTATGCACCTGCAACACCAGGTTCGCGGTGCTGGTATCGCCGTCGGCATCCGTCAGGGTGTAGGTAAACGTCTCCGTCCCATTGCCGCCACCGTGCAACCCCAGGAAGTCGCTGTCGGCCGGGTTCAGCGTGTACACATAAGTGCCATTCGCCGCCAACTCCAGCGTGCCGTAGAGCCCCGTGAAGGAGCCCGGTCACCGGCCCGGACGCGACCCGATCAGCGCCTTGCACGTCATTGGTCAACACCGTGCCGCTCAGGGTCAGCAGGCTTTCGGAGGCCACTTGTGCATTGCTGTCATCGGCAGCGGTCGGTACATCGTCCACCACGCTCACGTGCAGGGTGCCGGTGGCGGTGCTGTTGTTGGTGTCATTGGCGATAACGCTGAAGCTCTCGGTCAGCTCATTCACCCCTCCCGCCGACGGGTGCGCCTCGGTGCCGGTCAGGGTGTAGCTGTAGCTGATCACCCCGGTGGCCGGGTCAAACCCGGTGATGGTCAGGGTATTGCCCAGGCCGGTGGCGATCGATTGCGGGAAGCCGGCGGCGACACCACCGGACACCACGTTGATACCGCCCACGGACAGGTTCTGCAAACCGTCCACGGCCGATACGGTCAGGCTGCCGGTACGGGTCAGCGCGCCAGCGTCGGGGCTGCTGCCATCCACCAGGTTTTTTTCGTAGAGGGTCAGGTCAGCGCCATTCACGCTGATGCCGCCGATCACCACCGGGTCGTCGTTGTTGTGCACTTGCAGCACCAGGTTGGCGGTGCTGCTGTCGCCATCGGCGTCGGTCAGGGTGTAGGTGAAGGTTTCCGTGCCATTACCGCCGCCCTGCAGCGCGACAAAATCAGGGTCGGCGCTGTTCAACGTGTAGGTGTAGCTGCCATCGGCCGCCAGCACCAAAGTGCCATATTGACCCGTGAACGTACCGCCCGTGATCGGGCCACTGGCGACTCGGTCGGCGCCCTGGGTGTCGTTGTCCAGGACGTTGCCGCTGAGGGTCAACAGGCTTTCCGAAGCGCTGCCCTCATGGCTGTCATCCAGCGCCTTGGGCACGTCATCGACAATGGTGATATCCAGCGAGCCGGTGGCGGTGTCGTTATCGCTGTCGGTGGCCACTACCGCAAATTGCTCGCCCAGGCTGTTGGTGCCGCCACCTGACGGATGGGCCTCGTTGCCGGTCAAGGTGTAGCTGTAGCTGATCACCCCGGTGGCCGCGTTATAACCGGTGATGCTCAGGGTATTGCCCAGCCCGGTGGTGATAGTTTGCGGAAAGCTGCTGGCCACCCCGCCGCTGACCACACTGATGCCGCCCACCGTCAGGCTTTGCAGGCCGTCGGGCGCTGTGACGCTGAAGGTGCCGCTTTGCACCAGCGCCGCCGGGTTGCTGGCCGAGCCCTGGGCAAGATTGGCCTCGTTGAGCGTCAACTCGCCGCCCTCGACCTCCAGCCCACCCAGGCTCACCGGATTGTCGGGAGGCACCACCACAGGCTGGCCGTTGCCGGTGTCCGGCTGGCCGGCGACCTGGAACAACGGGAACTCGGGAATCCCACCAAACCCCGCCGTAGGAAAGCCGATGACCGGCTCCACGCGCCCGGCGACTTCGGTCAGCAGCACAAAGGAGTGCCCGCCGCCCAACTCACCCGCCGCCGTGCTGCCGGTTTGCCCGGCAGCCGTGGCTTCTGCGGTCTGGGTCGGGTCGTCACCGGCGGCGATGGCTTTTTGCAACTGCAGCACATCGGTCAACTGCGCCTGGCTCGGCGCAAGGTCTTCGGAGGCGTGAATCTGCGGCGCCTGGCCAGCCAGCAATTGCGGGGAAAGGCCCAGGCTGCTGTCGCGCCCCAGGGTCAGCTCATGGCCGTTGGTCAGTTGCACCGCCACCGCACCGGCCGCGCCGGTCTGCAGTTGCTCGCCGGCAAACAGTCGGTCGCCTTCGACCAGGCTTCGGCGGCTGCCATCTCCCGCCACCGCGAAGACTTCCCCAACCACCTTGCTGACAACACCGATTAACTTGGCCATGTGCTTATCTCCCTGTCCGACCCCAGTAGTCGGCACCTCGGTTACGTGCACAAGCGCAGTGGATCGGGTGGCCCGCAGGTGGCACAAAACTGATTCAAATCAGCCGCCAACCAGCGCTTTGACCCGCCTGCAGAGAGCCTTCCAAGGGAACAAGTGACAAAAAACCGTCACCCTGAAATTCCCTTTTTTCCGCTACCCCATCATCCGCTTGCACTTGCGATTGAACTTTCCAAGAGCCTCAAAACGCGCCGAAGCGCACATAACTCAAGGCTTGTGCTTTGAACAATGTCTTGCTTCGCGCAGAACGCATAAGTTTTTTTGGACATAACCATTATGAGAAATCCTTCTTAGGTCCTCCCGCAAATGTTCTTAGCTCTGTTGTTACAAGCCTGAGACGGTTTGACCCCTTAAATTCGTCAAATAAATGGCGACAGACCAGCAACATTGATACACAGGAGAGGTACCCATGCGCGTCTTTACCCCCCTCTGCAGCGCGATTCTGATCGCCATGGCCTGCACCAACACCCAAGCGATGTCGCTGACCCAAGCGATCCAAAGCACGCTGGACACTCACCCGGAACTCAATGCCAGCCGTAATAGCCGGCTGTCGGCTGATGAAGATGTGAAAGTCGCCAAGGGCGGTTTCTACCCCAGCCTCGACCTCAACGCCGCCTACGGCCGCGGTTACAGCGACAACAGCACCACCCGCGCCCGTGGCGGCAACCACCACACCGAGACCGACAACTACACCCAGTCGGAACTGCGCCTGCGCCAGATGCTGTTCGACGGCTTCAACACCTCCAACGAAGTGCAGCGCACCGGGGCGGTGGTCAACTCCCGCGCCTATTACACCCGAGGCACCGCCGAAAGCCTGGCCCTGCGCACCGTCGAGGTGTACCTGGAAGTGCTCAAGCGCCGCGACCTGCTGACACTGGCCAAGAACAACCTGCAGGCGCACCTGCGGGTCACCGACCAGATTGGCCTGCGCACCGAGCGCGGCATCGGCAGCACCGCTGACCGCGATCAGTCCACCGCCCGCCGGGCCCTGGCAGACAACAACTACCAGACCGCCCTGGTCGACCTGCAAGACGCCGAATCGAACTTCTACAGCGTGGTCGGGCGCATGCCGGACGAACTGGAAAGCCCGGCCTCGATCAAGGGCGAACTGCCCAGCGACCAACTCGGCGCCCGGCGCAGCATGCTGGAGAACAACCCCTATCTGAAATCGGCCCAGTCCGACGTGATGGCCGCCGAGAGCCAGTACGAAGTGGCCAAGTCGCCGTTCTACCCACGCTTCGATGCCGAGGCGGCGGTGGGTGCCAATAACAATGTGCAGGGCGACCTGGGCCACGACAACGAATGGCGGGTGGGCGTGGTGATGAACTACAACCTGTTCCGTGGCGGCAGCGACAAGGCCCGCCTGGCGTCGGACTCGCACAAGATCAACCAGGCCATGGACATCCGCAACAACGCCCTGCGCATGCTCAACGAGAACCTCAACCTGGCCTGGCATGCCATGGACAACGCGCGCATCCAGACTCCCACCGCCCGCGAATACGCCGAAACCACCCAGCGCGTACGCGCGGCCTACCAGGACCAGTTCGGCCTGGGCCAACGCACCTTGCTGGACCTGTTGGACAGTGAAAACGAGCTGTACAACGCCAATCGGCGCTACACCGAAGTGCGCTACACCGAAGAGTTCTCCATGTACCGCGTGCTGGCCAACATGGGCGAGTTGCTGAACAAGGAGCGCGTGGTGGTGCCGGCCGAAGCCATTGCCCAGTCGGAAGTCAGAAGCGAAGCCCACCTGCCTGACCTGAAGTAGCCAACACGTGGAGCAGATCGCCGTGAGCCAGATGGAACCGCTGAACCCGGGTGTCGACCCGCGCCAGAGCTTTGATGACCCGTTGCTCGACGGCCTGCTGATCCTGTGCAAGCTGCACGGCTGTACCGTCAGCCGCTCCAGCCTGAGCGCCGGCCTGCCCTTGGCAGAGC
This sequence comes from Pseudomonas sp. WS 5079, assembly GCF_012985465.1. Lineage (GTDB taxonomy): Bacteria > Pseudomonadota > Gammaproteobacteria > Pseudomonadales > Pseudomonadaceae > Aquipseudomonas. The sequence goes on from NZ_JAAQWN010000005.1 coordinate 386,977, forward strand.
AACGCCTGAGCCTGGACTTGCTGCCACGGGCGGCGGCCCGGGCCAGCTTGCAGGCGCGGGTATTGCGCCGGGACTTGAAGGCCATCTCGGCGTTGAACCTGCCAGTGCTGTTGCTGCTCAACGAAGGCCGCTGCGCGGTGCTGCGGCGCTGGGGCGAGGATGGCCAGGCGCTGATCCTGCCCAGCGAAGCCGAGGGCGGCGAACAGTGGGTCAGCCGCGAGGAGCTCGAAGCGGCCTACAGCGGCCAGGCCCTGTTCGCCCGGCCCCGGCACGAGATCGAAGACCTCCGCGCGCCGCTGGTGCCCCGGGTCGAGGCGTGGTTTCGCGACACCCTGAAGCTGTCGCGCTGGCTGTACAGCGATGCGATCCTCGCCAGTTTGCTGATCAACCTGCTGGGCCTGATGGTGCCGCTGTTCGTCATGCAGACCTACGACCGCGTGGTGCCGAACCAGGCCACCTCGACCTTGTGGGTGCTGGTGATCGGCCTGCTGATCGGCACGGGCTTCGAGCTGGTGCTGCGAGTGGTACGCGCCCATCTGCTGGACACCGCCGGCAAAAAGACCGATGTGATTCTTTCCGCCACCCTGTTCGAGCGCATCACCGGCATGTCGATGAAAGCGCGCCCCGCGACCATCGGCGGTTTTGCCCAGAGCATCCATGACTTCCAGGGCCTGCGCGAATTTCTCACCGCCGTGACCCTCACCAGCCTGATCGACCTGCCTTTCGCCGTGCTGATGCTGGTGGTGATCGGCCTGCTCGGTGGCTGGCTGGTGATCATCCCCTTGTGTGCGTTCCCGCTGACCATCGGCTTTGCGATGCTGATCCAGGCGCGCCTGCGCGACACCGTGCAAAAAAGCCTGAGCCTGGGCGCCGAACGCCAGGCGCTGTTGATCGAAACCCTCAGCGGCCTGGAAACCCTCAAGGCCTGCAGCGCCGAAAGCGAGCGCCAGCACCAGTGGGAAAGCACCCACGGCGCCCTCACCCGCCTCGACAGCCACGCGCGCAACCTCTCGGCGCTGGCCACCAATGGCACGCTGTTCATCCAGCAGTTTTCCGGGATGGCCACGATTGTCGCCGGGGTCTACAGCATCATCGCCGGCAGCCTCAGCGTCGGCGCGCTGGTGGCCACCTACATGCTCGGCAGCCGGGTACTGGCGCCGCTGGGGCAGATCGCCGGGTTGATCACCCGCTACCAGCAGGCGCAGTTGACCATGCGCAGCACCGACGCGCTGATGGCCCTGCCCCAGGAGCGCGACCCGCAGCAGCGCCCACTGGAACGCACGCAACTGAGCGGCGCCCTGGAAGTCAGCCAGGTCACCTTCCGCTACGCCGGGCAAAACGCCCCGGCCCTGAGCCAGGTCAGTTTCCAGCTCAAGGCCGGCGAGCGCGTGGGGATTATCGGCCGCAGCGGCTCGGGCAAAAGCACCCTGGGCCGCCTGGTGATGGGCTTTTACGCGCCAGAAGAAGGCCAGTTGCTGCTCGATGGCCTCGACCTGCGCCAATTGGATGTGGCCGACCTGCGCCAGCAAGTGGGTTATGTGGCCCATGACCTGCCGCTGTTGGCCGGCAGCCTGCGCGATAACCTGACCCTGGGCGCGCGCTACATCAGCGATGCGCGGATGCTCGAAGTGGCCGAATTGACCGGTGTCAGCGAACTGGCCCGCCAGCACCCACAAGGCTTCGACCGGCCGGTGGGCGAGCGCGGGCAGTTGCTGTCCGGCGGCCAGCGCCAGGCGGTGTTGCTGGCCCGCGCGCTGCTGCTCGACCCGCCGATCCTGCTGCTGGACGAACCCACCAGCGCCATGGATAACAGCAGCGAAGAAACCCTGCGCCAGCGCCTGGAACTGTGGGTCAAGGGCAAGACGTTGCTCTTGGTCACACACCGCACCTCGATGCTCAGCCTGGTCGACCGCCTGATCGTGCTGGACAACGGCCGCATCGTTGCCGATGGTCCCAAAGAAAGTGTGATCGATGCTCTGCGCAAGGGCCGTGTCGGCTCGGCCGCCGTCTAGGAGCCCCACCATGTCAGCCACTCCCACGTCACCGGGCTATTTCAAGAGCTTTGGCAAAACCGCCGACAGCGAATTCATGCCCGAACTGGCGGGCGCTGCGCTGCAGGACTCGCCGCGCCGCTCACGGATTATCGTGTGGCTGACCGCCGGCCTGATCATCTGCGCCCTGCTATGGGCCAACTTTGCCGTACTCGATGAAGTGACCATGGGCGAAGGCAAGGCCATCCCGTCGAGCAAGGTGCAAGTGATCCAGAACCTGGAGGGCGGCATCGTCACCCAGATTTATGTGCGTGAAGGGCAGATGGTGGACAAGGGCGACAAACTGCTGCAACTGGACGACACGCGGTTCCGCTCGAACAAGGGCGAAAGCGAAGTCGACCGGTATGCCCTCACCGCCCAGGTCGAACGCTTGTCGGCCGAGGCCGAGGGGCGGCCGTTCAAATTGTCCGATGAAGTGATCGCCAAGGCCCCGCAAGTGGCCGAAGACGAACGTTCACTGTTCGAACAACGCCAGCGCCGCTTGAGCAGCGAGCAACGGACCTTGAGTGAACAACTGCGGCAGAAAACCCAGGAACTGGCGGAGTTTCGCTCCAAGCAGGGCCAATTCAGCTCCAGCCTGGCGCTATTGCAACAAGAGATGAACATGTCGGCGCCCCTGGTGGGCACCGGTGCGGTATCGCCGGTGGAAATCCTGCGCCTCAAACGCAGCGCCGTGGAGATCCGCGGTTCGCTGAACGCCACCACCCTGGCGATCCCCCGGGCGGAATCGGCGATCAATGAGATCAAGAGCAAAATCGACGAATCGGTACAGACCTTCCGCTCGGAAGCCGCCAAGGAACTCAACGAAAAACGCACCGACCTGTCAAAAATCACCGCCACCAGCATCGCCATCGATGACCGCGTCAGCCGCACCACCGTGGTCTCGCCGGTGCATGGGGTGATCAAGCAATTGAAGGTCAACACCATCGGCGGCGTCGTCCAGCCAGGCAGCGACATGGTGGAAATCGTCCCGCTGGAAGACAACCTGCTGATCGAGGCCAAGGTGCGGCCCCAGGACGTGGCGTTCTTGCATCCGGGGCAGAAGGCGATGGTCAAGTTCAGTGCCTATGACTACACCATCTACGGCGGGCTGGCGGCGAAACTGGAACTGATCGGCGCCGATACGATTACCGACGACAAGGGCAACAGCTTCTACCTGATCCAGGTGCGCACCGATAAGAACCATCTGGGTGGGGAGAAAAAACCGCTGCTGATCATCCCGGGGATGGTGGCGACGGTAGACATCATTACCGGGGAGAAAAGCGTGTTGGATTACTTGCTCAAGCCGGTGTTGAAGGCACGCACGGAGGCGATGCGCGAGCGTTAGCGGTGTTTGGGTGGGCGCCATCGCCGGCAAGCCGGCTCCTACACTGACCGCGCATGTCTTGAGCAACGCGGTCAATGTGGGAGATGGCTTGCCAGCGATGGCCCCACCTCGGTGCCCCTGCTAGTCACCCCCATGATTGCGCTGGAAAACCTCTTCCCCCATCGCCGCAATCTGCCCCTCGATCAGCGCCTCGAACGGCCGCAACAAGGGCTCGAATGACTGCGGCGCCTCCAGCACCTGCAACGCCTGCACGATCGCCTCCACCGTCGACAGCGCCCCCGGCCCCGGTGCCTTGCGCAGCCGGTAGCGGGACACGGCCCCTTCAGCCAGCGTCACCCGTGGCAACGCCGCCAGCAGCGGGTTGAGGTGCAGCAACTTGCGCGCCTTGCGCCAGGTGCCGTCGGGCACCACCAGCAGCAACGGCTGGCTGGATAGGCTGTAGGCCTGCAAAGGCTGCGCATCCTCGGCGGGAAACAGCAGCCGCGCCTGATAACCCGGCGGGTTGAGCAAGGTCTGCAAGTCTTCGAATATTTCACCTACCACCAGTTGCGCATTCACCAGGCCCAACGCGGCCAGGCGTGCGGTGTTGAGCGCATGGTTGACCTCGCTGGGATGCTGCAACAGCAACACCCGGGTGCGGCTGTCGAGGCGCGGGATCAGTGCGCACAGGCAGTGGGTGGTTGGCCGCAGGCAGCGGGGGCATTGGGGTCTGGACATGTTCAGGCCTGATTGAGCTGTGCTTTGAGTAAATCGCGGAAGGTCTGGATCAACGGCTCGCGGCTGCGCCCACGGCGCATGATCAGCGAAAACGGCGCCTGGTAGCCAAAGGTCGCCGGCAGCAGCACCCGCAAGTCGCCCTTGTCGGCCCAGGCCTGGGCGTAGTGTTCGGGCAAATAGCCGATGTAGGCGCCGGACAGCACCAGGATCAACTGCGCCTCCATACTTTCTACGGTGGCGGCGCTGTGCTTGAAGCCGTGGCGCGCCAGTTCCGCCTGGCTCCAGTAACCGCGCCCGACCATGCGTTGCTGGGTGATCACCTGCTCCGGAATGCGCCTTTCGCTGAACAGCGGATGCCGCGAGCTGCAATAGAGCCAGTGCTGTTCGCGGTACAGCGGCATGTAGACCAAGCCGCTCATGCGGTTGGAGAAGGCGCCGATGGCCAGGTCCAGGCGATTGTCCTGCACCCCCAGTTGCAGTTCGTAGGGGCTCATGACCGATAAGTGCAGATGCACCGCCGGGTGCTCAAGGCTGTAGGCGCCGATGACTTCGGCGAATGGCAGGGCCTTGTCGCTGACCGTGGAGTCGAGCACACCCAGCTTGAGCGTGCCGCGCAGTTCGCCCTTGAGCGCCGCCGCGTATTGCTCGAAGCCCTCCAGTTCGCCCAGCAGGCGCAGGGTCTCCTGGTGAAACAACTCACCCTTGCTGGTCAGGCTGAAGCCGCCACGCCCGCGATGGCACAACACCAGGCCCAAGGCGCCTTCCAGCTGGCTCATGTAGGTGCTGATGGCCGAGGTCGACAGGTTGAGCTCGTGCTGGGCACTGGCAAACCCTTGGTGGCGCACCACGCTTGCGAAGATGCGCAACAGTTTCAGGTCGGGCAAGGCGCTGGCCATGGAACCTCCAGGCAAAAAATCGGCTGACAGGCCCATTCCCTGTAGGAGCGAGCTTGCTCGCGAAAAACCTGAGAGCGCCGCGTACATTCTGAATGCCCGCGTAATCGTTAACGTTTTTCGCGAGCACGCTCGCTCCTACAGGGAACAGGGTTTGCAACCCGGTGGAGTCTACCCCAGGCATTAGTTCAGAAAAATCTGAACTAAGTATTTCCCCACAGCGATTCTTCCCTTGTCTGACATTTCGCAGAATCGACTCCTGATAACCACAACAACGATGAGGCCCTGCCGTGGACAAGATCTTTCACCAACCACTGGGCGGCAACGAAATGCCGCGCTTTGCCGGCATCGCCACCATGATGCGCCTGCCCCACCTGCAAACCGCCGCCGGCCTGGATGCGGCCTTTATCGGTGTGCCCCTGGACATCGGTACTTCACTGCGCGCCGGCACCCGCTTCGGGCCGCGTGAAATCCGCGCCGAATCGGTGATGATCCGCCCCTACAACATGGCCACCGGCGCTGCGCCGTTCGACTCGCTGTCGGTGGCCGATATCGGCGATGTGGCGATCAACACCTTCAACCTGCTGGACGCCGTGCGCATCATCGAAGAGTCCTACGATGAGATCCTCAAGCACGATGTGATCCCGCTGACCCTGGGCGGCGACCATACCATCACCCTGCCGATCCTGCGGGCGATCCACAAGAAGCACGGCAAGGTCGGGCTGGTGCATATCGATGCCCACGCCGACGTCAACGACCATATGTTCGGCGAGAAAATCGCCCACGGCACCACCTTCCGCCGGGCCGTCGAAGAAGGCCTGCTCGATTGCGACCGCGTGGTGCAAATCGGCCTGCGCGCCCAGGGCTATACCGCCGAAGACTTCAACTGGAGCCGCAAACAGGGGTTTCGCGTGGTCCAGGCCGAAGAGTGCTGGCACCACTCCCTCGCGCCGTTGATGGCCGAAGTCCGGGAGAAGGTCGGCGGTGGCCCGGTGTACCTGAGCTTTGACATCGACGGCATCGACCCGGCCTGGGCGCCGGGCACCGGCACCCCGGAAATCGGCGGGCTGACCACCATCCAGGCGATCGAGATCATCCGTGGCTGCCAGGGCCTGAACCTGATTGGTTGTGACCTGGTGGAGGTTTCGCCGCCCTACGACACCACCGGCAACACCTCGTTGCTGGGCGCCAACCTGCTGTACGAAATGCTCTGCGTACTGCCGGGCGTCACGCACCGCTGATGTAGCGCGCTACCTGATCAGTCAATAAAAACAATAACTGGAGAAGCGCCACCATGGCCCTGGATCTGTTCGTCGTACTTATCTACGCCGCCGGCATGCTTGTGCTCGGCTATTTCGGCATGCGCCGGGCCAAGACCCATGAAGACTACCTGGTCGCCGGGCGCAACCTGGGGCCGACGCTGTACATGGGCACCATGGCCGCGACGGTGCTGGGCGGCGCGTCCACGGTGGGCAGCGTGCGCCTGGGCTATGTGCATGGCATTTCCGGTTTCTGGCTGTGCGCGGCGCTGGGCACAGGGATCATTGCGCTGAACCTGTTTCTGGCCAAACCCTTGCTCAAGTTGAAAATCTTCACCGTGACCCAGGTCCTGGAGCAGCGCTACAACCCCACGGCCCGCCAGGCCAGCGGCCTGATCATGCTGGCCTACGCGCTGATGCTGGCGGTGACCTCGATCCTGGGGATTGGCACCGTATTGCAAGTGATGTTCGACCTGCCGTTCTGGGCTGCCATCCTGCTGGGCGGTGGCGTGGTGCTGGTGTATTCGACCATCGGCGGCATGTGGTCGCTGACCCTGACCGATATCGTACAGTTCGTGATCAAGACCGTCGGCCTGATGTTTATCCTGCTGCCGATCTGCCTGTACCGCGTAGGCGGCTGGGATGAGCTGGTGGCCAAGCTGCCGGCGGCCAGTTTCAGCTTCACCAGCATCGGCTGGGACACCATCATCACCTACTTCATGATCTACTTCTTCGGCATCCTGATCGGCCAGGACATCTGGCAACGGGTATTTACCGCCCGCGACGCAAAGGTCGCCCAGTATGCGGGGACCTTCGCCGGTTTCTACTGCATCCTCTACGGCCTGGCCTGCGCCCTGATCGGCATGGCCGCCCACGTGCTGATCCCGGACCTGGACAACGTCAACAACGCCTTCGCCGCCATCGTCAAACTGTCGTTGCCCGATGGCCTGCGCGGCCTGGTGATTGCGGCGGCCCTGGCGGCGATGATGTCCACCGCCAGCGCCGGCCTGCTCGCCGCATCCACCGTGCTGACCGAGGACCTGCTGCCGCGCCTGCGCGGCGGCAAGCAGTCGAGCCTGAACATCAACCGCCTGTTCACCCTGCTGACCGGCTGCGCCGTGCTGGCTATCGCCCTGGTGGTCAGCGATGTGATCAGCGCACTGACCCTGGCCTATAACCTGCTGGTCGGCGGCATGCTGATTCCATTGATCGGGGCGATCTACTGGAAACGTGCCACTACCGCGGGCGCGATCAGCGCCATGGCATTGGGGTTTGTCACATCCCTGGGGTTCATGATCAAGGATGGTTTGGAGGCAAACACACCGATCTACTACAGCCTGGGCGTGAGTGTGGTGAGTTTTGTGCTGGTGAGTGTGCTGTCGCGTCGGCCAGAGGTGGCGGCGGCCGACGCAGCCTGAGTGAAGCTGGCTTGAGCGGGTGCGATAAACATCAAACAAAAAATGGGAGCGGGCTTGCCCGCGATTACGGTAGGTCAGTCAAACTTTCAGTGACTGATTTAGCGTAATCGCGAGCAAGCCCACTCCCACATCGAATCTGCGGTGTTGCGTGGTCCTACAACCGCGCTCAAACCCTGTGTCTGAGCGCTTTTACGGACTTACCTGCGACGCGGGCGGCGCTGTTCGTCATCGGTGCGGATTGGCACCGGTTGCAGCGGTGGCTCGATCAAGCCGAGTGCGACGCCGAGGTCGTGCAGCCAGTTTTGCAGTTTTTCTTTCATGGTGCCCCCTTTGAGGGTAGTGCCGAGCAGCTGGAATTCTGTGGCTGCTTCCTACAGATAGTAGTACTAAGTCCTACGCAATGCTTGCCTGAAACCGCAACGAACCATTACTGAATTGATACAAATCCTGACGGGGTGGTCAGGCAATCGCTTGCGCCTGCTGTTCTGGACGCGTCTTGCCCGCTTGCTGCAGGTCAATCCACGCGTTGAGATTAGCGCCGAGCATGCCCTTGCGCCACATCAGCCAGGTGGTGGCATGGGCAAATGGCTCGGCCAGGGGGTGGATCGACACACTGTCCTTGCCCGGCAGACTGTCGAGCATCGACTCGGACATCAACGCGACCCCGGAACCGGCGATCACGCACGCAAGCATGCCTTGATAGGACTCGATCTCGATGGCCCGGCCCATGGCCACGCGATCGTGGGAAAACCACGCCTCCAGGCGCGTCCGATAGGAACAACTGCGTCGGAAGGTGAATACCGCGCGCCCGGCCACATCCTGCGGGCCGCGTACCGGCGGGTGGTCCGCCTCGCAAATCAGCAGCAAACGTTCCTCGCACAATGGCACACCGTCCAGGGTCGCCAACGCCAGCGGGCCATCCACCAATGCCGCATCCAGGCGCCCGGTGATCAGGCCCTCGAGCAACTCGCCACTGGGCGCCGACTGCACTTGCAGGTTCACCATCGGGTAAGCCTTGTGATAGCGCGCCAGCAGTTTTGGCAAATGGATCGCGGCGGTGCTGTACATGCTGCCCAGCACAAAGTCCCCGGCCGGCTGCCCGCCCTGCACGGCGCCGTGCGCTTCATCATGCAGGGCCAACAGCCGCGTGCTGTAGTCGAGCAGCACCTTGCCCGCAGGCGACAGTTGCAGGCGCTGGCGCTCGCGCACGAACAACTCGACACCCAATTGCTCTTCCATTTGCTTGAGCCGGGTCGAGAGGTTCGACGGCACCCGGTGCAGACGCTCTGCAGCACGGGTGATGGAGCCCTCCTCGGCCACGGCCTGGAAAATACGCAATTGGCTGAACTCCACGACCATTCTCCTTAACTGAACAAGTTGCTCAGTATTATTCATTTTTACTGAACAACAATCCACCTTAACCTGGGGTCATCGCTTCTGCAGGAAGGTGCCCCATGTCTCCCCTGATCCGTTTACTCGCCAGTTTTATCGCCCTGATGATGGCCATGGGCATTGGCCGCTTCGCCCTTACCCCACAGATGCCGCACTTGCTCAGCGAAGGGCAAATCGACCTGACCGAGGCCGGGCTGATCGCCGCAGCCAACTACTTGGGCTACTTCGTGGGGGCCGTGGACTCGATGTTCGCGCGCAGTCATCACCACATACGCGGGCGGTTGCTCGGCGGGTTGTGGTTGTGTGTGCTGCTGACCCTGGCGTCGTTCTGGGCCACCGGCTTCTGGTCGCACCTGCTGCTGCGCTTTGGCACGGGCGTGGCCAGCGCCTGGGTGCTGGTGATGATTACCGGCCTGAGCCAACCCCTGGCGATTGCCGCCGGGAGCCCGCGGCTGGGCGCATTGGTGTTTGCCGGGCCGGGGCTGGGGATCCTGCTGACGGGATTGCTAGCACTGGCCTCCAACCTGCTGGGCAAGGATTCGGCGACGCTGTGGCTGGTGTATGGCGTGGTCGCTCTGGGCATGTTGCTGGTGATCCTGCCATTGCTGCCCAAGCCGCACAGGGAGGCGCTACAAAGCAGCGCCGCTGCCGGGCGCAACGCCAGCATCACGCATCTGGGCTGGGTTTACCTGCTGTATGGCCTGGGCTACATCATTCCCGCCACCTTCCTCTCGCAAATGGCCAGCGCGCAGTTCAAGGGCGCCTGGCAGGCAGACCTGTTCTGGCCATGCTTTGGCTTGGCGGCGGCCCTGGGCGTGTTGCTGGTCAGCCTGCGCAAGCCCAACCCCGACACCACGCGCTACTGGTTGATGGCCACACTATGGCTGCAAGCGGCTGGCGTCTTCGCGTGTTTGTTGGGCAATGGCGTGGGTTTGGCCCTGGGCGTCGTGCTCTGCGGGCTGCCGTTCCTGGCGTGCATGCAACTGGTGATGCAACGCCTGCGGGAAATCGCGCCCCACGCGGCGCAACGCGGCACGGGGTTGCTGACGGCGTGCTTTGCCCTGGGCCAGTTGAGTGGGCCGTTGCTGGCTTCGTTAAGCAGTCACCTGAGCGGCGGCTTGCAACCGGCACTGATCGTGGCGGGCAGCGGCCTGATACTGGCCGGCGCATTGCTGCTTCGACCTGCCCGGGCACTGATTGATTGCCGGGCGCGGGTCAGCCGCTGACGCGCCGCGCCGCGCCGTACCCCAACGAGCAACAGGCCGCCGTGAGGCAGGTGCCCCACGCCATGTCCATCAATGCGAGGCCCGCAGACCAGCCTTGCAAGGTCGCCCAGTTGCTCAGGTCATAGGTGCCATAGGCGACCAACCCGAGCAACGCGCCCAGGCGGGCGGCCCGTTGCCAGCCTCCACTGGCCAGCGCCGGCACCACCACAAAGGCTACACAGCCCAATACATAAAGGAAGTAGAACAGCGCCGCCGGCAGCCATCGCGGTTGTTCAAGCATCAGCGGCCCCAGCAAGGCCTTGTAGGTCGGCCCCATCAACACGCCAAGCCAGAGGCCATCGAGCACCAAAAAAGCCAATAACGTACCGAAGTAAGCAAACACGACTTTTTTGCCCATGACGACAACCTACTGTAGGAGCCGGCTTGCCGGCGATAGCGACTCCTACCCAAGAGCAGCTTGCAGTCAGCTTAGTTCAATGCGATCGGCATGAATCACGATCTGACCCTGCTTGTACAGCGCACCAATGGCCTTCTTGAAGTTGCCCTTGCTCACGCCAAACAAGTTGCTGATCACGGTCGGATCGCTCTTGTCGCTGACCGGCAGGCTGCCGTTGTTTTCACGCAACTTGGCGAGGATCTTCGAGTTCAGGCTGGACGCCGCTTGCTCGCCGACCGGCTGCAGGCTCAGGCTGATATTGCCGTCGGCGCGGATTTCCTTGATGAAGCCCTTCTCTTCCTTGCCCGGACGCAGGAACTTGAACACTTCGTTCTTGTGGATCAGGCCCCAGTGCTTGTTGTTGATAATTGCCTTGAAGCCCATATCAGTGGCTTCGGCAACCAGCAAGTCGACTTCCTGACCCACGGTGTAGTTGGCCGGCGTCTTGTCCAGGTAACGGTCCAGGCGCGCGGTGGCGGTGATGCGCTTGGTGTGTTTGTCGAGGTAGACGTGCACCACACAGTATTCACCGGCGGTCAGTTGGCGCTTTTCCTCGGAGTAAGGCAGCAGCAGGTCCTTGGGCAGGCCCCAGTCGAGGAACACCCCGATACTGTTGACTTCGACCACTTTCAGGCTGGCAAACTCACCCACCTGCACTTTTGGTTTTTCAGTGGTGGCGATAAGTTTGTCATCGCTGTCCAGATAAATAAAAACGTTAAGCCAGTCTTCATCTTCACTGGGAATATCTTTGGGAATATAACGATTGGGCAAGAGGATTTCGCCATCTTGCGCACCGTCCAGATACAAACCAAAGTTAGTGTGTTTAACCACTTGCAAACTGTTGTAGCGCCCGACTAAAGCCATTTCCAATACCCTCATTGCGTGGGCGGCATTCTACCCGAGTTGAAGGCGGCGGTCCCGTGTCCGGGCGCGCAACCCTGAAAAATCGCGGGTTTGCCGGGCAGGTGTGGGCAATTGCCCCGCTCGTCAGGTCAAGCCCGAGCTGTGCAGCAATGGCCAGGTGCTGTTTTTACCCATGGTTTCTATTTAAAACAGCGAGTTAGGGCCTTCGATCAAAGACCAACTTCGGGCTTTTATAATAGCGCAGCTTATTCCTGGGAGATATTTACCAAGCAATTGTCAAGCTTTTCATGTACGATGCCTGGCCAAGTTAATTTTCTACAGGTTAGTGGCCGCCATGCGCGTAAAAGCATCCAACAGCAAAGCAAAGCCAGCTCCCGCCGTTGAAACCAGCGAATCGATCAACAACCAAATCGCCGCGTTCCTCAAGTCCGGTGGCGAAATCCAGCAGATCGCCAAGGGCGTGAGCGGCCAGACTTTCGGCCCGTCCAAGCAGATCACCCTGGGTAAAAAGTAAGCGCGCAGCCGCCTACGCACCCCACCTGGTCCCTAAGCGCCTTGCCATCAAGGCGCTAGGACTAGAGCAAGCAACCTCCCCCTGACACACATTCAACTGCGCCAATCGACGAACGGGCCTCAACCCCGGACTTTCGCCGGTATGCTTGCACACCTCTAGAACGGGCGTTTGCCCGATTCCTTCGGTTACTGCTCCTCGCTTTTCATGGAGTGACGCATGCTCAAGCCCTGCATATTCCTGGTCAGCGCCCTGCTCGCCAGCCCCCTCGCCCAAGCGCAGGTTTTCCAGCGTGAACTGGGCGACTTCGACTTGAAACTGGGAACCACCCCCAGCCGCAGCATGGCCCAGGGCCTGGTCAAACCCACCGCTCCGGGCAGCAACTCGTTCCACGGCGGCCTCGACCTCACCCACGCCAGCGGCCTGTATTTCGGCCAGTTTTCACCGAGCATGGGCCTGTCGCCCGCCAGCAACCTCGAAGTCGATTCCTACATGGGCTTCAAGCGCCCGTTCGACCAGACCCTGGGCTATGAGCTGGGGATGATTCACTACAGCTACCCCAAGCTCAGCCCCCTCGACAGCCAGGAGTTCTACGGCGGCCTGAACCTGCTGGGCAATCGGTTTGGCGTGTCACTGGGCAACGACCCCGACCGGCGCGACAGCACCCTGTTTGCCGACCTGGGCGGGACCCAACCCTTCGGCATTGGCGTGAGCATGAAGTACACCACTCATCAGTTGGGCGCCCCAGCCTCGGTGGAGGGCGGCTCAATCCGCAGCTTCAGCGACTGGTCGGTGAAATTCTCGCGGCCATGGATGGGCATGGACCTGGACCTGATCTACAGCGACTCCAGCCTCAACGGCAGCGACTGCTCGGCCTACTCCGGACACAATTCGCAATGTGATGGCCTGTTGACCCTAAAGGCCGAGCGGTCGTTTTATTGATGGGCTGAACTGTCATGCCCCCGGCGGGTTCAGATAAACATCCCTGGTCTGTGCAAGGACTCGCCCATGCTGCGTCGGTTAAGAATCCTGGTGGCCTTGCTGGCCCTGAGCGTCCTGCTGGCCGGCTGCAATCGCGTGGGCCTGGCCTATCGCAATCTCGATGTGATCATCCCCTGGACACTCAACGACTACCTGGACATGAACGCCGGGCAGAAAAGCTGGTTCAACGACACCCTCAAGGAACACCTGGCCTGGCACTGCACCACCCAATTGCCCGGCTACCTGGACTGGCTCGACCGCCTGCAACAGATGGTCGACAACCATCAAGTCAGCGATGCCGCCCTGCAAACCCGCACCCTCGAAGCCAAGCTGGCAATCGCCGACGTCGCCCGGCAGATCACCCCGTCAGCCATCGAGTTGCTGCGCGGGCTGGATGAGCAGCAGGTGCGCGAGATGGATCGAGCGCTGGCCAAGGACCTGCGCAAACGCCAGGACGAATACCTCAAGCCGCCCTTGGAACAGCAGATCAAGGACCGCAGCGAGCGCATGAGCGAACGCCTGAATGCCTGGCTTGGCCCGTTGAGCATCAGCCAGCAGGAGCGTGTGCGGGCCTGGTCCACCGCCCTCGGTGCGCAGAACCAGCAATGGATCGGCAACCGCGCCCATTGGCAGGCGCAGTTCATCGCGGCAGTCAATCAACGGGCCAATAGCGATTTCCCGCGCAAGATGGAGCAACTGCTGGTGGACCGTGAAAGCCTGTGGACGGCGGACTATCGCCAGGCCTACGCCCAGACCGAAGCGGCGGCCCGCAGCCTGCTGGTGGACTTGATGGCCGAAAGCACCGTGCAGCAACGCCAGAAGCTGGTGCAGCGGATCGATAAGGTGCGCAGCGACTTCCAGTCACTCAAGTGCCTCAAGGGCAGCGCGGCCTAGGCGACTGCAGCGCCCTCAGAACCACAGGCGTACACCCAGGACCCAGCGCACCTCGTTGCGGTCCTCGCCCTCATCCCTGGCGTATTCGGCCGTCTGGCCATAGGCGCGATTCCAGGTCACGCCGACATAAGGGGCAAACTCGCGGCGGATTTCGTAACGCAGCCGCACCCCGACCTCGGTGTTCGCAAGGCCGGAACCAATCCTCCTCTGAGGGTCGTTTTTCCCGTAGACGTTGGCCTCGGCGGTGGGCTGCAGCACCAGGCGATTGCTCAGCAAAATGTCGTAGTCGCCCTCCAGGCGCGCGGCAGTCTGGCCACCTTCACCGACAAACAGCGTGGCCTCGGCCTCGAAGTTGTACAGGGCCATGCCTTGCAGGCCCAGCGCCGCCCAGCTCTGGCTGTCGCCCGGCTTGAAATCCTGGCGCATACCGGCCACTACATCCCACCAGGGGCTAATGGCGTGGCCCCATAACGCCTGGACCTCGGCCTTTTCGGTATTGCCCTTGGCGCGCTCGCCCTCGCTGCGCAGCCATAGGCGATCGATATCCCCGCCGACCCAACCCTTGGCATCCCAGCTCACGGCATGGCCATCGCCGGCCCCCTGCCATTCCAGCTGGTTGATCACAAACAGTGAGTTGAGGGCGCTGTCATGCACCACATGCCCACCCGGCGCGTCGTACACCGCTGCGCGGTCGGCATCGGTCAGCAGCGGGATCGGCGTGCGGCTCTGGCTGGGCGGCGTCATGCCGTGCATCTGGCGGTGGTCCATGGTTTGAGCGGTGGCAAGCGCTACGGGGGCGAATGTCGTAATCAGCAGCGCAACGCGGCGAAATAGAGGGTTCATGCTCGGCTCCTCACTCTTGCACCCGGACTTCACGGAACATGCCCATTTCCATGTGGTACAGCAGATGACAGTGGAAGGCCCAGCGCCCCAGGGCATCGGCCGTCACCCGGTAGCTGCGGCGGCAACCTGGCGGCATATCGATGGTGTGTTTGCGCACCATGAACTGGCCGTTTTCGTCTTCCAGGTCGCTCCACATGCCATGCAGATGGATGGGGTGGGTCATCATGGTGTCGTTGACCAGCACCAGCCGCACGCGCTCGCCATAGGTCAGCCGCAGCGGCTCGGCATCGGAGAACTTCACCCCGTCGAAGGACCAGGCGAACTTCTCCATATGCCCGGTCAGGTGCAACTCGATGGTACGGCCGGGTTCGCGGCCATCGGGGTCGGCAAAGCTGCTGCGCAAGTCGGCATAGGTCAGGACCCTGCGCCCGTTGTTGCGCAGGCCCATACCCGGATCATCGAGCTTGGGTGAGGTGCTCATGGCCTGCATGTCCACCAGCGGGTTATTGGTTTCGCTGGCCGGGTGGCCTTGCATCGGCATCGCCATCCCTGCCATTGCGCCGTGGCCCATACCGGGCATCGCACTGTGGTCCATGCCAGGCATAGCCCCCGTGGCACCGTGATCCATGCCGCCCATGCCCATGTCGTCCATGGTCAACCAGGGGCGCGGGTCCAGCGCGGGAACCGGCGCCCGCAAGCCCGGCTGGCGGCTGAGAGTGCCGCTGGCGTAGCCGGTGCGGTCCATGGATTGGGCGAACAGGGTGTAGGCGGCGGCGCTCGGTTCGACGAGCACGTCGTAGGTCTCGGCCACGGCGATGCGCAACTCGTCCACACTGACCGGTTTTACCGGCTGGCCATCGGCAGCCACCACCGTCATCTTCAGGCCCGGAATACGCACATCGAAGTAGGTCATGGCCGAACCATTGATCAACCGCAGACGGATCTTCTCACCGGCGCGAAACAGCCCGGTCCAGTTTTGCGCAGGTGGCTGGCCGTTCATCAAGAAGGTGTAGGTCGCGCCGCTGACATCCGCCAAGTCCGTGGGATTCATCTTCATTTGCGCCCACATCAGACGGTCGGCAGCGGTGGCCGACCAGCCCTTGTCGGCCACATCCTTGATGAAGTCGCCCACGGTGGGTTTATGGAAGTTGTAGTAATCGGACTGTTTCTTCAGGGTCTTCATCAGGCTGGCGGGATCTTCATCGGTCCAGTCCGTGAGCATCACCACATAGTCGCGCTGGTAGGTGAAGGGTTCCGGCTCCCGCGGATCGATCACCAGCGGCCCATAGACCCCTTGTTGCTCCTGGAACCCGGAGTGGCTGTGATACCAGTAGGTGCCGTGCTGGTTGACCTTGAACTGGTAGACATACACCCCGCCCGGCTCGATCCCCTTGAAACTCAGGCCCGGCACGCCATCCATATTGGCCGGCAGGATAATCCCATGCCAGTGGATCGACGTCGGCTGCGCCAGGCGATTGCGCACGCGCAGCGTCACGGTATCGCCTTCACGCCAGCGCAGCAGCGGGCCCGGCAGGCTGCCGTTGATCGTCAGCGCGGTGCGCACGTGGCCGGTGATATTGACCGCAGTCTGGCCGATAGACAGCTCGAACTCGCGGCCCGCCAGCACACCCGGCTCCCCGGGGCTGGCCAGGGCCCAGACCGGTGGCCGCCACAGGCCTGCGCCGCCCAGCAGGCCGGCCGCAGCCAAGCCTTTGACGAAGGTTCGTCGAGAAGTGTTGGGGTGCATGCCGATTCCATTCCCGTCAATTGAATGACCGCAGAGTAGGGACCGGCGCCTATCAGTTGGCTTAGCGCCAGATTACCTATTTGACAGTTTGCGCGTGCTCAGGCGATCTGCGCCTTGGAGGCCACCACCTCGAACGTCGCCGGGTCCAGCGCGTCAGCCTGCTCGTCCAGCACCTGGCGCGGATGATTGTTACCCGGGATGGAGCTGTCGATCAGCGCCAGCAGCCGCGCACCCAGCGGCGTCAAAATGAAGTTCTCACCGTTGCCGCCCTCATCCTCGGGCCGGGACTCGATAAAGCCGCGCTTGAACAACAATGCCTCGTAGTCGGCGGCAGTCTTTTTCAGCGCATCAAGGTCACCGTTGAACTCGCCGGCCGTGGCCTTCTCGGCGGCTTCCTGTTCGGCATATTTGCGCGGGGCAAAGCTGCCCTCGCCGTTTTGCACTTCATGCAATAGACGTTCGATCAGATCCCAATTGTAAGTGCTCATCCTCAATCCTCCTGCAGGCACACCGGCTGGCTGCCTTCAAAGGTTGTGACCTGTGGGTGCGGGCGCCGTTCAGCCGGGTCGACGGGCGTGATTGCACTGAACTTTTCGCCGGCCGGTGCCCTCAACCGGGTATCACCGCCAAGGAGGTCTACCCCATGAAAACCCTGATGCAACTGGCTGTCGCCGCCACCCTGTTGAGCGCCTTGCCCGCCTGGGCCTGTACCCCGGAAGAAGCCACGCAAAAACGCGAACAACTGGCCAAGGAGGTCAGCACCCTCACCCAGCAGAACCCGACCAAGGCCAAGGAAATCAACGACGAACTGCAGCAGATGGACCTGGACACCGAAAGCGCGAAGTTTCCGGACAAGTGCCAGTTGATCGAGGCGCGGCTCAAGGAGTTGAAGGAAGCGGCGGCCAAGGCGAAAAACTGAGGGCATAAAAAAACCGGACATTGTCCGGTTTTTTAGTGCGCTGGCGTATTACTCGGCAGCCGGCGCTTCTGGCTTGCGGCGCTTGAGCGGCGCCATGCCGTCCTTGCTGACCAACGACAGGTTGTCGGTCTTCGGCCGGTTGGCGATCTTGCGCTTGGTCGGCGACTTGGCGCCGGTTTTCTTCTTGTCGCCCTTGGCGTCGACCTTTTTCTTCTTCACGCCCACGGCCTTGCCCGAAGCCTTGACCTTCTTCGGCCCGGTGTAGGTGCCTTTGACTTCCTTGATGGTGCGGCGCTCGAACGACTGCTTGAGGTAGCGCTCGATGCTCGACATCAGGTTCCAGTCGCCATGGCAGATCAGCGAGATGGCCAGGCCATCGTTGCCGGCACGCCCGGTACGGCCGATACGGTGCACATACTCGTCGCCGCTGCGTGGCATATCGAAGTTGATCACCATGTCCAGGCCTTCGACGTCCAGGCCGCGCGCGGCGACGTCGGTGGCCACCAGGATCTTCACGCCGCCCTGCTTGAGGCGGTCGATGGCGAGCTTGCGGTCCTTCTGGTCCTTCTCACCGTGCAACACAAACGCCTTGTACTCCTGAGCCACCAGGCGCCCGTAGATACGGTCAGCCATGGCCCGGGTGTTGGTGAACACGATGGCCTTCTGATAGGTCTCGTTGGCCAGCAGCCAGTTGAGGATCTGCTCTTTGTGCACATTGTGGTCAGCGGTGATGATCTGCTGACGGGTAGTCGAGTTCAGGTCGCTGACGTTATTGACCTGCAGGTGCTCGGGGTTGTTCAGGACCTTGGCGACCATCTCGCGCAGGGTCGAACCGCCGGTGGTGGCGGAGAACAGCATGGTCTGCTGGCGGTTGACGCATTCTTCGACCAGGCGCTGCACATCGTCGGCAAAGCCCATGTCGAGCATGCGGTCGGCTTCGTCGAGCACCAGCACTTCGACTTCCTTGAGGTCCAGGTTGCCGGCGTTCAATTGCTCGATCATCCGCCCTGGGGTGCCGATCAGGATATCCGGGACCTTGCGCAGCATGGCGGCCTGCACCTTGAAGTCTTCGCCACCGGTGATCAGGCCGGACTTGATGAAAGTGAACTGCGAGAAGCGCTCCACTTCCTTCAAGGTCTGCTGGGCCAGTTCGCGGGTAGGCAGCAGGATCAGGGTCTTGATGCTGACGCGGACCTTGGCCGGGCCGATCAGGCGATTGAGGATCGGCAGGACGAAAGCGGCGGTCTTGCCACTCCCGGTTTGAGCCGTCACCCGCAGGTCACGCCCTTGGAGCGCGAGCGGGATGGCCGCTGCTTGCACAGGCGTAGGCTCGACAAATTTAAGCTCGGCCACGGCTTTGAGCAGGCGTTCGTGCAGGGCGAATTGGGAAAACACGGGTGCTACCTCGAAGAAATACAAAAAATCAGCTGCATAGGGTAACGGTTTCGGGCGCTCAGGCCGAGTTTCTTTACGCGAAGTGGGCCAATCAGGTGGTTTTTTGTCAGGTGATTTGTCTGCCTGCACAACTTTGCAGCACTTAAATGCTCTAATCGCCCCGTCATGTCTTACAGAAGAATCGCGTTAAACCATGGATATCAAACAGCTCTGGCTCAATGTCCAAGACCTCTGGGGTGCCTTGGACCAACACCCGCTGCTGCATTCAAGCCTGGCTTTGCTGGTGCTGTTGGTGGTGGCCCTGCTGGTCGGACGGGTGGCACGCTACCTGATCCTGCATGCCGTCAAGTTGCTCGGCCGCCAACCTGCCCTGCATTGGCTCAATGACCTGCGCCACAACAAAGTCTTCCACCGCCTGGCACAGATGACGCCGTCGCTGGTGATCCAGTTCGGCCTGCACCTGGTGCCGGAATTGAGCAAGACCAGCGCGCTGTTCATCGGCAACGTGGCGCTGGCGTTCACCATCCTGTTCCAGGTATTGGCCATGAGCGCCCTGCTCAACGCCCTGCTGGATATCTACGCCCGCACCGAACATGCCCGCACGCGGTCGATCAAGGGCTATGTGCAACTGGCGAAAATGGTGTTGTTCGTGTTTGGCGCGATCATCATCGTCGCAACCTTGATCGACCGCTCGCCGCTGTTGCTGCTGTCGGGGTTGGGTGCGATGTCGGCGGTGATCCTGTTGGTGTACAAGGACACCTTGTTGTCGTTTGTCGCCAGCGTGCAATTGACCAGCAACGACATGCTGCGAGTCGGCGACTGGATCGAAATGCCCCAGGTCGGCGCCGATGGCGACGTGGTGGACATCACCTTGCATACGGTCAAGGTGCAGAACTTCGACAAGACCATCGTCTCGATCCCTACCTGGCGCTTGATGTCCGAGTCTTTCAAGAACTGGCGCGGCATGCAGGCCTCGGGCGGGCGGCGGATCAAGCGCAGCCTGTTTATCGACGCGGCCGGCGTGCGTTTCCTGCGTGACGATGAAGAAGTGCGGATGACCCAGGTCCACCTGCTGACCGACTACATCAGCCGCAAACAGGCAGAATTGAAAGCCTGGAACGAAGCCCAGGGCCACAGCGCGCAACTGTCGGCCAACCGCCGGCGCATGACCAACCTGGGCACCTTCCGTGCCTATGCCCTGGCTTATCTGAAGAGCCATCCGGATATCCAGCCGAACATGACCTGCATGGTGCGCCAGATGCAGACCACCTCCCAGGGCGTGCCGCTGGAAATCTACTGCTTCACCCGCACCACGGCGTGGGCGGATTACGAGCGGATCCAGGGGGATATTTTCGACTACCTGCTGGCGGTGCTGCCGGAGTTTGGCTTGAGCCTGTACCAGCAACCGAGTGGCAACGACCTGCGGGCCGGAGTACTGCCGGCGGTGTTGGGTGCCAGCCATTTGCCGGCGCCGGAGAAGGCTACGCTCTAACCAGGCGCGAAGCAGCGCCCCTGTGGGAGCGGGCTTGCCCGCGATAGTGGTGGGTCAGTCAACACATCTGTTACTGATCGTCCGCTATCGCGGGCAAGCCCGCTCCCACCTTGGGAACGATCATTGCCGGCAGAGTGGCGCCGGGCGAATCCCCAACCGGCTGATCCACACTGCCGCCACAATCACCGCCCCGCCCAGGAACAACCGCCCCAGCGGCTCATGCTGATTCCAGATCAGCAGATTCAGCAGCAACCCCACCGGCACATGCAGGTTGTTCATCACCGCCAGGGTGCCGCCATTGACCAGGCACGCGCCCTTGTTCCACCAGTACAAACCCAAGGCGGTGCTGACCAGGCCAAGAAACAGCAGCACACCCCATTGCAACGGCGCTTCGGGCAGGAAGTTGGCCTTGCCGAACAGCAGGAACGCCGGCAATACCACCGCCAACGCCCCCAAATAGAAGTAGCCAAAGCGCCGGTAGTGCGGCAGGTCGCTCGGGTGCCGCGCCACCAGGCGCCGATACAGCACTTGCCCAGCGGCGTAGGTGAAGTTGGCCAGTTGCAGCAGCAAAAAGCCCATGAAAAAGTCCGGGTTGATCTGGTCAAAACGGATCACCGCCGCCCCCGCTACCGCCACCAGCGCGGCGATCAGCGCCCAGGGGTTGAAGCGCCGGTTCAGCGCGTCTTCGATCAGGGTCACATGCAACGGCGTGAGGATGGTGAACAGCAGCACCTCCGGCACCGTCAACACGCGAAAGCTCAAATACAGGCACACGTAGGTCACGCCGAACTGCAACGCGCCGATCAGCAGCATGCCGCGCATGAACGCAGGCTCCACCGAGCGCCAGCGGGTCAGGGGGATAAACACCAACCCAGCCAGCAGCACACGCACCAGCACGGCGAAGTAGCTGTCGACATGACCGGCCAGGTATTCGCCGATCAAGCTGAAGGAAAACGCCTGGATCAGGGTGACAATCAGTAAGTAGCCCATGTGCGCCTCATATTTGAATGGGCGCGACATTAGCGTCTTTCACGGCGGGGCGAAACTCGGGGCAAAAAAAACCCGACCTCGCTAAAGCGTCAGTCGGGCAGGAGCACTCAGGAGCAACGAGCGCAAAGGGAGGTTCGATACGCGTACTTGAAGGGTTGCGTGGAGCTATAAAAACATCGCGCGATTATCTGGCGATTAACGCTTCAGGCAACTTGTGCCAGCAGGGCCTTGGCATGGTTCACGCCCTTTTCCTGGAAATCGCCACCCAGGTTCACCCCTTCGGCATGAATGAAGGTCACGTCATGGATGCCGATAAACCCCATGACCTGGCGCAGATACGGTTCCTGGTGATCGCTGCTCGCGCCGGTGTGGATGCCACCACGGGCGGTCAGCACAAAGGCGCGCTTGCCGGTCAACAGGCCCTGGGGGCCGGTGGCGGTGTACTTGAAGGTCACGCCGGCACGCAGCACATGGTCAAGCCAGGCCTTGAGGGTGCTGGGGATGGCGAAGTTGTACATCGGCGCGGCCATCACCAGCACATCGGCGGCCAGCAACTCGTCGGTCAGGTGGTTGGAACGGTCCAGGGAAGCCTGCTCGTCGCTACTGCGCTGCTCGACCGGCTTCATCCAGCCACCCAGCAGGTTCGCGTCCAGGTGCGGCACCGGGTTGACAGCCAGGTCGCGCACGGTGATCTGATCGGCCGGATGGGCCGCCTGCCATTGGCTGATGAACTGTTGGGTCAACTGGCGGGAGATAGAGTCCTGCTGGCGGGCGCTGCTTTCGATGATCAGAACGTTGGACATGGCTTTGTAAGCTCCATCGGTAATTGCTGTAAGTCGATGGAGTGAAGGTTAAACAGAGACCGTTCGATAAAAAAGCGCAAAAAACTGCTATAACCCATCTATAAAGTTGTTTATAAGCGGAGCATCGTCAGTGCTCCGCAGCACCTTACTTGGGTTCGCAGGTCAGCTTGATCCGCATCTTGATAATCGCGCGGCTGAACTTGACCGTGGTGTTGGTGCTTTTGCCGGCGGGGACCGTGACCTTGCGCACCCGCGCTGGCTCCGGGCCATTGGTAAACGCGACCGTACACGCAGCGTCATTGCTGCCGAAGTTACTGAGCCGGATGGAGCTGATATCGCCGTCCACATCGGAGGCGTTGTAATCGATGCTGACCCCCTTGATCGACTTTGACACGTCGATCGGATAGGCAAACGCGCTCAACGGCAACAATGCCAGCACTACACAACAGAATTTTCTCATTCGGCAGTCTCCAATAAGGACCGCCAGCTTAGGACAAGAGGAGCTCATCTTGAAAGCGCCCCGCGTGACCCTTGATCAATGGCGCACGTTGCAAGCCGTGGTCGACCATGGCGGCTTCGCCCAGGCGGCCGAAGTGCTGCACCGCTCGCAATCCTCGGTGAGCTACACCGTGGCCCGCATGCAAGACCAACTGGGCGTGCCCCTGTTGCGCATCGATGGGCGCAAGGCCGTACTCACCGACGCCGGCGAAGTGCTGTTGCGTCGCTCCCGGCAACTGGTGAAAAACGCCAGCCAACTGGAAGACCTGGCCCACCATATGGAACAAGGCTGGGAAGCCGAAGTACGCCTGGTAGTCGATGCCGCCTACCCCAACGCCCGCCTGGTACGCGCCCTCACCGCCTTTATGCCGCAAAGCCGTGGCTGCCGTGTGCGCCTGCGCGAAGAAGTGCTGTCGGGTGTCGAGGAACTGCTGATCGAAGGCGTGGCCGACCTGGCGATCAGCGGCTTCAGCATCCCCGGCTACCTGGGCACGGAAATGAGCGACGTGGAATTTGTCGCCGTGGCCCACCCCGAACATCCGTTGCACCGGCTCAACCGCGAACTGAGCTTCCAGGACCTGGAAAGCCAGATGCAAGTGGTGATCCGCGACTCCGGTCGCCAGCAACCGCGGGACGTCGGCTGGCTCGGCGCCGAACAGCGCTGGACCGTGGGCAGCCTGGCCACCGCCGCCACCTTCGTCGGCAGCGGCCTGGGGTTTGCCTGGCTGCCCCGGCACATGATCGAGCGGGAACTCAAGGAGGGTGTGCTCAAGCAACTGCCCCTGGAGCAAGGCGCCAGCCGCCACCCGACGTTCTACCTGTACTCGAACAAGGACAAGCCCCTGGGCCCGGCCACGCAGATTCTCGTCGAACTGCTGCGCACCTTCGACACCGCACCGCTGGACGCACCCTTTGCCGCTCCCCGGCAAGCCTGACACGGAGTTCACCGATGGCCTATTTCGAACATGAAGGCTGCACCCTGCATTACGAGGAATACGGCCACGGCGAGCCACTGATCCTGATCCACGGCCTGGGCTCCAGTTGCCAGGATTGGGAGCTGCAAATACCGGTATTGTCCCGGCATTACCGCCTGGTGGTGCTGGATGTGCGCGGTCACGGGCGCTCCGACAAGCCCCGGGAGCGCTACAGCATCGCCGGTTTTACCGCCGACCTGGTGGCGCTGATCGAACACCTGCAACTGCCCGCCGCCCACGTGGTAGGCCTGTCGATGGGCGGGATGATCGCCTTCCAACTGGCGGTCGACCAACCGCAGTTGCTCAAAAGCCTGTGCATCGTCAACAGCACACCCGAGGTCAAGGTGCGCAGCGCCGATGATTATTGGCAATGGGCCAAGCGCTGGAGCCTGGCGCGCGTGCTGAGCTTGAATACCATCGGCAAGGCGCTTGGCGACCGGTTGTTCCCCAAGCCCTCACAGGCCGACCTGCGGCGCAAGATGACCGAACGCTGGGCAAAAAACGACAAACGTGCTTACCTCGCCAGCTTCGATGCGATTGTGGGCTGGGGGGTGCAGGAACGACTTTCGCGGATTACCTGTCCAACCCTGGTCATCAGCGCCGACCACGACTACACCCCGGTGGCGCAAAAACAAATCTATGTAAAACTGCTGCCTGATGCGCGGTTGGTGGTGATTGCGGACTCACGTCACGCGACACCGCTGGACCAACCCGAGACCTTCAATACAACCCTGCTCGATTTTCTCAAGACCGTCCAAACCACTTCCCAGGATCACTGACCCATGCTGAAAAAAATCGCCGTTTTTGCCGGTTCTGTTCTGTTTGCTGCCAACCTGATGGCGGCGGACGCCAAGGCACCGCATGTCTTGCTGGACACCAGCTTCGGCAACATCGAAATCGAACTGGACCCGGTCAAGGCGCCGATCTCCAGCAAGAACTTCCTGGAATACGTGAAGAGTGGTTTTTATACCAACACCATTTTTCACCGTGTGATTCCAGGCTTCATGGTCCAGGGCGGTGGCTTCACCTCGCAAATGGTCCAGAAAGACACCAAGGACCCTATCCGCAACGAAGCCAGCAACGGCCTGCATAACGTGCGTGGCAGCTTGTCGATGGCCCGGACCTCCAACCCCAACTCGGCCACCAGCCAGTTCTTCATCAACGTTGCCGACAATGCCTTCCTCGACCCAGGTCGCGATGCCGGTTACGCAGTCTTCGCCAAAGTCGTCAGTGGCATGGACGTGGTGGACCAGATCGTCAACTCGCAGACCACCACCAAGCAAGGCATGCAAAACGTGCCCGTCGATCCTGTGCTTATCAAGTCGGCCAAAATCATCGACTGATCGACAGGAGTTCCGCGCGCCGCCCACAAGGCCGCGCGCGTATTCAACAAGGAGAGCCCGCCCGGCGGGCGTCAGACCTAATGCTCTATCGTCGTTTTGAACAACTGATCGATATCTTCCGCGACGCTCCCAGCGCGGCACCTCCCGATAAAGTCCTGCCCTTCTACCTCTATTACCTGCGCCAGGTGTGGCCGTGCTTTGCCGCGCTGCTGGTGGTGGGCCTGATCGGCGCGCTGATCGAGGTGGCGCTGTTCAGCTACCTGAGCCGCATCATCGACCTGGCCCAGGGCACGCCGCCGGCCAATTTCTTCCAGATCCACGCCACCGAGTTGATCTGGATGGCCGTGGTCGCCCTGCTGCTGCGCCCGATCTTCGGCGCCCTGCACGACCTGCTGGTGCACCAGACCATCAGCCCCGGCATGACCAGCCTGATCCGCTGGCAGAACCACAGCTATGTGCTCAAGCAGAGCCTGAACTTCTTCCAGAACGATTTTGCCGGGCGCATTGCCCAGCGCATCATGCAAACCGGCAATTCGCTGCGTGATTCGGCCGTGGCCGCCGTCGATGCCATCTGGCACGTGGCGATCTATGCCATCAGTTCCCTGGTGCTGTTCGCCGAGGCCGACTGGCGCCTGATGATCCCGCTGGTCACCTGGATCATTGCCTACAGCCTGGCGCTGCGCTACTTCGTGCCACGGGTCAAGGAACGCTCGGTGATTTCCTCCGAGGCGCGCTCCAAATTGATGGGGCGCATCGTCGATGGCTACACCAATATCACCACCTTGAAGCTGTTCGCCCACACCCAGTCCGAGCAGGAGTACGCCAAGGAAGCGATCATCGAGCAGACCGAAAAAACCCAGCTGGCCAGCCGCGTGGTCACCAGCATGGACGTGGTCATCACGACCATGAACGGCCTGCTGATCGTCACCACCACCGGCCTGGCCCTGTGGCTGTGGACGCAATCGCTGATCTCGGTCGGCGCCATCGCCCTGGCGACCGGCCTGGTGATCCGCATCGTCAACATGTCGGGCTGGATCATGTGGGTGGTCAATGGCATTTTCGAGAACATCGGCATGGTCCAGGACGGCCTGAAAACCATCGCCCAGCCCCTGGCGGTAATCGACCGCGAGAACGCCCCGCGCCTGCGCGTGCCCCACGGCGAAGTGCGCTTCGAACAGGTGGATTTCCACTACGGCAAGAGCAGCGGCATCATCAGTGGCCTGAACCTGGTGATCAAGCCAGGGGAAAAGATCGGCCTGATCGGCCCGTCCGGTGCCGGCAAGTCGACCCTGGTCAACCTGCTGCTGCGCCTCTACGACCTGCAAGGCGGACGCATCCTGATCGACGGCCAGGACATCGCCGAAGTGGCCCAGGAAAGCCTGCGCGAACGCATCGGCATGATCACCCAGGACACCTCGCTGCTGCACCGCTCGATCCGCGACAACTTGCTGTACGGCAAACCCGATGCCACTGACCAAGAGCTCTGGGAAGCGATCCGCAAGGCGCGTGCCGATGAATTTATCCCGCTGCTGTCGGACGCCGAGGGCCGCATTGGCCTGGATGCCCATGTGGGTGAGCGCGGGGTGAAACTCTCCGGCGGGCAACGCCAGCGCATCGCAATCGCCCGGGTCCTGCTCAAGGATGCACCGATCCTGATCATGGACGAAGCCACTTCGGCCCTGGACTCGGAAGTGGAAGCAGCCATCCAGGAAAGCCTGGAAACCCTGATGCAAGGCAAGACGGTAATCGCTATCGCTCACCGCCTGTCCACGATTGCTCGAATGGACAGGTTGGTGGTCCTGGAAAAAGGCCAGATCGCCGAAAGTGGCAGCCATGCGCAATTGCTGGCACATGGCGGCCTGTACTCGCGATTGTGGCAGCACCAGACCGGAGGATTCGTGGGTATCGACTGATTCTGGACTACTAACCGCGCGATCAATTCCGAACAATTCTGACAGTTTTTTCTAACTCGCTGGCCGTGTATCACAATCCTGCTGTACTGCAATCAGGGCCCAGGGAGGGCCCTGACATCAGACTGCAGGGAAGCCTCACCGACCAGTTGATTTAGAAGGACGCGTTCATGTCTCTGTTCAAACGTTCCGTTACAGAAGGGTTAGGTACGTTTTGGCTGGTGTTGGGTGGTTGCGGGAGTGCGGTTCTGGCCGCAGCGTTCCCCGATGTCGGAATCGGCCTGCTGGGTGTCTCGCTGGCATTCGGGCTTACCGTACTGACCATGGCATTTGCCATTGGCCATATCAGCGGCTGCCACCTCAACCCGGCAGTCACCGTGGGCCTGGTGGTCGGCGGCAGGTTTTCGGCCAGGGAAATGCCAGCGTATATCGTCGCGCAAGTCATTGGCGGCGTAGTGGCAGCGGCCCTGCTGTACTTCATTGCCAGCGGCAAGCCGGGTTTTGAACTGGCTTCGGGCCTGGCATCCAATGGCTACGGTGAACACTCGCCGGGCGGGTATTCGATGGCGGCCGGGTTTGTCACCGAACTGGTGATGACCGCAATGTTCGTGCTGATCATCCTCGGCGCCACTGACCGTCGCGCACCGGCTGGCCTGGCACCCATCGCCATTGGCCTGGGGCTGACACTGATCCACCTGATCTCCATCCCGGTCACCAACACCTCGGTCAACCCGGCCCGCAGCACCGGCCCTGCGCTGATTGTCGGCGGTTGGGCGATCCAGCAGCTGTGGCTGTTCTGGCTGGCGCCGATCCTTGGCGCAGTGATCGGTGGCATCACCTACCGTTGGTTGGGCAAAGAAGAAACCGCCTGATCCAACAGTATTGACCCACCCTGTGGGAGCGAGCTTGCTCGCGAAAAACCTGAGGGCGCCGCGTTTATCCAGAATGAACGCGGTGTACTTGAGTTCTTCGCGAGCAAGCTCGCTCCTACAGGGGAACAGGTTGAGTTCCCTGAGCGTTATTCCTGTCGATACGGCAACGCCGACCGCGCCTCCTCGGCATACGCCAGAATCCCCACCCGCTCGCGCTCCAGGAAATCCGCCACGGCGCTTTTCAAGCCTGGATGGCGCAAGTAGTGCCAGGAGTGGGTAATCACCGGCTCAAATCCACGGATCAACTTGTGCTCGCCCTGGGCCCCGGCGTCGAAACGTTGCAGGCCATTGGCAATCGCGTGGTCCATGCCTTGATAGAAGCAGGTCTCGAAATGCAGCCGGTCGAATTCGCCCAGGCAGCCCCAATAGCGGCCATATAGGCTGTCGCCGCCGACCAGGCTGAACGCCATGGCCACCGGGCGCGGCCCTTGCTTGGCCAGCACCACCCGTATTGCCTGCGGCATGCGTTCGGCCAGCAGGCTGAAAAACGCTCGCGTCAGGTACGGTGACTGCCGGCGCACCGCATAGGTGTTGGCGTAGCAGGCGTAGACAAAATCCCACTGGGCCTCGCTCAGTTCATGGCCGTGCAGCCACTCGAACTCGATGCCCTGCCCCGCCACTTGTTCGCGCTCCTTGCGCATCTGCTTGCGCTTGCGCGAGCTCAAGGCGTCGAGGAAGTCCTGGAAGTCGCGATAACCACGGTTCTGCCAGTGGAACTGGCAACCCAGGCGCGCAAGCCAACCGGGTTGCTGGCCCAGCGCGGCATCGGCCATGGCATCGGTGAAGTTGATGTGGGCACTGGAAAGCCCTTCGATCTCCAAGTAGCCAGGCAGGCTCTGGAGCAGCTCCAGGCCATCCGCGCCACTGGCCGTCAACAGGCGCGGCCCGCTGACCGGGCTGAAAGGCACCGCTGTCAGCAGCTTAGGGTAATAGTCGATGCCCGCGCGCGCGCAGGCGTCAGCCCAGCCATGGTCGAATACGTATTCGCCATAGGAGTGCCATTTGCGATAGCTGGGCAGCGCCGCCACCAGCCGCTCGCCCTCGTAATGCAGCAAGTGCTCCGGCTGCCAGCCAGAATGCCGGCCAAGGCTGGCACTGTCTTCCAGCGCACTGAGGAAAGCATGGCGCAGAAACGGCTGATCCTCGGGAACCAATGCGTTCCATTCATCAGGCGATACTTCGGACAGGCTATTCAAACGTTTCAACGGCATGCCATTCCCCGACGGTAAACGCTCGCTCACGATATTCAGGCCATTCTGACAGAACCTGCCACCCGCGCGGTCAGCAAAAAAAAACCCCGCCAGTTGGCGGGGTGAAAAAGAGGATCGCGCTTTAACGGATGAAGAAAGAGCGCGTTGGAGCGGTATTACAGTTGCTTAGAACACGTACTGCACACGACCGACGATGGAGTCACCGCTGTCATCGCCATTGGCGTTGGTGATTTTGTCGGTGCTGACCTTGCTGTAGTTCACGGACAGCTTGACCGCTTCGTTGGCGTACCAGTTCACACCCAGGGTGTTCACGTTGGCCTTGGCGTCGCCGGTTTCGCGGGTAGCGCTGCTGACGACGATGTTCTTGTCGTCAACCTTGATGCTGTCATAACGGTAGAACACTTCCCAGGCGCCGTACTGCTTGTTCTCAGGCTTGATGGCGTCGAACTTGCCGCCGTCGAGCTTGTAGGCACGGGATTCGCCGGTCAGGGTGTAGGCCAGTTGGCCGTAGAAACCGCTGGTTTTCACGTCCTGGTAGGCATTGCTGTCAGCCTTCATCTTGCGGCTCAGGGCTTCAGCCTGTACCGAGAATGGGCCAGTGGCGAAGGCAAACTCACCACCAAACACGGTGTCGGTGTCATAGGCGCCGACTGCGGTCAGGTTGCTGGCGTTCAGGCCCACACCGCCGCCGAAGGTAGCGCGGTTGCCGTTGGAGCCAGCATCGTTGCCACCGGTCGTCGCCACGCCACGGGCGCCAAGACGCGGACGGATCCGCGAGTCGAAGGCCGCGTCGTTGAGGTCACGTGCCGCCACGTTCAAGCCGAAGTGCAGGACGTCGCCGCCTTTGTTCATCGGCGCCAACACGATACGGCCGTTGAATTGCTTCACGCCCTTGCCGTCTTCGTCGTTGATGTCTTTGGAAGCCAGGCTGGCGGAGCCGTAGAACATCTCAGCCGCAGTGCCGCTGACCTGGATGCCCATGCCGTTTTCGTGGGTGTTGACCCAGTCTGCAACCTCGTAGGCCGAGTTACGCTCCATGGCGGTGATCCACTTGGAGCTGGTAGCTTTTTCCAGGCCGAAATCCGGGTCAAAACGACCAACGCGGATAGTCACCGGCTTGAAGCCCACATAGGACATGGACGCTTCGTCGAAGTAACCGTCGTCGGAGTTACCCGAGTTGTGGGAGAAGTCGTAGTTGAGCTGGTATTTGAAATCCTTGTAAACGGTGCCACCCAGCTCCAGGAAGGCGCGACGGAAGTAAGCGGCGTCGCCCGAATCACCGTTCTTGGTGTAGAAGCCGTCAAATGTGCCGTAATCGGCTTGCAAGCGACCACCCAGCTTGAAGCTGAAGTTCTGGTCGGTAGTAGCAACCTCAAGGCCGCCCTTGGTTTTGACAACGATATCGGCGCCGTCAGTAGTGACAGTACCAGCGAAAGCCTGGGCGGTAACGGCCAGGGCCAGGGCGCTGGCCGCGAAACCGGCGAAGTGCTTACGGATCATCGAAGAATTCCCCTAATTGGTGGTCTTTTGCGTTGGAAAACACACGGGTTCTGCCCCGCTGGTGTTGGGAGGGGATCTTGGCGAGGGGATATTTCAGCCAAGTTGCTGCAAGATAAATATTTTATTACAGGGGAACTTTCTTACAACCACTTGGAATAAGCGCAACGCTACGGCCGGCGTGGGTTTGAGCTAAAAAAGTACGAGAAATGCCAAGTGAAAAAAAGGTGAAAAAAAATGACAAACCTGCAAGGTTTTTCAGCGCATAGCTTTTCGCCGACACAAAAAAGCCCGCGACGGGGACGTCGCAGGCCTTGGCAACCGCAGACAGCGTTGGGTCAGGAGTTGCGCTTGAGCTCCGAGGCCAGGCGCTCGGCCAACCCTTGCGCATCGGCCACTTCGGGTTCGGGCAGGATGCGCAACGTGGCTTGCATCAGGCGCATCTGGCGAATGAAGCGCCGGCAATTGGCGCAGAACATCAGGTGATGGCGCATACGCAGGCGATCACCAAAGGTCAGTTGCCCATCGAGAAAATCGCTGGAACGCGCCACTTGTTCTTTGCAGGTCAACATTCGCCGGTCTCCTCGAAATGCTCCACCGTAGCGAAGACTTTAAGCCGCGCCCGGTGCAGCAGCACTCGCACATTGGAGAGCGAGATCTCCAGAAGATTACAAATCTCTTCCAGTTCCAGCCCCTGGCGCTCGCGCAGCAGCAGCACACTGCTTTGCAGCTCGGACAGACTTAGCAACGTGTGCTCCAGACATTCACGCAGCTCGTTTTCGGTGAGCAACGCCTCGGGGGTGTCCTGGTGCCAGGCAAATGGCGCGACCAGCCAATGCTCATCGCCGGCGGCAAAACGCTCATCGCCGATGGTGCCGTGGGGCGATGGCAGGTCGTCCAGCAGCACTTCCCGTCGATTCTGCTTGTAGCGCCCCTTGGCCGAGTTGGCGGTGATGGTCAGCAGCCAGGTCTTGAGGCTGGAACGCCCTTCAAACCGGGCGAGGCTGCGCACCACCGAGAGCCATGCGTCCTGGACCACTTCGTCGGCATGGCGCTGGCCTACGATGGCGTAGGCCACCGCACGCATCGCGCTCTGGTAGGTGGTGACCAATTCCTTGTAGGCCCGCTGCTCGCCCTTGAGCAGGCGTTCAAGCAGGTGCGCGTCGTCGGCTGCTGCCATTCAAAACCTCATTGTGCAAGACGTGGCCGCAATCGCCTGGTTCCTAGCGCTTGCGCAGGATCACGCTGCCAATCGAATACCCGGCGCCAAACGAGCTGAGTACCGCCAGCGCGCCCTTGGGCAGGTCGTCCTGATAGGTG
The DNA here is from genome assembly GCF_012985465.1 of Pseudomonas sp. WS 5079. Lineage (GTDB taxonomy): Bacteria > Pseudomonadota > Gammaproteobacteria > Pseudomonadales > Pseudomonadaceae > Aquipseudomonas. Next base: position 418,820 of record NZ_JAAQWN010000005.1, read on the forward strand.
TGGAACGCGATCACCGAACCCGCCGAACTGGTGTTGGCGTAGGTATCGAGGATCACCGGTGCTTCTTCGATCTCGGCTTCACGGCCCAGCAGCTTCTTGACGATCAGGTGGTTCATGCTCAGGTTGGCCTGGTGCAACCAGAAACGCTTCACATCGGTGACGCTCAACTGGTTTTCCGAAAGGTGCTGGCCGATCAACTCGGCAACCATCGGGCAGACATCACGGAAGACTTTGCGGCCTTCCTGCACGAAAAGTTTATCTGGCGCACCAACGCCCTCTTCCGCCGCGCGGTTGAGAAAGCCAAAGTTGTTGCGGATGTTATTGGAGAACTTGGTCAGCAACTTGGTGCTGACAACGTCGAACTGGTGTTCGGAAGTGGCCAGGTCGGCACGCTCCAGAATCACCGCGGTCGCCGCATCGCCGAAGATGAAGTGGCTGTCACGGTCGCGGAAGTTCAGGTGGCCGGTGCAGATCTCCGGGTTGACCATCAGGATCGCCCGGGCCTGGCCCAGCTGAATGCTGTTGCAAGCGTTCTGGATACCGAAAGTCGCCGAAGAACACGCCACGTTCATGTCAAAACCAAAACCCTGGATGCCCAGGGCTTCCTGGACTTCGATGGCAATGGCCGGATAGGCGCGTTGCAGGTTGGAGCAGGCGACGATCACCCCATCGATATCGGCGGCAGTCTTGCCGGCACGCTGCAGGGCTTGCTCGGCGGCGCCCACAGCCATCTGGCAGAGAATCGACCACTCGTCGTTGGAGCGCTCGGGCAAACGCGGGGTCATGCGCTGGGGGTCAAGAATGCCTTCCTTGTCCATGACAAAGCGGCTCTTGATACCTGAGGCCTTTTCGATAAAGGCGGCGCTGGATTCGGTCAACGCCTGAACGTCGCCCTGCTCGATGGCCACGGCGTTGTCGGCATTGAACTGTTGAACGTAAGCATTGAAAGACTGCACCAGCTCTTCGTTGGAGATGCTGTTGGCCGGGGTGTACAGGCCTGTGCCGCTGATGACGACGTTATGCACGGTCGTTCCTCTAAATCTGTTCAGGCAGAAGGGATTGGTACCTTCGTACCAAACCGTAAATCGCTCTAGTCCGCCGCGCGGACATCAAACGGGGAAACGCTTTGTCCCGGCGCGTCGAGGCTGATACAGCCAATCTAGACGATCCTGGCATTTATAGCGGCGAAGTTTGCCATAAACCGGGGGGTTTGGCGCCTGTCGCGCGCGCACCCGCCCCCGGCACGCCAGGTCAAGGCTCGACCTGGCTCCACTGTTTGCTCAAGCGCTTGTCGGAAATCGGCGCCTTGGTGCCCAACTGCTGGGCAAACAACGACACCCGGTATTCCTCCAGCCACCAGCGGTAAAGCTCCAGTTGCGGGTCGCGCTTGCCTTCCTGGGTGTGCTTGTTCAGGCGCGTCTGGTACTGGCTCCACAGGCCGCTCAACTCACCGCTCCAGACCCGGTCCTTCTGCACCTGGCTGGGCAGTTTTTCCAGGCGTAGCTCGATGGCCTTGAGATAGCGCGGCAGTTCCTTGAACCACTGCGCCGGGGTTTCGCGCACAAACCCTGGATACACCAGGTTGCTCAGTTGCTGCTTGATATCGTTGAGTGCCACGGCCTGGGCCAGGTCGATCTTGCCTTTGAAGCGCTTTTGCAGGCCATGCCACAGTTTCAGCACTTCCAGGGTCAGGCGCGCCAGGCGTTCGGCATGTTCGGTCCAACTGCCGCGCTTGCGCTCGGCCAGGGCGGCCAGGCCCGCGCCATCCCTGGGCAGGCTGGCCTCGCCTTCCAGCACGCAGCTGTCGAGGCTGGCCAGCAGAATGTCCTCCACCAGGGCCTCGATACGTCCCAACTCGCGGTACATCAGCCCCAGCTCTGTCAGGCCCGGCAATTTGCCGCGCAGGAATTTTGCCGGTTCGGCCAATTGCTGCATCAACAGGCGCTGCAAGGCGCGGCGATGCTGGAACTCGGCTTCGGCAGCCGTAGAGAAACGTCCTTCCTTGACCGTGCCGTTTTCTTCTACCAGCGCCGGATACACCGTCATCGACAGGCCAGCAATCTTCTGCTGGGTAGTCTCGGCAACCGCAGCGAAGACCTTGGCCTCCACCGGCTGCTGGCTTTTGGCAGTCTGCGGCACTGCCAGGGCAGCCTGGCTGGCTTCGACAAACCGCGCAGTCAACGCTGCCAGGTCGCGGCCTTCGCCGAGGAACTTACCCTGGGCATCGACCACTTCCAGGTTCATCTTCAGGTGGTTTTCCACCTGCTGCGCCGCTTCGCTCCAGGCTTCATCGCTGACCCGTACACCGGTCATGCGCAACAGTTCGCGCCCCAGCGCCTGGGGCAGCGAGCCCTGGGCAAATTCGATACGTTGCAGCGCGGCCTTGACGAAGTCCGGCACCGGCACGAAGTTCTTGCGCAGGGCCTTGGGCAGGTTGCGCACCAGGGCAATGCACTTGGCTTCGATCAGCCCGGGCACCAGCCATTCCAGACGCTCGGCGGGCAAGGCCGGCAACAGCGGCGCCGGCACGCGCAAGGTCACGCCGTCGCGCGGGTGGTTGGGTTCAAAGTGGTAACTCAAGGCCAGGGCCAGGTCGCCCAGGTGCAAGGTGTCGGGGTAATGGGCGGCGGTGACCTCGCTGGCCTCGCGGGCCAGCACGTCTTCTTCGCGCATGATCAGCAGTTGCGGGTCTTTCTGGCTGGTGATCTTGTACCAACTGTCGAAGGTCGCCGTCTGATGAATCTCCGCCGGCAGGCGCGCGTCGTAGAAGGCGTACAGGGTTTCCTCGTCGGCCAGGATATCGCGGCGCCGGGCCTTGGCTTCCAGCTCGTCCAATTGCTCCAGCAACTGCTGGTTTGCGGCCAGGCACTTGGCCCGGGATTGGATCTCGCCACGCACCAGGCCTTCGCGGATAAACAGCTCGCGGGACACCACAGGGTCCACCGGCCCGTAATGCACGGGCCGGCGCCCCACCACAATCAAACCGAACAACGTGATCTGCTCAAAGGCCACGACCTGGCCGCGCTTCTTCTCCCAATGGGGTTCGAAGTGGTTTTTCTTGATCAGGTGCCCGGCCAACGGTTCGATCCAATCGACATCGATCTTGGCCACCATGCGCGCATACAGCTTGGTGGTTTCCACCAGTTCGGCGGTCATCAACCATTGCGGACGCTTCTTGCCGATCCCCGAGGAGGGATGAATCCAGAAGCGCCGCTGACGAGCCCCCAGGTAATCGCCGTCTTCGGTTTTCTGGCCGATCTGGCTCAACAGGCCGGACAGCACCGCCTTGTGCAGTTTCGGGAAGTCCGCCGGTTCCTTGTTGACCGTCAACTGCATATCGCGGCAGATCAGGCTCAACTGGCGATGGGAATCGCGCCACTCGCGCAGGCGCAGGTAGTTGAGGAAGTTCTTGCGACACCAGTTGCGCAGCGGGCTGGCGGTCAGTTCCTGGCGCTGCTCTTCAAAGCCGCGCCACAAATTGACCAGCCCGGCGAAGTCCGAATCGGGATCCTTCCATTGCGCGTGGGCCTGGTCGGCCGCTTGCTGGCGCTCCGGCGGGCGCTCGCGCGGGTCCTGGATCGACATGGCGCTGGCGACGATCAGCACTTCCTGCAAACTGCCAAGCTTGGCCGCTTCCAGCAACATGCGACCCATGCGCGGGTCCACCGGCAGGCGCGCCAGTTGCCGGCCCAGGGGTGTCAGTTGGCTATTGCGGTCTACTGCCGAGAGTTCCTGCAGCAGGTTGAAACCATCGCTGATGGCCTTGCCATCCGGCGGCTCGATAAACGGGAAGTCGGTGATTTCGCCCAGGCGCAGGTGCAGCATCTGCAGGATCACGGCCGCAAGGTTGGTGCGCAAGATCTCCGGGTCGGTAAATTCCGGGCGCCCGATAAAATCTTCTTCGCTGTACAGGCGCACGCAAATGCCCGGTTCGACCCGGCCGCAACGGCCTTTACGCTGGTTGGCGCTGGCCTGGGAAATCGCCTCGATCGGCAGGCGCTGGACCTTGGCGCGGTAGCTGTAGCGGCTGATGCGAGCGGTGCCGCTGTCGATCACGTAGCGGATGCCCGGCACGGTCAGCGAGGTTTCCGCAACGTTGGTCGCCAGCACCACGCGCCGCCCCGGATGGGACTGGAAAATGCGCTGCTGTTCGGCCGGTGACAGGCGCGCGTACAACGGCAGGATTTCGGTGTGCTTGAGCTGGGCCTTGCGCAGCATATCGGCGGCATCGCGGATCTCGCGCTCACCGGGCAGGAACACCAGCACATCGCCAGGGCTCTTGCGCTCGCTGCGCTCAAAGGCGGCGATTTCATCGAGGGTGGCGAGGATCGCCTGGTCCACGGTCAAGTCGTCTTCGACGCGGTTGCCCTCTTCGTCCTGTTCCAGGGTCAGCGGGCGGTACCAGGTTTCCACCGGGAACGTACGCCCCGAGACCTCGACAATCGGCGCATCGTCGAAGTGCTTGGAAAAGCGCTCCAGGTCGATGGTGGCCGAGGTGATGATGACTTTGAGGTCGGGACGGCGCGGCAGCAGGGTCTTCAGGTAGCCGAGCAGGAAATCGATGTTCAGGCTGCGCTCGTGGGCTTCGTCGACGATGATCGTGTCGTAGCGTTCGAGGTAGCGATCGTTCTGGGTCTCGGCGAGCAGGATGCCGTCGGTCATCAACTTGATCAGGGTGTTGGAATCGCTCTGGTCCTCGAACCGCACCTGATAACCCACCAGCGCCCCCAGCGGCGTGGCCAACTCGTCCGCGACCCGGCTCGCCACACTGCGCGCGGCGATACGCCGGGGCTGGGTATGACCGATCAAGCCGTACTGGCCGCGACCGATTTCCAGGCAGATCTTCGGCAACTGCGTGGTTTTACCCGAGCCGGTCTCGCCCGCGATGATCAGCACCTGGTGCTTTTGCAGCGCGGCCTTGATCTCGTCGCGCTTGGCGGCGATGGGCAGGCTGTCGTCATAGCGAACCTGCGGTACGCTGGCCGCGCGCGCCGTGACCTGGGCACACGATGCCTGCATGCGCGCCACCCACTGCGCCAGCTTCTCCTCATCGGGTTTCTTGCGCAGCTCAAGCAACTGCCGACGCAAGCGGTGGCGGTCGGCGAGCATGGCGTGATCGAGGTTTTTCAGGAGTTGTTCGATAGCGGGCGCTTGGTCAGTCATCAGGTACTTTGAAGGTCGTCTATTTATGCACGGCCGGCAATTGTGGCAGAAAAGCGCACACAACGTTAAAGGCCGCGTAAATCACCTGAAGGGGCTGGCCCGGTCGGCATCGCTGTTGGCTGGCCCAGCGCTATCGCAGCCTCGCCGGGGCTCGACAGCTCCCACAGGGTCTGGCGGTGTTGATGCCCTTATTCGTTATCCAGGCCCTTGCGCCGATACGGGAACACATCAATCACCTTCCCCGCCCGAATCGCCTCTTGCAGGCCTTTCCAGTAGTCGGCGTTGTACAACTCGCCGTGCAGTTCATCGAACAGGCGCCGCTGCCCGGCGTCGGCAAACAGGAACGGCGGGAATTCCTCGGGGAACACGTCCAGCGGGCCGATGGAATACCAGGGCTCGGAGGCCATTTCGTCTTCCGGGGTGCGCGGTGCCGGGATGTGGCGAAAGTTGGCTTCGGTAAGAAAGCAGATCTCGTCATAGTCGTAGAACACCACGCGACCATGACGGGTGACGCCAAAGTTTTTCAGCAGCATGTCGCCGGGAAAGATATTCGCCGCCGCCAGTTGCTTGATGGCCAGGCCGTAGTCTTCGAGGGCTTCGCGTACCTGGGCCTCGTTGGCGTTTTCCAGGTAGAGGTTGAGCGGGGTCATGCGGCGTTCGGTCCAGCAGTGGCGAACCAGTACCGTGTCGCCTTCGACTTCGACCGTGCCGGCAGCCACTTCCAGCAATTCGGCCAGGCATTGCGGCTCGAATTTGCTCAAGGGGAAACGGAAATCGGCGAACTCCTGGGTATCGGCCATGCGCCCGACCCGGTCGACACTCTTCACCAGGCGGTACTTCTCGATCACCGTGGCACGGTTGACGTTTTTCGACGGCGAAAAACGGTCCTTGATGATTTTGAACACCGTGTTGAAGCCCGGCAGGGTAAACACGCTCATGACCATCCCACGCACGCCCGGGGCCATGATGAACTGATCGTCAGTGCTGGCCAGGTGGTTGATCAGCGCCCGGTAGAACTCCGACTTGCCGTGTTTGTAGAAGCCGATGGAGGTGTACAGCTCGGCGATGTGCTTGCCCGGCAGGATGCGCTTGAGAAAGCCGATGAACTCTGCCGGCACCGGCACATCCACCATGAAATAGGAGCGGGTGAACGAGAAGATGATCGACACATCGGCTTCATCGGTGATCAGCGCGTCGATGCGGATGCCCTGCCCTTCGCGGTGCAGCAGCGGGATGACCAGCGGCCATTGTTCATCGCGGGTGTAGAGGCGGCCCACCAGGTACGCGCCCTTGTTGCGGTAAAGCACCGAGGAAAACAGCTCGACGTTGAGGTCCGGGTCCTTGCATACCCAGTCCGGCAGGTTCTCGCGCAGTTGTGCTTCGAGACGCTGCAGGTCGCCGGCAAGGTCGGCGTAGGGTTCGCTGAAGCGGTAGTCGCTGAAAATTTGCTCGAGCATCCCGGCCAACTGGCCCTGGGGCTTGTAGGTGCGGGTTTGCGCGGCACGGGCGCGGCGCAGGCTCGGGCGGGTGGTGTGGATGAACATACAGCCGTCGCTGATCAGGTCGTGGCTGAACAGCCCGCAAAAGATCGAGTTGTACCAGGTCTCGGACAGTTCATCGTCAAACCGCAGGTCGATCAGGCTGATATAGGCGCTCTTGACCAGGGGCCAGGACTGGATATCCAGCAGCGCCCCCGCATCGAAAGTGGCTCGCAGGCGCGTGGTGACTTCGCCGACCTTCTCTTCATAGAGGTTGATCCGCGCCGCCGAGGCGGCTTGCGCCTCTTGCCACTGGGCCTTTTCAAAACGCTCGCGGGCGCCGTCGGTGATCTGGCGAAAGTGCTCGCGGTAATCGTCGAAGCCATCGAGGATCATCTTGGCGATGGACTGCGCGGTGTCGATGGCAGGCGTTTGCTGCGGCATGTCGTAGACCTCTGCGGGCATTCGGAAGACCTGAGATTAGCCAGAGTCCTCATGCAGGAGAAGTACATTTTTTACCGGGCGCTGGCTCTTCACGGGGGCGACTCAAACAATTGTTTACGATTTTTTAATTCGACCACAGGGTCAATAAAACACCCATAAAGTCACCTCGCGCTGATTAATCGATTCATCTGAAGGCCACAAAACACGGGCGCTGGCACCGCGAACAGGAAGAACCCCAGGCCGGGTGGGGTTTGGCGACCTTATACGGACTTGGATCCAACGTAAGGGAAACCCCGATTACCTCAATGATGGCACTTTGCTATATAGCCCAGCGTTTTCCCTGATAACAAGGTCCTAAGACCGGCTCGGGAATCGATTTAAATCGCCCAAGGAGCATTGATATGTCATTGAGGAACATGGGAATCGGCCTGCGTGCCAGTCTGAGTTTTGCGGTATTGGCCGGCCTGCTGGTGCTGGTCGGGGTGTTTGGCCTGGGGCAGATGGCCAAGCTGCGCGAAAGCGCCGCCATCATTGAAACGGCCTGGATGCCGAGTATCGAGAACATCCACAACAGCGCCGCCAACGTCGCGGCTATCCGCCTGGAGGCGTTGCGCTTGCTGACCACCGATGAATCGGCGGTGCGCGAGCGCAGCAAAGAGGTGATCACCAAGGAGCGCGGCTATTTGCAGGAACGCCTGGACAATCACCAGGCCCTGCTGAGCAATGACCAGGAGCGCCAGCTACTGGAGCAGCTCAAGGCCACCGCGTCGGCCTATATGACCATCGTCGACCAATTGATCCACCTGGTGGACCAGGATAACCAGATGCAGGCCCTGACCCTGCTCACCGATACGTTGACGCCCCAAGGCGTGATCCTCAACCGGAGCCTGGGCGCCTTGATCGACTTCAACCAGCAAGGCGCCCAGGATGCGGCGCAATCGGCGGCGCAGATGTACCAGAGCGCACAGTGGATCGTCGGCCTCATCATCGCGGTCGCCCTGATCGCGACGTTGCTGCTGGCCTGGCTGTTGACCCGCAGTATCACCACGCCCCTGGCGCAGGCATTGCACGCGGCACGCACGATTGCCGCCGGCGACCTGAGCCAGCCGATCCACGTGCACGGCAAGGACGAACCGGCACAGTTGCTGGGCGCCCTGGCCACCATGCAGGAACAGTTGCAGGCGACTATTCGCGGCATCAGCGAGTCCGCCCAGCAACTGGCCTCGGCAGCCGAAGAGATGAGTTCGGTGATGGAGCAAAGCACTCGCGGCCTGCAAGCACAGAACGATGAAATCGAACAGGCCGCCACCGCCGTCACACAGATGAGCGCAGCGGTGGATGAAGTGGCGGGGAATGCGGTCTCCAGCGCCGAGGCATCCCAGGCGTCCGATGAGGACAGCAAGCACGGCCATTTCCAGATCAGCGAAACCATCAGCTCGATCCAGAGCCTGGTCAACGAGGTGCTCGACGCCTCGGGCAAGGCCGAGGGCCTGGCGCTACAGGCGCAAGACATCAGCAAGGTGCTGGAAGTGATACGCGGGATTGCCGGGCAGACCAACCTGCTGGCCCTCAACGCGGCCATTGAAGCCGCCCGCGCCGGCGAGGCCGGGCGGGGTTTTGCGGTGGTGGCCGACGAGGTTCGCTCGCTGGCGCAGCGGACCCAGGATTCCACCGAGGAAATCGAGCAGATGATCACCGGTATCCAGCAAGGCACCCAGGCCACGGTCGGCGCCCTCACCAGCAGCGCCGAGCACGCCAGCCAGACCCTGCAACGGGCCAACAGCGCCGGCAATGCCCTGGAAAAAATCACCGCCGCCATCTCGCAGATCAGCCAACGCAACCTGGTGATCGCCAGTGCCGCCGAGCAACAGGCATCGGTGGCCCGGGAGGTGGATCGCAGCCTGGTGAATATCCGCGACCTGTCGACGCAAACCGCCGCCGGTGCGACCCAGACCTCGGCCGCCAGCCAGGAGCTGTCGCGCCTGGCGGTGGACCTCAACGGCCTGGTGACGCGCTTTATTGTGTAGTTGATACGTAAAAGATTGTGTCAGGCAGGCCCCTGGGCAACACTCTCGCCCTTGTTGAAAAGGAGCTGTCCGTGAGACCTGTCGACACCCTCTACCTGCTGCTACTGGCCGCCATCTGGGGCGCGAGCTTTCTGTTCATGCGGATTATCGCGCCGCAGATCGGCACCTTGCCTACGGCGTTTTTCCGCGTTTCGATTGCCGCCGCCGGCCTGCTAGTGATCCTCGCGATGCTACGGGTGCGCTGGGATTTCCAGGGCAAGTTCAAGATCGTGTTGTTGCTGGGGGTAATCAACTCGGGGATTCCCGCGACCATGTATTCGGTGGCGGCCCAGGTCTTGCCAGCGGGTTACTCGGCGATTTTCAACGCCACCACGCCGTTGATGGGGGTGTTGATTGGCGGGCTGTTTTTCCATGAGCGGCTGACACCCTCGAAAATTGCCGGGGTGTGCCTGGGCCTGTTCGGCGTGGGCATCCTCACGCGCGCCGGGCCGGTGGCGTTTGACCTGGAATTGCTGATGGGCGCCCTCGCCTGCCTGCTGGCAACCACCTGCTACGGCTTCGCCGGTTTCCTGGCACGCCGTTGGCTGGATCAACAGGGTGGCCTGGACAGCCGCCTTTCGGCACTGGGCAGCATGCTCGGCGCCACATTGTTTCTATTGCCGTGGTTTGGCTGGAGCGCCATCAGCCACCCGCCCGCCAGTTGGGGCGGCTGGAATGTGTGGCTGTCCCTACTGGGCCTGGGGCTGCTATGCACGGCATTCGCCTACATCCTGTACTTCCGTTTGCTGACCTCCATCGGGCCGGTGAAGTCGATGACCGTCACCTTCATGATTCCGCCATTCGGCGTGTTGTGGGGCGCATTGCTGCTGGACGAGCCGTTGTCCATGGCCCATCTGTATGGCGGGTTGTTGATCGCGGGGGCGCTGTGGCTGGTGCTACGGCGAGGGAAATTGATCAAAGCTGTGTAGGAGCCGGCTTTTCGGCTCCTACACAGGGATATCAAGCTTTACGGAAGACGAATACCAACCCGATGATGATCAACCCCATCCCCAGCACGCTCAGCACTGCCAGCCGATTACCGAAGATCAAGTAGTCCATCACCGCAGTGACTGCCGGCACCAGGTAGAACAGGCTGGTGACATTCACCAGGTTGCCCCGGGCAATCAGGCGGTACAGCAGCAGCGTCGCCAACAGTGACACCACCAGCCCCATCCACAGCACCGGCAGGTAAAAGCCACTGTTGTGCTCGAAAGCAAAGGGCTGGAACGGCACGAACACCGCGCACAACAACAAACCCGCCAGGTACTGCACCGGCAAGGTACCCAATGGGTTATCGGTGATGCGCTTTTGCATGATCGAGCCCAGGGTCATGCTCGCCAGCGCCAGCAAACCAAACAGCATGCCGGCCAGGGACATGCCAGCCAGACCGATGCCCTGGTACACCACCATGATCAGGCCCGCCAACCCCAACGCCAGGCCGAACATCCGGCGCCATGAACGCTGGCGCTCCATCAGCACTACGGTGAGGATCGGTTGCACGCCCATGATGGTCGCCATCACGCCGGGGGTGACCTTCAGGTCCAGGGCCAACAGATAAAAAATCTGATAGGCCCCCAGCAACACCAGCCCGGTGGCCGCCGCATACCACAGCGGTTTGCCCGGGCGCGGCAACCTCAGTTTGAGAATCGGCGCCAGCAACACCAGGCCCGCCAGGGCAATGGCAAAGCGGATCAACAGGAAGGCAAAGGGGGACGCATGGGCCAGGCCCAGCTTGGAGAAAATCGCACCGCTGCTCCACAGCAGCACAAACAGGCTCGTCGAGGCCGCCGCGGCCACGGATTGTTTCGAAAGAACAGACATGATGAACACCTGTAGTCAGGCAAAAAGCCAACTCAGCCAAGGCTGAAATTCAGTGGGTTCGGTACAGGCAGGCAACGGGGAACAGCGGTCTGCTGATCAGCCCGAAATGCCAACGCCCGGCGGTGATACGAGTGCGTACACCGGGGTGCTACTGACAGGTGGGGGGTAATGACTGATCTGCACAGGCTGCTGATTCCCGCACGGCACGACCGCAGCGTTGACCGCTGAATCGACTACCGCTATGCGTGGGGAAGCAGGCATGGGCTGATCTTTTTTGAAGGGATGAAAGGTGCTGCTAAACACCTGGCGCCGACTATAACCAGCCGCTGACACGCTTTGCAATGGCTTTGCCAAAAGGCCAGTAAGGACATGTTGAAAAACCACCTCTAGCCTTGGGAAAACCCAACGCCCTCCGCTTCAGGAGGCTCTCGACTCATGACCGCCAATGCCAAAAAAACGCGACCCCTTGCGATACCAGCTCTACCGATCAAAAGCCTTACGCCTTGTGAATGCATCGACTCAACAGTGGTACAAAAACCTGAAACACACCGCCGCCCAAGGCACAGAGATCGACTTAACCCATGTCCGTTTTGAATTGATCGACAGCCATGCATTGGCTGCCTATCAGGGCTGGGCAGCAGACTCTCACTTCTCATGGGACGAGGTTGCGACGTGGAAAGGCCGTGAACCGATGGCGTTCGATTTGTCCCTCTGGTACGAAGAGGAACTCTGTGGGCTGTGCTTTGCCAATCCCAATCAAAGCCGATTGCGGATCAAGGTCATCCGCCTGGAGGGAAGACCTGGAAAATCCCACCCGTTGAAAAGCCGCATAGCATCACTGACGATGATTGCCATCGACCATTACGCGAGAATCATTGGCAGCCAATGGATAGAAATTCAGGAGCCCGCACCCGGTGCTATTGCCCTCTATCAAAACCTGGGCTTTGACTTCGATTCACGGGGCAGGCTTGTGATAGCGGTAGAGAACGAATAGCATCAAAAACATGTTCAATTAATGATCAATTGTGGAGGCTGCATGGGAGAACTTATTAAAAAACCCGTCGCCCGAAAAGCGTCGTCCAAGGCCCGCCAGGAACCTAAAAACACTGTACTGACTGCCAATCAGCGCCGTTTTCTAAACGCGGCCATGGCCGGCAACGTTGAAGAACCAAGCCTTTTGGCGGGTCACCCGGAAAAATAAAAGTCATAAAAAAACCGCTCATACGAGCGGTTTTTTTTGAACCCATCAGCCAAATAACCAATACACCAACGCCACAACCACCACCGCCGCCAGCACCGGCCGCATGATGCGATAGGCTTTGGGGTGCTTGCGCTTCCACTGCTTGACCACCCCACTGAAACGATCACTGAAGCTCTTGCTCCAGGCATAGGCTTGGTTGATCCCGCCCACGCGCTCGTCATCCAGGTTCTGCGGCGCGGTTGCGCGGCCCAATTGGGCACTGACCCAGCGATTGACGCGAGTCATCAACCGGTTGCTCAGTGGCCGCTCGATGTCACAGAACAAAATCACCCGGGTCTTCTCGGTTTCGTTCTTCACCCAGTGCACGTAGGTTTCGTCGAACATCACGTCTTCGCCATCGCGCCAGGCGTAGACCTGGCCATCGACGAAAATGCGGCAGTCGTCGGAGTTGGGCGTCGACAACCCCAAGTGATACCGCAGGGAGCCGGCAAACGGGTCGCGATGGGGGTTGAGGTGGCTACCGCCCGGCAACAGCGCGAACATGGCGCCCTTGACGTTGGGAATGCTGCTGACCAGGGCCACGGTCTTGGGGCACAGCAACTCGGCCGATGGCAGCGGTTTGTCGTACCACTTGAGGTAGAAGCGCTTCCAGCCCTTCTTGAAGAACGAGCCAAACCCGGCATCGTTGTTCTTCTCGGCAGCGCGGATATAGCCTTCGTCGAACAGGTGCATGGCCTCCTCGCGGATCACCTCCCAGTTGTCCTTGAGCACATCCAGTTCCGGGAACTTGCTGCGATCCAGGTAGGGCTTGGACGGTACAGCCGAGAAGATGTACATCAACGCGTTGTACGGGGCGAACAGCGCCGAATGGTTGACGAACTGGCGCAGCACCGGCAAACGCGCCTTGCCGCGCAAATGCACGTAGAGCGTACTGCCGATAAACAGCAACAGCACCGACAGCTTGGCGGCCAAAGAAAAGGTCATGCAGCAACTCCTGGAAATAGCCTCCCGGCAGCGGGAAACCAGACATAGCAGCCGGCCATGATAAACACTCCGGGCCGGAGGAAAAACCCGCGTCATCCAACAATCCGTTTTAAGGGGCGCGCGGCGAGCAATCAATTATGCATAAGGGGCATAAAACCGGGCTGATATGGATCAACCCGACTCCCCTGGAACGGCACCTACCAGGGTCAGGCCTGGTTTTCCTGGTCGGTGAACAGATCGCTGAACAACATACTCGACAAGTAACGCTCGCCGGAGTCCGGCAGGATCACCACGATAGTCTTGCCCTGCATTTCCGGTTTCTCGGCCAGGCGCACCGCAACGGCCATCGCCGCGCCACAGGAGATCCCGCACAGGATGCCCTCTTCCTGCATCAAGCGCAGGGCCATGGCCTTGGATTCCTCGTCACTGGCCAACTCCACCCGGTCGACCATCGACAGGTCGAGGTTCTTCGGCACAAAACCGGCACCAATGCCCTGGATCTTGTGGGGGCTGGGCTTGATTTCTTCACCGGCCAACGCCTGGGTAATCACCGGCGAGCTGATGGGCTCCACCGCCACCGAAAGGATCGGCTTGCCCGCCGTGTTCTTGATATAGCGCGACACGCCCGTGATCGTCCCACCCGTGCCGACGCCCGCCACCAGTACATCCACCGCGCCATCGGTGTCATTCCAGATTTCCGGGCCAGTGGTTTTCTCATGGATGGCCGGGTTGGCCGGGTTGTCGAACTGCGCCGGCATGAAATAGGTCGCCGGGTCGCTGGCGAGGATTTCGCCGGCTTTCTCGATCGCGCCTTTCATGCCCTTGGCCGGCTCGGTCAGCACCAGTTCGGCGCCCAGGGCCTTGAGCACCTTGCGCCGCTCGATACTCATGGACGCAGGCATAGTCAGCAACAATTTGTAGCCACGGGCGGCGGCGACAAAGGCCAGGCCAATCCCCGTGTTGCCCGAGGTCGGTTCAACGATGGTCATGCCTGGCTTGAGTTTGCCGCTGCTTTCCGCATCCCAGATCATGCTCGCGCCAATCCGGCACTTCACCGAATACCCAGGGTTACGCCCTTCGATCTTGGCCAGGATGGTCACGCCACGGGGCGCGATACGGTTGATCTGAACCAGGGGCGTGTTACCGATGGAGTGCGCGTTATCTGCAAAAATGCGGCTCATGGCGGGGTCCTTTAGGCAGTTTTCATGAAGGCAACAAGGGTATGCCTCGTACTCCAAGGCGTCCAGTCGAGGAACGTTGCCGCTGCCGGCGTAGTCAACCGCCTATACACAGGGAGGAAAAACCTATGAAGCGTCGCTACAGTTGGCCGATATGGACGGTCGCCGGGCTGGTGGTCGTGCTGGTGGCACTGGACATCGCACTGCCCTACCTGGTGCGCAACTACCTCAATGAAAAACTCGCCGACATGGGCGACTACCGTGGCCAAGTGACGGACGTAGACCTGGCCCTGTGGCGCGGCGCGTACCGGATCAATGGCCTGCAGATCGTCAAGGTCGACGGCAAGGTGCCCGTACCGTTCGTCAAGGCGCCGGTCATTGATCTGTCAGTGAGCTGGCATTCCTTGTGGTATGACCATGCGGTGGTGGCCCAAGTGCAATTCGTCAAGCCAGAGCTCAACTTCGTCGACGGTGGCGCCAACAAACAGGCATCCCAGACCGGTCGTGGCACCGACTGGCGGGCGCAACTGGGCAAACTGCTGCCCATCACCCTCAACGAAGTGCGCATCGACGACGGCAAGATTGCCTTCCATAACTTCAACTCCAAACCGCCGGTTAACATCGGGGCCACCCAGGTCAACGCCAGTTTCTACAACCTGACCAATGTGGTGGACGTCGAAGGCAAGCGCGATGCGCGCTTTGACGGCAAAGCCCTGTTGCTTGGGCATGCGCCGCTGGAAGCCAGCGCGACTTTCGACCCGCTGAGCAACTTTGAAGACTTCGAGTTCCGCTTTCGCGCCCGCGATATCCAGCTCAAGCGCATGAACGACTTCGCCTCGGCCTACGGCAAGTTCGACTTCAATGCCGGCACCGGCGACGTGGTAATCGAGGCCCAGGCCGAGAAAGCCCAACTGACCGGCTATATCAAGCCACTGTTGCGGGATGTGGAAGTCTTCGACTGGCAACAGGATGTGCAGAACAAGGACAAGGGGATTTTCCGCTCGATCTGGGAGGCCGTGGTCGGCGCCAGCGAAACCGTGCTGAAGAACCAGAGCAAAAACCAGTTCGCCACTCGGGTCGAGCTCAGTGGCAGCGTTCACCAGCAAGATATCAGCGCGTTCCAGGCGTTTTTGCAGATTTTGCGCAATGGTTTCGTCCAGGCGTTCAGTGCCCGCTACGAACAACCCAAACCCAGCGCCGATTGAACCTGGCGTGACTGGTCATTCAGAGACTGAATAACCCGTCTGCGTTCACAGTCACCGGGGCTGCGCGCTATAGTCGCAGGCATGCTGACTACCGGCGTCATGTTCGAGGATTGAGAAATGAAGTTCGAAGGCACCCAGGCCTACGTTGCCACCGATGACCTGAAATTGGCCGTCAACGCTGCCATCACGCTGGAGCGCCCGCTGCTGGTCAAGGGCGAACCGGGTACCGGCAAGACCATGCTCGCCGAACAACTGGCCGAATCGTTCGGCGCGCGGTTGATTACCTGGCACATCAAGTCCACCACCAAGGCGCACCAGGGCCTGTATGAATACGATGCGGTCAGCCGCCTGCGCGACTCGCAGCTGGGTGTGGACAAGGTCCATGACGTGCGCAACTACCTGAAAAAAGGCAAGTTGTGGGAGGCTTTCGAGTCCGAAGAGCGGGTGATCCTGCTGATCGACGAGATCGACAAGGCCGATATCGAGTTCCCCAACGACCTGCTGCAAGAACTCGACAAGATGGAGTTCTACGTCTACGAAATCGACGAGACCATCAAGGCCAAGAAACGCCCGATCATCATCATTACCTCCAACAACGAGAAAGAGCTGCCAGACGCGTTCCTGCGTCGCTGCTTCTTCCACTACATCGCCTTCCCCGACCGCACCACCCTGCAAAAAATCGTCGACGTGCACTACCCCGACATCAAGAAAGACCTGGTCAGCGAAGCGCTGGACGTGTTCTTCGACGTGCGCAAGGTGCCGGGCCTGAAGAAAAAGCCCTCCACCTCCGAACTGGTGGACTGGCTCAAGCTGCTGATGGCCGACAATATTGGCGAGGCGGTGCTGCGCGAGCGTGATCCGACCAAGGCCATCCCGCCACTGGCCGGCGCCCTGGTGAAAAACGAGCAGGATGTGCAACTGCTTGAGCGCCTGGCGTTCATGAGCCGTCGCGGCACTCGATAAGGGCTTTTGCCATGCTGCTCAACCTGTTCAATGAAATGCGTGCAGCCAAGGTGCCGGTCTCGGTGCGTGAGCTGTTGGACTTGATCAACGCCCTGAAACAACGGGTGACCTTCGCCGACATGGACGAGTTCTACTACTTGTCCCGGGCGATCCTGGTGAAGGACGAGCGCCATTTCGACAAGTTCGACCGGGCCTTTGGGGCCTACTTCAACGGCCTGGAAAAACTCGACGATCACCTGCAGGCGCTGATTCCCGAAGACTGGCTGCGCAAGGAGTTCGAGCGTTCGCTGAGCGATGAAGAGCGCGCGCAGATCCAATCCCTGGGCGGCCTGGACAAGCTGATCGAAGAGTTCAAGAAACGCCTGGAAGAACAAAAGGAACGCCA
Organism: Pseudomonas sp. WS 5079; assembly: GCF_012985465.1. GTDB lineage: Bacteria > Pseudomonadota > Gammaproteobacteria > Pseudomonadales > Pseudomonadaceae > Aquipseudomonas. The sequence goes on from NZ_JAAQWN010000005.1 coordinate 435,708, forward strand.
CGCCGGCGGCAACAAGTGGATCGGTACTGGCGGTACCAGCCCGTTCGGTTCCGGCGGTTTCAACCCCGAGGGCATTCGCGTGGGCGATGCCGGCAAGCGCCAGGGCAAGGCGGTCAAGGTCTGGGACCAGCGCGAGTACAAAAACCTCGATGACTCGGTGGAGCTGGGCACACGCAATATCAAGGTGGCCCTGCGCCGCCTGCGCAAATTTGCGCGCCAAGGGGCCGCCGAGGAGCTGGATATCGACGGCACTATCGACCACACCGCCCGCGACGCCGGCCTGCTGAATATTCAGATGCGCCCGGAGCGGCGCAATACGGTCAAGCTGCTGTTGCTGTTCGACATCGGCGGCTCGATGGATGCCCACGTCAAGACTTGTGAAGAGCTGTTCTCGGCCTGCAAGACCGAGTTCAAGCACCTGGAGTACTTCTACTTCCACAACTTTATTTATGAGTCGGTGTGGAAGAACAACATGCGCCGCACTTCCGAGCGCACCTCGACCCAGGACCTGCTGCACAAGTACGGCGCCGACTATAAGGTGATCTTTATCGGCGACGCGGCCATGGCACCTTACGAAATCACCCAGGCCGGTGGCAGCGTGGAGCACTGGAACGAGGAGCCGGGGTATGTGTGGATGCAGCGGTTCATGGAGAAGTACAAGAAGCTGATCTGGATTAACCCTTACCCGAAAGACACCTGGGGCTATACCTCGTCGACCAACATCGTGCGGGATTTGATTGAGGACCAGATGTATCCGTTGACCTTGCGCGGGCTTGAAGAAGGGATGCGTTTTCTCTCCAAATAGGCGGTGAATTCACCGCCGCTATCGCAGGCAAGCCAGCTCCCACAGTTGAATTGCATTCACAAATCAAAAGATGTGAACGCCGCTCAACTGTGGGAGCTGGCTTGCCTGCGATGCCTTTAGCGATTCGTAAATCGCTGCAAATAGCTCAGATGCTCGCGATGCGCCGTCTCCTGCATCACCGGCGCCAGCCTCACCTTCTCCCCCGGCAGGCACTGCGCCAGGCGCGCCAACGCCAATGGCGTCAACGCCCCCAACCGCGGATAGCCGCCAATGGTCTGGCGATCATTGAGCAATACAATCGGCTGCCCATCCGGCGGTACCTGGATCGCACCCAAGGGGATGCCTTCGGAGATCAGCGACGGCCCCTGATACGCCAACGGCGTGCCCAGCAAGCGCATGCCCATGCGGTCGGCGCGGCTGTCCACGGCCCATTCGGTATTGAAGGCATCGAACAGGCTCTGGCCGCTGAACTGGCCGATCTGCGCGCCGAGGATCACGTCCAGGGGCGCGGTAGCTTGCAACCGCTCAACCGGCAACTCCCGCAACTGACTGCCGGTGCCGGAATACCCCAGGGCCGCACCTTCGGCCAGGGCCCGGCCAAAACCGTCCAGCCCGCCCAGGGCTTCGCGCCCGACGCTGGCACAACTGCCCAGCACCTTGGGCGCGTCAAACCCGCCCGGCGCCGCCAGGTAAGCCCGCGCACCACGGTGTGGCTGGGTGAAACGCAGACGCTGGCCTTTTTGCAGAATGAAACTGCGGCCAGGGCTGATGGCGCGTTCGTCGATATACGCCCCCAGGTCCGCACCGGCCAGGGCCAGCACGCACAGCGCCTCGGCCTGCACGGTAAAACCGCCCAGGGTGATTTCCACCACCGGCGCATCCAGCGGGTTGCCCAACAGCCAGTTGGCCCAGGACATCGACACCCAATCCAGCGCGCCGCCCTGGGTCACGCCCAGGTGCCGCACGCCAAAACGCCCGGCATCCTGCAACAGGCACAGCGCGGTGCTGGCCTCGATCAACAAGCGGCTCATACCTGGGCCTCCAGGGGCGTGTCATCGCCACCCAGCTTGATAAATTCAGCGCGGCCAATAGCTTCGAAACGCACGCTGTCGCCTGGCTGCATCAGGCTGTAGCCGTCGCGCTCGCGGTCGAACAGTTTGGCCGGGGTGCGGCCGATCAGGTTCCAGCCACCAGGAGATTCCACCGGATAGGCTGCGGTCTGGCGCTCGGCAATGCCGACGCTGCCCGGCGCCACCCGTTTGCGCGGGGTGCCCAGGCGCGGCGCGGCAAGCTGTTCTTCCACCAGGCCCATAAACGCAAACCCAGGAGCAAACCCGAGGGCGAAGACCTGATAGTGATGCTGGCTGTGGCGGCGAATCACCTCGTTGACCGCAAGCCCGCTACGCTGGGCGAGCAAGGTCAGCTCAGGGCCGACGCTCAGGTCGTACCACACCGGCAATACATGACACTGCCCACTGCCCTGGGCCTGCGGCTGCAAGTCCGTCAGGGCGTGCTCGATCAGTTCCCGGGCCTGTGCCGGGCTCAGTGCCAGCAGGTCGTAATGCACCATCAGCGTCGTGTAGGAAGGCACAAAATCCACCAGCGCCGCGCCAAACCCCTCGCGCAGCCGGCGCGTGGCAGCAAGCATCCAGGGCATGTTGTCTTCGGCGATCACGTCAAACAGGCGCACCATCAGACAGTCGATGGCGACTACTTCAATCCGTGGCTTCATGCTGGCGTCAACGCCTGGCGAATGCGCTGCACCGCCGCCACCGAGCTGGCGTTATCGCCATGCACGCAGAGGGTGTTGGCTTGCAGCAACAGCGGGCTGCCATCGCTGGCGACCAGGGTTTGGCCACGGGCAATGGTCAAGGCCTGCTCAAGGATGACCTGCGCATCGTGATGCACCGCGCCCGGTAACTGGCGCGAGACCAGGTGCCCGGCGTTGTCGTAGGCGCGGTCGGCGAAGGCTTCGAACCACAGGGTCACGCCATATTCATCCCCCAGGGCCTGGGCGGCGCTGTTGTCACGGGTGGCCATCAGCATCAACGGCAGGCTGGCGTCGTACGCCGCCACGGCCTGGATCACTGCGCGCAGTTGCGCAGGCTTGGCCATCATGTCGTTGTACATCGCGCCATGGGGTTTGACGTAGCTGACCCGGCCACCCTGGGCCCGGCAGATACCGTCGAGGGCACCGATCTGGTAATGCAACAGGTCCTGGAGTTCCTGGGGCGCATAGGCCATGGAGCGGCGGCCGAAGCCTGCCAGGTCCTGATATGCCGGGTGCGCACCTATCTGCACGCCATGCTGCAACGCCAGGGCGACGGTCTTGCGCATGATGCTCGGGTCGCCGGCGTGGAAACCGCAGGCGATATTGGCGCAATCAATGAATGGCATGACCTCGGCATCCAGACCCATGGTCCAGGCGCCAAAACTTTCGCCGATGTCGCAGTTCAGTAGCAGGCGGCTCACACTGAAGACTCCTGTAGGCTTTATTTTTTTGTAGTGTGGGATCTTTTACCAAGATCCCGCAACGATGTTGTCCTGAGCCCCGACGACGCTTATCGTGAGACAGCCCGATTTTTGGCGCGCAGCCCCTGCTGCGTCCAACTAATAAAAACCGATCCATGCATAAGAAAAAGTTGATCCCATGAATTTGAAGTTCCTCGAAACCTTCGTCTGGGTGGCCCGGCTCAAGAGCTTCCGGCTGACCGCAGAGAAGCTGTTCACCACCCAGGCCTCGATCTCCAGCCGCATTGCAGTGCTGGAAAGCGAGCTGGGGGTGAAGCTGTTTTTGCGAGACTCGCGTGGCGTAAGCCTGACCCCGGACGGGATGAAGGTGCTCGATTATGCCGAACAGATGATGGTCACCATGCAGGGGCTCAAGCAATCGCTGGAAACCACCAGCAGCAAGGTCGGACGCATCCGCATCGGCGCAATGGACACGGTGATCCACACCTGGCTCAGCCCGTTGGTGACCGAGCTGATGGACCACTTCCCCCTGGTTGAGATCGAATTGGTCGCCGATACCGCGCTGAATCTCTGCGATCAGCTGCAAAAAGGCTTCCTCGACGTGATCCTGCAAACCGACCTGATGCGTCAGGAATCGGTGCGCAGCCTGGAACTGGCCAGCCACCCCATGGGCTGGATCGTCGCCAGCCACTCGATCTACAACCGCGACTACGCCTCCCTCGCCGAACTGGCCCAGGAACGGATTATTACCTACTCGAAAAACTCCCATCCCCACCAGGACGTGTTGAGCCTGATGCAGGCCCATGGCGTGGCGGCGCCGCGCATGAACTGCGTGAACTCGGTGTCGGCCATCACCCGCCTGCTACGCGACGGCTTCGGTATCGGCGCGTTGCCGCCGGTGCTGGTCAGCGAAGAATTGGCGCGGGGCGAGTTGCTCGTGCTGCCGATGGCGCAGCGCTTGCCGAACCTGCAGGTGGTGGTGTCGTGGCGCGTGGGGGTGGAGTTGGTGGAAGAGATTGTGGCGTTGTGCCAGAACGTAGTGGCGCGGTATGCCGAGGAAGTGGGTGAAGAGCGCATGGTGCTCAACCAACCAAACCCGCTGAGGACACCCGATTAAACCTGTGGGAGCTGGCTTGCCTGCGATGCAAGCACCTCGCTACATAAGCTGCACCGGGGTGACGCCATCGCAGGCAAGCCAGCTCCCACACAAACCCGCTGCAACCTTGGGATTTGTGGCGTAGTTACAGGCCCTTGAGGTCCCGCTCTTCAATCGGCCGGCTCTGGCGCAAGCGCTTGCCGCCCAGCACCACCCAGTCGATCAGGCGGAACAGGCACTCCAGGCCGAACGACAGCAGCATCGCCCCACCCAGGCCCCAGCCCATGGCTTCGGGGGTCAGGAGGATCTGGTAGCTGTAGCCATTCCAGGTTTCCCGGCGGATATCCGGGTCGGCGGCCACCGCCACCTGCAAGGCGCGGATGTACCACGGCCCCTGCATGGCCTGAAATTGCTTGTCCAACGCCACCTGGCGATCGAGCAAAGTGCCGAGGCTGTTGGCATCGCTGCGGAACACCGGGTCATCGCTGGCACGGTAATGCGCCACCAATGCTTGCAAATCGCCATTGAAGAACTGCTGGGCCGTGCTTTCAAAACCGCGCAAACCGGTCTGGGCTTCGATCAGGTGGGCCTCGACCCGCTTGGCGTAGTCGTTGATAAACCCCGGGACTTGCACCCCGACCAACAAACCGATGGCAAACAACACCAGGCGCAGATAGCTGAGCAACATAATCGACGTCCTTATGCGGTTGTGCCCTGGCGCACGCATTCGCCGCGCCGCCACAGGCTCCACTGGCCCGGTTCGTAGCGGGTCCAGGTCTCGTTTTCGGTCAAGGGTTCGGTGGCAATCACCGTCACCACATCGTTTGGCGTGGTTTCAGCCTGAAAATCGACGATCACGTCGACATCTTTCAACCGTGCAGGGCCAAACGGCGCACGGCGAGTGATCTGCGCCAGCTTGGTCGAGCAGTAGCAGAACAACCAATCACCATCACTGAGCAGGCAGTTGAACACGCCCTTGCTGCGGTATTCGGCGCAGGCCGCGATCAGGTCCGGCAGCACTTGCTCGATATCCACCGGTTCTGGAAACGCCTCGCGGATGCGGTTGAGCAGGTCGCAGAACGCCGCTTCGCTGTCGGTATCGCCCACCGGGCGGTAGAACGTGGCCTGGGGCGTGAAGTCGGCGAGTTGGCCATTATGGGCGAAACACCAGTTGCGCCCCCACAGTTCGCGCACGAACGGATGGGTGTTGGACAGGCTCACCTTGCCGACGTTGGCTTGGCGGATATGACCAATCACCACTTCACTTTTGATCGGATAACGCTGCACCAGCAGGGCCACTTCCGACTCGCTGCTGGCCGCCGGGTCCTGGAACAGCCGCAGGCCACGGCCCTCATAGAAGGCAATGCCCCAGCCATCGCGGTGTGGCCCGGTGCGCCCACCGCGCTGCATCAGCCCGGTGAAGCTGAACACGATATCGGTCGGTACGTTGGCACTCATGCCCAATAATTCACACATGCCAGGACTCTCGATGCAGGGCTTACAACGTTAAAGACGCGGCTCGACCCGCATACCACTGACCGGGGCCGGCGCACGGCCATAGGGCTCGTCGTCCTCAGGCTCGGCCGCGACCGCTGCCGCAGCGGCGGCCTTCTGCTCACGCCGGGCCTTGGCGGCACGCTCGATGGGCCAGCGAATCAGCACAAAGACCAGGTACAGGCCAAAGGCGATCATGGCGTACATCAGCAAATCGGACACCGCCCGCCAGGCGTTATTGCCCACTTTGAGCAACAGATCCAGGGCGGTGATGGCCACGGCCGGGGCGAATTGCTCCTTGACCGGGTCGACAATGGTCGGGCTCAACAGCAGCACCGCCATCAGCAACCGCAGCGGTTCGCGCAGCCAGCGCCAGATCCAGCGGGTCAGGCGAAACCACACCAGCAGGCAGCCCAAAGCGGCGAAGGCGTAGAGGCCCCAAGCGGTCAGATAGTCGTTCTCGGTCATGGTGTCCATGGCAAGGTAGGCAAACAGGCCCGTATGATAACGGCTTTTGAGTGCCACGGCTGCAATGCCGTCGGCCCGCCACCAGACAGAGAGTGATCCATGCCTTCATCGACCCACGCCGCTGCCGCCCCGATTGCCCGCCAGGACTCAGGCCAGGACCCGTATGCCTGGTTGCAGGAACGCGACAACAGCGAGGTGCTCGACTACCTCAAGGCCGAAAATGCCTGGCAAGAGGCGCAGCTTGAGGACCAGAAAGCGTTGCGCGAAAGCCTGTTCCAGGAGATCAAGGGTCGTATCCTCGAGACCGACCTGTCACTGCCCTCGCCCTGGGGCCCGTACCTGTATTACACGCGCACCACCGCCGGTGACGAATACGCGCGCCATTACCGCTGCCCGCGCCCGGCCGACGACAGCCAGCAGATCGATGAAAACGCCGAAGAACTGCTGCTGGACCCAAATGTGCTGGCCAATGGCGGCTTTTTCTCCCTCGGCGCCTTCAGCATCAGCCCGGACCACAAGCGCCTGGCCTACAGCCTGGATACCAATGGCGAAGAGATCTACACCCTGTACGTGAAGGAATTGTCTTCGGGCAAGGTCAGTGAACTGGCCTTCGAAGACTGCGATGGCAGCATGACCTGGGCCAACGACAGCCTGACGCTGTTCTTCGGTGAACTGGACGACACCCATCGCCCGCACAAGCTGTATCGCTACCGCCTGGACGGTACCGCTGCCGAAGAAGTGTTCCACGAGCCCGACGGCCGCTTCTTCCTGCATTGCTACCGCTCCAGTTCCGAGCGCCAATTGCTGCTGTCCCTGGGCAGCAAGACCACCAGTGAAATCTGGGCCCTGGACGCCGAGCAGCCGCAACAGGCGTTTGCCTGCCTGGCGCCACGGGTTGAAGGCCATGAATACGATGTCGATCACGGCAAGCTGGACGACCAATGGACCTGGTTTATCCGCAGCAACCGCGATGGCATCAACTTTGCGCTATTCCAGGCGGCCGACACCGGCGGCGTGCCCACCGAAGACCAGTGGCACAACCTGATTGCCCACGATGACGCGGTGATGCTCGATGGCGTGACGCTCAATGCCCGGGCCATGACCCTGAGCCTGCGCATTGGCGGCCTGCCGGTGATCGACGTGCACCCACAAGGCCTGCCGGCTTATCGCGTGGAGCTGCCGGACGCGGCCTACAGCCTGTATGTGCAAAACAGCCTGGAATTCGACAGCGACAAAATCCGCCTGCGCTATGAAGCACTCAATCGTCCGGCCCAGGTCCGCCAATTGGAGCTGGCCAGCGGCGCGCAGCACGTGCTCAAGCAAACCCCGGTACTGGGCGTGTTCAATGCCGACGATTATGTCAGCCAGCGGCTGTGGGCTACCTCTGCCGATGGCACCCAGGTGCCGATCAGCCTGGTGGTCAAGCGTGACCAGGTGGGCCAGCCGACGCCACTGTACCTGTACGGCTACGGCGCCTACGGCTCGAGCCTCGACCCGTGGTTTTCCCATGCGCGCCTGAGCCTGCTGGACCGCGGCGTGGCGTTTGCCATTGCCCATGTGCGCGGGGGCGGCGAATTGGGCGAAGCCTGGTACCGCGCCGGCAAGCAGGAGCACAAGCAAAACACTTTCAGCGATTTTATTGCCTGCGCCGAACACTTGATCGCCGAGGGCCTGACCACCTCCAAGCAACTGGCCATAAGCGGCGGCAGCGCCGGCGGGCTGTTGATCGGTGCCGTGCTCAACCAGCGCCCGGAGCTGTTCCAGGCAGCAATTGCCGAAGTGCCCTTTGTCGATGTGCTCAACACCATGCTCGACCCGGACCTGCCACTGACCGTCACCGAATATGACGAATGGGGCAACCCTCAGGAACCCGAAGTGTACGAGCGGATCAAGGCCTATGCGCCGTACGAAAATGTCAGCGCCCAGGCCTACCCGGCGATGCTGGTGATCGCCGGCTATAACGACAGCCGCGTGCAGTACTGGGAAGCCGCCAAGTGGGTGGCCAAGCTGCGCGCCACCAAGACCGACGACAACCTGCTGCTGCTCAAGACCGAACTGGGCGCCGGCCATGGCGGCATGAGCGGGCGTTACCAGGGCTTGCGTGACGTGGCCCTGGAATACGCCTTTGTGTTCAAGGCCCTGGGGCTGGTTTAAGAACCCGCCGCCTTGGGCTTGCTGTCGTTTTGCTGCAAGCCAGGCAAGGTCTGGTCCTTGGGCGGCTTGGGCATTTCAATCGGCGGCAACAACGGCGCCCCGCTACCTTGTGGCTTGGGCGCCGTTGGCGGCGTGACTTGCGGATAGGGGGTCGGCGTGGCAGTGCCCGGCGCCCCCGTGGTGGTCGCCGGCGTGTTCGGCACGGGTTGCAACTGCTGGGCATGTGCGGCACCCAATGTGAGCACACTCCCTACAATGACCGCTAGAATGCTGCACTTCATCGATGGCTCCATGGCCTGACTGTTAACCAGTCCCAAGGCTACTCCCAACCGCGCAAGAATGCCCTTCCCAATGAGATTTCCATGAAACGTTTCGTGCTGCTCGACACCACCCCGATCCCCGATAACGGCGGCGCCCTGTGCCTGTTCGAGTACGGCGAGGATTTTGTGATCAAGATCCAGGGCGGTGACGGCGGGCAATTGATGAACACGCGCATGCACGGCTCCGAAGATGCCCTGGCCGAAATCCCCTGCCGCAAGGTCGCCGGCCGCCCTGGTTCACGGGTATTGATTGGCGGCCTGGGCATGGGGTTCACCCTGGCCTCGGCGCTCAAGCACCTGGGCAAGACGGCCGAAGTGGTGGTGGCTGAATTGGTACCGGGCGTCGTGGAGTGGAATCGCGGCCCGCTCGGGGAAAAATCCGGCAACCCGCTGCTGGACCCGCGCACGGTAATCCGCCTGGAAGACGTGGCCAAGGTGCTACAAGCCGAGCCCCAGGGCTTTGATGCAATCATGCTCGACGTCGACAACGGCCCCGAAGGCCTGACGCAGAAAGCCAACAGCTGGCTGTACTCCGCCGGTGGCCTCAGCGCCTGTGCCAAGGCCCTGCGCCCCAAGGGCGTGCTGGCCGTGTGGTCGGCCAGCGCCGACAAGCAGTTCAGCGACAAACTGCGCAAGGCCGGCTTCAAGGCCGAGGAAGTGCAAGTGTTTGCCCATGGCAACAAGGGCACCCGGCATACCATCTGGATTGCCGAGAAACTCAAGGGCTGAACGGCGCGCCGCTCAGATCGAGCGACGCAGTCGACTCAGGTGCCGCAAGCCTTCCAGTACCAACACCACCACCGCCAGCCAGATGGGCAGGTAGGTCATCCACTGGCCCGGCTTGAGGCTGTCGCCCAGCATCAACGACACCGCCACCAGCAACACCGGCTCAGCGTAACTGAGCAGGCCGAACAGGCTGAAGGGCAACAGGCGGCTGGCCAGGATGTAGCAATAGCCTGCCGCCGCGCTGACCAGGCCCATCACTGGCACCAGCCAGTACAACGCCGGGCGCTGCGCCAGCGTTTCGCCAATGGGTTGGCCGCCGAGGATGAACCACAGCGCCACGGGGATCATCAGCATCATGTCCAGCCACAATCCGCCCAGGTTGTCGGTGCCACAGCGCCGGCGCAGGACGAAATACAGCGGGTAACCAACACACACCACCAGGGTGGTCCAGGAAAACCCGCCCGTGCGGTACAACTCATTGCCCACGCCCACTGCGGCCAACACGGCGGCAATCTTTTGCAGATGGGAAAGGCGTTCGCCATAGACGATACGCCCGGTGATAACCATGGTCAGCGGCAACAGGAAGTAACCCAGGGAAACGTCCAGGCCATGGCCGTTGAGCGGCGCCCACATGAAGATCCACAACTGCACACCCACCAACGCGCTGGTCAGCACCACGCAAGGCAACAACCCCGGTTTGTCGCGCAAGCGCTGGTAGATCAGCGGCACCCATTTCCAATCCCCGGACAGGCACAGCAGCAGCGTCATGAAGGGCAACGAAATAAGGATTCGCCAGCCAAATATCTGCTGGCCGTCCAAAGGCTCAAGAAGAGAAGTAAAGAAATACAGCACACCAAACAGCAAGGACGCGGAAACCGCCAGAACAACACCTTTAGACACAACAGCCTCTACAACAAATTGCATGTATTGAATTGAAGCTGGCAGTTGAATGTAAGCGAGACGAACATCAAAACTTATTAACGCGCACCACAAACTTACAACTCACACAGAATAGAATTCCAGAGTCATGAATTTATAAGCACAGGGTAACTCGTCGATTTTTTATTATTGGCAAGACGCTGATCAAACTCTTCAACCAACCCGACTTCGGTGATTGGCAGCAGTACGCTCTGCACGAGCGCCTCTGATTTGAAACGCCACAACGCCAGCCGCGGGGGCTGATATCGTGATGGGAAAACCCGATTGCACGGGAAACTAACGGTCGCCAGGCAAGACCTGGCTTATTGAGAACCTGACACCACCACATAACAGCGGCAGTGGGCCAAGAGACGCCACATTAAAGAACTTGGCAAAGTTAGTCCAACACTTTCTCAGCTAAAACTAACGTTGGCCTTATTTAACTTCCCAACGGTATTCAAACACAGCGCTGGCCAGCCATTGTTAGTGCGCCCCAAGCCGGCCAATCGCCGCCCGGCACCCGGACTGAAAAAGCCAAGGGCTTATTGCTCCGCGAGCAGCTAGAATCAACGCCATCCGTGATCCACTAAAAACAGGAGCCATGATGAGCTCAAGCAACCCGCCCTCCCACACCGCCAAGCTGGACCGTATCCTCGCCGATGCCCAGCGCGACCGGGAAATGGGCTACCGCGACAAAGCCCTGAAAATGTACCCCCACGTATGTGGCCGCTGCGCCCGTGAATTTGCCGGCAAGCGCCTCAGCGAATTGACCGTGCACCACCGCAACCACAACCATGACGACAATCCCCAGGACGGTTCCAACTGGGAATTGCTGTGCCTGTACTGCCACGACAACGAACACTCGCGCTACACCGACCAGCAGTATTTCGGCGAAGGCTCCACCAGCAGCCCGACCATTGCCAAGGCCACGCACAACCCGTTTGCGGCGTTGGCGGGGTTGATGAAGAAGGACGACTGACGGTCGTCGCTGAACGTTACGACGTCATCGCGGCGATGCTGCGATGACAATCACCCAAACACGCCATTTCTATAGCGACCGCTGCTCGAGCAATCCCCGTATAATTGCGGTTTTTCTCGAAGGCACCCTCTCCCGTGGGCAATAAACGCTACAGCTGCATCGGTCTGTACAACCCCAAATCCCCCGAAAACGTCGGTTCGGTTATGCGCGCCGCCGGCTGCTATGGCGTGGCTTCGGTGTTCTACACCGGTAAACGCTATGAGCGGGCCCGGGACTTTATTACCGATACCAAGAAGGTCCACCACGATATCCCGCTGATCGGTATCGACGACCTGAAAAAGATCCTGCCCCTGGGCTGCATCCCGGTCGCCGTCGAGCTGGTGGACGGCGCCCGCCCGCTGCCCGAATACACCCACCCGGATCGCGCGCTGTATATCTTCGGCCCCGAAGACGGATCCCTCGACAAAGAGATCCGCGACTGGTGCGAAGACGTGATCTACATCCCGACCACCGGTTGCATGAACCTCGCGGCTACGGTCAATGTGGTGCTCTACGATCGCCTGGCCAAGGGCAATAACACCCGTTCGGGCCCCAAGTACTGATTTGGCGGGAACATCCACGAACTGCCGGCAGTCAGTTGCATATCAATGGCCCTTTGTTGGAGACAGACCATGAGCGACAGCAAAACCCTCAACCCTGTAATTGAATCGACGCCGTTCCAAACCCAGCCGACCCAGAATGTCCAAGGCTGGGAGCGCATTGGCTCCTTGGCCGGTGGCGTGGTGATGATGGGCAAGGGCATTCGCCGGGGCGGTTTCTTTGGCCTGATCCAAGTGGCGATTGGCGGTGTGGCCTTGGCACGCGGGATCAGCGGGCATAGCTCGGCCAAGTCGCTGCTGGAAAAAAGCCGCCAGGATATGAACAGCGTACGCACTAAAATCGAACGCGCCGGCGAAGAACTGAAAAACCTCAAGACCCGCGCGCAAGTGGCTGCCGAAAGAACCACCCCGTGACGCAACTTGTGTGGGAGCTGGCTTGCCTGCGATGCGTGCGGCTCGGTCTTTTAGTCAGACCGAGGTGATGCTATCGCAGGCAAGCCAGCTCCCACACAAACCCAGTGCCTACACAAGCTGTGTTTGCACCATTGAGGTTCAGCGCAGCAGTTTGCTGTCGAGCACCACCGAGGATTCGCCAATCACGCTTTCGGCCAACTGCACAAACTCCCTGGTCGTGATGCTGTCCAGGCGCATCAGCGCCTGCGTCAGGTCATCCAGGGAACGCTTGTTGTGGGTTTTCAGGCGGATTTCGCGATCCAGTTCCTGCAACACCACCACCGCCCGCGCCACCGTGGCGCCGCTGACGTGCTCGCCGCGCAAGGTCGTCACACCCTTGCCGTCCTTGCTCAAGCGCGCCTGTATTGCCTCATAACGCTCGTCGCTGATGCCACCCGCGCGGCGTAGCAGTTCAATGGAGTAATACTCGGCAAGCCCTTCGCTGATCCAATCGCTGCCCTGATGGTCGTTGAACCGGCCGATGGCCTGCACCACTTCGCGAATCAACGGGCTACTGCCATTTTCGCTGACCAGCGGCGTGCGGCTATTGAGGTACACCGAATCGCGCCCGGAAAACGCGCCACGGCGCATCGGATCACTGGCCCCCACGACCAGCAGTTTGGCCGGATGCCGGGGAAACGCTGCTTGCACCTGGGGCCAAACGAATGTCAGCAACGTCAACACGTCCATGCGGCGCATGGCCTGGCCCTTGGGCGAGGTCACGGTGATTTCAGTTTCGCCAAGGCGTACCCGGCGGCTGCCCAGGTTACCGGCGAGCATCCAGCCCGTAGGCCGGTCGAACAGACGGGACACGTTGTCGATACGGAACTTGTGCTTGCCGATCCGCGGCCAGGGGGTCTCGACGCTTTTCCAGCCTGGCGGCAGCTCGAAGGTCAGCCGCGACACCAACTCCACGCCGTCCTGCTGGTCAAGCCGGGCCGCAGGCACCAAGTCTTCACCACGAAACAGCGCCCAGCTGGGGGTCATGCGCGATTCGTAGATGCCAGGCTTGCGCGCATGGCTCAGGCGCACGCGGTAGGTCAGGCTGGCCTTGTCCGCGCCCGGCTGCCACAGGCCACGCCGGGCGCCCGTATCGGGCGTGACCTGCCACTGGCCGTCGGCCTTGAAGTCGCTGTAGTCACCGTCGCGCCCCAGGTCGAAGTTCAGGCTGCGCACCGCCGAGCCCTCGGACAGGCTCAGGCGCACCTCGGCCTGATCGCTCTGGGGTAATAGTTTGACGTGATAGTCGAGGTCGACTTTTTTCGCCGACCATGCCGACGTGCTCAACCCCAGCAACAGCAGGCTTGCCGCCAGCCTGGCTTGGACCGTCATACGCTCTCCTTTTCAGCCTGCGCGAAAAATCAGGTAATCCTCCCAATCGTCCTCGGGCACGCTGCCTTCGCTGAGCATGCGGCCGGACTGGGAAATGCGTTCGTGGTGCACGGCGTCGCGATCACCGCAGACCAGGTGGTGCCACAGCGGCAAGTCCTTGCGCTCACTGACCAGGCGATAGCCACAGGTCGGCGGCAGCCATTTGAACTGATCGGCCTGGCCCGGCGTGAGCTGGATGCAATCGGGCACCGAGTCCCGACGGTTAGGGTAGTCGGTGCACTGGCAGGTTTTCAGGTCCAGCAATTTGCAGGCGATGCGCGTGTAATAGACGCTGTTGTCGTCTTCATCTTCAAGCTTTTGCAGGCAGCACAGGCCACAGCCGTCGCACAGCGACTCCCATTCCTCCTGGTCGAGGTGCTCGAGGGTTTTGCGTATCCAGAAAGGTTCGACTTTGGCGGCCATGGCTCTACATCAGTATCGGTAGGTGAAAAGGCCGCCAGTCTAGTGCCCAAGCCCCCTGGGGCCAAGCGCTTACGACTGCCGGTAGGGCAAGACTTGTCAGGCGCGCGGCGGCGCAGTAGCTTTGAGGGCCGTTTTTTTCACCAGGATCCGCTTATGAGCACTGAGCCACGCGTTGCCGATTACCCGATCCACCCGCAGTTCACCGAGCGTTGGTCGCCGCGTGCGTTTACCGGGGAAAGCATTCCGGAGGAAACCCTGCTGAGCTTCTTCGAAGCCGCGCGCTGGGCGCCTTCGGCCTACAACTCGCAGCCTTGGCGGTTTCTCTATGCCCGTCGCGATACACCGCACTGGCAGCGTTACCTGGGCCTGCTCAATGAATTCAACCGTGGCTGGGCGCAACATGCCTCCGCACTGGTGATCGTGGTGTCGAAAACCACTTTCGCAGTGCCCGGCGCCAGCGAAGAAACCCCGGCGCTGTGGCACACCTTTGACACCGGCTCGGCCTGGGGCCACCTGGCGCTGCAAGCCAGCATCAGCGGCTGGCATACCCACGGCATGGCCGGCTTCGACCAAGAGCTGACCCGCAAGGAACTGAAGATCCCCGAGGGTTATGCGCTGCATGCGGCAGTTGCGGTGGGCAAACTGGGGGACAAGGCGACCCTGGCGGACTACCTACAGGCCCGGGAAGCCCCAAGCCCCCGCCGGCCGTTGAGCGAGTTGGTATCTGCTGGTGACTTCAAGCTCTAAGCCCCCGGCTGCATAGGCCATCGCCTGGCGTATGCAGCTGGTTGAAAGCGCCAAGGTGCAGATCACGACGCTCAGGCAAGCAGGCGCGCAAAGGCCTGGCGCAGCGCCTCTCTTTGACGTACATACGCGGCCATCACCACCGGCACCATGAACTCCAACGGCTGGGAATCCATATCCACCGGGTAGATCTTCTGGTCTTTCGCCGAGTACATAAAGTTCTTCAGTTGCAGATCATTGTGATAGATATCCTTCGCTTCCATTTGCGCCAGGGCATCATCCAGCAAGGACCGTGCTTGCGGCGGCAAACTCCCTCTCTCAAAATGACTGAGCGCCACCCCATCAAGCTTGCGCATCTTTATGTATTTAAAGCCGTCCTCAATGATCCCTCTTGCAAAACTATCGCCATAATATTTATTCAGCGATATCACCTCCATGTTGAGGTAATTGGCCGAAGGTTGCAGTGAAGTAGGCCCAAGATCCTTGTAGACACTTTTGCCATCGCGGCTGGCGTAAATCACACCCTCGCCACCGGCCGCGATTTCCGGCCCCAGATCGTCCGCGACTGACACAGGCCCCGCCCCGCGCAGCGTCAACCGCCGCCATTGATCGCCCTGGACGTGCTCGACCAGCAACGGCGTTTGCCGGCCATTGTGATAGATCCGTGCCTGGACAGTGCTGTCCTCGGCACGACTGACTTGCCGGACTTCATACACCGCCGTCTGACCGGCACTGTCGATGTGGCGGATATGAGACAGATGGCCATCAGCGGCGAGATAAACCCCCTGGCTGTTGCGCGAAAGCCCGGCGATTCGCGAGGGCGCAACGCTGTACTCGGCAAACATCCGGTTGCCCAGCTCGCTACCCGGGGCGATACGCGCCATGGCCAGTGCGCCGTCCACGGCCGTGGTTTGGGCAACAAACCCTTCAAGGGGGCTACCATAGGGCCGTATCCTGTCAACATCGAAGGCATACCATTTACCGTTGCGCAGCACCGCGCCGCCTTCGATACGCCTTCCTGCAACTATGTAGGTGCCTGTTGCCGCAACACCAGACTCCTTGCTGACCGCCTTCAATAGGTCATAGCTGCCGCTGCTCCCCCTGAGCTTGTTAACCGCGTGGATACCTTTGGACAATCCTTTACCGGCCAGTCGCGCACCGCCCACGGCCAAGTCGCCCAATCCTCCCAGGGGGTTAAACGCGCCAATCGTGGCCACACCGATTATCTTCGTCCCCCGTAATACCTTGGTCACCCCGGAGACAGCAGCGCCGCCCAACCGCCCCAGTTTCCCCGCCACTGCCGCGCCGGCAGTCAGGAAGCCAAAGATGTCCAGCGCCAGGTCCACAGCCCCCTCGCCGTAGTTGCCCTGCTGAAAATTGACAATCGCCGAGCGCAACGGAATAAGGTTGAGCACAAACTCTTTAACCGCCCTGGCTGTGCCCTTCTGCTCGTCCAGCGTGGTCTGCCCCCTGGCATGTTCCTTTATCTGCGGGTCATCCAGATCAAGATGCTCAACGAATACATTGGCAATGTATTGAGTACGCGGCGTCGCAAAGCTATCAAGCAACCCGTTACCCCGTGGGGTTCTTTCATTTCTCTGCTGAGGGGCACCCTCAGGGCTGAACACTTTGGTCTCGTACACGACATTGGCATTTCTTGAACTACGCTGCGCCGCCCGCCAGAGATCCACGGGCCGAATAACCCCTTGGGCAAAGTTGATTTCATAGGCTGCTGGAGGCTTTCCCTCGCGCTCAACTTTCAGCAGCAGTTCCTGGCCTTTGGGGTGCTGGGTTCTGTCGGTAAAGCCTAGGCCCAAGGTGTGGGATAGATTCTGATAGAAGGTCAGCTTTCCATACTCAAGGTTCTCCCGATCGACCACCGGCAACTGCGCGACCAGATGCTTGATGGTGATGCCGATAGCTGCCTTTTTATTTTTTATCGTGTCATCGAACGGCTGGTTGAACGCCTCGGTGGTGCCAAATCGGTGATTGGCGTTCAACTCGGCCAGGGGGATGCGGCTGTCTGCGCAATCAAATACGGCGGGCGAAGGTAGGTCCATCATCGCGATATCCAGCAGCGAATGGCGCCCAAGCAAGTAGGTTGCTGGCGTTCCAGGACCACCTCGCGGATGGCCTGTAGTACTGATCAGTTTCTCTTCAAACAACGCGCCCAGGTCGCCAAATCGTCGCTTGAGTTCGGCCAGCGCCAACGCTTTTCGACTGGGAATCGCCTTATCCAATGCCTGGCTGGCGCTGATCATTTGCCGCTGGCGGCTGTTGAAGGTGTCTTTGAGTATGTTCAGTTCCTGGTCGCTGTAGCCCTCATCATCCCGGCGCTCCAACAGTCCATTGGCAACCCCCCAGTCCAGCAGGGCGGCCTTCTGCGCCCGCCAGGTGACGCCCGGATCAGCCAGGCCCGCACTCTCGGCCTGTTGCATGACCTGCACAAAGGTCATGTTCGGTACCTTGCCCGGCGATTGAGCTTCTATCGTGCGCGCCGCAACCGCCAGGTTTACCCAGGCCGAGCTGCCATAGGTGACACTGGCGGGGATGTCCTTGATCAGGAACTCGGGGGCCATCCTGGCCAACAACAGATAGGCGCCTACCCCAGCCATCTCCGGGCGGGTTCTGCCACTGGCGCTCAGGTGCGTGCGCAACCCGTCGACCACCACTGAAGCGGGTTTACCCCAGTGCCGAGCGCTTGCGAGGTCAAAACCCGCCACCTTGGTGCGATGTGGCGCGGTGATGGATTCGGGATCCATCTGCACAGCAATGGCAGCCAGCAAATAGTCGTTGATACTGCGGTCGGTAGCGACTGCGTCCATTTGCTGTTGCAGGTACTGTCCCAGCCGCTGCCCTGGCGCGCAACTGATCAGGGATTGCAGGGCCTCGATGGGGTTGCTGCGTACCTGCAGGTCGACGGGCTGCTGATCGTTCAGGTAATCCAGCACCCCCTTATTACCGAGCCGGTCCAGAGCCACCGCGCCCAGCCTGCGTTGCTCATCAGGACTGATAGGCACCGGCCACGATAAGCCGCCGCCAAGATCGCCAAGTGGGTGCTCCAGGGCTTTTTGAGTGACCGCATCGGCGAGGCTGGCAAGGTGAAAATGGCTGGTGGGCTGGAAAAATCCAAGGTGCCGGATAAAAGTCGTCAGGGTGATGCTGCTACCGGTATCCAGCGGATAGGACGACCCAGGGTCTATGCCCATCGGGGTACTGCCCAGCGCCGCCAGCACAGCTTGCGGCGTGGCATCTACGCCCAGGCGCGTGGCGACCTCGAAGAGCTTTTGCCCCAGGACCTTCAGGTTTTCTCTGTCGGCCAGGGCAGCCTGCAGGCCAGACTTGGGTTTGGCCTGTGTCGGGGTGACCGGGCCACCAGCGGCGCCAGTTGCCGGCAAAGGGTCAGGCTGCGCAAGCCTGGCGCCTTCAGCGACACGGTCAGTCAAAGACGCGGGAAACAGAGGTGTTTGCGGGGGGATAGCACGCAGATCGAACATTGAGAGGCCTCCCTGATTAAGGTCAGCGAGCCTCCCACGATACCGTCAGCGATAAAATCAGATGCGGGCTACGCAGCCTGTGGGGGAGTTCAATATCCGCGCTCGAAACTCACCTCGCCACGCAGCGAATCCTTGGCCTGGTATGCCCCAAGGTTCTCGACAAACAGCGCCACCATGCGTCGCGGGCAGGTCGGCGCCGAGCTGTGGCCCGTCAGCAACAAGCCCCAGGCAGTCCAGAACGGATGGCGCTGGGGCAAAGGCTCCTGGCGACACACGTCGATGACCGCACCGGCCAGGTGCCCTTCTTTCAGGGCCTCGACCAGATCGGCATCCACCACCGCCACGCCCCGGCCGACGTTGATGAACAGGCCGGTCGGCTTGAACTGCTTGAACAGCGCCGCATCGTACAGATCGTGGGTGTTCGGCGTGTTGGGCAGCAGGTTGACCACATAGTCCACCTCGCCCACCAGCCGGCCCAGTTGATCCGGCCCGGCCACCTCGAGAAACGGGGCCTGCTCCCGGGCTTGGCTGGCAACGCCGTATAACTCCACGCCAAAGGGCAGCAGGAACTGCGCGACGCTCTGGCCGATATCGCCGGTGCCGACGATCAGTACCTTGCGCCCCGCCAGGCTCTGGCCCATGCGGTTGTCCCACTTGCGCTCGACCTGGCTGACCAGGCGCGCCAGCACCTCGCGCTCGTGGCCGAGCATGTAGGTGAGCACGTACTCGGCCATCACCTGGCCAAAAATGCCGACGGCACGGGTCAGTCGATAATCCCGTGGCAAGCCATCAGCCAGCAGCGGCGTGATACCGGCCCAGGTCGATTGCAGCCATTGCGGGTGATGGCCCTGGCGCAGCAGGGTTGCCAGCAGGTCCGGCTGGCCCAGCCACACCGGGCAATCGGCGGCCAGGCGTGACAGTTCAGCCGAGTCGCCGCTGGTCAGGACTTCAATATCCGGCGCCGCTTCGCGCAGCAGTCGGGCGTACAGCGGGTGGTCCTGTTCTGCTATCAGAACGCGCATGGTTCAAACCTTTCAAAAACAGTGCAGGCGACCACCGGCAGCAGACTGACTGCTGGGCTCGGGGCTCGCCAGGTCATTCGATTCAAACGTGTCCCGAGCGGGACACGGGTCGATCACATCGGGTCGTTACGGCGCAGCAGTTCTTCGGGCAGGTGTTCGATGTACTCATCGTCCGGCGGTGGCATCTGCAGGTGGTAGCCCTGCTTTTGCAGGTTGGCCAGGACTGCCACGATATCTTCCTGTTGCAGCTTGCGTTCCGCCGTCAGCACCAGGTTGAAGGCGTGTACCGGCTTGCCGAACACGGTCAGCAGGCCTTCGGGCACGCGCTCCAGGGCATCGCTCTTGAGCACGTAGAGGTACATGCCGGCGCGTTTCGGGCTGCGGTAGATGGAACAAATATGTTTCAAGGCTGTTCTCCGGCAGTGGCCAGGCTGTCCAGCAGCGCCTGGCCCATCAACTCGCGGCGCCAGCCACGCAGCGAGTCAGGCAATTGGTAAGGCCCATCGGGGTAGCCACTCTTGACCAGCGCCTCGAGGGTTTTCTTGCGCAGCATCAGCTCCGGGGCCATGTCCAGGCGTTCGGCGAAGGTTTGGCCCAGGGCGCGCAGTTGCTTGATCAGCACCGCGGCATCCACCGGCAACGGCTCAGGCACGGCCGGCGGCCATTGGTCCATCGGCACACTGGCGGCACGTTTGATCAGGCCCAGCAGAAACTCGCCGTCCTGGCGCACGGTGCGCGGGTGCATGTCTTCGATTTTGCCCAGGGCCGCGAGGTTATCCGGCTGCGACTTGGCCAGGGGCCATAGCGAGTGTTCACGCAGGATACGGTTGCGTGGCAGGTCGCGGGCGCGGGCTTGCTGTTCGCGCCAGGCGCACAGCTCGCGCAGCACAGCGAGTTGGGCACGGGACAGTTTCCAGGCCAGCTTGGCGTCGCGGTAGACCTCATAGGGATCGATTTCCCGACGCAGGTTGGCCACCAGTTCCGCGCCATCTTCTAGGATCCAGGCGTATTTTTCGTCGGACAGGCGCGGGCGCAGCCGTGTGTAGACTTGCGCCAGGTGCACCGCGTCTTCGGCGGCGTAGCTGACCTGGGTCTCGGACAATGGCCGCTGCAGCCAATCCGAACGGGTCTCGCCCTTGGGCAGTTCGATGTCGAGCACAGCTTGCACCAGGCGCGAGTAGCCCATGGAGAAGCCGAGGTTCAGGTAGGCAGCTGCCAGTTGGGTGTCGAACAGCGGCGCCGGCAGACTGCCGGTCAGGCGCAGCAACACTTCCAGGTCTTCACTGCAGGCGTGCACCACCTTGATCACCGCTGGGTTTTCCAGCAGCGCGGCCAGGGGTTGCCAATTATCGATGGTCAGGGGATCGATCAGATAAGCGCGTACACCATCGCCAATCTGGATCAGCCCGGCGATGGGATAGAAGGTATCGACCCGCATGAATTCGGTGTCGAGGGCGACGAATGGCAACTGCTGCCATTCGGCGCAATGCTGGCCGAGGCTATCGTTGTCGCAGATCCAGTGAATATCGATGGCCACACGGCTCTCCCTTGAAGAATGGCGCGCAGTATATATCGCCAGAGGGACTTTCGAGCACCCGCAGTGTGCCAGCCATCATGAAAACTCTGACAGGAGACGAAGAATTGCCCGACAGCTGAGGGTTATCCTCGTTTGCGCAGCACATAAACCCGCCACAAGGTCGAGCCGGGCATGAACTCTTGCTGATTGAGCACCGTGAACCCCGCCTGGCGGAACTCCGCTTCCACCTCGACACGATGGGACAGCAAGGCTTGCCCCGTGCCTGGCGGGTGGAGCTCACGATGGCGGCTGTCGCTGTCCACCGAGACAATCACCGTGTCGCGGCTGACCCGGTGAAACTCGCGCAACAGCGCCAGGCGTGCGTCGGCCGTGGGGACGTGGCGAAACAGTTCCAGGCAGAAAATGCAGTCCACCGCGTTGGCCGACAGGCCGATGGAAAAGGCCGAGCCCTGGAACGTCTTGATCCGACGCAAAAATGCCGCGCCGTGATGGCTCTGGGCATGATCGAGCATGGCCTGGGATGGGTCCGAGGCGAGGATCACACGGTTGCTGTGTTCGGCCAGCACCGGCCAGAAGCGCCCCGCCCCACAGGCCAGGTCCAGCAGCAGCCCGGGCTCCCCCGCGACTTTCAGGGCCTGGCGCACCAGGCGCTCATCGCGCCATAACCATAGGCGCCGCCGTAAAGTCGGGGGGCGCGGGTCGCCGCAGACCCGAGCGTGGTCACGATCACAGCGCGCGGCGAATTCAGCCTCGATGGACGATGGGGGTTGCGACGACATCACGGGACTCATGTAGATGAACCGGTCTCTACGGACACTGGACCCTCAGCTTATCCACCCGCTCGTGAAAAAAAGGTCGAAAGCATCGCGCTTCATCATCACGCCTGGTGCAGGTACCAGCGCCAGTCCTGCTCGCCCACCTCGCCCATGAACTGCCGGTACTCAGCCCGCTTGACCGCCAGGTACACGCCGAGAAACTCCTGGCCGAATGCTTCACGTGCCCAGGTCGAACCTTCCAATGCACGCAAGGTGGTCAGCCAGTCGGTGGGCAGCAGCTCCTTGGCCTGGGCATAACCATTGCCCGTGACTGGCGCGCCGGGATCGCGCTGCTCACGAATGCCACGGTGGATCCCCGCGAGGATTGCCGCCGCCGCCAGGTACGGGTTGGCATCGGCGCCGCAGATGCGGTGTTCGATATGCCGCGAAAACGCCGGGCCGCCGGGCACACGCAGGCTCACGGTGCGGTTGTCGACCCCCCAGGTGGCCGCCAGCGGCGCATAGCTGTTGCTCTGGAAGCGTCGGTAAGAGTTGGCGTTGGGGCAGAACAACAGCAAGGAGTCGAGCAAAGTACTGAGCATCCCGCCCACCGCCTGGCGCAGCAGCGGCGTACCATCGGGCGCCTCGCTGGCAAACAGGTTGTTACCGTCGGCGTCCGCCAGGCTGACGTGCATGTGCATGCCGGTGCCGGCCAGGTCGTCGAACGGCTTGGCCATGAAACAGGCCGTCATCCCGTGCTTGTGGGCCACGCCCTTGACCAGGCGCTTGTAACGCACCGCCTCGTCCATCGCCTGCAACGCATCGCTGCGGTGTTCGAGGGTGATCTCCACCTGGCCCGGCGCGTATTCGGAGATCGCCGTGCGCGCGGGAATGCCTTGCAGCTTGCAAGCGCTGTACAAGTCGGCCAGAAACGGCTCGATCTGCTCCAGCTCGCGCAGGCCATAGACCTGGGTCGAGCGCGGGCGACCGCCGTCCATATCCCGCGCCGGTTGCGGGCGGCCATTGCTGTCGGGCTTCTGGTCCAGCAGGTAGAACTCCAGCTCCGCCGCCATCACCGGGTAATAACCATCGGCCTTGAGCCCGTCGATGACCTTGGCCAGCAAGTGCCGGGGATCAGCCACCGTCGCCGGCAGGCCCTCCACCGGGTGCATGCTGACCTGCACCGCCGCAGTGGGAATCAACCGCCACGGCATGCGCTGCAAACTGCCGCTGATCGGGTAGGCGCGGCAGTCGATATCCCCTACCTCCCACACCAGGCCGGAGTTTTCCACGTCGTCGCCATTGAGGGTCAGGCCCAGGATGGTACTGGGCAGCGGGCGACCACTGGCGTAGACCGCCAGCAGTTCATCACGGTGCAGCAACTTGCCGCGAGGCACGCCGTTGCTGTCGAGGATGAACAGTTCGAACATCTCGATATCGGGGTTTTGGTCAAGAAACGATTGGGCTTCGTGCAGGCTGGCAAAGACGGTACTCATGGCAACTCTCTTACGTATGCGTCAGGCAGGCGCGCACGACGGCGCACCCGTGAGGGGGCAATCAGCGTAAGGGAGCGGTATCCGGCGGGCGGGCGTGGCGGCAGTGCCACAGCGCCCAAAAGGCCAGTTCAGAAGGCAATGCATCAACGCCCAGCCGACACACCGGGCGGCTCGGCGCGATGGCGCCAGGCAAGGCCTCGGGGTGAGTGTCGGGGGAACCGTCCATGCAGGGATCACAGTGAAGAGATAAGCGCCAGCGTCACACGCTGGGTTACGCCCTTAAATTCAGTCTTGGTGGAGTTCACTTTCAGGATGACTAAACATTCGCCACCCACTCACCACATCGACAAACGCCCGGCATGCAGCACTGCGATAAGCGCCCTTGCGACTGAGCAGGGCCACCGTGCGCTGCGGCAACGGCGGGCGCAGTTGCACCGCGTGCAAGCCCTGCTGGGCCATGGCCACCTCGCGGGGCAGGATCGTCGCCAGTTGGGTATGGCGAATAATTTCAATCACCGCACTGATCGAATTGGCCTGCATGGCAATCTGCGGCGTTATCTCCAGCGTCCGGCAATAGTCATCAATGTAGCGTCGCGTCGCAAATCCGCTGTTCAACAGCACCAGGGGTTGCTGCTTGAAGTCAGCCAGCTTGAGCCACTGTTTGCGCTTCAAGGTTGGATGACTGGCGCTGGCCACGACGCTCAACTCCTCGACAAACACCCCTTGGCATTCGATGTCTGGCATGTGCTCGCCGCTGAAGCCAATGCCGATATCCAGTAAATCCTCGGTCAGCGCGCGCTCAAGACGGTCCTGGGGCATTTCCTCGACGCTGACGGTGATCCCCGGATACTGCTGATAAAACTGGGCCAGTAGCGGCCCGATCAGGTACGCGGTGAACGTCGGGGTCATGGCCAAGCGTAAATTGCCACGGCTCAGGTCCTGCACGTCATGCATGGCCCGGGTGCCCGCCTGCAGATCCTGCAGCGCCAGGCGGGCAAACCGCACATAGGCCTGGCCCGCGTCGGTCAGGTTGACACTGCGCCCGGAACGATCCAGCAGCGGTGCCCCCAGGTTCTCTTCGAGTTGCTTGATCTGTTGCGACAATGTCGGCTGCGACACATGCAACGCTTCGGCAGCCCGCGTGAAGTTACGGTGCTCGGCGACGGCCAGCAGGTAGCGGATATGGCGTAGCAGCATGCAAAACACTCCAACTATAGGCATGACTTATAGAAACCATAATAATCCAGTCTTGGACGCTATAATCAAAAACTTCCATCCTTGCCCCATTAGCGACGCAAGGAGAAACACCATGCAGCATCTCATCGACGGCTTGCGCAAGTTCCAGAGCGAAGCCTTCAGCCAGCGCAGTGACCTGTTCAAGCAACTGGCAACCACGCA
Source organism: Pseudomonas sp. WS 5079 (assembly GCF_012985465.1). GTDB lineage: Bacteria > Pseudomonadota > Gammaproteobacteria > Pseudomonadales > Pseudomonadaceae > Aquipseudomonas. The sequence goes on from NZ_JAAQWN010000005.1 coordinate 460,435, forward strand.
ACACCCCAGCACGCTGTTTATTTCCTGCTCCGACAGCCGTGTAGTCCCGGAGCTGTTGACCCAGCAGGAACCAGGCGATCTGTTTGTGATCCGCAATGCCGGCAATATCGTGCCGTCCTACGGCCCGGAGCCGGGCGGGGTCTCGGCCACGGTCGAATATGCGGTGGCCGTGCTGGGGGTCAGCGATATCGTGATTTGCGGCCACTCCGACTGCGGCGCCATGACGGCCATTTCCACCTGCAAATGCCTGGATCACTTGCCCGCCGTGGCCAACTGGCTGCGCCATGCCGAGTCGGCCAAGGTGATCAACGCCGCACGTACCCATGCCTCGGATGCAGAGCGACTGAGCGCCCTGGTACGGGAAAACGTGGTCGCACAATTGGCCAACCTCAAGACTCATCCCAGCGTCGCCCTGGCGCTTGAACAGGGCCGGCTGAGTCTGCATGGCTGGGTCTACGATATCGAAAGCGGCTGCATCAACGCCCTGGATGGCCGCACCGCTCGCTTTGTATCCCTGCTGGACAATCCACAGACCCGCGCACACGCCGCCTGAACCTTATTTAACCGAAGAGGAAGTCATCATGCTGCAATCCCAATTGTCCCAAACCCCACGCCTGGCCCTGGCCGACACCGTGATTGATATCAAGGCCCGCAAAAACCTGTCCTGGCAGGACCTCAGCGACGGCACCGGCCTGAGCCTGGCGTTCGTCACCGCAGCCCTGCTCGGGCAACACCCGCTGCCCAAGGACGCAGCCGATGTGGTGTGCGCCAAACTGGGCCTGGACGCGGACGCCAGCCGTCTGCTGCAAAGCGTGCCTCTGCGCGGCAGCATCCCCGGTGGCATTCCGACGGATCCGACCGTGTACCGTTTCTATGAAATGCTGCAGGTCTATGGTTCAACCCTCAAAGCCCTGGTCCACGAGCAGTTTGGCGATGGCATCATCAGCGCCATCAACTTCAAGCTAGACATCAAAAAGGTCGAAGACCCGGACGGCGGCTCCCGCGCGGTCATTACCCTGGACGGAAAATACCTGCCGACCCAGCCGTTCTAATCCCCGGGCAACCGTCTACGCTCTTGGGACATTCACAAGAACGAGGGACGGGTAATGAAGGGAATGCTCCGCGCCACCTGGCTGCTGCTGTTGCTGGGTTTCAGCCAGGCCCAGGCCGCAACCGCCCATGAACAGGACGCCCAGGCCGCCAAGGCGCTGCTGGAGAAGGCCCTGGCTTATTACCACGACAACGGTGACAAGGCCTTCGCCGCCTTCAGCCGCCAGGGCGAGTTTGTCGACAAGGACCGCTATGTGTTCGTGGTCGATACCAAGGGCGTACTGCTGGCCAGTGGTGGCCCATCTTCGGCGCTGATCGGTCGCGACGTGTCCGAAGTGCTCGGGCCGGACCTGCGCCAGTCGTTCAAGGACGCGCTGAAGATCCCGGAAGGCAATGGCATCCAACAGGCCGAATACCGCTGGCAGAACTGGAACGACGGCAAGGTGGAACGCAAGCATGTGTTCTACCAGCGTATCGGCCAGCGCATCCTGGCCGTCGGCTATTACCTGCCCCGGGCCACACCCGAGCAGGCCAAGGCCCTGCGGGACAAGGCAGTCAGGGAACTGGAGAAAAACGAAGCCGGTACGTTGAAAGCGATCAATGCGCTGCAAGGCGGCTTTTTGCAGGACGACTTGTATGTGTTTGTGGTCGACCTGGATACCGGGCGCTATGTGGCCCACGGCACCAACCTGCGCCTGATCAACACCGACTTCGCCAAGATCAAGGACCCGGACGGCAAGCCCGTGGGTGAACCGATCCTGGCACTGATGAAGGAGCAGGGTCAGGGAGAATATGAATACCGCTGGAAAAACCCGGTGACCGGCAAGGTGGAAAACAAGCATGCCTATCTGCGCAAGAGCGGGCATTTTCTGGTAGCGGTGGGTTACTACAGCCCGTAAGCGCGCAACTGCACGCCTTGTAGGAGCAGGCCGGCGCCTACGCTAGCGGGCCTTGTCTTCGCGCCCGCGCAACAGCTGGTTGGGCATTGCAATCGCCGCTGCCAGCCCCAGCAGCGACACCGCCGCGCTGATCATCAACAAATGCCGGAAGGTCCTCAACAGCTCCCCACGCAACGCGTCCTGCGCCGGGCCGGGAGCCGCGTTGAGGCCATCGAGCAGCACGTTGCCGGAGCTGCCTTCGGCCATCATCGAGCCACTGGCCAGGTGGGCAAAACTCGAGTCCTGCAACAACGCCAAAAGCAAGGCCGACATGCACGCCACGCCGACCGCGCCCCCCAGGGAGCGAAACAGGTTGGTGGTGCTGGTAGCGACACCGATGTCGTGTTGCGCCACCGAGTTTTGCGTGCCCACCAGGGAAGTCGGGAACTGCATGCCCGAGGCAATGCCGCTGAGCACCATGAACAAGCTGCTGAGGATCAGTGACTGGGGTGCGCTGAAGGCCATGCCGAGGATGGCAATCGGCGTGAGCAGCGCACCGGTAAGGATCATCGGTTTATAGCGGCCGGTGACTGAGGTCATGCGCCCGGCAAAGAACGCGCCCATGGGCAAGCCAATCGCCAGCGGCAGCAGGTGCAAGGCGGCGCTGTCGGCACCGGCCCCCGTGACGCTCTGATAGCGCAGGGGCATCAGCACGATCAGCGAGATGGCCTGGAAGCTGGTGAAAAAAATCGTACACCAGCACAACACCGCGCTGCGGTTGGCGAACAGGTGCATGGGCAACAACGGCTCCCGCGCCCGGCGCTCATGCCAGACAAACACCGTCAACGCCACCAGCGCACAGGCCAGCAGGCCCAGTACTTGATCATCGCGCCAATGATGGCCCTGGCCGATTTCAGTGATGCCCAGCAACAGCGCGGTCAGGCCGATGATCATCAGCACCGTGCCAAGGTAATCGATGATCGGCTTGCGCTGTGGCACCGGCAGCCCCACCAGCGTGCGATGGGCGACCCACCAGGCGCCCGCGCCCAATGGCAGGTTGATCAAAAATACCCAGCGCCACGACAGGTACTCGGTCATATAGCCGCCCAACACCGGCCCGGCCACGCTGGCAACGGCGTACATGCTGCTGAAGTAACCCTGGTAACGCCCACGCTCGCGGGGCGGAATAATGTCGCCGATGATCGCCTGGCTCACCGAAATCATCCCGCCCGCGCCGATGCCCTGGAGGATCCGCGCCAGCACCAACTGCTCCATGCTTTGCGCCATGCCACAAAACAGCGAGGCCACGGTGAACAGGCCCATGCCGATCAACATCATCGGCCGCCGCCCATACAGGTCGCCAAGTTTGCCGTAGATCGGCACCGCCACGGTCATCGCCACCATGTAGCCGGAGATGACCCAGGCCAGCAGGTTGACGTCGTTGAACTGCGCAGAAATGGCCGGCATCGACACGGCGACGATGGTCTGGTCCAGCGCACCGAGGAAAATCGCCAACATCAGGGCCGCAAGGACACTGCGTACAGAGGGTGTGGATTGGGTCACGACAGAACCTGCAGGCAAGCGGCAATGCCCGCCATGTTACTCGATAGCCGGCTATTCGATAGCCTCGTAAGGAAGCCCGACGTAATTTTCTGCAATGGTTTCGCGTCCAGCCTGCGACTCGACAAAGTACTCCAGCTCGCTCTGGGCAATCCGTTGGCTGAAGCCATCCGCCTCGGGAAACTGGTGCAGCATCGAGGTCATCCACCAGGAAAACCGCTCGGCCTTCCAGATCCGCCGCAAACAGATCTGGGAGTATTTCTCCAGCAGCTCCACGCGCCCTTCCCGGTACACCTTGCACAAGAGGGTGAACAGGGTGCTCACGTCACTGGCCGCCAGGTTCAGGCCCTTGGCGCCGGTGGGCGGCACGATATGGGCGGCGTCCCCCAGCAGGAACAGGCGCCCGTACTGCATCGGCTCCACCACGAAACTGCGCAGCGGCGCGATGCTCTTTTCAATCGAAGGCCCGGTCACCAGGCTGGCTGCCAGATCCGCCGGCAAGCGCTCCTTGAGCTCCGCCCAGAAGCGCTGGTCGGGCCATGCATCAAGCGACTCCTCGGCCGGCACCTGCAGGTAATAGCGACTGCGGCTGGGCGAACGCATGCTGCACAGGGCAAAGCCACGCGAATGCTTGGCGTACACCAGTTCCCCGTGGACCGGCGGGGTGTCGGCAAGGATGCCCAACCAGCCGAACGGGTAGACCCGCTCGAAGGTCTTGAGCACATCGGCGGGGATCGACTGGCGCGACACGCCATGGAAGCCGTCGCAACCGGCGATGTAGTCGCAGTCCAGGCGCACCTGCTGGCCTTGATGCTCGAAGGTCAGCCAGGGCCGCTCGCCCTTAAGGTCGTGGGGCTGAACATTGCGCGCTTCATACAGGGTGATCGCGCCGGCGTGTTCGCGGGCGGCCATCAGGTCGCGGGTGACTTCGGTCTGGCCGTAGATCATCACAGTCTTGCCGCCGGTCAGGGTCTTCAGGTCGATGTGGTGCAAGCGCCCATTGAGGGCCAGCTCGAAGCCTTCATGCACCAGGCCCTCGGCGTCCATCCGCTGGCTGACACCCGCCTGGCGCAACAGGTCGACCATGCCTTGCTCCAGCACTCCGGCGCGAATTCGCCCGAGAACGTAGTCCGGGGCCTGGCGCTCAACAATCAGGGTTTCAATCCCCGCGTTATGCAGCAATTGGCCGAGCAGCAGCCCCGAAGGACCGGCGCCGATGATGGCGACTTGAGTTTTTAGGGTTTTCATTATTTTTATGGCCCGCCGGCTTCCCCCGAACGTTATCGGTGAAAGCGTTGTCATTGGTTTTGGTACTGGCATTTTTCCCTTGAGTGAGCCCCACAAGAAGGTGAAAACTGAGCCAAAGCCTGCGCTTTTCGCCAATCGGGGCGATTACCGAACCACTGTCCTGAGTATCGGATAAAAACATGACCAAAAATGCCAGTCCCGCGATTCCAGTGTTCAAACTCTACGGAGAAAGCCAGCAGTGGCCGACTCCGGATTTGCTGCATTGCGAGACCATCTCCCGGCGCAGCCGCGAGTACCAGTGGGAGATCCAGCCCCACCGGCATGCGGACCTGTGCCAATTGCTCTATGTGTACAAGGGCCAGGCGCAATTGGAGATCGAGGGCCAGCGCACGACGCTGACCGAATCGACCCTGCAAGTGCTGCCGCCGCTGTGTGTGCACGGGTTTCGGTTTGCCGAGGATGTAGAAGGGTTTGTGGTGACACTGGCCGCGCCGCTGGTGGCGCACCTGCAGGGCCAGTTGGGCTCGGCGGTAGACGGCTTGAGCGCCCTGGGCAGCTACCCGGCGGGCCAGGACAGTGACTACCTCAATAGCCTGTTCACCCGCTTGCAGAATGAATACACCGACGACTTCCCGGCCCGGGACATGATGATGCACGCGCTGGTCAGCGTGCTGCTGGTGTGGATCAGCCGCCAGGCCATCCAGCGCCGCCATCCACGGGCACCTCGGGGCCGCGAGTACTTCCGGCACTTCACCCAGTTGGTGGAGCAGCACTACCGCGAACACCCGAAGATCGAAGACCTGGCGCACAAGCTGGGGATCTCGGTGTCGCACCTCAACGGCACCTGCCGCGAGCTGGGCGGGCAGCCGGCGTTGCAGATCATGCACGACCGCCAACTGCTGGAGGCCAAGCGTCTGCTGACCTACACGAGCATGACCATTAATGAAATGTCTGACGTACTGGGGTTCTCTGACCCGACGAACTTTTCTCGATTGTTTCGCAGGCGCGTAGGGTTTTCACCCAAGGCATTTCGCGAACAACTGAACGCGGACTGACCGACCACCCACGCACTGTTGCAGGAGCCCGCAAGCCGGCTGCTGCAACAGGTTGCGTGTCAGCGCAGTGCGCTCAGGGTTGCCGAGTAGGTGCATTGCCCATGGTTGCAGGCAGAAGCCATGCCGGGTTGCAGGCGGGCCTGTTCGGCGCGGTAGGCTGCGGTGCCATAGAGGGCCGTGGCAAAGGCGCAGAGGGCAAAAATCGTCAGGTACTTTCTGGTTTTGATCGTCATGGCATCAACCTCCGGACAGATCAAGAAGGTGCTGTATTGAGCATAGGCCAGCCAGGGCCAGTTGCCAGTATTGACGGGTATTCAGACGCCTTATAGGGCTTACAGCCCCACGTCCCATTGCGGCTCTGGCGGGAACCTCAAGACCAGGAAATCCAGAAGGCTGCGCAATGCCTGGGGCATGTGCTTGCGCGAGGCATACACCGCATACATGTTCATCTGCCGCGGTTCGGCATGGGGCAGCAGGCGGATCAACTGGCCGCTGCGGATGTAGTCGCCGGCCTGATAGGTCGGCAACATCGCCACCCCTGCCCCGGCCAGGGTCAGCCGCAGCAAGGTGCTGGCTTCATTGGCGCTGATATTGCCATGCACCGGCACCGACACGGGCTCAGCGTTCTCCTCGAAGTGCCACAGGCTCTTGCCGAAGTAGGAATGGGTCAGGCAGTTGTGCTCCGCCAACTCTTCTACCCGCTGGGGCTGCGGGTGTTCCAGCAGATAGGCCGGTGACGCGCAGATCACCGAGCGGCACACGGTCAACTGACGCGCAATCAGATTGGGATCCAGGTCGTTGCTGGTGCGGATCGCCAGGTCGATGCGCTCATCCACCAGGTTTACCGTGCGGTCGAGCATTTGCAGGTCAATGCTGACCAGCGGATAACGCTTGACGTACTCGGCAATGGCCTCGGCCAACTGCGCCTGGCCAAACGAGGTGCTGACGCTCAGGCGCACCAGGCCGCGAGGGGCGTCGTCCGGTTCGCTGACGGCGGCCTGCATGTCGTAGGACAGTTCCAGCATCTGCCGGCAACGCGGCAGGGTCTCGCTGCCGGCGGCGGTCAGGCTGAGCTTGCGCGTAGTGCGGTGCATCAGGCGCGCGCCCACCCAGTCTTCCAGCTCCGCCAGATAGCGCGACACCACTGGGCGCGACAGGTCCAGATGATCGGCGGCGGCCGATTGGCTGCCCAGGTCGACCACGGTGACAAACACCCGCATTGCTTGAAGACGATCCATGATTTGCCCGGTTTTAGAAACAAACTATGTCCAAGCATCGCATTTTTTGCTGCGTTCAGTGCAACTAAGCTCTGTCCATCGCCTGCCAAGGCATCCCTGACCTGGACTTGAACATGCTCACTACCCTCAAGCGCTTTGTACTGGCCACTACCGTTCTTGGCTTTGCCGCCCACGCCGTCGCCGCCGACCTGACCCTCGAGGTGTATAACCCAGGTGAATCGGCGATCTTCCCCGTCAGTTCGGTGCTGGTCAGCGGCGAGAAAGACGCGATCCTGGTGGACGCGCAGTTCGGCAAAAGCCAGGCCGAACAACTGGTGCAGAAGATCCGCGCCAGCGGCAAACAGCTGACCACCATTTACATCAGCCATGGCGACCCGGATTACTACTTCGGCCTCGACACCCTGGCCAGCGCTTTCCCACAGGCCAAGATCGTCGCGCCACAACGGGTGGTCGAGCATATCAAGGCCACCGTTGCCGGAAAGATTGAATACTGGGGCCCGAAAATGGGCGCCGATAAACCCGCCAAGACCCTCATTCCCCAAGTCCTCGACGGCCATAGCCTGACGCTCGAAGGGCAATCGCTGGAAGTCATCGGCCTGGACGGCCCGCAGCCGGACCGCAGCTTTGTGTGGATCCCGTCGATCAAGGCCGTGGTCGGCGGCGTGGTGGTCTCGCAGAACATCCACCTTTGGATGGCCGACACCCAGGGCGCACAGTCCCATGCCGATTGGTTGGGCACCCTGCAACGTATCGAAAAACTCAAGCCGGTCACCGTGGTTCCCGGCCACTACTTGGGCACGCCTTCGGTCAAAGCTGTCGCCTTTACGGCCGACTACATCAAGGCTTTCGATGTAGAAACCGCCAAGGCCAAGGATTCCTCGACCCTGATCGCAGCCATGAAAAAACGCTACCCGAACCTGGCCGATGAAAGCTCCCTGGAGCTGAGCGCCAAAGTCGCCAAGGGCGAAATGAAGTGGTGATTTGATCCAACCCTTACCCACACTGGAGAACGTCATGAGCAAGATTGCAATCATTGGTGCCACCGGCCGTGCCGGTAGCCAACTGCTGGAAGAAGCCCTGCGTCGCGGCCACACCGTCACGGCCATTGCCCGTAACACCGGCGCGATCGCCGCGCGTCCCGGCCTGACCGTCAAACAGGTGGACGCACTGGACGCCCAAGCCCTGCAACAGGCCATCAGCGGCAGCGACGTGGTGATCAGCGCCGCGCACTTCGCCACCCTGCCTGCGCCTGCGGTGATCGGGCCGGTCAAACAGGCCGGCGTGAAACGCCTGCTGGTGGTGGGCGGTGCGGGTTCGCTGCTGCTGCCGGGTGGCGGGCGGGTCATCGACAGCGAAGGCTTCCCTGCCGAATACAAGGCCGAGGCCAGTGCTGGCGCAGCGTTCCTCGACACCTTGCGCCAGGAAAAGGAGCTGGACTGGACGTTCCTTTCGCCCTCGGCAGAGTTTGTCGAGACCGCGCGCACCGGTAAGTTCCGCCTGGGCCAGGATGACCTGTTGGTGAGCAGCGAGAACCGCAGTTGGATCAGCTTTGCCGACTTCGCCATTGCCTTGATCGACGAAGTGGAAACACCCAAGCATTCGCGCCAGCGTTTCACCGTGGGCTACTAAGCCCACAACCCTGTAGGAGCCGGCTTGCCGGCGATGGCGGCGATGGCGGCTTATCTGACAGACCACTATCGCCGGCAAACCGGCTCCTACAGATGTAGTTTTTCAATAGCTCCTGCGACTTTCTGATTTGCCGCCGGGCCCGCGCGGTCGCCTAATGGCGACCTTGTCCGCTCAAGGCCCGCCCATGGAAAACGTCCACGCAAAACCCACTACCGCCCTCTGGCTGATAATCAGCGTCGTGCTGGTGGCCCTCAATCTGCGTCCGTCCATGGCGGCGGTCGGCCCTTTGTTATCGTCGATCCGCGGCGATGTGCCGCTGAGTTTCAGCACTGCTTCGTTACTGACCATGTTGCCGGTGATGGCGATGGGCTTGGCGATGTTCTTCGGCATGGGCCTGGGCAAACGCTTTGGCGAGCATCGCAGCATTGCCCTGTCGCTGGTGGTGATTGGCATTGCCACCTTGTCGCGGCTGTTTCTCGACTCTGCCGCCGAGTTGATCCTCAGCGCCATCGCCGCCGGCGTGGGCATTGCCCTGATCCAGGCGTTGATGCCGGCGCTGATCAAGTCGCGCTTTAGTGACAACGTTTCGCTGTTCATGGGCTTGTACGTCACCGCGATCATGGGCGGCGCGGCATTGGCGGCGTCGTTCTCGCCATTCATCCAGGTACAGACTGGCAGTTGGCGGATGGGTTTGGCGATCTGGGCGGTGCTTGCCGTGTTGGCGCTGCTGTTCTGGTATGCCCAGCGCGCCGCGTTGCCACCACTGCCCCAAGCCGGCAGCGGCCCGCAGGAATCGTTTTTCGGCAATCGCCGCGCGTGGTTGCTGGCGATTTTCTTCGGCCTCGGTACCGCGTCCTACACCTGTGTACTGGCTTGGCTGGCGCCGTACTACGTCGAGCAGGGCTGGAGCGAACAGAACGCCGGCCTGCTGCTGGGCTTCCTGACGGCCATGGAAGTGGTCTCCGGACTGATCACCCCGGCTATCGCCAACCGACGCCAGGACAAGCGCGGCGTGGTGGCCGTGCTGCTGGTGCTGATCATCGCCGGCTTCTGCGGCCTGATCCTTTCCCCGCAACACTTCGCACTGCTGTGGCCATGCCTGCTGGGCCTGGGCATTGGCGGGCTGTTCCCGATGAGCCTGATCCTGTCCCTCGACCACCTGGACAACCCGCGCCGCGCCGGTGGCCTGACGGCGTTTGTGCAAGGCATCGGCTACCTGATCGCTGGGGTGTCGCCGCTGATTGCCGGGATGATCCGCGACCAACTGGGCAGCTTCGAATGGGCCTGGTGGTCACTCACCGCGGTGGGGGGGGTGATGTTACTGATAGTCCTGCGCTTCGACCCGCGCCACTATGCACGGCATATTCGTTAGGGCGTCGTGTTCCAAACAGTATCTGTCCCACAATGGACATAGAAAGGTCCGACAGACCTTTCTATTGGGACGAGCGTTCCGTTAACATTTTGTCTTGTTTGCGCTGCGGTCGCGCAACAGGCTCACGGACGGAACGAATGCTAAACAGTAACTTGCTTAGAAAGCTCGATATGCAGGATCTGATGGTGTTTATCGCTGTGTATGAGCAAAGCAGCGTCACCGATGTGTCCGAAACCCTGTTTGTCAGCCAGTCCACGGTCAGTTACAGCCTGAAAAAGCTGCGCACCAGCTTTGAGGACGACCTGTTTATCAACACCCGTGCCGGCATGCGCCCAACCTACAAGGCCAGCACCATGTACGGGCATGTGCAGAAAATCCTCGAAAGCATCAACCTGTGCCACGCGGGCGCGCAGACGTTCGATCCCACGCAAAAAGCCGTCACCTTCAACCTCTGCGCACCCGAATACTTCGAGCAACTGATCCTGCCCAGATTGTTGAAACACTTCGATCATGCCGACCTGCCGGTGATCGTCAATGTGCAGAAGCTGGAAACCGAGATCCCTGTCGAGGCGCTACGTGACGGGCGCCTGGACCTGGTGATCTGCTTCGGCCCGCACTTTCACCGTGAGCACAAGGACCTCAGGACCCAGATGCTGCTGGAGGACGACCTGGTCTGCGTCTTCGACAAGCGTGCGGCCCCCCGGGAGCCGGCGTTCAGCTTGCAGTCCTTTGTGGCCCGGCGCCATGTGTTCCCCACGCCCTGGACCTCGGACACCAACATGATCGACGGCTGGCTGAGCCGCCAGGCTCACAAGCGCCAGGTCATCGCCCGGGCCAACAGCTACAGCGCGGCGCTGAAGATGATTGCCGGCACCGACTTTATCGTCACCCTACCCCGGCGCGTGCAACAACTGCTGGCCGTGGAACCACAGTTCGGCCATTGCGAAGCCCCCAACGGCCTGCCGGGGTTTACCCTGGAGATGCAGTGGAACGATGCCAGCGAGCAGGAAAGCGCCAACGCGTGGTTTCGCGAGCAGGTGGCGGCGGTTGCGGCCAGTTGCAAAGTGGACGTGGCAAGAGAAGCAAACGCCTAACTTGCCGCGCTCACGCCCCCATGAACGCTTCCAGCCGCGAGCGCATCCAGCGTTCGGCGGGGTCGCTGTCAACGTGGCTGAGCCAGACCATGGACAGGTCCAGGGTCGGTGTATCGAACGGAAACGGCTCACAAAACAGGTTGCCCGCCGCCGCCATGGCTTGGGCCGTGTAGTCTGGCAGGCTGGCGATCATATCGGTGCCGGCCAGTAATGCCGGTAAGGAACTGTATTGCGGCACGGATAACACCACGTGCCGCTTGCGACCGATCTCCGCCAGCCACTCATCGGCAAACCCCGCGACGTTAGCGGTGTGAGACACCAGCACATGGGGCCGTGCGCAGTATTCGTCGAGGGTCAGCGCCTGGTCCGAGGCATCGGCGCGCAGCACGCTGGGACGGATGTGGCGCAACAGTTTGCGCTTGGCATTGGCCGGCAGGCCACGGGTCTGGGTGATGCCGACGGTGATATCGCCAGAGGCCAGCAAATCGGGAATCCGCCAGTAATCGACGTGCTGCACCACAAACACCACCTGCGGTGCTTCGGTGCGCAGGGCCCGCAACAGCGGTGGCAACAGACCGAACTCGACGTCATCGGACAGGCCGATACGAAAGGTCATGGTACTGACAGACGGGTCGAAATCATGGGTAAGACTCAACGCCGCCGACAGCGAGTCCAGGGCCGGCGACAGATGCAGGATGAGCTCCTCGGCCCGCGCCGTGGGTTCCATGCGGTGGCCGACACGGATAAACAGCGGGTCGTTGAACAGCGTGCGCAGGCGGTTGAGGGCCGAACTGACCGTGGGCTGGCCAAGGAACAGCTTCTCTGCCACACGCGTTACGTTGCGCTCGAGCATCAGTGTTTCAAAGACCACCATCAGGTTGATGTCGGCCTTGCGTAATTCATTGCGATTCATGGCAAGCGCCCCACTGCCCAAGACAGTCGGCAGTTTAGGAACACAGCGGGGCCTGCGTCTATGCGCCGACTATCCAACCCACGTATTTGGGACTATAAATCAGCTTCCATGGCAACCGAGAACATCCCCGTGCTGGTCATTCTTGCCCTGGCCATCCTGATGGCCGGGCTGTGCATCTGGAGTATCAGGTTCATCGCCCATCCAACCGCCAGGACGCTGCTGCGGGTATTTATCGGGTTGTGCCTGGCCGCCATCGTGGCGTACCTGGTCTTGGCGTCGGGGTTTCCCACGGCGCTGCTGGTATCGGCAGGTTGACGAGCCTGCTGGCACTTCCTCTAATAGGCATCTTTTTCAAGCACGGAGCGCTTAGCCATGAAATTCGCCTACACCATCGTCTACGTCCCGGATGTCGCCGCGTCGCTGCAGTTTTTTGAAACGGCCTTCGGCTTCAGTCGACGCTTCCTGCATGAGTCTGGGACCTATGGCGAGCTGGAAACCGCAGGCACCACCTTGTCCTTCGCCGCGCATGAACTGGGGGAGTTGAATTTCAAGGGTGGGCACGTCGCTGCTCATTCTTCTAAGCAACCGCTGGGTGTGGAACTGGGATTTGTGACCGATGACGTCCCGGCCGCCCACGCCAAGGCTGTGGCCGCAGGTGCGACCGAGCTATCAGCACCGAGCAGCAAGCCCTGGGGCCAAGTGGTGTCTTATGTGCGCTGCCCGGATGGGACGCTGGTGGAGTTGTGTACGCCGATGTCCTGTGAGCCGGCTTGACGGCGGGGGCCTGTCAGCGTTATGCCCATCGCGGGCAAGCCGGTTCCTACAGTTATGGCTTCAGGGGGCGTTCCTGATCGCGTTCGGATAGCTCCGTCCCGTCATCCGGATGCTTCCAGGTCTGTGGCTTCTCTTCCTCGCGACGCTGCCTGGCGCGCTCCTGCTCCGCGTCATCGCGCGGTTTAGGTTCAGTGGTCATACCTACCTCCCGTCCTTAAGAATGAGTAAAGCCAACTAAGCATAGAGCAGCAATCGCATTTGTTGCAGTTGGCGGGCGCGACCAGTTGCTTGCGGGCTTATGGGTTTTCGATCGCCCAAAACAAAACCCCAACTGCTTTCGCAATTGGGGTTTCGGAATTTAATCTTGACGATGACCTACTCTCACATGGGGAAACCCCACACTACCATCGGCGATGCATCGTTTCACTGCTGAGTTCG
>NZ_JAAQWN010000006.1 GCF_012985465.1 Pseudomonas sp. WS 5079
GGCTTGCCTGCGATGGCGGTGGGTCAGTTGATACATGCTGCGACTGATACACCGTCATCGCAGGCAAGCCAGCTCCCACAGTTGGTGTGTGGTGTGTGCAAAGTCCTGTGCCCAGCCGAGATCCCCTGTGGGAGCGGGCTTGCCCGCGATGGCGGTGGGTCAGGTGATACATTCTGCGACTGATACACCGTCATCGCAGGCAAGCCAGCTCCCACAGTTGGTGTGTGGTGTGTGCAAAGTCCTGTGCCCAGCCGAGATCCCCTGTGGGAGCGGGCTTGCCCGCGATGGCGGTGGGTCAGTTGATACATTCTGCGACTGATACACCGTCATCGCAGGCAAGCCAGCTCCCACAGTTGGTGTGTGGTGTGTGTAAAGTCCTGTGCCCAGCCGAGATCCCCTGTGGGAGCGGGCTTGCCCGCGATGGCGGTGGGTCATGTGAGGATATGTTGACTGGCCTACCGCTATCGCAGCGATGCGGCGACCCGACAAGCCAGCTCCCACCTGTTGATCGGCGTTGCTGGGAGTAATCAGGCCATCAGGCCCAGGGTCTTGGCCTTGGCCACGGCCTGGGTGCGCCGCTCCACCCCCAACTTGCTGTGAATCCGCCGCGCGTGGGTCTTCACCGTGTGCAGCGAGATAAACAACAAGTCGGCAATTTCCAGGTTGGAGTTGCCCAGCGCGATCAGTTGCAGCACCTCCAGTTCCCGTTGGCTCAACGGGTTTTCCCCTGGCGCCGCCACTGCATCCTGAGGTTCGAGCCCCAGTTCACTGAGCAACCCCGGCTGGCGCAGGCGCAGTTCGCGCACCGCCTGTTGCACCTGGCAGCGCGCCGCCAGGGCCAGCCCGGTTTGCAGCGCGCGCACCGCGTTCGCGCGCTCGCCCAGTTGCCAGGCCACCTCGCCCAACACCAGGTGCAACTCCACTTCCAGGCACTGCATGCCACGCTCGCGGGCCGTATCGAGCAAGGCCGTGAGCCGCTGGATGGGTTGCTCGGCCCGGCGCAGCTTGACCTGGGCCAGCACCAGCAAGTATTCCAGCCGGGGGATCAGCTCCAGGGTCGCCGGCGGTGCCTGTTTCGCCTGCGGGCCATGATAGTGGCGCAGCACCCGGCTGACGGCCTCCAGGGTCAGTTCGGCGCGCCCCTGCTGCAACCAAAAGTGCCCACTGAGCAACAACAACACCGCCCGGTACACCGTGTCGGGCACCTGCCGGCGCTGCATCAGGCGCTCGGCGTCGCGCAACTGGATAAACGCCTGGGCGTAGTCGCCACGGTTGGCCGCCAGCATCGCCAACCCAAGGAAGCCGTACAGCACGCGCTTATCCTGGCTATGCAGGCACATGCCCAGGCCGGCTTCGAGGCAGTCGGTGGCCAGCGCGTCATGCCCCTGGCGCAGTGCCAGGTGCCCACGGCGCAAGGCAATCCGGCCCATCAGCGGCCCGGCCTTGAGGCGCTGCTGCACCAGCATGGCCTGCACGCCTTCCAACAGGCTCTGGGCCCGGTACGGCGCGCCCCGCTGTTCCAGCAGTTGCGCGTGATCAAGCTCCAGCACCGCTTCCAGCAGCAACGAACCATGGGCCCGCGCCAGGCACAGCGCCTCGCGATTGAGCGCCTGGGCCACGTCCAGTTCGCCGCGCAACAGTGCTTGCTGGGTCAGCCCGGACAGGCACATCAGGCGCGACGTCCAGGCGCTGTCCGGCAAGTCATTCAATGCCTCCAGAAAATGCCCACGCGCAGGCACCGCTTCCCCTCCCAGGTGCAATAACCAACCCCACTGCGCCTGCCAGCGCGCCAGCAGATGGCGTTGCAGCGCGGCGGTGGGTTGCGGGGTGAAGCGCGCCAGTTGATCGATGCATTGCGCGGCCTGGTCGAATCGCCCGGCAAACAGCAAGGCCGCCGTGACCAGCCCCACCAGTTGCGCCGAGCCGAGCATCAACTCGTCGCCATGTTGCTCATGCAGGCGCAACAACAGCACGGCGTTTTGCTGGCGGAACAAGTCTTCAAAGCTGAAGTGCTCCAACAGGCTGACCGCCACTTCGTACTCTTCAGCCAGCAGCGCCTGCTCAAACGCCGCCTGCCAGTCCTGGGCTGCGGTAAACCATTGGCAGGCGCGCCGGTGCCAGGAACGCCGGGCCGGCCAGGGTTCGTCGCGCAGTAACTGGGCCAGGGGCGCGAAGACCTGCAGCCACTCCGGCGAATCTTCCCAGGGCTCGATAAACGCGCCGAGGGCCTGGAGCTCGCGCAGGTAGTCGGCGCCATCGCCAAACCCGAACAGGTGTTCGCACAGCCCCGGGTTGAAACGCGGCAGGTGCGCCAACACGCGCCAGGCCTCCTCCAACTCTTCGGGCAAGGTGCTGAACAGCTCGTGTTGCAGGTAATCGAGCAAGGTCTGGGAGCGCCCATGCCAGGCACCGCTGTCGGGATGGCTGTCGCCTTCGAGCAGGGCGATACGCACGCCGGCGCACCAGCCGGCGCTGAACTGCAGGACTTTATCGGCGGCCTGCCCGCCCGCGGCGTGATGCTCGAGCAGTTGCTGGACCTCGCGCTGATCGAACGCCAACTCGGTGCCGCCGCACTCCCACAACTCATCATCGAGCAACAGCCGTGGCCAATTGCAGGCCGGCCGGCGCCGCGCGCCCAGCCACCAGACCAAGGCCGGGCTGCTGGCCGCCAGCACCCGATCGAGCAAGGCATCCAATGCGGGCGCCGCCACCCGGCAATAGTCATCGAGAAACAGCCAGGCCGGCGCTTGCCAGCGGCTCAGGTCGAGCAACAAGCTGGCTTGATCGACAAACACTAGGCCCAGGCTTTGGGCCAGGCGCTGACAGAAATCCAGCGGGTCCAGGGCCGCACCGTTGAGGGGCAGCCAATACACTTGGCAACTCGCCGGGGCCTGCAGGGCGCATTCGGCCAACAAGGCACTCTTGCCACTACCGGCCGGCGCGCACAGCAACCGGACCCGCGCCTCGGCCCCCAGCAACGGCTCGGCCAGGCGTGGGCGCAGCAAATGGTGGGAAGACAGACGTGGCATGAATCCAGGGCGATCCAGGCGACGGGTCATGGCGGTCATTACAACGTCCCTTTTTTATTGTTATGCGGCGTGCGGTCTACCGTAGTCCTGTCAATGGGCGTTGTTGAAGAAGTATTCAGCGGGCTGATTGCCGGGCATAAAAAAGCCGGGCTTCATTTGAGCCCGGCACAGGATTGGCAGGTTAAAACCCGAGCCTATGTGGGAGCTGGCTTGCCTGCGATGGCGGTGGGTCAGGTTGATGGGTTTTGCCTGGTCCACCGCCATCGCAGGCAAGCCAGCTCCCACAGTGATTGGCTTTACAACCTCAGGTCAGCGTACGCCCGAGGCGCGCAGGGCCGATGGGGTGTAGTCCGCCGCCTTGGCGTTGAAGCCGAATACAAAGCTGCTCTTCTCTTCGTTCTTCATGCCCAGGGCGATGTAGCGGCCGGCGATGATGTCGTACAGGGTCTCGACGGTGTAGGCCGGGGTCTGGTGGTTGTAGTAGAACTGCGCATGACCTTCGGCAACGCGCCACAGTTGGCCGCGGCCGTCATAGTGATCCACCAGCGCCACTTGCCAGCTGTCTTCGTCGATGTACATGTGGCGCTTGGCGTAGATGTGCCGCTCGCTTGGTTTCACCGTGCCCACCACTTCCCAGACCCGGTGCAGCTCGTAGCGGGTCAGGTCCTGGTTGATGTGGCCGGCCTTGATGATGTCGTCATATTTAAGGGATGGCGAATCGAGCTTGTAGGCGTTGTAGGGAATGTACATTTCCTTCTTGCCCACCAGTTTCCAGTCGTAGCGGTCTGGCGCGCCGGAGAACATGTCGAAGTTATCCGAGGTGCGCAGGCCGTCGGACGCAGTGCCCGGCCCGTCGTAGGCCACTTGCGGTGCACGGCGCACGCGGCGTTGGCCGGCGTTGTAGATCCATGCCAGGCGCGGTTCTTTCACCTGGTCGAGGGTTTCGTGCACCAGCAGCACGTTACCCGCCAGGCGGGCGGGCGCGGTGACCGACTGCTTGAAGAAGGTCAGCACGTTGGCGCCCTTGGCCGGGTCCATGTCCGGGATCAGTTGTGGCACTGCCACTTCTTCTTCAAAGCGGATCGGCGTGTAGCTGCCGTTGGTCTGCGGTGTGGCCTGGGTGATGATGCGTCGCAGGTTGCCGCCGTGATAGCGAGTGATGTGGTTCCACAACACCTCGACGCCATTTTTCGGGATCGGGAAGGCGTAGTAGCGGTTGCCGGTGAAATTCTCCAGGCCGTTGCCGTCGTTGATCGACTTGACGTTGAGCGCGCTGCGCTTGATCGACTCGTAGATATCGTCGGGCAGGTTGACCGTGCGGTGGGTGGTGTAGACCGGGATTTTGTAGGTCTCTGGGTAGCGCTTGAACATCGCCACCTGGCCGTCCGACAGTTTGTCCTTGTACTTGTCGACCGTGGCCGCGGTGATCACGAACAGCGGTTTTTCATTGGCAAACGGGTCGGCCAAAAAGCCCTTGCTGTCCACCGCGCCGGCGTTTTTCGGGATGCCACCGGTCCAGGCCGGGATCGAGCCATCGGCGTTACCGGCTTTCTCGGCGCCCACTGGGGTCAAGGTCGTACCGAGCTTGGCTGCTTCTTGCGGTGACACGGCGGCCATCACGTTGGCGGCCACCAGGCTGAGGGCCAGTACACCGCACTGCAAAATCATCTTACGCATGGTTGTTGTCCTTGTTCTTTTTTAGCCGAATCAGAAGTTCACGCCAAAGCTGAGGGCGAGGAAGTCACGGTCGGTCAGGGTGTTGTAGTCACCGCCAAAAAAGTCGGTGTAACTCAGGCTCGCGGTGTAGGTGTTACGGTAGTCCGCATCGACCCCGACGCTGAGCGCCTTGGCCCCTTCGTTGAACAGGCCATTGGGGCCGTAACCCTTGACGTCATGGGACCAGGACAGGTTGGGCTTGAAGTTGATCCCGGCGATCACGTTGTTGTAGTCCAGGATCGCCCGGGCGCGATAACCCCAGGAAGTCGCCGTGACGAAGCCGTCGGTGTCACCGCCAAAACCGTATTGGCCGTACACCGAATCACGGCCGTAGCGCAGCTTGGTTTTGTTCTCCAGCCCGCCCACCCGCACGATGGCTGCCTCGCCCACTACGGTCAGGCGTTCGGCGCCCAGCACCTGGTCGAAAAACTGGGTCATGGTGGTTTGGAACTGGGTGATTTCCTTGCGCCGGTAGCCGGTGTTGTCAGCGCCGAATGAGCTCTTGATCGGCGACACGGTGTTACCGGCAATCGGGTTGACCAGGGCCAGGGTCAGGTCGGTGGTGTTGAGTTGCACCGGGGCGTTGGGGCGGTAGCTGATTTCCCCGGTCCAGGCGGTGCCGGTGGGCAGGGTCGTGGAAAAGCTGGCGCCGTACAGGCGGATGTCTTCCGGGTAATCCAGGTAGTACTGGCCGCGTCCGAGCATCACGCTCTGCGCCAGGCCGGCGCCGCTGCCGGGGGCAATGCCGTTGGCGGTATTGATGATATTGCCGATGGTCGCAAGGTTAGTGTTGGCCGTGAGGGTGCCCACGGTCGGCGTGCGGCTGTGGTAGTTCATGAAGTACAGGCCGTACTCGGTGTCATCGCCGAGCCAGCGCAAGGCCATGCCGAACTGCCCGGAGTCCCGTGCATCACGGTCGGCAGCGCGGCGCACGATCACCCCTTCGTTGGTCACGCCAAAGCCTTGGCCGAACGCAGCGGCCACAGGTTGCAGCGGGCGGATCGCCGGGCTACCGACCGTGTAGTTATTGGTGCAGCCATCGGCCGCCACGTCGCCACCAAAGAAGGTGCCGCAGTTATCCAGTACGGTCTGGTCCCATTCCAACTGGTAAAAGCCTTCCACGGTCAGTTGGTTGGTCAGGCCCTGGGAGGCAAACAGCATGTTCACCGGGATCAGGCCTTCCTTGATCTCGGCGCCAGGCCGGCGGAAGGCCGAGACGTCGACGGGGTTGATGCTGTTGATGGAGTTGCCGATGAAGGTACTTTCGCCCCAACTGACCACCTGCTTGCCGGCACGCACGGTGCCCGGCAGGTCGCCCAGGGAATAGTTGTGATAGACGAAGGCATCGAGGATCTGTGCACCGCTGGATTTGGAGCCTTCCTTGCGGTTGTGGTCGCTGATCGGCTTGAACTCACGGTCTTCGTCCTTGAGTTCGAAGTCGTACCAGTACTTGCCCCGTACAAACACCCCGGTATCGCCGTACTTGAGCTCCAGGTCGTGCAGGCCCTTGAAGATTTTCGAGTAGGTTTCGCCCTTCTTGAAGTTCAGCCGCCCGTCATCCCCGGTGGAAGCCTGGCCACTGCCGCCGTTGACCGTGCCCACCAGCTTGCGGTCGGCATCGCGCATGCCCCAGCTGGCACCCACCGACAGCGACGAATCGAACTGCCCCTCGATCTCGCCGATATTGAATGAAACAGCCTGCGCCTGAACGCAGCAACCCAAAGCAACCGCAGCGGCCAGCGCCTGTGGCCTGAAGATGGCGCGCATTGTTGTTTTTGTCATGCGTCTTCCCCGGTGGTGTGACAGAAGGCCCCACCCTACTGCCCGCCATCAGGAGCGATAAGCGCACCAAGGAGGTATTCGTTGTGTCGCTCCAAAGGATTAACGCAGGCTCTAGCGTGGGTATTGGCGGGGCTATCGACGCAGTGGATGGAGCGCCATCAAGAGAATGGATACCCCGCCCGTCAGGCGCGCCACTGTTGTTGTTTTGGTAACAGTCCTTGTCCTGAATCAGTGTTTTTCATTCTGTTACAACGGACTATTCTTACCGGGCTTTCAAGGCGAACCGCCTGCTTCACGAAAGCCAATTTTTGACGGATTGAAGCGTATTTTCAGTCTGTTACCGGTGTTCACTGACGTTGATTTGTAGCTCCTTGATCCAACGTCTTACTTCGGCCGCTGCTTATGCAGCGGCCTTTTTTATGCCTGAAACAAAGCGGGGCGCCATAAGCGCCCCGCAGGATTGACTGTTTTTCAGGTAACGATCACAGGCTGTATTTCTGCAGGTTGTCCATCATCTCTTTCAAGGCTTCGATGTTGTCCTTGGGATGGGCCGCCCCTTCAAAGTCGCAGATCTGCTGCCAGTGCGCCGCCACATCCTCTGGCGAGAAGCCCGCCTCGGGGTCAAACCCGACGCCCAGGCTGCGTTCCCAGCGGGTCTTGCCGATCCAGCCGCCGCCCACTTCAAACAGCCCAGAAGTTTCCTGGCACGCCTCGCTGCCCAGGTACACCACCAGCGGGCTGACCAGTTCAGGCTTGAGCCTTTCGAACACCTGCGGGGGGATCAGGCCTTCGGTCATGCGCGTGCCGCCGGTAGGTGCGATGGCATTGACCAGGATGTTGTGCTTGCGCCCCTCCAGCGCCAGGGTGCGGGTCAGGCCATACAGGCCGAGCTTGGCCATGCCGTAGTTGGACTGGCCGAAGTTGCCGTAGATGCCCGACGTGGAGGCGGTGAAAATCACCCGGCCGTAGCCTTGCTCGCGCAGATGCGGCCAGGCGGCGCGGGTGACTTTGTAGGCACCTTCGACATGCACGCGGTACACCAGGTCCCAGTCGCTGTCCTCCATTTTGTGGAAGGTTTTGTCACGCAGGATCCCGGCGTTGTTCACCACCACGTCGATGCGGCCAAACACCTCGAGGGCGTGTTGCACGATCTTTTCGCCGTCGGTCACCGAATCGTGGTTGGCCTCGGCAATCCCGCCGGCCTCACGGATCTCGGCCACCACACGGTCGGCCGCCGAAGCGTTGGCGCCTTCGCCCTGAGTCGAGCCGCCAAGGTCGTTGACCAGCACCTTGGCCCCGTGCCTGGCGAACAGCAGCGCATGGGCACGCCCCAAGCCACCCCCGGCACCGGTGACGATCACGACTTTATCTTGGAACTGCACAGACTCACTCATAGGGAACTCCAGCGAAGACAGTGGACGATGGGTTGAGTGTCAGGCACGGGGCTTGTGGTCACAATAAATACGGGCGGGGGTGAATGGTGCGCAATAAGGCACGGGGATGATCGGCTCGTATAGGAGCTGGCTTGTGTGGGAGCTGGCTTGCCTGCGATTGCATCACCGCAATACAACTGATTTACCGAGGTGTACCCATCGCAGGCAAGCCAGCTCCCACACAAGCCAGTTCCCATAGCGAGTCTTTGCTGGCCTCGATACCCTCGCGAAACGCCAGGTAATGCTTGAGCACCTGCACCGGCGCTTCAATCTGCGGGTAGTGGCCGATGTTGGCCAGTAACACCGTGTCGGCATCCGGTATCAGCTCGCGGTAGCGCGCGACCATATGCGCGCCGGAGATCGGGTCGACTTCGCCATCGATCACCCGCAACGGCACTTCGCCGCGCTGCATCGCCGCCACCCAGCGCTCGCGTTGACGGCGGCGCTGGGGGATGTAGGCGATGAGTTTGTGCAGGATCCGTGGGCCATCGTTGTTTTCGATCAGGCTCCAGAAGTCATCCAGGGCACTTTCGCTGGGGCGGGTGTCGGGGCCGAAGATCTGCTTGAAGCTGTCGGCCAGGGCATTGCGCCCGAATGCGCGGCCGATCATCCAACCCAACGGGCTGAGCAACAGTTTTTGCACCAGCGCCGCGCGGTGGGTCTCGGGGAACAGCCCACCATTGAGAAACACACAACTGGCCAGCTGGAACCGCCCCTCATAGTGCCGGGCGAGCAGTTCCTGGGCCACGCTGTCGCCGTAGTCATGGGCCATGACATGCACCGGCTGTTGAATCCGCAGATGGGCCAGCAGCGCCTGTTGCAGGTCGGCCTGTTCCAGCAGGCAATAGGTGTGGTCCAGGGGCTTGGCCGAGTCGCCAAAGCCGAGCATGTCGCAGGCAATCACCAGGTTGCGCTGGGCCAGCGGCTGCCAGAGGTAATGCCAGTCCCAACTGGCGCTGGGGAAACCGTGGATCAGCAGCAAGGGCTCGCCCTGCCCGGCCACCCAGTAACGGATGGTCTGCCCGCGAAAGACAAAACTCTGCCCGCGCTTGCGCCAGGCGCTCAGGGGGATCTCGGCCAGTGGCATCAGAGTCGGTATCCAGGGTCTTGTTGATCAAGCTTGCGCAGCAGCGCCGGCCAGGCCAGCGCGCCGCCCATGCCTTGGGCGCTCTTGGTCACACCGGCAATCATGGCCTTGGCCCCCGCCAGAATCTGCGGCTCGATGGCGATCAATTCGGCCCCGCCGTTTTGCGCCAGCACCTGGATATCGCAGGCGCGCTGGAAGGTGAACATCATCAGGAAGGTATCGGCAATGGTCGCGCCGCAGGTCAGCAGGCCATGGTTGTGCAGCATCAAAAAATTGCTCGGCCCCAGGTCGGCTTGCAAGCGGGCCTTTTCCTCGTGGTTCAGCGCCACGCCTTCGTAGGCGTGATAGGCCAGGCTCGAGAGCACGAACAGCGACTGCTGGCTGATGGGCAGCACGCCCTGCTTCTGCGCCGATACGGCCACGCCCGCCGCCGTGTGGGTGTGCAGCACGCAGACCACGTCGTGGCGTACCTCGTGTACCGCGCTGTGGATGGTATAGCCCGCCGGGTTGATCTCGTAGGGGCTGTCCATCAGCTTGTTGCCGGCCTGGTCGACCTTGACCAGGCTGGAGGCGGTGATTTCGTGGAACATCAGCCCGAACGGGTTGATCAGGAAGTCTTCGGTGCCCGGCACCTTGGCCGAGATATGGGTGAAAATCAGATCATCCCAGCCATGCATGGCCACCAGGCGATAGCAGGCGGCCAGGTCGATCCGTGCCTGCCATTCGGCGGCGCTGACCTGGTCTTTTACACTCTGTGTCGATGGAACGGGGGCTAGGCTCACGGCAAGGACCTCGACGCTGACGCTGTGGTGTTCTTATTATTTTTGGGCTGAAGGGCCAGTCTAGTCAGACCACAGGCCTGCCGTAGTTGCGTTGGCAGCCAGCTTGATGACCGAGCGAGTCAACCGTGAGGATAGTTCGGATTCGTACAATGTGGTGTCAGAGAAGCGACGCCAGTAAAGGTGCGGCAAACAGGTTGAGCAAGCCCGTCAGGACCATCACCAGCCCGGCCACCGAGCCTTCTTCGCCGCCCACTTCGTGGGCACGGCTGACGCCCGCACCGTGGGCGCCCACCCCAAACAACGCGCCCCGCGCCAAGGCACTGCGCAGCGGCAGCCACTTGAGCAGGACCCCGCCGAGCATGGCGCCGAACACACCGGTGAACATCACAAACACCGCCGTGAGCTCCGGTACGCCGCCCAGATCGTGGGCCAGGGGCATGGCAAAGGGGGTGGTGATCGAGCGTGGCACCAACGACATCGTCACCGCGCTGTCCAGGGCCAGCGCCTTGGCCAAGCCAAAGGAGGTGCCAATGGAGGCGGCGCTACCGGCCAGCATCCCCAGGAGCAACGCCGACCAGTGCCGCATCAACAATTGGCGCTGCTGCCAGATCGGGATGGCGAATGCCACCGTGACCGGGCCCAGTACCAGCATCAGCCAATGGGTGTCGGTGGCGTACTCGGCATAGGCGGTGTTCAGCGGTACGGCCACCGCCAGTAGCAGCGCGGGCACCAAAATCAGCGGTGACAGCAGGTAGCGCCCGGTGCGCCGGTAGATCCAGCGGCTGAAACCATAGGCCAGCAGGGTCAGGGCCAGCCAGAACAGCGGCATCAGTTCAAGCTTCATGGCGCAGCTTCCAGCGGCAGACCAGTTCGACGGTAAACGCCGTGACCAGCATCACCATCAGGGTGCTGAGGGCGATCACCAGCATGATCCGCCAGCCGTCATGGCGCAGCAGGCCACCGTAATCGAGCAGGCTCATCAGCGCCGGGATAAAAAACAACAGCATTTCTGCCATCAGCATGCCAGCGCCCAATTGCAGGGCCGCCGGCTTGATCAGGCCGCTGGCGAACACCAGCAACAGCAGGCCCAGGCCAATCACTCCGCCGGGGATCGGCCAGGCCAGCCATACGGCCAGTTGGCAGCCCAGCAGGTAGATCGCCAGCAATACCAGCAGCTCAACCAGCAGCCGGCCCAGGTGTTTGAAGGTGAAACGTTTAGTCGACATGGGTTCCTCGCAGGCCCTCATTTTAAAGAGCCCCCTGGCATCCCCAAAGCGAATTGTTAGACTGCAAGCCATTCCAAACTGGAATTGGTGCGATGGAATTCAAACAGCTGCGCAGTTTTATCGAAGTGGTGCACCGTGGCGGTTTTACCCAGGCCGGGAAAACCCTGCATATCAGCCAGTCCGCCGTGAGCAAGCAAGTGGCGCAACTGGAACAGAGCCTCGGTACCCCCCTGCTCGACCGCATCGGTTCGCACGTGCGCCTGACCGCCGCCAGGCAGGTGGTGCTGCAACGGGCCGAAGCCATGTTGCGCTTGCAGACCGAGCTGGTGAGTGAGCTGGACGACCTTAATCAAATGACCCGTGGCGAATTGCGCATGGGCCTGCCGCAACTGGGGGGCGATATGCTGTTTGCCGGGCTGTTTGCCGAATATCGCCGGCGCTACCCCAATGTCAGCATCCAGTTGCTTGAAGGTGGTAGCCGCAATATTGAGCAGGCCATTCTCGCGGGTGAGTTGGACGTCGGCGGCAGCCTGTTGCCCACCGATCCGGCGTTTGCCTGGCAAGCCTTCTGCGATGAGCCGCTGGATGCGCTGCTGCCCGTGGACCACCCGTTGGCACAGCGGGCCCAGATTGGCCTGGAGGAATTGGCCGACACGCCGTTCTTGATGTACCAGCGCAGCTTTGTGCTCAATGACCGGCTGCTCCAGGCCTGCCAGCAACTGGGCTTCACGCCACGGGAAAGTGGGCGCAGCGGCCAGGCGGATTTTCTCGTCGCACTGGTGGCCGCAGGCCAGGGCGTAGTGCTGCTGCCCAGTGTGGTCGCGCGCGGCCTGGAGCGCCCCGGTGTGGTGCGCCTGACACTCAGGGCGCCCGATTTCCTACGCTGGGACATCGCCTTTATCTGGCGCAAAGGCGCCTATCTGTCGAAAGCCGCCCAGGCCTGGCTCGCGCTTTTGCGCGAGTACCCGATCAGCCGCGCAGTGCCGTGACCAGCTCCGCCAGCCAAGGCTCGGCATCCGCTTCCGGGGTGACGCTTTCGCTGGCATCCAGGCGCAGCATCGGCAGCACTTCACGCACGCCCAACTCGCCAAACAGCTCGCGCATCTGCTCGCCGCCGCCACAGAAGGTGTCGCCGTAGCTGGCGTCGCCCAGGCCGATCACCGCACCTGGCAAACCGCGCCAGGCGGCGGGCAGTTGGTCGCGGATCGTCGAATACAGCGGCATCAGGTTGTCCGGCAGTTCGCCCATGCCGGTGGTGGAAGTGACGGCCAGAAAGGCGTCCGGGGCGAAGGCCTGCACGTCGGCCAGGGTCGCCCGCGGGTTATGCCAGGCCTGGAAACCGGCTGCGTTGAGGATACCCATGGCGTGGCGGGCAACTTCTTCTGCCGTGCCATAGACCGAGCCGGAAAGGATGGCGACTTTCATCAATCTGATCCTGTAGTTGATTGAAAACCTGGGATATTAACAGCTGGCAGCCGGCTCGGTTGCCCTACACTAAGAAATCCACAAACACGCTATGGATCGTTCAATGATCAACGCCAAGCTGATGCAGATGGTTGTCAATGCTTCTAACGACGGGATTGTCGTGGCGGAACGGGAAGGCAAGGACAAGCCGCTGATTTACGTGAACCCGGCCTTCGAACGCATGACCGGCTATAACCTGGACGACATCCTTTATCAGGATTGCCGCTTCCTGCAGTCAGGCGACCGTGACCAGCCAGCGCTGATGGCCATTCGCGAAGCCCTGGACAGTGGCGGAGCCTGCCGGGAAATCCTGCGCAATTACCGCAAGGACGGCACGCACTTTTGGAATGAGCTGTCATTATCGACGGTTTATAACCAGGCGGATGGGCAGACTTACTTCGTCGGCGTGCAGAAAGACGTCACGGTTCAGGTCAAGGCCCAGCAGCGTGTTGCCCAGCTGGAAGCCCAGGTGGCGCAGCTTACAGCCGAGTTGGCCGCGCTCCGGGCGACGAGCGGATCTAACAAACTTTAGAAAATACGGTCTTTAGGGTGATAATCCGTTTAATCACGCATTTCCTTGAGCCACATCAATGCAACGCGACGCGCTTTTGACGCAGGACGAACTGGACTTCATCCAGAACATGCACCACAACCCACAACTGAATGTGCGGGATGTGTCGTCGAGCCTGACGGTCAACGGCGGCGCGCAGATCCGCGACCTGCTCACGCGCTTGGCGGCCCATGAGCAGGTGACGATCCAGGCGCAGTTCGATAACCAGCAAATGACGTTTCCTCTGCAACTGGTGGAAGACGAGTTCCATGCGCTGCACTTGCGCCTTGGGGTGCCGAGCATTTTCGAAGACGGGCCGATGATCCGGCCGTGGCGCCTGGTGCTCGAAGAGCCGGTGGCCCTGGAAAATGTCAGGGGCCAGCCTGGTTCACTGTGGGTGCATGAAGTGTCGTTCAAGGGCCTGCTGGTGCAGTCCCGGGGCCGTAGCAAACCACCCAGGACGTTCTCGATGTGGTTCAGCCCCTCTGGCTACGAGCGAATTGCGGTGCGTGGCACCCTGGAACGCGAGACCGCGCGCGGGCTGTTTGCCTACCGCTTGAACCAGGGCGATGTGGATGAAACCGAGCGCCTGCGCCAGTTCATCCTGCAACAGCATCGCCTGGCCCACCCTGAAGTGCATGCCTGATCTCAGGTATCCAGGGTTCCACTGAGAAACTGCCGCAAGCGCCGCTGCATCAACCTTCCTTCACTGCCCAGGCAACCGATAACGCTACCTGCCAGTTGCTGCTGGGCCATGTCCGAGGCATCACCGGCCAGCAGCAGCGGACAGTCCAGGGTCAAGGCCAGGCGCCCCAGGCGCTTGGGTAGTTCGTGGGTTGGCGCGCGATTGGAGAACAGCACCAGGGCCTGCGGGCGGATCTTCTCGCAGATCAGCGTCAACTCATCCAGGGGCTGGCCGACGCTCAGCACATGCACCACCCGTTCATCACCACCGAGCATGAGCCCGGCCACCAGCAGTTCCAGTTCGCGGCACTCACCGGCAATCGCCGCCAGCAATACCTGCGGCGTGCGGCCAGCGCGGGCCAGTTGCAGGCGCTGGGAGATCCGCGCACGCAGGAAGCTGTCGAAAAACAGCCATTCGCTGGCTTGGCCGAAACGTCCCTGATGGCGCAACAACTGGTGCCAAAGGGGCATCAGGATGTCCTGGAACACCACCGCAGCGGGGTACGCGGCAAAGACCTGGCCGTACAGGCGCTCCAGTTGCAGCTCATCAAACGCACCGATGGCAGTTTGCATCTGCTGCTGCCACTGGGCCCATTCATGATGGTCGCTGCCTTCCTGCAGGTGGTGCAGTGATGACGATTGCCCATCGTCCCGAGCGAGGATCTTGCCGACTTTGCTGACCGCCACACCACGCTCGATCCAATCCAGAATGCGATGAACGGTCTCGATGTCCTTCTGCGTGTACAGGCGATGCCCACTTTCGGTGCGCACCGGCTGGATCAACCCATAACGGCGCTCCCACGCGCGCAGGGTGACCGGATTGATACCTGTCAATCTTGAGACTTCACGAATCGGGAACAACTCATCGCCAGTGCGTAGGGCACCTTGCTCAAGACCGGGGGATGGAGCTGTGATTACAGACATCAAAGGACCGAAGATTGGCACGTAGTTGGATCCCATTTAACGCTTTTATACCTGTCTTTTTCAAGGGATCTGCCCAGCCGTCCAATGCCGCTGGCGTATTTCGTCAAATCAGGAATAATCCTTGCCTGTTTTTTTGCGTCGCCGCCCTACCCTGCGGCTTCGCCTGGGACGCCACCTACCCGGTGCAACGCGCCCACACATTCGGAGATACACAATGTCTACCCAACCCGTCACCTTGATGGTTGCACGCCGTGCTGCCCAAGGCCGTTATCAAGACATGATGAGCTGGCTGCGCGAAGGCGAGCAATTGGCCACGGACTTCCCCGGCTACCTGGGTTCAGGCGTACTTGCGCCGCCTGCCGATGGCGGCGAATTCCAGATCATCTTCCGCTTCGCCGACGAGCAGACCCTGCATGCCTGGGAGTTCTCGGCCTCGCGCAGCGCCTGGCTGGGCCGTGGCAGCGAATTGTTCGCCAACCCCATGGAGCATCGCGTCAGCGGCATGGAGGGCTGGTTTGGTGCCGTGGGCCAGCGCCCGCCGCGCTGGAAACAGGCCGTGGCGATCTGGCTGGCGTTTTTCCCGGTTTCACTGCTGTTCAACTTTGGCCTTGAGCCGTTGCTCGCCGAGTTGGGCATGTTCAGCCGCGTGCTGGTCAGCACCCTGGCCCTGACGCCGTTGATGGTCTATCTGTTCATTCCGCTGTCGACCCATTTGCTGGCGGGCTGGCTCAATCCTGCCCCGCCGCGGGTAAAACCTGCCGAAGCGGCCGTTTGAGCCGATCCGCAACAGGCCGGTCGCTGGTATAGTTTTAGCTTGCCCGCGACCCGAGCCTCCCATGACCTCTCCCGCACCGATCCTGATTACCGGCGCCGGCCAACGTGTCGGCCTGCATTGCGCCCAGCGCCTGCTGGACGCACAGCAACCGGTGATCTTCAGCTATCGCAGTGAACGTCCAGGCGTGCAGGCCCTGCGCGAGCGCGGGGCGATTGGCGTGTTTGCCGACTTCTCGTCCGAGGCCGGTATCCTGGCGTTCATCAGCGAACTCAAGACCCATACCGACAGCCTGCGGGCGATCATCCACAACGCCTCGACCTGGGCCCCAGAAACACCCGGTGACGAGGCCAACGCCTTTATCGATATGTTCAGCGTGCACATGCTTGCGCCGTACCTGATCAACCTGCATTGTGCTGAGTTGTTGCGGCGCTCGACGCCGGCCGACATTGTGCACATCAGCGACGACGTGACCCGCAAGGGCAGCCGCCAGCATATTGCCTACTGTGCCACCAAGGCCGGGCTCGACAGCCTGACCCTGTCCTTCGCCGCCCAATACGCGCCCCGGATCAAGGTCAATGGCATCGCGCCAGCGATGGTGATGTTCAACGACGGCGACGACGCGGCTTATCGTGCCAAGGTCCTGGCCAAGTCGGCACTGGGTATCGAACCCGGGCCCGAGGTGATTTACCAGAGCGTGCGTTACCTGCTGGACAACCCTTATGTGACCGGCACCACCCTGACCGTCAATGGCGGGCGGCATGTCAAGTAAACCCGAACACCAGCGGCCTGGGGTTCCTGCAACTGATTGGACGGAGCAAGTAGCAATGCCACAACTTCAACCAGGTATGGCGCGCATCCGGGTCAAGGACCTGTGTCTGCGTACCTTTATTGGCATCAACGAGGAAGAGATCCTCAACAAGCAGGATGTGTTGATCAACCTGACCATCCTGTATGCCGCACAAGACGCCGTGCGCGACAACGATATCGACCACGCCTTGAACTACCGCACCATCACCAAGGCCATCATCGCCCACGTCGAAGGCAACCGCTTCGCCCTGCTCGAACGCCTGACCCAGGAGCTGCTGGACCTGGTGATGAGCAACGAGTCGGTGCTGTATGCCGAAGTCGAAGTCGACAAGCCCCATGCGCTGCGCTTTGCCGAGTCGGTGTCGATCACCCTGGCAGCCAGCCGTTAACCCCCCTGAATCTGTGTGAATCCCATGACCGACCAACAACGCCTGGAACTCGAAGCCGCCGCCTTCCGCCGGCTGGTAGCGCACCTGGACAGCCGCAAGGATGTACAGAACATCGACCTGATGAACCTCGCCGGTTTCTGCCGCAACTGCCTGTCCAAGTGGTACAAGGCCGAGGCCGACGAACGCCAGATCGAGGTCAGCCTCGATGACGCCCGCGAAGTGGTATACGGCATGCCGTACGCCGAGTGGAAAGCCCAATACCAGCAAGAAGCCAGCGCCGAACAACAAGCGGCGTTTGCCAAAGGAAAACCCCATGACTGACCTGAACACCCTGCGCACCAGCCTCGACAGCGGCGAACACCTGTTTGCCGACACCCTGGCCTTTATCGCCGCCGGCTACGACTACCAGCCACAAGCCTTCACCAATGGCAGCGTAGAAAACGCCGCCGGGCAGAATGAAGGCTCGTGCAAGACCCTGGGCCTGGCGCTGCTGGAAGGGTTGAGCGACCAGCAGGCCTTGCTGGCGTTTGGCGAGCATTATCGTTCGGTGCTGGCGACGCCTGAGGGCACGGATCACGCCAATATCCGCGCGCTGATCGAGCATGGGTTGGCGGGAGTGAAGTTTGTCCAGCCGCCTTTGACCCGCCGCTGAGCCAGCTTGCAAACCCGGTCAATGTGGGAGCCGGGTTTGCCTGCGATGGCGGTGGTGGCTGTCACACCGCCATCGCAGGCAAGCCAGCTCCCACATTGATTGGATTTCCAGATTGAGATTGCGCTGTTCGTCCAGTTACACACAAAAAAAACCGGCCTTTTGGCCGGTTTTTTTATGGCAACGGTTTAGAAAGAAGCGTCTTTCAAGCCGTCGAGGTAACGCTCGGCATCCAGGGCCGCCATGCAACCGGCGCCGGCCGAGGTGATGGCCTGGCGGTAGACATGGTCAGCCACGTCGCCAGCGGCAAAGATCCCTTCGATGTTGGTTGCAGTGGCATTGCCTTCACGGCCGCCCTGCACCACCAGGTAACCATCTTTGGCGGTCAGCTTGCCTTCGAACAGGGAGGTGTTCGGGGTGTGGCCGATGGCGATGAACACGCCGTCGACTTTCAGCTCGTCGAAGCTGCCGTCGTTGTTTTTCAAGCGCGCACCGGTCACGCCCATGTTGTCGCCCAGGACTTCATCCAGGGTGGCGTTGAGCTTGAGGATGATCTTGCCTTCGGCAACCCGCGCGTGCAGCTTGTCGATCAGGATCTTCTCGGCGCGGAAAGTTTCGCGGCGGTGAACCAGGGTCACGGTGCTGGCGATGTTGGCCAGGTATAGCGCCTCTTCCACTGCGGTGTTACCACCACCGACCACAGCCACCGGCTTGTTGCGGTAGAAGAAACCGTCGCAGGTCGCGCAGGCGGAAACGCCCTTGCCCATGAACGCTTCTTCCGATGGCAGGCCCAGGTAGCGAGCGCTGGCGCCAGTGGCGATGATCAGCGCGTCACAGGTGTAGACGCCGCTGTCGCCGGTCAGGCTGTAGGGCTTTTTCGAGAAATCCACGGCATTGATATGGTCGAAGACGATTTCGGTCTCGAAACGCTCGGCGTGTTCTTTCATGCGCTCCATCAACACCGGGCCGGTCAGGCCGTGGACGTCACCCGGCCAGTTGTCGACTTCAGTGGTGGTGGTCAACTGACCACCCGCCTGCATGCCGGTGATCAGCAACGGCTTGAGGTTGGCCCGGGCCGCGTAGACCGCAGCGCTGTAACCGGCAGGGCCGGAACCGAGAATAATCACTCGCGAATGACGGGTATCAGACATGACTCACTCCTATCGACCGCCCGGACTACAGGGCGGCTGGAATAAAAAAGGACCGCGAAGCACTTGGGGAAGGCTTGAACTCGCAGGCCCTGAAAATAATGGGTGCAGCGTATAGAGGGGGGCAAGATTAAGGAAATACGGATTAACAATCCAGCTCATAGGCGGTCTCTATTCCGTGGCACCTATTAATCAACATGTTTGTTACCGTTAATGTCGGCTTGCTGACCGTGCTTTCACCGTATCGGCAAAGCCGGTAAGGTCGGCGCGTTCGCCCTTTTGCCCGGAGTTATCCATGCCCGCCCCCGTTCTGTCAGGCCCACAATACCTGCGTGAAGGCCTGAAACTGGTCTTGAGCCCAGGCCTGCGCCTGTTCGTCCTGCTGCCCCTGGCGATCAACCTGATACTGTTCGTCGGATTGATCTATTTTGCTGGCCATCAGTTCAGCCTGTGGGTCGACACCTTGATGCCGACGCTGCCCAGTTGGCTGAGTTTCCTCAGCTACATCCTGTGGCCGCTGTTCGTGCTGCTGGTGGCGTTTATGGTGTTTTTCAGCTTCACCATGCTCGCCAACATCATCGCTGCACCGTTTAACGGCTTTCTCGCGGAAAAAGTCGAAGTGGTGGTGCGCGGCACCGATGACTTCCCCGCCTTCAGCTGGGCCGAGCTGTTTGCCATGGTCCCGCGCACCCTGGCCCGGGAAATGCGCAAACTGGGCTACTTCCTGCCCCGGGCCATCGGCCTGTTTATCCTGTCGTTCATCCCGGTGGTCAACCTGATTGCCGCACCGCTGTGGCTGCTGTTCGGGGTGTGGATGATGGCGATCCAATACATCGACTACCCGGCCGACAACCACAAGCTGGGCTGGAACGAAATGCTCGCCTGGCTGCGCCAGAAGCGCTGGCAGAGCATGAGCTTTGGCGGGATCGTCTACCTGGTGCTGCTGGTGCCGGTGGTCAACCTGCTGATGATGCCAGCAGCGGTGGCCGGGGCGACGTTGTTCTGGGTGCGTGAGCAAGGCGCCGAAACGATGCTGGCGAAAAACCCCTAGGCTGTTCGATTGACCTGGATCATGGCGATTTGCCCATACAGAGCACATGGTTATTAAAACTATAAGCCTGTGGGGAGCGCACCATGTACAGACCGTTGATGCTGATGTTCGGATTGATGTTGGGCGGTGAGGCCTGGGGGGCCGCCGCCGCCAATGAGCCCATATTGCCGGTACAACCGGCGAAGATCACCGATGCCGACAAGGTCGAACTGGGCAAGCAATTGTTCTTCGACCCACGCTTGTCCAAGTCCGGCTTCATTTCCTGCAACTCGTGCCACAACCTGAGCATGGGCGGCAGCGACAATCTGCCCACCTCCATCGGGCATAACTGGCACCAGGGGCCGATCAACTCACCGACGGTGCTCAACTCGAGCATGAGCGTCGCGCAGTTCTGGGACGGACGCGCGGCGACCCTGCAGGAGCAGGCCGGCGGCCCGATCGCCAACCCCGGTGAGATGGGCTTTACCCATGACCTGGCGGTGGACGTGCTGCGCTCGATCCCGCAGTACCAGGCCGCGTTCAAGAAAGTGTATGGCGATGACGGCATCAAGTTCGACGATGTGACCAACGCCATCGCGGCCTTCGAAGAAACCCTGGTCACCCCCAACGCCCCATTCGACCGCTGGCTGCTGGGCGACAAAAAAGCCATCAGCGCCACGGCTGCCCAGGGCTACCAGCTGTTCAAGAACATCGGCTGCGTGGCCTGCCACAACGGCGAGGCGGTCGGTGGCAGCACCTTCCAGAAAATGGGCATGGTCGAAGCCTACGCCACCAAGAACCCGGCCCAGGGCGTGGCCGGCCTGACCGGCAAGGATCAGGACCGGATGATGTTCAAGGTGCCCACCTTGCGTAACGTCGCCCTGACCTACCCCTACTTCCACGACGGTGCCTATTGGAACCTGAGCGAAGCGGTGGACGTCATGGCCCGCCTGCAATTGGGCCGCAAGTTGAGCACCGATGAGGTCAGCCAGATTGTCGCGTTCCTCGACACCCTGACCGGCGACCAGCCGGACTTCAAGCTGCCGATCCTGCCGCCGTCCTCGGCCAAGACCCCGCGTCCTACGCCGTTCAACTAAGCCAATGCCGGGCCCTGCCGTCACAAATCCGTCATTGCGATGACACAATGGCGACATGGCCCGCGCCGACACTGGCTGCATGACGACAGCCTTCCTGAACATCACCCTGATTACCGAAACCTTCCCACCGGAAATCAACGGCGTGGCCAACACCCTTGGCCGCCTGTGTGATGGCCTGCGCGCGCGTGGGCATCAGGTGGAATTGGTGCGCCCGCGCCAGGGTGGCGACTTGAGTCGCCTCAGCGACGACGGCCTGCTGCTGTGTCGCGGCTGGCCTTTGCCGGGCTATCCCGGCCTGCAATGGGGCCAGTCCTCGATGCACAAGCTGCTGCGGCGCTGGAAACGCCAGCGCCCGGACGTGCTGTACATTGCCACCGAGGGCCCGCTGGGCTTGTCCGCCTTGCGTGCGGCACGGCGCCTGGGGATCAGCGTGGTCAGCGGTTTCCATACCAACTTCCAGCAGTATTCCAGCCAATACGGCCTGGGCATGCTCAGCCGCTTCCTGACCCACTACCTGCGCTGGTTCCACAACCGCTCCACCCTGACCCTGGTGCCCAGCGTCAGCCAGCGCCTGGAGCTGGAGCGCCGCCACTTCGAGCGCCTGGACCTACTGTCACGCGGCGTCGACAGCCAATTGTTCCACCCGGCCAGGCGTGACAATGGCTTGCGTGAGCAATGGGGCCTGGGTAATGAAGATATTGCCGTCCTGCATGTCGGACGCCTGGCACCGGAAAAAAACCTCGGTTTGCTCAAACGTTGCTTCGAGGCGTTGCAGTCGACTTATCCACAGCGTCGCTTGAAGCTGATCGTGGTCGGCGACGGGCCGCAGCGCGAAGCCCTGGCGAAGACCCTCCCGGCAGCAGCGTTCTGCGGCACGCAACGCGGTGAGGAACTGGCCCGGCACTATGCGTCCGGGGATTTGTTTCTATTCCCCAGCCTCACCGAGACCTTTGGCAACGTGGTCCTGGAAGCCATGGCATCGGGCCTGGGTGTGGTGGCCTACGACCAGGCGGCCGCCACCCAGCATATCCGCCACGGCTACAGCGGTGCAGTGGCGATGCCGGGGGATGAGGATGCGTTTTGCGATGCCGCCAGTTGGTTGCTGGAAGAGCCGGAGAGTTTACGCCGCGTGCGCCTGAATGCGCGCCAGCATGCCAGTCGCCAGGGCTGGCCGGCGATTATTGAGCGGTTTGAACATCAACTGCGCGGGGCGTGTGGCGAGGACTTGCTGGAGACGGGCAGCTCGAAGCTGACCTGACGGGCCCTATCGCGGGCAAGCCCGCTCCCACAGGTTGCTTGCATTCCAATGTGGGAGCGGGCTTGCCCGCGATAGGGCCCGTCAATTCCCCCTTAAACCAGGGTAGTCAACGCCTCACGGCTGAACGGCAAGATATCGCCCTCACGCCCTTCACGCACTTTCAGCGCCCAATCCGGATCGACCAGCAGCGCACGCCCCACGGCCACCAGGTCGAACTCGTCGTTATTCAAGCGCTCCAGCAGTTTTTCCAGGCTTGCCGGCTGTGCGATTTTGTCGGTGTTGACCATGAACTGCAGGAACTCGCCATCCAGGCCGACACTGCCCACAGTGATGGTCGGCTTGCCGGTGAGCTTACGGGTCCAACCCGCCAGGTTCAGCTCGGAACCCTCAAACTCAGGCTCCCAGAAACGCCGCGTGGAGCAGTGGAAAATATCCACGCCCGCGTCAGACAACGGCTTGAGAAACTCACCCAACGCCTCAGGGGTTTGCACCAGGCGCGCGGTGTAATCCTGCTGCTTCCATTGGGAGAAACGGAAAATGATCGGAAATCCAGGACCTGTGGCGGCCCGCACGGCCTGGATCAACTCAATGGCAAAACGCGAACGGTTGGCCAGGCTGCCACCGTATTCGTCCGTACGCTGGTTGCTGCCTTCCCAGAAGAACTGATCGACCAGGTAACCGTGCGCGCCGTGGATTTCCACGCCGTCCATGCCGATGGCCTGGGCATCCTTGGCGGCCTGGGCGAAGGCGGCAATCACCTCCTTGATATCCTCGACCGTCATGCCACGAACCAGCACGTTGCCGTCCTTGAGTTTCTCCATCGGGCCATAGGCCGGGACGCTGGCATCCGGCTCGGTGCCGATGCGCCGCACGCTACCGACATGCCACAACTGCGGGACGATCTTGCCGCCTTCGGCATGCACCGCATCGACCACTTTCTTCCAGCCGGCCAATGCCGCTTCACCGTAGAAATGCGGCACGTTCGGATAACCGTTGGAAGCCTGGTGGCCCACCACTGTGCCCTCCGTGATGATCAAGCCTACGCCGGCCGCCGCGCGACGGCGGTAGTACTCGATCACTTTGGAATTGGGTACGCCACCCGGGGAAAACGAACGGGTCATCGGCGCCATGACCACACGGGACGGCAATTGCAGCGCACCGAGCTGGAAAGGTTTGAACAAGGCTTGGACAGGCATGGGAGCACTCCGCACGAGAGGGATTTTATGATGCGGATAATATGGAGCACGGGCAGTGCTGGATAGCACTATTGATTGCGGTGATTAAGGGGTAAAAGCCGTGAGCCACATAAAACACCGTAGGAGCCGGCTTGCCGGCGATGGCCGTTACTGCGGGTCGCCGGCAAGCCGGCGCCTACAGCAGGTCAGGCCAGGGCTTTTTCGATGGCCTGGACCACGCTCGGATCATCAGGCGCGGTACGCGGAGAAAACCGCGCCAATACTCGCCCATCCTTGCCCAGCAAAAATTTCTCGAAGTTCCAGGTGATATCCCCCGGAAACTCTGCCCCCTCACCCGCCAGCAGGCGGTACAACTGATGGCGATCAGGGCCGTTCACCGAAAGCTTGCTGCCCAGGGGAAAGCTCACGCCATAGTTGAGGCTGCAGAACTCCTGGATCTCTTCTTCGGTCCCAGGCTCCTGGCCTGCGAACTGATTGCACGGCAGGCCCAGCACGGTGAAACCCTGGCCCTTGTATTGCTGGTAGAGGTTTTCCAGCGCGGCATATTGTGGAGTCAGCCCACATTTGGAGGCGACATTGACCACCAGCACGACTTGCCCCTTGTAGGGCGCCAGAGGCAGCTCCTGACCATCCAGGGCTTTGAGTTTAAGGTCGTGGAAAGCACTCATGAAGAACTCCAGGTTTCCCATATTCTGTGTAACGGCCATTCGAGATTACAGCCGCCAAGTCGGCAAGAATAGCCGCCAATCAAAAAAGGCGCCCGAAGGCGCCTCTCTTTTCAACTGACTGGACGTGGCCCGTCAATCAATGGTGGTGACCACCTTCGCCGTGTACGTGGCCGTGAGCCACTTCTTCCTGGGAAGCGTCGCGGATGGCAACGATCTTGACCTGGAAGTTCAGGCGCTGGCCTGCCAGCGGGTGGTTGCCGTCGACGGTCACGTCATCGCCGTCCAGGTCGCGGATGGTCACGATCTGCATCTGGCCGTCCGGAGCGGAGGCGTGGAACTGCATGCCCACTTCCAGTTCGTCGACGCCTTCGAACATGCTGCGGCTCAGGGTGCTGACCAGTTCGGCCGAGTACTCGCCGTAGGCATCTTCAGGTTCTACGGCAACGGTCAGTTCATCACCAACCTCTTTGCCTTCCAGGGCCTTTTCCAGGCCAGGGATGATGTTACCTGCGCCTTGCAGGTAGACCAGCGGCGCGCCGCCGGCGGAGCTGTCGATGACCTCACCAGCGTCGTTGGTCAGGGTATAGTCAATGGAGACAGCCTTGTTGGCGGCGATCGGCATGGGGCGAGACCTTTTGCATAAGAATGAAGAACGGACAAGTCTAAACAAGGATTTGCCCGAAAGCGAACACAACCCGGACAGACGGAGTCGATCCGGTGACCCGACGGTCGTCGGATTTCACCAGGATGCAGATGGCCACTGGGTCGTCGCGCTGTCCTGCGGCCATACGCAGCACCTGCGCCACCAGCCGCCCTGGCAATCCCGGGGCTGGGTGATGGATCCGGCGCAACGCCTGGCAAAAATAGGCCAGCCCTTTGCCTGTGGCTGGTGTGCGCAGCGCCCGGATAACGATACCCTTGGCAGCTGATTCCCGGTCGGCGCGCAGCCATAGCGCACCACCGAAGCCATGCACCTTCAGAGAATTCGCATGCAGACTTTTTTTATCGCGCCCACCGATTTTGGTGTGGGTCTGACCTCCATCAGCCTTGGGCTGGTGCGTACCCTTGAACGGGCCGGGCTGAAAGTCGGCTTTTTCAAGCCCATTGCCCAGCCCCATCCCGGCGACACGGGGCCTGAGCGCTCCACCGAGCTGGTGGCCCGTACCCATGGCCTCAAACCACCGCAGCCATTGGGCCTGGCCCATGTCGAGCGGATGCTCGGCGATGGCCAGCTCGATGAGTTGCTCGAAGAAATCATCACCCTTTATCAACAGGCGGCCGTGGGCAAGGACGTGCTGATTGTCGAGGGCATGGTGCCGACCCGCAGCGCCAGCTATGCGGCACGGGTCAACCTGCACCTGGCAAAAAGCCTGGATGCCGAAGTCATCCTCGTCTCGGCCCCGGAAAACGAGGTGCTGACCGAACTGTCCGGCCGTGTGGAATTGCAGGCGCAGCTGTTCGGCGGCCCGAAAGACCCGAAAGTACTGGGGGTGATCCTCAACAAGGTGCAGACCGACGAGAGCATGGAGGCCTTCGCCGCCCGCCTCAAGGAGCATTCGCCGTTGCTGCGCAGTGGCGATTTCCGCCTGCTCGGCTGCATCCCGTTCCAGCCCGAGCTCAACGCCCCGCGCACACGCGATGTGGCCGACCTGATGGGCGCGCAAGTGCTCAACGCCGGCGACTATGAAACCCGGCGCATGAACAAAATCATCATCTGCGCGCGCACCATGCGCAACACCGTGGAGCTGCTCAAGCCCGGCGTGCTGGTGGTGACGCCGGGGGATCGCGACGACATCATCCTCGCCGTCAGCCTGGCCGCGATCAATGGCGTGCCCCTGGCCGGCCTGCTGCTGACCAGCGACACCCTGCCCGACCCACGGATCATGGACCTGTGCCGTGGTGCATTCCAGGCCGGGTTGCCGGTGCTGTCGGTGAGTACCGGCTCCTATGACACTGCCAACCAGCTCAACAGCCTGAACAAGGAAATCCCGATTGATGACCGCGAACGTGCGGAGATCATTACCGATTTCGTCGCCAGCCACCTGGATGCGCGCTGGCTGCACCAGCGTTGCGGTACGCCACGGGAGATGCGCCTGTCGCCGGCGGTGTTCCGCTACCAGTTGATCCAGCGCGCCCAGGCCGCCAACAAGCGCATTGTGTTGCCCGAAGGCAGCGAGCCGCTGACCGTGCAAGCCGCCGCCATCTGCCAGGCCCGCGGCATTGCCCGTTGCGTGCTGCTAGCCAAGCCGGCCGATGTCCAAGCCGTAGCCCGCGCCCATGGCATCGAGCTGCCTGAAGGCCTGGAAATTCTGGACCCGGACCTGATCCGCGAGCGCTATGTCGAGCCCATGGTGGCGCTGCGCAAGAGCAAAAGCCTCAACGCACCGATGGCCGAGCAGCAACTGGAAGACACCGTGGTGATCGCCACCATGATGCTGGCGCTGGATGAAGTAGACGGCCTGGTCTCCGGGGTCATCCACTCCACCGCCAATACCATCCGCCCGGCCTTGCAGCTGATTAAAACGGCGCCGGGCTGCACCCTGGTGTCATCGGTGTTTTTCATGCTGTTCCCTGAACAAGTGCTGGTCTACGGCGACTGCGTGATGAACCCACACCCAAGCGCTGCGGAACTGGCGGAAATCGCCCTGCAAAGCGCCGACTCGGCCGCCGCCTTCGGCATCACCCCACGCGTGGCGATGATCAGCTATTCCAGCGGTGACTCGGCCAGTGGCGAGGAAGTGGAGAAAGTCCGCGAAGCCACCCTGCTGGCCCACGAGCAACAGAGCTCGCTGCTGATCGACGGCCCGTTGCAGTACGACGCCGCCGCCAACGAAAACGTCGCCCGGCAACTGGCGCCCAACAGCCTGGTGGCGGGCAAGGCCACGGTCTTTGTATTCCCCGACCTCAACACCGGCAACACCACCCACAAGGCGGTGCAACGCAGTGCCGATTGCGTCAGCCTCGGCCCCATGCTGCAAGGCCTGCGCAAACCCGTGAACGACCTGCCCCGTGGGGCCCAGGTGGACGATATCGTCTACACCATCGCCCTGACCGCGATTCAAGCCGCCAACCGACCTATGGATGCCTAAATGCTGGAATTCCTGCCTGCCCCCCTGCGTGGGGTAATCGCCTCGCTGTTGCTGGCGTTGAACACAATTCTGCTGTGTTCATTCCTGTTTATCGTCGCGCTGTTCAAGGCACTGCCCTTCGCCAAGCGCTTCAGCGAATGGCTGATGAACCAGACCCACGAGGCCTGGATCAGCAATAACAACACCTGGATGAACCTGGTGCGCCGCACACGCTGGCACCTCAAGGGCCTGGAAGGCCTGGACTACCAGCACTCGTACCTGGTGACCAGCAACCACCAGAGCTGGGTCGATATCATGGTGCTGCAGTACGTGCTCAATCGGCGGATCCGCCCGCTGAAGTTTTTCCTCAAGCAGGAACTGATCTGGGTGCCGGTGATTGGCCTGGCCTGGTGGGCGCTGGGTTTCCCCTTCATGAAGCGCTACACCAAGGCCTACCTGGAAAAACACCCGGAGAAGAAAGGCAAGGACCTGGAAACCACCCGCAAGACCTGTGCGAAGTTTCGCGACAACCCGGTGGGTATTTTCAACTTTGCCGAAGGCACGCGCTTCACCCCAGGCAAACATGCGCAGCAGCAGTCGCCGTTTCGTTACCTGCTCAAGCCCAAGGCTGGTGGCATTGCGTTTGTGCTGGATGCCATGGGGGAGCAGTTGAAGTCATTGGTCAACGTGACTATCCACTATCCGGGCGGCCGCCCGGGTTTCTGGGACTTGCTGTGCGGCAATGTGCAGGAGGTGGTGGTGCAGTTTGAAGAGGTGCAGATCCCGGCCGAGTTCATTGGCAAGAATTATGAGCAGGATGGGGAATATCGGCTGGCGTTCCAGGGCTGGATCAACCAGTTATGGGAAGACAAGGATGCTCTGCTGAGCCGACTTCACATCGAGTACCCAGGCAATAGGTGATCACCATGTGGGAGCTGGCTTGCCTGCGATAGCGGTCTGTCAGAGGTAAGTGCATTGCCTGGCCTCCTGCAATCGCAGGCAAGCCAGCTCCCACATTGACGGTGTTGACCTTTAGAGTGTGAAAAAAGCCCGCCACCGAGTGCTCGGTGGCGGGCTTTTTTGTGGCGGCGAGGTTTAGATCGCGCCGCGCTGGCGCAACAGCTCCAGCACTTGCTTGACGCTGTCGTCCAGCGACAGTGCCTGGGTATCTATCACCAGGTCAGCATTCAACGGCACGTCGTACGGGAACGACTCGCCAGGGATATTATCCCCACCGGCGGCGTACAAGCCTTGCGGGTCACGCTCGGCACACACCAGCGGCGAGGCCTGCACGTACACGGTCAGCAAACGGTCACTGCCGATCAACGCCTTGGCCTGTTCCCGGCCTTCGGCATCCGGTGCGACGAAGGCCGCCAGGGTCAGCAAGCCGGCTTCGTTGAACTGACGCGCCACGTGGGCCGCACGCCGCCAGTTCTCGGTACGCCCGGCACGATCCTGGGGCAGGCCTTTGTTCAGGTCATGGCGCAGGTTCTGCCCATCCAGCACAAACACCGCACGGCCCATATCGAACAGTTTGCGCTCGACCGCATAGGCCAGGGTGCTCTTGCCAGCGCCCGACAAGCCGCTGAACAACACGGTGGCCGGCTGCTGGCCGAAGCGCTGGGCGCGTTCTTCGGTGGCCACATGGGCCAACTTGCCGTGCTGCGCGGCGCTGCCATGGCTGACCGGCGGGGCGATGATCATGCCCGCAGCCACGGTGCCGTTGGTCAAACGGTCGATCACGATAAAGGCGCCGGTGGTGCGGTTGCTGGCGTAACCGTCCAGGGCAATGGCCGCATCGAGGCTGACCTTGACCCGGCCGATCTCGTTCAACTGCAAGGCACTGGCCGGGCCTTCCTCGAGGGTGTTCACATCCACACGATGCACGATGCTGGTGATCGAACCCGGCACATAGCTGGTGGCGCGCTTGATGTCGTATTTCTTGCCCGGCAGCATCGGCTCCTCGGCCATCCACACCAGCATGGCGTCGAAGGCATCGGTGACTTGCGGCACGTTGTCGGCATGCACCAGCAGGTCGCCACGGGAGATGTCGATCTCGTCTTCCATGGTCAGGGTCACGGCCTGGCCTGGGCCTGCGTGCTCCAGTTCACCTTCGAAGGTGACGATGGATTTGACGCGGCTGCTCTTGCACGACGGCAGCACTACGACTTCGTCGCCCTTGTGCACGATGCCGCTGGCCAGGGTGCCGGCAAAACCACGGAAGTTCAGGTTCGGACGGTTGACGTACTGCACCGGAAAACGCAGGTCGGTGTAGTTGCGGTCGTTGGCGATCTCGACGGTTTCGAGAATCTCCATCAGCGACTGGCCGGTGTACCACGGCGAACGCTCGCTTTTGTTCACCACGTTGTCGCCCTTGAGCGCCGACATCGGCACAAAGGCCATGGTGCTCGGCTTGAACGCAATGCCATCGGCGAACTTCAGGTAATCGGCCTTGATCGACTCGAAAATGCTCTCGTCGAAACCGTTGAGGTCCATCTTGTTGATCGCGATGACGATGTGCTTGATGCCCAACAGCGAGGCGATAAAGCTGTGGCGACGGGTCTGGGTCTGCACGCCGTAGCGCGCGTCCACCAGGATGATCGCCAGGTCACAGGTGGACGCACCGGTGGCCATGTTGCGGGTGTACTGCTCATGGCCGGGGGTGTCGGCGATGATGAATTTGCGCTTGGCGGTGGAGAAATAGCGGTAGGCCACATCAATGGTGATGCCCTGCTCACGCTCGGCCTGCAGGCCGTCGACCAGCAATGCCAGGTCGATATCGTCACCGGTGGTGCCGACTTTCTTCGAATCGCGGGTGATGGCTTCCAGATGGTCTTCGTAGATCATCTTCGAGTCGTGCAGCAGGCGCCCGATCAGGGTGCTCTTGCCGTCGTCGACGTTGCCACAGGTCAGAAAGCGCAGCATTTCCTTGCGTTCGTGCTGGCCCAGGTAGGCGAGGATGTCCTCGCTGATCAAATCAGATACATGCGACATGACAACCCCTTAGAAATAACCCTGACGTTTTTTGTCTTCCATCGAGCCTGCACCATCGTGATCGATGACACGGCCCTGGCGCTCGGAAGTTCGCGTCAGGAGCATTTCCTGGATGATGTCCGTCAGCGTCTCGGCTTCGGACTCCACCGCGCCCGTCAACGGGTAGCAGCCAAGGGTACGGAAACGTACTTTCTTCTTGACGATACGGGCTTTGTCTTCGTCGGACAGGTGCTCGAGGATGCGCTCGTCGTCGATCATGATCAGCGTGCCGTTCTTCTCGATCACTTCGCGTTCGGCGGCGAAGTACAGCGGCACGATCGGGATACCTTCCAGATAGATGTACTGCCAGATATCCAGCTCGGTCCAGTTGGACAGCGGGAACACGCGGATCGACTCGCCCTTGTTGACGTTGCCGTTGTAGACGTTCCACAGCTCCGGACGCTGGTTTTTCGGGTCCCAGCGGTGCTTGCTGTCGCGGAACGAGTACACGCGCTCTTTGGCGCGGGATTTCTCTTCATCGCGACGGGCGCCGCCGAACGCTGCGTCGAAACCATACTTGTCCAAGGCTTGTTTCAGGCCTTCGGTCTTCATGATGTCGGTGTGCTTGGCGCTGCCGTGGGTAAACGGGTTGATGCCCTGCGCCACGCCGTCCGGGTTGACGTGGGTGATCAGCTCCAGGCCCAGTTCCTCGACCATGCGGTCGCGGAATTTGTACATTTCCTGGAATTTCCACTGAGTGTCCACATGCATCACCGGAAACGGCAGCTTGCCCGGGAAGAATGCCTTGCGCGCCAGATGCAGCATCACGGCGGAGTCTTTGCCGATGGAGTAGAGCATCACCGGGTTGTCGAACTCGGCGGCAACCTCACGGATGATGTGGATGCTCTCCGCCTCCAGCTGTTTCAGATGCGTCAGTTTATCGACCATGGCTACTCACGGAAAAACGATTCTTTTTGGACGGCCTGCGGGCCGTGTTCGAGCGGGGCATGCTAGCACAGCACCTTCTTCTATTCAGGGAGCCAGCTAGATCGAAACGGTATATGGATATACCGCCTCGTTTGGCCGTACATCGCCCCGTAGGAGCCGGCTTGCCGGCGATGGTGTCCTTGAAATCAATGCATGACTCAAGGGCCTCATCGCCGGCAAGCCGGCTCCTACAGTGGATGCAATGGGGGCTTAGATCGGGTTGGGGCAATCGATAAACAGGTGTTCCAGGGCAAAGCGCCGGGCCAGGTAGTCGCCCAGGGCCTGCACGCCATAACGCTCGGTGGCGTGATGACCGGCGGCGATAAAGCTGATGTCGTTTTCCCGGGCGCTGTGGAAGGTCTGCTCCGAGGCTTCGCCGCTGAGGTACAAATCCACCCCGGCCAGCACGGCCTGGTCGATGTAGCCCTGGCC
This sequence comes from Pseudomonas sp. WS 5079, assembly GCF_012985465.1. Lineage (GTDB taxonomy): Bacteria > Pseudomonadota > Gammaproteobacteria > Pseudomonadales > Pseudomonadaceae > Aquipseudomonas. Next base: position 31,155 of record NZ_JAAQWN010000006.1, read on the forward strand.
GCCGCCGGTGCACCAGCCCACGCGGCGGATCATCGCGCTGCCTTCGATCAGCAACGGCTCGCGGCCCATGGCTTCCTGCACGCGCCGAGCGAAATCCCGCGCCGACAGCGGCTCGGCCAGGGAGCCCACCAGCCCCACGACCTTGAGGTTGTCCGGGTCCAGCGGGCCTTCGACGGTAATGTCCAACTGGCGGGCCAATTGCACGTTGTTGCCCACTTCCGGGTGCAGGTCCAGCGGCAGGTGGTAGGCCAAGAGGCTGATGTCGTGCTTGAGCAGGGTCTTGAGGCGGCGCTGCTTCATGCCGGTGATGCACGGGCTTTCGCCTTTCCAGAAATAGCCGTGATGCACCAGCACCAGGTCGGCCTTGGCCTCCACCGCCGCGTCGAGCAGCGCTTGGCTGGCGGTCACGCCACTGACAATGCGCAACACCTGCGGCCGGCCTTCTACCTGCAGGCCATTGGGGCAGTAATCGGCAATTTTCGCACTGTTCAAGTAGCGATCCGCTTCTTCAACCAAGGTGCTCAGGGCGACGGCCATAAAAGACTCCTAAATATCCCGTTCAGAGGCGCTCGCGGCCTCGTATAATGCGCGACATTATGGGCGCTCCCGCGCCCCCTGCAACCTGTCAGGACTTACTTGATGCTCAAGGCACTGCGTTATTTTGGATGGCCATTGTTGGCCGGCGTGCTGATCGCGATGCTGATCATTCAGCGTTATCCGCAATGGGTCGGCCTGCCAAGCCTGGACGTCAACCTGCAACAGGCGCCGCAAACCAGCGCGGTGCAACAGGGCCCGGTGACCTACGCCGATGCGGTGGTGGTGGCCGCGCCTGCGGTGGTCAACCTGTACACCACCAAAGTCATCAATAAACCGGCGCACCCACTGTTCGAAGACCCACAGTTCCGGCGCTTTTTCGGCGACAACTCGCCCAAGCAGCGCCGCATGGAGTCGAGCCTCGGTTCCGGGGTGATCATGAGCCCGCAAGGCTACATCCTGACCAACAACCATGTGAGCACCGGCGCCGACCAGATTGTCGTGGCCCTGCGTGATGGCCGCGAAACCCTGGCGCGGGTGGTGGGCAGCGACCCGGAAACCGACCTTGCCGTCCTGAAGATCGACCTGAAGAACCTGCCATCCATCACCATCGGCCGCTCCGAGGGCCTGCGCGTGGGTGACGTGGCGCTGGCGATCGGCAACCCGTTCGGCGTCGGCCAGACGGTGACCATGGGCATCATCAGCGCCACCGGGCGCAATCAGCTGGGCCTCAACAGCTACGAAGACTTCATCCAGACCGACGCGGCGATCAACCCGGGCAACTCCGGCGGCGCGCTGGTGGATGCCAGTGGCAACCTGACCGGCATCAACACCGCGATCTTCTCCAAATCCGGTGGCTCCCAAGGCATCGGCTTCGCGATCCCGGTCAAGCTGGCGATGGAAGTGATGAAGTCGATCATCGAGCACGGCCAGGTGATTCGCGGCTGGCTGGGGATTGAAGTGCAGCCGCTGACCAAGGAGCTGTCGGAGTCCTTTGGCCTGACCGGGCGCCCAGGCATCGTGATTGCCGGCATCCTGCGCGGCGGCCCGGCGGAAAAGGCCGGGATGCAGGTGGGCGATGTGATCCTCAGTATCGACGGCGAACCGGCGGGCGACGGCCGGCGTTCGATGAACCAGGTGGCGCGAATCAAACCGACGGAAAAGGTCGCGATCCAGGTGATGCGCAACGGCAAGGAAATCAAGCTGCTGGCCGAAGTGGGCCTGCGCCCGCCGCCGGCACCGGCAACGGTGAAAGAGCAGGAATAAACGGCGACCCTTAAAGAGATACACTCTCAATAGTCATGTTATATTATTTCAATATTGATATTGGAATGTTAGACCATGACGTCTCGAAAGTTTGCGCCCCTGGCCGGTCTCGCCTTGGGATTACTGGTAGACCCGGTATTTGCAGAAGACACCCACCCCCTTGAACTGGGCACCACCAGCATCACCGGCGAGGCCTATGAGTCCGCCACCGGCCCGGTCAAGGGCTACCGCGCAACCCGTTCGGCCAGCGCGACCAAGACCGACACGGCCCTGCGCGATATCCCACAATCGATCAGTGTGATTCCCGCCACGGTGCTCAAGGACCTGGGCAGCAACAACGTCGAGCGCGCCCTGGAATTTGCCGGCGGCGTGTCCAAGCAGAACAACTTTGGTGGCCTGACCCTTTACGAATACAGCATTCGTGGCTTCACCACCTCGCAGTTCTATCAGGACGGTTTCAGCGCCAACCGCGGCTACCCCAGCACACCGGACGTGGCCAATATCGAACGCATCGAAGTGCTCAAGGGCCCCGCCGCCAGCCTGTATGGCCGTGGTGATCCCGGCGGCACGGTGAACATCGTCACCAAGAAGCCCCAAGCCGAAGCCTTCACCACCGTGCAGACCAGCGCCGGCAGCTGGGACCGCTACCGTACCGCCATCGACATGAACACCCCGCTGGACAGCGAAGGCAATGTGCTGTCGCGGGTCAACCTGGCAGTGGAGGACAACCACAGCTTCCGCGACCATGTGCAGAGCAAGCGAGTGTTTGTCGCGCCCTCGTTCAGTTGGCAACTGGACCCGGACACCAGCCTGCTGGTGGAAAGTGAGTTCGTGCGCCACAGCTCGACCTTCGACCGCGGCCTCGTCGCCCCCAACAACCGCTGGAGCGGCATGTCCCGCTCGACCTTCCTCGGCGAGCCCAACGACGGCGATATCGACAACCACAACAACCGCCTGCAAGCCACCCTCGAACATCACTTGAACGATGCCTGGAAGCTGCGCCTGGCCAGCCACTACAAAGAGGGCAGCCTGTGGGGCGAAGCGTCGGAAAACCGCGCGCTGAATGCCGACGGCCATACTATCAACCGCCGCTACCGCCAACGCTCCATGGGTTGGCACGACAGCATCACCCAACTGGAGTTGCGCGGCCTGTTCGAGGTGGGCAGTTGGCAGCATGAACTGCTGATCGGCACCGAGTACGAGGACTACCGCAAGAAAGAACGGGTGACCGCCATCGCCGGCCGTTACCCGATTGATATCTACCGTCCGGTCTATGGCCAGCCCAAGCCCAATGGCGAGCGCACCGGCAGTGATTTTTTCACCCAGGTGAAAAGCCAGGCGCTGAACCTGCAAGACCAGATCGTCTTTACCGACCGCCTGCGCGGTGTGGTTGGCGTGCGCCTGGAGCATGTCGAGCAAAGCTCGAAGGACTTCACCCGGAACGGTGCCAAGAGCCAGAAAACCCACGATGTCATGACCCAACGGGCGGGCTTGCTGTATCAACTGACCCCGCAAGTGGGCCTGTTTGCCAACGCCTCCACCTCGTTCAAACCGCAAAGTGAGCTGGACGCAGCCGGCAATTTCCTCAAGCCCGAGGAAGGCATCGGCTATGAAGTGGGGATCAAGAGCGAGCTGTTCGACGACCGCCTGAGCACTACCCTGGCCGCCTTCCATATCGAAAAGGAAAACACCCTGGCCACGGACCCGGCCACCGACACCAAGCGCGCCATCGGCAAGGCCCGCAGCCAGGGCTTCGACCTGCAACTGACTGGGCAACTGACGGATGCCGTACGGGTGATTGGCGCGTTTGCCTACATCGATGCCGAAGTGACCAAGGGCGACAAAGAGATCCCCGCCGGCAGCCGCATTCTCGGCGTGGCCAAGCGCAGTGGCAGCCTGTTGGGCGTGTACGAGTTCCAGGATGGCGCCCTGCGTGGCTCGGACCTGGGCGCGGCGTTTACCTACGTCGGCGACCGTTCGGGCGAGGCCGGTAAAAGCTTCGAGTTGCCGGCCTACCACACCGTCGACCTGCTGGCCCATTACAAGGCCAGCGATAACGTCACCGTGGGCCTGAACCTCAACAACCTGTTCGACGAAAAGTATTACGAGCGCTCCTACAGCAACTACTGGGTCAACCCCGGAGAGCCGCGCAACTTCACCGTCAGCCTGACCCTCAACCTGTAAAAGGACCTCACCATGCAAGCGCTCAAATCATTGGCCGTGCTCGGCCTGCTGTTCGCCACCCAGCTCTCGGCCCATGGCCTGTGGACCGAACAACGCCGGGGCCATGTCGAGGTGGTCTACGGCCACGGTGCCGAGGATGAAGCCTTCAAGGCGAGGAAAGTCAGCGGCGCCTGGGCCTACGACGCCAGTGGCCGGATGATCCCGGTGACAGTGCAGCGTCTGGACGATCAGGCGCGCCTGCAACCGCTCAAGCCGCCTGCCGTGCTGGCGGTGGCCTTTGATAACGGCTTGTGGTCGCAAACCCCGGACAAGAAGTGGGTGAACAAGGGCCGCAGCCAGGTACCTGGCGCCGTTGAAACCACCCAGGCCCTGAAGTACAGCCTGGCGATCTATCAGGCCGGGGCCAAGCTGCCCAAGCTGGATCAATTGAGAATGGTGATTGTGCCCGAGGTCGACCCGCTGACCGTCGGCCCCGGCCAATCGCTGCCCGTACGGGTGCTGATCGACGGCAAGCCTGCCGCCGGGATCAAGTTGATTGGTGACTACCGCAGCGCGCCCAATACCCTGAGCACCGAGACCGACAAGGATGGCCGGGCCCAGGTACTGGTGCGCAACGAGGCATTGAATGTGATTGCGGCGCAGACAGAAGTGCCGGTCAAGGGTGACAGCCAGGTACAGGCCCGCGCGCTGTTCAGCTCACTGACCTTCCTCGGCCAGCCCCATCATGAGTGAACACCACTGAAGCCATGTGGGAGCCTGCTTGTGTAGGACTTGCCTGGGGCTGACTTGTGTGGGAGCTGGCTTGCCTGCGATAGCATCACCTTGGTATGAATGACACACCAAGGTGCCTGCATCGCAGGCAAGTCAGCTCCTACACAAGCCCCCACATTAGAGGCTGACAGGCGCTCTTTCGCACAAGGTATTGAGCGCCGCCGCCCATTGCGGATCATCATTGAGGCACGGCACCAGCACCAACTCCTCACCGCCGGCTTCGCGGAACTGCTCCAGGCCGCGATCACCAATCTCTTCCAGGGTCTCGATGCAATCGGCGACAAACGCCGGGCACATCACCAGCAACTTCTTCACCCCCTGCTGGGCCAAGGCCTCCAGGCGGGCCTCGGTATAGGGTTCGATCCACTTCGCCCGGCCCAGGCGCGACTGGAACGCCACCGACCATTTATCGTCCGCCAGGCCCATGCGCGCGGCAAAATCGCGGGCGACGCTGAAGCACTGCCCGCGATAACAGGTGGTGCGCACCTGCGGCGACGCATTGGCGCAGCAGTCGCCCGCGCCTTCCAGGGAATGCCCGGGGTTGAGCTTGTTCAGGTGCCGCTCCGGCAGGCCGTGGAAGCTGAACAGCAGGTGATCGTAATCCTGCTGCAAATGCGGCTTGGCACTGGCCACCAGGGCGTCGAGGTATTCCGGCTGGTCGTAGAACGGTTGCAGGATCGAGAACTGCAGGTTGAGCTGCTGATCGCGCACCACACGCCGCGCTTCTTCGATCACCGTGGTCACGGTGCTGTCGGCAAACTGTGGATACAACGGCGCCAGCGTGACTTTGTGGATACCTTGGCCAGCAAGGCGAGTCAGCACGCTCTCAATCGACGGCTCGCCATAGCGCATCGCCAGCTCCACCGGGCCCTGGGTCCACTGCGCAGTCATCTGCTGTTGCAGGCGACGGCTGAGCACCACCAGCGGCGAGCCTTCATCCCACCAGATCGAGGCGTAGGCGTGGGCCGACTGCTCGGGACGCTTGATCAGGATCAGCGACACCAGCAAGCGCCGGACCGGCCACGGCAGGTCAATCACATACGGGTCCATCAAAAACTGATTGAGGTAGCTGCGCACATCGGCCACCGAAGTGGACGCCGGTGAGCCCAGGTTGACCAGTAACAACGCGTGATCCGTCATGCAACATCCTATCTCTAGAGGCGGCTGGACAAGTCGTCCAGGGCCGCGTGCAACTCAGTGAACTGAAAAGTGAAACCGGCGGCCAACAACCGCTCGGGCAACGCCTTCTGCCCGCCCAGCAACAGCCCGGACAACTCGCCCAAACCCACCCGCAAGGCAAACGCCGGCATCGGCATGAACGCCGGGCGGTGCAGCACCTGGCCCAGGGTCTTGGCGAACTCGCGGTTACGCACCGGCTGCGGCGCGCAGGCATTATAAGGACCGCTGGCGTCAGGTTTGTGCAGAAGAAAATCAATCAGGGCGATTTGATCCTTGATATGCACCCACGGCATCCACTGCCGACCGTTGCCGATAGGCCCGCCCAGCGCCAGCTTGAAGGGCAGCAACAGCCGCGACAAAAAGCCGCCCTGCGCCGCTAGCACCAGGCCAGTACGCACCAGCACCACCCGCAGGCCAAAGGCTTCGGCGCGCTGGGCGGTTTCTTCCCAGGCAATGCATAACTGGCTGGGGAAATCGTCCTGCACCGGGCCGCTGGCTTCGGTCAGCTCGCGCTCACCGCCATCGCCGTACCAGCCCACCGCCGAACCACTGATCAATACCGCAGGTTTTACCGCCAGGCCTTCAAGCCAGGCCAGCAGGGTTTCCGTCAGGCTGATGCGACTGCTCCACAGCAGCGCCTTGCGTTTGTGGGTCCAGAGGCGGTCGGCAATCGGCGCGCCGGCCAGGTTGATAACGGCATCCACCGGCTGCGTCACGTCCTGCAAACGGGCCACGCCCTGCACCTGCGCACCGCATAACGTGGCGACCTGCGCGGGGTTGCGGCTCCAGACCGTCAACCGATGCCCCTGGGCGCTCCAGTGCTGGCAGAGCTGGCGGCCGATCAGACCTGTACCGCCGGTCAGCAAAATATGCATGAGATCTTCCTCCTGTAACGTTGGCCGGGCATCGCTGGTCTATTTTATAAGCAGGGATCTTTTTAATCGGCCGCGACCTGGGTTTAACCATAGGTCACGCGACACATTCAGGCATGCCGAAACTTATACCAAAAAACAATATTGTACAGCTATTGGTGTCGGCGTAGTCTGTACCCAACGGTAAAACGAGGCCTCCCATGACTGTTCCCATCGCGATCATCGGTACCGGCATCGCCGGACTTTCGGCCGCCCGAGCGTTAAAAGATGCCGGGCACGTTGTACAACTCTTCGATAAAAGCCGTGGCAGCGGCGGGCGTATGTCCAGCAAGCGCAGCGAGGCCGGCGCACTGGACCTGGGCGCGCAGTACTTCACCGCGCGCGACCGACGCTTCGTCAATGAAGTGCAACGCTGGCAAGCCAATGGCTGGGCCGCCGAGTGGGAACCGCAACTCTACAACTGCCAATCCGGCCAACTGAGCCCCTCCCCCGACGAACAGACCCGCTGGGTCGGCACCCCGCGCATGAGCGCCATCACCCGTGCATTGCTGGATGACCTGCCGGTGGAGTTTGGCTGCCGGATCACCGAAGTGTTCCAGGGCCAGCAACACTGGAACCTGCTGGACGCCGACGGCGGCAACCATGGCCCCTTCAGCCATGTGATCATCGCCACCCCGGCCCACCAGGCCACGGCATTGCTGGCGGCGGCGCCCAAACTGGCGAGCACGGCGGCCGGGGTAAAAATGGACCCGACCTGGGCTGTCGCCCTGGCCTTCGACACGCCGCTGGATACGCCGATGGAAGGCTGTTTCGTACAAGACAGCCCCCTCGACTGGCTGGCCCGCAACCGCAGCAAACCAGGGCGTGACGCCACGCCAGACACCTGGATCCTGCACGCCACCAGTGCCTGGAGCAAAAGGCACCTGGACCTGCCCAAGGAAGCCATCATCGAATTGCTCCACGGCGCCTTTGCCGAACTGCTGCATTGCAGCATGCCGGCGCCCTCCTTCAGCCTCGCCCACCGCTGGCTGTACGCCCGCCCGGCGGGCAGCCATGAATGGGGAGTGCTGGCGGATGCCGACCTGGGCCTCTACGTTTGCGGCGACTGGTGCCTGTCAGGCAGGGTCGAAGGCGCATGGCTCAGCGGCCAGGAAGCCGCGCGGCGCCTGCTTGAGCACCTGCAATGAAGCGCATCAACCCGGCGAAATTGCTGCTCTCGAAATGGACCGCCACCCAGCCTCGGCACAAGGAAAAGCATTTCCTGGTCACTGAGTTGTTTCGCGATGAACAAGGCCGCGTGCTGGAGATAGAACTGCAAGCGGTCCTGACCCGTCGCGCAGAGCGCCTGGCCTGGCAAAGCCTGCAAGATGCCGGGCAGTGGAAAATCGGCTGGCAGTAAAAACCTGTACAAATAATTTGACTTGTATAGCTTCAGACCTATGATGAGATTAAGTTGTACAGGAATTACATGCTGTACAGGAATCTTGTAGAGGTTTTGCCATGTCCACCCCTGTGTCCGCCACCGGCAAACCCAAGATCGCCATCAGCGCCTGCCTGCTCGGCGAGAACGTGCGCTTCAATGGCGGGCACAAACAATCCCCTCTGTGCAGCCAGACCCTCGCTGACTACTTCGACTTCGTGCCCCTGTGCCCGGAAGTGGCCATCGGCCTGGGCATCCCCCGTGAGCCGATTCGCCTGGTGGGCGACCCGCAGCAACCGCAGGCCGTGGGCACGGTGCACCGCGAACTGAACGTGACCGCCGCGCTGGACACCTACGGCCAGGACATGGCCGCCGAGCACACCGACCTGTGCGGCTACATCTTCATGCAGAAGTCACCGTCGTGCGGCCTGGAACGGGTCAAGGTCTACCGCGACAACGGCACCCCGGTGGATGGCGGCGGGCGCGGCATCTATGCCCAGGCATTCTGCGCCCGCCACCCCAATCTGCCAGTGGAAGAAGATGGCCGCCTGCATGACCCGGTGCTGCGCGAAAATTTCCTCACCCGGGTGTTTGTGTATGCCAGCTGGCAGCAACTACTGGCCGAGGGCTTGACCCGCCACCGCCTGCTGGCCTTTCACTCGCGCTACAAATACCTGCTGATGGCCCACAGCCCGGCCCACTACAAAAGCCTCGGCCATCTGCTGGGCAGCATGGGCAAGGGCTGCGACCTGCATGCCTTGGCCAGGGACTATTTCAGCGAGCTGATGAGTGCCCTGAAAAAGTGCGCCACCCGTGGCACCCATTCCAACGTGCTGCAGCACATCAGCGGCTATCTCAAGCAAGCCCTCAGCGCCGAGGACAAACAGGAGATGCAAACCCTGATCGGCCAATACCGCCACGGCATCGTGCCGCTGGTGGTGCCGCTGACCTTGCTCAAACATCACTTTCGCCAACATCCGGACCGCTACATCGCGCAGCAGGCCTACCTGCAACCGCATCCGGAAAATCTCAGCCTGCGTAATGCGATCTAACCCATGAATGCTTCCCTGCACCACCCCACCCACCCCGTCGAAGACGTCGCCCAGGCCCTGGAACAAGGCTGGCTGCCGATTCGCGAAGTGGCGCGCCAGACCGGGGTCAACGCCGTGACCCTGCGTGCCTGGGAACGGCGCTATGGCCTGATCGTGCCGCAGCGCACGCCCAAGGGCCATCGGCTGTTCAACACCGAGCATGTGCAGCGCATCCAGGCCATCCTGACCTGGCTCAACCGTGGCGTGCCGGTCAGTCAGGTCAAGCAGTTGATCGACAGCGCCCAGCCGGTGGACGACAGCGGCGAAAACGAATGGCAGGGCCTGCGCCAGACCCTGGTGCAAGCCATCAGCCAACTGGCCGAGCGCCGGGTCGATGATGTGTTCAACCAGGCCATGGCCCTCTACCCGCCGCGCACCCTGTGCGAGCAACTGTTGCTGCCGCTGCTCAAGGAACTGGAACAGCGCTGGCAAGGCCAGTTCGGCGCGCAGATGGAGCGGGTGTTTTTCCACTCTTGGCTGCGCAGCAAATTTGGCGCGCGGATGTATCACAACAATCGCCAACTCAGTGGCTCCCCGTTATTGCTGATCAACCATTGCGACCTGCCGCTGGAGCCGCACCTGTGGTTGAGCGCCTGGTTGGCCAGCAGCGCCGATTGCCCGGTGGAAGTCTTCGACTGGCCGTTGCCCACCGGCGAACTGGCCCTGGCGGTCGAACACCTGCAACCACGCGCCGTGGTGCTCTACTCCAGCAAGGCCATCAATCTGGCGGCGCTGCCGAAACTCTTGAGCGGCAGTAGTTGCCCAATCCTCATCGCCGGACCAACGGTGTGCATCCACCAGGCCGAGTTGGCGGTATTAACCCAAGACATCCCTGAACTGTTGCTGGCCGAAGACCCGTTGTCGGCCCATCAGCTCCTGATCCAGCGTGGGCTTCTTTAAATGCACCTGATCTGGCTGCGCAGCGACCTGCGCCTACATGACAACACCGCCCTCGCTGCCGCCTGCCAGCGTGGCCCGACGGCGGCGGTGTACCTGATCACGCCAGACCAATGGCTGGCCCATGACGATGCGCCGTGCAAAGTCGACTTTTGGCTGCGCAACCTCAAGTGTCTGGGCCTGGCCCTGGGTGAATTGAATATCCCACTGCTGATCCGCCACGCGGATACATGGGATCAAGTGCCACAGGTATTGGTCGAGCTGTGCCAGGCCTTGGCGGTCGAGACCGTCCACGCCAACGAAGAGTACGGGATCCACGAAAGCCGGCGTGATGCCGCCGTAGCCCAGGCCCTGGAAGCACAAGGGGTGTATTTTTACAGTTACCTGGACCAACTGCTGTTCCAACCCGGCAGCGTACTGACCAAGACCGGCACCTACTTCCAAGTGTTCAGCCAGTTTCGCAAGGTCTGTTACAACCGCCTGCACAGTGCCCTGCCACGCCGGGTGCCGACGCCCAAGGCCCAGGCGGCCTTGGCACTGGCCAGCGACGAGGTTCCCGAACAGGTCAGAGGATTCATCCCGCCCAGCGACACCCTGCGCGCCCTGTGGCCGGCCGGTGAAGACGAGGCACAGCGGCGCCTCGGGCAATTTGCCGATGCCCAGATCAGCTACTACAAGGACGAACGCGACTTTCCGGCCAAGCCCGGCACCAGCCAACTCTCTGCGTACCTCGCTGCTGGCGTGGTCTCGCCGCGCCAGTGCCTGCATGCGGCGCTGCAAAGCAACCAGGGTGAATTCGAAAGCGGCGATATCGGTGCAATCACCTGGATCAACGAGCTGCTGTGGCGTGAGTTCTACAAACATATCCTGGTGGGCTACCCACGGGTGTCGCGCCATCGTGCCTTTCGCCCGGAAACCGAAGCCGTGGCCTGGCGCCACGCGCCCGCCGACCTGGCCGCCTGGCAAGAGGCGCGCACCGGCCTGCCGATCATCGACGCCGCGATGCGCCAGCTCCTGGAAACCGGCTGGATGCATAACCGCCTGCGCATGGTGGTGGCGATGTTCCTGACCAAGAACCTTTTGATCGACTGGCGCGAGGGTGAGCGCTTTTTTATGCGGCACCTGATCGACGGCGACCTGGCGGCCAATAACGGAGGCTGGCAGTGGAGTTCGTCCACCGGCACCGACTCGGCGCCGTATTTCCGCATTTTCAGCCCGTTGAGCCAGTCCGAGAAATTCGACGGCGAAGGGCGTTTTATCAAGCAGTGGCTGCCGCAACTGGCGGGATTGAACAAAAAGGAAGTGCACAACCCCGACGCCGTCGGCGGCCTGTTTGGCGTGGCCGACTACCCACGGCCCATCGTCGACCTGAAGTCTTCCCGCGAGCGGGCGCTGGCGGCCTTTCGTGCCCTGCCCCCGCGCCAGGCGGCAGGAGGTGGGTATGAGTGATTTCCTGCGCCAGTTTGCCCAGTCTTTCGCCGGTCTTAACAAACACAACCTGCACCGGCTCGACAGCCTGTACAGCCAGGACATATCGTTTAGCGATCCACTGCACCAGGTCCACGGCATCAGCGCGCTGAATGCGTACTTCGCCGAGCTTTACAGCAACGTCAGGCAACTGCATTTTGACTTCCACGGCTTCGACCACGTGGCCGAAGGCGAGGGTTATCTACGCTGGACCATGAGTTTCTGCCACCCGCGCCTGGCGGGCGGCCAACAGATTCAGGTGCAAGGCTGCTCCCACCTGCTATGGCACGACAAGGTCTACCGGCACCGCGATTACTTTGATGCTGGAGCGCTGCTTTACGAACACCTGCCGGTACTTGGCCGGCTGGTCCGTTGGTTGAAAGGGAGAATGGCATGAGCCTGAAATCGCCACGCCGTTATTGGCTGACAGGAGCAAGCAGTGGCATCGGTGCCGCCCTGGCCGAAGAGTTGCTCGGCAGTGGCGCGCAGGTGGCGCTGAGTGCACGTTCCAAGGCGCCGCTGGAACAACTGGCCCAACGTTACCCCGGCCAAGTGCTGGTGGTGGCCGGAGACTTGACCAACAGCCAGGTCGTACGGGAAATCGGCGAGCAGATCGCACAGACCTGGGGCGCCCTGGACACCGTGATCCTGAATGCCGGTACCTGCGAGTACGTGGATGCCCGGCAGTTCGATGCGTCGATTATCGAACACGTGGTGCGCACCAACCTGCTGGCCAGCAGTTATTGCATCGAAGCCGCGCTGCCGCTGCTGCGTGCCGGTCACACCCCGCACCTGGTGGGGGTCGCCAGTGCCGTCACCTACCTGCCGATGCCCCGCGCAGAAGCCTATGGCGCGTCCAAGGCCGGCCTGCGCTACTTGTTCGAATCCCTGCGCATTGACCTGTCTCCCGAAGGCATTGATGTCACGGTAGTCAGCCCTGGTTTCGTCGATACGCCACTGACCGAACGCAACGATTTCCCCATGCCCCTGAGCTGGCCGGCCGACAAGGCCGCGCGGCATATTTTCGGCAAACTGGAAAAACGCCCGCTGGAAATCGCCTTCCCAGCGCTGTTCATCGCCACCCTGTGGCCACTGTCGAAACTGCCGAACCGCGCGCAACTGATCATCGGCAAACGCATGCTGCGCAGCCCGCCGCCGCAGAAGGACGACCTGTGAAGATCGCCATAATCGGCAGCGGTATTTCCGGGCTGACCAGTGCCTATCTGCTCAGCCGCCGTCACGACATCACGGTGTTCGAAGCCGCCGACCGGATTGGCGGCCATACCCATACGGTAGACGTGACCGTCGAGGGCACGCGGTATGCGGTGGACACCGGGTTTATTGTGTTCAACGACTGGACCTACCCCAACTTCATTCGCCTGCTGGGGCAGATCGGCGTGCCGTTCAAGCCGACCGAAATGAGTTTTTCGGTGTGCGACCCTGAGGAAAATGTCGAGTACAACGGCAACAACCTCAACAGCCTGTTCGCCCAGCGCAGCAATCTCCTGTCCCCGGGTTTCTGGGGCATGTTGCGCGACATCCTGCGTTTCAATCGCCAGGCGCCCCTGGATTTGCAGGAGCAGCGCATCAGCGCACAGATGACCCTGGGCGAATACTTGCAGGCGGGCAACTACGGCCCGCGGTTTATCCGCCACTACATCGTGCCCATGGGCGCGGCGATCTGGTCGATGCCCCTGGCGGACATGCTCGGGTTCCCGCTGCAGTTCTTCGTGCGGTTCTTCAAGAACCACGGCTTGCTGTCGGTGAACAATCGGCCGCAGTGGTGTGTGATCGAGGGTGGCTCCAGTCGTTACATCGAGCCGCTGACCCGCTCGTTTGGCCAGCAGATCCGCCTCAACTGCCCGGTGCAAAAAGTCGAGCGCACGCCAGAAGGCGTGGTTATCCACAGTGCCGATGGCCGTGAAATTTTCGACAAGGTCGTCTTCGCCTGCCACAGCGACCAGGCCCTGGCCCTGCTGGACGATCCCAGCCAGGCTGAACAGCAGATTCTTGGGGCGATAACCTACGCCGACAATGACGTGGCCCTGCACACCGACACCCGCTTGCTGCCCGATCGCCCCCTGGCCTGGGCCAGCTGGAACTATCGGATGGACGCCAGCACGCACAAGCCGGCAGCCGTCACCTATGCCATGAACATCCTGCAAGGCATCGACAGCCCCACCACCTTTTGTGTGAGCCTCAACCAGACGGCGATTATCAACCCGCTGAAGATTCTCGCCCGCTATACCTATGCCCATCCGCAATACAGCCTGGCGGCGGTGGCGGCGCAAGCGCGCTGGGAAGAACTGCATGGCGCCCGGCACACCTATTATTGCGGGGCCTACTGGGCCAGCGGTTTTCATGAAGACGGCGTGGTCAGCGCCCTGCGCGTGGCCCAAGCCTTTGGGGAAACCCTGTGAACAGCGCGCTCTACAGCGGCTGGATCGCCCACCGGCGCTTCACCCCCAAAGGCCATGCCTTTCGCTATCGCATCGGCCTGCTGTACCTGGATCTGAGCGAACAGGAACAGGTGCTGGGGCTGTCGCCCTTAGCAGGTCATGGCCGCTTCGCGCCCTTTGCGTTTCGCCAGCAGGATTACCTGCGTGAATTGACCCGCGACGGCACCTGCTTGATCGATGCCGTGCGCCAAGTGGTCGGCACGGCGCTGGGGCATACCCCCCAGGGCAACATCTGCCTGCTGACCCAGGCCCGCAGCTGGGGCCTGGCGTTCAACCCGGTGAGTTTCTTCTATTGCTTTGAGGCCGACGGGCAACTGGCGGCGATTGTCTGTGAAGTGACCAACACGCCATGGCGCGAGCGTTATCACTACGTGCTGCCGGCCCAGGCCCTGGCGGTTGGCGAGCATCAGCATTTCGCGGTGGCCAAGGCGTTTCATGTGTCGCCGTTTTTGCCCCGAGACCTGGAATACCGCATGAGCTTCAGCCCGCCGAGCCAGCGCCTGGGCGTGCATATGGCCGACTGGCAAGGCGAGACCAAGGTGTTCGATGCCACCTTGAGCCTGCAACGCGAAGCCCTCGACCGCGCCAGCCTGCATCGCTACTTGCGGCGCTTTCCGTGGATGACCGCCAAGACCTGCCTGGCCATCTACTGGCAAGCGCTGCGCCTGCTCTTTAAACGCACACCGATTTTTCCCCATCAGGCCGCCGATGGCGCCTGTGCAATTGGCTATCCCAAGGATCGTCGCCATGAAATCCCCTAGCTTATCGGTCAAATCCAACCGCCTGAACGTCAACGGCCTGACCGGCGCGCTGTTGCGCAAAGCCGTGCTGCGCCAACTCGGCAAGCTGCGCCATGGCCAACTGGTGGTGATCGAGGACGGCGAGCGCCAGGTGTTCGGCGCACGGGAAGCGCACTTGCTGGGGGAGATCCAGATCCTCGACCCGGCGGTGTGGGGCCTGGTGGCCGCCAACGGTTCCATCGGCGCCGGCGAGGCGTTTATCCATGGGTTCTGGAGCAGCCCGGACCTGACCGCCGTGGTGCGCGTGATGGTCAGCAACCTCGATGTCCTGGACGCCCTCGAAGGCGGCCTGGCCAAGCTGGCCCGCCCGCTCACCCAAGGCCTGCACTGGCTCAATCGCAACACCCGCAAGGGCTCGCAAAAAAACATCGCCGCCCACTACGACCTGGGTAACGACCTGTTCCAGGAGTTTCTTGACCCGACCATGATGTATTCGGCGGCGCAGTTCCTTACCGCCGACGACACGCTGGAGCAGGCACAACTTAACAAGCTGGAGCGCATTTGCCAGAAACTGGCACTCAAGCCATCGGACCACCTGCTGGAAATCGGCACCGGCTGGGGCAGCATGGCCCTGTATGCAGCGCAGCAGTACGGCTGCCAGGTCACCACGACCACCTTGTCCAAGGAGCAATTTGCCTACACCGAACAGCGCATCCAGGCCTTGGGGCTGCAGGACCAGGTGACGCTGCTGTTGCAGGACTACCGCGACCTGAGCGGGCAGTACGACAAGCTGGTGTCCATCGAAATGATCGAGGCCGTGGGCCATCGTTTCCTGCCCACCTACTTCAAGCAATGCGCGCACTTGCTCAAGAGCGACGGGTTGATGCTGTTGCAGGCCATCACCATTCGCGAACAACGTTATGAACAGGCCAAGGGCAGCGTCGACTTCATCCAGCGCTACATCTTCCCCGGCGGTGCCTTGCCCTGTGTACAGAAGATGTTGCAGATCGTCAGCCGCGACACCGATATGAACCTGTTGCACATGGAGGATTTCGGCCTGCATTACGCGCGAACCTTGCGCTTGTGGCATGAGAACTTTCGCCGCGCCCACGGTCGACTGACGGAACTGGGCTACGACGAATACTTCCTGCGCTTGTGGGAGTTCTACCTGTGCTACTGCGAAGGCGGCTTTATGGAACGCACCATCGGCACCGCGCAGTTGCTGCTGGCCAAGCCCTGCGCGGTGACACAACCGTTGCTCGGGCGCTTCAATGCTTAAAAACCTGGCCAACGCCGCGTTGTTCCAGTGCGGTTGGTTTGCCTGTGTGATCGGTGGTGACAGCCTGTGGTTGTTGGTCGGGCTGGGCGTGCTGGCGGTCCACCTGCTGTGGATAACTTCGTGGGCCGTTGAGTGGCGGTTGATCTTGAGCGTGACCGTGCTGGGCACCCTGCTGGACACGCTGCTGCGCACGCTCGGGGTGTTTGAATTCAGTGATCCAGGCCCGTTGATTCCTGCGTGGCTGATCCTGCTGTGGGCGCTGCTGGCGACCACCCTACGCCACTGCCTGGCCTGGAGCGCCCGGCCCTGGTGGCGCGCAAGCCTGCTCGGAGCTGTGGGCGGGCCGCTGTCGTACTACGCCGGCAGCCAGTTGGCCGGTGTGAGCTTCGGGTTTGCCACCGTGCCAACCCTGGTGGCAATCGCGCTGCTGTGGGCTGTGGTATTTCCTGGCCTGCACCGGCTCGCGCGCTGACGTTTGTCAGAGCTTTCACACGCGCTAGACCGGCTTGCCTTACACTGCGCGCCTATGACCACCATCCCGCACACCCAAATCACCGAACCTGCCGTCACCTGCTCCACGTGCGCAGCCTGCTGCTGCCAGCTGGAAGTCATGCTGATCACCGACACTGGCGTGCCTGATCGCTTTATCGATACGGACGATTGGGGCGGCGAAGTCATGCTGCGCCTGGACGACGGCTGGTGCGCGGCGTTGGATCGCGACACGATGATGTGCACGATCTATGAGAAACGACCGCTGATCTGCCGGGAATTCGAGATGGGCGCGCCGGAGTGCCTTGAAGAGCGCCTGGGGATTGCGACGGTCTACCGCTGATCCCAGGGCAAATGTGGGAGCTGGCTTGCCTGCGATAGCATCACCTCGGTTTGTCTGAAGCACCGAGTCGTCTGCATCGCGGGCAAGCCCGCTCCTACATGGGTTCTGCTGTGCTGGGGAAAATCAGAGCGGCATGGTGTAGTTCAACGAATAGCTCTCGATACCATCGTTGTGGCTGCTGATGCCAGCGTTGGAATAGTGCGTGGCACGGATCCCCACCTGGTGCCCACCGGCAAAGCGCAAGCCAAAGCCCAGGCGGTCTTCGAACTGGAAAGCGCCGCCAATGTTGTTGTCTTCGACCCGGCTGCGTGAGAACAGCGCCACCCCGATCCCCGCTTCTATGTAGGGTTTGACCGACTCACCGGCAAATTCATACACAAACACCGGCGAAAACGACAGGCTGCTGACACTCGCCCGTTCGTCACCGTCCCAGAAGGTATAAGCGCCGCTCCAGTAGCCAGTCAGGCGCCCCACATCGCTCTGCCACCAGCTCTTGTCCCAGTCCGATTGCAGGCCCAGACGATAAGTCATGGTCGAATCGCTGGTATGCCCCACCGCAAACTCCAGGCCGGCAGCCTGGGCCGAAACCGAGTGTCCCACCACGACGGCCGCAATCGCAGCCAAACAGAACAAGCGCCTCATAAGAAACATCCTTTCCAAACGAAGTTGTATGGTTTTGTACTGCTCATCAAGAGCTATAGAAATCACGGACAACGCAGAAGTTCAGCCGGAAAACCCGCTATTTCACGAATTTTTCACAGGGCGAAGCTTCGCACAACGCCGCTGAATTTCCATAGTGTGGGTAGGATATTTCTGAGATGTTGCGGATCACCGCTGGTCCACAACTGCGCGGCCCGAGGATTGCCCTCGGCCAGCAGTTGACGCTCACCCAGCAGGCGTTGCAGTTGGCGCGCCACGGCCGCCCCGGTGTCGATCAGGATGATCGACGGTGGCAGCATCGTCGCCAGCAGTGGCTTGAGGAAAGGATAGTGAGTGCAACCAAGGATGATGGTGTCGCATCCGGCCTCGACCAGCGGCGCGACATAACCTTGCAGCATCTGGCACAGCGCCGGGCTGTCCAGGTCGCCGGCTTCGATCAGCTCCACCAGCCCCGGGCATGGCTGGGTAATCACCCGCACGTCGGTGGCAAAACGATCCAGCAGCGCAGCGAACTTGGCACTTTGCAGGGTGCCCGTAGTGGCCAGCACCCCGACCACACCGCTGCGGGTTGCGGCGGCGGCTGGCTTGACCGCTGGCTCCATGCCCACCAGCGGCCAGTCCGGGTAATCACTGCGCAAATCCGCGACCGCCGCCACGGTTGCCGTGTTGCAGGCAATCACAAAGGCCTTGGCGCCCTGCCCACGGAAAAACTCTGCGACCACCCGCGAACGTTCGCGAATGAATGCAGGGGTTTTCTCGCCATAGGGGATATGCCCGCAATCTGCCACGTACAGCAGCGATTCATGGGGCAACAACCGATGAATTTCGTCCAGCACCGACAGACCGCCGACACCGGAGTCGAACACACCAATCGGTGCATCCTTAACCATGCTGGCTACCGCAGACGCTGCAACCGGGGTCGCGCTTGACCCGCAGTTCGCGAAAACGTGTGCCCAGGGCGTCGATCAACAGCAGGCGCCCAACCAGCGGTGTGCCAAAGCCAGCCAGCAGCTTCAGGGCTTCCAGGGCTTGCAGGCTGCCGACCAGGCCTACCAATGGGCCGGCGACGCCGGCTTCGCTGCAGGTCAATTCGGTATCGCTGCCGTGCCCATATAAACAGTGGTAGCAGGGGCTTTCCGGGCGGCGTGGGTCGAACACCGAGAGCTGGCCTTCGAGGCGAATCGCCGCGCCGCTGACCAGGGGCTTGCCAGCCGCCACGCACGCCGCGTTCACCGCCTCACGGGTGGTGAAGTTGTCACAGCAGTCGAGCACCAGGTCCACATCGGCCACGGCGGCGGCCAGCGAGTCGGCGTCCAGCGCCGTGCGATGGGCAACCAGCCGGACCTCGGGGTTGATCGCGCTCAGGCGGCGGATGGCCGAGTCCACTTTGCTCAGGCCAACGCTGTCGGTGTCGTGGATGATCTGGCGTTGCAGGTTGGTCAGGTCGACGGTATCAAAGTCCGCCAGATGCAGCTCACCCACGCCGGCAGCCGCCAGGTACAGGGCCACCGGGGCACCGAGGCCGCCGAGACCGACGATCAGCACGCGGCTGTTTTTCAGGCGCAACTGGCCGTCGATGTCCACCTGTTGCAACAGGATCTGTCGGCTATAGCGCAACAGCTCCTGATCGGTCAGCACGGCCGGCGCCCCAGGCTGATGCGCTCGTGGCCGCCGAGGTCGATACGGCTGTGGACCTCTTCGAAACCTTGGGTCAGCAGCAAGTCACGCACGGCCGGGGCCTGGTCATAACCGTGTTCGAGCAGCAACCAGCCACCAGCCTCCAGGTGCTGCGGCGCCTGGGCGATGATCAGGCGCAGGTCGTCCAGGCCATCGTGGCCGGCCACCAGTGCGCTGGCCGGCTCGAAACGCACATCGCCCGCCACCAGGTGCGGATCGCTGTCGGCAATGTAGGGCGGGTTGCTGATGATCAGGTGATAGGTGTGATCTTTCAGGGCGCTGAACCAGTGACTGTTAAGCACCGTGACGTTATCCAGGTGCAAGCGCTGGCGATTGCGCTCGGCCAGGGCCACCGCTTCGAGCACGCGATCCACCGCCGTCACGCGCCAGGCCGGGCGCTCGCTGGCCAGGGCCAAGGCGATGGCGCCGCTGCCAGTGCCCAGGTCCAGGACAGTGGCCGGGGTGGCGGGCAACAACTCCAGGGCTGCTTCCACCAGCAACTCGGTGTCCGGGCGTGGGATCAGGGTGTGCGGCGCGACTTCCAGGTCGAGCTTCCAGAAGCCTTGCTGGCCGAGGATATAGGCCACCGGCTCACCGCTGCGGCGACGTTGCAGGTAATCGGCAAAGCGCAGCGCGTCTTCGCTGTTGACGATTTTTTCCGGCCAGGTGTGCAGGTAGCTGCGGGACTTGCCCAAGGCAGCGGCCAGCAGCAATTCGGCGTCCAGGCGGGCGGTAGGCGAATCTGGCAGGTCGGCGGCGCGCAACAAGCTGGCAATAATGGTCATTTATTCACCTATCGCGGCCAGTTGGTCGGCCTGGTATTCGGCGAGCAACGGCTCGATCACTGCGTCCACGCCACCGGCAAGGATTTCGTCCAGGGAATACAGGGTCAGGTTGACCCGATGGTCGGTGACCCGGCCCTGGGCGTAGTTATAGGTGCGAATGCGCTCGGAGCGGTCACCCGAGCCCACCAGCAACTTGCGCTCGCTGGCAATTGCGTTGGCCGCGGCGCTGGTCTGCTGGTCGTTGAGCTTGGCCGACAACCAGGACATGGCCCGCGCCCGGTTCTTGTGCTGGGAACGCTCTTCCTGGCACTCCACCACAATGCCGGACGGCAAGTGGGTGATGCGGATCGCCGAGTCAGTCTTGTTGACGTGCTGGCCACCGGCGCCCGATGAGCGATAAGTGTCGACGCGCAAGTCCGCCGGGTTGATTTCGATGGCTTCCTGCTCGTCCGGTTCTGGCAATACCGCCACGGTGCAGGCCGAGGTGTGGATACGGCCCTGGGACTCGGTGGCGGGCACACGTTGTACGCGGTGCGCGCCGGATTCGAACTTCAGCTTGCCGTAGACGTTCTCGCCTTCGACGCGGGCGATGATTTCCTTGTAGCCGCCGTGCTCGCCTTCGTTTTCGGAGAGGATTTCCACGCGCCAGCCGCGCCGCTCGGCATAACGCGAATACATGCGAAACAGGTCGCCGGAGAAGATCGCCGCCTCGTCACCGCCGGTGCCGGCGCGGATTTCCAGGAAGACGTTGCGCCCATCGTTAGGGTCTTTGGGCAGCAGCATGCGTTGCAGGTCGCCTTCGAGCTCGACGAGCTTTTCCTTGGCTTCGCGGACTTCTTCCACGGCCATTTCACGCATGTCCGGGTCGCTGTCCTTGAGCAGCGCCTGGGCGCCTTCGAGGTCGGCCTGCACTTTGAGCAGTTGCGAATAGGTGGTCACGATCGGCTCAACTTCGGCGTATTCCTTGGAATAGGCACGGAACTTGGTCTGATCGGAAATAACCTCGCCGTCGCCGAGCAAGGCGGTCAGTTCTTCGAAACGGTCCTGGAGCACGTCCAGTTTATTGAGCAGTGACGCTTTCATTGCAGTTTTTTATCCGAAGAGCTGTCTGACGCGCCCTCACCGAGGGCAAAGAGTTCCTGGGCCATGGCCAGCGCATCGAGGCGGCCTTCGGCTGTCAGTTTTTTAAGCTGTACGCTGGGAGCATGCAACAGCTTGTTGGTGAGGCCACGGGCCAATTGCATCAAGATATCTTCAGCGTTGCCGCCATTGGCCAGCAGGCGCTGGGCCTTGATCAATTCCTCGTCACGCAGGCGCTCGCCTTGCTGGCGATAGGCCTTGAGCACATCCACCGCGGCCAGCTCGCGCAGGCGCACCATGAAGTCATCGGCGCCGATCGCGACCATTTCCTCGGCGGCCTGGGCAGCGCCCTGGCGGCTCTTGAGGTTTTCGGCGACCACTTCGTGCAGGTCGTCGACGCTATAGAGGTAAACGTCGTCCAACTCGCCGACTTCCGGCTCGATATCCCGGGGAACGGCGATATCCACCATGAAAATCGGCTTGTGCTTGCGCAGCTTCAGCGCGCTTTCCACCGCGCCCTTGCCAAGGATCGGCAACTGGCTGGCGGTGGAGCTGATGACGATATCGCTGCGCACCAGTTCCGCCGGGATGTCGGCGAGCAGCACCGCGTGGGCGCCGAACTCTTCGGCCAGGATGCTGGCGCGCTCCAGGGTTCGGTTGGCCACCACAATCCGCTTGACCCCCAGGTCATGCAGGTGCCGGGCGACCAGGGTGATGGTCTCGCCGGCGCCGATCAGCAGGGCCTGGCTGCGTTGCAGGTCGCTGAAGATCTGCTTGGCCAGGCTGACAGCGGCGAATGCCACGGAGACCGGGTTTTCGCCAATCGCCGTATCGGTACGCACCTGCTTGGCCGAATTGAAGGTGGCCTGGAACAGACGCCCCAGCAACGGCCCCACGGTCCCGGCTTCACGGGCCACGGCGTAGGCCGATTTCATCTGGCCGAGGATCTGCGGCTCGCCCAAAACCAGGGAGTCGAGCCCGGATGCCACACGCATCATGTGACGAACTGCCGCATCATCTTCATGCACATAAGCGCTGGCGCGCAGGTCATCCAGGCTCAAATGATGGTAATCAGCCAGCCAGCGCAGCACCCCATCCGACGAAAGATGTTCCTGCTCTATATAGAGCTCACTGCGATTGCAGGTGGAAAGGATCGCAGCTTCGCGGCTGTCGGTGAGCCGGCACAGCTGCTGCAAAGCCTCAACCAACTGCTCCGGGGTAAACGCCACGCGCTCGCGGACGTCTACAGAAGCAGTCTTGTGGTTGATACCCAGAGCAAGGAAGGCCATTCAATATCGCTGATGATGTCGAGAAGCCGACAATTGTCCTACTTCGACTCATCCAGAACAACCACCGTCGTCTATTGTCCTAATGCCTTGTGTCTATAAAGGCGCCAATTGAGACTCGGTTATGTTTGGCCGAGGGCTTGTGTCATGATGATCCGACCGCAGGTTAGTCGTCCTCTTCCTATATGAATAGATCTTCCGCGTTGCTCCTTGCCCTTGCCTTCCTCGGCGGCTGCCAGTCCATGGCCCCCGTATCGCCGCAGAATCCTGCGCCGGTGGAAGACAGCACCCCCGCCCCTGAAAAACCCAAGGTTTATTCCTCGTTCAGCGAAGAAACAGTGTTCAGCCTGCTGAGCGCGGAGCTGGCCGGCCAGCGCAATCGTTTCGACATTGCCCTGGATAACTACGTGACCCAGGCCATCAACACCCAGGACCCGGGGATCTCCGAGCGCGCGTTTCGCATCGCCGAGTACCTGGGCGCCGACCAGGCCGCCCTGGATACCGCGCTGATCTGGGCGAAAAACGCCCCGGACGACCTGGAAGCCCAGCGCGCCGCGGCGATCCAACTGGCACGTGCCGGGCGCTACGACGACTCCATGGTCTATATGGAGAAAGTCTTGCAGGGCAAGGGCGACACTCATTTCGACTTCCTCGCCCTGTCGGCCGCCGACACCGACCAGGACACCCGCGATGGCCTGATGAAGAGTTTCGACCGCCTGCTGCAAAAGCACCCAAGCAATGGCCAGTTGGTCTTTGGCAAGGCGCTGCTGCTGCAACAGGATGATGAACCGCAAGCGGCTCTCAAGCTGCTGGAGCAGAACCCGCCGGAAGAAGGTGAAATCGCCCCGCTGCTGCTGCGCGCACGCCTGCTGCAAAGCCTCAATCGCGGCAAGGAAGCCTTGCCGCTGCTGCAAAAAAGCATCAAGAAGTATCCGGACGACAAGCGCCTGCGCCTGACCTACGCACGCATGCTGGTGGAACAGGACCGCATGGAAGA
The DNA here is from genome assembly GCF_012985465.1 of Pseudomonas sp. WS 5079. Taxonomy (GTDB): domain Bacteria; phylum Pseudomonadota; class Gammaproteobacteria; order Pseudomonadales; family Pseudomonadaceae; genus Aquipseudomonas. Next base: position 54,631 of record NZ_JAAQWN010000006.1, read on the forward strand.
CGCCAAGGTAGAGTTCGCCAGCCTGGTCCAGCAATACCCGGACGATGACGAATTGCGTTACTCCCTGGCACTGGTCTGCCTGGAAGCCAAGGCCTGGGAAGAAGCCAAGGGCTACCTGGAAGACCTGATCGCGCGGGAAAGCCATGTCGATTCGGCCCACCTGAACCTGGGGCGCATCGCCGAGGAACGGGATGACCCGCAAGGCGCACTGATCGAATACGCCCAGGTTGGCCCCGGCAACGACTATCTGCCGGCACAACTGCGCCAGGCCGATATCCTGATGAACAACGGCCGCACCGACGAAGCCGAAAAACGCCTGGCCGCTGCCCGTGATGCCGAGCCGGACTACGCTATCCAGCTGTATCTGATCCAGGCCGAAACCTTGTCGGCCAACAATCAGGGGGAGCGCGCCTGGAAAATCCTCGCCCAGGCCCTGCTGCAATACCCCGACGACCTGAACCTGCTGTACACCCGCGCCATGCAGGCCGAAAAACGCAATGACCTGGCCCAGATGGAAAAAGACCTGCGCCTGATCATCAAGCGCGACCCGGACAATGCCATGGCACTGAACGCCCTGGGCTACACCTTGTCAGACCGTACGACGCGCTATGCCGAGGCCAAGGCCCTGATCGAACAGGCCCACCAGCTCAACCCGGAAGACCCGGCTGTGCTCGACAGCCTGGGCTGGGTGAATTACCGCCTGGGCAACCTCGACGAAGCCGAACGCCTGCTGCGCCAGGCCCTGGAGCGGTTCCCCGACCAGGAAGTCGCCGCGCACCTGGGCGAAGTGCTCTGGGCCAAAGGCAACCAGCGCGAAGCCCGACAAATCTGGGCCAAGTTCCTCAAGGAACAACCCGACAGCCCTATCCTGCGCAGCACCATCAAGCGCCTGACCGGATCCGAGACTCTTTAATTCTATGTTTTTGCGCCACGCCATCGTTTTCAGTTTTATCGCCTTGCTCGCCGGTTGTGCGGGCTTCGGTGCCCGTGAGTCCGTCGAAGGCCAGGGCAACCCGGCACAATGGCGACAGCACAAGGATCAGCTCAGCAGCATTGATGGCTGGCAGATCGAGGGCAAGATCGGGGTTCGCGCACCGAAGGATTCGGGCAGCGGTACCTTGTTCTGGCTGCAACGCCAAGACTATTACGACATCCGCCTCTCCGGCCCCCTGGGCCGTGGCGCTGCACGCCTGACCGGTCGACCGGGACAAGTGAGCCTCGAGGTAGCCAACCAGGGCCGCTACGAAGCGCCGTCACCGGAGGCCTTGCTCGAAGAGCAGGTCGGCTGGAAGCTGCCAGTCTCGCACCTGGTCTGGTGGGTTCGCGGGCTGCCCGCACCTGACAGCAAGAGCCGCCTGAGCCTCAATGGCGACAGTCGCCTGGCCACCCTGGAACAGGATGGCTGGCAGGTTGAATACTTGAGCTACGTGGAACAAAGCGGCTACTGGCTGCCCGAACGTATCAAGCTGCACGGCTCCAACCTTGATGTCACGCTGGTGATCAAGGACTGGCAACCACGCAAACTGGGGCAGTGACATGACTGAACGCCTGACGCTGCCGTCCCCGGCCAAGCTCAATTTGATGCTGCACATCCTCGGTCGTCGTGAAGACGGCTACCACGAGTTGCAGACGCTGTTTCAATTTCTCGACTACGGCGACGAGATGACCTTCGCCGTGCGCGACGATGGCGTGATTCAACTGCACACCGAATTTGCCGATGTACCCCACGACAGCAATCTGATCGTGAAGGCCGCAAAAAAACTTCAGCAGCAATCCGGTTGTACGCTGGGCATCGATATCTGGATCGATAAAATCCTGCCCATGGGCGGCGGCATCGGCGGCGGCAGCTCGAATGCCGCGACCACCCTGCTCGGTCTCAATCACTTATGGCAACTGGGTTGGGACGAAGATCGCCTGGCCGCACTGGGCCTGACCCTGGGCGCCGACGTCCCGGTTTTTGTGCGTGGACACGCCGCATTTGCTGAGGGTGTCGGGGAAAAACTCACACCCGTAGACCCCGAAGAGCCGTGGTATGTCGTGCTTGTTCCGCAAGTATCTGTAAGTACAGCAGAAATTTTTTCAGATCCGTTGTTGACACGTAACTCTTCTCCCATTAAAGTGCGCCCCGTTCCCAAGGGAAACAGTCGAAATGACTGCTTACCGGTGGTAGCAAGGCGTTATCCAGATGTACATAACGCATTGAATTTGTTAGGTAAATTTACCGAAGCAAAACTCACCGGAACTGGAAGTTGTGTGTTTGGGGGCTTCCCAAACAAAGCTGAAGCTGATAAAGTCTCGGCCCTTCTTACAGAGACCCTTACAGGGTTTGTAGCAAAGGGAAGCAACGTTTCGATGTTGCATCGCAAGTTGCAAAGTCTGCTCTAAAGGAACCGAGTACTGGGTACTCGTTGCAACAGATACAGGGGCGTCGCCAAGCGGTAAGGCAGCAGGTTTTGATCCTGCCATGCGTTGGTTCGAATCCAGCCGCCCCTGCCATTTTCTATACTCATCCAGGTTACCCTCAGCCTCTAGGTACTGCGCGTGTCCAAGATGATGGTCTTTACGGGGAATGCCAACCCCGATCTGGCTCGGCGTGTTGTACGTCAGCTGCATATCCCTCTCGGTGACATCTCTGTCGGTAAATTTTCCGACGGCGAGATTACAGCCGAGATCAATGAAAATGTCCGCGGTAAAGATGTTTTCATTATTCAGCCGACTTGCGCTCCGACCAACGATAACCTGATGGAACTCGTCGTGATGGCTGATGCCTTCCGCCGCTCCTCAGCGACTCGAATCACAGCTGTAATCCCTTACTTTGGTTATGCCCGTCAGGATCGCCGTCCGCGTTCTGCACGTGTGGCTATCAGCGCGAAAGTCGTCGCTGACATGCTGACCGTGGTAGGTATCGACCGTGTTCTCACGGTTGACCTGCACGCTGACCAAATCCAGGGGTTCTTCGATATTCCGGTAGATAACATCTACGGCTCCCCCGTCCTGGTGGATGACATCGAAGACCAGCGCTTTGAAAACCTGATGATCGTGTCCCCGGACATTGGTGGCGTCGTGCGTGCACGGGCTGTTGCCAAATCCCTGGGCGTGGACCTCGGGATCATCGACAAACGCCGTGAGAAAGCCAATCACTCTGAAGTGATGCATATCATCGGTGATGTCGAAGGGCGTACCTGTATTCTGGTCGATGACATGGTCGATACCGCCGGCACCCTGTGCCACGCGGCAAAAGCCTTGAAAGAGCACGGTGCGGCTAAAGTCTTCGCCTACTGCACACACCCTGTGCTGTCGGGCCGAGCGATCGAGAACATCGAGAACTCCGTGCTGGACGAACTGGTGGTGACCAACACCATCCCGTTGTCCGCAGCTGCTCAAGCCTGTGCGCGTATCCGTCAACTGGATATCGCCCCGGTTGTTGCTGAGGCGGTTCGCCGTATCAGCAATGAAGAATCGATCAGCGCGATGTTCCGCTAAGGGTCAAACCTTGGCAGCATCAACCTGACGAAAAGCGCCCCGCCCCAGCACTCTGCTGGGGCGGGGCTTTTTTGCCCATATCGCCTTTAGCGCTGGTCGCAAACGCTGGGGCGAATGTGGTTATTTTGGAGATACAACATGAACGATTTTACTTTGAATGCTGAAGTGCGTTCCGACCTGGGGAAAGGTGCGAGCCGCCGCCTGCGTCGTCTCGCAAGCCTGGTTCCAGCTGTAGTCTACGGTGGCGAAAAAGCCCCTGAATCCATCAGCATGCTGGCTAAAGAAATTGCCAAACTGCTCGAAAACGATGCGGCCTACAGCCACATCATCGAGCTGAACGTAGGTGGCAAAAAGCAGAACGTCATCATCAAGGCCCTGCAACGTCACCCAGCTAAAGGCCACGTGCTGCACGCTGACTTCGTACGCGTTGTAGCCGGTCAGAAACTGACCGCTATCGTACCTGTGCACTTCGTTGGCGAAGCTGCTCCGATCAAGAAAGGCGGCGAAATCTCGCACGTTGTAGCCGAGATCGAAGTGACCTGCCTGCCGAAAGACCTGCCTGAGTTCATCGAAGTCGACCTGTCGGCTGCTGAAATCGGCGACATCATCCACCTGTCCGACCTCAAGGCGCCTAAAGGCGTTGAGTTCGTCGCACTGGCTCACGGTGATGACAAAGCTGTTGCAAACGTTCACGCTCCGCGCGTTGCACCAGAAGCTGAAGAAGGCGCTGCAGAGTAATTCACTCTGTAATGCCGGAGCTTGAGGAAACATCGCGGACCGAAACGTAGCGAGAAAGCGGGCGATAACGCGGCGTTTACTCTTGAGTAAATGATCTCTTGTTGTCCACTTTCGCCGCCCGTTGGTTGCGGCGATGTTATCCACAACTCCAAAGGAAGGGCCCCTGTCGTGACTGCCATTAAACTGATCGTTGGCCTGGGAAATCCAGGCGCCGAATACGAACAGACCCGGCATAACGCGGGGGCCCTTTTTGTTGAGCGTATCGCCCACGCCCAAGGTGTAAACCTTGTGGCCGATCGCAAATATTTTGGCCTGACCGGGCGCTTCTCGCATCAGGGTCAGGATGTTCGTCTGCTGATTCCCACCACCTACATGAACCGCAGCGGCCAGGCTGTCGCGGCGCTTGCGGGCTTCTTCCGGATCAAACCCGAGGAAATCCTGGTGGCCCATGACGAACTGGACCTGCCACCCGGCGTTGCCAAGCTCAAGCAAGGCGGCGGCCACGGCGGTCATAATGGCCTGCGCGACATCATCGCGCAGTTGGGCAATCAGAATACGTTCTACCGCCTGCGGCTCGGCATTGGCCACCCAGGCGTTGCCAGTATGGTTTCAAATTTCGTCCTGGGTCGTGCGCCACGCGCCGAACAGGAAAAACTCGATGCCAGCATCGATTTTGCCCTCGGCGTGCTGCCGGATATCTTCGCCGGTGAATGGAACCGTGCGATGAAAAACCTGCACAGCCAGAAGGCCTGACTCTTATCCGAGGGGAAACACCATGGGATTCAATTGCGGCATCGTCGGCCTACCTAACGTCGGCAAGTCCACCCTGTTCAACGCCCTGACCAAGTCCGGTATTGCGGCGGAGAACTTCCCCTTCTGCACCATCGAACCCAACACCGGTATCGTGCCAATGCCCGATCCGCGCCTGGAGGCCCTGGCGGCCATCGTCAATCCCAAGCGCATCCTGCCGACCACCATGGAGTTCGTCGACATCGCCGGCCTGGTGGCTGGCGCGTCGAAAGGTGAAGGCCTGGGCAACAAGTTCCTGGCCAACATCCGTGAAACCGATGCCATCGCCCACGTGGTCCGCTGCTTTGAAGACGAGAACGTGATCCACGTCTCCAACAGCGTCGACCCGAAACGCGATATCGAGATCATCGACCTGGAACTGATCTTCGCCGACCTCGACAGCTGCGAAAAGCAACTGCAAAAGGTCACGCGCAACGCCAAGGGCGGCGACAAGGACGCAGTGGTCCAGAAGGCCCTGCTTGAGCAGCTGATCGCACACTTCACCCTGGGCAAGCCTGCACGCAGCCTGATGAAGAGCATGAGCACCGACGAAAAGGCCGTGATCAAAGGCTTCCACCTGCTGACCACCAAGCCTGTGATGTACATCGCCAACGTGGCTGAAGACGGTTTTGAAAACAACCCGCTGCTCGACGTGGTCATGGCCATTGCCGAAGAAGAAGGCGCGATGGTTGTACCGGTGTGCAACAAGATCGAAGCGGAAATCGCCGAACTGGAAGACGGCGAAGAGAAAGACATGTTCCTCGAGGCCCTGGGCCTGGAAGAGCCTGGCCTGAACCGCGTGATCCGTGCGGGCTACGAAATGCTGCACCTGCAGACCTACTTCACTGCCGGTGTCGAAGAAGTGCGTGCCTGGACCGTCAAGGTTGGCGCTACCGCACCACAGGCTGCGGGTGTGATCCACACCGACTTCGAAAAAGGCTTTATCCGCGCCGAAGTGATCGCCTACAACGACTTCATCCAGTTCAAGGGCGAAGCCGGGGCCAAGGAAGCCGGCAAATGGCGCCTGGAAGGCAAGGAATACATCGTCAAGGATGGCGATGTGATGCACTTCCGCTTCAACGTATAACGCTTCACCGGCGGCCTATGCCCCCACAAAAAAAGCCGATGCCCAGCATCGGCTTTTTTTATGGCCGCACCAATAACGACGCCGATCTCCAACAGTTCAAGCGGCCCATGAAACATCAAGCAATCGTTAAATATTTTTAATAAAGACATCTAAAAAACAGGACGCAACCACTTCAAGCATGAGATTTGCTTAATCAATAACATTCATAAATCATTTAAGACTTCTCCTACCAACAGCTACAAATAACCTTCCTACAAAAACTTGAATATTTCCCAAGAACAACGCCCTAAACACTTAAAGCACAACAGCGGCGCATTCCAACATCCTTTCGCGATGACAACCTGGATATTTTGCGGTCTACTGGTCAATATCATTCGCTAATTCAAACAATAGTGAAGCGACAACTCTATTGGAGCAATAGCAATATGTCGGCCTCCTATCAGAACGAAGTTGAAACAGATACGCCATTCAACGAATACCCAGACATCGAAACAACTATCATAAATACCGCCCCGCTCAACATTGACATGCTGCTGCTGGGGGAAACGGGGACGGGTAAGGACACCTTGGCGCAACGTGTTCATTGCTTATCGGGGCGGCGGGGGAATTTCGTCGCACTCAACTGTGCGGCAATACCGGAGAGCCTTGCCGAAAGCCAACTGTTCGGTGTCAACAGCGGGGCCTACACAGGGGCGATGCAGTCACGTGCAGGTTCTGTCGAGGCCGCGCACCTGGGGACCTTGTATCTTGACGAAATAGACAGCATGCCGCTGAGCCTGCAGGCCAAATTGCTGCGGGTGCTGGAGTCGCGGGGGGTTGAGCGCCTGGGCTCAACCCGCTTTATTCCAGTGGATATGCGCGTGATCGCCTCCGCGCAGCAATCCTTGCATGAGATGGTCGAGCAAGGAGCGTTCAGGCGCGATCTGTACTTTCGCCTGAACGTGGTCAACATCAACCTGCCGCCCCTGCGCGAGCAACGAGATCGCATCATCCCTTTGTTCCTGAAAATGATCCGGCAGGAGGCCGAGTATTTCAAATGCCCTGTGCCGGCCCCCCCCAGCCACCTGTTAACACAATTACTGTGTCATCCCTGGCGGGGGAATGTCCGCGAGCTGCGTTCGACGGCCAAGCGTTTCGTCCTGGGGTTAGCCCCCCTTTGCGTCCCCGAGGCAGCGCGCGCAGACATGAACATGCCTCTCAAGGAGCGGCTACAGCAGATAGAAAAATCACTGATTGAAGCCTCACTGAACCGCCACGCCCACAACGTCGACGTGGTGGCCATCGAACTAGGCGTTGCCAAGCGCACACTTTATTACCGGATGAAACAACTGGAAATATCACTGACCTGAGTACCTTGCACAACTCACCCGCACGGCGCTGAAAAAGTTACACCTTTTGAAATACACCCTCCAGAAACACGTGGAACGCATACATCTTCTGCGCCACATAAATCATGGAACAGCGAAACTGGATGTGACACACCACCTCTCAGGATCGCCCTATTCCAGTGAGATCAACGTTAAGTACGGAGTAAAAAATATGAGTATCGGTTCTATTGGCTCTTCCGGATCTAACCCTTACGGCAGCGGCGCTGGTGGTATGAGTGTAGAACAGGCCGACGCGGGCCTTGAAGCCGCAGAAGCAAAAAAGAGGGCAGATGGTGTGAAAAACGCTTGGAAAACTGCGGAGAACCAAAATACCGCAGGTATAAAAACAGCCGCTGACGCACTCCGTTTGTAATCAGTCCGGCAGCCCTCTGGCCTTCCTGGTGCTTGATAGCGGGAAGGCCACTTAAAGTCTGCGCTACACCTCCCCTCCTGAGTACTTACGTAATAGGCGCCATATGTTTATAGGAAGAGTAAGTTCTTTTGAAGAGGATAATCTTGCTGGCGCTGCAAGCGCACAAGATTCATCTGTCTCTAGTACCGACGTGAACTTTTTTGCCTCAATCATGGCACCGTCAATGCCGGCAAATTCGGCGACAACTTATACGACGCCACAAAGTATGCTTTCCGAGGCATCAGGCAAACTATCCTCCGTAACCCAACGCATGACCAAAAGTCTGCGTGCCCTGAGTGGCGACGATAAGTTTGACGAAGCGCGCAAATACCCGGACCAACTGTCCGATACGCTATTGCTCACGCATTTACTCGTCAAGAGTGTCGGTAAAACCGCACAATGCGTGGATAAAATCTGCAATCTTCAGTAGATAAACATGACTCGCACCCTGCGTATTGTATTAGTTCTAGCGTTTTCATTTATGCTCAATGCCTGTAGTGAACGTATCGAACTTCACCGTCAACTCTCTGAGCAGGAAGCCAACGAGGTCCTCGCAGAGTTGGCAGACAAACATATACGCGCCAGCAAAGTTCCCGCCAAAGACGGTGTTGTCGTGATGGTCAACGCATCCGACATCGGACGCGCCGTACGTACCCTGGATGCAGTGGGATTGCCCAAGGCCGCCCGCGCCACCATGGGCGAGACGTTCCGCAAGGAAGGGGTCATCTCGACCCCGCTTGAGGAACGGGCGCGCTATATCTATGCCTTGTCCCAGGAGCTGGAAACAACGCTGTCGAACATCGACGGAGTCATCGTCGCCCGGGTACACGTGGTGTTGCCCGAGCGAGTCGCACCGGGTGAACCGGTGCAACCCGCCTCCGCATCGGTGTTCATCAAACACGATCCCCGGCTCGACCCCGACAACATCCAGGCCCGTGTGCGCCGGCTGGTTGCCAGCAGTATCCCTGGCATGACCAACACCGCCGAAAACCCGCAAAAATTGACCGTGGTATTCGTCCCGGCAACGGCCTACATGGAGCAGCAACGCCTGGCCTATTTCGGTCCATTCCTGGTTCCCGGGGACGACATTGGATTTTGGCGGGCCAGTATCACATTCACCCTGATCGTTTTGGTGCTGCTGATTATCGCTGTAACGTTCTGGCGGATCCGAGGCCAGCGCGTACTGCCGCCGCCACCCCCTAACGCCCCGGCCCACGCGCCCGATGAGTAACCTGGCTTGGGTCCAGTGGTGGGCAACCCCCTGGATGTATTCGCGTGAAGATTGGAGAGCGGCTGATGAACACCCTGCGCTGAATGGGCTGTATCGCAGTCGGCATTCATGGGTAGGCAAGATATACGGCATCGCCCCCTGCCTGCCTCCCCCGCCCCAGCCCACCCTGCTTCAATTGGCGCTCGCCTCGCCGGACCAACTGGACCTGGTGCTGGCATTGGTCGACAGCACGTGTCGCCCGAGCCACGCCAGCCTATTGAATGAAAGCCTCCTCCAGTGGTGCAACCGACTCTCCAAGGCGTTGCCTGCAGATATGTTGTTGCCCGATGACGACCCCCTGCAATTACTACGAACCTGGGTCAGCCCGCCAACCTGGCAGAGAATCAGATTGAGGTTTTCTCGCAGGCGCGTCTTGGAGCTGGAGAAAAACGCCCTTTCGCTGGGCGACTCGTACAGTCGCCTCGATACCCTTTGGCACGCCGTAGTCTGGCGGATTGCAACGATCAACAGCGACGGTAAAGCGCCTTATGCCAAGGACCATGGAGACTGAAAACGATGTTTTGCCGACATAAAATCGACTTGCCCAAAGGTGCCGCTGCCACTCCCGAAACCCTGATCCCCCGCGAAACGCTGGCGGGTTATGCCCAGGCCAACACTGTGTTGGAACACGCCAAGGCCCAGGCCAGGAAATTGCTGAAGTTGGCAGAAAAGCAGCGTGAAAAGCTCCTGGAACAGGCCGGCCTTGAGATCTGGCAACGTGCCGATGCGCAGTTCAAACGCTGGGAAGTCGAGCGCCAGGCGATGTACGACAACCTTGAGCGCTATGCCTCGTCTATCGCCAACCAGGCTATTGATCTGCTGCTCGAAGAAACGCCCCCAGCACAACGCATGGCGGCCCTGATCAAGCAATTGATGGCAAGCCAGGTTCCGCTGGTCAAGGCGGCTTTGCTATGCCATCCACAGGAACTGGAAGCCGCCAGGCACTTCCTGGCCGGCCACAACAATACGCTCTGGGCGTTGCGTGCTGACGATACGGTCAAACCTCAAACACTGCTGCTACAGACCGAAGAGGGAGACTTCTGTATCGGCTGGGCCGCCATGCGCGATAGTTTCCAGGAACAAAGCGACAAGTTCTTGGGCAGCTGATTTTAAACACGCATATGTATCCAAAATAAATGGCTACATCTGGAACCAATTCGAAATACAAACCACAGAGAGGAAACACAAAAGGAGCGAAGCCATGAACTACTACGAAGGTTATAGAGCACGACTTGTACAGGATGCGAAGCTCACTAGAAACGATGTCCGCGACTTGATGGAAGACAACTCTGGATCTGAGGAAGATATGGCTTTGTTCTACGAACTGCTGAGGAAGAATCGCAAATCCGAATACGTTTACACCGAGCATATTAGAGCCAGGCATATGCTGCTCAAGTCTGGCCTGGACAGCGGGCAGTAAATTGAAGGAGCTACTTTGCAACTGGTTGAACAGCCGCACTGAAGAACTAATACTGTTTGAGGATGACGACGAAATAATCCTCAGCCGCGGTTCTGACACCCTGTTACTGCGCGTCCAACTGACCTCAAGCCGGCCTGACAAATCACACCTCCACACCTGGATGCGCCTGGGCAATGCAAGCCTGAGTCACTTTCAGGGAGCGCTCGCCCAGGCGCCTGCAACGGGTGTGCTCTGGCTCGTCCAGTGTCTACCGCACAGCGCCGGCGAAAAGCATCTATTGGACAGTCTCGAAGCCCTGCTCAACCAGCGCGATACCTGGCGCGCAATGATTACGCGCCTCACAAAACCAACCCCAAGGTTCCAGCCCACGTCACTCCGATCGCTGCCGCACTAATCAGGGAACGCTCCATGTATAACAAAAACCACAAGCGCACTTGCTTGCGCGCCGTCTCGCCTGCATCCCCCCAAAAAAGCCGCCGTTGGTGCTGCCTGCTGGTGCTGCCCTGGTTGCTGGCGCCCTTGCAGAGCCCCCTCGCCGCTATCCCCGCCGAATGGAAAAACACCGCATACGCCTATGAAGCCGAACATAAGCCAGTGCGCGATGTACTGGAGGATTTCGCCCAGACCTTTGGCACGCAATTGCAGATCGACGGCCTGCTGGAGGGCAACGTCAATGGCAAGATACGCGCCAACACCCCGCAGTCGATGCTCGACAGGCTGGGGGTAGAACACCGCTTCCAGTGGTACATGTACAACAACACGCTGTACATCAGCACCCTGGACCAGCAAGAGTCCGCGCGCCTCGAGGTGTCCGCCGAGACCGTGGCTGACTTGAAGCAGGCATTGACCGATATTGGCCTGCTCGATAGCCGTTTTGGCTGGGGCGAACTGCCCGACGATGGCGTGGTGCTGGTCTCAGGCCCCAAGCGCTATATCGAGCAGATCAAGAACTTCAGCAGCCAGCGTAAATCTCCCGACGAAAAACAGAGCGTGCTGACGTTCCCGCTCAAGTTCGCCAACGCGGCGGACCGCCCGATTGATTACCGTGGCGAAAAGCTGGTCATCCCGGGGGTTGCCAGCATGTTGCGCGGGTTATTGGAGCCTCGCGATGCCTCGGCACTGTCGTCAATGAACCCACGCCCCACCTCGTCATCGCAGCCTTCGCCCATAACCCCGATCCTGCCCCGCCTGGGCAACCCGATGCTGGACCAGATGCTCGGCTCGCAAGCGTCCCTGGGGCAGACGGGGCCAAGCATGGCGCTCACATCCCGGGCACCGCCTGCCCGAGGCAAGATCCGTGTCGAGGCCGATGTGCGTAACAACGCGGTATTGATCTATGACCTGCCAGAGCGCCAGGCAATGTACCGCGAACTGATCGCTCAACTCGATGTGGCACGCAAGCTGGTGGAGATAGACGCCATCATCCTTGATATCGAGCGCACGCAACTGCGCGAGTTCGGGGTCAACTGGGGCTTTCAGAACAGTCGCTTTCGCGCCGGTGTGAACATGGCGCCCGGCACCTCCGCGCAAATATCGATCGAGAACCGTGACCGCTTCTACGCCGACATCCGGGCCCTGGAGGCCAAGGGACTGGCGACCATGGTGTCCAACCCGTCAGTGTTGACCCTGGAAAACCAGCCGGCGGTGATTGACTTCAATCGCACCCAGTACCTGACCGCCGGCGTCGAAAACGCAACCATCTTGCCCATCACCGTGGGCACCAGTTTCCAGGTGGTGCCGCGGGTCATCACCTCGCGCGGCAGCCACCAGGTCTATCTGGCGGTGGATATCGAGGACGGCAACTTCGACGAGTCCAACCCTGAGCGCATCGGCCCCGATGTGCGCCGGGGCAAGGTCAGCACCCAGGCGGTGATGGCTGAAAAACGCTCGCTGGTGGTCGGCGGGTTCCATGTCACCGAAAGCGCCGACCAGAAAAACAAAGTGCCGGTACTGGGGGATATTCCCTTGCTGGGCAAGGCGCTGTTTTCTTCAACCCAGCGCAAAAACAACCGGCGTGAACGCCTGTTTATCCTGACCCCACGGGTAATCGGCGACCAGGCCGACCCGTCACGCTACTTGCCCCAGGACGACCAGGTGGAACTGCAAGCAGCCCTCAAGCCGCTGGCCAGGCGCTATGCCGGGCACCCGCCGGTGATCAAGCGCAGCGAGATCACCAGCGCCCTCGCCCACCTCGTCACCGGCCAGGTACCCGATGCGTTCAAGGCCGCGCCCATGCCCCTGGGCCTGAACACCTTGTGCAACCCTCGCGAGTTGCTGGCGCTCAATACCGAACGCAGCCAGTGGTACGCCGGCCCGCAGTTCAACGTGGCGGTGGTGGTGATGCGCAACCAGTTCAAACGCAACGTGCGCATCGATGAAAACGAATGCAGCAACGCCCAGACCCTGGCCGTCAGCGTCTGGCCACGGGCCTGGCTCAAGCCGGGCGAAGAGGCTGAGGTGTTCATCGCCATGCGCCCGGTGGTCAAGGATGAACACATCGGTATCTCCCGCCCGTCCCTGCTCACCCCAACACGGAAGACTGCGCCATGAAACAACCACTCGCCGGCATCACCCTCTTCGCACTGGCTCTGTTGATGGGCGGTTGTACACCAACGTGCAAAGGTGACTCCTGTTCACGGCCACAATCGAGCGCCGGCAAGCTGGTGGTCTGGTGGCCGCCGCAGATGCGGGTCGAACCCGGCCCCTCGGGCGAAAGGGCCGATTACCAGACGATCTCGCTGGAGCAATGACAAGCATGGGATTGCCCGACGAGGGTGCGCGTCGCCAGGTACTCCTGGACAACCTGGTAAGCGGCAATGCCGCCTACCAGTCGCTGTGTCCGGGCATTGGCCTATGCCGTCTGAATGCCGGGCGCCAAGCTGGCCTGGCCTTGCAGATTGCACCTGAGGCGTTGCAGCCTGGCCAGTTGGACCAGGTGCTGAAGCGGCGCTTTGCCCACGCGATCGGGTTCGATGGCTGCTTTGTCTATCTCGATGGCAAGGGCAGCCTGGTGATCTGGCATGCATGGTCGCCAAAAGGCCATTCGCACGATGACATCGTCAGCCGGCTGCTCTCCCTGGCCAGGCTCGAGGCCCTGGATGTGCACCGCGCGCCCTAGCGGCGCGCCAACTCCGGCAGCTCCAGGGTCTGGCGCTTGGCCTCATCATCCAGCTCACGCAAGGTGCGATAGATCAACGCCACCGCCTGCAAGGTCTCCCGCGGGATCGGCGCGCCCAACTTGCGTTCATACAACATGCGCGCCAACCACACACACTGGATCACCGGCACATCAGCAGCCTTGGCCCGGCCAATCAGTTTGCGGGCCTGGGCATCCGTGCCCTTGTCGACCAACATGGGCAGCGGCGTCTTGCCAGGCCTGTAGTACAGCGCCACGGCATAGTGCGTCGGGTTGACCACCAGCATGTCGGACTCTTCAAGCTTGGGCAGCTTGACCTTGGGTTCTTCCTGGGCGAGTTGATAGGCCAGGGAGCGGCGCTGGCCCTTGACGTGAGGATCGCCCTCCATGTCTTTGTACTCCTTGACCACCTCCACCTGGGTCATACGCATGCGCTTGGCAAAGAAGTACTTCTGCATGGCCAGGTCGACCAGCGCGAGCACCAGCAGCAGCCCGAGGCAGGCGTGCAGCAAATGGCGGAACAAGGTAATCAGCGCCACGATGTAGCTTTGCAGGTCGCTGGTGGCGAGGTTGATCAGCACCCCCAAGGACGGGGTGATCACCACATACAGAATCAACGAGAGCAGCAATGCCTTGGCGAGCCCCATCAACAGGTTGATCACTGACTGGGCAGAAAACATCTGCTTGACCTGATTGAGCGGGTTGAGGCGATTGAAGTCCGGCTTCAAGCTCTCCGGAGCGAACAAAAAACCGAACTGCAGCCAACTGCTCATCAGCTTCACGGCAATCGCTACCCCACACATCAACAGGCCGAACGAAAAAAACACCACCAGGCCGTCCATCAACACTTCTTCCAGGGCGCGAACAAACGGTTGGCCAATGCGCGAAAACGGCAGCGCCATCAACTGCTGGAAGCGCTGCAGGCTGGTTTGGGCAGTAAACAGGGCGATCTCGCTGATCGCGGTAAGCACCAATAACTTGGCCACGTCCTGGCTCTGTGCGACCTGGCCTTTCTTGCGTTGGTCCTTGAGTTTCTTGGGGGTCGCCGCGTGTTTTTTCTCGCCTGAGTCACTCATGACCCCACGCCCCCAATCATCACGCCCAGGGAGTGCTTGAGGTCGAGCAAAAGGCCCATGCGCCCGGCGATCAAATCTTCCAACAGGGGAAAGTACAGCAGTAAAAAGGCCAGGCCTGCCAGGCTCTTGGCCGGCATGGCCAGGGTCGACACCTGCAACTGCGGGCTGTAGAGCCCCAGCAGGGCAAAGCCGAACTCCAGCAGCAACAGCACCGCGATGAACGGCGCGGCGTAGAGCATCATGTGCACGAAGGTATCGCCGAGCAGGCCCAGGAACACGCTGAAGCCATTGACTGCGGGCAGTGGCACCCAGGCCGTGGGTGGCCAGATCAGATAGCTGTCCCAAATCACCTGCGTCAACGCCCCCAGCCCGAGGGTAGTGATCAACAGAAAAATCGCCAACTGCTTGAACAGATGCCCGACCGGCGTGGCATCCGGCCCCAGCGAGGGGTTGAGTTGCCCGCCCGCCAAGGCGCCTCGCTGGTTATCGAGCAACGCGCCGACCGACTCGACCATCCAGAACGGCATGAACAGCAACACCCCCAGCAACAGGCCCAGGGCCGCTTCCTTGAGCACCAGCCCGGCAAGCAGCAGCGCCGAGTAATCCTTGCCCATCAACGCGGCATGGATGCCGGGCGTGGGGAACAAGGCCAGCACCATCACAATCGTATGCCGGGTCATGCCGCGCACATGCTGGAAACAAAACGCCGGCACCAGGAACATGCACGGGTAGATGCGGGCCATGCTGATCAGCAGGCTGGGCAAAAATTCCAGATAAAGGAGCAAAGGCTGTTCCTCAGTTCAGTGCCGAGCGGGCAATCATGTCGAAGGTCATATTGATCAGTTGAATCAACTCCACGCCGATCCAGCGCCCGGTCAATATCAGGGTTATGCCGACGGCAACCAGCTTGACCCCAAAGGGCAAGGTCTGGTCCTGTACCTGCATCAGGGCCTGCACCAGGGACGTCATCACCCCGACAATCACCGCGACGATCAGCGGCGGCGCCGAGAGCACCACCACCAGCAGCATGCCCTGCTTGAACAGCACGATCGGTTCCATAGATCACTCACAGATAAGAAAGGAACAGGCTGTCGAGCAGCCGCGACCACCCGGAAACCAGCACGAACAGGAGCAATTTCAGGGGCAGGGAAATGGTCATCGGCGAGACCATCTGCATGCCCAGGGCCAGCAGCAGGTTGGAGACAATCAGGTCGATGACGATGAACGGGATGTAGATCAAGAAGCCGATCTCGAACCCGGCCTGCAATTGCGAGATCACATAGGCCGGGATCAGCAACATGAGATCGTCACGGTGGGCGTTTTGCGCCATTTCCGGGGGCCACATGCGGGCGGTGTTTTCCACCAGGTGGGTCAGGATGTCGGGGTCGGTGTTGCGGGTCATGAACAGGCGCAGCGGCTCGATGGCCACCAGCCCCGTCTTCTGGAGCCGTTGCACACTGCTCAGGTCTACCGGGGCGTCCTTGACGTTCTGGACGATCGCATAGCCCACCGGCGCCATGATGAACAACGTTGCCGCCAGCGCGATGCCGTTGAGCGCCATGCTCGGGGGCACTTGCTGCACGCCGATGGCGTTACGGGTGATCATCAGCACAATGATGATTTTCAGAAAGGACGTGCACACGATCAACAGCATCGGCATCAAGGCCAATGCCCCGATGAACAGCGCCAGGATAAGGGGTTCAACCCCCTGCAGCGTCATCGCGCGAAAATCACACGGGACAACTGCAAGCCCAGGCGTCCATCCATCTCGACCAACTGGCCCTGGCCAATCGGCCGGTCGCCGTAGTACAGGCCAGCCATGCCGGGGGCGTAGCCGGCGATACTCAATACCGCGCCGGGGGCCAGGTTGCGCAGCTCGCCAAGGGTCAGGTTCAGGGTGCCACAGCGTACATTCAGGGCCATGCTCAACTCGTCGAAAGGCTCATGGCCAAAGACATCCACCACCGGTTCATCAAGATCATTGTCTTCATACTCCGAGTAGTGTTGTGCTGAAAGATCCTCGTCCACGGACGTTTCCTCGATAGATGTAAGTGTCAGGCACACAGGCCCGGATTCATCGTCAATGCACCCGCGCAAGCGATGCTTGCCAGCGCGCACCTGGCCATTGCCCCGCACATCAAAAAAGGCTTGTTCGAGCATCAGCACGTCGCCGGCACGCAGGCTGCGCACCTGCGTCACGGGCAGCAGCAAGCGCCCCAGCGTCACGGCAATCGCCAACTGAAACGAGGGCGGTAATGGCAAGGCTGTCGGCTGCCAGCGCCCGGTCTCACACAGCGCCAGCAAGCTCTCGGGGGCCAGCAACAGATACCCCACCACCCTGGAGGGCCCCAGCGTCACCGTGAGCCGGCAACCGAAGTTCAGTTTTCCAGGGGCCGTGCGCAGCCGCAGGTAACCGAACAGCGCTCGCACTTGAGGGCTCAAGTGATGCTGGAACAACTCCCAGAACCAGGAGTCCGGATCATTGCCGGCCTCTGCCAGCGTCACCGGGCACTCCCCCAGCAGGCTGAACATTGGCCCTGGCTCGCTGAAGGCCAATAGCCCACAGGCACTTTCGAAGTACAGCGCGGCAGCACTCCTGGGCGCACGCCCAGGCTCGAGCAGCAGCTCTCCGTGCTGGCCTGTCACCTGGAACGGCATGCGCAGGCCTCGCCCCAGTCGCAGGCGTGCCGCAACCGTGGCGCTCTTGACCTGCGGCAGCGCTAAAGCAGGCATGATCATGCCGCGCCCACATTGACCAGATGCAAATCGACGGGCTGGCCCAGCACCTCGGCCAGGCGCTCCTGGCAGCCCTGCCGCACGCCGGTCAGCCAGCGCGCGGCAAGTTCCTGCTCTGCCGCCAGCTCGATGTTCCAGCCCCCCTGTTCACGGCGCACGCTGGCGTTGATCCGCCCCAGGCGCGGCAGGTAAAGCACCGCGTGCAGGGGCCATTGCGCGCTCCCGTGAATCCGGGGAGTCAATTGCGCCGTCATCGCCTCGATCATCAAGGCATCGGCTGACACTCCGGCTGCCGATGCCGAGGTGCCGTAACCTGCACCCTCCGCATCACCGCCCAGCAGTTGGGCAAACAACAGTCCTTGCTCCCAATGCACCACACCCGACAGCGCAGGCTCCTGTTCCGCGCGTGGCTCACGGGGGCGCGGTCGTTCAGGCTTGCTTGCTGGAACTTGCGTCATAGCTCTTCCTGTACCTCTTCCTGGGTCAATAAAACGGACAACTCCTGGAGCTTCTCAACCTCGCGCAAGCATTGGGTGACCTGCTTTTGCGCAGTGGCGACGTGAACCACCTGTTCCTCGCGCCGGCCCTGTAGTGCCTGCAGCTGCCCTTCTTCACGCTGGGTTCCGGCAGCCAATGAGCGCTCCTGGGTACTCCAGGCCTTGAGTTGCTGCAGTGAGAGCACCTGCCCTTGATGCTGATTCAACAACTGCGCGGACTTCTGGATTTCCTCCAGGCGGGTTTGCTCAAGTGCGTCTTGCGCCTGCTGGATTTGCGCCAGCAAGGCTTGCTGGTGCCGCTTGGCCTCACGCAGCGCCCGCTCGGCACGGTCGGCCCGATGCCTGCGCAGGCGCCGCAACGTGTCGATTTCAGAAAGGGACATGGGTCGTCAGGCTCATCAATTGATCGAGGGTCATCGACATCGATGCCGGTTCGCGCAAGTCCTGGCGCAGGAAGCCATCCACCGCCTGGCGACTGTCCACGGCCAGGTCAGTCAGGGCATCGTTGCCGGGCTGGTACTCCCCCAGCTTGAGCATCAACTCGATCTGCTGGTACGCCGACAACAAGCGGCGCAGTGCCGTCCCGGCCTGGATATGCACGGGCTCGGCGACGTTGCTCAAAATCCGTGACAGGCTGGCCAGCACATCCACCGCCGGATAGTGGCCGCGCTCGGCCAATTTGCGTGACAAGACGATATGGCCATCGAGCAGCGAGCGCACTTCATCGGCCACCGGATCGCTCATGGAGTCCTGCTCGATCAGCACGGTATAGATCGCCGTGATCACCCCCTCGCGGGTCAGCCCGGCACGCTCCACCAGGCGCGGCAGCAAGCTGTACACCGACGGCGGCAGGCCGCCACGCCCCAGCGGCTCACCGGCAGCCAGGCCGATTTCACGTTGGGCCCGGGCAAAACGGGTCAGGGAGTCGATCAGCAACAGCACCCGCTTGCCCTTGCGTCGATAACCTTCGGCCAATGCAGTGGCGGTGAAGGCGGCCCGGGCGCGCTCCATGCTCGAGCGGTCGGACGTCGCACACACCAACACCGCCTTGGCCCGCAACTGGTCATCGAGTTCGTGATCGAGGAACTCGCGCAGCTCGCGGCCACGCTCGCCAATCAGGCCAAACACAATCACATCACAGTCAACGTTGCGCGCGATCTCCGCGAGCAAGGTGGTCTTGCCACAACCGGCGCCCGCAAACAGGCCGACGCGCTGGCCTTCGCCCAAGGTCAGCAGGCCATCGATCGAACGGACCCCGGTGGACAACGCCCGATGAATCCGCGGCCGCTCGGTGGGCAACGGCGCCTCGCACAACACCAGGCTGGTGTCTTCGGCCTGCGCCTCGACAAATGCACTGGCGCCCTGCCCCGTGATCGGGCGCCCAAAGCCGTCCAGTACCTGGCCCAACAGCTGATCACTGACACGCACCCGATGGGAGACGCCCAACTGCTCGACACTGGCGCCCACCCGCACGCCTTCAAGATTGCCCAAGGCGCTGAGCACCGCATCCTGCTGATCGAAGCCAATGATCTCGGCCAGCATGTAGTCGCCCGTGGCCTTTTCCACCTGGCACAAATCGCCGATACGCGCATGAGGCAAGCGGCATTGCAGCAACATGCCATTGACCCGCTGGATCCGCCCACGCACCGAGACCGGTGCGAAATTGGCCAGTGCCTGTGATCGGTCCTGCTGCCAGGCGGCCAGGCGTGCCTGCAATTCGGCACTCACCAGCGCACCTCATAGCGCTGTACGCCGTCGAACACCACTTTGCTGTTGTCGATCAGCACCAGGCGCAAGCCATCGACTTCATCCCCGACAAACAGGCGGCTGCCTTCATCCAGGACCACATGGCCATTGGGCCCGCCGACGATCTGCAGAATCTTGAACGGGAACACCGAGCTGCGCTCCTTGACCCGGCTGATCACCGGTACAGGCGTCTCGAACTGCTCGCCAAAACGACTGAGCATGCGTGATACCACCCCCACATCCTCCTGGGAAACATCACCGTCGAGCGCCACCTGGCCATTCACCACCTGTAGGCTGACGCGCTGGCTCAACTCCCGCTCGACGAGCATTTTCAGCAGTTGCTGACGGACTTCGTAGGGTGAGTCCAGCGCGCTTTTCTGGTTCTGTACCGGCATCAACGATGCCTGGGCCTCGTGCTCTCCCGTTGTGGCCAGCCCCACCGCCATGATGATGGCCGCGACCACCACCGCCAGGCTGATCAACCGCTTTTGCTGCGACCCGGAGATCGACGACAACGTCAGCCCCGCAGCCGCCTCCTTGACCGACCTGGCGGGTGACGGAACAGGCGCGGCAGCCGGAGCTTGCGGCCACGGCTGATCAGCCAGGGTCACACACAGTCGAATATTGCCAATCGAAAACGGCACATCCAGTGCCAGGTCGGCAATCTGTGCCAGGAGCCGACCGTCATTGGCGCGCACCAGTCCCTCCTGGGCCTGTACCGACCAGCACTGCTCGATATAGCGCAGCACCACATGGCGCTCGGCAATCCCCTCGTCATATAGCGAAAGGTCAGCCTCCGGATGGGCACCAATACTCCATTGCCCGCCAAACAGCGGCAACGCCGCCCCCTGGCGCGAACCATCCAGCACTCGTAGCTCAAACATCGCCAGGCCTCATGCCACTTCCTCTCGAAACAGATTCTCCTGGGCCAGATCAAAACGCCCCAGCACCTTGACCTTGGACGATGCACTCAACTCGGCAAACGACAGCACCGGCACATGGTTGAACTCCTCCAGCAACAAGGTGCGCAAGGGGCTGCGCAGATCCTGCGCAACCAGCAGCACGCTTTTGCTCTTGGGGCGCACGGAGAAGGCCTGCTTGAGCAAGCTGACCAGCGCCGCACTGCTTTCGTTATCCAAAGAAAAGAACACCCCGGTCTGGGTCTGGCGCAGGGCGTCGCGCAACACGTTTTCGGTGTGCGGTGACAACAGCCAGGCATGCAGGCCATCGGTTTCGCTGTACTGGTGCAGGATCTGCGACTTGAGGGCAATACGCGCATAGTCGGCCAGGGCATCCGGCTCACGTTCATGCTGGCCGTGCTCGATCAACGCCTCGACAATCAGGCGCACCGCCCGTAGCGGTACGCCCTCGCCGGCCAGGCGCTGCAACACCGACGAAAAACGCGACAACGGCATGATCCGCTGCAGTTCCTGCACCAATTCCGGCTGGTTGAACTCCAGCCAACTGAGAATCGCCTTGCTCTCCTGGATGCCGAGGAACTGCGGGCCGCTGAGCAGCATCGCTCGCGTCATGCGCTCCTGGAGCAGGCTGTAGGCCGTCGAGCGCGCCAGATGCTCGTCCGCCAGCAGCGGGTCATCAGGGGCAAACCACATCCAATCCTGTTCGTCGCGCTCCGCCAGGCCCCTGCTGCCACTTGCGGGCTCGCCCGCAAATGCCGCCATTTCCACACCCACCCAATGTCCCAGCGTGGCCTTCAATATCGGCACTTCATGCACGCAGAAACGAAACTCATCGTCGGCCAATGCCGGGGCGAACTCGACTTCAAACGGCGGTAGGGTCAAGCCAATCTGGGTCACCAGGCTATTGCGGCTCTGGCGCACCCCGTGGATCACATCCGATACCAGCGGGCTCTCCTGCAAGGCCAGCGGAAACTGCAACAGGTACGGCCGCGACGGGTCAAAGCCGCGCAGATCCTCCACCCCGTTCTGCTCTGGGGGGACGGTATCGGTGGCCGGTTCCTGCGACTGTTCCTCACGCTGGCGGCGGCGCATCAGGAAATAGCCGAGGCTGCCGGTCATCAACGAAATCAGGATGAACACCACCGTGGGCATCCCCGGCAGCGTGGCGAAGGCGAGCATGCCCACCGAGGCAATCATCCAACTCTTGGGCTCGCTGGTCATTTGCCGGGCAATCTCGGCGCCCATGTTGTTGCTGCCTTTATTGCGCCCGGAAGGCGCTACACGGGTGATGATCATGCCGGCGGTCAGCGAGATCAGCAGGGCCGGAATCTGCGCGATCAGGCCGTCACCGATGGTCAGTACCGAGTACAAAGCCATGGATTCGCCGGCACTCATGCCATGCTGGAACATGCCGGTGGCGAAACCGCCCAGCAAGTTGATCACGACAATGATCAGCCCCGCGATGGCGTCGCCCTTGACGAACTTCATGGCCCCGTCCATGGCCCCGAACAACTGGCTTTCGCGTGACAGTTGCTCACGTTTGTCCCGGGCCTGGTTGCCGTCGATCAGGCCGGCGCGCAGGTCGCTGTCGATGGACATTTGCTTGCCGGGCATCGCGTCCAGGCTGAAACGCGCCGCCACTTCCGCAACCCGCTCCGAACCCTTGGTGATCACCAGGAAGTTAACCAGGGTCAGGATCATGAAGATCACCAGGCCCACCGCGAGGTTGCCGCCCACCACAAAGTTGCCGAACGCCTCGACAATGTCGCCGGCGTCCTGCTCCAGCAGGATCAGGCGCGTGGTGGCAATCGACAGCGCCAGGCGAAACATCGTGGTCAGCAGCAGGATCGACGGGAACGATGAAAACGCCAGCGGCCCCGGCAGGTACAGCGCCAGCACGATCAACAGGCAAGAAATACAGATATTGAGGGCGATCAGGATATCCACCAGCCAGGTGGGCAGCGGCACGATAAAGATAAACACAATGGCCATGACCACCACCGCGCCCAGCACCTCGGCGCGTTGTGCAACCTTCAACAGCACGCCGTTGATGGCCCGCAAAGCACTCATGCCTTCAATTCCGGCCACGTGTGGGTATGCCGCGTGCCTCGCTCCTGGGTGGCGTACTCCAGCAGGACCTGCTTGTAGCTGTTCAGTGCCTCCTCGCGCCGTCTTGCATCACACCACCAGGCCAGCGGCAAGGCCTTGAGCTCCGGGAAAAAGGTGCTCAGCGACTGTAATTGGTGAGCCCACTGATCGCCCCCCAGGTCCCGGGCCAGGTGCTTGATTTCGTGGGGCGCAAGACCGCTGGCCGCATACCCCAGCAAGCGCTGCAACAGGCCCACCGCGTCCAGGGGCAGTTCGGGGTACAACAGAAGGAACTTGCCGATCAGATCCTTGCAGCGGGCGAGCACACCACTCAGGCGGCTGCAGTCATTCAAGCCCAGCAACAGGGTGCGCAACTGGCCCCGGTCTACCGAAGAGGTCTGCGCGGCAATATCGTCGGCCAGGGCGCGGCGGATCAGCTTGAGCCCGGACTCAAAGTCCCCGCCCCCGAACAGCCCCAGCAGCGACTGCATAATGGTCGCCAGCGATTGGGTCGTGACCACGCTGGTGTAATACAGGCTGCGCACCGCCTGGCGCAGCTGCGGGTCATCACTGCCGGCCTGCAATGCCAGTGCGGTGTTCAGGCCCGCCTGGATCTGTGGTTTGTAGTGGGCCTCAAGGTCAACCAGCGAACTGCGCGCCAGGCTCGCCTCGGCGGTACGCCCCTCGGCGTCCGCCTGCAGCGCCACGTGCTTGAGCACCACATACGCGCGCGCCGGGTCGTTGCCCGTGATATCCATCAACTTGCCGACCTTGGCGCCGACCAGCAGTTGCACCCTGACGTTACGGGCAACGGTCGCCATTGTCGTCTGCGCCGGGTGCCCCAGTTGATCATAGAGCTGCGTCAACTGCTCGGCCGCTGGGGCCCGCAGGCCCAGTTGGCGCTGGCCCAGCGCCCGGCCATTGAATTCGACCTCCTGGGTGAACAGCACACTCAGATCGTCAGCAACCGGAGCGTTTATCGGAACCGGCAGCCCACCCTCAATCCGTGCCGGGGCCGGTTGATTCAGGGGCGCGGGGGTTTGCACTTCAAGATTGGGATCGACTTTCATGGGAGTGCCAGCACAAGAGATTCGTATCCTTGTGTGGCTGGGACAGCCCATACGGTTCCATCCTCATCCGCTTTGCATCAGCAATGAAAATACCCGCACAAACCCACGGCGGCTTGCGCAAGCTCTTGCATGAAAAACACCTAAAACAAGATATTTCGCTATATATATCAATTAGATACAGACAATTTCCGATTGGCACAAGCGGTGCTAACAGGGTTCTCGTCGAAGCCATTTCGACTGCTTATACCCTGAGGAAAAATCATGGATATCCCTATCAGTGTTTTAGTTAATCTTCCCCGTGACCCTGGCCAATCCATCCAAGATCTGTCCGACGACCACCACAAACGCCTGCGCCGGTTCATTCATAAACGCGTTTTGAACCCGGAGGATGCGGACGACATCCTGCAACTGACGTACCTGGAGGCCTGGCGTAACCGCCATCACTTCAGCGCGCAGGCATCATTAAGCACGTGGATGTGCGGGATCGCGCTGAATCTGATCCGCAATCACTTCCGCCGCCTCTATGCCAAGCCGGTGCATTGCGAGTTCGACGAGTCGCTGTCCCATGGACATAACGAAGAGCAGGACCTGGCGCGCCAATTCGAGATCAACCGCCGGCTGGAAAACACCCTCAGCGCAATCCAGAACCTGCCCCTGGAAATGCGCAACACCTTGTATGCCTCACTGGAAACCGACGGTAGCTACCAGGACACCGCCGATGCCCTGGCGATCCCGATTGGTACCGTCCGTTCCCGCCTGTCCCGGGCACGGGAACAGCTCAAACGTGCGACAAAATCTCATCCATTCCAATAGGAGAGGGAATGCCCATGGATAGGGCCCTCCCCCGGCTTCAAGCCTTTTTCGAACGTGGCAACAGAATCGCCAGCACCCCGAGCAGCGGCAGGAACGAGCACAGCGTGTACACGTACTCGATGCCGTGGATGTCTGCCAGGTAGCCCAGCAACGCCGCACCAATCCCGCCAAACCCGAACATCAGGCCGAAGAACACCCCGGCGATCATTCCCACATTGCCCGGTACCAATTCCTGCGCGTAAACCACAATCGCCGAGAACGCCGAAGCCAGGATAAAGCCGATCACCACACTGAGCACGCTGGTCCAGAACAGGTCGACATGGGGCAACAGCAGGGTAAAAGGCGCCACACCCAGGATCGAGAACCAGATCACCGCCTTGCGGCCGATCTTGTCGCCAATCGGCCCGCCAAAGAACGTGCCCGCCGCCACCGCCCCCAGGAACAGGAACAGATGCAACTGCGAGCTGGCCACCGACAGGTCGAACTTCTCGATCAGGTAAAAGGTGAAGTAACTGGTGAAGCTGGCCATGTAGAAGTACTTGGAAAACACCAACAGCCCCAGCACCACCAACGCACCGAGCACGCGGTTTTTCGACAGGCCGTGGGTAGCGGCCTGGCCCTGCTTGAGTTTGAACAGGTTCAAATGGTTGCGGTACCAGCGGCTGATCGCATACAGCACACCCAGGGCGAATACCGCGAACAAGCCGAACCACGCCACATTGCCCTGGCCATACGGAATGATGATCGCCGCCGCCAGCAACGGGCCAAACGCCGAACCTGCGTTACCGCCAACCTGGAAGGTCGACTGCGCCAGGCCATAGCGCCCACCCGAGGCCAGGCGCGCCACGCGGGACGCCTCCGGGTGAAAGGTCGAGGAACCAATGCCGATCAACGCCGCCGCCAGTAGGATCAGCGGGAAACTGCCGACCTGGGACATCATCAAAATCCCCACCAGCGTACAGATCATCCCGCAGGGCAGCAGGAACGGCTTGGGATGGCGATCGGTGTAATACCCCACCCACGGCTGGAGCAGCGAGGCCGTGAGCTGGAACGTCAGGGTAATCAGGCCGACCTGGGTAAACGTCAGGCCATAACTTTGCTTGAGCATCGGGTAGATCGACGGCAACACCGCCTGGATCAAGTCATTGATCAAGTGCGCCAGCGCCACGGCGCCGATGATACGCATGACCAACGGGCTGGATTGCGCCGCGGCCGGCGTCGTAGCCACTGAAGGCTGGGAATTGGTAAGAGCCATGAGGAACGTTTCCGTACAGCAGATGGATGCACAGGTGCAGGTGCGACAATGTGCCATTTTTCGGGGCAGGAAGGCTATCCCGTTAGCAGGCTAACGAGTAGGTGAATCGATGCAGCGCTCATGGGTTGTAAAGGGCCAACAAGATGGATCCGTCTAATTTGAGGGACATTTCCTAGAGAATCCTTCGGCCTTGTGCCTGGTAAGAACACCCCACATCAAAGGTGGGAGCGGGCTTGCCCGCGATGGCGGTGGGTCAATCAACTCCCGTATTGGCTGGCTCACCGCCATCGCGAGCACGCCCGCTCCCACACTTTGATTTTCGCGACCTGGGGAACTGCACAAATCCCCAGCCACTGGTCGCCTCACCCGGTGTTTTTGCTTAAACAGTTGATAGCGTAGATAAATTTTCAAAAAAAGCGCTTGACGCATTCCCGTTCTCCGCGAATAATGCGCGCCACTTGGCTACATAGCTCAGTTGGTTAGAGCATAGCATTCATAATGCTGGGGTCCGGGGTTCAAGTCCCTGTGTAGCCACCAAGTACCGATCCATAGATGTCTACAGCAGTCTATGAATCACCTCAAGAAGCCCGCCTCGTGCGGGCTTTCTTGTTTCTGGCTGTCCACCTCTATCTACCCCTATCCTTCCCCTCCGTGTATGCCCACGTGTATGCTTCATAAAAAATTGAACTGAAGGCATACAAGGATGAAACGCACAGATATCAAGCGACGCCCTCTCGCTGACACGACACTCTCCAGCCTGGAGCCTGAGGCCGGGACATACCGCGAACTAGACAGCCCAGGGCTGTATTTCAGGGTCAAGCCAAACGGCCAGAAGTCCTGGGAGTTACGTTACAAGAAGCCGGACGGCAAATGGTCATGGCTTGGTCTTGGCGGCTATCCGGAAGTGGGTGGCGCTTTCGCTCGACAGAAAGCGGCTGATCTACGCGCAGACGCATCGGAAGGTAAGAACCCGATCACCTCGAAGAAAGCTCGCCAAGCCGCCGAGATCGACGCGGCCAATGACACCTTTGAAGCATTGGCAAGGGAGTGGCACACGTCTCGCCTTAGCGGCTGGGATGCTGGTACGGCCAAAAGGATACTTGGCGCACTCGAACGCCATGTATTCCCCTCGCTCGGTAAACGCCCCTACACCTCAATCATGTCGATGGAGTGGATGGAGCTATTGAGAGGGCTTGAGCGTCAGGGGATTCTGGAACAGATGAGCCGTGTGAGGGCCTACTGCAAAGATATCTATGACCTGGCTCGCGTAACAGGCAGAGCCGTCAACAACCCGTTGGAGGGTGTGCATAAATTTCTGTCCTCGGGAAAGGCAGAGAACTACGCCCACGTCTCCCCCGATGAGCTTCCGGGGTTACTTCGAGCGATACGCTCCTACCCCCACGCGAAAGATGTTCAGCTCGGCCTGAGGCTGCTGACCCTGATGGCTGTACGCCCCAGCGAACTCCGAGAAGCACACTGGGTAGAGTTCGATTTCGACAAGAAGCTCTGGACCGTTCCAGTCGAGCGCAAGGGCCGCAAGAAAGGTCGTGAGCACCTGGTGCCACTATGCATTCAAGCAGTGGAAGCACTATTAGAGCTTCGGCAAATAACCGGAGCTTACCCACTCCTGTTTCCAGGTAGAAGCGACCGCACTAAACCCCGCAGCGATACCGTATTCCTAATGGCACTCAGACGCCTTGGTTACGAGGGCCGCCAGACCGGCCATGGCTTCCGCCACATCGCCAGCACGATCCTCAACGAGCACGGATATCCAGCTGACCATATCGAGGCCCAACTCAGCCACAAGGCACAAGGTGTTCGAGGGATTTACAACAAGGCTCAGTACCTTGAGCAACGCACACAGATGATGCAGTGGTACGCCGATCATCTCGACTCCCTAGAGGCCGGGAATGTAGTGCAAGGTCAATTTGGGAAGGCAGTGTGAGAGCACTTACCCTGCCCCCCTCTAAATCCGGTGTAACGCGTGTTACTCGTGTAACGCCACTCGCCGAGTGCCCGGATTCATTGGCTTTCACGCACGTTACACAGTTCAACAGCTTAACGTATATGCGATGTAACACTGCCCTTGCGTGTAACGCCAAAGTCATTACATGCCTGCTGTGGGCAAGCGGTCTAAACATGCGCCTACAAAACGGCTTTCGCTGGCCACTCGCTTTGAATGCAGGGCGCGGGACTCCCCGTTACACGGTGCCTGAGACAGTTGGCAATGAATGATCACCAACCCATTTTGCATTTGGCGTTAAGCCGAGGCTTGTTCAGTTATCTCTCTACGCAACCGCTCTATGACCTCTGCCGTGAGCAGGTCACTGACGCCTGTCGTTTGATCGACCAATGCTGTCTGCGCATTCATGGTGAAGATATCAACAAAGATCTTGTCAGCATGTGCATTCAGACGACGATCCATGAGGAGACAATTTTTCAGTATGCCTCCACCGACACTAGTGCACGCCTCGCGCATTGGGTCCGCATGTACAGCAATTGCTACTCGGCATCAGAGCGTGATGCTCATTCTGCATACATCATGGCTTGTGCCGTAAAAGCGCTGGAGACGATAGCCAGCTGGATGCACACAGCCGACCAAGAGGCGTGGTCTCATGTCTCCGAACTTCCCACCGACTGGCCCAAGGATCTCTACTGCCAATTCGTAGAGATGCAGGTCGATCCGAACACGCGCATTGAGGCGCTTGATCAGTACGTCCTCCACTTGGAACCGATCACGTCCTTACCCTGCCTTACCGCAGATGAACTGAGACCTATCGCCCACCGCGCGATTAAGAATGCCACCCGCAAAATCGGCGGCATCATCAGCGGCATGGAGCGTAACGAAGAGATTAGCGTTCGAGACGCCGCAATAGTTAAACAGGGACGTCACTACCGCGCAGCGGGGATGTTCAAACGCAACGTTGCAACGAAGGTACATGCCTGGCTACAGCGTGAGGTCGCCAAACCTCCAAAACAACGGCCTGATTGGATTGCACTTGAAACCGAAAAGCCCCTAACTCGCAAAAGCGTTGAGACCATTCTCAAACGCAACTTGGTGCTGTAGCTAAAATTTCAATCGGATTTCAATTGGAAGTGAACTGCTCACCACCGACCTACACCTAGATCATTGCTCTCAGTCCTAACCAGTCGAGAGCAAGACCTATGAAAGCCCCTATCACTGAAATTCCCCGCCTTAACCCAACCACTCCAAGTCCAATGTTTGACGCATCGTCGACATTGATCCGTATGCCCGAGGTCGAGCGGATCGTGGGCATGAAGCGCTCCACCATCTACAAACTCATGCAGCGCACAGATAGTGGCTTTCCCCTGCCCGTCAAATTGAGCAACAGCAACGCTCGCGGCGCGCCAGTAGCTTGGGTTTTATCTGAAATCCAAACATGGGCACGAAGCCGCATAGAGGCTCGCGACCAGGTGGCAGCATGAAAAATCGTGTCGCCAATAGGGCCATCGTGCAGCCCTTTTCTGTACTCAGAAAAGTCGGGTTCTCGTCACGCGGTATGCAGCGTTTTGAACGTTACCGCACGGAGCAAAAACGCCTGAACCGGGACGTCATGGTGATGCGATGGAGAGATGGCATCTGGTGCGCATTGTCAGTTCCTTGCCAAGCCCCGCAAGCAATCATCGTCGACGAAGGCCAACAGATAGACGCCTACGAGGATGCACGCGCCTGCCTCGAAGGCGACCTGTTGCCCTTTGTCTACCTGCGCTGGGACGTCCATGCCTGAAACGAAAACGCCCCCGGCGGCAACCGGAGGCGTTGAGGTGAATCTACATGCTTGATCAATTTATGCCGCATCGAAAAAATCCGCAAGTGATCTGCACAGTTGCACTTTCAAAAAACGGGCGTTACTCTCTGGCTGTCGCTGCAAATTCAGCGAACGGGTTTGGCGACCCGAGTACATACAGGCGCACAGGCGCCCCATACCGATTGCAGGCGCTTTTTTTGTGCCCGCATTCCTGCTTTATGGCGGCTGTGCGTGGGAGACCTTCGGGTCTGCCGGGGTCCTGTATGCCCGGTTCGCCAACCCGCGCACAGCTGCCACCCGAATTCGTTTGGCGACGATCAGTGGCAGCTCCTCACATACAGGAGCTTCACCAAATGCACGCCCTCAATCCGTCCAGAATTCGCGCCGCCGCTCATCGAGCAATGGCTCTCGCCGCTTTACACGCAAACTCCAGCCTCGCTACACGCCTTTCCCGCTACAACGCCCATATGTCCAAGGCTCGCGCCCTGGAAGCCGCAGGGGGTGCCCAATGAACATGCTCCCAGGCTTTGCACTGCCCGAGGATCTCCTCTGCGTCAGCCAGGACGCCGAAGCCGGTCTGCCTATCGACGCCATCACCTGTGCGCTCGACCGTGCCGACTCCGTTCTCATGCTGCTGGAGGACCACTTAGACGGGGATAAACCCCTGCTCTCCAACCGCGTGCTGTCGTCTGTTATTTGGGACGTGCGCGGCACTTTGGGCTTGATCAAAACACTCACCATGTACGGTGACGCATCTTCTGTGCCGATGAGCCAGAAAGGCGGTGCGCTATGACTCACTCCATCACTCGTGGACGCACCGAGTTTTCTCCTGCCAACGGTAACGGCCAAAACCTGTTTCGGGTGAATGCCGGTATCCCACTGGAGGACGCACTTGAAGCCGTCTCCCAAATTCTGCACCACGCCAATCAACTGATCCTTGACGCCGCCATCAGCGATGCGGGCGAGCGCTTTAGTTGGCCTGCGTTCTACCTCGGAGAGATGGCCAAGGCGCTAATCGACGACGTGAACGAGGCGTTGCTTGAGTCGAGGGCCGCCCTATGACTCAACGCACCGGCAACACCTCAAAACGCCCTAGCTTTGCCGACGTAAAAAGCGTTGCCCTGAAGCACATCGACCGTGTGCTTGCGCACTGGCTGCCCAACGGCAAACGCGTCGATGGTGGCAAGGAATACACAGCACCAAACCCGACGCGCACGGACAAACGTGCAGGCTCACTCAAGGTCAATTTGAGCAAAGGCACCTGGGCGGATTTTGCCACCGGCGATAAGGGCGGCGACCTGATCGACCTGGTGCGCTACATCGACGGCGGCACCGATGTTGAAGCCTGTAAAAAACTGGCAGATCTGCTCAGCGTTTCCGCAGGATCTGCAGCCACCAAAAGCACACCAGCCAAAAGCGCAACGCCGGAGTGGATCGCGATTCAACCGATCCCGGCCGAGGCCATGAACAAGTGCCCTGCCAAACACCGGCAACACGGTGTTCCGTCGAAGGTGTGGATTTATCGCGATACCCAGGGCCAGCCGGTCATGGCGCTGTATCGCTTCGACTTGGGCCCAGATGAAGACGGCAAACCGCGAAAGGTATTTGCACCGTTGACCTGGTGCAAGCGTTCCGACGGGCAAACCACTCAATGGCGCTGGCAAGGCTTGCCTGAACCTCGGCCTCTGCTGCGCCTGGATGAACTGACACAGCGCGCCAATGCGCCTGTGGTGCTGTGTGAAGGCGAAAAGGCTGCTGATGCCGCCGCTGAACTGATGCCCGACCATGTAGCCACGTGCTGGCCGAACGGCTCCAACTCTTGGCACAAGGCCGACCTGACGCCACTCAAAGGGCGCACGGTGGTGCTATGGCCGGATAACGATGCCAGCGGGAAGACCTGCATGGGCGCCATCGAGCTCAAGTTGATTGAGCTGGGCGTCGCTTCGGTACAACGAATCTCGCTCGACGTGTTCAAGCTCAAGCCCAGCAGCAAAGGCGGAAAGCCCACGCTCATCAAGGGTGGAAAATGGGCAGACGGCGACGATGCAGCGGATGCGTTAGCCAAAGGCTGGACCGCTGCCCACGTCGCCGAGCTGGTGCGCAGCGGTGAGTTTTTCGGCGGTGCCGCTGAGCCAACTGAACCTCAAGAACAGAAGGCCAAGGCGCCCGCCAAACGCCCTGCGAAATCGAAAAATGACTTATTGCCGGGCGGCTTTCGCCTGACGCCTGAAGGGGTGTTTTATTCCGGCGATGATGGCGAGGCGCGTCCTGTGTGTTCGCCTCTCGAAATCATCGCCCGCACTCGCGACGACAAAGGCCACAACTGGGGTTTGTTGGTCGAGTTCGACGACCCGGACGGCGCCAAAAAGCGCTGGAATATTCCGGCCCGAACCATGACTGGCGACTTCGGCAAGGATGTACTCGGTCCACTGGTAGACATGGGCCTGCGCCTCGCGGGAAGCCGATCTGGACGTAACGCACGCAACGACCTGCAGAGTTACCTCGGCGGCTTCGATAGCGCCCAGCGCGCACGCTTGGTAACGCGCTTGGGCTGGCACGACAAGGCGTTTCTATTGCCCGAACAACAGATTGGCTCGCACGCCGAACACCTGCATTTTTATGAGGCCGGTGCGCAGTTGCCCCCGATCAGCGAGGCGGGCTCTCTGGGGCAGTGGCAGCAGCAAATCGGCGCGCTGTGCGTTGGTAACCATCGCTTGGCGTTTGTCGTCTCTGTGGCCTTTGCAGGACCTCTGCTCAATCTGCTCGGGCATGAGTCGGGCGGCTTCCATCTCTACGGCGACAGTTCCGGGGGCAAGACTACCCACTTGCAGGTCGCTGCCTCGGTTTATGGCGGACCGCGTCTGGTGCGTTCGTGGCGCTCGACAGATAACGCCTTGGAGTCCATCGCCGCTGCGCACTCAGACGGCCTCCTGGTGCTGGATGAAATCGGCATGTGCGACCCGCGCATTATCGGCGAGACGGTGTACATGCTCGGCAACGGTACTGGTAAGGCACGGGCGAATGATCGAGGACAAGCGGGCCGACAGGTGCAGGAGTGGCGCTTGCTGTTTCTCTCGACGGGCGAGAAAACGTTAGCGCAGCACATGGCAGACGCCAACAAGGAGCTGAAAGCCGGTATGGAGGTACGCATGCTCGCCGTCCCAGCCGATGCGAGCAAAGGTCTCGGCATGTTCGATGTGCTGAACGGTTTTGAAGACGCCGCCGCCCTCTCCGATGCGCTCAAGGCCCGAGTAGCCAAATACTACGGCACGCCCCTCACCGCCTTCCTGCACGCAATGTGTGCACCTGGAGAAATGCTCAGGTGGTCGGTGATCGTTCGCCGCACGGTGGAGCAGTTCATCACCCAAAACTTGCCCGCCTCGGCCAGTGGACAAGCCCAACGTGCCGCCCTTCGCTTCGGTCTGGCCGCAGCGGCGGGAGAGTTGGCCACCGCTTTCGGCGTCACCGGTTGGCCTGATGGTACGGCCACGACTGCTGCACGGGTTTGCCTGCAAGCATGGCTGGCTGAGCGTGGCGGCGCCGGTAACTTTGAGGGAGATGCAATCTTGGCCCGGCTACGCCAAGTCATCGAGCGATTTGGAGAAAGCCGCTTTACCCGATGGGAATCTGCCGCCGCCAAGATCGATGAACACGGCCCAC
This sequence comes from Pseudomonas sp. WS 5079, assembly GCF_012985465.1. GTDB lineage: Bacteria > Pseudomonadota > Gammaproteobacteria > Pseudomonadales > Pseudomonadaceae > Aquipseudomonas. The sequence goes on from NZ_JAAQWN010000006.1 coordinate 87,964, forward strand.
GCACGATTGATCGGTTGGGCTTTCGCAAGACGATGGAACACGGCATGGGTGATGCCCTGCACACCACCAACACCTACTACGTGCTGCCGGAGGCATGGCGCTCCGAAATCTTCCGAGGCATGAACCTGAGTGCGGTTAATAAAGAGCTCCTGCGACGAGGCGTTTTAGAGCCTGGAAAGGATGGCAAAGCTTCGACCGCAGTGCGACTACCTGGGCTGGGCTTGCAGCGTTGCTATGTGGTTATCGCAGTGCCAGAGCAGGGTAATCACGGCGCCCAGGCGGCGTAATAACGGCCACGCCATGAGGAATGCTGGCTCATCTTGGCCTGGCCCGCCAACGAAAAAAACCAATCAACCTCTCGCCTTTAGGAACGCAACATGAACCAGCTAAAACAGCAACAAGTCGCTTTGATTCAAGAACTGGAAACACTCGAAGAAAGCCTGCCACAACTGGAGGCCGAATGGCGCAATGCACCCAGCGGGTTCAGTGCGAATGGCAACGTAATTGGAAGCCCTGAAAGCCGCGAGTCTATGGAAAAACTATCAAGCGTCAAAGCCCGCATAGATCTGATTCCCCGTGAGCTGGCATCAATTGATCGCAAGCTTCAACACTTGGAGAGGCTGGAAAAAATTGGTCAGATCAAAGCTGACGCTATTCAAGCGATGACCGATGCAACCGCTGAAATCGAAGCGCTGGAACGGAAAAAATTGCACCTGAATGAGCGGTTTCAGACAATTCAATCAGAAGCCAATCAAGCCCTAGAAAAGGCGCAACAAGCCGAGCGCGATGCTGCAACGTCCTACGCAAAATGCCTCGCAAGCGGCGATGCCGAAGGGGAAAAATCCGCAAGCGGCGAAATGCAAAAGGCCGCTAAGCAACTGGCAACAACGGACGAGCAGGTAAGGAGGCAAGACCTGATCATCGCTGCTCTGCAAGTCGAGCTTGATGCTCTTGAGGCTCAAATCACGAATGCTCGCCAACGTGGAGATGAGTCCAAGACAGCCGCATTGAGCGCGGCTGGATTTGCATTGGATGAGGAGTGGAACACGGTGACCGAGCAACTGCTCGCTGTAGGCGCACGGATACTTGCCATCAGCTACCAAAAAGGCGGAATGGGAGATGGATTGTCTGGGCTTGAGATCCCTCGCTTCGGCCCCTTCCATTCGAGGCTTGAACGTTCCGATTTGGCAGCGGTGGCCCGTAACATCTCTCTGGAAGACCTACTCGCCGCGTGATCCCGAATCAGCCCGCGATCGCGGGCTGCTTCCTATCTCAATTGTCAATCACTACTAGGCCGGTGGAGGTAAAACGTTCCACGCGCCCTGGAATTTTTCACATGATGGCAAGTATGTGCAGGCTCAAGCAGCATGACAATCCAAGGCATTCGAAGACGGCCATGTTCAATAATCAGGTCGGAAGATGATCTGTTATGATTCCGACGACAAGCTTTGATTTAGTGGACCTCAAGATACTTTCATGGTGAGTATTAGGGCGGGCATGAAAATGAATACGTCCTTTGTTGTAAGTAACTTTCGTATGCCACTCACAAGTAAGAGAAACACCATTTATATCAATATTTCTTTTACCCATAGCTTGCACATTTGCGTGAGTATTGGGACTCTCCGGAGATATTTCAACACCTCTACTGGCAGCAAGTTGAATCACCTGCGCTGGAAGATCATTTTTGAAATCATCAACAGCACAATCATTTAAATAAGCCAGCTGATGAATAATTAAACCCCCACATTCTCTATAGGAGACATCCATCTTTCTTACATCACTAATCCCAGCATGAAAATATATATCCGGAAACATAAGATCACTTAACTGAGCTAGCAAATCAACTTTAAAGCCGTCTCTTACAAAAAGTTTTCGCAGAGCGGCCATCAAGCTTGCCTGATCATTGACCATGCACATGGCATCATCATCCCACCACTCCTCTGCCGAGTAGTCTGTACCAGAAAGACAACCGCCTTTACCTTTTCTTGCTAACTCTATAATTCCAGACTCTAGTGGACGATCATTTTCTAGATCAGTGCTTTGCCCTTTCTGAGCGGCCACATCAAACAATAATATAGCATCACGATACTCGCCATCTCCATAACAAGAATATAAGAGTTCAGCAAAACTCTTATCCTTGATAGGCAACGAATGAAGTTCGTAAGGACAATACAAACTCAAGCATGGATTAGACGAAACCTCATCCATAGTTTGAGCTATTTTTTCAAATTCGGCAATTTTTCGGGGCAGATTCTCGAGACACGCAGCGATGTGAAGTTCGTCCATGAAAAAGTGCATTAAGCTCTCCCTGAGGCTAGAACTCTTAGATTTTTAGAATGCTGATCAAAGAAACCCTCTGGCCAACGATCAAGCTTACCATCAGGTTTTAGTGCCACCTGCTCAGCGACTGTAGCCTCATTTATTTTCTTAGTGAAAAAATAGATCTTAATCTTCTCGGCTATTATATTTTCATTGGCCTTCACGGCCAGCCTAATTCCATCAAGCAAATGATCACTATGGGTTTCAATAATTACTTGAACACCTGCGAAAGCCGCCATCGCAGCCAGGATCCCCAGTCCCGTCTGACCACGTGGATGCAAATGAGCCTCAGGATTTTCGAGAATCAAACAAGCCCCAGAATCCGCTATACGTTGAAACCAGCGCACAACTCTAGGGTCAGAATCATCGACCATTTTAGCCGGCATGGTTAACAGGCCTAAAACTATAGGCAAAGCGTAACTTATCCCATAACCGGAGTTTGTTGGTCGAACGCCATCAATTGATAAATGTGACAAGTCAAATTTTTCTTGGACGCCGTAATCAAGCTTAACACCAGGTGCTATGTCGCTCATCCACCAATTCAATTGGGCTTTCAGCGTATTTCCTTGCGCATCTGGATGCCTTAGCTCCTCTGGAATGATACAACCTTCCATAAGCGTCGCAAAGTGCGCGGAATATTCTCCGTTCTGTCCGATTGCGAGGGAAGCAATGTCATCTCCCAACGTAGGCAAACCGACGCGGGGGCCGAACCTATCTGCAGATATAAATTGGGTTAAAGGAATTCTATCTTTCCCAATAAGTTTGGAGGAGTTCTTTGAAATCGAAAGCAATATCTGGTGATCATCATCACTTAAAATACCAATTTCAATTTCATCACTAACTCCAGCTTGGCGTGAGCGAAGCTCTGCATATCCTCCTAGCCCACTTATGTAAGGGGCCCCAGTATCATGCTCAGACAGGCACATTCTTAGCGCCTGTATAGCTGTGCTTTTACCTGTATTATTCAACCCAGTTAGAACTGTAAGATTACCAAGCTCAAGCACTTGAGACTCAAATGACTTAAAATTTTTAACTGCCAAATAACTAAGCATTCTGATACTCCTTTAGCAACTTTATTATTGTCGAATACCTATCACGCACTCCCGAGGACTCGCTACCGTACTTACCTATCGCATCAGAAAATACGTCATCCTGTAGTATCTCATAATAAGAACTTAAAAAAGATGCCTTGTTCGCAAAGATATTTTCATATGTAGCACTCGTAAGCCTAGCAAATAAAACAGTCCACATTTCAAAAAGCGACTTATTTATCGGCGTTTTCCTTCCGCTACCACTAGACCTCCTAAACACATGCTCTCCAAAAATCGAATGACTTCTAACGAGCGCCTTTTCAAACGATTCAATCAGAGCAATCCTACTATAAGGAGCTCTAAGAGGAACGACATATTCTTTATTAATGTGCCTCATGGTATCGGACAAAAACTCATCCATATCACCACCAAAATCAGTTCTCCTCCTTAAATGGAACGATATAAATCGCAAAGCGAGTTCTCGACCAGCCATACGATCATCTTTCACATTTTTTCCTACAACTCTTAAGTAGGTATCATTATTAACTAATTCCTTAAGGAGCTTTGAAGCTTCACCTTGATACAAAGCATGCCGAATTTCTTGAGTCGAAAGCCTCATACCTCCAGTGTTGATACGCTTAAATATATTTCTCTTAACCTTTTCAGGAGTATCCGGATTAATAATAGTAAATGAAAGCTCTGCTTCCATAATGTTATTAATAACCCGAGCCGCTTTTAACTTATTTTCAATTGTGTAAAAGTCCTTACCATCGAATGACCCGCCCCAAAACTCCAAACCTTTCAGTTTAAAACCCTTGCCATCATCATCCTCGCCCAGAATAAAATCTTTTATTGTAGTAAGTCGCTGGAGACCATCGACTACTTCCCATCGTCCGTCTTTATCTTCGGACACATAAAACATAGGAAGAGGGATGCGCAACATCATGGACTCGATAAGCAAGCTTTTACGCTTCACATCCCAAACAAAGTTCCTCTGAAAATCAGGAGCCAACTTAATTGTATTATTGCGAATTCTTCTAAGAACTGTATCTAACGCAATAATCTTAGAAGATAGGGATATTGAGGCCGGATCAAAGGGTTCTCCGGTTTGAAATTGACTTTCCTCGGACTCGCTTTCTACTCCCGACCCAACGCCTTCCTCTGCAAGATCTTCTTGATAGTTTACAGCCATCAATAAACTCCTTGAGTTTTGTATAGTAATCCCACCCGAGACTTTATAAAAAATTTTATTGAGCGCACACGCATGGAACCTGTGACCAAAAAATTCCTGCTGGGCTCTCGCGAGGCGACTATTAGATTTTTCTGGAAAATAGCATCCTATGGAATTTCTACAAGTCTGAGTAGGTATATTTCTCGCAATGCGAAAAAGAAGAGCCCTTGGAAAGCCTACGAGCGTCTACGTATCTGTTCAACCCAAAAAAATCTTGACCATGCACTACCCAAAGTGCTTGGTACAGAGTACACGTTCGAGGAATACAGCTTGCGCGGGGGCGCTGGCATAACGATGGGAAATACGGCATCACTCCAGCGGAGTCATAGAAGATATGAGCTTTTTGAGGGATTATGGAAGCAACGTTAGCTGACAACGATAGAGATGGCTGGGAGTTGGACGACGCCGAAGCCATCCACAATGAAAACCCTGCAAGCTTCTGGCTTCCTCCGAGTGATGCTAGAAATAGCCTTCAAGCACAACAGCTTGTTAAGTTGATTTTTAGAATCATACTACTTTCAAGATGAATTTGGCCTGCGCCCAAACAGCAAAGCCGAATTTGATAAGGCCGTACAAGACGCCAAGTCAATGGAAGCAATGATGAAAAGGGTTCTAGGCACGCGGTATCGCGACGAAGAGTGAGAGGCCGCTCTAGTCTTACCCTAGCAAGCCCTTTAGGCCGTTCGAATGCTCAATGAAAAAAGATTCCGCCCCCTTTTCGGTCCTGTTTTTCTGATTCTTCAGCCCATTCGCTCTTGACCGATTACTACCTTTTGCAAGAGGGCGCTATCGACCATTAGCAGCCACTCCAAGCAGCTGCAAACGGAATTCACGGTGAATTTTAAGTTTCGAAACCTACCAAAAGCAGTCTGTCATCCTCACTCTATAGCGAAAACTAGACGAAGTAGTGGCTTTAGGCTAGTCTTTGAATTTGCATTGTTTTGCAAGGGTGAACTTTAGTTGGGCTTTATACCTAGTCTACTAACCGCCGTGAATGCCCGAATGGACCTAATACACTACAAATAAAAAGATCACAAAAAATGATAGAAGTTAAAGATGTATCTTATGGAAATACCAGTTCTTCACAGGTACTTTATTTCACGGGAGGGTTAGCAGTATTTCAACTCCCTGATGGAGAGTACGCATTGGGACCAGTACCTACGGCCAATGCTTTACCCTTCTATACGTTTAAAACCCTTGAAGAGCTCACAAACGTGGCGAAGCTAGCCGGAGCCCTTCGAGTTGGCACCAATGAAACTATTCAGATGCAATCCACGGAGGTAGCCTTTTGGCGGCCAGATAGTACATCATCGAAAAATGGCCTCAATAGCGCAGCGGATAGGTGGAGTGGTATCTCATACAGCGCGTACCTCAAAAATGATGAAAGCTACCAAACCATCGGACGGTATATTAGTGTTTCTATGCAAGCAACTGGAATCAGGCTGCGGGATATAGCTTTACTTCATCACGACCAACTGATAATGGCTCTTGAACAGCCATCTCAGGTGGGCATGGGTTTTTCAAACATACAAATGCTAGATCTTTATTTAGCATTCCACTCGCTTGCAACTGAGCTCTGTTCAGCCCGAGATTATCTTGCTAGGTTGGCCGCAATGCACATTCGGGCGAAAGATTCAGTAGATAATATGCCTCGTCTAGAGGACTGGCTAAAAAAACCAGCCCACAAAGACCACATTAAGGAACCGTTGGTTCAGCTTATGATGAACGCTTGGGGGTCTAACGAATCACCTGGTTTTCTACGTACACTAGGTGACTTACGAAACAAAATGGTCCACCGCCAACCGATGTCTGCGAACCCTGAATCAGCAATGCTTAAAACTATGGAAACGGCAACTGATTTTGGCCCAATATTAACTATTAGATTGGCTCCTAAACGGTCTGAGGAGCCAGATATTAACACTACCCAAGACCCCTTTGAGGCAATACTCCAGTTGTCCCAGCAAATGGAGAAACTTTCGACGCAGGCTGCAGATCTCGCAAAATACGAGCCCGAAATAATATCCTTTATGGCTAAGTAAAAATTTAAAGCGAGAGCTCTAAAAATCAGCAGACACAGGAATATCTAGAGATTACATTGGGGCATTATGAGCCTTTCGTAGCCCCAGAGCAGGAGCAACCGCACTTTGATGGAGGGAACTACTGTGAACAGTTGCTCCTGATCCGAAGCTCTCCTTCAAACATGCTGAAAACCTAAATGCTACCCCATTTGACTTGTGACTGGCTTAAATAAAATGCTATGCAATGTAGGTTTCCCATTCAAAAAACAAGGTCAGATTCTTCTTCGCAAGGCTCTTTCTTGCGATCATATATAATTGCAGCCTCGTTAATTGTCAAAGCCGGCCCGAGATAGAGCTGGATCATGTTCATTCTGAGCATTTTGAACTCAAAGGAAGCGAGATCAATTTCTAGCTCCTCCGTAAAACATTTTTCATAGGTTTTTGCGTCGTATCCTTTGAACTCTATCCCCAAAGACTTGAGCGCCTTGAATACTTTTACTACGCCGGAGATGAAAATAGGCATGATATCTAGATACACTTGCTTTTCTGGATATCGCTCAGTCTGAGCTTCTGCCAAAACCTTTTTAAATCCAAGCCCTTCTGCTATTAGATTAAACCGTTTTTGGATGTCAGTTGTTTTGCCGAGTCGCAAAAGCTCTGGCGAATTCTTGCTGGGGTCTAGGCGCGAATATATATCCTCCAGTTTGACGAAATGATGCATGCGTGATCTTTCGCCTCCCGCAGATTTATGGCCCGCCAGCAAATATGCTGCCCCTTCTAAGTGCTCAGGGGCTTCGCAGAGCCACAACTCGGGAAGCAAACTGGAAAACAACGAATGATCTCGATGATGCAAGGCATTACGCAACGCAATAAGCAAAGATGTATCCGGTTGTGCAAAGTAATCGAACTCATCACTAGAGACATCGTATAACGTGTGGAAGGCTTCTAATGTCGCTTCCCACGCTCTATCCAAATTTTCGATGGCTTCCTCTCTGTCAACTGCTACCAATCCCTTGTAACGAAGATGTTCCTCTCCATAGATACGCATCGTATTAGCAAGTCGACTGACTGCCCTCTGTACGATTTCCTTTTCCATGTGTAGTCCCCGGAGTTATTTTTGAGCTAATTACGTTAGTGACATAAGATCGTACCTGGAATCCAACTGCCTCGCCCGAGCCAGATACAACCGGTACAGATAAGAGGCGGAAGCCTACACTACGTTACGTGCCTTCTACGAATGACTGCTTTTGGTCCAGAGCAGTCGTTTGATCGACACGAAGGGCAATGAGCCTCGACCGGCAGAGAACGACCCATAGCAGCCCAATCGCATCAGAACTACCAGCCGAAAGCTGCCATTCCCAAGATAATCCCCACTCCAATTATCTCAGGTTTACCTATAAATAAAGCAAGGAGGTTTTGGCGCCACACTATCCGTGATACGAAAATCTATGAAGTGGCGTAGTGTTTTTCTGTCAAATATAGCGACTCCATGACAAATAGAGAAAAATTTCTCACTAAGTTTTCTAGAGAATCTTTGAAAAGAATATAGCCATGCCTTTCGATGTGCTCTTGTATCGGCTCCAGCACATCCAATAACAAGTTAACTGGAATAGTCATCTCATCTTGGTTGTCGCAAGCGCGGCAAATGCTATCGATATATATACCAAAGGCCTTTTTTGTGCGGTCAGAATAAATTCCAGCGCTATGAACTTGTTGGTTTCTTATAAAGTTAAGAAGCCTCCACACAGAGGCAAGCTGGGACGAGTTAGTAAAGAACTGGCTTCGAGTTTGGAGGTCAGAAAAAAAAGCCGCTTCAGTACCATCACGCTTTAGCTTCCCCATTAAACACTTCGATATTACATCTTTCCCGCCCAGCATGAGGTGCCGCTCGTTTGTGGATTGATACTTCCTCCTATATATATTTGTAATTGTGCTTTCAAATAGAAAAAAGTACTCAAGAAACGCCGAGGCATTTAGCGTTCGTATTACCAACTCTCTGTTGGATATTCCGTATGCTTTCGACTTCGCCTCAAACGAATCGGAAGCAAAAATTCTTGGCTCGTTTTCCTGGATGACTTCTCCAGGATCGATATGCATCGCTTTGCAGTAGGCTTTATAGGTTTTTGTTATCCCCTCAGAACTCTCAGGTAATTCACCAATGAAGCCGTCAATATGCTCATCAATTACTTGTTTTGACTCTCCAAACATCTCCGGCATTAAGTTGCACTGCGCAACAACTGTTGATGTTGTGACCATCATATGCTGCGATACGAATGAGCTATAGTACTTAACATCCTTGCCAGGTAAAGGCTTCAAGGTGTCAAAAAGCGCTGAAGTTAGAAGCAGCATGCAACCTCCATGTTGTACGGCGAGCATTGCACGCCAGGCGAGAAACAAAAAATAATACCTATACTTATCATATCGCCACCCACACTACAAGCTCGACCTTGTAATTGGATAGCACATATATTGTGCAAACTCATGCGCTTGGTGACGTCGAACTCTATTTATTGACATTGATTGCGCTCATGACAATCCTCTCCAGATGCATTCGAAGCCCGCTTGTCCTGTTGCTACACTGAGCCACTCCCTCAGGTTGAGCCTGGACTAGCTAACCCTGAATAGCCAAAACCTCTATAGGATTTACGCTACAGGGAATTTGAAACTACTTTCCATGTTTTAACTGAGTACAATCATGAGCCGAATAATACTCTGAGGTTGATAGCAGACTCTGGTAGATATATGTACTCCAGAAAGTAGCGAGCGTCCGCGATTGGCCGGTAGCAGCCCTTCTAAGCTAAAGACTGTAGTACGATCATCATAAGCCGCTCCTCGCAGAGCAGTTCTTGATGTAACACCTATTTGCCCTGTAACACGTCTATCGGCAAACGGAACACAGCTGTGTAACGCAAAATAAGTCATTTTAAAACATATACTTACAAGGAATCGCAACACCCGTAACACGGTTTTATTAGGGTACCCCCCTAGCCCCATCAGTATTGCTCCTCCAGCGAAAGCGGATCGATCATCTTCTTGGCTTTGATTAGACAACGGGGTCCCTGTGCATGTTGGTTTGTCACGGAGTAGGAAACCCGCCAGATCGTGTTGGCGGAAGGCACCCAGCTTAGTGAACAGGTGAAGCTGGTGAACTCCAATTCACCTGTGCATATGCCCTACCTTTTCAGCTATCTGCGAGCACCGTTACCAATACGGTAAAGATGCCCTTTTCTCTTCAAGATCCTTTCAATTTCAACATTGAAATTTCAGTAAGCTAGTGTGGTTGCCGCTACCACGATCCCGCGGGTTTCATGCCCCGTGTGAAGCGAAACCTCTCAGGGTCCCCAGCGTGATTTCCTCTCCTCGAAAGGCGGAGCCGGCGAAATTCGCTTGGCAGACCGGAGCAACAAGCGCCTGCCCACAACCCAGGATGCTGACTTTAGCGTTACACGCATGGGCAGCGTTACATCCGATGTACGCGATGCAGCGCTGCTGTGTAACAGCCGTGAAAGCCAATGAAACCGGGCGTTTGGTGAAGGGCGTTACACCCGTAACACCGGTTACACCAGTTTTGGAGGGGGGCTGGATATGTGCTCTCATGCTGCCCTTCCAAATTGGCCCTACACCACATTGTTGTCCTCTCGTGAATCAAGATGACCAGCGTGATTTCCGATCACCAGGTGGTGAGGACAGCTGATATGCAATGCCACTGGCTCGAGGTAGATTGACTACCTCACAACACGGCGGGAGAACATCATGGAAGACACCCCTTTGCTTGCTTCATTACTCAAGCGCATGAATGAAAACCAACTGGCCCTGGGGGCAGCTATCGAGGAGCTGTCAAACTGGGTTGAGCAAAGAGGATCTACAGAAGTGGCACAGAACATTCGAGGGGCACTGGATACCCTGGATGGAAATGCAGGATTCATCACCCTTGCCCTCGCCTCACTGTCGGCAGAAGGTCGGACAAATATGTGAATACCCGGTCGAATGGCTACACATCACCTACCACCTGGTGGTGCTTCACCTAGCGGGAATACGACTACATCCATAGGCAGAAGCAAGCAGCGTGTATGCCTACATGTATGCCTAACTGAAACACACCATACAAAACCCTTTAAATACAGAGCATTACAAGACCAGTTCAAATGACTGTGTACCACCAAGTACTAAAAACGGCTTACCGAAAGGTAGGCCGTTTTTTTATGCCCGCAGAAATCCTGGAGAGCAAGCCCGCGAGCAGCTATAGCTCACGGGCCATGTCTACACCTTAGAAGTAAGTCGTCGCCCCGGCAAAAAACGCCCGGCCCGGCACATAGAACGTCGTCGAACCATCCCGCGCATCTTCGTCCAGCAGGTTCTGCACGCCGCCATTGAGCGTCAGCCACTTGGTCACGGCCAGGTTCGCCGTCAGGTCGTAGGTGGTGTAGGACTTGACGAAGTCATTGCCCACCCCGCGCTGTTTACCCACATGCTGCGCCGACAGTTCGGTGTTGAGCTTGTCGGTGGCCTGCCAGTTGATTGCACTGAAAGCAGACAACTTGGGCGCGCTGATCAGGTCTTCGCCGGTGGACAGGTTTTTGCTTTCCAGCATGTAGGTGGCGTTGGTGCGCCAGTCCAGGGAGTCGGTCAGCGGCACGCGAACCGAGCCTTCCCAGCCGCGGGTGCGCGCTTTTTCGACGTTTTCCAGCATGGTCCACCAGCGACCCTGGAATTGGCCCAGTGGCGCATATTCGATCTTGTCTTCGAAGTCGGTATGGAAGTACGTCAGGCTGGCTTCCCAACCATCACGGTCGAAGGACACACCCATTTCCTTGTTGACGCTGGTCTCTGGCGACAGGTTCGGGTTACCCGCCATCCAGCAACTGCCGCTCACATAACCCAGGGGTTTCAACGAGCCGCAACCGCGACCGCCGGACTCGGTGGCGGCACCGGCGCTGCCCTCTTTCAGGCTTGGCGCACGGAAGCCCTTGGACACACCACCGCGCACGGTCCAGTCCGGGTGCGGATGGTAGACCAGGTACGCCCGTGGGCTGTTGTGGTTGCCGTAGTCTTGACTGTGGTCGAAACGGTTGCCCAGGGTCAGGGCCAGGTTGTCGAGCAGGTACAATTCATCTTCGATAAACGCAGCCGAGTAGTCACCCTTGAGCGACGAGCCGGAAACCGCAGCGCCCTGATAGTCCACGGGCACCGTGCCCAGGGTGTCGCTGTTGGTCAGCTCTTCACGCTTCCACTGCCCGCCCACGGTCATGCGCTGGCTGAGGAGCAATTCAAACGGAATGTTCAGGCTGCCTTCGGCGATTTTTTCTTCGGCGCTGGATTTGCCCCAGTCGATATCGTTCTTGAATTTGTTCAGGTACAGGTCGACCTTCGAGGTGCCGAAACTCCAGTCCCCGCTGTGGGAAACGGAGTAGCTGTCACGAATCAAACGGCCAGGACCAAAGCTGCCACCGATGGTTTCGCCCCAGTCACCAAAGGTCTTTTTACTCGACCAGGACCGCTCCACACCATGCACGGCCTCGAACGACAGGCTCTGCTCATCGTTGATCTTCCAGTCGAGCAAGGCGTTGACACTGTGGTCCTTGGCGCCGCCAGCGCCGTCGCCGTACATGAACTCGCCATCCTTATCCAGGCGCGCCGTGACCTCATCGGCGGCCCGCCGGGTCAGGTTGGCGCCCAGGCGCAGGCCCACCGACTCAGTCAATGGCCCGGACAGGTTGAGGCTGGTCTGGGTGGTCTGGCCCCGATCGGAGTCTTCGGGAATCGTGGTGTTGATGTTGGCCGAACCACTCCAGGTGCTCGAGACCTTGCGGGTGATGATGTTGATCACCCCGCCCATGGCATCCGAGCCGTACAGCGAAGACATGGGGCCGCGCACGATCTCGATGCGCTCAATCATGTTCGGGGTGATCCAGTTCAGGTCCTGGCGCGCCAGGTCGCGGCGATAGCTCAAATCCCCGGAACCGCCGAGGCGTTTGCCGTCCACCAGGATCAAGGTGTACTTGTCGTCCAGGCCACGCAGTTTGATTTTCGATTGCTCGCCCACCGGGCCGAAGCCACCGGTAACGCCGGGCACACGCCGCAGCAGAGTGTTGAGGTCATACACCGGCTGGCGCTCGATTTCTTCGCGGGTAATCACGCTGACGCTCGCGGGTGCATCGCGCAGGTCCGTGGCGCCGCCGGTGGCGGTGACGAACGAGGTGTCGAGTTCGGTGACGGCGTGTTTATCGACCTCACCAATCTCTTCTGCTTGCAACGCCGGGGCGGCGATCAGCATGCCGACGGCCAGGAAAAGAGAGCTGAACAGGTAGGGGGGATTATTCATTGCAAACAGTCCTTGTTGAGCCGATATGCACCAAGACGGAGCACTAAAGGTCGCGGAGTGTAATGCAAATCTTTATCATTTAGAAAAGCATTTATGACAATGTCGACACAATTCCATACATTTCAAATAGATTTATTTTCTTCGAAATACAGCGAAAAGCCGATTAAATCGTCAATCAGAGGATATTTTGCAACGTTAAAGTATTTACTAAAAAATCGAATTAATGCCCTGCTCGCCGCCCCGCAATGGCCTGAATCAGGACCGTTGCGGGGCGGCAATGCCATCAGAAAGCGTATTTGGTGCTCAGCATGAAGTTTCGCGGCTCCCCGTAGGAACCGCTGTAGAAGTTGCCATCCAGGGAGCTGATGTACTTCTTGTCCAGCAGGTTGTTGAGCGTGGCAGTCGCGGACCATTGTGGCGTCAGTTGATAGCGGGCCATCAGGTTGACAGTGGCGTAGTCGCCCTGCTTGACCTTGGCGGGCTGGCTGAAGCGCCAGGAGTCCACCGTCAGGTTGATCGCGCTTTGCCAGTTCACCCCGCCGCCAAGGGTCAGGCGCTCCAGTTCGCCGGGCAGGCGGTAGGTGGTCCAGACCTTGACCAGGTCGGCGGGGATGCTGCTTTTGACGCGTTCGTGCTGCTCATCCTTGACCACACTGTGACTGTAGCTGGCGGCAAGGTTCCAGTCGGGCAGCAGCTCGCCGCTGACTTCCATATCCACCCCCCGGGTCTTGGTTTTTTTCGCCGCATAGGCGGTCAGGGTGTCACTGCCGGCGACCATGCCATCGGCCACGGCGTCGTTCTCCAGGTCGACCTCGAACAAGGCAACAGAGGTGTTCAAGCGCCCACCGTAGTAGTCGCTCTTGAGGCCGATTTCGTAGTTGTTGCCCTCACGCGGGTCCAGCAGCCTGCCGCTCCTGTCACGGTAGGGCTGGGGTTTGAAAATACTCGTGTAGCTGGCGTACAGCGAGTGGTTGGGCGTGAGGTCATAGACCACGCCCGCATATGGCGTGACCTCACCATTGACCCGCACGCTGTCGTCGGTGTTGAAGCGCACCATGTTCGCCACGTTGTAATGCAGCGAGGCGTCATACCGATAGTTGCTGACCCGCGCCCCGAGGATTACCGACAGCTCATCACTGGGTTTTAGGCGCGTGGCCAGGTAAACCCCGTTCTGCCACTGGTCGATGTTGTCGTCTTCGCGGTTGAAGTTGTAGGACGCATGCGGTGCATAGTTGTTCCAGCTGTAGATATTCACCGGCTTGCCGCTGACACCGTTGTTGCTGGTGCCGTCGGCCAGCAGGTTGCCGAAGCCGTTACGACGGTTTTCGTAGTCCTGGAAGTTGAAGCCAAATACCAGCTCATGCTCGCGCCCCATCAGCTGGAACGGGCCGGAAAACATGATATCCAGGCCTTTCTGTTCCTGGGTGTTGTCGCCCTTGGTGGCGGTATAGCTCAGGCCATTGCCGGTCTGGGCATTCACGAAGCCTGTGGTGGTGCCGACGATGATCGAGTCGTAGTCGCGGGTGCCATACATGGCATTGGCGGAGACTTTCAGGGTCCAGTCATAGGCCAGTTTCTGCTCGATGGAGGCGAAGGTGTTGACCGACTCCTGGCGGTTGCTGCTGTCACGGCTGGCCGGGTTGTCGGAGCGCGAGGTGTGCAGGCGCTTGCCATTGCTGTCCAGCAGCGGCAGGCCGGTGGTGGAAAAGCCCTTGGGGTCGTTATCGAGGTATTCCACGCCCGCCGTCAGCAGGGTGGTCTCACTCAAATCGGCTTCGACCACGCCATACACAATGGTCTTTTCCTGCTGCAAATGGTCGGTGAAGCTGTTGCCCTGCTGATACGCCGCTACCGCCCGGCCACGCAGGTTACCGGTTTCGGTCAAGGGCCCGGACACGTCCACTTCGCTGCGGTACAAGTCCCACGAACCCAGCCCGGCACTGACGTAGCCCTTGAACGTATCGGTCGGTTTCTTGCGGATCAGGTTCACCGTGCCGGACGGATCACCGGCGCCCGACATCAGGCCCGAAGCGCCACGCAGCACTTCAATCCGGTCGTAGATGGCCATGTCCGACAAGGCCTGGGGCAATGCCTGACTGAACGCGAAGGATGTGGTCGGCATGCCATCGTACTGATAGTTGTCGATGGCCAACCCACGGGAAAATACATACAAGCGGTCGCTGCCGGGGCTCTGTACGTTGATCCCCGGCGTCTGCTCCAGCACCTGGCCGATGCTGCGCAGGTTCTGGTCATCGATACGCTGGCGAGTGATCACGCTGACGGTCTGCGGGGTTTCGCGCAGCGAAAGGTTGAGCTTGGTCGCGGTCTGGGTCGACGCCACGGTGTAGGACCCCGTACCCTCGCTGGTAGTCCCCAGGCCGGAAATGGTGGTAGCGCCCAATTGCAGGGTGTCGCCCTGCACCGCCGGCACCAGGATGTAAGTGCCATTGCCCTGGCGCTGGGCCTGCAAGCCGCTGCCGGCGAGCAGGCGCGACAGGCCTTCCTCGACACTATAAGTACCGCTCAGGCCCGGCGTGGTCATGCCTTGGGTCTGCTCGCTGCTGAACGACAAAGTGACGTTGGCGGCCGTGGCAAACAGGCTTAACGCCGAGCCCAGGGCGCCCGGCTGGATCTGGTAGACCACCGGCAGGCTTTGCGCCATGGCCTGGGTTGGCGCCAGGTTCAGGGCCGAAAAGGCACCAAGGGCCAATGCCAGGTGCACCGCCTTGGCAAGCGGCCGGGCGGCCCGCAGAGAGAATCGTGACATGGGGGTTTCCTTCCGTTGGCAGAACATAGCAACAGTCGTAATCGCTGCTTTCGGTACATGGCCGAACGAAAATGAAAATCAGCAACCGCCAATGGGAATAATTCGCAAAAAAAAAGCAGAGGTCGCTCAGGCAGGTTCCACCGTGACCCAGTAACGCGTCACGTAACGCACATTGACCGCGAGGGATTGGCGCAGGTTGTCAAGGACGGTGTCGGTGTCATCAATGCGAAACGCCCCGCTCAGGCGCAGGTCGGCAATCGCCGGCGCACAGCGCAGCACGCCGGCACGATAGCGCCCCAACTCGGCGAGGAAATCCGCCAGGCGCCAGTCCAGTACCGTCAACATCCCCTGGCTCCAGGCGCCTGCGCCTGCCGGGGCCGCAGTCATCGGGCCGACCTGCTGGCGATTGAAACCGGACTGTTGCCCGGCATCGAGGCGCAAGACCTGCGCGGGGTTATCCAGGGGACGCAACTCCACCGCCTGTTCGATCACACACACATCGGTGTGACCGGGCCCGCAGCGCACGGTGAAACGCGTGCCCAGGGCGCGCACCGTACCCTGGGGCGTCTGCACCACAAACGGCCGGCCCAGGGCATCGCGGGCGGTCTGCACCAGAATCTCGCCACGGTGCAGATGGATCGCGCGCAGTTGCCCGCTGAAGACAATATCCATGGCGCTGTCAGTGTTCAGGTCGACCTGGCTGCCATCTGAAAGACGCAGATGGCGACGCTGGCCGGTAGCGGTGCGTTGATTGGCCATCAGCGCCTGGTAAGGCACGGTCTCGGTGGCCAGCCAACCGCTGCCGCCCACCGCCAGCAACACCGCAAGGATCTTCAACACCTCCCGGCGCCGGGCGCGCCCACCAGCGAGCGTGGGCAACGCCACATCCGCCGGCAGGCCGGCCCATTGGCTGTGCAGTTTTTCCACCCGGGCCCACGCCCGCGCATGCTGGGGACTTGCCTGCAGCCAGGTGCGCCAGGCCTGGCGGTCGGCATCGCAAGGGTTCGTCCCCTTGAGTTGCACGTACCAGGTGGCCGCGGCTTCCAGGGTCTGGATATCCAGGGTGGTGCTCATCAATCTTCCGTGAGCAGCAGGCAGCGGGTCATGGCGCGGATCAAGTGCTTTTTGACCGTGGTGACGGACACGCCGTAACGCTCGGCGGTCGCCACATAGTTCAAGCCTTCCAGCTGTACCGCGAGGAAAATCTGCCGGGTACGTTCGCCCAGGCCGTCGAGCAAGGTGTCCACCGCCACCAGGGTTTCAAAGATCAGCAGGCGGGTTTCCGGGGAAATCTCCAGGGGTTCCGGGCGCAGGGCCAGGGCCTCCAGATAAGCCTGTTCGAGCGCACGGCGGCGGAATTTGTCGATCATCAACGCCCGGGCGATGGCACTGAGGTAGGTCCGCGGCTCGCGAATCTGTGCCACGTCCCGGGAGGTCAACAGGCGCACGAAGGTGTCCTGCGCCAGGTCCGCGGCATCGCTGGCATTGCCCATGCGCGCGCGCAGCCAGGCTTTGAGCCAGCCATTGTGTTCGCTGTACAACACGTGCAGCGCAGCATGATCGGGAGCGGACATGGGCGGTAAAGACCAATAATTCAATTGATAATTAATCGCATTGTCTTGCCCGCACGGGATTTGCGCAAGATCGATTCTGTTACCCATCGGTTTTTGACGCTCTTGCATCCCCGCTGTTAGTGTCCGCCCTCCTTCCCCGCAGATATCTGCCAGGTGCGATTTACCGCAAAGCATCATCCCAGGGACAACAGATCATTCTCAAAATGAACGGAGTTCAGCGCGTGCTTTTCAACCTACGCTTGCAGCGCCTCACCAGCCTTTCGGTGATCGCCGCCGCCCTCAGCCTCGGCGCCTGCCACAGCACCAGCACCCCCGACCTGCCGCCCGCCCCGGAGCTGGGCTCGGGTTATCGCACCGACATGAAAGTACGCCACGCCGAGCGCCATATGGCGGCGGCGGCCAACCCGCTGGCGGCCGAAGCCGGGCGCAAGATCTTGCGCCTGGGCGGCTCGGCAATCGATGCGGCCATCGCCATGCAAGCGGTGCTGACCCTGGTAGAGCCGCAGTCCTCGGGGATCGGCGGTGGCGCCTTTATCATGCTGTGGGATGGCAAGCAGGTACGGGCCTATGACGGCCGTGAAACCGCACCGGCCAGCGCCACGGCCGATATGCTGTTGAATGCCGACGGCACACCGATGGCCTTTGCCCAGGCGCAGATCGGTGGTCGCTCGGTCGCCACCCCCGGTGTGCTGCGCGCGCTGAAAATGGCCCACGAACACAGCGGTCGCCTGCCCTGGGCGCAGTTGTTTGCGCCGGCGATCCAGTTGTCCGAACAAGGCTTTGCGATTTCTGCGCGCCTGCACAGCCTGATCGCCGCCGACCGCTACATCAGCCAGTCACCGGACATGGCGGCGTACTTCCTCAACGCCGACGGCAGCCCGAAAGCCACGGGCACGCTGTTGAAAAACCCGGCGCTGGCCAATGTATTCAAGCGTATCGCCAAGGAGGGGCCCGAGGCACTCTATAGCGGTCCAATCGCCGAGGAGATTGCACGCAAGGTCCAGAGCCATCACAACACTGGCCGCCTTGCGCTGAACGATCTCCAGGGCTACCGCGCCAAGGAACGCGCGCCGCTGTGTACCGACTACAAGCGCTGGCAAGTGTGCGGCATGCCGCCACCCTCTTCGGGCGGGGTGGCCATTGCGCAGATCCTCGGCACCTTGCAGGCCCTCGAAGCCCGCGACCCACGCTGGGCCCTGGCGCCGCTCAAGCCGGTGCAGGCCGCAACAGCCGCCGGCCTGGAACCCGTACCCGAGGCCGTGCATTTGATTGCCGAGGCCGATCGCCTGGCCTACGCCGACCGCGCCCAATACATCGCCGACACCGACTTTGTCCCAGTGCCGGTCGCGGGCCTGGTCGCACCCGGCTACCTGGCCAGCCGCGCCGCATTGGTGGGTGAGCGCAGCATGGGCGCGGCCACGCCCGGCCAACCGGCGGGGGTTCAGGTGGCCTACGCGCCGGATCGCTCGCCACTGCGCATTTCCACCTCGCAAGTGGTGGCCGTGGATGACCAGGGCGGTGCAGTATCGATGACTACCACCATCGAAGCCGCGTTTGGTTCCCACGTGATGGTCCAGGGCTTCCTGCTGAACAATCAGATGACTGACTTTTCCTTTATCCCCGAGGAAAACGGCCAGCCGGTAGCCAACCGCATCGAGCCGGGCAAACGCCCCCGTTCGTCCATGGCGCCGACCCTGGTCTTCGACCGCCAAAGCGGCGAGCTGCTGGCCACGGTCGGCTCTCCCGGCGGATCGCAGATCATCGAATACGTGAGCAAATCCCTGGTGGGCATGCTCGACTGGAACCTCGACCCGCAAGCCGCCATCAGCCTGCCCAACTTCGGCAGCCGCAACGGCGCGACCGAGCTGGAGCAAGGGCTGTTCAGCGAGCCGTTGAAGGCGGCGCTCAAGGCGCGAGGGCACACCTTGAGCGAGATCGAGATGACCAGCGGCACCCAGGCCATTGTGCGGGTACGCGATGCCCAGGGTAAGGCGACCTGGAGTGGTGGCGCGGATCCGCGGCGTGAGGGGGAAGCGTTGGGGGATTGACCCAGGGTTGTATCGCCTTTACGGGCCTCATCGCCGGCAAGCCGGCTCCTACAAGGTTAACGGCAGGATACGCCACACCCTGTAGAAGCCGGCTTGCCGGCGATGGCGTTTGAAGCTTAGCGACTGATCTTCAGCCCCTTGCGCGCCGTATGTCGCTCCAGTGCCAGTTCGATCAGGCGGCTGACCAGTTCGCTGTAGCTCATCCCCGCCGCCTGCCACAACTTGGGGTACATGCTGATGCGGGTGAAGCCGGGCAGTGAGTTGACCTCGTTGATCAGGACTTCACCGTCCTCGCACAGAAACACATCGACCCGCGCCAGCCCGGCGCAGCCCAGCACTTCAAAGGCCTCAACGGCCAGGGCCCGAATGCGTTCGCTGGCTTGGGCGCTGATATCCGCCGGCACCAGTACTTGGGCGGCCTGGTCGTCGATGTATTTGCTGTCGTAGGAATAGAAGCCGTCACGTACCACGATCTCGCCACAGCCGCTGGCGATGGGACGCTCGTTGCCCAGCACCGCGCATTCGATTTCGCGGCCTTTGACGGCAGACTCCACCAACACTTTTTCATCGAAACCCAGGGCCAGTTCAATCGCCGCCAGGTACTGGGCTTCGTCAGCCACCTTGCTCACGCCCACCGAGGAGCCTTGGTTGGCCGGTTTGACGAACAGCGGCAAACCGAGCTTTTGCCGGGCCTGGTCGAAGGTGGTGCGTGCCGCGTTGCCGCGGTTGAGGGTGATGAAGGGCGCCACCGCGATACCGGCATCGCGCAGCAGGCGCTTGCTGATGTCCTTGTCCATGCACACCGCCGAACCCAGCACGTCGGACCCCACGAACGGCAGGTCCGCCATGCGCAGCAACCCTTGCAGGCAGCCGTCTTCGCCGAGGGTGCCATGGACGATGGGGAAGATCACATCGACATGTTCCAGCAAGCCCTGGCCCGAGGTTTCCACCAATTGCTGGCTGGCCTTGCCCGGCACCACCGCCAGTTCACGGTTGGACTGGTTGAGGGCGATCAGCGCCGGGTTTTCCTGGTTGAGCAGGAAGTTCGAGGTGTCATTGAGGTGCCAGTGGCCGGCCTTGTCGATGCCGATCAGTACCGGCTCGAAGCGTGTGCGATCGAGGGCGTCGACGATGTTGCGGGCCGACTGCAAGGACACTTCATGCTCGGCCGAACGCCCGCCAAAAATAATACCCACCCGCAACTTGCTCATAGCCTGCCTCACATTGGAAATGTAGGGCTTATTACCACGAGCGGTCAGCAATTTGCCACCGTTGAAGCCGCGCACAATCGTACAAGACCCTGGCAGACAGCCGCCCCAGACTCAGTTAACGTAACTCCATCCGACATCTTTCGAAAAACATCCCATGGGCAAACCCACCGCAAACATCGACTGGCTGCACCGGGCGCCCCATGCCAGCGGGCTGGAGCGAATCGAGGCGTATTTCTCCGGGTTCGGCTTCGACCCTCATCGCCACGATACCTACGCCATCGGCCATACCCTGTTCGGTGTGCAGAGCTTTCATTATCGCGGCAGCCAGACTCACAGCCTGCCGGGCACGACCATGGTGATCCATCCGGATGAGGTCCACGATGGCTGGGCCGGCAGCGACGAGGGCTTCAAGTATCGGATGATTTATGTGGAGCCGGCGCAGATCCAGCAGATTCTCGGCGGCAAGCCGTTGCCGTTTATCCACAACGGGCTGTCCAACGACCCATGGCTGCACCGGGCCTGCCAGGCCTTTGTGCAGCAGCTCGACTGCCCGCTGGACCCAATGCAGGAGCAGGACGCGTTGTTCGACCTGGCCCATGCCCTGAACAACGCGTCGGGTATCAGCGTCAGCCGCAAGACGTTTGATTACCAGGCCGCCGAACGCGCCCGGGAATTTATCCACAGCGCCCTGGGGCGCAGCATCACCCTGGATGAAATGGCCGCGCACTGCGGGCGGGATCGCTGGGCCTTGTCGCGGGACTTTCGCCTGTTGTTCGGCACCAGTCCCTATCGCTACCTGACCATGCGCCGCCTCGACCTGGTGCGCAATCTGCTGGGCCAGGGCCAGTCACTGGTGGATGCAGCGCTGATCGCAGGCTTCACCGACCAGAGCCACATGACCCGACAGTTTCGCAGCACCTTTGGCATACCACCGTCGCGGTGGGTGAAGATGCTCGGCCGCTAAAACCCGATCAACGGTGGGCAGCCTATGTGGCTTCGGCTAGCGCCTCCTGCCGTGGAGCTCGCAGCCGCTTCGCCACCACCGCCCCGGCCAGCGCAATCCCCGCGCTCCACCACAATGCCAACTCGATGCCCTGGGCTTGACCCGCCCCCGTCGCCCCACCGGCATTGGCCAGCGACACCAGCACCGCCAACCCCAGCGCGCCGCCAATCTGTTGCGTGGTCGAGGCCATGCCCGCCGCCACACCCTGCTCCCCCGGTTTGACACCCAGGCCTGCGGCCACCCACATCGCGGTCCAGGTCATGCCCTGACCAAGGCTCAAGATAAAGATCCCAGGCAACAACCACCAGAATCCCGCGCCGGTGGGCAGCGCCAGGCACACCAGGGCAATCCCCAGCGCCCCCGCCAACTGGCCGCTGACCAGGGTGTTGCGCAAGCCGATTTTTACCAGCGCGCGCTCCGCCAGCCAGATCCCCAAAGTACACACCAACGTCGCCGGCAAGAACGCCAGCCCGGCCTGCAACACGCTGTAGCCGTAGACCTGCTGGTAGTACAGCGCGAGGAAGTAGTACTGCACGCCAAAGCTGCTCATAAACACCGCCGTCAGCACCATGGCCATGCGCAACTCGCGGTAGCCCAGCAGGCGCAGCGGCATCAATGGGTCGCGGCCACGGTGTTCAATCCAGGCGAACAGCCCAAGCAAGACCAGCGCCAGCAGCATGCAGCCCAGGGTCGCGGGCGCCGTCCAGCCCCACTCCGGCCCCTGCACCAGGGCGAACACCAGCAGCGTGCCGCCGACCGTGACGGTCAACGCACCGCTCAGATCGAAACTGCGGCCACGGCTGCGCTCACCGTCGGCCGGGATCCAGTAGCGCGCCGCCAGGGCACAGCCACCTGCCAACGGCACGTTGACCAGAAACACCGCCTCCCAGCCCCACCACTGAGTCAGCACGCCACCCAGCAACGCCCCCAACGCCAGCCCGGCAGCGGATGCCGCGCTCCAGACCGCAAAGGCCCGGTTGCGCTGCGGCCCTTCGGCGTAGTGGGTGTTGATCAAGGCCAGGGTCGCCGGAAACAACAGCGCGCCGCCCACCCCCTGCACCGCACGCGCCAGCACCAGCAGCAACGCGCTACCGCCCAGTACCGCCGCCAACGACGACAGCGCATACAACGACTGGCCCACCCGGTACAAACGGCGCTTGCCCAGCAAGTCCGTGGCCCGGCCTCCGAGCAATAGAAAGCCGCCAAACGCCACGGTGTAGGCACTGACCACCCACTGCAATTGCTGGGCAGAAAAGCCCAGGTGGCTACCGATCTGCGGCAAGGCAACAAACACGATAGTCGCGTCCAGGGCGATGATCAGTTGCGCAGTAGCCAGCAACATCAGCATCCAGCCCGAGGGGCGACTTGAGGGAGTGGCGGGCATCACAACATCCTGTGCAAAAAAAGAGTGCGGCCAGTGTCTTTCATGCCCAACAGATGATAAATAGCCATAACACTCTTTCAGTTATGACTTTAATCATGGACCTGAACGCCGTTCGCCTGCTGGTACGCGTCGCCGAAACCCGCAGTTTCACCCGCGCTGCTGCTGACCTGGGGCTCACGCAATCGGGCTTGTCCCGTGCTATCTCGCGCCTGGAGGCCGAGCTGGGCGTACGCCTGCTGCAACGCAACACCCGCAGCGTCAGCCTGACCCCGGATGGGCAAATGCTGTATGAACGCAGCGCACCGTTGCTGGCCGAGCTGGCCGAAGCCGAAAAGCTCATGCTCGATCGGCGCTGCACACCTTCCGGTTTGCTGAAAATCAGCACCCCGTCGTTGTTCGGGCGCAAGGTGGTGATGCCCGTGATCGGGGAGCTGACCTTGCGCTACCCCGAGTTGCGCATCGAAGCGGTGATGACCGACCGCCTGGTGGATATTGTCGACGAGGGTTTCGATGCATTGCTGCGCACCGGCGAGATCCAGGACCAGCGCCTGATTGCCCGCGCCTTGACGCCCTTGCGCTGGGTAACCGTCGCCTCCCCCACCTACCTGGCCCGCTTTGGCACGCCGCAAACCGTCGAAGAACTGCGCGACCACAACTGCCTCACGGTGCGCAACCTGCGCAGCGGGCGGATGGTGGACTGGCAGTTCATGCTCGACGGCAAGGTGCGCGATGTGAATGTGGAGGGGCGGTTGATTTTCGATCTTGGCGATGCCCTGGTGGACGGTGCGGTGGGCGGCTTCGGAATTGCCCAGGTGATGGATTTTGCCGTGCGCGACGACCTCGCCGCCGGGCGCCTGGTGCCATTGCTGCAGGACTTTGCGGGGCGCAGCCGCGCAATTTCCCTGGTGTATCCACCGTCACGCCAGTATTCGCCGAAGTTGATCGCCTTTGCCGATGCCTTGGCACAGGCGCAATGGTAAGCAGAACTTGAACCCGGCGCCCCGAGTGTGAGAAGAAAGGATGCGCTATCGCCACCGCGAGGTTTTCCACGGATGAACCTGACATTGACGCCCCCCCAGTGGGATGACGTGAACGAGCTGCTGGCGTTCGAGCTGGCCAATCGGGCCTTTTTCGAACGTTGGATCAATGCCCGGCCCGAGGCGTACTACAACGTCGAAGGGGTACAGCGCGCCATCGAAAACGCACTGCTGGAGGCCAGTGAAGACCGCGCCTATCAGTACCTGATCCGCGAAAACGGTGTGCTGGTGGGGCGCATCAACTTTACCCAGGTGCGCCGCCGCTACTATCACTCGGCGTCCCTGGGCTATCGCATGGGGGCCGAGTTCACCGGCCGCGGCCTGGCAAGGCAGGCCGTGGCACTGGGCCTGCAGAAAGCCTTTGGCGAGCACGCCCTCAAGCGCATCGAAGCCACCGTGCGCCCAGAGAACCCGGGCTCGCTGCGGGTGTTGCAGCGCAGCGGCTTTACCCAGTACGGGCATTCACGCAAGGCGTTCCTGCTCGATGGGCAGTGGTTCGACCTGCTGCTGTTCGAGGTACATGCCCCGGCCTTGAGCCAGGCATCTAGGTAGATAACTGATTGGCAAACTGGCCAACCGCACTCACCACTTTCTGCGCGCCGTCCTGGATCTCGACGATCACCGTGCCCGCCTCTGCCGCCAGGGACAATCCCTGCTCGGCCTGCAACCGGCCATCGGTCATCAGCGCCACGGCATCGCGGGCCATGTCCTGGTTCTGACGCACCACGCCGACGATTTCTTCAGTGGCTTTGCTGGTACGCGAGGCCAACTGCCGCACTTCATCGGCCACCACCGCAAACCCGCGCCCCTGCTCGCCGGCACGGGCGGCCTCAATGGCGGCGTTGAGCGCCAGCAGGTTGGTTTGCTCGGCAATCGCGCTGATGGTCTTGACGATGCTGCCAATCACCTGGGACTGGGCATTGAGCGCCTCGATGCCCTCGCCGGCCTGTTCCATGTGCTTGGCCAGGTCACGCATCACCTCCACCGCCTGGGTGACCACGGCGGTACCGCGCTGGGCGCTGCTGTCGGTGTGCAACGAGGTGCTGTAGGCAATGTTGGCAGCCTCGGCCACCGCGCGTTCCTGATTGATCTGGTCGGTGATCACCGTGGCGAACTTGACCACTTTGTACAGTCGGTCGTTGGCATCCAGCACCGGGTTGTAGGACGCTTCCAGCCAGACTTCGCGGCCATGGGCATCAACGCGCTTGAAGCGCCCGGCGACAAATTCACCACTGTTCAAGCGTTTCCAGAACGCCTGGTACTCGGCGCTGTTGTAATCCTGGGGCTCACAGAACATGCGGTGATGCTTGCCCTGGATCTGCGCCAGGCTGTAACCCATGCCCTGCAGGAAGCGCTCGTTGGCGCCCAGCACATTGCCATTGAGGTCAAACTCGATCACCGCCGTGGAACGCACCAGCGCAGTGATCAGGTTTTCGTGCTCGCGCGACGCCTCGATGGTGCGGGTCAGGTCGCTGGAGTACACCGAAAACCGCTTGATGCGCCCATCCGCGCCCCGCACCGGCTGCACGATGGAGCGCAACCACGCTTCCTTGCCATTGCCGCGCAGCAGGCGCACGGTGCCGGCAAAATGTTCGCCACGGCTCAAGGCGTTGTTGAAGCGCTGCTGGAACTCGTCGCGTTTCACATGCTCGGGCACAAACCCATGGATGGCATGGCCCAGCAGGTCGCTGGACTTGTAGAGCATTTCTTCGAGAAAGTTCTGGTTGACCGACTCGATCCGGCCCTCGGGGTCGAGGCTCAGGGCCAGCATCTCGCTCTCCAGGCTTTCCTTGACCTGCTGCAGGCTGGACAGTTCTTCGCGAAGAGCGGACAGCTCCTGCTTCAAGCGGGTATTGAACATAGGAACACCGGAGGGCAGTCAATAGTGGATTGTCTAACCATCGGCGCATCCAGCATTTTCTGAAGAGTGCTTGAGGCCCTGACTCAACTATTTTTTCAGCACCTCAACTGCCGTTGTTCCGGCACAATCCCATGACCTGATATTCAAGGGTCTTGAGCTGGCCGCTGGAGTCTTCATACGTCATGCGCGAGGGCACCACCTTGCAGCTACGGACCGGCGGCGTGACGCTCACCACCCGGGCGATATCCAGCTTCATCCCATACCGATAGGCCTGCACCTCAGGCGCCGGCTTGCCCTGGTTGGCAGCGTAGCGAGCCATGGCCTGCTGGTTGTTTTCCATCATTTGCGCGATGGCGCGATCCCCGCCCCCTTCGGCCATCGCCCCCATGGACAGAGCAAAAACCACTACACCCAGGGCTCGTGTTAAACGCTTCATTAAAGTGTCCTCGTCTGATTTCAAGTCGTTGAAAGTTCAGGCTCGAGGGTAACCAACACTTCCTGTCAGCAGCTTCACGGGCGCATTACGTATCCGTAATAGAGCGCTGAACTGGCAAAATTGTAATGCGCGTGCCACCTCCGCGTTATCCGCTGTTTGCAACTATGAGCCGGGCTCCCCGCATCAGGGATAGCTCTCCAATAAGAACGCCCAAGGCGACTAAAAAAGCTCATAGCTGCCAACATCGAGGAGCGATACATGCGCACTAACCGCACACTTTCCCTTTCCATCATCGCGGCACTGGCCGGCGCTGCACCGCTGGCAGGCATGGCCGCCGAAGACAAACCCAAGGGCTTTATCGAAGGCAGTACGCTGAACGTGCTGGCGCGCAACTTTTACTTCAACCGCGATGACCGCAAGGGCCAGTCCAGCCCGACCGGCAATGGCTATTCAGAAGCGTGGGCCCAGGGCCTGATCGGCAAGTTCGAGTCCGGGTTCACCCAGGGCACCGTGGGGTTTGGCCTGGATGCGTTCGCGATGTACGGTCTCAAGCTCGATTCCGGCACCGGGCGCAGCGGCGGCAAGGGCTCATTCGGCATGCTGCCGGTGGACAGCGGCAACCGCCCCGAAGACGACTACAGCAAACTCGGCGGCGCGGTAAAAATGCGCCTGCTCGATACAGTGGTCAAAGTCGGCGACGTCTTCCCGCAAACTCCGGTGGTGCACTACGGTGACTCACGCCTGCTGCCGGAAAGCTTTCGGGGCGTGACCCTGGAAAACACCAGCCTGGAAGGCCTGACCCTGCAAGGTGGGCGCCTGCACGCCATGAGCCAGCCCACCCAAAGCGGCATGCGCGAGGGTTTTGCGACGTTTTACGCAGGTAATGTGAATGCACCCTGGGTCGGCTACTTCGGCGGCGACTACCAGGCCACTGAACATTGGAGCCTGAGCCTGTACAGCAGCCGCCTCAAGGACGCATGGGACCAGTACTACTTCGGTACAGCGGTCAATTTTCCGCTGACCGAAGAGGTGGCGATGTTTGCCGGCTTCAACTATTACAACGCCCAGGACGAGGGCAAGCGATTGCTGGGCGAGCTCAACAACAATATCTGGAGCGCCAAGCTTGGGGTGAAGGTCGGTGCCCATCGCCTGGCCCTGTCCCACCAGCGCAACAATGGCAACAACGACTTCGATTACCTGCGCCAGTCAGACTCGATCTTCCTCGACAACTCGATCCAGTACAGCGACTTCAACTCGCCCAAGGAGCGCTCGTGGGCGCTGCGTTATGACCTCGACATGCAGACCCTGGGCATCCCCGGCCTGTCGTTCATGACCCGCTATGGCAAGGGCACGGGCGCTGACTACAGCAACGCCAACTCGGTGTACATGCGCCGCGACGCCTTGGGTGACCCGCTCACCGACCAGCGCCGCTGGGAGCGCGATATCGAGGCCAAGTACGTGTTTCAGGGCGGCAGCCTGAAAGATCTGTCGGTGCGCATTCGCCAGGCGACGGTACGCTCGAGTGCCTTTGAGTCGGACCTGGAAGAATTCCGGCTGATCATGGAATACCCGCTGGCCATCCTCTGATGACACTCAACGGCAAGTGCTTACATTCACTTGCCGTTGACTAGCACTTCTTCACAATTTGCAGCCTGTCAGAACTGTAATATGCGCCTCACGTTCTCGTTAAGTTGCACTTCATATACTGCCTGCATCGACCGACCGCGAACTAACGGCACGGGTCTTTTGCGGAGAACGTTCATGAAGCCACTGCACATTTTATTCATCGCTGTCATCAGCGCGGCATCCAGCGCTGCCCTGGCCGACGACGGCGGTGAGCGATCCCGCCAGTTGCTGGTCGAGTTTCGCCAGCAACAGCAACAGATCCACGGCAGCCAAGCCGTGACCGAGCAAACACCAGCCCCCTCGGATACGCCGGCCCCAAAGGCCACCTGAGCGGCGCACCCTGTGCACATTCATCTCTTGAAGCTTTTTTTTGTGGAGCTCCTTTGGAAGGAGATGAATTTTTAGCGCCCTCACGGGCGCTTTTTTTTGCCCGCTCGATATCATCCAACGCCGCCCTTGACCCTGAAGCTACTTCAAGGCTCAGAATTTTCCTACTTTTGGGACTACAGCCCTACTCGGTGTAGCTCCCGTCGCCTGTTTGCTTATCAGTAAGAGGTCAATCTGCATGCGTATCCTTGTGGTTGAGGACGAACCAAAAACTGCCGACTACTTGCATCAAGGCTTGAGCGAGAGTGGTTATGTCGTCGATCGTGCCGCCAGCGGCATCGACGGCCTGCACCTGGCCGGGCAGCAGCGCTATGAACTGGTGATCCTGGACGTCAACCTGCCGGGCAAGGACGGCTGGCAGGTACTCGAACAACTGCGCCGGGACAGCACCCTGCGGGTGATGATGCTCACCGCCCGCGGCCGTCTGGCCGACAAGATCAAGGGCCTGGACCTGGGCGCCGATGATTACCTGGTCAAACCCTTCGAGTTTCCCGAGTTGCTGGCCAGGGTGCGCTCGTTGCTGCGGCGCAGTGAGCCAATTGCGATGCCGGAGATCTTCCGCGTCGCGGACCTGGAGCTGGACCCGCGTCGCCATCGCGCCTACCGGGGCACGCGGCGCATTGACCTGACCACCAAAGAGTTCGCGCTGTTGCAGGTATTGATGCGCCAGAGTGGCGAGGTGCTGACGCGCACCCAGCTCATTTCCCTGGTGTGGGACATGAACTTCGACTGCGACACCAACGTGGTGGAGGTGTCGATCAGCCGGCTGCGGGCCAAGGTCGATGACCAGAGCGAGGTCAAGCTGATCCATACCATTCGTGGCGTGGGTTACGTGCTGGAAGTGCGCCAATGAGATCCGGCAGTCTATCCATGCGCCTGGGGCTCACCGTCAGCCTGATGGGCGCAGGCCTGGTGGTGTTGCTGGCGAGCCTGGCGTACCTGGCCCTCACCCACGAGCTGGAAAACCTCGCGCGCAAGGGCCTGGAAAGCAAGATGGAGCAGATCCAGCACAGCCTGCTCCAGGACCTCAACACCCGCGACATCAGCGCCCGGCCCCATTCACTGCTGGACCTGGTGATGGGCCATGACAACTTCTACCTGACCATCATCGGCCCGGCGCCCGCCAACGCGGTGCTGCTGAGCGTCGGCGCCAGGCCCCAGGAACCGTTGCTGCTGGACTTTGCCGCCGGGCAAACCCTGGGTTTTCTCAACTGGACCGATGGCCGCGACAACCAGATCCTCAGCGCATCGAGCCTGATGCGCCTGCGCACCGGGGAAAACGTACGGGTGTTGCTGTCCCTGGACCGTTCCGACGATCAGGCATTGCTCAGTGCCTACCTGCAATCCACGGTCATCGCCCTGCCGATGCTGCTGATCCTGATTGGCATGGGCGCCTGGTGGCTGGTGCAGCGCGGGCTGGCGCCGTTGCAGCAATTCAGCCGCGTCGCCGGCAAAGTCACCACCCAGGACCTGAGCCATCGCCTGTCCGTCGAGAACCTGCCCAGGGAACTCAGCGAACTGGCCCGGGGCATCAACGTGATGCTCGATCGGCTGGACGCTGGCGTGCAGCAGTTGTCGCAATTTTCCGACGACCTGGCCCACGAACTGCGCGCGCCCCTGACCAACCTGATGGGCAAGGCCCAGGTCACGCTGTCCCGCGCCCGGGCGCCGCACGAGTACAAGTCGGCGCTGGAGTCCAGCACCGAAGAGCTGGACCGCCTGGCCCGGATTGTCGCCGACATGCTGTTTCTGGCGCAGGTCAGCCATCCGGCGGCGCGGGCTTCGTTTACCACGGTGAACCTGCGGGATGAAACACTGCGGGTCATGGAGCTGTTTGCCTTGAGCGCCGAAGACAAAGGGTTGAAGTTGACCCAGGCCGGCGACGCCTGGGTCCAGGGGGATCGGTTGATGATTCAGCGGGCCATTTCCAACCTGCTGTCCAACGCGATCCGCCACAGCCCGCACGGCTCGCGTATCGCCCTGCAGGTCGACAGCCACGAGCAGCGCATATCGCTGGCCGTGAGCAACCCGGGCCCGGGGATTGAAGCGCAACACCTGCCCCACCTGTTCGAGCGTTTCTACCGCGCCGACAACAGCCGCGCCCGCTCCGAAGGTGGCACCGGGTTGGGGCTGGCGATCGTGCGTTCGATCATGAGCCTGCACCAGGGCCAGGCCGAGGCCAGCAGTGTGCCGGGCGAGGTGACCCTGTTCCGGCTGATATTTCCCAACCGCCCGGCCACCCCACAAGTCCCCTAGCGCCCCCGCGATCAAGACGCTGCCTGCTCTTCATCGCGGCGATGGGCCCAGTGGTAAAGCGCAGGCAATACCAGCAACGTCAGCAGCGTCGAAGAAATAATCCCGCCAATCACCACCGTCGCCAGCGGCCGCTGCACTTCGGCGCCGGTGCCGGTGGCCAGGGCCATGGGGATAAACCCGAGGGACGCGACCAACGCGGTCATCAACACCGGGCGCAAGCGGGTCAGCGCGCCTTCGTTGATCGCCACCGACAGCGAGCGCCCTTCCTCACGCAGGTTGCGGATAAACGCGATCATCACCAGGCCATTGAGCACCGCCACCCCCGACAGCGCGATAAAACCCACCCCGGCGGAAATCGACAACGGAATATCCCGCAGCCACAGCGCCATGATCCCGCCGGTCAACGCGAAGGGAATCCCGGTGAACACCAGCAGCCCATCCTTGAGGTTGTTGAACATCATGAACAGCAATCCGAACACCAGCAGCAACGCCACCGGTACCACCACCCGCAAGCGCTCGGACGCTTCCTTGAGTTGCTCGAACTGGCCGCCCCAGGTAGTCCAGTAGCCGGCAGGGATTTTCACCTGCTCTGCCATCACTCGTTCGGCTTCTGCGACAAACGAGCCAATATCCCGCCCGCGCACGTTGGCGCTGACGATCACCAGGCGCTTGCCGTTTTCGCGGCTGATCTGGTTCGGGCCCAGTACCAGGTCCAGGCTGGCCACTTGCGACAAGGCGATAAAGCCCAGTTGCCCCGTGGTATTGCCGGCCAGCGCCGGGATCGGGATCAACAGCCGCGACAAACCCTCGATATCGGTACGCAAGGTTTCCGACAAGCGCACCACCATGTCAAAGCGTCGGTCGCCTTCATACATCGTGCCGGCCTGGCGCCCACCCACGGCCACCGCGATGGTGTCTTGCACGTCGCCCACGTTCAGGCCAAAGCGCGCGGCCTTGTCGCGGTCGATATTGATGGTCAGCACCGGCAGGCCGGAGGTCTGTTCCACCTTCACTTCCGAGGCGCCATTGAGCTTCTGAAGGGTTTCGGCAATTTCCCCGGCGGTCTTGTTCAGCACGTCCCGGTCATCGCCAAACACCTTCACCGCCACGTCACTGCGCACCCCGGAAATCAGCTCGTTGAAGCGCAACTGGATCGGTTGCGACAACTCGTACTGGCTGCCCGGCACAATCGCACTGGCGCGCTGGATATCGGCGATCAAGGCCTCGCGGGATTTTTTCGGGTCCGGCCACTGGTCCTTGGGCTTGAGCATCAGGTAGCTGTCGGAAATGTTCGGCGGCATCGGGTCGGAGGCGATTTCTGCGGTGCCGGTGCGGGCAAACACCCGCTGGATTTCCGGCACCTGTTCCATCAAGGTTTTCTCCAGTTGCTGCTGCATCTGCACCGACTGCGTGAGGCTGGTACCCGGCACGCGCAAGGCTTGCTGGGCGAAGTCACCTTCACTGAGGCTGGGGATAAACTCGCTGCCCATGCGAGTGGCCACGGCGCCAGACACCACGATGGTCAACAGCGCCAGGCCAAACGCCCAGGTACGATGCGCCATCACCCAATCCAGCACCGGTGCATAACCCCGGCGCGCATTGCGCATCACCCAGTTTTCGTCTTCCTTGACCTTGCCGGTGACAAACAGCGCAATCGCCGCCGGGACAAAGGTCACCGACAAAATCATCGCGCCCAGCAAGGCCATGACCACGGTGAATGCCATAGGGTGGAACATTTTCCCGGCAACGCCCGTCAGGGCGAAGATCGGCAGGTACACCACCATGATGATCAGTTGCCCGAAGATCAGCGCGCGGCGCGCTTCCTTGGCGGCGGCGAACACTTCGTGCAGGCGTTCGCTGCGGGTCAGCAGGCGGCCATGGCGTTGCTGCGCATGGGCCAGGCGGCGGATGGCGTTCTCGACGATCACCACCGCACCATCGACGATAATCCCGAAGTCCAGTGCGCCCAGGCTCATCAGGTTGGCGCTGACTTTGTTGGTGAACATCCCGGTAAATGTGAACAACATGGCCAGCGGGATCACCATCGCGGTAATCAACGCCGCGCGGATGTTGCCGAGGAACAAAAACAGAATCACGATGACCAGCAGCGCGCCTTCGAAGAGGTTTTTCTTCACCGTGGCGATGGCTTTTTCCACCAGGT
Organism: Pseudomonas sp. WS 5079; assembly: GCF_012985465.1. GTDB lineage: Bacteria > Pseudomonadota > Gammaproteobacteria > Pseudomonadales > Pseudomonadaceae > Aquipseudomonas. Next base: position 120,636 of record NZ_JAAQWN010000006.1, read on the forward strand.
TGGTGCGGTCGTAGACCGTGACCGCGACCACGCCTTCGGGCAGCGAGCGGTTGATCTCTTCGAGTTTTTTCGCTACCGCCTGGGACACGGTGCGGCTGTTTTCGCCGATCAACATGAACACCGTGCCAAGCACCACCTCGCGACCATTTTCGGTGGCCGCGCCGGTACGCAACTCACGGCCGATATCGACCTGGGCCACATTGCGCACGCGGATCGGCGTGCCGTCCACGGTGTTGATCACGATATTGGCGATGTCGTCGATGGACGCCACCTGACCCGGCGCGCGAATCAGCAACTGCTCGCCGCTGCGCTCGATATAACCGGCGCCGACGTTGGCGTTGTTACGCTCAAGCGCCGTCACCAGGTCACTCAAGGTCAGGTTGTAGGCCGCCAGGCGCTTGGGGTCCGGGGCGATCTGGTATTCCTTGGCAAAGCCGCCGATGGTATTGATCTCGGCCACGCCGGGCACGTTGCGCAACTGCGGCTTGATGATCCAGTCCTGGATCACCCGCAAGTCCGTCGGGGTGTAGGCCGAGCCGTCTTCCTTGCGCGCGCCGTCTTGCGCCTCCACGGTCCACAGGAAAATTTCCCCCAGGCCCGTGGAAATCGGCCCCATCGCTGTTTCAATGCCGTCCGGCAGTTGCTCGCGGGCCACTTGCAGGCGCTCGTTGACCAGTTGGCGGGCGAAGAACAGGTCGGTGCCGTCCTTGAAGATCACCGTGACCTGGGACAAGCCCGAGCGCGACAGCGAGCGGGTCTGCTGCAAGCCCGGCAGGCCGGCCATGGCGGTTTCGATGGGGAAGGTGATGCGCTGCTCGGTCTCCAGCGGAGAGAAGCCGGCCGCCGCCGAGTTGATCTGCACCTGGACGTTGGTGATGTCCGGTACTGCGTCGATCGGCAGTTTCTGGTAGCTGGCGATGCCGACACCGGCCATCAACAACACCGCCAGCAGCACGATGATGCGCTGCTCGATGGCAAATTGAATCAGACGTTCAAACATGGGGAATCACTCGCAGGATCAATGGGCGTGCTCGGCCGAGGCCTTGCCCAGCTCGGACTTGAGGACGAAGCTGCCAACGGTCGCCACCTGGGCGCCGGCCTCCAGGCCCTGGCGCACTTCGACAAAGCCGTTTTCGCTGACACCCAGTTCAATGTGGCGGGTGACAAAGCCTTCGGCGGTGCGCACAAACAGCGAGGGTTTGTCTTCCACGGTCTGGATCGCATCCACCGGCACGCTGACCGCTGCCAAGTAGCTATCCGTCGCCACCTGCACCGCCACGAACAACCCGGGGCGCCAGGAGTCGTCGGGGTTGGCCACGGTGACCCGCACCGTCGCGGTGCGCGTCTGCTCGCCCAGCAGGTTGCCGACATAGGCCACGGTGCCCATCACGTCGGTGCCCATTTCCGTGGAGCTGACCTTGACCGGCCGGCCCACCTGGACCTTGTTCAAGTCCTTGGGAAACACGCCAAAGGTGACCCACACCTGGGACAGGTCCGACAGGGTGAAGGCGGCACTGGTCTCACTCACCACCTCGCCGACGCCCAGGTGTTTTTCCACCACCACGCCAGCAAACGGCGCGCGCAATTCATAGCGATTGCCGCCGGCCAGGACCGTGCTGCCACTCAGGGCGTTCATCTTTTGCCGCGCGTTGTTCAGGGCGATCTCGGCTTCTTGCAGGGTCTGGCGGGCCAGCAGGTAATCCTGTTCGGCAGAGATCTTGTCCTGCCATAACTGACGCTCGCGCTGGAACGTAGTGCGCGCCAGTTCGACCCGGCGTTCGCTGGCCGCCAGCTCGCTGCGCTGATCGGAAATCTGCTGGCTGGCGATCACGGCCAACAGCTCACCCTGCTTGACCTTCTGGCCCAGGTTGACCTTGACCGACTCCACCACACCCGCGGCACGGGGCACGATATGGGAGGTGCGGTCTTCGTCGAAGCGCACCTCGCCCGGTAACGACAGCAGTGTGCTGATCTGCCGGGGCTGGGCCTTGGCCAATTGAATACCGGCAGCCTGGATCTGCTGCTCGTTGAGCACCAGCACACCCTCTTCCTCTTCTTCCTCCGGCGCTTCGACGCTTACGACCGGTGCCTGGGGCGCCACGCTGGTGGCCGGCCAAAACACCATCGCCCCAAGGGCAATGGCCACTGCGACGGCCAAAGCCAGGCCTTGTTGTTTGTTCATGGGGAACTCCTGAAAGATCAAATGCGGGCGAGGTCGCCGTAAATCCGTTCGATGCGCACCCAGGCGTCGGTGGCCTGGGCGAGTGCGGCGAGGTATTGGGTACGGGCGGCGATCAGGGTGCGCTGGGCGTCGAGTACATCGAGGAAGTTGAACTTGCCCATCTCAAAGCCGCGGGTGGCACTGTCCACTGCGCTTTGGGCGGCGGGCAGGATCACTTTATTAAAGGCACTCACCTCATTGTTGGCCGTCGCCCACAGGTCCAGGGCCTGGCGGGTTTCGGTGCGCAGGCGCAGCTCGGTGGCGTTGCGCAGGTCCCGGGCCTGGTCGGCTCGGCGGCTGGCGGCCAGCACATTGCCCTGGTTGCGATTGAACAGCGGGATCGGCATCGACACGCCCACCAGGTTCACCCGCTCGCGCACGCTGGCGTCGTACTGGCTGCCGATGGATATATCCAGGTCGGGAATCCGCTGGGCCTTTTCCAGGCCCAGGCCGGCCTCCCGTTGCTGGATTTGCAACTGCGCCAGGCGCAGCTCGGCGGTGCTCTCCAGGCGCGCCAGCAGTTGGGTGGCCGAAGGCAGCGCTGGCGTATTCACGGCACCTGCCTCGACACGCTCAAAACTGATGTTGGCGCTGCCGGTGATGGCGGCCAGGCGGCGATAGGCATCGCTCACGCCAATCTCGGCACGGCTGCGCTCCAGGCGAATTTCCGAGACCTGCACCTGGGCGCGAGTGGCTTCGACCGGCGACGACTTGCCCGCCGTGACCCGGCCATTGGCAACCACCAGGCCGCGCTCGGCCAGCGCCATTGAGCGTTGCGCCAGCTCCAGGCGTTCCTGGGCCCGCAGCGCGCCATAAAAGCCATCGATGACTTCGGCCCGCAACAGATTGCGCCGCTGTTCCAGCTCCTGGGCCGCCGCATCTTGTGCCCGCGAGGCCACATCGATGCGCGCCCCGCGCTTACCGCCCAGCTCCAGGGTCTGGCTTAGCTTGACGGTGGTGGTGCGGGTGCTGCGGCGGGTGTCTTCGGCGTCCCAGGAGGCCACCGGGTTGGGGATCAGCCCGGCCTGCTGCCGACCGCCCTGGGCGATGTCGATTTCCCATTGCGCAGCGGCCAGGTCCGGGTTGTCGGCAAACGCACTTTGCAGGGCCGATTCGAGGGTCAGGGTCTGGGCGCTTGCCACTTGGGCCATCGCCAAGACCCCCACTACGGAGCACACAATTGTTCTTAAAAACGTTGGCATAACAAGCGTTCCACACCCATGAGTTGGCGGACAAATCCAAGCAGGGGCAATGTAACTTTCGCTACTTATCAGAGGGGTGGCCGAAACATTACAAATCCGTTAGCAAAGGCTCTGGTCCGGGCTTTTGCTTTAACCTTCGCGGCGATTGCAGATACTTTCCCTTGCACCGAGGCACCCTCGACATGCGCATCCTGGTTATCGAAGATGAACTGAAAACAGCCGAGTACTTGCATCAGGGACTGAGCGAAAGTGGCTATGTGGTCGATTGCGCGGCCAGCGGCGCCGACGGCGTATACCTGGCGCGGCAACACACCTATGACCTGGTGATTCTGGATGTGAACCTACCGCTCATGGACGGGTGGGATGTGCTGCAGCGGATCCGCCAGACCAGCAACACGCGAATCATGATGCTCACCGCCCAAGGCCGCCTGGCCGACAAAATCAAAGGCCTGGAACTGGGCGCCGACGACTACCTGGTCAAGCCTTTCGAGTTTCCCGAACTGCTGGCCAGGGTCCGCACCCTGATGCGCCGCAGCGTCGAGGCGGCGGTGCCGGACGTGCTGCGGGTGGCCGACCTGGAACTGGACCAGGGTCGCCACCGGGCCTTTCGCGGCAACCAGCGCATTGACCTGACCACCAAGGAATTCGCCCTGTTGCACCTGCTGATGCGCCAGAGCGGCGTGGTGCTGTCACGCACGCAAATCATCTCGTTTGTGTGGGACATGAACTTCGATTGCGACACCAACGTGGTCGAGGTCTCGATCCGCCGCCTGCGGGCGAAGATCGACGACCCGTTCGAGCGCAAGTTGATCCACACTTTGCGCGGGGTTGGCTACGTGCTGGAAGACCGCGAATAGCGGTCAGTGCGCGATAGGTTCCGGATGAAAACCCTCGCCTTCGATCTGGATGGTGACGTGGGAAATATCGAATTGTTCGTGCAGTAACTCGGTCACCTGGGCGAGGATCTGCTGCTCGCTGCCCAGCGCCGGCTCCACCACCAGATGGCTGCTGAGCACGTTCTTGCCGCTGGTCAGGGCCCAGATATGCAAGTCATGCACCTCCTTGACCCCAGGCACCGCGCAGATGGCTTGCTCGACCGCGTCGATATCGATGCCGTCCGGCACGCCTTGCAGCAGCACATTCATGCTGGCCTTGAGCAGGGTCCAGGTTCTGGGCACGACCCAGAAGCCAATCACCGCGGCCACCACCGAGTCGACCCAGGCCCAGCCAGTGAGCATGATCACCACGGCCGCAATGATCACGCCGATGGAGCCGAGCATGTCGCTCCAGACCTCCAGGTAGGCCCCCTTGACGTTCAGGCTCTCGCCACTGGCCGCGCTGAGCAGGCGCATGGAGATCAGGTTGACGATCAGCCCCAACACCGCAATCACCAGCATGCCGGTGGACTGGATCTCGGCCGGAGCCTGCAGGCGCAGGTAAGCCTCGTAGAGGATGTAGAACGCCACCCCGAACAGCAGCAACGCGTTGAACGCGGCGGCGAGGATTTCAAAACGCGCATAACCGAAGGTGCGCTTGCGGTCAGCGGCGCGCTTGGCGACCTGGATGGCTACCAGGGAGATGGCCAGGGCCAGGGTGTCGGTCATCATGTGCGCGGCGTCGGACAACAGCGCCAGGCTGCCGGTGACAAAGGCGCCGATCACTTCGGCAATCATGAAACTGCCGGTCAGGCCCAGGGCTAGCCATAACTTGCGTTCGTGGCCGGCGCGTACGGTGGCGTGGCTGTGTCCTGCACTCATGGCGATTCCTCGTGGGGGGATGTGCGCTGATCATAGAGCGATAAGGGGAAACCTTTGGTATGGATTTCACAATTGTCATAACGCTGCCAGCGGGGTGTTAACCACATGGGGGAGCTGGCTTGCCTGGGATAGCGGTACACCCTCAAGCCCCAATGCCAGTCAGTTAAGCGCAGATCCCCTGTGGGAGCGGGCTTGCTCGCGAAGACGTCGGCCCAGCAAACATTGATGTTGACTGACCCACTGCTTTCGCGAGCAAGCCCGCTCCCACAGGGGAATGCGGCGGCGTTAAAACACCGGGCGCCGGCCAAACCGCAATGCACTGGCCACGCCGACTGCGCCCATCACTACACAGTAAAAAACGCAGATCCACGGGCTGCTGGGCATCAATGCAATCAGCATCAAAGGCGTAGTACTCGCCCACAGCGCGTAGGCAATGTTGTAGGTAAAGGAAATACCCGACACACGAATCTGCGCTGGAAACAGGCTGACCATCACCGATGGCACCGCGCCCACCACTCCGCAGCTCAACCCCGCAATGGCATAGGCCGCGCCCAGCCACACGCCGCCGGCGATCAGGCTGGCGTAGAGCACGGCGATGCCCACCGGCAACAGCAGACTGTAGACCAGTACCGCGCGCCAGGCGCCGATGCGGTCCACCAGCAGGCCGGCCAGTACGCAACCGATGTTCAGGAAGACGATGCCCAGTGCGCTCAGGGCGAAGGTGTGGCTGGGGCTCATGCCGAAGGTTTTCTGCATCATGGTCGGCGTGATCACCACCAGCACCACCACCGCCGAGGTGAGCACACAGGTCAGCAACATGGCCGGCAGCAACGCCTGGCGATGGTCGCGCAACACCGTGCGCAGCGGCAGTTCGGCGTCGGCCTGGCGGCGCGCCTGCATGGCCAGGAACACCGGGGTTTCACTCAGCCAACGCCGCAGCCAGACACCGATCACGCCAAACACCCCACCCAACAGAAACGGGAAGCGCCAGGCGTAATCCAGGATTTGTTCTGCGGTGAACATCTGCGCCAGCAAGGTCGCCGTCAATGCCCCCAGCAGGTAACCGAAGGTCAGCCCGGCTTGCAGGAAACCCAAGGCATAACCGCGGTGGTTGGCCGGCGCGTGTTCGGCGACGAAGACCCAGGCGCTGGGCACTTCACCGCCCACCGCCGCGCCCTGCAAGACCCGCAGCGCCAGTAGGATCAGCGGCGCGAAATAGCCGATCTGTGCGTAGGTCGGCATGATCCCGATCAGCAGGCACGGCAGGGCCATCATCAGAATGCTCAGGCTGAACACGCGCTTGCGCCCCAGGTGATCGGCAAAGTGCGCCATCAGGATCCCGCCCAATGGCCGCGCCAGGTAGCCGGTGACGAAAATCCCGAAGCTTTGCAGCAGGCGCAGCCATTCGGGCATTTGCGGGGGGAAAAACAGCTGGCTCAAGGTCAGGGCGAAAAATACGAAAATGATGAAGTCGTAGATTTCCAGGGCACCGCCCAAGGCGGCCAGGCCCAGGGTCTTGTAGTCGGAGCGGGAAAAACGCTGCGCCTGTGGATAAGTGCTGGCAGTCATGAAAGAAGCTCGGCAGACAGACAAAATGGCGTGCAGGTTATGAGCTGGACCGGATCCTGGCAATCGCCGCGGATATATTGGGTTTACTCATTGATCCATGAAAATAACAACATTCCCAAATAAATGGCCGTGGGCCAAGATGCGGCGATACCTTGCCAAAATAACTACAAGAGGTAATCCCACGTGGCCGATCCTATCGAAGATAGCCGTTATGCCCGCTTCGCCCTGCGTTGCTCGAATTTCGCCGAACGCTGGTTTCCTGACTCCTGGGTGTTTGCCGCCCTCGCCGTGATCATTGTCACCGTGGCGACCCTGGGCATGGGCGCCGCGCCCACCGAAGCAGCCAGGGCCTTCGGCGATGGTTTCTGGAGCCTGATCCCGTTCACCATGCAAATGGCCTTCGTGGTGATTGGCGGCTATGTAGTCGCCAGCTCGCCGCCCGCCGTGAAGTTGATTGACCGCCTGGCGCGCATCCCGAAAAACGGCCGCTCGGCCGTGGCGTGGGTGGCATTGATCTCGATGGTCGCCTCGTTGCTCAACTGGGGCCTGTCCCTGGTGTTCGGCGGGTTGCTGGTGCGAGCCCTGGCCCGGCGCACGGATTTGCGCATGGACTATCGCGCGGCCGGCGCGGCGGCCTATCTAGGCCTGGGCGCCGTGTGGGCGCTGGGGTTGTCGTCATCGGCCGCACAATTGCAGGCCAACCCGGCCAGCCTGCCGCCTTCGATCCTGGCGATCACCGGGACCATTCCCTTCACCGACACCATCTTTTTGTGGCAATCGGGGGTACTGTTGCTGGCGCTGATCGTGGTGTCGCTGATCATCGCCTACGTCACCGCACCGGGCCCCAACTCGGCCCGTGACGCCAAGGCGTGTGGCGTAGACCCGGCATTCAACCTGCCCAAGCCACAACCGCCAAGTCGTCCGGGAGAATGGCTGGAACACAGCCCGCTGCTGACCATTTTGCTGGCGCTGCTGGCTGCCGGCTGGCTGTTCCATGAGTTCTCGACCAAGCCGGCGATCAGCGCGATCTCGGGGCTCAACACCTATAACTTCCTGTTCATCATGGCCGGCGCCTTGCTGCACTGGCGCCCGCGCAGCTTCCTCGACGCCGTGGCCCGCGCGGTGCCGACCACCACCGGGGTGCTGATCCAGTTCCCGCTGTACGGCTCCATCGCGGCGCTGATGACCGTGGTCAAGGGCGGTGACGGCCAGACCCTGGCCCACCATATCTCGACCTTCTTCACCTCCATCGCCTCCCACGACACCTATGCGCTGCTGATGGGCGTGTATTCGGCGGTGCTGGGGTTCTTTATCCCATCGGGCGGCGGCAAATGGATCATCGAGGCGCCGTACGTGATGCAGGTGGCCAATGACCTGCAATATCACCTGGGCTGGGCCGTGCAGATCTACAACGCCGCCGAGGCCCTGCCGAACCTGATCAACCCGTTCTACATGCTGCCATTACTCGGCGTACTGGGACTCAAGGCACGGGACTTGATTGGTTTCTCGTTTGTGCAACTGCTGGTGCACACGCCGCTGGTGCTGTTTTTACTGTGGGCGCTGGGGACGACCTTGAAGTACATGCCGCCGGTGATGCCTTAGTCATTGGACGTTGCGCCCGTCGTTGTGGCGGGTGCAGCCAGGCCGACATTGAGCGCCTTTTTCCTCGGAGGGAACCCAGCACTACTGTAAAACCACCTACATGGTGTCTTTTAGTAGCACCAGACAATCTTCAACTTAACTAAGAGACCACCACTAAATTATTTAGAGCTATAACTGGAGCGCCCATGAATATCACGCCTACAACTACCATGTCTGCCTCTCAAAACAGTGCTCAAACGGGCAACACCCAAGAAGCCAGCCAACAGCAAAACCCCCAGCTAAAAAAATTCAAACAGTTCAAATCGGCTTTCGGCCAACCGGCGGGAAGAATAGTCTTTGCAGAGTCAAACCCTAACAAAAATCTTTTCAAGCCTGTTGTATCGTTTAAAGGCTGATTTCTGTTAGCCAAGTCTAAAGGCATCAACTTTTTATAGAGGCTGTGAAAGTCATCAAGCATTCCGGCTTCGCAGCCCATATTGAACACTTACAAATGTTGCAACTACCTCGGGTCTAATTGCAATCCCATGGATAACCGAAGCAATGCGTTGCACGTCACGATATATGAGAGGCGGCCAAGCCCTACAAAAAAACCGCATTTGCCGACGCATTTTCCCGGTCAGCCGCTACTGTGTGAGGGTAGGCATTCATCCCGCGCAGACGGGCTTTAGCTGACAAGGAAACACGCATGTTTAAACTGACCAGGCTGTCCTTCACCCTTGTCGCACTTAGTGTGAGCACGGTCGTACAAGCCGATGTCGAACTCGACCTGGGCACTGCGCAACGGGTCAGGCAATTGTTCGCCTACCCCAACAATTGCAGTGTGATCTGCTTTCGGCCGCTGACGTTGGAACAGACAGTTGAACACTACCTGACCCAGAGTTTGCAACGTGATGGCTACAGTCGGGCCAGGGTCAGTGTGAAAACCCAGCAGGATCAGGTGCGCGCGCACTTTACCGGTGTACCCGATGGCTATGGCCAGCCCTTGACCGCGTTGTTGAATACCGCCGACCTGGCCTATGAAGGCGCCAGCCAGTTGAACCGCGATGGCAAATGGCAATTTAGCTGGTACCTGTTCCTGCCGCTGGGCATGGCCCTGGAGAACCGCAAGAGCATCGAGTTGATGCATTTCCCGCCCGACTACTCCCTGACCCATTACCAGGACTACCTGGAGTCGGCCACCACCGACCGTTGGGCCACGTTATTGACCGCCAATGGCATAGCGGCGGCCCAGACCCCGGAATACCAGACCATCATCGATATTGCGCCGATTGCCGCGCCCTCCACGGCTGGCAAGGACCTGGAAGGGGTCTATGGCTACTTCACCGAGTACCAGACCCGGATAGTCCGCGAGTTGAGCCTGCACCCCACAGGCTCATTGCCCATGGTCGCCTTCGGCGCACCGGTACGCAGTTGGATCCAGCAACAGTACGGGCAAACTCTCGGGGTATTGGGCCTGGGGCAGATCAGCCCGGCCGAGGGCAGCTATGTCGCCGTACTGGGGGCCAATCACCCCAGTTACATCTGGTACGCCGCCGACCCGGCCAGCTACGGCGGTGACGAACAGAAAGCCGACGAGGCCGGCTTGAAAGTCATGGGCCAGGACTTGAGCGCCGCCTGCTGGCAGGCTGGAATGGGCCAGCAGCCCGCCAGCGACCCCAATGTGCTGCTCAAGGGTTGCATGAATACCTGGCAGGTGACGCGCAAGGAGCAGACCTGTGAATTGTTCTATACCTCGGTGCGAGAGCTGCCCGCCGAGCAGGCCAAGGAAAAATGTAGCAACGCGTCGATCAAGGCCCAGCTCAAGCGCCTGAAAAGCCCCATGCCAGAAGCCTCTGTGCCGGCGCCGGCCCTGTAGGTTCCTGGCTTTATCAGCATTGTCTTACGCGAAAAAACGCCGATAGCTACTGTCAGATTTGACAGTAGCTATCGGCGTTTTTTTGCGTAAATCTTGGACGGTGCCCATTTGCTGCAAGACCGGCAGTCTAATCAATATCAGGAGGTCGATGCAGCCCGACAAGGAGCCCTATGAAAACCCAAGTCATGGAAGAAGCACCTGCGGCCGCGAGTGACTGTCTGTATCCCTTCGCAACACTGCTGGCGAAAAAAGGTTACCCCTCGCGTCGTGACTTCGAGGTGGTGCGCACCCGCAACGGACGTGGAACCGGGATCAAGGCCAAGGTCGCCTTCGACAGCCGAGTGCGTATCGCCAAGATTTCCGGGCACGCCCTGAGCGAACGGCGCTTGCACACGCTGCAGGTGTCTTCGCGCATCCACTTGTACGACCCCTGGTTCAGCGGCTTGCTCCTGCATTCATGCGACCCGAATGTGTTCCTCGATATCAGCGAACTGGAGCTGTGGTCGATCCAGGCGATCCGCCCCGGCGCGCTGCTGACCATGGATTACGCCAGCACCGAGGACGTGCTGTTCCGGCAGTTCCCGTGCCGTTGCGGCGCCGGCAACTGCCGAGGCTGGATCACCGGCATGAAAGAGCCCTTGAACGCCGAGGGCCAACTGTTCATGGAACAGTGGCGCCAGCGCAAACGCTATTAAATGGCCTCGATCGGGCGCAGGCGGTACTGCGGCGGCAGTTGCTCGAACCCGGTGATGGTGGCGTTGAGGCTCTTCCAGCGGCCGTCCTTGATCCCGTAGATGCAACCGTGGATCGACAGGCTCTGCCCACGATGCCAGGCGTTCTGCACAATGCTGGTGTGACCGACATTGGCCACTTGCTGGATGACGTTGAGTTCACACAGGCGATCGACGCGTTCTTCTTCCGTGGGCAACTGGGCCAGTACTTCGCGGTTCTCGTAGTACAGGTCACGGATCGTACGCAGCCAGCCGTCGATCAGGCCGAACTGGCGGTCCTGCATCGAAGCACGCACGCCGCCGCAGCCATAATGGCCGGTGACCAGGATATGTTTGACCTTGAGCACATCCACCGCGTACTGGATCACCGACAGGCAGTTGAGGTCGGTGTGCAGCACCACATTGGCCACGTTGCGGTGCACAAACAGGTCGCCCGGCAGCATGCCGACGATCTCGTTGGCCGGTACCCGGGCGTCCGAACAGCCGATCCACAGGTATTCCGGGGTCTGCTGGCGGGCAAGCTTGGCGAAGAATTCGGGATCTTCCTGTTTGATCGCATCCGCCCAGCGTTCGTTGTTATCAAGCAGGTCTTGTAGTTCGTTCATCAGGAAAGCCTCAGGAATGATGCGCAGTTTTGTGACTGACAACCTCTCGCCCAGGTCACGCCTCACGCAAATTAGCTTGAATCTTTGGGAGGCCGGGCCTGTCCACCCACTATAAGCCCCACAGTATGAGGATTGGCCATGACGCAATCACGACGTCCCTACGGCGCCCCGACGCCGGCACCGATTGATGACAACGAAGATCGCATGGGCTCGATGCGCGAGCTGGATTTTGACGAGCAAGAGCCAACGGCGGAAATCGGCGAGGAGATCCCGCGTGGAGAGCGCGAGCACCTGATGCCCGACGAGCGGGTGCGCGAGGCCGGAATGACCGGCGCTTCGACGGCGGATCATGAGCCCACGGATGATGATATGAGCCCCGAAACCCTGATCCATGAAGATGGCGCGCGCGATGCCCGCGAAGAAGGTGAAGGCGAGCAGGCGGATTGGGACCTGAGTATCGTCGATGAGGACGAGATTGGCGGCGGTAATGGGTTGGATGAGGCTGAGTTGGCGGACATTGATCCGGTCGACGGTAACCGCTGACACAGCGCCACACCTAGGGTGAAGCATGGCGGTGTGGGAGCTGGCTTGCCTGCGATAGCGGCGCTGGATTCACCACCGCTATCGCAAGCAAGCCAGCTCCCACATAAGACTGCTCCCACACGGGATCGTGTGTTTTAGTCGACCAGGGTGCAGGCCATGACGACGGCGTCTTCGCGACCACCGACGGCCGGGTAGTAATCGCGGCGACGGCCGATTTCGTTGAAACCGTAGCGCTCATACAGGCGGAATGCCCCGGTATTGCTATCGCGCACTTCCAGGAAGCATTCCCGCGCACTGGCGGCATAGGCCCGGGACATCAGGTGCTCCAGCAGCGCCAGGCCCAGGCCGCGGCCCTGGTTTTCCGGCTTGACGGTGATGTTCAGCAAATGCGCTTCATCGAGGATGATTTGCACCACGCCGTGGCCCACCTGCTGCTCGCCTTCGAACATCAACCAGATCTGGTACTTGCCCAGCCCGTCGAGAAAGATGCCACGGGTCCAGGGATGGCTGAACGCCGCGTATTCGATTTTCAGCACGGCGTCGAGGTCAGCCTCGGTCATCGGGCGGAAGGATAAAGCCTCACTCATCGGTTGTTTTCCAGCGCGCCATCAGCCGGCGCATGGCTTGCCAGACATCAGCCTTACGCTGTGGCTCTTCCATTAATAATTCCAGGCCCGGCAAGGCCCAGACCGAACCCAGGCCTTCGACCTGCAGTTCGCGGTACCAGGCCTCGGCGTTGGCTTCGCCGGCAAATCGCACGGCCGGCAGGCCTATCAGCCACAGGCACACACAGGGTTCATCTTCCAGGCGGGCCGAGACAAAGCCCTGCACGAAGTCACGCGCGGCGTCCGGCCCCTGGTCCATATTGCCGCGCACCAGCAACGGCCAGCGCACCGGCTCGCCGACGATCTGCGGGCTGTCGGGCAGGCCGGCAGCGCGCAGCATGTCCTTGAGCAGCAGGTAGGCCGGGTCGCGCGCCTGGAAACGTTCGCCGGTGGGCAGCTCGACCAGCAACAGGCAACGCCCGGCCCGCAGCAATTGCAGGGCAAAACGCGGTGGCGGCACGACCGGGGCCTTGGCCACCGGGGCAGCGTCGGCCACTGCAGCGGGCTTGGGCGCCGCCGAAGGGCGTGGCACTTCGATCTTGACCCGCTCCGATGGCCGCACAGGCACCTCGGCCACAGGCTTTACCAGCGCAACCGGCGGCGCCGCTTCCTCGCCCGAGGCGTCGAATGGCTCGAACGGTTCCAGCGGCTGCAGCAGTTCGGGCCGCGACGGGGCGGCAAAGGGCAATTCGGTGCGCGGCAGCCAGTTGACCACCTGCATGGCGGTCAAGTAAGCGCGACGTCGGGACTCGATAAGCAAGGCGCGACCACTTGTGGATAACTAAAGAGCGCAGATTCTACCGCCCTTCGACGACGATCGCCCACCGTTGATGATTTTCTCTGCATTGCTGACCGCCCATCGCGAACGCGCCCTGACCGGCTGTGGATAAATCCCGCGCCTGATGCAGTACAATCGCTGCTTTTAATTCGCCAACCAGCCGGCCATTCCGATGATCGAACCCAAGCGCGTCTTGCGCGCCCTCGCCGAACACTGGGCCCTGCTTGAGCCACTGTGCGAACACTTCGACCAAGGCACCCTGAGCCTTGGCGAGTTGCGCGCGCAACTGGCCGCCCAACAACTGGACAGCACGCCACAGGACATCACCAGCCTGCTGGACGTGTGGATTCGCCTGGATATCCTGGTGCCTGTCGCCAAGAGCCCGAACCGTTTCGAGCTCAACGCGCAGATCCATGACTTCCTGGCCTATCTTCGCAAGGAGCACCGGCTAGGCCTGTGCCTGGAAATCGAAGCCTACCTGCGCCACCTCGAGCGCCTGGCCGGTTATATCCAGGACGCCTTCGACATCCGCGACGGCCATGACCTGGCTCGCCAACTGCGGCTGCTGGACATGCGCGTGCGCGACGTGCTGAAAAAACTCGCCAATGACGAACAGGCCCTCGCGGCCGTGGCCGACCGCGCCAAGACCAGCGACCGGCAGATCCCGTTGCGCCAGCGCTATGCCGAGGTCCTGGCGACCTGGGACGAGTACGTCGAGCCGATGATCCAACTGGTGAACGCCGACGGTGCCTTCGAGCAAGGCGTGCGCAAGGTTGAGAACGTGCTGCTGCGCATGCTCACCGAACAACAGCGCCTGGGCCACCTGGTGGATGACGATATGTTGCTGCGCACCCACGCGCGCATCCTCGAAATGCAGACCAGCGCCCAACTGACCCTGCGTCATGCCCGCGAGCTGCTGCTGCCGCTGCGCGAAGAGGCACGCCGGCACAACGCCGTGACCCGTGGCGCGGCGCTGGCCCTCTCGGCGATCCGGCGCAAGGGCCTGGACGCGGTGCCGCAAGCGGCGATGCCGATGTTCACCCGGCCACAAAGTACCTTCCTCGGCAGTGCCAGCCAGGTCGAAGCCTATGTGTATGCCCTGGCGAATTTCGAACCCAAGCCTGCGCGGTTCCCCAAGGCCCACAAATCCCACAAGGGCCAAGCCCAGCGTGCACCGCGCACGGTCAAGGAGATGCTGGAGCGTTGCGAAGACGCGCTGCCGATGCCGGACCTGATGACCTGGCTGCTGGAACAGGAACCGGACGGGGCCACCGACGAGTTGCTGTACTGGTTCTCGCGTTTGTCGCGGGAGAAGCGTTTCAAGCGCGAGCGCCTGGAACGCCGGGATTACCACACTCACGAGCACCAGGTCAGCCTGCGCTCATTCGCCCTGCTCCCGGCCAGCACCGACGTAGCCGAGAATTCTGCGAGCACACCCTATGCATCTTGATCTATCCGAACTGTCCCAGCTGGCGCCGATCTTTCGCGAGCTGTTCAAGGGTTACCACGTCAGCCGCCGCGACCCGGAGCTGTACGCGCAATTGTCGAACTTCCAGGACCAGTACCGCACGCTGTTCAAGGCCCTGGGCTTTGAGCTGGTATGCGATACCCGTGGCTTCTATTACTTCGTGCCGGACACCGCCGTGGCCGCCGCGCAGGTGAACAAGACCGCGCAGCGCCTGGCGTTGTTCACCTTCATCATCGTCGAACACCTGGCCGACCAGGGCCGCGACCCGATTGCCGTGCTCGACGGTGGCAGCCTGGGCCGCGATGAGCTGCCCTCGTTGCTGGAGAAATACCGCGACCTGTTTATCCAGGCCGAAGTACAGACCGTTGAGGAGCTGGAAGAAAAAATCATGCGCCGCATGACCCAGCTCGGCTTTGCCGGTGAAGACAACGGTGTTTATCGCTTCCTGCCACCGATGCACCGTTTCCTCGACGTGTGCCTGTCGGTCCAGGCCGACCGCGACCTGGCGGCCAGCGTCCATAGTGTGCTGCCGTTGCCGGCGCCGGTGATCATCGACGAAGACAGTGATGAAAAGCTGCTGCAGACCGATGACCCGCTGGACTTGAGCGAATTTGAAAGTGAAGAAGATGCCCTCGCCCGTGCCATTGCCGAAGAACAGGAGACCGATGCATGAGCAAGGAACGTTATGGCATTCGCCGCTTCGCCCTATTGAACACCGCCGGCTACAGCCTGGGCCTGTTCCCGCTGGAAGAGCCGCTGTCGGTGTATGGCGCAAACAACCTCGGTAAATCGGCTTCGATCAACGCCTTGCAGTTCCCGATCCTGGCGCGCATGTCGGACATGAGCTTCGGCAAGTACACCCTGGAACAGTCGCGGCGCTTCTACTTCGCCACCGACACCAGCTACATCCTCGTCGAAGTCTCCCTGCCCCACGGCCCCCATGTGATCGGCGTGGTCGGCCGCGGCCCGGGCGGTGGTTTCGGTCACCAGTTCTTTGCCTACGCCGGCAAGCTGGACCTGGCCCACTACCAGAAGAACGACACCTGCCTGCGCCAGAAAGAGCTGTTCACCAACCTTGAGCGCGAGGGCCTGAAGGCCTATGAGCTCAAGCCCGACGAGCTGCGGCGCTTGCTGGTGGGTGGCCATACCTCGATCCCGCTGGACCTGACCCTGATTCCGCTGCGCTCCACCAGCGAGCAGAGCCTGAAGACCTTCCGCGCACTGTTTATCAACCTGCTGCACATGCGCGAAATCACCGCGGCCAAACTCAAGCAGTTGTTCCTCGATGCGTTCGAGCACAGCCTGCGCTCGGGCAGTGTGGATTACATTGCGGCGTGTGAAGAAGCGTTCCGCGATGTGCGACGCATGGAGCAGGACTACAACTCACTGGTAGCCGCCGGCCCATTGGTCGAGGCCTTGGCCAATGGCGTGAAACAGCGCGACATCCTGCGCGGCAAACTGCATCGCCTGTCGCCGCTGCTCGATTCGCTGCTGGGTACCTGGTCGGACTACGCCAGTGCGCGCAAGGAAGAGCTGACAATCCAGGCCGAACACTACCGCAACGAGCAGGACGCGCTGCAGAACGATCAGCGCGGCGGCACCCAGGAGCTGATGCGCCTGGAGCGGGAAATCAGCGGCATCCAGCGCTGGCTGGGCGAGTTGTCGGTGCTCAAGCATCGCTTTGCCCTGGTGGATGACGTCAAGGTCCTGGAGCAGCAACTGCTGGCGGCCAAGGATGCCCACGACGAACTGGCCGGCGCCCTCGCGCAATCGCGACAGTTCAGCGCCGAGGACCTGGATGAGCGCCTGCGCGACCTGGAAAAGCGCCTGAAGTCCGTCAAGCAACAACTCGATCACGCCGACAACAACAGCTACGCCAAGCTGCGGGAAGAATTCTCACAGCAGGACGTCGAGCGTCTGATGCGTCTGTTCAACAGTTCGTTGTTCAGCCTGCCGCTGGGCGAGCATGGCATCACCCTGGATGAAGACGGCCAGTGGGTAAAATCCCTGGAGCTGATCCTCGATGGCTTCAAGGGCGAGCGCTTTGAAGTACCGGGGCTGTCCATCGACATCTCGCACATCGAGCCCCCTGCCTTGCAGGCCCTCGCGGATCGCGCGGCATTGCGCGACCAGAAGGAGCGCCTGGAAAAAGAACTCAAGCAACTCAAGACCCAGCAGGCGGTGGCCTCTGACCGCGCGGCAAGCAAGACCCAGACCGAAGCGCTGTACCAGCAGGTACTCGATGCGCAGAAAGCCCTGGAAGACTACCGTCGCGCCCAGACCCTGAGTGCCGAGGAAGGCGAGAAGCTGGAAAACCTGGCGCAGATGGAAGCCGCCCAGGATGAACTCAAGCGCTCCAGCGATGCGTTTACCGAACGTGTGCAGCAGCTGTCGGCCAAGCTGCAACTGGTCGGCCGCCAGATCGGCGATATGGAAGCCAAGCAGCGCACCCTGGATGACGCCCTGCGCCGTCGCCAGTTGTTGCCGGCCGACTTGCCGTTTGGCACGCCGTTCATGGATCCGGTCGACGACTCCATGGACAATCTGCTGCCGCTGCTCAATGACTATCAGGACAGCTGGCAGGGGTTGCTGCGCGCCGACGGGCAGATCGACGCGCTGTACGCCCAGGTGCGCCTCAAGGGCGTGGCCAAGTTCGACAGCGAAGACGATATGGAGCGCCGCCTGCACCTGTTGATCAATGCTTACGCGCACCGCACCGACGAAGCCCTGACCCTGGGCAAGGCGCGCCGCGCGGCGGTGACTGATATCGCGCGGACCTTGCGCAATATCCGCAGCGACTACGACAGCCTCGAGCATCAGTTGGCCCTGTTCAACCGCGAGATCAACAAGCGCCAGGTATCCAACCTGCAGAGCTTCCGTATCGTGTTGGCGCCGAACAAGGAAGCGCTCAAGCATATCGACCAGATCATTCACAGTGCCGGTCAGTATGAGGAAGGCGAAACCCTGTCGGTGTTCGATCTCAGCCAAAGCGCCGAGCAGGACAACAAAAACGAAGAGGCCAAGGAATACCTGGCACGCCTGGTGGCCGCCAACCACAACCAGTTGGGGCTCAAGGACCTGTTCGAACTGGCGTTCGAGATTACCAAGGTCAACGGCCAGCCGATCATTCACACCGACATCGATGGCGCTGCGTCCAACGGCACCACCATGACCATCAAGGCGCTGACCAACATGTACTTGTTGCTGCACTTGATGGACCGCGACCAGGCCGGTCGCGTGCGCCTGCCGTACTACCTCGACGAGGCGGCGGATATCGATGAGAAGAACCAGGCAGCATTGCTGGAGACCAGCCTGCAACTGGGCTTTGTGCCGATCCTGGCCAGTGTGAAGCCGCAGGTTTCCGCCCAGGTGGCAATCGACCTGGAAGGCGGCAGCGGGCCGAACGGGATCTACATCGATGAGGCGGACTGGAAGTACATCCGCCGCCATGATGTGGTGAAGGCGACGATCAATGTTCAGGCGGATGAGCCGCAGTTGGATGAGGTCTGATCGGCGCCTAGCAGGGCATTAAAAAGGCCGCGATCTTTTGGATCGCGGCCTTTTTTGTGGCTCCTGGATTTATTTACCCAGGGGAATCTTCGGCGCCCAGATCAGCCACTCGTCTTCAAACTTGTCGAACAACGGGAAGGTCTGCTCGGGCAGTGCCGGGTTGCCCATGCGCTCGCCATCCGGCGTCGCAAAGGCAATGCCGCCCTGGACCAGGGTTTCCAGGGATTCGGTACGCACTGTCGCGCCCTTGAACAGGCCAAAGTCCAGGCCAAAGCCACTGCTGTTCCAGAAACGGCTGCCGCCACGCACCAGCGGGGCGTACTTGGGCTCGATCAGCACATGAATCAGCACACGGTCGGCCGTCTTGCCCAACTCGTAGCCGGTGACCTTGCCCACCGTGACTTCGCGGTAGGTAACCGGCACGCCGACTTTCAACGAGCCGCGGCGAGCCGCGCTGAGGACCAGGCTCAAGCCGGCTTCCTGCACGTTAGCCTCGGGCGGTTGGGCCAGGGCCACGAAGTTCTTTTGTGCCCCGGTGCTTTTCACCGCCGGCAAGACTTCGATGTACTGGCCGGTGACCAGGGTTTCCAGGTTGGCGGTCTTCATCAAGCCCAACTCAGGCTTGACCACCCAGAACTGGCTGCCGGTGCGGGCGATCCGCTCAGGCACTTCGGTGATGCGCGCACTAAGCATCACTGACTGCATGTCGGCGCTCAGGTCGACGCTTTCGATCTTGCCCACGTCCAGGCCTTTGAAGCGAATCGGCGTACCGGGGCGCAGGCCGTCGGCGCGGTCGACCTTGATCGTGATGAGGGTGCCACGCTGGGTGGAGGCTTCGTGATCGGCAAACAGGCGGAAACGCGGGATGCGATTTCTCAGCGGTACGTTTGGCTCTGGGGTCTCAAAGGCGATCCCCCCGGCCATCAGGCTCTGCAGGGATTCGCTTTTGACCTGGATGCCGCCGGTGAGCCCGCCGGTCAGGGTCACGCCACTGGCGTTCCAGAAACGCGTCGAGCCGTTGACCAGGCCTTCGTATTCCTTCTCGATATGCACACCGATCACCAGTTGCTTGCGCTTGCGCGAGAACTGATAGCTCTGGACCGAACCGACCTTGACCTGTTTGTAGAGGATCGGGCTGCCAACCTCCAGGGAGCCGAGGTTTTCTGTGAGCAGGACCAGGTGCAGGCCTGGGGAGCGCAGGTCCAGCGGTGGCGCCTTGGGCCGGGCGACGAACTCACGTTGGGGACTGGCGCCTTTGTCGCCGGGACGGATGGCAATGTAATTGCCCTTGACCAGGGCTTCCAGGCCGGTGATACCGGCCAGGGAGATGGACGGCTTGACTACCCAGAATTGTGTGCCTTCCACCAGGTAATCTTCGGCCAATGGGTCGAGGGTCAGGTCGGCGCTGGCGCTGGACAGGTCGGAGTCGACCTTGAGGGCCTTGAGACTGCCGACCTGGATGCCTTTGTACATCACCGGCGTACGCCCGGCTTGCAGGCCCTCGAAGTCACTGAGCTTGACCTTGATGCGAATGCCCGCGGCGGCGGCGTCGAAGTCTTCGTACAGACGGAACGGCAGGCTTGGGTCGGTGGGCGGGCTGTCCTTGCGGTTTTCCGGCGTGGCGAAGGCAATCCCCCCGGAGACGATGCTGGCCAGGGACTCGCTGCGCACTTTGACCCCGGACAGGTTGGCGTCGATGCTGATGCCGCTGGCGTTCCAGAAACGCGTATGTTTGCGCACCAGGTTGGCGTAGGTCGGCTCGATATAGACTTTTATCTCGACGGTGTTTTGATCGGCTGACAGCAGGTAGCTTTTGACCTGGCCGACCTGGATCTGTTTGTAGAAGACCGGGCTGCCACGGTCGAGCGAGCCGAGCCGCTCGGCCTTGACGGTCAGGTGCAGGCCGGGCTTGGCGTCGGATAATGGCGGCTCTTCGGAGAGCGCCTTGAATTTGCGCGTAGGCTCGCCGTCACCTGGGCTCGCGGCGATGTAATTGCCCGAGACCAGGGTTTCGAGGCCGGTGATCCCGGCCAGGCTCACGCTGGGCTTGACCAGCCAGAAGCGCGTATTGGCCTTGAGGTATTGCTCGACATCCTTGTTCATCTCGATGGTGGCAATCACCCCGCGATTGCTGCCCTCGTCATCCAGGGCCAGGGTCTTGACCTTGCCCACGGGCATGCCTTTGTAGACCACTTCGGTCTTGTTGGCCTGGATGCCTTCACCGCTTTCAAAGCGAACCTGGATCTCGATGCCCGTCTGGGTGTAGGCACGCCATCCGAGCCAGCCGCCAATCACCAGGGCGATCAACGGCAGTACCCAAATGGCCGACCAGTTCGAAGCGGGGCGGGTTTTAGCCTTTGGCAAATCAGTCATGGTCGTCGTCCGACTCCGTGTTATCCCAAATCAGTCGGGGATCGAAAGTTACTGCGGCAAACATCGTCAAGATCACCACACTGGCGAACGCCACGGCACCGAGATTGGCCTCGATACTGGCAAGTCGCCCAAAGTTAACGACCGCCACCAGAATGGCGATCACGAAGATATCCAGCATGGACCAGCGACCGATGAATTCGATAAAGCGGTACATGATAATGCGTTGTCGGGCGGAAAGCGGCTGGTGACGCTGCACCGAGAATAGCAACAGGGCGATGCCCACCAGCTTGAAGGTCGGCACCAGGATACTGGCAATAAACACCACGGCGGCAATCGGGAACATACCGTGCTGAACCAGTTCGATCACGCCCGCCATGATAGTGCTCGGCGCACCCTGCCCCAGGGAGTTGATCGTCATGATTGGCAACAGGTTAGCCGGAATGTACAGAATTGCCGCAGTAATCAGCAAAGCCCAGGTGCGCATCAGGCTGTTCGGGCGGCGGGCATGGACCAACGCACCGCAACGGGTGCAGGTCTGCTCGTCGGTCTCCGGGTCCTGCCTGTTGAGTTCGTGGCATTCGGTACAGATCAGAATGCCAGCATCAATCGCCCGCATGTTCGTCCTCCCCGGACAATGCCTGCCAGATTTGGTGAGGTGACATGACCACCTCCAGCAGCACCTGAACCATCAACAGGCTGACAAAGCAGGCCAGCCCCAGGCCTACACTGAGGGCGGCCATGTCGGCCAGCTTTACAATCGCCACCAGCACGCCCATCAGGTAGACCTCAAGCATCCCCCAATCGCGCATATGGTGATAAATACGGTAGAGCAACAGGCCGTAGCTGCGGCCTATGTTCCAGCGAATACTCAGCAACACCGCCAGTTGGCACAGCAGCTTGAGCAACGGGATGCCCATGCTGCACAGGAACACCACCACCGCGACGCCTTGCATCCCGGTATTGAACAGGGCGACTACACCGCTCCAGACCGTGTCTTCAGAAGACTGCCCGAGTAGATTGAGCTGCATGATGGGTAAAAAGTTCGCCGGGATGTACAGCAATAACGCGGCGATCACCAAGGCCAGGCTGCGCTCGACGACATTGTAGCGGTGGGCGTACATCTCATAACCACAGCGCGGGCATTGGGCCTTTTCACCGTGCGCAAGCTCTGGCTTGCGCATCAGCAAGTCGCACTCGTGGCAGGCAACCAGGTCCTCCAGCGGTAGGTCGGACACCTGGGTGGTATCAACCGGGTCGGACATATAGGGCTCTAAGTCTAAAATGATCAGGGGTCTATTCTAGTGTTCTGGTTGGGAAATAACTGTGCAAATTTGTCGGGATGAACAATGGTGTTATGCCAGCGCCTTTTCGACCGCCCAAAACAAAACCCCAACTGCTTTCGCAATTGGGGTTTCGGAATTTAATCTTGACGATGACCTACTCTCACATGGGGAAACCCCACACTACCATCGGCGATGCATCGTTTCACTGCTGAGTTCGGGATGGGATCAGGTGGTTCCAATGCTCTATGGTCGTCAAGAAATTCGGGTACTGAGTCGCGGCAAGTGCCTCGCTTCAGCAAATTGGGTATGTGACAGCTTTCGGTGTTTTGTGAGATTCGAACTTTCGGTTCATTTCGTCTTCACACACCGCAATCTGATGCTCTTTCGAGAAACAAATTGCTTGGGTGTTATATGGTCAAGCCTCACGGGCAATTAGTATTGGTTAGCTCAACGCCTCACAGCGCTTACACACCCAACCTATCAACGTCGTAGTCTTCGACGGCCCTTCAGGGAACTCAAGGTTCCAGTGAGATCTCATCTTGAGGCTAGTTTCCCGCTTAGATGCTTTCAGCGGTTATCTATTCCGAACATAGCTACCCGGCAATGCCACTGGCGTGACAACCGGAACACCAGAGGTTCGTCCACTCCGGTCCTCTCGTACTAGGAGCAGCCCCTCTCAAATCTCAAACGTCCACGGCAGATAGGGACCGAACTGTCTCACGACGTTCTAAACCCAGCTCGCGTACCACTTTAAATGGCGAACAGCCATACCCTTGGGACCGGCTTCAGCCCCAGGATGTGATGAGCCGACATCGAGGTGCCAAACACCGCCGTCGATATGAACTCTTGGGCGGTATCAGCCTGTTATCCCCGGAGTACCTTTTATCCGTTGAGCGATGGCCCTTCCATACAGAACCACCGGATCACTAAGACCTACTTTCGTACCTGCTCGACGTGTCTGTCTCGCAGTCAAGCGCGCTTTTGCCTTTATACTCTACGACCGATTTCCGACCGGTCTGAGCGCACCTTCGTACTCCTCCGTTACTCTTTAGGAGGAGACCGCCCCAGTCAAACTACCCACCATACACTGTCCTCGATCCGGATAACGGACCTGAGTTAGAACCTCAAAGTTGCCAGGGTGGTATTTCAAGGTTGGCTCCACGCGAACTGGCGTCCACGCTTCAAAGCCTCCCACCTATCCTACACAAGCAAATTCAAAGTCCAGTGCAAAGCTATAGTAAAGGTTCACGGGGTCTTTCCGTCTAGCCGCGGATACACTGCATCTTCACAGCGATTTCAATTTCACTGAGTCTCGGGTGGAGACAGCGCCGCCATCGTTACGCCATTCGTGCAGGTCGGAACTTACCCGACAAGGAATTTCGCTACCTTAGGACCGTTATAGTTACGGCCGCCGTTTACCGGGGCTTCGATCAAGAGCTTCGCGTTAGCTAACCCCATCAATTAACCTTCCGGCACCGGGCAGGCGTCACACCCTATACGTCCACTTTCGTGTTTGCAGAGTGCTGTGTTTTTAATAAACAGTCGCAGCGGCCTGGTATCTTCGACCGGCATGAGCTTACGGAGCAAGTCCTTCACCCTCACCGGCGCACCTTCTCCCGAAGTTACGGTGCCATTTTGCCTAGTTCCTTCACCCGAGTTCTCTCAAGCGCCTTGGTATTCTCTACCCAACCACCTGTGTCGGTTTGGGGTACGGTTCCTGGTTACCTGAAGCTTAGAAGCTTTTCTTGGAAGCATGGCATCAACCACTTCGTCACCCAAAGGGTAACTCGTCATCAGCTCTCGGCCTTAGAATCCCGGATTTACCTAAGATTCCAGCCTACCACCTTAAACTTGGACAACCAACGCCAAGCTGGCCTAGCCTTCTCCGTCCCTCCATCGCAATAACCAGAAGTACAGGAATATTAACCTGTTTTCCATCGACTACGCTTTTCAGCCTCGCCTTAGGGACCGACTAACCCTGCGTCGATTAACGTTGCGCAGGAAACCTTGGTCTTTCGGCGTGGGTGTTTTTCACACCCATTGTCGTTACTCATGTCAGCATTCGCACTTCTGATACCTCCAGCAAGCTTCTCAACTCACCTTCACAGGCTTACAGAACGCTCCTCTACCGCATCACCCGAAGGTGATACCCGTAGCTTCGGTGTATGGTTTGAGCCCCGTTACATCTTCCGCGCAGGCCGACTCGACTAGTGAGCTATTACGCTTTCTTTAAAGGGTGGCTGCTTCTAAGCCAACCTCCTAGCTGTCTAAGCCTTCCCACATCGTTTCCCACTTAACCATAACTTTGGGACCTTAGCTGACGGTCTGGGTTGTTTCCCTTTTCACGACGGACGTTAGCACCCGCCGTGTGTCTCCCATGCTCGGCACTTGTAGGTATTCGGAGTTTGCATCGGTTTGGTAAGTCGGGATGACCCCCTAGCCGAAACAGTGCTCTACCCCCTACAGTGATACATGAGGCGCTACCTAAATAGCTTTCGAGGAGAACCAGCTATCTCCGAGCTTGATTAGCCTTTCACTCCGATCCACAGGTCATCCGCTAACTTTTCAACGGTAGTCGGTTCGGTCCTCCAGTTAGTGTTACCCAACCTTCAACCTGCCCATGGATAGATCGCCCGGTTTCGGGTCTATTCCCAGCGACTAGACGCCCTATTAAGACTCGCTTTCGCTACGCCTCCCCTATTCGGTTAAGCTCGCCACTGAAAATAAGTCGCTGACCCATTATACAAAAGGTACGCAGTCACCCAACAAAGTGGGCTCCCACTGCTTGTACGCATACGGTTTCAGGATCTATTTCACTCCCCTCTCCGGGGTTCTTTTCGCCTTTCCCTCACGGTACTAGTTCACTATCGGTCAGTCAGTAGTATTTAGCCTTGGAGGATGGTCCCCCCATATTCAGACAAAGTTTCTCGTGCTCCGTCCTACTCGATTTCATGACTAAGAGATTTTCGCGTACAGGGCTATCACCCACTATGGCCGCACTTTCCAGAGCGTTCCGCTAATCTCAAAGCCACTTAAGGGCTAGTCCCCGTTCGCTCGCCACTACTAAGGGAATCTCGGTTGATTTCTTTTCCTCAGGGTACTTAGATGTTTCAGTTCCCCTGGTTCGCCTCTTAAGCCTATGTATTCAGCTTAAGATAACCATCTTATGATGGCTGGGTTCCCCCATTCAGACATCTCCGGATCAAAGTCTGTTTGCCGACTCCCCGAAGCTTTTCGCAGGCTACCACGTCTTTCATCGCCTCTGACTGCCAAGGCATCCACCGTATGCGCTTCTTCACTTGACCATATAACCCCAAGCAATCTGGTTATACTGTGAAGACGACATTCGCCGAAAATTCGATAATACTCAATTTGAGTAACTCACAAATTTTACCTTAGCCTGATCCGTTACCAGTGAAAGTAACGTTCAGTCTATCTTTCTATCACATACCCAAATTTTTAAAGAACGAACTAGTCAAAGACTAGAAATCAACATTCACCATCACAATGATGGAATGCTCATTTCTAAGCTTTATACAAACAGAAGCAGTAGTGGTGGAGCCAAACGGGATCGAACCGTTGACCTCCTGCGTGCAAGGCAGGCGCTCTCCCAGCTGAGCTATGGCCCCGTATTTCTACAGGCGTTTCCCACACAAAATTGGTGGGTCTGGGCAGATTCGAACTGCCGACCTCACCCTTATCAGGGGTGCGCTCTAACCAACTGAGCTACAGACCCAATTTCGGGCTGCTTCTTTTCGTCTTCTTCAATGAATCAAGCAATTCGTGTGGGAACTTATGGAGCAGCTGATGTCGTCGATTAAGGAGGTGATCCAGCCGCAGGTTCCCCTACGGCTACCTTGTTACGACTTCACCCCAGTCATGAATCACACCGTGGTAACCGTCCTCCCGAAGGTTAGACTAGCTACTTCTGGTGCAACCCACTCCCATGGTGTGACGGGCGGTGTGTACAAGGCCCGGGAACGTATTCACCGCGACATTCTGATTCGCGATTACTAGCGATTCCGACTTCACGCAGTCGAGTTGCAGACTGCGATCCGGACTACGATCGGTTTTGTGGGATTAGCTCCACCTCGCGGCTTGGCAACCCTCTGTACCGACCATTGTAGCACGTGTGTAGCCCAGGCCGTAAGGGCCATGATGACTTGACGTCATCCCCACCTTCCTCCGGTTTGTCACCGGCAGTCTCCTTAGAGTGCCCACCATAACGTGCTGGTAACTAAGGACAAGGGTTGCGCTCGTTACGGGACTTAACCCAACATCTCACGACACGAGCTGACGACAGCCATGCAGCACCTGTCTCAATGCTCCCGAAGGCACCAATCTATCTCTAGAAAGTTCATTGGATGTCAAGGCCTGGTAAGGTTCTTCGCGTTGCTTCGAATTAAACCACATGCTCCACCGCTTGTGCGGGCCCCCGTCAATTCATTTGAGTTTTAACCTTGCGGCCGTACTCCCCAGGCGGTCAACTTAATGCGTTAGCTGCGCCACTAAGAGCTCAAGGCTCCCAACGGCTAGTTGACATCGTTTACGGCGTGGACTACCAGGGTATCTAATCCTGTTTGCTCCCCACGCTTTCGCACCTCAGTGTCAGTATCAGTCCAGGTGGTCGCCTTCGCCACTGGTGTTCCTTCCTATATCTACGCATTTCACCGCTACACAGGAAATTCCACCACCCTCTACCATACTCTAGTCAGTCAGTTTTGAATGCAGTTCCCAGGTTGAGCCCGGGGATTTCACATCCAACTTAACTAACCACCTACGCGCGCTTTACGCCCAGTAATTCCGATTAACGCTTGCACCCTCTGTATTACCGCGGCTGCTGGCACAGAGTTAGCCGGTGCTTATTCTGTCGGTAACGTCAAAATTGCAGAGTATTAATCTACAACCCTTCCTCCCAACTTAAAGTGCTTTACAATCCGAAGACCTTCTTCACACACGCGGCATGGCTGGATCAGGCTTTCGCCCATTGTCCAATATTCCCCACTGCTGCCTCCCGTAGGAGTCTGGACCGTGTCTCAGTTCCAGTGTGACTGATCATCCTCTCAGACCAGTTACGGATCGTCGCCTTGGTGAGCCATTACCCCACCAACTAGCTAATCCGACCTAGGCTCATCTGATAGCGCAAGGCCCGAAGGTCCCCTGCTTTCTCCCGTAGGACGTATGCGGTATTAGCGTCCGTTTCCGAACGTTATCCCCCACTACCAGGCAGATTCCTAGGCATTACTCACCCGTCCGCCGCTCTCAAGAGAAGCAAGCTTCTCTCTACCGCTCGACTTGCATGTGTTAGGCCTGCCGCCAGCGTTCAATCTGAGCCATGATCAAACTCTTCAGTTCAAACATCTTTGGGTTTTTAAGAAACCCTAAACTTGGCTCAGCAATCGTTGGTTACATCTTTGATTTCTCGCGGAGTAACTTGTGATGCTGATAATCTTGTTGACTATCAGTCTGACTCCACAAGCACCCACACGAATTGCTTGATTCAGTTGTTAAAGAGCGGTTGGTTAAGATCTTTCGTCTCAACCGAGGCGCGCATTCTACAGCAGCCTCATTTGCTGTCAAGTGATTATTTTCAGAAGCTTTCGAGGTTTTCCTCAACAACTTCAACCACTTGCGCTTTCGATCTCTCGTCAGCGGGAGGCGAATTCTACAGCGTTACACGCTGCTGTCAACACCTCTTTTTCAACTTCCTTTTGGCTTCGATGCACTGAAGCAACCTGCTGCCGAAAACTACATAACTCTTTGTTTACCAAGGAGTTTTCCGTTTCGACTGCGCCGGAAGTGGGGCGAATTATAGACAGATATAAATCGCCGTCAACCGTTACTTTCAGGTTTATTCGGATTTAAGCGTAATCCGCGCAAATGCCTTCTTGCCGGCCTGGCAAACGTGGGTCGCACCCAGCTCGTATATAAAGGAGCGATCGACAACCTCACCATCTATACGCACACCACCGGAGCCGAGAAGGTCGCGTGCAACCGCCGAGTTCTTCACCAATCCCGCCTTATTAAGGACAGCCGCGATCGGCATCGCCTCGCCAGCAGTCAATTCAATCTCAGGCAGATCATCCGGCAGCTCGCCATCCTTCATACGATTGCCCGCAGCACGATGAGCACTGGCCGCAGCCTCCTCGCCGTGGAAGCGCGCAACAATTTCTTCCGCCAGCTTGATCTTGACGTCCCGCGGGTTCGCACCCGCCTCCACATCGGCACGCAACGCGTTGATCTCATCCATCGAGCGGAAGCTCAACAATTCGAAGTACCGCCACATCAAAACATCAGGGATAGAAACCAGCTTGCCGTACATCACACCCGGCGCTTCCTGGATGCCGACATAGTTGCCCAACGACTTGGACATCTTCTTCACGCCATCCAACCCTTCCAGCAATGGCATGGTCAGAATGCATTGAGCCTCCTGACCATACGCGCGCTGCAGCTCACGCCCCATCAACAGGTTGAACTTCTGATCGGTACCGCCCAGCTCGACATCCGCACGCAGCGCCACCGAGTCATACCCTTGAACCAACGGGTACAGGAACTCGTGAATCGCGATAGGCTGATTGGTGGAGTAGCGCTTATCGAAGTCATCGCGCTCGAGCATCCGCGCAACGGTGTACTGGGACGTCAGACGAATGAAGTCCGCCGGCCCCATCTTATCCATCCAAGTGGAATTGAACGCCACTTCGGTCTTGGCCGGATCAAGAATCTTGAAGACCTGAGTCTTGTAGGTCTCGGCATTATCGAGGACCTGTTCACGGGTCAGCGGCGGGCGCGTAGCACTCTTGCCGCTCGGATCGCCGATCATCCCGGTGAAATCACCTATAAGGAAGATCACCTGGTGCCCCAGCTCCTGGAACTGACGCAGCTTATTAATAAGCACGGTATGACCCAGGTGCAGATCCGGTGCCGTCGGATCAAAGCCAGCCTTAATACGAAGGGGTTGGCCACGCTTGAGCTTTTCGATCAGCTCGGCCTCGACCAACAGTTCTTCCGCACCACGTTTGATCAGCGCTAGCTGCTCTTCAACCGACTTCATAACAGACCCGCAAAGCTCAGATTCAAAGGGAACCAACCATACAAGATCAGGGACTAATTACAAGTTTTGCCCTGCAAACGGACACCATTCGGCGAGCCCGGCATTCGCAAGCTTGCACCACAGATGATTTGGTTATATTTTATACAGTTATTTCATCTTCATCATGTCATTCATCTTTTCCATTTCATCTTTTCAAAGTCAAAATTACCTATGACCACTGAACCGTCTAAAGCGCCGCCGCTTTACCCGAAGACCCACCTGCTCGCCGCAAGTGGTATCGCCGCCCTTCTCAGCCTGGCACTCCTGGTATTCCCTTCCAGTGACGTAGAAGCCAAACGAACGACCCTGAGTCTTGACTTGGAGAGTCCGGTTGAACAACTGACACAAGACCAAGACGCTTCTGACGCCCAACAAGCCACAACCGCGAGCGTCGAGTCACCCTTTGCACAGATTGAAGACAGCACGCATGACACCAAGGCAACCGCCCAGGCAGCACCTGTACCCCAGATAGCAAAAGGTCCCGAACACCGTGAAGTGATCGTGGCCAAAGGCGACACACTGTCGACACTGTTCGAGAAAGTCGGCCTTCCAACCGCGACCGTTAACGATGTGCTGGCCAGCGACAAGCAAGCCAAGCAATTCACCCAGCTCAAGCGCGGCCAGAAGCTTGAGTTCGAGCTCAGCCCAGACGGTCAACTGACCACCCTGCACAGCAATCTCAATGACCTTGAAAGCATCACCCTGACCAAGGGCGCCAAGGGCTTTGCCTTCAATCGCGTGACCACCAAGCCGGTAATGCGCTCTGCCTATATTCATGGGGTGATCAACAGCTCGCTGTCCCAGTCTGCGGCGCGCGCAGGCCTGTCCCACAGCATGACCATGGAAATGGCCAGCGTGTTTGGCTACGACATCGATTTTGCTCAGGATATTCGCCAGGGTGACGAGTTCGACGTGATCTACGAGCAAAAGGTGGCCAATGGCAAGGTTGTCGGCACCGGCAATATCCTGTCGGCGCGCTTTACCAACCGCGGCAAGACCTACACCGCTGTGCGCTACACCAACAAACAAGGCAATAGCAGCTACTACACCGCCGACGGCAATAGCATGCGCAAGGCCTTCATCCGTACTCCGGTTGACTTCGCTCGTATTAGCTCGCGTTTTTCCATGGGCCGCAAGCATCCAATTCTGAACAAAATCCGCGCCCACAAAGGTGTGGACTATGCAGCACCCCGCGGCACGCCAATCAAGGCTGCCGGTGACGGCAAGGTGCTACTGGCCGGGCGCCGGGGCGGCTACGGCAATACCGTTATCATCCAGCACGGCAACAGCTACCGTACGCTGTACGGGCATATGCAAGGCTTTGCCAAAGGCGTGAAGACCGGCGGCAACGTCAAGCAAGGCCAGGTGATCGGCTATATCGGCACCACCGGCCTGTCCACCGGCCCGCACCTGCATTATGAGTTCCAGGTCAACGGCGTGCACGTCGACCCGCTAGGCCAGAAGTTGCCTATGGCCGACCCCATCGCCAAGGCCGAGCGCGCCCGCTTTCTTCAGCAAAGCCAGCCGCTGATGGCACGCATGGACCAGGAACGCGCCACCATGCTGGCTTCGGCGAAGCGCTAAGCGATGGCGCTCTATATAGGTGTGATGTCCGGGACCAGCCTCGACGGCCTGGACATTGCGCTGATCGAGCAAAACACGGCGGTCAAGCTGATCGCCACGCATTACATCCCCATGCCTGAATCCCTGCGTGCGGAGCTGCTGGGCCTTTGTGCCAGCGGCCCAGACGAGATTGCGCGCTCGGCGATTGCCCAGCAAAACTGGGTCACCCTCGCCGCCCAGGGCATTCATGCCCTGCTTGAGCAACAGCAACTCACGCCCGCCGACATCCGGGCGATTGGCAGTCATGGGCAGACTATTCGCCACGAACCTGCCCGCGGCTTTACCGTGCAGATTGGCAACCCCGCTTTACTGACCGAGCTGACTGGAATAACCGTCGTCAGTGACTTCCGTAGTCGCGATGTGGCCGCCGGTGGCCAGGGTGCGCCACTGGTGCCTGCCTTTCACGAAGCGCTGTTCGGCCAGACCAGCGGCAACCGGGCAGTGCTGAATGTCGGCGGCTTCAGCAATCTGAGCCTGATCGAGACCGGCAAACCAGTAGCGGGGTTTGACTGCGGCCCGGGCAACGTCCTGCTCGACGCCTGGATTCACCAGCAACGGGGCGACACCTTTGACCGCGACGGCCAATGGGCTGCGACAGGAAAGATCGAGCCACAGCTGCTCACCGCGTTGCTCAGCGACCCTTTCTTCCTGACCCAGGGCCCGAAAAGCACTGGGCGCGAAGTCTTCAACCTGTCTTGGCTGGAGCACCACCTCGGTCGACTGCCATCATTCGATGCACAGGATGTCCAGGCCACGCTGCTGGAGCTGACGGCGCAGACTATCGTCGAGTCGTTGAAAACCGCACAGCCGCACACCGAGACCCTGCTGGTATGTGGCGGCGGCGCCTACAACACGACGCTGATGAAGCGCCTCGCCGCCATGCTACCGGCCACCCGCGTGAGCAGCACCGCCACCCACGGCGTAGACCCTGACTGGGTGGAAGCCATGGCCTTCGCCTGGCTGGCCCATTGCTGCCTTGAAGGCATCGCCGCCAACCGCCCAAGCGTGACGGGTGCACGCGGCCTTCGCGTACTTGGCGCGATCTACCCCGCCTGACACGCACATAGCAAAACGCCGCCTGGCTCCATAAGAGCCAAGCGGCGTTTTGCCTATCCGCTATCGATCAGATCGAGAACGACGAACCGCAACCACACGTCGTGGTGGCATTCGGGTTCTTGATCACAAAGCGCGAGCCTTCCAAACCTTCCTGGTAATCCACCTCGGCGCCTGCCAAGTACTGGAAGCTCATCGGATCCACGACCAGGCTTACGCCCTCGCGCTCGACGATGGTGTCGTCATCGGCCACATCTTCATCGAAGGTAAAGCCGTACTGAAACCCTGAACAACCGCCGC
This sequence comes from Pseudomonas sp. WS 5079, assembly GCF_012985465.1. Classification (GTDB taxonomy): domain Bacteria; phylum Pseudomonadota; class Gammaproteobacteria; order Pseudomonadales; family Pseudomonadaceae; genus Aquipseudomonas. Next base: position 152,804 of record NZ_JAAQWN010000006.1, read on the forward strand.
CCGTAACGAATACGCGCAGCTTCAAGCGATCATTACCCTCTTCATCGACCAGGCTCTTCACCTTGTGCGCAGCACCGTGGGTGAATTGCAAAGCCGTGGGGGTGAAGGATTCAACGCTCATGCTGATAATCTCCCGGCGTAGCGCCGCCATATGCGTGATGGCGGCCATTATCCGCTTCTCCTAGAAAAGCGGTCAACTATTGTTACGGTATATCAATCTGCCCGGCGCCCCTTAAAAACACAAAAGGCCCGATCAACGGGCCTTTTGCACAGCAGCCAACGCCTTAAGGCAGCATGCCGGCGTGGGACAAACCGAGCTTCTCATCCAGGCCGAACAAGATGTTCAAGTTCTGTACAGCCTGGCCCGACGCGCCCTTGACCAAGTTATCGATTACCGACAGCACCACTACCAGGTCGCCATCCTGCGGCCGATGCACGGCAATCCGGCACACGTTGGCACCGCGCACGCTGCGGGTTTCCGGGTGGCTACCGGCAGGCATTACATCGACGAACGGCTCATTGGCATAACGCTTTTCAAACAATGCCTGCAGATCCACCGAGCGATCTACGACCGTTGCATACAGTGTCGAGTGAATCCCACGGATCATCGGGGTCAGGTGCGGCACGAACGTCAGGCCGACGTCACTGCCAGCCGCACGCCGCAGTCCCTGGCGAATTTCCGGCAGATGGCGATGCCCCTTTACGGCATACGCCTTCATGCTTTCCGAGGTCTCGGAGTACAAGGAGCCTACAGCCGCACCACGACCGGCACCGCTGACGCCCGACTTGCAGTCGGCAATCAGGCGCGAGGCATCAGCCAGCCCGGCCTCCAGCAGCGGCAGGAAACCCAACTGGGTAGCCGTCGGATAGCAACCCGGCACGGCAATCAGGCGCGCCTGTTTGATCTGCTCGCGATTGACCTCGGGCAAGCCATACACCGCCTCTTCGAGCAGCTCTGGAGCACCATGGGGCTGGCCGTACCACTTGGCCCACTCATCGGCATCCTGCAGGCGGAAGTCCGCAGAGAGGTCGATGACCTTGGTCCCGGCCGCCAGCAGCTCGCCGGCCAAGGCATGCGCAACCCCATGCGGCGTGGCAAAGAACACCACGTCGCAGGCGCCCAGGGTCTTGATATCCGGAACGCTGAACGCCAGGCCGTCGTAATGACCGCGCAGGTTGGGATACATATCGGCAACGGCCAGGCCGGCCTCGGATCGGGAGGTGATGACCACCACCTCAGCTTGCGGATGCTGAGCCAACAGACGCAGCAATTCGACACCGGTGTAACCCGTGCCGCCGACGATACCGACCTTGACCATAAACCTGCCCTCAACGAACCCACTGGAAAGCCGTCGATAATAGGGGCCGTATCGTTCTGCGACAACCGTCAACGTGACGTGCGCGCACTCTAACCTCTACTATCTCCAGTTACCGTGAACCTGGGAATAACTAAAAATGCTTTATCTATGGCTCAAAGCCTTTCATATCGTCAGCATTGTCTGCTGGTTTGCCGGGCTGTTTTACCTTCCGCGCCTGTTCGTCTACCACGCACAAAGCCAGGATGCCGTCAGCCAGGAGCGCTTCTGCATCATGGAGCGCAAGCTGTACAAGGGCATCATGCTGCCAGCGATGATCGCCACGCTGGTATTCGGTATCTGGTTGATCAGCCTTAACCCGAGTGTCTTCAGCCAAGGTGGCTGGATGCACGCCAAGCTGACCTTGGTGGTGATCCTGATCGGCTACCACCATATGTGTGGCGCCCAGGTAAAACGTTTTGCCCGTGGCGAAAACACCCGCAGCCATGTCTTTTATCGCTGGTTCAATGAAGTGCCAGTTCTGATATTGCTGGCTATTGTAATTTTGGTCGTCGTAAAGCCGTTCTAACTCTAATCAGCCGCACTTAACCTGGGGTACTTCCAATGTCGCTGCCCGCTTTGCTAGAACAACGCCTGCGCCTTCCCGTGGTGGCTGCGCCGATGTTCCTGATTTCCAATCCGCAACTGGTCCTGGCGTGCTGCCGCAATGGCGTGGTCGGGAGTTTCCCGGCACTCAACCAGCGCGAAAGCAGCGGGTTCAAGGCCTGGCTGGAAGAAATCGAGGCGGGCCTGGCACTGCTGGAAAACCCCGCGCCCTACGCGGTCAACCTGATCGTGCACAACAGCAACCCGCGCCTTGAGGCTGACCTGGCGATCTGCGTCGAGCACAAGGTGCCGATCGTTATCACCAGCCTGGGTGCGGTCAAGGAATTGGTAGACGCCGTACACAGCTATGGCGGCCTGGTGTTCCACGACGTCACTACCCGGCGCCACGCCGAAAAAGCCGCAGAAGCCGGCGTCGACGGACTGATCGCCGTGGCGGCGGGGGCTGGCGGCCATGCCGGCACCTGGAGCCCGTTCTCGCTGATCGCCGAGATCCGCCAGTTCTTCGACAAGACCCTCCTGCTGGCCGGCTGCCTGAACCATGGGCACGAGATCCTCGCCGCACAATTGCTCGGGGCAGACCTCGCGTATTTCGGCACGCGCTTTATCGGCACCACTGAAAGCCACGCCCCCGATGCCTATAAAGAGATGCTGCTCACATCGCGCGCAGCCGATATCGTGCACACTCCGGCGGTGTCGGGCGTGCCCGCAAGCTTTATGCGCCAAAGCCTGGAAAACGCCGGTTTCGACCTTGCCGCCCTGCAAGGCAAGGGCGAAGTGAACTTTGGCTCCAAGCTCAAGCCACTCAGCGACGAGGCAAAGGCCTGGAAGACTGTATGGTCCGCCGGCCAAGGCGTCGGAGAGATTGACGATTTGCCCAGCGTCGATGAACTGGTTGCCCGCCTCGATGCCGAATACCGCAAGGCACGCGAGCAAGCGGCACAATTGCGCTGGCCGCGCTGACTCACCCGCCAGGCCTGCCGATTGAAGCAGGCCTGCATTACCCCTGAAAAGTGACAAGGATGCCCGCATGAGCGACAACCGTTTCAAGATTGTGTTTGATGGAGCCCTGCTCCCGGGTGTCGAAAGCACCACCGCCAAGCTGAACCTGGCCGAATTATTCAAAAGCGACGTCGAAGCGATTGAAAAACTCTTCACCGGGCGCCCGGTGGCCTTGAAGCGCGACCTGTCTCACGCCGATGCCGACACCTATCTGGCAGCCCTGAAAAACGCCGGCGTCGATGCGCGCATCGAAGCCGAACAACCCGTGGCCTTCAGCCTGGCTGAAACCCATGAGACCGACTCCGCGACCGCCGATTTCTCGCGTCCAGCCGCCTCACCATACGCACCGCCGCGCGCAGTTGTAGGGGAAAACCTTCCAGAGTTTTCCACCCTCAAGGTGTTTACCGTCAACGGGCGTATCGGGCGCTTGCGCTTCCTCGCCTGGACCCTGGTGCTGAGCCTGGCCTTGTTCACCGTCGTGGGCGCCCTGTTTACCGTGGGCCTGGGTATTGCCGCGGTATCTCCCACTGCGGCGATCATCATTGGCTCACTGCTCGGTTTCGTCGTGCTCGTGGCATCTGTGTGGATCAGTGTCCAGATCACCGTGCAGCGCCTACATGACCTGGGCTGGTCCGGCTGGTTATGGTTCCTGAACCTTGTACCGATCGTGGGCAGCATTTTCCCGATCCTGCTGATCGTGCTGCCTGGCAATGCGGGTGCCAACCAGTATGGTGCGCCACCGCCACGCAACTCGACCGCGGTGAAGGTCCTGGCCACCCTGTGGCTGGCACTGCTCCCATTGATATTCGCCGCTACGGTGATGCTGGCCATGAGCGGTTACCTGGACCAGCTCGAAAGCAGCGTGGACGGTGGCTATGAAAACAGCTCCATGACCACCGATGAAGACGCTGATCAGAGCGTCATCGTGGGTGAAGAAGATGTGCAAAGTGCTGACGATGCGGCCGAACCTGTAGACTCTACGCAAGAATGAAGAAACGCCCCACGCCTGTGACGCATCTGTCGCAGGCTCGGTGGCGTTGCGATGGAGAAACGCATGACCCGTTACGCTCTGATCACCGGTGCCTCCAGCGGCATCGGCCTGGCCTTGGCTGAAGCACTGGCCCGTCGCGGCCGCAGCTTGATTCTGGTGGCCCGCCAGCGTGATCAGTTGGAAAGTATTGCCATTGAGCTGACCCAACGCTTTGGCGTCGAAGTGTTGTTCCGCGCCTGTGACCTGGGCGAGCCATTGCGCCTGTCTGGGTTCCTGCTAGAGCTGGAAGAAGGTGAGCGGCAGATCGACTTGCTGGTCAACTGCGCCGGTATCGGCACCAGTGGCCCATTCCTCGCCCAGGACTGGATGACCGAGCAGGACCTGATCGAAGTCAACATCCTTGCCCTGACCCGCCTGTGCCACGCGCTGGGTAACTCCATGGCCCTGCACGGTGGTGGGCAGATTCTCAACGTCGCCTCGGTCGCAGCCTTCCAGCCGGGGCCATGGATGAGCACCTATTACGCCAGCAAGGCCTATGTGCTGCATTTCTCCGAAGGCCTGCGCGAAGAGCTGAAGAGCTGCGGCATCAAGGTTTCAGTGCTCTGCCCCGGCCCGACACGCACCGCCTTCTTCGGCACCGCACAGATGGACACCGCCAAGCTGGACCGTCAGCAGCTGATAAGCCCGGAAGAAGTGGCACTGCACACCGTACGTGCCCTGGCAAAGAACAAGGCGATCATTGTTCCCGGTCGCCGTAATCGCTGGCTGGCGTTCAGCCCGCGCTTGAGCCCACGCTGGCTGACCCGCAAGATTGCCGGCGCCATCAACAAGGCCTATTGCCCGCGTTGACCTGCTGGGTACACTCACCCTGCACTTTCATAATGGAGAAACAGCTGTGGATACTCTGTTCACCAAGATCATCAACAGAGAAATACCCGCGAGGATTATCTACGAGGATGACCAGGTCCTGGCCTTCCACGATATTGCGCCAATGGCCCCCGTGCATTTCCTGGTGATTCCAAAGAAGCCGATCCGCACCCTCAACGACCTGACGGAAGAAGACAAAGGCCTGGCAGGACACATCCTGTTCACCGCCCAGCGCCTGGCCGTGGAGCAAGGCTGCGAAAAAGGCTTTCGCGTGGTAATGAACTGCAATGAAGATGGCGGCCAGACCGTCTATCACATTCATATGCATGTACTGGGTCAACGCCAGATGAACTGGCCACCGGGCTGAAACCCCAATTGTAGGGGTCGGCTTGCCGGCGATGGCGGTCTCAAGAGCCTCATCGCCGGCAAGCCGGCCCCTATAAGAAGCATGACCCAGCGCAAACGCACGCCCCTCTCTTGCGGTAAACTGGCCGCCGAGATTTTTCCCGGAGGTCAGCATGACTACCCAACGTCACTACTCGCCGATTGACCGACTGTTGCTGCAAGCCGACACGGCCATGCGCACGCTGCTGCCCTTCAGCGGCCAGCCGTATCGCCCGTCACCTGCCATCGTGCAACCCGAAGCGCAAATGAGCGAGACGGATACCCGCCACGTCGCAGGCCTGATGCGTATCAACCATACCGGTGAAGTCTGTGCCCAGGCGCTGTACCAGGGTCAGGCCTTGACCGCCAAGCTGCCGCAAGTACGCGCAGCCATGGAGCATGCGGCCGAGGAAGAAATCGACCACCTGGCCTGGTGTGAACAACGTATCCGCCAATTGGGCAGCCACCCCAGCGTGCTGAACCCACTGTTTTATGGTTTGTCGTTTGGTATCGGCGCCGCTGCCGGCCTGATCAGCGACAAGGTCAGCCTGGGTTTTGTCGCAGCGACCGAGCACCAGGTGTGCAAGCACCTGGATGAGCATCTGGAACAACTGCCGGCCGAGGACGAAAAGTCCCGGGCGATTCTTGAGCAGATGCGTATCGACGAAGAACATCACGCAGAAAGCGCACTGGATGCCGGCGGTTTCCGCTTCCCGGCACCGGTTAGGTTTGGCATGAGCCTGCTGGCCAAGGTCATGACCAAAAGCACCTACCGGATCTGAGCTGCAAAAAAGGGCGCTTTCAAAGCGCCCTTTCTTTTTTGCCGGTTGATCCTGTGATCAACCCAACTCAACGATCTCGTAATCATGAGTAATGGCCACGCCGGCCGCGCCGAGCATGATCGAGGCCGAGCAGTACTTCTGCGCCGACAGCTCGACGGCCCGCTTGACCTGCGCTTCTTTCAGCGCGCGGCCCTTGACCACAAAATGCATATGGATCTTGGTGAACACCTTCGGGTCTTCAGTCGCGCGTTCGGCTTCTAGAAAGGCTTCGCAGCTTTCCACCGCCTGGCGCGACTTCTTCAGGATGCTGACCACATCGAAGTTGCTGCAGCCGCCCACGCCGAGCAGGAGCATTTCCATGGGCCGTACACCCAGGTTGCGACCACCGGCTTCCGGCGGGCCATCCATGACCACCACATGGCCGCTGCCCGATTCACCGAGGAACATGGCTTCGCCCGCCCATTGGATGCGTGCCTTCATCGCCCAGACTCCACTGCTAAAAAAGGGGCGCCAGCTTATCACAGGCCCTCGCGAGCGCAGTGCCCACCCGCAATACGATCAACAGTAGGCCGTGATAGATAAATTCCCTGATCGAGTCAGAATGTGTCTGTTAAGCTGGCGCCAAATCAATGGCGCATTGCCATCCATTGGATGGACCTCGCTCGATAAAAATATAAGTCCAACCACACCGTGCAGTCTTTTCGGGATACAACCATGGTTGCTATTACCCCCATACCCAAGATCAAGAACCTCGATAAGTTACTGACCCACTGTCAGCGTCGACGCTATCCGGCCAAGCAGAACATCATCTGCGCCGGGGAGCGCTCGGAAACCCTGTTCTTCATTATCAAAGGTTCGGTCACGATCCTGATCGAGGATGAAGACGGCCGCGAGATGATCATCGCCTACCTCAATACCGGGGACTTTTTCGGCGAGCTGGGCCTGTTTGAGCAAGCCGGAAAAGAACAGGAGCGTAGCGCCTGGGTGAGGGCCAAGATCGAGTGTGAGGTCGCGGAAATCAGCTATGCAAAATTTCGCGAGCTGGCCGAACAGGATCCAGACATCCTCTACGCCCTGAGCGGCCAGATTGCCCAGCGCTTGCGCAACACCACGCGCAAAGTCGGCGACCTGGCGTTCTTCGATGTCACCGGGCGTGTCGCCCGCTGCCTGCTGGAGCTGTGCAAGCAGCCAGACGCCATGACTCATCCCGACGGCATGCAGATCAAGGTTACGCGCCAGGAAATCGGGCGCATCGTCGGTTGTTCGCGGGAGATGGTCGGTCGAGTGCTCAAGGATCTGGAGGAACGCAACCTGGTTCACGTCAAAGGCAAGACGATGGTGGTGTTCGGCACTCGCTAGTGCGCAAAGACCTGCGCCAGCATCTGCCGGTACAAACCGTCGAGGCGGCTGATCGCATCCGGCGCCGCAAAAGCTTCATGCAGGGCGATATGGCTGTCAGCGCGCACCCGTTGCTCCAGGCCACACGCCTGATTGAAGCGATTGACCGCAGCAATCAGTTCCTCACGATGGTTATCCAGCAACAGTGCGCCATGCACCAGGCCCACCGGGCGCCCACCACTCTGGCGCCAACGCTGGGCAGTGCCGACCATCTTGCGTCCGTCGAGATTGACGTTATAGCGACCATCGCAAAAGGCACCGTCGATTTCGCCCACGGAGGCATCGCCGCCCAACTCGGTCAGCAAATCGCAGATGGGTTGGCACAGGCGCAAATATCCGGTTTCAATCCGACCCTGGTCGCCCTCACTACGTGGCGGCGCGTAGACCAGTGCAATGTTCACCGTCGCCGCTGACTGCGGCACCGGCTCGCCCCCGGTTTCGCGCAGCAACACCGGCCAGCCGTGGGCCGCCGATACCTGGCTGGCCGCGTCAAATGCGGGCAGGCGGCTCAGGCGCCGAGGCATTACCAGTGCCTGGTCACTGGGTTGCCAGAACAGCAGGCCGAATGATTGCTCACCCGCGCAGACGGCGGCCAGCAAGTCTTGCTCGGCGGCAAGGCCTGCTTCAACGGTCATCGCTACGGGCTGGATCATCGGGCATCTACCTCTCTGAATAAACACAAAAACAAATGTGGGAGCTGGCTTGCTCGCGATAGCAACGTATCAGTCACCAATGCATTGACTGAAAGTCTGCTATCGCAGGCAAGCCAGCTCCCACACAAGCCAGCTCCTACCGTGACCGCGTTTTGAATCAATCCAGCGTCGAGCCGCTGACCGGCAGACCACGCTCCGGGAAAAACAGGCGCTGCAACTCAGCCCCAGGATTCTCCGCACGCATAAAAGTCTCGCCAACCAGGAACGAGTAGACGTCGCTGATTTCCATCAGCTCCACATCCGCACGATTGACGATACCGCTCTCGGTAATCACCAGGCGGTCGCGGGGAATGCGCGGCAGCAAGTCCAGCGTGGTTTCGAGGCTGACCTCAAAGGTGTGCAAGTTGCGGTTGTTGACCCCCACCAAGCGTGTGTCGAGGGTTTTCAGCGCGCGTTCCAGTTCGTCACCGTCGTGGACCTCGACCAATACATCCAGGCCCACGCCCTTGGCAACTGCCGCCAGTTCGGCCATCTGCACGTCGTCCAGCGCCGAAACAATCAACAGCACGCAATCGGCGCCCAACGCCCGGGCCTCGACGATCTGGTACGGGTCGATCATGAAGTCCTTGCGGATCACCGGCAACTTGCACGCGGCGCGGGCTTGTTGCAGGTAAGCGTCGGAGCCCTGGAAGTAGTCGATATCGGTCAACACCGAAAGGCAGGTCGCCCCGCCTTTCTCATAGCTGGCAGCAATCTCTGCTGGCACGAAGTGCTCGCGGATCACGCCTTTGCTTGGCGAGGCCTTTTTGATCTCGGCGATCACCGCTGGCTGCTTGAGCTTGGCCTGGGTGATCAGGGCATTGGCGAAGCCGCGCGGTGCATCGGCGCTTTTCGCCAGGCCTTCCAGCTCGGCCAGGCTCACGCGGGCGCGGCGCTCGGCGACTTCTTCAGCTTTACGGGCGAGGATGTTTTCCAGGACTGTTGGCACGCTCATCCTTCATTCTCCATTTTGAATACGGCCGTGAATGCTCCCAGCTCTTCGAGCTTTTCGCGAGCCAGACCCGTATGCAGCGCATCGTGGGCCAAGGCGACACCTTCTGTAAGACTATAGGCGTGATCGGCTGCGTAAAGTGCCGCGCCAGCATTCAGAACAATCATCTCTGCCGCTTTCTGACCGTTTTCAGTCTTGCGACGCCCCAGGGCATCGCGAATCAATTCCAGGGAAGCGGCCGGGCTTTCCACCGCCAGGCCGTGCAGGCTCTGGCTCTTCATGCCCAGATCCTCTGGCTCGACCCAATATTCAGTGACCTGATCGTTCTTCAGTTCCGCCACAAAGGTCGGCGCCGCGAGACTGAATTCGTCCAGGCCATCCTTGGAGTGCACCACCAGCACATGCTTGCTACCCAGGCGCTGCAGGACTTCGGCCAATGGCCGGCACAGTGCCTGGCTGAACACGCCCACCACCTGATGTTTCACACCGGCCGGATTCGTAAGCGGGCCAAGCATGTTGAACAGGGTACGCAGGCCAAGGTCCTTGCGCGGTCCGGCGGCGTGTTTCATCGCACCATGGTGGGACTGGGCAAACATAAAGCCGATGCCAACGTTGTCGATGCAGCGCGCCACCTGCACCGGGGTCAGGTTCAGGTAGATACCTGCTGCCTCCAGCAGGTCGGCACTGCCGCTCTTGCCGGATACAGCACGGTTGCCGTGCTTGGCCACGGTGCAACCGGCAGCCGCCACCACGAAGGAGGAGGCCGTCGAGACGTTGAAAATATTCGCACCGTCGCCGCCGGTGCCGACCACATCGACCACGCCGTCGAGGGTCTTGAGCTCGACCTTGTCCGCCAACTCGCGCATCACCGAGACGGCGCCGACGATTTCGTCGATGCTCTCGCTCTTCATACGCATGGCCATCATAAAGGCGCCAATCTGCGCATCGGTGCATTGACCGGTCATGATTTCGCGCATCACATCGCTCATTTCAGCGGTGCTCAGGTCCAGATGGCCGACGATACGGCTCAGGGCAGTCTTGATATCCATGGAAAGTCCTTAGCGCGTGCCGCCGCTCTGCTTGAGAAAGTTGGCGAACAGCTCGTAGCCCTGCTCGGTCAGAATCGATTCAGGGTGAAATTGCACCCCTTCGACATTCAGTATCTTGTGCCGCAAGCCCATGATCTCGTCGACCGAGCCGTCTTCCAACTGGGTCCAGGCTGTCAGCTCCAGGCACTCGGGCAAGGTTTCGCGCTTGACCACCAACGAGTGGTAGCGGGTCACCGTCACCGGCAGGTTCAGGCCCTGGAACACGCCCTGATCATTATGGAACACCGGGCTGGTCTTGCCGTGCATCACCTGGCGGGCGCGCACTACGTCGCCGCCGAACGCCTGGCCGATGGACTGGTGGCCCAGGCAAACCCCGAGGATCGGCAGCTTGCCGGCGAAAAACTGGATGGCTTCCAGGGAGATACCCGCCTCGGTCGGCGTGCACGGGCCAGGGGAAACCACAATGCGCTCAGGGTTCAGGGCAGCAATCTGTGCCACGGTCATTTCATCGTTGCGCACCACCTTGACCTCGGCACCGAGCTCGCCCAGGTATTGCACAACGTTGTAGGTAAAGGAGTCGTAGTTATCAATCATCAGCAACATGTGGGTTCAAACCTCTTGAATTCACTGATTTCGAATGACCGCCTTCCAAGAGAGTGACCCGCTGCCAGACGCACTTTCCGGTTGCCGGGGTCAGCCGGCAAGGGGCGTCGAACAAAGGGTGAAGAAGGCAAATCGGTACAGGTCCGGCCGGGCCGGCAGAGAAAATTCAGGCGCGCCAACGCCAACGGGCGTGTGCCTTGACTACTCGCATCAAGAGTTTGCTGATGATCAACACGGGGAGGGTCTCATTCATACGTTCCCGCACAGTAACGTAGCCTCGCCAGCGGTGCAATATGGAGCAGCAAATACGGGGGGCATGACAAAGGGTTTGTAGGAAAAAAACGATTTTCCTCACAGGCAACTCCCACTACATTGCTAGTGTTTCACTTCCGATACAAAAACAATCACATGGAATTGCGTATGCTCAGACCATCTTTTGTTGCGCCCCTTGCCGGCTGCCTCCTGGCGCTGGCCTGCGCGCAGGCGTTTGCAGCCCCTTCACCTTATTCAACCATGGTCGTTTTCGGCGATAGCCTGGCGGACGCGGGCCAGTTTCCCGATGGTCTGTCCGGTGCCACCCTGCGTTTTACCAACCGTACCGGTCCCACATTCCAGGGCGACTACGGCCTGGTTTCCTCGACCCTGCTGGGCTCCAAACTAGGCGTGGCAGCGAACGACCTGAATGCCTCCACCTCGCCGGTTCGCGCGGCCCAAGGCTTGCCTGATGGCAACAACTGGGCGGTCGGCGGCTACCGTACCGACAACATCCTGGATTCCATCACCTCGCTATCCAACACGGCGATCCCTCCGGGCAATGCGGGCGCCGGCACGGTGTTGCGCAGCCGCCAGGGGTATCTGCCGGCAAACGGCGGACGCGCCGACCCCAACGCCCTGTATTTTCTGTCCGGTGGCGGCAATGACTTCCTGCAACAGCGCGTCCTCAGTCCAGGCCAAGCCGTTGCCGCAGGCGGGCGCCTGGCCGACAGTGCCCAGGCCCTGCAACAAGCCGGCGCGCGCTACATCATGGTGTGGATGCTGCCCGACCTGGGCCTGACACCCGCCATCAACGGCACGCCGCAGCAAGCTGCGACGTCCGCCCTGAGTAATATTTTCAACCAGGCATTGGTACAGCGCCTGTCGCAGATCGATGCCCAGATCATCCCGTTGAATATTCCACTGCTGTTGCAGGAATCCTTCGCCGACCCTGGCCGATTTGGCCTGGCGACCGGGCAGAACCTTACCGGCACCTGCTTCAGTGGCAACAGCTGCACCGCCAACCCGACCTATGGCATCGGCGGCACCAACCCGGACCCGACCAAACTGATCTACAACGACTCGGTCCACCCCACCGTCGCCGGGCAACGCTTGATCGCCGACTATGCCTATTCGCTGCTCGCCGCCCCCTGGGAGCTGACGCTGTTACCGGAAATGGCCCACGGCACCCTGCGCGCCCACCAGGATGAATTGCGCAACCAATGGCAGGCGGACAACGGCAACTGGCAGGCCGTGGGCCAATGGCGCGCAATTGTCGCCGGTGGTGGCCAGCGCCTGGACTTCGACGGTCAAGGCAGCTCCGCCAGTGGCGACGGCAGTGGCTACAACCTGAATATCGGCACCAGCTATCGCCTCGACGACAGTTGGCGCGTAGGCGTGGCGGCCGGGCTATATCGCCAGACGCTCGAAGCCGGCGCCAGCGACTCGGACTACAAGCTCAACAGCTACATGGGCAGCGCATTCGCCCAGTATCAGCACAACCACTGGTGGGCCGATGCCGCGTTGACCGGCGGCCGGCTGGACTTCGACAGCCTCAAGCGCAAGTTCGCCCTGGGCGTCAGCGAAAGCTCGGAAAAAGGTGACACCGACGGCTGGCTCTGGGCCTTGAGTGGTCGCGTGGGCTACGACATTGCCGGCGTCGGCAGCGATTGGCACCTGTCGCCGTTCATCAGCGCCGACTATGCGCGAGTCGAAGTCGATGGCTACGGGGAAAAAGGCAACCGCTCCACCGCGCTGACCTTTGATGATCAGCAACGCGACTCCAGGCGCCTGGGCGTTGGCCTGCAGGGTAGCTACCGCGTCACTCCGCAAACCCAGGTTTTTGGCGAAGTGGCTCACGAGCATGAGTTCGAGAATGACACCCAAAAGGTGAACATTTCGCTCAACAGCGTGCAGGGGATCGATTTCAAGCTGGACGGCTACACCCCTCGCAGCAACTCCGATCGCCTGAGCCTCGGGATCAGCCACAAGCTCACCCAGGAGTTGGCCCTGCGCGCGGCGTATAACGTGAGGAAGGATGACAGCCTGACCCAGCAAGGGGTCAGTGTCGGGGTGAGCCTGGATTTCTAAACCGGTCGTAAGAACAACATCAAACCCATGTGGGAGCGGCAAGTCGAATCGTCGCACCGCCGCTCCCACACAAGCCCAACCCCACATTTAGATCGGGATCGACCGTCAGTCTTGCGGCGTCTGCTCAGCCAACGCCACCGCACGGAACATCGCTCGGCGCTTGTTCAGGGTTTCTTCCCACTCAAGGGCCGGCACCGAGTCGGCCACGATCCCGCCGCCCGCCTGGACGTGCAGTTCGCCGTCCTTGATCACCGCCGTGCGGATTGCAATGGCGGTGTCCATGTTGCCATTCCACGCGAAATAACCCACGGCGCCGCCGTAGACACCACGCTTGACCGGCTCCAGTTCGTCGATGATTTCCATCGCGCGAATTTTCGGTGCGCCAGACAAGGTGCCCGCCGGCAGAATTGCGCGCAGCGCGTCCATTGCCGTCAGGCCGGCCTTCAGCTCGCCGGTGACGTTGGACACAATGTGCATCACGTTGGAATAACGCTCGATCACCATTTTTTCGGTGAGCTTCACCGAGCCGATTTCCGAAACGCGCCCGGTGTCGTTACGCCCAAGATCGATGAGCATCAAGTGCTCGGCGATTTCCTTGTCGTCCGACAGCAGGTCCTCTTCGAGCGCCAGATCGGCCTCTTCGGTCGCGCCACGAGGGCGCGTACCGGCAATCGGGCGCACGGTGATCAGGTTGTCTTCGACGCGCACCAGTACTTCCGGCGAACTGCCCACCACGTGGAAGTCACCAAAGTTGAAGAAGTACATGTACGGCGTCGGGTTGAAGCAACGCAGGGCCCGGTACAAGTCGATGGGCGCCGCCTTGAAGTCGATGGACATACGCTGCGACGGCACCACTTGCATGCAGTCACCGGCGAGGATGTACTCCTTGATGGTATCGACCGCGCGCTCGTAGTCATCCTGGGTAAAGCTGGAACGGAACACCGGATCGGCCGCCGGTGGACGGCTGAGGTCCAGGCCGCGACGCGGGGTGATCGGCTGGCGCAGCTTGTCCAGCAGGGCTTCGAGGCTGGCCTGGCCTTGCTCGAACGCGTCGGCCTGGGCCGGGTCGGCGAGCACGATCGCGTGCATCTTGCCGGCCAGGTTGTCGAACACTACCACCGCGTCGGAAACCATCAGCAAGATGTCCGGTACGCCCAACGGATCGGGGTTCGGGCATTTGCCCAGCCGCTGCTCTACATAGCGCACGCAGTCGTAGCCGAAATACCCCACCAGGCCGCCATTGAAACGCGGCAGGCCAGGGATGGTCGGCACGTTGTAGCGCGCCTTGAAGGCTTCGACGAAGGCCAGCGGGTCTTGCACATCGTGGCTTTCGATCTCGATGCCGTCATGGGTGATGCTGACGTGATGGTCATGCACCCGCAGGACCGTGCGGCACGGCAGGCCGATGATCGAATACCGGCCCCACTTCTCGCCGCCCTGTACCGATTCCAACAGATAGGAATTGGGCTCATCGGCCAGTTTCAGGTAGATCGACAGCGGTGTATCGAAGTCAGCCAGGGTTTCCCGGGCCATGGGGATGCGGTTGTAGCCGGCAGCGGCCAAACGCAGGAATTCTTCGCGGATCATGAGGTGCCTCGTGGCGTGAGGGTCTAACAGTCAGGTATGCAAACGTGCCGCAGCGCGGCCAGGATCAGTCAGGCGCGCCAACGCCAGCGGGCCAGGGCCTTGATGACTTTCATCCAGAGTTTGCGAGTGACCACCACGATGGGATTTCCAGAAGGGGATGGGACAGCGTCGGGCAACGTTATCTCAGCGCCCGCTCCCAAGCAACCGGGGATTAGCCGTCGCAGGTCATCAATGACCAGCGCCGGCGACTCTTCGGCGATCGGCCGGCCATGGTTGTAGCCGTAGCTCAAGGCCACGCACTTGACCCCCGCCGCTTTCGCCGCCAGCACATCACTGCGCGAGTCGCCGACAAACAGCGACTGGGAAGCCGGGATATTGGCCATTTTCATCACAAAGAACAGCGCCGCCGGGTCGGGCTTTTTCTGCGGCAGGGTATCGCCGCCGATGATCCAGCGGAAATACCGCCCGATCTTCATCTGGTCCAGCAACGGAGCGACAAAGCGCTCCGGCTTGTTGGTGATCAGGGCCATTTCCACGCCCTGCTTGTGCAGCCACTTGAGGGTGTCGCGCACGCCGGGGTAAACCACAGTCAGTTCGTGGCCGTCTTCGTAGGCCGCATTGAACAGTTCCAGCGCGTGCTCGGCTTCCACGTCATCGACGTCCTCGGCGTCGATATGGTTGGCCAAGGCACGGCGCACCAGCACCTGCACGCCGTTGCCGACCCAGTCGCGCACCGACTCGATACCGACCGGTTTGCGCCCCAGCTTGAGCAACATGTGATCCACCGCAGCCGCCAGGTCCGGCACCGAGTCGACCAGGGTGCCGTCCAGATCGAACATCACCAGCCGCGGCAATTGACCGGGGAACAGCTGCTCAAAACCGCTCATGGACGCGCCAGCGCCAGTTCTGCACGCATTTTGGCGATCACTTCCTGGTAGTCAGGGGTGTTGAAGATCGCCGAGCCGGCGACGAAGGTATCGGCGCCAGCCGCCGCGATGTCACGGATGTTGCTGACGTTGACCCCACCGTCGATCTCCAGGCGGATATCGCGGCCAGAGGCATCGATCAGCGCACGGGCTTCACGCAGTTTGTCTAGGGTGCCGGGGATGAACTTCTGCCCGCCAAACCCTGGGTTGACGCTCATCAGCAAGACCATGTCGACCTTGTCCATCACGTACTTGAGCGTGTCCAGCGGGGTCGCCGGGTTGAACACCAGCCCGGCCTTGCAGCCGCCTTCGCGGATCAGTTGCAGGGAACGGTCGATGTGCAGCGTGGCTTCCGGGTGGAAGGTGATGTAGGTCGCACCGGCTTCGATGAAGTCGCCGATGATGCGGTCCACCGGGCTGACCATCAGGTGCACATCGATGGGCGCGGTCACGCCGTACTTGCGCAGCGCCGCGCATACCATCGGGCCGATGGTCAGGTTCGGCACATAGTGGTTGTCCATGACATCGAAGTGTACGAAGTCGGCACCGGCGGCCAACACGTTGTCCACTTCTTCACCCAGGCGGGCGAAGTCGGCGGAGAGGATCGATGGAGCAATAACGAAGGGCTGCATGACGCACCTTTTCTGAGCTAAATCACGATGGCGCGCATTGTATACCTCATGCTTTGCTGCGCGCACCGTGACCTGACTCAATGGTTAGTAGGCGGCGCGGTAGATTTTCTCGATATCCGCCGCGCTCAGCTTGCGTGGGTTGTTGCGCATCAGGCGCTCGATTCCCGCCGCCTCTACCGCCATGGCCGGGATCGCATCCTCGGGCACGCCAAAGCTGCGCAGGCCGGAAGGGATCTCCACTGCGGCACACAGTCGCGTCATGGCCGCCACGGCCTGGTCCGCCGCATCGTTGACGCTCAAGCCCGTGACGTTCACCCCCATGGCCTGGGCGATATCCTGCATGCGCTCGACACAGGCCAGTTTGTTCCAGTGCATCACGTAAGGCAGCAGCAATGCGTTGCTCACCCCGTGGGCAATATTGAAACGCCCGCCCAACGGGTAGGCCAATGCATGCACCGCGCCCACCCCGGCATTGCCGAAGGCCATGCCGGCCATCAGGCTGGCGGTGGCCATATCGTCACGCGCCTGCAGGTTGGAAGGGTTGGCGTAGGCCTTGGGCAAGGCCTTGGCGATCAACTTGATCGCCCCGATAGCTAGGGCATCGGTGATCGGCGAAGCGTTCAGCGACAGATACGACTCGATGGCATGCACCAGGGCATCCACACCACTGGCCGCCGTGACACTGCGCGGGCAGGTCAGGGTCATTTGCGGGCTGATCAGCGCAACGTCCGGCAGCAGATAGTCGCTGACGATGCCTTTTTTCAATTGCGCGGCCTTGTCCGAGAGAATCGCCACATTGGTCACCTCCGACCCGGTGCCGGCCGTAGTGGGAATGGCGATCAGCGGCGGGCCCTTGCGCGGCACCTGGTCCACCCCGAACAAATCCGCCAGGGCGCCGTGATACCCGGCATAGGCGGCGACGCTCTTGGCAATATCGATGGCACTGCCGCCGCCCACACCGATCAGGCCGTCATGCCCGCCTTCGCGGTACACCTGCATGCAGTCTTCGACGATGGCGATCTCCGGGTCGGGCAGTACCCGGTCGAAAATCTCAAAGGGGCGATCCCCCAACTGCGCCAACGCCAATTGCACCGTGCCGGACTTGACCAGTGCGGCATCGGTGACGATCAGCGGGTTATCGACATCCAGCCGTGTTAGCTCGGCGGCCAATTGCTCGATGGCACCTGGGCCGGTGAGCAATTTATGGGCGATCTTGAATGAGGAGATACTCATGTGCGCGGCCTCTTATAAAGTTGGGGGCTGGCACAAGAATAGCTGGGGAATGTGGGTTGTCTGCCATTCAGCGGCTGAATGGCCAGATCATTCAAAGCGAACCCGGTCAATGTAGGAGCTGGCTTGCCTGCGATGGCCTCGACTCGGTGCATCAGGTGTACCGAGTCGAGGCCATCGCAGGCAAGCCAGCTCCCACAGATGATAGGGTTTCAGCAGTCAGACCTGTGCCGTACGCAGTTTTTCGCTGCGCCCACGCAGCCATTCCAGGGTCAGCAACAGCACCACCGAGAAGGCAATCAGCAGAGTCGCCGCTGCGGCAATGGTCGGGCTGAGGTTTTCGCGGATGCCGCTGAACATCTGCCGAGGCAAGGTGGCCTGCTCGGGCCCGGCGAGGAACAGCGTTACCACCACCTCATCGAACGAGGTGGCAAAGGCAAACAGCGCCCCGGAAATCACCCCCGGCGCAATCAGCGGCAGCGTCACCCGGCGAAACGCGGTCAGCGGCGATGCCCCCAGGCTGGCCGCTGCCCGCACCAGGTTATGGTTGAAGCCCTGCAACGTTGCCGACACGGTGATGATCACAAAGGGCACGCCCAGTACCGCATGCACCACGATCAGTGAAAAGAAGCTGTTGCCCAGCCCCAGCGGAGCGAAGAACAGGTAACTCGCCACGCCGATAATCACCACCGGCACCACCATCGGCGAAATCACCAGGGCCATCACCAGCGCCTTGCCGGGAAAATGCCCACGGGTCAGGCCGATGGCCGCCAATGTACCGAACACCATCGCCAGCACCGTGGCCGCCGGGGCGACGATGATGCTGTTTTTCAGGGCACGCATCCATTCCGCCGAGGCGAAGAAGTCCTGGTACCAGTGCAGCGAAAACCCCTGCAGCGGGTACACCAGGAAACTCCCCGAGTTGAATGACAGCGGGATGATCACCAGCACCGGCAGGATCAGGAACAACAGGATCAGGCCGCAGAGGATCCGCAAGCTGTAGAACCACACCCGCTCGATGGGTGACATATAAGGACTGCTGGACATGTCAGGCGCTCCTCAGCTCAGGCGCAGGCGGCTGGCGCCCACCAGCCAGTTGTAGATCAGGTACAGCACCACGGTCGCCAGCAGCAGCAAGCCACCCAGCGCAGTGGCCATGCCCCAGTTGATGCTGGTGTTGGTGTAGAACGCCACGAAGTAGCTGACCATCTGGTCGTTAGGGCTGCCCAGCAGGGCCGGGGTGATGTAATAGCCAATCGCCAGGATAAACACCAACAGGCAGCCGGCACCGACGCCCGCGTAGGTCTGTGGGAAGTACACCCGCCAGAAACTGGCAAAGGGGTGACAGCCCAGCGAAATCGCCGCACGCATATAGGTCGGCGAAATACCCTTCATCACGCTGTAGATCGGCAAAATCATGAACGGCAACAGGATATGCACCATGGAGATGTAGACCCCAAGCCGGTTGAACACCAGCTCCAGGGGCTTATCGATAATGCCCAGGCTCATCAGCGCGCCGTTGATCAAGCCGCCGGACTGCAGCAACACAATCCACGCGGCGACACGCACCAGTACCGAGGTCCAGAAGGGCAGCAGCACCAGGATCATCAACAGGTTGCTTTGCCGCGCCGGCAGGTTGGCCAGCAAGTACGCCAGCGGATAGGCCAGCAGCAGGCAGCACACGGTAATCACCAGGCCCATCCAGAAGGTGCGGGCGAAGATATCGAGGTAGATCGCCTGGTCCGGGGTGGCCGGCGCGACTTCACCGAGGTCGTCGATCCGATGATCGACGGCCGCCAGCAGGTAATAAGGCGTAAGGCTGCTGGTGTTGCGGCGGATTGCCTGCCAGTACGCGGGGTCGCCCCAGCGTTCGTCGAGGTTTTCCAGCGCTTCTTTATAAGAGGCCGGCACTTCGCTAAACGGCAGCGCCCGCGCAGTTTTGGTCAACAGGCTGCGATAGCCCGCCAGTTCCATGTTCAGGCGCTTGGACAGGTCGCCCAAGGTCTGGTTTTTACGGGCTTCGCCCAGGTCCTCGCTGATAGCCTGATACACCGGCTCGTCGGGCAAGCCGCGACCATCCCAGGCGGTCACCGCCACCACGGTACGCGGCAAGCCGGCGACCACTTCCGGGTTACCGACGCTTTTGTAGAGCAGCGCAACGATGGGCACCAGGAACACCAGCAGCAAAAACACCACCAGCGGCGCGATCAAGGCCTGGGCCTTCCAGCGGTTAAGCCGCTCGGCACGGGCCAGGCGCTGTTTCAAGCTGGGGGTGGTGACCTCGTTCGAGGGAACGGCGATGGCCATGGCAAACTCCGGAAAATCTACAGTTGAACCCGTGTGAAAGGCCCCTTGGGGGAGCCGGGCTTGCCCGCGATGACAGCGCCTCGGTGTGTCACGTCTACCGAGGTGATGCCATCGCAGGCAAGCCAGCTCCTACAGGGGTTTAGCGGTGGGGCTTATTACTTGGCAGCCCAGGAGTTGAAGCGCTGCTCCAACTGCTCGCCGTTATCCGCCCAGAAGCTCACATCGATCTGCACCTGGTTGGCGATGTTTTCCGGGGTGGTCGGCATATCCTTGAGGATGTCCTTGGCCAGCAACGGTACGGCCTGGGTATTGGCTGGGCCGTAGGCGATGTTTTCCGAATAGGTTTTCTGCTGTTGCGGTGCGACGGAGAAGGCGATGAATTTCTTCGCCGCCTCGGCGCGTTCCTTGCCCAGGCCCTTGGGGATCGCCCAGGCATCAAAATCGTAGATGCCGCCGTTCCACACCACTTTCAGGTTGCTCTCTTTCTGCACGGCAGCGATCCGGCCGTTGTAGGCCGAACTCATCACCACATCACCCGAGGCCAGGTACTGCGGCGGCTGGGCGCCGGCTTCCCACCATTGGATCGACGGCTTGAGCTCATCGAGTTTCTTGAAGGCGCGGTCTTGGCCATCTTTGCTGGCCAGCACTTTGTAGACATCCTTGGGCGCTACACCGTCAGCCATCAGGGCAAATTCCAGGGTGTATTTGGCGCCTTTGCGCAGGCCACGCTTGCCGGGGAATTTCTGGGTGTCCCAGAAATCCACCCAGCCGCCTGGTGGCGCCTTGAGCTTGTCGGCGTTGTAGGCCAGCACGGTGGACCACACGAAGAAACCCACGCCGCAGGGCTGGATCGCGCCTTTCACGTAATCTTGCGTGTTGCCAAACAGTGCAGGGTCCAGCGGCTCGAACATGTCTTCGTCACAGCCACGGGACAGCTCCGGCGATTCGACTTCCACCAGGTCCCAGGACACGCTCTTGGTGTCGACCATGGCTTTGACCTTGGCCATCTCGCCGTTGTACTCGCCGGCGATGATCTTGCCGTGGCCCGCGCTTTCCCACGGCGCATAGAAGGCCTTGACCTGGGCCGCCTTGTTCGCGCCGCCAAACGACACCACCGTCAGGTCAGGACCTGCCATGACCTGTGAAGCACCCGCCAGGCCAATGGCCAGGGCGGTCAATTTCAGGGATCTCAACATTTATTGTTCTCTCCACGTGCAGGGTTGGATGAAGCCAAGGGGGCGATCAGTTCGCCTCTAGAAGTGGGTCGAGTGCGCGAACGTGCTCGACTTGCCAGCCAATCGGAACCACATCGCCGACCGTCAGCGCCGGGTCCAGCTCGGCGATCGGTTGTTTCACAAAGAAATCAGCCTTGCCGCAGACTTCCAGGCGCACACGCACGTGGTCGCCCAGGTAGATAAATTCGGCCACCCGACCCGAGAAGCGATTGCTGCAGCTTTCGCTGGAACCGTTGAGGCTGACCCGCTCCGGGCGCACCGACAGCGTCACCGGCCCCCCGATCTGCCCGACATTCACCGCCAGCGCCTCGACCTTCTCGCCCCGCGCCAGCTCGACCACGCAGCGCTCGCCGGTGTGGCTGTGCAGGCGGCCGTTAAGGCGGTTGTTCTCGCCGATGAAGTTGGCGACGAAGGTGTTTTTCGGCTCTTCATACAAGGTGCGCGGCGGTGCGATCTGCTGGATCTCGCCCTGGTGGAACACCGCCACCCGGTCGGACATGGTCAGGGCTTCACCCTGGTCGTGGGTCACGTAGACCACCGTCACGCCGAGGCGCTGGTGCAGGTGCTTGATCTCCATCTGCATGTGTTCACGCAGCTGTTTATCGAGGGCGCCGAGGGGTTCGTCCATCAGCACCAACTGCGGCTCGAACACCAGTGCGCGAGCCAGGGCCACCCGTTGTTGCTGGCCGCCGGAGAGCTGCGCCGGGTAGCGCTGGGCGAAGGCGTCGAGCTGGACCATGCTCAGCACGCGCTTGACCCGCTCGCTGACATCGGTCTTGCTCAAGCCGCGTACGGTCAGGGGGAACGCCAGGTTCTCGGCCACGGTCATGTGCGGGAACAGCGCGTAGTTCTGGAACACCATGCCAATGTCACGCTTGTGCGGCGGCACGTTGTTGATGGAGCGCCCGGCCAGGAGGATTTCCCCGGCGGTCGGCGTTTCAAAGCCCGCCAGCATCATCAGGCTGGTGGTCTTGCCCGAGCCGGACGGCCCCAGCAAGGTGAGGAACTCGCCTTTGCGAATGTCCAGGTTGAGGTCTTTGACGATCAGGTTCTCGCCGTCGTAGCTCTTTTGCACACCACGAAAGCTGACCAGCACATCATTTGAATCCACCTCGCTCATACCCGCACCTTTGTGTTTTGGACTGCTGTGGAGCTAGCGTAGTCCAGGAGCAAGCCCCCGGAAATCGGGGCGCAGGAGAGATTGGCATCAGCAGGGTGGAAGGTTCAGGGTAGGGATTGCCCTACACGGATGGCGGGCATGGGACAGTTGGGCGGCCAGGAGGACGCGACAAGCCGCAGGCATGGGCTGCGGGGTGCTGCCGGGGTGTCGCAAATAGATACGCCTCCCTGTAGGAGCCCGGCTTGCCGGCGATGGCGCCCTCAAGATAGCCACCACCGGCAAGCCGGGCGCCTACAGGAGTTTGTGCTCCATCGCGTACTTCACCAGTTCTGCCAGGGAGGTAATGTTGAGTTTTTGCATCAACCGCGCCTTGTGGGTGCTGATGGTCTTGCTGCTCAGGGCCAGTTGCTGGGCGATATCGTTGACGTTGGCACCCTGGGCCAAACGCTCGAACACCGAGAACTCGCGCTCGGACAACAGCGAATGCAACGGCCGGGTGTCGGTGAGGCCGACTTCGAACACCATGCGGTCCGCCAGGTCCGGGTCGATATAGCGCCCGCCCGCGGCCACCTTGCGGATCGCCGTCAGCAATAGCGCCGGATCGCTGTCCTTGGTGGCGTACCCTGCCGCGCCGACCTTCAACGCCCGGGCGGCCATTTGCGCCTCGTCATGCATCGACAACACCAGGATGGCCGGTGGATTGTTCAGCGCACGGATCCGCGCAATCGCCTCCAGGCCGTTGACCCCGGGCATGGAAATATCCAACAGCACCACCTCGCAAGGTGTATGGCGCAAGGCTTCCAGTAACTGCTCGCCGTTCCCCGCCTCGCCCACCACCAGCAGGTCCTTGGCCAGGCCGATCAACTGCTTGATGCCTTCACGGACGATGGTGTGGTCTTCGGCTACCAATACGCGGATCACGGCAATTTCCTCTCTCTATAGCGATTAAACGCCGACATTCAAAATGTGGGAGCAAGACCACAAGGGATCTATGGCGAATCCAACGGCACTGTAACGCTCAGGGTGGTGCCCTCCCCCAACTCGCTGTCGAGGGTCAACCGCCCGCCCATGATCAGCACCCGCTCGCGCATACCCACCAGGCCAAACGACACCGGGCGTCCCGGCGCGGGGACGAACCCTGCGCCATCATCGCTGATGGTCAGGCGCAGATTGGCCCCCTCCAGCACCAGGGTCAGCTCGACAGTATGCGCCTGGGCATGGCGCATGACATTGGTCAGCGCCTCTTGCAGGATGCGGAACAGGCCGATGGCCTTGGCGTCGCTCAATGCCGGCAGATTATCCGGCACTTGCACCAGGCAAGGGATCTGCGTGCGCGCTTCGAACCGCCGCGCCTGCCATTCGATGGCCGACGCGATCCCGGCGTCGAGAATCGGCGGGCGCAGCGCGGTGGCCACATCACGGACCAGTTGAAACAACTGCGCGATCAGACGCTTCATACTGTTCAGGCGCTCGTGCAGGCCGGGGTCCAATTGCGCGTAGGCCAACTCACACATGGAGGTTTCCAGCTTCAGCACCGTGAGCATTTGCCCCAGCTCATCGTGGACTTCGCGGGCGATCCGCGCTTTCTCCTCCTCGCGCACGGTCTCCAGGTGGGCCGACAGCTCGCGCAGCTGCGCCCGCGAAGCGTCCAGTTCCAATTCGATGCGCTTGCTGTCGCTGATGTCCCAGACGATCCCGTCCCAGACCACCGCGCCATCATCCAGGCGTCGCGTGACGGCCTTGATCTCGGCCCAGCGCTGCTCGCCTTGCCGAGTGAGGATGCGGCCCTGCCACGACCAGTTGCTCTCGGTGTCGATGGCCTGGTCCTGGGTCTGGTGATAACTGGCGCGATCATCCGGATGTACCAGGCTGCGTAGCCCCACATCGCGGTGGCTGAGCACGGACGGCGAATAACCCACCAGGCGCTCACTGCCTTCGCTGATGTAGGCAAAATCGATGGCGGCGCTCAACGGCAGACGCTCCAGGCGAAACACCAACCCCGGCACATTGGCGGCGATGCCTTGCAGGCGCGCTTCACTTTCCTGCAACGCGGCCAAGGCCCGGCGGCGCTCGGTAACGTCGTTGAGGTACACCACCAGGTATTCGCCACCGGCAAAGCGCAGAAAACTCAGGGACACATCCGTGGGCAACAGGCTGCCATCCGCGCGCAGGCACTGGGTGGCAAAGCTCTGCGGCCCGTCTTCACTGGCCCGGGCGCGTTTCCACAGGTTCAGCCAGCGGTCCATGCTCAAGTTGGGTTCGAACTCGATCAACGGGCGTTCGATCAACGCGCCCGGGCCGTAGCCGAGCATCGCTTCGGCGGCGACGTTGGCGTAGCGCACATGGCTGTCCCAATTGACCCAGAGGATGCCGACGGTGCTTTGATCGATGGAAAACTGGGTCAGGCGCAACGCTTCGGCGCCTGCGGCACGGGCAGCGCTTTCCTCGCGCGCGGCCAGCAACTGGTGCTCCAGGGCATGTTTTTGCCGACGCTGCCACACAGCAACCGCCAGGCACGCGAGCAACAACAGGCCCAGCAACAGGCTGAGGTTTTGCCAGAACCCCGGTGACTCCGACAGCCGTGGGTATTTGGCTTGCAGCCAACGGGCGTGCAATTGCTCCAGCTCACGGGCGGGAATGGCCCGCAGGCCGCTCTCGACAATGTCCGCCAAGGCCGGCCAGTCACGCCGAGTGGCCACCCGCAGCAATTGCGGCAAGCCAATATCACCCACCACCGCCAGGCTGGCGAACTCTGGCTCGACCGACAGCCGGCTCAACTGCGCCTCATCGATCACGGCATAGCGCGCCTGCTGGCTGACCAACAATTGCAGGGCCTGGCGCTCCAGGGGCACGCCTTGCAGGTTCAGGTTGGGGTAATTGCTGCGCAGGTAATCAGCCACGGCGCTGGGCATGCGCACGGCGACCCTTGAGTGTTCGTCGAGTTTTTCCAGGTCCACCGCGCCGCTGCCGTCACGAATGCCGACGATGTGCTGGGGCACGCGCATATACGGGTCAGAAAACAACCACAGGCGCAGGCCCGCCGGGGTTTGCAGCAGGCCCGGCGCGAGGTCGACCGCGTCCTCGCGCAAGGCGTCCTCCAACTGTTCTTGCGTGGGGAAGTTGCGCCAGCTCAGCTCGATGTTCAACGCCTTGGCCAATGCCTGCATCAGCTCGACATTGGCCCCGGACAACCGCTGCAGGCGTCGGTCATATTGCGCGTAAGGCGCCTGCAACACCACGCCGACCCGCAGTTGCGGGTGCTGCGCCAGCCACTCGCGCTGCTGGGGCTTGAGCACCGCCGGCGACACCACGGACGCGGGCGCAGCACTTGCCATCAAGGGAAAGCACAGATAGCCGATAACCAGCAGACAGCGAAAAATCATCATTCACATCTCACATCCAACCCATTAGGCTGCCGGAATCACTTCTGGCCGGAATTGCACTATGCCCCTGCTTCACCGTTCGACACTGCCAGCATTGTGCCTGTCGCTCCTGTTTACCAGCACCTTTTGCGTGCAGGCGGCTGACACCGCGCCGGCTGCCGCCGAAAAGCCACCGCAACGCCAGCCTCTGCTCGAGCGCAGCCAGGAGGAAGCCAGCGCCCTGGAGCGACAACTGCCGCCCCAGGAGCAGCAGCAATTGCAGGCTGGCGACGAGTCATTCCTGGCCCTGTGGAAGCCGGCCAACAGCGCCGAGCCGCAAGGCGTGGTGATTATCGTCCCCGGCGCCGGGGAAACCGCTGACTGGCCGCAAGCCGTCGGGCCTTTGCGCCAGAAGCTGCCAGATGCCGAGTGGGGCAGCCTGAGCCTGTCATTGCCGGACCAGAGCCTGGACACCCTGGCGCCCCGAATCATCCAGGCCCCCGACTCGGCCGTCGACACCAGCAGCAAGGATGCCAGCACCGCCGCGCCCAAGCCGATCGAACAGGCCGCCAGCGCCGAAGCCGAAGGCACCGACCCGGCCGTGGTCCCCGGCGCGGATGAGCAGGACAAGACCGATGCGACCCGGATCTTCGCCCGCATCGATGCCGCCGTCGCCTATGCCCAGACCCAGAACGCCCGCAGCGTAGTGCTGCTGGGCCACGGCACCGGGGCCTGGTGGGCAGCGCGCTACCTGAGCGAAAAACAACCCGCGCAGGTGCAGAAATTCATTATGGTCGCGGCGCAAACGCCGATAGGCCGCCAACCGAACCTGCAACAGCTGGCGCCGACCTTGAAGCTGGCAACGGCCGATGTCTTCTACCAGGACAACGCCCAGGCCAGCAAAATGGCGCTGGAACGCGGCCAGGCGAGCAAACGACTGAAGAATGACAACTATAAGCAGGTGTCGTTGAAGACTATCCCCGGCAATAGTTCAGCGGCCCAGGAACAGTTGTACCGGCGTATTCGCGGCTGGTTGAGCCCGCAAGGCAGCGGGACTTGACCCACCTCCCATCGCCGCCAAGCCGGCTCCTGTAAGGTCAGCGGAAATCCCGCTGCTCACGGATCACCGTGTAGGCGCTATGCAGCTCGCGCGTACGCTCCGTAGCCTCGCGTACCTGCGAGGGGCTGGCGCCGCTGCCGGCGATCTTGTCCGGATGATGGCGACTGAGCAGTCGTCGGTAGGCACGCTTGATCACAGCCGGCTCTGTCGTGGCAGTCACCCCTAGAATCCGCAGGGCTTCCTGGTAGGTGCCACCACGAGTGGCCAGGGGCTTGCGCTCCGGCTCGTAGTCGTGGGCCAGGGCCTGGATCTGTTGCGGCGTCCACCCCAGCCACTTGCCCCAGAGGTCGATCAGGTCGCGCTCGGCGAGGCTGGCCTTGCCGTCGGCCCAGACCATGCGCCAGCAGGCACGCAGCACGCCTTCTGCGGCATGGGGCTGGGACTTGAGCACGCGCAGGTAACTGCGCACCCGATCGGTCCCCGACTTGCCCCGATTGAACGCCGCAATCGCCCGGCGCTGGGCCGGCTCGGTCATATCCAGCGCGCGCATCTCCACCCGCGCTTGCTGGATATGCCCGTCGACCACCCGCCCGTTGCTCTTGGCCAAACGGCCCAGCAACACAAACAGCAGTTCGTCGTTACGCAGCGCCGGACGGCCGCCCAGGCGCTCGCGCAGTTGCGCCCAACTGCGCAATTGCAGGCGTCGATCCAGCGCCTGGCCCAATAGCGCACCCAGCATGGCCCCCGGAATACTGGCGATGGCAAACCCCGCCCCGGCGCCGATCAAAGTCCCTGGCCACAGCATCTTACTGGCCCACAGTCAGCAGGTTTTCTACCTGCGCCAGGCGCTCCAGCGTACCGACGTCAATCCAGCGTCCATCCATGTGTTCCCCCGAGACCAAGCCTTGAGCCATCGCTGCGCGCAACAAGGGCGCTAGCTTGAAGGCACCGGCGCTGCAACCCGCAAACAGCTTGGGATGCAGCAGCGAAATGCCACTGAAGGTCAGGTTATCGGCATCGGGCGCTGCATCATGAAGCAAACCGTCCTTGATATAGAAATCGCCACCACTGGGGTGATGGGCCGGGTTGTCGACCATCACCAGGTGCGCCAGACCGCTCAAGGGCTGCTTGAGGCGGGCAAAGTCGTAGTCGGTCCAGATATCGCCATTGACCACCAGGAACGGCTCGTCTCCCAGCAGGGGCAAGGCCTGGAAAATCCCGCCACCGGTCTCCAGCGGCTCGCCTTCGGGCGAATACTGGATGCGCACGCCGTACTGCGCGCCGTCCCCCAGGTAATGCTCGATTTGCTGGCCCAGCCAGGCATGGTTGATGACGATCTCGGTGAACCCCGCTTTCGCCAGCGCCTCCAGGTGGTACTCGATCAGGCGCTTGCCACCGGCCTGGACCAGTGGTTTGGGAGTGTGCAAGGTAAGCGGACGCATCCGCTCGCCCTTGCCGGCCGCCAGGATCATGGCCTTCATACGTGGGCCTCGGCCGGTTGGCGCAGGCTCGACAGCAACTCGCCAAGGTCGGCCAGTTCCGGCCGATCGGCCAGCACCGCTTCTATATAGCCAAAGAAGCGCGGCACGTCCGCCAGGTAGCGCGGCTTGCCATCACGGTGGCAGATACGCGCGAAGATACCGATGACCTTGAGGTGCCGCTGCACCCCCATCAAGTCGCTGGCACGCAGGAAGTCTTCAAAATCCGCCTGTACCGGAATGCCCAATTGGCCAGCACGCTGCCAATAGCCGCGCTGCCATTCGCGCACCCGTGCCTGGGGCCAACTGAGGAAGGCGTCCTTGAACAGGCAGGTGATGTCGTAGGTCACGGGGCCGTAGACCGCGTCCTGGAAGTCCAGCACGCCAGGGTTCGGTTCGCTGATCATCAGGTTGCGCGGCATATAGTCGCGGTGCACCAGGACCTTGGGCTGGGCCAGGGCGCTGTCGATCAACAACTGGCTGACCCGCTGCCATAGGGCCGACTGCTGCGCATCGAACTCGATGCCCAGGTGCCGGCGCACGTACCACTCGGGGAACAACTCCAGCTCCCGGCGCAACAACGGCACGTCGTAGCTGGGCAAGCCGGCGTCCATCGGCAATTGCTGGAACGCCAGCAGCGCGTCGATGGCCTCGGCAAACAATTGGTCGGCATTTTCCCCGTCAATCACATCCAGGTAGGTGTTTTTGCCCAGGTCATTGAGCAAAAGAAAGCCTTGGGACAGATCCTCAGCAAAAATTTGTGGAACATTTATTCCTGATTTAGCCAACATTCGCGCGATATCGACGAAAGGTTTGCAGTTTTCCTGGGGGGGCGGAGCGTCCATCACGACAAATGTGCGACCTGCGCCCTCCCAACGGAAGTACCGTCTGAAACTCGCGTCGCTGCTGGCCGCAGTCAATGTAGCCGGGGGTACGGGGCCCCATCCCTGGGCAAGGAAAAGCTCGGGTAACTGCTGATCGAGCCAGACTTTCAGGTGTTGCAAACGTAGATCTTGGTCGGGCATTACAAGGGTCTCCGACGGCGCTAGCCGTCAAGCGGGTCATGCTTTATTATCACGCATCTTTTTCAGACCATCGAGAGGCGTGCGGCCCACACCGCGGGCAGATGGCACGCAGGAAGCCCGGACTAATAAGATGGCATTGAAATCCCCCGCGTTTCGTAGAAAATTTCCGTTGCTGGTAACCGGCAGTCTGCTGGCCATGCAACCTTTCGCCACCTCATTCGTGGTCGCCGCGGAACAGTATGACTGCTCAGTCTCTGCTTCGGGTGCCTGGGATTGCGCGCCAAAAGCCAGCGCAGCCCCTTTGCCACCGCGTCCGGTGCATGACGGCAGTGCCGTCAGCTCGGCCAATGGCACGCCGCAAGGCGAAGCTGGCGGTGCCGAAGCCGTGCCGCAGACCAAGCTGGTCACCGAATCCAAGGGCCGTGGCCTGCGCTCGCGTAGCGCCGACTACAGCCACCTGGACTGGGTCCCTCGCGAGAAACTCACCGCCGCGCAACTGGCCGAAACCGGTCCTTATTGCGCCGGTGCGTACATCGAGCCGATCCGTCCTGGCATGAACGACAAGACGGACAAGAGCGACGCGCCGACCTTCATCGGTGCCAAGGCCTCTCGTTACGAGCAGGAAACCCAAGTCGCAACCCTGGCCGGTGACGTGGTCATGCGCCAGGGCAGCATGCAGGTCGAGGCCGACGAGGCCAGCCTGTACCAGGCCGAGAACCGTGGCGAGCTGAACGGCAAAGTGCGTCTGCGCGACAATGGCGCGCTGATCGTCGGCGACCACGCCCAGGTCCAGTTGGACACGGGTGCGGCCCAGATCGACAACGCCGAATACGTGATGCACAAATCGCGCATCCGCGGTAACGCGCTGTACGCCAAACGTGCCGAAAACGCGATCATCCGCCTCAAGGATGGTACCTACACCACCTGCGAGCCGGACAGCAACGCCTGGCAACTGCGCGGCAACAACATCACGCTGAACCCGGCCACCGGCTTCGGTACGGCGACCAACGCGACGTTGCGGGTCAAGAACATCCCGATCCTGTACACCCCGTACATCTACTTCCCGATTGACGATCGTCGTCAGTCCGGCTTCCTGCCGCCGAGCTTCAGTTCGGGTGGTGAAAGTGGCTTTACGCTGGTGACACCGTACTACTTCAACCTGGCGCCGAACTACGATGCCACGTTGTATCCGCAATACATGACCAAGCGCGGCATGTTGATGGAGGGCGAATTCCGCTACCTCACCAAGTCCAGCGAAGGTCAGTTCGGCGGCGCGTACCTGAACGATGACAGCGACGAGCGGAAGAAGCAGAGCGACTACGACAAAACCCGCTACATGATCAATTGGCAACACAAGGGTGGGCTGGATTCGCGCTTACTGACTGAGGTCGACTACACCAAGATCAGCGATCCGTTCTACTTCCAGGATTTGAAGTCCAATCAGATTGGCGTCGAGTCTCGTGAGTTCGTTAACCAGCAAGGTGCTGTTAGCTATCGCGGCGACACTTATACCGCTCAGTTGAATCTGCAAGCCTATGAACTGGCGACGATCTCGCAGATTACTCCGTATGACCGATTGCCGCAGATTACCTTCTCGGGTTCTTTGCCTTACAACCCAGGCGGGTTGCACTTTGATTATCAAACCGAGGCTGTTCGGTTTGATCGGGATCTGAGGACTGGCAACATATTCGATAAAGATGGCGGCCCCCTCCCCAATGGTCAGCCACGTCTGGACGAGAACGTAAGCGGACTGACCCGTGCCAACGGCACACGATTGAACGTAGCGCCAAGCATTTCGTTGCCGATGAACTGGAGTTACGGCTTCGTCACGCCGAGGCTCAAGTACGCCTATACCAAATACGATCTTGATCTTGACGGTAAAGGCAAAGAGCAAATGGTTGTCGCGGGACAGAAATTCAAAAGCTCCCAAGACCGCTCAATACCTATCGCCAGCGTCGATAGCGGGCTCTTCTTTGACCGCAGCACCCAGTGGTTTGGTAAAGACTATACCCAGACTCTCGAACCACGCCTGTTCTATCTCTATGTGCCAGAGAAAGATCAGTCCGATATCCCTGTGTTCGATACGAGCGAAGCCACGTTCAGCTACAACTCGCTGTTTCGCGACAACCGCTTCTCCGGCAGTGACCGGATCGGTGACGAAAACAAGCTGTCCTTGGGCGTGACCAGCCGCTGGATCGAAGAAAACGGCTTTGAACGTCAGCGCGTTTCCGTCGGTCAAGCCCTGTACTTCAAGGATCGCGAAGTACAATTACCTGGTGTCGTTGCTGCCGACCGCGCCGATTCGCAATCGGACGTCTCGCCAATCGCCCTGGACTACGAGTTCCGCTTCAACCGCGACTGGCGCGCCACCGCCGACTACAACTGGGACACAGAGGAACACTCCGCACGCTCCGGCAGCGCGATGTTCCACTACCAGCCGGAAGACAACCCTAACAAGGTTATCAACGTCGGTTACCGCTATCGCAATGACCAGGTGGTTTACGACCAGTTGACTGGCAAATGGCAGTTTGGCGGCGACTATGGTCGTGAAGGCGATGCGAACTTCGTAAAGGATTACTACAAAATCCAGCAACACGACTTCTCGATGATGTGGCCGATCGTTCCGCAGTGGAACCTGATCACCCGCTGGCAGTATGACTACGCACGCAACCGTACCCTGGAAGCCTTTGGTGGTTTCGAGTACGACAACTGCTGCTGGAAACTGCGCGTGATCAACCGTTATTGGGTTTCCAACGACGAATACACCCAGATCGCCCCGCAGAACGAAAAAGGCGACCACGGGCTCTTCCTCCAAATCGTCCTCAAGGGACTCGGCGGCCTGACTGGCGCCAAGGTAGAGAGCTTCCTCGACAAAGGCATCCAAGGTTATCGTGAACGTGAAGATCAAGCTTTCTGATTGTCTGCGCCCGCTGATGCTGGGCGCGCTGTTCCTGGGTACTGCAGCGGCACACGCTGCAGTGCAACCGTTGGACAAGGTAGTGGCCATCGTCGATAACGACGTGATCATGCAGAGCCAACTCGACCAACGGGTCAAGGAAGTTCAGCAAACCATCGCCAAGCGTGGCGGTGGCGTGCCACCGACCAGCGTCCTGGACCAGCAGGTGCTGGAACGCCTGATCGTCGAAAACCTGCAATTGCAGATTGGCGACCGTTCCGGCATCCGTATCACCGACGAAGAGCTGAACCAGGCCGTCGGCACCATCGCTCAACGCAACAACATGAGCATTGATCAGTTCCGCGCGGCCCTGGCCCATGACGGTTTGTCCTATGAGGACGCCCGTGACCAGATCCGCCGCGAAATGATCATCAGCCGTGTGCGCCAGCGCCGTGTGGCCGAACGCGTGCAGGTATCGGAGCAGGAAGTGAAGAACTTCCTGGCCTCGGACCTGGGCAAGATGCAGCTCTCCGAAGAACTGCACCTGGCCAATATCCTGATCCCGACGCCAGACAGCGCCAACGCCGAGCAGCTCAACGCCGCAGCGGCCAAGACCCAGGCGATCTATGACCGTCTCAAGGCCGGTGCTGACTTTGCGCAGATGGCCATTGCCCAGTCAGGCAGCGACAACGCCCTCGAAGGCGGTGATATGGGCTGGCGTAAAGCCGCTCAACTGCCACCACCGTTTGACCGCGAGTTAAGCGCCATGGAAGTGGGTGGCATCACCCAACCTGCGCGCACCCCTGGCGGCTTCATCATTCTGAAGTTGCTGGAGCGTCGCGGCGGTGAGGCTTCGTTGAAGGACGAAGTGCATGTCCGTCACATCCTGGTCAAGCCAAGTGAAATCCGCACCGAGGCTCAAACCAAGGAGCTGGCGCAAAAGATCTATGAGCGCATCGAAGGCGGTGAAGACTTCGCCACCCTGGCCAAAAGCTTCTCGGAAGACCCGGGTTCTGCCCTCAACGGCGGCGACCTGAACTGGATCGACCCACGAGCCCTGGTGCCCGAGTTCCAGCAAGTCATGAACGATACGCCGCAAGGCGTGCTGTCCAAGCCGTTCAAGACCCAGTATGGCTGGCACGTCCTGGAAGTCCTTGGCCGCCGCGCCACCGACAACACCACCCAGGCCCGTGAGCAGCAAGCACTGACCGTACTGCGTAACCGCAAATACGACGAAGAGTTGCAAACCTGGCTGCGTCAGATCCGTGACGAAGCCTACGTGGAAAACAAGCTCCCTGGCGCCGACACAACAGGCACCGACCAGGCAGCCCAGTGAAACCCCAGCGTTTCGCGTTGACACCCGGCGAGCCGGCCGGCATAGGTCCAGACCTGTGCCTGCTGCTTGCCTCGCAAGCCCAGCCTCATCCCCTGATTGCCATTACCAGCCGTGACCTGCTCCTTGAGCGGGCCACGCAACTGGGCGTGGCTGTCGACTTGTTGCCCGTTTCGCCGGGCAACTGGCCCGACCAACCGGCACACGCGGGCAGCCTGTACGTGTGGGACACCCCGCTGCAGGCCAAGGTAGTCGCCGGGCAGCTGGACAAGGCCAACGCCGCCTTCGTCCTGGAGACCCTGACCCGCGCCGGACAAGGCTGCATCGACGGTGACTTCGCCGGGATGATCACGGCGCCGGTGCATAAAGGCGTGATCAACGAAGCCGGTATCGCCTTTTCCGGCCATACCGAGTTCCTTGCCGAGCTGACCCACACCGAACAGGTGGTGATGATGCTGGCAACCCGTGGCCTGCGCGTGGCACTGGTGACCACTCACCTGCCCTTGCGCCAGATTGCCGATGCCATCACGCCAGAGCGCCTGGAACGCGTCACGCGCATCCTGCACGCTGACCTGCAACAGAAATTCGGCATCGCCCAGCCGCGAATCCTCGTGTGCGGCCTCAACCCCCACGCGGGTGAAGGCGGCCACCTGGGCCATGAAGAAATCGACATCATCGAACCCACACTAGAGCGTCTGCGCCAAGAAGGCATGGACCTGCGTGGCCCATTGCCCGCCGACACTCTGTTTACCCCCAAATATCTGGAGCACTGCGATGCAGTGCTGGCGATGTACCATGACCAGGGGCTGCCCGTGCTGAAATACAAAGGTTTCGGCGCCGCAGTCAACGTGACCCTGGGCCTGCCGATCATCCGCACCTCCGTCGACCATGGCACCGCCCTGGACCTGGCGGGCAGCGGCAAGATCGATACCGGCAGCCTGCACGTGGCCCTGGAAACCGCCTATCAGATGGCCGAGACCCGTATATGACCGAGCATTACCAACACCGGGCGCGCAAGCGCTTCGGGCAAAACTTCCTGCACGATGCCGGCGTTATCGACCGCATCCTGCGCTCCATCCATGCCAAGCCCGAAGACCGCCTGCTGGAAATCGGCCCGGGCCAGGGCGCGCTGACCCAGGGCCTGCTCAATAGCGGTGGCCAACTGGATGTGGTTGAGTTGGACAAGGACCTGATCCCTATCCTCAACCAGCAATTCGCCGGCATGCCCAACTTCAACCTGCACCAGGGCGATGCGCTGAAGTTCGACTTCACCAGCCTCAATGCCGCGCCCAACAGCCTGCGTGTGGTTGGCAACCTGCCTTACAACATCTCCACGCCGCTGATCTTTCACCTGCTGAACAACGCAGGGATCATCCGCGACATGCATTTCATGTTGCAGAAGGAAGTGGTCGAGCGCCTGGCGGCCGGCCCTGGCGGCGGCGATTGGGGTCGCCTGTCGATCATGGTCCAGTACCACTGCCGGGTCGAGCACCTGTTCAATGTGGGTCCGGGCGCGTTCAACCCGCCGCCAAAAGTCGACTCGGCCATTGTGCGCCTGGTACCACACGCGGTTCTTCCGCACCCGGCCAAGGATCATCGCCTGCTGGAACGAGTGGTACGCGAAGCCTTCAACCAGCGTCGCAAGACCCTGCGCAATACACTCAAGGCATTGCTGAGCAACGCCGAGATCGAAGCCGCCGGTGTCGACGGCAGCCTGCGCCCGGAGCAGTTGGACCTCGCCGCGTTTGTACGCCTGGCGGACCAGCTAGCGATTCAGCCTGCACCCGCTGCCGACTGACCCATCGCCGGCAAGCCGGTTCCTACAAGGGTGGACATCAGGTCAGTCAGCATGTCTGGCCTAGTGCCCACCTCATGGCCTAGACTGATCCGCATCTGCTGTCCTCCGCTTTTGCTCTTAAGGCCTCTTGCATGTCCGATCCTCGCTATCAGATCGACGTCAGCGTCGTCACCCGCTTCCTGGCGGAACAATCCCAACCCGAACAGAACCGCTTTGCCTTTGCGTACACCGTCACGGTGAAGAACAACGGCCAAGTGCCCGCCAAGCTGCTGTCGCGTCACTGGGTGATCACCGACGGTGACGGCCATGTCGAGGAAGTGCGCGGTGCCGGCGTCATCGGCCAACAGCCCCTGATCGACAGCGGCGCCAGCCATACCTACAGCAGCGGCACCGTGATGACCTCCAAGGTCGGCACGATGCAAGGCAGCTACCAGATGCTTGCCGAAGACGGCAAACACTTCGACGCCATCATTGCTCCCTTTCGCCTGGCGGTGCCCGGAGCCCTGCACTGATGGCAACCTATGCTGTCGGCGACCTGCAAGGCTGCCTGGAGCCGCTCAAATGCCTGCTTGATCGCGTAGCCTTCGACCCGGCCAAGGATCGCCTGTGGCTGGTGGGTGACCTGGTCAACCGCGGCCCGCAATCCCTGGAGACCCTGCGCTTTCTTTATGGCCTGCGCGACTCCCTGGTCTGCGTGCTGGGCAACCACGACCTGCATCTGCTGGCGGCCGGCAATAACATCGAGCGTCTGAAAAAAGGCGACACCCTGCGGGAAATCCTCGAAGCCCCGGATCGCGCCGAATTGCTCGACTGGCTGCGCCGACAACCGCTCTTGCACTACGACGAGGGGCGCAATACCGCCTTGGTACATGCTGGCATTGCGCCGCAATGGACCCTGAAAAAGGCCCTCAAGTGTGCCGCCGAGGTCGAAACCGTCCTGGCCGATGACACTCTGTTCGCCACTTATCTGGACGGCATGTACGGCAATGAGCCAGTGAAGTGGGATAACGATCTGACCGGCGTCGCCCGCCTGCGGGTCATTACCAACTACTTCACGCGCATGCGCTTCTGCACCGCAGAAGGCAAACTCGACCTCAAGAGCAAGGAAGGCGCCGACACCGCCTTGCCCGGCTACAAACCCTGGTTCGCCCACAAGGAGCGCAAGACCCGCGACACGAAGATCATCTTCGGGCACTGGGCCGCCCTCGAAGGTCACTGCGACGAACCCGGCGTATTCGCCCTCGACACCGGTTGCGTGTGGGGCGGGGCCATGACCCTGATGAACATCGACACCGGCGAGCGCCTGAGCTGCCAGTGTGAATCTCCCCTTCCCGTAACACTGCCCGCTGCCGCCAAGCGCTAGACGCCGCTTGCCGCACGCCCAAGGAGCCCGCCATGAGCGAATTCAAACGTATCCCTCCCGAACAAGCCCAGGCCCTGCGCGAGCAAGGCGCCGTGGTGGTGGATATCCGGGATCCCCAGACCTACGCCCTGAACCACATCAAGGGCGCACGGCATCTGGACAATCACAATATCGCCGACTTCATCCGCGCCGCCGACCTCGACGCCCCCGTGATCGTGGCCTGCTATCACGGCAACTCCAGCCAGAGCGCGGCGGCCTACTTGGTCAGCCAGGGCTTCTCCGATGTCTACAGCCTGGACGGCGGCTTTGAGCTGTGGCGTACGACGTATCCTGCGGAAATTGCCACAGGCGATTCGCAATAATTTTTTTAAACCCCGCTACCCCGCGTGACGCTTGGGCTCGCGCCGTTTCTGACGAACGGTGCGCCCAAACTAATTAGGCATCTCGCCTTGACCTCCCGGATTCCCAACTATCATTAAGCGCAGGCCATCCAAAACAGGGGAGAGCCGGTACACCGGCGTGCGGGTCATCGGTAGCGTTTCAGGGTGTTCTGGGGGGAAATGGCCACGGCAAGCGCCACTGGCTGCCAGCATCGACTGATTGATCCGGCGTCGGCTCCACGTATCGAGCGAGGTGACGACGTCATGAGTATTTTTAGCCACTTCCAACAACGCTTCGAGTCCACACAGCAGGAAGAGCTCACGCTGCAAGAGTATCTCGAGCTGTGCAAAAAGGACCGCAGTACCTACGCGTCTGCCGCCGAGCGCCTGCTACTGGCGATTGGTGAGCCGGAGCTGGTAGACACCTCCAATAATTCGCGACTATCGCGAATATTCTCCAACAAGGTCATCCGCCGCTACCCGGCCTTTGAAGACTTCCATGGCATGGAAGAATGCATCGACCAGATCGTCTCCTACTTCCGCCATGCCGCCCAGGGCCTGGAAGAGAAGAAACAGATCCTCTACCTGCTCGGCCCTGTGGGCGGCGGTAAATCCTCCCTGGCCGAAAAACTCAAGCAACTGATCGAAAAGGTGCCTTTCTACGCGATCAAGGGTTCCCCGGTATTCGAGTCGCCCCTGGGCCTGTTCAACGCCACGGAAGATGGCGCGATCCTCGAAGAAGACTTCGGCATTCCACGGCGCTATCTCAACACCATCATGTCGCCCTGGGCCACCAAGCGTCTGGCCGAGTTCGGCGGTGATATCAGCCAGTTCCGGGTGGTGAAGCTCTATCCATCTATTCTCAACCAGATCGGCGTCGCCAAGACCGAACCGGGGGATGAGAACAACCAGGATATTTCGGCGCTGGTGGGCAAGGTCGATATTCGCAAGCTGGAGGAGTTCCCGCAGAACGACGCGGACGCCTATAGCTACTCGGGCGCACTGTGCCGGGCCAACCAGGGCCTGATGGAGTTCGTGGAGATGTTCAAGGCGCCGATCAAGGTGCTGCACCCACTGCTCACCGCGACCCAGGAAGGCAACTACAACAGTACAGAAGGCCTGGGCGCGATTCCGTTTACCGGCATCCTGCTGGCCCACTCCAACGAATCAGAATGGCACACCTTCCGCAACAACAAGAACAACGAAGCCTTCATCGACCGGATCTATATCGTCAAGGTGCCGTACTGCCTGCGGGTCAGCGATGAAATCAAGATCTACGACAAGCTGCTGTTCAACAGCTCCCTGGCCAAGGCCCATTGCGCACCCGACACCCTGAAGATGCTCGCCCAGTTCACCGTGCTGTCGCGCCTCAAGGAGCCGGAAAACTCGAATATCTACTCGAAAATGCGCGTCTACGACGGGGAAAACCTCAAGGACACCGATCCCAAGGCCAAATCGATCCAGGAATACCGCGACACGGCAGGCGTCGATGAGGGCATGAACGGGCTGTCGACGCGCTTCGCCTTCAAGATCCTGTCCAAGGTCTTCAACTTCGACCCCCACGAGATCGCCGCCAACCCGGTGCACCTGCTCTATGTCCTGGAGCAACAGATCGAACAAGAGCAGTTCCAGGCTGAAACCCGCGAGCGCTACCTGCGTTTCCTCAAGGAGTACCTGGCGCCGCGCTATATCGAGTTCATCGGCAAGGAAATCCAGACCGCCTACCTGGAGTCCTACAGCGAATACGGCCAGAACATCTTCGACCGCTATGTGCTGTACGCAGACTTCTGGATCCAGGACCAGGAATACCGCGACCCGGAAACCGGCGAGATCCTCAATCGCGTAGCCCTCAACGAAGAACTGGAGAAGATCGAGAAACCGGCCGGCATCAGCAATCCGAAGGATTTCCGCAACGAAATCGTCAACTTCGTGTTGCGCGCCCGGGCCAACAACAATGGCAAGAACCCTACCTGGCTCAGCTACGAGAAGCTGCGGGTGGTCATCGAGAAGAAAATGTTCTCCAACACCGAGGATCTGCTGCCGGTCATCAGCTTCAACGCCAAGGCCAGCAAGGAGGATCAGCAAAAACACAACGACTTCGTCACACGAATGGTCGAGCGCGGCTACACCGACAAACAGGTACGGCTGCTCTCCGAGTGGTACCTGCGGGTTCGCAAATCGCAGTAAGGCAGCGACAGGCGTGCGCTGCCGGGCCTATGGCCTGGCAGCTGACCGCTTGTCTCTAAGCTTCCAGCTCGCGGCTTGAAGCTTGTAACGTGAAGCTGCCCGGAGGGCTCCCTATGAGCTATGTGATCGACCGACGCCTCAATGGCAAGAACAAGAGCACGGTAAACCGCCAGCGTTTCCTGCGGCGTTACCGTGACCACATCAAAAAGGCCGTCGAAGAGGCGGTGAGTCGCCGCTCCATTACCGATATGGAGCACGGCGAGCAGATCAGCATTCCCGGACGGGATATCGATGAGCCGGTGCTACATCACGGCCGCGGCGGTAAACAGACCGTGGTTCATCCGGGAAACAAGGAATTCACCTCCGGCGAACACATCCAGCGTCCTCAAGGCGGTGGCGGCGGCAAAGGCCCAGGCAAGGCCGGCAACTCCGGCGAAGGCATGGATGAGTTCGTGTTCCAGATTACCCAGGAGGAGTTCCTCGAATTCATGTTCGAGGACCTGGAGCTGCCCAACCTGGTCAAACGCAACCTGACCGGCACCGACACCTTCAAGACCGTACGCGCCGGCATCAGCAACGAGGGCAACCCCTCGCGCATCAATATCATCCGCACCCTGCGTTCAGCCCATGCCCGGCGCATCGCTCTATCTGGCAGCAGCCGCGCCAAACTCAAGGAGGCCAAGGAAGAACTGGCGCGATTGAAGCGCGAAGAGCCAGAC
The DNA here is from genome assembly GCF_012985465.1 of Pseudomonas sp. WS 5079. Taxonomy (GTDB): domain Bacteria; phylum Pseudomonadota; class Gammaproteobacteria; order Pseudomonadales; family Pseudomonadaceae; genus Aquipseudomonas. The sequence continues at coordinate 192,424 of NZ_JAAQWN010000006.1, forward strand.
AATTTCGGCGATATCCAGGAAATCGAAGCAGAAATCGAGAAACTCAGTGCGCGCATTCACCGCGTACCGTTTCTCGACACCTTCGACTTGAAATACAACCTGCTGGTCAAGCAACCCAACCCCAGCTCCAAGGCAGTGATGTTCTGCCTGATGGACGTTTCCGGCTCCATGACCCAGGCGACCAAGGACATCGCCAAGCGCTTCTTTATCCTGCTGTACCTGTTTCTCAAGCGTAACTACGACAAGATCGACGTGGTGTTTATCCGCCATCACACCAGTGCCCGCGAGGTCGACGAAGAAGAGTTTTTCTATTCACGGGAGACCGGCGGCACCATCGTGTCCAGTGCGCTGAAACTGATGCAGGAAATCATGGCCGAGCGTTATCCGGCCAACGAATGGAACATCTACGCGGCTCAGGCTTCCGACGGCGACAACTGGAACGACGACTCGCCCATCTGCCGCGACATCCTGATCAACCAGATCATGCCGTTCGTGCAGTACTACACTTATGTGGAGATTACCCCCCGCGAGCACCAGGCCCTGTGGTTTGAATACGAGCGCATAGGTGAAGCCTTCGCCGACACCTTCGCCCAGCAACAACTGGTCTCGGCCGGCGATATCTATCCGGTCTTCCGTGAACTCTTCCAGCGCAGGTTAGTGACATGACCGCCAAAGAGCATAAGCGCCAACCCATTTCCACGGGGTCCGAATGGACCTTCGAACTGATCCAGGCCTATGACCGGGAAATCAGCCGTATTGCGGCCGGATATGCCCTGGATACCTATCCCAACCAGATCGAAGTGATCACCGCCGAGCAAATGATGGATGCGTATGCCTCGGTGGGCATGCCCCTGGGCTACCACCATTGGTCCTACGGCAAGCACTTCCTCAGCACGGAGAAGTCCTACACCCGTGGCCAGATGGGGCTGGCCTATGAAATAGTGATCAACTCCGACCCGTGCATTGCCTACCTGATGGAAGAAAACACCATCTGTATGCAGGCCCTGGTGGTGGCCCACGCGTGCTATGGCCACAACAGCTTTTTCAAGGGCAACTATCTGTTCCGCACCTGGACCGACGCCAGTTCGATCATCGATTACCTGGTGTTCGCCAAGCAGTACATCATGCAGTGCGAGGAGCGCCACGGGATCGATGCGGTGGAAGACCTGCTCGACTCCTGCCATGCCTTGATGAACTACGGGGTAGACCGCTACAAGCGCCCCTATCCGATTTCCGCCGAGGAGGAACGGTTACGGCAGAAGGACCGGGAAGAGCATCTGCAAAAGCAGATCAACGACCTGTGGCGCACCATCCCCAAACGCGCCGACAAGAATAGCGACAAGGACAATGCGCGCTTCCCCGTCGAGCCCCAGGAAAACATCCTGTACTTCCTGGAAAAACACGCCCCGCTGCTGGAGCCATGGCAACGGGAGATCGTGCGGATCGTGCGCAAGATCGCCCAGTACTTTTATCCACAGCGCCAGACCCAGGTGATGAACGAAGGCTGGGCAACGTTCTGGCACTACACCCTGATGAACGACCTTTACGACGAAGGCCTGGTGACCGACGGCTTCATGATGGAGTTCCTCACCTCACATACCAGCGTGGTCTTCCAGCCAGGCTTCGACAGCCCCTACTACAGCGGCATCAACCCCTATGCCCTGGGCTTCGCCATGTACCGGGATATCCGGCGCATGTGCGAACACCCCACTGAGGAAGATCGCCGCTGGTTCCCGGAGATCGCCGGCAGTGACTGGCTATCGACCATCAAGTTCGCCATGAGCAGCTTCAAGGACGAGAGCTTCATCCTGCAGTACCTGTCACCCCAGGTGATTCGTGACCTCAAGCTGTTCAGCATTCTGGACGACGACCTCAAGGACGACCTGCTGGTACCTGCCATCCACGATGAAGCCGGCTACCGCACCATCCGCGAGACCCTAGCGGCCCAATACAACCTGGGCAACCGCGAGCCCAACGTGCAGATCTACAGCATCGATATGCGCGGTGATCGCTCCCTGACCCTGCGCCACCAGCAACACGACCGCAAACCCCTGGGAGAATCCACGGACGAAGTGCTCAAGCATCTGCACCGGCTATGGGGCTTCGATATCCACCTGGAGACCCTGCAAGGCGATCAGGTCATGAAGACCCATCACGTGCCGCCGCGCAACGAACATAACGACAACGATTACGGCCGCCTGGACCTGGCCGTGGTTCACCTTTGACGCAGCAATGCCTCCATTGGCCTGCCGCAGGCGTTATCCTGTAGGGCTAATGGAGGCTTTTTCATGCAAATCTACAAAGTCGGTGGAGCGGTACGTGATCGCTTGCTCGGCATCCCCGTTACCGATATCGACCGGGTCGTAGTAGGCGCCACCACCGAAGAAATGCTCGCCCTGGGCTATCGCCCAGTGGGCTCTGACTTTCCGGTGTTCCTAGACCCAAAAAACAACGATGAGTACGCCCTCGCCCGCACCGAACGCAAAAGCGGTCGGGGTTATGGCGGCTTTGTGTTTCATGCCAGCCCCGAAGTCACCCTCGAACAAGACCTGATCCGCCGCGATCTGACTATCAACGCGATCGCCGAAGACGACGACGGCAACCTGACCGATCCGTACAACGGCCAGCGCGACCTGCAAGCCAGGGTACTGCGTCACGTTTCCCCGGCGTTCGCCGAAGATCCCCTGCGCGTACTGCGGGTCGCGCGGTTTGCCGCACGTTATGCCGGTCTCGGTTTCACTATCGCCCCCGAAACCCTGGAATTGATGCGTCAGCTCAGCGACTCCGGCGAACTGGAAGCCCTGACGCCGGAACGCAGCTGGAAGGAAATTTCCCGGGCCCTGATGGAAGATCAGCCACAGGTGTTTATCCAGGTGCTGCGCGACTGCCATGCCCTGAAAACCCTGCTACCGGAAGTGGATGCCCTGTTCGGTGTACCCCAACCCGAAGCTCATCACCCTGAGATAGATACAGGCATCCACACCCTGAGCGTGCTGCAACAGGCGGCCCTCCACGCACAACCCTTGACCGTGCGCTGGGCCTGCCTGCTGCATGACCTGGGCAAGGGCCTGACACCTGTGGATAAGTTGCCCCGGCATATTGCCCACGAGCAGCGGGGCCTGAAGCTGATCAAAGCCGTCAATGAGCGCTTCAAAGTGCCCAAGGATTGCCAGGAATTGGCGCTACTGGTCGGCGAGTATCACACCCATGGTCATCGGGCACTGGAGCTGAAGGCCTCGACCCTGCTGGAGTTGCTGCAGAGCTTTGACGTATTCCGTCGGCCACAGCGCTTTGAAGAATTTGTCGTCGCCTGCGAAATGGATGCACGAGGTCGCAAGGGCCTTGAGCAGCGAAGTTATCCACAGGCGGAGTATTTGCGTCGCGCCGCGCAGGTGGCGCGGGCCGTGGCAGTGGCGCCGCTACTGGAGAAAGGTTTCAAGGGCCCGGAGCTGGGCGAGGCGCTCAAGTGTGAACGGCTCAAGGCTCTGAAAGCCTACAAGGACCAACACTCACTGTAGGCGCTGGCGAGCCGGCTTCTACAGGTCTGGGGTGAGTGGTCGGCCACGCCATTCGAAGGCAACCGGTGCCAGTACCTGGTCGATTTGTGCATCCCGCCACAGCGCGGCAAATGTCTTGCCGACTTCAGGGTGCACACGTTCCGGCGCCATCAACGACAGCGGCCACAACACAAAGGCGTTTTTCAGGATTTCTGCCCGCGGCAACACCAACCCATCAAAATTACCGCTCAGGTCGCCATACAGCAGCACATCAATATCCAGGGGCAAACCCTTGCGATCCGGCGCATAGCGGCCATTGTCGGCCTCGATGGACTTCAGCCGGCGATCCAGTTCCATCAACGGCAAATCGGTGTACGCCGATACCACCAGGTTGAAGAACGGCCCGCTCTTGATCCCCACCGGCTGACTTTCGAATACGGCAGAACAGCGCATATCGGTCAAAAAGCCATCCAACGCCTCAAGACCCGCCTGCAAACGGGCCTCGCGCTCGATATTGCTGCCAAGACCAAGGTAAACCTGAGTTAGCGACATCCGCGCTCGATCTCCACGCCCACGCCCTTGGCGGCCGGGACGGCACCGGGCTTGGTCAACTTGAGGTGCAGCCAGGGGATTTGGAATTCTTCCATCAAGACCTGCGCCAGGCGCTCGGCAAACGTTTCCACCAGCTGGAATTGCGCCTGCGCGGCAAAGGCCTGGATGCGCGTGGAAACACTGGCGTAGTCGAGGGCCAGGGTCAGGTCATCACCGGCTGCGGCCGGGCGATTGTCCCAGGCGAAACTCAGGTCCAGGCGCAGGCATTGACGGATACCTCGCTCCCAGTCGTAGGCCCCGATCACGGTGTCGACTTCCAGGCCTTCGATAAACACTCTGTCCAAGCACTCTTCTCCACAGCACGACAAGGGCGCAATGCCCCGTTAGAATCAAGGCGTCCTCGCCCGGAATAGTTAGCATGTCTTGGTTACTGGCGACCCTCGCCTACCTGCTCGGCTCGCTGTCCTTTGCCATCTTGCTCAGCCGCCTGACGGGAAATCCCGACCCGCGAATGAGTGGCTCGGGCAATGCCGGCGCCACCAATATGTTGCGCCTGGCCGGCAAAAAGCTCGCCGTACTGACGTTGTTCGGCGACGTATGCAAAGGCCTGTTGCCCGTGCTGATCGCCGACCTCGCCGGCCTCTCCCTGCAACAACAAGCCTGGATCGGCGTGTGTGCCGTGCTCGGCCATCTGTTCCCGCTGTACTTTCGCTTTCGCGGTGGCAAGGGCGTCGCGACGGCCGCCGGCATGCTACTGGGGATCTACCCTCCAGCGGCGCTGCTGGCCATTGCCGCCTGGCTGCTGACGTTCTACCTGACCCGCACCAGCTCCCTCGCCGCATTGATCGCCACCCCCCTGACCCTGCCATTGCTGGCCTGGCAGGAGCCGGCTGCCCTGCTGCCGATGAGCGTACTCACCCTGCTGATTGTATGGCGCCATCGCGGCAATTTACGCGACCTGTTTGCCGGGCGCGAACGGCATTTTTAAATACGCCCGGTGAACCCGACTCATGTTCGTCGATCACAACGGCGGCAGTTGCTCCATCGGCCAACGCGCCTGCACGCTGATGGCCAGGCTCTCATGCTGGCCCGCCTGCAAGCGCTGGCAACCGGCGAAGGCGATCATCGCGCCGTTATCGGTGCAGAACTCAGGGCGCGCGTAAAACACATCGCCCTTGAGGTCGCCGAGCATTTTTTCCAGTGACAAACGCAATGCCTTGTTCGCGCTGACGCCTCCAGCGATGACCAGGCGCTTCATGCCGGCCTGCTTCAGGGCACGCTTGCACTTGATGGTCAAAGTCTCCACCACCGCCTGCTGGAACGCCAGAGAGATGTCGCAACGGGCTTGCTCGCTGTCGTCCCCGGCGCTGACGCTTTGCTGCCAGGTGTTCAAGGCGAAGGTTTTCAAGCCACTGAAGCTGAACATCAGGCCTGGGCGATCACACATCGGACGCGGGAAGGTATAGCGCCCCGCCACGCCTTTTTCCGCCAGGCGCGCGATTTCCGGACCACCGGGATAATTGAGGCCCATCATCTTGGCGGTCTTGTCGAAAGCTTCACCGGCGGCATCGTCCAGGGTCTCCCCCAGAAGCGTGTACTGGCCGATTGCATCGACTTGAACCAGCTGCGTATGGCCACCGGAAACCAACAAAGCGACGAACGGGAACCCAGGAGGGTTTTCTTCCAGCATCGGCGCCAGTAAATGGCCTTCCATATGGTGCACGCCAAGGGCTGGAATACCCCAGGCAAACGCCAGCGCCTGGGCGCAGGAAGCCCCAACCAGCAGGGCCCCGACCAATCCAGGGCCGGCGGTATAAGCGATGGCATCGATCTCGGTGGCGACGCAGTCGGCCTCGTCCAGCACCTGTCGAATCAATGGCAGCATGCGTTTGACGTGATCACGGCTAGCGAGCTCCGGCACCACCCCGCCATAGGCCCGATGCAGATCGATCTGACTGAACAGCGCATCGGCCAAAAGCCCGCGTTCACTGTCGTAAAGCGCGACGCCGGTCTCGTCGCAGGAGGTTTCTAAGCCCAGTACTAACATGGGTTTGCGCCTTGTAGAGGCTGAATTCGAAGGCGCGCATAATAGTCGCCACGTCCCCTCCCGACTAGCGGTTTTCGATCAGAGGCTTTGCATTCCGGGCAATGAGGGGTTAACATCCGCAACCCTTAAAAACCGACGACCTCAGCCGCGAATTTTTTGCGACGAGAACGTTGATTCCCGGTAATGAAAGAAGGTAGCTCTGGATGCCAGCCGTCAAAGTAAAAGAGAACGAACCCTTCGACGTAGCTCTGCGTCGTTTCAAGCGCTCCTGCGAAAAAGCCGGTGTTCTGGCTGAAGTTCGTAGCCGCGAATTTTATGAGAAGCCAACTTCTGAGCGTAAGCGTAAAGCAGCAGCCGCTGTTAAGCGTCACGCCAAGAAAGTTCAGCGCGAACAGCGCCGCGCCGTTCGTCTGTACTAATACACAGACGTTCGTAGCAAGCTTCTGCCAAGCCCGGCCCTCAGCCGGGCTGCTGGCATTTGCGGATATCGCTTGATGCTTCACCGTCGACGCCGCACATGCGACCGAGACAAAGCTTCACACGTCAGGACTGGCTCTTTTGCCAGCGGTGCACGTCTCTTCTGACGAGCCTATCAAGGCTACTGACGAGCACACCCATTTTCCAAGCAGGCGATCAATAGGTCGACTGTGCCCCACGATGAGCTTCCGAGGCCGCCATTGGCCGTGACCGGACTCCAGGGCAACGCTTTCAAACACGTCGAAGACTGATTGGAACTAACGTCAGTGAACGTTCGACAGATACACTTCCTGGCAGCCCAAGCAGACAATCGATGATCAAGCCGCCGCCATGCGCGTCTTGAGTGCGTCACGGGCCCTCATTTACACGCAGTGATGACGAGAACGCCATGGCCGGGCTAATTCCCCAGAGCTTTATTGACGACCTTCTGAACCGCACCGACATCGTCGATGTTGTCAGCTCGCGCGTGCAAATGAAAAAGGCTGGCAAGAACTACACCGCCTGCTGCCCGTTCCATAAAGAAAAGACCCCATCGTTCAGCGTCAGCCCCGACAAGCAGTTCTACTACTGCTTCGGCTGCGGCGCCGGCGGCAATGCCCTCGGCTTTATCATGGACCACGACAACCTGGACTTCCCCCAGGCCGTCGAGGAACTGGCTAAAGCCGCTGGCATGGAAATCCCCCGCGAAGAAAGTGGCCGGCCGCACAAACCGCGCCAGCCTACCGACTCGCCGCTGTACCCACTGCTCACCGCCGCCGCCGAGTTCTACCGCCAGGCCCTGAAAAGCCACCCACAGCGCAAAGCCGCCGTGAACTACCTCAAGGGCCGCGGCCTGACCGGGGAAATCGCCCGCGACTTCGGCCTGGGCTTCGCCCCGCCTGGCTGGGACAACCTGTACAAGCACCTGAGCAGCGACACCCTGCAGCAAAAGGCCATGATCGACGCCGGCCTGCTAGTGGAAAACGCCGAGACCGGCAAGCGCTATGATCGCTTTCGCGATCGAGTGATGTTCCCGATCCGCGACAGCCGTGGCCGCATCATCGCCTTCGGCGGACGGGTACTCGGTGACGACAAGCCCAAATACCTCAACTCCCCGGAAACCCCGGTGTTTCACAAGGGCCAGGAACTCTACGGCCTGTTTGAAGCGCGCAAGAACAACCGCAACCTCGATGAAATCATCGTGGTTGAAGGCTACATGGACGTTATCGCCCTGGCCCAGCAAGGCCTGCGCAATGCCGTGGCAACCCTCGGCACCGCCACCAGCGAAGAGCACATGAAGCGCCTGTTTCGCGTGGTGCCCAGCGTGCTGTTCTGTTTCGACGGCGACCAGGCCGGACGCAATGCGGCCTGGCGCGCCCTCGAAGCCACCCTCTCGAGCCTGCAGGATGGGCGCCGCGCGCGCTTTCTGTTCCTGCCCGAAGGCGAAGACCCGGATACCCTGGTGCGCTCCGAAGGTACCGATGCGTTTCGCGCGCGCATCCACCAGCACGCACAACCGCTGGCCGATTATTTTTTCCAGCAATTGACCGAAGAAGCCGACCCGCGCTCCCTCGAAGGCAAGGCCCATATGGCTACCCTCGCGGCACCGCTGATCGACAAGGTCCCCGGCGCCAACCTCAAGGCCCTGATGCGCCAGCGCCTGCTGGAGATCACCGGCCTGAGCGGCGAGGCGGTCAGCCAGCTGGTGCACAGCGCGCCCCAGGAGGCGCCACCAGCCTACGACCCGGGCTTCGGCTACGACGCCATGCCGGACTACGCTGACTTTCACCAGCCTCAAGAGCCCTTTGTGCCTCAACAGGACTGGACGCCGAAGAAACCCGGCGCCGGCGGCAAGAAATGGGACAAGAAACCCTGGAGCAAAAACGGCAAGCATGGCGACCGCGACGAGGCTTACGCCCCGCGGACACCGGTGGCCGTAGAAGCGCCGACGCTGATTGCCCTGCGCACCCTGATCCACCACCCGCAATTGGCGGGCCGAGTGGAAAGCGCCGAACATTTTTCCAACGAGAGCAACACCTACGCCCAGGTGCTGATTGCCCTGATCGAGGCCGTACAAAAAAATCCTAAGCTAAACTCAATCCAGCTGATGGCCCGCTGGCACGGCACAGAGCAAGGACGTCTTTTGAAAGCACTCGCAGAAAAGGAGTGGTTAATTGACGGCGATAACCTTGAACAACAGTTTTTAGACACCATTACTAGGTTATCCGCGGGTCAGCACACGCAGACCCTCGACGAACTTATCAAGAAAGCAAGGCAGCCAGGATTGTCGGCTGAAGAGCAAATTCAGATAGCAAAGCAGATGCGCGACCTCTTAAAACAGAATGTTTCCGCATCAAACCCGACCTCAGCTGGCGTGTGAGGTCATAGCTCGGGTATAATCCTCGGCTTGTTTTTTGCCCGCCAAGACCTTCAGTGGATAGGGTGTTATGTCCGGAAAAGCGCAACAGCAGTCTCGTATCAAAGAGTTGATCGTCCTTGGTCGTGAGCAGGGTTACCTGACTTACGCGGAGGTCAACGACCACCTGCCGGAGGATATTTCAGATCCGGAACAGGTGGAAGACATCATCCGCATGATTAACGACATGGGGATCAACGTATTCGAAGCTGCGCCAGATAAGGATTCTCTTATGCTGGCGGACGCCGATACCGACGAGGCCGCCGCTGAAGAAGCTGCTGCCGCGCTGGCTGCAGTGGAGACCGATATCGGTCGCACCACCGACCCTGTGCGCATGTATATGCGTGAAATGGGTACGGTTGAGCTGCTGACACGCGAAGGCGAAATCGAAATCGCCAAGCGTATCGAAGAGGGCATCCGCGAAGTGATGGGCGCAATTGCGCACTTCCCCGGCACGGTTGACCACATTCTCTCCGAGTACACCCGCGTTACCACCGAAGGTGGCCGCCTGTCCGACGTCCTGAGCGGTTATATCGACCCGGACGATGGCATTACGCCGCCTGCTGCCGAAATACCGCCGCCTGTCGACCCGAAAGCCGTGAAAGCGGACGACGAAACCGACGACGACGAGGCTGAAGCCAGCACCGACGACGAAGAAGAAGTCGAAAGCGGCCCGGATCCGATCATCGCAGCCCAGCGCTTTGGCGCGGTCTCCGACCAGATGGAACTGGCGCGCAAGGCCCTGAAGAAGCACGGTCGTGGCAGCAAGCAGGCTACCGCCGAACTGCTGGCCCTGGCTGAGCTGTTCATGCCGATCAAACTGGTGCCGAAGCAATTCGAAGGCCTGGTTGAGCGGGTTCGTAGCGCCCTTGAGCGTCTGCGTGCACAAGAGCGGGCGATCATGCAGCTCTGTGTCCGTGATGCGCGCATGCCGCGTGCCGACTTCCTGCGCCAGTTCCCGGGCAATGAAGTTGACGAAAGCTGGACCGACGCACTGGCCAAGGGCAAAAGCAAATACGCTGAAGCCATTGGTCGCTTCCAGGCCGACATCGTTCGTTGCCAGCAGAAGCTGACTGCATTGCAGACCGAAACCGGTCTGACGATTGCCGAGATCAAGGACATCAACCGTCGCATGTCGATCGGCGAGGCCAAGGCCCGTCGCGCGAAGAAAGAGATGGTTGAAGCGAACTTGCGTCTGGTGATCTCCATCGCCAAGAAGTACACCAACCGTGGCTTGCAGTTCCTCGACCTGATCCAGGAAGGCAACATCGGCTTGATGAAGGCTGTGGACAAGTTCGAATACCGTCGCGGCTACAAATTCTCGACTTATGCCACCTGGTGGATCCGTCAGGCGATCACTCGCTCGATCGCCGACCAGGCCCGCACCATCCGTATTCCGGTGCACATGATCGAGACCATCAACAAGCTCAACCGTATTTCCCGGCAGATGTTGCAGGAAATGGGTCGCGAACCGACCCCGGAAGAGCTGGGCGAACGCATGGAAATGCCTGAGGATAAAATCCGCAAGGTATTGAAGATCGCTAAAGAGCCGATCTCCATGGAAACCCCGATTGGTGATGACGAAGACTCCCATCTGGGTGACTTCATCGAAGACTCGACCATGCAGTCGCCAATCGATGTCGCCACCGTTGAGAGCCTTAAAGAAGCGACGCGCGACGTACTGTCCGGCCTCACTGCTCGTGAAGCCAAGGTACTGCGCATGCGTTTCGGCATCGACATGAATACCGACCACACCCTTGAGGAAGTCGGTAAGCAGTTTGACGTGACCCGCGAGCGGATCCGTCAGATCGAAGCCAAGGCGCTGCGCAAGTTGCGCCACCCGACGAGAAGCGAGCATTTGCGCTCCTTCCTCGACGAGTGATCACAAAACCCCCAGGCCCAGGCCTGGGGGTTTTGCTTTGTGCAGATTAAATCCTCCCCGCTTTACCTCCCCCCGCAATGCCCGTCTACACTCGAAATATTCCCCGTGCCATAACGAGACCGTTATGCCCAGACTGCCGACCGTGCTACTGCTGTCGCTGCTGACCTGGACCGCAACGGCTGGCGCGTTGACTCTCACTGATGAAGAGCATGGCTGGTTGGCGGACCACCCGGAGTTGCGCCTGGGCGTTGACGCATCGTGGCCGCCATTTGAATATCGCGACGAAGAAGGCCGCTATCAGGGCCTGGCCGCTGACTATGTACGACTGATCCAGGAGCGCCTGGGCATCAAGGTCAGGTTGATCGAGCCTGCCAACTGGAGCGCCCTGCTGGAGCAGGCCAAGAACAATCAGCTCGACCTGTTACCGGGCATCATGTCCACCCCGGAGCGCCAGGGTTTCCTGGCATTTTCCAGGCCTTACCTCGACTTCCCCATCGTCATTCTTGCCCACGAAGGCGGCGCCCAGCCCCGCTCCCTCAAGGACCTGTATGGACTGAAGATCGCCGTGGTGGAGAACTATGCCCCCCACGAATTGCTGCGCACCCACCACCCCGACCTGAACCTGGTGGCGATGCCCAACGTCAGCTCGACCTTGCAGGCCCTGGCCACCGATGAGGTGGACGCCGTCGTCGGCGACCTAGCCTCCAGTGTGTGGAGCCTGCGCCAGCTTAAGCTCGACGGTTTGTACGTTAGTGGCGAAACGCCTTATCGCTACCAACTGGCAATGGGCGTACCCCGCGAGAACAAAATGTTGATCGGCATCCTCGACAAGGTGCTCGCCGACCTCAGCCCCAGCGAAATCAACGAAATCCAGGAACACTGGGTCGGCAATGTCATTGATCACCGAGCCTTCTGGACCGATCTGCTGCTCTACGGCCTACCTGCCGTGCTGCTGTTGAGTACCGTGCTGGCCATCGTGATTCGGATCAATCGCCGGCTCAGCTCGGAAATTTCCCGCAGGGTGGCCCTGGAACAGGAGCTGCGCAGCAGCGAGTACCATTACCGGGGATTGGTGGAAAGCCTGTCAGCCATCGCCTGGGAAGCAGACATCAGCGATTTCACCTACAGCTACGTGTCGCCCCATGCCGAGGAGCTGCTGGGCTATCCACGGGCGCACTGGCTGATCCCCGGCTTCTGGCGCAACATCATCCACCCTGCCGACCTGACCCGTGCCGACAGCTTCTGCCAGCGGGAAACCCGCGCCAACCGCGACCACAGCATTGACTACCGGGTGATCACCGCCGATGGCCGTTGCTTGTGGGTCAGGGACATTGTCAGCCTGATCAAGCATGGGCATGAGCCGGTCATGCGCGGCCTGATGATCGATATCAGCGAGGCCAAGCGCACCGAGGAAGCGCTGCAGCTTTCGCAGGAGAAGTTCGCCTCGGTGTTCCAGCAATGTCCGGACATACTGGTGATCGCCCGCCTGTCCGATGGCTGCCTGCTGGAGGTCAACAAGGCATTCGAGGACCAGATTGGCCTGAGCGCCGCAGACGTGGTCGGTAAAACCGCCACCGAGCTGAACATCTGGGGCATCCAGGGTGTAGGCCCCAACCTGCTCAAGCGGGTGCAGACCACCAGCATCCGCAACCTGGAGATGCCGTTCCTGCGCAGCAATGGCCAGGCGTTCACCGGGCTGATCTCTGCCGAACCCTTCCAGCTCGATGCGACCGAAGCGTTGGTGGTGGTAGTGCGGGACATCACCCAACTGAAGGAAACCCAGCAACTGCTGCAGACTTCCGAAGAAAAGTTCGCCAAGGCCTTTCACGCCTCGCCCGACGGCTTACTGCTGACGCGCCAGCACGACGGCCTGCTGCTGGAGGTCAATGAAGGCTTTAGCCGCATCACCGGCTTCAACAGTGCGATGTCCCTGGACCAATCGACCCTGGACCTGGGCATCTGGGTGGACTTGAACGAGCGCAAGCACATGCTCGATCTGCTACAACGCGACGGCCTGGTGCGCGACTTCGTCTGCCATATCCGGCGCAATGATGGCCAGATTCGCCTGTGCGAGGTATCCAGTCGCCCGCTGCCCATTGGGGATGACGACTGCATGCTGACCATCGCCCGCGACATTACCGAACGTCAGTTGATGCAGGAAAAACTGCAACAGGCCGCGACGGTTTTCGAAAGCACTGCCGAAGGCGTGTTGATCACCGATACCCGGCAGAACATCAGCGCGGTCAACCGCGCCTTCAGCGAAATCACCGGCTACAGCGAAGCCGAAGCCCTCGGCCATACCCCGCGCCTGCTCGCTTCCGGCCTGCACGACAGCGCGTTCTACGCCGCCATGTGGCATCAACTGACGGCCAACGGCCACTGGCAAGGCGAAATCTCCAACCGACGCAAGAACGGCGAGCTGTATCCCAGTTGGCTGACGATCAACGCCGTGCGCAACCTCGAGCAGTCAATCACCCACTTCGTGGCAGTATTTGCCGACATCTCCAGCCTCAAGCACGCCCAGGCGCGGCTCGATTACCAGGCGCACCACGACCCGCTCACCGGCCTGCCCAACCGCACGCTGTTTGAAAATCGCCTGCAAACCGCCCTCAACAACCAACAGGAAACCGGCAGCCAGGGCGCGGTGCTGTTTCTCGACCTCGACCGCTTCAAACACATCAACGACAGCCTTGGCCACCCGATTGGCGACCTGCTGCTCAAGGACATCGCGGTGCGCCTCAAGGAGCAACTGCGCGATATCGACACCGTAGCGCGCCTGGGCGGTGACGAATTCATTATCCTGCTGCCCGGCCTGCAACAAGCCAGCGACGCCCAGCACCTGGCCAATAAACTGCTGGCCTGCTTCACCCTGCCCTTCCAGGCGGGCGAGCACGAGTTCTTTATCAGCGCCAGCATCGGCACCAGCTTCTATCCGCAGGATGGGATCGACGTCGCCACCTTGGTAAAAAACGCCGATGCCGCTATGTACCGCTCCAAGGCCAAGGGCCGCAATCGGGTTGAACGCTACACCCAGGACCTCACCGCCCAGGCCAATGAGCGCGTCGCCCTCGAACACGAACTGCGCCGGGCCATAGAGCGCGATGAGCTGTTTCTGTACTACCAACCAAAGCTGAGCCTGGACACCCAACAACTGATCGGCGCCGAAGCCCTGATCCGCTGGCGCCATCCCACCTTTGGCGACGTACCTCCCGAACACTTCATCGCCCTGGCCGAAGAGAACGGCATGATCCTGCAAATCGGCGACTGGGTCCTGGAGCAGGCTTGCCGGCAACTGCATCAGTGGCGCAAGTGCTACGACGACTTCGGCCCCCTCTCCGTCAACCTCGCCGGGGCCCAACTGCGCCACCCCAACCTGTTGGGGCGCATCGAGCAACTGCTGCGCGACAACCGCCTGGAACCGGACTGCCTGCAACTGGAGATCACCGAAAACTTCATCATGAGCCAGGCCGAAGAAGCCCTGGAAGTACTGCATAAACTCAAGCACCTGGGCGTACAACTGGCCATCGACGACTTCGGCACGGGCTATTCATCCTTGAGCTACCTCAAGCGCCTGCCCCTGGACTTCCTGAAAATCGACCAGTCCTTCGTCCGCGGCCTACCGGACGATCCCCACGACGCCGCTATCGTGCGCGCCATCATCGCCCTGGGCCACAGCATGCAATTCACCATCATCGCCGAAGGCGTGGAAACCCCCGCCCAGCAAGCCTTCCTCGCCGACGAAGGCTGCGAACAAATGCAAGGCTACATCGTCAGCCTGCCTCTGCCTCCCGACATCTTCGCCGCGACCTTCCTTCACATGACCCATTCGGATTTTTCGGATAGCACAGTGGAGAAACCATCGTTATAATCCGCGACCTACTGAGGGCCTATAGCTCAGTTGGTTAGAGCAGGGGACTCATAATCCCTTGGTCGTAGGTTCGAGTCCTACTGGGCCCACCAAATTGAAAGCCGCGCACTGCGCGGCTTTTTTTGTTTCTGGAGGCTGGAAATCCAAGAGGCTGGCCGCTAACTCTCAGGGCCTACATTCAGCGCGCAGGGCATACATACCGCCAAGCCATGGAGAGGCCTGACTACTGGGACACACCAACATATTCGTCCCTCCACTTTGCGAAGTCGGAGCGAGTCTTATAAATAACGTCATCAACTATATAAGCCCCTCTGGCAACTTCGCCAGGAAAATCAATAATAAACGCAAACCTTAAGCTATAGCTTTCTGACGGTTGATGGCGATATCTCTCTTCTTCAGAAAGATCCTTAATGTACATTTTATTTTCACCAGGTCGTTTTTTTGAAAACGATTCCCAGTCGATGGCAACTCCATCTGGATTAATTATTCGATACCTTTCTGGCTGACTATCAACATTCCACACAATAAACGCACCATTCGGACCGTCAGCAACATTGCGAACAATACCAATCACACCTGGCTTCAAAATATTATTGTTTGCCCTATTCTTCGGCTCCAGCAGTGTAGTCCTATGACCATCAATAAAAACCTCAACCAATGCTTTAGTACTCATGACGGACTCCATCAATTAGACTTTTAAACTTGAGTCTAAAATGCACCTACCGCCCCAACAACTGTGAAAACTAACAGAGCGCAATAACTATTTTGAATATTTTCCATAACCCTCAGGAATTACGACTTTGAATATTCCTGGTGCACTCGCCGCTGAATAATTTTCGGTGTAGCGCACGCGCAAGACTCGAAGATCTTTTTTGATCCAGTCGGCCAACGCGTTAACGAATGCTCCCCCCGTGAAATATGAGCCTGTAACATGCCCCAACCGCCACCCGCATCGGAGCCGCACTTGTCTACCCCCCGCCCGCCCCTCCTCGATGAAATCGACCGCCAACTAATCGCCGCCTTACAGCTCAACGCCCGCGAGAGCGTGGCGATGCTCGCCCGGCAATTGGGGATTGCCCGTACCACGGTGACCTCGCGCCTGGCGCGCCTGGAAAAGACCCAGGTGATTACCGGCTATGGCGTGCGCCTTGGCCAGCGTGTGGTGGATGGTGGGTTACAGGCGTATGTGGGGATCACGGTGCAACCGCGCTCTGGCAAGGAAGTGCTGCGTCGACTCAGCGCCATGGCCCAGGTCCAGCAGTTGTGTGCGGTCAGTGGTGAGTTTGATTATGTGGCCTGGCTGCGCACCGATTCGCCGGAGCAACTTGATCAACTGCTGGACCAGATCGGCAGTGTCGATGGGGTAGAAAAGACCACCACCTCGATCATCCTCAGCAACAAATTGGATCGCGGGCAGCCAATCTGACCGCCATTTTCGTCACTTCGACTAAAAACAATCCAAAACGACGACACTTTGCGTCTTATTAACGAGCGCTACGCTCCCTAGAATGGCTGCCATCTTTTCCTATACTCCACGGGTCGTGCCCCGTGCAGTTGCCAGCAAGGTCAGCCATGAACGCCACTAACAAGAACAATCGCCACCCTGCAGACGGTAAAAAACCCATCACCATCTTTGGCCCGGACTTCCCGTTCGCCTTCGATGACTGGATCGAACACCCGGCTGGCTTGGGCAGTATTCCTGCCGCCCACCATGGCGCCGAAGTGGCGATTGTCGGTGCGGGTATCGCCGGGCTGGTGGCCGCCTACGAGCTGATGAAGCTGGGCCTCAAGCCGGTGGTGTACGAGGCCTCGAAAATGGGTGGGCGCCTGCGGTCCCAGGCGTTTGAAGGGGCCGAAGGCATCATCGCCGAACTGGGTGGCATGCGTTTCCCGGTATCCTCGACGGCGTTCTACCACTATGTGGATAAGTTGGGCCTGGAGACCAAGCCCTTCCCCAACCCGTTGACACCGGCCTCCGGCAGCACCGTGATCGACCTGGAAGGCCAGACCCATTACGCACAGAAACTCGCCGACC
Organism: Pseudomonas sp. WS 5079; assembly: GCF_012985465.1. GTDB lineage: Bacteria > Pseudomonadota > Gammaproteobacteria > Pseudomonadales > Pseudomonadaceae > Aquipseudomonas. Next base: position 209,177 of record NZ_JAAQWN010000006.1, read on the forward strand.
TTCCTGCGCTGTTCCAGGAAGTGGCTGACGCCTGGGCCGATGCATTGGAAGCCGGTTCGCAGTTCAGCGATATCCAGCAGGCCATCCGCGACCGCGATGTGCCACGCCTCAAAGCGCTGTGGAATACCCTGGTGCCGCTGTGGGACGACCGCACGTTCTACGATTTCGTCGCCACTTCCAAGGCGTTCGCCAAGCTGTCGTTCCATCACCGCGAAGTGTTCGGTCAGGTCGGTTTTGGCACCGGTGGCTGGGACTCGGACTTCCCCAACTCGATGCTGGAAATCTTCCGCGTGGTGATGACCAACTGCGACGATCACCAGCACCTGGTGGTCGGTGGCGTGGCGCAGGTGCCCATGGGGATCTGGCGCCATGTGCCTGAGCGTTGCGCCCATTGGCCAGCCGGCACCAGCCTCAGTTCCCTGCACCACGGCGCGCCGCGGGCCGGGGTCAAGCGCATTGCCCATGCCGCCGACGGTCGCTTCGCGGTGACCGACAATTATGGCGACACCCGGGAATACGCCGCCGTGCTGACCACCTGCCAGAGCTGGCTGCTGACCACCCAGATCGAATGCGACGAAAGCCTGTTCTCGCAAAAAATGTGGATGGCCCTGGACCGCACGCGCTATATGCAGTCGTCGAAAACCTTTGTCATGGTCGACCGGCCTTTCTGGAAGGACAAAGACCCGGAAACCGGCCGCGACCTGATGAGCATGACCCTCACCGACCGCTTGACCCGTGGCACCTACCTGTTCGACAACGGCGACGACAAGCCGGGGGTCATTTGCCTGTCTTACTCGTGGATGAGCGACGCCCTGAAAATGCTGCCGCAGCCCATTGATAAACGGGTCAAGCTGGCCCTCGATGCGCTGAAAAAGATCTACCCGAAAGTCGATATCAAGGCGCGCATCATTGGCGACCCGATCACCGTTTCCTGGGAGGCCGACCCGCATTTCCTCGGTGCTTTCAAGGGCGCGTTGCCGGGCCACTATCGCTATAACCAGCGCATGTACGCGCACTTTATGCAAAAGGATATGCCGGCCGAGCAGCGCGGGATTTTCATCGCCGGCGACGACGTATCCTGGACCCCAGCCTGGGTCGAAGGCGCAGTGCAAACCTCGTTGAACGCGGTTTGGGGCATCATGACCCACTTCGGTGGCAGTACCCACCCGCAAAACCCGGGGCCTGGGGATGTGTTCGATGAGATCGGCCCCATCGCCCTAGCCGAATAAGGAGTCAAGCCATGCGTGTCGCCCTGTACCAATGCCCGCCATTGCCACTGGATGTAGCCGGCAATCTCAAGCGCCTGCACCACGTCGCCCATGAAGCGGGCGATGCAGACCTGTTGGTGCTGCCGGAAATGTTCCTCACCGGCTACAACATTGGTGCGGAAGCGGTGGGCGCGCTGGCCGAGACGCAGGATGGACCGGCAGCGCAAACCATTGCCGAACTGGCGCGCAATGCGGGTCTGGCGATTCTTTATGGCTACCCGGAGCGGGCCGAGGACGGGCAGATCTACAACTCTGTGCAACTGATCGATGCCACTGGCCAGCGCCGGTGCAACTACCGCAAGACGCACCTGTTCGGCGACCTCGATCACTCGATGTTCAGCGCCGGCGGCGACGAGTTCCCTATCGTCGAATTGAACGGCTGGAAGCTGGGGTTCCTCATCTGTTACGACCTGGAGTTCCCGGAAAACACCCGGCGCCTGGCCCTGGCCGGTGCCGAGTTGATCCTGGTACCGACGGCCAACATGGTGCCCTTCGACTTCGTCGCGGACGTCACCGTGCGGGCACGGGCCTTTGAAAACCAGTGCTATGTGGCCTACGCTAACTACTGTGGGCATGAAGACCAGATCCAGTATTGCGGGCAAAGCAGCATCGCCGCGCCGAATGGCCAGCGTGTCGCCCAGGCCGGCCTGGATGAAGCGTTGATCGTCGCCACCCTCGACCATCAGTTGATACGTGACGCACAAGCGGCCAATCACTACCTCGCAGACCGGCGCCCCGAGCTTTATGCCGCGCTGCACAAGCACTGACCACTGCGCTTTGCGCTAGCATAGGCACTTCCTACGTTCTGGAAGTGCTCATGCCTGTGCCGGCCCACCCTCATCACCTGCAACTGACCCTGGCCAATGGCCTGCGCGCTTCCCTGCGTCACGCCCCACGTCTCAAGCGCTGTGCCGCGGCCCTGCGGGTAGCGGCCGGCAGCCATGATGTGCCGTTGACCTGGCCGGGGCTGGCGCATTTTCTGGAGCACCTGCTGTTTCTCGGCACCGAGGCTTTTCCTGCGCCTGACGGTTTGATGGCCTACGTGCAACGCCACGGTGGGCAGGTCAACGCCAGCACCCGCGAACGCACCACCGATTTCTTCTTCGAAGTGCCCACCCCAGTGTTTGGCGACGCGCTGCAGCGTCTGGCCGATATGCTCGCTCACCCGCGCCTGGCGATGGACGATCAGTTGCGCGAGCGTGAGGTGTTACAGGCAGAGTTTGTCGCCTGGGCCCAGGATGCCGAGGCACAGCATCAAGTGGCGATCTTCGAAGGCCTCGCTGCCGCACATCCACTGCGGGGTTTTCATGCGGGCAATCGCGACAGCCTGCCGGTGCCACACGAGGACTTCCAACACGGTTTGCTGGGGTTTTATCAAGACTTCTATCACACAGGACAAATGACCCTGAACCTTGCCGGACCGCAATCGCTTGAGGAGCTGCAAGCCCTGGCCCAGCACTTTGGCGATCGCCTGCGCGCTGGCCCGCTGCGCCCGCAGCAGGCACCGCCGGCGTTGATGGACAGCGATAAACATCGCTATCAATACCTGGATAAACAGCATCTGCACCACCTCATCGCCTGCAACGCGCCCCGCGAAGCCTTGGACTTCCTCTGCACCTGGCTGAATGCGCAGGCACCTGGTGGTTTGCTGGCCGAGTTGAAAACCCGTGGCTGGGTAAGCGCGCTGCACGCCAGGGTGCCGTACCAGTTCGCCGGGCAGGCGCTGCTGGATATCGAGTTCACCCTGGGGCCCAAGGGTTCACAACAAGTCCCGGCAATCGAAGCACTATTGAACGACTGGTTAAGCTTTTTCGCCCACAGCGACTGGGCTGCGCTGCGCGAAGAATATGCCCGGCTGATCGACCGCCAACAGCAAATCAGTGGCGCCTTGGGCCTGGCCCGTCAGGACAGTGAGAACCTTCAAACTCAGTTGTCCGAGCCGCACTGCCAAGCCCTCAAGGCCATGCTGATTGCACTGCAACCGTCGCCCGCGCAACAGGCCTGGCAGCTCCCGCCAGGCAACCCATTCCTGCAACGGTCACCCCAGGAACACCGCCCCGGGCTGATTCGCGGGCAGACCAGCGCCCATCGGGGCTTGCGCACCTTCGCCCAGGATCGCTCCCGTGGCCGGCGCGAGCTGCCAGGCCTGTCGTTCAGCCCAGCATTGCCGGCCGATAGCGACGAAGGCGCTCTCTACCTGCGCTGGCAACTGGATTCGCCCGCGCATGGCTTGGGCAACAGCCTGCAAACACTGCAAACCAATGCCCGTCAGGCCGGGGTGCAAGTGTCCTGGGAAGCCGTAGGCAATGCCTGGCTGCTGAAAATGAGCGGGCTGCATGAACCCATGCCCACTATCGTCGAGCAACTGGCACGCGACCTGACCCAGCCTGACGCCGACCTTTGGCAGGACGCACTCGCCAGGCCGGCGCCGCAGATGGCCATTCGCGAGCTGCTCAAGGCATTGCCGGCCTGCTTTGCCGACATCGCTGACGTCACCGCGCCACCTGACCGTTGGGCCACCGCCCGCTGGAAAGGCCTGGGCATGGGCCTGCCGGCTGCATGCGAAATGGCTATCAACAATGCGGCGGCACGCCTCCCCGGGCGCTGTGCCGACAGTGAACACAAAGCCCAGCCCATCAACGGCGCGCATCGCTGGCACACCGTCGCAACCGATGGCGACGAAGCCGCCTTGCTGCTGTTTTGCCCGACACCCAGCCAGTCCCTCGCCGACGAGGCCGACTTACGGTTGCTCGCTCACCTGGCGCAAACCCCGTTTTACCAACGCCTACGTGTCGAGTTACAAGTGGGCTACGCAGTATTCAGTGGCATCCGACAGTTCAATGGGCAAACCGGCCTGCTGTTGGGCGTGCAATCACCCAATGTCGCGCTTGCGGGCCTGCTCGAGCACATCCAGGCCTTTCTCAAGCAACTGCCAGCGTTGATCGGTGGGAGTAACGACTTGGGCAACACCCCCCTGGCCCAGCAGTTCTCGCCACAAACACTGCCCACCGCCCAAGCCGCGGAGTTGCTCTGGCAGGCGCATTTGGCGGGGCGTGGCGCGGACTATCTTGAGCAACTGCAACAGATGATCCAGGCGCGCAACCGGCAGAACCTGGTGGAAGCGGCGCAGCGACTCGAGCAAGCCGCCGGCGGCTGGCACTGCCTGGCCAATGGTGCGGCGGTGAGCGATGACTGGCAGATATGATTCTGATCGTTGCCGATGCTGCAACAGGCTTTTTCCACCAAGACAGCGCTAGCTTGACGAGAAATGAGTAATATTCCGCCACGCATCTGAACATCTCCGCTTGGAGGTGGACTATATGTATTACTTGGTAGTAAACGTCCCATCCCTTCGTAGGAGTATGAATATGACCTGGTCCAAACCTGCTTACACTGATCTGCGTATCGGTTTTGAAGTCACCATGTACTTCGCCAGCCGCTGAGTGCTTTTGTATTGCAATGCAACGCCTCGGCTCGCCGGGGCGTTTTTATTTTGAGTCTTGTGTGAAGGAGCGGCGATGTTTGTCCAGATTCTAGGTTCGGCGGCCGGTGGCGGTTTCCCGCAGTGGAACTGCAACTGTGTGAACTGCGCCGGCTTTCGCGACGGCAGCCTGCGGGCCCAGGCACGAACCCAATCGTCCATCGCCCTGTCCGACGATGGCGTGAACTGGGTGTTATGCAACGCCTCGCCGGATATCCGCGCGCAACTGCAAGGTTTTGCGCCGATGCAACCGGGCCGAGCACTGCGCGATACCGGGATCAGCGCAATCATCTTGATGGACAGCCAGATCGACCACACCACCGGCCTGCTCAGCTTGCGCGAAGGCTGCCCGCACCAGGTGTGGTGCACCGACATGGTCCACGAAGACCTGAGCACCGGATTCCCGCTGTTCACCATGTTGACTCACTGGAATGGCGGCCTCGATTGGCAGCGCATCGAGCTGGATGCCAGCTTCACTATTCCCGCCTGCCCCAACCTGCGCTTCACCCCGCTGCCTCTGCGCAGTGCCGCGCCGCCCTACTCGCCCCATCGGTTCGACCCGCACCCCGGTGACAATATCGGCCTGATCGTCGAAGACCTGCGCACCGGCGGCAAACTGTTCTACGCCCCCGGCCTGGGCAAGGTAGACGCGCCGCTCTTGGAGATCATGGCCGGCAGCGACTGCCTGTTGGTGGATGGCACGATGTGGGATGACGATGAAATGCAGCGCCGTGGTGTCGGCACCCGTACCGGCCGCGAAATGGGCCACCTGGCACAAAACGGCCCCGGCGGCATGCTGGAGGTACTGGAGCAACTGCCCAAGCAGCGCAAGGTGCTTATCCACATCAACAACACCAACCCGATCCTCGACGAAGACTCTGCCGAGCGAGCCGAGTTGGCGCGGCGCAATGTAGAAGTAGCCTACGACGGCATGAGCATTGAACTGTAGGAGAGCCCCAATGACCGATACACCGCTGAACCCCGCCGACTTTGAACAGGCCTTGCGGGCCAAGGGCGCCTTCTACCATATCCATCACCCCTACCATGTGGCGATGTATGAAGGCCGGGCCACCCGCGAGCAGATCCAGGGCTGGGTCGCCAACCGGTTCTACTACCAGGTGAACATTCCGCTGAAAGACGCCGCGATCCTGGCCAACTGCCCGGACCGGGAAATCCGCCGCGAATGGATCCAGCGCCTGCTCGACCATGATGGCGCCCCCGGCGAAGACGGCGGTATCGAAGCCTGGCTGCGCCTGGGCCAGGCCGTGGGCCTGGACCCGGATCAACTGCGCTCCCAGGAACTGGTGCTGCCCGGCGTGCGGTTTGCCGTCGATGCCTACGTCAATTTCGCCCGCCGGGCCAGTTGGCAGGAAGCCGCCAGCAGCTCGCTGACCGAGCTGTTCGCCCCGCAGATCCACCAGTCGCGCCTCGACAGCTGGCCCCAGCATTACCCATGGATCGACCCTGCCGGCTACGAGTATTTCCGCACCCGCCTGGGCCAGGCCCGACGTGATGTCGAGCATGGGCTGGCGATCACGCTTGCGCACTACACCACCCGCGCCGGCCAGGAGCGGATGCTGGAGATTCTCCAGTTCAAACTGGACATCCTTTGGAGCATGCTCGATGCCATGAGCATGGCCTACGAACTGAACCGCCCGCCTTATCACAGCGTGACCGCGCAGCGGGTCTGGCATAAAGGGATCACCCTATGAGTTTTGACCGCAGCAAAAAGCCGACGTGGCGCCAGGGCTATCGCTACCAGTACGAGCCGGCGCAGAAAGGCCATGTGTTGCTGTACCCCGAAGGCATGATCAAGCTCAACGACAGTGCTGCGTTGATTGGTGGCTTGATCGACGGTGAGCGCAGCGTGGCAGCGATCATTGGCGAGCTGGAGCAGCAATTCCCCGGCGTGCCCGAACTCGGTGAAGACATCGAGCAATTCATGGAGGTCGCACGTGCAGAGCACTGGATCGAACTTGCCTGAAAAGCCCGAGATTGGCCTGCCGCTATGGTTGCTCGCCGAGCTGACCTATCGCTGCCCGCTGCAGTGCCCGTATTGCTCCAACCCGCTGGACTTCGCCGAACAAGGCAAGGAGTTGAGCACCGAACAGTGGATCAAGGTGTTTCGCGAGGCCCGGGAGATGGGTGCGGCACAGCTGGGGTTTTCCGGCGGTGAGCCGCTGGTGCGCCAGGATCTTGCCGAACTGATCGGCGAAGCCCGCAAGCTGGGGTTCTATACCAACCTGATCACCTCCGGCATCGGCCTGACCGAGCAGAAGATCAGTGACTTCAAAAAGGCTGGCCTGGACCATATCCAGATCAGTTTCCAGGCCAGCGACGAGCAGGTGAACAACCTGCTGGCCGGCTCCAAAAAGGCCTTCGCGCAGAAGCTGGAAATGGCCCGGGCGGTCAAAGCCCATGGTTATCCGATGGTGCTGAACTTCGTCACTCATCGACACAATATCGACAAGATCGACCGCATCATCGAACTGTGTATTGCCCTTGAGGCGGACTTTGTCGAGCTTGCCACCTGCCAATTCTATGGCTGGGCCCAGCTTAACCGCGTCGGCTTGCTACCGACCCAGGCACAACTGACCCGCGCCGAGCGCATCACCAACGAATACCGCGCCAAGCTGCAAGCCGAAGGTCACCCCTGCAAGCTGATCTTTGTCACGCCGGACTACTACGAGGAACGCCCGAAGGCCTGTATGAATGGCTGGGGGAGTATCTTTCTGACAGTCACACCAGACGGCACCGCCCTACCTTGTCACGGCGCCCGACAGATGCCGGTGCAGTTTCCCAATGTGCGCGACCACAGCATGCAGCACATCTGGTACGACTCGTTTGGTTTCAACCGCTTTCGCGGCTACGACTGGATGCCCGAGCCGTGCCGCTCGTGCGACGAGAAGGAAAAGGACTTCGGCGGCTGCCGCTGCCAGGCTTTCATGCTGACTGGCGACGCCAGCAACGCCGACCCGGTATGCAGCAAATCCGCCGATCACGGGATCATCCTCAATGCCCGGCTCGAAGCCGAGCACGCCACGCAGACTATCGAGCAACTGGCTTTTCGCAATGAGCGAAACTCCCGGCTGATCGCAAAAGGCTGAAGGTTTCAGCGCTTGGCGATGATGTATACCGCGTGAATGATGCCCGGGAAGTAACCGCACAAGGTCAGCAGGATATTCAGCCAGAACGCGCCGGCGAAGCCCACTTGCAGGAACACACCCAATGGCGGCAACAGGATGGCGATGATGATACGAATGATATCCATGGGTTCAGCTCCGAAAAATCGGCTCGTGTGAGCCGTACAGCTAATCGACCCTGGCCGCGCGTGAGGGTTCAGTGGAATCTGGCACCGGGCCATCCTCCTCAGGCGAGGATCTCCAACCCGTGCTTTTGCACGATGCTCAGCAACTTGAGCGCCATGCCGCTGGGCTGCTTCTCGCCGGATTCCCATTGCTTGATTGTCGACGCACTGGTGTTCAGGTAACGGGCGAACACCGGTTGGCTGACATGACTGCGCTCGCGCAGTTGCTTGATCTGGTCGGCAGGTATCTGCGCCGGCACAGGCGCAATGCACATCTCATCGAACTCACGAAGGGTGGTCTTGCTGATGGCGCCGATCGAATGCAGCGCGCTGGCCGATTGGTGGATGGACTCCAGCGCTTCACTTTCATATTTTTTGCTCATGATGTATCTCCACAAACTCCCTGAGATCCAGTAACTGCTGGATCTGTATTTCGTTTAAGCCCTCATAGGCCTTTGCCAACGCCCTAAACCCAGCCAATTCCTTGTGGCTGATTTTGCTCTGGTCTTGTTTGGCGAACAGAAACTGATAAACCCAGTAATGCCTGCCCTTCGCCAGGACGATCGAACGATGACGGTTGTGATTGAGGCGTTTCTTCCAAACTCCGCCGCCCATATTATCCGCCTGCCCCCTGAGCATTTGGCCAAATGCCTCGCCCAATTCCATATCACCGATCCAGGCTTTGCGGGCAGCCTCAGCAAAATGCCGGCTTTTGAACAGCCTGAGTTTCATAGGCATCCATTCATCACAAACATACCACCCAGTGGTATAGATTAGAAAGAGCGCATACAAAATCCTTGCGCCCTACCGGCACTCCCTGCCGGTGCCCGCTAAAAAGCCATTTATTTCGATGAGGCTCAAGCCTCCTTTTCAATCCAAAAATTACACACAAAAAAACGCCCCCAACCAAAAAAATCAGGCTGGAGGCGCCGCGTATAACGCGAGACGGTTCAGGAATAAAGGTTAAACAGCAATGCCCTTGCGGCACTGCAGTTGGGTGGTATGCACACGGGAAAAAGCGCGGGCCAGACGCAGCAGCATTTCGTCAATATTGCTCTTGCTCACCGTCAGCGCCGGGGTAAAGCGCAGGCAGTCGGGTTGGGGAGCATTGAGGATAAGACCTTCATACAGTGCCGCCTTTACCACCGCATCTGCCGAATCATCTGACAAGCCCAGGCCCAACAAAAGGCCCTGGCCCCGCAGTTCGCCCTGGCCATAGCGGTGGGCAAGGCGCGCCAGGCCTTCGCCCAGGTATTGGCCGGTATCACGCACGTGTTCGAGGAAGCCGTGACCCAGCACGCTATCGAGCACGGCGACGCCGGCAGCGGCCATCAGGGCATTGCCGTGATGGGTACCTTCCAGCTCGCCCAGCTCAAAGCAGCAGGCCTTGCCGCGAGCCAGCAGCGCCGCCAATGGCACTCCGCCGCCCAGGCCTTTGCCCAGGGTGACGATATCGGCGCGCACGCCGTAGTGTTGTTCGGCCAGCAAGGTGGCGCAACGGCCCATGCCGGTCTGCACTTCGTCGAGGATCAGCAGGATGCCCAGCTCCCGGCACAGCCGCTCCACGCCCTTGAGGTAATGCTCGGTGGCCGGAATGACGCCGGCGTCGCTCTGGATCGGCTCCAGCATGATCGCCACGGTGTGCGCATCGACTGCGGCATGCAGGGCTGGCAGGTCGTTGAACGGTACGTGGCAGAAGCCCGGCAGTTGCGGCTCGAAACGATTGTCGCCAGAGGCCGCCAGTGTAGACAGGCTGCGACCATGACAAGCGTTGCTGGCAGTGATGATGCGATAGGCGCCACTGCGATGCAGTTGGCCCCATTTGCGCGCCAACTTGATGGCCGCCTCGCAGGCTTCCGCACCGCTGTTGAGCAGGTAGGCCTGGTCGCTGCCGGTGCTGTGGCACAGGCGGTCCACCAGGTTCAGTTGGCTGCGGTTGTGCAGGCCGCTGCCAGGGTTGATCAGCGCCTGCGCCTGGTCGGCCAACGCGCGCACCAATACCGAAGGGCTGTGGCCAAGGCTGTTGGCAGCACCGCCTTGGGTAAAGTCCAGGTAGGCACGGTCTTCACTGTCCCATAGCCAGGATCCCTGGCCGCGTACGAAAACCTGTGGCGGACGGGCCACGGTGGGCATCAATGATTGGCTGGAAAGCTCATCACGCAGCATCGGGGTTTTCGCGTCCAGTAACAGATCATCCAGGCTCGGTGCCGGGCGTCGCAGGTTGAACAGGTTCATGCCTGCACACCCCGCAGGTTGTTGGCAACCCTGGATTGGCGCAAGCCCGTCACGTCGTTTTTTGCCTTGCCTATGTAAACACCATCGCTGTAAACGGTATTCATCTCGCTTCTTGGCCCTGTAAGCCCTGTGAATAGGCGCTAGACTAGGCGCCTTGGGGGCGTACAGCCATTTCGATTTTCCAGCTTTTTCGATAAGCATTACTTATGGATTTCAAGCAACTGCGTTATTTCGTCGCGGTGTACGAGGAAGGCCATGTCGGCCGGGCTGCAGAGCGCCTGTCGATCTCCCAGCCGGCCTTGTCACAGCAAATCCGCCAGTTGGAGCAGAACCTCGACGTGAGCCTGTTCGAGCGCAGCAGCAAACGCCTGTTGCCGACCCTGGCTGCCCACACCTTGTACAACCACGCCCTGCCATTGCTCGATGGCATGCAGCAAGCCGTCGAGGCCCTGCGCCACTTCAAGGGCCAGGCGCTGCGTACCTTGGCCATCGGCGTACTGCAAACCGTGCATACCAGCCTGGTACCGCAGATGCTGGAACGGGTACGCAAGGCCCAGCCGCACCTGGTGGTGCAGATCTACGAGTTGACGGGCCTGGAGATCGAACGCCGCCTGCTCAACGGCTCGCTGGACATCGGCATCAGTTACTTGCCGGCACGCCAGCCCGGTTTGCACGGTGTGCTGCTGTATGAAGATGAACTGAAAGTGGTCATCCCATCCGACCATCCCTTGCGTGAATTCAAGAAGGTCTCCCTCAAGCAAGCGGCGGAACTGCCCATGCTGCTGTTGGGGGAAGAGTTCCAGGTCAGGCAGATCTGGCAGGCACAGTTGGCGAACCTGGGGCGCCGGCCACAGGTCCAAGCGGAGCTGAACACCATGGTGGGGATTCTCGACAGCCTGCCCCATACCAAACTGGCGACGGTACTGCCTGGCCGCTCCCAGGACGAACATAGCAGCCAAGCGCTGTTGTGGAAGCCCTTGAGCGAGCCACGGGTGCCGCTGAAGGTGGGGCTGGTGTGTCGGGATGTGCAACGGCAACAGGCGACGCTTGAGTTGCTGCGCACCTTGCTCGAAGACGTGATGAACGGTCCCCATGGGCCGACGGCCACAGTAGACGGGCTGGCCTGAACTTTTTCGCAGGCAATAAGAAAACCCCGCCGAAGCGGGGCTTTGCAGACTGTTTCCCTGACATCCATTTCACTCCGCCACCCTGGCAGAATCCTACGTGTCCCTGTTGTTGCTTTGCGCTTCCTGCGCGACGTCCATGTGAAGTAGATTAGCTGTGGATCCAATCTGGCGATAGAGGACGATTAGCAGCACGTCACGTAAGAGAATGCTTACACGCCCTCCCCCGCTTAGAACTGCGCTTCGTCCAGCAAGAACAGCGATTCACTGCCGGCTTTGACCGAGGCGCTCAGGGAGTTAATGCGCGGCAGCAGGCGGGCAAAGTAGAAGCGCGCCGTCCCCAATTTGCTGGTGTAGAAGTCTTCCTGGGCCTCTTTACCCAAGGCCGCCTTGGCCATCAGCGCCCACATGTAGGCATAGGCCATGTAGCCAAAGGCGTGCAGATACTCCACCGAGGCCGCGCCGATTTCATTCGGGTTGGTCTTGGCGCGGTCCAGCACCCAGGCGGTCAAGGTGTCGAGCTCGTCCACCGCAGCGCTCAGGGGCTGGGTGAACTCAGCCAGGTCGCTGCTGGCAGTGCTGATGAAATGGCGGATCTCATCGGCAAACAGGGTGTAGAACGCCCCGCCGCTGCCAACGATCTTGCGCCCCATCAAGTCCAGCGCCTGGATACCGTTGGTGCCTTCGTAGATCTGGGTGATGCGCACATCACGCACCAGTTGCTCCTGGCCCCACTCGCGAATGTAACCATGGCCGCCGAAAATCTGCTGGCCGTGCACGGTGGTTTCCAAGCCCAGGTCGGTGAGGAACGCCTTGGAAACCGGGGTCAGCAGCGCCACCAGGTCATCCGCGCGCTTGCGGGTCGCGGCGTCTTCGCTGAACTTGGCGGTGTCCAGTTGCATCGCCACATAAGTGGAGAACGCCCGGCCGCCTTCGTTTGCCGCCTTCATGGTCAGCAACATGCGACGCACGTCAGGGTGGTTGATGATCGGGTCGGCGATCTTGTCCTTGGCCTTGGGGCCGGTCGGCGAACGGCTTTGCAGACGGTCACGGGCGTACTCAACAGCGTTCTGGTAAGAACGCTCGCCAGTCGCCAGCCCCTGGATGCCGACGCCCAGGCGCTCGTAGTTCATCATGGTGAACATCGCCGCCAGGCCACGGTTCGGCTCGCCGACCAGGTAGCCAACGGCTTCGTCGAAGTTCATCACACAGGTCGCAGAGGCCTGGATGCCCATCTTGTGTTCGATCGAGCCACAGGTCACCGGGTTGCGCGCGCCCAGGCTGCCATCGGCATTGACCATGAACTTGGGCACCAGGAACAACGAGATGCCCTTGGGACCGGCCGGGGCGTCCGGCAACTTGGCCAGCACCAGATGGATGATGTTTTCGGTGAGGTCGTGTTCGCCACCGGTAATGAAGATCTTGGTGCCGCTGACCTTGTAGGAACCGTCCGCCTGAGGCTCAGCCTTGGTGCGAATAATCCCAAGATCGGTGCCAGCATGCGGTTCGGTCAGGCACATGGAACCGGCCCACACCCCTGCGTACATATTCGGCAGGTAGGTGGCTTTGAGTTCGTCACTGGCGTGGGTATTGATCGACACGCAGGCGCCGGACGTCAGCATGGGGTACAGGCCAAACGCCAACCCCGAGGAGTTGATCATTTCTTCGACCTGGGCCGATACGGCCTTGGGCATGCCCATGCCACCGTAGGCTGGATCGCCACCAACGCCGACCCAGCCGCCTTCAGCGTAGGTCTTGTAGGCTTCGGGGAACCCGGCCGGGGTAGTAACCACGCCGTTGTCCCAGCGGCAACCTTCTTCGTCGCCGCTGCGGCTCAAGGGGGCGATGGTCTTGGCGGTGACTTTGCCGGCTTCCTCAAGGATCGCCTCGACCGTTTCAGCATCCACGGTCTCGGCCAGGGCCGGCAGTTGCGCCCACAGCTTGGCAACCTCGAATACTTCGTTGAGGACGAAGCGCATATCGCGCAGCGGCGCTTTGTAGTCAGCCATGGCAAACCTCGTGAGAACGTTAAAAGTGATTCGGTAGGATCGGTTTCACAGACCCAGAGTGTAACCGAACAACTTTTGTGACACATAGGGTCTGCTTGTGACCAACAAGTATTTTTCAGTCACAACGTTCCCTGTAGGAGCCGGTAACCCGGCGCCTACAAGGCGAACAGTTCGGCAGGCAGGCTCATCAGGCAGTCACTGCCCGCTTCCACCGCTGCGCGATGGGCACTGGTGCGCGGTAACAGGCGCTTGAAATAAAACTCGCAGGTCGCCAGCTTGCCCCGGGCGTAATCGCCATCGCCATTGCCCGCATCCAACTGCGCCTGGGCCACCAGGGCCATGCGCAACCACAGGTAGGCGTGGATGATGTAACCGCTGTACATCAAGTAATCCAGGGCGGCGGCGCCGACTTCATCGGGGTTTTTCATCGCGGCCATGCCGACCTTGGTGGTCAATTCGCCCCATTGCTGGTTCAGCTCATTGAGTTGCGTGACCTGGGCCTTGAGTTGCGGGTGCTCGGCATGCGCCGCGCAAAACTTATGCACAATTTTGGTAAAGCCACGCAGCAACTTGCCCTGGCTGCCCAGCACCTTGCGCCCCAGCAAATCCAGGGCCTGGATACCGTTGGTGCCTTCGTAGATCGGCGCGATCCGACAATCGCGCACCAGTTGCTCCATGCCCCACTCACGGATAAAACCGTGGCCACCAAACACCTGCATGCCGTGGTTGGTCACTTCCAGGCCGGTTTCGGTCATAAAGGCTTTGCAGATCGGCGTGAGGAATGCCAGCAAATCCTCCGCTTCCTGGCGTTGCTGCGGGTCGTCGCCCAGGTGCGCGGTGTCCAGCAGTTGCGCGGTGAAGTAAGTCAGGGCGCGGTTGCCTTCGTTGAAGGCTTTCATGGTCAGCAACATGCGCCGCACATCGGGGTGCACGATGATCGGATCTGCCGGCTTATCCGGCGCCTTGGCGCCCGTCAGGGAGCGCATCTGCAAGCGGTCGTTGGCGTACTTGATCGCGCCCTGGAAGCTCGCCTCCCCCAGGCACAGCCCCTGCATGCCCGTGCCCAGGCGCGCATGGTTCATCATGGTGAACATGCAGTTCAGGCCCTTGTTGGCCTCGCCAATCAAGTAACCCTCGGCACCATCGAAATTCAGCACGCAGGTGGCCGAGGCCTTGATCCCCATCTTGTGTTCGATGGAGCCGCAACTGACCCCATTGCGCGCCCCGGAATCGGCGAGGAACTTGGGCACGATAAACAGCGAAATACCCTTGGTGCCAGCAGGAGCATCCGGCAACTTGGCCAACACCAGGTGGATGATGTTTTCGCTCATGTCGTGCTCGCCGGCGGAGATGAAGATTTTGCTGCCGGTTACCGCGTAGCTGCCATTGGCCTGGGGCACGGCGCGGGTCTTGATGATGCCCAGGTCCGTGCCGCAATGGGCTTCGGTCAGGCACATGGTGCCCGTCCACTGGCCGGCGGTGAGTTTGCTCAGGTAGGTATCTTTTTGCTCTGCGGTGCCGTGGGCATGGATCGCCGACATGGCGCCGTGGGTCAGGCCCGGGTACATGCCCCAGGAGGTGTTGCTGGAGCCGATCATCTCGCTGAGCACCAAGCCCAGGGAAGACGGCAGGCCCTGGCCGCCGTAGGCCGGGTCCGCCGCCAGGCCGTGCCAACCGCCTTCGACGTATTGTGCGAAGGCTTCCTTGAAGCCTTTGGGGGTGGTCACCACGCCATTGTCGAAATGGCAGCCTTCTTCGTCCCCCGTACGGTTCAACGGCGCAAGCACGTTCTCGCAGAACCTGGCGCCTTCTTCGAGGATCGCGCTGACCATATCCGGACTGGCCTCGGTGGCCCCCAGGGCAGCGTAGTGAGCTGGGAAATCAAACACGTGATCGATCAGAAAGCGCATGTCGCGCAGGGGGGCTTTATAGGCAGGCATGGTGATGTCTCCGGCGGCAGATTGTTTAAACCTACTGCCGCCAGGGGGCCCGGACAATCACTGTACAGGCGCTGAATACATCACCATCACTCAACCGGCAGCGCCCTGCATGCGCACCGCGCCACGGCGGTTCTGGCCAGCCGCCACCACGCAGTTACGCCCGGCGCCCTTGGCGTTGTACAGCGCCTGGTCGGCGCACTTAAGCACTTCTTCCGGGGTGCGCTGCTCGGCCTGGCGCTCGGCGACGCCGATGCTCACGGTGACCGAGACACTGGAATCGCCGCCGCCCGAACGGCGCTGGCGACCTTGGTGGTCGTCCTGGGGGCGACTGTCCTGATTGCGCAACTTGATGTGGTAGTTGGCAATGATCTCGCGGATTTCTTCCAGGTGCGGCAGGCATTCATCCAGGGTCTTGCCGGCAAACACCACGGCAAACTCTTCGCCACCATACCGATAGGCCCGGCCACCGCCGCTGACTTTCGACAGTTTGCTGGCGACCAACCGCAGCACCTGGTCGCCGACGTCGTGGCCGTGGGTGTCGTTGAAGCGCTTGAAGTGGTCGACGTCGCTCATCGCCAGCACATAGTTGCGCCCCAGGCGCTGCATGCGTTCATTGAGGGCGCGGCGTCCCGGCAGGCCGGTGAGTTCATCGCGAAAGGCCATCTGATAGGCCTCATGGGACACACCCGCAGCAATCATCAACATCACCTGGCTGCACATGATGTTCAGGGTGAACGGCAGGATGAAAGTCTGCGGCAACATCCAGAACATTCCCAGCAACCCTACCAACTGCGCGGCGTGCAGCGGCCGAGGCTCGCGCCAGTACTGCGCCGCCAATGCGACAAAGCCCAGCAGGAACATCGGGTACGACAGTTGGATCAAGCTCATCCACGCGCCATGCAGCGCCGGCCAGCGAATCTCCGCCAGCCAGTTGAGCAACGGCCCGGGGTAACTCTGCTCCAGGCCCAGGGCCACGCTGCCTACGGCAAGTAGCACCGCGCAGCGTGCGACAAAGTCGCGGAACAGGTGGGTTTTCTCCTGCCACAAGGCATAGATGCTGAACAGCAGCGGCAACAGCAGGCACACCAGGTGGAACACCACGGCGGCGTCTTCGCGCACGCGGCCATGGTCACGATAGAAATCGGTCTGGGTGTCCAGCAGGAAGTAGGCGACGTACACCGTCACCATCAGGAACAGTTCACGCTGGCGACGGTACACCGCGCAATAGGCACCGCCCAGCAATAGCACCAGGGTCGGCAGGACGTTGAACAGCGAGGTGAAGAAAACGCTGAGGTCCTTGACGTAAGCAGCCGACAACCCCGCCAGCAATAACAGCAACGATGGTAGGAAATGACTGAAACGTACAGCAGACGCGCGCGACAAGGGTAAAGCTCCGACCCACAAAAAAAGATGGCATAGTGCCTTCATTGCTCACAGTTAAGCACATTCAATGTGACCTGCATCACATTGCCATCACTGTAACGGCAGCAAGGAGCAATCCCTGAGCGCGCCGCTCAGGTTTTTTCAGCCTCCCACAAAAAAGCCGCCGCTCCCGAAAGAGCGGCGGCTTGGCAGGGAACCGGCCTAGGCTTAGTAGCCCAGGTCGAAGTTCTCTTCTTTCATGTCCATCAGGTTGTTGGCGCCCGACAGCATGGTGGCTACGTGGGTGCGGGTACGCGGCAGGATGCGCTGGAAGTAGAAGCGCGCTGTCTGCAGCTTGGCGGTGTAGAAGCCTTCTTCGCTGGTGCCGGCAGCCAGTTTTTCGGCAGCCAGGCGTGCCATGTCGGCCCAGAAGTAAGCCAGGCAGGCATAACCGGAGTACATCAGGTAGTCCACGGAGGCGGCACCGACTTCTTCACGGTCCTTCATGGCCGCCATGCCGACCTTCATGGTCAACTCGCCCCATTCCTTGTTCAGTGCAGCCAGCGGTGCGACGAACTCGCTGACCGCTGCGTTGCCTTCGTTGGCCTGGCAGAACTTGTGCACGATCTTGGTGAAGCCCTTGAGCGCTTCGCCCTGGGTCATCAGCACTTTACGGCCGAGCAGGTCCAGGGCCTGGATGCCGGTGGTGCCTTCGTACAGCATCGAGATGCGGCTGTCGCGAACGTTCTGCTCCATGCCCCACTCGGCGATGAAGCCGTGGCCGCCGTAGATCTGTACGCCGTGGTTGGCGGATTCAAAACCGACTTCGGTCATGAACGCCTTGGCGATCGGGGTCATGAACGCCAGCAGGCCATCTGCCTGTTTCTTGGCTTCGTCGTCGGTGCCGTATTTGACGATGTCTACTTGCTTGGCTGTGAAGTACACCATCGCACGGTTGCCTTCGGCGAAGGCTTTCATGGTCAGCAGCATGCGGCGTACATCAGGGTGCACGATGATCGGGTCAGCGGCCTTGTCCGGCGCTTTCGGGCCAGTCAGGGAGCGCATTTGCAGGCGGTCACGGGCATATTTGAGGCCACCCTGGAAACCGATCTCGGCGTGGGACAGGCCTTGCAGCGCGGTACCCAGGCGAGCGGTGTTCATAAAGGTGAACATGCAGTTCAGACCTTTGTTCGCCGGGCCGATCAGGTAACCGGTGGCCGCGTCGAAGTTCATCACGCAGGTGGCGTTGCCGTGGATGCCCATCTTGTGTTCCAGGGAACCACAGGACACCGCGTTGCGCTCACCCACCGAACCATCGGCGTTGGGCAGGAACTTAGGCACGATAAACAGCGAAATGCCTTTGGTGCCAGCCGGAGCATCCGGCAGGCGGGCCAGTACGATGTGGACGATGTTGTCGGCCATGTCGTGCTCACCGGCCGAGATGAAGATCTTGGTGCCGGAGACTTTGTAGGAACCGTCGGCCTGAGGTTCGGCCTTGGTGCGCAGCATGCCCAGGTCGGTACCGCAGTGCGGTTCGGTCAGGCACATGGTGCCGGTCCACTCGCCCGAGACCAGTTTGGTCAGGTAGGCATCTTGCTGCTCGGGGGTGCCGTGCTCGGAAATGGTATTCATCGCGCCATGGGACAGGCCTGGGTACATGCCCCACGACCAGTTGGCTTCACCGACCATCTCGCTGACGGCCAGGCCCAGGGATTCCGGCAGGCCTTGGCCGCCGTGCGCGACGTCGTGGGCCAGGCTCGGCCAGCCGCCTTCGACGAATTGCTTGTAGGCTTCTTTGAAACCAGTAGGGGTTTTAACGCCTGACTCGCTCCAGGTGCACCCTTCGATGTCACCGACGCGGTTCAACGGGGCCAGCACTTGCTCACAAAACTTGGCGCCTTCTTCGAGAATGGCGTCAACCATGTCTGGGGTAGCGTCCTGGCAAGCCGGCAGACTCTGATAGTGCGCTTCGTAGCCGAGCAGTTCGTCACGAACGAAGCGAATATCACGCAAGGGGGCCTTGTAGTCAGGCATAGCGATAAACCTCTGCTGATGAATCCTGGAATGAACAACCGCGTGGATTTGTTGTAGCGGTCAAACAGTTGTTTGAAACATACGTTTACGACCAATCCTTGTCAAGCGCCCAGCGGCTGCCGTTTGTCATGACGCAGGTCAACGCCAGGCGCGACGAGGCCTGCAGCGTGATGCCGCACAGGATTTCCAGGGGGAAAAATGGCAGGAGCCGGCTGGCCGGCGATAGCGGTGTGCCGGGCAGGCCGCGATCGCCGGCCAGCCGGCTGCTACAGGAGAGTCAGGGGGATCAGGCGTAGGTGTCGATCAATGTGCCGAGCATTTCGTCGGAAGCCTTGGCGACTTTCGCGCCCAGCTCCACCTGGAACTTGCCTTCGGCCAGTTCCACCATATTGCTCGCCGAGTCGGTCGGCTGGCCGCGATTGACCGCTTGCAAACGGTCATTCTGCGCATCCGAAGGCTGGCTGGTGGCGGCACTGGCAATTTTGCCGGCGGCCTGGTCGACGCGGTTCTGCCCGGCCTGGATAGTGTTCAGGCCCGAATAAAACGCGCTACTTCCAGAGATGTCCATGGCGTGCACCTGCCTTGCAATCAATCGTGAACCCTTATTGAAGCAGACAATCTGGCAAAAGGCCCGTCAATAACACTAATGGCATAATGCCTTATCGCTAGGAAAAACTAATCAAGCAAGTCCAGTTGCAGGTACTCGGCCACCGCTTCGGCCGTGGGCTGCTTGAGGCGCGGCACCCGGCCCAGGCACGGCGCCGGCAGGCGTTCGGCCAAGGTGGCGAGGTTTTCTTCCAGACGGGAGGTCTTCGGGTCGATGATATTGGCCACCCAGCCCGCCAACGGCAGACCGTCCCGGGCGATGGCTTCGGCGCTCAACAATGCATGATTGATACAGCCCAGGCGCACGCCCACCACGAGGATCACCGGTAGCTGCAAGGCCTTGGCCAAGTCCGACAGGTTGTCCTGGTCAGCCAGCGGCACGCGCCAGCCACCTGCACCTTCGATCAGGGTGAAATCCGCGTGTTTTTCGAGGATGTGCTGCATCGGCTTGAGCAGGGCCTGCACGGTCAACGCCACGCCAGCTTCACGGGCCGCCAGGTGCGGCGCGATGGCGGGCTCGAAGGCCAGTGGATTGACCTCGGCATAGGTAAGCGGCAACGAGCACTCGGCCAGCAAGGCCAGGGCATCGGCGTTGCGCAAGCCACGGGGCGTCACTTCACAGCCCGAGGCCACCGGCTTGCCGGCGGCGGTACTCTTGCCCGCTTGCCGCGCGGCGTGCAGCAGGCCGGCCGCAACGGTGGTCTTGCCGACATCGGTGTCGGTGCCGGTAATGAAATAGGCAGCGCTCATAGTGGTTTCTCCAATACGGCGTACACGACTTGATAGGTTGCCGGCAGGCCCTGAGCCTGGCGGAACTGCTCATAGGCCTGCACCAGTGCAACAATCCGCGCGCGGCCCGTCAAGCCACCCGGGCGTCCCGGGTTCAGATTATGCGCGCCCAAGGCTTTCAATTCGTGGGTCAGGCTGCGCACATCCGGGTAATGCAGTACATGGGGGCGCTGCTCCAGGCTCACCACACGCAAGCCACTGGCCGCACACAGCTGTTGATAAGCACTGAACGGGCGGAAGCGATTGACGTGCACCATCCCGTCCGCCGCCCGCCAACTTTCGCGCAGCTCATCCAGGGTGCCGACGCACAGGCTGGCAAACGCCAGCACCCCGCCAGGCTGCAGCACGCGCCGGGCTTCGCTGAGCACCGCGGCAAAATCGGCACACCACTGCACCGCCAGGCTGGAAAAAATCAGCTCGCAGCTGCCGTCCTGTAGCGGCAAGCGCTCGGCATCCCCGGCGATAAAATGCTCGGCACCGCCCAAGGGCCGTGCGTGATGGAGCATACCTTCGGCGATATCCAGCGCCAGGCCTTGGCCCTGGGCAAACGCCTGGTTCAATGCGCGGCTGAAGAACCCGGTGCCGCAGCCCAGGTCGAGCCAGCGCCGGGGCTGCAACGTCGACGGCAAGCGCCCGAGCAACTCGCCGCCCACATCACGCTGCAACGCGGCCACGCTGTCATAACTGGCCGCCGCCCTGGAAAACGACGCCGCGACCTGGCGCTTGTCGGGCAAGGCGCCCGGCAGTGGAGGATGGGACAAATCAGTCATCACCGCACTCATGCAAAAAAGCCTGGATCGCCCCCGCCACTCCGTGGGGGTTATCCAGTAGGAAAGCGTGGCCGGCCTGTTCAATCAGACCGACTTCAACATCTGGCAGTAACTTCAACAGGTCAGTGGCCGCCTCACAGGGCACCAACTCGTCCAGGCCGGCAAACAGATGCAACTGTGGGCCACGAAAAGCCTGCAAGGCCTCGCGGGTGTCCAGTTGCGCGAGCAGCTCAAGACCGCTCATCAATACACTGGACGGGGTAGCCGGCGCGCTGCTGACCAGCAAGCGCGCGATGCCCCGTGGGTCTTGCGTACCCTTGGCACACAGCAGGCCGAAGCGTTTGAGGGTGACTTGCGAGTCGGCATGGCAGCCGGCCAGGAACCCATCGAAAGCCTGCGCCGCCATCCCATTGGGCCAGCCCTCATGCGCCACAAAACAGGGGTTGCTGGCCAAGGTCAGCAAGCCGCAGCAGCGCTCGCCGCGCCGTGCCGCCAACTCAGAGGCGAGCATCCCGCCCAACGACCAGCCGCCCAGCCAGGCGTTATCCGGCAAGGTGGCGTCGAGTTCGTCGAGCCATTCGTTCAGGTCGCCGCCCGGCAGCGCCGGCAGTGGTTCGATATCCACCCGCAGGCGCTCGTCCAGGCCGCGCAAGGCGGCGGCCAAGGGCTCCAGCGGCGAGACACCCAGGCCCCAGCCGGGAAGCAATATCAGTCGGTCACGCATGGTCGGACTCCCGGCCTGACAAGCGGAAACACTCGTCCAATGCGTCTAACAATAGTCGTACCTGCGCCTCGCTGTGGGCGGCGGTCAAGGTCACGCGCAAGCGCGCGCTGCCGGCCGGCACCGTGGGCGGGCGGATGGCTGTGACCATGATCCCGCGCTCGCGCAGCATCTGTGACAGGCGTATCGCCCGGCCACTGTCGCCAACCATGATCGGCTGGATCGGCGTGAAGCTGTCCATCAACGCCAGGCCGATCTGCTCGGCGCCCTGGCGGAACTGGCGGATCAGCGTGCGCAGATGCTCGCGCCGCCAGTGCTCGCTGCGCAGCAGCGCCAGGCTTTTCAGGGTCGCGCAGGCCAGCGCTGGCGGTTGGCTGGTGGTGTAGATGTACGGGCGGGCGAACTGGATCAGGCTTTCGACCAGGTCCTCACTGCCAGCCACAAACGCCCCGGCGGTGCCAAAAGCCTTGCCCAGGGTGCCGACCAGTACCGGCACATCCTCCTGGCTCAGGCCGAAATGCTCGACGATCCCGCCGCCCGTGGCGCCCAGCGGTCCGAAGCCATGGGCGTCATCCACCATCAACCACGCGCCTTTGGCCCGGGTTTCGCGGGCCAGGGCCGGCAGGTCCGCCAGGTCGCCGTCCATGCTGAACACGCCGTCGGTCACCACCAGGGTATTGCCGCAGGCCTTTTCCAGGCGCTTGGCCAGGCTGACCGCATCGTTGTGCAGATAGCGATTGAAGCGCGCACCGGACAGTAAACCCGCATCCAGCAGGGACGCGTGGTTGAGCCGGTCTTCGAGCACCGTATCGCCCTGCCCCACCAAGGCGGTGACGGCACCGAGGTTGGCCATGTAACCGGTGGTGAACAGCAGCGCACGCGGGCGCCCGGTGAACTCGGCCAGCGCTTCCTCTAACTCATGGTGCGGAGTGCTGTGGCCAACCACCAAGTGCGAGGCGCCACCGCCCACGCCCCAACGGGCCGCGCCGGCCTGCCAGGCCTCGATGACTTGCGGGTGATTGGCCAGGCCCAGGTAGTCGTTGTTGCAAAAGGCCAATAACGGCTGGCCGTCCACCACCACCTGCGGGCCCTGGGGGCTTTGCAGCAGCGGGCGCTGGCGGTAGAGATGGTCTGTACGGCGGGCAGCGAGGCGCGCGGCGAGATCGAAAGACATGCTGGCCTCGATAAATCAGGTTGAATCCGACCCACTGTGGGAGCTGGCTTGCCTGCGATAGCGCAGGGTCAGTCGATCAATCAGGTGACTGATAGGTCGCTATCGCAGGCAAGCCAGCTCCCACATTTGGATTGCATTCCAATAGGGAGAAGGGGTTCAGACGGCAGCGTTGTAGAACTGCTCGCTGCTTTTCTGCTCGACCAACGCCTGCTCAATCGCCGCCTGGTGCACTTCATCGGCATGTTCTTCGCGGGCTTCGGGCAGGATGCCCAGGCGCGAGAACAGTTGCATGTCCTTGTCCGCCTGCGGGTTGGATGTGGTGAGCAATTTATCGCCATAGAAGATCGAGTTGGCACCGGCAAAAAACGCCAGGGCCTGCATCTGCTCGTTCATCGCTTCGCGGCCAGCAGACAGGCGCACATGGGATTGCGGCATCAGGATGCGCGCCACGGCGAGCATGCGGATAAAGTCGAACGGGTCGATATCCTCGGCATTCTCCAACGGCGTACCGGCCACCTTGACCAGCATGTTGATGGGTACCGACTCCGGATGCTCCGGCAGGTTGGCCAGTTGGATCAGCAGGTTGGCGCGGTCGTCCAGGGACTCGCCCATGCCGAGGATGCCGCCCGAGCAGATCTTCATCCCCGAATCACGTACATACGCCAGGGTTTGCAGGCGCTCGCTGTAGGTGCGGGTGGTGATGATCGAGCCGTAGAACTCCGGCGACGTATCCAGGTTGTGGTTGTAGTAGTCCAGGCCGGCCTGGGCCAGGGCCTCGGTCTGGTCCTGGTCAAGACGCCCGAGGGTCATGCAGGTTTCCAGGCCCATGGCCTTCACCCCTTTGACCATCTGCAACACGTAAGGCATGTCTTTGGCCGACGGGTGCTTCCAGGCCGCGCCCATGCAGAAGCGGGTCGAACCGATGGCCTTGGCGCGCGCAGCCTCTTCGAGGACTTTCTGCACTTCCATCAGCTTTTCTTTTTCCAGGCCGGTGTTGTAGTGGCCCGACTGCGGACAATATTTGCAATCTTCCGGGCAAGCGCCGGTCTTGATCGACAGCAAGGTGGACACCTGCACGCGGTTGGCATCGAAATGCGCGCGGTGCACGGTCTGCGCCTGGAACAACAGGTCATTGAACGGCTGGACGAACAGGGCTTTGACTTCGGCCAAAGACCAGTCGTGACGCAAGGTGGCAGTGAGGCTGGCGCTCATGGGCGATTCCTTGTTTATGCTTGGGCAAGCGCTGTGGGTAGGGCAATACCCACAGGCACGACACGGATGCTCGGCATATTTAAGGAAGATTCATGCACTGTCAACCTGACTACAAACATGAGGTTTACATCTGGCTAAAAAGCAACCAGATGTGCCTGCTCTGCGATGAAGCCACACATTCAGCCGCGACCCTGTGCAATACCTGCGAAATCGACCTGCCGTGGCTGACGGACGGCTGCGAGGTGTGCGCCCTGCCCTTGCCGATCAGCGGGCTGGTCTGCGGCCAATGCCAGCGCTCGCCGCCCGCATTCAGGCAAGTGGTCGCGCCCTGGACCTATGGCTTTCCGCTGGACAGCCTGATCAGCCGCTTCAAGCACCAGGGCAGATGGCCGCTGGGGCAGATGCTGGCCAGCCTGTTACGCCAATGCCTGCAAGACCGCTTCGACAACACCGAACTGGCCCGCCCCGACCGCCTACTCCCGGTGCCGATGGCCGCTAAACGCCTGCGCCAACGCGGCTACAACCAGGCCGCCATGCTCGCCCGCTGGCTGAGCCGGGACCTGGACCTGCCCCTGGATGAACACCTGCTGTTGCGCCCCCATGACACCGTTGCCCAGCAACAGCTGGACGCCAAACAGCGCCAGCGCAACCTGCTCAAGGCCTTTGCCCTGGCCCCCGGCGCGCAGGTGCAGGGCCAGCACCTGGCACTGGTGGACGATGTGCTGACCACCGGCGCCACCGCCCACAGCCTGGCCCGCCTGCTGATGCAGGCCGGTGCGCGCCAGGTCGACGTGTATTGCCTGGCGCGCACGCCCAAGCCCGGCACATGACTTGACTCTGGCGGCGCGTGCCCGCAACGTCCCGGGTATTCCAAGCCAGTGTGCAGCCGTTCGCCATGCCTTTACCGTCCCTGTTGAGCCAACATATTGTCCGCCGCCCGCAGCGCATCGCCTTGCTGCAACATATCGCCGAGCAAGGCTCCATCACCCGCGCCGCAAAAAGTGCCGGCTTGAGCTACAAGGCCGCGTGGGATGCCATCGATGAGCTGAACAACCTGGCGCAAAAGCCCCTGGTCGAGCGCAGCGTCGGCGGCAAGGGCGGCGGCGGCGCGCGACTTTCGGCAGAAGGTGAGCGGGTGTTGCGCCTGTATCAGCGCCTGCAAACCCTGCAAGCCCAGGTGCTGGAAGCCGCCGAAGACGCCAGCGACCTCAACCTGCTGGGCCGCCTGATGCTGCGCACCAGCGCGCGTAATCAATTGCATGGCCAGGTGGTCGCCATCGACAGCCACGGCCGCAATGATCGAGTACGCCTGGAACTGGCCGGTGGCTTGACCCTCGATGCCCAGATCACCCATGACAGCACCCTGCGCCTGGAACTGGAAACCGGTACGCAAGTGGTGGCCTTGATCAAGGCTGGCTGGCTGGAGCTGATCGCGGCTGACCAGGCGCCGGTGCCTGGGTTTAACTGCATGGGCGGCCAGGTCGAGGCCATCCTTGATGCCGATGATGGGCCCAGTGAGGTGCGCATTGTCTTGCCCAGTGGCCTGGTGCTGTGCGCGTTGGCAGCGCCCGAGCAGCTCAAGGCGCTGGGGGCGGGTGAAGGCACGCAGGTTCAGGTGCAGTTTGCGCCGAGCAATGTGTTGTTGGGCACGCCGGTTTAGCTGATCTTCAGGGCCCATCGCGGGCAAGCCCGCTCCCACACGATGGCACACGCGCCACCTATCCACGGCCCGGTGCGCTACCATACCCGGCCGGACGCGGCGACCTGCTGCGCGCAGGAGTTCGCATGGCCCACCCGTTTGAAACATTGACCCCCGACCTGGTTCTCGACGCTGTCGAAAGCATCGGTTTTCTCAGCGACGCCCGCGTCTTGGCGCTCAACAGCTACGAGAATCGTGTCTATCAAGTCGGCATCGAAGACTCCGAGCCGCTGATCGCCAAGTTCTACCGGCCCCAGCGCTGGACCAACGAGGCAATCCTCGAAGAACACCGCTTCACCTTCGAACTGGCCGAGTGCGAAGTCCCGGTCGTGGCGCCGATGATCCACAACGGCGAAAGCCTGTTCGAACACGCGGGTTTCCGTTTCACCCTGTTCCCCCGCCGTGGTGGCCGGGCGCCGGAGCCAGGCAATCTCGATCAGTTGTACCGCCTCGGGCAGTTGCTTGGGCGCTTGCATGCTGTCGGCGCCACCCGCCCTTTCGAGCACCGCGAAGCCCTGGGCGTGAAGAACTTCGGCCATGACTCCCTGAACACCTTGCTCGAGGGCAATTTCATCCCCAAGAGCCTGTTGCCCGCCTACGAATCCGTGGCCCGCGACCTGCTCAAGCGCGTTGAGGATGTGTACAGCGCCACGCCACACAAGAACATCCGCATGCATGGCGACTGCCACCCCGGCAACATGATGTGTCGCGACGAGATGTTCCATATCGTCGACCTCGACGACTGCCGCATGGGCCCGGCGGTGCAGGATCTGTGGATGATGCTGGCCGGCGATCGGCAGGAATGCCTGGGGCAGCTGTCGGAACTGATGGACGGCTACCAGGAATTCCACGATTTCGATCCCCGCGAACTGGCGCTGATCGAACCCCTGCGCGCCCTGCGCCTGATGCACTACAGCGCCTGGCTGGCGCGGCGCTGGGATGACCCGGCGTTCCCCCACAGCTTCCCGTGGTTCGGCAGCGAACGGTACTGGGGCGACCAGGTGCTGGCGCTGCGCGAGCAACTGTCTGCACTCAACGAAGAACCCCTGAAATTGTTCTGACCCCGGTAGGAGCCGGCTTGCTGGCGATGGCATCCTCAACAGCCCCCCAACCCGAGGGCGCCATCGCCGGCAAGTTTTGTGGCGATTGAGTTTTCAGCACACATTTGCTGACAAACATCCTTACAATCGCCGCATTGTTAGTTGCCTAAGCAAGGATTCTGCATGCAAGCCGCCAACCCGCGTCGCGGGTACATCCTGGGCCTGAGTGCCTACGTCATCTGGGGCCTGTTCCCGCTCTACTTCAAAGCCATCGCCAGCGTGCCGGCTGCCGAAATCATCGTCCACCGCGTGCTGTGGTCGGCGCTGTTCGGCGGTTTGCTGCTGCTGGTGTGGAAACACCCCGGCTGGTGGCGCGAACTGCGGGACAACCCCAAGCGCCTGGCGATCCTGGCGTTGAGCGGCTCGTTGATCGCGGGCAACTGGCTGACCTATGTGTGGTCGGTCAACAGTGGGCGTATGCTCGAAGCCAGCCTGGGGTACTACATCAACCCGCTGGTCAACGTGCTGCTGGGCATGCTGCTGCTTGGCGAGCGCCTGCGGCGCCTGCAATGGGTGGCCGTCGGGCTGGCCGCCGTGGGTGTGGCACAACAGGTGTGGCAGGTGGGGAGTCTGCCGTGGGTCTCGCTGGTGCTGGCGCTGACCTTTGGCTTCTACGGCTTGATCCGCAAGCAGGCGCCGGTCAAGGCGCTGCCCGGGCTGGTGGTGGAGACCTGGATGCTGGTGCCGATCGCCCTGGCGTGGCTGCTGCTCAACCCCACCGCCCATAGTGCCAACCTGGCGTTCTGGAGCACTTCCGAAGCCTGGTGGCTGGTGGCGGCAGGCCCGGTGACGTTGATTCCGCTGGTGTGTTTCAACGCTGCGGCGCGGCATTTGCCCTACACCACCCTCGGCTTCCTACAGTACCTGGCACCGACCCTGGTGCTGCTGCAGGCGGTGCTGCTGTTCGACGAACACATGACGCCCGCCAGCCTGGTGGCCTTTGTGTTTATCTGGGCGGGGCTGGCGGTCTACAGCGTTGATGCGTGGCTCAGCCTGCGCAAACGCTGATCAAATAACGTACAAAACCCTACAAGCCACGGCCGGTGTGGCTTGCAGGGTTTCACCCCAAGGTTATCCACAACCTGATCCCCGGCGTTTGTGCACAAGCCGTTGAAATTGCTCGTTTTTTGCTCAAAGCGCCACAAGCCACGGCCGGCGTGGCCTGGCGCCGGGTCTCTACAGCTTATCCACAGGCCCATGCAAGATTTCCATGAACAACCCTGTGGACGGTTATTCCTCGCTGCGCAGCTGCAACTCCACCATTAGATCGTCGGCCAGGGTTTCCAGGGCGGCTTGCAGCGTGTCCAGCGCCAGGCTGGACGGCACGGCCAACGCAGCTTCGGCGTGAAACAACGGGTCGCTGCTCATGGGCGCCGGGCGCACGTCGGTGCTCAGGCGTTCCAGGTTGACCCCTTGCTTGCTCAACAGTGCGGTGATCTCGCGCACGATCCCCGGCCGGTCATTGCCCACCAGGGTCATCAGGATCGGCTTGCTCGCCGATGCCTGCGCGCCGCTGCTCTCGCCCACCAGCACACGGATGCCATGGGTAGACAAGTCCTCCAGGGCGCTGACCAACTCGCTGCGGTTTTCCATCGGCAAGCTGACCCGCAGGATCCCGGCAAATTGCCCGGCCATATGAGCCATGCGACTTTCCAGCCAGTTGCCACCGCGCTCGGCAATGCAGTGGGCAACACGTTCGACTACGCCGGGTTTGTCGGCGGCGATCACGGTGAGTACGAGATGGTCCATGGCAACAGCCCTCTTTTATGGATTAGCCAGTATAGGCAGATGTGCTCATGTAGGAGCCGGGAACCATCGCAGGCAAGCCAGCTTCCACGTTGATCCCATGGCCTTGAAGAAAAACAAATCGTGTACCATTTTTATATTTATCTGGAACAATCCATTGGTTTTTTGAGAACATCCCATACCCCGCTGTGACCGTACAACCAAAGTGGGTCGCTAAACGACGTATTTAGTCTAATTTTCACAACCGCAACTCATCATGTAGTATGCCTCGGCGCGCACTACATAACGTTAGGTCGATGTCTGCCCAGGCGCCGTCAGAACCCCGAACACCTCGTCAGCAAGCCTTGCGCCGTTGATTGGAACCGCCCAGCCGCCGTTGATGGCATGTACTGGTGCCTTGGGTTTGTGGTTTAAATGGCCAGAGGCTTCATTGGTAAATTGAAAAGCTGAAAAGCGAATTAGCTCCGCAGAGTGAGGCAAGCAATGACTGAACACGTTCAAGTCGGTGGCCTGCAGGTCGCCAAAGTCCTGTTCGACTTCGTGAACAACGAAGCCATTCCCGGTACCGGCCTGACCGCCGACCAGTTCTGGGCCGGTGCCGACAAGGTCATCCACGACCTGGCACCGAAGAACAAAGCCCTACTCGCCAAACGCGACGATTTCCAAGCGCGGATCGATGCCTGGCACCAGACCCACGCCGGCCAGGCCCACGACGCGGTGGCCTACAAAGCCTTCCTGCAAGATATTGGCTACCTGCTGCCAGAAGCGGCGGATTTCCAAGCGACCACCCAAAACGTCGATGACGAAATCGCCCGCATGGCCGGCCCCCAGTTGGTCGTGCCGGTGATGAATGCGCGGTTCGCCCTCAACGCCTCCAACGCCCGCTGGGGCTCGCTGTACGACGCGCTGTATGGCACCGATGCCATCAGCGAAGCCAACGGCGCCGAGAAAGGCCAGGGCTACAACAAGGTGCGCGGTGACAAGGTTATCGCCTTCGCCCGTGCGTTCCTCGACGAAGCCGCACCCCTCACCGCCGGCAGCCATGTCGACTCCACCGGCTACAAGATTGTCGATGGCAAGCTGATAGTCAGCCTCAAGGGCGGCAGCAACAGCGGCCTGCGCAGCGATGCCCAGTTGATCGGCTACCAGGGCGATGCCGCCCAGCCCATCGCAATCTTGTTGAAGCACAACGGCCTGCATTTCGAAATCCAGGTCGACGCCAGCACCCCGGTCGGCCAGACCGACGCCGCCGGCGTCAAAGACATCCTGATGGAAGCCGCGCTGACCACCATCATGGACTGCGAAGACTCGGTGGCCGCCGTCGATGCCGATGACAAAGTGGTGATCTACCGCAACTGGCTCGGCCTGATGAAGGGCGACCTGACCGAAGAAGTGGCCAAGGGCGGCAAGACCTTCACCCGTACCATGAACGCCGACCGCACCTACACCGGTGTCGATGGCAACGCGGTGACCTTGCATGGTCGCTCGCTGCTGTTCGTGCGTAACGTTGGCCACCTGATGACCATCAACGCGATCCTCGATGCCCAGGGCAATGAAGTGCCCGAAGGCATCCTCGACGGCCTGATCACCAGCCTGGCCGCGATCCACAGCCTCAATGGCAACAACAGCCGCAAGAACAGCCGCACCGGCTCGGTGTACATCGTCAAGCCGAAAATGCACGGCCCGGAAGAAGCGGCGTTCACCAACGAGCTGTTCGGGCGCATCGAAGACGTGCTGAACCTGCCGCGCAACACCCTGAAAGTCGGGATCATGGACGAGGAGCGCCGCACCACGGTCAACCTCAAGGCCTGTATCAAGGCGGCCAGCGAGCGCGTGGTGTTTATCAACACCGGCTTCCTCGACCGTACCGGCGACGAAATCCACACCTCCATGGAAGCTGGCGCGATGGTGCGCAAGGCCGCGATGAAGGCCGAAAAGTGGATCGGCGCCTACGAAAACTGGAACGTCGATATCGGCTTGAGCACCGGCCTGCAGGGCCGTGCGCAGATCGGTAAAGGCATGTGGGCCATGCCCGACCTGATGGCCGCGATGCTCGAGCAGAAGATCGCGCACCCGCTGGCGGGCGCCAACACTGCGTGGGTACCGTCGCCGACCGCCGCTGCGCTGCACGCGCTGCATTATCACAAGGTCGACGTCTTTGCCCGCCAGGCCGAACTGGCCAAGCGCGAACGCGCTTCGGTGGACGATATCCTCACCATCCCCCTGGCGCAGAATACCGACTGGTCCGAGGAAGAAATCCGCAACGAACTGGACAACAACGCCCAGGGCATCCTCGGTTATGTGGTGCGCTGGATCGACCAGGGCGTGGGTTGCTCGAAAGTGCCGGACATCAACGATGTAGGCCTGATGGAAGACCGCGCCACCCTGCGTATCTCCAGCCAGCACATCGCCAACTGGTTGCGCCATGGCGTGGTCAGCCAGGCCCAGGTCATGGAAAGCCTCAAGCGCATGGCGCCGGTAGTGGATCGGCAGAACGCCGGGGATGCGCTGTACCGTCCGCTGGCCCCGGACTTCGACAGCAATATCGCGTTCCAGGCCGCGGTGGAGTTGGTGATTGAAGGGACCCAGCAGCCCAATGGTTATACCGAGCCGGTGTTGCATCGTCGGCGGCGGGAGTTCAAGGCCAGGAATGGTTTGTAACGGGTCACTGAAATGAAAAAGCCCTGGTCATATGGCCGGGGCTTTTTATAGGCCGTGTAGCAAGACTTAACTGACAATAATGACGTAGGTACCCGAAATTACGGCCTGCGAGCCAGCCCCAGAACCCGTTCCATCAACTGTAACGCCGGTCAACGTGCCCGAATGCACATTACCGACCACTTTCACCTGGATAGTGCCTCCAACCGAGTGAGTAAATGTGCGTCCAGCAGGATCCAGATAATCTATTTGAAATTGCGTATGCGGCAACGTATGAGTCCCCTGCCCCAGGGTCTGGCCGTAGTTAATTCCCAGGTGCGTAGTATCACTGGTCGCGACCAGCAGCACCCCAGATGACGAGCCAGAAAATTGATTCGGATAAAAAAGGTTATCGTGTCCATTTACACGCGCCGAGATATTCGCTTCGACTGTTGTGGTGCCATTACATGCATTACTCATGGTGAACTCCTGTTCGCTTCATTAGTTGGGGCGCCGGTCCCAAACCAGCACCCTCTCAACGATTAAACAGGCCCCCCTCAAACACCCGATACTGTGAAATCTGACAGTGCCGACCAACGGTCCCTCGGCTACGGAGCCATCCCCAACTCGCGCTTGACCATCTTCGCCAACTTCACGCTATCAATCGGCTTGAGCAAAAAGTCCACCACACTCAAATGCATCGCATCAATAACATCCGGCGCCTCGGCATCCCCCGACATGATGATGATCGGTAACGCCGCGCGGGTGGAGCCGCGCACTTTTCGGATCAACTCCAGGCCATTGCTGGGCGCCATGCGCAGATCCGTGATCAACAACCCGATGGAGGTACTGGAATTGAGCAGTTGCCATGCCGCCTCGCCACTGTCCGCCGTCATGCAGCGAATGCCATCGAGCCCGAGAATTTCCGCCAGCAGTTCACGGGCGTCTTTATCGTCATCGACGATCAGCACCCGTTGCGGCGGTAGATCAGGCTCCAGCATCACGGCGCTCAGCGCCTCGCGCTCGGCATCACTCAAAATATCTTGGTCGGGCATAGATTTCTCGGCAGTTTCTCTCAATCTCCCAGCACAGAAGTCAGACATCGCCGGAAGGGCGAACAATGTGCACTTCGTCGGATAGATTTCCTAGTGGGAGATCTACGGGGTTTGGACCATATTCATGTAAGGTTTTTCCCTAGTCATTGAAGGCCGGATAGCTACCTAGACTTACGTCCAATGGGCACCCGCCGCGTGGGGGTCGACCATGAGGGACGATAACGACAAAAAAACTGCGGTCATGGTTATGAGTAAAGCTGATGCTTTCACCCAGGCAGGGAAAACTGCGGTGTTGCAGAACATTCACGGCACCCTGCAATTCCTGCAACGCTTCCCGCCGTTCAACCAAATGGAAAACGCCCACCTGGCGTTTCTGGTGGAACAGTGCCAATTGCGCTTCTATGGCCCCGGCGAGAGCATTCTCAAGCCTTCGGCAGGCCCCGTGGAGCACTTCTACATCGTCAAGCAAGGGCGTGTGGTGGGCGAGCGGCCGGATTCGGCGCAAACCACCTTCGAAATCACCACCGGCGAATGCTTCCCCCTGGCCGCGCTGCTGGGGGAGCGGGCGACCCGCACCGAGCACAAGGCCGCCGAAGATACCTTCTGCCTGCAATTGAACAAGCCGGCCTTTATCAAGCTGTTTGCCCTGTCCAGCCCGTTCCGTGATTTTGCCTTGCGCGGGGTCAGCAGCCTGTTGGACCAGGTCAACCAGCAGGTGCAGCAAAAGGCCGTGGAAACCCTCGGTACCCAATACTCGTTGAACACCCGCTTGGGCGAGTTGGCCATGCGCCACCCGGTGACGTGCAGCCCGCTGACGCCGCTGCGCGAGGCGGTCACGCTGATGCACGAGCAGCAGGTCGGCAGCATCGTGGTGGTCGATGAACACAAGGCGCCCCTGGGGATCTTCACCCTGCGCGACCTGCGCCAGGTGGTCGCCGATGGCACCAGCGACTTCAGCCAGGCCATCGAACAGCACATGACCCAGGCGCCGTTTTTCCTCAGCCCGGATCACAGCGCATTTGATGCCGCGATTGCCATGACCGAACGGCATATCGCCCACGTGTGCCTGGTCAAGGATCGGCGCCTGT
Organism: Pseudomonas sp. WS 5079; assembly: GCF_012985465.1. Classification (GTDB taxonomy): domain Bacteria; phylum Pseudomonadota; class Gammaproteobacteria; order Pseudomonadales; family Pseudomonadaceae; genus Aquipseudomonas. Next base: position 242,534 of record NZ_JAAQWN010000006.1, read on the forward strand.
GTGGCGTGGTGTCCGAGCGCGATCTGTTTTCCCTGCAACGGGTCGACCTGGTGCACCTGGCGCGTACCATCCGCAACGCGCCCCGGGTCGACAACCTGGTGGCGATCCGTGGCGAAATCGGCCAGTTGGTCGAACGCATGCTGGCCCATGGCGCGTCCTCGACCCAGATCACCCATATCATCACCCTGCTCAACGACCACACGGTGTGCCGGGTCATCGAGCTGAGCATCGCCGACAAGGGCGACCCCGGCGTGCCGTTCAGTTGGCTGTGTTTCGGCAGCGAAGGCCGCCGCGAGCAGACGCTGCACACCGACCAGGACAACGGCATTCTGTTCGACGCCCGTGACGCAGCCCATGCGGCCGAGATTCGCGGCCTGCTGTTGCCGCTGGCGCAGCAGATCAACCAGAGCCTGGCGCTGTGCGGCTTTACCCTGTGCAAGGGCAATATCATGGCCGGCAACCCCGAACTGTGCCTGTCCCGCGCCGAGTGGGCCCGGCGTTTTGCTGCGTTTATCCGCGAGGCGACGCCGGAAAACCTGCTCAAATCCAGCATCTACTTCGACCTGCGGGTGGTGTGGGGCGATGAACAGGGTTGCGAGCAACTGCGCCAGGGCATTCTTGACCAGGTCGCGGACAATCGCCTGTTCCAGCGGATGATGGCCGAGAACGCCTTGCGCCAGCGCCCGCCGGTGGGGCGCTTCCGTGACTTCGTGCTGACGCGCAAGGGCTCGGACAAGGCCACCCTGGACCTCAAGGTGCAGGGTTTGACGCCCTTCGTCGATGGCGCACGCCTGTTGGCCCTGGCTAACGGGATCGCAGCCAACAACACCCTGGAGCGTTTACGCCAACTGGTGGAGCACGAGGTGATCGAACGCCTGGACGGCGCGGCCTATGAAGAGGCCTACCACTTTATCCAGCAAACCCGCATGCAGCAGCACCAGTTGCAGACCCGCGAGAACCAGCCGTACTCCAACCGGGTCGACCCCGACAGCCTCAACCATCTGGACCGGCGCATCCTGCGTGAATCCCTGCGCCAGGCCCAGCGCCTGCAAAGCAGCCTGGCCCTGAGGTATCAACTGTGAGCCTGTTCAGTTGGCTGCGCCCTGCGCGGCCGGGCCTGGATGCCGGTCAACAGGCGCGCCTGCAACACCTGGCTGCCCCCAAGGCGCTCGGCGAACACAGCTTGCGCGAGCAGCGCTGGGTCGTCCTCGACCTGGAAACCAGCGGCCTGAACCTCAATCGTGACCTGGTGCTGTCGATTGGCGCGGTGGTCATTGAAGACGGTGCCATCGACTTTTCCCAGCAGTTCGAACGCACCCTGCTACGGGCTCAAACCAAACTCAGCCCCAGCGTACTGATCCACGGCCTCGGCCCCAGTGCGATCGCCGCCGGTTGCGATCCGGCCGAGGCGTTGCTGGACTTCATGGATTTTGTCGGCGACAGCCCGCTGCTGGCGTTCCATGCCCCGTTCGACCAACACATGCTTGGGCGCGCGCTCAAGGACAGCCTGGGGTACCGCCTGGCTCATCCATTCCTCGACGTGGCGGACCTGGCGCCGCTGCTGTGCCCGCAGGCGCATATTCGCGAAGCGGGCCTGGATGACTGGGTCGGCCATTTCAACCTGCAAGTCGGCGAACGCCATCACGCCAGCGCCGACGCCCTGGCCACCGCTGAATTGATGTTGATTCTGTTCAGCCGCGCCCGCCAGCAGGGGCTGGACAGCCCGGCGGCACTGCAACAGCGCCTGAGCCAATGGAAACGCCGCAAGCAGGCCCCCTCCCTATAGGAAGCATCACCCGACCAACGCCAATTGCACCCATCCGCTGCCTCTGCCACAATCGCGAATAATTCTCGTTAGTTTAAACATCTCGATTGGTGATGCCTTGTCGTCAGCCCAAAGTCCCCACAGTGAGCTTGTTGGCACGTTGTACCGTGACCATCGCGGCTGGCTGCTGGCATGGCTGCGGCGCAACGTGGCCTGCCCCAGTCGGGCCGAAGACCTCAGCCAGGACACCTTCATGCGCCTGCTGGGCCGTGAAGAACTGCGCGAACCCCGCGAGCCCCGGGCGTTCCTGGTGGCCATCGCCAAGGGCCTGTTGTTCGACTATTTCCGCCGCGCCGCGCTGGAACAGGCCTACCTCAGCGAACTGATGCTGCTTCCGGAAAGCGAACACCCGTCCCCAGAAGAACAGCACCTGATCCTCGAAGACCTCAAGGCCATCGACCGCCTGCTCGGCAAACTCTCCAGCAAGGCCCGCGCCGCCTTCCTCTATAACCGTCTCGATGGCCTGGGCCACGCCGAAATCGCCCAGCGCCTGGGGGTTTCCGTGCCACGGGTGCGCCAGTACCTGGCCCAGGGTATTCGCCAGTGCTACATCGCGCTGTATGGCGAGCCGCTGTGACTCAGATCAGTTCCAAACCGGTTTCGGCACGAGTGCTGGATGCTGCGATAGCCTGGCAACTGTCCCTGGATTCCGGGAATCGCAGCGCCGTAGAGCAGGAAGAATTCAATAAGTGGCTGGCCAGCAGCGATGAACATGCCCGTGCCTGGCGCCAACTGGGCATGCTCGACCAGCGCTTCAGTGTGGCCAGCGGCCCGGCGCGGGCGGCGTTGCTGCAATCGCGCGAAAGTATCCGCCGCCGGGTGCGCAAGCTCGGCAGTGGCCTGGCCAGTGTGGTGCTGATCTGCGGCCTGGCGCTGTTCGCCGGCCAGCGCTACGCGCCCCTCGACTATTGGCTGGCCGACCAACGCACCGCCACCGGCGAACAACGCACCCTGAAACTGGCCGATGGCACGCTGATCAACCTCAATACCCACAGCGCCATTGATGTGCGCTTTGACGAAAAGCGCCGGGTGATTGTGTTGCAGGACGGCGAGATTCTCGTAGAGACCGGCCATAACGACGCGCGCCCCTTTTTCGTCCAGACCCGCGACGGCAGCCTGCGCGCCCTGGGTACGCGGTTTATCGTCAAGCGCGAGGACGACGGAACGCGGCTCAGCGTGTTGCAGTCGGCCGTCGCGGCGCAGCCCGAGGCGGTACAGCAGGAGCAGGTGTTCAAGGAAGGCCAGCAGGTGCTGATGCGCCATGACGGCCTTGGCCCGTTGCTAGCCGTCAGCCCCGGCACCGACGCCTGGACCCGCGGCATGCTGGTGGTCGACAACGCGCGGCTGGCGGATGTGGTCGAGGAACTGTCGCGCTATCGCACCGGCTACCTGGGCGTGGACAAAAACGTCGCCGACCTGCGCATCACCGGCAGCTTCCCGCTGCACGACACCGACCTGGCCTTGAATGCCCTGCTGCCGACTTTGCCGGTGCAGATCCAGCAGCGTACGCCATGGTGGGTAAACGTGGCCGCCGGGCCCGCGCCAGGCGGCTCTGCTAGTAACAACTGAATAAAGACAATTTCGAAAAAGTCCAAAAAACTGTCATTTTTCACAGGTTATGAACACTACCTTTTGCCATCCAATAAGCCTTCGCTTTGCCGGCAACCCGCTGGCTAAAGCGTTTCTGTTAGGCCAACGAGGATGGACCCATGTCAACCCAACTCAATGTTTACCGTCAGAACTATGTCTTTGGCTTTCCTGGCCAAGGCAGCGACCCCTGTGGCGCTTTGGCAGAGTTGTATCAGTGCGTTCCCCAAGCGCGGGAGCAAATTGACGCGACCCTGGCGATCATCGAACACCAGGCGGCCCAATACGAGCCAGATCCGCACCCTGGATTAGTGACCCAGGTTCTGCTGACCCATGATCACGCACTCCCCCTGCCTTCCGGCGTTGCCCAGTTGGCGCTATATGGCGCAGCGGTGGTACTCAATCAATTGCTCCAGGCGGCAGGTGTGGTCCCTGCCCTGATCGTTGCGCAAAGTTTCGGCGAAATTGCGGCCAGGGTCTGTGGCGGCGTGCTCGACATTGCGCAGGGGGCACGCGCGGTGTGCGCTCTCAATGCCGCCTACCGCGACGAGGAGGGCCGAGGCAGCATGCTGCTGATCAACCTTTCGGCGCCGGCCACCCAAGCACTGCTGGACCGCTTCCCCGAGCGCAACCTGGTACTGGGCTCGGTCAACGCACCGGCGCAATGCATCATCAGCGGCGAGACGGCAGACCTTGCGCACCTGCGTGCCCACCATGACGGCAACGCGCCGCCCTTGCGCCCGATCCCCATCGCGTACGCTTCCCACTACCCCCCTCACCTGGAAGTTGCCCGCAAGCTCTACGAAAACCTGCAGCCCCTGATACCCCAGCCGTTCCATACACCGATCTACTCCACCGTACTGGGGCGCCGCTACGAACCCGAGGATGACCTGCACCACATGTTTACCCGGGGTGTCACGCAGCCGACCAACCTGCCCCACACCTTGGCGCAGCTGCCGACGGACGAACACACCGTGTTTATCGACCTCGGGGTGAACAACGGCCTGTCCACGTGCATACACAAGAGCTTGCCCGATGCACAGGTCTACGCGCCGCTGGCACAACCCATCGAAATCCTGCGCCTGTTGCTGACCAAGACACCCCTCGAACACGAAGCGATCATGGCCCTGCGCGGCCTGGCCAATGGCCCGGTCGATGCCCAGGTTCACGCACACATGGCGAAAATCTTCCGCGACCCTGAACTGCGCCCCCGCGCCAACCAGAGCTTTCACGACGGCCACCGCCATACCTACCAGCGCTTGCAGCACCTGATGCGGCAACTGCCCGAAGGCATTCACGGGTTTGCACAACCGCAGTTACTGATGGCCGTGGCCTCTCACGCGGCGATCAACGACCCCTCGCTTTTTATGGGCTGCGTGATTCAGCAAGGGCTTTGCATCGGCACACTCCTGGCGTTCGAACAGGATCACCCGCACGCTGCGCAGTGGCGACATCAACTGGAAACCGGCACGAGACTTGGGGTGTACGCACTGACTGAGATAGGTCGCAGCAACTCCCATATGGGGGCCTGTGTCGAAGCAGTATTCGCCCCCCAAACCCGCACGTTTGTGCTGAACACGCCAAACAAAGCGGCGCTGAAATTCGCCAACGTCGGCATCAATAACCTGGACAAGATGGGCGTGGTGTTTGCCCAGGTAACCGTGCAGGGCCAGGCCTGTGGCGTGTTCGCGTTTGTACTGCCACTGAGTGACGCCAAGGGCCCGCGCCCAGGGGTTTGCATGTCGTCGCCGGCGGAGATTCGCGCAGTGCCGCTCGATTATGGCCTGGCAAGCTTTGACCGGGTGCGCCTACCGTTCGACGCGTGGCTGTGCGATGGTGCCTCGATCGACGCGGCCAATCACTTCCACGACCCATTGGGCAGCACCGACCGCCGCCTGATTCGCTCACTGTTTGCGCCCAAAAATGTCTGGGCCATGGTCGGTATCGGCTTGAGTTCGGTGATGCTGGCCTGTGCAACCCTGGCCCTGACCCATGCCAACCGGCGCACCACCCAGGCGCGGATCGGCAACGGCACCGGCTTGCTGGCTTTTCGTACCCAACGCCGTGCGCTGTTCGGCTGCCTGGCCACGGCCTACGTCATGAAGTGCTTTGCCAATGACTCCGCGCGCCTGTGGATCGAAGGCACGGCCAGCCAGGCATCGCTGCAGACCACCGGCAGCGGCGACGTGACGTGGACCCCATGGGCCGCCATCAGCCAGACCCTGGCCCTGACCAAGGCCCTCTGCGCCCCTGCCGCCGAGGCGCTGGCCACCGAATGCCGATTGCGCTGCGGAGTGGCCGGCGCGCTCAACCTCAATCGCTTCGCCGACTACGAAGGCATGGCCAAGATCTACCAGGATGCCGGTGGCAATAATCGCATGATCCTGTTGGACGCAGCCAAGGTCCTGATCGGTCAGCCCTTGGACGAACCCACCCGGCCAGACCCACAAGGCGCACTGGATGATGCCGCGTACTGGCAGGCCATGGCGCACACCCTGGAGTATCGCTTGCTCAAGCAAGTGGCCGAACATGTCGCCCAGCATAGCGGCGAGGGTGAGGACGACATGCAGGTATGGAACTCGCAATTGATGATCGTTGCCCGCGCGGGTGAGGCCTACGCCCAGCGCCTGGCCATCGAGAGCGCGGTGCAGGCGAGCCACTCGCTGCCCCAGGGCCTGGCCAGGGAACTGGGTAGCGCGTTGTGCGGGATGTATGTGCTGGAATACCTGAATAAACACGCCGCCTGGTTTATCAGCGAAGGCCTTATGGACATTGCGCGCTACCGCGCCCTTGAGGAGCGCCTTGATGCGTTGAGCGATTACCTGGCCGCGCACGTTGAGCTATTGATTGAGGCGTTCGGCCATGGCGAGGCCACCCGCGCGGCAATCGCCGATACAGCGCCATACCCCGATGCACTGGCCAACAAACTGCAGTGGGCCGTCGGCTGAAAAACCCCGCTATCCTGAGCCTTGAGGGCCATGCATTACGAAGAGTTGTGAGCATTCACAGATTTATTTTCACTTGGCCCTATCACTTTTTGATTCTCGTCCGGCACCTAGGCAATTGAGAAATATTTCCATTCCGGAGCCGCCCTATGTCCCGCACACTAGACACCTTGTTGCGCCCCAGCCTGCTAGCCGTGGCGATCGCCCTCAGCGCCCCGCTGGCCAGTACTGCGCTGATCGCCGCCGAACAGGCATCCAGCGTGCGTGCCTACAACCTGCCGGCCGCACCGTTGGCCAGCACCCTGAACCAGATCGCCAGCCAGGCCGGCCTCGCGCTGACCCTCAGCCCGGCACTGGCCGCCGGCAAGACCTCGGCCCCGGTCAAGGGCCAGTTCGATGCCCCGGGCGCACTGCGCGAGGCCTTGCGTGGCACTGGGTTGCAGCTGGAGCAAAGCAGCGCGGGCACCTACAGCCTGGTAGCGATTCCAGAGGGTGTGGTGTCGTTGCCGCAGACCAATATCACCGGGCAGGGGAATTACGAGAGCGCGTGGGGGCCGGTGGAGGGTTATGTGGCTACGCGTACGGCGGCTGGGACCAAGACCGATACAGCCCTGGTAGAAGCACCTCGCTCGATTTCCGTCGCCACCCGCCAGCAAATGCAGGATCGCAACGTGCAGAACCTGGATGACGCGGTCAAGTACATGCCTGGCATCGTGTCCGCCAGCTACGGCAGTGACACCCGCTATGACTGGATGCGCGTACGTGGCTTCGAACCCACCCATTTCCTCGATGGCCTGCCATTGCCACGTGGCGTGTACGCCAACCCGAAAGCGGAAACCTGGAACCTCGACCGCCTCGCCCTGCTGCGTGGCCCGGCTTCGTCGGTCTACGGCCAGACCCCGCCAGGCGGTCTGCTGGATATGGTCAGCCGGCGCCCCAGCGCGGAATCGAGCAATGCCATCCAGGTGCAATACGGCAGCGACAACTACCGCCAGATCAACTTCGCCAGCACCGGCAAGATCGATGATGACGGCCAGTTCCTCTATGGCCTCAGTGGCGTGGTGCGCGACGCCGGCACCCAGGTCGATCACATCGACAACAAGCGCTACAACATTGCGCCCAGCCTGACCTGGAACATCGACACCGATACCAAGCTGACCCTGCTCTCGCAGTTCACTCGCGACGATACCGGCACCACCAGCCAGTTCCTGCCGATCGTGGGCACCAAGATCAAGTCGCCGCTGGGCGACGTCTCCCACCACAAGAACCTGGGTGACCCGGACTACGAGTTCTACGACCGTACCTACTACGCCTTGGGCTACGCCTTTGAACACCGTTTCAACGATACCTGGCAGTTCAAGCAAAACCTGCGTTATACCAAGTCGGAGCTGTCGTTCCAGCAACTGACCGTGGGCTCTTACTTCTACGCTCCGGTGGACGCCGAGGGCAACATCAGCCGCTCCTCGACCAATGTGGACGAGGACATCGCGCAGTTTGCAGTGGACAACAATTTCCAGGCTGACTTCGCTACCGGCAATATCAACCACACTGTGCTGATCGGCCTGGATCATCAGCGCACTAACTCCTCCTATCTGTCCATTTTCGGCGGCGCCGGCACAGTTAACATCTACAAGCCGGTTTATGGGCAGCCAATTGAGCGCCCGGCGCGCAAAGATGCGTACTACGACTACGACCAGAAAACCGTCCAGACCGGCCTCTACGTGCAAGACCAGATGGCCCTGGACCAATGGCGCCTGACCCTGGGCGGCCGTGAAGACTGGGTGCATCAAGGCACCACGTACCTCAACAAGAGCGACGCGACCAACACCGACCGCAGCAAGAACTTCAGTGGCAACGCGGCACTGAGTTATGTGTTCGACTCGGGTTTTGTACCGTACCTGTCCTACGCCGAATCATTCCAGCCAGCGAGCAACGCCAGCGTCGACCCGGTCAAGTCGTACAAACCTACCGAAGGCAAGCAGTGGGAACTGGGGGTCAAGTATCAGCCACCTGGCTCCAATACCCTGCTTAGCGCGGCGGTGTATGACCTGACCCAGAAAAACGTGCTGGTCACCCGATTCGGCTCGGCTGGCGAGTCGATCACCGACCAGGCCGGCGAAGTGAAGGTCAAGGGCCTGGAACTGGAAGCGGTGTCTGACGTGACCGAGAACCTCAAGGTCATCGCTGCCTACACCCTGGCCAAATCCGAAGTGCAAACAGGCATCTACAAAGGCAACCGCCTGCAACTGATACCCAACCAGCAAGCCTCCCTGTGGACCGACTACACCTGGCACGATGGCGTGCTCGACGGTTTCGGCATTGGCGCTGGCGCCCGCTACACCGGCAACACCTATGGCGACCAGGGCAACACCTGGCTGGGCAAGGCCGATGCCTACACCGTGTTCGATGCGTCGGTGCATTACGATCTCGGCCGCCTGGACAACAGCCTCAAGGGTGCCTCGGTGAAACTGAACGCCACCAACCTGTTCGACAAGCAGTACATCTCCACCTGTGATGCGTCCTACTGCTACTACGGTGATCAACGCAGCGTCGTCGCCAGTGCCACTTACCAGTGGTAATCGGCTGAGTTAACAACCAGGCCGCCCCGTGGGGCGGCTTTGGTGTGTCTGAAGGCTATGAAATGAAAAGCACAACCATCCGCCGCTGGTCCTTCATCCACACCTGGACCAGCCTGATCTGCACCGTGTTCCTGCTGATGCTGGCGCTGACCGGGCTGCCGCTGATCTTTCACCACGAGATCGATCACCTGCTGGGCAATGAACCCGAGCTCAAGCAGATGCCGGCCGATACCCCGCAGCTCAATCTCGAGCAACTGGTGGCCAAGGCCCAGGCCCATCGCCCTAGCGAGGCCATGCAGTACCTGGCCTGGGACGAAGACGACAAGAACGGTGTGATTGCGATCATGGCGGCCACCGCCGGGACCGAGCCCAATTCGTCCCACACCTTTATGCTCGACGCGCGCACCGGCGAAAGTGTGGAGATGCCGTCGGCCAACGGCGGCTTGACGATGTTCCTGCTGCGCCTGCATGTGGATATGTTCGCCGGGCTGCCGGGCAAATTGCTGCTGGCGTTCATGGGGGTGCTGTTTGTGCTGGCGATTGTTTCCGGCACGGTGTTGTACCTGCCGTTCATGCGGCGCTTGAAGTTCGCCACGGTGCGCCAGGACAAGTCCACGCGCCTGCGTTGGCTGGACCTGCATAACCTGATCGGTGTCGTCACCCTGACCTGGGCGCTGGTGGTGGGCGTCACCGGGGTGATCAGCGCCTGCGCCGACCTGATCATCGCCGCGTGGCGCAGCGACAGCCTCACCGCGATGATCGAGCCCTACAAGAACGCGCCGCCGCTGACCTTGCGTGCGCCGGCCACCAACCTGCTGAACATCGCCGAACAAGTCGCACCGGGCATGACCCCAGATTTTATTGCGTTCCCTGGCACGCGGTTTTCCAGCGAGCATCACTACGCGGTATTCATGAAAGGCAGCACGCACCTGACCTCGCACCTGCTGACCCCGGTGCTGATCGACGCCAGCGACCTGAGCGTCACCGCCGTGGCCGAGCGGCCGTGGTACATGGACGCCATGGGCATGTCCCAGCCCCTGCACTTTGGCGACTATGGCGGCATGCCGATGAAAATCCTCTGGGCGGTGCTGGATGTGCTGACCATCATCGTGTTGGGCAGCGGTGTGTACCTGTGGTGGGTGCGGCGCAAGGCGGCCAAGCCATGAGGCCCCGGCAGTCGAATTTCTGGAAGGTGTTCGGGGTGCCCTTGGTGATCGGGCTGCTCAGTGCTGCCGGGTTGTTTGCGGCGTTGCTGGGGGATGGGGGTTGGGATTCCCTCAGCTGGCTTGGGCTGGGGATCCCGGCGGCAATCGGTGTCTGGGGGTTGCTGCGGCGGCCGTGAGGACGCCATCGCAGGCAAGCCAGCTCCCCCACTTTGATGTGCGAATACCGTCCAATGTGGGAGCTGGCTTGCCTGCGATGAGGCCCGCAAAAACAACCGAGATCCCCCTCGCCAGTCACCTCGCAACTGTCTAGTCTATGGCCGACCCTTTCCGAGGATTGCCCATGTTCGCGCCCAGCATGACCTTGTTCCACAACCCCGCTTCGCCGTTTGTCCGCAAAGTTTTGGTGCTGCTCCACGAAACCGGCCAGCAAGAGCGGGTTGCCCTGGAGACCGTGCTGGTCACGCCGGTCAACCCGATCACCGCGTTGAACGAGGGCAACCCCCTGGGCAAGATCCCGGCCCTGCGCCTGGCCGATGGCAATGTGTTGCACGACAGCCGGGTGATCCTCGACTACTTCGACCACCAGCACGTCGGCAACCCGCTGATCCCCCGCGACGGCTCGGCCCGCTGGCGCCGCCTGACCCTGGCCTCGACGGCCGATGGGATCATGGACGCGGCGGTGTTGGTACGCTATGAAACCGCCCTGCGCCCGGCCGACAAACACTGGGACAGCTGGCTGCAGGAGCAGCGCAACAAAATCCGCCGCGCCCTGGCCGAGTTGGAACAGGACGCCATCGCTGAGCTGGCCAGCTATTTCGACATCGCCGCCATCAGCGTCGCCTGCGCCCTGGCGTACCTGGACTTTCGCCACCCGGACCTGCGCTGGCGTTCAAGCAATCCCAAACTGGCTACCTGGTACGCCGAGGTCAGTCAGCGGCCTTCGATGTTGGCGACCCAGCCGCCGGCCTGAGTGGTGCCTCCCTTGTAGGAGCGAGCTGGCTCGCGAAGGTATTCCAGGCGCATTGTCGAGGGGGAGGCACGCCCGCTCCAAGGGTCGGGCAGCAATGCCCTGATCATCGCCACCAGCTCTCCCCTCTCCCGCTGATCCTCACGTAAGCCGATCATTGCACCGCCTCCAGGTCAAACGCCAACGGCTCGGCCACCTTGCGTTTGCCCACGCCATACCAGTCCAGTTTGCGCGTCAGGACCATCACCGTGCCCAGCAGCCCGAACAGCAACAACGAGCCCATCAGCAGCGCGTAGTCCTCGGCGCTCAACAACCCGTACAGCAAGCCATACAGCGCCGCCAACCCCGCCGAGAACCCCAGGCCGTGGGCCACGCTGCGCAGCACATGGCACACATAAAAACCGATCAACAACACACAGGCACTGGCCGAAATCAGGTACGCCAGGGCAAAGCCGATATGCTCGGACAGCGACAACAGCAGCAGGTAGAAAAACGCCAGGGCCACCCCCACCAACGCGTACTGGATCGGGTGTACCGCCAGGCTCTTGAGCACTTCGAACAGGAAGAAGCCGGCGAATGTCAGGGCGATAAACAGCAGCGCATATTTGATCGCGCGATCGCTCTTGAGGTACTGGTCCACCGGGTCGATAAAGTTCACGCCGAAGCTGCGCTGGTTGAAGTCCTCGCAGCGACTGCCGACCACACAGCCTCCCAGTGATTCTTCAAGGTTGGTGGAGAAAAACGAGGTCTGCCAGCTGGCGCTAAAACCTTGGTCGTTGATCTCGCGCTGCACCGGCAGGAAGTTGCCGACGAAGCTTGGATGGGGCCAGTTGGAGGCCAGCTTGACCTTACTGGTCTTGCCCACCGGCAGCACCAGCAGTTGTTCGGTACCTTGCAGCCGCAGGTCGAACGCGAAGTCCAGCGGCGCGGGGTTCTTGCTGTCCTGGGCGGGCAACGGTACATGCACGCCAGCGCCAAGGAAGCTCACCTGGGTGCCCGGGGCAAACTCCAGGCGCTGGCTGCCCAGCTCCAGTTTCAGGGCGTTTTCAATGCCGCGGATATCGCTGATACTGACCGCCAAAAATGCCTGGCCAAACGTGTAATCGGCAAAGTCCTCCTTGATGCCCATCTGCGCCGGCAGCACAAAGCGGCCGCTGATGCGGTTGTCGGCATGGAACAGCCGCGCCTGGTAGATCCCCCGGGCGCGCAGTTCGGTTTGTACCTTGCCGTCGAGTTCGAACTGCTCCGGCAGGAAGTACAGGCGGCCATCTTCTTCGCTGAGCACTTCATAGCGTTTGTTGAGTTTTTCGTTGAGCTTCCACTCACGCACGGTCTTGCGATACGGCACCACCATCAACGGCCCGCTGACCTGCTGGCTGTAGCTGGAGCTGCGGGCAATGTCCATCAAGACGCCGTCGCGCAGTTCCTGGCGGTCGTTGATGATGCCGTTGATCATCAGCAACGGAATCAGCAATAGCAGGATCAGCAGCGCAATGGCGCCCAGTTTGAATAGCAGGCTGCGGTTCATGGGTCTCTCCCTGTTTTGATGGGGAGAGTGTGGCGGCGGCCTGTGGGGGATTTATGAGGGCAATGTGGAGACTGTGTGGAGATGCAGCACCACTTGCACGCCACCCGGGACGTTGCCGATCTGCAATGAGCCGCCGTGCAGCTTCACTACTTCTTCGACAAAATTCAGGCCCAGGCCGGTGCTTTTGCGCCCGCTGGCCGGGCGCGGCAGGGAGTAGAAGCGCTCGCTCAGGCGTGGCAGCGCGTATTCGGGGATCGGTGCAGCCTGGTTGAACAAGCACACATCCACATCGTGATGCCGCACCTGGGCGCTAAAGCGCAGAGTGCCGCCTGGCGGGGTAAAGTCCAGGGCGTTTTCCAGCAGGTTGCCCAAGGCCTGGCGCAGTAAAAACGGCTCGCCATACAGCTTCACATCCGCTTCGATCAGGCGCTCGACCTGCAACCCGGCCTGTTCGATCCGCGCGCATTGCGCCTTGAGGACTTCATCGACCAAGGCGGCCAACGGTACCGGGACTTGCTGCTCCAGCCCCTGGCGCTGCTCGACCTGTGCCAGGTTCAGCAGGCGCTCGATCAACTGCTGCAAGCGCGCGCTTTCGCTGGCGATATTGCCGACAAACCGCTGTTGCTGGGCGACAGTCATTTCCCCCTGCAACAACTCCGCCGCGCCGCGAATCGCCGCCAACGGGCTTTTCAGTTCGTGGGTCAGAGTGTGCACGTAACGCTCGACGTAGGCCTTGCCCTCCAGTTGCGTGCGCATGTGCTCCACAGCGGTGGACAACTGCGCCAGTTCACCGCCGCGATAATGCGGCAACTCGGCGCGCCGCCCCTCGCTGACCGCCTGGGCATAGGTGGTCAGGCGGCGTAGCGCAGCACTCAACCACCATGACAGCAACGCCCCCAGCAACAAGCCCAGCGCCACCAGGCCGGCGCCGTACCACAGCAGGCGGCGCTCGGTGCGGTCGACATAGGGCTGTAGCGAACTGTTGGGCTTGGCCACGGTAACGGCGCCGATGATCTGCCCGTTATCGCGGATCGGCGCGCCGACATGCATCACCGACGACGCCGGGTCATCGGCATCGCTGCGGGTCGAGCGGGCGCCGTACTCACCACGCAGGGTCAGGTACACGTCGTTCCATTTCGAGTAGTCCTGGCCCACGGCTGTACCTGCCGAGTCCAGCAGCACAACGCCCCTGGCGTCGGTCACATAGATACGGTGGTTGACCTGATTCTTCGCCAGCCCCCAGATCGTCGCGCCCGGCTGGCGCTCGCCGTAGGCCTTGAGCACGGTAGGCCAGTGGCTTTGGCCGAGGGTGCCGTTTTTCACATCGTCACGCAGGATTTCCGCCAGCAGGTTGGCGGTATCTACCAGGGTTTCCTCGGTGGACTGACGCACGCCGGGGCGGATTTCCTTCATCACCGTGTTGAGCACAAAGTAGCCGGTGAGGCCGATAAACAGTGCATACACCAGGAAAATCCGCAGCCCCATGCGCATCAGGCGTGGCTCGGGCTGTAGCTGTAGCCCAGGCCCCGATGGGTCTGGATCGGCTCGGCCTCGGCGGCCACGCCACGCAACTTGCTGCGCAGGCTTTTGATATGGCTGTCGATATTGCGCTCGTAGCCGGCATCGGCGGCCACGCCGACGGCATCCAGCAGTTGCTCGCGGCTGAATACCCGCCCGGGCTGTTCCAGCAGGCAGTTGAGCAGGCGGAACTCATGCCGGGTCAGGCCCAGCAACTGGCCGCGATAGTGGATCTGCACCCGCTCGTGGTCCACCTGGAACAGGCCGCCGCTGGCCGGCGCTGCCACCGGTGCCACGCGCTTTAAGATCGCCTTGACCCGCGCCGCCACTTCCCGCGGGCTGAAGGGCTTGACCACATAATCATCCGCGCCGATTTCCAGGCCCACCACACGGTCGATTTCACCGTCGCGGGCACTGAGGAACATCACCGGTACTTCACTGAAGCGGCGCAGTTGCTTGCAGGTTTCAAAACCGCTGATGTCCGGCAGGCCGATGTCGAGGATCAGCAGATCGGCCGGGGTTTGGCGTTGATGCTCCAGCGCCGCCTGGCCGAGGGTCAGCCAGGTGGTGGTAAAGCCTTCGCCTTGCAGGGCAAAAATCAGCGTATCGGCTATGGCCGCTTCGTCTTCGACAATCAGGATATGAGGCATGGCGTCCGAGCACTGGGAGCTAAAGGTGAACGGTGCCCCATGCCTTATGCGGCGTCAATCAGCAGTCGGGCTTGTCCGCGGTATAGCGACGAGCCGGGTTCACGGCGGCGCCGAACTCACGCAGGGCCTTGGCCCCGATCAGCAGCGGGTAGTTGAAGCTGCTGCGGTCGGTAAGGTTGACCTCCACCGTGCGCTTGACGTTGCCCAGGCACATTTCCAGGTCCACCACCGGGCGCTTGGCCACGCTGGTTTCTTCGCCGTCTTCATCTTCGTCGGCGCGGTTCTTGATCTTGCTGATGCGCGCCACTTTGTGTTCGTAGACCTTGTTGCTCACGTCCTTGCCGCTGAGACGGAACCGCACCCAGTCCTCGCCATCGCGGGTGAAGGTCTCGATGTCGCGGGCCGACAGCGAGGCGGTCAACGCGCCGGTGTCCATCTTGGCCTTGAAGGTCTCGCCGATTTCCGGCAACTGGATATATTCGTAGCGCCCGTACAGGGTCGGCTCGGCGGCCATCACGGGCAGGGCAACCACGGCTAATAGGGCAAGGAGGGATTTCACGTAGGAGGATTCCTTGAAGTAAGTAGACGAATACTAGACTGCAAACGCTGCCTAAAGTTGGATCGTTGCCCAGCATACGCAACACAAAGTGAAACATTCGTCAGGCCATTTGCGATTTGGCCTCTAGACTCAAGCTGCTTATCATGGCCCGTCCAATCGCTTGCAAGAGTTGCTTATGCGCCGCCTGCTCACCGGCTGTTTCGTCACACTGCTGCTGTTACTCAACACACTGATCCTGATCGGCCCGCTGCTGGTATTCGCCCTGCTCAAACTGGTGGCGCCCGGGCGGTCACGCGATTACGCCTCCTGGGCCGTGATGTGGATCGCCGAGACCTGGGCCGAGATCGACAAGCTGATCTTTGCCCTGTGCATCCCCACCCAATGGGATATTCGCGGCGACACTGGGCTGAGGGTCGACACCTCATACCTGGTGATCAGCAACCATCAATCCTGGGTGGATATCCCGGCGCTGATCCAGACCCTCAACCGGCGCACGCCGTTCTTCAAGTTCTTCCTGAAAAAGGAACTGATCTGGGTGCCGTTCCTGGGCCTGGCCTGGTGGGCCCTGGATTACCCGTTCATGAAGCGCTACAGCAAGGCGTTCCTGGCCAAGCACCCGGAACTGGCGGGCCAGGACCTGAAGATCACCAAACAGGCCTGCGAGCTGTTCAAGCGCCAGCCGGTGACGGTGGTCAACTATCTGGAAGGCACGCGTTTTACCGAGGCCAAGCGTGCCCAGCAGGGCTCACCTTTCACTCACCTGCTCAAGCCCAAGGCCGGTGGCGTGGCGTTTGTGCTGGCCGCGATGGGCGAACAGCTGGATGCGATCCTCGACGTGACCGTGGTGTATCCACAGCAGAAGATTCCAGGGTTCTGGGACTTGATCAGCGGCGCGGTGCCCCGCGTCATTGTTGATATCCGCACCCGCGAGCTGGATCCGGCGTTGTGGCAGGGGGATTACGAGAATGATCCGGCGTTTCGCCAGACCGTCCAGAACTGGGTCAACCAGCTCTGGATGGAGAAGGATGCGCGCATTGCCCAACTGCGCGCCGAGCGACCTTAGCTACCGGTACCCCAGGCCTGGGCCAGTTTGCCAAGCAGTGAGCTGTCGGCACCCTGGCCGCCCAGGTATTGCAGGATCACCGGGGCAAACTGGCCGATCATGCCGCTGTCCATGCCCAAGGCGCTGAACGCGGTGTTCAGGTCGTTGGTGTTCTTCACGTTACCCAGCACGCCGTCCAGGCCGCTGGTCTTGCTGCCACCGTTCTGGCCAAGCATGCCGCTCAAGGCGCCAAGGCTGCCCAATGCGTTGTTGCCCGACAGCTTGTCCAGGCCCGGTACGCTTTTGCCCAACTGCGAATAATCGGTGCTGCTCAGTTGGTTCTTGGCCAGGCCCAGCATCGCACCGGTACCGCCGACGGCCTGCTCCGGGGTGACATTCAGTTGCTGGGTCAGTGCGCCCAGCAAGCCAGCGGTCTGTGAGGTCGGCGCAGCGGCGGCGGCCTTGTTGGTGCCCTGGGCGCCAGAAACGGCGTTGGCCACATCGCCCAGGCTGAAACCTGCTGCAAATACCGGGCTGGCCGCCACGGTCAGGAGGCAGGACAGGGCAAAACCGCGTGAAATCTTCATCGAGACAACCTCGTAAATGTAGGAGCTAAAGCAGCCGTTTGACTCAGCATCCAACAGGTTGTTCCACGTCACAGATTTGTTCAGAAAAGCACCAAAGCCCGGCACCATCAAACTGCCACTAGGAACCCATCGCCTGCCACAGGGTCAATCAACACACTACAAAACTTGTCAGGAAGAGCCTTATGACTGCGTCCCAACCCCCAGTGATCGAGCACAAGCCCTCATTCTGGACCCGCCCGCGCCTGTTCATCGGCGTCTGCGTGGTGGTGGTTGCCGGTATCGGCGGCGCGCTCTACACCCAGGACAGCGTCAAGTCCGCCGCGACCCTGGTCAGCAGCACCCAACAACCGGCGGCGCAAATTGTGGCGCACAAGGATTACCTGGAAGTCCAGCCCATCGCCGCCACCGCGCCTGAGCCGGACCGCAGCCTCGAACTGTGGGCCCTGCCGGCCGGCGGCACGCCTGTGTCTTTGGGCCTGTTGCCTGAAGATGGCAAAGGCATCATCGGCCTCAACCCACGCCAGCAGGAAACCATCAGCCAGCCGGTGGAGTTAATGGTCAGTTCGGAAACCAAAGGTGGCTCGGTGAGCAAGCAGCCTACCGGCCCGACGGTGTACCAGGGCGCGCTGGCAATTCGCTAACCGCCCTGCCTCCCCTCAAAAAACACTGTGGAAACGGGCTTGCCCGTGATAGCGCACGCGCCGTGAAGTTCGCAAAAAAAACCTGCTCCTTTGCAGGTTTTTTTGCGCCTGCGCATTTGCTCGGTCGCAGTCGCGGCGTTTGAAATAAGACACGTACTTTTAATTGCATTTAATTTTATCTAACTGTCATTTCCCACAGTAGGCACCCTCCAACTCCCGTTGCAACATGAAGCCTCCCACAACAAAGGAACGTTGATCATGCACAGCAAAATTGCAATCGGAGCACTCGTCTTCATGGCCCTGACCGGTCAGACCCTGGCGGCAGACATTAGTAGTTGTCCCGACGTAAGCGCGATCAAATCGTCACCTTACAGCGACCCCGCGCTTGGAACGTTTGCTGATGGTTTCAAATACGAAGCCAGCAGCAACGGCAAGAAGTGGGAGGGCGTAACGGCCGGCACCGACGATGACTACCTTGATCCCAAATACAAACTCAAAGCTGAAGGCTTCAACCAGGCAAATGGCAAGCTGACATGTATTTATGGTGGCGAGGCGGTGAAGGCGGGCGAACCTGGCAAAGAAGTCTATTCCAACCCCTTCCTGAAATTGCATGCCCCCGAGTAGTCCGCCCCGGTAGCAAAACGCAAAAACGATGACCGTTGGATCGAATGCCGATCAGTCAAGAGAAGGCGCAGACAGGCCGCTGTTCGCTCTTGGTTGGTCGGCATTAACCTCGGGTCACCGTTTTGTATTACGAGTGCCTACGCCGCGCTGAACAGCTTGTGCGGATCAATCACAAACTTCTTCGGCACCCCGGCATCGAACTCGCCGTACCCACGCGGCGCGTCATCCAGGCTGATCACCTGCACGCCGACGATCTCGGCGATGTTGATGCGGTCCCACATGATCGCCTGCATCAACTGGCGGTTGTACTTCATCACCGGGGTCTGGCCGGTGTGGAAGCTATGGGACTTGGCCCAGCCCAGGCCAAAACGAATGCTCAGGCTGCCCATTTTCGCGGCGGCATCCACCGCCCCTGGATCTTCGGTGACGTACAGGCCGGGGATGCCGATCTTGCCTGCGACGCGCACCACCCCCATCAGTGAGTTGAGCACCGTGGCCGGCGCCTCGTGCTTGACGCCATCATGCCCGTGGCCGCGCGCCTCAAAGCCCACGCAGTCCACCGCACAGTCCACTTCCGGTTCGCCCAGCAACGCGGCGATCTGCTCGTGCAGCGGCGTGTCCTTGGACAAATCGGCGATTTCAAAACCCTGGGCCTTGGCGTGGGCCAGGCGGATCGGGTTGACGTCACCGATGATCACCACCGCCGCGCCCAGCAAACGCGCCGAAGCGGCGGCCGCCAGGCCTACAGGACCGGCGCCGGCGATGTACACGGTACTGCCAGGGCCAACGCCAGCAGTGACGGCGCCGTGATAGCCGGTGGGCAGGATGTCGGAGAGGCACGTCAGGTCACGGATTTTTTCCATGGCCTTGTCGCGATCCGGCAGTTTCAGCAGGTTGAAGTCGGCGTACGGCACCAGTACGTATTCGGCCTGGCCGCCGGTCCAGTCGCCCATGTCGACATAGCCGTAGGCACCACCGGCACGGGCCGGGTTGACGGTCAGGCAGACGCCGGTGTGTTGTTCCTTGCAGGAGCGGCAGCGGCCGCAAGCAACGTTGAAGGGCACAGACACCAGGTCGCCGAGCTTCAGGTTCTCGACGTCGCTGCCCTTCTCGATCACCTCGCCGGTGATTTCGTGACCGAGCACCAGGCCGGTCTGGGCGGTGGTACGGCCGCGCACCATGTGCTGGTCGGAGCCGCAGATGTTAGTGGAGACCACGCGCAGGATGACGCCGTGCTCGATCTTCCTGCCACGGGGGTCCTGCATTTTGGGATAGTCGATTTTCTGTACTTCGACCTGACCGTTGCCGAGATACACGACACCACGATTACCAGACATGCTTTCACCTCGCTGTTGTTTTTATGGAACTGCGGTGCCCGTTCGAGTGGGCAGCGCGTTTAAGTGCTCGGGTTACAGATGCTGTTTTTGCGTTGTTTGTGAGGGCCTCATCGCGGGCAAGCCCGCTCCCACATTTGATCGGGTTCACACATCACCCTGTAGGAGCTGGCTTGCCTGCGATGGCGTCAGTCAGAGCACCACCGTTCTATTGGCATTCAAGAACACCCGCCGCTCAATGTGGTACCCCACCGCCCGCGCCAATGTCAGCCCTTCGATATCCCGCCCCTTGGCAATCAGGTCCTCGGGATAGTGGCTGTGATCCACCACCTCCACGCCCTGGGCGATGATCGGGCCTTCGTCCAGGTCGTTGTTGATGTAGTGCGCAGTGGCGCCGACCAACTTCACGCCCTTGTTGTACGCCTGGTGGTAAGGCTTGGCGCCCTTGAACCCCGGCAGCAATGAGTGATGGATATTGATCGCCTTGCCATCGAGCTTGCGGCACAGCTCTGGCGACAGCACTTGCATGTAGCGCGCAAGGATCACCAGTTCGGCGCCCGCGTCTTCAATCACTTGCCACACCTGACGCTCCTGGGACGGCTTGTCGTTGGGGTCGAGGGGGAAATGGTAGTAGGGAATCTGGTGCCAGTCGGCCAACGGCTTGAGATCGGGGTGGTTGGACACCACCGCGACCACATCCATCGACAGTTGCCCGATACGCTGGCGGTACAGCAGGTCGTTAAGGCAGTGATCGGCCTTGGACACCATGATCACCACTTTTGGCCGGTAGTTCGGTGCCGTCAGCTCGAAGATCATCCCAAAGGCTTCGCCTCGCGTGGCCAGGCCATCGCGAAAACCTTGCTCGTCGAAGCCATCGGGCTGACGGAACTCCACGCGGATAAAAAAGCGCCCCGAGAGGCGGTCATCGAACGAATGGTGCTCGGTGACGTAGCAGCCCTGCTCGAACAGATAGCGGGTGACCGCGTCCACCGTGCCGAGCACGCTGGGGCAGTCGGCGGTCAAAATCCATGTATCGGGTGCGCGGCTCATTACAGTTGACTCCTCAGGGATGCGTTCCCACGCAGCGCATGGGAACGATCATCAGGCTTGGACATTCAGGCCGAATTCGGCCGAGGCATCCTGCAACCACAACCACCAGTAGTCCGAGAAGCTGCGACGGATCAGCAGTTCCCAGGTGTCTTCGGCGGTATGGCGGATCACCAGCTGCGACTTGGCGAACACCGTGCCCACTGCCTTGCCCACCGGGAAGTTGTCGGGGTGCACGTCGTAGCTGGTGGACTTCATCAGCACATCGCGCACGTTCGGGCCGCTGAGTTCGAGGATCTGCTGGCCGCCGCTGACGTTGACGACCTGGATGTGCAGATCGCCCAGGGCGGCACGCAGGTTTTGCTCGGCGGCAAACTCTTCACCGCCTGGCACGATCAGCAACCACTCATCCGGGCCGAGCCATTGCAGGCTGGTTTCGCCTTTGACGATGACCTGCAGGGCGCCGGGCAGTTCGATGCCCAGGGCCTTGTGCACGCCAGCGGCGAAGGCCGCATCGTGGCCGTCGCCGCGCAGGGTCAGGTGGCCGAGGAGTTTCTTTTCGCGCACGGTCACGCCGGCGTTCTTGCGGCCCTTGCCCACCTGGCTGGCGAGGTCGGCATGGTGCAGCGACGACTCGGCCTTGGCGCCGGAGGTGGGGCGTTGTTGGTACACATTGGCTGCTGTCATAAAGCACCTATCTGAATTCCAATGAACACCACAACCCCTGTAGGAGCCGGCTTGCCGGCGATGAGGCCCTCAAGCCTGGCGGCGATTTCCGAAACGCCATCGCCGGCAAGCCGGCTCCTACAGGGAGTGGTGTCAGATGTTTTGGCGATCGCCTTTCGGGTCGAAGAACACCGAAGACACAATCTCCGCTTCGATCACGCTGCCATCGGCCTGGGGCGAGAACACCCGCTCGCCCAATCGCTTCAAGCCGCCCTTGACCACCGCCATCGCAAACGAATAGCCGAGGGAGTTGTGCGCATAGCTGGAGGTGACGTGGCCGACCATCTTCATCGGGATGCTCTGCTTCGGATCAAACACCAGTTGCGCGCCTTCCGGCAGCCACACCTTCGGATCGATCGGCTTCAAGCCCACCAGTTGCTTGCGCTCTTCACGCACGCAATCCTCACGGTTCATCCCACGCCAGCCGATCCACGAGAAGGGTTTGGTACGGCCCACGCACCAGCCCATGTTCAGGTCGTCCGGGGTCATCGAGCCGTCGGTGTCCTGGCCGACGATGATGAAGCCCTTCTCGGCCCGCAGCACGTGCATGGTCTCGGTGCCATATGGGGTCAGGTTGTACTGTTTGCCGGCCTCGACGATCTGTTCGAGCACGCCCATGGCGTAGTCGGCCTGCACGTTGACTTCGTACGACAGCTCACCGGTAAACGAGATCCGGAACACCCGCGCCGGCACACCGCCCACCAGGCCTTCTTTCCAGGTCATGAACGGGAAGCCGTCCTTGTCCAGGTCGATATCGGTGACCTCGCTCAACAGCTTGCGGCTGTTGGGCCCGGACAGGGTCATGGTCGCCCAGTGATCGGTGACCGAGGTGAAGTACACCTTGAGGTCCGGCCATTCGGTCTGCTGGTAGATTTCCAGCCACTGCAGCACGCGGGCGGCGCCGCCAGTGGTGGTGGTCATCAGGAAGTGGTTGTCGGCAAGGCAGGCGGTCACGCCGTCGTCGAAGACCATGCCGTCTTCCTTGCACATCAGGCCGTAGCGCGCCTTGCCCACGTCGAGCTTGGTCCAGGCGTTGCTGTAGATGCGGTTGAGGAACTCCCGGGCATCCGGGCCCTGGATGTCGATCTTGCCCAGGGTCGAGGCGTCCAGCAGGCCGACGCTGTCGCGCACGGCCAGGCATTCGCGTTTGACTGCCGCATGCAGGTCTTCACCGTTGCGCGGGAAGTACCATGGGCGTTTCCACTGGCCGACATCTTCGAACTCGGCGCCGTTTTTTACGTGCCAGGCTTGCAGCGCGGTGTAGCGCACCGGCTCGAAGATATGCCCACAGTGCCGGCCCGCTACCGCGCCGAAGGTTACCGGCGTGTAGTTGGGGCGGAACATGGTGGTGCCCATCTGCGGGATGGTCACGTTCAGCGAGCGCGCGGCAATCGCCAGGCCGTTGACGTTACCCAGCTTGCCCTGGTCGGTGCCAAAGCCCAGCGCGGTGTAGCGCTTGACGTGTTCCACCGACTCGAAGCCTTCGCGGGTCGCCAGTTCGATGGCGGCAGCGGTGACGTCGTTCTGCAGGTCGACAAATTGCTTGGGCGCCCGTGCAGTGGCTTTTTCGTGAGGCACCTGGAACAAGGCCAGGGTCGGCTCTTCCAGGCGCGTCAGGGCCTTGGGCAGCGTACCTTCCACCGGGGCAAGCCCGGCTTCGCTGGCCGCGCGCACGCCGCCTTCAAAGCCATCGGCCAGGGAATCACCCAGGCCGTAGACGCCATTGATACCGCCCACGCACACGCGTTTTTGCGGTGCTTGGCCCGGTACAAAACCGAGGATATCTTCACGCCAGGTCGGCTTGCCGCCCAGGTGCGAAGCCAAGTGCACCACCGGGCTGTAGCCGCCGGAGCTGGCCACCAGGTCGCAGTCCAGCCACTCGCCGGGGCTGGTGACCTTATGGGCTTTGACGTCGATGGCCGCCACACGGGCGCCAGTGACGTGCTTGCTGCCACGAGCTTCGATCACGGCGCTGCCGGTAAGGATGCGAATGCCTTTGGCGCGGGCCTCTTCCACCAGCGCGCCGCGTGGGTTGTGGCGTGCATCGGCTACCGCGACCACGCTGAGGCCAGCGTCGAACCAATCCAGCGCCACACGGTAGGCGTGATCATTGTTGGTCGACAGCAGCAGCTTTTTACCCGGCGCCACGCCATAACGGCGCACGTAGGTCGAAACCGCACCCGCCAGCATATTGCCCGGCACATCGTTATTGCCGTACACCAGCGGACGCTCGCAGGCACCGGTCGCCAGCACCACACGCTTGGCGCGCACACGGTGGATACGCTGGCGTACCACGCCAATCGGCGCACGGTCGCCGAGGTGATCGGTGAGGCGCTCGTGGATGGTCAGGAAGTTATGGTCGTGATAGCCATTGACGGTAGCGCGAGGCAGCAGCACCACATCCGGCAGGGCCTTGAGCTCGGCGATCACGCTGGCGACCCACTCGGCCGCCGGCTTGCCGTCGAGGCTTTCGCGCGAGTCGAGCAGCGACCCACCGAATTCTTCCTGCTCATCGGCGATGATCACCCGCGCCCCACTGCGCGCAGCAGCCAGGGCCGCTGCCAGGCCCGCTGGGCCTGCGCCGACGATCAGCACGTCGCAATGGCGGTTCATGTAGTCGTAGGTGTCCGGATCATTCTCGGTCGGCGAGCGGCCAAGCCCGGCGGCCTTGCGGATGTACTTCTCGTAGGTCATCCAGAACGATTGCGGGTACATGAAGGTTTTGTAGTAGAAACCCGGCGGCATCAGCTTGCCGCCGACCTTGCCGAGGATGCCCATCATGTCGTTGTTCACGCTCGGCCAGCCGTTGGTGCTGGTGGCCACCAGGCCCTGGTACAACGCCTGTTGCGTGGCGCGCACGTTGGGGATCTGCGTGGCTTCGGTGGCACCGATCTGCAGCACCGCGTTCGGTTCTTCGGCGCCGGCGGCAAAGATGCCGCGCGGGCGCGAGTACTTGAAGCTGCGGCCGATGATATCCACGCCGTTGGCCAGCAGGGCGGCGGCCAGGGTGTCGCCTTCAAAGCCTTTGTAGCTCTGGCCGTTGAAGGTAAACGTCAGGACTTTATTGCGGTCGATGCGGCCACCGTTGGACAGGCGATTGATCTGGCTCATACCTTCTCTCCAGAAGCCTTGGCGGTGAATTGCGGCTGGGTACCGATCTTGTAGGTTTCAAGAATTTCGTAGGTCAGGGTGTCGCGGGTGGCGTTGAAATACTGGCGGCAACCGGCGGCATGGATCCACAGCTCGTGGTGCAGGCCGCGCGGGTTATCGCGAAAGAACATGTAGTCACCCCACTCTTGATCGGTGCAGGCATTCGGGTCCAGCGGGCGCGGGATGTGCGCTTGGCCGGAGGCGTGGAATTCCTCTTCGGAGCGCAGTTCGCCACAGTGAGGACAGAAGATATGCAACATAGGGAATTTCTCCTGTTAGTGGGCGACGGCCGCAGCGCCGTGTTCGTCGATCAGCGCACCGTTGTGGAAACGGTCGATGGAGAAAGGTGCCGCCAGCGGGTGCATCTCACCCTTGGCCAGGCTCGCGGCAAATACGTTGCCTGAGCCGGGGGTGGCCTTGAAGCCACCGGTGCCCCAGCCGCAGTTGAAAAACATGTTCGGCACCGGGGTCTTGGAGATGATCGGGCACGCGTCCGGCGTGGTGTCGACGATGCCGCCCCACTGGCGGTTCATGCGCACCCGCGAGAGCACCGGGAACATCTCGACGATGGCCTGGATGGTGTGTTCGATCACCGGGTACGAGCCGCGCTGGCCGTAGCCGTTGTAGCCGTCGATACCGGCGCCGATCACCAGGTCGCCCTTGTCGGACTGACTGATGTAGCCGTGCACGGCGTTGGACATGATCACGCTGTCGATAATCGGCTTGATCGGCTCCGACACCAGCGCTTGCAGCGGGTGGGATTCGATCGGCAGGCGGAACCCGGCCAGCGAAGCCATGTGCCCGGAGTTACCTGCGGTGACCACCCCAACGCGCTTGGCGCCGATAAAGCCCTTGTTGGTCTCCACGCCGATGCACACGCCGTTTTCCTTACGAAAGCCGATTACTTCGGTCTGCTGGATCAAGTCCACGCCCAAGGCATCGGCAGCACGGGCAAAGCCCCACGCCACAGCATCGTGACGGGCCACGCCGCCACGCCGTTGCACGGTGGCGCCGAGGACCGGGTAGCGGGTGTTTTTCGAGCAGTCGAGGTATGGGATCTCGTCCGCGACCTGCTTGGCATTGAGCAGCTCGCCGTCCACGCCGTTGAGGCGGTTGGCACTCACGCGGCGCTCGGAATCGCGAATGTCCTGCAGGGTGTGGCACAGGTTGTAGACGCCACGCTGGGAGAACATCACGTTGTAGTTCAGGTCCTGGGACAGACCTTCCCAGAGCTTCATCGCGTGCTCATACAGGTGCGCCGACTCATCCCACAGGTAGTTGGAACGCACGATGGTGGTGTTGCGCGCGGTGTTGCCGCCGCCCAGCCAGCCTTTCTCGACCACCGCCACGTTGGTGATGCCGTGCTCCTTGGCCAGGTAGTAAGCGGTCGCCAGGCCATGCCCGCCGCCGCCGACGATGACCACGTCGTAGACCTTTTTCGGGGTCGGCGTGCGCCACATCTTCTGCCAGTTTTCGTGGTGGCTGAGGGAGTGTTTGAAGAGGCCGAAGCCCGAGTAGCGTTGCATAGGCATTACTCCAAAACCGCGCTCAGCGATAAACCGGGAAATCCGCGCACAGGGCAGACACGTGCTTGGCCACGTTGGCCTCGACGTCGGCATCGCCGAGGTTGTCGAGGATGTCGCAGATCCAGCCGGCCAGCTCCACACATTGCGCCACCTTGAAGCCACGGGTGGTCACCGCCGGGGTGCCGATGCGCAGGCCCGAGGTCACGAACGGCGACTGCGGGTCGTTGGGCACCGCGTTCTTGTTGACGGTGATGTGGGCGCGACCGAGGGCGGCATCTGCGTCCTTGCCGGTGAGGCCCTGGCGGATCAGGCTGACCAGGAACAGGTGGTTATCGGTGCCGCCGGAGACTACATCGTAGCCACGCTTGATAAAAACGCTGGCCATGGCCTGGGCGTTGTCGATCACCTGCTGTTGATAGGCTTTGAAGCCTGGCTCCATCGCCTCCTTGAAGCACACAGCCTTGCCCGCGATCACGTGCATCAGCGGGCCACCCTGTGCGCCGGGGAACACCGCGGAGTTGAGTTTTTTCTCAATCTCTTCGTTGGACTTGGCCAGGATCAGGCCACCCCGCGGACCGCGCAGAGTTTTGTGGGTGGTGGTGGTGACCACATCGGCGTAGGGCAGCGGGTTCGGGTACAGGCCAGCCGCCACCAGGCCGGCGACGTGGGCCATGTCGACGAACAGCAGCGCGCCGACCTTGTCGGCAATCTGACGAAAGCGTGGGAAATCCAGGGTCTTGGAGTAGGCAGAGAAGCCGGCGACGACCATCTTCGGTTTGTGTTCCACGGCCAGGCGCTCGACTTCGTCGTAGTCGATCAGGCCGGTGTCGGTGTTGATGCCGTACTGCACCGCGTTGTACAGCTTGCCCGAGGACGACACCTTGGCGCCGTGGGTCAGGTGGCCGCCGTGGGCCAGGCTCATGCCGAGGATGGTGTCACCGGCATTGATCAGCGCCAGGTACACCGCACTGTTGGCGGACGAACCGGAGTGCGGCTGCACGTTGGCGTAATCGGCGCCGAACAGTTGCTTGGCGCGCTCGATGGCCAGGGCCTCGACCTTATCCACATGCTCGCAGCCGCCGTAGTAGCGCTTGCCAGGGTAGCCTTCGGCGTATTTGTTGGTCAGGCCGCTGCCCTGGGCCTGCATCACGCGCTTGCTGGTGTAGTTCTCCGACGCGATCAGCTCGATATGATCTTCCTGGCGCTGCTCCTCGGCATTCATGGCCGCCAGCAGTGCGTCGTCATATCCCTGGATCTGGTCTTGTTTGCTGAACATCGCGTCTCTCCCAGCCTTTCGTATTGTTGAGGCCCGTGCAGGGCCCTTTGATGCGATGGTAGGGCTGGCGCAGGCAGGTCAAATGCCTACGCACGCCACGCAAAGGTGCGTTTACGACATGGCCAGAACAACACCGAACAAATGTGGGAGCGGGCTTGCTCGCGAATGCGATGTGTCAGGCAGCACATGCATTGGCTGGCCCACCGCATTCGCGAGCAAGCCCGCTCCCACAGGGACTATGTGATGACCTTTCGAAGGAGTAGCAGCAGTAAGAAATGCGCGGGATAAAGTGCATACGCCCAGCGCCGCATAGCCGGCGGTGAGACATGTGTGACCTGTCGCAATAAGACCAGCCCGGCGAGCGGCGCAATCAGGCATGCGGCCAACCCGAGCATCGCGACGAGATTGCCGCTATTGAGTAAGACCTGCCATTGATTGGCAGCTACACACACCAACCCCGGCAACACGCTGAAATACCAGGGGCGACTGAACACCAGCAACATCGCCAGCGGCAGTAATACACCAAAAAAGCCGAACATCAGTTGCGCCGAGAACGTACCGGCGATCAACAGCGCGATCAGCGCCAATCCGCGGTCAAAATTCGTCTTCTGCTGCCATCCCCTGGCAACCAGTAGCCCCAGCGCCAGGGTCGGCAGCACGTTCAATGTATCGGCATCGTCGATAAACATCCGATACGGCACCTCGCTGATCACGCTGAACAGCAGCAACCAGCCCAGGTAACGCCATTGCCCGCTGACCGGCGCATCCCGGACCCGCTGCAAATTGGCCGCAATCGCCAGGCAAAACCACGGGAACGCCAGGCGCCCCGGCACGTACAGGCCATCGAGGCTTAAACCGACATAACGCAGGTGGTCGAGCACCATGCTCAATAGCGCCAGCCATTTGAGCAGGTCCAGAGCGCCATCGCGCCCGCGCTGCAAAGGAATCGTTTCAGTACCGTGCATAATTCCCCAGAGACTTTGCATTAACAGTGCGTGCGCCCGCCGGATATTCTTGGTTAAAGTGCGCACCAACATCGACCACAGGAACGGGCCATGACCGACAAGAGCCAACAATTTGCCAGCGACAACTATTCCGGGATCTGCCCGGAAGCCTGGGCCGCCATGGAGCTCGCCAACCAGGGCCACCAACGCGCCTATGGCGACGATGAATGGACCCATCGTGCTGCCGACGGTTTCCGCAAACTGTTCGAAACCGACTGTGAAGTGTTCTTCGCCTTCAACGGAACAGCGGCCAACTCCCTGGCCCTGTCTTCCTTGTGCCAGAGCTACCATAGCGTGATTTGCTCGGAAACCGCCCACGTCGAGACCGACGAATGTGGCGCACCGGAGTTTTTCTCCAACGGCTCCAAGCTGCTCACCGCGCGTACCGAAAACGGCAAGCTGACCCCCGAATCCATCCGCGAGATCGCCCTCAAGCGCCAGGACATCCACTACCCCAAGCCACGCGTCGTGACCCTGACCCAGGCCACCGAAGTGGGCAGCGTGTACACCCCGCAAGAAATCCGCGCCATCAGCGTCACCTGCAAGGAACTGGGGCTGAACCTGCACATGGACGGTGCGCGTTTCTCCAACGCCTGCGCGTTCCTCGGCTGCTCACCTGCCGACCTGACCTGGAAAGCCGGTGTGGATGTGCTGTGCTTTGGCGGCACCAAGAACGGCATGGCGGTGGGTGAAGCGATCCTGTTCTTCAACCACAAGCTGGCGGAAGACTTCGACTACCGCTGCAAACAGGCCGGCCAGTTGGCGTCGAAAATGCGCTTTTTGTCAGCCCCGTGGGTCGGCCTGCTGGAAAACGACGCCTGGCTCAAACATGCACGCCACGCCAACCACTGCGCCCAGTTGCTCAGCAGCCTGGTGGCGGATATTCCCGGCGTGGAATTGATGTTCCCGGTGCAGGCCAACGGCGTGTTCCTGCAACTCTCGGAGCCGGCCATCGCCGCGCTGACGGCCAAGGGCTGGCGCTTCTACACCTTCATCGGCAAGGGCGGCGCGCGCTTCATGTGTGCGTGGGATACCGAGGAAGAGCGGGTACGAGAACTGGCGGCGGATATTCGTGAGGTGATGGGCGCCTGATCTCCCCCCGAAGGAGCCGGCGTGCCGGCGATGGCGACCCTGAGGGCGCCATCGCCGGCACGTTGTTGCCTACAACTGGAGAGGTTGTAATGCGTCCCACTGATCAATCGGCCCGGGATTGTGTTCGATCGTCCCACCGCCAAACTTGACCGCCAACTTGTTCACCGCATTCAACGCCGTCGTCACCCCGCCCTCGGCCCAGCCCCCGGTCCAGGAAATATCATCTCCAGACAGAATGAAACCGTCCGGCGCGCCCTCCTTTACACCACTCATGAACTGGGAAAACAGCAGTCTTTGATACTCATACTGCCCCGGCAGGTTCATCTTGAAGGCACACAGGTAGAACGGCTCATTTTCCCAGTTGATCTCGATAAAAGGATCAACCATGCCGAACTCGGCCGCCAGGTTTAGTTGCGTGTCGGCATACACCGTATCGAGTAAGGTCGTACACAAATCGACATGAGACGGCAACGGCGCGCTGCGGTCGCCAAGGAACTTCAGGCTGTCATCGTTCCAGGTATATGAGAGAAACATGCCGCTGCCCTTGTTCACCCCGTTGCTTGGGGCATAGTCCAGCAGATAGGTGCCACGGGTAAGGCGGTCCGACAAGGTCACACTCATCTTGTAGCGACCGTTCTCGACATCATTCCAAAACGGCCGTCGAGTGTTGGCGAAGATCTTTGCCGATTGCATGTAATGGGTATACATCACCGCTTCCCAGGTAGCCTGGGGCAGTAAGTTGTTCATCGGCGTAAAGCGCTCTTTGCCATCCATATAGCGGAACTTGTCGAGCACTCGCACGTGAGGCGTATAAATCACACTTTTAAAGTTACGCAGGGTGTCTCCACCCTATTTGTTGTCATGCAGGTACACATCGAACGTGCCATCGGCCAGGCGGTGGATCTGCCGGACTTCCTGGTTGAGAGGGTCAGCAATCTCCCGCCGCGTCAAACTCTCCACCGTCGTGCCTGCCGGCCAATGGACCTGGGTGTCGCCGAACGAAGCCGGCGTGCGGCTCCATAGGCGCAGGGGCAGCTCGCTGGAACCGTCATACATCAACGTGTGGTTGGTATCCAGGCCGGTGTACAACACCCGCAACACTTCCAGGAAACAGTTCGGATAGTCGGTGTTCCAGCCGCCAGTGCCGAAGCCTATCTGGCCAAACAGGTCAATGTCTTCGCGGCTCCACTTGGCTTGCTCGACCATGGCGGCATAGAAACTCAGGTCATCCCAGCCCGCCCTGAGGATCGTATTCCAGATCGCTTTGATTTCACCTTGGTCCACTGCCGTTTCCTGCATCGCGTTTTCCATGTCGGTGAACCGGATCGGGTCTTGTTCAAGGAATTCGCCGAAGAACATATCTTCGATTCGCCTGTATTTTTGCGGCAGGTCATTGCGTTCGTAGTAGGTCTGCTCGTTCTCGTAATCGACGAGGGTACTGGGGGCGGCGGGCGAGCCGGGGTTAGGGAAATCCGCCGAGTTGGCGCTCATCCCGACCTTGGCAAAGTAGTGCATCAACGCCTTGCCGGACTTGGGGAAGCGCATCGCCCCCAGTTCACAGATCACCCGGCCTTGTGGGTCGTTGCGATCACCCAGCACATGGGAATAGAGCCGCCCGCCAATGCGCCCCGAAGCTTCCACCACTATCGGATGCAGGCCCATGCGCATCGCCTCGTAGGCTGCCACCAGCCCGGACACGCCGGCACCGACGATCAACACCTGCTCGCCAAGATGCTGCGCGGCAACTTGGGCCAGGGGCTTTTTAAGGATCGCGGCCTGCCATAAATAGCGGGCGTAATGAAACGGAAAGTCAGGAATCAGCGCCGTGACATTTTTGTTCAAAAGCCGCTGAGCACCTTGGGAGCGGGAGGGAATCGCAGACATGATGGCGTCCTTGCAGGTTGGGTAAATGTCCACCCTCTACTACAAGGCTAAAGGCGAATGCGACGAGACTAAGAGCCAGCCTAGTAGACCGTCCTCGCCACAATTAGATCGCTTTGCAATAAGAAAGAACGGCTCCATCGCCCCCCACGCGCAAAAGCCATTACTTAAGGAAAGTCTGAAGTGATTATTTATAGATCAGGATTTAATCGGGCCATCAGTTGCCCGATGCTGCGGCACTCACTATAAAAACAAGCCGTGAATCTATGAACGCCCTATCTGACAAGACGGTTCCCTGCGTCGCCCCTCGCCCAAAAATCGAGACCCGTTCCATTGACTATGTGCCGCGCAACGAACGGCACGGCAAAGTCTGGCATCAGGGACCCTTCTGGTTCACCGGCAACTTCGTCCTCACCACCATGGTCACCGGGTTCACCGGCGCCGCACTGGGCTTGAGCCTGGTCTACGCGATCCTGGCGATTGTCATCGGCGTGGGCCTGGGCACCTTTGCCATGGCCTTCCACGCCAACCAGGGCCCGCGCATGGGCTTGCCGCAGATGATCCAGTCACGGGCCCAGTTCGGGCTGCGCGGCGCTATCGTACCGTTTGTCGCGGTGATCTTTGTGTACATCGGCTTCAATGTGTTCAACGTGATTCTCGCCACCGACGCCATCAACACGGTGCTGCCGGGCAGCCGGGCGCCGTGGTATGCGTTGATGATCATCCTCGCGGTGATGATTGCCGTGATCGGCCATGACCTGCTGCACACTGTGCAACGCTGGCTGACCTACGTGATGATCAGCGTATTCGCAGTGCTGACCGTTGCCGCCCTGATGAGCCTGTCGGCCGATGCCGCAGTGGCCGAGGCGCATTTCTCCTGGTCGGCGTTCCTGATCCAGCTCAGCGCCGCTGCCGGTTATCAGATCAGCTACGCCGTGTATGTATCGGACTACTCGCGCTACCTGCCCCATCAAACCCCGTCGCGCCGGGTGATTTTCTGGACCTACCTGGGGGCTGCCGGCTCGGCGCTGTGGCTGATGTCTCTGGGCGCGTTCCTGGCCTCGGCCCTGCCCTCGCCCGATGCCATCGCCAGCGTGCGCACGGTGGGCAACCAGGTGATTCCTGGCTTCGGCACCTTGACCGTGCTAATCGCGGTGCCGGCGCTGATTGGCATCATGGCGGTCAATTGCTATGGCGCGATGCTGACCGGCATCAGTGCCATCGACGGTTTCGTGAAAATCCAGCCGCGCCTCAAGAGCCGGGTCATCGGCATCGGCCTGGTGGCAGTGATCATTTTCCTGATCGCCTTGAGCATTCCCGATAGCTATCTGGCCAGCTTCAACACGTTCGTGCTGCTGATGTTGTACTTCCTGGTGCCATGGACTGCCGTCAACCTCGCCGACTTCTACCTGGTGCGCAAAGGCCAATACGCCATCAGCGATATCTTCAACCCCGCCGGCATCTATGGCCTATGGGGCAAGGCGGGCTTGGTCGCGTACTGCCTGGGCCTGGTGTCGATGATCCCGTTCATGTCGTTGAGTTTCTATGAAGGGCCGGCCGCCGTGGCGCTGGGCGGGGCCGATATCGCCTTCGTGATCGGCCTGGGCGTTTCCGCGCTTATCTATTGCCTGATGAGCCGCAACCTTGACCGCGATGCCGAACACCGTGCCATTGCCGCCAGCGAGGCCATGTTGGAAGGTGGTAAGCCATGAACACCCTACGTGTCGTCTGTGATCAACTCGCCCCGCGTATCGCCGATGTGGAACACAACCGCGCACTCAGCGCCAAGGCCATTCGCGGTGCGGCGGCGCTGGGCGCGCAAGTGCTGGTGTTGCCGGAGCTGATGCAAAGCGGCTACGCGTTCAATGACCGGGAGGAAGCCCTGGCAGTGTCCGAGGAGCTGGACGGCCCGACACTCACCCGCTGGAAAACCCTCGCGAGCGAACTGGGCATCATTGTCGTGGCCGGCTTTTGTGAGCGCCTGGCGGCAGGCCAGGTGGCCAACAGCGCCGCGCTGATAGAGCCGGGCGGCAGGCTGACGGTGTATCGCAAGGCGCACTTGTGGGATCGCGAGAAATTGATCTTCACCCCCGGAACTGAACCGCCACCGGTGGTGGAAACCGCCGCTGGACGGATCGCTGTCATGATCTGCTACGACCTGGAACTGCCGGAGTGGGTACGCCTGGCAGCCCTGTCCGGGGCCGACCTGCTCTGTGTGCCGGTGAACTGGCCGGACGGCCCGCGCCCAGCCGGTGAAAGACCGGCAGAAATCGTGCGGGTCCAGGCCAATGCGGCGGTCAACCGGATGTTTATCGCCGCATGCGATCGCCATGGCGAAGAGCGGGGGGTCAACTGGATTGGGGGATCCGTCATTGTCGATGCCGATGGCTACCCATTGGCCGGAGCGGTCTCACATCAGAACGAACAACGCCTGGTGGCCGACCTGCCCCTGACCCAGGCCAGGGACAAGTTCATCAGCGAGCACAACCACGTGCACCAGGACCGTCGGCCGCAGTTGTACTGATCCGCCCGTTAACTCCCCTGATCGCTCCCACGCTCCACGTGGGAACGATCACACGATCTATCAGAACTCGATCCGCACATCGCCCTTCGGCACGCTGCAGCACGACAGGATGTAGCCCTCGGCTTCGTCTTCCTCGGTAATCCCGCCGTTGTGCTCCATTTCTACTTCCCCGCCCAGTTTCATCACCTTGCACGTGCCGCAAATGCCCATGCCGCAGGCCTTGGGGATCAGCAGGCCGAGCTTGGCCGCTGCCGCATGCACGGTTTCCCCAGGGGCCACACGGATACTTTTGCCCGACGAGATGAACTCCACCTGGTGCAAGTCCGCCAGGTCGATTTCTGGCGCATCGGCCGCCTGTTCGGCTTGCTCCACCGCATCGGCACGCGCCTCTGGCGGGGTCGCACCGAAGGACTCCTCGTGGTAGCGGGTCATGTCAAAGCCATTGGCTTCCAGCAGGCGCTTGACCGCGTTCATATAGGGCGTAGGGCCGCAGCAGAACACTTCGCGCTCAAGGAAGTCCGGCACCATCAGTTCGAGCATTTTCTGGTTGAGGTAGCCCCGATATCCGGCCCACGGTTCGCCCAGGCCGTGCTTCTCGCAGATCAGGTGCAGGCTGAAGTTGTCGATGCGCGAGGCCATATGCTCCAGCTCGCGGTGGTAGATGATGTCTTTGGGTGACCGGGCGCTGTGCACGAACACCATGTCGACATTGGCGTTGGTGTCGTAATACCAGCGCGCCATGGACATCACCGGGGTGATCCCCACGCCGCCGCTCAGGTACAGCACCTTGGGGTTGCTGAAGTCGATGGCGTTGAACAGCCCGACCGGCCCGTGTACTGCCAGTTCCTGGCCTTCGTGCAGGGTGTCGTGCAGCCAGTTGGAAACCTTGCCACCGGGCACGCGCTTGATCGTCACCGAGAAGCTGTAGGGCACCGACGGCGAGCTGGAGATGGTGTACGAGCGCATGATCGGCTGGCCGTCGATTTCCAGCTCCAGGGTGACGAACTGCCCCGGCTTGAAAAAGAACAGGATCGGCTGGTCGGCCATAAAGCAGAAGGTGCGCACATCCCAGGTTTCCTGGATGACTTTGACGCAACGGACGATGTGCCGACCATTGGCCCAGGTCTGGGTGGTGACAGGATTCAGGAAGCTGTTGGACATGCTGTTCTCCACGGCCGTAGTTCGGCTTGATGCTGGCGATTCTGCGTAAGGCCGCAACCTGCCATTTACCTATCTGCGACATTCGCATACTTATCGCGACCAGCCCCCATACCACTGGGGTTTCGCGTCGGGAACAGAGTGGGCCATGTCGTTAATGGACAAGGTTGCGGGCAGCGCCGGGCCCACACTCGCAGCCAACAACGACGCTTTCTTTACGCCTTGCTGCAAACCTGATTAGCCACTTATCGCGGCCACACAGAATGGCCTTGAGGACACACACGATGGACGTCACCGCAACCTTGAGCTTGGGCGATCCGCTGGAACCCGCACGCAAGGCCACCGCGCAAATGCTGCAGGAGCGCGAGCGCACTTTTTCACTGCCACAGCCGTTTTACTCTGACCAGCGCCTGTTCGATATCGACATGCAGGAGATCTTCCAGAAGGAATGGTTGATCGCCGGCATGACCTGCGAGATCCCCAGCAAGGGCAACTACCTGACCCTGCAGATCGGCAAGAACCCGATCATCGTGATCCGTGGCGCCGAGGGCGTGGTGCATGCCTTCCACAACGTCTGCCGCCACCGCGGCTCGCGCTTGTGCACCAGCGACAAGGGCAAGGTCGCCAAGCTCGTATGCCATTACCACCAGTGGACCTACGAACTGGACGGGCGCCTGCTGTTCGCCGGCACCGAGATGGGCCCTGACTTCGACATGAAGCAGTACGGCCTCAAACCGGTGAACGTGAAGACCGCCGGCGGCTACATCTTCATCAGCCTGGCCGAGAACCCGCCGGCCATCGATGACTTTTTGTCGACGCTGAACCACTACATGGAACCCTACGACATGGAGAACACCAAGGTGGCGATCCAGACCACCTTGTTCGAAAAAGCCAACTGGAAACTGGTGCTGGAAAACAACCGCGAGTGCTACCACTGCAACGCCTCGCACCCCGAACTGCTGAAAACCCTGCTGGAATGGGACGACGTCACCGACCCACGGGCCGACCAGGCCTTCAAGGACCACGTCGCCGCCTCCGCCGCCGCCTGGGACGCCGAGAAGATCCCTTACGCCCACGCCAGCTTCGGCCTGCGTAACCGCATCGTGCGCATGCCGTTGCTCAAGGGCACCGTGTCCATGACCCTGGATGGCAAGCAGGGCTGCAAGAAACTGATGGGCCGGATCAAGAACCCCGACCTGGGCTCGATGCGCATCCTGCACCTGCCCCACTCGTGGAACCACTGCATGGGTGATCACATCATCGTGTTTACCGTGTGGCCGATCAGCGCCCAGGAAACCATGGTCACCACCAAATGGATTGTCCACAAGGACGCCGTGGAAGGCGTGGACTATGACGTCGACCGCATGCGCCAGGTGTGGGACGCCACCAACGACCAGGACCGGCGCCTGGCCGAAGAGAACCAGCGCGGGATCAACTCCACCGCTTACCAGCCGGGGCCGTACTCCAAGACCTATGAGTTTGGTGTGGTGAACTTTGTGGACTGGTACAGCGAACGCATGTTGAACAACCTGGGAGCGGCGCCAGCGCCGTACCTTAAAGGTGTCGCCGCTCACGAATAACGGACACACCAGAGATCAAACTGTGGGGCTTGTGTGGGAGCGGGCTTGCCCGCGATTGCGGTGTATCAGTCACAGATTTGTTGGCTGACCCACCGTAATCGCGGGCAAGCCCGCTCCTACATTTGGTTACTCATCTGGTCAGAAATTAATCATCGCGCCTCCAGCCCGCTATTACCCTGCCCTCCAGCCATCCCCCAACAACTTATCCACAAAGCCACCCACAGTAATTGTGGGCAACTGCCTTATCTCCTTGAAATAAAACCAAGAAAATCCGTGACTTATTCAAAGCAGCGGGTTTGATCGAACATTGATCATTTTTTAATCAGAAGCGTACAAGCCACGTTTTATATGGCCTGTAGCGGATCGCAAACACCTTATCCACAGAAGCGCCAACAGACTTTGGGGGCAACTTCGGCCATTCTGTGGAAAACCGCCTGCAACCGAGCAAAATCGAGGCTTTACGCGCGTAAACCGATTGAAATGGCGATATTGATCATATTTCAACCAACTCACTGCAAGCCTTTATTCACATGACCTGTAGCGGGTAGCGAACATCTTATCCACAGAAGCACCAACAGACTTTGGGGGCAACTATGAGCCGAGCTTTTTCCTTATCCACAGAAAAAGCCCAGTAAAAACCGTCGCTTAGGTTGGTTGTTTTTCGTACAGAGGGCTACAGGGCTTGATTTACATGGGGTGTGGACAGCCGCGAACAGGTTATCCACAGCTGGGCTAACAGGGATTGTGGGTAACACCGCAAACCCTGTAGGAGCTGGCTTGCCTGCGATGCAGGCACCGCGGTTTTTCAGTTACACCCAGGTGACGCCATCGCAGGCAAGCCAGCTCCTACAGGGTCAGCGCACCACGCCCTCTTCGACCAACAGCTTGAGAATCGCCTCGGCACCCGCCTCAGGGCTCACCCCCTTGAGCACCTGCCCACCGCCACCACTGGCCTTGGCCGTGGCGGCTTTCATGCGGTCGGCGCCGCTCTTGGCCTTGATCACCTTGAGTCGCTTGGGCCGAGGCTTGGCCGGTTGCAGCACGGCGCCTGTGAATAACTCATCGTCCACCACCTGCACGTCGTGCTCCTGCAGCACGCCACGCTGGGCCGGGCCGTAGGCGCTTTGCCGAGGCTTGGGCGCGGCGTTATCCACCGTGGCCAAAAAGGGCAGGCGCACCTTCAGGCGCCGCCGCTGCCCGCGAGGCAGCGCTTGCAGCACAAGGGCCACGCCGCTGTCGATGGACTCCACCTGGGCCAGGCCGACGATCAGCGGCCAGCCCAGTTGCTCGGCCAACAGGAACGGCAACATGCCCGAGCCTTCGCCGGTTTCGGCCTGGCTGCCGGTGAGCACCACCTGGGCGCCAGCGTCCCGCAGGTAGTCACCGAGTACCGGCAAGGCATCGGCGCCAGCCGGTTGTTCCAGCACGTGCAACTGCGCCAGCCCCATGCCCAGGTAGGCGCGCAGGGTCGGTTCGGCGATGTCGCCGGCATGCAGGACTTGCAGGTTATCCCCAGCCAGTTGCAGCCCCAGCTCGACGGCGCGGGCATCCTGTTCGGCGCGGCGCGGACGGCCGGAGGTCGGGTGGGCGCCTATGGATACCAGGCTGATTACATGGGTGGTCATGGCCATATCCTTTGTTTAAGCCGCATCGCGCTTGGCGCCGTTGCGGTGGGCCTGGACCGCTGCAATCAAGGCCCGGAGAATGTCACCGCTGTCGCCGATTACCGACAGGTCGGCGCGCTTGATCATGTCGCAACCCGGATCGAGGTTGATCGCCACCACCTTGTCGCAGGCCCCGATGCCTTGCAGGTGCTGGATCGCCCCGGAGATCCCGACCGCCACATACACCCGCGCGGTGACCCAGATACCACTGGCGCCGACCTGGCGATCACGGGTCATAAAACCATCGTCCACCGCCACCCGCGACGCACCTTCGGTGGCGCCCAGGGCAGCGGCGGTCTGGTGGAACAGGTGCCAATCCTTGACCCCGTTGCCACCGGAGAAAATAAACTCGGCCTCGGCCATGGGAATCGCACCGGGATCCACCGCCACCGCGCCCAAATCCTCGATACGCGGCAAGCTGCGCGCCAGGGCTGTGGATAACTCCACGGGCAACACTTCGTGACGCGTATCGCTGACCGGATCGGCGCATTCCACAGCAGCCAGGATCAGCCGTGGCAGCGCGCGCGCCAGGTCTTCCCGGCCTGCGCCGGCACGGCCGATGCACTCAGAGCCCTTGATCTGCCACACCCGGGTGGCCGGGCGTTCCTTGAGGCTGGCGGCAAAGCGCCGCCCCAGTTCGCCACCGCCACTGCGGCTGTCGGGCAGCAGCCAATGACGCGGGCTGAACTGGTTATCCACAGCCCGCAGGCCATGGACCCGCTGCTCCGGTGAATAACCGTCGAATTCGTGCCCGTCGAGCACCAGCAGGCGGTCCACGCCGGCCGTGTCGAAGGCACTTTCCTTATGCTCGCCAAACACCACCGCCAGCACCGCGCCGTCGCTGCCGGCCAGTTGCCGCGCCAGGCCCAGCAAGTCGCGGTCGTGGCTGCTCAGGCGGCCGCCGACCATGTCCGGCACCACGTTGATGTAGAACGCCGGGGCTGGCACCTGGTGCAACGGCAACTGCACTTGCGCCGCTGCCGTACGTTTGGTCGCACCGCCCTGCTGGGCGCCGCTGCGGTCGATACGCTTGATGCCGTTGGGCCCGATAAAACCTATGCCATGCACGTTTTTACGGAGGATGCCGTTAGGCCCCATCCAGCTGTGCTGTTCCGGTTGCATCGCCGCATGCAGCGGGTGCAAGCGGTTGCGGGCGATCCATTCGGCCCGTGGGTCGCGGCGGATAATGTCGCTCATCAGTGGACCTCCGCTGGTACACGCGTGTTCTTGGCCGGTACAGCCTCTTCGAGCAAGGCGTCCGCCACCAACTCGGCAATGTCCTTGATCAGTGGGCGGGGTTCGACCACCCCTTCGAGCATCGCCGTGCACTGTGGACAACCCACGGCCACCAGTTCGGCGCCGGTCTCGCGGATGTCTTCCATGCGCATGTCGGGGATGCGCTGCTTACCGGGAATATCGGTGATCGGCGCGCCGCCACCGCCACCGCAACAACGGGAACGGAACCCCGAACGTTGCATCTCCTTGACCTCGATCCCCAGCGCCCGCAGCACTTGGCGCGGTGCCTCGTACTCACCGTTATAGCGGCCCAGGTAGCACGGGTCGTGGTAGGTCACGCTGTTGCCTTTGTGCTGGTCCAGGTTCAGCAGGCCTGCGTCGATCAGCTCGGCCATGTAGGTGCTGTGGTGCTGCACCCGGTAGTTGCCGTCGAAGGCGCCGTATTCGTTTTTCAGCACATGGAAGCTATGGGGATCGCAGGTGACGATGCGCTGGAAGCGGTACTTGGCCAGGGTCTGGATATTGCGCGCGGCCAGCAGCTGGAACGTTGCCTCATCGCCCAGACGCCGGGCCACGTCGCCGCTGTCACGCTCCTCAAGGCCCAGTACGGCGAAGTCGACCTTCGCCGCCTTCAGCACTTTGACGAAGGCGCGCAGGGTGCGCTGGTTACGCATGTCGAAGGCGCCGTCGCCGACCCAGAACAGCACGTCGGTGCTGCCTTTATCGCCGAGCAGCGGCAGGTTCAAGTCCGCCGCCCAGTTCATCCGCCCACCCGGGGCGAACCCGCCGGGGTTGTCGGTGGCGATCAGGTTCTCCAGGACTTCGGCGCCCTTGTTCGGGGTCGCGCCTTTTTCCAGGGTCAGGTGGCGACGCATATCGACGATGGCATCTACGTGCTCGATCATCATCGGGCATTCTTCGACACAGGCACGACAGGTGGTGCACGACCACAATGTCTCGGCATCCAC
The DNA here is from genome assembly GCF_012985465.1 of Pseudomonas sp. WS 5079. Lineage (GTDB taxonomy): Bacteria > Pseudomonadota > Gammaproteobacteria > Pseudomonadales > Pseudomonadaceae > Aquipseudomonas. Next base: position 282,918 of record NZ_JAAQWN010000006.1, read on the forward strand.
CAGGCCATTGACGATCGGTTGGTGCGGATTGCCGCTGTGTTCGCCGATGGCCTTACCCGGGTAAGGGCTGCCGGCGAACTTGGCATCGGTGCCGCCGGCCAGGCCGACCACCATGTCCTGGATCAGTTTTTTCGGGTTCAGCGGCTGGCCGGCGGCAAACGCCGGGCACGCGGCTTCGCACTTGCCGCACTGCACGCAGGCGTCGAAGCCCAGCAGTTGGTTCCAGGTGAAATCCTTGGGTTTTTCCACGCCCAGGGGCGCGCTCTTGTCGCTCAGGTCCAGCGGCTTCAAGCCGGTAGAGCGGCCCCCGCCAAAGCGTTCGGCGCGGCGGTGCCAGGCCAGGTGCAGGGCGCCGGCAAAGGCGTGTTTCATCGGGCCGCCCCAGGTCATGCCGAAGAACAGTTCCGACACACCCCACAGCACGCCCACACCAAGCAGTACGGCCAGCAGCCAGCCACCGAAGTCGGCAGGCAGGAGCCCGGCCACCGGCAACGTCACTAGGAAGAAGCTCACCGAGAACGCCATCAGGCTTTTCGGCAGGCGCATCCACGGGCCTTTCGACAGCCGCGACGGCGGGTTGCGCCGGCGCAGATAGACGAAGGTGGCGCCGACAAACATCAGCACCGACGCCAGCAGCAAGGCGTAGCCGAGGATGCGGTTATGCAGGCCGAAGCCGTGCACCAGGATCGCCAGCAATGCCGACAGCACAAAGCCCAGGGCCGTGGCGACGTGGGTGTTGGCGATGTATTTGTCGCGGGCGACCACGTGGTGCAGGTCGACCATATAGCGCTTGGGCATGGCCAGCAGACCGCCCAGCAGGTCGACCTTGGCAGCACGGCCCCGGCGCCACATGTTCATCCGGCGCACAGCACCGAGGACGGCCAGGCCTATCGCTGCGAACAAAAGAACAGGAAGCAAGGTGTTCAACATGGTGAAGCTCCCACAGACCACGCAAGTCTCGCGTGGGACCCGGCTCAATGTGGGAGCTGGCTTGCCTGCGATGGCATCACCCAGGTCTCACTCGAGACCGAGTTGCCTGCATCGCGGGCAAGCCCGGCTCCTACATAAAGCAGCTCCCACATTTTTGACCGAGTCCACATTGGTTCGGTGTTGGGTCAGAAATCCTTGCACAAGCGCAGGGCGTCGTAGATCGCAGCGTGGGTATTGCGCTGGGCCACACAGTCACCGATGCGGAACAGCAGGTACCCTTCCCCCGGCTCGCTCAGGCACGGTTGCGGCTTGATCGCGAACAGCGCCTCGACGTCCATCTGCCCCTTGTTGCGCGCCCCTTGCTTGAGGGCGTAGTAGATTTCTTCGTCCGGACGCACGCCGTTCTCCACCACCACCTGGTCCACCACCCGTTCTTCCTTGGCGCCGGTGTATTCGTTCTCCAGCACGGCTACCAGCTTGTCGCCCTCGCGGTAGACCTTCTCCAGCATCATGTCGCCGGTCATGATCACTTCCTTGGGATACATGCTGCGGTAGTAGGTCGGGAATGACGTACCGCCGATGGCCACGCCAGGCTTGATGTCGTCGGTGACGATCTCGACCTGGCAGCCCTTGTCGGCCAAAAAGTCGGCCACCGACATACCGGTGAATTCGCAGATGGTGTCGTACACCAGCACGTTCTTGCCCGGCGCCACCTTGCCGTCGAGCACGTCCCAACTGCTGACCACCAGGCCTTCTGCCGCGCCCCAGTGTTCGTTCTGCTCGATGAACGGATGCCCGCCCACCGCCAGCACCACCACATCGGGGCGCAGGTCGAGGATGGTCGCGGCATCCGCCGCCACGCCCAGGCGCAGGTCGACGTTCAGCCGTGCCAGTTCCAGCTGGAACCAGCGGGTGATACCGGCGATCTGGTCGCGCTGCGGCGCCTTGGACGCCGTGGTGATCTGCCCGCCGATAAAGTCTTTTTTCTCGAACAGAGTCACGTCGTGGCCGCGCTCGGCAGCGACCCGCGCCGCTTCCATCCCGGCCGGGCCGGCACCGACCACCACCACTTTGCGCTTGGGCCCGGTGGATTTTTCGATGATGTGCGGCACGCCCATGTATTCACGGGAGGTTGCCGCGTTCTGGATACACAGCACGTCCAGGCCCTGATACTGGCGGTCGATGCAATAGTTGGCGCCGACGCACTGCTTGATCTGGTCGATCTGGCCGATCTTGATCTTGGCGATCAGGTGCGGGTCGGCCATGTGCGCGCGGGTCATGCCGACCATGTCCACATAGCCGCCTTCGAGAATGCGCGTGGCCTGGTTCGGGTCCTTGATGTTCTGCGCGTGCAGCACCGGGGACTTGACCACTTCCTTGATCCCGGCCGCCAGGTGCAGGAACGGCTCCGGTGGATAACTCATGTTGGGGATCACGTTGGCCAGGGTGTTGTGGGTGTCGCAACCCGAGCCGACCACGCCGATGAAGTCGAGCATGCCGGTGTCGTCGTAGTACTTGGCGATCTGTTTCATGTCCTCGTGGGACAGGCCGTCCGGGTGGAATTCATCCCCGCACAAACGGATACCCACGCAAAAGTCCGGACCGACCTCCGCACGCACAGCCTTGAGCACTTCCAGGCCGAAACGCATGCGGTTTTCAAAGCTGCCGCCCCATTCATCGGTGCGTTTGTTGACCCGTGGGCTCCAGAACTGGTCGATCATGTGCTGGTGCACCGCCGACAGTTCCACGCCATCCAGGCCACCGGCCTTGGCCCGGCCTGCGGCGCTGGCGTAGTTGCCGATCACCCGCCAGATTTCTTCCGGCTCGATGGTCTTGCAGGTCGCACGGTGCACCGGCTCACGCACGCCCGAGGGTGACATCAGGGTCGGCCAGTTGAAGCCGTCCCAACGCGAGCGGCGCCCCATGTGGGTAATCTGGATCATGATCTTGGCGCCATGCTTGTGCATCGCGTCAGCCAGGTTCTGGAAGTGCGGGATGATGCGGTCGGTGGACAGGTTCACCGAACTCCACCACTCCTGCGGGCTGTCGATCGCCACCACCGAGGAGCCGCCACAGATCGCCAGGCCAATGCCGCCCTTGGCTTTCTCTTCGTAATACCTGATGTAGCGCTCGGTGGTCATCCCGCCGTCGGTGGCATACACCTCGGCGTGGGCGGTACTGAGCACGCGGTTACGGATGGTCAGTTTGCCGATCTGGATCGGCGCAAACATTGCTTCGAAAGCCATGGCACGGTCCTCGGCTTACAACGGCTTGACGGTGAACAGACCGTCGTCGTGGCCCTCTTCGGAGCCTCCGTAGACTTGCTCGGCGACGGTGCGGATGTTGCTGCCGCGCGCTTGCAGAATCTGGTCCATGGCACCGGCAAACCAGCCGGTGAACATGTAGTCGACCTTGCGCCCGACCTTGCCGTACACATAGACGAAGGCCGAGTGTTCGAGGGTGACGCTGGCGGTGCCTTTATCGAGGTCGATGTCCTGGATCTTGAACAGGCCCCAGCCGCGCTGCGACAGGCGCTTCATGTAGTGTTCGAACACCGCGACGCCTTCCAGGCCGTGGCATTCTGCTTCTTTTTCACACCAGTGCCAGGCGGACTTGTAGCCGGCCTTGTAGAGGATTTCGGCGTAGGCGTCAGCGCCCAGGACCTCTTCGATACCCATGTGGTTGTTGACGAAAAAATGGCGCGGCACGTACAGCATCGGCAGGGCGTCGGAAGTCCAGACACCGGTTTCGCTGTCGACTTCGATAGGCAATTGCGGGGCGATCTTGGCCATGGAAACTCAACTCCAGAAAATTCGGTTTGGTGCCCGCCGCACGGATGGCAGCGGGAAAGAATGCAGGGCTTATTCGCCCCAGACGTCCTTGAGAACGTTGACCCAGTTCTCGCCCATGATCTTGCGCACTACGCGCTCGCTGTGGCCGCGCTTGAGCAGGGTTTCGGTCAGGTTGGGGAACTCGCCCACGGTGCGGATGCCCAGCGGGTTGATGATCTTGCCGAAGCTGGTCAGGCGGCGGGCGTAGCCCTTGTCATGGGTCAGCATTTCGAAGAAATCCTGGCCATGGCCCTGGGTGAAGTCGGTGCCGATGCCGATGGCGTCTTCGCCGACGATGTTCATGGTGTACTCGATGGCTTCGGCGTAGTCGTCGATGGTCGAGTCGATGCCCTTGGCCAGGAACGGTGCAAACATGGTCACGCCGACAAACCCGCCGTGGTCGGCAATGAACTTGAGTTCTGCATCGGACTTGTTGCGCGGATGCTCTTTCAGGCCGGACGGCAGGCAATGGGAGTAGCACACCGGTTTCTTCGATTCGAGGATGACTTCTTCGGATGTCTTGGAGCCGACGTGGGACAGGTCGCACATGATCCCGACACGGTTCATCTCAGCAACGATCTCACGCCCGAAGCCCGACAGGCCGCCGTCACGCTCGTAACAGCCGGTGCCCACCAGGTTCTGGGTGTTGTAGCACATCTGCACCACACCGACGCCGAGCTGCTTGAAGATCTCGACGTAGCCGAGCTGGTCCTCAAAGGCATGGGCATTCTGGAAGCCGAAGATGATGCCGGTCTTGCCCTGCTCCTTGGCGCGGCGGATGTCGGCGGTGGTCTTCACCGGGATCACCAGGTCGCTGTTCTCGCGGATCAGGGTCTGGCTGGCCACGATGTTATTGATGGTGGCCTGGAAGCCTTCCCACACCGACACCGTGCAGTTGGCGGCGGTCAGGCCACCCTTGCGCATGTCCTCGAACAGGTCGCGGTTCCACTTGGCAATGATCAGCCCGTCGATAACGATGCTATCGGCGTGCAGTTCGGCTGGGCTCATCAGGCGTCCCCTTATTGGCGATTCATGCGCCGAATCGTCTGCCGGCGCTTTGGGGCCAGCATATGCCCAGGGGCTGACAGAGCCGGGTGCAAAAACGACAGGGGAATTGCCGAAAGCGTCAATCCACGACAAAGGGTGCACGCAGGTGTCTGTCCTGCATCTGTTCTTTGGCCTACGCTTGAGCCAGAATTCGACCCATCCACTGATATGAGAAGGCGCAATGAAACCGATTTTCCTGGCTTTGGCACTCCTCGCCACCGGCGTCCACGCAGCCGAAGACACCGACAGCACCCCGTGTGATGGCATCGAAAACGACAAACAGACCCTGGAATGCGCCTCCTACAACAAAACCACCGCCGAACAGCTGCTCAAGGATAACTACCAGGGCCTGCTGGAACGCATGGGCTCCACCTACGCCAGCAACAAGGCGCAGTTGGCGGACATCACCGCTCGTCTGAAGGATGCCCAGCAGAAGTGGGAAAAACTGCGGGATGCCGACTGCGCGGTGGACACCTTCCCGGCAGTCACCGGCACCAAGGCCTACGCCATTGCGCAAAATGACTGCCTGGCGCGGATGAGTGATGAGCGGTCGGAGTTTTTGGAGTCGATCGGGCAGGAATAAGCGACAATCGCGCCCATCCTTTCCTCTGAACCAAGGCCACCCATGACTCTCTGCGGCATCGAAATCAAAGGCAGCGAAGCCATCATCGCCGTTGCCACCCTGGATCTGGCCCACGTCGCCCTGGCCACCAAGAAAATCGCCCTCGAGGACGATGACGAGGCGGCCAACGTCAAAGCTTTCGCCAGCCAGGTGGCCGCGTTTGTACGCGACAACGGCATCACCCGTATCGCGATCAAGAAACGCAGCAAAAAAGGCGAATTCGCCGGCGGCCCGACCACGTTCAAGATTGAAGGAGTGCTGCAGTTGCTGGACGGCGTTGAAGTGACACTGCTGTCGCCGCAGACCATCAATGCGCAGAACAAGAAGCACGACTTTGCGTTGCCGGCGACGCTGAACAAGTATCAGCATGAGGCGTTTAAAACCGCGTGCTCGGCCTTGGTAAAAAAGTAAGCCCCACCACAAATCCGATGTAGGAGCTGGCTTGCCTCCGATAGCGGTGGGTCAGCAACTTATCTGCCAACTGATACACGGCTATCGCAGGCAAGCCAGCTCCTACATGGGGTCGGCGTATGCGCAATAGACTTACACCACCTCCCGCCGCCGATCCTCCCGCGGGCACTTGGCAAACCGCGCCCGGTAGCTTCGAGTGAAATACGACGGCGACTCGAACCCACAGGCAATGCTTACTTCCAGCACGCTCATGCCGCTCTGGCGCAGTAACTGCCGGGCTTTTTCCAGGCGCAGGCCGAGGTAGAAGTTGCTCGGGGTGTCATTGAGATGCAGGCGGAACAGGCGCTCCAGCTGGCGCCGTGTGACCTTGATCATCTGCGCCAGCGCCAGGGTGCTCAGGGGCGGTTCGGTGTGTTGTTCCATCTCGCCAATCACCTGCACCAGCTTCTGGTTGTTGATGCCGTAGCGCGTGGCGATCTGCATGCGCTGGTGGTCTTTGCGCGGGCGGATGCGGCCCAGCACGAATTGCTCGGAAACCTGGATCGCCAGCTCCGGGCCGTGGGCCTGGCTGATCAGGTCGAGCATCAGGTCGATGGACGCGGTGCCGCCGGCGCAGGTGATACGCCGGCGGTCGATCTCGAACAGTTCCTGGGTCACGGCCAGTGCGGGATAGGATTCCTTGAAGGCATCGATGGCCTCCCAATGCAGGGTCAGGCGGTAGCCGTCGAGCAGGCCGGCCTGGGCCAGGACGAAGCTGCCGGTGTCGATAGCGCCGAGGGTCACGCCGTCATGGTCGAGGCGGCGCAGCCAGTGCTCCAGGGCCGGCGTGGCGAATTCCAGGGGCTCGAAGCCGGCGACTACCAACAGAGTCGCACCTTTTTTCAGAGGCTCAAGCCCGGCGTCGGCGTTGACCGACATGCCGTTGCTCGCCAGCACTGCACCACCGTCAGCGCTCAGCACATGCCAGCGATACAGCTCGCCGCGAAAGCGGTTGGCCACGCGCAGCGGTTCGATGGCCGAGATAAAGCCGATGGCCGAGAAACCCGGCATCAGCAGGAAGTAGAAATCCTGGGGCATGGTGCGCACTCGTGGGACGGGTAGCGTGGTCACTGTGATACGCCAGTTCCAGCACCCATTCAAGGGCACAGGTCGCTGCAGTGCAAAAGTGGGTCGCCGCCGTGCGTTTTGCCGCGCTGCAAGCTGGGTAACTTGGCGGCACGGTGCACAAAGACGCCGGAACCCACAATAACGACCTGCCGAGGGATCCATCATGAACCGACTGATCAGCCGCTGCGTGCTCGCACTCAGTGCCGTCTTGAGCACCAGCCTGTGGGCCGCCGATGCCGCTTCCTGTAAGAACGTGCGCATGGGCGTGGTGAACTGGACCGACGTGATCGCCACCAGCGCCATGACCCAGGTGCTGCTCGACGGCCTCGGCTACAGCACCAAGCAAACCAGTGCGTCCCAGCAGATCATCTTCTCCGGCATTCGCGACCAGCGCCTGGACCTGTTCCTCGGCTACTGGAACCCGCTGATGACCCAGACCATCACCCCGTTCGTCGACGCCGGGCAGGTCAAAGTCCTCGACGCGCCCAGCCTCAAGGACGCCCGCGCGACCCTGGCGGTGCCGACCTACCTTGCAGACAAGGGCCTGAAAACCTTCGCCGACATTGCCAAGTTCCAGAAAGAGCTGGGCGGCAAGATCTACGGCATCGAACCAGGCTCCGGGGCCAACACCCAGATCAAGGCGATGATCGCCAAGAACCAGTTCGGCCTGGGCAAATTCCAGTTGGTGGAGTCCAGCGAGGCCGGCATGCTCGCCGCCGTGGACCGCGCCGTACGCCGCAACGAAGCCGTGGTGTTCTTTGGCTGGGCGCCGCACCCGATGAACGTCAATGTGCAGATGACCTACCTGTCCGGCAGCGAGGACGCCCTGGGGCCCAATGAAGGCATGGCCACGGTCTGGACAGTGACCACCCCGACCTACGCCGAGCAATGCCCGAATGTGCACAAGTTGCTGACCAACCTGACGTTCACCGCCGCCCAAGAGAGCCGGATGATGCAGCCGTTGCTGGAGCACAAAGATGCGTTCGAGTCGGCCCGCCAGTGGCTCAAGGATCACCCCCAGGACCAGCAGCGTTGGCTGGAGGGCGTGACCACGTTCGACGGCAAGCCCGCTGCCGCCCATCTGCAATTGACCAGCAAATAACCTCTCCCGAATCACCGTTTCGCGGCCAACAACGGCCGCGAACGGCACTACCACGCCTGTAAGGAACCTGCCCCATGAACCACGACGTCATCATCACCTGCGCACTCACCGGTGCTGGCGACACGACCGCCAGAAGCCCCCACGTGCCGGTCACCCCCAGGCAAATCGCTGCAGCTGCGGTAGAGGCCGCCAAAGCCGGCGCCACCGTGGTGCATTGCCATGTGCGCGACCCGCACACCGGCAAGTTCAGCCGCGACGTGGCGCTGTACCGTGAGGTGATGGAGCGCATCCGCGAGGCGGACATCGACATCATCGTCAACCTCACCGCCGGCATGGGCGGCGACCTGGAAATCGGCGGTGGCGAGAACCCCATGGCGTTCGGCCCCAATACCGACCTGGTCGGCCCGCTGACCCGCCTGGCCCACGTCGAGGCACTGCTGCCGGAAATCTGCACCCTGGACTGCGGCACCCTGAACTTTGGCGATGGCGACACTATTTATGTGTCCACCCCGGCCCAACTGCGAGCGGGCGCCAAGCGCATACAGGAACTGGGGGTGAAGGCCGAGCTGGAGATTTTCGATACCGGCCACCTGTGGTTCGCCAAGCAACTGATCAAGGAAGGCCTGCTCGACAACCCACTGTTCCAACTGTGCCTGGGCATCCCCTGGGGTGCACCGGCCGATACCACCACCATGAAAGCCATGGTCGACAACCTGCCCGCCGCCGCGGTGTGGGCCGGCTTTGGCATCGGGCGCATGCAGATGCCGATGGCGGCGCAGGCGGTGCTGCTGGGCGGCAACGTGCGGGTTGGGTTGGAAGACAACTTGTGGTTGGACAAGGGCGTGCTGGCGACCAATGGGCAACTGGTGGAGCGTGCCGGGGAAATCCTCAGCCGCCTGGGCGCGCGAGTGCTGACCCCGGCTGAAGGCCGAACCAAGATGGGCCTGACCAAACGCAGCTAATCCCCTGCCGCAACCGGCTCAAAAATGTAGGAGCTGGCTTGCCTGCGATAGCGGTGTATCAGTTGATGCATTTGGCACTGACCCACCGCTATCGCAGGCAAGCCAGCTCCCACAATGAACCTCTTTAGCACTGGAAATTACCGAAATGAGCTTTATCACCGAAATCAAAACCTTCGCCGCCCTGGGCAGTGGTGTCATCGGCAGCGGCTGGGTATCCCGCGCCCTCGCCCATGGCCTGGATGTGGTGGCCTGGGACCCGGCGCCCGGCGCCGAAGCGGCCCTGCGCAAGCGTGTCGCCAATGCCTGGGCCGCCCTGGAAAAGCAGGGCCTGGCACCGGGCGCCTCCCAGGACCGTCTGCGGTTTGTCGCGACCATCGAAGAATGCGTGCAAGACGCCGACTTCATCCAGGAAAGCGCCCCCGAACGCCTGGAGCTGAAGCTGGAGCTGCACAGCAAGATCAGCGCGGCAGCCAAGCCCAATGCGTTGATCGGCTCCAGCACTTCGGGGCTTTTGCCCAGCGAGTTTTATGAAAGCGCCACACACCCGCAGCGCTGCGTGGTCGGCCACCCGTTCAACCCGGTGTACCTGCTGCCGCTGGTGGAAGTGGTCGGCGGCAAACACACTGCGCCCGAAGCGATCCAGGCGGCGATAAAAGTCTACGAATCCCTGGGCATGCGCCCGCTGCATGTGCGCAAGGAAGTCCCCGGTTTTATCGCCGACCGCTTGCTTGAGGCGCTGTGGCGCGAGGCGTTGCATCTGGTCAACGACGGTGTAGCGACCACCGGCGAGATCGACGATGCGATCCGCTTTGGCGCCGGTTTGCGCTGGTCGTTCATGGGCACGTTCCTCACCTATACCTTGGCCGGCGGCGACGCCGGGATGCGGCATTTCATGGCGCAATTCGGCCCGGCGTTGCAGCTGCCGTGGACCTACCTGCCGGCACCGGAACTGACGGACAAACTGATTGATGATGTGGTCGATGGCACCCGCGAGCAGTTGGGCAGCCATAGCATTGCGGCGCTGGAGCGCTATCGTGATGATTGCCTGCTGGCGGTGCTGGAGGCGGTGAAGACCACCAAAGAAAAACACGGCATGAGCTTCGCCGAATAACGGCTGTTTATTTCTGTGGGAGCTGGGTTGCCTGGGATAACGGTGTTGGATTGACCACCACCATCGCAGGCAAGCCAGCTCCCACAGCTGACCGAGTACAGATCTGGAATTGACGACATGCCCGCACTGACGACCTACACCACCCACATCATCCCCGACTGGGTCGATTACAACGGCCACCTGCGCGATGCGTTCTACCTGCTGATCTTCAGCTACGCCACCGATGCGTTGATGGACACCCTGGGCCTGGACAGCGACAACCGCGAAGCCAGCGGCCACTCGCTGTTTACCCTGGAACTGCACTTGAACTACCTGCACGAAGTGAAGCTGGACGCCGAGGTCGAGGTGCACACCCAGTTGATCGCCCATGACAACAAACGCCTGCATCTGTATCACAGCCTGCACCTGGTGGGCGAAGAGCGGGAGCTGGCGGGTAATGAGCAGATGCTGCTGCATGTCGACCTTGCCGGGCCACGCTCGGCACCGTTCAGCGCAGCGGTGGCACAGCGCCTGGCGGCAATCAGCAGCGAGCAGGCAGACCTGCCCCGGCCGGCCCTGCTCGGGCGTGTCATCGGCCTGCCGGTCAAATAAAAAAAGCCCCGATCCAGCCGTGACAGGATCGGGGCAGAGTGCTTTGTGCGAGCGTGCGGGCCGAGGGTGACCAAACCTTCAATCTGCTTGCTTGAGCCTAAGTGTGCCCACAACCATTCTTGGCAACTGGCCCGAAAACGACCTGTTCATAGTCGTTCCAGCCATTGCGCCATTCAGGCCTTGCCGACCCGCTGACGGCCCACCAGAATCGAACCTGATCGAAGTCTCCCCTAACCAGGATGAACATCATGATGCACGCGGATTTGATTGATCAGGATGACCTGCTGAGCCAGCTGCGCTCCCTGGGTTTCGAGGTGTCCAGCGGCGCCACTGCCGAGCAGGCCTGTGAATGTGCGGTACGCGGCTTGAGTGAAGCGCGGGCCAAGGCACTCAAGGGCATGGTCGAACAGATGTATACCGGCAGCGCGACGATTCTGCCGGCGGTGCGCCAGGCGATTGATAAGCAGTTGTTGCCTGCTTTGGTGGCATTCAGGAAGAGTTCCGGGGCCTGATACACCGCTATCGCGGGCAAGCCCGCTCCCACAGGGGAATGCACTCCAAATGTGGGAGCTGGCTTGCCTGCGATGCAGGCGCCTCGGTCTACAGCCTTACACTGGCAAACGTCGACTCATTGCGCGCCTGGCTCAACGCCGACATCGGCCCCGCCAACGGTGACAACACCAACGCCTGCGGAATCGGCATCATCGCCACTTGCTGGGTGGTGTTGGAACCGACGCGTTCATCCCGTGGCGGAATGCCGAAATACTCGCGGTAGCACTTGGAGAAATGCGGCGTGGACACAAACCCGCACACCGAGGCCACTTCAATGATCGACATCGGCGTTTGCTTGAGCAACTGCCGGGCACGGATCAGGCGCAGCTTGAGGTAGTAGCGCGACGGCGAGCAGTGCAGGTATTTCTGGAACAGGCGCTCCAGCTGGCGCCGCGAGACGGCGACGTAGACGGCCAGTTCATCGAGGTCGATCGGCTCCTCCAGGTTGGCTTCCATCAGCGCGACGATTTCCTGCAGCTTCGGCTGGTTGGTGCCGAGCATGTGCTTGAGCGGCACACGCTGGTGATCCTGTTCATTGCGGATACGTTCGTACACAAACATCTCGGAAATCGCCGCCGACAGTTCACGGCCGTGGTCGCGGCTGATCAGGTGCAGCATCATGTCCAGCGGCGCGGTGCCGCCCGAACTGGTGAAGCGATTGCGGTCGAGGGTGAACAGGCGCGTGCTCATCGACACCCGTGGGAAAGCTTCCTGCATCGACGCCAGGCATTCCCAGTGCACGCTGCAATCAAACCCGTCGAGCAAGCCGGCGCAGGCCAGGGCCCAACTGCCGGTGCACACCGCGCCGAGGCGGCGGGACTGGCGCGCCTGGCTTTGCAGCCACGACACATGTTCGCGGGTCACGGTGCGCTGGATACCCACGCCGCCGCAGACAATCACGGTGTCCAGGGCCGGGGCTTTGTGCATGGAGCAATCGGGGGTGATTTGCAGGCCATCGCTGGCCCATACCTGGTTGCCGTCGACGCTCAAGGTGGTCCAGCGATACAGCTCGCGACCGGACAATTGGTTGGCCATGCGCAGTGGCTCCACTGCGGACGCCAGGGAAATCAGCGTGAAATTGTCCAGCAGCAAAAAGCCGATGGATTGAGGCGCACGGTTCTGGGGTTGAGCCCCGGAGTTGAACGACGTCATCGCGGTATCTCCTCACACAAAGCAGGTGATGGCCTCAGGCGAGGCTCTTGTTATTGCACTCTTCGTCCGTCAGGAGAGAGGCTTTGAATTGATAGAGCAAATGCCATGCCTAAAGTTGAATAGGTATTCAATAACTCCTGAAAACGACCTATTGAGGTGTCTATATAAGCCCGCGCCCGGCGTGAGGATATGAGTCGGAAAAAGCCTACGCTCACGGTCTGTGAGCAGATCGGTAGCACTTGTGGGAAGGCGCTTTCAGGGCGTAGGAAAAGTGTGTCACCACACGCACAGGTGACGGGTGGTCGGGAGGGAAATCGTTTGGGGGCTACTTATCTGTTTGCGACGCGCTAAAAGGTGGCGTGTTGGGGGTGAAGTGTTCACTTTATGAGCAGTGGGGTTTGACACTCCGTCATCGCGAGCAAGCCCCAATACCAGTCAGTTAAGCGCAGATCCCCTGTGGGAGCGGGCAAGCCCGCTCCCACATTTGATCTTCACTGCTTTGAGCATTGGGTTCGCTTAACACTCGACAGCACTCACCGCCAACCCACCCCGCGAGGTCTCCTTGTACTTGTCATGCATATCCGCCCCGGTATCGCGCATGGTGCGGATCACCCGGTCCAGGGAGATAAAGTGCTGGCCGTCGCCACGCAACGCCATCTGCGCGGCATTGATTGCCTTGACCGCTGCAATCGCATTGCGCTCGATGCACGGCACTTGCACCAGGCCGCCCACCGGGTCGCAGGTCAGGCCGAGGTTGTGCTCCAGGCCGATTTCGGCGGCGTTGCACACCTGCTCCGGCGAGGCGCCGAGAATCTCGGCCAGCCCCGCCGCCGCCATGGCGCAGGCCGAGCCGACTTCGCCCTGGCAACCGACTTCGGCGCCAGAGATCGACGCATTCTTTTTGCACAGAATGCCGATGGCCGCCGCACCGAGAAAGTAGTCCACCACATTGGCCTCGGTGACTTGCTCGCTGAACTTCATGAAGTAGTGCAGCACCGCCGGAATGATCCCCGCCGCCCCGTTGGTCGGGGCCGTGACCATGCGCCCACCGGCAGCGTTTTCTTCGTTGACGGCCAGGGCGAACAGGTTGACCCACTCCATGGCGCTCAAGGTCGAGCCGATCACATTCGGCTTGCCCAACTCCTGCAGGCTGCGGTGCAACTTGGCGGCGCGGCGGCGCACATTCAAGCCGCCGGGCAGGATGCCTTCGTGCTTGAGGCCCTGCTCGACGCAGTCCTGCATGGCACGCCAGAGTTTCATCAGGCCGCTGCGGATTTCTTCCTCGGAACGCCAGACCTTTTCATTGGCCAACATCAGTTCGGCGACGCGCAGGTTGTGGGTCTTGCACAACTGCAACAACTCCACCGCGCTGGAGAAATCATAGGGCAGTTCGGTGCGGTCCATATCTGCCACGCCGCTGCGCGCCTGGGCTTCATCCACCACAAAGCCGCCGCCCACCGAATAGTAGGTATCGCGATGCAACTCGGTCTGGGCGCCGTAGACCACCAGGGTCATGGCGTTGGGATGGAATGGCAGGTTTTCGTCGATCAGGCGCATGTCCCGCGACCACACAAACGGCACCGGGAAGCGGTTGTCCAGCAGCAACGTCTGCGTTTGGCGCAGGGCCTCGATACGCAGGCCGATCTGCGATGGATCAATCGCGTCTGGCCACTCGCCCATCAGCCCCATGATCACCGCGTTGTCGCTGCCGTGGCCGATGCCTGTGGCCGATAAAGAGCCATACAGCTGCACTTCGACACGCCGCACCTGATCCACAAGCGCACGTTCCCGCAAGCCCTGGACGAATAACGCCGCGGCGCGCATGGGGCCGACGGTGTGGGAACTGGACGGCCCAATGCCGATCTTGAACAGGTCGAAAACGCTGATAGCCATTGCGCGAAACTCCTCGATAGCACAGGCCAGGCGCAATAACGCCTGGTGGCGGAGCTGCTACGCTCAAGTCGCCCAGATGGCGGCATCATCAAGCTTTCACTGCGCCGTCCGGCGTCTCACACCGACATACCCATGCTCACCAGCGTCTTCCCCGTGCAATGGGGCGTAATCGCCGTTTTTTGCGGCGCAGATCGAGAAAAAGTGCAGTTTTGCCTATGGAAAAATCTGTAAGCGACGTCACCGACACTGGATACGACCATCCCTGTACTGGATACGACCCACCCTGTAGGCGTCAGATTTTCACTGGTACATGATCAGTCTCGACTCGTTTGCAAGGCACCGAGGCTGCACATCGCTCGCACGCCCCAACTGCAACACTTATAAGCGCGGTCAAGCACCGCCGGAAAAACACCAGGAGTCCAAACCCATGAAAGGTTCCCCCCCGTTGTTGTTGGCCGCCATGCTGAGTCTTCCCCTTGCGGCCCTCGCTGCTGATCCTGAGCAGTGCAGCACCGTCAACTTCTCCGATGTCGGCTGGACCGATATCACCGTCACCACCGCCACCACCAGCGAAGTCCTCAAGGGCCTGGGCTACAAGCCCCGCACCACGATGATTTCCGTACCCGTGACCTACAAGTCCCTGGCCGACGGCAAGAACATGGATATCTTCCTCGGCAACTGGATGCCGACCATGGAAAACGACATCAAGCAGTACCGTGATGCCGGCACCGTGGAAACCGTGCGCGCCAACCTGGAAAACGCCAAATACACCCTGGCCGTGCCGCAAGCGCTGTACGACAAGGGCCTGAAGGACTTCGCCGACATCGTCAAATTCAAGGACGAACTGGGCGGCAAGATCTACGGCATCGAACCGGGCAACGACGGCAACCGTACGATCCAGAGCGTGATCGACAAGAATCAGTTCGGCTTGAAGGACGCAGGCTTCAAGGTGGTGGAGTCCAGCGAAGCGGGGATGCTCTCGCAAGTGGACCGTGCCACCAAGCGCGGCCAGGCCATTGTGTTCCTCGCCTGGGAACCGCACCCGATGAACACCCGCTTCAAACTCAAGTACCTGACTGGAGGTGACGATTCATTCGGCCCCAACTACGGTCAGGCCACCATCTACACCAACACCCGCAAGGGCTACGTGCAGGAGTGCAGCAACGTTGGCCAACTGCTGAAAAACCTGTCGTTCACCCTGGACATGGAAAGCACCCTGATGGGCAACGTCCTCGACGACAAGATGAAACCCGACGTAGCCGCCAAGGCCTGGCTGAAGAAGAACCCGCAAGTACTCGACACCTGGCTCGCCGGGGTCACCACCCTTGATGGCAAACCAGGACTTGCCGCCGTGAAAGCCTACCTCGACAAGTAACCGCTGACCCTGGGCCGGCGTGCCGGCCCAGGATGTTTTCCCTCTTCGCATGTGGACATTCACTACCATGCTGACTGAACAGAAAATCCCACTAGGCCAGTACATCGCTGCCTTCGTCGAATGGTTGACGCAGAACGGCGCCGATTATTTCGACGCGATCGCATCGACACTGGAAACGATGATCCACGGCGTGACGTTTGCGCTGACCTGGTTCAATCCGCTGGCATTGATCGGTCTGATTGCGCTGCTTGCTCACTACATTCAACGTAAGTGGGGCCTGACCGTATTTGTCATCGCCTCCTTCCTGCTGATCCTCAACCTGGGGTACTGGCAGGAAACCATGGAGACCCTGGCGCAGGTGCTGTTCGCCACCCTGGTCTGCGTGGTGATCGGCGTGCCGCTGGGCATTGTTGCCGCGCACAAGCCGATGTTCTACACGATGATGCGGCCGGTGCTCGATTTGATGCAGACCGTGCCAACCTTCGTCTACCTCATCCCGACCCTGACCCTCTTCGGGCTGGGCGTGGTGCCTGGCCTGATCTCCACGGTGGTGTTCGCGATTGCCGCGCCGATCCGCCTGACCTACCTGGGCATCCGCGATGTGCCGCAAGAGTTGATGGACGCCGGCAAGGCCTTTGGCTGCTCGCGCCGCCAGTTGCTCTCGCGCATCGAACTGCCCCACGCCATGCCGAGCATTGCTGCCGGCATTACCCAATGCATCATGCTGTCGTTGTCGATGGTGGTGATCGCGGCCCTGGTGGGCGCCGACGGCCTCGGCAAACCCGTGGTCAACGCGCTGAACACCGCCGACATTGCCCTGGGCTTTGAAGCCGGCCTGGCGATTGTGCTGCTGGCCATCATGCTCGACCGCATCTGCAAACAACCCGACGCCAAAGTAGGGGGTGATGCATGAGCATTATCCGATTCGACAATGTCGACGTGATCTTCTCCAAAGACCCACGCGAAGCCCTCAAGCTGCTGGACGAGGGGATGCACCGCAACGAAATCCTGAAAAAGACCGGGCAGATCGTCGGCGTGGAAAAGGCCAGCCTGGATATCGAGAAAGGCGAGATCTGCGTGTTGATGGGCCTGTCCGGCTCCGGCAAATCCAGCCTGTTGCGCTGTATCAACGGCCTTAACACCGTGAGCCGTGGCCAGTTGTTTGTCGAGCATGAAGGGCGCCAGATCGACATCGCCTCATGCACCCCGGCAGAGCTGAAAATGATGCGCACCAAGCGCATCGCCATGGTGTTCCAGAAGTTCGCCCTGATGCCCTGGCTCACGGTGCGCGAAAACATCAGCTTTGGCCTGGAGATGCAGGGCCGCCCCGAGAAAGAGCGGCGCAAGCTGGTGGACGAAAAACTTGAGCTGGTGGGCCTGACCCAATGGCGCAACAAGAAGCCCGACGAACTCTCGGGCGGCATGCAACAGCGCGTCGGCCTGGCTCGCGCACTGGCGATGGACGCCGATATCCTGCTGATGGACGAACCCTTCTCGGCCCTCGACCCCCTGATCCGCCAAGGCCTGCAGGATGAGTTGCTGGAGCTGCAACGCAAGCTGAGCAAGACCATCGTGTTCGTCAGCCACGACCTGGATGAGGCGCTCAAGCTCGGTAGCCGGATCGCGATCATGAAAGACGGCAAGATCATCCAGTACAGCGTGCCGGAAGAGATTGTGCTGAACCCGGCGGATGACTATGTGCGCACCTTCGTCGCCCATACCAACCCGCTGAACGTGTTGTGCGGCCGCAGCCTGATGCGCACCCTGGACAACTGCAAGCGGGTCAACGGCTCGGTGTGCCTGGACCCAGGCGGCGATTCGTGGCTGGACCTGGCCGAAGGCAACACCATCCAGGGCGCGCGGCAAAATGGCGTGGCAATGAACCTGCAGAACTGGGCGCCAGGGCAAGCCGTGGAAGGCCTGGGGCGGTTGCCGACCTTGGTGGATTCGAATATCGGCATGCGCGATGCGTTGCAGATTCGCTACCAGACCGGCAACAAGCTGGTGCTGCACGACAACAACAAGGTGGTAGGGATTCTGGGGGATAGCGAGCTGTACCACGCCCTGCTGGGCAAGAACCTGGGCTAAAGACCCAACTGAAGAAACTGGGTCATTGTAGGAGCTGGCTTGCCAGCGATAGCGGTGTTGGATTCACTACCGCTATCGCTGGCAAGCCAGCTCCTACATTTGAGCGCATTGCCAAGTTTGAACAGGCGGTGTCAGTGACGACACCGCCGGCTTTTATCAGCTATAGACACGGCCAAGGAGCTGCCGATGGCTTTCAAACTGATCGAGCACATCCCGGGTGATCTGCTCCTGGGTGAAGCCCATCAGGTCGTATTCCTGGCCGCCGTTGTGCAGGTAGACCTCGGCGCGGTAGTAGCGCGCACGTTCCTCGTCGGCCTCGATCGACTCACTGGGCGCCGCCAGGTAGCCGTCCAGGCTCACCTCGTAGACAAACGGGTTGCCTTCCATCTCGATCCGCACGCCAATGCAGCGCTTGGACTTACCCAGCAGCGTCTGCACATCCAGCCCTTGGGCGCGCAATGCCACGGCCGCTTCTTCCAGCGCCGGGGTGACTTTCTTGTCCATAAAGCGTTGCACCACCGCCTGGCTCGGTTGCAGGTCCTGGGCGGTGAGGCGCTCGCTGAAACCGCGACGGCCGCGTTCGGCCAATTGCGCCTGCTCCTGTTCGATGGCCACATCCTGGCGCATGGCCTTGTGCAAACCGAACATAAAGAAGATCAGCACCACCGAGAACGGCAGGCCCGCCAGTACCACCATGGTCTGCATGGCTTCAAAGTTGCCGGCAAACAACAAGCCGATGGTCACCAGGGTGATCACCGCCGACCAGAAGATCCGCAGCCAATGCGGCGCATCCTCATCCACATTGCCACCTTTGCACGACAGGTTGGCCATCATCACCGCGCCAGAATCCGCCGGCGTCAGGAACAGCACAAAGCCGACAAAGATCGACACGCCGATCACCACTTTCGACGCCGGGTAGTATTCCAGCAACTGGTAGATCGCCATGGATGGCTGCTCCAGCGCGGTCTTGCCCAGCTCCACCGCACCGTGGTTGAGCACCAGGTCCAACGCCGAGTTGCCGAAGATCGACAGCCACGCCAGGGTAAAGCCCAGCGGGATCAGCAATACGCCAGCCACCAGTTCACGCACGGTACGGCCACGGGAAATACGCGCGATGAACATGCCGACGAACGGTGCCCAGGAAATCCACCAGGCCCAGTAGAACAGGGTCCACAGGCCCATCCAGCGCTCGGACTTCTCGCCATCGCCTTCGTACACGTAGAGGTCGAAGGTTTTGAGCACCAGGCCGTTCATGTAGTCGCCCAGGTTCTGCACAAAGCCGTTGAGCAGGTGCAGGGTCGGGCCAAACAGCAGCACGAAAATCAGCAGGCCGCTGAACAGCACGATGTTCAGGTTGGACAGGCGGCGAATGCCATTCTCCACGCCCGACACGGCGGCGATGGTCGCCACGGTGCTCATCACGATGATCACGATCAGCAGGTTGGTGTTGCTGTGCTCCATGCCGAACAGGTTTTCCAGCCCGGACGACACTTGCATCGAACCAATCCCCAGGTTCGTCACCAGGCCCAGCAGGGTCACGAACATGCCGAAGCCATCCACCGCATGACCGGCCGCACCCTTGACCCAGCGCTCGCCCATCAACGGGTACAGCGCCGAACGCAGGGCCAGCGGCTGGTTATGGCGGTAAGCAAAGTACGCCACGGCCAGGCCGACCAGCGCATAGATCGCCCAGCCATGCAGGCCCCAGTGCAGGAAGGTCAGCTGCAACGCCTGGCGCGCGGCCATATGGGTGGCGGCGGCGCCTTCGGGCGGGTTGAAGTAGTGATCCAACGGCTCGGACGCGCCGAAGTACAGCAACGAGATGCCGATGCCCGAGGAGAACAACATGCCGGCCCAGGCGCCGTAGCTGAAGTCCGGGGTATCGGCCTTGCTGCCCAGCTTCAATTTGCCGTAGGACGAAAACGCCAGGCCCACCACAAATACCAGGTAGGCGGCGATAACCACCATGTAGTACCAGCCAAAGCTCTTCGAGAGCCAGGTCTGGGCGACTCCCAGCATTCTGCCGGCCTCTTGCGGGGCGATGATCAGAACGGCGGTCAACAACAGGATCAGCGCGGTGGAGGTGTAGAACACCCAACCGTTGACCCGCACCTTTTCCGGTGGGGTCTTTATAAGAGAGGCAGAACTCATGGCACAGAGGCTCCGGGCAGTGCGAGAGAGGACACAAGGCAGCGCGTGACCCGCGCCATCGATTTTTCGGCAGTCGACGGACGGGTGTTATAAAGACATCCCGAAAATCCCCGAACCCCAGCGACCCAGGGTCATGGGCGGTTTCAAGGGTTTTTACGGATGTCAGATGTGCCTGCCGACATGTAGGAAATACCTGTAGGCAGCGACCATTTGTCGCAGATCTTATTCTTTGTTGATTGAACGTTCAATCAAAACAAAATAGACTGGCCTTCAAGCCGACGAACGTTTACGCCCGTCGGCAGGCCTAAGGAGAGGTGCTACATGCCCAAGGTCGGTATGCAACCCATACGCCGCCAGCAGTTGATCGAAGCCACATTGACGGCCATCGATCAGGTTGGGATGGGAGATGCCAGCATTGCGCTGATCGCCCGTCTGGCCGGCGTCTCGAACGGCATCATCAGTCACTACTTTCAGGACAAGAATGGCCTGATCGCCGCAACCATGCGGTACCTGATGAATGTGCTGATCGAGAACGTCCACGAACGCCGGCAGGCATTGAAGGAAGACAGCCCCCGGGCGCACCTTCAAGTGATTATTGGCGGCAACTTCGACGCCAGCCAGGTCAACGGCCCGGCAATGAAAACCTGGCTGGCCTTCTGGGCCACCAGCATGCACCACCCGTCTTTGCACAGGTTGCAGCGGATCAACGATCACCGCCTGTATTCCAACCTGTGCTGCCAGTTCCGCCGTGTGCTGCCGCTGGAAGATGCACGCAGCGCAGCCCGAGGCCTGGCGGCCCTGATCGACGGCTTGTGGTTGCGCGGCGCCCTGTCGGGAGACGCTTTCGACACGGAGCAGGCGCAACGGATCGCTTACGAATACATGGATTTCCAATTGGCCAAGCAGGTGAGTTAGAGCCCACATAAACGCTCAACCCCTGAACGGCTGCTGAGCGGGCTATGCCCCTTCAGTGGTTAACGCCAACCACTTATGCACTTGCGAGGACTTTATGGCCCGTTTCGAACTGCAAAAACTCTACATTGACGGCGGCTACAGCGACGCTGGCAGCGATGCCACCTTCGAAGCCATCAACCCGGCTAACGGTGAAGTTCTCGCCAACGTGCAGCGCGCTACGTTCGAAGACGTTGAGCGTGCGGTGGTCAGCGCCGAAAAGGGCCAGAAAATCTGGGCCGCGATGACCGCCATGGAGCGTTCGCGCATCCTGCGTCGCGCCGTGGAAATCCTGCGTGAGCGCAACGATGAACTGGCCGCCCTGGAAACCCTGGACACCGGTAAATCCTTCTCTGAAACCAAGTACGTCGACATCGTCACCGGTGCCGACGTGCTGGAATACTACGCCGGCCTGGTGCCCGCCATCGAAGGCGAGCAGATCCCGCTGCGTACCACTTCGTTCGTCTACACCCGCCGCGAGCCGCTGGGCGTGGTCGCCGGTATCGGCGCGTGGAACTACCCGATCCAGATCGCCCTGTGGAAGTCTGCCCCAGCCCTGGCGGCCGGCAACGCAATGATCTTCAAGCCAAGCGAAGTGACGTCGCTGACCACCCTGAAACTGGCCGAGATCTACACCGAAGCCGGCGTTCCGGATGGCGTGTTCAACGTCCTGACCGGCAGCGGTCGTGAAGTCGGCACCTGGCTGACCGAGCACCCACGCATCGAAAAAATCTCCTTCACCGGCGGCACCGACACCGGCAAGAAGGTCATGGCCAGCGCTTCGAGTTCCTCGCTCAAAGACGTGACCATGGAACTGGGCGGCAAATCCCCGCTGATCATCTTCGACGACGCCGACCTGGATCGCGCCGCCGACACCGCGATGATGGCCAACTTCTACAGCTCCGGCCAGGTCTGCACCAACGGCACCCGCGTGTTTATTCCAAAGCACCTGCAAGCTGCCTTTGAAGCCAAGATCGTGGAGCGTGTTGCGCGCATCCGCGTTGGCAACCCAGAAGACGAAAACACCAACTTCGGCCCACTGGTCAGCTTCGCCCACATGGAAAGCGTGCTGGGCTACATCGCCAAGGGCAAGGAAGAAGGCGCACGCCTGCTGTGCGGCGGCGACCGCCTGACCGACGGCGACTTCGCCAAGGGCGCGTTCGTGGCACCGACCGTGTTCACTGACTGCACCGACGACATGACCATCGTGCGTGAAGAAATCTTTGGCCCGGTAATGAGCATCCTCACCTACGAGACCGAAGAAGAAGTGATCCGTCGTGCCAACGACACCGACTTCGGCCTGGCCGCTGGCCTGGTGACCCGCGATCTGAACCGCGCTCACCGCGTGATTCATCAGTTGGAAGCCGGTATCTGCTGGATCAACGCCTGGGGCGAGTCCGACGCCAAGATGCCGGTGGGCGGCTACAAGCAGTCGGGTGTTGGCCGTGAGAACGGCATCAGCTCGCTGAACAACTTCACCCGCATCAAATCGGTACAGGTTGAGCTGGGCGACTACGCCTCGGTGTTCTAACCCGGCTACCGCCAATCGCCCGCAAGCGGGCTCCTACAAGAATTGCGCACGACCTGTAGGAGCCGGCTTGCCGGCGATCGAGGGCAACGCCCTCGCCTGACCTGACCATCTCCAAAGAGGGTGCATTTATGTCCCAAGAATACGACTACATCATTGTGGGTGCCGGTTCCGCCGGTAACACCCTGGCGACCCGTCTGACCGAAGACGAAGGCGTCACCGTCCTGCTGCTGGAAGCCGGCGGCCCGGACTACCGTTTCGATTTCCGTACCCAGATGCCCGCCGCCCTGGCGTTCCCGCTGCAAGGCCGCCGCTACAACTGGGCCTATGAAACCGATCCAGAGCCACACATGGACGGCCGCCGCATGGAATGTGGGCGCGGCAAGGGCCTGGGTGGCTCGTCGCTGATCAACGGCATGTGCTACATCCGTGGCAACGCCATGGACTACGACAACTGGTCGAAGCTGCCAGGCCTGGAAGACTGGAGCTACCTCGACTGCCTGCCGTATTTCCGCAAGGCCGAAACCCGCGACATCGGCCCTAACGACTACCACGGTGGCGAAGGTCCGGTCAGCGTGACCACGCCTAAAGCCGGGAATAACCCGCTGTTCCACGCCATGGTTGAAGCCGGCGTGCAGGCCGGTTACCCGCGTACCGAGGACTTGAACGGCTACCAGCAAGAAGGCTTCGGCCCGATGGACCGTACCGTGACGCCCAAAGGCCGTCGCGCCAGTACCGCCCGTGGCTACCTGGACACCGCCAAGAAACGTTCGACCCTGACCATCGTCACCCATGCCCTGACCGACAAAGTGTTGTTCGAAGGCAAGCGTGCGGTCGGCGTGCGTTACCTGATCGGCGCCGCCGAAGAACGTGTTGAAGCCCGCGCGCGCAAGGAAGTGCTGGTGTGCAGCGGCGCCATCGCTTCGCCGCAATTGCTGCAACGCTCCGGTGTAGGCCCGGCCAAACTCCTGGAAAGCCTCGACATCCCGGTGGTCCACGACCTGCCGGGCGTCGGT
Source organism: Pseudomonas sp. WS 5079 (assembly GCF_012985465.1). Taxonomy (GTDB): domain Bacteria; phylum Pseudomonadota; class Gammaproteobacteria; order Pseudomonadales; family Pseudomonadaceae; genus Aquipseudomonas. Next base: position 306,338 of record NZ_JAAQWN010000006.1, read on the forward strand.
GAAAACCTGCAGGACCACCTGGAGCTGTACCTGCAATACGCCTGCACCCAGCCGGTCTCGCTGTACCCGTCGCTGCTCTGGTACAACCAACCGGCCATTGGCGCCGAATGGCTGTTCAACGGCACCGGCATCGGCGCCAGCAACCAGTTCGAGGCGGGCGGTTTTATCCGTACCCGTGAAGAATTCGAGTGGCCGAACATCCAGTACCACTTCCTGCCGGTCGCGATTAACTACAACGGCAGCAACGGTGTGAAAGAGCACGGTTTCCAGGCGCACATGGGCTCCATGCGTTCGCCGAGCCGTGGCCGCGTGCAAGTGAAGTCGAAGAACCCACGGGACTACCCGAGCATCCTCTTCAACTACATGGCCACCGAGCAGGACTGGCAGGAGTTTCGCGATGGCATCCGCCTGACCCGTGAAATCATGCAGCAGCCGGCACTGGACGCGTACCGTGGCCGCGAGATCAGCCCGGGCATCGACGTGCAAACCGACGAGCAACTGGACAAGTTCATCCGCGAACACGCCGAAACCGCGTTCCACCCCTCCTGCTCGTGCAAGATGGGCACCGACGAAATGGCCGTGGTCGATGGCGAAGGCCGCGTGCATGGCATGCAGGGCCTGCGGGTGGTCGATGCATCGATCATGCCGATCATCACCACCGGCAACCTGAACGCGCCAACCATCATGATCGCCGAGAAAATCGCCGACAAGATGCGTGGCCGCCAGTTGCCGCGCAGCACCGCGGACTACTACGTGGCCGGCGATGCGCCAGTGCGTGGCAAGCCGTTGCGTGAAGTGGGTCCGACCGCGCGGTAAGCGTTACACCGCGGCGCTCCTATCGCAGGCAAGCCAGCTCCCACATTTGAATGTATTCACCCATCAAAATGTGGGAGGGGGCTTGCTCCCGATGAGGCCCGCCCAGCCAACACACATCTTCCCAGACTCTTCCTACACTGCCCCGCCCTTGATCCCACCCCCCGCGCCGGCCTAATCTAGTCCCTCGCGCAAACGTTTCACCTTCCTACCGACACGCCGGCTTCTGCCTGGCCACGAGGCTTTCTCATGTTTGATGTCGTTTCTTCGAGCAAATGGCCTACCGGCTTCCTGATCAATCCAAACGTTGAACCGCTGGACCCGAAATGGCTGAAGGAATTCAGCAAGATTCCGGCCGCGGCCGTCAGCGACTGCCTGGGCCGTAACGTCGGTGGCCTGGGCCTGAAGGCCTTCCACGGCAATGCACCGATGCTCGGCAGCGCGCTGACCGTGCGAGTGCGCCCCGGTGACAACCTGATGATTCTCAAAGCCATGCAAATGGCCCGCCCGGGCGATGTGCTGGTGATCGACGGCAGCGCCGACCTGACCCGTGCGGTGTTCGGCGGCATCATGCGCGCCATGGCCCTGAAGGCCGGTATTGTCGGGGTGGTGATCAACGGCGCCCTGCGCGACCTCGACGAATGGCAGACCGGCGAACTGCCAGCCTACGCCATCGGCGGCGTGCATCGTGGCCCGAGCACTGACGGCGGCGGCGAGATCAACGTACCGATCTCCTGCGCCGGCATGCTGGTAGCACCTGGCGACCTGATGATCGGCGACGGCGACGGCGTGGTCGCCGCCTCGCGCAGCGAACTGCCGGAATTGCTGGTGCGCTGCCATGACCTGCTGGCCCGCGAGAAAGCCACACTGGCCGCCATCGAAGCCGGCACCCTGGACCCTGATCGCTTTGACGCGATTTTGCGCGCCAAGGGTTGCCCGGTCTAAAGCCAAGGCAAAAGCATCGCAGGCAAGCCAGCTCCCACATTTTGATTTGTGAACACATTCAAAAGGTGGGAGCTGGCTTGCCTGCGATGGGGCCCTCAAAGCCATCACCGCCCACAAGGAAGGCCCCATGTTCGACAAACACCCGCAACTCAAACAACATTTCGCCGCCCTGCGTACCCGCGCCGAGTTCTTTTCCCTGCGCTACGTGCGCGAGTCCGGCCAGTACCTGTCGGTGCGCAAGAACGTCGCCGAACCGCCACACCTGAGCCGCGACGAAGGCGCCATGCTCACCGTGCGCCTCGACGGGGTCGAAGCCTACGCGGCCACCAACGATATTTCCCTGGCCGGCCTGCAAGCCGCCCTCGAGCGTGCCGAGCAGCAAGCCCGGCGGATCAGGCCCCACGCCCTGCTCGACCTGCGCGACCAGCCGGTGTCCAGCGACGTCGCCGACTATCTGTCGCCAGAACTCGAGCAACCCTTCCCGTCCCTGAGCGACTGCTACCAACTGCTCGGTGCCGAATCGGCCGCCGTGCCCAAGGACGAGCGCCTGGTGAACTGGGAGGTCAGCCTGGGCACCACCCGCGTAGAGCAGATTTACCTCAACAGCGCCGGCGCCGAGTTGCGCCAGGCCCAGCGCTTTGTGTTCCCCGGCGTCAACGTGACCGCCTACGACGGCAACGACAGCCAGACCCGCACCCTGGGTGGCAGCAACTTTGGCCAGCAAGGTGGCTTTGATGTGATCAGCCGCTTCGGCCTGATAGGTGCTGCACCCCGAATTGCCGACGAGGCCCTGCAACTGCTGCTGGCCCCCAACACACCCCAAGGCCCGCGCGACCTGCTGTTGATGCCCGACCAGATGATCCTGCAGATCCACGAGTCCATCGGCCACCCGCTGGAGCTGGACCGCATCCTCGGCGACGAGCGCAATTACGCCGGCACCAGCTTCGTCAAGGCCAGCGACTTCGGGCACCTGCAATACGGCTCCAACCTGCTGAACGTGACCTTTGACCCCGACATTCCCGAGCAACTGGCCAGCTACGCCCATGACGATGACGGCACGCCCGCCAACAAGCAGTTCCTGATCCGTAACGGCCTACTGCTCAAGCCCCTGGGCGGGGCGCTGTCGCAATACCGCTCGGGCATGGGCGGCGTGGCCAACAGCCGCGCCAGCAGTTGGAACCGCGCGCCCATCGACCGCATGGCCAACCTCAATATCGAGGCCGGCGACCAGAGCCTGGGGCAACTGATCGGTGGCATCGAGCACGGCATCCTGATGTCGACCAACCGTTCCTGGTCCATCGATGATGCGCGCAACAAGTTCCAGTTCGGCTGCGAATGGGGCCAGTTGATCGAGAATGGCGAACTCAAGGGCGTGGTGAAGAACCCCAACTACCGGGCGATTTCCGCGCAGTTCTGGCGCAAGCTCAGCGCCGTGGGCGATGCGAGTACCTTCAAGGTGCTGGGCACGCCCAACTGTGGCAAGGGCGAGCCGAACCAGGTGATCCGCGTCGGCCATGCATCGCCGGCGTGTGTCTTCAGTGATGTGGATGTGTTTGGGGGAGACGCCTGATGAAGGCTTTCAAGGACCTGGTGGAGTGGCTCAAGCAGGCCATCACCGAAGGGGAACAGTTTCATCTGGACTACGCGGCGGAGTCGTCCGAATTCGTGCGTTTCAACCACGCCAAGGTGCGCCAGGCCGGCCAGGTACAGCAGGCCAGTGTCAACCTCAAGCTGATCAACGATGGCCGGCACGCCGACCTCGGTATCACCCTGGCCGGAGACCCCGAGGTGGACCGCCAGCGCCTGGCCGAGAGCCTGCAGCAACTGCGCGAAACCTTGCCCTTGCTGCCCAAGGATCCTTACCTGCTGCTCAATCACACGGCCTGGCAAAACAGCAGCGAGCAGGCCCAGGCGCTGCCGGACCTCGATCAGGTCCTGGGCGAAATCAGCCAGGGCGCCCAAGGTTTCGACCTGGTCGGCATTTATGCCGCCGGGCCGATCAGCCGTGGGTTCGCCAGCTCGTCGGGGGCTTTTGGCTGGCATCAGGCCAATAGTTTCAACTTTGACTTCAGCCTGTTCCATGCCAATGGCGAGGCGGTCAAGGCCAGCTACGCCGGCGATGCCTGGGACAGCGCGGCCTTTGCCCAGCGCTTGCAGCAAGCCCGCGAACAACTGGAGTTCCTTGGCCGGCCCTTGCACACCCTGGCGCCCGGTCAATACCGCGCGTACCTGGCACCGGCGGCCATGGAAGAAATCATCGGCATGCTCGCCTGGGGTGGTTTTTCTGCACAGGCTATCGCCAGCAAGGGCAGCCCGTTGCAGCGCCTGTATGCCGGCGACCAGGCCCTGAGCCCGCTGGTGGACATGAGCGAACAGATCACGGCCTCCCTGAGCCCGGCGTTCTCCCGTGACGGTTACCCTCGCAGCGACGTGACCTTGGTCGCCAATGGCCAGGCGCAAGGGCAACTGGTCAACTCGCGCAGCGCCGCCGAATACGATTTGAGCACCAACGGCGCTAGCGCCGATGAGTCCCCCAGCGCTTTGCAGATGGCCGCCGGCAGCCTGGCCCAGGCCGATATCCTCAAGCAACTGGGCACCGGCCTGTACATCAGCAACCTGTGGTACCTGAACTACTCCGACCAACCGGCGGCGCGCCTGACGGGCATGACCCGCTTCGCCACGTTCTGGGTGCAAGACGGTGAGATCAAGGCGCCGGTCAGCACCATGCGTTTTGACGATAGCGTCTACCAACTGCTGGGCTCACAGTTGGAAGCGCTGACTGCCGAGCGCGAGTTGTTGCTGTCGGCCAGCACCTATGGCGAGCGTAATACCTCGTCCAACCTGCTGCCCGGCGCGCTGGTAAAACGTCTGACCCTGACCTTGTAAACGCCCGGCTTGGCGGCGATGGCGGCCAGAAGATCGCCGTCAGGCTCCCGGGCCTGATCGCCGGCAAGCCGGCTCCTACAGGGGAATACCCTGGGTTCTGATGAACCGTCCCTTGCCGCACCCCGTTGGTTGGCGGGCTGTTGTCGACACTCCAAAACCTCGTTATAACGGTTGGTGGCATCCCGCCACCTTTCAACCCGCTTGCGCGCAAGCGATGCATGACCTCGCCCGGGATAGGGCGAGCCGGAGCGTTGACATGTACCAAGGAAGTTTTGTCATTGATAAGTTGTTCAAGCACTACAACGTTCACGTAGAGCAACTGGGTAACGATCCGCAACGCAAGACCGTGCTGTTGGTCAATGGCGCGCTGTCCACCACCCGCTCATTCGCCCGCACCAGCAAGTGCCTGGCCGAGCATTTCAATGTGTTGATGTTCGACTTGCCGTTTTCCGGCTATTCGCGCCCCCACAACGCCGATCTGGACCTGGTGACCAAGGACGACGAAGTCGAGATCCTGCGGGCGCTGGTGGAGCGTTTCCAGGTCAACCACCTGGTGTCGGCCTCCTGGGGTGGCATCTCGACCCTGCTGACCCTGGCGCGCAACCCGCCTTCTATCGAAAGCTCGGTGGTGATGGCCCTGGCGCCCAATCTCAACCAGGCGATGCTCGAATACGTGGAGCGCGTGCGGGTGCTGATCGAGGCCGATGACAAGTCCGCCGTCGGCCACCTGCTCAATGAAACCGTCGGCAAATTCCTCTCCAGCCGGCTCAAGCGCAATAACCATCGGCACCTGTCGACCATGGCCACCACCGAATACCGCCAGGCGCGCTTTCATATTCATCAGGTGCTTGCCCTGGGCGATGGCAACTACCTGCCGCAATTGCGCCAGATCGAAACCCCGGTGCATTTTCTCAACGGCACCCTGGACGAATACACCCCGGCCAATGAAGCCCAACTGTTCAAGCAGTACGTGGGCCGCAGCAGCTTCGCCAGCGCCGAGCACACCGGCCATTTGCTCGACCTGGAGTCGCGGGAGGCGGCGCTGGCGGTGCACCGGGCGTTGATCGATTTCCTGGTGGGTAAAGACGTTCCCCTGTCAGATATAGACGAACCGCCAGTGGGAAAACCGGCGGAGGTTAGCGCATAATCGGCAACACATAGCCTGCTAACAAAAAGGGATCCCATGCCCAATCGTGTCGTGCTCGATGCCAAGACTGCCCGCTGGTTGCCCTGGGTGGTCGCGATTGCCTTCTTCATGCAGTCGCTCGACGGCACGATTCTCAACACGGCACTGCCCGCCATGGCCGAGGATCTGGCGGAAAACCCGCTGCGCATGCAGGGCGTGATCATCGCCTACATGCTCACCGTGGCCTTGCTGATCCCGGCCTCGGGCTGGATCGCCGACCGTTTCGGTACCAAGAAGATTTTCTTTGGCGCGATCATGCTGTTCAGCATCGGCTCGCTGCTGTGCGCCCTGTCCAGCAGCCTGACCATGCTGGTGGGCGCGCGGGTGATCCAGGGCCTGGGCGGTGCGCTGATGCTGCCGGTCGGCCGGCTGGTGGTGCTGCGCGCCTACCCGCGCTCGGAGCTGGTGCGGATCATGGGCTTTATCACCATCCCCGGCCTGCTCGGCCCCTTGCTCGGCCCGACCATGGGCGGCTGGATGGTGCAATACCTGACCTGGCACTGGATCTTCCTGATCAACCTGCCGGTAGGCATGATCGGCTGCTACGCCGTGTGGAAGTTCATCCCCGACCTGCGCGGCAGCGAGCGAACACGCTTCGACAGCCTGGGCTTTTTGCTGTTTGGCGCGGCGATGGTGCTGATCACCATTGCCATGGAAGGCCTGGGTGAGCTGCACCTGCCGCATTTGCGCGTGATGTTGCTGCTGTTCGGCGGCATGGCGTGCCTGGCGGCCTACTGGCTGCGCGCCGGGCATATCGAAAACCCACTGTTCTCGCCGGTGCTGTTCAAGACCCGGACCTTTGCCGTGGGCATTCTCGGCAACCTGTTCGCGCGCCTGGGCAGCGGCGCCCTGCCGTTCCTCGTACCGCTGTTGTTGCAGATCGCCCTGGGCTATTCGCCGTCCCAGGCGGGGATGAGCATGTTGCCCCTGGCGGCGGCGGCCATGCTCGCCAAGTCCATCGCCCGGCCGCTGATCGAACGCCTGGGCTATCGCATCGTGCTCACCGGCAACACCCTGGCGCTGGGGATCATGCTGGCGAGCATGGGTCTGGTCAGCGAGCAGACGCCGTACCCGCTGCTGCTGGCAATGCTCGCAGTGCTGGGGGCGATCAACTCCCTGCAATTTACCGCGATGAACACCGTGACCCTGATCGACCTCGACGACGCCCAGGCCAGCAGCGGCAACAGCCTGCTGTCGGTGGTGGCGCAACTGGCCCTGAGCCTGGGGGTGGCCTGCGCCGGTGCCCTGCTTGGCGGGTTTACTGCCCAAGCCGGTAACGATGGAGTCAATACGGTGCTTGAGGCATTCCAGTTGACGTTCCTCACCGTGGGCATCATGGCGATGCTGGCGGCGGCGATCTTCCTGCAATTGTCGCCAAAAGACGGCAAACGGGTGGTCAGCCGCGAGCACGACATTGAGCATTAAGCAGCGACTCGTCTAGAACTTGCAGGGAAATTCCCACGGGGCTGGTACACTGCGCGACATTTTGTTTTGCAGAGCCAGTCCCGTGACCACCATCGCCACCGCTTTTAATACTTTGCCGCTCTCCGCCGCCATGCTGGCTAACCTCGACTCGCTGGGTTATGCCGAGATGACGCAGATCCAGGCGCAAAGCTTGCCGGTGATCCTCAAGGGGCTGGACCTGATCGCCCAGGCCAAGACCGGCAGCGGCAAGACCGCTGCCTTTGGTATCGGCCTGCTGAACCCGATCAACCCGCGCTACTTCGGTTGCCAGGCCCTGGTGATGTGCCCGACCCGCGAGCTGGCAGACCAGGTGGCCAAGGAAATCCGCCGCCTGGCCCGCGCCGAAGACAACATCAAGGTGCTGACCCTGTGCGGCGGCGTGTCCCTCGGCCCGCAGATCGCCTCCCTGGAACATGGCGCCCACGTCATCGTCGGCACCCCTGGCCGCATCCAGCAACACCTGCGCAAGGGTTCGCTGGTGCTGGACGGCTTGAACACGCTGATCCTCGACGAGGCCGACCGCATGCTCGACATGGGTTTCTACGACGCCATCGAAGACATCATCAGCAAGACCCCGGCCCGTCGCCAGACCCTGCTGTTCTCGGCCACCTACCCGGTGAGCATCAAGCAACTGGCGTCCAAATTCATGCGCGCGCCGCAGCAGGTCAAGGCCGAAGCGTTCCACTCCGATGAGCAGATCGAGCAGCGTTTCTACGAAATCTCCCCGGAAGAACGCATGGACGCAGTGACCAAGGTGCTGTCGCACTTCCGTCCGGCCTCTTGCGTGGCCTTCTGCTTTACCAAGCAGCAAGTGCAGGAAACCGTGGATCACCTGACCGCCAAGGGCATTTCTGCGGTCGGCCTGCATGGCGACCTGGAACAGCGCGACCGTGACCAGGTGCTGGCAATGTTCGCCAACCGCAGTACTTCGGTACTGGTGGCCACCGACGTGGCGGCCCGCGGCCTGGACATCGACTCGCTGGACATGGTGATCAACGTCGAACTGGCCCGCGATTCGGAAATCCACATCCACCGCGTCGGCCGTACCGGTCGTGCCGGTGAGACCGGGATCGCCATCAGCCTGGTGGCACCGTCCGAGGCGCACCGCGCCCAGGCCATCGAACTGCTGCAAAAGGCCCCGCTGAACTGGGACCAACTGAGCAACCTCAAGTCCCAGGGCGGCGCGCCGCTGCTGCCGGTGATGAGCACGTTGTGCATTGCTGCCGGCCGTAAAGACAAGGTCCGCCCAGGTGACATCCTTGGCGCGCTGACCGGTGAAGCCGGGATTCCGGGCGCCCAGGTCGGCAAGATCGCGATCTTTGACTTCCAGGCCTACGTGGCGGTGGAGCGCAGCGTCGCCAAGCAGGCGTTGCAGCGCTTGAACGACGGCAAAATCAAGGGCCGTTCGTTGCGCGTACGGATCCTGTAAGCACACCGCGTTCCTGTTGAAGGAACCGAATCAATGTGGGAGCCGGGCTTGCCCGCGATGCAGGCGACTCGGTCTGACAGATTGACCGAGTTGATGCCATCGCAGGCAAGCCAGCTCCCACAGTTGATTGCATTTCAAATCAGGTTTTTGTGAGGACATTGCTGTGCGCTCGACCGAAGTTGTGATCATTGGCGCTGGCGCCGCAGGCTTGATGTGCGCGCTGACCGCCGCCGGGCGTGGGCGCAAGGTGATGCTGATCGACCATGCGAACAAGGCCGGCAAGAAGATCCTGATGTCCGGCGGTGGCCGCTGTAACTTCACCAACATGTACACCGAGCCGGCCAACTTCCTCTCGCACAATGCGCACTTCTGCAAATCCGCCCTGGCCCGCTACACCCAGTGGGATTTCATCGCCTTGGTGGCCAAGCATGGCGTGCCGTACCACGAGAAAAAACTCGGTCAGCTGTTCTGCGATAACAAATCCAGCGACATCCTCGGCATGCTGCTCGACGAATGCATCCAGACCGGCGTGAGCCTGCACCTGGACACCTCGATCCAGGAGATCGCCAGGCTCGACAGCGGCTACCAACTGCAAACCACCCTCGGCGAGTTGCGCTGCGAATCCCTAGTGATTGCCACCGGCGGCCTGTCGATTCCGACCCTGGGCGCCACCGGCTTTGGTTATCAGGTTGCCAGGCAGTTCGGTCATGAACTGCTGCCAACCCGCGCAGGCCTGGTGCCGTTTACCATCACCGATCAGCTCAAGGAGCTGTGTGGCGAGCTGTCCGGCACCTCGGTCGATTGCCTGGTCAGCTGCAACGAGCAGAGCTTTCGCGAGAACATTCTGTTTACCCATCGCGGCCTGAGCGGGCCGGCGATTTTGCAGATTTCCTCGTACTGGGAGCCCGGCGACACGGTTGAGATCAACCTGCTGCCCGACCACGACGCCCACGCCTGGCTGCAACAGCAACAGGCCGAGCGCCCCAACAGCGAGCTCAAGACCCTGCTGGGCGAGATCTTCACCAAGAAGATGGCCAACCTGCTGGCCGAGACGTGGTTTGTGTCCAAGCCGATGAAGCAGTACACCCACGCCGAGCTCGCGGACATCGCCACGCGGCTGGGCTGCTGGCAATTGGTCCCGGCCGGCACCGAAGGCTACCGCACCGCCGAAGTCACCCTGGGCGGGGTGGATACGCGGGAAGTGTCGTCCAAGACCATGGAATCGCTGAAAAGCCCCGGCCTGTATTTTATCGGCGAAGTGCTGGACGTGACCGGGCACCTGGGCGGCTTCAACTTCCAGTGGGCCTGGGCTTCGGGGTATGCGGCGGCGCAGTACGCCTGAACCAAGGATGTACTCGATCAAACTGTAGGAGCCGGTTTGCCGGCGATAGCGGTGTATCAGTGCCCCATTTGCCGGTTGACCCACCGCTATCGCCGGCAAGCCAGCTCCTACAGTTGATTGCGGTGCCTGGGATATTTTTTGCTTATGAATGTGATCGCCACGCTTGCCGTGGCGTCATTACTGGCTCAATTTAGCGGCATCGTCCCGGAAGACCCCAGACTTCATGTCCTCGACCTCGTTCAAGCAGTCCATGCGGCGCCTTTGGGCACTGGATAAGTTCAGTTACAGCGTACGGGTGTTTATCGCCCTCACCGGCAGCATGGCGCTGTGCTGGTATCAGGATGAAATGTCGCTGCTGATCCCGCTGTTCCTGGGGATTATCGCCAGCGCCCTGGCCGAGACCGATGACAGCTGGCAGGGCCGCCTCAATGCGCTGGCGGTAACGCTGGTGTGTTTCAGCGTGGCGGCGCTGTCGGTGGAGTTGCTGTTTCCCTACCCGTGGATTTTTGCCATCGCCATCGCCCTGGCGAGTTTTTGCCTGACCATGCTCGGCGCGTTGGGCGAGCGCTATGGCGCGATTGCCTCGGCCACCTTGATCCTGTCGGTCTACACCATGATCGGCGTGGACCAGCGCGGCGGTGCCGTCACCGACTTCTGGCACGAGCCTTTGCTGCTGGTGGCCGGTGCCGCCTGGTACGGCGCACTGTCGGTGCTGTGGCAGGCAATGTTTTCCAACCAGCCGGTGCAACAGAGCCTGGCCCGGCTGTTTCGCGAGCTGGGGCGTTACCTCAAGCTCAAGTCATCGTTGTTCGAGCCTATTCGCCAGCTGGACGTAGAAGCGCGGCGCCTGGAGCTGGCGCAACAAAATGGCCGGGTGGTGGCGGCGCTCAATGCGGCCAAGGAAATCATCCTGCACCGTGTCGGCAATGGCCGGCCGGGGTCCAAGGTCAGCCGCTACCTCAAGCTGTACTTCCTGGCCCAGGACATCCACGAGCGCGCCAGCTCCTCCCACTACCCCTACAACGCCCTGGCCGAGGCGTTCTTCCACAGCGATGTGCTGTTCCGCTGCCAGCGCCTGCTGCGCCAGCAAGGCAAGGCCTGCCAGGCCCTCGCCGAGTCGATCCAGTTGCGCCAGCCATTCGTCTACGACGACAGCTTCGCCGAGGCCCTGGGCGACCTGAACGCCTCCCTCGAACACCTGCGCATCCAGAGCAACCCGGCCTGGCGCGGGCTGCTGCGTTCGTTGCGCGCGCTGGCGGCCAACCTGTCGACCCTCGACCGCCTGCTCAGTGACGCCAGCAACCCCGACAGCCTGGCAGATGCCAGCGACAGCAGCCTGCTGGACCGTTCGCCGCGTAACCTCAAGGAAATGTGGACGCGCCTGCGTACCCAACTAACCCCGACTTCGCTGCTGTTCCGTCACGCCCTGCGCCTGCCGCTGGCGCTGAGTGTCGGCTACGGCATGGTGCATTTGATCCACCCGTCCCAGGGCTACTGGATCATCCTCACCACCCTGTTTGTCTGCCAGCCCAACTACGGCGCTACGCGGCGCAAGCTCGGCCAGCGGATCGTCGGCACAGCCATCGGCCTGACAGTGGCCTGGGCGCTGTTCGATCTGTTCCCCAGCCCCCTGGTGCAATCGATGTTCGCCATCGCCGCCGGGCTGGTGTTCTTTATCAACCGCACCACCCGCTACACCCTGGCCACTGCGGCCATTACCCTGATGGTGCTGTTCTGCTTCAACCAGGTGGGCGATGGCTACGGGCTGTTCCTGCCGCGCCTGTTCGATACCCTGCTCGGCAGCCTGATCGCCGGGCTGGCGGTGTTCCTGTTCCTGCCGGACTGGCAAGGCCGGCGCCTGAACAAAGTGCTGGCCAACACCCTGACCTGCAACAGCATCTACCTGCGCCAGATCATGCAGCAATATGCCGCCGGCAAGAGCGACGACCTGGCCTACCGCCTGGCCCGGCGCAATGCACACAACGCCGACGCCGCGCTGTCCACCACCCTGGCCAATATGCTGATGGAGCCTGGGCATTTCCGTAAGGAAGCCGACGTAGGCTTCCGCTTCCTGGTGCTGTCCCACACCTTGCTCAGTTACCTCTCGGGGCTTGGCGCGCACCGCGATACCCAACTGCCAGCAGACGTGCGCGAGCACCTGATCGAAGGCGCGGGCAAGACCCTCGCCACGAGCATCGACGAAATCGCCACGGGGCTGGCGAACAAGCAGCCGATCGCGGTGCAAAGCGATGCCGAGGAAGCGCTGGCGGTGGAGCTGGAGCAGATGCCGGATGAGATCGACGAAGCACAGCGCCTGGTGCAAACGCAGTTGGGGTTGATCTGTCGGCAGTTGGGGCCGCTGCGTACCTTGGCGGCGCATTTGATCAAGGAAACCAGTGCGGCTTAGGCCGTCATCGCAGGTGAGCCAGCGCCTACCTTTGAAATGCATTCCCATGTGGGAGCTGGCTTGCCTGCGATGAGGCCCTGAAGACCACTACATCCCATGCTGTTTGAGCAGTCGCGCATAACTGCCATCAACTTTCATCCGGGCAATCTCCCGATCAAACCCGGCAACAATCTGCTCATGCCTGGGGTTTTTCAGGCTGACCAGAATATGCAGGCTGTTCTCACTCAAGGGCTTAGGCAAAAACTCCACCGCACTGCGCACCCTGGGTGATTCCCGCGCCAGGTAAAAGCGCGCGACATATTCGTCCTCGACCGTCAGCCGCACCCGCCGGGCCGCGAGCATGCGCACGGCCATGGCGAAGTTATGCACCGGGACTTTTTGCAGTTGGGGATCGGCATCGAACTCGGCCGAATAGGCGTAGCCGCGTACCACGGCGACGGGATAGTCGTGCAGTTGCTGCAGGTTCTGGAACTCGATGGAATCGTCGCGGCGCTTGATGAAACGCACGCGGTTGAGCAGGTACTCGGCGGAAAACTGCCCCAACTGCGTGCGCGCCTCGTCGTACCAGGCATTGATCAGTACGTCATAACGCCCGTCGCCTACCCCCATCAGCGCCCGCGCCCAAGGCACCTGCTCGAAATCACTGGCATAGCCGGCACGCGCCAGGGCAGTGCTGACGATATCGGTGGCCAGGCCTCCATTGACCAGTGTCGCATCGGTAAACGGCGGCCACGCATCCGCCACCAGGCGCAAGCGTTCCGCGGCCACCGTGGGGGCCAGCAACAGCAATACGATCAAAGCAACGGCACGAGACAATCGCAGCATGCTTAATGTCCTTGCACAGCGGGCAGTTCCTTGCGGGCGATGACGCCTGGCGGGAATCCTTCCAGGTTCTGACTTTAGCTTATCGCTCGCGGTGTACCGCAGATTACACAAAGAACCCGGCCGCGAAAGCACTCAATGATGGCAAATTGACGCCACTCACAAAAAACGTGGTTTTGCAGGTGTTTGCACCACCGCCCAAGACAGTCGCCGGTCAGGGCATTACTATCCAGGCAGGTCTTTATGCGAGATGGAACGATGACTGTCGATTGGGTTTGCAAGCACCACAATGATCTGGGCAAGGAACAGCTCTACGCCATTTTGCGTCTGCGGGCAGCGGTGTTTGTGGTCGAGCAGAAATGCGTCTACCAGGATATCGATGACCAGGACCTGGAGGGCGATACCCACCACCTGATGGCCTGGCAGGACAATCAACTGGTGGCCTACCTGCGCCTGCTCGACCCGGAGCTGCACGGCGGCGACGTGGTGATCGGCCGCGTTCTGGTGGCCGAGGCTGCACGGGGTACCGGCCTGGGGCACGAGATGCTGGAGGAAACCCTCAAGCAGATCGACGATATCTGGCCGCAGACGCCGATCTTTCTCTCAGCCCAGGCGCATTTGCAGGGGTACTACGCAAGATACGGGTTCAAGGTCGAGGGGGAGGAATACCTGGAGGATGAAATTCCGCATATTGGGATGCGGCGCGCTTGAGATCGCCATCGCGGGCAAGCCCGCTCCCAAATTTGAACGCAATCAGCCTGTGGGAGCGGGCTTGCCCGCGATAGCGCCAGGCCTGCCAACCGAATTTCAGGGATAACCCAACACCTGCTTGACCTGCACCAGGTTGCGCTCGATCCAGCCGCGGTCAATCGCCCCCCAGTCGCGAATCCGATAGCGCCCGGCATGATTGCGGGCACCCTCTTCCTGCTCGAACTCACAGACGATATCCAGGTCCGCCAACGCGGCGATGGTGTCCTGCGCCGTGCGCCGGGGCATGCCGGTCACCTCGGTCAGCGCCGGGACGCTGCTGGCCAATTGGCTATCGATCAGGTACGCCACATACAGGCGGCGGTAGAAACTGCTCTTGGTCTTGCTGACATCCATGCTCGCTTCCTCTCGATTCAATCCCGCGCCGCGCCTAGCAAGTCGCGATAGGTCAGGTACACCCGCAGGTCGAATTCCACCTGGTGGTAGCCGGGCAACATGTATTCGCAAAGTTTATAGAACGCCTTGTTGTGGTCCGATTCCTTGAAGTGCGCCAGTTCGTGGACAACGATCATCTTCAGGAACTGCGGCGCCGCGTCCTTGAACAACGCGGCGATGCGGATCTCTTTCTTGGCCTTGAGATTGCCGCCCTGCACCCGCGAGATCGTGGTGTGCAGGCCCAGGGCGCGGTGGGTCAGGTCCAGGCGGTTGTCGAACAGCACTTTGTCGATGGCCGGCGCGTTGCGCAGGTGCTCCTGCTTCAGGGCCAGGGCGTAGCTGTACAACGCCTTGTCACTTTGCACCCCATGACGCTCGGGGTAGCGCTGTTGCAGGTAGTCGCCCAGTTGATCCTTGGCGATCATTTGGCGCACTTGCTCTTGCAGGGCGGCGGGATAGGCCTGGAGGTATTTCAACGCAGTCATGGGTTCGAACGGCAGGGGCGTGAGGCCGCCAGTGTAGCGAATTCAGCAAGGGCCTGCCCGTAGCGCGAAAAGCTGCGGCCACTGGCAAATATCCTCAGCCGTCAGGGGCGGGGCCACCAGCGGTCCCTGGATAAACTGGCAGCCATTGGCCTGCAGCCAGTGGCATTGCTCCAGGGTTTCCACACCTTCGGCGATCACCAGCAAGCCGAAGTGCCCGCACAGCTCGATAATGCTGCGGGCCAGCGCCGCCTCCCGCGGCGAGCCGAGCACGCGGGCGACCAGGCCGGGGTCGAGCTTGAGCGTGTCGAACTCCAGGTCACGCAGATGCGCCAGGGAGCAGTTGCCCGAACCAAAGTCATCCAAGGCTATGCGCACGCCCAGGCGCCGTAGCTGCTTGAGCTGCTTGATGGACTCTTCAATGTTGTGCATCAGGCTTTCTTCGGCGATTTCCACTTCCAGTTGTCGCCCGTGCAGCCCATGTCGCTCCAGTGCCTGCTGCAGTTGAGCCACCAGGTTGGGCATATTGAACTGGCTGCTGCTCAGGCTCACGCTGAGCACCCAGTCGTCACGCATGACTGGGGCCCAGGCCTGTCGCGCCAATGCCACCTGGTGGTAGATCCAACTGCTGAGCTGGCTAATCAACCGCGCCTCTTCCAGCAAGGGCAGGAACAACCCGGGCGGCACATCGCCAACACTGGGGTGCTGCCAGCGCAACAAGGCTTCGACCCCGCGCAAGTGCCCGTCCACCAGGGACACTTGGGGCTGGTACACCAACGTCACCTGCTTGTTGTCGATGGCCTCGCGCACACTGCTTTCTAGCATCAGGCGCGAGCGGGCCCGGCCGTTCATTTCCTGATCGTAATAGCGATATTGCTGACGCCCTGCCCGCTTGGCTTCGTACATGGCGATGTCGGCGGCGCGCAGCAGGCCAGTGAGATCGCGCCCGCAATCGGGGAAAGTGGCAATGCCGATACTGACCCCCAGCATCACTTCCAGGCCGTCTACCTGCTGGCAGATCGACACTCGCTCGATCAGTTGTTCGGCGAGCTTGGCGGCCTGCTCCGGGTATTGCAGTTCCAGCAACGCGACAAACTCATCCCCCCCGAGGCGGCCAAGAATGTCGCAACTGCGCAGGCACAGCTCCAACTGCTCCGAGACCCAGCGCAGCACCCGGTCGCCGGCGTCGTGCCCCACGGAATCATTGACCCGCTTGAAGCCGTCCAGGTCCATGTACAGCAGCACCGTGGCCAGCTCGCTGCGCTCGTTGCGCAGCAGGATCGTCTCCACGGTCTGGTAAAAACCCCGCCGGTTGAGCAGACCGGTGAGGGGGTCGGTGACGGCCTGGGACTCCAATTGCTGATGCAGGTGCCGTACTTGCGACATGTCCTGCACAGTCACCACCATGGCCTTCTGCTCGCGGGGCAAGGGCGCACAGGACATCGCCACCGGCAGTTGCTGGCCGGGCGCGGTACGCAGGATCGCATCGTGCAGGCGCCAGGTTTCGCCGCGCAGGTAGCCGGCGTATAGCTCGCAGCCGAACCAGTCGGGCATATGGGGTTTTTGCAGGTAGCCGAGGAACGCCCGGCCTTGCAGTTCATCCACCGTGGCATTGAGCAATCGCGAAATAGCCGGGTTGGCGTAGCTGATCACCCCGTCTTCGCCCACCACCAGGATGCCCTCGGCGGCGTTGTCGAGCACCGAGGCATTGAAGGCACGGGCCAGTTCCAGGTCATGACTCAAGCGCTGCAAGGCCCGCCGGTTGCGCTGATGCTCCAGCAGGGCCTGGACCTTGGGCTTGAGGATCTGCGGGTCGAATGGCTTGAACAGGTAGTCGATGGCACCGCTGGCATAGCCTTCCAGCACGGCGGCGGGCGATTGCTCATTGGCACTCAAGAAAATGATCGGAGTCATGCGGGTGCGCTGGCTGCCGCGCATCAAGCGCGCCACTTCGAAGCCGTCCATGCCCGGCATTCGCACATCCAGCAGCACCAGGTCGACGTCACGTTCGAGCAGCAGCCCCAGGGCTTCCTCGCCGGAAGCCGCCGTCACCACCTGCCAGTCGTCGCGCTGCAGGAGCGCGCGCATGCTGATCAGGTTTTCCGGGTAGTCATCGACCACCAGGAGCACTGAACAGCCGTCGGCCGGGGTTGGAACGGATTCCATGCTGCATCTCTTCCTTGAGGGTTCATTCCGGTCATTTTTGCGACAAAACCGGACACTTAATGTGGAGTCACTCTAGCCCTGGATCCAATAAAGCAGAAGGCGCGACGATGCCATCATTGCGCCAAAAGGCCACACAACCGACTAACGGTCAGCGCCTACAGCCCACGGACTACGGGAAAGATGGCTTTTTGACAGACTATTGACGCCAATAAACCGCCTAAAACTTGTTAACAAACAGTTACCAGCCGCTTATAAAGAACGCGCCAATCCACGGGCCAAAGCCTTTTGACCCTTCTTTCGTACAGTAAAGGCGCACCCCATGATTGATCTGTCCACCTGGAACCTGAGCATCCCTGTTGGCACCCCGCCAGCCACCATCGACACCCCCAAGCTGCTCAGTGGTTTCAAAGGCAAATACTTCCAGGCCGAAGGCAGCAGCGTGCAATTCTGGTCCCCGGTGACCGGTACCCGTACCGAAAACGCCATCTACCCGCGCAGCGAACTGCGGGAAACCTATGCCGACGGCCGGCTGCGCAACTGGACCTATCCCGAAGCCGACAATTACCTGCGCGCCACCCTGGCCATCAACCAGGTGCCCTCTTCGGGCAAGATCGTGATCGGCCAGATTCACGCCTATGACAGCCAGAAACCGCTGGTCAAAGTCGAATACCAGTACAAGGAAAAAACCCAGACCGGCAACATCGTCGCCAAGGTGCGCATGCGCCCGGACGACAGCAAGGGCCGGGTAATTATCGTGGCCGAGAATGTGCCCCTGGGGCGCAACTTCACCTACGTCATTCACCTGAACAAAGCTGGCTTGTTGAGCATCGAGGCGGCCAACGGCCAATGGAACGAACGCCTCGGCGCGGCCTGGGGCAAAAAGCCGTTGTACTTCAAGGCCGGTGTGTACGTGCAAGACAACAGTGGCGACAGCAAAGAGGGCGGCAAAGTGACGTTTGCCAAGCTGGATATCGATCACAACTGACAGTCTGATCATTCTCACGACGCTTTAGGACAGAACCGCGACCCTGGGTCTCGACTTTCTTGTAGGACAATTCGAGTATGGCGCCGCGCACGCGCAATGCTTACCTATAAGAAAGTCATGGAGACTCATCAATGCCCTTCACTCGCACCCTACTCGCCCTGTCCATGGGCATGGTTCTGCTGCAAAACCCGGCCTTCGCGGCCCCGCCGTTGTCGATGACCGACGGGGTGGCCCAGGTCAATATCCAGGACAGCAACGCCTGGGTTGAGATCAGCAAAGCCGCGTTTGAACACAACATCCGCACCCTGCAAACCAGCCTCGCCGATAAGTCGAAAATCTGCGCCGTGCTCAAGGCCGACGCCTACGGCCACGGCATTGGCCTGCTGATGCCATCGGTGATCAAGCTCGGCGTGCCTTGCGTGGGCGTGGCCAGCAATGAAGAAGCCCGCGTGGTACGCGAAAGCGGCTTCAAGGGCCAACTGATCCGCGTGCGCACCGCCGCCCTCAGCGAACTGGAAGCGGCGCTGCCATACAACGTCGAAGAGCTGGTGGGCAACCTCGACTTCGCCGTGCGCGCCAGCCTGATCGCCGAGCATCACGGCCGCCCGCTGGTGGTGCACCTGGGCCTGAACTCCAGTGGCATGAGCCGCAACGGCGTGGAAATGACCACCGCCCAGGGCCGCCGCGACGCCGTAGCCATCACCAAGGTGCCAAACCTGGAGGTGAAGGCGATCATGACCCACTTCGCCGTCGAAGACGCCGCCGACGTACGCGCCGGCCTCAAGGCCTTCAACGAGCAGGCCAACTGGCTGATCAACGTCGCCCAACTGGACCGCAGCAAAATCACCCTGCACGCCGCCAACTCCTTCGCCACCCTGGAAGTGCCCGAGTCCCGCCTGGACATGGTGCGCCCCGGCGGCCTGCTGTTCGGCGACACCGTGCCGTCGTTTACCGAATACAAACGAGTGATGCAGTTCAAATCCCACGTGGCTTCGGTCAACAGCTACCCCAAGGGCAACACCGTCGGCTATGACCGCACCTACACCCTGGCGCGTGATTCGAAACTGGCGAACATCACCGTGGGCTATTCCGACGGCTATCGCCGGGCGTTCACCAACAAAGGCATCGTGCTGATCAATGGCCATCGCGTGCCGGTGGTGGGCAAGGTGTCGATGAACACGCTGATGGTGGATGTGACGGACGTGCCGACCGTGAAGAGCGGCGATGAGGTGGTGTTGTTTGGCAAGCAGGGGAATGTGCAGACGACCCAGGCGGAGGTAGAGGATATTAACGGGGCGTTGTTGGCGGACCTTTATACGGTGTGGGGTAATTCCAATCCCAAGGTTCTTGTCGATCAATAAACTACAGCAACCCTGTGGGTTGATACTTTCAAATCCTGCCCACAAAAAACCCGCATCTCTGCGGGTTTTTTATTAATACCTAAAGCTTAGTTAACCCTGTTATTAATTTTAAATACCACTTCAAATTTACCGCTCTCACACAACTTACATTTCCTAATAACAACCATTCCAAAAAAATCTAAAAAACTGTCATTTCTTACAGATGAAAGCAACAGTTAACGCCCCTATCATTCTCCTCGCACCACCCAGGAAGGGTGAAGCTGGAAACCGGGATTTATCTAATTCACCCACCAACTTTATTTAATAAAGGAATATGCAATGACCATTTCAATCAACTATGCACAAAGCACTTCAACCGGGACCATTACCGTCGGTGGTACAGGCGCAGCACCAAATACTGTTCTAAACGTACAGCAAGCCAACACCGGATATCTCTATGGGCAAATGACCTCAAGTTATGATGGTAGTTTTGCTGGAACATTTGCAGGTGTACCTTCAGGCACACGACAAGACTTGACGATCTACGATACAACCATCGGTCGATACACGCCTTACTATTATGTAGACGTCCGATAAGAAGCATCCCTCTGAGCACTATAAAAGCAACCGAAGGAAGCTTGCTCAAACATCGCTACAAAAAAGCCCGCGTCGCTGCGGGCTTTTTCCATTGAGGATAAAGGGGACGGATCTTTTTTGGCACCATTTTTACTGCTATACGTCTACCCGATTACACGGGCGTGGGAGGATCGATGCCCAATCTGGCCAGAGTTGCATTGCCTAAAAACCCGCATCAGATGGTCCAGCGCAGCCATAACAAACAGATCTTATTAACCACAAGTGCAATCACGAAAAAATATAAAAAAGCCACCAATACTGTGAGATTTCACAGTAGAGACAGTTATAAAAAAAACTACCTTAAGGACTCAGATCAATCCAGATGAGAAAAATCATGAAAAACTCAATCCTTACGAAGTTATTAAATTCAGGAAAAAACCTCACCCCGGCAGCTTTCCTTGCTTGCACCCTAGCGGTGTCTGCTCCAGCCCATGCACAGGAGGATACATACATATGCAATATATCGTTACCTGGCAACCCAATTTCAACTGTCAAAGCAACGTCTGCAAGTGAGGCAGAAAAAAAAGTAAAAGCGGAAATGGCGGGCACCGCCCAAAAAATTTACGGCATAACATCCCTTAATGTTACTTGCGTAAAAAAGTGAACAAGCCATAACGATAAAGAGGGTAAAGGGGACGGATCTGTTAGATTCCATAGAGTACTGACGCCCCATAAGGGTGGGTTAGTTAAATAGATCTGTCCCCATTATCGATATTCTTCCATTTTATCCTCAATAGCGAAAGAGTCTAAAGACTGCAGCTTTTGACAGGTTTAACTTGGTTTTTGTTGGTTTATTTTTGTTGTGTGGTCTTTGGTGATTAAGGATGAGCCACAAAGTGTGTTTATTTCGCTAACATTTAGGTGAGGTTTAAAGTCATGGAATATAATTTTGTACAAGCACCACATGTAGGCACTGCAACTGCAAGGGCTTTGGCTCACCGGGACTTTCTTAAAAATCCTGAAGACTCGACAAAGAAACTTTTTATATCTCTTGGGGGTTGGACACCGGAAGACCCTTTATCTTATGAAGAGACACAAGTGCTTCAGCAGCATGACCAACAATGGGCTGAATTTACTAATCATCATTACTTCTTTGAAGAAACCATCTCAGATGCTCAAAGAATCAGTTATATAGTCGGGCATCGCGGTGGAGACGAGTTTCCAGGCGTTACAGGCGCCGCTAATTATGAGGAACTGGCATCTGGGGTCTTGTCGCAATTAAGAGCCGGTACTTATAAACGAGGAAGTGGTGCTGCATATTCCTTGGATGATTTTGAAAAAAATGTGAAGGCGAGCAATAAAAGCAAGTTGAAATCAGGATGGTTGCGAAAAGAATGATTTTGCTGCGGTTTCGCCTTGCGTTGCCAGGTGTTTCACGCATCTATAAAAAACCCGCAGGAATCAGGCTGCGTTTTCACACAGCCTGAAGAGGCGGGTTTTTTATTAACACCTGAAGCTTAGTTAACCTTGGCGTTCAACTCACCTTTCAAGTACCGCTGGTACATCGCTTCCAACGACACAGGCTTGATCTTCGAAGCATTACCGGCAGTACCGAACGCTTCGTAACGCGCGATACATACATCACGCATCGCAGTCACAGTGGCACCGAAGAACTTACGCGGGTCGAACTCGCTCGGGTTGGTGGCCATCAGGCGACGCATCGCACCGGTGGAAGCCAGGCGCAGGTCGGTGTCGATGTTGACCTTGCGCACGCCGTGCTTGATGCCTTCGACGATTTCTTCAACCGGTACGCCGTAGGTTTCTTTGATGTCGCCGCCGTACTGGTTGATGATCGCCAGCCACTCTTGCGGTACCGAGGAAGAACCGTGCATCACCAGGTGGGTGTTGGGGATGCGTTTGTGGATTTCCTTGATGCGGTCGATGGCCAGTACGTCGCCAGTCGGTGGCTTGGTGAACTTGTAGGCGCCATGGCTGGTGCCGATGGCGATGGCCAGGGCATCGACCTGGGTGCGCTTGACGAAGTCAGCGGCTTCTTCGGGGTCGGTCAGCATCTGGCTGTGATCCAGCACGCCTTCGGCGCCGATGCCGTCTTCTTCACCGGCCATGCCGGTTTCCAGGGAACCCAGGCAGCCCAGCTCACCTTCTACCGACACACCGCAGGCGTGAGCCAGGGCGACGGTTTGTTGGGTGACACGCACGTTGTAGTCGTAGTCGGTCGGGGTCTTGCCGTCTTCACCGAGGGAGCCGTCCATCATTACCGAGCTGAAGCCCAGTTGGATCGAGCGCTGGCACACGTCAGGGCTGGTGCCGTGGTCCTGGTGCATGCACACCGGGATGTGTGGGAATTCTTCGATTGCCGCAAGGATCAGGTGACGCAGGAACGGCGCACCGGCGTATTTGCGGGCACCGGCCGAAGCCTGGACGATCACTGGGGAGTCGGTCTTGTCAGCGGCTTCCATGATGGCGCGCATCTGCTCAAGGTTGTTGACGTTAAAGGCTGGGACGCCGTAGCCGAACTCGGCTGCGTGGTCCAGCATTTGACGCATGCTGATAAGTGCCATTGTGTTGTCTCTCCCGGTCGAGGGTCGTTAATCGTGCAAGCCTGCCGTAGCGGCGGCTGCTATTCAAGTTATTGCAGATCAAGGCGTTGAGCCTTGGCCTGCTGAATCGTTATTGCTACTGGGGCTGACCCAAATTCCAATCTGGAACCGAATCATGTGGGAGCTGGCTTGCCTGCGATCGCGGTGTGCCAGACACCGAATTCGCCAACTGCGCCACCGCTTTCGCGGGCAAGCCCGCTCCCACATTTGGATATCATTTATGTTGAGACCGTGTTCTTTCTATTGGGCCTTGCAGCCCCGGCCGATCAAATCATCGGTGGCCACCCAGTAAACCAGGCCTTCCTCACCTTTGGTGTGAAACGCCAGCCGTTCATTGCTGTACAGCGCGCCGGAGGCCGCCACGTCTTCCTTGAGGCGATAGACCTGGTCGGAGCCGCCGAGGCGCACATCCACCTGCTTGTGGTCGGTATCGACAAACCGCCAGTTCACCTGGGCCTGGCTGTCGCATACCCAGGTGGTCCATGGTGCTTGCTGCGGTTGTGCCTTGTTGAACATGTTCAGGTTGGCACAACCGGCCAGTAGAGCCAGTGCTGCCAGGGCGATAACGCCTTTCATTGCCAATCCTCGAACGGCGGCCTGGGGCCGCCACTGCTGTCGGTTAGTGAATCAGACCCATCAAGGGCAACCCTGTTCCTTACCTTTGGGCGGGGAGTCGTATTTCTCCAGCCCGTCGGGCCCTATGCGCTTGCTGATCACCGGCATGGTTTCAGCCTGCCAGTCGGCCTGGTAGCAGCCCTTGTGCGGCGCAGCCCCCGGTGCCTCTGGCGGCGCCTTGGGCGCGCTGCCGCAGCCGGCCAACAGGCCTGCTGCAATCACCAGCGCGAATGGCTTGATCATGGGAATGCTCCTTTTCCAGACCGCAGGCCTCAGCCCTTGGCTCGACTTTCCAGCACTTCAACGGCTGGCAGCACCTTGCCTTCGACGAACTCAAGGAACGCGCCACCACCGGTAGAAATGTAGGAGATCTGCTCAGCAACGCCATATTTATCGATGGCCGCCAGGGTGTCGCCACCGCCGGCAATGGAGAACGCCGAACTTTCGGCAATTGCCTTGGCCAGTACTTTGGTGCCGTTGCCGAACTGGTCGAACTCGAACACACCCACCGGGCCATTCCACAGGATAGTCCGGGAGGCTTTCAGCAGCTCAGCGAAGTTCGCTGCAGTTTGTGGGCCGATGTCCAGGATCATGTCGTCTGCCGCCACGTCGGCGATCAGCTTGACGGTCGCTTCGGCGCTTTCAGCGAATTCCTTGGCCACTACCACGTCCACCGGCAGTGGCACGCTGACCTTGGCCGCGATGGCGCGGGCAGTGTCCAGCAGGTCCGGCTCGTACAGGGATTTGCCTACCGGATGGCCAGCAGCCGCCAGGAAGGTGTTGGCAATGCCGCCGCCAACGATCAACTGGTTGCAGATCTGGCTCAGGCTGTTGAGCACGTCCAGCTTGGTCGACACCTTGGAGCCCGCCACGATGGCGGCCATTGGCTGGGCCGGTGCGCCCAGGGCCTTGCCCAGTGCGTCCAGCTCGGCAGCCAGCAACGGGCCAGCAGCGGCCACCTTGGCGAACTTGGCTACGCCATGGGTCGAACCCTCGGCGCGGTGCGCGGTGCCGAACGCATCCATCACGAACACGTCACACAGCGCAGCATATTGCTGGGCCAGTTCGTCGCTGTTCTTTTTCTCGCCCTTGTTGAAACGCACGTTTTCGAACAGCACGATGTCGCCGGCCTTGACGTCGACGCCGCCCAGGTAATCAGCCACCAGCGGCACTTCGCGGCCCAGGGCCTTGCTCAGGTAATCGGCTACAGGCTTGAGGCTATTTTCGGCGGAGAACTCACCTTCGGTCGGACGACCCAAGTGGGAGCAGACCATTACGGCCGCGCCTTTTTCCAGGGCCAGCTTGATGGTCGGCAGCGAGGCAAGGATGCGCGCATCGCTGGTGACCACACCGTCCTTGACTGGGACGTTGAGGTCTTCGCGGATCAGTACGCGCTTACCTTGCAGATCGAGGTCGGTCATCTTCAACACGGTCATGGTCGCAGTTCCTGAATTGCTTGATTTTGAAAGGCTGATTTTGCAGAAGCGATGTGCAGATAATGTTCCGCAACATCCAGCATGCGGTTGGCAAAGCCCCATTCGTTATCGAACCAGGCCAGGATATTCACCAGCCTCGGGCCGGAAACACGGGTCTGGCTGGCATCGACGATGGCCGAATGCGGGTCATGGTTGAAATCACAACTGGCGTGGGGCAACTCGGTGTAGGCCAACAGGCCTCTGAGCGGGCCGCTGGTGGCGGCGTCGCGCAAGATCCGGTTGACCTCGCCAGCATCGGTGTCACTGACGGTTTGCATGGTGATATCCAGGCACGACACGTTCACCGTCGGCACGCGCACTGCTTTGGCCTGGATTCGCCCGGCAAGTTCCGGCAGCAGGCGTTCGATACCGCGGGCCAGGCCGGTGGACACCGGAATCACCGACTGGAACGCCGAACGGGTGCGGCGCAGGTCTTCATGGTGGTAGGCGTCAATCACCGGCTGGTCGTTCATCGCCGAGTGAATGGTAGTGATCGACACATATTCCAGGCCAATCGCCTGGTCCAGCAGACGCAACAGCGGCACGCCGCAGTTGGTGGTGCAGGAGGCGTTGGACACCAGCAACTCGTCACCGGTCAGGCAGTCCTGGTTGACGCCGTAGACGATGGTGGCGTCGACATCCGCCTCGCTGGCCATCGGCTGGGAAAACAGCACGCGCGGCGCACCGGCGTCGAGGAATCGCTGGCCATCGGCACGGGTGTGGTAGGCACCGGAGCATTCCAGTACCAGGTCGACGCCCAGCGCCGCCCAGTCGATGCCCTCGGGCGTGGCACTGCGCAAAACTTTCACGCAGTTGCCATTGATATGCAGACAATCGCCGTCGATCCGCACTTCGCCGGGGAACCGGCCGTGGGTGGAGTCGAAGCGTGTCAGGTATTCGATGCTGGCCATGTCGGCCAGATCGTTGATTGCGACAATTTCAAACCCGGCCGCCGCCCCTCGCTCGAACAGCGCACGCAAGACGCAACGACCAATCCGGCCGTAGCCGTTGAGTGCAACTTTGTAGGGACGGGGTTCAGGCATGGGGTTCTCGATCAATATGTTCCATCGCTATCGCGGGCAAGCCCGCTCCCACATTAGACCGCGATCCAAATGTGGGAGCGGGCTTGCCCGCGATGGCGCCAGTACAGACAACGCAGACTGACTTAGTCTTCCAGCAGTTCTTCAGCCTGACCCAGGATGTTTTCCAGGGTGAAACCGAACTCTTCGAACAACGCTGGCGCCGGCGCCGACTCACCATAGGTAGTCATGCCGATCACGCGACCTTCCAGGCCCACGTACTTGTACCAGTAGTCGGCGTGCGCCGCTTCAATGGCGATACGCGCGCTGACCTGCAACGGCAGGACCGATTGCTTGTAGTCCGCGTCCTGGGCTTCGAACACGCTGGTGCACGGCATGGACACAACGCGCACGTTACGGCCTTGGGCAGTCAGCTTGTCGTAGGCCTGAACGGTCAGGCCCACTTCGGAACCGGTGGAGATCAGGATCAGCTCCGGCTCGCCGATGCAGTCCTTGAGCACGTAGCCACCACGGCTGATAGCGGCGATCTGCGCGTCGGTACGCGCCTGGTGCTGCAGGTTCTGGCGGGAGAAGATCAGCGCCGAAGGGCCGTCCTTGCGCTCGATCGCGTGCTTCCAGGCCACGGCCGATTCCACCGCGTCGGCTGGGCGCCAGCAATCCAGGTTCGGCGTGGTACGCAGGCTGGTCAGTTGCTCGACCGGCTGGTGCGTCGGGCCGTCTTCGCCCAGGCCGATGGAGTCGTGGGTGTAGACGTGGATCACGCGCTTCTTCATCAGCGCCGCCATGCGTACGGCATTGCGTGCGTATTCCATGAACATCAGGAAGGTCGCGCCGTAAGGCACCAGGCCACCGTGCAGGGCAACGCCGTTCATGATGGCGCTCATGCCGAACTCGCGCACGCCGTAGTACATGTAGTTGCCGCTGGCGTCTTCAGCCGAGACACCTTTGCAACCTTTCCACAGGGTCAGGTTGGAACCGGCCAGGTCAGCCGAACCGCCAAGCAGTTCAGGCAGCAGTGGGCCGTAGGCATTCAGCGCGTTCTGGCTGGCTTTGCGGCTGGCGATGGTTTCGCCTTTGGCGGCCACTTCTGCGATGTACTCATCGGCCTTGGCCGAGAAGTCCAGCGGCAGGTCGCCATTGAGGCGGCTCATCAGCTCATTGGCCAATGCCGGGAATTGGGCGGCGTAGGCTTCAAAACGCTGGTCCCACTCGGCTTCAGCGGCGCGGCCGGCTTCCTTGGCGTCCCACTCGGCGTAGATATCAGCCGGGATTTCGAACGGGCCGTAGTTCCACTTCAGCGCTTCGCGGGTCAGGGCGATTTCCGCGTCACCCAGTGGGGCGCCGTGGCAATCTTCCTTGCCTTGCTTGTTCGGCGAACCGAAGCCAATGGTGGTCTTGCAGCAGATCAGCGTCGGCTGCTCGCTTTTGCGCGCCGTTTCGATGGCCGTCTTGATCTCTTCCGGATCGTGGCCGTCAACATTGCGGATGACCTGCCAGTTGTAGGCTTCGAAACGCTTTGGCGTGTCGTCGGTGAACCAGCCTTCGACTTCGCCATCGATGGAGATGCCGTTGTCATCGTAGAAAGCAATCAGCTTGCCCAGGCCGAGGGTGCCAGCCAGGGAACTGACTTCGTGGGAAATGCCTTCCATCATGCAGCCATCACCCAGGAACACATAGGTGTGGTGGTCGACAACGTTATGGCCTGGACGGTTGAACTGCGCCGCCAGGACTTTTTCGGCCAGGGCGAAGCCCACGGCGTTGGCCAGGCCTTGGCCCAGGGGACCGGTGGTGGTCTCGACGCCAGGGGTGTAGCCGAATTCCGGGTGGCCCGGGGTGCGGCTGTGCAGTTGGCGGAACTGCTTGAGGTCGTCGATGGACAGGTCGTAGCCGGTCAGGTGCAGCAACGAATAGATCAACATCGAGCCATGGCCGTTGGACAGCACGAAGCGGTCACGGTCGGCGAACGAGGGGTTGCTCGGGTTGTGTTTCAGGTAGTCACGCCAAAGTACCTCGGCGATATCCGCCATGCCCATCGGGGCACCGGGATGGCCGCTGTTGGCTTTTTGCACGGCATCCATGCTGAGGGCACGAATGGCGTTGGCACGCTCACGACGGCTGGGCATCGCTGATCTCCTGAGGATATTGAATCGAGAGTGAATAAAAGAAACGGAAAAAAGGACCGGCATTTTCCCTCAGCCAAGGCCTTAGGGGCAATGACAGATACCGACATATGTAGGTTTTTCCTGTGGTTTGGACTGCATTGGCAGCAAGAACACTTCCCGCCGTTCGTCTAAAGGTTATAGCGCCTGCTTATAACCACCGATTATCGACCAATATCAAAACTTTTTGATATTGGCCTTGCGAGGATTTGACCTCATCACTAGACTGCTGGCCTTATGAACTTACCTGCGCCTTCCATTCGCCCCGACGACTGCGATGAGCTGGCGGCCCTGTGCAAGGCCGGCGGCGATCCGCTGCGCCTGAATGTATTGCGCGCCCTGGCCAACGACTCGTTTGGCGTATTGGAACTGGCACGGATCTTTGCCATTGGCCAGTCCGGCATGAGCCATCACCTGAAAGTGCTGGCCCAGGCCGACCTGGTGGCCACCCGCCGTGAAGGCAACGCGATTTTTTACCGTCGTGCCCTGCCCCACACCGACTTGCTGGGTGGCAAGCTGCACGCTGCATTGCTCGACGAAGTGGACAACCTGGCCCTGCCGGCTGACGTCCAATCGCGGATCGCACAGGTCCACGGGCAACGCGCCGCCGCCAGCCAGGACTTTTTCTCACGGGTGGCGGACAAGTTTCGCGCCCAGCAGGACCTGATTGCCGGGCTGCCTCAATACCGCGAAAGCGTGTTGGCGCTGCTCGACAAACTGGGCTTCAGCCAGGCTGCCACGGCGCTGGAAGTCGGCCCGGGCGATGGCGGGTTCCTGCCAGACCTGGCACGCCGCTTCCACCAGGTGACGGCGCTGGACAACAGCCCGGCCATGCTGGAACTGGCGCGCCAGCTGTGCGAGCGCGAGCACTTGGGCAACGTCAGCCTGCGGCTGGCCGATGCCTTGAATGATGTAGGGCTGCAAGCCGATTGCGTGGTGCTGAACATGGTCTTGCACCATTTCGCCGCCCCGGCCGATGCCCTCAAACAAATGGCCGGTCTGCTGCAACCGGGCGGCAGTCTTTTGGTAACCGATTTATGCAGCCACAACCAGAGTTGGGCCAGGGAGGCCTGCGGTGATCTATGGTTGGGGTTTGAACAGGACGATCTGGCCCGTTGGGCCACCGCTGCGGGACTCGTTCCCGGGGAAAGCCTCTATGTAGGCTTACGTAATGGTTTCCAGATTCAGGTCCGCCACTTTCAGCGGCCAACTGGCGACACTCACCATCGGTAAATATCAGGAAAACATCGAGATGAGCGAATATTCCCTTTTCACCTCCGAGTCCGTGTCTGAAGGGCATCCGGACAAAATCGCCGACCAGATTTCTGATGCGGTGCTGGACGCCATCATTGCTGAAGACAAGTTCGCCCGCGTGGCGTGCGAGACGCTGGTGAAAACGGGCGTGGCGATCATCGCCGGTGAAGTCACCACGTCGGCCTGGGTCGACCTGGAGCAGATCGTCCGTGACGTGATCACCGACATCGGCTACACCAGCTCCGACGTCGGCTTCGACGGCGCGACCTGCGGCGTGATGAACATCATCGGCAAGCAGTCGCCCGACATCAACCAGGGTGTGGACCGTGCCAAGCCAGAAGACCAGGGCGCCGGCGACCAGGGCCTGATGTTCGGCTACGCCAGCAACGAAACCGACGTACTGATGCCTGCGCCGATCACCTTCTCCCACCAGTTGGTCAAGCGCCAGGCCGAAGCCCGTAAATCCGGCCTGCTGCCTTGGTTGCGCCCGGACGCCAAGTCCCAGGTGACCTGCCGTTACGAAGGCGGCAAAGTGGTGGGCATCGACGCCGTGGTGCTGTCGACCCAGCACAACCCGGAAGTCTCCTACAAAGACCTGCGCGAAGGCGTGATGGAGCTGATCGTCAAGCACGTGTTGCCTGCCGAGCTGCTGACCAAGGACACCCAGTTCCATATCAACCCGACCGGCCAGTTCATCATTGGTGGCCCGGTAGGCGACTGCGGCCTGACCGGTCGCAAGATCATCGTCGACAGCTACGGCGGCATGGCCCGTCACGGCGGTGGCGCGTTCTCCGGCAAGGATCCATCCAAGGTTGACCGCTCGGCCGCCTACGCCGGTCGTTATGTGGCCAAGAACATCGTTGCCGCCGGGCTGGCCGAACGCTGCGAGATTCAGGTGTCCTACGCCATTGGTGTGGCCCAGCCTACGTCGATCTCGCTGAACACCTTCGGCACCGGCAAGATCAGCGACGACAAGATCGTCAAGCTGGTGCGTGAGATTTTCGACCTGCGTCCGTACGCAATCACCACCATGCTCGACCTGCTGCACCCGATGTACCAGGAAACCGCGGCCTACGGCCACTTCGGCCGTACCCCTGAACTGAAGACCGTCGGCGACGACACCTTCACCACGTTCACCTGGGAAAAAACCGACCGCGCCGACGACCTGCGCACCGCTGCCGGCCTGTAATCGCAGCACGTAGCACCCAAGGCCCCGCCGGGTATTCCCGGCGGGGCTTTTTGTTGCGCTTTTTTACAGGCACCGATGAGCACGCGACGGCGAACCTGGCAAATAGTTCACATTTATTGGATCCAAACCTTGCAGGCAAAATGATGGCCCACTAGAATCCGCGCCCTCCCGAGCGCTCAACCACATTGGATATTGCATTGCGCCCGCTCGGGACAGCCAAGTGCGCAGGCAATCGAACATTGAGGTTTTTCATGCGTATTTCCACGTTCGCCCCTGCCGCCGTCCTGTTCAGCCTGTTCGCCCTGCCAGTGCAAGCCGCTGACCTGAGCGGCCTGACTGGCGCCCTGACTTCCCAGTTGGGCGGCGCAACCGGCAACTGCGAAAAACAGAGCCAGGAGCTGCAAGCCAAGGTCGATGCCGCCAAAGCCAATGGCGAAGACCTGAAAGTGAAGGCCATGCAGGCTGCACTGGATCAGGTAAACAAAGGTTGCAAAAAAGTCGGCGAGTCCCAGGGCAAGCTCGACGAAGCCTCGCAAAAGCAGCAGGCCAAGGCAGACAGCAACGACACCGTGAAAGCCCTGGGCGGTCTGTTCAAGTAAGCAGAAACACCCGGTAAAAAGCCTCGCGCCTGCGGGGCTTTTTTATGGGCGTCTGCCTGCTTTAGGCTGGCCCCCCCTTCAGAGCAAGGATGCTCATGATGCCGCCACGCCTGCTGACCTACCTGCTGTTGATGCTCTTCCCTCTCATCGCCTGGGCGCAGGGCTGCCCGGACTGGCCACTGAACAAGGCCCAGGACGAAATAACCGCTCTGCAACGGCAAATCGGCCTGTGGGATGACAGTTACCATCGGCTCGGCCAATCCCTGATCAGCGACGAGCTCTACGATCAGGCCCGCATACGCCTGGAGCAATGGCGGGGTTGCTTCGCACAGGCACCGTCATCTGCCGACAACCCCCTGTCCAGCGCGCGCGGCACTGTTGCCCACCCAGTCGCGCATACAGGCCTTGAGAAGCTGGTCAACGACCGCGCCGTGGCAGACTGGATCAGCACACGCCGCGACCTGTGGGTACAACCCAAGGTCGATGGTGTGGCGGTGACCCTGGTCTATCGCGCAGGGCGCCTGGTCCAGGTCATCAGCCGCGGCGACGGCCTGTTCGGCCAGGACTGGACCGCCTCGGCCCGCAACATTCCAGGCATCGTGCAACAGCTGCCCGAGGCCATCGACCTGCTCTTGCAGGGCGAGCTGTATTGGCGCCTGGGCGCCCACATACAAGGGGAGACGGGCGGCATGAATGCCCGCAGTAAAGTCTCCGGGCTGATGAACCGCCAACATCTGAGCGACGCCGACGCCGCAGGTATCGGCCTGTTTGTCTGGGCCTGGCCCCATGGGCCGGCGGACCTCAAGCAGCAGTTGGACAGCCTCGCACGCTGGGGTTTTGGCGATAGCCAGCGTTACAGCCAGCCCATCGACACCTTCGAACAGGCACGGCACTGGCGAACTTTCTGGCATGAACATCCATTGCCCTTCGCCACTGATGGCGTGGTGCTGCACCACAGCCAGCGCGCCCCGGCCGAACGCTGGCAGGCCAGTACGCCGTATTGGGCTGTTGCCTGGAAATACCCGGTCATCAAAGCCCTGGCCCATGTTCGCCATGTGCAGTTCAAAATCGGCCGCACCGGCCGTATCACTCCGATCCTGGAACTGGACCCGGTGCTGCTCGACGACCGTCAGATCAAACGCGTCAGCATCGGCTCCTTGAAGCGCTGGCAGGAATTGGATATCCGCCCAGGCGACCAGGTGTCCATCAGCCTCGCCGGCCAGGTGATCCCAAGGCTCGACCAGGTCATCCTGCGCAGCTATCCACGGGTCGATGTCGCGGTGCCGGTAGCCAGCAATTTCCATCACCTGAGCTGCTGGCAATTGGCCCCGGCCTGCGAGGAGCAACTGCTGGCCCGGCTGACCTGGCTCAGCGGCAAGCAAGGGCTGGACCTGCCACACATTGGCCGCGAGACCTGGAATAGCTTGATCCAGGCCGGGCAAATCAGTGGTTTGGTGGATTGGTTGAACCTTGATGAGACAGAGCTTGCTACCATTGACGGATTCGGCGACCGCAGCAGTGCGCGCCTGCTTGCGAGCCTGCAAGTGGCGCGCCAGCGACCGTTCGCGCAATGGCTGATGGCGCTTGGGGTTCCACCTACCGCCCGCAATAACCTGGCGGGCGGCTGGCATGCCCTGGCTGCGCGAGACACTCAAGCCTGGCAGGCCGAAGCAGGAATCGGCCCGGGGCGCGCGGCGCAATTGAGCGCCTTTTTTCGCGACCCCCAGGTGGTGGCTATGAGTGAAACACTGCGGGCTGCCGGGATAGATGGCTTTTAGTCTCGACCCGCCAATTTAATCGGTGCCAGCAGAAATCATCCTGCCCACCTTACAACGATCTGTTTACTTTGGAGTTTCCATGAAATTTCTTGCACCGCTTGCCCTGTTGACCGTTACCAGCTTCCTCGCCACGCCATTGCTGGCTGCCGAGACAGCCCCGCAACTGACCGGTTGCGCCGCCAAGCGCCAGGCCATCAGCCTGCAGATCGAACAAGCCAAGGCCCACGGCAACAGTGAGCAACAAGCCGGCCTGGAAAAAGCCTTGAGCGAAGTCACCGCCCACTGCACCGATGCCTCCCTGAAAAAGGAACGCGAGAACAAGGTGCTGGACGCCAAGCACGAAGTCAGCCGCCGTCAGGCCGACCTCGACAAGGCCATGAAAAAGGGCGACTCCGAGAAGATCAACAAGCGTAAGGACAAGCTCGCCGAATCGCGCAAAGAGTTGCAGCAAGCTCTCGACGACCTGGACAAGTAAGGCGCAGCCAATCGAGCCTCAATGGTCGCGAAACTGCTTATGACAGGCGCTGCAGGCATCTTCGACTTTCTGCACCGCAGGCTTCAGGTCACTGGCTTTGTAAGGCTGCACCTGGCTGGCGATCACCAATTCACCGGTGGCCGCCTCAAGGTTGCGCGCCAGTTCCTGGAACTGGGCCTGTTTTTGCCATACGTCGTCCTTGGCGCTGGTGTGATCTTCTTCGCGCACCGTTGGAAAGTGCTTCCACGGCTCATGGGACAAAGCGTCAAGCTTGACCGCACCTTCGGCAAATTTGGCCCCGTCGAACGGGATGCGGCCACGCAGCATGCCGCCCAGGTCTTCGCCCGTCTTGAGCATCTGCTTGAAGATGGCCTTGCGCTGGCCCAATGGCGAGTTCGGGTCAACGCCACCGCAAGCGGTCAGCGTCAGGCAGGCCAGCAATACAACAGTCAGTTTTTTAAAAGTCATGGTGGCTCAGGGTTACGGGAAACGGCGGCCAGTATCCTCGCCCCGCCCGCAAAGACCAATAGCCCTATTAATAATATGGATGCTTGCGCCGCACCCTGCGCAGGCAATCGCCTTGGGAATTACTTGCATGAATAACCTGTTTAACCCCTGGAGCCGCCGGCTGGCATGGGCTCTGCCGATGATCGCACTACTCGCCGGATGCGACGGCGGCAACGCTCCGGCACCCAAACCTGAGCCAGAAAAACCCCATGCTGTGGCGACCTACGTCAGTGCCACCTGGGAAGACCTGCCGGTGGTTTCGGACAGCGACCTGCAAGCTGGCTTCGAATCCTGGCGTAGTGCCTGCCAACGCCTGAAGAACGATCCGGTGTGGGGCGCCACCTGCGCTGCAGCGGTCAATGTGCCGGGCAATGCCGGGGATATCCGTGGCTTCCTCAAGCAGCAGTTGGACGTCTATGGCTTGCGCTCGGCGGACAACACGCCCAATGGCCTGATCACCGGCTATTACGAACCGGTCTACCCGGGCAGCCTCACCGAAACCAAGACCGCCCACGTGCCGGTGTTTGGGGTGCCGGACGACCTGATCATCGTCAACCTGGAAAGCATCTACCCCGAACTCAAGGGCAAACGCCTGCGCGGGCGCCTGGAAGGCCGGGTACTCAAGCCCTATGACGATGCCGGCACCATCAACCAGCAAGGCTCCAGTGCCAAGCCTATTGCCTGGCTGACCCACCCGATGGACCTGCAATTTCTGCAAATCCAGGGTTCTGGCCGCATCCAGCTGGCTGACGGTCGTCAGTTGCGCGTGGGCTATGCCGACCAGAACGGCTTCCCGTATCGCCCTATCGGCCGCTGGCTGGTGGAGCAAGGCGAGTTGAAGAAAGACGAAGTGAGCATGGGCGCGATCAGTGCCTGGGCCAAGGCCCATCCTGAGCGGATCCCGGAACTGTTGGCGAGCAACCCCAGCTACGTCTTCTTCAGCACCCGCCCCGACAGCAATGAAGGCCCGCGCGGCTCGCTGAACGTGCCGCTGACCGCCGGCTACAGCGTGGCCGTGGACCGCAAGGTCATCCCGCTGGGCAGCCTGTTGTGGCTGTCGACCACCCGCCCCGATGGGGCGCCGGTCGTACGGCCGGTAGCGGCCCAGGATACCGGCGGCGCGATTGTCGGCGAGGTACGTGCGGACCTGTTCTGGGGCACCGGTGATGCGGCGGGCGAGTTAGCCGGGAACATGAAGCAGCAGGGCCAGATCTGGATGTTGTGGCCCAAGGGTACCGCGCTGCCTCAAGTGCCGGATGCGCCTTTGTAGGAACCGGCTGGCCGGCGATGGCGGTTTGAAATCCGACATCGCGGGTGCACGTGCTGGCGTCATCGCTGGCAAGCCAGCTCCCACAAGGGCTGGCTGCGTGCCTTAGATCGAGACGAAGAAGAAACTCGCAATCAACGCCATGCCCACGAACCACACCAGCGAACGCAAGATCGCCCAGTCCGCCAGGTAGCAGATGATGTACAGCAGGCGGCTGGTGATAAACAGCACCGCCAGTACGTTGATGGTCACCAGTTCCGCGTTGCCGGCCAGGTGGGCAATGATCACCGCAGCGGCAAACGCCGGGGTCACTTCGAAGCTGTTGAGCTGTGCACTATGGGCGCGCTTGGCGAAGCCTTCGAGGGTTTCGAGGAAGGCCCGGGGGTCATGGTTCTGCCGGGGGCCGAACTTGCCACCACTGAACTTGGCCACGCCGGTACACAGGTAAGGCAGAAAAATTGCGATCAACACACACCAGAAAGCGACAGTCATCACTCATTCCTTTTTTAGTTTTATCCGCTGGTTAGAGTTTCATCACGAGCATGCCGATCAGTACCAACCCACAGGCTAAGAGCCGGGAGCGGCCGAAAGGTTCTTTCAGGTAACGCATGCCGAACAACACCACCAGGATCACGCTGACTTCCCGCAGCGCGGCGGCCTCGGCAATCGAGCCCAACTGCATGGCCCAAAGCACCAGAGCGTAGCTCAACAACACGCACAATCCCACGCTCAGCCCCAACCGCCATTGTGTGCGCCAGAACAGGCTGAACGCCGCACGCTTGCGCACCATGGCCAACAATGGAAACGGCCAGGCGCTGAGCAGGGTCACCCAGACCAGGTAGTCCAATGGGTGCGACCAGCGCCGCAGCGCCTGACCATCGAGGAAGGTATAGCAGCCGATGCACAGGCCGATCAGCGCCACCACCGGCAACATCGACCACGGCAACCGATCCCCACCACCGCCATGCCACAACAGGCACAACATGCCGAGCGGGATCAGCAGGATGCCGACAATCTGCTGGGTACTGAGTACCTCCCCGGCAAACACCAGGGTCAACGCCAGCACCACCAGCGGCGATAAGCCGCGCATCAGCGGATACACCAACCCCAGGTCACCGACGCGGTAGGCCTGGATCAGCAGGTAGCGGTAGAGCAACTCGAACAGCGCCGAGGCGATGATCCACGGCCAGATTTCCAAGGGCGGCAGCGACACAAATCCTACCGCCAATAGCACAAACAGCAGCGCAACGCTGTCCATGCAGGCGATCACCAACAGGCGTTCGCCGCTGAATTTGATCAAGGTGTTCCACGTCGCATGCAACAGTGCCGCTATCAGTACCAAGACTGTCGCAAGCAATGGAACCTCCTGTAAGTGATTCGTGATGTGTCAGCACATACATATACCAAATACCGCGCTGGCACACACTGGCCTCACTGATCCTTGTCGATCCGCTGCGGATGCCTCGGGTCCGCCGCCTTTTTGCCCGGCAGGCTGCCTTCGCTGCGAATCTGAGCATGGCTGATCAACGCAAAGATAAAGCTGCCGCCGATGATATTGCCCGCCAGGGTCGGCCCGGCAAATACCAGCCAGAAGTCCTTCCACGGTAGCTCGCCGGCAAATACCAGGTAGGACACTTCCGCCGAACCGACGACGATGTGGGTGAAGTCGCCCAAGGCCATCAGGTAGGTGATCAGGATAATGATCCACATCTTGGCGCTTTCCATGGACGGGATCATCCACACCATGGTGGCGATCATCCAGCCGGAGACGATGCCCTTGGCGAACATCTGGCCCGTATCGTTTTCCATGATCTTGCGCCCGATTTCGAGGAAGGCCTGGTCGGTCTTGGTGTCGAAGATCGGCAGGTGCAGCATCACATAAGCCACCAGCAAGGTGCCGCAGAGGTTGCCCACCAGCACCACCGTCCACAGCCGCAACAGGCGCCCGGCATTGCCCAGGGTCGGCTTGCTCATCACCGGCAGCACGGCGGTCAGGGTGTTTTCGGTGAACAGTTGCTGGCGCGCGAGGATCACTGCAAGGAAGCCTGCGCAGTAGCCAAAGCTGGCAATCACCTTGAAGCCTTCGCCGTCGGGCAGGCGTGAGTTGAGCAGCCCCATGGCCATCAATGACAGGCCCATGGTCAGGCCGGCGGCCAGCGCCGACCACCACAGCGCCGCTACGCTGCGCTCCAGCTCCTGGTCGCCCTGGGTGCGGATGATTTCATGCAGCACCGCCGCCCGGGGTGGCTGGTTCTTGTCCACATCCTGCTGTTCTTCCTGCGACAGGTTGGGAGTCTTGCCGTCTTTTTGCGTGGCCATGGGCGTACCTGAACGTTGGGTGACGATGTTCAGGTACGACCTGCCAGTCATCACCAGCGTTCAATGGCCACTTGCTTATACGGAGGGTTACTCGCTGTCGTCCTGGAACTGGTCTTTGACGTACTTGATCTCGGTACGACCATGGGGTGCCGGCAGGCCGTCTTCGCCGAGGTTGACGAAGACCATTTTTTCTACGGTGAGGATGCTCTTGCGCGTGATTTTGTTGCGCACTTCACAGGTCAGGGTGATGGAGGTGCGGCCAAACTCGGTGGCGGTGATGCCCAGCTCGATGATGTCGCCCTGGCGCGAGGCGCTGACAAAATTGATCTCGGAAATGTACTTGGTCACCACGCGCTGGTTGCCCAGTTGAACGATGGCGTAGATCGCCGCTTCTTCGTCGATCCAGCGCAGCAGGCTGCCACCGAACAGGGTGCCGTTGGGGTTGAGGTCTTCGGGTTTTACCCATTTGCGGGTGTGGAAGTTCATGTTCACTCCAAAGCGTCTTGCGAAATGATGGCCAACATCATGGCAGAGCGCCGGCCCAAGCTCTATGAGCCATTGCCTATCAGTGTCATGAGCGATCTTCATGACCCCGACAGAAAGGCTTGGGAAGTCAGGCGCAGGCGGCTATAATCGCCACCGCTTCAAAACGGTCATCTGTGATTGATACCGTTCTCCCGCCACCTGTCCGAGGGGCGCTGCAGCAGGCCCTGGCCTGTCAGGCTCGGATGGGGCGTTGCCCAGCCGGGTTGTCCTGGTTGGATACTAAACGCACAACGGCGCCCATTCGCACACTACGAATGGAGGCTCTTCATGAGCGCTGTAATCACGCCTGCAGGTTTTACCGACTACAAAGTCGCCGATATGTCCCTCGCTGCCTGGGGCCGTCGCGAAACCTTTATCGCCGAATCCGAAATGCCTGCCCTGATGGGCCTGCGCCGCAAGTACGCCGCTGAGCAGCCGCTCAAGGGCGCGAAGATTCTCGGCTGCATCCACATGACCATCCAGACTGCCGTGCTGATCGAAACCCTGGTTGCCCTGGGTGCCGAAGTGCGCTGGTCGTCCTGCAACATCTTCTCGACCCAGGACCAGGCCGCTGCTGCCATCGCCGCTGCCGGCATCCCTGTCTTCGCCTGGAAAGGCGAGACCGAAGAAGAGTACGAGTGGTGCCTGGAGCAAACCATCCTGAAAGATGGCGCGCCTTGGGATGCCAACATGATCCTCGACGACGGCGGCGACCTGACCGAGCTGCTGCACAAGAAGTACCCGCAGATTCTCGACCGCGTCCACGGTGTGACCGAAGAGACCACCACCGGCGTACACCGCCTGCTGGACATGCTGGCCAAGGGCGAGCTGAAAATCCCGGCCATCAACGTCAACGACTCGGTGACCAAGAGCAAGAACGACAACAAGTACGGCTGCCGTCACAGCCTCAACGATGCGATCAAGCGCGGCACCGACCACCTGCTGTCGGGCAAGCAAGCCCTGGTGATCGGCTACGGTGACGTGGGCAAGGGTTCGTCCCAGTCCCTGCGCCAGGAAGGCATGATCGTCAAGGTCTCCGAAGTCGACCCGATCTGCGCCATGCAAGCTTGCATGGACGGTTTCGAAGTGGTCTCGCCGTTCATCGACGGCCAGAACGACGGCACCGAAGCCAGCATCGACAAGGCCCTGCTGGGCAAGATCGACCTGATCGTGACCACCACCGGTAACGTCAACGTCTGCGATGCGAACATGCTCAAGGCCCTGAAAAAGCGCGCCGTGGTGTGCAACATCGGGCATTTCGACAACGAAATCGACACCGCTTTCATGCGCAAGAACTGGGCATGGGAAGAGGTCAAGCCTCAGGTACACAAGGTTCACCGTACGGGCAGTGGTGATTTCGACCCACAGAACGACGACTACCTGATCCTGCTGGCCGAAGGCCGCCTGGTTAACCTGGGCAACGCCACTGGCCACCCAAGCCGCATCATGGATGGCTCGTTCGCCAACCAGGTACTGGCGCAGATCTTCCTGTTCGGCCAGAAGTACGCCGACCTGTCGCCAGCCCAGAAAGCCGAGCGCCTGACCGTGGAAGTACTGCCGAAGAAACTCGACGAAGAAGTGGCCCTGGAAATGGTCCGCGGCTTCGGCGGCGTCGTGACGCAACTGACCAAGACCCAGGCCGACTACATCGGAGTGACCGTCGAAGGCCCGTTCAAGCCGCACGCCTACCGCTACTAAGTAACCGGCTCTCTCCCTGCTGGAGCGGGCTTGTGTGGGAGCGGGCTTGCTCGCGAATGCGCAGTGTCAGTCGAAGCAGTAACGACTGGCACACCGCTTTCGCGAGCAAGCCCGCTCCCACATTGACGGTGTATGTCTTCCGGTTTTATGAGTTTTCAAGGGTATTACCATGTCCCAAGACCGTCGCTACAGCTTCGAGTTCTTCCCGACCAAGACCGATGCTGGGCATGAAAAGTTGATGGCGACTGCCAAGCAGTTGGCCAGCTACAACCCCGATTTCTTCTCCTGCACCTACGGCGCAGGCGGCTCGACCCGTGATCGTACGATCAACACCGTGCTGCAGCTGGAAAGCCAGGCCAAGGTGCCTGCCGCGCCGCACCTGTCGTGCGTGGGCGACAGCAAGGACGACCTGCGCGGCCTGCTGACCCAATACAAGGCCGCCGGCATCAAGCGTATCGTCGCCCTGCGCGGTGACCTGCCGTCCGGCATGGGCATGGCCAGCGGCGAGCTGCGCTACGCCAATGACCTGGTGAGCTTCATCCGTGAAGAAACCGGTGATCACTTCCATATCGAAGTGGCTGCTTATCCGGAAATGCACCCGCAAGCGCGCAACTTCGAAGACGATCTCAACAACTTCGTGCGCAAGGCCAATGCCGGCGCCAACAGTGCGATCACCCAGTACTTCTTCAACGCCGACAGCTACTTCTACTTCGTCGAGCGCGTGCAGGCCCTGGGCGTGAACATCCCGATCGTGCCGGGCATCATGCCGATCACCAACTACAGCAAGCTGGCGCGCTTCTCTGACGCCTGCGGTGCAGAAATCCCACGCTGGGTACGCAAGCAGCTGGAAGCCTACGGCGATGACGTCAAGAGCATCCAGGCCTTCGGCGAGCAGGTCATCAGTGAAATGTGCGAAACCTTGCTGCAAGGTGGCGCACCGGGGCTGCACTTCTACACCCTGAACCAGGCTGACCCGAGCCTGGCGATCTGGAACAACCTCAAGCTGCCACGCTGAGGCTGCCCCCTTTGTACCGCCGGCCAGGATTCCTTCCCGGCTCGGCGGCACAATAAAAGTTCAGGTTTGCCGCCTGAAGATCCCCGATCCAGAGCTTCTCTTTAACCTGAGACAGTCGTAACCTCAGGGTATGCCCGTCATTCTCCAGCTGTTGAGCGCTGTTCTTTTCACTTGCCTGAGCCTGACCGCCCACGGCGAGAAACTGCGCATTGTCACCGAGCCCTGGGCACCTTACGTCTACGAAGAAAACGGCCAGATGCGCGGGCTCGACTACGAGACTACCGTCATCGTGTTCCAGCGCCTGGGGATCGAGGTGCAGTGGCAGTTCCTGCCCTGGAAACGCTGCCTGGTCATGCTCGACCAAGGCCTGGCCGACGGCGCGCTGGATATTTTCCACAGCCACGAACGCGACGCGGCGCTGCTTTACCCCAGCGAACCGTTGTCCCAGGTTGAGTTTGTGATGTTCTACGCCAACCAGCGCCCGCATCCGTTCCAGACCCTGGATGAGCTCAAAGGGCTGACCATCGGCACCTCCCCCGGTTACCTGTATAGCGCCGGGTTCAGCGAATCCACGCTGTTTACCCGCGAACCGGCCCCCAGCCATGAGGCTAACTTCGGCAAATTGGCCCGTGGCCGGATCGATCTGGTGATCACCGACCGCCGGGTCGGCCAGCATGTGCTCAAGGAATTGGGCCTGGAGCACCAGGTCACCCAGGCGCCGCCGGTGATCAGCAGCCAGAAACAATTCCTCGCCGTACGCCGTGGCGCGGGCATGGACCTGCTGGTCCAGCGTTTTGGTGCCGAGCTCAAACGTTTCAAGCAAGAGCCCGCCTACGCGGCCCTGAGTGCCAAATATGCCGGCGCCGGGACCCAGATAGCCCCGTCGCCGCTGCTGGACGACACCGTTGAGCAGCAGGAAAGCAGCGCGCAGTGAATGCTCTGTTATACTCCGGCCTTTCCGCCAGGCTTACGCCCGGCCGCTGTGGTCGTATCACAGGCATCCAACCCCGCTACTGCGCAGCTTTGCAGCCCGCGCGAGCCATTGGAGTGCCTGCCAGCCCCAGCAGGACCGGACGGGGTTGCGTTCCTCTAAACGCCATTCGCGCCCGGCAAGATTATCCCTTTGGGCCAAGCCCTAACTACAAACAGGATTACTCATGTCCTTTGCTTCCCTCGGTCTCTCCGAGGCTTTAGTCCGCGCCATCGAGGCAGCGGGCTATACCGAGCCTACTCCGGTGCAACAGCGGGCTATTCCCGCCGTGTTGCAAGGTCGCGACCTGATGGTCGCGGCTCAGACAGGTACTGGTAAAACCGGCGGCTTCGCCCTCCCGATTCTGGAGCGGTTGTTCCCCAACGGTCACCCGGACAAATCCCAGCGTCACGGCCCGCGCCAACCCCGCGTACTGGTCCTGACCCCTACCCGCGAACTCGCCGCACAAGTGCATGACAGCTTCAAGCTGTACGCTCGCGACCTGAAGTTCGTCAGCGCCTGCATCTTCGGCGGCGTCGGCATGAACCCACAGGTTCAGGCCATGTCCCGCGGGGTTGACGTGCTGGTCGCCTGCCCTGGTCGTTTGCTCGACCTGTGCGGCCAAGGCAGCGTCGATCTGTCCCACGTGGAAATCCTCGTGCTGGACGAAGCCGACCGTATGCTCGACATGGGCTTTGTCCATGACGTGAAGAAAGTCCTCGCGCGCCTGCCGGCCAAGCGTCAGAACCTGCTGTTCTCGGCAACGTTCTCCAACGACATCACGGCCCTCGCCGGCAAGCTGCTGCACAACCCCGAGCGCATCGAGGTCACGCCGCCCAACACCACGGTCGAGCGTATCGAGCAGCGGGTGTTCCGCCTGCCAGCCAGCCACAAGCGCTCGCTGCTGGCTCACCTGATCACCGCTGGCGCCTGGGAACAGGTGCTGGTGTTCACCCGCACCAAGCACGGCGCCAACCGCCTGGCCGAGTACCTGGACAAGCACGGCCTCACCGCCGTCGCCATCCACGGCAACAAGAGCCAGAACGCGCGGACCAAGGCCCTGGCCGACTTCAAGGCCGGCTCCGTACGGATCCTGGTCGCCACCGATATCGCCGCCCGCGGCCTGGATATCGACCAACTGCCGCACGTGGTCAACTTCGAGCTGCCAAACGTCGATGAAGACTACGTGCACCGTATCGGCCGTACTGGCCGTGCCGGTCGTTCGGGCGAGGCCATTTCCCTGGTCGCCCCGGATGAAGAGAAACTGCTGAAAAGCATCGAGCGCATGACCAAGCAGAAAATCGCCGACGGCGACCTGATGGGCTTCGATGCCAGCACCGTGGAAGCCGAAAAACCGGAAGTGCGCGAGCGTCCGGATGTGCGTAACCCGCGCAACCCACGTGGTCCCAAGGGCGATGGCCCGAACGGCGGCGGTGGTGGCGGTGGTCGTCGCGACAAAGGCAAGGACAAGGGCGGCAAGGACAAGGCGCCTACCAACGGCCGTGGCGAACGCCCAGCCCGTGAGCAAAAGCCCCGTGAAGGCACCCCGGCCCGCGAACAGCGCCAGCCGAGCCAGCCGCCACGTGCCGCGGCCGACCGCGCACCGGACGAGTTCCTCGACGACGACGTGGATAACTTCGGCAACCGCGTCGACTACGTACCCCAGGCCAAGCCGGCCCAGGGCCGTGGTCGCCGCCCAGGTGCCCCGGCACCGGGCGCTGGTGCAGGTGCTCCGCGCACCGGCGGCCAGCCGCAGGGTCGCCAGAACGGTCCACGCAGCAGCAACGGCGCCACCACTGGCACCCCGCCTGCCAAGCGCAATGGCCCGCGCAACGGCGCTCCGCGTGACGGCCAGGCCCGTCGCGAAGAGTCGCGCAACCGCCGCCCTGCGCGTGATGAGCAGCCACGCGCCTCGGAACCTGCCGTGCAGAACCCGCGCAGCGGCACCACGCCGAAGATCATCCACAAGGAGTCGAAAAGCGATCGCTTCCCGACACCTGAGCAGTTGGATCAACTGCCAGGCCGCCCTCGTGGTGAAAAACCAGCGTTGCTGACCCGCAACCGCTGATTTTCAAAGCGCCATAAAAATGCCCCGAATCGAAAGATCCGGGGCATTTTTTTGGACTCGACATCGATCAACTGTGGGAGCTGGCTTGCCTGCGATGACGGGATTTCAGCCTGCATCGCAGGTGGCTGACCTGCCGCTATCGCAGGCAAGCCAGCTCCTACATTGACCGTATTCCAGGCTAAAAAAAACCGGATCTCACGATCCGGTTTTTTATGCAGCCTGCGAATTTACTTCGCTTTGACACCTTCCAGCGAGATGTCCAGGTCCACGGTCTGGGAAGTCGGGCCTGGGCCTTTGATGCCG
Source organism: Pseudomonas sp. WS 5079 (assembly GCF_012985465.1). Taxonomy (GTDB): domain Bacteria; phylum Pseudomonadota; class Gammaproteobacteria; order Pseudomonadales; family Pseudomonadaceae; genus Aquipseudomonas. The sequence goes on from NZ_JAAQWN010000006.1 coordinate 350,201, forward strand.
AAGTCATTCAGGTTCAGCGTAGTCTTGGCGTTGAAGCCAGCACGTTCGCCGCCCCACGGATCCTTGCCTTCACCGTTGAACGTGGCCTTGAAGGTCACAGGCTTGGTCACACCATGGAAGGTCAGGTCGCCGGTCACGTCAGCAGTTTTTTCGCCGGTTGGTTTAACTGCGGTCGAAACGAACTTGGCATCGGCGAACTTGCCAACGTCCAGGAAGTCCTTGCTGGCGATGTGCTTGTCACGTTCAGCGTGGTTGGACCACAGGCTGGCGGTTTTCACGTCGACGGCGATTTTGCTCGCTTCAGGCTTGGCGGCATCCCAGCTGAACGTACCATCCCAGTCCTTGAAGGTACCGTGGATGTAGCTGTAGCCCAGGTGGCTGATTTTCCAATCGATGAAGGCGTGCTGCCCTTCCTTGTCGATCTTGTAATCAGCAGCCATCACCTGACCAGCAGACAGCAGAGCAGAACCAATTGCCAGAGCGGCGAGAGTCTTTTTCAACATGCTTTCTATTCCTTGTGAGTCGAGGTTGAACATCAGGCTTTGCGCCCCAGCATACGAACCAGGGTCGCGTCACGATCAATGAAGTGGTGCTTCAACGCGGCCACGCCATGCAGGCCGGCAAACACCACCAGTACCCAGGCCAGGTACAAATGCACCAGCCCGGCTACGTCTGCCTGGTCCGGTAGACCGGAAACCACGGCAGGAATTTCAAACAGGCCAAACACCGGGATCCCGACACCGTCTGCGGTGGAAATCAGGTAGCCGGCAATCATCACGGCAAACAGCCCGAGATACAGGAACGCGTGGCCAAACGCCGCGCCGATCCGGGTCATGCGGCTATAGCTGGCCAGTGGCGGCGGTGGTGGGCTGAGCAGGCGCCAGACAATGCGCACCAACATCACCGCAAACAACGTAATACCAATGCTTTTGTGCAAGTCCGGTGCATCTTTGCGCCATAGGCTGTAGTAGTCGAGGCCGACCATCCACAGGCCCAGCGCGAACAGGCCAAACACCACCAGGGCCACACTCCAGTGGATAACAATGCTGACCCAGCCGTAGCGGGCCGATGTGTTTCGTAGTTGCATTCCCCAAATCCTGTAAGAGCCGTGTCCAAGACTAGCGTGTTACCTATCGATATAAAGCCGAAAATTTCGCTTTGAAATATCGATTTATCCGATGTTGAGCCTATGAACAGTAAATTAACTAGGGATTAAGGACTATTGAGCACAAACGTGACAGACCGTCCTGCATTTACTGCCAATTCACCGTTCATGGGTTGTGACACAGCCCACCATTGCATAGGCTTGCGCGATTGTTTTGCCTGCGCGGGTCACGGCAGCGCTTCGAGGAGACTAAAAGATGGGCTTGAACAACCAGTGGATGCAACGCGATCTGGCGGTGCTGTGGCATCCCTGCACCCAGATGAAAGACCACCAGCAACTGCCGCTGGTGCCGATCAAGCGCGGTGAAGGCGTATGGCTGGAAGACTTCGAAGGCAAGCGCTACCTCGATGCCGTCAGCTCGTGGTGGGTCAACGTGTTCGGCCACGCCAACCCGCGTATCAACCAGCGCATCAAGGATCAGGTGGACCAACTGGAGCACGTGATCCTCGCCGGCTTCAGCCACCAGCCGGTGATCGAGCTGTCCGAGCGCCTGGTCAAGATCACCCCCGAAGGCCTGACCCGCTGCTTCTACGCCGACAATGGCTCGTCGTGCATCGAAGTCGCGCTGAAGATGAGCTTTCACTATTGGCTCAACCGCGGCCAGCCGAACAAAAAGCGCTTTGTCACCCTGACCAACAGCTACCACGGCGAAACCATCGCCGCGATGTCGGTCGGTGATGTGCCGCTGTTCACCGAGACCTACAAGGCGCTGCTGCTGGACACCATCAAGGTGCCAAGCCCGGACTGCTACCTGCGCCCCGCAGGCATGAGCTGGGAAGAACACTCGCGCACCATGTTCCAGGCCATGGAACAGACCCTGGCGGACAACCACGACAGCGTCGCCGCCGTGATCGTCGAACCACTGATCCAGGGCGCCGGTGGCATGCGCATGTACCACCCGGTGTACCTCAAGCTGCTGCGCGAAGCCTGCGACCGGTATGGCGTGCACCTGATCCACGATGAAATCGCCGTGGGCTTCGGCCGTACCGGCAGCATGTTTGCCTGTGAGCAGGCGGGCATCCGCCCGGATTTCCTGTGCCTGTCCAAGGCCCTGACCGGCGGCTACCTGCCGCTGGCCGCCGTGGTCACCACCGAAGATGTGTACAGCGCCTTCTACGACGACTATCCGACCCTGCGCGCCTTCCTGCATTCCCACAGCTACACCGGCAACCCGCTGGCCTGTGCGGCAGCCCTGGCGACCCTGGATATCTTCGAAGAAGACAACGTCATCGAGAACAACAAGGCCCTGGCCCAGCGCATGGCCACCGCCACCGCGCACCTGGTAGACCACCCCCATGTCTCGGAAGTGCGCCAGACTGGCATGGTGCTGGCCATCGAGATGGTGCAGGACAAGGCGACCAAGACCGCCTACCCCTGGCAGGAACGGCGCGGCCTGAAAGTGTTCGAGCATGCCCTGGAACGCGGCGCGCTGCTGCGCCCGCTAGGCAGCGTGGTGTATTTCCTGCCGCCGTATGTGATTACCCCGGAGCAGATCGACTTCCTCGCCGAAGTGGCCACCGAGGGCATTGATATCGCCACCAACAGCAAAGTCAGCGTGGCCGTGCCCAAGGACTTCCACCCAGGCTTTCGCGACCCCGGCTAACCCTCAGCCCCCTGTAGGAGCCGGCTTGCCGGCGAAAAACGTGAGAGCGCCGCGTTCATCCAGGCCCCCTCGTTATCGTTGACCTCCATCGCCGGCAAGCCGGCTCCTACAGTACGCCGTCGCTCCCGCTGCATAGCAACACACACATTATTTGCAGAGAACAGAAATGAGACTGTCGCGTTTTTTCACCGATACCCCGCTAAGCCTTGGCGACCACGAATTGCCCGAAGCCCAGGCGCACTACATCAGCCGCGTGTTGCGCATGAACGAAGGCGATGCCGTGCAACTGTTCGACGGCTCTGGCCAGGAATTTCGCGGCAGCCTGCTGGAAGTCGGGAAAAAACGTGTGACGGTGCAACTGACTGAAGCCTTCGCCGGCCAGGTCGAGTCGCCACTGCACATTCATCTGGGCCAGGGCCTGTCCCGTGGCGAGCGCATGGACTGGGCCATCCAGAAAGCCACCGAGCTTGGGGTCAATGCCATCACGCCGATCTTCAGCGAGCGCTGCGAAGTGCGCCTCAAGGACGAACGTGCCGACAAACGCCTGCTGCACTGGCGCCAGGTCGCAATCAGCGCCTGTGAGCAATGCGGCCGCTCTACGGTGCCGGTGATTCACCCACCGCTGTTGCTGGCCGATTGGTTGAAACAGGCCGAGGCAGATTTGAAGCTGGTGCTGCACCCGGTGGCCGAGCCGCTGGTGAGCCATGCCAAGCCATCGAGCCTGGCGTTTTTGATCGGGCCGGAGGGTGGCTTGACCGATGGTGAAGTCCAGACCGCGCAAGGCGTTGGCTTCCACGCCGCACGCCTGGGGCCGCGGGTGTTGCGCACCGAGACGGCGCCCGTAGTTGCGCTGGCCGTCGCACAACAGCTATGGGGCGACTTCTAACCCCACGTTGCAAACCCAATCAAACTGTAGGAGCTGGCTTGCCTGCGATGGCGGCATCAAGGCCTGCGCAAGACTTGCGGGCCTCATCGCCGGCAAGCCGGCGCCTACAGGCTGGGTGTTTTATTCCACCGGATCACTCACCGGCTTGGCAATGATCGCCTTCAGCTCGCTGGTCATGGGGAACTCCAGGTTCAATCCCTTCGGCGGGATCGGCTGTTCAAACCAGCGCTGGTAGATCCCGTTGATTTCCCCCGAGCTGTACAGCTCGCCCAACGTTTCGTTGACCACCGCCAGAAACTGCGGGTCGTCCTTGCGCACCATGCAGCTGTAAATTTCCCGCGACTGCTCCTCGCCCACCACCACCCACTTGTGCGGGTCCTTGGCCTTGGCACGCTCGCCGTAGAGCAACGCATCGTCCATGTAGAACGCCACGGCCCGGCCCGATTGCAACATCTGGAACGCCTCGCCGTGATCCTTGGCGCTGATCACCGACATATCCAGCTTGTGCTCGTGGTTGTAGCTCTTGAGGAACCGCTCGTTGGTGGTGCCGGCAGTGGTCACCACGTTCTTGCCGCGCAGGTCGGCGAAGCGCTGGATACCGCTGTCGTTGGCGGTGAGCAACTGGCCCTTGACGTAGATAAAGCCATAGGAAAACGCCACCTGCTTCTGCCGCTCGGCCGTCACCCCGGTGGAGCCGCACTCCAGGTCGACGGTGCCGTTGATCACCAACGGAATACGGGTCTGGGAGGTGACCAGGTTGTACTTCACGTTGAGCTGGGGCACGCCGATCTTCTGTTGGATGCGCTCGACAATCTTGCTCGCCAGGTCCACCGAGTAACCCATGGGTTTGCCGGTGTGATCGCCGACATAGGAAAACGGCACCGACGCATCGCGATAGCCCAGGGTGATGCTCTTGGCATTCGCGACCTTGGCCAGGGTGCCCACCAGCGGCGCTTCATTGGCCTGGGCCTGGGCCGCCAGTAACAGCCCGAGGGCCGTGCCGATCAACGTGATTTTTTGCATTGTTATTCTCCGTTGGTTTTCTTGTTATGGGCGGCGTACAGCGATGACGCTGATTTCCACCAGCACACTGGGGCGTGCCAGTTCCGCCTGCAGGGTGGTACGGGTCGGTGCCTGGCCGGGCGTGAGCCAGGCGGACCAGACATCATTCATCGGCGCAAACCCCTCCTGAATGTTCTTCAGGTAGATCGTCGCGTTGAGCAGATGATCCTTGTCGCTGCCGGCTTCGGCCAGCAGCGCATCAATTTTGGCCAGCACCTCGTGGGTCTGGGTGCTTACGTCCTGGCCGTCGCCCGGCACCTGGCCGGAGAGGAAGACCAGGTCCTGGTAGGTCACGGCGCCCGACAGGCGACTGTTACTGTTGATCCGGGTGATGGTCATTGCGCTGTCCTATGCGGCGCGGGGCGCGAGGCCCTGCATATCAATGGAAGGAGTGTGCTGGCCAATCAGTTCGGCCAACACCTGGCCGCTGCCACAGGCCAGGGTGAAACCCAGGGCGCCGTGGCCGAGGTTGAGCCACAGGTTGCGGTACACGCTGGCACCAATCAGCGGCACGCCGCTGGGGGTGGCCGGGCGCATGCCGGCCCATTCGATGGCCTGGCTGTAATCGCCGGCCAAGGGGAACGTCTCACTGGCCTGGCGCTTGATCAGGGCCAGGCGCTTGGGCTCAAGGCCCTTATCGAAGCCGACGATATCGACCATCGCCGCCACCCGCAGTTGTTCGCCGATCCGCGCGTAAACGATCTTGCGGTCATAGTCGGTGATGCTGATGTTCGGCGCGGCGTGCTCCGCGCCAATCGGCACGCTCAGGCTGTAGCCCTTGAGCGGATACAGCGGCAATGCGATGCCCGGCAAGGCCAACTCGGGGCTGCGTACTCCCGCCGCCAGCACCAGGTGCTGCACCGGCATCACCTCGTCACCTAACTCAATCGCCTGCACGGTGCCGTTGGCATGGCGGATACCCGTGACCTTGCGCCCCAGCACAAACCGGCACCGGCCCGACGCTTGCAGGCGCGCCGCCAACTGCTGGCAGAAGCCATGACAGTCCGCCACTTCTTCATTGGGCGTGTAGATACCTCCGACAAAATCCCTGGCCCCCAGGGTCGGCTCCAGCCGCGTGCAATCGGCCGCCGACAGCACTTGCTGTTGCAGGCAATCGAGCACCTTGTTGCGAGCGTGCTCGAAGGTGTGATGGCTGCGAAATGTCACCAGCTTGCCGTTACGTTTCCAGTCGAAGCCGTCCAGCCCGTCTTCTTCGCGCCATTGCTGCAAGGTGCCCTGGCTCAGGGTGGCTAGGCGCAGCAAGTGCCCGGCGTTGCGCTTGTTGACCGATGCCCGGCAGGCGCCAAGGAAGGAGGCCATCCAACGCCATTGCGCCGGGTCCAGGCGCGGGCGCAGCTTTAACGGCGAGTCACCGCGCAGCAGCCAGCCAATGGCTTGCAACGGCACACCTTTGTCCGCCAGCGGCGCAACGTAGCGATAGGACAATTGGCCGCCATTGGCAAAGCTGGTCTCGCTGCCCAGGCTGTCGCGGGCTTCGACCACCGTCACGTCCATGCCGGCGCGCACCAGGGCATAGGCGCTCGCCAGACCGATGACCCCACCGCCAATGATGCAAACCTGCTCAGCCATATCGATTCCCAAGCGTTGTAATGAGCGTCCAAGGGTAGGGGCAGGTGACAGGCGCCGGACAATGAATAAAGATGGGCCACCTATAAACAAAGGTTATGGACTCGTCATGCGCTTGCGTCATATCGAAATCTTCCAGGCCATCCGCCAGACCGGCTCGGTCAGTGCCGCCGCGCAGTTGCTGCATGTCTCGCAACCGGCGGTGACCAAGGTGCTGCAACATGCCGAGCTGCAACTGGGCTTCCCGCTGTTCCTGCGCATACGCGGCAAGCTGCAGCCCACCCCGGAAGCCCTGGCCCTGGAGCGCGAGGTCGATAAGGTCAGCGAAAGCTTGCAAGGCGTGCGGCGCCTGGCGCAGAACCTGCGGCGCGCGCCCGGCCAAAGCCTGCGCATTGGCGCCACGCCGGCCCTGGCCTTGTCACTGCTGCCGCCGGCGATTGGCGAGTGGACCCAGCGCTACCCGGACATCGCCTGCGAACTGTCCAGCGCCCACAGCCGCGAGCTGGTGCAAAACCTGTTGATGCGCGAGATGGATGTGGCGCTGACCCTCAAGTCCCCGGAGCATCCGGGGCTCAAGGCACAGGCATTGGCCCACGGCGTATTGGTAGCCCTGGCGCCACGGGGTTTCTGGCCGGCGGCGGAACTGGGCAAACCCCTGCCCTTGATGGCCCTGGCGGGCACGCCGTTGATTGGCCTGTCGAGTGCCGACCCGCTGTCGGCGCGGCTCGACAGCTATCTGGAAGCGGTCGAACCACCGCCGCGCGTGCGGATCTCGGTGCAGACCTACTCCCTGGCCCGGGCCATGGTGGAGTCCGGCGCCGGCCTGGCGGTGATCGACCCCTTCACCGCGCTGGGCGCATCCACCGACAGCACCTGCATCCGCCCCCTGGCCCCACCGCTGCCCATCACCCTGTATGCCCTGACCCGCGCCGACGAGCCACCGCCGCATATGTTGGCGAGCCTGCTGGAGATCTTTGGCAGCCGTGCCCAGGAGCAGCTAGACCGCCTCTAAACCTGTAAGAGCCGGCTTGCCGGCGATGAGGCCATCAAGTCTTGCGCCAACCTTGCTGACGCCATCGCCGGCAAGCCGGCTCCTACAGAGGTGCGTCAGAGCACGTAGCGCATGATCGCCACAAAATGCAGCAGGCTGCCGCCAATCACAAACAGATGCCAGATCCCGTGGGAGTGCCTTAAACGGTGTTCCAGGGCAAAGAAGATAATCCCCACCGTGTACAACACCCCACCCGACGCCAGCCAGATAAACCCGTCCATGCCCAGCGCGGCAATCAACGGCTTGACCGCCACCAACACAATCCAGCCCATCACCGCGTAAATCACAATCGACAAAATGCGCGCCTCGGAACGCGGCTTGATCTCCTGCAAGATCCCGATCACCGCCAGCCCCCAGACAATCCCGAACAGCGTCCAGCCCCACGGCCCGTGCAGGGTCACCAGGCAAAACGGGGTGTAGCTGCCGGCAATCAGCAGATAGATCGAAAAGTGGTCGACCTTCTGCATGATCGCTTTCTTGCGCCCGCGCACGCTGTGATACACCGTCGAGGCGCTATACAGCACCAGCAGGGTAAAACCGTAGATCGCCACGCTGACGATCTTCCACGGGCTGCCGTCCATGCTCGCCACCACCAGCATCCACACCGCGCCGATAAAGGCTGCCACGGCGCCGAGCAAATGGCTCCAGGCGTTGAATCGTTCTCCGTGATACATGTGTTGCCAACCTCCAAAACTGCTGCATCTACCCCATAAGGCTCAGGCCTGACAGGCGAGAGTGCAAGACCGTTATGACGGTTGCGGCGCTTTAAGGGCACAATCGAACGCATTCGAATAAGAGTCATCGCCATGCTGATCGACGAAGAATTTACCCTCAAGAAACTGGAAATCTTCCTGGCCTTCATGCGCACCGGCAACCTGGCCCGTGCCGCCGCCGAGTTGCAGACCAGCAATGTCAGCGTGCACCGGGCCATCCACTCCCTGGAAAACGCCCTACGCTGCCCGCTGTTCAAGCACGAAGGGCGCAACCTCACCCCCCTGGAAAGCGCCTACGTCCTCGAAGAGCGCGCGCAGAAGCTGGTACAGGATGTGGTCGACAGCGTGCGCCTGACCCGCGAAGCCGCCGGTTTCTCCGCCGAGCGTTTCAAGCTCGGCGCTCTGTATTCGCTGACGGTCAAGACCGTGCCGCAACTGATCATGGGCCTGAAAATCAGGCGTAGCGAGCTCAATATCGACCTGATCCTGGGCTCCAACGTCGACCTGATGTACAAGCTCAAGAACATGGAAGTCGACGCGATCCTGATCTCCCTCGACGACCAGGCCGTCGAGCCGGACTGCGCGCAGATCCAGCTGTTTTGCGACGATATCTTCCTCGCCACCCCCGCCGACTCGCCCCTGGATCGCGAACAGGAAATCGACCTGGCCCAGGTGCGCGATGCCACCTTCATCACCCTGACCCAAGGCTTCGCCACCCACCAGGACGGCGCACGGGTGTTCAAGCAGGCAGGCTTCGAGCCGAAGGTGGCGATGCAGGTCAACGATATCTTTACCCTGCTGAGCATGGTCAGCTCGGGCGTTGGCTATGCGCTGCTGCCGGGAAGGATCGCGGCGGTGTATGAGAACCGGGTCAAGCTGATCCCGTTGCAACCACGCTACCGGTTGCAGCAGCACATTGGCGTGGTGTTCTTGAAGGCCAAGGAGCGCGATCCGAACTTGCTGGCGTTGTTGGCGGAGTGTCGGATGTATGCCAATCGGCAACGTTGAACACTGCCCCTGTAGGAGCCGACTTGCCGGCGATGAGGCCATTCGCCTTGCGACACATCCAAGGCAGCCATCGCCGGCAAGCCGGATCCTACAAAGGGTCGATCAGCCCACCAACCCGCGCATCAGCAAAAACAACAACGAAGGCCCCAACAAACACCCCAGCGCCGTATAAAACGCCGCCGTCAGGCAGCCATAAGGCACCAGCTTCGGATCAGTCGCCGCCAACCCACCGGCCACGCCGCTGGAGGTGCCCATCAGCCCGCCAAAGATCACCGCACTGCGCGGGCTGTTCAGGCCAATCAGCGGGGCGACGAACGGGGTCATCACCATCACCAGAATGGCCTTGATCAACCCCGCCGCGATGGACAGCGCCATCACCTCGGAACTGGCGCCAATCGCCGCCCCGGTCACCGGCCCGACGATGTAGGTCACGGCCCCGGCGCCGATGGTGGTCAGGCTCACCGCATCGGTATAACCAAACGCCATGGCCACTCCGACGCCTGCGATAAACGACGAGCCAACGCCGACAAACAACGCCAGCACCCCCACATATCCAGCACGCTTGAGCTCATCGACGCTCACCCCAAACGCGGTGGCCACGATGGCAAAGTCCCGCAGCATCGCCCCGCCCAGCAGGCCGATGCCCGACAGCAACGGGATATCCACCACGCCCTTGGCCCCGCCGGTAAACGCACCACCCACATAGGACAGCACCAGCCCCAGCAGGATCGCGATGGCCGAACCATGCAGGCGACCTTTGGTGAAGGTGTCGCTGATCCAGTAGGACACCCACATGGTCAGGCCGATCACCGCAAAACCGCTGATCAGGCCGTAGCCGCTGATGACTTTCATCAAGGATTCGTACATGGCGCTCACCCTGCCGACTTGGGAGTGACAACCGCTTCCGGCTCACGCTTGCCGATGCGCACCAGCACCGGCACCAGGGCAAATGCCACCACCACCGCGCTGGTGCCGGCGAGGATCGCCATCGGGCCGCCACTGATCGCGCCATACACGTTTTGCTGGGCCGCCATGGCCACCACAATGGGAATGTACACCGCCGCCCAGAAGCTCACGCCCTGCTCGGATTTGCCGGTAAACAGGCCACGCTTGGCGAGGTAACTGCCCAGGCCGATCAGCAGCAACATCGCGATCCCCACCCCGCCGACGTTGGCCGGGATGCCCATCCATTTGCCCAATAGCTCGCCGACGAACAGGCCCGCCAGGGTACACAGGGCCAGAAACGCCACACCGTAAATAATCATGCTGGTAGTCCTCTTGATGCTTGATCGAAATTGTTGTTTTTGTGCTTCGAAAGCCAAGCTCACGCTTTATCGGTGGTGGCGGCCCTCCTGTTCCAGCAAGGCCTGCAAGGTGTCCAGGCGCGCACCTTCGAAGGCAATCACGGTGCCTTGCTCAAACACCCGCCGCGCCAGGCCGGTGAGGACTGTGCCCGGAGGCAGCTCGATGTGCAGGCGCACGCCGCGCTCATAGGCGCTTTGCACGGTGCCGCGCCAATCGACGAGGCGACACATGTTGAACGCCAGGTCGTCACGCAACTGCGCCGGATCGCGGATCGGCCGCGCCCGGCTGCTACTCAGGTAAGTAATGGCCGGCGCCTTGAGCGCGACCTTGGCAAACGCTTCAGCGAGGGCCTGGGCCGGTTGCTCCAGCAGTGCGCAATGGGACGGCACGCTGACGGCCAGGCGCTTGGCCACGCCCTGGCCTTTGACGCGGTTGGCCACCCGTTGCATGGCGGCATCGCTGCCGGCGATCACGCACTGGTTATCGGCATTGATATTGGCCAGGTACACCGGGGTTTGCGCGCTGTGGACCTCGGCGAGCACGCTTTCGACGGTGGATAACTCCAGGCCGATCAGCGCTGTCATGCCGTAGCCCTGTGGATAAGCGTGCTGCATCAGTTCACCGCGCAGGCTGACCAGCCGCAGCGCATCGGCAAACGCCAGGGCCCCGGCGATCACTGCCGCCGGATAAGCGCCGATGGACAGGCCCGCCACATAGTCCGGTGTGTGTTGCAACTCACGGGCATGGGCCACGCCGGCGATCAGCAGGCACAGTTGCACGGCGCGGGTGCTGGCCAGGGCCTGCGCCGAATCGAGCTGGCGCACCTCTTGTCCCAAGGTATCGCTGGCTTCATCGAGGACGTTGGCAGGCAATTGCTGGAGCATGCCCGGGCGTTGGGCACCCTGCCCCGGAAACACCAGGAGGCTGCTCATGCCACGGCCTGCCAAGGGTCGATCACCAGATGCGCACCGCTGGCGTTTTTCAGCAGCACCCGCAGCGATGGGCCGGCCCATTCGCGCAAGGCCACCGCGCCATAGGGGGTTTGCAATTGCAGGTCCACGGCACACGCTGCGGTGTCCAGAATCGCCAGCAGCGCCTCGGCATCACCGCGATCAAGCCGCTCGGGCGCGCGTAGCAGCAAATCCAGATCGCTCTGGGCATGCAGTGCCTCAATGCCCGTGGCCAACTCGAAACCCGCGCTGCCCGTCACACCCCACACCTCTTGCGCCAGTACCGGCCGCAGTTGGTCGAGGGCACGCAACGCCGGTAAATCCCGGGGCGAGATCACCCCGCACAGGGCCTCGGGTGTCACTCGCCGTTGCACAGCCGCCACGGGCATCACGGCCGCAAAGCGCTGCTCCCGCAAACGTCCACGCACACCCACCGCCACATAGCCCGGTTCGGCCAGCGCCCGGCGCACCACCACCGGCTGCCCCGCCCCGATCACCGCCAGTACCCAGGCCGGTGCGTCAGCGGGCACGTGCGCCGGGGCCATGCCCCAGAGCAAGTCGTGGGCGTTCACCATTGTTCCCGCAACAGCTGGCGTACATGGCTGGACGCGGCACGATTGACGGCGCCCAGGCGCCCGCGCAAATCGCGCACGCCGCTGTTCTGCACATCCTTGATCGCCTGCACCAGGCAATCCCTGACCCGCGCCAGGTCGTCGGCGGTCGGTTGTTCGATCTGGCTGACCGTGAGGGTTTCCCAGAGCAAGCCGAGGCTGGCATAGCTGTCGATGTCATAGGCCATGGGCGGCACGCTGGCGGCCAGGGCTTCGAGTTCTTCGACGCTACGCAAGGTGACCCGCGCCGCCGAGGCCTTGCCCATGGCGTGCACCATCACCCCAGGGTCGCGCAGGGCAATCAGGCGGTTGGCCTGGTAGCCATGGGCGAGAAACGCCCCGGACATGGCCTTGCCCACCAGCAACCCGATCACCGGGTGCCCGGCCAAACGGGCGCGGGCATAACTGTCCGCCGCCGCCGCCAGGGCCTGATGAATGCCCAGGGCTTCTTCGCGACGGCCATAGGCCTGGCTCGGCACGTCGACAATAGCCACAATCGGGCGTTGATCGCCGCGGGCGATGGTTTCATCCACCGCCTTGGCCAGGCCCCAGCCTTCCAGCAACCCAACCTCACCTTGGCGGGCGCGGGGGAAGCGGTTGGCAGCATCGGGCACCACCGCGATAAACCGCACGGCCTGCTCGCCGAGCACGCCATCAGCAACTTTCAACGAAGCCGGCAAACCCGCCACCGGCGCCGCATCCGCGCGCAATGCGTTGAACCAGTGCAAGCCTCTCATGAGCGTTCTCCCTGATACAGGTCACGAACCGTGGCCGGCTCGATCTGCGGTTCGGCGTCCAGCGCAGCCAGGCGCGCCAGGTAATAGTCGGCCTGGCGGCTGCGCGGCGCTGCCGGCAAACCTTGCTGCAACAGTTCGCTGATCTGCTGGCGGATCTGCGCCACATCGTCCGCCACATAACGGTCGGCCAGGCCGCTGTTGAAGCGCTGCTCGCCGCCGGTCAGGCTCCAGATGAAGGGCCGGTCACGGGAGTCGTATTCTTCAAGGCCGGCTTCCTGTTCGATCACTTGCGGGCCGTTCAAGCCCAGGCGCGCTTCACGGGTCACCACCAGGTAGCTGCACAGGCCCGCGGCAATGGACATGCCGCCAAAACAGCCAACGCTGCCGGCCACTACGCCGATCACCGGTTGGTACTGGCGCAGGTCGACAATCGCCGCGTGGATATCGGCAATCGCCGCCAGCCCGAGGTTGGCCTCCTGCAGGCGCACGCCGCCGGTTTCCAGCAGCAGCACCGCACGCGTCGGGATGCCGTTGCGGTTGTCCTCGGCGGCCAGTTCCAGGGCACCGGCGATTTTTGCGCCACCCACTTCACCGAGGCTGCCGCCCTGGAAATTACCTTCGATGGCGGCGATCACCAGTGGCAGGCCATCGAGGGTGCCCTTGGCAATCACCACCCCGTCGTCAGCCTGCGGCACCACGCCCTGGCGGCTCAACCACGGCGACATCACGCGCTGGAACGGGTCGATCAATTCACGGTAGCTGCCGGCATCGAGCAAGGCCTTGGCCCGCTGGCGGGCGCCGAGTTCGACGAAGCTGTGCCGGTTGAGTAAATCAGTCATGGCCAAGCTCCTCGAAACCTTGCTCCAGGCGCAAACGCACCACGCCGGGGGTGGCGCCAAAATCGTGGATCTGAATGTTCAGCGCCGGTGGGGTCTGCTCCTGGAAAATTCGCTGGAACAGGTGCTGCCAACGCTGCTCGGCGCCGTTGACCGAGGTTTGCACCTGGATGCTCAAGGTGCCCGCCGTGCCCGGTTCCAGCAGCACTTCAAGGTCGCCGGAACCGACGCAGCCCACCAGCGCGCGGCCTTTGGGCGGCTGCCCGGCGGGGAATTCAAAGGATAGGGTTTCCATCAAAACGCTCCGTCGCAAGACTCGATGCGGTCGATAAACAGGCAGGCGGCCAACAGGTCGGCGGCGCCACCGGGGGAGGCATTCAGGGCCAGCAGTTGCTGGTCCAGCTCATTGAGGCGACGCCGCCCGGCCAGGCTCGCGCTGCCGCCCGCATCCAGCACGGCCTGGGCGCCCCGTTGCATCGCCTGCAAGCCATCGGTGCCGGCGCGGTAGAGCACGCAGGTGTCAGCCAGTTGGGTCATGATCGCCAGCAGCGCATCGAGGCGCGCGTTCTGCTCGCCGTGTTGTTGCAAACGGCTTGCGTGCAGTTGCGGCAGGCCCCGTTGCAGCACTGCGGGGAAGCCCAGTTGCGCTTCTTCGCGGGCGCCACGTACGCCATAGCGCTGCGCGACTTGCGCGCCATGGCTCAGCGGTTGCGGTGCATAACGGTCATTGAGCAGGGCCAGGCGCGCAGCCCTTAAAGTCAGCGCATTGGCCGTGCGCGAGGCAGGTGCCAGCGCGGCGGCGGCCACCAGCAGGCCAAGGGCCCAGATCGCGCCACGGTGGGTATTCACGCCCTGGGTGGTGGCGAGCATCGCCTGTTCGCCTTCGCGGCCGATCCGGCCGAGGGCTTCGCGCAGCGGCAGGCCGATCTCGCCCAGGGCAATCGCCGCTTCGGCCATTTCCTTGAAGGCCGGCCACAAGGACAGCGCCGACGCGTGCATCAGGCCCAGGTGCAAATCCTGATGGGCGCCATTGCCACGCCGATCCACCAGCGCCGGCTTGGGCGACAGGTCCGCTTCGTCGATCAGTGCATCGACCGCCAGGTCCGCCAGTTGCTCGGCCAGGGTCAGTGTGTGCAGTTTGAGTGCGTGCATTTACCAGCTCCTGAACTTGGCGGGCGGGTTGTACAGGCCACCGGACCAGTCCACCAGGTCGGCCACGCTTTTGGCCGCCAGCAGCTCGCGAGTGGCGTCGGTGCGGCGGATGCCGAGGTCTTCGGGCAAGGCAATCAGGCCTTCGCGGCGCATGCGCGCGGTGTCCTTGGGGTTGTGGCGCAGGCCGATGGCGGTCACCCCGGCGACCGCCGCGATCATCGCCTGGCGCTCTTCCAGGGAGCGCGCCTTGTACAGGTAGGCGATGCCTTCTTCGGTGAGCAAGTGGGTCACGTCGTCGCCGTAAATCATGATCGGCGCCAGGGGCATGCCGCTTTTGCGCGCCACTTCCACTGCGTCGAGGGTGTCGACGAAGGTCGGTTTGCCGCCCTCCTGGAAGGTCTCGACCATCTGCACCACCAGCTTTTTGCCGCGCTCCAGCAAGGCTTCGGGGGCATCGTCGTGGCGCATATCGAGCCAGGCCGGGGTGCCGTGGCGGCGCCCGCGTGGGTCGTGGCCCATGTTCGGCGCACCGCCAAACCCGGCGAGCCGGCCTCGGGTCACGGTGGACGAATGACCGTCACCATCCACCTGCAAAGTGGCGCCGATAAACAGGTCCACCGCGTATTGCCCCGCCAGTTGGCAGAACATCCGGTTGGAGCGCAACGAGCCGTCGCGACCGGTGAAGAACACATCCGGGCGCGCGGCGATGTAGCTTTCCATGCCCAGTTCGGTGCCGAAGCAATGCACGCTTTCAACCCAGCCGCTTTCGATGGCGGGGATCAACGTGGGGTGCGGGTTGAGGGTCCAGTTGCGGCAGATCTTGCCTTTAAGGCCCAGGGACTCACCGTAGGTCGGCAGGATCAGTTCAATCGCGGCGGTATTGAAACCAATGCCATGGTTCAGCGACTGCACGTTGTGTTTTTCGTAGATGCCACGGATCGCCATCATCGCCATCAGCACATGCACCGGCTTGATATGCCGGGGGTCGCGGGTGAACAGCGGTTCGATATAGAAGGGCTTGTCGGCCACCACCACGAAATCCACCCAACTGGCCGGGATGTCCACGCGGGGCAAGTCGCTGACGTCGTCCACCAATTGGTTGACCTGCACGATGACGATGCCATCGCTGAACGCCGCCGGCTCGATCAGCGCCGGGGTGTCTTCGGTGCTGGGGCCGGTGTAGATATTGCCGGCGCGGTCGGCCATGAAGCCTGCGGACAGCACCACGTTGGGGATCAGGTCTACGACCAGTCGCGCATAGAGTTCGATGTAGGTGTGGATCGCGCCGACTTCCAGCAGGCCGTCTTCAAGCAGCTGGCTGATGCGCAGGGATTGGGTGCCGGCAAACGAGAAATCGAGCTTGCGGGCGATGCCCTTTTCAAACAGGTCCAGGTGCTCGGAGCGCCCGACGCTGGGCATGATCATGTGCAAATCGTGGAGCACGGCCGGGTCGGCCTTGGCCAGGGAACGCGAGAGAAAGTCGGCCTGCTTCTGGTTATTGCCTTCCAGCACCACGCGGTCGCCGGGCAGGATCAGGGCTTGCAGGGCCTCGACGATCCTGTCGCTGGGCAGCACGGCCCCGTCGGCAAACGCCTGGACCAGCCCGAGCCGCCGCTGCTTCTCGTCGCGGCGCCGCGTCCAGCGCGAGTCGGGGGTTATTGTTGTTGTCATGATCGCTCCACGGGTTCGCTGTCGTGGGGCTCACCATAGGAGTGAATCGGGGGGGTATCAATCAAGCTCGGCGGTGGATTGTTACGGTTGGAGTAACGGTCAGGAGCGCCGCCATTCCATGCGCTGGCGCCACACCGTCCAGCCCAAGCCAATGCCCGCCACGCCATGAAACCCCAGCACCGCCGCCAGGCTCCAGCTCACCAGCCCCCAAATCGCCTGCACGTACACGGGCAGCAGAAACAGCAGCAGCCCAAACAACACGGCCACGCCCCATTGCTCCCACTTCATCAACCGACGCAGATAGGAGACGATCGCGCAGCCTGACACCGCGCCCAGGAAAGCCAGCAACAGGCCGGTGACTTCATGCCCCGACACCACGGGCCAATCCAGGCGCCACAAGGGCAGGCAGAAAACAGTCAGCACCAGTGAACACATCAGGATAAACACGAACAGGTATTCAAAGACCGCCAGGCCCCAGCCACGAATGCTGGTGCGGGTCTGTTCAATCTCGGCCTTGCTTGGTCTTTTCGAAATGGCCACCCCAAGCAAGCACGAGCCCAAACCGCCGAGGCTCATGACCACCAGGTTGATCACAACACCCTTGATTTCTTTGCCTGTGGCGTTGAGCACGAGGGTTTCCAGGTACCCCAAGATAAACACCGCGCCCACCACCGAAATCCCGAAGCCAGCGAGCTTGCCGCGCCGTGTCGGAAAACTCATCGTCGCGCTGGCAGTGAACACCAACACCAGGAACCACAACAGCAAAGCACCGGTAAACGGGGTGAGGTTGTACAGCCAGGCAAATACGTCAAATAGCCACATTGTGTTGTTGCTTCCACCGAAAGACTCGTCGGGTTATCGGCGGGTTTACGTGGGGCTTTACCCGAGCAGGCATCAGTCCCAAAAAGGGAACGAACGGTCCCTTTCTGGGACTGATCAAGTTTTACGCAGCGGCCGCAGGCGATAGTTGCTCCAGCGCACGCTCGACCAGCAGTTGGCCCAGTTCGGTCATTTGTTGGATGGCCAGGAGCACGCCGCGCTGGGCGCCGTTCAGCTCAAAGGCCAGGCCGCAGGTCAGGGCGTTGAGGGACTCGAGGGTTTCGGTGTTCTGGTGTGGGTTGACGGTGAAGATACTGGATGAGGTAGGTCGGTTGGGGGTGGGTTTGATCATGGTGAACATCTCCGATATGTGAAGGAGACTGACACCGCTTGCTTGCACGCAAATCGGGTGGCAGCTGTGCGCAGGTGTGCAAGACCGGGCATATCGGACCCCGGCAGACCCGAAGGTCTCCCACGCACAGCCGCCATAACAAACACAGCAGGCATAAAAAACGCCCGCTGAATGGCTATGGGCGTTGGTGCGCCGATATGTAACCGGACTTGCACGTCCGTGTCACCGTTTTTTGCGATGACCGACCAAGCCTAGGCGCGCAGGCGGCGAGCGACAAGTTCATGGGCGGCGCGAAAATGCGCGGGAAAAATCTGAAGGCATCATGCCGCATGATCATTCCTACAGATTTTTAGGGTTGTTGCTCGGATGGCACCTCTCTAGCCTTTGGAATTTGAATCATCTCACCAGAAGAACATTATGAAACAGGATCAACCAAAGGCATCAACGCGGGTCACGCGAAACGCTTGCGTCGTGTGCTGCTGATTCTGGATAGCGCAGGACACCCGGGCGAATTGAATCTCCCAGGATGGCGTTTTCATCGACTCAAAGGCGATCTGCTCGACTACTGCTCCGTCAGCATTAGCGGTAACTGGCGCATCATTTTTCGTATGCTTGATGATCACGTCGAACTGGTTGATTACCTTGACTACCATTGAACAGGGGCACGTA
The DNA here is from genome assembly GCF_012985465.1 of Pseudomonas sp. WS 5079. Taxonomy (GTDB): domain Bacteria; phylum Pseudomonadota; class Gammaproteobacteria; order Pseudomonadales; family Pseudomonadaceae; genus Aquipseudomonas. Next base: position 368,378 of record NZ_JAAQWN010000006.1, read on the forward strand.
CATGGGTATGCACAACCCGCCACATCCCGGCGAAATCCTGCTTGAGGATGTGATGCCCAGCTTGGGCATCACCATTACCGACATGGCCCGGCGGCTCGGCTTTGCCAGGGAAACATTCTCCAGGATCCTGCATGGTCACGCGCCAGTCAGCCCAGACCTTGCCGTGAGGTTGGAGCGGGCAGGCATCAGCAAAGCGCGGTTATGGTTGTCGATGCAAAGTACCTACGATCTTTGGCAAGCAGAGCACCGTGAACAACCGGTCATTGAGCGTTTTGCGCAGATTAAGTAAGGTTTGGCGCCAAGCGCAATCCAATGTGGGAGCTGGCTTGCCTGCGATGCAGACGCTTCGGTGTGTCAGTTAAACCGAGGTGATGCTATCGCAGGCAAGCCAGCTCCCACACAAGCCAGCTCCCACATTGGGTCTTCAGAGGTGCTGAAAACGGTTGTTCACGCCAACCCAGCCTCGACCAGCAGCGCTTCCAACCCCATCAGATCCGGCACTTTCGCCACATGCTCGCCGACCTGTACCGCCGCCAGTTCCAGCGGTGATAGGGGTACGTCCACGTAGCTCAACTGGCTGTCGAGCTTGTACGAGCGGGGAATGCCCTGGATCACTAGCGCGATGAACTTCAAGGTCGGGCGCCCGCCGAGGGCGTTGAGCACGACGATCCGTGCGCGTTCGCTGACAACGCTGGTACCACCGCAGGCCGCTTCGAAGCTGATCAGGGGCAGTTGCTGGTCGCGCCAGGTCACTTGCCGCAGGTACCACGGCGGAGCGTCGCTGGCCGGTTCGCCGCGCTGGAAGTCGATCAGCTCGGCCACCGCTACGTTGGGCAGCAGCAGGTGGCGGTCGGCCAGGGGCAGCAGCAAGCCGGTGAGTTGGCTGGTGCGGTGGTCAAGCATGTTTCGGGCTCCAGTAGGCGATGCTTTCGAGCAACACCGACTCTTGATAGGGCTTGCCAAGGTAGTCGTTGACGCCAATCGCCATGGCCCGATCGCGGTGTTTCTGGCCGGTGCGCGAGGTGATCATGATGATCGGCAGGCGCGCGAGCCGTGGGTCGTTGCGCACCTGGATCGCCACTTCAAAGCCATCCATGCGCGGCATTTCGATGTCCAGCAACATCAGGTCCGGGGTGTGTTCTTCGAGCAGGGCGATGGCGTCGATGCCGTCCTTGGCAGTCAGTACGTTCATGCCGTTGCGCTCGAGCAGGCGGCTGGTGACTTTGCGTACGGTCACTGAGTCGTCTACCACCAGCACCAGCAATCGCTGTTTTTTCTGCGGCTCGTTGACCGCCAATGCCGTGTCCGCCGCCTGGGCCGGCAAGGCCGGGGCCAGGGCGCGGATATGTGCCAGCAGGTCGATGATCAACACCACCCGGCCATCGCCGAGAATGGTCGCCCCGGACAGCCCCTGCACCGCCGCAAACTGCGGGCCCAGGCCCTTGACCACGATTTCCCGGGTGCCGGCCATGTCGTCCACCTGCACCGCAATATATCGCTCGTTGCATTGCATCAGCAGCACCGGCAGCGGCTGGCTTTGCCCCAGCAGCTTGGGCCGGGCCACGGTGTGCAGCAGCTCGCCCAGGTAATACAGCTCATAGCGCTGGCCGGCGTATTGATACACCGGCGGGTCCAGTTGGTAGTGCCCTTCCAGCTCATTGGGCAACACGCGCACCAGGCCCTGGATGGTGTTCAGCGGGATCGCGTACTGGTCTTCCGCGCACTGCACCATCAACGCCCGGTTGACCGACACGGTGAACGGCAGGCGAATGCGAAAATGCACGCCCTGCCCCGGCGTAGAGTCGATCACCATGCTCCCGCCGAGCTGGCGCACTTCTTCATGCACCACGTCCATGCCCACGCCGCGCCCGGAAATCTGGGTGATTTTTTCGGCGGTGGAAAAGCCCGGCTGCAAGATGAACTGCAACACATCGCGATCGCTGATCTCCATCTCCGGGTCCAGCAGGCCACGCTTGATCGCCTTGCGCCGCACCGCATCCAGCGGCACGCCAGCGCCGTCGTCGCGCATGTCGAAGATGATGTCGCCACCTTCATGGCTCAGGTCCAGGGTGATCCGGCCCTTCTGCGGCTTGCCCGCCAACAGCCGTGCATCCCGCGATTCCAGGCCATGGTCGACGGCGTTGCGCAGCATATGCTCCAGGGGCGCGGCCATGCGCTCCAGCACGTTGCGGTCCATCTCGCCCTCGGCATTGCCGACCACGAATTCCACGTCCTTGCCCAGCTCGCCGGCCACTTGCCGCACGATACGCTTGAGGCGCGGCAGCATGCGCTCGAACGGCACCATGCGCGTGCGCATCAGGCCTTCTTGCAGCTCGGTGTTGATCCGCGCCTGTTGCTGCAACAGGTTCTGCGCGTCCTGGTTACGCTGGTCGAGGGTTTCCTTGAGGTCCAAAAGGTCCGAGGCCGACTCGGACAACGCGCGGGACAGCTGTTGCAACTGGGAATGGCGATCCATTTCCAGTGGATCGAATTCTTCGTAGCCCAGGCGCTCGGTCTCGGCGTGCTGGCGGCTGAGGATACGGCCCTGGGTCTCGGTATCGAGGCGGCGCAGTTGGTCACGCATGCGCTCGATGGTGGTTTCCACCTCACTGAGGGCGGCGCGGGCGTCGTTGACCTGCTGCTCGATGCGCCCACGGAAAATCGAGGTTTCGCCGGCGAGGTTGACCAGGTCATCCAGCAGCTCGGCAGAGATTTTCACCATGTCCGCGCCCGGCTCGCTAGCGGCCGGGGCTTCGGGTTTGCTGGCGGCCATGGCGACCGGTGCGGCCTGGTCTTCGCTGGGCTGGACCAGGCTTTTGATGCGCTCGATCAGGCGCTCCACCGAACCGACCGGCAACCCCGCCGCCACTGCCTCGACCATCTGCGCCAGGCGGTCATGGCAGCCCTGCAGCAGCGCAAACAGCTCGCTGGTGGGCGCCAGCAAGCCCGCCGACAGGCCTTCGTAGAGAAACTCCAGTTCGTGGGCCAGGTCGCCAATCGGGCCAATCTCGACCATCCGCGCGCCGCCCTTGAGGGTGTGCAGGTCGCGCAGCAGAGTCTCGACTTCCTGGCGGCCCTGGGGCTCGGCCTGCCAGCGCGACAGTGCGGCGCCGGAGCTGTCGAGGATGTCGGCCGCTTCCTCCAGAAAGATGTCCAGCAGCTCCGGATCACTGCCGCCGCCCTGTGCATCGGGCGGTGTGGGCAGCGCCACCGGCGCGGCGTTCTGGCGCACCTCGCGCAAGCGGCCAATCAGGGCGCTGGAATCACTCAAGGGTTGCTGCTCTTGCAACTGCTCCAGTTGCAAGGCCAGGTGTTCATGGCTGTCCATCAACACTTGCGCCATTTCAACGGAGTAGTTGTAGCGCCGGTCCACCAGGCCTTCGTAAAGGCTTTCCAACTCTTGGGCCAGATCGCCCACCGGGCCGATTTCGGCCATGCGCGCACCGCCGCGCAGGGTGTGCAGGTCGCGTTGCAGGGACGACAGCGGCGCCACGCCGTCGGGGTCCAGCAGCCAGCGCTTGAGGGACTGCCCGGCGCTGTCGAGGATATCCACCGCTTCTTCAAGGAAGATCTCGACGATCTCATCGTCCACCGCCCAGTCCTGCTGCAACTGCGAGGTGGCCGCGCCCAGTTCGGCAATGCTCAAGGCGCGACTGCCATCGGTTTTGATCAGGCCGGTGGCGCTGGGGTCGAGCCCTTCATCGAGTAACTCGCGCAAGGCTTTCATGCGCGCCGGCGCCGGGCAGACCTCCTGGCCGGCGGCCAGTTGGTCGAGCATGTTGATCAGGGCTTCATGGGCCTGTTCGGCCTCCTGGAAAAATCGCTCGCTGACCGCCAGGCTGCTTTCTTCCACCGCGCCATACAGGTCGAGCAAGGCTTCGCACAGTTCATCCATCGGATGCAGTTCGGCCAGGTGCGCGCCCTCGCCCAGGGTGGTCAGCTCGTCCAGCAACGCACTGAGCTCCTGGCGCTCGCCAGGGTGTTGTTGCCAGCGCCGCAGCAGGCTTTCGGCATCGAGCAGGATGTCCATGCCCTGGGCCAGGAAGTTGCTGATCAACTGTGGGTCGCGCTTGACCCGCAGGCCGGCGCTCGGCGCATTGAGGAAGGCTTCGAGCTGGCTGTCGAGGCGCGCCTGGGTGCGCTCGATCAACGATTGCGCACCGTCGATGGGCGCCAGGGGGTCACTGTCCAACTGGCGCAGGCCGCGCTGGAACAGGGCTTCGCCCTCCAGCAGCAAGTCGATTTCATCCAGGTCGAGGGCCAGGCGATGGGCCTTGTATTCACGGGTCAGGTGGTCCAGCGGCCGCGCCAGTTCGGCGATGGGCAAGACGCCCGCCATGTAGGCACTGCCCTTGAGGGTATGCAGGGCACGTTGCAGCTCATCGCTGACAGGCAGTGGCATCTGCTCGGTGGCCTGGTGCAAAAACCGATTGAGGCTGTCCAGGTGACTCTGTGCTTCGTTGCGAAAGATCTCCAGCAGCAGTGGGTCGAGCGCGCTGTCATCCTGAGCCACGGCTGGCGGTAACGGCGCGCCACTGGCCAGGGCATGGGCGCGTGCGGCAAGGTGGTCGACATCATCGCGCTGGCGCTGGGTGTCGGCGGCGAACTCGGCGATCAAGGCCGGCAGCAGCACCAGCACGTCATCCAGCACCGCCTGGACCTCGGCGCCCGGCGCGACCACCCGCTCGAGCACGCGGTTCAGCAGGTTTTCCACGGCCCACGCCAGTTCCGCCAACACCAGGGCACGCACCATGCGCCCGCTGCCCTTGAGGGTATGGAAGGAGCGGCGCATGTCGCTCAGGGCGGTTTTATCTCCAAGGCTGGCGGCACCTTGGGGCACCAGGCGCTGCAACACTTCCAGCACTTCGGCGGTTTCTTCCAGGAACACTTCGCGCAGTTCATCATCCACCGACTCTTCATCGGCTGGCGGCGGCAGCAGGCTGCCCGGGCGTTGCAGGGCCGGTGGGTTGAGACGTGGGGTCGGGCTGGCCAGGGCCTGCGCCAGGGTCTGGGAATCGACCGGCAATTCATCGTGCGGTGCCGAGGGTTCCTGGCGCCAGGCTTGCTGCGCGGGCACTGGCGCATAACCTAGCGCCGCGAGCCCTTCAAAAGCGATATCCAACACCCGCTCGCCCGGTGCATCCGGGTCCTGCAGCATGCGCTCCAGGTAGTGTTCCAGGCTGGTGAGCACATCGGCGCAATGCTCCAGCTGCGCCGCCGGCGGCGCGGTGTCATGGCCCATCCACTGTTCATCGACGTAAATCTTGAAGCCACGCACCAGGCTCGCCGCGCGCGGCAGCGGGATCATCGCCAGGGCGCCACGCACCTGGGTCAGCAGCTCTGGCAGGGACTCCAGGCGCTGTGTATCCCATTGCGCCTCAAGGCAGTCGATGACCAGCTCTCGCGCCTGCTTGAGGCACTGGCATGACTCCTTGATCACCAATTGGTGGATCTGGGTCAGGTCGGTGGTGGGCAGGCGGCTGTCTTCACGGTTTTGCGGTTCGACGGTGCCGACCATCCCGGCCAGCGTCGCCTCGACATACAGCAACGCCCCGGCCACATCCATCAACACGGCATCATTGGGCTCGCGCTGCCCCTGGGCCAGGCCCTGGACCACCGCCAATTGGTCGATGATCACTTTGCGCGGCTGGCCAAAGCCCAATACCGCCAGGGTATCGGCGATCTGCCGCAACGGCGCCAGCAGGCTGTCCAGGCCAGAGATGTGTTGGCGGTCGCTGCGCACGAACAGGTCCAGGCGCTCCTTGACCCGCACCAACTCCTCACACAACGCACCGAGCACCGAGCCCATGGCGTTGCGGTCCGGCCCGGCCAGGCGCGCGCGCTCGGCATCGACCACGGTGCTGTCGGGCAAGGCTTCATCCAGGCCGTAGCGTTCCTTGAGGCTTTGCATGCGCGGTGTCGGTCGGGTGACTTTGGCGATGTAAAACAGCAGGCTCTTGAGCAGTTGGTCGGGCGCCGGGGTGTTGATCCCTTCGATGCCCTGGATTTGCAGGCGCTTGAGCACCTTGTCACAGCTCTTGAGCAGGCTGCGCAACGCCGGGCTATTGGCGATAACGCCGGTGAGCATGCCTTCGGCCAGCGCCGAGGTGACTTGCCACAACGCCAGCAACGGCGCGCCGTGGCACAGCGCTTCCAGTTGCGCGAAGACCCGCGCCATGTCTTCCAGGTTGCTCGGGCCGTGGTCTTCACGCAGCAGCCCGGCCAAGCCCTGTTGCAGCATTTGCCGCCATTGCTGCAGTTGTTCGGCAAAATCGGCCGGCGCTCGTTGGGCCAGGGCATCATCGGGCAGCGGCGCGATCACCAGCAGTTGCGGGCTGAACAGGCTGGTTTCCGAGAGCAGGCTTTTGCCGTGCACGCTGCGCAGGTCGTTGAGCAGTGGCAACACCACCAGGGGCAGGTCGCGCCGCGCGCTGTGCACACGGTCCAGGTACAACGGCAGTTGGCCGAGGGCTTGCTGCAGCAGGCGAATGCCTTCTTCACGCTGGCTGACACGCCCGGCTTGCAGGGCCAGGGCCAGGTGCTCCATTTCTTCGGCGAGCAGTGCCGCGCCGTAGAACTCGACCATTTGCAGGGCACCGTGGACCTGGTGAATGCCCTCCAGGCACTGCGCCAGGGCTTGCTCGCTGGCGTCCTCGGCAAAGGCGTCCAGCGCCGCACGGGCCTGCTTCAGGGTTTCGGCGATCTCGCCCTTGACCCATTCGAGGGCGACGTAGTCGTGCCGGTCAACCATAACGACTCCCGTCTGAATGGGTGAAAAGTGAGAATCCATGTGGGAGCGGGCTTGCTCGCGAAAGCGCTGGGTCAGTCGGCACATTAGGTGACTGATACACCGCTTTCGCGAGCAAGCCCGCTCCCACATTTAGATTGCGGTGGTTTTGGGGAGGCATGTCATTCATCGGTCTTGCGCACGGGCGGCAGGGTGAAACCCGATACCGAGCGGCGCAACTGGCTGGCCATTTTGGCCAGGTTGCCAATGCTCTCGGCGGTGGCCGTGGAGCCCGATGAGGTCTGGCTGGTGATCTGCTGGATCACGTTCATGGTCAGGGAGATCTGCCCCGCCGACGAGGTTTGCTGCTGCGCGGCGTTGGAGATGCTCTGGATCAGCGCGGCCAGGGTCTTGGACACCCCCTCGATTTCTTCCAGGGCCACCCCGGCGTCCTGGGCCAGGCGCGCGCCACGTACCACTTCGGTGGTGGTCTGCTCCATGGAGATCACCGCTTCGTTGGTGTCGGTCTGGATCGCCCGCACCAGGTTCTCGATCTGCCGGGTAGCCGCCGACGAGCGCTCGGCCAGGCGTTGCACTTCATCGGCCACCACCGCAAACCCGCGCCCGGCGTCACCGGCCATGCTCGCCTGGATCGCGGCATTGAGGGCCAGGATGTTGGTCTGCTCGGCGATGTCGTCGATCAGGCTGACGATGTCGCCGATTTCCTGGGACGACTCGCCCAGGCGCTTGATGCGCTTGGCGGTGTCCTGGATCTGCTCGCGAATGTTGTCCATGCCATGGATGGTGTTGTGCACCACCTCGTTGCCCTTGTTGGCGATCTCCACCGAGCGCTCGGCCACCGCCGAAGACTCGGCGGCGTTGGCCGATACCTGGTCGATGGATTGGGCCATCTGGTTGATCGCCGTCGAGGCTTCGGCAATCTGCTGGGCCTGGTGTTCCGAGGCCTGGGCCAGGTGCATGGCGGTGGCCTGGGTTTCCTGCACGGCGCCGGCCACTTCACCGGCGGTGAGGTTGATGGTCGCCACCAGGTCGCGCAACTGGTCCACCGAATAGTTGATGGAGTCGGCGATGGTGCCGGTGAAGTCTTCGGTCACCGAGGCGGTCACGGTGAGGTCGCCGTCGGCCAGGTCTTCGATTTCGTCGAGCAGGCGCATGATCGCGTTCTGGTTGCGTTCGTTTTTCTCGGCGGTTTCGCGCAGCTGGCGATTGGTCTCGCGCACCATCACCAGGCCAATCAGGATGATTGACGCCAGCGCCAGCAAGCCCAGGACATAGCCGCCGATGGTGTCGAGGGTGCGCCCGCCGGCCAGGTTTTCAAAACCGGTGGCCAGGTGCGAGGCTTCATCGAGCAGGGTTTGCGACAGGCTGAAGATGTTGCTTGCCGAGGCGCGCACCTGGAACAGTTGCGGCGAGGTTTCGAGGATTTCATCCACGGAGCCGGAGACAAACTCGAACAGCTCGGCAATCTCCGCCAGGCGCGCACGGGCATCCGGGTCCTGCACTTCGCTGATCTTCAGGCCTGCGCTGCCCTGGAGCATGCCGGCCAGGACCTGGCCAAAGCGGTTGGCATCGCGGCCAAAGGCGTCGGCGGCCTTGACCGCCGTGTCATCCCCCGCCAGCACGGTGTTGACCGCCCCCAGGATGCGCTCGGCCAGCAGCGACTGGCGCTGGGCCACGGCCACCTGGCTGGCGGGCGCGCCGCGCTGCAGCAGGATCTCGACGACCTTTTCCGACTCCAACTGCAATTGCGGCACGGTTTCGGCCAGGGTCGCCGCCACTTGATGCAGGGACAGCACCGTCTGCTCGCTGGCCAGGATCACGTCGGTGTTCTTGAGCAAGGCTTCCCAGTCATGCTGCACGGCGCGCATTTCGCTGCGCACGGCGCTGGGCGCAGCGGGCAGGCCGGTGGCCGGGTCGCCTTTTTTCAGGTAGCTCCAGCGCTGGGCAAAATCATTGCGCGCCTCGCTCAACAGCTTGAACGCGGCGGCCTTGCCGGCTGCGGCCTCGGTGGCGTTCTTGGCAATGCGCTGGGACAGCACGCGCAGCTCGCCGGCGTGGCCGATGTACTGCTTGTCGTAGGTGGACTGGGTGTTGAGGTACGCGAAGTTGGCGAACAGCAGCATGATGAAGATAATCAGCGCGATAAACAGCACGATGATCTGCGAGCGGCTACGGGAGGCTTCCTGCGGTTTGACGGGCGTGGCGGTGCTCATGCGGCAACATCCAGAAAGCCCGGGGCCTGGGCCAGGGCGAAGGGGCTGAAGACCTGCCACAGCGGGTCGCCGCTGAACTGGCCTTGGATAAACGCGGCGCTGGCCGCGGGCACGCTGGCCGATACCGGGCGCAGCTGGTCCTGGGCGAAGTGCTGCAGGCCGACCACCTCATCCACCAGCAGGCCGACGAAAGTGTCTTCGTGTTCGATCACCAGCACCCGGCGCTGCTTGCGCGCCGTCGACAGCTCGTAGCCGAAAAACCCGCACAGGTTGATCACCGGCAGCAAGCGCCCGCGCAGGTTGGCCACGCCCCTGACCCAGGGCTTGACCCCGGGCATCAGGGTGCAGCGCGGTTCATGCAGTACCTCGGCGACTTCGCCCATGGGCGCCACATACCAATGCCCGCCCAGGCGAAAGCCAATGCCACTCCAGCTGTGCGAGCGGGTTTCCTGGGACGGCAAATCAGCGGCCAACAGGCGGCAACGGCGGTCGATGTCCAGCAGCAGCTCAAAGGCGGTTTGCGACTCGGTCATGGGAACGTGCCGTCAGGACTTGAGCACCGAGTTCAGCACTTCGATCAGCTTGTCTTCTTCCACCGGCTTGGTCAGGTACGCCTTGGCGCCCTGGCGTGCGCCCCAGATCTTGTCGGTTTCCTGGTCCTTGGTGGTGACGATGATGATCGGGATACCGTTGGTTTCCGGCTCCTTGGACAACTGGCGTGTAGCCTGGAAGCCATTGAGGCCGGGCATGACGATATCCATCAGGACGGCGTCGGGTTTTTCCTGGCGGGCCAGGGCCACGCCATCGGCGCCATTCTCGGCCTTGAGGACTTGGTGGCCGTGCTTTTCCAGCATGCCGGTCAGTTTGTACATTTCAGTCGGCGAATCGTCGACGATCAGAACGCGTGCCATGGTTTTCCCCACTACATTGGTTGACGCAAGCCCAGGGGGCTGGGTCAATGTGCTTGTTCTACTGCGGCGAAACCCGGCACATAGGCCTTGATCGCACTGAGCAGTTCTTCCTTGCTGAAAGGCTTGGTCAAAAATTGATCGACGCCGACGATGCGCCCTTTGGCCTTGTCGAACAGGCCGTCCCTGGACGACAGCATGATCACCGGGATGGCCTTGAACGCCGGGTTGTTCTTGACCAGGGCGCAGGTCTGATAGCCATCCAGGCGCGGCATCATGATGTCGACAAAGATAATGTGCGGGTGATGGTCAACGATCCTGGCCAGGGCATCAAAACCGTCGATGGCCGTGATGACTTCGCACCCCACGTTCTTCAACAGCGTTTCAGCGGTGCGGCGAATCGTTTTCGAGTCGTCGATCACCATCACTTTCAAGGCGTTGGAATGCTGTTCCATATCTGCTCTACCATCGCCACAGCGAATCGGGTTTCGGCGTGTACTGCCGGATGCTGCCTGGGACGAGCGCCAAAACCCTTGCCATGCAAGGGCCGACACGCCATGGCAGCCTTTTTAGCACAGACTGGGGAGGCAATCTATCGGCCGACCGGCAAGGTGGTTTTTCCTTGACCCACAACAGCCGCAGCGCCACTCTGACGCCACTTTTATGCGCCCTTATTTGCTAGAGGAATTCCCCATGAGCGTTCGCGTCGGCATTGTCATGGACCCTATCGCCAGCATCTCCTATAAAAAGGATAGCTCGCTGGCCATGCTGCTGGCCGCCCAGGCCCGCGGCTGGACCCTGTTCTATATGGAACAGCGCGACCTTTACCAGGGCGATGGCGAGGCGCGGGCGCGGATGCGCCCCTTGCAGGTGTTCGCCAACCCTGAGAAATGGTTTGAGCTGCAAGACGAGATCGACAGCCCCCTGAGCGACCTGGACGTGATCCTGATGCGCAAGGATCCGCCGTTCGACATGGAGTTCGTCTACTCCACCTACTTGTTGGAGCAGGCCGAGCGCGCCGGCGTGCTGATCGTCAACAAGCCGCAGAGCCTGCGCGACTGCAACGAAAAACTGTTCGCCACCCTGTTCCCACAGTGCACGCCGCCGACCGTGGTCAGCCGCCGCGCCGATGTGCTGCGTGAATTTGCCGCCAAGCATGGCGATGTAATCCTCAAGCCGCTGGATGGCATGGGCGGCACCTCGATCTTCCGTCACCGCGCGGGCGACCCGAACCTGTCGGTGATCCTTGAGACCCTGACCGCCCTGGGCACCCAGCAGATCATGGGCCAGGCCTACCTGCCAGCAATCAAGGACGGCGACAAGCGCATCCTGATGATCGACGGCGAGCCGGTGGATTATTGCCTGGCGCGTATCCCGGCGGCCGGCGAGACCCGTGGCAACCTCGCGGCCGGTGGTCGTGGCGAAGCCCGCCCGCTGAGCGACAAGGACCGCTGGATCGCCGCCCAGGTTGGCCCGACCCTGCGGGAAAAGGGCCTGCTGTTTGTAGGCCTTGACGTAATTGGCGAGCACCTGACCGAAATCAACGTGACCAGTCCCACCTGTATCCGCGAAATAGACAACGCGTTCGGCACCAATATCGGCGAAATGCTTATGGCGGCAATTGCCGACAAGCTACAAGCCAAGTGACATAGAACAGCCAGATGTAAACCAACATTGCGCTATCATGCGCCACCCGTGAGACGCGCGATGTTGGTTTTCCTGTTATGACGCTTCCGTCCGACCTGCCCCCCGAACTCAGCCACAGCGGCGTACGCCCGGCTGATCGGCTCGGATTTACCCTGTTCCTGGCAGCGCTGATTCATTTGGCGTTGATCCTCGGCCTGGGCTTCACGTTCGTCGAACCCCAGCAAATCAGCAAAACCCTGGAAATCACCCTCGCCACCTTCAAAAGTGAGAAAAAGCCCGAGAAGGCTGACTTTCTGGCGCAGGACAACCAGCAGGGCAGCGGCACCCTGGATAAAAAGGCAGTGCCCAAGACCACCGAAGTGGCGCCCTTCCAGGACAACAAGATCAATAAGGTCACCCCGCCTCCAGCGGCCAAGCCCGAGGTCAAGCAGGCCGCGCCCAAGGCCGCCGTCGCCACCATTGCGCCAAAACCCCAGAAGGCCGTGACCCAGCGCGAAGCCGTGAAGACCGAGCCTGTGCCGAGCAAGCCCGCACCGACATTCGACAGCTCGCAACTTTCCAGCGAAATCTCCAGCCTGGAGGCCGAACTGGCCAACGAACAACAGTTGTATGCCAAGCGCCCGCGCATCTATCGGCTCAATGCCGCCTCTACCATGCGCGACAAAGGCGCCTGGTATAAGGACGAATGGCGCAAGAAGGTCGAGCGCATCGGCAACCTGAACTACCCGGACGAGGCCCGGCGCCAGCAGATCTACGGCAACCTGCGCCTGCTCGTATCAATCAACCGCGACGGTTCCTTATATGAAGTGCTGGTGCTGGAGTCGTCCGGCCAGCCATTACTGGACCAGGCGGCACAACGCATCGTGCGCCTGGCCGCACCGTTCGCCCCGTTTACCGGCGACCTGAACGATATCGACCGCCTGGAAATCATCCGCACCTGGCGCTTTGCCAAGGGCGACCGGCTTTCCAGCAATTGACTACCCCAAGCTCGCTCCTACACGGGCAAAAAATCCGCTAACCGTATTCCTACACATCCCCAGCTTGTCAGTTCGCCCCTCCAACGCCACACTAGCGGACATGAAAAATGTCAGCCCGACTTACCTCAAGCACCAATTCCTGATCGCCATGCCCCATATGGCCGACCCGAACTTTGCGCACACCTTGACCTATATCGTCGAGCACACGGCCAATGGCGCCATGGGGCTGGTGGTCAACCGACCGCAAGACCTGAACCTGGCGGATATCCTTGAGCAACTGCGCCCGGAGATCGACCCACCCGCCAGTTGCCAGGCGGTGCCGATCTACTTCGGTGGCCCGGTGCAGACTGACCGCGGCTTCGTGCTGCATCCCAGCGGCCCGACGTTCCAGGCAACCGTCGACCTGGAGGGCGTGTCGTTGTCCACTTCCCAGGACGTGCTGTTTGCCATCGCTGATGGCGCCGGCCCGCAGCAGAGCCTGATCACCCTGGGTTACGCGGGCTGGGAGGCCGGGCAACTGGAAGAAGAGCTGGCCAACAATGCCTGGCTGACCTGCCCCTTCGATGCCGACATTCTGTTCAACACCGCCAGCGAACTGCGCCTGAATGCCGCGGCCAAGCAGTTGGGGGTCAACCTCAACCTGCTGACCAGCCAGGTGGGGCACGCCTGATGGCCTTGCGACTGATCCTCGGGTTTGATTACGGCACCAAGCAGATTGGCGTGGCCGTGGGCCAGGTCATCACCGGCCAGGCCCGCGAGCTGTGTACCTTGAAGGCGCAGAACGGCATACCGGACTGGAATCAGGTCGAAGCCCTGATCAAGGAATGGAAGCCCGACGCAGTGGTGGTCGGCCTGCCGCTGAACATGGACGGCACCCCCAGCGACATGTGCCTGCGCGCCGAAAAGTTCGCCCGCCGCCTCAACGGCCGCTACAACCTGCCCTTCTATACCCACGATGAACGCCTGACGACCTTCGAGGCCAAGGGTGAGCGTCGCGACCGTGGCGGGCAGAAAGGCAGCTACCGCGACAACCCGGTCGACGCCATTGCCGCCGCCTTGCTGCTGCAGGGGTGGCTGGATGAAAACACTGCTTTATTTGAATCCTGACTGACGCGGCTTGCCGCGTCTTCTTACGTTTGAGCCCGGACTTTGCCAGCGTCACGCTGCCCAAGCCCTTGAAGGAGCCACCATGAGCCTGCCCAATCCCGCCGAACTGATCCGTCAGATGGCGACGAGCCTCACGACCCACCTGCAACACCGCGCCATCAGCGAGCCGCGTTTCATCGGTATCCGTACCGGTGGCGTGTGGGTCGCCCAGGCGTTGCTGCAAGAGCTGGGCAGTGATGCGCCCCTGGGCACCCTGGATGTGTCCTTCTACCGCGATGACTTCAGCCAGAACGGCCTGCACCCGCAAGTGCGCCCGTCAGCGCTGCCCTTTGAAATCGAAGGCCAGCACCTGGTACTGATCGATGACGTGCTGATGAGCGGGCGCACGATCCGCGCCGCCATGAACGAGCTGTTCGACTACGGCCGCCCGGCCAGCATCACCCTGGTCTGCCTGCTCGACCTCGAGGCTGGCGAACTGCCGATCAGCCCGGATGTGGTGGGCGCGACCCTGTCGCTTTCGGCCCAGCAGCGGGTAAAATTGTCCGGTCCCACGCCGCTCGAACTCGAACTGCAAGACCTCGCCCTTTAAACCGCCTTGTAAAGAGTCCCCGCGATGACGCCTCTAGATGCCAAGCGCCCGCTGCAGCTCAACGCTCAGGGCCAGCTGCAACACTTCCTGTCCCTCGACGGCCTGCCCCGCGAATTGCTCACCGAAATCCTCGACACTGCCGACTCGTTCCTTGAAGTCGGCGGCCGGGCGGTGAAGAAAGTCCCGCTGCTGCGCGGCAAAACCATTTGCAACGTGTTCTTCGAGAACTCGACGCGCACCCGCACCACCTTCGAACTGGCGGCCCAGCGCCTGTCAGCCGACGTGATCACCCTGAACGTCTCCACCTCGTCGGCGAGCAAGGGCGAAACCCTGCTCGACACCCTGCGCAACCTGGAGGCCATGGCGGCCGACATGTTCGTGGTGCGTCATGGCGACTCGGGCGCGGCGCACTTTATCGCCGAACACGTGTGCCCGCAGGTGGCGATCATCAACGGTGGCGATGGCCGCCACGCCCACCCGACCCAGGGCATGCTCGACATGCTCACCATCCGTCGGCACAAGGGCGGCTTTGAAAACCTCTCGGTGGCCATCGTCGGCGATATCCTGCACTCGCGGGTGGCACGCTCGAACATGCTGGCCCTGAAAACCCTGGGCTGCCCGGATATCCGCGTGATCGCGCCGAAAACCCTGCTGCCGGTAGGCATCGAGCAATACGGGGTGAAGGTCTACACCGACATGGCCGAAGGCCTGAAGGATGTCGACGTGGTGATCATGCTGCGCCTGCAACGCGAGCGCATGGCCGGTGGCCTGCTGCCCAGCGAAGGCGAGTTCTACCGCCTGTTCGGCCTGACCACCGCACGCCTGGCCGGCGCCAAGCCGGATGCCATTGTCATGCACCCAGGCCCGATCAACCGAGGGGTGGAGATTGAGTCGGCGGTGGCCGACGGTCCGCACTCGGTGATTCTCAACCAGGTCACCTACGGCATCGCGGTGCGCATGGCCGTGCTGTCCATGGCCATGAGCGGGCAAACTGCCCAACGTCAATTCGAGCAGGAGAACGCCCAGTGAAGCTCAGCATTCTCGGCGCCCGAGTCATCGATCCGGCCAGCGGCCTGGATCAAGTCACTGATCTGCACCTGGAAGCCGGCAAGATCATCGCCATCGGCGCCGCCCCCAGTGGTTTCAGCCCGGTTCAGAGCATCGACGCCAAAGGCCTGGTGGCCGCGCCCGGCCTGGTAGACCTGAACGTGGCCCTGCGCGAGCCGGGTTACAGCCGCAAAGGCAGCATCGCCAGCGAAACCCGCGCCGCCGCTGCAGGCGGTGTCACCAGCCTGTGCTGCCCGCCGCAGACCAAACCGGTGCTGGACACCTCGGCCGTGGCCGAGCTGATCCTCGACCGCGCCCGCGAGGCCGGCAATTGCAAAGTGTTCCCCATCGGCGCCCTGAGCAAAGGCCTGGATGGCGAGCAACTGGCCGAGCTGATTGCCCTGCGCGACGCGGGTTGCGTGGCCTTCGGCAACGGCCTGGAGAGTTTCCGCAGCACCCGCACCCTGTGCCGTGCCCTGGAGTACGCGGCCACCTTCGACCTGACGGTGATCTTCCACTCCCAGGACCACGACCTGGCCGAAGGCGGCCTGGCCCACGAAGGCCCCACCGCCAGTTTCCTCGGCCTGGCAGGCATCCCGGAAACCGCAGAAACCGTGGCCCTGGCCCGTGATCTCCTGCTGGTGGAACAAAGCGGCGTACGCGCGCACTTCAGCCAGCTGACCAGCGCCCGCGGCGTAGCCTTGATCGCCCAGGCCCAGGCCCGTGGCCTGCCGGTGACCGCCGATGTGGCGCTGTACCAGTTGATCCTGACCGATGAGGCGTTGATCGACTTCTCCAGCCTGTACCACGTGCAACCGCCACTGCGCACCCGCGCCGACCGTGACGGTTTGCGTGCGGCGGTGAAGTCCGGGGTGGTTTCGGCGATCTCCAGCCACCACCAGCCCCACGAACGGGATGCCAAGCTGGCACCGTTTGGCGCGACAGAGCCTGGGATCAGTAGCGTCGAGCTGCTGCTGCCACTGGCAATGACCCTGGTGGAAGATGGGTTGCTGGACTTGCCAACGTTGCTGGCACGCCTGAGCTCAGGCCCGGCGCAAGCGCTGCGCCTGCCGGCGGGCAAGCTGGCGGTGGGTGCGGCGGCGGACCTGGTGCTGTTTGACCCGGCCAGTTCTACTGTCGCCGGCGAGCAGTGGCTGTCCCGCGGTGAAAACTGCCCGTTCATCGGCCATAGCTTGCCGGCGACTGTGCGTTACACCCTGGTGGATGGACGGATCAGCTACCAGGCCTGACCCGCTAAAGTGTGGGAGCTGGCTTGTGTGGGAGCTGGCTTGCCTGCGATTGCATCACCTCAGTGTCACTGACATACCGAGGTGCCCGCATCGCAGGCTAGCCAGCTCCACATTTGACCGTGCCCACATGCGCCCAGCTACGCTTACCGCCCGCCCAGGCGCTCGGCATTGCGCACCGAAATCTGCGTGTTCAGTGTCCAGAAGTCATACAGCACGCCAATCAGGAACAAGCCGCCGGTCACCAGGTACAACAGGCCGGTGAGCCATTTGCCCTGATACATGCGGTGCAAGCCAAATACCCCAAGAAACGCCAACAGAATCCACGCCACGTTGTATTCAATGGGCCCGGCGGTAAAACGCAGGTCGGCTTCACGGTCCATTGCCGGGATCAGAAACAGGTCGATCAACCAGCCAATCCCCAGCAAACCAAAGGTGAAGAACCAGATCGTCCCGGTCACCGGCTTGCCGTAGTAGAAGCGGTGCGCCCCGGTAAAACCGAAGATCCAGAGCAGATAACCGATCATCTTGCTGTGAGTGTCCTGTTGCGAAACATCCTGTCGATAGGTGTTCATGAATGACCTCTTTTGCCTCGATAGATAAATATTTCTGGTTTCTTTGTGACTTTTTTACAGGCACCCGACGTACGGCAAATGCTATCGTCGCTTCCCTCAAAGCCTTATGCCGCCTGACTTGTGTAGGACAATTGCGACAGTTCGTCGCGGTTTTCCTGATTTTGACGTCAAGGTTCAGTCGACAAACGGCCTGAGAAAGACACTAAAAGCTGTTATAAAGTTGCGCGCAAACCAACAAGAGCCTGCCTTATGCGACCATTTTTAAAGACATGGCTAACCATTTGCCTATTGATGCCACTGGCCGCCCACGCCACCAATCGTGAGCAACGACTTCCGAACGTTAATGGTTTCACCCCTAAAGTTCACGCCACTACCAGCTCCGCCAAATCGGTAAAGCTCAGCGTCAAGCGCCCGGCTCAACTGAGCAAGGCCAACGTTAAAGCAGTTCCCGGCCTGGTCGCGAGCAATAACCAGCAAAGCAGCAAAGTCTTGAGCCGTGCGGTCAACGTGCTCGGTACCCCTTATCGTTGGGGCGGCAGCAGCCCAAGTAAAGGCTTTGATTGCAGTGGTTTGGTGAAATACGCCTTCAATGATGTAGCTGCGGTGGACTTGCCACGCACCTCCAATGCCATGGCCAGCGGCCACGGGCAGAAGGTTGATCGCAAGGATTTGAAGCCCGGCGACCTGTTGTTCTTCAAGCTCAAGAGCCGCCAGGTCAACCATGTAGCCATTTACCTGGGCAACGACCGTTTTATCCACGCACCGCGCCGTGGCAAGTCGGTCAGTATCGACACCCTGAAAAAACCGTTCTGGAACAAGAACTACGTGATTGCCAAGCGCGTGCTGCCCAAAGAGCAGAACAACCTGCGGATTGTGCAGCGCTGACAGTAAATGCAAATGTGAATGCTGGCTTGTGTGGGAGCTGGCTTGCCTGCATCCCAGGCAAGCCAGCTCCCACATCCTATATATCTGCTGGCACCCGCGCCTGCCCCCGCGCCTCTTCGCGACTAATCAGCCCCTGACCGACCAACCCCTTCAAGCTCATATCCAACGTTTTCATCCCCAACGCCCCACCTGTCTGGATCGCCGAGTACAACTGCGCCACTTTGTCCTCGCGGATCAGGTTACGGACCGCCGGCGTGCCGAGCATGATTTCATGGGCCGCCACGCGCCCGCCGCCGACTTTGCTCAATAACACCTGGCTCACCACCGCCTGCAGCGACTCCGAGAGCATCGAGCGGACCATGGCCTTTTCCCCAACCGGGAACACATCCACCAGCCGGTCCACGGTCTTTGCCGCCGAACTGGTGTGCAGGGTGCCGAACACCAGGTGCCCGGTTTCAGCCGCTGTCAGGGCCAGGCGGATAGTTTCCAGGTCGCGCAACTCCCCCACCAGGATCACATCCGGATCTTCGCGCAGAGCAGAACGCAGGGCCGCCGAAAAGCTGTGGGTGTCCCGATGCACCTGGCGCTGGCTGATCAACGCCTTACGCGGTTCGTGGACAAACTCGATGGGATCCTCAAGGGTCAGGATGTGCTGCTGGCAAGTGTTGTTGAGGTAATCGACCATCGCCGCCAGGGTGGTGGACTTGCCCGAGCCCGTGGCACCTGTCACCAGCACCAGCCCCCTGGGCAGCTCGGCGATGCGCCGGAATACATCGCCAAGCCCCAAGGCTTCCAGGCTTTGGACCCGCGAGGGGATCGCGCGAAACACCGCGCCCATCCCCCGGTGCTGGCGGAACACATTGGCGCGAAAGCGCGCAACACCCGGCACTTCAAAGGAAAAATCCGTTTCAAGAGATGTTTCGAAATCCTTTTGTTGGTGTTTATTGAGGATCGGGCTGAGCAGGTCGGCCAGTTGGGCTGCACTCAGCACCGGCCAATCCAGCGGCAGAACCTCACCATCAACGCGCACCCTCGGCGCCAGCCCTGCCGACAGATGCAGGTCGGAGGCGCCCCGGCTGACACTTGCGGCCAGCAGTTCAGTGATGTCCATAGGGCTATCCATTTCCAGTAGAATGCCGCGGACTCCATATCCACGGGCGCAACTTGAATGTCGACCATAGCAGACAATATCGGCCTGGTTAGTGAGCGCATCCGTGCCGCGGCCCGGGCCGTGCAGCGCGATGAAAGCAGCGTCCACTTGCTGGCCGTGAGCAAGACCAAACCCGCGCAAGCCGTGCGCCAGGCCCATGCCGCAGGGATACGCGACTTCGGCGAGAACTACTTGCAGGAAGCCCTCGGCAAACAGGCGGAATTAACCGACCTGCCCTTGAGTTGGCACTTCATCGGCCCCATTCAATCGAACAAGACGCGCGCTATCGCCGAGAACTTCGCTTGGGTGCACTCCGTGGACCGCCTGAAAATCGCCCAACGCCTGTCCGAACAACGCCCGGCCGACCTGCCACCGCTCAATATCTGCATCCAGGTCAATGTCAGTGGCGAAGCCAGCAAATCCGGCTGTACACCCGCCGATTTGCCAGCATTGGCCGAGGCGATCCAGGCCCTGCCCCGCTTGAAGCTGCGCGGCCTGATGGCGATCCCCGAGCCCACCGACGACCGCGCACAGCAAGATGCGGCGTTTGCCGCCGTACGAGACTTGCAAGCGAGCCTGAACCTGGGGCTCGACACACTTTCCATGGGCATGAGCCATGACCTTGAGTCGGCCATTGCCCAAGGGGCCACCTGGGTGCGGATCGGTACCGCCCTGTTTGGCGCCCGCGACTACGGCCAGCCATGAAATGGCTGACTTCCATCTGAGTAAGGACCTGTCATGAGCAGCACGCGTATAGCCTTTATCGGCGCCGGTAACATGGCGGCCAGCCTGATCGGCGGCCTGCGGGCCAAGGGCCTGCAAGCCTCGCAAATTCGCGCCAGCGATCCGGGCGCCGAGACCCGTGCCCGGGTGAGCGCAGAACACGGTATCGAAACCTTCGCCGACAACGCCGAGGCCATCCAGGGCGTCGACGTCATCGTGCTGGCAGTCAAGCCACAGGCCATGAAGGCCGTGTGCGAAGCCCTGCGCCCAAGCCTGGCGCCGCAGCAACTGGTGGTGTCGATTGCCGCCGGTATCAACTGCGCCAGCATGAACAACTGGCTCGGCGCCCAGCCGATCGTGCGTTGCATGCCCAACACGCCATCATTGCTGCGCCAAGGCGTCAGCGGCCTGTACGCCACCGCCCAAGTGAGCGCCGCCCAGCGTGAGCAGGCCCAGGAGCTGTTGTCGGCCGTGGGCGTGGCCCTGTGGCTGGAAGAAGAACAGCAACTGGATGCCGTCACCGCCGTGTCCGGCAGTGGCCCGGCGTATTTCTTCCTGCTGGTCGAAGCCATGACCGCCGCCGGTGTGAAGCTGGGCCTGCCACGGGAAATCGCTGAGCAACTGACCCAGCAAACCGCCCTCGGCGCCGCGCATATGGTGGTGTCCAGCGATGTGGACGCGGCCGAGTTGCGCCGGCGCGTGACCTCGCCCAATGGCACCACACAGGCGGCCATCGAATCGTTCCAGGCCGGGGGCTTTGAAGCCCTGGTCGAAAAAGCACTGGGTGCCGCCGCGCACCGCTCGGCCGAACTTGCCGAACAACTGGGTCAATAAGGAGCCAATATGATTGGTTTGAACACCGCCGCCGTCTATGTACTGCAAACCCTCGGCAGCCTTTACCTGCTGATCGTGCTGTTGCGTTTTGTCCTGCAACTGGTACGCGCCAACTTCTACAACCCGCTCTGCCAATTCGCCGTGAAGGCCACCCAGCCACTGCTCAAGCCGCTGCGCCGGGTGATCCCGAGCCTGTTCGGCCTGGACATGTCGTCGCTGGTCCTGGCGATCCTGGTCCAACTGGCGCTGATGGCCCTGACGCTGCTGCTGACCTACGGCACCATGGGCAATTTCCTGCAACTGCTGGTCTGGGCCCTGATCGGCGTGACCGCGCTGTTCCTGAAGATTTTCTTCTTCGCCCTGATCATCAGCGTGATCCTGTCGTGGGTCGCACCGGGCAGCCATAACCCGGGCGCCGAACTGGTCAACCAGATCTGCGAGCCGGCATTGGCGCCGTTTCGCAAGATCCTGCCGAACCTGGGTGGCCTGGATATCTCGCCGATCCTTGCGTTCATGGTGCTCAAGCTCCTGGACATGCTGGTGATCAACAACCTGGCGGCAATGACCATGATGCCGGACATCCTGCGCTTGCTGATCTGACCTTTGTAGGAGCCGGCTTGCCGGCGATGGCACCCGCGAAAACGCCATCGCCGGCAAGCCGGCTCCCACAGAAACAAGCCGTCATCAGCCAGGACAAGGTTCGCTTGCCGCTAGCCCCCCCTCTCTTTAGACTTACGCCTCATTTAAACGAGAGCAGGGTCGATGCCAGCTGCCTTCCCCCCCGATTCTGTTGGACTGGTCGTGCCCCAAGTGGCGCACTTCAGCGAACCCCTGGCCCTGGCCTGCGGTCGATCGCTGCCGGCCTATGACCTGATCTATGAAACCTACGGCGAGTTGAACGCCACGGCCAGCAATGCCGTGCTGATCTGCCACGCCCTGTCCGGCCATCACCACGCCGCTGGCTACCACAGCGCCGACGAGCGCAAGCCCGGCTGGTGGGACAGCTGCATCGGCCCCGGCAAGCCCATCGACACCAACAAATTCTTTGTGGTCAGCCTGAACAACCTTGGCGGCTGCAATGGCTCCACCGGCCCCAGCAGCCTCAACCCGGAAACCGGCAAGCCGTTTGGCGCCGACTTCCCGGTACTGACCGTCGAAGACTGGGTGCACAGCCAGGCACGCCTGGCCGACCTGCTGGGCATCCAGCAATGGGCCGCGGTGATCGGCGGCAGCCTGGGCGGCATGCAGGCCCTGCAATGGACCATCACCTACCCCGACCGCGTGCGCCATTGCCTGGCCATCGCCTCGGCCCCCAAGTTGTCGGCGCAGAACATCGCCTTCAACGAAGTGGCGCGCCAGGCGATCCTCACCGACCCCGAGTTCCACGGTGGTTCGTTCCAGGAAGCCGGGGTGATTCCCAAGCGCGGCTTGATGCTGGCGCGGATGGTTGGGCATATCACCTACCTGTCGGATGACTCCATGGGCGAGAAATTCGGCCGTGGGCTCAAGAGCGAGAAGCTCAACTACGACTTCCACAGCGTCGAATTCCAGGTCGAAAGCTACTTGCGTTACCAGGGCGAGGAGTTTTCCGGGCGTTTTGACGCCAACACCTACCTGCTGATGACCAAGGCTTTGGACTACTTCGACCCGGCGGCAAACTTTGACGACGACCTGGCGAAGACCTTCGAGGGGGCCAGCGCCAAGTTCTGCGTGATGTCGTTCACCACCGACTGGCGCTTCTCGCCGGCCCGTTCGCGGGAGCTGGTGGATGCGCTGATGGCTGCGCGCAAAGACGTCTGCTACCTGGAGATCGACGCACCGCAAGGCCACGATGCCTTCCTGATCCCGATCCCGCGCTACCTGCAGGCCTTCAGCAATTACATGAACCGCATAACTTTGTGAGAACGCCATGAGAGCCGACCTGGAAATCATCCAAGACTGGATCCCCGCCGGCAGCCGCGTGCTCGACCTGGGTTGCGGCGATGGCGAACTGCTGAGCTGGCTGCGCGACAACAAGCAAGTCACTGGCTATGGCCTGGAAAACGACCCGGACAACATCGCCCAGTGCGTGGCCAAGGGCATCAACGTGATCGAGCAGGACCTGGACAAGGGCCTGGGCAACTTTGCCAGCAACAGCTTCGATATCGTGGTGATGACCCAGGCCCTGCAGGCCGTGCACTATCCGGACCGGATCCTCGACGAGATGTTGCGCGTCGGCCGCCAGTGCATCATCACCTTCCCCAACTTCGGCCACTGGCGCTGCCGCTGGTACCTGGCCACCAAGGGCCGGATGCCGGTATCGGACTTCTTGCCGTACACCTGGTACAACACGCCCAACATTCACTTCTGCACCTTCGAGGACTTCGAAGCACTGTGCAGCGGGCGCGAAGCCAAGGTGATCAACCGCCTTGCCGTCGATCAACAGCATCGCCACGGCTGGGCGAGTAAGCTATGGCCTAATCTTTTGGGTGAAATCGGGATTTATCGGGTCAGCAGTCCTGGCCTGACCGACCACCAGATTGCCGTCTAACCATTTTCGAGGAGGACGATCATGAGTCGCCTGGCTATTTTTCTACTCACCGCCTGCCTGGGCGCCAGTGCCATGGCCGCCGGCCCTATCGACAGCAATCGGCAGAAGGCATTTGGTGATATCACCGTGCACTACAGCACCTTCACCTCCAGCTTCCTACAACCCGAGACAGCCCAGGCCGTGGGCGTGGTGCGCAGCAAGAACAAGGGCATGATCAACGTTTCGGTGATCAAGGGCGTGGAGCCCGTGGCGGCGCAAGTGACCGGCACGATCAAGGACCTGACCGGCAAAAGTGAAATGCTGACCTTCAAGCAAATCACCGAAAAAGGCGCGATCTACTACCTCGCCCCCTACTCGGTGCCGCAGCAGGAATTCCGCACTTTTACCATCAATGTTGAAACCGGCGGCAAGGCCCACGGTTTCAGTTTCACCCAAGAACTGTTCCCGGCCGAATAATGAACCTGACACAACTCGTACTGGCCAGCCATAACGCCGGCAAACTCAAGGAACTCCAGGCCATGCTCGGCGAATCGGTGCAATTGCGCTCGATTGGCGAGTTCAGCCAGGTGGAGCCGGAAGAGACCGGCCTGTCGTTCGTCGAGAACGCCATCCTCAAGGCCCGCAATGCCGCGCGCATTTCCGGCCTGCCGGCACTGGCCGACGATTCGGGCCTGGCGGTGGACTTCCTCGGCGGCGCTCCTGGCATCTACTCGGCGCGCTATGCCGACGGCAAAGGCGACGCGGCGAACAACGCCAAGCTGCTGGACGCCCTCAAGGACGTGCCGGACGCGATGCGCGGCGCGCAGTTTGTCTGCGTGCTGGCGCTGGTGCGGCATGCCGACGACCCGCTGCCGATCCTCTGCGAAGGCTTGTGGCACGGGCGCATCCTGCATACGGCCAGCGGCGAGCACGGGTTTGGCTATGACCCGTTGTTCTGGGTGCCGGAGCGCAATGTGTCCAGCGCCCAACTGAGCCCCGCCGACAAGAACCAGATCAGCCACCGCGCCCGCGCAATGGATTTGCTGCGCCAGCGCCTGGGCTTGAAATGACCCACAACACCTCCGCGCAGCCCCTGATCCTCGGTGGCGCGCAAACACCTCGGGCGGCCTTGCCAGTGCTGCCGCCCCTGGCGCTGTACATCCACATCCCGTGGTGCGTGCGTAAATGCCCCTATTGCGACTTCAACTCCCACACCGCCAGCAAGGTGTTGCCGGAAGAAGAGTATGTCGACGCGCTGCTGGCGGACCTGGATCAGGACCTGCACGCGGTGTATGGCCGCGAGTTGAGTTCGATCTTCTTTGGCGGCGGCACGCCAAGCCTGTTCAGTGCGGCGGCGCTGGGCCGGTTGCTGGAGGGCGTGGAGCAACGTATCCGGTTTGCCAGCGATATCGAAATCACCCTGGAAGCCAACCCCGGCACCTTCGAGCAAGAGAAGTTCGTCGCCTACCGCAAGCTGGGGATCAATCGCCTGTCGATTGGCATCCAGAGCTTCCAGCAGGAAAAGCTCAAGGCCTTGGGCCGCATCCACAACGGCGACGAAGCCGTACGCGCCGCCGGCATGGCACGCCAGGCCGGGTTCGATAACTTCAACCTGGACCTGATGCACGGTTTGCCCGATCAATCCCTGGACGACGCCTTGGGCGACCTGCGCCAGGCGATTGCGCTCAAGCCGACCCATCTGTCGTGGTACCAACTGACCCTGGAACCCAACACCGTATTTTGGAACCAGCCGCCGACGCTGCCGGAAGACGACACCCTGTGGGATATCCAGGAAGCCGGCCAGGCCCTGCTCGCCGAACACGGCTACGCGCAATATGAAGTCTCGGCCTACGCCCAGCCGGGCCGACCCGCGCGGCATAACCTCAATTACTGGAGTTTTGGCGACTTTATCGGCATCGGCGCCGGCGCCCACGGCAAGCTCAGCCATCCAGACGGGCGCATCGTGCGCACCTGGAAGACCCGCGCACCGAAGGACTACCTCAACCCGGCAAAAAGCTTCCAGGCAGGCATGAAAGAGCTGACCAACGAGGAACTGCCCTTCGAGTTCCTGATGAACGCCCTGCGCCTGACCGAGGGCGTGGAAGCCAAGCTGTATGCCGAGCGCACCGGCCTGGACCTGGCCAGCCTGGATCAAGCCCGCAGGGATGCCGAACAAAGTGGCTTATTGCAGGTCGAACCGTCACGCCTGGCGGCCACGGACCGTGGGCAACTCTTTCTCAATGACCTGCTGCAGAAGTTTTTGAGCTGATCGCTCTAAGGAAATCGAATGGATCTGGTACTCGACCTGCTCGCCACCGTATCCCGCTGGAGCCGTAGCAACCTGTCGGAAATATCCCTGGCGCTGGTAGGCTGCCTGTTGGTGCTATTCGGCGCCGACATCAAGGGCTGGGTCGAAGCGCGCCTGGGCAGCATCGCCGGCGCCTTGCGCGTACCGTTGATGGCCCTGCTGTGCATGATCGGCAGCGGCGCCGCGCTGATCTACGCCACGCCGTGGATTGTGCGGGGGTTGAGCCAGTTCAATAACTACAGCCTGGCACCGGTGCTGTTGGTGGTGCTGGTGTTGATTGGCGTGGTTGCCGACCGTCGCTGACTCAAAGCCCACCACAAAACAACTGTAGGAGCTGGCTTGCCTGCGATAGCATCACCTCGGTGTATCAGTGATACCCAAGTGACGCTATCGCAGGCAAGCCAGCTCCTACAGTTGGTCGCATTCCAGTTTTCTGGCTGATCAAGCCAGCTTTTCGAACTTCAAATCCCAAACCCCATGCCCCAACCGCTCGCCACGGCGTTCGAACTTGGTGATCGGACGTTCGGCCGGGCGTGGTACGCACTGACCATCTTCGGCCAGGTTGCGGTAGCCAGGGGCGACGTTCATCACTTCCAGCATGTACTGCGCATACGGTTCCCAATCGGTGGCCATGTGCAGGATGCCGCCCACCTTGAGCTTGCTGCGCACCAGTTCCGCGAAGGACGCCTGGACGATACGGCGCTTGTGGTGACGACTCTTGTGCCATGGATCCGGGAAAAACAGCATCAGGCGGTCGAGGCTGTTGTCGGCGATGCAGCGGTTAAGCACTTCGATCGCATCGCAGTCATAGACCCGCAGGTTTTTCAGGCCCTGGGTCAGCACGCCGTTAAGCAGCGCGCCCACGCCCGGACGGTGCACTTCCACGCCGATAAAGTCTTGCTCGGGCGACGCCGCAGCCATTTCCAGCAGGGAATGGCCCATGCCGAAGCCGATTTCCAGGGAGCGCGGGGCCGAACGGCCAAACACCTGGTCGAAGTCCACCGGCGCATCGGCCAGGGGCAGGACGAACAGCGGCGTGCCCTGGTCCAGGCCCTTTTGCTGGCCTTCGGTCATGCGCCCGGCACGCATCACAAAACTCTTGATGCGGCGGTGCTTGGACTCGTCGCCTTCTTCCACGGGGTTCGGCGTTTCGTTTGATTCAGTCATCAATGGCTCTTACTTGATCAGACCATCCAGCGGCGAGGAGGCGCTGGCGTAAAGTTTTTTTGGCATACGCCCGGCGAGGTACGCCAGGCGGCCAGCGACAATCGCGTGTTTCATGGCTTCGGCCATCATGATCGGCTGTTGCGCATTGGCGATGGCCGAGTTCATCAGCACCGCTTCGCAGCCGAGTTCCATGGCGATGGTGGCATCGGACGCGGTACCGACGCCGGCATCCACCAGCACCGGGATCTTGGCTTCTTCGAGGATGATCTGCAGGTTGTACGGGTTGCAGATCCCCAGGCCAGTACCGATCAGGCCGGCCAGCGGCATGACCGCGATGCAGCCGATCTCGGCCAGTTGGCGGGCGATGATCGGGTCATCGCTGGTGTAGACCATCACGTCGAACCCTTCCTTGACCAGGGTTTCGGCGGCCTTGAGGGTTTCGATCACGTTGGGGAACAGGGTTTTCTGGTCCGCCAGCACTTCCAGCTTCACCAGGTTGTGGCCGTCGAGCAGCTCACGGGCCAGGCGGCAGGTGCGCACAGCTTCGATGGCGTCGTAGCAACCGGCAGTGTTGGGCAGGATGGTGTAGCGATCCGGCGGCAGGATATCCAGCAAGTTCGGTTCGCCCGGGTTCTGGCCGATATTGGTGCGGCGCACAGCCACCGTCACGATTTCGGCGCCCGAGGCTTCGATAGCCAGGCGGGTTTCTTCCATGTCGCGGTACTTGCCGGTGCCTACCAGCAAACGCGACTGGTAGGTACGACCGGCCAGGACGAAGGGCTTGTCGCTACGAACGATGCTCATGGGAAATCCTCGAGTTGGGGTGAGGTTCTGCAGAATCCGGGTAGTTGCCGCAGGGCTAGCCGCCGCCGATGGCGTGGACCACTTCAACCTGATCGCCTTCGGTGAGGGCGGTTTCGGTGTGCTGGCTACGCGGGACGATATCCTGGTTGAGCTCCACTGCGACGCGACGTCCGGTCAGTTCCAGACGGGTCAGCAGGGCCGCGACGGTTTCACCGTCGGGCAGTTCATAGGATTCGCCGTTCAATTGAATGCGCATGCCACGGGCCGCCATCGTTTTTAGGGGCCAGCATTCTAGCCTGATCGTGACCTGAAGGTCAGCTACAAGCGTCAGGCGGTCAGTTGCAGGCGCCAGGCGGCGAGCCCCAGGCACAGCCAGCCAATCAGGAACGCCAGGCCGCCAAACGGCGTGATGATCCCCAGCTTGCCAATGCCGATGGTGGTCAGCAGGTACAGGCTGCCGGAGAACAGCAAGATGCCGATGCTGAACGACACACCGGCCCAGAGCACCAGGCGCCCGGGCACATGCGCGGCCAGCAAGGCCACGCCAAACAACGCCAGGGCGTGCACCAGTTGGTAGGTCACGCCGGTGTGGAATATCGCCAGGTATTCAGCCGTCAGGCTTTTTTTCAGGCCATGGGCGGCGAACGCGCCGAGGGCAACACCGGTAAAGCCGAAAAAGGCCGCCAACATCAGAAAGCCACGCAGCATGAGGAACTCCAGTCAGACTCAAAGGGCCGGGTCTGTATAATGGCCCGCTCAACGGGTTCGGCCAAGCCATCTCTATGCTGCGTGTCCTCTTCAGTCGTTTTCTCAAAGTCGTGAAATGGTTTGTCATCGGCAGCGTTTTGCTGGTGCTGCTGTTTCGTGTCGTCCCGCCGCCGTTTACCGCACTGATGGTCGAGCGCAAGATCGAGTCCTGGGTCGATGGCGAGCCCATTGACCTGCAACGTACCTGGGTGCCGTGGGATGAGATCTCCGATGACTTGAAAGTCGCGGTGATGGCCGGCGAGGACCAGCGCTTCCCACAGCATTGGGGTTTTGACTTCGGGGCGATCCAGGCTGCGCTGCTGCATAACGAGCGCGGCGGCTCGATTCGCGGCGCCAGTACGCTGAGCCAGCAGGTATCGAAAAACCTGTTCCTGTGGGCCGGCCGCAGTTATGTGCGCAAGGGCCTGGAAGCCTGGTTTACCGGGCTGATCGAAATCCTCTGGCCCAAGCAGCGGATCCTTGAGGTGTACCTCAACAGCGTGGAATGGGACGAAGGTGTGTTTGGCGCAGAGGCGGCAGCGCGGCATCATTTTGGCGTGGGTGCCAAGGGGCTTTCGCGGCAGCAGGCCAGTTATCTGGCAGCGGTACTGCCCAATCCAAGGGTGTGGAGTGCCAGCCATCCGACGGCGTATGTGGCGCGGCGGGCGGCGTGGATTCGCCAGCAGATGGGGCAGTTGGGTGGTACTGGCTATTTGAATGAGCTGAACAGTACGCGAAAGGCGCCGTGGGCCAACTGACGCAACATAAAACCTGTAGGAGCCGGCTTGCTGGCGATGGCGCTGTATCAGCCAATCATTGAGAGCCGGTAGATCGCCATCGCCGGCAAGCCGGCTCCTACAGGGGCGCGGCACGAACAAAAATGCCCCGAGCTTTCGATCGGGGCATTTTTTTGCTCGTTCGTTGCGTGTTAGGCGGCGATCGACAGTTTCAGCTTATTCATCGCGCTCTTCTCAAGCTGACGAATACGCTCGGCCGACACATTGTACTTTTGCGCCAGGTCGTGCAGCGTGGCTTTTTCTTCTGCCAGCCAGCGCTGGTAGAGGATGTCACGGCTGCGGTCGTCCAGCACTTCCAGTGCTTCGTGCAGATTGTGATTGGAGTTGTCGCTCCAATCGGCATCTTCCAGTTGACGCGCCGGGTCATACCGGTGGTCTTCCAGATAGTTGGCCGGCGATTGGAAAGCACTGTCGTCGTCCGCTTCAGCGGCCGGGTCAAAGGCCATGTCATGGCCGGTCAGGCGACTTTCCATCTCGCGCACTTCCCGAGGCTCCACGCCGAGGCTTTCGGCCACACGATGGACTTCCTCGTTGTTCAGCCACGCCAGGCGTTTTTTCTGGCTGCGCAGGTTGAAGAACAGCTTGCGCTGGGCCTTGGTGGTCGCCACTTTCACAATGCGCCAGTTGCGCAGGATGAACTCGTGGATTTCCGCCTTGATCCAGTGCACGGCGAACGACACCAGGCGCACACCCATTTCCGGGTTGAAGCGTTTCACAGCCTTCATCAGGCCGACGTTGCCTTCCTGGATCAGGTCAGCCTGGGCCAGGCCGTAGCCGCTATAGCTACGGGCGATATGTACGACAAAACGCAGGTGGGCGAGCACCATCTGCCGAGCCGCCCCCAAATCCTGCTCATAGTAGAGACTCTCGGCCAGTTCACGCTCCTGCTCGGGCGTCAGCAATGGAATGCTGTTGACCGTGTGCACATAGGCTTCCAGGTTCGCGCCTGGGACCAGAGCATAAGCAGGTTGCAAAGAAGTGGTCATACGAAAAAACCTCCGACTCACATAACTCGTGCAGTTCAGCACTGCGAAAATTGACCGGAAACCGTAGGACAAGTTCCCTAAACCACTGATACGGTCAATACAAACGAAACCACATTAATCTGACATTAACTACTTCGGCGCCAGCTCACGTAAATGCCGTGCGACCGCAATCCAAGCACCGATATACCCCAACAACACCGCGCCAAGCAACAGTGATAGACCATCGGCAGCGGGTACGCCAGCCAGGGCAAAATCACTGCCATACAAACCAGCCAGGCCGACTACCGCGTCGTTCAGCCAATCCAGGCCAAACGCCAATACGCCCCAGGACAGAATCCCCGCACCAAAGCCATAAAGCGCGCCCATGTACAGAAAAGGACGACGCACATAGCTGTCTGTGCCGCCGACCAGTTTAATCACTTCTATCTCGGTGCGGCGGTTTTCAATATGAAGACGAATGGTATTGCCTATCACCAAAAGTAATGCAGAAACCAGCAATACCGTCAGGCCAAAGACAAACCGGTCGCCCAGCTTGAGAATCGCCGCCAGACGCTCGACCCACACCAGATCAAGCTGCGCCTGCTGTACCTTGGGCAATTCAGCCAATTTTTGTCTTAATGCTTCAAGGGCCGTCTTGTCGATTTCATTGGGCGTGACCAACACAACCCCCGGCAGCGGGTTCTGCGGCAGCTCCTTGAGCGCCTCACCCAGGCCGGACTGTTGCTGGAACTCTTCCAGCGCCTGGTCGCGGCTGATGTACTCGGCATCCGCCACGCCCGGCAGGTTCTTGATCTGCTCGCGCAGGGCCTCGCCTTCAGTGGCGCTGGCATCCAGTTGCAGATATAGGGAAATCTGCGCCGCGCGCTGCCAGGAACCGCCCAGGCGCTCGACATTATTAAGCAGCAACGACAAGCCCATCGGCAGGCTCAACGCCACGGCCATCACCAGGCAGGTGAAAAAGCTGCCAATCGGCTGCTTGCCCAGGCGGCGCAGGCTGTCCACCAGGCTGGCGCGATGGCTTTCGATCCAGGCGTGCAGCAAGGTGCTGAAGTCAGGGCCGTCATCATCGTCGCGTTTCTTTTTCTGCGGTTGCGGGTCGGCCGCTTTCGGCGCTACGCGCTCGGAAACTTTAGGGCTGCGTGTGGCACTCATACGCCAGCCTCCCCGTCACCAATCAGGCGGCCGCGCTGCAGGGTCAGCATGCGATGGCGCATGCGCGCGATCAATGCCAGGTCGTGACTGGCAATCAGCACGCTGGTGCCCAGGCGGTTGATGTCTTCAAAAACACCCATGATTTCTGCAGCCAGGCGCGGGTCGAGGTTACCGGTGGGTTCGTCCGCCAGCAGCAAGGCCGGGCGATGGACGATGGCGCGGGCAATGCCGACGCGCTGTTGCTGGCCGGTGGACAGGTCGCCGGGGTACAGGTCGGTCTTGTCCGACAGCGCCACCCGCTCCAGGGCCGAATCCACACGCTTGACGATTTCGGCCTTGGACAGCCCGAGGATCTGCAATGGCAGGGCAATGTTATTGAACACTGTGCGATCGAACAGCAACTGGTGGTTCTGGAACACCACGCCGATCTGCCGGCGCAGGAACGGGATCTGTGCATTGCTGATGGTGGCCAGGTCCTGGCCCGCCAGCAGCAATTTGCCGGTGGTCGGACGCTCCATGGCCAGCAACAGGCGCAGCAAGGTACTTTTGCCGGCGCCGGAGTGACCGGTGACAAACAAAAACTCGCCACGGCGCACCCGGAAACTCAGCTCATGCAAGCCGACATGCCCGTTGGCGTAGCGCTTGCCCACCTGTTCAAAACGAATCATGAACGCTCCCGCTCGGCAAACAGTGCCTGGACAAAGGGTTCGGCCTCAAACGTGCGCAGGTCATCAATGCCTTCGCCGACACCGATATAACGAATCGGCAGCCCGAATTGTTTAGCCAGGGCGAAAATAACCCCACCCTTGGCCGTGCCATCGAGCTTAGTCAACGCCAGGCCAGTCAGCTGGACTGTCTGGTTGAATTGCTTAGCCTGGCTGATCGCGTTCTGCCCGGTCCCGGCGTCCAGCACCAACAGCACCTCGTGGGGCGCGTCGGCGTCGAGCTTGCCTATCACCCGGCGGACTTTCTTCAACTCTTCCATCAAGTTGTCTTTGGTATGCAGGCGACCGGCGGTATCGGCGATCAGCACATCGACGTTACGGGCCTTGGCGGCCTGCACGGCATCGAAGATCACCGAGGCGGAGTCGGCGCCGGTGTGCTGGGCGATCACCGGGATCTTGTTGCGCTCGCCCCACACCTGCAATTGCTCCACGGCAGCGGCGCGGAAGGTGTCACCGGCGGCGAGCATGACTTTCTTGCCTTCCAGTTGCAGCTTCTTCGCCAACTTGCCGATGGTGGTGGTCTTGCCGGCGCCGTTGACGCCAACCACCAGGATCACAAAGGGTTTTTTCTCGGTAATCACCAGCGGCGCTTCCACTGGCTTGAGCATGGCGGCCAGTTCGGCCTGCAATGACTTATAGAGCGCGTCGGCGTCGGTGAGCTGCTTGCGCGCGACCTTCTGGGTCAGGCTCTGGATGATCACGGCGGTGGCTTCGACGCCCACGTCAGCGGTCAGCAGGCGGGTCTCGATATCTTCGAGCAACTCGTCATCGATGATCTTTTTGCCGAGGAACAGGCTGGCCATGCCTTCGCCGATGCTTGCGCTGGTCTTGCTCAGGCCTTGCTTGAGTCGGGCGAAGAAGCCGGTCTTGCTGGTTTCGGCAGGTGCGGTGGCAGGCTCGGCAACTACGGCTACGGGCTCGACAATCACCGGTTCGACCACAACGGGCAGGGGCTCGGCGACCACCTCGACCGGCTCCACAACCACAGGAATCGGTGGTGCCACATGTTCGGCCTGCACATCCTCGACCAGCGCGACAGGCTCTTCAGCCACCGGCAATGGCGGCCACGGCTTGTGCTCTGGCTCTGGCTCTGGCGCAGCCTCCACCACCGGCTGCAAGACCGGCTCGGCGATAGGCAGCACCACAGGCGCCGGCGCCTCGACGACAGGCTCGGCCACCGGTTCAATCGCAGGTTGCGCCTGCAAAACAGGCTCGGATACGGGCTCAGGTTGGACTTGCGGCTGTTCGACGACGGTTTCCTGCGGCTTTTTGCGCAGCCATCCGAACAGGCCTTTTTTTTCGCCAGCCGCAGCTGGGCTCTTCTTGTCGTCGTTGGAACCAAACATGGAGGACGGCTATCTCACGGTAGCGACGCGCCAAGGTGGCGCCTCGGTAAATAATATTCGATGCGCAACAGACTGTTTTTTAGCCAGCTTGTTCATGCGCAGTATTTTGTGAGGCGTGAATACAGCCTCAACAAATCGATTCAATATAGGACTGAAGCGATAAAATCGGCGAAAAGCGGATTAAAACCGGGGAACCCCACGGATAACTCCATCTTCACGACGACTGGATCCGAAACGATATGACAGCCGCAGTGGCCGCCGCTAATACGGACCAGTATCCTAGCACCTCCTCGCCCGCCGACGCTAAGACCAAGCGGGCAGCCCAACAGGTTTAAAAACGAATGAATGCTCTAGCCCGCCGCGCCGCAGGCCTGCTGCTCAGCACAGTTTGTCTGCCCCTTTCAGCCTTGGCTGCCGACCCTCAACCCACCCATGAATTCACCCTGGACAACGGCCTCAAGGTCGTCGTGCGCGAAGACCATCGCGCTCCGGTGGTGGTCTCGCAGGTCTGGTACAAGGTCGGCTCCAGCTATGAAACCCCTGGCCAGACCGGTTTGTCCCATGCCTTGGAACACATGATGTTCAAGGGCAGCTCCAAGACCGGCCCAGGCGAAGCTTCGTTGATCCTGCGCGACCTGGGCGCCGAAGAAAACGCCTTCACCAGCGACGACTACACCGCCTACTACCAAGTGCTGGCCCGCGACCGCCTGGGCGTGGCCCTGGAACTGGAAGCCGACCGCATGGCTACCCTGCGCCTGCCGGCCGACGAATTCAGCCGCGAGATCGAAGTCATCAAGGAAGAGCGCCGCCTGCGCACCGATGACAACCCGATGTCCAAGGCCTTCGAACGCTTCAAGGCCATGGCCTACCCGGCCAGCGGCTACCACACGCCGACCATCGGCTGGATGGCCGACCTGGACCGCATGAAGGTCGAGGAACTGCGCCACTGGTACCAATCCTGGTACGTGCCGAACAACGCCACCCTGGTAGTGGTCGGCGACGTGACCCCGGACGAGGTGAAAACCCTGGCCCAGCGTTACTTCGGCCCGATCCCCAAGCGTGACGTGCCACCGGCGAAAAAGCCCCTGGAATTGGCCGCGCCGGGCGAACGCCTGCTGACCATGCACGTGCAGACCCAATTGCCGAGCGTCATCCTGGGCTTCAACGTACCGGGCCTGGCCACTGCCGAAGACAAGCGTTCGGTCAACGCCCTGCGCCTGATCTCGGCACTGCTCGATGGCGGCTACAGCGCGCGCATCCCGAGCCAGCTGGAGCGCGGTGAAGAACTGGTGTCCGCCGCCTCGACCAACTACGACGCCTACACCCGCGGCGACAGCCTGTTCACCTTGAGCGCCACGCCCAACCAGCAGAAGCAGAAAACCGTGGCCCAGGCCGAAGCCGGGCTCTGGCGCCTGCTGGACGAACTCAAGGCCAAGCCACCGACCGCCGAGGAACTGGAGCGTATTCGCGCCCAGGTCATTGCCGGCGTGGTCTACGAGCGCGACTCCATCACCAGCCAGGCCACGGCCATTGGCTCCCTGGAAACGGTCGGCCTGTCGTGGAAGCTCATGGACACAGAGCTGGCCGAACTGCAGAGCGTGACGCCCGAGGACATCCAGAAAGCCGCGCGTACGTATTTCACCCGCGAACGCCTGAGTGTCGCCCATGTCATGCCCGAGGAGACCACTCATGAGTGATAGCAAAAACAACCGCCTGGTGCTGCCTGGCCTGATCGTCGTGACCCTGGTGGCAGCGGTCGCGGTGTATATCGGTCGCCCGGATGATTCCGTCGCCAGCCCAGCGCTGGAGCAGGCCAAGTCCAGCAAGACCCTGCAATCCCTGGCGGAACTGGACGGCAAGAACCCGACCAATCGCCAGCTCAACGTGCAGACCTGGAACACCGCCGAGGGCGCCAAGGTGCTGTTCGTCGAGGCCCATGAGCTACCGATGTTCGACATGCGCATCCTGTTCGCCGCCGGCAGCAGCCAGGACGGCAACACGCCGGGCCTGGCGCTGCTGACCAACGCCATGCTCAACGAAGGCGTGCCGGGCAAGGATGTGGGGCAGATTGCCGCCGGTTTTGAAGGCCTGGGCGCGGATTTCAGCAACGGTGCCTACCGCGACATGGCGCTGGTGTCGCTGCGCAGCCTCAGTGCCGCCGACAAGCGCGAGGCCGCCCTCACGCTGTTTGACCAGGTGATCGGCCAGCCGACCTTCCCTGCCGACTCCCTGGCGCGGATCAAGAACCAGTTGCTGGCAGGCTTCGAGTACCAGAAACAGAACCCGAGCAAGCTGGCGAGCATCGAGCTGTTCAAGCGCCTGTACGGCGATCATCCCTATGCGCACCCGAGCGAAGGCACACCAGAGAGCGTACCGGCCATTACCCAGGCACAGTTGAAGGCATTCCACGCCAAGGCCTACGCCGCCGGCAACGCGGTGATCGCGATGGTCGGCGACCTGTCCCGTGCCGACGCCGAAGCCATGGCAGCCAAGGTGTCCGCGTCCCTGCCCAAGGGCCCGGCACTGGCGAAAATCGCCGAGCCGACCGAGCCCAAGGCCGGCCTGGGGCACATCGAGTTTCCCTCCAAGCAGACGCACTTGCTGTTCGCGCAACTGGGCATCGACCGTGCCGACCCGGACTACGCCGCCCTGTCCCTGGGCAACCAGATCCTTGGCGGCGGTGGCTTTGGCACCCGCTTGATGAGCGAGGTGCGCGAGAAGCGCGGCCTGACCTATGGCGTGTACTCCGGCTTCTCGCCGATGCAGGTACGTGGCCCCTTCATGATCAACCTGCAGACCCGCGCCGAAATGAGCGGCGGCACCTTGCGCCTGGTGGAGCAAGTGCTGGCCGACTACCTCAAGACCGGGCCGACGCAAAAAGAATTGGATGACGCCAAGCGTGAACTGGCCGGCAGCTTCCCGCTGTCTACCGCGAGCAACGCCGATATCGTCGGGCAACTGGGCGCCATGGGTTTCTACAACCTGCCGCTCAATTACCTGGAAGACTTCATGAAGCAATCCCAGGCCCTGACCACCGAACAGGTCAAGGCTGCACTGAACAAGCACTTGAGCAGCGATAAAATGGTGATCGTGACCGCTGGTCCCACCACCGCGCAAAAGCCACTACCGCCCCCCACTGATAAACCTGCCGAGCAGCCGCTCGGGGTTCCGGAGCATTAATGGCTAGTCCATCGCGCCCTAAAAAACCTGTCCACAACGTTCATAACGGTGTGGGCCAACTGCGCATCATTGGCGGCCAATGGCGCAGCCGCAAGCTGAGCTTCCCCGATGTCGTGGGCCTGCGCCCGACCCCGGACCGGGTCCGCGAGACCCTGTTCAACTGGCTCGCGCCGTACATCGAAGGGGCCAAGGTGCTTGACCCGTTCGCCGGCAGCGGCGCGCTGTTTCTCGAGTCGCTGTCCCGTGGCGCCGCCCTGGGCCAGGCGCTGGACGCGAGCAACGTGGCGGTTTCCAGCCTGCGTGAACACCTGGGCACCCTGCGTTGCACCACCGGTCACGTCCAAACCGCCGATGCCCTGCGCTACCTGGAAACCCAGCCGGCCAGTGCATTCGACGTGGTGTTCCTCGACCCGCCGTTCAACCAGAACCTGCTGCCGACCGTCTGCACCCTGCTGGAAGAGCGCCAATGGCTGGCCGATGACGCCTGGGTCTACACCGAAAGCGAAACCGCGCCATCAACCCTGGGCCTGCCGGGCAACTGGCGCCTGCACCGCGAGCAAAAGTCCGGGCGGGTGTATTACGCGTTGTGGCAACGTACGGCTCTGACCCACTGAAAACGCTGTAGGCGCGAGTTTGTCTGCGGGCAGGCCCGCGCCTACAGGACAGGTATTCATGACACCGCCAGCAAACCGCTTCACCCCCGCCTTCGGCCTCGGCAACCCACATCTGCAAACGCTGTGGGGCCCGCTCTGGCGCCCCACCACCCACCTCGAGCGCCAGCGCGAGCGCCTGTGGCTGGAAGATGGCGATTTTCTCGACCTCGACTGGCACGGCCCCCACGACCCGCATGCGCCCTTGGTGCTGGTGCTGCACGGGCTGACCGGTTCGTCCAACTCGCCCTACGTTGCCGGCCTGCAAAAAGCCCTGGCCAGCCAGGGCTGGGCCAGTGTCGCGCTGAATTGGCGTGGCTGCTCCGGCGAACCCAACCTGTTGGCCCGCAGTTACCACTCCGGCGCCAGTGAAGACCTGGCCGCCGCCATCGCGCACCTGCGGGCCAAGCGACCCTTGGCGCCTCTGTATGCCGTGGGTTACTCCCTGGGCGGCAATGTGCTGCTCAAGCACCTGGGCGAAACCGGCGACCACTGCGGCCTGCAAGGCGCGGCGGCGGTATCGGTGCCGTTTCGCCTGGATCAGTGCGCCGACCGCATCGGCCTGGGCTTCTCACGGGTCTATCAGAAGCACTTCATGCGCGAGATGCTCAGCTATATCCGGGTCAAGCAGCGCCAATTCACCCAGGACGGGCGCGAAGACGCACTGAAGACCCTGGCCGATCTGGGCTCGCTGGAGAAGATGCGCACATTCTGGGATTTTGATGGGCGCGTCACCGCACCGCTGCATGGCTACCTGAGCGCCGAGGACTATTACCGGCGGGCGTCGAGTCGTTACTTCCTGGGGGAGATTCGCACGCCAACGCTGATCATCCAGGCGGCGGATGATCCTTTTGTGTTTGCCCACAGCTTGCCCCAGGCCAGCGAACTGTCGGACTGCATCGAGTTTGAACTGCAGGCCAAGGGTGGGCATGTGGGGTTTGTCGAGGGTTCGCTGAAGACGCCTGGGTACTACCTGGAGCGGCGGATCCCGCATTGGTTACGGGTAAAACACGGTTAATCATGTGGGAGCGGGCTTGCTCGCGAATGCGGCGTTTCAGCTAATAAATTCGGTGGCTGGCACACCGCATTCGCGGGCAAGCCCGCTCCTACATTTGATCGGGGATTACCCACTTAATCGCCGGTAGCAATTTCGCGCTGCGGATCATTGATCCACTCACTCCACGACCCCGCATACAACTTGCCCAACGGATACCCCGCCAGGCTCAAGGCAAACAGGTTGTGGCACGCCGTCACACCCGAGCCGCAATACGCCACCAATTCCTGGGGCGAGCGGCCTTGCAGCTTTTCTGTAAACCGTTGCTTGAGCTGCGACACCGGCAAGAAGCGCCCGTCACTGCCCAGGTTCTCGCTGAACGCCGCACATTGCGCGCCGGGAATATGCCCGGCAATCGGGTCAATGGGTTCCACTTCACCGCGAAAGCGCGGCAAGGCACGGGCGTCGATCAAGGTCAGGCCCGGCTGGCCCAGACGTTTTTGCAGGTGCTCGGCGTCCAGCAGAAGATGGTTGTCCGGGCTGCCGGCAAAGGTGCCAGGCTCGGTGCTCGGCGCATCCAGGCTCAAGGGGAAACCGGCGCTGTGCCAGGCCTTCAGGCCACCATCGAGGATCGACACACCGTCACGCTTGCCCAGCCACACCAGCAGCCACCAGGCACGGGCGGCAAACGCGCCAGGGCCGTCGTCATACAGCACGATTTCGCTGTCGGCATTGACGCCCCAGGCCTGTAACTGCTGGACCAGCACCTGGGGCGCCGGCAGCGGATGGCGACCAGTCACGCCCTTGGTCACTGGCCCACTGAGATGGCGCTCCAGGTCCGCATACTGCGCCCCCTCGATATGCCCTTCGGCATAGCTGCAACGCCCGTAATCCGGGTCTTCCAGGGCAAAACGGCAATCGAGGATGACTAAGCCTGCGTGCTGCTGGCGTTCGGCCAGTTGTTCCGGGCTGATCAGTTGCGCAAGCGGCATGACGGACTCCTGGAAATACGTTCGGGAAAGGGCCTACTTCACTTCTTCCAGTGCCTGACTTAGAGGCACGTAAAATTCTTTGAACAACGCGTCCACGGCTTCTTTGGCCTGGGGCGTGATAAACCCCGCCTCCAGCACCAGCACCTGATACACCCCGCGCTTGATCGCCTCGGCACTCAGGTGTGCGGAGTTCTCGTTGGTGGTGCACAAAAAGCGCACCCAGGAGGTGAGGATGATCCAGGCGTTGAGGGTCAAGGCTTCGGTCTGCACCGGGTCCATGTTCAGGATCCCGGCCTCGACAAACCCCCGGTAAATCGCGCCGCCCTGGATCAGGCAGCGCTGGGAAAAGCGCCGGTAGCCGGTGGCCAGTTCCGGGTCGCTTTCCAGCAGATGCTCAAGGTCGCGGTGCAAAAAGCGGTAGCGCCACATGCCGGCCAACACCGCCTGCAGGTAGAAGCGCTTGTCCTCGACCACCATGGCCCGCCCCTGGGGCGGGCGCAGGAAGCTGTCTACCAGGGCCTCGTACTCGCGAAACAGCACGGCGATAATCGCCTGCTTGTTCGGGAAGTGGTAGTACAGGTTGCCGGGGGATATTTCCATGTGGGCGGCAATATGGTTGGTGCTGATGCTGCGCTCGCCCTGCTGGTTGAACAGCTCCAGGCTGGTTTGCACAATGCGTTCGCTGGTCTTTACTCGTGGTGCCATGGGGTATCGGCTTCTGGAATCCTGATGCAAACATCTTACGGTCTATCCTTGCCAGGATAAAACTGCATGTTGCCGCGAAGTCATTTGACAAAATAGAGCAATAACTCTAAAAACGCAGGTATTCCAATAACAATCGGGAACTGCGCCATGTCTGCCAACGTTGCCTACCTGCAAGATTCCCAGGCGCTGGACCAACTCCAGGACCTGTTCGCTGCTCAGCGCCGCGCCTACGCGGCCAACCCGATGCCAACGGCGGCGCAGCGCCAGCAGTGGCTCAAGGCCTTGCGCGACCTGCTCAGCGATGAGCGCCAGGCGCTGATCGAGGCCATCAGCAGCGATTTCAGTCATCGCAGTGCCGACGAAACCCTGTTCGCCGAACTGATGCCCAGCCTGCATGGCATTCACTACGCCAGCAAACACCTCAAGGGCTGGATGAAACCGTCGCGCCGCGCTGTAGGTATAGCCTTCCAGCCGGCATCTGCCAAAGTGATCTATCAACCCCTGGGCGTCATCGGGGTGATCGTGCCCTGGAACTACCC
Source organism: Pseudomonas sp. WS 5079 (assembly GCF_012985465.1). Classification (GTDB taxonomy): domain Bacteria; phylum Pseudomonadota; class Gammaproteobacteria; order Pseudomonadales; family Pseudomonadaceae; genus Aquipseudomonas. The sequence goes on from NZ_JAAQWN010000006.1 coordinate 408,629, forward strand.
GTTGTACCTGGCCATCGGCCCGCTGGTCGGCGCGTTGGCGGCGGGCAACCGGGTGATGCTCAAGCTCAGCGAATCCACCCCTGCCACTGGCCAGTTGCTCAAGACCCTGCTGGCGCAAATCTTCCCCGAAGACCTGGTGTGCGTGGTGCTCGGCGAAGCAGAAGTGGGCATGGCGTTCTCCAAGCTGCCGTTCGATCACCTGCTGTTCACCGGTGCCACCAGCATCGGCAAGCATGTGATGCGCGCCGCCGCCGAGCACCTGACCCCGGTCACCCTGGAGCTGGGCGGTAAATCCCCGGCGATTGTCTCGGCCGATGTGCCGCTCAAGGATGCCGCTGAACGGATCGCATTCGGCAAGGCGCTGAATGCCGGGCAAACCTGTGTGGCGCCGGACTACGTGCTGGTTCCCGAAGACCGTGTGGACGGCTTCGTCGAGGCCTACACCCAGGCGGTACGTGGGTTTTATCCGACCCTGGCCGACAACCCGGACTACACCGCCATCATCAACGAGCGACAACTCGCCCGACTCAATGCCTACGTCAAGGACGCAACCGACAAGGGCGCGACCCTGGTGCCGCTCTATGACCAGGGCCAGGCACGGCGCATGGCCCATAGCCTGCTGCTGAATGTCAGCGATGAAATGACCGTGATGCAGGACGAGATTTTCGGCCCGGTGTTGCCCATCGTGCCCTATCGCGGGATCGACCAGGCCTTTGCCTACATCAACCAACGCCCTCGCCCACTGGCGCTGTATTACTTCGGCTACAACAAGGCCGAACAGAATCGCGTACTCCACGAGACCCATTCCGGCGGCGTGTGCTTGAACGACACCCTGCTGCACGTGGCCCAGGACGATATGCCCTTTGGCGGCATCGGCCCGTCGGGCATGGGCCACTATCACGGCCATGAAGGGTTCCTCACGTTCAGCAAGGCCAAGGGGGTGCTGATCAAGCAACGCCTGAATGCGGCCAAGCTGATTTACCCACCGTATGGCAAAGCCATCCAGAAACTGATCCAGAAGCTGTTCGTGCGCTAAAACCGTTACCACCGGGACCACAATAAAAATGAACCCTAGCCTGACTGAATCACCCGCGCTGTCACGGCGCGGCGTCTTGAAAATCGGCCTGTGCGCCAGCGCCTTCCTGGCCACCGCAGGCCTTGGCGCCAGCCTCAGCGGTTGCTCCAGCAGCACCCCCGCCAGCGGCTTTGCCATGCTGCGCAACAGCGACCTGCCGTTTTTGCGCGCAGTGATCCCGGTGTTACTCGAAGGCGCGGCCAGCGCCGAGGTAGTGGCGGCAGGCATTGAAGACACCCTGAAAAAACTCGATTACAGCCTGCAGCACCTGTCACCGGAGATGTTCAAGCTGACCCAGCAGTTGTTCGACGTACTGGGCATGGCCGTCACCCGTGGCCCGCTGACCGGCATCTGGGGCAGTTGGGAAAATGCCAGCAGCGAGCAGATCCGCAACTTCCTGCATCGCTGGGAGAACAGCTTCCTCAACCTACTGCGCATGGGCCAGGGCTCGCTGCTCAAGCTGGTGATCATGGCCTGGTACTTTCGGCCCGAGTCCTGGGCCCATTGCGGGTACCCAGGGCCACCGAAGATCTGACCTTGGCAACCCACTTTGATAGCCACTCCGTAGCCAAAACAATAAGAGAACAAGCTAATGCCCGTACCTGATGTGTTCCGCGATGGCATGGCCCGCGGCTGGAAAACCCATAACGGCGCCGCCCTCGACCAGGACATGGTGCTGGAAGCCGATGTCGCGATCATCGGCAGCGGCGCAGGCGGCGGCACTACCGCAGAGATTCTCAGCGCCGCCGGCTACAAGGTGCTGCTGATCGAAGAAGGCCCGCTCAAGACCAGCAGCGACTTCAAGCTGCTGGAAGACGAGGCCTACGCCAGCCTGTATCAGGAAGGCATCGGCCGCATGAGCAAGGACGGCGCCATCACCATCCTGCAAGGCCGCGCCGTGGGCGGCACCACGCTGATCAACTGGACCTCGAGCTTTCGCACCCCCGACCCGACGCTGTCCCACTGGGCCAGCGAGTACGCGGTCAAGGGCCACAGCAGCGCCGAGATGGCACCGTGGTTTGAAAAGATGGAACAGCGCCTGGGCATCGCGCCCTGGGCCGTGCCGCCCAACCCCAACAACGATGTGATCCGCCAAGGCTGCGAAAAGCTCGGCTACAGCTGGCACGTGATCCCGCGCAACGTGCGCGGCTGCTTCAACCTGGGCTATTGCGGCATGGGCTGCCCGGTCAACGCCAAGCAATCGATGCTAGTGACCACCATTCCCTCGACCCTGGAGCAAGGCGGCGAGTTGCTGTACCTGGCCCGCGCCGAGCGCCTGAAGTTCAGCGGCGACACCATCACCAGCCTCGAATGCGTGGCCATGGATGCGCGCTGCGTAGCGCCTACCGGCCGCAAGATCACGGTCAAAGCCAAGCATTACGTACTGGCCGGCGGCGGCATCAACAGCCCGGCGCTGTTGATGCGCTCGGACGCACCCGACCCGCATTCGCGCCTGGGCAAGCGCACGTTCCTGCATCTGGTGAATTTTTCTGCGGGGCTGTTCGACGAGGTGATCAACCCGTTCTACGGCGCGCCGCAGTCGATTTACTCCGACCACTTCCAATGGCAGGACGGCACCACCGGCAAAATGTCCTACAAGCTCGAAGCGCCGCCGTTGCACCCGGCGCTGGCCAGCACATTGTTCGGGGGTTATGGCACGCAGAACGCCCTGGACATGAGCCAGTTGCCCAAGACCCACGCCATGCTGGCGCTGCTGCGCGACGGCTTCCACCCCGACAGCCAGGGCGGCAGCGTCGGCCTGCGCGGCGATGGCACGCCGGTGCTCGACTATGAGGTCTCGCCCTACGCCTGGGACGGCCTGCGCCGGGCTTTCCACAGCATGGCCGAGATCCAGTTTGCCGCCGGCGCAAAGTCGGTCAAGCCGTTGCACCACGACGCGCGCTACGTCAACACACTGGCGCAGGCCCGCAGCCTGATTGACGGCCTGAACCTGGAACTGCATCGCACCTGCCTGGGCAGCGCCCATGTGATGGGCGGTTGCGCCATGGGCGAAGAGCCGAAAAACGCCGTGGCCGACAGCCTTGGGCGGCATCACCAACTGCGTAACCTGTCGATCCACGACGGCTCGCTGTTCCCCACCAGCATCGGCGCCAACCCCCAGCTTTCGGTGTACGGCCTGACTGCGCAACTGGCGACGGCGCTGGCTGAACGTCTGAAAACAGCATGAAAAAACCAGGTATTCGCGGTGTCTATAGTGCTTTCTTCTGAATAAGTTGACTTGGCCGACCGGGATGGCTGCGATACCATCCGGTTCCCCAACGGACTCCGCCAGGACGACGCGATGAACCGAGTGTTGTACCCAGGTACCTTCGACCCGATTACCAAAGGCCATGGCGATCTGGTCGAACGCGCCTCGCGCTTGTTCGACCATGTGATCATCGCGGTCGCGGCCAGCCCCAAGAAAAACCCGCTGTTTCCCCTGGAACAGCGCGTGGAGCTGGCCCGCGAGGTCACCAAGCACCTGCCCAACGTGGAAGTGGTGGGCTTTTCGACGCTGCTGGCGCACTTTGCCAAGGAGCAGAACGCCAATGTGTTCCTGCGTGGCCTGCGGGCGGTGTCGGACTTCGAATATGAATTCCAGCTGGCCAATATGAACCGCCAACTGGCGCCGGACGTAGAGAGCCTGTTTCTTACGCCGTCGGAGCGTTACTCGTTCATTTCCTCGACCCTGGTGCGGGAAATCGCGGCATTGGGTGGGGATATCACCAAGTTTGTGCACCCTGCGGTCGCCGATGCGCTGACGCTGCGCTTCAAGAAGTAAGACCGCTCGACCGGCGCCCGCTCGCACTGCGGGCGCCAATGCGGCACAATTGCGCGCATTAGTTTTTCAGATGCCTTGGCAGAGCGCCCTGGCAGGAGTTTCCATGTCCCTGATCATCACCGACGATTGCATCAACTGCGACGTCTGCGAACCCGAGTGCCCGAACGCTGCCATTTCCCAGGGTGAAGAGATCTACGTGATCGACCCCAACCTGTGCACCCAGTGTGTCGGCCACTACGACGAACCCCAGTGCCAGCAAGTGTGCCCGGTCGATTGCATCCCGCTGGATGAGGCACACCCTGAGACTGAAGAGCAGTTGATGGAGAAGTACCGGTTGATTACCGGTAAGGCCTGAGACCTTGTGGTGGCTGGGCGGGCCTCATCGCGGGCAAGCCCGCTCCCACACTTGAAGGTGTTCACAAGTCAAAATGTGGGAGCGGGCTTGCCCGCGATGACGGCAGCCGCCGTCACACACAATCAGCTCTGGCACTTGGGGCAAAACACACTCGCCCGCTGCCCCAGCATCACATTGCGCAATTCGCTCCCGCAGACCTTGCACGCCTCGCCACCCCGACCGTAGACAAACAGTTCCTGCTGGAAATACCCCGGCTGCCCATCGCCACCGATAAAGTCGCGCAATGTCGTACCGCCGCGCTCGATGGCGGCCGCGAGGATGCGTTTGATCTCGATCGCCAGCTTCAGGTAACGCCCACGGGAAATGCCCTTGGCCTCCCGGCGCGGGTCGATCCCGGCGGCAAACAGCGCCTCGGTCGCGTAGATATTGCCCACCCCCACCACCACCGCGTTGTCCATGATGAACGGCTTGACCGCCATCGAGCGCCCACGGGACAGCTGGAACAGGCGCTCGCCGTCGAACAGGTCGGTCAACGGCTCCGGCCCCAGGCGCAACAGCAGTTCGTGGTTGTGCGGGTCCTGGCTCCAGAGCATCGCGCCAAAGCGCCGGGGGTCGGTGTAGCGCAGGGCCAGGCCCGACTCCAGCTCGATATCCACATGCTCGTGCTTGGCCGCCGGCAGGCCGACTTCCACCAGGCGCAGGTTGCCCGACATGCCCAAGTGGCTGATCAAGGTGCCAACTTCGGCGTTGATCAAAAGGTACTTGGCCCGCCGCTCCACCAGCACGATGCGCTGCCCGGACAGCCGCACATCGAGGTCTTCGGGGATCGGCCAGCGCAGGCGCCGTTCACGCACCACCACGCGGCTGACCCGCTGGCCTTCCAGGTGCGGCGCAATTCCGCGCCGGGTGGTTTCGACTTCTGGCAGCTCAGGCATATTCGTCTCGCGATAGAAAGGTTAGTGCGCGCCCAGCTCGCGGATCGACAACTTCAGGCTCTCGAAGTCGTAGTCCGACAGGCCCACGTAATCCAGCACCAGGTGGCCGATGCTGTCCCATTCATGGTCCACCGTCTGGTTGCCCAGCACCCGATAGGACGCGCAAATGTGCTCGGCCATCTTCAGGATCGCCAGCAGGTTTTTCAGCGGGCTGTTGCGCGCCGACTCATCGCTGAAAATCGCCAGGGCGTTGTGGTGGTTGGCGATGGCGTTGGTCACATGCTCCGGCAGGCGCCAGGACTTGGCAGTGTAGTAGCCCACCACCGCGTGGTTGGTGTGGAACGCACGGTTCTCGGTGTCGACCACCCGGCAATCGGGCCCTGCCTTGGCGTAGGAGTCTTCCAGCACGCTCATGTAGTCCGGGAAACGCTTGACCATCAGCGGCACGCCACAATCGTGGAACAGCCCCAGGGCATAAGCTTCGTCCACCGCCTGGGAGCCGGTGCGCTTGGCCAGGGTCAGGCAGGTCATCGCCACATCCTGGGCGGTGTCCCAGAACCGGTTGAGGGTGACGATGGTGTCGTCGCTCATCTCGCCCTTGATCGACTGGGCGTTGATCAGGTTGACGATCGAGCGGCTGCCCAACAGGTTCACCGCGCGCTGGATCGAGGCAATCTTGTTGCTCAGGCCGTAATACGGCGAGTTGACGATTTTCAGCAGCGAGCCAGACAGGCCGGGGTCCTGGGAGATCAGCCGCGCAATCACCTCCAGGTCCGGATCGGGCATGTACTGCTCCATCTGCAAATCCACCATGATTTGCGGTTGGGGCGGCACGCTGATGCCTTGCAGGGCCTGTTGGATCTGTTCGGCGGAAAGCTCTTGGGACATAAATACACACTCTGGGCTAGGGGGCGATTCTAACCCCGATGGGAACCTGACCGACACCTCAAAAGCCGGATTGGAAACCGGAGCAAAATGTGGGAGCTGGCTTGCCTGCGATGGCATCGCTGCGGTGCGACAGACAGACCGAGTCGCCTGGATCGCAGGCAAGCCAGCTCCCACATGTCCGGCGGCGCGGCCAACAACGACACAACACGGTATACTCCCGCTCTTTTTTCCGGAGCGACGTCATGTCCCTGCCAAGCCTGCGTCTCAAAGCCAACGCCGATCGTCGTTTGCGCAACGGCCACCTGTGGGTCTACAGCAACGAAATCGATGTGGCCGCCACCCCACTCCACGGCTTCCAGGCAGGCGACCAGGCCATCCTCGAAGCGGCCGGTGGCAAGACCCTGGGCATCGTGGCCATGAGCCCAAACAACCTGATCTGCGCGCGCCTGCTGTCGCGCGACATCAAGTTGCCATTGGACAAGTCGCTGCTGGTGCACCGCCTCAACGTCGCCCTGTCCCTGCGCGACCGCTTGTTCGACAAGCCGTTCTACCGCCTGGTCTACGGCGACTCCGACCTGTTGCCGGGCCTGGTGGTCGACCGTTTCGGCGATATCCTGGTGGTGCAGATCGCCTCGGCGACCATGGAAGCCCATAAAGAAGACGTGATCGCCGCACTGACCCAAGTGCTCAAGCCCAGCGGCATCCTGTTCAAGAACGATTCCGCCGCGCGCGACGCCGAAGGCCTCAACCGCTACGTCGAAACCGTGTTCGGCCTGGTGCCAGAGTGGGTTGCCCTGGAAGAAAACGGCGTGCAATTCGAAGCCCCGGTGATCCAGGGCCAGAAGACCGGCTGGTTCTACGACCACCGCATGAACCGTGCACGCCTGGCCCCGTATGCCAAAGGCAAGCGCGTTCTCGACCTGTACAGCTACATCGGCGGCTGGGGCGTGCAAGCTGCAGCGTTCGGCGCCAGTGAAGTGTTCTGCGTCGATGCCTCGGCCTTTGCTCTGGATGGCGTAGAGCGCAACGCCGCGCTGAACGGCGTTGCCGAGAAAATGACCTGCATCGAAGGCGACGTGTTCGAAGCCCTCAAAGAATTGAAAGCCAGCGAAGAGCGCTTCGACGTGATCGTCGCCGACCCACCGGCCTTCATCAAACGCAAGAAAGACATGAAAAATGGCGAGGGCGCCTACCGCCGCCTGAACGAGCAAGCCATGCGCCTGCTCAGCAAGGACGGCATCCTGGTCAGCGCCTCGTGCTCCATGCACCTGCCTGAAGACGACCTGCAAAACATCCTGCTGACCAGCGCCCGCCATCTGGACCGCAATATCCAGATGCTCGAACGTGGCGGCCAGGGCCCGGACCACCCGGTGCACCCGGCGATTGCCGAGACGCGCTACATCAAGAGCATCACGTGCCGGTTGCTGCCCAATAGCTAAGTAACACGCAGATCAAAGGTGGGAGTGGGCTTGCCTGCGATAGCGGTGTATCAGTTACAGATTTTTAATCTGTTACACCGCTATCGCAGGCAAGCCAGCTCCCACCTTTTTTTGTGCAGTGTCAGAAAGATTTTCCTACCTTCGCCAGCCACGCGCCCCCAGGAAATTTCCTTCAAAGGTTTTGATTGAATTCCACTTTTTGCAGACTAGTATCGGTTTCTGGCTTTACTGCGGAAAACAAAAACAATGTCTGATTCCACCTGCTCGCCCGTCCTCGATGGCCCAGCCAAACGCCAGTATTTTTCCCGCTTCATCCTGATCACCTGCATTTCCCTGATCAGTTTCTTCCCGATCAATATCCTGCTGCCTTCATTTCCGGCCCTCGCCGCCAGGTTCGACACGCCCAGCGCCAATGTCGCGCTGTCCATCAGCCTGTTTACCCTGGTCTTTTCGGTCTCCCAACTGATCGCCGGCCCACTCTCGGATAAATGGGGGCGCAAGGAAGTCCTGCTTGGCTGCATCACACTGTCGATCCTGGGGGCGATAGGCTGCACGCTGGCACCGGACTACCTGACCTTCCTGCTGTTTCGCAGCGTGCAGGCCATGGGCTGTGGCTTCTTCGTGCTGGGCCACGCCCTGGTGGAAGACCTGTTCGAGGAGCAGGACCGGGCTCGCGTGCGCCTGTATTACATGACCCTGAGCGGCTCGTTCGTCGCCCTTTCGCCGCTGATCGGCTCCTGGCTGCAAACCACCTTTGACTGGCAAGGCAGCTTCTACGGGTTCGCGGTGATGGCATTGGGCATGTTGATCCATGCGCTGTGCATCCTGCCCACCAAGTCCGCCAGCCCCCATCGCGCATCGGTGTCGATCATTGCCACGTTGAAAGCCGTGGCCGGCAACCGGGACTTCCTGCGCTACTGGTGGATCGCCGCACTGGTGTTCGCCTGCTACTTCGCCTTGATCAGCGTCACACCCCTGATGTTCATGGATGGGCTGAAACTGTCCGAATACCAGTACGCCCTGGTGCTGATGGTCTACGGCGTGGCCTATCTGCTGGGCGGCATGGTGGCCTCGTTTCTGCAAAAACGCATCTCGCTGGCCCGGCAAATCAATATCGGCCTGGGGTTACTGCTGGTGGCCGGTGTGCTACTGATGCTGATCGTCAGCCTTGACGCCATCACCACCATAACCCTGCTGATCCCGATGCTGATCAGCGCCCTGGCCGTGACCCTGGTGCGCCCGGCGGCCATTTCGGCGGCGATGCTGTTGTTCTCAAGCAGCGCGGGCACGGCCGCCTCGGCGGGCAACAGCATCATGTTCCTGACGGCCGCCATCAGCAGCGCAGCCCTTGCGCAAACCGGAACGCATTTGCTGATGACCATTGCCGCAAGCTTTATCGTCTTCAGCCTCTGGGGCTGGCTGACAAATACGAGGGTCGGGCGATAAAGCCCCGGGACATGCTTCTCGCCATTCCCTCCCGACGCCAGCGGTGTAGAATCGACCCTATTCATCGCCAGTCATCCCCCGGCGGGTTTATGAGCTCAAGGCCAATGCGCACGGCGATCCCGTAACGTTTGCGGCAACTTCCGGACACACGGCTATTTCTGAGTGTTCCAGACGTCAATAGAAGCTCACTCCCCTATTTAGTACCTGATTAGCCGCCCGGAGTGCTCCATGCCAGATTACCGCTCGAAAACATCCACCCATGGCCGCAACATGGCCGGCGCCCGCGCACTGTGGCGTGCCACGGGGATGAAAGATGACGACTTCAAGAAGCCGATCATCGCGATTGCCAACTCGTTCACCCAGTTCGTACCGGGCCACGTCCACCTCAAGGACCTGGGCCAACTGGTCGCCCGCGAGATCGAACGTGCTGGCGGCGTAGCAAAAGAATTCAACACCATTGCCGTGGATGACGGCATCGCCATGGGCCATGACGGCATGCTGTATTCCCTGCCGAGCCGCGAGATCATCGCCGACTCCGTGGAGTACATGGTCAACGCCCACTGCGCCGACGCCATCGTCTGCATCTCCAACTGCGACAAGATCACCCCCGGCATGCTGATGGCCTCCCTGCGCCTGAACATCCCGGTGATCTTCGTCTCCGGCGGTCCGATGGAAGCCGGCAAGACCAAACTCGCCTCCCACGGCCTGGACCTGGTGGACGCCATGGTCATCGCCGCCGATTCCAGCGCTTCTGACGAGAAAGTCGCGGAATACGAGCGTAGCGCCTGCCCGACCTGCGGTTCGTGCTCCGGCATGTTCACCGCCAACTCGATGAACTGCCTGGTGGAAGCCCTGGGCCTGGCCTTGCCGGGCAACGGTTCGACACTGGCCACCCACAGCGACCGCGAGCAGCTGTTCCTGCAGGCCGGCCGCACCATCGTCGAACTGTGCAAGCGTTACTACACCGACAACGACGAGTCGGTATTGCCACGCAATATCGCCAACTTCAAGGCGTTCGAAAACGCCATGACCCTGGATATCGCCATGGGCGGTTCCACCAACACCATCCTGCACTTGCTGGCCGCAGCGCAAGAAGCCGAGATCGACTTCGACCTGCGCGACATCGACCGCCTGTCCCGCCACGTGCCGCAGTTGTGCAAGGTCGCGCCGAACATCCAGAAGTACCACATGGAAGACGTGCACCGCGCCGGCGGGATCTTCTCGATCCTAGGCTCCCTGGCCCGTGGCGGCCTGCTGCACACCGACCTGCCGACCGTGCACAGCACGTCCATGGCCGAGGGCATCGCCAAGTGGGATATCACCCAGACTGACGACGAAGCCGTGCACACCTTCTTCAAGGCCGGCCCGGCCGGCATCCCGACCCAGACGGCCTTCAGCCAGTCGACCCGTTGGGACACCCTGGACGACGACCGTGAAAACGGCTGCATCCGCAGTGTCGAACACGCGTACTCGCAAGAAGGCGGCCTGGCCGTGCTCTACGGCAACATCGCCCTCGACGGCTGTGTGGTGAAGACCGCTGGCGTGGATGAGTCGATCCACGTGTTCGAGGGTCGCGCCAAGATCTACGAAAGCCAGGACAGCTCGGTGCGCGGCATCCTCGCCGACGAAGTGAAAGAAGGCGACATCGTGATCATCCGCTACGAAGGCCCGAAAGGCGGCCCGGGTATGCAGGAAATGCTCTACCCGACCTCGTACCTGAAATCCAAGGGCCTGGGCAAAGCCTGTGCGCTGCTGACCGACGGGCGCTTCTCGGGCGGCACTTCGGGCCTGTCCATCGGCCATGCTTCGCCAGAAGCCGCTGCCGGTGGCGCGATTGGCCTGGTGCAGGATGGCGACAAGGTGCTGATCGACATTCCGAACCGCTCGATCAACCTGTTGATCAGCGACGAAGAACTGGCCGCACGCCGGGTCGAGCAGGACAAGAAAGGCTGGAAACCGGTGGAGAAGCGTCCGCGCAAAGTCACCACCGCCCTCAAGGCCTACGCCCTGCTGGCCACCAGTGCCGACAAGGGTGCGGTGCGTAACAAGGCCATGCTCGACGGCCTGTAAGCCCCGCCCATAAAAATGCCCCGCCACGTGCGGGGCATTTTTTTGCCTGCCTGAATTGCCAAACCACAGGAGATCAAATGTAGGAGCTGGCTTGCCTGCGATCCAGGCGACTCGGTCTGCCTGCCACACCGCAGTGATGCCATCGCAGGCAAGCCAGTTCCCACAGGGTTACTGGATTTCATCGGGCTTGACGATCACCCAGTTCTTGTCCGCCGTCACCGCCAGCCCTTCCTTGGCCTGGGCCGCCGCATGCTTGGCCATCATGCCGTTGAGCTGGGTCATGTACTTGTCCTTGCGGTTGATCCACAAGTGGATGCCACCCTTGGCCACGTCCACATCGTGAAACAGCATGTAGCCGTCGCTGGTAGGGGTGTCGCCGCCGACCAGTAGCGGTTTTTTCCACTCGTCGATGTAGGTGAGGATCGCCGCATGCTTGCCGGCCATCCAGGTCGCCGGGGTCCACAGGTAGGGGGTCAGTTCCAGGCCGAGGTTGGCCTTTTCATCGTATTTGCCGGCGCTGATCTGCTTGCGGGCAGTGGTCAGCTCGCCAGTCTTGCGATCCTTGAGCAACAGGCTGACCCCGATGACATTCTGCGGCTTGACGTTGTAGCCGTACTTCGGATCGGAGGCGACCATGCGCACCAGCTCTTCAGAGGCGGCGGTCATCACGTACACGTCGATGCCGTTTTCCATCAGTTTGTTGTACAGCTCGGTCTGGCCGGTGAAGATTTTCGGCGGTTGCACCTCCATGTTCTTCACCACATCGCCTTCAAAGTAGGTGACCGGCACCGGTTTGCCGGAGGCCATCAACTCATCCACGTAACCCTTGAGTTCCTTGAGGGTAAAGCCTGAAAACACCTGGGCGACCCACGGGTAGCAGACCATGTCGTCCACTTCGCACAGGCGATAGTAGTAACTGAACAGACTTTCCTTGTGCTCGGCGGTGTCTTTGAACGGCATAAGCTTGAGCGATGGATCGAGACTGTCGCGGGTGATCAGGCCCTTGTTTTCCATGTACGGCAACAGCGACTCTTCGAGGTCGAAGCGGTAGCTGGTGTTGTCCATGTCGAACACCGCGTAATTGCCCTTGTTGGCGTTGGCCGCAATCATTTCATTGAGTTGCTTGGCGGCGGGTGCCGGCCAGTGCTTCAACTCGGTGGCGGCCATGACCTGGCTGGCAAGCCCGAGGCACAGCGCGGCGGCAAACAGTCTCGACGTGAGCTTCATGTGCGTTTTCTCCCTGAGTGAAAGACATCGACGCTAACAAATCCGTGTGACCGTTCCCGGCACCAGCACGACCGTCTGCGTCCTGAAACCGCCACCAGCATATGTCAGGGCGCCAGGCCCTTATTCCAAAAACGACAGTAGTCATTCCATAAAGGTATTAAATCAATATATTTCAAGCTGTTAGGCTTTCCGGTTCGCAGTCGCACGCTCAGGCGACTGGCAGCCATTTACTTGGAGCTTCAATGAATCTGCCGCTGATTCTCAATCTGCTGGTGTTCCTGGCCTTATTGCTAGGCCTGGCCCAAACCCGTCGCACCCACTGGAGCCTGGCCAAGAAGGTCTTGCTGGCCCTGGTGCTCGGGGTGGTGTTTGGTGTGGTCCTGCACACCATCTACGGCGCCGGCCATCCGGTGCTCAAGGCCTCGATCAGTTGGTTCGACCTGGTGGGCAATGGTTATGTGCAGCTGTTGCAGATGATCGTGATCCCGCTGGTGTTCGCCTCGATCCTCAGCGCCGTGGCCCGCCTGCACAACGCCGCGTCCCTGGGCAAGATCAGCTTCCTGACCATCGGCACGCTGCTGTTCACCACCGCCATTGCGGCGCTGATCGGTATCGGCCTGACCAACCTGTTCGGCCTCACCGCCGAAGGCCTGGTGGCCGGCACCCAGGAACTGGCACGCCTGCAGGTGATCCAGAGTGACTACGCGGGCAAGGTCGCCGACCTGAATATCCCGCAGTTGCTTCTGTCGTTTATCCCGCAAAACCCGTTTGCCGACCTGGCCCGGGCCAAGCCGACGTCGATTATCAGTGTGGTGATCTTCGCTGCGTTCCTGGGGGTTGCCGCGCTGCAACTGCTCAAGGACGATGTGGAAAAAGGCCAGAAGGTGCTGAACGCCATCGACACCCTGCAAGCCTGGGTGATGCGCCTGGTGCGCCTGGTGATGAAGCTGACTCCTTACGGGGTGCTGGCACTGATGACCAAAGTGGTCGCCAGTTCCAACCTGCAAGACATCATCAAGCTCGGCAGTTTTGTGCTGGTGTCCTACCTGGCGCTGGGGCTGATGTTTGTGGTCCACGGCCTGCTGCTGTCGCTGGCCGGGATCAACCCGCTGCGCTTCTTTCGCAAAGTATGGCCGGTGCTGACTTTTGCCTTCACCAGCCGCTCCAGCGCGGCGAGCATCCCGCTGAGCATCGAGGCGCAGACCCGCCGCCTGGGCATCCCGCAGTCCATCGCCAGCTTCGCCGCCTCGTTCGGCGCGACGATTGGCCAGAACGGCTGTGCCGGCCTGTATCCGGCGATGCTGGCCGTGATGGTGGCGCCGACCGTGGGCATCAACCCGCTGGACCCGCTGTGGATCGCAACATTGGTGGCGATTGTGACCTTGAGTTCAGCCGGCGTGGCCGGTGTGGGCGGCGGTGCGACGTTTGCCGCGCTGATCGTGCTACCGGCCATGGGCTTGCCGGTGGCGTTGGTGGCGTTGCTGATTTCCGTGGAGCCGCTGATCGACATGGGCCGCACGGCGTTGAACGTGAATGGTTCGATGACCGCCGGGGCGATTACCAGCCAGATCATGCAGCAGACCGATAAAAAGCTGCTCGATGCCGATGAGCATGCTGAGTTGGCGCAGGCCTGATAGAGCGCTATCGCCGGCAAGCCGGCTCCTACACGGTCCTGTAGGAGCCGGCTTGCCGGCGATGCTTTTAGGCCTTTTCCCAGACTTCGAAGTTGTATGCCGGCTTGTCGCCTTCTGCCGGATTCTGCACATTCGACACCAGCGTCCACCGGTTCAAGTCAAACTCCGGAAACCACGCATCCCCCTGCGGGCTCAACGCAACCCGCGTCAGATACAGGCGATCCGCCTGCTCCAGCCCCTGCGCATACAGTTGCGCGCCGCCGATCAGCATCAGCTCATCCACGCCCTGCTCCAGCGCCCAGGCCTCGGCCCGCTCAATTGCCGCATCGAGGGACGGAAAAACTTCCGCACCTTCGAGCACCAGATCGGTCTGACGGCTGACCACTATGTTCAAGCGACCCGGCAACGGTCGACCCAGGGAGTCCCAGGTCTTGCGCCCCATAATGATCGGCTTGCCCAGGGTGGTGGCCTTGAAATATTTGAAATCCCCCGGCAAATGCCAGGGCATGCTGTTGTCGACGCCGATCACGCGGTTTTCACCGAGGGCTGCGATCAGGCTTAAAGGGAAAGTTTTTTTCATGGCGACGAGAATACCAGAGGCGCGGGCCAGCGGTTATGCTCCAGGCTCACTGACACAACAGGACGGCGCGTGACTGCTCTGAACCCCCTGCACACACTCTGGCTGACGGAAACCGTGCGCCTGCGTGAAGAACACGCCGGCCCCCTGGAAGACCAGGAAGCCAATCGCCTGGCCCGCAGCAGCGACGGCGACCTGCCGACGCGCATTCAAAACCGCGCGTTGTGGCTGGCCGAGCGTGACGGCCTGCGCGCCGCCCTGCTGCATTGGCTGCAAGGCGCACGCCTGGCGCTGATCGTGCTGATGGTGCTGGCCATCGTCAGCGGCGCTGGCCTGGCCTTCGCCGCCCTGGGCAACGGCCTGGCCCCGGTCAATGTGTTCTGGGCCCTGGGCAGCCTGCTGGGCTTGAACCTGATCCTGCTGCTGAGCTGGGCCCTGGGCTTGCTGTTTGCCGGCGAACACAGCGCCAGCCTCGGCCGCCTGTGGTTGTGGCTCAGCGAAAAACTCGCCCGCGATGCCAAGGCCGCGCAACTGGCGCCAGCGCTGTTGTTGCTGCTGCAACGCCATAAGCTCAACCGCTGGGCGGTGGGTGTGCTGGTCAATGGCCTGTGGCTGCTGGCACTGTGCAGCGCGCTGGTGATCCTGCTGACGCTGATGGCCACCCGGCGCTACGGGTTTGTCTGGGAAACCACCATCCTTGGCGCCGACACCTTTGTCAGCGTGACCCAGGCCCTGGGCAGCCTGCCCGCGCTGCTCGGTTTCAGCGTACCCAGCGTGGAGATGATCCGCGCCAGCGGCGATTCGGCGCTGAATATCGAGAGCGCCCGCCAGGCCTGGGCTGCGTGGCTGGTAGGGGTGTTGCTGGTTTATGGCTTGCTGCCAAGGCTGATCCTCGCCGTGCTGTGCCTATGGCGCTGGAAACGCGGGCGCGCAGCCTTGGGCCTGGACCTCAACCTGCCCGGCTACAGCCACTTGCGCGAAGCCTTGATGCCCAGCAGCGAACGCCTTGGCGTCAACGATGCCGCGCCGCCGCAGTTGCACCACGTCAGCGGCGGTGCCAGCGACCTGCACAGCGATGGCGCCCTGCTGGTGGCCATCGAACTGGACGACCAGCGCCCCTGGCCGCCCAAGTTGCCGGCCACGGTCAAGGACGCCGGCATCCTCGATAGCCGCGAATCGCGCCACAAACTGCTGGAGCAACTGACCCGCTTCCCGCCGGCACGCCTGCTGATCGCCTGCGACCCACGCCGCTCGCCGGATCGCGGCAGCCTCGCGCTGATCGGCGAGCTGGCCCGCAGCGCCAGCGCTACCCGCGTCTGGCTGCTGCAAGCGCCACCGGGCCAGGCGCTGGATGCCGAGCGCCTCGGCGATTGGCACAGCGCGTTGCAGCAACTGGACTTGCCCTTCGCCGATTGCGCGCCGCTCACCTGGCTGGAGTCCGGTCATGACTAAACCCCTGAAACTGGCGGTGGTCGGCCACACCAACGTCGGCAAGACCTCGCTGCTGCGCACCCTGACCCGAGACGTGGGCTTTGGCGAAGTGTCCCACCGCCCCAGCACCACCCGGCATGTCGAAGGTGCACGCTTGTCGGTCGACGGCGAAGCCTTGCTGGAGTTGTACGACACCCCAGGCCTGGAAGATGCCATCGCCCTGCTCGACTACCTCGAACGCCTCGACCGCCCCGGTGAACGCCTGGATGGCCCGGCGCGCCTGGCGCGTTTCCTCGAAGGCAGCGAAGCCCGCCAGCGCTTTGAGCAGGAGGCCAAGGTCTTGCGTCAGTTGCTGGCGTCCGACGCCGGCCTGTACGTGATTGACGCCCGGGAGCCGGTACTGGCCAAGTACCGCGACGAGCTGCAAGTGCTGGCCAGTTGCGGCAAACCGCTGCTGCCGGTGCTCAACTTTGTCAGCAGCGCCGAACACCGCGAGCCGGATTGGCGTGAAGCCCTGGCCCGCCTGGGCCTGCACGCGCTGGTGCGCTTTGACAGCGTGGCGCCCCCCGAAGATGGCGAGCGGCGGTTGTATGAAAGCCTCGCCCTGTTGCTGGAAAGCTCGCGGCCACAGCTGGAACGGCTGATCCTCGACCAGGAAGCCCAGCGCCAGGCGCGCCAGCTAAGCGCCGCGCGCCTGATCGCCGAGCTGCTGATCGACTGCGCCGCGTGCCGGCGCAGCGTGGTCACCGAGGATGAACAGCAAGCCATCAGCGATCTGCGCAAGGCCGTGCGCCAGCGCGAACAACGTTGCGTCGAGGCCCTGCTCAAACTCTACGGCTTCCGCCCGCAAGACGCTGCGGCCAGCGACCTGCCGTTGCTGGACGGGCGTTGGGGTGATGATTTGTTCAACCCCGAAACCCTCAAGCAACTGGGGGTGCGGGTCGGCGGCGGGATTGCCGCGGGGGCCGCCGCCGGGGCCGGTGTGGATTTGCTGGTGGGCGGCCTGACCCTGGGCGCAGCCGCCCTGGCCGGGGCGATTGCCGGCGGCGCGCTGCAAACCGCGCGCAGCTACGGCAGCCGTCTGCTGGGCAAGATCAAGGGCCAGCGCGAACTGACCGTGGATGACAGCGTGTTGCGCCTGTTGGCCCTGCGCCAGCGCCAGTTGCTCAAGGCCCTGAACCTGCGCGGGCATGCGGCGCTGCACAGCATCAAGGTCGACACCCCGCAGGACAAGAGCTGGCGCGAAGGCAAACTGCCCGACGCCTTGCACAAGGCGCGCGCCCATCCGCAATGGTCATCGCTCAACCCTCACCCAAGGTTGAGCCAGGCCGAGCGCCAGGAACAGATCGAGGCCCTGGCCCAACGCCTGGACGAGGCCTAGGCCGCCAGCAGTTGCCGGGCCTTGGCCTTCAACACCTCAAGGTCGAGCAGCGGCACGTGCATTTCCTTGGCCTGTTCATCCCAGTGGCGCATGCGCAGGCTCACCGCGCACAGCGGGTCCTGCTCGAACGCGCGGGCCTCGTCGGCCGTCATCACCCCGCCCTGATAACCCAGGGTGCGGCGGCTGGCCTCGCTCAAGCGTGCGTAATAGTCCGGCTGGCTGAAGGTCAGGTAACGCTTGGCCTGCACGTGATACTCCACCAGTTTCGCCAGGCGCTCGCTGAACCCGGCGCGCCGCAAGTAATCGGCGCCCAGGCGTTCGTGGCTGACCACGCCGTAGCCACCCATGTTCGCGCCACCCTGGCCGCAGATATGTCCGATGTCGTGAAAGAACGCCGCCAGCACCACTTCATCGTCGAAGCCTTCGGCCATGGCCCGTTGCGCGGCCTGGGACATATGCTCGATCTGCGACACCGGCTCGCCGATATAATCGGCAGCGCCATGCTGTTCATACAGAGCAAAGACCTCGGCGACTACCTGCTCAGCTTTCATTAGGCCTCTCCCCAGAATTAAGTGATGTAGCGAATTGCAGACCACTATTGCAGGCAAGCCAGCTCCCACATTTTGAATTGTGAATACCTTCAAATGTAGGCGCTGGCTTGCCGGCGATGAGGCCCTCAGCCCATCGAACAGTTACTGACCCGCCACCTTCTCCGATTTGCCGTCATAGCGCTTGCGCCATTCAGCCAGGATGTTGTCACGGTTCTTCGAGGCCCAGGCAAAATCGTTCTTGATCAGGCGCTGCTCATAGTCCGCCGGCAATTCGGTCTGCGGCTTGGCAATGCCCGGCTGGGCCAGCACCGCGAAGTTTTCCTTGTACAGCTCCATCGCTGCGGGGCTGGCGGAGAAGTCGGCGAGTTTCTGCGCTGCTTCCGGGTGGGCCGTGCCCTTGATCAGCGCAGTGGCTTCGATATCCCAGCCCAGGCCTTCCTTGGGCAAGACGATGTCCAGCGGCGCGCCCTGGCGTTTCAACTGTACCGCCGGGTATTCGAAGGAAATGCCGATCGGGAACTCACCCGAAGCCGCCAGCTTGCACGGCTTGGAACCGGAGTGCACGTACTGGCCGATGTTCTGGTGCAGGTCATCCATGTACTGCCAGCCCTGCTTCTCACCGAAAGTCTGCAACCAGGCGCTGACGTCGAGAAAGCCGGTGCCGGACGACGCCGGGTTAGGCATGACGATCTTGCCCTTGTACTCGGGCTTGGTCAGGTCCTGCCAGCTGATGGGTTTGCTCAAGCCCTGTTTCTCGGCTTCGACGGTGTTGAAGCAAATCGTCGCGGCCCACACGTCCATGCCGACCCAGGCCGGTGGGTTGGCGGCGTCGCGGTAGTTCTTGCCAATCTTGTCCAGATCCTTTGGCGCATAGCTTTGCAGCATGCCTTGCTGATCGAGGATCGCCAGGCTGGAAGCCGCCAGGCCCCACACCGCATCGGCTTGCGGGCGGGCTTTTTCTGCCAGCAGCTTGGCGGTGATGATGCCGGTGGAGTCGCGCACCCACTTGATCTCGACGTCCGGGTTGGCCGCCTCGAAGGCTTTTTTGTAGGTCTTCAACTGCTCGGCTTCAAGGGCCGTGTACACGGTCAACTCGGTCTTGGCAGCAAAGGCATTCAGGCTGAACGCGGTGAGCACAGCAGCGGCGAGGGCCAGGGGCTTGAACATGGTGCGTTTCCTTGTGGAGGGCAGAGTTATTGACCGGGCGCGGTTTGGCGCCAGGCCTGGGAGCGGCGCAACAAACCGCGTGAGGCCCACGCCAGCAGCAGCGAGACGCTGGCTGAGGTGAACAGAATCAGGGTCGACATGGCCGCCGCGCCGCCTACGTTGCCGGCGTCGTCCATGTTCAGCACGGCCACTGCGGCGAGGATGGTGTCGGGGCTGTAGAGAAAGATCGCTGCCGATACGGTGGTCATCGCCGAGACAAACAGGTAGCGCAGGATGTCCAACAGCGCCGGCAGGCAGATCGGTACGGTGACCCGCAAAAAGTGGCGGTACAGCGGCGCCTTGAGCGACAGCGCGGCGGCTTCGAACTCGGCGTCGAGTTGGCGCAGGGCCGTGGTGGCGGTCATTTGCGCGGTGGTCAAATAGTGAGCAATGGTGCACACCACCAGCAGCGTCATGGTCCCGTAGAGCACATGCAGCGGGTTGCCGTTGAGGTTGAAAAAGAACACGTAGCCCAGGCCCAGCACCAGGCCCGGCACCGCCATCGGCACAAAGCTGAGCATGCGCAGCGCCAGGTTGAGGCCTTTTTGCCCCTTGGTCTTTTCCATCAGATAAGCGCCGGTGAAGATCAGTACGCTGCCGATCAGTGCGGTGCAGATCGCCATGGTCAGGCTGTTGCGATAGGCCAGCCAGCCGCCGCCGGCGGTGTCATTGAACTGATAGTGGTTGAGCGACAGCGACAGGTTGTACGGCCAGAACTTCACCAGCGACGAATACACCGCCATGCCGAACACCAACAGCAGCACCGCGCAGATCAGCAGCACAATCGCCAGGTAGCAGCCATCACGCAGGCGCGATGGCGCCGGCTGGAACACCTGGGCGCGGCCGCTCATGGAGTCGCCGTGGCGCCGGCGCAGCCAGGTATCCACCGCAAAACTGAGCAGCGCCGGCAACAGCAGCACCATGCCGATCAGGGCACCACGACCGAATTGCTGCTGGCCGACCACGGCCTTGTAGGCTTCCAGCGCCAGCACTTGATAGTCGCCGCCCACCACCACCGGCACGCCGAAGTCGGTGATGGTCAGGGTGAACACCAGGCAGAACGCGGCGAACACGGCCTGGCGTGTCGCCGGCCAGGTGATGCTGCGAAACGCCCGGGCCGGGCTGGCGCCCATGCTTGAAGCGGCATCGAACAGCCGCGCGTCCGCCAGGGACAACGCCGACAGCAGGATCATCAGCGCGTGGGGAAAGGTGTAGATCACTTCACCGAGGACAATCCCCCAGAAGCCGTAGATGTTGTCTGACAGCAACCCGCGCAACATGCCCTGATTGCCGAACAGGTACACCAGGGCGATGCCCGGCAACATCGACGGCGCCATCAGCGGCAGCAACGACAGGCCGCGCCAGAGGGTCTTGCCGGGGATCAGCGTGCGTTGCAGGGCGTAGGCAAACAGGTAGGCCAGGGGTACGACAATGATCGCGACGCTCAGGGAAACCTTCAGGCTATTGCCCAGCAGCCAATGGAAGTTGGCGCTGGTCAGCAACTCGCGCGCGGCCACCAGGCCGCCGCCCTGGCCGTCTTCGGCGCTGAAACCGCGCCAGAAGATCGCCAGCAACGGCAGCAGCACGGCGACGCCCAACAGGCACAGCAGCAGCAGCTTGCCGCCCAGCACAAAAATGCGGTCGCCGATTTGCGCACGGGAAGCCTGACGGGCCACGCGGCCGGGTACCGGCAGGCTCATATCAACGGCCATCTCAGGCAAACACCTGCAGGCTGCGCGGTGGCAGTGCCACCCAGATATCCTGGGCGCCCAGGCGTGGCATGGCTTCCGGCGCCAGTTCGGCCAGCAGCGAATGGCCGGGCAACTGGTCCAGTTCAAAGCTCATGCGGCAACGGTTGCCGAGGAAGGTGATCTCGCGGACCTTGGCCGGGAACAGGTTTTCTTCGTGTACCGGCGGGTTGACGCTGATCGCTTCCGGCCGGCAGAACAGGCGGCCCGACGCGGCTTTGCCGCAGTCATCGGCCAGGCGCACGTTCATCCCGCCGACCTGGGCGTGGCTGGCGCTGTTGCGGCTGAACGGCAGCCAGTTGCCCTGGCCGACAAACTCGGCCACGAACGGCGTGGCCGGGCGGTCGTAGATTTCTTGCGGGGTGGCGTACTGCTCGACCTTGCCATTGTTCATCACGGCGATGCGGTCGGCCATCAGCATGGCCTCGTCCTGGTTGTGCGTGACCATCAGGGTGGTGATGCCCAGGCGGCGTTGCAGTTGGCGCAGCTCGGTACACAGGTGCTCGCGCACCCGGGCATCGAGGGCCGACATCGGTTCGTCCAGCAGCAACAACGACGGGGCCGGCGCCAGGGCACGGGCCAGGGCGACGCGCTGTTGCTGGCCGCCGGACAGTTGGCCGGGGTATTTTTTTTCGCTGCCGGTCAGGCCCACCAGTTCCAGCATCTGCGCCACGCGCTTGCGCACTTCATCGCGACCGCTGCCGGTCAGGCCGTAGCCGATGTTGGCCTCGACGCTGAGGTTGGGAAACAGCGCGTAGGACTGGAACAGAATGCCGTAGTCCCGCGCCTGGGGTGCCAGTAGGGAAACATCGCGATCACCCAGGTACAACTCGCCGCTGTCCTGGCGCTCCAGGCCGGCGATGCAGCGCAGCAAGGTGGTCTTGCCGCAGCCCGAGGGACCGAGCAGGCACACCAGTTCACCGGCGGCGACGTCCAGGGACACATGGTCCAGGGCAGTAAAGGCGCCAAAGCGCTTCTGGATACCACGCACCTTCATCGGCGCGCCGGGGTTGAGCTGGGCTGTGTTCATGGTGGCACCTCATCAAACTGATGAAGGCCATGCTAGGCAGCAAATGCGTCCCTGGTGTGGCAGGAAGGCAAAAGAGGGTGATAGTGGTATTGGTGGATTTGGGTAGGGGTATAGCCTTGGGGTGTTTGGTCTACCGCTATCGCAGGCAAGCCAGCTCCCACATTTGAATGTATTCACAGATCAAAATGTGAGAGCTGGCTTGCCTGCGACGGCGATTTCAAAACCACCAAAAATCTTTCAGAGTGGCGACATTTCCTGCGCCAACCCCAGAAACGCCGCCGGCAACCGCGCACCTTTGCGCTCTTTAAGGCAGTACAGGTACTCGGGAATCTGCGGCGCATTCTCGATGCTCAGCACCCGCAGTTGCGGGTCATGGGGCACTTCCTGGCGGGCGATGATACTGATGCCGATGTTGCGCAGCACCGCCTCGCGAATCGATTCGCGACTGCCGATTTCCAGCAGCGGCCCATAACTCACGCCAGCGCCCTTGAGCATCTCTTCAGTCAGGCGCCGGGTGGTGGACCCTGCCTCGCGCATCAACAGGGTATGCCCCGCCAGCGCACTGAGCGGCACATGCTCCAGCACGGCCAACGGGTGATTGCGATGCACCGCCAGTACCAGTGGATCGGTGCCCAGCACCCGGCGGATCAGGCGCGGGTCGTCCAGCAGTTGCGAGGAGGCGGCGACGTCCACCCGGTAATCATCCAGGGCTTCGAGGACCTGCTGGGAATTGCCGATTTCCACCGCCACTTCCACGTGGGGCAAGCGTTCGCGAAAGGTTTTCACCAGGTCGAGGATGTAATAGGGCGCGGTCGCGGCGATCCGCAACGTGCCCTGGACCTGGCCACTGTTGCGCAGGAAAAACTCGATATCCGCTTCCTGCTGCAACAGCGCCTTGACCATCGGCATCAACCGCGCGCCTTCGTCGCTGACGGTGAGGCGGCGGCCACCGCGGTAGAACAGCTCAACTGCGTACTGGCTTTCCAGATGGCGGATCTGGGTGGTCACCGTGGGTTGGCTCAGGCCGAGTTTTTTCGCCGCCTGGGTAATACTGCCCAGGCGGGCAACCATGTAAAACGCCTTCAACTCGGCACTCAGCACACCACCCTCTCATCGACTATTTGCGCAGCAGGCGCAGACCATTGAACACCACCAGCAGGCTCACGCCCATGTCGGCGAACACCGCCATCCACATAGTGGCCATGCCCATGAAGGTGACCGCCAGGAAGATCGCCTTGATCACCAGCGCCAGGGCGATGTTCTGCTTGAGGATACTCGACGTTTGTCGCGACAAGCGTATGAATGCCGGAATCTTGCGCAAATCGTCGTCCATCAGCGCAACGTCGGCGGTCTCGATGGCCGTGTCGGTGCCCGCTGCAGCCATGGCAAAGCCAATCTCGGCGCGGGCCAGGGCCGGGGCGTCGTTGATGCCGTCGCCGACCATGCCGACCCGGTGGTTTTTCCCGTACAGGTCCTCGATAGCCTTGAGCTTGTCGGTGGGCAGCAGGTCGCCCTGGGCCTGGTCGATGCCCACCTGGGCGGCAATTGCCTGGGCGGTGTGGGTGTTGTCGCCGGTGAGCATCAGGGTCTTGATGCCCAGCTCGTGCAACTGCTGGATGGCTTCGCGGCTGCTGTCCTTGACCGTATCGGCCACGGCGAACAGCGCCAGTGGGCCAGATGTGTCGAGCAGCAGCACCACCGACTTGCCTTGTTTTTCCAGGGCGAAAAGTTTTTCTTCAAGGGCCGGCGAGCACAGGCCCAGTTCTTCCACCAGGCGATGGTTGCCCAGGTGATAGACCTGGCCATTGATCTCGCCGCGCACCCCGCGCCCGGCCAGGGCTTCGAAGTTATCCACAGCCTGTAGCGGGAGTTTTTTATCCACAGCGGCATTGGCGATCGCCAGCGACACCGGGTGGTCGGAACGCGCGGCCAGGCTGGCGGCCAAGGCCGGCGCGCGGTCCTCCAAGTTGGGGAACAACGCCAGGTAGTCGGTCTGCACCGGCTTGCCGTGGGTGATGGTGCCAGTCTTGTCCAGGGCCAGGTAGTCCAGCTTGTAGCCGGCCTCCAGGTACACGCCGCCCTTGATCAGGATGCCTTTGCGCGCAGCGGCAGCCAGGCCGCTGACGATGGTCACCGGGGTGGAAATCACCAGCGCACAAGGGCACGCGACCACCAACAGCACCAGGGCGCGGTAGATCCAGTCAAACCACACCGCGCCCATGAACAGCGGCGGGATCACCGCCACGCCGAGGGCAAACAGGAACACCGCCGGGGTGTAGATTTTCGAGAAGCTGTCGACAAAGCGCTGGGTCGGCGCCCGCGAGCCCTGGGCCTGTTCCACTGCATGGATGATGCGCGCCAGCGTCGAGTTGTTGGCGGCAGCGGTCACCCGGTATTCCAGGGAACCGGCCTGGTTGATGGTGCCGGCGAAGACTTTATCGCCCACGGTCTTCTCGATCGGCAGGCTCTCGCCGGTGATCGGCGCCTGGTCGATGGTGGACTGGCCGGCAGTGACTTCGCCGTCCAGACCAATGCGCTCGCCGGGACGTACCCGCACAACAGCGCCCAGTTCAATGGTCTTGACCTCTTGTTCGACCCAGCTTCCGTCAGCCTGGCGCACCGTGGCCCGCTCCGGGGTCATCTGCATCAAGCCACTGATGGCATTGCGCGCACGGTCCAGGGACTTGGCCTCGATCAACTCGGCCACGGTAAACAGGAACATCACCATCGCCGCTTCCGGCCACTGGCCGATCAGGATCGCACCGGTCACGGCGATGCTCATCAGCGCGTTGATGTTCAGGTTGAGGTTTTTCAGGGCAATCCAGCCCTTTTTGTAGGTGGTAAGGCCGCCACTGAGGATCGACACCAGCGCCACCAGCGCCACCACCCAGGTCGGGGCCGCGTCAGTGAAATGGATCACCTCTGCTGCCAGGGCGCAAAAACCAGACAGGGCCAGCGGCCACCAGTGCTTCTTGGCCGGTGGTGCGGCGGCCGGCACGCCCTCTTCGATCGGATCGGCCTGCATGCCCAGGGACTTGATGGCCTCGACGATCGGCGCGGTGCTCGGCAGGTCGTGGGTCACGCCGAGGATACGGTTGATCAGGTTGAATTCCAGTTGCTGCACACCGGCCATCTTGCCCAGTTTGTTCTGGATCAGCGTCTGCTCAGTGGGGCAGTCCATGGCCTCAATGCGGAAGGTACTCAGGCGCGCGTTGGCGCTGGTTGCTTGCGTCAACGTCACCAGCGACGGGGCTGCGGCGCCGGAACAGCAGGAGCCGCCACCGTGATCATGCTTTTTCACAGGCGCAAGCTTTTGCGCGTGATCATGATGGCTATGATCATGGCCGTGGTCGTGATGGCTGTGATCATGGTCGTGATCATGATCGTGGCTGTGGTCGTGCTTGTGCGGGGTGCGCAGGGAATCGCTCATTGTGTCGCGTCCATGAAGGTGCCTGTTGCCAAGTAAAGACCCTGTAGCCACTATAGGGTCAAGCACCCTTTTGGAGATTGCTGCGATGAAGATCGGCGAACTGGCAAAACTGACCGACTGCCCGGTGGAAACCATCCGTTATTACGAGAAAGAAGGCCTGCTGCCACCACCGGCGCGCAGTGAGGGCAACTACCGGCTGTACACCCAGGCGCACACCGAGCGCCTGACCTTTATCCGCAACTGCCGCAGCCTGGACATGACCCTGGAGGAAATCCGCAGCCTGCTCGGCCTGCGTGACAGCCCCCAGGACCAGTGCGAGAGCGTGAATGCACTGATCGACGAGCATATCCATCACGTCAAGGCGCGGATTGACGGGTTGCTGGCCTTGCAGACACAACTACTCGACCTGCGCCAGCGCTGTGGCGAAGGGCCGGAGATCGACCAGTGTGGGATTTTGCAGCGGCTGGAGGTCAGTGGGAGTGTGGCGGCCAGTGAGGCGGAGCACTCACATGTGGGTCGTAGTCACGGCCATTAGATAATGGGGTAACTGAGCTGACGCCATCGCAGGCAAGCCAGCTCCCACATGTGCCTGAGTACTCGGTCACATGTAGGAGCTGGCTTGCCTGCGATGCAGACGATGCGGTCTCGACTAGACCGCCATCGGCGCCGTCATCGGCGCATGGTGCTCATAGCCTTCCAGCGAGAAGTCGCCAGGCTCGATCAGCTCCAGCCACTCCGGCTGGTACACGCCGGTCCTGGCAAACTCCGGCACGCGCTCGCTGATCACCAACTTCGGCGCGGCGAATGGCTCGCGCTTGAGCTGTTCGTTGAGCATGTCCAGGTGGTTCTCGTAGACGTGCGCATCACCGATGAAATAGGTGAACCAGCGCGGCGTGTAGCCGGTCAGGCGCCCGATCAGGCTCAGCAGCGCGGCGCCTTCGGTGAGGTTGAACGGCGTGCCCAGGCCCAGGTCGTTGGAACGGATGTAGAGGGTCAGGGAGATTTCCTTGGTCTCGACATTCGGGTGGAACTGGTACAGCAGGTGGCACGGCGGCAAGGCCATTTCATCGAGCTGGGCGCAGTTCCAGCCGTGGAACAGGATGCGCCGGCTGCCCGGGTCCTTGATGATGGTGTCGACACACTGGCGGATCTGGTCGATGGCCTTGTACAGCACCACGTAGGCCTGGCCGTCTTCCTCGCCTTCGGCGATCTGGCGATAGCCCTGGGCCAGGGTCTGCTCGATAGCGGCCTGGTTGCTTAGCGGGATCTGCTTGTACGCCGGCCATTTGCGCCATTGCACGCCGTAGATCTCGCCCAGGTCGTCCTCGCCCTGGCGGAACGGGTTGGCCAGCCACTGCGCGTTTTCGTTGGCGTTCTGGTCCCAGACCTTGCAGCCCAGGGCGCGGAATTCGGCGGCGTTATTCACCCCACGCAAAAAGCCGCACATCTCGCCAATCGCCGATTTGAAGGCCATTTTGCGGGTGGTGATGGCCGGGAAGCCTTCCTGCAGGTCAAAGCGCAACATCGCACCGGGGAAGCTGATGGTGTTCACGCCAGTGCGGTTGGCCTGCTTGGTGCCGTTGTTGATGACGTGGGAAACCAGCTCGAGATATTGCTTCATGACATTACCTGTATCGGTGAAGCCGACGCCCTCGGGCCTCGGCGTTCGAATTTATAGCGCAGTGGTCTTGATCGCCTGTGGGCGGTTGTAAGCCCACCAGAGCAGGCCCAGGCCAACAAGAATCATCGGAATGCTCAGTACCTGACCCATGGTCAGCCAGCCGAACGCCAGGTAGCCCAACTGCGCATCCGGCACCCGCACGAACTCGACGATGAAACGGAAAATCCCGTAGAACAGGGCGAACATCCCCGAAACCGCCATGGTCGGCCGCGGTTTGCGCGAGTAGATATAGAGGATCAGGAACAGCGCCACGCCTTCCAGGGCGAACTGGTACAACTGCGACGGATGGCGCGCCAACTGCGCCGGGTCGCTGAACGGCGGGAACACCATGGCCCACGGCACATCGGTCGGCTTGCCCCACAGCTCGGCGTTGATGAAGTTACCGATACGCCCGGCCCCCAGGCCGATCGGCACCATCGGCGCGACAAAATCCATCAGTTGGAAGAACGACTTACCGTTGCGCCGGCCAAACCACCAGGCCGCGAGCATCACGCCGATAAAGCCGCCGTGGAACGCCATGCCGCCCTTCCATACCTCGAAAATCAGGGTCGGGTTGGCCAGGTACGCGCTCAGGTCGTAGAACAGCACATAGCCCAGGCGCCCGCCGACGATCACGCCCATCGACATCCAGAACACCATGTCGGAGAGCTTCTCCTTGGTCCAGGTCGGGTCGAAGCGGTTCAGGCGTCGGGAAGCCAACAGCCAGGCGCCGCCGATGCCGATCAGGTACATCAACCCGTACCAGTGGATTTTCAGCGGACCGATGGCCAGGGCCACCGGGTCGATCTGCGGGTAAGGCAGCATTGCGACTCCTCGTTAAATCATTCGTTATTGCGCACGGACCTTGCCGGTGGACGATTAAGCCTGCGTTACAGCAGCTCGATCAAATGAAGAAGTTCGCACCCGCGCCAAGCAGCCTGGCATGTTAACGGATGGGAGGCATCTGGCCCAACTTCGATACGATGGATAGCCGGCGGTTCTATGGGTAGAGTGAGCAAAACACAAAAGGATCGCCTTATGTGCCTGATTGTTTTCGCCTGGCGGCCGGGCCATGCCCAGCCGCTGATCGTCGCGGCCAACCGTGACGAATTCTACGCCCGGCCCAGCCTGCCCTTGGCCCAGTGGCCGGATGCACCGCAGGTGTATGCCGGTCGCGACCAGGAAGCGGGAGGCACTTGGCTGGGGGTCGGCGCCGATGGACGGTTTGCCGCGCTGACCAATATCCGCGACCCGCACCAACCACCGGCGCGCAAGTCCCGCGGCGAGTTGGTGGCGCGTTTTCTCGGTGGTTCGCTGCCGGTTGCCGACTACTTGACCGAGGTTAACGGCAGATCGATTGAATATGCCGGATTCAACCTGTTGCTTGGCACGCCGCACGAGCTGTGGCACTACAACGCCAATGAATCGGCCCCCACCCAACTGAAGGCCGGGATCTATGGTTTATCCAACGCCGGGCTGGATACGCCCTGGCCAAAGCTGCTCAAGGCCAAGGCGGCACTGGCCCAAGTGCTGAGTGATCCGCAGCCGGATGCCTTGCTGAAAATTTTGAGCGACCCGCAGACCGCTCCTTTTGCCGAGTTGCCGGATACCGGGGTGGGGTTGGCTACGGAGAGTTTGTTGTCGAGTGTGTTTATCGCCAGCCCCAGTTATGGGACGCGGGCGAGTACCGCGCTGATTGTGCATGCCGATGGGCTGCGACATATGCTCGAACGCAGCTTTGGGCCCCATGGGGGGCGGTTGGGCGAGGTGGAACTCAAGATCTAACAGCGCCGCAGGTCAACTGTGGGAGCGGGCTTGCCCGCGATAGCATTGGATCAGTCGGCATCTTAGTTGACTGACCTACCGCAATCGCGGGCAAGCCCGCTCCCACATTTTTTAGAGGGTTTTCGTCGCGGTCGGATTGATCATCCGCGCCAACCCCAGGCTTTTCAGGGCCAACTGCAGCGAGCTGTGGATAACTTGCGGGTTGTCGATGGTCATCAGTTCCGCCAGCAGATCCTTGGCCTTGCTCAGGTTGATCTGGCGCAGCATCCACTTGACCTTGGGCAAGTTGGTGGCGTTCATCGACAGGCTGTCAAAGCCCATGGCCATCAACAGCACCGCCGCCGCCGGATCACCGGCCATTTCCCCACAGATACTCACCGGCTTGCCTTCGGCATGGGCATCGCGCACCACGTTCTGCAAGGCTTGCAGCACCGCCGGGTGCAGGTAGTCGTAGAGGTCGGCCACCCGCGGGTTGTTGCGGTCCACGGCCAGCAGGTATTGGGTCAGGTCGTTGGATCCCACCGACAGGAAGTCCACCTGCCGCGCCAGTTCCTTGGCCTGGTACACCGCGGCCGGGATTTCGATCATCACGCCAATCGGCGGCATCGGCACGTCGGCGCCTTCGTCGCGCACTTCGCCCCAGGCCCGGTGGATCAGGTGCAGGGCTTCTTCCAGCTCGTGGGTGCCGGAGATCATCGGCAGGAGAATGCGCAGGTTGTTCAGGCCTTCGCTGGCCTTGAGCATGGCGCGGGTCTGGACGAGGAAGATTTCGGGGTGGTCGAGGGTAACGCGGATACCGCGCCAGCCAAGGAAGGGGTTGTCTTCCTTGATGGGGAAATAAGACAGTGACTTGTCGCCGCCGATGTCCAGGCTGCGCATCGTCACCGGTAACGGATGGAAGGCGGACAGTTGCTCGCGATAAATCGCCAGCTGCTCCTTCTCGCTCGGGAAACGTTGGTTGATCATGAACGGCACTTCGGTGCGGTACAGGCCCACCCCTTCAGCGCCACGTTGTTGCGCACGCGCCACGTCCGCCAGCAGGCCCGTATTGACCAACAGCGGTACACGGTGGCCGTCGAGGGTCACGCAGGGCAGTTCGCGCAGGGCATCGAGCCCCTGGGACAGCTGGCGCTCCTCCTCGACAACTTCGGCGTACTGCTTGCGCAGCACCTCGCTGGGGTTGGTGAACACCTCGCCACGGTGCCCGTCGACGATCATCGAAATGCCGTCGACCTTGGAATACGGCAGGTCCACCAGGCCCATCACTGTCGGGATGCCCATGGCACGGGCCAGGATCGCCACGTGGGAGTTGCCCGAACCCAATACCGAGACCAGGCCCACCAGTTTGCCTTCCGGCACTTCGCCGAGCATGGTGGCGGTCAGTTCTTCACTGATCAGGATGGTGTTGTCGGGGTAGACCAGGTTGGTGGTGCGGTCTTCCTGCAGGTAGGCCAGCAGGCGCCGACCGAGGTCACGCACATCCGAGGCGCGCTCGCGCAGGTAGGCGTCGTCCATCAATTCAAAGCGGTTGACGTGATCGGTGACCACCTGGCGCAGCGCGCCCTGGGCCCACTGGCCGGTCTTGATCACGGTCTTGACTTCGTTACCCAGGGACGCGTCGTCGAGCATCATCTGGTACACGTCGAACAGCGCCCGTTCTTCGGGGCGCAACTGGGTGGCCAGCTTGGTCGACAGGTTGCGCATATCGGCGCGCACGCCTTCCAGGGCGGTCTTGAACAGTTTGATTTCCGCGTCGATGTCGTCGACGGACTTGTCCGGCACCACATCGAGGTCGGCCGGCGGCAGCATGACCACCGCAGTACCGACCGCCGCACCCGGCGAACCCGGTACGCCGACGAACTTGGCTTCCTGGATCCCCTTGCCCTGGCGCCCCAGGCCGCGAATCGAGCCGGTGGCTTCGGCGTGGGCGATCACCCCGGCCAACTGCGCGCTCATGGTCACGAGGAAGGCTTCTTCACCTTCATCGAACTGGCGGCGTTCTTTCTGCTGGATGACCAATACGCCGACAACGCGGCGGTGGTGGATGATCGGTGCGCCGAGGAATGAGGCATAGCGCTCTTCACCGGTTTCGGCAAAGTAGCGATAACGCGGGTGATCGGCCGCGTTTTCAAGGTTCAGGGGTTCTTCACGCGTCCCCACCAGGCCCACCAGACCTTCATTGGGCGCCATGCTGACCTTGCCGATGGAGCGCTTGTTCAAGCCCTCCGTGGCCATCAGCACAAAACGGTTGGTTTCGGGGTCCAGCAGGTAAACCGAGCAGACCTGGCTGCCCATGGCTTCCTTGACGCGCAACACAATAATCCCCAACGCCGCCTTGAGATCCTTGGCGGAGTTAACTTCCTGGACGATCTTGCGCAGCGTATTGAGCATGGCTCGGGGTCGAACTCCGTCGTCAGTCGCGCGCTAAAAGGCGCGGGGCAAGCTCTTTGAGAGCGCGACGATAAACCTCGCGCTTGAATGTCACCACCTGGCCCAACGGATACCAATAACTGACCCAGCGCCAGCCATCGAACTCCGGTTTACCGGTCAAATCCATACGCACCCGCTGCTCGTTGGAGACAAGGCGCAGCAGAAACCACTTTTGCTTCTGGCCGATGCACAGCGGTTGGCTGTGGGTACGCACCAGGCGTTGCGGCAAACGATAGCGCAACCAGCCTCGGGTACAGGCCAGAATTTGCACATCTTCGCGCTCCAGGCCGACTTCTTCGTTCAACTCACGGTACAGGGCGTCTTCAGGGGTTTCGTCGGGGTTGATCCCACCCTGGGGAAACTGCCAGGCATCTTGGTTGATTCGGCGAGCCCATAGCACCTGTCCGGCATCATTCGTAAGAATAATCCCGACATTTGGACGGAAACCATCGGGGTCGATCACGGCAACAACCTCGCAAACGCATGTCGCCGCATTGTTCCACAAAGCTTGTTGCAGCGGCAACGAGGCTGCTTACCTTATGTGCACTCTTGTGAAAAGACCGTATTCTGGACGCCTTTTTACAGACTTTTCAGCGAGTAACCGCAATGCGCCTGGCTTTATTCGACTTGGACAACACGCTTTTGGGCGGCGACAGTGACCACGCCTGGGGTGATTACCTGTGTGAGCGCGGCATCCTCGATGCCGTTGCCTACAAGACCCGCAACGACGAGTTCTACCAGGATTACCTGGCCGGCAAGCTGGACAACGCCGCGTACCTGAACTTCAGCCTGGAGATCCTCGGCAGCACCGAGATGGCCCAGCTCGACGAATGGCACCGCGACTTCATGCGCGACTGCATCGAGCCGCTGATGCTGCCCAAGGCGGCTGAACTGCTGGCCAAGCACCGCGCCGCCGGTGACACGCTGGTGATCATCACCGCCACCAACCGCTTTGTCACCGCGCCGATTGCCGCACGTTTGGGGGTTGAAACCCTGATCGCCACCGAATGCGAGATGGCCGATGGCCGCTACACCGGGCGCAGCACCGATGTACCGTGCTTTCGCGAGGGCAAGGTCACGCGCTTGAATCGTTGGCTGGAAGAGACCGGGTATAGCCTGCAAGACAGCTATTTCTATAGCGACTCGACGAATGACCTGCCGCTGCTGGAGCAGGTGACCCACCCGGTGGCGGTGGATCCGGACCCGAATCTGCGGGCCGAGGCCCAGAAGCGTGGCTGGCCGGTGATTAGCCTGCGCGGCTGATAAAGCTTTCGCGAGCAAGCCCGCTCCCACATTTGATCGGGTTCCACCTTTGGAATGTGGGAGCGGGCTTGCTCGCGAATGAAGGCGACCCGGTTTCAAGCCTTAAACGGGTTTGGCACCCATCAACCCGGCAATCGCCACAAACCCCACCAGGCTGACAACCGCCAGGGCCAGGGTGAATTTCGCACTGCCCGTACCGCCCAGCCGCAGGCGATTGAGGCGCACCACCAGCCAGAACCAGGCCAGCGCCGCCACGGTGTAGATCACGCTGGAGCCCAGGATCCATGTCTGCCCCAATGGCCAGCCGATCAGGTGCACCAGGCACCAGCCGGTAAACGGCATGCTCACCAGGCTTACGCCCATCAACAACCAGACAAACAGCCATGGCCGGTGCAACGTAACCGCCGGGCCGGCGGCGCGCTTGCGCCAGCTCAGTACGGCCAGCGCCAGGCCACTGGCCAACAGCAGCACTGTTGCCACCATGTGGATCGTCTTGAGGGTCGTCAGATATTCCATGCTCTCGATTCCTTAAAGGCCGCCCAGTCAGCGTAGTCGCTCAACCGAGGAACAGCTGATAGGCCGGGTTGTCACTTTCATCCCAATACGGGTAGCCAATCGCTTCCAATGCCGCTGGCACCAGGTGGCGCTCGTTGGCCGGCACTTGCAGCCCAGCCACCACACGGCCATCGGCCGCGCCGTGGTTGCGATAGTGGAACATCGAAATGTTCCAGCGCCCGCCCAACTTATTCAGAAAGTTGAACAAAGCCCCAGGACGCTCCGGGAACTCGAAGCGGAACACCACTTCATTGCTGACATGCGCCGCATGCCCGCCGACCATATGGCGGATGTGCAGCTTGGCCAGTTCGTTCTCGGTCAGGTCCAGCACCGGGAAACCCTGCTCGCTC
The DNA here is from genome assembly GCF_012985465.1 of Pseudomonas sp. WS 5079. Lineage (GTDB taxonomy): Bacteria > Pseudomonadota > Gammaproteobacteria > Pseudomonadales > Pseudomonadaceae > Aquipseudomonas. Next base: position 441,877 of record NZ_JAAQWN010000006.1, read on the forward strand.
AGGCTGGCAATCAACGCGCTGCGCGGGTCGGTTTCCGGGTGGGTCTGCACCCCGACAAAAATGTGCGCTTCGCTGCCGGAGTGGTAGCGGTAGTTGAATTCGGTGATCTGGCGCTTGCCCACGGCCTCGCAGAAGGCCTTGAAGCTGCCCGGGCGCTCGGGGATGGTCACGGCAATGATCGCCTCGCGACCTTCGCCCAGCTCGGCGCGCTCGGCCACATGGCGCAGGCGGTCGAAGTTGACGTTGGCCCCGGAATCAATGGCGACAAAGGTCTGGCCGCTGACGCCACGGGTCTCCACATACTTCTTGATCCCGGCCACGCCCAATGCCCCTGCAGGCTCGGTGATGGAGCGGGTGTCGTCGTAGATATCCTTGATCGCCGCGCAGATTTCATCGGTGCTGACGGTGATCACTTCATCCACATAGTCCTTGCAGATATCGAAGGTGTGCTGGCCGATCTGCGCCACCGCCACGCCATCGGCAAAGATCCCCACGGCCGGCAGTACCACGCGTTCGCCCGCGGCCATGGCGGCTTGCAGGCAGTTGGAGTCGTCCGGCTCGACACCGATGATCTTGATCTCCGGGCGCAGGTACTTCACGTACGCCGCGATGCCGGCAATCAGGCCGCCGCCGCCCACCGGGACGAAAATCGCATCCAGCGGCCCTGGGTGCTGGCGCAGGATTTCCATCGCCACGGTGCCCTGCCCGGCAATGGTGTGTGGATCATCGTAGGGGTGAATGTAGACGTAGCCTTTTTCGTCGACCAGTTTCAGCGAGTACGCCAGCGCTTCCGGAAAGGAGTCGCCATGCAGCACCACTTTGCCGCCACGGGAACGCACGCCTTCGACTTTGATCTCCGGGGTGGTCTTGGGCATCACGATGGTGGCCTTGACCCCTAGCACCTTGGCCGCCAGGGCCAGGCCCTGGGCATGGTTGCCCGCCGAGGCGGTGACCACGCCACGGGCACGTTCTTCGGCGCTCAGTTGGGTCAGCTTGTTGTAGGCGCCGCGAATCTTGAAGGAGAACACCGGCTGCAAGTCTTCACGCTTGAGCCAGACCTTGTTGCCCAGGCGCTCGGAGAGCTGGCGGGCGGTCTGCAACGGGGTTTCCACGGCAACGTCGTAAACGCGCGAGGTGAGGATCTTCTTGACGTACTGTTCGAGCATCGGAAAGCATCACTGGGCGGGTTGGGCAGGGCCGAGGAGTCTAACCCGCCTCTTGGCCGGACGACCACACGAATCCAGAGGTTTTGTTGGGTTATACTCGCGTCCCTCTTTACTCCCCGCCCGTTCCGGAGCCCGCATGACCCAGGATCAACTCAAACAGGCAGTGGCCCAGGCCGCCGTCGATTTAATCCTTCCTAAACTCGACGATAAAAGCATCGTCGGCGTCGGCACCGGCTCCACCGCCAATTGCTTTATCGATGCGCTGGCCCTGCACAAGGGCGCGTTCGACGGCGCCGTGGCCAGCTCCGAAGCCACCGCCGCGCGCCTCAAGGGCCATGGCATCCCGGTGTACGAGCTCAATACCGTGAGCGACCTGGAGTTCTACATCGACGGCGCCGATGAAAGCGACGAGCACCTGAACCTGATCAAGGGCGGCGGCGCAGCCCTGACCCGCGAGAAGATCGTCGCAGCCGTGGCCAAGACCTTTATCTGCATCGCCGACGCCAGCAAGCTGGTGCCAGTGCTGGGCAACTTCCCGCTGCCCGTCGAAGTGATCCCCATGGCCCGCAGCCACGTGGCCCGCGAGCTGGTGAAACTGGGCGGCGACCCGGTGTACCGCGAAGGCGTGCTGACCGATAACGGCAACATCATCCTCGATGTGTTCAACATGCAGATCACCAACCCGGTGGAGCTGGAGACCCAGATCAATGCCATCGTCGGCGTGGTCACCAACGGGTTGTTTGCAGCGCGGCCTGCCGATGTACTGCTGCTGGGGACCAGTGAAGGCGTGAAAACCCTCAAGGCCTAAGTACACGCAGAACCCCTGTGGGAGCGGGCTTGCTCGCGAATGCGGTGTGTCAGCTAGCAAAATCGGTGACTGGCACACCGCATTCGCGAGCAAGCCCGCTCCCACATTTTTGACCGCGCCCTATCCGATGTACATGTAACAAAAACGCTACTTTTCGCAGCATTCCCTCCCCCGCCTGCCCCAATTTGTGCGCCAGCTCACGGCATCCCCTGCCATATCTGGTATCAAATCCGTTACAACTTATAGCCAGGCGACCCCCACTTCCAACAACGCGCCAATTCGCGACCGCCCCATGGAATGAGGCGCGCATTGTGCAATCGGTCCCGCCGAGCCACTCCCTCAACCACCTCAAGGAAGACCTTGTGATCAAGCCCCTAACCCTCGCTGTCAGCGTTGCCTGTGCCCTGCTGTCGACTCAATCCCATGCCTACGACTACGGCGAGCACGCCAATGTCACCCTGGAAAAGCTGATCACCGACTACCCAGGCCGCTATCGCGGCACGGCCAACTTTGCCGGGGCCGCCGCCTGGATGCAGAGCCAGATGGGCAGCGCCTACAACATCAGCCGCCAGGACTTCACCTGGAATGGCGGCAGCCGCGCCTCGCAGAACGTGGTGGCCTACGCCGCCGGCACCAAACCGCAATACGTGGTGATTGGCGCGCACTTCGACACCTACTTCGGCCGCCCGACCCTGCAAGGCCTGGACGACAACGGCTCCGGCGCCAGCGTGCTGACCGAAGTGGCGAAGAACCTCGGTGGCCTGCAACTGGAAAACGGCCTGCAGATCGTCGGCTTCGGCGCCGAAGAGGAAGGCCTGCGCGGCTCCCGGGCGTTTGTCGACTCATTGAGCGCCAGCCAACGCGCCAATATGCTGGCCATGATCAACCTCGACAGCCTGATCACCGGCGACATGATGTACGCCCACGCCGGCCAGAACAGCACCGCCAATCCGGCCCTGGCGTCGTTGCGCGAACACACGTTCCAGATCGCCAAGGAGTTGAACATCAACCTGTTCACCAACCCCGGCCTGGACGCGCAATACCCCGCCGGCACCGGCTGCTGCAGTGACGGCGAGGCCTTCGAGGCGCTGAACATCCCGATCCTGTATATCGAAGCCACCAACTGGGAACTGGGCGCCCTGGACGGCTACACCCAGACCAACAACCCGGCAATCCCCGGCGGCTCGACGTGGCACGACCCCAATGAAGACAACAAGACGGTCCTGACCAACGCCTTCGGCCAGGAACGCATCGACCAGCGCCTGCGCGACTATTCGCGCCTGCTCAGTCGCCTGGTGCTGGAGCTGACCAATGCCGACTTGATGGCTTCCACCACCTCGGGCGGCGCGGTTGCGCGCAATATGCAGGACAACCTGCAGCGCCAGCACCAGGCCATGGTGCGCCTGCACGACCGTCGCTGGCTGACTTTGCAAGCGGCCAGCCGTGAAGTCGGCAGCTTCGATGGCGAGATCGGCGTGGACGGCGAATACAACCCGGACAGCGGCTTCGACACCGCCCCCAACCCAGAGGCCCGGCGCCTGGGCCTGCATGCCCTGGGCGACTATCAACTGAGCAGCAGCCTGAACATCGGCGCCAGCCTGAGCTACCTCAACGGCCGCGACAAGCTGGAACACCGTGGCAAGCTGCAAAGCGACACCTGGCAAGCCGCGGTCTACGCCTTGTTGAACGATGGCGGCCCGACCTGGCTGGCCGGAGACCTGAGCGTGGGCCACAGCAGCTTCGACTCCAAGCGCAACCTGCTGATCCAGGCCAACGGTGGCCCCGTGCTACTTAACCAGCAGTTGACTGGCGAGACCGATGCCCTGTCCCTGGGCGCCCGCGTGCTCGGCGGTTATGACTTCGACCTGGGCGCGATCAAGACCGGGCCGTTTGCCGGGCTCGATTACAGCCACTCGCGCATCGACAAGTTCCACGAGAAGCAGAACCTGCGCACCGCCCTTGAATATGAAGAACAGTCCTTCGATTCCCTGGAAGCCAGCCTCGGCTGGCGCGTGCGCGGTGCCGTGGCCCTGCCTTATGGCCTGAGCCTGATGCCCTACGGCGACATCGCCTGGGTCAAGGAATTGGCCGACGGCCGCCTCGACGACCTCGACCTGACCGCCCGCGCCGACGGCCAGGCCCGTACCGCACGCCTGGGCTCAGTGGACAAGAGCTTTGGCCGCGCACAGGTCGGCAGCCAATTGGCGATCACCCCGCAGCTTGGGGTGTACGCAGAGGTGAACGGCCGCCTGGGCCATGCCGAAGGCAGCCAGACCGGATATTCGTTGGGTGTGCAGTGGATGTTCTGATCCGCGCTTACCGCTGCTCGGGCTTTTTCTTGAAGACATAGAACAGGTTCGGCTCACTCACCAGGTACAACGTGCCATCGTCATCCATGGCAATACCCTCGGCCTGGGGCACGCGTTTTTTCAGGCCATTGCGCCCCTTGAGCAGCGACAAGCTGCTCAAGGGGCGACCGTCGATATCCAGCTCCAGCACCAGGTACGACTCATCGGACAGCGCCAGCAAGTGGCCACTGCGCTCATCGTATTGCAGGCTGGACAGGTCGCGTACAAACAGCCCGGCATCGCGTCGGGGGTTGTTGACCACGTGGACCGAGTAGGTTTTTTCCGGTTTGAAATGGGGAAAGCCGTGCACTTCGTAGATCAGCATCGGGTCCCGCTCCTTGGCGACGAACAGGCGCTTGCCCACTGAGTCATAGGCCAGCCCTTCAAAGCCTTTATTGCCCTTCAGGTGCACACCCAGGGTCATCTGCTCGGCCTCGGCCGCGTCGAGAAACTGCGTGTCGTCCTCCAGGTGAATCTTGATCAGCCGCTGCTGGCGTTCATCGCTGACCACGTAGGTGTTTTCGCTGATGAACTCCACCGCCTCGGCATCGCCAAACCCCACCAGGTTGATGCGCCGCAGGATCTTGCCGTCCAGGGACAACTCGACCAGTTCGGCGTTTTGGTTGGTCACGGTAAACAGGCTCTTGCGCACCGGGTCGTAGGTCAGCGCCGAGACATCATCATCCAGGCCTTCAATCACCTGGGCTTCCAGCACCACCTCATAGTCCGCCAGGCCAATGGAGCGTTCATCCAGCGGCTGGCGCCAGGTCTGCCAGTTGAACCAGGCGCGCTCGAATAAACGGAACTGCTGGGCGACCACGCCCACAGCAACCAGGGCGATCAACACTAGGATAAGAAGGGCAGGTTTGGGGCGGGCAAATCGGCGCATGGGGGCTGGCTCAAAGTCAAAACTGGCAAATGAATATCACAGCCATCTGAATTTAAACTTAAACGCAGCTCAGTGTCTGGGGAATGCCGCTCATAGAGAAGAATCCGACGTAATCAATCGGCTATTTCTGCTTCTCGAAGCGGTAGAACAAATTGGGCTCGCTGACCATGTACAGGGTGCCGTTTTCGTCCATGGTCACGCCTTCGGCGCGGGGGATGGTGTTTTTCAAGCCGTTGAAGCCGCCCAGCACGGTCATGAAGCTGACTTGCTCGCCCTTCTCGTCCAGTTCCAGCAGCAGATGGGAGTCGGCGGACAGTACTAACAAGTGGCCGGTACGCGGATCGACACTCAGGGCCGAAAGGTTGCGGATATCCAGCTCGGAGCTGGGCAATTTCTGCTTGTCGCCCGCCAGGACCTGGCTGCCGTCGCTGGCCCAGGTAAACAGCTGCGCTGGGCGCTCGATACCCAGCACCAATTGTTGATTGCGCTTGTCCCAGGTGATGGCCTCGAACGCCTTGTTCTGGTTCTTGGAGGGGCCCAGGTCGTAGCTCGGGTAGTCAGCGAAGGCCAGTTGCCGCGTGTCGGCATCGACCTTGACCAGGGTCACGTTGTGCCTGCGCTCATCCACGATGGCCAGCACGCCGTTTTCCATGACCGTCACACCTTCCGGGTTGCTCCAGCCCACCATCGGAATCTTGCGCAACACATCACCCTGCAGGCTCAGCTCCACCAGGAACGGGTTTCTGCCCATGACGGCGAACAAGGTCTTGGTCCTGGGGTCGTAGGCCAGATCCGAAGCTTCGTCCTTTTCCATGCCGGGCAACGGCTTGGCGTCGATCACCGCCTGGTAATCCGGAAGCCAGATGCTCTCGCGACGCTCCATCGGGCTTTCAAACCGCTCCAACACCCACAACGCGCCCCGGTCATCCCAGTGCATCAACCAGGAAATCCCGTACATGATCGCCCCGGCCAGGAACAGCCAGGAATACCAGCGCATGTTCAAGCGCGAACGAAGAGTGGGTTTCACAGAAGGGAGGGGCACGGCCATGGAGGCATTCCAGATAATCGGCTGTAGGTGATGGCCCAGGCTCAGAGCGCCTGCGTGCCATATGGCCGAGGATTATCCGGATGGAGTGTGAAAAAAATGCAAAGCCCCGATGTGCGCAGTACGCACAAATAATCTGTGTACAAGCTTGTGTGGGAGCCGGGCTTGCCCGCGATGCAAGCACCGTGGTGCATCAGGCACACCGCGGTGATGCTATCGCACGCAAGCCAGCTCCCACTAAAGCCGGCTTCTACATGAGTATGGGAGTTAGCGTACGGCGCTTTCGAAGCGGCTGACACCCGGCAGTTCCAGCACCAGTTCGTCACCCACTTCCAGCGGGCCCACGCCCACAGGGGTTCCGGTCAGGATCACATCCCCGGCCTGCAGCGAGAAGCAGCCCGCCATGTGCTGGATCATCGGCACGATCGGGTTGAGCATTTGCGCGCTGTTGCCGTCCTGGCGCACCTGGCCATTGATGGTCAGGCGAATGCCGATATCGGTCAGGTCGGGGAAGGTGCTGCCCACCACGAACGGCGCAATGACTGCCGCACCGTCGAAGGACTTGGCGATTTCCCACGGCAGGCCCTTGGCCTTGAGCTCGGACTGCTTGTCGCGCAAGGTCAGGTCCAGGGCCGGGGCGAAGCCGGAGATGGCGTCCAGCACTTCTTCACGGCTCGGGGTTTTCGACAAGGGTTTGCCGATCAACACCGCGATTTCCGCTTCGTAGTGCACCGAACCGCGCTCGGCTGGAATGGCAAAGCCGCCTTCCAACGGCACCACGCAACTGCCCGGCTTGATAAACAGCAGGGGCTCGGTCGGTACCGGGTTGTCCAGTTCCTTGGTGTGTTCGGCGTAGTTGCGCCCGATGCAGACCACTTTGCCCAGTGGAAAGTGGATGTTGGTGCCGTCGACGTACTTGTGCTGATAGCTCATGGACCGCTTCCTCTTTCGTGATGGTTAAACAGCGAAGATCTTGCCCGGGTTCATGATCCCGTTCGGGTCGAACACGGCTTTCACTGCCTTCATATATTCGATTTCAACCGGAGAGCGGCTGTAAGTCAGGTAATCGCGCTTGGTCATGCCCACGCCGTGTTCGGCGGAGATCGAGCCGTTGTACTTCTCGACGGTCTCGAACACCCACTTGTTGACGGTGGCGCACTTGGCGAAGAACTCGTCCTTGGACAGGTTTTGCGGCTTGAGAATGTTCAAGTGCAGGTTGCCATCGCCGATGTGGCCGAACCAGACAATTTCGAAGTCTGGATAGTGTTCGCCGACGATCGCGTCGATTTCCTTGAGGAATGCCGGCACTTTCGACACGGTGACCGAAATGTCGTTCTTGTAGGGCGTCCAGTGGGAGATGGTCTCGGAGATGTACTCGCGCAGCTTCCACAGGTTATGCAACTGGGTTTCGCTCTGGCTCATCACGCCATCGAGCACCCAGCCCTGTTCGACACAGTGCTCGAAGGTTTCCAGGGCGTGGTTGGCGACTTCTTCGGTGGTGGCTTCGAATTCCAGCAGGGCGTAGAACGGGCAATCGGTCTCGAACGGCGCCGGCACATCGCCACGGCCGAGGACTTTGGCCAGGGCCTTGTCAGAGAAAAACTCGAACGCCGTCAGGTCCAGTTTGCTTTGGAACGCGTGCAGCACCGGCATGATCGAGTCGAAGTCGGTGGTGCCCAACACCATTGCGGTGAGGTTTTTCGGGGCCCGGTCCAGGCGCATGGTGGCTTCGACCACAAAACCCAGGGTGCCTTCAGCGCCGATAAACAGCTGGCGCATGTCGTAGCCGGTGGCGTTCTTGATCAGGTCGCGGTTCAGTTCCAGCACATCGCCTTTGCCGGTGACGACCTTCATGCCCGCTACCCAGTTACGGGTCATGCCGTAGCGAATCACCTTGATCCCGCCGGCATTGGTGCCGATATTGCCGCCAATCTGGCTGGAACCGGACGATGCGAAGTCCACCGGGTAGTACAGGCCGTTTTCTTCGGCGACGTTCTGCAATTGCTTGGTGACCACGCCCGGCTGGCACACGGCGGTGCGATCGGTGAGGTTCACGTCGAGGATCTGGTTCATGTAGTCGAACGACACCACCACTTCGCCATTGGCCGCCACGGCGGCCGCCGACAGGCCGGTACGCCCGCCGGACGGCACCAGCGCCACCTTGTGCGTGTTGGCCCAGCGAACGATGGCCTGCACCTGCTCAATGGTCTTGGGGAAGACGATAGCGGTCGGCGCGGGGGCGAAGTGCTTGGTCCAATCCTTGCCGTAAGCCTCCAGGGAGTCTGCATCGGTCAGCACTTTGCCGGGCTCAACCAGGGTCTTTAGCTCATCAATCAGGGCAGGATGGGTCATCGACAGAACTCTCGAACAATTCATGGTCATCCTGAGAACGCTTCACGTCGCAGGAATGAGTGTTTAGCGGGGCGCGTATGCTAGCATACCGCCCCCGCAGGACAGAGCCCAAGGGCGTTTCTGCGGTGACGGCTTTCCTGCCGTCCGGGTCAGCTTGCGCTGCTCGATTCCCTGCCATTTTTCTCCGGGATACAGGTTTACGCAGATGAGCAAGACTTCTCTCGATAAGAGCAAGATCAAGTTCCTTCTTCTGGAAGGCGTCCACCCATCGGCCGTCGACGTCCTAAAGGCCGCCGGGTACACCAGCATTGAGTACATCACCAGTTCTCTGCCGGAATCCCAGCTCAAGGAAAAGATCGCCGACGCGCACTTTATCGGCATTCGCTCCCGCACCCAGCTGACCGAAGAGATCTTCGACCACGCCAAGAAGTTGGTGGCGGTCGGTTGTTTCTGCATCGGCACCAACCAGGTCGACCTCAATGCAGCGCGCGAGCGCGGTATCGCGGTGTTCAACGCCCCGTACTCCAACACCCGTTCCGTGGCGGAGCTGGTGTTAGCGGAAGCCATCCTGCTGTTGCGCGGTATCCCTGAGAAGAACGCTTCCTGCCACCGTGGCGGCTGGATCAAGAGCGCGGCCAATTCCTTCGAAATTCGCGGTAAAAAGCTGGGTATCGTCGGTTACGGCTCCATTGGTACCCAGCTGTCGGTATTGGCTGAAGGCTTGGGCATGCAGGTGTTCTTCTACGACACCCTGACCAAGCTGCCGTTGGGCAACGCCACCCAGGTGTCGAGCCTGACCGAACTGCTGGGCATGTCCGACATTGTCACCCTGCACGTGCCGGAAACCGCTGAGACCCAGTGGATGATCGGCGAGAAGGAAATCCGCGCCATCAAGAAGGGCGGGATCTTGATCAACGCCGCACGCGGCACCGTGGTCGAGCTGGATGCCTTGGCCGACGCGATCAAGGACAAGCACCTGATCGGCGCTGCCATCGACGTGTTCCCGGTGGAGCCACGCTCCAACGACGACATCTTCGAAAGCCCGCTGCGTGGCCTGGACAACGTGATCCTGACCCCGCACATCGGCGGCTCCACCGCTGAAGCCCAGGCCAACATCGGCCTGGAAGTGGCAGAGAAGCTGGTCAAGTACAGCGACAACGGTACGTCGGTGTCCTCGGTCAACTTCCCGGAAGTGGCCCTGCCGGCTCACCCTGGCAAGCACCGCCTGCTGCACATCCACCAGAACATTCCTGGCGTGATGATGGAGATCAACAAGGTCTTCGCGGAAAACGGCATCAACATCTCCGGTCAGTTCCTACAGACCAACGAGAAGGTCGGCTACGTGGTGATCGACGTAGACGCCGAGTACTCGGACCTGGCGCAAGAGAAGCTGCAGCACATCAGCGGTACTATTCGTAGCCGCGTGTTGTTCTAAGGTTTCAAGCGCACCACGAAAAAGGGAGCCCCACGGGGCTCCCTTTTTTTCGTCTGAACAAATCTTACTTCACCGTAACAGTGATCACTTTTGAGGCTACAGTAGGTTCGAACTGACGATGCAGGTTATCGCCCGCCACCAGTTGCAGCGTGTGCTTGCCTGGGGCCAGGGTCAGTTCGGTCTTGGTTTGCGCCTTGCCGAAGTGGATCACAGTGTCGGTGGCCGGAATCGGCTGGCTTGGATCAGGCAGTTGCGCCTGGTCGACCAGCAGGTGGTGATGGCCTGCACCCGGGACTTGTTTGTCGATGGGCTCCAGGTCCATGCCCTTGATGCCAAACTCGACGGTGAAGGTCTTGTCGACGGTGGCGCCATCCTTGGGCGAAACAATGAACACTTCAGCCCCTTTGGGTGCCGGTGTGCGCGGGATATCCGCCGCAGACGCCAGCATTGAAGCCCCCAGCAGCAAGCTGGCCAGGGTTGCACGAGACAAAATGGCTTTCATTAACTTCTCCAGTTTTTCTATGAAATCTGTAGGGTTAAGACAACTTAGTGACGAAACGTTGTCCAAGGCACTCAACACCATAGCAAAGCGAGCCTTAACCGCGTCTCGCACCTTCGAATTCTTTAGGAGTGACCATGCGTTTTTTGCCTGGCCTGTTACTTGTGCTGCCTTTGCTGAGCCCCTTGGCTCACGCCGAACTGTTCGACGAGGTGTTTGACCGTGGCGAACTGCGCATTGCCCTGGAAGCGGACACGCCGCCCTTCAACTTCAAGGAAGGCGACAAACTCACCGGCTTTGAAGTGGACCTGGGTGAGTTGCTGGCTCGGGAAATGGACGTACGCGCCTCCTTTATCACCACCGACGACAGCGACTTGCTGCCCGGTGTGGAAAGCGGCAAGTACGACGTGGCGATCAACCACATCGCTGTGACTCCTGAACTGCGGGATCGTTTCGATTTCAGCGCGCCTTATAGCTATGCCAATGCCCAGATGCTTGCCAACAAGCAGCAAAAACCCCTGTTGAGCGGCGTGAATACACTCACCAGCAGTCAATTTGCCGCCAAGCCCACCGCGGGCGTGGATTTGCGCAGCCGGGTCGATGCCAAGGCCACGCTGACCCTGGCCATCCCCTTCCAGAAGGGCAACCCGGCGTTCAAATCGAGCCTGGACAAGGCACTGGAACGGATCAAGGCCGATGGACGGCTGACGGCGCTGTCGGAAAAGTGGTTTGAGGCTGACACCAGCAAACCTGCCAAATAACCAATGTGGGGCCAGGTTTGTGTGAGAGCGGGCTTGTGTGGGAGCGGGCTTGCTCGCGAAAGCGGTGTGTCAGTCAACAAATCTGGCACTGATAAACCGCATTCGCGAGCAAGCCCGATCCCACAAAAGGCTGGTCCTACATGGGATTTAAGCGGGGTTTGAGAGCTGGTCCAGGGCTACCGCCGCCTCGGCCAGCTCCAGCTCGCTGAACACCTGCACCCCATGGCGCTTGAGCAACGCCGCCGTCACGCCTTCGCCCGTGACTTTGACCCCACTGAAGGTGCCGTCATACGTCAGCAGGTTGCCGCAAGACGGGCTGTTGGCCTTGAGCACGGCGATGCGGATGCCATGGCGCTGCACCAGGGCCAGAGCCTGGCGCGCACCCTCGACAAAGGCGTCACTGAAGTCTTCGCCATCGGCGGTCAGCACTTGGGCGCGGCCTTCCCACACCGCCATCCCCTGCCCGCCCGGAATCTCGGCAGATGGCCGTGGGGTAGGCAGGCCACCGGCTACCTCCGGGCATACCGCAACCACCCGGCCTTCGGCCTGCCAGGCGGCCAGTTGGTCAAACGGCCCGCTGGCCCCACCGTCGTAACGTACGCGATGCCCCAGCAGGCAGCGGCTGACCAGAATCTTTTGCATGCTCAAAACGGCTCGTTGCCCCGCCGGCGAAACCAGCCTGTCAGGGACAGGCGTTCGCGGTGGGCGGGCAGGACTTCGTGGGGCACTTCCCCCGACAGGAACACCACCAGGCAACCGCCGGTGGGGTCCACGTCGTATTCAACGCCGTCCTTGAGGTACATGCGCAACTGGCCGCCGTGCTCGGGCAGCCAGTCCTGGTTCAGGTAGACCACCGCCGAGACCATGCGCCGGTCATCATCGCGAAAACGGTCGAGGTGCTTGAGGTAGAACGCCCCCGGCGGGTACATGGCGAAGTGGCATTCGAACTCTTCCAGGCCGAGGAACAGCCCGCGGTTCATCGCCAGCCGCAGGTTGTCCATCAACGCCAGATAGCGGTCGCAGATCGCCGCCTGGCCGGGCTCCAGCCATTGGATATGGTCGCCACGGATCCCCTCGCGAATCTCTTGGGCCGGGCCGCGTCCGACAGCGGCCGGGGCCAATTCGCCTTCAATTGCGCGTTTATGGCACTCAGCCGCCAGTTCCAGGGTCAGAGCCTCTGGCAGGAAGATGTTCTGCTGCGACCAGCCCTTCACGGCCAGGTCGTCGACGATGCTTAGCAGCAGCGGGTCATCAGGGGATATTTGCATGGCGCGCATAGTATCCATACGCCTGGCAAACCGACAGCGCCGCCGAGCGCCTAAATACACTTTAGTCAGGCGATTGATAGGACTTCTCGACAAATCCTACGCCCGACACGGACAATAGTGGCCGACTGACAGGAGTCCCTATGCGTCGTTTGTTTTTATCCTTGCTGATGTTCTGCGTGTTGCCCGCCTGGGCAGACAGCCATGACCAGTTGTACGCGGTCGCCGGCTGGCCGGAACAACGCGCGCATTTTAATGACGCCTTGAGTGCCGCCCAGCAGCGCTACCGCAACAGCTTGCCGCCGGCGGTGTACCAGGCGCTGGTGGACAACAGCAATAAACGCTTCGCCCCCAAGGCCATGGATCAGCGCGCCGAAGCCCAGTTGCGCCAGAACCTGGCGGACCCAAAACCGGCGCTGGCGTTTTTCCAGTCGCCGCTGGGGCGCAAGATTGTCGCCGCCGAGTTGCTGGCGACCCGTCGCGACCAGTTGGCCAAGAACGCCCAGGGCTTGCCGCAGATCCAGGCCGACGCCACCCGCAGCCTGATCATCGGCCATCTGGCCCAGGCCCTGCCTGCCCGCGAAGCCGGGGCCGAAGTCAGCCTGGCGATTGCCGGCGTGGCCGCAGACAGCCTGAGCCAGATGATCCCCGGCCTGTTGGGCGGCGGTCAGGCGCAGAGCATGCTCAATGGCCAGCGCGAGCGGTTGATGCAGCAGATCGGCAATGACCTGAACAACACCTTGTTGTACGTCTATCGGGATTTGTCGGACCCGGAGCTGGAAGAATTCGCCACCTTTGCCGAGTCGCCGCAAGGCAAGGCTTACTACCAGGCAGCGCTGGCGGCGATCCGCGCCGGCCTGGCGGTCGGCCAAAGCACCTCCAGCCTGGCCCCCTGACGCCCCTCCCCCTGTAGGAGCGAGCTTGCTCGCGAAGAACTCAAGGACGCCGCGTCTAACCAGGCAGCACGCGTTATCGTTGACGTTCTTCGCGAGCAAGCTCGCTCCTACAGGGGGGAGGGTTATTTCAGGTGGTCGGTGAGGAACTTGAAGTATTGCTCGCGGATTTCAGGCAGCTCATTGGCCATGTGATGCCGCCCACGCGGCACCATCAGGATCTGCGGCTGATCAAACTTGCCGCGCAGCACCTGCAAGTTGTGCTGCCAATCCACCGTCATATCTTCCTCGCCCTGCACGATCAGTGGTCGCCGCGTACTGCGCGGCGCGGCCTCGATGCGTTTGATCCAGCGCGCCAGCGCGCCCACCCAGGCGGTCGGCAGTTGCCGGGGCTGCAACGGGTCGGCCTCGAGGAACGGACGGAACGCCGGGTCGTTGCTGTTATCGCTGAAGCGCCGGGCGATACCTTTGACGAACGGCTTGAGCAGGTAATAGCTCAGTTGCGACCAACCCCAGGCACGCGGCCGCACCAGCGGCGACAACAGGAAGGTCTGGCCTTGCGCCGGGCTGCTGGAGCCATGGTTGAGCAGATGGTCCACTACAATCGCCCCGCCGGTGCTTTGCCCGAACAGGTGCCAGGGCTTGGGCAGTTGCAGCGCGTCGGCCTGGTCGAACAAGCCGTTCACCACGTGCTGGTACACCGCAAAATCATCGATGCTGGCACGTTCGCCACTGGACAGGCCATGGCCCGGCAAATCGCAGGCAATCACCACAAAACCCTGGTCCAGCCCCCACTCCACCACACTGCGATACAGCCCCATGTGATCGTAGAAACCGTGGAACATAAACAGTGTGGCCACAGGTTGCGCCGGCCACCAGACCTGGCTGACCACCTCGAACCCATCCACCTCCATGCGCCCCAGGCGGCTGGCCACCGGGGTTTTGCGCGCGGCCAGGTCCAGTCCATAAAAGCGCTGGTAGACCCTGGCCTCGGCCGAAAGCGGCTGCGCGTCCACCAGGGGCCGCAGGCTTTCGCGCAGATGATCGGGGTCAAAGGTAACGGGCATAAGAACTTCCAGACTAGGGCTTCACAGCAGTGAACAGATGAATATTGAGTCGCGATATTCATCTGTCAGGGCAAGCATGGCAAGCTACGCCACCGTCGAGGATTGTTCTGAATGCCAAAGCCCTACCGCAACGCCCTGCTCGCCAGCCTGATCCTGCTGATCTGCGCCGTGGTGCTGTGGGTCGCGTATGACTGGTTCCAGGGCCGCTACCTGCGGGCATTCAGCGAACATACGGCGGTGTTTTCCGGCGACCTGCTGCGCCTGCCCGACGACCTCGCAGGCCCCGGCCCGATCCGCCTGGTGCACTTCTGGGACCCGGCTTGCCCGTGCAATGTCGGCAACCAGCAGCACCTGAGCGAACTGATCGAGCAATACGCGCCCCAGGGCGTGGAGTTCTATGCCCTGCAAAAAGCCGGCAGCCACGGCCAATTGCCCGCGACCCTTGGCGCGATGAAAATCATCACCGCCCTGCCCGGCGCCGACCAGGTGCCCGCCAGCCCGGCGGTGGGTATCTGGGATCGCAGCGGCAAGCTGGCGTATTTCGGCCCGTACAGCGAGGGCCTGACCTGTAATTCGAGCAACAGCTTTATCGAACCGATCCTGCAGGCGCTCAACGGCGGGCGGGCGGTGAACGCAACCCACACCCTGGCAGTGGGCTGCTATTGTTCCTGGCCGCAAGGTTCGTAGATTTTCAAGGTAGCCCCACTTCTAATAATAAGGATTGTTTATGAAGCGCGTTTTGTCGGGTCTTGTAGCCCTGCTGGTGTTGATCGCCCTCGGGGCTGGCTGGTACGTCTACAGCAAGCAACCCACCCGCCAGGGCACGGTGGAGCTGGCCAACCTGCAAGGCTCGGTCACGGTGCGCTATGACGACCGGGGCGTGCCGCATATCCGCGCGGAAAACGAGGACGACCTGTATCGCGCCCTGGGTTACGTGCACGCCCAGGACCGCCTGTTCCAGATGGAAATCATGCGCCGCCTGGCGCGCGGTGAGCTGGCCGAGGTGCTCGGCGTCAAGTTGCTGGACACCGATAAACTGTTCCGCAGCCTGCGTATCCGCGAGCGCGCCACCACCTACGCGGCCCAGATGGACCGCCAGTCCCCGCACTGGAAGGCCCTGCAAGCCTATCTGGACGGGATCAACCAATATCAGGACAGCCACGCCAGCCCCATGGAGTTTGACGTGCTGGGCATCCCCAAGCGGCCGTTCACCGCCGAAGACACCATCAGCATTGCCGGCTACCTGGCCTACAGCTTTGCCGCAGCCTTTCGTACAGAGCCCTTGCTGACTTACGTGCGCGACCAACTGGGCAGCGACTACCTGAAGGTGTTCGACCTCGACTGGAAACCCAAGGGCGACCTCGGCCTGGCCGCCGCCGACTGGCAAGGCCTGAGCGCCATCGCCCGCCTCAGCGAGCAGGCCCTGGCCGACAATGGCCTGCCGCAGTTCGAAGGCAGCAACGCCTGGGCCATCAGCGGCAACCGCACCAAGAGCGGCAAGCCGTTGCTGGCGGGCGACCCGCATATCCGCTTTTCGGTGCCGTCTGTATGGTACGAGGCGCACCTGTCGGCGCCCGGCTTTGAACTCTACGGTTATCACAACGCCCTGGTGCCGGTGGCGTTCCTGGGCCATAACAAAGCGTTTGGCTGGAGCCTGACGATGTTCCAGAACGACGACCTCGACCTGATCGCCGAGCAGGTCAACCCGGACAACCCCAACCAGGTGCGCTACCACGACCAGTGGGTCGACATGACCAGCAGCGAGCAACAGATCGCGGTCAAGGGCCAGGCCCCGGTGACGCTGACCCTGCGCCAGTCGCCCCACGGCCCGATCATCAACGACGTGCTCGGCGCCAATGCCGGCACCACGCCGATTGCCATGTGGTGGGCCTTCCTCGATACCGAAAACCCGATCCTCGATGGCTTCTACCAACTCAACCGCGCCGACACCCTGGCCAAGGCCCGCCAGGCGGTGGCCAAGGTGCATGCACCGGGGCTCAATATCGTGTGGGCCAATGCCAAGGGCGATATTGGCTGGTGGGCCGCAGCGCAGTTGCCGATCCGCCCGGCCGGGGTCAACGCCGGGTTTATCCTCGATGGCAGCACAGCCCAGGCCGACAAGCTGGGCTTCTACCCGTTCAGTGCCAACCCCCAGGAAGAAAACCCGGCCCGTGGCTACGTGGTCTCGGCCAATGCCCAGCCGGTGTCACCTACTGGCATGCAGATCCCCGGCTATTACAACCTGGCGGACCGTGGCCAGCAGTTGAACGCGCAATTGAGCGACAACCAGATCAAATGGGACCTGGACAACAGCCAGGCCCTGCAACTGGGCACCACCACCGCCTACGGGCCGCGCCTGCTGGCGCCGCTGTTGCCGGTGCTGCGCGAGGTGGTCAAGGACCCGGCCGAACTCAAGCTGCTGGAGCAACTGGCCGCGTGGAATGGTGACTACCCGGTGCAGTCGATCCCGGCCACGCTGTTCAACCAACTGCTGTACGACCTGACTGACGCGGCCTTTCGTCCCAAACTGGGTGACGAGATGTTCAAGACCCTTATCACCACCCGTGTGATCGACGCCGCCTTGCCACGCCTGGCCGCTGCTGCCGATTCGCCGTGGTGGAACGGCCAGCGTGCCGCGACCGTCAAGCACGCCTGGGACAACAGCCTGGCGCACCTGAGAACCACCTTCGGTGACGACCCGGCGCAATGGCAGTGGGGCAAGGCCCATACCCTGACCCACGGCCATCCGCTGGGCATCAAGAAGCCACTGGACCAGATCGTCAATGTCGGGCCGTTCGCCTCACCGGGCAGCCACGAAGTGCCGAACAACCTGTCGGCAATCATCGGCCCTGCGCCATGGCCGGTGACGTACGGCCCGTCCACCCGACGCCTGGTGGACTTTGCCGACGCCGCTCACGCGCTGACCATCAACCCGGTGGGCCAAAGCGGTGTGCCGTTCGACAAGCACTATGCCGACCAGGCCGAGACCTATATCGAGGGCGGGTACGAGCAGGCGCATTTTGATGAAGAAGAGGTCCAGGCCAATACTCGCGGCACCCTCAAGTTGTTGCCGGCCCGCCCACAACAGCCCTGAAGAAACACCCTCAAAACGGTGGGAGCGGGCTTGCTCGCGATGGCTGAGTGTCAGTCGATACATTAGTTGACTGATACACCGCCATCGCGGGCAAGCCCGCTCCCACAGTTTTAATCTGCGTTGCGCATTCGACCGGGCGCTTGGCCATATGCCTCCTTGAATTTCTTGCTGAACGCCGCCTGGGACTGGTAACCCACCCGGGCCGCAATATCCGTCAGGCTCAGCCGTGACTGCTGCAGCAGATTGAACGCCAGCTCCATGCGCAACTGGGTCAGCAGCACCCACGGCGACACGCCGGCCACTTTGACAAATGCGCGCATGAACGTGGCCCGGGACATCGATGCAGCCCCCGCCAGGCTGTCGATGGTCCAGTCATGCCCGGGCTCGGCCAGCATCGCCTGCCAGGCGCGGCCCAGGCGTTTGTCGGTGAGCAAGGCAAAGGTGCCAGCCAGCGGCGCCTGTTGCGCCAACCAGGTGCGCACCAGCAAGGTGAACAGCGCCACCGACAGGGCATCAATAAACGACCGCGCGCCCAGCCGCTCACCGTCAGCCTCACTGCGCATCAGCGCAATCAGTGCCGCCAGTTGCCCATCGGCCGGCCATTGTCGGCTGGACACCACCAGGTACTCGGGCAAGGCCGCAAACAGCAACGACTGGCGGTTGTAGTGAAAGGCGCCACAGAGCATCTCAACCTCCGGCTGATCACCGCCCAAGCGATGCACCTTCAGTACCCCGCTGTCGATCACCGTGGGCAGCCTCGGCGGGGTCTGCGCGCCCTGGCTGCGCAGCAGATGGGTCGCACCACCGGGCATCAACAGGATATCGCCTTCTGCCAGCGTCACCTGCTGCCCACCCGAAAGCTCGGCGTGGCAGGTCCCCCGCACGACAATATGATACGGCGCCACCCCCAGCGATTCGGGCGCATGGTCCAGGGCCCAGTCGCCCTGGAACTGGCAGCGCACGTCAAGGCGGCCGCGCAGGTTGGCCAATGTGATCAGCGTGTCGATAGCGTTCATTTGCGAATATCGGTCAAAAAGATGAGCGGATCGAACAATACTGCCAAATCCGAACGGCACACACTGGCTTCACACCCAACCCGTTCAGGAGTCAACGCAATGTTCAATAACTGGCCCGACTTGCTGCCCACCGTGAAGAACGCCTTTGGCGCACTGGGTAAGAGCAACCCGAAGATGGTCAAAGCCTACATGGCGCTGGGCGAGGCTGCCGAGGAAAACAACGTCCTGGATGCCAAGACCCGCGAACTGATCGCGATTGCCGTGGCCATCACCACCCGCTGCGACGGCTGCATCGGCGTGCATGCCGACGCCGCGATCAAGGCCGGCGCCACCCGCGAAGAAATCGCCGCGACGCTTGCCACCGCGATCTCGTTGAATGCCGGCGCCGCCTACATCTACTCGCTGCGCGCACTGGAAGCCTACGACACACTCAAACCAGCGCCGCAAAGTTGAGCCGGAACTGCTGCGGCGTCACCCCCAGCCGGCGATTGAACACGCTGCGCAGGTGCTGGGCGTCGCGAAACCCGCATTGGTAGGCCACGGTCTTCAGCGGTGCGGTGCTGCTTTCGAGCATCACCCGCGCCGCATCCACCCGCGCGCGCTCGACAAACTCTGCCGGGGTGATCCGCGCTTCGCGGGCAAACACCCGCGAAAAGTTGCGCGCACTCATATTGGCCGCGCGGGCCAGGTCGGCGATGCCCAGGTCACCCGTCAGGTTCGCCAGCACGTACAACTGCACTTGCGCCACCGCCGAGGTGGCTTCGGCGTGGGGCGTGAGGAACGGGCTGAACTGCGATTGCCCGCCGCTGCGCTGGGTAAACACCACCAGGCGCTTGGCCACGCTCAAGGCCACTTCCGGGCCGTGGTCCTGGGCCAACAGGTACAGCGACAGGTCGATGCCCGCCGTGACCCCGGCCGAGGTGTAGAGGTTGGCGTCCTGCACGTAGAGGCGGTCGGCGTCGACCTGGGTCGAGGGGCACAGGCGCGCCAGATCAGCCGCGTCGCTCCAGTGGGTGGTGACGGTTTTGCCATCCAGCAATCCGGCCCGGGCCAGCATGAAGGCGCCATTACAGATCGAACCGAAGCGCCGGGCCCTGGCGCTGGCGTCACGCAGCCATTGATGGAACGGCGCGCCGAAATCTTCGAAGGGCAACTGCGGGCCGCCGGCAACCAACAGCAGGTCATAGGCTTGCAGCGCATTGCTGTAATGGATATGAGCCTGCAAGGACAGACCGTTGGAACAGGCGATCTGGCCCTGGACCTGGCCGATGACTTCGAGCTGGTAATGATCCGCAGGCGCCAGGAAGCGATTGGCCTCGCAGAACACATCCATGGGGCCGGTCACGTCCAGCGACTGGACGCCGGGGAAGATCAGGATCGCGACGGTCTTGTGCATGGGTAAACCTTCCTCTGGACTGTCGCAAAACCCTGTGGGAGCTGGCTTGTCGGATCGCCGCATCGCTGCGATGGCATCACCTGGGTATACCTGATGTACCGAGGCGATGCTATCGCAGGCAAGCCAGCTCCCACATTGGATCGTGTACAACCATGGCGCGATATGAAGGCACATTGGCCGGGATCGCGCCCCTGCGGCGGTGGTTGCCTGGCAGCTGGGCGACCAGACTGGACTGATCAGCGCCAACCGGCGCTTTCTTGAGGATCATGACCATGAGCACCACCATCGCCGGCATCAAAATCCCCGACAGTGCCCTGGCCAAGGCTACCACCGAATACATCCGCGACATTGAATCCGACCTGCTCTACCACCACTCCCGCCGGGTGTTCCTGTTTGGCGCCTTGAGCGGCGAGCGCCAGCAATTGGCCTACAACCCGGAGCTGCTGTACGTCGGCGCAATGTTCCATGACTTGGGCCTGGTGGCCGGCCACCGCAGCGATGATGAGCGTTTTGAAGTGGACGGCGCCAACGCTGCTGCCGCCTTTCTGAAGCCTTATGGCTTGAGCGACGACGATATCGAGCAGGTGTGGCTGTCCATCGCCCTGCACACCACGCCGGGCGTGCCCAAGCACCTGCGCCCTACCGTCGCCCTGGTGACCGCTGGCGTGGAGATGGATGTGCTGGGCATGGACTACGCCGCGTTTACCCACGTGCAGCGCGAGGCGGTGGTGCATGCGCATCCACGGGGTGAAGGGTTCAAGGAGTGCATCATCTGCGCGTTTGCCGACGGGTTGCGCCATCGCCCGCAGACCACGTTTGGCAACGTGAAGACCGATGTGCTGGTGGATCAGGAGCCAGGGTTCAAGCCGATGAACTTTGTCGAGGTGATTCGCCAGTCGCCGTGGACGGCTTAATCAACTTGAAATGCAATTGAATGTGGGAGCTGGCTTGCCTGCGATAGCGGTGGTTCAGTCACATCTTCTGTGACTGACACTCTGCTATCGCAGGCAAGCCAGCTCCCACATTTTGAGCCTGTTCCGGCCGTTAGACCGGTGCGGGCGCGCGCCGTACATCCGGCTGTTTCCAGCCATCCGCCGCAGCTTCTTCGATCGCTTGCTGGATCGCCTTCTTGCGCCGCTCTTCGGCACGGCGGCTGAAGAACCACACCAAAAAGGTCACCAGCGACACCGCCAACAGAATCAGGCTGGCCACGGCGTTGATCTCGGGCTTGACCCCAAGGCGCACCGCCGAGAACACTTCCATCGGCAAGGTGGTCGAACCCGGGCCCGACACGAAGCTGGCCAGTACCAGGTCATCCAGGGACAACGCGAACGACATCATGCCGCCCGCCGCCAGCGAGGGTGCGATCATCGGGATAGTGATCAGGAAGAACACCTTCCACGGCCGCGCACCCAGGTCCATGGCCGCCTCTTCGATCGACAGGTCCAGCTCACGCAAGCGTGCCGACACCACCACCGCCACATACGCCGCACAGAACGTGGTGTGGGCGATCCAGATGGTGACGATGCCACGCTCCTGGGGCCAGCCGATCATCTGCGCCATGGCCACGAACAGCAGCAACAGCGACAGACCGGTGATCACTTCCGGCATCACCAGCGGCGCGGTCACCAGGCCGCCAAACAGCGTGCGGCCCTTGAACTGGCTGATACGGGTCAGCACGAACGCTGCCAACGTACCCAGCGCCACCGCGGCCACCGCCGTGTAGCAGGCGATTTCCAGGGAACGCGCCACCGAGCCCATCAACTGGGTGTTGTCCAACAGGCCCACGTACCACTTGATCGACCAGCCGCCCCACACCGTCACCAGTTTCGATTCGTTGAACGAATAGATCACCAGGATCAGCATCGGCAGGTAGATGAACAGCAGCCCTACGACCAGCATGAAGCTGGAGAAACTGAAGCGCTTCATACCTTGCCCTCCATCTCTTTGGCTTGGCTGCGGTTAAACAGAATGATCGGCACGATCAGGATCGCCAGCATCACCACCGCCAGCGCAGAGGCCACCGGCCAGTCACGGTTGTTGAAGAATTCTTGCCACAACACTTTACCGATCATCAGGGTTTCCGGGCCGCCCAGCAGTTCCGGGATCACGAACTCGCCCACCACCGGGATGAATACCAGCATGCAGCCGGCAATGATGCCGTTCTTGGACAGCGGCACGGTGATTTTCCAGAAGCTGTTGAAAGTGCTCGAACCCAGGTCCGACGCGGCTTCCAGCAGGCTCTGGTCATGTTTGACCAGGTTGGCATACAGCGGCAGGATCATGAACGGCAGGTACGAATAGACCACGCCGATATACACCGCGATATTGGTGTTGAGGATCTGCAACGGTTCGTTGATCAGGCCCATGGACATCAGGAAGCCATTGAGCAGGCCGTTGTTGCTAAGGATGCCCATCCACGCATACACGCGGATCAGGATCGCGGTCCAGGTCGGCATCATGATCAGCAGCACCAGCACGGTCTGCATCTCTTTGCGCGCACTGGCGATGGCATAGGCCATCGGGTAGCCGATCAGCAGGCACAAGGCCGTGCTGAAAAACGCCATCTTCAGCGAGCCCAGGTAGGCGGCAATGTACAGTTCGTCGCCGGCCAGCAGGCTGTAGTTGGCCAGGTTGAGCACCACCTCCA
>NZ_JAAQWN010000007.1 GCF_012985465.1 Pseudomonas sp. WS 5079
GGTTGAGCACCACCTCCAGCTTCTGCTCGATGTAGGTGTAGATCTCGGTGTAGGGCGGGATCGCCACGTCGGCTTCGGCAAAGCTGATCTTCAGGACGATGAAGAACGGCAGCATGAAGAACAGGAACAGCCACAGGAATGGAATCCCGATGACCACCTGCTTGCCGCTGGGAATTATTCGGTGCAATCGCCGTTTGAATTTCTTCATGTTCATGAGCGAAGTACCACGCCGCTGTCGTCTTCCCACCATACGTAGACCTGGTCACCCCAGGTCGGCCGCGCGCCACGGCGTTCGGCGTTGGCGACGAAGGACTGCACCAGCTTGCCGCTCGGCAGCTCGACGTAGAACACCGAGTGGCCGCCCAGGTAGGCGATGTCATGCACCTTGCCGCTGGACCAGTTGTGCTCGCAGGTCGGCATTTCGGTGGTGACCAGCAGCTTTTCCGGGCGGATGGCGTAGGTCACCGACTTGTCTTCCACCGACGTGGCGATGCCATAACCCACGTAGATATCGCGGTCCAGGTCGGCGCACTTGAGCACCGCGTGGCCTTCGGCGTCATCCACCACCACGGTGTCGAAGATGTTGACGTTGCCGATGAACTCGCACACCAGCCGGCTGGTGGGGGTTTCGTAGATATCGATCGGGCTGCCGATCTGCGCGATCCAGCCCAGGTGCATGATCGCGATGCGCTCGGCCATGGTCATGGCCTCTTCCTGGTCGTGGGTCACCATCACGCAGGTCACGCCGACGCGCTCGATGATTTCGACGAGTTCAAGCTGCATCTGCGAGCGCAGCTTCTTGTCCAGCGCGCCCATTGGCTCATCGAGCAGCAGCAGTTTCGGGCGCTTGGCCAGGGACCGGGCCAGGGCCACCCGCTGACGCTGGCCGCCAGACAACTGGTGCGGCTTGCGCTTGGCGTACTGGCTCATCTGTACCAGCTTGAGCATCTCGGCCACGCGGGCCTCGACTTCGGCCTTGGGGATCTTGTCCTGTTGCAGGCCGAAGGCGATGTTCTGCGCCACGGTCATGTGTGGGAACAAGGCGTAGGACTGGAACATCATGTTGATCGGCCGCTCGTAGGGCGGCATGTCGGTGATATCCACACCGTCGAGGAAAATCCGCCCTTCGGTCGGTCGCTCGAAACCTGCGAGCATGCGCAGCAAGGTGGACTTGCCCGAACCAGAACCGCCGAGCAAGGCGAAGATCTCGCCTTTCTTGATTTCCAGGGACACATCGTCCACGGCAATCGTCTCGTCGAACTTCTTCGTGACCCGGTCGATTTTGACCAACACCTTTTTCGGTGTCTGGTCGCCCTCGAGGGCTTTCTTATAGGCGCCGGAGGCAACTGCCATTTACGAAACTCCCAGAAAAAAAGAGTGCAGAACGTCCAATACGGACGAACCTTAGATAGTGTGAGCCTTACTTGCCCGTCTTGACCTTGGTCCAGCTACGGGTCATCAAGCGTTGCACTTTCGGGGGTAGCTCGAAGTTGACAAACGTCCGGTCGAGAACCGCCTGCGGTGGATAAACCGCTTCGTCGGTGCGTATCGATTGCTCCATCAGCGTGTCCGCCCCTGGGTTAGGGTTGGCGTAGCCGACGTAATCACTGACCTGAGCGATCACTTCAGGTTGCAGTAAATAGTTGATGAAGGCGTGGGCCTCCTTGACGTTGGTCGCGTCCTTGGGGATCGCCAGCACGTCAAACCACAGGTTGCCGCCTTCTTTCGGAATCGCGTAGGCGATGTTCACGCCCTTGCCTGCCTCGGCCGCCCGGGCCTTGGCCTGGAACACATCGCCGGAGAAGCCGGCAGCCACGCAGATATTGCCGTTGGCCAGGTCCGAGATGTATTTGGATGAGTGGAAGTAGGTCACGTAGGGACGTACTTTCAGGAGTTTTTCCTCGGCCTTTTTATAGTCGGCCGGGTTGGTGCTATTAGGGTCCAGCCCCATGTAGTTGAGCACCGCCGGTAGCATTTCATCGGCCGAGTCCATGAAGGACACGCCGCAACTGGCCAGCTTCTTCATGTTTTCCGGCTCGAACAGCACGGCCCAGGAGTCGATCTTGTCGACACCCAGCACTTCCTTCACTTTGTCGACGTTGTAGCCAATGCCGTTGGTGCCCCACAGGTAAGGCACCGCGTATTGGTTACCCGGGTCGTTCTTTTCCAGGCGCTTGAGCAGCGCCGGGTCGAGATTGGCATAGTTGCTTAGCAACGACTTGTCGATCTTCTGGAACGCGCCCGCCTTGATCTGCTTGCCCAAAAAGTGGTTGGACGGCACCACCACGTCATACCCGGTGCGCCCGGCCAGCAATTTGCCTTCCAGGGTTTCGTTGGAATCGAACACGTCATAGACCGGCTTGATGCCGGTGGCCTTTTCAAAGTTGGCCAGGGTGTCGGGGCCGATGTAGTCCGACCAGTTATAAATATGCACAGTCGAAGCCGCCTGCACGCTGACTGCCAACGTGAGGCCCGCCCCTACCAGCAAGGCTTTGCGAAATAAAGAAATTGGCAAGTGGAGGTCCTCTTAAATAGTTGGGCCCAAAGTTGTTGCCCGACAACAAAACCGGCGCGCAACTTACCCTCGATAAACCGATCCGGCAAAACTTTCTGTCATTTAATTTGTGAGAGCGGGCTTGTGTGGGAGCGGGCTTGCTCGCGAAGGCGGCGTGTCAGCCTGCATATGTCTCTACTGACACGCCGCTTTCGCGAGCAAGCCCGCTCCCACCCAAACCCTCTCCCACACTTATCAAGGCTTATTTACCCGACTTGATCTTGGTCCAGCTGCGTGTCAGCAGGCGCTGGGTAGCGGCCGGCAGGTCGCTGATTGCATACAGCTTGGCTTTCACTGCATCCGAGGGATAGATGCTCGGGTCACCCGAGATATCCTTGTTCACCAGCGGCGTGGCAGCCTTGTTACCGTTCGGGAAACGTACGCTGTTGGTGATGGCAGCCATGACTTCAGGCTTGAGCAGGTAGTTCATGAACTGGTAGGCGGCGTCCAGGTTCTCGGCATCTTTAGGGATGGCGACCATGTCGTAGAAGCTGCCTGCGCCTTCCTTGGGAATGGCGTAGGAAACCTTGACCTTGCCACCGGCTTCAGCCGCGCGGGACTTGGATTGTTCCAGGTCGCCCGAGTAACCCACGGCCACGCAGATGTTGCCGTTGGCCAGGTCCGAGATGTACTTGGAGGAATGGAAGTAGCCTATCGAAGGACGGATCTTGAGGAACAGTGCCTCGGCTTCAGCCAGTTGCTTCTTGTCCTGGCTGTCGGTCGGGTAGCCCAGGTAGTGCAGGGCCACCGGGATCATTTCGGTTGGCGAATCGAGGAAGCTCACGCCACAGCTTTTGAGTTTTTCGATGTTCTCGGGCTTGAACAGCACATCCCACGAGTCGATCTTGTCCACGCCCAGCGCAGCCTTGACCTTGTCGGGGTTGTAGCCGATGCCGATGGTGCCCCACATGTACGGGAATGCGTGCAGGTTGCCTTTGTCGCTGGCGTCACCGACGGCCTTGAGCAGGTCGGTATCGAGGTTCTTCCAGTTAGGCAGCTTGGACTTGTCCAGCTCCTGGTACACACCGGCCTTGATCTGCTTGGCCAGGAAGTTGTTCGACGGCACAACCACATCGTAGCCGGACTTGCCCGCCAGCAGCTTGGCCTCGAGGGTTTCGTTGCTGTCGAAAACGTCGTACACCACTTTGATGCCAGACTCTTTCTCGAAGTTGGCGATGGTGTCCGGTGCAATATAGTCGGACCAGTTGTAGACATGCAGTACTTTACTGTCTGCCTGGGCCGCGCCCGCCATCACGCCCATCAGGGACAAGGCCAGGAGGGTCTTGCCAGCGTTCTTCAAACCTAATGCCTTCATTCGGTCATGCTCCAATTTTTCTTTTTTGGGCCACATTTTTCTACGTTTCATGGCCCGTCGAAGGGCAACAAAACAGGGCGACAGTCTGGCAAGTTCAGGGGCCGGCTTTCAACCAAAGCCCCGCATTTATCATTGCCCGAATGCAACAGCCGCTAGCCGCTGCATTCTGAGCCTAGCACTTAGCCCTGCAATGCCGCCAAAGTCAGATCCAGGCACTGGCGAGCCTTGGTCACCAGCTCGTCAATCTCGGCCTTGCTGATCACCAGCGGCGGCGAAATGATCATGGTGTCGCCCACGGCGCGCATGATCAGGCCATTTTCGAAACAGAAGGTGCGGCAGATCATGCCCACGCCCTTGCCTTCATAACGCTTGCGCGTGGCCTTGTCCTGTACCAGCTCGATCGCACCCAACATGCCGACACCACGTACTTCGCCCACCAGCGGATGATCCGCGAGCTCGCGTAGACGCTTTTGCAAATACGGTGCCGTTTCGTCATGGACGCGGCTGACAATTTTTTCATCGCGCATGATGCGGATGTTTTCCAGGGCCACCGCAGCAGCCACCGGGTGCCCGGAATAGGTGAAGCCGTGGTTGAAATCGCCGCCTTCGTTGAGCACTGCCACCACTTCGTCGCGCACGATCAGGCCGCCCATGGGGATGTAGCCCGAGGTCAGGCCCTTGGCGATGGTCATCATGTCTGGCTTGAGACCGTAGAAATCGCTACCGAACCACTCACCGGTGCGGCCAAAGCCACAGATCACTTCGTCGGCGACAAACAGGATGTCGTACTTGGCGAGGATTTCCTTGATGCGCGGCCAGTAGGTCTCTGGCGGCACGATCACACCGCCGGCGCCCTGGATCGGCTCGGCGATAAAGGCACCGACGTTGTCCACGCCGACTTCCAGAATCTTCTCTTCCAGTTGATTGGCGGCCCACACCCCGAACTCTTCAGGGCTCATGTCGCCGCCTTCGCCAAACCAGTACGGCTGGGCGATGTGCACGATGCCCGGGATCGGCAAGTCGCCCTGCTCGTGCATATAAGTCATGCCGCCCAGGCTGGCGCCGGCCACGGTGGAACCGTGGTAGCCATTCTTGCGGCTGATGATGGTCTTCTTGTTCGGCTGGCCCTTGATCGCCCAATAGTGGCGGACCATGCGCAACATGGTGTCGTTGCCTTCGGAGCCGGAGCCAGTGAAGAACACGTGGTTCATGCCGGCCGGGGCGATATCAGCGATCGCCTTGGCCAGTTCCAGCACTGGCGGGTGGGCGGTCTGGAAGAACAGGTTGTAGTAAGGCAGTTGTTTCATCTGCTTGGCGGCGGCGTCAGCCAGCTCATCGCGACCATAACCGATGGCCACGCACCACAGGCCGGCCATGCCGTCGAGGATCTTGTTGCCTTCGCTGTCCCACAGGTAAACGCCCTTGGCGTTGGTGATAATGCGCGGGCCTTTCTCTTTCAACTGCTTGAAGTCGCTGAACGGCGCCAGGTGATGATCGTTGCTCAGGGCTTGCCATTCACGGGTTTGCGGGTTGTTGCTGGACATACCAATCTCCAAAAAGTAGGTGAAGGTGCGACCCATCCTGGCCGCACCCGGCGCATCAGACGGCGAAGAGCAGGAATTCCCGCTCCCACGAACTGATCACGCGCTTGAAGTTTTCATGCTCGGCCCGCTTGACCGCGACGTAGCCAGTGATGAATTTTTGACCCAGGTATTTCTCGATGGTCTTGCTGTTTTCCATGCGCTCCAGCGCATCTTCGATAGTCAACGGCAGGCGCAGGTTGCGTCGCTCGTAACCACGACCGACCACCGGGGCGCTCGGGCTGATGCCTTCGACCATGCCGATATAGCCGCACAGCAGGCTGGCGGCGATGGCCAGGTACGGGTTGGCATCGGCGCCCGGCAGGCGGTTTTCCACGCGGCGGTTCTGCGGGCCGGCATCCGGCACGCGCAGGCCCACGGTGCGGTTCTCTTCGCCCCACTCCACGTTCACCGGCGCCGAGGTGTCGGGCAGGAAGCGGCGGAACGAGTTGACGTTAGGCGCGAACAGCGGCAACAGCTCGGGGATGAACTTCTGCAGGCCACCGATGTGGTGCAGGAACAGCTCGCTCTTGGAGCCGTCCTCATTGGAGAACACGTTCTTGCCGGTGGCGATATCAATGATGCTCTGGTGCAGGTGCATGGCGCTGCCGGGCTCGCCGGTCATCGGCTTGGCCATGAAGGTGGCGGCCACGTCGTGCTTGAGCGCGGCTTCACGCATGGTGCGCTTGAACACCAGGATCTGGTCGGCCAGGGACAGGGCATCGCCGTGACGGAAATTGATTTCCATCTGCGCCGTGCCGTCCTCGTGGATCAGGGTGTCGAGGTCCAGTTCCTGCAGCTCGCACCAGTCGTAGACATCTTCGAACAGTGGGTCGAATTCGTTGGCCGCTTCTATAGAGAAGGACTGGCGACCGGTTTCCGGACGGCCAGAGCGGCCAATCGGCGGTTGCAGCGGGAAGTCCGGGTCTTCGCAGCGCTTGGTCAGGTAGAACTCCATCTCCGGCGCCACGATGGGCTGCCAGCCTTTGTCGGCGTAGAGCTTGAGGACTTTCTTGAGCACGTTGCGCGGCGACAGCTCGATGGGGTTGCCTTGCTTGTCGTAGGTGTCGTGGATCACCTGGGCGGTGGGCTCGATGGCCCAGGGCACCAGGAACACAGCGTTTTGGTCCGGGCGGCAGATCATGTCGATGTCGGCCGGGTCGAGCAATTCGTAATAGATGTCGTCTTCGACATAGTCGCCGGTCACGGTCTGCAACAGAACGCTCTCGGGCAGGCGCATGCCTTTTTCGGCAATGAACTTGTTGGTCGGCGAGATCTTGCCCCGGGTGATCCCCGTGAGGTCGCCAATCATGCATTCGACTTCTGTGATCTTGTGGTCTTTCAACCAATCGGTGAGCTGGTCGAGGTTGTTACTCATAAATGCCTCTGGGCTGGGTTTCCTGACATCCATTAAAGGTCAGGCGTTGTTTGACGCGTGCGCGTCTCTTTGTTTCGCCCGCGTTCGGCAGGCATCGCCAAATGCCTGGAAGATCGCGAGGTAGTACGGGTTGGAGCTTACCTGCCATTCAGGGTGCCATTGCACTCCTAATGCAAAAGCGTCTGCAAAAGCCTTGCCCTGTTTGAGCGAAAAAGCCTCGACCAGGCCATCCGGCGCGGTCGCCTCGACCTGCAGGCCCGGCGCCAGGCGGTCGACGCCCTGGCTGTGGATCGAGTTGACCTGGATCGTGTCCGGCAAGCCCAGGCCCGCCAATACCCCGCCCGGGGCAATCGCCACGGCGTGCGCCGGGCCGTACTGGACTTCCAGCGGCTGGGTATCGTCTTCGCGGTGATCGAGCATACCCGGCAACTCATGAACCTTCTGGTGCAGGCTGCCGCCCAGGGCCACGTTCATTTCCTGGAAGCCCCGGCAAATCCCCAGCACCGGCACGCCTGCGGCAATCGCGGCGCGAATCAGCGGCAGGGTGCTCTGGTCCCGTGCAGGATCATGGGCAGTCCCGGGCGCACTGGCCGGACCGTCGTAATGGAAGGGTTCGATATTGGAAGGTGAGCCGGTAAAGAGAATGCCGTCCAGACCGTCAAGAATATTGGCCGGTTCGAACAGCTCCGCCAAGGACGGAATAATCAATGGCAGGCCCTTGGCAGCGACTGCCACGGCGCGGACGTATTTGTCGCCACTGATGTGATAAGCATGCAGACCAACCTGTTTGGAGCAGGCGGTGACGCCGATTAACGGCAGGCCAGACATGAAGCACCCCGGTATTATTGCTGTTATGGGTTTGAATCGAGCTTAGCCTTGTTCATTTTTTTACACAACACCCCCGTAAAAAATACAACACGGCCCGCTCAAGCCTGCTAGTCCCAAGCCGGTCAAACTGGCAAAACTGCCCAAAAAAGCCGCAAAAAAGCCCCCTGGGCGCTTTTTTAGGGCAAAAAAGGCCTCGCTTGACTTCGGCAAGCCGTTCGGGTTGACTGAAACCAGAAAAGATCAATGATTGATATTTTTAACAACAAAGGTGTTGCATCATGTCGGTACCCCCGCGTGCCGTTCAGCTTAACGAAGCGAACGCGTTCCTTAAGGATCATCCTGAGGTTCTGTACGTAGACCTTCTAATTGCGGATATGAATGGTGTGGTGCGCGGTAAGCGCATCGAACGCACCAGC
The DNA here is from genome assembly GCF_012985465.1 of Pseudomonas sp. WS 5079. GTDB lineage: Bacteria > Pseudomonadota > Gammaproteobacteria > Pseudomonadales > Pseudomonadaceae > Aquipseudomonas. The sequence goes on from NZ_JAAQWN010000007.1 coordinate 8,072, forward strand.
CTCCACAAGGTTTACGAGAAAGGCATCAACTTGCCGGCCTCTTTATTTGCCCTGGATATCAATGGCTCGACGGTGGAAAGCACCGGCCTGGGTCTGGACATCGGTGATGCTGACCGAATCTGTTATCCAATCCCCGACACCCTGTGCAATGAACCCTGGCAAAAGCGCCCTACCGCGCAACTGCTGATGACCATGCACGAACTTGAAGGTGAACCTTTCTTCGCCGATCCGCGCGAAGTGCTCCGCCAAGTTGTAACCAAGTTTGACGATATGGGCCTGACCATCTGCGCCGCCTTCGAGCTTGAGTTCTACCTGATCGACCAGGAGAACGTGAACGGCCGGCCACAACCTCCCCGCTCGCCGATTTCCGGCAAACGCCCGCACTCGACACAGGTCTACCTGATCGACGACCTCGACGAATACGTCGACTGCCTCCAGGACATTCTGGAAGGTGCCAAAGAGCAAGGCATCCCGGCTGACGCTATCGTCAAGGAAAGTGCCCCGGCGCAGTTCGAAGTGAACCTGCACCACGTCGCCGATCCGATCAAGGCATGCGACTACGCGGTACTGCTCAAGCGTTTGATCAAGAACATTGCCTACGACCATGAGATGGATACCACCTTCATGGCCAAGCCTTACCCAGGCCAGGCCGGCAATGGGTTGCACGTGCATATTTCGATCCTGGACAAAGACGGCAAGAACATCTTTGCCAGCGAGGATCCCGAGCAGAACGCCGCATTGCGTCACGCGATCGGCGGTGTGCTGGAGACCCTGCCTGCACAAATGGCTTTCCTGTGCCCCAACGTCAACTCCTACCGTCGTTTCGGCGCACAGTTCTACGTGCCGAACTCGCCGTGCTGGGGCCTGGACAACCGCACCGTGGCGATTCGCGTACCGACCGGCTCGTCCGACGCCGTACGTATCGAACACCGTGTGGCCGGCGCCGATGCCAACCCTTACCTGCTGATGGCTTCGGTCCTGGCAGGCGTGCACCACGGCCTGACCAACAAGATCGAGCCTGGCGCACCGGTGGAAGGCAACAGCTACGAGCAGAACGAGCAAAGCCTGCCGAACAACCTGCGCGACGCCCTGCGCGAGTTGGACGACAGCGAGGTGATGGCCAAGTACATCGATCCGAAATACATCGATATCTTCGTCGCCTGTAAGGAAAGTGAGCTGGAGGAGTTCGAACACTCCATCTCCGACCTTGAATACAACTGGTACCTGCATACCGTGTAAGCGGTGGCTGCAATAAATGAACGCTGCAGGCTTATGGCCTGTGGCGTTTTTTTATGGCCGCCTGCGGCGGATCGCTGGCAAGCCCGCGCCTACAGCGATAGCGGTTTGGCAGACAACACACCTTCCTGCTCATACAATGCCCGCTGCCCTGTAGGAGACATCCATGACCCGCCCCGCCGCCCCTCGCAAACCCCGCGCCCGCAGCCAGGCCCGGATCGACGCGATCCTCGACGCCGCCCGCACCTTGCTGGCCGCCGAAGGTGTGGCCAGCCTGTCGATCTACAGCGTGGCCGAACGGGCGCAGATTCCGCCGTCCTCGGTGTATCACTTTTTCGCCAGCGTACCGGCCTTGCTCGAAGCCCTGACGGCAGACGTGCACGCCGCCTTCCGCGCAGCGCTGCAAGCACCCATCGACCACGACCAACTGCACACTTGGCGCGACCTGTCGCGCTTGGTCGAGTTGCGCATGCTGGCGATCTACAGCAAGGACGCCGCCGCCCGCCAATTGATCCTCGCCCAGCACGGCCTCACCGAAGTGACCCAGGCCGACCGCCAGCACGACCTGGAGTTGGGGGACTTGATGCTGCAAGTGTTCAACCGCCACTTTGAGGTGCCGACGCTGCCGGCGGATGTGGACGTGTTTGCCCTGGCACTGGAACTGAGCGACCGCGTGTATGCGCGCTCGGTGCATCAGCATGGGCAGATCACCCCGCGCATGGCGGAGGAAGGGATGCGGGTATTCGATGCGTATGTGGGGCTTTATTTGCCGGTGTTTTTGCCCAAGCGATAAGTTTTACGGTGACTGGGCCGGCCTCTTCGCGAGCAAGCCCGCTCCCACATTCGACCGCATTCCCATGTTCGAATGTGGCAGTAGGCTTGCCTGCGATAGTGGCCTGAAGCCGATCACAGCTTGGCGATCGACACCTCGGTGGACTTCACAAACGCAATCACTTCACTGCCAATCACCAGCTCCAGCTCTTTGACCGAGCGAGTGGTGATCACTGACGTGACGATGCCGGACGCGGTCTGCACGTCGATTTCCGACAGTACGTCGCCTTCGACGATTTCCTTGATGGTGCCTTTGAACTGGTTACGCACGTTGATCGCTTTGATAGTCATGGTGTTATTCCTTAAGGGACAAGTGAGTTATTGCGCCCAACGCAATTGCGTAGGCAACGGTGAAACAGGTTCCGGCTCAGGCGGCGTGCCGGGCAGTGACAGCACACGGTTGAGCACTTCGGTTTCCAGGGCCGCCAGGCGATGGGAGCCGCGGACCCGCGGGCGTGGCAGTTCCACATGCAGGTCGAGGCCGATTTCGCCGTCCTCGATCAGGATCACGCGGTCGGCAATGGCCACGGCTTCGCTGACGTCATGGGTCACCAGCAACACGGTAAAACCATGCTTGCGCCACAGGTTTTCGATCAGTTGCTGCATCTCGATGCGGGTCAGGGCATCCAGCGCCCCCAAAGGTTCGTCCAGCAGCAACAGGCGCGGCTGGTGAATCAGGGCGCGGGCCAGGGCCACCCGTTGTTTCTGGCCACCAGACAACGCTGCCGGCCACTCATCGGCACGCTCGGCCAGGCCGACCGCTTCCAGCGCTTCAAGGGCCTGGGGCCGCCAGTTGCCTTTAAGGCCCAGGCCGACGTTATCGATGATTTTTTTCCAGGGCAGCAGGCGCGCTTCCTGAAACATCAGCCGCGTGTCTTCAAGCGCTTCGCTCAACGGTGCGGAGCCTGCAAGCAACTCGCCACTGGTGGCGCTATCAAGGCCGGCCAGCAAGCGCAGCAAGGTACTTTTGCCGCAGCCACTGCGCCCGACCACGGCGACGAACTGCCCCGCCGGGATGTGCAGATCGATCTCGCGCAGGACTTCCCGCGCGCCAAAGGCCTTGCGTAGCTTGCGCACCGCCAACGGGATACCCCGCAGCAGGCGTGGAGGTTGTTGAGCGGTCATGCCGCACCTCCTTTATGCACTTGATAGGCCGGATGCCAGCGCAGCCAGACCCGCTCCAGGCCCCGCGCCGCCAGGTCCGCCAGCTTGCCGAGCACCGCGTACAGCACGATCGCCAGCACTACAACGTCGGTTTGCAGGAACTCGCGGGCATTCATAGCCAGGTAGCCAATGCCGGAACTGGCCGAGATGGTTTCCGCAACGATCAGCGTCAGCCACATAAAGCCCAGGGCAAAGCGCACCCCCACCAGGATCGAGGGCAAGGCGCCGGGCAGGATCACCTGGCGAAACAGGCTCAAACCCGACAAACCGTAACTGCGAGCCATCTCCACCAGCGCCGGGTCGACGTTGCGGATGCCGTGATAGGTGTTGAGGTAGATCGGGAACAGCGTGCCAAGGGCCACCAGGAAAATCTTCGCCGTCTCATCGATGCCAAACCACAGGATCACCAGCGGGATCAGCGCCAGGTGCGGTACGTTGCGAATCATCTGCACCGAGCTGTCCAGCAGGCGTTCGCCCCATTTCGACAGGCCGGTGATAAAGCCCAGGGCCAGGCCGATGCCGCCGCCGATCACAAAACCCAGGCCCGCGCGCCAGCCACTGATGGCCAGGTGGGTCCAGATTTCACCGCTGCTGACCAGATGTACCCCAGCCGCAATCACTGCGCTGGGGGCCGGCAGAATACGCGTCGACAACCAGCCCGCCGACACCGACAACTGCCACACCGCCAGCAACAGGACCGGCAGCGCCCACGGCGCCAGCCGATGCAGAATCCGTTGACTATTCATGACGGCGCCTCAGCTCTGCGACGCGGCTTTGGGAAGAATGTCGTTGGCCACCATCTCGCCAAACGGGCTGACGTAACCGGCGCTTTTCGGCAGCTCGGGACGTTCGATATCCAGGTGCGGGAACAATAATTCCGCGACCCGGTACGACTCTTCCAAGTGTGGATAACCGGAGAAGATAAAGGTGTCGATGCCCAGGTCCGCGTACTCCTTGACCCGCGCCGCCACGGTCGGCCCGTCACCCACCAGTGCCGTGCCGGCACCACCGCGTACCAGGCCGACGCCGGCCCACAGGTTAGGGCTGACTTCGAGGTTGTCGCGGCTGCCGCCATGCAGGGCGGCCATGCGTTGCTGGCCCACCGAATCAAAGCGCGACAGCGACGCCTGGGCGCGCGCGATGGTGTCGTCGTCCAGATGGGAGATCAGTTTGTCGGCGGCTTTCCACGCCTCGTCATTGGTTTCACGCACGATCACATGCAAGCGAATACCGAAGCGCACGGTGCGCCCGAGCTTCGCCGCTTTGGCCCGCACCTGCTCGATTTTTTCCGCCACCGCCGAAGGTGGTTCGCCCCAGGTCAGGACCATTTCCACTTGTTCGGCTGCCAGGTCCTGGGCCGCTTCGGAAGAACCGCCGAAATACAACGGCGGCCGAGGTTGCTGGATCGGGGGGTACAGCAGCTTGGCGCCTTTGACGCTGATGTGCTGGCCGTCGTAGTCCACGGTTTCGCCTTCCAGCACGCGCCGCCAGATGCGGGTGAACTCCACCGAGGCCTGGTAGCGCTCTTCATGGCTGAGGAACAGGCCGTCACCGGCCAGCTCTTCTGGATCGCCACCGGTCACCAGGTTGAACAGTGCGCGGCCACCGGACAGCCGGTCAAGGGTCGCTGCCTGGCGCGCCGCCACCGTCGGGGAAATGATCCCGGGGCGCAGCGCAACCAGGAACTTCAGACGCTGGGTCACCGGGATCAGCGAGGCGGCCACCAGCCACGAGTCCTCGCAGGAGCGCCCGGTAGGGATCAGCACCCCGCCAAAGCCCAGGCGATCAGCGGCCTGGGCGACCTGCTGCAAATAACCGTGATCCACGGCGCGAGCGCCTTCGGCGGTGCCAAGGTAATGGCCGTCGCCGTGGGTAGGCAGGAACCAGAAAATATTGAGGCTCATGGAGTTGTCTCCTGAAGAAGTCGGATTACGGCGCTTTGGCAACGGTCGCAGGTGGCGTCCAGATCACGTCCTTGATGCTCAAGGGCTTGGGAATCAATTTGAGCTGGTAGAAGGTGTCGGCGATTTTCTGCTGGGCGGCGACCACTTCCGGGGTCAGGAACAGCGCTCCGTAGCCTTGGCGTTTCACCGAGGTCAGGGTGATGTCAGCCGGCAGGCCGAGCAATGGTGCGACTTGTTCGGTGACTTGCTGGGGGTTGGCCTTGGACCATTCGCCCACGGCGCGCACTTCTTCCACCAACGCCTTGATCACGTCCGGGTGTTTTTCGGTGTAAGGCTTGGTGGCCAGGTAGAACTGGTGGTTATCGGCAATGCCGGTGGCGTCACGCAGGGTGCGGGCTTGCAGTTGCTTCTCGGCAGCCGCCTGGTACGGGTCCCAGATGACCCACGCATCGACACTGCCACGCTCGAAGGCGGCACGGGCGTCGGCGGGCGGCAGGAACACGGTCTGTACGTCGGTGTATTTCAGGCCCGCGTCTTCCAGGGCGCGCACCAGCAGGTAATGCACGTTGGAGCCTTTGTTGAGCACAACTTTCTTGCCCTTGAGCTCGGCCACCGATTTGATCGGCGAGTCCTTGGGTACCAGGATGGCTTCGCTGGTCGGCGCTGGCGGTTCGTAGGCGACGTAGAGCAGGTCGGCGCCGGCGGCCTGGGCGAACACTGGCGGGGTCTCGCCGGTGACGCCAAAGTCGATGGAGCCGACATTCAGCCCTTCAAGCAACTGCGGGCCGCCGGGAAATTCGGTCCACTGCACGTTCACACCCTGGTCCGCCAGGCGTTTTTCCAGGGAGCCCTTGGCCTTGAGCAGCACCAGGGTGCCGTACTTCTGATAACCGATCCGCAGGGTTTCTGCGGCTTGGGCTTGAACAATGGCGCCGAAGGACACAGCCGCAGCAAACAGTGCGACCAGGCCCCGACGCAAGATGACAGTGCGCATGGCGCTCTCCAAATTGACGATGAGGGTTGTGGCTGCACCTGCTTGGCCGTTGGCGGCTGAGTAAGGTGAGGGTTTCTTACATTAGGGTTCGGCTTAAATGCTCCAGCGAGCGCTCAACAAACGTTCATTCAACACATGGGGGTCCAGCGGTTGCGGGCGGCGGGCCATGGCGCTGTAGAACTGCTCCAGGGCTTCGCTCAAGCGTTGTTCAAGGATCGGCACCAACTGCGCCTGGGCACTGCCTTCGCCGTAGGCGATCTGGCTGTCTTCGGCGAAAATCCCGTGCAGCAGCTCCTGGGCTTTCAGCGCCGACAGCACGGGTTTCAGGGCGTAGTCCACCGCCAGCATGTGGGCAATGCTGCCGCCGGTGGCCATGGGCAATACCACTTTGTGGGCCAGGGCGCGTTCCGGCAGCAGGTCGAGGACGGTTTTCAATGCACCGGAAAACGAAGCCTTGTACACCGGCGTGGCAATCAGCAAACCATCGGCATTGGCCACCTGGGCCAGCAGGTCGAGGACCTTCGGGCTGTCGAAGCGGGCATACAACAAATCTTCGGCCGGGAAGTCCCGTACCTGATAACTCACCACTTCCACGCCTTGCTGCTGCAACCAGCGCCGGGAATGATCCAGCAAGACCCCGGAGCGGGAACGCTGACTGGGACTGCCACCAAGTGTTACGACCAGCATCTGGAGTTTCCTTGAGCAAGTGTCGGCGGCTCGCGGTGCGGCGATGGCGCCAAGATGGGACAGACCTTATCAGCAGATTTATATATCTATAAATCTTATTTTTTCATTTGTTTATTCTTAAATTGCATATGAGAAAGAGTATTCGCCAGGCGAAAAAAAAGGCCGTCGAAACGGCCTGAAAACCCCTGCTATGTGAGTACTGAAATGCGATTAACTTGTGGGAGCGGGCTTGCTCGCGATTGCGGCGTATCAGTCAGCACATTTCTTGCTGAACCACCGCATTCGCGAGCAAGCCCGCTCCCACATTGGATTCGGGTTACCGGTTGGGCTGTGGGGTCAGCCGCAGATACGGCTTCACCGCCCGATAGCCCTTGGGAAAGCGCTTCTTGATCTCTTCCTCATCCTTGAGCGAAGGCACGATCACCACTTCGTCACCGTCCTGCCAGTTGGCCGGGGTGGCGACTTTGTAGTTGTCGGTCAGCTGCAACGAGTCGATGACCCGCAGGATTTCGTGGAAGTTGCGCCCGGTGCTGGCCGGGTAGGTGATGGTCAGGCGAATCTTTTTGTTCGGGTCGATCACGAACAGCGAACGCACGGTAAGGGTGTCGTTGGCATTGGGGTGGATCAGGTCGTACAGGTCCGAGACCTTGCGGTCGGCATCGGCCAGGATCGGGAAGTTGACGATGGTGTTCTGGGTTTCGTTGATGTCTTCGATCCACTTGTGGTGGGAGTCCACCGGGTCTACCGACAGGGCAATGGCCTTGACCCCGCGCTTGGCGAACTCATCCTTGAGCTTGGCGGTGAAACCCAACTCGGTGGTGCACACCGGGGTGAAGTCCGCCGGGTGGGAAAACAACACGCCCCAGCTATCGCCCAGCCACTCGTGGAAGCGAATCTTGCCGGCGCTGGAATCCTGTTCAAAGTCGGGGGCGATATCGCCCAGTCTGAGGCTCATGGTGTGGCTCCTGATGAGTGCTTATGGAACCCACTGTGCCTGTGCCGATGATATTTTAAAAAGAATAAATATCGATTTATTTAGACGATAAAGGAATATTAAAAATCTGTTCACTGGACCGCAACCAAGGCGCAGGCCAACATGCACCCAAGGTTCGAGAAGGCCTTGAGACGCTGTAGAAAGAGGGGTTCAGGAAGGGCTTGCGGGGGTTGAGCCCGACTTGAAAGCGACAGCACCTTGCCCGGCATTGCGCCGGGCAAGGTTTTTACCGTGTCTTACAACAGCGGCAGCGAGTAGCTAAGGATCAGACGGTTTTCGTCCTGGTTACGCGTGCTTGCGATGTCGCTGCGCCACATGGCGTTTTTCCAGGTCACGCCGAGGTTTTTCAGCGGACCTTCTTGCACTACGTATGCAACAGTGATGTCACGCTCCCACTCGGACTGGCCGGTGAACTCGCCACGGGTGCTCGAAACGGTGTCGATATCGTCACCCTTCAGGTAGATCACACCAGCGGTCAGGCCAGCCAGGCCCACCTTGGCGAAATCGTAGGAGTAGCGAGCTTGCCAGGTACGCTCGCCAGCGCGGGCGAACTTCTGGATTTGCATATCGGTAGTCAGGTAAGCCGACGAGCCGTCACCCTGGTTCAACCAAGGGAAGTCGCTGCTGCCATTGCTGACCTGATAACCACCACCGAAGGTATGACCGGCAACGGAGTACAGGAACAAGCCGCTGTACAGGTTGTTATCAACCTTGCCGCGACCGGAGTTGACACCGTTGTAGTTGCCCGACGAGAAGTAAGCAGACTGGTTGCCGTTGTTACCGTCATCGGAGCTGTTGAAATAGCGCAGGTCAGACTTCAGAACGCCTGGACCGATGGCCCAGTTGTGGGTCAGGCCCAGGAAGTGTTGCTTGTAGAAATCTTCCAGATTGCCGTAGTAGTACTGGGCAGTCAGGTCCTTGGTGAGCTTGTAGTCACCGCCGGCATAGATGAACTTGTTGCTGTCGCGCCAGTTAACGCCACGGCTGTTCGCGCCGGAGATCGACAGGTTCTCGTTGTTGCTGGAGTTACGGCCCTTGGCCTTTTCGATCTGACCGCCAACCAGCGTCAAATCTGTGATTTCGTTAGTGGTGATCTGACCACCTTGGAAAGTCTGCGGCAGCAGACGACCATCGTTGGTAACGATAACCGGCAGCTTGGGTTGCAAAGTCCCCAGTTTCAGCTCGGTTTGGGAGATCTTGGCTTTGGCTGTCAGACCCAGGCTCGAGTAGTTATCAACAGCTTTGCCGTTGGACTCGCTTGGGAAGATAGTGCCACCGTAAGCGGAGCCAGTGTTGCCGTTGGTGCCGCCGCCCGAATCAAGACGGATACCCAACAGGCCAATGGCATCAACACCGAAGCCAACAGTACCCTGCGTGTAACCGGAGGTGAAACGCAGATCGAAGCCTTGGCCCCACTCTTCGTTCTTGTTCGCGCCGGCGCCTTCACGGTTGTCGGAGTTGATGTAAAAGTTACGCAGACCCAGTGTGGCCTTGCTGTCTTCAACAAAACCAGCGGCGCCAGCTTGCTGGGCCAAAACCCCAGCTGCGACGGCGAACGCCAATGTGGACTTCTTCATGTACCGCTCCTCTCGTTTCTAATTTTTGTAGTTCTTTGGTCTCGGGTCTGACGCCCTCGATCCACAGATGCGCGATTAGCGCCAGATCGTGACTGACAAGTCAATCGTAACCTTGTGTGTCTACTACCTTCGTCTAATCGCAGTTGATTTGGTCCCTGCAGGGTAATGAGTTTTTCATACACCCAAAAAGAATTATTTCATCCTTTTTCATACTATTCAGGAATAACACTTTCCATGGCGCGACAATCCCGCAGCGGGGTATCGCTCCATAAGCTAATTCCTAAAGGGTATTTATTGGCCATTTTTTAGATCGTTTAGTGTGAGCAGAATCTCGCACACGTCACTCACGATCAAAAAGGCGACGCCATCATGGCCAAACGCGCATCCTCTAGTCAATTTGTTACAGTTTTACTATCGCTTACACTTTCTTTTGGGGTGCAGGCCGCCAACCTCACCATCGGTTATCAGACCGGCATCGATCCGAGCAAAGTGCCCCAGGCCGATGGTGTTTATGAGCAGGCCATCGGCGAGAAAATCGACTGGCGCCGCTTCAATAGCGGCCCGGACGTGGTCACCGCGATTGCCTCCGGCGATGTGCAGATCGGCAACCTCGGCTCCAGCCCGTTGGCGGCCGCCGCATCCCGCAATCTACCCATCGTAGCCTTCATCGTATCGGCTCAGATCAATAGTTCTGAAGCTTTGGTAGTGCGTAACGGCAGCCAAATTGACGCACCCAAGGACCTGATCGGCAAAACCATTGCCACACCTTTTGTCTCCACATCCCACTACAGCCTGCTCGGGGCCTTGAAACACTGGGGCCTGGACACCACCCAGGTGAAAGTGGTGAACCTGCAACCAGGCGAAATTGCCGCAGCCTGGAAACGCGGGGATATCGATGGTGCCTTTGTCTGGTCGCCCGCCCTGGGGGAAATCCGCAAGACCGGCAAGACGTTGACCGACGCCGCCGAGGTGGGCCAATGGGGCGCGCCGACGTTCGAGGTGTGGGTGGCGCGCAAGGACTTTGCCGAGAAACATCCGGAGGTCGTGGCCAAGTTTGCCAAGGTCACCCTGGATTCGTTTGCCGAGTACGCAGCGCACAAATCCGAGTGGACGGCGGATTCGGTACCGGTGCAGAAGATCGCCCGGTTGACCGGCGCAAACGCCGCAGACATCCCCGAACTGCTGGAAGGCAGCACCTTCCCCGATGCACAGGCGCAGCGAACCGACGCCTTGCTCAATGGTGGGACAGCCAAGGCCATTGGGGAGACGGCGAAATTTCTTAAGGAACAAGGGAAAGTAGAGACCGTGTTACCGGACTATTCGGCCTATGTGACCGGAAAATTCATCAAAGAATAAACCCTCCCCCTGTAGGAGCCGGCTTGCCGGCGATGGCGGTGGGCCAGTTAACAAAGATGTCGACTGATACACCGCCATCGCGGGCAAGCCCGCTCCTACATTGGATGGGTGGCGCTTATAAGGTCTTTTCGAAGATCTTCGAATTACGCTGGAAGTTGTACAGCGAAGCCCGCGCCGATGGCAGGCGATCGACACTGCTCGGCACGAATCCGCGCTCGCGGAACCAGTGGGCGGTGCGGGTCGTCAGCACGAACAAGGTCTTCAAGCCTTGGGTGCGGGCGCGGGTTTCGATGCGCTCCAATAGCTCATCGCCACGGCCACCATGGCGATACTCCGGATTGACCGCCAGGCACGCCAGTTCGCCAGCATCCGAGTCGGCAATCGGGTATAGCGCGGCGCAGGCGATGATCATGCCTTCGCGTTCCACCACGCTGAACTGCTCGATTTCCCGCTCCAGCACTTCCCGCGAGCGGCGCACCAGGATCCCCTGCTCTTCCAGCGGGCTGATCAAGTCCAGCAAGCCACCGACGTCTTCAATCGCCGCCTCACGCACCAGCTCGAACTGCTCCTGAGCCACCAGGGTACCGCCGCCGTCGCGGGTGAAAAGTTCGGTCAACAGCGCACCGTCCTCGACATAACTGACGATATGGCTGCGCCCCACGCCCCCACGACAGGCCTCGGCCGCCGCATCCAGCAGCTCGGCCTGGTAATTGTTGCCCAGGCGTTGCAGGTGCGCCGGCACTTGTTGCGGACGCAGTTCGCGCACCAGCCGGCCATTTTCGTCGATCAGGCCCAGGTCTGCGCCGAACAGCAGCAGCTTGTCGGCGCCCAGGTCGATGGCGGCGCGGGTGGCGACGTCTTCACAAGCGAGGTTGAAAATCTCCCCGGTCGGCGAATAGCCCAACGGCGACAGCACGACGATGGAGCGCTCGTCCAACAGGCGATTGATGCCCTTGCGGTCGACCCGGCGCACTTCGCCAGTGTGGTGGTAGTCGATGCCGTCCAGCACACCGATCGGCCGCGCGGTCACCAGGTTGCCACTGGCCACCCGCAGGCGCGAGCCCTGCATCGGCGAAGACGCCATGTCCATGGACAGCCGCGCTTCAATGGCAATGCGCAGGTGGCCGACCGCGTCGATCACGCACTCAAGGGTTGCCGCATCGGTGATGCGCATGCCGTCGTGGTAATGCGGGGTCAGGCCGCGAGCGGCAAGGCGGGTTTCGATTTGCGGGCGCGAACCATGCACCAGCACCAGGCGCACGCCGAGGCTGTGCAGCAGCACCAGGTCGTGGACGATATTGCCGAAGTTGGGGTGATCCACACCGTCGCCCGGCAGCATGACCACAAAGGTGCAGTCACGGTGGGCATTGATGTAGGGCGAAGCGTGACGAAGCCAATTGACGTATTCGGGCATAAAACCTGGGCCTGTAATAAAAAGCAGCCAAAAAAGGATGAATCGCTAAACGCACAGCGGGCTGATGGTTATCGTCGGAACAGGCTTGGCGACACGCTCGCTCTCCTTCTATGTACGGGGTGCAATGGAGTTAATTTATGCAGGTTTGAGGCAGTAGTGTTCAATCAATTCCCGCAATAGACGCACTGTAGGCGTCAAGCGTGACATTTCAAGGTACTCGCCCGGCTGGTGGGCGCAGGCGATATCCCCAGGGCCGAGCACCAGGGTTTCACAACCAAGGCGCTGAAGATAAGGCGCTTCAGTGCCGAACGCTACTGCTTCGGCACGATGACCGGTCAAACGTTCCGCGACCCGCACCAGCTCCGCATCTTCCGGCTGCTCGAAGGGCGGCACTTCGGGGAACAGTGGCGCGTAGTCGATCTGCACCTGATGGCGCTCGGCGATGGGCGTCAGCTTCTGGCGGATGGCGTCGCGCAACACCTGGGGATCCATGCCGGGCAAGGGCCGCAGGTCGAACTCCAGGGAGCACTGGCCGCAAATGCGGTTGGGGTTATCGCCGCCGTGGATGCAGCCAAAATTCAAGGTCGGCTGGGGCACGCTGAACTGGGGGTTGCGGTACTCCCGCTGCCAGGCCAGGCGCAGGCCGCGCAGCTCGCCCATGGCGTCATGCATGGCTTCGAGGGCGCTGTGGCCCAGGCTTGGGTCCGACGAATGGCCACTGCGTCCGAGAATATCGATGCGCTCCATCATCACGCCTTTGTGCAGGCGGATCGGCTTGAGGCCCGTGGGCTCGCCAATCACCGCGGCACGCCCCAGCGGGCGACCGGCCGCAGCCAGGTCGCGGGCGCCGGCCATGGAGCTTTCTTCATCGCAGGTGGCGAGGATCAGCAGCGGCTGCTTGAACGGTTGGTCGAGCAGCGGCAAGACGGCTTCGATGGCCAGCGCGAAAAAACCCTTCATGTCGCAGCTACCCAATCCTACCCAGCGCCCGTCCACTTCCGTCAACTTCAAAGGATCGGTCTGCCATAGCGCTTCATCGTACGGCACGGTATCGCTATGCCCCGCCAGCACCAGGCCACCGGGGCCGCTGCCGAAGCTGGCCAACAGGTTAAACTTGCCGGGGCTGACCTGCTGGATATCGCAGGCAAAACCCAAATCGCCGAGCCAGGTGGCGAGCAAATCGATCACCGGGCGGTTGGTCTGGTCGAGAGACGCTTGGGTACAACTGACAGAGGGCGCGGCAATCAGTGCGGCAAATTGTTCTTTCATGGACGGTAAAGGCATGCGCTGTCTCTCAACTTCCACAGATGAAACCCATCATAGAACCATCCGCGCTGCACAATAAACCCGTTACGGCACGTTGCCCGGCTCAGTCCTGTACACTGCACGGCCTTGGCAGCCACCTATTCTCCCGGCTGCACTCCCGATCCTGGATGTTCCGGCCATGCAAAAAGAAACCGAAATCAAGCTCCGCGTCAGCCGCGAGACCCTCGCCGCGCTGCGTGAGCACCCGCTCCTGAAAAAACGTAACAAAAGTGGCTGGGAACGCCGTGAGTTGATGAACCAGTACTTCGACACCCCCGAGCGCGACCTGGCCCAGGCCAAGGTTGCCCTGCGCCTGCGCAAGGATGGGGACGAAGTGATCCAGACCCTCAAGACCCGTGGCCACAGCGTTGCCGGCTTGTCGGAGCGCAATGAATACGACTGGAAACTGGCCAAGGCCAAGCTCGACGTGAAGAAACTCGACGGTGAGTGCTGGCCCGAGCAACTGGCCGAGTTGGACAAAAAGACCCTCAAGCCGATCTTCACCACCGACTTCGTACGCGAACGTGCCGAGATCGCCTGGGGCCGTGGCAAGGCCAAGGTGGTGATCGAAGCCGCCCTGGACCTGGGCCAGGTGATTGTCGGCAAGCAGAAGGAAGAAATCTGCGAGCTGGAACTGGAACTGCGCGAAGGCGAGCCCGCCGCCCTCCTGGAACTGGCAGCCGAGCTGGCGCAAACCCTGGCGCTGATGCCGTGTGATATCAGCAAGGCCGAGCGCGGCTATCGCCTGTTCGACGCCAACAGCTACTCCCTGAGCCTGCCGGCCCCGCAACTGCAACCACAAATGCCCCTGGACGACGCCTTCGCCGCGCTGACCTGGCATTTGCTGGGCAGCAGCCAGCGCCTGGCCGAGCAGTACCGTTTCAACGGTCACTGGCGCCTGTTGCAGGACTGGGTAGACAACCTCGCCGAAATGCGCGCCCTGATCGGCAGCCTTGGCCAGGCCGCGCCGCGCCAATCCACCAGCGAACTGCGCAGCGCCCTCGACGCCCTTTTGGAAGACTGGCGCCCGCTGGTCCAGGCCGGTGAAGACGATGAAGACGTGCGCAAGGCCGCGCCAGAACAGTTCCTCGAAGAATTGACCGACGTGCGCTGGGGCCTGTTCTCACTGAACACTTCGCGCTGGTTGCTGGCCCGCACCTGGACCCTGGACCGCAATGTGCGTGGCAACCGCCAGGGCGCCGCCCAGGTCGCCAACTGGCTGCCGCGCCTGCTGGCCGACGAAGCCGTGGCCCTGCGCCTGCCGCGCTACCAGCAACAGCCCGAAGACCTGGCCGAGCAACTGCCGCGCATCGAGCGTCTGCAGGCCTGGCTGCATCACGCCCGCCACCTGCTGGAGATCCCGGAGCTGGATCGTTTGTACGGCGAGTTGAACAAGTTGGCGGCCCTGGCCAACCAGCCGATCACCGATGAGTCGCTGGATGCGCGGATGCATCAGGTGATTGCGGTGTATCAGAACCGTGCCTGGAAGACTTTGTTGCGCATGTAAGATTGCTATCGCGGGCAAGCCCGCTCCCACACTCGAACCGATTTGCTCTGGAACACTCGGTCAACTGTGGGAGCGGGCTTGCCCGCGATGACACCCGCTCTATCACCGCAACACTGGCAGGCTGGTGGTGGACTTGATCTCCGACAGCGCCACAATCGAATTGACCTCCTGAATCCCCGGCACCATCGACAGTTTCTCGAAGAAGAAACGCTCATATGCCTCGATATCCGAGGTGACAATGCGCAGTAGAAAATCCACCGACCCCATCAGCACATAACACTCCAGCACTTGCGGGAACCCGCGGATCGCCTCGGTGAATTCCGTGAAGTTGGAGCGCCCGTGGGCGTTGAGTTTGACCTCGGCAAAGATCTGCGTATTAAGGCCGATTTTCTTGCGGTCGAGCAGCGTTACCTGGGCGCGAATCACCCCCTCCTCCTTGAGCCGCTGAATCCGCCGCCAGCAGGGCGACTGCGACAGGCCGACCTGTTCGGCAATCTGCGCGCTGGAGAGCGACGCGTCTTCCTGGAGCAGTGCCAGGATCCGGCGGTCGTAGACGTCCAACTCACTGTGCATAAAAATACCTATTAATCCAGTTTCTGCGAATTACCTTATTCATATATAAGGCATATCACTCCAACATAGATAAGAAATACCCCACACCCCATGTAAAAATTTCTCCAGTCAAATTTGGAGAACGGCCATGCATTCAATTCCATCCAGCCCCACCACCCGCGTCGATGCCTGGGCCGTCAGCAACAGCCATTGCCAGGCGCGCTACCAGATCCTCGCCGAAGCCGAGCCCGATGTGCTGTGCCGGATCCTCAATTTCTTCGCCTTGCAGTTTTTGGTGCCGCAGCAGGTGACCGTGATGCGCGACGATGACCTGCTGAACATCGACGTAGTGATGGATGGCCTGAGCTGGCACCGCGCCCAGGTGATCGGCGAAAAACTTCGTAACCTGATCAGCGTGTGCTCGCTGGAACTACAACCCGTTGAATCCACAAGGCTACAAACCGTGCAGGCGGTGGCTCAGTAAAAACCGGCAATAACCCGCTGGGCGACAGCGACCAGGATCGGACTAGCCTTGGCGCTGCTGCTTCAAACCGCCCAGGAAACCGCCATGTCCGCTGTGCCAGAACACCAGGATCGCAGGCTTTGCCTCGACGATCTGCTGCCCGCCCTTACCACCCACGGTTTGCTCGACACCGCCCTGGCCGAGCGCTTGCGGCGCACATCGGCCAATGGCTTGCATCCGCTGGAGTTTCTCGCCGGCCAGTCACTGCCTGATCCCGCCAGGCCCGGCCTATTGCTGTGCCTGGAACGGCTGACGGAGTGGCTCGCCCGTCAGGTGGGGCAGCCCTACCTACGCATCGACCCGCTGAAAATCGATGTCGCGAGCGTGGTGCCGCTGATGTCCCACGCCTTCGCCCAACGCCACCATATCCTTGCCGTCGCCGTTGACCGCGACAGCGTGACGGTAGCCAGTGCCGAACCGTACCTGCGTGAGTGGGAAACAGGCCTGGCCCATGTGTTGAAGCGCCCGATCAAGCGCGTGGTAGCCAACCCCGAGGCGATCCGCAGTTGCACCCAGGAGTTCTTCCGCCTGGCCAGGTCGGTCAACGGGGCCGACCAGACCAACCCCATGGCGACCGCTGCCGAGCAACTGCTCAGGCTCGGTGCCGGTGAGCAGGAACCAGACGCCAACGACGCGCACATCGTCAATATTGTCGACTGGCTGCTGCAATTTGCCTTTGGCCAGCGCGCCAGCGATATCCACATCGAACCGGGCGCCGACCAGGGCCGCGTGCGTTTGCGTATCGATGGACTGCTGCACGATGCCTATCAGTTTCCGTCCCAGGTCACCACCGCCGTGGTCAGCCGCCTGAAAAGCCTTGGGCGGATGAATGTCGCCGAAAAGCGCAAACCCCAGGATGGCCGGATCAAGACCAAGACGCCCGCGGGGATCGAAGTGGAACTGCGCCTTTCGACCCTGCCCACGGCCTTCGGCGAGAAGCTGGTGATGCGGATTTTTGATCCACAGGTGCTGCTCCAGGACTTCCAGCAACTGGGGCTTTCGGCCGATGACTTGCTGCGCTGGCGGCAAATGACCGGTCAGGCCAACGGCATCATCCTGGTCACCGGCCCCACCGGGTCAGGCAAGACCAGCACCCTCTACAGCACCCTGCGACAGCTGGCGACCCGCACGGTCAACCTGTGCACGGTGGAAGATCCAATCGAGATGGTGGAACCGGCCTTCAACCAGATGCAGGTCCAGCACAATATCGACCTGACCTTCGCCAGCGGCATCCGCGCGCTGATGCGCCAGGACCCGGACATCATCATGATCGGCGAGATCCGCGACCTGGAAACCGCTGAAATGGCGATTCAGGCGGCCTTGACCGGCCACCTGGTGCTCTCGACCCTACATACCAACGATGCCCCCAGCGCGATCAGTCGCCTGCTGGAACTGGGCATCCCCCACTACTTGATCAAGGCCACATTAATTGGGGTCATGGCCCAGCGTCTGGTGCGGCGGTTGTGCCCGCACTGTAAAAGCCCGGAGGCACTGAACCAGGACGATTGGCGCAGCGCCACCCAGTCCTGCACGCCGCCCCCCGCCAGCGTCTACCGGGCCAATGGCTGTGCAGAATGCCGGGACAGTGGCTATCGCGGACGCATCGGGGTTTACGAGATCATGCTGATGAATGACGCTGCCAGGAACCTGGTCTGCGCCGAAACTGACCTGCAGGCATTGCGCCGCCAGGCGCTCAAGGACGGCATGCACAGCCTGCGATTGTCGGGCGCCCACAAGGTTGCGGCGGGGCTGACCACCCTGGAAGAAGTCTTACGGGTCACCCCCTCCAACGAGTAAACCGTTCTTATCTGCGACAAGCCCGTTACAATCGACAGACTTCGCGTACCGCCACCACCAGACAAGGAATCGTTATGCAGATCGGAACAGTGCTTCTCCTCTTCGTAGGCTTGGCCATTGCCATCCTGTTCATGGGCTTCAAAGTCGTGCCCCAGGGCTACCAATGGACGGTGGAGCGCTTCGGCCGCTACACCAACACGCTCAAGCCTGGCCTGAATATCATCATTCCGGTGATGGACCGCATCGGGCGCAAGATCAACGTGATGGAAAGCGTGCTGGATATTCCGCCCCAGGAAGTGATCACGGCCGATAACGCCACGGTGCAGATCGACGCGGTGTGCTTCTTCCAGGTGGTGAATACCGCCCAGGCGGCCTACGAGGTCAACAACCTCGAACATGCGATCCGCAACCTGCTGCAAACCAACATCCGTACGGTGCTCGGTTCCATGGAACTGGACGCCATGCTCAGCCAGCGCGACGGCATCAACGAGAAGCTGCTGCGCACGGTCGATGAAGCCACCGCGCCGTGGGGCATCAAGATCACCCGCATCGAGATCAAGGACATCAGCCCGCCTGCCGACTTGATGGCCGCCATGTCCGGCCAGATGAAAGCCGAGCGGATCAAGCGTGCCCAGATCCTCGAAGCCGAAGGCCTGCGTGCCTCCGCCATCCTGACCGCCGAAGGCAAGAAGCAGGCGCAGATCCTCGAGGCCGAAGGGGGTCGCCAGGCTGCGTTCCTGGAGTCCGAGGCCCGTGAGCGTCAGGCTGAAGCCGAAGCGCGCGCCACACAGGTGGTATCGGAGGCGATTGCCACCGGTAACGTGCAGGCCATCAACTACTTTGTCGCGCAGAAATACATCGATGCGCTGGGCAAGCTGGCCTCGGCCAACAACAGCAAAGTGATCCTGATGCCGCTGGAAGCCAGCCAAGTCATTGGCGCGGTGGGCGGCATCGGCGAAATCGTCAAGGCCACCTTCGACAACAAGAAAGCCTGAGGCTCGCGCCATGTGGGAATTCCTGCAACACCTGTCGTTCTGGGATTGGCTGGCGCTGGGCACCGTGCTGCTGATTCTCGAAGTGTTTGGTGCCGGCGGCTATCTGTTGTGGATGGGGATCGCGGCGGCAGCGGTTGGCGTGCTCAAGTTCCTGATTCCAGGGCTTGGGCTGGAGCTGCAACTGCTGCTGTTTGCGGTGCTGTCGATCCTGACGGCGGTGTACTGGTGGAAGCGCCAGCGCAGCAGTGCCAAGGCCAGCGATCAGCCGGGCCTGAATATGCGTGGTTCGGAGCTGATTGGCCGCACCTTTGTGGTGCATCAGGCGATTATCGATGGCCGGGGCAAAGTCAAGGTCGGCGATGGCGTGTGGATGGTCACCGGGCCTGATGCGCCTGTAGGGGCTCAAGTACGGGTGATTGGCCAGGAAGGCGTGATTCTGCGGGTCGAAACTGTTTAGTCAGCCATGGAACTAGGCTGGGTTATCTACAATCAAACTGTTCAGATAACCCAGTCGGAGTCACCCATCATGCGTCTCAAATATGCTGTCGCCACCCTCGCCGTGCTTTCCCTCCCAGTTGGATCGGCCATGGCCGACAGCTTCTGGCGTAATGTCATCTCATCGGGCGCCACCACCGGCTCCACGTACCTGACCTTCAAGGACCACAAGCTGGTAGTCGCCGCCCAGGACGACGCCGGTAGCTTCGTCGCCAGCGACGGCGGCATCCGTGGCCCTTACCTGGAAGCCGCCATGCAGAAAGTGCGTGCCGACAACCCAGGCCTGAAGGCCACTGACATGGAACTGGCCAACGCCATCCTGGCGAAGAACGCCATCGCCGCCGAGTAAACCGGGCACAAAAAAGCCGCTTCAAAAGCGGCTTTTTTGTGCCCGTCGTTCGACGATTCGTTCACGGATGACAGGCTATATTCAGTTACCCCGTGCGACGATGCCGGGGTTGATATGAGCTTTTATTCTTAGTTCTTCTTAAAACGGATGCTTTCAACGTCATGAGCCAACTGCCTTTCCTGCCGTTTTCAAAACCGACCATTGATGAAGCCACTATCGCGGCAGTCGGTGAAGTGTTGCGTTCCGGCTGGATCACCAGCGGGCCCAAGGTGCAGGCGTTCGAAGCACAATTGTCGGAATATTTTGGCGGCCGGCCGGTGCGCACCTTCAACTCCGGCACCTGCACCATGGAGATTGCCTTGCGCATCGCCGGTGTCGGGCCGGGGGATGAAGTGATCACCACGCCGATTTCCTGGGTGGCAACGGCCAACGTGATTCTGGAGGTAGGCGCCACGCCGGTGTTTGCCGATATTGACCCGGTGACCCGCAATATCGACCTGGCCCAGGTGGAAGCCGCCATTACGCCGCGCACCAAGGCGATCATCCCGGTGTACCTGGCCGGCCTGCCGCTGGACATGCCGATGCTCTATGCACTGGCCAACAAATATGGGCTGCGGATCATCGAGGACGCCGCCCAGGCATTGGGCTCCAGTTGGGATGGCCAGCGAATTGGCGCCACGGGGGATTTTGTCTCGTTCAGCTTCCAGGCGAACAAGAACATCACCTGTTCCGAAGGCGGCTGCCTGGTGTTGAACAACGCTGAAGAAGCGCGCCTGGCGGAGAAATACCGCCTGCAAGGCGTAACCCGCAGTGGGTTCGACGGGTTGGACGTGGATGTGCTGGGCGGCAAGTTCAACATGACCGATATCGCCGCCGCCATCGGCCTGGGCCAGTTTGCCCATCTCACGCAGATCACGGCCCATCGCCAGGCACTGGCCCGGCATTACTTCGAGTGCTTGGGCAGCGATTTCGAGGCAACGTACGGCGCACAACTGCCGCCTGCGGACTTTGAAAACAGCAACTGGCACCTGTTCCAACTGGTTCTGCCCGAGCGTTCGGATGGCCTGCCGGCCCGCGCTACGTTCATGGAGCAGATGCAGGCCCAGGGCGTGGGCATTGGCTATCACTACCCGCCGATCCACCTGCTGAGCCTGTATCGGGCACAGGGGTTCAAGGAAGGCATGTTTCCGGTTGCGGAAAGCGTCGGGCGCTTGATTGTGTCGTTGCCGATGTTTACGGCGATGACCAAGGCGGATGTGGAGCGGGCTGTTGCGGCGGTGAAGCAGGTGCTCAAGCCCTGACCGTTGCAGGAGCCGGCTTGCCGGCTCCTGCAGAGGACGGTGTTATTCGCCGATGGCGGCTTGGTAGCCAGCGGCATCCAGCAGTTTTTCCAGTTCGGCGGTATTGCTTGGCTGGACCTTGAAGATCCAGGCCTCGTAAGGCTTTTCATTGAGCGACTCAGGGGCATCGGCCAACTCCTCGTTGACCGCAATCACTTCACCCGAAACCGGCGAGTAGATATCCGAAGCAGCCTTCACCGATTCGACTACGCCTGCGGCGTCGCCCGCGGCGAACACCTTGCCCACTTCCGCCAACTCAACAAAAACCACATCACCCAACGCTTCCTGGGCGTGATCGGAGATCCCGACGGTCACGGTGCCATTCGCTTCCAGGCGTGCCCATTCGTGGCTTTCGGCAAAACGCAGTGCGGCAGGGATATCGCTCATAGTCTGTGTCCTCAAAAAGAAATGTCAGCGGCCATTGGCCTGCCGCAAAAGGTTAGATCAAGGTCTTGCCATGGCGCACGAAGGTCGGCTTGACCACTCGCACCGGGTACCACTTGCCGCGAATCTCTACTTCCGCGCGGTCAGCGGTTGCCATCGGTACACGCGCCAGGGCAATGGATTTACTCAGCGTAGGAGAGAAACTACCACTGGTGATCTCTCCTTCGCCAACATCGGCGATACGAACCACTTGATGAGCGCGTAAAACCCCGCGTTCTTCCAGCACCAAACCCACCAGCTTGAGCTGCACTCCGGCGGCCCGTTCAGCCTCCAGGGCGGCACGCCCGATGAAGTCGCGGCCCGCGGGTTCCCAGGCGATGCTCCAGGCCATATTGGCGGCCAAAGGTGACACATTCAGGTGGATATCCTGGCCGTAGAGGTTCATGCCGGCCTCAAGGCGCAGGGTGTCACGCGCACCCAGGCCGATAGGCGAGATGCCCGCGCCCACCAGGTCGTTGAAAAAGCCCGGGGCCTGGTCGGCGGGCAGGACGATTTCCAGGCCATCTTCGCCGGTATAGCCTGTGCGTGCGATAAACCAGTCGCCGTCGGCGCGGCCCTCGAAAGGCTTGAGCTGGTGGATCAGCACGCCGCGAGACTGGGTGACCAGCTCGGCAATCTTGTGCCGGGCCTGGGGCCCCTGGATCGCCAGCATGGCCAGGTCCGGGCGCTCATGCATCAGCACCTGATAGCTGCCCAACTGGGCCTGCATCCACGCGATATCCTGGTCGCGGGTGGCCGCATTGACCACCAGCCGGTAACCGTCTTCGGTGCGGTAGACAATCATGTCGTCCACCACCCCGCCCTGCTCGTTGAGCATGGCGCTGTACAGCGCATGGCCGCAGCCATGCAAACGATCGACATCATTGGCCAGCAAGTACTGCAGCCACTCCCTGGCCTGGTGGCCTGAGATATCGATCACGGTCATGTGGGAAACATCAAACACCCCGCAGTCACGGCGCACCTGATGGTGCTCCTCGACTTGCGAGCCGTAGTGCAGAGGCATATCCCAACCGCCAAAATCGACCATTTTCGCGCCGAGGGCGAGATGCAGGTCATACAGAGGCGTACGCTGTCCCATGGGTTTCTCCTTCCGGGCGTGGCGAAGGTGCGGACGGTTGCCGTTCGGGCTACACACCTTGAAATACAAGGCCTGCAGCCACAATCAGCCACCCTGCCCGGAAGACGGGCCGCACCGAATGCCGCGCATTGTAGCCTCAAGCCGTAGGACTGACACCTAACCGATTCGTCGCGCCGAACGTCGGATCAAGCCGATGACCGGCAACAGGCCGACCAACACCAGGGTCAGGGCGGGCAACGAGGCACGCGCCCACTCGCCCTCGCTGGTCATCTCGAAGATGCGTACCGCCAGCGTGTCCCAGCCGAATGGGCGCATCAGCAGGGTCGCGGGCATTTCCTTGAGCACATCGACAAACACCAGCAAGGCCGCGCTCAAGGTGCCAGGCAGTAAAAGTGGCAGATACACTTTGCAAAACAGTCGTGGCCCACTGACCCCCAGGCTGCGCGCTGCTTCCGGCAAGGACGGGCGGATGCGCGCCAGGCTGTTTTCCAGCGGGCCATAGGCCACCGCCAGGAAGCGCACCAGATAGGCCATCACCAGCGCCGACAGGCTGCCCAGCAGCAAAGGTTTGCCAGCGCCGCCCAGCCAGCTGGAAACCGGAATCACCAACTCGCGGTCCAGATAGCTGAAAGCCAGCATGATCGACACCGCCAATACCGAACCCGGCAAGGCATAGCCCAGGTTGCCCAGGCTGACCCCGGAGCGGATAGCCCGGGTCGGCGCCAGGCGGTTGGCGAAGGCCAGCAGCAACGCCACGCTGACGGTGATCAGCGCGGCCATGCCGCCCAGGTAGAGGGTATGCACGATCAGCCCGGCATAGCGCTCGTCGAGGTCGAAACGCCCGCGCTGCCAGAACCAGGCCAGCAGCTGGAGCATCGGGATAACAAAGGCACAGGCAAACACCAGAGCGCACCAGCCGGTGGCGGCGGCGGCCTTGACGCCATGCAGGTGATAGAGCGCCTTGCCCCGCGGTCGCTCGTTGCTCGGGCGGCTGGCGCCACGGGCCCGGCGCTCGCCGTAGAGCACCAGCATCACCACCAACAGCAGCAGGCTCGCCAGTTGTGCGGCGCTGGACAGGCTGAAAAAGCCATACCAGGTCTTGTAGATGGCGGTGGTGAAGGTGTCGAAGTTAAACACCGACACCGCGCCGAAGTCCGCCAGGGTTTCCATCAACGCCAAGGCTACGCCGGCGCCGATGGCCGGGCGCGCCATGGGCAGGGCCACCCGCCAGAACGCCTGCCAGGGCGACTGGCCCAGCACCCGCGCCGCTTCCATCAACCCCTTGCCCTGCGCCAGGAAGGCGGTGCGCGCCAACAGGTAGACGTAGGGATAGAACACCAGCACCTGCACGATGATCACGCCACTGGTGGAGCGCACGCGCGGCAGGCGCAGGCCCATGCCGAACCATTCGCGCAGCAGGGTTTGTACCGGCCCGGAGAAATCCAGCAAACCCACGTAGACAAACGCCAGGACATAGGCCGGGATGGCAAACGGCAGCATCAACGCCCAGTCCAGCCAGCGCCGGCCGGGGAACTCGCAGAGGCTGGTCAGCCAGGCCAGGCTCACGCCCAGCACCGTTACGCCTACCCCGACGCCCACCACCAGGGTCAAGGTGTTGCCCAGCAGACGCGGCATCTGGGTGTCCCACAGGTGCGACCAGATTTGCGTGTCGATGCTTTGCCAGGACAGCAACAGGACACTAAGGGGCAGCAGCACCAGGGCGGCGACAGTGAAGACCGGCAGGTACCAGCGGCGTTGGGCGGGGTGGGCCAAAAGGAATTCTCAAGCAGTGGATGATTCGCAGGCCTGCACAAAACACTGTGGGAGCGGGCTTGTGTGGGAGCTGGCTTGCCTGCGATGCAGACACCTCGGTTTATCAGCGATACCGGGGTGATGCTATCGCAGGCAAGCCAGCTCCCACACAAGCCGCTCCCACATTAATTAGAACTGCGGTGTGCTACAAATTGTACTCAGTTCCAGCCCGCACGATCCATCAGGCGAATCGCCTCGGCCTGGCGCTTGCCCGCCACTTCCACCGGCAGGGTGTCCGCCTTGAACTTGCCCCAGCTCGCCACTTCAGCCGAGGGTTCTACCGCAGGGTTGGCCGGGAACTCCTGGTTGACGTCGGCAAAGATCTTCTGCGCCTCAGGCGTAGTCATCCACTCCACCAGAGCCTTGGCGGCTTCCGGGTGCGGGGCGTACTTGGTCAGGCCGATGCCCGACAGGTTGACGTGCACGCCACGGTCGCCCTGGTTCGGCCAGAACAGTTTCACCGCCAGTTTCGGGTCCTGCTTGTGCAGGCGGCCGTAGTAGTAGGTGTTGACGATACCCACATCGCACTGCCCGGCGTTGATTGCCTGCAGTACCGCAATGTCATCGGAGAAGACGTCGGTGGACAGGTTATTGACCCAGCCCTTGATGATTTCTTCAGTCTTTTCTGCGCCATGGGTTTCGATCAGGGTGGCGGTCAGCGACTGGTTGTAGACCTTCTTCGCGGTGCGCAGGCACAGGCGGCCTTCCCATTGCTTGTCGGCCAGGGCTTCGTAGGTGGTCAGCTCTGCCGGCTTCACGCGGTCGGTGGAGTAGGCGATGGTGCGCGCCCGCAGGCTCAAGCCCGTCCAGGCATGGCTGGAGGAGCGATATTGTGCAGGGATGTTGGCGTCGATCACCTTGGAGGTGAAGGGTTGCAGAATGCCCATCTGCTCGGCTTGCCAGAGGTTGCCACCATCGACGGTCAGCAGCAGGTCGGCGGTGGCGTTCTGACCTTCGGCCTTGATGCGCTGCATCAGCGGCGCTTCCTTGTCGGTGATGAACTTCACCTGCACCCCGGTTTTCTTGGTGTAGGCGTCGAACACCGGCTTGATCAACTCGTCGATACGAGAGGAGTAGACCACCACTTCGTCAGCCGCCTGGACGGTGGTGCTGGCGATAAGGGTGAGTGCCAGGGCAGTCAGGAGGCGCTTGGGTGCCAACATAGGTGCGGTCTCTCGTAGGAAAAGTGAGCGCAAATGATAAGGACTCACATTTAGCATCTCAACCAAACACTGGGCGCAGGCGTTACGAGATGTTGCATGGGAAGAATTTACCCTGCGGCAACCGGCCTCATCGCCGGCAAGCCGGCTCCTAGCGGGAACGCACTCAGGGCTTGGCCAGGTCCGGCAGGTCGCCGGTCAAACCCAGCGCCTGACGCACGAACAGCGCCTTGGCCTCGGGCATTTGGTCGACCATTTTCAGCCCGGCATTGCGCAACCAGCGCAACGGCAGCTGGTCGGCCTGGAACAACCGTTCAAAGCCCTCCATCGCCGCCATCAGCGCCAGGTTGTGCGGCATGCGCCGGCGCTCGTAGCGACTGAGCACCTTCACATCTGCCAAGCGTTCACCGCGCTCGCACGCCTTTAGCAGCACCTCGGCCAACACCGCGGCGTCGAGGAAGCCCAGGTTCACGCCCTGCCCCGCCAACGGGTGAATAACGTGGGCGGCATCGCCAATCAGCGCCAGGCCTTCGGCGACGTAGCGCTTGGCGTGGCGCTGGCGCAGCGGTACGCACAGGCGTGGGTCGGCACTGACCACGCTGCCCAGGCGGCCCTCAAAAGCGCGCTCCAGTTCACCACAGAAGCTTTCGTCGTCCAGGGCCATCAAGCGTTCGGACTCGCTCGGCGTGGTCGACCAGACGATCGAGCACCAATCTTCCTGGCCATCGCGCACCAGCGGCAGGAACGCCAGCGGGCCATGGTCGGTGAAGCGCTGCCAGGCCGTACGCTGGTGCGGCTGGCTGCTGCGCACGCTGGTGACGATGGCGTGGTGCAGGTAATCCCATTCGCGTGTGGCGGTGCCGGTCAGGCGGCGCACGGCCGAGTTGGCGCCGTCGGCGGCGATCACCAGCGGCGCGCGCAGGGTGCGGCCATCGGCCAGGGTCAGCAGCCAGTCATCGCCGGAGCGGCGCATCTGCTCCAGGCGTGCATTGGCCAGCAGGCCCAGGTCGCAGTCGTGCAGGCGCTCAAGCAGGGCGTCCTGGACCACACGGTTTTCGACGATATGCCCCAACACCTCGGCATGCACACTGGCCGCCGAGAAGTGGATCTGCCCGGTGCCGCTGCCATCCCAAACCTGCATTGCGCCGTAGGGGCTGGCGCGGCGACTGGCGATGCCGTCCCACACGCCCAGGCGTTCGAGGATGCGCTGGCTGGCGGCCGACAAGGCGCTCACCCGCGGTTCAAACGGAGCATCGGCGTCAAATGGCTTGACGCTCAACGGGCTGCCGTCGAGCAGCAGCACTTGCAGACCACTGCCCTGCAACGCCAGCGCCAGGGCGCTTCCGACCATTCCGGCCCCGACAATCAGCACATCTGCGCGCATGTCCATGCTTTATGCCTGTTTCGCTGGCGGCTTGCGCCGCACGTAAAGGGTTTTGTCGACTCGCGCCACCAGGGTGCCGGAACCGTCGTAAATCTGCACCTTGAGGTGCGGCAAGTATTTCTCGCCGCCCTCGGTCTGGCGTCGCACTTCATCGAGCAAGGCCTGGTCGATGGAGAATTCGGCAAACACCGGGCCTTTGCCCGGCGAGATGAAATCGATGCTCGCCGCCTTGTCCCAGACGATGTAGTCGCGGCCCAGGTTCTCCATCAGCATCAGCATGTAGAACGGGTCGACCATCGAATACAGGCTGCCGCCAAACTGCGTACCGACGTAATTGCGGTTGTACCAGCCCAGGCCCATGCGCACCTTGGCGTGACAAAAGTCGGCACTCAGGTGCTGGACCCGTACCCCGGCGCCGAGGTACGGCGGGTACAGGCTCAAGAACCACCGTAACAACCGCGCCTTGCCCAGGCGCTCCGTCAGCCACTTACGCATCGGGGCGCGTGCCCAGGCCCATGGCCTGCCGGGCGAACCAGCGTTTGGCCGGCGGCAGCAGGTCCAGGCCCAGCAGGCCGAGGTTACGGCCCATGGCGACCAGCGGTTGGCCGCTGCCGAACAGGCGGGTGACCTGGTCGGAGAAGCCCACGGTCAGTTGTTGATCCAGGCGCTGGCGTTCGCGGTAGGTCTGCAAGGTCGCCAGGTCACCCGGCACGGCGGGCCCGGACAGCAACGCCTCGGCCAACGCATAGGCATCGCGCAGGGACAGGTTGAAACCCTGGCCGGCAATCGGGTGCAAGCTGTGGGCGGCGTTGCCCAGGACCACCAGGTGCGAGCGCACTTGCTCCTCGGCCTCCACCAGCGTCAGCGGATACAAGTGGCGCGCGCCGACCTGTTTCAGGGTGCCCAGGCGATAGCCAAACACGCCCTGCAACTCGCTGAGGAAACTGCGCTCATCCAACTGCGCCAGGCGCTGGGCGTCCATGCCGACGCGGGTCCAGACCAGCGCGCAACGGTTGTCCGCCAGCGGCAGCAAGGCCATCGGGCCTTCGTCGGTGAAACGCTCGAACGCCTCGCCGTTATGGGCTTCGCTGGGGGTGATGTTGGCGATCAGGGCACTCTGGTTGTAAGGCCGTTGCTTGACGCCAATGCCCAACTGCTCGCGCAGCCCGGAGCGGCCACCATCGGCCAGTACCGCAAGGTCGCACTCAATGACGGTTTCATCGTTGAGGGTCAGGCGGTAGCCATCGGCCAGCGGTTCCATGCGGCTGACTTCGGCGGGGCAGCGCCAACTGATCACGTCTTTGTCCAGGCCTTGCCACAGGCACTGCCCGAGCCAGGCGTTTTCCACCACATAGCCCAGGGCCGGTACGCCCTCTTCAAGGGCCGACAAGCGTGCGGTAGAGAAGCGCCCACGGTCGGAAACATGGATTTGCTTGATCGGTTCGGCACGTCGGGAAATGTCTTGCCACACACCCAGGCGCTGGTAGATCTGCCGCGCGCCAAAGGACAGCGCCGAGGAACGCGCGTCATAGCTCGGCTGGTAGCTGTCGCCGGGGGCGAAGGGTTCGATCAGCACGATTTTCCAGCCACGGGCTTTGGCCCCGGCCTGCAATGCCAAGGCCAGGCTGGCGCCCACCAGGCCGCCACCGATAATCGCCAGGTTGACCCGGCTCATCGGGCGGCCGCCATCAGTGCTTCAATCTCGGCCACGGTCTTGGGTACGCCACCGGTCAGAATTTCACAGCCTTGCTTGGTCACCACCACGTCATCCTCGATGCGCACGCCTATGCCACGCCATTTCTTTGCCACGTTCTGGTTGTCCGGGGCAATGTAGATGCCCGGCTCCACGGTCAGGGCCATGCCCACTTCCAGCACCCGCCATTCGCCGCCGACCTTGTACTCGCCCACATCATGCACATCCATGCCCAGCCAGTGCCCGGCGCGGTGCATGTAGAACGCCTTGTAGGCTTCGCTGGCGATCAACTCGTCCACATCACCCTGCAACAAGCCCAGCTTCACCAGCCCCGCGGTGATGACTTGCACCGTCGCCTCATGGGCCTGGTTCCAGTGCTTGTTCGGCGCGATCTGGGCAAAGGCGGCGTCCTGGGAGGCCAGCACAATTTCGTAGATCGCCTTCTGCTCGGCCGAGAACTTGCCATTGACCGGCCAGGTGCGAGTGATATCGCTGGCATAGCAGTCGATTTCACACCCGGCGTCGATCAACACCAGGTCCCCGTCCTTGAGCAGCGCGTCATTCTGCTGGTAGTGCAGGATGCAACTGTTGCGCCCCGAGGCGACGATGGAGCCATAGGCCGGCATCTTCGCCCCGCCCCGGCGGAATTCGTAGTCCAGCTCGGCTTCCAGGCTGAACTCATGCAGCCCGGCGCGGCTGGCCTGCATCGCCCGGATATGGGCCGCACAGGAAATCCGCGCGGCTTCGCGCATGACCTTCACTTCTGCGGCGGATTTATACAGGCGCATGTCGTGCAGCAGATGATCCAGGGCAACGAATTCGTTCGGCGGCTGCGCACCGAGGTGCGCCTTGGAGCGGATCACGTTGATCCACTCCATCAGGTGCCGGTCGAATTCGGCATTGCTGCCCATGGCCGAGTACACCCGGTCGCGGCCTTCGATCAGGCCGGGCAGGATGTCGTCGATATCGGTAATCGGGAACGCATCGTCGGCGCCGTATTCGCGAATCGCGCCTTCGGTGCCAGCGCGCAGGCCGTCCCACAATTCGCGCTCGGCGTTGCGTTCACGGCAGAACAGCACGTATTCGCCGTGAATGCGCCCAGGCATCAGCACAATCACCGCTTCGGGCTCGGGGAAGCCGCTCAGGTACTGGAAGTCGCTGTCCTGGCGGTACACGTGCTCGACATCACGGTTGCGGATCGCCACGGCAGCGGCCGGCAGGATCGCGATGCTGTTGGGTTCCATCTGCGCCATGAGCGCCTTGCGGCGGCGGGTGTATTCCGCTTTGGGGATATGGATCATGGGCAGGTGGGTTCCCTCTCTTAGTGCAGCGACGGCTTGGTTGCAGCAGGTTCAGCAGACTTTTTGTTCTCGGTGAACAGCAGCAACGGCGCGACGCGCAGGTATTCCATGACTTCCATATAGTCGCCTTCGCCGTCTTCGGATTCTTCCAGGGCATCTTGCACCTGGGAGATGGCTGCGAGGTCCTGCAACACTTCCTTGGCGTCGGTGCTCAGCTCCAGGCCGCCGGCGTTCACGCCAAAGCCATGGAGGAAACCCTGGCACCATTGGCCCAGTGCAGCGGCACGC
The DNA here is from genome assembly GCF_012985465.1 of Pseudomonas sp. WS 5079. Lineage (GTDB taxonomy): Bacteria > Pseudomonadota > Gammaproteobacteria > Pseudomonadales > Pseudomonadaceae > Aquipseudomonas. Next base: position 38,252 of record NZ_JAAQWN010000007.1, read on the forward strand.
TCGGTGAGCGACGCATCGTCGGTTGGCAGCAGCAGGACCACGGTGACGTCATCACCGGTCAGTTCGCCTTTAACCATTTCTTGCAGGCCGATCAACGCGTTGCGCACGTTTTCGGTAGGCTCGGTTTCCAGCAGCTCGGCCACGTCGGCCAGCCAGTTGTCGGCGTCAAAACCGACGCCGGTGCAACTACGGCCCAGCAGCACGCCATGCAGTTCGGCAGGCGAGCAAGGGTGACCGCTGGAGCTCAGCAGTTTGGAAAAAGCGTCGTACGGGGAGTTCTGAATAGGCATGATGAGCTAGGCGCCAGGCGGCGCGATGTCTAGAATGAAGCGCTGTATCCTAGCACCGGCAGACGCACCCGACTATCAAGGGCGTCAGATCGTTTATCCTGCAGTTGCCATTCATCAGACAAATCCAGTGGAACCCTATGGAAGACGCCGACTTGCAAGCGCTGATGGCCAGACTCGAATTGCTAATTACCCGGGTCGAGCAACTAAAGAGTCAAAACGGACTCCTATTAGCTCAGGAAAAGACCTGGCGCGAGGAACGCGCGCACCTCATTGAAAAAAACGAAATCGCCCGGCGTAAGGTCGAATCGATGATTTCGCGCCTGAAGGCCCTGGAGCAAGACTCATGAGTTCAAGCAATAGCGTCACCGTGCAGATTCTCGACAAAGAGTATTCGATCATCTGCCCCCAGGAGGAGCGCAGCAACCTGGTGAGCGCCGCCCGCTACCTGGATGGCAAGATGCGTGAAATCCGCAGCAGCGGCAAAGTCATCGGCGCCGACCGTATCGCCGTGATGGCCGCGCTGAACATTACCCACGATTTGCTGCATAAGCAGGAACGCCCTGACGTACAGGCCAGTGGTTCGACACGCGAGCAAGTGCGTGACCTGCTCGAGCGCGTCGACCTGGTGCTTTCTACCGACCAGGAACCACCCAAGGGCTGATCGCCGCGTCTATTTCGGGTATACTCGCCTCACTCCCTGGCGTGCTTGCCAGTCGGCGATGTCCCTGAGCCGATTCGCACTACCCTGGAAGTTGCACGTTGGGCTGGTGTGCATGTCCGCTAGACGGAAAGCCTTAAAGCCTACTGCATCTTCCACCTTGAACTTTCGGGTTCAAGGGCTAAGTCGACAGCGGTTCTGTCGGGGAGCCTGATTCCCAAACTCAATGCCAGTCCCCGGACTGGCATTGTTTTATGAGCCGAACACCATGACCGAACCTGCGCCACTTTCCCGTCCGCACCTTCGACGCATGTTGCGCAAGGCCCGCCGCGCCCTGACGCCAAGCGAGCAACGCCAGGCCGCGCTTGGCCTGTATCGGCAACTGGCACAGCACCCGCTGTTTCGCCGGGCCAAACATATCTCCCTGTACCTGTCGACGGATGGCGAAATCGATCCGCGCTTGCTGCTGCGCACTGCCCAGCGCCGGGGCAAGGCCACCTACCTGCCGGTGCTCAGCGCCTGGCCACGGACCAAGATGGTGTTCCAACGCGTGCGCCCTGGGGAAAAGCTCGCGCCCAACCGCTTTGGCATTCTTGAGCCACGGGTCAATGTCGGGCGCCAGCGCAAGGTCTGGGCCCTGGACCTGGTGCTGCTGCCGTTGGTGGGTTTTGATGATGCGGGCGGGCGGCTGGGCATGGGCGGCGGTTTTTACGATCGCAGCCTGGCGTACCTGGCGCGCCGCTCATCGTGGCGCAAGCCGACGCTACTGGGGCTGGCCCATGAGTGCCAGAAGGTCGAACGCCTGGCGCAGGCAAGCTGGGACGTGCCGTTGAATGGCACCGTTACCGATAGAAGATGGTATGTCGCAGAGGGGACGCCGCTGGACTCAACGGCGCCGAAATAGCGTCAACGCTTGAAGGTTTGTTGTTGCTGCTGTGCAAATTCAACCGGGGCTTGGGTCTTGTTCGACCATAGGCTTTGCGCATACCCGGTGGTCACGACGCCCAGACCGAACAAAATAACCAAAATCCATAGTAAATCCGGTTTGCGTTTCATCGATTGCCCCCCTTCAGGCATATCACACACGATGACAGCAACGTTCCAAAGTAGTCCGTTCCAGCTGCGTCAAGCTTAAAATCCCGGCATTCTGCGTTAACGTGAACCAACACGCAAACCTTGGCGTCAACCGACCGTCGGTTTGTCATGAAATTGACAGACAAGCTGCCCAATCCCCTGCAAAGGAGCAAAACCATGGCCTATTGGCTGATGAAATCCGAGCCCGATGAGCTGTCCATCAAGGGCCTGGAAAAACTCGGCGAGGCGCGCTGGGACGGCGTGCGCAATTACCAGGCGCGCAATTTCCTGCGGGCCATGGCCGTGGGCGACGCGTTCTTCTTTTACCACTCCAGTTGCCCGGAACCGGGCATTGCCGGCGTAGGGAAAATCATCGAAGCGGCTTACCCCGACCCGACCGCGCTGGAGCCTGATAGCCATTACTTCGATGCCAAGGCCACCACCGAGAAGAATCCGTGGAGCGCCATCACCGTGGCCCACGTCGAAACCTTCCCCAAAGTCCTCGGGCTGGGCTACCTCAAGCAACAGACGGCCCTGGCCGAATTGCCGCTGGTGCAAAAAGGCAGTCGCCTGTCAGTGATGCCAGTGACGGCGGAGCAATGGGCGGCGGTCATGGCGCTGCGCTAACGCCTAACGGTATTCATTTGACCGGTATCAACGGCTATCGGTTACGATCCCGGCAAACTAGGACGCTAACACCGCAGGATGCACCCATGTCGACGTCACATCGCAGTTCGCAATTCTTCGCCTTTCTCCTGATTTTGCTGTTGGTGGCCGCCGGCGGCTTCGGTTACTGGAAGTCCACCCTCGACCGCCTGCCGGAAGGCTTGAGCATGGGCAACGGCCGACTGGAATCCACCGAAGTGCAGATCGCCACCAAGATCCCCGGCCGCTTGGCCGAGGTGCGGGTCGATGAAGGCGACAAGGTGCTCAAGGGCCAACTGCTGGCGCGTATCGACACCCGCACCCTGGAAGCCCAGCGTTCCCAGGCCGAAGCCGAAGTACTGCGCGCCAAGGAGAACTTCGCCGCTGCCGAAGCCAACGTGCAATTGCGCCAGAGCGAGAACCTGCTGGCCAGCCAGGAACTCAAGCGGACCCAAGAGCTGTACCGCCGCGGCTTCGCCAGCGCGCAGTTGATCGACCAGCAGCAGGCACGCCAGAACACCGGCAATGCGGCGGTGGTGGCCGCCCAGGCCCAGGTGAATGCGGTCAAGGCCGCCATTGGTGCCGCCGAGGCCCAAGTGGCGCAACTGACCAGCGAAATCGACGACAGCAGCCTGCGCGCGCCCATCGACGGCATCATTCAACTGCGCCTGGCCGAACCTGGCGAAGTGCTCGGCGCCGGTGGGCGGGTGTTGTTGCTGATCGATCCGAATGACCAGTACATGAACCTCTACCTGCCCGCCTCCGTCACCGGTCGCCTGACCGTGGGCAGTGAAGCGCGGATCGTGCTCGATGCCCTCCCGGATCAGCCGCTGCCAGCGAAAATCAGCTTTGTCGCGGCCAAATCCCAGTTCACCCCCAAAGAAGTGGAAACCCGCGACGAGCGCCAGAAACTGGTGTTTCGCGTCAAGCTGCGCCTGACTCAACCAAGCGCCGTGCCCCAGGCCAAGCCCGGCATGCCCGGCGCCGGCTATGTGCGCACTGCCGACCTGGACTGGCCGGCCAACCTGCAATGAACGGGCTGGCGCTGCACGCCACGGGCATCAACCACCGCTACGGCAAGCAACAGGCGCTGATCGACATCGCCTTCAGCCTGCCGGCCGGCACCCGCTGCGGCCTGATCGGCCCCGATGGCGCGGGCAAGTCGAGCCTGCTGGGCTTGATCGCCGGGGTCAAAAAGCTGCAGACCGGTGACTTGCAGGTGCTGGGCGGTTCCATCGAAGACCGCCGCCACCGCAACAGCCTGTACCCGTTGATCGCCTTCATGCCCCAGGGCCTGGGTGGCAACCTGTATCCAGAGCTGTCTATCAGCGAGAACATCCGTTTTTTCGCCACCCTGTTTGGCCTGTCCACAGCCGATTGCGACCAGCGCATGCACAACCTGTTGCTGGCCACCGACCTGGCACGCTTCGCCGACCGCCCGGCGGGCAAGCTGTCGGGCGGGATGAAGCAAAAACTGGGGCTGTGCTGCGCGCTGATCCACGATCCGGACCTGCTGATCCTCGATGAACCGACTACCGGCGTCGACCCTTTGTCACGCCGGCGCTTCTGGGAACTGGTAGAAACCGTACGCAGCGAGCGCCCACAACTGACGCTGCTGGTGGCCACGGCCTACATGGAAGAAGCCGAGCAGTTCGAGCACTGCCTGATGCTCGACCGCGGCAAGCTGATTGCCGATGGCCTGAGCCGTGACCTGGCTGCTGTTACGCCCAGTGGCAAGCTGGATGAAGCCTTCACCCATTTCCAGGGCGACAGCGCGCACAACAACCAGCCGCTGGTGATCCCCCCTCGGGCTAACGACAACACCGATATCGCCATCGAAGCCCACGACCTGACCCTGCGTTTTGGCGACTTCACCGCTGTCAACAAAGTCAGCTTCGCCATTGGCCGTGGCGAGATCTTCGGCTTTCTCGGTTCCAACGGCTGCGGCAAGACCACCACCATGAAAGTCCTCACCGGGCTGATGCCGGCCAGTGAAGGCAGCGCCACGCTGCTGGGCAACCCGGTGAATGCCAAGGACCTGGCGACCCGCAAGCGCGTGGGTTTCATGTCCCAGAGCTTCTCGCTGTACGGCGAACTCAGCGTGCGCCAGAACCTGGTGCTGCACGCACAGCTATTTGACCTGCCCAAGGCCGACAGCGGCCCACGCATCGAAGAATTGATCCAGCGTTTTGACCTAGGCAGCGTCGCCGAACAACCCTCCGGCGAGTTGCCCCTGGGCTTGCGCCAGCGCCTGTCCCTGGCCGTGGCGGTGCTGCATCGCCCGGAAGTGCTGATCCTCGACGAACCCACCTCCGGTGTGGACCCCGCCGCACGCGACGATTTCTGGCGCTTGCTGGTGGAGTTGTCCCGCGAGCAAGGGGTGACGATTTTCCTCTCCACCCACTTTATGAACGAAGCCCAGCGCTGCGACCGCATCTCGTTGATGCACGCAGGCAAGGTGCTGGCCTGCGACACGCCAGACGCCCTGCAACGACAATTCCACGGCGATACCCTGGAAGCCGCGTTCGTCACCTGCCTGGAGCAAGCCCAGCAAACCCCGGAAACCGCCGCGCCCAGCGCGAGCGTCAGCACGCCGACCACGCCGCCCGTCAGCAAGCGCGGCTTCAGCCTGGCGCGCCTGCTGGCGGTGGCCAGCCGTGAAGGCAAGGAACTGCTGCGCGACAAAGTGCGCATGGCCTTTGCCCTGCTCGGGGCGATTTTCATGATGGTGATCTTCGGCTACGGCATTTCCCTGGACGTGGAGAAGCTCGCCTTCGCCGTGTATGACCAAGACCAGACGCCGCAAAGCCGCGCCTATCTGGAGGCCTTTCGCAGTTCGCGCTACTTCGCCGAACAGCCGCCGATCACTGATTCGGCCGAGCTGCACCGGCGCCTGCAACGTTCGGAAATCAAACTGGCCCTGGAAATTCCGCCCGGCTTTGGCCGCGACCTCTACGCCGGGCGCCAACCAGCGGTGGCCGCCTGGCTCGATGGAGGAATGCCGTTTCGCGCCGAGACCAGCCGCAATTATGTAGAAGCCGTACACCAGGCCAACCTGCAGCAACTGGCCGAACTCAACAGCACACCGCTGTCCCAACCGGCCGCGGCCAAGCTGGAAACGCGCTTTCGCTACAACCAGGACGTGGTCAGCGTAAATGCCATCGGCCCGGGTGTGATGGCGCTGATCCTGGCGTTTATCCCGGCCATGCTCACCGCCCTGGGCATCGTGCGCGAGAAGGAACTGGGCTCGATCACCAACTTCTACGCCACGCCCCTTACCCGCCTGGAGTTCCTCCTTGGCAAACAGGCGCCGTACCTGGTGATCAGCCTGATCAACCTGGCCTTGCTGGTGGCGATGAACCGCTGGCTGTTCGGCGTGCCGTTCAAGGGCAGCGGCCTGACCCTGGCGTTTGGCGGCCTGCTGTATGTGCTGGCCACCACCAGCATGGGCCTGCTGATTTCCGCGTTCACCCGCACCCAGATCGCGGCGATCCTCGGCACCATGATTATCACCAGCCTGCCGACCATCCAGTTCTCCGGGTTGATCGTGCCGCGCTCGTCCCTGGAAGGGGCGGCGGCGCTGATGGGCATGCTGTTTCCCGCCGGTTACTTCCTGGATGTCGCCGTCGGCACCTTCACCAAAGCCCTGGACCTGCGCCAACTGTGGCCCCAGTGCCTGGCGCTGTTCGGGTTTTTCCTGGGGTTCACCGGGCTGAGCCTGGTCATGCTCAAGAAGCAGGAGGCCTGATGCACAAGTTCGCCCATATCCTGCGCCTGGGAGTCAAAGAGCTCACCAGCCTGCGCCACGACAGCGTGCTGCTGTTGTTCCTGTTCTATGCCTTCACCGTCGCCATCTACATGCCGGCGGCCGGCTCGGTGATTGGCGTGCATAACGCCAGCGTGGCCTTTGTCGATGAAGACCACGGCCAATTGTCGCGCCAGTTGGCCGAAGCCCTGCAGCCACCGGAGTTCCAGCCTGCCGTGCCACTGCCCTACGACCAGTTGGACAAGGTCATGGACAGCGGCCAGTACACTTTCGTGATCAACGTGCCGGCCAATTTCCAGGCCGACCTGTTGGCCGGACGCCAGCCGAGCGTGCAGGTCAACGTGGATGCCACGGCCATGAGCCAGGCGTTTATGGGCGCGGGCTATATCGGGCGGATTTTCCAGCGCGAACTGCTGACCTACGGCGGCCAGTCCGACGCCAGCCAGCGCGCGCCAGCGGCCCTCACCACCCGCGCGTTGTTCAACACCAACCTGGAAGGTGGCTGGTTCCTGGCGGTGATCCAGATCGTCAACAACATCACCATCCTCGCCATCGTACTGACCGGCACCGCCCTGCTGCGCGAACGCGAGCACGGCACCCTCGACCATTTGCTGGTGCTGCCGCTGACCGCCCTGGAAATCATGCTGGCAAAAATCTGGAGCAATATGCTGGTGGTGGTGCTGTGTACCTGGCTGTCCCTGGAAGTGGTGGTCAAGGGCCTGCTCGGCGTGCCGCTGGCCGGCTCGTTGAGCCTGTTCCTGCTGGTGACGGCGTTATACCTGTTTGCCAGCACCGCCTTGGGCATCTTCCTTGCCACCCTCGCCCGCTCGACGCCGCAGTTCGGCTTGCTGGCGATCCCGGTGATCATTCCGATGCTGCTGTTATCAGGCGGCAGTACGCCGTTGGACAGCATGCCCGAATGGTTGCAATGGGTGATGCAGGGCTCGCCGTCCACGCACTTTGTGAGTTTGAGTGCGGCGATTCTGTTCCGGGATGCGGGGGTGAGCGTGGTGTGGCCGGATTTGCTGGCGCTGGCGGGAATTGGGTTGCTGTTTTTTGCGGTGGCGTTGGCGCGGTTCAGGAAGAGTCTGGCGTCTTGAACTATCACTTGTAAATTATAAAAACCACTAAGCCTATTAAAAAACAAAATAAAAAACTGTCATTTATGACAGTAGCCGGCATTCCTCTCCCCTTGTTAGCTTGAACAGCCAACCACGAACTTATCGCCGAAGCACCCCGGGAGAGCGAAAATGGTCAATAAATCAGATTCGGATAACAGTGGCTCCAGCGACGCTGCCACCCCAGAGGTCATAGAGATTAAGATCGACTCGAATAACCCCAACGGAAAAACAACAGTTACAGGGGAGTATTCATTGCATGGATATAAAGGAGCGATAGAGGTTGAATACACCTGGAGAAGTAATGTCTACACGATAACTGCGCTCAGATATCTATTCGAGCGTACTGCGGTAACGGGTAAAAACCCCCGCTTCGAAATCACCAGAGACACCGACGGCCCCAGCGGCCCCACATTGTCAGTCAACCCTCCACAAGATGGCCAATGGCACTCTTGGGGTTCATCAATGAGCTACCAAACAGCCAACACAGCACTATTTTTCACTTTCTACTTTATCTTCGACGCGCCCCCCGAGGGAGTATGGAGAACAGATAGAAAAATACTGAAGCTCACTGTGTACTAACTATTACAACCAGCAACTTAGTTGCTGGTTTTTTAAACCATCAAAAGTCCCCCCACTCGGACCTATTGAATGATCAGGTTGTTAAACAACAAATCCTCAACCACCGGCTTGCCCGTCTCATCGTTCATCACTTGCTGAGCCTGCTTCAGCGCTTCCTGGCGCAACTTCTCCTTGCCCTCGACACTGCCCATGCTCTCGACTGTCTGCTGGGTAAACAACGCCACCAGTTGATTGCGAATCAGCGGCTCATTGGCCTTGATCGCCGCCGCCGCTTCCGGGCCGGTCACGCGCAGGGCCACGTCGGCCTTGTATACCCGCAGTTTCGGGCCGCCATCCAGGGCGTAGTTGCCGACAAAAGGCGGCGTCAGGCTGTAATAGCTGACCTTGGGCGCTTCGCCTTCCTTGGCTTCTTCGGCATGGGCTGCCATCGGCAACGTCAGGGCCAGCATCAACAGGATCCACGCTTTCACAGTTCATTCCTCATATTCGGTGGCCAGTAGCATAACGCTAGCAAGGCAGAGCACAAGCTTATGGCGACTTATCAGGCCGGGGCATGCTCGTTGACCCGTGACCTTACCCACCTACACTTATCGGCCAATACGCCAAAAGGAATAGTCCGATGAAAGCCGTGCTGTGCAAAGCCTTCGGCCCTGCCGAAACCCTGGTGTTGGAAGACGTCGAAAGCCCGGCGATCAAGAAGAACGAGATCCTGCTGGATGTGCACGCCGCCGGGGTGAATTTCCCGGACACGCTGATCATCGAGGGCAAGTACCAGTTCAAGCCACCCTTCCCGTTCTCGCCGGGTGGCGAAGCGGCAGGTGTGGTCAGCGAGGTCGGGGAAAAGGTCAGCCACCTCAAGGTCGGCGACCGGGTCATGGCGTTGACCGGGTGGGGCAGCTTTGCCGAGCAGGTCGCGGTGCCGGGCTATAACGTGCTGCCGATCCCGCCGAGCATGGATTTCAATACCGCCGCTGCCTTCAGCATGACCTACGGCACCTCGATGCACGCCCTCACCCAACGTGGCCATCTGGCCGCTGGCGAGACCCTGCTGGTACTGGGCGCGTCCGGTGGCGTCGGGCTGGCCGCCGTGGAAATCGGCAAGGCCATGGGTGCCCGGGTGATCGCCGCCGCCAGCAGCGCCGACAAGCTGGCCGTGGCCAAGGCTGCCGGGGCCGATGAGTTGATCAACTACAGCGAAAGCAACCTCAAGGATGAAATCAAACGCCTGACCGATGGCAACGGCGCCGACGTGATCTACGACCCGGTGGGTGGCGATCTGTTTGACCAGGCCATCCGCGCCATTGCCTGGAACGGCCGCCTGCTGGTGGTGGGGTTTGCCAGCGGGCGCATCCCTGAACTACCGGTGAACCTGGCGCTGCTCAAGGGCGCGGCGGTGCTCGGGGTGTTCTGGGGTTCGTTCGCCCAGCGCCAGCCGCAGGATAACGCGGCGAATTTCCAGCAGTTGTTCAGTTGGTATGCGCAGGGCAAGTTGAAGCCGCTGGTGTCGCAGGTATATCCGCTGGATAACGCGGCGCAGGCGATCAATGACCTGGGGCAACGCAGGGCGGTGGGCAAGGTGGTCGTGCAGGTCCGCCAGTGATTTGAAATGCAATCAATGTAGGAGCTGGCTTGCCTGCGATAGCGGTGGGCCAGCTACATCGTTGGTAACTGATCCACCGCTAGCGCAGGCAAGCCAGCTCCTACAGTGGGTCTGCGGTGTTCTGAAGAATCTGGTTACGACCCATACTTGTCTATTGGCGACATGTTCGTAAAAGAACATGCAATTACTCCGGTTTCCTGTGTTTGCGGATAAGAGGCGATGCTATTTTCGGTAACGAAACTGTAACATTCGCATCCGCAGTCAAAACAAGAAATTTGGAGCTCTTGAATGTTTGCTTTCTTTCGTCCTGCCCCACACCAGGCACCCCTGCCTGAAGAAAAGATCGACAGTACCTACCGACGACTGCGCTGGCAGATCTTCGCCGGTATTTTCTTTGGCTACGCAGGTTACTACCTGCTGCGCAAAAACTTCTCCCTGGCCATGCCGTACCTGATCGACGAGGGTTACACCCGTGGTCAACTGGGCTTGGCCATGTCGGCAATCGCCATTGCCTACGGCCTGTCCAAGTTCCTCATGGGCCTGGTGTCCGACCGCTCCAACCCGCGCTACTTCCTGCCGTTTGGCCTGCTGGTCTCGGCCGGGGTGATGTTCATTTTCGGTTTCGCGCCTTGGGCAACCTCCAGCGTGACCATGATGTTCATTCTGTTGTTCATCAACGGCTGGGCCCAGGGCATGGGCTGGCCCCCGAGCGGGCGGACCATGGTGCACTGGTGGTCGCAGAAAGAACGCGGCGGCGTGGTGTCGGTATGGAACGTGGCGCATAACGTCGGCGGCGGCCTGATCGGCCCGCTGTTCCTGTTGGGCATGGCCTGGTTCAACGACTGGCACGCAGCGTTCTACGTGCCGGCCACCGTAGCCTTGGCAGTGGCGGCGTTTGCCTTCATCACCATGCGCGACACCCCGCAGTCGGTGGGCCTGCCGCCTATCGAGAAGTACAAGAACGACTACCCGGAAGGCTACGACGCCAGCCACGAAGACGAATTCAGCGCCAAGGAAATCTTCGTCAAGTACGTGCTGCGCAACAAAATGCTCTGGTACATCGCCTTCGCCAACGTGTTCGTCTACCTGCTGCGCTATGGCGTGCTGGACTGGGCACCGACCTACCTCAAGGAAGCCAAGCACTTCACCGTCGACAAGTCGTCGTGGGCGTACTTCTTCTACGAATGGGCGGGGATTCCCGGCACGCTGCTGTGCGGCTGGATGTCGGACAAGATATTCCGTGGCAACCGTGGCCTGACCGGCATTGTGTTCATGGCCCTGGTGACCGTGGCGACCCTGGTGTACTGGCTCAACCCGCCAGGCAACCCGATGGTCGACATGATCGCGCTGTTCTCCATTGGCTTTTTGATCTACGGCCCGGTGATGTTGATCGGCCTGCAGGCGCTGGAGCTGGCGCCGAAGAAAGCCGCTGGTACGGCGGCAGGCTTTACCGGTCTGTTCGGTTACCTGGGCGGTTCGGTAGCGGCCAGTGCGGCCATGGGCTACACCGTGGACCACTTCGGCTGGGACGGCGGCTTTGTGCTGCTGATCGGCGCGTGCCTGCTGGCCATCGCGTTCCTGATCCCAACCCTGTGGCACACCAATAGCGTCAGCTCGGCGCGTTAATCGCCACGACGCCTTTGGCACATCGCTTGAGCCGCGCCTCCAGATTTTTATCTGGCATGGCGTGGCTACGCAGGGCGTTGACGGTCTGCTCGACATAATCGCGAGTGGTGCCGTAACGCCCGCAAGCGCTTTCAAATACCTGGTTCAGCACGCTGTCGGGCAAGTTGCCGGCGTAGCTGGGCAGGTGCCGCTCCAGCACAAAACCCAACGCCTGCACCTGGCTGCCGTCTTCAAGCCGGCAACTGAGCCAATGTGGCCGATACGATGGGTAAGGCATCTCGCGCTGCCACAAGGCATAGAGCGAGGCCTCCAGTTGATCCTCCGGCAGGCGGTAGGCAAAGCCGCTGCACGAGCCACCACGATCCAGGCCAAACACCAGCCCCGGCAACTCCGGCGTGCCCCGGTGCTCGTGGGACCACAGGTACAGGCCCCGGTGATACCCATGGACCCGGGCGCGCAGGCGCTGGGTCGCCGAACACTCGGGACGCCAGATCAGCGAGCCATACGCAAACAGCCAGACCGGCCCACCCTTGTGCAGGCCCATGGTGGCTTGCATCGAGCTCATCAATTGTTCGTGAGTGAGTTGCGGCCCCAGATCGAGCCGCGGTGGGTAAGCCAATTGCAGACGTTCGGATTCAATAACGGTCATGGCAGATCGCTTAGGTCTCCTGTGCATTACCAGTTATAGGCGACTTTACCGTAATAGAACGCGCCGCTGTAACCGTAAGGCGAAAAAGTGCTATAGGCCAGGTTGCCGCCACTGCTGGCGTAGGCATTGAGCTTTTCCGGGTATTTGTCGGTCACGTTGTCGCCGCCCACGGTGAAGGTCCAGTTGTGCAATTTGTAGTCAGCCGACAGGTCCAGCACCCAGGCGGCCTTGAAGGTCTGGTCGTTGACCTTGTCTGCCTGGTAGCTGGTGAATTCGCCATAACGCACCAGGTTGCTGTGCAGCGCCCAGTTGCCGAAGGTGAAATCGTTGGCCAGGCTCAGCTTGTGCTGGGGCGTGGTGTCGCCCAGCAAGCCGATGCGCTCGCGCCGGTCGACCCGCACCAGGTTGGCGCCCAGGCTATCGAGAATGGCCGGGTTGGCCTTCACGTCCGTGACCTTGGTGTGGTTGTAGTTGTAGCCCACAGTGCTGTTCCAGCGGATGCCGTTATCCAGTTGGTAGCGGTAATTGGCCACCAGGTCGACACCATCGGTGCTGGTGTCGGTGGCATTGGTGAAGTAACGGGCGGTGGTGTAGTCGATGTTGCCGACACCGTTGGCCTGCAGATAAGCGCGAGTCGCCGCGTTGAGCGCGAGGTTGGACGACAGGCTGATACGGTCGCGGATATCGATACGGTACACGTCGACCGTCACCGTCAGGTTATCCGCGGGCTCCAGCACCAGGCCCAGGCTGTAGTTGCGCGACTTTTCGGCCTTGAGGTCTTCGGCGCCGAGCAGGCGGGCGACCTGGCTGGTGGCCGGGAACGTGCCGGCTTCCTGGATAGTGTTGCCGATCAACTGCGACGAGGTGTAGGCAAAGTTCTGCTGGGCCAGGGACGGTGCGCGAAAGCCATTGGAAATGCTGCCGCGCAGGGCCACCTGCGGGGTGAAGTCATAGCGTGCCGACAGCGAGCCGCTGACGTTGGAGCCAAAGTCGCTGTAGTCCTCATGGCGCACCGCCGCCGAAACCCCGAGCTTCTCGGTGAAATTGGTTTCCAGGTCCAGGTATTGCGCCCAGTTGTGGCGCGAGGTGCTGCCGGCGTCGGCATCACGGAAACCGCCGAGGCCCGAACTGCCGGTCTGGTAGTAGGACGCCGGCTCACCGGCTTCAATCTCATAGCCCTGGTGCAGGTACTCACCACCGAAGGCCACCGACACCGGGTACGGCAACCAACCAAGGTCGAACTCCCGGGACAGGTCCAGGCTGAGCTGCTTCTGTTCGTTGCTCAGGGTGCCGTTGTCGAACTTGCGCGGCGTCGCCAGGCCCAGGGAGGTGTTGATGGTTTCGGTGCGCAGTTCGTACTGGTTCTTGCCGTAGTTGGCCGACAGGTCGTAGTGCCAGTCATACGCCAACTGCCCACGCAGGCCGGCCACCAGCGAGGTGTCTTCGAGGTTGCCACGGATCAGCGGCAAGTAGCCATTGGGGTTGAGCGCCGGGATGTTGTTGGACGCATTGCTCGCCCGGTAAAACGCCGCCGTCTCGCCGCGCCGCTTACTGTAGCCACCAAAGGTGTAGAACTCGGCAGCATCGTTGAAGGCATAGCCGGCGTTCAACCACAGCTTGCCTTCGTTGGTGGAGGGTTCGCCCTGGCGGAACACTCGCTGGCCGTACGTGGTAGAGCCGACGCTGGCCGGGCGGTAATCGTGGCCGGCGCGATTGGTGTAGTCATTGTCGGCGCCTTCGGCGGAGAGGTTGATAAACCCGTTCTCGCCCACTGCCAGGCCGGTATTGCCGCTGATGTTGCGCTGGATCCCGTCGCCTTTCTTGTATTGCCCGAACTTGCTGGAAACCGCGCCTCCATGGTCGGTCTGCTTGAGGATCACGTTGATCACCCCGGCAATCGCGTCAGAGCCGTAGCGGGCCGACGCGCCATCGCGCAGCACTTCGATATGGTCGACCGCCGACAGCGGGATGGCATTCAAGTCTGCCGGGGCCGAACCGCGACCGACCGCCCCGCCCAGGTTGACGAAGGCACTGGTGTGGCGCCGCTTGCCATTGACCAGCACCAGCACCTGATCCGGCGACAGGCCGCGCAGTTGCGCCGGGCGCACCAGTTCGGCGCCGTCCACCAGGCTGGGGCGTGGGAAGTTGATGGAAGGAATAAGCCGCGCCAGTACAGCACCCAGTTCATCGGAGCCGGTACTGCGCAGACTTTCGCCGGAAATAACATCAATCGGTGACAGTGAGGCGCTGGCCGTGCGTTCTTGGGCACGAGTGCCGGTGACAATCACCGTGTCGAGTTTTGGTGCGTCCGCAGTCGTCGTTTCAGCTGCAATCACTGGATTGAATCCCACGGCGGTCAGCAAATTGGCTGACAAAATCGCCGTGTACAGCGCGTGTTTGTTGTAGCTCCCCATACCGCTCCCCTTGCAATCAAAAGTCAGAACTTCAATGCCCTGAGTTCATACGATCGATCCGTGTGGCGGACGGTGGCGGTCATTTACTGGTTATTGGCAGAAAGTCGGTGGCCCGATGACATATAGCTTAATGATATTTATCTTGACGAATAAATATCTTTTAAGAATAAGAGAAAGCATAAGCAATGGGCCCCATTCGTCAGGATTGCCCCGGTAAACGTCGTTGTTTCAGCACCGGTTCAGCCTTTACGGGCGGCCTGGCCTCAAGATGGGCCCGCGTCACGACCCCACTTAGCCGCGCATTAACCGACTATCGAGGTCGCCCCATGAAAAACCGACTTTCTAGCCTGCTGCTCCTGGCGCAGGCCACCACCGCCCTGGCCGCCGAAACACCCGCCAACGACGACACAGGCTTCTGGTACGCCCAGACCAGCGTCTACACCCGGCACTTTGCGCCGGACCCCGAGCACAACAACCACCAGGACCTGATCGGCCTGGAGCGCAATGACGCTTCGGGGTGGGTGTATGGCGGTGCGACCTTTCGCAACTCGTTTCGCCAGCGCTCGTATTACGCCTATGCGGGCAAGCGCTATGACATGGCCAACTATCCGGTGTACCTGAAGCTGACCGGCGGGGCGATCCAGGGCTATCGCGGCAAATACCGCGACAAGATCCCGCTGAACCGCTACGGCGTGGCACCAGTGATCATTCCGTCGGTAGGCGCGCACTATGGGCCGGTAGCGGCAGAGCTTGTGCTGCTGGGGTTCAATGCGGCGATGGTGACCACGGGCGTGCGCTTCTGAGGCCGCGCACCTGAGTAGACGCAATCCGATGTGGGAGCTTGCCCGCCCCCATATTTGATTTGTGGCGGTACCAAAATTCCCTGCCATGCGCAGATCCCCTGTGGGAGCGGGCTTGCCCGCGATAGCGTTGGTTCAGTCAATATCGTCGGTGACTGATACACCGCTATCGCGGGCAAGCCCGCTCCCACAGTTTGATCGGCGCCTCAGGCGCGAGGGGCGTAGGCAAACACGTCAGCACGCATCTGATGTGCATCCATGCCGGCGTTGACCAGCGCATCCAGCGTGCCATAGATCATCGCCGGCGAACCGCTGGCGTAGACATGCACAGCCTTGAGGTCGGTTATGTCCTCGCACACCGCCTCATGCAACAAGCCACAACGCCCTTCCCAACCGCACAGGTCGCTGACCACTTTGTGCAGGAACAAGTTGGGCAATTGCTGCCACTGCTCCCAGTGTTCGACCTGGTAGAAATCTTCGGGACGGCGCACGCCCCAGTACAGATGCACCGGGTGCTTGAAACCGCTGGCCCGGCAGTGCTCGATCAGGCTGTGCATCTGCGCCATGCCGGTGCCGGCCGCGATCAGCACCAGCGGCCCGTCGGGCAGCTCGGCCAGGTGGGTATCGCCAAACGGCAGCTCGACCCGCGCCATCTGGTTGCGCTGCAACTGCTCGATCAGGCTGCGGGCACTGTCTTCGCGCACCAGCACATGTAGCTCCAGCTCGCGCCCGGCATGGGGCGCCGACGCCAGGGAAAACGCCGATTTCTCGCCGTTTTCGCGCTCGATCATCAGGTACTGGCCAGCGTGGTAGCGCAGCGCCTTGCCGGCCGGCGCACGCAGGCGCACGCGCCACACATCGCCACCCAGGTCCACGCACTCGCTCAACTGGCAGGCAAGCTTGCGCACCGGCAACTCCCCCGGCGCCAACACGCCATCCCATAGCACGATGCAATCTTCCAGCGGCTCGGCGATGCAGGTGTAGAACTCGCCATGATCGCGCACCTCGCCGGCCTGCTGCACCCGGCCCTCGACCAACAGGGCCGCGCACACGTGGCACACGCCATTGCGGCACGCCTGCGGGCATTCGTAGCCCAAGCGCCGCGCACCTTCAAGAATCCGCTCGCCCGGCTGCAAGTCGAGGACCGCACCGGAAGGTTGCAGGGTTACACGCATCAATCTATTCCCAATTCTTTCCACATCGCATCGACACGCGCCGTCACGGCTTCATCCTTGACGATCACCCGGCCCCACTCGCGGGTGGTTTCACCCGGCCACTTGTGGGTGGCATCCAGGCCCATCTTCGAGCCCAGGCCCGACACCGGCGAGGCGAAGTCGAGGTAGTCGATCGGCGTGTTATCGATCATCACTGTGTCGCGCTTGGGGTCCATGCGCGTGGTGATGGCCCAGATCACATCGTTCCAGTCCCGGGCATTGATGTCGTCATCGGTGACAATAACGAACTTGGTGTACATGAACTGTCGCAAAAACGACCACACACCGAGCATGACGCGCTTGGCGTGGCCCGGGTAGGACTTCTTCATGGTCACAATGGCCATGCGGTACGAGCAGCCTTCCGGCGGCAGGTAGAAGTCGGTGATTTCCGGGAACTGCTTCTGCAGGATCGGCACGAACACTTCGTTCAGCGCCACACCCAGGATCGCCGGCTCATCAGGCGGGCGGCCGGTGTACGTGCTGTGGTAGATCGGCTTGATCCGGTGGGTAATGCGCTCGACGGTGAACACCGGGAAGCTATCGACTTCGTTGTAGTAGCCGGTGTGGTCGCCATAGGGGCCTTCATCGGCCATCTCGCCCGGATGAATCACGCCTTCGAGGATGATTTCGGCGGTGGCCGGCACTTGCAGGTCGTTGCCACGGCACTTCACCAGCTCAGTGCGGTTGCCGCGCAACAGGCCGGCAAAGGCGTATTCGGACAGGCTGTCCGGCACCGGCGTCACGGCCCCGAGGATGGTGGCCGGGTCGGCGCCCAGGGCGACAGATACCGGGAACGGCTGGCCGGGATGCTTCTCGCACCACTCACGAAAGTCCAGCGCGCCGCCACGGTGGCTAAGCCAACGCATGATCACCTTGTTGCGGCCGATCACTTGCTGGCGGTAGATGCCGAGGTTCTGGCGGTCTTTGTTCGGGCCCTTGGTGACGGTCAGGCCCCAAGTGATCAGCGGGCCGACGTCGCCGGGCCAGCAGGTCTGCACCGGGAGCATTGCCAGGTCGACGTCATCGCCTTCGATGACCACCTCCTGGCACACCGCGTCCTTGACCACTTTGGGCGCCATGGCAATGATCTTGCGGAAGATCGGCAGCTTCGACCAGGCATCCTTGAGGCCCTTGGGCGGCTCGGGCTCCTTGAGGAACGCCAGCAGCTTGCCGATCTCGCGCAGTTCGCTGACCGACTCGGCGCCCATGCCGAACGCCACCCGGTCGGGCGTGCCGAACAGGTTGCCGAGCACCGGGATATCAAAGCCTGTGGGGTTCTCGAACAGCAGCGCCGGGCCCTTGTTACGCAGGGTGCGGTCGCAAATCTCAGTCATTTCCAGGACCGGGGAAACCGGCACCTGAATACGTTTCAACTCTCCGCGCTGCTCAAGTTGCTGCACGAAATCCCGAAGATCCTTGAATTTCATTAACCATGCCACCCGTAAAATAGGCGTACATCCTACCTGCTCTGAGGGCGGCTGGCAGCTTATCGCGGCGTATTTGCGTTTGGAACATGCTTAAAAAACGCACGAAAAAAAATGGCGCCCCTGGGGGCGCCATTCTTTCGGACCTGAAACGTCGTATTACTTACGCTTCATCGACAGGAAGAACTCGTCGTTGGTCTTGGTGGTTTTCAGCTTGTCGATCAGGAACTCGATGGCGGCAACTTCGTCCATCGGGTGCAGCAGCTTGCGCAGGATCCACATGCGCTGCAGTTCGTCGTCGGCCGTCAGCAACTCTTCGCGGCGGGTGCCGGAGCGGTTGATGTTGATGGCCGGGAACACGCGTTTTTCAGCGATGCGACGGTCCAATGGCAGCTCCATGTTGCCGGTACCCTTGAACTCTTCGTAGATCACTTCGTCCATCTTCGAGCCGGTTTCAACCAGCGCGGTGGCGATAATGGTCAGCGAGCCGCCTTCTTCGATGTTACGCGCGGCGCCGAAGAAACGTTTCGGCTTCTCCAGGGCGTGGGCATCGACACCACCGGTGAGCACTTTGCCGGAGCTCGGGATCACGGTGTTGTAGGCACGGGCCAGACGGGTGATGGAGTCGAGCAGGATCACCACGTCCTTCTTGTGTTCGACCAGGCGCTTGGCCTTCTCGATCACCATTTCGGCAACCTGCACGTGGCGGGTTGGCGGCTCATCGAACGTCGAGGCAACCACTTCGCCGCGCACGGTGCGCTGCATTTCGGTCACTTCTTCCGGACGCTCATCGATCAGCAGCACGATCAGGTGAACTTCAGGGTTGTTACGCGCGATGTTCGCTGCAATGTTCTGCAGCATGATGGTCTTACCGGCTTTCGGCGGTGCGACGATCAGGCCACGCTGGCCCTTGCCGATCGGGGCGCACAGGTCGATCACACGACCGGTCAAGTCTTCAGTGGAACCGTTGCCGGCTTCCATCTTCATGCGCACGGTCGGGAACAGCGGCGTCAGGTTCTCGAAGAGAATCTTGTTCTTCGCGTTCTCGGGACGATCGAAGTTGATCGTGTCGACCTTGAGCAGGGCGAAGTAACGCTCGCCTTCCTTTGGAGGACGGATCTTGCCAACGATGGTGTCACCGGTGCGCAAGTTGAAGCGACGGATCTGGCTCGGCGAGACGTAGATATCGTCTGGGCCGGCGAGATAGGAGGCGTCTGCAGAGCGGAGGAAGCCGAAGCCGTCCTGGAGAATCTCCAGCACGCCATCACCGGAGATTTCCTCGCCGCTTTTCGCGTGCTTTTTCAGCAGGGAGAAAATCACGTCCTGCTTGCGCGAACGGGCCATATTTTCTATGCCCATTTCTTCGGCCAGTTGGAGCAGGTCGGTAATCGGCTTTTGCTTGAGTTCAGTCAGATTCATATAGGAATGACGTAATCATTTATAGAGGGGGGGAATTAAGCTTTTGGCTTAATGAGGCCGCGCCGCAGAGAAGGCGACAGGATCGCGTACTAATCGAAAGGAATGCGTCGGCGACGGCTTGCAGGGGGCAGTGGAGAAACCAGTGCGGGGCCGAATGTACCACCTGAGTTTGGGAGCGTCTAGCCCTGTTTCACGAAAAAGCCCCGCAATTTGCGGGGCTTTTTGACGACGCTTAGATGTTGGCGTCGAGGAAAGCTTGCAGTTGCGACTTCGACAGCGCGCCGACCTTGGTGGCCTCGACGTTGCCGTTCTTGAACAACATCAGGGTCGGGATACCACGTACGCCATGCTTGGCCGGGGTTTCCTGGTTGTCGTCGATGTTCAGCTTGGCGATGGTCAGCTTGCCTTCGTAGGTAGCTGCGATATCGTCCAGGACCGGGGCGATCATTTTGCAAGGGCCGCACCACTCAGCCCAGTAGTCAACCAGCACCGGGCCTTGGGCCTGAAGGACTTCGGCATCAAAGGTCGCGTCGGTGACGTGCTTGATAAGATCGCTGCTCATGGATGTCTCCGGGTTGTAAGCAAAAAAAACGTTGCCCATCATAGCCGCCCTTCCTTCGTTCAGGAAGCCGCCGCTGATTGACTCTTGCTATGGGACGCCATCATTTTGGATATGGCCGGGTCAGGAGGCTACCGGGGTGATAAAGGCGATCCCCGTACGCAGCGCCGCGTTACGCACGTGCTCCTGCATGGATTTGTGCGCCGCCGCGCTGCTGCGCCGGGCCAGGGCACGGAGGATCTTGCGGTGCTCCTGCCAGGTTTCCATCGCCCGCTCCGGTCGGATGAACGGTAGTTTCTGGCTTTCCAGGAACACCTCGGCGCTGGCGCTGAGGATGCTCACCATCGCCTGATTGCCACTGGCCAACAGGATGCGCTGGTGGAAAGCGAAGTCCAGCCGTGCGGCGGCCTCGAAATCACCGGCCTTGAGCTCCCGGCGCATGGCCTGGACATTGTCTTCGAGCCCATCCAGTTCCTCGGTGGTCAACGTCATGGCCGCCAGCCCCGCAGCAAAACCCTCCAGGGCGTAACGCAACTGGAAGATATCCAACGGGCTAGCCTGTGCCGTAAACGGCCAGGCCACACCGCCCATATCACCCGCCGGTGGTGCCTGCACGAACACGCCCTTGCCCGGTTGCACGCTGACCAACCCCAGGGCGCTGAGCGATGACAAGGCCTCACGCAACGAGGCACGACTGACCCCCAGTTGCAGCGCCAGGTCCCGCTGGGAAGGCAATGCATCACCTGGACCGAAGCCCTGTTGCTTGATCAGTTTGCGGATGGCTTGCAAGGCCGCTTCCGGTACGGCTTGGGCGATGGAATTCATAAAAACCCGAGGTTTTAGTCAACAGTAAGACTAGTTGTAAATCTATTCTCGGCAGCCCGCAAGCCACGCCCCAAAGGGGCTCGTGCGGTTTTGCCGGCGCTCGAAAAGAGTGCGAAACAGCGGCTGACTGTTCAGACCAGTAAGACCGCTGCAAGCCCATTAAATCCTGCCTTGCAACCGTTTCAGGGCGTCATGGCATGGGCTGTGCACTGGGCAAACTCAGAAAATCCCTTCACCCTTTTCGGAGAGTTGCCATGACCAAGCGTTGCAGCGCCCTGCTCACTGCCTTGTTTGCCAGCCTGATGCTCAGCCAGGCGCCAGCCCAGGCCAATGGCCTGGACGATATCGTCGCCCGTGGCACCCTCAAGGTCGCGGTGCCCCAGGATTTCCCGCCGTTCGGCTCGGTCGGCCCCGACATGAAGCCGCGCGGCCTGGATATCGACACCGCCAAACTGTTGGCCGAGCAACTCAAGGTCAAGCTGGAGCTGACCCCGGTCAACAGCACTAATCGCATCCCGTTCCTCACCACTGGCAAAGTGGACCTGGTGATTTCCAGCCTGGGCAAGAACCCGGAGCGCGAGAAGGTCATCGACTTCTCCAAAGCCTACGCGCCGTTCTATCTCGCGGTATTTGGCCCACCTGACGCGGCCATCGCGAGCCTCGACGACCTCAAGGGCAAGACCATCAGCGTAACCCGCGGCGCCATCGAAGATATCGAGTTGACCGCCGTCGCGCCCAAGGAAGCCACGATCAAGCGCTTTGAGGACAACAACTCGACCATCGCCGCCTACCTCGCCGGCCAGGTAGACCTGATCGCCAGTGGCAACGTGGTGATGGTGGCGATCAGCGCGCGCAACCCCAAGCGGGTGCCGGCGTTGAAAGTCAAACTCAAGGATTCGCCGGTGTATGTCGGCGTGAACAAAAACGAGCCGGCGCTGCTGGAGAAGGTCAACCAGATCCTGGTCGCCGCCAAGGCTGACGGCAGCCTGGAAAAAAACGCGATGCAGTGGCTCAAAGAACCGTTGCCGGCAGACCTGTGAGGCGGAGCTGATCCATGGCCTATCAATTCGACTTTGTGCCGGTGCTGGCCAATACCGACCTGTTGTTGCGCGGTGCGCTGTTCACCCTGGAGCTGACCGCTATCGGCGCCATCCTTGGGGTGGCGCTGGGGATTGTCGGCGCCGTGGTGCGGGCATGGAAAATCCAGCCGTTCTGCTGGCTCTTCGGGGTGTATGTCGAGTTGATCCGCAATACGCCATTCCTGGTGCAGTTGTTCTTCATCTTCTTCGGTTTGCCGTCCCTGGGCCTGCAGATTTCCGAATGGCAGGCAGCGGTGCTGGCGATGGTGATCAACCTGGGGGCTTATTCCACGGAGATCATTCGCGCCGGGATCCAGGCGATTCCCCGTGGGCAACTGGAGGCCGCAGCGGCGCTGGCAATGACGCGCCTTGAAGCGTTCCGCCATGTGGTGTTGCTGCCGGCGCTGGGCAAGGTGTGGCCGGCGCTGAGCAGCCAGATCATCATCGTGATGCTCGGTTCGGCGGTGTGCTCACAGATCGCCACGCAAGAGTTGAGCTTTGCCGCCAACTTTATCCAGTCCCGCAATTTCCGTGCGTTTGAAACCTATGCGCTGACCACCCTGGTGTACCTGTGCATGGCGTTGATGATCCGCCAGTTGCTCAACTGGATCGGCCGCCGCTATGTGATGAGGAACAGCCGATGAGTGATTTTTCGTTCTGGGACATCGTGCGCAACCTGCTGACCGGCCTGCAGTGGACGCTGCTGTTGTCGCTGGTGGCGTTTATCGGCGGCGGGCTGATCGGCTTGCTGGTGATGGCCCTGCGCATCAGCAAAAAGGCACTGCCGCGCAATATTGCCCGCACCTATATCGAACTGTTCCAGGGCACGCCGCTGCTGATGCAGTTGTTCCTGGTGTTCTTCGGCATTGCCTTGCTGGGGATCGATATCTCACCGTGGCTGGCCGCCGCGATTGCCTTGACCCTGTTTACCAGCGCCTACCTGGCCGAGATCTGGCGCGGCTGTGTCGACGCTATCGCCCATGGCCAGTGGGAAGCTTCCGCCAGCTTGGCCCTCAACCCTTATGAGCAACTGCGCTACGTGATTTTGCCCCAGGCCCTGCGAATTGCCGTGGCGCCGACAGTGGGTTTCTCGGTGCAGGTGGTCAAGGGCACGGCGGTGACGTCGATCATCGGCTTCACCGAATTGACCAAGACCGGCAGCATGCTCGCCAACGCCACCTTCGAGCCCTTCATGGTCTACAGCCTGGTGGCACTCGGTTACTTCCTGCTCTGCTACCCCTTGTCCCTCAGTGCCCGCTACCTGGAAAGGAGACTGCATGCCTCTGCTTAGAATATCCGCGCTGCACAAGTATTACGGCGATCACCATGTGCTCAAGGGCATCGATTTGACGGTCGAGGAAGGCCAGGTGGTGGCGATCATCGGCCGCAGTGGCTCGGGAAAATCCACCTTGCTGCGCACCCTCAATGGCCTGGAGTCGATCAACGACGGGGTGATTGAAGTCGACGGCGAATACCTCGACGCGGCCCGCGCCGACCTGCGCAGCCTGCGGCAGAAGGTCGGCATGGTGTTCCAGCAATTCAACCTGTTCCCCCATTTGACCGTGGGCGAAAACGTCATGCTCGCGCCCCAGGTCGTGCAAAAAGTCACCAAGGCCAAGGCCGCGGACCTGGCGCGACAGATGCTGGAGCGCGTCGGGCTGGGGGAAAAATTCGATGCCTTCCCGGATCGTCTGTCCGGCGGCCAGCAACAGCGGGTGGCCATCGCACGGGCACTGGCGATGTCGCCCAAAGTGTTGCTGTGCGATGAGATCACCTCGGCGCTGGACCCGGAATTGGTCAATGAAGTGCTCACAGTGGTGCGCCAACTGGCTAAGGATGGCATGACCTTGATCATGGTCACCCACGAGATGCGTTTTGCCCGGGAAGTCGGCGATAAATTGGTGTTCATGCACCAGGGCAAGGTACATGAGGTTGGCGACCCGAAGGTTCTGTTTGCCCAACCGCGCACCGCTGAGCTAGCCAACTTTATTGGTTCTGTGGAGCAGCCGGGCTGATGCCAGCCCCGTGCGGCACCCACTCGACCTGGACCTGCCCTTCCAATGTGGTTTCACGGCGCACAGAGAACGCATCGACCGGCAGATACGGGTCGACCTCCAACTGCGCCGATAATCGCCGGCCTGTCACCGGTACGCCTGCGGCCCGGGCGATCAGCACCTGCCCGGGCACAAGCTGATCGCCGGTCGAGCCGTCGACGGCCAGGTCCACGGGGCGGCCATCCAGCTGGGAGTGCCGGATACTCAAGGTAACGACGCCCTCGTCACCAAACCGAAACCCCCGCCCTCCCGCAGGCAACCCGCCAAACCGGATCGCCATGGGCACGGGATCGATGCACACCACGTTCAGCACCACCGTACGCTTGCCCAATGACGGTGAACTGGCGGGGCCATCGAGCCACTGCGCGTGGCGCAATATGCCAAAGTCGACGCGAGGCTGGCTTAAAACCAACTGGCAATTGGCGACACTGGCTTCACTGGCCAATATTGCGATAACGAACAACAGGCGCTGATAAAACCTGCTCACCGATTTACAACCCTTGGCAGGTGGCCGAGGCGGTTTCATAAAGTTTGTCATTGGAGGGCTCTGGCTCAAGGTTCAGTTGCAACAGGCAGGGTTTGGTCGAATCCGGCAATTGGACACTCAGGGTTTGCTGGGGCTGGCTGTCATTCAGGAAGATCAGGCCTTCGCCCACCACGCTGGTCACAAAGGCCTTGTCGGTGCCAAACACAGCAGCTCCCTGGGGTAACGTGCGCCCATGCTGATCACGGGCAGTCAATAGAACACGGCGGGCACTGACCACCTGGAATTCCACGGTATTGAACGAGCCGCGTGCAGCCGCCAGGGTTTGGGTGCCGTTCTTGAGGTCGACGCGCTTGGGCAGCGACTGGGTCTGCACTTGGAGGTGGCTGTTGCTGTACGCCGGTAGCCCAGGAATGACCGCTTGGCCGCGATAGTCGGTCCAGACCGGGCCCTGGGGCGTCTCGACCTTGGCGCCCGAGATATTCCCCACCGACAGCAGGCCGAACGTGTCCTGTACCGGGTAGGGCGAAAAAGTCAGCCCTTGCCCATGGGCCACCACGGCGCCCTGCAATTGCCCGGTGTAGCTGGTTCCCGAGGCGTCGCGGTTCACTCCCGCACCTATGCGGGTGTAGCGCGGCATGACATCGACCCGCCCGTGCACCGATTGCTGGCGGTCCGTCAGATCGCGCTCGGCTCCAACCTCATAGTCCACATACTCATTGACCCGTTCCGACAAGGATGTGCCGATATCGGAGCGGCCATTGCGCCGACTGGCGTAGGAGGTCAGGCGACGGCTCTCGCCAAAGGGCAGGCTGACCTGCAGGCGCAGGGACATCCCTTGCGAGGGAAGCTCCTCATTGGCGGCATAACGGCGTTTTCGGCGGCGCGACGGGCCGGTTTGCGAGTCGGCGATCAACGCGACATCAACCTCACTGAAACGCCTGTTCCACGACGCGAATACGTGTTCGGCACCCTGCCCGTCAAACTGGGTGCTGCGCGAATAGCTGAGAGATAGCGCGCCAAACAGCGGCTCGGCCCAACTCAGCCCGGCGGTGTACTGGCGCTGGAAACGCGCATCCAGAAAGTCCTTGTTCGAGACGGCGCCTGCCTCCAGGACATCCCGATAACCTCGGCTCTGGGTGGTAGCACTCAGGTTCACTTCAACCCCGGCGCCCAACGGGCTGCCCAGCGACACGGCATTGCGCGTGCCGCCCACGCCACGGACCTGGTCACGCGACATGTTGTGCCTTGCCGTCAGCGAAACCCGCTGGAAAAACACCCGGCTCAACGTACCACCGGCCGCATGATATTCATCTGTCCCCAGCACGCCGAACCCCAGGGCCGTGCCTGCGCCCAGGCCCCAGGTACCGCTGCCCATCGCCACCACCGGTTGCTCCCGGCCACTGACGAGCGTTTCGCGCACCTTGCCCAGGGCAAAGTCGAAGCCAGGCGCCACAGGCACCTGGGCTCCGAACGACGCCGCCGGCACCACGAAACTGCGCTTGCCACCCCGGGTCCCGATGACACTCACGTCCAGGTCACTGGTGCCATTGAGCAGCGGCAGACCGGTCAGGCTGAAGGGGCCTTCAGGCACCAGGGTCGAATAAATCAGTACCCCGGACTGGCGCACCTCAACCCTCGCCTGGCTATGGGCCAGGCCTTCGACCACTACACCGTTGGCGCTCCCAAGGCGCGCCACACCATCGGGAAAGAATTGGAAGCCCGAAAGCTGGAGCCCACCAAACACCGGGCTGCGGCTGGAAATCTGGCCTGCCTGGAAGGTCGATTGCAGGGCCGCGAAATCGCGCTGGGCGTAGGCATACACATGCTCGCTGCTGCCCCTGCCATTATCGGAAATGTAGAACTGCCGACTGCGCACAACCCAGTTGCCCAGGTTGAACCCCGCCTCGGTATAGGCCGAGACAAACCGGCTGGAGCCATCACGTGCATGGCTGTCGAACCCCAGCACATCGTAGTTGAGCATGGCGGCCGTACCGCCCTGGCTGAAGCTGCCCGCCTCCCACTGCGCCTCGCGCAACGATTGCGTGGGCACCACCAGGGATACTTCGTCACTGCCGGGGCGCAGCCGCACTATCGTTGCCGGATACTCACCAATAAAGTCATGGCATGCCTGATCGGCCGTGACACCGGCCTGCAAGATCACCGATGGCACCCGCAAACCGGCCTTGTCCAGCAGCCCTCGGGTAAAGCACAGTTGGCCCTGGTAGTCGAAACGAGCGTCGACCAACCCCAATGCGGCGCCATTGACCCGCAGCCCGACCACCTGGACACCCTCGCGAAAACGCGCGGCACTGCGAAAGTATTCCGAGACTTTTGGATCAATGCCATGGGTGGTCAGGGCCGCCAGGTCAAACCCCGTCCCCAGCTCGATGGCCACCACCTCCCCATGCCCCCCGAAAAGGCTGGCCAGGCCCATGAACAGCCCCGAACAACGGGCACCACCCGTCATCTTGCCCACCGCCCGGTCAATTCCCATGATCGGCCACATTGGCTTGGTAAGTGTCGACGCTGAACCCGTAGACAGTCGCCGGCTGCAGGACCACCGAGCTGACGGCGGAAAGGGCGCCCTGGGTCGCGACCGCCAGGGTCTCACCCGGCAGGATGTAGCTGCGCGGCAGGGTCGCCAGCTGTTTGCCCGGCAGCAGTTGCAACTCCAGCGCCAACCGCACCACATACGCACTGTCGTTGTACACGACCAGGCCACTGCCCTGGCGCTTCCACTTCAGCAGTTCCCAGGGTGCCTGGTGCCTGGCCAGCCCCTTGGGATGCAGGATCAGCGGCAGGTTCTGGCGCAGCGTGATGCCAATGGTCGCCCCGCCGGGGCTGCGGGCCTGGGGGATGCCTTCAAAGGACACGCGTTTCAAGCGCTGGGTCTTGAGCGGCGCAGCGGCGGTGCTGATAAAACGCACCAACTGGGTTTCACCTGCTTCGACCCGGCTAATCGGCGGCGTGACAACCAGCAGCGGCTCTTGATCTTCCGGGATGTTTTCAATCACCGAGTGAAGTAACGCGGGACCCGGATCGGTGTTCTTGAGATTGATCGTCGCTTCACCGTCTTCTTCATAGAGCACAACCACCGTTGTCTCGGGCTGCATGCCATCGGCGAAGGCCATGCCACTTGCGCAAAACAGTAAAGCTGAACAACTCAACAGCGTCACACTTGCTTTCAAAAAACAACTCACAGTGTTTTCTCCGCAACGACCCAAACAAATAACAAACAAGTGCCCACGCAAAAGCAGCCGACAAGTTCCGGAAGTACCAAGAAAACTTCCGTTGCAATATCGGCTGTTTTTATAAGTGCTTAGATGTAACTAAGTACTAAAGTAGCCCGCCCATCCAGCGTGACATCCCGGGTGAGGTCCAGGTCCTGCGCCTTGTTGATGACCGCCTTGACCGCAATCACACCGGTCAGTTGGGCAACGGCTGCCGGAGTAATGGTCGCGCCATTGCGCCACGAATACTGGCTGGGGGATTGCGCGACTTTGCCATCACTGACCTGCCAGGCGCCGGTGCCCGACCGCATGATCGGGTTCAACACCACCCCTGACGACCTCAGGTCGCGCAGGGTGACCGAGTAACCGCCGGTACGCCGGTTCGATACGGCCCCCAAGCCGAAGTTCTGCGCCTCGGTATAGCCGGCACCGAGGATCCCGGTGACCTTGCTGCTAGCCTGTAGGTCGGTCAGGGCCAGGGCGAACTTGGCCGGGGTGCTGCCGCAGTTGACGGACACCGAGGTGGTTCGCTCCTCGCGAGGGTTGAAGGCGGTCTGGGACAACTCGCCGGAGCGGATGGTCCCGTAGTCGATGATCCCACCACCACCCAGGCTCAGGTTGCAGGAGGTGGGAGTGATCGTCCCCCGCACCACCAGTTGCGCTACGTTTGTTGCCTGGGCAGCGATACTGGCTGCCAGGCAGATAATGCCCATCGTCAAACCCAATGCTTTTTTCATGATCAACCTGTCGTTAGAAAGTGTCAGGCGTTATTTATTTAATCCAGGCAGTTTACCGCCCACTTTTAGTTCCTTGATGAAACACAAAGCCATAAATAAATAACACCACGGCATCATTGCCGAAGGACAGTTTCACCCTGACCACCACCTAATAAATATAAGACAACACCTTAAACCCTGTGAGACCTGTTAAATACAACCGTCCCTTTTAACAACTACAGAAGTAGTCCAGAGCAAACTAAAGATCAGCATAATTAACGCCGCCATGTAGGAAACCGCATAAGCACTTCAACTTTTGAAAAACTTTATAACCCCCTACATACCACTAGGGAGATGTCATAGGCCGCCCGGGAATTTGCCCTACATTTCCTACAAAACTTGATCGAGAGCAGGGGTAAGACAAATCACCGAGCACTACGCGTTGGCGCCAGCGTTTGATCGTGGCACGATGGCAAGGTTATCGACCGAGATCCCCTACCCATGCCGCAATCCCAAGCCAAGAATCTGTCCCTGATCGCCGCCATCGACCTGGGCTCCAACAGCTTTCACATGGTCGTGGCCAAGGCCCAGAACGGTGAGATCCGCATCCTTGAGCGGCTCGGCGAAAAGGTACAATTGGCGGCCGGGATCGACGATGAGCGCAAGCTCAACGAAGAATCCATGCAGCGCGGGCTCGATTGCCTCAAGCGCTTTGCCCAACTGATCAACGGCATGCCCCAGGGCGCCGTGCGTATCGTCGGCACCAACGCCTTGCGCGAAGCGCGTAACCGTGGCGAATTCATCCGCCGCGCCGAGGAGATCCTCGGGCACCCGGTGGAAGTCATCTCCGGCCGTGAAGAAGCGCGCCTGATCTACCTCGGCGTTTCCCACACGTTGGCCGATACCCCCGGCAAGCGCCTGGTGGCCGACATTGGCGGCGGCAGCACCGAGTTCATCATCGGCCAACGCTTCGAGCCGCTGCTGCGCGAAAGCCTGCAAATGGGTTGCGTCAGCTACACCCAGCGCTATTTCAAGGACGGCAAGATCACCCCGGCCCGCTACGCCCAGGCGTACACGGCGGCGCGGCTGGAGATCATGAGCATCGAGCACGCCCTGCACCGCCTGACCTGGGATGAAGCCATCGGCTCATCCGGCACCATCCGCGCCATCGGCCTGGCCCTGAAGGCCGGCGGCCATGGCACTGGCGAAGTGAATGCCGAAGGCCTGGCCTGGCTCAAGCGCAAGCTGTTCAAGCTCGGCGATGCCGAGAAGATCGACTTCGATGGCATCAAGCCCGACCGCCGCGCCATCTTCCCTGCCGGCCTGGCGATCCTGGAAGCCATCTTCGACGCCCTCGAGTTGCAGCGTATGGACCATTGCGATGGTGCCCTGCGTGAAGGTGTGCTCTACGACCTGTTGGGCCGCCATCATCACGAAGACGTGCGTGAGCGCACCCTGGGCTCGCTGATGGAGCGTTACCACGTTGACCTGGAACAGGCGGCACGGGTCGAGCGCAAGGCGCTGCATGCCTTTGACCAGGTCGCCGAGGATTGGGACCTGGAAGACGGGGTCTGGCGTGAACTGCTGGGCTGGGCGGCCAAGGTCCATGAGGTGGGCCTGGACATCGCCCACTACCATTACCACAAGCACGGCGCGTACCTGATCGAGCACTCCGACCTGGCGGGGTTTTCCCGGGAGGACCAGCAGATGCTGGCGCTGCTGGTGCGCGGCCATCGCCGCAATATCCCCAAGGACAAGTTCGCCGAGTTCGGCGCCGAGGGCATCAAGCTGATTCGCCTATGCGCCCTACTGCGCTTTGCGATCCTGTTCCATCACATTCGAGGCACCCAACAGATGCCGCAAGTCACCCTGCGCGCCAATGGCGACAGCCTGGATGTGGTGTTCCCCAAAAACTGGCTGGACGAGAACCAACTGACCCAGGCGGATTTCGCCCAGGAAGCCGAGTGGCTGACGCGGGTGGGGTTCAGCTTGAACGTGCACTGACACCTAGACCCTCTCGGACGACAGCGGTACGCCAGGCCGGAACGCCGGCTCGCGGATGGCCTGCGAGGCCTGTTCATAACCGTGTGCAACCGAGAGCAGCGTGGCTTCACTGTTGCCCGTGCCGCAAAAGTGCAGCGCGGTCGGCATACCCTCCTCATCCATGCCCGAGGGCACCGAGATGCCGGGGTAACCGGCTGCGGCGGCAAAGTAGTAACTGTCGGAGCGGAAGTTCGACACGATGGCATCGAGCCTGTGCTCGCTCAACGGCTTATCGAGGGTGTCCTTGAAAGTCGGCAGGACGGCCGCCCACAGTTGCTCGCGCTGCTCATGCGTCACGTCCAGGCTGTTGATGTGCTCCAGCAACGCCTGGTCCGGCTCCCCGGTTTTCCTGTCACGCTCGTTGAACGCAATCAGCTCAGCCAGCGACTTCACGGGCAACCCTTCCCGGCCGGCCAAGTAGCCTTCCAGGCGTTGCTTGATCCCAGCAAACAGCGCGTCGCTGTATTGATCGTACGTCTCATTCGATACATTCGCGTCCAGCCTGCCTATGGGCACCATGACTGCACCCTTGGACGCGAGCAATGCGAGCGCGTCCTCGTAGTGCTTTCTGTCTGCGCGCAGGGCCGGATTCTGGGCGGCCTGCGGCGACAGCTCAGGCAGCGGGGTGTAGCCGATACGCTTACCCTGCAAGGCATTGGCCGTCAGGCCGGCGGTGTAGCCGGTGGTTTCGGTCATGGCATTGAGCGCTTCGCCAGCATCCCGCACGCTGCGGGTAAACGTGCCCACCGAGTCCAGCCTGGAACTGGTGATGACGCCCTCGGTGCTCACCAGCCCGACCGAGGTTTTCAAACCAACCACGCCGTTGTAGGCCGCCGGGGCAATGATCGAGCCGTTGGTCTCGATGCCCAGTGCCAACGGTACCAGGCCCTGGGCGACCGCCACCGCCGAACCCGAACTGGACCCTGCCACCTGCCCTCCCAGCCGATGGGGATTGAGGGTCTGCCCGCCACGGGAGCTCCAGCCATCGACCGCCACGCTGGAGCGGAAGTTGGACAGCTCGCTCATATTGGTCTTGCCCACGATCACGGCGCCAGCCTTGAGCAGGTTGTCCACAACCTTGGCGTTTTTGGTCGCCGGTGAACCAACCAGCGCACGGGAACCCGCACTGGTGTGCATTTTACCGCTGGTTTCAAAGACATCTTTCAGGGCAATCGGCACGCCGTGCAAAAAACCGCGCACGGTACCGCCGGCACGCTCCTGATCGCGCGCCCGCGCCTGTTCACGTGCATCGGGGTTGACCTGCAGGAACGCATTGCCACCCTGCAAACCCTGGTCGATGTTGGCGATACCTTGCAATGAATCGCGCACCAGCGACTCTGAAGTGACTGCCGCCCGAGCCATGTCGGACGACATGGCCTGCGCACTGCGGTAGCCCTTCGGCGGTGCGGCCAGCACCTCAAAAAAACCCGAGGCTTCAAGCCCGATTCCTACGCCCGATCCGATCATCGAAAACTCCTCAACTGCGCTATACAGGCTATCGCCTGATAGCCCGAGGTCAGTCTAGGAGCGGGAGCCTGGGCTCCCCAACCTGGGAAATCTGACGGTGCTGTCCGATTTCTCAGTGGGGGGTGTAGGCCTGGCCGATATCAGCGGACCGTCAGCACCGGGCTGCCCAAGCGCTCCAGCAAGGTTGCCTGGGCACTGCGCGGGTTCTGGTTGCCGGTCGGCGTGTTGCGCACATAGCGCCCGTCCGACTGTAGGCTCCAGCTGTGGGTGTTGTCGGTCAGATAACTCTCAAGCTCTTTCTTGACCCGCATGATCAGCTTCTTGCCTTCCACCGGGAAGCAAGTCTCCACCCGCTTGTCGAGGTTGCGCTCCATCCAGTCGGCGCTGGAGAGGAACATCTGCTCCTCGCCGCCGTTGAGGAAGTAGAACACCCGCGTGTGCTCCAGGAAGCGCCCAATGATCGAACGCACGTGGATATTGTGGGACACGCCCGCGATGCCCGGACGCAGGCAGCACATGCCCCGCACCACCAGGTCGATCCGCACGCCGGACTGGCTGGCCTTGTACAGCGCGCGAATGATCTTCGGATCGGTCAGCGAGTTGAACTTGGCGATGATATGCGCCGGCTTGCCGTCGAGGGCGAACTGGGTCTCGCGGGCAATCATGTCGAGCATGCCCTTTTTCAGGGTGAACGGCGCATGCAGCAGCTTTTTCATGCGCAGCGTCTTGCCCATTCCGATCAACTGGCTGAACAGTTTGCCGACGTCTTCGCACAGCGCGTCGTCGGACGTCAGCAGGCTGTAGTCGGTGTAGAGCTTGGCGTTGCCCGCGTGATAGTTGCCGGTACCAAGGTGCGCGTAACGCACGATTTCACCGGCCTCGCGGCGCAGGATCAGCATCATCTTGGCATGGGTCTTGAAGCCGACCACTCCATAGATCACCACCGCGCCGGCCGCTTGCAGGCGGCTGGCCAGTTGCAGGTTGGATTCTTCGTCGAACCGCGCACGCAGTTCGATCACCGCCGTGACTTCCTTGCCGTTACGCGCGGCGTCGACCAGTGCATCGACGATTTCCGAGTTGGCGCCGCTGCGGTACAGGGTCTGGCGCACGGCCAGGACATGAGGATCCTTGGCGGCCTGGCGCAACAGGTCGACCACCGGGGTGAACGACTCGAAGGGGTGCAGCAGCAAGATGTCCTGCTTGCTGACCACACTGAAGATGTTTTCGCTGTTTTGCAGCAGCTTCGGAATCTGCGGGGTGAACGGCGTGTATTGCAGTTCCGGGTGGCTGTCCAGGCCGGTGATGCTGAACAGGCGCGTCAGGTTCACCGGGCCATTGACCTGGTACAGCTCGGTCTCGGCCAGGTTGAACTGCTTGAGCAGGTAGTCCGACAGGTGCTTGGGGCAGGTGTCCGCCACTTCCAGGCGGACCGCGTCGCCGTAGCGCCGCGAGAACAGCTCGCCGCGCAGGGCGCGGGCCAGGTCTTCGACGTCTTCGGTATCGACCGCCAGGTCAGCGTTACGGGTCAGGCGGAACTGGTAGCAACCCTTGACCTTCATGCCCTGGAACAGGTCATCGGCGTGGGCGTGGATCATCGACGAAAGGAATACATAGTTATCGCCAGCCCCCCCGACCTCTTCCGGTACCTTGATGATCCTTGGCAACAGGCGCGGTGCAGGAATGATCGCCAGGCCCGAATCACGGCCAAAGGCATCGATCCCTTCGAGCTCGACAATAAAGTTCAGGCTCTTGTTCACCAGCAGCGGGAACGGGTGCGTCGGGTCCAGGCCAATCGGGGTGATGATCGGCGCGATCTCGTCACGGAAATAGCGACGAACCCAGGTCTTGAGCTTGACGGTCCAGTTGCGGCGGCGGATGAAGCGCACCTGGTGCTTTTCCAGCTCCGGCAAGAGGATGTCGTTGAGGATGGCGTATTGGCGATCCACATGGCCGTGCACCAGCTCGCTGATACGGGCCAGGGCCTGGTGCGGCTGCAGGCCATCGGCGCCGGCTTGCTCGCGGGCAAAGGTGATCTGCTTCTTGAGGCCGGCGACACGGATCTCGAAGAACTCGTCCAGGTTGCTGGAAAAGATCAGCAGGAACTTCAAACGCTCGAGCAGCGGGTAGGACTCATCCAGCGCCTGTTCCAGCACGCGGATATTGAATTGCAGTTGCGACAGCTCGCGATGGATGTACAGGCTGCTGTCGTCCAGGTTCGGAATCACGATAGGCGGTGCCGCCACCACCGGCTCCGCGGTCACGGCAGGCTGCTCGGGCGCAAGCTCCGGCGGGGTTTCGGCCACCTGTTCAACCACCGGGTGCGCATCTTTTACGGCAACTTCTGTGAGTCCTTCGGTATTCATCGAGTGTTCCTGTGAGGGCTATTGTTGCTCTCTAAGCAATTGGGCGGCACGGGCGGCAAAGTAAGTCAGGATGCCATCAGCACCCGCACGTTTAAAGGCGGTAAGGGACTCAAGGATCACGCCTTCACCCAACCAGCCATTTTGAATCGCGGCCATGTGCATGGCGTATTCACCACTGACCTGATAGACAAAGGTTGGCACCTTGAATTCCTCCTTGACCCGATAAAGGATGTCCAGGTACGGCATGCCAGGCTTGACCATCACCATATCGGCGCCTTCGGCCAGGTCCGCCGCCACTTCGTGCAAGGCTTCGTGGCTGTTGGCCGGGTCCATCTGGTACGAGGCCTTGTTGGCCTTGCCCAGGTTCAATGCCGAGCCGACCGCATCGCGGAACGGGCCGTAGTAGGCGCTGGCGTACTTGGCCGAATAGGCCATGATCCGCACGTTGACATGCCCGGCCAGCTCCAGCGCCTCGCGGATCGCCTGGATCCGACCGTCCATCATGTCCGAGGGGGCCACCACCTGGGCGCCCGCTTGGGCATGGGACAGCGCCTGCTTGACCAGTGCGTCGACGGTGATGTCGTTCTGTACATAACCCTCTTCATCCAAGATGCCATCCTGCCCGTGGGTGGTGAACGGGTCCAGCGCCACGTCGGTGATCACCCCAAGCTCGGGGAAACGCTCGCGCAGGGCGCGGGTTGCGCGCTGGGCAATGCCTTCAGGGTTCCAGGCCTCGGCGGCGTCCAGGGACTTGAGCCCGGCCGGCGTGACCGGGAACAGCGCCAGCGCCGGGATCCCCAGTTCAACCCACTGCGCCGCCTCTTCGAGCAGCAGATCAATGGTCAAGCGCTCGACACCCGGCATCGACGCCACCGCTTCCCGGCGATTTTCGCCGTCCAGCACAAACACCGGCAGGATCAGATCATCCACCGTCAGTACGTTTTCACGGACCAGGCGGCGAGAAAAATCATCACGACGGTTGCGGCGCAGGCGGGTAGCGGGAAACAGGCGTTGGGCGGGGGTAAAGCTCACGGCAGACTCCTGAGCCCGGCTTGACGGGCGAGCGTGACAGTTATAAGCGGCCATTATGACGAAGGAATGACAGTTGTGCTTACTCATCCAACTGGCATGCGACCTGTAGCCGCATTCATGCTTTACGTAGGAAATGTTCACTTCGTGACACATCTCGATACTTTCATGAATGTTCACGAAGGCGTAGGCTGCGCGTTCATTTCGCCAGCACCCAGACAATGCTCCAACAATTTCTGAATGACTTTGGCTACTTTGCCCTCTTCCTGGGGACGTTCTTTGAAGGTGAGACCATCCTGGTTCTCGCAGGCTTCCTTGCGTTCCGCGGATACATGGATATCAACGTGGTGGTGGTGGTCGCGTTCTTCGGCAGCTACGCCGGCGACCAGCTCTGGTACTTCATGGGCCGCAAGCACGGGCGCAAATTGTTGGCGCGCAAGCCACGCTGGCAACTGCTGGGCGATCGGGCGCTGGAGCATATCCGCCGGCACCCGGATATCTGGGTA
Organism: Pseudomonas sp. WS 5079; assembly: GCF_012985465.1. Taxonomy (GTDB): domain Bacteria; phylum Pseudomonadota; class Gammaproteobacteria; order Pseudomonadales; family Pseudomonadaceae; genus Aquipseudomonas. The sequence continues at coordinate 73,889 of NZ_JAAQWN010000007.1, forward strand.
CTGAGTTTCCGCTTCGTCTACGGCTTGCGTACGGTCATGCCCGTGGCCATTGGCCTGTCCGGCTACCCGCCGGGGCGCTACCTGTTGCTCAACGGCATCGGCGCGGCGATCTGGGCGGCAGCGCTGGGTGCTGCGGCCTATCACTTCGGCGCCGTGCTCGAGGGCATGCTGGGCAGCGTCAAGAAGTACGAGCTGTGGGTACTCGGCGCCTTGCTGGTGCTCGGCCTGGGCTTGTGGCTGCGCCGGCGCATCCGCAACGCCCGCCTGACCCGGGAAAACTGCGCGGCCGAAAAAGCCCGGCTGGAGCAGGAGCAACTGGCCGAGCCGAAAAAGCCCGAGCCTACGACGCCAATCGAGTAAGCCGGCCCCGGCAACAGTAAAGGCCGATGACACTGAGCAGGCTGTAGCTGGCCAACCCCAGCCAGCCCAGCACGCTGGCGGGCCACAACCCGACCAGCGGCGCCAGCCACACCAACGGCACGTTCAGCCCCAACCGCAGCAGCTCGGCCTTCAAGGCCCACGGGCGATTCTCCAGGGCCACGCCCAGGGTAAACAAGCCCAGTGCCATCACACTCCAGCCCAACACAAGCGCAGCGGTCGGCATGCCTTCGCCGACATTCATCAAATAGCTGCCAAAACCCACATACGCGGCAAATTGCAGGGCGATGTAAATCTGCTGGCGCGTGTCCAGGGGCACCTCGAATTTCCGGAACTGGCTCAGGTCCGGCTTGGCCAGCGGGTACCTGGCCTGGACGTCCGCCGGGCGCCAGCCGGTGCGCATGAACCAGATACGCAGTTTGTCCCACCCATTTTCGGTACGCCGGGCGTCACTCCACAGCTGTGCATAAAACTGCAGGTTGGCCCACAGCGGATTCCAGCTGGCCAGAGGCGTGGTCACGCCAAAGACCACCGGCTCGTTTTCGTCTTCTTCCTGGAACGAGCCAAACAAACGGTCCCAAATAATGAACACCCCGCCGTAGTTGCGATCCATGTAGAGAGCGTTCTGTGCATGGTGGGCCCGATGATTGGACGGTGTGACGAAGAACCATTCGAACCAGCCGAGCTTGGGCACATGGCGGGTATGCACCCAGAACTGGTACAGCAGGTTGAGCGACGCCACGCTGATAAACACCAGCAGCGGCACGCCGACGACAGCCAGCGGCAGATAGAAGACCCAGCTCAGCAAAAAGCCGGTGCTGGTCTGGCGCAAGGCGGTGGTGAGGTTGTAGTCCTCGCTTTGGTGATGCACCGAGTGCGCCGCCCACAGGATATTGCGCTCGTGGCCGCAGCGATGCAGCCAGTAGTAGCAGAAGTCGTAGAAGACAAAGGCGAACACCCAGGTCCAGACGCTCTGGGCCGGCATCTCGAACAGCGCCAAATGCTTGAGGGCGAAGGCATAGGTCAGCAGCCCGACGCCTTTGGTCAACAGCCCAGTGGTGGTGGACAATACACCGGTGCTCAGGCTGTTGATGGCGTCGGCCACCCGGTAGTTGCGCTCGCCGCGCCAACGGTCAGCCAACAGTTCGACCACAATCAGGGCAATGAAAAACGGTACCGCGTAAGGGACGAAGTCCATGGGCCAGTCCGGTCAATTATTGTTACACCAAGATTAGTGCAGTGGCCGGTTGTCCCATTGGCAATGCGCGACAAATAAGTAGACATTTAACGCCATAAATCAGGAGAAATGCCCATGAGCAAAAAGATTGCAGTGATCCTTTCCGGCTGTGGCGTGTACGACGGCGCTGAAATCCATGAAAGTGTTATCACGCTGCTGCGCCTGGATCAGCGCGGCGCCGATGTCCAGTGCTTTGCCCCGGACATCGCGCAGTTGCATGTGATCAACCACCTCACCGGCGAAGAAATGCCTGAGTCGCGCAATGTCCTGGTGGAGTCGGCGCGCATCGCCCGGGGCGAGGTGAAGGACATTCGCGAGGCCCGCGTGGAAGAATTCGATGCGCTGATCGTGCCCGGCGGTTTTGGCGCGGCGAAGAACCTGTCGAACTTTGCCGTCGAAGGCGCCGGTTGCAGCGTCAACCCGGACGTACTGGCACTGGCCGAAGCCTTTGCCGAAGCGGGCAAGCCGGTGGGGTTGATCTGCATTTCGCCGGCCCTGGCGGCAAAAATCTACGGCCCAGGCGTGACCTGCACCATCGGCAACGACGCCGACACCGCCGCCGCCCTGGACAAGATGGGTGCGACCCACCAGGAATGCGCGGTAGACGAAATCGTCGAAGACAAGGCGCGCAAGCTGGTGAGCACGCCGGCCTATATGCTGGGCAAGAACATCAGCGAAGTGGCATCGGGGATCAACAAGCTGGTGGACCGGGTATTGGAACTGACCCACGAGAACGACTGAACGAGCGAAGCCGATCAAACAGGTGGGAGCTGGCCAGCTCCCACAATTTGACCGCAAGTACCTTCAGGAAGCCGCCACCCGGCGCTTCTCGGCCAAGCGGCTGCGGCTGTACAGCACCACAATCGCAATGATCGCCACGGCCTGGGCACTCAACGAGTACGCATCGGCATGGATGCCCAGCCAGTCGAAGTCAAAGAACGCCACCGGCCGGGTACCGAAAATGCCGGCTTCCTGCAATGCCTTGACGCCATGCCCGGCGAACACCACCGACAGCGCACACAGCAACGCCGCGTTGATGCCGAAGAACAGCGCCAACGGCAACTTCGCCGAACCGCGCAGGATGATCCACGCCAGGCCCATCAGCAGCACCAGCGCCGTGGCACCACCGGCCAATACCGCGTTATGCCCGGCAGGACCGGCCTGCAGCCACAGGGTTTCGTAGAACAGGATCACCTCGAACAGTTCGCGGTACACCGAGAAGAACGCCAGGATCGCAAACCCAAAACGCCCGCCACCGCCGACCAGGCTGCTCTTGATGTAGTCCTGCCAGGCGGCCGCGTGGCGCCGATCGTGCATCCATACCCCCAGCCACAACACCATCACACTGGCAAACAGCGCCGTGCAGCCTTCGAGCAATTCACGCTGGGCGCCGCTGACGTCAATCACATACGCCGCCAGGGCCCAGGTCGCCGCGCCAGCGACCAACGCCAGCGCCCAACCGACGTTGACGCTGCGCACCGCCGACTGCTGGCCGGTGTTACGCAAAAAGGCCAGGATCGCCGCCAGCACCAGGATCGCTTCCAGCCCTTCACGCAGCAGGATCAGCAAGCCCGAGATATAGCTCAACGACCAGCTCAGGCCGTCGCCGCCCAACAGGCCGGCCGCTTCAGTGAGTTTGCCCTTGGCCACATCCAGGCGCTGCTGGACCTGCTCGATTGGCAATCCGTCCTGCAACGACTGCCGATACGCCATCAGGGCTTTCTCGGTGTCCTTGCGCACGTTGGCATCGACGTTATCCAGTGAGCTTTCCACCAGCTCGAAGCCTTCCAGATACGCCGCTACCGACAGGTCGTAGGCCTGCTCGTGCTCACCACTGCGGAACGCCGCAAGGCTCTTGTCCAGGGTCGCCGCGGTGTACTCCAGCAACTGCGCCGGACCACGCTGGACCTGCGGCGGCTGCGCGCGCTGGGCGCGGAACACCCGGACGGCGTCCGGCCCTTCGGCGGCCAGCACCTCTTCCGGGGTCTGGCGCGCCAGGTCGGCCAGGTTGAAGGATTTTTCGCTTTTTGCAGCGGCCGGGTCGGCGGTGAAGCCGGCGATGTAGGTCGCCAGGTCCCAGCGCTGACGGTCATCCAGCTGGTCGGCGAACGACGGCATGTCGGTGCCTTCGACGCCCAGGCCCAGGGTGTTGTAGATGCCATACAGGCTCAGGCGGTCCAGGCGCTGCGCATCGCGCAGGTTGGCCGGCGGCGGGGTCATGCCGACACCGGCCGGGCCATCGCCCGCCCCGGCGTCACCGTGGCACACCGAACAATGCTGGGCGTACAGCGGCGCGCCACGTGTCGGGTCCGGGGTAATGGCCGGCGCCTGGCTGACTTCATAGGCTACCGCCAACTGCGCCCCCAGTTGCCGGGCCTGGCGTGCTACCGCGTTACCGTCCTGATGGCTGGTAACGGCGGCCAGCAGCTCATCGACGCCTTTGACCAGCGCCTCACGCTCGGGCTTGTCCGGCAGTTCTGCCACCAGCCCCTGCAACACGCCGAGAAACTCCACCTGTTCACGGTATTCAGACTCATCGACCACCTTGCCCGCCTGCACCGTCGGCGGATAGTCGGCGCCAATGTAGTCCAGCAAATGCAGGGCCTGGGGCGCACCTTCTGCGGTGGCAGCCAGCAGATTGAAGCTGCACGACACCAACGCTGGCAACAACAGCCAGGCGAGAAAACGGGAGGGGGCAGTCATGAATGAATCTCAGATGGAAACAAGAAGTAACATATTGTCGAATGTTAATGGGTTTGACTCAAGGCGTTAGTGATTGGCGGCTGAAATCTGTGCCCTGGGTAGTGGCACAAACCTTAAACAATGCCGCTGAAAAGCCATTGTTTTGCCAGTAACGAGGCCTATAATGCGCCGCCTTCGTTATCGCGAATCGGCATTTAGGCTCCTCTTTTTATGAGGAATAGGTAGGAAAAAGCTTCCTGCGATTGGTTTTTCGACCCGACCAGCCCCTTCGGCCGATTACGCTCAGGGAAGCAGCACCTCAATGGCATCTCGCGCTTTTACCTCCCTTGCCCTCGCGGCAGTCACGCTGCTGTCGGGCTGTTCGATGTTCCGCAGTTACGACACTGAACTGCAAGCCACCAATCAGCAGTTGGCCAGCGGCAACGTGGATGCCGCGCTGACCCTGCTGGAAAAGAACAACAGCAGCGAAGACAAAGACCTTCTCTACTACTTCGAAAAAGGCGAGTTGCTGCGCGCCAAGGGCGACCTGGCCGGCAGCCAGGCGGCCTGGCACCGCGCAGACGTGGTGGTGTACAAGTGGGAGGAGTCGGTCAAGTTCGACACCGAGCGCTATCTGGCGCAGTTCGGCAGTTTCCTGGTCAATGACAAGGTGCGGCGCTACGAAGGGTATGACTATGAAAAGGTCATGCTCACCACCCAAATGGCGCTGAACCTGCTGGCCGTCAACGACTTCGACGGCGCCCGCACCGAAATCAAGAAAACCCACGAACGCGAAGCGGTGATCGCCGAGCTGCGGGACAGGGAATACCTCAAGCGCGAAAACGAAGCCGAGCGCCAGGGCGTAGCCACCCAATTCAAGGACTTGCGTGGCTACCCGGTGGAAAGCCTCGACGCGCCGGACGTGGTGGGCCTGAAGAACAGCTACCAGAGCGCGTTCAGCCATTACCTGGCCGGTTTCGTCTACGAAGCCCTGGGTGAAAAAGACCTGGCCGCGCCGGGCTATCGCAAGGCCGCCGAACTGCGCCCCAACACACCGCTGCTGGAACAGGCCCTGCTCGATCTGGACGCCTCTGCCGTGGCGGCTGACGAAAGCGACGTGCTGATCGTGGTCCAGAGCGGCCTGGCGCCGGCCCGCGACTCGATCCGCCTGCCGTTGCCGATTCCTATCGACGGGCATTGGGTGATCACACCGCTGTCGTTCCCGGTGATCAAGCCAGACACTTCGACGGCCACCTTTGCGCAAATCGGCGTCGATGGCCGGCAGCAGAACCTCACGGCCCTCAACAGCACGACCGCGATGTCACGCCGCGCCCTGCGCGACGACATGCCGGGGATCATCCTGCGCACGACCGTGCGTGCCATCAGCCGTGGCGTGACGCAAAAAAACCTCAACCAGACCAACCCAATGGCCGGCCTGGTGCTGGGCATCGCCTCCGCCGTCACCGAGGGCGCCGACACCCGCACCTGGCGCACCCTGCCGGACGTCACCCAGGTCACGCGCCTGCGCCTCAAGCGTGGCGAGCACCAGGTGAGCCTGCCCAATGCCCTGGGCGGCAGCCTGGTGACGGTCAAGGCCGAACAACGCCACCAGGTGATCACCTTGCGGGTGGTCGGCAACCAGGTCTTCGCCAGCAGCCTGGCGGCCCATGTGGTCGCGAGCAACCCGGCCCAGGCCGTCGCCAGCCTCAAACAACCTTAAGGAGCACGCTATGCGTCATTTCATCCTCGGCGCCCTGGCGCTGATCTTCCTCGCCGGCTGCGCCACCCCGCCGCCGGCACCTGGCAGCGCCGCGAGCAAAGTCGTGGTGATGGGCAAGTTCAAGGGCATCGCCGTCGGCGCCATTCGGGTGGCCCGCGAAAACGGCTTCCTGACAGCCAAAGTGCAACTGAGCAACATCACCAGCAGCAATCAGATGATGTACTACCGCTTCGCCTGGCTGGGCGCCGATGGCTTCCCGGTGGGCGACGAAGAAACCTGGAAAGTGCTGAACCTCTACGCCAACCAGGCCACCTTCCTGCCGGCCATCGCCAACCTGCCCCAGGCCGCCGACTTCCGCCTTGAAGTCAAGACGCCTTGAGCCTGGCCCCTATTCAGTTTTCGAGAGACCTTCCCATGTTTGCACGCTTTTCGTTCCTCGCCGTGATCGCCGTCCTGGCCAGCGGCTGCGCCAACACCTCGCCGGTCATCGGCGGCAAAAACATCAGCTATGGCGACACCAAGGCCGTGGAACTGGTGACCAACGAGTTCGGCTCCACCGACCTGCAGATGATCGCTGAAAGCATGACCCGCTCCCTGGCGCAGTCCGGCATCCTCCAGGGCCGCCCGGTGGTGCAGGTGTATGACGTGAAGAACAAGACCAGCGAGTACATCGATACCCGCGAGATCACCACCTCGATCAAGACCCAGTTGATGAAGACCGGCACCGCCCGCTTCGCCAGCGACAACACCGATATGCAAAGCCAGGTCGACCAGCTCAAGCTGCAAAACCAGAGCGGCCTGTACAAGAAGTCCACGGTCAGCAAGACCGGCAACATGGTCGCCGCCAAGTACCGCCTGGAAGGTTCCATCAGCTCCATCGTCAAGCGCAGCGCCGACTACAAGGACGTGTTCTACAAGTTCAGCCTGCAACTGGTCGACGTCGAAAGCGGCCTGGCGGAATGGATGGACGAAAAAGAAATCCGCAAGACCACGGAGCGCTAAGCCATGGGCCCATGGATCGGCATCATCGCCCTGCTGTGCAGCTTTGGCGCCTGGGCGGCGCCGAAAATCGCGGTCACGGACCTGGCCTACGAGGCGCGGGTGGAGCAATACATCCACGCCGTCGCGGCCAGCAATAACTTCCAGGCCAGCCCGTACAACGCCAGCGGTGCGTCCAGCTACACCGAGTTCGAGAGCCGCAACAGCTACATCGAACAGAGCGAGCTGCGCAAATTCAGCGGCGATATCAAGGGCGAGATTCTCAAGTCGCGCCAGTTCCAACTGGTCCAGGGCACGCCCTACACCAGCGAGGCCAAGGGCGATGTGTACGACGTGATCAAGCGGATCAAGGCCGGCCACTTCAAGGGCGCCGACTATGTGTTGTTTGGCACCTTGTCGGATATCGACTTCACCCAGGACATCAACGCCCTGGATCGCACCAACAGTTATTCAGCGGTACTGGGGCTGGCGGTCGTGGCGGACTTCAGCCTGATCAACACCCGTACCTACGAGATCACCTCGGCATTTACCGCCATGGGTGAAGGCCAGGACACCAAGTTGGTGAGCAGTCGCGACGTGCGCGTGAGCCTGAGCCGGCCACGGGTGGTGAAGGAAGTGTCGAAAACCCTGGGTGAGGACGTGGCACGCCAGCTACAAGAGCAGTTGGGCGGCGGCTATCAAGAGCCCGGCCAGCCTGCGTTGCGCAATAACCTGCCAAGGGACGAAGCGCCGAAAATCCTGCGCTGAACCCAAAACCAATGTAGGAGCCGGCTTGCCGGCGATAGCGATGGGTCAGTGCAATATATGCTGGCTGATACACCGCTATCGCCGGCAAGCCGGCTCCTACAGTTTTGATTGGGTTTATTCAGTCAGGCCGTTGCGCGATGCAGGCTGGCGAGGAAACCCGCCGCGCCCACGAACAGCCCGGCAAACGTACGGTTCACGCGTTTTTGCTGCTTGGGCGTGCGCAACAGGCGCAGTACCTTCGACGCCAGCCCGGTGTAGCCGGCCATCACGATCATATCCACGCCGATCATGGTCGCGCCGAGGATCAGGTACTGGATCAGCAGCGGTGCCTGCGGGTTCACAAACTGCGGCAGCACCGCCAGCATGAAGACCAGGGCCTTGGGGTTGCTGGCATTGACCAAGAAACCACGGAACATCATCGCCATCGGCTTGCCGATCGGGCGTACGGCCGCGTCATCGCTCATGTCCATGGGCAAGGCGCGCCATTGCTTGACGGCCAGGTACACCAGGTACGCCACGCCAAACCACTTGATCGCATAGAACGCGGTAGAAGACGCCGCAAGAATGGCGCCCAGGCCGCCCGCCACCACGGCAATCTGCATCGCCAGGCCCAATTGCAGGCCGATGGCGTTCCAGTAACCGCGCAGGAAACCGTATTGCAGGCCGCTGGACATGGAGGCGATGGCGCCCGCGCCGGGGGAGAGACTGATGATCCAGCTGGCCAGGAAAAAGGCCAGCCATGTGTCGAGCGCCATTACACACCTCGTAGCAAATTCGTTGTGAGCACTAAGCTAACTCCGAGGGCCGAGGGCTGGCTAGAGAATTTTAAGGCAAGGGGCTGATATCACTACCGCGCCAGCGGCGTACCGAACGCTGGAAGAACAGGCTGTTGGGCACTTGCACCACCGCGCTGTCGGTGCCCGCCTCGGCCACTTCGATCAGCGTGGTGTAAAGCAGGTTGATCGCGATCACCCGGCCTTTGACGCCAGGCTTGTCGACGGTGTCCACCAGCTCGACCACATCGCCCAGGCGAAACGGGCCGACGGTAAAAATCAGGATCGCGCAGAGCAGGTTGGACAGCACCGACCACATGGCAAAGAACGCCACCGCCGCCACGGCCACAAAACCCGACAGCGCAGTCCACAGCACGGTGGCCGACACGCCCAGGCGTTCGAGGACGAAGATCAGTGCACTGCCCATGATCAGCCAGCGCAGGCCACCACGCAGGGGCATCAGCAGTTGTGGCGGGAACGGGTAGCGCTCGCCCAGCCGCGTCAGGCCCTTGGCGACGAAGCGCTGGGCCAGGTAGCCGGCCAGCAGGATCAGCAGGATTTGCACGCCGACCCACACCGGTTCGATCCATTGCGCTGGCAGCGGCAGTTGCAAGGCTTCCATCAGGACAGCGCCTCCAGCTCCGCTTGCAGGCCTTCGAGCAATTCGAGGGCTTCCATCCAGGTTTCCTCCAATTGCCCTTCACGCACCTTGAGCTTGGCCTGTTCGGCCAGCAAGTCGCGCAGTTCATCCTTGCGGGCCGCTTCGTACACCGCGCTGTCGCCGAGGCTGGCTTCGATCTTGGCCAGGCGCTCGTGGACCTTGCCCAACTCGGCTTCGAGCTTGTCGGCTTCGCGTTTGTGCGGCGCCAACTGCTGGCGCAGGGCAGCGGCGGCCTGGCGCTGGGCTTTCTTGTCGGTCTTGTCCGGGTTGACCGGGGTGTTGCTGACCGGCGCGTTACGCAGGCGATAGTCAGTCAGCCAACGGGCGTAGTCGTCCAGGTCGCCGTCGAACTCTTCCACCTTGCCATCGGCCACCAGCAGGAAATTGTCGGTGGTGCTCTTGAGTAAGTGGCGGTCGTGAGACACCACCAGTACAGCCCCGCTGAACTCCTGCAAGGCCATGGTCAGCGCCAGGCGCATTTCCAGGTCCAGGTGGTTGGTCGGTTCGTCGAGCAGCAGCAGGTTTGGCCGGTCCCAGGCGATCAGGGCCAGGGCCAGGCGGGCTTTTTCGCCGCCGGAGAAATTCAGCACCGGCTCATCGATGCGTGCGCCACGGAAGTCGAAGCCACCGAGGAAGTCACGCAGGGTCTGTTCGCGCTCCGTTGGCGCCAGGCGCTGCAAGTGCAACAGCGGGCTGGCCTTGGAGTCGAGGGAGTCCAGTTGATGCTGGGCGAAGTAGCCCACCACCAGGTTCTCGCCACGGGTCAGGCGCCCGGCCAGGGGTTGCAGCTCGCCTGACAGGTTCTTGATCAGCGTCGATTTGCCCGCGCCGTTGGGGCCGAGCAAACCGATGCGCGCACCCGGGGTGAGCTGCAGCTTGACCTTCTCCAGGATGGTTTTGTCGCCATAACCCAGGCGTGCATCCGAGAGATCGAGCAAGGGGCTGGAGATTTTCAGCGACTCGCGGAACACAAAGTCGAACGGCGAATCGACGTGGGCCGCCGACAGTTCTTCCATGCGCTCCAGGGCCTTGATCCGGCTCTGGGCCTGGCGGGCCTTGGTGGCCTGGGCCTTGAACCGGGCGATGTAGCTTTCCATGTGCGCACGCTGCGCCTGCTGCTTCTCGAAAGCCTGTTGCTGCTGGGCCAGGCGTTCGGCACGGGCCCGCTCGAACGCGGTGTAGCCGCCGCGATAGAGGGTGATTTTCTTTTGCTCGACATGGGCGATGTTGTCGACCACGGCGTCGAGGAAATCCCGGTCGTGGGAAATCAGCAACAAGGTGCCGGGGTAGCTCTTGAGGAAATCCTCCAGCCACAGGATCGCATCGAGATCCAAGTGGTTGGTCGGCTCATCGAGCAGCAACAGGTCCGAGGGGCACATCAGCGCCTGGGCCAGGTTCAGGCGCATGCGCCAGCCACCGGAAAAGTCGGCGACCGGGCGATCCATCTGTTCGTTGGTGAACCCAAGGCCGGCGAGCATTTTGCGCGCGCGGGCGTCCGCGGTGTAGCCGTCGGCGCTGTCGAGTTCCGAGTGCAGGCGGGCCTGGGCGGCACCGTCCTGGGCTTTCTCGGCCTCGGCCAGGTCGTGTTGCACCTGGCGCAGGCGCAGGTCGCCATCGAGCACGTAGTCGATCGCGATGCGGTCCAGGGTGTCGATCTCCTGGCGCATATGGGCGATACGCCAGTCGGCCGGCAGCAGGCAATCCCCGGAATCCGGGGTCAGCTCACCGAGCAACAGGGCAAACAACGTGGATTTGCCGGCGCCATTGGCACCGATCAGGCCGGCTTTGTGACCGGCGTGCAGGGTCAGCTCGGCGTCTTCAAGAAGACGTTGCGGGCCACGCTGTAATGTTAGGCTTTGAAGTCGGATCATAATGGCGGCGGAGTCTACCAGCTTCGTTGACCGCTGGCTTGGGTGTGAACATGTGCGCTGACCTGTGGAGCTTTGCCCTCTCGACCTACGCCCGTGCGGGCGCTGAAGATGCCTGCCTGCGCTTGCAGGAACAAGGGGCGGATGTGTGTCTGTTGTTGTGCGGGCTGTGGCTGGAACAGCGTGGCGTCGCACCCGAACCTGCGCGTGTGCTGGCACTACGGGAAATTGCCGACCCCTGGCAGGCAGATGTCGTACAGCCCTTGCGCATGGTGCGCACGCAATGGCGCGCTATGGCGCAGCAGGATGTGGAACTGGGAGCTTTGCGCGAGCGGGTCAAGGCCCTGGAGCTGGAAGCCGAACGGCAGTTGCTGTTACGCCTGGAGGCACTGGCGAAGGGTTGGCCAACAGGGGAACGAGCCACGGATCAAACATGGCTTGAAGGACTGGTGACCGAAGCCGCCAACCTCGACCACGACGCGCTGCATCAGCTGCGCGCCGCGGCCACCGGCACTTAGGAAGCGCTGGTTGGGGTGGTGACGGGTGCTGCCGGGGCAGGCGTGTTGCTGGCCGGTGCGGTGGTAGCGGCTGGAGCGGCAGGGGTAGCAGGCTGGGCGGCTGCTGGAGCTGGTTTGGCGGCTGGCTTTGCAGCAGCAGGCTTGGCAGCAGCAGGTTTGGCAGCTGGCTTAGCGGCTGGTTTTGCGGCAGCAGGTTTGGCAGCTGGCTTGGCGGCTGGTTTTGCGGCAGCAGTTTTAGTAGCTGGCTTAGCGGCCGGCTTTGCAGCAGCAGTTTTGGCAGCTGGCTTGGCGGCTGGTTTCGCAGCAGCAGTTTTGGCAGTTGGTTTAGCGGCAGGCTTTGCAGCAGCAGTTTTGGCAACTGGCTTAGCGGCTGGTTTCGCAGCAGCAGGTTTGGCAGTTGGCTTGGCGGCTGGTTTCGCAGCAGCGGTTTTGGCAGCTGGCTTGGCGGCTGGTTTCGCAGCAGCAGTTTTGGCAGCTGGCTTAGCGGCTGGTTTCGCAGCAGCAGTTTTGGCAGCTGGTTTAGCGGCTGGTTTCGCAGCAGCGGTTTTGGCAGCTGGTTTAGCGGCTGGTTTCGCAGCAGCGGTTTTGGCAGCTGGTTTAGCGGCTGGTTTCGCAGCAGCGGTTTTGGCAACTGGCTTGGCAGCTGGTTTCGCAGGCGCTTTTTTAGCAGCAGGCTTGACCGCAACTTTGGCCGGCGCCTTGGCCGCAACGGCCTTGGCCGGTGTACGAGTGCTCAGCACTTTGGCCACCGCTTCTTTCACACGACCAACACCCTGCGCCAATTTCAGGCTCTCTTGGGCATCGCGCTTGAGTTGAAGGATGTAGGTGCGGGTTTCGGATTGACGATCCTTGAGGGCATCGAGCAAGTCCTCAAGTTCTTTCACGGCGCCCTTGGCTTTGGTTTGCGCCTTGGCTTTGCCGGCGGTTGCGGCGTCTTGCAGTTTGGTACGGGATTTATGCAGTTTTTCTTGCGCCTTGCCGCGTTGCTTTTCCAGCTTGGCGAGCAATTTTTCTGCATCAGCCAAGGCTTGGGAGCAAGCACTTTCCAAATGTTCGAGCAGGCTGCCCGAGAGTTGTTGGAGCAAGTGCAACGGGGTATTAACAGGCTTCTGTTTGGCCGACATGGTTTACCTCCTGGCTGACGTGGGTGCGGCTCATACTAGCCCTCTGCTCTTACCGCCGCTAGGGCATGTTGACAGTATCGAATGCGTTGCGTTGCACCGCACAAAAATTCTTATCGATATAACGAAAAACGACTCCATTCTTTACCCCCTCACACTGGCATAATCCACCGTACTTTCGGCTGGAGAATACCCATGTCGCGTTACCTTTTTTTCATCCTGGGTTTGTCGATTTCAGTGGCCAATGCAACTGAACCGGCGGCGTCCAAAGACAGCCACGACCTGGCCTACAGCCTGGGCGCCAGCCTGGGTGAGCGTCTGCGCCAGGAAGTCCCCGACCTGCAGATCCAGGCCTTGCTCGACGGTCTCAAACAAGCCTATCAAGGCAAGCCCCTGGCACTGGATGAGGCACGCATCGCACAGATTCTCGCCCAGCACGAAGCGCAGGCCAGCCACGAGACCCAAGTGCCGCAAAGCGAAAAGGCCCTCGCCGCCGAACAACAATTCATGACCACGGAAAAAGCCCGGACCGGCGTGCGTGAATTGGCCGACGGTATCTTGCTCACGGAACTTACCCCCGGCAGCGGGAAAAAGCCGGGCGCCCATGATCGGGTTCAAGTGACGTATGTGGGGCGATTGCCCGATGGCACAATTTTCGACCAGAGTGCCCAGCCCCAATGGTTTCGCCTGGACAGTGTGATCAACGGCTGGCAAAGCGCGTTGCAGCAGATGCCGGTGGGCGCGAAGTGGCGCCTGGTGATTCCATCGGCACAAGCCTATGGCGCAGACGGCGCAGGTGAGTTGATAGCACCTTACACGCCACTGGTTTTCGAGATTGAGTTGCTCGCAACCGGAGCCTGACCCCAACGAAAAACGGTGCGCCATGCGCACCGTTTTCTTGTCTCGCCGCGAAGGCTCAAGCCTGGGTTGCAGGCTCTTCCTTGTGGGCGTTGTGCAGCACTTCGATCAGGCAGTCTTCCAGCTCGAAACGCTCATGGAGCAAGCCGCCCAGCTCTTTGAATTTTGCGGCAACGCACTCACCCTTGTCGCAGAGGTCGTTAAAAGCCAGGAGCTTTTCGGTGATGACGTCGATGCGCGGGTAAATGGTCTTGGCCAAGTCCAGGCCACGCTGGTCGTCAAAGGCCTCGGCCTCCTTGGTCAGTTGCTCATACACCCCGAAGTGCCCTGCCGAGACGTAGTCCACCAAGACACCACAGAACTCCTGCAGAGGCTTGCGGTTCTCAGCCAGAGCCTCGGGTTTCTCACCAAGAGCATCAAAGGCCCGAACCAATTCGTGACGTGCTTTCAACCAGCTGTCGATCAGCTTATGCACACCACCCCAGCGTTCCTGAGCATTCTGACAACTTTCCAACATGATGATCTCTTCCCTTATGGGCGGTGCCGCTTTTGCCCGCGCAATACGTCGAGGATAAGCGGCAAGCGGACAACGCCGCATCGAACAAACTGTTTCAATAACGCGTGCGGGCCAGATTATGCCCGCGTGACTATGGCTTCAAGGTACGCAGACCAGAAAGTTCATACAAGTGTTTAATCCCATCCTACGAGCCAACACACCCAATCAGTGCTTCACGAACCGCAAACCCGGGCCGGGCAACAAACGCGAAAACTGCGTTGCCCCCAGGATGAGCATGGCCACGAAGAACAGCAGGCTCCACTCCGGGATGCTCAAGTCGAACAGCGTCCAGTTGATTTCCACACAATCGACGGTGCCCTTGAATGCCAGTTGCAAGGCTTGCCCCAGCGACAGGTTTTCGATCATGTATTCCAGGCTCGGCCAGCAGTTGGGCATCTGGTCAGGCGGGATGTTCTGCAACAGCACCTGGCGCACCGCTGTCACTGCGCCGAGCAGCGCACAACCCATGCTCGCCGCCCAGTACAGGTAAATGCCCACGCGCCTGGGGCCATGGAGCGTTGCTATCAGGGTAATCAAGGTGAACACCGCCAGCAGGCTGCGCTGGATCAGGCACAGGAAACAAGGTCGCAGCAGAGCCCCGTATTCCAGATAAAAAGACGCGCCCAACGTCAGCACACCGGCCATGAACGCCAGGAAGAACAAGGAGCGTGAGGGGGCCAAAGACATTGTTTATCCGCAACGCAAGAGATAGGTAGTTACGGTAGAGGAAAGACCTTACCCCTTTCAATACGCGCTGGAGCAGACGCTTCCGCGAGATAGCAGGGATATCCCGTCAGAGGGCAGGCGACTTTACGTGGCCCGGTGTGGGAAACCACCTCAAGCCCCTGAAATCGAGAAAACCCAGGGATTTTGAAGGGCTGGTTACCAGATGCTTCCGAGCCAACCCTTCAAAACATCCTACGTTAAACCCGTGCAGGCACCGGTAGCGGCGAAGCCAGCAGGCGACTATCCAACAACCCCAGGCCTTCCTGGAACAGTTGATTACTGCGCTCGGTGTCACCCAACTGCGCCAGCAATCGCGCCAATTCGGCGCAGGCCTCGGGGTTACGTTGCACTTGCAGGCTGCTTTCCAGATAGTCCCGCGCCTTGCCCCAAAGACTGTTTTGCAGGCAGAGCCGGCCCAGCGTCAGCAACAGGCTGGCGTCCCCCGGATGGTCCTTGAGCCAACCTTCGGCGAATTTCAGCTGGCGTGCCGAGTCGCTACCGCGCAGCAGGCCATACAACCTGATCAAGTGACTGTCGTAACCACGCTTGAGCGCAACACGCAACGCCTCTTCGGCCTTGGCATCGGCGCCCAATTGGCGCAATTGCTCGGCATAGGCCAACACCAACTGGGGCTCCTGGCGCTGGGCCGAGGTCAATTGTTGCCAGGCCCGTTCAAGAGATTGCAGACCCGCCTCGCCCTGTTCTTCACGCTGTACCGCCAGGCTCAGGTTTTCACCCCAGGCCCGGCGCTCCAGATCCGCCAGCTCGGGGGCGGGCAGCACTTTGTCCTTGCGCAGCTCCGGTAACAGCCGGATCACCGAGGACCAGTCACCGCGCTGCTGGTGCAAGCGCTGGAGCTGGCGCAAGACCTGGGCGTTGTGCGGATGGCGCTCATGCATGGCCTGCAGCGTCACGAGGGCCGCATCCGTGTCGCCACGGTCCATCTGCAACTGCGCGTGGCTCAAGGCGATGGCGAGCTCGGCCTGGGGCTGACGCTCCAGGGCGCGCTCCAGCAGGCTGTCGGACTCTTCATAACGGCCCTGCTCGTTGGCCGCCCGGGCAGCGCCAAGGTAATACAGCAATGGCTGGCGTTCGGCTTCCGCCGCGCGGTGCAGGTGCCGCTCGGCACTGGCCCAGCGGCCTTCCGCCAGGTCCATCTGCCCTTGTTCAATAGCGACTTGCACCCGTCGACTGCGATTGCGCCGCGACCACGGGTTGACCACGCCACCGGAAGTCGTCACCAGGCCCAGCAGTACCCGCAGCAGATAGATCGCCAGGCCGACGACAAACACCGCCACCAGGGTCGACCACAGGCCGGACTCATAATGCAGCACATGGGGGTAGCTGATCAGCACATAGCCGGTGTGTTTCGAGATGCCCACAGCCAGCGCCAGGGCGAGAGCAATCGCCAGCACCAGGATCACATAAAAACGCTTCATCGGCTTTACTCCTGGGTCGCCGGCTTACCGGCTGAAGCCTTGGCTTCATCGGCAGACAGGTGGCGGCGTTCAAGGTAAGCCTGCACCGCAGACAAACTCGCGGCGAGGTCCGGGGTCACCACCGAGACGGCCTTGGGCTCAAGCTCGGTGATACGCGCCAGCATGGCCTGGCTTTGCGGATTGTCCTGGTTGAAGTTGCCCTGCAACACGCTGCGCGCCTCGCCCAGCGCTCGGGCGTATACCGCCGGCTCGCCATTGAGTGCGGCCCATTGCGCCTGCTCCAGCGCCAGGCTCAGGGCCAGGCGCACCTGGTTCAGGCCTTGGCCTGCCAGCAACGGGCGGATGTTATCGTCGGGATTGAAGTCGATACGGAAGTAGCGGGAAATCTGCTCCCACCATTGGCTCCAGCGATTGTCAGTGTCGGTAGTCGCAAGGCCTTGCGGGCTTTCTTGCAGCTGATATTCCGGGGACACGGCCGCCAGTTGCACCACCTGGTCACGCAGCGCCGCCAGCTGCAGGTACAGCCCGGTACGATCCGGCTGCTCGACACTGCGCAACGCCGCCAGGCTCTTGGCCAATTGCTCACGGGCGGCGTACGAACCCGGATCGCTCTGCTCGCGCAGGATCTCATCGGCGCCCTGCACCAACGCCTGGGCACTGTTGATGTCCTGCAACGCTGACAAACGCAGGCTGGCCAGGCGCAGCAGATGCTCGGCCTCGGCCAGGCGCCAGTCCTTGCGGCTGGCACCCAGCACGGTTTCCAGACGCTGGTTCAGGCGCTGCTGGTCGCCCTGTAATTGCGCGACCAACCGGCGGCGTTCCTCCAGCTCATCAGCACCGGGCAATTGTGCCAGACGTGCGGCCAACTGCTGTTGCGCCTGCGCGATGCCCTGGGATTGTTCATCCAGGGTGCGCACCTGCCCCAACTGTTGCTGGCTGCTCGCTTGCAAGGCCCGGACCTGCCAGAGCCCCCAGCCGCCAGCCGCAACACCGGCGGCACCAAGCAGCAGAGCGAGGATCGCCAGGCCATTGCCACGGCGAGGCGCAGTGATCGGGGTCTCAACAGGCGCATCGAGCGCGGGCTGAGCTTCATCTTTAGGCAAGGCTGTTTCGCTCACGTGTCCATCCTTTGCGTTATTAGAGAGTGGGAACGGGCTGGCTCCGTAACGCCACTAGCAAAGCCGCGGCACTGGCACCACGGCAATCCACAACTTTTTCCGCGCCCGCCGCCCGCGCCATTTCGGCGACTCGTGGGCTGGGCACGAACAACGGCAACTGGGCCACGCGTGGCCAATGGGCACCGGCGAGGCCTTGCAGATGCAAAAAACCCTGCCCACTGCTGACCACCAGGCCGTTCAAGCGTTCCACTGCAATGCGTTGGGCGAGCACATCCGGGTCGTAGGCCGGCAGAAACCGACGATACAACTCCAGATAATCGACACTAGCACCTTGGCCGCGCAAACGCTCAGCCAGCAGCTCTCGCCCACCCTGCCCGCGCAGGATCAATACCCGCGCATGGTCAACAGCGACAGCCTCGCGCAACCTGGGCAATGCAAGCAAGGCCTCACTGTCATCCCCAAGCTCGGGGTAGCTCACGTTAAGGCCATGCTCAGCCAGGACCTGGGCCGTTGCCGCACCAACGCTGAACCACGGCAAGGCCGGCACTGCTGGCGCGTATTGATCAAGCAAGTGCAACGCCCGGCGTGCGGCCGGCTTGCTCACGACGATCACCGCACAATAGCGATCCAGGCCCTGAAAAACCGCCCGGTGTTCAGCAGTGATGGGCAAGGGTTGGGTTTCCAGCAACGGCAGGCTGCTGCTGAAGATACCGGCTTCGGACAACGAGGCCGCCAAGGCTGCCGAATCCTCGGCAGGCCGCGTCAGCAGCACACGCCAGCCGGTCACTGCGGACCGGCCTCGCCATAGACTTTTTGCAGAATGGCGCCGGCGCCTTTTGCCAGGAGTTCTTCGGCTACCTGCACGCCCAGGCTCGCGGCTTCGGCTTGTGGCCCGCGGATTTGCGCGGTGAGCAGCAAACCACCGTCAGGGTCGCCCACCAGGCCGCGCAGCCACAGGTTCTCACCCTCAAGTACCGCGTAGCAGGCAATCGGCACCTGGCAGCCACCGTTGAGGTGTTTGTTCAGGGCGCGTTCGGCGGTGACACGAACCTCAGTGTCGTGGTGATCCAGAGGCTTGAGCAGCGCCTGGATTTCCCGGTCTGCGGTGCGGCATTCGATACCGACTGCTCCCTGGCCACCGGCCGGCAGGCTGTCCTCGACACTGATGGCCGAGGTGATGCGGTCTTCAAAGCCCAGGCGAATCAGGCCAGCCGCCGCCAGGATGATCGCGTCGTACTCGCCGGCATCCAGCTTGGCCAGGCGGGTATTGACGTTGCCCCGCAGGAAGCGGATCTGCAGGTCCGGGCGACGGGTCAGCAACTGGGCCTGGCGACGCAGGCTGGAGGTGCCGACGATGCTGCCCTGCGGCAATTCATCGAGGGAGGCGTAGGTGTTGGACACGAAGGCATCGCGCGGGTCTTCACGCTCGCAGATGCAATACAGGCCCAGGCCTTCGGGAAAGTCCATCGGCACGTCTTTCATCGAGTGCACGGCGATGTCGGCTTCGTTCTCCAGCAGAGCGGTTTCCAGCTCCTTGACGAACAGGCCCTTGCCACCGATTTTCGACAGCGGCGAGTCGAGCAGCTTGTCGCCGCGACTGACCATGGGCACCAGGGTCACCGTGAGGCCAGGATGGGCTTGCTCAAGGCGGGCTTTGACGTATTCGGCCTGCCACAAGGCCAGGGCGCTTTTACGGGTGGCGATGCGGATTTCGCGAGAGGACATGGATCAATCCGTACTGAATAGATACGGCAGATAATAACAGCTCAGGCAGAACCGCCTTGATTTGAATCAGCAAGTGCGGGGCCTCCCTGGCCGCAGCGCACCGCAATTGGGGCATGCAGGTCGCTACAGCCTTCGGGCTAAAGCTGCTGCATCATCTTGCGCACGCCTGCGACGTGGCGCCGGCTGACGATCAATGCGTCGCCGTTGAGCCCTTTGAGGAACAGCTGGAAATGGCCCAGGGGCGTGCGCTGCAGACGCTCGATGCGTTCGCGGGCCACCAGCGCGTTGCGGTGGATACGCACGAAACGCTCGCCAAATTCGTCTTCCAGGGCCTTGAGCGGCTCATCGAGCAGCACTTCACCGTGCTCGTGACGCAAGGTCACGTACTTGTGATCGGCAATGAAATAAATCACCTGGTCCACGGGAATCAGCTCGATGCCCTTGCGAGTCCTGGCACTGATATGGCTGCGGGGGCCGTTGCCACTTTGCGCCGCGGGCTGGGTCAGGGCGGCAAGTTGCACGCGATTGGGCCGCTCGGCTTTCTTCAAGGCCTTGAGCAGGGCATCGGCTGATACCGGCTTGGCCAGGAAGCTGACACCGCTGGCCTCCAGGGCCTCGGCAGAAAACTCCTCGTCGCTGGCGCATAACACCAGCGCCGGCGGCGACTCGCGCTCGCTCAAGCGGGCGGCGACCTGCAGGCCATCAAGGCCCGGCATGCGGATATCGAGGAGCACCACGTCCGGCTTCAGGCTGTCGATCAAGGTCAATGCCTCGTCGCCACTGGACGCGCTCGGTTCAAGGGCAGTGTATCCCTCGAGTTCACTGACCATACGGCTCAGTCGCTCGCGGGCTTGGGGTTCGTCATCAACGATCAGGACATTCATATTGCGCTGGATTCCTGCGTGAGTCTCGCACAAGGATAGCGTAGACAGGTGCGGTGACTTCCGTCACGGCGATCCACGCTAAGACTAGCGTGAGCGGCAAAAAGTGCCCCGAGAGCGACACCAATATTTACCCGGACCTGTTCAATACCGCCCAAAACCCGATACCGCAGGGCATCGTCATAGGGTTTGCTGATACTCAATATGAACACCCCCTCTACTTTAAGGTTAGCCTGGAGTTCGACCTCATCGCCTGGCATTGGTGCACTGCACCCCTGTCAGTGCAACTGTAGACGCTCACGAAGGCGACATTGCTCAATCGTCAAATATCGTCTCAATAAACACCCTTTGTTTACCTCAGGAACCGACCGGTTTAAACCCCCGCGTTCACTCCCGCCTCCAGTCTCATCCCGGACGCGGCCAACGGCAAGGCACTTTGCCACCCATCAAACAAATAAAAATGCCGACGCGGCGTATCAACGCCTCCACGGACAACCCTGTTATTATCGGCGGCACACTTTCATGCCCTCTTTTAAGCAGATCACGAGCGAATCCATGAGCACCGACAAGACCAACCAGTCCTGGGGCGGCCGCTTCAGTGAGCCCGTCGACGCCTTCGTCGCGCGCTTCACCGCCTCCGTCAATTTCGACCAGCGCCTCTATCGCCACGACATCATGGGCTCGATCGCCCACGCCACCATGCTGGCCAAGGTCGGCGTGCTGACCGATGCCGAGCGCGACAGCATCATCGATGGCCTGACCACCATCCGTGGCGAAATCGAGGCTGGCACCTTCGACTGGCGCGTGGACCTTGAAGACGTGCACATGAATATCGAGGCGCGTCTTACCGACCGCATCGGCGTGACTGGCAAGAAGCTGCACACCGGGCGCAGCCGCAACGACCAGGTGGCCACCGATATCCGCCTGTGGCTGCGCGATGAAATCGACCTGATCCTGGCCGAAATCACCCGCCTGCAAAAAGGTCTGCTGGAGCAGGCCGAGCGTGAATCGGACACCATCATGCCCGGCTTCACCCACCTGCAGACCGCACAACCCGTGACCTTTGGCCACCACCTGCTGGCCTGGTTCGAAATGCTCAGCCGCGACTACGAGCGCCTGGTCGACTGCCGCAAGCGCGCCAACCGCATGCCTCTGGGCAGCGCGGCCCTGGCCGGCACCACCTACCCGATCGACCGCGAGTACACCGCGCAACTGCTGGGTTTCGACGCCGTGGGCGGCAACTCCCTGGACGGCGTATCGGATCGCGACTTCGCCATCGAGTTCTGTGCAGCAGCCAGCATCGCGATGATGCACTTGTCGCGTTTCTCCGAAGAACTGGTGTTGTGGACCAGTGCACAGTTCCAGTTCATCGACCTGCCGGACCGCTTCTGCACCGGCAGTTCGATCATGCCGCAAAAGAAAAACCCCGACGTGCCGGAGCTGGTGCGCGGTAAAAGTGGCCGTGTATTCGGCGCACTGATGGGCCTGTTGACCCTGATGAAGGGCCAGCCCCTGGCCTACAACAAAGACAACCAGGAAGACAAGGAACCGCTGTTCGACGCCGCCGACACCCTGCGCGACTCGCTGCGCGCATTTGCCGACATGATCCCGGCGATCAAGCCCAAGCACGCGATCATGCGTGAAGCGGCGCTGCGCGGTTTCTCCACCGCCACTGACCTGGCGGACTACCTGGTGCGCCGTGGCCTGCCGTTCCGTGACTGCCATGAAATCGTCGGGCATGCCGTGAAGTACGGCGTGGACACCGGCAAGGACCTGGCGGAAATGAGCCTGCAAGAGCTACGTCAGTTCAGCGACCAGATCGAGCAGGATGTGTTCGCGGTGCTGACCCTGGAAGGCTCGGTCAATGCCCGTAACCATATCGGCGGCACGGCTCCGGCCCAGGTCAAGGCAGCCGTGGTGCGCGGCCAGGCCCTGCTCGCCAGCCGCTAAAAGCATCGCAGGCAAGCCAGCTCCCACCTTTGACCAGAGCCTTCAATTTAACTCGGTCAAAATGTGGGAGCTGGCTTGCCTGCGATAACATCACCTTAGTGTCACTGACACACCGAGGTGCCTGCATCGCGGGCAAGCCCAGCTCCCACACAAGCCCGCTCCCACATTTATGACTTCTTCGCCGCGACCATCGCCATGAAGGCTGGCATCGCCGCCTCCTTGTCCGCCGCCACTCGCTGGGCGTTGGGCAGGTCTTGCAGCTTCTTCAGCAAGGCCTTGGCCTTCGGCAACTCAGCCAGCAGATCCAGGCCAAACAGCTTCCCACCGACCGCACACGCCAAGTCCACGCTGTACATAAAATACAGATCGGCAAGCGTAAAACTCTCCCCCGCCACATACGGCGCGAACTTGCCGTGCCGGCCCAGTGATGCAATCCCCAACAGCAACTCGGCCTTGGCCTTGTCCTTGATCGCCTGCGGTACCGTCATGCCAAAGAACGCCTCGCCATAACAAGCGCGGGCCGGCAGTTCGATGTACAACTCGATTTCCCTGCACAGCGCCAACACTTGGGCGCGCTGGAATGCATCGCCTGGCAGCAGGGCCGGGCCCGACTGGGTCTGTTCGAGGTATTCGAGAATCACGCTGGTTTCGTTGATAAAACCTCTCTCGACCTTCAGCACCGGCACCTTGCCGCGCGGGCTCACCACCAGGGCTTCAGGGGTTTGCCCGGCATAAAAAGCCACTTCCTCGAAGGGCAGGCCTTTTTCCAGGAGCGCCAGCTTGACCATGTTGTAGTAGTTACTGACCGAAAATCCGTAGAGCTTGAGCATCACAAAGCCTCCAGGCCGTGCAGGGGGTTGGCTGGGTAGGTTATAGAACGTGATGCGCCGCCTGACCAGCAGCATCACCTGGCTGAATGGAGGTAGACTGGCGCCCTTTCCTGACAGGAGGCAGCCATGAGCGAGCCAACCGATATCGACAACGACGACGAAGAGTTCGCCGAATCCACACTGACCCAAGCGATCGAAAACCAGATCGAAAGCGACAACCCGCCCGCGGCCAAGGCCACGTTCAACAAGCTGACCCTGGTGGGTTACGAGCGCGAAGACATCCTGAACCTGATGGCCCATGTGCTGGCCGTGGAAATCGACGCGATGCTGGAAGAAGACCGGCCGTTCAACACCGACTGGTATGAAACCGCCCTGCGCGCACTGCCAGAGCTGCCGCCGGAAAACCAGTAGGCCCCTGGAACCGCCATCGCCGGCAAGCTGGCTCCTACAGGAGTGCGGCTTGCCTCCCCTGTGCCCATATCGCACTGGACAGTTCGCCCAAGTACGTTCACCTTAGGGGCTGCTAGCGTCTGACAATTCCTAGAACGTCTGGAGTCCTTATGTCGTATACCCCTGAGTTGGTTGCCGAACTGGAAATCCTTGCACTTTTTAACCTGGGCAATATCCAGGAAGGCCTGAAAGTCCATCAGACCGCCGCTCCCACTGCCATTGCTGCTGCCAAACGCCTGTTCGAGAAAAAACTGATCGACCAGCCAGATGGCGGCTACCTGACCAGCCTGGGCCGCGACGCGGCAGAACAAGCGCAAACACTGCTGACAATTCTGACTACCGCTACCACCAAAGAAGCCGCCTGATCCACCGTATCGCCCACGGGATCCTCTGTTCACGGATTCCGCGGGCATTCCCGTGTGCACGATAAAATTCTGACGTCAAAAACAAATTCCCCTTAAACCTCCTACGATTCTGTCTGTAAACTCCTACACGGCTGCCCACGCCGGGCCCTGCGAGCCGTTGAGTTCGACATGACCAGTACCCATGAAATCCGCCCTGACTTGGATGAAGGCATTGACCGCAAGGTACTGGCCCAACTGCGCTCGCGTTTCCTGACCCTCAATGCCGGCCGCATGGCCCGCGCCGTCGAAGGCCTGACGCCGCGCCAGCAAAGCGTGCTGGCGCTGCTGCCGCTGTTTTTCCACGTCAATCACCCGCTGCTGCCGGGCTATGTCTCGGGCAGTACGCCGGCCGGCTTGGCGAATTTTGAAC
Source organism: Pseudomonas sp. WS 5079 (assembly GCF_012985465.1). Classification (GTDB taxonomy): domain Bacteria; phylum Pseudomonadota; class Gammaproteobacteria; order Pseudomonadales; family Pseudomonadaceae; genus Aquipseudomonas. The sequence goes on from NZ_JAAQWN010000007.1 coordinate 97,900, forward strand.
CGGATGCCCAGGTCCTGGCCGAAGCCCAGCGCCTGACCCGCTCGTTTTCCTACAAACCACGCCATGGCAACCCGCCCACCCCGATCCACGGCCTGTTCCTGATGGGCAGCCTCGGCACGTTGGCCCAGGCTGACCAGAGCGATATGGACGTGTGGGTGTGCCACGCCGCCGACCTGAGCGAGGCCGAGCTGGGCGAGCTGCGCAAAAAATGCCAACTGCTGGAAGCCTGGGCCCTGGGCATGGGCGCCGAAGCGCATTTTTTCCTGATCGAACCGAGCCGCTTTGCACAGGGCGGTCGCGATACCCAGCTCAGTTCGGATGACTGTGGCACCAGCCAGCACTATCTGTTGCTCGACGAGTTCTACCGCACCGCCATCTGGCTGGCCGGGCGCACGCCGATCTGGTGGCTGGTACCGGTCTACGAAGAAGCGCGCTACGCCGAATTTACCCACACGCTGATTTCCAAACGTTTTATCCGCGCCGACGAAACCCTCGACCTCGGGCACCTGGCCCATATTCCACCTGGGGAATTCATCGGCGCCGGCCTGTGGCAGCTGTTCAAGGGCATCGAGTCACCCTATAAGTCGGTGCTCAAGCTGTTGCTGACCGAGGTGTATGCCAGCGAACACCCCAAGGTGCAGTGCCTGAGCCTGCGTTTCAAACGCGCAGTGTTCGCCAACCAGTTGGATCTGGATGAGCTGGACCCGTATATCGTGGTCTACCGCCGCATCGAGGAATACCTGCGCAGCCGCAACGAACCCGAACGCCTGGAACTGGTGCGGCGCAGCCTGTACCTGAAGGTCAACCGCAAGCTCACCACCGGCCAGCGCACCATCGGTTGGCAGCGCGCACTGCTGGAGCGCCTGGCCAATGAATGGGGCTGGGACCAGCGGCAACTGGCCCTGCTCGACAGCCGCAGTCAATGGAAAGTGCGCCAGGTCGCGTCCGAGCGCCGGGCCCTGGTCAATGAGCTCAATTACAGTTATCGCTTCCTGACCCAGTTCGCACGCACCGAACAGACCGTGAGCCTGATCAACAAGCGCGACCTCAATGTGCTGGGCCGGCGCCTGTACGCGGCCTTCGAACGCAAGGCCGGCAAGGTCGAGTTCATCAACCCAGGGATTGCTCCGGACCTGGCCGAAGACACCCTCACCCTGGTTCATTCGCCCAATCGCAAGGAGCCGGGTCAGTTTCATTGGGGCCTGTACAACGGCAGCCTGACCGCCCTGGAATGGGAGCACTTTGCGCCGATCAAACGCAGCCGCGACCTGCTGGAGATGCTCACCTGGTGCCATCGCAACGGCGTGATCGACAGCAGCACACGCCTGGCCCTGCACCCCGGCACCAGCGACTTGAGCGAATTCGAGCTGTTCAACCTGCTGGGCAGCCTGCAACAGACTGTCGCCCTGCCCCTGGCCACGGTCGATGAAGAACGCCTGCTGCGTACGGCGATACCCGAGGAGGTGCTGTTGCTGATCAACGTCGGCGTCGACCCCCTCAAGCATCACCGTGACTTGAATATCCTGATGACCACCGAGCGCACCGACTCCCTGAGTTACGCCGGCGTCAGGGAAAACCTGGTGCTGACCCTGGACCAGGTGACGCTCAACAGCTGGAACGAGGTGATGGTCAGCCGCTACGAGGGGCCCCACGCCCTGCTCGATTGCCTGCGCGATTACCTGAATCAGTTACCGCATGACCGATTGCCGCGGCTGCGGGTGCGTTGTTTCTGTCACAACCGTGCGCAGTTCATTGCCCAGCGGGTCGAAGAGATTTTCGATACCGCGCAAAACCTGATGCTCAGCCAGCTCAACCACCGCTATCTGATCCAGGTACAACAGCACTATCACGTCATGGAGCTGGCACCGGGGCAAGCCAATCACGTGTCATTGCCCAGCCAGCAGGCGCTGGTGGACTACCTCAGCGAGGAGCTGGCCAGCTACAGCCCGTTGCACCTGGATGCCATGGCCCTGGAAGACCACGACCTGGCAGCACTGCTGCCCATGGGCCAGGCCGATTGTGTGCAGGTGTTCTACCGCATCAACGACGGCTTCGCCGAGCTGTACGTACTCGACGAGTTCAACGCCCTCTGGCAACAGCGCCTGCCGTTTCATGATGAGCAGAGCTTGCTCGCGCCTTTGCAGCGCTTCCTGCAATCGATCATTTATCGACGGGACGCGCTGTCACCGCTGGACCCGCAGCAGCCACTGGGGGCGGTGCAGACGCTGTATTACCAACTGCTGCCATCGGCAGGCGGCCGTACCCGTCGGGTCGAGCCACGGCCTGCGCCGCAGACTCCGGCCAACAAACCGTTCTACGACGTGCAGGCGATTATCGGCAAGGGTGCGCCAGGCCAGGTGGGGATTACCCTGTACTGCAATCAGCGGGAGTTTTGCGAACTGGAGTTTGGCGACCAGCTGTTTGCTGTGGTCGCCCAAGAGATCGTCGGGCAACGCCGGGAAACCGAGCGCTATCGTTGCTACATCACCGATTTGGACCTATCCGGCCTACTCGGTGATGTTCAAAGCCCAAGCAATCTGTACCTGCGCTACAAAGCCGAGTTGGAGCAGGCGCTCAACCAGGCCTTGAATGAGGTTTAGAGCGCGAATGCGCCGCCGTCCTTCGGCTGGCCTTCGACACTCAGCAGCTCAAGCTTGAGGGTCTTGCCGCCCGGAGCAGGCCAATCGATATGCTGGCCGACTTGCAGGCCCAGCAACGCACTACCCACCGGGGCCAGGATCGAGATCTTGCCTTCGTCGGCATTCGCGTCCTTGGGGTAGACCAGGGTCAGGTGATAGTCCTTGCCGCTGCTTTGCTCACGGCAATGCACGCTGGAGTTCATGGTCACGACACCGGCAGGCACTTCATCGTGGCCAACCACCTCTTCGGCGCGGTCAAGTTCGGCTTGCAGGGCGATGACGCCTGGCAGTTTGTCGTCCATACGGTCGATCAGTTGCTCAAGACGTTGCACATCGAGACGGGTGAGGATGATGGAAGGTGCAGTCATGATTGCGGCAGACTCCTTTTTTTCTGCACAAAAAAGCAAAACCCCGCCAATAAACGGCGGGGTTCTCACGGACCTCGATGAGTTGAGGTATACCCGGACACTACCACAGCACACCAAATAAACAAGATGGGCCGGCCTGAAGGTCAGGCGCCAGCCTTGCGTTGCTCGGCCTGGGCGACGATCACGCGGCGCCGCTGATCGTCGGCGGAGCGCCATTCCCGGATGTCTTCCACATGCCGGAAGCAGCCAAGGCAGACTTTTTGCTCATCCAGCCGACACAAACTGATACAAGGTGACGGCACAGCCGGGCTGACATTGCTGAACAGCGGCTTGGGCGGGCGGGCGGGCGCGGGCTGGGTCACGATCAGATCTCGTCGAAGTCCAGCTCGACGCCGGCTTGTTCCAGGGTGATGCGTGCAAGCATTTCGCTCAACAGCTCGTCACTGGTGTCGTTCGACCAGCGCTTTTCTTCTTCGTCGTAGTCGAAGTGAAACCCTCCGGAACGCGCGGCCAGCCACAGCTGGCGCAGCGGCTCCTGGCGGCTGAAGATCAATTGGCTGCCGTTCTCGAACTTGACGGTCAACACGCCTGCAGAATTTTCCAGATCCACGTCCAGGCCACTCTCGTCGAAAATATCCTCCAGCGCTTGCTGGGTCGCATCGACCAGGTCGTGAAAGCGGGCTTCGGTCAAACTCATGGTGGGAACCTCAAAAAGTGTCTACTCACGCTCAAGCGCCGCACGATACGGAGGCGCCATGATGATTGCAAAGGATACCGATTTCATTCCCACCAGCCGTGCGAATTATCCCGACGGGATGTAGGCCACATCACGACATACTCGGCAAAGCCCCGCCGGACGGGTGTCCCGGCGCATAGGCAAGCTGGCGGGTGGTCGGTATACTCGGGCGCAATTAATGCATATTCAAGGATTTAGCCATGAAGCGCCTGATCTCTTCCCTTGCTGCGCTCGTCGCGGTCGCTTGCCTCGTCAGTGCCTGTGGTCAAAAAGGCCCGCTGTACCTGCCCGATGACAGCAAAGACCCGAATGAACAGGCGCAAACGTCGCAATCCAAAGCGCACAAGCACGACACCTACTAAGGGAATTTCATGGACGCTTTTAACTACCGGGACGGCGAGCTGTTCGCGGAAGACGTGGCGCTGTCCGCGATTGCCGAACGCTTCGGTACCCCGACCTATGTGTACTCGCGAGCGCATATCGAAGCGCAATACCGCACCTTTGCCGATGCACTGGAGGGTACGCCAAGCCTGGTGTGCTATGCAGTAAAAGCCAACTCCAACCTGGGTGTACTCAATGTCCTGGCGCGCCTGGGCGCTGGTTTTGACATCGTGTCCCGTGGCGAGCTGGAGCGTGTACTGGCCGCGGGCGGCAAGGCTGACAAAATCGTGTTCTCCGGTGTCGGCAAGACCCGCGAAGACATGCGCCGCGCCCTGGAAATCGGCGTGCATTGCTTCAACGTCGAGTCCACCGACGAGCTGGAGCGCCTGCAAGTGGTGGCCGCCGAGATGGGCGTGCGTGCGCCGATTTCCCTGCGCGTCAACCCGGACGTGGATGCCGGCACGCACCCGTACATTTCCACCGGTCTCAAAGAGAACAAGTTCGGCATCGCCATTGCCGACGCCGAAGACGTGTACATCCGCGCCGCCCAACTGCCGAACCTGGAAGTGCTGGGCGTGGACTGCCACATCGGCTCGCAACTGACCAGCCTGCCACCGTTCCTCGATGCCCTCGACCGCCTGCTGGCGCTGATCGATCGCCTCGGCAAGTGCGGCATCTACCTGCACCACATTGATCTGGGCGGTGGCGTGGGCGTGCGTTATCGCGACGAAGAGCCGCCGCTGGTGGCCGACTACGTCAAGGCCGTACGCGAGCGCACCGAAGGCCGCGACCTGAAGCTGATATTCGAGCCGGGCCGCTACATCGTTGCCAATGCAGGCGTACTGCTGACCCAGGTCGAGTACCTCAAGCACACCGAACACAAGGATTTCGCCATCGTCGATGCGGCGATGAACGACCTGATCCGCCCGGCCCTGTACCAGGCCTGGATGGATGTCAGCGCCGTGCGCCCGCGCGACAGCGCGCCGCGCACCTATGACATCGTCGGCCCGATTTGCGAGACCAGTGACTTCCTGGCCAAGGACCGTGAACTGGCCCTGGCAGAAGGCGATCTGCTGGCCGTGCATTCGGCCGGTGCCTATGGGTTTGTCATGAGTTCCAACTACAACACCCGCGGGCGTACCGCCGAAGTGTTGGTGGACGGTGATCAAGCGTTTGAAGTGCGTCGCCGCGAGACGGTAGCCGAGTTGTTTGCTGGCGAAAGCCTGCTGCCGGAGTAAGCCATGCTGCTGCGTTTTACCAAGATGCACGGGCTGGGCAATGACTTCATGGTCCTTGACCTGGTCAGCCAGCACGCGCATATCCTGCCCAAGCACGCCAAACTGTGGGGCGACCGCCATACCGGCATCGGCTTCGACCAACTGCTGCTCGTCGAAGCGCCGAGCAACCCGGAGGTGGATTTCCGTTACCGGATCTTCAACTCCGACGGTTCCGAAGTGGAGCAATGCGGCAACGGTGCGCGCTGCTTCGCGCGGTTCGTGCTGGACAAGCGCCTGACCGCCAAACGGCAGATTCGCGTCGAGACCAAAAGCGGCATTATCGAGCTGGATATCCGCAGCGACGGCCAGATCAGCGTCGACATGGGCGCCCCGCGCCTGGTACCGGCCGATATTCCGTTCGTGGCTGATGCCCAGGCGTTGAGCTATCCGCTGGATGTCGACGGTACCGTGGTCGAGGTGGCCGCCGTGTCCATGGGCAACCCCCATGCAGTGCTGCGGGTCAACGACATCAACAATGCGCCAGTGCATGAGTTGGGCCCGAAGATCGAACATCACCCGCGTTTTCCGGCACGGGTCAACGTCGGCTTCCTGCAGGTCATCGACCGCTCCCGCGCGCAGTTGCGGGTCTGGGAACGCGGCGCCGGGGAAACCCAGGCTTGTGGCACCGGTGCTTGCGCCGCCGCCGTGGCGGCGATCAGCCAGGGCTGGATGGATTCGCCACTGTTGATCGACCTGCCTGGTGGACGCCTGTCCATCGAATGGGCAGGCCCAGGCCAACCGGTGAAGATGACCGGCCCGGCATCCCGTGTATACGAAGGACAGGTCCGTCTATGAGAGCGACTCGCTAATGACCGATAAGCCCCAGGCACCCGCCAAGCAGCCCGAAGGATCCCCTTGCGAAAGCCTGGAGGCAGCGGCCGTCGCCGCTTACCTGGAGGCTAACCCGGACTTCTTCGTCGAACACGACGAGCTGCTGCCGGCCCTGCGCATCCCTCACCAGCGCGGCGATACCGTGTCGCTGGTGGAGCGGCAGATGAAGATCCTGCGCGAGCGCAATATCGAAATGCGCCATCGGCTCTCACAGTTGATGGACGTGGCCCGCGACAACGACCGCCTGTTCGACAAGACCCGCCGCCTGATCCTGGCGCTGCTGGATGCCGCCAGCCTGGAAGACCTGACCATTGCCGTCGAAGACAGCCTGCGCCAGGACTTCCAGGTGCCGTTTGTCAGCCTGATCCTGTTCAGTGACAACCCGATGCCGGTCGGGCGCTGGGTCAAGGGCAGCGACGCACAGACCGCCATCGGCGGCCTGTTGTCGGAAGGCAAGACCATCAGCGGCACCCTGCGCGAGCATGAGCTGGACTTCCTGTTTGGCGAAGACCAGCGCGTGCAGATCGGCTCGACTGCCGTGGTCGCCCTCAGCCATCAAGGCTTGCACGGTGTCCTGGCCATCGCCAGCCGTGATCCGCAGCACTACAAAAGCACCGTGGGCACGCTGTTCTTGACCTACATTGCCGAAGTGTTGAGCCGCAGCCTGCCACGCTTCACCAGCGCCCTGCGCGCGGTGCGCTAGCCATGGAACGACAACTGGACGCCTACTGCGCTCACCTGCGCAGCGAGCGCCAGGTGTCTCCCCATACGCTGGAAGCCTACCGGCGGGACTTGAACAAGGTCCTGGCGTTCTGCCAGAAACAACAGATCGGCAGTTGGAAGGCCCTCGATATCCAGGGCCTGCGCAGCCTGGTTGCGCGCCTGCACCAGCAAGGCCAATCCTCCCGCAGCCTGGCGCGCCTGCTGTCAGCGGTGCGTGGCCTGTATCACTACCTCAACCGCGAAGGCCTGTGCGATCACGACCCGGCCAACGGCCTGGCACCGCCCAAGGGTGAGCGCCGCCTGCCCAAAACCCTGGATGCCGACCGCACCCTGCAATTGCTCGATGGCGCGGTCGAGGATGACTTCCTGGCGCACCGCGACCAGGCGATCCTGGAGCTGTTCTATTCCTCGGGCCTGCGGCTGTCGGAGCTGACCAGCCTCAACCTCGAGCAGTTGGACCTGGCCGATGGCCTGGTGCAAGTGCACGGCAAAGGCAGCAAGACCCGCGTGCTGCCCATTGGCAAAAAAGCCCGCGACGCCCTGCTGGTATGGCTGCCCCTACGAGCCCTGGCCAACCCGCCGGACGATGCGGTGTTTGTCAGCCAGCAAGGCCGACGCCTCGGGCCACGGGCCATTCAGCTGCGGGTCAAGGCCGCCGGCGAGCGGGAACTGGGGCAGAACCTGCATCCGCACATGCTGCGCCACTCCTTTGCCAGTCACCTGCTGGAGTCATCACAAGACTTGCGCGCCGTGCAGGAACTGCTCGGCCACTCGGATATCAAGACCACCCAGATCTACACCCACCTGGACTTCCAGCACCTGGCGACGGTGTACGACAGCGCCCATCCACGGGCCAAACGCGTTAAAGGCGGCGACTCATGAGCATCAAGCTAATCACCTTCGATCTGGACGATACCCTGTGGGACAACGTCCCCGTCATCATCAGCGCCGAAGCGTCGATGCGCCACTGGCTGGCGACCCATGCGTCCAAGGTCGGCGACCTGCCCCTGGAGCATTTCGCCAGCCTGCGCCAGCACGTACTGCAACGTCATCCCGAACTCAAGCACCGGATCAGCATCCTGCGCCACCGGGTGCTGATGCACGCCTTTGAAGAGGCCGGTTATCCACAGCCGCAGGCCACGGAAATGGCCGATGTGTGTTTTGAAGCGTTTATTCATGCGCGGCACCAGCTCACGGTCTTCCCGGAAGCTGAGCCGATGCTGCAAGCCCTGCGCCAGCACTTCCTGCTGGGGGTGATCACCAATGGCAATGCCGATGTCCAGCGCGTGGGCCTGGCGGATTACTTCCACTTTGCCCTGAGGGCCGAAGATATCGGCATCGCCAAGCCGGATGCGCGCTTGTTTCAGGAAGCGTTGCAGCGAGGTGGGGTAGATGCCAGTGCGGCGGTACATATTGGCGACCATCCGGGCGATGACATCGCCGGGGCGCAGCAGGCGGGGTTACGGGCGGTGTGGTTCAACCCGGCGGGCAAGGTTTGGGAAGGCGAGAAATTGCCGGATGCGCAGATTCGCAGCTTGAGCGAGCTGCCTTCGCTGCTCCACAGCTGGAAATAACGCGACCCGACAAGCCAGCTCCCACATGGGTTTGCGGCACTGGCCATTTGTCTCAGGCATGAAAAAGCCCGCAGCGACGGCGGGCTTTTTCAGCAAGCAAGTAACCGGCCTCAGATAGGCCGACTGCCGTACTTGTTGTCCGGCTTCTTCGGTGGGTCTGCCACCACGTTGGCCTCGACTTCCTGCACTTTGCCGCCCTTGGCGAGGAATTCTTCCATCGCGCGGGCCAGCGCATCGCGCTCTTTGTTCTTGGCTTCAACGCTCGGCAACTCATCAACCGACACAGCAGCCTTGGCCTTGCCCTTGGCGGTCGGGGCCGGCGCGTCATCGCCGCCGTCGTCGTCAGCTACGTCTTCGGCAGCCGCCTCAAGACCTTCTTCGGTTTCGTCGTCACCTACTTCGAGGTCGTCGTTTTCCAGATCATCGTCGCTCATGTTCTACCTCATGACTTGCGAAAAGCAGATTAGTTATAGCCCAGCTTCACCATCTGTCGAAGGCTGCCGGAAAAAAATCAACGTCCACCGGATAACCAGTGGCTTATGCCCCGTCACCGTGCAAGGTGCCGAGGACGTTACGAGCACCGCCATGATCACGCTGCTCGCCCAGATAAACGCCTTGCCATGTGCCCATTGCCAAATGGCCGGCCGTGACCGGCAAACTCAGTTGGCGAGCCGAAAGGCTGCCCTTGAAATGACCCGGGGCTTGGCCCGCAGGGTAATCAGGGTCTGCCGATGTATACAGTTCTGCGCCCATCGGCGCGCATTCTAGCGCGCTCTGGGAAAAAACAAAGTGCCGAATACGCCTACATGCCTGTAAGACATTCGCACACTGAAAAGTACCGTGTGGATCCGATCACAAACTCGACACAAAAATTCTCACACGCTTTCACCACAGGCAAATACCAGACAAAAAAATGCCCGGCAAGCCGGGCATGTTTTTTTCATAGGTTCTTACAAGTTGTAGCCACGTTCGTTGTGTTCCGCCAGGTCCAGGCCAACGGCCTCTTCCTCTTCGGTCACACGCAGGCCGATGGTCAAGTCCAGCACCTTGAGAATCACAAAGGTCACGATACCGGTGTAGATCACGGTAAAGCCTACGCCCTTGGCCTGGATCCAGACCTGTGCGGCAATATCGGTCACCGTGCCGAAGCCACCCAGGATCGGCGCCGCGAATACACCGGTGAGGATCGCCCCGACAATCCCGCCAACACCGTGCACGCCGAAGGCATCCAGGGAGTCATCGTAGCCCAGCTTGCGCTTGAGGCTGGTGGCGCAGAAGAAGCAGATCACGCCAGACGCCAGGCCGATCACCAGGGCGCCCATTGGGCCCACGGTACCGGCGGCCGGAGTAACGGCCACCAGGCCGGCGACCACACCCGAGGCGATGCCCAGGGCGCTTGGTTTGCCGTGGGTAATCCACTCGGCGAACATCCAGCCCAGTGCCGCAGCCGCGGTAGCGATCTGGGTCACCAGCATCGCCATGCCCGCCGTGCCGTTGGCCGCAGCAGCAGAGCCGGCGTTGAAGCCGAACCAACCGATCCACAGCATCGCCGCGCCGATCAGGGTGTAGCCCAGGTTATGCGGGGCCATCGGCGTGGTCGGGTAGCCTTTACGCTTGCCGAGCACGATGCACGCCACCAGGCCAGCCACACCGGCGTTGATGTGCACCACGGTGCCACCAGCGAAGTCCAGCACGCCCCAGTCCCACATCAGGCCGCCGTTTCCGCTCCAGACCATGTGCGCGATCGGCGCATAGACCAGGGTGAACCAGATGGCCATGAACAGCAGCATGGCGGAAAACTTCATGCGTTCAGCGAACGCACCGACGATCAGCGCCGGGGTGATGATCGCGAAGGTCATCTGGAAGGTGATGAACACCGCTTCCGGGAACAGCGCCGCAGGCCCAGTGATGCTGGACGGTGTGACACCCGCCAGGAACGCCTTGCCCATGCCGCCGAAGAACGAGTTGAAGTTGACGACGCCCTGCTCCATGCCGGTGGTGTCGAACGCAATGCTGTAGCCGTAGACGACCCACAGAATGCTGATCAGACCGGTAATGGCGAAGCACTGCATCATCACAGAAAGAATGTTTTTGGAGCGGACCATGCCGCCGTAGAACAGCGCCAGGCCAGGGATGGTCATGAACAGCACCAGTGCGGTGGCTGTCAGCATCCAGGCAGTGTCGCCGGAATTGAGGACTGGAGCCGCCACTTCGTCTGCCGCCATGGCCAGGCTGGGCATTACGATGGACAACAGGGCTCCTAGCCCTGCGAATTTACGCAGAGTCATATTGTTTTCTCCTGGGGCGTTGGGGTTTGGCGGCTTAGATTGCGTCGGTATCGGTTTCGCCGGTACGGATGCGAATAGCCTGTTCCAGATTGACCACGAAGATCTTGCCGTCGCCGATCTTGCCGGTGTTGGCCGCCTTGGTTATCGCCTCGATAACCCGATCAAGATCGTTGTCGTCAATGGCGACATCAATCTTCACCTTCGGCAGGAAATCGACTACGTATTCCGCGCCGCGATACAGCTCGGTATGACCCTTCTGCCGACCGAAGCCTTTGACCTCAGTGACGGTAATGCCCTGCACGCCGATCTCGGACAGTGACTCGCGTACATCGTCCAACTTGAACGGCTTGATGATGGCAGTGACTAGCTTCATGAAAACTCTCTCCCGAATTGGTGGACTTGCCCCAGGAAAACAAACCCGTCTCAAGTCTAAGCGCAGTGCCTGGCTTTGTAACGCATCGTCGCCTCGGCAATTGCCTTGGCGACGCCAGCTAACCGTTGGTGACGAAACATGTACCCTGGTCCGTCAGCGCACTGCATTCGTCACAGCGACTGCATCAGTGCATGGGTCATGATCGTCTAAGCAGAAACCTTGCCAGCTCCGTAAAAATCACTGAAATCAATCCGTTGCCCGCTCACACCGAGCAGTGGGCCGGTGTAGCAGCCCACATACGCACAAAAACAGTGCATCCACATTCGGGCCAATGCGCGAAAAGCGTGCGCAGAGCACTGGGAAAAGACTATAGGCGCTGCGTGATACACTGCCGGCCAACTGTTTTCCGGAATGTTTCCCATGCTCGCGCCCAAAGACCTCCTCGACGCCCTGAGCGGCCACGCCTCTCGCCTGTTCAGCGGCGAGACCCCGCTGCCTCGCAATGAAATCGAAAGCCAGTTCAAGGCACTGCTGCAAAGCGGGTTCAGCAAACTGGACCTGGTCAGCCGGGAAGAATTCGACAGCCAGATGGTAGTCCTGGCCCGCACCCGAGCACGCCTGGAGAGCCTGGAGGCGAAGGTGGCAGAGTTGGAAGCGCGGTTGAATCCACCCCAGGAATAACCACCCTGCCCCCTGTAGGAGCCGGCTTGCCGGCGATGGCTGTCTACCTGACACACCAAGCCGGCTCCTGCAATTTCAACGCCCGGATACGTTCAGTAAAACCTGCGCAAGGCGCCTCCCCCTCTCTCGTCTACCCTTGAAAAACCGCAAAGCGGCCCTCCCTTCAAGGAACGAACATGTCCCTCGCCATCGTCCACAGCCGCGCCCAGATCGGCGTCGAAGCCCCCGCCGTCACTGTCGAAGTGCATATGGCCAATGGCTTGCCGTCCCTGACCCTGGTGGGCTTGCCGGAGACAGCGGTCAAGGAAAGCAAAGACCGCGTGCGCAGCGCCATTCTCAACAGTGCGCTGCAATACCCCGCGCGCCGGATCACCCTTAACCTGGCGCCCGCCGACCTGCCCAAGGACGGCGGGCGTTTTGATCTGGCGATTGCCCTGGGGATTCTCGCGGCCAGCGTGCAGGTGCCGACACAGGCGTTGGATGGCGTGGAGTGCCTCGGCGAACTGGCCCTGTCTGGCGAAGTGCGCGCCGTCAAAGGTGTGTTGCCAGCCGCGTTGGCCGCACGCAAGGCCGGGCGCAGCGTGATCGTGCCCAGGGCCAATGCCGAGGAGGCGTGCCTGGCCGGCGGGTTGAAGGTGATTGCGGTGGATCATCTGCTGCAAGTGGTGGCGCACCTGAATGGGCTGGTGCCGATCGAGCCTTCCACGTCCGACGGATTGCTGTACCTGAACAAACCTTACCCGGACCTGAGCGAGGTGCAGGGCCAACTGGCCGCCAAGCGCGCACTGCTGATTGCGGCAGCGGGTGCCCACAACTTGCTGTTCAGCGGGCCACCCGGCACCGGCAAGACTTTGCTTGCCAGCCGCCTGCCCGGCCTGCTACCGCCCTTGAGCGAACAGGAGGCGCTGGAAGTGGCGGCGATCCAATCAGTGGTCAGCCTGGCGCCGTTGAGCCACTGGCCTCATCGGCCCTTTCGCCAGCCGCACCATTCCGCGTCCGGGCCGGCGCTGGTGGGCGGCGGCTCGAAACCGCAGCCTGGGGAAATCACCCTGGCCCATCACGGGGTGTTGTTTCTCGATGAACTGCCGGAATTTGATCGCAAGGTGCTGGAGGTGCTGCGCGAACCGCTGGAATCGGGACATATCGTGATTTCCCGGGCACGCGACCGCGTCAGCTTCCCGGCACGCTTTCAACTGGTGGCGGCGATGAACCCCTGCCCTTGCGGTTACATGGGTGAGCCCAGTGGACGTTGCCGGTGTACGCCGGAGCAGATCCAGCGCTACCGCAACAAACTCTCCGGGCCGTTGCTGGACCGGATTGATTTGCACCTGACCGTGGCACGTGAAACCACCGTGCTGAACCCCTCCCAAAAGGTCGGTGATGACACGGCGAAGGCATCCGCCCAAGTGGCCGAGGCCCGGGAGCGCCAGCAAGGGCGCCAGGGTTGCGCGAATGCCTTCCTCGACCTGGCGGGATTACGCGAGCACTGCGCACTGGTAAACGCCGATGAAAGCTGGCTGGAGAGCGCTTGCGAGCGGCTGACGTTATCGCTGCGCGCAGCCCACCGACTGCTCAAGGTCGCGCGTACCCTGGCAGACCTTGAGCAAGTGGAAGGCATCGCTCGCCATCACTTGGCGGAGGCATTGCAGTACCGGCCGGCATCAGTTGGCTAGCAGCGTTCAGGAAAAATCCAGCAGCAGCCTCGCCACTTCCAGCACCTCACCCAGTACCGCTTCTGACGACTCGGCGGAAGGCTTGAGCATCAGGTCATCGGCGTAGCCCATCGCCAGGGCGAAGAGCTGCCGTGCAGCGCGTTGGGGCGACTTGCAGCGAAAGACCCCGGCAGCGACACCCCGCTCGATCACCTCGGCAAGCATGCCTTGCCATTGGGCATTGATCACCAGGTAAGCCTGGGCCATTTGCGCGTCATGCATGGCCTCGTCCCAGGCGTCCAGCCAGAGCGCCCAGCCTGCATCGGCGGTGCTGGGCAGGCAGTCGCTCAAGAATCCTACGAGCGCCTCCAGTGGTGGCGCATCGGCCAAGGGCTCGCGCACTTCATCCAATTGCTCATTCGCAAAGCGCACAAAGGCTTCGCGGCGCAATTCATTCCAGTCGCTGAAGTAGTGATAGACATGGCTGCGCGACAGCCCGGCATGTTCGGCCAAGTCACGGGTGGATACATCGGCAAAGCCCTTGCTGCGAAACAGCTCCAAGGCAGCGGCGATGATCTGGTCTTTACGGTCGATACGCGACATGGGCAATTCCTTACGGGCGCCACCAGATAAGCGGCGCTTGCTTTTTGAGCGATCGCTCAAAGATACTTGAGCAGTCGCTCAATAGTAGCGCCTATTACTCCTTTGGTGCACCCATGCCATCCACAACGCCACACATCCTGATCGAAGAAAGCAAGAAACTCGGCCAGCAATCGGCCAGCCAAACCCTCAAGGCAATCGCCAAGGCTTATCCCGGCAAGCTGTTCTGCACGCTGTCGTTGGTTGCGCTGGAGAACGCGTTGCTGCTGGCCTATCCCCTGTTTGCCGGTTTCGCCGTGGACTCGATCCTGCGCGGCGATGCCGGCAGTGCGCTGTTCTATGCGGCCGTGGTGATGGCGTTCTGGGTGGTCGGCGCCGCACGCCGGGCGTTGGATACCCGCACCTTCACGCGGATCTACGCCGATCTTGCCGTACCTGTGATTCTCAATCAGCGTCTGCAGAACCACAGCACGTCCAAGGCAGCCGCACGGGTGGTGCTGGCGCGGGACTTTGTCGATTTTTTCGAAAAACATGTGCCGGTGATCGCAACGGCCTTGGTCTCCATCGTTGGCGCAGCTGCGATGCTGCTGGTGATTGAACCTTGGGTGGGCCTGGCCTGCTTTGCGGCATTGCTGCTTTGCATCATCCTGCTACCGCGATTTGCCCGCCGTAACGAGCAGTTGCACGAACGGTTGAATAACCGCCTGGAGAAAGAAATTGGCCTGGTGGAAAAGGTGGGCGCCCAGACGTTGCGACGCCATTACCAGTTGCTGTCACGCCTGCGTATCTGGCTGTCGGACCGCGAAGCCGCTGCCTACCTGTTTCTCGGCACGCTGGCAGCGCTACTGTTCATCGTAGCGATCAGCCAACTGGCCTTGTCGCCAGCGGTCAAGGCCGGTCATGTCTATGCGGTGATGACGTACCTGTGGACCTTCGTCAGCAGTCTCGACGAAGCACCAGGGATGGTCGACCAACTGGCGCGGCTCAAGGACATTGGCAAGCGCGTGGACCCAGGGCTCGGCGACCACTAAGCCTCAACGAAACCGATCCACCTCATGGCGCAGGCCGGCCGCCAAGGTCTCCAGTTCCTTGGCGGTAACTGCCAGGTTCGACACCACTTCCCGCTGCTCACTGTTGGCCAGGGCAATGCTCTGCAGGTTGCTGCTGAGCAAGGTCGCGGTGCTGCTTTGCTCCTGGGTCGCGGTGGTAATCGCGGCGAACTGCTGCCCCGCCGAACGGCTTTGTTCGTCGATGCGCGCCAGGGCCGAGGCCACGTCGGCGTTGCGCGACAGGCCTTCCTGCATCAGCACATTGCCCTGCTCCATGGTGCTGATGGCGTTGCCGGTTTCCTGCTGGATGCTCTGGATCATTCCGGAAATTTCATCGGTGGCCTGGCGGGTGCGTGAGGCCAGGTTGCGCACTTCATCGGCGACCACGGCAAACCCACGCCCCTGCTCCCCGGCCCGCGCCGCCTCGATGGCGGCGTTGAGCGCCAGCAGGTTGGTCTGATCGGCAATCGAGGTGATCACACCGACGATGCCGCCGATTTCATGGGAGCGTTGGCCCAGGGTATTGATCACCGTGGCCGTGCTGTTGAGTGCCGTGGCGATATGTTCCAGGGACGACGACGCCTCCTGCATCGAGTTGCGACCGATGCGGGTCTGCTGGGCATTTTCCTGGGCCAGGCGCTCGGTATTGCCCATGTTGTCGGCAATGTTCAACGAGGTGGCGCTGAACTCTTCCACTGCGCCGGCCATGCTGGTGATCTCGCCGGACTGCTGCTCCATGCCCTCATAGGCCCCGCCCGACAGGCCCGACAGCGCCTGGGCGCGGCTGTTGACCTCTTCGGCCGCCTCGCGGATGTGGGAGACCATGGTCGACAGGGCTTCACCCATCTGGTTGAAACTGCGCGCCAGTTGACCGATCTCGTCATGGCTGGACACATTCAGCCGCGCACTCAAATCACCGGCGCCCAGGGCTTCGGCCTGGCGCACCAGGTCACCCAGGGGCTGGAGTTTGCTGCGCAGCAGCCAGACCGCCGCGCCCACGGCCAACAGCATCGCCAGCACGCTGCCGATTACCAGGCGGATACCCACGGCCCAGGTCACCGCGCGGATCTCGGCCTTGGGCATGCTCGCCACCACCGACCACGGGCCGCCGTCAAACGGCACCGCAACGCTGTAGAAGTCCTCGCCCTGGTCACTCCAGAAACGCCCCTGGCCGGGCTTTTGCGCCAGCTCCAGGATCGGCGCAACCGCCTGCTCCGGGGCCTGCACACCAGCGGGCGGCACCAGCCAGTGCTTTTGCTCATCCAGCAGCGCCAGCGAGCCGGTCTGGCCAATGCGAAAACGCTTGAGGTTGGCGAACTGGGCGTTCTGCGCATCGGTGTAGTCAAAACCGATAAACAACACCGCAATCACCTGGCCGCTGGCATCGCGCACCGGGCTGTATTGGGTCATGTAGGAGCGCTCGAACAGCACCGCACGGCCAATGTAGCTCTGCCCGGCAAGCAGGCGCTGGTAGGCCGGGCCCTGGCGATCCAGCACGGTGCCGATGGCGCGGTTGCCGTCCTGTTTGGTCAGGGAGGTGCTGATGCGGATAAAGTCTTCGCCACTGCGCACGAACACCGTAGCCACGCCACCGGACATCTGCTTGAACTCATCAACCTCGTCGAAGTTGTTGTTCAACACCTGGTCGCCCAGGTACAGGCTCGGGGTCTGTACCCCGGCCACGTTCACTTTCTGCTCGGGATGCACGCGCAACCCGGCGGCAAAACGCTGCTCAAACAACCCGCTCAAACGCTCGGTGCTCTCGCGCAGGGTGCTGTGGAAGGTATTGAGTTGGTCGGCGAGCAAGCGCGCTTCGCTGGCCAGGTGTTCTTCGCGGGTTTGCAGGTTGGCCGAATCCAGGGAGCGCAGGGCAAATAGGGTGCTGGCGCTGATCACGACAGCCAATATGACCGCCAAGGCAATGCCCAGCTGCGAAGCGATGCGGGCGCGGGGTTGAGACATGACAGCTCCTGGCCGAGGCCCGGATCGTCCTGATCTCATAGCGCTAATCGGCGAATTTCTTGGATTGGGGG
The DNA here is from genome assembly GCF_012985465.1 of Pseudomonas sp. WS 5079. Taxonomy (GTDB): domain Bacteria; phylum Pseudomonadota; class Gammaproteobacteria; order Pseudomonadales; family Pseudomonadaceae; genus Aquipseudomonas. Next base: position 115,105 of record NZ_JAAQWN010000007.1, read on the forward strand.
GCACGCTGAGCCGCAACTAATGGCGGCTCCGACACACCTACTTCGGCGGCCCGGATCAATACTTGAGCAAATTACAGGGGTATCACTCAAACGCATTGTTTGCGCGCGCTGCATCGATTCAGTCGAGCTGCTCCACTGGCGGCAGTGTCATGGCCCGGACCTCACTTTGCAGGAAGTCCGAGAGCCTGCGCAGGCGCTCGCCGCCGGGGCGGGTCTTGGGCCAGACCAGGTAGTAACTTTCGCCGCTGGCCACCGCAGTAGGCCAGGGCAGGCTCAAGCGCCCCTGCGCCACATCTTCGGCAACCATCAGCAAATCCCCCATGGACACGCCATAGCCCCGGGCGGCGGCAATCATGCCCAACTCCAGCGTATCGAACACCTGCCCGCCCTTGATGGCGACACGAGAGGCCAGGCCGGTGCGTTGCAACCAACGGCGCCAATCACGCCGGTCCGGCGTGGGGTGCAGCAGTTCAGCGCCGGCCAGGCGCTCCACATCCCAGGGGCCATCGCTGAGCAGGTTCGGCGCGCCCACCGGGATCAGCAGTTCGGGGAACAGGTAACTGGCCTCCCAATCTGTGGGAAAGTGCCCATCGCTCAGTAGGACCGCGCAGTCGAACGGCTCCTGGTTGAAATCCACCTCATCGATGCTCATCCACGCACTGGTCAACTGCACCTCGTTGCCCGGCTGCAAGTGCCGGAACCGACTCAGGCGTGCCAGCAACCAGCGCATGGTCAGGGTCGACGGGGCCTTCATGCGCAGGATGTCATCTTCGGCATTCAAGGTATGGCAGGCGCGCTCCAGGGCGGCGAAGCCCTCGCGCACGCCCGGCAGCAGCAAGCGCGCCGATTCGGTGAGCTGCAAGGTGCGCCCGCTGCGCTGGAACAGGCGACAGGCGAAATGCTCCTCCAGGGTGCGGATATGCCGGCTGACTGCACTTTGGGTGATGGACAGTTCTTCGGCGGCACGGGTGAAGGAGTTGTGCCGTGAGGCGGCTTCAAATGCACGCAAGGCATACAGCGGAGGAAGGCGACGAGACATGAGGAAAACTCCGACGGCACGATCCGCAAACCCTACCAGAATCATCCTGGCATGAGTTTTAATCATGCCAATGATCGCATTTATCCCTTTGTGCAAAGCGCTGAGAGCGCCGAGAATCAACCCTTCTACCCTTTGTGCAAATATTGAGCGTGATGATCATGCAGCATCCGGCGCGTACCGAACTCTGGGCCATTCTGCGGCTGTCAGGGCCGTTGATTGCCTCACAGCTGGCGCACATGCTGATGGTGCTGACCGACACCCTGATGATGGCCCGCCTGAGCCCCGAAGCCCTGGCCGGCGGTGGGCTCGGCGCGGCGAGCTATTCGTTTGTGTCGATCTTTTGCATCGGCGTGATAGCCGCCGTGGGCACCCTGGTCGCCATTCGCCAGGGCGCCGGTGATATCGAAGGCGCTACCCGCCTGACCCAGGCCGGCCTGTGGCTGGCCTGGCTGATGGCCTTGGTGGCGGGCCTGCTGCTGTGGAACCTCAAGCCGGTGCTGCTGATGTTCGGCCAGACCGAGACCAACGTGCAGTCGGCCGGCCAGTTCCTGATGATCCTGCCGTTTGCCCTGCCCGGCTACCTGACATTCATGGCCCTGCGCGGCTTCACCAGCGCCATCGGCAAAGCCACCCCGGTGATGGTGATCAGCCTGTGCGGCACGGTGATCAACTACCTGCTCAACCATGCATTGATCGAAGGCATGTTCGGCCTGCCCAAACTGGGCCTGATGGGCATCGGCCTGGTCACGGCGATTGTCGCCAACTGCATGGCCCTGGCGCTGTTGTGGTACATCAAATACAACCGCGCCTACGCCGCCTACCCATTGGGCAAGGGCCTGTTGCAGCCCAACCTGCATTACTTGCGCGAGCTGTGGCGCCTGGGCCTGCCGATTGGCGGCACCTATGCAGTGGAAGTCGGCTTGTTCGCCTTCGCGGCGCTGTGCATGGGCACCATGGGCAGTACGCAGTTGGCGGCCCACCAGATTGCCCTGCAAATCGTCTCGGTGGCGTTCATGGTCCCGGCGGGCATGTCCTATGCGGTCACCATGCGCATCGGCTTGCATTACGGCGGCGGACACCTGCTCGGCGCACGGCTCGCCGGGCGCGTGGGTATCGCCTTCGGCGCGACGGTGATGCTGGGGTTTGCCATGGTGTTCTGGCTGTTTTCAGACCCGCTGATCGGCCTGTTCCTCGACCATGACGACCCGGCCTTCGCCCAGGTGATCAGCCTGGCGGTGAGCCTGTTGGCCGTGGCGGCGTGGTTCGAGTTGTTCGACGGTGTGCAGACTATCGCCATGGGCTGCATCCGCGGGCTGAAGGATGCCAAGACGACCTTCCTCGTCGGCCTGGGCTGTTACTGGTTGATTGGCGCACCGGCGGCCTGGCTGATGGCGTTTACCCTGGGGTGGGGGCCGACCGGGGTGTGGTGGGGGTTGGCGCTGGGGCTGGCCTGCGCGGCGATTACCCTGACGTGGGCGTTTGAAAGAAAGATGAGGCGGATGATTGCCCAGACAAACTGAAGAAGGTACGCGTTCACTGTAGGAGCTGGCTTGCCAGCGATGGCGATGTATCAGTCACAGTATCGTTGACCGACAGACTGCTATCGCTGGCAAGCCAGCTCCTACAATGATTGGTTTGACCGCACCGGCCTAGATCACTTCACCCAACAACGCCTGCTGGCTGCTGCCAAACGTCAGGTATTCCACCAATTCCGCCAGCGGCAACGGCTTGCTGATCAGGTAACCCTGGGCCTGGTCGCACCCAAACAAGCGCAACAACGCCAGTTGCTCGGGGGTTTCCACGCCTTCGGCCACCACTTCCAGGTTGAGGTTGTGGGCCAGGTTGATCATGGCATGCACCAGCTTGCGGTTTTCCTCGCGTTCTTCCATGCCGCCGACAAAGCTCTTGTCGATCTTGAGCAAGGCAATCGGCAGGCTGTTGAGGTGTACGAAGGACGAGAAACCGGTACCAAAGTCATCCAGGGAGAAACGCACCCCCAGGCGGCCCAGGGCATCCATGGTCTGCTTGACCAGGTCGCTGCGGCGCATCACGGCGGTTTCGGTCAGCTCGAACTCCAGCCACTGCGCCTCCACCCCGCGCTCGGCAATCAAGCGGCTCAAGGTCGACAGCAACTGGCTGTCCTGGAACTGACGGAACGACAGGTTGACCGCCATGTGCAGCGGCGGCAGGCCGCGTTCGCGCAGGTCCTGCATATCGCGCAGGGCCCGGGAAATCACCCAGTAGCCCAACGGCACGATCAGGCCACTCTGCTCGGCCAGCGGCACGAACTCGCTAGGCGGCAACAACCCGCGCTCACCATGGCGCCAGCGCACCAGGGCTTCGAGGCCGACGATATGCCCATCGTCCAGGTCCAGACGCGGCTGGTAATGCAGTTCCAATTCGTCACGGCGCAGCGCCCGGCGCAGTTCGCTTTCCAGGTCCGCGAGGCTGCGGGCGTTGCGGTTGATGCGTTCATTGAAGATATGAAAGGTGCAGCCCTGGGTGCTCTTGGCCTGCTGCATGGCGATATGCGCGTGCCACATCAACGGGTCGGCGCCGGCCTTGGCGCGGGCATGGGCCACACCCAGGCTGCAACCGATCAGCAGGCTCTCGCCATCGACCCAATAAGGTTCCGCCATGGCCTCGGTAATGCGCTCGGCCATCCACTCGGCGCGCTGCGGCGCACGGCGGGTGTCGATCAGCAAGGCGAATTCGTCACTGCCCAGGCGTGCCAGTTGGTCGCCGACTTCCAGTTGGCTCTTGAGCCGCGAGACCACTTGCAGGATCAGCCGGTCGCCCGCCTGGTGGCCGAGGGCATCGTTGGCGTGGCGGAAGTTGTCCAGGTCCAGGTGGCCGAGGGCCAGGCCACGCCCGTCGTTTTCGGCAAGGCGCGCGGCCAGCAAGGTCTGGAAGCCCTGACGGTTGGCGATGCCGGTCAGCGGATCCTGTTCGGCCAGGCGTTGCAGGGTATTTTCCAGCACGCCGCGCTCGCGCACGTGGCGCAGGCAGCGGCGCAGCGTATCCACGTCAAACGCACCACGGATCAACCAGTCGCTGGCGCCCAATGGCGCAACCAGCGGTTCCTGCTCCAGCAGCAACACGGTGGGCAGGCTACAGCGGCCAGGGCCGGGTTGCAGGCTGGGGGTGGTCAGCAATACAGCCGTGCGGTCGTCGTCGAACAGGCTGCTCACCGACTCCCAGTTTGGCGCACTGATCAGCACAGCCCCATCGCCCATCGGCGTCAGGCACTCGCGCAACAACGCTGCCCACGCAGGCTCATCGGCCAGTAGCAGCAAACGCAAGGGTTCGACAGGCGTAGACAAGCTAGCTCCCTAGACTTTGCAAAATTTCGTTGGCGGCGGGCATTATGACGTGCAGCCTGATAATGACCAATGATATTGGTTATCAAATACGTGCTGTGCGGCTCTAGATCGAACAATAGACCCAAAAACCCCGCACATCCTGCGGCAAAGTAACAAAACCGGCAAATTTAGATCGAGTGGTACGTCACACTGTCGTTCAGAGGCGGCAGAATCTTGCCAGCCTGTTAAAATGCCCGCCCTTTTCGCTCAAAGACTCCCAAAACCCTGTATGTCCCGACTCAATCCCCGGCAGCAAGAAGCCGTGAACTACGTCGGCGGCCCTCTATTGGTGCTCGCCGGTGCTGGCTCCGGCAAGACCAGCGTGATCACCCGCAAGATCGCGCACTTGATCCAGAACTGTGGCATCCGTGCCCAGTACATCGTCGCCATGACCTTTACCAACAAGGCGGCGCGGGAAATGAAAGAGCGCGTCGGCACCCTGCTCAAGGGTGGCGAAGGCCGTGGCCTCACCGTGTGTACCTTCCACAACCTGGGGCTGAACATCATCCGCAAGGAGCATGTGCGGCTGGGCTACAAGCCGGGCTTCTCGATCTTCGACGAGACCGACGTCAAGTCCCTGATGACCGACATCATGCAGAAGGAATATGCCGGCGACGACGGCGTAGACGAGATCAAGAACATGATCGGCTCGTGGAAAAACGACCTGATCCTGCCCGCCGAAGCCCTGGAAAACGCGCGCAACCCCAAGGAACAGACCGCCGCCATTGTCTATACCCACTACCAGCGCACGCTCAAGGCGTTCAACGCGGTGGACTTCGACGACCTGATCCTGCTGCCGGTGAAACTGTTCCAGGAACACAAGGACATCCTGGAAAAGTGGCAGAACAAGGTGCGCTACCTGCTGGTGGACGAATACCAGGACACCAACGCCAGCCAATACCTGCTGGTGAAGCTGCTGATCGGCACGCGCAACCAGTTCACCGTGGTCGGCGACGATGACCAGTCGATCTACGCCTGGCGCGGAGCGCGCCCGGAAAACCTGATGCTGCTCAAGGACGACTACCCGTCCCTGAAAGTGGTGATGCTGGAGCAGAACTACCGCTCCACCAGTCGCATCCTGCGTTGCGCCAACGTGCTGATCTCCAACAACCCCCACGAGTTTGAAAAACAACTGTGGAGCGAGATGGGCCACGGCGACGAGATACGCGTGATCCGCTGCCGCAACGAAGACGCCGAAGCCGAGCGCGTGGCCGTCGAACTGCTGACCTTGCACCTGCGCACCGACCGCCCCTACAGCGACTTCGCCATCCTGTATCGCGGCAACTACCAGGCCAAGCTGATCGAGCTGAAGTTGCAGCACCACCAGATTCCGTATCGATTGTCAGGCGGCAACAGCTTTTTCGGACGCCAGGAAGTAAAGGATCTGATGGCCTACTTCCGGCTGATCGTGAACCCGGACGACGACAACGCCTTCCTGCGCGTGATCAACGTGCCACGCCGGGAAATCGGCTCCACCACCCTGGAAAAGCTCGGTAACTACGCCACCGAACGCAAGATCTCGATGTACGCCGCCACCGATGAAATCGGCCTGGGCGAGCACCTGGACACGCGCTTCACCGATCGCCTGTCGCGCTTCAAGCGCTTTATGGACAAGGTGCGCGAGCAATGCGCCGGCGAAGACCCGATCAGCGCCCTGCGCAGCATGGTCATGGATATCGACTATGAAAACTGGCTGCGCACCAACAGTTCCAGCGACAAGGCGGCGGACTACCGCATGGGCAACGTCTGGTTCCTGATCGAGGCGTTGAAGAACACCCTGGAAAAAGACGAAGACGGTGAAATGACCGTCGAGGACGCCATCGGCAAGCTGGTGCTGCGCGACATGCTCGAGCGCCAGCAGGAAGAAGAGGATGGCGCCGAAGGTGTGCAGATGATGACCTTGCATGCGTCCAAGGGCCTGGAATTCCCCTACGTGTTCATCATGGGCATGGAAGAGGAAATCCTCCCACACCGTTCCAGCATCGAAGCCGACACCATCGAAGAAGAACGGCGCCTGGCCTACGTGGGTATTACCCGCGCGCGTCAGACCCTGGCCTTCACCTTTGCGGCCAAGCGCAAGCAGTACGGCGAGATCATCGACTGCGCCCCGAGCCGGTTCCTCGATGAGCTGCCACCGGACGACCTGGCCTGGGAAGGCAACGACGACACCCCAACTGAAGTCAAGGCGGTACGCGGCAACACCGCCCTGGCGGATATACGCGCGATGCTAAAGCGCTAGAATCGACTACTTTTTAATCTACTTTCGGCGCCCCTTGCGCCACCAGAGGAAGCTTTTGTGGAAGCACTGCACAAGAAAATTCGCGAAGAAGGCATCGTGCTTTCCGACCAGGTACTCAAGGTCGACGCCTTTCTGAACCATCAGATCGACCCGGCGCTGATGAAGCTGATCGGCGACGAATTCGCCGCGCTGTTCAAGGATTCGGGGATCACCAAGATCGTCACCATCGAAGCCTCTGGCATCGCGCCGGCGATCATGACCGGCCTGAACCTGGGCGTGCCGGTGATCTTCGCCCGTAAGCAGCAGTCCCTGACCCTGACGGAAAACCTGCTGTCGGCGACGGTGTATTCCTTCACCAAGAAAGTCGAAAGCACTGTGGCGATTTCCCCGCGCCACCTGACCAGCAGCGACCGCGTGCTGGTGATCGATGACTTCCTGGCCAACGGCAAGGCGTCCCAGGCACTGATTTCGATCATCAAGCAGGCTGGCGCCACCGTGGCAGGCCTGGGGATCGTGATCGAGAAGTCGTTCCAGGGCGGGCGTGCCGAGCTGGATGCCCAGGGTTACCGGGTTGAGTCGCTGGCGCGGGTCAAGTCCCTGGCTGGCGGTGTCGTGACCTTCATCGACTGAAGGTGAGCGAGCACAGTTAAAAATGTGGGAGCTGGCTTGCCTGCGATAGCGCAGTGTCAGGCGACAGAGATGTCGACTGTCAGGCCCTCATCGCAGGCAAGCCAGCTCCCACATTTGCCTTGTGTTACCTGTCAGCGTGCGGTGGCCTGTAGGCCAGCAAGCAATAGACGCTGATACAAATCCTCTTTAAACCCCTCCGGCTTTTCCAGGCGCATGCGCACCAGATGCTCGGCAAACGCCTCAGGCTCCGGTGCATCCAGCGCCGCCTTGCCCAGTTCCAGAATCTCCGTCAGCTTGAATTTGCTCTTGAGCCAGTTCAACGCGCGCAACAAATCGCGCTCTTCATCGGTGAAGTCACTGCCCAGCGGGTACTCCGGGAACAGCCTTGGATGCCGCGTCTGCACGGCCTCCAAGCGCTCGGGCGTGTTGTCGGCAAAGCGCGGGTCGAGCTGGAAGTCCTTGGGCAACTTGCCGGCTTTTTGCGCCTGCTCGATCAGGTCGGCCTGGAACCGCGAGTCGGTGATATTGAGCAGCGCCTCGATCACCTTGGCGTCGGTCTGGCCGCGCAGGTCGGCGATGCCGTATTCGGTGATCACAATGTCGCGCAGGTGCCGGGGAATCGTGCAGTGGCCATACTCCCAGACAATATTGGAGCTGACATCGCCACCCGACTCGCGCCAGCTGCGCAGGATCAGGATCGAGCGCGCGCCCTCCAGCGCATGGCCCTGGGCGACAAAGTTGTATTGCCCGCCCACCCCGCTGAGCACGCGGCCGTCTTCCAGTTGGTCGGCAACACCGGCGCCCAGCAACGTGACCATGATCGCGCTGTTGATAAACCGCGCATCCAGGCGCTGCAAGCGCTTGAGCTCTTCCTGCCCGTACAGCTCGTTGATGTAGCTGATGCGGGTCATGTTGAATTCAAGGCGCTTGGCGTGAGTCATTTCCTGCAAGCGCTGGTAAAAACTGCGTGGCCCGAGGAAGAAACCACCGTGGATCGACACGCCATCCGGCTGCGCCGCATCGTCCAGCAGGCCAGCGTTAGCCTGCTGCTGCGTCGCCACATCCGGGTACACCCTGCGCCGCACAATCCCGGCGTCGGCCAGCACCAGCAAGCCGTTGACGAACATTTCGCTGCAGCCGTAAAGGCCCCGGGCAAACGGCTCGACCCCGCCCTCACGGCTGATCAGCGGTGCCCACTGGTACACATCAAGGTCTGTGAGCAACTGCCGGTAGCCTTCGTTATCGGCCTGGCGCGCCAGCAGCGCAGCGGTCAGGGCGTCGCCCATCGAACCGATGCCGATCTGCAACGTACCGCCGTCGCGCACCAGGGTGCTGGCGTGCAAACCGATGAAGTGGTCCTGCAAACCCACGGGCATGTTTGGCGTGGAGAACAGCGTGGTGCGGTCTTTTTCGTCGATCAGGAAGTCGAACTGATCCATGCCCAGCTCGGCATCACCGGGCATGTAGGGCAAATCTTCATGCACCTGGCCGACTACCAGGATGTTCTCCCCGACCGCACGGCGCTTGGCGATCATCGGCAACAGGTCGAGGGTGATATCGGGGTTGCAGCTCAGGCTCAGGCGATCCGGGTGTTCGCTGCTGCTGGCCACCAACTGCGCGACCAGGTTCAGGCCGGCGGCGTTGATATCGCGGGCGGCATGGCTGTAGTTGCTGCTGACGTAATCCTGCTGGGCCGAGGTGCTATGCAACAGACTGCCGGGCTGCATAAAGAACTGCTGCACGTGGATATTGGCCGGCAGGCTGTCCTTGCGCAGGGCGGCGAGGAAGTCCAGCTCGGGATAATCGCCAAACACCCGCTCGATAAACGGCTCCAGGAAACGCTTCTGCAAGCCATCGCCCAACGGTGGGCGGCCCAGGCTGAGGGCCGTGTAGATGGTCAGCGCCCGCTCGGGCAGCTTGGCAATGCGCCGGTACAAGGCGTTGGCAAACAGATTCGGCTTGCCCAGGCCCAGCGGCATACCCATGTGGATATGCGCAGGCAAGCGCTCCAGTACGTCATCGACTGCTTGTTCGATTGAACACAACTGCACCATCCGACCCTCCTGAACATTCCGTGATTAGGGGTTGGACCGAGCTTGCCGGGTCTTTGCTGCAATGAACAGCCTTGGCCGCCAAATTGCGCCCACAAAAAAGCCGCTGGTCAGCGGCTTTTTGGCGAAGATCGGTTTATTTCAAACCAGACATCTTCTCGATCGCAGCCTTGAGGTCGTCATCCGAGCAATCGGAGCAGGTGCCTTTAGGCGGCATGGCGTTAATGCCGGTGATGGCTTTGGCCAGGATGCCGTCGAGGCCGCCCTGGTGGTCGGCGCGTTCTTTCCAGGCTGCGGTGTCACCGATTTTCGGTGCACCCAACAGGCCCGTGCCGTGGCAAGCATTACAGTGTTTGGCAATGACTTCGTCCGGCGTTTTCGCACCGCCGCCGCCTGCTGTCACAGCGACTTCCATCCCCTTGCACTCTTGCCCCTGGACACACACCTGTCCGACAGGCGCCAGGCGCTTGGCAATATCATCATTGGTCGCAGCTTGAGCGCTGGCAGCCCAAAGGGCCAGTACGGTTGCTGGTACGGCCAGCATTTTCATAATTAGGTTCACGCGTTCACCCTCATGGTGGCTATTCACGCCTGCGGCCACGGTTTCGCAGGCGGCGAAAGTATAACGGTTAGGCCGCCTCACTGAAACAACCCTATTATCCAAGGGGAGATTCAGTAGGGCGAAATACAACGATGGGCACCTCTGCAAGGTAGGCAGGGCGCCTCTTCTGTTAAAAGTTCGCGGGCGTGGCTGCGCTGATTAGTCGCGCCGGCACATCGAACGGATTACGAAAACGGTGCGGCTTGGTGCTTTCAAAGTAGTAGCTATCGCCGGCTTCGAGCACAAAAGTTTCGACGCCCACGACCAACTCCAGACGACCTTCCAACAAGATCCCGGTTTCCTCACCATCATGGGTCAGCATTTCCTCGCCGGTATCGGCGCCTGGTGGGTAGATTTCGTTGAGAAACGCAATCGCCCGGCTGGGATGCGCCCGGCCCACCAGTTTCATAGTGACCGCGCCATCGGAGATGTCGATCAGCTCATTGGCTTTATAGACGATCTGCGTCGGTTTTTCCTGGAGGATCTCCTCGGAAAAGAACTCGACCATGGACATGGGAATGCCGCCCAGCACCTTGCGCAAGGAGCTGATGGAGGGGCTGACACTGTTTTTCTCGATCATCGAAATGGTGCTGTTGGTGACGCCCGCACGCTTGGCGAGTTCACGCTGGGAAAGACCTTTCAGTTTACGGATGGATTGCAGTCGTTCGCCGACGTCCAATGCAGGAGCCTCCTAGGATTCAGGCTTTGTTGTAATTGAGCGTTATCATGGCGACAGCGTTCAGTATTTACAACACTTTGGTCTGAATCCTGGTGGACGTGATCGGCGGCCTGCGGCTATGTGCCGGAATAGAGCCGTGGCACGCGGCGCAGGTTGCAAAAAATCTGGTAGGGAATGGTATCGGCGGCGCTCGCCACATCGCTGGCGAGGATGTTTTTGCCCCACAACTCCACGGTCGAGCCCAGGCCGGCCTGGGGCATGTCGGTCAGGTCGATGCACAGCATGTCCATCGACACCCGCCCCAGCAGCTGGCTGCGCTGGCCGGCGACCAGCACCGGCGTGCCGGTCGGCGCGTGCCGTGGATAACCGTCGGCATAGCCCATGGCAACCACGCCGATACGCATCGGCTTGGGCGTCACGAAGCGCGCGCCATAACCCACTGGCTCGCCCGCAGGCAGCTCGCGTACGCAGATGACTTTCGACTCCAGGGTCATCACCGGCTGCAAACGCGCGGCAACTGCCTGGTCTTCGCCAAAGGGCGTCGCACCGTAAAGCATGATGCCCGGTCGTACCCAATCACTGGAAACGCTCGGCCAGCCCATCACCGACGGCGAATTGCGCAGGCTGACCTGGGCCGCCAGGCCCTGGCGCGCCGCCTCGAACACCGCGACCTGCTCATCGCTGCTGGCGCAGTCCAGCTCATCGGCACGGGCGAAGTGGCTCATCAGCACAATCTTTGCGACTTTGCCGCTGGCCAGCAGGCGCTGGTACGCATCGTGATAGTCCTTGGGATGCAGCCCAACCCGGTGCATGCCCGAATCCAGCTTCAACCACACCGTCAGCGGCTTGCTCAGGCGCGCCTGTTCAATTGCCTCCAGTTGCCACAGCGAATGCACCACGCACCACAAGTCATGCTCGATGATCAGCGGCAGCTCGTCGGCCTCGAAGAATCCTTCGAGCAACAACACCGGCCCACCAATTGCAGCGGCGCGCAGCTCCAGCGCTTCCTCGATGCAGGCCACGGCAAAACCGTCGGCCTGGTCTTCCAGGGCCAGGGCCACACGCACGGCACCATGGCCATAGGCATCGGCCTTGATCACGGCGAGGGCCTTGGCCCCGGTCAGTTCGCGGGCCAATTGGTAGTTATGGCGCAGGGCTTGTAGGTCGATCAGGGCACGGGCAGGACGCATGGCGGCAGGCTTCTAGGCGGCGGTGGGAAGAAAAAACCGGTACCGGCCAATAGCGCCGGCACCGGAAGAGGGATCGTTTATGGCAGAGCAGCCACGACGGACAGCTCCACCAGGATTTCTGGCTCACACAGCTTCGACTCGACCGTGGCACGGGCCGGGGCCACGCCTTTTGGCAGCCACTTGTCCCAAACCGCGTTCATGCCGGCAAAGTCGGCGTCGATGTCTTTGAGATAGATCGTCACCGACAGCAACTTGGTTTTGTCGGTACCGGCCAGATCCAGCAATCGCTCGATATTGGCCAGGGTTTCTCGGGTCTGCTGTTCAATCCCGGCACTCATGTCGTCGCCGACTTGTCCTGCCAGATACACGGTACCGCTGTGGACAACGATCTGGCTCATGCGCTCATTGGTGAGCTGGCGCTGGATTGACATGTTTTGTGGACTCCTGAGGGTTGCCGTAACGGGAAATATCAAGGCCTGCGGCACTGATCTGCGGGGTTTTCTTGGCCATCAGGTCCGCCAGCAGGCGACCAGAGCCACAGGCCATGGTCCAGCCGAGGGTGCCGTGGCCGGTATTCAAGAACAGGTTCTTGAAGGGCGTGGCGCCGACGATCGGCGTACCGTCCGGGGTAGTCGGACGCAGGCCGGTCCAGAAGGTGGCTTCGCTCAAATCACCGCCCTGAGGATAAAGGTCGTTGACGATCATCTCCAGGGTTTCGCGCCGGCGCGGGTTCAGCGACAGGTCAAAACCGGCTATTTCAGCCATGCCACCGACGCGGATACGGTTGTCGAAACGGGTGATCGCGACCTTGTAGGTCTCGTCGAGAATGGTCGAGGTCGGGGCCATCGCCGGGTTGGTGATCGGCACGGTCAGGGAGTAACCCTTGAGCGGATACACCGGCGCCTTGATCCCCAGCGGCTTGAGCAACTGCGGCGAGTAACTGCCCAGGGCCAGCACGTAGCGGTCGGCGGTTTCCAGCTTGCCGTCGATCCACACACCGTTGATGCGGTCGCCGGCGTGGTCCAGGCGCTGAATGTCCTGTTCAAAGCGGAACTCCACACCCAACTGCTTGCACATATCGGCCAGGCGGGTGGTGAACATCTGGCAGTCGCCGGTCTGGTCATTGGGCAGGCGCAGGGCACCGGCCAGGATATCCGTGACGCTGGCCAGGGCCGGCTCGACGCGGGCAATGCCGGCGCGGTCAAGCAGCTCGAACGGAACCCCGGACTCTTTCAGCACGGCGATATCCTTGGCCGCGCCATCGAGTTGCGCCTGGGTGCGGAACAATTGCGTAGTACCCAGGCTACGGCCTTCGTAGGCGATACCGGTTTCGGCGCGCAGTTCGTCGAGGCAGTCGCGGCTGTACTCGGACAGGCGCACCATGCGCTCTTTGTTCACCGCATAACGGTTGGCCGTGCAGTTGCGCAGCATCTGCGCCATCCACAGGTATTGGTCGATATCGGCGGTGGCCTTGATCGCCAGCGGCGCATGGCGCTGCAGCAACCACTTGATGGCCTTGAGCGGCACGCCCGGCGCGGCCCATGGCGACGCATAACCGGGCGAGACCTGGCCGGCGTTGGCGAAGCTGGTCTCCATTGCAACGGCCGGCTGACGGTCGACCACGACCACCTCAAAACCGGCACGCGCCAAATAGTAGGCACTGGCCACACCAATGACACCGCTACCCAAGACCAAAACGCGCATTTTTATATCCTCATCACGGCTTGACCGCTGACGTTTGTTGTTCAGCACAAAGATGTGGGCAGTATAAAAAGCAATGGCCAGTGCATTTCACTATATAAGTGCCTATATTTGGCGACAATTCTCGGCAAAAACCCTTTTCACGGAGGAGCATCCCCTATGCGGACCAATACCCAGACCAAGCGGGAGCTGGACAAGATCGACCGCAACATCCTGCGCATCCTGCAGGCCGACGGGCGGATTTCGTTTACCGAGCTGGGGGAGAAGGTCGGGCTGTCGACCACGCCTTGCACCGAACGGGTCCGGCGCCTGGAGCGCGAGGGGATCATCATGGGCTACAACGCCCGCCTCAATCCGCAGCACTTGAAGGGTAGCCTGCTGGTGTTTGTCGAGATCAGCCTCGACTACAAATCCGGCGATACCTTCGAAGAATTCCGACGTGCCGTGCTGAAACTGCCCCATGTGCTGGAGTGTCACCTGGTCTCAGGGGATTTCGACTATCTGGTGAAGGCGCGGATCTCCGAGATGGCTTCGTACCGCAAACTGCTGGGCGACATCCTGCTCAAGCTGCCCCATGTGCGCGAATCCAAGAGCTATATCGTGATGGAAGAGGTGAAGGAGAGCCTGAACCTGCCGATCCCGGATTGACGCCCCTACCGTGTAGGAGCCGGCTTGCCGGCGATGAGGCCCTGGAGTCATGCATTCAATTGAACGACGCCATCGCCGGCAAGCCGGCTCCTACAAGGGGAGCAGTCAGACCAGGACCTGCCGGGTGGTCGCCATGTACTCGTGGATCTGCTTCTCCACCCGCGGGTGAATCAACTCCACCGGGCCACGGTTGTTGGGGCATGGCAGGCTGGGGGTAGTACCAAACAGCCGGCAGATCAGCGGGCGTTCGTCGTACACCGTGCAGCCGTCGGGGCCCAGGTGTACGCAATTGAGCTCATCCATGGCCGCTTCCTGCTCGGCCGCCGTCTTGCGCGGCAGGCGCGACATTTCCTCGGTGGATGTAGTCACCGGCCCACAGCAATCATGGCAACCCGGCACACACTCGAACGAGGGAATCTGCCGGCGCAGCGCGTTGACTTTCTGGCTGTTGCAACTCATCGAAACCCATACCGAACGGCGAATAGGCGTGGATTTTGCCCTAAAAGCCCCGAGTGAGACAGCTTCACCCGACCGCTGTATCCTGCGTCAAATTTTCCAAACACGGATGCTCCCCATGACCGCCAGCGCCCGGCACACCACTTCCTACTACGCCGCCAGCAGCCTGCCGCAGCCCGATTATCCGGTGCTGGCAGGCGAAGTCGTCGCCGATGTGTGCGTGGTGGGCGGCGGGTTTTCCGGGCTGAACACCGCGCTGGAGCTGGCCGAGCGCGGCTTTAGCGTGGCGCTGCTGGAGGCGCGCAAGATCGCCTGGGGCGCCAGCGGGCGCAACGGCGGGCAGTTGATTCGTGGCGTCGGTCATGGCCTGGATCAGTTTGCCAATGTAGTCGGCACCGAAGGTGTGCGGCAGATGAAGCTGATGGGCCTGGAAGCCGTGGAAATCGTGCGCCAGCGGGTCGAGCGCTTTCAGATCGATTGCGACCTGGCCTGGGGCTACTGCGACCTGGCCAACAAGCCCCGCGACCTGCAAGGCCTGGCCGCCGACGCCGAAGAACTGCACGGGCTTGGTTATCGCCATGAACTGCGCCTGCTGCAAGCCGGGGAGATGCGCAGCGTGATCGGCTCCGACCGTTACGTGGGCGGCATGATCGACATGGGCTCCGGCCACCTGCACCCGCTGAACCTGGCCCTCGGTGAAGCCGCCGCCGCGCAGCAACTGGGGGTCAGGCTGTTCGAGCAGTCCGAAGCCCTGCGCATCGACTACGGCCCGGAAGTCAAAGTCCACACCGCCCAGGGCAGCGTGCGCGCCAAGACCCTGGTGCTGGGCTGCAATGCCTATCTCAATGGCCTCAACCCGCACCTGAGCGGCAAGGTGCTGCCCGCTGGCAGCTACATCATTGCCACCCAACCCTTGAGCCCAACCCAGGCCGCCGAGTTACTGCCGCAAAACATGGCGGTGTGTGATCAGCGGGTCACGGTGGACTACTTCCGCTTGTCGGCCGACCGGCGCCTGCTGTTCGGCGGTGCTTGCCACTACTCCGGACGCGATCCCCAGGACATCGGCGCCTATATGCGGCCGAAGATGCTCAAGGTCTTCCCGCAATTGGCCGAGGCGAAGATCGACTATCAATGGGGCGGCATGATCGGCATCGGCGCCAACCGCCTGCCGCAGATTGGCCGGCTGGCTGACCAGCCCAATGTGTACTTTGCCCAGGCCTACGCCGGCCATGGCCTGAACGCCACCCACCTGGCCGGCAAACTGTTGGCCGAAGCCATCAGCGGCCAGCACAGTGGGCGCTTCGATCTGTTTGCCCAGGTGCCACACATCACCTTCCCTGGCGGCAAGCACTTGCGCTCACCGCTGCTGGCCCTGGGCATGCTCTGGCACCGCTTGAAAGAACTGCTCTGACTCAGCCGCGCCAGAACGGCTTCAAGCCTTCCCGGCGCGCTTGTTCAGTGCTCAGGCCGATGTCGCGCAGTTGCTCCGAGGTCAGGTCCAGCAAGGCCTTGCGCGTGTGGCGCCGGCGCCAGAACAGTTCCCAACGGCTCGGATTGCCAGGCGCCAGCCCGGCCAGCCCACGTTCCTGCCCTGCTTCCAGTTCCTGACTGTGTAATGCCAGCCGCACATCGCTCAAGCCACTCATTGTCTTGCCCCTCATTTGCCTGTTGCCATGAGTGACTAGAATGGACGGCACGGTAAAACCATTACAGATTCAATGATCCTTTATTAAATCCATACAGATACTGCCAACCATGGGCTGAATCCTGTATTTTCCATGCATCTGTACTGGTCCCTTGGGAGCGACCGCCATGACCCTCTACGTCAACCTCGCCGAACTGCTGGGCACCCGTATCGAACAGGGCTTCTATCGCCCCGGCGACCGCCTGCCCTCGGTGCGCGCCCTGAGCGTGGAACACGGGGTCAGCCTGAGCACCGTGCAGCAGGCTTACCGGCTGCTGGAAGACAACGGCCTGGCGACACCCAAGCCAAAATCCGGCTACTTCGTGCCTGTCGGGCGCGAGCTGCCGGCGTTGCCCGCCGTGGGTCGGCCGGCCCAGCGCCCGGTGGAGATTTCCCAGTGGGACCAGGTGCTGGAACTGGTCCGCGCGGTGCCGCGCAAAGATGTCATACAGATGGGCCGAGGCATGCCGGATGTACTGTCGCCGACCATCAAGCCGCTGCTGCGCAGCCTGGCCCGGGTGAGCCGGCGCCAGGACCTGCCAGGCCTGTACTACGACAATATCTACGGCTGTATGGAACTGCGCGAGCAAATCGCCCGTCTGTCATTGGATTCCGGCTGCCAGCTCGACGCCCAGGACATCGTGATCACCACCGGCTGCCATGAGGCGCTGTCCTCCAGCATCCGTGCGATTTGCGAGCCTGGCGATATCGTCGCCGTCGACTCGCCAAGCTTTCATGGCGCCATGCAGACCCTCAAGGGCCTGGGCATGAAAGCCCTGGAAATCCCCACCGACCCGCTCACCGGCATCAGCCTCGAAGCCCTGGAAATGGCCCTGGAACAATGGCCGATCAAAGTCATCCAGTTGACCCCCAACTGCAACAACCCCCTGGGCTACATCATGCCCGAGGCCCGCAAACGGGCGCTGCTGACCCTGGCCCAGCGCTTTGACGTGGCAATCATCGAAGACGATGTGTATGGCGAACTGGCCTACAGCTACCCGCGACCACGCACCATCAAATCCTTCGACGAAGATGGCCGCGTCCTACTCTGCAGTTCCTTCTCCAAAACCCTGGCCCCCGGCCTGCGGATCGGCTGGGTAGCCCCTGGCCGCTATCTGGAGCGGGTGCTGCACATGAAGTACATCAGCACCGGCTCCACCGCCACCCAACCGCAGATCGCCATTGCCGAGTTCCTCAAAAACGGGCACTTCGAGCCGCATTTACGGCGGATGCGCAGCCAATACCAGCGCAATCGCGACCTGATGCTCGATTGGGTCAGCCGCTATTTCCCCGCCGGCACCCGCGCCAGCCGGCCCCAGGGCAGCTTTATGCTGTGGGTGGAACTGCCCGAGGGCTTCGACACCCTCAGGCTCAACCGCGCCCTGGTCGAGCAAGGCGTACAGATTGCCGTGGGCAGCATCTTTTCTGCCTCGGGCAAATATCGGAACTGCCTGCGGATGAACTACGCTGCCAAGCCAACACCCCAGATTGAAGAGGCGGTGCGCAAGGTCGGGGCCACGGCGATCAAGATGCTCGCCGAAGCCGAACAGCGGGTGGACTGACCTTTTGCCAGCAATCACCGTCATATGCCCACCACCGCCCTGATTCGGAACCTGCCTCCTTGATGAGCCAACGGCTGTTAGCGCTTCTTTTGCTGGGGTTCTTGGGCCTGGGCGGTTGCGCCACCCTCAACGTACCCCGCGTACCCAGCGAAGCGCTGCCGGCCACGCAGTCCGCCTTCGGCCGCTCGATCCAGGCCCAGGCCGCGCCCTATCAGGGCCGCTCCGGGTTCCGCCTGCTGCCCAACAGCAGCGAAGCGTTCATGGCCCGCGCCGAACTGATCCGCAATGCCCAGACCAGCCTCGACCTGCAGTACTACATTGTCCATGACGGCATCAGCACGCGCATGCTGGTGGACGAGTTGCTCACCACGGCCGACCGGGGCGTGCGGGTGCGCATCCTCCTGGACGACACCACCAGCGACGGTCTGGACCAGATCATCGCCACCCTGGCCGCGCACCCGCAGATCCAGATTCGCCTGTTCAACCCCTTGCACCTGGGGCGCAGCACCGGCGTGACGCGGGCCATGGGTCGGCTGTTCAACCTATCGCTGCAACACCGGCGCATGCACAACAAGCTGTGGCTGGCGGACAACAGCGTGGCGATAGTCGGCGGGCGCAACCTGGGGGATGAGTATTTCGATGCCGAGCCCAACCTGAACTTCACCGATATCGACATGCTCAGCGTCGGGCCTGTGGCCGAACAACTGGGCCACAGCTTTGACCAGTACTGGAACAGTGCACTGAGCAAACCCATCGCCGACTTTATCTCCAGCGCCCCCTCCTCCCGCGACCTGGCCACCGCGCGCGGGCTCCTGGAGAAGTCCCTGGCCGAGTCGCGCCAGCAAAACCATGCCCTGTACAACCGTCTGCGCACCTACCAGACCCGGCCCCGCATGGACATCTGGCGCCGAGAACTGATCTGGGCCTGGAACCAGGCACTGTGGGATGCACCGAGCAAGGTCCTGGCCAAGGCCGATCCCGACCCGCAACTGCTGCTCACCACTCAACTGGGGCCAGAACTGGAAGGCGTGCACAGTGAACTGATGATGATTTCGGCCTACTTCGTCCCCGGTCAGCCGGGCCTGGTGTACCTCACCGGGCGCGCAGACGCGGGTGTGGACGTACGCCTGCTGACCAACGCCCTGGAAGCCACCGACGTGCCGGCGGTGCATGGCGGCTATGCGCCCTATCGCAAGGCGCTGCTGGAACACGGGGTGAAGTTGTACGAACTGCGCCGCCAACCGGGCGACGGCGGCGGCAGTGGCCCGCACCTGCTGGGTAGCCGCGCGCTGCATGGCTCGGACTCCAGCCTGCACAGCAAGGCGATGATCTTTGATCGGCAGAAGTCGTTTATCGGCTCATTCAATTTCGATCCGCGCTCGGTGCTGTGGAACACCGAGGTCGGGGTGCTGGTGGACAGTCCTGAGCTGGCCGAACACGTGCGCAACCTGGCCCTGCAAGGGATGGCGCCCGCCTTGAGTTATGAGGCGAAACTGCAGCAGGGCCAGGTGGTCTGGGTGACGGAAGATAACGGCCAGTTGCACACCCTGACCCGCGAGCCGGGTAGCTGGTGGCGCCGGCTCAATGCCTGGTTCGCTACCACCGTGGGCCTGGAGCGCATGCTCTAACCCCTGTAAGAGCCGGCTTGCCGGCGATAGCGGCGGGTCAGCTAAGTTGCTATCGCCGGCAAGCCGGCTCCTACAGGTTTACCTAGGCTGGCTGCTCAACGCCAAACGCTCCTTGGCGCAACAACAGAATCACCAGCCCCAAGGCCCCCGCCGCCATCAACAACGGCAACGCATGCCCGCTGATCCACTGGCTGCCAGCCCCCGCTACCAGTGGGCCGATCAGGCAACCAATACCCCACAACTGCGCGATATGGGCATTGGCCCGCACCAGCGCATCATCACGGTAGCGTTCGCCGATCAGGATTAACGACAAGGTAAACAAGCCCCCGGCACTGGCACCGAACAGCACCCAGATCGGCCAGATCAGCCAGGTATCGAGCAACGGCGCAATCGCCAGGCTCGACAGCAGCAACAGCACCGCGCAGCCCAGAAACAGGGTGCGCCTTGGCAGGTAATCGGCCAGGGCGCCAATCGGCAATTGCAGCAGGGCATCGCCGACGACCACGGTGCTGACCATCGCCAGCGCCACCTCGGCGGTAAAGCCCTGTTGCAGGCAATACACCGGTAATAGCGTCAGAATCATCGCTTCGAACGCGGCAAACAGCGCCACCGCCCAGGCAATCGCCGGCAAGCCACGGCAAAAACCCCACAAGTCGCCAAAGGTCACGCTGAAGGCTTCTGCCGTCGGCGCCCCGCTGCGCCCCAGGAGCAGGACCGGCGCAACGATCAACAGGCCGACACCAACCCAGAAACCATAGTCATGCTCGGTGCCCAGCACACCGAGCAACAACGGCCCCGACAGCTGGCTCAAGGCGTAGGTACAGCCATACAGCGCCACCAGCCGGCCACGCCACTGCTCCACCACCAACTGGTTGATCCAGCTCTCGCCGAGGATAAACACGATGGTCAGGATCACCCCGATCATCAACCGCAGCACCAGCCACACCGGATAGCTGGGCAGTACCGCCAGTAAACCGATGGAAATCGCCCCGGCCCACAGGCACAGGCGCATCAGGTTCGCCGTGCCCAACCAGGAGGCCAGGCGACTGGACACCTTGGCGCCCAACAACACACCGAATGCCGGCATGGCCGCCATGATGCCGATGGCAAAGTTGCCATAGCCCCAGCTTTCCAGGCGCAGGGACACCAACGGCATGCTCACGCCCAGGGCGAGGCCGACGCTGAGTACCGACGCCAGGACGGCGAAGTAAGTCGCCCAACGCATTGCCACGCTCCTGTGGGTTATTTCCAGATCACGCAAAATACTGTGGGAGCGGGCTGGCCCGCGATGAGGGAGTACCAGCCAACTCATGAGTGACTGATATACCGCTATCGCGGGCAAGCCCGCTCCCACATTTGGGTCTACTGCAGCTTGGGCCCGGAGTCCGGACTTACAGCTTGATCCAGGTCGCCTTCAGCTCGGTGTACTTGTCGAACGCGTGCAGCGACTTGTCGCGACCGTTGCCCGACTGCTTGAACCCACCAAACGGCGCAGTCATGTCGCCGCCATCGTACTGGTTGACCCACACGCTACCGGCGCGCAGGGCCTTGGCGGTCAGGTGAGCCTTGGAGATATCCGAAGTCCAGACTGCAGCGGCCAGGCCATACGGCGTGTCGTTGGCAATCGCCACCGCTTCTTCAGCACTGTCGAAAGTCAGCACCGACAGCACCGGGCCAAAGATCTCTTCCTGGGCAATTTTCATGGCGTTGGTCACGCCGTCGAAAATCGTCGGCTCGACATAAGTACCACCGGTCTCCTGCAGGGTGCGCTTGCCACCGGCCACCAGCTTGGCGCCATCGGCGTGCCCGGCCTCGATGTACGACAGCACGGTGTTCATCTGTTGGGTATCCACCAGCGCACCGACATTAGTCGCCGGGTCCAGCGGGTTGCCCGGCTTCCAGCCCTTGAGGGCCTCGATCACCATTGGCAGGAATTTGTCCTTGATCGAACGCTCCACCAGCAGGCGCGAGCCGGCCGTGCAGACTTCGCCCTGGTTGAAGGCGATGGCGCCCGCAGCGGATTCGGCGGCGGCTTGCAGGTCCGGGGCATCGGCAAACACGATGTTCGGGCTCTTGCCGCCGGCTTCCAGCCAGACGCGTTTCATGTTCGATTCGCCGGAGTAGATCATCAGTTGCTTGGCGATCTTGGTCGAACCGGTGAACACCAAAGTGTCGACGTCCATATGCAGCGCCAGGGCCTTGCCGACAGTGTGGCCATAACCCGGCAGCACGTTGAGCACGCCTTTGGGGATACCGGCTTCAACGGCCAGGGCGGCGATGCGGATGGCAGTCAGCGGGGATTTTTCCGAGGGCTTGAGCACGACCGAGTTACCGGTGGACAGAGCCGGCCCCAGCTTCCAGCAGGCCATCATCAGCGGGAAGTTCCACGGCACGATGGCCGCCACTACGCCGACGGGCTCGCGGGTCACCAGGCCCAGTTGGTCATGGGGGGTGGCGGCCACTTCATCGTAAATCTTGTCGATGGCCTCGCCGCTCCAGCTCAGGGCTTGCGCCGCGCCAGGGATGTCGATGCCCAGGGAGTCGCCGATGGGCTTGCCCATGTCCAGGGTTTCGAGCAGGGCCAGCTCTTCGGCATTGGCCTTGAGCAGCGCGGCGAAACGGATCATGGTGGCTTTGCGCTTGGCCGGGGCCAGGCGTGACCAGGCACCGGAGTTGAAGGTGGCGCGGGCGTTTTCCACGGCGCGCTGGGCGTCGGCGACGTCACAGCTGGCAACCGTGGTCAGCAGGCGGCCATCGACCGGGCTGAGGCATTCGAACGTGTCGCCGGAAACCGCGGCGGTGTATTCGCCATTGATGTAGGCGCGGCCTTCGATCTTCAGGTCCTTGGCGCGTTGTTCCCAGTCGGCACGGGTCAGGGTGGTCATGCGAGTGTCCTCCTCTTATTAAATATAAGGGCCCGGCGTTATAACCGCTCCCTTCCAAATGCTTGCCCGGCCAGCCAGCTATTCGGTCCGAGGCACCCGCCACCCTAAACCAGCCGCAAGGGATGTTTCAATATATTTGACATAACCGCGGCAAACGCCCTTGCGATGTTCATTTTAATAAACATAGACTTTGGCTCTCCAACCCCAGGCCTAGATGGGATACGTGCATGAACATTCAGGATGTCGTCGATTTCAGCCAGGCGAACACCGCCGCCGAACGCTACCGCCCCGCCACAGAAAAAATCCTCAAGGGCGACCCCGAGCAGACGCTCTACAACCACTACAACAGCCCGTGCGGCCAGATGAACGCCGGGGTCTGGGAAGGTGAAGTCGGGCAATGGAAGGTGAACTACACCGAACACGAGTACTGCGAGATCGTGCAGGGGGTTTCGGTGCTACGCGATGCCGAGGGCAACGCCAAGACCTTGCGCGCCGGTGACCGCTTCGTGATCCCGGCCGGGTTCAGTGGCACCTGGGAAGTGCTGGAGCCGTGCCGCAAGATCTACGTGGTGTTCGAAGAAAAGGCCTGATCGGTCGAGCGCGACTTTTCAAAAGGCAAAAAAAACCCGCATCGTGAGATACGGGTTTTTTTCACAAGAAAGAAAACCAATTACTTGATTTTGCCTTCTTTGTAGATCACGTGCTTGCGAACGCGCGGGTCGAACATTTTCTTTTCGAGCTTGTCCGGGGTAGTACGCTTGTTCTTGTCGGTAGTGTAGAAGTGACCAGTACCGGCGCTAGAGATCATTCGAATCAATTCACGCATGATTTAGCTCCTTAGATTTTGCCGTCGCGGCGCAGTTCAGCGAGCACGACAGTGATGCCACGCTTGTCGATGATACGCATGCCTTTGGCAGATACGCGCAGACGGACAAAACGTTTCTCTTCTTCAACCCAGAAGCGGTGATGCTGCAGGTTTGGCAGGAAACGACGACGGGTTTTGTTGTTTGCGTGGGAAATGTTATTCCCAGTCACCGGACCCTTACCGGTAACTTGACAGACTCTCGACATGCCTCAGCCCTCTAAAACCACATGCCCAACCCGGCATGGGTTGGCCGCTTAATCTCTCAGTCATTTGGCGCCAGGCGCCGCGTTTCTTTAAGGGTCTTACCGGCTACACCTACAGTGAAGGAACCGGGCCCCTAGAAAAGAGCGCTGCTTTATACCAGAAAGACCCCAGTGCAACAACAGCCGGTGTGTTTTTCCCGCTGTAAATCTCGCCCGAACAGCTCTCAAGCGCTGACAGGGTGGGCCGCCGTGCTGGCGAACCGCTCGTCGCACCAAATGATTTATCGCCGCTACTTGTAGGCCAAGGCCCCGGGCAAAATGACCTGAGGCGCCATCAAAACAGTATTTGCTGCAAATGCACAGGCAAAAATGGGCTAGTCATTTGTGAATCAGGCCACTACGGTAGGCCTTTTCCAGACTGCACTCGCAGATGGGCCTCCGATCTGCAAAGGAAACCGACCATGCGCCTCGCTGCCCTGCCACTCCTGCTCGCCCCGCTCTTTCTCGCCCCGCTGGCCCAGGCGGCCTCCACGTTGAGCGTCTGCACCGAGGCCAGCCCCGAAGGGTTCGATGTGGTGCAGTACAACTCCCTGACCACCACCAACGCCTCGGCGGATGTGTTGATGAACCGCCTGGTGGACTTCGACGCTGCAAGCGGCAAGCTGGTGCCGAGCCTGGCCGACAGCTGGGAAGTCTCGCCAGACGGCCTGACCTACACCTTTAAATTGCATCCGGACGTGAAATTTCACCGTACCGCGTATTTCAACCCAAGCCGCAGCCTCACCGCCGAAGACGTACGCTTCAGCTTCGAGCGCATGCTCGACCCGGCCAACCCCTGGCACCAGATTGCCCAGAGCGGCTTCCCTCACGCCCAGTCGCTACAACTGCCGGCGCTGATCAAGAAGATCGACGCCCTCGACCCGCTGACCGTGCGTTTTACCCTGAATCACGCCGACTCCACGTTCCTCGCCGCGCTGAGCATGGGCTTTGCCTCGATCTACCCGGCCGAATACGCCGACAAGCTGCTCAAGGCCGGCACCCCGGAGAAGCTCAATAGCCAACCCATCGGCACCGGGCCCTTCGTTTTTGGGCGTTTCCAGAAAGATGCGGCCATTCGCTACAAGGCCAACCCGGATTACTTTGCCGGCAAACCGGCTGTGGATAACTTGATCTTTGCGATCACCCCGGACGCCAACGTGCGCCTGCAGAAACTGCGCCGGGATGAGTGCCAGATCGCCTTGTCACCCAAGCCCCTGGATATCGGCGAGGCGCAAAAGGATGCGGCGCTCAAGGTGGAAAAGACCGCAGCCTTCATGACCGCCTTTGTGGCCATCAACAGCCAGCACCCTCCGCTGGACAAGCCAGAAGTGCGCCAGGCGATAAACCTGGCCTTCGACAAGGCCAGCTACCTCAAGGCCGTGTTTGAAGGCACCGCCGAAGCCGCCACCGGCCCCTATCCGCCCAATACCTGGAGCTTTGCCAAGGAATTGCCGGGTTATCCACAGGACATCGCCAAGGCCAAGGCCCTGCTGGCACGTGCCGGCTTGAGTGACGGCTTCAAGACCACCATTTGGACCCGGCCCTCGGGCAGCCTGCTCAACCCCAACCCAAGCCTGGGCGCCCAGTTGTTGCAGGCGGACCTGGCCAAGGTCGGCATCCAGGCCGAGATCCGCGTGATCGAATGGGGCGAGCTGATCCGCCGCGCCAAGGCGGGCGAGCACGACCTGCTGTTTATGGGCTGGGCCGGCGACAACGGCGACCCGGATAACTTCCTGACCCCGCAGTTTTCCTGCGCAGCGGTCAAATCCGGCACCAACTTCGCCCGCTACTGCGACCCCGCGCTGGATAAGCTGATCAGTGCCGGCAAGACCACCAACGAGCAAGGCGTGCGCAGCAAGCTGTACCAGCAGGCGCAGGCGCAGATCCAGCAGCAGGCACTGTGGTTGCCACTGGCCCACCCGACGGCCTTTGCCCTGACACGCAAGAGTATCGAGGGGTATCAGGTCAGCCCGTTTGGGCGCCAGGACTTCTCCAAGGTCAGCGTAAAACCCTGACCCGGCCTTTGTAGGAGCCGGCAAGCCGGCTCCTACAAGAGGTTGCGTTACAGCCAGCCATATTCAGCCATCGACAGCGGGTCACCGTCGCCGACAATGATGTGGTCCAGTACCCGCACGTCCACCAGATCCAGGGCCTTTTGCAGCACTTTGGTCAATTTTCGATCAGCAACGCTCGGCTCGGCATTCCCGGAGGGATGGTTGTGGCACAGGATCAAGGCCGCCGCGTTGTAGTCCAGGGCGCGCTTGACCACTTGTCGCGGGTAGACCGTGGCGTTGTCGATGGTGCCCTGGAACAGCGCCTCGAAACCCAGCACCCGATGCCTGGAGTCGAGAAACAGGCAGCCAAATATCTCGTGGGGCTGGTGGCGCAGCAGGGCCTTGAGGTAATCACGCACGGCTACCGGGCTTTCCAGAACCGACTCGTTACGCACATGCTCGGCCAGATGGCGCCGCCCCATTTCCAGTACCGCCTGCAACTGGGCGAACTTGGCCGGCCCCAGGCCCAGGTGCTGGATGAATACGGCCTGGCGCGCCTCCAGCAGCGTACGCAGGCTGCCAAACTGCCCCAACAGGTGGCGCGCCAGGTCCACCGCGCTTTTACCCGAGACACCGGTACGCAGGAAAATCGCCAGCAACTCGGCATCCGAGAGGCTCTGCGCGCCCAACTCCAAAAGCTTCTCCCGCGGACGCTCCGCCGCAGGCCAATTGCGAATACTCATGGCACCTCCGTGTGCATGTGCGCCGCTGTTGCATGGCGGACGCTGTGTTATCTTAGCCGCTCTTTTTTGCGCGCGATTTCACCCTGGGGAGGGGGGATCGCAACGCCATCACTGAACTGGAAAGGCAAACCAATGCAGCGTCTGTATCGGAAACGCATCGTTCTCGGCGTCGGCGGCGGCATTGCCGCCTACAAGAGTGCAGAGTTGGTTCGCAGGCTCCTGGACCAGGGCGCCGAAGTGCGCGTGGTCATGACCCGTGGCGGCAGTGAGTTCATTACCCCACTGACCATGCAGGCACTGTCTGGCCACCCGGTACACCTGGACCTGCTGGACCCGGCTGCCGAAGCCGCCATGGGCCATATCGAACTGGCCAAATGGGCCGACCTGGTGCTGATCGCACCCGCCACCGCCGACCTCATCGCGCGCCTCGCCCAAGGTATTGCCGACGACCTGCTGACCACGCTGGTACTGGCCACCGACGCCACCGTCGCCATCGCCCCGGCGATGAACCAGGCCATGTGGCGCGACCCGGCCACCCAGGCCAACACCCAATTGCTGCAAAGCCGTGGCCTCAAGGTTTTTGGCCCGGCCTCCGGCAGCCAGGCCTGTGGTGACGTCGGCCTGGGCCGCATGCTCGAAGCCACGGACCTGGCGCTGTGCGCCGCCGAGTGTTTCCAGCACCTGGCCCTGACCGGCAAGCACGTGTTGATTACCGCCGGCCCGACCCAGGAAAACATCGACCCGGTGCGCTACATCACCAACCATAGCTCAGGGAAAATGGGCTTTGCCCTGGCTGAGGCGGCGGTTGAGGCAGGCGCGCGCGTGACCCTGGTCACCGGCCCGGTGCATCTGCCAACCCCGGACCGGGTCACCCGCATCGACGTCGTCAGCGCCCGCGACATGCTCGCGGCCTGTGAGGCGGCGATTCCCTGTGATGTGTTTATCGCTTCGGCAGCGGTCGCAGACTACCGCCCGGAAGTGGTTGCGCCGCAAAAACTCAAGAAAGACCCTACAAGCGGCGATGGCCTGCTCCTGCAAATGGTCCGCAACCCGGACATTCTGGCCACCATTGCCACCCGCGCCGATCGTCCGTTCAGCGTCGGTTTCGCCGCCGAGACCGAAAACCTGCTGGACTACGCCGCACGCAAACTGAAAGACAAAAACCTCGACCTGATCGTTGCCAATGATGTTGCCAACCCCAGCATCGGCTTCAACAGCGAGGAAAACGCCTGCAGCGTGATTGACCGCGAGCTGCACGCCACCCTTTTCGCCCAGACCAGCAAGGGCAAGATTGCCCGCCAACTGATCTCTTTTATCGCCCAACGGCTGAACCAGGTTTAATTTCCATGCACGCTTTGCAAGCCAAGATCCTCGACCCCCGCATCGGCACCGACTTCCCACTGCCGGCCTACGCCACACCCGGCTCCGCCGGCCTGGACCTGCGCGCCATGCTCAAGCAAGACACCGTCCTTGAGCCGGGCCAGACCCTGCTGATCCCTACCGGCCTGTCGATCTACGTCGGCGACCCTGGCCTGGCTGCGTTGATCCTGCCGCGCTCGGGCCTTGGCCACAAACACGGGATAGTGCTGGGTAACCTGGTGGGCCTGATCGACTCCGACTACCAAGGTGAGCTGATGGTCTCGTGCTGGAACCGTGGCCAGACCGCCTTCAACATCGCCGTCGGCGAGCGTATCGCCCAACTGGTGCTGGTACCGGTGGTGCAGGCGCATTTCGAGCTGGTGACCGAGTTCGACGAAACCCAGCGCGGCGCAGGCGGTTTCGGGCATTCCGGCAGCCACTGACTACGCTCAGGCATGCCGGGCGCAGCGTCCGGTATGCCCCAGTGGCACTTTCGCACTACGAACTCTAGGGCTAAAACGCCGTCTTACCCTTCAGTTTGAGCCTGCCGGTCGCCGCACTCAGGCCTGTCCGCCCCGTATCGATGGAGTTTCCCAGTGATGAGCAACGCAGCCCCAGTCGCACCGACGTTTCCCGACAGCATTTTCCGCGCCTACGACATCCGTGGCGTCGTCCCGAAAACCCTGACCGCCGAAACCGCCTACTGGATCGGCCGCGCCATCGGCTCCCAAAGCCTGGCCCAGGGCGAGCCCAACGTCTCGGTGGGACGTGACGGTCGCCTGTCCGGCCCCGAGTTGGTGGAGCGCCTGATCCAGGGCCTGGCCGACAGCGGCTGCCATGTCAGTGACGTAGGCCTGGTGCCAACGCCGGCGCTGTATTACGCCGCTAACGTGCTGGCCGGCAAATCCGGCGTGATGCTCACTGGCAGCCACAACCCATCGGACTACAACGGCTTCAAGATCGTGATTGCCGGCGACACCCTGGCCAACGAGCAGATCCAGGCCCTGCACACTCGCCTCAAGACCAATGACCTGACCAGCGGCCAGGGCAGCATCACCCAGGTCGATATCCTCCAGCGCTATTCGGACGAAATCACCCGGGACGTCAAGCTCCAGCGCCGCCTGAAAGTCGTGGTGGACTGCGGCAACGGCGCAGCCGGCGTGATCGCCCCGCAACTGCTCGAAGCCCTGAACTGCGAAGTGATCCCGCTGTTCTGCGACGTCGACGGCAACTTCCCCAACCATCACCCCGACCCTGGCAAGCCTGAAAACCTGGTGGACCTGATCGCCAAGGTCGCAGAAGTGGGCGCCGATGTCGGCCTGGCCTTCGATGGCGACGGCGACCGCGTGGGCGTGGTGACCAACACCGGCAGCATCGTGTTCCCCGACCGCCTGCTGATGCTGTTCGCCCGCGACGTGGTTGCACGCAACCCAGGCGCCGAGATCATCTTCGACGTCAAGTGCACCCGGCGCCTGACGCCGTTGATCAAGGAATATGGCGGCCGCCCACTGATGTGGAAGACCGGTCATTCGTTGATCAAAAAGAAAATGAAAGAAACCGGCGCCCTGCTGGCCGGCGAAATGAGCGGCCATGTGTTCTTCAAGGAACGCTGGTTCGGTTTTGACGACGGCATCTACAGCGCCGCCCGCCTGCTGGAAATCCTCAGCAAGGAGAAATCCAGCGCTGAAGACTTGTTCGAGACCTTCCCGAACGATATTTCTACGCCGGAAATCAATATCCATGTGACCGAAGAGAGCAAATTCAGCATCATTGACGCATTGCACGATGCGCAATGGGGTGAAGGCGCCAACCTGACCACCATTGATGGTGTGCGAGTCGATTATGCCGAAGGCTGGGGCCTGGTTCGCGCGTCCAACACCACTCCGGTGCTGGTCCTGCGTTTCGAGGCGGATACCGAGGCCGAGTTGCAGCGCATCAAGGACGTGTTCCACGCCCAGTTGAAACGTGTTGCCCCTGATCTCCAACTACCGTTCTGATTATTTGCCCCGGAGCCCTGAATGACCCTCGAACGCGACGCCGCCGCCAATACCGCCAAGGTCCTTTCCGAAGCGCTGCCTTACATTCGACGCTACGTCGGCAAGACGCTAGTGATCAAGTACGGCGGCAATGCCATGGAAAGCGACGAGCTGAAAACCGGCTTTGCCCGCGACATCGTGTTGATGAAAGCCGTCGGGATCAACCCGGTGGTGGTACACGGCGGCGGCCCGCAGATCGGCGACCTGCTCAAGCGCCTGTCCATCGAGAGTCATTTCATCGACGGCATGCGTGTCACTGATGCACAGACCATGGATGTGGTGGAGATGGTCCTGGGCGGCCAGGTGAACAAAGACATCGTCAACCTGATCAATCGTCATGGCGGCAGCGCCATTGGCCTGACCGGCAAGGACGCCGAGTTGATCCGCGCGAAGAAACTCACCGTGACCCGCAAGACCCCGGAGATGACCCAGCCGGAAATCATCGACATCGGCCAGGTGGGCGAAGTGATCGGCATCAACACCGATTTGCTCAACCTGCTGGTCAAGGGCGACTTCATCCCGGTGATCGCGCCGATTGGCGTGGGGGCCAATGGCGAGTCCTACAACATCAACGCTGACCTGGTAGCCGGCAAGGTGGCCGAGGCGCTGAAGGCCGAGAAGCTGATGCTGCTGACCAATATCGCCGGCCTGATGGACAAGGAAGGCAAGGTCCTGACCGGCCTGACCACCCAGCAAGTCGACGACCTGATCGCCGACGGCACTATCTACGGCGGCATGCTGCCGAAGATCCGCTGCGCACTGGAAGCCGTGCAAGGTGGTGTCGGCAGCTCGCTGATCATCGACGGCCGGGTACCCAATGCGGTGCTGCTAGAGATCTTCACTGATACGGGCATGGGCACGCTGATCAGCAATCGCAAGCGTCCCTGACCGCTGAAACAAAAAGCCCCCGTTCAACCTGGTTGAACGGGGGCTTTTTTATGTGCACCGACCTGCAGCATCGTGGAGATCCCCTGTAGGAGCGGGCTCGCCCGCGATAGCGGTAGTCCATTCAACACTGATGTTGACTGACAGATCGCCATCGCGAGCAAGCTCGCTCCTACACAAGCTCATCAGCTACAAGGGGTCAGACGCCAAACTGCTCGCGGTACGCACGCACTGCCGGCAGGTGCTGCTTGAGCTGCGGGTCGTCTTCGAGGAACTGCAATACCTGGTTCAGCGACACGATGCTGACCACTGGAATGCCAAAATCACGCTCTACTTCCTGGATCGCCGATAACTCACCGTTGCCGCGCTCCTGGCGGTTCAGTGCGATCAGCACGCCGGCGGCCTTGGCACCGTCCTGGGATGCAATGATCTGCATCACTTCACGAATCGCGGTGCCGGCGGTGATCACATCGTCGATGATCAGCACATCACCGGCCAGCGGTGCGCCGACCAGGCTGCCGCCTTCGCCGTGGGCCTTGGCTTCCTTGCGATTGAAACACCATGGCAGATCCCGGTCGTGATGTTCGGCCAGGGCCACTGCGGTCGCGGCGGCCAACGGAATGCCTTTGTAGGCAGGGCCAAACAGCACATCGAAGGAAATACCGCTTTCAACAATGGCGGCGGCGTAGAAACGCCCCAGTTGCGCCAGGGCAGAACCCGAGTTGAACAGGCCAGCATTGAAGAAATATGGGCTGGTGCGCCCGGACTTGAGGGTGAACTCACCGAAGCGCAAAACCCCGCGATCGATGGCAAAACGAATGAAATCGCGTTGATACGCCTGCATGAAAAAAGCCTCAGATACCACGGATTTAGCTAAATAGGTAGACGGCGTGTATCATACACGCACGCGATTTTTGGGGCCATTTATGCGGATCATCAGTGTGAACGTTAATGGTATTCAGGCTGCAGTCGAGCGTGGTTTGCTCAGTTGGCTGCAAGCCCAGAATGCCGACGTCATCTGCCTGCAGGACACCCGCGCCTCCGCCTTTGAACTGGACGACCCAGCCTTCCAACTGGATGGCTACTTCCTTTATGCCTGTGATGCCGAAGTCCCTGCCCAAGGTGGCGTGGCTCTGTATTCACGGTTGCAACCCAAGGCGGTCATCAGCGGCCTCGGCTTCGAGACAGCCGATCGCTACGGGCGCTACCTGCAAGCCGATTTCGACAAAGTCAGTATTGCTACCTTGCTGCTCCCTTCGGGGATGAACGGCGATGAAGACTTGAACCAGAAGTTCAAGCTAATGGACGATTTCGCCCGTTATCTGGATAAACAGCGACGCAAACGTCGCGAGTACATTTATTGTGGCTCGTTGTACGTGGCGCAACAGAAGCTGGATATCAAGAACTGGCGCGACAGCCAGCAATCCCCGGGTTTCCTGGCGCCGGAACGGGCCTGGATGGACGAGATTGTCGGCAACATGGGTTATGTAGATGCCCTGCGTGAAGTCAGCCGCGAAGGCGACCAGTACAGCTGGTGGCCGGACAACGAACAGGCCGAGATGCTTAACCTGGGCTGGCGTTTCGACTACCAGTTGCTGACCCCCGGCCTGCGCCGGTTTGTGCGCAGCGCACGTCTGCCGCGTCAACCGCGCTTCTCGCAACATGCGCCGTTGATCGTGGACTACGACTGGACCTTGACCATCTGAGGTCAATATCCAGGCACAAAAAAACCGACATCACTGTCGGTTTTTTTGTGGGCGATGATTATTTGATCAATCGCCAGGTGAGCGGGTAACGGTAGGCAATGCCTTTGTTCGCCTTGACCCCGCCGATGATGGTCAACACCAGCGCGGCAATTACCAGCACCACCATCAACAGGAAGCCGATCACCACGAACCCCAGGACAAAGCAGACCAGCCAGGCGATGGCCACGGTCAGCTGGAAGTTCAGCGCTTCCTTGCCCTGGTCATCGATCAGCGGGTCCATGTCCTTCTTCACCTGCCACAGGATCAACGGCCCCAACACACTGCCAAAGGGGAACACCAGGCCGAGGAACGCCGCGAAGTGACAGAGCATCGCCCACTGGCGCACTTCTTTGTTCTGGGCCGACACAGGAAGCTGGTTGTCACTCATGGCGTTGCTCCTTGAGGCTGGTTTCAGTCAGCCAGTGCGGCGTTCTGCAGTTCGAAGATTTCGCTCATGCCTTTCTGGGCCAAGGCCAGCATGGCGTTCAGGTCGGCCGGTTGGAATGGCGCACCTTCGGCGGTGCCCTGCACCTCGATGAAGCCACCGGTGCTGGTCATGACCACGTTCAGGTCGGTCTCGGCAGCCGAATCCTCCAGGTAATCCAGGTCCAGTACCGGCTCGCCCTGGTACATGCCCACCGACACAGCGGCAATCATCTGCTTGAGCGGGTCGCCACCTTTCAGGCCACCGCGTTTCTTGATCACTTTCAGCGCATCGACCAGGGCGACCATGGCGCCAGTGATGGACGCGGTGCGGGTGCCGCCGTCGGCCTGGATCACGTCGCAGTCGACATATAGGGTCACGTCGCCCAGTTTGGACATGTCCAGCGCAGCGCGCAGGGAGCGGCCGATCAGGCGCTGGATTTCCAGGGTACGACCACCCTGCTTGCCACGACTGGCTTCACGCTGGTTACGCTCGCCAGTGGCGCGCGGCAACATGCCGTATTCGGCGGTCAACCAACCCTGGCCCTGGCCCTTGAGAAAACGCGGCACGCCGTTCTCGACGCTGACGGTGCAGATGACCTTGGTATCGCCAAACTCGACCAGTACAGATCCCTCGGCGTGTTTGGTGTAGTTGCGGGTGATGCGGATCGAGCGGAGCTGATCGGCAGCGCGACCACTTGGACGTTTCATAGGGGATACCTGTACTAAGGACGAAAAACTGCCGAGCATTATAGAGCCGCAGGCCGCTTCTCGGCACTGCTAATAAATTCGGTAACGAATGGACAAGCCCTGCCACCCTTTGTCACAGCCAGCATTTGGGGGCGCTCGCCCCGTTGCGCTACAATCCTGCGCCTTCGCAGCCTGTCGGCTTCAATCTACCTACCAGCCCGCCCGTTTGCGGGACTGTATCGCGAGGTACCTCCATGGTGCACAGCATGACCGCCTTCGCCCGCGTCGAAAAAGCCGGCGCCCAGGGCACCCTGAGCTGGGAACTGCGCTCGGTCAACAGCCGCTACCTGGAGCCGCACCTGCGCCTGCCCGAATCCTTTCGCGACCTTGAAGGCGCCGTGCGCGAAGCCCTGCGCGCCGGCATCTCCCGTGGCAAGCTGGAATGCACCCTGCGCTTTACCGAGGAAACCACCGGCAAGCCGCTGCAGGTTGACCGCGAACGCGCCGCGCAACTGGTCGCCGCCGCCGAGACCATCGCCAGCCTGATCAAGCAGCCGGCAGCCCTGAACCCGCTGGAAGTCCTGGCCTGGCCCGGCGTACTGGTGGCCGACGCCACTGACCCGCAGGCGCTGAATGCCGAGGCCCTGGCCCTGTTCAATCAAGGCCTGAAGGAGCTCAAGGCCGGGCGCGAGCGCGAAGGCGCCGAACTGGCGCGCCTGATCAGCGAGCGCCTGACCGCTATCGAAGCCGACGTGGTGACCCTGCGCGAGTTGGTCCCGCAAATGCTGGCCACCCAGCGCCAGAAGGTCCTCGACCGCTTCGCCGACATGAAGGCCGACCTCGACCCGGTGCGCCTGGAGCAGGAAATGGTCCTGCTCGCGCAAAAAAGCGACGTCGCCGAAGAACTCGACCGCCTGAGCACCCACATCCTGGAAGTGCGCCGCGTGCTCAAGTCGGCCGGTGCCGCTGGTCGGCGCCTGGACTTCCTGATGCAGGAACTCAACCGCGAAGCCAATACACTGGGCTCCAAAGCCTTCGATCCGCGCAGCACCCAGGCTGCGGTCAACCTCAAAGTGTTGATCGAGCAAATGCGCGAACAAGTACAGAATATTGAGTAAGGCAACTCCCATGACCCACAGCACCGGCACCCTCTACATTATTTCCGCGCCCTCGGGCGCGGGCAAAAGCAGCCTGGTCAAGGCCCTGACCGACGCCAACCCGGAGATCCGCGTATCGGTCTCCCATACCACCCGCGCCATGCGTCCGGGTGAGGTGAACGGCGTGAACTATCACTTCGTCGAGCGCAGCGAGTTCGTGAAGATGATCGAACACGGTGACTTCCTGGAGCGTGCCGAAGTGTTCGGCAACCTCTATGGCACGTCCCAGAGCCATTTGCAGCAGACCCTCGACGAAGGCCATGACCTGATCCTGGAAATCGACTGGCAGGGCGCCGAACAGGTGCGCCAATTGATGCCCAAGGCGCGCTCGATCTTTATCCTGCCGCCGTCCCTGGAAGCCTTGCACCAGCGCCTGACCAATCGCGGCCAGGACAGTGACGAGATCATCGCTGGGCGCATGCGCGAAGCCGTCAGTGAAATGAGCCACTATGTGGACTACGACTACCTGATCATCAACGACGATTTTGCCCACGCCCTGGACGACCTGAAGGCGATTTTCCGTGCCAATCAGCTCCAGCAAAAACGCCAGCAGCAGCGTTTTGGCAAATTGTTGGCCGAACTGCTCGGTTGAATGGCTCTTCCCAAAACCGCTGCAAGGGCCTTACATTGGCACTTGTAGCGTGTTTGCCGGGGCCTGCGGAAAATCAGCGCTTCCCTAAACGCTGGTGATTTTTTAAACTGTTGAGTCCGCTCGCCCAACCGGGCAGCGCGCATCTTGCATTCGCTCCGAGGAATACCATGGCCCGCGTAACCGTTGAAGACTGCCTAGAACACGTGGATAACCGCTTTGAGCTGGTCATGCTCTCTACCAAGCGTGCCCGTCAATTGGCCACTGGCGGCAAAGAGCCGTTGCTCAATTGGGAAAATGACAAGCCAACCGTGATGGCCCTGCGCGAAATCGCTGCCGGCGTGATGAGCTACGAGTTCATCGCCAACGCCGAGATCGTTGAAGACGAACCGCTGTTTGCAGCGTTCGAGGACGAGTCCAACGAGGCCGTCTAAGCCTATGCCTGGTCGACGTAGCACGGCGCGGGGTCAAAGCCTTCGGCAGGAGTTAATACCTTGCCGAGCATAGACGCCCTCGCCGATCGCTTATCGACCTACCTCGGTACCGACCAGGTCAACCTGGTCCGCCGAGCGTATTTCTACGCCGAACAAGCCCACGACGGCCAACGCCGCCGCAGCGGCGAGGCATATGTCACCCATCCTCTTGCGGTGGCCAATATTCTTGCCGACATGCACATGGACCATCAAAGCCTGATGGCCGCGATGCTGCATGACGTGATCGAAGACACCGGCATTGCCAAGGAAGCGCTCAGCGCGCAATTTGGCGAAACCGTGGCCGACCTGGTCGACGGGGTCAGCAAGCTGACCCAGATGAACTTCGAGACCAAGGCCGAGGCCCAGGCGGAAAACTTCCAGAAAATGGCCATGGCCATGGCCCGGGATATCCGGGTGATCCTGGTCAAACTGGCCGACCGGCTGCACAACATGCGCACGCTGGAAGTGCTGTCCGGCGAGAAACGCCGGCGCATTGCCAAGGAAACCCTGGAAATCTACGCGCCCATCGCCAACCGGCTGGGCATGCATGCCATTCGTATCGAATTCGAAGACCTTGGTTTCAAGGCGATGCACCCGATGCGCTCAGCGCGTATCTACCAGGCGGTCAAGCGCGCCCGGGGCAATCGCAAGGAAATCGTCAACAAGATCGAAGAGTCCCTGAGCCATTGCCTGGCAATCGACGAGATTGAAGGCGAAGTCAGCGGGCGGCAGAAGCATATCTACGGCATCTACAAGAAGATGCGCGGCAAGCGCCGGGCCTTCAACGAGATCATGGACGTGTATGCGTTCCGGATCATCGTCGACAAGGTCGATACCTGCTACCGCGTGCTGGGCGCTGTACATAATTTGTACAAACCCCTGCCAGGCCGCTTCAAGGACTACATCGCGATCCCCAAGGCCAACGGCTATCAGTCGCTGCATACCACGCTGTTCGGTATGCATGGGGTGCCGATCGAGATCCAGATCCGCACCCGGGAAATGGAAGAGATGGCCAACAACGGCATCGCCGCCCATTGGCTGTACAAGTCCAGCGGCGACGAGCAGCCCAAAGGCACCCATGCCCGCGCCCGCCAGTGGGTCAAGGGCGTGCTGGAAATGCAACAACGTGCCGGCAACTCCCTGGAATTTATCGAAAGCGTGAAGATCGACCTGTTCCCGGACGAGGTCTACGTGTTCACGCCCAAAGGCCGGATCATGGAGCTGCCCAAGGGCTCCACGGCGGTCGACTTTGCCTACGCGGTTCACACCGACGTCGGTAACAGCTGCATTGCCTGCCGGATCAACCGTCGCCTGGCCCCACTGTCGGAACCGCTGCAAAGCGGTTCCACCGTGGAAATCGTCAGCGCGCCGGGGGCCCGGCCGAATCCGGCGTGGCTCAACTTCGTGGTCACCGGCAAGGCTCGCACCCATATCCGCCACGCGCTGAAGCTGCAACGTCGCTCCGAGTCCATCAGCCTGGGCGAACGCCTGCTGAACAAGGTGCTCAACGGTTTCGACAGCTCCCTGGAGAAGATTCCCGCCGAGCGCGTGCAGGCGATCCTCCACGAGTACCGCCAGGAAACCATCGAAGACCTGCTCGAAGATATCGGCCTGGGCAACCGCATGGCCTACGTCGTCGCCCGTCGCCTGCTGGGCGAAGGCGAGCAACTGCCGAGCCCCGAAGGCCCGCTGGCCATTCGTGGCACCGAAGGCCTGGTGCTGAGCTACGCCAAATGCTGTACGCCAATCCCGGGCGACCCGATTGTCGGGCACCTGTCCGCCGGCAAAGGCATGGTGGTGCACCTGGACAACTGCCGCAATATCAGCGAAATCCGCCACAACCCGGAAAAATGCATCCAGCTGTCATGGGCCAAGGATGTGACCGGCGAATTCAACGTCGAGCTGCGGGTGGAGCTGGAGCACCAGCGCGGCCTGATCGCCCTGCTGGCCAGCAGTGTCAACGCGGCCGACGGTAATATCGAAAAAATCAGCATGGACGAACGCGATGGTCGCATCAGCGTGGTCCAACTGGTGGTCAGCGTGCACGACCGCGTGCACTTGGCCCGTGTGATCAAGAAACTGCGTGCCCTGACCGGGGTTATCCGCATCACTCGCATGCGCGCATAACACCCCCCTATAGCCCGGACATTACAAGGAGTCATTCATGACCAAGACTGTTATCACCAGCGACAAGGCACCTGCTGCCATCGGTACTTATTCCCAGGCGATCAAGGCGGGCAACACCGTCTACATGTCCGGCCAGATCCCACTGGACCCAAAGACCATGGAACTGGTTGAAGGCTTTGAAGCCCAGACCGTACAAGTCTTCGAGAACCTCAAATCGGTAGCTGAAGCAGCAGGTGGTTCGTTCAAGGACATCGTCAAGCTGAACATCTTCCTCACCGACCTCAGCCACTTCGCCAAGGTCAACGAGATCATGGGCAAGTACTTCGAACAACCCTACCCAGCCCGCGCCGCCATTGGCGTTGCCGCCCTGCCCAAGGGTTCCCAGGTTGAGATGGACGCGATTCTGGTCATCGAGTAATACATTCGGCGCAACCCACGGGGTTGCGCCGACTTCGTTTTAAAAGGATTTCGTAATGCGCAAAGCGCTCGTTGCCTCCACGCTGCTGGCCCTTCTTCTTGGCGGCTGCGCCAGCAGTCCTGCCACCCGGGATGTGAGCGGTACCTGGATCAACCAGGTTGCCATCGATGCGGCGTCCAAGGGCGGCCCTTTGCGTGAAGCCCTGCAAGCCTACGGCCCGAACCTCGAATGGGAGGTCAACACCCGGGCCAACCAGGCGCGCTACTTCAACGGCTTTGAACGCCCTGAAGGCACCCTGGCCGGCGAAAAGTCCGGCACCTGGAACGTTGATTTCTACGGCAGCTCGACCACCGAACTCAAGCGCAAGGGCAAACAGCTGCTGCAAGTGGCCAACGACAACGAGCCCGAACAGCTCTTTGATCGCCCCAAGGACCCTGCCCCTGAAGGCGCACCGCTGGGTGCCAACTTCGAACGGGCGCTGTACGCGGCCTACATGGGCGGCAGTTGGAAAATCACCAGCGGCAGCGGCCTGGGCGAGACCGTACAGTTCCAGGCCAACGGCCAGGTTACCGGCCTGCCGGGTGCCGACCAGTATTCACTGTGCCTGGCAGGCGATTGCGCCTCCATGAGTGGTGGCTACGACAGCATCTGGCTGCAACAAGGCGGCCAGGGCAACCCGTGGATCTTCAGTCGCAACGACAAGCAACTGGAGATTTTCCAGGCGATCAATACATCACAGGCCGACGAAGTGCCTTCGTTCACCCCCGGGCCGCGTCAGTGGCTACTGGAAAAACAGTGATACGAAACAAAGGAGCCTACGGGCTCCTTTTTCTTTAGCCTGCAATGCTTTGCCTCGGACTACGCCATGTTCAAACCACTCCTCATTGGCCTGGCCTTGCTGGGCGGCTGCACCCACGTATCGCAACCCGTCGCCATCAGCGGGATCTGGATCAACCAGGCCGCCATCGATGCCGCCGCCCAGGGCCGGCCGCTGCTCAACAGCCTGCAAGCCAACGGTAGGAACCTGGAGTGGAATGTCGACACCCGCACCGGCCAAGCTCATGCCAGCAGTGCCTTTGAGGTAGATGAAGGCCAACTCCTGCCAAAAGCACCTGGCGCATGGACCGTCGATCACAACGGCCATGGCCGTGACGAACTGCAATTAAAGGATCAGCAACTGCTCCAACTGCCTCGCAAGGATCTGCCCGGCCAGGTGTTCCAGCGTGCCCACCCATCGACCACGGAGGGTGCGCAATGGGGGAGTACATTCCGGCAGGCACTGAACTCAGCTTACATGGGTGGCCCGTGGAAAATCCTTGAGGGCGAGGGCGCCGGCGGCACCGTAGTGTTCAATGCGCATGGCAACCTGTCGGGCCTGGGAAAGAATGACCGATACGAATTGTGCCTGGGCGGGGACTGCGCCACTCAAGGCGCCGGCAATGACACCCTGTACCTGGGCAAAGGCGACGCGGGGGATAGTTGGATTTTCGTGCGCAACGGCAACACGCTGGAAATTTTCCAGGCGATCAATCATTCCAGGCCAGACGAAATTCCTCAGTTGAGCCCTGGGCAGCGCCAGTGGCTGCTGGAAAAACAGTAAGACCACTGTGGGAGCTGGCTTGCCTGCAATAGCATCACCTCTGTTTCACTGACACACCGAGCTGCCTGCATCGCAGGCAAGCCCGGCTCCCACAGGAGAGGTCAGCCCTTGAGGATAGCGGCGTAGCCTTCGCGGTAGCTTGGATAGGTTGGCGTCCAGCCCAGCGCCTTGGCTCGCGCATTGCTGCACTGCTTGCTGCCCGCACGCCGCACGCTGGCGTCTTCGGCCCACTCGGTGACCCCAAGGTACTCGCGCAGCCAATCCACGACTTCGGCCAGCGGCGCAGGCGCGTTGTCGACACCAATGTAGACCTTGTCCAACGTACCGCCCTGCTCCACATGCAGCAGCAAAAAGGCCAGCAGCCCTGCCGCATCATCGACGTGGATGCGGTTGCCATATAAAGGTGGCTCAACCGCCACGCGATAGCCTTGGCGCACCTGGCTCAACAACCACTCGCGACCAGGACCATAGATACCGGTCAAGCGTACAGTCGTGGCCGGGATACCGCTGTCCAATGCCACTTGCTCGGCTTCCAGCATCACCTGCCCGGAGTACCCAACGGCATGGGTGGGCGAGGTTTCATCGACCCATTCACCATTTTGCTGGCCGTAGACGCTGCTACTGGACACAAACAGCAGGTGCTTGGGCTGCTGACCATAGTCATCGAGCCACTCCAGCACATGCTGCAAACCTTCGACATAGGCTTTGCGATAGCCCGCTTCATCGTGGTCGGTCGCAGCCGCGCAGTACACCAGGTAGTCCACGCCACCAATCGGCCAGGTGTCGGGGCAGTCCTTTTTGAACAGGTCGCCGGCAATGCCAATCACCCCTTCCGGCAGGCGCGAGACATTGCGTCGCAGGCCATGCACCTCCCATCCCGCGACCAGCAATTGACTCGCCAGCCGATTACCTACATCACCACAACCGGCAATCACCACAGAAGGCGCAGACATCACAAAACTCCGTTCTCAAAGGTCTAGATTAGCCCTCGCAGGTGACCAGCGGCCAGAAAAAGCACAAATAAAGTTACTGTATTACTTCTGTTAACAAGAATTACTTGCAATAATAACGGCCCATTTGTCCTCGGCCCTTTTGCGGCCTGGCAGGGCAATCCCTTATTTTTTCCTCTCAGGTCCGGCCAGCATGACACGCAATAACCTCCCCGCTTCGCCAACCAAGCCTCACAGCCCGTCCCGCGCCTGGCGCGCGATAACTGCGTTGCTGCTCAGCGTCCTGCTGGCTCCGACCGCCGCGTTCGCCGATGCCACGGCACCGGCCACCCCGCCTGCCGCCGCTGCACCAGCCCCGGCTGCAGCCCCAGCACCTGAGCAAAACGCCGCCGCTCCCGGCGCACCGGCTGCCGCACCTGCGGCCACCGACCCGGTCGCAGCCGAAGGTGTTACCCCACAAGATGAAACCGGCGTGGTCCTGGAAGAAGA
This sequence comes from Pseudomonas sp. WS 5079, assembly GCF_012985465.1. Lineage (GTDB taxonomy): Bacteria > Pseudomonadota > Gammaproteobacteria > Pseudomonadales > Pseudomonadaceae > Aquipseudomonas. The sequence continues at coordinate 156,245 of NZ_JAAQWN010000007.1, forward strand.
CAACACCCTGGGCATGGCCCACGACCTGTCGCCGTGGGGCATGTACCAGAACGCCGACATCATCGTGAAGATCGTGATGGTCGGCCTGGCTATCGCCTCGATCATCACCTGGACCATCTGGATCGCCAAAGGCTTCGAACTGCTGGGCGCCAAACGCCGCCTGCGCACTGAAATCGTCAACCTGAAAAAAGCCACCACCCTTAAAGAAGCCAGCGAAAGCGCGGCCATCAAGGGCACCCTGGCGCATCTCTTGGTGCACGACGCGCTGGAAGAAATGCGCCTGTCGGCCAACACCCGCGAAAAGGAAGGCATCAAGGAACGCGTGAGCTTCCGCCTGGAGCGCCTGGTAGCGGCCTGCGGTCGCAACATGAGCAACGGCACCGGCGTGCTGGCAACCATCGGTTCTACCGCACCGTTCGTCGGTCTGTTCGGTACCGTGTGGGGCATCATGAACAGCTTCATCGGCATCGCCAAGACCCAGACCACCAACCTCGCCGTCGTTGCCCCAGGCATCGCCGAAGCCCTGCTGGCAACCGCCCTGGGCCTGGTCGCCGCGATTCCGGCGGTGGTGATCTACAACGTGTTCGCCCGCTCGATCGCCGGCTACAAGGCCCAGGTGTCGGATGCTTCGGCAGAAGTCCTGTTGCTGGTCAGCCGTGACCTCGATCACCTGCCTACCGAGCGCAGCTCGCAACCGCACATGGTGAAAGTGGGGTAATCGGCCATGGGCCTGCATTTGAATCAAGGCGACGACGAGCTCGTCGAGAACCACGAAATCAACGTCACGCCGTTTATCGACGTGATGCTGGTGCTGCTGATCATCTTCATGGTGGCAGCACCCTTGGCCACGGTGGACATCAAGGTCGACCTCCCCGCCTCCAGCGCGAAACCTGCGCCGCGGCCGGAGAAACCGGTGTTCCTCAGCGTCAAGGCTGACCAGCGCCTGTTCCTGGGCGAAGAAGAAGTCAAATCCGAAACCCTGGGTGCGGTGCTCGACGCGCGGACCCAGGGCAAGAAAGACACGACGATCTTCTTCCAAGCCGACAAAGGCGTGGACTACGGCGACCTGATGAGCGTGATGGATGCCCTGCGGGCGGCCGGCTACCTCAAGGTCGGTCTGGTCGGACTTGAGACGGCAGCCAAAAAATGATCACGACGCGCCACAAACTGACGCGTTATGGCACCAGCCTCGCCGTCGTGCTGGGCGTCCACGCCGTCGCGATCATCCTCGCGTACCAATGGTCGGCACCCCATATGGTGCAGTTGCCACCGGCGGCCATGGTCATCGACCTGGCGCCGATGCCGGCACCACCGCCTCCGGCCCCGCCGAAGGTGGTGACGCCGCCGCAACCGCCGGCGCCGGTGGAAGAGTTGCCCTTGCCGAAACTGGCCGAGGCACCCAAGCCGACGATTTCCGTGCCCAAGCCGGTCAAGCCAAAGCCCAAGCCGCAGCCGCCCAAGCCTGAGAAAAAGGTCGAGCAGCCCAAGGAAAAACCTTCCGAGGACCCGCCGAGCGAAAGCCCTCAGAACAACGCGCCTTCGGAAAAGTCGGCCCAACCGCAACCCGGCCCTTCGCCGGCGCAAGTCGCGGCCAAGGCCACCTGGGAAAGCACGCTGCTCGGTCACCTGGCGAAATACAAGAAGTACCCGCCAGGCGCCCAGGCCCGTGGCAAGGAAGGCTTGAACCGCTTGCGGTTCGTGGTGGATGCCGAAGGCAAGGTGCTGTCTTATGAATTGGTGGGCCGTTCCGGCAACGCCGACCTGGACCGCGCCACTCTGGAGATGATCCGTCGTGCCCAGCCGCTGCCCAAGCCACCGGCCGACATGTTGAAAAACGGCAGCATCGAAATCGTTGCGCCGTTTGTCTACAACATCGAGAAGCGTCGCCGCTAACCCCTGTGGGAGCGGGCTTGTGTGGGAGCGGGCTTGCCCGCGATGACGGTGTAACAGTCAACATCCACAATGACTGACACACCGCCATCGCGAACAAGCCCACCCCCACACAAAGCCGCCAACGCCATTAAGCAAAATCCCCCGCACAAACCGCTCAATCCCCAATCTAGTTCTGATAACGTGCGCCTATCGATTGCAGCCGGTATGCTTGGCCCGCAACCTCATGGACGCCCGCTATGACTCTTACAGAATTACGCTACATCGTGACCCTCGCCCAAGAGCAACACTTCGGCCATGCCGCCGAACGTTGCCATGTCAGCCAGCCGACGCTGTCGGTGGGTGTGAAGAAGCTTGAAGACGAACTCGGTGTGCTGATTTTCGAGCGCAGCAAGAGCGCCGTGCGCCTCACTCCGGTAGGCGAAGGCATTGTGGCCCAGGCCCAGAAGGTACTGGAGCAGGCCCAAAGCATTCGTGAGCTGGCCCAGGCCGGCAAGAACCAGCTGACCGCCCCGCTGAAAGTCGGCGCGATCTACACCGTCGGCCCGTACCTGTTCCCACACCTGATCCCGCAACTGCATCGCGTTGCGCCGCAGATGCCGCTGTATATCGAGGAAAACTTCACCCACGTACTGCGCGACAAACTGCGCAACGGTGAGTTGGACGCGATCATCATCGCCCTGCCGTTCAACGAAGCCGACGTGCTGACGTTGCCACTCTATGACGAGCCGTTCTACGTGCTGATGCCCGCCTCCCACCCGTGGACGCAAAAAGACACGATCGACGCCGGCCTGCTCAACGACAAGAGCCTGCTGCTGCTCGGTGAAGGCCATTGCTTCCGCGACCAGGTGCTGGAAGCCTGCCCGACCCTGACCAAGGGCAACGACGGCGCCAAGCACACCACGGTGGAATCCAGCTCCCTGGAGACCATCCGCCATATGGTGGCGTCTGGCCTGGGCATCTCGATCCTGCCGCTGTCGGCCGTGGACAGCCATCACTATGCAGCCGGCGTGATCGAAGTGCGTCCGCTCACCCCGCCCGTGCCGTTCCGCACCGTGGCGATTGCCTGGCGGGCCAGTTTCCCGCGCCCGAAAGCGATTGATATCCTCGCCGACTCGATCCGCCTGTGCTCGGTGGCCAAGCCGCCCGCTGCGAGCTAAGCCTTGTATGACTGAGTTGTCGCAGGTGTCGGTGACGGCACTCAAGGGTGTCGGTGAAGCCATGGCCGAGAAGCTGGCCAAGGTCGGCCTGGAAAACCTCCAGGACGTGCTCTTTCACCTGCCCCTGCGCTATCAGGACCGCACCCGCGTAGTGCCCATCGGCCATCTGCGCCCCGGGCAGGACGCGGTGGTCGAAGGCACCGTCAGCGGTGCCGATGTAGTGATGGGCAAGCGCCGCAGCCTGGTGGTGCGCCTGCAGGACGGCACCGGTGGCCTGAGCCTGCGCTTCTACCATTTCAGCAACGCGCAAAAGGAAGGCCTCAAGCGCGGCACTCGCGTGCGTTGCTACGGTGAAGCGCGCCCGGGCGCCTCGGGCCTGGAAATCTACCATCCGGAATACCGCGCCATTACCGGCGACGAACCGCCGCCGGTAGACACCACCCTCACTCCCATCTACCCGCTCACCGAGGGCCTGACGCAACAGCGCCTGCGCCAGCTGTGCATGCAGACCCTGACCCTGCTCGGCCCGCAAAGCCTGCCCGATTGGCTCCCGCAGGAGCTGGCCCGTGACTACCAGTTGGCGCCCCTGGCGGATGCGATTCGCTATCTGCACCATCCACCGGCCGATGCCGATGTCGATGAGCTGGCCCTGGGTCATCACTGGGCCCAGCATCGCCTGGCCTTTGAAGAGTTGCTGACCCACCAACTGTCCCAGCAGCGCCTGCGCGAAAGCATGCGCTCCCTGCGTGCGCCAGCGATGCCCAAAGCCACGCGCCTGCCCGCGCAATACCTGGCCAACCTCGGCTTTGCGCCGACCGGCGCGCAGCAGCGGGTAGGCAACGAAATTGCCTACGACCTGAGTCAGAAAGAACCAATGCTGCGCCTGATCCAGGGCGATGTCGGTGCTGGCAAGACCGTGGTCGCGGCCCTGGCCGCGCTGCAGGCCCTGGAGGCCGGCTACCAGGTGGCGTTGATGGCACCGACCGAGATCCTCGCCGAGCAGCACTTCATCACCTTCAAGCGCTGGCTCGAACCCCTGGGCCTGGAAGTGGCGTGGTTGGCGGGCAAGCTCAAGGGCAAGAACCGCACGGCCGCCCTGGAACAGATCGCCGCCGGCGCACCGATGGTGGTGGGTACCCACGCGCTGTTCCAGGACGAAGTGAAATTCAAGAACCTGGCCCTGGTGATCATCGACGAACAGCACCGCTTTGGCGTGCAGCAACGCCTGGCCCTGCGCGAAAAGGGCGTGGGCGGGCGGATGAATCCGCACCAGTTGATCATGACGGCCACCCCGATCCCACGCACATTGGCCATGAGTGCCTACGCCGACCTCGACACCTCGATCCTCGACGAGCTGCCGCCCGGCCGCACCCCGGTCAACACCGTATTGGTCACCGACACCCGCCGCGTCGAAGTCATCGAGCGCGTGCGCGGCGCCTGCGCCGAGGGGCGCCAGGCGTATTGGGTATGCACGCTGATCGAAGAGTCCGAAGAACTGACCTGCCAGGCGGCCGAAACCACCTACGAAGACCTCACCAGCGCCCTGGGCGAGCTCAAGGTCGGGCTGATCCACGGGCGCATGAAGCCTGCGGAAAAAGCTGCAGTGATGGCCGAGTTCAAGGCCGGCAACCTGCAATTGCTGGTCGCCACCACAGTCATCGAAGTCGGCGTGGATGTGCCCAACGCCAGCCTGATGATCATCGAAAACCCCGAGCGCCTGGGCCTGGCGCAACTGCACCAGCTACGCGGTCGTGTCGGCCGGGGCAGTGCCGCCAGCCACTGTGTGCTGCTCTACCATCCGCCGCTGTCGCAGATTGGCCGCCAGCGCCTGGGGATCATGCGCGAGACCAACGACGGCTTCGTGATCGCCGAAAAAGACCTGGAACTGCGCGGCCCCGGCGAAATGCTCGGCACCCGCCAGACCGGCCTGCTGCAATTTAAAGTGGCCGACCTGATGCGCGACGCCGACCTGCTGCCCGCCGTGCGCGACGCCGCCCAGGCCCTGCTGGAACGCTGGCCGCACCACGTCAGCCCGCTGCTGGATCGCTGGCTGCGCCACGGCCAGCAATACGGCCAGGTCTGACAGACCGCCGATAGCCGACACCATCACAAACCGCAGTTAGACACCCCCCCGCCGAACCAAGCTGGTTATACTCCAAGCAAATGTAGGAAATTGGATCCGGCCATGTCAGAAGTTGCCCACGCCACAGCCCCGCCGACCGCACCCTCGGTCATTCGGGACCTGCTCGCGAAACTCGCCATCAGCTACACGGAAGTCACCGAACACCCCGGCCTTAACCCGGCCCGAAAGGTTCAAGCGGTACTGCTCGATGACGCGGTGGGCGCCCTGATGGTGCTGTTCCCCCAGAGCCAGTTGCTGGATCTCAATCGCCTTACCGAACTGACCGGGCGCAACCTCACCGCCGTCGCACCGGAGCGCCTGGAGCGCATGCTCGGCAAACACAGCCTGAGCCTGCTGCCCGGCCTGCCGCCGTTGACCAGCTCGCCATGCCTGTATGAAGAATGCCTGCTGCGCGAGCCGACCCTGCTGGTGCACTCGGGCGAAGCCACGGTGCTGCTGGAAATCGCCAGCGATGACTTCAAGCGCATGCTGAGCAAAGCCAGCGCCGCCAACTTCGGCGAGCCCTTGAGCAGCATCCGGCCCAACTTCGATCGCCCTAACGATGACCGCGACGAAATCTCCCAGGCCATGCAGGCGTTTACCGCCCGCCGCATCCAGCAAAGGCTGGAAGCCACCATCGAGATTCCGCCGCTGGCCGACACCGCGCAGAAGATCATCAAGCTGCGGGTTGACCCGAACGCGACCATCGACGACATCACCGGCGTGGTCGAGACCGACCCGGCCCTGGCCGCCCAAGTGGTGAGCTGGGCGGCATCGCCGTACTACGCCTCGCCGGGCAAGATCCGCTCGGTAGAGGATGCGATTGTGCGCGTGCTGGGCTTCGACCTGGTGATCAACCTGGCCCTGGGCCTGGCGCTGGGCAAGACCCTGAGCCTGCCCAAGGACCATCCGCAACAGGCCACGCCCTACTGGCACCAGTCGATCTACACCGCTGCGGTGATTGAAGGCCTGACCCGCGCCATGCCCCGCGCCCAGCGTCCGGAAGCCGGCCTGACCTACCTGGCGGGCCTGCTGCACAACTTTGGTTACCTGTTACTGGCCCACGTCTTCCCACCGCACTTCTCGCTGATCTGCCGGCACCTGGAGGTCAACCCGCACCTGTGCCACAGCTATATCGAGCAGCACTTGCTGGGCATCAGCCGCGAACAGATCGGCGCCTGGCTGATGCGTTACTGGGATATGCCGCAAGAGCTGTCCACGGCCCTGCGCTTCCAGCACGACCCGAGCTATGACGGCCAATACGCCGAATACCCGAACCTGGTATGCCTGGCGGTGCGTTTGCTGCGCGGGCGGGGGATTGGCTCCGGGCCTGAGGCCGAGATTCCGGACGAGCTGCTGGAGCGCCTGGGTCTGAGCCGCGACAAGGCTGAGGACGTGGTGAGCAAGGTGTTGGATGCCGAGGTGTTGTTGCGCGAACTGGCGTCGCAGTTCAGCCAGGGGTAAAGCTGGTGCCTGCGATGAATGCAACTCGGTCTTTCAGGCCTTCTTTTTCTTCGGCTTCAAATACTTGGTCAAGCCCTGGAACCACATCACCAGGGCCGGGTTGCCCTTGATCTGGATCGACTTGTCCTGAATCCCCGTCATAAACGCCAGTTGCTTGTTCTTCGCCTGCATCGTGGCGAAGCCATAGGCGGCGTCTTTGAAGGCGATGGCGAACGCAGGCTCCGGGTGTACACCCGAGCGACTGGTGATGCGCTGGTCTTTGACGATGAAGTGGCGGGCGACCTTGCCGTCGAGGGTCTGCAGCTGGAATGCCAGGTCTTTGTCACCCAACTGCTGCTGGAACGCGGGGTTGTTGCGGCTGGCTTTGGCCATCATCAGGCCCAGCACCCACAGGAGAAAACGAAATTTCATGCACACGGCCTCAGTGTAATTATTGGGTGGCCGCAGCAGTTTAACGATTTGCGCGCGGAACGCCACCGACCTCCCGCGTTAGCCGGAGATCGGCTGGCGTTTACCGCTTATAGCAACAACTTGGCTCAAACGTCAGGGCAAGGCATCGGTGCCCACTCGGTCACTCCAAGCGCCACCCACACGACCGTCGTGGCCCAAGAACGCGACCCAACAAAAATGGGCACCCGACCCAGTCGGCGTGCCCATTTTTCATACCTCCACGCCTCCCTTCGAGGCGGTGCCGCGCTTACGGGTTGACGCTGTCTTTAAGCGACTTGCCCGGTTTGAACGCTACGGTGTTGCTCGCCTTGATTTTCACCGGCTCGCCGGTTTGCGGGTTTTTGCCGGTGCGGGCGCCACGGTGGCGCTGCAGGAAGGTGCCGAAACCAACCAGGGTGACGCTGTCCTTGCGGTGCAAGGCGCCAGTGATTTCTTCAAGAACGGCGTTGAGGACGCGGTTGGCCTGTTCTTTGGTCAGGTCTGCTTTTTCTGCAATGGCGGCTGCGAGTTCTGGTTTACGCATAGGTGAAGCCTCTTTGACGGTTTTTTGTTGTTATGTCCGTGCTGCTCTCTGCTGGAGCAGCGCCAAGGCGCCGCAGGCTCTACTCTGCGGCAGACGGGAGTGAGGATGGCATGCCATTGGTGCCTGCGCCAGTCTCGCGGCGACCTTTCTAGGGGGAAAAAGGTGCTTATCCCGACAGAACGACCAGCATTTACGCCAGCAGAGGCGGAAGTTCCTTATTCAGGGCCAGTTTTTCCATGACTGCCGTACCGGTAAGCGCATAGCCCAGCAGGCGACCGCTGGCATCGCGGCACAAGGCCTTGATGTCGCCGCCCTGCCCTTCGACACTCCACACGCCTTCAGTGCCCCGTGGCGGTGGTGAGACCACCAGTGGGCACGCCGGGGTTTTCACCGTGACCGGCATCGGCCCGTAGTTGACCGCCGTGGCGTTGCCCGCCAGGGTCTGGGCCAGGGCGCGGGCGCAGCTCATCAGGGGCATGACGTACAACAGGTTCAGGCCATCGACCTCGGCGCAGTCGCCCAGGGCGTAGATATTGGCGTGGGAGGTCTTGAGGTGGCGGTCGACCATGATCCCACGGCTGATTTGCAGGCCGGCCGCAGCCGCCAGGTCCACCCGGGGGCGCAGGCCGATGGCGGAAACCACAAGGTCACAGTCAATCACCATGCCATCGGACAGGTGGGCTTCCAGGCCGTCAGCCGTGCGTTGCAGGCGGTTAAGCACCGGACCCAGGTGGAAGCGTGCGCCCAGGCCCTCCAACCCGGCCTGCACCGCTGCAGCCGCCGCCGGGTGCAGCAGGGTCGGCATGACTTGCTCGCACGGTGCCACCAGGTCGATGGTGTAGCCGCCCAGGATCAGGTCGTTGGCAAATTCACAGCCGATCAGGCCCGCACCCAATAGCAACACCCGGCGCTTGCCGGCAGCGGCGTGGCGAAAGCGCGCGTAGTCTTCCAGGTCGTTGATCGGGAAAATCAATTCAGCGGCATCGCCCTCGACGGGCACCTGCACAGTCTGGGCGCCCCAGGCCAGGATCAGGTCGCGGTAGGCCACCGCCTCCTCGCCGATCCACAGGCGCTTATGCCCAGGGTCGATCCCACTGATTCGGGTATGGGTGCGCACCTCGGCCTTGAGTTGCTCGGCCATGGCGCCAGGGGTCGCCATGCTCAGGCCATCGGCATCCTTGTTTTTGCCAAAACCGGTGGAGAGCATGGGCTTGGAGTAGGAACGCCCATCATCCGCGGTGATCAGCAACAGCGGGGTTTCGCTGTCGAGCTTGCGAAACTCCCGAGCCAGGTTGTAACCGGCCAAGCCCGTACCGATGATCACGACAGGTGCGCTCATTCCATTCTCCTTGTAGTGCGTTTCTTAAATTCAGCGAATCAACCGATTTCGATCATTTCAAAATCCATTTTGCCGACGCCGCAGTCCGGGCACAGCCAGTCTTCCGGGACGTCCTGCCACAGGGTACCTGGGGCGATCCCGTCATCCGGCCAACCGTCCTTCTCGTCATAGATCAGGCCACAGACTACACATTGCCACTTCTTCATTACTTGCTTCCTCAGGGTCCAGGCTTACTGGCCGACGGTCGATAGATCCAGCATTGCCGTGCGGCTCAGGGCGTTTTGTACTGATCGGGGCGCCCAGATGCAAGCATGTTCGACCCAATGTCCCGGCACACGCCGGCAACAATCCAGGCTGCCATGGTAAGCTCGGCGCCTCATTAACTGCCAATAATGACTCCCCGTGCCGCATTCGATTGCCGTTCCCGATGCCTGCCAATGGCTGAATCAGAGCCTTCTGCGCCCTCTGCCCGCCCCCCCTGCCCTTGACTGGCTGTTCGATGAAGGCTCGCTGACCCGCCGCCTGACGCACCTGTCCAACGATGGTTTCAGTGTTACGCCGCTGTACGAAGGCTGGCAGCCCCTGCGAGACGACGAATGCGCCGCCCTCGACCTGCCAGCGGCCAGTATTGGCTGGGTACGCGAGGTGTATTTGCGCGGTCACGGCCAGGCCTGGGTGTTCGCCCGCAGCGTGGCGGCGCGCAGTGCCTTGCAGGGCGATGGCTTGCATATGGATGAGTTGGGCAGTCGTTCCCTGGGCGAGTTGCTGTTTTGTGACCAGGCCTTCACCCGCCAGGCCATCGAGGTCTGCCACTACCCACGCGCCTGGCTGCCGCAGGCCGATCAGGCCAATGGCTTGTGGGCGCGGCGCTCGCGCTTTGATCGCGGCGCGTTGAGCGTGTTGGTGGCGGAAGTGTTCCTGCCGAGCCTGTGGCAAGCCGTGCAGCAATCTGCGGAGGATTGCTGATGTACCAGCGCCTGCTCCAATCCCTGAACCGCTTGAACCCACGGGCCTGGGACTTTGTGCAACTGACGCGGATGGACAAGCCCATCGGCATCTATCTGCTGCTGTGGCCCACCCTGTGGGCACTGTGGATTGCCGGCAAGGGCTCGCCATCGTTGAGCAATATCGTGATTTTTGTGTTGGGCGTGACCCTGACCCGTGCCGCCGGTTGCGTGATCAATGACTGGGCGGACCGCAAGGTCGACGGCCACGTGAAGCGCACCGCGCAACGCCCGTTGGCCAGCGGCAAGATCAGCTCCAAAGAGGCCCTGGTGTTCTTTGCGGTGCTGATGGCCATCAGCTTCCTGCTGGTGCTCCTGACCAATGCCGCCACCATCTGGCTGTCCCTGGGCGGCCTGGCTCTGGCCGTCAGCTACCCCTTCATGAAGCGCTACACCTATTACCCGCAAGTGGTGCTCGGCGCGGCGTTTTCCTGGGGCATGCCCATGGCGTTTACCGCCGAGACCGGCAGCCTGCCGGCCATTGCGTGGCTGCTGTATATCGCCAACCTGCTGTGGACCGTGGCCTACGACACCTACTACGCCATGACCGACCGCGATGACGATCTGAAAATCGGCGTCAAATCCACCGCGATCCTGTTTGGCGATGCCGACCGGATCATCATCCTTACCTTGCAGGGGCTGGCGCTGCTTTGCCTGCTACTGGCGGGCTCACGCTTCGAACTGGGCGGCTGGTTCCACCTGGGGCTGGTGGCGGCGGCGGGGTGTTTTGCCTGGGAGTTCTGGTACACCCGGGATCGGGACCGGTTGAAGTGCTTCAAGGCGTTTTTGCACAACCATTGGGCAGGGTTGGCGATTTTTCTCGGGATTGTGGCCGACTACGCCTTCCGATAATGCCCTGTAGCTTGTAGGAGCCGGCTTGCCGGCGATGAGGCCAGCAGCCCTGCGGTGATTTCAGGGCCGCCATCGCCGGCCTTCTTGTCGGCGATGAAGGTATACAGCGGCTTGCCGTCATAGGCCCATTGGCTGGTGTTGTCGTCACGGGTGATGACGGTCCACTTGCCCATCGGTTTATCGGTGGACTCGGCCTTCAACGGCGGCCAGTTGGTGGCGCACTTGTCGTTGCAGTTGGACTTGCCGTCGGCATCCTTGGCAAAGGTATAGAGCGCCATGCCCTTGTGGTCCACCAACATCCCGTCTTTAGTCATGGCTGGGTCCGCCGCGACAGCCAGTGTCGGCAGCGTCAACGCCGCCGTGACCAGCAGGGCTTTCCAGGAAAAAATACCTTGAGTCATCAGAACCTTCCTTTTGCGGTTGTCAGGATTCGGACTCAAAGCGTAGTTCAGGACTAGGCCGATTGCGCAGGCCAGTAAAATACTGTCACACGACTGCAATAATTCCGTTATCTAATGCGGCGCAAGACAGTTAAATGACAAGAGGACTTAGCATGGTTGGCAGGAGCATTCTGATCGTTGACGACGAAGCGCCCATTCGCGAAATGATCGCCGTTGCGTTGGAAATGGCCGGCTATGACTGCCTGGAGGCAGAGAACTCCCAGCAGGCCCACGCCATTATCGTCGACCGCAAGCCGGACCTGATCCTGCTGGACTGGATGCTGCCCGGCACCTCTGGCATCGAGCTGGCCCGGCGCCTCAAGCGCGATGAGCTGACCGGGGATATCCCGATCATCATGCTCACCGCCAAGGGCGAAGAGGACAACAAGATCCAGGGCCTGGAAGTGGGCGCCGATGACTACATCACCAAGCCGTTTTCCCCACGGGAACTCGTTGCACGTCTGAAGGCCGTGCTGCGCCGCGCCGGCCCGACCGATGGCGAGGCGCCGATTGAAGTCGGCGGCCTGCTGCTGGACCCGATCAGCCACCGCGTGACCATCGACGGCAAGCCTGCCGAAATGGGCCCCACCGAATACCGCCTGTTGCAGTTCTTCATGACCCACCAGGAACGCGCCTACACCCGTGGGCAATTGCTGGACCAGGTGTGGGGCGGCAATGTGTATGTCGAGGAGCGCACCGTGGACGTGCATATCCGCCGTCTGCGCAAAGCCTTGGGCGATGCCTACGAGAATCTGGTACAAACCGTGCGCGGTACCGGCTATCGGTTTTCCACCAAAGGCTGAGCCAGCCCTTCCCAGACTTAACAGCCGACAAGGACGCATGTTCAAGTGAACCAAAACTGGCATGGCACCCTGATCCGCCACATGCTCCTGCTGGTCACCGGCTGCCTGTTGGTCGGCCTGATCAGCGGCTACTACGGCTGGAGCCTGGCCATCGGCCTGGGCCTCTACCTGGGCTGGACCCTCAAGCAATTGCTGCGCCTGCACGAGTGGCTGCGCCAGCACAAACCCGACGAAGCACCACCCGACGGCTACGGCCTGTGGGGCGAGGTGTTCGACAGCATCTATCACCTGCAACGCCGCGACCAGCGGGTGCGGGGCCGCCTGCAAGCGGTGATCGACCGGGTCCAGGAGTCGACGGCCGCGCTCAAGGACGCGGTGATCATGCTCGACAGCGACGGCAACCTGGAATGGTGGAACCGCGCCGCCGAGACCCTGCTGGGCCTCAAGACGCCCCAGGACAGCGGCCAGCCGGTGACCAACCTGGTACGCCATCCGCGCTTCAAGGAATACTTCGAGCAGGATAACTACGAAGAAGCCCTGGAAATCCCGTCGCCCACCAACGATCGGGTGCGCATCCAGCTGTACCTCACGCGCTATGGCAACAATGAACACTTGATGCTGGTGCGCGACGTCACCCGCATCCATCAGTTGGAACAGATGCGCAAGGATTTCGTCGCCAACGTCTCCCACGAATTGCGTACGCCGCTGACGGTGATCTGTGGCTACCTGGAGACGCTGCTGGACAACGTCGAAGGCGTCAACCCGCGCTGGAACCGTGCCTTGCAGCAGATGCAGCAACAGGGCTCACGCATGCAGACCCTGCTCAACGACCTGCTGCTGCTGGCCAAGCTGGAAGCCACCGACTACCCCTCGGACAACCACCCCGTGGCCGTACAGAGCCTGCTGCAGACCATCAAAAACGATGCCCAGGCCCTGTCCGGCGAGCGCGGCCAGATCATTACCCTGGAAGCCGACCCGTCGGTGCTGCTCAAGGGCAGCGAGGGCGAATTGCGCAGTGCTTTTTCCAACCTGGTGTTCAACGCTGTGAAGTACACCCAGGACAAAGGCACGATCCGCATCCACTGGTGGGCCGATCAGCAGGGGGCGCACCTGAGCGTGCAGGATTCGGGGATTGGTATCGACAGCAAACACCTGCCACGCCTGACCGAGCGTTTCTACCGCGTCGACTCCAGCCGCAACTCCAACACCGGCGGTACGGGGCTGGGCTTGGCGATCGTCAAGCACGTGCTGTTGCGCCATCGGGCCCGCCTGGAAATCAGCAGCGTCCTGGGCCACGGCAGCACCTTTACCTGCCACTTTGCGCCGACGCAAGTCAGTCGTTCGCAAGCAATCGCGACGAAGGATTAATCTGAAAATAACCCCCACCCTCCTGTGGGAGCTGGCTTGCCTGCGATAGCATCACCTCGGTGCATCTGTAAGACCTAGGCGCCTGCATCGCAGGCAAGCCAGCTCCCACATAAGCCCAATGCAGCAGGCATTCACGGATCCACCCGGCAGCCGCCACTAGGCAAGCGCCCCTTCAGCCGCTACATTGCCTGACTTGTGCCCGCCCTTGAGGCACAGCCATCACCCCTTTTTGAATACACGGAACCCGCAAAACCCCATCATGGACCCTTCCCCTGGTATCACCCTCGCGACACTCTTCGCCGATTTCGGCATGATTCTTTTTGCACTGATCCTGGTACTGCTCAACGGTTTCTTCGTTGCGGCGGAATTTGCCATGGTCAAACTGCGCTCCACCCGGGTCGAGGCCATCGCCCACACCAACGGCTGGCGCGGGCAGATCCTGCGCACCGTACACAGCCAGCTCGACGCGTATCTGTCGGCCTGTCAGTTGGGTATCACCCTCGCCTCCCTGGGCTTGGGCTGGGTCGGTGAGCCGGCTTTTGCGCACATCCTGGAGCCGTTGCTGGGGGCCATGGGCGTCGAGTCGCCTGAAGTCATCAAGGGCGTGTCGTTCTTCGCCGCCTTCTTCGTGATTTCCTACCTGCACATCGTGGTCGGTGAGCTGGCGCCCAAGTCCTGGGCCATTCGCAAGCCCGAGCTGCTGTCGCTGTGGACGGCGGTGCCGTTGTACCTGTTCTACTGGGCGATGTACCCGGCAATCTACCTGCTCAACGCCAGCGCCAACGCGATCCTGCGCATCGCCGGCCAGGGCGAGCCCGGCCCCCATCACGAGCACCATTACAGCCGCGAAGAACTCAAGCTGATCCTGCACTCCAGCCGTGGCCAGGACCCAAGCGACCAAGGCATGCGCGTGCTGGCCTCGGCCGTGGAAATGGGCGAGCTGGAAGTAGTGGACTGGGCCAACTCGCGGGAAGACCTGGTGACCCTGGACTTCAACGCGCCGCTCAAAGAAATCCTCGCGCTGTTCCGCCGCCACAAATTCAGTCGCTACCCGGTGTACGACCCGGTGCGTGGTGAATTTGTCGGCCTGCTGCACATCAAGGATCTGCTGCTGGAACTGGCGGCCCTGGATCATATTCCCGAGTCGTTCAACCTGGCCGAGCTGACCCGCCCGCTGGAGCGCGTGTCGCGGCACATGCCGCTGTCGCAATTGCTCGAACAGTTCCGCAAGGGCGGCGCGCACTTTGCCCTGGTAGAGGAAGCCGACGGCAACATCATCGGCTACCTGACCATGGAAGACGTGCTGGAAGTGCTGGTGGGCGATATCCAGGACGAACACCGCAAGGCCGAGCGCGGCATCCTCGCCTACCAGCCGGGCAAACTGCTGGTGCGTGGTGACACGCCGCTGTTCAAGATCGAGCGCCTGCTGGGCATCGACCTGGACCACATCGAGGCCGAAACCCTCGCTGGCTTGATCTACGACACCCTCAACCGGGTGCCGGAAGAGGAAGAAGTGCTGGAAGTGGAAGGCCTGCGGATCATCATCAAGAAGATGAAAGGCCCGAAAATCGTGCTGGCCAAGGTCCTGATGCTCGACTAGGGCACACCCCCTGTAGGAGCGAGCTTGCTCGCGAAGGACGTTAACGATAACGCTGGGATCCTGACACCCGGCAGCGCCCTCAGGTTTTTCGCGAGCAAGCTCGCTCCTACAAAAGCCTTACCGCGTGCCCGACGCAAAGTTGGGCAGGGCCTGTACCGGCTGCGTGAACTCATACGGAATCGACACCCACCCCGCCCCCGTATCGCGCTGCACCACAAAATGCAGGTGTGGCCCGCTGCTGTTACCGGTATTGCCCGACTGCCCCAGCGGGCTGCCCACCCCCACGTGCTGCCCATCCCTGACGCTGACCGACCCTCGCTTGAGGTGCAGATAAACACCCTGGGTGCCGTCATCGTGCAACACCCGCACGAAGTTGCCCGACGGGTCACTGCCGCGCCCGGATTGGTTGTTCTCGGTCTTCACCACCAAGCCGGCCCGCGCAGCGATGATCGGCGTGCCCTCGGGCATGGCGATATCCATGGCGTAGCGACTCTTGACGTCAGAATGACTGAATGTGCCGCCAGGCCCCTGGGTCAGGCGGAAAGGCCCGCCACGCCAGGGCAAGGGGTAGCGCTGGAACTGCGCCGGCCGCAAGTTACGCCGCGGCTGGGGATCAAGCACCTGGCGCTTCACCGGCACCACCCGCCGTTCCTGGAACACAAACGCCTGGGCGCCGGGGGTCTTCTGCTCGCTGAAAAACACCACGCCACGGGCATCGGTGGAACGATAGAGGGTCGTGGCCAGGGTCGATGAAGCGACCGCGCACAGGCCACAAAACAACATAAAACGCACAAGCATCGGATAAACCTGCCGGGTATGACTGAACGGCAGGCTAGCAAGGGTTCATGACACTGTTGTGTGGACCGACGCCCCTGTAGGAGCCGGCTTGCCGGCGATAGCGGTTTATCTGTCACCGCGCCACGCCATCGCTGGCAAGCCAGCATCTACAGGGATCAGGGGTTTGGTTCAGGCACCCGGCACAAAATGCTTCTGCGCGGTGCCCCGGGCAATCAGCCGGGAGATGTAGTCGAGCTTCTGCGCGTCCTGGTCGATAAAGCGGAAGGTCAGTTGCAGCCAGTCGCTGTCGGGGCGTGGTTCGTAGGCGACGATGGCGTGCAGGTAGCCGTTGAGGCGGGCGGTTTCGGCGTTCTCGCCTTGTTCAAGGTCAAGCACAGCACTTTCCAGCACTTGCGGCAGGACGTCGCCACGGCGCACCACCAGCAGCGCCTCCTTGATGCTCAGGCCCTTGATCACACATTGCTGGGTGCCACTGGACAGGCGCAATTGGCCCTGGCCGCGACCGCTGGCGGCCGAGGGGGCGGCGGTGGACTGAACGGGCGGGCTGTTGAGCAGGCCTTTGCTCGGCGCGGCCACCGGGGCGGGCTTGACCGCTTCGGGCTTGCCACCGGTCAGGGCACTGAGGGAGTCGTTGCCGAAAGCCGAGTTCATCTTGGTCGGCGCACTGGCCAGCAAGGCGTCGAGGCGACCGATCTTATTCAGGGCCTGCTTGACCTTGTTCAGCAACTGTTCGTTGGTGAACGGCTTGCTGACATAGCCGGAGACGCCGGCCTGGATGGCCTGGACCACGTTTTCCTTGTCGCCACGGCTGGTGACCATGACAAACGGCATGGACTTGAGCTGTGGCTGCTCACGGCACCAGGTCAACAGTTCCAGGCCAGACATTTCCGGCATTTCCCAGTCGCACAGCACCATGTCGAAGGTTTCGCGCATCAGGATGGCCTGGGCCTTTTTGCCGTTCACCGCATCTTCAATCTTGATACCGGGGAAGTAGTTACGCAGGCACTTCTTCACCAGGTCGCGAATAAACGAGGCGTCATCCACCACCAATACACTGACTTTACTCATCGACCCTTCATCCTCTCAAAACCCCGGCAAGCAAAACGCTTAACTGATGGCATTTTGCCAAAAACTCGTCAGTCACGCCGGGACTTTATGGCTGCCCGCAGCGCAAAACTCATACGCCACAAACGCAAACGCCCGACCAGAGGCCGGGCGTTTATTTCTCGGGCAATCTTACTTATCGTCAGATTCGGCCGGAACATTAGGGATTTGATCGGCCGTGCCTTCAACTTCGGCTTTCATGCGCTTGAGGCCCATATGCCGCACGTCGGTGCCGCGCACCAGGTAAATGACCAATTCCGAGATATTGCGCGCGTGGTCGCCGATCCGCTCCAGGGAGCGCAGCACCCAGATGATGCTCAATACCCGCGAGATGGAGCGCGGATCTTCCATCATGTAGGTCGCCAGCTCACGCAGGGCGGTCTTGTACTCGCGGTCGATGATCTTGTCGTACTGGGCCACCGACAACGCCAGGTCGGCGTCAAAGCGGGCAAACGCATCCAGCGCATCACGCACCATGTTGCGCACCTGGTCGCCGATGTGACGCACTTCGACGTAACCGCGCGGCGCTTCGCCTTCTTCGCACAACTGGATGGCGCGACGGGCGATCTTGGTGGCTTCATCGCCGATGCGCTCCAGATCGATCACCGACTTGGAAATGCTGATGATCAACCGCAGGTCGGAGGCCGCCGGCTGGCGACGAGCGAGGATGCGCAGGCATTCCTCGTCGATGTTGCGCTCCATCTGGTTGATCTGGTCGTCGATCTCGCGCACTTGCTGGGCCAGGCCCGAGTCGGCCTCGATCAGCGCGGTCACCGCGTCGTTGACTTGCTTCTCCACCAGCCCGCCCATGGCCAGGAGGTGGCTGCGCACTTCCTCAAGCTCGGCGTTGAACTGCGCGGAGATGTGGTGGGTAAGGCCTTCTTTGCTAATCATGTTGGCGTCCTTGGAGCGTCCGGTAAGGTGCGGAGAACCGCAGCGTCAGTGCAATAAAAACCACAGCTTCCTAGCCGTAGCGACCGGTGATGTAGTCTTCGGTCTGCTTCTTCGCCGGATTGGTGAACAGGGTGTCGGTATCGCCGAACTCCACCAGTTTGCCCATGTACATGAACGCGGTGTAGTCGGAAACCCGCGCCGCCTGTTGCATGTTGTGGGTCACGATGACGATGGTGAACTTGGACTTGAGCTCGTAGATCAGCTCTTCGACTTTCAGCGTCGAGATCGGGTCGAGTGCCGAGCACGGTTCGTCGAGCAGCAGCACTTCCGGCTCCACGGCGATGGTCCGGGCAATCACCAGACGCTGCTGCTGGCCGCCGGACAGGCCGAGGGCCGATTCGTGCAGGCGGTCCTTGACCTCGTCCCACAGCGCCGCGCCCTTGAGGGCCCATTCCACCGCTTCGTCAAGGATGCGCTTCTTGTTGATGCCCTGGATCCGCAGGCCATAGACCACGTTTTCGTAGATGGTCTTGGGGAACGGGTTAGGCTTCTGGAACACCATGCCCACCCGGCGACGCAGCTCGGCCACGTCTTCGCCCTTGCGGTAGATGTTGCTGCCGTAGAGGTTGATCGCGCCTTCCACACGGCAACCGTCCACCAGGTCGTTCATGCGGTTGAAGGTGCGCAACAGCGTGGACTTGCCGCAGCCCGACGGGCCGATAAAGGCGGTCACGCGCTGCTTGGGGATGTTCATGCTGACGTCGAACAGGGCCTGCTTCTCACCGTAGTACAGGCTCAGGCCCGGGACTTCGATGGCCACGGTTTCTTCGGCCAGGCTCAGGCTCTGCTTGTCGCGACCCAGGGCTGACATGTTGATGCCGTGGGAATGGGTTTCATGTTGCATGGGATGCTCCCTGTGCTACCAATTCGTTTCGTTGAACCGCCGGAGCGGCTTACTCAAATTCTGTGTCTGTGGGAGCTGGCTTGCCTGCGATGGCATCACTGCGGTCTTACTGATACACCGCGTCGTCTGCATCGCAGGCAAGCCAGCTCCCACATTGGACCGTGTCAGCTATCCAGTGCCTTGTACTTTTCGCGCAGGTGGTTACGAATCCATACCGCCGACAGGTTCAGCGTGGCGATCACCAGCACCAGCAGGAACGCGGTGGCGTACACCAGCGGACGTGCGGCCTCGACGTTGGGGCTCTGGAAGCCGACGTCGTAGATATGGAAGCCCAGGTGCATGATCTTCTGGTCCAGGTGCAGGTACGGGTAGTTGCCGTCCAGCGGCAGCGATGGCGCCAGCTTGACCACACCCACCAGCATCAGCGGTGCTACTTCACCCGCAGCGCGGGCCACCGCGAGGATCATGCCGGTCATCATCGCCGGGCTGGCCATGGGCAGGACAATTTTCCACAGGGTTTCGGCCTTGGTCGCACCCAGTGCCAGGGAACCTTCACGCACCGTGCGTGGGATTCGCGCCAGGCCTTCTTCGGTGGCCACGATCACCACCGGCACCGCCAGCAGCGCCAGGGTCAACGAGGCCCACAACAGGCCCGGCGTACCGAAGGTCGGCGCCGGCAGGGCTTCGGGGAAGAACAGGCGGTCCACCGAACCACCCAGCACGTACACAAAGAAGCCCAGGCCGAATACGCCGTAGACAATCGCCGGGACGCCCGCCAGGTTGTTCACCGCGATACGGATAATGCGGGTCAAGGTGTTCTGCTTGGCGTATTCACGCAGGTAGACCGCCGCCAGCACGCCGAACGGAGTCACGATCATCGCCATGATCAGGGTCATCATCACGGTGCCGAAGATCGCCGGGAAGATCCCGCCTTCGGTGTTGGCTTCCCGCGGGTCATCGCTGAGGAATTCCCAGACCTTGCTGACATAGAAACCCATCTTGGTCAGGGTACCCATGGCGTTCGGCTGGTAGGCATGCACCACATGGCCGATGTTGATTTCCAGCTCTTTGCCGTTGGCGTCACGGGCCGTGAGGCTGTCGCGGTTGAACTGGGCGTGCAGGTCGGTCAGGCGCGCCTCGACGGCCTGGTAACGCGCATTCAGCTCGGCGCGGTCGGCATCCATGTCAGCCTGGGCGGCAGCGTCGAGCTTGCCGCTGAGTTCCAGTTTGCGACCGTGCAGGCGGATTCGCTCCAGGCCGGCGTTGATCGCACCAATGTCGCTCTTCTCAAGGGTCTTGAGATCGGCGGCCAACCTGTTCACCCGCTCAACCCGCGCCTGCAGCTCAGGCCACGCCGCCTCGCCTTCGGCGATGACTTTGCCATCCTGCTTGACGTTGACCAGGGTGCCGTAGAAGTTGCCCCACTCACGACGCTCGATGGCCATCAACTCGACAGGCGTGGTCTGGTTGGTCAGCCACTCGCCGACGATCCAGGTGAAGTCATTGCCGTTCAAGTCCCGGTTGCCGACCTTGATCAGCTCGCGGGTCATGAACTCCGGACCTTCGTCCGGCACCGGCAGACCAGCGCTTTTCAGGCGCTCGCGCGGCACTTGTTCTTTCTGTACCACTTCGCCGATGACGATGTGGTTGGCCTGGCCCGGCACGTTGTAGTTGGCCTGGATCAGGTCGGCCGGCCAGAAGTGACCCAAGCCGCGTACGGCGATCACAGCCAGCAAACCAATGGTCATGATGACCGCGATGGCCACCGCGCCACCGCTGATCCAGACGCCAGGGGCGCCGCTCTTGAACCATCCATTCAGGGAGTTCTGTTTCACAGACTTCTACCTTTCTTAAAGCGACGAGTATTTCTTGCGCAGACGCTGACGGATCAGCTCGGCGAGGGTGTTCATGACGAAGGTAAACAGCAGCAGCACCAGCGCCGAGAGGAACAGCACGCGGTAGTGACTGCCGCCCACTTCCGACTCGGGCATTTCCACCGCGACGTTGGCGGCGAGCGTTCGCAGGCCTTCGAACAGGTTCATTTCCATGACCGGGGTGTTACCCGTGGCCATCAGCACGATCATGGTTTCGCCCACTGCACGGCCCATGCCGATCATCAGCGCCGAGAAAATCCCCGGGCTTGCGGTCAGCAACACCACACGGGTCATGGTCTGCCAAGGCGTAGCGCCCAGCGCCAGGGAGCCCAGGGTCAGGCCACGCGGCACGCTGAACACGGCGTCTTCGGCGATGGAGTAGATGTTCGGGATCACCGCAAAACCCATGGCCAGGCCGACTACCAGGGCGTTGCGCTGGTCGTAGGTGATGCCCAGGTCGTGGGAGATCCACATGCGCATGTCGCCACCGAAGAACCAGGTTTCCAGGTACGGGCTCATGTACAGCGAGAGCCAGCCCACAAACAGGATCACCGGGATCAGGATCGCGCTTTCCCAGCCATCGGGAACCCGCAGGCGGATCGACTCAGGCAGGCGGCTGAAAACAAAGCCGGCGACGAGGATGCCAATTGGCAACAACATCAGCAGGCTGAAAATCCCCGGAAGGTGCCCTTCGACATACGGCGCCAGGAACAGGCCGGCGAAGAAGCCGAGGATCACCGTCGGCATCGCTTCCATCAGCTCGATCACCGGCTTGACCTTGCGCCGCAGGCTCGGAGCCATGAAGTAAGCGGTGTAGATCGCCGCGGCGATGGCCAGGGGTGCAGCCAGCAGCATGGCGTAGAACGCGGCCTTGAGCGTACCGAAGGTCAGTGGCGCCAGGCTCATCTTCGGTTCGAAGTCGCTGTTGGCGGCGGTCGATTGCCAGACGTATTTAGGCTCGTCGTAGTTTTCGTACCAGACCTTGCTCCACAACGCGCTCCAGGACACTTCCGGGTGCGGGTTGTCGAGGGTCAACGGCTGCAGCTTGCCGCCGGCTTCGACGATCACGCGGTTGGCCCGTGGCGACATGCCAAAGATGCCCTGGCCTTCGACCACCGGGTCCACCAGCAAAGTGCGGTGCGCGGTACTGTGGAACACCCCGAACTTGCCGGAGGCATCCAGGGCGGTGAAGCCTTTGCGACGCTCTTCAGCGGTGATTTCAACGATAGGCGTGGTGCCCATCTGGAAAGTACGGATCTGCTTGAGGTGTTGCTCGCCATCCGGGTCACGGGCCATGAACCACTGGGCCAGGCCACCCTTGGAGTCGCCGACGATCAGCGAGATACCGCCCACCAGTTGGGTGCTGGCGGTGATTTCGGCGTTGCCATCTTCCAATAATTTGTATCGACCGTTGAGGCTGTTGTCCCGCAGGCTGAACACATCGGCCAGGGCGCGACCGTTGATCACATACAGCCATTGCTGGCGCGGATCGACAAAGATCGCTTTAACAGGCTCGGTCATTTGCGGTAGGTCGATGCGCTTCTGCTCGCTGACCACTTCGCCGGTCATCATGTTTTCTTCGCGGCTCACCGACAGCACGTTCAGGTGCGAACCGGCGGAACCGGCAACGATCAGCGAGCTGTCAGTGGCGTTGAGGGCGACATGTTCCAGCGGCCGACCGGCTTCGTCGAGCACTATTGGCGTGTCGCCGTAGGGGTATTCGATTTCGGGCGAAATGGTCTTCTTGCCGTCCGGGTACGACACTTTATAAGAGTGACGGAACACCAGGGACTGGCCATTGGACAAGCCAAGGATTACCAGCGGGCTGCCGGGCTGGTCTTCACCGATGGACACCACGCTGGCGCCGGCCGGCAGGGCCAGGTCGACACGCTTGAGTTCAGCACCGGAATCAACGCTGAAGAACAACGCCTGGCCCTTGTCGGAAACCCGCATGGCGACCTGGTTCTGCTCTTCCAGCGAGATCAGCAACGGCTTGCCGGCATCCTGCATCCAGGCCGGGCTCAGGGCCTCGTCCTTGGTCAGGCTGGCACCCTGGAACAGCGGCGCGACCACGTAGGCCAGGAAGAAGAAAATCAGCGTGATAGCGCCGAGGACGGCAAGGCCGCCGACCAGTACGTACCAACGGGTCAGGCGGTCCTTGAGCGCGCGGATGCGGCGCTTGCGTTGCAGCTCAGGCGTATTGAAATCAATGCGCTTGGGAGGAGAAGTCGTCGTCATGGTGGAATTGGCCAGATCATTCATGCGCACACCCTAGCGATCCTGTATGACAGAAAGATGACAATGCAGTGACGCAAAAAATCCGCCGCGTAGCAGGGCTGGCAGCGGACCGAAAAATTAGGGGTGTAGACCGGCTTGTCATGGGAGCGGGCTGGCCCGCGATGGCATCAACACGATTTCAATTTTAAACCGCGTCGCCTGCATCGCGGGCAAGCCCGCTCCCACACAAGAGCATGCATCTACACCAGGTAGTGCAGGCTTATTTGCCTTCTTTCAGACCCAGGTCAGCCAGTGCCTTGGCGGCAACTTTGGCTGGCAGTGGGATGTAGCCATCCTTGACTACAACTTCCTGGCCCTGTTTGGACAGAACCAGTTTCACGAACTCGGCTTCCAGCGGGGCCAGAGGCTTGTTCGGAGCCTTGTTGATGTACACGTAGAGGAAACGCGACAGCGGGTACTTGCCGTTCAGGGCGTTTTCTTCGGTGTCTTCGACGAACTCGCCGCCTTCTTTCTTGGCCAGGGCCACGGTTTTCACGCTGGCAGTCTTGTAGCCGATGCCCGAGTAACCGATGCCGTTCAGCGAGGAGCTGATGGACTGCACGACCGAAGCCGAGCCTGGTTGTTCGTTGACGTTTGGCTTGAAGTCACCTTTGCACAGCGCTTCTTCCTTGAAGTAGCCGTAGGTGCCGGATACCGAGTTACGACCGAACAGTTGCACTGGCTTGTTGGCCAGGTCACCGGTCACACCCAGGTCACCCCAGGTCTTGGCGTCAGCCTTGGCGCCGCACAGGCGAGTCGACGAGAACACGGCATCGACCTGAGCCATGGTCAGGTGCTTGATCGGGTTGTCCTTGTGTACGAATACAGCCAGGGCGTCCACGGCCACCGGGATAGCCGTCGGCTTGTAGCCGTATTTGTTCTCGAAAGCCTGCAGTTCGTTGTCCTTCATCTTGCGGCTCATCGGGCCCAGGTTGGCGGTGCCTTCGGTGAGTGCAGGCGGCGCGGTGGAAGAGCCGGCGGCTTGAATCTGGATGTTTACGTTCGGGTATTCTTTTTTGTAGTTCTCGGCCCACAGGGTCATCAGGTTGGCCAGGGTATCGGAACCGACGCTGGACAAGTTGCCCGATACACCAGTGGTCTTGGTATAGGCCGGAATTGCCGGGTCAACACCAGCGGCCACCGCGTGGGCAGTCGCAACGCCAGCAGCGACAAAAGTCATTGCCGCCATCAAACGCTTCAGTTTCATGCCTTACTCCTAGCAGATAGGGATAGTTGGATCGGGGCCAAGTATCGGTAGGCCGTGTGAACACTCTATGTCTGGAATATGACAATTAGATGAAAGGCCAGTATTGGCTAGGAAAGCGGATGCGGGGGGGGACGCTGAGTAAACGCGGGGGCGAGGCAAGGGATTGCGGTAATTTTAGAAACACTCTGTAAACGTTGCAGGAGCCGGCTTGCCGGCAATGGGCCCTTGAATTGTGCACTGATCAAGGGACGCTATCGCCGGTAAGCCGGTTCCTACAGGGGACTTGCCAGGTTCAGCGCCCGCGTTTCCACAGGTAGGCACCCACCAGCATCCCCATCGTGCAGATCACGGCAACGTAGTACGCCGGGCCCATTGGGCTTTCTTTCATCAGCAGCGACACCACCAACGGCGTCAGACCACCGAACACCGCGTAGGCAACGTTGTAGGAAAACGACAGGCCGCTGAAGCGCACCACCGGCGGGAAGGCCTTGACCATCACGTAGGGCACCACGCCGACCACGCCGACGAACAGGCCGGTGAGGGTGTACAGCGGGAACAGCCAGTTCGGGTGGTCCAGCAGGCTGTGATACAGCGTCCACGAGGTCGCGAGCAGCAATGCGCAACCGGCGATCAGCACGCGACCGGCGCCAAAGCGGTCAGCCAGCGCGCCGGAGAGGATGCAGCCCAGGCTCAGGGTGACGATCGCCAGGCTGTTGGCCTGCAACGAGACTGTCGGGCTGAAGTGGTAGATGGTCTGCAGCACGGTCGGGGTCATCAGGATCACGACGACGATACCGGCCGACAGCAGCCAGGTCAGCAGCATCGACAGCACGATGGCGCCACGGTGGTCACGCAGGACCGCACGCAAGGGCAGCTCGGCGGCCAGGGTCTTGCGCTGCTGCATTTCGGCGAAGATCGGCGTTTCGTGCAGCCAGCGGCGCAGGTACACCGAAAACAGGCCGAATACACCGCCCAACAGGAACGGGATCCGCCAGGCGTAGTCCGACACCTGCTCCGGGGTGTACAGGGTGTTGATGGCGGTGGCCACCAGCGAACCCAGGAGGATCCCGGCGGTCAGGCCGCTGGTCAGGGTGCCGCAGGCGTAGCCGATATGGCGTGGTGGGACATGCTCAGAAACAAAAACCCACGCCCCCGGCACTTCGCCACCAATCGCCGCGCCCTGGATCACGCGCATCAGCAGCAACAGGATCGGAGCCCACAGGCCGATCTGCGCGTAGGTCGGCAACAGACCCATGATCAGGGTCGGCACGGCCATCATGAAGATGCTCAAGGTGAACATCTTCTTGCGCCCCAGCAGGTCGCCGAAGTGCGCCATGATGATCCCGCCCAGCGGCCGCGCCAGGTAGCCGGCGGCGAAGATGCCGAAGGTCTGCATCAGGCGCAGCCATTCGGGCATGTCGGCGGGGAAAAACAGCTTCCCGACCACCGTGGCGAAGAACACGAAGATGATGAAGTCGTAGAACTCCAGCGCGCCGCCCAGGGCCGACAGCGACAGGGTTTTGTAGTCGTTGCGGTTCAGCGGTCGTGCGGGCGGCGCAATGCTTGAAGGCACTGTGGTCATGGCAAGGCTTCTCTTATTAGGTCAGATCAGGAATCCGCAACAGTGCTGGTTTGGCCTGGCAGGTCCGGCAAGATAACAAATTGCCTGGAAAAGCACAGTCTAAACACCTGCACAGCGGTTAGCGCCGACTCGCAAAGTCACCACCTTGCAAGGCCCGCCTCTTCCTTCTTCGAATTATTGTCGGGGACCAAAAACGCCAGCAAATACTGGGGTGCCGGGTTTAAAAGAAACAATGGTCAAACCCCTCAAGTTGCATGACTGTTTTGGCCATTTGCCCGACACTTTCAAAGCCACGCAGATAGATGTACAAAATCCGGCCCCAATGGTCGTCGCGCAGGCTAGCGACCGATATACTGCCCGCCTTGCACCGGCATATCAGTGGAAGTTGCGCGAAAACGTCGTTGGCACCGGCCAGCCGATTTCGCAGAGTTTCCCTCAAGGCGCCTTTCGAAAAACGTGACGAACGTAGTATGTTCGGGGCTGAATCGTTTTTCCAAGACGGCTATTCACCGATTACATAGTCCAAGAGTCACGGGTCAGAGGCACCCCCGGCATGATCGAACTCGAACAAGAAGATCCTATCCCGCAAGGCGATCTCGCCCTGCAAATCACCGCACTGCCTCGTGAAACCAACGGTTTCGGCGATATTTTCGGCGGCTGGCTGGTAGCGCAGATGGACCTGGCCGGCACGGCAATGGCCAGCAAGGTCGCCGGCGGCCGCGTGGCTACCGTAGCCATCGACCGCATGGCCTTCCTGGTTCCGGTGGCGGTGGGCGCGCAGTTGTCCTTCTACACCCAGGCCCTGGAAATCGGCCGCAGCTCGATCCAGATGATGGTCGAAGTGTGGAGCGATGACCCGCTGTCCAGCGAATGGCGCAAAGTCACCGAGGCGGTGTTTGTGTTCGTCGCCATCGATGGCAGCGGGCGCACCCGGTCGGTTCCGTCGCGAGCGCGTTAAACCTCGCGGCGGTTTGACGGTCCATTGCCCCATTGCCTGTCACTAAGAGAGCCTTGTATGCCTACGCCCCACGTTGAAGCCGTGAAAATGGATGAGCTGGACTGCTGGCGCATCCGCCACAACGGCGCCGAAGTGCTGGTGGCCCAACAGGGTGCGCACGTGTTCAGTTACCAGCCCGCTGGCGCAAAACCGGTGATCTGGCCTAACGACAAGGCGGTGTTCAAGGCTGGCAAAGGTATCCGTACGGGTGTGCCGGTGTGCTGGCCGTGGTTTGGTGTGTTCGAGCGCAACCCGCAAAGCGTCAAGGCGATGCGCCAGAGTGATCAGCCGGCCGGCGCCCATGGTTTCGCGCGCACAGCCATCTGGACCCTGGCCGGCGTCGAAGACAACCGGGTTGAGCTGGTCCTGCCGGCACCTGCTGGCGGCTTCCCTGGCTGGCCCCATCAGGTCGATCTGAAAATGAGCATCCTGCTCGACGATCAACTGCATATCCGCCTGACCAGCCACAACCGCAGCACCGACACCGTAACCATCAGCCAGGCGCTGCACAGCTACTTCGCGGTCAGCGACGTGCGCAAGGTGCAGGTTGAAGGCCTGGACGGATTGGACTATATCGATACCGCCGACGGCTGGGTGACCAAAAAGCAATCCGGCCTCCTGCACTTTACTGCCGAGACCGACCGCATCTACCTCGACACCCCGGTACAATTGAACATCGTTGATAAAGACTGGCAGCGCCGTATCCAGCTCACCAGCGAAGGATCAAAATCGACGGTGATCTGGAACCCCTGGACTGAACGCGCCAAGGCCTTCGATGACATGGCCGACGATGGCTGGCAGGGCATGCTGTGCATCGAGACGGCGAATGTGCTGGACGATGTGGTGGCACTGGCACCGGGCGCTAGTCACACCATGGGTGTGAGCATCGCCAGTGTGCCCCTGTAACCTGACCAAAATGTAGGAGCGGGCTTGCCCGCGATAGCGGTGTTTAAGCCGATACATTCGGCGACTGATACACCGCTATCGCGGGCAAGCCCGCTCCCACACAAGCCGGGGGTTTTGTGGCGCTGGTTATAGATCCGCTTCCTGCACCACCCTCACCACTCCCGCATCCAGCGCATACGCCGCATCCGCCAGGTCGTTGTTGACCGTCTCTACCTTCAAGGTGCCGGTCACCCAAAGCGGCGTGTAGATGTCATCCAGCTTCAAGCCCTTGGGATAGCGCACCAACACCAACTGATTTGGCGGCGGCGGCGGCACGTGGATGCACGCGCCCGGGTAAGGCACCAGGAAGAACAAGGTGCTGCGGCCCTTGGCATCGGTTTCCAATGGCACCGGGTAGCCCCCCAGGCGGATATGCTTACCGTTCAGGGCGGCCACGGTCTTGGTCGAGTACATCACCGCCGGCAAACCTTTGCTCTGCTTCAAGCCACCCTTTTCGGTAAAGGTGCCCAGGGCTTCCGGGGAGTTGTGGTCGATATCCGGCATTTGCTCCAGGGCTTTCTGGTCTGACTCAGGCATCAGTTCCAGCCAGTCGGTTTCCGGCAATTGGGCGGCGTGTGCCAGGCTTGAACCCAGCAAAAGGACAGTCAACAGGAGGCGGCGCATGAAGGGGCTCGGCAAATGAACACAGTGCCGGCATTCTAGCCCTCTGCGCCTGCGCAGCGCAGAGGGCTTGTCGCTAAATCATTTCTTTTTCAGCAGACCGTAGATCACCAGCAACACGATGGCACCGACCAGCGCGCCAATGAAGCCTGCGCCCTGGCCTGCCTGGTAGATACCCAGCGCCTGGCCGCCATAGGTCGCCGCCAGGGAGCCGGCGATACCCAGCAGGATGGTCATGATCCAGCCCATGCTGTCGTCGCCTGGTTTCAGGAAACGCGCCAGCAGGCCGACGATCAAACCGATAAAGATGGTCCCAATGATACCCATGGCATTTCCCTCTGAATGAAAGTTAGCTGAAGCCTAGTCAGACTTTGGCATCCTGCAATCAGAGGATGGCGGTCACCAATGGTTCCCGCCAGCCCGTGGGTTATTGCGCGGCGATCAGTGCCTGGACCTTGGCGATCTGCGCGTCGAGTGTCGCGCGGTCCTTGCAACGCAGGTTGGCGTGGCCGACCTTGCGCCCGACCTTGAAGGCCTTGCCGTAGTGATGCAGGTGGCAGTCATCAATCGCAATGACCTGCTCTACCGGCGGCACCACACCAATGAAGTTGAGCATCGCGCTCTCGCCCACCTTGGCCGTGGAACCCAGTGGCAGGCCCGCAACCGCCCGCAGGTGGTTTTCGAACTGGCTGCACTCGGCGCCTTCGGTGGTCCAGTGCCCGGAGTTGTGTACACGCGGGGCGATTTCGTTGGCCTTGAGGCCACCGTCCACTTCAAAGAATTCGAAGGCCATCACGCCGACATAATCCAGTTGCTTGAGCACGCGGCTGGAATAGTCTTCGGCCAGGGCCTGCAACGGGTGGTCGGTGCTGGCCACGGACAGCTTGAGGATGCCGCTGTCGTGGGTGTTGTGCACCAACGGGTAGAAGCGCGTTTCGCCATCACGGGCGCGCACGGCCACCAGCGAGACTTCGCCGGTGAACGGCACGAAGCCTTCCAGCAGGCAAGCAACGCTGCCCAGCTCGGCGAAGGTGCCGACCACATCGGCTTCGGTACGCAGGACTTTCTGGCCCTTGCCGTCATAACCCAGGGTGCGGGTTTTCAGCACAGCCGGCAGGCCGATGCTGGCGACGGCAGCGTCCAGGTCCGCCTGGGACTGGATGTCGGCGAAGGCCGGGGTCGGAATGCCCAGGTCCTTGAACATGCTCTTTTCGAACCAGCGGTCACGGGCGATGCGCAGGGCTTCGGCGCTCGGGTACACCGGCACGAATTGCGACAGGAACGCCACGGTTTCGGCCGGCACACTTTCGAACTCGAAGGTCACCAGGTCGACTTCATCGGCCAGTTGGCGCAAGTGGTCCGGGTCGCTGTAGTCCGCCCGCAGGTGTTCGCCCAGGGCCGCCGCACAGGCGTCCGGCGCCGGATCAAGAAACGCGAAGTTCATCCCCAGCGGCGTACCCGCCAGGGCCAGCATGCGACCCAGTTGGCCGCCACCGATTACACCGATTTTCATCAATCAACAACCTCAGGCGATGCGTGGGTCTGGATTGTCCAGGACGCTGTCAGTCTGTTCGGCGCGGAATTTCTTCAGGGCCGCGTGGAACTGTGGATGCTTGGCGCCCAGGATACTGGCCGACAGCAATGCCGCGTTGATCGCGCCAGCCTTGCCGATCGCCAGGGTGGCCACCGGAATGCCGGCGGGCATCTGCACGATGGACAGCAGCGAATCCACGCCCGAGAGCATCGACGACTGCACCGGCACACCGAGTACCGGCAAGTGGGTCTTGGCCGCACACATGCCCGGCAGGTGGGCTGCGCCACCGGCACCGGCGATAATCACCTCGATGCCACGGGATTCTGCTTCATCGGCATACTGGAACAGCAAGTCCGGTGTGCGGTGGGCGGAAACCACCTTCACTTCAAACGGAATGCCGAGTTTTTCCAGCATATCGGCGGTGTGGCTAAGGGTGGACCAATCGGACTTGGAGCCCATGATCACGCCAACCAATGCACTCATCGTCGTGCCTCTTCTCTCTGGGCGCCCGCAGGCGCGTCAAAAAACAACAAGCCACGCGGGAAATCCGGCGTGGCTTGTTGTACGAATTAAGGCCGGTTGGACCGGCCGAAGGCCGCGCAGTATACCGTAATAATGCAGATAAACAGCCCCTGGAATGACCATCTGTCTTACCGGTCAAACCTGCGGTTTTATTGACTTCAGAGTCAGCCAAAACACCCAAAACCTGTAGGAGCCGGCTTGCCGGCGATTGCGGTCAATCAGCACCAAATATTCGACTGGCACACTGCTATCGCTGGCAAGCCAGCTCCTATAGTTAACCGCGTTCGGCCGGCGGATTCTGCGTTGCCCCACCTTCCAACTTGCGCCACAACAACCGCACGTTCGCCTTGCGCACCAACGCGCAGCGATACAGGCGGATCTCCAGCGGCACATGCCACTGCGACCCGCCGCACACTACCAGTTCACCCCGGGCCAGCTCGGCGCGTACGCTCAACTGTGGTACCCAGGCAATCCCCAGCCCTTCCAGCGCCATGCTTTTAAGGCTGTCGGCCATGGCGGTTTCATACACCGTGGTAAAGCGCAGGGCGCGCTGGCGCAGCAGCAGGTTCACCGAACGCCCGAGGAATGCCCCAGCGCTGTAGGCCAGCAATGGCACGCTGCCCTCGCCTTCCAGGTCAAACAGCGGCTTGCCATCGGCATCGGCGGCGCACACCGGAAGCATTTCGGTGTTGCCCAGGTGCAGCGACGGGAAAATATCCGGGTCCATCTGCATTGCCGCATCCGGGTCGTAGAACGCCAGCATCAGGTCGCAGCCACCTTCGCGCAGGGCATGCACCGCGTCGCCGACGTTGGTCGCGACCAGCCGCGTGGCGATGTTCAGCCCTTCGTTGCGCAATTGCGCGATCCAGCGTGGGAAAAAGCCCAGCGCCAGGGAGTGCGCCGCCGCGACTTGCATGACTTCGCCCTGGCCGCCTTCAAGGTGATGCAAATGGCGTAGCACTTCGCCCAGTTGCTCGACCACCGTGCGCGCCGTTACCAGGAACAACTGCCCCGCCGCCGTCAATTCGACGGGCGTGCGCGAACGGTTGACCAGCGTCAGCCCCAGGGCCGCCTCAAGGCTGCGGATGCGTCGACTGAAGGCCGGCTGGGTGACAAAGCGCCGCTCCGCCGCCTGGGAGAAGCTGCGCGTGGCCGCCAGGGCGCTAAAGTCTTCCAGCCATTTGCTTTCAAGGTTCATCTGATTCTCCAGGGCATGCACCATTTTGGCACACACGCCCGCCATGTTAACCGGGTCACATCAACATTATGCCGTTTGTGCATAGGCCAGCGCTTAATAGCATTGGCCCAAAAACTCCCACAAGCCTAGCATTCACAGCGTTCCGGCCTAGCCCGGGTCCATATCGAGATGATTTCCGTCATGTCCTCCGCTGCATCATTCCGCACAGAAAAAGACCTGCTTGGCGTACTCGAAGTACCTGCCCAAGCGTATTACGGCATCCAGACCCTGCGAGCCGTGAATAACTTCCGTCTCTCCGGCGTTCCGATTTCGCATTACCCGAAATTGGTGGTCGGTCTGGCAATGGTCAAGCAAGCCGCCGCTGATGCCAACCGCGAGTTGGGCCAGCTCAGCGAAGCCAAGCACGCTGCCATCAGCGAAGCCTGCGCCCGCCTGATCCGCGGCGACTTCCACGAAGAGTTCGTGGTGGACATGATTCAAGGCGGCGCTGGCACTTCAACCAACATGAATGCCAACGAAGTCATCGCCAACATCGCGTTGGAGGCCATGGGCCACAACAAGGGCGAGTACCAATACCTGCACCCCAACAACGACGTGAACATGGCGCAGTCGACCAACGACGCCTATCCGACCGCGATCCGCCTGGGTCTGCTGTTGGGCCATGACGCGCTGCTGGCCAGCCTCGACAGCCTGATCCAGGCGTTCGCCGCCAAGGGTGTCGAGTTCGGCCACGTCCTGAAAATGGGCCGTACCCAGCTGCAAGATGCCGTGCCGATGACCCTCGGCCAGGAATTCCGTGCCTTCGCCACGACCCTGGGTGAAGACCTGGCACGCCTCAAGACCCTGGCGCCGGAGCTGCTGACCGAAGTCAACCTGGGCGGCACCGCCATCGGTACCGGCATCAACGCCGACCCGCGCTACCAGGCCCTGGCTGTACAGCGCCTGGCCACCATCAGCGGCCAGCCGCTGGTACCGGCGGCCGACTTGATCGAAGCCACCTCCGACATGGGCGCGTTCGTGCTGTTCTCCGGCATGCTCAAGCGTACGGCGGTGAAGCTGTCGAAGATCTGCAACGACCTGCGCCTGCTGTCCAGCGGCCCACGTACCGGGATCAACGAAATCAACCTGCCAGCGCGTCAGCCAGGCAGCTCGATCATGCCCGGCAAGGTCAACCCGGTCATCCCGGAAGCCGTGAACCAGGTGGCCTTCCAGGTCATCGGTAACGACCTGGCCCTGACCATGGCGGCCGAAGGCGGCCAACTGCAACTGAACGTGATGGAGCCGCTGATCGCCTTCAAGATCTTCGACTCGATCCGCCTGCTGCAACGCGCCATGGACATGCTGCGCGAGCACTGCATCGTCGGCATCACCGCCAACGAAGCACGCTGCCGCGAACTGGTGGAGCACTCCATCGGCCTGGTCACCGCGCTGAACCCGTACATCGGCTATGAAAACGCCACCCGCATCGCCCGCATTGCCCTCGAAAGCGGCCGCGGCGTGCTGGAACTGGTGCGCGAAGAAGGCTTGCTCGACGACGCCATGCTCGACGACATCCTGCGCCCGGAAAACATGATTGCCCCGCGTCTGGTGCCTTTGAAGGCCTGAACGCATGTAGCACCGCTCACCAGGTTGAGGGACTAGACACCTCTCACCCTTTTGAGGGCTTGAAGACTTGCTCTTCAGGCCCTTTTTTTTGCCCGCAATTTGCCAACCCCCAACCTTTGTAGGAGCCGGCTTGCCGGCGATGAGGTCCTCAAGGCAGGTACAACATTTCAAGGACGCCATCGCCGACAAGCCGGCTCCTACATAAACGCAACCAGTCCCTCGAATGCGTTTTACATATAAAACAAATAACGCCTTTCGCAACTTCCCCGCGTTACCCAATAAAGCACCGACTTCTTGCAACTTCCCATTACACGCTCAAGCAGTGTGCAATTTCGTGCCATATAAGAACCAACGTTTCATATATGAAACAACCAACTTCCAACTATTAGAACCTAAATCACTAATATCAAAGGATATTTACTAATAGTTTGTAGGAAATAACCCCCTGGCATTGTTCATGCACTAAACGGCGTATCACCTATAAAACAGACCAGAGTACCTACCTGATGGCTGTGAAAGAGATGTACGCCGTGACGCCCCAATGGAATAACCAAGCTCTCAGGGAAGAGCTGGAGCCGACTGAAATTGAATTTCGCAATGTCGGTAAATGTTTCCCGGCCAAGGGTAAAGCAGACGCGCCCTTCGCCATTCGCGAGGTGAACTTCAAGATTCGCCGGGGTGAAGTGGTGTCGATCATCGGCCCTTCCGGTTGCGGCAAGAGCACCATCCTGAACATGGGCTCGGGCCTGTACCGCCCCAGCGAAGGTGAAGTGTTCGTTGGTGGCGAGCCGGTCACCGGGCCGGTGCCGCAGGTTGCGTTCATGTTGCAAAAGGACCTGCTGATGCCCTGGCGCAGCATCCGCCGCAACGTCGAGCTGGGCCTGGAGATCCAGGGCGTACCCGCCACCACCCGGCAGAAAGTCGCCCTCGACCTGCTCGAGCGCTGCCACCTCAATGGCTACGCCGATCACTACCCGTTCCAGCTATCCGGTGGCATGCGCCAGCGCGCCGCCCTGGCCCGCACCCTGGCCATCGACCCGCAGGTGCTGTTCCTCGACGAGCCGTTCTCGGCCCTCGATGCCCAGACCAAGATGATCCTGCAACAGGACATGGCGCGGATGCTGTTCGACGAGAAGAAGACCGCGCTGTTCATCACCCATGACCTGATCGAAGGCATCGCCATGTCCGACCGCTTGCTGGTCATGAGCGCCCGCCCCGGCACGATCATCGAGGAAATCAGTATCGACCTGCCGTTTCGCGACAACCCCCTGGAGCGCCGCAAGCTGCCGGAAATCGGCCCGCTGGTCGGCCGCCTGATGGAGTTGCTCCAGGTCGGCGCCGACACCGAACTGCACTGATCACCGCCCTTGCGGCCCCCAACCGATTCAGGAGTCCCCATGCTCAAGTCTCTGTTTCAACGTCTTTGCGCCCTCAGCCTGGGCCTCGGCATGGCCTGTGCCGCCCAGGCGCAGCCGACCAAGGTCACCTACCTGCTGCCGGCGCCGCCCAACTCGCCCGCGTTCGCTCCGTGGATCATCGCCAAGGAAAAGGGCTACTACACGACCCAGGACCTGGACCTGACCTTTATCGCCGCCAAAGGTGGCGTGGACGTGGCCAAGCAGATCGGCGCCGGTAATGCGCTGATCGGCGGAGCCATCGGTGACACGCCGATCGTGGTGCGGGCCAATGGCATCCCGGTGCGCGCCGTGGCGGTGCTGGGCGACGGCGGGGTGACGATGATCGCCACCAACGCCAAGGACAACATCAACAGCGTCAGCGACCTCAAGGGCAAGACCATGACGGTGATGTCGTACTCCGACACCACTTACTACGCCCTGCTCGCCTCGCTGCGCAAAGCCGGGCTGGGCAAAAACGACGTGAACATCCAGGCCGCCGGCCCCGCCGGGGTCTGGCAATTGTTCTCCGCCAACAAGGCCCAGGCCATGGCGGGCGTGCCGGACTGGGTGATCAATGCCGAGGAAGCCGGGGTGCAGATCAAGCTGATCCCCCAGGACCAGATTTTCGAGAGCATGGCCCAGGCGATTCTCGCCTCCGACGACGCGATCAAGAACCAGCCCCAGATTGTGCGCGGCGTGGTCCAGGGCACCCTGCAAGGCATGCGCGACATCATCCAGGACCCGCGCGCCGCCGCCGCGACCTTCGCCAAGGCGGTACCGGCCTACGCCGGCAAGGAAGACTCGCTGGAGAAAATCTTCAAGCTCTACGTCGAACACGTCTACGCCAAGCAGGCCGTGCTCGGGCACATCGATCCGCAGCACCTGGACAAGGTCCTGCAGTTCTATGTCAGCGAGGGCATCGTCACTCAGGCGACTCCGCTTGAAGACCTCTTCACCAACCAATTCGTCGACAGCCCGGTCGCCGCACAGTGAACCACCGGGACATTGAGGTACGTACACGATGAAAAACAACAACTCCGTGCTCGGTAGCGTCGCGCTGCTGATCCTGTTCCTGGTGCTTTGGCAATGGGGCCCCGGCCTGCTCGGCATGCCCGAGTTCGTCATGCCCAAACTCAGCCGCGTGGCCCAGGAAGGC
Source organism: Pseudomonas sp. WS 5079 (assembly GCF_012985465.1). Classification (GTDB taxonomy): domain Bacteria; phylum Pseudomonadota; class Gammaproteobacteria; order Pseudomonadales; family Pseudomonadaceae; genus Aquipseudomonas. Next base: position 191,875 of record NZ_JAAQWN010000007.1, read on the forward strand.
CTGGTGATGTGGCAAACCGGCGGCCTGCTGCAACACACCCTGATCACCGCCCTGGAGATCGTCGTCGGCTTCGCCCTCGGCGCCCTGCTGGGAGTGATGATCGGTGTCTCGCTGGGCCTGTCGCCGGCGGCCGAAGCCATGTTGTCGCCGTACATCCTGGCCTTGCAGATCGCCCCGAAAGTCGCCTTCGCGCCGCTGTTCGTGATGTGGCTGGGCTACACCATCTACCCGAAGATTCTGATCGCGATCCTGATCGTGTTTTTCCCGGTGATGATCAACGTGCTCTCGGCAATCCGCACCGTCGACCCGGACATGATCAACCTGGTACGCACCATGAATGCCAGCCGCTGGCAGATCTTCCGCCTGGTGGAGTTCCCGTCGGCCATGGCCGCACTGTTTTCCGGCCTGCGCATTGCCTCGACCCTGGCCGTGATCGGCGTCACCGTCGGTGAGCTGGTCGGTGGCAACCAGGGCCTGGGCTTCTTGCTGGTAGACGCCGAGGGCCAGGGCAACACCGCCGGGGTGTTCGTCGCCATTGTCGCGCTGACCCTGATTGGGGTGATCGCCTACGGCGCAGTGGTGTGGGCGGAAAAACGCGTCCTGCACTACATGCCCAAAGCCATGTTGAGCACCCAATGATGAGCCGCCATGACCTTTTGCTTGCAGGCCGCCGCGTGCTGGTCACCGGTGGCGCCCGGGGCCTGGGCTATGCCTTTGCCCAGGCCATCGGCCAGGCCGGCGCCCGGGTGGTGATTGCCGATGTGCTGCACGAGCGTGTACAGCAGGCCGCCGGTGAATTACGGGCGCTGGGCCTGGACGTGCAGGCCGTGGCTGTCGACCTGGCGCAACCCACCTCGATCCAGGCCTGTGTCGACGCGACGATCAGCCTGCTGGGCGGCCTCGACGGCCTGGTGAACAACGTCTCGATCACCAACTCCGGGGGCAAGGGCTGCGAAGAGCTGAGCATCGACACCTGGGACCAGGTGATGCAGGTCAACGTGCGCGGCACCTGGCTGATGACCACCGCCTGCCTGCCGGCCCTGCGCGCCAGCGGCCAGGGCGCCATCGTCAACCTGGCCTCGGACACCCCGCTGTGGGGTGCACCGAACCTGTTGGCCTACGTCGCCAGCAAGGGCGCGATCATCGCCATGACCCGCAGCCTGGCCCGTGAGCTGGGCAGCGACAACATCACCGTCAACGCCATCGCCCCCGGCCTGGTGCTGGTGGAAGCCACCGCCTACGTGCCCGAGGCGCGCCACCGTTTGTACAACGACCAACGGGCCCTGCAACGCCCGCAATTGCCCGAAGACGTCAGCGGCGCCGTGCTGTTCGCGCTGTCCGACCTTGCCCGCTTTATCACTGGACAAACCCTGCCGGTCAACGGCGGGTTCGTCATGCCTTGATCTGGAGACTGTCATGACTGATCTATCTGCCCAAAACGACACCCCGAAAAGCTGGGACCGCCCTGCCGGCGCCAGCCTGGAAAGCTGGATGAGCACGCGCATCGCCCGCTACGAGACGCGCAAGTACGACTGGGATGCCCTGAAGTTCCAGGCCGACTACGACCCCAAGTTCCGCCGTGCGCAAATGCGCTACATCGGCACTGGCGGTACCGGCATCAGCACCGACATGAACACCATCCCGTCGGAGCACTTCACCTTTTCCACCATGGTCATCCCGGCCGGCCACGAAGGCCCGCCGCACCTGCACATTGACGTCGAAGAAGTGTTTTTCGTGCTGCGCGGCAAACTCAAGGTGGTACTGGAAAAGGACGGCGAGCGTTTCGAAACCATCCTCACCGACCGCGACGTGATTTCCGTGCCGCCGGGCGTGTACCGCGAAGAGATCAATATCGGCGACGAAGACGCGCTGATGTGCGTGATGCTCGGCGCGAAAAAGCCGATCACCCCGACCTATCCGCCAGAGCACCCTCTGGCCTCGATCAAGCGCGGGTAAGCCCATGTTGCCAGGACTCACCCAAGCCGCGCCGACGGCCGACCTGCAAGCCCAACTGCAGCGCGACTTCCCCCAGCGCCTGGTCGCCGCCGCCGGTGGCCAGCAGGCCCTGCGCGAATGCGGCACGGGGCCGGCGGTGGTGTTGCTGCACGGTATCGGCTCGGGCGCGGCGTCCTGGCTGCAAGTGGCACAGCACCTGGCGGCCCAGGCCCGGGTCATCGCCTGGGACGCGCCCGGCTATGGCGACTCCAGCCCCCTGGAGTCGGACGTGCCCAAGGCCGAGCAATACGCCGCCCGCCTGGTGCAGATGCTCGATGCGCTGGAGGTGAACGAGTGCGTGCTGGTCGGCCATTCCCTGGGCGCACTGACCGCCCTGGCCTTGGCCCGCAGTGCCCAGGCCAAGCGGGTGAGCCGCCTGGTGCTGATCAGCCCGGCTCGCGGCTATGGCGCACCCGAGCGCAGCCAGCAGCGCCAGCAAGTACGCCAGCAACGCCTGGATAACCTGCAACGCCTGGGTATCGCCGGCCTGGCCGCACAACGTAGCGCCCACATGCTCTCGTCGCGGGCCCAGCCCGAAGCGTTGGCCTGGGTGCACTGGAACATGGCCCGCCTGAACCCGCTGGGTTATCGCCAGGCCATCGAATTGCTGTGCGGCGACGACTTGCTGCGCCACGGCCAACCTGCAATGCCCTGCGAAGTGCATTGCGGCGAAGCCGACGCCATCACCACGCCCGACACCTGCCTGGGCGTAGCCAAGGCCCTGGGTGCCAGCTTCAACCTGATCGCCGACGCAGGCCATGCCAGCCCCATCGAACAACCGCTGGTGGTTGCCGGTCGCCTGGCCTACGCCCTCAAACAATCCCTGACAGGTAGAACCCTATGAACGACTCAGATCTGCTGAAGGATGCTCAGGACAAATACATCGTGCCGGGCCTGGAGCGCGGCTTGCTGCTGCTCTGCGAGTTCAGCCGGCGCAACCGCACCCTGACCGCGCCGGAACTGGCACGGCGCCTGGCGCTGCCGCGCTCGACCATTTTCCGCCTGCTGACCACCCTGGAAACCATGGGCTTCGTCACCCGCAGCGGCAACGAATACCGCCTGGGCATGTCGGTGCTGCGCCTGGGCTTCGAGTACCTGGCCTCGCTGGAGCTGACCGAACTCGGCCAGCCGCTGCTGGCCCGTTTGTGCGACCGGGTTAACTACCCCAGCAACCTGGTGGTGCGCGACGGGCGTTCCATCGTCTATGTGGCCAAGGTTTCGCCGCCGTCGGTGTTCTCCAACGCGGTCAACGTCGGCACCCGCCTGCCGGCCCATGCCACGGTGCTGGGGCGCATCCTCCTCGAAGACCTGTCACTGGCCGAACTGCGCGAGCTGTACCCCGAGGAGCACCTGGAACAGCACTCCCACTGCACCCCCAAAACCGTGATGGAGCTGTTCGACATGCTCCAGGCCGACCGCCAGCGCGGCTTTGTCAGCGGCGAAGGGTTCTTTGAATCGGCGATTTCCACAGTGGCCGCGCCCGTGCGCGACCAGAGCGGCGACATCGTGGCCGCCCTCGGCGTGACCATCCCGACCACGCAGATCGGTCATGTGAATTTTGAAGAGCTGTTGACCCAGGTACGACGCAGCGCCGACGAGCTGTCGCGCCTGCTCAACTACAACGGCGGCGCCCACAGCAGCCAGCCCCGCGTCACTGCCTTGATGAGAGATTGAGATGAGCCTTTATCCATTGCAGGGCCGCACCGCAATCGTCACCGGAGGCTCCTCGGGCATTGGTCTGGCGTGCGTCGAGCTGCTGCTGGAAGCCGGCGCCGCCGTTGCGTTCTGCGGCCGCGATGCAGAACGCCTGCGCCGTGCCGAAAGCGGCCTGCGCCAACGTTTCCCCCAAGGCCAACTGCTGGCCCAGGTGTGCGATGTGCTCGATGGCGAAGCGGTCAACGCCTTTGCCAGCGCCAGCCAGGCCGCGCTGGGCGCCGCCAGTGTGTTGATCAACAACGCCGGGCAAGGCCGGGTCTCGACCTTCGCAGACACCACCGACAGCGCCTGGACCGAAGAGCTGCACCTGAAGTTTTTTTCGGTGATCAACCCGGTCCGCGCCTTCAAGCCGCAGCTGCAAAACCAGGCCGATGCCGCCATCGTCTGCGTCAACTCACTGCTGGCCAGCCAGCCGGAGCCGCACATGGTCGCCACCTCGGCCGCCCGCGCCGGGATCAAGAACCTGGTGCGCTCGATGGCCACCGAGTTCGCCCCGCAAGGCATCCGCGTCAACGGCATCCTGATTGGCCTGGTGGAGTCCGGGCAATGGCGCCGCCGCTTCGAAGCGCGTGAAGAACGCGACCTCGACTGGGCGCAATGGACCGCCCGCCTGGCCCAACAAAAACATATTCCCCTGGGGCGCCTGGGCCTGCCGATTGAAGCGGCCCGCGCGATCCTGTTTCTGGCCTCGCCTCTGTCGGCTTACACCACAGGCAGCCATATCGATGTATCCGGAGGCCTGTCCCGCCATGCGTAATGAAAACACTGTCACCGTGGGCGCTGCCATCACCGCCTTTCTCGAACAATGCGACGTCAAGGCCGCGTTTGGCGTGATCTCGATCCACAACATGCCGATCCTCGATGCCTTCGCCGTGCGCGGCAATATCCGCTTTGTCATGGCCCGGGGTGAAGCCGGCGCCGCCAACATGGCTGACGCCTATGCCCGTACCACCGGCGGCCTGGGCGTGTGCCTGACCTCCACCGGCACCGCCGCCGGCAATGCCGCCGGCGCCATGGTTGAAGCGCAGACTGCCGGCACCCCGCTGCTGCACATCACCGGGCAGATCGAGACGCCATACCTGGATCAGGAACTGGCGTATATCCACGAAGCCCGCGACCAGTTGAACATGCTCAAGGCCGTGTCCAAGGCCGCCTTTCGCGTGCGCAGCGTCGAGACCGCCATCAGCACCCTGAAGCTCGCGGTACAGACCGCCCTCACCGCGCCCACCGGCCCGGTCAGCGTCGAGATCCCGATCGATATCCAGTCGACCTTTATCCCGATGCCTACCGACCTGTCGCCGCTGCCGATCCCGGTCGCCGTGCCGGCACCGGAAGCCCTCGACCTGGTGGCCGCGCGCCTGGCCAGTGCCAAGCGCCCGATGCTCTGGCTCGGTGGCGGCGCACGGCATGCCGGGACGCAGGTCAAGCGCCTGCTGGCGATGGGCGTGGGGGTGATCACCTCGACCCAAGGCCGTGGCGTGGTCAATGAAGACGACGAGCGCTGCCTGGGGGCCTTTTCGCAGAACAAACGGGTCGAGCAGTTCCTGCAAACCTGCGATGCACTGCTGATCGCCGGGTCGCGCCTGCGCAGCAACGAGACCTTCAAGTACGCGCTCAAGCTGCCGCAGAACACCCTGCGCATCGACGCCAACCCGGCCATCGAAGGCCGCAGCTATGCCAGCGAGCTGTTTATCTGCGGCGATACGGCCCTGGCCCTGGACGGCCTGGCTGACCGCCTGGAAGGCCGCCTGCATACCGATCCGCAATTCCTCGTCGAACTCAAGGCCGTGCGCGAGCAATCGCGCAACCAACTGGTGGCGGACCTGGGCCCGTACTCGGCGATGGTCGAGCAATTGCAGGCCAGCACCGGGCGCAACTTCTCCTGGGTGCGCGATGTGACCCTGTCCAACAGCATCTGGGGCAACCGCCTGCTCAACCTGTACCACCCGCGTGCCGGGGTTCACGCCTTGGGCGGCGGTATCGGCCAAGGCCTGGCGATGGGCATCGGCGCCGCGGTCGCAGCCGCTGAAACCGCGCCCGAGCGCAAGGTGTTCGCCCTGGCGGGCGATGGCGGTTTCATCCTCAACCTGGGTGAGCTGGCGACCCTGGTCCAGGAGCGCGCCAACCTGGTGATCCTGCTGATGAACGACCAGCGCTATGGGGTCATCCGCAATATCCAGGACGCGGTCTACGGTAGCCGGCATTGCTATGTCGACCTGCACACCCCGGACTACACCAAGCTCGCCGAATCCATGGGCCTGCGCCACGGCCTGGTCACCGACCTCAAGGATTTCGGCAAGGTGGTCGACAGCGCCCTGAGCCAACCCGGCCCGTTCCTGCTGGAAGTGGACATGCTCAGCGTGGGCAATTTCGCCACCCAGTTCGCCGGCCCGCCCAACAGCGAAACCAAAGCCCAGAAGGCCACCGCCTGAGGATCGCCGCATGTTGCATATCACCATGATCGGCTGCGGCGCCATTGGCGTCGGCGTGCTGGAGCTGCTGGAGAACGATCCGCAGTTGTGCGTGGATTACGTCATTGCCTCCGAGGGCTCAGAGGCGTTGGTGCGCCAGCGCCTGGCCAGTTTCAAGCGACCGCCGCAGGTGCTCACCGCCTTGCCCGCCGATACGCGCCCGGATTTGCTGGTGGAATGCGCCGGCCACCGCGCTATCGAGGAACATGTGCTGCCGGCCCTGGAGCGTGGGATTGCCTGCCTGATTGTGTCGGTCGGCGCCTTGTCCGAAGTGGGTCTGGTCGAGCGCCTGGAAGCAGCCGCTGAGCGCGGCAAGACCCGCATCGAGCTGCTGCCCGGTGCGATTGGCGGTATTGATGCGTTGTCGGCGGCCAAGGTCGGCGGCCTGGATTCGGTCAACTACACCGGGCGCAAGCCGGCCCGCGCCTGGAAAAACACTCCCGGCGAGCAGGCGTGCGACCTCGACACCATCAGCCAAGCCACGGTGATCTTCCAGGGCAGCGCCCGCGAAGCCGCGCGGCTGTATCCGAAAAACGCCAACGTCGCCGCCACCCTGTCCCTGGCCGGGCTGGGCCTGGATCGCACCCACGTCACGCTGATCGCCGACCCCCACAGCGACGAAAACGTCCACCACTTCGAAGCCCGTGGCGCCTTTGGCCGTTTCGAGTTGAGCCTGCGCGGCAAGCCGCTTTTGGCCAACCCCAAGACCTCGGCGCTGACCGTGTACAGCGTGGTCCGTGCGCTGGGCAACCACGCCCATGCCATCTCAATTTAGGAGCCCGTCGATGACCCTCGAACAGACTTTACCGATCTGCATCGCCGGCCACTGGCGCCTGGGCCGTGGCGAACGCTACGCCAGCCGCTACCCGGCCACCGGCGAGGCCGTGGCCTGGCTCAATGCTGCCGATTTGCAGGATGTGGAAGACGCCATCCAGGGCGCGCACCAGGCCTTCCTGCACAGCGGCTGGGCCCAACGCAAACCCCATGAGCGGGCCAGCGTGCTGTACCGCATCGCCGAGCTGATCCGCCTGCACAGTGAGGAACTGGCGCAGCTGCAACGCCAGGATAACGGCAAGCCGATCAATGAAACCCGTGCGCTGGTGGCCAGTGCGGCCGGCACCTTCCAGTTCTTCGCCGCCGCCTGCGAAACCCTCGAAGAAACCATCACCCCCTCGCGCGGCGATTTCGTCAGCATGAGCGTGTATGAGCCGATGGGCGTGGTCGCCGCGATCACTCCGTGGAATTCGCCGATTGCCAGCGAGGCGCAGAAGGTCGCGCCAGCCCTGGCGGCGGGCAATGCGGTGGTGATCAAGCCAGCGGAAATCACCCCGCTGCTGGCCCTGCGCCTGGCGCGCTTGTGTGAAGAGGCCGGCCTGCCCAAGGGCCTGATCAGCGTGCTGCCCGGCAAGGGCTCGCTGCTGGGTGATGCGCTGACCCGCCACCCGCTGGTCAAGCGCGTGTCGTTCACCGGCGGCACCCGCACTGGCAAGCACATCGCCCATATCGCCGCCGACAAGATGATGCCGGTGTCGTTGGAGCTGGGCGGCAAGTCGCCGACCATCGTCCTTGATGACGCCGACCTCGACCACGCGGTGGCGGGCGTGCTCTACGGCATCTTCAGCTCTTCGGGCGAGGCCTGTATTGCCGGCTCGCGACTGTTTGTCGCGCGCGCCCTGTACGAACCCTTCATGCAACGCCTGGTAGCCGCCGCCGCGAACCTGCGCATGGGCGACCCGGCCGACGAAAACACGCAGATGGGCCCGCTGATCAGCGCCAGCCATCGTGAATCGGTGGAACGCTACGTCGCCCTCGGCCTGGCCGAAGGCGGGCGCCTGCGCCTGGGTGGGCAGCGGCCTAGCGGCGGACTGTATGACCAGGGTTACTTCTACCCGCCGACCATCCTCGAAGGCCTGCACAACCAACAACAGGTGTGCCAGGAAGAAATCTTCGGCCCGGTGCTGGTGGCCATGCCCTTCGACGATGAAGAGCAACTGCTGGAGCAGGCCAACGACAGCCTGTACGCCCTCGCGGCAGGCATCTGGAGCCGCGACTACAAGCGCGCCTGGGCCCTGGGCCGGCGCTTGCAGGCTGGCACGGTGTGGATCAACACCTACAAGCAGTTCTCGATTTCCACGCCGTTCGGCGGTTGGCGCGACAGCGGCCTGGGCCGCGAGAAAGGCCGCCTGGGGATCCTGCAATACATGGAACAAAAGAGCCTCTACTGGGGCATGAACCAACAGCCACTGGCCTGGGCCGGTGTGCCACACGAGGTAGCGTGATGAGCGTTTTAGGTATTGATGAAGTCACCTATGGCGTCGAGGACCTCGACACCTGCGTGCGTTTTTTCAGCGACTGGGGCCTGACTCAGGTCAGCGCGCAACCCGATGAGGTGATCTTCGAGACCCTCAACGGCTGCCGCGTAGTGCTCGCCGACCTGAACAAACCCGGCCTGCCGCCCGCCATCGAGGCCGGCTCGACCGTGCGCGAAGTGGTGTGGGGCGTGGCCGACGCGGCGGACCTTGCGCTGTACGCCGAACGCATCGCCAACGACCCGGGGTTTGTCGAGGGCAACGGCCGTATCGGCTGCACCGACCCCAACGGCTTGGCGATCCGCCTGCAAGTGACGCGCAAGCGTGAGCTGGAGATTGAATGCAGCGGCCACAACACCTGGCAGACCAAGGGTCGGATCAACAAGGCGGCGCCGATCTACGAGCGCGCCACGCCGATTGAAGTCGGCCACGTGGTGTTTTTCGTCAAGGACGTAAACGCCTGCGAAGCCTTCTACCACGAACGTTTCGGCTTCCAGGCCTCGGACCGCTACCCGGACCGCGGGGCCTTTTTGCGCACCGCCGAGGAAGGCGGCCATCACGACCTGTTCATGCTGCAACTGCCGGCGCCACGGGCCGGCCTGAACCATGTGGCCTTTACCGTGCGCGATGTGCACGAGGTGTTTGGCGGCGGCATGCACGTGTCCCGCAGCGGCTGGCCGACCGAGATCGGCCCTGGGCGCCACCCGGTGTCTTCGGCGTTTTTCTGGTACTTCAAAAACCCCGCTGGCGCGCTGGTGGAGTACTACGCCGACGAAGACCAACTGACCGGCGAATGGCAGCCCCGCACCTTTGAGCCGGGGCCCACGGTGTTCGCCGAATGGGCGATTGCCGGCGGTATCGACGGCAATACCCGGCGCCAGCAACACGTCGAGGCGCCGCAAGGCAAGTTCCTCACCGACAAACCGAAACCTTGAGCAGGAGTCGCCCATGCCTTCCTTAAATATTGCTATCGCCGGCGCCGGCATCGGCGGCCTGACCGCCGCGATCGCCCTGCACCGCGCCGGTCACCAGGTCACCGTGTTTGAACAGTCCAAGGCCTTTTTGCGGGTCGGTGCCGACATCAACCTCACCCCCAACGCGGTACGGGCGCTGGATGGCCTGGGAATTGGCGCCGCCGTGCGCATCCCGGCCGCGCGGCCGACCCACCGTATCAGCCGGATGTGGGACAGCGGCGAAGAGACGTCACGCCTGGAAATGTCCGACGCCGCCGAGCAGAAATACGGCGCCCCGCAACTGACCATCCACCGCGCCGACCTGCTGGCGGCCCTGGCTGAAGTATTCCCGCTGGAGCAGGTGCAGTTCGCCAAGCGTGCCGAACGGGTCGAGCACACTGACGACGGCATCTGCCTGCATTTCAAGGATGGCAGCCAGCACCACTGTGACGTGCTGATCGGCGCCGACGGTATCCACTCGGTGGTGCGCAACGCGCTGTTCGGCGAAGAGCACCCGCGCTTTACCGGGGTGGTGGCATACCGCGCGGTGGTGCCGGCCGAGTTGGTGGCCCATGTGCCGAATATCCAGGCCTTCACCAAATGGTGGGGCCCCAACCCCCAGAGCCAGATCGTTACGTTCCCGCTCAACCAGGGCAAGGACATCTTTATCTTCGCCACTACCGCCCAGGACAGCTGGCACGAAGAGTCGTGGACCAGCGCCGGCGATGCCGACGAACTGCGCAGCCACTACCAGGCATTCCACCCCGACGCCCGTGCCCTGCTGAATGCGTGCAGCGATGTGCTCAAGACCGCGCTGTATGAGCGCGACCCGCTGCCGTTCTGGTCCAAGGGACCCATCACCCTGCTGGGCGATGCGTGCCACCCGATGATGCCGTTCATGGCCCAGGGTGCCGGCCAGGCCATCGAGGATGCGGTGGTGCTCGCCCGTTACCTGCAAGACCTCGACAGCCCGTCCCAGGTCGCCGCTGCCTTGCAGGGCTATCAGCAGGCGCGCCTGGAACGCACCAGCCAGATCCAGATCGGCTCGCGCGGCAACCAGTGGCTCAAGGACGGCGGCAACGCCGATTGGGTCTACGGCTACGACGCCTGGACCATCCCCACCCAAAGCGCGGCCTGACCATGAGCGACACCTTGCTGGTGACCGTGCTGCTCAAGCACGACCAATCAAAGAACCTGGAAGACATTCAGCGGCACATGAAGCAGCAGGACTGGTGGGAGCGCTTTCCACCGCAAGGCGTGGAGGTGGTGAGCTGGACCGTGGCCATGGGCCTGGGCCAGATCGTCACCCTGCGCTTGGCGCCGGGCCTGCTGCCGTCCCTTAACGTGGAGCTTGAGCGCTCGGCGTGGGGCGTGTTCAGCACTGAAGTTTTCCCGACATACGACTTTATCCCGGTGCGCGAAACCATCCGCGAACGGGTACGCAACGGAGGTCAATGACATGAGCACTACCGAACGATTCCTCGAGCCCCATCAGGCGCGCAAACGGCCCAATACCCAGTTTGAAGAGCTGCTGGGCGACTCCATCGAGCGCGCCTTCGGCAACGGCGTGACCGAGTTGGCGGCCCTGCTCGCCCACCTCAACCTGGCCGGCCCGCCCTGCCCGCTGACCAGCGGCGAGTGGACGGCAGATGCCTATCAAACCCTGATGGCCCGGCTGGGCGAATGACCCGGCAGAAGGAATAAAACAATGACTATGCAATTGACCGTCGACCCTGTTGAAAACCATCTGGCCAATGGCCTCAAAGACCTCTGGTTCCCGGTATTACCCTCGGACCTGCTGGGTGAAAAGCCGGTATCGGTACGCCGCCTGGGCTACAAGATCGCCCTGTGGCGCGACAACGATGGCCGCGTGCACGCCCTCGAAGACCATTGCCCCCATCGCGGTGCGCCGCTGTCCCAGGGCCCGGTGTTGGGTGATCGCCTGCAATGCCCGTATCACGGCATCGAAGTGCGCTGTGACGGTACCGTGACCAAGGTACCGGGCAGCCCCGGCTGCAAACTCGAAGGCAGCCGCCCGACCCGCATGTTCCATACCCGCGAAGCGGCAGGCGCGATCTTTTTGTTCAATGCCACCGACCCGCATTTAGCGACCCCGCCGGACCTGGTGCTGCCCGAGCAACTGACGTCCCCGGAGTGGAGCAGCTTCGTCTGCTACACCGAGTGGAAAGGCGACTACCGCTACGTGATCGACAACGTCATGGACCCGATGCACGGCACCTACCTGCACAAGATGTCGCACTCGATGAGTGAAGGCGAAGCCACCGCCAAGTTCGTCACCCGCGACACCGACAACGGGTTCTTCTTCGAGAAGGAAGGCCAGCGCGGGGTGAACTTCGACTGGACCGAGTTCATGGACAACGGCTGCCATTGGCTGCGCCTGGAAATCCCCTACCCGAAAACCGGCGGCCCGGGCGGCAACTTCACCATTATCGGCAGCTACACCCCAAGCAGCCGCGCGCTCTCGGCGGTGTTCCACTGGCGCTGCCGACCGCTGACCGGCTGGCAGCGCGACACCTGGCGCTTCCTCTACAAAAACCGCCTGGAAGCGCGGCACTGGGCCGTGCTGGAGCAGGATCGGGTGCTGCTGGAGTTCATGGAGCCGGACGCCAACCAGCGCGAAAACCTCTACCAGCACGACCTGGGTGTGGTGCGCATGCGCCGTTACCTGAAGAACGCGGCCAAGGCCCAGCTCGAACTGATCGACGCGAAGCAACTGCCATGAACCCGGTCGTGGTGGCGCCCGCCGGGGCCAGTTGGTCGAATGCGCTGCTGATCGGCCGCGAGGTGGTGATGTCCGGGATGACCGCACACCCCGCCAGCCGCGAGGCGACCCTGGATTGCTACGCCCAGACCCTGGTGGTGCTGGGCAAGATCCAGGCGCTGGTGACGGCGGCCGGTGGGCATCTGGGCAATATCTACCGGCTGACGGTGTACCTCACCGATATCGCCGACAAGGACCAGGTGGGCCGCGCACGCCGCGATTTCTTCGCCGGGCAGGCCGTATTTCCCACGTCCACCCTAGTGGCCGTCAGCGCGCTGGTGTTTCCTGAACTTCGGGTCGAGATCGAGGCCAGTGCCCGGCTCGATGTCGACCTGCGTACCGTCACAGAGGTGAATGATGTCTAAGCCCTCCCTGCTCAACGCCCGCGTACACACCCTGCGCTATGAAGCCGAAGGCATCATCAGCGTGGAGTTTCGGCCGTTGGGCGATACCGTGTTCCCGCCGTTCGAGGCCGGCTCGCACATCGACCTGCACCTGGCCAACGGCCTGGTGCGCAGCTACTCGCTGCTCAATTCTCCCAGCGACCAGGGGCGCTACACCGTGGGCATCCTGCGTGACCGCAACAGCCGCGGCGGCTCGGAGTATGTGCACAGCCAACTGCGGGTCGGCATGGCGCTGTCGATCTCGGCGCCGCGCAACAACTTCGCGCTGGACCTGAGCGCCAGCCACAGTGTGCTGGTGGCCGGTGGCATCGGCATTACGCCGATCTACTGCATGTTTCGCCAACTGCTGGCCCAGGGCAAATCCGCCGAGCTGATCTATTGCGCGCGCTCGCGCCAGGAAGCGGCATTGGTGGAAGCCTTGAACGGCCTGGGTGCGCGGGTGGTGTACCACTTCAACGACGAAAAAGGCGTGCCGCCGGACCTCGCCGCCTACCTCGCCGGCCAACCTGCGGATACGCACTTCTACTGCTGCGGCCCAACGCCGATGCTGGATGCGTTCGAGGGCACCTGTGAGCGCCTGGGTTATCCCCATGCCCATATCGAGCGCTTTACCGCCGCCGAACTGCCGCCCAGCGAAGATGCGCAGAACCGCTATAGCGTGGAGTTGAAAAAGTCCGGCAAGACGCTGTCGGTGGAACCCGGCTTGAGCTTGCTGGATGTGCTGCTCGAAGCCGGTTGCGACATCGATCACAGCTGCCGCGAGGGGGTGTGCGGCTCCTGTGAAACGCGGGTGGTGGAAGGCCAGATCGACCACCGCGACGGGGTGCTGACCAAGGCCGAGCGCGCGGCGAACAAATCGATGATGGTGTGTGTTTCGGGCTGCAAGAGCCAACGGTTGGTGCTGGACCTCTAGCCCCCCTGTAGGAGCGAGCTTGCTCGCGAAGAACGTTAACGATAACGCGGTTTATCCTGAATAACCGCGTTACCCTCAAGTTCTTCGCTCGCGCCTACAGGATCACCCGCAAAGTGCCCGTTTCATTGGCAGCGTGCAATAAAGACGCACCTATCACGGGCAACTTTGTTACCGCACTTACGGATTGTTTCATGGGTTATACACAGCGCTTTGTTTCCCATATAAACAATTGTTTTTAAGCGGTTTTTTATAAAATCCAAACTAATTTACCGCCTGGCACACTTCCTGCTCTACTCCCGTGCATCCACTGATTAAACGGCGTTTCGCCGATAAAACAATAAGAACCAACACTTAAACCCGGTAAGACCCGCTCCCTCCTTAGTTGCCTTTAAAGGCAAGCGGACGAGTGTTGCCGATCACCCGGTAGAGAGGTCTCTATGAAGCGTGTCTTATGTGCAGGATTGATGTTTGCCAGTTTCAGCGGTTTCGCCGCAGAACCCATCCCTTCCGAGCCGGTGCGGGCCAACGCCGCCAATAAACCTTTCCCCCACATTGCCTGGCGCAGTGACGCCGGGGACGCCAGCCTGGACATCGGCGGCGCGCTGCGCACCAACTATCGCGACGAGCATTGGGACACCACCGAGAACAATGGCCGCTTCCTCTTCGACACGTTCCGCCTGGACGTGCAGGCCACCTACAAGAGCCTCTATAGCGATATCGGCTACTGGTTCCAGGACGACGGCAAGCGCTCCATCGACCGTGGCTTCGTTGGCTATCGGCTCAATGCCAACTCCAACCTGCAACTGGGCGCACCGTTCAAGCCGTTTGGCCTGGAGCCGTATCCGCAATTTGGCTGGAGTTACCACCTGCCGTTTTTCATGGGCTATGCAGTGAGTGCCGGCACCGGCCTCAAGTACAGCTACAAGGATCAGGATTGGGACGTGCAGCTTGGCTTTTTCCCACGTATGTTGCCCAGCGACCTTCGCTACTCGCCTGAAGTCGGGCGTTACGCCGACCTGAACGACAACGCGATTGCCTTCACCCAGTCGCGCCAGGACAACGAGAAGCGCAACCAGCTCAACGCCCGCGTGGCGCGCACCTTCAACAGCAATGGCTGGAAAACCGAGATCGGCGCCTCGCTGGCCACCGCCCAGCTGTACAACGCCACCACCAAGGACGATGGCGACTATTGGGCCGCCGGTGTACACGCCATCATCAACAAGGGGCTGTGGACCGTCACCACCCAGGCCATCCGCTACGAATACGATCCCGAAAACCCCACCGGCGTCAGCAAGGACTCGGTGCTGATGGGCGGCAACGGCCTGACCCCGGCGTACCTGATCGCGTCCAAGGCCAGCCTGGCGTCGATCAATCTCGGCTATGACGTCTACACGCCGAGGCTGGGGCAGTTGAAGAAGGTCAAGTTGTACACCGACTACAGCCGGATGATGAAAGACAAGAGCGACTGGGATGATTCGCAGATGTTCACCGTAGGCGCGCAGTTCCTGGCCATGCCGGTGATGGCCTGGGTCGACTTTACCTGGGCGCGCAACGCCAACCCCTATGGCGGCGCAGAGAATGGCAGTGGTTTTACCAACACCAGTTCGGTGGGCAGCAACGAGTGGTATTACCGCACCAACGTGAATATTGGTTACTACTTTTAACCAGGCAACAAAAAACAAAGGTGGGGGGGGTGAGTACATATCCGTTGCTGCGGTCATGGCGGCTATTGGTTCCGCTCTTACAGCGGGTCACTTTCGAAAAGCGCGAAAGTAACCAAAGCGCTCTTGCCCCACCACTCGGTGCCTCGCCTAGGCTCGGCATGCCCGCAGTCAGGCATTGCTCCGTGGGCCCGCCGCGATCGGCCATCCATGGCCGTGTCGCGGCTACCCCGGCATCCTGCCGGGGTGCCCACTGCGCAATACCTGCCTGCGGCCATCGTGGTTTAACGGGGCGCCTAAGATCAAAAGCCAGATCAAAAGCAGGCAACAGCAGAGCAACAGCAAAGCCAGAGCGCGAAGCTACATTCCCCTGTAGGAGCTGGCTTGCCTGCGATGACGGCAGGTCAGCCAACAGATTCATCGACTGATACACCGCCATCGCAGGCAAGCCAGCTCCTACAGGGGGACGCGCACGCTTTGACGATCAGGTCGGCTGTCAGGCCGCCTCGCTTTGCTTGTGATTTTGATCTTAGGCGCCCCGTTAAACCACGCTGGCCGTCATCCGATATTGATTTGGGGGGTAACCCGGCAGGACGCCGGGTTAGCCGCGCTGGGCCAGGGATGGCCCATCGCGGCGGCCCCCCAAATCAATGTCGGATGACGGGCACACCGAGCCTAGGCGAGGTGCCGAGTGGTGGGGCAAGAGCCCTTTGCTTACTTTGGGGCTTTTCCAAAGTGAGCCGCCGTAAGGGCGGAACCCTAAGTGGCCATGACTGCAGCAACGGATATGTACTCACACCCCACAACCAAAAAAGAGCAAGTCGTGTAGATACTCATGCCTAACGCAGCCTCACCAAAGCTCGACAGCCCCCACATCAGGTCAGTGTGACGCTTCGACCATTCCTCGCTCAGTTGCGCTGCTTGCAGACGGCTGGCGCACACCTAGGTATAGTGCCGCCCCTCTTCGCATGCACGATCGTCAACCGCATGCGAACGCCGAACTAATAACAACCCGCGACTTGGAACCGGGACGAGCACTCGCCCCACCTATCGTGCTGCCTGCGCGACGGTGTGTAACGCGATGTTTCGACCCGTCCGGCTTTTGCCTTTACAAAAAAACAGCGAGGAATACTCCATGCTAGAAGTCATCAACGACTTCCTCTCAGGAAAAGTACTGATCGTGCTCATTGTCGGGCTCGGTGGTTACTTCACGATCCGCTCGCGTTTCGTTCAGTTTCGTCACTTCTTTCATATGTTCGCGGTGTTTCGCGACAGCCTCAAAAGCAGCGCCGGCCAACTCAGTTCGTTCCAGGCGCTGATGCTCAGCCTGGCCGGGCGGGTGGGCGCCGGTAACATCGCCGGGGTCGGCATTGCCGTGACCCTGGGTGGCCCGGGCGCAGTGTTCTGGATGTGGGTCACCGCGCTGGTGGGCATGTCGTCGAGCTTTATCGAGTGCTCCCTGGGCCAGCTCTACAAACGCACCGACGCCGAAGGCACCTACCGTGGTGGCCCGGCCTATTACATCCAGCACGGCCTGCAAAAACGCTGGCTGGGGATGGTCATGGCGTTCCTGCTGCTGGTGACCTTCGGGTTCGCCTTCAACGGCCTG
Organism: Pseudomonas sp. WS 5079; assembly: GCF_012985465.1. Lineage (GTDB taxonomy): Bacteria > Pseudomonadota > Gammaproteobacteria > Pseudomonadales > Pseudomonadaceae > Aquipseudomonas. The sequence continues at coordinate 208,688 of NZ_JAAQWN010000007.1, forward strand.
CAAGCCCATGCCGTGACCCACTCGCTCAATAACGCCTTTGGTTTCGACACCACCTACACCGGCCTGGCGCTGGCGGTGTTGCTGGGCCTGGTGTTTATCGGCGGGATCAAGCGTATTGCCTCGATTGCCGACCTGCTGGTGCCGGTCAAGACCCTGGTCTATATCGCCGTGACGGTCTACGTGATCGTGCTGCAATTCGACCAGGTGCCGGCCATGCTCGCGACCATCGTCAAGAGCGCCTTTGGCCTGGACCAGGCCTTCGGTGGCCTGGTGGGCAGCGCGATCATCATGGGTGTGAAGCGCGGCGTGTTCGCCAACGAAGCCGGCCTGGGCAGCGCGCCCAACGTGGCCGCGGTGGCCTCGGTGAAACACCCGGTCGCCCAAGGCGTGGTGCAAGCGTTCAGCGTGTTCCTCGACACCTTCATCATCTGCACCTGCACCGCCCTGCTGATCCTGCTTTCGGGCTTCTACACCCCAGGCTTCGAAGGCGACGGCATTGCCCTGACCCAGAACTCCCTGGCAGCGGTGGTCGGTGACTGGGGGCGGATGTTTATCTCGGTGGCCCTGGCGTTGTTCGTGTTTACATCGATCATGTACAACTACTACCTGGGCGAGAGCAACCTGCGCTTTTTGGTGGGCAACAACCGCAAGGTGCTGATCGGTTATCGCGCGTTGGTACTGGTGCTGATCTTCTGGGGTTCGATCGAGAACCTGAGCACCGTGTTCGCCTTCGCCGACATCACCATGACCATGCTGGCGTTCGTCAACCTGTTCGCCCTGGCGTTCCTGTTCAAGATCGCCATGCGTATCCTCAACGACTACGACAACCAGCGCGCGGCGGGCATCAGGACCCCGGTGTTCGACTCCAGCCAGTTCCCGGACCTGGACCTGGACCGCAAGGCCTGGCCGGCCAACCCGGTGCAGCCTGAGCCAACCACTCAAGCGACTGCTGAGCTGAACGCCCAAGTGCAACGCTGAGCCTAGATAGATGACACGCCGCCCGGCCTTGGGCATGCTCTGGGCCCGGCGGCGTTTTTCGTTCAGGAGATTGTTCGATGTCCAAAGCTAACACCCTCATGGTGCTCTACACCGGCGGCACCATCGGCATGCAAGCCAGCGCCAACGGCCTGGCGCCCGCTTCGGGCTTTGAAGCGCGCATGCGCGAACAGCTTGCCCACCTGCCAGCGCCAGCCTGGCGCTTTCGGGAAATGTCACCGCTGATCGATAGCGCCAATATGACGCCCGCCTACTGGCAGCACCTGCGCAGCGCCGTGGTCGAGGCTGTGGACGAGGGCTGCGATGGCGTGCTGATTCTGCATGGCACCGACACCCTGGCCTACAGCGCGGCGGCCATGAGTTTCCAACTGCTGGGCCTGCCGGCGCCGGTGGTGTTCACCGGTTCGATGCTGCCGGCCGGCGTGCCCGACAGCGATGCCTGGGAAAACGTCAGCGGCGCCCTGGCAGCGTTGGGTGAAGGCCTGGCGCCCGGGGTGCACCTGTACTTCCACGGCGCACTGATGGCGCCGACCCGCTGTGCGAAAATCCGCAGTTTTGGCCGCCATCCCTTTGCTGCACTGCAGCGCAACGGCGGCGTGGCCAAGGCCCAGGCGCTGCCTGCCGCACTGGACTACCGCCAGCCCAAGGCCCTGGCCAATGTCGGCGTATTGCCGCTGGTGCCGGGCATTGATGCCGGGCAACTGGATGCCCTGGTCGACAGCGGCATCCAGGCACTGGTGCTCGAATGCTTTGGCAGCGGCACCGGGCCCAGCGATAACCCGGCGTTCCTCGCCAGCCTGCAACGTGCGCAGGCTCGGCACATCGTGGTCGTCGCGATCACCCAATGTCATGAAGGCGGTGTGGAACTGGACGTATATGAAGCCGGCAGCCGCCTGCGTGGGGTCGGTGTGTTGTCCGGTGGCGGCATGACCCGCGAAGCCGTGTTCGGCAAGCTGCAAGCCTTGCTCGGCGCCGGGCTGCCCAACGACGAAGTACGGCGCCTGGTCGAGCTGGACCTGTGCGGCGAACTGAGCTGAGCGGCATATAACTTGCTCCACTTCCAGCCATCCCCTGGCTGGAAGTTCCCATGCTGCACTCCCACCTCACCACCCTCAACGCCGTTTCCCTGGTGCTCAGCACCTTCAAGGCCGAAGGCTTGCCCGCCGAAGCGCTACTGGCCGGCAGTGGCATCTGTGCGGCGGACCTGAGCCGCGCCGACACACGCATCGCCACGCACCAGGAGATGCAAGTGTGCGCCAATGCCGTGGCCTTGCAGCGCGATATCGGGCTGATCGTGGGGCGACGGATGCACGTATCGGCGTACGGCATGCTCGGCTATGCCCTGCTCACCAGTGCCACTTTCGGTGACGCTTTGCGCCTGGCCCTGCGTTATCCGGCGCTGTTGGGAACACTGTTCGAACTGAGCCTTGAGCAAGACGGAGAGCGTATCTGGTTCACCGCCAGCGATTACCGCGAGAGCCCGGCGCTGACCGCCTTCAACGTGGAGCTGTGCCTGGGGTCGCTGAAGGTGATCTGCGACGACCTGCTCGGCCATCCGCTGCCCTTGCTGGGCGCGCGCTTTGAGCATGCTGCGCCGGATTACCAGGCGCGCTATGCCGAGTGTTTCGACTGCCCGTTGCAGTTCCAGGCCACGGCCAATGCGTTCGCCTTCGACCAGCGCTGGCTCGCCCAACCCTTGCCCCTGGCCGACACCGTGACCCACCGGGCCATGGCCGAACGCTGCCGCAAACAGAACACCGAATTCACCGGGCGCGAGGCCTGGCTGGGGCGGGTCCGCCAGTTGCTCGCGGCACAACTGCACGCCGCACCGGGGCTCGATGGCCTGGCCCAGCAGATGAACTGTTCGCCGCGCACCCTGCGCCGGCACCTGCACGACCTGGGCTGCAGCTACCAGGAACTGCTGGACGAACTGCGCTTCGAGCGCGCCAAGCAGTTGTTGGCGCAAGACCAGTGGCCGATCTACCGCATCGCCGAGCAGTTGGGTTTCAGTGAGACCGCGAGCTTCCGGCATGCCTTTGTACGCTGGAGCGGTGTAGCGCCGAGTCAATTTCGAGCCTGACGCCCCATGTAGGGGCGAATTTCGGACAGACAATTTGGCCATATTTATCCCCTTTTGGCCGCTCCTGCCGTTCTCCAAACCTGTGCGCACCGCAACACTGCAAGGCATCCCAACCTGCCTGCGGAGAACAATAAAAATGCTGACGATCTACTCGCACGATCACCACCTGCACCATGGCCGTTGCGAATTGATGGACGGCCAGTTGATGCCCTGCTTCGAAATGCCTTCGCGCGCCGACCATGTGCTGCAACGGGTCAAGGACCGTGCACTGGGCCCGGTGCAAGCGCCCCAGGACTTTGGCCTGGCGCCGCTGCAGCGCATCCACAGCCGCGACTACCTGGAGTTCTTCCAGGGTGCCTGGGCCCGTTGGGTCGAATTCGGCCAGGACGGCGACCTGCTGCCCTACACCTGGCCCGCCCGGACCTTGCGCCGCGTGCTGCCCACCAGCCTGCACGGCCAACTGGGCTATTACAGCTTCGACGGCGGTGCGCCGATCACCGCCGGTACCTGGCAGGCGGCCTACAGCGCGGCGCAGGTCGCGCTGACCGCGCAGCAGGCGATCCAACAAGGCGCCCACAGCGCCTTCGCCTTGTGCCGGCCACCGGGGCATCACGCAGCTGGCGACTTGATGGGCGGTTACTGCTACCTCAACAACGCCGCCATCGCTGCCCAGGCTTTTATCGACCAGGGCCACAAAAAGGTCGCGATCCTCGACGTGGATTACCACCACGGCAACGGCACCCAGTCGATCTTCTATGAGCGCAGCGATGTGCTGTTCACTTCGATCCACGGGCACCCGCAGGCCGAGTTTCCGTTTTTCCTCGGTTATGCCGACGAGTTGGGCGAGGGTGCCGGCGAAGGCTTCAACTTCAATTACCCGCTGCCGGCTGGTGCCGCCTGGGACACCTGGAGCGCGGCACTGGAGCAGGCCTGCCGGGAGATCGAGGGCTATGGCGCCGACATCATCGTGGTGTCCCTGGGCGTGGACACGTTCAAGGACGATCCCATCTCGCAATTCAAGCTCGACAGCCCGGACTACCTGGCCATGGGCGCGCGTATCGCCCGCCTGGGCAAGCCGACGCTGTTTGTGATGGAAGGCGGTTACGCGGTGGCAGAAATCGGCATCAATGCCGTCAACGTTCTCGAAGGTTTTGAAGGGGCAGCCCAATGAACATGCTCAAGTCGCTTGTGCTCTGCGCCGCCGTGCTCAGCAGCGCCGCCCACGCCGAAGAAAAAACCCTGCGGGTCTACAACTGGTTCGACTACATCACGCCCAAGGCCCTGGAAGATTTCAAGGCGCAGAACCCGGCGATCAAGCTGGTGTACGACATCTTCGACACCAACGAAGCCCTGGAAGCCAAGTTGCTGACCGGCAACTCCGGGTATGACGTGGTGGTGCCGTCCAATGTGTTCCTGGCCAAGCAGATCGAAGCCGGGGTGTTCCAACCCCTGGACCGCAGCCAGTTGCCCAACTGGAACCACCTCGATCCCAAGCTGATGAAGCTGATCGAGGCCAACGATCCGGGCAACAAACACGCGGTGCCCTACATGTACGGCACCATCCTCATCGGCTTCAACCCGGACAAGGTCAAGGCCGCCCTGGGCGCCGACGCACCGGTGGACAGCTGGGATTTGATCTTCAAAGAAGAGCACATCAGCAAGCTCAAGCAATGCGGCGTGGCACTGTTGGACTCACCGTCGGAAATCCTGCCCCTGGCCCTGCAGCACCTGGGCCTGGACCCCAACAGCAGCAACCCCAAGGACTATCTCAAAGCCGAAGCGTTGCTGATGAAGATCCGCCCCTACATCACCTACTTCCACTCATCCAAATACATGGCCGATATCGCCAACGGGGATATCTGCGTGGCCGTCGGTTACTCCGGCAGTTTCTCCCAGGCCGCCAACCGCGCCCGGGAGGCCAAGAACGGGGTGATTGTCGACATGCGCCTGCCCAAGGAAGGCGCGCCGATCTGGTTCGACATGCTGGCCATTCCCAAGGGCGCGAAAAACCCGCAGGACGCCTACACCTTCATCAACTACCTGCTGCAACCCCAGGTGATCGCGCCCATCAGTGATTTTGTCGGCTACCCCAACCCCAACAGGGACGCGACCGAGCACGTCGACCCGGCGATTCGCAACAACCCCAACCTGTATCCCACCGAAGCGGCGATGGCCACGCTCTACACCCTCAAGCCCCTGGAGCGCGACGCCGAGCGTGCGCGGACCCGGGCCTGGAGCAAGATCAAGTCCGGCACCTGATTGACCTTGGCCTGGGCGCACCGGCCCCGGCCAGGGTATTTATCTACCGTCTTCGCCGCCGCCGCAGAAACTACCGTGCAGCTCTTCAAGCCTTCCACTGGCCAAGGAGCTGCAAATGCCCAACGACTCACCCGCCCCCCACAACCGTCCGCCAAGTGCCTATGAGCTGCTGATGCAATTGAGTACCGGCCCCTCCATCCGTGAAGTCGCCGCGAACCTGCTACGTGCAGCCCTCAAGGAGCAATACCCGACACTGAACATCGAGCCGGACCTGGCCATGGTCGTCACACCGCATTGGCGCATCGTCGGCGATGCGATCCAGGCAGCGCCGGCGTCTACCGAATCACTGACCTCGGTCCTGGCCAACCAGGCCCTGTCGCCTGAGCCGGTGATCTATATCGACGGCGAGCATTTCCTCACCCTGGAGCCCGCAGCCCAGCCCCCCGACCACCTGCCCGTGAAGATCGATGCTATCGCACGGCTGGTCAACGAGCTGTCGGCCCTGATCTTCAGCGCTTTCCAGGAGCAGCAGTTGGACTACTGGAATGCCTCCAACGGCCTGGCAGGCCCCCGCTGGCAGACACTCGCCCATTCCTTGCGCAACGTATGGAACGTTACGGCCCAGGAAGGCTGGGATGAGCAAGATTGCGCCATGGCCAGGACGCTGTTCCACTTCCCGCAGCTGGCCAGGCGCAAAACCTCCGATACCTTCCAGACCCACGCTTACCTGGTCGACATTGATGCCAGCCACGAAAACCAGTCCATTCACGTTGGCCTGTCGGATATCGCGGTGCTGATCGGCGTACACGAGCAACAGCAGCGCATCCTCACGTATTCGCTGAGCACTGGTTATGCGAAATTCGACTCCCTGGACGCCTTCGGCCAAGCCCTGCCCACAGGCCTGACGCAAAGTGCGGCGCAGGTGAACGTGCAATGGCGCCTGTACGAACCGCAGGGGGATTTCTTCGAGAGCCAGGCGTGTAACCTGGTCGCCCTGCAACTGGAGGCCATCGGCTCGGTGGGCTCGTCCGGCATCGAAGCACCTCCCGCAGCAGCGGTCGGCGGCAAGGCGGTCGCCCGCATCCTGCCGGTGATTGAGGACCTGAGCAGCCACTCACTGTCGAACATCCGCCAGATACATGAAGAGCTTCCCGAGTGGCTGACCGGCGCCTCAGACCTCGACATCTCGACCTACAGCCGCTACCTGATCGACCTGGCCGAACTGCACACCCACAACCACGGGCGCACGTTCCAGGACGGTATCCCGGCAATCCGCGACTACGCCCGGGAGCAGTTGCAAGACACACTCAAACAGCAACCCAATGGCGCGAGCCTGAACCTGGACAAGGTCGAGATCAGCATCGAGAGCCCGGTGGTCTGGGGCACTTTTGTGCTGCCCGGGGCCAGCGACATCACCCGGCGCAGCCTGATCGACCTGGCCCTGGAAAACCTCACCGGGCTGCCCACAGGAACAACCAGCGTGCTCTACAACGGCGGCAAGAGCCCGACCTGGCTGACCTACACCTACCTCAAGGACCTGATCGAAACCCTCGATATCGGCGAACACTACCCGGCGCTGATCAAACGCACCCTGCTCGACGACCCTGCTGAGTCGAAGAGCCGGCAGACGCTCTACACCTCGCACTTGCGGGTGCAACTGCCGCTGCTGGCCTTGCAGTGGAAAATCCAGCGCCTGCATGGCATCGACGAGCGCGGTTACCGCTATGTGGCGGCGGCCGTGCAGGCAGAGGCGCACGAGCGCCAGGTGGAAGGGCAAGAGATCGTGTTCCGCCGCCTGGCCTTTGTCCCGACCTTGCGCCCCAGCAAGGAACAGGATGGGGTGGCGAATATGTTCGTGATCGGCCCCCGCGACCACACCCAGGGCCCGTGCCTGCTGTATCGCCCGTTGCTGACTCCGGTGCTGATCCAGTTCCCGTCCCGGCAAAACCTGCTGTATGCGATCAAGCATCAGCGCACCCTGCGCGATTCGGTGCTGGCCTGGCTGGCCGAAGACATACGCTTTAACTACGAGCAGTACGTGTTCCCCGCCGCCCTGCCCTCGCCATGGACGGTGGTGCGCGCGCTGGTGGAACCGCAAGTGGTGCTGCAAATGAGTGGCCCCATGGCCCTGAGCGACGAAGTGCTGGGCAATGATGCCCTGGCGACGTTGTTCACGGACAACGCCAATGCGCTGGTGGAGCTGGCCAACCGCCAATCGGTGTCCAATGTGCAGAAGCGCTGGGCCAGTTACCGGCAGGCCGGCTGGATGATTTTCGGCGCGGCGCTGCCCTTTTTGGGGCGCACGGTGGGGATCGCCGCATGGATCTGGCAAATCATGGACGACCTGCAAGCCACGGCCCAGGCCGAACCGGGGCCCGATGGGGAGGTTTCCTGGACGGCTCAGGTCGACCTGCTGCTCAACCTGGGCATGGCCCTGGTGCTGCACGTGACCTTGCGCCACCCACCTGAGCGAGCAGCGCAAAAGGTGGCGCTGGTGGAGCCTGAACCCACACCGGTAGAACCTGAAACCACGGTTCTGGAAAAGACGCAAAAAGCACTGCCGCCGTCGCCCAAAGTCCTCGTCAGCCAGCAAGCCAACGTGTCCGAGAGCGACCTGGCCGCACGTCATCAAGGCCTCCTGCACAGCAGCGGCGCACTCAGTCGTGCGCCCTCAAGCCTGGGGGCGACCCTGGATCGCTTCAAAATTGACAAACCCGAGGGGCTGGGGGAGCCGATCACGGAGGCCGGGGTGCACCTGCATCTCTATGCCCTTGCCGATAAATGGTACGCACCGGTCGGCCCACGCTGGTTCGAGGTGACGGTGGATGAGAACGACAACGTCATGATCATCGACCCCAAACGCCCCACCCACAACGGCCCCTTGCTGCTAAGCAACCTGGCCGGCCAATGGTTTGTCGACACCCGCCTGCGCCTGCGCGGTGCCGGGTTCAGGAACCGCCGCAAAGCCGCACAAGCCAAAGCACCTTCGCGCATCCTCGACCTGCGGCAAAAACTCAACGCGTTCAACGCCGACCAGCGACGCGGGCAAACCGAAATCACCCAGGCACATGCGGCGATAGAGCCAAAGCCAGGCCCCTCCTCCGAGCGCCAGCGCGAGGCGTACATCGACAAGGTCGACGCCCGCATGGCCGAATACGACGTGCCCATCCGCCAACTGCGGGCACTGAACATCATCGACACGGTGCCCAATTACCAGGGCAACATGATTGACTATTTGAGCCAACAACTGCTGCTGACCCGTTCAGCCGTTGCGCAACGCCTGCCCATGTTTCGCACCAAGCTATTGACCACGCTCCAGGAGCTGGAAACGATCACCTCGCGGGACGCCAAGCTTCAGGCGCAGCTCGCCGGAACGGTATCAAAGCTCAACCTGGACATGATCAAGCGCCTGCAATACGCCGAGTCGCGTTATCGCGAGCTGGAAAAGCTCGGTATCGAGGGCACCAAAATCATCCAGACCACGCTGCGCGCCTTGCCCCACTTCAAGCTGTACGACCTCAAAGCCCTGCAAATCACCCTGACCCGCTACCTGTGCATCACGCCAGGCACCGGCGAAGCGTTCACCGATGCGCACCGCCAGCTCGATGAAATCGTCAACTGCGCCGATATCAACATCCTGACCTGGGTCGAGACCCTGAGCGAATCGACCATCAGCAACCCGGACGAGCGCCTCGATGTGCTCAACAGCCTGGTAGAACAGTTCGCCATCATTGACCAGCGCTTGCTGGACCTGCACGCCGAATACCCTGAACACGTGCAGCGAGAGCCCCTGGAAGACCTGCGCCAGCGGATCGACGAATTCAACCAGCAGGCGACTCACGAACTGGTGCTGCTGCTGCGTGAGCGCAAGCCCCCGGAACCCAAGGCCGGCTCGTCCAGAACGCCGCAGACGCCGAAAAAAAAGGTTATCAAGACCCGTTTCAGCGGCGTGCTGGTGGGGGAGTTGCGGCCTGACGAGGCAGGCCTGCTGGATGTCAGGGCGCCGGTGACGGGCAAGGTCATTGCCACCTTCCACGAAAAAAGCCCCGGCGTGTGGGTGGAACGCGCAAGGCCTGCCGCAAAGCTGCCCAAGCCACAGGCTGCCGACCTCAATACCAGCATGAACGATGGTCAGCACCTGCTGGATGAGGAACCCGCCGCCACGCAGCGGGTGCTGGCGCATGCCAAAAAAGCCGGACGCATCCCGGTAGAGATCGAAGAAATGCTGCATCAGTACGCGGCACGCCTGGAGCAGGCGGTTAACACGGTCGAGGAGGCGCTGACCCAGCGCAACCTCACCGAAAGCGATCGCCCCTCTGCTGCCACACTCAACCGCAAACTCAACGAGGCGGCGCAACGCCTCTACCAATTGGGCACCAACACCCGTATCAGCATGACCAAACAGCAACTGCCCACCGCCGAACGGGTGGAATGGCTGCACAGCCTGGGGCAGGTAAACATCGTCAAGGTGGTCACCCGCCGACGCCTCAAGGGGCCCGGCAAAAACTATCTGGATGAGTACGCCATCCGCGATCACCAAAGCCAGGAAGTGCTGTGGTATGCGCACTTCCACTACGAATCGCCGCAAGCCGAACTCGACAACTACACCGCCGGCCACCTCAAGACCCGCGACCAGCAAAAGCTCGGCGGCGCGATCCACCGTACGGGCTTGAGCGAGCGCGACCAGATCGCGATTTATCGCAGTGAAATCCGCCCGCCACTGGCGCGTGCCCTGTTCTTCCAGAACTGAGGCTCAACCGGCCTGCCAGGCCCGGCGCAACCGGGCCAGCGCCTGGGCAATAGCCTCTTCGGGCACGGCGGCAAACCCCAGCACCAGGCCGGCACGCAGCTCCGGTGCCGGCCCGGTATCGGGCAGCCAGTAGCTGCTCAGGGCGTTGATCTCCACATCCGCGGCCAAGGCCTGGGCCACCAGTTGCGCTTCACGGGCCAAGCCCTGCACCCGCACGGTGAGGTGCAAGCCGGCCGCGACACCGGGCAGGCTCCCCACACCCGGCACATCGGCCGGCCAGCCGGCCAGCACGGCATTGCGCCGGCTCAGGGCGGCGCGACGCATGCGGCGGATATGCCGCTGGAAGTGCCCCGCTGCCATGAACTCAGCCATCACTGCCTGGGTGCTGACCTCAGAGTGCCGCACATCCACGGCGCGGCGTCGGGTGAAGGCACTCACCAGCGCCTGGGGCAAAACCAGATAGCCCAGGCGCAACGCCGGGAACGCCACCTTGCCGAAGGTACCCACGTAGAGCACCCGGCCACTGCGGTCCAGGGCGGCCAGCGGGGCCAAGGGCGCGCCGCTGTAGCGGTACTCGCCGTCGTAGTCGTCCTCGATGACCCAGCCACCGGTGCGCTCGGCCCAGGCCAGCAGCTCCAGGCGCCGGGCCAGGCTCATCACCACCCCCGTCGGGTATTGGTGCGAGGGCGTGACGTAGGCCAGGCGGCAATCGCTGAGCGCGTTCAACGCGGTGCAGTCGATGCCCCCAGCGTCCACTGCCACGCCTTGGAGTTTCGCCCCGGCAATGGCGAACGCATGTCCAGCCGCCCGATAACCGGGATTTTCAATCGCCACTCCATCCCCGGGCTCCACCAGCAGCTGTGCACAAAGGCTGATCGCCTGTTGCGCGCCACTGGTGATCACTATTTGCTCAGCAGTGCACTGCATGCCTCGCGAGCTACGCAAGTAGGCGGCGATCAGCCCGCGCAGGCGCGCGTCCCCTGCCGGGTCGCCGTAGCACAACTGCTGCAGGTTCGGCTTGCGCCAAAAAGCCGCATTCAGCTTGGCCCACACGTCAAACGGGAACAGATCGAAGGCCGGCACACCCACGCGAAAAGCCCGTGGCGGGCCAGCCGGCGGCAAGGGTAAATGGTTGCTTTCCAGACGACCCAAGGCGCCGCTGTGGATAACTGCACTGGATGAAAATCCAGGCAGGTCGGCGTGAATTGTGGATAAAGCTGGGGATAAACCTGTTGATAACCCTGTGGACACTTTTGTGGATAGTTTTTTTTCCAATTGCGCCACATAGGTCCCGTCACCCACCCGCCCTTCGATAAAGCCTTCGGCATACAGCTGGTCGTAGGCCCGCACCACGCTATTGCGGGAAATCCCCAGGGCCGCTGCCAGGTCGCGGCTAGCCGGCAGGCGAGTGCCACTGGCCAGTCGCCCATCCAGCACGCGCTGGCGCAGCGCCTCGTACAACTGGCGTGTCAGGCCTTGGCGACGATCAAGCTCGATACCAGCAGGGTTAAACGACATGGGCGACATATTGGACCTATGAAATTGGTCTGAGATGGCTCTTACAACGGACCATTAGCCTGCCTAGGATGCACGTATTCGCCAAGGAAAATATTCATGTACACACCGTCCGCCTTTGCTCTCGACGATTTGCCCGAACAGCAGCAACTGATCCAGCACACGCGCCTGGCGCAACTGGTGACCTTTGGCGAACAAGGCCTGCAAGCCAGCCATCTGCCGCTGCTGCTCAACCCCGACGAGGGCCCCAACGGCACCCTCTACGGGCACCTGGCCAAGGCCAACCCTCAGTGGCGCGACCTACAAAATGGTAGCGAAGCGCTGGTGATCTTCGCGGGCGCCGAGGCCTACGTCAGCCCGGCGTTCTACCCGGCCAAGGCCGAACACGGCAAAGTGGTACCAACCTGGAACTACCTGGCGGTACACGCCTACGGCAAGGCCCAGGTGTTTACCGATGCCGAGCGCTTGCTGGCGGTGGTCAGTGCGCTGACCGATCGCCATGAAGGCCGCCGCGCCCAGCCATGGAAAGTCAGCGACGCCCCGGCCAGCTACATTGACGGCATGCTCAAGGCCATCGTCGGCTTCGTCCTGCCAATCGAGCGCCTGATCGGCAAACGCAAGCTCAGCCAGAACCGCAGCGCGGCCGACATTGCCGGGGTGCGCGAAGGACTGGCCGCCAGCGTTGATATGCGTGACCAAACCCTCGCCCGATTCATTCCCAAGGACCGCACATGAGCCAGATCGAAATCCGCCGGGTAGCAGCCACCGAGCACGCCGCCTGGTTACCGCTGTGGCAGGCCTACCTGCGCTTCTATAACACCGAGTTGCCTGACGCGGTCAGCGCCTGCACGTGGCAACGCCTGCTCGACCCCAGCGAACCGACCCATTCGGCCCTGGCCTGGCAGGATGGCAAGGCGGTGGGCATGGTCAACTTTATCTATCACCGCTCCAACTGGAGCATCGAAAACTCCTGTTACCTGCAAGACCTGTTCGTGGAACCCGGCCAACGCGGCACCGGGGTTGGTCGCCAACTGATCGAGTTCGTCTACACCACCGCCAAGGCCGAGGGGTGCGCCAAGGTCCACTGGTTGACCCATGAGAGCAACGCCACGGCGATCCAGTTGTATGAACGCATTGCCGAACGTCCCGGCTTTATCCAATTTCGCAAAGGCCTTTAAGGAGTACCCCATGTCGACCTCACTTGCAGATTGGAAAGGCGCCCCCGCGCCCACCGCCCAATTGATCGAAGGGCGCTTTATCCGCCTGGAAAAACTCGACCCGGCCCGCCACGCCGATGGCTTGTGGCAAGCCCTCCAGGGCCCCGGCGCCGACCCCAAGCTGTGGGACTATTTGCCCTACGGCCCGTTTCCCGAGCGCGCCGCGTTCGACGCGTGGTTGAACAACCACGCGGCCAACAGCGACCCATACTTTTTCAGCGTGATCGACCGCGCCAGCGGCGACGTGCAGGGCATCCTCAGCCTGATGTCGATCGTCCCGGCCCAGGGCCGCATCGAAATCGGCCACGTCACCTTCGGCGCACCGATGCAGCGCTCGCCCAAAAGCACCGAGGCCGTGTACCTGCTGGCCCGGCACTCGTTCGAGCTGGGCTACCGCCGCCTGGAATGGAAGTGCAACAACGGCAACGCCCGCTCCAAATACGCCGCCGAGCGGCTGGGATTCAGTTTTGAAGGGGTGTTCCGCCAGCATATGGTGGTCAAGGGGCAGAACCGCGATACCGCGTGGTACTCGATCCTCGATGGGGAATGGCCGAAGGTAGGCGCGGGGTTTGAGGCGTGGCTATCCGAGACTAACCAGACAGCGGATGGGCAGGCGAAAAGCCTGGCGCAATGCCGGGGCTGACGGTCAGTTCAGCGACCGCCGGACCTTGACCACATCCATCTGCAAACCGAACGGCCGGAACACCGCGTTCAACGACTTGAGCGTCTGATTGCCCTCGCCATGCTCGATATGCACCAGGGTGCGCAGGGAAATCTTGCACATCCTGGCGCATTGGCTCTGGTGCACTCCGGTGGCGTCCACGCCCAGCCGACGCACGGCTTCGCCGATCTGCAGGATGCCTTCGGCCAGGCCCTGCTTTGCGCTCTGGATCAACAAAGCGCGTGTCCAGGCCACAACCCGCACGTATGTATTCGCCCCGGACTAAAGACATCTCCCTCCCACCTAAAACGCTGCTCCTGACAGTTATCCCTCCGCCGCCTCGCTAAATTCCCCGCCTCACATATCAGAGGTCGGACCCTATGCACTGCACATCCAAGCGACTCGCCCTTGCCATCACTTTCATGCTGAGTGCCTTGAGCATTCAATTGGCCGCCGCACGCGGGGATATGGGGCCACCGCCCAGCGAACCGGACCCGGCCAGCCCATTTTATTTCATTGACTACGCCACCACCGGCAATGGCCGGGGCGTGGCCCAGGTGCTGGACCGTGCAGTGGATGCCTTGCTGGAGTCAGGCAACCTGAGCGTGCGCGAGCAGTATCTGATTGCAGATGACGCCCGCTATATGGGCAACCTGGCCCCCGGAAGAATCGGCGCGGTGCTTGAGCAACTGGCCGGCAGCCAGAACGCCAACCTGGGCAACGCCACCCAAAGCAGCCTCAAGCCACTGCAAAGCAGTTTGCTGTCGGCCATGGGCGCGATGAACGGCGACGCCAACAGCCGCGTCTGGCTGCAAGGCCTGGGCAACGCCGGCAGCCTGGACGGCCAGCACGGCGGTGGTGATTTGCAGCAGCGTAACCAGGGCCTGGTGCTGGGCGCCGATTGGGCCGTGGACCCCGCTTGGCGCGTGGGTGTAATGGGGGCCAAGACGACCAGTGACCTGAGCGCCAAACGCTTCAAGGCCGCGCTCGACAGCTGGCACCTGGGGGCATACGCGGTGCGACAGGACGGGCCGTTGGCGTTGCGCCTGGGGGCAATCCACAGCAACCATGCCGGGCTGAACAAGCGCAGTGTCGGTTTTGATTTCATCGACCATCAAGAGCAGCTCAAGGGCAAGTATTCTGCGCAAAGCCAGACGCTTTTCAGCGAGCTGGGCTATCGCGTGGACCACGGCAGTTTCACCGTCGAACCGTTCGCGGGCGTCGGTTATCAGCGTTACCAACGCGAGCGCTTCAAGGAAAAAGGCGGCCTCAGCGCCCTCAATGTCGGCGAGCAGACCCAGGCGAACCTCAACAGCACCTTCGGCCTGCGCATGACCAGCCTCTATACCCTGGACAACCAGATGACCCTCAAACCCCACGCCAGCGCCAGCTGGAAACACCTGTACGGCGACGTCGACAGCCGCGTGCGCCAATCGTCGGCATGGGTGAACAAGGACGAGTTCAACAGCACCTTCACCATCGAAGGCACGTCCCTGGACCGCGACAGCATGGCGCTGCAAGCCGGGCTGGGCCTGGGCATCTCCAGCAGCCAAAGCGTCGGCCTGACCTACACCGGCGATTTTGGCGCCCGCAGCAACAGCCAGGCCGTCATGGGCCAATGGACCCTGAGCTTCTGATTGGCGCTTTATTACAGGCAAAAAAAAGGGGGCAACATGCCCCCCCGAGGATTAAGCGGTAGTGTCGAAGGCTGGATATCAGCCTTCGATTTCGATCAGGATTTCGCCCGGGTTGACCCGGTCGCCCTTGGCTACGTGAACGGCGGTGACTTTGCCGGCGATGGCCGCCTGCACCTCGGTCTCCATCTTCATCGCTTCGGTGATCAGCACGGCCTGGCCGGCCTTGACCACGTCGCCTTCCTTGACCAGAACATCGACGATATTGCCCGGCATCGCCGTGCTCACATGGCCCGGCGCGCTGGCCTGCTTGCGCTTGCTGGTGCCGCCGCCGACAAACTCGTTGAGCGGTTCGAACACCACTTCTTCCGGCATCCCGTCGATGGACAGGTAGAAGTGGCGCTTGCCTTCGGCCTTGACGCCAACACCGGTGATATCCACGCGGTAGCTTTCGCCGTGTACGTCGATGACGAACTCGGTCGGCACACCTTCACCGCCAGCACGGGCTACACCACCGGCTTCAGGGATCGGCAGCAGCACTTCAGGGGACAAGGTGCCGGCATCGCGCTCTTCCAGGAACTTGCGCCCGATATCGGGGAACATGGCGTAGGTCAGCACGTCTTCTTCGGACTTGGCCAATGCGCCGATCTCGCCGCGCAGCTTGGTCATTTCCGGCTTGAGCAGGTCGGCTGGGCGCACGTCGATCACGTCTTCGCTGCCGATGGCCTGGCGCCGCAGTTTCTCGTTCACGGTGCCCGGCGCCTTGCCGTAGCCGCCTTGCAGGTACAGCTTCACTTCATTGGTGATGGTTTTGTAGCGCTCGCCAGCGAGCACGTTGAAGAACGCCTGGGTGCCGACGATCTGCGAGGTTGGCGTGACCAGCGGCGGGAAGCCGAGGTCTTCGCGCACCCGTGGGATTTCCGCCAGCACTTCGCTCATGCGGTTGAGGGCGCCCTGCTCTTTCAACTGGTTGGCCAGGTTGGAAATCATCCCGCCCGGCACCTGGTTGACTTGCACGCGGGTGTCGACGGCGGTGAATTCGCTTTCGAACTGGTGATATTTCTTGCGCACGGCGTAGAAGTACAGGCCGATTTCCTGCAGCAGTTCCAGGTCCAGGCCGGTGTCGAATTCGCTGCCTTTGAGGGCGGCGACCATCGACTCGGTGCCCGGGTGGCTGGTGCCCCAGGCGAAGCTGGAGATGGCGGTGTCGATATGGTCGGCACCGTTTTCGATGGCCTTGAGTTGGCACATCGCGGCCAGGCCAGCGGTGTCATGGGAGTGGATAAAGATCGGCAGGCTCTGCTCGGCCTTCAGCGCCTTGACCAGTTCACCGGTGGCGTACGGGGTCAGCAGGCCGGCCATGTCCTTGATCGCGATGGAATCGCAACCCATGGACTCCAACTGCTTGGCCTGGGCCACGAACGCCTCGATGGTGTGCACCGGGCTGGTGGTGTAGGCGATGGTGCCCTGGGCGTGCTTGCCCGCCGCTTTCACCGCTTCGATGGCCACCCGCAGGTTACGCACGTCGTTCATCGCGTCGAAGATGCGGAACACGTCGATACCATTTACCGCGGCCTTGGCGACGAAGGCCTTGACCACATCGTCACTGTAATGGCGGTAGCCCAGCAGGTTCTGCCCACGCAACAGCATTTGCAGGCGCGTGTTAGGCAACGCGGCGCGCAGTTTGCGCAGGCGCTCCCACGGGTCTTCTTTCAAGAAGCGCACGCAGGCGTCGAAGGTCGCGCCGCCCCAGACTTCCAGGGACCAGTAGCCGACTTTGTCGAGCTTGTCGCAGATCGGCAGCATGTCGTCGGTGCGCATGCGGGTGGCCAGCAACGATTGGTGGGCGTCGCGCAGGATGGTGTCGGTTACGAAGATTTTCTTAGACATTGGAATGTTCCTCACAGGCCTGCGTGGGCGGCGATGGCGGCGGCGATGGCCAAGGCCAGCTCTTCGGGTTTGCGCTTGATCGAGTAGTTGGTCAGCTCAGGGTGACTTTCCACAAAACTGGTGTTGAACTGGCCGCTGCGAAATTCCGGGTTGCGCAGGATTTCCTGGTAGTAGGCGGCGGTGGTCTTCACGCCTTGCAGGCGCATGTCGTCCAGGGCACGCAGGCCGCGGTCCATGGCTTCTTCCCAGGTCAACGCCCACACCACCAGCTTCAGGCACATGGAGTCGTAGAACGGCGGGATGGTGTAGCCGGTGTAGATCGCCGTGTCGGTACGCACGCCAGGGCCGCCGGGGGCGTAGTAACGGGTGATCTTGCCGAAGCTTGGGAGGAAGTTGTTCTTCGGGTCTTCGGCGTTGATACGAAACTGCAACGCAAAGCCACGGTGCTGGATATCTTCCTGTTTTACCGACAGCGGCAGGCCGGAAGCGATGCGGATCTGCTCGCGGACGATATCAATGCCGGTGATTTCTTCGGTGATGGTGTGCTCCACCTGCACCCGGGTGTTCATCTCCATGAAGTACACCTCGCCCTCGGCGAGCAGGAACTCCACGGTGCCGGCGTTCTCGTAGCCCACAGCCTTGGCCGCACGCACCGACAGGTCGCCGATATAGGCGCGCTGCTCGGGGGTCAGCTGGGGGCTAGGGGCGATTTCGATGAGCTTCTGGTTACGGCGCTGGATCGAACAATCGCGCTCGAACAGATGCACCACGTTGCCAAAGCTGTCACCGAGGATCTGCGCCTCGATGTGCTTGGGATTGACGATGCATTTTTCCAGGAACACTTCCGCCGAAC
Source organism: Pseudomonas sp. WS 5079 (assembly GCF_012985465.1). Classification (GTDB taxonomy): domain Bacteria; phylum Pseudomonadota; class Gammaproteobacteria; order Pseudomonadales; family Pseudomonadaceae; genus Aquipseudomonas. The sequence goes on from NZ_JAAQWN010000007.1 coordinate 226,543, forward strand.
CAAAGGCCTTGGTGGCCTCGGAGATCACGCGGGGGAAGGCTTGTTCGAGTTCTTCACGGCTGTTGCAGCGACGAATGCCGCGCCCGCCACCACCGGAGGTGGCCTTGAGCATCACCGGGTAGCCGATGCGGTCGCCTTCGGTCAGCGCCTCGGCGATGTCGGCGACGTTGCCTTCGGTGCCCGGCGTCACCGGCACGCCGGCCTTGATCATGCTGCGGCGCGCTTCGGTCTTGTCGCCCATGCGGCGAATCACTTCGGCCGATGGACCAATGAACTTGATGCCGCGTTCGGCGCAGATATCCGCCAGTTCGGCGTTTTCCGACAGGAAGCCGTAGCCTGGGTGCAATGCATCACAGCCGGTTTCCACCGCCAGGTTCACCAGCTTGCGCGGATTCAGGTAGCCGGCCAGGGGCTCGGCACCAATGCTGTGGGCCTCGTCGGCGCGCTTGACGTGCAAGGCATGCCGGTCTGCGTCGGAATAGACCGCCACCGAACGGATACCCATTTCGGCACAGGCCCGCACGATGCGGACGGCAATCTCACCACGGTTGGCGATCAGGATCTTTGTTATCACTTGGAAATTCCCTTGAGCCTATTGCTGCGTTCATCGACCTGCTAGACCAGGTCGGCGCGTGACCAAATGTTTCAAGCCAGTCGCGAGACACACACTATGCGCACTTAGGGATTAACAAAAATCAATAATTATTGGGTTGTGTATAAGTAAAGACTTATAGTTGGCCGTACAAACCCAGCGAGCCGTCTTGAATTATGCGTAAGTCATTGATGCGTATGACATTACGCCAGTTGCAAATCTTCAATGAAGTCTGCGACTTGCGTTCCTACAGCCGCGCTGCCGAGGAAATGTCCCTCACGCAACCCGCCGTCAGCCTACAAATTCGCCAGCTTGAAGAGCTGATCGGCCAGCCGCTATTCGACTACGTCGGCAAAAAGCTCTACATGACCGAAGCCGCCGAAGCCCTGCAACGGGCCAGCCGGGACATTTTCGGGCGCCTGGAAAACCTCGATATGCAGCTCTCGGACATGCAAGGCTCGCTGCAGGGGCAATTGAAGCTGGCCGTGGAATCCAGCGCCAAATACTTCGTGCCGCACTTGTTCGCTGCCTTCAAGCGCCAGCACCCGGAGGTGCAGTTGCACCTGACGGTGGTCAACCGCGCCCAGGTGATCCGCCGGCTATCGGACAACCGTGACGACCTGGTGATCATGTCCATGGTGCCCCAGGACATGGGCCTGGAATTCCTGCCGTTTCTCAATAACCCGATTGTGGCGGTGGCCCCGCCGGACCATCCGCTGAGCCTGCAAGGGCCGCTGCGCCTGCAGGACCTGGAGCCTTACACCTTGTTGCTGCGCGAGCCGGGCTCAGGGACACGGCTGGCCTGCGAGGAATACTTCAAGGAAAAGCGCGTGCACTTTACCCAGACGGTGGAAGTGGCCTCGGCCGAGGCGCAGCGCGAGTGCGTGGTGGCGGGGTTGGGCGTGGCACTGCTGACGCGCCACGCCCTGAACCTGGAGCTGGCCACCGGTGGGCTCAAGGAGCTGCCGGTGGAAGAGCTGCCGCTGTACCGCAGTTGGTGCCTGGTGCAGGCCAAGGCCAAGCGCCTGTCACCGGTGGCCCATGCGTTCCTGGGCTTTATCCGCAGCGAACGGGTGCAGATCAGCGCGCTGGCTGAACGTTTCGCTGGGCAGCCGCGGGTGCCTGCCAATGCAACTCCGGGTAGTCACTGATGCTTTGCAGCAGTTGGCGTTGTTCACAGCGATCTTCAATTGCACGTCGGAACGCCATGCGGCGCTGGTCTTCCTGCTGACGACGGGTCTTGACGGTGCTGGTGCTGTCTTCGTAGTGCCGGGCCATTTCGAGTCTCCCAATGCGAGTACGGGGAGTTCAGGATGGGCACGGGGGATGACGGTTTGGCGGCGCGGGGGTTACAGGACGATGAATCTTGCGGATGCAACACCGGCCAAAACTGTAGGAGCCGGCTTGCCGGCGATGGCGGTGCCTCAGGCGATAAGTGCGGGGCTGGCAGACCGCTATCGCAGGCAAGCCAGCTCCTACAGTTGATCGAGTGCGACCTTGGGTCAGTCGTCGAGGGCTTTGACCGATTTGGGCGAGAGACGCAGGCTGCGCAAGCTGCGCTTGACGCTCTTGAGGTGGTTGACCAGGCTCGGGCCACGCGCCATCGCCACGCCCATCGCCAGCACGTCGATCACCACCAGGTGGGCGATGCGCGAGGTCAGTGGCGTATAGATCTCGGTGTCTTCATGCACGTCGATCGCCAGGTTGACCGTGGACAGCTCCGCCAATGGCGTCTGGCTCGGGCACAAGGTGATCAGCGACGCGCCGCTTTCACGCACCAGGTTGGCGGTGATCAGCAAGTCCTTGGAACGGCCCGACTGGGAAATACAGATCGCCACGTCGGTAGGCTTTAACGTCACCGCCGACATCGCCTGCATGTGCGGGTCGCTGTAGGCCGCCGCCGTCAGCAGCAGGCGGAAAAATTTGTGCTGGGCATCCGCCGCCACCGCGCCGGAGGCACCAAAGCCATAGAACTCCACGCGCTGGGCCTGGGACATGGCGGTCACGGCTTTTTGCAGTTCGATCGGGTCGAGCTTTTCCCGCACTTCCATCAGGGTGTGCAGGGTGGTATCGAAAATTTTCAGGCTGTAGTCGGCGACGGAGTCGTCTTCGTGGATCGCAAACTGCCCGAAGCTGGCGCCGGCCGCCAGGCTCTGGGCCAGTTTCAACTTCAAGTCCTGGAACCCCGAGCAACCGATGGCGCGGCAGAAGCGCACGATGGTCGGCTCGCTGATCCCCACGCTGTGGGCCAGGTCAGCCATGGAACTGTGCATCACGGCCGCAGGGTCAAGCAGCACGTGATCGGCAACCTTGAGTTCCGATTTGCGTAACAGGTGGCGCGACTGGGCGATATGTTGCAACAGGTTCAAAGGGCAGGACTCTTGTTATTGGCAGGCGCCAGGGATGTAGCAAGCTTGTAGTTATACTACAAGAATTGCGGATTTGCCCGTTCGATGCATCACTAAATCGCCCTACTCCCCCCTGAATCAGCGGGCATATGCGATGTAGCACCCGATGGCGCCTCGCTAGCAGCCAGGAAAATCCGCATTTTTCCGTAACAAATCCGCCAGCCCTTCGGCCTCGATCGGCCGGCTGATCAAATAGCCCTGTACCTCATCGCAGTTTTCGGCGCGCAGGAAATCCAGCTGCTGCTGATCCTCCACACCCTCGGCCACCACCTTGAGCGCCAAGCCATGGGCCATGGCGATGATGGCCCGGGTAATCGCCAAGTCCTCGCGCCCCTGGCCCAGGCCGCGGATAAAGGTCTGGTCGATCTTCACGTAATCCACGGGGATGCGCTTGAGGTAGCTGAGGGACGAATAGCCGGTGCCAAAGTCGTCAATCGCCAGCTTCACCCCCAGGTCGCGCAATTGCTGGAAGGTGGCGATGATGTGCTCGACGCTGTCGAGCAACTGGCTTTCGGTCAGCTCCAGCTCCAGGTACTGCGGGGCCAGCCCGGTTTCGTCCAGCACCTGGCGCACCAGGCTGACCAGCTTGCCCTGGCGCAACTGGTGCACCGACAGGTTGACCGACACGCGGATCGGCGCCAGGCCCTGGCGCTGCCATTCACAGGCCTGCCAGCAGGCCTGGCGCAGCACGAACTCGCCCAACGGCACGATCAATCCGGTTTCTTCTGCCAAGCCAATGAAATCACCGGGCGGCACACTGCCCCATTGCGGATGGTCCCAACGCACCAGCGCCTCGGCGGCGTTCATCTTGCCAGTGGCCAGGCACAGCTTGGGTTGGTAGAACACCTTCAATTGGCGTTCATCGATGGCTTTGCGCAGTTGGTTTTCCAGCTGCAGGCGCTCAAGGGTGCTGGCTTGCAGGCTGTCGGTGTAGAACTGGAAGTTATTGCCGCCCAAATGCTTGGCGTGCTGCATGGCCATGTTCGACTGGCTGACCAACGCGGAAATTTCCCGCGCGTTATCCGGCAACAGGCTGACACCGATTGAGGCGCTGACCACCAACTCATGTCCCTCCACCGCCACTGGCACCCGCAACTTGGCCAGCAGCCGGGTGGCCACTCGCGCCAGGCTCGACAGGCTGCCATAAGCGTCGAACAACACCGCAAATTCATCGCCGGACAACCGCGCAATGGTGTCGGCCTCCGGCAACGCGTTGATCAGGCGCCGCGCCATTTTTTGCAGCAATTGGTCGGCGACTTCATGGCCCAGGCTGTCATTGAGCAGCTTGAAGCGGTCCAGGTTGATATGCAGTAACGCCAGGCTGCGGCCGCCCTGGCGCACCCGCTGATGGGCCTCGCGCAGGCGCTCGCGAAACAGCGAGCGGTTGGCCAGGCCCGTCAGTTCGTCGTAATGGGTGAGGTAGCGCATGCGCTCCTCGGATTCGCGGCGCGCCGACAGATCGGCGAAGAAGCCCACGATATGGCTCACGTTTCCCCGAACATCGCGCACTACGCTCAGTTGCAGCCATTGCGGGTACAGCTCGCCGTTCTTGCGCGCCTCCACCAATTCGCCCTGCCAACTGCCGTGGCTCAACAACGCCTGGCGGATCACCGGGAAGTGTCGGCGGGCATCGCGGCTGCACGGCAACTCCACCACATTGCGCCCGAGCATGTCGTCTATATCAAAGCCGGTCACGCGACTGAAGGCCTGGTTGACCGCAATCAGCACGTACTCCGGGTCCAGGATCACGATGCCTTCGCTGGCCGCCTCGAACACCGTGGACGCCAGCCGCAGCTGTTCTTCCACCGCCTTGCCGGCACTGATATCGCGCCGGGTACCGAGCATGCGCGTCACGCGCCCGCTGGCCGCACGCTCCACGGCGCGCCCACGGTCCTCGATCCACACCCAGCGCCCGTCGCCATGGCGCACGCGGTACTCCACCTGGTAGTCCTCGCTGCGCCCTTTCAAGTGCTCCACCAGCGCGCGCTTGAGCAGCGGCAAGTCGTCCGGGTGCAGGCGAGGCGTGAGGTCGCGCAACATCGCCGTGACGTATTCCGGCTCCAGGCCGAACAACTCCTTGAGCTGGGTGTGGTGGACCTCGTCGGTTTGCAGGTTCCAGTCCCACAAACCCAACTCACTGGCCTGCAATGCCATCGCCAGGCGCGCTTCGCTTTTGCTCAGGGCCAGGCTGGCGGCGTCCAGTTGCTGGCCGCGTTGTTCGACACGGTGTTGCAGGCCGACCTGGGCTTCACGCAACTCCTGCTCGACCTGGCGCCGCTGCTCAACCTCGCGCACCAGGTCCTGATTCAACTGCTCGCTGCGCTGACGGGCCTGCTGCAGGTGCTCGATCAGGGCCTGGTTCTGGAACCGGCGCAGCAAACCGCGCTGGATCAGGCGGTTGACCTGCCATGCCACCAGGCTCAGGGATGCCAGCAGAATCAGGCCCAGGTAACTCCAGCCCTGCAGTTGCGGTTCGCCGCTCCAGAATAAATAGAGGATGGTGGGCACCAGGCAGGGCAAGGCAAACGATAAGAACGCCGGCACGCTCACCGCGTAGGCCACGCTGGCCGATAAGGTGGCCACGCCAATCAGGCCGAAGATCCAGGCCTGCTGCACGAAACTGTCCAGGGGCACCAGGACAATGGCCGCGCTCGCCAGGGTCAGGCCGCTGGCCGCCGAGCCCAACATGAACATGCGCCGCCAGACCGGCTGCGCCTGCCGGCTGGGCAGGGCGCTATCGAAGGCCGCCACCTGGATCACGCGCATCGCCACCAGGGCCAGCAACCACACCAGCCAACTGCCGACCAGCACGTAGCGCTGCGGGCTCCAGAGCAACCAGGCGCAGACCAGACCGTTAATCAACATCAATAAAGTGGGCAGCAACGAACCTTGGTACAACAGACGCGTGCGCTCGACCGCCATCTCCATGGCGTAGTGCTTGCGGATAACTTGCGCCGGCGCGACAGAAGGGCCAGGCAAGTCGGTGCTGAGGGTCATAGGCAGTGTTCTTATAATGGTGAGCCCGAAACGTCGACGGAGCATACACAAGCGGGCGGGCAGACCAAACTGCTCTGGATCATAAAAATCGGCGAATAAACCATCGCAAACCTTGGGCCCAGAGGGGCTGAACAAGACAGGGCGCGGGCTACAGGCGATGACTTACCGGTCATCACCGTGGATCGATTATTTGCCGATTGAAGATCGCCGCGGATTTTTTTGTGCCGACCACCCGGCAATGGGATTTGCCCCCCTTCCCCCGGCACCCTAGAATGCGCCGATGCGCGATGATCTCTCCCTTTTGCTGAATTCCCTCAACGATGCCCAACGCCAGGCCGTAGCAGCCCCCGTTGGCCGTCAGTTGGTCCTGGCCGGTGCTGGCTCCGGTAAAACCCGAGTGCTGGTGCACCGTATCGCCTGGTTGATCCAGGTCGAGAACGCGTCGCCGCATTCCATCCTGTCGGTGACCTTCACCAACAAGGCCGCTGCCGAGATGCGCCACCGCATCGAGCAGTTGATGGGCATCAGCCCGGCCGGAATGTGGGTCGGCACCTTCCACGGCCTGGCGCACCGCTTGCTGCGGGCCCACTGGCAGGAGGCGGGCCTGGCCCAGACCTTCCAGATTCTCGACAGCGATGACCAGCAACGCCTGGTCAAGCGGGTGATCCGCGAGCTGGGCCTGGATGAACAACGCTGGCCGGTGCGTCAGGCCCAATGGTTTATCAACGGCCAGAAAGACGAAGGCCTGCGCCCGCAACATATCCAGGCCAGTGGCGACTTGTTCCTGGCCACCATGCGCAGCATTTATGAAGCCTATGAAGTGGCCTGCCAGCGTGCCGGCGTCATCGACTTCTCCGAACTGCTGCTGCGGGCCCTCGACCTGTGGCGCGACAACCCCGGCTTGCTGGCCCACTACCAGAAGCGCTTCCGGCACATCCTGGTGGACGAGTTCCAGGACACCAACGCCGTGCAGTACGCCTGGTTGCGCCTGCTGGCCAAGGGCGGCGACAGCCTGATGGTGGTGGGCGACGACGATCAGTCGATCTACGGCTGGCGCGGCGCGAAAATCGAGAACATCTACCAGTATTCCGACGACTTCCCAGACGCCGAGACCATTCGCCTGGAGCAGAACTATCGCTCCACCGCCGGGATCCTCAAGGCCGCCAACGCCTTGATCGCCAATAACACCGGGCGCCTGGGCAAGGAATTGTGGACCGACGGCGGCGAAGGCGAGGCAATCAACCTGTACGCGGCCTTCAACGAGCACGACGAAGCGCGCTACGTGGTGGAAACCATTGAAAGCGCCCTGAAAACCGGGCTGGCCCGCAGTGATATCGCCATTCTGTACCGCTCCAACGCCCAGTCACGGGTACTCGAAGAGGCCTTGCTGCGCGAGCGCATTCCGTACCGCATCTACGGCGGCCAGCGCTTCTTCGAGCGCGCAGAAATCAAGAACGCCATGGCCTACCTGCGTTTGCTGGAAGGTCGCGGCAACGATGCCGCGCTGGAGCGGGTGATCAACGTACCGGCACGGGGCATCGGCGAGAAAACCGTCGAGGCGATCCGCGAACATGCGCGTCACAGCGATGTGTCGATGTGGGAGGCCATGCGTCTGCTGATCGCCAATAAAGGCCTGACCGGCCGCGCTGCCGGAGCGTTGGGTGGGTTTGTCGAGTTGATCGACAGCCTCGCCGCCAAATGCCTGGAAATGCCGCTGCACCTGATGACCCAGACCGTGATCGAACAATCCGGCCTGATCGCTTATCACGAGGCGGAAAAGGGTGAGAAAGGCCAGGCTCGGGTAGAAAACCTTGAGGAACTGGTCAGCGCCGCCCGCGCGTTCGAGAACAGCGAGGAAGATGCCGACCTGTCGCCACTGGCGGCGTTCCTCGGCCACGCCTCCCTGGAAGCCGGCGATACCCAGGCCGATGAGCACGAAGACAGCGTGCAACTGATGACGCTGCACAGTGCCAAGGGCCTGGAATTCCCCTACGTGTTCCTGGTGGGCATGGAAGAAGGCCTGTTCCCGCACAAGATGAGCCTGGAAGAGCCCGGCCGCCTTGAAGAAGAACGCCGCCTGGCCTACGTGGGTATCACTCGGGCGATGCAGAACCTGGTGATGACCTACGCCGAGACACGACGCCTGTATGGCAGCGAGACCTACAACAAGGTGTCGCGTTTCGTACGGGAAGTGCCCAAAGGGCTGATTCAGGAAGTGCGCTTGTCCAATAGCGTCAGCCGGCCGTTTGGTGGCGGTCAGCAGCAGAACTCCAGCAACATGTTTGCCGGCTCGGAAATTCCCGAGACCCCGTTCAGCCTTGGCCAGCAGGTCCGGCATGCGATCTTTGGCGAAGGGGTGATCCTCAACTTCGAAGGCGCCGGAGCCCAGGCCAGGGTGCAGGTGAACTTCGCCGAAGGCAGCAAGTGGCTGATGATGGGTTACGCCAAGCTCGAAGCGGTCTGACTGAGCGTTCCCACGCTCTGCGTGGGAACGATCGGGCGCTCTGCCTCGGTGAGATGGGTCGCCTTGCCCTTGTTTTTAACCAGTACGGGCCAATATCTGTAATTAGTCCTACAGACCATTCGCAAAGGTCTTACGCAAAAGCCCGAAACATTATGCCGCTAGCCACTGCCTCTGCACCTGTGCAACATGGCGCGCGTGCAATCCACAAATGGGAATTCCCTTTATGAAACGTTTTCTTAGCATCGCCATGGCGTTGTGCATCGGCCTGACGATGAGCCTCGACGCCAACGCCAAACGCTTCGGTGGCGGTAAAAGCTCCGGCGCAGCACCGAGCCACCAGACCAGCCAAATGGCCCCAGCCGCTGGCGGCATGGGCGGAGCGGCTGCCACCGCAGGTGCAGCCGGTGCAGCCGGTGCCGCTGGCGCTGCTGCCAAGGCCGGCGGTGCTTCGCGCTGGTTGGGCCCTCTGGCCGGTATCGCTGCCGGTGGCCTGCTCGCTTCCATGTTCATGGGCGGCGGCTTCCAGGGCATGCAGATCTTCGACATCCTGATCATGGCGGTCATCGCTTTTGTGATCTTCCGCTTCATCGCCGCCCGTCGCCGCAAGCAGCAGGAGCACCTGGCTCCAGCCGGCGCGCCGATGCAGCGTGAAGTGTTCGAGCAAAAGCCTGCCATGGGTTCGATCTTCGGCGGCTCGGCAGCACCTGCTGCCGCTCGTCCGGTGATCAACGCGCCAGCCTGGTTCAACGAAGAGCGTTTCGTCGAAGCGGCCCGCAACCACTTCCAGTCCCTGCAGCAACACTGGGACGCCAACGAAATGGACAAGATCGCCGAGTTCGTGACCCCGCAACTGCTGGAGTTCCTCAAGCGCGAACGTGCCGAACTGGGCGACGGCTTCCAGTCGACCTACATCGACGACCTGCGCGTGCAGTTGGAAGGTGTGGATGATCGCGCCGACAAGACCATCGCTACCCTGACCTTCAGCGGTACGTCGAAGACTTCGCGCTTCGACCAGGGCGAAGTGTTCAGCGAAAGCTGGAACATGGAACGTCCACAGGGCGAAAACCAGCCTTGGCTGGTAGCCGGTATCCGCCAGAACGGCTGATCCACAAAGGCCTACAGCCTGCTGTAAGAAACACCCCGGTCTTGTGCAGCGCTTTAAGAAGCCTGCACAGCCGGGGTGTTTTTTTGCCTGTGGAAAAGTCAGCATGGGGTTTTGCTGGATTAATGAGAACGACTCTCATTATACTCGCCCTCCCCGGTTCTGCCCGAGCATAGGAAAGTGCCGCCGTGCTGGAAAAACTGTTCACTCAACATGCACCCGCGTTGCATCGGTATCTGTTGCGCAAAAAGTGCTCCCCAAGCCTGGCTTCGGACCTGGTACAGGACACTTTCCTGCGCATCGCCCAGTTGGAGAGCCTGGAGCGCGTGCTGTGCGCGCCGTCCTATCTGTTTCGGGTAGCGCACAACCTGATGATCGACCATCACCGCCGCTATGGTGAAAAGCGCTACGACAACGACCCCAGCGCCTTCTTCGCCACCCTGGTAGACGAAACCAGTTGCCCTGAAGAACAGGCCCTCGGCGCGTTGGAACTGGAGCACCTGGAAAGCCTGCTGCAACGCATGCCGCCGCGTACCCGCGATGTGTTCATGCTGTGCCGGGTGGAAGGCATGACGCACAAAGAGACCGCGCGCTATTTACGGATATCCACAAGCTCTGTACAAAAACACATGGCAATGGCCCTGGCCAGGATTGGCCGGGCGCTTGAGCCGGACCAAGAGGGCTGAGCCTTGTGTACGACAAAGAGCCAAAAGGTAAATAGACCGAACCGTGAACGCCTCCCCACAGACTATCGACCCGGTAGAGCGCAAAGCTGCCGACTGGGTGATGCGCCATCGCCAAGGACAGCTTTCGGCACGTGAACTCGAGGCGTTTCAGCGCTGGTTGGCCGCCGACCCTTTGCACGCCGCCGCCGCCGAGCGCGCCAATCGTGCTTGGCTGGCCACCGCGCAGCTCAAGCAACGTCCCGGCTATGTAAAACCCCAACGCCCGCCGCGCTCTGCCTGGCTGCGCATGCCGGTGGTCGGCGGCAGCGCCGTGGCGGCGCTGGCGTTGGGCTGCTGGATGCTGCTGGCACCACCTTTCTGGGTCCAGGCCCTGAACAGCGACTATCACACCGGGTTTGGCGAAGTGCGCCAGATCACCCTGGCCGACGGCAGCCAGGTGCAACTGGGCAGCCACAGCATCCTGAGCCTGGCCTACGACGACCAGACCCGTCGGGTGCGCCTGAGCCAGGGCGAGGCGGTCTTCACCCCTGCGCCAATGAATGAACAGGAGCGGCGGCCCTTCACCGTACAAGCGCCCGGGGCCGATATCACCGCGCGAGGCACGCGTTACCTGGTCGGTGTCGGCAAGGATCGCGAAGGCTGGGTGGGGGTGCTGCAGCATCGGGTCGAGGTCAACCTGACCCAGCACGGGCGCGATGAAGCCGCAGGTTCCGCGCTGCTGGAGCAGGGCAACAGCCTGCACTTCAGCCCCGGAACGGGCCTGGTGCCGCTGAACACCAGCCCCGAGGAACTGGCCAGTTGGCAGGAAGGCCGGCTGGTATTCCAACGCGAATCCCTGGCCGACGCCGCCGCCCGCATCAACCGTTACCGACCGGGGCTGGTGCTGGTCAAGGGCGAGGCCCTGCGCAACGTGCGGGTCAGTGCGGTAATGCGCCTGGATAACCTCGACGCCGCGCTTGAACACCTGGTGGCGCAAGTCCACGGGCGCATGTTCGAGCTGCCAGGACTGACACTGATCTACTGAGCCGCCTCGCACGGCGTCAATTTCAAAAAAATATAAATAACAATATTTATAGATCATAACGATCTATCGCGTTTTTGCAGCTGGGCCGTTTCTACTACATGTGAATAAATCTTATTTACTTTAGTGAGGCCGGTTTTGCAGACGCAAGAGAACAACAAAAAACGCCAGGCAACAAAACGCACCCGACTGAGCCTGGGGATTGCGTCGGCCGCCATTGCGCTGGTCGCCAATGCCGCCATCATCAGCCCGGTGCTGGCAGCGCCAAGCGCAAACCACGCCCCGGCCACTGACGTGCACAACTTCGACGTGCCCGCCCTGGCGCTGGATCAAGCCTTGGTCCTGCTGGCGCGCCAGGCCGGTGTCGAGTTGTACCTGGGCAGCAACGACTTCACCAACAGCTACGGCAACCCGGTCAAGGGACGCCTGTCCCTGGACACCGCGCTGCAAACGCTGCTGGCCAATCAAGGGGTCAGCTATAGCCTCACCGGCTCAGCCGAACGCCCGATCATCCAGGTGCAATCGGCACCGAACTCGGCGGGTATCCAGGCCGGCGACTTGCACCCGACCTACGTCATGGGGATGGAAGGCAAGCAGTCCCGGGACGAAAAGGGCTACAACGATATCTACGATCAGGACATCTCCTCGGTGTATGCCGGCAAGGAGCAGATCGAACGCTACAAAGGCGCAGCCCCCGCCGATATGTTCAAGGGCATGCTCAACGTGTACAGCGGCGACTCGCGCAACAGCGGCGCACTGGACCCAAACATCCGCGGCATCCAGGGCCCCGGCCGCGTGCCTGTGACCATCGACGGCACCGAGCAGGCAATCACCGCTTATCGCGGCTACATGGGCGCCAACAACCGCAACTACATCGACCCCAACCTGATCGGCAGCATCAAGGTGCTCAAGGGCCCGAACCTGGAGCGTAACGTCTACAGCGGCATTGGCGGCGCAGTGGTGGCCAGCACTCTAAACGTCGACGATGTGCTCAAGCAGGACCAGGAATATGGTGGCGAACTTAAAATCGAAGGCAGCAATAACTCGGTGTCACCCAAACTGCCGACGCTGATGACCGGGCAAATGCCCAGCCCCGGTTATGAATATTCACCCATCAGGGGCTATTACGATCACTCGCTGTACAAACACCCGCGCACCAGCAGCAGTAACAAACTGCTGTCCAGCGATGACTCCGCCTACCGCCTGGCACTGGCCACGCGCCAGGAAAAATTCGAACTGCTGGCAGCCTACGCCTTCCGTGAAAAAGGCAACCACTACGCGGGCAAGAACAAGAGCGGCTTCTATTCCAGCGGGAAGAAAGTCAACGGCGAGTTTGACTACATTCCCAACCTCGCCACTATCTACAAACCGGGCGATGAAGTGCCCAACACCTCCAGCAAGATGGAGTCCTGGCTGGGCAAGGCCAAACTCAAGATTGATGAAAACCAGTCCCTGGAATTCGGCTATCGCGACACCGATGCGCTGTACGGCGAGATCCTGCCATCACGGATCTCGTTCTTTAAACCCGGCACGACTTACGACGCCGCCACCAACGGCGTGCCGCAATGGCCGTTGAGCCATGTACAAAGCAAAGCCTACAACCTGGAATACAACCTCAAGCCCGAAGGTAACCCGTGGGTGGATTTCTATTCCAACCTGTGGATGACCAACACCCGCAGCGATACCTACAGCAGCGGTGGCGTCCCCAATCAAACCACCATTGCCGACCCGGTGTACCGCAATACCGCCCTGGCCAACGCCAAGCACGATCGTATCGGCCTGACCGCAAGCAATAAGTTGAAGTTGCTCGACAGCCTCGACCTGACCCTGGGTGGTAGTTATCAGCATGAAAAGTTGGGATCGAACGACAACTATTACGACCCTATCATCAGCGACACGTTGCGCATGTACCCTCGGGCCGGGCGCCGCGAGGAACAGGAGTACAACTTCAAATTCGACTGGCGGCCCGTAAGCTTTGCCAAGTTTGAGGCGGGGATGCGTTATTCGTCTTATTGGGCATTTGATGATTACTTGAAAAGTGCCCAGGACAAGAGTGGGATAACAACACAATTTGAAGATACCGGGCGTCGGGTGGATTACACCACGCGAAAGACGCTGACCGACTCTGAGTTGCAAGCCGACATCGATCGACAAATTGCAAGCAACAAAGTTTTCTGGGATATGTTTGATACCCCGGAGTCGGAGCGTCAGGAGCTAATTGACGTAATCAAACAACAAACGCCACGTGTGCAAGACACTCAGCACAGGGCGGATTGGGCGAGTGACGGAAAAGGTCGTTATTCACGCTATAACAATCCATGTATCAATGGATTGAGTGCAGGCGAAAATATTATTTCCTGCAGCTCTTCCGGAAACGGCAAGGGCTACGAAAAAGATATCAAAGCCAAACACCAGAAAGACAGTGGCTGGACACCTTCGCTTTCTGCAACCTTCTATACCTCGGAAAATGGCCGGGTCTACCTGCGCTACAGCGAGGCCATCCGTTACCCAAGCATGTTTGAAAGCACCATGGGCTTTTCCTCATCGGTCAACCCCTGGGGGCTTGAGCCAGAACATGCGCATAACTACGAAGCCGCCTACATCCATAACCTGGCCGGCTGGGGTGGCAGTGAAAGCGCCGACATCAAGCTTAGCTATTACTACAACACGACCAAAAACGTGATCGAACGCGACCCACAACTGCGCTTCAGTAACCTTGAGAAGCAAGTCACTTCCGGCGTGGAGTTCCAGGGCCGCTACGATAACGGACGGTTTTTCACCGACATGAGTATCGGCCACGTCCTGAAAAACAGAGTCTGCGATGAAAACTCGGCTGTCTCCGTCAGCACCGACGGCAGCACCCCCAACTGCGTGGAAGACGGTTTTGTAGGCGGATACCTGGTGAGCATGGCAATGCCGGAGTGGACTGCCAACCTCGGGTTAGGTGCGCGCTTCCTTGATCGCAAACTGGAAGTGGGCGGACGGGCTATTTATTACCGCCAACATGAAAACAAGTTCTATGACAACTACCCCAACAGCGCCATGGTCAGTTATTACCTGAATACGCCCATGTCATGGGACAAGATCATCACTTATGACGCCTACGTTAACTATAAATTGACCGATGACGCATCCATCGAGTTAACCGGCACCAACTTGAGCAACCTTTATTACATCGACCCACTCACGCGTTCGGCCATGCCCGCACCCGGTCGAACGTTGAAACTCGCTTTCACCACTACTTTTTAACTTGGGAGGTACTGCATGGGAGGCTAAAGAAGAAATTGGCAAACGCTTGACGTGTTGACTTAATTTAAATCACTCAATGGATGATGAAATGAAATCTTTCAACTACACAGTATTGGCAGTGGCACTTCTGGGTCTGGCTGGCGTTGCTCAAGCAGCCACTTCTTCTGGTCAAAGTTACGATGGCACGATCGTCGTCGACGGCTCCAGTGGTTCAGGCTCAACTAACCACCCAGGTTCCGCAGGCCAGCCAGCCATTGGCGTTAACGCTTTTTACAACGGCACGAAAGTCGCTTTCAGCGGTTTGAAAGGTATGGCTGCCACCGATGCCAATGGTGTCTCCACCATTACCACCGCGATGATGCCACCCTCTCACTCCACACTGGGCAACTTTGACTTCAAGCAAGTCGCCAACCAGCAAGTGTACTACGGAGAATGGTCGCAGACCGGCGCCAACAATGATCCAACCCGCGTCGTGTACTACTCCGGCGACACCGCTGGCCGTGTACTGCCAACAGCCAACGTGACCTACGCGGTACAGGGCATCAACAACTACTCCGGGGCGAACGTGCTGTCTGGCGACCTGACCGCCTCGTTCGGCAACGCTACACCAACCTTGACCGGCTCGCTGAGCAACAGCGCGCTTAAAGTTCAAGTCACCGCGGCCATCGACACCGCCACCGCAGGCTTCGCCGGTACTGCCCAGGCGCGTAATACCGCAACCAACGCACTGCTTTCGTCCGGCACCTCACAAGGCAGCTTCTTCGGCGCAGGCGCCACCGCGTCGCTGGCGGGTATCGCCAAGTTCACCGACCGCAACTACGACACCGCCTTCGGTGGTGTCGCCAAGTAATCGCACGTTGAACCTGTTGTAGCACCACCCAAGCAAGTGCCTGCCCCCAGGCACTTGCTTTTGGCGTTTTGAAGCGATCCCGAGAGCCCGGTAATGCCCCAGCCCTATTGCATGCGATCCCTCACGCTCCACGCTTTACCCTTTTCCCTACTGCTGTGCATGACCCCGGCGGTATTTGCCGCCGACCAGGACACCAGCCTGCGCCTGAACCAGACCATCGAGTACCGCGCCAATCAGCAAGAGCGCGAGTTGCTCAAGGATGAACTGCCCAGCGACGGCGCCCCGCCGCTGTTGAATATCGATGGGCAAACCTACCGCGTCGGCAACAACCTCGATGAACTGGGCCGCGCGGTGTACCTGTCCATCGAGCGCCAGCAATGGCCGCAAGCCAGGGATTACCTCAAGCGCTACACCGCCCTGCCCGGCCACGACCCGATGCTCACCGCCTATGCCAACGGCGGCCTGGCCCGCGCCGATGGCAACCTTGAACAAGCAGAAAGCTACTACCGCCAGCTGCTGGCGTTGCAGGGCGACTTCCTGCCGGGGCGCCTGGAGCTGGCGCGGGTATTGTTCGAGAACCGCAAGGATGGCGAATCCAACGCCGCGTTCCGGCAGATCAGCAGCAGCCTCAGCCCAGCGGACGCCCAAGCCATGGGCGTGGGCAAGACCGTCGACAGTTTTATCCAGGCCCTGGACCACCGTGAAGACTGGCAAGGCTCCCTGGCTATCGGCCCGACCTGGGGCTACAACCTCAACCAGTCCCCGGAAAGCGAGGTGACTTATCGCTACGTCACCCCCGACGAAACCATCTACGTCAAACGCTCACTGCCCAAGGCCGTGTCTGCCCACGGCGCGGACTACGAGGCCACGCTCAACAAGCGCGTGGCCATCAGCGGCCACCACGGGGTGTTCATGCGCTCGCTGCTCTATGGCCAGGCCTATGAAAAACAGAGCAAGTACAACGAAGGCACCCTCATCAATAACGCTGGCTACAGCTACCACGACGCCAAAAACCAGTACGCCCTCGGGCCGTCGTTTGAATTCAATACGATTGGTGACAACGCCATGTACAGCGCCTGGGGGCTGCGCGGCGAATTGATTCATACACTGTCGGCCACCCGCATGTTCAAGCTGGAAGGCGAATACAAGGACATGGCCTACAAACACCAGATCAATAGCAACCTCGACGGCGGCATCAGTTCGGTCTACGCCACCCTGTGGCAGGCCCTGCCCCAACGGTGGACGCTGTTCGGCGGCGTAGACCTGACCGAACGTAATACCCAGGACCGCACGGCGGCCTACCTGCAAAAGGGCGTGCGGCTGGGGGTGGCGAAGGATTTCGAAGTGGGCGTCAGCGCCGTGCTGTTCGCCTCGTACCGCAAGCGCCAATACGATGCCTACAGCGCTATCGTCGATGATCGACGCAATGAGAAAGAACAAGGCTACACCTTTATCCTGCGTGCCCCACGCCTGGCGGTGCTGGATGCGGTGCCCAGTCTGACGGTCAAGTACAACAAGGTCGTCAGCAATGTCGACTGGCTTTATTCCTACGACAAAAACAGCATCAGCCTAAAGCTGGAAAAGCAGTTTTAACCGACAACACCGGGTTTTCTATTTCGCGGTTGCACTTATAGCGAGCTACTGTATAAAACGCCCCTATAAACCGCGCCATCTAGCATGAGGATCCCGGCCGTGGAAGAAGTTATCGAACAATTGCGTGAAGCCAACGAACCGGTACCGGTTCCTCTGGAACTGCCCGACGAAGACCAGTTGGTGGAAGTCGAGGAACAGCTGTTTATCAACATCCCGTTTGTGTTCAAGGAATTCCTGCTGACCGTCAGCGATGTGGTGTATGGCAGCCTGGAGCCGGTGACCATCACCGACCCCCAGTCCCACACTTACCTGCCGGAAGTCGCCGCCAATGCCTGGGATATCGGCGTGCCTCGCGAACTGATCCCGATTTGCCAGGATGGCGACGACTACTATTGCGTCGAAGAAGACGGCACGGTGGTGTTGTGGTCCGGCGAAGAAGAACTGGTAACCGAAGAGTCCTGGGAGTCGGTGTGGCACTGGGCGCGGGACGTCTGGCTGGAAAGCTGATGCCTTTGTAGGCGCCGGCCGGCCGGCGCCTACGGTGGATCGCTCAGTTGAGGGTGGTGGTCAGTGCTCCGGCGTGTCCTTGTGATTGTCCAGGGTCTCCAGCAAAGCCACTTGCATACGTGTATGGATGCGGATGAACCAACGCCAGAGCACGGCGGCCACCGCAGCCGTGACCACGGCAATCAACACCAGCAACTTGTTGGTCGGCAAAATACTGGCCGACAAGGCTGCCAACAGCAGGAAGATCACCAGTAGCGAGAGAATCGGGATCAGTTCGGCAATCACCCGCCGCACGCGCTGGGTATGGCGCCCGGCCATTTCCGGCTTCACGCTCATCTCCGCCAGCAACATCGACAGCGCCTTGAGCTTGCGATATGCGGCAATCAGAAACGGCAGCGACAGCAACAACGCCCCGCCCCAGATCAATGCCTTCTGCCAACTCGGATCACTGATCCAACCTTCCAGATACCCACCAATGCGCGCGGCAAAAAAGCTGCCGGTGAAGAAGATCGCCACCACCAGCGCCAGGTTCACCCCCACCTGCAGGATGATCTTGCGGATCATCGACGCCAGCATCGCGCCTTCGCCCTGGGGCGAAATACTGCGCAACCATTCGCCATACATGCCAAACACCCGGCTCAGGCGTTGGGGCATCACCGCCGCGATCTTCAAGGACAATGGGTCGGCGCCACGAATCAGGTAGGGCGTGAGCAACGTCGTGATGGCGGAAACGGCCACCGCCACCGGGTAGAGAAAGTCGCTGGTCACCTGCAAGGTCATCCCCAGCGCCGCAATGATGAAAGAAAATTCGCCAATTTGTGACAGGCCCATACCCACCCGCAACGAAGTGCGGCCGTCATTGCCGGCGATAAACGCGCCAAGGCCACAGGACAGCATCTTGCCCAGCACCACGGCCACGGTGATCACTGCAATCGGCCAGGCGTATTGCAGCAGGATCTGCGGGTCGATCATCAAGCCAATGGCAACAAAGAAGATTGCGCTAAACATGTCGCGAACCGGTTCGATCAGGCGCTCGATTTTCAGCAACTGCCGGGATTCGGCCATGATCGCACCGATCAGGAAGGCGCCCAGCACCATGCTGTATTCGAGCTTGACCACCAGCAGGCAGAAGCCGAAACACAGGCCCAGGACGGTGATCAGCAGCATCTCGTTGCTTTCGAACTTGGCCACGTAGGCCAGCAGCCGTGGCACCAGCAAAATGCCGATCACCAGGGCCACGATCATGAACAGCGAGAGCTTGCCGACCGTGGAAAACACCTCGCCGGAACTGACCGTACCGCTGACGGCGATGCTCGACAGCAAGGCAATGATGCCGATACCCAGGATGTCTTCGACAATCAGCACGCCAAAGATCAGCTGGGCGAAGCGCTGGTTTTTCATCTTCAGGTCGTTGAGCGCCTTGACGATGATGGTGGTCGAGGAAATCGCCAGGATCGCGCCGAGGAACAGCGAGTCCATGGTGTTCCAGTCGAACCATTGGCCAATTTCATAGCCAATCCAGATCATCAGGATGATTTCAAGGAAGGCGGCGATAAACGCCGTGGCGCCCACCTTGAACAGCTTGCGCAGGCTGAACTCCAGGCCCAGGCAGAACATCAGGAAGATCACCCCCAGCTCGGCCAGGGTCTTGATAGTGTCTTCGTCGTGGATCAGGCCGAATGGCGGGGTGTGCGGGCCAATGATGAAGCCGGCGACGATATACCCCAGGACGACCGGCTGCTTGAGGCGATGAAACAGGATAGTCACCACCCCTGCCACCAGCATGATCACGGCCAAATCCTGGATAAAGCTGATGGCGTGCATGGCGAGGGGCTCCTTGAGGGTACTGGCGCTGTCCCGGTTTCCACGCGGCCGCTACAACGGCGCGCAATGTGCGGAAGGAGAAGTCTGCCTTAATCGTAAGAAATGCCCTTGAAATGGGCTTTTCAAGGGTAACACCACGACTTCCGGCAGAAAGCCGGTGCAATATATGGAAACAGATCGCCTTGGGCGTGACGGCAAGGCCCGTCCCGGCGTCCCGTAAGGGATGACGCCGCAATGATTCCAGCATCCGCAGAGGTGCCCCCCCAACCAATGCCTACAACCGTGAGTGTGCTATGGAACCCGGAAACGCCCAGCTGTCGATGACGGTATTGATGACCCCTGACATGGCCAACTTCTCAGGCAATGTCCACGGTGGCACCCTGCTCAAGTACCTCGACGAAGTGGCCTACGCCTGCGCCAGCCGTTATGCCGGCCGCTACGTAGTCACGCTGTCGGTGGACCAGGTGATTTTTCGCGAGCCGATCCATGTCGGCGAGTTGGTGACGTTCCTGGCTTCGGTCAACTACACCGGCAACACCTCGATGGAAGTAGGGATCAAGGTCGTCACCGAGAACATCCGCGAGCGCTCGGTGCGCCATACCAACAGTTGCTTCTTCACCATGGTTGCCGTCGATGACGACCGCAAGCCGGCCGCCGTGCCCGCATTGCAGCCGCAGAACAGTGAAGACAAGCGCCGGTTTATCCAGGGCAAGCAGCGCCGGCAGATTCGCCAGGAGCTGGAGAAGCGCTACCAGGAAATCAAGGCCGACGTGTAACCCCAATCAAAATGTGGGAGCGGGCTTGCTCGCTCCCACATTGGGTTGGTGGTGTCAGAGGCTGATCGGCGTGGCTTCAAAGCGCACGCGCGGATGGGCGATGCGGTCCTGGGCCCGCACCAATTCCAACTCGTAGCTGGCGCACGCCTGGGTTTCCAGCAGCACTTCATGCACAGCCGCCGCCGTAAATTCGAAGGCAGCCAGCAGGCTGTCACCCAGTAACACCCGCGCCAGGAACAGGCCCGACGTCAAGTCGCCCACCCCCACCGGCTGGCGCGGAAACGCCAGCAATGGCCGACGCAGGTGCCAACTGCCTTCTGCCGTCACCAGCAGCATCTCGAAACCGTCCGCCAGCTTGCCCGGGTAATCCAGGTGCTTGACCAGCACCGCCTTGGGCCCACGCGCCAGCAGGGCCCGCGCCATGCCCAGGCAGTCGAACAGCGACTGCGGTTTACGCCCGCAAAAGCTGTCCAGCTCCAATTGGTTGGGGCACAGGAAGTCAGCCATGGCCACGGCTTCGTCGAGCAAGAAATCACTGACTTCCTGGGGCACGATGCAGCCTTTTTCCGGATGCCCCATCACCGGGTCGCACAGGTACAGGGCCTTGGGGTTGATGGCCTTGATCCGCGCCACACCGGTCAGGATCGCCCGGCCCTGGGCGGCGCTGCCCAAGTAACCGGACAACACCGCATCGCAGTTGCCCAGCTCGCCAATCGCCGCGATCCCCTCCACCAACGCAGGAATTTGCTGGGGCGCCAACACTTCTCCCGCCCACTGGCCATACTGGGTATGGTTGGAGAACTGCACAGTGTTCAGCGGCCAGACATTCACCCCCACCCGCTGCATGGGAAACACGGCGGCGCTGTTGCCGGCATGGCCGAAGACCACATGGGACTGGATCGCAAGCAGATGAGGCGTACGTTTCATGCAGGAAACTTCCGTAAAACCGTTAAATTCTGGCCGCGCAGTATGCGACTAAAAGCAGCCTGTACGACAGACCGGAGACGCAGTTAAGCTGGCCTTACTTTGTTGGAGCAAATCGCATGCTGACCCTGGGAAATATCTTTGTGCTGATGCTACTGGCGGCGGCTGCCGCCTGGGTGTGGCACAACCACGGCCTGCGCGAGCGCGCGCTGGAGAGGGTCAAACAGCATTGCGCCAAGCTCGACATCGAACTGCTCGACGGCGCCGTGGCCTTGAAACGCATCGGTTTCGTCAAGGACGCCAGCGGGCGCCGGCGTTTGGCACGGGTCTACAATTTTGAGTTCACGGTGACCGGCGAAGCCCGCCATCCCGGCACCATCACCCAATTTGGGGCCCACAGCGCGCAAATCGAACTGGCGCCCTACCCGTTTGAAATAAAGACGCCGCCGCCCAGCGCCGAAGTGATTGAACTGAGCCAGTGGCGCCAGGAGCACGGCAAGAGCCGTCACTGACGGCAAGCGGCCAGGGCTTTTTGCAGTTTTGCCACATCCTGCTCTTCGCCAAAGATCAGCTCGATACGCGAGTCCCGACGCCATTCGCTGGGCTGCCAGGTGAGTGTGGTGTTATCCACAGCGTTGGCCGAGACCCAGCCGTCGGCGCTATGGATAACCAATTTGGCGCGACGCCACTCCAGGTTCTGCAACCATTGGCACAGCCGCGTGGGGTCGAACTGCTGGCTTGGGTGCCAGCGCCAACCGATGCTCCAGCCGCCGGCCTGCGCCTGATGCAGGCAAATCGGCACGCACGGATCGCTCCAGATTGCCGGGATTTGCGCCAGCCCCTGGGGCACTTGAAAGTTATCCACAGCCGCCCCGGCCTGTGCGCCAAACCCCGGTAGCCGAACCAATGGCAGCTGCGCTTGCCGCGCCCAATAAATCTCGCAGGCCGGCAGGGTCCTTTCGATTGCGCTACGTTGCGCAGCGTCCAATCCTTCAGCCTTGTTCAGCAGCAGCAACCCGGCACTGGCCAATGCTTCGCGTTGCGCGTCGGGCAACGGTCTGCCCGCCGCCAGTGCCTGGGCGTCGAGCACCAGCACACAAGGCTGGACAGCGAGCACGGTCTGCCAGGGCGCCTGGCGCAACTGCGCCAGCAATTGCGCCGGGTGCCCCAACCCCGAGGGCTCGATAAACAGCCGGTGCGGCTTGGCCTTACGCAGTAGGCGGCCTAGCCCTACCTGGAACGGCGCACCATTCACACAGCACAAACAGCCACCGGCCACTTCGCCGATGGCAATGCCGTCGTCATCCAGGGTCAGCAGCGCAGCATCCAGGCCAATCTGCCCGAACTCATTGATCAACACCGCCCATCGCTCATTGGCCGGGCGCTGGCTGAACAGGTGCTTGATCAAGCTGGTCTTGCCAGCACCCAAGGGGCCGGCAATCACATGCGTGGGAATATTCTGCAGCATCGTGGACATTATTCAGGCCGTGTAGAGACGCTTGATCCTACCCGGTTATGCCAGCCAATCCAGCGTCAGAATCAGCCGCCGTTCGTTGGCGGCCAGGGCCGGCGAGCGATGAATCAGGCCATGGCCCTCATTGCCGCGCCACTTTTCGCCCTTGAGCAGGGCGACTTCGCCACAGTGGATCTGTTCGATGCGCTCGGTGGGCTCCGCGTCCGCCTGACTCAATTGACTTCGGTCCATCACCCCTTCGCGCAGCCACTGGCTGCCGATACCGGCATAGGTGGTAATCAAACGCACAGGCACGTGATCGACGTGAAAGCGCGGGCACATGGCCTTGTCCAGTAGCCTCAGCCGCACGCCAATGCGCTTGGCGCCCAGCAGGCAGGCAAAAGCGCTGATCAGCCAGGCAACATCGGCGATAAAGCCTTCGTAGCCCTCAAGGTCACGACAGCCTGCGGCCAGCCCCTGCAAGTCGGGTTCGGCGTCTTCGCTGTCCAGCTCCACCACCAGCGACTCCGCCAGCGGCTCGCCCAGCGAGACCAGCAACGCGCCAAACTCGGCGATGTGCAGCGGCAACTGGCGCTGCCACAGCGCCAGGTTGACGCCGTTATCCAGGATGTCGGCGAGGGCCAACGGGGTTTCCCCACGGGTCTGGCGAATCACCGGGCGCAGTTGAATCACAGGTGCCAGCATCAGGCGGCTGCCTCCTCGTACCAAGGGCCAAAAGGATCGACCAGCAGGTGCCAACCTTCAGCGCCCAAGGCCATTTCATCGTCGGTCAGCAGGCATGCGTCCAACTCGGCGCGCAGGCGCACGAAGTCGATGTTCTGCCCGATAAACACCAGTTCCTGGCGGCAATCCCCGGTGCTCGGCTGCCAGTTGCCCATGATCGCCGCGACACTTTCCTGATCCTCGGGCCATTGACTCTTGGGCACAAAGCGCCACCAGCGGCCGGCAAAACCATGGCGCATCAGGCCGCCGGCCTGGGACCAACTACCGGCATCGCGGTGCTTGCTGGCCAGCCAGAAAAACCCCTTGGAGCGCAGTAGCTTGCCGTTGCTCCACGGGCGGTCGATAAAGTCGAAAAAGCGTTGGGGATGGAATGGCCGGCGCGCCCGGTAGGCCGTGGAGGCGATGCCATATTCCTCAGTCTCCGGCACATGCTCGCCGCGTAGTTCCTGCAACCAGCCCGGTGCCTGGGCCGCGCGCTCAAAGTCAAAACGCCCGGTGTTGAGGATCTCGGCCAGCGGCACCTCGCCCATGACCATGGGAATGATGCGCGCCTGGGCATTCAGGCGCTCCAGGATCGCCACCAGCTCTTCACGTTCGTGGCGACTGATCAGGTCGATCTTGCTGACCAGGATGACGTCGGCGAACTCGATCTGTTCGATCAACAGGTCAGTGATGGAGCGCTCATCGTCCTCGCCCAGGGTTTCGCCCCGTGACGCCAGACTTTCGGCGGCTTGGTAGTCGAGCAGGAAGTTCATGCCGTCGACCACGGTGACCATGGTGTCCAAACGTGCAATGTCAGCCAGGCTCTGGCCGTTTTCATCGCGAAAGGTAAACGTTTCCGCCACCGGCAGCGGCTCGGAAATGCCGGTGGATTCGATCAGCAGGTAATCGAACCGGCCCTCCCTGGCGAGCTTTCCTACCTCGACCAGCAAGTCTTCACGCAGGGTGCAGCAGATACAGCCGTTGCTCATCTCCACCAGTTTTTCTTCGGCGCGATTGAGGCTGACGTCGCGCTGGACTGCGGCGCCATCAATGTTGATTTCGCTCATGTCGTTGACGATCACCGCCACCCGCAGGTTTTCGCGGTTGCGCAGGACGTAATTGAGCAGCGTGCTTTTACCGGCGCCGAGAAATCCGGACAGCACGGTAACGGGTAGACGGTCGGTCATCGGGTGTTCCTCATCAGGGTGGCCGGTCAAATCGCCCGTTGATGGCGTTCGCGCAGCTCTTCACGTTCTTTGGCTTCAATACACAGGGTGGCCGTGGGCCGCAGCAACAGGCGCTTGAGGCCAATCGGCTCGCCCGTCTCGCGGCACCAGCCGTATTCACCACGGGCGAGGTGCTCCAAGGCTTCGTCGATCTTGTCCAGCAGCTTCTTTTCTCGCTCCAGCAGGCGCAGTTGCCACTGGCGCTGTTCTTCGGCGCTGCCCACATCGGCGGGGTCGCTGTTGGGCTCCTGCTCGCGCAGCACGATGAATTCGGCTTCGATGCGCGCTTGCAGGTCATAGCGCTGGGCCAACAACAGCTCGCGGAAAAAGGCTTGCTGGGCCTCATTCATGTAATCAGCGGGCGGCTGGGCAAGCAGGTCTTGTTCAGTCATCGGGACGATTCACGGGTCAGGCTGTGCATTGATGTTATATTATAACAATACAAATAAGCCAACGCCCTCTTGCTCGACACGACGAAGGGCGTAATCCTTGATTCTCTCCAGGCCCCGAGAAGCGCGATGAAATACCTGATATGCAGCGTGTTGCTACTGGTGGCGACCCAGGCCAGCGCCCAAATGCCCGGCACGCTGGCCACTTGCACTCGCAGCGCCACCCTGCTGGCCTGCGTCGATGCCCAAGGCAATGCCTACAGTGTCGCGACCGCAGGCAACACCACGTATCTGCGCGGGTTCGAGGTGATCGGCAAG
This sequence comes from Pseudomonas sp. WS 5079, assembly GCF_012985465.1. Taxonomy (GTDB): domain Bacteria; phylum Pseudomonadota; class Gammaproteobacteria; order Pseudomonadales; family Pseudomonadaceae; genus Aquipseudomonas. Next base: position 251,648 of record NZ_JAAQWN010000007.1, read on the forward strand.
CGCTATTGGGCACAGACCAACAGCCGCTATGGCCAATTGACGTTCTTTACCGGGCTGGCTTCCGACGGCGAGGCGTGGGTGGGCTACACCCGGCGTGTGGGCTGGACCACGATCAACCGGTTCTCCAGTTCCGGAGGCTCCAGCGCCAAGTTCACCTGCAGCCGTATCAGCGGGTGCTAGGGCGGTCGTAGAAAAATCATCGTAGATCTAATTGTTATACTATAACATGTCAGATTATTTCCAACGATGGACCTGCTCATGAATGCGCTGACTCTGCCGGATATCGCCGCGCAGGCTTCTCGCCAAGCCTTGCCTCTCGACTGGGTGGGCATGTGCGGCATTGCCCTTCCTATCCTGATCGACGGCCAGCGCTTGAGTGCCAAGGCCGATGCCGGCGTGAGCCTGGATGACGGCGAGGCGCGAGGCATTCATATGTCGCGCCTGTACCTGGCGCTGGAGATGCTCGAGCAACAAGACCTGCAACCCGTGTTGCTGCGCCAGGTTTTACAGCGATTCCTTGATAGCCATGAAGGGTTATCGAGCAGCGCCTACCTGCGGATTCACACCGACTTGCTGCTTAAACGCCCGGCATTGGTCAGCCCACTATCGGGCTGGAAGACTTATCCGGTGGCCATCGAAGCGCGTCTGGAAAAGCAGATGTTCCACGTGGAACTAAAAATTGACGTGACCTACTCGTCCACCTGCCCTTGCTCTGCGGCCCTCGCCAGGCAGTTGATTCAACAGCAATTTGTCGATGACTTCGGCAATAAGTCGTTGCAGCACGAAGATGTACTGGCCTGGCTCGGCAGTGCCAATGGCATCGTCGCCACGCCCCACAGCCAACGCAGCAGTGCGCTGTTGCAGGTCCAACTGCAACCCGGCGTACAAGCCTTGCCCCTGACCGACTTGATCGACCAGGCCGAAGCCGCCCTCGGCACCGCCGTCCAAACCGCCGTAAAGCGCGCCGATGAACAGGCGTTCGCCCTGGCCAACGGCCAGAACCTGATGTTCTGCGAAGACGCCGCGCGCCGTCTGAACCTGGCGCTAAAACGCTCGGATGCAGTGCAAGCCATTCACCTCAAAGTCATCCACGCCGAAAGCCTGCACGCCCATGACGCCGTAGCCGAAAGCCATTGGACGAGAACCGTCTCGGGCACCCCATGACGCTGACAATGCTCGACCTCGAAGCCGCCAGCGTGGGCAGTCGCTTTGCCCTGGCCCCGGTACTGAATGCCTTGCCGTGGAACCGCGACGGCCTGATCGCCGCCATCGCCCAGCAACACGGCAGCGGCGAGGTATTGATGCTGGCCTGGATGAATCGCCAGGCCCTCGAAGAAACCCTCGCCAGCGGCCAGGTCTGCTACTGGTCACGCTCACGCCAGCAGTTGTGGCGCAAAGGTGAACGCTCCGGCCACCGCCAGCAGTTGGTCGAAGCACGCCTGGATTGCGACGGCGATGCTGTGTTGCTGATCGTCGACCAACAGGGCCCGGCCTGTCACACCGGCCGCCCGAACTGTTTTTACAACGCTATCGAAGACAACCACGTGCATATCCTCACCGCGCCCCTCAAGGAACCTGCAGCATGATCCGCAAGAACCCTTCCGGCGATCTGCCGGTCATTGCCGAATCGGCCTACGTCGATAAAACCGCGATCATCTGCGGCAAGGTGATCATCGGCGAGAACGTATTTGTCGGCCCCTATGCGGTGATCCGCGCCGATGAAGTGGACGCCACCGGCGACATGGACCCGATCACCATCGGCGCCAATTCCAATATCCAGGACGGCGTGGTGATCCACTCCAAATCCGGTGCGGCGGTGACTATCGGCGAGTTCAGTTCCATCGCCCATCGCTCGATTGTCCACGGCCCCTGCACCGTCGGCGACCGGGTGTTCATCGGCTTCAACAGCGTGCTGTTCAACTGCGTGGTTGGCGACGGCTGCGTGGTGCGGCACAACTCGGTGGTGGATGGCCGCGACTTGCCCGCCGCCTTCTATGTGCCGTCCACCACGCGCATCGGTCCCAACACCGACCTGTCGCAGTTCCCGCCCGTGAGCGTCAGCGCCTCGGAGTTTTCTGAAGATGTGGCGCGTACCAATGTCGACCTGGTGCTTGGCTACAAAGCCCTGCAAAACGAGTTCTGAGCATGAGCCGCCTGCTGATCCGCAACGCCCGCCTGGTGAATGAGGGCCAGGAATTCGACGCCGACTTGCTGGTCGCCAACGGCCGTATCGAGAAAATCGCCAGCAGCATCCACGGGCAAACAGCCGCTATCGAGATTGACGCCCAAGGCCAATGGTTGCTGCCAGGCATGATCGACGACCAGGTGCACTTTCGCGAACCCGGCGCGCCGGACAAAGGCAGCTTCTACAGCGAGTCCCGCGCGGCGGTGGCAGGTGGCATCACCAGCTTCATGGACATGCCCAACACCCAACCGGCGACCCTGACCCTGGAAGCACTGGCCGACAAGAAACGCCGCGCGGCGCTGCACTCGGTGGCCAACTATGGCTTTCACTTTGGCGTCAGCAACGACAACCTCGACACCGTGGCTGCCCTTGATCCGCGGCAGGTCGCCGGGGTCAAAGTGTTTATGGGCGCCTCCACCGGCAATATGCTGGTGGATGATCCACGCGTCCTGGAGCGTTTATTTGCTGAGGTGCCGACCATTCTCCTCGCCCATTGCGAGCACACGCCGAGCATCCACGCCAACGAACAGCGGCTGCGCGATCGCTTCGGCGAGAAGATTCCTGCTGTAGCCCACCCGCTGATTCGCGACGCCGAAGCCTGCTATCGCTCGTCATCCCTGGCGGTGGAACTGGCGCGCCGCCATGGCACGCGCCTGCATGTGCTGCACCTGACCAGCGCGCGGGAATTGCCGCTGTTCGAAGACAAACCGCTGGCAGAAAAACGCATCACGGCAGAAGTGTGCGTGCATCACTTGCTGTTCGATGACCGCGACTATGCCCGCCTCGGCCACCAGATCAAATGCAACCCGGCGATCAAGACCCGGGCCGACCGCAATGCCCTGCGCCTGGCACTGCTGAGCAACCGGTTGGATGTGATTGGCACCGACCACGCCCCGCATACCTGGGCGCAAAAACAGCAGGCGTACCGTGAGGCACCGGCAGGATTGCCCCTGGTGCAACACGCGTTGCCTGCATTGCTGGAATTGGTGGCCGACGGCTTGTTGCCACTGACTACGCTGGTGGCAAAAACCAGTCATCGCGTCGCCGACCTGTTCGCCATTCCCCAGCGGGGTTATCTGCGCGAGGGCTACTGGGCCGACCTGGTGCTGATCAAACCCGAGCCCGAAGGCAAGCCCGTGAGCAGCCAACCGATCCTCGCCCGGTGCGGCTGGACGCCGTTTGCCGAACGCAGCTTTCGCCATAGCGTCAGCACTACCCTGGTGTCAGGCCATGTGGCCTGGCACCAGGGGCAGGTGGTGGACAGTTGCCAGGGGCTGCCCCTGCATTTTCTGCGCTAAACGCAGGGGCCGGCTTGCCGGCTCCTGCAGGGCGTGTGATCAGGCGCGGGGCTTGACCGTGCCGCAGTCGTTGCCCAGCCACTGCGCCTGGGTGTCGAGGCTGCCGTTCTGCTGCACGCCGGTGGCATTGAAGGTGCCGTTGACCGTGGTGGTAAATGCCTTCTGGCTCTGGAACGTGGCCACGCCAGTGCCCTGGGCTTTCGGGCAGCTGAAGCGGAATTTCCACTGGTTGCCGGTCTTGTCTGTCACCTCTTGCTTGCAACCCGATTGCGGGTCGGTCAGCGGGATGGAGTCGGAGGCCACCTGGGCCGGTGTCAGGCACACCTGCACGCCCTTGCCGGCCATGGTAATGCCTTGTTTTTCCAGCATGGCGCGCTGTTCCGGGGTCATCTGTTGTTTCAGCTGACCGAGGATCAACGACAAGTCCGGCAGGTTCTGGTTATCGACTTTCATGTTGCTGGTGGTCAATTCCCACAAGCCCGGCGCCAACATCTGCGCCTGCGCTGCCACCGGCAGCGTCAAACCAACAACCATGGCCAAACCAAGCAGACGAGCATTCATCGGGTAACTCCTGGGTAATTGTCGGCGTTAGACGTCGTAAAGTGGTCGGCGTTGCATGCTCAATAAAATAGCGACAATCGCCGCCGAACATGGTCTGTTACGCATTGGATTGTCAGGAGTAATGTTGTCCATGGATTTCTTCGGCCCGCACTTGCTTGGTTACTTCATCGCCACCCTGCATTTTCTCGGCTCGCTGGCCGCCCTGCACGCGGTGCTGACCGTACGTACCGCCCAAGGCTCGATTGCCTGGGCGCTGTCGCTGATGTTCATGCCGTACCTGACCCTGATCCCCTACCTGATCTTTGGCCGCAGCAGCTTCGATGCCTATATCCAGGCGCGCCGCCAGGCCAACCAGGAAATGCACAAGGCCATCACCGAGTTGAACTGGCGCCCCTGGGTCGAAGAAGCCCTGGCCGCACGCAACTCCCACGCCTACGCCTCCCTGCGCGCCATGCCCAAGCTGGGGCGCATGCCGTGCCTGGCCAATAACCAGGTGCGTTTGCTGGTCAATGGCGACGCCACCTTCAGCGCCATCTTCGACGCCATCCGCGCCGCCAAGACGGCTGTGCTGGTGCAGTTTTTCATCATTCATGACGACGAACTCGGCCGCCAGTTGCACAACCTGCTCAAGGCCAAGGCCGCCGAGGGCGTGGCCATCTACGTGCTGTATGACCGCATCGGTAGCCACTCCCTGCCCCACCGCTATGTGCAATCGCTGCGCGACGCCGGGGTGCAGATCAAGGCGTTTGCCACCCGCAGCGGCTGGCTCAATCGTTTCCAGGTAAATTTCCGCAACCACCGCAAGATCGTCGTGGTCGATGGCCTGAGCGGGTTTGTCGGTGGGCATAACGTCGGCGACGAATACATGGGCAAGAAACCGCCGCTGGCGCCCTGGCGCGACACCCATGTGCAAGTCAGCGGCCCGGTGGTGGCCTGCCTGCAGGAGTCGTTTGCCGAAGACTGGTTCTGGGCCGCGCGCGAACTGCCGCCGCTGATCCTGCCCGATACCTACGCCGACGACGGCGTGCTCTGCCAATTGCTGGCCAGCGGTCCGGCGGACCCCTATGAGACCTGCTCGCTGTTTTTCGTCGAAGCCATTCATGCGGCAACTGAGCGAGTGTGGATCACCAGCCCTTACTTCATCCCCGATGAGGCAGTATTCGCCGCGTTGCGCCTGGCGGTGTTGCGTGGCGTGGACGTACGCCTGCTGCTGCCGTCACGCCCCGACCACCGCATTGTCTACGCCGCATCCAGCCTGTACGCGATTGAAGCGGTGCGGGCCGGGGTTCGGGTATTCCGCTACAAGCCGGGTTTCCTGCATCAGAAAGTGGTGTTGGTAGACCGCGAAATCAGCGCCATCGGCAGTGCGAACCTGGACAACCGTTCGTTCCGCCTCAACTTTGAAGTGATGTTGCTGACGGTCGATAAAACCTTCGCCAGCGAAGTGGAACACATGCTGCTGGACGACTTCGCCCAGGCCCACGAAACCAGCCAGGAAGAAAGCCAACAGACCCGCCGCCTGCAGCAACTGGGCATGCGGGTGGCGCGGTTGATTTCCCCGATCCTATAGACCAACGCAGAACCAATGTGGGAGCGGGCTTGCTCGCGAAAGCAGTGGGTCAGTCAACATCAATATTTGCTGGGCCGACGTCTTCGCGGGCAAGCCCGCTCCCACATTTGATCTTCACTGCTTTGAGCATTGCGTTCGCTTAACTGATCGGCATTAGAGCAAGCCCGCTCCCACATTTAGTATTGCAGCGTAGCCAAGACCTCAGCGATAGAGATCTTCCCGCGTCCACGGCAACTCATGGCTGCCATCGGCATGGGGCTTGACCGCCAGGATCTGATGCAGGTTGATCCACCCGCGGGCAAACGCATACGCACATCCTGCCAGGTACAGGCGCCAGATACGCAGTGCCTGGGGCGGGACCATTTTCGCCGCCGCTTCCAGGTTGTCTTCCAGGCGTTCGCTCCAATGGTCCAGGGTGCGTGCGTAATGCAGGCGCAGGCTTTCCACGTCGACCACTTCCAGGCCGACTTCGCTGATCTCGGCGCTGATCATCACCAGGTGCGGCAGCTCGCCATTGGGGAATACGTAGCGCTCGATAAAGTCCCCCGCGCCACGTCCCACCGGGCGGCCATCGGTATGTTTGGCGGTGATGCCATGGTTGAGCACCAGGCCTCCTTCGCGCACGGCGCCGAACAGGGTCTGGCAGTACTGCGCCAGGTTGGCGTGGCCAACATGTTCGAACATGCCGACGCTGACCACTTTATCGAACCGCCCGTCCTGGGGCAGGTCGCGATAGTCGAGCAACGCCAGTTCCACTTGGTCTTCCAGGCCCTCGGCGAGCACGCGTTCCCTGGCCAATGCCAGTTGTTCCTTGCTCAGGGTGATGCCGAACACCTTGACCCCGAATTCGCGCGCCGCGTAACGCGCCAGCCCGCCCCAGCCGCAACCGACGTCCAGCAGATACTCCCCAGGCTGCAGGCGCAACTTGCGGCACAGGTGGCGGAATTTGTCTTGCTGGGCCTGGTCGAGGGATTCGCTGCCGGTCTCGAAGTAACCGCAGGAGTAGGCCATGTCACGGTCCAGCCAGAGCTGGTAGAACTCGTTCGACAGGTCGTAGTGGTAGGAAATCGCGGCGGCATCCGTAGCCTTGTCGTGGATCGAGCGCACCGGTCCGGCGTGCTCATCTTCATCCACCAGGGCGTGGCTCAGCTCATCACACACCCGGATCACATCGCTGATGGAGCCTTCCAGCTCCAGTTTGCCTTCGACGAAGGCAGCGCCCAGGGAATCGAGCGTAGGATGGGTCAGTTGCGTCACCATCACCGGGTCCTTGACCACGATCGTAACGCTGGGCTCCGGGCCCAGGTTGAACTCATGGCCATCCCAGAGTCGCAGACGCAGCGGTAGCTGAAGATTCCGTAAGGCCGGTGGAAGTTGCGCGAGCATGAGTAGTCCCCCCTGTTTCAGACGTCTGGAATGAGGGTAGACCATCCACGAAAAAGTAGCTGGCTATCGATTCAATAGCCGCCTTCTATGGTGCCCGACGTTGCAGCAAACCGTCCTCAACCCACTGTTTCAACCACGTGACAGCTTGTAGCGGCGCGCCCTCTTGATAAGTGACTGCCAATTCGGCGCACAGTTCTGAAAAACTCCAACCGCCGTCGGCCATCCCGGCCAGGGCATAAGCCTCGGCGGGCTCCAGGCTACGGAAGCGGCACACCTGCTGGTCACGCCAGATCAGGCACACCTGGGCCAACGACAACGGCTGGCTGCCGGGAAACGTCGCCTGTGCCTTGACCCCGCGCCAGATCTCCAGGCTGTTGAAGCGACACAACACTTGCTGTACCGCCGGCACCCACTCGACCTGCAACACCGGCCAATCTTCAGGCGCCAGTTGCGCCATGTCGTGCAGGCTCAGGGGTTGGCCGGGGGACGCATCAAACGCCAGGGTAAAGGCCCATTCCAGGCACGCCAGCTCTGCCAGCGGCGCGCTTTGTTCGGCGACCAGATGCTCGCCGATAAAGCCTGCAAACCGTTGCCCCAACCAGCGCAAGCTGAAATGCGCCGATGGATATCGCTGCACATAGGCCGCTACCAGCCCGGCAAACTCCTCATCCCCCAGCCAGTGCCACACAGCCGGGAAATCCCCCTGCATCACTTCCAGTAAACGGGCCCGATAGGCGTGGTGATAGATCGCCAGGCCCGTGTCGACATCCAGGGTCGGGCCACCGATCAAGGTGCTGGCAAAGCCGCTGGCGTCGGTGTCTGCCAATAGATGCCGTTCAAATGCCAGTTGCCAATCGATCAAGCGCATAGCGACCTCCGGGCCAGGGCGCCAGCCCCCAGCTCACGGGCCTTGCCCAGTTCGTCGAGCAACTCGGCAAACGGCGGGAAATGGTCATCGCGCTCCAACAACGTCGCCACCGGCCCCAGGTGTTCCAGGGTCTGTTGAAACAGCTGCCACACCGGATCGCATACCGGGTGGTCATGGGTATCGACCACGTAGTCGCCGTAGTCCATATGCCCGGCCAAATGCAGTTGGCGGATGCTGTGCGGCGGCAGGTTGCGGATAAAGGTCCAGGCATCGAAGCCATGATTGCGCGAGCTGACATACACGTTATTCACGTCCAACAGCAGCTCGCAACCACTGAGGTGGCTCAAGGCGCTGAGAAACTCCCACTCGGTAAACTCATCGGCCTTTGAGCGCACATAGCTGGAGACATTTTCCAGCACCAGCGGCCGCTGCAGCACCTCCTGCACCTGCCGCACGCGGGTAGCAACGTGGTAGAGGCTTTCTTCGGTGTAGGGCAGCGGCAACAAGTCATGCAACTGATGGGCGTTGCCCCGGCTCCAACACAGGTGATCGGACACCCACGCCGGCTTGACCCGGTCGGCCAATTGCTTGAGTTGCGTGAGGTAGTCCCTATCGAGGGCATGGGGCCCGCCGATGGACAGGGACACGCCATGCATCACCAGCGGATAGCGCTCGGCGATGGCGTCCAGGTAGTACAGGGCTTTGCCGCCCTGGACCAGATAATTCTCGGAGACGATTTCGAACCAGTCCACCGCCGGCGACTGCTCGATAATCTGCTGATAGTAAGTGCTGCGTAGTCCCAGGCCGTAGCCCAGGCAAGGAACCGATGCCGACATGACGAACTCCTGGAAAGTGTCCGCAGCGACGTGCACACCGCTGCGGGATCACGTATTCGCGGTTATTCGCCGACTTTGCCGCCAGCTGCATCACAAGCAGCCTTGGTCATGGCCTTGAAACCATGGCCCTTGCAGACAGCCTGGCCTTTACAGGCGTTTTCAGCGGTCTTGCAATCGTTCATGCCTTTGCAGGAGGTCACGCCATAGCAGTGCACATTCGCTTCATCGGCGGCTTGTGCCTGGGTCGCGACACCGGCAAACAGCGTGGCGGCAGCGATGGCCAGGGCAGCACCGGAAACAGCGTTCTTGAAGTTCATTGTGGTATTCCTCATGGGTCTGTAGGGGGTCGGCTAAACGGTTTGTTCAGTCCCGACACAGCACTAGAGTGAGGTGCCGGAGGGGCGTTACAGCGCTGTGAAAATTTTCCTGGTTTCCTGAATCCATGTAGGAGCCATCACTAGTGCGCACCGCGATTTATCGTCACACTCGCAGCAGCTTTTTCGCGGGATCACGGACAAGGAAGCGTCACTCTCATGATTTCGATCTATCAGCTCAAACCGCGCTTTCAGAACCTGCTGCGGCCCCTGGTGCAGCGCCTGTATGACAACGGCACCACCGCCAACCAGATCACCGTGCTGGCGGGCATCGTGTCGCTGCTGGTGGGCCTGCTGATCGCCGGTTTCGCCCAGCACGCCTGGGTGTTCGCATTGATCCCGCTGTGGATGATCCTGCGCATGGCCCTCAATGCCATCGACGGCATGCTCGCCCGGGAATTCGGCCAACAGTCACGCCTGGGCGCCTACCTCAATGAACTGTGCGATGTGATCGCCGACAGCGCGCTGATCCTGCCGTTTGCGCTGATCCCCGGGGTCGGCCTGGCGCCGGTGTTGCTGGTGACACTGCTGGCGGTGTTCAGCGAGTACGCCGGTGTGCTCGGGCCGATGGTCGGCGCATCGCGACGCTATGACGGGCCCATGGGCAAGAGTGATCGGGCGTTCGTCCTCGGCGTACTGGCCACTGGCGTGGCCCTGGGCTGGCTCGGTGCCGGCTGGGTCGACGGGGTGATGTGGCTGGTGGCGGCCTTGCTCGCCTACACCCTGGTCAACCGTGTACGCCAGGGCCTCAAAGAACAACCAGACATCCCTCCGACGGCATAAGGATCTTGCGATGCGCGAACAGCAACAGCACACCTTCAGCACCCACGACGGCGTAGCGCTTTTTTATCGGCATTGGCCCGCGACCAGCGCCGCCGGGCCCGAGCCACGCCAGGCGATCCTGCTGTTCCATCGAGGCCACGAGCATTCGGGGCGCATTGCGCACCTGGTGGATGAACTGGACCTGCCGCACTTCGATTTCTTCGCCTGGGACGCCCGTGGCCACGGCCAGTCCCCCGGCGAGCGTGGCGACAGCCCGAGCTTTGCCACCAGCGCGCGGGACGTGCAGACCTTCTGCGACCATATCGGCGCCACCTATGGCATCGAGGCAGAAAACCTCGCGGTCATCGCCCAGAGCGTCGGCGCGGTGATTGCCGCCACCTGGGTCCACGACTACGCGCCGAACATCCGCGGCCTGGTGCTCGCCTCCCCGGCGTTCAAGGTCAAGCTCTACGTGCCCTTCGCCCGCCCGGGCCTGGAGTTGATGCGGCGCTTTCGCGGCAACTTTTTCGTCAACAGCTACGTCAAGGCCAAGTTCCTCAGCCATGACCCAGAGCGCGTTGCGTCCTACGACACTGACCCACTGATCACCAAGGCGATCTCGGTGAATGTGCTGCTGGGCCTGTACGAAGCGGCCGACCGTGTGGTCGCCGATGCCCAGGCGATCCAGGTGCCGACCCAGCTGTTGATCTCCGGCTCGGACTTCGTGGTGCATCGCAAACCCCAGCAACAGTTCTTCGAGCGCCTTGGCAGCCTGAAAAAGGAACTGCACATCCTGCCCGGCTTTTTCCACGACACCCTCGGCGAACGGGACCGCGCCGTGGCACTGGCCAGCGCCAGGCGTTTTATCCTGCAAAACTTTGCCCACCCGCTGGACCGCGCCAGCCTGCTGGACGCCGACAAGATCGGCGCGACCTGCGCCGAATCCGAATCCCTCGCCGCGCCGCTGCCGCGCAACTCCCTGCGTGACCTGTACTGGCGCATGACCCGCGCCAGCATGGGCCTGGGCCGCAAGTTGTCCGAGGGGGTGAAGCTGGGCTTCGACACCGGTTTCGACTCGGGCAGCACCCTGGACTACGTGTACCGCAACACCCCCACCGGCAAAGGCGCGCTGGGGCGGATGATCGACACCAACTACCTGAACTCCATCGGCTGGCGCGGGATCCGCCAGCGCAAACTGCACGTTGAAGAGTTGCTGCGCCTGGCCATGGCCAAGCTGCGCGACGACGGGCGCGAGGTGCGCATCGTCGACATCGCCGCTGGGCACGGTCGGTACATTCTGGAAGCCTTGCAGGGCGTTTCTCCACTGCCCGAATCGATCCTGTTGCGCGACTACAGCGATATCAACGTGCGCGACGGTGGCGCGCTGATTCGCGAGAAAGGCCTGGGGGATATTGCGCAGTTCGTCAAAGGCGATGCCTTCGACCGGGCCGACCTCGCAGCGCTGGCGCCCACGCCGACGCTGGCGGTGGTGTCCGGGCTGTATGAGCTGTTTGCCGATAACGCCATGGTCGGCGGCTCCCTCGCCGGCCTGGCCGAAGCCGTGGAGCCCGGGGGCTACCTGGTGTACACCGGCCAACCGTGGCACCCGCAACTGGAACTGATCGCCCGTGCCCTGACCAGCCATCGCCAGGGCCAGGCCTGGGTGATGCGCCGTCGCAGCCAGGCAGAGATGGATCAACTGGTGGCAGCGGCAGGCTTTCGCAAGATCACCCATCGTGTGGATGAATGGGGCATCTTCAGCGTGTCGCTGGCGCAGAAGATCTGACCATGCGCGAACCGGGCCTCTTCAAACCAGCGTTGCTGTGGCTGCTGCTTCTGGCGCCGCTGTTTTTCAGCACCTACGGCTTTGCCACCTGGGTCACCAGCCAGCGCAGCGATGTCGGCACCCTGGTGTTCGGCTGGGAAACCCATATGCCGTTCTGGGCCTGGACCATCGTGCCCTACTGGTCGATCGACCTGCTCTACGGCTTCTCCCTGTTGCTGCCCAACAGTCACCATGAGCTCAAGCAACATGCCCTGCGCCTGCTCAGTGCCCAAGTGATTGCCGTGAGCTGCTTCCTGCTCTGGCCGTTGCGGTTCACCTTTGAGCGTCCTGAAATGGACGGCGTGTTCGGCTGGCTGTTCGCAGTGCTGGCGGGGTTCGACAAACCGTTCAACCAGGCGCCGTCGCTGCATATCGCTTTGCTGGTGATCCTGTGGGTCATGTACCAGCGGCATAGCCAAGGCCTGTGGCGCTGGCTGGTGCATGGCTGGTTCGCTTTGATTGGTGTTTCGGTGCTGACCACGTACCAACATCACTTTATCGACTTACCCACAGGCGCCCTGGCCGGCTGGCTGTGCGTGTGGCTCTGGCCGGTGGATCATCCAAGCCCGCTGTTGCATGCGCGCCTGGCCAAAGACCCGAAACGCTGGCGCCTGGGTTTACGTTACGCCACGGGCGCCATGGTGCTGGCGATAGCGGCCTTTACCGGGGGCGGCGCCTGGTTATGGCTGCTGTGGCCTGCCGTCGCGGTGTTGCTGGTGGCGCTCAATTACTGGCTGCTGGGCGCCGCAGGCTTTCAGAAACGCGCCGATGGCCGCCTCAGCCCTGCAGCACGCTGGCTGTATGCGCCTTACCTCGCGGCGGCGTGGCTCAACTCGCGGCTGTGGACGCGCAAGCATCCACAGCCTGACCGGGTTGTGGATAACGTGTGGTTGGGGCGAATTCCGACGCCAGCACAGCTGAGTTCATTCAATGCGGTGGTCGATCTGTGTGCCGAGTTGCCTGTTTATCCACAAGGCCGCGCTTACCATGCCCTGCCCGTCCTCGACCTGACTGCCCCCACACCGGCACAGTGCCTGGAGGCGGCCCAAGCCATTGAGCGCTTGCGCGAACACGGGCCGTTGCTGGTGTGCTGCGCCCTCGGCTACTCGCGCAGTGCCAGCGCCGTGGCGGCATGGCTGCTGCACAGCGGGCGGGCGAGCACGGTAGACGAGGCACTGGCTATTATTCGTACAGCACGGCCGGATGTGGTCCTGCACGCCAATCACCGTCAAGCCTTGGGAGCACTGCCTTATGCCCGCTGACATGCACCTTCAGGTAGTCGCCAGCCTACTGCGCCGCGGCCGTTCGCTGGATCAGTTATCCACAGGCCTGACCTTGCTCGGGGTGCTGTTTGGCCTGGCGCAATTGTTGATGGTCAGTATCACGCCGATCTGCCTGCTGCTCAGTCTGTGGATGATTATCCTCGGGCTGCTGCAAAAGTACTGGGCGCTGCGGGTGGCCTTCGACGCCGACCTGTTTGCGCTGATGGCCAAGGACATAGAACGTACCGCCGAACTGGACCAGACCCTGCAGGCCCTGAGCCTGCAACCTGCCAATCGCCCCAGCCGCCCCTGGACCGAACGTCGGCGTGGTGCCCTCAAATTGCTGCGCAAACAGGCCTACCTGCTGGGCGCGCAAGTGTTACTGACATTGGCCGTCATCCTGGCCAGCCCGTGGCTGCCCTTCGCCGGATAAGGAATCCTCATGTTCGAACCCGTGGTCGCGACCCTGATTACCTCCATGGCCCGCACAGTGACCGGTGCCCGCAGCCTGTGGCTGGGCTGCGCCCCGGAACCGGTGCAGCGCATCTACTTTGCCAACCACAGCAGCCACGGCGACTTCGTGCTGCTGTGGGCGTCGTTGCCGCAGAACCTGCGCAAAGCCACGCGCCCGGTGGCCGGCACCGACTACTGGAACAAGAGCGCCTTGCGCCGCTACATCATCAACCGGGTGTTCAACGGCGTGCTGATCGACCGCGAGCGCAAAGACCCTGTGGATAACCCCTTGCAACCGATGCTCGAGGCCCTGGAACAGGGCGATTCGCTGATCATTTTCCCTGAAGGCACACGCAACCTCGAAGATGGCCTGTTGCCCTTCAAGAGCGGCCTGTATCACCTGGCAAAAAGTTATCCACAGGCGCAATTGATCCCAGTGTGGATCGCCAACCTCAACCGTGTGATGCCCAAGGGCCGGGTGCTACCGCTGCCGCTGCTGTGCACCACCAGCTTCGGCGCACCGCTGCAATTGCAGGACGGTGAAGACAAGGCCCTGTTTCTCGCCCGCAGCCGCGACGCCCTGCTCGCCCTCGCCCCGGAGCATTCCTGACATGGATAGCCAAACCCTGATGTTGTTCGGCGGCATCGGCATGATCCTGGTGCTCGCCTCGCTGATCGGCCTAATCCTCAAGCTGCGCACCCGTGGCACAGCCAACGCGGTGATCGACAACCTCAACGCCCGCATCAATGCCTGGTGGGTGATGGTGGTGGTGATCGGCATCGCCTTCTGGCTCGGCACCGGCGCGGTGATCCTGCTGTTCTACGCCGTATCGTTCTACGCCCTGCGCGAATTCCTCACCCTCACGCCCACCCGCCGCAGCGACTACCCGGCACTGGTCGCCGCGTTCTACCTGGCGCTGCCCCTGCAATACCTGCTGATCTACTTTGACTGGTACGGCCTGTTCTCGATCTTTATCCCGGTCTACGTGTTCCTGCTGCTGCCCATCCTGGCGTCGCTGGGCGGCGACAGCACGCACTTCCTGGAGCGCGCATCGAAAGTGCAATGGGGGCTGATGATCGCGGTGTTCTGCGTGTCCTTCGTGCCTGCGCTGCTGACCCTCGATATCGTCGGCTACGAGGGCCGCAACCTGCTGCTGATCGCCTACCTGGTGATCGTGGTGCAGCTCTCGGATGTATTGCAGTACGTGTGCGGCAAACTGTTCGGCAAACACAAGATCGCGCCCAACCTGTCACCGTCGAAAACCGTCGAAGGCTTTGTCGGCGGGATCCTGCTGTCCTCCCTGATCGGCGCAGCGCTGTGGTGGACCACCCCGTTCAACCCCTGGCAGTCCTTCCTGATTGCACTGCTGATCAACCTGCTGGGCTTTGCCGGCGGGATTGTGATGTCGGCGATCAAGCGCGACCGAGGCGTGAAGGATTGGGGACATATGATCGAAGGTCACGGCGGGATGCTGGATCGGTTGGATTCAGTGTGTTTTGCGGCGCCGATTTTCTTTCATCTGGTGCGGTATTGGTGGACCTGAAGCACCCCACAGGACTGAAACGACAAGACCCGATGTCCGCCAGGGACATCGGGTCTTGTGGGTTGCGAGCACCTTACATCAGTGCTGTCGCTGGTAGAGCCCCAGGTTATCGACCTTGAAACTGCTGCAAGCGCCGGCATTGTCCAGATCAATCCGGATGCCCTTCACATGCTGCAACGTCAACCAGCGCGGTGACGCATCCAGTGGCACGATCAACGTCCCGTCCTCTGCATTGAAACGAACGCTGGAGGCCTCGAACGGCCCCTGCTGCCCATCCCCCCACCAGAACACCTGCATACGCGGCTCGGCGGTGCGGCCGGAGCAGCGGAACTCGAACTTGAGCAGGCCAGCGTCGTGACCAGACAGATTCAGCGCCGCAAGATCGAAACTCATCGACGGATCACCGCCATCCACTCGGTAGCTGCTTTCTTGTGCCACCAATTGATTGAGGCTCGGCTTTACGTCATCCAGACTGTTGATCAGTGCCATCTTGTTGTTCAGGGAGACTTGGGAACGGCCCCAGGCAACCGGGATTTTCTTCAGGTCCGGTGATGCAAAAGCGCGCTGCAGCAAGGCTGCCTGGTACTCGGCTATCGCTTCGGGGCGAGGTTCGATCAAGCGTGGGTGGCTGATCGGGTCAGCGTCGGAAACCTGCAACGCCGGGCCCTCCAGCCATATGCTTTGACCCGCGGCACGTATCTCGCGAATCCGGCGAATCTCGCTCTGGTTGACCTGAATCTGATCACCCACCTTCAACGCCGCCAACATACCCGGATCGGACACATAGAGCGCTGCGACAGTGCGATTGATGCCGTGGCTCCAGTTCGCATCGGTGAAGTCCATCAGGGGTATTTCGATACTGGTGACTGGCGCCGAGGCGCTGCCCTTTTTACGCCCGAGAATGAAGCCATCCACATAGACCGGGTCGTAGTGATCGACAACGAACCGATACAGGTACGGATTACGCAGCGCCAGGCCGCCGCCGTCGTGGATGATGTTCATCCCTTCCAGCAAGGCGATGGTCGGCAGGTCTTGTTTGAGGGTCTCGATAGCCCGCAACTGCTGGGCTGGCGACACCATGTTGTACGCCGCAGTGACCGGCAGCAGGGGCCGATAACCCAGGTAGAAGTACTGGGCGTTGCGGGAAGTCAGGTCCAGATAGGTTTCGCCAGCCGGAACATTGTCCGCCAATACTCGCGACAAACGGGTCAGCCTGTCCCAGTGAAAAGGCTGTACAAAGGAGCGGCCGATATTCGGCAGGCCTGCAGCGGCGCCATCACTGATTCCCAACCCTTGAGTGCTGATAACAGCCGTAGTGGATTTGACCAGGTTATTGATCGATACCGGCGAGAACCCCAGGGATGCGCTCATGCTCGCAGCCAGGACAACCATAACCACTTTATTGCGCGCACTGAGCATGCCCCAACACGCGACAGGCAACAGGATCGCCCAGCCGAAACTCGCCGCCAACCCCGGACGAGACATACCGCCTGGGTCGACGCGTCCCATCGAATAAGGGATCAACAACAGCGCAAAGAGGAACACCACCAGCAATGGCAGCAAGGTGTCGAGACGACGCTCGGGTGTCTGGAACCAGCGATGTACCAACATCAGGCACGCCAGAGGAATAGCGATCCAGGACATGCGCAAGGCTTCAAACACAAAGCCTTTGCGCGCGGCCTCCCAGCTCAACGCCCATGGCACGCCGTAGGCAACCTGGTTGATAGGGCCATTTTCCAGGACATAACGGATAGCCCCCAACAGCATGATCCCCGCGGGCGTAACCACCGCCAACACCAGTAGCACTACACCTGTAATCAGAATGCCCTTCAGCTTGCGGGGGCGTGGAGCTTTCCAGAGGTGCCAGGCGTAATAAGCAGCCATCACCCCAGACGCCGCCGCAAGCAGCAGCCCTTGTGGCGGGATTCCGAGGACTACCAGCGGCGCCGTGATCATCCAGACCAGCAGCCAGCGCTCGGGACGCTGGCGCAACGACGGGCTCAACCACAGGCAGAGAAACGGGATCAGAAACAGCCAGATAATATTGGCCGTCAGGAAGAAGATGGCGGCAAACGCCAACCCGATACTGCGCGAAAAATAGTAGAGCGACAGGAAGGCGGCAAAAGACAACAGCGCGATGCTGAGGTTACCGACATGAATAATGCTGCCGGCAGAACCGTCATAAAACACAAATGATAAGAACTGGGTCAGGTCATCGCCGATGATGCCGTGGGCAGGAACGTAATCAATATAGGGAATAGCCCCCTGCATATAGGACCACCAGCCCAACAAGCTTTCACCGAAGTGATAATCGTCGGCGCTGATGTTGGGGAAAATGGTCGTGCCCATTTTCAAGCCCACCAGCAAGCCGAAAAACGCGATAGGCGAAAGCAGCGTGGCAATGTCACTGGTTGATGTATACCGACGCAAACGCCGCAGTACATCCACCACGCCCCAAACCAGCATTCCGATAACCAGTATCTTCAACCAGACCGTGGTCTCGTATTTGGAAATACTGCCATCTGGCTCTTGTATGCGAGCGGGATACAGCGTCAGGTAAAAGGTCGACAGACCCAATTGACCAGCCATCAACAGCCATGGGGCAATTCGCGCAAAACCCTTGGGGCTCCACACAATGTATGCCATACCCAGGATCCATCCGACGATGGCTATCCCATAGGTGGGCTTGGCGTATCTGGACAACTCAACCCCATCGCTCCAGGCAGCTGGCGCGCGGCCCAGCGCCAACACCACCTCCAGCTGTACCAGCGCCAGCAACAGGATACCGAGCGCCCCCAGGCCGAATATCCGAGGGTCCACATTGATTTTTTTGACCGCGCCAACCATGGCTGCCAAAGCGATAAACGAGACACCAAACACCGAGCAGTAGAGGACTTTCGGCTCGAAATCCGTGCCAAGCACCATGCATGCAATAGCGGTAATCGCAGGGAGCGACCACCACAACCATTGGTTGGATAAAACCAGTGCGCTGTCGCTACCGAATTGTTTCTTCTGGCGCCCCATCAAGGAGGTAAAAAACAGCAACGCACAGAAAAGAACGGCGATGAATACTGGAGCAACCACCTGGTCCTGAAACTTGGTATCTGCGGTCCAACTGATGTAGCCCACGATGAAGTCGGCATACTTGGGTGCGGTCGAGATACCCAGACATAACAACAGTGCAAACGCCGTGATAACCACACACGCAAGCACCGAAGAAACCCTTTCATTCATTTCCAGATGCTTGAACATTTCACTACCAGATCTTTAGTTGTACTTGCCAAAACAGGCTCGGAACAATACCGCCAGCACCGAAAGATTGCCTTTTACGCTACTGATCTTGGTAGGCACTTCACCTTGGGGGTAGCGGCGCACGGTCGCCAGTTCTACGCAGCGATAGCCCAGTTTCGGCGCGCGATACGACAGGTAGGCAAGCAGCTCGTAGGTATCGAACACATCACGGAAGATCGCCATCTTCGGATCAATCAGCATCTTGCGGCTGTAGGCACGAAAGCCCTGGGTGGTATCTGTCCACTTGAAGCCGGAAAATAGGCTCAGCATCGGCGCATGGATAAAACGGATAGCAAAATCGCGGGACTTGGGGGTGTTCTCGGCAACACCGCCCTGGACAAAACGCGAAGCCTGGACAAAATCCACACCCTGCTGCAGCGCTTCGATAAAGCGCGGGATGGCCTCTGGGTCATCCTTGTCGTTGCCATCGATGGTCACGATACCTTCGTAGCCCTGGTCCAGGGCGAAGGCGTAGGCGCAGCGCAACTGCGCGCTCAACTTGCCCGGGGCAGTCTTGACCAGCAGGCCGCGCACACCCACCTGTTGCAGTGATTGCAACTCAAGCGAGCCATCAGAACTGCCACCATCGACGATGATGATGTCGGCCATGTCTGCGATGTTGAACGCCGCCATACGGGCGAGCAGGTTCTTGATCCGGTCGCCTTCGTTGATGACCGGAATGACCACGCACCAGGGGTGCTGGCGACCTAGCCAGAGTGGCGTGTCATAGGACGGTACCTGCCAGCCGGCACGTACATCGGGAGCAATATCAGAAGAAGTCATTTTAATTTCCATCAAACGACGCGAGCTGTGATCAGCCCTACGCCAGCAATAACCAGGGCGATGCCGACTCCCGTGGTCCAGTGGAAGGACTCACGGAAAAACAGCAGGGAAAACAGGGCGACCGTCGCGATAGCCCCGGCCGTCAGGACCGGGTGTGCCACGTTCAGCGGCAAACGGGCCAATGCTGCGGCATAAAGCAGGAACGCAGCACCATACAGGACCAGCCCGACCCAGAACGGCCAGTTGCTGAGTGCCGCCATCGGGTCGCTCAAGGAAGGGAATTTGCGCGGGGGCATCATCGCCATCTTCACCAGGACGCTGGCGGAGGCGTTCGACAAGATACCGAGGATCAAGATGATCCATTTGATGCTCATGCCGTCACCTCGTCGCAGGCGCGGTAATGCTGGCGGGCAACCTGCAGCGCACGCTCGATCGATTGCGCATGGGCTTCGGTCTTGGTCGCCACCATCTCAATGGTGACCACATGCCCGGGCAAGTAGCGGGCTACGGCACGTGCCATTTTTTCATGGTCAGTACCGCCGTCACCCAGCGGGAGCAGGTCTGGTTCACTGGCGTGGATATGCCCGATCAACTCGGCACAATCCTCAAGCACGGTGAATGGGTCTTCACCGTTGATCGCAAGCGCCCCGGTATCCAGTTGCATGCGGATCGCCGGGTGGTCGATTGCCCGCACCACCACTGCGGTTTGTGCACTGTTGGTCATGAAGTTCGCCCCGTAGCAGGTGGGGTTGGGCTCCAGGCAGATCGTCACACCGCTCGCCTGGGCGATATCGCCCAATTGCCGGAAGAACGCCACAGCGCCATCCTGCGCCTGCTGGTCGGTCAAACCACTGCGATCACGGTTCTTTGGCGAGCCAAATACAATCCGTGTCGCACCCAGGCCTGCGCCAATGCGGCACACGCCCGCCAGGTGTTGCAGCAAGGCCGCCTGGCTTTGTACGGAGCCGAAGACATTCAGGCCCGTCGTGCCAAACAACAGTGCCTGCATGCCGGTCAATGCAATACCACGTTGCGCCCACCAGTCCTTGACCCGCGCAATCTCTGCGTCCGTGGCCTTGGCAGGCTCGGGGAAGTATTTGCCCGGTGCAATATCAATCGCATCCACGGCAAAGCGCGCAAGCAGTTCAGCGATGACTTCGTCCTCGGTGGTTTCCCACGCGATATTGGAAATCGCCAGCCTCATGCCTGTGCTCCCGATGCGGCCTTGAGCGGCTCCGACTGCGCATAGGCCCGTACGGCCTGCACGGTTTCGCGAGCGCTGTACTGATAGCGCCCAGTGCCGCCAAACAGCTGCGCATGCTTGGTCTGCATGTCATAGGTAGCAGCCGCATTGGCCAGGGTATTGGTGAAAGGCTTGCCGAAGCCCTTCTGCGAAATGTCGGCGACACTCACTGCCTGGGCAGTCAGGTGGACCAGCTTGAGCCCCGCCTCGAGTGCGGTCTGGATGTCGTACCACAAGTTGATCATCGGGTAGAACTGGAACACGCCCCGGCTATCGATCGCCTGCAGGTTATTGTCGTTGAGGAAGTCAAAAATCACGTTTTTACGCAATCCAGGCCCGACGAGCCCCGGCAGGCGAACGATCAAGTGATTCGGAAAATGACTTTCAACGAAGGTTTCCAACAGCCGACGGTGCAGGCCATAGGCATGCAGGCCGGACTCATCGACCGGCGTGTCTTCATCAACGCCGATAGGGCTTTTGAACACATCCACTGTGCTGATCAGCACGAAAGTCTTGCACTGGATGGTTTTCAGATGGGCGATCAGTGCTTCGATCTTCTGGCGGTCCGCCTCAGGCTCGCGGTTGGCAATCCATTTTTGCGCCGGGGCGCCGGCACAGACCACGAGGTCGAAGGATTTGCCTTCTATCTCACCGATGTTGGTGGACCGGTACAAGTCCTCGAAGCAAGCCTGCTTAAGAAGCGTGCCCCCGACAAACCCGGAGAAACCAATAAGCGAATTCATCTTTTTCCGCTCCAAACCTGAAGTTTTATTGACCTTGATGGGAAAAACTCTCGGTATCCAGTTTTTCAAGCACATCGTAAATGTTGTCTATCTTGCCACCCAGCACGGAAAAGCAACCTGGCAACTCGGCGTGCTTTTCGAAAAGAATCGGGCGTCCATCATCCCCTTCGTTCTTCACCAGGATGGTCTTGACCTCGAACAGCGAATCCTTGTGTTGGGCCTTGAGCACTTCGGGGATATACCGCCCGACGTCCCTGACCATGCGATCGACCCGTGTATCGCGCTCATAAAGCCGTAGCTTTTCGTAGGGGTCGAGGCCTTTTTCATCGTTCCAGTGCAAGTGCGGCGTATAGCGTACATGGGACAAGGTATGCAGCCCACGGGCCGGGAATGGCATCAGTGAAAAGAACGGGCCGTCCATCACCGTGACGCCCAAACCCTCGAGGGATTCGGGCATCTGCATCAAGGCCATTTCCGTGATCTCTTGCTTGAGGCCGGTACTGACCCCCGCGAAATCACCCGCAAACTGATTGAGGCCACTGTACGTACAGTTGAAGACGTAGCGACAAGTCGTCAGCGCTTCCTCGCCCTGGGAGGTTTGGGTGACCACCTGCAAAGGCGCCTCGGCGCCCCTGGAAATTGAAGTGACCCGTGTCTGGTAACGGATCTGCACAGCGCTTTCTGCCAGCTCGCGAGCCGCCCAGGCTGCCAGGCGAGTGGTGTCGAACGCATATTCTTCGACGAGGAATACTTCTTCGATCAAACGTGGTTCGAACAAGTCGCGCAGCGCTGGATCGGCGGGTTTGAGGTCCGCACCGATGTCCCGGCAAAAACGCTCGAACTGCTTGGCCGTGACCTTGGAGTTGCGCCGGGCAATGGCGTACAGCTTGGTAAAGTCCTGCTTGACCACCTGCGGCCAGTCCTGCACAAACTTGGGCAGGTTGACCCGGCTGCGATAGGCCGTGGTGAAGCTGCGCGGATAGTGATAGCCGTTATGCACACGTGCCTGGTTGTTGTAACTGGCGCGCATCATCAGTGCCGGCTCGCGCTCTACCAACAGGATCCGTTTCAAGCCCCGTTGCTTGGCCAGGTAGACCGCAATGGCTGCTCCGTAAAACCCCCCACCGATGATGACGGCATCCTGCTCAGGCTGGCTGGCTTGGGCGCTCGACATCAGGAAACTCGTTCGCTGGGCTGAGCCTTGGGCGCGACCGAAGCTGGTGCTACCTCTTCAATGTTCAGCTTCTCGCGCCGGGTCATGCGCGCGCTGGTGAACTCCTGGCCTACATGGTAAAGCGGCCCTTCATTCGACAGGCTGGCCATGTTGAGGATGTATTCACCCAGCACCAGCAGCACCAGTGAGATCAGGAAAAACATGCCCGACTGCTGGAGCGAGAAACTGATCCAGCCAGGCGCTACATCAGCCTTGAAGATACCCACAGAAATCACATAGGCGCAGTACACCAGGTTGGCAACCGCGCCAAACAGCGAAAGGTAGGTCACCAGGCGCATAGGCGCGCGCGTGGTGGAAACCAGCAAGCGCACGCCACGATCAATACTGTCGCCCAGCCGCTTGGGGCTGGAGGCCTGGGGCACGGCGCTGTACTTGAGGTAGGCCCGGGCAAAACCACCGGTGGCCGGCAGATGCCGATACGTCATCGAAGGCTGGGGGTGTTGCAGGATGAAATTGATCACGCGCTTGCTGAGAATGCGGTACTGAGGCGCTTCCTTGGCAAGATGAACCCCGTTGAAGCGGTTGTACATGCTGTGGAACACCGCGTTGGCCCAACGATAGGCCAGGCTCTGGGTGCTCTTTTGTTCGTTGTGGGCAAAGACCACATCGGCACCGCTGACGGCTTGATCAAGCATCTGGGGGACGAAGTTGATGTCGTCCACCAGCGGATCGATGACCGCGACATAGTCACCCAAGGCGTTTTCCAGGCCGACCCAGGACGCTGTGTCGGTGTCCACTTCCTTGGTCAGCGCATAGACCTGCAAGTTGGCCAGGCCCTTCTCACTTGTCAGGCCCTTCAAGACCATGACACTGTCATCATCGGACGCGTTATCAACAACGATCAGCTCATAGTCGCTGACTGTTTTCGCAATGACTTCGGCAGCTTCGGACAGTATTTTTTCTATTTTATCGCCCTGATTACGAACGACAAAAACGACAGATAAAAAACAGGGAAAATAAGCCATCACCAACTCTCGCAAAAATTAATTAAAAGACTGGATGAGTCGTTTATCCGAGATCGCCATAGATAGCCGGAATACCTCACACCACTGACCGAGAGTTTCAGAGCCGCAGGATCATCACTGCCGGGAAGGGGTAGCCATTGCCAAACGTTCAAATCGCTCTTCCTTGAAGCAGTTGGCTCAAAGCACGCCCGAAACAGCGGCCAAGCCAGGAAAACCTGGGGCGCGGCAAAATAGACAATCGCTATCGAACCTGGTGCCAGCCCAAAGTTGCGCAGGATCATAACACAAAAAAAGGCGCCTCAACGACGCCGAACTGGCGTTATGCCAGCCTTGAAACCGGGATAATGAACATCTTGAGCCGTCCACTAAACCATCGTTTCAAAACAGTTAATTAATTAAAAAGTTTATTCATTTCTATTGTTCAAGTCGGTCGGCGGTATTCCGTCAGGATAGCTGTAAGTAGTTAATCTCAGATCAAGCACCAGGACTTATCGGGATGACCAGCGCAAATAAAACATCCCGCAAAGATATGGCACTCTCAGGGTATGGGGAAGATCAACTCACCGAGACTTCTGGAAGACTTGATGGAGCCGCTTACGGCGAGCCTCAGGGTAGGACCAAGGGACAGGGTTCGGCAAAAGATGATTTGCTCGACCTCTCCAGGCTGTTCGGCATTGCTCGCGTTATGTCTTAACATGGTCGGTTGCCCAAAGAGCCGTCATGGCCAAAGCCATGACGGGCTTCCATCCTTTACAAGTAAGTGTGATGAAGATGAACAAGCCTTTCATTTCGCTGTGCCCTGAAATTACTCGGGCCCACGCGCTGACGCTGATGGATTGGTTGGAGGATGAGCGCGTCACCTGCTATCTGAGCGATTCGCGTCATGTCTCCCGCTCCATCGAGCAAGCCATCGATCGGACTCAATCGCCGATCCTGACCCATCTATTCAACCGGGGCGGGCGATTCTTCATGGCCTATGACCGGCATGACGCCCCGGTGGGCTTTGTGCGTCTGATCAAGACCGGCTCAGATTGCGAGATAGTCCTGGTCATCGGAGACAGCGACAAGTGGGGGCAAAACCTTGGTGCCCGCACGATCCGCGAAGGCATGAAACTGGCCTTCCTCGACATGCGGGCCAAGAAGCTCATCGCCAAGATCCACCCGGACAACGCGCGCTCGCTGAAAGCCTTTCTGCGCAGCGGCTTTGTGCTTGAGAGCGAAGCGCCGGCATTGAAGTCATTTTCCATGACGGCGGGGCGCTATCTCCAGCTCTTGCGCGAAGGTGCCGCTGGCGACTCCACCAGGATCTACATTACTGAAATCGACAAGGCCAGGCTCGAGAGCCTGATCGCGCTCGAGCAAGGCCCGACCGTTGTTGAACTCGAACATGAGCTTGAGCGAGCCATTGTCGTCAAACCGCAGCAGGTGGCGTGCAATGTCGTCACGATGAACTCCAGGGCCTTGCTGCAACTGGACGAAGAAGAGATCGAAGTGGCCCTGGTTTACCCTGAAGACGCGGACAGCACCGCAGGGAAGCATTCCGTGTATTCCGACATCGGCGCCGCCATCCTGGGCTATCAGGAGGGGGACGCCATCGACTGGCGAATTTCTGATCGGACCCGCCGCATTGAGATCAGGAAAGTGCTTTACCAGCCGGAGGCGGCGGGCGATTTCCACCTGTAATTGCGCCTTTTGCTAAGAGGGATAAGGAGAGAAGGACGTCGTTTGGAGCCCCGAGGGGCCCCAAACGGGACCGTTTTTAATCCTGAAGACCGTGCCCTTGGTCTGGACGTCGATCAACGACGATGGTTGGAAGCAAGCCTTCAGCCGGGCGCTCAAGGATGCTGGATACGAAATTGATTGGAATAAGGTAATGCGCAGCTAGGCAGGCTGGGCTACAGCACGGCATCGCGCAGCAAATCAACCCGCTCGACAGCATTGAAATGACCGGAGGGGCTCTCTCTTTACAAGCCATTTCCCTTCAAATCACTCTTACGACTCCGGTAAATCTTCTCTGCCAACTCAATGAATGCTTGAGCTGCAGCAGTAGTCTCGCTGCAATCCAGCACCGCGATTCCGACTTGGCGCCTGACTGCCGGATCGAGTGTCCTGACCACATAAAGCTTCTCGCTATCCTCGGGCAACGAAGACTCAGCCACAATCGTTACCCCATCTCCGCGAGCCACCGCGGCCAAGGTACTCATCAACTGAGAGGTCTTGTAGCGAATACGCGGCTTCAATTTGACAGCAGCAAAGAGCTGCGAGACCAGTTCGGCTGAACCAGCCTCGGTTAGTACAAACGGATCAGAACATAAGTCCTCCAATGTCACTCTTTCGTTTGAAGCGAGAGGGTGCGCAATCGGTAGCAAGGCAACCATTTGGTCCTCAAGTAAAGGCCAGGTATCAAACTGGGCTTCAGGTAAGGTGACAAACCCTACGTCCACCTCTCTGTCTAACAACCATTCCGTCACTTGGCGATCAGGCCCCTCACTCACATGAACTTCAATATTGGGGTAAAGGCGGCGGTAGTCTGTAAGAATCCGCGGCAACAAAAGCTGGGATGAGGTTGGGCCAAATGAACCAATTCGCAGGGTGCCAAGTTTCATGCCGCGGGCATCGCTGGCATCCTGCCTAATTGCATCCGCCAGACCAAGCATAGGTTGCACACGTAGAAGGATTCGCGCCCCTATGTCTGTCAGTTCAATCTGGCCTTGATGCCGAAGTAGCAGTTCAACACCCCACTCCTGCTCCAGAGCCCTTATTGCGTGAGAAACCGCAGATTGGGATATTTTCAGTTGGGCGGCTGCGAGGGTGAAGCCACGCCGCTCTGCGACAGCGACAAAAATTTCCAATTGGGTCAGCGTCATTTTTCATCCATGAGTAATCGCTCATTTTCATATGACCATGATTTTGCGTAAGCATAGATGAAACAGGCATAACGAGATAGGCCAGCCCTTTTCGCCAACTTATATCCAAGGATTGTTTTATGGTCGCCCAATGGAAGACTGATGGGATTTCGGCACTGTGGCCTGAAATCAACGGCCCATTCCTGTCCCTGCGAGGTATACCCGAGCATCTGATGCCGGTCACCCAGACTCAGGAACTGTACAAAGACCTTCTATTAGGGTTCGATGCAATCACGAGTTGCGAGATGAAAGAACTTTACAAGTTCAAACTGTTTCTCAATCGGATGCATCAACGATCGAACTTACCCCCGGAGTTGTTACTGATCCATAAGGCATTTATAGCTTGGGTAAACTTTGAATATGAGCGAGCACGTACACTCTTTACGCAACACCTGAAAGCGTACCCCTCCGACATCATCACAATTTTTTTTGTGCACATGCTCGACTTCTGTACTGGTAAGACGCCTAGATTAACGGCAGAATTTTCGTTTTGCGAACCACACATACCGCACACTCATGCCTTGTACTCCTACTACCTGGCAATAAAATCTTTTGTTTTGTGTGAAGACCAGCGCTTCCAACAAGCCCTTGAACTGGGCCTTGAGGCGGTTAGGCTGATTCCCCATAACATCTACGGCATCCATGCTACTGCCCACGCATTGCATGAGATGGGCCGCTGGCAGGAACTTTCGAGTTTCCTGATCGACTGCAAGCCTGAATGGATCGAAAATAGCGGCATGCGCATGCACGTCTATTGGCACATGGCTATAGCCCACGAGCGATGCAACGAGGTCGATCAGGCACTCCAAGCGTTCGAGGAACTGTATGAATTAAAGGACAGCCCCTTCGCGAAGCAGGATCTGGATGCGGTGGGTTTTCTCTGGCGCCTGCGTTTGAAAGCCACAGACAGCAAGTTCGCCGCTATCTGGGAACGTCTCGCTCTTTTGTGGACCGGCAGCGTCTCTGGATCAACCTCTTACTTTCACAAAATCCATGCTGCGCTTGCCTTTTCTGCGACCAATCAGACTCTCCTCATCGAGAAGCAAATCGCCGAAAGCGACGGCTTTGGCATCGAGCCCGAAGCGCACCGAGCAGGCTTAGACGTGCTCAAAGGCATTCTACTGTTCACCTTGAAGCGTTATCACGAAAGCCTGGCGCTCTTGCGTACCAGCCGAGACCAGTGGCCGTTGTTAGGAGGGAGCCGTGCCCAACGCGAAGTCCTTGATCTGACTCTCGAATACATAGAACTCAAGACCCGACCGATCGTTGAAGAGAGGGCACCTGCATGACCAGCCATTCTCATCCACTGGTCCTTACTTCAGACAGCCTTACCTATCTTAAACTTTCTCTGGTAGCAATGATCTGGGGAGGTACCTTTGTCGCTGGTCGGTATCTATCCGCAGACACACCCGCGCTATTAGCCGCCAGTGTCAGATTTATATTCGCCGGAATCACACTCGGACTGTTCCTAGGTTTCTTTTTAAAAAAGAGCTTTGTCCGGCTTGATCGGTCGCAACTAGTCAAGATCGTAGGATTGGGATTTTGCGGAATTTATACTTATAACCTCTGTTTTTTTTATGGCCTACATTACACAGCAGCCTCCCGCGCGTCATTGATCGTAGCCCTGAATCCCGCCGTCATGGCTCTTTTCTCTTATGTGTTTTTCCGAGAAAAAATGTCTGCAATGAAAACCGCAGGCATTTTTCTTTGCCTGATAGGGGCGGCTGTCGTGATTCTCAATAAGTCGTCAGGCACATTAATCGTGGATAAAAGCGACTGGCGCGGAGACCTTTTGATCTTTGGTTGCGTACTCAGTTGGGTCGCCTTCAGCGTATTCGGTAAGTCGGTAGTCAAAGAAATCGGCGCCCTACATACGGTGACCTACTCCATCTTCGCGGGGGCCGCGATGCTGACGGCGACCGCTATCGTCACTGGTCAATTCAATCAGGCATCACTACGAGCTCTAACCCTTGCCGACTTTTCCAGCTTGCTGTACTTGGGTGCCATAGGCTCAGCGCTGGCATACATCTGGTACTACAAGGGAATCGAGCAGATCGGCGCAACACGTGCCGGAGTGTTCATCGCGCTCAATCCGCTGACCGCGGTGTTACTGGGTGCTATTTTGTTGGATGAGCAGCTCAGCGCTCCCACATTTATGGGGGGCGCACTGATTATAGTGGGCATCATGATCTGCAATAGACCAGCCCGCCCTCAATATAACTGCGAGATGAAGAACGTGCGTACGCCATAATAGACTGAGTAAGTTATTTACCGTTTTAATTATCGAAACAGCCAGAGGCTCATAAACTAAACAACGTTTTAGATCATCTATTTTTCGGACCAATCCACCTTTTCTACGCAGGCTATCTAGCAAACCTGCGAAGCTCCCATGCACAGTTGCTATGACGCCTATAATATCCAGGCTGTACATGAAGATATTCACGATCAACCGCAATTTACGACTTGCCAATCTCCGCGAATTTTTTTGTAAATCTGAATCTGGAAGGTGAGCCGCAACGTGGAGCACTCGGCACAAAAGAAGCGGGAGAGAAGATCGTCGCTTGGAGCCCACGGAGGCTCCAAGCGAGACAGACTCTAATGCTTACGATCACCCTTTCTCGTTACCGCTAAACATTACTCAACCGTCACCGACTTGGCCAAGTTACGTGGCTGGTCAACGTCCGTGCCCTTGAGCACCGCCACGTAGTACGACAGCAATTGCAGCGGGATGGTGTAGAGAATCGGCGACAGGGTGTCGTGGATGTGCGGCATGTTGATGACGTGGGTGCCTTCGCCGTTGGTCATGCCGGCCTTTTCGTCGGCGAACACGATCAGTTGGCCGCCACGAGCGCGAACTTCCTGCAAGTTGGACTTGAGCTTCTCCAGCAGTTCATTGTTCGGCGCCACGGTGACCACCGGCATGTCATCGTCCACCAGGGCCAATGGGCCGTGCTTGAGTTCACCGGCCGGGTAGGCTTCGGCGTGGATATAGGAGATTTCCTTGAGTTTCAGGGAGCCTTCCATCGCCACTGGGTACTGCGCGCCACGGCCGAGGAACAGGGTGTGGTTCTTGTCGGCAAACAGCTCGGCGACTTTCTCTACGGTGCTGTCCATGGCCAGGGCTTCGCCCAGGCGGGTCGGCAGGCGGCGCAGTTCTTCTACCAGGGTGGCTTCCACGCCCGCAGCCAATGTGCCGCGCACCTGGCCCAGGGACAGGGTCAGCAGCAGCAAGCCCACCAACTGGGTGGTGAAGGCCTTGGTGGAGGCTACGCCGATTTCGCGACCGGCCTGGGTCAGCAGGGTCAGGTCCGACTCACGTACCAGGGAGCTGATGCTGACGTTGCAGATCGCCAGGCTCGCCAGATAGCCCAGCTCTTTGGCATTGCGCAGGGCGGCCAGGGTGTCAGCGGTCTCGCCGGACTGGGAGATGGTCACGAACAGGGTGTCGGGCTGCACCACCACCTTGCGGTAGCGGAACTCGCTGGCTACTTCGACCTGGCACGGGATGCCGGCCAGTTCTTCAAGCCAGTAACGCGCGACCATGCCGGCGTGATAACTGGTGCCACAGGCGACGATCTGCACATTGCGCACTTTGGCGAACAGCTCGGCGGCTTGCGGGCCGAACGCGTTTACCAGTACTTGCTTGTCGCCAAGGCGACCTTCCAGGGTGCGTTGCACCACGGCCGGTTGCTCGTGGATTTCCTTGAGCATGAAGTGGCGGAACTCGCCCTTGTCGGCAGCTTCGGCGCCGTCGCGGTATTGCACCGCTTCACGCTCGACGGAGTTGCCGTCCACATCCCAGATCGCCACGCTTTCACGGCGGATGTCGGCGATATCGCCTTCTTCAAGGTACATGAAGCGGTCGGTGACTTGACGCAGGGCCAACTGATCGGAAGCGAGGAAGTTCTCCCCCAGGCCCAGGCCAATCACCAGCGGGCTGCCACTGCGGGCGGCAACCACACGGTCCGGTTGGCTGGCGCTGATCACCGCCAGGCCGTAGGCGCCATGCAGTTCCTTGACCGTGGCCTTGAGGGCGGTGGTCAGGTCGCTGTGGTCCTTGAGCTTGTGGTTGAGCAGGTGGGCGATGACTTCGGTGTCGGTGTCCGAGGTAAAGACGTAGCCCAGGCCCTTGAGTTGTTCACGCAGCACTTCGTGGTTTTCGATGATGCCGTTGTGCACCACCGCGATATCACCGGAGAAGTGCGGGTGCGCATTGCGCTCGCACGGTGCCCCGTGGGTCGCCCAGCGGGTGTGGGCGATGCCCAGGCGGCCCGCCAGGGGCTCACCGGCCAGGGCCTGTTCC
The DNA here is from genome assembly GCF_012985465.1 of Pseudomonas sp. WS 5079. Taxonomy (GTDB): domain Bacteria; phylum Pseudomonadota; class Gammaproteobacteria; order Pseudomonadales; family Pseudomonadaceae; genus Aquipseudomonas. The sequence continues at coordinate 282,040 of NZ_JAAQWN010000007.1, forward strand.
AGTTCGCTGACTTTGCCTGGGCGACGCATGCGCTCGAGCTTGCCCGCGTTGCTGAAGACCGCCACGCCGGCACTGTCATAGCCGCGGTATTCCAGGCGCTTGAGGCCTTCGAGCAAAATGGCGGTAACGTTTCGTTCAGCGACTGCGCCTACAATTCCACACATGGTTTCTCTCCTAGATGACTGCCGCGCAAATCAGAGTAATGCCGCGGGCTTGAATCTGGTCGCGGGCCTCAAGCGGCAGGCGATCATCGGTAATAAGGGTATGGACGCTGCTCCAGGGCAGTTCCAGGTTGGGAATCTTGCGGCCGATCTTGTCGGATTCGACCATCACCACAACTTCACGGGCGACTTCGGCCATCACTCGGCTCAAGCCCAGCAATTCATTGAAGGTGGTGGTACCGCGCTGCAGGTCGATGCCGTCAGCGCCTATAAACAGTTGGTCGAAGTCATAGGAACGCAGCACCTGTTCGGCGACCTGTCCCTGGAACGAGTCCGAGTGCGGGTCCCAGGTACCGCCGGTCATCAGCAGTACCGGTTCATGCTCAAGTTCACTCAGGGCACTGGCCACATGCAGGGAGTTGGTCATCACCACAAGGCCTGGCTGATGGCCCAGTTCGGGGATCATCGCGGCGGTGGTGCTGCCGCTGTCGATGATGATCCGCGCATGTTCACGCAGGCGCTTGACCGCCGCCCGGGCGATGGCGCGCTTATGCACAGAAATCGGTTGGGCAGGATCACCCACCAGTTCCTGGGGCATGGTGATGGCGCCACCGTAGCGACGCAGCAGCAAGCCGTTGCTTTCCAGCGCGGCGAGGTCCTTGCGGATGGTCACTTCGGAGGTTTCGAAACGCTTAGCCAATTCATCCACGCTCACTTCGCCCTGCTCGTTGAGCAAGGTGAGGATGTTGTGGCGTCGTTGTGGTGTATTTCGTTTCGACATGGTGATGATAAGTTTCGTTTCGAAAGATAACGAAGGCAATCAAAACCTATTGACGAAGGATCGTCAAGCAGAAGAATGAAATTTTATTGAAGCCCAGATCAAAAATGTAGGAGCTGGCTGCCTGCGATAGAGGTGTATCAGTCGATGAAAACGTGACTGAAATATCGCCATCGCAGGCAAGCCAGCTCCCACATTGATGGGTGGTGGCTGAAGGTTGTGGATAACTCAGGTCTTTTTGATTTTGACCGGGCGTTTCCAGCCGTCGATGTTGCGTTGGCGGGCGCGGGCCACCGCCAATTGCGACTTATCCACATCCTGGTTGATGGTTGAGCCTGCCGCTGTGTTTGAACCATCGCCAATGGTGACGGGCGCAATCAGTGAATTGTTGGAGCCAATAAAGACGTCTTCACCGATCGTCGTCTGATACTTGTTGGCACCATCGTAATTGCAAGTAATGGCGCCGGCGCCAATGTTGCTGCGGGCCCCAATCACTGCATCGCCGAGGTAGGCCAGGTGCCCCGCCTTCGCATCGTCGCCCATCCGTGCGTTTTTCAGCTCAACGAAGTTACCCACATGGGCCCTGGCGCCCAGCACGCTGCCCGGGCGCAACCGCGCAAACGGCCCCGCATCGCTGCCCTCACCCATCACGGCACCGTCGATGTGGCTGTTGGCCTTGACCACCACGCCTTTGCGCAGGGTGCTGTCCTTGATCACGCAATTGGGGCCAATTACCACATCGTCTTCGATGATCACGCGGCCTTCGAGGATCACATTGATATCGATCAGCACGTCGCGGCCCACGGTCACCTCACCGCGTACATCGAAACGCGCCGGGTCACGCAGTGTCACGCCCTGCGCCATCAGGCGGCGGCCTTCGCGCAGTTGGTAGTGACGCTCCAGTTCCGCCAGTTGCTTGCGGTCGTTGGCGCCCTGCACTTCCATTGGGTCGTGGGGCTGCTCGGTGGCGACCAGCAGGCCGTCGCTGACGGCCATCTCGATGACGTCGGTGAGGTAGTACTCGCCCTGGACATTGTTATTCGACAAACGACTCATCCAGTCTGCCAGGTGAGCCGCCGGCACCGCGAGAATCCCGGTATTGCCTTCGGTTATCGCCCGTTGTGCCTCGCTGGCATCTTTATGCTCGACGATGGCGGCGACGTTGCCGTCTGCATCACGCACGATGCGGCCATAACCGGTAGGGTCGTCCAGTTCGACGGTGAGCAGGCCCATCTGGCCCGGCACTACGTGCTTGAGCAGGCGCTGCAGGGTTTCCACTTCGATCAGCGGCACATCACCGTAGAGGATCAGCACGGTGTCGGCCTTGATGAACGGTACGGCTTGCGCGGTGGCATGACCGGTACCCAGTTGCTTGTCCTGCAATACGAAATTCAAGTCATCGGCTGCCAGACGCTCACGTACCGCATCGGCACCGTGGCCAATCACTACGTGGATACGTTGTGGGTCCAGTTGCCGGGCGCTGTGGATAACATGGCCAAGCATGGAGTTACCCGCAACCGGGTGCAGTACCTTGGGCAGGGCTGAACGCATGCGGGTGCCCTGGCCAGCGGCGAGAATGACGATTTCAAGAGACATGAATGGCTACCAATCCTGGGCGGTCCGGCTTCAGACCAAAGAAGTGTTTTGCAAAAAAAGAAAAAGGGTAGCCGAGGCTACCCTTTTTAATCAATCGCGCATGAAGCATGACGGCTTGGCCGCTTACTTCTTGCGGATCTGCTGGAGCGTGCGCAGCTGGGCTGCAGCCTCGGCCAGACGTACAGCAGCAGCGCTGTAGTCGAAGTCTGCACCTTTTTCGTGCAGAGCCTTCTCGGCAGCCTTGACGGCTTCCTGAGCGGAGGCTTCATCCAGGTCGCCAGCACGTTGCACGGTGTCGGCAAGAACCTTGACCATGTTCGGCTGAACTTCGAGGAAACCGCCAGAGATGTAGAACACCTCCTTTTCCCCGCCCTGCTTGGTCAGAGTAATCGGACCGGGCTTCAAGCTGGTGATCAGCGGTGCGTGGCCCAAGGCAATACCCAGGTCACCCAACTCGCCGTGTGCAATTACCATCTCTACCAGACCGGAGAAGATTTCCCCTTCCGCGCTGACGATATCGCAATGGACTGTCATAGCCATCTGATTGCCTCAACCTGATGAGCGCCCGTTGCCGGGCGCCTGGATTACAGTTTCTTGGCTTTCTCGATCGCTTCTTCGATGCCGCCGACCATGTAGAACGCTTGTTCTGGCAGGTGGTCGTAGTCACCGTTGAGGATGCCTTTGAAGCCAGCAATGGTGTCTTTCAGGGAAACGTATTTACCCGAGGCACCGGTGAAGACTTCAGCCACGAAGAACGGCTGCGACAAGAAGCGCTGGATCTTACGAGCGCGGGATACCAACTGCTTGTCGGTTTCCGACAGCTCGTCCATACCCAGGATCGCAATGATGTCCTTCAGCTCTTTGTAGCGCTGCAGCACGTACTGAACGCCGCGAGCGGTGTCGTAGTGCTCCTGGCCGATCACGTTCGGGTCCAGCTGGCGCGAAGTCGAGTCCAGTGGATCGACCGCTGGGTAGATACCCAGGGAAGCGATGTCACGGGACAGTACGACGGTGGCGTCCAAGTGGGCGAAGGTGGTCGCAGGCGACGGGTCGGTCAAGTCATCCGCAGGTACGTATACCGCTTGGATCGAAGTGATCGAACCTTCCTTGGTCGAAGTGATACGTTCTTGCAGAACGCCCATCTCTTCAGCCAGGGTCGGCTGGTAACCTACTGCCGAAGGCATACGGCCCAGCAGTGCGGATACTTCGGTACCGGCCAGGGTGTAACGGTAGATGTTGTCGACGAACAGCAGAACGTCGTTACCTTCGTCACGGAACTTCTCGGCCATGGTCAGGCCAGTCAGTGCTACGCGCAGACGGTTACCCGGCGGCTCGTTCATCTGACCGTAGACCAGTGCCACTTTGTCCAGAACGTTGGAGTCCTTCATCTCGTGGTAGAAGTCGTTACCCTCACGAGTACGCTCACCCACACCGGCGAACACGGAATAACCGCTGTGCTCGATGGCGATGTTACGGATCAGTTCCATCATGTTTACGGTCTTGCCTACACCGGCACCACCGAACAGACCCACTTTACCGCCTTTGGCGAACGGGCAGACCAGGTCGATAACCTTGATGCCGGTTTCCAGCAGGTCGTTGCCGCCAGCTTGCTCGGCGAACGAAGGTGCTGGACGGTGAATGCCCCAACGCTCTTCAGTATCGATCGGGCCAGCTTCGTCAATCGGGTTGCCCAGTACGTCCATGATCCGGCCCAGGGTCGCTTTACCGACCGGTACGGAGATGGCAGCGCCAGTGTCGACAACGTCCAGACCGCGCTTCAAGCCTTCGGTGGAACCCATCGCAATGGTACGAACTACGCCGTCGCCCAGCTGCTGCTGAACTTCCAGAGTAGTTTCCGCGCCTTGTACTTTCAGCGCGTTGTAGATGCTCGGTACGCTGTCGCGTGGGAATTCCACGTCGATAACGGCGCCGATGATTTGAACGATACGTCCGCTACTCATAGCTGGATCCTCTGAATATTTGAACCGTTAAACCGCGGCAGCGCCGCCGACGATTTCCGAGATCTCTTGGGTGATCGCAGCCTGACGCGCCTTGTTGTAGATCAGCTGCAAATCGCTGATCAGATCACCGGCGTTGTCGGTAGCGTTTTTCATCGCGATCATCCGCGCCGCTTGTTCAGCTGCGTTGTTCTCGACCACCGCCTGGTACACCTGCGACTCCACGTAGCGCACCATCAAGCCGTCAAGCAGCTCTTTGGCGTCTGGTTCGTAGAGGTAGTCCCAGTGGTGCTTGAGTTCCTGATCCGGGGTCGCCACCAGTGGAATCAATTGCTCCACGGTCGGCTGCTGGGTCATGGTGTTGATGAACTTGTTGGATACCACGGACAGGCGGTCAATCCGGCCTTCCAGGTACGCATCCAGCATCACCTTCACACTGCCGATCAAGTCATTGATCGACGGCTCTTCACCCAGGTGGCTGATAGCTGCAACGACGTTACCGCCGAAGTTGCGGAAAAAGGCCGCACCCTTGCTACCAACAACACACAGATCAATCTCGACGCCGTTTTCGCGGTTTACCGCCATGTCCTTGACCAGGGCCTTGAACAGGTTGGTATTCAAACCACCGCACAAACCACGGTCACTGCTCACTACCACATAACCTGCACGCTTGACGGCGCGCTCGATCATGAACGGGTGGCGGTATTCCGGGTTGGCGTTGGCCAGATGCCCAATTACCTGGCGGATACGCTCCGCATAAGGACGGCTAGCCGACATGCGCATTTGTGCCTTGCGCATTTTGCTGACCGCCACTTTCTCCATGGCGCTGGTAATTTTTTGCGTGCTTTTGATGCTCGCAATCTTACTGCGAATCTCTTTTGCGCCTGCCATGTAACACCTATCAGGTTAGCAAGCGGGAGCCTTGCGGCTCCCGCTGCGGCTTACCAGGTTTGGGTGGCCTTGAACTTCTCGATACCAGCCTTCAGGCCAGCGTCGATTTCGTCATTGAAGTCACCCTTCACGTTGATCTTGGCCATCAAATCGGCATGATCTCGGTTGAAGTAAGCAATCAGCGCTTGTTCAAAGCTGCCGACCTTGGCGATTTCGACGTCAGTCAGGAACCCACGCTCAGCGGCATACAGCGACAGCGACATGTCAGCGATCGACATTGGCGCGTATTGCTTCTGCTTCATCAGCTCGGTAACGCGCTGACCATGCTCAAGTTGCTTACGGGTCGCTTCGTCCAGGTCAGAAGCGAACTGGGCGAATGCCGCCAGTTCACGGTACTGAGCCAGAGCGGTACGGATACCACCGGAGAGCTTCTTGATGATCTTGGTCTGAGCGGCACCACCCACACGGGATACCGAAACACCGGCGTTCACAGCAGGACGGATCCCGGAGTTGAACATGGCCGATTCCAGGAAGATCTGACCGTCGGTGATGGAAATCACGTTGGTCGGAACGAACGCGGAAACGTCGCCAGCCTGGGTTTCGATGATCGGCAGTGCGGTCAGGGAACCGGTTTTGCCGGTCACTGCGCCGTTGGTGAACTTCTCTACGTACTCTTCGGAAACGCGGGATGCGCGCTCCAGCAGACGGGAGTGGAGATAGAACACGTCGCCTGGGTAGGCTTCACGGCCTGGTGGACGGCGCAGCAGCAGGGAAATCTGGCGGTAAGCCACTGCTTGCTTGGACAGATCGTCATAAACGATCAGCGCGTCTTCACCGCGGTCGCGGAAGAATTCACCCATGGTGCAACCGGAGTACGGTGCCAGGAATTGCAGCGCAGGAGATTCCGAAGCACTGGCAGCCACGATGATCGTGTTGGCCAGGGCGCCGTTTTCTTCCAGCTTGCGAACCACGTTGGCGATGGTCGATTGTTTCTGACCGATCGCTACGTAGACGCAGAAAATGCCGCTGTCTTTCTGGTTGATGATCGCGTCGATCGCCAGAGCGGTCTTACCGATCTGACGGTCACCGATGATCAGCTCACGCTGGCCACGGCCGACTGGGATCATGGCATCGACAGCCTTGTAGCCAGTCTGTACAGGCTGGTCTACCGACTTACGCCAGATCACGCCTGGAGCAACTTTCTCGACCGCGTCGGTCTCGGTGTTGCCCAGTGGACCTTTACCGTCAACAGGGTTACCCAGTGCGTCGACAACGCGACCCAGCAGTTCCTTACCAACCGGAACTTCCAGGATGCGGCCTGTGCACTTGGCGCTCATGCCTTCAGCCAGACTGGTGTACGCGCCCAATACAACGGCACCTACGGAGTCTTGCTCCAGGTTGAGGGCCATACCGTAGACGCCGCCCGGAAACTCGATCATCTCGCCGTACATTACGTCGGCCAGACCGTGAATCCGCACGATGCCGTCAGATACGCTGACGACAGTGCCTTCGTTACGGGCTTGGGAGGTCACATCGAGCTTGTCGATGCGGCCCTTGATAATTTCACTTATTTCGGAAGGATTGAGTTGCTGCATTGCTCTGCTGCCCCTTCAAACTCAAGATTTCAATGCTTCGGCAAGATTCGCGAGTTTGCCGCGAATCGAGCCATCGATAACCAGGTCGCCGGCGCGAATGACAACACCCCCAATAAGGGATGGGTCTTCCGCAACTTGCAGGCGCACTTCCCGGTCGAGTCGTGCACTGAGAACCTTGGCGAGTTTGTCTTGCTGTTCTTGGTTCAATGCAAAAGCACTGGTCACTTCAACGTCTACCGACTTCTCTTGCTCGGCCTTGTACAGGTCGAACAGAGCGGCAATCTCCGGCAAAAGCGGGAGACGGTCGTTTTCGGCAACGACGTGGATGAAGTTCTGCACTTTCACATCAAACTTGTCGCCGCACACGTCAATAAACGTGGCGGCCTTGTCTGCGCTCGTCAGTCGCGGGGCCTTGAGCACGCGCTGCATGGTGTCGTCTTGCGACACTGCTGCAGCCAGGCCGAGCATGGCTGACCAAGAGGCCAGCTGCTGGTGGGCCTGGGCGTGCTCGAAGGCTGCCTTAGCGTAAGGTCGGGCCAACGTGGTCAATTCTGCCATGATCGCCCTCGCTTAAATTTCAGCAGCCAGTTTGTTTACCAGCTCCGCGTGCGCGTTTTGATCGATTGTGGCACCCAGGATCTTCTCAGCACCGCCGACGGCCAGAGCACCCAGTTGGGCACGCAGCGCATCTTTGACACCATTCAGTTCCTGTTCGATCTCGGCCTGAGCCTGAACCTTCACACGGTCAGCGTCGATACGGGCTTTTTCAACAGCCTCTTCAACAATCTGGTTACCGCGTTTCTTGGCTTGCTCAATGATTTCAGCTGCCTGAGCCTTCGCTTCGCGCAGTTGCTGACCCGCTTTATCTTGGGCCAACTCCAGGTCGCGAGCTGCTCGTGCGGCAGCGTCCAGTCCATCCGCGATCTTCTTCTGACGTTCGTGCAAAGCCGCGATGACCGGAGGCCATACGAACTTCATGCAGAAAACAACAAAAATCAAGAACGCTAAGGACTGACCAATAATGGTTGCATTAATGTTCACGCCAATACCTCGCTCGTTCGTTGCACAACACACCAATCACTCGAAAAAACGAGTGATTAACCGGCGAGTTGACCAACGAAGGGGTTCGCGAAGGTGAAGAACAGAGCGATACCAACACCGATCATGGTCACGGCGTCGAGCAGGCCGGCAACGATGAACATTTTAACTTGCAGCATTGGAACCATTTCTGGCTGACGCGCTGCGCCTTCCAGGAACTTGCCGCCCAACAGGCCGAAACCAATGGCAGTACCCAGGGCGCCCAGGCCGATCAACAGTGCAACAGCGATAGCGGTTAGACCAACTACAGTTTCCATCTTTCCTCCCGACTTTTACGTCGTATGGTTTAGGTTTTTTAGATTTTAAAGCGGTAAAACAAATCGTTTCATAGCCCTTTGGGGCCACCTTCCCGTTTCACCGGGAAGGACATCAGACTAGTCGAGACTGGTCTTAATGGTTCTCTTCGTGCGCCATCGACAGGTAGACGATGGTCAGCATCATGAAGATAAACGCCTGCAGGGTGATGATCAGGATGTGGAACACAGCCCACGCCCACTGCAGAACAATGCCCAGGCCGCTAAGCCAGAGCAGGCCGCTGCCGAACATCACAGCGATCAGGATGAACACCAGCTCGCCGGCATACATGTTGCCGAACAGTCGCAGGGCCAGGGAAATCGGCTTGGCGATCAGGGTGACGAATTCCAGCAGGAAGTTCACCGGGATCAGCAGGGCTTGAACGAAGATGTTCTTGCTGCCGAACGGGTGCAGGGTCAGTTCGCCGATGAAGCCGCCGATGCCCTTGATCTTGATGCTGTAGAAAATGATCAACGCGAACACCGACAGGGCCATGCCCAAGGTAGCGTTCGGGTCAGTGGTCGATACCGCGCGGAATGGGATGTGCGGGTCGCCGCTGATCCACATGGCCACTTGCGGGATCCAGTCCACCGGGATCAGGTCGACGGCGTTCATCAGGAACACCCAGACGAAGATGGTCAGTGCCAGCGGTGCAATCACCGGGCTACGGCCATGGAAGCTGTCTTTCACGCTGCCATCGACGAATTCGACCAATACTTCAACGAAGTTCTGCAAAGCACCTGGCTGACCGGAAGTCGCCTTCTTTGCCGCCATGCGGAAAATCAGGACGAAGATCAGACCCAATGCGACCGACCAGCCCAGAGTATCCAGGTGGAAAGCCCAGAAGCCCATTTCTTTGGCTTCTGCTGCGGAGTGGGCAAAGCCCCAGCCGCCGTTGGGAAGCTGACCGAAGGTCAGGTTCTGCAAGTGGTGCTGGATATAGCCCGAAGCGGTTGTTTCTGCCATGGTTGCCTCAAACGCCCTAAGGTTTCGAAAGTCTTGTTTTCATTAGCAGGGGAGCGAACCAGCTGACCAGTTGGGTCAACACGAAGACGCCGAATACAGCTAGCGGCGCCAATGGCTTCACACCTGCAAAGGTCAGTGCAAACAGCACTGCCGTCAAAATCAGTTTCCCTGCCTCGCCGGCATAAAAGGACCGGACGATAGCCTGGGCTGCCCGGGCGCCGGAAAACCGAAAGGCCCTGTGAGCAAAATACATATTGGGCAGCAAGGCTATCAGGCCTCCGCAGAGTCCTGAGTATCCGGCTACGACCCCATGCCAATACCAAAGCGCCAATGCGGCGATCAGCAAAATGACAAATTGGGCCAATAAAACCGGAAAAACGGCCAAGCGATGGAACGGCAACGTGTTTGGCGTGCGGGTTTCCATCACTCTTGCTCCTCAATGGTCGGCTGCCGGAAATCAATAACTTGGCATAATTTGTGCCGACAAAATGCGCGCAGAGTATAGGGGCGGTTCTGCCCCTATTCAACTGCCGGGTAGTGATTTCCGACTGCACGCTACATAAGCAAATGTTTCAGCGGATGTGGGAAAGAACGCCCTGAAGCTCATCGAGGGAGTTATATCCGATAACCAATTGCCCTTTGCCCTTCTTACCGTGGCGAATTTGCACCGCAGAGCCCAGCCGCTCGGCCAGGCGCTGCTCAAGGCGCGCAATATCCGGATCAGTTTTGACCGTCTCGACCGGTGCAGGTTTACCACTGAGCCACTGGCGAACCAAGGCCTCGGTCTGACGAACGGTGAGACCTCGTGCGACAACGTGTCGCGCCCCTTCAACCTGTTGATTTTCCGGCAAACCGAGCAAAGCACGGGCATGACCCATTTCCAGGTCGCCGTGGGACAGCATGGTCTTGATCACTTCCGGAAGCGCAATCAGGCGCAACAGGTTGGAAACCGTGACACGGGATTTGCCCACCGCATCGGCCACTTCCTGCTGGGTCAGCTTGAATTCCTGCTGCAGACGCTGCAGGGCAATGGCTTCCTCGATGGGATTGAGGTCTTCACGCTGGATATTCTCGATCAGCGCCATGGCAATGGCCGTTTCATCTGGCACATCACGCACCATCGCCGGGATGGTTTCCTGGCCGGCCTGCTGGCTGGCGCGCCAGCGGCGTTCACCGGCGATGATTTCAAACCGACCGCCGCCAATGGGGCGCACGACAATCGGCTGCATCACGCCCTGCGCCTTGATCGAGTTCGCCAACTCCTCCAGCGCCTGCGGGTCCATGTCCCGGCGCGGCTGGTACTTGCCACGCTGGATCAGGTCCAGGGGCAGGTGTTGCAGTTCACGGGAGTCGGCCTGCACCGCTTGCTCTTCCAGCGAAGTAACAGTCGGACCACTCAGCAGTGCATCCAGTCCACGTCCGAGACCTCGTTTCTTGACGGCCATGGGGATTCCTTAAGTTGGCTGGGCTGCAGCGGTGCGTGAGTTGCGACGTTGGCGACGAACCATCTCGCCGGCCAGCGCCAGGTAGGCAATGGCACCACGCGATGACTTGTCGTACGCCAGCGCGGGCATGCCATAGCTTGGCGCTTCGGCCAGGCGGATGTTACGCGGGATCACTGTGTCGTAGAGCTGGTCGCCAAAGTGTTCCTTGAGCTGCGCCGACACATCGTTCATCAGGCTCAGGCGCGGGTCATACATGGTCCGCAGCAGGCCTTCGACCTTCAGGTTCGGGTTGAGCAACTCGGCGATACGCTTGATGTTATCCACAAGGTCGCTCAAGCCCTCGAGGGCGAAGTACTCGCACTGCATGGGGATGATCACCCCATCGGCGGCGACCAACGCGTTGAGCGTCAGCATCGACAGCGACGGCGGGCAGTCGATCAAAATGTAGTCGTAATTCTCGCGGATCGGCGCCAGGGCGCTGCGCAGACGGCTTTCTTTCATCTGCATTTCCAGCAGCACCACTTCCGCCGCGGTCAGGTCGCGGTTGGCCGGCAGCAGTTGATAACCGCCGTGTTCGGAGTAGTGCATAGCCTGGGCCAGGTCGCACTCGCCTATCAGCAAGTCGTAGACCGAGTTTTCCAGGCCGTGTTTATCCACACCGCTACCCATGGTGGCGTTGCCCTGTGGATCGAGATCGATCAACAGCACCCGACGCTTGGTAGCGACCAGGGATGCTGCGAGGTTGATGCAGGTGGTGGTTTTGCCCACGCCACCTTTCTGGTTCGCTATCGCGAATACCTTAGCCATTCTTGCTTGTGTTCCCAATCATGCCGTGCGGCGCAGTATCAGCAGATGGCGTTGGCCTTGGCAACCGGGTACGGCCAAGGCGTGTTCGCTATCGAGGTGGAAGTCTGCCGGCAATGCTAACAGCTCGTCGCTTGGATGAACGCCCTTCATTGCCAGCCAACGGGTGTTCAGGTCGCCCAGGTGGCGGGTCCAGTTGCTGAAGTTCTCCATGCTGCTGAAGGCCCTGGAAACAATTCCATTGAAAGGCAGTTCAGGCGTGAAGGCTTCGACCCGGCTGTGGATAACTTGCAGGTTGTCCAGCTTGAGTTCGAGTTTGACCTGGGTCAGGAAGCGGGTTTTCTTGCCGTTGCTGTCCAGGCAAGTCACTTGCGACTCGGGAAACAGGATCGCCAACGGGATGCCAGGCATGCCACCGCCACTGCCAACGTCCAGCCAGCGGCCGTTTTCGATGAAGGGCATCACGCTCAAGCTGTCGAGCAGATGCCGCGAAACCATTTCGTCCGGATCGCGCACCGCAGTGAGGTTGTAGGCCTTGTTCCACTTGATCAACAGGGCCAGGTAGCCCAACAGCAACTCGTGCTGGGCTGCGGTCAGGTCCACACCCAACTGGCGTGCACCTGTGGATAACTCTTCGGCGTGTTGCGAGGTGACCAACGAACTCAAGCGCTTTGCTCCAACTGACGGCCCGCGCCGCGTTTTTTTCAAATGAATCATCAACAGCGAAATGGCTGCCGGGGTGACGCCCGGGATACGGGAAGCCTGGCCCAACGTCTCGGGACGAGTTATCCCCAGCTTGCTTTGAATCTCTTTGGACAACCCGGAAATCCCGGTGTAATCGATATCCACAGGCAGCTTGGTGTCTTCACTGGCGCGCAGCCGGGCGATCTCGTCCTGCTGGCGGTCAATGTAACCGGCGTATTTGGTCTTGATTTCGACCTGTTCGGCCACCTGTGGATCTTCTGCACCGCCGCCGGTTACCGAGACTAGACCAGCGTAGTCGATTTCCGGGCGGGACAGCAGGTTCAACAGGTTGTACTCGTGAGTCAGCGGCGTGCCGAATTTTTCGGCAATGGCATCGCCCTGCTCGGTGCCCGGGCGGACCCAGGTACTTTTCAGGCGCTGCTCTTCCAGTTCGATGCTTTCGCGTTTTTTGCAGAACGCTGCCCAACGCGCGTCATCGACCAGGCCCAGCTCGCGACCTTTTTCGGTCAGGCGCAGGTCGGCGTTGTCTTCGCGCAGGATCAGGCGATATTCGGCCCGGGAAGTGAACATCCGGTACGGTTCCTGGGTACCCAGGGTAATCAGGTCGTCGACCAACACCCCGATGTACGCTTCATCGCGACGCGGGCACCAGCTGTCTTTGCCCTGGGCGCGCAATGCGGCGTTGGTCCCGGCCAGCAAACCCTGGGCGCCGGCCTCTTCGTAACCGGTGGTGCCGTTGATTTGCCCAGCGAAGAACAGGCCGCCGATCACTTTGGTTTCCAGGCTGTATTTCAAGTCCCGCGGATCGAAGTAGTCGTACTCGATGGCGTAGCCGGGGCGCACGATGTGGGCGTTTTCCATGCCGCGAATCGACTGCACGATCTGGATTTGCACGTCGAACGGCAGGGAAGTGGAAATTCCGTTCGGGTACAGCTCGTGGGTAGTCAAACCTTCCGGCTCGATGAAGACCTGGTGGCTTTCCTTGTCGGCAAAGCGGTGGATCTTGTCCTCGATCGATGGGCAATAACGCGGGCCGATGCCTTCGATCACGCCCGAGTACATCGGCGAACGATCAAGGTTGGCAGCGATGATTTCGTGAGTGCGCGCGTTGGTGTGGGTAATCCAGCAGCTCACCTGCTTGGGGTGCTGCTCCTTGGAACCCATGAACGACATCACCGGAATCGGCGTATCCCCGGCCTGTTCGGTCATCACCGAGAAATCCACAGAACGCCCGTCGATACGCGGCGGGGTCCCGGTTTTCAGGCGACCGACACGCAGTGGCAGTTCGCGCAGGCGATGAGCCAGGGCGATGGACGGCGGATCGCCGGCGCGGCCGCCGGAATAGTTCTGCATCCCGATGTGGATAAGTCCACCGAGGAAGGTACCAGTGGTCAACACCACGGATTCTGCGAAGAAACGCAGGCCCATTTGCGTAACAACACCGCGCACCTGGTCCTGTTCGACGATCAGGTCATCTGCGGCCTGTTGAAATATCCACAGGTTGGCCTGGTTTTCCAGGGTTTCGCGCACCGCGGCCTTGTACAGGATGCGGTCGGCTTGTGCCCGAGTAGCACGCACCGCCGGGCCTTTGCGGCTGTTGAGCACGCGAAATTGAATACCACCCTTGTCGGTAGCCATGGCCATCACACCGCCAAGGGCGTCGATTTCCTTGACCAGATGGCTTTTGCCGATCCCACCAATGGCGGGGTTGCAACTCATGGCACCGAGGGTTTCCACGTTGTGCGTCAGCAACAGGGTTTTGACCCCCATGCGGGCTGACGCCAGTGCTGCCTCGGTACCGGCATGACCGCCGCCGATGACGATCACTCCAAAACGGGAAGGGAAATCCACCACGCACCTCGTGCCTGCTTATGTAGGTAATCAGGAATTGTTTGTTGAAAGAGTTTTAGAGCTATGGCGGCAAGTATAGGGACTTAGCCGTTCCTAAAGAACCCTTTGCACAAAATTTAACCAGCTGTGGATGAATCACAGACAATAGAAATTAAAAGAGAGAAATCTATTAAATCTTTGTTTTTATGTTTATTTCTACTGAGCCTACTTTCTGTGGATAGATCTCTATAGCCCTTTATTTACGTACTGTACAGAGATTCAAAAGTCTGTGGTTAGGTGCCAATGAGGCCCTTGGATAAGTGCTTTAAGCCTGTGGATTAAACAGGTGGTTATCCACAGAGGGGGTTTTACTCAGGTTTCAAGCCCTGTTATCAACTGGGCACAGGGGCGGTTATTCACAGGGCTTAATCCACAGAAAAGCATCAGCCGCGGCAAATTCCGTCCACGGCAAGGCCACCTCGGGGCGAGGTTATTGTCAGAAAATACTCAGGGGTGTCCTGAAACGGACAAAACAGACAGGCACCAATGGCCTGTCTGTGAACTACGAAGGGTTATTTACCGATGCAGAAACTGGAAAAGATCCTGCCGAGCAGGTCATCGGAACTGAATGCCCCGGTAATCTCCCCCAGAAGCTGCTGTGCCTGGCGCAAATCCTCAGCCAGAAGCTCCCCAGCACCTGCCAGGGTCAACTGCGTCCGGCCATGCTCAAGGGCGGCACTGGCATGGCGCAACGCCTCAAGGTGGCGGCGACGCGCACTGAAGCTGCTTTCCGAAGTCTGTTCATAGCCCATGCAGGCCTTGAGATGATCGCGCAGCAGTTCCAGGCCATCGCCGGCAGACTTGGCGCTGAGGCTGATGGTGACATGGCCATCGTCGCTGACCTCCAGGGCAATCGCCTCACCCGTGAGGTCTGCCTTGTTGCGAATCAGCGTGACCTTGGCCGGGTCCGGCCGTTGCTCAAGGAACTCCGGCCACAGGGCAAAAGGATCCACGGCCTCTGGCGCGGTGGCATCCACCACCAGCAACACCCGATCGGCTTCCCCGATGGCCTTGAGCGCCCGTTGCACGCCGATTTTTTCCACCTGGTCATCGGTGTCACGCAAACCGGCGGTATCGACCACGTGCAGCGGCATGCCATCAATGTGGATATGTTCGCGCAGGATATCCCGGGTGGTGCCGGCAATTTCGGTGACAATCGCCGCTTCACGCCCCGCCAGGGCGTTGAGCAAGCTGGACTTGCCGGCGTTGGGCCGGCCGGCAATCACCACCGTCATGCCATCGCGCAGCAATGCGCCCTGCCCGGCTTCCTTCAAAACTGTGGATAACTCGTCTCGTACCTTATCGAGCATGGCCAGGACATGGCCATCGGCAAGAAAGTCGATTTCTTCTTCCGGGAAATCAATCGCGGCCTCGACATAGATGCGCAAACTGATCAATTGCTCGGTGAGGTTATGCACACGCAGGGAAAATGCCCCCTGCAACGAGCGCAAGGCATTGCGCGCCGCCTGTGCAGAACTGGCCTCGATCAGGTCGGCAATCGCCTCGGCCTGGGCCAGGTCGAGCTTGTCGTTGAGAAACGCACGCTCGCTGAACTCACCAGGCCGCGCCAGACGGCAGCCCAACTGCAGGCAGCGCTGTAGCAGCATGTCGAGGACGATAGGCCCGCCATGGCCTTGCAGTTCCAGCACATCCTCACCGGTGAAAGAGTTTGGGCCCGGGAAATACAGGGCCAGGCCCTCATCCAGTACCTCAAGATCCTCGCCGAAAAAAGGCCCGTAATGCGCATACCGAGGCTTGAGCTCACGGCCGCTGATCGCTTGGGCGGCAATGCCAGCAAGTGGCCCGGAAATACGAACGATGCCGACACCGCCCCGGCCTTGAGCGGTGGCGACGGCAGCGATGGTTTCACGAGGAGCGCTCATCAGCGGTTTCCCAGACAAAAGTGACAGAATGCAAAACGCCCCACGAGGGGGCGTCTTGAGTGGTTATCCACAGAGTAAGTTACGCCTCGGCTTTTTTGGCAGCCGCTTCGATCTTACGTGTGATGTACCACTGTTGAGAGATCGACAACACGTTGTTGACCACCCAGTACAGAACCAGACCAGCCGGGAACCACAGGAAGAAGAAGGTGAAGATGATTGGCATCATTTTCATTACCTTGGCCTGCATCGGATCCGGAGGCGTCGGGTTCAGACGCTGCTGGATGAACATGGTTGCGCCCATGATGATCGGCAGGATAAAGAACGGGTCTTTGATCGACAGGTCAGTTATCCACAGCATGAACGGCGCCTGGCGCATTTCCACGCTTTCCAGGAGTACCCAGTACAGCGACAGGAACACCGGCATCTGTACCAGAATCGGCAAGCATCCACCCAGCGGGTTGATCTTCTCTTTCTTGTACAGCTCCATCATGGCTTGCGACATTTTCTGCCGGTCATCGCCATGTTGCTCTTTGAGTGCAGCCAGTTTCGGCGCAACGGCGCGCATACGGGCCATCGACTTGTAGCTGGCGGCCGACAGAGGGAAGAAAATCCCTTTGATCAGCATGGTCAGGAAGATGATCGACCAGCCCCAGTTACCGACGATGCTGTGGATATGTTGCAGCAACCAGAAGATCGGCTGGGCAATGAACCACAGGATGCCGTAATCCACAGTCAGTTCCAGACCTGGGGATAACTCCTTGAGTACCGCCTGGCTTTTCGGGCCGGCATACAGGGTGGCGCTGGTTTCAGCCTTGGCTCCTGGTGCAACGGTCAACGCCGGGCCAGTGAAACCAATGATGTAGTTACCCTGGTTGTCCTTGCGGGTCTGGACCAGGTTGGCTTCGCCCTTATTCGGGATCCACGCGGTTACAAAGTAGTGTTGCAGCCAGGCTACCCAACCACCTTGGACCGTTTCTTTCAGCGCGCCCTTGTCGATGTCTTTCATCGACACTTTCTTGTACGGCTCGTTACTTGTCCACAGGGCGGCGCCCAGGTAAGTCGCGGTGCCGGTGGCAGTGCTGGAAGATGGATCGGAACTGCCATCACGCTTGAGCTGGGCAAACAGGTTGCCAGTCCAGGTCTTTTCGCTGGTGTTATCGATCAGGTAGGTGACTTTCAGATCGTACAAACCGCGCGTGAAGCTGAAGCGCTTGATGTAATTGACGCCGTCGTGACTGAATTTCAGGTCGACGTTCAACTGGTTTTGGCCATCAGCCAGTTGATAAGTCTTCTGTTCGGTCGAATAAACCGGACGACCGGTAGCACGAGCATCAGGGCCATCAGTGCCAGTCAGGCCGCTTTGTGCCAGATAAACACGCTCGCCACCGTTATCGAACAACTGGAATGGAACATCCGGATGGTCTTGGCGACGTGGGTACAGTGGCAATTTCAGCTGGGCGATATCGCCGCCCTGTGGATCGATCGCCAGGTCCAACACATCCGTCTTGACGTGGATGAGGTCTTTATTGGTGATGACCGCGTTATCTACAGGGGTGCTGGTATCGGCATTCGCGCTGGGTACATCGGCACTGGCGGAAGCATTGTTACCCAACGGTGCATCTGCAATAGCAGGAGCAGACTGATTGGTAGCAACATTCTGAGTCGGCAGGGCAGCCTGGCCATAGTCCTGGTTCCATTTCAGAACCATAACGTAGGACACGATTGCCAGGGCGACGATCAGGATCGTGCGTTTAATATCCATGATTACTCGGCCATCGAAGAAGAACGGGAGGTAGGGATAGGCGGAACCGGGTCATAACCACCGGGATTCCACGGATGACAGCGACCTAAACGACGAAAGGTCAGCCAGCCACCGCGCAGAAGGCCATGATTTTCTATGGCTTCATACGCGTAGCAGGAACAACTGGGGTAGAAACGACAGTGGCTGGCCATCAGCGGACTAATGGCATAACGGTAAAACTGGATCGGAACGAGGGCCAGTTTACGCATCAGTGCTGTCTACCCCTACAGTTTCGGGGCTGACTGCTGGGGTCGGCTTGCTGGTGCGAGCCAAACGTTTCCAGAGCTTGCCGAAATGCTGAATCAATTCGGGGTTTTCTACGTCCCCCAAGCCTTTGCGCGCGACGATAACAATATCCCAACCAACCAGAGTCTCCTGGTGGAGGCGAAACGATTCGCGCATCAGACGCTTGAGGCGATTGCGCTCAACGGAGAGCTTTACGCTCTTCTTGCCGATCACCAACCCGAGACGGGGGTGATCCAGATCGTTGTTACGCGCAAGGAGCAGGAGATTTTTCCCCGGAACCTTGCCGGTGGGGGAGTCAAAGACTGCCTTGAAGTGCCGGGGGGTTAGCAGACGCTTTTCCCGACTGAAGTCCTGACTCACCACCAGTACCGGATTATCAAACTGCCAGACGCGCACGACCTTTGGCGCGGCGACGCGACAGGACAGCACGGCCGTTCTTGGTAGCCATGCGAGCACGGAAACCGTGGGTACGGGCGCGTTTGATGGTGCTTGGTTGGAAAGTACGTTTCATGGCGTGTTACCTGGTTCGTCCACAACGGGCCGGAATGGCCCCCGTTTTAAGAGACCGGGGATTCTAGAGAAAGCAAGCCTCTAGGTCAATTTCCAACCAGCTATTCCTTCAATTAGATATCTGAGGGCATCGAGACCGATTCCGGGCGGTTCGACTTTGACGAGCAATGCCATAGATATAAAAATAAAGAAGGAAGTTATTTAAAGCTTTTCTGTAAAGCTTATAAAAGCTAGGCACGCGATCTTCTGTGGATAACTGCCTTGAGGCCATATTCCACGTGCTGTACAGAGAATGACAACACGGGGGAGAAACGGTGCTCTGCCTGTGCTGCGCTATCGGATAAGCTGTGTGTGGAATGGCTACTTATCCACAGACCAGTTACCCACAGACTTTCGACCCCACTTGTACAACGAGCTTAGGGGCGCTTATCCACAGAGCTTATGCACAGACCATTTGTCGCCTTTTTTACGGTTAAGGCATTGATTCTTGGCGGCCTGTGAGCAACCTACATGTGGATAAGTGGGCCGCTCGCCGCTACAATGGCGGCTGTTTTTGCCTCACCGGCTTTCAACTTAGGGGATATCCGTGTCAGTGGAACTTTGGCAGCAGTGCGTGGAGCTTTTGCGCGATGAGCTGCCTGCCCAGCAATTCAACACCTGGATCCGTCCACTACAGGTCGAAGCCGAAGGCGACGAGTTGCGTGTCTACGCACCCAATCGTTTTGTTCTCGACTGGGTCAACGAGAAGTACCTAAGCCGCGTTCTCGAATTGTTCGACGAACATGGCAATGGGATGGCTCCAGCGCTCTCCTTATTAATAGGCAGCAAACGCAGCTCCGCGCCGCGTGCCGCGCCGAATGCGCCGCTGGCCGCGGCTGCCTCGCACGCCCAGGCTGCGGCAGCCCCGGTTAACCACGCACCAGCCACCGCTGCGCCAGCCCCGAGCAAATCCGTGGCGCAAAAAAATGCGCCAGTGAGCGAAGAGCCGTCCCGCGACAGCTTCGACCCCATGGCAGGAGCCAGTTCGCAGCAGGCCCCGGTGCGCGCGGAGCAGCGCACGGTCCAGGTCGAAGGTGCGCTCAAGCACACCAGTTACCTGAACCGCACCTTTACCTTTGAAAACTTCGTCGAAGGTAAATCCAACCAGTTGGCCCGCGCCGCCGCCTGGCAGGTGGCCGACAATCCCAAGCACGGTTACAACCCGCTCTTCCTTTACGGCGGCGTTGGCTTGGGTAAGACGCACTTGATGCACGCTGTGGGTAACCACCTATTAAAGAAGAATCCGAATGCCAAGGTCGTGTACCTGCACTCGGAGCGCTTCGTGGCCGACATGGTCAAGGCGTTGCAACTCAATGCGATCAACGAATTCAAGCGCTTCTATCGCTCCGTCGATGCGCTGCTGATTGATGACATTCAATTCTTCGCGCGCAAGGAACGTTCCCAGGAAGAGTTTTTCCACACGTTCAACGCCCTGCTTGAAGGCGGCCAGCAGGTCATCCTCACCAGCGACCGTTACCCGAAGGAAATCGAAGGCCTGGAAGAGCGCCTCAAATCGCGCTTCGGCTGGGGCCTGACCGTTGCGGTAGAGCCGCCGGAACTGGAAACCCGGGTCGCGATCCTGATGAAGAAAGCCGACCAGGCGAAAGTCGATCTGCCTCACGATGCGGCATTCTTCATTGCCCAGCGTATTCGCTCCAACGTGCGTGAGCTCGAAGGTGCGCTCAAGCGCGTTATCGCTCACTCGCACTTCATGGGCCGCGACATCACTATCGAGCTGATTCGCGAATCCCTGAAGGACCTGTTGGCGCTGCAAGACAAGCTGGTCAGTGTGGATAACATTCAACGCACCGTGGCCGAGTACTACAAGATCAAGATTTCCGACCTGCTGTCCAAGCGCCGCTCGCGCTCGGTAGCGCGTCCCCGTCAGGTGGCCATGGCGCTCTCCAAGGAGCTGACCAACCACAGCCTGCCGGAAATTGGCGATGTGTTTGGTGGTCGCGACCACACCACGGTCTTGCACGCGTGCCGCAAGATCAATGAACTTAAGGAATCCGACGCGGATATTCGCGAGGACTACAAGAACCTGCTGCGTACACTGACAACTTGATGAACACCAGCGCAGCTTATTAAGGCAAGGGACTAGACCATGCATTTCACCATTCAACGCGAAGCCCTGTTGAAACCCCTGCAACTGGTCGCAGGCGTCGTCGAGCGCCGACAGACCTTGCCGGTACTTTCCAACGTATTGTTGGTTGTCGAAGGCCAGCAGTTGTCGTTGACCGGTACCGACCTGGAAGTCGAACTGGTTGGTCGCGTACAGCTGGAAGAACCCGCCGAGCCCGGTGAGATCACCGTGCCTGCGCGCAAGCTGATGGATATCTGCAAAAGCCTGCCCAACGATGCGCTGATCGACATCAAGGTTGATGAGCAGAAGTTGGTGGTCAAGGCCGGGCGCAGTCGTTTCACCTTGTCGACCCTGCCGGCCAACGATTTCCCTACGGTGGAAGAAGGCCCCGGTTCGCTGACTTGCAGCCTGGAGCAAAGCCGCCTGCGCCGTTTGATCGAGCGCACCAGCTTCGCCATGGCCCAGCAGGACGTGCGTTACTACCTCAACGGCATGCTGCTGGAAGTCTCCGAAGGCATCATCCGTGCCGTGGCCACCGACGGTCACCGTCTGGCAATGTGCTCGATGAAGGCCGATATCGGTCAGCCGGACCGCCACCAGGTCATCGTGCCGCGCAAAGGTATCCTTGAACTGGCGCGCCTGCTCACCGAGCCGGACGGTAACGTCAGCATCGTCCTAGGTCAGCATCACATCCGTGCTACCACCGGCGAGTTCACCTTCACCTCCAAGCTGGTAGACGGCAAATTCCCGGACTACGAGCGCGTGCTGCCCAAAGGCGGCGACAAGCTGGTGATCGGTGATCGCCAGGCGCTACGTGAAGCGTTCAGCCGTACCGCGATCCTGTCCAACGAGAAGTACCGTGGTATTCGCCTGCAATTGGCCAACGGCCAGCTGAAAATCCAGGCCAACAACCCGGAACAGGAAGAAGCGGAAGAAGAAGTAGGCGTCGACTACAACGGTGGATCCCTGGAAATCGGCTTCAACGTGAGCTACCTGCTGGACGTGCTGGGTGTGATGACCACCGAGCAAGTGCGTCTGATCCTGTCGGACTCCAACAGCAGCGCCCTGGTGCAAGAATCCGATAACGACGACTCGGCTTATGTTGTTATGCCGATGCGCCTGTAATCATGCTCAGCAGAAGCTAGATGTCCCTCAGTCGCGTCTCGGTCACCGCGGTGCGCAATCTGCACCCGGTGACCTTCTCCCCCTCCCCCCGCATCAATATCCTCCATGGCGCCAACGGCAGTGGCAAAACCAGCGTGCTGGAAGCCATTCACTTGCTGGGCCTGGCTCGTTCCTTTCGCAGCGCCCGCCTGTTACCGGTGATTCAATACGAGCAATTGGCGTGCACCGTTTTTGGCCAAGTCGAACTGGCGCAAGGCGGGCACAGCAGCCTGGGGATATCTCGTGATCGGCAGGGAGAGTTCCAGATCCGTATCGATGGGCAGAATGCGCGCAGTGCAGCGCAGTTGGCGGAAATCCTGCCCCTGCAATTGATCAACCCTGACAGCTTCCGTTTACTGGAGGGGGCACCAAAAATTCGCCGGCAGTTCCTCGATTGGGGAGTGTTCCACGTGGAACCGAGGTTCATGGCCACGTGGCAGCGCCTGCAGAAGGCCCTGCGGCAGCGGAACTCATGGCTGCGGCATGGTACACTTGACGCCGCTTCGCAAGCGGCCTGGGACCGTGAACTGTGCCTGGCCAGCGACGAAATAGATGAATACCGCCGCACTTACATCAAAGCCTTGAAACCAGTCTTTGAACAGACCTTGAGTGAGTTGCTGGAACTCGAGGGACTGACGCTGAGCTACTACCGTGGTTGGGACAAAGAGCGTGACTTGAGTGCAGTACTCGCCACCTCTTTGCAACGGGATCAGCAAATTGGCCACACCCAGGCAGGGCCGCAACGCGCTGATTTGCGCCTTAGATTAGGTGCACATAACGCCGCGGATATCTTGTCCCGTGGCCAGCAGAAGTTGGTGGTCTGCGCGTTGCGTATCGCCCAGGGGCACTTGGTTAGCCAGGCCCGGCGCGGGCAGTGTATTTATCTGGTGGATGACTTGCCGTCCGAATTGGACGAGCAACACCGCCGCGCGCTATGCCGCTTGTTGGAAGACTTACGCTGCCAGGTATTTATTACCTGTGTAGACCACGAATTATTGAGGGAAGGCTGGCAGACGGAAACGCCAGTCGCTTTGTTCCACGTGGAACAAGGCCGTATCACCCAGACCCACGACCATCGGGAGTGAAGGCATGAGCGAAGAAAACACGTACGACTCGACCAGCATTAAAGTGCTGAAAGGTTTGGATGCCGTACGCAAACGTCCCGGTATGTACATTGGCGACACCGATGATGGTAGCGGTCTGCACCACATGGTGTTCGAGGTGGTCGACAACTCCATCGACGAAGCGCTCGCCGGCCATTGCGACGACATCAGCATCATCATCCACCCGGATGAATCCATCACCGTACGCGACAACGGTCGCGGCATTCCGGTAGATGTGCATAAAGAAGAAGGCGTATCGGCGGCAGAGGTCATCATGACCGTGCTCCACGCCGGCGGTAAGTTCGACGACAACTCCTATAAAGTATCCGGCGGTTTGCACGGTGTAGGTGTGTCGGTGGTAAACGCCCTGTCGGAAGAACTGATTCTGACTGTGCGCCGCAGCGGCAAGATCTGGGAACAGACCTACGTCCACGGCGTGCCTCAAGCACCTATGGCGATCGTTGGCGACAGCGAAACCACAGGCACCCAGATTCACTTCAAGCCTTCGGCTGACACCTTCAAGAATATCCACTTCAGCTGGGACATCCTGGCCAAGCGGATTCGTGAGCTGTCCTTCCTCAACTCCGGTGTGGGTATCGTCCTCAAGGACGAGCGCAGCGGCAAGGAAGAGCTGTTCAAGTACGAAGGCGGCCTGCGTGCATTCGTTGAATACCTGAACACCAACAAGACTGCGGTCAACCAGGTGTTCCACTTCAACATCCAGCGTGAAGACGGCATCGGCGTGGAAATCGCCTTGCAGTGGAACGACAGCTTCAACGAGAACCTGTTGTGCTTCACCAACAACATTCCACAGCGCGATGGCGGTACTCACCTGGTGGGTTTCCGTTCCGCACTGACGCGTAACCTGAACACCTACATCGAAGCCGAAGGCCTGGCGAAGAAGCATAAAGTCGCCACTACTGGTGACGATGCCCGCGAAGGCCTGACCGCGATTATTTCGGTCAAGGTCCCGGATCCGAAGTTCAGTTCCCAGACCAAAGACAAGCTGGTTTCTTCTGAAGTGAAGACGGCTGTCGAACAGGAAATGGGCAAGTACTTCTCCGACTTCCTGCTGGAAAACCCCAACGAAGCCAAGCTGGTCGTCGGCAAGATGATCGACGCGGCACGGGCCCGTGAAGCGGCGCGTAAAGCCCGTGAAATGACCCGTCGTAAAGGCGCGCTGGATATCGCTGGCCTGCCGGGCAAACTGGCGGACTGCCAGGAGAAGGACCCTGCCCTCTCCGAACTGTACCTAGTGGAAGGTGACTCTGCTGGCGGTTCCGCCAAGCAGGGTCGTAACCGTCGCACCCAGGCGATCCTGCCGTTGAAGGGTAAGATCCTCAACGTCGAGAAGGCCCGTTTCGACAAGATGATTTCCTCCCAGGAAGTCGGCACCTTGATCACCGCCCTGGGCTGTGGCATTGGTCGCGACGAGTACAACATCGACAAGTTGCGCTACCACAACATCATCATCATGACCGATGCTGACGTCGACGGTTCGCACATCCGTACCCTGCTGCTGACCTTCTTCTTCCGTCAGTTGCCGGAGCTGATCGAGCGTGGCTACATCTACATCGCCCAGCCGCCGTTGTACAAAGTGAAAAAGGGCAAGCAAGAGCAATACATCAAAGACGACGACGCCATGGAAGAGTACATGACGCAGTCGGCCCTGGAAGATGCCAGCCTGCACTTGAACGACGAAGCCCCGGGCATCTCCGGTGAGGCGCTGGAGCGTCTGGTAAACGACTTCCGCATGGTGATGAAGACCCTCAAGCGTTTGTCGCGCCTGTACCCTCAGGAGCTGACCGAGCACTTCATCTACCTGCCGGCCGTCAGCCTGGAGCAGTTGGGCGATCACGCAGCGATGCAGGATTGGCTGGCCCAGTACGAAGTGCGCCTGCGCACCGTCGAGAAGTCTGGCCTGGTGTACAAAGCCAGCCTGCGTGAAGACCGTGAACGTAACGTCTGGCTGCCAGAGGTCGAACTGATCTCCCACGGCCTGTCGAACTACGTCACCTTCAACCGCGACTTCTTCGGCAGTAACGACTACAAGACCGTAGTAACCCTGGGCGCGCAACTGAGCACCCTGCTGGACGACGGCGCTTATATTCAGCGCGGCGAACGCAAAAAGCAGGTCAAGGAGTTCAAGGAAGCCCTGGACTGGTTGATGGCAGAAAGCACCAAGCGTCACACCATCCAGCGATACAAAGGTCTGGGCGAAATGAACCCGGACCAGCTGTGGGAAACCACCATGGACCCAGCCCAGCGCCGTATGCTGCGTGTGACCATCGAAGACGCCATTGGCGCGGACCAGATCTTCAACACCCTGATGGGTGATGCGGTCGAGCCACGTCGTGACTTCATCGAGAGCAATGCCTTGGCAGTGTCCAACCTGGACTTCTGATAACGCTATTGCCAAACAAAAAAGGCCAACGTTTAACGTTGGCCTTTTTTATTGCCCAGATTTTGGAGCCCTTTTTAAATGCTCCACGTGGAACATCGGCTACGCCGTCGCTGCGGTCACGCTCTCCAACCGATAGCCGTACCCATAGATCGTCAGCAGCTGCCAACCCCGCTCCGGCGTCAGCCCAAGCTTGTTTCGTAGCCGATAAATGTGGGTATCCAGCGGGCGCGAAGACACCATTTCTTCATGGGTCCAGAACCGTTCATAGAGATATTCCCGTGACAGCGGCCGGGCCAGGTTGGCGAACAGGCAGCGTGCCAGGCGGTATTCCCTTTCGGTCAGGTTGATTGGGTCACCCGCGCGGCTGACGGTCAGTTCGGCATCGTCGAAGGTCAGGTCGTTGAAAACCAGCACTTCGGTGGCAGCAGATTTCTGCAGGCCGTGACGACGCAGGACGGCACTCACCCGTGCCTTCAGTTCGTTGGGGCGAAACGGTTTGCTGACGTAGTCATCGGCACCGCTGTTCAGGGCCTGGACGATATCGCTCTCGGCATCGCGGCTGGTCAGCATAATCACGGGCGGTGGCGCCTCCATGTGCTCACGGGTCCAGCGCAGGATCGCGATGCCGCTCAGGTCCGGCAACTGCCAATCGAGCACCAGCAAGTCGAAGGTTTCTCGGCGCAGTTGGCGCAGCAAGTCTTCGCCACGTTCGAAGCAATGCAGCGTCCATGGCTGCTCCGAGGCACTTGGGATTTGTCGCAGTGTCTGTTCCACCCGCCGCAATTCGGCAGGTTCGTCATCCAGTATCGCGACACGCATGGCAGGGTCCTTTCTTCTTGAAGAATGTTGCAGCGGTTGAAGAGAGCGTAATGGTTCACCGTTGAATCTGAACAATTGTGGCCAGTTTCTCAAGCTCCCTGAATCTCTCGGTACGCTGATATCAGATAGCCCTAAGGCCGTTAAACATCGCGTACCCAGCTGGAAAGATACCGGCTCAAGCCCCTCAGGAAAAGGATCAATGCCAATCAGGTTTTATGCGCTGTCGGGACAGGTGTGTCTCGTGCAGAAGGTCAGAGTGTGGGGAAAGATGTTCATGCTGGTGATGGCAACAGGTTTTGGCACAGAAATGGTGGATGCCTGCAGCCCGGCACAGTCTGCCCCACTTGACGAAATGACGGTGTACGCCGAATCCGTAGACGGCCTCGGTTACGCAGGACTCAGGGAAATCGATGCCCCGCAGGCGTTTCAACACGGAAGCTTGCTGGACCAGGATCAACGATGGATCTTCTAAATCTGAACAAATGTTGCACTACTCCCCTATGCACCACTCTTGTAGGTAAATTCTCTTTCGCTGAGTGACACATGGAGGGCGTGCGCGGGAAGCGCTCTCGATACACGGACGTATCATCTGTAGTCTGCGGTTCGCCATGGGCTGCTGTCGGAGGGATGTGAGGGACAGTATTTCTTCGATGTACATCCGGTTCGACGTCGTCGATCCGGCAGACACAGGGATGTGTCACCTTTCTTGGCGCCTCATCCCTACCACTACGGCTATCGAGTTCGATGCGTCATCGGGTATCGTAGGCGAGATTCAAGGTCCTGCCGCCGCAAGACGCTTTCTGAATGTGCAGTCTGACGGACCTTTAGAACTAGAACCTTGATGAGCGCCATGACCCTCTTTCCTCGTCGCTATTCCCTTTCCTCTTTGTTTGGCTCAAGCCTGGCCCTGGCGCTGGTGGTCACCAGCCCACAAGTCCTCGCCAAGCCTGCACCTGTGCGCGCGCCCTACATTGATGACAACCTGATGTGCCGGGCACAGCCGCTGCCGGCAGTCGTGCAGAACCTTACCGGTGAAGCCTGGAAGCTGGACGCCAAGGGGCGCCCCAGTGTGTTGGAAGAAGGCATGCTGATCGATGAGCAGGAAAGCGTAAAAACCTCGCCATCGGCGTTTGTCAGCCTGTTGCTGGGCGATGGCTCACGCATCGTCCTGCCCTCCAGCTCCGAGGTGCGTTTGCATTTGGTGGAAGAACAGGCGATCCCCCAGGTCATCCTGCAACAAGGCCAGGTCGAGGCCTACGTACTCAAGCGCACCAGTGACTATGACCGTTTTCAAATCGTGACCCCGGTGGGCGTACTGGGCGTGCGCGGTACGCACTTTCGTGTGCGTAACGACGATCAGCAATCGGTGGTCGAAGTACTCAACGGCCAGGTAGCCGCCAGCCGGACCGAACCGCAGCCGGTAGGCAAACAGCTGAAGAAAAAGCCGCAGACGGGCCCGGTGGAAGGTGAACTGAAGGTCGGCGCTAGACAAGGTGTGCTGCTCAAGCCCCAGGGCGAGTTGAAGACAGTCGACCTTTTGCCCGCGCCGCGCCTGATGGGCCAGGACGGCCAGAAAGGCGATGCGCCGGTATGGACATTGATCCTGCACCCGCAACCGGGGGCCCAGCGCTACCGTGCGCAAGTAGCTACCGATAAAACCTTCATGAACATCAAGCAGGAAAACTTCTCCAGTGAGCCGCGCTTGAGCTTCACTGGACTCAAGGCCTCGTTCTATCACGTGCGCGTGTCGGCCTTTGATGACCAGGGACTGGAAGGAGAAGCAGGCGTTTATGACATCTTCTATTACCCACCTGCCACCCGTGTGCAGTAGCAGCGCGGCGCTCGCACGGTGAAGTGGTGGCGCCGGGCTGAACAGCGCCAGCCGACCCAGGCCCAACGCCTGTTCAATGGGCTGGTCAGGGAGTGGCTGTGGATCGGTCTGCTTCTGCTGCCGATGACAGCCTTTCTGTCGCTAAGCCCCGGCCTTGCCCTGAATAACCTGCTGTACGACAGCCTGCGGCGCATGGCGCCGTTGCCGGTGGATCCGCGCATCCTGCTGGTGAACATTGACGACATGAGCCTCAAGGAACTCGGTCAATGGCCGTGGTCGCGGCGCCTGCATGCCGACCTGATTGACCAGTTGAGTGCGGCCAAACCCGCCGGGATCCTGCTCGATGTGATCTTCAGCGAACCGGCGCGCGAGCCGGCCAATGATCAACGCCTGGCCCAGGCGATGTGCAATGCCGGCAATGTCCTGCTGCCGTTGATTCGCGAAGGCACGCCGCGCCTGGGGCAACCCATCGCGCAGATCCTCCCTGTGCTGCCACTGCGCGATTGTGCGAGGGGGGTGGGTCATATCAACGTGGAAGCGGACAGCGACGGTATTGTGCGCAGCCTGTACCTGCGTGAGGGGCCGCCGGGGCAACTGGTCCCGCAACTGGCCTGGTTGGCCTTCGAGCTGACCGGCCAGCACACCGATATGCCAGGGCTGTCAGCGTCTTCTGAAGTAACCGATTGGCAGCGTGACAATGCCATCCGCATCCCATTTATCGCCACCGATCACGGCTTTCCCAGCGTGCCGTATGTCAGTGTCTTGCGCGGTGAGGTCCCTGCCCAACTGTTGCGTGACCGGATCATTCTGGTGGGGGCTACTGCACCGGGCATGGGCGATCGCTATGTGACACCGCTTTCGGCCAGCGTCGGTACCACCCCGGGCGTCGAGATCCAGGCCAATATCCTCAACGGCCTGCTGCAAGGGCGCAGCATTACCGTGTTGCCTGGCTGGCTGGCCACGCTGCTGTCCACCGCGATGGTGGCCTTGTTGCTGGGCCTGCTGCTGTTGCGCCCGCGTTATGCGCTGTGGCTGACCCTGGGCTGCATGGCGGGCGCCCTCCTCGCTTCCTGGGGCTTGTTGCGCCTGGGGCTCTGGTGGTCGCCAGCGGCCACGCTGATCGGCATGCTGCTGGGCTACCTGATCTGGAACTGGCGCCGCCTGAGCGTAATCCTCGCTTACTTCGGCTGGGAATTGGCGCGCCTGGACAGCGAGCCCAAGGTGCTGCCGGAACGCCGTCGCGCGGCCGTCAGCAACGGTGATGTGTTGCAGGGCCGTATCGTGGCCCTGGAGCAAGCGGTCAGTCGTACCCGCGACACCCGGCGTTTTATGGCCGATGGCCTGGAGTGCTTGCCGGTCGCTACGCTGATTACCGATCCCACAGGCGAGATCCTGTTGGCCAATCGGATCGCCCGCGATGTGTTTGGCAACGAACTGATTGCCCAGAACCTGCTGCAGCAACTGGCGGCACTGGGTTACCCGCCCTTGCAAGGCCAGGTACATACGCCGCTATCGGCCCTGGAAATCATCGAGTTCCGCGATACCCAGCAACGCAGCCTGCGCCTGGAACTGGCGCCTCTGTTACCGGCCGACGGTGATGTGGCGTTGGGGTGGCTGTTGAGCTTGACTGACCTGAGTATCGAACGCGACGCCCAGCAGCAACGTGAAACCCTGCTGCGGTTTCTCTCCCATGATCTGCGGGCGCCCCACTCGGCAATCCTCGCGTTGCTGGATGTGCAACGGCATGAAGCCTCAGACGTTCCGCAGGTCTTTACCCAGATCGAACAGCAAGTGCGACGCGCATTGAATTTGACCGAATCGTTCGTTCAACTGGCCAAGGCCGAGTCCGACGGTTATCAGTTTGAGCCCAGCCTGTTTGCCATGTTGGTGCTCGATGCGTTTGACCAGGTCGCGCTGCTGGCCCAATTGAAACATATCCAATTGGTCCACGACCTGGACGAGGCTGGTGAGCAAATGGTCCTCGCGGATCAGTCGCTGCTCACCCGAGCCTTGTTCAACCTGATGGAGAATGCGATCAAGTACAGCCCAGCCGGCACCACGGTGACGGTGCGCCTCGAACGCAACGGCCAATGGCTGGCTTGTCATATCCAGGACCAGGGCCCCGGCATCGCGGCCCAGGAGCTGCCTGAACTGTTCAGCCAATACCGACGTTTTGCTTCGGCCCAGGGCAGCGAAGGCCTGGGGCTGGGCCTGACCATGGTCAAGGCGGTGATGGACCGCCATGGGGGGCGGATCGACTGTGTGAGTGTGGTGGGGCAAGGCACGGTTTTCAGCCTGCAGATGCCGTTGTGGGAGGAGTAAACGGCTGTGCATAAAAAACCGGCCGCAAGGGCCGGTCTTCAACGCTCCAAAAAAACTTATGCACGTTTTCCGGTGTTTTATTAGCTTAAGAAATATGTAATAGAATCATAAGCCTACAAGCGAAAAACTGCATTTCGCCAACAAACCGTGCACAGGTTATCCACAGAACGTCAGATCACCGCCTGGTCCGCTGCAACCGGCAGTGGCGGCAGCGAACCCATGGCCCGTTGCTGCGCCTCATTCCACGCTGCAGCGCGGTCATTGAGCGCGGCAATTGCACGCGGTCCTTCCCCTTGCGCATACATCGGCTCGCCGATCACCACGGTGATGGTGCCTTTGCGCTTGGCCCAGCCTTCCTTGGGCCAGAACTTGCCGGCATTGTGGGCAATCGGCAGTACTGGCAGGTTGGCGTTGACCGCCAATGCCGTACCGCCCCGGGAGAACTTGCCTACAGTGCCAAAGGGTACGCGAGTGCCCTCCGGGAAGATCAGTACCCACACCCCATCCTTGAGCAGCTCGTCACCCTTCTTCGCCACATGCTTGAGCGCGGCCTTGGGGTTGTCGCGGTCGATGGCAATCGGGCGCAGCATGGCCATCGCCCAGCCAAAGAACGGCACGAACAGCAACTCACGCTTGAGCACCTGGCTCAGGGGCGAGAAATACGCGGAAAGAAAGAAGGTCTCCCAGGTGCTCTGGTGGTTCGACAGGATCACGCACGGCTGGTCCGGCACATTCTCGGCACCCTTGACCTCGAAACGAATGCCCAGGAACACCTTGGTCAGCCACAACGCGCAGCGGCACCAATAGACGTTGATAAAGCGATAGCGCGCCTTGAATGGCAAAAAGGGCGCGATAAAAAAGCTCAGGGTGCACCAGAGAAACGAACTGGTGCCCAGCAGCAGGTAAAAGAAGAAGGTTCTGATGGCCTGCAAAATCGACATGGCAGCATTTACCGTTGCGGGACAACGCCCGCCTGTTAAAAGTGCACTCCCGAACAATCCTTGGTCAGGAAGTCGAGGGCGACTAGTTGTTGATAAGTTCTGCGGCAACCGCCGCCAGATCGTCAAAAATCAAGGTGCCGACCGGCAGGTTTTTCGCCTGGGTCTTTTCGCCTTTCCCGGTCTTTACCAAAACTGGCTGAGAGTCGACGGCTTTGGCGGCCTCCAGGTCACCGAGACTGTCCCCGACGAACCATATCCCAGCCAGGGGCACCTTGTAATGTTCTGAAATGATTTTCAACATGCCAGGCTTGGGTTTGCGGCAATCGCAACCCTCATCCGGCCCGTGGGGGCAGTACACCACCAGCCCCACCTCACCGCCCTGCTCGGCCACCAATGCGCGCAGGCGCGCGTGCATGGCGTCCAGGGTGGCGATGTCGTAGTAGCCGCGGGCGATGCCGGACTGGTTGGTAGCGATGGCTACCGTCCAGCCGGCCTTGCTCAACTGCGCGATGGCCTCGACCGAGCCGGGCAGCGGGATCCACTCCTCCACCGACTTGATGTAAGCGTCGGAGTCGTAATTGATCACCCCGTCCCGATCGAGAATCAGCAGTTTCAACATGATCAGCTCAGCGTCGAGATGTCAGCGATGTTGACGAACAAGCCGCGCAGGCGCGCCAGCATGGCGTAGCGGTTTTTCCGCACGCCAGCATCTTCGGCATTGATCATCACCGCCTCGAAGAACGCATCCACCGGCTCACGCAAGGTGGCCAGGCGCGCCAGGGCTTCGGCGTAGTTGCGCTCGGCGATCAGCGGCTTCACTGCGTTTTCTGCCTTGGCGATGGCCGAGTTCAGCGAGAACTCCTTGGCATCGGCAAACAGGCCAGGGTCGACATCGGCATTGCCCAGGCCTTCGGCCTTGCTCAGCAGGTTCGACACGCGCTTGTTCACGGCGGCCAGGGCGTCCGCTTCCGGCAGCTTGCGGAACGCTTGTACGGCTTGCACACGCTGGTCGAAGTCCAGTGCCGAACCCGGTTGCAGGGCACGTACCGACAGGTAGACGGAAACGTCCACGCCTTCGTCTTCGTAGCGCGCACGCAGGCGGTCGAACACGAACTCCAGCACTTGCTCGGCCAGGCCGGCTTGCTTGACCTTGCCACCAAACTGGCCGACGGCAAATACCACGGCCTGGGTCAGGTCGAGGTCGAGCTTTTTGTCGATCAGGATGCGCAGCACGCCCAGGGCGGCACGGCGCAGGGCATATGGGTCTTTGCTGCCGGTCGGCAACATGCCGATGCCAAAGATACCGACCAGGGTATCCAGCTTGTCGGCGATGGCCACGGCCGCACCGGTCAGGGTGGTTGGCAGCTCGGCGCCAGCGCCACGCGGCATGTACTGCTC
Organism: Pseudomonas sp. WS 5079; assembly: GCF_012985465.1. Classification (GTDB taxonomy): domain Bacteria; phylum Pseudomonadota; class Gammaproteobacteria; order Pseudomonadales; family Pseudomonadaceae; genus Aquipseudomonas. Next base: position 314,768 of record NZ_JAAQWN010000007.1, read on the forward strand.
GTTCAAGGCCAGGGCGACGTCTTCAGGCTCGCCGTCATTGAGCGCGTAGTAGTAACCGGCCACGCCTTGCATTTCCGGGAACTCGCCGACCATCTCGGTGGCCAGGTCGCATTTGCACAGCAGGCCCGCGCGTGCGGCCAAGGCAGCGTCGCCGCCAATGCGTGGGGCGATGTAGGCCGCCAGCTTGGAAACCCGCACAGCCTTGTCGTAGACGCTGCCCAGCTTCTCCTGGAACACCACGTTCTGCAGGCGCAGGTTGAAGTCTTCGAGCTTCTGCTTCTTGTCTTGCTTGAAGAAGAACTCGGCGTCGGTCAGGCGCGGGCGTACGACTTTTTCGTTACCGGCGATGATCTGCTGCGGGTCCTTGCTTTCGATGTTGGCCACGGTGATAAAGCGCGGCAGCAACTTGCCGTCCACATCCAGCAGGCAGAAATACTTCTGGTTGTCCTGCATGGTGGTGATCAGGGCTTCTTGCGGCACATCGAGGAAACGCTCTTCGAACGAGCACACCAGTGGCACCGGCCACTCGACCAGCGCAGTTACTTCGTCGAGCAGGCTTGGCGGCACGATGGCAGTGCCTTCCTGCAAACGGGCCAGCTCTTCGGTGCGCTTGCTGATCAGCTCGCGACGCTCGTTGGCGTCGGCCAGCACGTAGGCGGCACGCAGGTCAGTGGCGTAGTTGGCCGGCGAGGTGATGCGCACGGCTTCAGGATGGTGGAAGCGGTGACCACGGGACTCACGACCGGCCTTCTGGGCGAGGATGGTGCAATCGATGACTTCGTCACCGAGCAGCATCACCAACCATTGGGTCGGACGTACGAACTCTTCCTTGCGTGCACCCCAGCGCATGCGCTTGGGGATCGGCAGGTCATTGAGAGAATCTTCAACGATAGTCGGCAACAGGCTGGCGGTCGGCTTGCCCTTGATGACTTGGCTGAAACGCAGTTTCGGGCCGCTCTGGTCGATCTCGCTCAGCTCGACGCCGCACTTCTTGGCAAAACCAAGGGCAGCCTGGGTCGGGTTGCCTTCAGCATCAAAGGCGGCCTGGCGTGGCGGGCCGTCGAGGTTGATGTTGCGGTCCGGCTGCTGGGTTTCCAGCGCGGTCAGCAATACTGCCAGGCGACGTGGCGCGGCGTAGACCTTCTTGGCTTCAAACTTCAGGCCGGCAGTCTGCAGGCCTTTCTCGATGCCGGCCAAAAATGCATCGGCCAGGGTGTTGAGGGCCTTGGGTGGCAGCTCTTCGGTACCCAGTTCAACCAGGAAATCTTGAGCACTCATTGTGCAGCCTCCAGCTTAGCCAACACTTCATCACGCAGATCCGGGGTCGCCATCGGGAAGCCCAGCTTGGCGCGAGCCAGCAGGTAGGCTTGCGCAACGGAACGCGCCAGGGTGCGGACACGCAGGATGTATTGCTGGCGCGCGGTTACCGAGATGGCACGGCGGGCGTCCAGCAGGTTGAAGGTGTGGGATGCCTTCAGGACCATTTCGTAGCTTGGCAACGGCAGCGGTTGATCCAGTTCGATCAGGCGCTTGGCTTCGCTTTCGTAGAAGTCGAACAGTTCGAACAGCTTCTCGACGTTGGCGTGTTCGAAGTTGTAGGTCGACTGTTCCACTTCGTTCTGGTGGAACACATCGCCATACGTCACTTTGCCGAACGGGCCGTCAGCCCACACCAGGTCGTAGACCGAGTCCACGCCCTGCAGGTACATGGCCAGGCGTTCCAGGCCGTAGGTGATTTCGCCGGTCACCGGGTAGCACTCGATGCCGCCCGCCTGCTGGAAGTAGGTGAACTGCGTGACTTCCATGCCGTTGAGCCAGACTTCCCAGCCCAGGCCCCAGGCGCCGAGGGTTGGCGATTCCCAGTTGTCTTCGACGAAACGGATGTCGTGGACCAGTGGGTCCAGGCCGACATGTTTCAGCGAACCCAGGTACAGCTCCTGGAAGTTGTCCGGGTTGGGCTTGAGGACCACCTGGAACTGATAGTAGTGCTGCAGGCGGTTGGGGTTTTCGCCGTAGCGGCCGTCAGTCGGGCGACGACTGGGCTGCACATAAGCGGCGTTCCAGGTTTCCGGGCCGATGGCCCGCAGGAATGTTGCGGTGTGGAAAGTGCCGGCGCCTACTTCCATATCGTAGGGCTGAAGTACCACACAACCTTGCTCGGCCCAGTATTGCTGGAGGGCGAGGATCAAGTCTTGGAAGGTACGCACGGCTGGCGTAGGCTGGCTCACAAAATTCACCTGTTACTTGGGCTGCGATTTAAAGGGCGGGAGTATACCCGATTCGGCCCCGCCACCACTCCCTGGAGCCTTATGCCACGCTGCTTTTGGTGTTCTGAAGATCCGCTGTACATGGCTTATCACGATCAAGAGTGGGGAACGCCGCTGCGCGATGCGCAGGGTTTGTTCGAGTTGCTTTTGCTCGAAGGGTTCCAGGCGGGCCTGTCCTGGATCACCGTTTTACGCAAACGCGAGCATTATCGAAAGGTCTTGTTCGGTTTTGATCCAAAGCGCCTGGCGCAGTTGAGCGATGCCCAGATCGAGCAGTTGATGCTCGACCCAGGCATTGTGCGCAACCGCTTGAAACTCAATGCCACCCGGCGCAATGCCGCGGCCTGGCTGGCGCTGGAGGACCCGGTGGGGTTGCTCTGGTCGTTTGTCGGTGGTGTGCCCAAGGTCAATCACTTCAAGGATCGCAGCCAGGTCCCGGCGATTACGCCAGAGGCCGAAGCCATGAGCAAAGCCCTCAAGAAAGCCGGCTTCACGTTCGTCGGGCCGACCATCTGCTACGCGTTCATGCAGGCCTCAGGGATGGTCATGGACCACACCCAGGACTGTGACCGTTACGCGGACTTGGTCAACGCCGGGTAGAATGGCCGCTTTGCGCACCACACACGATCAGGAGTGACCTGTGGAAAAGTTAAAAGGCGTCTTGCTGGTAGGCGCTCTGCGATTGTTTGCCCTGCTGCCCTGGCGCGCCGTGCAAGCCGTGGGTTCGGCGATTGGCTGGATCATGTGGAAGACCCCCAACCGCTCCCGCGACACGGTGCGGATCAACCTATCCAAGTGTTTCCCGGACATGGACCCGGCCGAGCGCGAGCGCCTGGTCGGCCAGAGCCTGATGGACATCGGCAAGTCCCTGACCGAGAGCGCGTGCGCCTGGATCTGGCCGGCCCAGCGTTCTATCGACCTGGTACGTGAAGTCGAAGGCCTGGAAGTGCTGCAGCAAGCCCTGGCCTCTGGCAAAGGCGTGGTCGGCATCACCAGCCACCTGGGCAACTGGGAAGTGTTGAACCACTTCTATTGCAGCCAGTGCAAACCGATCATTTTTTATCGCCCGCCCAAGCTCAAGGCGGTGGATGACCTGCTGCGCAAGCAACGCGTGCAGTTGGGCAACCGGGTGGCGGCGTCGACCAAAGAAGGCATCCTCAGCGTCATCAAGGAAGTGCGCAAGGGCGGCCAGGTGGGGATTCCCGCTGACCCGGAGCCGGCAGAATCGGCCGGGATCTTCGTACCGTTCTTCGCCACCCAGGCGCTGACCAGCAAGTTCGTGCCGAATATGCTCGCCGGCCATAAGGCGGTGGGCGTGTTCCTGCATGCCCTGCGGCTGCCGGACGGCTCGGGTTACAAAGTGATCCTGGAAGCGGCGCCAGAAGACATGTACAGCACCGACACGGCCACGTCCTGCGCGGCGATGAGCAAGGTGGTGGAGCGTTATGTCGGCGCCTACCCGAGCCAGTACATGTGGAGCATGAAGCGCTTCAAGAAACGCCCGCCGGGCGAGGCGCGTTGGTACTGATACACCCGGCTCTGCAAGCAACAAAGATCAAATGTAGGAGCTGGCTTGCCTGCGATAGCATCGCCTCGGTGTCACTGAGAGACCGAGTCGCCTGCATCGCAGGCAAGCCAGCTCCCACAGGGGGTGCCTCAGGCTTGGCGATCGAGTTTTTTCAGGAACACCGTCATCTCTTTCTCGGCCTGCTTGTCGCCATGGGCCTGGGCCGCTTCGATACCCTTCTCCCATGCCTGGCGTGCCGCGTCTTTATCGCCGAGCGCAGCGTGTGCCTTGCCCAGCAGCTTCCACGCCGCCGAATACTTCGGGTCAAACCCGACGCACTTGCCTAAATGCTCGGCTGCCTTGGCGTTGTCCTTCAAATCCAGGTAACCCTTGCCCAAGCCAAAGCGCAGCAGCGAGTTATCCACACCCTTGGCGAGCATTTTTTCCAGGGATTCGAGCATGTCGGTCTCTCCGTCAGATCAGAAAAAGCTCAACCCCACGTGGAACAACTTCTCCACATCGCGGATATGTTTTTTATCCACCAGGAACAGGATCACATGGTCGCCCGTGGCGATCACCGTATCGTCATGGGCGATGATCACTTCTTCATCGCGGATGATCGCGCCAATGGTGGTGCCCGGTGGCAAGCCGATATCACGGATCGCCCGGCCGATCACCTTGCTCGACTTGGAGTCACCGTGGGCGATCGCCTCGATGGCTTCCGCCGCCCCCCGGCGCAATGAGTGCACGCTGACGATATCGCCGCGCCGCACGTGGGCCAGCAGGGTACCGATGGTGGCCAATTGCGGGCTGATGGCAATGTCGATGTCGCCACCCTGGATCAGGTCCACATAGGCCGGGTTGTTGATGATGGTCATCACCTTCTTCGCCCCCAGCCGCTTGGCCAGCAGCGACGACATGATATTGGCCTCGTCGTCGTTGGTCAGGGCCAGGAAGATATCGGCGTCAGCGATGTTCTCTTCCATCAGCAGGTCGCGATCCGAAGCGCTGCCTTGCAGCACCACGGTGCTGTCGAGGGTATCGGACAAGTAGCGGCAGCGCGCGGCGTTCATCTCGATGATCTTCACCTGGTAGCGGCTTTCGATGGCCTCGGCCAGGCGCTCGCCGATCTGCCCGCCGCCGGCGATGACGATGCGCTTGTAGCTCTCGTCGAGCCGGCGCATTTCGCTCATCACGGCACGAATATTGGCCTTGGCGGCGATGAAGAAGACTTCGTCGTCGGCTTCGATCACCGTGTCGCCCTGGGGCAGGATCGGCCGGTCGCGACGGAAAATCGCGGCCACGCGGGTTTCCACATTCGGCATATGTTCGCGCAGCTGGCGCAGTTGCTGGCCCACCAGCGGCCCGCCGTAGTAGGCCTTGACCGCCACCAGTTGCGCCTTGCCTTCGGCGAAGTCGATTACCTGCAGCGCGCCGGGGATTTCGATCAGGCGCTTGATGTAGTGGGTAACCACTTGCTCGGGGCTGATCAGCACGTCCACCGGAATCGCGTCGTTGTCGAACAGGCCGGCGCGGGTCAGGTAGGCCGCTTCACGCACCCGGGCGATCTTGGTCGGGGTGTGGAACAGGGTGTGGGCGACCTGGCAGGCGACCATATTGGTCTCGTCACTGTTGGTCACCGCCACCAGCATGTCGGCATCGTCGGCGCCGGCCTGGCGCAGCACGGTGGGGAACGAGGCACGGCCCTGGACCGTACGGATATCCAGGCGATCGCCCAGACCGCGCAGGCGTTCGGCGTCGGTGTCGACCACGGTAATGTCGTTGGCTTCACTGGCCAAATGCTCGGCCAGCGTACCGCCGACCTGCCCTGCGCCAAGGATGATGATCTTCATCCGGTCACTCCCTTAAAAACCATTCAACCGCGTGCCGCGGCAATCTTGATCAGCTTGGCGTAATAGAAGCCATCGTGCCCGCCTTCCTGCGCCAGCAACTGGCGGCCGTGGGGCTGCTTGATGCCGGCGGTAGTGGCAATGTCCAACTCCCGCGCGCCGCTGGTGCGGGCGAGGAAGGCTTCGATCACGTCGGTGTTTTCGGTCGGCAAGGTCGAGCAGGTGGCGTAGAGCAGGATGCCACCGACTTCCAGCGTCGGCCACAGCGCGTCCAGCAACTCGCCTTGCAGCACAGCCAGGGCGGCGATGTCGTCGGGTTGGCGGGTGAGCTTGATATCCGGGTGACGGCGGATCACACCGGTGGCGGAACAGGGTGCGTCCAGCAGGATGCGCTGGAACGGCTTGCCATCCCACCAGGCGGCGGTGTCGCGCCCATCGGCGGCAATCAGCTCGGCGTCCAGGCCCAGGCGCGCGAGGTTTTCGCGCACGCGCACCAGGCGCTTGGCTTCCAGGTCGACGGCGACGACGCCGGCCAGGCCCGGCTGCACTTCCATGATGTGGCAGGTCTTGCCGCCTGGGGCGCAGCAGGCGTCCAGCACCCGCTGGCCCGGTGCCAGGTCGAGCAGGTCGGCGGCCAGTTGCGCGGCTTCGTCCTGCACGCTGATCCAGCCTTCGGCAAAGCCTGGCAGGCTGCGCACATCACCTGCGGTCTCCAGCACGATGCCGTCCTGGCTGTACACGCAGGCGCTGGCATTGATGCCGGCCTCTGCCAGTAGTTGGAGATAGGCATCGCGGCTGTGATGGCGGCGATTGACCCGCAGAATCATCGGCGGGTGGGCATTGTTGGCGGCGCAGATGGCTTCCCACTGCTCTGGCCAGAATGCCTTGAGGGATTTTTGCAGCCAGCGCGGGTGCGCGGTGCGCACTACCGGGTCGTGTTCGAGCTCGGCCAGCAACCCCTCGCTTTCGCGCTGGGCACGGCGCAGCACGGCGTTGAGCAAGGCCTTGGCCCAGGGCTTTTTCAGCTTGTCGGCGCACCCCACGGTTTCGCCGATGGCGGCGTGGGCCGGCACGCGGCTGTAGAGCAACTGGTAGAGGCCCACCAGCAGCAGCGCCTCGACGTCGGAATCGACGGCCTTGAACGGCTTTTGCAGCAGCTTGGCCGCCAGCGCCGACAGACGCGGCTGCCAGCGGGCGGTGCCAAAGGCCAGGTCCTGGGTGAAGCCGCGATCGCGGTCTTCGACTTTATCCAGTTGCACCGGCAACGAGCTGTTCAGGGAAGCCTTGCCATTGAGCACGGCGGCCAGGGCCTTGGCGGCGGCCAAACGCGGGTTCATCAAGCGTCCACTCCGAGGATGATGCCGGGGGCAAATTTCTCACGACGGCTGTTGAACAAGTCGCTGAAGTTCAGCGCCTTGCCGCCGGGCAATTGCAGACGAGTCAGACACAGTGCCTGTTCGCCGCAGGCCACCAGCAGGCCTTCCTTGCTGGCGCCGATGATTTCACCGGGTGCGCCGCTGCCGTCGGCCAGGGTGGCGGCGAGGACTTTCAAGGCTTCGCCATTGAGGGTGCTGTGGCAGATCGGCCACGGGTTGAAGGCACGTACCAGGCGCTCCAGTTCCACGGCCGGGCGGCTCCAGTCGATGCGCGCTTCGTCCTTGTTCAGCTTGTGGGCGTAGGTGGCGAGGCTGTCGTCCTGCGCTTCACCGTGCAAGGTGCCAGCCGCGAGGCCGGCAATCGCCTCGACCACCGCTGGCGGGCCCATCTCGGCCAGGCGGTCGTGCAGGCTGCCGCCGGTGTCTTGGGCGGTGATGGGCGTGGTGACCTTGAGCAGCATCGGCCCGGTGTCCAGGCCAGCTTCCATGCGCATCACGGTCACGCCGCTTTGTGCGTCACCGGCTTGCACCGCGCGCTGGATCGGCGCCGCACCGCGCCAGCGCGGTAGCAGCGAGGCGTGGCTGTTGATACAACCCAGGCGCGGGATATCCAGCACTGCTTGGGGGAGGATCAGGCCGTAGGCCACCACCACCAGCAGGTCCGGCTGCAGTGCTGCCAGTTCAGCCTGGGCCTCGGCATTGCGCAGGGTCGGCGGTTGCAGCACGACGATTCCGTTTTCCAGCGCCAGTTGCTTGACCGGGCTGGGCATCAGTTTTTGCCCACGGCCGGCCGGGCGATCCGGCTGGGTGTACACCGCGACGATTTCATAAGGGCTGGCAAGCAGGGCCTTGAGGTGTTCGGCGGCAAATTCAGGGGTGCCGGCAAAAACGATGCGCAGTGGCTCGGTCATGGGAAACGTCTCACAAAAGAAAAAGGCTTGCCGGAGCAAGCCTTTGAAAGAAGGGAATCAAGCTTGCTGGCGATGCTTCTTTTCCAGTTTCTTCTTGATCCGGTCGCGTTTGAGCGTGGACAGGTAATCGACAAACAGCTTGCCGTTGAGGTGGTCGCACTCGTGCTGGATGCACACCGCCAGCAGGCCTTCGGCAATCAGCTCGAATGGCTTGCCGTCGCGGTCCAGGGCCTTGATCTTGACGCGCAGCGGGCGTTCGACGTTCTCGTAGAACTCCGGCACCGACAGGCAGCCTTCCTGGTATTCGCCCATCTCGTCGGTCAGCGGCTCGAATTCCGGGTTGATGTACACCATCGGTTCGCTGCGGTCTTCGGACAGGTCCATGACCACCACGCGCAGGTGCACGTTGACCTGGGTGGCGGCGAGGCCGATGCCCGGGGCTTCATACATTGTTTCAAACATGTCATCGACCAGCTGACGAACCTTGTCGTCCACTACGGCCACCGGTTTGGCGATAGTGCGCAGGCGCGAGTCCGGGAATTCGAGGATGTTCAAAATAGCCATAAGCGTAATTGCTGCACATGTGAGGTAAAGGCAAATCGGCCTCGGGACACCCCGCACGGCCGGTGTGAAACGCTCGCAGGCCGCGAAGGCCAAGGCATTTCACGCGAACCGACATAATAAAGGAGATTGCCCCCATGAGGAAATCGCTACTCGTCTTCAAAACGGGGCGCCAGGTTGGGCGGCAATAACCAGTTGCAATAATTAGCCTGCTAAATAAGTTACCAACAGAGTTATCCACAGCTTGTTCCTGATCAAGGATGATCATATGTCAGCAATCCCTACTGCAGATATTTCCCCTGCCGAGCTCGAAGCCCGCCTGCGTTTGCACCGCATGCCGGAGCTGGGGCCCAGGCGTTTCAAGACGTTGATCGAGGCCTTTGGTTGCGCCTCGAAAGCCATCGGCGCACCGGCCAGTGCCTGGCGCTCCCTGGGGTTGCCGGCCGCCTGCGCCGAAGCCCGGCGCAGCGTGCAGGTGCGTGATGGCGCCAGCGTCGCATTGGCTTGGCTTGAGCATCCGGCCCAACATTTGCTGATGTGGGACCAGCCCGACTACCCGGCCCTGCTGGCCGAGTTGGGCGATGCGCCACCCTTGTTATTCGTCGCCGGCAATCCCGCCATCCTGGAAAAACCGCAGTTGGCCATGGTCGGCAGCCGCCGTGCTTCCCGACCCGGAATGGATACGGCGGCGGCCTTTTCCCGCAGCCTGGCGGGCGCCGGTTTTGTGATCACCAGCGGCCTGGCCCTGGGCATCGATGGGGCGGCGCACCAGGCGGCATTAGATGTCGGGGGGCAGACAATCGGGGTGTTGGGCACCGGCCTGGAAAATTTTTATCCACAGCGCCACCGCCGGCTCGCCGAGGCGATGATTGCCCAGGGCAGCGCGGTGGTTTCCGAGTTCCCGCTGGACGCCGGGCCCCAGGCCGGCAACTTCCCGCGACGCAACCGCATTATCAGTGGCCTGTCCCTGGGCGTGCTGGTGGTGGAAGCCAGCGTGGCCAGCGGTTCGCTGATCACCGCGCGGCTGGCGGCCGAGCAGGGCCGCGAGGTGTACGCCATACCGGGGTCGATTCATCACCCGGGGGCCAGGGGTTGTCACCAACTGATCCGTGAGGGGGCGGTGCTGGTGGAGACCATCGAGCACATCCTTGAGGGGCTGCGCGGCTGGCAGGCGTTGTCGCGGCCCGCGCCGGTGCCGGTGACCCATCCGCTGCTGGCGTTGCTGCACGCCGCGCCCCACACCAGCGAAGGCCTGGCCATCGCCAGCGGGCAGAGCCTGTCCCAGGTGTTGGCGAGCCTCACCGAACTGGAGCTGGAGGGCCGGGTGATCTGCGAAAGTGGCCGCTGGCTCGCGCGCAGTTAGGTTTTGTAACGAAGATCGGTAAACTGCGCAGAGCTTTAGTCCGGAGAGTGAGTAATGGTCAACAGGTGGCGTGTGCAAGAAGCCGCACGAGAAATTCGCGCAGGCGCGGTGATTGCCTATCCGACCGAGGCGGTGTGGGGCCTGGGCTGCGACCCATGGAACGAGGAGGCGGTGGAGCGCTTGCTGGCGATCAAGGGCCGCTCGGTGGACAAGGGCTTGATCCTGGTCGCCGACAATATCCGGCAGTTCGATTTTCTGTTCGAAGACTTCCCGGACACCTGGATCGACCGCATGGCCAGTACCTGGCCGGGACCCAATACCTGGCTGGTACCCCATCAGGACCTGCTGCCTGAGTGGATTACCGGCAAGCACGACACCGTGGCGTTGCGAGTCAGTGATCATCCGCTGGTGCGGGATTTGTGTGCATTGGTGGGCCCGTTGATTTCCACCTCGGCCAACCCACAAGGCCGGCCGGCAGCGCGCACGCGGATCCGGGTGGAGCAGTATTTCCGTGGGCAGGTGGATTTGGTGCTGGGCGGTAGCCTGGGTGGGCGCAAGAACCCGAGTTTGATTCGGGACCTGGCGACGGGCGAGGTTCGGCGCCCGTCCTGAGACCCAGGCGTGGCTATCGCGAGCAAGCTCGCTCCCACATTCGACCGATTTCCAGCATGGGAATGCGCTCGAATGTGGGAGCGGGCTTGCCCGCGATAGCGGTCTGCCAAACCACCGAGATCTCAAGGCAACAGAATGGTCGACCCCGTCGTCCGCCGCCCCGACAACTCCACCTGCGCCTTCGCCGCATCCGCCAACGAAAAGCGCTGGTTGATATCAATGCGCACCTTGCCGCTTGCGATCATGCCAAACAGGTCATCGGCCATGGCCTGTAGGTTCTGCGGATTGTTGGCGTAGGTCGCCAGCGTCGGCCGGGTCACGTACAGCGAGCCTTTCGCCGCCAGAATCCCCAGGTTCACCCCGTCCACCGCGCCCGAGGCATTGCCGAAACTCACCAGCAGGCCACGTGGCGCCACGCTGTCCAGCGAGGCGAGCCAGGTGTCCTTGCCGACGCCGTCGTACACCACCGGGCATTTTTTGCCGTCGGTCAGTTCCAGCACCCGCTGTGGGACATTTTCCTGGCTGTAGTCGATGGTTTCCCAGGCGCCGAGGGATTTGGCCAGGGCGGCTTTTTCCGGCGAACTGACCGTACCGATCAGCTTCACGCCCAGGGCCTTGGCCCATTGGCAGGCCAGGGAACCGACGCCACCTGCAGCGGCGTGGAACAGGATGGTTTCACCGCCTTGCAACTCATAGGTCTGGCGCAGCAGGTACTGCACGGTCAGGCCCTTGAGCATGGCGCCAGCCGCTTGTTCGAAGCTGATCGCGTCCGGCAGGTGCACCAGGTTGGCCGCTGGCGACACATGCAGTTCGCTGTAGGCACCCAGCGGGCCGCTGCCGTAGGCCACGCGGTCGCCGACCTTGAATTGAGTGACTGCGCTGCCCACCGCATCCACCACGCCAGCGCCCTCCGCGCCCAGGCCCGAGGGCAAGGCTGGCGGTGCATACAGACCGCTGCGGTAATAGGTGTCGATGAAGTTCAGGCCAATGGCCTTGTTCCGCACCCGAACCTGCTGTGGGCCGGGCTCCACGGGTGTGTAGTCCACATACTCAAGTACTTCGGGGCCGCCATGGGTGCTGAACTGGATACGTTTGGCCATCTGTTCTGTCCTCAAGTCTGTTTCGCGAAAGGCTCCTATCGGACTCCTATGCTTGACCTTCGTCAACTGTGGCAGTGCCCGGCGCGGTGGTATCCTGTGCGCCCCTTTGCCGCCGACGCCCAATGGCCTCGCGTAGCTTTGCCCGATTCAAGGTGATGCCATGACTACCCGCACCGAGGCTGTAAAAGCCTACCTGCTCGACCTGCAAGACCGCATTTGCAGTGCCCTGGAAACCTTCGAGGCGCATACGCGCTTTATCGAAGACGCCTGGACCCGCCCAGCCGGTGGTGGTGGCCGCACGCGGGTGATCGAGAACGGGACCGTGATCGAGAAAGGCGGCGTCAACTTTTCCCACGTCTTCGGCAGCGGCCTCCCACCGTCCGCCAGTGCCCACCGCCCGGAGCTCGCCGGTCGTGGTTTTGAAGCCCTCGGCGTGTCGCTGGTGATCCACCCGCATAACCCCCATGTGCCAACGTCCCACGCCAACGTGCGATTTTTCATCGCCGAGAAAGACGGTGAAGAGCCGGTGTGGTGGTTCGGTGGCGGCTTCGACCTGACGCCCTACTACGCCAACGAAGAAGACTGCATCCACTGGCACCGCGTGGCCGAGCAGGCCTGCGCGCCCTTTGGCGCGGACGTTTACCCGCGCTACAAGGCCTGGTGCGATAGCTACTTCCATATCAAGCATCGCAACGAGCCCCGGGGTATTGGCGGCCTGTTCTTCGATGATTTGAACGAGTGGGACTTCGACACCTGCTTCGCCTTTATCCGAGCGATTGGCGACGCCTACATCGACGCTTACCTGCCGATCGTCCAGCGCCGCCAGGCAATGGCTTATACCGAGCAGCAACGCCAGTTCCAGGAGTTTCGCCGTGGGCGCTACGTGGAATTCAACCTGGTTTATGACCGTGGCACGCTGTTTGGCCTGCAATCGGGCGGGCGTACCGAGTCGATCCTGATGTCGTTGCCCCCGCAAGTGCGCTGGAGCTATGACTGGAAGGCCGCTGCCGGCAGCGAAGAAGCGCGCCTGACCGACTACTTCCTGCAAGACCGTGACTGGCTCGGCCTTGCTGCGCCCCAGGTGGCCAGCTGATGGATCGTTATGTGGTGTTCGGCAACCCCATCGGCCACAGCAAATCGCCGCTGATCCATCGCCTGTTTGCCGAGCAGACCGGCCAGGCGCTGGACTACAGCACCCTGCTGGCGCCGCTCGAGGATTTCACCGGCTGTGCTCAGGAATTTTTCCTGCATGGGCGCGGTGCCAACGTCACCGTTCCCTTCAAGGAAGAGGCCTACCGCCTGGCCGATGCCCTGACCGAGCGCGCGCAACGCGCAGGCGCGGTGAACACCCTGAGCAAGCTGGCCGATGGCAGCCTGCTGGGTGATAACACCGATGGCGCCGGCCTGGTGCGCGACTTGACCGTCAACGCCGGCCTGAGCCTGGCCGGCAAGCGCATCCTGCTGCTCGGTGCCGGCGGCGCAGTGCGCGGTGCACTGGAGCCACTGCTGGCGCAACAGCCCGCCTCGCTGATCATCGCCAACCGCACCGTGGAAAAGGCCGAGCGGCTGGCCGAACTGTTCGATGACCTGGGGCCGGTCTCCGCCAGCGGTTTCGACTGGCTGAGTGAACCGGTGGACCTGATCATCAACGCCACCTCCGCGAGCCTGTCAGGCGATGTACCGCCGATTGCCAGCAGCCTGATCGAACCGGGCAAGACCTTTTGCTACGACATGATGTACGCCAAGGAGCCGACCGCCTTCTGCCGCTGGGCCACTGAACACGCTGCGGCGGTGGCGATGGATGGCTTGGGCATGCTGGTGGAGCAGGCGGCGGAAGCCTTCTACCTGTGGCGCGGTGTACGGCCGGATTCGGCGCCGGTGCTGGCCGAGTTACGTCGGCAGTTGGCAGGCCACTGAAGATCAACTGTAGGAGCTTGCCTGCGATAGCGGTGGGTCAGCGCCGGATGCGCCACTGATACACCGCGATCGCAGGCAAGCCAGCTCCTACAGGTTTTGACCGTGTCAGTCTTCGAAAAGGATCGGGCATTTGTCCGCCCCTTCCAGCTTCCTCAACTCCTCCACCACTTGCGGCCGCGCCCGGCGCAGCGTCAGGCTGCGTCCCAACCCCTGCAACCGCCGCGCTTCCTGGTGCAGCATCTCCACCCCGGAATAGTCGATAAAGTTGATCTGCTGCGCCTCGATCACCACCCGCTGGCCTTGCAGGCGCTGCAAGCGCACTTGCAGGTAATGGCTGGCGCCAAAGAAGATCGAGCCACCGACCCGCAGCACATCGTCGTCCCCATCGCGCCATTGCTGCACCCGTGGCTGCGAGGTGCGCTTGAGGTAGAAGAACAGCGATGCCAGCACCCCGGCATAGATTGCCGTTTGCAGCTCCAGCAGCAAGGTGGCCAGGCACGTCAGGCCCATCACCACACACTCTGCACGGCTGACCCGCCACAGCGCGCGGATGCCCCGATGATCCACCAGGCCCCAGCAGATCAGCAGGATGCTGGCGGCCATGCTCGGGATCGGGATGTGCGCAATCACCGCCGCGCCAAACAGCGCAAACAGTGCGACCCACAATGCCGAAAACACCCCCGCCAGCGGCGAACAGGCGCCCGCCTCGTAACTCAGGCCCGAGCGGGTGAAGGATCCGGCCGACAGGTAGCCGGAGAAAAATCCGCCGACGATATTGGATAAACCCTGGGCGCGTACTTCCTGGTTGGCGTCGAGCAACTGTTGCGAGCGCGCCGACAGCGAGCGGGCAATCGACAGGCTGGTCACCAGCCCCAGCATGCCCACCGCCACGGCGCTGGGTAGCAGGCGCAGGACCATGTCCAGGTCCAGCGGCAACGGGCTGAACGGCGGCAGTTGGCCAACAAATGAGCTGACCCGCGCCACATGCCCGAACATCGCCGGCCACGCCCACGCCGCCAGGCTGCCTACTGCCAGGGCAATCAACAGGCTTGGCCAGCGCGGCACGCAGTATTTAAGCAGCGCGCCCACCAGCAAGGTGCCCAGGCCAAGGGCCAGTGACGGGCGATCCCACTCGCCACCATGGTCGATCAGCGCCAGCAGGCTGTTGATGGCCGTGGCCTGGCTGGGCAGGTCGAGCCCCAGCAGGTTGGGCAACTGGCCCAGGGCGATGACCACCGCCGCGCCGAGGGTGAAGCCGAGGACGACGGAATGGGAGACGAAATTGACCAGCGCGCCAAAGCGCAACATGCCCAACAGCCATTGGAATACGCCGGCGAGCAAGGTCAGCAGCAGGATCAGGGTGATGTAGTCCTGGGAGCCAGGCACCGCCAGCGGGCTGATGCTGGCGTAGAGCACGATGGAAATTGCCGCCGTCGGGCCGCAGATCAAATGCCAGGACGAACCCCACAGGCAGGCAATCAGCACCGGGATGATCGCCGCATACAGGCCGTATTCGGGGGGCAGGCCGGCGATCAGGGCGTAGGCGATCGATTGCGGCAAGGCCAGCACCGCGCCGCTGAGGCCGACCAGCGCATCCCGGCCGACGCTGGCGCGGGTCTGGCGTGGCAGCCAGCGCAGGAATGGGAGCAGACTGTGGGGCCGGGACATGGATCGCTCGAAATACTGTAGGAGCGAGCTTGCTCGCGAAGATGGATAACGATAACGCGGGTTGCCTGAAAAAACGCGGCGTTTTCGAATTCTTCGCCGGCAGCCGGCTCCTACAGGGTGATAGGAAGACCTGTAGGAACCAGGGCAATATTTAGAGTTTGGCTTTGACCGCCGCCAATGCATCCTGGCCATCGAGGGTTTCAACCCCCTCCAGCCACTTGTCCAAAACCGCCGGATTGGCCTTGATCCATGCCTTCGCCGCGTCAGCATTGCTGACCTTGTTGTTCACCACCTCGGCCATGATGCTGTTTTCCATATCCTGGGTAAACGTAAGGTTGGTCAGCAGTCTGGCCACATTCGGGCAGGCCTGTGCATAACCTTTGCGGGTCAGGGTGTACACATTGCCGGTGTCGCCGAAGTATTTTTCGCCGCCCTTGAGGTAACGCATCTTCAACTGCACGTTCATCGGGTGCGGTGTCCAGCCCAGGAAAGTGACGAAACGCTCGCGCTTCACCGCCCTGGACACTTCGGCGAGCATCGCCTGTTCGCTGGATTCGATCAGCTTCCACTGGCTGAGGTCGAAGTCGTTTTTCTTGATGATCTCGTGCAGCGAAAGGTTGGCCGGCGCGCCGGAGCCGATGCCGTAGATCTTTTTGTCGAACTTGTCGGCAAATTTGTTCAGGTCGGCAAAGTCACGCACACCGGCCTCCCACACATAGTCCGGCACCGCGAGGGTGAACTGGGTGCCCTCGAGGTTTTTCGCCAGTTGCACCACATCGCCATTGGCCACGAACTTGTCATAGAAGCCCTGCTGCGCCGGCATCCAGTTGCCCAGAAACACATCCACCTGGCCGTCCTTGAGCCCGCCAAACGTGATCGGCACCGCCAGGGTATCGATCTTGGCCTTGTAGCCCATGCCGCTGAGCAAAACACCGGCGATGGCATTGGTGGCGGCAATGTCGCTCCAGCCGGGGTCGGCCATCTTTACCGTCTCGCAACGGGTGTCGGCATACGCATGGGTGGCACTGAGCAACAACACTGCACTCACGATTGTGGATAACTTTTGCATGGCCTTCCCCTTACTGATTTATTGGTTTTGGCAGGGTTGTGGATAACGGGCCTTGCGCTCCAGATCGTCGAGGTCGATATGGTTGCGCATGTACTGCTGGCTTGCGTCTACCAGCGGCTGGTGATCCCAGCTCTTGAGTTTGCCCACCGCCAGCGCCTCGCATACCAGGCGCCGACGGCGTTGGCTGGCGAGCACTTGCTGGTGGATCGCCGGCATGTCCCACTTGGCCCGCGCTTCGGCCAGGAACGCCTCGAACAACGCACGATGGGCCGGCGACTGACTGAGTTCTTCTTGCTCACGTGGGTCGTGGTGCACATCAAACAGTAGGCAAGGATCGTCCTCGCTGTAGATGAATTTGTAGGCCTCCCGGCGAATCATCATCAATGGGCCGATGGTGCCTTCGGCCATGTACTCGCCGAACACCTCGTCATGCCCGCCCTGCCCTTGCAAGTGCGGGACCAGTGAGCGGCCGTCCAGCGGCAGGTTGGGGTCCAGCTCGCCGCCGGCCAGCTCCACCAGGGTCGGCAACAGGTCGGCGGTGGACACCGCCGCACTCACCCGCCCGGCCTTGAATTGCCCCGGTGCACTGACCAGCAGCGGCACCCGCGCGGCCATTTCAAACCAGTGCATTTTGTACCAGAGCCCCCGCTCGCCGAGCATGTCGCCGTGGTCGCCGGAGAACACGATGATGGTGTCCTCGGCCAGGCCTGTGTCCTGCAGGGTTTGCAGGAGTTTGCCGACGTTGCTGTCAATGTAGCTGCACGCCCCGAAGTAAGCGCGCCGCGCATCGCGGATCTTATCCACAGGCAGCGGCTTGTCCCACAGGTCGTAGACCTTGAGCAGGCGCTGGGAATGCGGGTCCAGGTCGGCCTGGGCCGGCGTTGTAGGCATTGGGATGTCATTGTCGTCGTACAGATCCCAGAACGGTTTGGGAATGGTGTACGGGTCGTGGGGGTGAGTCATGGAAACCGTGAGGCAGAACGGCTGGTCGCCGTCCTCGCGAATATGGTCGAACAGGTACTGCTGGGCCTTGAACACCACCTCTTCGTCGAAATCCAGCTGGTTGGTGCGCACACACGGGCCGGCTTGCAGCACCGACGACATGTTGTGATACCAGGTGGGGCGCACGTCGGGCTCATCCCAGTTCACCGCCCAGCCGTAGTCGGCGGGGTAGATATCGCTGGTGAGGCGCTCTTCATAGCCGTGCAACTGGTCCGGCCCGCAAAAGTGCATCTTGCCCGACAGCGCCGTGCGGTAGCCGAGGCGGCGCAGGTAGTGGGCATAGGTCGGTACATCGGCGGGGAAATCCGCCGCGTTGTCGTAGGCGCCGATCTTGCTCGGCAACTGGCCGCTGACCAGGGTAAAACGCGACGGCGCACACAGCGGGCTGTTGCAGTACGCGGCGTCGAACACCACGCCTTGTGCGGCCAGGCGGCTGAGGTTGGGCAGTTTGATCGGCGAAGGGCCGTAGAACGGAAGCAACGGCGCGGCCATTTGATCGGCCATGATGAAAAGAATGTTCTTGCGCTTCATGGTCTCTCGGCATTCCATAGTCAGTGTTTATGCGATTGAGCATGCAGGCCATGGAAACCGTGGTAAAGCCCATGAAAAGCAATGTCTAGGATAAGCACCGCTTATGTATAAAGCCCTGGGAAACCTGTCGCTGGATCTGTTGCGCGCCTTTGAAGCCGCCGCCCGTCATCGCAGCTTTACAGCGGCTGCGATGGAGCTGGGCACCACCCAGCCGGCCGTCAGCCAGCAGATCAAGCGCCTGGAAGAACAGCTGGCAGTACGCCTGTTCGACCGTATCTACCGCGGCATCGAATTGACTGACGCGGGCCTGCTGTTGTTCGAGCACGTCCAGGCCGGATTGCAGAGCATTGATGCGGGCCTGGGTCTAATCACGGAGCAGGACCAGCACGAAGTGTTGCAAGTGGCGACCGACTTCGCCTTCGCCGCCTACTGGCTGATGCCGCGACTGCATCGCTTTCATGAGGCCAACCCGCAGGTGGATGTGAGCCTGGTCACCAGCGAGCGCAACCACGCGGCCTTGCGCAGTGACATCGATGTGGCGGTGTTGTTTGGCGATGGGCGTTTTCGCCAGGGCCACAGCCAGTGGTTGTTCAACGAGGAAGTGTTCCCGGTGTGCAGCCCGCAACTGCTCAAGGGCCGCGCCGCGCCGCTGTCGCTACAAAGCCTGCAGGAGCTGCCGCTATTGCACCTGCGCCAGGAAAACAGCCAGTGGTTCGACTGGAACGGGGTGTTTCGCGAACTGGGCATCACCGCCGCACCGACCCCCGGCCTGCTGCGTTTCGACAATTACACCCTGTTGATCCAGGCGGCGATTGCCGGCCAGGGCGTGGCCATCGGCTGGCGCCATCTGGTGGATAACCTGCTGGAGCAGAAATGGCTGTGCCGGCCGATTGGCGACACGGTGATCTCACGCTTTGGTTATTACGTGGTATTGCCCCAGCGCAAACGGCGCGGGCAGTTGATCGAACGGTTTGTCGACTGGCTGGCGGCCGAGCAGGCCAGCAGCGCGCAGTCCCTGGCCGGGCTGGCCCTGCCGTCGATTGCGGTCTAGGATCGGCCGATCAACGAGTCCGGAGCCAGTCATGCAACGTATCAAGGGCTACCACGCCCATATCTACTTCGACGCCAGCACCCTCGACCAGGCGCGCAAGCTCTGCGAAGACGCGGCGGCCATCTTCCCGGTGCGCATGGGGCGTATGCACGAGCGCCCGGTGGGCCCGCATCCGGACTGGAGCTGCCAGCTGGCGTTCGACCCCGAGTACATCGGCGTGGCGCTGCCGTGGCTGGCGCTCAACCGCAACGGGTTGGTGGTGTTTCTGCACCCGGATACCGGCGATGACCTGAAGGATCACACCGACTATGCGATCTGGATGGGCGCCATGCGGCCGTTGGATTTGTCGATTTTTTAACCAGTTGCTGTCAGTTGAGTCCTCACGTTCAGGTGCGAAGAACAGCGCAGGGGCGTGGGGATTTTTTCGGCATTGTTCCACTATATGGGATTGATATTTATATATTGAGATATTTTCAGCCTTAGGTTTATAGTCGGCCATCTGCCACATTCCAGGTGAAGCGATGCCGGCGCAATTGATCGCGCTCGATTGGGGAACCAGTTCCCTTCGTGCCTATAAGCTCGGCCCAGGTGGCCAGGTCCTCGAACAGCGCTCGCTGGCGTCGGGGATCATGCATTTGCCCAGCGAACCGCGATTGATCGGTGGTGTTCATTGCAGCGATGGGTTTGAGCTGGCCTTTGATACCGCGTGCGGCGACTGGCTCGACGCCCAGCCCGAGCTGCCGGTGATAGCCTGCGGCATGGTCGGCAGCGCCCAGGGGTGGGGTGAGGCGGCCTATCGCAAGACGCCGGTTGACGTCGCCAGCCTGGGCTTGGCGCTGCACAAGGTGCGCAGTTTGCGCGGTGTGGATGTGCATATCGTGCCCGGTGTGATCGAGCAGGTCGGTTTACCCAACGTGATGCGCGGCGAAGAAACCCAGGTGCTCGGCGTGCTGCAAAGCCTGCCAGCCAGCGCTGAATTATTGATCGGCCTGCCCGGCAGCCATTCCAAATGGGTCGAGGTGGTCGCAGGCCGCATTACCCATTTCGACACCTTCATGACCGGCGAACTGTTCGCGGTGCTGAGCAAGCACAGCATTCTGGGGCGTACGCAAAAGATCGCCGGGCAGTTTCAGGCCGACGCCTTTGACCGGGGTGTGCGCGTGGCACTTTCAGAGGATGGCCGGCGCGGTGTGCTGTCGACCCTGTTCAGCGCGCGTACCCTGGGGTTGACCGCAGAACTGACTCCTGAACAGCAGCCCGACTACCTGTCCGGCCTGCTGATCGGCCATGAACTGGCCGGCTTGCCCGACCGTGCGCGCCACACGCCGATCATCCTGGTGGGCGCCGCCGCCCTCTGCGCCCGCTACCAACGTGCCCTCGCCCTGTGTGGTTTGCACCACGTCAGCCTCGCGCAAGCAGCGACCGAGCGCGGCCTGTGGCAACTGGCGCTGGCCGCCGGGCTCATTCAACCTGCAATCGAGGCCTGACATGCTCAAGCAAGCACTCACACACAACGGTTTGATCGCGATCCTGCGTGGCCTGCGCCCGGATGAGGCTGGCGCTGTCGGCCAGGTGCTGTACCAGGCCGGGTTCCGGGTGATCGAAGTGCCGCTCAATTCGCCAGATCCCTACACCAGCATCCGCACCCTGCGTGAGACGTTGCCCGCCGACTGCCTGATCGGCGCTGGCACCGTGCTGACGCCCGAGCAGGTGGGGCGGGTGAAGGCGGCGGGTGGCCAGGTGATCGTCATGCCCCACAGCGATGCCAAGGTGCTGCGTGCCGCAAAAGCTGCGGGCCTGTACCTGTCGCCCGGGGTCGCGACGCCCACCGAAGCCTTCGCCGCCCTGGCCGAAGGGGCCGATGTGCTCAAGCTGTTCCCGGCCGAGCAAATGGGCCCGGCGGTGGTCAAGGCCTGGCTGGCGGTGTTGCCGGCCGGCACGGTCCTGCTGCCGGTGGGCGGGATTACCCCGGACAACATGCAAGTGTTCGTCGACGCCGGGGTCAAGGGCTTTGGCCTGGGCTCCGGGCTGTTCAAGCCCGGCATGACGGTCGAGCAGGTGGCGAGCCGTGCCCAGGCGTATGTCGCTGCCTGGAATGCCTTGAACTGAGTGTGCCTGGCGCCTCAGGCGCCGCATCCGACAAGAGAGATAAGAAGATGAAAATCACCAAACTGACCACCTTTATCGTGCCGCCGCGCTGGTGCTTCCTCAAAGTGGAAACCGACCAGGGTGTAACCGGTTGGGGCGAGCCCGTGGTTGAAGGCCGCGCCCACACCGTGGCGGCGGCGGTCGAGGAATTGTCCGACTACTTGATCGGCAAAGACCCACGCAATATCGAAGATATCTGGACCGTGCTGTATCGCGGCGGCTTCTACCGGGGCGGCGCGATTCATATGAGCGCCCTGGCCGGGATCGACCAGGCGTTGTGGGACATCAAGGGCAAGGCCCTCGGCGTGTCGGTCAGCGACCTGCTGGGCGGCCAGGTGCGGGACAAGATCCGCGTCTACTCGTGGATCGGCGGCGACCGCCCGGCCGACACCGCCCGTGCGGCCAAAGAAGCCGTGGCCCGGGGGTTTACGGCGGTGAAGATGAATGGCACCGAGGAGCTGCAATTTCTCGACACCTTCGACAAGGTCGACCAGGCCCTGGCCAACGTGGCCGCCGTGCGCGACGCGGTCGGCCCGAATGTCGGCATTGGCGTGGACTTCCATGGCCGCGTCCACAAGCCCATGGCCAAGGTGCTGATGAAAGAGCTGGACCCGTACAAGCTGATGTTTATCGAAGAACCGGTGCTCAGCGAAAACTACGAAGCGCTCAAGGAACTGGCGCCTTTGACCAGCACCCCGATAGCCCTGGGCGAGCGGCTGTTCTCGCGCTGGGATTTCAAGCGTGTGCTCAGTGAAGGTTACGTCGACATCATCCAGCCGGATGCATCCCACGCCGGCGGCATCACCGAAACCCGCAAGATCGCCAACATGGCCGAAGCCTACGACGTGGCCCTGGCCCTGCACTGCCCGCTGGGCCCGATTGCCCTGGCGGCGTGCCTGCAACTGGATGCGGTTTGCTACAACGCGTTTATCCAGGAGCAAAGCCTGGGCATTCACTACAACGAGAGCAACGATTTGCTCGACTACGTGCGCGATCCGGGGGTTTTCGACTACGACCAGGGCTTTGTGAAAATCCCCAACGGGCCGGGGCTGGGGATTGAGATCAACGAGGAATACGTGATCGAGCGCGCGGCCATTGGTCACCGCTGGCGCAACCCGATCTGGCGGCATGCCGATGGCAGTTTTGCCGAGTGGTAAGCCCTGCCTGAAAGAGCGCGGTCAATGTGGGAGCGGGCTTGCTCGCGATTGCGGTAAATCAGCCAACTTATCAGGCACTGACACACCGCTATCGCGAGCAAGCCCGCTCCCACACTGAGTACGGTTTCTTCAGTCAATTTTTTCAGACCTCAATAAACATAATAAGAGGCTCCCCCCATGCACCCTGAAACCCTCACCGGCCAGGCGTCCCTCGTCACGCCCAGCCGCAAGCGTTACTTCATCATGGTCCTGCTGTTTATCACGGTGGTGATCAACTACCTGGACCGCAGCAACCTGTCGATTGCCGCGCCGGCCCTGACCAGCGAGCTGGGGATCGACCCGGTGCATGTGGGGCTGATTTTCTCGGCGTTCGGCTGGACCTACGCCGCCATGCAAATCCCCGGCGGCTGGCTGGTGGACCGGGTGCCACCGCGCATTTTGTACACCGTGGCCTTGCTGTTGTGGTCGATTGCCACGGTGATGCTGGGGTTTGCCGCAAGCTTTATCGCGCTGTTTGTGTTGCGCATGGCGGTGGGTGCCCTGGAAGCGCCGGCTTATCCGATCAACAGTCGGGTCGTCACCAGTTGGTTTCCCGAGCGTGAGCGCGCCACGGCCATTGGTTTCTACACGTCCGGGCAGTTCGTCGGGCTGGCGTTCCTTACCCCGGTACTGGCGTGGTTGCAGCATCACTATGGCTGGCACATGGTGTTTATCAGCACCGGCGCGGTGGGCATCCTCTGGGCACTGGTGTGGTATGCGGTGTACCGCGAGCCGCGGGATTTCAAAGGGGTCAACAGCGCAGAAATCGAGTTGATCCGCGCAGGCGGCGGCCTGGTGGACCTGGATGCACAAACCGCCAAGCGCAAGGCGCCTTTCAGTTGGGTCGACCTGGGTATCGTGCTGACCCAACGCAAGCTGTGGGGCATCTACCTGGGCCAGTTCTGCCTGAACTCGACCCTGTGGTTTTTCCTGACATGGTTCCCAACCTATCTGGTGAAATATCGCGGCATGGACTTCATCAAGTCCGGCCTGCTTGCCTCGCTGCCGTTTCTCGCGGCGTTTGTCGGGGTGTTGTGTTCCGGGCTGTTTTCCGACTGGCTGATCCGCCGTGGCGCCTCGGTGGGGTTTGCGCGCAAATTGCCGATCATCAGTGGCCTGCTGATCTCCACGGCAATCATCGGCGCCAACTTCGTGGATTCCACGCCACTGGTGATTGCATTCCTGGCGGTGGCGTTTTTCGGCAACGGCCTGGCGTCGATCACCTGGTCGCTGGTCTCGACACTGGCGCCGGCGCGACTGTTGGGGTTGACGGGTGGGGTGTTCAACTTCATCGGCAACCTGGCGGCGATCACCACGCCGATCGTCATTGGCTTTCTGGCCACGGGCGACTCGTTTGCGCCGGCGATTACCTACATTGCGGTGCTGGCGCTGCTGGGGGCGCTGTCTTACATACTGCTGGTGGGTAAGGTCGAGCGGATCGAGCTGAAGGAATAAAGCTGTTGTAGGAGCGAGCTTGGCTCGCTCCTACAAGGGGGGGCTTATTTACGGGCGTTGCGTACACCTTCGGATAAGGCCGCACACAGGCTCAACACCCCATCAATCGCTTGCTGGTCGTTGCTGGCATTGGCGATGTGGTCGATCAGCGCCGACCCCACCACCACACCGTCCGCCAGGCGGGCGATGGCGGCGGCCTGTTCCGGGGTGCGGATGCCGAAGCCAATGCTGATCGGCAGGTCGGTATGCCGGCGCAGGCGGCCGACGGCCTCTTCCACGTGTTCCAGGGTGGCGGCACCGGCACCGGTCACACCGGCCACCGACACGTAGTACACAAACCCGGAGCTGCCGTTGAGCACGGTGGGCAGGCGCGCATCGTCGGTGGTGGGCGTGGTCAGGCGGATAAAGTCGATGCCTGCGGCCTGGGCCGGGTCGCACAGTTCGCTGTTATGTTCCGGCGGCATGTCGACCACGATCAGGCCGTCCACGCCGGCCTCTTTTGCGTCATGGATAAAGCGCGGCACGCCGTACATGTGGATCGGGTTGAAGTAGCCCATCAGCACCAGCGGCGTATCGCTGTTGCCCTGGCGGAACTCGCGCACCATCTGCAGGGTTTTCAGCAGGTTCTGCTTGGCGCCCAACGCGCGGATATTGGCCAGTTGGATCGCCGGACCGTCGGCCATCGGATCGGTGAAGGGCATGCCCAGCTCGATCACATCGGCGCCGGCTGCCGGCAAGCCCTTGAGGATCGCCAGGGAGGTGTCATACCCCGGGTCGCCGGCGGTGACGAAGGTCACCAGGGCGGCGCGGTTTTGTTCCTTGAGTTGCGCAAAGCGGGTTTGCAGGCGGCTCATTTAGTGTTTCTCCTGCTGAGACTGTTCCATATGGTGCATCACGGTCTGCATGTCCTTGTCGCCACGGCCCGACAGGTTGACCACCATCAGGTGATCCTTGGGCAGGCTCGGTGCGCGCTTGAACACTTCGGCCAGGGCGTGGGCGCTTTCCAGTGCAGGAATAATCCCTTCCAGGCGGCAGCATTTGTGAAAGGCGTCGAGGGCTTCGTCGTCAGTTACCGAGGTGTATTGGACGCGGCCGATATCGTGCAACCACGCATGCTCAGGGCCGATGCCGGGGTAGTCGAGGCCCGCGGAAATCGAGTGGGCGTCGATGATCTGGCCGTCGTCGTCCTGCAACAGGAAGGTGCGGTTACCGTGCAGCACGCCTGGTACGCCGCCATTGAGGCTGGCCGCGTGCTTGCCGGTCTCGATGCCGTAGCCGGCGGCTTCAACGCCAATGATCTGGACACTGGTGTCATCGAGAAACGGGTGGAACAGGCCCATGGCATTCGAGCCACCGCCGATGCACGCCACCAGGCTGTCGGGCAGGCGGCCTTCCTGGGCTTGTAACTGGGTACGGGTTTCCTTGCCGATCACGGCCTGGAAGTCGCGGACCATCGCCGGGTACGGGTGCGGGCCGGCCACGGTGCCGATCAGGTAGAAGGTGCTGTCGACGTTGGTCACCCAGTCGCGCAGGGCTTCGTTCATCGCGTCCTTGAGGGTGCCGGTGCCGGCCACCACCGGGATCACTTCGGCGCCCAAAAGCTTCATGCGGAACACGTTGGCCTGCTGGCGCTCGATATCAGTGGTGCCCATGTAGATCACACATTGCAGGCCAAACCGCGCGGCGACGGTGGCGGTGGCCACGCCGTGCATGCCGGCGCCGGTCTCGGCGATGATGCGTTTCTTGCCCATGCGCCGCGCCAACAGGATCTGGCCGATGCAGTTGTTGATCTTGTGCGCGCCGGTGTGGTTGAGCTCTTCGCGCTTGAGGTAGATCTTGGCGCCGCCGCAGAACTCGGTCAGGCGTTCGGCAAAGTACAGCGGGCTTGGGCGTCCGACATAGTCGCGCTGGAAGTAGGCCAGTTCTTCGTTGAAGGCCGGATCGATCTTGGCTGCTTCGTATTCGCGGGCCAGGTCGAGGATCAACGGCATCAGGGTTTCCGCCACGTAGCGGCCGCCGAACGCGCCAAACAGGCCGTTGGCATCAGGGCCGTTGCGTAAATCGGTCTGGGACTGAGTCATGGTGCGCTCCAGGAAGAAAGTTGGGAGAGGCAATGACGGCCACTCTACCCCTGACGCCGGACCGTGAAAACCGATAAGATCGCCGCAACCTGTCAGGAAAACTCACAGATGAGCCGAGACCTTCCGCCGCTTAATGCCCTGCGTGCATTTGAAGCCACCGCCCGCCTCAACAGCGTCAGCCAGGCAGCCGAGCAATTGCATGTGACCCACGGTGCGGTCAGCCGACAACTGAAAGTGTTGGACGAACACCTTGGGGTGAGTCTTTTCGTCAAGGATGGACGCGGCATTAAACTCACAGATGCCGGCGTGCGGCTGCGCGATGCCAGCTTCGAGGCGTTCGAGCGTCTGCGGGATGTGTGCGGGGAGTTGACCCAAAGCAGCGCCGACGCGCCGTTTGTCCTTGGCTGCTCCGGCAGTCTGCTGGCGCGTTGGTTTATTCCGCGCCTGGGGCGCTTGAATGCCGACTTGCCGGATTTGCGTCTGCATCTATCGGCGGGCGAAGGCGACCTTGATCCAAGGCGCCCGGGCCTGGACGCCCTGCTGCTGTTTGCCGAGCCGCCGTGGCCTGCGGATATGCAGGTCTACGAGCTGGCGAGCGAGCGGATTGGCCCGGTGATGAGCCCGCACTTTGCCCACTACCAAGCCCTGTGCCAGGCACCCGCCCAGGCTCTGCTGGGCGAAGCCCTGTTGCACACCACTTCGCGCCCGCAAGCCTGGCCCAATTGGGCACAGCACCATGGCATCGAGCCCGGCGCATTGAAGTACGGCCAGGGGTTTGAGCATTTGTATTATTTGCTGGAGGCGGCCGTGGCTGGCCTTGGGGTGGCGATCGCACCGCAACCGCTGGTGGCGGAGGACGTGCGCGCCGGTCGCTTGGTTGCGCCATGGGGTTTTAGTCAAACCCCGGCGCAACTGGCGTTGTGGCTACCCAAGCGCGCCGCGGATGGGCGCGCCCGGCAGCTGGCGCAATGGCTCAAGGCTGAGCTTGCGCGCCAGCCGGTTTAGTCACCGCGTTTGCACAGCAGGTAAGCCGCCAGCAGGCCCAGTGCGCCAACGGCAACGCCGGCGGTGGTCCAAGGGTGCTCCTGTGCGTAGTCACGGGTGGCAGCCCCGGTTTCGCGGATTTTCACTTTGCTTTCTTCGTAGGCGTCGCTGATCAAGTGGCGGGAGTGCTTGAGGGCATTCTCGGCATTGCTTTTGAGGGCCTTCAGGGTTTTGCGCGACTCGTCAGACGCATCGTCCTTGAGGCTCTCAAGGGATTTGAGCAGGCTCGAAATCTCGGCTTCCATGCTTTCCAATGACGCTTTGCGTAAAGAGGTGTTGGCCATGTGGGCTCTCCTGGAGTGAATGAGTAACGTGTGTTGATTCCGACTGCGGGGGTTTCAGAAAGTGCAGTAAATCTGAACTTTCAAGTGAGAAGAGTCGCCAGAAGCAGTAAGAAGAATCACTGCTAGGCTTCATTAATCGACCCAGGAGAACACTCATGACTGATCATCACACCTACAAGAAAGTCGAACTGGTGGGCTCGTCCCCAACCAGCATCGAGGACGCCATCAACAATGCGCTGGCCGAGGCCAGCAAGAGCATCAAGCACCTGGAGTGGTTTGAGGTCACCGAAACCCGTGGCCACATCAAGGACGGCAAGGCCGCGCACTTCCAGGTGACACTCAAGGTGGGCTTTCGTATTGCCAATAGTTGACGGGGTTGGTTGAACTTGCACGCTGGCCGATTGCCATAACCTGCGCTACACCCTTTGGGCGCCGATGCCCTATGCGTCGGCGTACATTTTTTGATCAGCGCAAGGAAAGTAACGGATGAAAAAGTTTCTGTTAGCGGTAGGTTTGTTGAGCCTGGCAGGTACAGCCCTGGCGGCTGGCAAGGATTGTGGCGAGCTGAAAAGCGAAATCGACGCCAAGATCCAGGCCAATGGTGCGTCCGGGTACACCCTGGAAATTGTCGAAAAAGGCAGCGCAACCAACGGCGAAGTGGTCGGCAGTTGCGAAGGTGGTACCAAGGAAATCGTCTACAACCGTAGGTGATCCCGTGCGGCAGACATAAAAACCGACGCCAGAGCGTCGGTTTTTTTATCCCTGCCGATCAGCCTTTCATCACCTGGGCCAGTAGCTCATAGGAATGAATCCGATCAGCATGTTCGTACAGGTCGCAGGTAAAGATCAGCTCATCGGCGCCCGTCTGCTCGATCAACACCTCCAGTTTGGCGCGAATCTTCGCCGGGCTGCCTACCATCGCCAGGCCTAGGAAACTGCCTACCGCGTCCTTCTCATGGGGCAGCCACAGGCCGTCCATGCTGTCGACCGGCGGGCGTTGCACCAGGCTTTGCCCACGCATCAGCGCGAGAATTCGCTGGTAGACCGAGGTGGCCAGGTAATTGGCCTGCTCATCGGTATCAGCGGCCACCAGCGGCACACCGAGCATCACATACGGCTTGTCGAGCACTGCCGAAGGCTTGAAGTGATTGCGATAGACGCGAATCGCCTCATGCATCATGCGCGGTGCGAAATGGGAGGCGAAGGCGTAGGGCAAACCGCGCTCGCCGGCCAGTTGGGCGCTGAACAGGCTGGAACCGAGCAGCCACACCGGGACGTTGGTGCCGGTGCCCGGTACGGCGATCACCCGTTGGTCGGGGGTGCGCGGGCCCAGATAGGCCATCAACTCGGCCACATCTTCCGGGAAGTCATCGGCGCTGCCGGAGCGTTCGCGGCGCAGGGCGCGGGCGGTCATCTGGTCGGAGCCGGGTGCGCGGCCCAGGCCCAGGTCGATCCGGCCGGGGTACAGGCTTTCCAGGGTGCCGAACTGTTCAGCGATCACCAGTGGCGCATGGTTGGGCAGCATCACGCCGCCTGCGCCGACCCGGATAGTCGAAGTGCCACCGGCCAGGTAGCCGAGCAGCACCGAGGTCGCGGAGCTGGCGATGCCATCCATATTGTGGTGCTCGGCCACCCAGAAGCGGGTGTAGCCGAGCTTTTCCACGTGCTGGGCCAGGTCCAGGGAATTGCGCAACGACTGCGCCGGGCTGCCATTGGCGCGCACCGGTACCAGGTCGAGGGTCGAGAACTTCACATCGGACAGTGGTTTCATAAGCCTGCTTCTCCATAGGGGCGCAGGCTTGTGACGAACCAAAACCTGCCGCTTCATGTGCATGCCCTATGCAATGAGGGCATATACCCGAGATTCAATAGCGGACATGAAATTTCCTACTTGCCCGCTTGGTTTTTCCGACAGGGTGAACTTTGCCAGAGGTTCTATCCTCAGAACCTTACTGATGCACAACCACTGCTTGGGAGAACGCTATGAGTATCGTGAAAAAAGCCTCCGCACACTGGGAAGGCGACCTGAAAACCGGTCTGGGCTCGATCTCGACCGAAACCGGCGTATTGCGCGAAGCCCCCTACGGCTTCAAGGCACGTTTCGAAGGTGGCAAGGGTACCAACCCTGAAGAACTGATCGGCGCGGCCCATGCCGGCTGCTTCTCCATGGCCTTTTCCATGATTCTTGGCGATGCCGGCCTCAAGGCTGACAGTATTGACACCCAGGCCGAAGTGACCCTGGACCAGGTGGACGGTGGTTTTGCGATCACCGCAGTCCACCTGATCCTCAAGGCCAAGATCCCCGGCGCGAGCCAGGCGCAGTTCGATGAACTGAGCAAGAAGGCCAAGGAAGGATGCCCGGTATCCAAGGTGCTGAACGCCACCATCACCCTGGATGGCACCCTCGTCAACTGATCTGCGCAGGTCCAATGTGGGAGCGGGCTTGCTCGCCCCCACATTTTGTTCTGCGTTAAATCAGAACTCGCGTTTCGCAAATGTGGTCTCATACCCATGCAGCCTTTGGCGCACACCCGTGCGCAGCGCATTTAGGGAGCTTCACACATGAAACGTTTTGCCTTGGCGATTATCTGCGGTGTTTTGGCCACATCGGCAATGGCCGCGCCCAAAGACTGTGAAGAGCTCAGGAAAGAGATTGAAGTCGGCCTACAGGCCAAGGCAATCCCGTCCTACACCCTGGAAATCATCACCGCCGAAGAAGCCAAGAATCATGACGAAGCCATGATCGTCGGCTCCTGCGAAAACGGCACCAAGCGCATCATCTACCAGCGCAACGATGACTGATCAGGGAATGCAGTTGATGCTGCGTTCTTCGGCCAGCAACTGACGCTGGGCGTCATACAGCCGGATATTCGGGGTGAAGCCCAGCGAGCGCCCTTCCAGGCGGTAGCGCTGGCCGGCCTGGAACTGGTCGTATTGCAGGGTGATAAAACAGGTGCGCTCCTGGGGCTGGTTCAGCCCGCCACCCAGGCCTGCGCCGGCATACACTTCAAAATCAAAACGCACCATCAACTCGTGGCTGCCCGGTGGCACCTGGAAGTAGCGCCCATCGTCCAGGGCCTTGCCGTCCAGGCGTTGCGCCATGACCAGCTTGGCGCCGGGTGTCGGGGTGGCAAAATCGACCCAGGCCTGTTGCGGGTCGGCTGGCGGGATCGGGGTGGAGGCGCAGGCGCTGAGAAAAATCGCCGCCAAGGGAAGCAAGAGCTGACGCATAGTGGGCACTCAACCGTAGGAATGGTATGAGCATAACCCCTGCCAGCCAGTTAGTCTGGCGGGCCAAAGATTGTGGAGCGGTTTGAGATGGTGCGGCATTTATTGGCGGGGCTGACGTGCCTATTGCTCGGTGGCTGTTCCAGTGTCAGCTATTACAGCCAGTTGGCCAGCGGCCAATGGCAACTGCTGCAGGCGCGGGAGCCGGTGGCCAAGGTGATCGCCGATCCGACGCGCCCGCAAGTGTTGCGTGAGCATTTGGCGCAATCCCAGAAGGCACGCACCTTTGCCAGCCAACAGTTGCATTTGCCCGACAACCAGAGCTACCGCCTTTACGCCGATATCGGCCGGCCGTACGTAGTCTGGAATGTCTTTGCTACATCAGAGTTTTCTTTGTTACCCCAGACCCATTGCTTCCCGATTGCCGGCTGCGTGGCCTATCGCGGTTATTACACTCAGGGCGCGGCCCGGGGCGAGGCTGCGTTGTTGCAACTGCGTGGCATGGATGTGTCGATTGGCGGCGTCGAGGCCTATTCCACCCTCGGCTGGTTCAATGACCCGATCATGAGTTCGATGATGCGTTGGGGTGATGAGCGCCTGGCCACGGTGATTTTTCACGAGCTGGCGCACCAGCGTTTTTATGTGAAGGACGACACGGAGTTCAATGAGTCGTTTGCCACCTTCGTCGAGCAGGAAGGCACCCGGCAATGGCGCGCGGCCCGTGGCCTGGCGCCTGCGAGCGAATCGACGCTGAAGCAGCGCGACCAGTTTATCCAACTGATCCTCGACACCCGCAGTCGCCTGGAGCGCCTGTATGCGCAGCCGTTGGCCGCAGTTGCGATGCGCCAGGCCAAGGCGGCCGAGTTCGAGCGCTTGCGCCGTGAGTATCGGCAGATGCGCGACAGCCAGTGGGGCGGCGACCCGCGTTATGACGCCTGGGTCAATCAGCCGATGAACAATGCGCGGTTGTTGCCGTTTGGGCTGTATGACCAGTGGGTACCGGCGTTTGCGGCGTTGTTTCGCCGGGAGGGCGGGGATTGGCTGAGGTTCTACGGCGCCGTGGAGCAGTTGGGGCGCTTGCCGGTGGAACAGCGCAAATTAGCGTTGCGGCAGTTGGTAAGCGGTGACGTTTAGGGCCTCATCGCAGGCAAGCCAGCTCCCACATGTTGATGTGTGAACACCGTCCAATGTGGGAGCGGGCCTGCCCGCGATAGCGGTCTCAAGCCCGCCGCAAAAACGCCTGATGCATCTCCTCCAGCGTCTCAAAATGCCAGCGCGGCGCTTCAGCATTCAACTCGGCAAAACTACCAAACCCATACCCCACCGCCGCTGCATCCAGCCCGTTGCTACGTGCGCCGATCAGGTCGTGCTTGCGGTCGCCGATCATCAAGGTACTGGCCGGATCCAGGCCTTCCTCGCGCATCAAATGGGCGATCAGCTCGACCTTGTTGGTGCGGGTACCGTCCAATTCACTGCCGTAAATCACCTTGAAGTGCTTGGCGAAATCGAAATGCCGGGCGATCTCCCGGGCAAATTCCCACGGTTTGGAGGTGGCCACATACAGTTGGCGACCCTGGGCATTGAGCTCCTCCAGCAACGGCATGACCCCATCGAACAGCCGGTTTTCATAGAGCCCGGTGACTTTGAAGCGCTCGCGATAGAAATTCACCGCCTCCCAGGCCCGCGCCTCGTCGAAATCGTAGAACTGCATAAAGGCTTGCAGCAGCGGCGGGCCGATAAAGTGTTCGAGCTTGGTCAGGTCCGGCTCATCGATGCCCAGCTTGGCCAAGGCGTACTGGATCGAGCGGGTGATGCCTTCCCGTGGATCGGTCAGGGTGCCGTCCAGGTCAAACAGGACGGTTTGGTAATCCAGGGTCATCGGTCGAATCCTTCTGCCAGGTGCAGGTCCTTGAGCTTCACGTAGTTCGCTGCGCTGTAGGTGAAAAAGGCGCGTTCCTTGTCAGAAAGCGCGCGGACTTGTTTAACCGGGCTGCCCACATACAAAAAACCGCTTTCAAGTTTCTTGCCCGGCGGCACCAGGCTGCCGGCGCCGATGATCACATCGTCTTCAACCACCGCGCCGTCCATCACAATGCTGCCCATGCCGATCAGGATACGACTGCCGACGGTGCAGCCATGGAGCATGACCTTGTGGGCGATGGTCACATCGTCGCCGATCAGCAGCGGGAAACCGTCAGGATTGAAGGGCCCGGCGTGGGTAATGTGCAGCACGCAGCCGTCCTGCACGCTGGTGCGTGCACCGATGCGGATGCGGTGCATGTCACCGCGAATCACCGTCAGCGGCCAGACCGAGCTGTCGGCGCCGATTTGAACATCGCCGATCACCACCGCCGAAGCATCGACGAAAGCCCCGGCGCCGAGGGTTGGCGTGTGATTCTGATAGGTGCGAAGGGTCACGATAGCCTCTCTCTGTTTGGTTGATAGCTGCGGTGGACGTTGATTGTAATTAAGATGGCCCCATCTTTGTCTTACCTGTTTCTTCAGCCAAGGTGCCAACCGTGAGCGCGAACAACCCTCTTTTGCAGTCCTACGACCTGCCGCCGTTCTCGGCGATCCGTGCCGAGCACGTCCAACCGGCCATCGAACAGATCCTGGCCGACAACCGCGTCGCCATCGAAGGCATCCTGCAAAGCCAGGGAAAAAATCCGACCTGGGCCGGCCTGGTCCTGGCCATGGATGAACTCAACGACCGCCTGGGCGCTGCCTGGAGCCCGGTCAGCCATCTCAATGCCGTGTGCAACAGCGCTGAACTGCGTGAGGCCTATGAGGCCTGCCTGCCGGCATTGAGCGCCTATTCCACCGAGATGGGCCAGAACCGCGAACTGTTCCAGGCCTTCGAAGCCCTGGCCAACAGCTCGCAAGCGGCCGGTTTCGATGTGGCGCAAAAAACCATTCTGGAGCACGCACTGCGCGACTTCCGCCTGTCGGGTATCGACCTGCCGCCTGAGCAGCAGAAGCGCTACGCCGAGGTGCAAAGCAAACTCTCCGAGTTGGGCAGCAAGTTCTCCAACCAATTGCTCGACGCCACCCAGGCCTGGACCAAGCACGTCACCGACGAAGCCACCCTCGCCGGCCTGACCGACTCGGCCAAGGCGCAAATGGCGGCTGCGGCCCAGGCCAAAGGCCTCGACGGCTGGCTGATCAGCCTGGAGTTCCCCAGCTACTACGCGGTGATGACCTACGCCCACGACCGCGCCCTGCGCGAAGAAATCTACGCGGCCTACTGCACCCGTGCGTCGGACCAAGGCCCGAATGCCGGTCAGAACGATAACGGCCCGGTGATGGAACAGATCCTCGACTTGCGTCAGGAACTGGCCCAACTGCTCGGTTTCGCCTCTTTCTCCGAACTGAGCCTGGCCACCAAAATGGCCGAATCCAGCGACCAGGTACTCAGTTTCCTACGCGACCTGGCCAAACGCAGCAAGCCATTCGCCACCCAGGACCTGCAACAGCTCAAGGCCTACGCCGCCGAACAAGGCTGCAACGACCTGCAAAGCTGGGACAGCGGTTTCTACGGCGAAAAGCTGCGTGAACAGCGCTACAGCGTGTCCCAGGAAGCCCTGCGTGCCTACTTCCCGATCGACAAAGTGCTGGGCGGGCTGTTTGCCATCGTCCAGCGCCTGTACGGCATCGAGATCGCCGAGCAGAAAGGCTTCGACACCTGGCACCCGGATGTTCGCCTGTTCGAAATCAAGGAAAACGGCCAGCACGTCGGCCGCTTCTTCTTCGACCTGTATGCCCGCGCCAACAAGCGTGGCGGTGCCTGGATGGACGGCGCGCGGGATCGTCGGCGCACCGCCGAGGGTGTGCTGCAAAGCCCGGTGGCTAACCTTGTGTGCAACTTCACCCCGGCCGACAGCGGCAAGCCAGCCCTGCTGACCCACGATGAAGTCACCACCCTGTTCCACGAATTCGGTCACGGCCTGCACCACCTGCTGACCCGCGTCGAACACGCGGGCGTGTCCGGCATCAACGGCGTGGCCTGGGACGCGGTGGAGTTGCCGAGCCAGTTCATGGAGAACTGGTGCTGGGAACCTGAAGGCCTGGCGCTGATTTCCGGTCATTACGAAAGCGGCGAAGCCCTGCCCCAGGACCTGCTGCAAAAAATGCTCGCGGCGAAGAACTTCCAGTCTGGCCTGATGATGGTGCGCCAGCTGGAATTCTCGCTGTTCGACTTTGAACTGCATGCCACCCACGGTGATGGCCGCAGCGTGGCGCAGGTGCTCGAAGGCGTGCGCGACGAGGTGTCGGTGATGCGTCCGCCGGCCTATAACCGCTTCCCCAACAGCTTCGCGCATATCTTCGCCGGCGGTTACGCGGCGGGGTACTACAGCTACAAGTGGGCCGAAGTATTGTCGGCGGACGCGTTCTCCAAGTTCGAAGAAGACGGCGTGCTCAATGCCGAAACTGGCCGGGCCTTCCGCGAGGCGATCCTGGCCCGTGGCGGTTCCCAGGCGCCGATGGTGCTGTTCGTCGACTTCCGCGGACGCGCACCGTCGATTGACGCACTCTTGCGCCACAGCGGCCTGAGTGAGGACGCGGCAGCATGAGTGACGGGCCTGTGATCACCAAAAAGCAATTTATCGCCGGCGCCGTGTGCCCGGCGTGCAGCGAGCCGGACAAGTTGAAGATGTGGACCGAAGACAGCGTGCCCCATCGCGAATGCGTGGCCTGTGGCTATACCGACACGCTCAACGACCAGGGTTTGTCGGTGCCCAAGGAATTGGGCACGCGGGTCAACACCTCGGCGTTGAAAGCGCCGGCGGACCCCAAGGTGCAGGCGGTGCAGTTCTTCCCTAATCCCAAGCTGAAAAAAGACTGACGGACCTCACTCCGTCCAACCTGTGGGAACAGGCTCATGTAGGAGCTGGCTTGCCAGCGATAGCATCACCTCGGTGTCACTGATACACCGAGGTGTCTGCATCGCAGGCAAGCCAGCTCCTACACAAGCCTGTTCCCACTTTTTTTGCGCGCATTTCTCGATTTTCCTGGCTGAAACGATTCCTGCATTCCTTAGCCTGCTATCATTTGTAACCATTGATTACATCCACAACGACAAGCCGCTCCATGAAGCGACTGCTCAAACCCGTGACCACATGATGAGGTGCCACCATGTCTGATCAAGATCGAGACAACCCCCGGCGTGACTTTTTGCGCAAATCCTTGACCTTGATCCCGGTGGTCACGGTTGCCAGCACCGGCCTTGGCGGCTCGATGCTGATGGCCACGCCCGAGCCTGTCCAGGCCAGCCCGGCCAAGGCACCTACCAGCGAAAAGGCCTACGAGCCCAGTTACTTCACCGCTGAGGAATGGGCCTTCATCAACGCGGCCGTCGCGCGCCTGATCCCCGCAGATGCCCAAGGCCCAGGTGCCCTGGAAGCCGGTGCACCGGAATACATCGACCGGCAGATGAACACGCCCTACGCCAGCGGCGCCCTGTGGTTCATGCAAGGTCCGTTCAACGCCGACGCACCGCCCGAGATGGGCTGGCAGAGCAAACTGGTGCCCAAGGAGATCTATCGCCTGGGTATTGCTGCCACGGATTCCTGGTCGAAAGCGTTCAACGGTAAAACATTTGCTGGGCAAGACAGCGCTACCCAGGATGATTTGCTGCGCCGCCTGGAGGCGGGAGGTGCCGAAACCGGCGAGCATTTCGCTGCGGTCCCGCCGAAGATTTTCTTCAACTTGTTGCTGCAAAACACCAAGGAAGGGTTCTTCTGCGACCCGATCCACGGCGGCAACAAAGGCATGGTCGGCTGGACCATGATCGGCTTCCCCGGCGCCCGCGCCGATTTCATGGATTGGGTTGAACGCAACGAGCAATACCCCTTCCCGGCTGTTTCCATCCGTGGCGAGAGGGCATAAACGTGGCGACCATCATGAAGAAAGTGGATGCAGTCATCGTCGGCTTTGGCTGGACTGGCGCGATCATGGCCAAGGAGCTGACGGAAGCCGGCTTGCACGTGGTAGCGCTGGAGCGCGGCCCGATGCAGGACACCTACCCGGACGGCAATTACCCACAAGTGATCGACGAACTGACCTACAGCGTGCGCAAAAAGCTGTTCCAGGACATTTCCAAGGAAACCGTGACCATTCGCCATAGTGTGAATGACATCGCCCTGCCCAACCGTCAGTTGGGCGCCTTCCTGCCGGGCAACGGCGTAGGCGGCGCGGGCCTGCACTGGTCGGGCGTGCATTTTCGGGTGGACCCTATCGAACTGCGCATGCGCAGCCACTACGAAGAACGCTACGGCAAAAACTTCATTCCCAAGGACATGACCATCCAGGACTTCGGCGTCAGCTACGAAGAACTGGAACCGTTCTTTGACTACGCCGAAAAGGTCTTCGGCACCTCCGGCCAGGCCTGGACCGTGAAGGGCCAACTGGTGGGTGAAGGCAAGGGCGGCAACCCTTACGCGCCGGATCGCTCCAGCCATTTCCCACTGGAATCGCAGAAAAATACCTACTCGGCACAGCTGTTTCAGCAGGCCGCCACTGCTGTGGGCTACAAGCCCTACAACCTGCCTTCGGCCAATACCTCGGGGCCTTACACCAACCCCTATGGCGCGCAGATGGGGCCGTGCAACTTCTGTGGTTTTTGCAGCGGGTATGTCTGCTACATGTACTCCAAGGCATCGCCCAACGTGAACATCCTGCCGGCCCTGCGCCAGGTGCCGAACTTTGAGCTGCGGCCAAATTCCCACGTGCTCAAAGTCAATCTCGACAGCACCAAGCGCAAGGCCACTGGCGTGACCTATATCGACGCCCAGGGCCGCGAGATCGAGCAACCGGCGGACCTGGTGATTCTTGGCGCCTTCCAGTTCCACAACGTGCGCCTGATGCTGCTCTCGGGCATCGGCAAGCCCTACGACCCGATCACGGGCGAAGGGGTGGTGGGCAAGAACTTCGCCTACCAGAACATGGCCACCATCAAGGCCTACTTCGACAAAGACGTGCACACCAACAACTTCATCGGCGCTGGCGGCAATGGCGTGGCGGTGGACGACTTCAACGCCGATAACTTCGATCATGGCCCCCATGGTTTCGTCGGCGGTTCGCCGATGTGGGTCAACCAGGCGGGCAGCCGGCCGATTGCCGGTACCTCCAACCCACCGGGCACGCCGGCCTGGGGCAGTGCGTGGAAGCGCGCCACGGCCGATTACTACACCCACCAGGTATCGATGGACGCCCATGGCGCTCATCAATCCTACCGGGGCAACTACCTCGATCTGGACCCGGTTTACCGTGATGCCTACGGCCTGCCGTTGCTGCGCATGACCTTCGACTGGCAGGAAAACGACATCAAGATGAACCGCTTCATGGTCGAGAAAATGGGCAAGATCGCCGAAGCGATGAACCCCAAGGCGATTGCCGTACTCGGCAAGAAGGTCGGCGAGCACTTCAACACCGCGTCTTACCAGACCACGCACCTCAACGGTGGCGCGATCATGGGTACCGACCCGAAGACCAGCGCGTTGAACCGCTACCTGCAGTGCTGGGATGTGCACAACGTGTTTGTCCCAGGCGCATCCGCTTTCCCACAAGGCTTGGGCTACAACCCTACGGGCCTGGTGGCGGCGCTGACCTATTGGTCCGCCCGGGCGATACGCGAGCAGTACCTGAAAAACCCCGGCCCGCTGGTTCAGGCATAAGGAGCGACGACTATGAAAGCATTTGTTATCGCAACCCTGGCCCTGTTCAGCAGTTGCTCGGTGAGCGCCGCTGAAACTGATCTGGTCAAACAGGGCGAATACCTGGCTCGCGCCGGTGACTGCGTGGCCTGCCACACCGCCAAGGGCGGCAAGCCGTTTGCCGGTGGCCTGGCGATGGAAACCCCGATCGGCGTGATCTACTCAACCAACATCACCCCGGACAAAACCGGCCTGGGGGACTACAGCTTTGAAGATTTCGACAAAGCCGTGCGCCATGGTGTCGCCAAAAGCGGTAGTACCCTTTACCCGGCGATGCCCTACCCGTCTTACGCACGTGTCAGCGAAACCGACATGCAGGCGCTGTATGCGTACTTTATGAAAGGCGTGGAGCCGGTCGCCCAGGCGAACCAGGACAGTGATATTCCCTGGCCCTTGAGCATGCGCTGGCCCCTGGCGGCATGGCGTTGGATGTTTGCGCCCGAGGTGGCGGGCTATCAGGCTCCGGCCGATGCCGACCCGGTGATCAGCCGTGGCGCCTACCTGGTGGAAGGCCTCGGCCACTGTGGCGCCTGCCATACCCCGCGGGCCCTGACCATGCAGGAAAAGACCCTGAGCGCGTCGCAAGGTGCGGCGTTCCTGTCCGGCAGTGCGCCCCTGGAAGGCTGGATCGCCAAAAGCCTGCGCGGCGACCACAAGGACGGCCTGGGCAGTTGGAGCGAAGAGCAACTGGTGCAGTTTCTCAAGACCGGCCGCAGTGATCGCAGCGCGGTGTTTGGCGGTATGAGCGACGTTGTAGTCCACAGCATGCAGTACATGTCTGAAGACGACCTGACCGCTATCGCCCGTTACCTCAAGAGCCTGCCGGCGGTCGATCCCAAGGATCAGCCGCACCAGTACGACAAGCAGGTGGCCGAGGCTTTATGGAAAGGCGATGACAGCCAGCCGGGCGCTGCGGTGTACATCGACAACTGCGCGGCCTGCCATCGCACCGATGGCCATGGCTACACCCGGGTGTTCCCGGCGCTGGCGGGCAACCCGGTGTTGCAGACGGCGGATGCCACATCGTTGATCAACATTGTGTTGAATGGTGGAACCCTGCCGGCCACACACGCAGCGCCTTCTACATTCACCATGCCGGCTTTTGCCTGGCGCTTGTCGGATCAGGAAGTGGCGGATGTGGTCAGCTTTATTCGGGGCAGCTGGGGTAACCAGGGCGCGCCGGTGAAGGCTGGTGACGTGGCCGACCTGCGCAAAAGCGATAAACACACCACCTCGGGCGACGA
This sequence comes from Pseudomonas sp. WS 5079, assembly GCF_012985465.1. GTDB lineage: Bacteria > Pseudomonadota > Gammaproteobacteria > Pseudomonadales > Pseudomonadaceae > Aquipseudomonas. The sequence continues at coordinate 353,945 of NZ_JAAQWN010000007.1, forward strand.
TCTGGGGCAAGTGACGAGTCACTGATTTTGCCTTTGCCGCCCAACGGCACTGGTCAGATACGCTGCGCCTCGATACTGTATATAAAAACAGTATCGAGGCGCTTTCATGTCCACTCCTCTGCCGCCGCGCGGGCGAGGCACCGCCACCAACCTGCACAATCGCTTCGCGCCCACGGTGAGTGTGGCCGAGGATGACGGCTGGTATCAGGAAGTGCCGCCGACCCAGGGCACCGAAGTGCGCATCGAGACGGCAAAGACCATCATCACCCGCAACACCTCGCCGGACCTGCCGTTCGACCGCTCCATCAACCCTTACCGGGGGTGTGAGCACGGTTGCATTTATTGTTATGCGCGGCCCAGCCATGCCTATTGGGACATGTCCCCGGGCCTGGACTTTGAAACCAAGCTGATCGCCAAGAGCAACGCCGCCCAGGTGCTGGAGCAACAATTGTCCAAGCCCGGTTATGTGTGCGCGCCGATCAACCTGGGCTCCAACACGGACCCGTACCAGCCCATCGAGCGCGAGTACCAGATCACCCGGCAAACCCTGCAAGTGCTGCTGCGCTATCGCCACCCGGTGACTATCGTGACCAAGGGTTCGTTGATCCTGCGTGACCTTGACCTGCTCACCGAACTGGCCCGCCAGCGGCTGGTGGCGGTGATGATCAGCCTTACCAGCCTGGACGATGAACTCAAGCGCATCCTGGAACCTCGTGCAGCGGCGCCCAAGGCGCGGCTGCGGGCGATCCGGGTGATGCGCGAGGCAGGGATCCCGGTAGGCGTGCTGTGCTCGCCGATGATTCCGATGATCAACGACAGCGAACTGGAAAGCCTGCTCGCCGAGGCCCATGCCGCCGGGGCGCAGAGCGCCGCCTATATGATGCTGCGCCTGCCCCTTGAGGTGGCGCCGCTGTTCGAGGAGTGGTTGGCGGCCCATTACCCGCAACGGGCGGCCCATGTGATGAGCCTGGTACGCCAGGTGCGCGGTGGCGAAGTCTATGACAGCCGCTTCGGTGTGCGCATGCGCGGTGAAGGACCGTTTGCCGACCTGCTGGCGCAACGATTTGCCAAGGCGATCAAGCGCTTGGGGCTTGACCGGCGGGAGGGCTTCAATCTCGATTGCAGTGCATTCTGTCCACCCGGCAGGCAGCTGGCTTTGTTGTAGACTGATACAAATGCGCGGGTTTCCCGGCCAGGGTAGTCGCGTTTTGATATCACTGAAACCCGCGAGATAGAGCGGTTGATTCAGTTTGAGTTAAGTTTCGGCAGGTACCTTGTTCATTGAGTGACTGATGGGTCGGCGGCGCTGGCTGGGTGGTTTGCATGTGTTGTTTCCCGGTGATCGCGCGTCGACCTCAACTGCAAGACTCTCCTGCCCCAACCACGAGGATGAATCATGAGTGACAAGGATAAACAGCCGTTGGCTGCGTCGGCTTCAGCCCCTCACGAGGCGGAGTCCGCCGATGCAGCGCTGCAGCACATCGTTGATGGCTTTTTGCATTTCCATAACGAGGTCTTTCCCCAGCAGGAAGAGCTCTTCAAGAAACTCGCCACGGCCCAGAGCCCACGGGCGATGTTTATCACCTGTGCCGACTCGCGCATTGTTCCGGAACTGATCACCCAGAGCTCCCCGGGCGATTTGTTCGTCACCCGTAACGTGGGTAACGTCGTGCCGCCTTACGGGCAGATGAACGGCGGTGTGTCCACGGCCATCGAGTACGCGGTGCTGGCGCTTGGCGTGCAGCACATCATCGTTTGCGGCCACTCCGATTGTGGCGCCATGCGGGCCGTGCTCAACCCCCAGAGCCTGGAAAAAATGCCCACGGTCAAAGCCTGGCTGCGCCACGCCGAGGTCGCCAAGACCATGGTCCAGGACAATTGTGATTGCGCCAATGAAGGCGAAAGCATGCAGGTGCTGACCGAAGAAAACGTCATCGCCCAGTTGCAACACTTGCGCACCCACCCCTCTGTGGCTTCGCGCATGGCCAACGGCCATTTGTTCATCCACGGCTGGATCTACAACATCGAGACCAGCGAGATCAAAGCCTACGATGCGGACCAGGCCACGTTCCGGCCGCTGAGCGGGTCCGGACCGATCCCTTCGGCGACGCCCAAAGCGCGCTTCTAAAACAATCCCCTGCCGGGTAATGCGATGGCTGCCATGGATGCAGCCAGGCCTTGCCACGCCCGGCGAATGCCTCGGGAGAGTCATCATGCGTGCAGCTCAATTAAAAACAGTGCTGCCACGGGAGCTGTTGGCTTCGGTGGTGGTGTTTCTGGTGGCCCTGCCCCTGTGCATGGGGATCGCCATTGCATCCGGGATGCCACCGGCCAAGGGGCTGATCACCGGGATTATCGGTGGCCTGGTGGTGGGCTGGCTGGCCGGTTCGCCCCTGCAAGTCAGCGGCCCGGCGGCCGGCTTGGCGGTGTTGGTGTTCGAGTTGGTGCGCCAGCACGGCATGCTGATGCTCGGGCCGATCCTGCTGTTGGCGGGCTTCCTGCAACTGGTGGCCGGGCGCCTGCGCCTGGGCTGCTGGTTCCGGGTGACGGCGCCGGCGGTGGTCTACGGCATGCTGGCGGGGATCGGGGTGTTGATCGTCCTGTCGCAAGTGCATGTGATGCTCGATGGGGCGCCCAAGCCTTCGGGGCTGGATAACCTCGCGGGCTTCCCCGCCGCAGTGGCCCAGGCCATTCCCAGCCTGGGTGGCGGGCTCGGTTGGCAAGCCGGCCTGCTGGGCTTGGCGACCATGCTGGTGATGTGGTTGTGGGACCGGTTTCGCCCGCAAAAGCTGCGTTTTGTCCCCGGCGCATTGCTTGGCGTGGGCCTGGCGACTGTGACCAGCCTGGCGCTGGCCTTGCAGGTCAAGCGCGTGGAGGTGCCGGAAAACCTCGCCGATGCCATTGATTGGTTGCGCCCCAGCGACCTGCTGAACCTGGCCGACCCCAACCTGTTGATCGCGGCCTTCGCGGTAGCCTTTATCGCCAGTGCCGAAACGTTGCTCTCGGCGGCGGCTGTGGACCGTATGCACAACGGTCAGCGTTCGGACTTCGACAAGGAATTGTCCGCCCAGGGTGTAGGCAACATGCTATGCGGCCTGGTAGGCGCATTGCCCATGACCGGGGTGATCGTGCGCAGTTCGGCCAACGTCCAGGCGGGGGCAACCACGCGCTTGTCGGCGATGTTCCACGGCCTTTGGCTACTGGCCTTCGTATTGCTGTTGTCGAGCGTGCTGCAAAGTATTCCGGTGGCGAGCCTGGCGGGGGTGCTGGTGTACACCGGCATCAAGCTGGTGGACCTCAAGGCGTTCCGTGGCCTGGCGCGTTATGGCCGGATGCCGATGTTCACCTACGCCGCCACGGCCCTGGCGATCATCTTCACCGATTTGCTGACGGGAGTGCTGGTGGGCTTCGGCCTGACCCTGGTCAAACTGGCGTGGAAGGCTTCACGGTTGAAAGTCAGCCTGATCGACCTGCCCCAGGACGGTGAGATGGAGTTGCGATTGACCGGTGCGGCGACCTTTCTCAAGGTGCCCGCATTGACCCAGGTGCTGGCGACTGTGCCGGCGGGGACCACGGTGCATGTGCCGCTCAATAACCTGAGCTACGTGGATCACTCGTGCCTGGAGTTGCTGGAGGAATGGGGGCGGGCCAATGCGGCCAAGGGCTCGAAGTTGGTGATCGAGGCGCGCGGGTTGAAGCGCAGGTTGGAAGGGCGGATACGTACCACGACGCGGATTGGTTCGGCCCCGTCAGTGGGCTGACGAAACCGGATAAAAAAATGTGGGAGCGGCGCTGCGACGATTCGACTTGCCCGCTCCCACACTTTGTTCTGCGCCAGGCCGGAAATTCAGGCTGGCTGATCCAGCTCCAACTCCACGCCCAATTGGCGCGACAGGCACGGCCAGCGCTTCCACGCGGCTTCCGTTGCCGGGCTCTTGAGCTGTTCGCGATAGGCCTCGACGGACTCCAGGGCGAAGCTCTCTTCATTGAGCATTTCATCCACCGCCAGGTGCACGGCTTCATCCAGCTGATTGGCGAAATCTTCGCCGATCAGTTGGTGGGCAATCACGTTGGCAACGGTGGTGTCTGCCGGAATCAACGGCTGGCCGAAATGCTTGATATACAGATCGTTTACTTCTTCCACCAGTCGGTGGGCCAGGTAGGCCTCGTCCAACAGGCCGTTGAGGCCTTCATGGGCCGTCAGGATCGCCGGCGGCTGTAGAAAGAAATGCTCGGCGATTTTCAGCACCGGCTTGATCTGGCTTTCAATCCCGGCTTCCCGGGCCACGTCGTTGGCGGCGTCCAGCAGGTCCGGGACCTGGTCGATGTAGGCGGTGACGAAACGCGTCATCACGGCATTGCGATCACCGTCGGCCAGGGAAATGGCCGAGTGCAGGTGTGGCAACTGTGCGTCCAGTTGTTTAGCCAATTGGCCGGTGGACGCTTCGTGTTGATGGGCACGGGAAATCTGCTCGCGCAATGCGGCGGTGTTCATGAAAGCTCCAGGAATACGGGCGTAGGAAAGGGGATTGCATAAGGTAGCTCGTTTATACGAGCCCCTAAGACGCATTTGTCATAATTATTTCATGGTTATGCGCCGCTGTTATATCGAAATGCCATCGTTCGTCGGATAGGCCCTGAATCTGCTGGCCGGCCAATGCCGTTCGTCTCTTTTTACTGATTTGTCCCCACACATTGCGGGGTCGCAGTCGCTGTCTATACTCGGGTTTGTACGCAATTAGCTGATGACGCCCGACTGCATTAGGCAGGCAAGGCTTGGCGGATGTAAGCAGTTTGGAAGCCGCCCCCTTGGCCGCAGGTGCAAACCGGCGGGATAACAAGAACGATAAGGGGAACCCGCAATGACGCGACATCCACATGTTTGGATGGGCTTACTCTTGTGGTCAGTATTCAGCCAGGCGCAAGCCGCCTGGACGGTGAATATGGCACCAGGGGCCACTGAAGTCAGTCACGCCGTGTTCGACCTGCACATGACCATTTTCTGGATCTGTGTGGTGATCGGCATCATCGTGTTTGGCGCCATGTTCTGGTCGATGATTGTGCATCGACGCTCCACGGGCCAGGTGGCGGCCAAGTTCCACGAAAGCACGACGGTCGAGATTCTCTGGACGGTGGTGCCCTTGCTGATCCTCGTCGCCATGGCCATTCCGGCGACCAAGACCCTGATCAACATCTACGACAGCAGTGAATCGGATATCGATATCCAGGTCACCGGCTACCAGTGGAAGTGGCACTACAAGTACCTGGGCCAGGACGTCGAGTTCTTCAGCAACCTGGCCACTCCCGCCGAGCAGATCCATAACCAGGCCACCAAGGGCGAACACTATCTGCTGGAAGTCGACCAACCGCTGGTGCTGCCGGTGGGCGCCAAGGTGCGCTTTTTGGTGACGGCCGCCGACGTGATCCATTCGTGGTGGGTGCCGGCGTTTGCGGTCAAGCGCGATGCGATCCCAGGCTTCGTCAACGAGGCCTGGACCCGGGTCGAGAAGCCCGGCATCTACCGTGGCCAGTGCGCGGAGCTGTGCGGCAAGGATCACGGCTTCATGCCCATCGTCGTCGAGGTCAAGTCCAAGGCCGACTACGAAACCTGGCTCGGCGAGCGCAAGGAGGAGGCCGCCAAGCTCAAGGAGCTGACCTCCAAAGAGTGGACGCGTGAAGAGCTGGTGGCCCGTGGCGACAAGGTCTATCACACCACCTGCGTGGCCTGTCACCAGGCCGAAGGCCAGGGCCTACCGCCGATGTTCCCGGCGCTCAAAGGCTCGAAAATCGCCACTGGACCGGCGGCAGACCACCTGAGCATCGTCTACCACGGTAAGCCCGGCACGGCGATGGCGGCCTTTGGCAAACAACTGTCGGAAGTCGATATTGCGGCGGTCGTGACCTACGAGCGTAACGCCTGGGGCAACAACAAAGGCGACATGGTCACGCCCAAAGACGTGCTGGCCATCAAACAGGCGGAAAGCAAATGAACCTCTTCATTGCGTATGCCCTGAACCGCCCCGCCCATCCGCTTGCAGGAGAACGGCCATGAGCACTGTGATCGATGACCACGGTCATGCCGCTGACCACGCCCACGGTCCCGCCAAGGGCCTGATGCGCTGGGTGCTGACCACCAACCACAAAGACATCGGGACCATGTACCTGTGGTTCAGCTTCGCCATGTTCCTGCTCGGCGGCTCGTTCGCCATGGTGATCCGTGCCGAGCTGTTCCAGCCGGGCTTGCAGATCGTCGAGCCGGCGTTCTTCAACCAGATGACCACCATGCATGGCTTGATCATGGTGTTTGGCGCGGTGATGCCGGCATTTGTCGGCCTGGCCAACTGGATGATCCCACTGATGATCGGCGCGCCGGACATGGCCTTGCCGCGCATGAACAACTTCAGCTTCTGGCTGCTGCCGGCGGCGTTCCTGCTGCTGGTCTCGACCCTGTTCACCCCCGGTGGCGGGCCGAATTTTGGCTGGACCTTCTACGCCCCGCTTTCCACCACCTACGCCCCGGAAAGCGTGACGTTCTTTATCTTTGCCATCCACCTGATGGGTATCAGCTCGATCATGGGTGCGATCAACGTGGTCGCCACCATCCTCAACCTGCGCGCACCGGGCATGACCCTGATGAAGATGCCGCTGTTCGTCTGGACCTGGCTGATCACCGCCTTCCTGCTGATTGCGGTGATGCCGGTGCTGGCCGGTTGCGTGACCATGATGCTGATGGATATCCACTTCGGCACCAGCTTCTTCAGCGCCGCTGGCGGCGGTGACCCGGTGTTGTTCCAGCATGTGTTCTGGTTCTTCGGCCACCCCGAGGTGTACATCATGATCCTGCCGGCCTTCGGTGCCGTCAGCTCGATCATCCCGACCTTTTCGCGCAAGCCGCTGTTTGGCTACACCTCGATGGTCTACGCCACGGCGAGCATCGCGTTCCTGTCGTTTATCGTGTGGGCGCACCACATGTTCGTGGTGGGTATTCCGCTGGTGGGCGAGCTGTTCTTCATGTACGCCACCCTGCTGATCGCGGTGCCCACCGGGGTCAAGGTGTTCAACTGGGTCAGCACCATGTGGCAAGGCTCGCTGACGTTCGAGACGCCCATGCTGTTTGCCGTGGCCTTTGTGATCCTGTTCACCATCGGCGGCTTTTCCGGGCTGATGCTGGCGATTGCCCCGGCGGACTTCCAGTACCACGACACCTACTTTGTGGTGGCGCATTTCCATTACGTACTGGTGCCTGGAGCGATCTTCGGGATCTTCGCCTCGGCTTACTACTGGCTGCCGAAATGGACCGGCCATATGTACGACGAAACCCTGGGCAAGCTGCACTTCTGGCTGTCGTTCGTGGGGATGAACATGGCGTTCTTCCCGATGCACTTCGTGGGGCTGGCCGGCATGCCACGGAGGGTGCCGGACTACAACCTGCAGTTCGCCGACTTCAATATGGTGTCGTCGATTGGCGCCTTTATGTTCGGCGCCACGCAGATCTTCTTCCTGTTTATCGTGATCAAGTGCATCCGGGGCGGCAAGCCGGCGCCGGCCAAGCCGTGGGATGGCGCCGAAGGGCTGGAGTGGAGCATTCCTTCGCCGGCGCCGTATCACACCTTCACCACGCCGCCGGAGGTCAAATGAGCCCGGTCATGAAAACACTCCCGATCCCCTGTGGGAGCGGGCTTGCCCGCGATGGCGGCCTCAAGACCCCTGCAGAGCTTGAGGGCCTCATCGCGAAGCCAGCTCGCCCAGGTGGGCGCCATGGCTGACTCCGTCCCTCTCAACCGCCTGGTCACGCGCCTGCTGATCCTGGTGCTGGCGATGTTCGCCTTCGGTTTTGCCCTGGTGCCGATCTACGACGTGATGTGCAAGGCGTTCGGCATCAACGGCAAGACCGCGGGGCAGTACGAAGGCTCGCAGGTGGTCGATCCGTCACGTCAGATACGGGTGCAATTCCTGTCGACCAATGCCATCGATATGGTCTGGGAATTCCACTCCAAGGCCGACGAAATCGTGGTCCACCCCGGTGCGGTCAACGAGATGGTGTTCGTGGCCTTCAACCCCACCGACAAGCCGATGACCGCCCAGGCGATCCCGAGTATTTCCCCGGCCGAAGCGGCGATGTACTTCCACAAGACCGAGTGCTTTTGCTTCACCCAGCAAGTGCTGCAGCCGGGAGAGCGCATCGAGATGCCGGTGCGCTTCATTGTCGATCGCGACATGCCCAAGGATGTGAAGCATTTGACCCTGGCGTACACGCTGTTCGATATCACTGCGCGCCAACCGCCCGTGGCTGTCCATACCGGCGGCTAGGCGTGCCTGCGGGCTCGATTAGGAGAACGGATACATGTCGACTCATGATACGTACTACGTACCAGCGCAAAGCAAATGGCCAATAATTGCCACGTTTGGGCTGTTGATCACCGTGTATGGCCTGGGTGTGTGGTTCAACGACCTCAAGGCGGCCCGCCCGGAATCCCACGGCCCGCTGATCTTTTTCGTCGGCAGCCTGCTGCTGGCCTACATGATGTTTGGCTGGTTTGGCGCGGTGATCAAGGAAAGCCGCGCCGGGTTGTACAGCGCGCAGATGGACCGCTCATTCCGCTGGGGCATGACCTGGTTCATCTTTTCCGAGGTGATGTTTTTTATCGCGTTCTTTGGTGCGCTGTTCTATGTGCGGCATATGTCGGCGCCGTGGCTGGCCGGTGAAGGCTCCAAGGGCATTGCCCATATGCTGTGGCCCAATTTCGAGTTTGCCTGGCCGCTGCTCAACAACCCGGACCCCAAGCTGTTCCCGGCGCCGGAAGGCACCATCAGCCCGTGGGGCCTGCCGTTGGTCAATACCATCTTGCTGGTGAGTTCCAGCGTGACCATCACCATCGCCCACCATGCCCTGCGCAAGGGGCACCGCGGTGCGCTGAAGATCTGGCTGGCGATCACCGTGTTGCTGGGGTTGGCGTTTCTCGGGTTCCAGGCCGAGGAATATATCCACGCCTATAAAGAACTGGGCCTGACGCTGGGCTCGGGGGTGTATGGCGCGACGTTCTTCATGCTGACCGGCTTTCACGGTGCCCACGTGACCATCGGCACGATCATTTTGTTCGTGATGCTGATGCGCATCCTCAAGGGGCATTTCAATGCCGAGCACCAGTTCGGTTTCGAGGCGGCCAGTTGGTATTGGCACTTTGTCGACGTGGTGTGGATCGGTCTGTTTTTCTTCGTCTACGTGCTGTAGCGATTTACCAGGGGGCGTGGGAAACCAGCTGGCCGCTGAAGAACCCCCAGGTGATCAGCGCCAGGGTGATCACGGCCAGTACTACACGCACGGTCAAGGCGGTGACGAGGCGATTGGAGTGGCCCTCGTCCTTGACCAGGAAGAACAAGCCACTGAACAGGCTCACAACGGTAGCGATCAGCATCAGGGCGATAGCGGCTTTGAGCATGGTCAGGCTCCAGGGCTCTTATTTTGAGGGGCGGGCAATGAGATTCAGTATAGCCAGCACAGCATCGACCTTCGCGGTAACGCCATGAAACGCTTTCGCCCCGGGATTGCCCCGACCCTGGTGGTGCTGGTGCTGCTACCGCTGATGGTGTTCCTGGGCTTTTGGCAGTTGTCCCGTGGTCAGGAAAAACAGGCACTGCTCCAGAGTTATGCCGAACGCCGGGCGGCGCAGCCCATCAGCGTTGCGCAACTGGAGACGGTGGCGGATCCGGCCTTTCGCCGCGTGCAGTTGCGCGGGCAGTTCGACGCCGCGCACAGCGTGCTGCTGGATAACCGCATGCGCGACGGCAAGGCCGGCGTCGAGTTGCTGCAACCCTTTCATGACCAGACCAGCGGCCAGTGGCTGTTGCTCAATCGCGGCTGGCTGCCTTGGCCGGACCGGCGCACGCCGCCAGCTTTCACCACCCCCGACCAGCCTTTGAATATCAACGCCTGGGTGTATGTCGCCCCCGGCGAGACGTTCCAGCTACACGCCGACCCAGCCGCCGCCAAATGGCCACGCCTGCTGACGGCGCTGCACCCGCAGGCGCTGTGGGCCGAGTTGGAGCGCAGCGGCTTTGCCTTTGAGCTACGGGCCGAAGCGGGCCCGGCGACCTATGAAACCCAGTGGCCAGTTGTGGCCATGGGCCCGGAAAAACACCTGGGGTATGCCGTGCAGTGGTTCGCCATGGCGCTGGCGCTGCTGGGCCTTTACCTCTACCTCGGCTGGCACAACGCAAGGGAGAAGCACCATGGGAGCGGCCATGAATCCACTCAACATGTCTGACACGCCAGCGGCGCCCAACCGCAGCAAAGGGCGCTGGCAACTGATCCTGATCCTGCTGATGGTGATCGGCCCGATGGTGCTGGCGACCCTGATGTACAAGTGGCAGTTCTGGGTGCCGGACAACCGCAGCGATCATGGCGAAATGATCGGCAATGGCCAGACCCGCAGCGATATCGGCGTGCAGGCCGACGAGGATCGCTGGCAATTGCTGGTCACCGCGCCCGCGGCCTGCGCCGCCGATTGCCAGCAACTGGTCTACCTCGCGCGCCAGCTGCAGATCGGCCTGGGGCGCGATGCGTCCCGTGCCAGCCATGCCCTGGCCAGTGCGCAGCCGGTCGGCGCCGAGTATGAGGCCAAGTTGAAGGCCGAGTATCCGCAGTTGCAGCGTTTGCCCCTGGACCTGCCGACTTTCAAGCAAAACGCTGCCGCGCCGGGCGATGCGCAACTGTGGATCGTCGACCCCCACGGCAACCTGGTGCTGCGCTACGACGCGCGGGTCAAGGGCAAGGATCTGCTCAACGATCTGCGCCACCTGCTGAAACTGTCGAATATCGGATAAGGGCATCGTCATGGCCAAACCTGGATTTCGCCTCGCGCTGTTTGCCACCCTGCTGGCGCTGATTGTGGTGCTTTTGGGCGCCTACACGCGCCTGACCCATGCCGGTCTCGGTTGCCCGGACTGGCCGGGTTGCTATGGCTTTATCAGCGTGCCGAAAAGCGAGGCCCAGTTGGCCCATGCCGAGTTGCACTTCCCGGACACGCCGGTGGAGGCCGACAAGGGCTGGAACGAGATGATCCATCGCTATGCAGCAGGCACCCTGGGGCTGCTGATCGCGCTGTTGGCCACCCGCGCCTGGACCCATCGCCGGCATCCGGGGCAGCCCTTGAAGCTACCGTTGTTCCTGCTGGCGGTGGTGTTTGCCCAGGCGGCCTTTGGCATGTGGACGGTGACGCTCAAGCTGTGGCCGCAGGTCGTCACCGGGCATTTACTGGGTGGCTTCGCGACCTTGAGCCTGTTGTTTCTGCTGACCCTGCGTTTGTCCGGGGTGTTGCCGGCGCTGATCGTGCCCCGGCGCCTGCAGTATTGGGCCACGGCCGGCCTGGTGCTGGTGATCGGGCAGATCGCCCTCGGTGGCTGGGTCAGTTCCAACTATGCGGCGGTGGCCTGTATCGATTTGCCGACCTGTCATGGTGAGTGGTGGCCGGCAGCGGACTTTGCCAATGGCTTTCACCTGACCCAGCATATCGGCCCCAACTACCTGGGCGGGCAACTGGACAGTGATGCACGCACGGCGATTCACCTGACCCATCGCCTGGGCGCGCTGGTGGTGACTGTGGCGCTGCTGGGCCTGGCCTGGCAGCTCAAGGCGGTGGGCATGACCCGCCTGGCGGGCCTGCTGCTGGTTGCCCTGGCCGTGCAGATCGGCCTGGGCCTGAGCAATGTGTACTTTCATTTGCCGCTGCCGGTGGCGGTCGCCCATAACGCCGGCGGCGCAGCGTTGTTGCTGACCCTGGTGCTGGTCAATTACCACGCCCGTACCAGCCTGGTGCGGGTCCGCCACCAAGTGCCGTTCGGTTGGCGCTTCAGCCCGCGCAAGCACGTGTCGGGCCTGATCACCCTTAAAGGAGAGATGCCATGGCGACCTTGATTGGCGAGCGTCCCGGCCAGGCGATCTGGCGCGACTACCTGGAGCTGACCAAGCCCAAGGTGGTGGTGCTGATGCTGATTACCTCGCTGGTAGGCATGTTTCTCGCCACCCGCGCCGGGGTGCCGTGGCCGGTGCTGATCTTCGGCAACCTGGGGATTGCCCTGTGTGCCGGTGGCGCCGCAGCGGTCAACCATGTGGTGGACCGGCGCATCGACGCGCTGATGGCGCGCACCCACAAGCGGCCGTTGGCTGAAGGCCGGGTTTCCCCGGCTGCCGCGCTGACGTTTGCCCTGGCGCTGGCGGTGGCCGGGCTGGCGTTGCTGCTGGCGTTTACCAACCCGTTGGCGGCCTGGCTGACCCTGGCCTCGCTGCTGGGCTATGCGGTGATCTACACCGGCTTTCTCAAGCGCGCGACACCGCAGAACATCGTGATCGGCGGCCTGGCCGGCGCGGCGCCACCATTGCTCGGCTGGGTGGCGGTCACCGGCCATGTGAGCGCCGAGCCGTTGCTGCTGGTGCTGATCATCTTCGCCTGGACCCCGCCGCACTTCTGGGCCCTGGCCATCCATCGCAAGGAGGAGTACGCCAAGGCCGATATCCCGATGCTGCCGGTGACCCACGGCGAGCACTACACCAAGGTGCATATCCTGCTGTACACCTTCGCGCTGCTGGCGGTGAGCCTGATGCCCTATGTGATCCACATGAGCGGGCTGTTGTACCTCGGTTGTGCGCTGGTTCTGGGTGCGCGCTTTCTGCAATGGGCCTGGGTGCTGTACCGTGGCAGTCGGCCGCACGCGGCGATCAATACCTTCAAGTACTCTATCTGGTACCTGTTTTTGCTATTTATCGCCCTGCTCGTAGACCACTACTTATTGTTGAACCTATGACTCGAACTCAAAAAACTGTCTTTATCCTGGTGGCCGTCGTGGCGTTGATCATGGGCCTGACCGTCAACAAAGTGCTGTCTGGCAAGGGCCAGGGCGACCCTACGGCATTGATCGACGCGGGCATTATCCTGCTGCCGCAAAGCCGCCAGCTGCCGCCCGTGACCATGACCAACCAGGACGGCCAGCCGGTGCTGGTCAATGAGTTGAAGGGCAAGTGGAGCGTGCTGTTCTTTGGCTACACCTTCTGCCCGGATATCTGCCCGACCACCCTGGCCCAACTGCGGCAGATCAAGAGCGAGCTGCCCAAGGACGTGGTGGATAAGCTGCAGGTGATCCTGGTCAGCGTTGACCCGCATCGCGATACCCCGACCCAGCTCAAGCAGTACTTGAGCTACTTCGATCCGCAATTTGCAGGGTTGACCGGGGCGAATGTGGAGGATGTGCAGAAGGTCTCGAATGCGGTGAGCATTCCGTTCATTCCGGCCGACACCAGCAAGCCGAACTACACCGTCGACCACAGCGGCAACCTGGCATTGATCGGCCCGGATGGCAGCCAGCGCGGGTTTATCCGTGCGCCGTTGAACAACCAGAAGCTGGTGGCGCAGTTGCCGGGGTTGTTGCAGCGCAACTGAGCTGACAACACAGATCAAGTGTGGGACCTGGCTTGCCTGCGATAGCGTCAGGTCAGCCAGCCTCTTGGTTGCTGACCCACCGCGATCGCAGGCAAGCCAGCTCCCACATTTTGCTTTGCTCGGCTTCAGAGATCGTCTTTCAGATCAAACGCCGGCAGGATCGCGCCTTTGTACTTCTCGTTGATGAATTTCTTCACTTCCGGAGTGTGCAGGGCTTTGACCAGTTTTTGCACCGCGTCCGAATCCTTGTTGTCCTCGCGGGTCACCAGGATATTGACGTAAGGCGAGTCGTTGCCTTCGATCGCCAGGGCATCCTTGGACGGGTCCAGCTTGGCTTCCAGGGCGTAGTTGGTGTTGATCAGGGCCAGGTCGACCTGGGTCAGCACGCGCGGCAGGGTGGCGGCTTCCAGTTCGCGGAATTTCAGGCCTTTTTCGTTGCCGGTGATGTCCTTGATGGTCGACAGGATATCGGTCGGGTTCTTCAAGGTGATCAGGCCCTTGCTGGCCAGCAGCAACAGCGCGCGGCCGCCGTTGGTGGCGTCGTTGGGGATCACCACGTTGGCGCCGTTCGGCAGCTCGGCCAGGCTCTTGTACTTGCTGGAGTACGCGCCCAGCGGCTCCAGGTGCACGCCGGCGACGCTCACCAGGTGGGTGCCCTTGGCCTTGTTGAACTCATCCAGGTACGGCTGGTGCTGGAAGAAGTTGGCGTCCAGGCGTTTTTCGGCCACTTGTACGTTCGGCTGCACGTAGTCGGTGAACACCTTGACCTTCAGGTCCACGCCTTGCGCGGCCAGGGCCGGCTTCACGAACTCAAGGATCTCAGCGTGCGGCACCGGGGTCGCGGCGACCGTCAGGGTCTCGGCGGCGTGGGCGGAAAATGCGGCAACCGCGGCGAAAGCAACCAGTAGTTTTTTCATCCAACAAGCTCCTTGTTCGGGCATGCCGGCGAGGGCCGGCAATGGCCGTTATTTTCGAGAATAGTGGGTCACCAGCTTATCGCCGATGGTTTGCAGAATCTGCACCAGCACAATCAACATCACCACGGTCACGACCATGACGTCATCCTGGAAACGCTGGTAGCCATAGCGGATCGCCAGGTCGCCCAGGCCACCGGCACCCACCACACCCGCCATGGCGGTGTAGCCCACCAGGGCAATGGCGGTCACGGTGATTGCAGCAATGATGCCCGGCTTTGCCTCGGGCAGCAGCGCCTTGGTGATGATCTGCCGGGTGGTCGCGCCCATGGCCTGGGTCGCCTCGATGATGCCGCGATCGACCTCGCGCAGGGCGGTTTCCACCAGCCGCGCGAAGAACGTCGAAGCGCCTACCACTAGCGGTGGAATCGCGCCGGCCACGCCCAGCGAAGTGCCCGTGAGGAACACGGTCGTCGGGATCATCACAATCAGCAGAATGATAAACGGCAGCGAACGTATGGCGTTGACCACGAAGGCCAGGGCGGCATAGGTGGTTTTCTGCTCCAGCAACTGCCGTGGGCTGAACAGAAACAGCAGGATGCCCAATGGCAGGCCCACCAGCACGGTGAAAAACAGCGAGGTGCCGAGCATCAGCAGGGTGTCGTTGGTGGCCACCCAGATATCAGCCCAGTCGACGTTGTCGAAGTAATGCAGTAGCACGTCCATTAACGCAGGACCTCCATGTGCACATCGGCGGCGGTAAAGCGCGCGAACGCCGCTTCCATGTCACCGCCGGTGATGGCCAGGGTCAGTTGCCCGTAAGGGGTATCTTTGATGTGGTCGATGCGACCGGCAAGGATGCTGTAGTCCACACCCGTTTCGCGGGCGACGGTACCCAGCAGTGGCGCGTAGGTCGCTTCGCCCTGGAACGTCAGGCGCACGATGCGGCCCGGCACATGGGCGAACACATCGCGCTGCTCACCTTCATCGACCTGCTCGGCTTCTTGCACAAAGCGCTTGGTGGTCGGGTGCGTGGGGTGCAGGAACACCTGGGCCACCGGGCCTTGCTCGACAATCACCCCGGCATCCATCACCGCGACCTGGTCGCAGACACGGCGGATCACGTCCATTTCATGGGTGATCAGCACGATGGTCAGCTTCAGCTCGCGGTTGATCTCGGCCAGCAATTGCAGGACCGAGGCGGTGGTCTGTGGGTCGAGGGCGCTGGTGGCTTCGTCGCACAGCAGGATTTTCGGTTTGGTGGCTAGGGCACGGGCAATGCCGACGCGCTGCTTCTGGCCGCCGGACAGTTGCGCCGGGTACTTCCTGGCGTGGTCGGCGAGGCCGACCCGGTCCAGCAGTTCGGCCACGCGCGCATCGATCTCGCGGCGCGACAGTTCGCCCGCCAGGGTCAGCGGCAGCGCGACGTTGTCGGCAACGGTCTTGGAGGCCAGCAGGTTGAAGTGCTGGAAGATCATCCCGACCTGCTGCCGGAAACGGCGCAGGCCGTTGGCATCCAGGGCGGTGACTTCTTCGCCATCCACCTGGATCTGGCCGCCCGAAGGCTCTTCGAGGCGATTGATCAGGCGCAGCAGAGTACTTTTTCCCGCGCCGGAATGGCCGATCAGGCCAAACACCTGGCCGTTCTCGACGCGCAGGCTGGTGGGATGCAGTGCGGGGATATCCTTGCCGGCGACCCGGTAGGTTTTATGGACGTTATGAAACTCGATCACGTAGCGAACCTTGTGGGGCGCATTGAAAAGGGATCAGCGGTTAGCCGGGCGCGCATTTTAGCCTGTCCGTATAGCGTTTCTTAGCATTTATTTCGTATTCAACCAGCGATTTGGCAATAACGCGATCAAAGGTCATAAAAAAGGAACGGTAAAAAATCCCGTCAGTCACTACTTAAGCAACTCGATTTCCCGGGTGCCGTGCCCGGGGTTTTGCTCAAACGAGCCAGGGACCGCTCTGGCCTACGCAAACGAGGAGTTTTGTCTGATGAGTACCAAAAAACCCGCTACGCCGCCCAAGAGCGAGCTTGCAGGCACCGATACCCTGGACCGTGGCAACACCAATGCCAAGCTGCAAAGCCTGGAGAAGTCTCGCTCCGACGCCACCGGCCAGGCGCTGCGCACTAATCAGGGGGTGAAAATCTCCGATAACCAGAACACGTTGAAAGTCGGCGCGCGCGGGCCTTCGCTGCTGGAAGATTTCATCATGCGTGAAAAGATCACGCACTTTGACCACGAGCGTATCCCGGAGCGCATCGTGCACGCCCGCGGCACTGGCGCCCATGGCTACTTCCAGACCTATGAAAACCATTCGGCGCTGACCAAGGCGGGTTTTTTACGTGACCCTGGCCGTAAAACCCCGGTGTTCACGCGCTTTTCCACGGTGCAGGGCCCACGTGGTTCAGGCGATACGGTGCGTGATGTGCGCGGCTTTGCCGTGAAGTTCTTCACCGACGAAGGCAACTTCGACCTGGTGGGCAACAACATGCCGGTATTTTTCATTCAGGACGCGATCAAGTTTCCTGACTTCGTGCATGCGGTAAAACCTGAGCCGCACAACGAAATTCCTACCGGCGGCTCGGCCCACGATACTTTCTGGGATTTTGTCTCGCTGCAGCCGGAATCGGCGCACATGGTGATCTGGGCGATGTCCGACCGCGCCATTCCAAAAAGCCTACGCAGCATGCAGGGTTTTGGGGTGCACACGTTCCGCCTGGTGAATGCCGAGGGTCAATCCAACTTCGTCAAATTCCACTGGCGTCCGACGGCGGGCACCTGCTCCCTGGTGTGGGATGAGGCGCAAAAGCTGGCCGGTAAAGATACCGATTACCATCGTCGCGACCTGTGGGATGCGATCGAGATGGGCGATTACCCGGAGTGGGAATTGGGCGTACAGGTGATTCCGGAAGATAAGGAGCACGCGTTCGACTTCGATATTCTCGACCCGACCAAGCTGATTCCCGAAGAGTTGGTGCCCATCACCCCGCTGGGCAAGATGGTGCTCAATCGCAACCCGGACAACTTCTTCGCCGAAGTCGAACAGGTCGCGTTCTGCCCGGGCCATATCGTGCCGGGTATCGATTTCTCCAATGACCCGCTGCTGCAAGGTCGCCTGTTTTCCTACACCGATACGCAGATCAGCCGACTAGGTGGCCCGAACTTTCACCAGTTGCCGATCAATCAGCCGCTGACGCCGCTGCATAACAACCAGCGCGATGCCATGCACCGCAGCACCATCGACAAAGGCCGTGCCGCGTACGAGCCGAACTCCATCGACGGCGGCTGGCCGAAAGAAACTGCGCCGGCAGCGCAGGACGGTGGTTTTGAGTCCTACCCGGAGCGTATCGACGCGCACAAGATCCGCGAGCGCAGTGAGTCCTTTGGCGATCACTTTTCCCAGGCGCGCCTGTTTTTCAACAGCATGAGCAAGCACGAGCAGGAACACATCATCGCGGCCTATAGCTTTGAGCTGGGCAAGGTCGAGCGTGAGTTTATCCGGGTGCGCCAGGTCAATGAGATCCTGGCCAATATCGACCTCGGGCTGGCCAAGCGTGTGGCGCAAAACCTGGGCCTGCCGGCACCGAAAAAAGGCACCGTGCCGGTGCGCAAGACCGCGCCAGAGCGCTCGCCGGCCTTGAGCCAGGCCAACTTGCTGGCGGGCAATATCAAGACGCGCAAGGTGGCGATCCTGGCCGCCAATGGTGTGGATGGTGCCGCGATTGCCGCGCTGAAGAAGGCGCTGGCCGCAGAAGGTGCCCATGCCAAGTTGCTCGGGCCGACCTCGGCGCCGGTCACTACGGCCGATGGCAAGAGCCTGGCGGTGGACGCGTCGATGGAAGGCTTGCCGTCGGTGGCATTCGATGCGGTGTTTGTGCCGGGCGGGGCGAAGTCGATCCAGGCATTGAGCGGCGATGGCGTGGCGTTGCATTACCTGCTGGAGGCCTACAAGCACTTGAAGGCGATTGCCTTGGCCGGTGAGGCGAAGCAGTTGCTGGAAGTGTTGAAGCTGGAGGTGGATGCGGGGTTGATTGTGGGCGGTGATGCCAAGGCGTTGAAGGCGTTTATTGCGGCGATTGCCCAGCATCGGGTGTGGGAGCGCGAGCCTAGGGCCAAGGCGGTTCCGGCTTAAGTTTCTGGTTGTTTGACAGGGCCTCATCGCCGGCAAGCCGGCTCCCACGTTGAAATGTATTGCACTGTGGGGGCCGGCTTGCCGGCGATGGGCGTCAGTCCGCCTTACGCGGAATCAGCACCACCTGGGCCGGTATGTGTTTGAGAATCTGCCGGTGGATCTTCAGGTCATACCCTGAGTCAATCCGCTTCACTCGTTTAGTCAACAGCGTGTTCAGCCACGGGTAATCCTCGGTGCGCGGCACCTGGATGCTCACGTCACACTGGTAATTCACCACATCGGTGGCGATGGCATCCAGTTGATGGCGCAATTGCTGGATATCCGTGAGGTTCAGCGCAACCGTGGTGCTCTCGGCGGTGGGGTCGATGACCTTGGCCGGTGGCTTGGCTTCGGCAGCTTTCAGGGCGGCTTCGGCTTTATCCAGCTCGGCTTTGCGGGCGTGGGCGATGGCGCTGTTGACCCCGCCAGTCAGTGCCGGAGCCTTGGGCATCAGGGCCCGGGCGCGGCTCAAGGCCGTAGCGGCGGCGTTGACATCACCTTTTTGCAGGACGATCTGGCTGCGCTGCAAATAGGCTTCGGCCAGTTGGCGCTGATAAGGCTCCAGCGCCGGATCGTCAGGCGATTGGGCCTGCAAGGCCGCCAGTTGGTCTTCGGCGGTAGCCAGCTCACTGCTGGCCAGGTTTTGTTCCAGCTGTGCAATGGCCGCAGCGCGCGCGTCCGGTGCCTCGGGGGCGACGGGCGGGGTGCTTTGGCAGGCGCCCAGCAGCAGGGAAAATGCGGCAAGGAGCAGATAACGGGAGGTGAACGGCTTCATTCCTGCGACTCTCTAATTGCGCAAAAAGCGAGCAAGTCTACACCCCTCGACGGGGCAGGACAAAACTCAGCAGAAACAGTGCGGCGGCCGTGACCACAATCGACGGCCCGGCCGGGGTGTCCTTGAACCAGGACAGCGCCAGGCCACCACACACGGCAAGCATCCCCAGCAAACTGGCGCCGACCGCCATCTGTTCCGGCGAACGTGCATGACGCTGGGCGGCTGCGGCGGGGATGATCAACAGCGACGTGATCAACAATACGCCGACAATCTTCATTGCGACAGCGATCACCACGGCGATCAGCAACATCAGGGTCATGCGCAGTGCGGGTACTGGCAAGCCTTCGACGGTGGCCAGTTGTTCGTGGACGGTAATTGCCAGCAGCGGGCGCCACAGGGCCACGAGCAGGATCAATACTGCCGCGCTGCCGCCGAGAATCCAGGCCAGGTCCGTGGGGCTGATCGCCAGCAGGTCGCCGAACAGGTAGGCCATCAGGTCGATACGCACTTCGTGCATAAAACTCAGCACCACCAGGCCCAGGGACAGGGTACTCGGCGCGAGGATCCCCAGTAGCGTGTCCGAGGCCAGGGGCTGGCGCTGTTGCAGGGTCACCAGCAGCACTGCCAGCAGCAGGCAGCCGACGGTTACCGCGATGGTCGGGCTGACGTCCAGCAAAAAGCCCAGGGCCACGCCGAGCAGGGCCGCGTGGGACAAGGTGTCGCCAAAGTAGGCCATGCGCCGCCAGACCACGAACGAGCCCAACGGGCCCGCCACCAGCGCCAAAGCCAAGCCTGCAAGCAGGGCGTAGAGCAGAAAATCAGCCATGCTTGCAGCCATCTCCGTGGACGTGGGTATGAGGGGCGATCGGATCGGCAACCACCGCGCCATGCAGGTCATGGGCATGATCGTGACGGTGGTGGTAAATCGCCAGGCTCTGCGCATTCTTGCCGAACAGCTCGACGAAGGCCGGGTCGCCGCTGACCTGTTCCGGGTGGCCGGAGCAGCAGACGTGGCGGTTGAGGCACACCACCTGGTCGGTAGTGCTCATCACCAGGTGCAGATCGTGGGACACCATCAGCACGCCGCAGCCATGCCGGTCGCGCAGGCGGGTGATCAGGCTGTAGAGCTCGGCCTGGCCGGCAACGTCGACGCCTTGCACCGGTTCATCGAGCACCAGCAATTCGGGCTCGCGCAGCAGGGCCCGGGCTAGCAGTACGCGCTGCATCTCGCCACCGGAGATACTTTGCACCGGGCTGTCGATGACCTGCTCGGCCCCCACTTCCTTGAGCGCGGCCAGGGCGCGGGTGCGGTCCACGCCGGGCACCAGGCGCAGGAAGCGCAGCACCGACAGTGGCAGGGTTGGGTCAACGTGCAGTTTCTGCGGCATATAGCCGATGCGCAGCTTGGGCTTGCGCCAGACACTGCCGCTGTCGGGCTTGAGCAGGCCTAGCACGGCGCGCACCAGGGTGGTCTTGCCGGCGCCGTTGGGGCCGATCAGGGTGACGATCTGCCCCGGCTCGACGCTCAGGTCAATGTTGTCCAACACGTTCTGGTCGGCGAATGTGACGCCGACCTGTTCCAGGCGGATTAGCGCAGTGCTCATCAAGCCCCCTGGCAGCCCGAGCAGATGCCAACCACTTCGACGGTCTGCCCTTCGACTCGGAAGCCGACATCGCCGGCACTCTTGATAATCGCGTCGCTGATGCTTTTTTGTTCAAGCTCGATGGCGGCGTGGCACTCGCGGCAGATCAGGAACTGGCCCTGGTGCGCGTGCTCCGGGTGGTTGCAGCCGACAAAGGCGTTCAACGAGGCGATGCGGTGCACCAGGCCGTTTTCCAGCAGGAAGTCCAGCGCACGGTACACCGTGGGCGGCGCGGCGCGGCGCCCGTCCTGCTCGCTGAGCACGCCGAGAATGTCGTAGGCACCCAGCGGCTTGTGGCTCTGCCACACCAGTTCCAGCACTCGCCGGCGCAGGGCGGTCAGGCGCAGGCCTTGGCGTGCGCACAGGGCGTCGGCCTCCGACAGTGCGTTGTGCACGCAGTGAGAGTGGTCGTGGGGACGGCTGGCAAGCGGTGTTTTAGGCATGAGCGGCGACAGATATTTGTGAGAGACGTTATTATGTTACCCGTTCCTGCTGACTTGAGTGCTCATCGTGTCCCGACTTTTTGCCGTTTTTGTCGTATTTGTCACCAGTTTATTGATTGCCGGGGCTGCCCAGGCCGAGGTTCGGGTGCTCACCAGCATCAAACCCTTACAGCTGATTGCCGCCGCTGTGCAGGACGGCGTGGCGGTTCCAGAGGTGTTATTGCCACCCGGAGCCTCGCCGCATAACTATGCATTGCGCCCATCCGACGTACGGCGTGTGCAATCGGTGGATCTGCTGTATTGGATCGGTCCGGACATGGAAGGCTTCCTGCCACGGGTCCTCAAGGGTCGCAACTTGCCCACGGTGGCCGTGCAGGAACTGCCGGGCCTGAAGCTGCGGCATTTCGCCGAAGATAATCACTCCCATGGCGAAGAAGCCGACGACCATGACCACGATCATCGCCCTGGCAGCCTGGATGCCCACTTGTGGTTGTCGCCGGTGAATGCGCGGGTGATTGCGGCCAGGATGGCGGCGGACTTGAGCGCGGCTGACCCCGCCAACGCAGAGCGCTACCAGAGCAACCTGCAAGCGTTCAACGGGCGCCTGGATGCCTTGGACCTGCGTTTGAAAGCGCGTCTGGCGGGTATCGCCGGCAAGCCTTACTTCGTGTTCCACGAAGCCTTCGACTACTTTGAAGATGCCTACGGCCTCAAGCACACCGGTGTGTTCAGCGTGGCCGCCGAAGTGCAGCCCGGCGCCCAGCATGTGGCGGCGATGCGCACGCGCTTGCAGGAAGTGGGTAAGACCTGTGTGTTCAGCGAGCCACCCTTGCGCCCGCGCCTGGCCGAGACCCTGGTGGCTGGCCTGCCGGTGAAGCTGGCGGAATTGGATGCCCTGGGCGGCTACACCCCGGCCACGGGCCAGGGGTATGAGCAGTTGCTGGAGAAGTTGGGCAATGATTTGGCAGGGTGCCTGGAGTCACTGTAGGCACATCGCCAAACCAATGTGGGAGCGGGCTTGCCCGCGATGGCGGTGTATCAGGCGCTCATTAGGTGACTGACACGCCTCATCGCGGGCAAGCCCGCTCCCAGAGCGTTAGAGGGCGAGCGGCAGCTGGAGGGTGACCTGCTGGCGTTGTTCCAGCAGCTGTTGAAGCTCCACCGGATCGTGAATCAGCACGTCCTGCCCCGCAAACGTCTCTGCTGCAATCAGGCGGGACAGCCAGAACCGCACACACGCCACGCGCAGCATCGTCGGCCACAGCTCGGCTTCCCTGGTGCTGAACGGCCGCAGTGCCGCATAGGCGCCCAGCAGTGCGCGGGCGCGGTGGCCGTCGATCACCCCGGCGGCGTCCGAGCACCAGTCATTGAGGGCAATCGCCACGTCGTACAGCATTGGCCCGGAGCAGGCGTTATAGAAGTCGATCAACCCGGTCAGGTGGGTGCCTTCGAACATCGCGTTGTCGCGAAACAGGTCGGCGTGGATATTGGCCCGTGGCAGCGTGAGGATCTGCCCTTTGAGCTGCTGGATTTCATCCAGCGCCATTTGCAACAGTTGCTGTTGGTGGGCGTCGAGGTGCGAGATCAGCTGCGTGCCCTCGTCGAGCATCCAATCCAGCCCGCGATCGGTCTTGCGCTCCAGCACCTTGTCGCCCTGGGTGGCCAGGTGCAGGTGAGCGAGTAATTCACCCACTTGCACGCAATGCTGGGCATTGGCCTCCTTGATGTGCTTGCCCGCCAGGCGCGGTTGCAGCAGCGCCGGCTTGCCTGCCAATTCGCGCAGGGCCACGCCGTCGGTGGTGCGCAGGGCGTAAGGCACGGGCAGGTCGGCGTCGTGGAGTACGTCCAGCAGTTCGATGAAGAACGGCATTTCGTCCACGGGGCCGCGTTCAACCAGGGTCAGGACAAATTCGCCCTGTTCCAGGCTGATAAAGAAGTTGGTGTTTTCGCTACCAGCGGCAATCCCCTGGAAATCGAGCAGGCGGCCGAGCCCATAAGGGGCGAGAAAGGTTTCCAGCTCGGGCCGAGCCAGGGGGGTGAACACAGACATGGTTAAAACTGCCAGTACGGGCGCCGCAGGCCGCGGCGCCGATTAAAGTTAAGAAATCATTTCCATTCGAAGATCTTCCATGACGGGATCAGCATATCCGGCTGGTCCGAGCGGATGAAGTTCGCATCGGTTCCGTCCGCGCGCACCAAAAAGTACGGGGGTGCGCCCTTGGGCGTTACCTTGATGGCATACAGGAAACCGTTTTGGCGGTATTCCTGGATGGTCTTGTCGCCTTCCGTGCGAATGGTGACTTGCGGGTCTCCCGAGGGAGCGTCGTCTGCCGCCATGGCAGCCATCGGAGCGAGTGCAATCAAGCCGGTCAACAGCAGGCGATTGAATGTACGCATGATAACCTTGTCCCTTTGTTGTCATTGGTCCGGCTATTCTAGCGCCAGACCCGCCGAAAAGGTTGATCCTGCTCATGAGCCAAGCCCCCCTCGTCCTGGTGGACGGTTCTTCATATCTGTACCGCGCCTTCCACGCGCTGCCGCCGTTGACCACGTCCAAAGGCCTGCCGACCGGTGCGGTCAAGGGCGTGTTGAACATGCTCAAAAGCCTGCGCAAGCAGTACCCGGATAGCCCGTTCGCGGTCGTGTTCGACGCCAAGGGCGGGACATTTCGCGATGATATGTACGCCGAATACAAGGCCAACCGCCCGAGCATGCCCGATGACATGCGCGTGCAGATCGAGCCGCTGCACCAGAGCGTGATCGCCCTGGGCTTCCCGCTGCTGTGCGTCGAAGGCGTCGAAGCGGATGACGTTATCGGCACCCTGGCCCGCAGCAGTGCTGCCGCCAACCGCCCGGTGGTGATCTCCACGGGTGACAAGGACATGGCACAGCTGGTCGATGGGCACATTACCTTGGTCAACACCATGACCGGTAGCGCCATGGACATCGACGGCGTTAAGGAGAAATTTGGGGTCGCTCCCGAGCAGATCATCGACTATCTGGCATTGATGGGCGATTCCTCCGACAACATCCCAGGCGTTCCTGGTATCGGTCCTAAGACCGCTTCAGGGCTGCTGGTCGGTGTGAACGGCGGCCTGAAAGAGCTGTACGAGCAACTGGATATTGTCCCGACCTTGCCGATCCGTGGGGCCAAGACCCTGCCGGCCAAGCTGGAAGAGCATAAAGAGATGGCATTCCTGTCCTACCAGTTGGCGACCATCAAGGTCGACGTGCCCCTGGATGTTGGCCTGGAAGACTTGCACCTGATCGAGCCGGATCGCGAGAAGCTGCTGGAGCTGTACACCCTGCTGGAGTTCAAGAGCTGGATCGACGAGATTCAGCGCGATGCCAAGCGCGTCGAGCTCAAGGCCGCCGCGGACGTTGCACCGGCTCAGGTTGCAGTTGAGGCCCAGGCGCCTGTGGCCCCGGTCCAGGCGCAGTACGAGACCATCCTCGACCAGGCCCGTTTTGACGTCTGGCTGAAAAAACTCAATGACGCCAAGTTGTTTGCCTTCGATACCGAAACCACCGGTGTCGACGCGCAGCAGGCGCAACTGGTGGGGGTTTCGTTTGCCGTGCAGGCCAACGAAGCAGCCTACATCCCGCTGACCCATTCCTACATCGGCGTGCCCGAGCAATTGGATCGCGATACGGTGTTGTTGGCCCTCAAGCCGCTGCTGGAGGACCCGAACAAGCTCAAGGTCGGCCAGCACGCCAAGTTCGACATGAATATCCTGGCCAATTGCGCCATCGGCGGCGACCCGGCGCACGGCATCACCGTGCGCGGCATCGCCTTCGACACAATGCTTGAATCCTACGTGCTGAACTCCACCGCGACCCGTCACGACATGGACAGCCTGGCGAAGAAGTACCTGGAACATGACACCGTCAGCTTCCAGGACATCGCCGGCAAAGGCGCCAAGCAACTGACCTTCGACCAGATTGCCCTGGAGCAGGCCGGCCCCTACGCCGCCGAAGACGCCGATGTGACCCTGCGCCTGCACCTGGCGCTGTATGAGCAGCTCTGCGCCCTGCCGAGCCTGGCCAGCGTGCTGACGGATATCGAGATGCCATTGGTGCCGGTGCTGGCACGGATCGAGCGCCAAGGTGCCCTGGTGGATGCCGCGTTGCTTGGCGTGCAGAGCATCGAGCTGGGCAACAAGATGGTGGAGCTGGAGCGCCAGGCGTACGAGATCGCCGGCGAGGAGTTCAACCTGGGTTCGCCCAAGCAGTTGGGGGCTATCCTCTACGAAAAGCTCGGGCTGCCGGTATTGAAGAAGACTGGCAAGGGCCAGGCCTCTACCGCCGAGGAAGTACTGGCCAAACTGGCCGAAGATGACTATCCATTGCCCAAGGTGCTGATGCAGTACCGCAGCATGAGCAAGCTCAAAAGCACCTACACCGATCGTTTGCCTGAGCAGATCAACCCCCGTACCGGGCGTATCCATACCTCTTATCACCAGGCGGTGGCGGCCACCGGGCGCTTGTCGTCCAGTGATCCGAACCTGCAGAACATCCCGGTGCGCACGGCCGAAGGCCGGCGGATCCGCCAGGCGTTCGTCGCACCCAAGGGCTACAAGCTGCTGGCGGCGGACTACTCGCAAATCGAGCTGCGGATCATGGCGCACCTGTCCAAGGACGAAGGCTTGCTCAACGCCTTTCGCGACAACCTGGATGTGCACACGGCCACGGCGGCCGAGGTGTTCAAGGTCGAACTGGACGAGGTCACGTCCGATCAGCGCCGCAGCGCCAAGGCGATCAACTTCGGCCTGATCTACGGCATGGGCGCGCAGAAGCTGGGCAAGGACATTGGCGTCGATACCAAGACGGCCAAGGCCTATATAGATGTGTACTTCGCTCGCTACCCAGGGGTGCGCGAGTACATGGAGCGCACCCGCGCCCAGGCTTCCGACCAGGGCTATGTGGAAACCCTGTTCGGGCGTCGCCTGTACTTGCCGGATATTCACTCCAACAAGCCGCAGGAGCGCGCAGGCGCAGAACGCACCGCGATCAACGCGCCGATGCAGGGGACTGCCGCCGATATCATCAAGAAGGCCATGGTCAAGGTCGACAACTGGCTGACGGAGTCGGGGCTCGACGCCAAGGTCATCCTGCAGGTGCACGATGAATTGGTGGTCGAGGTCCGTGAGGACCTGGTGGCTGAAGTCAGCGAGAAGATTCGCGAGCACATGAGCAGTGCCGCGCAACTGGATGTGCCGCTGCTGGTGGAGGTCGGCGTGGGCGATAACTGGGACCAGGCGCACTGATTATCCGGCAGCGCTGCGGCATGAGGTCGCAGCGTTGCCTATAGATCGGAAATATCCGAGGGTTATTTCCAATAGTTTTTCCGGGGCGCCGGAACTTAACCCATGAAAAGTCACTCAGAGTTACTGAATGGGTGGTGAAGCCCTTCAATGCTCCTATGTTGTGTTAAGTGTTGGCAGATATCTGGACCCCGCCCTAGCGGTCCGGAACTTGGACCCCGAACTTCCCCTCCCCATACGAAGTCCGGGGTTTTTTTTGCCCGCAGAAAAGTTATTCGGCCAGTTCTGCGCCCTTGTCCGCCAGTTCCATCCAGCCTGCCAGCACGGTATAGGCATCTTCCAGGCCCATGCGCTTGGGTGCCGAGAACAGCTGGATGGTGATGGCATCACCCCAACCTTTACGGATTTGTGCCTGCACTTTGAGCAAGGTGCCCTTGGCGGCGCCGTAGGTCAGCTTGTCGGCCTTGGTCAGCAGGATGTGCATTGGCATGCCGCTGGCGACTGCCCAATCGAGCATCAGCAGGTCGAAATCGGTCATTGGATGACGGATATCCATCATCAGGATCAGCCCTTTCAAACTCTCGCGGCCACCCAGATACGCTTCCAGGTGACGCTGCCAGTGCAGCTTCAATGGGATAGGTACTTTTGCGTAACCGTAGCCCGGCAGGTCGACCAGACGCCGATCATCGTCTAGCTTGAAGAAGTTGAGCAGTTGCGTGCGGCCTGGGGTTTTCGAGGTGCGAGCCAGGCTGGCATGGGTCAGGGTGTTGAGCGCGCTGGACTTGCCGGCGTTGGAGCGCCCGGCGAAGGCCACTTCAAAGCCTTCGTCGTCGGGGCATTGGTCGACTTTGGCGGCGCTGAGCATGAACGTGGACTGTTGGCACAGACCGAGGATGGGGTTCTTGAGTTGCATGGGATTTCCGATGTGGGCGGTGCCGGGAATGGGTGCGGCAAGTAGTGTCGTTCCCGTTTCAGTAGCGCCAGTATATAATGCCGCAGATTTTGTGTGTGCTTTGTCCCAGCGAAGGATGAAGTTCACGGGAGCGATAGACCTTTATTGCGCATTAGAACGCAAAACGCTTCCAAACCCTGAAAAGGTCGACGTATGACCAAGTGGCTGCTAGCTGTCGGTGTCCTGATACCACTTTACAGTGCGCAGGCTACACAGGATCCGGAAGCTGTGTACAACCGCGTTTGCGCGGCTTGCCATGCCGGGCAGTTGCCAACGGCCCCCAAGCGGGGTGACCAGGCAGCCTGGGCGCCGAGACTGGCGCAAGGCATGGATACGCTGGTGCAGCACGTGACCCAGGGTTTCAAGGCGATGCCGCCGCGTGGTTTGTGCATGGAATGCCGTGCCGAGGATTACCAGGCCATCATCCTTTTGATGAGCGAGTAGACCCGGTTCATAACTCTATAACCTTTAGCCGTAATTGGATTAGCTGATGAACAAATTGATCGTGAGTCTGCTGTTGACCTTGGG
The DNA here is from genome assembly GCF_012985465.1 of Pseudomonas sp. WS 5079. GTDB lineage: Bacteria > Pseudomonadota > Gammaproteobacteria > Pseudomonadales > Pseudomonadaceae > Aquipseudomonas. The sequence continues at coordinate 382,076 of NZ_JAAQWN010000007.1, forward strand.
CATCACTGGTGTTGCCCATGGTGCAGGTGACGCTACTGCTGGCCAGACAAAGGCCGCTGTATGTGGCGCCTGCCATGGACCGGACGGCAACAGCCCGGCACCCAACTTTCCAAAACTGGCGGGCCAGGGCGAGAAATACCTGACCAAGCAGATGCACGACATCAAGGACGGCAAGCGAACGGTCCTGGAAATGACCGGCATGCTGACCAATCTCAACGATCAGGACCTGGCGGATATCGCGGCGTATTTCGCCAGCCAGGCAGGCAGCGTGGGGGCGGCGGATCCAAAACTGGTCGAGCGTGGTGAAAAGCTGTTCCGTGGCGGCGACCTCGACAAAGGCCTGCCGGCCTGTACCGGCTGCCACTCCCCGGATGGCTCGGGTAACGCCGCAGCAGGTTTCCCGCACCTGGGCGGCCAGCACGCCCAGTACATTGCCAAGCAACTGACCGATTTCCGCAAGGAAGAAGCCGGTCGCGCCAACGATGGCGACGCCATGACCATGCGCACCATCGCGCGCAAATTGAGCGATGAAGACATTGCAGCGGTGGCCAGCTATATCCAGGGCCTGCACAAGTAAGGCGCGCAAGGCCGGGCGTACACCAGTGGTAACGTTAACGCTCGATTAATCCGTCGATGCAAGCATAAAAAGGGTGGCGCGGGCCGCCCTTTTTTGTGGCCGCTACCGTTACACTAACGAACTCATGCCCGTGCAGGCCTGTCATAAAAAAGGTCGCGCGAGGCGACTTTATTTGTCCAGGAGTAAAGCATGCGTAAATTGATCCTCAGCGCCGCTCTCGTCACTGCCAGCCTGTTCGGCATGACCGCCCAAGCCGCCGATGTGCCACTTGAAGCGGGCAAGACCTATGTTGAACTGGCCAATCCTGTACCGGTTTCCGTGCCGGGCAAGATCGAAGTCGTAGAGCTGTTCTGGTATGGCTGCCCGCATTGCTACTCTTTTGAACCGACCATCAACCCTTGGGCCGAAAAGCTGCCTTCGGACGTGAACTTCAAGCGCATCCCGGCCATGTTCGGCGGCCCTTGGGATGCCCACGGCCAGATGTTCCTGACCCTGGAAGCCATGGGTGTGGAGCATAAGGTCCACAATGCCGTGTTCGAAGCTATCCAGAAGGATCGCAAGCCGCTGACCAAGCCTGATCAAATGGCTGACTTCCTCGCCACCCAAGGCGTGGACAAGGACAAGTTCCTCGCAACCTTCAACTCCTTCGCCATCCAGGGCCAGATCAAGCAGGCCAAGGAGCTGGCACAGAAATACGGCGTGCAAGGCGTTCCAACCCTGATCGTCAACGGCAAGTACCGCTTTGACCTCGGCTCCACCGGCGGCCCTGAAGCGACCCTGAACGTTGCCGACCAGCTGATCGCCAAAGAGCGCGCAGCCAAGTAAGGGGCCCGCCATGCGCCGCTGGGGTACAGAACGAGTGGTTGGCCTGCATGATCCGCAGGTCAACGAGCATCATCTCGCGTCCACCGGCCTGCCGGCGGACAGCCGGCTGCGCTTGCTGAGCTTCAATATCCAGGTCGGCATCAGTACCGAAAAGTACCGGCACTACCTGACCCGTGGCTGGCAGCATCTGTTGCCCCACAATGGCCGGGCCGGCAATCTGCAGAAGATTGGCGACCTGCTGGGAGACTTCGACCTGGTGGCCCTGCAGGAGGCCGATGGTGGCAGCCTGCGTTCGGGCTACGTCAACCAGGTCGAGCACCTGGCCCAGCTCGGCGCGTTTCCCTACTGGTATCAACAACTCAATCGCAACCTCGGCAAACTCGGCCAACACAGTAATGGTGTACTCAGCCGCCTTAAGCCCTGGGCGATCGAAGACCATCCACTGCCAGGTCCGAAAGGGCGCGGGGCGATTCTCGTGCGGTTTGGCGAGGGGCCCGAGGCGCTGGTGGTCGTCATGATGCACCTGGCGCTGGGCGCGCGTACCCGCACCATGCAGTTGGCCTACATCCGTGAGCTGATTGGCGATTACAAACACCAGGTGCTGATGGGGGACATGAACACCCACGCCAGTGACCTGTTGGAGAATTCCCCGTTGCGCGACCTCGGGCTGCTGGCGCCCCAGGTCGAAGCCACTTTCCCCAGCTGGCGCCCGCAACGCTGTCTTGATCACATCCTGTTAAGCCCGACCCTGACGCTGGAAAGCGTGCAGGTGCTGGCGCAACCCATTTCCGATCACCTGCCGGTCGCGGTAGAGATTCGTCTGCCGGGTTCGCTCACGGTTGATGCATTACCCGCGTTGAGCCCCGGCCCTCGCGGACCCCTTGCATGAGCGACGACGCCCAGCGCTGGAAAGAAAAATACCTGTTAAGCATCGAGCAACAAGAAAAGCTCGAACGCCGTTGGGCCGCGCGCCTCGACTTGCTGCGCCGTGGCCTGGTGCGCAGCACCCTGGCAGCCGAGGGCACGGACCGGGCCGTCGACCAGTGCATGAAAGAGATGCGCGATGTGGTGCGCAGCGATGACATGGACGCCGCACTCGCCGCCCTGCTGCCGCGCCTGGAAAAGGCCGTGCTGGATTCCGAGCAACGCCGTGAAACGCGGGTTGATCAGATCAGCACAGCTATGACCTCCCTGGTCACGCAATTGCAGGCGCTGCCCTTGCCCCGGGAAGTCAGTCGCCCGCTCAAGAGTTTTGCCAAGCAGTTGGACAGCCGCGTCGGCCAGGCGCGGGAAATCCCTCTGCTGCTCAGTGAATTGAGCGGCCTTCAAGGGCAGGCCCTGAGCAACCTCGAGTCGGATGACGAACCGGCTCGCCCGGGTTTGTTGCAACGTCTGTTCGGGGGCAAGGAGGCGGGTACCGAGGTTGCGCCGGTTGAGCCCGCTGCCACGGCCTCCCGGCAAAGCCCTGCTGCTCAGGCAAGCCCGGCCGCACCGGCGGTTGAGGATGCGCCCGAGCTGGCCCAGGCCCTGCGGGCTTTTGCGCCACAAGCCCAGGCCCCGCAGCCGCAGGTCACTGAGAGCGCACCTGCGCCGGTGCCTGTTGCGCCCCGGGTCGAAGTGGATGAGCTTGTGGCACCGCAGCCGCAGCCGCAGCCGCAGGTTGCCCGTATAACGCCGGTCGAAATGCCTGCTGCCGTGGTCCAGGCCCCGGAATCTGTCCAGTCTGCCGACGTGAGCGTTGTGCCGCAGCGTGAAAGTACGGTCGCAGCGCCGCAGCTCCTGCCAGAGGCGCCGCAGCCGACGGCAATCGGCAGCCTGTCATTGCCGCCGGTGCTGGATGACGAATCGGCTGAAATCGATCCCGAGGCGTTGTACGCCCTGCCCGACTCGCCCGAGCCTTCCTACAGCTCAGTCGCCAAGCACATCGAAGACACCCTGCTCGGCCTGCTGGGCGACCTCGACCTGCCCGAGCATCACCGGCCCCAGGCCGAAGCCATGCGCGAGCGCCTGGCCCACGGGCTCAATTGGTACGAGTTGCTGCCGATCCTTGATGACCTGGCGGTATTGATGCTGGCCATCACTGATAGCGGCCAGCATGAGTTCGAAGCCTACCTCAAGCGCCTCAACGAGCGACTGGAAGCCTTCCAGGCTAACTTGCAGGCGGCCAGCGACGGGCATGCCGACAGCCGCAGCGCTGCGCGCGAGATGGATACGCAGATCCGTGAACAGATGGACGGCTTGCAAAGCAGCGTCCAGGAAGCGGCCGACATCGATGACCTCAAGCAAGTGCTGGAAAGCCATCTTGAGGGGCTGTTGGGGGCCATGGACGAGCATCAAAAGCAGCGCGACCAGCGTGAACATGAAGTCGCCGCACGGTTGCAGGGGCTGGCGGAGCGGGTAGCAAGCATGGAGCAGGAGGCCCAGGGCTATCGTGAGCACCTTGAGGTCCAGCGCCAGAAAGCCCTGATCGATCCGCTCACCGGCTTGCCCAACCGTGCCGCCTGGAGCGAGCGCCTGGAGTCCGAGGTCAACATCTGGCATCAGCAGGGCAACAGCCTGTCGCTGGCGATGCTGGACCTCGATCACTTCAAGCGCATCAATGACAGCTACGGCCACCTGGCGGGCGACAAGGTGCTGAAGATCATCGCCAATGTGTTGGGCAAACGCCTGCGGCCGACGGACTTCATCGCGCGGTTTGGCGGTGAGGAGTTTGTTTTGCTGATGCCGGATTCGGCGCTGGGCGATGCGCTGCAACTCGGTGAGCGCCTGCGGGCAGCCATCGAGGCGTGCCCGTTTCACTTCAAGGGCGAGCGCGTGACCATCACCATGTCCATCGGCATGGCGCAGTTCCAGCCCGGCGAGCGCAGCGACCTCACACTCAAGCGCGCAGACGAAGCCTTGTATCGGGCCAAGGCGGCGGGGCGCAATCAGGTACAGGCGGGCTGAAAAGTTGTTCCATTTTGTATAGCGGGCCGCTGACCGGCAAACGGTACGTTACACTGTTGCATTATCGTCTTTAGCGTACCGCCTGTTGCCATGAAATTTCTCGTTGCTGCTCTTCTATCCCTCACACTCGCCGGCTGTGCGAGTGGCCCACGCCTGGATACCAGCCACCCGTCGGTGAACTTCGATAATCGTATCCAGTTCGTCGTCCTGCACTACACCGCTACCAACCTGCAAGGCTCGCTGGCGCTATTGACCAAAGGCCAAGTCAGCAGCCACTACCTGATTGGCGATGATGCCCGTGCAACCATCTATAAGCTGGTGGACGAAGACAAGCGCTCCTGGCACGCCGGGGAAAGTGAGTGGATGGGCCGTACCTGGCTCAATTCCAGCTCCATTGGCATCGAGATCGTCAATCCTGGCTACCGCGACACACCCACCGGGCGCGTCTGGTATCCGTACTCCGAAGCGCAGGTCCAGTCCCTGGTGACCTTGCTCAAGGACATCAGCCAGCGCAATCGGATCAACCCTAAGTTCATTATCGGCCACAGTGATATCGCTCCCGGGCGCAAACTCGATCCGGGCCCGTTGTTCCCGTGGAAGCGCCTGGCGGATCAAGGCCTGGGGATCTGGCCCGAGGCCCAGGCGGTCGCGCGGTATCAGGCCGAGTACGCCGGGCAGTTGCCGAGCATTACCTGGTTCCAGGAAGAGTTGGCACGCGTGGGCTATTCCACGCCGCAGACCGGCGAGCTGGATGTGGCGACGCGGCGGGTGCTGGCTGCGTTCCAGATGCGCTTTAGGCCGGCGTTGTTCGACGGTACGCCGGATGCGCAAAGTGCAGCGATCCTGCGGGTATTGAATCACCGCTGAGGTCTTTGATTCAGGCTAGTAAAGGGCTGCGAGCAATACCTGTGGGGACTCGACAGCCCCGACCTTTGATCTTGCACCCCTTGAGTGGTCACCGTGTGTAGTTACAGCGGCAACGCCATATAGAACTGCGTGCCCTGCCCCGGCCGGGAATAGACCCCCATGCGGCCACCGTGCAACTGCACGATCTCCTTGCATAGCGCCAGCCCCAGGCCGGCGCCGCCTTTCTTGCGGCCTACCTGGACAAATGGCTCGAAAATCCTGCCCTGCTGGCCGTAGGCGATGCCTTCGCCATTGTCCTCGACGCTGATGATCAGCCGTTCGCCATGGCGCCGCGCCTGCAGGCGAATCTGCCCGCCCTCGCTGGTGTGGCGCAGGGCATTGCCGAGCAGATTGTCCAGGACCCGCTCCAATTGCGCCTGGTCGGCATGCAACCTGGGCAGTTGCGCCTGCGCCTCTACCAGCAGGTCGATGTGTTGCGCATTCGCCAGCTCGGCAAAACGTGCGCGGGCATGTTCAAGCAGATCGTTGATGTCGCACGGCGCCAGGGTGAGTTTTTGCAGGCCGTTCTGGTAGCGGGAAAAGTTGAGCAGGTCGTTGATCAGTTGCATCAAGCGCTGCATTTCTTCGTTGACCGTGTTCAGCAGGTCGGCTTCGCGGGATTCAGGAGGGAATTTCGCCCGCTCCTGGAACAGGCCGAATGCCATGTGCATGCCGGTGACCGGCGTACGCAGTTCATGTGAGGCACGCAGCACGAATTCGCTACGCACGCGCTCGAAGGCGCGCTGCTCGGTAACGTCATGCAACACCATCACCGCGCCGAGAATATGCCCCTGGTGGTGGCTGACCGGCGTCATGCTGTAGGTCAGCAGGCGCGATTCGCCTTCGACTTCCACTTCCAGGTCGTCGGGTGCGCGCTCCAGGTTGCCGCCGCGCAGCACCAGGTGCAGTTGCTCATCCAGTTCGGGGCGTTGCAGCGCGTCGCCCAGGCCCTGCCCCAGGCGGCTCTCGTCCCAGCCCAGTTGGCGCTGGGCGACCGGGTTGAGGTGTTCCAGGTGCCCTTGGCGGTCGATCATCAGCAAGCCGTCGTCGATGCTGTCGAGCACCGCCTGCAAGCGTTGCTGGCCGGCGAGCAATTCGTCGACATTGGTCGCCTGATGCTGGCGCAGCGCTTCGGCCATGATGCCAAAGCGCCGGGTCAGTTGGTTCATTTCCGCCGCCGAAGAAATCGGCAGGGTGACATCAAAGTTGCCTTGGCCGATTTTGTCGGCTGCCTTGGCCAGGGCTTCGATCGGCCCGCCAAAGCGCCGAGCGATGCCGTGGGCGGTGATGAAGCCGATGATCAGCACCGCCAGGCCCACCAGCCCGAGCAGGCCGGCGATCCACAGGGCGCGTTCGCGAGACTGGCTTTCGGTGGCATTGATGTTTTCCAGCGCTCTTTTGTGTTCGCTGATCAGCCCATTGCGCAAGACGTTGAAGCTGGTGGTGAGTTGTTCGTTATTGCGCAGGGGCGGAGGCCTATTTTCATTTTCTTCGAACGCTTCGAGGAATGTCAGGTAATCGGCCTTGGCCTGAGAGAAACCTCCCACCCTGGCGACACTCATTTCGTGGGCGATGCCCTCGTCCAGCAGCTTGAAATACTGTTGCTTGGACGTGTTCAGCGCGACCGGGTCCGGAGTGTCGTTGAGCATCAAAATCAGCTGGTCACCCAGGGTCTGGCGCAGCTTGAGCCCCAGGTCCAGGGTAATGAAGTTGCTGCGGATCAGGGCTTCCTGGGTCTTGGCCATTTGCATGACGCTCACCAGCCCCAGCAGCAACCCGAGCAGCGCCACGGTGATCAGCGCAGAAATGCTCAGGAACAGCCGCGTGCGCAGTTTCATCGCCAGCTTCATAAGGTGCAGCTCACAGGTTGTATTGCTTGCGTTTGCGATACAGGGTCGACGCATCGATGCCCAGGGTCTTGGCCGCCTGGTCCAGGGTGTCGCTGGTGGCCAGGACGGCGCCGATATGGGCCTTTTCCAGTTCATCCAGGCTCAACGCCGCGCCGATACGCGGCGAGTTGTTGGTCGGTTGCTCGGCCATCCCCAGATGGCTGATTTCGACTTTCTCCTGGGCGCAGATGATGCTCGCGCGTTCCACGACGTTGCGTAGCTCACGGATATTGCCCGGCCAACGGTAGTTGAGCAGCGCTTCCCGGGCGTCATCGCTGAAGCCGCGAGCCGGTCGTGCGTACTCTTTGACGAAGCGCGCGAGGAAGCGGTCGGCAAGGGCCAGGATATCTTCGCTGCGTTCGCGCAGGGGCGGCAGGTGCAAGGTGATGACATTCAGGCGATACAACAAGTCCTCGCGAAAGCGTCCGTCGCGCACCATGTCTTCCAGGTTCAGGTTGGTCGCCGCCAGGATGCGCACATCGGCGCGCCGGGTGACAGGGTCACCGACCCGTTCATATTCCTTGTCCTGGATAAAACGCAGCAACTTGGGTTGCAGTGTCAGGGGAAAATCGCCGATCTCGTCAAGAAACAGCGTGCCACCATCCGCTTGGTTGACTCGGCCCAAGGTGCTTTCGCTGGCGCCGGTAAAGGCCCCGCGGCTGTGGCCGAACAGTTCGCTTTCCATCAGTTCGGCGGTCAGGGACGGGCAGTTGATGGTGACGCAGGATTTTTTCGCCCTTTTGCTCCAGCCGTGAATCGCCCGGGCCAACTCACCTTTACCTGTGCCGGATTCGCCGAGGATCAGGATATTGGCATCGGTGCCGGCCACTTGGCGGGCGGTCTCCAGCACTACCATCATCGCCGGGCTATGGGAGTCGAGGCCATCCTTGGGTTGGCGCACCTCGCCTTCCAGCGCTTCCAGGCGCGCCGACAGCTGGCGCACTTCCAGTTGCTTGGCGGTGGCCAGGCGCAGTTGGTCGGGGCTGCATGGTTTGACCAGGTAATCGGCCGCGCCTGCCTGGATCGCATCCACTGCCGTATCGACGGCCGAATGAGCGGTGACGATCACCACACGCATCCACGGTGCCTGGATGCGCATCTGCGCCAGCACGTCCAGGCCATTGTCTTCGCCCAGGCGCAGGTCCAGGAAACACAGGTCGAACACCTGGCGTTGCAACAGGGCATCGGCCTGGGCCGCGCTGTTGGCGGTGGCTACGGTATAGCCTTCATCTTCCAGGCAGTAGCGGAAGGTGCGCAGGATTGCTGACTCGTCGTCCACTAAAAGAATGCGGCCTTGAAGTTCCTTGGCGGATTCCATCTGTCCCGCGCTCCTTAAAATAAGAATGATTGATCTTGGTTAGTCCCGGAATAATCGGGCAAGTTGCATGGTTTATTCTGATTGATTCAAAGCCCTATCGCGCAGCTATCTGAGACCATTCCTACTTATATGCCTGGGCAGCGGGTTTTTAACCCTTGTTGACCCTTCGGCAGTCCTACAGCCTCTCTGATCCCTTGATCCGACCATTGGCCATCGTGCATTTCGCACGGTGAGGATAGGCGCATCGTGCAGGATGCTGCTGACAAGAAACGCACCTATCTTTTAAGTGGCTGATTTTATTGGCTTTTATTTGGATTAAAAACTGGCATGCACTCTGCAATACCTCCTCTACAAGCGTGATCAACGAACAAAACAACATGCGGGAGAGATTCAGGATGACTCGCCAAAGCCTCAAGCCATTGCGTGTATCGCCACTGCGCCTTCAACAGGGGCTGTTTGCCAGCCTCGCCTTGATGGTGACCTTGATCGGTGGCCAGCAATTGCAACATTGGCAGCAGAGCCAGCAGTCCGCCCCGCAGTTCGAGCGCGCACCGATGACACAGACCCATTTCCGTTCCGTTGGCAGCACCAGCGCTGACGTGACAGCCCCACGCATGATGGCGGTTGAACAGGACATTGCCCTGTACGACGAACCCGTCCAGGAACGCTGGGTGTTCTAGGCACGAACCTGCCGCCCCGTTGGGTGCGACAGGATGGCTACACAGCAGTCACTTCTATAGACGCAAAAGGAGAATCACCATGTTGAGTTGGGCAATCACATTCCTGATCATTGCCATTGTGGCTGCAGTCCTGGGCTTCGGTGGTATCGCGGGCACCGCTACGGGTATCGCCAAGATTCTCTTTGTCGTCTTCCTGGTGATGTTCATCGCTTCCTTCTTCTTTGGCCGTCGCGGTCGAGGTTGAACATGGCCAACTTGTCTTTCAAAACCCTGGCTGCCGCCCTGCTGTTGGGCGGCAGTGGCTTGGCCATGGCCGCCAATGACGGCCAGGCGCGGGCCAATGAACTGCTCAATGCCGACCCGCAGTATCGGGAAACCTGGCAGGGCGTGGTCAAGAAGGAAGAGCGCCTGCCGGAATGGGTGATCAATCTGTCGGGCACCTCTGAGCAGATGAATGCCGTCACGGAGGACGGTGATGGGTATCTGGTAGGGCCGCTGTGTGAAACGGCTGACACCTGCCTGAATAAACGCCTGATCGTTGCCTTCAGCCTTGATAAGGAAGATGCCTACGCGATGCTGGTCGAAGTCCCAGCCGGGCTTCCGGCGGACAAGTCGCCAACTAGGCATGCGGACTATCGCTTCATCGGCAAGCCTGATGAAGGCATGCAGAAGTTGCTCATGGAGCAACTGAAGAAAGATCCGAATTGGTACTAGGCCCGTCTGCGGGCCTTACCCACATGGAAACCGGCCAACTGCCTGTTTCCGTTTGCACCTGCCTGGCGGCGGTGCATGACCAGGGGGCCGGGTTGCTCTGATCAAAGTGGATCGGCGTGACCTACGGGTACAGGGAGTGCCTGCGCAAGGGCCGGGTCAGGAGAAAAGCTGCGACGCAGGTCCGCAGGCAGTTATGGCCTGACGGACTTGCGACGGGCTTGCTCAGCATCCCGTGGCACTTATGCTGTACTTAGCTGCAAATTTCCTTTCTGCATCATCACAACCGTTTCACGGTGTTGCTACGTGACCATCTATCGAGAAAGTTTGTCTACGGCCAGACCTGTTTCTTGACGGTATGCGTAGGAAATTTCAAGAGTTTTTCCCTCCCCGCAAAAAAACCGAAAATCCCTGGGCAAGCCTGAAATGACCGGTTCACGGCAGGTATGCCTGACAAAATGTCGCATTCGAACTGACCAAACAGACAGATTTATTTGCAAAAACCCATGCCGATTCGGCATAGGGTAGGCGTTTACGGCATTAGACTCTGCCCCCGCGCATCGGAATAGTTGCGCCTTTTTTCGCTTGCCAGTAAGCCATATCGGCCATCTGCGGTGACCTTCTACGGAGGTTGATGCTCACACTTTTTCGCTCCCGGGCGTTCCAGCTGGCGCATCTGCCTGAGTCCACTTGAAACAAGGGTAATGACATGAAGAAGGCAAAACTAAGCCTCGCCTGGCAGATCCTCATCGGTCTGGTGCTAGGGATTGCAATCGGTGCTGTACTCAACCACTTCAGTGCCGAAAAAGCCTGGTGGATCAGCAACGTGTTGCAACCGGCGGGCGATATCTTTATCCGCCTGATCAAGATGATCGTGATCCCGATCGTGATTTCGTCGCTGATTGTCGGAATCGCCGGTGTGGGGGATGCGAAAAAACTCGGTCGGATCGGCGTGAAGACCATCGTTTACTTCGAAGTGGTCACTACCATTGCGATTGTGGTCGGTCTGCTGTTGGCCAACCTGTTCCACCCCGGTGCCGGGATCGACATGAGTACCCTGGGTACCGTGGATATCTCCAAGTACCAGGCGACCGCCGCCGAGGTGCAGCATGAACATGCGTTCATCGAGACCATCCTCAACCTGATCCCATCGAACATCTTTGCCGCCGTGGCCCGTGGCGAGATGCTGCCGATCATCTTCTTCTCCGTGTTGTTCGGCCTGGGCTTGTCGAGCCTCAAGCCAGACCTGCGCGAACCCCTGGTCACCATGTTCCAGGGCGTGTCCGAGAGCATGTTCAAAGTCACCCACATGATCATGAAATACGCCCCTATCGGTGTATTCGCCCTGATCGCCGTGACCGTGGCCAACTTCGGCTTCGCCTCGCTGCTGCCATTGGCCAAGCTGGTAATCCTGGTCTACGTTGCCATCCTGTTCTTCGCCTTTGTGATTCTTGGCCTGATCGCCCGCCTGTTTGGCTTCTCGGTGATCAAGTTGATGCGCATCTTCAAGGATGAGCTGGTACTGGCCTACTCCACCGCCAGCTCCGAGACCGTGCTGCCGCGCGTGATCGAGAAGATGGAAGCCTACGGTGCGCCGAAAGCCATTTGCAGCTTCGTGGTGCCGACCGGTTACTCGTTCAACCTCGACGGTTCGACCCTGTACCAGAGCATCGCGGCGATCTTCATTGCCCAGCTGTATGGCATCGACCTGTCGGTTGGCCAGCAACTGATGCTGGTACTCACCCTGATGGTCACCTCCAAAGGTATCGCCGGCGTGCCGGGCGTGTCCTTCGTGGTGCTGCTGGCCACCCTGGGCAGCGTGGGTATCCCATTGGAAGGCCTGGCGTTCATCGCCGGTGTCGACCGCATCATGGACATGGCGCGTACCGCCCTGAACGTGATCGGCAACGCCCTGGCCGTGCTGGTCATCGCGCGTTGGGAAGGCATGTACGACGATGCCAAGGGCGAGCGCTACTGGAACTCCCTGCCACACTGGCGGACCAAGACCGCGCTGCCGGCTGGCGAGACCAGCCAGGGCTGATCCCTGCTTGATACGCACAAACCCCGGTAAATCCGGGGTTTGTCGTTTCTGTCAGCCCCGCTATCATTCGCCACATATTTAAAGGGGTGTGACTGATGCTCAATGGCCTGTGGCTTGGCTTCTTTGTCGTGGCGATGGTATCGGCGCTGGTGCAATGGCTGGTGGGCGGTAACGCCGGGATCTTTGCGGCGATGGTGGAGAGTATCTTCGCCATGGCCAAGCTGTCTGTGGAAGTGATGGTGCTGCTGTTCGGCACCTTGACCCTGTGGCTGGGCTTTTTGCGCATCGCCGAGAAGGCCGGGATCGTCGAGTGGCTGGCCAAGGCCCTGGGCCCGCTGTTCTTGCGGCTGATGCCGGAAGTACCGGCCGGTCACCCGGCCATCGGCTTGATCACCCTCAACTTTGCCGCCAACGGCCTGGGCCTGGATAACGCGGCGACGCCGATCGGCCTCAAGGCCATGAAGGCGCTGCAAGAACTCAATCCGATCCCCAACACCGCGACCAACGCGCAGATCCTGTTCCTGGTGCTCAACGCGTCTTCCCTGACGCTGCTGCCGGTGACGATCTTCATGTACCGCGCCCAGCAAGGCGCGCCCGACCCGACCCTGGTGTTCCTGCCGATCCTGCTAGCCACCAGCGCCTCGACCCTGGTGGGCCTGCTGTCGGTGGCGCTGATGCAGCGCCTGCGCCTTTGGGACCCGGTAGTGCTGGCGTACCTGATCCCCGGTGCGCTGGTGCTGGGCGGCTTCATGGCCTTGCTGGCGACGATGTCGGCCACGGCCCTGGCGGGCTTGTCTTCGATCCTCGGCAACCTCACGTTGTTTGGCCTGATCATGCTGTTTTTGCTGATCGGTGCGCTGCGCAAGGTCAAGGTCTATGAAGCGTTTGTCGAAGGCGCCAAAGAGGGCTTTGACGTCGCGAAGAACCTGCTGCCGTACCTGGTGGCGATGCTGTGTGCGGTTGGCGTACTGCGCGCTTCCGGGGCGCTGGAGTTTGGCCTCGAAGGGATTCGCCATCTGGTGGCCTGGACGGGCCTGGACACGCGCTTCGTCGATGCCTTGCCCACGGCGATGGTCAAGCCCTTCTCCGGCAGCGCGGCGCGGGCGATGCTGATCGAGACCATGCAGACCCAGGGTGTGGACAGCTTCCCGGCGCTGGTGGCGGCGACGATCCAGGGCAGTACCGAGACCACCTTCTACGTGCTGGCGGTGTACTTTGGCTCGGTGGGTATCCAGCGGGCGCGGCATGCGGTGGGGTGTGCGTTGCTGGCGGAATTGGCCGGTGTGGTGGCGGCGATTGCGGTTTGCTACTGGTTCTTTGGCTAAGCTTAGATCGCTATCGCAGGCAAGCCAGCTCCCACATTTTGATGTGTGAACACCGTCAAATGTGGGAGCTGGCTTGCCTGCGATGAGGCCCTCAGCGTTTCGGCGCTGTATTGCCCTGCTGCACCACCCAATCCACCACCTGCTTGTTCAACTGATCCCCCGCCAACCCAAACCCGGCCACTACCGCCGGCACCTGGGTATCACTCACCGGCTGGCGCACTTCAAAGCGCTTGGCCGCTACGATCCGCTGGTCACTGCCGCGCACCAATCGCGCATCCAGCCGGATCACCACCTCCACCGCCGCGCCCCGGTACTCGCTCTGGAAGGCCTGCAACTGCCCGCCCAGCTCGAAATCCGCCTGCAGGTTGGTGTCATCGGTGCTCAGGAACGCCACCCGGCCATCACGCTGGAAACCGTCCAGCAGACGGTTGCGCAGCAGCACCGGCGCCGGATCGCTCCAGCGCGACTGGGCGTAGCTGCTGATCAAGTCGCCCTGGGGCACCACGGCAATGCGCGGGCTGTCGAGGAATTCACTGGCCTGCGGCTTGGCCAGGCGCAATGACCAGGTGCCCGCGCTGCCATGGGCAGGTGCTGGCGCCTGGGCCGCCGGCAGCCGGTAGACATTGGACGGATCGGCCTTGGGCAGGATCGAGCAGGCGCTGACCAGGGCCAGGGCTACCGGGAGGATCATTTGGTAAGCACGCTTCATGGCGTGAACTCCTTGTTCTTGTCACTGCCCAGCAGATACCCGCTGGGGTTGGCTTCCAGGCGACGGGTGATGGCGCGCAGGGAGCCGAGGGTATCGCGCAGCTCGCGCACGGCGGGCGCCAGTTCGTTGAGGCCCTGCATGCCGCTGTTCAGGGAGTCCTTGTTGCTGTCCAACAAACTGTTGATGGTGGCGGTGCTTTGCTCCAGGGAGCGCATGGCCCCTTCGGCGCTGCCGAACATCTGTTTGCCCTGGTCGTTGAGCAGCCCGTTGGCGTTGCGCATCAGCGCGGTGGTCTGCTCCAGGGCGCCGCCGGCCTGTTTGCTGACCTGGGCCAATTGCTGCATCACCACCTTGATATCGCCCCGTTGCTCGGCGATGGCCCCGGTGGTCTGCTCCAGGTGCGCCAGGGTGCCGCTCAGGCGGTCGACGTTAGCCGGCGAGAACATGCGGTTGGCGTTGTGCAGCAACAGGTTGATGCTGGTCATCAGGTCGTTGCTGTTGTTCAGCAGCCGGGCAATGGGCGATGGCGAGGCGATGATCTGCGGCAGCTCGCCGTTCTTGCCCTTGAGCTCGGCGCTTTGTGGGGTGCCGCCGCTGAGCTGGATGATCGAGGTGCCGGTGATGCCGGTCAGCGCCAGCTTGGCCTGGGTGTCTTCCTTGATCGGTGTCTGCCCGGCCAGGCGGATGCGCGCCAGTACGCGGCGCGGGTCCTTGGGATCCAGGCGCAGGCTGGTGACATCACCGACCTTGATCCCGCTGTACTGCACCGCGCTGCCCTGGGACAGGCCGCTGACCGCTTCGTTGAAGATCACTTCGTAATCCTGGAACGCGCTGTCGACGCTGGACTTGGCCAGCCACAGGCCGAAGAGCATGGCGCCGACCACGACTATCACGCTGAACAGACCGATCATCACATGATGGGCTCGGGTTTCCATGTCATACCTCGTTGAGCTGTTGAGCGGCATCCAATGCCGCGCGGCCCCGGGGGCCATGAAAGTATTCGTGAATCCAGGCGTCGTTCGTTTGCGAAACAACCTCTATGGCTCCGGCCACCAATACCTTTTTCTGCGCCAGCACCGCCACGCGGTCGGTGATGGTGTAGAGCGTGTCCAGGTCATGGGTGATCAGCAGCACACTCAGGCCCAAGGCATCGCGCAGGGTCAGGATCAGTTGGTCGAATGCCGCTGCACCGATGGGGTCGAGGCCGGCGGTGGGTTCATCGAGAAACAGAATGTCCGGGTCCAGGGCCAGGGCGCGGGCCAGGGCCGCACGCTTGATCATCCCGCCGGAGAGCGACGACGGGTATTTGTCGGCCGCCGACAACGGCAGCCCGGCCAGGGCCAGCTTCACCGCCGCCAGGTGCTCGGCATCGGCGCGGCTGAGGCCTGCGTGTTCGATCAATGGCAGGGCGACGTTCTCCGTGACCGTCAGCGAGGAAAACAGCGCGCCCTTCTGGAACAGCACGCCGAAACGTCGTTCCACCAGGGAGCGCTCCTGCTCCGACAGGCTCGGCAGGTTCTGCCCGAACACCCGCACCTGCCCTTCGCTGGGCTGGCGCAGGCCGATGATGCTGCGCAGCAACACCGACTTGCCGCTGCCCGAGCCGCCGACCAAGGCAAGGATCTCGCCTTTGTACAGGTCCAGGTCGAGGTTTTCATGCACGCTCTGCGGGCCAAAGCGGTTGCACAGGCCACGGACTTCGATCACCGCCTCGCTGGGCGCTCGCTGTAAACGGCTCACCAGCCCATCTCCATAAAGAACAGTGCGGCGACTGCGTCGAGCACGATCACCACGAAAATCGACTGCACCACCGCAGAGGTGGTGTGGGCGCCGACCGACTCGGCGCTGCCGCTGACCTTGAAGCCTTCCAGGCAGCCAATGGCGGCGATCAGGAAGGCAAAGAACGGCGCTTTGACCAGGCCCACCAGCAAATGCTGGACGCCAATGTCCGATTGCAGCAGCGAGAGGAACATCGCCGGCGAGATATCCAGGGCCACGGCGCACACCACGCCGCCGCCGATAATCCCCGAAATCATGGCGAGAAAGGTCAGCATCGGCAGCGCTACCAGCAGCGCGAGGACGCGCGGCAGCACCAGCAACTCCATGGGGTCGAGGCCCATGGTGCGGATGGCGTCGATTTCTTCGTTGGCCTTCATCGAGCCGATCTGTGCGGTGAAGGCGCTGGCGGTGCGGCCGGCCATCAGGATCGCGGTGAGTAGGACACCGAACTCCCGCAGGAAGGAAAACGCCACGAGGTCCACGGTAAAAATACTCGCGCCGAAACTTTCCAGCACCGTGGCGCCGAGAAACGCGACCACGGCGCCCACCAAAAAGGTCAGCAAGGCGACGATGGGTGCGGCATCGAGCCCGGTCTGTTCGATATGCGCCACCATCGGCGTCAGGCGCCAGCGCTTGGGCCGGAACACGCCGCGGGCAAAGGTTGCGAGGATCAGGCCGATAAAGCCCAGCAGGGTCATGGCGTCTTGCCAGACCGTATCCACCGCGCGGCCGATGCGGGCCAACAGCTGGATGCCGGCGCTTTCCTGCGGCTCTTTGACCGGCACACAGAAATCATTCAGGGAGCGGTAGACGGTCTTGAGCAGTGCGCGGTCGGCGGCGGGCAGACGGCAGTCGGTTTGTTCGGCGGAGTGTTCGATGCGCTCCGGGCCCAGCAGCTCTACCAGCAGCGAGGCGCCGGCGGTGTCGAGCGCACCCAGGCCGTTGAGGTCGACGCGGGTGCTGGCGTCGTACTGGCCGTCGAGGCTTGTCGACAACTTCTTCAGGGCGCTGTAATGGGCCAGCGTCCAGTCCCCGGTGACCCGTAGTTGGGGCGGCTGGGTGGATGCGTCCAGGTGGGCATTGCCTGCCGTTGTGCTACTGGTCATAAGCTCCGAGCTTGTTTGGCTATTCCACAATTGCTATGTAATAGCACGATCCGTCCTACTTTGGCGTGTCCGTTTGCGCTGTGTCAGTGACTTTAAAGCGCAACACGCCGATCACCTGGCCGTCTTCGGTCAGCACCCGTACTTGCCAGCGGCCCACGGCATTCGCCGGGAAGTTCTGCTTGTGGGTCCAGGCCCGGTAGCCTTCCTTGCGCCCGCCGTGGATATCCAGGGCGATGCGGTCGACTTCTTTGCCGTTGAACTGCCATACATGGTAGATGCGCTCGTCCAGCCCGCGCGGTGCGTTGATCGCGGTGTAGGCGTACAGGCCGCTGCTGCGCAGTTGGCTGGCGCTGACTTCCTTGAGGTCATCGCCGGGGGTGCGGTCCTGCAATTGGGTACTGATCGCCACTTCGGTCATCCACAGCGTGGCCGGCGGTACCCAACTGCGCAGGAACCAGCCTGCGCAACCAATCACCGCCGTCACGCCCAGCAGCATCAGCCAACCCTTGACGCTGCGCAGCGGCAGGCTCACGGCCAAGCTGGGGATCGACAGGGCCATCGCCACCCCCAGCGCCAGTTTGTAACTCTCGGCGGTGGTCAGGTGCAGGATGATCGGCAGCGCGGTGAGCAAGGCGGCAAACAGGGTCAGGGTGTGCAGCGCCAGAAACAGCGAGCGCTTGGGCGCCAGCCATTTGTAGTACAGCGGGTCGGTGATCGAGACGAGCGCGGCGGCGCCCAGCAAACCGGTGAAAATCGCCTGGCTGCTGTTCCAGGTGGTGGTGACGAAAAAGAACGGCAGGACAAAGAACAGGCTTTCCTGGTGGATCATCTGTGTGGCGTAGCGCAGCAGCGGTTCGGGGATTTCCCGCTTGAAGACCTTGCTGAACAGCTGGGTGAAGCTGTTTTCGAGCATCAGCCACAGCCAGCTCACCAGCATGATGATCGCGATCCAGCTGGCCATGCCTTGCTGGCGGTCCACCAGGATAAAGCTGCCCACCCCCGAGATAAAACCGCCGAGTGCGATCACCCCTGGGTAGCGCTTCATCAGTTCGAGGATGCGCTGTATGAAATGGGTCAGGTATGGCATTCGGCGGTTCGCAGTCTTTGTAGGAAAAAATCCCAGACAGAATAACGTCTTAGCCCGTTGATAGGCGTGTCATTACACAATTGCTTTGCGATAACGGCGCAGCCCGATCAGCCCAATGGCGATCAGCCCCAGCATGCCTGCGGCGCCCCAGCCCAGGGCGTCGTAACTGAGCAGCGGCTTTTCAATGCGCCAGTAGCCTTGTTGGTTGAACAGCTGGCGCATGGCCTGGTTGGTTTGCGTCAGGCTCACGGCCTTGATGCGCTTGGCCGGGTCGCTGAAGCGCCCGTCGGCGTAGTCGGCCAAGGCGCTCCAATAGTAGTCGGCCAGCGCGCTATTGCCTTGCACGGCCCAGGCCTGGCGGTCGATGGCGGCTTGTTGCAGGCGGCGAAAGGTGGCCGGGTCGAGGCCATCCTCAAGCAGCCTGGCCTTGAGGTTCTCTAGGACGTGTTCGGCCTCGGGCAGGCTCTCGCGGTCGAGGTCGGCATTCAGGCTCATGAAACCCACGCCGCCCAGCACTTCGCGCTCGCTCCAGGGGCCGTAGGACAGGCCATGCTGCAGGCGCAACTGGCGATACAACGCCCAATCCAGGTAATCCTTGAGCAGGTCGTAGGTGGCATCGTGCTGGTCGTCCAGCATCGGCTCGGGGAACAGCCAGTGCAGCTTGGCGCCATCGCCGACCCAGCCCCGGATCAGGTCACGATGGATCGCTGCGGCGCCAAGGGTTTGCGGCAAGGCCCGGTGTTCGCTGGGGTCCACCGGTTCGAGCTGGCCATAGGTGCGTTCCAGGTAGGCCGGTAGCAGTTTATCGAGGTCGCCGACGATGATCAGGGTCATGTTGTTGGGGGCGTACCAGTCCTGGCGTACCTTTTCCAACTGGGCGCGGGTCAGGTGCTCGACCTCGGCGCGCTCGGCGCATTTGAGGCCCAGCTCCACCGCCAGTTGATTGCTGGCGTTGTGCCCCAAGTCCTGGCGATCCAGCAGGCGTTGCAGGTGCGAATAGTGGCCACCGTCTTCGCGCTCGACCACTTGCTTGGCGGCGTTGATCGCCGCGTCGCTCAGTTCGGTACGGGTCAGGATCGCCTTCAGCAGGTCCAGCACCTTGCGCTGGTTACGTGCCGGGGCCTCGATGACGAAGGTGGTGTCGGCATTGCTGGTGTAGGCGTTCCACTCCCCGCCCAGGGCCTGCATCTGTTCTTCCAGCACACCTTCGCCGCCGCCATCGATGCCGCTGAACAGCAGGTGTTCGAGCAGGTGCGGCAGTTCCTTGTCGGCGCAGCTGAAGTCGTCCAGGCCTACGCCGACCACCAGGCGGATCGCCACGTGCCCGCGCTCGGTGCCCGGCTTGAGCAACAATTGCAGGCCGTTGGGCAGCATATAGCCTTCGACCTGCAAGCGATCAAAGGCAAAGGCGTGGGCCGAGCCTATGAGCAGGCAGGCGAATAACAGGCGACGCATAACGGGGTTCCTGGCGGGTGATGACAGTGGGAGCAGCCAGTGTGTCAGGCACGTATTCGTCTGCTGACACACCGCTATCGCGGGCAAGCCCGCTCCCACATTGGTTGGGCGGTGTTTTTAACTGACTCCCCGGGCGTGCGGTTCGTTCAGGGCGAATGGGTGATGTCGGCAATATTGTCCGTGGCCAGCGCGCCGGTCTCGGAGGTTTCCAACACTACATAAGCACTGCTGCAAAACAACGAGTTCAGGCGTTTCATGTCGGCAATCAGCTCCAGGTGCAGGGAACTGGTCTCGATGCTTTGCACGATCTTGCGTTGCAGGCGGCTGACATGGGCGTGGGCCAGGCGCCGTTCCTGGGCGCGGAAGCGGCGCTTCTCGCGCAGCAATTGGCGGGCGCTTTCCGGGTCGGCGCTGAGGAACACCGACAGGCCCAGGCGCAGGTTGGCGATCAACTGGCTGTGCAGGCCGGCCAGTTCTTCCAGCCCGACTTCGGAAAACGAGCGGCGCTGGGAGGTTTTCTGCTGCTGGACCTTGCGCAGCATGCGCTCGATCAAGTCGCCGGCCAGCTTCAGGTTGATCGACAGCTCGATGATCTCGGCCCAGCGCCGGCTGTCGTGCTCACTCAGGTCTTCCCGGGGCATTTGCGCCAAGTACAGTTTGATCGCGCTGTAGAGCGCTTCGACATCATCGCTGAGGCTGCGCATTTCCTGGGTGATGGCGGTTTGTTTGCCGCGCAGCACTTCCAGCATGGCGGTCAGCATGTTGTCGATCAGGTCGCCCAGGCGCAGGGTCTCCCGCGCCGCGTTGGCCAGGGCCAGGCTTGGGGTGGTCAGCGCCGTGGGGTCAAGATGGCGGGGTTTGGCCAGGCCATTGGCCTCCGGGCGCTCCGGCAGCAGCCAGGCACACAGGCGCGCCATGGGGCCGATGGTGGGCAGCAGGATCAGGCAGCGGGTGACGTTGTAGAGCAGGTGAAAGGTGATGACCATGCCCTGGGCGCTGTAGTCCAGGGTGTCCATCCACAGCACCAGCGGGTCAAGGACGGGGATGATCAGCAGCAGGCCAATCAGCTTGTACAGCAGGCTGCCCAGGGCCACCTGGCGCCCGGCGGCGTTTTGCATGCTGGTGCTGAGGAAGGCCAGTACGCCGCTGCCGATATTGGCGCCGATCACCAGGCCAATGGCCACATGCAGGCCAATCACCCCAGCGCCGGCCAGGGTTGCGGTCAGCAGCACGGCGGCCAGGCTGGAGTAGGAAATCATCGCAAACAACGCGCCCACCAAGGCATCGAGCAGGATGTCGCCGGTCAGCGAGGCGAACAGCACCTTGACGCCCTGGGCCTGGGTAATCGGCCCGGCGGCTTCGACGATCAGTTGCAGGGCGAGAATGATCAGGCCCAGGCCGATCCCCACCCGGCCCATCTGCCCGGCGCGCGTCTGTTTGCGCGACAGGAAGAAGATCACCCCGAGAAAAATCAGCAGCGGCGACAGCCATGACAGATCCAGGGTCAGCACCCGCGCCATCAGCGCCGTACCGACATCGGCGCCGAGCATTGTCGCCAGGGCGGGCGTGAGGCCCATCAGGCCCTGGCCGACAAACGAGGTCACCAGCATCGCCGTGGCGTTGCTGCTCTGCACCATGGCGGTCACCAGGATCCCGGCAATGAACGCCAGCCAGCGCCTGGCCATGTTCTGCCCGATGACCTGGCGCAGGTTGGAACCGTAGACCCGCAGGATGCCGGTACGGACGATATGCGTGCCCCAGATCAACAGGGTCACCGCAGAAAGAAGATTGAGCAGGGTCAGCATGCTCGGCCCCCTGTATTGAGTCGTGCTCCAATGGAGCAAAAAGTGCCGCGTGCCGTTTTGTATTGTGTACTTAAGCTGTAGTTGGCGAACGGCCTGTGCGCCAGCATCGCATAGCTAAAGTCGGCATTGAAACAAAACTGTCATGAAATCAGCTTTTTGCGGGCGAAAAAAAGGGGCCCGCAAGGGCCCCCATTTTGCTCATCTCGGGTTATTGACCCGGAATGTCCTTGCGCAGTTTCACTGGATCCTGCTGCTTTTTCTTCTTCGCGATGGCGGTACGCATCTTGATGTTGATGGCCTCGACCGCGAGGGAGAACGCCATGGCGAAGTACACGTAGCCTTTTGGCACATGCACATCGAAGGATTCGGCGATCAACACGGTACCCACGATCAACAGGAACGACAGCGCGAGCATTTTCAGCGACGGGTGCTTGTCGATGAACTCACTGATGGTGCCGGCGGCCAGCATCATCACCAGTACGGCAACGACGATCGCGGCGACCATGACCGGAACGTGGGAAACCATGCCCACGGCGGTAATCACCGAGTCCAGGGAGAACACGATATCGATGATCGCGATCTGGATGATGGTGTAGATGAACTTGCCACCCTTGCCTTTCGGCTCTTCGTGGGTTTCGTCTTCACCTTCCAGGGCGTGGTACATCTCCTGGGAGCTTTTCCATAGCAGGAACAGGCCACCGAAGAACAGGATCAGGTCACGACCGGAAATACCCTGGCCCAATACCACGAACAGGTCGGCGGTCAGTTGCATCACCCAGGTGATCGACAGCAGCAGCAGGATCCGCGTGACCATGGCCAGGGCCAGGCCGAAGATCCGGGTGCGCGCCTGCATATGCTTGGGCATGCGGCTGACCAGGATCGAAATCATGATGATGTTATCGATGCCCAGGACGATCTCGAGTGCCGTCAAGGTGAAGAAGGCAATCCAGATCTCCGGATTGGTCAGCCATTCCATATGTGTTCCTTTGTGCGAGTGTTAGACCGCGCCGGCAGTAGGGCCGGCGCTGTGGGTTGTTACGATTATAGAGTGCTGAACAGCGGGAATGTGCCCAACAACAATGCGGCGATCATTATGCACAGGCATACCAATACTGCCCACTTCAGGGTGAAGCGCTGGTGGTCGCCAAATTCGATACCGGCCAGGGCTACCAGCAGGTAAGTCGAAGGTACCAGCGGGCTGAGCAAGTGTACCGGTTGGCCAACAATCGAGGCGCGGCCCATTTCTGCGGCGGTGATGCCGTAGTGGCTGGCGGCTTCGGCCAGCACCGGCAGTACGCCGTAGTAGAACGCATCGTTAGACATGAAGAACGTGAACGGCATGCTCACCAGCGCGGTGATCACCGCCAGGTACGGGCCCAGGGCTTCCGGGATGACCGCCAGCAGGCTCTTGGACATGGCATCGACCATGCCGGTGCCCGACAGGATCCCGGTGAAGATACCGGCGGCGAAAATCAGGCCAACCACTGCCAGCACGCTGCCCGAGTGGGCCGCAACGCGGTCTTTCTGCTGTTGCAGGCACGGGTAGTTGACGATCATCGCGATACTGAAGGCCACCATGAACAGCACCGGCAGCGGGAGCAGGCCTGCAATCAGGGTGCACATCAGGACCAGGGTCAGGGCGCCGTTGAACCAGATCAGTTTCGGGCGACGGGCATCCGGGAACTGCGAGACGCTGATTTCGCTATGGTCGATTTCATCGCCTTGCAGGTGCAACACGCCCAGGCGAGCGCGTTCACGCAGGCCGTACATATAGGCAATCACCAGGATGGCCACTACGCCGGCGGCCATGGCCGGGATCATCGGTACAAAGATGTCCGAGGGATCCACGTGCAGCGCACTGGCGGCGCGGGCGGTCGGGCCGCCCCAGGGCGTCATGTTCATCACGCCGCCGGCGAGGATGATCAGGCCGGCCATGATCCGTGGGCTCATGCCAATGCGATTGTACAAAGGCAGCATGGCGGCCACGCAGATCATATAGGTAGTGGCGCCGTCACCGTCCAGGGACACCACCAGCGCCAGCACGGCCGTACCGACCGAGACTTTCAGCGGGTCGCCCTTGACCAGCTTGAGGATTTTGCGCACGGCCGGGTCGAACAGGCCGGAGTCGATCATCAAGGCAAAGTAGAGGATGGCAAACATCAGCATCACGCCGGTGGGCGCCAGCTTGGTGATGCCTTCGAGCATCATCGGGCCGATCTTCGGCGCAAAGCCACCGAACAGCGCGAACAGGATCGGCACGATGATCAGGGCGATCAGCGCCGACAGGCGCTTGGTCATGATCAGGAACATGAACGTGATGACCATGGCAAAGCCAAGGAAAGTCAGCATAGGAATACTCCAGGCGTAGCGCGGCTAGGGAATGGCGAACCGGGTGGGGTCAGCGCAGAACGAAAAGCGCGAGGCGTACGGGGGGAGTGGGGAAAAACAGGCGGGTACGAGCGGACATCAGAATCACCATTGTTGTTGTTAATTGGGCCCCTGGGCATAAAAACGCTCAGGTTGGCCAACCGGTCTATTGCCGGTAGTGAGGGCGATCCTAATCGCGAAAGCTTTCAGCCAGCTTTCGCTGGGTAAACAGGTGATGAACAGATGTTTCGTAGGATTGGTCTGGTTTTGATGTCTGTAAGGGCGCTATCGCGGGCAAGCCCTAATACCCGTCAGTTAAGCGCAGATCCCTGTGGGAGCGGGCTTGCTCGCGAAAGCAGTGGGTCAGTCAACCTCAATGTTTGCTGGGCCGACGTCTTCGCGGCGATGCGGCGATCCGACAAGCCCGCGATGCTTCTGATCTTAAGGCAGTTGCAGGCCGCCGGCCGCCTTGTGCAAGGCCCGCAGATGCTCGCCCACCTGCTTGAGATTGGCCTCGCAGGCGGCAATCTCCGCAGCCCGCGAAGGCTCCAGCAGCGCCCTCACCTCTTTATCCAGGTCGCCGGTCAACGATTGCAGCTGCTTCTGGCGCGATGCGCTTTCCGACTCCAGGCGCTGCCATTCCTTGGGCTGGGGCAATCCATAACCGCTGCTGCCGAGCAGCTCCGCCGGGCGGCTGAGGAAGCCGCTGTTGGCGAGGATCTGCTGCAACGTCGCATCGGCCTTGGCCATGCCGCCGTTCTTCAGCTCGCGGGCACCGAGGTAGCGTTGCTTGACCTCGTCCTGGGCGAGCATCAGTTGTTTGCGAAAGCTCGCCTGTTCCAGCAGCAGCAAAGCGGCGCTGGTGCGCAGGTCAGCCTGGTCGAACCAGGTCCTGCGTTGCTCGGCGCTCAAGGCCAGCCAGTCTTCGACCTGGGTCTGGGGGATCGGCAGGTGTTTTTTCAGCACCTCGAACATCGCCTGGTAGCGCTCGCGGAAGGAGTCGAAGTGATAACCCAGGCGCAAGGCTTCGCGGCGGTCATCCAGCACACTGGTGTCGGCCAGCCCGCGGGCCTTGAGCACTTCGAGCAAACCGTTGGGGGTGATGTTGTCCAGGGTGGTCAGTTGCGGGTTGGCGCTGCCGCTGCGCAGCAGTTTCAGGCCTTCGACCGCGCAGTTGTTGGAGAGGAAGTAGTAATTGCCGTCGTAGCTCCAGTGCATTTCGGCGGCGTGTTCGACGGTGTCGTTGATCTCTTGGCGCGTGAGGATCAAGGGCACGGACGCCAGGCCACGCAGTTCGGTCTTGGTGTACTCGTCGATGACCTGGGCCAGGGGCAGGACAAACAGGCGTGAAGGGTACTTGCCCACCAGCCCGTCCCAGCTCGATAGCTGCACGTCGCCCACGAATGCGCGGTAGGACAACACCAGGTGCTGGTCCAGGTCCAGGCGGCAATCCGGGCCACGGGGGCGGCCCGGCGCGCAGATCACCAGGCGCAGCATGCTGTGGCCCCAGCGGCTCACCAGGTTCTGGTTGGCTTCGGCCAGCAGATAGTCGATGGCGTACACGCGCTCGGGATCGACCTGGCCCAGGGGCGTCTTGGCAAAGTCGTTGCCGGCGTTGAGGAAGGCGAAGGTGTTGGCGCACGCGTCCTTGGCGGGCGGGGCCCAGCCGAAGTGTTGCTGGTAGTAACGGTACAGCGCGGGCCGGCGGCAGGCGTAGCTCGGGTCGAGGAGGAAGTACTCCATGTTGACCGCGACGAACTCCTTGGGGTTGGTGATTTCGTACAGGTCCGGACTGCGCGCCACTTGCCGGTTGTGTTGCTCGCGCTCGCCACGGCGGCCGACGTATTGCGGCCAGCCGGCCAGGTCGAGCAAGCGCGGGTCGTCGCTGAGGGTGAAGCGCCGGTCATTCTGGCCACGGCATTGATCGGGCAGGCCGATCAGGCCGGTGATGTTGTTCTGGCGGCTGCAGCGTTGGATCAACGAGCGCTGGTCCTTGGGCCACAGGCGCGCGCGGTCGTAGATGTGGGTCAGTTCATGCAAGACGGTGGCGAGCAGCTCCCGGCGCACGGTGCCGTGGGGTCGCTGGGTCTGCTGGGTGGCGGCGGTACCGTCGGTGAGGCTGGCCAGTAGCCTGCGGTTGAGGTCCAGTTCGGACACCAGCGACGCCTGGCCATAGGCGTTGGCGGGCATGTCGTCGGTCCAGCCAACGTCGATGCGCCGGTCCAGTTGCTTGATGAAGCGCGGCGGCAGCGCCTGCATCGCTTCATCAAGCAATGCCTGGCTGGCCTGCTGCTGGGCTGGGCTCAAGCCGTCGGTCTTGAGCCGTAGTTGCAGGCTGGCCTGGGCGGCGTTGCCGGCCAGCAGCACCGTCGCAGCCAATAGCCAGGCGGTGAGGCGCCTCACAATGCGAGGATGGCTTCGGCGAGGACCTGGTCGCTGGCGTCGCGGGCTTCGGGCACGCGAGTTCGCAGGGTGTCGAAGGCGGCTTCCAGTTGCGCGCCACGGATATCGCCATTGCTGGCGACAAAGCTGGCGGCGTCATCGTGGGCTGCACGCACGACTTTGGAGTCACGGATGGAGGTGGTGGTGTCCGAGGTGAAATCAATGGTGCGGCCAAAGGCACGAACAATGATGTTACTGGTGGCCACGAGGGTTTGTGCCTGGGCGATATCTGCCAGCAAGAACAGGCCGAGAGCAGCTGCGATCAACGGGCGACGCATGGAATGACTCCAAAGGGTAAAGATGATTATTGGACGAGAATTGCCTGGGCCAGTTCAAGGTCACTGGACTTAAGTTTTGGCTGGGTGCGACGCAGGTAATCCAGTGCACTTTCCAGCCGGGCGCCCCGCCATTGGCCGTCAGTGGCAATAAACGCAGCAGCGTCATCCTGGGCTGCCAGTATCAATTTACGATCGAACGGCGCCGAGGTCACTTTGCTGGTGGCATAGGCGCTGGCGACGAGGCCTTGTGTGGACAGATCAAAGGCCTGGACCGGCCCGGCCCCGCACACGGCAAGCACCGTGGGAACAATCAACAAGCGGTATGAAAAAGCCATGGGACTCGACAACTGAAAACGAGCGCCAAGGCTAGCGTAATGCCCGGGCGAGAGCCAGCGCGGGTACTTCTATGCAGGAGCCGGCAAGTCGGCTCCTGCAAAACAGGCCTGGCTCAGATGGCCAGGATTGCCTGGGCCAGTTGCACATCAGTAGCGGCATTGAGTTGTGGCGCCTGTTGGCGGATCTGCGCCAGGGCGCTTTCCAGCTTCACGCCACGGATCACGCCTTCGCTGGCGACGAAGCTGGCAGCATCGTCACGGGCAGCGCGCACGACTTTGTTGTCGCGCAGCGAGGATGTGGCATCGGAGCTGGCGTCGGAAGTGGCTTTGAGAGCGCCCACAATCGAGTCGGTGGTCACGATCAGGCTGGTGGCGCTGGCATTGGCGGCGACGGCAAGCAGGGCTGCAGCGCTCAGCAAACGAAGACGGGACATGGGGGTGACTCCTGTGTATGAGACGAACTAATGACGCGATAGTAGCTGGCGCCTATCTGTTCGGGTAGTGCGCAGTTGGAAGTGGTGGCTCACGGAGGTTATTTGACCGGTACAAATCAGCCAATGCGTAATTGTACTGGTTAATTGTTATGTTTTTTAAACTGTACCTGTCCAGGCATCGAGGATGGCTTCTACGCTATTTTTTCGTACTCCCAGAAACAACAAAACCCGCCGCCGGTTACCCGGGGCGGGCTTTGCTACAACAATTTGGGGTGCTGGCGGTGGACCCGGTAGGTCAGGGCCAGCGGGCGCTAAATCAGCGCCAGAACGGCTTGCTCAGCTCTTCGTAGCGTTGAGCTTCGCTGATCCCGGCATCGGCCAGCAGACGCGAATCCAAACGAGCCAGTTGATGGCGGCTGGAGATGCGGCGCTGCCACAACATCAGGTTGGCGATAACGCGCAGAGGCAGGGAAGCCTGGGTGTTGACAGCTTTATCTTCGAAGAACAGTTCGGAACTGAGTGTACGTTCCATGATGACATCCTTCCGCTTGTGGCGGGATTAGGTAGTGGTTTAACTGATGCCAATGATCCTCCTCCGGCGCAAGACTCTCTAGATACAGTTCACCTGTATTGTGAGGGGCCAGTTAACTGTTTATAGCGGCTGTACTGTACGGAAATGGGGCAACTGTACCTGTCAGCACTTATTTGGTGCGTTTTAGGCGTTTTGGAAGGGATTTGTAGGTTTTTGCGGTAGGAAATGACCGGTACAGCAGTACAGTTTTTTCAAAAGTACCGCGCTCAGTTCCGGGTGAATGCAACTGTGCTTGCACCCACCCGGGTCTGTATTGATCAGCCTTTGAGCATGTGCCCGGTTTCTTCCAGGTTGATGTGCCAGCTCAAGGCTTCGCGCAGGATGTGCGGGGTGTGCCCGCCGATGGCGCAGGCGGCGGTGTAGTAGTTGTTGAGGGCGTCACGGTAGTCCGGGTGCACGCAGTTATCGATGATCACCCGTGCCCGCTCCCGTGGCGCCAGGCCGCGCAGGTCGGCCAGGCCGATCTCGGTCACGAGGATGTCGACGTCATGCTCGGTATGGTCGACATGGCTGACCATCGGCACCACGCTGGAAATCGCCCCGCCCTTGGCAATGGACTTGGTGACAAAGATCGCCAGGTGCGCGTTGCGGGCGAAATCTCCCGAGCCGCCAATGCCGTTCATCATCCGCGTACCACACACGTGGGTGGAGTTGACGTTGCCGTAGATATCGAACTCCAGCGCGGTGTTGATGCCGATGATGCCCAGGCGGCGCACCACTTCCGGGTGGTTGGAGATTTCCTGCGGGCGCAGCACCAGCTTGTCTTTGTAGCGCTCCAGGTTGCCGAACACGTCGGCATTGCGCCGCTCTGACAAGGTAATCGAACTGCCGGAGGCAAAGCTCAGCTTGCCGGCGTCGATCAGGTCGAAGGTCGAGTCCTGGAGGACTTCGGAGTACATGGTCAGGTCTTCGAACGGCGACTCGATCAACCCGCACATCACCGCGTTGGCGATATTACCGATGCCGGCTTGCAACGGGCCGAGCTTGTTGGTCATGCGTCCGGCATCCACTTCCTGCTTGAGGAAGTTGATCAGGTGATTGGCGATCCCCTGGGTGTCGCTGTCGGGCGGGGTCACTGTGGAGGCGGAGTCGGCCTGGTTGGTGATGACGATGGCGACGATCTTCTCGGGCGGGATCGGGATCGCGGTGCTGCCGATGCGATCATCCACCTTGACCAGTGGGATCGGGGTGCGGGTCGGGCGGTAGGTCGGGATATAGATGTCGTGCAGGCCTTCCAGATTCGGGTTGTGCGCCAGGTTGATCTCGATGATCACCTGCTTGGCAAAAATCGCGAAGCTGGCCGAGTTGCCCACGGAGGTGGTGGGCACGATGTGGCCTTGCTCGGTGATGGCCACAGCTTCAATCACCGCGATGTCCGGCAGCTTGAGCTGATTGTTGCGCAGCTGTTCGACGGTTTCCGATAGATGCTGGTCGATAAACATCACTTCGCCGGCATTGATCGCCTTGCGCAGGGTGCTGTCGACTTGGAATGGCATGCGGCGCGACAGCACGCCGGCTTCGGTCAGTTGCTTGTCCAGGTCGTTGCCCAGGCTGGCGCCGGTCATCAGGGTGATTTTCAGGGGCGAGGTCTTGGCACGTTCGGCCAGGGCGTGGGGCACGGCCTTGGCTTCACCGGCGCGGGTAAAGCCGCTCATGCCGACGGTCATGCCGTCCTCGATCAGGGCGGCAGCATCGGCGGCGCTCATGACCTTGTTCAACAGCGAAGGCAAGCGGATACGATCACGGTACATGGATTGTTATCTCGGGCAACGGAGGCAAGGTGGGCAGTCTAGTGATTTCAAAGGCGTTCGTCCCGCTACCATGGTCGAATGCCAGGTGGCGATTTAGAGCCTTTGGTCGGGTTTTTCCCGTTAATAAAAAACCCCAGCCTACGGGAGGCCGGGGTTTTGGGTATTGCGCTGGAGCAGTGTTTATTCGACGGCCTTGACCATGTCTTCGATGACCTTCTTCGCGTCGCCGAAGACCATCATGGTCTTGTCCAGGTAGAACAATTCGTTATCCAGGCCGGCGTAACCGCTGGCCATCGAGCGCTTGTTGACGATGATCGTCTTGGCCTTGAAGGCTTCGAGAATCGGCATGCCGGCGATCGGCGATTTCGGATCGTTCTTGGCGGCCGGGTTGACCACGTCGTTGGCTCCCAGCACCAGCACCACGTCGGCCTGGCCGAACTCGGAGTTGATGTCTTCCATCTCGAACACCTGGTCGTAAGGCACCTCGGCCTCGGCCAGCAGCACGTTCATGTGGCCAGGCATGCGGCCGGCGACCGGGTGGATCGCGTATTTCACGGTGACGCCGCGATGGGTCAGCTTCTCGGTCAGCTCTTTAAGGGCGTGTTGCGCCCGCGCGACCGCCAGGCCATAGCCTGGGACGATGATCACGGTGTCGGCGTTGGTCAGCAGGAAAGTGGCGTCGTCGGCCGAACCGGACTTCACCGGGCGCGCTTCTTTCGAACCGGCCGGCCCTGCCGCATCCGGCGTATTGCCGAAACCGCCGAGCAGCACGTTGAAGAACGAGCGGTTCATCGCCTTGCACATGATGTACGAGAGGATCGCACCGCTCGAACCCACCAGGGAGCCGGCAATGATCAGCATCGAGTTGTTCAGCGAGAAGCCGATGCCCGCCGCAGCCCAGCCGGAGTAGCTGTTGAGCATCGAGACAACCACCGGCATGTCGGCGCCGCCAATCGGGATGATGATCAGCACGCCCAGCACGAAGGCCAGGGCCAGCATCAGGGCGAAGGCACTGAGGTTACCGGTGAACATAAACACCAGGCCCAGGCCCAGGGTGGCCAGGCCCAGCACCAGGTTCAACTTGTGCTGGCCGCCAAACTGTACCGGTGCGCCCTGGAACAGGCGGAACTTGTACTTGCCCGACAGCTTGCCGAAGGCAATGACCGAACCGGAGAAGGTAATGGCACCAATGGCTGCGCCGAGGAACAGCTCCAGGCGGTTGCCCGCAGGAATCGCGTCACCCAGTTGCTTGACGATCCCCAGGGATTGCGGCTCGACCACCGCCGCGATGGCGATAAACACCGCCGCCAGGCCGATCATGCTGTGCATGAAGGCGACCAGTTCGGGCATCTTGGTCATTTCTACGCGCTTGGCCATGATCGAGCCGGCGGTGCCGCCGACCAGCAGGCCGACAATCACGTAGCCGATGCCGGCAGTGGCCAGCTCTGCACCGAGCTTATAGATGAGGCCCACGGTGGTGAGTACCGCCAGCGCCATGCCGAGCATGCCGAACAGGTTGCCGCGTCGGGACGTGGTGGGGTGCGACAGGCCCTTGAGGGCCTGGATGAAGCAGATCGACGCGATCAGGTAGAGCGTCGTCACGAGGTTCATGCTCATTACTTCTGCACCTCTTCTTTAGCCTTGGGCGCTTTCTTCTTGAACATCTCAAGCATCCTACGGGTAACCAGGAAACCGCCGAACACGTTGACGGCAGCCAGGGCTACGGCCAGGGTGCCCATGGTCTTGCCCAGCGGGGTCACGGTGAGTGCGGCGGCGAGCATGGCGCCAACGATCACAATCGCCGAAATTGCGTTGGTCACGGCCATCAGCGGCGTGTGCAGCGCGGGGGTGACGTTCCAGACCACGTGGTAACCGACATAAATCGCCAGCACGAAGATGATCAGGTTGTAGATACCGGGGGAGATAAGCTCTTCCATCGTCTGAATCCCTGCTTAGGCGTTTTTGCGGATGACTTGGCCGTCGCGGCACATCAGGCACGCGGCGACGATGTCGTCTTCGAGGTTGATTTCAAACTGCCCTTCCTTGGTGAAGACCAGCTTCAGGAAGTCCAGCAGGTTGCGCGCATACAGGGCCGAAGCATCGGCAGCGACCGCGCCGGCTAGGTTGGTCGGGCCACAGATGGTCACGCCGTTTTCCACCACCACCTGGTCGGCGACGGTCAGTGGGCAGTTGCCACCCTGGGCGGCGGCCAGGTCGATCACTACGGAGCCTGGCTTCATCTGGGCGACGGTTTCGGCGCTCAGCAGCGTCGGGGCCTTGCGACCCGGAATCAGGGCGGTGGTGATGACGATATCGGCTTGCTTGGCGCGCTCATGCACGGCCAGGGCCTGGCGCTGCATCCAACTGGTGGGCATGGGGCGGGCGTAGCCGCCGACACCGACGGCGCATTCGCGCTCTTCATCGGTCTCGTAGGGCACGTCGACGAACTTGGCACCGAGGGACTCGATCTGCTCCTTCACGGCCGGGCGTACGTCGGACGCTTCGATGACGGCACCCAGGCGTTTCGCCGTAGCGATGGCTTGCAGGCCGGCAACACCGGCGCCGAGGATCAGCACGCGAGCGGCTTTCACCGTACCGGCGGCGGTCATCAGCATTGGCATGAAGCGCGGGTAGTGATGGGCCGCCAGCAACACTGCCTTGTAGCCGGCAATGTTGGCCTGGGACGACAGCACATCCAGGCTCTGCGCACGGGAGGTACGCGGCGCGGCCTCCAGGGCGAAGGCAGTGATGCCATGTTCGGCCAGTTGGGTGATGGTTTCGTTGCTGAACGGATTGAGCATGCCCACCAACACGGTGCCGCTTTTAATCAGCGTCAGCTCACTGTCGCTGGGGGCGACCACCTTGAGAATCAGCTCGGCGCCAAACGCATCGCTGGCACTGCCAATGGTTGCGCCTGCCGTTTCATAGGCACTGTCGACGACGCTGGCTTTGATACCTGCACCGCTTTGTACAGTGACCTTATGGCCCTGGCCGATCAGCTTCTTGATGGTTTCCGGGGTTGCAGCAACCCGCGTTTCACCGGTCTGGGTTTCGAGAGGAACACCAATGTGCACGTCAAATCTCCTGCATGATCTTTTTGCTTTTGATTTTTGTAAAAAGGCCAGTGCACCGCGAGTGGCGCAACTGGGGCGGCCGATCAGCACGACCCCGCTGAAATGACAGCAGGGCGCGGCATTTTGCAGGCGAACTTTACGGCCTTCAAGGGATTATGACGGGTGACGAAAAATTAACTACAAGTCACCCTGTGACTGATTGTCGCAATGTGCCGGAATAACCTCTTGGAATACAGGTGTTTAAAGGGTTATCGCGGGAAAAGTCGATTTACCCAATTGTCGACATGAATAACCGATCATTGCCCCCGAATACCCGCTGTAGGGCTTGCAGCTATTGGCTTGCAGAGGGTTTTACGGTCGAACGGTACAGTCTGTCAAAAGGCGACATATACGTATATCTGTAGGTCTCAAAATTACCTGACTACAAGGTCAATAACTTGCCTGGGCCTCTAGAATTGATGGCTGTAGCGCTGTGCCTGATCAATCAGCCAGTCTCGAAAGGCGTGCAGTGATGCAGATTCGACCTTTCTTTCGGGAATCATCAGGTAATAGGCTTTGCTGCTGGTCAGCGCCTGCGGGTTGGCAATCACCAGTTGTTTCTCGCTCAGTTCCCGCTGAATAAGGAACGGTGGGATCAAGGCAATCCCCATGTCATGCATGGCCGCCTGGGACAGCATGGAGAATAGCTCGTAGCGCGGGCCTGTCATGTCCCGGGGGATATTCAGTTGTTGGGCGTTGAACCACTGGCGCCAGGCGTAGGGTCGCGTGGTTTGCTGCAGCAGTGGCAGTTCGGCGATTTCCTCTGCGCGAAAGTGCGTGCGGTTTTGCAGCAAGCGCGGGCTGCAGACGGGGACTGGATTTTCGCCCATCAGCCGATGAGATTCGGTGCCCGACCAGTCGGCATCGCCGAAATACACAGCGGCATCGAACTCGGTATCGGCAAACAGGAACGGGCGGGTGCGGTTGGTCAGGTTCACTGTGACTTCGGGGTGTTGCTGCTGGAAATCCTTCAGGCGCGGGATCAGCCACTGCGTGCCGAACGTGGGCACTACCGCCAGCTCAATCACATTGGCGCCCTGCTGGCCCATCACTGACAGGGTGTCACGCTCCACGGCATCCAATTGCGTCGCCACTCGCCGGCTATAGGAAAGCCCGGCTTCGGTGAGCTTTACCCCGCGTCGCGAGCGCCGAAACAGCTCGACACTCAAAAACTCCTCAAGGCTGGCGATCTGTCGGCAGATCGCGCCCTGGGTGATGGAAAGTTCTTGCGCGGCCTTGGTGAAGCTTTCGTGGCGGGCTGCTGCTTCAAAGCTGACCAGGGCCGTGGTGCTGGGGATCTTTCTGCGCATGTACCGTACTCTCACTAATAAAAGGCTGTTGCGCCTTTCTCAATCGTTACGGAGTGAGAAATTAGCACAAGGCTATGCAAAAACCTCGTTTGCCCTCCTCGCCTACCCGGCCTAGGCTGCATGCACGACTTTTGATTTACTTCGCGAGGACTCACTCATGGGCGGTAAGGCAAGCTTCAACTGGATCGATCCACTGCTGCTGGATCAACAGCTCACTGAAGAAGAGCGCATGGTGCGCGACAGTGCCGAGCAATTTGCCCAGGACAAGCTGGCGCCGCGTGTGCTTGAAGCCTTCCGTCATGAAAAGACCGACCCTGCGATTTTCCGTGAAATGGGCGAGACCGGCCTGCTCGGCGCCATGATTCCTGAGCAGTACGGTGGCAGTGGCTTGAACTATGTCAGCTACGGCTTGATTGCCCGGGAAGTGGAGCGTGTCGATTCCGGCTATCGCTCGATGATGAGCGTGCAGTCTTCACTGGTGATGGTGCCGATCAATGAGTTCGGCACTGAAGCGCAAAAGCAGAAGTACCTGCCCAAGCTGGCCTCGGGTGAGTGGATTGGTTGCTTTGGCCTGACCGAGCCCAACCATGGTTCGGACCCGGGCGCGATGATTACCCGCGCACGCAAGGTGGATGGCGGCTACAGCCTTACCGGCAGCAAGATGTGGATCACCAACAGCCCGATTGCCGATGTGTTTGTGATCTGGGGCAAGGACGACGCCGGCGACATCCGTGGTTTTGTCCTGGAGAAGGGCTGGAAAGGCCTGAGTGCGCCGGCGATTCACGGCAAGGTCGGCCTGCGTGCGTCTATCACCGGTGAAATCGTCATGGACAACGTCTTCGTTCCTGAAGAAAACATCTTTCCCGATGTGCGTGGCTTGAAAGGCCCTTTCACCTGCTTGAACTCGGCCCGCTACGGCATTTCATGGGGGGCCTTGGGGGCTGCGGAGTTCTGCTGGCACACGGCGCGCCAGTACACCCTGGATCGCCAACAGTTCGGGCGCCCACTGGCTGCCACGCAGTTGATCCAGAAAAAACTCGCTGATATGCAGACCGAGATCACCCTCGCCTTGCAAGGCTGTCTGCGCCTGGGGCGGATGAAGGATGAGGGAACGGCCGCCGTGGAGATCACTTCGATCATGAAGCGCAACTCCTGCGGCAAGTCCCTGGATATCGCCCGCATGGCTCGCGACATGCTCGGTGGCAATGGCATCTCCGATGAGTTCGGGATTGCCCGGCACCTGGTCAACCTGGAAGTGGTGAATACCTACGAAGGCACGCATGACGTCCATGCGCTCATCCTCGGGCGCGCCCAGACCGGTATCCAGGCGTTCTATTAATAGGAGTGTGACCATGGGCGCGCTATCGCATCTGCGGGTGCTGGATTTGTCACGGGTGCTGGCGGGGCCTTGGGCCGGGCAGATTCTTGCTGATCTCGGCGCTGAGGTGATCAAGGTCGAACGACCTGGCAGTGGTGACGATACCCGCGCCTGGGGCCCGCCCTTCCTCAAGGATGCCTATGGTGAAAACACCAGTGAGGCGTCCTACTACTTATCGGCCAATCGTAATAAGGAGTCGGTGACTATCGACTTCACGCGGCCGGAGGGGCAGAAGCTGGTCCGGGACCTGGCGGCGAAGTCGGATATCTTGATCGAGAACTTCAAGGTGGGCGGCTTGGCGGCGTATGGCCTGGACTATGAGTCGCTCAAGGAGCTCAATCCGCAGCTGATCTATTGCTCTATCACGGGTTTTGGCCAGACTGGGCCGTATGCGGCGCGCGCTGGCTATGACTTCATGATTCAGGGCCTGGGCGGTTTGATGAGCCTGACGGGGCGTCCCGAGGGTGATGAGGGCGAAGGCCCGGTCAAGGTAGGTGTAGCCCTGACCGATATTTTGACCGGACTTTACTCAGCCGTGGCGATTCTGGCGGCCATGGCGCACCGCGACCATGATGGCGGCGGCCAGCATATTGATATGGCGTTGCTGGATGTTCAGGTTGCCTGCCTGGCCAACCAGGCGATGAATTACCTGACGACGGGGGTAGCGCCCAAGCGGCTGGGTAATGCGCATCCGAATATCGTGCCGTATCAGGACTTTCCCACGGCAGATGGCGATTTCATCCTGACCGTGGGTAATGACGGCCAGTTCCGCAAGTTTGCCCAGGTCGCCGGGCAGCCGCAGTGGGCTGATGATCCACGGTTTGCTACTAATAAGCTGCGGGTGGCCAATCGGGCGGTGCTCATTCCATTGATTCGCCAGGCAACGGTGTTCAAGACCACGGCCGAGTGGGTGGCCCAGCTGGAGCAGGTGGGTGTGCCGTGTGGGCCGATCAATGACCTGGCGCAGGTGTTTGCCGATCCGCAGGTGCAGGCGCGTGGGTTGGCTATAGAGTTGCCGCACCCGTTGGCGGGCAAGGTGCCGCAGGTGGGGAGTCCTATTCGGCTGTCCAAGACGCCCGTGGAGTATCGCAGTGCACCGCCGCTCCTGGGCGAGCATACGGCTCAAGTACTCAGCCAGGTGTTGGGGTTGGGAGCGGCTCATGTGGCGGCTTTAAAGGCGGCGGGAGTTATATGAGGTGTGTCTTCTATATAGAAGGGGTTCTGCATGGCAGGAGTTGGTTGTTTTTTAATCGATCGTAACTAATTGATAGAAAAGCAAAATCAAGGGTTGACGGCAGATTCTGGAAGTCTATAATTCGCCCCACTTCCGGCGCAGTCGAAACGGAAAACTCCTTGGAAAACAAAGAGTTATGTAGTTTTCGGCAGCAGGTTGCTTCAGTTCATCGAAGCCAAAAGGAAGCTGCAAAAGAGGTGTTGACAGCAGCGTGTAACGCTGTAGAATTCGCCTCCCGCTGACGAGAGATCGAAAGCGCAAGTGGTTGAAGTTGTTGAGGAAAACCTCGAAAGCTTCTGAAAATAATCACTTGACAGCAAATGAGGCTGCTGTAGAATGCGCGCCTCGGTTGAGACGAAAGATCTTAACCAACCGCTCTTTAACAACTGAATCAAGCAATTCGTGTGGGTGCTTGTGGAG
>NZ_JAAQWN010000008.1 GCF_012985465.1 Pseudomonas sp. WS 5079
CTCCACAAGCACCCACACGAATTGCTTGATTCAGTTGTTAAAGAGCGGTTGGTTAAGATCTTTCGTCTCAACCGAGGCGCGCATTCTACAGCAGCCTCATTTGCTGTCAAGTGATTATTTTCAGAAGTTTCGAGATTTTCCTCAACAACTTCAACCACTTGCGCTTTCGATCTCTCGTCAGCGGGAGGCGAATTCTACAGCGTTACACGCTGCTGTCAACACCTCTTTTTCAACTTCCTTTTGGCTTCGATGAACTGAAGCAACCCACTGCCGAAAACTACATAACTCTTTGTTTACCAAGGAGTTTTCCGTTTCGACTGCGCCGGAAGTGGGGCGAATTATAGACTTCTAGAATCTGCCGTCAACCATTAATTCAATTTATCTATCGAAGACCCCGAACCCCCTCAGAACCCTCTCTTTATAGAGAGAAGAACCCACTAATTGAGCAATATATTGCTCAATTAGTGGCAGTTGATCATCATAGTGCCTTCTGCCTCTATATGAACCTGGACGAACACCCCCAATGACCACTTCATCCCGCAGCCTGGGCTCGGCACTATTCCCCGTCGGCCTACTGCTGATTGCCATGGCCTCGATCCAGTCGGGCGCCTCACTGGCCAAGAGTATGTTCCCGATTGTCGGCGCCCAAGGCACCACCACGCTGCGCCTGGTTTTTGCCAGCATCATCATGCTGCTGTTGCTTCGTCCCTGGCGCGCAAAACTCACCGCCAAATCACTGCGCACCGTCATCGTGTATGGGATGGCGCTGGGCGGCATGAACTTCCTCTTCTATATGTCATTGCGCACCGTTCCCCTGGGTATCGCGGTGGCCCTGGAATTCACCGGCCCACTGGCCGTAGCCATCTATGCTTCGCGCCGCGCTGTCGACTTCCTGTGGATAGCCCTGGCCATCGTAGGCCTGCTGCTATTAATACCGGTTGGTGAAGCCAGCCAAGGCATCGACCTGACCGGCGCCGCCTACGCACTGGGCGCGGGCATCTGCTGGGCCCTCTATATTTTGTTCGGGCAGAAGGCCGGCGCAGACAACGGCGTCCAGACCGCCGCCCTCGGCGTGATGATCGCCGCGCTGTTCGTGGCCCCTATCGGGATCGTTCACGCCGGTAGCGCACTGCTGACACCCTCGCTGATTCCAATCGCCATTGGCGTGGCGATTCTTTCCACCGCCCTCCCCTATACCC
The DNA here is from genome assembly GCF_012985465.1 of Pseudomonas sp. WS 5079. GTDB lineage: Bacteria > Pseudomonadota > Gammaproteobacteria > Pseudomonadales > Pseudomonadaceae > Aquipseudomonas. Next base: position 1,200 of record NZ_JAAQWN010000008.1, read on the forward strand.
TGGAGATGGTCGCCCTGACCCGACTGCCCGCACGCACCTTCGGCACCCTGATGAGTATCGAGCCCGCATTCGGCGCGCTTTCGGGGCTGTTTTTCCTCCAGGAATACCTGTCCCTGGCGCAATGGCTGGCGATCGCCTGCATTATCATGGCCTCCGTCGGCGCTACCCTGACCATGCGCAGCCAGTCGAAGCCAATCGTCGCGGCAGATTGAGACAGGATTTAACGAAGCTCTGGTATTTGCCGCTCAATTAGGCCATGTTTAGTCTGTAACTCAGTGTCAGTCATGGAGATTTTCGAATAGGGACATCCACGGACGCTACACTTGAGAGCGAGCAAAGCCAGCATCGGGCATTCCAACGGCGCGGCTATTAAGGATGGTAATGAAGCGAATTTTGATAGTGTTTGTCGTGATCGCCCTGGCTGGGTGTGCCGCGACCACCAAGACAGAAGTCAAACGCGGAAAGAAAGGGTTGCATATCAACTGCTCTGGCCTGTCCTCCTCCTGGGACCAGTGCTACACCAGCGCAGCCAATTCGTGCGGCAAGAAGGGCTACCGGGTCATCGCCAAGTCCGGCGACAACACGGAAGAACCGGGTGATTATCCCTTCGGTATCAACCCTGCCGGCTATACCAGCCGCAGCATGATAGTGCTCTGCAAGTAAGAGCTCATTGCTGGGTGATTCTCTGGCTGAGCTCTTTATAGCTCGATGAAAGCACCTGCGCTTGAACGTGCGGGTCAACCATCATCCTGGCAACCACCAGCGCCCCCACACACTGGGACAAAATGGCCCAGGCCAGGCTGTCACTCTCCAACGTCCGCGCCCAGTTGGCCTGCAGCCGACAGATCCACGCTTGCGCCTGCTGGCGTACAGCTATATCCGCACGCGCAATATCCGCCCCCATGCTTGGCAACGCACACCCGTCCTGCACCTGCTCTACGTGGGCCATGCTCAAATAGATCTTCAGGCACCGCCCCAGGCGCTCGCGACTCTGCACCTCCCCCGCCCCCAAACGCTCAAGGCTTTGGCTCAATTCGCGCTCGACGATTGAACCGAACAGCGCATCCTTGGAGGAAAAGTGGCTATAGAACGCGCCCCCACTCAAGCCAATGGCTTTCATCAAGCCGTCTACACCAACGCTGGCAAACCCTTCTTTCTTGGCCAGTGCCGCGCTGCTCTGCAGAAGCTTGTCTCTGGTTTGCTGCTTGTGACTGACTGAATAGCGCATTGCCTCTACCCCAAAATACATGACCTTGACGCCTGTCGAATCGTAGCATAACGTTCGTTTAGTTAACGATCGTTTACCCAAGGATCTGCCATGACTGAGAATAAGAAAATCGTACTGGTCGTCGGCGCAGGCGATGCTACAGGCGGCGCCATCGCCAAGCGTTTTGCCCGTGAAGGTTATGTCGCCTGCGTCACCCGACGCAGTGCCGACAAGCTGCAACCCCTGGTGGACAGCATCCAGGCGTCCGACGGCGAAGCCCATGGCTTTGCCTGCGATGCACGCAAGGAGGACGAGGTGATCGCGCTGATCGAGCAGATCGAACACGAGCTGGGTCCGATTGAGGCCTTCGTGTTCAACATCGGCGCCAACGTGCCGTGCAGCATCCTCGAAGAAACTGCGCGCAAATATTTCAAGATCTGGGAGATGGCCTGCTTCTCAGGCTTCCTCAATGCCCGGGAAGTGGCCAAGCGCATGGTGACGCGCCGACGCGGGACGATCCTGTTTACCGGTGCCACCGCCGGGCTGCGCGGCGCAGCGGGATTTGCCGCCTTCGCCGGGGCCAAGCACGGCATCCGCGCCCTGGCCCAAAGCATGGCGCGCGAACTGGGCCCGATGAACATCCATGTGGCCCACGTGGTGGTGGATGGCGCCATCGACACTGACTTCATCCGCGACAACTTCCCCAGCAAATACGCCCTCAAGGACCAGGACGGCATCCTTGATCCCGCGCATATTGCCGACAACTATTGGCACCTGCACAGCCAGCCACGGGATGCCTGGACCTTCGAGCTGGACCTGCGCCCCTGGAACGAAACCTGGTAAGCACGCCTACATAACAATAAGCAGCGAGCATCCGACATGAGCAAAACCCTGGAATTTTTCTTCGACCTCGGCAGCCCCACCACCTACCTGGCGTACACCCAACTGCCCGGAATCTGTGGCGAAACCGGCAGCCAACTGGTGTACCAGCCCATCCTCCTGGGCGGCATTTTCAAGGCCACCGGCAACGCCTCGCCCATCACCATCCCGGCCAAGGGTCGCTACATGCTGCAAGACCTGGCACGCTACGCCAGGCGCTACGATGTGCCCCTCAAGTTCAACCCGCACTTCCCCATCAACACCTTGACGCTGATGCGCGCCGTCACCGGCATTCAGCTACGCCAGCCAGAGCGCTTTGTCGACTTCATCGACTGCCTGTTCCAGGCGTTATGGGTGGAGGGGCGCAACCTCGGTGATCCGGCCGTCGTCGCGCAAGTCCTGACGGAACACGGCTTCGATCCGGCAAAGGTATTGGAGCTGACTCAGGATGAGGACGTAAAGGACGCCCTCAAGCGCAAGACCGAAGAGGCGATTGCCCGTGGCGTGTTTGGTGCGCCGAGCCTGTTTGTCGATCAACAACTGTTCTTTGGCCAGGATCGCCTGGACTTTGTCCGCGAAGCCTTGAGTTAAAATCTGCAAGCCGCTCGCAGGCCACACCTGCGAGCGGCCGGTCCTTATATAGCGGCCGTGCGCAGCTGCAACCATTCCAGCGCAGCGCCACTGAGCAACGGGCTCAGACGTTGACGCACCTCGCCATGGTAGTCGTTGAACCACTGCCGCTCCTCGGTCGTCAGCAACGACGGCACCAGGCAACGGGTATCGATTGGGCACAGCGTCAGGGTTTCGAACTTGAGGAACTCGCCAAACTCGGTCTTGCCCGCCTCTCGGTTGAGCACCAGGTTCTCGATACGTACGCCCCAACGTCCCGGGCGGTAGGTACCCGGTTCAATGGAGGTGATCATGCCCGGCTGCATTGCGGTTTGCGGCGCGGCTGCGGCTTGGTACGCAATCACCTGCGGGCCTTCATGGACATTGAGGAAGTAACCCACCCCATGCCCGGTGCCATGGCCATAATCCACGCCTTCGGCCCAGATCGGCGCGCGAGCGATGGCGTCCAGCAAAGGCGAGAGGATGCCCTTGGGGAATTGCGCACGCGACAGGGCAATCACCCCCTTGAGCACCCGCGTGCAATCGCGCTTTTGCTCCTCGCTCGGCGTACCGATGGGCACCATCCGCGTGATATCAGTGGTACCACCCAGGTACTGGCCGCCCGAGTCGATCAACAACAGGCCATCACCTTCGATGACTGCATGCTCTTCTTCGGTGGCGTGATAGTGCGGCATTGCGCCATTACTGTTGAAGGCGGCGATGGTATTGAAGCTCAACGACACGTAATCCGGGCGCCGCGTACGCGCGGCCGTCAGGTGTTCGTCAATCGTCAACTCGGTGATGCGCTCGCGGCCCAGGGCCGAGTCCAGCCAGGCGAAAAACTCGCACAAGGCCGCGCCATCCTGCTCCATGGCCCGGCGAATATGCTCGGCGTCCGCCAGGCTTTTACGGGACTTGGCCAGCGTGGTCGGGTTGAGCCCTTCCACCAGCTTGACCCCACTGGCCAGGTTATCCAGCAACCCTGCGGTCACGCGTGCCGGATCAACCTGCAGGCTGGCACCGCTCGGCACCTCCCCCAGGGCCGCAGCCACTTCGCTGTAGTCACGCAGCGTCACGCCATCGCGCTCCAGCACCCCACGCAACTGGGTATCGACCTTGTCGAGGGCCACAAACAGGGTGGCCCGCTGCTGGTTGATCAGGGCAAATGATACAAACACCGGGTTGAACGAAACATCTGCACCGCGCAGGTTGAACAGCCAGGCGATGTCGTCCAGGGTGGCAATGAAATGCCAATCCGCGCTCTTTTCTTTGAGGCTGGCGCGCAGTGCCGCGAGCTTTTCGCCACGGCTGACCGTGGCCTGGGGTGGCAGGTGCTGATAGATCGGCTGGTTTGGCAGGGCCGGACGGTCGGTCCAGACCTCGTTCAACAGATCGATATCGGTCCGCAGGCGCGCCCCCCGCTCAGCCAGTTTGCCGCCCAGGGTGCGGGCGGACGCAACGGCCATCACCGCGCCGTCCACCGCCACTACGCCGCCTTCCGGGGTTTGCTCACCCAGCCATTCCAGCGGGCCGGGCTGCCCTGGTTGCAGCTTCACCAGCTCGATGCCGCTGCCGTTGAGTTCCTTGCTCGCCTGCTCCCAGTAACGGCTGTCAGCCCAGACCCCGGCAAAATCAGGCGTGACGATCAGCGTACCGACCGACCCATGAAACCCCGACAACCACTGCCGCCCCTGCCAGTAGCCCGGCAAGTATTCGGACAGGTGCGGGTCGGCCGATGGCACCAGCAAGGCATCGATGCCCTCCCGTTTCATCAACTCGCGGGTATGCGCCAGGCGCTGGGGAACCGTTCCATGGGTCAAAGGCTGCGTAGTCATCATGTCTCCTGCTAACCACTCATAATTGTTATGTGTTTCAAACTGCCCAGAAGGCCGGTGCGCTGGCCAGCGAGCGCTTGATCAATTGCACCGCCTGATCGATATCCTGCGCGGTGGTAAACCGCCCAAGGCTCAGGCGAATGGTGCGACCGGCGCTGCGCGCATCATGCCCGAGGGCAAGCAGAACATGGGACGGCGCATTGCTTGCCGAATTGCAGGCAGAGGTCGCCGAAAACGCGATACCGGCGCTCAAGGCCGCCGAGTTGAACTCGCCTTCGCTGAACGTCAGGCTCAAGGTGTGAGGAATGCGCTGGGTGGCGCTGCCGTTCAGGCGCACACCGGGAATGCTCAGCAATTGTTCAAGCAGACGCTGGCGCAGGGCGACAATACCCGCCGACTCTTCGGCAAAAAATTGCCCCGCCAACGCGAAGGCGCTGCCCATGCCGGCGATCTGGTGGGTTGCCAGGGTGCCCGAACGCAACCCGCCTTCATGGCCGCCGCCGTGGATCTGCGCCGTGACGTTCTGCTGCGCCCGCGGCCCGACATACAACGCGCCGATCCCCTTGGGGCCATACAACTTGTGTGCAGAAAACGACATCAGGTCGACCGGCCAGCGCGCCAGGTCGATCTCGACCTTGCCGGCGCCCTGCGCCGCATCCACATGCAACAGCGCCCCATGCTCACGCACCCGCGCGCCAATGGCCGGGATGTCGTTGAGCGTACCCAATTCATTGTTGACCAACATCAACGACACCAGGAACGTGTCTTCCCGCAGTGCCTGGCTGACGGCCTCGGCGGTGATCAGGCCCTCGGTGTCCGGCACCAGGTAGGTCACGGCAATCCCGGCTTCCTGCAACTGCCGCGCGGTATCCAGGGTCGCCTTGTGCTCGATCTGGCTGGTGATGATATGGCCACCGGCCACACCCCGCGCCTGGGCCACACCCTTGAGCGCAAGGTTGTTGGATTCGGTAGCGCCTGAAGTCCAGACGATCTGTTCGGCCTGGGCCCCCACCAGTTCCGCCACCTGCCGGCGCGCCTGCTCGACCGTGTGCCGGGCCTGTTGGCCAAAGGCATGGGAGCTGGACGCAGGGTTACCAAAGTTGGCGTTGAAACCCAGGCACTCAACCATGACCTGGATGACCCGCTCATCCACCGGTGTGGTGGCGGCGTAGTCGAAATACAAAGGACGTTTATTCATGACGTTAAAGACCCGCAGAGCATGTTCCCGAGAGCAGCGTCCCAGGGGCAGCGATCAGTACAGAGATCGTCAGGTTAACCCGATCGGATGCCGTTAAAGAATTTAAAAGTGCGTAGGAACGCTCCTGAAATTGAGCTTAACAGGCTCGATGAAAAGGATGGAAAACAAAAAGCCCGAAGTTCCTGCGGGGAACCTCGGGCTCGGGACCACAGCCAATGCTTTTAGCTGGGGCGGTCATGCAACATCACGTTGCGTTCGGCATTCATTGCGCCCTGGCGATCAAAGCCAAACGGCTTCTGCGACCGGCCAGCGAGCTCGGCTTTCTTCTGTTGATATTCGTCAAACGACAGACCACGACGATTGAGCCCCTCCATCGCCAACTGCCTGGTTTCCTCGGCGGTATACGGGCGCAGTTCGGGGCCTGGCTGGACGGCACAACCGGCAAGGAAAGAGGCAACCAGTAACAAGACAACAGAGAGGGAGTGGTTCATGGCGAAGGTCCGGCGAATGGGGCGTCAAGGCAATGAACACAGGCTACTCCTGCCCCCTCCCAGGGAAAAATCATCCGCTGTGATAGTCGCTATCAGCCAATCCCGCATATTCTTTACAGATCTATAAATAGAGAAATACGTTCGTTTACGGAATAAACAAGACGCTCTATAACGGTCCCCCAACGCCGCAACTGTTGTTTACACAACTGTTGGCCAGGCGACACCCCCTGTTGAACATCGCTCAAGGACTTGTCATGGATGTTTTCTGGTTCCTTCCGACCCATGGCGACGGCCATTTCCTCGGTACCACCCAAGGCGCTCGCCCGGTCACCCTCAACTACCTGAAACAAGTAGCCCAGGCCGCCGACAACCTCGGTTACCACGGCGTGCTGATTCCCACTGGCCGTTCCTGCGAGGACTCCTGGGTGATTGCCTCGGCGCTGGTGCCCCTGACCGAACGCCTGCGTTACCTGGTGGCAATCCGCCCTGGAATCATCTCGCCCACCGTGTCCGCGCGCATGGCCGCCACCCTCGACCGCCTGTCCAATGGCCGCCTGCTGATCAATGTGGTGACCGGCGGCGACCCCGATGAAAACCGTGGCGACGGCAGCTTCCTCGACCACAGTGAGCGTTACGAGGTGACCGATGAGTTCCTCAAAATCTGGCGTCGGGTATTGCAGGGCGAATCCGTCGACTTTGAAGGCAAACACCTGAAGGTGCAGAACGCCAAGGCCCTCTATCCGCCGGTCCAGAAACCCTACCCGCCGCTGTACTTCGGTGGTTCGTCCGATGCCGCCCACGACCTCGCCGCCGAACAGGTGGACGTGTACCTGACCTGGGGTGAACCACCGGCAGCTGTCGCGGAAAAACTCGCCGATGTACGTGAACGCGCGGCGCGCCATGGGCGCACCGTCAAATTCGGCATTCGCCTGCATGTGATCGTGCGCGAAACCGAAGACGAGGCCTGGAAAGCGGCAGCCAGGCTGATCGAGCACATCAGCGACGAAACCATTGCCGCCGCGCAAAAATCCTTCTCGCGCTTTGACTCCGAAGGCCAGCGCCGCATGGCCGCCCTGCACGATGGGCGGCGCGACAACCTGGAAATCGCCCCCAACCTGTGGGCCGGCGTCGGTCTGGTACGCGGCGGTGCCGGCACCGCCCTGGTGGGCAACCCGCAGCAAGTGGCCGAGCGGATCAAGGAATACGCCGACCTGGGCATCGAGAGCTTTATCTTCTCCGGCTACCCGCACCTGGAAGAGGCGTATCGCTTTGCCGAACTGGTGTTCCCGCTGCTGCCCGAACCCTACGCCAGCCTGGCCGGACGCGGCATCACCAACCTCACCGGGCCGTTCGGCGAAATGATTGCCAACGATGTACTGCCTGCCACCGCCAAAGCCTGAACCAACCTTTGTAGGAGCCGGCTTACCGGCGATGGCGATTTGTCAGTTACGCCGCTATCGCCGGCAAGCCGGCTCCTACAGTGGGTCCTCAGTGCATTTGATTTTTTCAGGAGCTGCGCGTGACAGCCAAACCCCATAGCGTCCTGCCGTCCCCCTTGCAGACCGCCAAGCTGCTGGCCGCCGAGTTCGCGCTCAGCGCCGTGGAGCGTGACGAGCGCGGCGGCACGCCCAAGGCTGAGCGCGATGCCCTGCGCCACAGTGGCCTGCTGGCCCTGAGCATTCCCACCCAGTACGGCGGCCTTGGCGCACGCTGGAGCGAAACCCTGGAGATCGTGCGCGAGTTCGCCAAGGTCGACAGCTCCATCGCCCATGTCTTCGGCTTTCATCACCTGATGCTGGCCACCGTGCGCCTGTTTTCCCGCCCGGAACAATGGCAACCCTGGTTCGAGCAGACCGCCCGCAAGCACTGGTTCTGGGGCAACGCCCTCAACCCGCTGGACACCCGTACGGTGGTCAAGGACTTTGGCGGCTGGCGCGAATTCTCCGGCAAAAAAAGCTTCTGCTCCGGCGCCAGCGATTCACAAATGTTGATCGCCTCGGCGGTGGATGAAAGCGCCGGCGGCAAGCTGTTGATCGCCGCCATCCCTAGCGGGCGCAGTGGCATCACCGTGCACAACGATTGGAACAGTATCGGCCAACGCCAGACCGACAGCGGCAGCGCCAGCTTCGAACGCGTGCGGGTCGAAGAATCTGAACTGCTGCTCGACCCCGGCCCCCTGAGCACGCCCTTTGCCTGCCTGCGCCCGTTGATTGCGCAATTGACGTTCACCCATATGTTCCTCGGGATTGCCGAAGGCGCGTTTGAAGAAGCGCGCAACTACACCCTCGCCGAGACCCGGCCCTGGCACAAATCCACCGTCCAGGATGTGCGTCAGGACCCATATGTGCTCAACCACTACGGCGAGTTCTGGGTCGCGCTGGAAGGCGTGCGCCTGCTGGTGCAGCGGGCCGCCGAGCTGCTGGACCAGGCCTGGGACAAGGGCCCGGCCTTGAATGAACAGGAGCGCGGGCAACTGGCGATTGCCATCGCCACGGCCAAGGTCGCCGCCACCCGCAACGGCCTGGAGCTGTGCAGCCGCCTGTTTGAAGTCACCGGCGCCCGCTCCACCCATGCCTCGCTGCGCCTGGATCGCCATTGGCGCAACCTGCGCACCCAAAGCCTGCACGACCCGGTGGACTACAAACTCCACGAACTGGGCGACTGGGCCTTGAACCAGTCCCTGCCCACGCCAACGTTCTATTCCTAGAGGTGCCCATGCAGCTTTTGACCCTCCCGCCCTCGCCCGCCCTCGCCACGTCGATTCGCGCCACCGCGCAAGTCTTCGAAGACCCGAAATCCCAGGCCTTGCTCGCGCATATCCAGCAAGTGGCCCCCAGCGAAGCCAGCGTGCTGATCATCGGCGAGACCGGCACCGGCAAAGAGCTGGTGGCCCGCCATATCCACAACCTCAGCGCCCGGCGCAACCGGCCCTTCGTGGCGGTCAATTGCGGGGCGTTTTCCGAATCCCTGGTGGAAGCGGAGTTGTTCGGCCATGAAAAAGGCGCGTTCACCGGTGCCCTCAGCGCCAAGGCCGGCTGGTTCGAAGAGGCCGACGGCGGCACCCTGTTCCTCGATGAGATCGGTGACCTGCCCATGGCCATCCAGGTCAAGCTGCTGCGCGTTTTGCAAGAGCGCGAAGTGGTGCGCCTGGGCTCACGCAAGAGCATTGCCATCGATGTGCGAGTGCTGGCGGCGACTAACGTGCAATTGGAAAAGGCCATCAACGCCGGGCATTTCCGCGAGGACCTGTATTACCGCCTGGACGTGGTCAGCCTGGAACTGAGCCCGTTGCGCGAACGCCCCGGCGATATCCTGCCCCTGACCCGGCACTTTATCGACGCCTACAGCCAGCGCCTGGGCTACGGCCCCATCACCATCAGCCCCGAGGCCGAGCAAAAGCTCAAGAGCTACAGTTGGCCGGGCAACATTCGCGAACTGGAAAACGTCATTCATCACACCTTGCTGATATGCCGCAATGGCGTGATCGAGCGCGATGACCTGCGCCTGTCGAACATGCGCATCGAGCGCCAGGACGATAGCCAGCACGGTGTCGACAACAGCGCCGAAGCCTTGTTGGAGCGGGCCTTCCAGAAGCTATTCGACGAACAGGCCGGCGCCCTGCATGAGAAGGTCGAAGACGCATTGCTGCGCGCAGCCTACCGCTTCAGCCACTACAACCAGGTACACACCGCCAACCTGCTGGGCCTGAGCCGCAATATCACGCGCACCCGCCTGATCAAAATCGGCGAACTGGCGGTCAACAAGCGCCGCCCAGGGGCAAACCTGCAGGGCGAACGCATGTTGCACCTATCGATATAGGTTGGCGCTGCGCTCGGTGCATTCGTGCGCGCCGCTGCTTGATGAAATGTTCAGGGAGCCGTGACAGTCGTCGGCTAGCCAGAGGCCACGAAAGACCTGGCCTATAGTGAAAAGACCGGAAAAACCGGCCCCTGGCAACCTTCAAGGAGAGCGACATGAGCGTCAAACCTATCCCCGAGGGCTATCACAGCATCACGCCCTACCTGGGCATCGACAAGGCCGCGCAAGCCATCGAGTTCTACAAAAAAGCCTTCGATGCCACTGTTTTCATGCGCCTGGACATGCCCGACGGCAAGGTCGGCCATGCCGAGCTGCGCATCGGCGATTCACCGATAATGCTGGCCTCGCCCTGCGATGAAATGGCCTTCGCCAGCCCAGGAGCGCACCCCACCAGCGTTGGCCTGCACCTGTATGTGAAGGACGTCGACGCCCAGTACAAACAGGCGATCGCGGCAGGCGCCATCGCGATTTCCGAACCCAAGGATCAGTTCTACGGCGACCGCTCTGGGACACTCAAGGACCCGTTCGGGCATGTCTGGTTCCTCGCCACCCATATAGAGGAGTTGACCGAGGAACAGATTCGCCAGCGCGCCAAGGATCTGTTCGCATAACCCCCATCACCTGTAGAAACCGGCTTGCCGGCGAAAACCCGGGAACAACGCGGGGCAGCCAATACCCAGCGTTATCGCTGGAGTTTTTCCCTGGCGAGCCAGCGCCTACAGGGCGCTTGTTGCGCATCGGAAACATTTGCTTTCATTTGCGTCTTAGGGTTTTGCGATTCTCATCCGTCTTAACTTAGATACAGCCCGTCGCGTAAGCAAAAGCTACGACCGGCCTTTCCCGGGCCTCCTCTGCCCCTCCTCCGATCAAGACCCCCATAGACATGTCGAAGAAGTCACGCTCCAAACTCTGGTTTCTCGTACACAGCTGGCTGGCGTTGCCCATCTGGTTCTTCGTACTGATCGTGTGCGTTACCGGGACCCTGGCGGTGGTCAGCCAGGAAATCGTCTGGCTGGTCAACCCGGAAATGCGCGCCAGCAAGCCGTCGGACGATGCCGAACTGCTCACCTACGACCAGATCCTCGCCGCGATCAAGCAGGCCGAGCCCAAGACCATTGTCGAGTCCATCGTCCGCCCGGACGAGTCGCACTTTGCCCTCGACGTCGACATCAGCTACCCCGACGGCCGCTCCGTAGCGGTCTACGTCAACCCGTACACGGGGGTTATCCAGGGCATCAGCCCGTCGTTCAACTTCCGCCAGTTCACCCGCGCCCTGCATGGCTGGTGGCTGGTGCCGTTCACCAATGGGTTTAGCTGGGGCTGGTACCTGGTGTCGTTCCTCGGGCTGCCCATGCTCGCGTCGCTGGTCACGGGCCTGGTGGTCTACAAACGGTTCTGGAAGGGTTTCTTCAAGCCGACCCTGCGCTTCAAGCATGGGGCGCGGATTTTCTGGGGCGATTTCCACCGCCTGAGCGGCATCTGGTCGATCTGGTTTATCGCGGTGATTTCCATCACCGGCACCTGGTTCATGATCCAGGCGATTCTTTCGGACAACCAGATCACCATCTCCAGCGAGGCCATCGTGCCGGTGATTTCCCGGGACAAGGTGCCGCTGTCGGCCCCAGGCGTACCGCCGCCCATGATTGCCCTGGACGATGCCATCAACATCGCCACCCAACGCATCCCAGGGTTCGAAGTCAGCTTCGTCGGCCTGCCGAGCAATGCCTACAGCCACTTGAGCATCGGCGGCCGCGGCTGGTACCCGCTGATGTTCCAGACCGCCGACATCAACCCATACAACGGTGAAATCGCCGCCACGCACCTGCTGTCGGACCGCTCGGGCCTGGAGTTCGTCACCGAATCCATGCGCCCGCTGCACACCGGCGACTTCGGCGGGATCTGGATCAAGCTGGTGTGGTTTTTCTTCGGCCTGTTGCTGAGCATGATGGTGCTCAGCGGTCTGTTGATCTGGAGCAAGCGCACCGCCCTGGCCACGTTGCACGCTCTCAAGCGCAGCGCCAAGGCCCCGCGCAACACGGCGCCGGCCAATCCTGTCGGCGCCATGCAGGCTGAAACCTCGGAGGGCAAATAATGAGCAAGGCCACCACCGTTCAGGCGCCCTCGCCGCTGCGCGCCTTCTGGCTCAAATGGCGCTTCCACATCAATATCCTGCTGTTGCTGGTACCCCTGGGCTTTATGCCCAAGTACTTTGCCGACGCCGCGCTGTTTCGCGGCGACAGTGGCCTGGGCGAGCGCGAGGTCGGCGAAGTGCAGGTCGGCCCGTGGAGCATCACCCTGGCCGAGCTGCGTAATGAAGCGCCCCGCCCCAATCCGGCCGGGCCGATGAAATCCTTCAATGCCGCCCTGTGCGCCACCTGTGGCGAGCAGGTCAAGGCCACCTACCTGCGCATCGGCAAGCCTCGCAGCCTGCGGGCCGCCGGGGTGATTTTCTTCGGCACCCCGTACCGCATGGGCGCCGCCCTGCCCATCCCTGAACGCACCCCGCCCGACGCCGAACTGTGGATCACCATGGAAGGCTGGGACGGCAGCATGCAGCAGGCCTCCATTCCCTTGAGTCAGGCATCGCCTGCCACCGTCGCCTGGTTGAACAAGCAAGGAGTTAAACCATGACTTTACTGCGCCTGACCCGCGCCTGCGCCGCGCTGATCCTCAGCCTGGGTGCGAGCAACTACGCCCTGGCCCACAACCCGATGTGCGAATGCAAGGAAATCCCCGGCGAGCAGATCCAATGCACCGGCGGTTTTTCCGACGGCAGTGGCGCGCCCGGCGTGACCCTGGATGTGATCGGCTACGACGAGACCATCCTGGTGCCCGGCAAGCTGGGGGCCGACTCGACGCTGACCTTCAAGAAACCTGCCAGCGAGTTCTACGTGCTGTTTGACGCCGGTCCCGGCCATGTTGTCGAGATCGACCAAGCGGATATCCAGGCACCATGACCGGCACGAGCCCAGGCAGCACCCAGGTGGTCCGGCCCGCCGGCGCCGGCCATGAAACCCTCTACGTCCTGCTGCTGTGCCTGATCATCCTGGCCGTCGCCGGCACCGTGGTGTCCCTGCATGGCGAAACCCAGGCCGTCGAGGCCGTGGCCAGCCACCAACTGGACGCGCGCCGTGACCTGAGCGCCGCCGAGCAAGGTATCTACGCCGACCTGCGGGTGACCCTGGATGAAATCCAGTTGCTGGCGCAGGAACACAGCGCCCTGCCGACGCCCGCGCAACTGGCCGAAGAAGGCTTCGCGCCCTTCGCCCAGGACGCCAGTTCGGTCAGCCGTGGCGACCATCGCTGGCAGTTGCTGGCGCCTTCGGCGTACCTGGGCTTGAGCCAGGCCAATGACACCAGCGGTTCGCTGCTGATGCGCGTCAACGGAGCCGAGCCGGATATCTGGCTCAACCGCAGCGCCAACCTGGCTGCCCCCACCGACCTGAGCGACCAGGGGTTGATCGCCGCTGGCTGGCAGCAGGTCGTTGCGCAATTCGACGCTGGCGTCACCCGCCAGCATCGCCACTGAATTCACGCTGTTTCCGAGAGAAGATCGATTACCCATGTCTATGTCATCTCCCTTGCTCCGCCTGCTGCTGGTGGGCCTGTTCAGCGTCCTGCTGACACCCCTGGCCAATGCCGAGGCGGCCAAGCGCCTGCGTATCGGTATCACCCTGCATCCTTATTACAGCTACGTGGCCAATATCGTCGGCGACAAGGCCGAAGTGGTGCCGCTGATTCCGGCCGGTTTCAACCCCCACGCCTACGAGCCGCGCGCCGAAGACATCAAGCGCATTGGCACCCTGGACGTGATCGTGCTCAATGGCGTGGGTCATGACGACTTTGCCGACCGCATGATCGCCACCAGCGAGCGCCCGGACATCCCGGTGATCGAAGCCAACGCCAACGTGCCGTTGCTGGCCGCCACCGGCAACGCGGCCCGCGGCGCCGGCAAGGTGGTCAACCCGCACACCTTTCTGTCCATCAGCGCGTCTATCGCCCAGGTCAACAACATCGCCCGGGAACTGGGCAAGCTCGACCCGGACAACGCCAAGACCTACACCCAGAACGCCCGCGCCTATGGCAAGCGCCTGCGCCAGATGCGTGCCGATGCCCTGGCCAAGCTCACCAGCGCGCCCAACGCCGACCTGCGCGTGGCCACGGTGCATGCCGCCTACGACTACCTGCTGCGTGAATTCGGCCTGGAAGTGACCGCCGTGGTCGAACCGGCCCATGGCATTGAGCCAAGCCCGAGCCAACTGAAGAAGACCATCGACCAACTGCGTGAACTGGACGTGAAAGTGATTTTCTCGGAGATGGATTTCCCGTCCTCCTACGTCGATACCATCCAGCGTGAGTCGGGGGTCAAGCTGTATCCGCTGTCGCATATTTCCTACGGTGAATACAGCGCCGAGAAGTACGAAGTGGAAATGATCGGCAACCTCAACACCGTGGTCCGGGCCATCCAGGAGTCGGGGGCATGACGGCGGCTGAACACCTGAGCGTGGCCAGCATCGGCCCGACGCTTGAATTCGATAACGTCTCGCTGACCCTGGGCCGTACCGCGATCCTCGATAACGTCAGCTTCCAGGTGCGACCGGGCAGTATCCACGCCTTGGTCGGCCCCAACGGCGGCGGCAAGAGTTCACTGATCAAGACCCTGCTGGGGCAGACACCACACCAAGGCCAACTGAGCCTGCACTGGCCGAACACTCCCGGCACCATCGGCTACGTGCCCCAGGCCCTGGAGTTCGACCGTGGCCTGCCGATGACCGTTGACGACTTCATGGCTGCCATGTGCCAGCGGCGCCCGGCGTTTCTCGGTGTGTCCCGGCATTACGCCGGGGCGATTGGCGAGGCGCTGGAGCGCGTGGGCATGCAAGACAAGCGCAAGCGCCGGATGGGCGCGTTGTCCGGCGGCGAGCGCCAGCGTGTGCTGCTGGCCCAGGGCTTGATCCCGGCGCCGCAACTGCTGGTGCTCGATGAACCGATGTCGGCCCTCGACGAAGCCGGGATCCAGGTGTTCGAACGCCTGCTGGGCGACTGGCGCCAGGCGGGGATTACCGTGCTGTGGATCGAACACGACCTGGAGGCCGTGGGCCGCCTGGCAGATCGCGTCACCGGCCTGAACCGCCGCTTGTTGTTCGACGCCACGCCCAAGGAGGCACTGACCCCGGAGCGCCTGCTGACGCTGTTTTCCACCCACCCACGGAGCGCAGCCCAATGAGCTACGAAGCCTTTCGCTTGATGGTCCAGGGCTGGGCCTCGTCCGGCTACCTGCCGGAAGCCCTGGCCTATGGGTTTGTGGTCAACGCCCTGCTCGCCGGCCTGCTGATCGGCCCGGTACTCGGTGGCCTGGGCACACTGGTGGTGGTCAAGCGCTTTGCGTTCTTCTCCGAAGCTGTCGGCCACGCCGCACTCACCGGCGTGGCCGTGGGCATTCTGCTGGGGGAACCCTACACCGGGCCTTATGGCAGCCTGTTCGGCTACTGCCTGTTGTTCGGCATCCTGCTCAACTACCTGCGCAACCGCACCGGCCTGGCCCCGGACACGCTGATCGGCGTGTTCCTCTCGGTGTCCCTGGCGCTGGGCGCGAGCCTGTTGCTGATCCTGGCGGGCAAGATCAACGTGCACATCCTGGAAAACGTGCTGTTTGGTTCGGTCCTGACCGTCAACGGCAATGACCTGCTGGTGCTGGCCGTTGTCGGCTCACTGGTGATGGCCCTGGCGTTGCCGCTGTACAACCGCATCATGCTCGCCAGTTTCAACCCGCAACTGGCCGCCGTGCGTGGCGTGGCGGTGAAGACCCTGGACTACCTGTTCGTGATCCTCGTCACCCTGATCACCGTGGCGGCGGTCAAGGTCATCGGCGCGATCCTGGTGGGTGCCCTGCTGGTGATCCCGGCCGCTGCGGCCCGCCTGTTGAGCCAGTCGCTCAAGGGTTTTTTCTGGATCTCGGTGGTGATCGCCACACTCAGCACCCTGTGCGGGATTCTGCTGCCGATCATCTTCGACCTGCCCATCCCGTCCGGCGCCGCGATCATCCTCGTCGCCGGCATCGCCTTCGCCCTGGCCGCCATCGCGCGCGGCACGGTCCCCAGCCTGAAAGGGAATCTCGGATAATGCGCCCTGTTCTACGCCCCCTCGCCCTGGCAATCGCCTGCCTGATCAGCCCCCCGCTGCTGGCGGCCGGCACCGCCAAACCGCTGCCGGTGGCAGCTCAATCCGCCAAGCCGGTCAAAGTCCTGGCGGCCCTGCCCGTGACCTTCGGGCTGGCCGAAACCCTGCTCAAGGGCACCCAGGTCAAGCTTGAACGCGCGGCACCGGCCAACCTGCCGGGCTCGCGCCAGACCTCGTACTTTACCGGGCGTGGCGCGCCGGCCTTGCATACCCTGGCGCTGGATGCCGACGCGGCCATCGGCCTGCGTTCGCTGTGGCCGGACGACCCGCTGTACCCGGTGGCCCGGCGCAGCAATATCCGCATCGTCGAAGTGGACGCCGCCCGCCCGGTAGACGGCGGTTTGCCGGGCGTGGCCCTGCAACCGGGGACGGTGGATGGCCTCAATAGCCAGCCGTGGCAATCGAGCAACAACCTGGGGCGCATGGCCGATGTCATGGCCGCCGACCTGAGCCGCCTGGCGCCCGGCGCCAAGGCCCAAATCGACAGCAACCTGGCCAGCCTCAAGCAACGCCTGCTCAAGCTGACGGCTGACAGCGAGGCGCGCCTGGCCCAGGCCGACAACCTGAGCGTGGTCAGCCTGAGCGATCATTTTGCTTATCTGGTGAGTGGGTTGAACCTGGAGTTGCTCAGCACCGATCCACGACCGGATGTCGAGTGGTCTGCGCAGGCGCTACAAACACTGACGACCAGCCTGAAGGACAACGACGTGGCGTTAGTGCTGCACCATCGTCAACCGGCTGAGGCGGTAAAAGCCGCGATCAGTGCAGGGGGGGCGAAGTTGCTGGTGCTGGCTACTGACGGCGCGGACCCGGTAGCGGAATTGGAAGGGAATGTGGATCAGGTGATCAAGGCCTTGGTGCCCTGAAAGCAACGCAATACCCCTGTGTGTGCGAGCTTATGTGGGAGCGGGGTTGCCCGCGATGGCGGTGTATCAGTCAACTAATGTATCGACTGACACTCAGCCATCGCGGCATAGGTATCTACACAACTCTTTTATCTAGTGCTTATTGGGTTTGTGTACATATCCGTTGCTGCGGTCACGGCGGCTTAGGGTTCCGCCCTTACGGCGGCTCACTTTTGTAAAGCGCAAAAGTAAGCAAAACACTCTTGCCCCACCACTCGGTGCCTCGCCTAGGCTCGGCATGCCCGCAGTCAGGCATTGCTCCGTGGGCCCGCCGCGATCGGCCATCCATGGCCGTGTCGCGGCTACCCCGGCATCCATGCCGGGGTGCCCACTGCGCAATACCTGCCTGCGGCCAGCGTGGTTTAACGGGGCGCCTAAGATCAAAAGCCAGATCAAAAACAGAGCAACAACAGCAAAGCCAGAGCGCGAAGCTGCATTCCCCTGTAGGAGCTGGCTTGCCTGCGATGACGCCCGAAAGAACACATCAGAGTATCTGGTATTCATTCGTCATCGTTAACGACCATCGCAGGCAAGCCAGCTCCCACATTTGCTTGTGTTCAGCCAGCAACAACCTGCGCATCCATCTTCTGGCGCAAGCTCAGCGGGCGCATATCAGTCCAGACTTCTTCGATATAGGCCAGGCACTCTTTCTTCATCCCGCTTTTACCCACGGTGCGCCAGCCTTCTGGCACGGCCTTGTAGTCGGGCCAGATGGAGTACTGTTCTTCATGGTTGACCACCACCTGGAACAGGATGTCTTCGCGGTCAAATACTGAGGTCATTGCGGTTCTCCGTCACTTAAAGGCTGCCACGCACTGCGCGTGGCTGATGTATGTAGGAACGTATAGCGGTGCAGGAAAATTAGAGGCTCGCCACAGCCGCCGCCAAAGCCCGACCGAAGATCTCTGCCACGCGGTCGATTTCTGCCCCGGTGATGACCAGCGGCGGCAGGAAACGCACCACGCCGCCATGGCGCCCGCCCAGCTCCAGGATCAACCCGCGCTTGAGGCATTCGCGTTGCACCAGCGGCGCCAATTGCCGATGGACCGGCGGGTGGCCCTGGACGTCGAGCGTGCCGTTGGGGTTGACCAGCTCTACCCCGAGCATCAGGCCGCGCCCGCGGATATCCCCCAGTTGCGGGAAGTCCCGCTGCAGGATGCGCAGGTGTTCAGCCAGGCGCTCGCCCATGGCCGCCGCGTGGTCGGCGACGTTATGTTGCTTGAGGTAGCGCATCACCGCCGAGCCGGCCGCCATGGCCATCTGATTGCCGCGGAAGGTCCCGGCATGGGCGCCCGGCAGCCAGGTGTCGAGCCACTCGCGATACACCACCACCGCCAGCGGCAAGCTGCCACCAATGGCTTTGGACAACACCACCACATCCGGAACAATGCCGGCATGTTCAAAGGCAAACATCTTGCCGGTGCGAGCGAAACCGCTCTGGATCTCGTCGACGATCAACGCCACGCCGGCCTGCTCGGTAATGCGTCGCAGGCCGCGCAGCCAGTCGAGGTCGGCCGGGATCACGCCGCCTTCGCCCTGCACCACTTCGACGATCACCGCCGCCGGCAGCAAAACGCCGGCCTCCGGGTCGTTGAGCAGGTTTTCCAGGTAGTGCAGGTTGACCTTGACTCCCTCTGCCCCACCCAGGCCGAACGGGCAGCGGTAGTCATAAGGGAATGGCAAGAATTGCACGCCATTGGCCAGCAAGGCGCCCAACGGCTTTTTCGGCCCCAGGCTGCCCATCAGGCTCAATGCGCCCTGGCTCATGCCGTGATAACCGCCCTGGAACGACAACACCGTGCTGCGCCCCGTGGCGGTACGCACCAGTTTCAGCGCGGCTTCCACCGCGTCGGTGCCGGTGGGGCCGCAAAACTGGATCTTCGCCTCCCGCGCCAGTTCCGCTGGCAGCAGGCCGAACAGGTCCTGCACAAACTGGTCCTTGACCGGCGTGGTCAAGTCCAGGGTATGCAGCGGCAACTCGTCGAGCAGCACCTGCTGGATCGCCTCGATCACCACCGGGTGGTTGTGCCCCAGCGCCAACGTGCCGGCTCCGGCCAGGCAGTCGATGAAGCTGCGACCTTCAACGTCCTCGACATAAATACCCTTGGCCCGCTTGAGCGCCAGGGGAATGCGCCGTGGGTAGCTGCGGGCATTGGATTCCTGCTGGCGCTGGCGGGCCAGCAGCGGCGATTCATCGAACTGGTAAAGCGCTTCCGCAGGCGTCGGGCTGGCCGACACCTGCAAATCTTCAATGCGACTGGTAGCGACTGACATCTCTAGATCCCTCAATACGCTGATGATGGTGACCAAACTGCCAACCCGTTGACGTCTGGCCCCCAAAGGGCGTGCGCACGGATTTCCTGTTCTGGAAACGCTTCAGCGGCGTGAGGATTTACACCCGGCTCAGTGAAAAACCGGCAAATGGCCGGTCACTCGCCGGCACTGGTGTACTTTTCATTCAGTGCATACAGAATCGCGCAGGTCTCGATATCCAGTTGCCCACGATAATCGGCGGGCCGGAAGTGCATCTGGAACGCACGCAGGCGCTGCTGGAACGCCTGGCGGTTTTTCGCCGGGGCGTAGCCGTAGCGCTGGAAGGCCCGTTCGACCTCCACCTCCTGGGGCAACCCCATGCGAAAGCGCCGCTCATAGGCACTTTTGGCCTGTGCATCGAACCAGGCGCCAATGCCCGCTTCGAATAAACCGTGCCAGGGCAAGCGTGGCCCCGGGTCACTCTTGCGCCAGAACGCCACATCCGAATGGCCGACGATATCGGTGGCGCCGATCTGCGGATGACGGGCGCAAATGTCGCGCAGCAGCGCGATCAGCACGGCGATCTGCTGCGGATCATAGGCAGGAAAGGTAAACACCCCACCCTCATCGCGGGCCAGGTTGACGATCTCGATGCCGATGGAGCGACTGTTGACGTTATCGCGACCCGCCCAATGACTGGCGCCTGCATGCCAGGCGCGCTGGCGTTCATCCACCAGTTGGAACACCCGCAATTCGTCGTAGCCGGCACTTCGATAGCTGGCCTCATGGGGGTCGGGCAACAGGTAATGGGCACTGACACCCTGCTGCGTCAGGGTGCGCAGGGAGGAGGCAAAGGGCGCGGCGGTGTAATGCACCACCACCTGGCGCACGGCTTCGCCATTGCGTTGATTAAAATCTTTGGCTGGATAAGTGGAATCGATGACCAACATAGGCGCTGTCCTTTTCAATACAGGCTGAGTCATTCAGCCGGCAAACCTGCAAACACAAAAATTGCCGCCATCCTGAAGCGTCGGGCCCCAGGATGGCGGTAGTTATGTGTATGCAAGCAAGGATCAGCGCCGCAGCGGCATCCCCAGGTCGACCCGCAGGCCGTCGGGCTGGCTGTCGAAAGCCAGGGAACAAGAGCATCGCTGGACAATCGCCTGCACGATGGCCAGGCCCAGGCCACAACCGCCGCTGTTGCCATTGCGCCAGAAACGCTGGGTCAGGTGTTGCAGGTCTTCGCTGGAGATCGGCGCGCCATGGTCGCGCACGCGAAACACCACTTGATTGCCCAGGGTGAACACGCTCAACTCCACCCGCGTATCGGCCGGGGTATGGCGCAGGGCGTTATCCAGCAGGTTACGCAAGGCCGCCACCGCCAGGCCCACGGGCATTTCCACCGGATCCTGGGGCAGGTTGTCCGGCAGGATCAGGTCGATGCGGCGGTTGTCGCCGGCGTTGGCGTCCTGGATCGCCAGGCGCGCCACCTGTTCGGCACTGGACTGCAAACCGTCATCAAACGACAGGCTGCCCTCGACCCGCGCCAGCAGCAGCAACTGCTCAAGGGTGCGATGCAGGCGGTCGGCGCCCTCCTCGGCATGGGCCAGGGATTGATCGCGGGCGGCGCCGTCGGTCATGCGTGCCACTTGCAGGTGGGTCTTGATGGCCGTAAGCGGGCTGCGCAGCTCGTGAGCGGCATCGCCGGTCAGCCGGCGCTCGCGCTCGATGGTCTTGGCGATGCGTTGCAACAGTTGGTTCTGGGTGTCGAGCAGCGGCTTGAGCTCGCTGGGCAACGGGTGAATCTGCAACGGCTCAAGGGAGTCGGCACTGCGCCGCATCAAGGCATCGCGCATGCGGTTGAGCGGCACCAGGCTCTGGCCGATCCCCAGCCACAACAGGCACAGGCAACCCAGCAAGGCCACGCCCACCGGCACTGAGGCCGCCAGCAGGATCGACATGTTCAGCGCCTCGCGCTCCACCTGACGGTCGGCGGTGGTGATGAACAAATCACCCCGGGCCAGGGTAAAGCTGCGCCAGGCAGCGCCGTCGATGATCTGGTCGCGAAAGCCACTTTGCCGCGATTCCAACCCCTGATCCGGCGTGGTGTGGCTGCGGGCCAGCACTTCACCCCGCAACGAGCTGACCTGGCACGCCATGCCACCGGGCACATTCAGTTGTTCGGCGCCAAAACGCTTGCCCTCGCCCACGCTGGCCAGGCCCGGCATCTGCTCCATCAGCCCGGCCACCATGCGCGCCGAGGCCACCAGGCGCTGGTCCAGGGAAAACATCATCTGGTTGCGCAGGTCGTTGAGCATCCAGGCCGCCGCCAGCGCCCAGATCAGCACAAAAGCGGCGCCCAGCTTGAAGGTCAGACGCAGGCGCAGGCTCATCACGAGGCGTCGTCTCCAGTATCCGCCGGGCCCAGGCGGTAGCCCAGACCGCGCACGGTCTCGACAATACCGTTGCCCAACTTGCGGCGCAGGTGGTGGATATGCACGTTGAGGGCGTTGCTTTCCAGTTCATCGTTGAACCCGTAGACGCTGTCCTTGAGCTGCTCGCTGGACAGCACCCGGCCACGGTTGTGCAGCAATGCCTGCAACAGGGCCTGTTCGCGGCGAGACAAGTCCACCGGCTGGCCGCCGAGCAAGGTTTCGCGGCTGCTGGGGTTGTAGCTCAGCCGGCCATGCTCGATCAGGTTGACGCTGCGCCCGGCCACCCGGCGCAACAGGGTTTGCAAGCGTGCAGCCAGCTCGCGCAGGTCGAAGGGCTTGAGCAGGTAATCGTCGGCACCGGCTTGCAGGCCGTCGACGCGGTTGGTCACCGAGTCGCGCGCGGTGAGGATCAGCACCGGGATCTCCAGCCCCGCACTGCGCTGTTGCTGCAGCAATTTGAGGCCGTCTTCATCCGGCAGGCCGAGGTCGAGCACCATGATGTCGAACTCCGCCGCCTTGAGCATCGCCCGCGCCGCCGCGGCCGTGGCTACGCGCTCGACCGTAAAGCCCTGGGCGCCGAGACCGGCAACGATGCCACTGGCAATCAGGTCATCGTCTTCACAGACCAGTACGTGCATGCTGAACCCTTTGCAAAAATGCTGATTTAAAGGAGGGCGGATTAAGCACGCATTATGCCGGCAAAAGATGCGCGCCTTGAAAATCCCTACACTCTAGAATAGCCCGGTTAATCATCGGTTAATCAGCGCCACACATTGTGTGCCCACTTGCATCGAACTAAGGCTTGACCATGCGGCATCTGTTTATCTTCCTGTTGGTGTTGTTCACCGGATTGGCCCAGGCCGCGCCTGGCAACAATCCGTTCGAGACCAAAGCCGAGTTCCTGCCGGTAGGCAAGGCCTTCACCTTTACCTCCGAGCGCCTGGCTTCCGGTGAAACCCAGCTGTATTGGCAGATTGCCGACGGTTATTACCTGTACCAGCAACGCATGAAATTCGAGGGCCTGGCCGAACAGCCCGTGCTGCCCCAGGGCGAGGCCCACAGCGACGAGTTCTTCGGCGAGCAACAGGTGTACCGCCAGGGCCTGGAAGTGAAGCTCCCGGCCGGCGCCACCGGCAAGATCAAGCTGGGCTGGCAGGGCTGCGCCGATGCCGGCCTGTGCTACCCGCCGCAATCGCTCACCGTCGACCTGGGCGGCAACCCCGCCGTGGCCGCCACCGCCGAGGCCCAGGATGAAAGCCTGGCCAGCGGCCTGCAACAACGCAGCCTGGGCTGGAGCCTGCTGGTGTTCTTCGGCCTGGGCCTGCTGCTGGCGTTTGCCCCGTGTTCGCTGCCGATGCTGCCGATCCTCGCCGGCCTGGTAGTGGGCAGCGGTGCCAGCCCACGCCGTGGTTTTGCCCTGGCCACCAGTTATGTGGTGTGCATGGCGCTGGTGTATGCCGCCCTCGGCGTACTGGCCGCGCTGGCCGGCAGCAACCTGGCTGCGCTGCTGCAAACCCCGTGGATCCTCGGCAGTTTCGCCGCGCTGTTTGTGATCCTCGCCCTGCCAATGTTCGGCTTCTTTGAACTGCAACTGCCGGCCTTCCTGCGCGATCGCCTGGACAACGCCAGCCGTCGGCAAAACGGCGGCAGCCTGGTCGGCGCCGGCGTGCTCGGGGCCTTGTCCGGCCTGCTGGTAGGCCCGTGCATGACCGCGCCCCTGGCCGGCGCCCTGCTCTACATCGCACAAAGCGGCAATGCCGTGCACGGCGGCCTGATCCTGTTTGCCATGGGCATCGGTATCGGCGTGCCCTTGCTGTTGCTGGTGACGGTGGGCAATCGCTTCCTGCCCAAGCCAGGCACCTGGATGAATGTGCTCAAGGGCGTGTTTGGCTTCCTGTTCCTCGCGACCGCCGTGTTGATGATCCGCCCGGTCGTCGACGAAAGCCTGTGGCTCGGCCTGTGGGGCGTGCTGGCACTGGTGATGGCCTACTGCGGCTGGAGCCTGGCCCGCGAGTACGGGCTGGTCGCCAAGGCACTGGGCGCAGGTTCCCTGGTCCTGGGCCTGTGGGGCGCGATCCTGGTGATCGGCGCAGCCGGTGGCAGCGATGACCTGTGGCAACCGCTCAAGGTGTTCGGTGGCTCGCCGGTGGCCGGCGCGCCGACCGCCCATGACAGCTTTACCACCATCAACGACCCGTCAGCCCTGCAAACCCAGCTCGACAGCGCCAAGGCCCAGGGCCAATGGGTGCTGCTGGACTACTACGCCGACTGGTGTGTGTCGTGCAAGATCATGGAAAAACAGGTGTTCGGTAAACCCGAAGTCATGGAGGCCCTGAAAAACGTGCGCCTGCTGCGCCTGGACGTCACCGCCGACAACGCCGCCAGCCGTGAGCTGCTGGGCCGCTACAAAGTCCCCGGCCCACCGAGCTTTGTGTGGATCGGCCCGGACGGTGCAGAGCGCCGCGCCCAGCGCATCACTGGCGAAGTGGACGCCGCAGCCTTCCTGCAACGCTGGACCCAGACCCGGGACGCACCCTGATGCTGACCTTGACCATCGGCACCTTTGCCATTGCCTTGAACCATCTGCTGCTGATCAGTGCGCTGGTCCTCGCCACAGTGGTGGGCTGGCGCGTGGCCAAGCGTGGCGGCGAGAACCCCGAGTCGGTGCTGTTCAGCCTGTTCCTGCTGGGCATGCTCAGCGCGCGCATCGGTTTTGTATTGATGTACTGGTCGTACTACCGCGATGACCCGCTACAAATCGTCGACCTGCGCGACGGCGGTTTTCTCGTCTGGCCGGGGGTGATCGTGCTGATCATCGCCGCCCTGCTCTGGAGCTGGCGCCGCCCGGCCCTGCGCAAGCCGTTGACCGCCGGCGTGGTCAGTGGCCTGGCGTTCTGGGCGCTGGCCAGTTTCTCGTTGAACATCTATGAAAAAGGTACGCGCCTGCCGGATATCGCCCTGCGCAACGCCGATGGCGAAACCGTGCAACTGGCCGACTACCAGGGCGGCCCGTTGGTGATCAACCTGTGGGCCACCTGGTGCCCGCCCTGCCGGCGGGAAATGCCGGTGCTGGAAAACGCCCAGAAACAACGGCCTGACGTGACCTTCCTGTTCGTCAACCAGGCCGAAAGCATGCAAAGCGTCAGCACCTACCTGGCCACCCAGGGCCTGAACCTGGACAACGTCCTGTTCGACGCCAGTGGCCGCCTGGGCCAAGCCGTGGGTTCGATGGCGCTGCCGACCACGCTCTTCTATCAAGCCGATGGCCGGCTGATCAACAGCCACCTGGGCGAGCTGTCCCAGGCCAGCCTGGCCCGCGCCATGGAATATTTCGACCCCACGGACTCGACCGCCGCCAAGACGGCCCCTTCAAGGAAACCCTTATGCCCCGCCTCCGCCACCTGCTGACCCTGCTGCCCCTGGCACTCGCCGCCAACCTCGCCCACGCCGAAGAATGGCCGGCGCCGATCAAACAGATCGAAGCCAAGGGCGCCAAGATCATCGGCAGCTTCGATGCACCGGGCGGGCTCAAGGGCTATGCCGCGCAGTACCAGAACCGTGGCATGGCGCTGTACCTGACCGCCGACGGCCAGCACGTGCTGGCCGGCAACCTGTACGACGCCAAGGGCAATGACCTGAGCACCGCGCCCCTGGAAAAACTGGTCTACGCGCCGATGGCCAAGGAAATCTGGGCCAAGATGGAACAGAGCAGCTGGATCCAGGATGGCGATAAAAACGCGCCGCGCACCGTCTACCTGTTCAGCGACCCCAACTGCCCGTACTGCAACATGTTCTGGGAACAGGCGCGGCCCTGGGTCAAGGCCGGCAAGGTGCAGTTGCGCCACATCATGGTCGGGATCATCCGCGAGGACAGCCCCGGCAAATCGGCGGCGCTGCTGGCCAGTAAAGACACGGCCCAGGCCCTGCAAGAACATGAGTCTGCGGGCAAAGCCAGCAAGCTCAAGGCCCTGGCCAAGATCCCGGCCGAGATCCAGGCCAAGCTCGATGCCAATATGAAGTTGATGGAAGAGCTGGAATTGTCGGCCACCCCGGCGATTTTCTACCTGGATGACAAAGGCCAGTTGCAGCAACAGCAAGGGGCGCCGTCGCCGGATAAACTGGGGAAAATCCTCGGCCCGAAGTAATCGCTCGACGCTGGCCGGACAAGGCCTCCAACGGTTGGAGGCCTTGTTGCGCAGCTTACATCTCTGTCACAGTCAAGCCAGTCACGTCGTAGTCATTGCCCGGTCCCCCCCCCCATCTGCAGGTTGTCCAAGGTGAGCCGCACCGTAGCGGCCTTGGCCTGGAACACGCCCTGGAGCAAGTACCAAGTGGCAGGAGGTAACATTTCCGCTGAGATTGGCACCCCCTGGGCCGTGAGGATCAAGCGCGGCCTGTTCACTAACAGCGGAATATCACGGATCCACGCACTGAACCGATAGGAACGCCCCACCTGCAGCCCGCTGAAGTCCTTGAACAGTTTCACACGCTGCGTGGCTGGATCGCTGGTATCGGTGTACCCCCAGTCCTGCAAGTAATACCCGTTCGCCGCTCCAGGCACAGCACCTAGCTTGAGCACCAGATCGCCAGGATTGGTGGCACCGGGTCCTCTGTTCCAGCCATTCCAGCCTTTGCCGGCAGGATCGAAGTCGGTGTGGTCGGAGAATGCCTTACTTAACAGCAGCTGCAACGCCGGAAACACCACCGCCGTACTTTCCTGGCTGCTTCCATCAGCAGTGACTTTGCAGGTGAACGTCAAGGTGCTGAGATCCTTCAAAAGCTCAAGCTCGATTCGCCTCAACGCTTGCTTGAGCCCGACGCTGACTTCTGCCTCCGTCACGACCTTGCCCAGGTAAACATTAAAAATGTACGGGCTGCCATCCTCCCTGGTCCCAATCCCGCGCAGCCAGACTCTCTGGTTCGGCAAGATAAACCACCAGGGTTGCACGGTAATGTCCGCATCGGCGCTGAAAGTGCGCAAATCCAGAATGTTGTTGGTAGCCTGCGGCACCACCGGCGTCGGCAAACGTACGGGCACACTAATCTGCAGGTCGAGGTCCGGGGAAGTTGCCACCTTGCACAGACTGGTGACGGTGTAGTTGATCTTCACCGTCTTGCCGATCCCATGGATCACTGCTTCCCGGGGAATATGGAAATCCACGTAGCCTGGATCACTGCTGCCAGGCTTCGACATCAGTGGTAGGCAAGTACCGTCTGTGCGCGTCCAGCACACACTGATTGTATGACTAGGGTTGATCAGCGCGTAGGCCACGCGCACCGTCACGCCATCCCGGCCGTTGTAAACCGTGAGCTGGGTGCCCACCGCTTCGCACACCGTGGGCGCCTTGAGCTCCAGCCCCTCCTGTGCGATGTCCAGAGGCAATACCGGGAATCTGTGGGCACTGTCCTTGTCCAGCTGGCCGTTGAAATTCACCGCAAAATGCACTTCAAAGGCGCTGCAATCCGCCAGTTTTTGCAGCTCGTGGCGCGGTAACGGCGCCTCCACACCGGTCAACCACTGCTCGGTGACCGGTACCCCCTCCAGCACCTCAAAGCTATATGGGCTGCCGTCTTCCAACTCTCCGGTCACCCACAACCAGCAGGGCTGGCCCAGGGCAATATAGGGCCAGGCAACCACCGTTGCGCTAGCATCGCCGCCGAATGTACTGAGGTCCAGGGTGCTGCCCGTCGCCTGTTCCACCGCCAGGTTGGGCAGGCCGCTGATATCCAGGACATGCACCTTTTGTGGCGGCGACTCCCATTCGCCGCCACACACACGTGACACGCTGTAGCCCAGCAATATCTGCTGGCGCAGGTTGGCGCTGATCGCCGACGGCGCAACGGCGAATACCAGGCTCTGCTCCCCCTGCGCCACAACGCGACACTCCAGCCCCGGCGACCCAGGCCCAGGCGTGCCGATGAACGTGGGGCAAACCATATCCCCCGGGCACATACGCTCGTACGCCACCTGGATATGCGCGCCGTCCTGCGTGTTCACCGGGTTGACGATCCAGCCGTCGGCGCCGCAGTCCACCGCCTCGACAAGATGGGGCTTGGGCAACTCCAGGTGCGGTTCGGTGAGCAGGTTCACCAGCAGCGAAGGAAACGCACGATAGACCGGCCGCGAATCCCTGGGTGGCAGAAACTCAACGCTGAACAGGATGTACAACTCGCTGTCATGCTTGAGCGCCGCCAGTTCGGCCCGGGGCAAGGTCCGGGTCCAACCGTTGCGAATCTCCTCTTCACTGACCGGCTCCCCGTCAAAAAGGTACAGCCGGGCTTTTGAGCCATCCGGGTAGACACCACCGATATACAGCTGCACACGTTGCGTGGTGCCGATAAATGGCCAAGGCGCAACATGGATCGTGACCGGGTCATCACAGCACATCTGCCCAAGGTCCAGGCTGTTGAACGGGGCTTCGAGGATCTGCGGCCGGGGCAGGTTGGACGGCAGCGGGATCCAGACCACGCCATCAGGCGACGCTTGCTCGCCGCCATCACGGGTCACGGTGTAGCTGAAATTCGCGAAGTTATCCAGGCGCATACCCACGAACTGCGGCGGGATATGGAAGTCGATACAGCCTTCGTCCATACCGTTCTGTGGGGGGATAGGGGCACAATCGCCGTGGGTCGATTCCCAGCACAGGGAGATACTGTCAGTGCTGCGCATATCCTCGTAACAGACACGTACCGTTGCGCCCTCCAGCAATTTGAGCGGGTCCACCTCAGCCTGGCCTTGCGCCTCGACCAATTTCGGTTCGGGCAAGTGCAACGACGCATCCACAAACAACAGCACGGTTGTACGGGGATGAAACTCGTGGGCGTTTTCCGGAAGCTGGGTTTCGTAGATCGGATCAACCGGCACCGGCGGCTGGGGTGAGGTGCCATCAAAGATCACGGCCATGTGGATGGTCAGGGCCGAGTAGTCCTCGCGCCGTGCCATCCAACTGCGCGCGAGCTTGAACTCAAAGATATGCCCGGCAATGGCCTCGGCGGCCGTCACCACATGGTCCCGAGCGACCCAGCTAAACGCGAACGGCGGCTTGTGCTGATCGCCTGCTACATTGATAAACAGCCGCTGCCCGGCCTGGATCATCGGCCACGCCTTGACCCTGATGGTCTCATCGCCGCTGAATGCCTTCATATCCAGTTGCCAGGTGCTATGGATGTATTGCGCATGGGCAAACACCGGCAGCGATGCCTGGAGGTCCTGCTCGCGGATCTGTTGGACCTCCAGTTCCAGCACCAGCGACTGCTTGAGTTGACCGCCCACAGACGCTGTGTACCAGATCAACACGGTATGCCCGATGCAGGTACTGACCCACTGCCATGGAATGGGAATGTCAATGCTGCCAGTGGTACTGCCTGTTCGCACAATCGGCTCGAACACCGGCTCGTCCTGATCCCGGATGGCCCAGTACAACGTCACCGGTGTCGCGCCCATCCCGGCAAATGCAATAGTTGCGCGCGTGCCGTCGATGGCGTCGATGGGATACAGGATGTTGTTGTTGGCGGCGTATTGAATCTGCGGATAGGGTAATTCGACGGTGGCTTCAACAAGGGGCTGGGCAGCGGCCGGTGACGAACTTTGGGGCGCAGTTTTTTTAACCATGACAGGACCTCCAGTCCAGGGAAAGTTAACCAGCAGGCCTGACCGCCAGGCCAAAAACTGCTGTTATCTAACGCTTGGAATACAAGCCTTGCCTACTGTCAGAATTGACAGTTCACACGCCGACAATGCGCATAACCGACCAACGGCGGAACGCCCGCAGCATCTGCGGGCGCCGCCTTTGCCGGCTTAAAGCCCCTCCAGCTCAGCCATCAAATCACTCAGCCGGTCCACTGTGCCGGCGCTGATATCATGGGCCGCCAAGCCCTCGATGTACGTCGCCAGTTCTGCCACCGTGCTGCATTCGAACATCGCCCGCAGCGGTACATCCCGTTGCAGGCTCTTCTGCACCCGCGAGGCGATTTGCGTGGCCAGCAGCGAGTGCCCACCCAGCTCGAAGAAGTTATCCAGCACGCCCACCTGCTCGACCTTCAGCACCTGGGCCCAGATCGTGGCCAGGGTCTGCTCCAGTTCGCTGCGCGGCGCGAGGTAGTCCTGGCTGTGCAACTGGCCAATCTCCAGGGCCGGCAGGGCCTTGCGGTCGAGCTTACCGTTGGCGTTCAGGGGCAGGCGCTCCAGCCACAGCCAGTGCAACGGCACCATGTACTCCGGCAGTTCGCTGCGCAGGCGCTGCTTGATGCGGTCCAGGCGCTCGCCAGGGTTAAGGCTGGCATCGCTCGCCACCAGGTAACCCACCAGGTGTTTGCCATTGACCCCCTCCTGCACGCCCACCGCCGCATCACGCACCTCGGGCTGCTCATGCAGGCGCGCCTCGATTTCACCCAGTTCGATGCGGTAGCCGCGAATCTTCACCTGATGGTCGATACGCCCGACGTACTCCAGCACCCCATCACTGCGCCGCCGCGCCAGGTCGCCGCTGCGGTACAGGCGTTCGCCCGGCGCGCCAAACGGATCCGGCACAAACACTTGGGCGGTGCGCAGCGGATCGCTGACATAACCGCGCCCGACCCCGGTGCCCGCCACGCACAGCTCGCCCACCGCACCTTGCGGCACCAGCTCCAGCGCGCCGTCGAGCAAGTACAAACGGTTGTTGTCGGTCGGCGTGCCAATCGGCAGGTAGGTGCCACGGGTCGAGGCCAGGTCGACATGGAAGAACGCCACGTCATCCGAGCATTCCGCCGGGCCGTAGGCGTTGACCAGGCCGATGTCCGGATAACGCAGCAGCCATTGGTGCGCCAGCGCAGGCAACATCGCCTCGCCGGTCGGCAGCATCCAGCGCAGGCCGTCCAGGCTGATGTGGTCCTGGGCGAGCATGCCCTGAATCAGCGACGGCACGCTTTCCAGCACCGTGATGCCCTGGGCCTGCACATGCGCCAGCAAGCCCTGCGGGTCATGGGCAATGGTGTTGGGCACGATATCCACCCGCGCGCCAAACAAGGGCGCGGCAAGGAACTGCCACACGGAGATATCAAAGCTTTGCGAGGCGGTCTGGGCGATCACATCCTGCTCGCTCAGATGCAGGTACGGCACCTTGCTCAATTGGTTGTTGAGCATGCCGCGCTGCTCGACCATCACGCCCTTGGGCAGCCCGGTGGAGCCGGAGGTGTAGATCACGTAGGCGAGGTTGTCCGGGGCGCTGTAGATCCCAGGATTGCTGTCGACACCTGCCAACTCCTCCCACACCAGCAACTTCGGCCGCGCACCACAGGCAAAATCCTCGAGCAACGCCTGCGCCTGCTCGCGGCAGGCCGCAGTACACACCAGCAACGGCGTGCGGCTCAGGTCGATGATCCGGCTCAAGCGCTGGCTCGGCAGCCCGGGATCCAGGGGCAAGTAACCGGCACCGGCCTTGAAGCTGCCGATGATCATGCCCAACAGATCCAGGCCACGCTCGGCCAGCAGCGCCACCGGCTGGTCGAGGCCGACACCCGCCGCGACCAGGGCATGGCCCAGGCGATTGCTGCGCTGGTTCAGCTCGGCATAGGTCCACTGCCGGTCCAGGCAACTGGCGGCAATGCGCTGCGGATGCTGCGCCACCTGCGCCTCGAACAGTTCGACGTAGCTGCGCTCAAGCGGGTAGTCATGGGCGCTCTGGTTGCAAGCGTCCACCAGGAACTCACGCTCCTGCGCGCCAATCAGCGGCAGGTCGGCCATATCGCCATGGAAGCCCTGCACCAACGCCAACAGCAGGCGCTTGAACTCGGCGAGCATGCCTTGCACGGTGCTTTGATCGAAATAACGCTGGTCATAGGACAAGTGCAAGCCCAGGTCATCGCCCGGGTAGCACACCGCCGTCAGCGGGAAGTTGGTGTGGGTGCGGCCCGAGTCCGAGGTCGCGTTCAGGCTTTGCGCGCGGTCCAGCACCGAGACTTCCACTGGAGCGTTTTCAAACACGAACAGGCTGTCGAACAGCGGCTGGCCCTTGGGCAGTTCGCTGTGCTCCTGGATGGTCACCAGCGGCAGGTACTCGTATTCGCGCAGTTGCATATTGCTGTCGAGCAAGCCACTCAACCACTGGCGCACGCTGCACGGCTGATCGTCCTCGGGCAACTTGACCCGCAGGGCGATGCTGTTGATAAACAGGCCGACCGTGCGCTGCATGTGCGGCATGTCCACCGGGCGCCCGGCCACGGTGACGCCGAACAGCACGTCACGCTCGCCGCTCAAGCGCCGCAGCACCAAGGCCCACGCCGCCTGGGCGAAGGTATTGACGGTCAGTTGATGAGCCTGGGCCAACTCGCGCAATTGCGCCCCATCGCGCTCATCCAGGCGGGTATAGCAGTCCC
The DNA here is from genome assembly GCF_012985465.1 of Pseudomonas sp. WS 5079. Taxonomy (GTDB): domain Bacteria; phylum Pseudomonadota; class Gammaproteobacteria; order Pseudomonadales; family Pseudomonadaceae; genus Aquipseudomonas. Next base: position 33,367 of record NZ_JAAQWN010000008.1, read on the forward strand.
CCACCACCATGCCGCCGCTATGGCCGGCGTGTTCCCGCAGGAATGGCCGGTCGCTGGGGATCGGTGTGGTGCGCTCGAACCCTTGCAGGTTCTGCTGCCACCACTGCCGCGCCTCGTCCAGGTTCTGGCGTTGCAGCCAGGCAATATAGTCGCGATAGCGCGGCGGCGCGGCCAGTTGTGCCTCGCGGCCCTCACCCAGGGCGGTGTAGATATCGAAGAAGTCATTCATCAGCAACGAGCGGCACCAGGCATCGATCAGGATGTGGTGGTTGCTCATCATGAACCAGTAGCGAGCCTCGCCGACGCGGATCAGGCGCAGGTGGAACGGCGCCTGGTTGAGCAGATCGAAACCGGCCTCGCGCTCGCTTTTCAGCAGGGCTTGCAGGCGTGGCTCCTGTTGCTCGGCCGGGGTGCCGGTCCAGTCCAGGTACTCGATCGGCGTGCTGCCGGGCTTGTGGATCACCTGCAACATATCTTCGCCGACGTTCCAGCAGAACGACGCACGCAAGGCTTCATGCCGGGCGATCACGGCCTTCCAGGCCAGGGCAAAACGCTCGGGGTTGAGCTCGCTGTTGATGCGGTAGCGATCCTGCATGTAATAGAGGCCGGTGCCCGGCTCCAGCAGGGTATGCAACAGCAGGCCTTCCTGCATGGGCGTCAGCGGGTACACGTCCTCGATGGCGCTGGCCGGCACCGGCAACGCATCCAGCTGCGCCTGGGTCAGGTGCGCCAGGGGGAAGTCGGACGGCGTCAGGCCACCGGCATCGTCACGCAGGCAATGGGCGATCAGGCTGTGCAACTCGCCCAGGTAGGCATCGGCCAGTTCGCTGATGGTCTGGTGGTCGTGGCGCTCGCGGCTGAAGGTCCAGCGCAGCACCAGTTCGCCGCCGTACACCTGGCTGTCCACACTCAAGGCGTTGGGCAGCGGTGCGGCCGGGTCATGGGCCGGGCCGGCAGACACGTCCAGCGGGTGGAACAGCGCCTGGCTGTCGAAGCTCTGGTCGAACTGCCCGAGGTAGTTGAACGTAATCGAAGCGCTCGGCAACGCCGCCATGGCCTGGCGACAAGTGCTGTCGGCCAGGTAGCGCAGCACGCCATAGCCCAGGCCCTTGTGGGGCACCGCACGCAGTTGCTCCTTGATCGCCTTGATCGACGCGCCCTGCCCGCTGGCCTCCTCGATATCCACTGGGGTCAGGCGCAGCGGGTAAGCGCTGGTGAACCAACCCACACTGCGGGTCAGGTCGATTTCATCGAACAGCGCTTCGCGGCCATGACCTTCCAGTTGGATCAGGGTCGATGCATGCCCGCTCCAGCGGCACAGCACGCGGGCCAATGCCGTCAGCAGCAGGTCGTTGACCTGGGTGCGATAGGCGCTCGGCGCCTGCTGCAGCAACTGCCGGGTGCGCTCGGCATCCAGGCGCACGCTGACCGTCTCGGCGTCGCGATTGCGCAGGCTGCCGTGCGCCCGGTCCACCGGCAGCGCAACCGGCGGGCCGGCCAACTGTTGCTGCCATAGGCTCAGTTCTTCGCGCAGGGATTCGCTGCTGGCGTAGGCCTGCAAACGGGCGGCCCAGTCGCGCACGGCACTGGTCTTGGCCGGCAGGCTGACCGCCTGGCCGTCGCCCAATTGGCGATAGACGTTTTGCAGGTCTTCAAGCAAGACGCGCCAGGACACGCCGTCCACCACCAAGTGATGGATCGCGATCAGCAAGCGTTGCTGGCCAATCGGCCCGTCCACCAGCAAGGCGCGCAGCAGCGGGCCGTGCTCCAGGTCGAGGCTGCGCTGGGCATCGGCGAACAGCGCCTCGCACTGCTGCATATCCGTCACCTGGGCCAGCCACAACACGCCGCCTTGCGGCACGGCCAGATGCTCGGCATGCCATTGCGCGTCGCGCTGGGTGAAACTCAGGCGCAAGGCGTCGTGGTGTTCCAGCACGGCCAACAGCGCCTGCTCCAGGCGACGGGGATCGAGGGCCTGCACCGGCGCCAGCACCAGGGCCTGGTTCCAGTGCTGACGCGCCGGGATCTCGCTGTCAAAGAACCACTGCTGGATCGGCGTCATCCCCGAGGGGCCAGTCAACACACCTTGCTCGGCAGTGATCTGCTCACTGCGCGTGGCCACTGCGGCCAGGGCCTGCACGGTCTGGTGCTGGAACAGGTCGCGGGGGCTGAAGTGAATCCCCGCCTGCCGCGCCCGGCTGACTACCTGGATCGACAGGATCGAATCGCCACCCAGCTCGAAGAAGTTATCGTGCAGCCCGACCTGCTGCACGTTGAGCACCGCACACCAGATCGCGGCGAGGCTCAGCTCCAGCTCATTGCTCGGCGCCACGTATGCTTGCCGATTGGCATCGGGGTCCGGTTGCGGCAAGGCGCGGCGGTCGAGCTTGCCGTTGGCGGTCAGCGGCATGCTGTCGAGCACCATCAGGTGCGCGGGCACCATGTAGTCCGGCAGTTGCGCCTTGAGGTGGGTCTTGAGTGCCTCGCGCAAGGCGGTGTGGTCGCTGGCATCGCTGACCAGGTACGCCGCCAGTTGCTTGCCACTCGGCGCATCCAGGGCCAGGACCACCGCCTCACGGACCGCTTCATGCTCAAGCAGGCGGGTTTCGATTTCGCCCAGCTCGATGCGAAAACCACGGATTTTCACCTGATGGTCGATCCGCCCCAGGTACTCCACCAGGCCATCGGCGCGTTGGCGCACCAGGTCGCCCGTGCGGTAGAGCCGCCCGCCATCGGCATACGGGTCGGCCACAAAACGTTCGGCGGTCATGCCCGCACGCTGGTGATAACCCTGGGCCAGGCCAGCGCCGCCCACGTACAGCTCGCCAGTCGCGCCTTGGGGCACCAGCGCCAGGTCGGCATCCAGGATGTAGGCAACGCGCGCGCCGATGATGCTGCCGATCGGCACACTGGCGGCACCCTCCTCCAGCACCTCGGGGGCCAGGCTGGCCAGGGGCATGACCACCGTTTCGGTCGGCCCATAGGCATTGAAGAACAGCGCCGGCTGGAACGCCGCGCGGATGCGCTGCAGGTGTTCGCCAGTCAGCGCCTCGCCGCCGGTGATGCACATGCGCACCGGTAGGGTCTGGTTTTGCGTGGCCAGCCACTGCGCCAACTGGCTGCCATAGCTTGGGGTAAAACCGAGGATATTGATGCGATGCTCACGGATCAGCCCGCAGATTTCTTCGGCATCCCATTGACCCTGGGCGCGCAACACCACCTGCGCGCCACTGAGCAACGGCACCAGCAGGCGCTCGGTGGCGGCGTCGAAGTTGATCGAATAGAAGTGCAGCTCGCAATCGTCGGGGCGCATGCCAAAGCGCTCGACCACCGCCTGGCAATGCATGGCGATTTCACCGTGGGACACCACCACGCCCTTGGGCTTGCCGGTGGAACCGGAGGTGTAGATCAGGTACGCCTGATGCTGCGCCAGGCTGATCGCCGGCAGGTCGCTGGCCGGGTAGTTGGCGAGCACTGGCAGGTCATCTTCCAGGCACCAGCAACTGACGCTGGCGGGCAACTCGCCGAGGGCCTCGAACATCGCCGCATCGCTGAGCAACAGGCCGATGCCGCTGTCTTCGATCATGTAGTGCAGGCGGTCCAGCGGGTATTCCGGGTCCAGCGGCACATAGGCGCCACCAGCCTTGAGGATCGCCAGCAGGCCAATGACCATTTCCAGGGACCGCGGCAGCGCCAGGCCGACCCGCACCTGCGGGCCCACCCCACGCTCGCGCAGCATCCAGGCCAGGCGATTGGCGCGGCTGTCCAGCTCGCGGTAGCTGAGGGTGTGGCCGGCGAACGTCAGCGCAGGCGCATCCGGACGGGCTTGCACCTGGGCGCTGAACAGATGATGGATGCACTGGTCGAGACGATGCTCGCCGGCCTCGATGCCGAGGCTGTCTTGCAGGGCGCGCTGTTCATCGACTTGCAGCAGCGGTAGCTCGCTCAGGCGCTGTTGCGGATCGGCGATCAGCGCCTCCAGCAGGTTGCACCAATGGGCGGCCATGCGCGCAATGCGCGGCTCGTCGAACAGGTCGGTGCTGTAGGTCAGGCAGCAACCCAGGCGATGGTCGAGGTCGGTGACTTCCAGGTTGAGGTCGAACTTGGTGGCACGCGCGTCGTTGGCCAGGTATTCGACCGTCATCCCGGCCAATTGCCGGCTTTGCTGGAACTCCCAGCGCTGCACGTTGCACATCACCTGGAACAGCGGGTTATACGCAGCACTGCGCGGCGGTTGCAGGGCTTCCACCAGGTGGTCGAACGGCAGGTCCTGATGGGACTGGCCTTCGATCACGGTGTGACGCACGTGCTCAAACAACTCAGCGACACGCATCTGCCCGTCGAGCTGGCAACGCAGTACCTGGGTGTTGAGGAACGCACCGATCAGCCCTTCACTTTCCGGGCGGATGCGGTTGGCCACCGGCGCACCGATGCGCAAGTCGGTCTGGCCACTGTAGCGGTAGAGCAGCGTCGCCAGGGTCGCGGTCATGGTCATGAACAGGGTCAGGCCATGCTCGGCATTGAAGGCGCGCACCTTGGCGGCGAGTTCATCGCCAAGGTCAAAGCGGTACAGCTCGCCCTGGTGACTTTGCACCGCCGGGCGTGGCCGGTCGGCGGGCAGTTCCAGTAGCGGGTGCTCGTTGCCCAACTGCGTGGTCCAGTAGTCGAGCTGGCGCTGGCGCTCACCGGCCTCCAGCCATTGGCGCTGCCACACGCTGTAGTCCAGGTACTGCACCGGCAACGGCTCCAGGGGCGATTCGCGCTCATCGATAAAGGCTTCGTAGAGCGCGCTGAGTTCACGGGCAAAGATGTCCATGGCCCAGCCTTCGGTGACGATATGGTGCAGGGTCAGCACCAGGTAGTGTTCCTGCTCGCCCGCCTTGACCAGGCAGGCGCGCAACAACGGCCCGGTTTCCAGGTTGAATGGGCTGTGAGCTTCCTGATCGGCCAGTTGCTGCAGGCGCTGTTGACGCTCAGCCTCGTGCAGCGCCGAAAAATCCTGCCAGCTCATGCGCACGCTGCTTTGCGCGGCGACTTTCTGCTGGGCCACGCCATTGACACTTGGGAAGGTCGTGCGCAGGGTTTCGTGGCGCATGATCAGGGCTTGCAACGCTGCCTCGAAACGCCCCACATCCAGCACCCCGCGCAAACGCGCCATGCCGCCGACGTTATAGGCCGGGCTGTCCGGCTCCATTTGCCAGAGGAACCACATGCGCTGCTGGGAATAGGACAACGGCACCGCCTGGCGGCGGTCCACCTTGCCAATCGCGGTCTGCTGGTTGCGTTGGCCGCTGGCCTGGATCAGCCGCACCTGCTCGACAAAATCCCCCAGCTCACTGGCTTCGAACAAGGTGCGCAGCGCCAGCTCCACATCACAGGCCTGGCGTGTGCGGGAGATGATCTGCGTGGCCAGCAGCGAATGGCCGCCAAGGGCAAAGAAGTCGTCGCGCAGGCCGATGCGCGGCAGGCCCAGGACCTGGCGCCAGATCGCAGCGATTTGCTGTTCCAGGGCGGTGTGCGGCTCCACATGTTCACGCACCTGCCACACCGGTTCCGGCAAGGCACGGCGGTCCACTTTACCGCTGGGGCTCAAGGGCATGACGTCGAGGCGGATCAGTTGCGCCGGCACCATGTACTCCGGCAACTCGGCGGCCAGGGCGGCTTTCACGTCCGGCTCATCCAACTCGCCGCTGGCCGTGTAGTAACCGATCAACTGCGCACCGCCGGCGGTGTCGCGGATAAGCACCAGCGCCTGGGCGATGCCTTCCTGGGCCAGCAACCGCGCCTCGATTTCTTCCGGTTCGACCCGAAACCCGCGCAGCTTGACCTGCTGATCCAGGCGCCCGAGGTACTCCAGCACGCCATCAGCCGCCCAGCGCACGCGGTCGCCGGTGCGGTACAGACGTGCGCCGGCCGCGCCCAGTGGGTCGGCGACAAACCGTTCGGCGGTCAGCCCCGCACGCCCCAGATAACCGCGCGCCAGGCCGATGCCGCCAATGCACAGCTCACCCGGCACACCTGCGGGCAGCAGGTTGAATTGCTCGTCCAGCACCCGGCAAATCACATTGCCCAAGGGGCGGCCAATCGGCGAGCGTTCGCCATCGGCACGCTGGCAGTGCCAATGGGTGACGTTGATCGCGGTTTCGGTGGGCCCATAGCGGTTGTGCAACTGCACCGCCGGCAGTAGCGCCAGGAGTCGATTGCGCAATTGGGCGGGCAAGGCTTCGCCACCGGAGAATACCCGGCGCAGGCTGGTGCACTCGGCCGCCAGCGGCTCATCGACAAACAGCTGCAACAGGGGCGGCACAAAATGCAGGGTAGTCACCCCATGTTCCTGGACCAGTTGCGCAATCCGATGGGGGTCACGATGTTCGCCGGGGCCGGTCAGGACCAGGCGGCAACCAATGATCAGCGGCCAGAAGCATTCCCATACCGACACGTCGAAACTGATCGGTGCCTTTTGCATCAGCACATCGCTTTCATCCAACTGGTAGGTGGCCTGCATCCACTGCAAACGCTCCGCCAGGGCCCCATGGGTATTGCCCACGCCCTTGGGCTGGCCGGTGGAGCCGGAGGTGTAGATCACATAGGCGAGGTTGTCGGCATTGAGGTGCAGGCCCGGCGCCTGGGTGGGCCAACTGTCAAGCTTGAGGCTGTCCATGGCGATCACCGACACGCCCGCGGCCACCGGCAACTGGTGCAGCAGGTGGGTCTGGGTCAGCAGCAATTGCACGCCGCTGTCGGCCAGCATGTAGGCCAGGCGGTCGGCTGGGTAGTCCGGGTCCAGCGGCACATAGGCGCCGCCGGCCTTGAGGATCGCCAGCAAGCCAATCAGCAATTGCGGCGAGCGCTCGGCGGCAATCGCCACGCACACGTCCGGGCCGACGCCTTTGTCACGCAGGTAATGGGCCAGGCGGTTGGCCTGGGTGTGCAGTTGGCCAAAGGTCAGGCTGGCGCCGTGCCAGACCAGGGCGGTGCGCTCGTCGGTGTGCTGGTTGAGTTGCTCCGGCACCAGGCACTGCGCCGGCGCGCAGGGTGCCTCGCTCCAATGGCGTTGCTCGGCGTGTTCGTCGGCCTGCAACAGTGCCAGGTCGCCCACGGCCTGCTGCGGTTGCGCGCAGACCGCCTGCAACAGGTTGACGAAATGCGTGGCCAGACGCGCGATGGTGCTGGCGTCGAACAGTTCGTCAGCGTAGTCGAACGACAGGCTCAGGCGCCCATTGCGGTCTTCTTCGCTGTGCAGTTGCAGGTCGAACTTGGCTTCGCGGCTGTGCCATGGCAGTTCTTCGGCCAGCAGGCCCGGCAGGCGGCGCAAGGCGCCGAGATCACGCTGCTGATGGTTGAACATCACCTGGAACAGGCCTTGCTCACGGGCTTGCGGGAAGGCTTCCAGCAGTTGTTCGAAGGGCAAGTCCTGATGGGCCTGGGCCTCGGTGGCTGCCAGGCGGGTGGCCGCCAGCAGCTCGCTGAACGGCAGGCGCCCATCCACTTCGGCGCGCATCACCAGGGTATTGATAAAGAAGCCGATCAGGCCCTGGGTTTCATGGCGCCCCCGGTTGGCGTTGGGCACGCCGATACGGATATCGCGCTGGCCGCTGTAGCGGTGCAACAGGCTCTGGAACGCCGCCAGCAACAGCACGAATGGCGTGGCCTGGTGGGCCTGGGCGGTCTGGCGGATGGCTGCGCCGAGGCTTACATCCAGGCGCACGCTGTAGCGTGAAGCGCTGCGTCGGTGCTGGGCCGAGCGCGGGTGGTCGGTGGCCAGGCTCAGGGTGGGATGGTCGTGCGACAGTTGCTGCTGCCAGTACGCCAACTGTCGCTGGCCCTCGCCTTCGGCCAGCCATTGGCGCTGCCAGCTGCCGTAGTCGGCGTACTGCACGGCCAGGGCCGGCAGCTCGAGGGCCTGGCCCTGGGACGCGGCGGCGTAGAGGCGCGAGAATTCGTCGAGCAGTACATTCAGCGACCAGCCGTCCGCAATGATGTGGTGCAGGGTCACCAGCAACTGATGATCTTCATCGTCCAGGCGCAACAGGGTGACCCACAGCAGCGGGCCCTGTTCCAGGTCGAACTGGGTGCGCGCCTCGTCCTCGCGGATCTGCGCGGCGCGGGCTTCACGCTCGGCCACGGGCAAGTCGCGCAGGTCGATGACTTGCACGGCAAACTCGCGCTGGGCATCGACACACTGCATGGCCTGGCCGTCGCGCTCATAGAAACGTGTGCGCAGCGCCTCATGGCGCTGGACCAATTGCGCGAAGCTTGCGTGCAGCGCGTCTTCGTCCAGCTCGCCGCGCAGGCGCAGGGCACCGGGGATGGTGTAGGCGCTGCTGTGCGAGTCCAATTGCCAGGTGATCCACAGGCGGTTCTGCGCCAGGGATTGCGGCATATCCTGCTGGCGTGACAAAGCGCTGATTGCGCCTTGGGCCACGCCACCGTCCTGTTGCAATTGGCCGACGCTGGCGGCGAAATCAGCCAGCACCGGCGCCTCGAACAGCAGGCGCAAATTGAGTTCCAGGCCCAGGGTCTCGCGCAGGCGGGCGACTACCTGGGTGGCGCTGATGGAGTTACCGCCGAGCAAGAAGAAGTGATCATCGGCCGCCACTTGTGCGACCTGCAACTGTTCGCACCAGATCGCGGCGATCTGCTGTTGCAACCCCGACGCAAGCGCCTCATCACTCGCCTGCACGGCCTGGCCAGGGAACTGCGCGTAGCTGTCGAGGCTGCCATCGGCCAAGCGGGTGCGGCAGGCCGAGCGCTGGACCTTGCCACTGGAGGTTTTCGGCAAAGCGCCGGGATTGAGCAGCACCACCACGCACGGCGCTTCTTGATAGGCCTCGGCCACGGCCTGGCGAATGGCTTTGACCAGGGCCTCGGGCGGCAGGATTTTCTGCACGCTGCGGCTGATTTCTGCGGCGATGCCGATGCCTTCCAGGCCCTGGTCATTCACCGCAAACGCGGCGACACGGCCCTTACGCACCACTTCCACTTCGCGCTCGACGGTTTGCTCGATGTCCTGGGGGTACAGGTTGTGCCCGCGCACGATCAGCAGGTCTTTCAGGCGCCCGGTGATAAACACCTCGCCGCCGCGCATAAAGCCCAGGTCACCGGTACGCAACCAGGTGCGACCGGCGTGCTGCACGAACGTCTTGGCGGTGGCTTCGGGGTTGCGCCAGTAACCGTGGGCAATGCTCGGGCCGGTGGCCCAGATTTCGCCGATGCAGTTGTCGGCCAGTTCGGCCAGGGTATGGGGCTCGACGATCAGCACCCCATGTTCGGGCTGGCTGCTGCCGCAGCTCATGATCGCACTGCCCAGCCCAGGCTCCGCCCGGTTGGCGGCCAGCGCCTGTTCGTCCAGGCGCAAGGCCGGAATGCCCTGGCCACGGGTACCACCGGCGACAAACAGAGTCGCCTCGGCCAGGCCATAGGAGGCAAAGAAGTTGCTGGGGGTAAAGCCGCATCGGGCGAATTTCTCGGCGAAGCGTTCCAGGGTGTCCAGGCGGATCGGCTCGGAGCCGGAATAGGCCACGCGCCAATGGCTCAGGTCGAGGCGCTCGAGGGCCGAGTCGCTGACCCGCTCGCTGCACAGGCGGTAGGCGAAATCCGGGCCGCCGCTGATGGTCCCGCGGTATTGGCTGATCGCTTCCAGCCAGCGCAAGGGGCGGCCGAGGAAGTATGCGGGCGACATCAACACACACGGCACGCCACTGAAGATCGGTTGCAACAGACCGCCGATCAGGCCCATGTCGTGGTACAGCGGCAGCCAGCTGACAATCACGTCATCGGGGTTGAGGTCGATGCCAAAGCCGCGACGGATCAGCAATTCGTTGGCCACCAGGTTGCCGTGGCTGACTTGCACGCCTTTGGGCAAGGCGGTGGAGCCGGAGGTGTATTGCAGGAAGGCGATATCGTCGTCCTGCAGGTGTGGCGCAACCCAATCGGCGGCGAGTTCGCTGTGCAGTTCATCCACGCAGAGCAACGGCGGCGCTGCCTGGATCTGCCCCAGGGCGTCGCGCAAGCCGCTGCTGGTCAGCAACAGGGTTGGCTCGGCATCGGCGATGATCGACAGCAACCGCTCCTGGTGATGACGGCGGGTGGACTCCGGCGGATAGGCCGGCACCGCGATCACCCCGGCGTACAGGCAACCAAAGAACGCCGCGACATAATCCGGGCCGCTGGGGAACAGCAGCACCGCACGCTCGCCCGGGCCGGCCGAGGCCTGCAAGGCGGCGGCGATGGTGCGGGCGCGCAGGTCCAGGTCACGGTAGCTGAGCACCACGGTGTCGTCGGCGGACTCGGCCAGGAAGCGCAGGGCCACCTGGTCCGGGGTCTGCGCGGCACGGCGCTGGAGGGACTGGACCAGGGTACGGGGAAGTTCGAAGGCGTCCATCATGAGGGGTTCCTGCCTGAAATCGGCTTACGGGGAAATCGGGGATAGAGGGCGTGGGCGTGTGGCGGCGTGTTCAGCCGGTCGCCAGGGCCGCCCGCCGTGCAGCGCCATGGCGCCAGCGGGTCAAATGTTCGTCGGCGTAGCGCCGCACGCAGCGCAGCAGCGAGCTTTGCTGCTGCACCAGGAAGAAGTGGTGCCCCTCGAACATGTCCAGGGAGAAACCGCTGGCAGTGTCTTCCTGCCAGTCGAGCAATTCGTCGGCGCGCACGTCATCCTGCTTGCCACCAAATACATGGATCGGCATCGACAGCGGCTCGCGCTCGCCGTACTGGAAGCTGCCGCACAAGAGGAAGTCGGCGCGCAGGATCGGCAATGTCAGCTGCATCAACTCGCGGTTGGCCAGGGCGTCCTCGGGGGTGCCCTTGAGCGTGCGCAGGCGCTCGATCAGTTGGGTGTCGTCTTTTTCCTCGGCGTATTCACTGACATCCCGGCGCGCCGGGCCGGCGGTGGCCGAGGCAAACAACGCCAGCGGCGCAGGCAGGCCGCGTTCGCGCAGGGCGTGGGCCAGCTCGAACGCCAGCAGGCCACCGAGGCTGTGGCCGAACAAGGCATAGGGGCCATCGAGTTCGGCGCTGATCTCGCCGGCCAATTGCGCGGCGAGCGCCTTGATATCGCGCTGCAAGGGTTCGTCCATGCGCATGCCACGCCCTGGCAACTCCAGCGGGCACACCTGCAACCACTCGGGTAACGCCCGGCGCCAGCGGCTGTAGAACATGGCGCTGGCGCCCGAATAGGGCAGGCAAAACAGGCGCAAGCGGGTCGACGTGCTCATCTCAGACCACCCCTGCCTGGAACGCTGGGTTCTCGCGATACAAACGCATGTCGTCGTCCTCCGGGTGCAAATCCATGGCCGGCGTGTTGGCTGGCCTGTCACCAATGAGAACGGATGGCACGGCAAAATAATTAGTCTGCAGGCCGGGGCCCGCACACAAAGAGATGCACCTCACAGTTTGCATTTCGGTATAAGATTAGTTCCACTTCTCATTTGACAATCATTATCATTAAGAATAATTTGTTGCCCGATGTGTAGGAGGCCTCAGCAGGGATGCCCTCCACTAACCTCATTTGCAGCAAGGTGATTTCCATGACGGAACAAGTATCCACAAGCAGGTGCGATTCACCGTTACTCCAGGCGTTTGTCGATAACCGGCTGATCCTGGTCAAGATCGCGGCGCGCATTACCGGCTGCCGTTCCCGCGCCGAAGACGTAGTGCAGGACGCCTACTTCAGACTGCAATCGGCGCCGCAGATCACCTCATCGTTCAAGGCGCAGCTGAGTTATCTGTTCCAGATCGTGCGCAACCTGGCTATCGACCACTACCGTAAACAGGCCCTGGAACTGAAATATTCCGGGACGGAAGAGGAAGGCTTGAATGTGGTTATTCATGGCGCTTCACCGGAAACCTCGCACATCAATTTTTCCACCCTGGAAAACATCGCCGACGCCCTGACCGAACTGCCCCAGCGCACGCGCTACGCGTTCGAGATGTACCGCCTGCATGGCGTGCCGCAGAAGGACATCGCCAAGGAACTGGGCGTGTCGCCGACCCTGGTCAACTTTATGATCCGCGATGCGCTGGTGCACTGTCGCAAGGTGTCGGGAACCCATAGCGATACCTTTGCCCGACGGGTCTGACCACCGGGCAAATGCAATGAGGGGTGAGCTTGTGTGGGAGCGGGCTTGTCGGATCGCCGCATCGCCGCGAAAGCAGTGGGTCAGGCAACATCAATGTTTGCTGGGCCGACGTCTTCGCGGCGATGCGGCGATCCGACAAGTCCGCTGCCACAGTTGATCTTCATTGCCCCGAAGATCTCAAGCCAACCCACACCGCTCAAAAAACCGCTCCCGCCCCAGAATCATCAGCGCCGCGCGCTTGTGGGGGAAATCGAATTCCTTCTCGCAGTGGAAGCACTGGTTCTGCATATGCCCGATCATCTTCCCATTGTCGGCCCTGGGCTCGGCTACCACGCGCTGGGTGCGCGGGTCGTCGAGAAACAGGTAGTGCACCAGCGCCGACAGCCAACTGGCAACCTTGTGCGGCCCGCGATGATGCTCCTCCCCCACCAGCATGTGGATACCGCGGTCGTAGTCGTCCACCTCATAGAACGGCGCGATGCGATCTTCCTTGGCCCAATACGCCTCGAAATAGGCAAAGGGCTCATCGTCGAAACAGCCGATCAGGGTCAGGGTATGCGGGTCGGCGGCAAGCTTGTGCAGATAGTCCCGGTGTTGCTCCAGGCTGCCGCTTTCCTGCCAGAAGTTGGCGACCCGCGTACTGTTCTGCCAGCGATTGAAGCGAGCCAGGTCCACATCGATCTCAAGCGTGCGCAGTGAGATCCACGCGCCCAGGCGTGCGTCAAAACGTCGGTAGACTTCACCCTGCGGCTTGGGCGCACGCAGCGGGTGGCGCTTGCCCATGCTGAAGATCATCTGCTGTGGATAGGCACCGCTCGACGGCTGGCCCAGCCAGGGCTGTGGCAATTGCCAGAACAGCGTGCGCTCGCAACGCAACTGCCCCGCCACGTCCGTGGCCAGCAGCAGGCCGCTGCGCAGGGCCTCATCCGGGGCGTGTTCGAGGTGCCAGAAGAGTTGCTGGCGCCCAGGCTCCCGTGCAAACAGCCAGTAACACGCGGCCCACACGGCCTGTACCGACGGCACCTCAGCGGGGTTTTGCAAATGCAGGTGCAACGCGTCGCCGCGCTCCAGGCGCAGGCGCACCAGGGGCTGGCCTGCAAGGGTCAGGGTCAGGCGGCTATCGCTTTCATCTGCGTTCAGGGCGGGCCCTGCCGGCAGTGGCAGGGCTGACAAATCTTGGAGATTGGGCATGGAAGGGGCTCACGGTAATCGTCGACAGTTAGACGAAGTGACGTGAACCAGCCGCAAAAATTTAAGACGCAGGTGTCGCGATCAGGGCGCGTCAGCCACCGGCAGCACATCGATGCGGTACGGTTCAAAGATCTTCACCAGTTCGCCGCTGTCGCGCAGGCCCTTGAGCAACGCGGCAAACGCCGGGCCGCTGATCGCCGCCTTGGGCCGCAGCAATGCGTAGTGGTGGTAGACCTGATCAATGCGCTCCGACACCAGGAACTGCCCGGCGGTGTCGACATTGCGCACCATGAAGTCGCTGAGGTAGGAGCGCGTCACCAGGGCGATATCCGCACGGCCCCGGGTGACCATCAGCAAGTTGCTGTCATGGGAATAGGTCAACGTGGCGTTGAACTGCGCGGCCATGGCCTTGGGGTCGGGGTTGAAGTTGGCAAAGGCGTAGTGATAACCGCTGAACACCGCCAGGCGCTTGCCCTTGAGGTCGGCGAAATACGCCTGGTCACGACCGGACTGGCGCTGGGCGACGAAAATCTCGGCGTCCTCCAGGCCCATGTCAACGCTGGTATGGGCAATATCCTGCCATCCCCACTGCGGGTTCTCGAAGATGGCCATGTCGACCCGACCCTGCTCGAAATCACGAAAGCGCCGGGGGATGGAAGTGGGTACCAGTACAAACTGGTAGTCACTCTGCGCACGGTTCAGTGCCTCCAGCAGTTGCGGCAGCAACCCGGTGTCGGCACCCTGCTCCGGGCGCACGGTATACGGCGGAAAATGCGCGGCACCGATCCGTACCAATTGGGCCGCCCAAACCTGCGTCTGCCACAAGGTGCCCATCGCCAACACTGTAAGTCCTGCAGCCAGCCGCCATGGCGAAAACATCAGGCACGCACCGTTCAAATCTGAATCTCGCTAAGCTAGGCGTTTTTGTCTGTAGAGACAACTTTCTACCCGACAATTAATGACCTGCGCTCCCCGCCTAATCGGCCTTGAGCACCAGCAGCAACGCCTCGTCGGCCAATTGTTCGAGGGTCATGCTGCCCTGGGCGCGGAACCAGGTCGTGGTCCAGGACAACGCCCCGGTCAGGAAACGCCGGGTGATAAACACGTCGCCCTTGATATAACCCGCCTGCTTGGCCTCGCCCAGCACTTGCAGCCAGATGTCTTCGTAGACATCGCGCAACGCCAGCACCTGGGCCTGCCCTTCTGCCGACAGCGAACGCCATTCGTACACCAGCACCGCCATGGCTTCGCCGCTGCCCCCCATGATCGACTGCAACTCGCAGCGAATCAGCGCCAGCACCCGCTCGCGCACATTGCTCGCTTGGGCCAGGGAGGCGCGCATCATCGCGGTGTTGTAGTGGATGGTTTCCTCCATCACCGCCCGCAGGATTTCGTCCTTGCTCTTGAAGTGGTGAAAGATGCTGCCGGACTGGATCCCCACCGCACTGGCCAGGTCACGCACGGTGGTGCGTTCAAAACCCTTGTTGCGAAACAGGTGAGCCGCGGTCTGCAGCAGCTTGCCCCGGGCGCTGTCGGGGTCGGTCAGTTGCCCGCCATCCACCATGCTGCGCATTACCTCCAGGGCTTTTTGCTCGTCCATGCTGCTCTCCTCAACTACTTTGATTGCGTCATGGCCGGCAATTTAGGCCGTGACAGCCACCCAAGCAAGCGCTTGGGCAGAAGTTGTGCTCCCAGTTTACAAACCAAGCGCTTGCTTGGTAGTCTCGACCCAGCGATTTTCCAGAGAAGGACTTTCCATGGACAAGACCGTTCGTATCGGCTGCGCCAGTGCATTCTGGGGCGACACCAGCACCGCCGCCGCGCAGTTGGTGCAAGGCGGCGCGCTGGACTACCTGGTGTTCGACTACCTGGCGGAAGTGACGATGTCGATCCTCGCCGGGGCGCGGATCAAAGACCCCCAGGCCGGCTACGCCACGGATTTCATCGAAGTGCTGGCGCCCTTGCTCGGCGATATCCAGCGCCAGGGCATCCGGGTGATCAGCAACGCCGGTGGCATCCACCCCCAGGCCTGCGCCGCCGCCTTGCAGGCCGCCTGCGACCAGGCCCGGGTGCCACTGAAAATCGCCGTGGTGCTGGGCGACGACCTGCAACCGCAGTTCAAGCAACTGCAGGGCATCGAGGATATGTTCAGCGGCGCGCCGTTGCCGGCGATGTGCGTGTCGACCAACGCCTACCTTGGCGCGCCGGGCATCGTCCAGGCCCTGCAACTGGGCGCCGATATCGTCATCACCGGGCGCGTGGTGGACAGCGCGGTGGTCAGCGCGGCCCTGGTGCATGAATTCAACTGGGCGTGGCAGGACTACGACCACCTGGCCCAGGCCGCGCTGGCCGGGCATATCATTGAATGTGGCGCGCAGTGCACCGGCGGCAACTTCACCGATTGGCGCCAGGTGCCGGACTACGAGCACATCGGTTTCCCGATTGTCGAAGTCAGCGCCGACGGCCAGTTCACCGTCAGCAAAGTGCCGGGCACAGGCGGCCTGATCAGCCAACTGAGCGTCGCCGAACAACTGCTGTATGAAATCGGCGACCCGCGCGCCTATCTGCTGCCGGATGTGATCTGCGACTTCAGCCAGGTCACCCTGGAACAACAAGGCGAAAACCGCGTGCGCCTGCGCGGCGCCAAGGGCCTGGCACCCACCGACCAGTACAAAGTCAGCGCCACCTACCCCGACGGTTTTCGCTGCACCGCCAGTTGCCTGCTGGCCGGCATCGATGCGGTGGCCAAGGCCGAGCGGGTCAGCCAGGCGATCATCAACAAGACCTCGCAGCTGTTCAGCCAACGCGGCTGGGCGCCCTACAGCGAGGTCAACATTGAATTGCTCGGCAGCGAAGCCACCTACGGCGCCCACGCCCGGCGCCAGGACTGCCGCGAAGTGGTGCTCAAGCTGGCGGTGCGCCACCCCAGCAAACAGGCGCTGGTGCTGTTCGCCCGGGAAATCGCCCAGGCAGCCACCGGCATGGCGCCGGGCCTGACCGGCATTGTCGGCGGCAGGCCCACGGTGTACCCACTGATCCGCCTGTTTTCATTCCTGATCGACAAGAGCGCGTGCCGTCTGAGCGTCGACTTCCAGGGCCAGTCCCACCCCTGCGAACTGCCTGCCAGCGCGGCCCTGGGTACGCCCCGCGCGCCCCTCGACCCGCCCAAGCCCGAAGGCCGCGCCGATGCCAGCGTGCCCCTGGTCAAACTGGCCGTGGCGCGCTCCGGTGACAAGGGCAATCACAGCAATATTGGCGTGATTGCGCGGCGGCCCGAATACCTGCCGTGGGTCGCCGAAGCATTGACCCCGGAGGTGATCGTCGACTGGATGAGCCATGTGCTCGACCCACTGCACGGGCGCGTCGAGCGCTGGTACCTGCCCGGCAGCCACAGCCTCAACTTCCTCCTCGAAAACGCCCTGGGCGGCGGCGGTATCGCCAGCCTGCGCATCGACCCGCAAGGCAAGGCCTTTGCCCAGCAACTGCTGGAAATCCCGATTGCCGTGCCCCGTCACCTCGCCGATCAACTCACCTAAGGAACTCCTGCCGTGGCCTTCGACTCGATCTTCAAAGCCGACCTGTTCCAGGGGCAAACCATTATCGTCACCGGCGGCGGCAGCGGGATTGGCCGTTGCACCGCCCATGAGCTGGCGGCACTCGGCGCCCATGTGGTGCTGGTGGGGCGCAAGCCGGAAAAACTGCAACAGGTCACCCAGGAAATCAGCGAGGACGGTGGCCGCGCCAGTTGGCAGGCCTGTGATATTCGCGATGAAGAGGCAGTGAAGGCACTGGTCAGCCAGGTCATCGAAGCGCACGGGCCGATCCACGGCCTGGTGAACAATGCGGGCGGCCAATACCCCTCGCCCCTGGCGTCGATCAATCAAAAAGGTTTTGAAACCGTGTTGCGCACCAATCTGGTGGGCGGTTTCCTGATGGC
Source organism: Pseudomonas sp. WS 5079 (assembly GCF_012985465.1). Taxonomy (GTDB): domain Bacteria; phylum Pseudomonadota; class Gammaproteobacteria; order Pseudomonadales; family Pseudomonadaceae; genus Aquipseudomonas. The sequence goes on from NZ_JAAQWN010000008.1 coordinate 50,575, forward strand.
GCGGGAAGTGTTCAATCAGTCGATGAGCAAACACGGCGGTGCCATCGTCAACATGCTCGCCGACATGTGGGGCGGCATGCCCGGTATGGGCCACTCGGGCGCGGCGCGCGCGGGGATGGACAACTTCACCAAGACCGCCGCGTTCGAGTGGGGTTACGCCGGGGTGCGGGTCAACGCAGTGGCGCCGGGCTGGATCGCCTCCAGCGGCATGGACACCTACGAAGGCGCATTCAAGGCAGTGATCCCGACCCTGCGCGAACATGTGCCACTCAAGCGCATTGGCACCGAATCGGAAGTCAGCGCGGCGATTGTGTTTTTGCTCAGCCCCGCCGCCGCGTTCGTCAGCGGCAGCACGCTGCGCATCGACGGTGCGGCCAGCCTCGGCAGCCGCGCCTGGCCGCTGCACAAGGCCCAGCCGCCGAGCCCGTCGTTCAATGGTTTTCACCGCGCCTACCTGCCGGATGTGCTCAAGGAGGGCCAATAAACCATGCCGGTCATCGACTCCCAACTCGACACCCACAGCCCGCAGTTCGCCCAGAACCGCGAGGCCATGCTCAGCGCCATCAACCACCTGCGCCAACTGGAACAGAACCTGTTGGACAAGGCCGCCGAGGCCAAGGGCAAGTTCGACAAGCGCGGTCAACTGCTGCCCCGTGAGCGCCTCAACCTGTTGCTCGACCCCGGCGCTCCCTTCCTCGAACTGGCGAGCCTGGCCGGCTATAAGCTGCACGACGACAAGGACGGCAGCGCCGCCGGTGGTGGGCTGATTGCCGGTATCGGTTATGTCAGCGGCGTGCGCCTGCTGGTGGTGGCCAATAACAGCGCAATCAAGGGCGGGACGATCTCCCCCAGCGGCCTGAAGAAATCCCTGCGCCTGCAACAGATCGCCATGGAGAACAAACTGCCAGTGGTGACCCTGGCCGAAAGCGGCGGCGCCAACCTGAATTACGCAGCGGAGATTTTCGTCGAAGGCGCGCGCAGCTTTGCCAACCAGGCGCGGATGTCGGCCATGGGCCTGCCGCAGATCACCGTGGTGCACGGCTCGGCTACGGCCGGCGGGGCCTATCAGCCAGGGCTTTCGGATTACGTGGTGGTGGTGCGCGGCAAGGCCAAGCTGTTCCTGGCCGGCCCGCCGCTGCTCAAGGCCGCCACCGGCGAAGTGGCCACCGATGAGGAACTGGGCGGCGCCCAGATGCATGCGCAAACCGCCGGCACCGCCGAATACCTGGCACAAAACGACGCCGATGGGGTGCGTATCGTGCGCGAGATTGTCAGCCTGCTGCCCTGGGACGACCGGCTGCCGCCCCAGCCGGCGCGGGCCTATGCCGAGCCGCTGTATGCGATTGAGGAACTGCTGGGCTTGATCCCCGAGGACCCAAAAAAACCCTACGACGTACGGGAAATCATCGCGCGTATCGCCGACGCCTCCAACTTCCTGGAGTTCAAGGGCGAGTTCGATGCCCACACCGTCTGCGGCCACTTGCAGATCCAGGGCCGGGCCTGCGGGTTTATCGGCAACAACGGCCCGATCACGCCCAAGGGCGCGAGCAAGGCCGCGCAATTTATCCAGCTGTGCGACCAGAGCCAGACGCCGCTGCTGTTTTTCCACAACACCACCGGGTTTATGGTGGGCACCGAATCCGAACAGCAAGGCGTGATCAAGCACGGCGCGAAGATGATCCAGGCGGTGGCCAATGCCCGCGTGCCCAAGCTCACGGTGGTGGTCGGCGGTTCCTACGGCGCCGGCAACTATGCGATGTGCGGCCGTGGCCTGGACCCACGCTTTATCTTCGCCTGGCCCAACAGCCGCACCGCCGTGATGGGCGGCGCCCAGGCCGGCAAGGTGCTGCGCATTGTCACCGAGGCCAAGCAGTTGAAAGACGGCCTGGTGCCCGACCCCAAGGTGCTCGACATGCTCGAACAGGTCACCGCGCAGAAACTCGATAGCCAGTCCACGGCCCTGTATGGCAGCGCCAACCTGTGGGACGACGGGCTGATTGACCCGCGGGACACCCGCACGCTGCTGGGCTACCTGCTGGATATCTGCCAGCAAGCCCAGGTGCGCCAATTGCAACCCAACAGCTTCGGCGCCGCGCGCTTTTAACGATCAGGAGAACAATAAAAATGATCTTCACCCAGGAACACGAAGAGCTGCGCCGTACCGTACGGGGTTTTGTCGAACGCGAGATCAACCCCCACGTCGACGACTGGGAAAAAGCCGGGCGCTTTCCCATCCACGAGATTTTCCGCAAGGCCGGCGACCTCGGCCTGCTGGGCATTTCCAAGCCTGAGAAGTTCGGCGGCATGGGCCTGGACTACAGCTACTCGATTGTCGCCGCCGAAGAGTTCGGCACCATCCGCTGTGGCGGTATCCCCATGTCCATCGGCGTGCAGACCGATATGTGCACCCCGGCCCTCGCACGTTTTGGTTCCGATGAGCTGCGCGATGAGTTCCTGCGCCCGGCCATCAGCGGCGAACAAGTGGGCTGCATCGGCGTCTCGGAAACCGGTGCCGGCTCCGACGTGGCCGGCTTGAAAACTCACGCCCGCAAGGACGGCGACGACTACGTGATCAACGGCAGCAAGATGTGGATCACCAACTCCCCCAGCGCCAACTTTATCTGCCTGCTGGCCAATACCTCGGACGGCAAGCCCCATATCAACAAGTCGCTGATCATGGTGCCGATGAACACCCCCGGGATCAGCGTCAGCCCGCCCCTGGAAAAACTCGGCATGCACAGCTCGGAAACCGCCCAGGTGTTTTTCGATGATGTGCGCGTGCCCCAGCGCAACCGCATCGGCCATGAAGGCGCGGGGTTCATGATGCAAATGCTGCAATTTCAGGAGGAACGGCTGTTTGGCGCGGCCAATATGATCAAGGGCCTGGAGGCCTGCGTCGACAGCACCATCGCCTACTGCAAGGAACGCCAGACCTTCGGCAAGGCCCTGATCGACAACCAGGTGATCCACTTTCGCCTGGCCGAGCTGTCCACCGAGATCGAATGCCTGCGCGCGCTGGTCTACCAGGCCACCGAGCAATACATCAAGGGCCAGGACGTGACGCGGCTGGCCTCGATGGCCAAGCTCAAGGCCGGGCGCCTGGGCCGCGAAGTCAGCGACAGCTGCCTGCAATACTGGGGCGGCATGGGCTTTATGTGGGACAACCCGGTGGCCCGCGCCTATCGCGATGTGCGGCTGGTTTCGATTGGTGGCGGCGCCGACGAGATCATGCTGGGGATCATCTGCAAACTGATGGGCACGCTGCCGGGGAAAAAGTCGTGAACGCCTGTGAAACCCTGGTGCTGGAACCGCACAACGGCGTGCTGCACATCACCCTCAACCGCCCGCAGAGCCGCAATGCCATGAGCGTGCAGATGGTCAGCGAACTGCGCGCAGTACTGGCGGATGTCGCGCCTGACGAGCAGGTGCGGGCATTGGTGATCAGCGGCGCCGGCGGGCACTTCTGTGCAGGCGGCGATATCAAGGACATGAGCGGCGCGGGTAGCCGTGAAGGCTTGCGCGATCTGAACCGGGTGTTTGGCGCGCTGTTGCAGGAAGTCGAAGCGCTGCCGCAGGTGGTGATCGTGGTGTTGCAGGGCGCGGTGCTGGGCGGTGGGTTTGGCCTGGCGTGTGTCAGTGACATCGCCATCGCCGATCACCAGGCGCAGTTCGGCTTGCCGGAAACCAGTTTGGGCGTGCTGCCGGCGCAGATTGCGCCGTTTGTGGTGCGCCGCATCGGCCTGACCCAGGCCCGGCGCCTGGCGCTGACTGCGGCGCGGTTTGACGGGGTCGAGGCGCAGCGCCTGGGGCTGGTGCATTTTGTCGAGCATGACCCCCAAGGGTTGGCGCAGCGCCTGGATGAGGTGTTGGGGCAGGTATTGCGTTGTGCACCGCGCGCCAATGCGCAGACCAAGGCGCTGTTGCTCCAGAGCCTGGATCAACCGTTGGAACTGCTGCTGGATCAGGCTGCCGATTGGTTTGTTGAGGCGGTGACGGGGGAAGAAGGAATCGAGGGGACGCGGGCGTTTGTTCAGAAGCGCAAGGCCAGGTGGGTGAGTTGATCTTGAAAACACCACATTCCCTGTGGGAGCTGGCTTGCCTGCGATGCGGGCACCTCGGTCTGTCAGGGATACCGAGATGATGCAATCGCGGGCAGCCAGCTCCCCCACAAGCCAGCACCTGCGCAACCAATCAAACAGGGACCGAAAATGCCCAGTTTCAATAAAATACTGATCGCCAACCGCGGCGAAATCGCCTGCCGGATCCAGCGCACCGCCCAAGCCCTGGGCTACCGCACCGTGGCGGTCTATAGCGAGGCCGACGCCGACGCCCTGCACGTACACATGGCCGACGAAGCCGTGAACATCGGCCCAGCCCCGGTGCAGCAGTCGTACCTGAACATCCCGGCCATCCTCGAGGCCGCACGCCTCACCGGCGCGGACGCGGTGCACCCAGGCTATGGCTTTCTCTCGGAAAACCCGGAGTTCGCCAAGGCCTGCCTCGCCGCCGGCCTGGTGTTCATCGGGCCCAGTGCCCACGCCATCGAGTTGATGGGCAGCAAGCGCCTGTCGAAAATCGCCATGCTCGCCGCTGGTGTGCCGTGTATTGCCGGCTACCAGGGCAGCACGCAGGACGACGCCACCCTGCAAAGCGAAGCCGAGCGCATCGGTTACCCACTGATGATCAAGGCCAGTGCCGGCGGCGGCGGACGCGGCATGCGCCTGGTGCACACGGCTGCGCAGTTGCTCGAACAACTGCACACCGCACGCTCCGAAGCCCTCAATGCCTTTGGCAGCGACGAGTTGATTCTGGAGCAGGCACTGATCGCGCCGCGCCATGTGGAAATCCAGCTGTTCGGCGACGCCCACGGCAACCTGATCTACCTGGGCGAGCGTGATTGTTCGGTGCAGCGCCGCCATCAGAAGGTCATCGAAGAAGCGCCCTGCCCGGTCATGACCAGCGAGCTGCGCCAGGCCATGGGCGAAGCGGCGCTCAAGGCCGGGCGCGCCGTGGAGTATGTCGGCGCCGGCACCGTGGAGTTCCTGCTGGACCGGGACGGACGCTTCTATTTCCTGGAGATGAACACCCGCCTGCAGGTGGAACACCCGGTCACCGAACTGATCACCGGCCTGGACCTGGTGGACTGGCAACTGCAAATCGCCGCCGGCCAGCCCCTGCCCTTGCGCCAGGAACAAGTGACGCTGAGCGGGCACGCCATGGAGGTGCGCCTGTACGCCGAGGACCCGGCCCAGGGTTTCCTGCCACAAACCGGCGAGGTACTGCGCTGGGAGCCGGCTGCCGGGGTGCGGGTCGATCATGGCTTGCTGGCCTCCCAGCGCATCAGCCCGTTTTATGACCCGATGCTGGGCAAGATCATCGCCCACGGCGCCACCCGCGAAGAGGCGCGGCGCAAGCTGCTGCGCGCGGTGCAGGACTGCGTTCTGCTGGGGATCGCCAGCAATCAGCGCTTACTGGTGGACTTGCTCGAGCACCCGCAGTTTGTCGCGGCGGATTTCAGCACCGGGTTCATCGCCGAACACTTCAGCGACATTGCCCGCCCCGCCATCAGCGACGAACAACTGGCAGTGGCCGCCGCACTGTTCTATCGGCACAGCGCGGCAGCGCATCACCCTGCCCTGGCGGGCTGGCGCAACAATGCCAGCGTGCCCTGGACCTATCGCCTGGGTGTTGATGAGCAGCGTCATGAGGTCAGCGTGCGGGTATTGGCGCAGGATCACGTGCAAGTCGGCGCTGTCGATATCCACATCAAGGGCAGCGACGGGCGCTGGGCCAGCCTGGTCATCAACGGCATCCGGCGGCGGCTTGCCTATCACCTGCACGGCTCCCAGCTCTGGCTGTTGTACTCAGGTCACAGCCTGTGCGTGAGCAACCAGACGCAAACCGTGGCCAGTCGGGAAGAGGCCGCCAGCAGCGGCACGGTCAAGGCGCCGATGGACGGTGCCATCACCCTGCTGCAGGTGCAGGAGGGGGATGTGGTGAGCAAGGGCCAACTGTTGCTGGTGCTTGAAGCGATGAAAATGGAGCACCCGCTCAAGGCAGGGATCGATGGGGTGGTCAAGGCCATTGCAGTCACCGCCGGCGATCAAGTGCGTAATCGCCAGGTATTGCTGCAGATCGAGTAGCCCTGGGCGGAACTACCAGGCTTGGCTACGCTCTATCCCCATCAGAAAGGGATGAGTACGGGAACCTGCGATGCCTGATTGGCTGATTATTGATCTTGAAGCCACAACGGATGACGGCGGCTGGCCCGTGTCAGAGATGGAAATCATTGAGATCGGCGTGAGCCTGGTCAACCGCCAGGGCCGCGAGCTGGACCATTTCCAGCGCTTCGTGCGGCCCTTGCGCCGGCCGTTGTTGACGCCGTTCTGCCGCCAGTTGACGCACATCAGCCAGGCCAATATCGACAGCGCGGCGCCCTTGACCGAGGTCTGGCCACTGTTTGAGCGCTGGCTGGGCCAGCATCATCCGCGCCTGGAAAGCTGGGCCAGTTGGGGTGACTATGATCGCCAGCAACTGGAACTGGAGTGGCAGCGCCATGGCCTGGCCAGCGTGCTGGCCCAGACGCCCCATGTGAACCTCAAGCAACGCTTCGCCAAGGCCCGGCGCCTGGACAAGCCATTGGGGCTCAATGGCGCCCTGCAACTGGCGGGCATGCAGTTCAACGGCCAGCAACACCGGGCACTGGAAGATGCGCGCAATACGGCGCGTTTGCTGCCGTTGATTTTGCCCGTGTAGAAGGCATACTGGCCGACCTTTCTTGCCCCTTTTTTCGAGGATTCACCCATGTTCAAAGTCAATGAGTACTTCGACGGCACCGTCAAGTCGATCGCCTTCGGCACCCCAGAAGGTCCGGCGACCATCGGCGTCATGGCCCCGGGTGAATACGAGTTCGGCACCGCCCAGCGTGAAATCATGCACGTGGTCTCGGGCGCGCTGACCGTCAAGCTGCCAGGCAGCGACAGTTGGGAAACCTTCGCCGCCGGCAGCCAGTTCAATGTGCCTGCCGACAGCAAGTTCCAGCTCAAGGTGGCTGTAGACACCGCCTACCTGTGCGAATACCGCGGCTAAGCCTTTCCCGCGCACAAAAAAATGCCCGTCTCGCTGAGACGGGCATTTTTCATGGGGCCTGGGTTATTCGAGGATCGTCACCGGCATACCGACTTCCAGGTGGCCCACCCCGTCATTGACCAGGTTCTGGCCGAACATCACGCCATCGGGCTCCTTGCGGTAGGTTTCCAGGGTCGCCAGCGGCTGGCGGTCGGCGCTGCGCTCACCCGTTGCCGGGTCGATGGTGGTGAGGATGCACCGCGAGCAGGACTTGACCACCCGGAACTCCACCTCCCCGATGCGCAGGCGCTTCCAGCCGTCCTCGGCAAAGGCCTCACTGCCTTCGATCACCAGGTTGGGGCGAAAGCGCAGCATTTCCATGGGCCGGCCGATGCGCTGCGACAAGTCGTCGAGGGACGCCTGGCCGATCAGCAATAGCGGGAAACCGTCGGCGAATGCCACCTGGTCATCATCCTTGCCATAGCCGGCCGCCGTAGTGCGCGCGCGCTCCAGGGGCACCTGCACCAGGCGGGTCGGTTTGCCGATAAAGTCGCTGACCCAGCGCGCGGCTTCATCGCCGGCATCGGGAACCCGCAGGGTGTCGCGCCAGATGGTCACACCGCGCAACTCGGCGTCAGCGCCGGGCAATGCCACGTCCAGGGTGGGCTGGCCAGCAGCACTCAAGGTCAGGCCTCCAGCGCCGTTCCAGAGGGCCGACAACTGGCTCATCTGCGCTGCCGCGCGCTGGGTCAGGAAGCGCCCGCTGGCCTCGTCCACCAACATCCAGCGTCGATCCCCGTCCAGCCCCAGTTTATCCAGGCCGATATGCGCCAAGGTCTCTGCCTTGCCCGACTTCAAGGGGTACCGATACAACGCGCTGAGACGAAGCATGAGCCTGGGTTCCTGTGAACAAAAACGTCACCCTATACGAGCACGCTGCCAGAATCAAAACTTCCCCGGTCGGCAACGTGGCCAGAAGGTATCAGGCTGGGACTTCGTCCAGCATCAGGCGCTGGCGCACCACATCCACCAACTTGTCGGGCTGGAATTTGGAGAGGAAGTTGTCGCAACCGACCTTCTTCACCATCGAATCGTTGAAGCTGCCGGACAACGAGGTATGCAACACCACATAGAGGCCACGCAGGCGCGGGTCGTTGCGGATCTCGGTGGTCAGGCGGTAGCCGTCCATCTCGGGCATTTCGGCGTCGGTGAAGATCATCAGCAACTTGTCGGTCATTACCTGGCCGGTGTCCGCCCACGCCTTGAGCATGTTCAAGGCCTTGAGGCCATCACTGGCGATATGCATCTTCACCCCCAGTTGACCCAGGGTGTCACGCAGTTGCGACAGGGCCACGTTGGAGTCATCCACCAGCAACACTTCGCGGCCACGGGCACGTTCGAGGACCGGGTCCTCGAGTTTTTCCCGGGAGACCTTGGCGTTGTAGGGCACGATCTCGGCGAGGACTTTTTCCACGTCGATGATTTCTACCAACTGCTCATCCACCTTGCTGATGGCCGTGAGGTAATGCTGGCGACCGGCGCTGGCCGGCGGAGGCAGGATCGACTCCCAGGTCATGTTGACGATGCGGTCGACGCCGCCCACCAGGAAGGCCTGCACCGAGCGGTTGTACTCGGTAACGATAATGGTGCTGTTGGGCCCCGGCACCAGCGGACGCATGCCGATGGCCTGGGACAGGTCGATCACCGGCAGGGTCTGGCCGCGCAGGTTGACCACGCCGCAGACAAACGGGTGGCGCTGTGGCATCAGGGTCAGCTTGGGCAACTGCAGGACTTCCTGCACCTTGAACACGTTGATCGCGAACAACTGACGCCCGGCCAGGCGAAACATGAGGATCTCCAGGCGATTCTCACCCACCAATTGCGTGCGTTGATCTACCGTGTCGAGAATGCCAGCCATTGAAGACTCCTGGGTGTGCTGAAAGATTTGCTGCCTACTGGAGAAGGTTATCGGCAGACGGCGCCAGACCTTGACCCTGGGTAAAATGCCACGTAAATGCATTGATGTCACACTGACATCATGCTTTACTGGCATCACCTCCCATCCGGGAGTCAAGCGGCGCCGCCAGACCCTCAAACGGTCACAAGGTTCCGTCATATAGGGGATTCCCCTAGTCGCAATCAGGTCCAACCTGATATTCGCAATATCCAATAGCCATTAATGTGACGCCATTCTCATTGCATGAATGGAGTCAGGCTTTTGTTTGCTATCGCAAGCCCGCGGCCCAAGGGCCTTCCAGGCGTTATCGCCTGGGCAATCGAAGTCATGCGAACACCCCTGGTTGTTTCCACTGCACGCAGCGCCAGCCATCGCGACGCTGATCACTCAAATAAAAGTACTACTCAAAATTCAGAAACGAACTACAGATTCCGGTCATATTTCGGCGCTAGTTTGAAGCCGTTGCTACGGTGCTACATCTCATTATCTGACCGTATGTTGTGGAGACTTTCATGATGAACGACGGTAAAGAGTGGCAAGACGCACTTCCCGAGTTCCTCCTGGAGGCAGAAATGCTGCTGGCCAAGTCAGAGGAATGCCTGAGCCACCTGCATTTGATCCGCAACGATAACGACGCCATCGATTGCATGAAAAGCAGCTTGGTCAAACTTGCCGAAAAAGCCGATGCCATGGCGCTGCCAGCCATTGGCAATTTTTCCCGGCACATCCAGGACCTGATCAGCAACGCCCAAAGCCCGATGCAACTCCACGACGCGGCACTTGCCGCCCTGCATGACTGCCTGACGCTACTGGCCTGGCAGTTGGAATTGATCGATATCAAGACCGGTAAACTCAGCCTGGATGACGCCGAGCAAACCATCTTGATTGAAACCGTTGCCCAGCAGATTCCCCAGAAGGACGCTGGCACGCACTTTCGCCAATCCTTGCACTGCGCCTCCTAAACCTTTCGTGCGATTAAGCCAGGCCGCCAGCGGGCGACCAACTAAGTCTGCGGAAGGTATTTAGCCAGCCAACTATCAATAAGCCTGTATTGGTAATAACGATGCAAGTCTCGTTTAATAGTACAACTTGAGCTCGCTGAACTAAGTACTGCACAGGCGACCAACGGTAATTGTTGGTGGTACTATTACCGCGCTCGACGTGGCTGCCCCAGATGTAAGAAAATCCGAGAAGCCCCTCGAACCAACACCCAACTCACTCGCTTTCCAAACAGAGCCCGGCCAGCGGTCATGACCGGTCTACCCGCAGCGAACCTCCATCGGCTCCATCTGCTATGTACGCCAGCCCCAAGTCACTTATCGCCAGGTTCGTCTCCCCGGGCACTACCCGTTGGGTCACGCTTGGCCTGTGCCTGTGCGCGACCCTGGTCAGCCTGTGGGTGTATGCCCACGAAGCGCCGCTGCCGATATTTTTGCTGCTGCTCAACCTCGCCGCCCTGGCCGCAGCGGGCCTGCAGCGATGGCGCTCGCGTAAATCGATCAAGTTCCAGCCCCAGGAGTTGGCCGACCGCCTGTTGCAGGTCCAGGAAAACGAGCGTCATCGCCTCAGCCGCGAATTGCACGACGATATCGGCCAATTGCTGACCGCCGCCAAGCTGCAAAGCGATTGGCTGCAGCGCCGCCTCCCGAAAGAATTGCAGGAACAGTGCGGCGTACTGTGCAACACCCTCAACGAAACCCTGGCCAAAGTGCGCGACGTGTCGGCCATTCTCAACCCACGGCAACTCACCAGCCTGGGCCTGGAAGCGAGCCTGCGCGCGCACCTGCTCAAGACCCTGGAAAACACCCCGGTGCACTGGAGCCTGGAATGCCAGCAACGCCTGACCGGGATTCCGGAAGAGATGGCCGTGGCAGCCTTCCGTATTACCCAGGAGGCCGTGACCAACATGCTGCGCCACGCCCAGGCGCGCAACCTGCTGGTGCGCCTGCGACGCTTGCCCCAGGGGCTCTCGCTGTTTATCAGCGATGACGGCCAGGGCTTCTCGCCCGCCACCGACCCAGGCCTTGCAGGGCAAAGCGGGATGGCGGGCATGTCCGAGCGCATTGATCAACTGGGCGGCCTGCTGACGGTCAATAGCCAACCCGGCTTTGGCACGCGGATCGAAGCGCTGTTCCCCTGGGCGCCGCGCACCCTCGAGCGGGCCAGTCCCCCTAAGGTTCTAGAGTGACCTGCAATTTACTCCTGGTAGATGACCACGCACTGATCCGCGCCGGCGTGCGCGCGCTGATCCTCGACATCCCCGGCTATGCGGTGATTGGCGAAGCCAACGACGGCGCGCAAGTGCTCGCACAATTCGACGCCTTGCAGCCCGATATCGTCCTGCTGGATTTGTCGATGAAGCACACCAGCGGCCTGGATGCGCTGCAGCAACTCAAGCACGCCTACCCCAAGAGCAAGGTGCTGATCCTTTCGATGCACACCGACCCGCAATTGATCATGCGGGCCCTGGAGGCCGGTGCCCACGGCTACCTGCTCAAGGACACCACCGCCAATGAGCTGGAACACGCGCTGCTGGCACTGCGCAACAACGAGCGCTACCTGAGCCCGGCGATCGCCCACACGGTGATCAACCAGGCCTTGATCCACAGCCAGTCCCACCCGGCACCTCCTACACAGCGCCACAACCTGACGGCACGCCAGCTGGAAATCCTGCGCCTGATCGTGCGCGGCAAGTCCACCCGGGAAATCGCCCACGGCCTGGGCCTGAGTATCAAGACCGTGGAAGCCCACCGCTCGCAGATCATGAAGCGCTTGCAGATTTTCGATGTGGCCGGCCTGGTGCTGTTTGCCGTGCGCGAACAAATCATCAGCCTGGACGATTAGCCAGCAACGGCGAATCCACCGGCAAGTGCACCTGCAAGGCCTTGGGCAAGGCGCAAAAACGCAGGTCATCGCCTTTGAGCGGCTCGCCATCGAGGTTGATGTCCAACCCTTCGGCCACCTTGATCTCCACCCACGGCAGGCGTGCCCGTACGAACAGGTTGTCCAGGCCCCAGCCGTCGGTCATCAGGCTGCGCAAGGTGCCGACCACTTCCTGGGGCGCGGGCAGGATGCTGATATCCAGCAGGCCATCATCGGCCAGGGCGCCCGGGCACAGCTCATGCCCGCCCCCGGCCTGGCGACCGTTGCCGATGCCCAGGGCCAGCAACTCGCCGCGCCAATGGAAGTCCGGGCCCACCAGTTCCCCATAGGCGGCCCGCAGCTCGCTGAAACGCGACAGGCCGGTGAACAGATAGGCCGCGCCACCCAATACCTTTTTCAGGTCTTCGGAGGTGTTGGCGGTAACCTGGCTGCCAAAGCCGCCGGTGGCCATATTGAGGAACACCTGCCCGCCCACCTCCCCCAGGTCGATGGCTTGCGGCGCCACGTCCAGCAGCTCCAGCGCCAGGCGCGGCTCCAGCGGCACCCCGGCCGCCCGGGCGAAGTCATTGGCGGTGCCCAGGGGCATCAGCACCAGGCTGGCGTCAGTCTTGGCGCGTGCCATGGCCTCGGCCACGTCGCGCAAGGTGCCGTCGCCGCCGCCCGCGATCAGGCGTGTGTAGCCGGCATCCAGGGCTTCACCTACCAGGCGCTGGGCATCGCCGCCCTCCCAGGTGACACGCACCGCCAGCTCCCACCCCTGCTCGCGCTTGCCTTGCACTGCCGCCCGCACGTCTTCGTTGAGGGCTTGCTTGCCGTGCAGAATCAACAGTGCCTTGGGTTTGCTCATGGGGTGAAGCTCCTATCTTTGGAGGGGACCTGAGGGATGTTGACCTTCAGCAGTCAGAAAAAAGCCATTGGGCTGTAAATTAATTCTTCAGCCCAACACTTCACTCAGGGGAATGAAATTCACCCGGTCACCGATGGCCAAGGTGCTGCCCTCCCGTACTTCCACCAAACCCTCGGCCCAGGCGGCGCTGCGCAATACACCAGAACTCTGGTTCTGGTAGATCACCGCCCGCCCTTGCTCCAGGCGCCCGCGCAGGTATTCGCGACGGTTGCCCGGCTTGGCCCAGACGAACCCTACCGGCACCTCGAAACGCAGGGGCTGCACCACCTCGACCCCCTGGCGGCGCAACAGGTATGGCCGTGCCAACAGGGCGAACGTGACCAGGGTGGACGCCGGGTTCCCCGGCAGACCGATCACCGGCACGCCGCGAAAGTGGCCGAAAGTCAGCGGTTTGCCAGGCTTGATCGCCAGCTTCCACAAGGCCAGTTCGCCCTCCTCGCGCAGTGCGATACCGAGGAAATCCGCCTCTCCCACCGAGACCCCGCCGGTGGACAAAATCAGGTCCACCGAACCCAGTGCGCCGAGGCGGGTACGGGTCAGTTCCAGGTCATCGGGCAGGATACCCGCGTCGATCACCTCGCAACCCAGGCGTTGCAACCAGCTGCACAACACCCGCCGGTTACTGTTGTAGATCTGCCCCGGCCCCAACGGCAGGCCGGGCTCGATCAATTCATCGCCCGTCGACAGCACCGCCACACGCACGCGCCGCACCACCGCCAGGCGGTCGCGCCCCAGGGAGGCCGCCAGGCCCAGTTCAATCGGGCCGAGCCGCGTACCCGCCGTCAGGACTTCTTCGCCGACCGTAGTCTCCTGGCCCTTGGGCCGGATGTTTTGCCCTACGTGCAGCGCCTGGGTGAAGCGCACGCGCTGGTCGGCTTGCACCTCGGCGTTTTCCTGCATTTCTACGCAGTCGGCGCCTTGCGGGACCGGGGCGCCGGTGAAGATCCGCGCGCAGGTCCCCGCCGCCAGGGGCTCCGGGGCTTGCCCGGCGAAAATACGCTGGCTCACCGGCAGCGGCTCACCCGTCCAATCGGCAGTGCGCAAGGCGTAGCCGTCCATCGCACTGTTGGGCCAGGGCGGCAGGTCAAGGGTGGAGACCAGCGCCTCGGCCAATACGCGCCCGTCGCACTCAGCCAATGGCAGGTATTGCTGCTCACGGATTGGCGCGGCCTCGGCCATGTTCAACAAGCGCTCAAGTGCTTCTTCTACCGGCATCAACGCGCCGGTCTTGCCCGGCTTATCCACGGGATTCACACGGTTCGGCCAGCTTGAGGTGCGGCACAAAATTGCACGGGCGATGGCGGGCATCCAGTTGTTCGGCGAGAATCCCGTCCCAACCGGTACGCACCGCGTTGGTGGAGCCCGGCAGGCAGCACACCAGGGTGCCATTGGCCAGGCCGGCCAGGGCGCGGGACTGCACGGTGGAGGTGCCGATATCGGCCACCGAGATCTGCCGGAACAGCTCGCCAAACCCATCCACCTGCTTGTCCAGCAGGCAACTGACAGCTTCCGGGGTGCTGTCGCGGCCGGTAAAGCCGGTACCGCCGGTGATCAACACCACTTGCACCACGTCCTCGGCGATCCAGTGCGCCACTTGCGCACGGATTTTGTAGAGGTCATCTTTGAGCAGTACCCGCTCGGCCAGGCGGTGGCCGGCCGCGAGCAGGCGGTCAACGAAGACTTGCCCGGAGGTATCGGTTTCCAGGGTGCGGGTATCGCTGACGGTCAGTACAGCGATGTTAAGAGGTACGAAAGGCGCATCAGCCTTGGCTTTCATGGCTCGGTCCGGTTGTCTAAGAAACAGCCCGATGTTATATCACAGGCCCCTATTTCACTGCCTGCGCGGAGCCGTCATGCCATTCAATTCTTCGCCCCTGCCCTGCTCGATCCTGTTGCTGGCCGGCGGTCGCGGCCAGCGCATGGGCGGCCTGGACAAGGGCCTGCTCGACTGGCACGGGCAACCGCTGATTGCTCACCTGCACCAGTTGGTGCGGCCGTTGACCGATGACTTGATCATCTCCTGCAACCGCAACCAGGTGCAGTACGCCGCCTATGCCGACCAGTTGGTAAGCGACGACAGTCCGGACTTCCCGGGCCCCTTGGCCGGTATCCGCGCCGGGCTGACCGCCGCGCGCCATGAACATCTATTGATCTTGCCCTGTGATGTGCCGCACATCGATGGGCAGTTGCTGGCAGACCTGCTCGACACCGCACGGCAACACCCACAGGTGCCGGTGATGATCCGCCATGGCGAGTTCTGGGAGCCTTTGCTCTGCGTCATACCGACGCGCCTGCGCGGTGATGTGGAGCGCGCCTGGCAGGCTGCAGAGCGCAGCCCGCGCCAGATCCTGCTGAAACTGGGGGCAAAGGCGCTCGAATGCGCCGAAAACGATCCGCGCCTGGCCAACCTCAATACACCAGAGTTGTTGCACCCACGCCCCGGCGTGTCAGAATGAGTGCTAGAACAAGGAACTTTGCCGACGTTGCACACGTCACAAGGTCAGAACTCAACACAGCATTACTCTCGGAGAAGACTCATGACTCAACGGACCATCGCCGCTCTCATGCTTGCACTGGGCCTTGCCACCCTCGCCGGTTGCGCCTCGCCAACAGTGATCACCCTGAATGACGGTCGCGAAATCCAGGCTGTCGACACCCCTAAATTCGATCAGGATTCGGGCTTCTACGAATTCGAACAACTGGATGGCAAGCGTACCCGCATCAACAAGGATCAGGTTCGCACCGTTAAAGACCTGTAAGTCTTAACGCCAGATACAACAAAGCCCGCTTTTGAGCGGGCTTTGTTGTATCTGGCGCGTGGGAAATATCACCAGTCCAGCACGATTCTGCTGCTGAAACTGCGCTGCTCGCCGGTTACCGGGTCGATAAACCGTACACCCTGGGCCAGCAACTTGAGCGGGTTGGCGTAGTCATCCACGGCATCCTTGATGACCTCGGGATAAAACGGGTCGTTGCAGATGCTCGCGCCCAGCGCCGTCATATGTACGCGCAGTTGATGCTTCTTGCCGGTCACCGGAAACAGGCCATAGCGCCACAGGTCGCCGTTTTTTTCGCGCACCTGCACCGCCGTTTCCGTGTTGCTTGCACCGGGCCCTTCCTGCATGCGGAAGAACGGTTCGCCCTCCACCAGGCGACTCTTGTGCACCAGCGGGAATGTCAGCGCAGGCAAGGCAGGGGCAATGGCTTCGTAGATTTTATCGATCTGGCGGGTGGGGAACAGTTGCTGATACGCCGAGCGGCTTTGCGGGTTGGCCGAGAACAACACCAGCCCTGCGGTATGGCGATCAATGCGATGCAGCGGCACCAGCGACGGGTTATCCAGGCGGCGGATCAGGCGGCGCAGTAAAGTCTGCTCGACATATTCGCCGGCGGGCGTCACTGGCAGGAAGTGCGGCTTGTCGACCACCACCAGATGCTCATCGGCGTACAGGATGGTTTCCTGCACCGGGATCGGCTTTTCATCCGGCACTTCGCGAAAGTAGTGGATGCGCAAGCCTTCCTTGTAGGCCAGGTCCACGCCGATGGGCTGGCCGTTGCCATCCAGCACCCGGCCACGGGCGATGCGGTCCAGCCACTGCTCGCGGCCGATGGCGCGAAAATGCTCGCACAGGCAATCGAGTACCGTCACCCAGGGGCCAGGCGGCAGGTACAAGGTACTGGCTTGGTTCTGGGCAGCGGAAAAACCGGTATCGGACATGCGTACGCTCAAGGCCTGGAAACAAAGGGGGCATTATCCCCCAGAAGCTCAAGCCCTGACCAATTCGGCCCGCAACACCGGCGAAGCACTGGCAGCCTCGGTGAATTCCTTGAGCCAGCGCAGCACGTCCACCGCCTCCCAGCGGCCAGGGTCGTACAAGGCGTACAGCAAGCCCTGGTATCCCACCACGTCCAGTTGCTTGTGATAACCGGCGCGCTGGAACAATGCTTCGATTTCGGCAAAGCAGGTATTGAAATGCACTTTGTTGAACGGCGTCTTGCCTTCCGTGACCAGGCCATCGAGCCGCAGCTCATTCACAGCATCGCGCACGACGTCGACGGACATGCGGTTGACGCTGCTTTTCAGTTGTTCGACATTCACCACGGGCGTTCCCTCTCACTCAATCGCTGTACAAACATACAGTAACCGAATAATCAGCAACCTGCCATGGGGATGGCGCTAGATTAGAAAGGCGACCACCTGTTCAGTGTCGAACGGCCAACCCAGTTCCGCCCCGGTATCCACCCGGCGCAGCACCGGAATACTTAGGCCGTAGGCTTCGAACAGCGCTTCGGAATCAGCGATATCCACCAACTCGACCAACAGCCCATGTTCGACCAACGGCATGATTTCATCTTCGGCAAGCTCACACAGATGGCAGCCCAGGGTGCCGAACAACTGGCATTCAGGAGGCATGATGTACAGACCCGATAAGAAACAGGTCCTCATTCTAGGCCGCGGGAAAAACCTCGTCGAGTCATGCCAAAGACCTGATCCAGATCACCATGGCCTATAACTGATTCAGCGATTCTCGCGGCTTTTTTCCTGCAACACCCCGACGGAGATGTCTGTGTTTGCCAACCTGCTGATCATTCTTGCCTCATCCCTGGTCGTCATTGCACTGTTCCGCCGGCTGCAACTGCCGCCGGTGCTCGGCTACCTGTGCGTGGGCCTGGCCGTCGGGCCAACCGCCCTGGACTGGGTCAATGACAGCGAAGACCTGCCAGACCTCGCCGAACTGGGCGTGGTGTTCCTGCTGTTTTCCCTGGGCCTGGAGTTTTCCCTGTCCAAGATGCTCAGCCTGCGCCGGGTGGTGTTTGGCCTCGGCAGCCTGCAAGTGTTGTGCTGCGCCGTGGTGCTGGGCGCCTTGCTGCTGTTGATGGGCATGTCGCCGGTGGCCGCATTGCTGCTGGGGGCAGGGCTCGCGCTGTCATCCACCGCGATTGTGAGCAAGGAGCTGACCAGCCTGGGGGAGATTTTCAGTAGCCATGGGCAAAACGCAATAGGCGTGCTGTTGTTCCAGGACGTGGTCGCGGTGCTGTTGCTGACCCTGGTGCCGGTGTTCGCCGGCAGCAGCGAGCAGGCCTGGTATTGGGCTCTGCCGCTGACCCTGGGCAAGACCGTGGTGCTGTTCCTCGGCCTGCTGCTTGCAAGCCGTTGGCTGCTGCCGCGCCTGTTCCACGAAGTGGCCGCCTCGCATTCGGCGGAGCTGTTCGTACTGCTGGCCCTGGTGATCGTGCTACTCACGGCCTGGCTCACGCACCTGCTGGGCCTGTCGCCAGCCCTCGGCGCGTTCCTGGCGGGCATGCTGCTGGGGGAAAGCCATTACCGGCACCAGATCGAAGCGGATATCCGACCGTTTCGCGACATTCTCCTGGGGCTGTTCTTTGTCAGTATCGGCATGCTGATCGACTTGCAGCTGTTCATCAGCCACAGCCTGCAGATCCTCGGGCTGACCCTGGCGCTGATGTTGATCAAGGGCTGCATCGTCGCCGCGCTGGTCAAGCTGCGCGGCAGCGACAGCGAAACCGCCTGGCGCAGTGGCCTGGCGCTGGCCCAGGGCGGCGAGTTCTGCTTTGCGCTGATGGCGCAGATGCAATTGAGCAATATGCTGCCCGGCGAAATCAGCAGCCTGCTACTGGCAGCGACGTTCTGCTCCATGCTGCTCACGCCCTTGCTGCTGCGGGCCGCGCCCGCGATCGCGCTGCGCCTGCATCGCAAACCCAACCAGCAAGTGCAACTGGAGGCCATCACCGCGCTCAATGCTGAGCTACGCGGGCATGTGGTGATCTGCGGCTATGGCCGGGTCGGTCAATCCATCGGGCGCTTCCTGCGCCGTGAACAACAAGCGTTCATTGCCCTGGACGATGACCCCGAGCGCGTGCAGGAAGCCGCCACCGAGGACAGCAGCGTGCATTATGGTGATTGCCGGCGCGGTGCCCTGCTCAGCGCCGTCGGCCTGGAGCGCGCGCGCCTGGTGGTGATTGCCGTGGACAATAGCGACGTGGCCCTGGCGGTGCTCAAGGAAGCACGGCGGATCAACCATAAAGTGCCGATCCTGGTGCGCACCCGCGACGACAGCCAGCTGACTGAACTGAAAGCCGCCGGGGCCAGTGAAGTGGTGCCCGAGCTACTGGAGTCAAGCCTGATGCTCGCCTCGCACGCGATGATCATGCTCGGCCTGCCCGACCAGCAGGTGCGCGACCGGGTCGACGAAGTGCGGCGCAACCGCTACCGCTTGCTCCACGGCTTCTACCAGCACACCGACGACAACCGTGCAGCCCCGATCAATCCTGACTGACGGCGCCAATCTTATGGATCGACAAGTCCGCGCCGTAGTACTCCTCTTCCTGGCTCAAGCGCAGGCCGCAGATACGCTTGAGCACGCCGTACACCAGCAACCCGCCAGCCAGGGCCAACACCACTCCCAGGGCGGTGCCGATCAACTGGCTGATCAGGCTTACGCCGCCCAACCCACCCAAGGCGCTCTGGCCGAAAATCCCGCAGGCAATCCCGCCCCACACGCCACACAGGCCATGCAGCGGCCAGACACCCAGCACATCATCGATCTTCCACCGGTCCTGGGCCGCGATAAAGCACCAGACGAACAAGCCGCCAGCCACCACACCGGTAACCAGCGCGCCCACCGGATGCATCAGGTCGGAGCCCGCGCAGATCGCCACCAGCCCGGCCAACGGGCCGTTGTGCAGGAAGCCTGGGTCATTTCGCCCGATCACCAGTGCCGCCACGGTGCCGCCCACCATGGCCATCAGCGAATTGACCGCCACCAACCCGCTCACCCCGGACAAGGTCTGCGCGCTCATGACGTTGAAACCGAACCAGCCGACGATCAATATCCACGAACCCAGCGCCAGGAACGGGATGCTCGAAGGCGCGAACGCCACCAGGCGCCCATCGCGATAGCGGCCCTGGCGTGGGCCCAGCAGCAACACCGCCGCCAGCGCCAGCCAACCACCCATGGCGTGCACCACCACGGAACCGGCAAAGTCGTGGAACGTCGCACCAAAGGTCGCCAGCAACCAGGCTTGCAGGCCGAAGTTGCCATTCCACACCATGCCCTCGAAAAACGGGTAGATGAACGCCACGATCAACGCCGTGGCGCACAGCTGTGGAACAAAGCGCGCCCGCTCGGCAATCCCCCCGGAGATGATCGCCGGGATGGCCGCTGCGAAGGTCAGCAGGAAGAAGAACTTCACCAGGCCGTAGCCATGGTCGGCACTGAGCACCGCGGCCGGCTGCATAAAGCTGACCCCATAAGAGATCCAATAGCCTATAAAGAAATAGGCCAGGGTCGAGACCGCAAAGTCACTGAGGATTTTCGACAACGCGTTGACCTGGTTCTTCTGCCGTACCGTCCCGACTTCCAGGAACGCGAAGCCGGCATGCATCGCCAGGACCATCACCGCGCCGATCAGAATAAACAGCGTATTGGAGCTGTGGACCAAGGTGTCCACCGCGCTTTGCACATTTTCCATGGGGATTGGCAGGCCTGCAGTTGAGGAAAAAGCACCAAAGCAGTTCATCGCCCTACGATCGCGCACTAAATTGGCACTGCGTGCTCTACCCTTCTACAGAGGATATGAACCGCTTTGGCGCGACGACTGTTGAAGACAGCAATGACTTGCGGGTTTTTCCACGGGTTTTAGTGATTTAGGGTAAGGTTTTTCAAGGCTTTGGCCGAAACCGCCCGCATTGCGCGCAAACCTTTGGGCTGGCGCACCATGGCAAAGCAAAAGCTGTACCAGACAATTGCAGTGAACCTTCAGCAATGCCGGCGACTCTCAAGCAAAACCCCGTTCAAGCACCAGACAGCCACTCACGGAGATAACCATGGCCAGAAAAACGGCGAAGACTGCTCAAGAAATACTGATGGAAGATTTCCAGACCCTGGTCAGCGACACCGAAAAGCTGCTGGATGACACCGC
Source organism: Pseudomonas sp. WS 5079 (assembly GCF_012985465.1). Taxonomy (GTDB): domain Bacteria; phylum Pseudomonadota; class Gammaproteobacteria; order Pseudomonadales; family Pseudomonadaceae; genus Aquipseudomonas. The sequence goes on from NZ_JAAQWN010000008.1 coordinate 71,334, forward strand.
GATTCTGGCCGGTGACCAGGCTGATGAACTGCGCTCGAAGATCCACGACAGCCTGCTGCAGGCCCGGGAAACCCTGAAATTGACCGAAGATTCCCTGCGCGAACGCGGCAAGGCGGCGGTCACCGCCACCGAGGACTATGTACAGGCCAACCCTTGGCAATCCGTTGGCATCGCTGCCGGCGTGGGCTTTCTGATCGGCCTGCTGGCTACAAGGCGCTAATCATGTCTATCGGCGAAACCGGCTCGTCCACGGGCCCAAGTTCCTCATCGCGGCGCCTCGGCGCGGCTGTCCTGGGCTTGCTGCACAGCCATGTCGAGCTGTTCGGCATCGAGTTGCAGGAACAGAAGGCACGCACCGTCAGCCTGCTGCTGTTTGCCGGACTGGCATTGGTGTTCGCCCTGTTGCTGCTGGTGGGGTTGTCGGCGCTGGTCATGATCCTGGTCTGGGATACCTATCGCCTGACCGGGATCATCAGCCTATGCGTGTTTTACGTACTCGCCGCAGCGTTCTGCGGGTTGCGCTTGAAGGCCGCGGTGTTCGATGAATCCACGCCTTTCCACGCCACCCTCGAAGAGTTGGCCAACGACCGGGAGCGCCTGCTGCCATGAGCCTGACTGAACTGCCGCAAACCAATTCCCGGCGGGAAATGCGCAAGGCCTTGATCCGCCTGCGCATGGAAATGCACCGCCAGGAAATTCGCCACGAGTCCCAGCAATTGCTGCTGCCCTTGCAAAAAGTGCGCAACCTGGGCCAAAGCTGGCAGGACGGGTTCGGGATCAAGCATGCGCCGCTGTGGGGCGTCGCCGCTGTGACCCTGCTGGGATTCTTCACCGGCAAAGGCGCCAAGGGTGGCAGCATCGGCACCATGACCCGCCTGGTAAGGCTTGGTGCAGGGCTGATCCCCTTGATCAAGCTCGCGATGCAGGGTGCCTCCCGCAAGTCCTGAGACAATTGGCTGCATTCTTGCAAACGGATCAGGCCCGGTTCCCTCCCTACAGGTACCGGGCTTTTTTCATGCCGAAGCACCCTAAGGAGGCTCTGTGATTGACGGGCAACCGCTCGCCTGTTTCCAACCATTTATCGACACCGCCACCGGGCGCATTGCCGGGGTGGAAGCACTGGGCCGCCTGCGCCAGGCAGATGGTCAACTGCACTCGGTCGGCCCCCTGTTCGCCGATGCCCGCACGCCCACTTCGGCGCTGCGGCGCCTGGATCGCAAGATCCGCGACAACGCCCTGAGCCGCCTGCATGAGGCGCCTGAAGACTGGTTCCTGAGCCTCAATATCTCGCCACGCTGGATCACCCTGCTGCGACCGGGTCAAGCCCTGCCCAGCCTGAAACAGCTACAAGCCCATGACGTCGATCCAAAGCGCATCGTGTTTGAGATCACCGAATTGGGAGGCGACAGCCAGCGCCTGGCCGAGGTCGTCGCCCGCTACCGCGAGGCGGGAGCGCGGATTGCCATTGATGACTTTGGTGCCGGGTATTCCCAACTGGATCGGGTCCTTGCCCTGCGCCCGGATATCCTCAAGCTGGATATGCGCCTGTTCCAGGCAGCGGCCCTCGGCGGACCCAGCGGTGAGGTGGTGCGCGCCCTGGCGCAAATGGCGGAAAAAACCGGATGCTGGATCATTGCCGAAGGCGTGGAAACCGAAGCGCAACTGCGCTTTGCCCTTGAATGTGGCGCGCGGTATGTCCAGGGCTACCTGTTTGCCCAGGCGCAACTGGAGTGGTTCGCCGCCGACGCATTCGTCCCGCGTTTCGCCGTGCTGCGCCAGGCTTACGTGCAGCACAAACTGGCCGAGCGCGGGCGGATCATGCTGCTGCGCCAGCAACTGATCGAACTGATGCAGATCCTGCAGGGCTGGGCGCTGGCCCAGGAGCCTCTCAGTCAATTGCCCTGGCTGCCGGGCTTTCCCCGGCTGCTGCGGTTTTATCAGTGCGATCGCCACGGCACCCAACTGACCCCCAACTTCGAGTGGCGCCAGGATGCCTGGCAAGCCGACAGCCACTACCTGGGCCACAACTGGTCATGGCGCCCTTACTTCTATCACCTGCTGGCCGAAGGCTGGGAGGAACGCCGCTTGATTCTGTCCAGTACCTACCGCGATGCCACGACCAATCAATACTGCCTGACAGCAGGACAATTCTTCGATAACGGTCAGCGCCTGCTGTTAATCGATATTGACGCCGCCGGCCTGTAGTTTTTCGCTTGCTCCAGGCCCGCCGAACCGGGAAGCTGGGGGTCGACATTCATCCCACGGAGAGCCCTCGCCTTGGATTGGCCTACCCTGCTTACCCGCGAACGCCTTGGAAAACCGCTGCACAGCCCAGAAGAGCTGGGCCGCAGCCCGTTTCACAAAGACCATGACCGGATCATCTTCTCCGGGGCCTTTAGGCGCCTGGGCCGCAAGACCCAGGTCCATCCGGTGACCAGCAACGATCATATCCACACCCGGCTGACCCATTCGCTGGAAGTCAGTTGCGTGGGGCGCTCCCTGGGCATGCGCGTCGGCGAAACCATTCGCAGCGCCCTGCCTGACTGGTGCGACCCCAGCGACCTGGGCATGGTGGTGCAATCGGCCTGCCTGGCCCATGACATCGGCAACCCGCCGTTCGGCCATTCCGGCGAAGATGCGATCCGCCACTGGTTCCAGCAGGCAGCCGGCCGTGGCTGGCTGGACGACATGAGCAGCGCCGAGCGCAATGACTTCCTCAATTTCGAAGGCAACGCGCAAGGGTTCCGCGTGCTGACGCAATTGGAATATCACCAGTTCGACGGCGGTACGCGCCTGACCTACGCCACCCTGGGCACCTACCTCAAATACCCATGGACCGCCCGCCACGCCGACTCCCTGGGCTACAAGAAACACAAGTTCGGCTGCTACCAGAGTGAATTGCCGATCCTTGAACAGATCGCCCAGAAACTCGGCCTGCCGCAACTCGAGGAACAACGCTGGGCACGCCACCCACTGGTGTACCTGATGGAGGCCGCCGACGACATCTGCTACGCCTTGATCGACCTGGAAGACGGCCTGGAGATGGACTTGCTGGAGTACGCCGAGGTCGAGTCGCTGCTGCTGAACCTGGTGGGCGATGACCTGCCGGAAACCTACCGGCAACTGGGGCCCCAGGACTCCAGGCGACGCAAACTCGCGATCCTGCGGGGCAAGGCCATCGAGCACCTGACCAACGCCGCCGCGCGGGCGTTCGTCGAGCAACAGCAGGCGCTACTGGCCGGGACCTTGCAAGGCGACCTGGTGGAACATATGCATGGCCCGGCCAAACGTTGTGTACTGAATGCCAAGGACATGGCACGCAAGAAAATCTTCCAGGACAAGCGCAAGACCCTGCATGAGATCGGCGCCTACACCACCCTGGAGATCCTGCTGAACACCTTCTGCGGCGCTGCCCTGGAACAGCATGGCGGCCGTACTCCATCCTTCAAGAATCGACGCGTCCTGGATTTGCTGGGCAACAGCGCACCCCATCCTGACTGGCCGCTGCATCGCTCATTCCTGCGCATGATCGACTTCATCGCCGGCATGACCGATAGCTACGCCAGTGAGATGGCCCGGGAAATGACCGGGCGCTCCTACCCTCAATGAGCCATGGCCCAGGCAGGTTTTCCTGCCTGGGCGCTTGCCTCGAAGAATCGACCTACGCAAGCACCAGAGCAGCCTGATCGAATTTGCCCCAACACCCGATGAATAATCACCCCTCTCTTATCCACCCCAGCGCTCAGCTCCTACATTCACGCAAACCCAAGATAGCCCGACGTCTTGCTCACAGGGCAAACAGACACAGGCACTGGCTGGCATCTTTGCGCCTACAGCTACTTCCACGGAACTTCCTATGCCCGAACGACAATTGCGCATCCTGCTGGTGGAAGATCACCCGTTTCAACTCCTGGCCATTCAGTGCCTGCTCAAGAGTTTCGGCTACGACCAACTGACACCCGCCGCAAATGCCGAGCAGGCAATCAAGTTGATGCGTACAACCGAGGTCCCCTTCGACGTGATGTTATGTGACCAATGCCTGCCCGACCTCACCGGGTTGGAGCTGGTGGAGATAGCCAGCCATGCAGGCTTTGTCAAAAGTGCTGTATTGCTAAGTGGCCTGCCCGCCCTCGAACTGGAATATTTGAAAACCCTGGCAATACAACGTGACTTGCGCCTGCTTGGATATTTGGCTAAGCCCTTGAACAAAGAAGCCTGGATCGAATTGATCAACCAATCAGCGCTAGCCCACGACTAACGAGTCCCCATCTGGCATTTACCCCCAAATCACCCGGCAAAGCTGAAGTACCCTACTGCATCAACATACCGAGAGCTGCCAAAGTAACTTTTCAAAATTTAACGTAGGACATTAAACGCATTCACAAATGAAATATCGCCCCCATCCCTCTTACAAATAACACTGCACAGCTTTCAAACCTTTCACCTAGGAAACTCTTACAACACGGCCAACAAAGCCTTAGCGCGTTGTAGTCCAATACCTTTTTTATGGTAGGAATTTTCCTGTTTTATATCTGCTCAGCCTTCCCTTCATGCTCCTACCCTACCTTCTGAGCTAATGTGCGCGCTTATTTTCACTAGTATGGAATTGGCTCATGAATACAGTCTTTATTATTGACGACCACCCGGTTATTCGACTTGCAATCCGAATGTTGCTGGAACATGAAGGTTACAAAGTTGTCGGCGAAACAGATAACGGTTGTGATGCAATACAAATGGTCCGCGAATGTCTGCCAGACCTCATCATACTTGATATCAGCATCCCCAAGCTCGACGGACTGGAGGTTCTCTGCAGGTTCAATGCAATGAGTACTCCAATGAAAACGTTGATTCTGACCGCCCAGTCCCCGACACTTTTTGCCACACGCTGCATGCGTTCAGGAGCCGATGGTTATGTCTGCAAAGAAGGTGATCTGAGTGAACTACTAAGTGCCATCAGGGCTGTACTTTCAGGTTACAACTATTTCCCAAGTCAAGCATTGAACACCACCGGCGCCGAACTCGGCGAAAATGAAGAACTGAATCTTTTCAAGTCAGTCAATGACCGAGAACTTATGGTCTTACAACTTTTTGCACAAGGCCGTACAAACAAGGAGATTGCCAAAGGTATGTTCCTCAGCAATAAAACGGTCAGCACTTATAAAAAACGACTAATGCAAAAACTCAAGGCCAAGTCCTTGGTAGAACTTATCGAGATGGCAAAACGCAACGCGTTAGTGTGAGAAACAGGATGCCAAGGCGTTTAAAGGACTATCTAATCATTTTGAGTGCCGGGCTGTGCTTGAGTACAGCCGTGTCAGCCACTCAAACCGCTCCAGAACGCTACTCATTGCTGAGTCGTGCCGGTACCGTTCAGTTGGACACCCAACTGAACCCCACGCAGCGCCAATGGCTACAAAACAAACGTGAGTTGGTGCTGGGAACCTCGACACCCGACTACCCGCCCTTCGACATAACCGCCAGCGGCCACGATTACGAAGGTATTACTGCCGACTACGCGGGGATCCTGGCCAAAGCCCTGGCATTGCCCGTCACGGTGTTGCGCTACCCCTCGCGGGAGGCGGCCATCCAGGCGCTGGAAGACGGGAAAATCGACTTGCTGGGCAGCGCCAACGGATTTGAAGCGAGCAACGCCGACATTGTCCTGTCAACGCCCTACGCGGTCGACCAGCCGGTACTGGTCACCCGTGACGCAGAAACCCGCCCGCTCAATGACGGGCTGGCGGGCATGCGCTTGAGCCTTGTCTACCACTACCTGCCGCTAAAGGACGTCGAAGCGCTGTACCCGAATGCGATCATCCAGGTCTATCCGTCTTATTTGAATGCGCTGAACGCCGTGGCCTTCGACCAGGCCGACGTGTTCCTCGGCGATACTATTTCCACCCATTACATGATCAACAAGGGCTACCTGAAGAACATCCGCATGGCCACTTTCGGCAAGCACGAAGCCTACGGCTTCAGCTTTGCCATACACCGCAACCAGCAAACCCTGCTGGGCATCGTCGATGCGGTCCTGGCAGGCGTAGGGACCTACGAGCGGGAAAACATCGCCAAACGCTGGAGTGCGGGTAGCGATATCCTGTTGACCGACCACAAGCTGCAGTTGAGCCAACGTGAAGAGCGCTGGCTTAAGGACCACCCGGTGGTAAAAGTGGTCATCAACGGAACCCTCGCGCCACTGACGTTCATCGATTCCGACGGCCAGTTGCGTGGCATGACCGCTGACCTGCTGGAGTTGATACGGCTACGCACGGGCTTGCACCTGGAGTTCCAGAACACCCGCAACGTCAACCAAATGATCGAGCAGGTCGAAAACGGCAACGCCGATATTATTGCCGCCATCAGTCCCAGCCGCGAACGCGAAGCCAAGCTCGACTTCAGCCGTCCCTACCTGCAGAACTCCTACGTTCTACTGACACGCAAGGAGCCTGGAGCGCCCTCGACTCTTGAGCAACTAGCGGGAAAAAACTCGCGATCACCGAAGGCAACCCCTTGGTGGACTATCTGCGCCGGGAGTATTCGCAGATCACCCTGGTGGAGGCCAGCGATACCTTCAAGGCCTCGGAAATGCTGGCCCAGGGGCATGTGGATGGGGCCGTCAACTCATTGGTTATTGCCAACTACTTCCTCTCATCTCATTTCTTCCAGGGCCAATTGCAGATCAGTTCGAGTATCGGTACACAACTGGCCTCGTTCTCCCTGGCCACCTCACGCAGCGCCACCGAACTGGCCTCGATCCTCGACAAAGCACTGCTGAGCATCGCGCCGGATGAACTTGGGGTGATCAACAACCGCTGGCGTGGCTACACAGCCGCATCCGACAGCTACTGGCGCAACTACCACCGCTTGATTATCCAGATCATCAGCGCCGCCGGGCTGCTGCTGCTTACATCCCTGGCCTGGAACGGCTATATGCGCCGGCAAATCAAGCACCGGCAGATGGCAGAGCGGGCCCTGAGCGATCAATACGAGTTCATGCGTGCCCTGGTCAATGAAACCCCGCACCCGATCTACGTGCGCGATCGCAACGGTTTGCTGCAGACCTGCAATGACAGTTACCTGCAGGTCTTCGGCGTCAAGCGCGAGGAGGTCATCGGCAAGAGTGTCATGCAGAGCAGCCTGGCCAGCGAGGCGCAAGCCAACCAGTATCATGCCGACTATCTGCGGGTGGTGGCCGAAGGCAAGCCGCTGATCGTTGACCGCCCGCTGCATATTCGCGGGCAACACCTGACGATCTACCACTGGATCCTGCCTTACCGTAACTCCGTTGGTGAGGTCCAGGGCATCATCGGCGGCTGGATCGACATCAGCGAACGTCGCCAATTGTTCGATGACCTGCGCGCAGCCAAGGACCGCGCCGATGAGGCCAATCGCGCGAAAAGCACGTTCCTGGCAACCATGAGCCATGAGATCCGCACCCCCATGAACGCGGTGATCGGCATGCTGGAGTTGACCCTCAAGCGTGCCGACCACGGGCACCTGGACCGCCCGGCCATCGAGGTGGCCTACAACTCGGCCAAGGACTTGCTGGAGTTGATTGGCGATATTCTCGACATCGCGCGCATCGAGTCGGGCCGCCTGAGCCTGACGCCGGAGCGCGTCAACCTGCGCGAACTGATCGAGTCGGTAGTGCGGGTGTTCGATGGCCTGGCACGCCAGAAGAATCTCAACCTGCTGTTGGCGTTCAATCCCGGCGTCGACGAGCGTGACGTACAGATCGATCCGCTGCGCTTCAAGCAGATCCTCTCCAACCTGGTGAGCAATGCCATCAAGTTCACCGAACAGGGCGAGGTAAAGATCAAGGTGGATATCCAGGCCACCGGGCAGCCGCAGCAAATCCAGATGAAACTGGTGGTCGAGGACACCGGCATCGGTATCAGCCGCGACGACCAGCAACGCCTGTTCGAACCTTTTTCCCAAGCCGACAATTCCGGGCACCTGGCCAGGAGCGGCGCGGGTCTTGGACTGGTGATCTGTCGCAGCCTGTGCGAGATGATGGGCGGGCAACTGGCCTTGAGCAGCGTGCCCAGTGTCGGCACCCAGGTATTTGTCTCGCTGCAGATGACCAGCCTGGCACCTGCCTACCCGCTGATCGAGTTCAAGCCTGCGCCCCAGGATGCGGCGGCAATCCTGAATGTGCTGGTGGTGGACGACCATCCGGCCAACCGCCTGCTCATGTGCCAGCAACTGGGCTTCCTCGGGCACCGGTTCACCGCGGTCCAGCACGGCGCGGCGGGGTTCCAGGCCTGGCGCCAGGAACACTTCGACCTGATCATCGCCGACTGCAACATGCCGGTCATGAATGGCTATGAGCTGGCCCGTGCGATCCGTGAACATGAACAACGGGAAAACATGCCGCCCTGCATCATCCTGGGCTTCACCGCCAATGCCCAGCCGGAGGAAAAACAGCGCTGCCGGGATGCGGGGATGAGTGACTGCCTGTTCAAGCCCATCAGCCTTACGACACTGGAGCGCCACCTGGCCGAGATCACCCCGACGGCGCCAGCGCGGATCTTCGACCTCGATAGCCTGAACGCCCTGACTGGCGGAGATCCGTTGTTAAGCCGGCGCCTGCTGGAAGAACTGTTGAGCAGCAGCCGTCGTGATCGCGAGGAACTGATGGCATTGCTCGCACAAGGCGCTCACCAGGACCTGATCGACCAGGCCCATAAGATCAAGGGCGCCGCCAGGATCGTCCAGGCCCGCACGCTGGCCGAGCAATGCGAGATGCTGGAGCAGGCTGGCGAGGATGCGGATCGGGCCCAACTGGCCATCTGGGTCAAGGCCATCGAAAACGCCATGTGCGATCTTGAGCAAGTGCTGCAAGAGCAACTGGATACCCTCACCCTGTAGGAGCCGGTTTGCCGGCGATGGTCGCTAACGAAGACGTGGGGCACCTGACGCCCCCACGCCATCGCAGGCAAGCCAGCTCCCACAGGCAATGCAGCTCATTCAGCAGGCAGTCAACCGCAGAAAAATTGCCGCCAGCCGCTCAATGCCCGCCTGATCCTCTGGCCTGAAACGCTCCAGTTTCGGACTGTCTAGGTCCAGCACCCCAATCAACCTCCCATCCTTGACCAAGGGCACCACCAACTCGCTGTTGGACGCACTGTCGCAGGCAATATGCCCAGCAAACGCATGTACATCCTCCACCCGCTGGGTTTGCCGTGAAGCCGCCGCCGCACCACACACCCCTCGACCAAACGGAATCCGCACACAGGCGATCTGCCCCTGGAAAGGCCCGAGGACTAGTTCCTCATCACGGTTGAGATAAAAGCCCGCCCAGTTCAAGTCATCTAGCTGGTTGAACAGGAACGCCGAAAACTGCGCCGCGTTGGCGATAAAGTCACGCTCATCGGCCAGCAGCGATTCCAGTTGCGCACAAAGCATGGCGTAGCCATCAAGGCCGCTGCCCGCCTTCTGTAAATCGATCATGGCTGGCGCTCCAGCAATTTAAGGCCCACCCAGTACCGGGCGAATTGGTAGGCGCACCGGCCGTTGCGATTGCCGCGACCCGTGGCCCAGCGCACCGCAAGGATGTCGAGGGCTTCATCGCGCTGCCACGGCAAACCCGCCTTGTTCGCCAGCTCGCCGATCCAGTGCTCCACCACGTCCAGGAAGTGTTCCTGGGTGAACGGGTAGAACGACAACCACAGGCCAAAACGGTCGGACAAGGCGATCTTGTCTTCCACCGCCTCACTGGGATGCAACTCACCATCCACACGTTTCCAGTTGTCGTTGTCGCTCTGGTTTTCCGGCACCAGGTGACGACGGTTGGAGGTCGCGTACAGCAACACGTTTTCCGGGGCCTGCTCCAGCGAGCCGTCGAGCACGCTCTTGAGCACACGGTAGTCGCCTTCGCCAGCCTCGAACGAGAGGTCATCGCAGAACAGGATAAAACGCTGTGGCAGCTTGAGCAGTTGCTCGACCACACGCGGCAGGTCGGCCAGGTGGTCACGCTCGATTTCGATCAGGCGCAAGCCGGCCTTGGCATGCTGAGCCAGCAAGGCGCGGACCATCGACGATTTGCCCGTGCCACGCGACCCCCAGAGCAACGCATGGTTGGCGGGCAGGCCGTCGAGAAACTGCTGGGTATTGCGCGCCAATTGCTCGCGCTGTTTGTCGACACCGATCAGGTCGGACAGGCGCATATCCAGGCTGACTTCCAGGGGCAGCAAAAAGCCGCTGCGCCCCTCGCGCTGCCAGCGGGCCGCCAGGCAGTGGTTCCAGTCAACCGCCACGCGAGGTGCGGGCAAGAGGGGTTCCAGACGAGCAAGCACCGCATCGGCCCGCTCAAGAAAGGCATTCAATCGAGAATCCATGACTATTCCTGTGGCAAGTTCTTGAAAAAGATGGCGTATTGGCAACCCTGACGCAGTTGCCAGACGGCTGCACCTTAAAAAACGATTCATACCGGGCAAGGCTGGCGCTGAGGATGTTCAGCTATGCTTGCCGGGCGAAGGGAAACGTGAAGTGGCTCAGCACCCAATGGATATCAAGTTCGCCCACCGCTTGTCTTATAAACAAGCCAGACTGACTGTGCTGGTTGGTTTCGTGTTGGGAACCTTACTCAGCCTGATCCAAATCGGCATTGATTATGCCAGCGAAGACGCGTCCATCAACCGTGAAATACATGCGCTGCTTGAAATCAGTCACAACCCCGCCTCACGCATTGCCTACAACATCGACGCCGAACTGGCCCAGGAGTTGACCCTGGGCCTGCTGCACTCCCCCGCCATCACGCGGGCACAGTTGGTCGACAACAATGGCCTGGTGCTGGCTGACGTTGATCGGCCCCGCAAGGAGAGTAGCTACCGTCCTATCAGCGACTTTTTGTTCGGCGCCAACCGCCAGTTCGAAGACCGCCTGTACCTCACCCATATGCCCGGCGAATCCCTCGGCGTGTTACGCCTTGACGTCGACACCTACGCATTCGGCAGCCGATTCCTACGTCGAGCAGAGATCACCCTACTCAATGGCTTTGCTCGTAGCCTGATCCTGACCGGCATCCTCCTGGGCCTGTTCTACGTGATGCTGACCCAGCCCCTGGTGCGGATCATCCGTGAGTTGAGCACGCGCAGCCCCGGCAGCGCGCCCCTGGCTCGCCTGGATTGCCCGCCGGGGCACGAACATGATGAGATCGGCGTGCTGGTCAACGTCGCCAACCAACAGTTCGAGAACATGGAGACCGAAATCCAGCAGCGGCGCCACGCCGAGGACCGCCTGACCGAGTACCTTGGCCAGTTGGAAGACATTGTTTCGGCGCGTACCACCGAACTCAAGGCGATCAACCACCGGCTAAGCCAATCCAACGAAGAGCTGGAGGCCTCGAAAATCAACGCCCTGGGCATGGCCCAGGCGCGCGCCGCGTTCCTTGCCAACATGAGCCATGAAATCCGCACCCCGCTCAATGGGCTGCTTGGCATGATCGCGCTGTCTCTGGACAGCGCGCTGAACGCCGAGCAGCGCCAACAATTGTCGATCGCCCATGACTCCGGCAAGGTTTTGGTAGAACTGCTTAACGATATTCTCGACCTGTCCAAGTTTGACGCCGGGCAACTGGAACTCGAAAGCATCCCCTTCGACCTCGGCTCCCTGGTGGAAGACACCGCCAACCTGTTGTCGCAGAACGCTGCGCCCAGCGTGGAGTTGACCTGCCTGATCGATCCGCAGTTTCCTGCCCAGGTCGTGGGTGATCCGACGCGGGTCCGGCAGATTGTCAGTAACCTGCTGTCCAATGCCTTGAAGTTCACCCGGTTCGGTCGCGTCGATGTGCGCCTCAGTGCGCAACCCGATGGCGTGCGCATCGAAGTGTGCGACACCGGCATCGGCATTGCGCAGGAAGCCCAGGCGCGGATCTTCAAACCCTTCACCCAGGCGGGCGCCGGCATTACCCGCCAGTTTGGCGGGACCGGCCTGGGGTTGGCGCTGACCCACAATCTTTGCGAAGCCATGCGCGGTCGGCTGACCATCAGTTCGGAAACCGGCTTCGGCAGCCAGTTCTGTGCCGAACTGCCACTCCCCGCCCACACCCCGGCGACACGACTGGCGCCGTTGAGCGGCGAAGTCGCGGTGATTACCGGGGCCAGCAGCGGGCTGGCAGAACTGCTGCACACCCTGTTGCCGCACTGGGGGCTGACGCCGCACTGCTACACCATCGACGATGACTTGACGGGCCTGGCACCGGACATCCTGATCACCGACTGCCCCGAATGCCTGTTCCGCCTGCGGCCGACCGTCAGCGCTCCGATCCTGCTGGTCACCGCCTACGGCAATTTCATGCCCAGCGAAGAAGTGGCCGCCCTGGCGCCGCTGCAACAGCAGGCGCGCCCGCTGAGTCGCACGGCGCTGTATCAGGTCTTGCACCGTACCCTGCGCGCCGACAGCGAAATCGTCCTCGACCTGGCCCAATTGGAGACCAGCCCGGTTGCCCATCGGGCGCGTATCCTCTTGGTGGAGGACAACCCGGTCAATCAACTGGTGGCCAAGGGCATGCTCGGCAAGCTGGGCTGCGAGGTGGTGGTCGCGGCCCATGGCGGCGAGGCGCTGAAGCAGCTGGAAGAACAACGTTTCGATATGGTGCTGATGGACTGCAACATGCCGGTCATGGATGGCTACGAGGCGAGCCGGCAGATTCGCCGCAGCGGGCGCTGGCCGCAGCTGCCGATCGTCGCGCTGACCGCCAATGCCCTGGCCGAGGAACGCGAACGGTGCCGGGCCGCCGGCATGAACGACTACCTGGCCAAACCCTTTCGCCGCGAAGAACTCAACGCCCTACTCGACCTCTGGGTGCCGACTACGACAAATCTGTGATCTGCCGGAGCAACTGGTCCAGGCCATGGCGCAGGGTGTCCGCCTGGCTCAGGTCCACGCCGCTGTCGCACAACAAGCGAGCCTTCAGCGGCTGGACGCGCTCACGCAGCGCCTGGCCCGCTTCGGCAAGGCTCAAGTGCACTTCACGCTCATCATGGGTACTGCGCCGGCGCGTGATCAACGTCAGTTGCTCCAGGCGTTTGAGCAGCGGCGTCAGCGTCCCGGAATCGAGCAACAGCCGTTCCCCCAGCGCCTTGACCGTCGGCTGCGGCGGGGCAGCGGCATGCCACTCCCACAACACCAACATCACCAGATATTGCGGATACGTCAGGCCCAACTGGTCGAGCATTGGCTTATAGGCTCGTGTCACCGCCCGGGAGGCGGCGTACAGCTTGAAGCACAGCTGGTCATCCAGGGCCAGGGATACGGCAGGCAAGTCAGTCATTTGAGCAGCGCTTCGATCTCTTGGGTCAATTCCTGGGGTTTGGTGGTCGGGGCAAAACGCTGGACCACCTGGCCGTCGCGGCCGATCAAGAACTTGGTGAAGTTCCACTTGATGCCCTTGGAACCCAGCAGGCCCGGCGCGCGCTGTTTGAGTTGCACAAACAGCGGATGGGCCTCGCCCCCGTTGACATCGACCTTCTTGAACAGGGGGAAACTGACGCCGAAATTCAGCTCGCAAAACTCGGAAATAGCCCCCTCGTCACCCGGCTCCTGCTTGCCGAACTGGTTGCACGGGAAGCCCAGCACCACCAGGCCCTGGTCCTTGTACTGCTGCCAGAGCTGCTCCAGGCCTTTGTACTGTGGAGTGAAGCCGCACTTGCTGGCGGTGTTGACCACCAGGATCGCCTTGCCGGCGAAATCCGCCAGGGTCTTTTGCTCGCCCTTGATGGTGGTGCAAGGGATGGACAGCAGGTTATCGCTCATGGGATCGCCTCGGACACAAAGAAGAACATGAAACATAGTGTGCAATTGAATTGCATGCAATTTAATTGACCAGACTAATGACTCGACATCACCCCGCAGGAACCGGCTTGCCGGCTCCTACGAGGGGCATGGTGTCAGCGCGGAACCAGGTCCAGGCACACCGAGTTGATGCAATAGCGCAGGCCTGTAGGCGGCGGGCCATCAGGGAACACATGGCCCAAATGCGCATCGCACTTGGCACAGGTCACTTCCGTACGGATCATCCCGTGGCTCACGTCACGAATCTCAATCATCGCGCTATCAGCAATCGGCTCATAAAAACTGGGCCAGCCACAACCGGCATCGAACTTGGTCTTCGAGTCGAACAGCGGCTCATTGCAGCAAATGCAGTGATACACGCCATCGGTCGTAGTGGCGTTGTACTTGCCAGAAAACGGCCGCTCGGTGCCCTTGAGACGGCACACCTGATACTGCGCCGGGTCGAGCATTTCCCGCCATTCATCCAGGGTTTTATCCAACTTTTCCATCAATGCACCTCGACAACTGAAAAAGCCTGATCTGTGTCTTTTCCATGGATCAGGCGGCACGTATGATTGCGCCTCTTCAAAGCGCCAGTCTGGCACCCGCGTTATCGGCATTCAAACGTATTTATGGGTCAGGCCACACGCAGGATTCCCAGCACGGTAGTCTTCACATCGTCTGGATCGTTCATTTTCGGGATCACATCGCCATGCAGGTCAGCAAATCGAACAAGCTCGCCAACGTCTGCTACGACATTCGCGGCCCAGTGCTCAAGCACGCCAAGCGCCTGGAAGAGGAAGGCCATCGCATCCTCAAGCTGAACATTGGCAACCCGGCGCCCTTTGGTTTCGAAGCACCGGACGAAATCCTCCAGGACGTGATCCGCAACCTGCCCACCGCCCAGGGCTACAGCGACTCCAAGGGGTTGTTCAGCGCGCGCAAGGCAGTCATGCAGTACTACCAGCAAAAGCAGGTAGAAGGGGTTGGTATTGAAGATATCTACCTCGGCAATGGTGTCTCCGAGCTGATCGTGATGGCCATGCAGGCCTTGCTCAACAACGGCGACGAAGTGCTGGTGCCGGCGCCTGACTACCCGCTGTGGACCGCTGCCGTGACCCTGGCCGGTGGCCATCCGGTGCATTACCTGTGTGACGAGCAAGCCAATTGGTGGCCGGACCTGGCCGATATCAAGGCCAAGATCACGCCCAACACCAAGGCGCTGGTGATCATCAACCCGAACAACCCGACGGGCGCGGTGTACTCCAAGGAAGTGCTGCTGGGCATGCTCGAACTGGCGCGCCAGCACAACCTGGTGGTGTTCTCCGACGAGATCTACGACAAGATCCTCTACGACGACGCCGTGCACATCTGCACCGCCTCCCTGGCCCCGGACCTGCTATGCCTGACCTTCAACGGCCTGTCCAAGTCCTACCGGGTCGCGGGCTTCCGTTCCGGCTGGGTCGCCATCTCCGGGCCCAAGCACAATGCCCAGAGCTACATCGAAGGCATCGACATGCTGGCTAATATGCGCCTGTGTGCCAATGTGCCGAGCCAGCACGCGATCCAGACCGCCCTGGGCGGCTACCAGAGCATCAACGACCTGGTGCTGCCCGCCGGCCGCCTGCTGGAGCAGCGCAACCGCACCTGGGAGTTGCTCAACGATATTCCCGGCGTCAGTTGCGTCAAACCCATGGGCGCCTTGTACGCGTTCCCGCGGATCGACCCGAAAGTCTGCCCGATCCACAACGACGAGAAGTTCGTCCTCGACCTGCTGCTCTCGGAAAAGCTGCTGGTGGTCCAGGGCACGGCGTTCAACTGGCCGTGGCCTGATCACTTCCGCGTGGTGACCTTGCCCCGTGTGGATGACCTGGACATGGCCATCGGCCGCATCGGCAACTTCCTGAAGTCCTATCGCCAGTGACCTCGCTTTCGCTGTACGACCCACAAGAGGTCGTACAGCGAGTATCTGGCAACACATCTACGCGCCACACTGGCAGAAACACCCGTTGGCTTCACTCTCTTCCCTTCTACCCTGCACTTTCCAGTAATCACGGGGCCCAACGGCTTATGGAGGGGAATTTCCATGGGCATAAAGCCTCGGAAAATCCCTGCAAGGTTCTACATTCGCGCTGTAGGACACAGTTTGAAATAGTCGCCCGGTTGAATAGCCCACTGCCGCACCTTATATACCCCGCAGTACGCGACATATTAAGCATGAGGAGAATTCTACAACCATGATGCGCATCCTGCTGTTCTTGGCCACTAACCTGGCGGTCGTGCTGATTGCCAGCATCACCCTGAGCCTTTTCGGCTTCAACGGGTTCATGGCGGCCAACGGGGTTGATCTGAACCTCAATCAGCTGCTGGTTTTCTGTGCCGTCTTTGGTTTTGCCGGCTCGATCTTCTCGCTGTTCATCTCCAAGTGGATGGCGAAGATGAGCACCAGCACCCAGATCATCACCCAGCCGCGCACCCGGCATGAGCAATGGCTGCTGCAAACGGTCGAGCTACTGTCCCGCGAAGCCGGGATCAAGATGCCTGAAGTCGGGATCTTCCCGGCCTACGAGGCCAACGCCTTTGCCACTGGCTGGAACAAGAACGATGCTCTTGTTGCCGTCAGCCAGGGTTTGCTCGAGCGTTTCTCGCCCGACGAAGTGAAGGCCGTGCTGGCCCACGAGATCGGCCACGTCGCCAACGGTGACATGGTTACCCTGGCACTGGTGCAGGGCGTGGTGAACACCTTTGTGATGTTCTTTGCGCGGATCATCGGCAACTTTGTCGACAAGGTGATCTTCAAGAACGAAGGCGGCCAGGGTATCGCCTACTACGTGGCGACCATCTTTGCTGAACTAGTACTGGGCTTCCTCGCCAGCTCCATCGTGATGTGGTTCTCGCGCAAACGCGAGTTCCGCGCCGACGAAGCCGGTGCCCAACTGGCCGGTACTGCCGCGATGATCGGTGCCCTGCAACGCCTGCGCTCCGAACAGGGCCTGCCAGTGCACATGCCTGACACCCTGAATGCCTTCGGCATCAACGGTGGCGTCAAGCAAGGCCTGGCGCGGATGTTCATGAGCCACCCGCCACTGGAAGAGCGGATCGACGCACTGCGTCGTCGCGGTTGACAGCCAAAGGGTAGAAAAAGGGGCGACTGAATCGCCCCTTTTTTGTGGGTGCGTGTTTTACCGCTGCGCCAACTGGTAAACCCGCTCCTCAAGGCGCGTGACACCGCCCTGGGCGAACTTCGGGCTCTCGGCCAGGATATCCCGCTGCTCCAGGACGCTCAGGCGCCAGCGTCCTGCCAGCAGCCTCCGGACTTCCTCATCACTGACCGCAAACGGCGGCCCGGCCTTCAGGGCCTGCTCATAATCCAGGCTGATCAACAGGCCACTTTGCACCTGGGGCGCAATCGCCTGCAAATGCGCGGCATAGCGCTCACGCATCAACGGCGGCAAGGCAATCAGCGCCGCACGGTCATACAGGGCGGCGCACCCTGCCACATCTTCACGGCTCAATTCGAAGAAATCGCCGCACCACAGCTCGATAGTGCCAGCCTGATAAACCTTGAAACTGCCCCGCTGGCTGACTTGTGCAGCCAGGCCCTGCTCCTGGAAAAACTCCTCCACGGCCTTTTCCGACAGTTCCACACCCAGGACCTGGCAGCCCTGCTGCGCCAGCCACATCAGGTCCAGGCTTTTGCCGCACAGCGGCACGAGCACCCGGGCCCTGCCAACCAACCCCAGCCCCGGCCAGTGTCGCTGCAAATAGGGATTGACCTCAGGCAGGTGAAAGCCGATCTGATTACGTGCCCAGCGGTCATGCCAAAAGGTGGATTCCATGAATAGCCCAGAAAATTCGATCAAATGGCGCTAAAACTTATATTAGATTTAGATCAATGATCTGATTAAAGATGGTCCCATCTTAACCTTGAGGACCCTGCTCATGCTGCCCAGCCTGTTTATTTCCCACGGCTCGCCCATGCTTGCCCTACAACCTGGCGCCAGCGGGCCGGCTCTTGCACGCCTGGCCGCCGCCCTGCCCCGCCCCAAAGCAATCGTGGTGATGTCCGCACATTGGGAAAGCCGTGAACTGCTGGTCAGCGCCAGCCCTGCCCCAGAGACCTGGCACGACTTCGGTGGTTTCCCTCGCGAGCTGTTTGCGGTGCAGTATCCAGCGCCCGGCGATCCGGCACTGGCGCAACAGATCGTCGAGCTGCTCGCCGCCGATGGCCTGCCCGCCCGCCTAGACCACCAGCGCCCGTTCGACCATGGCACCTGGGTGCCGCTGTCTTTGATGTACCCGACGGCCGATATCCCTGTGGTGCAGGTCTCCCTGCCCAGCCACATGGGCCCGGCGCTGCAAACCCGAATCGGCCAGGCATTGCGCAGCTTGCGCGAACAAGGCGTGTTGTTGATCGGCTCGGGCAGCATCACCCATAACCTCGGTGAGCTGGACTGGCGGGCCGGCCCGGAAAGCATCGAGCCCTGGGCACGAGAGTTCCGCGACTGGGTCGTCGACAAACTCGACACCCAGGATGAAGCCGCCTTGCACGACTACCGCCACCAGGCGCCCCACGCGGTGCGCAGCCATCCCAGCGATGAGCACTTATTGCCGCTGTACTTCGCCCGCGGCGCGGGTGGGCAGTTCAGCGTGGCCCATCAGGGGTTCACCCTGGGCGCGCTGGGGATGGATATCTATCGCTTTGATTAGCCGCGGCTTTTTGTAGGGGCCCGGTAAAACCCAGGCATAAAAAATCCCCGAACCAGTCGGGGATTTTTTATGTTCGATCAATCAACCCAAGGGTCGATCAATCTTCGCGATAGCGACGCAGCTTGAGCTGCTTGCCAGCAACACGGGTGTCCTTCAGCTTGGCCAGCAACTTCTCCAGGCCATCTTCCGGCAGCTCCACCAGGGAGAAGCTGTCACGCACCTGGATGCGACCGATCGCTTCACGTGCCAGGCCACCCTCGTTGAGGATAGCGCCCAGCAGGTTCTTGGCAGCGATGCCATCACGCGCGCCCAGCGCGGTACGGCAGCGAGCACGGCCTTCGGCCAATGGAACCGGAGCACGACGCTCACGATCGCCACGGTCTGGACGATCACCGGTACGCTCTGGACGATCACCGCGCGGAGCGTTGTTCGGCACCAGTGGACGTTCTTTCTCGATCGCGGCCAGAGTCAGTGCCTGACCGTTGGTAGCCTTGCGCAGCAGGGCCGCAGCCAGGGCACGCGGGGTGCAACCGATATCGGCGGTCAGGCGGTCCAGCAGGTCGCCGTGGGTCGATTCAGCGTCAGCCACCAGCGGCGACAGGCTGTTGGTCAGTTTCTTGATGCGCGCATCGAGAACAGCCTGGGCATCCGGCAGACGGACTTCGGCAACTTTCTGACCGGTTACACGCTCGATCACTTGCAGCATGCGGCGCTCACGTGGAGTCACCAGCAGCAGTGCACGACCTTCGCGACCGGCACGGCCAGTACGGCCGATACGGTGAACGTAGGACTCTGGATCGTACGGCATGTCCACGTTGAACACGTGGGTGATACGCGGAACGTCGAGACCACGAGCCGCTACGTCGGTCGCCACAACGATGTCCAGACGGCCATCCTTGAGGGAGTCGATCACGCGCTCACGTTGGTTCTGGGCAATGTCACCGTTCAGCGCAGCGGCTTTGTAGCCTTTGGCTTCCAGGGCACTGGCCAGGTCCAGGGTCGCTTGCTTGGTGCGCACGAACATGATCAGGGCGTCGAAGTCTTCGACTTCCAGCAGGCTCAATACAGCCGAGGTCTTCTGGTCAGCGTGAACCAACAGGTGAGCCTGTTCGATCGCGGTAACGGTTTGGGTCTTGGTCTGGATCTTCACGTGTTGCGGATCGCGCAGATGGCGTTCGGCAATGGCACGGATAGACTGTGGCAGGGTGGCCGAGAACAGTACGGTCTGACGGGTCGGTGGCAGTGCCTTGAAGATGACTTCCAGGTCATCCATGAAGCCCAGCTTCAACATTTCGTCAGCTTCGTCGAGAACCAGGTGGTTCACGGTCGACAGTACTTTTTCGTCACGGCGCAGGTGGTCGCACAGACGGCCCGGGGTGGCGACAACGATCTGTGCGCCATTACGGATTGCTTTCAGTTGTGGGCCCATAGGCGCGCCGCCGTAAACGGCCACAACGGTAACGCCTGGCATTTGCTTGGCGTAGGTTTCGAAAGCGGTTGCTACTTGCAGCGCCAACTCACGGGTTGGCGCCAGGATCAGGGCTTGCGGCTCGCGCTTGGCAGGATCGATGCAGTGCAGGATAGGCAGGGCGAACGCGGCGGTTTTACCGGTACCGGTTTGCGCCTGGCCAATCATGTCTTGGCCGGCCATGATGATCGGGATCGATTGCTGCTGAATAGCCGAAGGTTCTTCGTAGCCGGTCGCAATGACGGCAGCAAGAATGTTCGGGTTAAGATTAAAAGCGGCGAAGCCGCCGGTTTCCTGGGTCATGGGTCTGCCTCTAAGTGCATCCGCAAAGACCCATGCTCCAAAGCTGCGCATGCCGTGTTGAGACTCAAGAGTCGCCCTGGCTGCTTTGTCGGCGGGGATTTGCGAAAACGAATGAATGAAAAAGATTCGTCAAGGGAGAGTCCGCTGTGCGGACGTGCAGCCGAAGCTGACTTCGGGGAATTGCGCTACCTAAACGCGGCCCGGTTAAAGGCCGGCGCGCACTATACCGGAAATCCCTGAAAAAGGGAGCTTTTTTTATCGGAAAAGACCATTCGACTGCTCTGCGTCACAGGCTTTGCGCATCCTCGCAGGAGCGTCTATTTTTCAAAGGCCCGGCCCTGTTGGTCATTGCGCTTAAACGCTTCACCTTTTGCAGCGGGCCCTTCGGTCCGAAACTGCCTTTCGCGCCCGAGGATCCAGCCATGAGTCAAGCCAGCAGCAGCCGCGTCAGCCGTGAACTACAAGGGCATGTCCTGCTGCTGGGGCTCGATCGGGTAGCCAAGCGCAACGCCTTTGATCTCGACCTGCTCAACGAACTGAGCCTGGCCTATGGCGAATTCGACCGCAACGAAGAAGCACGGGTGGCCGTGGTGTTCGGGCATGGCGACCACTTCACCGCCGGGCTGGACCTGATCAACGTCGCGCACACCATGGCCCAAGGCTGGCAACCGCCACTGGGCGGCTGCGATCCGTGGGGTGTGTTCGCCGGGCCCAGGGTCAGCAAACCGGTGATCGTGGCCGCCCAGGGCTACTGCCTGACCATCGGTATCGAATTGATGCTCGCAGCAGACATCAACCTGTGTGCCAGCAATACGCGCTTTGCGCAGATGGAAGTACAACGTGGGATCTTTCCTTTTGGTGGCGCCACCCTGCGCCTGCACCAGATTGCCGGCTGGGGCAACGCCATGCGCTGGCTGCTCACGGGTGACGAGTTCGATGCCCATGAGGCCCTGCGCCTGGGGTTGGTGCAGGAGGTCATGGCCAGCGAAGACCTGCTGCCCCGGGCGCTGGCGCTGGCCAACCGGATTGCCAGCCAGGCGCCGTTGGGCGTGCAGGCGACGTTGACATCGGCACGCCAGGCGCGGGATGAGGGCGAGACCGCTGCGGCGGCCGGGTTGCCGGCGCTGGTGGAGAAACTGCTGGGCAGCGAGGATGCCAAGGAAGGGGTACGGGCGATGCTGGAGAAGCGGCCGGGGGTGTTCAAGGGGTTGTGAACAGACAGTGATGGCCTCATCGCCGGCAAGCCCGCTCCCACAGGGGGAGATCTTGGCCATGCAGAATAGCCACAGAACAAATGTGGGAGCGGGCTTGCCCGCGATGAGGCCAGTGCAGGCACCTAAGTCGCCGGCCGAACCGCCTTGATCAACGCCTGCAACGAATACCCCAGGCGCGGCGCCAGCGCCTCGGCCCGCGCAGAAACCGCCGCCAGGTCCAGCGTCTGGTCCAGGTCCGCCGGCACGATCAGGATCACATTGCCCTCCTTCACCGGCAACTCCCAGTAATGTCGATGATAAAGCCCACGCAACAACGCAGCGCCCAGGGGCTTGCCATCATCGGTGGCCCACTGGTTGATCACCAGCCAGCCACCCGGATTGAGCTTCTTCTGGCAGTTTTCCAGGAAAGTCCAGGCCAGGTGACCAACCCCCGGCCCGACATCGGTATACAAGTCGACGAAAATCAGGTCCGCCGGCTCCGCTGTCTCCAGCAATTCCAGGGCATCGCCAACACGGATGTACAGCCGTGGATCATCATCCAGCCCCAGGTATTCAATGGCCAGGCGCGGCACATCCGGGCGCAGCTCAATGGCCTCGACGTCTTCCAGCGGCAGGAACTTGAGGCAGGCCTGGGTCAGCGTCCCAGCCCCCAGGCCAAGAAACAGCGCACTTTCTGGCTGCTCATGGCACAAGGCGCCAATCAACATGGCGCGGGTGTAGTCGTACTCCAGCCAGCTGGGGTCGGCAGTGAACACACAGCTCTGTTCGATGGCATCGCCAAACTCGAGAAAGCGGTAGTCAGCCACTTCCAGCACACGGATCAAGCCGAAGTCATCATGGACCTCAGCCAACAGGCGCTCGACGCGCTCCTCAGTCATTTCATCTCCTAATGGGCCCGGGCACGGGTTCAAGCCGCCTGGTAGCAAGCGGGAAAGGCGCGATTGTCGGCCAAGCGGCGCCAGCAGGTCACGCACTAATTGCTGATAACATGCACGCTCCCGACATTCATTCGAGTTCACGATGAGCCAACCCTGGAGCCCCGACAGCTGGCGCGCCCTGCCGATCCAGCAACAACCCCGCTACCCCGACGCCGCGCACTTGCTGCAGGTCGAGCAGAGCCTGGCCAGCTACCCGCCGCTGGTGTTCGCCGGCGAAGCCCGGGAGCTGCGCCGCCAGTTTGCCGAGGTGACCCAGGGTCGCGCGTTCCTGCTGCAAGGTGGCGACTGTGCCGAGAGCTTTGCCGAGTTCTCTGCCGCGAAAATCCGCGACACCTTCAAAGTGTTGCTGCAGATGGCCATTGTCATGACCTTCGCCGCAGGCTGTCCGGTGGTCAAAGTCGGGCGCATGGCCGGCCAGTTCGCCAAGCCGCGCTCGGCCAACGATGAAACCATCGATGGCATCACCCTGCCTGCCTACCGTGGCGACATCGTCAACGGTATTGGTTTCGACGAGAAAAGCCGCGTCCCGGACCCCGACCGCCTGTTGCAGTCCTATCACCAGTCCACCGCCACCCTGAACCTGCTGCGCGCCTTCGCCCAGGGCGGTTTTGCCGACCTGCACCAGGTGCACAAGTGGAACCTGGACTTTATCGCCAACTCCGCCCTGGCCGACAAGTACAGCCAACTGGCAGACCGTATCGACGAGACCCTGGCCTTCATGCGCGCCTGCGGCATGGACAGCTCGCCACAATTGCGCGAGACCAGCTTCTTCACCGCCCACGAAGCACTGCTGCTCAATTACGAGCAAGCCTTCGTCCGTCGTGACAGCCTGACCAACGATTACTACGACTGTTCGGCCCATATGCTGTGGATCGGCGACCGCACGCGCCAGCTCGATGGCGCGCACGTCGAGTTCCTGCGCGGGGTGAACAACCCGATCGGGGTCAAGGTCGGCCCGAGCATGAACCCCGACGACCTGATTCGCCTGATCGACATCCTCAACCCGGATAACGACCCCGGCCGCCTGAACCTGATCGCGCGCATGGGCGCCAACAAGGTCGGCGATCACCTGCCCGACCTGATCCGCGCCGTGCAGCGCGAAGGCAAGCAGGTGTTGTGGAGCAGCGACCCGATGCATGGCAACACCATCAAGGCCAGCAGCGGCTACAAGACCCGGGACTTCGCGCAGATCCTTAGCGAAGTGAAGGAATTCTTCCAGGTCCATGAAGCCGAAGGCACTTATGCCGGTGGGATTCATATCGAAATGACCGGGCAGAATGTCACCGAGTGCATCGGTGGCGCGCGGCCGATTACCGAGGATGGCTTGTCGGACCGCTACCACACCCATTGTGACCCGCGGATGAATGCCGATCAGTCGCTGGAGCTGGCGTTCTTGATTGCCGAGACGCTCAAGCAGGTCAAACGCTAGGGCAGGCGCGGCCTGATCCACCGCTATCGCGGGCAAACCCGACTCCCACCGCGGTCAATGTGGGCGCCGGGCGTGCCCGCGATAGCGCCCTATCTGCCAGCCTCCATTGCCAGCATCGCCACCCGCAACCGGGTCGCGCTATGCCGCTGACAATTGATCTGCACCTGCTCCAACCCCAGCCAATCCGCCATCTGCCGCAAGCTCAATGCCAACGCCAACATCCCCGCCTCGTCCAACCCCGGCTCTTGCTCGTGCAAGGCATGTACCGCCAGCCGGCCATTGGCCCGCTCGGCGCGCAAGTCCACCCGTGCGGCGATCCGTTCGTTATGCAGGAACGGCAGCACGTAATAGCCGTACACCCGCTTGTCCTGCGGGGTGTAGATTTCCAGGCGATAGCGAAAGTCGAACAGGCGCTCGGTACGGCTACGCTCCCAGATCAATGAATCAAAGGGCGACAGCAAGGCACTAGCCGCGACCTTGCGCGGGACGGTTGGCTCGGGCAGGCAATACGCTGGCTGTTTCCAGCCCTGGACCTGGCACACCTGCAATTGCCCGTCCTCGACCAATTCGGCGAGGCGCCCACGACTGTCTGCTGGGTCCAGGCGAAAGTAATCGCGCAGGTCCTTTTCCGTAGCGATACCCAGCGCCGTCGCGGCATGCCGCAGCAGGCCACGCTGGGCGCTGTGTTCGCTCAAGGGCACCTGTTGCAGAATCGCCGCCGGGATGACCCGCTCCGGCAGGTCGTACAGGCGCTCGAAACCACGGCGCCCGGCCACCGTCACCAGGCCTGCGGCAAACAGCCATTCCAGCGCGTGCTTTTCATCACTCCAATCCCACCATGGCCCGGCGCGCTCTTCCCGGGTCGACAGGCTGCCCGCGCCCAACGCGCCCTGCTGCTCGACGATGGCCAGCACGCGGCGGATAGTGGCCTGTTGCTCGCGACCAAAACGCGCCATCTGCTGATAGATCCCCTGCCCCTCGGATGCGCGCTGCATGCGCCAGCGCATCAGTGGATAAAGGGCCATGGGCAGCAGCGAGGCTTCATGCCCCCAATACTCAAACAACGTGCGCTGGCGCCCCTGGCTCCAGGCCGCCTGCTCGAGCAACAACGGCGAGTAACTGCCCAGGCGGGAAAACAGCGGCAGGTAGTGGGAGCGCACCACGGCATTGACCGAATCAATCTGCAACACGCCCAGGCGCTCGATCACACGGTTAACCTGGGCGGCCTTGATCTGCGCGGGCGGCTGGCGCCCGGAAAAGCCTTGGGCCGCCAGTGCCAGGCGGCGCGCCTGCTTGAGGGAAAAACTCAGTTCTGCGGGCATGTGCATCTCCTGATTGCGCCCGCGAACTGTAGCGCGATGCCGGTCATTTACCCAACGGGTCGTTCCAGAAATGGCGGTGGCGTTCCTGCTCGACATCGGCCCGGGTCAAGCCAATATCCTTGAGTGAGTCATCGCTCATTTGCGCCAGCACCTGACGCTCGCGCTGCATGGCGTACCAACGAAATACCCTTTGAAACAGCCCGGCGAATGGACGTCTCACCAGCAACACATAACCTTTTTGGCCTTTCATCATCTCGCCCTCCAGTGGGGATGACTAAAGTCTGTGCCCAGGACTATGATCAATCCAACGAATGTTTCTTATGCGATACATCTCTGAGATTGATCAATTGAACCACTACCCGAGCATCGATACCGACGTGCTGCGCACCTTCGTCGCCATCGCCGACCAAGGTGGCTTCACCCGCGCCGGCGAGAAAGTCAATCGCACCCAGTCGGCGGTGAGTATGCAAATGAAGCGCCTGGAGGAGGACGTGCTGCAACGCAAGCTGTTCGAGCGCGACGGCCGGCAGGTCCGGCTCACGCCCGAGGGCCAGGTGTTGCTGGGGTATGCGCGGCGCATCCTGAAGCTGCACAGCGAGGTGTTCAATACCTTGCGCGAGCCGCATATGGTCGGGCTGGTGCGCATCGGCACGCCGGACGACTACGTGATGCGCTACCTGCCCGGTATCCTCAAGCGCTTTTCCAAGGCCTACCCGCTGATCCAGATCGAGATGCACTGCGAAGGCACGCCAGTGCTGATGCAGCGACGTGACCTGGCGTTGACGGTGGTCAGCCGCGAACCGGGAAATGAAATCGGCGAACTGCTGCGCAACGAGCGCATGGTCTGGGTAGCGTCACCGTGCTTCTGCGTGGATGAACACGAGACCCTACCCCTGGCGATCGCCGGCCTGGACAGCTTTTGCACGCAATGGGCCCGCGCCTCGCTGGACGCCGTGGGGCGCGAGTACCGCCTGGCCTATCACAGCTCCAACGGCGCGGCGATCCAGGCAGTGGTCGGTGCCGGGCTGGCGGTGACGGTCATGATGGAAAGCCTGGTCACCGAAGACCTGCGCATACTTGGCAGCGACGAAGGTTTCGGCCCGCTGCATACGGTCAACCTGCGCCTGCTGCGCAACCCGAACATGAGCTCGCCCATCACCGAATGCCTGGCCGAGTACATCCTCGACGGCTTCAGACTTTAAAGGTCAACATCACCGCGCACACCACCAGGAAGCCGCAGAACAGACCGCGCAGCAGGCGCTCTGGCAATGCGTGGGCGATTTTCACCCCCCAACTGATACTCAGCAGCCCGCCGACCGCCAGGGGCACGCCGATCAGCCAGTCCACTTCCTGGTGCCATGCGTAGGTCACCAGGGTCACGCCGGTACTGGGCAAGGCCAGTGCCAGGGACAGGCCCTGGGCAACCACCTGGGTGGTGCCGAACACACTGGTCAAGACCGGCGTTGCAACCACCGCGCCGCCGACACCGAACAGGCCTCCCATGGATCCCGACGCCGCGCCCAACACACCCAGCCATGGCCAGGAATAGCGCATCTGCGCAGAAGGTGGCGCATTGCTGGTGACCATGCGCAACAGGTTGTATGCCGACAGGGCCAGCAAAAATGCGATAAAGCCAATGCGCATCACGCCCGCATCGATGCCCACCGCCCAGATCGACCCCAGCCAGGCAAAGCAAAAACCCGTGATTCCAAGAGGCAAGGCATGGCGCAGCTCAATGCGATTGCGCTGGTGATAACGCCACAACGCCAGCATCACATTGGGTACGACCATCACCAGCGCCGTGCCTTGGGCAATCTGCTGATCCAGGCCAAACAGCACGCCCAGCACCGGAATCGCGATCAGCCCGCCACCAATGCCAAATAGCCCGCCCACGGTACCCAGGGCTATGCCCAGCACCACATACATCGCCATATCCACCACAACCACACCCCTGCACTGTCTCAAGCCCTGCATGCTACGCAGTCCACTCTGGCATGGATACGCATAGCAACGCACAATGGCTATGCCAAATCCGCACAAGCGAGCGCCCTATGAGCCCCACTACCCTGACCGATCAACTGGGCCTGTTTCTCGATGTGCTGGAGGCCGGCAGTTTTTCCGCAGCGGCGCGACGCCATCCGCTGACCCCCTCCGCCGTGGCCCGGCGCATCGACAGCCTGGAAAGCGCCTTGGGCAGCCAACTGTTCCTGCGCAGCACCCATGCGGTATTGCCCACCCCTGCCGGGCTCGCGTTTGCCGAGCGCGCGCGGCGGATTGTGCGAGAGCTGCAATTGGCTCGGGCCGAGGCCGTGTCGCTGAGCCACGCGCCCGAAGGCCTGATTCGCGTGGACGCACCCGCCGCGTTTGGCCGGCGACACCTGGCGCCGGCAATTGCGGACTTCCTGACGGTCTACCCGGGCCTGGACGTACACCTGCATCTGATCGACAGCTTTGTCGACATGCAGGGCGAGCACCTGGGCAAGGTGGACCTGGTGCTGCGCGCGGGGCATATCGTCGACACACGGTTGATCGCCACACCCTTGGCCAGCATTGTGCGAATCGCCTGTGCCAGCCCGACCTACCTGAAAAACCGTGGTACACCGACCCATCCCAGCCAGCTCAACGAACACGACGGCCTGGATTGGGAAGGCCTGGCGCCGATGTTCGCCTGGCGCTTTGAACTTGATGGGCGCAAGAACATTTACCGTCCGCAGCGTATCCGCATGAGTGCCAACAATGCCGAAGCCTTGCTGTCCGGTGCCCTGGCCGGGCTGGGCATCGCTCACCTGCCTACCTGGCTGGCCAGCGAATACCTGGTTCGCGGAGAACTGGTGCCGTTATTCTGCGAAAATGGCCTACCGACCGCAGAAAGTGCCGGCATCTACGCCCTGCGCCTGGAGCAGCAGGCCAACGCCCGCAGCCGCCTGCTGCTGGAGTACCTCAAGAGCCGTTTCAGCCCCGTCCCACCGTGGGATCTGGCGTTGCAAAGTGGCTGGGGCTGACTGCTGCTATAGCCACCGCCATCAACCCGGAGCAACTGTTCGCCGCTCATGCAGGCATCGGCCAGATTCCCGGTGGTTTTGGCCTGGATATCGACCTTTACGTATCCCTCCACGGACGGGAGTAAAACGAAGCGCAAAGCCTGGTGGACGCCGCGCATCAGGTCTGCCCGTACTCCAACGCGACCCGTGGCAATGTCGATGTGCGTTTGCATATCACCTTGTGACTGGCCAGCAGGCATAAAAAAACCCGACTCTTGGCCGGGTTTTTTATCAGTAACGCCAGAATTACTTCTTGGCGCGACCTTTGTACGAACCACCTTCACGGGTGTCGATCTCGATCATGTCGTCGATTTCGATGAAATCAGCAACTTGCAGTTCGGTACCGTTAGCCAGCTTGGCAGGCTTCATCACTTTGCCCGAAGTGTCACCGCGAGCGGAACCTTCGGTGTAGGCAACCTTACGCACGATGGTGGTCGGCAGCTCTACGGAAACCAGACGATCTTCGAAGAAAATAGCTTCGCAGACGTCGGTCATGCCTTCTTCGATAAACGGCAGAACGCCTTCGATATCTTCAGCGTTCAGTTCGTACATGGTGTAGTCGGTGGTGTCCATGAACGTGTAGGTGTCGCCGCTGATGAAGGACAGGGACGCTTCCTTGCGGTCGAGGATCACGTCTTCCAGCTTGTCATCGGCACTGTAAACGGTTTCGGTCTTGTAACCGGTCAGCAGGTTCTTCAGCTTGGTCTTCATGATCGCGCTGTTACGGCCCGATTTGGTGAACTCAGCTTTTTGAACCAACCATGGATCGTTGTCGATCTTAATTACGGTACCGGGTTTCAGTTCTTTACCAGTTTTCATTGCATATATCCGAAATTTGGATGGGATTGACAAAAATCAAGGTGGCGTATCATATCCAATTTTCATAAAACTGTACCAGCGCCGTCGCAAGATCAGCCTGCGAGGCCTGTTCCAGACACCATTTCTCGGCATGCACGGTCAGTTCCGGCCAATGTTCAAGCACGGTTTCCCAGCTTGAGGCCATGTCGCTATCCGTGTTCCAGGCCTGCCATAGGGCAATCAGCGCAGTTTTCGCAGGCGCAGACAGGTCCTGGGTGTACAGCGCGAGGAACGCATCGAGCTTGTCCAGGTGAATGTCTTCATCCTGGCGGTAGATATGCCATAGCAACGGGCGCCCAGCCCATTGCGCGCGCACAAAGGAGTCTTCACCGCGCACGGCATTGAAGTCGCAGCACCACAGCAAGCGGTCGTACTGCTCCTGGCGCACGAACGGCAGCACCTGCACCGTCAGCATACCGCGCACATGAATATCCCCTACCGCCAATGCCTCCACTCCCAGCCAGCGCTGCACATCGCCGAGGATGCGCCCTTCCGGCACGAGCAGATGGGTGGCTTGCCCGTCCGCTGCCAATACCTGCAGCCAACTGGCCAGGCCGGCATTTTCGTAGGCAAACAGCGAGATCAACCGCGCGCCCACCGCCGGAAAAACACCCAAGCACTGTAGGAACTGTTGCTGGGCCTGGGGATCACCCTGAAACGCCTGACGCCGCTCGATCAACCCGGCCTCACGCAGCAAGCCGCCTGTGCCCGGACGGAAGCCTGGAAAGAAGAAGTACTTTTGCACGCCCTTGAACTTGACCGATGGCAGACCGTGACAGCCTACCACCCACTCCTCGGCACTCAGGTAATCCAGGTTCATCCACAACGGCATGCGCTCGCGGGCTGCCATGGCCTCCATATAGTCCGGTGGCAATTGGCAGGCGAAGGCGGCGATCACCACGTCCGCCGTCGGCGTGGCCGGCCAGTCTGCGGGCCAGTGGCGCACATCCACACCCTCGCGCCACTGCTGCGCCAACTGCACATCCACCTCGGGGCACATGCGCTCGAATGCCCGCAGATCATCGACCCACAGTCGCACCGCACAGCCCTGTTCTGCCACCAGTTGCCGGGCCAGGCGCCAGGTCACGCCAATGTCGCCGTAGTTGTCGACGACGCTGCAAAAAATATCCCAGCGGGCTTTCATTCCGGGCTCCATCAGTCAAAGGCTCGATTGTCCGCATAAATGCCGCCAGGCAGAAGGGTTGATCGCGATTATTCTGCACACAGGCTGTGCGACAATCCAAAGCTTGCCGCAACCGCCCGCCAGGAGGCCGTCATGTCCGATCGTCCGTTGTCGATGTTCAAACTCAGTATTGCCGTGGCCCTGGGCCTGTGGCTGGGCTTTGTCGCCATCGCGCTGACAGGCTGGCTGGCCTCGCGCTACCTGCTTGAACAACCCGTGGCCGCCGTCACCCAGGCCGTTCAACAACTGGGCAAGCCGCCAGCCGCAACCCCAGAGCCGCCAAACCGGATGTTCGAGCAATACCAGCAAAACCTGCACAAGCAGGAACAACAACAGGCGCTGGATCAGGCCCGGGACAACCCGCGCAACCTGGCCAACCCCAAATGCCAGTTCTGGCTCCAGCAGGACCAGAACGCCCCCAACGACAAGAGCCGGGCCAACGTCCTGCAATTTTGTGATTGAGCTGTAAGCCCCCATGAATAAACACGCCGTCCTCCAGTTGATCCTGGAAAAACTCGCCGCCGACCTGGATGTGGCGCAACGCGCCGCGCAAACCGCCTACGAAACCGCAACCCACGAAGAAAACATCGCCGAGAACAAGTACGACACCCTGGGCCTGGAAGCCTCTTACCTCGCCGCCGGGCAAGCCAAGCGCGTCGAGGAAATCAAGCAGTCACTGGTGGTGTGCCAGAACCTCAACCTGCGGCCCTACGAGGAACAACGGGGGATCGAGGTGGGCGCCCTGCTCGGCCTGGAAGATGACAACGGCCGTCAGCAATGGCTGTTCCTCGCGCCGGACGCGGCAGGCCTGAAAGTCTATGTAGTGGGGCAGTTGGTGACCGTCATCACCCCTCGCTCGCCGCTGGGCAAAAGCCTGCTGGGCAAGTTCGAGGGCGATGAGGTGGAGATTCTGGTGGCAGGCACCCGGCAACAATTCGTGGTGACCGAGGCCCGCTAGGCCGATCAGTGAACCGGCAGTTCAACGCCGTCGAACAGTTCTTCGAGTTCCTGCTTGTTATGGCACTGGATCGCCTTGGCCATGACTTCACGGGTCAGGTGCGGGGCGAACTTCTCGATGAAATCGCACATGAAGCCGCGCAGGAACGTGCCCCGACGGAAGCCGATCTTGGTCACGCTGGACTCGAACAGTTCGCTGGCATCCAGCACCACCAGGTCGCTGTCGAGCTTGGTGTCGACGGCCATCTTGGCCACGATGCCGACGCCCAGGCCCAGGCGCACGTAGGTCTTGATCACGTCGGCATCAGCCGCAGTGAACACTACTTTTGGCGTGAGGCCGCGATGGCTGAAGGCTTCGTCGAGTTTGGAGCGGCCGGTGAAGCCGAACACATAGGTCACAATCGGGTATTCCGCCAGCGCTTCTAGGGTCAGCTTCGGCAGTTTGGCCAGTGGGTGGCCCTGGGGCACCACGACGCAGCGGTTCCAGCGATAGCACGGCATCATCACCAGGTCACCGAACAGCTCCAGGGCTTCGGTGGCGATGGCGAAGTCGACGGTGCCATCAGCCGCCATCTCGGCGATCTGCATCGGCGACCCCTGGTGCATGTGCAGGGCCACGTCCGGGTACTGCTTGATGAACGAACTGATCACCGGCGGCAGCGCGTAACGGGCCTGGGTGTGGGTGGTGGCAATCGACAGGGTGCCTTTTTTCTCGTTGGAAAATTCCTGGGCGATCTGCTTGATGCTTTCGACCTTGCGCAGGATTTCGCCGGCAGTAGTGATGATGCGCTCACCGGCAGGCGTGACGCGGGTCAGGTGCTTGCCGCTGCGAGCGAACACTTCGACGCCCAATTCATCTTCGAGCAGGCGGATCTGTTTACTGATACCCGGTTGCGAGGTGTAGAGGCTTTGAGCCGTGGCGGAAACGTTGAGGTCGTGGTGCGCCACTTCCCAGATGTAGCGCAGTTGTTGAAGCTTCATATGTGTCCCTCAAAGCAGATAGACGCCACGGATATCAGCGACGGTATATAACTATATTAAAGGTTGGATTGATAAATCTAGAACTTTTTATCGTTTACGCCCCATCACACATCTTCACTGCGTCGACGCTGCAACAAAGGCACCAGATACACCGGCACCTGGGACAACTGCAACACCCGCGCCGCCGTCCGCCCCAACGGGGTCGAGATTCCTGCGCCCTGGCTATGACTTCCTACGATCAACAAATCCACCGAGAGTTTCTGCGCCTGGTCGAGAATCACTTGGGCGGGGTCCCCCTGGATCACCCGCACCGAACGAATCGCCTGCAAGTCCTGCTCGCCGTCCTGCAACTCTTCACGAAAACTGTCCAGCACCCGCTGTTCGATGTTCGCCATTACCGTGTTCAGCCCCTGGCTCTGCCATTCGCTCAAGGCCTGCTCATCAAGATAGGTTTGCAGCACCGATTCTGCGAACAGTCCGATCGGCTCCACCACATGAATCACATACAGGTCCGCCTTGAACGTACGCGCCATCGCCAGCGCATGTTGCATCACGTAAGGCGCATACACACCCAGGTCTGAGGCATACAACATCGACCGAATCATAGAACCTCCTGGACTGCCAGGATGGCGGGGATTGTTTCAGCTTAGCAGCGCCTCCGCGACTGCGATGAACTTAGCTCTGGACCTGGACTTTGGGCTCATTGCTCACGCCATGGGGCACATGTCCGGTGGCCACGACCTCCCTGGCTTTTTCGCAATGGCCGGCCTGGTCGTCAAAAAAAACATCGGCAGCGAACGCTTCAAGGAACGCTGATTTTTCCAGGCCGCCGAGAAACAGCGACTCGTCCAGGCGGATATCCCACTCACGCAAGGTGCGGATCACCCGCTCGTGGGACGGCGCCGAACGTGCCGTCACCAGCGCCGTGCGGATTGGGCATGACTCATCGGGGAACTCGCGCTGCAACAGATTGAGGGCCGCCAGGAATCCCTTGAATGGCCCACCCCGTAGCGGTTCGCGGGCTGCTTGCCGCTCGCTGGCCTGGAAGGCTTCCAGGCCGCCACTTTGGTAGACGCGCTCGGACTCGTCGGAAAACAGCACCGCGTCACCATCAAAGGCAATCCGCAGCTCGGCACTGGACGCGCGACGGGCGCCGCCGGACAAAATGGTTGCTGCCGCAAAACCGGCATCCAGCGCGCTGCGCACATCCTCGGCGTGAGTCGAGAGAAACAGGTGGCTGCCAAACGCCGCCAGATAAGGGTGGGGGTTACGCCCACCGACAAAGGCTGCGCGGGAAATATCCAGGCCGTAGTGCTGGATCGAATTGAACACGCGCAGGCCGGTATCGGCACTGTTGCGCGACACCAGCACCACTTCGACCCGCGCACGGCCGAGGCTGGCATTGAGGGTCAGGAGTTTCTTGACCAGGGGGAAGGCATCCCCCGGCTCAAGGATTTCTTCCTCGTGGTCGATCTGGTATTTGCGGTAGGCCTCGACGCCCTGGGCCAGGTAAACCTTATGGCTTTCGCCCAGGTCGAACAGGGCCCGCGAGGAAATCGCCAGTACCAGTTTGTCGCTCATGCCTTTGGCCATGTCTGCTCCTCAGCTCTTGCGTCGATCAATAAAGCCCAAGGCCTGATACAGCGCCTGCATCCGCGGCAATTGGCAGCCGGCGGCCCGGGCGGCGGCCAGCGGGCGGGCGTAGATCGCGGCCAGTTCCAGGGGGCGCTGGTGCAGGTGATCGTGATACATGCTGGGCCAGTAGTCCGTCAAACGCTCGGTCATGCTGAACATCTGCTCAGCGTAGCCCGGCGCGATCTCATGGCCGCACGCGTGGGCGCCCTGCACCACTTCGGCCATCAGGCCCTGGATCAACTCCCGGCTGGATTCGTCGGCCATCAACTGCGAGGTATTGGCACCGAGCAACACCGACAGGCCGTTGTACGGCACATTCCACACCAGTTTATGCCAGCGCGCCTGGTCCAGGTCTGGCATGGCCTGGGAGTCGATCCCGGCCTGACGGAACAGGCCCGCGCCCTCCTCGACAATCGCCTGGCGACGTACAGCATCATCCGTCGCGTTGCCGCTGTGATAGCCAAGGCTGACCCGGCCCATGGCCTGATGCTCGACGATCCCCGGCCCGGAACGGTGCACGCAGATGTAACAAAGCCCGCCAAGCAAATGCAGGGACGGCGGCAGATGCTCGCGCAGGCCATCTTCGACACCCAGGCCATTTTGCAACAGGACAACCTTGGCATCGGGCGCCGCCACCTGGGCAATGGTTGGCGCCAGTTCAACGTTGCCGGTGGTCTTAGTGCCCACCAACAGCCAGTCGCAAGGCGGCATGTCGGCCGCATTGGCGTAGGCCTGGACCGGCTGCAGGCTCAACGCGCCATGCACCGCGCTATTAAGTTGCAAGCCGCGCTCACTGACCGCTGCGAACTCACTGCGCAGCAGGAAATGTACGTCGAACCCGGCGCGCGCCAGCATCAACCCGTAAAACCCACCGATGGCACCGGTGCCGATAATCCCAATGCGTGGCCCTGGCTCAACTGCATTCGTCATGGCAACTCCTCTGGTTCCTGTTTGAGCGCCTCATCTATAGCGGCACTGAGCTCGCCGGCGTTCAGGCCAACCTGTAGCGCACCGTGCAGTTGACCCTCGCACACTACAAATATGGCCGGCAAATGAAAGATCCCGTAACGCTGCACTGCGCCACCATTATGCCCAGCGTCGACCCAGCAGATGCGCGCAACCGGCAGGTTCCACCCCGGCATCTGTTGGCGTGCCCAGCGGCAACTGGCACAGCCAGCGCCGGTAAATACCAGCAGCGAAGCGCCAGGTAGCGCCAACAACTGCTGGTCGATATCCAAATCCGTCAATTCAAACGCTTTCACTCGATCTGCACCACGACCTTCAACCAGGCAACACACTATCAGGCCGCACGACAACGCGCGCAATTGCCCATTGTCGAGCAGGCTTGTACGCGCTAAGGTTCGGCTCCCCGCTGCATTTAAATCATGCTGTGCTCCGCCGCACGGGGTTCGCTGGCGGCCGGCACCCGTGACCCTGACGAGTAACACGATGGCTGATTTACCGATCAACGACCTAAACGTCGAATCCAACGAGACCCTGATCACGCCCGATCAGCTCAAGCGCGAAATCCCTTTGAGCGACGCTGCCCTGCAGACCGTCACCAAGGGCCGCGAAGTCATTCGTGACATCCTCGACGGCACTGACCACCGCCTGTTCGTGGTGATCGGCCCTTGCTCGATCCACGACCTCAAGGCTGCCCACGAGTACGCCGAGCGCCTCAAAGTGCTGGCGGCGGAAGTGTCCGACACCCTGTACCTGGTGATGCGCGTGTACTTCGAGAAGCCGCGCACTACCGTCGGCTGGAAAGGCCTGATCAACGATCCGTACCTGGACGACTCGTTCAAGATCCAGGACGGCTTGCACATCGGTCGCAAGCTGCTGCTGGACCTGGCTGAAATGGGCCTGCCAACGGCCACCGAAGCCCTGGACCCGATTTCCCCGCAATACCTGCAGGACCTGATCAGTTGGTCGGCGATCGGTGCGCGTACCACCGAATCGCAAACCCACCGCGAAATGGCCTCTGGCCTGTCCTCGGCCGTGGGTTTCAAGAACGGGACCGATGGCGGCCTGACCGTGGCGATCAACGCGCTGCAGTCGGTTTCCAGCCCGCACCGTTTCCTGGGGATCAACCAGGAAGGTGGCGTGTCCATCGTCACCACCAAGGGCAACGCCTATGGCCACGTGGTACTGCGTGGCGGCAATGGCAAGCCCAACTATGATTCGGTCAGCGTGGCCCTGTGCGAACAGGCCCTGAGCAAAGCGAAGATCAAGCCGAACATCATGGTCGATTGCAGCCACGCCAACTCCAACAAGGACCCGGCCCTGCAGCCGCTGGTGATGGAGAACGTGGCCAACCAGATCCTGGAAGGCAACCAGTCGATTATCGGCCTGATGGTCGAGAGTCACCTGAACTGGGGCTGCCAGGCGATTCCCAAGGATCTGGCCGACCTGCAATACGGCGTATCGATCACCGATGCCTGCATCGACTGGTCCGCCAC
This sequence comes from Pseudomonas sp. WS 5079, assembly GCF_012985465.1. Taxonomy (GTDB): domain Bacteria; phylum Pseudomonadota; class Gammaproteobacteria; order Pseudomonadales; family Pseudomonadaceae; genus Aquipseudomonas. Next base: position 107,608 of record NZ_JAAQWN010000008.1, read on the forward strand.
CGAGACCACCCTGCGCAGCATGCACGCCAAGCTCAAAGACGTATTGCCCAAGCGCAAACGCACCTGACGCACACAAAAACGCCGGGCTAAGCCCGGCGTTTTTTTATGCCTGCATGCTGGCTTTTACAGCTTCGCGGCGTGGCGCTGGTGGCGCTCCATGTAGCGCTCCACGTAGGAGCAGGACGGGATTACTGTATAGCCCATGCTCTCGGCGTATTGCAGCGCCTCTTCGGTCAACGCAGCGGCAATGCCACGCCCACGCAGGGCATTGGGCACAAACGTGCGGTAGATATCCAGGGTCTGCTTCCCCAGGTCCATGTAGGTCAGATAGGCACGATGACCGTCCACATTGGTCTCGAACTGATGACCAGCCTGGTCATGGTGGATGGACAACGCCTCGCTCATCACTACTCCTCGCGGGTCTTGGTTTCTGACCCCTACCTTACCGATGTTTTTCCGGCGAAGGAACATCTACGCCACCCCGTGCCGGTTTCGACAACGAGAAAAGCCCTACAGTACTCACGCCCCGCACCAAGGAATAGTAGGCACCAATCCTGTCATTGCTCAAGAGACGCTCGTCATCCATCGGGCTGGCGGACATAGAAAGGGCTGATCGAACATCCTGTGGTCGATAGCCTGAACATTGCCGACAGTTGAAGCTTGAGACGAACCACCGCTTTTAAAGTCACCTCTACATGCGCGAAAGATGCCCATCAGCGTCTGGACAATCTGAACAATAGTATTGGCGCAGATATATAAATTGACATCGACTTACAACGTTTAACACTTGCCAGGCGGCGCTTTCAGCCTGGATCCAATCTTTGACCGCGCAGCACAAACTGGATAATTTTTATACAAACTCGCTAAAGATTAGCCAAAATAGATTCGGCACAAGAATTTTTTTTGCTTCTTGCGCTACGTCAGTTTACTTACTACAAGTAATGGGTAGTATGTACGCCGGCTATTAGCTCACTCTGAGATACTAGCCATTAAATAGAAAGTCCTTGAAGGGGAACACGATGAACAACGTTCTGAAATTCTCTGCTCTGGCTCTGGCCGCAGTTCTGGCTACCGGTTGCAGCAGCGTCTCCAAAGAAACCGAAGCTCGTCTGACTGCAACTGAAGACGCAGCAGCTCGCTCCCAGGCTCGTGCAGACGAAGCCTACCGTAAAGCTGATGAAGCTCTGGCTGCTGCTCAAAAAGCACAACAGACTGCTGACGAAGCTAACGAGCGCGCTCTGCGCATGCTTGAAAAAGCTAGCCGCAAGTAATAATCCTTCGGGGTTGTTATCAAGCCGATCCATTTTTGGATCGGCTTTTTATTGCCCGGGATTGGGCTTCAGATTCCAGGCAATAAAAAGCCCGCCAGGGGCAATCCGTGGCGGGCTTCGTCTGGCACCAGTCACTACTGCTGCAGATCGACCGGCATGCTGCTGACCATCGGCGCCGTGCCCGGCTCGCCGATTTGCGCGGGCAAGCCATCTTCGGCCGCCACCACATCACGCACCTCATCCCAGTTGACCCGCAGGTTATTGGCCAGGTCTTCACGCTTAAGCATGGCGTTGATCACAGCGGTGTGCTTGTCGACCACCGACGGCGTACCGTCGTCATTCAAGGGCGCGTGCGCCTCCAGGTAGACCTTGCCGCCGCTGATACCGAACTTGTAGGCATCATTGATGATCCGCACAGGCGTGCCTACCGGAACCATCTTGGCCATCTCCAGCACGTTGCTGTTGAACATGCGGAAGCAACCATGGCTGGTACGGGTGCCGATACCGAACTTCTTGTTGGAGCCATGAATCAGGTAGCCCGGCGTCCCCAGGGTGAACTTGAACGGACCCAGGGGGTTGTCGGGACCGGCCGGTACCACGTTGGGCAGCGGGTCGCCGTCTGCCGCGTGCTCGGCCTTGATCGACGCGGGCGGGGTCCAGGTCGGGTTGGGGGTCTTGGCAATGATGCTGGTATGGGCAATCGGCGAGCCCCAGCCTTCACGACCGATCCCCAACGGGAAGGTGTACACCACGTCCTGGCCCTTGGGGTAGTAGTACAGACGGTACTCGGCCAGGTTGATCACGATGCCTTCCCGGGGACCCGGTGGCAAAATGAAACGGGTCGGCAGCACAATCTCCGCCCCAGCCCCCGGCAACCAGGCATCCACGCCGGGGTTGGCCGCGACCATCTCCGAATAGCCCAGGTCATAGGTAGCACCGAGGTCGGCAAAGGTGTCTTCGTACTTGGCCTTGATCACCTGGACCTGGCCGACAATGTCTTCACCCGGCGGCGGCAGGGGCAGTTGCAGGGCCGCGACAGGACCGGCTGCACACAAGGCAGCGAGAGACAGGCAACGGGTGACGACAGGCAAGCGCGACAACATCCGGAAAATCCTTCGCAGATCGACGGGGGTAAAATGGCGATTGTAGCGTGTACCTGCCCTTAAAGCTCGAAGCGCAGCTCAGGCCAGATAGGCGGCGTACCACGTTTTTGCGATTCGAGAATCGCCCGGCACAAGGGGCACAGGCGCTGGTCCTGGAAGATCGAGCGATCCACCGAGGACCAGCGTGGCTGGGCTGGCAGCAATGTGCCGCAGAGCGTCCGGTCGATGGTACCGCCCAGTTCCAGCTGGCGCGTCACCAGGTGTACCTTCACTTCCTGGCAGGCGAACAGATCCAACTGCTCGTCGGGCTCGATCAGTTGGTAGGCAAACAGGGACCAGGCGGGACGCGACGACATCGGGGGCTCCAAATCGGGGGCGCCACCTTAGCCGAAAGGCCGCTGCTAGAAAAGCGTCATAACAGCGGTTTTAGCGTCGGCCAGACATTTTCCAGCAACTTGGCCTGGGCACCGACTGCCGGGTGCAGCTGATCAGCCTGCATCATGTCCGGATGGCCACCCACGCCCTCCAGGAAAAACGGCACCAGCGGGACGTTTTTTTCCTTGGCCAGCACACCATAGACCTCAGCAAATGCCGTGGTATATCGCGGGCCATAATTGGGCGGCAACTGCATCCCCAGCAGCAACACCTTGGCGCCACCGGCCTTGGACTGGTCAATCATCGACGCAAGATTTTGTTGCAATTGCGCTGGAGGCTGCCCGCGCAAGCCGTCGTTGCCGCCCAACTCGATCACCACCACGTCCGGCTTATGCTCTGCAAGCGCCGCCGGCAGCCGCGCCAAGCCTCCGGCGCTGGTGTCGCCGCTGATGGAGGCATTGACCACCTTATCGTCGAAACCCTCCTTCTTGAGCCGTTGCTCCAGCAGTGCTACCCACCCTTTGCTGGTATCCAGGCCGAAACCGGCACTGATACTATCGCCAACGATCAGGACAGTACCCGCCGCTGCGTTCTGGGCCATGCACATCAGGGCCAGGCCAGCACTCAAAAACCATATTCGCATCGGATTCTCCATGGGCGCATGCATTCTCACCGCGCAGAACCTTAGCAAAGTGGTTCCCAGCGCGGAAGGTGAACTGACCATCCTGCACGAACTGAGCCTGGAACTGAACAAGGGCGATAGCCTGGCTATCGTCGGCAGCTCCGGTTCCGGAAAATCCACGCTCCTTGGGCTGCTGGCCGGGCTCGACCTGCCCAGCAGCGGTGAAGTCACCCTCGCCGGCCAGGCCCTGAGCGTCCTCGATGAGGACCAACGGGCACGTATCCGCGCCGAACACGTCGGCTTTGTGTTCCAGTCATTCCAATTGCTCGACAGCCTCAATGCCCTGGAAAACGTCATGCTGCCCCTGGAGCTGGACGGTCGCAAGGATGCCCGCGAACGCGCCCGGCACTTGCTCGAGCGGGTCGGCCTGGGCCAGCGCCTGACCCATTCGCCCCGCCAGCTCTCCGGTGGCGAACAACAGCGGGTCGCGATTGCCCGGGCGTTCGCGGCCGAGCCGGACGTACTGTTTGCCGATGAACCCACCGGCAACCTCGACAGCCATACCGGCGAGCGCATCAGCGACCTGCTGTTCGAGCTCAATAAAGAGAACGGCACCACCCTGGTGCTGGTGACCCACGACGAGCGCCTGGCCCATCGCTGCCGACGCCTGATCCGCCTTGAAGCCGGCCTGATGGTCGAGCCCCTGGAGCCTTGATGGCACGATTGCCGCTGTTGCGTCTGTTCAGCCTTGCCCTACGCCAATTACTGCGCGATGCCCGCGCCGGTGAATTGCGTGTGCTGTTCTTCGCCCTGCTGGTGGCGGTGGCCGCCAGCACTGCCATCGGCTACTTCGGTGCACGGCTCAACGGTGCGATGCTGCTGCGCGCCACCGAATTCCTCGGTGCCGACCTGGTGCTGGAGGGCAGCTCGCCGGCTCGCCCCGAGCAGATAACCAGCGGCACACAACTGGGCCTGACGCACGCCAGGGTGGTGGAATTCTCCAGCGTTATCGCCACTGACAACGGCATTCAGTTATCGAGTATCAAGGCGGTCAACGAGCAGTACCCGCTGCGCGGCCAACTGAAAAGCGCGGCCGAACCCTTCGCCGAAGAAACCTCGGGCGGCGGGCCGAAAGCCGGCGAGGCCTGGGTCGAGGCACGCCTGCTGACGGCACTGGACCTGAAAGTCGGCGACAGTATCGATGTCGGCATGAAAACCCTGCGCCTGGCCCGGGTGCTCACCTATGAGCCAGACCGGGCCGGCAACTTCTATAGCCTCACCCCACGGGTGATGATCAACCTGGCCGACCTTGAGGCCACCGGCGTAGTCCAGCCGGGCAGCCGGGTCAGCTACCGCGAACTGTGGCGCGCGCCACAAGCCAGCACCGCCCTGCAAACCTACCGCGATCAGATCACCCCGGGGCTGGCCGCCAACCAGCGCCTGCAAGACGCACGGGACGGCAACCAACAGATCGGCGGCGCCCTGGGCAAGGCCGAGCGCTACCTGAACATGGCCAGCCTGGTCGCTGTGCTGTTGTCCGGGGTGGCTGTGGCCTTGTCGGCAAACCGCTTTGCCAGCCGCCGCTTCGACGCCAGTGCGCTGTTGCGCTGCCTGGGTCTGTCGCGCCGGGAAACCATGCTGCTGTTCAGCCTGCAACTGACCGTCCTGGGCTTGCTGGCCAGCCTCGCCGGTGCGGCGCTGGGTTGGCTCGCGCAACTGGGCCTGTTTTACCTGTTGCACGACCTGTTGCCGGCAGACGTACCACCCGGCGGATTGCTGCCCGCCGTCGCCGGGATCGGTACCGGGCTGGTGGCCCTGGCCGGCTTCGCTTTGCCGCCATTGGCCGCCCTGGGCCGAGTGCCGCCGCTGCGGGTTCTGCGTCGCGACTTGCTGCCGATCCCCTCCAGTACCTGGATGGTGTATGGCGCGGCATTGTTTGCCCTGGGCCTGATCATGTGGCGCTTGAGCCTGGACCTGGTGCTGACCTTCGCCCTGCTGGGCGGTGGGGTGATCGCCGCGCTGATCCTCGGTGGCCTGCTCCTGTTGCTGCTGCAAAGCCTGCGCCGCCTGCTGGCGCGCGCCGCCCTACCCTGGCGCCTGGGGCTGGGCCAGTTGTTGCGTCACCCGCTGGCGGCGGCGGGCCAGTCCCTGGCATTTGGCCTGATCCTGCTGTCGATGGGCTTGATCGCCCTGCTGCGTGGCGAGTTGCTCGACACCTGGCAGAACCAGTTGCCCAAGGATGCACCCAACTATTTCGCCCTCAACATCCTGCCGGCCGACAAGGATGCCTTCGGTGCTCGCCTGCTTGCACTGCAGGCCCAGGCCGCGCCCTTGTATCCGGTGGTGCCGGGGCGCCTGATCAGCATCAACGGTGAGCCGGTGCAGGAAATTGTCAGCAAGGATTCCAGTGGCGATCGTGCGATACAACGGGACCTGAGCCTGACCTGGGCGGCGGACCTGCCCCCTGGTAACACCCTGACATCGGGCGCCTGGTGGGCGGATCAGCCGGGCGATGAAATACCTGGAGTCTCGGTAGAAGCCAAGGTCGCCGAAAGCCTCAAGCTCAAGCTCAACGACCACCTGATCTTCACCGTTGGTGGGGAAAACCGTGAGGCTCGGGTCACCAGCCTGCGGGAAATCAACTGGGATAACTTCCAACCCAATTTCTTCATGATTTTCCAACCGGGCACCTTGAAGGACCTACCGGCCACGTACCTGACCAGCTTCTACCTGGCCGCCGGGCATGACCAGCAGATCGTCGATCTGTCCCGGGCTTTCCCGGCAGTGACCATCCTGCAGGTCGAAGCACTGCTGGCCCAACTGCGTAGCATCCTGGCCCAGGTCACGCTGGCTGTGGAATACGTACTGCTGTTCGTCCTGGCGGCGGGCATGGCGGTGCTGTTCTCCGGCCTGCAGGCCACCCTGGACGAGCGCATTCGCCAGGGTGCCCTGTTGCGCGCCCTGGGGGCGGAGCGCAAGTTGCTGGTCAAGGCCCGGCGTATCGAGTTCGGGCTGCTGGGGGCGGTCAGCGGACTACTGGCGGCGCTGGGTACCGAGTTGGTGACCCTGGTGCTGTATCGCTATGCCTTCGACCTGGTCTGGCACCCACACCCGTGGCTGCTGGTGCTTCCGCTGATCGGCGCCGTGCTGATCGGCGGTGCCGGGGTATTCGGCACCCGCCGCGCGTTGAACGCCAGCCCGCTGGCGGTACTGCGCGAAGGCTGAGGAAAAAACCGGCTCCCCTCTGGGAGCCGGGACGGCAATCTTGCAGGCGCCATCGCCGGCAAGCCGGCTCCTACGTGATGTACTCGATGCCGGTGATCCACCAGCACACTTCGCCGCCTGGCGTCTGCACAATGGCCTCATCGTCCACCTTCTTGCGCAACAGGGCCCTGGCCATGGGTGAGTCAATGGAGATGTAGTCCATGCGCTCATAGATCTCGTCATAACCCACGATCCGGAAACGCTTGGTCTCGCCCTGCTCGTTCTCGATATCCACCCAGGCCCCGAAGAACACCTTGCCCTCCTGCTCGGGCATGTACTCCACCACCCGCATGTCTTCCAGGCGCTTGCGCAGGTAGCGCACCCGGCGATCGATTTCGCGCAGCAGCTTCTTGTTGTACTGGTAGTCGGCGTTCTCGCTGCGATCTCCCAGCGAAGCGGCCCAGGTCACCTTGCGCGTAGTATCCGGACGCTTTTCTCGCCACAGGTAATCCAGCTCTTTCTTCAGCGCCTCATGACCTTCTTTGGTAATCAGCTTGGTACTCAAAAGCGTCACATCCCCAGGAAATATCCATTGGTTCAAACCAGCCTTGCATCAGCCACGGATGCACTGGCTGGCTGCCGGCAACCGGTCGGGTTTGATAATAAATGAACGCCAAAAAGTAGCCAGGCCTGATTCCCTCAGGTCAGTCGGCCCTAGGCACGTTGCCCGGCTCCTGCTCGACCTTTCCCACAGGAAACAAGGTTCCATCCAGGCGATAGAGCAACGCCTTTAGATCCCCCCTGAAACCCGACAATTGCCCCAGGCCATTCGCCAACTGTTCAGCCTGCTGTTGGGATGCCCTGTCATGGGCCTGTAGCCTGAACGACTCATCTTCCAGCTGTCGCGCCCAATCTTCCAGGCGCCGTTGTTCCGCCTCCTGCAACTGCGTATCCCGGACCAGATTTGCCTCGCGGCTATCCAAGGCTTCTGTACGCTGTTGCAAGGTAACTTCCTGGGCGCTGACTTGTTGGTGAGCCCTCTCCAATGTTGCTTTTTCCTGGAGCAACTGGCTGCGCTGTTCCTCCAACTCCTCCTGTTGCTGGAGCACCGCGCGCTTTTGCTGCGTCAACTCATGTGCCACTCGGGCCAGATTGGTCAGGGTGGTGTCTACTTCAACCAGGGTCGACTGATCCGCGACTACAGGTGGCCGCTCCTGCACCTGCTGAACGGGGGCGGTTGGCGTCGGCAATGGCAAGGACTCAACGGCCCGTATGGCGGGCACCACCACCGGCGGTTCTTCCTGGGACTCAGGCGGCAAGTCCTCCGCATGACTTGCTGTACCGGGTGGCGACACCATTTTTGATGAGAAGCGAATAGACGGCACAATCAACTCGGTGCTCTCAATCGCGGGCAAGCCAATGACTGACGTCCCAAGGGTGATCACCTTCATCACCAATGCTTTCTTGATCATCAGCGAATGGTGATCCTCCGGCCGAGCCGTCGGCAGCTTGCTGCCCTTCAGGTCGATGAAGTGATAAGGCACCTGCGACTCTGAGGCGTTGCCATCCTTAGCGCCAGATGCCGTGGCCAGGGTGATGATCTGCTTGAGGACGCTCATTGCCAGTTGCAGGCTCTCCTTGGACTCGATGCCTCCAAGAAAATACCGCTCGGCTTTTTTGCGCAAGGCGGCGAGATAGACCCGGGAGCTTCCGGGCTCGACCTCTTCATCCAGGCTATAGACAAGAAAGTTCGATGCGATTTGCGGTACCGCAAAACAACAGAGCAATGCACCGTTAACCGGGGAATCATGACCAGAGTGTTCAAGAACAAGAGTACGTAGAAGCATCATGAGTGTCGAACTCCATTACGGTAGTACTTCATATACACGCCATCTATAAAATCAAAAATCAACACCACACCAAGAGCAATGCAATTGTTTCAGCGAGTGATTGGGGCACATGTAGGACTTACCTTATTCGCGCGTCCTAGCGTTTCCAAGCGCCCCCATTGAACGTACCATTTTTTAACAATGCCGCAGATCAATACTTTTCATCTTAAACCTTTGGCAACTCGCAGCCTGAAGACACAGGTTAATTGAGGCCGTGTCCAACCCGGCGCGTCCTGGCAAACAACCAAGCAGAAAAGAATAATGATCGAAATAACAAATCTAACAAAGAAAGCCGGACGCACTACGATCCTCGACAACTTGACATTCAGCGCTCACCCCCGGGAATGCATAGGGTTGTTCGGACATGATGGCGCCGGCAAAAGCACCCTACTAAAACTACTTTCAGGTGGCATTCCTGCAACTTCCGGAAATATAAAAATATACGACCTGGCTATATCCACACACCCTATAAAGACCAGAAAGATAATAGGTTACCAGCCTGAATCCGCACTAAGCCATGGCAGCATGAAGGTTAAGAGCTTTCTGGGTTTCATGGCTGAAGTTCGTGGGTTCCGGGGCCTGGAAAAACGCAAGATGGTGGATCGCGCCATCACCCGCCTGGAGCTATGGCGGGTACTCAACTCACCCGTCGCCGCCTTGCCTGCGGGGCACCGACGCAAAGTGGCACTGGCCCAGGCCATTGTGCATGACCCCAAGCTGCTGCTGCTCGATGAACCCACCGAAGGCCTGGACGCCCTGCAAAAACATAAGGTCGGGATGCTCATCCAGTCACTGACCGAAGACATGACCGTGATGATCGCCTCGCGTAACCCCGAGGAGTTTTCCTCGATCTGCCAGCGGGCGCTGGTCCTGGCCGAAGGCCGCCTACTGGCTGATGCCCCGGTCACGCAACTGCTGCGCAGCTCGCGTCATTACCAGGCAATCACCCTGGCCGCCGATGCTCCCCTGGACCTGCTGGCGCTGGCCGTACTTCCTGGGGTGGCCGGTATTGAAGAAGACCGGCATGCCGACGGCAGCGTGACGGTACTCGCGATGCCGGGGCAAATCATTTATCCCCACGTCAATGCCCTGGTCGCCAATCGTCGTTGGAAGATCAACGCCTTGAGCATTGAGCCGGGACGCCTAAGCGATGTCATCCACCATATGAGCCAGGAGGCACCCAATTGAAACGTCTACCCGTGATATTCAAGCGCCAACTCAGCAGTTACTTGTCGAGCCCAGCCACTTACTTCGGCATCGCACTCTTCCTGCTGACCAATGCTGCGCTGGGTTTTTATGTAGGACACTTCTTAGATAAAGCCCCGACTAATTTACATGCTTTTTTTCAGTTCCATCCCTGGCTCTATCTAATTTTCATTCCATTTATTTCCACATTACTTTGGCTGGATGAGCATAAAGACACTGCACTGGTCTTTACCAACACCCTGCCAGTTTCCGCATTAGAACTGACATTGGGCAAATTTTTCGCCGCATGGGTCCTGTGTGCCCTGACCCTGCTGTTAAACTTTCCGCTGATTATTGCCATCAACTATCTGGCCCCGGCGGACAACTCAACGATCCTCGCGCAATGTATCGGGAGTTGGCTGCTGGCTGGGGCCTATCTTTCGTTCTCCGGTCTTATCTGCGTACTGGCCTGTAACCGACTGATTATCTTCAGCCTCACCCTTACGTTGCTATTGATAACCAGCACTTTATCATCCGTGCTGGATATGCTGGCCCATCAGACACCGATCTGGATTATTGACAGTTTGATCTCACTCAATCCACGGCTACGTTTCAGCGCCATCGACAGCGGCCTGTTGACGCTGCAGGACACCTCGTACTTCGTCAGCATGATCATCGCTTTCCTCACTGCAACCACCCTCACTTTAAATTTCAGAAAAGGCTGAGAACGGATATCCCATGAGGAACCTTATAAACTTTGGCGTGACGTTGGTCGTCATCGCCCTGCTTTTTCTCGCCTTCAATCTGGTCTGGGTCCTGAAACTGCCCAACTATCGCCTGGACCTTTCCGGGCACCAAATCCATACCCTGTCTCCCTCCACCGATGCCCTGCTCGCGACACTTGAAATGCCCATGGACCTGTACTTTTTCAACGCCAGCCACCCCCGTAAAAGTGAAGTTTTGAACAATCATGGCGAACACATCGCAATGCTGCTCAAGGCTTATGAGAGCGCGGCAAACGGCAACATCAATCTGCACCTGATCGACCCCCGGCCCTTTTCCGAAGATGAATATAAGGCGCAGGTATTGGGACTGGACAGTAAACAAGGACTGTTTGGCCTGATCGGCATCCGTGCAAACCAGGAGCCGCAGAAAATCGAAAGGTTCGACCCCAGCCAAGCGGACTTCCTGGAATATGAGATCAGCCGCCTGATCCACAACGTCGCCCGCCAGGAGCAACCGACTATCGGGCTGATCTCCGGATTACCCATAGATGGCAGCCGGGACGAGCTCAATCAGGCCACCGCGCCGCCGTGGCAGCTGCTCAAGGAGTTGCGCAGCCATTTCAACCTGATGAGCCTGGGCAACGACATCCCGCGCATCCCCGAACACATCAAGACCTTGATGGTCGTCCAACCCGCTCGACTGGCGCAACAGACACTTTTTGCCATTGACCAATTTGTCCTGGCAGGGGGCAGGTTGATGATGTTTATCGACCCGCTGAACGATCTGGACTCGACCGCCCACACCGCCATCCAGCAAAGCCTGCTCGCGGCTTGGGGCGTGCAGATGCCGGCGAATATGGTATTGGCGGACAGCCTCTATGCAACCCCGGTAGTCATGACCAGCGGCCAGCCGCCTGTACGCCACCCCGGGGCAATTACCCTGCCCAGAGAGGCGATGGCGCAGCACGATATCAGTAGCTGGGGCGTCGACAGTGTGACGCTGTTAAATCCCGGCACACTCATACCACTGAAAAAAAGCCGCACCACCTTCACCCCGCTCCTGCAAAGTTCCGAGCAAGCCAGCACGTTCGATGGGGCACGTTTCACTCAAAAGGACGCTTTCGACGCCATGCTCGGCGAGGCGGCCAATCGTGGTCGGAGGAATGTAATCGCCGCCCGTATCGAAGGGCCCGCCTATTCCGCGTTTGCGGACGGTATCAACGGCCAGAAAGCTACGCTGCAAAAGGCCACGAATATCCAAGTAGTTGTGGTTGCCGACATTGACCTGCTCAGCGATCGCGTCTGGCTGGCCCCACGCAATGCCAACGGGCAAAAAGCGCCGCGTCCAGGCAATGCCAGGTTTGTCTTGAATACCCTGGACAACCTCGCAGCACCCGACATGCTGCGCGCGATCAGCCCGCGTGCGAGTGACCAGCAACCACCCGGGTTGCTGGACCGGCTGCGCAACGAGGCTGCACAGACCTACCGAAAAAAGGCGGCCCTGCTGGAACAACGCCTGGACCAGGCAGAAAAGGAATGGCAATCGCTGAACACGCCGCCATCAATGCTGGGGGGGCAGGCTGTCCCTTCAAGCGCGCTGTTGCAGGCGCTGAACAAAGAACGCCTGCGATTACGCATGGAGCTTCACACCTTGGAAAATACGGCCTACAAGAGCGTCCGCCAGTTGGAGCTCAGCGTGGTGGTGCTCACCAGCATCACCGTTGCGCTGATCGTAAGCCTGTTGGGCTTGGGGATCTTCGTCTCGCGTCGCCGTCGCCAACACCCGCCTGCCGCAGCGTTCTACTGAGCGTCGCGGCTTAACGCCGGGTAATCAAACCCTGGCGCGCCACGCGGGTCAGGTGGCGGATGAACTCGCTGGCATCCTCGGCGTTCGGCGCCTGGATCACCGCCAGGTCAAAGCTGTTGGTGGCAAAGCGCGCCAGGGACTCGCCGTCCTCGACAAACTGGATCAGGAACGCCGAAGGACGGCCAGTGCGGCGGGGCCAGCCATCCAGGTAACGCAATAGCGTCGGCTGGTGCTTGCCGCCAAGGAGGATTTTCGGGTTGCGCTGAGTCAGGCCCGCAGTGATCGGGGCCAGGCGTACAAGAGGTCGTAGTGCATTCATCGTGTCGTGTCTCTGCCTCAAAAGTCTGCGGGCAGGTGAGAGGCAACACCGAACCAGCGCTTTAGCGGTATTTCGAAACCTGGAGCAGGCTTCTGTCGGAACTGCAGCGAGTCCCTGTGGCGCCCCGCAATTAGCTGTTTAAATCGGCGCATGCAGCATCCTAGAGAAGCCGGTGGGGCGGTGTCAAGAATCCCGTACAACGAAAAAGGCCCGCACGGGGCGGGCCTTTAACACGTGTGCAGCGCGATCAATTGGCGATGGCGCGGTCAGCAGACAGTTTGCCAGCACCTTCGAACAGCACCGCCACTGTGCCACCCAGCAATGCCAGGGCGAACTCATAGCCGTTGTTGGCCATGAACAAACCGTTGCTGATATGCACCGAGAAGATCGCCACCAGCGAGACAATGGTCAAGCCCAGCGCCGCTGGACGTGCCAGCAAGCCAATGATCAGCGCCAGCCCGGCAAAGAACTCAGTACCGCCCGACAACAGTGCCATCAGGGTACCCGGGGCCAGGCCGATGCTCTCCATCCACTGCGCCGTGCCTGCCAGGCCGCCGCCGCCAAACCAGCCGAAAAGTTTTTGCGAACCGTGGGCGGCAAAAATGATACCGACGAAAATCCGCAGGACTGTCAGGCCGTAGCCTGCGCGGGTGGACAGAAGGTTTTTGATCATTGGGCTCATAGTGATAATCCTTTTCGAAGTAGGGGTTGGTTGGCCGCTATATTAATCAGTTTAAATAATGATAAAAGCCGAAAAAAGCGCTAATCAATATCGATAAATTAGATTATTTGCGTGAGACGATCTTGGCCCCCACCGGCTCCAGGGAGTCCCGCTCCCGATCAAAGGCCAAGTAGTACTTGTTCACGCTATTAACATAGCTGACGCCGCCCATTCCGACCTGCTCCATGGCGATGCGCTCGACCTGGAAGAACCACTGATTGGGGTTCAAGCCCCGGCGTCGCGCCTCGGCGCGCATGCCCTGCACCCGTTCCGGGCCCATGTTGTAGGCCGCCAGGACGAACGCCATGCGCTCGCGCTCATTGAGCTTGGGGCTGGCGAAGAACTTGCGCCGAATCAACGCCAGGTAGCGCGCACCCGCCTGCACATTGCTGTCCAGGGTCTGGATATTGTTGACCCCTACCCGCTGGGCGGCCGACGGAGTGATCTGCATCAGGCCGGTTGGCCCGCTGCCGCTTTTCGCGCCGGGATTGAGGGACGATTCCTTGAATGCCAGGGCCGCCAGGTTCAGCCAGTCCATGCCTTGCTCACGTGCATGCTTTTGCAGGACCGGGCGCAGTTTCTCCAGGCGCTGTCGATCCGCCCGTGCCAAGGGGTAACGCACCTGATAGAGGCGGCGATAAATACGCTGGAAGGCCACATCCTGGTCTGACGGAGTCTTGTAGGTTTTCAGGAAGCGATCGATGCTCGCCCGCAGCATCGAGGCATCCTGACGTACGAACCAGTACTCCTCCCCCGGCTCACTGATCGCTACTTGCTTGTCAAAACGCAACTTGGGCAGGATCTTCGACCAACGCTCGGCAATCGGCCGCTCGACAATGGTCAGGTGGAAGATCCCCGCCTGGACCATCTCCAATACATCTTCCACCGCCAGGCTGGGGTCCACCCATTCCACCTTGACCGGCGGCAGTTTGCGCAGCGCCAGTTTCTGGTTGATCTGGTTGACCGCCTCCCCCGCTGCACTCCCCGTCGTCAGGGCCAGGGTGCGCCCCGACAACTGCTCCAAGCGGGTAAACCGTCGCTCGCCCTTGAGGCCCACCAGCCACAGCGGCACATCGCTGGCAATCGGGTCACTGCTGCTGATCTTGTGGGCCGCGGTCGCATCCAGCAGTTCACCGGGCGCCACCAGGTCACCTTCACCACGGGCCAACGCGCCCAGCAACTGATCCTTGGCCTTGGGGATGATTTTGAGGTTGATTTCCTGGCCATCGCGGGCACGGCCATTGAGGTAGTGTTCGAAGGCGCGCAGGCGGTGATACTCAACGCCAATGGACTGGCCCTGGACCTCACCGGAACTGTTACGGCTCTGGTTGACCAGCACCCGCAAGGTGCGGCTGCTGCGGATTTCTGCCAGGTCCCGGACTTTGCTCGGCTTGGTCACTTCCAGCGGCCCGTCCAGACGCGCAACCGCCGCCGTGGGCAGCAGCAGGGTCAGGCACACCATGAGCATTGCCGAGGGTCGGATCATCCGCTCTCCGGAAAGAACAAGGCCCCATGCACCGCGAAAAACGCCGCATTGGGGGACAGAAACAGAGCGCCAGAGGCGCAGACTTTGCACGCAAGGGTGTCACAGCAGCAGGCCATCGGCCAACCACGGTGTTACTTGCGACGTTCAAAGACAGCGATAACTCGTTGTAGTTCTTGGTTTTTCTTATAAATCTACAGCTCTGATAGACTTTCCGGCCGCAGGCGGAGATAGCACCATGCAACTCATTGATATTGGCGTCAACCTGACCAACCCCAGTTTCGACGACAAGCACCAGGCCGTGCTCGACCGCGCCTATGCCGCTGGCGTGGGCCAATTGGTCGTCACCGGCACCAGTGTGCAAGGCAGCGAGCAGGCCCTGGAACTGTGCCGGCGTTGGGATGAAAGCGCCCGGCGACTGTTCTCCACTGCGGGCATTCACCCCCACAGTGCCAGCGACTGGCACGCCGACAGCGCCCGGCAACTGCGTGATCTGCTCAGCCAGGATCGAGTACGCGCGGTGGGTGAATGCGGGCTGGACTTCAACCGTGACTTCTCACCCCGCCCCCAGCAGGAAAAAGTCCTCGAAGCCCACCTGGCATTGGCCGTCGAATTGCAGTTGCCGGTGTTTCTCCATGAACGGGACGCCAACCAGCGCCTGCTGGAGATCCTGCGCGACTACCGTGATCAACTGCCCGCCGCCGTGGTGCACTGCTTCACCGGCGAGCAACGCGCGCTGTTCAGCTACCTCGATCTGGACCTGCATATCGGTATCACCGGCTGGATCTGTGACGAACGCCGTGGGATGCACTTGCACCCGCTTGTAAGGGAAATCCCTCGGGGCCGCCTGATGCTGGAAAGCGACGCGCCCTACTTGCTGCCACGCACCCTGCGCCCCAAACCGAAGAACGGGCGCAATGAGCCGGCCTATCTGCCGGAAGTCTTGCGCGAAGTCGCCCTGCACCGCGAAGAAAGCCTGGAAGACCTGGCCCAACACAGCACCGCCTGCGCCCGCACTTTTTTCGGCCTGCCTGCGTTGGATTGACGCGGTGCATTGACCCATATCAACACCCATTTCCCGGATAGCGGCACAATAATGGCACCTTGCCAATACTGTTTCCGCTATCAGAGAAAACCTTCCATGGGTGCCTGGCTTAGCAATATCTCGCTGAAGTACAAATTCTGGGCCGTGAATGCGGTCGCGTTCATCACCACACTGCTGTTGGTGCTGTATGCCGTGCAGCTTGAACAACAGGCCCGCAGCCATGCCTCCCAAGCCTCGGCACAAGCCCAGGGCCGCTTGCTCGGTGCCTGGCCGGCCGGGCAAGCGCTGCCCACAGGCGTGCACTGGCTGACATTTGCCCGGGGCCAGGTTCCCGAGTTGGCGGACCAGGACTTGTCCGCCCTCAGCGAAGCCAGCGGCTGGGTCGAGTTCAATCACATGCCGCTGTTCGGCGAGAACCCGTTGATGGGCGCCGAAGTCGTCGCCCGCGCCGATGGCCAGCAAGTTGCGGTATTGGCCTATGCACCGAGCCTGAGCCAGGTGTTTACCGAACGTTTCACCAACTACGCGGTGGCGGTGCTGATCCTGATGCTCGCCATGCTCTGCGCCTCGCAGTTACTGATCCGCTTTTTGCTGGCCCAACTCAACACCTTGAAAGACGTAATGCTGCACGTCGAGAAAACCGGCGACCTCTCGGCCCGCGTGCCCCTGGCGTGCAAGGACGAAGTCGGGCAGATGGCCAGTGCCTTCAACGCCATGCAGGCCGGGTACCAGCGGGTGGTCAGCACCGTGGCACGCACCGCCAAGCTGTTGGACGATGGCGCCGCGCGCCTGGCCAGCAGCATGAATGAGGTCCAGCACGGCATGCTCGGCCAGCAAAGCGAGACCGACCAGGCGGCCACCGCGATCAATGAAATGACCGCCACCGTGTATCACATCGCCCAACACGCCGGTGCCACCCGCGACTTGTCCCAGACCGCCGACACCCTGGCCGGCAGCGGCCAGGAAGTGGTGAGCCGGGTCCAGCGCTCGATTGCCGGGTTGTCCACCGGAGTGCAGCAAACCGCCGAGATGATCCAGAAGCTGGCCGAGGACAGCCAGAAAATCAATGGCGTGGTCGGCGTGATCCACAGCATCGCCGAACAAACCAACCTGCTGGCCCTCAACGCCGCCATCGAAGCCGCGCGCGCCGGGGAAATGGGCCGCGGCTTTGCGGTGGTGGCCGATGAAGTACGCAACCTGGCCAAGCGCGTGCAAAGCTCCACCGATGAGATCACCCGCATGGTCTCTGCCCTGCAGGCCGGTACCCGGGATGCGGTGGACTTTATGCAGGAAAGCTCGTTCAAGGCCGACGACTGCGTGCAGCAGGCCCAGGAAGCCGGCGCTTCACTCGCCGAAATCACCAGCGCCGTGGCGCAGATGCGCGAGAGCAACACGCAAATTGCCGTTGCCGCCGAGCAGCAGAGCCATGTGGCCGAAGAGATGAACCGCGCGGTGGTGAGCATTCGCGATGTCACGGAAAACACCGTGCAACAGACTGTGGATTCGGCCACCACCAGCAACGAACTGGCGACCCTGGCCGGCGAGTTGAGCAAGGCTATCGGCCAGCTCAAACTGTAACGTTTGCCCACCGATCAGCCAGCGCACGCCGCTGGCTTGCTCCATCAAAACGCTATAACCCCCATAGCCAACCCCAATTCGCCGCCCCTGCCCGCCCGACCTAAACTCTGTTCATCAAGTATCAATGGACAGAGGATTTATCATCATGGGCAAACGTCACCCCAATCTCCCGGCCTGGCAATGGCGCGCCTACCCGCAAAACCATCAGCACCCGACCAACCTGGTATTGCACCTGATTGCCGTGCCGTTGTTCATCGTCGGGTTCCTGCTGATTGTGTCCGGCGTGTTCAGCCTGAGCCTGGCCAGTTTCGCCATCGGTGTGGTCGGCGTAATGGCCGGCCTGGCGCTGCAACGCCACGGCCATAGCCTGGAAGCCCAGGCCAGCGAGCCGTTCAGTGATCGTAAAGATGCAGTGCAGCGCCTGGTGGTCGAGCAGTTCGTGACCTTCCCGCGCTTTGTCCTCAGCGGTGGCTGGTGGCAGGCCTGGCGTCAGCGCCACCGCCACTGAGGATGGCTCAGGCGAAGACCACCACGGTCTGGCGGCTGATGGCGATCAATTGGCCGTCAGGCCCCCACAACATCGCCGCAGCATGGCCGTAGCCGTCGCGGGCATGCTCGATCTGGACGTGGTACTGGCACCAGTCCAGCGTCGTCAACTGCGCCAGGGGCTGGATGAATTCGATGGTCCAGGTCAGGGTGCTGCCGGGTGCCGGCTTCTTCAGGTGCGGCAAGAGCGCCGGCGGCCAGGCATCCACCAGGGCGAGGATATGGGCTTCGGTCAGAGGCTCTTCTTTCACATCCCCCCGCAAGCGCACCCAGCCGCCCATTTCCCGGGATTTGTTGCCGGTGAACGGCAAGCCACCGACACTCCAGCGCATCGCCAGGTGGCGCATGAACTCAGGCGTCACGCCTTTGATATAGGGCAGTTCCTGGCACTCGTCCCAATGCTTGAAGGCCGGCGCGGGCAAGGCCGGCACGTCGATCTCTGAAGGCCGCGATGCGCCGAAGCTGGCCTGGGCCAGGGTCATCACTTCACCGCCCTGCACCACCCGGCCCAGCAACTGGCTGACCGCCTTGCCTTCGCGCAACACTTCCACTTGATAGCTCGCCGATAGATCTGGCGCCACTGGCCCGACAAAGGTCACGGCCAACGAACGCAACGGCCGATCCACCGGCACCTGGGCGCGCAATGCTTCGTATTGCAAGGCGGCAACCAGCCCGCCAAACGTGGCGCGACCCTGGGCCCACTCGGCCGGAATAGACACGTCCAACGGGTTGTTACGGGCAGCGTCGAGCAAATCACTAAAGCGCATGGCGACCTCACATCAAGAAAACCGATGAGCGATCTTAACCAGCGCGCCAGCCCGGTACAGCGCTTATTCCGGCCAAATACCCAGACAGATAAGCCGCAGACTCAGAAACAGTCCGCCGCCAGCTTGTCGAGGACCCGGTCCGCCTTGCCCTCGGCCTGAGCCATGGTGCGCTGCCAGACCGCGACACAGGGCTGTAGATCGGCCTGCTGCGCGGCTTGCGCCAGCCATTGCCAGCAGTCATGCCAATCCCCCAGCGCGCCCTGGGCAGACTTGAGGCGGGACGTGGCCTTGGCCGGCACCTGGCCCAATTGCGGGTAGGCCTCGGCCGCGTAGCGCACGCGCTTGATCAACAAGCGCAGGCGATGGCGGTCGTGATCGGGATCGTGCAGTGCCACTTCCAGTGCCTGCCATTGCTTGGCCAGGCGCTTTTCGATGCGCGTGCGCAGGCCCTTGAGCAGTTTTTGCTGCTGGGATGCGCGGATAAATCGTGGAAAGGCTTCGAGGATCAGCAGCAGTCGCGCCAACTCCGGGCTTTTCGCCACCTGTTGATAGGTCTGCGACTGCAGGCGCAGGCGCCGGGCGGCTGCTTGGTGATAACCGTGCTGCTGCAGATACGCCGCCAACACCTCGCGATCGCGCAGCGGCGTGGTCAATTGGCCGACTGCGCTGGCGGCCGTCTCCAGTTGCTCGACGCCGGGCAGCCCGCGCAAGGGCCGTAACAGGCTGCGCAGACGGCGCACGGTGGTGCGCAAGTCGTGCAACGCTTCGTCATCGGTAACCGCCGCCAGGCGCGCCTGGCAACTCAACAATCCGACTTCCAGGCCAATGACCTGGGCGACTAACTGATCCACCAACGCCGACATGCTGCTTCCCCTGTTAAACAACGTCCATGCACCTGCGCAAAACAGGTGTCTGGAACCACCTTAACCATTCCCCCCGCGGGTTGCGCTGACTCGGATCAACGCCCGGCGCGCGACTCACGGATATAGAAACGGGCTTTTTCGGCTTTACTGGCACAGCCTTCAAACGCTTCGAATTGCTGCTGGGTCTTGGCGCCGGTCAGCAACGACAGGGCCTTGGAATAGCTGACCGTGCCGGCAAACCCTTCGGCCTTGGCCAGGTCCAGTTCGTGCCACGCAGCATCCAACTGGCTGCCACAGCTATCGCGATAGGCCGTTTTGCCGGCACAACCGGCCAGGGCCAACACAATCACAGGCAAACACATCCAGGCTTTCATCAATGACACCTCAAGAAAAGAAAACAGTCGTGGGATGTAGACGCTGCCTACATCGAAAAGTGCCTTGTCACACAGCCTGAAATGCCCAGTACTGATAGCCAAAGCATACCCGAGCAAATAGGTCGGTTTACGAAATTTATCGCTCGGGTCAACTAGGATTGAAGCAGCCCCCTGGTTAGGTGCATTGTGGACAGCTGTTTTGCGAAGGATCCGGTCATGAAAAAACGCGTTGCATTGGTCCTGGGCTCCGGCGGAGCAAGGGGTTATGCCCATATCGGGGTGATCGAAGAGATCGAAAAACGAGGCTATGAAATCGCCTGTATCGCCGGCTGTTCCATGGGCGCGGTGGTAGGCGGGATCTATGCGGCGGGCAAGCTGCAGGACTACCGGAACTGGATCGAAAGCCTGGATTACCTGGATGTGCTGCGCCTGGTGGATGTGAGCTTTCGCCTGGGGGCGATACGCGGCGAGAAGGTCTTCGGGCAGATCCGCAAGATCGTCGGCGAGATCAATATCGAAGACCTGCGCATTCCCTACACCGCGGTGGCCACCGACCTGACCAACCAGCAGGAAATCTGGTTCCAGGAAGGCTGCCTGCACCAGGCCATGCGTGCCTCGGCAGCGATCCCCAGCCTGTTTACCCCGGTGATGCAAGGCAACCGCATGCTGGTGGACGGCGGCCTGCTCAACCCGCTGCCTATCGTGCCGGTGGTGTCGAGCCATTGCGACCTGATCATTGCGGTCAACCTCAACGCCACCAACCAGAAACACTACACCCTGCCGGTGATCCAGCGCCCGCCGGCGTTCAAGAGCCGCTTCGATAACCTGGTGCGTTCACTGGGCTCGCACCTGCCGTTTCGGCGCAAGCAGGCCGAGCAATTATTGTTGCTGGAACAAGAAGCGCTGCAGGCGCAAGCCGCCGATATCAACCCTTGGCTCGAAGGCGCCGAGCCCGAATCCCAGCAACCGGCTGCGGCCCCGGAAACGCCCGGCGCCCCCAAGTCGGCCACCGGTTCGTTCATCATCGACAACGTGGGGCCGGCATCGCTGCTGGACTTGATCAACCAGAGTTTCGAGGTGATGCAGACGTCGCTGGCCCAGTACAAAATTGCCGGCTACCCGCCGGATGTGCTGATCAACGTGCCCAAGCGCGTGTGCCGGTTCTTTGAGTTCTACAAGGCGCCGGAACTGATCGCGTTGGGGCGGGAGATTGCCAGTGATACGTTGGATCGGTATGAGAGTGAGCAGAGTTGAGCTCTGCGGCGGGTTTTATGGCCTCATCGCGGGCAAGCCCGCTCCCACCTTTTGAATGTATTTACACAGCTAAATGTGGGAGCGGGCTTGCCCGCGATGAGGCCGGCCCAGCAACCACAATCCCTCAGCAGCCCCCAACAACCGATACCCCACCTTTTGCATGTATTCACACAGCTAAATGTGGGAGCGGGCTTGCCCGCGATAGGGCCGGCCCAGCAACCACAATCCCTCAGCAGCCCCCAACAACCAATACCCCACCTTTTGCATGTATTCGCACACCTAAATGTGGGAGCGGGCTTGCCCGCGATGAGGCCGGCCCAGCAACCACAATCTTTCAGCCCTCCCCCCCCAACAACCGATACCCCACCCCCGCCTCGGTCACGATAAAACGCGGCTGGGTCGGGTCATCCGCCAGCTTTTGGCGCAAGTGCCCCACCACAATCCGCAGGTAGTGGCTGTCTTCGGTATGGGTCGGGCCCCAGATATCCTTGAGTAGTTGCTGCTGCGTGATCACCCGGCCCGGATGACGCGCCAGTTGCGCCAGGACCGCGTATTCCTTGCGGGTCAGGGCCACATCGACACCGTCCAGCAACACCCGCCGATACGCCAGGTCGACCGTCAGCGGGCCGAAACTCAGTGCGGCTTGCTGCGCTTCGCCGGTGGGCGCCTGGCGCAGCAACGCACGCACCCGGGCGAGGAACTCCTGGATGCCAAATGGCTTGGTCACATAGTCGTTGGCGCCCCCATCCAGGGCCTGGACCTTCTGCCCTTCGCTGGCACGCACCGACAACACCAGCACCGGGGCGCTCGACCATTCGCGCAGCTCGCACAGCACCTGTTGGCCGTCCATGTCCGGCAGGCCCAGGTCCAGCACCACAAGGTCCGGCTTGCTCAAGGCCGCCTGGGCCAGCCCTTCGGCGCCGGTCCCGGCCTCAATCACTTTGTAGCCCTGGGAGGCCAGGCTGATGCGCAAGAACTTGCGGATCTGCGGCTCGTCGTCAATGACCAAAATCGTCGCAGTCTGGCTCATGGTGTTCCATCACAATCGCTGAAAAAAGATAAGAGTAGCGCAGCGGGTATCACGCTTCACTCTCCAGGCTCGGCTGCGTCTGCAACGGCAGGAACAAGGTGATGCAAGTGCCCCGCCCCTCGATGCCCTCGGCCACGCTGATATGCCCGCCGTGGGCGCCAACCATGCCCTGGCAGATTGCCAGGCCGAGTCCGGTGCCCTGCCCGCCCCGGTCGCCCCGTGCGGCGGTGTAGAACATATCGAAAATCTTCGCCCGTTCGTCTTCGGGAATCCCCGGCCCTTCGTCACTGACCGAGAAAAACAGCGCCTGCTCCGCCACGCCGGCGCGCAGTTGCAAGCGGCCATGGGGCGGTGAAAAGCGTGCAGCGTTTTCCAGCACATTCACCAGTGCCTGCTCGATCAACGCGGCATGTACATAAAGCAGCGGCAACTCGGGCGGCACATCGGTGCTTACCTGCAACGGCACCAACACCGCGCGCAAACGGGCGAGGGAACTGCCGACGATATCGCCGGGCGACACCCAGTCCCGCGCCAGCTTCAAGGCGCCATGGCCCAGGCGGGTCATGTCCAGCAGGTTCTGGATGTAGCGGTCCAGGCGCTCGGCTTCATCGCGGGTGCCTTCCAGCAACTCACGCCGATCTTCCAGGGGAATCGCTTCGCCCAGCGCCAGCAGGCTGTCGATGCTGCCGCGCATGGAGGTCAGCGGCGTGCGCAAGTCATGGGACACCGAGGCCAGCAAGGCGCTGCGCAGTTGTTCGGTCTCGCCGTGCAAACGGGCGGCCTCCAGGTTCTGGGCCAGTTGCGCGCGGGCCAGTGCCTGGGCCAACGGTTGGCTCAAGGCCGTGAGCAGGCGCCGACGTTGGCCACTGAGTTCCAGGCCGGCCTTGGGGCTGACGCCGAGCAGGCCCAGTGGACCGTTTTCAGCAGACAACGGCCACCACCACCAACGCCCAAACGGCAAGGTGCCGGTGCCCATGCCCGCTGGCTGATCGTGCTGCCAGGCCCAGTCGGCGGCGGCACGTTCAGCCTCGGTAAAGGTGATCGGCCCACCGGTCTCGACCTTCCAGTCACTGGGCCCGTCGCGATTGACCAGGCACAGCTGCAAATCGCTCCAGCCCTGCAGATGGTGGGCCGCCGCGCTGACCACCGCCTGGCGATCGGTGGCGGCGGTGAGTTTGCGCGACAGGTCGAGCAGTTCACTGGTTTCTTCCTGGGTGTCGCGCAGGGCCTGCAACTGCCGACGCTGGCGCGCAGCCAGGTTGCCGGTCAGCGCCGCCATCAGCAGAAAGAACAGCAAGGTCAGCACATCCTCTTCACGCTGGATGGCGAAGGAGAAATTCGGCGGGATAAACAAAAAGTCATAGGTCATGAACGACAACGCCGCACACGCCAATGCCGGCCCCAGGCTGCTGCGCACCGCCACCAGCAGCACCGCCGCGAGGAACACCAGGGAGATATTGGGCAGCGGCAGGACACTCGACACGCCCCATGCCAATGCACTGGCCAGCACGGTTGCCAGCAGCGCCAGGGCGTAGTCGAACCACACCAGACCACGTACATCGGGCAAGCGCGGCGGCACCGGCGTTTCATCGCTATCGAGGACGTTGATCTCCAGGCCCCGGGCATTGCGCAACAGGCGCGCCGCCAAGCCACCGCCGAACAGCCGGCGGCGCCAGCGTGGGTGTGACTGCCCCACCAGCACCAGGCTGGCACGGCGTTCGGCCGCGTGCTGGATCAGGGTCTTGGCCACTTCGCCGGCCCGCAGCAACACCACTTCGCCGCCCAGGCGCTCGGCCAGTTGCTGGGCGTTTTGCAGGCGCAGCCGCGACTGTTCGTCACGTACCCGACCGTTGTCCACATGCACCAGGCTCCAGGGCAAATGCCGGCGCTGGGCCACACGGCTGGCGTGGCGCACCAGGCGTTCGGCCTCGGCATCGCCATCCACCCCCACCAGCAAGCGCCCGCGCACGGTGGGCGCGGCCTGGCCCAGTTGCCGGTAGCCCTGGGCCAGATCGTCATCGACGTGCGCGGCGGCGGTCTGCATTGCCAGCTCGCGCAGGGCCATGAGGTTGGTCTGGGTAAAGAACGCATCGATGGCCGCGCGCGCCTGCTCCGGCACGTAGACCTTGCCGTCACGCAGGCGCTCCAGCAGCTCGCGGGATGGCAGGTCGATCAGCAATAATTCATCGGCTTCCTGCAATACCCAGTCCGGCAGGGTTTCACGCACCTGCACGCCGGTGATGCCACGTACCTGATCATTGAGGCTTTCCAGGTGCTGGACGTTGACCGTGGTGAACACGTTGATCCCGGCAGAGAGCAGCTCCTGGATGTCTTGCCAGCGCTTTTCGTGGCGACTGCCGGGGGCGTTGCTGTGGGCCAGCTCGTCCACCAGCACCAGCTTGGGCTTGGTGGCGAGCAAGCCGTCGAGGTCCATTTCTTCGAGCATCACCCCACGGTATTCCGAGCGCAGCAGCGGCTGCTGGGGCAAGCCACTGAGCAAGGCCTCGGTCTCGGCGCGGCCATGGGTCTCGACCACCCCGGCCACCAGTTTGACGCCCTGGCGCAGCTGGGTGTGGGCGGCCTGGAGCATGGCGTAGGTCTTGCCCACGCCCGGTGCGGCACCGAGGAACACTTTGAGCCGGCCACGGCCGTGCTTGGGTAGGTCGGCTAGAAGGGCGTCGGCGCGGCCGGAGTCACTCATGGGGCAGTCTTCTTTCAGTTAGGGATGTTGGGAACAGGTTGGCGCCATCGCGGGCTTGCCCTAATGCCAGTCAGTTAAGCGCAGATCCCTTTGGGAGCGGGCTTGCTCGCGAAAGCAGTGGGTCATGGGCCGACGTCTTCGCGGCGATGCGGCGATCCGACAAGCCCGCTCCCATATTTGATCTTCACTGCTTTGAGCATTGCGTTCGCTTAACTGATCGGCACCAGGGCAAGCCCTCGATGGCGGCGCAACGGTCTACAACTTTTCCAGCGCCATATTCAGCGCCAGTACATTCACCACCGGCGGCCCCACCAGCGGCTGTTCGATATGCTCGTCCATCAAGCGCTCCAGGGTCGACACCGGCAACTGGCGTGCCGCCGCTACCCGCGCCAGTTGATAGGCAATCGCCTGCGGTGGCAAGTGTGGATCAAGACCGCTGCCGGAGGTAGTCACTAGCGCCAGGGGCACCGGGCCCTGGCCGGGGCCCTGGATTTTCGCGGCGTCGTCAAACACCCGCGTCGCCAGCGCCGGGTTGCTCGGGCCGAGGTTGCTGGCGCTGCTGGACACGGTGGCAAACGCACCCGCCGAAGGCCGCGAGTGGAACCAGCGCTCGCCGGTAAACTCCTGGGCAATCAGGCTGGAACCGCGCACCTTGCCTTGGTCGTCACGCACCAGGCTGCCATTGGCCTGGTCGGGAAAGGCCACCTGGGCGACACCGGTCACTACCAACGGATAGGCCACGCCCGTGATCAGGGTCATCAATACCAACAGGCTCAAGGCCGGACGGATCATGCTGGACATTTCATCTTCCTCAATTGATTCGGGACCTGTAGGAGCCGGCTTGCCGGCGACAGCGGTGTGTCAGTTACACCGCGTCAAGCGGATCGCCGGCAAGCCGGCTCCTACAGGGTTGGGTCAGACCAGGTGCAGCGCGGTCAAAAGCATGTCGATCGCCTTGATCCCGGCGAACGGCACCACAAGCCCGCCCACGCCATAGATCAACAGGTTGCGTCGCAGCAGCGCCGCCGCACTCGCCGCCTGCACCCGCACACCGCGCAGGGCCAGCGGGATCAGCACCACGATGATCAGCGCGTTGAACACAATCGCCGAAAGGATCGCGCTCTGCGGGCTGTTCAGGTGCATCACGTTAAGCACCCCCAGTTGCGGGTAGATCGAGGCAAACAGCGCCGGCAGGATCGCGAAGTACTTGGCCACGTCGTTGGCAATGGAAAAGGTGGTCAGCGCGCCCCGGGTCACCAGCAATTCCTTGCCGATCTGCACCACGTCCAGCAGCTTGGTCGGGTCGCTGTCGAGGTCGACCATGTTCGCCGCCTCGCGGGCCGCCTGGGTCCCGTCATTCATGGCCATGCCCACGTCCGCCTGGGCCAGGGCCGGGGCGTCGTTGGCACCGTCGCCACACATGGCCACCAGGCGCCCGTCGTTCTGCTCATGGCGGATGCGCGCCAGTTTTTTCTCCGGCGTGGCTTCTGCCAGCACATCATCCACGCCGGCTTCAGCGGCAATCGCGGCGGCGGTCAATGGGTTGTCGCCGGTCACCATCACCGTGCGGATCCCCAGCTTGCGCAGCTCGGCAAAGCGCTCACGGATACCCGGCTTGACCACGTCCTTGAGGTGGATTGCGCCAAGCAATTTACCGTCGGCACACACCAGCAACGGGGTGCCGCCGCTCTGGGCGATCTTGTCGATTTCCCGGGACAGCGCGGGCAACAGGTCTTGGCGTTGCAGGCCGATAAACGCCAGCAGCGAATCGACCGCACCTTTACGGTAGACCCGGCCCTGATAGTCCACACCAGACAAGCGCGTTTCGGCGCTGAACGGCACGCCTGTCAGCTCTTGCACGGAGGGCTCGTTGTACGGATGCAGGGCGCGCAGGTATTCGACGATGGATTTGCCTTCCGCCGTATCGTCGGCCAGCGAGGCCAGCAGCGCGCCTTCGGCCAGTTCCTTGCCGTTGACGCCAGGCGCGGCATAAATGCCTGCACAGCGACGGTTACCGAAGGTGATGGTGCCGGTCTTGTCCAGCAGCAGCACATGCACGTCCCCCGCCGCCTCCACGGCGCGCCCGGACTTGGCGATCACATTGAGGCGCACCAGGCGATCCATGCCGGCGATGCCGATGGCCGATAACAGGCCGCCGATGGTGGTGGGAATCAACGTCACCAGCAGTGCCACCAAAAACACCAGCGGCAGGCTGCCATTGGCGAAATGGGCGAAGGGCTGCAAGGTCACCACGACCAAAAGGAAGATCAGGGTCAGGCCGATCAGCAGGATATCCAGCGCCACTTCGTTGGGGGTTTTCTGGCGCTTGGCACCTTCGACCAGGGCGATCATGCGGTCCAGCGTCGACTCACCGGGGTTGGCGGTGATGCGAATCAGCAGCCAGTCCGAGACCAGCCGGGTATTGCCGGTGACGGCCGAGCGGTCGCCGCCGGACTCGCGGATGACCGGCGCGGACTCACCAGTGATCGCCGCCTCGTTGACCGCCGCGATGCCTTCGATGACTTCGCCGTCGCCAGGGATCATTTCCCCGGCCGCGACCCGCACCACATCGCCTTTGCGCAGGCTGGTGGCAGGCACTACCGTGAAGCTGCCATCGGCCTCCTGGCGCCGCGCACTCAGGCCTTCGCTGCCAGCCTTGAGGCTATCGGCGCGGGCCTTGCCACGGCCTTCGGCCAAGGCTTCGGCGAAGTTGGCGAACAACACGGTGAACCACAGCCACAGGGCGATCTGCACCGCGACAAAGGTCGGCACGCTGCTGTCCGGCACCAGGCACAACACGGTGGTGAGGATCGCGGTCAGCTCGACCACCAGCATCACCGGCGAACGCTTCAACTGGCGCGGGTCCAGCTTGACGAACGCCTGGATCAGCGCCGGGCGCCACAGGGCCGAGATCGCGGTCTTGGCCGACTCCTGGGTCTTGACCGCAGCGGTATTGTTTACAGGCATATTCATGTTCATACCCCTTAGAAGCCCATGCTCAGGTGTTCAGCAATAGGGCCCAGTGCCAGCGTCGGCAGGAACGTCAGGCCGCCCACCAGCAAAATGGTCACGGTCAGCAGCGTCACGAACAACGGGCCGTGGGTCGGGAAGCTGTTCTGGCCAATCGGTGCGCTTTTCTTCATCGCCAGGCTGCCGGCCAGGGCCAGGACCGGGAGGATGTAGCCAAAGCGGCCGATCAACATGCCCAGGCCCAGCATCAGGTTGTGAAACGGGGTGTTGGCGCCCAGGCCACCAAAGGCCGAACCGTTGTTGGCACTGGCCGAGGTGTAGGCATAAAGCAACTGGCTGAAGCCGTGGGGGCCGGGGTTGCTGATGGTCGCGGCGGTGGCCGGCACGCTGGCGGCAATCGCGCCGAGTACCAGTACGCCGACAGGCATCACCAGCAGGGTCACCACCAGCAACTGCACTTCCCGGGCCTGGAGTTTCTTGCCGAGGTATTCCGGGGTGCGGCCGATCATCAAGCCGGCGAGGAATACCGCGATCAGCACGTTGAGCAACATCCCGTACATACCGGCACCGACGCCGCCAAAGATCACTTCGCCGACCATCATATTGACCAGCGCGACCATCCCGCTCAGGGGGTTGAGGCTGTCCTGCATGCCGTTGACCGAACCGTTGGACGCCGCCGTGGTGGTCACCGACCACAACACGGTGCCGGTGGTACCGAAGCGCGTTTCCTTGCCTTCCAGCGGCGCAGCCTGCTCGACGGCCGGGTTGTTCAGGGTCGGGTTGGGCTGGTACTCAGACCACAGCGACACCGAGCCACCGATCAGGAACAGCGCCAACATGCAGCCGAGGATCGCGCGGCTCTGGCGCAGGTCCTTGACGTAGTGGCCAAAGGTGAACACCAACGCCACCGGGATCATGATGATCGCCGCCAGTT
The DNA here is from genome assembly GCF_012985465.1 of Pseudomonas sp. WS 5079. Taxonomy (GTDB): domain Bacteria; phylum Pseudomonadota; class Gammaproteobacteria; order Pseudomonadales; family Pseudomonadaceae; genus Aquipseudomonas. Next base: position 136,374 of record NZ_JAAQWN010000008.1, read on the forward strand.
CAAACAGGTTGGCCCAAGCGGTTGGGTCTTCAAACGGATGCGCCGAGTTGACCCCGAAGAAGCCGCCGCCGTTGGTCCCCAATTGCTTGATCGCAATCTGACTGGCGGCCGGGCCGAGCGGGATCACCTGATCGATACCTTGCATCGTCAGGGCATCGACATAGTGGGCGAAGGTTTGAGGCACGCCCTGCCAGACCAGAAACAACGCCAGCACCAGGCACAATGGCAGCAGGCCATAGAGGGTGGCGCGGGTCATATCCACCCAGAAATTGCCCAGGGTGCTGGCGGACTTGCGACCGATCCCACGACACAGGGCGACAAGCACCGCAAGGCCAGTGGCCGCACTGACAAAATTCTGCACGGTCAGGCCCACCATCTGGCTCAGGTAGCTGAGGCTGGCTTCACCGCTGTAGGATTGCCAGTTGGTGTTGGTCATGAAACTGACGGCGGTGTTGAACGCCTGCGTCCATTCCTGACCCGGCAATTGCTGCGGGTTGAGCGGCAAGTAACCCTGGAACAACAGGATTGCAAACAACAACAAAAAGCCCGCCAGGTTAAAGGCCAGCAGGGCCAGGGTGTACTTCTGCCAACTTTGCTCTTGTTGCGCATCAACCCCGGCCACGCGATAACACACGCGCTCCACCGGTCCGAACACCGGCGTCAGCCACGTGCGCTGCCCTTCCATCACCTTGTAGTAGAACCGCCCCAGAAATGGCGCCGGAACCAGCACCACGGCGAAGAAGGCGATGATCAGCCAATAGTCATAACTGTGCATAGCCGCTCCTAGCCCCGGTCCGCGCGCAACAGCGCAACCAGCAGATAAATGAACAGCGCCACGGCCAGTAGCAGTGACACCCCGTCCAGAACACTCATGGAAGTTTCTCCGTCAAACGGCGACTGCCGCGTATGGGGCATTGTCCGCAGGAGGCGCGTAAAGGAGCGAGGGCGAGTGGGTGGTGGAGGCGTAAAGACGGCGTAAAGAGTGGGCTGGGCTTAGGTCTGCGAGATGGCTATCGCGGCTAAGCCCGGCGCCTGAGCTTGAGCGTGTTCACCGAGCCCATGTGGGAGCGGGCTTGCCCGCGATAGCGCCAGTGCAGTCACCACCGCCCTACCCTAGTGCACGAAATAACAGTCTCAAACAACAAACTATCTCCCGGGCGACAGTTGCTGCCCTTTACGACGCCCTTTTCCAAGCTGGCATGGCCGCTGCAATGTCCTGAAACATTCCAAACCGTTCAGGGAGCAGCACGATGAACACACAACTCAAGCCCACCTTGGGCACCTTGCACCTGTGGGGCATCGCCGTCGGGCTGGTGATCTCCGGCGAGTACTTCGGCTGGAGCTATGGCTGGGGCGTGGCCGGGACGCTGGGCTTTTTGGTGACGTCATTGATGGTCGCCGCCATGTACACCTGCTTTATCTTCAGCTTCACCGAACTGACCACCGCGATTCCCCACGCAGGCGGGCCGTTTGCCTACAGCCGCCGAGCGTTCGGCGAGAAAGGTGGGTTGATTGCCGGGCTGGCCACCTTGATCGAATTCGTCTTCGCGCCCCCGGCTATTGCCCTGGCCATCGGCGCCTACCTGAATGTGCAGTTTCCGGCACTCGACCCGAAACACGCAGCGGTCGGGGCCTACTTCGTGTTCATGGGCTTGAATATTCTCGGGGTCAAACTGGCTGCGACCTTTGAATTGGTGGTGTGTGTGCTGGCCGTGGCCGAACTGCTGGTGTTTATGGGCGTGGTCGCCCCGGCGTTCAGCTTCAGCAACTTCGCCCTCAACGGCTGGGCGGGCGCCGACACCTTTGGCGCACCGGCCGTTGCCGGGATGTTCGCGGCGATCCCCTTTGCCATCTGGTTCTTCCTCGCCATCGAAGGCGCCGCCATGGCCGCCGAAGAAGCCAAGGACCCGAAACGCACGATTCCCAGGGCTTACATCAGCGGCATCCTGACCCTGGTGTTCCTGGCCATGGGCGTGATGTTCTTTGCCGGCGGCGTGGGCGACTGGCGCACCCTGTCGAACATCAACGACCCCCTGCCCCAGGCGATGAAAACCGTGGTGGGCGACAGCTCCGGCTGGCTGCATATGCTGGTGTGGATCGGCCTGTTCGGCCTGGTCGCCAGCTTCCACGGCATCATCCTCGGCTACTCGCGGCAGTTCTTCGCCCTGGCCCGCGCCGGGTACCTGCCCTCCTCCCTGGCCAAACTGTCACGCTTCCAGACACCCCACCGGGCCATCCTCGCCGGCGGCGTGGTGGGCATCGCCGCAATCTACAGCGACGGCCTGATCAACCTTGGCGGCATGACCCTGACCGCCGCGATGATCACCATGGCCGTGTTCGGCGCCATCGTCATGTACATCATGAGCATGCTCAGCCTGTTCAAGCTGCGTAAGAGCGAACCGCTGCTGGAGCGCACCTTCCGCGCGCCGGGCTACCCTATCGTGCCGGCCATCGCCCTGATTCTGGCGCTGGTGTGCCTGGTGGCCATGGCGTGGTTCAACACCCTGATCGGCCTGATCTTCCTCGGGTTCATGGCCGCAGGTTTCATCTACTTCCAACTAACCGCCCAAGACCGCGCCGATGCACCGGCAGATGCAATGTTGACCGGGCTCTAAACCAGCGAGGCAGAACGGGCCTACAATGGAACGACTGACGAATGCCGTCACTCAAAGCTGATAGTGCCGTGGGGAATTTTCCCCATGGCAGTCGGCCTCAAGGAGAGCCCTATGCCCTGGTATGCCTGGTTGATCATGGTGGTCGCTATCGGTTCGATCGTCGGTGGCTTGATGATGCTGCGTGACAGCGCCAACAAAGTGGAACTGACCGACGAACAACGCAAACGCGTCGCCGAGCGCAATGCTCAGGCGGACGCCAAGGATGCGCAGGATCGCTGAAACAAACGCCTCGTGCTGACCGCTACTGGCAGCACGCCAGGCGAATCGATTTAGAGTAGTGCAAATTTGTAATCGCACCGAGAAACACCGCCAAACCTTGGTTAATATGGCCTGATGTTTCAGAGGGCCTTCTTATGCGCTACTCGCAAAATCACAAAGCTCAAACCCACCAGCGCATCATTAAAGAGGCGTCGGTCCGGTTTCGTCGCGATGGCATCGGCGCCACCGGCCTGCAACCCCTGATGAAAGCCCTGAACCTGACCCATGGCGGGTTCTACGCCCACTTCAAATCCAAGGACGAACTGGTGGAAAAGGCCCTGCAAGCAGCCTCCGCCGAGCTGGACGCACATTGTGCGATGCTCTTCAGCCAGGAACGACCGCTGGAAGCCTTCATCGACAGTTACCTGTCCGAGTGGCACCACACCTCCCCGGACCAAGGCTGTCCGTTACCCACCATGTCCTCGGAACTGGGACAGCGCGGGCAACAGAGCCCCACCACCGATACAGTTCTCGGCGCCCGTCTCAATCAAATCGAAACCGCATTGGGCAACCCCAACGCAGACGAGCAAAGCCTGGTGATGATGTCCACACTGGTGGGCGCGCTGGTCCTGGCGCGCAGCGTCGAAAACCCGGAACTGGCGACACGCATTCTCGACGTGGTGCGAGAAAGCCTGAAAACCGGGGTCAATACAGCCTCTGCAGACATAAAAAAGGCCGGTCAATGACCGGCCTCGTGCCTTGATTACTTAACCTCCAGCCTGTCGCGATTCTTCTCCAGCAGCGACTTGCCAATCCCCTTCACTTCCAGCAACTCATCCACCGCCGTGAACGATCCATTGGACTCGCGATAAGCAATGATTGCCTTGGCCTTGGCGGCGCCAATGCCGAACAGATCACGGCGCAGGGTTTCAGCGTCTGCTGCATTGAGGTTGACCTTGGGGGTTGCTTGTTCGCTTGCACTCAACTGGGCCGCGAGCGGTACAGGCGCCTCGGGTTTGGACGATGGGGCGGCGATGGCCGTGATGGAAAGGCTGGTGAGAATGGCAAAAAACAGGGAGGAAAAAACCGATCTACGCATTGGAGACGCTCCATGACATCAGTGGGAAAAGCAGCTTTGCGAAGCTGCTTTTCAAACTTAGGTGATGTGGGATGGCTGTCAAAAATGGAGGTATTGCAAGATGTAGCTGCACTGGCTTTGGCGCTCAAAAAGCGACAAATGTTTTCGGCACTCTGTAGATTGGACTATAGATAGAACTTTTCGACTTAGACATAGGGACGTATCATGTCTATCCGGCCCTAAGCATCGTCAGCCCGAATCAAAACTTCGACGCAGCGCCTGTGAAAAACATGCACCATATATTAAAAAAACCAGTTAAATGGAAAAAAAATGAACTTAGAATCAAAAACGGTAAGACTACGACTCATTGAAGAGAGCGATGCTGGATTTGTTCTGAAGCTGCGCCTCGACAACAACTACAACCAGTTCCTCTCTTCTGTAAACCCAAGTGTTGAGGCTCAAAGAGAGTGGATCAACAAATACAAGGGCGATGAGCAGAAAGGCGTTCAATATTACTTCATCATTGAACGCCTTGATGGCGTACCTTGCGGCACGGTCAGACTTTATGATTTCAAAGAAAAATCATTTTGTTGGGGCAGCTGGATTCTCAACGAAGACAAAACCAGATATGCAGCCCTGGAGAGTGCTTTCCTGGTTTATCAGTTTGCCTTTGAAAATCTCGAATTTGAAAAGTCACACTTTGAAGTTAGAAAAGGCAATGATCGAGTTATCTCATTTCATGAGAAAATGGGAGCAATCAAGACAGGTGAAACCGAACTCGATTTTCTCTTTGAAATCACTAAAGATGCAGTCAATAAAACCAGAGTCCGTCTATCGAGCAAAATATAAAACCAACTTGCCAGGCATTATGCCTGGCAACATTGACGCACACCTTGCGCTCTAAGGCTCGAGGCGACGCTGCTGATAGATCCAGTCCACGATCTCGCCATCCGGAGCATACCCACTGACCGTATCGCGTAGCAGTTGACGGACCCGGCTGTAGTCGTCCGCATCAACCGCGGCGAGCAGCTCTGTCAGCTTCCCTTTGAGTAACTCCCAATCCAGATGATCCTCGTTGGCACTCATGATCATCGGGTGCTGGGTGGCCACGACGTTGTCGCCAATCAGCAACTCCTCGTAGAGCTTTTCACCGGGACGTAGCCCTGTAAACTCGATGGCGATGTCACCATGTGGGTTTTTATCCGAACGAACACTCAGGCCGGACAGGTGAATCATCTTCTCTGCCAGCTCGACGATTCTTACCGGCTCGCCCATATCGAGCACGAACACATCTCCGCCCTGCCCCATAGAGCCCGCCTGGATCACCAACTGGGCAGCTTCGGGAATAGTCATGAAGTAACGCGTGATCTTGGGGTGAGTGACCGTAAGCGGCCCACCAGATTTGATCTGCTTGTGAAACAACGGAATAACCGAGCCAGACGAGCCTAATACATTGCCAAAGCGGACCATGGTGAAACGGGTCTTGTTGACGCGGGAAACATTAGCCTTGTCGCCAAACAATACCGGGGCCAACTCACGGCTCAACGCCTGCAACGTCAACTCGGCCAAACGCTTGGTACTGCCCATGACATTGGTCGGGCGCACAGCCTTGTCCGTGGAGATCAGCACAAAGTTGGAGACCCCCGCCTGAAGCGCCGCCTGGGCGGTATTCAATGTACCAATGACATTGTTAAGGACACCCTCGGCAATGTTGTGCTCAACCATCGGTACATGTTTGTAGGCTGCCGCGTGGTAGACCGTATCAACATGCCAGGTCTTCATCACGTCGAGCAATTTTGCCTGGTTGCGTACCGAGCCTAGGATCGGTAGCAAGCGAACAGGCAGCGACTCACGAGTGATGCGCTGCTCAAGCTCGGACAGAATGCTGTAAAGGTTGAATTCACTGTGCTCGAACAGCAACAAGGTAGTAGGACGCAATGCCAGGATCTGGCGGCAAAGCTCTGAACCAATCGAACCACCCGCCCCCGTGACGAGCACGCTCTGACCTTTGATGCAATGCTCCAGCAAATCGCCCTGGGCAGGCACGGCATCCCGCCCCAGCAAGTCGGCAATGTCTACTTCCTGAATGTCATCGACCTTCACCCGGCCGCTGGCAAGATCCATGAAACCCGGCACACTCCGTACGTGCAGCGGGAACCCTTCCAACAGGCCGAGAATCTCGCGCCGCCGCGCACGATTGGACGACGGAATGGCCAACAGGATTTCCTGGGCCCCCGTGGTGTCGATCATCTGTTGAATGTGCTTGGGCTTGAACACTTGGAGGCCGGAGATGACGCGATCGGAAATACTGCTGTCGTCATCGATAAACGCCACCGGACGCATGACCCGCCCCATGCGAAGCGCAGCCACCAGTTGATTGCCGGCAGCACCTGCGCCGTAGATCGCAACCTTGGTCAGGCCATCATCGCGACTGGTAAACGGCACATGCTGGGCTGCTGCAAACCAATCCCCCAGAAAGTACTGGCGCATGGCCAGGCGCAAACCACCAATCATGATCAGGCTGAGCCACCAGTAGTTGAACACGATAGAGCGTGGTACGACGTTCTCGTGGTTGCTGTACCAATAGACTACAACCCCCAAGATCAACGCCGACAGGCTGACCGCCTTGATAATCGCGATAAGCGCATCATTACCGAAGTACCGCATCACGGCGCGATACATGCCAAAACGAATAAACAGCGGGATCGAGACGATTGGCGCGCTGATGAACAGCCATGAATGCAACACGACGGGGTTGACCAACTCGTCGATCCCCAGACGAACCACAAATGCCATCCAGAGGGCGAGCCAGACCAGCACGATGTCGGCAATGACCTGGAGGATGCGTTTGCGTCTGCGAGGAAGGCTCAGCAAATATGCCCGTAATTTATCCATGTTATTCCCGACTACCCCTTACTGCATACAATTGAAAAAACGCCCGGCTGGAGACTTCCGACAGTTATTCTGATCCGGCGTAAAAAGCATGTTGCCACGGTTTAGCTCCTTGATACTAAGAATGTAAAGCCCGTAGAAAAAAACTGCCGGTGATTTACATATATCAGTGCCGAATCCAAGCCCACCTAGCAGCAAGGAAAATTGACGCTTTGGCCAGCGGCGCTACTCTCTCTGCCCTGCACTATATTTGACAGCCAGGAATACTAGGGGAAGATACGCAATAACTGTTCCCACCCCTGCGTCCAGCCCAAAAAGCGCCACCGCCAATGCCAACGGCAACAGCCAAACTACATTGATAACGGCAACCGCAAGTGTGACGGGCAGATGGCGGCCATATTGGCGGCTGGCAAATTGGTAGGCATGGCTGCGATGGGCCTCATAGACTTTATCGCCCCGGGCAAGCCGTCGGATGAGAGTAAAGGTCGCATCCACGATAAAGACACCCAGCATGATCAGCCAAGCGAAGAAAAACTCACTACCGGCCCAGGCAGCCTGAACAGAAAGACCTCCCAGAATGATCCCCAGAAACCCACTACCTGCGTCGCCCATGAAAATACGGGCCGGCGGGAAATTCCAATACAGGAAGCCAGCCACAGACACACTCAACAACAAGGGTGCCCACATCATCGACGGCTGCCCGCTCAAAAAGTAAATCAGCGTCAGCGCAAGACAGGCACAGATAGCCTGCAGACTGGCAAGACCGTCAATACCGTCCATGAAGTTGTAGAGATTCAGCATCCAGACCAGGTAAAACACGGCCAGGACATGGCCTACCCAACCAAGATCGAACGTAACGCCAAAAGCTGAAATTGCCGGTAGTCCCTGCATCCAGGACAACATCCAGATCGCGGCGGCAAAATGCCCCAACAAGCGCCAACGAGCGGCGATATGACCATGATCGTCCATAAAGCCGATGATTGCGATCAACAACCCTGCACCTAGCAGAGCAGCACTCTCAGCAACCGTTATCAACTGGGCACCCGCCAGCCACACGAGTGCAAAGGCAAACGTCAGTACAATCGCCACTCCCCCACCGCGAGGGGTGGGGACCGTGTGCGAACTGCGGGCATTGGGAATATCAATGATGCTGCGGCGCAACGCGTATTGACGCAAGAGCGCCGTTAGCGCCAGGGAAACCAAGGCGACAATGGGAAAGATGTACCAGTACTTCATTCAGTTCGCTCGCTGACATAGTGTTGCGCAGTAACAGCAAGACCTTGCTCGAGTGTAAGTGGCGGCTGCCAACCCAACACCTGGCGCGCCTTGGTGACATCGACTTGCAGCGAGCCGCAAAGACGTTGGGACAGCGCTTTTTTGCCTAACAAGGTCGCCCCCCAGACCAGTACCCACTGTGGAACCGGTATCAACCTGGCTGGGGCGCCCAGGGCTTTTGCAAGTTTACGTAGCAGCTCACTGGTCGACACGTCATCCCCGTCGCTCGCCAAGAAGGTCTCATTGGACGCAGCCGGGTGAGTCGTACAGGTCAAGATCAGGCTCACGAGATTGTCCAGCGCAACGAGGCTTCTTTGGTTGCGTATGGCACCAAATGGCAGAGGAACGCGCTTCACGAGCCATTTCATCATGCTTTCAAAGTTGGCTTTGACTCCCGGTCCATACACAAGTACCGGTCGGATTATCACCACTTCAAGCCCGGTCTCAAGCGCAAGAGCTTTCAACGCCTCCTCCGCCTCCATCTTGGAAACACCATAAGGATCAACGGGCGCCGACGGGTCTGTTTCGCGAAAAGGTCGGCCCGGGGCGGTTTGCTCGCCGTTGACTTTCACCGAACTGACGAACACAAATCGCCTGGCTCCTGCGGACGCTGCGCTACGGGCCAACGCAAGGGTATGCCCGACATTGACCCGCCGAAACGCCGTAAGAGGATCCGTTTCGGTGTCGTTCATGACGTGAACGCGTGAAGCGAGATGAACAACAACATCTACGCCCTGCAAAGCTGGGTGCTCTGGTGACACAGCCGAGAAATCGGCAAGCACGACGTACTCGACATCAGAAGCAGAAGCATCCGGCAAACGACGGACAAGGGCACGCACCTGATAATCAGTGCTCCCCTGCAATTGTTGAATCAGATGACGGCCGACAAAACCGCTGCTGCCGGTGACCAATAACTGGGTTTTCATTTCTTTTGCCTCAAAACCGCCAACACCAGACACAAACCAGCGAATACCAACTTATCCCGTGGGCGTCTGCGGCACTTCGCGGCACTGGTCGCCAAGCGCAGCAGGTCCAGGCGCCCCAGCCCGATCCAGCGCCGGACAAAAGGTTCGTCAGCCATACCGACCATGCCGGCGATCAGTGCAGCCTGATTCAGCCACCAACCATCTAGCACTTGGGAAAGGCGTTTCTTGAACGCCTTTGAGCCGCTATTCACCCCGACCTGGTTACCACCATGCTGGCGATAGCGCATATAAGGCCGGCTATCGATCACCCACTTGAATCCGTGTGAACGGCTATAGGCATAACAATACCAATCATGCAGCGTCACACCCTGTACTTGTACAAAACGACTGTTGATATGCTGTTGAAGCTCAACAAACAGACGCTGGGAAAAGACGTAAGTGCACCCAGGGCCGGCTGCCTCGAACAAATGATCGTACGCAACCTGAGGCTGCGATTTGACAATGGTCGACTCACGACCATCAGGCCAGAATGCCGTTACATTGCCGGAGTAGCCGTCAGCCCCTGTATCGTTCATGTGCTGCGTGGCGCTGACAAGTTTGTCTGGCAGCCAGATATCGTCCTGGTCGGCGAATGAAAAATAATCAAAGTCTTCAGTGGGTGCTTCATTGACCAGGCGGAAAAAGTTTCGTGCCGCACCACCAAATTTTTCACCGTGGGCCAGGGATTTGACCCTTGAGTCTCTCTGGCACAGTTGATCGACCCATTCTTCGGTACCGTCGTTGGAGCTGTCCACACTGATCAGAATCGAGACGGATACACCCACTTGCCCCAAGATCGAGTCAACTTGTTCGGCCATCCAACGCATACCGTTGTAGGCAGCGAGCAGAACCAGAATACGTGGCTGCATCAGAATCCACCCTTAGTACTTGATCCAAAAACAATCCTTGAAAAATTACGTCCTGAAAATAGCATTCAACGCACCCCGCCCAACTTTTTCTGCCAGCCATGGCTTACGCCGCGAATCATCATTCTCAGCGATTTGAGCTTATTGTCGTCAATCAGCAGATTAACGAAAAAACGCAGTACCAATGCAGACAGCAGACGTTTTTTCCAACAGGTCGGCGTATGGCGCATACGGCAAACAGCGACGGTATTACGAAAGAAAAAATAACGGCGCACGGGGGAGTATCTAAAAAAACTCAAGCCAAAAATCTTGACGGGAGGAGCATCAGACAATGCATGGCCCATTTCCACATTCAGGCAACCATACAACGTATAGCCCTGGTCACGGACCCGAAAGCACCACTCCGTATCCGTAAAGTCGACGAACATACCTTCGTCATAGCGAATACCCTCGATCCACGCCTGAGTGCTGATGAACATCCCCGAGGTAATGAGCGCATCCGCTTTTACCAAGCCGTGCTCATCATCAGAGCTGAAAACCGGCTTGATTGCGCCGTCGATTGAACTGTAAAAAGGGAAATTGATTTTCTTTCCATCACGACGGTCAAAAAACGCCGGGCTAACAGCAATACAACTGGCGTCCTTTGCCTTGGCGCTCATCATCGCCTGATACAACCGCGCAATCAGATCGGGTTCAGCATGACTGTCCTGGTCGAACGTCACGACGTATTGCATACCCGCTTCAATCGCCATGGCAAAGCCGGTATTGAGCGCGGTGCCCAACCCCTGGTTGCCATTGAGCGAGACATAGTTGACCCGCGCACGCACTTCAGGCTCCTGCGCCAGAAATGATTCGCTCCCGCCGTTATCGACCAACACCAGAAACTCAACCTGAGCTGCCAGGGACGTCAGCAGCTCATCAAGTATCTTAATATCGGGATTATAACCGACGACTATTGCTGCAACAGTATTCAACTTACCTCCTGACCTCGGCATGCAACGCCGAAGGTTCTTGATTTTTTAACACGACAGACCAGTACCACAATATCACTAAGAACCCGAAGGAATTAAAAAGAACGGGATTACTTAAAGACATTATAAGATACATAAAAATTATCAAGCGGCTGGACGAGCCTTGCACGCTTGGCACATACCTGCGAGTAGGAAAAAGCAGAATACTAAACAAGAGAATCGATAAAGGAAGGCCAACATACCGGATTGAATCCATCCAGGTAATTTCAGTTTGCGACACCAGCCTTTGATAGCCTTCAGTATAAAAAAATGAGCCAAGGCCATTACCGAACACCAGCATTTTCCAATCCACAACATTCAGAAACGACAAAAAGTGGCCAATCTTGATACTGTTAGACGCTTCATCGGAGCTGAATACGCTAGTTTCCGCGACCAAGTATCCCACAACCAAAGAAACCGCAGGAACCAAAGCACTTAACACCAACAGGCGCACAGCCCAACTTTGGTTATAAAAGTACAAGACAAACATCGAAATCATACCCATCACCATCAACCCTCTAGAGGCTGACGAGACAATAGCGACCATTATCACAATCATAAAAAATAACGAATGAAGTCTTTTAGACTTCAAAAAATCAATAAAAAACAAAGATAAAGGAAGCAACATAAACGGAGAGGAGCGATGATGAAGCATAAACATTTCCAACCCGCCAAAATTACGCAGACCGTAATATCCAAGTTCATTAGCATTATAAAAATCGAGCAGTGCCACCGCCAGAAATGATCCTGGCTCGACCATCAATATAAAAGAAAATGTACACATGATAAGCGCGAAGATAGCACCTACAGATTTGACAATTTCACCCATATCCACCCTGAACTCAGCGATGGTATAGATCAGAAAGAGTGAGACAGCGCCCAACAGCATTTGCCGGGAAAAATCAGCGTCTGTGTCACCGATCAGCCCTAGAAGGAAACCATATAAAAAAATCGAAACCACAATAATCGGCGCAATCGTTCTCAGTGGCCGAGCCAACAAAACATAAACCGCCATCAAAAAAAGCGGTATGAAAAACAATTTATTCAGTACAAAGATCGGCACCAGCACGGTCGACAGACAATAAAAGAACAAAAGCCAACGTATAATCCGACTAGTCATTGAAAACCCACGCTCGATCAACGAAAACAATATTCATCGAAACTTCCTCGCCAAGATCATCTTCGCCAACAGCTTAAATTTTTTCCCCATAGATAGCGCAGCGAACAAGCGGCACGCCAAATTCCGCTCGAATCTGGACAGTAGTAAAAAAGTATCCAAGGCAATATCCACATTTAAAGAGCCTTTTTGCTCCTCAAAAAAAGCTGCATCTCCTGCCCAATTACCGTCTAAATCCAGTGGGTTCACGCAAAGCTGCCCGTCGTACAGACACTTCAGATAGCGCTCCTTTACCGAGTCGTACGCATTAACTTTCTCAATAGCAAAAAAAGTTTCCTTGTCAAATCTGTAGTCTGCTATAGATTCCATAACAGCGTTGATATCGGCTCGCTTGAGCCTGTCCGCCGGGGAGTAGCCCTGGACCGGGGAGATCAGCCCGACACACCGCTGCCCTTTGACGAATTGCTCTGCGAAAGCAGTCCCGCCTGGCAGTGGGTGGCTATCAACGTAAAAGTCCGCCTTAGCGACCAACTTACTGTACTCCTGAAAATCAAGGTGTGCCCTGATACTCAGCCTGGAGCCATATCGCAGTTTTAATGGCCACCACCAGAACGCTTTTTTAACGTCACTGCCAATAACCATGAATGTGGAAGCGGGGTAATCATCAAGAATACGTGCTACTAACTTGAAAATACTAAAGCCTTTGCGGGGCTTGTACTTGATATCTGAGCCTGCAGAAATGAAAAGCAACGCAGCCTGCGTGGTTGGTTTGAAATCACCAGCCATCTGCGCACGTGGCATGTTCAGCGGGATACCCAGGAAGCTCTTACGCCCCTGAATACACTTCGTTAAATCAAAACGGCGGCCGTGGCCGCTGAGCTCAAAGTAATAGTCCGCGACCGAACTCCCATAGGAGAAAACGTGGTCCGCATGATTGACAAAAAACACTTCAAGCCCGGAAAGGCGTTTTGCTACTCCACACGCGATGACTACCAGGATATCGTCAGGATGGATGTGCAGGACGACCTTTTTATAGCCCGACAATAGACCAACCATCTCCGCCAGCGCATCGACAGGACACGAAGCACTAACGACTCTGGTTTTATCAAAAAATCTACAAACCTGGGCCTTGGCATCTGGTGCAGCTTGGCGTGAGATCAACAGATCGGCAGGTTCTGCATGCATGGAGGCAAGCTTTTCCATCAACCTCGTATGCCCACCGGTCATGAAGGGCTCGCTCACAACATGCAAAACCTCCCCACACTCATTTAGCGCCGCCACAGAACCTGTATCCGACATCGAAAGACAGCGCTCAATGAGGTCCGCTTCGATAAGCGGCGCATCGTGAATCCCAACATCCGCAAACCAGAGAAGGTTGCCGTAGGCACACGCCAGTGCGAGCGCCTGATTCAGGTCAGCCGTCTCGCGAATAGCAACTTCAAAATCCTTAAATATTTTTTTCAAGCTTTATGTTCCAGCTTATTATGAAAATAGTTATCCAACCTTAAATAGACAAAAATATACATAACTAAACTATACAACGCATAATTTACCGCATAGGCCCAGGTAGCCGACTCAACCCCCCACCATTGCGTGAATACTATGGTCAACAAATACAACGAAATACTAAATATTATTTCAGTGATGATAAAAACCTTAACCATGGCTCGACTGAGCATGACATATGCCATTATCCAACTAAATATTTTCAAGGAGTCGCCCACGACTTGCCCGGCGAAAAAATTCCGAACAGGGTAGAAGTCAGAGGTGAACAGCACTGCCACTACAAAATCCCGAAGAACATATATTGTCCCAGCGGCTAACAAAGCAACCGGAAAAATCAGCTTATAGCCCTGTATAATCTCCGCTCTTACCTCATTCGCCGTTTTTAACTCAGAAAGCTTAGGAAGATAGTAAACACTTAATGTTGTCGTTACCAGTAATAGGTAAGCAGCGCTCAAGCGCCACATAGCCTCCCAATAGCCAGCCATTTCCCAGCCATATTCTGTCCCGATATGACTACGGACCAGCATCTGCGCTAACGGTGCGCACGCTGCAGAAACAACCGCCATCAAGAAGAAGGCAAATAATTTCTTCGCGATCTGTTTGTCCGGGCACCCAAATAGGTATGAGATCTTAAACCATTGAGTTCTCAGGCAAAGCAGCAATGTCACAATAAAACTGATAGATTGGTAAATAACCAGCGCTACCAACGCACCATACAAACCGAAGTTGGTTGCCAGATAAAAAGTCACACCAAATGATAGAAAACTGCCCGCGATATTAGCAACGATATATAGTACAATTTCCTTTCTCCCGTTCAATATCGCAAGCAGCAATATATTCAGCGAAAAAAAAACAACAACACAGGAAAACCAAAGAAAGACACCACTCAAGTCGGTATTCTTTAAAAACAACGATGCAAGCTCTTTACTGTAAACCGCAACAAGTAATGCAACAGCAACACTACCCACCACTGCAACAAACCCTGCTGTTTTCCATAGTTTAATCTGCTGCTCAGGCTCTTCATGATATTCAGCTGTATACTTGACAACGCCATTGGTAATAGCGCCACCAGTAAATATCGTTATAACCTGCAACGCATTCTGAAATTGCCCTATCGCGGCATATCCAGCCGGCCCCACATAAATGGCCAAGACTTTATTAAGACCCAACAAGGTAATCATTTTAATGGCAACAGCAATACCATTTAACAAGCTGGTCTTAACAAGATTCATACAGTGTCCGGTCGAAAGCTATTACAGGCATCGATAACAACGCGAGCCTCTTCGAAGGACAATGTCGGTCCTATTGGCAAGCTGAGAATTTGCTCATGTATCTGTACCGATACAGGAAGTTTTTGCTCCTTCAAATCAGCATATGCCTGTTGGAAGTGAGGCGGAATTGGGTAATGGATGAGTGTTTGTATACCTTGTGCGCCGAGGTGGGCTTGAAGAGCATCCCTATGGGCACACAGCACAGTGTATACATGCCATACATGGCTGTCGTTACTCGAGGCGTTGAATGCCGCCCCCACAGGCAATGTAATAGCTGGGTTACTGATCAACTGGCCATACAACTCAGCGATTTCACGACGATGTGCTGTTTGTTTATCCAAGTATTTCAATTTCACCGATAAGCATGCAGCCTGCATTTCATCCAGCCGGCTGTTGATACCGCGATAAATATTCTTATATTTTTCGTGCGACCCGTAGTTGCCCAACGCTCGAACTGTCTTGGCCAGGACTTCGTCATTAGTCGTGACTGCCCCAGCGTCACCCAGCGCGCCTAGATTTTTCCCGGGATAGAAGCTAAATCCGGATGCATGCCCCCAACTACCGGCCTTCTTCCCATCGAGAGTTGCCCCATGGGATTGCGCCGAATCTTCAAGAACTAGTAAGTCATGGGCGCGAGCAAGCTCCATGATTTTCGGCATATCAGCCAGCCGACCGTAAAGGTGAACAGGCAAAATCATCCGAGTTTTTGATGTAATCGCTGCCTTTGCGTTCACTGGGCATATATTGAACGTCTTCGGATCAGGCTCAACCAATACGGGGGTCAATCCATTCTCTGAAATGGCGAGGATACTAGCAATATAAGTATTGGAGGGAACAAGAACCTCATCGCCCTCCGCAAGGAGACCCAACTCCTTCCAGGCACGAATGACTAATACCAACGCATCCAGCCCGTTAGCAACACCAATGCAGTGTTCAACACCACAGTATTGAGCAAACTCCTGTTCGAATGTCTGTAGCTCTTTCCCACCGATATACCAGCCAGAATCAACAACGCGCGCACAGGCTGTCACCAACTCATCACGGCAGAGATCATTTACAGACTTCAAATCAAGAAATTTTATCATTTATAAAACACTCTTTACTTTAACGCGCCAGAAATCGGATTGACTGTAACCATCATATTAATTAACTGGCCGTTTCACCAGAAAATCGGAACACCATCTATATTTTAGAAATTATTAATCAAATTTTTGAATACCGAGTATTCCCTTAGATAATCACTCTCATCATAAATATCACTCGCCAATACCAGCAGTACGCAATCCGGGCTGAAATCATGCATCTCGTGCCAAATCATGCGATCGATAATGATGGCCTTATCAGGCGCGTCCAGCCACACTTCCTCTTTGCTCACCCCATCATCAAGCTTCATCAAACAGCGTCCAGAAACACAGACGGCCACCTGCAGCAGTTCCTTATGGGCATGAAATCCACGCGGAACTCCTTGTTTAGTTCCAGTGAGGTAATAAACACGTTTAATTTCAAACGGAATATCATTTTCATACTCCAGCGCAACCAGTTGGCCCCGCTCATCACCTTTGGAGGTGATGTCCAGAAACTTGATCAAACTCATGCTTGCTTCTCCGAGAGGCTATCGGATGTCGGAGCCTTGTCATCTTTATCACTAACGTTAAAGCCGCCGGTAGCAGGCCAATTTATCCCAAGCCTTTCATCACTCCAGTGCAGCGCCCCTTCAGAGTCTTTATCGTAATAATCTGTCGTTTTATACAAAAAGTGCGTGTCATCTTCCAAAGCAACAAAACCGTGGGCAAAACCCTCAGGAATCCATAGCATCAAGTTGTTTTGGGTGTTTAGCTCCACGCCGACCCATTGCAGGTAAGTGCTGGACTCAGGCCGAATATCCACTGCCACATCAAAAGCGGCACCGCGTACCACACGCACCAGCTTGCCCTGGGCATGCGGTGCGCGCTGGAAGTGCAGCCCCCTTAGAACGCCCTTTGCCGAGCAGGAATGATTGTCCTGGACAAATGCTCGCGGAATAGGCAGGTCAAGCTCTTTAAGTGCTGTATGAAACCGCTCTTCGTTAAAGCTCTCCATAAACCAGCCGCGATCATCGCCAAAAATTTTTGGCTCAATGATTACAACGTCAGGAATAGCAGTCTGAATCAGTTTCATGCCTTTGAGGTCTCTTCCAGAAGTTTCTGCAAGTACTGGCCATAGCCTGTCTTTTTCAGTTTTTCCGCCTGAGCACCCAGTTGCTCTGGGGTGATCCAACCTTTATGGAATGCAATTTCTTCAAGGCAGGCGACTTTCAACCCCTGGCGGTGCTCAATGGTATGGACGAAATGACTCGCTTCCAGGAGCGACTCATGAGTACCTGTGTCCAACCAGGCAAAACCACGGCCCAGCATCTCGACGGTTAATGACTTGTCATCCAGATAGGCGCGGTTGACGTCAGTGATTTCAAGCTCGCCACGCGGCGACGGCTTGATGCTCTTGGCAATGTCCACCACTCGATTGTCGTAGAAGTACAAGCCTGTAACTGCATAGTTGGACTTCGGTTTCGCCGGTTTTTCTTCGATGCTCAATGCTCGACCAGTGGCATCGAACTCAACAACACCAAAACGCTCAGGATCTGATACGTGATAACCAAAGACTGTCGCACCTGATGTCTGGGACATGGCGGAGCGCAAGTTATCGGAAAAGTGCTGACCGTAGAAAATATTGTCGCCAAGGATCAGGCAGCAAGGATCGTCACCAATAAACTCCTCGCCAATCAGGAAGGCCTGGGCCAAACCGTCCGGACTGGGTTGCTCTGCATAGCTGAGCTGGATGCCGTACTGGCTGCCGTCTCCCAGGAGCTTTTTAAAGCAAGGCAGATCTTCAGGGGTAGAGATGATCAAGATTTCGCGCATGCCAGCCAGCATCAACACCGACAACGGATAAAAAATCATCGGCTTGTCGAAAATAGGCAACATTTGCTTGGATACACCCAGGGTCAGCGGGTGCAAGCGCGTCCCGGAGCCGCCAGCGAGGATGATGCCTTTACGTTTGATGTCCGTCATATCTTTAAAACTTCCTTAAATATCTGCATTACACCAGGCCAACACGCAGGTTGACGGGTGAAAAATAGCGCGTAGCTTCTCGGTATTGAGCCACAATTTCAATGCCTGCGGCCGGCAATCCGAAATCGCCAATATGAAAATTTATTCTTTTCTGGGCAGAGCCCTCACCTGCTCCAGCCTCCTGCGCAACGCAGACAACTGTCTACGCCGGTAAATCACCGCCCAGGCCAGGTAGATCGACTTGCGTGATTATGAGCCATCCGCCGCAGGTCGCCGCCGTTTTTTTACATGAAATAACCCGACAAGCAGGAAGACCGACCCACAAACGCCAGTCACACCGGCCGGCTCCAGGCCTCACACAAGACCTGAAGCCGAGAAACCCTTAACCGGTGCGCTATAGACAACAAGTTGCGAGCTAGTTTCCAAATGAAATCAAATCTCGCACTGGCCGGGGAGCACAGTGCAGATTGCGCTGATACCTATTGCGGCCTGTTCAAACCTGTATCGCTACCCACCATGGTCGGTGAGCCCGGTTGCACGGACAACATTACCGACTGGGGCTGAGGCTGGCGGGTTTTGACGAGATGACGAACTACCGCAATGAAGGCCCCGACAAAGCCACCCAAGACCAGGCCAAGCAGGATAATCAAGGCCTTCTGAGGCTTGACCGGGCGCAAAGGTTCCAGCGCCTGCTTATCGATAGTTACCAGCTTCAGCCGGCTCATATCAATGCTTAAGTTACGCAATCGAGCCACTTCGGCGCGCACCGGCTGAACACCGGCCAGGAATAGATCCTCGTTTTCACGACGATTCAGCACTTCAATCTCGCGGTTTGACTGGAGCAATTGAAGCTCCCTGGCAATCTGCGCGATACGACCCTCAGTAAAATCATCAGACTTACGCTGCATCAACGCATTGCGTTCAGCCTCGAGCGCCTCGACGCCCATGAAGTACAGAGGGATTTGCTGATTGTTTATTTCGGTACGCATCACACTTGATGAGCCATTACGGTCTGACTCACCCAGAGCGGAAGGCGTGCTGGGTTTTCTGATTCCCAGGGACTTGGCGATTCCGATGGCCTCGTTCAACTGCGCCACTCGGTCAGTGCGCCCAGTCTTCAGCTGTGCTCGCAACGCTTTGAGTTCATCCTGCAACTGCGCACGTCGCAGGCTGTCCGTTTCTCGCAGCGATGCTATCCGCGCCTCTTTATCAACCTCGTAGCTGGAACGGGCGGCATCAATCTTGCCCTTGAGCTCGTTCAACCGGTTTTTTACGATGACGTCCAGATCCGCCGCAATCTGCTCACGCTCCGTTGCAATCGCGTAATCGATGAAGCCATTGAGTATGGCGACGCCATCCACGCCTTTCGGATAACTCATCTCAAGCTTGATATAGGCACTGAGGGAGTTGGCTTTTTTGGGGTCGGGCAGACTGAGTTCGATAGAGTTGCGGTTGAACTCTTCGAAACTCTGCTCCAAGGTCCTGCCAGGCTGCTCAAAGGCCTTGAACAGCTTCTGGTTTGAACGGAAAAACCCCAAGCGGGTATCGTAGGACTCCAGAGATGCGCCCACTCTGACCAGGGCATCACCAGGAGGTAGTGCATAAATCTCTGAGCGATTCAAAGCATCCAGCTCATTGATTGCGGCCGGACGCAGCACACTGCTGACTTCGTACTGAGGAGGCGTGAGGAACGCATAGATAGCAGCAATCAGCCCGGCACCTGCGGTAGCGGCCATAACTAACTTTTTCTGCTTCCAGATAGCCTGAAAAAGCACAACGAGATCAATCTCGCCGGACGAAGGAATCGGGGGCGCGCGGAAGCTACTACTCACAACAAAAACCTGCCTTCAAAGAGAAACTGCGGGCTCGTTATGCAGACGATCTTGTGGTTTTTTTGTATTTATAAGGGTCGGCCAAAAAGCCCAGCGTCGCTGCCAGGCCCTAGACACACAAAATGACTGGAATCGAGAACAGGTTGCATTTTGCCATCTATCGATAACATTGCAAGACTTGACATGACTGTAAGGCAATTCCTATTTATTGCAGAGTTGTCAGGGAAAACACGTCAGAGGAGCCCTAAAGCCACTATTTCCTGAGGACAGAGAAGCGTTAACGCAGTCTAGTCGTAGTAGCAAAGCCCCACTGCATAGCTTGAACCCGCAATACAGGCGACAAACGGTCTACGCTGTCAGATTGACCCTACAACACGGGTTTAGGGTGCCTCTTGCGCCGCATCAGCAGACTCAAGAGCGGCCCCACCAACATCCCGACAATCAACGCCAACGTCACAAACACCGAGACCGGCAGTTGTGGTGTAGACCACCCCAAAAACGCCAGGCTGACGTCTTGCTGGTTTTCCAGCACGAATGCCAGGATCGCCAAGGCAGCGATCAGCACAATCAGTACCAGGGCGACGCGCTTTACACCGCGCATAAACTTCTCCTATCCCCAAAAAAACTCAGACGCTTTCGTCTTCGTCTTCGTTCACTCGATCCCGTAATTCCTTGCCCGGCTTGAAATGGGGCACGAATTTGCCGTCGAGGCTGACGGATTGGCCGGTTTTCGGGTTGCGACCCACGCGCGGGGCACGGTAGTGCAGCGAGAAGCTACCAAAGCCGCGGATCTCGATTCGATCACCAGTGGCCAGGCACTGGGACATTTGCTCAAGCATGGTCTTGATGGCCAACTCCACATCCTTGGATGAGAGCAGCCCTTGATGGGTGACAATTCGTTCGATCAACTCCGACTTCGTCATATTTTTCCCTTCTTTTTCAAGCAGCTAGGAAAAGCGCTCCGAAGGTTTTAGCATGACCAGATGAATTTGAACAGCCTGTGGCTTGACTTATCTTGCGCAAATTCTGACGACACCCACCAGACCAAGGATAAGAGCGGGACGAGCCCAGGAAAGCGCAGGAGACGCTTCCCGGAAAAAGCGCTGGAAGTGACTGGATAACAAGATCACCTCCCGCAGACAGCCCCAGGGGCGATCACACCACATCAGCCGCTCTGTCCTACTGTAAAAACCAAATCCCAGGCACAAAAAAGGGCGACCGAAGCCGCCCTTTTTCTATGGTCTAACAGAACTTAGTTCTGTTTTTCCATTTGTGCACGCAACAGGTCGCCCAGAGTGGTCGGACCCGAAGCAATGTCAGAGGTCGCTGGCTTATCGCGCAGGCTCTGGATTGCTTCTTTCTCTTCGATCTCGTCCTTGGACTTGATGGAGAGTTGGATCACGCGGCTCTTGCGGTCAACGCTGATGATCTTGGCTTCTACTTCCTGGCCTTCTTTCAGAACGTTACGCGCGTCTTCAACGCGATCACGGCTGATTTCGGAGGCTTTCAGAGTCGCTTCGATATCGTCACCCAAAGTGATGATGGCGCCTTTAGCGTCAACTTCCTTCACGATGCCTTTAACGATTGCACCCTTGTCGTTCTCTTGAACGTACTCGGAGAACGGATCGCTTTCCAGTTGCTTGATACCCAGGGAGATGCGCTCGCGCTCTGGGTCAACCGACAGGATAACGGTGTCCAGCTCGTCGCCCTTCTTGAAACGACGAACAGCTTCTTCGCCAACTTCGTTCCAGGAGATGTCGGACAGGTGAACCAGGCCGTCGATGCCGCCGTCCAGACCAATGAAGATACCGAAATCGGTGATCGACTTGATGGTGCCGGAGATTTTATCGCCCTTGTTGAACTGGCCAGAGAAATCTTCCCATGGGTTAGATTTGCACTGCTTAATGCCCAGGGAGATACGACGACGCTCTTCGTCGATGTCCAGAACCATAACTTCCACTTCGTCGCCGACTTGTACGACTTTCGAAGGGTGGATGTTCTTGTTGGTCCAGTCCATTTCGGAAACGTGTACCAGGCCTTCCACGCCTTCTTCCAGCTCTGCGAAGCAGCCGTAGTCGGTCAGGTTGGTAACACGCGCGGTAACGCGAGTGCTTTCTGGGTAACGGGCTTTGATAGCAACCCATGGATCTTCACCCAGTTGCTTCAGGCCCAGGGAAACACGGTTGCGCTCGCGATCGTATTTCAGAACCTTGACATCGATCTCGTCGCCAACGTTGACGATTTCGGAAGGATGCTTGATACGCTTCCAAGCCATGTCGGTAATGTGCAGCAGGCCATCGACGCCACCCAGATCGACGAATGCGCCGTAATCGGTGAGGTTCTTGACGATACCTTTGACTTGTTGGCCTTCCTGCAGGGATTCCAGCAGAGCTTCACGCTCGGCGGAGTTCTCTGCTTCCAGGACGCTGCGACGGGAAACGACAACGTTGTTGCGCTTCTGGTCGAGCTTGATGACCTTGAATTCGAGCTCTTTGCCTTCCAGGTGCGTGGTGTCGCGCACTGGACGAACGTCGACCAAAGAACCTGGCAGGAACGCACGGATGCCGTTAACGTCGACAGTGAAGCCGCCTTTAACCTTACCGTTGATAACGCCCTTGACCACTTCTTCAGCTGCGAAGGCTGCTTCCAGAACAATCCAGCATTCAGCGCGCTTGGCTTTTTCACGGGAGAGCTTGGTTTCACCGAAGCCGTCTTCAACCGAGTCCAGAGCAACGTGAACTTCGTCACCGACATTGATAGTCAGGTCGCCAGCGTCGTTGTAGAACTGCTCAAGCGGGATGAGTGCTTCAGACTTCAGACCAGCGTGAACGGTTACCCAGCGAGCTTGGTAATCGATATCAACGATAACACCGGTGATGATGGAGCCAGCCTGAAGGTTCAGGGTTTTTAGGCTTTCTTCAAAGAGTTCCGCAAAGCTTTCGCTCATTTTAATTCCTGTTGATAAGGGCGAAGAATACGCCCATCTGCCACACCCCAGACGGTGTGGGTTACGTTCATATAAGAGAAGAAGCGCAGGTCTAGGACTGGTCCCCTGCACTTCCTCTGAGTCATCCGGCGATATCGCGCAGTGCGATTTCACTCAAGATGCGTTCCAACACCTGCTCGATGGACAATTCCGTGGAATCCAGCTGTATGGCGTCAGCCGCCGGTTTAAGCGGGGCTACCGCACGCTGGGTGTCGCGCTCATCGCGCGCACGAATCTCATCTAGCAGACTCGACAGACTAACACCATCCACCTTGCCCTTCAACTGCAAGTAACGGCGGCGCGCCCGCTCCTCGGCACTGGCCGTCAGGAAAATCTTCAGCGGCGCCTCGGGGAACACCACGGTGCCCATGTCGCGGCCATCGGCTACCAGGCCCGGCGGCTCTTGAAACGCCCGCTGGCGCTGGAGCAAGGCATCGCGCACCGCCGGCAATGCGGCGACCTGCGACGCCCAGGAGCCGACCTGCTCGTTGCGCAGGTCATCCGTTACATCATCCCCTTCCAGGATAATGCGCAGCGAGTGGCCTTCGGTCGCGCCGACGAACTGCACGTCAAGGTGCGCCGCCAACAACACCAACGACTCTTCATTGGTCAAGTCGACACCATGGTTACGCGCAGCGAAAGCCAGCAGGCGATACAGCGCCCCGGAATCCAGCAGGCACCAACCCAGGCGCTTGGCCAGCAGGCCCGCGACAGTGCCTTTGCCAGAGCCGCTTGGGCCGTCGATGGTAATCACCGGTGCTTTGATATTCACAATTGAGCCTCTTGGGCTACACGCATGCCTACTTGGGCAGACAGTGTAAGAAAATTCGGAAAAGATGTAGCTACGCTGGCACAGTCATGGATACGAATCGGCGCAGTGGCACGCAGGGCCGCGACGCTGAACGCCATGGCGATCCGATGATCACCGTGGGCATGCACCTCGCCACCAGCCAAGCCGCCACCATCAATGATAATCCCATCAGGGGTCGGCACACACTTCACACCCAGCGCCAGCAGACCGTCGGCCATCACCTGGATACGGTCGGACTCCTTGACCCGCAACTCCTCGGCACCCCGCAATACCGTGCGCCCTTCGGCACAGGCGGCGGCGACAAACAGCACCGGGAACTCGTCGATAGCCAAGGGCACCAGCGCCTCGGGAATCTCGATCCCCTTGAGCGGTGCCGCGCGTACACGCAGGTCTGCAACCGGCTCGCCACCCACTTCACGCGGGTTTTCCAGGGCGATATCAGCACCCATCAGGCGCAGGATATCGATCACCCCGGTGCGGGTCGGATTGACGCCCACATGCTCCAGCAACAACTCGGAACCCTCGGCGATCGAGGCGGCCACCAGGAAGAAGGCCGAGGAAGAGATATCACCCGGCACCTCGATACGCGTGGCGACCAATGCATGACCCGACTCTACCGCCGCCGTCGCACCATTGACCTGCACCGGACAGCCAAAACCGCGCAGCATTCGCTCGGTATGGTCACGGGTAGGCGCAGGCTCGGTCACTGCTGTCCGGCCCTCGGCATACAGCCCGGCCAGCAACAGGCTGGACTTGACCTGGGCACTGGCCATCGGCAGCGTGTAACTCATACCCTTGAGCACTTGCCCGCCACGAATGGTCAGGGGCGGCCGCCCCTCCGGCCCGGTCTCTATCACTGCACCCATTTCTCGCAACGGTTTGGCCACGCGACTCATCGGCCGCTTGGACAGCGAAGCATCACCGGTCAGGACACTGTCAAAACCCTGCGCCGCCAATAAACCGGACAACAGACGCATGGAAGTACCCGAGTTACCGAGATAAATCGGCCCTGGCGCTGGTTTCAAGCCGTGCAGGCCAACGCCATGGATAGTCACCCGACCATGGTGCGGACCTTCGATCACCACGCCCATGTCGCGGAATGCCTGCAGGGTCGCCAGGGCATCTTCACCCTCGAGAAACCCTTCGACTTCGGTAACCCCGTCCGCCAGCGACCCGAGCATGATCGAGCGATGGGAAATCGACTTATCCCCCGGCACCCGGAGCTTGCCCTTCAGTTGCCCACCCGGGCTGGCGACAAACACTACATCGTCAGCGGTGGCGGCCGCATCCATATAGGCCCGGCGCGCCAGGATCTTACTGAAATGCTCGCGCGCTACCCGCGCACGGGTGAAGACGCCCAGCAACTGATGGCCATCCCCCGCATCAACCGCGTCGCGCAAGGCATCCAAGTCACTGCGAAAGGTGTCCAGGGTCCGCAGCACAGCCTCGCGATTGGCGAGAAAAATGTCGTGCCACATCACCGGGTCGCTACCGGCAATCCGCGTGAAATCGCGAAAGCCACCGGCGGCGTAACGGAAAATCTCCAGGTTTTCGTTGCGCTTGGCCAGGGAGTCGACCAGGCCAAAGGCCAGCAGATGCGGCAAATGGCTGGTCGCCGCCAGCACTTCGTCATGGCGCTCGACCTGCATATGCTCGACATCCGCCCCCAGCTCGCGCCACAACCGGTCCACCACGGCCAAGGCTGCCGGGTCGGTTTCCGCCAGCGGCGTGAGGATCACCTTGTGTCGACGGAACAGCTGGGAATTGGACGCCTCCACCCCACTCTGCTCGGAGCCGGCAATCGGGTGCCCTGGCACGAAGCGCGGCGGCATGCCGCCAAACGCCTGGCGCGCCGCACGCACCACATTGCCCTTGGCGCTGCCGACATCCGTGAGAATCGCCTGGCCCAGGTCCATGCCGGCCAACAGCGCCAGCAGTTTTTCCATGGCCAGGATCGGCACCGCCAACTGGATGACATCGGCGCCCTCGCAGGCAACAGCCAAGTCCGCCTCACAGCGGTCCACCACGCCCAGCTCAACCGCCAGCTGGCGCGAATGCGGGTCAAGATCCACACCGACCACTTCGCCACACAGGCCGCTTTCCCGCAGGCCCTTGGCAAAGGAGCCGCCAATCAATCCCAGACCGACCACCACCAGGCGGCCGATCACAGGCACAACAGGTTGCATTGCAATCACATCAACCACGGGCCAGAACCTTGGCCAGCGCCTCAAGGAAGCGACTGTTTTCAGCCGGCAAACCGATGGTGATGCGCAAGTGGTTCGGCATGCCGTAATTGGCCACCGGACGCACGATCACGCCTTCGCGCAGCAAACCCTGGAAGACCGGGGCCGCCTCTTGGGCGAGATCCACGCAAATAAAGTTGCCCTTGGACGCAATCCAGCCCAGGCCCAGTTCGCGGAAGCCTTGCTGCAGCTGCTGCATGCCGCTCTCGTTGATCCGTCGCCCTTCTTCCAGGTACTCGGCATCCTTGAGCGCCGCACAGGCCGCCGCCAGCGCCAGACTGTTGACGTTGAACGGCTGGCGCACGCGGTTCAGCACATCCGCGACGACGGCTGTGGATAACCCGTAGCCGACCCGCAGCGACGCCAGGCCATAGGCCTTGGAGAAAGTGCGTGAGACCAGCAGGTTCGGATAGGCCGCGAGGAAATCCAGGCCGTCGGGCAAGTCGCCACCTTCGGCGTATTCGATGTAGGCCTCGTCCAGCACCACCAGCACGTGCCCAGGCACATCCTGCAGGAACTCGTTCAGCGCATCGGCACCGAACCAGGTACCGGTCGGGTTGTTCGGGTTGGCGATAAACACCACGCGGGTCTGGGCATCGATGGCCGCCAGCATGGCCGGCAGGTCATGCCCCCAGTCCCTGGCCGCAATCACCCGCGCCTCGGCACCGACGGCCTGGGTGACAATCGGATACACCGCAAACGCGTGCTCACTGAACACCGCGTTCAGGCCAGGCGCCAGGTAGGCACGCGCCACCAGCTCCAGGATGTCGTTGGAACCATTGCCCAGGGTGACCTGGCTCAACTCGACCCGGCAGCGCTCGGCCAACAGGGACTTGAGGACAAAGCCGTTGCCGTCGGGGTAACGGGTCAGCTCCGCCAACTCTTCACGGATCGCCGCCAGCACCTTGGGACTTGGGCCCAGGGGGTTTTCATTGCTCGCCAGCTTGACGATCTTCGCCGGATCCAGATTCAACTCGCGCGCCAACTCGTCCACAGGCTTGCCTGGAACGTAAGGCGACAGTTGTTGCACGCCCGGCTGTGCCAGGGCGAGGAAGTTGCCACTCATGTCAAAGCCTCACAAAACCGCTTTCGGGTAGGAGCCCAGCACCTTGAGTGCCACGGCTTCCTGACTGATTTTCTCCAGCACACTCTTGACCAGCGGATCACGGTGGTGGCCGACGAAGTCGATAAAGAACACATAGGTCCATTTACCGCTGCGCGAAGGACGCGTCTCGATGCGTGTCAGGTCTATCCCGTTGTCGTGGAACGGCACCAGCAGTTCATGCAGCGCACCCGGCTTGTTGCTCATGGAGACAATGATCGAGGTCTTGTCGTCGCCGGTCGGCGGTACTTCCTGGTTGCCGATCATCAAAAAGCGCGTGGAGTTATCCGGGCGATCCTCGATTTTCTCGGCCAGGCGCGTCAGACCGTACAGGCCCGCCGCCATATCCCCGGCAATCGCCGCCGAATTCCACTCACCCTTGACCCGCTTGGCCGCCTCGGCGTTGCTGGACACCGCCACACGCTCGACATTCGGGTAATGGGCATCCAGCCACTTGCGGCACTGGGCCAGGGACTGGGCGTGGGAGTAAATGCGGCTGATGCTGTCGGTCTTGGTGTTTTCACCCACCAGCAAGTGGTGGTGGATGCGCAGCTCGACTTCGCCACAGATCACCATGTCGTGCTCAAGGAAGCTGTCGAGGGTGTGGTTGACCGCGCCTTCGGTGGAGTTTTCCACCGGCACCACGCCAAAATTCACCGCACCGGCCGCCACTTCGCGGAACACTTCGTCGATGGCTGCCATCGGCTTGCTGATCACCGCATGGCCGAAATGCTTCATCGCCGCCGCCTGGGTGAAGGTCCCCTCGGGGCCGAGGTAAGCCACTTTCAATGGCTGCTCGAGAGCCAGGCACGAAGACATGATCTCGCGGAACAACCGCGCCATCTCTTCATTGCCCAGCGGCCCCTGGTTACGCTCCATCACCCGCTTGAGCACCTGGGCTTCGCGCTCCGGACGGTAGAACACCGGCACTTCACCTTCAGCCAGGGAGGCCATCTTGACCCGCGCCACTTCCTGGGCACACCGCGCGCGCTCGCTGATCAGCTCCAGGACTTTGGTGTCCAGGGCGTCAATGCGCACACGCAGGGCCTTGAGTTCTTGCTCAGACATTAGCCGTGTTCCTTCTCGAACTCTGCCATGTAGGCTACCAGCGCCTTGATGGCATTGATGTCGACTGCGTTGTAGATCGAGGCGCGCATGCCGCCTACCGAACGATGGCCCTTGAGGTTCAGCAGGCCACGCTCGTCGGCGCCGGCCAGAAATGGCTTGTCCAGGCGGTCATCGGCCAGGCGGAACGGCACGTTCATCCACGAGCGGTCGCTCAGGTTGATCGGGTTGCTGTACAGGCCGCTGGCGTCGATGAAGTCGTACAGGGTGCGCTTCTTCTCTTCGTTGAGCTTGCCCATGGCGGCCACGCCGCCCTGCTCTTTCAGCCACTCGAACACCAGGCCCGACAGATACCAGGCAAAGGCCGGCGGGGTGTTGTACATCGAGCCGTTGTCGGCCGCGACTTTGTAGTTGAGCATGGTCGGGCACACCGAACGGGCACGGCCGAGCAGGTCTTCACGGATGATATTGACCAGGATGCCGCTGGGGCCAATGTTCTTCTGTGCGCCGGCGTAGATCATGCCGTAGCGCGACACATCCATCGGGCGCGAGAGAATGTCCGAGGACATGTCGCACACCAACGGGACGTCACCGACTTCAGGCACCCAGTCGAACTCCAGGCCGCCGATGGTTTCGTTCTGCACGTAGTGAACGTAGGACGCGTCCTTGGATAGCTTCCACTCGTTCTGACCCGGGATAGCGAAATAATCGTAGGGCTTGGCAGTACCGGCCACATTGATATTGCCGTAGCGCGAGGCTTCTTCAATGGCTTTTTGCGACCAGATACCGGTATCGATATAGTCGGCAGTGCCGTCTTCCGGCAGCAGGTTCAGCGGCAATTGGGCAAATTGCTGGCTGGCGCCACCTTGCAGGAACAACACCTTGTAGTCCGACGGGATATCCAGCAGGTCACGCAGATCCTGCTCGGCCTTGGTGGCAATGGACACAAACTCATCGCTGCGATGGCTCATTTCCATGACCGAGAGGCCTTTGCCATGCCAGTCGAGGAGTTCACCCTGCGCGCGCTGCAGGACTGCTTCAGGAAGTGCCGCGGGACCAGCACAGAAGTTATAGGCTCTCTTGCTCACATCCAATCTCGCTCTGATCTGGTGGTCACATAATTCGTGTTCGACATATAACCCCATGTGGGAGCGGGCTTGCTCGCGAAGGCGGAGTCTCAGCGAGCACATGTGTTGACTGACACGCCGCCTTCGCGAGCAAGCCCGCTCCCACAGGGGAATGCGCAGTATCGCAAATTTTCAAAAGGGACAAATAACAAGGGGGCGAATCTTCATCCGCCCCCTTGGTTGTCCGCTTATTCCTGCGGTTCTTCCTCGTCTGCGGCAGCATCGAGGGTTGGCTCGTCGACGCTGTCATCGCCGGCTGCGATCACCTCGCCATCGAATTCCTCGCCTTCCAGCTCCTCGCCTTCGACTTCCGATGGCTCCTGGACACGCTCCAGACCCACCAGGGTCTCGTCGCTGGCCAGCTTGATCAAGGTCACGCCCTGGGTGTTACGGCCCAGGCTCGACACTTCATCAACCCGGGTACGCACCAGGGTGCCCTGGTCGGAAATCAGCATGATTTCCTCGCCATCCAGCACCTGCACCGCGCCGACCAGACGGCCGTTGCGATCGTTGCTGACCATAGCGATAACGCCCTGGCCGCCACGCTTGTACTCGGGGAACTCGCTGATGGCGGTGCGCTTGCCATAACCACGAGCCGAAGCGGTAAGGATCTGGCTGCCTTCTTCCGGGATCAGCATGGAAATCAGCTTCTGCCCTTCCGGCAGGCGCATGCCGCGCACACCACGGGCGGTACGACCCATGGCACGTACGTCGGATTCCTTGAAGCGCGTCACCTTGCCACCGTCGGAGAACAGCATGACTTCGCGCTCGCCATCGGTAATGGCGGCGGAAATCAGTACGTCGCCCTCGTCCAGCTCCAGGGCGATCAGGCCCACGCTGCGCTGGCGGCTGAAGGATTCCAGCGGGGTCTTCTTCACGGTGCCTTTGGCGGTGGCCATGAAGATGAAGTGACCCTCGGTGTATTCCTCGACCGGCAGCATGGTGGTGATGTATTCGTCGGTGTCCAGCGGCAACAGGTTGACCAGCGGACGACCACGGGCAGCGCGGGACGCTTCCGGGATCTCGTAGGTCTTGAGCCAGTACACCTTGCCTTTGCTGGAGAACAGCAGCAGCGTGGTGTGGCTGTTGGCTACCAGCAGGTGAGCGATGTAGTCCTCATCCTTGACGCCAGTCGCCGACTTGCCTTTACCACCACGACGCTGGGCCTGGTACGCAGCCAAAGGCTGGGTCTTGGCGTAGCCGCCGTGGGAAATGGTCACCACGCGCTCTTCTTCCGGGATCATGTCACCCAGGGTCAGGTCCAGGCGTGCATCGAGAATTTCGGTGCGGCGCACGTCGCCGTATTCGGCGCGGATCACTTCCAGTTCTTCGCGGATCACTTCCATCAGGCGCACGGCGCTATTGAGGATGCGGATCAGCTCGCCGATCTGGTTGAGGATCTCCTGGTACTCGGCCAGCAGCTTCTCGTGCTCCAGACCGGTCAGGCGGTGCAGGCGCAGTTCCAGGATGGCCTGGGCCTGTTCCGGCGACAGGAAGTACTTGCCATCGCGCAGGCCGTATTGCGGATCCAGGGTCTCCGGACGGCACGAATCGGCACCGGCACGTTCAACCATCGCCACGACGGCGCTGGATTCCCACGGCATCTTGATCAGTGCTTCCTTGGCTTCCGACGGGGTCGGCGAGGCCTTGATCAGGGCGATGACCGGGTCGATGTTCGACAGCGCAACCGCCTGGCCTTCCAGGATGTGCCCACGTTCACGGGCCTTGCGCAGCTCGAATACGGTACGGCGGGTCACCACTTCGCGACGGTGACGGACGAAGGCTTCCAGCAGATCCTTGAGGTTCAGGATGCGCGGGCGACCGTCGATCAAGGCCACGACGTTGATACCAAACACGCTTTGCAGCTGGGTCTGGGCGTAGAGGTTGTTGAGGATCACCTCAGGCACTTCGCCACGACGCAGCTCGATCACCACGCGCATACCGTCTTTGTCGGACTCGTCGCGTAGCTCGGTAATACCTTCGAGTTTCTTCTCTTTAACCAGCTCGGCGATCTTCTCGATCAGACGCGCCTTGTTCAGCTGGTAAGGCAGTTCGGTGATGACGATCTGCTGGCGGCCACCGACCTTGTCGATGTCTTCGATCATCGAGCGCGCGCGCATGTAGATGCGGCCACGACCGGTGCGATAGGCTTCGATGATGCCGGCACGACCATTGATGATCGCGGCGGTCGGGAAGTCCGGGCCGGGGATGTATTGCATCAGCTCATCGACGGTCAGCTCAGGGTTGTCGATGAGGGCCAGGCAACCGTCGATGACTTCACCGAGGTTGTGTGGCGGGATGTTGGTGGCCATGCCCACGGCGATACCGCTGGAGCCGTTGACCAACAGGTTGGGAATACGGGTCGGCATGACCGCCGGGATCATTTCGGTGCCGTCGTAGTTCGGCACCCAGTCCACGGTTTCCTTGTGCAGGTCGGCCAGCAGCTCGTGTGCCAGCTTGGTCATGCGCACTTCGGTGTATCGCATGGCCGCCGCGTTGTCGCCGTCCACCGAACCGAAGTTGCCCTGGCCGTCTACCAGCAGGTAGCGCAGGGAAAACGGCTGGGCCATCCGAACGATGGTGTCGTACACCGCAGTGTCGCCGTGAGGGTGATACTTACCGATCACGTCACCGACAACACGGGCAGATTTCTTGTACGGCTTGTTCCAGTCGTTACCCAGCTCGCTCATCGCGAACAGCACACGCCGGTGCACGGGCTTCAAGCCATCGCGCGCATCAGGCAGTGCCCGCCCGACAATTACGCTCATCGCGTAGTCGAGGTAGGACTGTTTCAGCTCGTCTTCGATATTGACCGGGAGGATTTCTTTGGCCAGTTCGCCCATGAGAAGCCTGATTCCTTTTTCGGGTGAAACCTCGTCACATCCATTTGGGACGAACGAAGCTCGCCGCCGCCGACATGATGCCTGGCAACGACTTACGACAAATCAACGAGTTATGACACGGATCTGCGCATTAAGGGCCGCCCCTTGGGGTGACCCTGGAAACCGCCGAATGGTATCACAATCGCCGCCACGCACCTATCCCCCAGATGCGCATGGAGCGTAGTAAGTTGACCGATGACAGGCTTGAGGGCGACGAGAGGGGCTCAGAGCTGAATCTAGGCTTGGATTTGCCTATGGAACCGAGGGTTTTGTTGGCTTTCGAAGCCCATCGCGGGCAAGCCCACTCCCACAGTTGATTTGCAAATGCATTCAACGTGTGGAACCACGCGTGCCCGAGATTGCAATCTGCCAGATATTACAGCCCTTAATGCAGACGCTTGCGACACATCAACTGGGCCAGCTTGGCCGCGTCCGGCCGCTCGACAATGCCTTTTTCGGTGACGATCACGTCGATCAGGTCCGCCGGCGTGACGTCAAACACCGGGTTAAAGGCTGCGACATCGGCGGCAAACCGCTGCCCGGCGACCTCCAGCAGCTCGCCGGCATCCCGCTCTTCCAGGGCAACGTCATCGCCAGTGGCCATCATCAGGTCCAGCGTAGAGCTGGGGGCCACTACCATGAAGCGCACACCATGGTGCATGGCGCTTACCGCCAGTTGGTAAGTGCCGATCTTGCTGATCACATCGCCATTGGCCGCAATGCAGTCGGCGCCAACAATTACCCAGGTCACGCCTTTGGTCTTGAGGATATGCGCGCCGGCCGAGTCGGCATTCACCGTAACCGGGATGCCCTCGCTCGCCAGCTCCCAGGCAGTCAGCCGCGAGCCTTGCAGCCAGGGGCGGGTTTCGTTGGCATAGACTTGCTCGACCATTCCTTCCAGAAACGCCGCGCGGATCACCCCCAGCGCCGTGCCCACGCCACCGCTAGCCAAGGCCCCGGCATTGCCGTGGGTGAGGATGGCCTGGGCATTGCCCTGGTGTTTGCGGATCAATTCGACGCCCAATTGCGCCATGGTCAGGTTGGCTTCACGGTCGCTTTCATGGATCGCGATAGCTTCGGCCTCCAGCACCGCCAACGGGTCGGCGTGCTTCTTGAGGCGGTCGAGGCGATCGCGCAAGCGCTTGAGGGCCCAGAAGAGGTTTGACGCGGTGGGCCGGGATTCGGCCAGCAGCGCGTAGTCCTCCTCCCATGCAGCCTGCCAGTCACCGCCCTCGGCAATCCGTGCACGGGCGGCCAGCACCAGGCCGTAGGCCGCGCTGATGCCAATGGCCGGCGCGCCGCGCACCACCATCATACGAATGGCTGCGGCCACTTCGTCGACCGACGAGCATATGACCCAGCTTTCCCGGGACGGCAGCGCACGCTGATCGAGCAGGTGCAGTGCGCCATCACGCCAATCGATGGCCCTCACTTTCTCCGCCGCCAACAGTCGATCGCGCATCCCTCACCCCGTACTCATCAACAAAAGCCGCGGATTATAGCGATCCGCCAGCCAGGACGCTCGGGTATACTTCGCCCTCTTTATATGACCGCCCCGGACGATGCCCGCTATGACGCCACCTGCCGCCCCGCTCGACTTACTGCTGCTGCCAAGCTGGCTGGTACCGGTCGAGCCTGCGGGCGTGGTGCTCAAGGCACATGGCCTGGGCATTCGCGATGGCCGCATCGCATTTATCGGCCCGCGCGCCCAGGCGCTGAAGCTGGCAGCCCACGAAGTACGCGAGCTGCCGGGGGTGCTGCTCAGCCCGGGCCTGGTGAATGCCCACGGCCATGCGGCGATGAGTCTGTTTCGCGGCCTGGCCGACGACCTGCCGCTGATGACCTGGCTGCAACACCATATCTGGCCGGCCGAAGCCAAGTGGGTCGATGAAGCCTTCGTGCGCGACGGCACTGACCTGGCGATCGCCGAGCAGATCAAGGGCGGCATCAGTTGCTTCTCAGACATGTACTTCTTCCCCAAGGTCGCCAGCGAACGCGTGCACAACAGCGGTATGCGCGCGCAAATTGCGATGCCGATCCTCGACTTCCCGACCCCCGGCGCCGCCACCGCCGATGAGGCGATCCGCCAGGGCGTGGAGCTGTTTGGCGACCTCAAGCATCACCCACGGATCAAAATCGCCTTTGGCCCCCATGCGCCCTATACCGTCAGCGATGCGAACCTGGAAAAAGTCCGGGTGATCGCCGAGGAGCTGGACGCCGCCATTCATATGCATGTCCACGAGACGGCCTTTGAAGTGCAGCAGTCCATCGAGCAGTATGGCGAACGGCCCCTGGCCCGCCTCGCACGCCTGGGCTTGCTCGGCCCGCGGCTGCAGGCCGTTCATATGACCCAAATCAGCGAAGACGACCTGGCGTTGCTGGTAGAAAGCAACAGCAGCGTGATCCACTGCC
The DNA here is from genome assembly GCF_012985465.1 of Pseudomonas sp. WS 5079. Lineage (GTDB taxonomy): Bacteria > Pseudomonadota > Gammaproteobacteria > Pseudomonadales > Pseudomonadaceae > Aquipseudomonas. Next base: position 170,734 of record NZ_JAAQWN010000008.1, read on the forward strand.
CGGAATCCAACCTGAAACTGGCCAGTGGCTTCTGCCCGGTGGAACGTCTGTGGCAGGCCGGCGTCAATGTGGCAGTAGGCACCGACGGCGCGGCAAGCAACAATGACCTCGACCTGCTGGGTGAAACCCGCACCGCCGCGCTGCTGGCCAAGGCCGTTGCTGGCTCGGCCAGCGCCCTGGATGCCCATCGCGCGCTGCGCATGGCCACCCTCAACGGTGCGCGGGCCATGGGCCTGGAAACAGAAATCGGCTCGCTGGAAGTGGGCAAGGCCGCGGATATCGTAGCCTTCGACCTTTCTGGCCTGGCCCAGCAACCGATCTACGATCCGGTCTCGCAGCTTATATATGCCACCGGCCGCGATTGTGTGAAACACCTTTGGGTCGGCGGCAAGCAACTGCTCGACGACCGGCAACTGACCCGCATGGATGAACAGCAACTGAGCGCCACGGCCGCTGCCTGGGGCCGGCGCATCAGCGGACACCCAGAATAACGCCGCCCCCGGATCAGCCTTCCGGGCCAGGCACACCGTTTTATCGGATTTAGAGGACTACCCATGAGTAACGTCGACCACGCCGAAATCGCCAAATTCGAAGCCCTGGCTCACCGCTGGTGGGACCGCGAAAGCGAGTTCAAGCCGCTGCACGACATCAACCCGCTGCGGGTCAACTGGATTGACGAGCGCGTCAACCTGGCCGGCAAGAAGGTCCTCGACGTGGGCTGCGGTGGCGGCATTCTCAGCGAGGCCATGGCCCAGCGCGGCGCGACGGTGATGGGCATCGACATGGGCGAAGCGCCCCTGGCCGTGGCCCAGCTGCATCAGTTGGAGTCGGGCGTGAGCGTGGAGTACCGGCAGATCACCGCCGAAGCCCTGGCCGAGGAAATGCCCGAGCAGTTTGACGTAGTGACCTGCCTGGAGATGCTGGAGCACGTGCCCGACCCATCGTCGGTGATCCGCGCCTGCTTCCGCATGGTCAAGCCCGGCGGCCAGGTGTTCTTCTCCACCATCAACCGCAACCCCAAGGCCTACCTGTTCGCGATCATCGGCGCCGAATACATCATGAAGCTGCTGCCACGCGGCACCCATGACTTCAAGAAGTTCATCCGCCCTTCCGAACTGGGCGCCTGGAGCCGCCAGGCCGGGCTGACCGTCAAGGACATCATCGGCCTGACCTACAACCCACTGACCAAGCACTACAAGCTGGCCAGCGACGTCGACGTCAATTACATGATCCAGACCCTGCGAGAGGAATAAGCCTGTGAAGTTGAAAGCGGTTCTTTTCGACATGGACGGTACGCTGCTCGATACCGCGCCGGACTTTATCGCCATCTGCCAGGCCATGCGCACCGAGCGCGGGCTTGCGCCGATCAACGACCAGCATATCCGCGATGAAATTTCCGGCGGTGCCCGGGCCATGGTCGCCGTGACGTTTTCCATGGACCCGCAGTCCCCAGGCTTTGAAGAGCTGCGCCTGGAGTTCCTCGAACGCTACGTCAAGGGCTGCGCAATCCACAGCAAGTTGTTTGATGGCATGGCCGAACTGCTGGAAGACATCGAGCGTTCCAAGCTGATCTGGGGCGTAGTCACCAACAAGCCCCTGCGCTTTGCCGAGCCGATCATGGAACAACTGGGCCTGGCCCAGCGCTCGGCGCTGCTGATATGCCCGGACCACGTAAAGAACAGCAAGCCCGACCCGGAGCCGCTGATCCTGGCCTGCAAGATGCTTGACCTGGACCCGGCCAGCGTACTGTTCGTGGGCGACGACCTGCGGGATATCGAGTCGGGCCGCGACGCCGGCACCCGTACTGCGGCCGTCACCTACGGCTACATCCACCCTGACGACAACGCCCGCAACTGGGGCGCCGACGTCGTGGTCGATCACCCGCTGGAACTGCGCAAGGTGCTCGATAGCGCACTCTGCAGTTGCTGACACTGAAACACTGAGATCAATGTGGGAGCTGGCTTGCCAGCGATAGCAGTGAATCAGTTGCCGATTTATTGACTGACACTGTGCTATCGCGAGCAAGCCCGCCCCACATTCAGACTGAATTTTTGTTGAGGTCGATTATGTTTGATTACTCCGCACGCCCAGAATTGCTCAAGGACCGGGTCATCCTGGTCACCGGTGCCGGTCGCGGGATTGGTGCAGCGGCGGCCAAGACCTATGCCGCCCACGGTGCCACCGTACTGTTGCTGGGCAAGACCGAAGCCAACCTGGCCCAGGTCTACGATGAAATCGAAGCCGCCGGTCACCCGCAACCGGTGGTGATCCCGTTCAACCTGGAAACCGCCCTGCCCCATCAATACGATGAGCTGGCGGCAATGATTGAAAAAGAATTCGGTCATCTCGACGGGCTGCTGCACAACGCCTCGATCATCGGCCCACGCACCCCGATCGAACAGCTGTCGGGCGAGAATTTCATGCGGGTCATGCATATCAACGTCAACGCCATGTTTATGCTGACCGCCACCCTGCTGCCGCTGCTCAAGCTGTCCCAGGACGCTTCGGTGGTGTTCACCTCCAGCAGCGTCGGGCGCAAGGGCCGGGCCTACTGGGGCGCCTATGGTGTGTCGAAATTCGCCACCGAAGGCCTGATGCAAACCCTGGCCGACGAACTCGACACCGTCGCGGCAGTACGTGCCAACAGCATCAACCCCGGCGCCACCCGCACCAGCATGCGCGCCCAGGCCTATCCAGGGGAAAACCCGGCCAACAACCCGCTGCCGGAAGAGATCATGCCGGTGTACCTGTACCTGATGGGCCCGGATAGCTCGGGGATCAATGGGCAGGCGTTCGACGCGCAATAATCTTCGGACATGACACCACGCCATTGTGGGAGCGGGCTTGCCCGCGATGGCGCAGTGTCGGGCTCAATGGGCCTGCGCCAAATTCCCACCGCTCCCTTTCCTCAATAAATCCCATCCCCTTGTTTTATAAGCACTAAAAACTAATTGCACTAACTGGCACGGTTTTCGCTCCAATATGCTTAAGCAGGCAGCGCGACATCAAGACGTGCGGCATGGGATCAGGGGTTATAACCCCCGGCAAAGCGGACTAGACTGTTACCTAAGTTTTACGGAACTGAAGGAACAGTAAGACGCCCGCCAGTGGCCGCTCCCATCGAGCCTGTAAGACAGCATTCTGTGCTTAGAGGCCTGCCCGTTTATGAAAACACCGACCCAGACCAACGCAATTGACTTCGATAGTGCCAAATTGCAACGCCTGGGCTTTGGCCAGCCTTCCCTTATCGCACGGCGCCCCATCAGCCTCGCGCAACTGCGCCAGCAGCTGAACCTGCAATTGCAGACCAGCCTGGAAGCCGAGCGGATCCTTGGCCTGTTCTTTCGCGAAGTGCAGCGCCTGGTGCCCCTGGACGCCCTGCAATACCGCCATGAAGCCAGCGACCTGCGCCTGGAATATGGCCAGCGCGGCCATCACTCCGTGAGCTATAGCCTCAGCCACCAGGGCGAGCATCTGGGAGAGCTGGTGTTTCGCCGCAACCAGCGTTTCAGCGAAGAAGAACAGGGCAACCTGGAGTCGCTGTTGGCCAGCCTGCTCTACCCGATGCGCAACGCCCTGCTGTATCGCACCGCGACCCGCAGCGCCCTGCGTGACCCGCTGACCGAGACCGGCAACCGCATCGCCATGGACCAGACCCTGGGCCGGGAGATCGAGATGGCCAAGCGGCACCTGCATCCGCTGTCCTTGCTGATGCTCGATATCGATCACTTCAAGCGCATCAACGACAGCCACGGCCACGCCACCGGCGACAAGGTGCTCAAGGCCGTCGCAGCCTCGATCAAGGGCCAGTTGCGCAATGTGGACATGGTGTTTCGGTTTGGCGGGGAAGAGTTCCTGATCCTGCTGTCCAACACCGGGCGCGATGCCGCGGCCATGGTGGGCGAACGCCTGCGCCAGGCAGCACAGGCCCAGGACTACTGGGCGGACACCACGCGTATCGAATTGACGGTGAGCCTGGGTTGCGCGACCTTGCTGGCAGGCGAGTCGGCCGAGAGCCTGCTGCGCCGGGCCGACAATGCCTTGTATGTGGCCAAGCGCGAAGGCCGCAACCGCCTGGCAATGGCGGGGTAAACGCTACCCCGCCCTGCCTGGGTCAGGCTTCGCTGGTCGCCAATACCTGGCGCTCGCGGGTCACTGGGGTTTTCTCCAACTGCATGCAGCGTTCCAGGAACAGGTACATGTAGTCGTAGCTCTTGCACACGGCCTGGCGCAACTCCACTTGCAACGCCTTGCTCGGGTTCATCCCCGCTAGGGTGCAGATGATTTCCAGTGCTTCCCACGGGTGGGCATCATCGTACTGGGCATGCATCTTCAGCCACTTCATGGCGCGCTTGCGATCTTCTTCGGGGAACGCTGCGGCATACACGCCCGTCGAACACACCAGCGCAGACCACTCCCCAGTGGCCCCCTCGATGGCGTAGTTGGTGGCCGCAATCGCGACGATCAACGAGTCGGCCGAACTGGTGTGCCAGCACCAATGACTCAGTGCATGCAACTCGGGCGGTACGTTCTGCGCCTGCAACTCTTCCAGGCCAACACCATGGGCGCGCGCCCAATGCACCCAATAATCGGCATGGTTCAGTTCCACGCGAATATTGCGCATCAACCAACGTCGCGCCATATCCTCGCCGGGGTGACGGGCAAACTTGGTCTTGGTCAGGTTTTGTGCCATGTACAACGCGAACTGTTCCACCACTGGCCAGCCACCAATCAGGTAATGGCGCATGGTCTTGGCACTGAGCTTGTTATCGCGCATGCGCTGGTACAGTTCGTGTTCGACAACTCGGCGCTTGCTCTCGCTACAGTCCTGGATCAGTTGCTGAGCCCAGGCGGGGTAACTTGAGGCTTCCATAAGCGGGCCGGTTCTGCTGAATGTGTCGATCACTGTCGGGCTCCTTTTGATGTGTGATGTGTACAGACCAGCAGATGTTTCAGCGGAACGTGCCGGGCGCCCTGAACAACAGAGGCTGCGGGCGCGCAGGTCGACACTGCAAACTATCGAAGGTAAACAATTGCGGGCGTTCAATCAGGTAGCCCTGAGCGTAGTCCACGCCGATCTCGAGCAATGCCTGCTCGATGTGCGGCGTTTCGACAAACTCGGCAATAGTGCGCTTACCCATGACATGGCCGATGTGGTTGATCACTTCGACCATGGCGCGGTTAATCGGGTCGTCCAGCATATCCTTTACGAAACTTCCATCGATCTTCAGGAAGTCTACAGGTAAATGTTTGAGGTAGGCGAATGAGGACATCCCCGCACAAAAGTCATCCAGGGAGAAGCAACAACCCAAGGCCTTGAGCTCATTGATAAAACGAATCGCGCTGCCCAGGTTGGAAATTGCACTGGTTTCAGTGATTTCAAAACAGATCATCCCCGGCGGAATGCCGTAGGCGCTGAACTTCTCCCGCAAAAAGCGCAGGAAGTCGTCATCGCCGATGGTAATGCCCGACAGGTTGATCGCACACATCGCCATGGGCCTGCCCGGTCGCTCGACCATGCAGCGGGCAATCAGCTTGAACACGTTCTCCACCACCCAGCGGTCCAGGGAGGTCATCAACCCATAACGCTCGGCGGCCGGGATAAAGCTGTCGGGCAAGATCATCCGCCCGGCCTCATCGTGCAGGCGCAGCAGAATCTCGATATGCCCGTTGCCCGCCTCGGTGTGGCCCAAGGGGGCGATTTCCTGGGCATACAGGCAAAAACGGTCCTCTTCCAGGGCCATGTGCAAGCGCTGGATCCAGGCCATTTCGCCAAAACGCAGGGACAATTCGGTGTCATCGGCGTGATAGACCTGCACCCGGTTGCGTCCCTTCTCCTTGGCCATGTAGCAGGCCATATCGGCAGCACGCAACGAAGTTTCCAGGGTGGTCGGGGTGTGGGTGATATGCACCAGGCCGATACTGACCGTGGTGACAAACGGTCGGCCTTTCCAGACGAAGTGCAGGTTTTGCACGGTATGACGCAGGCTCTCGGCGATTTTCTCGGCCACCGGCGCCGGGCAGTTCTCCAGCAGAATGCCAAACTCATCGCCGCCCAGGCGGGCCAGGGTATCGCCTTCGCGCAGGTCCGATTGCAGCAGGGCGCAGATATGCCGCAGCAATTCATCGCCTGCCGCATGGCCACAGGTGTCGTTGACCAGTTTGAACTGGTCCAGGTCGAGGAACATCAAGGCATGCCGCGCCGACTGCTGGCGCCCGATGCCGTGTAGCACCTGCTCCAGGCGATACTCAAATTCGCGCCGGTTGGCCAGCCCGGTCAATGCATCATGGGTCGCCTGCCAGGACAGGTTGGCGATGTATTGGCGCTCCTGGGTCATGTCGTGCAACACCAGCACCGCCCCGCTGACCTTGCCAGCACTGCGGATCGGTGCGCCCACCAGGGTCACGGACACGGTACTGCCATCCAGGCGCTGGATCAGCTTGGAGTGCTCGCTGCCGCCACTGAGTTGGCCGTCAAGAATGTGATCGATCAGGGTAAACCCATCGGCCTGGGCGTGTTCATCCAGCAGATTGAACAGCGCGGCCAACGGCAAGCCCTGGGCCTGGGCCGCGTTCCAGTGGGTCAGGGATTCCGCCGCCGGGTTCATATAGGCGATCGCCCCGTCGACATCGGTGGTGATCACCCCATCGCCAATGGACTCCAGGGTGATCTGCGCCCGCTCCCTCTCCAGTTGCAAGGCATCGGCAAACGCGTGCCGCTGGGCCAAGAGCTTGCGGGTGCGCAGCAACGCCAGGGCGATCAGGCCGAGGGCGGTGGCCAGGTTGGTGGTCACCAGCAGGCGCAGAATCATCCTGGAGCCTTCGCCCAGGGCATCGCTGAAGGCCTTGGCCGCCGGTGTCACGCCATCGTTGATGGCGATAATCCGCTCTTTCCAGGCATGGATGTCGGCGCTGCTGACCCGATTGGCAATGATCCCCCTGTGCATCTCCTGCGCCAGGTCATCGAGTTGCACCAGGTAGCCATCACCGATGGTCCACAGCTCGATGGCTTTTTCCAGGTAGCTGAAATGGCGAAAGTTGAGATAGAGCCAGATCAGGCTCGACACATCATCTGGATGGTTACCGCCCTTGAGAATCCCCAGGCGCGCCGCCGCGAGGTCAGGGCTGGGGCGATCAAGGGCAACCCGCAACTCGTGCCCGCCCTGGGGCACCGCAATCGCATTCTGGTATTTGAGAAAGGTCGCCTGGTCGCGGTTGTCGGCGTATAGCGTCAGATAGTAGATGGCGTCTTTCTGGCCCTTGGACCACAGGCTCTCGCCCGCCACATAGCCGCGCACGGCCGACAGCATGTAGAGGCTGACGCAGCCCAGCAGTGCCTGAAACAGGACGACGGCAATAAAGGGCCAGACAATGCCCAGCAACCTTGGTGTTCCGAGAGTTCGCTTCTGCTTCATGAGGTCCCTTGCATCAGCACAGGCGAGTAAAAACTGCTCCTGACAGCACAGCCGAGGCCAAACGCGATCCCTCCAGGATCGGATACGGGATCGATTCAGCGAACTTGTTGCAAGTGTCCATAAAGCTTGGCGTACAAACCGCCATCGGCTATCAGTTGCTGGTGGTCGCCATCTTCGGCAATGTGTCCACCGTCAAACACCAATACCCTATCAGCCTGCTTCACCGCCGACAAACGGTGAGCAATGATCAGTGTAGTACGCCCACTGAGAAACCGCGCCAGCGCCTGGTGCAGGTTGTATTCGGTGGCCGCATCCAGGGCCGAGGTGGCTTCGTCGAGGATCACCACCTTTGGCTCGGCCAGTACCATTCGGGCAATCGCCAGGCGTTGGCGCTGGCCACCGGACAAGCGCACGCCAGAGCGCCCGACAATACTGTCCAGGCCCTGGGGCAACCCTTTGACCGTAGCCTCCAGCTGGGCGATTTCTAGGGCCTGCCAACAGGCCTGGTCGCTGCGTTCGCGGCCCATGGTCAGGTTGGCGCGCACGGTATCGTTGAACAGTGCCGGGTGCTGCAGCACCACCGCGACATGCTCGCGGATGGTTTCCAGGCCAATAGCCTGCTGGGTCGCGCCGCCGAAGCGGATCGTGCCTGCCTGCGGGGTGTAGAGCCCCAACAGCAGTTGCACCAGGGTGCTTTTACCGCCGCCACTGGCGCCGACAATCGCCACCTTCTCGCCGGGAGCGATGGCCAGGTTCAGTTGGTTGAGCACCAGGTCTTCGCCGTAGCCAAAGTCCAGGCCCCGCACCTCGATACCCACGGTTTCGTGCCCGGTAAACGGATCCTCGCCCCCGGCATATTGCGGCTCGTCGGCGCGGGCCAGCAGTTCGTTGATGCGCGTCAGCGCGCCACCGGCAGCGTAGTAGGCGTATTGCAGGTTCAGCAGTTGCTCCACCGGGCCGATCATGAACCACAGGTAGCTGAACACCGCGAGCATCTGGCCGATGGACAGGTCGGAAAACAGCACGGTGAGCATTGCCGCCGCGCGAAAGATGTCGATACCAAACTGGAACAGCAGGCCACTGGCGCGGCTGGAGGCGTCGCTTTTCCATTGGGAGTTGATGGCAAAGTCGCGCACTTCCTGGGCACGCTGCCCCAGGCGCCCGAGGAAAAAGCCCTGGCGATTGCCGGCGCGCACTTCCTGGATCGCATCCAGGGTTTCCGTCAGCGCCTGGGTAAACCGCGAGGTGCTGTCGTTTTCCAGCTTCTTCAGGTGCTTGACCCGCTTGCCCAACTGCACCGTGGCATAGATCACCAACGGGTTGAACAGCAGGATCAACAGCGCCAGCTTCCAGTGCATCCACATCAGGATCCCGGAGGTGCCGACCAGGGTCAACGTGGCCACCAGGAACCGGCTCAAGGTTTCACCGACAAACTTGTCCACCGTGTCCAGGTCGGTGACCAGGTGCGTGGTCACGGTGCCGCCGCCCAGGCTTTCGTATTCGCTCAGGGAGATACGCTTGAGCCGTTCGATCAACCGCACACGGATGCGATAGACAATGTCCTTGGCCAGCCCGGCAAACAGGCGCGCCTGGACCACGTTGAACACCAGCGCCGCGCAACGCAGCACCAGGGTGATCAGCAGCATCAGGCCGATATAGCCGGCGGCCTGCTGCCAGGCTGCTGGCAACGCATGGTTCATCACTTTCAACGCGCCATCGCCATTGCCCAGCAGCACCTCGTCCACCAGCAGAGGCAGGAGCAAGGGAATCGGCACGCTGCACAGGGTCGCCAGAACGGCGACACCATTGGCGATCCACAGGGCTTTTTTATGGCGCAGGGCCAGGCGGCGGATTTCTGCCCAGGTCAGCCGATCAACCCGTGGCGTTGGCTGATCATGCACAGGCAGCTCGCTCCAGCCAGCGACCGAGCAAAGGTGCGAGCTCGGACAGCGGCTGGTAGCCGTTGGTCAACAAGGCCAACTGGCCATTGCGCTCGGCCAGCAAGGTGGGGAAGCCGGCAATGCCCAGATCCTGCACCCAGGTAAAATCGGCGGCCGTGGCTGCATGCTGCTCGGCACGGTCAAAGGCCTCGGCAAACTCGATACGCGGCACCCCGGCGGTCTCGGCCAGTTCCACCAGCACACTGGCGCGGGTCACATCGCGGCCCTCGACATAAAACGCCTGCTGGATCAGCCCGAGCAAGGTCCAGGCGCAATCCGGCGCCAGGCCGCGCGCGGTGACCAGGGCCCGGCAGGCCGGCTCCGTGTCATACACAAAGCCATCAGGCAAGGCGCCCTCCAGGCGGAACGGCTGGCCAGTGGCTTCAGTCACCGCCTGCCAGTGCTCCAGGATATAGCGCCGGGTGGCCGGCTCCAGCGCCGCGCCACTGCCGGTGCGCAAGCCGCCCACCACCAGGTGCAACTCCACGCCCGCTGCCTGGGCCTGCTCAACCAGGGCCTTGGCCACCGGGGCAAAACCCCAGCACCAGGAACACATCGGGTCCATCACATAGAGCAGGCGCGCAGACATGGTTCAAGCCTCGGTGGATGATTGCTTGTAGTTGTAACCAATCGGGTGCGGCATGTTGCGGGCCTTGGCCAGCTCGATCTGCTTCTGACGGTCGATCGCACTGCGACGGGTCTTCTCGGACAGCTTATCCCAGCAGTGCGGGCAACTGATGCCGGCCACGTAATGCTCGGATGCGCGGTCCTCTACGCTAACCGGAGTACGGCAGGCATGACATTGATCGTAGTCACCTTCGCTCAAGTCGTGGCGCACGGTCACGCGGTTATCGAAAACAAAGCAGTCGCCCTGCCACTTGGTCTCTTCCTGGGGCACTTCCTCGAGGTATTTGAGGATGCCGCCCTTGAGGTGATACACCTCATCGAAGCCCTCGCTGAGCATATAGCTCGAGGCTTTTTCACAACGAATGCCGCCGGTGCAGAACATGGCGACTTTCTTGTGCCGGGCCGGGTCGAAGTTGGCTTTGATGTAGTCGGGAAATTCGCGAAAACTCGTAGTCTTCGGGTCGATTGCGCCTTCAAAGGTGCCGATCGACACTTCATAGTCGTTACGGGTATCGATCAACAGCACTTCTGGATCGCTGATTAACGCGTTCCAGTCTTGTGGATCAACGTAGGTCCCGACTTTCTTGTTCGGGTCGACGCCTTCGACGCCCAGGGTCACGATCTCTTTTTTCAGCTTGACCTTGGTGCGGTAGAACGGCTGCTCGTCGCAGTACGACTCTTTGTGATCGATATCGACCATGCGTGGGTCGTTCTTCAGCCAGGCCATCAGGCCATCAATGCCTTCGCGGCTGCCGGAAACGGTACCGTTGATGCCTTCTTCGGCGATCAGCAAGGTGCCCTTGATGCCGTTGTCGACCATGGCCTGCAACAGCGGCTCGCGCAGGGCCACGTAATCTTCGAGGGTGACGAACTTATACAGTGCCGCCACGACGATGGGTTGTGTCATGGGTGTTCTCTCCAGGTGGCTACCCTCGTAAAGGGTGAACCGGATGCAAAAAAAAACGCGCCGACTGAGCGGCGCGTTGCGGATTCTAGCAAAACATAGGCCTTTGTAGCAGCCGGATATCAGTGTTTGCTACCGCCAGCGCAGGTCGGCGAGGCCGGGGCTGCGTCGGTTTTTGCCCATTCTTCAGGCGTGTAGGTGTGCAGCGCCAGCGCATGGAACTCGCTCATCAGGTCACCCAACGTGGCGTAGACCTTCTGATGGCGCTTGACCCGGTTGAGCCCCTCGAACTGCTGGCTGACCAGCACGGCCTTGAAATGCGTCTGCAATCCACGGCTGTGCATATGGCTTTCGTCCAGCACACTCAGGTGTTCCGGGCTCAGGGCGGCAAGTGCCGATTCGATACGCTGCTGCATGGTCATTGCTTACTTCTTCTTGGCGGGTGCGGCTTTGGGGGTCAGCTCGTTGGTCATGTCTTCCAACAGCTTGTTCACGACAGGTACCGCGCTTTCCAGCTTGGCCTGGGTCAGTTGGGCCGATTGCTGGGTCAGTTGCGGCATTTTCTCCAAAACTTTCTTGCCCAGTGGCGACTTGTAGAAGGCAACCAGGTCTTTGAGTTCGGACTCGCTGAAGTTGCTGGTGTACAGCTTGACCATGTCCGGCTTGAGCTTGTTCCAGCCAATGGCCTGGTCCAGGGCGGCGTTGGCCTTGGCCTGGTAGGTGTCCAGAACGGTTTGCTTGGCGGCAGGCGCCTTGGTCTGCTCGAAGCGCTGGGCGAACATTTGTTGCACTTGCATGTACACCGGGGTGCCCAGCTTGTCTGCGTGAGCCAGGGTCAGGAAGGCTTCGGCACTGGCGTTGTGGCTGGCGGTATCGGCAAGAACCTGGCCGCTGGCACAGACCAGAGCAACCGCGGTACAGATGGCACGAAGACGAGTCATCGAGTTTCCTTTTCTAGCAGGCGAGGTAAGACCCCAAGGGCGACCATTCTGCGCCTAAAAAACGCCGGCACTCAACCCCACGCCTTGTAGGGCCTGGTTTTGCGAGGGTTTGCCCGATGAAATGGCTTTTATGGAACCCAAACGTGCCGCCAGGGCCTAAACTGCGCAAACCGACTACAAGGAGAGTCCCTGCGATGAGCCGTATCGAAACCGACAGCCTGGGCGAAGTACAAGTCCCGGATGACGCTTACTGGGGCGCACAGACCCAGCGTTCACTGGTCAATTTCGCCATCGGCGAGCAACGCATGCCACTGGCGGTACTCCACGCCCTGGTCCTGATCAAGAAAGCTGCAGCGCGGGTCAACGACCGCAACGGCGACCTGCCCGCCGACATCGCCCGGCTGATCGAACAGGCCGCTGACGAAGTGCTCGACGGCAAGCATGATGACCAGTTCCCGCTGGTGGTCTGGCAGACCGGCAGTGGCACCCAGAGCAACATGAACGCCAACGAGGTCATCGCCGGCCGCGCCAACGAGCTGTCTGGCAAGGCCCGTGGCGGCAAGAGCCCGGTGCACCCCAACGATCACGTCAACCGCTCCCAAAGCTCCAACGACTGCTTCCCCACCGCCATGAGCATCGCCACCGTGCAGGCGGTGCACGAGCAATTGCTGCCGGCGCTGCGTGAGCTGTCCGGTGGGCTGGCGGAGTTGTCGGCGCGCCATATGAAGCTGGTCAAGACCGGTCGCACCCATATGATGGATGCCACGCCCATCACCTTTGGCCAGGAGGTCTCGGCGTTTATCGCGCAACTGGATTATGCCGAGCGCGCCATTCGCAGCGCCCTGCCCGCCGTCTACGAACTGGCCCAGGGCGGCACGGCGGTCGGCACCGGCCTGAACTCGCCCCATGGCTTTGGCGAGGCGATTGCCGCAGAAATCGCCGCGTTGTCCGGGTTGCCGTTTGTCACCGCGCCCAACAAGTTCGCCGCACTGTCGGGCCATGAGCCGCTGACCACCCTGTCTGGCGCCCTGAAGACCCTGGCCGTGGCCTTGATGAAAATCGCCAACGACCTGCGCCTGCTGGGCTCGGGCCCACGTGCGGGGCTGGCCGAAGTGCGCTTGCCGGCCAATGAGCCGGGCAGCTCGATCATGCCCGGCAAGGTCAACCCGACCCAGTGCGAAGCGCTGTCGATGCTGGCCTGCCAGGTGCTGGGCAACGACGTGACCATCGGCATTGCCGCCAGCCAAGGGCATTTGCAGTTGAACGTGTACAAGCCGGTGATTATCCACAACCTGCTGGAGTCGATCCGTTTGCTGGCCGACGGCTGCCGCAACTTCCAGGAGCATTGCATCGCAGGCCTTGAGCCCGACGCCGAGCAAATGGCCGCGCACCTGGAGCGTGGCTTGATGCTGGTGACGGCGTTGAACCCGCATATCGGCTATGACAAGTCGGCGCAGATTGCCAAGAAGGCCTATACCGAAGGGCTGACACTGCGCGAAGCCGCGCTGGAGCTGGGCTACCTCACCGATGCCGAGTTCGACCAGTGGGTACGCCCGGAAAACATGCTCGAAGCCGGGCACTGACCCCCTCTCCTGTAGGAGCCGGCTTGCCGGCGAAAAACGTCAACGATAACGCGGGGTGACTGATGCCCCGCGTTGCCCTTGGGTTTTTCGCCGGCAAGCCGGCTCCTACAGAGGTTGTATCAACCTTGCGCGCCAGGCCTTGAGCCCGGCGATCAAGGACGGCGCCAACGCCACCGACGCCGATCCCAGCACCACCAGCACCGCACCGCCGTAACCCAGGCCATTGATCTGCTCGGCATGCACATAGTCAGGCCACAACCAGGCCGCAATCGCCACCGCCACAAAGGTCACCAGCGGTGTGATCGCCAACGTCGCACTGACCCGCGACGCCTCCCAGTGGGCCAGGGCCTCGGCAAATGCGCCATAGGCAATCAGCGTATTGAAGCAGCACGCCAGCAACAGCCAGCCTTGCAATGGGCTCAGTTGCAGCGCCTCCATGGGATGCACCCACGGCAACAGGAGAAACGCGCAACACAGGTAAATCACCATCATCACCTGCAACGAATTCCACACCGTCAGCAACTGCTTCTGGCCCAGGGCGTAGAACACCCAGATGGTGGTCGCCAGCAGAATCGTCAGCACCCCGGCGGTGTAGGTGCCCAGGGACGTCAACAGCTCCGCCAGGCGCTGGTTGAAGAACAGCCCAAAGCCAATGATCAATACCAGCAAGCCAACGCCCTGCCCCAGGCTGAAACGCTCCTTGAACAGGAACACACTGGCAATCATCAAGAAGATCGGCCCCATCTGCACCACCAGTTGCGCCGTGCCGGGGCTCAACATCTTCAGCCCGACCAGGTAGAGCACGTAGTTGCCCACCAGGCCGCACACCGCCATCGCCACCAGCCAGCCACCGCGCTTGCCCAGGACTTTCGGGCTGGGCAGGCGCTTGACCGCGGCCAGGTAGACGAACAGGCAACTGCCGGACACCATCAGGCGAAACCAGGTCACGGTGATCGGGTCCATCACCTGCAGTACCTGTTTGAGCTTGATCGGCAAAATGCCCCAGAGCAGCGCGGTCAGCAGGGTCAGGGATAAGCCGTAGACCCAGCGGCCGGAAGAGATGTGCATGAGTGCCCCAGGAGCCAGAGGTAGAGGAACCCGCATTCTAGGGGGATGTGGGTAAACCTTGGCGAAGTTTTTTATCAGGCACACCACAAACCAACTGTGGGAGCGGGCTTGTCGGATCGCCGTATCGCTGCGAAGACGTCGGCCCAGTAAACATTGATGTTGACTGACCCACTGCTTTCGCGAGCAAGCCCGCTCCCACAGGGGATCTGCGCTTAACTGACTGGCATTAAGGCAAGCCCCCCACATTTGATCTGCGGTGTTTAATAGATCAGCGCACGGCTTCAAACAACCCGGTCGCCCCCATCCCGCCGCCGACGCACATGGTGACGATGCCATAGCGCAAATTGCGCCGTTGCAGCTCCCGTACCAGATGCCCCACCTGCCGCGAGCCGGTCATGCCGAACGGATGGCCGATGGAGATCGAGCCGCCGTTGACGTTGTACCGGGCATTGTCGATCTCCAGGCGATTGCGCGCATACAGGCACTGCGAAGCAAACGCCTCGTTGAGTTCCCACAGGTCGATGTCCGCCACTTGCAGGCCACGGGCCTTGAGCAATTTGGGCACCGAGAACACCGGGCCGATGCCCATCTCGTCCGGCTCACAACCGGCAACGGTAAAGCCACGGAAAAACGCCTTGGGCTTGAGCCCCAGTTCCAGGGCTTTTTCCAGGCTCATCACCAGGGTCATCGACGCGCCATCGGACAATTGCGACGAGTTTCCCGCTGTCACCGAGCCGTCCTCGGCAAACACTGGCTTGAGCCCGCTCAGGCTGGCCAGGGTGGTGTCCGGGCGGTTGCAGTCGTCGCGGTCGACCACGCCATCGAGAATCTGCACCTGGCCGGTGTTCTTATCCTCGACCTTGTACTTGACCGCCATGGCCACGATTTCATCGTCAAACAACCCGTCGGCCTGGGCCTGGGCGGTGCGTTGCTGGCTTTGCAAGGCGTACAGGTCCTGCTCCTCGCGGCTGACGTTATAGCGGCGAGCGACAATCTCGGCGGTCTGGCCCATGGGGAAATAGATGCCCGGCACCTGCTCCTTGAGCAAAGGGTTGATCAGGTTGTCGGTATTCACGCTCTTCATGGTCAGGCTGATGGACTCGACGCCACCGGCGACAATGATGTCGCTGCACCCCGAGGCAATCTGGTTGGCCGCAATGGCAATCGCCTGTAGCCCCGAGGAGCAGAAACGGTTGAGGGTCATGCCGGCGGTGCCGGTGCCCAGGCGCGACAGCACCGCCACGTTGCGACCGATGTTGTAGCCCTGGGCACCTTCGTTGGAGCCGGCACCGACAATGCAATCCTCGACACTGGCCGGGTCGATGCCGGTGCGGCTCAGCAGCGCATTGACGCAATGCGCGGCCATGTCATCGGGGCGGGTCTGGTTGAACTTGCCGCGAAAGGACTTGGCCAGGCCGGTTCGCACGCTGTCGACGATCACTACTTCACGCATGGGCTACCTCAATCTTGTCGTTGTTGGGAGACAGATCGAGGATAGATCCAGCGCCGGGTGATCGCGACGATCATTCACCTGGCGTATGCAAAAGCATGGCGCTATTTGTGCTTCTTCTTTTTGTCGTGCTTGTCGGACTTGGCGAACGCCTCTTCCAGCGCCAGGTTGATGGTGCGCAACACCTTGACCCGTGCCCAGCGCTTGTCATTGGCTTCCACCAGGGTCCAGGGCGCGATCTCGGTGCTGGTGCGATCCACCATGTCGCCCACCGCCGCCCGGTAGGCATCCCACTTGTCGCGGTTGCGCCAGTCGTCTTCGGTGATCTTGAAGCGTTTGAACGGAATTTCTTCCCGGGCCTGGAAGCGCTCCAGTTGGGTCTGTTTATCGATGGCCAGCCAGAACTTGACCACGATCACCCCGGAATCGCGCAGTTGCTCCTCGAAATCGTTGATCTCGGCGTAGGCGCGCATCCAGTCGGCCGTGGTGCAAAAGCCTTCGATGCGCTCTACCAGCACGCGGCCGTACCAGGAGCGGTCAAACACCGTGAACATGCCCCGCGCCGGGATCTGCCGCCAGAAGCGCCACAAATATGGCTGGGCGCGTTCGTCTTCAGTAGGCGCGGCAATCGGCACGATGCGGTACTGGCGTGGGTCCAGCGCCGCCGCGACCCGGCGGATCGCCCCGCCCTTGCCCGCCGCGTCGTTCCCTTCAAAAACCGTGACCAGCGCGTGCTTACGCATGCGCTTGTCACGCATCAGGCCCGAGAGCCGCGCCTGTTCGGTAATCAGTTGCTCTTCGTAGTCGTCCTTTTCCAGGCGCTGGGTCATGTCCAGGCTGTCGAGCAGGCTCATCTGGTCCACCGACGACGGCAATGGCGCCGGCTGGATCCCGCTGGCCCTGGCCTTGGGCACCTTGAGGGCATTTTGCAGGCTCTCCAGGAGGATCTTGCCCACGGTCAGGCCGCGGTAATTGGCGTCCACACCTTCGATCACATGCCAGGGCGCATAGTCACGGCTGGTGCGGCGCAGCACGCGCTCACCGAAATGCACGAACTTGTCGTAGGTCTCGGACTGCTGCCAGTCCAGCGGGCTGATGCGCCAGCTGTGCAGCGGGTCGTCCTGCAGGGCCTTGAGCCGCGCCTTCATTTGTTTCTTGGACAGGTGGAACCAGAACTTGAAGATCAGCGCCCCTTCATCGCAGAGCATCTGCTCCAGGCGTTCGGCCCCGGCAATGGCCTGGTCCAGGCGCGCATCCTTGATCTGGCCGTGGACCCGCGCCTGCAACATCTGGCTGTACCAGTTGCCGAAAAACACCCCCATGCGCCCCTTGGCCGGCAATTGCCGCCAGTAGCGCCAGGCCGGTGGGCGGGCCAGTTCTTCGTCGGTCTGCTGGTCGAAGGTGCGCACCTCGATCAGGCGCGGGTCCATCCACTCATTGAGCAGCTTGACGGTTTCACCCTTGCCGGCGCCCTCGATGCCATTGATCAGCACGATGACCGGGAAGCGCCCCTGCTGGTGCAACTCGAACTGCGCCTCCAGCAAAGCTTCCCGCAAGGCCGGGACTTCAGCGTCGTAAGTGTCCTTATCGACGGCGTGACCGATTTCGGCAGATTCAAACATGGGCGACTCCCTTCCAAGATGGATCAAGACTAGCGGATTGGGCAGCGTGGCGGGCAAGGAATTCCAGGCCACTTGCCGTGGATCAATGGCTCAGCCCTCGGGCACATGGCAGATGCCCAGGTCCTGGTGTTTCAGCATCTGTAGGGTCAGGCGCTCTACCACCTCGGCGATGGCCTGCCGGCGAGGGGCCTGCAGGTCTTGCATTTGCCTGAGGTAGTCGCCGTCGGTGAGGTTCTGGCTGTTCTCGAAGAGCAGTTGCTGCTGTACATCAAAAGGTTCAGTCGCGGCCTGGAAGGTGCTGGGAAATTGCTGCTTGAGATGGGTTTTCCAGAACGACAGTTGCGTCAAAAACTGCAGGAGTGCCGGTGACAGCTCGGCCGTGCGCACCTGGGAATGGGCGAGTGCCAGCCCTTCGGGGGTCACATTGGCAATCGACACATACTGCGCGTATTTGGGTTGCCTCGGCAGTTCCAACTCCTTGGCCAACCCCATGCGAAACGCCAGGCTGACCTCCAGAGGATCCTCGCTGGCATGCTCGGCCGCATAGCCCAGGGCAATTTTTTCCAACTCGCCCAGGCGAAACAGGCGCCGGCCCAGGCTCAGGAATCCGCCGGGGCTGCCCTGCCTGCGCCCGGCCTGTAGCATCGCCTGCTCGACCTCCATCAAGACTTCGATCTGGCTGAAAATATCAGCGGCGCCATCGCCACAATTCACCGGATGCGCCGCCAGCTGAAACACCCGCTCGCGCAGCTCGATACTG
Organism: Pseudomonas sp. WS 5079; assembly: GCF_012985465.1. Classification (GTDB taxonomy): domain Bacteria; phylum Pseudomonadota; class Gammaproteobacteria; order Pseudomonadales; family Pseudomonadaceae; genus Aquipseudomonas. Next base: position 189,044 of record NZ_JAAQWN010000008.1, read on the forward strand.
TCATGGCTCGACTGCAAGACGTCCCACACCCGCCGGCTCAAATCCTCGCGCACATGCCGGCTGTCAGCGGTCCTGGACAATTGCGCAAGCAACTCGAACAGCGGCGCGCAGTCCGGGTCATCGCGCAGGTTGGCCCAGATGCCGCGCTTGATCGCATTGCGATTGGCCACTTCATCCGGCAGCCACAACGCCCGGGCTTTCAACTCGGTGAAGCGCGATTGATCGTCATCGACATAGCCCATGCCAATACCCACCGCCTCGCGGTAGCGCGTGAGCGCTGTCACCGCCGAGGTGGACAACGGGTTGCCCGCCAGGTTGAGTGCCTGGCTGAAACTGCGGGTGGCGCTAAACAGCCATTCGGGCAGCAGGGTGATCCAGTTGTCGCGCAGGTCCACCTGGTCCAGATAGGCCAGGCGCCCGAGCCCGGAGGGCACGTCGACGATGCGGGTGTCCTGTAGCAACAGCGTATGCAAGCCGCGCATGGCGCTGACATCCAAGTGCCCTTCCACCGGGTTGTGGCTCAGGTCCAACAGCTGCAACGTGCTCATATCGGCGAGCTTGCGCCGGGTGTATTCGGTCAACGCCAACTGATTGTGGGACAACGACAGGCTGCCCAGATCAGGCATGCGCGACAGATATTCCGGCAACCGGGTCAGGCGGTTACGGTCCAGGTCCAGGCGGCGCAGCCCCTTGAAGCACTTGAGGAAATAAGCCACGTCATCACCCAGGCGCATATTGCGCAGTGACAGGCGCTGCACATGGTCGAAGCGAATTTCAGGCGGCAGGTTCGGCAACGAGCCCACGCGCATCCCGTCCAGGGACAGGCCAGCAACGGGCAGCTCGCGCTCATTGGGCATAAAGCTCTGCTGGCGCCAGAAGGCCTCGATACGCTCGGCCACTTGCTGGCGGCTCTGGCGGATGTTCCTCAGGCCCGGTTGCTGCTCCAAGCCGCCGATGTCGTTTTTCCAGTGTTTGAGTACCGCACGCAGGCGCCCAAGCTCGGCGCGCAGACGCTCTACCGCATGGGCACGAGCAAGTTCGTCGGCCCCCAGGCCCTGCAGCAACGCAGAGGCTTGAGCCTGCGTGAACAGCGGATAAAGCCACTGCAACTTGCGCACCAGGGGCGAGTTTTGGGTAAAAGAGCCGGTGGGTGAATCCGCCACACGGCAAGGTGCTTGCACTGCCTGGGGCTCCAGTGCCCCATCGGAAAACGCCTCGGCGGCGCGATCACGCTCACTCTGGGCCCTGGCGGCAATCAAGCGGCGCAACCGCCATCCATGCTCGGCCTGCGCCTGGGGCCTGCCCAGGGTGCTTGCGTCTTCAATGGCCTCAAATAGCCCGTCCACTCCAGAACGCACACTCCCCAGGCTCAGGCCACTGGCATCGAACGCCTGGAACCCTGCAGCCGTACGCACCACCACCAGCCGCACACTGGCACCTTCGACGGCGCCCACGGCCAGTAACGCCCCCTGGGGTGAATCTGCGCGCATCTCCAGGTGCAGCCGGGGATCCCAACCCTCGATGCGCGGCAGCGTGCGCACCGCCACGCACTGGGTGTCGAGGCCGGCCAATTCCGGCTGTTCGAAACCGGCCAAGGCGCGGTCCAGGCGTTGTTCGGCCAGCGCAGCACGCACCGCCTCTGCCAGGCCCATGGGCACTCGCTGCTGCTCGCGCAGCAACTCGAGCTCCACCGACGAGGCGCGCGCCATCAACTCGCGCATCACCCTGGACGGCAATTGCGCATAGGTGCTGCGCAGTACCGCCCACTCCTCGGGCACTGGCCCGTCGTAGGCCTGGTACATCTGCTCAAACAGCGGCTTGCGATCCGCCTTGAGGTGCGCCAGTAAGCGCCGCGCCAACACCCCATGTTGCTGGTCGGCAGCAACGTCCTCCCCCAACAGGGCGAGTTTTTGCGATTCGTCGAGCTCCGACAGCAGCACATCAAACACTTGCCCTTCAGCCACTGCGTGCTGCGTGATTGGCAGCCGATGAGTGCCACTAGCGGGGTAACGCGCCGTCACCGCGCCCTGCCCATCCACCACCTCGAAATAGCGTCCCTCGGGCCAACCCGGCAACAGCGCCAAGGCCTGCATCTGCGCGGTCGCGTGTTCAGCGTTGAGGTACACACCACGCTCCAGCAGCCAGATCAGGTCGCGAATCGATTGCTCCACCCGGAACCGCTCATACACATCACGAAAGCGCGCGGGAAAGGGCAAGCACTCGCGAGCCAGGTGGTACGCCCAGGGGGGCTGCATATCCAGGATGTCGCTGACCAGGCGCAGCTTGCGCGAATCCAGGTGGGGGTGACGACTGCCGGGCTCCAGGCGCGAGAACAGGTAATTCTGGTCCTCCCAGCGTTCAGGCTGTTCGAATGCAAAGCGCCAGGCGCCCTCGCCGTTGTGCAGGAGCGCAGGGCGATAGGCATCCTGGCGTGTCGGATGGAGGGCGTGCCATTGGCCCAGCTTGGCGTCAAAGGCAATCCGATGAACGAAACCGACCACTTTGACGTAGCAATGGCCGCCAATCCGGTAGATGCCTTCTGCGTCCGCCATCACGTTCTCGGGCAACTGCTGACGGTGCGCGTACCGGGCAATATCGGGCCGCCAGAGCCGCAGATGTCCATCGGTCGAGCGCACCGCTTCCAGCTCCGCAAAAAAGCGCCCCATGCTCAACTGCGCACGCTTCAACACGTTGCCCACCACTTTGGCGCCGGCTGCGAACACCACCATCGAGGTGATACTTTGCGCCACCGCGCCCAGTTGCCTGAGCGCCTCGCCCTTGTCCCCCCGCCGCCAGTCCTCGATGCCGTCATACACCTCGCCGAGCAGTTGCCCCACCGCCACGCCCGTCATCAGCAGGGCCAAGGCCGGGACGACAAAACCGGCGAGGTTGAGCAAGGTCAATCCAGCCTCCAGATACTCCATCAGGCGCTGCTTGCGCACCTCTTCGTCCACGTCCGCCACGGGCACCGCCAGCGTGCGCGCATCGATCTGCAACTTGCCCACGTAAGTACTGAAAAAGTGCCTGGCCAGGCTCACCATGACGGGCCGGGCCTCCAGCACGCCAAGGCTGCGGTGCTCGTCGAATCGCGAGAAAAACCCCACCCGGTCAACCTCCCCCAGGTAGCCGGTAAAGAAGCGCCGATAGCTGCTCACTTCCAGCTTCAGTTCCAGGTAAACCTTGAAGTCGTTGAGGGATGGGTACTCGAAAAACGGCCGCTGCGGTTCATTGGGCATGTAGACCACACAAGGCTGCTGGGGGTATTCGCCAATCGGGCGGGCCGAAAACACCAGCACGCTCCACAGGCAGCAATCGCGTGCATTGAGGCCTTGCCAGAGCACCGGGCGCCCTTGGTACAGCTGGCTCTTCGCCGCGGCCGGGCTGAGGTCCTGCTCCAGCAATGCACACAACATGGCGTAGGTTTCGCGGCTGATATCGCCGCGCATCAGGGCGATATGGGCATCGATCTTTACGTCCAGGGTTTTCATCCGGCCGATCGACAGCGCCACGTCACTGGCAACGCCCTCGTCGCGATCGAGGTGGAACACCTCATTGATGTGCTGCTGGTACCGACGCCCGAGGTCGAGCGCCCGGCAACCTTCGGCAAACTCATGGGGCGCAACGCCGATAACGCTGCGGTCTTGCGCTTGCAGCCGCGACTCGAGGGGATATCGCTCGGCAAGGGCCTCATCCGCCGAAAAGTTCTGCATGGCCCTATGCAACAGGCTCTGTTTTTCCAGGCGCACGGTGCGCTCATACTCGCGCGGCAACACATCTGCCTGATACTCGTAGAAGGCCCGGATAAACAGGTCCTTTTTTGGCTCCAGCGTGACCTGCCACTGCGCCTGGCCGTAGACCTGCAACTGCTCGCTGCAAAACTCGTCCAGACTGCGCAATGCCTGCAAGTGCTGCGTGACGCCCGCCTTGGCCTCTTCAACATACGCCGCGTCCCGCTCCAGCGCCTCCAGCAACCCTGGCGGGGAATTGATCATCCAGCTCGGCAGACGCTGTTGCAGGACCTGGGCCTTGGCCAGGTCGCCAGTCATCTCCAGCAAGGCAGCTTGCAACTGCTGCCGGGTCAATTGAGTGAATGTGTGGGTCAAATCAGCCTGTGCCTGCATGCGCAATGTTCCTTATTGCCATGGATCAAAACACCACGATACCCGCTGCGCCATGCTCGATTAACGCTGATTCCTGATCGCTTGCGCGCCATTGCAGAGGTTTTTTGCATGGATCAAATAGCCGGCTAACACCCGCGCCAACCCTGGCCCCCGTGATCGACTAGAATGGCCGCCTTGCCTTTGCCGAGTTGCCCATGAACCCCGTACAGCCCAATGCCCAGCTCGACTGGGACGACCAGGGACGCCCGCGCTCGCGGGTGTTCGACGACGTGTATTTTTCCGACCAGTCGGGCCTGGAAGAAACCCGCTACGTGTTCCTTGAACAGAACCGCCTGCAAGAGCGCTTTGCCGCGCTGCCGGTGGGTGGGCGCCTGGTGATCGGGGAAACGGGGTTTGGCACCGGGTTGAATTTTCTGTGTGCCTGGCAACTGTTTGCACAGCACGCGACGCCGGGGGCGCGCCTGCATTTTGTCAGTGTGGAAAAGTACCCGCTGAGCCACGCCGACCTGCAACGCGCCCTCGCCCTCTGGCCAGAGCTCAAACCGTTGGCCGAGCAATTGCTGGCGCAGTACATCGCCATCCACCCGGGTTTCCAGCGCCTGGTCCTGGATAACGGGCGGGTGACGCTGACGCTGCTGATCGGCGATGCCCTGGAGCAACTGCCGCAGCTCGACGCCCAGATCGACGCCTGGTTCCTCGATGGTTTTGCCCCGGCGAAAAACCCCGAGATGTGGACCGCCGAGCTGTTCGCCGAACTGGCGCGCCTGGCTGCCCCCGGCTCGACCATCAGCACCTTCACCAGCACCGGCTGGGTGCGGCGCCTGCTCAATGGCGCCGGGTTCAAGATGAAACGCACGCCGGGCATCGGCCATAAGTGGGAAATCCTGCGCGGTGAGTTTCTTGGCTGGCCGGCCGACGCGGCGCCAGTTGCGGCGATCAAGCCGTGGTTCGCCAGGCCACCGGCCCCCAAAGGCGAACGGCGGGCCCTGGTGATCGGCGGCGGCATGGCCGGTTGCGCCAGCGCGGCCAGCCTCGCCGCACGGGGCTGGCAAGTCAGCCTGCTGGAACGGCATGCCGGCCTGGCCCAAGAGGCCTCGGGCAATCCGCAAGGGGTGCTCTACCTCAAGCTGTCGGCCCATGGCACGGCCCTTTCGCAGATGATTGTCAGCGGGTTCGGGCATACCCGGCGCCTGCTGGAACACTTGCAACGGGGGGTGGATTGGGACGGTTGTGGCGTGCTGCAACTGGCGTTCAATGCCAAGGAGGCCGAACGCCAGGCGCAACTGGCCCAGGCATTTGCCCCTGACTTGCTGCACCTGCTGGACCGGGATCAGGCCCAGGCCCGCGCCGGGATTGGCCTGGAGCATGGCGGGCTGTTTTTCCCCGAGGGCGGCTGGGTGCATCCGCCGGCGTTGTGCCAGTGGCAGGCGAGTCAGCCCGGGATCACGGTGCATGTACATCATCAAGTGTTGGCGCTGCGCAAAGTCAACGATCAATGGCAGGCCTGGGACGGCGACCGGTTGCTGGCCAGCGCCCCCGTGGTGGTGCTGGCCGGGGCGGCCGAGGTCAAGCAGTTTGCCGCCAGCGCCGAGCTGCCCCTCAAGCGCATTCGCGGGCAGATCACCCGCTTGCCACAGACTGCCGCCAGCCAGGCGTTGGCAACCGTGGTCTGCGCCGAAGGCTATGTGGCACCGGCCCGCCTGGGCGAACATACCCTGGGCGCCAGCTTTGATTTCAAGAGCGATGACCTGACCCCCACCGTCGCCGAGCACGCGGGGAACCTGGAACTGTTGCAGGAAATCTCCCCCGACCTGGCCCAGCGCCTGCGCACCGCCACGCTCGACCCGCACACCCTGAAGGGCCGCGCGGCGTTTCGCTGCACCAGCCCGGACTATCTGCCGATTGTCGGGCCACTGGCCGATCCCCAAGCCTTCGCCCTGGCCTTTGCCGCCCTGCGCAAGGACGCCCGCCACACACCGGACACCGCCTGCCCATGGTTGGACGGCCTGTACGTCAACAGCGGCCACGGTTCACGGGGCCTGATCACCGCGCCGCTGTCGAGTGAACTGCTGGCGGCATGGCTGGACAACGAACCGCTGCCCCTGCCCCGCAGCGTGGCCGAGGCCTGTCATCCCAACCGTTTTGCGCTGCGGGCGTTGATTCGCAGCAACGTGGCAAAAACACCTGGCTAAGCTCGCGGCCCGCCACTTTCGGCATACGCCTGCTCAATGGCCAGGAGCACCTGGGAATCGGCCTTGACCAGCCAGGTCGGCAGCCGGTCTTACAAGACCTGCGCCTTGTCCAGGTCACCGGTGAGATCCAGCAGCGTTGCCATCAATTCGTCCTGAGTCACAGGTTCGACAACCTGGCTCAAATGACCTGTTTGCGTCATTCACAACGTTCCTTCATTGCATTGTTCAATGACGCCAGACGATAAGCCCACGCTCGCCTTGAAAAGGTTCAAATAGCTGGGGAGTTGCCTGGCGAAACACCCCATTATTTGCATCTGAGCTTGACCTGTTTACCCCCCGTTTCACCCACGCCCCGCAGGCCGCGGCGTGGCCCGCGACACAAGCAGGCCGTTTGCCATATAACTTATTGATCTAAAACTCCACCTATAGCCACGGGTCAGTCCTTGGGTACCCGCCGTTTTGGCGCGTGCATGTTTGCCCCTCCCCAACGGAAAAACCGGTAAGGACTTTATGTGCGGATTAGCTGGAGAACTGCGTTTGGATCATCAACCTGCCGACCTGGCAGCGGTGGAACGAATCACCCATCACTTGGCGCCACGCGGACCTGACGCGTGGGGCTTCCATGCCCAAGGGCCAATTGCCCTGGGCCATCGTCGCCTGAAAATCATGGACCTGTCGGACGGCTCGGCCCAACCGATGGTCGACGCCCAACTGGGCCTGTCCCTGGCGTTCAATGGCGCGATCTACAACTTCCCGGAGTTGCGCACCGAGCTTGAAGCCCTGGGCTACGCCTTCTATTCGGGCGGTGACACCGAAGTGCTGCTCAAGGGCTATCACGCCTGGGGCGAAGCCTTGCTGCCCAAGCTCAACGGCATGTTTGCCTTTGCCATCTGGGAGCGCGACAGCCAGCGCCTGTTCATCGCCCGCGACCGCCTGGGCGTCAAGCCGTTGTACCTGTCGCGCACCGGCCAGCGCTTGCGCTTTGCCTCGGCGTTGCCGGCGTTGCTCAAGGGCGGTGATATCAACCCGATCCTCGACCCGGTGGCGCTCAATCACTACCTGAATTTCCACGCCGTGGTGCCGGCACCGCGCACCTTGCTGGCGGGCATCGAAAAACTGCCGCCGGCCACCTGGATGCGTATCGAGGCCAACGGTGCCACCGAGCAGAAAACCTGGTGGACCCTGCCCTACGGCCCCCATGACGATGAAAAACACCTGACCCTGGAAGACTGGACCGACCGCGTGCTCGACAGCACCCGCGAAGCCGTGGCCATTCGCCAACGGGCGGCGGTGGATGTGGGCGTGTTGCTGTCAGGCGGTGTGGATTCGAGCCTGCTGGTGGGCCTGCTGCGTGAAGTCGGGGTGCAGGAGCTGTCGACCTTCTCCATCGGTTTTGAAGATGCCGGCGGCGAGCGTGGCGATGAGTTCCAGTACTCCGACCTGATCGCCAAGCATTACGGCACCCGACACCACCAACTGCGCATCGCCGAAAGCGAGATCATCGAGCAGTTGCCGGCCGCGTTCCGTGCCATGAGCGAGCCGATGGTCAGCCATGACTGCATTGCCTTCTACCTGCTGTCGCGGGAAGTGGCCAAGCATTGCAAGGTGGTGCAAAGCGGCCAGGGCGCCGATGAACTGTTCGCCGGTTACCACTGGTACCCGCAGGTGGACGGCGCCAGCGACCCTTACGCGGCTTACCGCGAGGCCTTCTTCGACCGCAGCTACGACGACTACGCGGCCACCGTCGCCCCGCAATGGCTGACCGCCAATGACGCCGCCGGCGACTTCGTGCGCGAGCATTTCGCCCAACCTGGCGCCGAGGCGCCTGTGGATAAGGCCCTGCGCCTGGACAGCACGGTGATGCTGGTGGATGACCCGGTCAAGCGTGTGGATAACATGACCATGGCCTGGGGCCTGGAAGCGCGCACGCCGTTTCTCGACTACCGCCTGGTGGAGTTGTCGGCGCGGGTGCCGGGCCGATTCAAGCTGCCGGACGGCGGCAAGCAAGTGCTCAAGGAAGCCGCGCGCCGGGTCATCCCCAGCGCGGTGATCGACCGCAAGAAGGGCTACTTCCCGGTGCCCGGCCTCAAGCACTTGCAGGGCGATACCTTGAACTGGGTGCGTGACCTGCTGCTGGATCCGAGCCAGGACCGGGGCCTGTTCAACCCGGCGATGCTCGACCGCCTGCTCACCGACCCCCAAGGGCAACTGACGCCGCTGCGCGGCTCCAAGCTGTGGCAATTGGCAGCGCTGAACCTGTGGCTCAGCGAACAAGGAATCTGATTGATGAAACCTCACGCCACGGCCTACAGCCAACGCCTGCTGCGCGGCCAGGCGCCGTCCTACGAACGCCTGCAAGCGCGCCTGGCCGAAGACGGCAGCGAACCGAGCGCGCAACCGATTGCCGTGCATTGCGGGTGGGGCCGGCTGTTGATCGGCCATACCTTCCCCGACCCGGCGAGCCTGGCCCTGGAGCTGCTCAACGAACAGCCGGGAGAACGGGATATCGCCCTGTATGTGGCCGCGCCCCAGCAGATCCTGGGGATCGATCCGCAACAGTTGTTCCTCGACCCCTCCGACACCTTGCGCCTGTGGTTCACCGACTACCGCCCGGCCACCCGGGTGTTTCGCGGCTTTCGCATTCGCCGCGTCCAGAGCGAAGCCGACTGGCAGGCGGTCAATCGCCTGTACCAGGGGCGCGGTATGTTGCCGGTGGATGCCAACCTGCTGACCCCGCGCCACCAGGGTGGCCCGGTGTACTGGCTGGCCGAGGATGAAGACAGCGGCGCAGTGATCGGCAGCGTCATGGGCCTCAATCATCAAAAGGCCTTCCATGATCCGGAAAGCGGCAGCAGCCTCTGGTGCCTGGCCGTGGACCCGCAATGCTCGCGGCCTGGCGTCGGCGAAGTGCTGGTGCGCCACCTGATCGAGCACTTTATGAGCCGCGGCCTGAGTTACCTGGACCTGTCGGTATTACACGACAATCGCCAGGCAAAAAGCCTGTACGCCAAGCTCGGCTTTCGTGCGCTCACCACGTTTGCCATCAAGCGCAAGAACGGCATCAACCAGCCGCTGTTCCTCGGGCCGGGGCCGCAGGCGGGGTTCAACCCCTATGCGCGCATCATTGTCGAAGAAGCGCACCGACGCGGGATTGATGTGCAGGTGGACGATGCCGCAGCCGGGTTGTTCACCCTCAGTCATGGCGGGCGCCGGGTGCGCTGCCGTGAGTCGTTGAGCGACCTGACCAGTGCGATCAGCATGACCCTGTGCCAGGACAAAAGCCTGACCCATAAAGTATTGAGCGCCGCCGGCTTGAAATTGCCAGCGCAACAACTGGCGGCCAGCGCCGACGATAACCTGGAGTTTCTCGACGAACACCAGCGCATCGTCGTCAAGCCCCTGGACGGTGAACAGGGCCAAGGCGTGGCCGTGGACTTGCAGACCATCGAAGAAGTGCAAGGCGCCATCGAGGCGGCGCGCCAGTTTGACTCGCGGGTATTGCTCGAGAGTTTCCACGAAGGCCTGGACCTGCGCATCCTGGTGATCGGCTTTGAAGTGGTGGCCGCCGCGATCCGCCGCCCGGCCCAGGTGATCGGTGACGGCAAGCATAGCGTCGGCGCCTTGATCGAGGCGCAAAGCCGCCGACGCCAGGCGGCCACCGATGGCGAAAGCCGGATCCCCCTGGACGACGAAACCCTGCGCACCTTAAAGGCAGCGGGTTACGACTACGACAGCATCCTGCCTGCGGGCGAAGTGCTGGCGGTGCGGCGTACCGCCAACCTGCACACCGGGGGTTGCCTGGAAGATGTCACGGCGACGCTGCATCCGACGCTGGTGGATGCAGCGGTGCGTGCGGCGCGCGCCCTGGATATTGCGGTGGTCGGCCTGGACCTTATGGTGCCGGCCGCTGACCAGCCGGAGTACGTATTTATCGAAGCCAACGAACGCGCAGGATTGGCCAACCATGAACCGCAACCGACTGCGGAGAAATTCGTGGATCTGTTGTTTCCCCACAGCCAAACCACGGCTTGAGACATGAGCTGTCTGGACGGGCCTCATCGCGGGCAAGCCCGCTCCCACAGGTTGATGTGTGAACACATTTAAAGGTGGGAGCTGGCTTGCCTGCGATGGGGCCGGCCCAGGCAACACATACCCAGCCCCTCATCGAAACCATCGATGCCCTCAACTCATCAGGAGTTTCCATGACCCGAACCATCCCCGAACCGGATCTCAACTACCTGCAGAAAGTGCTGCTGGAAATGCTCGCCATCCCCAGCCCCACCGGGTTTACCGACACCATCGTGCGCTACGTCGCCGAGCGCCTGGAAGAACTGGGCATCCCCTTTGAGATGACCCGGCGCGGCACCATCCGCGCCACCCTCAAGGGCCAGAAAAACAGCCCGGACCGCGCGGTTTCCGCGCACCTGGACACCATCGGCGCCGCCGTGCGGGCGATCAAGGACAATGGCCGCCTGACCCTGGCCCCGGTGGGCTGCTGGTCCAGCCGTTTTGCCGAGGGTAGCCGCGTCAGCCTGTTCACCGACAATGGCGTGATCCGTGGCAGCGTCCTGCCACTGATGGCCTCCGGGCACGCGTTCAATACCGCGGTGGATGAAATGCCAATCAGTTGGGACCATATCGAACTGCGCCTGGACGCCTACTGCGCCACCCGCGCCGATTGCGATTCCCTGGGGATCAGCGTCGGTGATTTCGTGGCCTTCGACCCGCTGCCGGAATTTACCGAAAGCGGCCATATCAGCGCCCGCCACCTGGATGACAAAGCCGGCGTCGCAGCCTTGCTCGCGGCCCTCAAGGCCATCGTCGACAGTGGCGAACCGTTGCTGATCGACTGTCACCCGCTGTTCACCATCACCGAAGAAACCGGCAGTGGCGCGGCCGCCGCCTTACCCTGGGATGTCAGCGAATTCGTCGGCATCGACATTGCCCCGGTCGCCCCCGGCCAGCATTCCAGCGAGCATGCAGTAAGCGTGGCGATGCAGGACTCTGGCGGCCCCTACGACTATCACCTGTCCCGGCACTTGCTGCACCTGGCGGCGGAAAACGACCTGCCGGTACGCCGTGACCTGTTTCGCTATTACTTCAGCGACGCGCACTCGGCGGTCACCGCCGGCCACGATATCCGCACCGCGTTGCTGGCCTTTGGCTGCGATGCGACCCACGGCTACGAGCGCACCCATATCGACAGCCTCGCCGCCTTGAGCCGCCTGCTGGGCGCCTACATCCTCAGCCCGCCGGTATTTGCCAGCGATGCGCAACCGGCCCAGGGCTCCCTGGACCGCTTCAGTCATCAACTGGAACATGAAACACAAATGGAGAGCGACACCCGTGTGCCCTCGGTGGACAGCCTGGTCGGACAGAAATCCTGAGGCTGGCAACTATGATCCCGGCACAGTAGGATCGCCGGGATCCACCATTTGAGGCTTGTATGCTGATTCCCTACGATGCACTTGAAGTCGACACCCTGACCCACCTCATCGAAGACTTCGTGACCCGCGACGGCACCGACAACGGCGACGACACGCCCCTGGAAACCCGCGTACTGCGCGTACGCCAGGCGTTGACCAAGGGCCAGGCGCTGATCGTTTTCGATCCGGAGAGTGAACAGTGCCAGTTGATGCTCAAGCACGACGTGCCCAAGCACCTGTTCGACTAAGGGTTGGCCACGGGCACCGGGTGCCCCTGTAGGCTGCGGATCTTTTCGTAGACCTCCGCCCGATGCACATTGACCCCTGCCGGCGCTTCCACGCCGAGTTTCACCTGGAGGTTGTTGACCTCCAGGATCCGCAGGGTGATGTGATCGCCGATGGAAATGATTTCGCCTACCGCGCGGCTAAGTACCAGCATGGCGTTTGTCCTTTGGAAAGTTACCGGACCGCGACCATGCGCCCTCCCCTACGAGCCATCAATAACCTGCTAGATAAACAGATCCACCCTACAAACCATGGTTGTCTTTACTGACAGACGAATATCAAACAGCCCAGTAAGCCCGCAAAAACATAAACCCATTGTTTATATCTTTCAGCCTTTGGCCGACTGCGCCTTGGCGCGCATTTTTTCCGACATGTTGGTCATTTCGTCATACAGCAACTGCGGATTTTTCTGCTTCAGTGCCCAGGCCATCCGCCCCTGTTCGTGAGGCAGGATCATGAATTCACCGACGGCCACACGCTGGTAGATGTAATCGGCAATGTCTGCTGCAGTGATGGGCGAACTTTCCAGCAATTTGCCGACCTGGGCCTTCATCGCCGGGGTCGGGCCGCGGAATGAGTCCAGCAGGTTGGTCTGGAAGAACGACGGGCACACCACATGCACCCCGACCTCCTGCTGCTTGAGTTCCACCAGCAGGCTTTCCGAGAGCGCCACCACACCGGCCTTGGCCACGTTGTAGTTGCTCATGGCCGGGCCTTGCATCAGGGCCGCCATGGAGGCGATGTTGATGATTCGGCCCTTGCTCTTTTCCAGCAGCGGCAGGAAGGCCTTGCAGCCCTTGACCACGCCCATCAGGTTGATTGCGATCTGCCAATCCCAATCCTCCAGGGACAGCTCGCTGAAGAACCCACCGGAGGCGACCCCGGCGTTGTTGACGATCACATCAATGCCGCCCAGCTTGACCTCACAGGCCTGGGCAAAGGCCGTGAGCTGGCTGTAGTCACGCACGTCACAGCGCTGGATAAACCCGTCGCCACCGGCCTGGCGCACCAGCGCGAGGGTTTCCTGCAAGCCCGGCTCGCTGACATCCGACAAGGCCAGTTGCCAGCCTTCGCGGGCCCAGCGCAGAGCGATTTCGCGACCCATGCCGGATCCGGCGCCGGTGATCATCATGCGATTTTGCATAGGAAGTAGCCTTGTGGTTCAGGGAGGAAGTAAGCGCCAGTGTAGCGAAGGTTATTCACCGGCCCATGCACCATCAAGTTGCTGAATGCCCGGGGCAAACCAAAAGCCCGGTCGGATGCCGGGGCCTGGGGTAAGTTCAATCTTTTTAAACTAAGTGCGACACAGCACAACAATTAAAAAGGAAATAAGCCAGCGGCCAAATCGCATTAAAAAAACAGGGAATTTTCTGCAAAGTGCAGGAGTCGGATCAGTTAAGGCAGCCGTTTTAGATGTTCGGCTCTGGTATTAACAATCAGGTCTTTTCAGAAGACGAATAAGGAAAACACACTATGAGCCTCATTCTTATCATTGTTCTGATCCTCCTGCTGGTCGGCGGTCTGCCGGTGTTCCCGCACTCGCGCAACTGGGGTTATGGGCCATCGGGTATTCTCGGCACGGTGCTGGTGGTGCTGTTGATTCTGTTGCTGCTGGGCAAGATATAACCCCCCAGCGTTAAAAAAATGCAAAAAAAAGAGGCCTTGTAAAAGGCCTCTTTTTTATTGCCGGGCGATTAGTCCGGCTTGCCGTCCACTACGCCTGCGGTGTTATCCAGCAGGCTCTTGGTGGCGGTTTGCAGGAATGACTCAAGTTTCTGCTTGAGTTGCGCCTCATCCGCCGATTCAGGGATCACCTTGCCACTTGGGTTAGCGCCCAGTTCGTATTGCCACAGCTTGGGTGGCATTTCCTTGGGCAGAACCAACACGCGGTCAGCGGTGAGCAAGGCCACGGTCTGGTCGCTGCCCGAGGGCTTGATCACGCCAAAGCCCTTGTCGCCTTCCGGCAGGTTGAGCAGGTCACGGCCCCAGCACTGGTGGCGGGTTTCCCCGCCCAGGCGGCCCATGATGGTCGGCACGATATCGATCTGCGTGCCCACGGTGTGGTCACGCACACCGAACTTGTCCTGCACGCCCGGTGCGATCAGCAGCAGCGGCACGTTGAAGCGGCCCAGGTCCATTTCGGTGATCTGTTGCTCGTTACCAAAACCATGGTCGCCGACGATCACAAACAGGGTGTCCTTGAAGTACGGCTCCTTGCGGGCCTTCTCGAAGAACTGGCCCAGGGCCCAGTCGGAGTAGCGCATGGCCGTCAAATGCTCGTTGAGGCGGCCACGGTCAGTCACCGCCTCGACCGGCAACGGCGTCGGCAAGGCGTACGGCGTATGGTTGGACAGGGTTTGCAGCAGAGCGTAGAACGGCTTGCCGCCTTCACGTGCCTTCAACTCCTGCAGGCCACGATTGAACATGTCCTGGTCGGACACGCCCCAGGTCGGATCGGAGAACACCGGGTCGACGAAGTCATTGCGGCCAATGAAGTTGGTCATGCCCTGGTTGCTGAAGAAGCCCGACTGGTTGTCCCAGGCGAAGTCGCCGTTGTAGACATACACGTCGTCGAAATCACGGGCACTGAGCAATTGCGGCAGGCCCGACAGCTTGTGGCTGCCTTCGGGGGTCTGCATCAGGTATTCGAAGCCTGGCAGGTTCGGGAAGCAGGCCATGGTGGCGAACATGCCCTGGTGGGTATGGGTGCCATTGGAGAAGAAGCGGTCGAACAGCAGGCCTTCCTTGGTCAACTCGTCGAAGTACGGCGTGATCTTGCCGCCACTGCCCAGGGCGCCCACTGAGTGACCGGCGAAGCTTTCCATCAGGATCACCACGACGTTCTTGATCGGCAGGGTCTTCTCGGCCGGCGGCGTGAAGTCACGGCGCACGGCGGCGGTGTCGGTATCCACCAGTTTTTCGTCAGGCAGCACCAGCATGTCGCGCACGGTCTGGGTGGCCAGCGGCTGCTCCAGGGTGGCTTTCCAGACGTTCTCGCGGTGCTCGGAGAACCGCGCCTTGGCCGCCCCGATCAGCGACAACGTACCGTTGAGGCCCAGGTGGTTGGCGAAGTTCGAGTCGGTGGTGTACACGTCACCCCAACGCAGCGGCGGGCCCTGGCGCAGGGTGCCGCGCGCGGCGACCACGGCAATCAGCAGGCACACCACGAACACCGCGATGCGGCTGTACCACGGCGCGACCTGGCGGGTGCCGACGGTGCCACCGCTGAACGGGCCACGGGGGCGCGTTGCGCGGTCGGCGCCCTTGAAGGCGATGCTCAGGATAAACGTACCCACGGCCCAGCCCAGCAGGTAGCGCACCACCGGGAAACCGTACCAGAGCATGCTCATCACGGTTTTCGGATCTTCCTTGACGTACTGGAAGACCAGGCCGTTGAGGCGCTGGTGGAACTCGCGGTAGAAGTCCATCTCCATCAGGCCGAGGAACAGCGCAATGCTGGAGACCACGGTCAGCCACAGCCGGAAGAACCCGCGGGCGGCCATGGCGCGCACGCTGAACAGGGCCAGGATCAGCGGGATGCTCAGGTACACCACCAGGCGCAAGTCCAGGCGCAGGCCATTGGCGAACGCTTCCAGGAAGGTCGCGGCCGGGGTGTCGAGCATCATGTCGCGGTTGTACACCAACAGTCCCAGGCGCAGCAGGGAAAGCATCACCATCATGACCAGGGCGCAGAGCAGCGTGTAGGCCAGGTGGGATTTGACGGTCGGTTGCAGCAGGCGACTAGCAGCTCGCTGCTGATTCAGGGCGTCCGGGTTTGCCATGTTGTTTGAGGACCCATTGGAAGTTTAAGTTGCGAAATAATGCAGCGGCGTCCTGCCCCGCCAATAAAGGCGCAGGGTCCAGGGTATTACGCGGTGGGCAGATGGTGCCCGATCAACGTCGGCAACGCTATTGATTACTCATTGCGCAGGGCTCCTGGCGGCACAGACGGACCGTGGCAGGAAAATAAAGCGGGGGAATTGTCTTGGATGAAGTGTGAAAATTTTGTGCAGCGAATATCTCGAAACACAAATCTACAGAACACAGCGTAATTAAAGGTGGGAGCGGGCTTGCTCGCGATAGCGGTGTATCAGTACCAGATTGATTGGCTGACACACCGTTATCGCGAGCAAGCCCGCTCCCACATTATTTATATCTGCTTGTACCCGCTGAGGGTCAGATCCGCACATTGCCCCGTGGCCCGGCGATGGCCCAGATAATCAGGCCCAGTACCGGCAACAGCAGGATCAACAGGATCCACAACACTTTGGCCCCGGTGCTGGCGCCGCTTTTGAACACGTTGATGATCGCCCAGATATCCAGCGCCAGGATGATCAACCCGATCAGACCATTAAATGTGGAACCCATGGTGTCGCTCCTAAGTGAGGGTTTGCCTGTTTAGGATAGCCAGCCCTGACGAGGGTTCCGTTTTATTTCAGACATGCACTGCGATGCGCAGGGCTTCCAGGGACGGTTCGCCCTTGATCCCGAGTTCGGCACACAACGCCAGCACCCGTGACACGTCGTTGCCATATACCAACACCGCCTGGATCTCGTCATCGAGCAACTGGCTGAAGTTCATCAGGGTATAGCCGCCGTTTTCCGGGTTCATGGCGTCGAGCTGGATCTGGATGCGATTGAGCGCCGTCAGGGCTTCGGTCTTGGCCAGTTGCTTGGGCTTGAGGTTGAACGCTACGTCGGGGCCAAAGGAGGCGACGATCTGGGCGAACAGGTCCTGGTAGGTATCGGCCTGGAACAGCACCGTCTCCGGCAGGCTGCCCACCACAATCCACTCGCCCAGGGGGATGGGGAAGCTGTCGTCGTAGTTGATATCGGGGTTGGCCGCCAGGAATCCATCGGCATCGGCGTAGGCCTGACTGGCCTCATCGGCGATCCGCACGATCTCGGCGTCGCCCAGGCAACCGGAACTGATTTTAGTGATGAGTTCGACGAGCGCGGTGTTCATGGGCGAATCCTGTGGCGAGGCTGATTTTGAGGGCGCAAAGCCTACACCAGTTTTTGCAACTGCGCCGTCGTATCCGCTGCTCCCATGGCCTGGGCCGCACCCAGCGCGGTCACACCCTGGGCATCCGTGGCCTTGGGGTTGGCCCCGACGCTGAGCAGGTACTCGACCATCTCGGTACGGTTGAACATCGCCGCCATCATCAGCGCCGTGCGGCCATCGGCAGAAGCGCCGTCAACCGGGCTGCCGCCCTCGATCAACGCCTTGACCACCGCCAGGTTGCCCTTGAATGCCGCGCCGGCAATCGGCAGTTGGTTCTTATCGTTGGCGATCTGCGGGTCGGCCTTGAACTCCAGCAGCACCTTCACCGCCTCGGCGTGCCCGTGGTAGGCGGACAACATCAACAAGGTGTCGCCATTGTGGTTACGCAGATTGACCGGCAAGCCCTTGGCCAGCAGCGCGGCCAGCATGGCGGCATCGCCTCGACGGGCGACGTCGAAGACCTGCTCGGCAAATTCGGCGGCTTCTTCTTCGGTCATTTGTTTGGCTTGATCTGACATCTGCGGCTCCCTGGAGGGTGTGGCGTAAGGCCGTCAGTTTCCCGAGCAGCGCCACGCCTGTCACCCCTTTTCTATCGAAAGCTTCGATAGCCAGACTCTATCAAGTGCCTTAGTAGCGATACTTTCCGCCCTGGATATCCGCCAGCACCTGGCCGGTTACCGGTACGTAGGCATCCGTACCCGGCAGCCAGGCATACAGTGGATCGTCGCCGACCCGGGCCGGGTCGAACGCCTCTTCCTTGAGCCGCACCTTCTGGTACTTGAAGGTGCCGGTGGTTTCCATCTTCACCTTGATCCGCAGGAACAGCGGCACCGCATAGGCTGGCATCTGGCTCTGGGCGAACTGCAGCAACGCCTGCATATCCAGGGTGGCCAGGGATTCGGACGGGGTAATCGCGGCCATTCCGGCACGACCGTTGGTGTTGGCGATCTCCACCCCGTAGGCCACCGCCTCAGTGATCTGCGGGTGCTGCATAAAGATGTTCTCCACTTCGGTGGTGGAGACGTTCTCGCCCTTCCAGCGATAGGTGTCGCCCAGGCGGTCGACGAACTGCGCATGGCCAAAGCCGATACTGCGCAACAGATCGCCGGTGTTGAAATAGCGATCGCCCTTCTCGAACACATCACTCAACACCACCTTGCGGTTCTTTTCCGGGTCGGTGTAGCCATCGAACGGCGCTTTGTCGTCGATCCTGGCCAGCAGCAGGCCCTGGCCGCCCTTCTGCACTTCACGCATAAACCCATTGCTGCCACGGATCGGCTCGCAGGTGTCGTGGGCGTAGTCCACCAGCGCCCAGTGCATCAGGGAAAAGCCGATGGTGTTGTCGAAATTCAGCACGTTGGTGAAGCCGATATTGCCGTCGCTGGCCGCGTACAGCTCGCAGATATGATCGACGCCAAAGCGCTCCTTGAACGGCCCCCAAACACCGGGACGCAAGCCGTTGCCGATCATCTTCACCACGCGGTTGTCGCGGTCGCGCTCGCTGGGCGGCTGGTCGATCAGGTAGCGGCACAACTCGCCGACGTAACCCAGGGTAGTTGCGTTGAATTTGCGCACATCGTCCCAGAACTGGCTGGCGCTGAACTTGCGGCGGATGGCAAACCCCGACGCGCCGGCAATCGCCGAGCCCCAGCACACACACAGCCCGGTGGCGTGGTACAGCGGCAGGGTGCAATAGACGACGTCTTCAGGACCCATGTCCAGGGCAATGGTGCCGAAGCTGGCCGAGGACTTCATCCAGCGGCCATGCTTGAAGATGCCGGCCTTGGGCAAGCCCGTGGTGCCGGAGGTGTAGATATAGAAGCAGGGGTCGTTGAAGTAGATCTGTTGGCTGCTGGCCGGGTTATCCGTCGAGCAGTCCGCGCTGGCGGCCATCAGGTCGATATAGCCCTGGGGCACCGGCGCCGCCTGCTGATCGGCGACATACCAGGTACGCAGCGGATCAATCGCCACCTGCCCCCGCACCGCGTCGAAGGCCTCGACCAATTCGGCGCCGACTACAATCGCCACGGGGTTGACCAGGGTCAGGCTATGCACCAGCACCGCCTGGGTTTGCGCGGTGTTGAGCATGGCGCAGATACCGCCGATCTTGGCCACCGCCAGTACAGTCAGCAACAGCTCAGGGCGGTTTTCGATAAATAGGGCGACCACATCGCCCTTGCCAATGCCTTGGGCCTGCAAGTGATGGGCGATGCGATTGGCGTGCTGGTTGGCCTGGCGGTAACTGAGCACCTGGTCGCCATATAACAGCGCGGCGCCCTCGGGGTTGCGCTGGGTAGCCTGCTCGAAGGTCCAGCCCAGCCCGCAGGGCTGGTCGGGGTCAGTGATGTTGGCGACGCGGATCCCGCGCACCAACCGTGGCAGGGCCCTGACAATGGTCGGCACCTTACGCAACATCATGCCGAGGGTGATCATCTCGCTGTTCGGATTGCTCATGCACAGAAGTCCTTTTTCTTATTGTTGGTAGGGTGCGCGGGCCTTCATGCGGCGTAGGACCGTTCCTGAATGCCTTGCAGGAAAATACGCCAGCCGTTCCTTGGCTGTACACGCAGGATTTGCAATGTTTTGTATCCCGCCCAGAGGTGAACGCCAGCACCGCTCGTCAGCGGCCAATAGCGCAAAATGCAGGATGCACGATGGCCATTCATGCATATTGCACGAATCTGAAAATTTCGAATTTTTATAAGATGCTGATTTATATGATGTTTTTATAAATAGCGATACTGGCACAATCACTGCACCTATCACTCCATGCCGCACAACACGAGCCAATGGAGCCGATAGACATGAGCCTGATCCAAGACAAATTCGCTTCTGTATTCTCCAACTACGACGTCACCACCCAGCCACGTCCCGACGGTGGCATCCTGCTGACCCTGCGCAACACCGAGGGCAAGCAGATCAAGCGCTCGATCTCGTACCAGCAACTGCACACCGCCGACCAACTGACCTGGGTCATTAGCGCAATCCGCCGTGACCTGGCAGAACAGGCCAGCGAGTTGCCACAGATTTCGATGCTGCAAAGCCAGCATCGCTTTGCCCTGCCGACCTACCACTCGGCCTGAGTACCAGCTTGTTTCCCAGGGCCGTGAAGCCGTTGCGCTTCACGGCCCTTTTTTTACCCGCATAAACCGCGCCGGATCGCTTCGCTTGCCGCCTGGACCCGGTTATTGACGTGCAACTTGCTGTAGATATTGCGCAAATGAAACTTCACCGTGGCCTGTGAGACACAGCGGATCCGGCTGATTTCCCACACTGTCTTGCCCTCCGTGGCCCAGCGCAGTATTTCCAACTCCTTGGCGGTCAACGGTTTATCCGGCAACGCCAGTTGCGCGCCGCCGGCCTGGCCGTCGCATGCCTGTACACAGGCTTCGTCTGCCGCAGGCTCCACGGATGGGGTTGGCTCCTCTGGGCTGCTCATACATACCTCTCCGTCTCTTATTGATTTGCACTGTCAATAATCGGATTCCTCCTATTGACAGACGAAATACACAGCGACGGGAGAGTTACATAAAGCCTGGGATTAACACATCGACCCACAGACAAATAGCTAGAACTTACAAACTATAGAGCCCATTCCCACAAACTTTTCCAACTTAGGTGTATTGAATAAGTTTTCGGAGAGTGAACTAACGTCAATCATCCAACCCAGGGAAATGTTGCGCGATGTCACTGCCGCTTACTTGCGCAACGGCCCCGGACGCCGTCTGGAACAGGCTGATCGCGACCACGCGCGGCTCTTCCCCCAAGTCGAACCAGCGCGGCATGCCGGCAGGGATGCGCAGCAGGTCGTGTTTTTCGCAGAGCACCGTGTACACGTAATCGTCGATGTGCAAGCCGAGCAACCCACGCCCGGCGGCAAACAGACGGATTTCGTCGGCATCATGGCGATACTCGTCGCGCAAACCTGTAGCCACGGCATCCTTTTGCGGATGCTCACGACTCACGCTCAACACCTGCACCTGCGCATAACCGTGTGCCGTCATGCAGGTGTCGATTTGCGCCTGGTACGCTGCGCTCACCTCGGCCGCACTGGCGCCGGCCTCGACACGGGTACTCGCCTGCCAGCGCTCGAAACCCACGCCCTGCTCGGCCAGGGTCGAGGCAATGTCGTCAGCGTGGGTCAGGACCTTGTTCGGGGTGTCCGGGGTAGAAACGTGATAAACGCAAAGAATGCTCATAAAAAGGGTCCTCGGGCGGTAAGAGTCTGCAGATGATGGGCCGGGCTCACGGCCGCTCCTCGGGCAAGCGCTGCGCCATGATCAACGCAGCGGCCAGGGCTGCGAGGCTGGCGATACTGAAGGTCAGGGTCGGCCCCAACTGGTTCCAGCTATACCCGGAATACAAGGCGCCCAGCGCGCCGCCGGTACCGGCCAGCGCGGCGTAAAGGGCCTGGCCCTGGCCTTGTTGGCGCGCACCGAAGCTGCGCTGCACAAATTGGATGGCCGCTGCATGAAAGCTGCCAAAGGTTGCGGCATGCAGCAATTGGGCAAATAGCAGCACCCACAGGAACTCGGCGAACGCGCCCAGCAACAACCAGCGCAACGCCGCCAACAGGAAACTGGCCACCAGCACCCGGCGCACCGAGAAGCGCGAGAGGATCCGGCTCATGGCCATGAACATCAGCACTTCCGCCACGACGCCCAGGGCCCACAACAGACCAATCACGCCACGGCTGTAACCGAGGCTTTCCAGGTGCAGGGTGAGGAAGGTGTAGTACGGGCCGTGGCTCATTTGCATCAAGGCGACACAAGCATAAAACGCCAGCACACCTGGGCTGCGCAGTTGCCGCAGGAAGCCGTCGCCGGCACCGCGCTCGCCCGTGGCAGCCGGCTGGGCATTGGGCACCCACCAGCTGGCACCGATGATACCGGCCATGATCAATACGATCGCCACCGGGTAGATATCCAGGCTCAGGGCCTCGAACAGCCGCCCCAGGGCGACGACGGCGAGGATGAACCCCACCGAACCCCACAGGCGGACCTGGCTGTAGCGCGAGGTCTGGCCTTGCAGGTGCGCCAGGGTGATGACCTCGAACTGCGGCAATACCGCGTGCCAGAAGAACGCATGCAGGGCCATCACCAGCGCCAGCCAGGCGTAGCTCTGGCTGACAAAGATCAGCGAAAAACTGAGCAGCGTACACACCGCGCCAAAACGCACGATGGCCAGGCGCCGACCGGTGTAGTCCCCCAGCCAGCCCCAGATATTGGGGGCCACGCAGCGCATCAGCATCGGGATTGCAACCAACTCGCCAATACGCGCGCTGGAGAACCCCAGATGATGGAAGTACAGCGCCAGGAACGGCGCCGTCGCCCCCAGCAGGGCGAAATAGAACAGATAGAAGCTGGAAAGTCGCCAGTACGGGAGTGCGGTCACGGTCAGACCGTCACAGCTGGCCCAGTACCGGGGTACTTACACGCACATCGGCATTCTGCCCACGGTGCCGCAGCAGGTGATCCATCAGCACAATGGCCATCATTGCCTCGGCAATCGGCGTGGCGCGGATGCCAACGCACGGGTCATGGCGGCCCTTGGTGATCACGTCCACCGGGTTGCCATGCACATCAATGGAGCGCCCCGGCGTGGTGATGCTCGACGTCGGCTTGAGCGCCAGGTGCGCCACAATCGGCTGGCCGGACGAGATGCCGCCAAGAATGCCGCCCGCATTGTTGCTGACAAAACCTTCTGGGGTCAGCTCATCGCGGTGCTCGGTGCCGCGCTGGGCCACGCAGGCGAAACCGGCGCCGATTTCCACGCCCTTGACCGCGTTGATGCTCATCAGCGCGTGGGCCAGTTCAGCGTCCAGGCGGTCGAAAATCGGCTCGCCCAGGCCCGGCATCACCCCTTCGGCGACCACGGTGATCTTTGCACCCACCGAATCCTGGTCACGGCGCAGCTGGTCCATATAGGCCTCCAGCTCCGGCACCTTGTCCGGGTCGGGGCTGAAGAAGGCGTTGTCTTGCACGCTGTCCCAGCTCTTGAACGGGATTTCGATCGGGCCCAACTGGCTCATGTAGCCACGGATCACAATGCCCTGGGTTGCCAGGTACTTCTTGGCAATGGCCCCGGCGGCCACGCGCATTGCGGTTTCCCGCGCCGAACTGCGGCCACCGCCACGGTAGTCGCGCTCGCCGTATTTATGGTGGTAGGTGTAGTCGGCGTGGGCCGGGCGGAACAGATCCTTGATTGCCGAGTAGTCCTTGGACTTCTGGTCGGTGTTGCGGATCAGCAGGCCAATGGCGCAGCCGGTGGTGCGGCCTTCGAACACGCCGGAGAGGATTTCGACTTCGTCGGGCTCCTGGCGCTGGGTGGTGTGGCGGCTGGTGCCAGGCTTGCGGCGGTCGAGGTCGCGCTGCAGGTCGTCCAGGGACAGCTCAAGGCCGGGCGGGCAGCCGTCGACAATGGCGACCAACGCCGGGCCATGGCTTTCGCCCGCGGTGGTGACAGTGAACAGCTTGCCGTAGGTATTGCCGGACATGCAGAGCGCTCCGTGAAATCAGTTGAATCAACTCAACCGTGATAACTAAGCGCGCCAGTATACGCAGGCTCACCCAGTAGTTCATCCTCGAAACCTTCCCGGTAGACGTTGGTCCAACCGGCACCTTCCTCATGATGGCGCGATGATGCTGCGAGTTTTGCTGTTCACCCTCACCCTGTTCTGTACCGTCGCCCACGCCGCCAGCCCTGTGGTGCTGCAACGCCCCATCAGCCTGGACACCGGCAGCGGCGAGTTGTTTGGCTCTCTGTTGCTACCCCAATCTGACAAACCGGTGCCCGTGGTGCTGATCATCGCCGGCTCCGGCCCCACCGACCGCAACGGCAACAGCGCCGAAGGCGCACGCAACGACAGCCTCAAGCGCCTGGCCTTGGTCCTGGCCCGGCATAACATTGCCAGCGTGCGCTACGACAAACGCGGCGTGGCCGCCAGCCTCAAGGCCACACCCGACGAGCGCAACCTGACCCTGGACGCCTATGTCGCCGACGCGGTGGCCTGGGGCCAATTGCTCAAGGCCGATCCACGTTTCGGGCCCCTGGTGGTACTGGGCCACAGTGAGGGCGCCTTGGTGGCTGCCCTCGCCGCCCCTGAACTCGAGCCTGCCGGGGTGATCTCCCTGTCCGGCAGTGCCCGCCCGGTAGACCAGGTGATTCGCCAGCAACTGGCAGATCACATGCCGCCGGCCCTGCTGCTGCGCAGCAACCAAATCCTTGATCGACTCAAGGCCGGCCAGGTGGATGCCGATGTGCCAGGCCCGCTGCAAGGGATTTTCCGTCCCAGCGTGCAGCCATACCTGATCAGCCTGTTTCGTGCCGACCCCGCAGCGGCGTTCGCCCGCTTGACGATGCCGGCCCTGATCGTCCAGGGCACCACCGACCTGCAAGTGGGAGTGGCCGATGCCGAAAGGCTCAAGCAGGCCAAACCCGACGCAGAACTGGCGGTGATCCCCGGCATGAATCACGTGATGCGCATCGTACCCAACGATGTGAAACAGCAATTGAGCTCCTACAACGACCCGCAGTTGCCCCTCGCCGATGCGCTGGGCAGGCGCCTGGTTGGCTTTATCGACGGACTTCGCCCCCGATAAGCGACTATTGCCCCTCCAGTCCTGGAGAAAACGGCCGATAAGCACAGGGTCGACAGCAAAAAGCCTGTCGACTTGCTGGGCTTGGACAGGATCGCGCCGAATGACGAACACCGAAGCAGTACCACAACCTCCCGCCGAAACCACCGCCGACACCGAAGCGGCGGCTGCGGCTGCGCTGCCGTGGGCAGAGGTTGAGGCCGAACACTTCAAGATGCTGCGCCTGGCACCCTTGGCCACCGACCGCGCCACCGGCGCCCGACCGTTGCGCTTTGTGCAATTTGGCTATGCCGAGCGCAACAACAAGGACCACAGCCTGCTGCGCATGGTCATCCAATTACCCGCCCAACGGGTGCGACGCGAACAGAATCACCTGGACGTGTGGGTCGACCACGCCACCCACCGCGTGCATTTTGGCCCGGGCAACAGCCTGGAAATCGAGCCGGCCAACCGAGGCCTGGGCCGCTTCCTGGTGGCCCAGGGTGCCGCATGGGCGAAAAAGAAGTGGTCGCACTATCGCGTCGACGGCGTGGACCTGGCGAACAAGGATGCATTGAACGAAGCCACCCGCCTGCGCCGCGACCACTTTTTGCGGATCCAGGGATTTGATGTGGCCTATGCCGATGTCCAGCATCTGAAGGGGCATGTGCAGCCGGGCAAGGTCAGCGAAGTGCTGGACAGCTGGAACACCGAGAAGGTGCAGTTCGTGGAAATCCTCGAAGCCGCGCAGATGCTGCAACAGGCTGAGCAGAACCTGGCGGAGCAGGAAGTGAAGCTGCGCCACGAAGAAGAAAAGGTCATCAAGTTCAAGCGCGAGGACAGCGGCCTGCGTTTCACCATCACCTGCCTGGTGGCGTTCACCGTGTTCCAGGCGGGGCTGTTGATCTGGATTGCGACGCACCGCTGACAACACGCTTTAACTGATCAAACCAAATGTAGGAGCTGGCTTGCCTGCGATGCGGACGACTCGGTGTATCAGCCACACCGAGTTGATGCCATCGCTGGCAAGCCAGCTCCTACATGGACCGGGTTAGACCCTGGAGGCAAACACCGCCTGATGCTCCCGGCACTGCTGCGCCGTCAGCATGAACACGCCATGGCCACCGTTCTGGAACTCCAGCCAGGCAAAATCCACTTCCGGGTACAGCGCTTCAACGTGCACCTGGCTGTTGCCCACCTCGACAATCAGCAAACCCTTCTCGCTCAGATGGTCGGCCGCCTCGGCCAACATCCGGCGCACCAGGTTCAAGCCGTCGTCACCGCAGGCCAGGCCCAACTCGGGCTCGTGCTGGTATTCGTCGGGCATGTCGGCAAAGTCTTCGGCATCGACATACGGCGGGTTGGACACAATCAGGTCGAAGCGCTGGCCGGGCAAACCGTCGAAGCCGTCACCCTGCACGGTGTACACGCGCTCGTCGACGCCATGGCGCTCGATGTTCTGGTTGGCCACTTCCAGCGCTTCGAAGGACAAGTCCCCCAGCACCACTTCGGCTTCCTGGAACTCGTAGGCACAGGCGATGCCGATGCAACCGGAACCGGTGCACAAGTCGAGGATGCGCGCCGGTGGCTGGGCCAGCCAGGGTTCGAAACGGTTTTCGATCAACTCGCCAATCGGGGAGCGCGGGATCAGCACACGCTCGTCGACAATAAACGACATGCCGCAGAACCAGGCCTCTTTCAACAGGTAGGCGGTGGGCACACGCTCGTGGATACGCCGATGCAGCAGGCGCTGTACGTGGGAAATCTCTTCTTCTTCGAGGTTACAGTCCAGATAGCTGTCGGCAATTTCCCAAGGCAGGTGCAGCGCACCCAACACCAATTGCCGGGCTTCGTCCCAGGCATTGTCGGTACCATGGCCAAAAAACAGGTCTTCCCCATGGAAACGGCTGACAGCCCAACGGATATGGTCGCGCAAGGTGCGCAGGCGGGAAGTGATCACGGGGGCAAGCTCCAGGAAAAAACGACTGGCAATTCTAACAGCCTTAAGCTGTACGGACGATGTATGAAAAACCTTTGCGACACGTCGGATTTAACCTGATTCAAGGTTTTTCTGTTACACCGCAGTCCCTCTTGACATGGCTGTAGGCCAACAACGGCGCACCTTACGTTAGTAGCGATTCACAGAACCGCTCAGCCAGAGGACAATGTCGCAAAAGCCCCACTCACAGGAGCCCCAGAATGTCCGTTCCAAAGACGATGTTTCAACTCAGCGGTCGCGGTTACGCACCGGCCAATTTGAGCCACGCGACCCTTGTGATCATCGATGCCCAGAAAGAATATTTGAGCGGCCCGCTCGCCCTGTCAGGCATGGACGCCGCCGTAGAAAATATCAAGCAACTGAGCGCTGCCGCACGCAGGGCCGGGCGGCCCATCGTGCATGTCCGCCACTTGGGCACCGTTGGTGGCCTGTTCGACCCCCAGGGCGAGCGCGGCGAGTTCATCCCCGGCCTGGAGCCGCAAGCTGACGAAACCATCATCGGCAAGCTGCTGCCCAGCGCTTTCCACGGCACGCTCCTGGAAAAAACCCTGCAGGACCTGGGCTCCCTGGACCTGATCGTCTGCGGCTTCATGAGCCACTCCAGCGTCAGCACCACCGTGCGCGCGGCGAAGAACCTGGGCTTTCGCTGCACCCTGGTCGAAGACGCCTGCGCCACCCGTGACCTGCCTTACAAAGGCGGCATCCTCAGCGCCGAACATGTCCAGCAGACCGAAATGGCCATCATGGCCGACAACTTCGCCACCCTCGCCCTGACCCAAGATCTGATCTGATCGCCCTGTCGATGAGCGGCGCGGCCACCGCAACGGCCCCGCTCATCCGCTAAAGCCTGTCATTTACCGCAATTGCCTCCCAGCCCGGAACAAGTTGTTTATCTTCCGGTCGAAGGGCCGATACCCTGGAGGAAAGGTCGGAATGAAGATATCCGATGGTTTTGACGCTCGTCGCTTGCGCCCCAAGGGCCCGAGCAACTGGCGTCTGCGCCTGGGCGTGGCATTTGCCGCGTTGCTCGCGTTGTTTGGCTTACTGCTTGCGTTGGCCGGTGGTGCCGGCCTGTTGGGCCACTCGCCCGCGCTGGGCGAACTGAATGCCAGCCCGGGCGGTGCCGCCGTGCTGCTGGGCAGCGGGCTGTTGATCCTGTGGCTGGGTGTCTGGTTGTGGCGCCGTTGCCGACGCCGTATGCGCCAGCCCCTGGCACTGAACATTGCTTCGCACCTGATGAAAAAGCACGATTGAGGGAACACTGATAGCGTTTTGTCCCGCATCAACCGCCTCGATTTGGGTAAACTGCCCGCCCTGCGCGGAGGCTGACATGCAAGACGACGATTTTTCCCTGTTCAAGAACGAGCTGCGCGGCGTCAAGCCGATCAAGCACGACCGCGCCGACACCGGCAAACCCAAGGCCGACCGCGCGCAGATCGCCAAGCTGCGCCAGGCGGCCACGGTGCGCACTGACGCCACCACGGTGGACGGTCTGTCGGACCAGTTCGTGATTGACGTAGGCCCCGAAGACGATTTGATGTGGTCCCGCGATGGGGTCCAGGAAAGCCAGGTGCGCAAGCTCAAGGCCGGGCAGATCCCCTTCGAGGGCAGCCTCGACCTGCACGGCATGACCGTGGAAAAGGCCCGGGAAACCCTGTGGGCCTTCCTCGCCGAAGCCACCAAATTCGAAATCCGCTGCGTGCGCGTGACCCACGGCAAAGCCGTGCGCCTGGACGGCAAGCGCCCGATGATCAAGAGCCACGTCAATACCTGGTTGCGCCAGCATCCCCAGGTGCTCGGCTTCACCTCCTGCCAACCACGCCACGGCGGTGCCGGGGCGGTGTATGTGATGCTCAAGCGCACGATGCTCGAAGGGCGTGACGAGTAACCCAAGCTTGCAGCGATCTGCCGGCCACCGTACCCTTGCACTTTGCGAAAATCCCACAGGTAGTTTCATGTCCCTGGAACAGAATTACACAGCGATCCTCGGCCAAATCGGCGAGGACGTTTCCCGCGAGGGCCTGCTCGACACGCCAAAACGTGCCGCCAAGGCCATGCAGTACCTTTGCCGCGGCTATGAGCAGACACTGGAAGAGGTCACCAACGGTGCCCTGTTCAGCTCCGACAACAGTGAAATGGTGCTGGTCAAGGACATCGAGTTGTACTCGCTGTGCGAACACCACCTGCTGCCGTTCATCGGCAAGGCCCATGTCGCCTATATCCCCAGCGGCAAGGTCCTGGGCCTGTCGAAGGTCGCGCGGATCGTCGATATGTATGCCCGTCGCCTGCAGATCCAGGAAAACCTCAGCCGCCAGATCGCCGAAGCGGTCCAGCAGGTGACCGGTGCCCTGGGCGTTGCGGTGGTGATCGAGGCCAAGCACATGTGCATGATGATGCGCGGTGTGGAGAAACAGAATTCGTCGATGATCACCTCGGTGATGCTGGGCGAGTTCCGCGAAAACGCGGCGACCCGCAGCGAGTTCCTCAGCCTGATCAAGTAACAGGCTGCGTCAGAAAAAACCGGCATTCATCGCCGGTTTTTTTTCGCCTATAGAAATCAGGTAAGCTGCGGCCCCTTCTGTCATGGGCAAGAGGTTTCAGCCATGTTCGTCAAAGCACTTCGAGTGGGCCTCGGCCACGTCATCATCGCGGGCGACTTCCTTACCCGCCCGCGGAAAAAACAGCGCCCCGCCGAGCAACAGGCGCAGGTCAATGAAGCGGCCAAGGGCCTGACCCTGTATCAATTCCATGCCTGCCCGTTCTGCGTGAAGACCCGCCGCACCCTGCACCGCCTCAATGTGCCGGTGGCGCTCAAGGATGCGAAGAACAACGAGCAAGACCGCCAGACGCTGCTTACCCAAGGCGGCAAGATCAAGGTGCCGTGCCTGCGTATCGAAGAAAACGGCCAGACCACCTGGATGTATGACTCCAAGGTGATCATCGATTACCTGGACAAGCGCTTCGCCGCGATCTGACAGCAAACACAGTCCAAATGTGGGAACGGGCTTGCTCGCGAAAGCGGTGTATCAGCCAGTTATTCATCAACTGAGCCTGCGCTATCGCGGGCAAGCCCGCTCCTACATTTAGATCGCGCCTATCAGTCGAGCATCGGCACATGCCGCGGATGGCTGGCCACGCGGGCAAGCCAGGCTTGTACGGCCGGATAAGGGCTCAGGTCAAAACCACCCTCATGGGCCACGTGGGTGTAGGCATATAGCGCAATATCGGCGATCGAATACTGGTCGCCCACCAGGTATGGCGTGGCCTGCAGCTGTTTTTCCATGACCCGCAGGGCCTTGTAGCCGCCTTTGTGGGTGGTCTTGTATTCCTCCAGCCGATCTTCCGGCAGCCCCAGGTAAAACTGGATAAACCGTGCCACCGCGATGTACGGCTCGTGGCTGTACTGCTCGAAAAACTGCCACTGCAACACTTGGGTACGCAGGCGCGGTTCGCTGGGCAGGAATTCGCTGCCGTCGGCGAGGAAGTTGAGGATCGCGTTGGATTCCCATAGGCAGGTGCCGTCTTCGAGCTCCAGGACCGGGATCTTGCCGTTGGGGTTCTTCGCCAGGAACTCGGCGGTCTGTGTGTCGCCGTTCAAGATATCGACATTCACCCACTCATACGCGATGCCGAGCAGGTTGAGCATCAACTTGACCTTGTAGCAGTTGCCCGAGCGGTAATCGCCATAAACCTTGTACATGAAGCTCCCCTTATGCCGCTTGCGCGCGCTGTGCTTGACGGATCACCGCCGCGAGACGCTTGAGACCTTCGTCCAGGCGCGCCGGGTCGATGTGGCTGAAATTGAGCCGCAGGTGCCCGTGGTGCTGGTCCGGCTCGGCAAAGAACGGTTCACCGGGCATGAACGCCACGTCCTGGTCCAGCGCTTGTGCCAACAAGGTGCGGGTATCCAGGGGCTGTTTCAAGGTCAGCCAGAAGAATAATCCACCCTGGGGCACTTGCCAGTCGGCCAAGTCCTGGAAATGCCGGGTCAGCGCCAGTTGGAACCCATCGCGGCGCTCACGATAAAAACTGCGCAGTTGCCCCATGTGCTGCTGGTAGCGCTCGGTGCCGATCCACTGCATGGCCTGCCACTGGCCAACGCGGTTGGTGTGCAGGTCCGCCGACTGCTTGAGCTTGAGCAGAGGGGGGAACAGGTCGGGGCTGGCGATCAGATAGCCGACCCGCAATCCCGGGAGCAGGGTTTTGGACACGGTGCCGGTGTAGATCCAGCTGGCCTTGCGCAACTGGCTGACAATCGGCCGCGCACTGCCACCGTCGAAGGTCAGCTCGCGATAGGGCTCGTCTTCGATCAGGGTCACGCCGAACTCATCGAGCAGCGCCGCCACCGCATCGCGCTTGGCTTGGCTATAGCGCACGGCCGAGGGGTTCTGGAAGGTCGGGATCAGGTAGATGAACGCCGGGCGATGACGTTCCAGGCTGCTGCGCAGCGCCGCCAGGTTCGGGCCGTCGGCTTCCAGTTCCACGCTCAGGCAATGGGCACCGAACAGTTGGAAGATCTGCAAGGCGGCCAGGTAGGTCGGGCCTTCCAGAAGGATCTGCGTGCCTCGGTCGATATACAGCTTGGCCGCCAGGTCCAGGGTTTGCTGCGAACCGCTGACCACCAGGACCTGGCTGGCATCACAGGCCACCCCCAGCGCCCGCGCCTCGGCCGCCAGCAATTCGCGCAATTGCGGCTCGCCTTCGCTCATGCCGTACTGGCCCATGGCAGGCGGCATGCCTTGCCAATCCAGCGCCGGCAGCATGGCTTCGGCTGGCAGGCCACCGGCAAATGACATCACCTGCGGGCGTTGGGCCGCCGCGAGGATCTCACGGATCAAGGAGCTTTTAAGGCGCGAAACACGTTCAGAGAAAGCCATAAGGTCACCGGTAGCAAAGGCTGGGGAAAATACGTCAAACTGGTTGACCGAAATTACGACGCCCCAGGTAGATACGTCAATATGCTTGACCTTAAAAACCAGACCTCGCAGCAAGCCGCCATGGAAGCGTTCTTCTTCGGCTACCAGGCCTTTACCGCCAAGGCCGACGAAATGCTCGAACGCCGGGGCTTGAGCCGGGTGCATCAGCGCATCGTGTTTTTTATCGCCCGCTACCCCGCCTTGAGCGTCAAGCAACTGTTGGAGTTGCTGGGGGTAAGCAAGCAAGCGCTGAATATGCCGCTGCGCCAATTGCAGGAAATGCACCTGGTCGACAGCACGGCCTCGACCACCGACAAACGTAAGCGCCTGCTGCACTTGACCGAAGAGGGCCAGCGCTTCGAACACGCCCTGCGTCGTGAGCAAGTCAAGCTGCTGCAGCGCGCCTTTGCCGAGGCCGGCGAGGACGCCGTGAATGGCTGGCTGGCGGTGAACAAGGCCCTGACCCTGCCCTGAAATTGGCCTTTCATCTTTTTTGCACACATAATCGCAAACATTATTTGCTTTCTTTGTATACAAAAGCATAATTCGCTTCGTGCGAGTTCCTGACCTACTGGTCAACAAAGCCCGCTGGTACCTCAAAGCGCCGCTGCCCACTCATGTGTCCGGCGCTGGAAATAACAATAAAACTCTTGAGGAGTACTTGCTGTGGAAAGCCATAAATCCGACGCCCCGACCCTGGACCTCAGTCCGCCCGACCTTTCAACCACCAAACAGGGCTGGCTGGAGCGCCTGTTCAAACTCAGCTTGCATGGCACCACAGTGAAGACCGAATTGATCGCCGGCCTCACCACATTCATCACCATGGCCTACATCATCTTCGTCAACCCCAACATCATGGCCGACGCCGGCATCGACCACGGCGCCGCCTTTGTCGCGACCTGTATCGCCGCAGCCCTCGGCTGCCTGTTGATGGGCCTGTATGCCAACTGGCCTGTAGGCCTGGCGCCGGGCATGGGTTTGAATGCGTTCTTTACCTACACCGTGGTCGGCACCATGGGCTACACCTGGGAGACCGCGCTGGGTGCGGTATTTATCTCCGGCGTGCTGTTCATGATCCTGACGCTGTCGCGCATCCGCGAATGGCTGCTCAATAGCATTCCGGTGAGCCTGCGCCACGCCATGGGCGCGGGGGTAGGCCTGTTCCTGGGGGTGATCGGCCTGAAAACCGCCGGCATCATCGTTGCCAGCCCCGCAACCCTGATCAAGCTCGGCTCCCTGCATGAACCGGCCCCGCTGTTGGCGGCCGTGTGCTTCCTGCTGATCGCGATCCTCAGCTATCACCGGGTGTTCGGCGCCATCCTGATCAGCATCATCACCGTCACCCTGGCCGGCTGGGGCCTGGGCCTGGTGCATTACCAGGGCATCGTTGCCGCCCCGCCGAGCCTGGCGCCGACCTGGATGGCGATGGACGTGATGGGCGTGTTCAACGTCAGCATGATCAGCGTGGTGTTCGCCTTCCTGTTTGTGCACATGTTCGACACCGCCGGCACCCTGATGGGCGTCGCCCAGCGCGCAGGCCTGGTGAATGCCGACGGCAAGATCGAAAACCTCTCCCGGGCCTTGAAAGCCGACAGCGCCTCCAGTGTGTTTGGCGCAGTGGTCGGTGTGCCCCCCGTCACCAGTTATGTGGAAAGCGCCGCCGGCGTGGCGGCCGGCGGGCGCACCGGGTTGACGGCCGTGACCGTGGGCGTGCTGTTTGTGGCGGCGATGTTTTTCGCCCCGCTGGCGGGCATGATTCCTGCGTATGCCACGGCCGGTGCGTTGATTTATGTGGCGATGCTGATGATGAGCGGCATGGCCCATATCGAGTGGGACGACGCCACCGACAGCATTCCGGCGATTGTCACGGCAATCATGATGCCTCTGACCTTCTCGGTTGCCGACGGCATCGCCCTGGGCTTTATCACCTACGTGGCGCTCAAGGCCGGCACGGGCAAGTATCAGCAGATTTCTATCAGCCTGTGGGTGCTGTGCGCGATTTTTATCGCCAAGTTTGTGTTCCTGTAACGCGCAAGCTGGCGAAAACCGCCTCACCTGCGGGTGGGGCTTTTGCATGTATGGAGGAATGTAATGAGCGTGGAAACCTGGCTGCTGTTCAGCGGCGCTGCTTTGATCGTGATCCTGATTCCGGGGCCGCTGTCGCTGCTGATGATCAGCAACAGCCTGAACTACGGCCTGCGCCGTTCGTATCCGGCGTTTCTGGGTGGGGTGTTTGCCTCGATCTGCCTGTTGAGCGCCTCGGCCCTGGGCCTGGGCGCACTGTTGCTGGCGTCGGAGCAGTTGTTCAGCGCGCTGAAGATCGTCGGTGCGCTGTACCTGTTCTACCTTGCCTGGCAGAGCTGGCAGCAATCGCGCCTGCCGTCCCAGGGCGCCGTGGTGCCGGAGGCAGCGCCCGTGCCACGTTTTCGTGCACTGTTTGGCCGGGCGTTTGTGCTGGGCGCCAGCAATCCCAAGGACATTCTGTTTTTTGCGGCCTTCCTGCCGCAGTTTCTCAGCAGCCAACAGCCGTTCCTGCCACAACTGCTGATCATGATCGCCACCTGGACCGTGCTGGACCTGCTGTGCAAGCTGGCCTATGGCCTGGGTGCCCATGGTGCCGCGCGCTACCTGCGCACCGGTAAGGGCCAGAGCTGGTTCAATCGCTTCAGTGCCGGGCTGTTTGGCAGCGCCGGGGCAGCGTCGCTGCTCAAGGGCTAACACATAACCCTGTGGGAACTGTCGAGCTCCCACAATGGCTCCTCTTGTTCGCTGGCATTGGCTCATGACCCGCCTTTTTGCGGGCAAAAAAAAGCCCGCAGTGTGAGCGGGCGAAACCAACGAAGAGCATTTGGGGGTGTGAAGCCAGGTGACGACTCAGCTACCGCGATAGGTGGAGTAGCTGTAGGGCGAAATCAGCAAGGGCACGTGGTAGTGATCCTGTTCGGCGCTGATGCCAAAACGCAGCACCACCACATCCAGGAACGCCGGCTGGGGCAATTGCACGCCACGGGCGCGGTAGTAATCCCCGGCGCTGAATTGCAGCTGATAGACGCCACTGCGGTAGTCATCACCTTGCAGCAGCGGCGCGTCGCAACGGCCATCGCTGTTGGTCAAGGTGCTGGCAACCAGTTCCAGCTGCGCGCCTTCGACGCGGTACAGTTCAACCTTGATGGCGCTGCCTGGGCAGCCGTGCGCGGCGTCCAGTACGTGTGTGGTCAGTCGTCCCATGGATCGGAGCTCCCGTGTCATCGATTAATAAGAGGCCGCACCTTTGTGGGGCACTGAAAAAGCCGGCAATGGCTGATTAAGACACTTTTCAAAAAAATTGTACACAATAAATTCAACAACCACCCTCTCCCCCTGCCGGAGCCGGCTTGCCGACGATGACGGTATATCAGCCGCAGATAGGGCAGCAGCAAGAATGCAATCGCTGGCAAGACGCATCCTACAGGTGAGTTCGCATATTTTAGTTGACCAGTCGGGCAAGTTTCTTGCAAGGATAGGCCGGTGCGACCGTCTGGAAAAAATGCAGAAATACAGGCTTACAAAGTGCCCATTAAGTTGTATACAATCAGCCCATCGCTGTGACGCAACAGCCGCCACACCATCGATCACGAACAAGAAGGAAGACTGCAGTGAGCGCTGACTACCCACGCGACCTGATCGGTTACGGCAGTAACCCTGTGCATCCACACTGGCCAGGCAAGGCGCGTATCGCCCTGTCGTTCGTACTCAATTACGAAGAAGGCGGTGAGCGCAATATCCTGCACGGCGACAAAGAGTCGGAAGCCTTCCTCTCGGAAATGGTCTCGGCCCAGCCGCTGCAAGGCGCACGCAACATGAGCATGGAGTCGCTGTACGAATACGGCAGCCGTGCGGGCGTGTGGCGCATCCTCAAGCTGTTCAAGGAATTCGACATTCCGCTGACCATCTTCGCCGTGGCCATGGCCGCCCAGCGCCACCCCGACGTGATCCGTTCGATGGTCGCCGCCGGCCACGAGATCTGCAGCCACGGCTACCGCTGGATCGACTACCAATACATGGACGAGGCCCAGGAGCGCGAGCATATGCTCGAAGCCATCCGCATCCTCACCGAGCTGACCGGCGAGCGCCCACTGGGCTGGTACACCGGGCGCACCGGCCCCAATACGCGGCGGCTGGTGATGGAGGAAGGTGGCTTTCTGTATGACTGCGACACCTATGACGACGACCTGCCCTACTGGGAACCCAACAACCCGACCGGCAAGCCGCACCTGGTGATCCCCTACACCCTGGACACCAACGACATGCGCTTCACCCAGGTCCAGGGTTTCAACAAGGGCGACGACTTTTTCGAGTACCTCAAGGACGCCTTCGATGTGTTGTATGCCGAAGGGGCCGAGGCGCCGAAGATGCTCTCCATCGGCCTGCATTGCCGCTTGATCGGCCGCCCGGCGCGCCTGGCTGCCCTCAAGCGCTTTATCGAATACGCCAAGGGTCATGACCAGGTGTGGTTCGCCCGCCGTGTCGACATTGCCCGCCACTGGCACGACGTCCACCCTTTCCAGGGAGCCGCCAAATGACTGCTTTCCAGACCTTGAAACCGTCGACCCTGAGCCGCGACGAATTCGTCGCAGCCTTCGCCGACATCTACGAACATTCGCCATGGGTGGCCGAAAAGGCCTTCGACCTGGGCCAGGACGCCTCGATCGACCAGATCGAAACCCTGCACCAGCGCATGAGCGACATCCTGTTGAGTGCTGATCATCCAAGCCAACTGGCCCTGATCAACGCTCACCCGGACCTGGCAGGCCGTGCGGCCGTCCAGGGCCAACTCACCCAAGCCAGCACCGATGAGCAAGCTGGCGCGGGGATTCACCAATGCACGGCCGAAGAGTTCTCACGCTTCACCGAGCTGAACGATGCCTACAAGGCCAAGTTCAAGTTTCCCTTCATCATGGCGGTAAAAGGCAGCAACCGGCATCAGATCCTCAAAGCGTTTGAAACGCGCATCCACCACCCGGTCGACACCGAGTTCAAGTGCGCGCTGGCAGAGATCAACAAGATCGCGTTGTTCCGATTACTGACCCTTTAGCAAACCTGGCCCGAGCGTATCGATCAACGCCCAGGGCCTGGCAAGCATCCCAAGCCACTCTATCTAAGGCAGACAAGAAGAATGAAAGCTTACGCCGTACCTTTCGAAAAGTTCGTCAACCTGGCCGACGCCCGCCTGGGCACCAAGATCATCTCAGTGACCGATGACTGGTTCGCCGACGCCAACCGACTGTTCCAGCCGACCCCGGCCGTATGGAAGGAGGGCGTTTTCGATGATAACGGCAAGTGGATGGACGGCTGGGAGTCACGCCGCAAGCGCTTCGAAGGCTTCGACAGCGCGGTGATCCGCCTGGGCGTACCGGGCTCGATCAAGGGCGTGGACATCGACACTTCATTCTTCACCGGCAACTTCCCGCCATCGGCGTCCCTGGAAGGCTGCTTCCTGGCTGCGGGCGAACCCGATGCCAACACCCAGTGGGTCGAAGTACTGTCTGCCGTGGAATTGCAGGGCAATAGCCATCACTTCCACGAGATCAATAACGACCAGGCGTTCAGCCACCTGCGCTTCAACATCTACCCGGATGGTGGCGTGGCCCGTCTGCGCGTGTACGGCATTCCGTTCCGCGACTGGTCGGCCGTGGGCGACAACGAACAAGTGGACCTGGCCTCCTCCCTCAATGGCGGGCGTGCGCTGGCCTGTTCCGACGAACACTTCGGGCGCATGGGCAACATCCTCAACCCGGGCCGTGGCATCAACATGGGCGATGGCTGGGAAACTGCCCGTCGTCGCACGCCAGGCAACGATTGGGTGATCGTCGCGCTGGGGCATGCCGGCGAGATCGACAAAGTGGTGGTCGACACCCTGCACTTCAAAGGCAACTACCCGGACACCTGCTCGATCCAGGGCGCGTTCGTCAAGGGCGGTACCGACAGCCAGATCGAGACCCAGTCGCTGTTCTGGCGTGAATTGCTGCCAGCACAGAAGCTGGAAATGCACGCCGAACACACCTTTGCCGAGCAGATCAAGGCACTGGGCCCGATCACCCACATCCGCCTCAACGTATTCCCGGATGGTGGTGTGAGCCGCCTGCGGGTGTTCGGCAAGGTCGCTAAGTAAGCGGTGAACCCAATCGCGGGCAAACCCGCTCCCACATTTGCAATGCATTCCCCTGTGGGAGCGGGCTCGCCCGCGATAGCAATAGACCAGACAACACAGAACTCGGATAAGAAGACAGCCATGCGCACACTGATGATCGAACCCTTGACCAAAGAAGCCTTCGCCCCCTTCGGAGACGTTATCGAAACCGACGGCAGCGATCACTTCATGATCAACAACGGCTCGACCATGCGCTTTCATAAACTGGCGACGGTAGAAACCGCCACGCCAGAAGACCACGCCATCATCAGCATCTTCCGCGCCGACGCGCAGGACATGCCGCTGACCGTGTGCATGCTGGAGAGACACCCGCTGGGCAGCCAGGCCTTTATCCCGCTGCTCGGCAACCCCTTTCTGATCGTGGTCGCGCCCGTTGGCGATGCACCTGTATCAGGCTTGGTCCGCGCCTTCGTCACCAACGGCAGGCAGGGCATTAATTACCATCGCGGCGTCTGGCACCACCCGGTGCTGACGATCGAAAAGCGGGATGACTTCCTGGTGGTTGATCGCAGTGGCACAGGCAATAACTGCGATGAGCATTTTTTCAAAGAGGATGAGCGGTTGATCCTCGCCCCCCACCAATAAGAGAAGGTCCGATCACCCGACAACAAGGGTGACGGGCGAGAGGTAAAGACTGTGGAAGCACATCTGTTGGAATGGCTGAACCTTAGCGTGCGCTGGGTTCATATGATCACTGGCGTGGCCTGGATCGGTGCGTCTTTCTATTTTGTATGGCTGGAAAACAACCTCAACCGCGTCAACCCCAAAAACGGCCTGGCTGGCGATTTATGGGCGATCCACGGTGGCGGTATCTACCACCTGGAAAAATACAAACTGGCCCCGCCGACCATGCCGGACAACCTGCACTGGTTCAAATGGGAAGCCTATTTCACCTGGATGTCAGGCGTCGCGCTGCTCTGCGTGGTGTTCTATCTCAACCCGACGCTCTACCTGCTGGCTCCCGGCAGCAGCCTGAGCGGCACCGAAGGCGTGTTGCTGGGCATTGGCTCACTGTTCGCTGGCTGGTTCATCTACTCCTTTCTCTGCGACTCGGCCCTGGGCAAACGCCCTGCCCTGCTCGGTTTTATCCTGTTCATCCTGTTGATCGGCGCGGCCTACGGCTTCAGCAAGGTGTTCAGCGGGCGCGGTGCGTACCTGCATGTGGGGGCGATCATCGGCACCATCATGGTCGGTAACGTGTTCCGCATCATCATGCCGGCCCAGCGCGCGCTGGTGGCAGCAATTGCAGAAAACCGCACGCCAGACCCGGCACTGCCGGCCAAGGGCCTGCTGCGTTCACGACACAACAACTACTTCACCCTGCCCGTGCTGTTCATCATGATCAGCAACCACTTCCCCAGCACCTACGGCAGCCAGTACAACTGGTTGATCCTGGCCGGGATCGCGGTGGCGGCGGTGTTGGTGCGGCACTACTTCAACACCCGTCACGACAGCCAGAAATACGCGTGGACCCTGCCGGTCGGCGCCCTGGCGATGATCTGCCTGGCCTATGTCACAGGTCCAAAACCCGTGGCTACCGCACCGGACGTGGCCAAGGCGCCAGCGGCCATCGAGTACCAGCCATTGCCGGAAACGGCGCTGGGTGGCGGCCTCAAGCCAGCAGCCCCCGCCGCGCCAGCACCGGCGGCAGAAGCGGCGCCGGCCCAGGCCTCGACGGATTTCGGCAAGGTCCACAGCGTGATTGAACAACGTTGCACCGTATGCCATTCGGCCAAGCCCACCAGCCCGCTGTTCAGTGCCGCGCCGGCCGGGGTGATGTTCGATACCCCGGCGCAGATCCAGCAGCAGGCGGCGCGCATCCAGGCGCAGGCGGTTGCCAGCCAGATCATGCCGCTGGGCAACATCACCCAGATGACCCAGCAGGAGCGGGAGTTGATTGGTAGTTGGATCAATCAAGGAGCCCGTACCAATTAACTGATTAGCGCAGATCAAACTGTAGGAGCTGGCTTGCCTGCGATAGCGGTGCATCACGCACCGGAAGGGGTGAATGAACCACCGCTATCGCAGGCAAGCCAGCTCCCACATTTGCAATGTGCAGTGTTTTGAAGATTGGGTTTCACCTGGCAATTGACTGCCAAACAACACAAAAATAAAAAAGATCCGAGGTGTTGCATGTCCCAGTTAGAACCGCAGATTCCTGCCGTACCCGCCATGGTGCGGCTGCCCCTTTTGCAACTGATCCTGGTAGGCCTGCAACATGTACTGCTGATGTACGGCGGCGCCGTGGCCGTGCCTCTGATCATCGGGCAAGCCGCAGGCTTGAGCCGTGAAGAAATCGCCTTTCTGATCAACGCCGACCTGCTGGTGGCGGGGATCGCCACCATGGTCCAGTCCTCTGGCATCGGCCCGCTGGGCATCCGCATGCCGGTGATGATGGGCGCCAGTTTTGCCGCCGTCGGCAGCATGGTCGCCATGGCGGGCATGCCGGGTATCGGCCTGCAAGGGATCTTCGGCGCGACCATCGCCGCCGGGTTCTTTGGCATGCTCATCGCGCCCTTCATGTCCAAGGTGGTGCGCTTCTTCCCACCGTTGGTGACCGGTACCGTGATCACGGCCATCGGTCTTTCGTTGTTTCCAGTAGCCGTGAACTGGGCAGG
Organism: Pseudomonas sp. WS 5079; assembly: GCF_012985465.1. Classification (GTDB taxonomy): domain Bacteria; phylum Pseudomonadota; class Gammaproteobacteria; order Pseudomonadales; family Pseudomonadaceae; genus Aquipseudomonas. The sequence continues at coordinate 229,373 of NZ_JAAQWN010000008.1, forward strand.
CGGCGGCGCCACTGCCGTGCAGTTCGGCTCGCCGATCTACCTGGCCATCGCCGGCCTGGTACTCGCCACCATCTTGCTGATCAACCGGTTCATGCGCGGCTTCTGGGTCAATATCTCGGTATTGATCGGCATGGCCCTGGGCTACGCCTTGTGTGGATTGCTCGGCATGGTCGACCTCGGCGGCCTGGAACAGGCGCCGTGGCTGCAAGTGGTCACGCCTTTGCACTTCGGCATGCCCACGTTCGAATTGGCGCCAATCCTGTCGATGTGCCTGGTGGTGGTGATTATCTTTGTCGAGTCCACCGGCATGTTCCTCGCGCTGGGCAAGATCACCGGCCAGGAAGTCACCCCGAAGATGCTGCGTCGCGGCCTGCTGTGCGATGCCGGCGCGTCGTTCTTTGCCGGGTTCTTCAATACCTTCACCCACTCCTCGTTCGCCCAGAACATCGGCCTGGTGCAAATGACCGGTGTGCGCTGCCGTTCGGTGACGATCATGGCCGGGGCCTTTTTGATTGTCCTGAGCTTGCTGCCCAAGGCGGCGTTTCTGGTGGCATCGATTCCTCCTGCGGTGCTGGGCGGCGCAGCCATCGCGATGTTCGGCATGGTGGCAGCGACCGGGATCAAGATCCTGCAGGAAGCCGACATTGCCGACCGTCGTAACCAGTTGCTGGTGGCGGTCAGCATCGGCATGGGCCTGATCCCGGTGGTACGCCCGGAGTTCTTCGCCCAGTTGCCCCTGTGGATGAGCCCGATTACCCATAGCGGCATCGCCATGGCCACGCTTAGTGCGTTGTCGCTGAATGTGTTGTTCAACATTCTGGGCGGCTCAGAACGCCCCGCAGTCGCCCATACGCATTGATTCCTTCGTTACTCGAACAGGGAATATCAACATGCACACCACAGACTTGGGGCCGGCCACACGCTGTGCCCCATTCTCGCCCCCTGCGCTCTTTTACAGCGCACTTGAGCACAGGCTCTGGAGCCAGTATTCTCCGCGCCCGCTCGAATCGACTCAAAAAAAAACAGCGAATGTAAAAGCTGACTTAAAGGCCAACTTATCCCGGCCTTATGTCTGCTGCCAAAGTGCGCAAAAGTCCTCTGAACCCGACTGCATCCCATGTAGCCGGCGGGGATTTTTTGGCTTTTCAAACACTTTGGCGCAGCTCTTGCTAAAAGCATTAAAGCTGACCGAACAGACGATTTTTGCAGCGAACCAAAAGGCGCCACACCAGAGCGCCTGCGTAGAAGAAAAACCATAAAACTTTAGCTCGGGAGCAACCGAATGAAACGTACCGTGAACAGCCTGATGTTGGCCGGATCCCTGCTGGCCGGGGGCCAGGCAATGGCGGGTGACCTGCTGCAGTGGCAGAACAACAGCCTGACTTACCTGTGGGGCAAGAACTTCAAAGTCAACCCAGAGATCCAGCAAACCGTCACCTTTGAACATGCCGATGCGTGGAAGTACGGCGACAACTTCTTCTTCCTCGACCGTATCTTTTACAACGGCAAGGAAGACGGCAACGTCGGCCCTAATACTTACTACGGCGAGTTCAGCCCACGGCTGTCGTTTGGCAAGATCTTCGATAAAGACTTGTCCTTCGGACCGATCAAAGATGTATTACTGGCGTTCACCTACGAGTTCGGCGAAGGCGACAACGAGTCCTACCTGGTAGGCCCGGCATTCGACCTGAACATCCCGGGCTTCGACTACTTCCAGTTGAACTTCTACCAGCGCCAGACCGAAGGCAATCGCCCCGGTGACGGTGTATGGCAGATCACGCCGGTATGGTCGTACACCATTCCCGTGGGCAACTCCGACGTGCTGATCGACGGCTTCATGGACTGGGTGGTGGATAACGACAAAAACGCCCGTGGCACTTATCACGCCAACTTGCACTTCAACCCGCAGGTCAAATATGACTTGGGCAAGGCCATGAACTGGGGCGCCAAGCAGTTGTATGTCGGTTTTGAATACGACTACTGGAAGAACAAGTACGGGATCCAGGACAGCGGCGCGTTCGAGACCAACCAGGATACGGCCAGCCTGCTGGTCAAGTACCACTTCTAAGGCCCAACACGCCCCCTGTGGGAGCGGGCTTGCCCGCTCCCACACAAGCCCGCTCCCAGATTCAGTTCGGGGTCAGGCCCAGGAACCGTTGCAACTCCTCGCGCTTGGCCAACGCATCCCGTCGCCCCAACTCGATCAACTCGCTGCAATACCCCGCCTCGAACAACAGATAGCTGAGCACCCCCGCCCCGCTGGTCTTGGTCGCCCCTGGCCCACGCAAAAACAAACGCAGTGCCGCCGGCAGCTCCTGGCGATGGCGGGCGGCGATCTCGTCGATGGGCTGGCTCGGTGCAATCACCAACACTTCGACCGGCGAAAGCCCGCGCGCGGCGCTGTCGGCCGGTTGCAGATGGGCGAACTGGTTGAGGCGCTCCAGCAACTCGATATCACTCTCAAGGCTGTCAATGAACGTGCTGTTGAGCATATGCCCACCGATCTGCGCCAGGGTCGGCTCCTGGCCGGTATAGGTGCGTTGCTGCGGCGCCGAAGGGTCGATGGAGCGCGGGTTGCCACTGACCCCCACCACCAGCACCCGGCTGGCCCCCAGGTGCAACGCCGGGCTGATGGGCGCCGATTGCCGGACGGCGCCATCGCCAAAATATTCCTGGTCGAGTTTGACCGGTGCGAACAGCAACGGGATCGCCGAACTGGCCAGCAGGTGCTCCACGGTCAACTGCGTGGGCAGGCCAATGCGCCGGTGGCGCAGCCAGGCGTCGATGGTGCCGCCGCCCTGATAGAACGTCACCGCTTGCCCCGACTCATAGCCAAACGCCGTTACCGCGACGGCATGCAGGTGTTTGTTGCGGATGGCCTCGTTGATGCCTTCGAAGTGCAGCTTCTCTTGCAGCAATTCGCGCAAAGGCGAACTGTCGAGCAGCGCCACCGGCACCGGTGCCCCCAGCCCCAGCAGGCTGCGGGCCAGGAAGCGAGTGGCCTGGTGAATCACCCCCGGCCAATCGCTGCGCAACACCAAGTGGCTGCGAAAGCCCTGCCAGAACGCCGTAAGGCGGGCGATGGCGGCGCCAAAATCCATGGCGCCACTGGCCAGGCTCACCGCATTGATCGCCCCGGCCGAGGTGCCGACAATCACCGGAAAAGGATTGGCAGCCCCCGGCGGCAACAATTCGGCAATCGCCGCCAGTACCCCCACCTGATACGCCGCACGCGCCCCACCGCCGGAAAGAATCAAGCCTGTGACCGGTTCAGTTGGGCGCATTGCATAACTCCATGGGCTGCGGGGAAATCCGTTTGTTCAGCGGCGTTTTTCGTACAACTTGGGTTCGCCCGGTGGCCGGCTCTTGAAGCGGCGATGGGCCCACAGGTATTGCTCGGGGCACTCGCGTACCGCGGTTTCCACCCATTGGTTGATGCGCAGGCAATCGACTTCGTCGGATTCGCCGGGGAAGTCGCGCAACGGCGGATGAATCACCATGCGGTAGCCGCTGCCATCGGCCAGGCGCTGCTGGGTAAATGGCACCACCAACGCCTTGCCCAGGCGCGCGAACTTGCTGGTGGCGGTAACGGTAGCGGCCTGGATGCCGAACAACGGCACGAAAATGCTCTGCTTGGCGCCGTAGTCCTGGTCCGGCGCGTACCAGATCGCCCGGCCGGCGCGCAGCAGCTTGAGCATGCCGCGCACGTCTTCGCGCTCGACCGCCAGGGAATCAAGGTTGTGGCGCTCGCGGCCCCGGCGCTGGATAAAGTCGAACAACGGGTTGCCGTGCTCACGGTACATGCCATCGATGGTGTGCTTTTGGCCCAGCAAGGCCGCGCCGATCTCCAGGGTGGTGAAATGCAGGGCCATGAGGATCACGCCCTTGCCTTCCAGTTGCGCCTGCTTGAGGTGCTCCAGCCCTTCGACGTGGGCCAGGCGCGCCAGGCGCTGTTTGGACCACCACCAGCTCATGGCCATCTCAAAGAAGGCGATGCCAGTGGAGGCAAAGTTTTCCTTGAGCAAATGTTTACGCTCCTGGGCAGACAGGTGCGGGAAGCACAGTTCCAGGTTTCGCGCAGCAATGCGCCGGCGCTCACCGGCCACCCGGTACATAAACGCACCCAGCACACGACCAATTCCCAGCAGCACCCGGTATGGCAACTGAGTGATCAGCCATAGCAGGCCGAGCCCCAGCCACAGGAGCCAGAAACGCGGGTGAAAAAATACAGCTCGAAAACGCGGGCGATCCATTACAGATTCCGGTAAAGACAGGGCCGCGCATTCTACAACGGTTCGACCCGGCTTGCGGCTAGCGGTTGTTCTCGTTATAAGTCTCGACACTTTTCGTGACAAGCCGCTTTGCCGACCATGAGCCAAACCGAATCGCTAGACCAAGATCCCGTCTTCCAGCTCAAAGGCAGCATGCTCGCCATTACTGTGCTGGAACTGGCCCGTAACGACCTTGATGCCCTGGACCGCCAGCTCGCTGCCAAGGTTGCCCTGGCCCCGAATTTCTTCAACAACGCGCCGCTGGTGCTGGCCCTGGACAAATTGCCGGCCGGCCAGGGCGCGGTTGACCTGCCCGGGCTGATGCGCGTTTGCCGCCAGCATGGCCTGCGCACCCTGGCCATTCGCGCCAGCCGTATCGAAGACATTGCGGCAGCCATCGCCATTGAACTGCCAGTACTGCCACCGTCCGGCGCCCGCGAGCGTGTGCTCGACCCGGTGGAAGGCGAAGTGAAGAAAAAACCGGAAAAACCGCCAGAGCCGACGATCAAGCCTACAAGGATCATCACCTCCCCCGTACGCGGCGGGCAGCAGATTTACGCCCAGGGCGGCGACCTGGTAGTGGTCGCCCCGGTCAGTCCCGGCGCGGAACTTCTCGCCGATGGCAACATCCATGTATACGGCCCCATGCGCGGTCGGGCACTGGCTGGGGTCAAGGGCGATACCAAGGCAAGGATTTTCTGCCAGCAATTGAGCGCTGAGCTGGTATCCATCGCCGGCCAGTACAAGGTTTCGGAAGATTTGCGCCGTGATCCGCTGTGGGGGGCCGGGGTACAAGTCAGCCTGTCGGGCGATGTGTTGAACATCATCCGTCTTTAACGGATACTGCCGCATTTTCCAAGCATCTCTGGACTCTGATAGCACAGCGAAACCGGCAAGACTTGCGTAGGAATAATTGAAAGTTGGCGTTTCCCTTACGGGAGGCACATCTTTTTCCTACGAAGGCTGTCCGCCTGCAGCGAGTTTCAAGAGATGTTTTTCAGGGACTGAGAGGTCCTTTTTCCTTAGGGGTGAAACACCTTGGCCAAGATTCTCGTGGTTACATCCGGCAAGGGTGGTGTGGGTAAGACCACCACCAGCGCCGCTATCGGTACCGGCCTCGCTCTGCGCGGCCACAAGACAGTCATCGTCGACTTCGACGTCGGTTTGCGTAACCTCGACCTGATCATGGGCTGCGAACGCCGCGTGGTGTACGACTTCGTCAACGTGGTCAACGGCGAAGCAACCCTGCAACAAGCACTGATCAAGGACAAGCGCCTGGAGAACCTTTATGTTCTCGCCGCTAGCCAAACCCGGGACAAGGACGCCTTGACCCTGGAAGGCGTTGAAAAAGTCCTGATGGACCTCAAAGAGCAATTTGAGTTTGTTATCTGCGACTCTCCAGCAGGTATCGAGAAAGGCGCCCAACTGGCCATGCACTTCGCCGATGAAGCGATTGTGGTGACCAATCCCGAGGTGTCGTCGGTACGCGACTCCGACCGCATGATCGGCCTGCTGTCGAGCAAGTCTCGCCGCGCCGAAAAAGGCGAAGACGCAATCAAGGAACACCTGCTCCTGACCCGCTACAACCCCGAGCGCGTCCAGAGCGGCGAAATGCTTGGCGTTGAGGACGTCGAGGAAATCCTCGCCATTCGCTTGCTGGGGGTGATTCCTGAGTCTCAAGCGGTACTGAAAGCTTCAAACCAAGGCGTACCGGTCATTCTTGATGACCAAAGTGATGCCGGCCAAGCCTATAGCGATGCAGTCGATCGCTTGCTGGGCAAAGAAGTTGCCCATCGGTTCCTTGCTGTCGAGAAGAAAGGATTCTTGGCACGCCTGTTTGGAGGCAATTGAACAATGAGTATTTTTGACTTCTTTCGCTCAACCAAAAAACCTAGCACGGCGTCGGTAGCGAAAGAGCGTCTACAGATCATCGTGGCGCACGAACGCGGCCAACGCAGCACCCCGGACTACCTGCCAGCCTTGCAGAAGGAACTGGTGGAGGTGATCCGCAAGTACGTCAATATCGGCAACGATGACGTGCATGTCGCCCTGGAAAACGACGGCAGCTGCTCGATTCTGGAACTCAATATCACCCTGCCTGATCGTTGATCGAACAGGCGGTCGCCACGGCGGCTCCGTCACCTTGATCCCCTTTGGGGAACCGGGTGGCCGAGCCGCCGTTGGCGTTTGTTACGAGGCTGTTTAATGCCGTTGTCCAATATCCATATCCTTCACCAGGATGACGCTGTCCTGGTGGTGAACAAGCCTACCCTGTTGCTGTCGGTGCCAGGTCGCGCCGACGACAACAAGGACTGCCTGATCACCCGCCTGCAGGAAAACGGTTACCCAGAGGCGCGTATCGTTCATCGCCTGGACTGGGAAACGTCGGGAATCATCCTGCTGGCCAGGGATGCCGACAGCCACCGCGAACTGTCGCGCCAGTTTCACGACCGCGAAACCGAAAAGGCCTACACCGCCTTGTGCTGGGGCCAGCCGGAACTGGACAGCGGCAGCATCGACCTGCCGCTGCGCTATGACCCACCGACCAAGCCGCGGCATGTGGTGGACCACGAGTTCGGCAAGCATGCGCTGACTTTCTGGAAAGTCTTGGAGCGTTGCGGGGATTGGTGCCGGGTGGAACTGACGCCGATTACCGGGCGCTCGCACCAACTGCGGGTGCATATGCTGTCCATCGGCCACCCGCTGCTCGGTGATGGCCTGTATGCCCACGAACAGGCCCTCGCCGCCTGGCCACGGCTGTGCCTGCACGCGAGCATGTTGAGCTTCACCCACCCGCAAAGCGGCGAGCGCCTGCGGTTCGAGTGCCCTGCGCCGTTCTAATCGGTAAACGCAATTAAAATGTGGGAGCCGGCTTGCTCGCGAATGGGGTGGATCAGTTAGCTTATTGCGCGACTGCCACACCGCATTCGCGAGCAAGCCCGCTCCCACATTTGTTCTGTGCACTTATCACATCGGACGGTAAACTCGCGCCATTGCTGTCTGGAGCTACTTATGCGCGAAGCGTTGAACCAAGGCCTGATCGACTTCCTCAAGGCCTCTCCCACCCCCTTTCATGCCACTGCGGCCCTGGCCCAACGCCTGGAAGCCGCCGGTTTCCAGCGCCTCGACGAACGCGAGACCTGGACCACCGAGGCCAACGGTCGCTACTACGTGACCCGCAACGACTCCTCGATCATCGCCTTCAAGATGGGCCGCCAGTCGCCCCTGCACGACGGCATCCGCCTGGTCGGCGCCCATACCGACAGCCCGTGCCTGCGGGTCAAGCCGCAACCTGAGCTGCAACGCCAGGGCTTCTGGCAACTGGGCGTGGAAGTCTACGGCGGCGCGCTGCTGGCACCGTGGTTCGACCGTGACCTGTCCCTGGCCGGCCGCGTGACGTTTCGGCGTGACGGCAAGGTCGAAAGTCAGTTGATCGATTTCAAGCTGCCGATTGCCATCATCCCCAACCTGGCCATCCACCTGAACCGTGAAGCCAATCAAGGCTGGGCGATCAATGCCCAGACCGAGCTGCCGCCGATCCTCGCGCAGTTTGCCGGCGATGAGCGCGTGGACTTCCGCGCCGTACTCACCGACCAACTGGCCCGCGAACATGGGTTGAATGCTGATGTGGTGCTCGACTACGAGCTGAGTTTCTACGACACCCAAGGCGCAGCGGTGATTGGCCTGCATGGCGACTTTATCGCCGGCGCCCGCCTGGACAACCTGCTGTCTTGCTACGCCGGCCTGCAAGCCCTGCTCACCAGTGAAACCGACGAAACCTGCGTGCTGGTGTGTACCGACCACGAAGAAGTCGGCTCCTGTTCGGCCTGTGGTGCCGACGGGCCGATGCTGGAGCAGACCCTGCGTCGTCTGCTGCCTGAAGGTGACGAGTTCGTACGGGCCATTCAGAAGTCGCTGCTGGTGTCTGCCGACAATGCCCACGGCATCCACCCCAACTACGCCGACAAGCACGACGCCAACCATGGCCCGAAACTCAATGCCGGCCCGGTGATCAAGGTCAACAGCAACCAGCGCTACGCCACCAACAGCGAAACCGCCGGATTCTTCCGCCACCTGTGCATGGCCGAAGAAGTGCCGGTACAGAGCTTCGTGGTGCGCAGTGACATGGGCTGTGGCTCGACCATCGGCCCGATCACCGCCAGCCACCTGGGCGTGCGCACCGTAGATATCGGCCTGCCGACATTCGCCATGCATTCGATTCGTGAACTGTGCGGCAGCCACGATTTGGCGCATCTGGTGAAGGTGCTGAGTGCGTTTTATGCGAGCCGCGACCTGCCCTGAGCAGGGCGGCGCTTGCCCTAATGCCGATCAGTTCTCAAAGCAGCGAAGATCAAATGTGGGAGCGGGCTTGCTCGCGAAGACGTCCGCCCAGCAAACATTGATGTTGACTGACCCACCGCTTTCGCGAGCAAGCCCGCTCCCACCGGGGATCTGCGCTTAACTGAACGGCATTAGGGCTTGCCCGCGATGGCGATTCCCAGCGCACTGCGGCGCTATCTGACACACATCAAGGCACCCCGCGCCAATCCAGCCTAGACTGACCATCATCCCTCAACGACAAGGCCGTCCCCACCATGATCCCGATGTCCGCCTTCCACGCCATGCTTATCCCCATCCTCACTGGCATGATCCTGCTGGCCGTTGGCTTCAACTTCCGCGACAAGAACCTTGGTGTGTTTGGCATGTGGGTCGGCATGCTGCTGATCCTCGGCACCATCGTCTACCGGATCCTCGCGAAACTGGCCGAATAACAAATGCACTCGCATTGGGCATAGCGCCCTCGTACACTCGGTCGATCTGTCGTTTCCAAGGTTGACCGCCTCGTGCTTGCCCGTCTGTTTGCCCTGCCATACTGCCTGCTCCTTTGCCTGCTGATCCTGTTGCCCATCGCCCCTGCCCAGGCGGTCGGCCTGCCAGGCATCCTGGGCAGTACCAGCAAAGCCCAGCCACAAGCCGACGTACCGCTGGGGCAGTCCCTGGACGAGGTGATCAAGAACCTGGAAAACGACCAGCAGCGCGCCAAGCTGCTGGCCGACCTGAAAAAACTGCGCGAAGCCACGAAAAAAGCCCAGCCGGCGGCCGAGCAAGGGGTGCTGGGCTTGATCGGTGGCACCCTGGCCAGCCTCGAACAACAACTGTCCGGCGCCGACAGCCCGCTCAACCGCTGGTCCATCGAGTTCGACCAGGCCAAGGCCGAGCTGGGCGCATTGATGCTGCCCGCCAGCGAATGGCTGCCGATCATCTTTGGCTTTGCCGTAGTGCTGATGCTCTGGAGCCTGTTGGCCGCCGCGCTGATCTGGCTCAGCCACCGGGTGCGCCTGCGCTTTGGCCTCAGTGAAGAATTGCCGCAACATCCCAAGACCTGGGACATGCTGCGTTTTGCCCTGCGCAAACTTGGGCCCTGGCTGATCGCCCTGGTGATCACCGTCTACCTCAGTTACGCCCTGCCCTCGTCCCTGGGCAAGTCCCTGGCGATGGTGCTGGCGTACGCGCTGGTGGTCGGCACGTGCTTTTCGGCGATCTGCGTCATTGCCTTTTCCGTGCTCGACGGCCCCCACCGCCATCGGGCGCTATATATCCTGCGCCACCAGGCATTTCGGCCGCTGTGGCTGATCGGCAGCTTCGCCGCCTTCGGCGAGGCCTTGAGCGATCCGCGCCTGACCGAAGCCCTGGGCACCCACCTGGCGCACAGCGCCGCGACCATCGCCAATGTGCTGGCTGCGCTGTCTACCGGCGTGTTTATCCTGCGCTTTCGCCGGCCCATCGCACATCTGATCCGCAACCAGCCACTGTCCCGGCGCCTGACCCGCCGCGCGTTGAGCGACACCATCGAGATCATCGGCACCTTCTGGTACCTGCCTGCGCTGCTGCTCGTGGGTATCTCGCTGTTTGCCACCTTCGTGTCGGCCGGCGATACCAGCACCGCCTTGCGCCAGTCACTGCTGTGCACGGTGTTGCTGGTGCTGTGCATGGTGATCAACGGCCTGGTACGCCGCCATGCCCTCAAGCCCCAACGCGGGCACAAGCGCCATGCGCTGTATTCCGAACGCCTGAAAAGCTTCGTCTATACCCTCGCCCACCTGGTGGTGTGGCTGGTGTTCATCGAACTGGGCCTGCGGGTCTGGGGCTGGTCGCTGATCCGCTTTACCGAAGGCGACGGGCATGAAATCAGCGTCAAGCTGTTCGGCCTCGCGGGCACCCTACTATTCGCCTGGCTGATCTGGATCCTTAGCGATACCGCGATCCACCACGCCCTCACCCGCTCGCGCAAAGGCCTGGCCAATGCGCGGGCGCAAACCATGATGCCGTTGATCCGCAACGTGCTGTTCGTGACGATCTTTATCATCGCCGCCATCGTCGCCCTGGCGAACATGGGCATGAACGTCACGCCGCTGCTGGCCGGTGCCGGTGTGATCGGCCTGGCTATCGGTTTTGGCGCGCAGTCGCTGGTGGCGGACTTGATCACCGGCCTGTTCATCATCATCGAAGACTCCCTGGCCATCGATGACTACGTGGACGTCGGCGGCCACCTCGGTACCGTCGAAGGCCTGACCATCCGCACCGTGCGCCTGCGCGATATCGACGGCATCGTGCACACCATCCCGTTCAGCGAGATCAAGAGCATCAAGAACTACTCGCGGGAATTCGGCTATGCGATTTTCCGCGTCGCGGTGCCCGCCAGCATGGACATCGACACCGCGATCAAGCTGATGCGCGACGTCGGTCAAAAGATGCGCGCCGACCCGCTGCAACGCCGCAATATCTGGTCGCCCCTGGAGTTCCAGGGTGTGGAGAGCTTCGAGTCCGGCAACGCCATCCTGCGCGCGCGCTTCAAGACTGCGCCGATCAAACAGTGGGAAGTGTCACGGGCGTTCAACCTGTCGCTCAAGCGCCACCTGGATGAGGCCGGAATGGACCTGGCAATGCCGCGCTTGAGTGTGCAGGTGGTGACGGCGGCGAGTGGGCCGCAGGACGCTCAGGTCACATCGACCCCGACGTGAATCGCATCATGGCGCCAGAACTCCAGGTCGCAATCGATCAGGCGCTGATGCTGATCGTAATTGACCCGGGCGATCCGCAGCCCGGGGCTGCCTGCCGAGACCTTCAGGGCCGCTGCCGCTTCCACCTGCAATGAGGTCGGCACAATTTCGAAGCGTACGCGCCCGTAATGCAGGTCGTATTTGCGGGCGTACAACTCGGTCATCGACTCGTTCAGGTCACACGCCAGGATCCCTGGAAAATACTGGGGGTTGAGGTAGTGCTCGACATACAACACCAACCGCCCATCGATACGCCGCCGGCGGCAGATCTGGATCACACTGGACAGCGCCGGCAGTTGTAGCCATGCGCAAACGGCGGCCGAAGCCGGTTGCAGGCGCGCGGAAATAACTTCGGTAGAAGGCTCCCGCCCCTGGGCGCTGACCATGGCGTGGAAGTGGCTGCGCTGCATCAGGTTGTAGGCCAGCCGGGGCGGCGAGACGAACCAGCCACGGCGTTCCTCGCGGTAGATCTGGCCCTGGGCCTCCAGTTGCAACAAGGCTTCGCGCACGGTAATGCGGGTGGTACCAAACAACTCACTGAGTTTGCGCTCGGCCGGCAATTTGCTCGCCGGGCTGAGCAAACCGTGGCTGATCTGCTCTTGCAGCGCCAGGCCGATGGCTGTCACCGCTTTGGTTGCCTCATCACGCATCAACGTTACCTATCTGGACTAGGCCAGCACTGTTTGGGTGCGCCAAATGCCCCTGGAATGGGCGGCGGCTATAGCGTGCAAGCCTAGGCATCACACATGACCGACAGATGACAGCGCCTTGCGCCGCTGCCTCACACACCCTGCAATACGCCGGCCAAGTCCAGGTATTACGGGGGCCAGGCCTTGGTCTACGCTTACCCGGCAGGCGCCTGCCCAGGTGCCTTGAAAACGACATCGACATGAAACTGTCATCCAGCGCGCCTAAATTGGCTCGTGTATTGCTGACCTAGACCAAACCAACCGCGCCATCAAAAAATCCCAGCGTTGAAAACGCCCAAAGGAGCTTCGGATGAAACAGCTTTTCCTGGCATCACTGTTAGGCTCGACCATTGCCATGTGCACCGCCGCCATGGCCGCTGACACCGATTTGAAAACCCTGGAAGCTGCCGCCAAGGCAGAAGGCGCTGTGAACAGCGTCGGCATGCCCAATGACTGGGCCAACTGGAGAGGCACCTGGGAAGACCTGGCGGCCAAGTACGGCCTCAAGCACATTGACACCGACATGAGCTCGGCCCAGGAAATCGCCAAGTTCGCCGCAGAAAAAGACAACGCCAGCGCCGATATCGGTGACGTGGGCGCCGCCTTCGGGCCGATTGCGGTCAAGCAGGGCGTGACCCAACCCTACAAGCCCAGCACCTGGGAGCAGATCCCGGATTGGGCCAAGGACAAGGATGGCAACTGGGCACTGGCCTACACCGGCACCATCGCGTTTATCGTCAACAAAAAGCTGCTGCACGGCTCCGAAGTCCCGACCAAGTGGTCTGACCTGAAAACCGGCAAGTACAAGGTCTCGATTGGTGACGTGAGCACCGCCGCCCAGGCCGCCAATGGCGTGCTGGCGGCAGCCCTGGCCAATGGTGGCGACGAGAAGAACATCCAGCCGGCGTTGCTGATGTTCGCCGAGATCGCCAAGCAGGGGCGTATCTCCCTGGCCAACCCGACCATTGCCACCATGGAAAAAGGCGAAGTGGAAGTGGGCGTGGTCTGGGACTTCAACGGCCTGAGCTACAAGGCCAAGATGGCCAACCCGGATGACTACGTGGTGCTGATCCCATCGGATGGCTCGGTGATTTCCGGCTACACCACCATCATCAACAAATACGCCAAGCACCCCAACGCCGCCAAGCTGACCCGCGAGTACATCTTCAGCGATGCCGGGCAGATCAACCTGGCCAAGGGCAATGCACGGCCGATTCGTGCCGAGCACCTGACCCTACCCGCCGAAGTACAGGCCAAGCTGCTGCCTAACGAACAGTACAAAGGCGTGACCCCGATCAAAGACGCCGATGCCTGGGAGAAGACCTCCAAGGGCTTGCCGCAGAAGTGGCAGGAAGAAGTCATCATCAACATGCAATAAGCCCAACACCCACATTGGAAATCCACCGGAGATCCAATGTGGCAGCGGGCTTGTGTGGGAGCGGGCTTGCTCGCGATAGCGGTGTGTCAGCCAACACATCTGTTACTGATAGACCGCTATCGCGAGCAAGCCCGCTCCCACAATTTTGACCCTGTTCCTCCAGACATATCGCTGTTTACTGTTGCGGAGCAACTATGAAGCACAACGTCATCCTTGTGGTGCTCGACGGCCTCAACTACGAGGTTGCCCGGCATGCCATGGGGCACCTGCAGGCCTACGTCGGCGCCGAGCGTGCAGCGCTGTACAAGCTGGAATGCGAATTGCCCGCCCTCTCGCGCCCGCTGTACGAATGCATCCTCACTGGAGTGCCGCCGATCGACAGCGGTATCGTCCACAACCACGTCTCGCGCCTGTCCAACCAGCGCAGCATTTTCCATTACGCCACCGACGCGGGCTTGACCACTGCGGCGGCGGCCTACCATTGGGTCAGCGAGCTGTACAACCGCTCGCCGTTCATCGCCGCCCGCGACCGGCATACCGACGACCCGGCACTGGCGATCCAGCACGGGCACTTCTACTGGAGCGATCATTACCCCGACGCCCACCTGTTTGCCGATGCCGAAAGCCTGCGCCTCAAGCACGCGCCGAACTTTTTGCTGGTACACCCGATGAATATCGACGACGCCGGCCACAAGTACGGCCTCGACACCGCGCAATACCGTAACAGCGCCCGCTCGGCGGACATTATCCTCGCCGACTATCTGCAAGGCTGGCTCGACACCGGCTACCAGGTGCTGGTCACCGCCGACCACGGCATGAACAACGACCGCTCCCACAACGGCCTGCTGCCGGAGGAGCGCGAAGTACCGCTGTTCGTTTTCGGGGATGCCTTCAGCCTCGAGCCCGAGGCCCAGCCCAGGCAAACCGATATCTGCGGCACCGTCTGCGCCCTGCTTGGCGTTGCCCACGACAAACCTGTCTGCCAGGAGCTGTTGAAGTGAGTTCAGTGATCCGTGGTAAATGGCTGGCCGCCTTGTGCCTGGTGCCTTTCGCCCTGTTTTTTATCGTGTTCCAGATCGCGCCGCTGTTCTGGGTGATGGTCAACAGCCTGCAATCGGAAGAGTTCGGCTGGGGCCTGGCCAACTTCAGCAAGATCTTCAGTTCGAAGTTCTACCTGCAGGCAATCCAGTACAGCCTGGAGCTGAGTTTCTATTCCAGCGTCTTCGGCATCATCATCGCCGTGCTGGGCAGCTACTCGTTGCGCAAGGTGGATTCGCCGCTGCGCAACTTCGTCACCGCCTTCGCCAACATGACCAGCAACTTCTCCGGTGTGCCCCTGGCCTTTGCCTTCATCATCCTGCTGGGGTTCAACGGCAGCATCACCATCATGCTCAAGCAGGCCGGGATCATTCAGGACTTCAACCTGTACTCCAAGACCGGCCTGATCATCCTGTACACCTATTTCCAGATCCCCCTGGGCGTGTTGCTGCTGTACCCGGCCTTCGATGCCCTGCGTGAAGACTGGCGCGAGTCCGCAGCACTGCTGGGGGCCAATGGCTGGCAGTACTGGCGGCACATCGGCCTGCCGGTGCTGACGCCGGCGCTGCTGGGCACCTTCGTGATCCTCGTGGCCAATGCCCTGGGCGCCTATGCCACGGTGTATGCGTTGACTACCGGCAACTTCAACGTACTGCCGATCCGCATCGCGGCGATGGTTTCCGGTGATATTTCCCTGGACCCGAACATGGCCAGCGCCCTGGCCGTGATCCTGGTGGCGCTGATGACCGTGGTCACCGTGGTCCATCAACTGCTGCTCAAGAGGAGCTACCATGTCTCGCGCTGAAGCCAGCCCCGTCGCCCTCTATCATCGCGTAGTGGTGTACCTGCTGTTCGCGATCCTCGTGCTGCCGCTGATTGGCACCCTGGTGTACTCCCTCGCCAGCAGTTGGTCGGCCACCATCCTGCCCGCCGGCTTTACCTTCAAGTGGTATGTGCAGTTGTGGAGCGACCCGCGCTTTTTGCATGCCTTTGGCCAATCGCTGCTGGTATGCGTCGGCGCGCTGATCCTGTCGGTGGTGCTGATCCTGCCGCTGCTGTTCGTGGTGCATTACCACTTCCCCAGGCTCGATGCGCTGATGAACATCCTGATCCTGCTGCCCTTCGCGGTGCCGCCAGTGGTGTCATCGGTAGGCCTGTTGCAATTGTATGGCTCGGGGCCGCTGGCGATGGTCGGCACGCCGTGGATCCTGATCGGCTGCTACTTCACCGTGGCGCTGCCGTTCATGTACCGCGCGATCACCAACAACCTGCAGGCGATCAACCTGCGGGACCTGATGGACGCCGCCCAGTTGCTTGGCGCCAGCACCTGGCAGGCGGCAATCCTGGTGGTGCTGCCCAACCTGCGCAAGGGCCTGATGGTCGCGTTGCTGCTGTCGTTCTCGTTCCTGTTCGGCGAGTTTGTGTTCGCCAATATCCTCGTCGGTACGCGCTACGAGACCTTGCAGGTCTACCTCAACAACATGCGCAACAGCAGCGGGCATTTCACCAGCGCCGTGGTCATTTCCTATTTCCTTTTCGTGCTGCTGCTCACCTGGGCCGCCAACCTCTTGAACAAGGACAAAAGCCAATGAGCTTCGTCAGCGTCCAGCACCTGCAAAAAAGCTACGCCGCCACCCCGGTGTTCAGTGATATCAATTGCCAGATCGCCAAGGGCGAATTCGTCACCCTTCTGGGCCCGTCCGGTTGCGGCAAGTCCACGCTGCTGCGCTGCATCGCCGGCCTGACGCCGGTGGACAGCGGGCAGATCCTGCTGGACGGCCAGGATATCGTGCCGCTGAGCCCGCAGAAGCGTCACATCGGCATGGTGTTCCAGAGCTACGCGCTGTTCCCCAACATGACTGTGGAACAGAACGTCGCCTTCGGCCTGCGCATGCAGAAGGTCAACGCCGATGACAGCCACAAGCGCGTCCAGGAGGTGCTGCAACTGGTCGAACTCAAGGACCTGGCCGGGCGCTATCCGCACCAGATGTCTGGCGGCCAGTGCCAGCGCGTAGCCCTCGCCCGCTCCCTGGTCACCCGGCCGCGCCTGCTGCTGCTCGATGAGCCGCTGTCGGCACTGGATGCGCGGATTCGCAAACACCTGCGCGAACAGATCCGCCAGATCCAGCGAGAATTGGGCCTGACCACGATTTTTGTGACCCATGACCAGGAGGAAGCCCTGGTCATGTCCGACCGCATCTTCCTGATGAACCAGGGCAAGATCGTGCAGAGCGGCGACGCCGAAACCCTCTACACCGCCCCCGTGGACGCCTTCGCTGCCGGTTTTATCGGCAACTACAACCTGCTGGACGCCGAGCAGGCCAGCACGCTGTTGCAACGTCCGGTCAGCAGCCGTATTGCGATCCGTCCTGAGTCCATCGAACTGAACCACAGCGGCGAGCTTGATGCGCTGGTACGCAGCCACAGCCTGTTGGGCAATGTGATTCGCTATCGCGTCGAAGCCCGGGGCATCGAATTGGTGGTGGACGTACTCAACCGCTCGGCCCAGGATCTGCACCCAGACGGGCAACGCCTGGCACTTTCCATCGATCCCAGTGCGCTGTGTGAGGTAGCCTGAGGATGCAGTGTTTATTAAGGAAGCATGACTGATGGCTTTGGTAATTTTTGATCTGGACGACACCCTGATCCACGGCGATTGCGCCACCTTGTGGAGCGAGCAGATGGGCCGCCTGGGCTGGGTGGACCGCGAATCGTTCATGGGCAAGAACCACGAACTGATGTCCGCCTACAGCCGCGGCGAGTTGGCCATGGAAGAGTTCATGGACTTCAGCCTGGAACCGATGATCGGGCGCACTCCGGAAGAAGTCGCGCACCTGGTGGAGCCGTGGGTGGAAGATGTTATCGAGCCGCTGATCTACAGCGACGCGACCAAGACCATCGCCCGCCACCGCCAGAACGGTGACCGGATCCTGGTGATCTCGGCCTCGGGCACGCACCTGGTCACGCCGATTGCGGCGCGCATTGGCATCGATGAAGTACTGGGGATTGAACTGGACGTGGCCCACGGGGTGTACAGCGGCAAGACCGTGGGTGTACTGACGTACCGCGAAGGCAAGATCACCCGCTTGATGCAATGGCTTGAACAGGAAGGTGAAAGCCTGGAAGGGGCGTACTTCTACTCGGATTCGCGTAATGACCTGCCGCTGCTGAGCAAGGTCGATTTCCCGCAGGTGGTAAACCCCGATCCGGTGTTGCGCGCCCATGCCGAACAGGCCGGCTGGCCGATCCACCAGTGGACCTGAAGGCCCACTTTTGGCGTTGAAACCCAATCCAATGGGGGAGCTAATGTGGGAGCTGGCTTGCCTGCGATAGCGGAGTATCAGGTTAAGGTCTGTTACTGACACACCGCTATCGCAAGCAAGCCCCGCTCCCACCTTGGGCTGCATTTCAACCCTGGATTGGCCTCAAGCCAGGCTTTCGTCGATCACCAGCACCAGCTTCCCGGAAATCTGGTTGGTCGAAAGCTGCGCAAACGCCGCTTCCGCGTCCTTGATCGGGAAGGTCTTGGCCAACTGCGGGCTCAGTCGCCCTTCGCCAAACAACGGCCATACCTGCTGGCCCAGGTCGCTCAAAAGGTCTGCCTTGAACTGGTCATCGCGGCTGCGCAAGGTCGAGCCCAGCACTTGCACACGCTTGGCCAGCACCTGCGCCAGGTCCAACTGGGCTTCACGCCCGCCCATCAAGCCGATCAATACCCAGCGACCGTCGCGGGCCAGCAGCTTGAGGTTAATGGCTGCATAGTTGCCGCCCACCGGGTCGAGAATCACGTCGAACGGGCCAAAATCCCCCAGGCTCTCGATGCCGTCGGTACGTACCACACCGCCCTGGGCGCCGAGGTCTTCGCAGTAGGCCAGGCGGTCCACCGAGCCGACGCTGACCCAGCACGGGCTGCCAAAGGCTTTACACAGCTGGATCGCTGCCGAACCGACGCCACTGGCGCCCGCATGCAACAGCACCTTTTCCCCGGGCTTGAGCGCCGCCAGTTGGAACAGGTTGAGCCAGGCAGTGCTGTACACCTCGGGCAACGCAGCGGCTTCGGCCAGGGACAAACCTTCTGGTACCGGCAGCACGTGGCGCGCGTCCACCACCACTTCCTGCGCCATGCCACCGCCCGCCAACAGCGCACAGACCCGATCCCCCACTTGCCAGGACGAGCCAGCGCCGACTTCGCTGATCACCCCGGAACACTCCAGGCCCAGCACTTCGCTGGCCCCGGGCGGTGGAGGATAGAGCCCTGCACGCTGTAATAAATCCGCTCGATTGAGGCCGGCTGCTGCCACCCGAATGCGAACTTGCCCTACATCGCACGTAGGACTTGGGGTCTCAACCCACTCCACATGACCTTCAACGCCTTGCAATGCTTTCACAGTGCCTCCATAGTGAGTCTGGACTGAGCCCGTTGCTGTAGCGCCGGGCTTTTTGCATTATGCGACCGGCCCAAATGGAACCGGCGACTTCAAAGACGGCCTAATATGCGTTATCAATTGCCCCCGCGTCGAATCAGCATGAAGCATTTGTTCCCCAGCACCGCCCTCGCTCTTTTCATTGGTCTCGGCCTGTTGCCGCTGTCGACCAATACGTTCGCAGCCAACAGCTGGGACAAACTTCAGCCTGATCGCGATGAGGTGATTGCCAGCCTTAACGTCGTCGAGTTGCTCAAGCGCCACCATTACAGCAAGCCGCCGCTGGACGATGCGCGCTCGGTGATCATCTATGACAGCTATCTCAAGCTGCTGGATCCCTCGCGCAGCTACTTCCTGGCCAGCGATATCGCTGAGTTCGACAAATGGAAGACCCAGTTCGACGACTTTCTCAAGAGTGGCGACCTGCAACCTGGCTTCACCATCTACAAGCGTTACCTGGACCGTGTCAAAGCGCGTCTGGACTTCGCCCTCGGTGAGTTGAACAAAGGCGTCGACAAGCTCGACTTCACCCAGAAGGAAACCCTGCTGGTGGATCGCAAGGAGGCCCCGTGGCTGACCAGCACCGCCGCCCTGGATGACCTGTGGCGCAAACGCGTCAAGGATGAAGTCCTGCGCCTGAAGATCGCCGGCAAAGAGCCCAAGGCGATCCAGGAATTGCTGACCAAGCGCTACAAGAACCAATTGAGCCGCCTGGAACAGACCCGCGCCGAAGATATCTTCCAGGCCTACATCAACACCTTCGCGATGTCCTACGATCCGCACACCAATTATCTGTCGCCAGATAACGCGGAAAATTTTGATATCAACATGAGTCTGTCCCTCGAAGGGATCGGTGCCGTGCTGCAGAGCGACAACGACCAGGTCAAGATCGTACGCCTGGTGCCAGCGGGTCCTGCGGACAAGACCAAGCAGGTCGCTCCGGCCGACAAGATCATTGGCGTGGCCCAGGCCGACAAAGAGATGGTCGACGTGGTCGGCTGGCGCCTGGACGAAGTGGTCAAGCTGATCCGTGGGCCCAAGGGCAGCGTGGTGCGCCTGGAAGTGATTCCGCACACCAACGCGCCGAACGACCAGACCAGCAAGATCGTGTCGATCACCCGCGAAGCGGTGAAGCTCGAAGACCAGGCCGTGCAGAAGAAAGTCCTCAACCTCAAGCAGGATGGCAAGGACTACAAGCTGGGCGTCATTGAGATCCCGGCGTTCTACCTGGACTTCAAGGCCTTCCGTGCTGGCGATCCGGACTACAAGAGCACCACCCGCGACGTGAAGAAAATCCTCACCGAGCTGACCAAAGAGAAAGTCGACGGCGTGGTCATCGACCTGCGCAACAACGGTGGCGGCTCGTTGCAGGAGGCCACCGAGCTGACCAGCCTGTTTATCGACAAGGGCCCGACCGTGTTGGTGCGCAACGCTGACGGCCGCGTGGATGTGCTGGAAGACGAAAACCCGGGCGCCTTCTACAAAGGCCCGATGGCATTGCTGGTCAACCGTCTCTCGGCTTCGGCCTCGGAGATTTTTGCCGGTGCGATGCAGGACTACCACCGCGCGTTGATCATCGGTGGCCAGACCTTCGGCAAAGGCACGGTGCAGACGATCCAGCCACTCAACCATGGCGAGCTGAAGCTGACCCTGGCCAAGTTCTACCGGGTTTCCGGGCAGAGCACCCAGCACCAGGGCGTACTCCCGGACATCGATTTCCCGTCGCTCATCGACACCAAGGAAATCGGCGAAAGCGCCCTGCCAGAAGCCATGCCGTGGGACACCATCCGCCCGGCCATCAAGCCTGCATCGGACCCGTTCAAGCCCTACCTGGCCCAGCTCAAGACCGAACATGACCTGCGCTCCGCCAAGGACGCCGAGTTCGTGTTTATCCGCGACAAGCTGGCCCTGGCCAAGAAGCTGATGGCCGAGAAGACCGTGAGCCTCAATGAAGTGGACCGCCGCGCGCAGCACACCGATATCGAGAACCAGCAACTTGCCCTGGAAAACATCCGCCGCAAGGCCAAGGGTGAAGACCCGCTCAAGGAGCTGAAGAAAGAAGACGAAGACGCACTGCCGACCGAACCTGAAAAGACCAAGCCGGAAGATGATGCCTACCTGAGCGAAACCGGGCGGATTCTGCTGGACTACCTGAAAATCAGTAAGACGGTGGCCAAGCAGTAAATGATGGCGATTTAATGTTGCCGCTCCACTGAGCGTCATCAAACAGACATCATTCTGTCGTGAAATGAAGGACCGGGCGCCCCAGGCACCCGGTCCTTTTTTTCGACCGAGATCATCATGACCATGACCGAACAGCTGAATGCCCTGGCCTCCATCCTGGCCCAGGGCAGTTTGCACAGCCTGTTCCAACCCATCGTCAGCCTCTGCGAACGTCGCATCCTCGGCTATGAAGCCCTGAGCCGCGGCCCCTCCAACAGCCCGCTGCACTCGCCCCTCGCCTTGTTTGGCGTGGCGCGCCAGGCCGGGCGCCTGAATGAGCTGGAGATGGCCTGCCGGCAAAGTGCCTGTAGGCGCTTCAGCGAGCAGAAGCTGCCGGGCAAGCTGTTTCTCAACGTCTCGCCCGAGTCCCTGCTGGAAACCACCCACCAACCGGGCCGCACCCTGCATATGCTGCGCGAGTATGGAATCGCGCCCAGCCAGATCGTGATCGAACTCACGGAGCAAGCGCCGACCGACGACTTCCAGCTGTTGCAAACCGCCCTGCACCATTACCGTGACATGGGTTTTTCGATTGCCCTGGATGACTTGGGCGCCGGTTATTCCAGCTTGCGCCTGTGGTCAGAATTGCGCCCGGACTACGTGAAGATCGACCGGCATTTTATCGATGGCATTCACCAGGATGCGCTCAAGCGCGAGTTTGTCGGTTCGATCCTGCAGATCGCCAGGGCTTCGCGCGCGCAGGTGATTGCCGAAGGCATCGAGCTGCCGGAAGAGTTGGCGGTGCTCACGGAAATGGGCGTGGACCTGATCCAGGGCTACCTGCTGTGCCGTCCCCAGGAGCATCCACCGACCGAAGCCCGGTTGATGCTGGCCAAGCCCGACAGCACCAGCGTTTCGCTCAACGAGGACGCCAGTGACCTCAGCGCCCTGCTCAACGAACAACCGGCCGTGGCCCAGGACACCGCCACGACCAAAGTGCTGGAAGCGTTTCGCAGCCAGGCCAATCTCAACTCCCTGGCGGTCCTGGATGGGCGCGGCCAGCCGATTGGTATCGTGCATCGGCACTCGTTGTCCGACGTCCTGCTCAAGCCGTTTGCCACCGATCTGTTTGCGCGCAAGCCTATCAGCCGCCTGATGAGCGATGACTTCCTGGCCGTGGAACTGAGCCAGTCGTTGCAACAGGTCAGCCGCCTGCTGACCAGCCGCGCGCGGCAGCGTATCGAAGAAGATTTCATCATCACCCAGAATGGCAACTACCTGGGATTGGGCCGGGTAATCGACGTGCTCAAGCTGATTACCGAACTGAAAATCCAACAGGCGCGCTACGCCAACCCGCTGACCCTGCTGCCGGGCAATGTGCCGATCCAGCAGTGCCTGACACGGCTGTTGCAGCAGCAGCGCGAATCGGTGATTTGCTATGTGGATATCGACAGCTTCAAGCCATTCAACGATATCTACGGCTATGGCCGTGGCGATGAAGTATTGCTGTGCCTGGCGCAATGCTTGAACGACCGGGTAGACCCCAGCCGTGATTTTGTCGGGCATATTGGCGGCGATGATTTTTTACTGGTGCTGGGCGCCCAGGACTGGCGCAAGCGTCTCAACCAACTGGTGGATGATTTCCAGACCCAGTGCCGGCGCTTCTACCGCAGTGAACACTTGGATGCGGGCTGTTTTATCGCCCTGAATCGCCAGGGGGTGCGCCAGGAGTTTGCCTTGCTGTCGCTGTCCATCGGTGTGGTGCATCTGCATCCATTGAGCTGTGGGCACCTGGATGCCAGCCAGTTGGCGGAACTGGCCTCCCAGGCCAAGCATCACGCCAAGGACGTGGCCGGCTACAGCATCCACCTCATCGATAGCCGCGAAATCCTGTAAGGCCGACAAGTCGGTCCTTACAACTGCTCCAGGCGTATCTGCGCCAGCGGATGCCCGGCCTTGGCGGCGATAGTCCACCAGCGTGCCGCTTCTACAGGGTCCGGAGCCTTGCCCAGGCTGCCTGCCAGGCTCAGCACGCCCACTTGATAGGCCGCCTTGCCATCCCCCGCCTGACCCGCCAGGCGCAGCAAGCGCACGCCCTCCTCCCGCGCGCCAATGCCCAGGCCGCGAAAGGTCAGGATATGCCCATAGAAACTTTGGGCCTCGACATTGCCCAGGTTGGCCATGCGTGCAAACTGACCCTCCAGCCAGTGCCAGCCGCGGGGCTGACGCACAAACCATGACCAATGAAACAATCTGCGTGCCAGCCAATAACTGGCGTACACTTTGAGCTTCCAGAACACTCAGGCCTCCGCTGACTCAGGATATTCGTACTCGAACACACGGACCACTTCCGAGGCATGCCACGATGCTGCAGCAACGCCATCGGACGGTCCGCAAAAGCGCCCGAGGCGCTCGACACATTCAAAAAAACCGGTGCGCGGCAAGCGGCTTGCGCCCTGGCTGATTACCAGGGAGCTGCGCAGTGGCTGATCCGCCTTGGCATCCAGGGCCGCCAGGTGTTCCAACGCGGCGGTCAGGGTTTGCATCGCCGGCGTCGGGAACTGCAGACGCTCGAGCAACGCACGGTAGGTCAATAGATGTCGCTGGCGACGGGCCTGGTCGAGCTCATTGAGCAACCCATCCCAATGTTGACGGCTGATGCGCACACTCACATTTCATCCCTCCAACCGGCAATCCCCAATTCCCAGGCCAGGCTGCGACGGATCGCGGCATCCGGCTGGCGCTCGCCACTTTCGATCAACCCCAGGTAGGACGGGCTGATGCCGACGGTGCGGGCCAATGTCTCGATCGCCAGGCCCTTGGCTTCGCGCAGGCTGCGCAATTGCGCCAGGGGGCGTAGGTCCTGCTCGGTAGCGACGGGAGGGATCTGTGCAGCAGGAGTGACTGGTTGCTGCAGGCCGGCGGCTGTTAACAGCGCCTGGTACTGAGCCCATGGCAGAACCGCGTACTCGGGTTCGCCATCCCGTGAAATGATTTGTATATCCATGACTGCCCCGTAGGATCACAACACTTACGAAGTAAGTACTTTCCTTAGGAGTGTAATCCTAACAGCCACAAAGAGCGCAGGGGGATAATCCGCGTGTTCAGTTTTTTTTCGGGTTTTCCTGCTCCAGTAGTTGCGGCGTGGCGGGCAGGCGTTCAACCACCACCAACTTCTCCGGGCGCTGGCGGTCACGCCAGGCGCGGAAGGCACTCAACTCACCGTCCAGGCTCTTCATGACCCAGGCCAGTACCGCGATGTCATCGAGCATGCCGAACATCGGCAGGAAGTCCGGGATCGCGTCAATCGGGCTGAGGAAGTACATCAGCCCCGCCACCACCGAGATCAGCGCCTTGGGGCTGATAGCCCGGTACTCGCCGCGCCAGTAGGCCAGGCACAGCGCCTGGAGCAGCTTGAGGTCGTCCTTGAGCTTGCCCAGGCGATTGCCCTGGCTGGAGCCTTTGGCAGCGACCGCGAACAACAGCGTCGGCAGGCGTCCACGCCCGATCAGCCGTGCGGCCAACGGCAGGAAGCGGGTGAAATTCCAGGGTGCTTTCATCGTCACTCCAGTTCCAGGCGAGATAAAAGGTTATCCACACAACTTGTGGATAACCTTGTGAACAGAGCCCATTTTTGCGGCTGAAAGCCACGTAATACAAGGCCTACAGTCAGATCGGGCGTTTTTTGCGCACATAAAAAAATCCCAAGATTTCATTGACTTGGGGGGCATCTGCGGCTACCCGTGCCGAGGTATAGCATCAGACTGCTCTAAGTCGCAGGTGTTCGTTCTGATTTTCCCACACCCCTCCACGACCTCGGTCAACAGCTGCCACACCAGAAACAACAACGCCCCGTATAAACGGGGCGTTGTGTGTTCAGCAGCGGCTTACTTGGCAGCCGGTGCCTCAGGAGCGTCGGCCTTGGCCGGGTCCTTGATTGCCAGCAGCTCCAGGTCGAAGACCAGTACGGAGTTGGCTGGAATCGCCGGGCTCGGGCTCTGGGCGCCGTAGGCAAGGTCGGACGGGATGTACAACTCGACCTTCTCGCCCACGTGCATCAGTTGCAGGCCTTCGACCCAACCTGGGATCACGCCGCTGACCGGCAGGTCAATCGGGCTGCCGCGATCCACGGAGCTGTCAAAGGTGGTGCCGTTGGTCAACTTGCCGGTGTAGTGCACAGTCACTACGTCGGTAGGCTTGGGCTGGGCGCCTTCGGCTTTCTTCACGATCTTGTACTGCAGGCCGGAAGCGGTGGTGACTACGCCGTCTTTCTTGGCGTTGTCTTCAAGGTATTTCTTGCCGGCGGCTGCCGACTCTTCACTCATCTTGGTCATGCGCTCTTCAGCACGCTTTTGCAGTGCGGAAAACGCTTCGACCAGTTCTTCGTCCTTCAGCTTCTGTTCTTTCTTGCCGACGGCATCTTCGATGCCTTGGGCAACTGCCTTGGAGTCCAGGTCATCCATACCTTCCTGAGCCAGGCTTTTGCCCATGTTCAGGCCGATACCGTAGGAAGCTTTCTGCGCCGGGGTTTTCAGCTCTACGCTGGTTTGCGAATCACAACCCGCAAGTACCAGGCTAACCAGGGCCACCGCCGCCGCCAACCGATGCTGTTTCATGCTATTTCCTTGTTCATGCGCCAAAAGGGCATTCGAATAAAGTCGCGAGCTTATCAGGCGGCCACGACCAATGGCTACCGGCATGTGAGCAGGAAACTTCTGATAAGTTCACGTGTTTAAAAGCATTTTCATCTGCCCCAAAGCCCGGCGAAGGACAGCCGGCGTAGCGAAAACCGCCTGCGTAGACGGATCATGGCTACTTGCCGCCTACCGCGCTCAGTGGCATAAGGGCACAACAACTCGACAAGGATAGTTATCTTGCGCATTTTTTCCCGTGTTTTACTCCTGATCCTGTCATTTATGGGACTGCTGCTGGCGGTGGTCCTTTATTACGTGATCAACCCCAGGCTCCCGGATTACGTGGCGGTGCAGCAGGTGCACTACCAGGACCAATGGAGCGCCGCCGACCGCCAGGCCTACTACTTCACGCCCCAGGGCACCCAGGTAAAAGGCCTGCACTATAACTGGTTCACCGCGCTGGAGCTGCCGTTTTCCGAGCAGCGTTTTGCCGAGCCGGCCAACCTGGCACGCTTCGGTTTCCTGGTGGACCCGCGACAACAGGCCACACCCCAGAACCCCGGCAACCTGCCCGTAGGCTTCGCCCGGCACAAGAATGCCGGCAGCAACGACGAATTTCTCGATATCACCTGCGCCGCCTGCCATACCGGCGAGTTGCATTTCAATGGCCAGGCCCTGCGCATCGATGGCGGCTCTGCACAACATGTGCTGCCCTCCAGCGTGCCAACCTTGCGCGGCGGCAGCTTTGGCCAGGCCCTGGTGGCCAGCCTCGCCTCTACCTATTACAACCCGTTGAAGTTCAGGCGCTTTGCCCACAGCGTGCTGGGGGATCAATACGACGCCCAGTACGATCAGTTGCGCCAGGACTTCAAAAAGTCCCTGGACAACTTCCTCAAGGTGGCCTGGAACGATACCCACCGCGGCCTCTACCCCACCGAAGAAGGCCCGGGGCGCACCGACGCCTTCGGCCGCATCGCCAATGCCAGCTTTGGCGACGCCATTTCCCCGGACAACTACCGTATCGCCAACGCGCCAGTGGACTACCCGCAGCTGTGGGACATGTGGACCTTCGACTGGGTGCAATGGAACGGCTCGGCCCAGCAACCCATGGCGCGCAACATCGGCGAGGCGTTGGGCGTGGGCGCGACCCTGGCGTTCTTCGACAGCGCTGGCCAGCCCCTCAAGGGCGATGCGCGCTACCCGTCCAGCGTGCGCGTGCGTGACCTGAACCTGATCGAAGAAACCCTGCAACGGCTCAAGCCACCGGTTTGGCCTGAAGCGCTGTTCGGCGCCATCGACAAACCCCTGGCCGCCCGAGGACGTGCGCTGTTCGCGGAAAACTGCGCGGCCTGCCATGTGCCCAGCGTGAGCGAAGTCAACGGGCGCCCGGTGCAGCAGTTGAAGATGCTGCCAGTGGACTACATCGGCACCGACCCGGGCACCGCCAGCAACATTGCCGACCAGCGCTACGACCTCAGCGCCCTGCAATGGGACCCGGCCGAATTGGCGCAGTTGAATGTCGAACTGCACCCCACGCCGACCGAACCGCTGGACCTGCGCAGCCTGTCCGTGGCCAAGGGCCTGGCCTATGTCACCGCGTTTGTCGAAGAGCACGCCTACCGCGCCGCCGGCATCACAGCGGCCGAACGCCCGCGCCTGGACGGCTACGGCCTGCCCATCGGCGTGCGCGAACTGCGCGCCTACAAGGCCCGCCCACTGGCGGGTGTGTGGGCCACGCCGCCGTTCCTGCACAACGGTTCGGTGCCGACGATCTACCAGTTGCTTTCGCCCCAGTACGAGCGCAGCCGCACCTTCTATAAAGGCACCTTCGACTACAACCCGCGTCACTTGGGTTATCGCACCGAGGCGTTTAAAAATGCATTCCTGTTCGACACCAACATCACTGGCAACCACAACAGTGGCCACGAGTTTCGCGCGGGCAAGCGTGGCAATGGGGTGATCGGCCGCGGCCTTGAGCCTGAGGAGCGCTGGGCGCTGCTGGAATACCTGAAAGTACTGGGCGGCCCCCTGGAGCAACAACTGCCATGACTTCCCCATTTCGATACAAGGACCGTTCCATGCTCGCTCGACTGTGGCTGCGCCTCGGCGCGTTTCTCGGCAAGACGCTGTTATGGCTGGTAGGCCTGGGCCTGCTCGGCTGGTTGTTGTCGACCCTGTGGTTCGCCTGGCACCACAGCGGCCCGGTGTCGGCCGAGGAACAGATTCCGCCCGGCGAAGCGGCCATGACCCAAGGCATCATTCAGACGGCGGTGCGCATTGTCGACCAGCATCGCGAAGGCACCCGTTACCTGCGCGATGCCCATGCCAAGGCCCACGGCTGCGTAAAAGCCGAAGTCAGCGTGCTGCCAAACCTTGACCCGGCGCTGCGCCAGGGCGTGTTCGCCGAGCCGGGCAAGACCTGGCAGGCGATGATGCGCCTGTCCAACGGCAACGCTTATCCACAGTTCGACAGCATCCGCGACGCCCGCGGCATGGCGATCAAGCTGCTGGACGTGCCGGGCAAGCAACTGCTGGCCGACCAGCAGGCACGCGGCGAGCAGGACTTCGTGATGTTCAGCCACCCCAACTTCTTTGTCAGCGATGTGGCGGAATATGCGCAGAACGTCGGGGCCCAGGCCGATGGCAAGAAAGTCATGGCATTTTTCCCCAGCCTCGACCCGCGCAGTTGGCAGGTGCGCCATCTGTTTATTGCCCTGGCGACATTGGCGCCGGCACCGGCCAGCCCGACCGAGACCACGTACTTTTCGGTATCGCCCTACAAGTTCGGCAGCGCCAACGCCAAGTTTCGCGTCGCCCCAGACCCGCAAAGCTGCCCGCAATACCATCTGCCCAAGCAGAACCAGGACTTGCCGAACTTCCTGCGCAGCGCCTTGAGCCAGCAGTTGTCCACCGACCGCATCGACGCTTGTTTTGTGTTGCAGATCCAGCGCCAGAACCCGCAGAAATACATGCCCATCGAAGACACCAGCATCGAATGGAAGGAAAGCGACGCGCCCTACGAGAGCGTGGCGAAAATTCGCATTCCGGCGCAGGACTTCGATACACAGGCCTTGAACCTGGCCTGTGACAACCAGTCGTTCAACCCATGGTTTGGCGTGGAGGAACACCGGCCGATTGGGGGGATCAATCGGCTGCGCAAGGCGGTGTATGAGGCGGTGAGTGATTATCGGCATAGCCGCAACGCCCCCTGAATAATGCCTGTGGGAGCGGGCTTGCTCGCGCTGACGTCAGCAAGAACGCCTCACCGCGTCATCGTTAACGATCATCGCGGGCAAGCCCGCTCCCACAGAAAAGCCCCTGCGGCATTATATCGGACGCCGTCAGCAACCATTGCTGAAAACTGCGCGCCGCCGAGGGTGGGTTGCGATGCTGCGGTTGCATCAGTTGCAGGCGGCCACGACTGTGCATGTGATGGGGCAAGGCCAATTGCAGGCGTCCGGCAGCCAGCTCGCCTTCAAGCAGGCACTTCCAGCCCAGGGCTACGCCATGCCCCATCACTGCCGACTGCATCAGCAACTGATAGCTGTTGGTGCGCAAGGCGTGACGAGGCGTGTGGTACTGCGCACCGATGTCGGCGAACCAGTCGGTCCAGGTCAACCAGTCGTGATAGTGGTCTTCTACGATCAACAGGGTATGGCTGCGCAGCAGGTGCTCGGCGTCGCGGATCGCGCCATGGCGCTCGATGTAGCCGGGGCTGCATACGGCGATGACCTGCTCACTGGCAAACACCGGGGTCAGTTCCAGGCCAAGGGGCGCTGGCAGTTCGTCGAGGTGATAGAACAGGCCCAGGTCATATTCGCTGACATCCAGGTGACTCGGGCTTTCACTGCACAGGATGCGGATATCCAGCTCCGGGTGCTCATCCTGGAAGGCCGGCAGCAGCGCGGCGAGCCAGATGGAACTGATGGTCGGCGTGCTGGCCAGGGTCAGCTGGCGATCGGCACCGCGTCGACGCAGCTCCGCCGATTCGCGATCAAGCTCGCGCAGCAGGCGCTGGATAGTGCGAAAGTAACGCACGCCAGCCGGGGTCAGACTCAGCCCCAACGCCAACCGATAAAACAGCGGTCGCGCCAGGTCTTCCTCCAGGCGCTTGATCTGCCGGCTCACTGCGCTTTGGGTCAGGTTCAGTTCGTGGGCCGCCTGGGTAAAGCTCAAATGCCGGGCGGCGGCCTCAAACGTCTGCAAACAATTGAGCGGTGGAAGGTCGACGTTTCGGCGCGACATGCAGGGATCCGTGGCTGGTCAGATGAGCAAGCATCCTGCCACTTGCCCGCTCACAACGCGACCCGCGCGACCCGTCTGCTCCAGCTTCGCTGATGCACCTGCACCCCGTTTTCCCGCGCCTGCTGGTGCGCCTCGATGTAGAACCACTGGGCGTCGGCGTGCACCTGCAAGTGGCTGTCGACCGCCACCGACCACTGCGCGCGCTCGACACGGTACTGCCAGTGGATATCGGCCTGGGCCGACAACGGGTCCCAGGGCATGGTGCGATATTGCTCGGTGCACCGCTGGTCCACCGCCAGGCCATGCTCGGTGAAGCGCACGGCGCCCAGGTCGTCCTCGATGTTTACGCACACTTCGCCACTGCCTACGTCCTCGATCAAGGTACGTTTCGGCGCAGCCGCCCGCAGCACCTCCAGCGCCGCCGGGGTAGCCGCTTGCGGGGCCTCGAACGGGCATGGCACGGCCGCGCCGCTGAAAATCGGCAATTGCACACGTTGCACGGCGGGCAGCACGGTCAGGGTGGTCAGCTCGCGGCTGGGCCACAGCAGCGGGAAGCTCGCGGTGCTCAGGGCCAGCCGCAGGCGGTAGCCGGCCGGCACCCGCGTGCCGACATGATCCAGGCTCAGTTGCACATCCAGCGGTTCGCCTGGCACAGGTGGCGTCAGACGGGAGAAGTCTTCACGTAAGGCAAGGTTGAGCACGCCGTAGGTGATCTGCGTGACTTGCCCGTCGGGCGCCACCGCATTCAGGCGCGCCACCAGTTGCCCGCAAGAGGTATCGCTGGCCAGGCGCAGTTGCAAGCGCACATCCCCCAGCAGCGCCAGGGGTTCGGCCAGTGGCTGAGAGTCGAAGCACAAAGACTGCGCATCGTCGCGGCGCTGATCGGTCGGGCCGTCGGGGCCGAACCAGATGGCGCAGTACTCGCCCTGGTGCAGGCCGGTGGTCAGTGGCGAACAGATACTGCGCGGGCCGCCCAGCGCCTGCTGGCCCGGGCGCAGGCCATGGTCGGTCAGGCTGTAGTCGGTCCATTGCACCTGGGGATCGGGCCAGCCCGAGGTCTGCACCCAGATGCCTGGGCGTTCGGCATAACTGCCCTTGGGCGCCAACACATCCTGTAGGTAAAAGGTGCAGGCCGCGTCGTCCATCACCCAATTGTCGATACCTTTGAGCCAGTGGTCCCACCAGCGCTTGGCCTCCTGCAGGAAGCCAATGGCCGGGTTGGGCACGGCGAAATGCGGGTACTTGTGAATCCACGGGCCGA
This sequence comes from Pseudomonas sp. WS 5079, assembly GCF_012985465.1. Lineage (GTDB taxonomy): Bacteria > Pseudomonadota > Gammaproteobacteria > Pseudomonadales > Pseudomonadaceae > Aquipseudomonas. The sequence continues at coordinate 260,537 of NZ_JAAQWN010000008.1, forward strand.
TCACGGCTTTTTTCGGCCCCGGCAGGTTTTCCATCAGGCGTGGCACCGCATTCTTGTAGGCATCGCCCCAACCGCCGACGGCGTACACCGCCGCCTTGATCGCCGAGTAGTCCTCGCAGACCGAGCCGTGACGCCAGTAGGCATCGCGGGTCTGGTGTTGCAGCCAGGTCTCGGCCAGCAGCGGCATGGCGTCGAGGCGTTGCTGCCACAGGGTTTTCCAGGCATCGCCAACCAGCAGCGGGTCGGGCACTGCCGCGCTGAAGTTGAGCATGGTCGCGGCCCAGCCGAAATTCTCCAGCAGCAGGTTGCCGCCCTTGTAATGGATGTCATCGGCAAAGCGGTCATCGGTGGAGCACAGGGTGATGATCGCCTTCAATGCTTCGGGCTGGCGCGCGGCGACTTGCAGGCTGTTGAAGCCGCCCCAGGAGATGCCCATCATCCCCACATTGCCGTCGCACCAGGGCTGCTGGCACAGCCAGTCGATCACTTCGAGGGCGTCATCCTGCTCCTGCAACAGGTACTCATCGGCCATCAAGCCTTGGGATTCGCCATTGCCGCGCATATCGACCCGCACGCAGGCATAGCCCTGCCCCGCCATCCATGCGTGGGTCAGGGCATCGCGCACCGCCGTGCCATCGCGCTTGCGATAGGGCAGGTATTCGAGGATCGCCGGGAAGGCCTGCGCGCCGGCGGTGTCAGGCAGCCAGATACGCGCTGCCAGTTGTGTGCCATCGCTCATGGGGATCAGGCAGTGCTCGATCTCGCGAACCTTGTAGGCAAATTCGGTGACGATTTCCATGGGTAACTCCAACAACAAAGAGGCAAGTCAGCGGGCAAAATCCGTCACCGGGCTGGCACCACGCAGGCCAGGTTCGACATGGACCGCGGGGATCTTGACGTCCAGCAGCGCGGGGTTTTTCAACCAGTAAAGCAACGACGTGCTGGCCAGCAGCACCAGAATCATTCCCGGCAGGCCGCCGAGGTTGGAGAGCATCTTCACCCCGTCGATGCCGACAAAGGCCACCATGACCCAGGACACCGTGCCGATGATCACGCCCCAGACAATCTTCAGCAGCGGGTTGCCATCCAGGTCCGAATCGGCGGTGACGCCCTTGCTGCACAGGTTGGCGATCACGTCGGTACTGGAGTCGGCGGCGGTGACGAACGAGATAAACGCGACAAACAGCAAAAACGCGATCATCAGGCCGCTGGCCGGCAACTGCTGGAACATCTGGTACAGCACATGCTCCACGCCTTGCTCGTTGAGCACGCGGTTCAAGCTGCCATCGCCCAGGGCATCGAAATACAGGCTGCTGCCGGAGAAGATGCAAATCCACAACGCGGTAAACAGCGCCGGGTACAGCATGTTGATCTGGATAAATTCGCGCACCCGGTAGCCCCGGCCGATCTTGCCGAGGAACAACGCACTCACCGGCGCCCAGGCGAACCATACCGACCAGTAGAACACCGTCCAGCTCTGCGGCCAGCTGTCGCCACTGGCGGCGCCGGTGGACAGGCTGCGGCTGAAGAAGGTGTCGAGGTAGACCCCCAGGGACTCGACGCCCAGGCTGAAGATGTACAGGGTTGGCCCGCACAACCATACAAACGCGCCCAGGGCCAACATGATCCAGGTGTTGAACGACGACAGCATGACGATGCCACGCTGCAAGCCACTGGCGGCCGAGGCGACAAAGGTGAACACGATCACCGCGATGATCAGGGCCAGGCGCAAGGGCGTGGTCTCGCCGCCAATGTACTGGCTCAGGCCGCCGGACAGGGTCAGTGCGCCGGTGCCCAGGGACGACGCCATGCCCGCCACCAGGGCGAACATCGCCAGGGTGTCGATCAACCCGGCATACCGCTTGACCCGCCGGGCGCCGAGCAAGGGTTGCAACATGGCGCCAATCGAGAAGTTGCTGCGCAGGTTGTAGAACACCAGGGCAAAGACCAGGGAGGGCACCAGGTAAATCGCGTAGGGCGTGAGGGTCCAGTGCAGGAACATCGTCGACAGGGCAAAGCTCTTGGCCGCCGCGCTGCCCGCCTCGATCGGCAGGCTGGAGGGTGGCGAGTACAGGTGGTAGAGCGGCTCGGCCGTGGTCCAGAACAGCACGCCCACCGCCAGGGTGGTACACAGCGCGACCATGAACCAGCGCCATTTGCTCAACAGCGGCGTAGCACCCTCCCCGCCGATACGCACGTTGCCCAGGGGCGAAAAATACACAATGGCCGTGAGCACCACCATGGCGAAAGAGCCGGCACTGAACAGCCAGGAGAAGTTTTGCAGGATCACGGTGTTGAGCTGTTTGCTCACGGCAAGGAATGCGGTGAGGTCGACGTAGCTGGCGATTACCGCCGCCAACAGAATCAGAAAGGTTGGCCAGAAGACCAAAGGACGCAATGGGTATTTCATCTCGTGCGCTTCCCCAGACAGACTATTTTTATTGCCTTTGCAGGCCATTGTTAGAAGCGGGCACTGTGCCGCCTTGAAGTCTTCGCGTGGCTATAGATAAGCGTGAGTGCCGGTTGCGGTGCAATCGACCAATGGGTATGGGGGTATTCCGCCAGGTCATAGCCAATCCGGGGAACAACCGGGATCGTCGAGACCACCACCGCGTAAAGAGTTCATATAGTTCGCCCATTCGCCATAACGTTTACGTCGCCGCTATTGAGTAACTAAGTGCAAACGCCCTACCGTCACTTCCTACCCAAACACCCGTAGGAAGTCATCGTGGAAAGTTCAACTTTAGGCATGCTCGTCCTGTCAATGATTGCGCTCTTCGGCACTGCCGCGTTTTGCTTCGAACACCTCGCTACCCGCAGCGAGAAGAAAAACAAAACCAAATAAGCGGGTCGTTAGCATCAGCAGAACCCCAGTGTTTAAAGGGATACCCGGGCGGCGGGCGATCCCTTTTTTTCGTGCGCCCGGCCGAACTTTTTCTATATACCGTCTTAATACCGCTAACGCTAATCAGTGCCCGAACTTGATACCCCAAAGATTAACCTCCCCGCGTCCGCAGTTGCGGCTTATTCAATCAGGGGAGTTACACCGTGCTCACACTCACGTTCATTTATATCGCCAGCGGCTTATGTGCCGTGGGGCTGTTCGCTTACTTGGGCTACGCCCTTATTCGCGCAGAAAAATTCTAGGGAGCTGGCCATGTACGACCTGATGTTTATCAGCCTTTCCCTGGTGTTTTTTGTTGCGACTGCCATGGCCATTGTCGCCATGGGCAAGATTTGAACGGAGCCACGACATGTTAAGCACGCTGCTGGAATTTACGCTGGTCCTGGGGGTAATGACGGGGCTCGCCGTACTGATGGGTAAATGGCTGACCCGGGTCTTCACCGGGACCCACCATGCCTTGCCGGAACGCTATACCTATCGCCTGCTGGGCATCGACCCACAAGAAACCATGGGCTGGGCCCGTTTCGGTACGGCGCTGTTGTTGTCGAACGCGGCAATGATGCTGCTGGGCTACCTGGTCCTGCGCCTGCAGGCGGTCATGCCGATCAACCCGCTGGGGCTCGCCGCGCAATCGCCGGACCTGGCGTTCAACACCGCCGCGTCCTTTATTACCAATACCAACTGGCAGGCGTACTCGGGCGAGACCAGCCTGTCGAACTTCAGCCAGATGGCGGTCATCACCTTTCTGATGTGCGTCGGCGCCACCTCCGGCGTGGTCGCGGCGGCCGGTTTCATTCGCGGCTTGAGCCGTTCCAATTCGGGCGATCTCGGTAACTTCTGGGTCGACTTCACCCGCACGCTGTACCGCGTGATGCTGCCGCTGTGCGTGGGCATGGCGCTGGTGTACGTCTGGCAGGGCATGCCGCAGACCTTCGCCTCCCAGGCCCTGGTCACCACCCTGGAAGGGGCGCAGCAACAGTTGATTGTCGGTGCGGTGGCCAGCTTTGAATCGATCAAGCACATCGGCACCAACGGCGGCGGGTTCTTCAGCATGAACGCCGCGCACCCGTTCGAAAACCCGACGCCGCTGACCAACATCCTGCATATCCTCAGCATGTTGCTGATCCCCTCGGCACTGACCTACACCTTCGGCAGCATGCTGATGCAACGTCGCCAGGGCTGGGTGTTTTTCGGCACCTTCCTGGTGATGTTCATCGGCTTCCTCGCCCTGGTCTACGGCGCCGAGCAAAGCGGCAACCCGCTGCTGACCCAGGCCGGCGCCAACCAGACCCTGTCGCAGGAGCACAGCGGCGGCAACATGGAAGGCAAGGAGCTGCGCTTCGGCATCGCCGACAGCAGCCTGTTCATTGCCACCACCACGGCGGCGACCACCGGTTCAGTCAACACCATGCACGACTCGCTGACCCCCATGGGCGGCTTCGTGCCCCTGGCGCAGATGATGCTCAACTGCGTGTTCGGCGGCGACGGCGTGGGCTTTATCAACCTGATCCAGTACGCCCTGCTGACGGTGTTCCTGGTGGGCATGATGATCGGCCGCAGCCCGGAGTTCCTCGGCAAGAAAATCGAGGCGCGGGAGATCAAGCTGGTGATGCTCTCGGTGCTCGCGCACCCCATCAGCATCCTGGGTTTTACCGCCCTCGCCGCCCTGTGGCCCGACACCATGGCCAGCCTCAACAACATCGGCCCCCATGGGTTCAGCGAGGTGTTGTACGCCTACACCTCAGGCACCGCCAACAACGGCTCGGCCTTTGCGGGCTTGAACGCCAACACGCCGTTTTTCAACACCACCATTGGCCTGGCGATGTTGATCGGGCGCTTCTTCACCATGCTGCCGATGCTGGCCGTGGCCGGCTCCCTGGCGATGAAAAAAACCGTGCCGGCCGGTGCCGGGACCATTCCCACCGCGACCCCGCTGTTCATGCTGCTGGTGGTGTTCGTGGTGCTGGTGGTCGGCGGCCTGACCTTTTTGCCGGCGCTCGCGCTCGGCCCGCTGGTGGAGCAACTGCAGTTGCTGTCCGGCCAGACGTACAACTGAGGACACGTAGATGACAACCCAATCGATATTCAAGGGGCTGTTGCGCCCGGTGCTGGTTTCGGCGGTGTTTTTCATGCTGTTGACGGGGCTCGCCTACCCGGCGTTCACCACCGTGGCCGCACAGCTGATGTTCCCGTTCCAGGCCCGCGGCTCGCTGATTGAACGCGATGGCCTGGTCATGGGCTCGACCCTGATCGGCCAGCACTTCACCCGGGCGCAATACTTCCATGGCCGCCCGAGCATGACCCTGGGCGCCGACCCGCAAGACCCAGGCAAAAGCGTATCGCAGCCTTATAACGCCGGTTCCAGCGGCGCCAGCAACCTGGGCCCAACCAGCCAGAAACTGGTGGACCAGGTGGCCGCCCGCGTGCAGGCCTATCGCCTGGCCAACGGCCTGGCCGCCGACGCCCAGGTGCCGGTGGACGCGGTCACCGCTTCCGCCTCGGGCCTCGACCCGCATATTTCGGTGGCCAATGCGCGCCTGCAACTGCCACGGGTCGCGCGCCTGCGGCAGATCCCCGAAGCCGAACTGCTGCAACTGGTCAGCCAGCACACCAGCGCACGCACCCTCGGCCTGCTCGGCGAGCCACGGGTCAATGTGCTGCAACTCAACCTTGCGCTGGATGCCCGCCAGCCATCGCCGCCTATTGCGACCAGTGAGTAAGAGATTGCCCTCATGAAAAATGCTCGTTTACCTCTGTTTGATCGCGCCATCGTGCTCACCGCGTGTGGGGATGCGCTGAAGAAACTGCTCCCCCAGGCGCAATGGAAAAACCCGGTGATGTTCGTGGTCTACCTGGGCAGCATCCTCACCACCCTGCTGTGGTTCCAGTCCCTGGGCGGCCAGGGTGAAGCGCCCAGCGGTTTTATCCTCAGCATCACCTTGTGGCTGTGGTTCACCGTACTGTTCGCCAACTTCGCCGAAGCCCTGGCCGAGGGCCGCAGCCGCGCCCAGGCCGCCAGCCTGCGCGGGATGAAACGCCAGACATTGGCCAAGTTGCTGCAACAGCCCAAGCACGGCGCCGCGTGGCTGCCGACCGAAGCGTCGCTGCTGCGCAAGGACCAGGTGGTGCTGATCGAAGCCGGCGACCTGGTGCCGCTCGATGGCATCGTGATCGAGGGCGTGGCGTCGGTGGATGAAAGCGCGATCACCGGCGAATCGGCGCCGGTAATTCGCGAGTCCGGTGGCGATTTTTCCTCGGTCACCGGCGGCACGCGCGTGCTGTCGGACTGGTTGGTAGTGCGCATCAGCGTCAACCCCGGCGAGTCGTTCCTGGACCGCATGATCTCGATGGTCGAATCGGCCAAGCGCCAGAAAACCCCGAACGAAGTGGCCCTGACCATCCTGCTGGTGGGCCTGACGCTGTTGTTCCTGCTGGTGATCGCCACGCTGAGCCCTTACTCGATCTTCGCCGTGGCCATGAGCGGCAGCGGCAGCGTGGTCAGCGCCACGGTGCTGGTGGCGTTGCTGGTGTGCCTGATCCCCACCACCATCGGCGGCCTGCTCTCGGCCATCGGCGTGGCGGGCATGAGCCGGATGATGTCGGCCAATGTCATCGCCACCTCCGGGCGGGCGGTCGAGGCGGCGGGTGACGTCGACGTGTTGCTGCTGGACAAGACCGGCACCATCACCCTGGGCAATCGCCAGGCCAGCAGCTTTTTGCCGGCGCCGGGCATCCAGGAAGCGGACTTGGCGGATGCCGCGCAATTGGCCTCCCTGGCCGACGAAACTCCGGAAGGCCGCAGTATCGTGGTGCTGGCCAAGCAGAAGTTCGACATCCGCGCGCGGGACATCAACCAACTGGGTGCAAGCTTTGTGCACTTCACCGCGCAAACCCGCATGAGCGGGGTCGACCTGCCCGCAGGCCGGGCGATTCGCAAGGGCGCAGCCGACGCGATCCGCAGCCATATCGAAGCCTTGGGCGGCAGTTTTCCGTCAGCCTTGCAGGCCAGGGTCGATGAAGTCTCGCGGCGCGGCAGCACCCCGCTGGTGGTCAGCGACGGCGCCACGGCGCTAGGTGTGGTGGAGCTCAAGGACGTGGTCAAGAGCGGCATCAAGGAGCGCTTTGCCGAACTGCGACGCATGGGCATCAAGACCGTGATGATCACCGGCGACAACCGCCTGACCGCCGCCGCCATTGCGGTGGAGGCCGGGGTGGATGACTTCCTCGCCGAGGCCCGCCCGGAAGACAAGCTGCAATTGATCCGCGACTACCAGGCCAAGGGCAAGCTCGTGGCCATGACCGGCGATGGCACCAACGACGCGCCGGCGCTAGCCCAGGCCGACGTGGCGGTGGCGATGAACAGCGGCACCCAGGCTGCCAAGGAGGCCGGCAACATGGTCGACCTCGACAGCAACCCGACCAAGCTGATCGAAGTGGTCGAGGTGGGTAAACAGATGCTGATGACCCGCGGCGCCCTCACCACCTTCAGCGTGGCGAATGACGTGGCGAAGTACTTTGCAATCATCCCGGCGGCGTTTGTCGCGACCTATCCGCAGCTCGGCGCGTTGAACGTGATGCAACTGAGCAGCCCCAACTCGGCGATTCTCAGCGCGGTGATTTTCAACGCGCTGATCATCGTCGCGCTGATTCCCCTGGCCCTGCGCGGCGTGACTTACCGCGCAATCGGTGCGGCGGCGCTGCTCAACCGCAACCTGCTGGTCTATGGCCTGGGCGGGGTGTTGGTGCCGTTTGCCGGGATCAAGCTGATCGACATGCTCTTGACCGCAGTGGGCTTGGTGTAACGACTCACCCCCATGTGGGAGCGGGCTTGCCCTAATGCCAATCAGTTAAGCGAACGCAATGCTCAAAGCGGTGAAGATCAAATGTGGGAGCGGGCTTGTCGGATCGCCGCATCGCCGCGAAGACGTCGGCCCAGCAGACATTGATGTTGACTGACCCACTGCTTTCGCGAGCAAGCCCGCTCCCACAGGGGATCTGCGCTTGACTGACTGCCATTAAGGCAAGCCCGCTCCCACACTTGAACCGCATTGACCAGGAATGACATGCCCGCCTTAAACAACGCACGCCCCGACCCCGACGCCCTGCTCGCTCGGGTCCAACAAGAAGAACAGGCCGCCTTGCGCGGCAAATTGCGTATCTACTTTGGCTCCAACGCCGGGGTCGGCAAGACCTGTGCGATGCTCGAAGCGGCGCGCCGCGAAACTGGCCGTGGCCGTGACGTACTGGCCGGCGTGGTGGAAACCCACGGCCGCCAGGACACCGCCGAGCTGCTCCACGGCCTCGAACAACTGCCTCGCGCCCAGCACCTGCACCGTGAATTCGCCCTCAGCGAATTTGACCTCGACGCCGCCCTCTTGCGCCATCCTGGCGTGTTACTGGTGGACGAACTGGCCCACAGCAACGTGCCCGGCTCACGCCACCCCAAACGCTGGCAAGACGTGGAAGAACTGCTCAGCGCCGGCATCGACGTGTGGACCACCCTCAATGTGCAGCACCTGGAAAGCCTGAATGACCTGGTCAGCGGGATCATCGGCATACGTGTGCGTGAAACGGTGCCCGACCATGTGTTCGATAACGCCCACGAAGTGGTGGTGATCGACCTGCCGCCCGACGATCTGCTGCAACGCCTCAAGGACGGCAAGGTGTACCTGGGCCCGGCGGCGGCACGCGCGTCTGAGCATTTTTTCCGCAAGGGCAACCTGTTGGCGCTGCGCGAGCTGGCCCTGCGGCGCACGGCCGACCGGGTCGACACGCAGATGCGCGTGTACCGCCGCGAACAGTCGATCAAGACCCTGTGGCCGGCCCGCGAACGGCTGTTGGTCGGCGTGGCCGGGGATGCCGGCGATGAACGCCTGGTGCGTGAAGCGGCGCGCCTGGCGCAAAAACTGGAGGCCGACTGGATTGTCGTGCACGTGGCCTCGGCCCAGGCGCGCGGCGCCAGGCGCTACTCGAGCGCGATGAAAACCCTGGCCCTGGCCGAAGAGTTCGGCGCCGATACCGCCACGCTGCCGGGCATGGACGTCGCCGAAGCGCTGGTGGCCTGTGCCCGTGAGCACAACGCCAGTCGCCTGGTACTCGGCCATCATCCGCGCCGCCGGTGGCAGTTCTGGCATCAGTCGGTCAGCGATCGGATCAGCCGCCACCACCCGCAAATCGACCAGATCGTGATGGCCCACGGCCTGCTGCCGGGCACGCCTGCCGTGCCCGAAAAAACAGCAACATTGCCCGGTACGCGATTGGCCTATCTCTGGGCCAGCCTGGCCTGTTTCGCGGCCAGCGCCGTGGCCGCACTGCTGTTGCAAGTGTTCGACCTGGCCAACGTGGTCATGCTGTTTTTGCTCACGGTGGTGCTGGTAGCGCTGCGCTTTGGACGCGGCCCCGGCGTGTGGGCAGCGATGCTCGCGGTGCTGTGTTTTGACTTCTTTTTCGTCCAGCCACGCTACTCATTCACGGTCAACGACACCCAGTACTTCTTCACCTTTGCCTTGATGCTCGGCATCGCCCTGATCACCGGCCAACTCACCGCGCGCCTGCGCCACGAAGCGCGCACCGCCGCCGCACGGGAACGCCGCGCGACCTCCCTGGCGCGCCTGGCCCGCGACCTGTCGGCGGCGCTGACGGTGGAGCAAATCAGTGAAGTCGCGCTGCGCACCTTCAGTGGCGTCTTCGAAGCACGGGTCGGCCTGGCCCTGCCCGACGCCGCCAATGGCGTCCACAGCGTGAGCGCCGCTGGGCTGCCGATCGACGACAGCATCGCGCAATGGGCATACGACCACGGCCACCCCGCTGGCCACGGCACCGACACTTTGTCGGCGGCCAAGGGCTGTTACTGGCCACTCAAGGCGCCGATGCGCGTGCGCGGCGTGCTGGTGCTGGAACTGGCCCAACGCGATCGCTTGAACGACCCGCAAGAACGTCGCCTGCTGGAAGCCTGCATGAGCCAACTGGCGATTGCCCTGGAGCGCGTGCATTTCGTTGAAGTGGCACAAAGCACCCTGGTGCAGATGGAAGGCGAGAAAATGCGCAACACCCTGCTCGCGGCAATCTCCCATGACCTGCGCACGCCGCTGACCACCCTGATCGGCGCCGCCGAGACCGCCCTGCCCCACGCCCCGGCGGGGCCACTGAACGAGCTGCTGCATGGCATCCACGAACAGGCCATATCCATGCAGCGCCTGATCGAAAACCTGTTGGACATGGCGCGCCTGCAAGAGCGCGGTGTGCGCCTGAACCGCCAATGGCACTCCCTGGAAGAAATCGTCGGCAGCGCCCTGCGCCAATTGCGTGAACCACTGGCGCACCACCGCGTACACACCACGCTCGACGCACAGTTGCCGCTGGTGGAAGTCGATGGGCTGCTGATCGAGCGGGTGCTGGTCAACCTGCTGGACAACGCCGCCAAGTACACCCCGCCGGGCACCACCATCAGCGTGGCCGCCAGCCAGGCCGGCGAGCAGATTGTGCTTGAGGTCAGCGACACCGGCCCCGGTCGCGCGCCGACCAATCTGTTCGAGCCCTTCACGCGCGGCCAGCAGGAATCGTCGGTGGCCGGCATCGGCCTGGGCCTGGCGCTGGTCAAGCGCATCGTCGAGGCCCACGGCGGGCGCATCCAGGCCAACCCCGGCCGCACGGGCGGCATGCATTTCACCATCACGCTACCCGCAGGCACCCCGCCTGCCATGGAACCCTTATGAGCACTGCACGCATCCTGATTGTTGAAGACGAGGCCAATATCCGCCGCTTTGTGCGCATTGCCCTGCAAGACGAAGGCTTTCAGGTGTTCGAGGCCGACAGCGTCAAACGTGGGCTGATTCATGCCGCCAGCCGTCAGCCGGACCTGGTGATTGTCGACCTTGGCTTGCCGGACAGCGATGGCAAGCAACTGATCAGCGAACTGCGCGGCTGGCTGGCGGTGCCGATCCTGGTGCTGTCGGCGCGTGACCGTGAAGAAGAAAAAGTCGCCGCCCTGGACGCGGGCGCCGATGACTACCTGACCAAGCCGTTTGGCGTGCCCGAGTTGCTCGCGCGTATCCGCGCCCAACTGCGCCGGCACGGGCACACCGGCACGGTGGTAGCCACCAGCAAGGTGGCGTTTGGCGAGATTGCAGTGGACCTGGCGACCCACCAAGTGTGGCGCTCAGGCCAACCGGTGCACTTGACGCCCATCGAGTACCGCCTGCTCTGCGCCATGGTTCGCGGCCAGAACCGCGTACTGACGCACCGGCAACTGCTGCTGGAAGTGTGGGGCCTGGATTACGTCGACCGCGCCCACTATCTGCGGGTGCATATGGCGCATCTGCGGCAAAAGCTGGAGGTGGATCCGGCACAGCCGCAGTACTTCATTACCGAACTGCAGGTGGGCTACCGGTTGGTGGGGTTGTAGAACCGCAAATCCCGGGCACAAAAAAGCCCGCTCATTGAGCGGGCTTTGCGGGGTGACCTGGCGTTCAGCATTCCAGGTAACCGAATATGGCGCAGCGGACGGGATCATAACTCATCCTCTAAATCATTGAAAGCTTCAGCTTTCTGTCGCTCAGCATACCGCTGATGGACTTGATTATGTACTCATTATTTTAAGTTGGGAATTACGATGCTCAGCGACTCTCTGAATGGCCCGAATAGATTACTTTGGACCAGCTTGACGTTCGCGAGCACCTGATACGTCTTGGTAACGTCAAAACCTCGGAGCCGGAACCCAGTCGCTATGTAGTGGTCGACTGATCCCAGCCAGATGTAGCATTGCCCATTACCGTTGCTGCGGCTCTACGTAAAGCAGTTGACTAAAGCCAGAAATCGGCCAATTGCGGACATTCCGTGCTAATCACTGTAGGTCAATGATCATGCGTTCGGTTTCAATCGAATGCCTCGCAATCGTAGCCTGCCGTCTCAGAGTTCAAACTTCCGGCTCTCGCCAACCCTGCAAAGCGTGCCAAGGCGTTCAAGCTGACCAAAGCTGCCATTAGTGACCGACTGCTTTCGAGCTCTGAATAGTTACTCGTTAGGACATATGTAAGCACTGCGTTTTTTCCCCCGCCCCACGAACAAGCACCCGAGCAGCGTCGGCACATCCAAGCACTACAGACACCACCCACACACTGCGCACCACATCAATGCGTAACACCTGCTATCGCACGCAATTAGCGCACCTCTCCCGACTTCCCATCCTCTCCTACGCCCCTATTCGCGCAAGCTACCTCCTGGCACGCTTCATGCTCTTGTATTAATATTCAAGTTACTTGAATAACAATTTGAGGAATTCAAGGGGAATACCAATGACGCGTTTCACTCTAAAAGCACTCTCGCTGTCGCTCGTCACGCTGTGCAGTATTTCTCTAGCGCACGCAGACGATTTGCTGCAGCGCATCAAGCAGAAAAACGAGATAGTCGTTGCCACCGAGGCGCGTTTCGCGCCGTTCGAGTCGGTAGAAAATGGCAAGATTGTCGGCTATGGCGCAGACCTGATGCATTACGTACTGGATGCTGACTTGCCCGGCGTTAAGGTGCGCCAGCTCGATCTACCGTTCCAGGGGATTTTGCCAGGCTTGGATACCCGTAAATTCGACTTCGTCGTGACATCAGTGACAGTCAATAAAGCGCGTTTTGAGCAATTCGCCTTTACCGTCCCCATTGCCGAGTCCACCGTTGCATTGCTCAAGCGCGCCGACGATAACAATATCAAGGCATTGACCGACTTGAACGGTCGGGTGATTGGCTCTCAGGCAGGTTCCGGCCAGCTGGCAGTGCTACAAGCACTGGACACCAAGCTCAAAGCTGAAGGCCAACCGGGCCTCAAGCGGATCAAAGAGTATGTGAGCTTCGATGAAGCTTATGCGGATCTGGCCAATGGTCGTCTCGATGGCGTGGCACAGTCGCTTTCCAACCTAGGCCCATTGATGAAAGCTCGTCCGGGGCTTTTCACAACGCTGCCGGAGATGGTGGGTCCAGTGACGTATTTCGGCTGGGTCGGTCGCAAGGATGCTGACAGCGCAAGCCTGGTGAAGCTATTTAGCGAGGGCATTGCCCGTGCAGGAAAAGATGGCACCTTAAAGACGCTGCAAGATAAGTGGTTTGGTTTCACCATGGACTTGCCTGCTGATGCCATGCCAGTACCGAGCATCTGAGCCGCTGATGATGAATGATTTCAGCAGCCGTCTCGCGCTCTATTGGCCTGCCTTGATCGACGGTGCAACAACCACATTGTGGTTGTGCGCCATCGGCATGCTGCTGGGTTTCATTCTCGGCGTAGTAATTCATCTGATTGCCAATGGTCGCAGCCCTGCCGGCAGAGCATTCACCCGGGTGTATGTCAGTTTCTTTCGTGGCACGCCCATGCTGGCGCAGCTGCTGCTTCTGTTCTATCTCCCATCAGCCCTGGGCCTGGATGTGCCACCCATGGTGGCTGCTGCTGTAGCCCTAGCGCTGAACACGGCGGCTTATCAGTCGCAGATTCTGAGCAGCGGTTTCGCCGCAATCCCCAAGGGCCAGATGGAAGCGGCGGCCGTGTTTGCCATCGGCAAATACAACACGCTTTTTCATATCCAACTGCCACAAGTGTTGCGCCTCACCTCACCCGCGCTGATCTCCGAGTTGATCGATGTGATCAAGGTTTCAGCCGTGGTTTCGGTCATTTCCATCACTGATTTGATGCGCGTCAGCCAGCAGCTGGTTTCGCAGACTTACCGCCCGCTTGAGGTGTATCTGGTGGCGGGCTTGTTTTATCTCGTGCTGACAAGCCTGTTGAGCGTGCTCGGCAGCCTGCTGGAACGTCGCTGGAAGGAGCTCAAGTGATGCAAGAATTATTGAGTTATCTCCCGGATTTCGCCAATGCACTGCTTGTCACGCTGGGTATTAGCCTGACTGCCGCTGCCATGGGCTTACTGCTGGGATTCGGGATCAACGCCTTGCGCATGGCGGCCCCAGGATTTGTAGCGATCTATCGCGTTTACGTGTGGCTTATTCGCGGAACACCTTTTCTCGCCCAACTCGCGATTATTTATTTCGGGCTGCCAGTCATCGGTCTACGGCTGGAAGCCGTCGAGGCAAGCATCCTCTCGCTGGCCTTATACAGCGCTGCTTATTTTGCTGAGCTGTTCCGCTCTGCCTGGGCCAGTGTGCCCAACGGTCAAGTAGAAGCAGCGCGGGTGCATGGCATTTCGCGCAGCCGGGTGTTCTGGCACATACAAGCGCCGCAAGCGCTGGCATTCGCCCTCCCGCTATTGGGCAATCAGGTGATCCTGACCATCAAGGAAAGCGCCGTCACCTCGATTATTACCGTGCCAGAACTGACCATGACTGCCGGACGCATCGTATCCACCACCTTTTCCTACGTATTGCCGTATGCCCTGCTGGTGTTGAGCTACTGGCTGCTGACCTCGTCGGTCGCAGCTGTAGCCAGCGCACTGGGGCGGCGCATGACACGCCATCTACGAGGCTGAACAGATGAATACCCTTCCGCTTCTCAACTTGCGTGGCGTTGGCAAATCCTATGGCTCGCACCGTGTGCTCAGTGAGTTTGACCTGAGCGTACAAGCCGGTGAAATCGTGTCTTTGATCGGGCCTTCAGGATCAGGAAAAACCACCGCCCTGCGCTGTATGAATTTCCTTGAGCGCTATGACGAGGGAGAGATATGGATCGATGGTCAACTGCTGGGCTATAGCGGACCGGGCAGACGTGAAGCCGACCGCGACAGCGAAGCCAAGATCGATGAGGTGCGCAACCCGCTGTCCATGGTGTTCCAGCAATTCAATCTGTGGCCGCACATGACCGTGCGCGACAACGTCATGGCGCCTTTGGTACTCGGCAAGAAAATCGCCAAGGCCGAGGCGCGCAACCTGGCTGATCAGGCACTGGCACGGGTCGGCCTGAGCGCCAAGGCGGATGCGTACCCCGCTCGCCTCTCCGGCGGACAGCAGCAACGCGTCGGCATTGCCCGGGCACTGGCAGTAAAACCGCGGTTGATGCTGCTCGACGAACCGACCTCGGCGCTGGACCCGGAATTGGTCGAGGAAGTACTGCAGGTCATTCGCAGCCTTGCGAACGATGGCATGACCATGGTGATGGTGACCCATGAAATGAGCTTCGCTGCACAGATATCCAGTCAGGTAGTGTTTATGGAAGCAGGAAAAATTATTGAAACCGGTACTCCGCAGGCACTGTTTCAGGCACCAAAGACGGAACGCTTACAGCAGTTTCTCAGCCCCTGGTTTAACCGCAGCCTCACTCCACGCGTGCAGGTGACCCCATGATTGCCGATCAAGTGATGCAGGCCGTTTCATCGGAACGACTGCAGCGTTTGTTGGAGACCCTGGCAACCTTCGGGCCCGGCATCGATGGCGGAATGAACCGTCAGGCGTTGTCCGAAGAAGACTTCCTGGCCCGCGCCTGGCTGATTGAAGAAGCCCGAAAACTGGACTGCAAAGTGTGGACCGACGCCAGCGCCAACCTGTTCATACGCCGCGAAGGCCGTGAGGACTTAACGCCAGTGATGACCGGGAGCCACGTCGACACCCAACCCACAGGCGGGAAGCTTGACGGCTGTTACGGGGTGATGGCCGGGCTTGAATGTCTGTATGCGTTGGCAGAACTCAACGTCAGCACCCGTCGCCCGATCGAAGTGGTGGTCTGGACTAACGAAGAAGGCAGCCGCTTCAGTCCAGGAGCGATGGGCTCCAGCGCCTACGTAGACCCGGCGCGACTGGAGACTTATCGAAACAACCTTGACGCTGCGGGTATCTCGGTAGGAGAGGCACTGGACGCTCACGCCCTGCGCTTTGCCGAACTGCCACAGCGCGAAAAAATCGCCACACACGCCTTTGTCGAGTTGCACATTGAGCAAGGCCCGATATTGGAGCAAGCCAATGTCCCGCTGGGAGTGGTTTCGGGTATTCAGGGCGTGCGCTGGTATCAAGTGCGCTGCAAGGGTGCTTCGGCACACGCAGGAACCACGCCGACGCACATGCGGCGCGATGCGTTGTTGCTCGCCATGGAATCCCTCGGCCGCATCGACGCGCTGGCCGAACAACTTGCCGGTGACGACAAGCGCCTGACATTCGGACGCTGGAACGTCTCGCCCAATGCAATCAACACGATTGCCGGTGAAGCAACCTTCAGCATCGACTTCCGCCACGCCGATCCGGCTGTACTCGAAGCCTTCGATAATGCCCTCAGTGCCTGCCTGCCTGCCGACGCCGAACTGACCAGCCTGTTCAGCCACAGCCCGACCGCGTTCGATCATCAGGTCATCAATGTGTTGGAGAACGCCTGCGACGCCACAGGACTGACTTGGCAATCGATACGTTCTGGCGCCTTCCACGACGCCATGTATCTGGCCGGGCACTGTCCGACAGCAATGCTTTTTGTACCCAGCCGGGACGGCATAAGCCACAACCCGAAGGAATTCACAGATCCCGCGCAATTGAAAGCAGGCGCCCAGGCATTGGCCTGGAGCCTGGTTGCACTTGCAGAACAACCCTGAACCCATAGGAACTCATATGACCAATATTACCCATAGCCACGACTATCCGGCCTGCTGCCAGCCCGACAATGGCTCCTCGCTGGGCATCAACGCCACGTTGAAAGAACCGATCTCGGCCGATGGCACTCCAGTCCTGGGCGAAAGTTACACAGTGCCTGCCCGTTGTGGCCGCGCCGTCCGCCTGAAAGCTGGCCAGGTCATCAAAATCGTCAACACTCACGGCACCCAGGTATGTGACACCTGGTTGTTCAACAGCGAAGACATGAGCGAATTCCTATCGATGGAACATGCTCGCGCGCATTGCAACAGCATCATTCCCAAGACTGGCGACGCGCTGTTCAGTAACCGCCGCCGCACGATCGGTACCTTGTTGACCGACACCTCACCCGGCATTCACGACACCTTGATGGCTGCGTGTGACCTGCACCGCTACACCAACCTGGGAGTCGAGGGTTATCACGACAGCTGCGCGGATAACATGCGTCTGGCCTTGCAGGCTATTGGTCTGCGCTCCCATGAAGTTCCGCAGCCTTTCAATCTGTGGATGAACATTCCGGTCAAGCCTGATTACACTGTTGAATGGCTGCCGCCGGTATCCACAGCCGGGGACTACGTTGAAATCCGTGCAGACATGGACGTTATCGTGGTGATGTCAGCCTGCCCTCAGGACATTGTGCCTATCAATGACCTTAACCCGGTGGAAGTTACCTTCTCGGTTCACGGCTGATCTTCAGTACCCCAGTAGACGACAGGCTCCCGTAACCCTAGGATGCCTGTCGCTCACTTCGTACAAACTTTTCGAGGGATGCATGTCCACACCCAGCAAAACGCCAGTAGCCAAATCCCAGCATTCCGATGCCCTGCCGAGTTTGAGCGTTCGCCTTCGCCATGCGCGTAAGGTGGCAGGCTTAACTCTCAAGCAAGTTGCCCAGGCTGCCAACTGCTCCGAAAGCCTAATTTCCAAGCTGGAAAACGACGCCGCATCGCCTTCACTGGCCATGCTGCACCGCCTGGCACTCGCGCTAGGCAGCAACGTGTCCGAGCTGACATCCGAAGACTGGGAGTCTGAAGAGCCCGTGCTGCGCGCCGGCGGTCGACAAGTGAGTCGTTTCGCACAAGGCACCGCCAAGGGCTATATCGATCTGGAACGCATCACCCATCTGCAAAAAGGCGGGCTGCTGCAAGGCGATATTCATATCGTTTCCCCTGGCATGGTCAGCGACATGATCGAGCATGCTGGTGAAGAGATGGGTTACGTGATCGAGGGAAGCCTCGACCTGACTCTCGGCGAGACCACCTACACGCTGAATGCTGGCGACTCCTTTCACTTCCCCAGCAACGTACCCCATGGCTATCGCAACTCGACCAAGAGTGTCGTTCGCATACTTTGGATCAACACGCCCGCTACCTTCTAACAAACTGCTTTCGGTACTTGGCAACGTCCGCCTCGTCGACACCGCCGCTGACAGCAGCGCCCACCACCCCGCAACATGCGCCGCTCTGATTTGAAATGCATATCTGCAGAGAAAATCGGGAGCGCAGCCTTTTTGGCAAAGTAGTGTCAGCACGCCGCCTCGCAACGCCGTTGGCTCATACAGGTGTTGCATTTGCGGTGCTGTAGGCGATGTCAGGATCGGTGACAAATCATCCGGCCACAACGCCCTCAACGCGCCTTTAACGTCAGAACCAACAATATTCATCAAGCACCTTGAATAAATATCCTGCCACCGTCTTCTATTAGTGCAGCCTACGCCCAGACGCCTCAATCCGGCGCAATTCAGGTTGGCGAAAGACCTTGGTTTTGTGGTGCTACAGGGCAATAGATCGTGCCTCCGAATCAGGCATGAACATTGCTTTCACATTATTCAAGTAACTTGAATTAAATGTAAGCCACTATAATCAGGGGACCGTATGACCCAATCCAGCGTCACGACTCGCTTCACTTTGCTCGCTCGCATTGCAGCGATAACCACCCTCTCCTTCTCGTGTGCCTACGCGGGGACAGTGGCTGCGGATCCGTTGAAAGTTGCCATTGTGCTAGCCGGCAACATCACCGACCGTTCCTTCAACCAGTCCGGTTATGAGGGTGTAATTCAGGCACGCGACGCACTGAAGATAGATGTGGCCTACAGCGAAAAGGTCCCGCAACCAGACCAGGCTCAAGCCTTGGCAGACTACGCCCGACGCGGCTATGACGTGGTGATTGGTTATGGGGGCGAGTTTCAGGATTCAGTGGACCGGGTTGCCAAACGCAACAGCAAGACCCAGTTCCTGGTGGTAAACGGCACCAAAAGCGGCGGCAATGTCTCGACGCTGGCGTTCGATATGAAGGACATGGGTTATGTCATTGGCTACATCGGCGGCAAAACGTCGTTGAGCGGAGTGGGTGGTTTTGTCGGTGCGCAAAAAATCAAAGCGTACTCCGACCTCAACGACGGTTTCGTCGAAGGCTTCAAGGCCGCCCGACCACAGGGCCAGGTCCTGAGTGCATGGACCAACGACTGGGATGACCTGGCCAAAGGCAAAGAAGCGGCCTTGAATCTAATTGGGCAGAAAGCCGATGTGGTGTTCCCAACCATGGATAACGCTGTACTTGGCAGTCTGCAAGCAGTCCGTCAGGAGAACAAACAGGGGTTCGGAATTTACTACGATGCGTTGAGTGACTGGCCGGATAACCTGCTGCAATCAGCCGTGCTAGATATGCGCGGTGCGCTGCTGACGGTGCTTACTCAGGCGCAAAGCTCGTCGCTGGGCGGCAAGTCTTATGTGTACGGCTTTGAAACGCCCAAAGCCTTCCGCCTCGGTAGCTACGGCAAAGCAGTATCCGAGCAGACCAGGACCGATGCCGCGGCATTGATCGAGACCATCAAGCAGCGCAATGCCAGCCAGCCAGCAGTCGCGGCGGCGGTAAAACCCTGATGAGCTATTTACAACTGGAGGGAATCGGCAAGCGATTCGGCGACTTCACGGCCCTGAAGGACGTCACTCTGGGAGTAAGCAAAGGCAGTATCCATGCGCTGTTGGGTGAGAATGGTGCGGGTAAAACCACACTGATGAACATCCTCTACGGCTTTTACCAACCGGACTCCGGTGTGGTTCGCCTTGATGGTAGGGAGCTGTCAATCGACTCGCCCCGTCAGGCCCTGTCCGATGGTATTGGCATGATCCACCAGCATTTCATGCTGGTGGATAACCTGAGCGTTCTGGAGAACGTCGTCCTCGGCCTGCCGGGCGGCCTGCGGCTGAAACTCACTGATCACCGTCGCAAGCTGATAGAACTGAGCGCTCAGGTCGGCCTGAATGTCGATCCTGATCGCCTGATCTGGCAACTTCCGATAGGCATGCGTCAGCGGGTGGAAATCCTCAAGGCGCTGTATCGGGACGTGGAAGTGCTGATTCTGGATGAACCCACCAGCGTTCTGGCCCCTACCGAGATCGACGCATTTCTACAAATTCTGGATAACCTGCGCTCGATGGGCAAAACCATGTTGTTCATCACGCACAAGCTCGATGAGGTGTTTCGGGTTTGTGATCGGGTGACGGTACTGCGCCGGGGCAATGTCGTCGGACACGCTCAGGTCAGTGAAAGCACGCCACAGGAAATTTCCCGGTTGATGGTCGGCCGTGAATTGGCCCAGCCCGTTGAGCTTCCCATGGTTGTACAGGGCCCGGTTGTGCTCAAGGTACGAGCTTTGTCGGCCAATAATGATCGCGGCATTCAGGCGTTGAATTCTGTCAGCTTCGAGATTCGAGCGGGGGAAGTGCTGGGTATTGTCGGCGTTGACGGCAACGGCCAGGCGGAGCTTGCGGATACGATCGCCGGAATGCGCCATGCGCAATCCGGGGAAGTCTACATGCGCGGCCAGTCGATGCTTGGCCACGATGTCGCCAGCCGCCGTAAACGGTTCAGGGTCGGCTATGTTCCCGAAGATCGCCACAGCACCGGGCTGGTACTGGATTTCACGCTGTGGGAAAACGCCATGCTGCGCGATCACCGACGCTCACCGTTTTCGCGTTTCGCCCTGCTCAAAACAAAACGCGCGCGGGAGATCACCAAAGACTGGTGCTCCCGATACGACGTGCGCATGCACTCGGTTGACCAGCAAGTACGGTTCCTCTCAGGAGGCAACCAGCAAAAGCTGATTTTTGCCCGGGAAGTCGAATGCGACCCTGATCTGCTAATCGTCATGCAGCCGTGCAAAGGCTTGGATGTCGGTGCTATCGAAGCCGTGCAAGGGGTCGTGCGCGAACAGCGGCAAGCGGGCAAAGCGGTGCTTTACATATCGACGGAGCTGGAAGAAGTCATGGCGATTTCTGATCGTATTGGCGTGATGTGCGCAGGTCATCTGACGGGTGTACTGAATCGCGCCGACGCCACAGCGGACCTGATTGGTTCACTGATGACCAGCACGGCTTCACAAGAGGTTTTGTCATGAATGAAGTCTGGCGCTGGCTGCATCGCCTGCGAATGGTCTGGGCGGTGCTTGCAGCCTTTGCCCTGGGTTCGCTGCTCATCGTAGCGGCTGGCAAAAATCCCATGGCTGCTTATCAAGCGTTGTTTAAAGGAGCCTTTTTCGACTATCACGGCCTGGCCGATACCCTGGTCAAAATGTGCCCGATGCTGCTCGCCGGGCTTGCGGTGATCATTCCCATGCGTTGCGGGCTGCTCAATGTCGGTGCCGAGGGGCAGATCTATATCGGTGGACTGGCAGCGGCAGCCGTCGCGCTGTATCTGCCGCAGATGCCTGCGATGCTGCATGTGCTGCTGTGCCTGCTGGCAGGCATGCTGGGCGGTGGCCTGTGGGGCTCGATTCCAGGGTATCTAAGGGCAAAACGCGGCATCAATGAAGTCATCGTGACGCTGCTGATGAACTACGTGGCGATCAATATCGTCAGCTATTTCGCAGGCGGTCCAATGATGCAGGAAGGCGCGCCCTACCCTTACTCAGCAGAAATCAGCGAAGACTTATGGCTGCCTCTGCTGCTGTCGGACACTGACACTCACATCGGTGTGCTGATTGCGGCGCTCTTGAGCTTGATGACCTTTGTCGTCTTCAAATACACCACCATCGGCTTTTCAATGACGGCGGTAGGCAAAAGCCCGCAAGCCGCGCGCTACGCTGGTATGTCCGTGAACCGCAACCTGATCGGCAGCATGATCGCAGGTGGCGCCATCGCTGGCTTGGCGGGGGCGATAGAAGTACTCGGGGTCAAATACCGGTTGTATCACCTGTTCAGCCCCGGCTATGGCTACGACGGCATCGTGGTTGCCTTTATGGCCAGCCTGAATCCTTTGCTGGCGACATTTTCGGCGTTTTTCCTGGCAGGCCTGAGCACTGGCGCGCAGTACATGCAACGCGCCATCGGCCTAGATGTGACAGCGATAGAAGCATTGCGCGGGCTGATCGTGATCTTTGTCGCCGCCGGGCTGATCTGGAAATTAAACCTGCAAAAGCGGAATAACCCGTTGGCGAAAACGGCCAGCATCCCGAACCAGCAAAACACAGCGGAGGGTTTGACCGATGGACGCTAGTTATCTGGATATTCTTGCCACCGGACTGCGCCTCGCCGTCCCGCTAATTTTCGCGGCATTGGGCGGCATCTGGTGTGAACGTGCCGGGGTGTTCAACCTGGCGCTGGAGGGCAGCGTCCTGGGCGGCGCGTTCGGTGCGGCTCTAGGTGCGTTTTTCCTGCAAAGCGTGTGGGGAGGTTTGCTGGGTGGATTACTTGCGGCGGGACTGGTCGGACTGCTATTGGCAACCATGACGGTGCGCCTGGCAATCAACCAAATGGTTGCGGGTATCGCCATCAACATGCTGGTCATTGGCATGACCTCTTTCTTCGCACGCATGGCGTTCAGCGAGCAAGCTGCTTCAGCATTGTTGCCGGGCTTCACGACATTGCCTGTTCCGGGGCTGGCGTCGATCCCGGTGATCGGCGATATTCTGTTCCAGCAGAATTTACTTGTCTATCTGCTATACGGCCTGGTGCCACTTGCCTGGTGGCTTCTATTCCGCACTTCGTGGGGCCTGAACCTGCGCGCCACCGGTGAGTATCCAAGAGCCGCCGATAGCGCCGGATTGAACGTATTCCGGATTCGTTTTTTAAGCGTTGTGGGCTCTTGTGTGATCGCCGGACTGGGTGGCTGCTATTTGGTGCTGTCACAAGTCTTCATGTTTACCGAGCACATGAGCGCGGGCAAAGGCTTCATTGCCCTGGCGGCATTGATTCTAGGTCGATGGAATCCAGTGGGCGCACTAGCTGCCTGTCTGTTGTTCGGCCTGGCCGATGCACTGCAACTGCGTTTGCAATTTGGTCATCCGGATGTGCCCTATCAGCTGTTCGTGGTGCTGCCTTATGTCGCATCCATTGCCGCACTGGTGATCTTCGCCGGAAAGATCAGGCCTCCGGCCGCCGCAGGTGAATACTTCAAGCGCGGTGGCAAATAGCATTTCGCCTCGACTTTCAGTTTTTAACAGGTACCGACATGAGCAAACCTGCAAGCATGATCAACAACCCTATTCCGTGGCCTGGCGGCGCGCGATGCGCCGTGGCGATCACCTTCGACATGGACGCCGACAGCTTCCTGCACCTGCATCGCCCCGCAGACAGCCATAAGCGGGTCAGCACCATTTCAACCCTGCAATACGGACCGAAAGTCGGCGTACCGCGAATCCTGCAATCCTACCGGGACCTGGGTCTGAAACAGACATTCTTCGTTCCTGCCTGGTGCATTGAGCAATATCCGGCCGCGGTCGAAGCGATGGTCAAGGACGGTCATGAAATCGGACACCATGGCTACATCCATGAGCACGTCAACGAAATCAGCGAAGAGGAAGAGCTGTTCTGGCTGCGTAAATCTATCGATATCATCGAACGCCACACAGGCCAGAAACCCCGAGGTTTCCGCGCCCCGCTATACAACTTCTCGCCCGCTACCACAGACCTGTTGATTGCCGAAGGCTTCAAGTACGACGCCTCGTTGATGGGCGACGATATCCCGTACATCCTGCAAGGCAAAACCGGCCAACTGGTAGAGCTACCGACCCATTGGGCGATGGATGACTGGCCGCCGTACGTGCACATGAGCGACATCGACTACAGCATGCCGATCCGTTCGCCTCAGGAAGCCATCTCCGTTTACAAGGCCGAGTTTGATGCGATGTGGGAGCACGGAGGGCTTCTGGTTGCAGTCTGGCATCCGTTCGTAAGCGGCCGCCTCGCCCGCTGGCATGAGGCGGTGCGCTTCATTGAATACATGCAGGCCAAAGGTGGAGTGTGGTTCGCCACGCTGGAAGAAATCGCCGCGCATGTAAGTCAAGTACATGACCAAGGGTCGGCAAATCTGCGGGTGGAGCGTATGCCGCCGTACGACGGCCCCGTCAAGTTTGACAAATATTAGCCAAAACGCTGATTAGCGGTCGCCATCAGGCGACTGCCTGACCACCACAGGCAATTCCTTAAACCTATAAAAATACACAGTCAACTCACTTACCCACATGTCCATTTCGGCGACGAGTCGTTAACTACAACTGACAGAATTCGCAATTGACTAAAATGCCCGCGCGTCGAATTCACAGCAGCGCACTTCAACGTCGAGTATTAGAGGGTTACCTAGACAAAGCTGCTATTACGCCCAGCGATTTAACAAGTGGCCATTACGGAGCACCACCCCAATCACATTTTCTGGTACGGACGCCATGGCAGATGGGTAACAAAATGGACGCTCCATGCCCAAAATAAAAAAGCAAAAAGGCCGTTACGCATAGGCCCGACATGCAGGGTAAGATCAAGAGCCAAAACCTGCTAACAATCCCAGAACCAGATGATGCCGAATGTCGGCAGATTGCTGCAG
The DNA here is from genome assembly GCF_012985465.1 of Pseudomonas sp. WS 5079. Lineage (GTDB taxonomy): Bacteria > Pseudomonadota > Gammaproteobacteria > Pseudomonadales > Pseudomonadaceae > Aquipseudomonas. The sequence continues at coordinate 284,793 of NZ_JAAQWN010000008.1, forward strand.
AACGCGTCACTTATACCTTGAGGAGCGCTATCGATGGCGAAACTCCACGCGTCCCTCCACCCTGTCGCAGGGCGTTCGGTTGATGAACATCGGCCATTGAAAACCGTTGGTTTTTTGGTCATACCAAATTTCACCACTATCGGCTTCGCTTCCGCTGTGGAAACCTTGCGCATAGCCAATATGGCGGCGCGTCAAACGATGTTCCGCACGGTTATCATCGCTGCCAACATGGAGCCGGTCATGGCCAGCAACGGCATGCGCCTGCTGCCCGACTACACCATCACCGATGCACCAAAGCTGGATATGCTGTTCGTTGTCGGATCAAACCCTATCGTCTCTAATCACAGCAGCCTACCGCTACTCAACTGGCTCCGTAAGCTGGCGCATGATCAAGTGCCCCTAGGCGGGATTTGCACTGGAAGCCACTTATTGGCGCGCGCAAACTTACTTAAGGGTTATCGCTGCACTATTCACTGGGAAGACATCGAAGCTTTGAAGGAGCGTTTCCCGGGCATCATTATTTCCAATCAGTTGTTTGAGCTTGATCGCGATCGCTACACGTGCTCAGGCGGCGTGGCCTCTATGGACATGACACTGCAGTTGATAGCGCGCGAACCCGGTGGTCGCGAAATTGCAGCCCATGCAGCCGAGTTGCTACTGTGTGATCGGGTCCGGGGCGCGCAGGAACAGCAGCGTGTGCCATTACGACAGAAACTGGGCACCTCTCAACCTAAGCTCAGCCAGATGGTGGCAATCATGGAGGCCAATCTTGAGGAGCCGTTGGGCCTTGAGGAGCTCGCGCGATTGAACGAAGTGTCGGTACGGCACCTAGAGCGGTTGTTTCACAAGCACCTACAACGCACGCCGAGTCAGTATTACCTGGAACTGCGCCTGTCGCGAGCGAGACAATTGCTACTGCGCAGCGAGTCGCAAGTTCGTGATATCGCCCTCGCTTGCGGCTTTATCTCCCCTGCGCACTTCTCCAAATGCTACAGCCGTTTCTTCGGGATATCACCCCTCGGCGAACGCAAGCAAGTGGCTGCGATGCATTAATTTATAGGGCGTATCCTCATCGCAATGGCGACCGCGAGGACTCCACTGAACAGGCTATGCCCCCTATATATTGGGTTGTGACGTTCGGGTCAGTCTTGCAAAGCTTTATGCGCAGTCTCGCGGCTCGCCAGCATGGCAATTAACGCTACAGCGGCGGCCGCCAGCAGATACCAGGCTGGTGCCATTTTATTACCGGTCAGCTGAATCAGCCAAGTCGCAATAAATGGCGCCGTACCGCCGAACACCGCATTGGCGATATTGAAGCTGAAGGCAAAACCACTGAAGCGCACGCGGGTCGGGAATATCTCGGCGAGGAAGCACGGCAAGGTGCCGTCGTTCATCGCCAGGATCGCGCCGAAGGCTATCTGGATCATCAGGATGACGATCAGCGGCTGGTTGTTCAACATGCCGAACAGCGGCCATGTAAGCGCCAGAAACAGCACCGATGCGGTCAGCAACATGGCCTTGCGTCCGAACAGATCCGACAGCTTGCCCATCAGGAAAATCAGCCCGATGTAGGTCGCCAACGACACAGTCGACGCCATGAACGAATCGCTCTCGCTCATGCCCATCTCGGTAGACAGGTAGGTCGGCATATAACTGAGCAACAGGTAGAACGCTACCGCATTCAAGCATGTCACACCGATGCCGATAATCACGCTACGCCGGTGTAAGGTCAAAAGTTCGCGAACCGGAGCGTGGGTCGCGCATTCCTTGGCCTCGAGGCGTTTTTCCATCTCTAGAAATTTGGGTGTGTCTTGCAAACTCATACGGATGTAACGCCCGACTAGACCGAACGGCGCCGCCAGCAGGAAGGGCAAACGCCAGCCCCAACTGTGCAGATCCTCAACGCTCATCCACGAATGCAAACCGGCCACGAACACTGCGCCGAACAACAAGCCGGCAGCAGTACTCGCCGGCACGATGCTGGTATACAAACCGCGTTTACCCTCAGGGGCATACTCGGCCAGAAAGGCTGATGCCCCAGCGTACTCTCCGGAAGCGGAAAAGCCCTGAAACAAGCGGATTAGTAACAACAGAGCGGGTGCCCACAGACCAATATGGTTGTAAGTCGGCAGGATACCGATGCAGAAGGTCGAGATTGACATGATCAGAATCGACCAGGACAACGCGCTGCGCCGCCCGTACTTGTCTCCGAAGTGACCCCAGACTAGCCCTCCCAGCGGGCGAACGAAAAACGACAGCGCAAACACCGCGAAGGTTGCCAGCAGCCCGGTCGCCTTGTCGGTCTGCGGAAAAAACGTCAGTGCAATCACGGTTGCCAAATAGCCGTAGGCCGCGTAGTCGAACCATTCGACGAAGTTGCCCATGAAGCTGGCACTGGCCGCGCGCCGCAGTGCCTTGCGCTCGGAAATCCGTTCAAGCTGCTGTTCCAGGATCGGCGTCAGACTTGCGTTTTGGGTGCTCATTGCGCACCTCCGGGGGTAGAGGTGCTGTTATCGGAATGAAGAGGCAACGCTGTATCGCTACCAGAAGCGGTATGGAAATTGAACTGCTTCGAGCCCGTGGCCGGAATCGTGACGTAGTACATGACAAATACCCTCTATTGTTTTACTTGGCAGGGTTAAGGGTCAGTAAATGATGCGCGATATTATCGTGCACGCGTTGGTTTTTCCGGTTTAACTCAGCCGCCGGGACGGTATTTCCTATACTTTTACTATTAACAAAAGAAAACGCCGCACAGGTTCACTGTGCGGCGCCTAATCTCACTTCTTGATGATGTTATGTTCCGGGCCATACGGGAATTTGGTGATGTTTTCCCCGCCCTGCTCGTTGACGATCAATATGTCATGTTCGCGGTAACCGCCCGCGCCCGGAAGGCCTTCAGGCAGCATGATCATCGGTTCAATGGAAACCACCATCCCCGGCTCCAGTACCGTGTCAATGTCTTCGCGCAGTTCCAACCCAGCTTCGCGGCCGTAGTAATGGCTCAGTGTACCGAAGGAGTGGCCGTAGCCGAAGGTGCGGTATTGCAGCAGATCGTGCTCAAGGAAAATCTCGTTGAGTTGCAGAGCGATATCGCAGCAGCGCATGCCCGGCTTGATTAGTTTCAGGCCGGCCTCGTGCACTTTAACGTTCACTTCCCACAAACGGAGATGCTCGTCGGAGCAATGGTCCAGGAACATTGTGCGTTCCAGCGCAGTGTAATAACCAGCGATCATCGGGAAGCAATTGAGGCTCAGGATGTCGCCCTTGTTAACCTTGCGCGAGGTCACCGGGTTATGAGCACCGTCGGTGTTGATGCCAGACTGGAACCAGGTCCAAGTGTCCATCAGTTCGGAGTCCGGGAAGGTGCGGGCAATTTCGCGCACCATCGCCTGGGTAGCGTGCAAGGCGACTTCATACTCCGGCACCTGATCACGCAAGGCTTCCACGACTGCTGCGCCACCGATGTCTGCCACGCGGGCACCATGACGGATGATTTCATGCTCTTCGGCGGATTTGATCATGCGCATACGCATGCAAGGTGCACCGATATCCACCAGTTCGGCCTGCGGGTAACGACTGGCAAGTTTGTCGCGATTGAGCAGGTTCAGATGGTCAAATTCGATGCCAATGCGTCCAGCTTTCGGCAAAGCTTGCTGAATCGCGACGAAATAATTATCGCGCTGCCAGTCTGTGTAAATGATGTTCTCAGTGCCCACGGTGCGGCGCCAAGGCTGACCGCCATCGATGTTGGCGCTGATGGTAACGGCACTGTCTTGGGTAACGACCAGCGCGTACGGGCGACCGAAAGAGCAAAACAGGAAATCGCTGTAGTAGTTGATGTTGTGATAGGACGTGAATACTGCCGCATCAATATTGTTTTGCGCTAGATACGCTCGCAATTTGGCCTGTCGATTGGCGTACTCCTGAACCGAAAACGTCGATTTTACTTTTTCGCCGTTCTTGATCTGGATCGTTTTAGGCATTTGCATGTCATTTATCCTTGTCGTTGATTGAGCGACATAAGACGCCACTCTGGCTGGCCGCTGAACATCATTCGAACAGATGCGAACTAGGATTTTTTGTGCGAATCCGACCTGTAATTGGCCAGACCCGCTATTTTCGAAGGCGAACTCAGGCCTAATCAAAAAAAGTGCTCCACAGCGCGACGTTTTGGATGGCATACGTCCATCAACACTCAGCACGTCGCGCGTGAGGCTGCGACGGACAGGTTGTGCGGGCTATTCGACGCCAGGGGACGCCAGTCAAATCTCAGGCAACTACGTCATCATCTCGATACGTCGAGCTAGCTTGGAAAAGGCAAAATGTCTGGAGGTCGGTAATTGAACGTCGCCGATTTGTGACGTCAGCTTGGCTGATTTCGCGTGCGCCTTGATTAGTGAATTGCAACATCATCAGCCGCACTGACGCCAGATATAGATAGCACTACTTCCAGCAGACAGGCCTATCGGAGTTATGCGCGCCCAGCTGCCCACCATCATGACTTTGCCTTGTGGAGTAACATCAGACTACAGATTATTACGTAGGCGCCTGGAGCGGACAGGATCAAACATTAGCAGGCCGCCTGACCGCTAGCCTGTAGGGGTCTGCCAAGTGCAGCGTATTTGCGCTGTTATCGGTGATCAGAGCGAAAAAGCGCTTGAGTTCCGAGTAGCCCAACACATCTCAGATGTGCAGACCGGCTTCCAGAATGGGCGATGGATGCGATTCATTAGCGGATATCATGATATTAACGATAACATCCTTGCCGAGGCAGATCTTCATGCTAGCCCGATCAATCTCAGGATAAGGGTATGGCCACGGTGGTAGAGAGATTACCGAAACAAGCTTGGCGATGGATAATTTCGGTCTAGAAGTAAATAACATTGATATGCGAACGGTTGAGCACTTTCGAATCGGCCACACAAAACACCCAGGGCTCTGTCTCTTAAATCTACATCGATAAGCCACTTCATAACGGTTATCTGGAATTAAGTTCGGACCTGAGGGATCGTACCACTTGCGCCTAGTTTAACTGCCAGATTCTTTTCAACTTCTAACATCATGTATCCCCCATACTCTTGTGCTAGAAATTCGCACATGAGCCCTTGAACAGCTTGGCGGCCAATACATGTTAGGCGTCCACGGTCGACACAGAATGGCGCGGTGACAAACTTGATGTCTTTGTAAATACCGAGGTGCTGGGAGTATCCTATTTCAGGAAGGCTGCAACGAAAACCATTTAGCGCGCCACTCATTGCCAACAACCAGCCCGCACCGCCGAAGGCCCCCAGATCAACAGGCTCGGTGCTCCAATGGTCCAGCCGCTGCCTGATATCATCGTAATCCGTATCGGAATGTATATTCTCGGCGGTACACAGGATCAACACATTAAATAACTGCGCATGGTCCAGCCGAGTAGTTTCAGTAGCTATGCCGCTGCTTGCGTTAAGCGTGCCCCCTTCTAAACTGAGAATTTGCCATTCACAAAGCTGAAAGCCTGCTACATGATTAGCGGATCGTAGTGGCTGTATAGCATTCGCTAATGAATATAGGTCAAACCCCTCAGTGAGCAAGAACCCAACTTTCACAATATCCAAGTCACCTCCAGGAAATCTAGGCACTTTTCTGCATCCTCGGAACCATGCTCAAACGCGACACCGCACAATATAACATTTAGCAACTAATATTTCTGGAAAGAGATCAGACGATAGCTTGATCACAAAGTAAGACCATTGATGTAAATGCAATTCAATTTACACTGCCACCATTCTGCCGCTCATTCCATGACGTAAGGAACTGAAGTAAGCGAGGGCTGGTAGGAGCCCCAAATATCTGGCTAGGAGGTCCCTGTTCCTCTACGCGACCATCAGCGAGAAAGACGACTTTATCCGATACCTTTGCCGCGAATCCCATCTCATGCGTCACGATGACTAATGTCATACCTTCACTCGCCACGTCCTTAATGACATTGAGCACCTCTCCTACTAATTCGGGGTCTAAAGCTGAGGTAGGCTCGTCAAAGAGCATAATGCTGGGTTCCATCGCCAACGCTCTGGCTATTGCCACCCGTTGCTGTTGACCTCCGGAGAGTTGACTCGGGTAGCTTGAAGCCTTATGAGCGAGACCGACCTTTTCAAGCTGGGCCTCCGCCATCGCATATGCCGCAAGTTTCGGCATTTTTTTTACAAGCCTCAAGGGGGTGGCAATATTATCAAGAACACGCATATGTGGCCATAGATTGAACTGTTGAAAAACCATGCACACCTTGCGAAGCGAACTCTGGATTATGTTTTCGGGCAATTGGTACAAACCTCCAGTAACAGAGCTTCCGTAACCAATAAGGCGGTTATTTACCAGTACCTCACCACCGTCATATTCTTCAAGAAAATTTATACATCTCAGCAACGTTGATTTACCAGATCCAGAACCTCCGATGATGCTAACCACCTCGCCTTTCGCGACGGTGAGTGAAATGCCTTTGAGCACTTCATGTTGACCATAGCTTTTTTGCAAATCACGAATTTCTATAGCGTATGAATTGGACATGCATAACCTCAGCGCTGCAGATAATTTTTAAAATACCGCTCAGCTCTGGAACCAATGCCAGCTAGTACAATGGCAATAGCCCAATACGTCAACGCCAATATCGTATATGGCTCCAGCATGGAGTAGCTCTGAACAGCAATTGTCATCGCCACGTTAGTTAACTCAGCGACTGTTATAATCGACAAAACAGACGACTCCTTTAGTAGAATTATCGTCTGCCCGACGACTGCTGGTACGCACCGAGCCATCATCTGCGGCCACAGCACAACGCGAAATACCTGGGTACCTGTCAGTCCCAGATCTCTTGCAGCTTCGAGTTGACCTTGTGGAATTGACTCACGTCCGGCACGAAATATCTCTGCAAAATAGGCTGCACCATACAACCCTAGACCTATCAATCCTACGGTTTCTGCAGTCCATTCAATACCTATGTATGGTCCCCCATAGAAAACCAAAAATAATTGTAGAAGAAGCGGCGTACCCCGAAAAACATTTAAATACAGCTGGTATAAAAAGGCAAATGGCTTGTTATCAGGCTTGTATAAACTCTGTAACACCAAGCCCAAAACCATCCCCAGCGCAATTCCCCCGATACTCATTTTCAGCGTAACGCAAATCCCAGCTAGGATTGAGCCACCGTACTCGTCAAACAGACCAATGCCGATCAAAGGCACCTCCTACGCAATTTTTAGCCTAGCTTCCAGCCAGTTACCCACCCGTCCAGTCGCCATTGTTAGAGCCAAGTAAAGCAGCCCGGTCACGATAAAGAATTCGATGGGGCGGTAGGTAGTTGAGGCAAGGGTTTGAGCTGTCCTCATAAGCTCATGTACAGCGACAGCAGAAATCAATGAGGAATTTTTAATGATATCGATAGTTTCGTTTACAAGAGCAGGCAACATGGCCTTCAACACTTGAGGTGTTTTAATATAAATCAATGCTTGCCAGCGCGACAGACCAAGATCTCTGGCCGCCTCAGTTTGACCGTATGGCAGAAGCTGGAAACCGGAGCGCAATATTTCACCTTGGAAGGCTCCACTGTTCAAAGTTAATGCGACAATCGCGGCCGCCAGTGGAGGTAAACTTATTCCGATAGAAGGTAGTGCATAAAACACTAGAACAAGCTGTACCAACAAAGGCGTGCCTCGAAAGAAGCTTACATAAACAGCGCAAAACATCCGGAGCCACCTACGCTCACTCATCAGACCAAGACAAACAGCCCAGCCCATCACCAGCCCTAACGCAATAGCGGTCAAAGATACCCATAGTGTGGTAAATAGGCCTGCCAAAAGCTGTGGCAAATAGTGGGCTGTAGCTGTTAAATCAAACATACCTAATTTTCCCGATTAGCATTACTGCATTCAGTTTATCGGTGCTGGAACAGCATCAGTAGGTAGAGGCATTTCGAAGCCGAACCATTTGCGCTGAAGTTTGGCTAACTCACCGCTTGCGTTCAGCTTTGCAATACCGTCACTAAAGAATTTAACAAGAGAGGCGCTGTCAGCATCTTTACGACCGGCCCACGCATAGTATGTCGGCGGTCCGAAGGGAGGCTGTACAATTTCAAATACATCTCCACGCTCCTTGATTAAAGGCGCGAGATTGGGTAGGGATTGAACGACTGCATCGACACGACGGGAGGCCAAAGCCGCATAAGCCTCATTATAGTCCATAAATGCCTTGATTTCTTTCACGCCCGAGTTCTTCGTCGGCTGTAGTACAGTCCGCTCATACTCCTTGAGCACGTCGATTTGTGGTGCCCCGGCTTGACTTCCTACTACCATGCCAATCAAATCTTCGGCACTATTGATCCGGGCGTCTCCTTTACGCTTCAATACTGCCACACTAGCAGTGGAGAAAGGCAAGGTAAAAGCAAAACTTTCTGCGCGCGCCTTAGTTATAGTAAGTGACGTGGCTACGAAGTCGAATCTTTTGCTGGATAATCCAGGAAGTATGCCCTGAAATGGAACATCTAATTGTTTAAGTTTAACCCCGGGCAAATCAAGCATAATCGCGTCGAGTAAGTCTTTCCCGTACCCGACAATTTTACCGTCCTCGATCATCTCAAAAGGCGCATAACGTGCTTCGGTTGCGACGACAATCTCGCCACGCCCCTTGATGTCAGAAAGTAAATCAGCCTTAGCCTCAACAGCTGCAAAGGACACTAAAGTGCCAACTAACAATGGGGTCAGCAGCGAGTACAGTGGTCTCATGACGCGATCCTTTCGATGAGTTACGAGTAGAAGTGGGCGAACCGGTTGGCGTTCACACAGCATGTCCACAACCGAAATCATGAACAAACGGCTATTTTTAACGTCGACTCATTAGGTTTACTAATGTCGGCATGACTCATGCTTGTACCGGTAAAATCCCAACAGCTGGAGCCTCGTCATGTCTCGTGCCCTACCTTCTCTTGAGGGATTGCGCTACTTCGATGCTGCTGCACGGCACTTGAGCTTCACTCGCGCATCAAAAGACCTGTTCCTTACACAAAGCGCTGTAAGCCAGAAGATTCAAGCGCTTGAGCAGGAACTGGGCTATGAGCTTTTTTATCGCCTGCCTCGGGGTTTGAGGCTTACGCAACGCGGTGAACGCTTGCACGTCGGAGTCGACCAAGCGTTGAGGCTTTTAGGAATGACTTTGCACCAAATTGGAGATGAAGAGCTAAGTGGCACGCTAAAAGTGCGCGTTATGCCCTCCTTCGCTAGCAAGTGGTTGCTGCCGCGGATGCCATCCTTCAATCAAGCCTACCCTGGCATACAGTTGGAGGTAGAAGCGGATCTGAGTACCCCTAATTTCAATAGCGACGGCGTCGACTTGGCAATCAGCTGCGCTTGGACTGACAATGCCAAACTCTCTCAGCTACACCTATTCGATGACCTCGTTTATCCAGTAGCCAGCGCGGATTTGTTGGCACGAGTAGAAATCAAAGATTATGGTGATTTGTGCCAGACAATCTTGTTACATGACTCTATGCCTCACGCTGCCTACAGCACCAACTGGGACGCTTTTTTCTCCCGGCACAGCCGCTACGATATCAATACCCGTGGAGGCTGCTCATTTTCACGGGCAGACCTTGTGTTGCAGGCGGCTTGTGATGGTCAGGGGGTCGCGTTAATGCGGCATTCGCTGTGTGCAAAAGAGATAGCAAACGGTACCTTGGTCAGGCCGTTCCCTGAGGTAATGCAAGATGGCCAAGTATGGCTAGTGCACCCCAGCATTCATGAAGACCGCCCTCGGGTTCAGGCGCTAAAGAAGTGGATCAAGAGCGAGGTGGAGCAGCATCTGTCGCAGCGGCGCTTGAACCTGGGCAGCTAGATATCTGTCTCAGCCATAAGCTCTGCTAATAGTACGGAATTAAAAATCGTCATTTGTTCCTATTGGGCGTGAAGGAGATGCTACGCGCTGCCTTCACTAGACAGGAACCTCGGCATGAGCATGCCTAATTACATTACACTTCAAAATGGACCTAAAACACGGTCTACTTTCAGTGTGAAGGAAATGTCCCGACGCCTTCAGCTGTTACGTCAGCATATGACCAGCACCAGTTTGGACGCCATTGTATTGAGTTCAATACACAACATAAACTATTTTGGCGACTTCCTCTTCTGCGAGTTTGGGCGTAGCTACGCATTAGTAGTAACGCACGATAGCTCCATTCTTATCACAACCAATATTGATGGAGGCCAAGGTTATCGCCGCAGCTGGGGAGATAATCTTGTCTATACAGACTGGGAGCGTGATAACTATTTCGTTGCTCTACGTAAAGCAATCCCATTAAAATCTCGCCGTATAGGCGTAGAGTTCGATCATCTATCCCTCGATAAATTTCGCAAGATCGAAGCCGCTCTTGATAATGCGGAACTGGTTGACATCGCGCCTGGCACCAACCGTATTCGTATGTTCAAGTCAATCGAAGAAATCCAGCTGATTCGTATTGGTGCAGCGGTAGCGGACGTAGGAGGTGCGGCTTGTTTAGACGCGATATCTGAAGGTGTGCCTGAGTACGAGGTAGCCATTGCGGGGACGTCTGCAATGACTAGGGAAATTGCTAGGCGTATGCCTTACTGCGAGTTACGCGACACGTGGACGTGGTTTCAATCCGGTCTGAACACCGATGGTGCACATAATCCCGTTACCAGTCGTCGAGTTAAATCCGGGGATATACTTTCAGTTAACTGTTTTCCGATGATCGCAGGCTATTTTTCTTCATTAGAACGAACGGCTTTTTTGGGTGAGCCAAATGCCCAGCAGCGTCGCATATGGGAAATCAACTGCAAAGTACACCAACGCGGGCAGGAGATAATCAGACCAGGGGTTCGTTGCTGCGATATTGCGGCAGAGCTAAATGAAATCTATCTACAAGCGGATCTGCTCAAATATCGCACATTTGGTTACGGTCACTCAAATGGAGTCCTTTGCCACTATTACGGACGGGAGGCTGGGCTCGAATTGCGCGAAGATATCGAGACGGTGCTAGAACCGGGCATGGTGGTATCGATGACACCAATGGTAATGCTACCGGAAGGTACGCCAGGTGCTGGGGGATATCGAGAGGGCAGCGTGCTCATTGTAAATGACAGGGGTGCGGAAAATATTACGAAATTAGGCTCTGGGCCTGAGCACAATATAATCAATCTTCCCTAGCAATTAACGTCCAGAGCGGTTCAATTGATCAAGAAGTTCCAAACATCAAGAATCTGCATCATTGATTAATGATATCTGCACCTCTGGGTCATGTGGAGGATACCTAATCAGAACCCGAATTTTTGGTTAAGAGACCGAGATTGTGGCTCTGGATTGCGTAAAAACATCGATTGCTACTCGGGTATTGCTTTCTGGTAGCACTCGAAATTAAATGACCTCACCGATTTGGTCGATGGAGGAAACAGCTAGCATGAATCGCTAGTTTGAATATTGATAGTCGGTGAGAGGCCTATCCATTAGGAATGGAGGTCCGTCACGCTATGGCTATTAATGTTTTTAATTCGCATAGCAAAAGCTTCTATCGCCCTATAGATGCCGCATTGCGCTGGTGCAATCTCACTCGCTACGAAGCCCAAATTATGCAGGCGGATTGGTCTCGTCCTGAGAACCTTGCAACCCTCTTTCCCCAATGGCCCAATCTTCACATCGCTGTCGAAAGGATTTTAGACGCCATACGCAATGGAGAACTGCCGTACGGCTGCCTCGGCGTTTCTGTTCCTTTGGGAAGCTACGTAGAGCCCTATCAGCTGACCATACGCCATTCAGACTTACGCCGCTGGATGGAAATTCATTATCCCGACCATAAGCCCAGCTTTTTATTCGAGTCCGGTGAGGATACATCTGCAAAGGTCAGTCTCGGAACGTTTCTTTCAGTGAAAGCAGATCGAGACGAGTTATCGAGAGCGTTGAAAGCGCAACAGCAACACATTCAAGAAATCTTGGGAGAACTCCAGTCGATTGGACTTGAAAGAGATGATCTCAAAGCCTTGGCCAAAACGAATGGTCAACTCAGCGAGCGTAGTGAACTGACCTATCACAATATGATCGGGGCATTGGTCAGCCTTCTTTTGGACCATTCGCCCGCCGGAAAACCTCTTTCGGTATTCACGAATCAAGCAGCCATCGTCGACGCCATTGTCGCCCGTCACAAAGATGTGCCCGGCCTCAGCAAGCGGACGCTGGATGAAAAGTTTGCCGTGGCCAATCGTAGCCTCAAGAAAAACAACTGATCCAGTCAATTGCGTTGCAATGGGCTTGATTGCAGTGCAATGACTCAGCCGCGCTAGTGCGATTCAATCCAAGTCACTTCCCACCACGCGCCAACAGGCGCCAGGAGTGACTAGCATGTCCAACCCATCGGTACCCGCACTCGAAGCACCTCAACCCCAACGCCACATCATGCGACGTGACGAGGTTGAACTAAAAACCGGCTTCAAACGTGCGCATATTTACAACCTGATGAAGGAAGGCAAGTTCCCGCGGGCGAAGCGTATCGGGCTGCGCGCAGTCGGCTGGGACTCTCTGGAAATCGAACACTGGATTGCAGAACGCCTTTCACAACAGGAGTGAGGGTGATGCACGTGGTCTCGGTGGTTTCCACCAAGGGTGGTGTAGGCAAAACTACAGTAGCGGCGAACCTCGGCGGCCTGTTGGCCGATGCTGGTCTCCGTGTTCTGCTCTTGGATCTGGATAGCCAACCCACCCTCTCCAGTTATTATTCATTGAGCCAGAAAGCGCAGGCAGGTGCGTACGAGCTCATTGCACTCAATCTAACAATACCTGAACGAATAATTTCTAGGACTGCAGTCGTCGGTCTCGACCTGATTTTCTCTAATGACGATCAAGGTCGACTGAGCACTTTGTTGCTACATGCCCCTGACGGACGACTACGCCTACACAATTTGCTCAACGATTTGCATCTCAATTATGACCTGCTTTTGATTGATACTCAGGGAGCCCGCGGTGTGCTGTTGGAAATGGCCATCTTGGCCTCCGATCTCGCCCTCTCTCCCATCACGCCGGAAATGCTCGCTGCCCGCGAAATGCGTCGGGGCACCTTAAAACTACTGAGTGAGCTCGAACCGTTTCGTCATCTAGGCATCGACCCGCCGCCGTTGCGGCTCTTACTGAACCAAGTGAACGTCAATCGAGTGGACACCCGGATGATCATCCGAAGCCTGCGCGAGAATTTCGCAGAGGCTACCAATATCTCGGTTCTAGACACCGTAATCCCGGACCGGGTGGCGTACCTCAATGCCGCCTCCCTCGGCTTACCGGCCCACCGAATAGATGCTCGCCCGTCGAGTAAACGCCGACGCTCGCAGTCTGCGCTAGAAGTAATGCAAGCGCTGGCAATCGAATTATTCCCGGAATGGCGCGAAGCGGTCTCATCGGTAATGAGGTGTGCGGAGTCTCGATAAACCAAATCGCCCAATTAGCTTTTTCACCGAATTATTTTTGTTTGATCGACCTTGAAGCCATCAGGGCTTGGTAAGGAGTTTTCTAATGTTGGATCAGTTTCCTATCGTTGTTCAGCCTTCCATTCGACCACACGACGCGGCTTGCGGGGAGTGCTGCACTTTAGTTTTTCGTTTGCAAGGGGGGCGCTCGGCCATGTTGTGGTTCCTCGCAGAACTCTCCCAACATTTCGAAGGTTCAGGGACTGCCGAAATCGTGAAATTCGAGGTCGGTGACCATTTGCGTAGCCGGCGTTAACCGAGGCGGTTCAGATGAAGAAGCTCAGTCAGGAGGAAATTACCGACAAGCTGCACCAGGACCACTTCACTCAAGGTCCTGGACTGGAGCGACTGTCCGATCCCGTCATCGACACTCCCATGCTGGTCACTCTGGAACAGTTACGTCCCTACGAACACAACCCACGCTTCATTCGTAACCCGCTTTATGACGATATCAAGGCGTCGATCCGTGAACGCGGGCTGGATCAACCGCCACCGATAACCCGCCGCCCGGGTGAAACCTCTTTCATCATCCGCAACGGCGGTAATACGCGCTTAGCCATTCTCGGCGAACTGTGGCAGGAAACTCGCGACGAGCGTTTCTTTCGGATCCACTGCCTGTTCCGACCTTGGGGCAATGAAATCACCGCCCTACTCGGCCATTTGGCGGAAAGCGACCTGCACGGTCAACTCACGTTCATCGAACGGGCGCTGGCAGTAGCCAAACTCAAAACCATGCTTGAGTCCGATGGCGCAGATCTATCACAACGGGAGCTGGCTCGACGTCTTGCCGCTGGAGGCTATCCGATTTCGCAGTCGCATATCAGCCGTATGCTGGACACCCTCGAACACTTATTGCCCGCCATTCCACAAACTCTGTATGCCGGATTGGGTAAGCCTCAGATAGAGCGCCTGATCGGTCTACGTAGTCAGGCTGAGCGAACCTGGAATCGTTATCCAACCGCTGCCGTTTCATTTGCAGAGTTCTGGCTAGAAACCATGGGCTACTTCGATGGCGATCCTGAATCTTTTGATCTTGAGCAGATCCAGGACGAATTGCTCGAACGCATGAGCCACCTGCTTGGACAGTCCTACCGTATGCTGGCCCTGGAGCTGAGCGATACCCAACGGGTCGTCGCCACGCCTGGGGCTGTCACCACCACGCCTCCAGAAAACAGCCATCGGCCAAGCGTGCATGAAACTGCGGCAGAGTCGCCCTCCTCCGACGCTAATCCCGAATCAACTGATGCCCAGAGCAAGATAGAACCAATTTCAGAAGAACGGCTCACAGCCCCCGAAAAAAATACTTCACCTGCGGTCAGTCATCTATCACGCGTTCAACAGATTCGTGAGCAAATCGATCGCGAGATCTCCACCGAGCCGACGTCTCCAGTCGAAACCTGCCCAATCGACGACCTTTGGATCATCACACCACAGCTGGATACACCTGAACAACTGCGTTTAGCCATTGCTGGACTGGCTCGAGAAATGGCGGCCTATGCCGGAGATGCCGAGAGCATCATTGATCAAAAGCGTGGCTTGGGCTTCGCCCTGAACATTGAGCGACTCGATCTTTCAGCGCCTCGCTCGACGGGCGTTCACCTAATGCTCCTGGCCCTGTTACGGGCTCAAGACGAGGTGAACTGGGAGGATCGCAAGCAAATCCCCTCCGCACTGTTCGGGCAGTTGTTGCTGGGGGTCTATCAACTCCCTCTACCAGATAGACCAGTCACGGACGTGGGCCTGGAGCGACTGCCTGACAGTATGCTAATCAAACTGTTTCGCCTGATCCGCTTGGCCCGGCGCCTAATCGACTTAACACTCATCTTTGAAGACAAAAACTCACCGGAGGAGCTGAGATGAATTTGTCCTTCAATATGCTCAATCAAGCCATGCTAACCCAGGTACTGCACGAACTACGCCTGGGCAACCTGCAACGCTGCAAGGCACTTGGACTGAGTGAGGATGACATCTTCATGCTGCAATCCTTACCACCGACCACGTTATCGCGCCTGGCCCATGCCACTGTCCCTTGGCTTGAGGTCAAGATTGACTCGCCGGTGCTGCATCGTTTGATCGAACAAGCTGAACGTGATGAACAGAACGAACGGTTGATCAACCGAGCGCTCAAACTCGGCGCCAGCAGCACCATTATGTACCAGTGTTTTGGCTTGGCGCATTCGGAAACAGCCATGCGTCGGCGTCTACTCAAGATAGAAACTCGTAAAGGCCGCCCCCAACATTTAAGCGAAGCGCAGGAGCATGCGTTGTGGCAACGTTGGTGCCAAATACGAACAGAGGACGGCACCGAGGATAAACTCGACGCTATGATGATGCTTGCCGAAGAACAGCAGATCAGCTTGACCATCGTTTGGCAGCAAATCGACCAGTACAGCAACAAAACATGAATGCTGTTCCTGCCAGTCGCTGGCAACGTGTCCTGCAGCAATGCACACAGCAGCTGCATGAGCGCTGGCCAGCCCGCCCTGCCACTGAACAGCCCTCCAATCAGGCTCTACAGGCTGGCTTTCTGTTCAGTGGCCAATCACACGAAGTCGTGCCGCGTCGCCTGCTGTTGGATAGTCGGCTGACGCCACTGGAACGTAATGCCTGGCAAGTGTTTCGACTCATGCTGCAAGGCCAGGGCGTGGTCACGCCGCGCTATGAGGATCTGCAGCCTTACTTATCGAGTGTGCCCTACGGCGCCTTAGCCTCCCGTGAAACCATTGCTCGGGTGTTGACGATGCTCAGGTTGACGCGCTGGCTCAGTTTGGTGAGTCGCGGACGCGATCAGCTCAGCGGACGTCTCCAAGGTTCTCTGTATGTCCTGCACGATGAGCCGTTAACCCCCGCCGAAGCCTTGGAACTGGATCAGGATTACCTGGCGCTGGTCGGACATGCCCTCGGTCATGCCACCAAGGCGGTGCGTATTGTCGCCCAGCACGTTGTGGAGGAAGTCCGCCAAGACACGAATATCGATCAGGATCGGTTACCGACGCGGCTCGACAGTTGGGGCGAACTTTGGGCGCAGCAAGGATTGGATCCGGCAACCGATGCCACTCTGCACGATTCCGAACGGAGGGAAGATGCCCTCGTTCGGAATCGTGCAGGCCCTCGTTCGGATTCCGAACCGAGTCTGAACGCCAGTGTTTCCCGCACCGTTCGGAATCCGAACGCCGCCTGTACTGTATTAAAAGAAAGTATTTGTACAGTACCGCGCGCGACCCCAGCGGTGGTTAACCTGCACTGGCCTGCTGCGCTGCACCTGAGCCCAAACGAGCGTCAGGCCATCGCCGTGGCGCTGAACAAGCTCAAGCCCGCGGATCGGCAGGCGGTGCTCAACGAAGCGGGAGCACGCTGTACGGCCGGCGGTATCCGCAAGCCAGCGGCGTATCTGATGGGTCTGATCCAGCGTGCGCTGAAAGGTGACTTTCGTCCTTGGGCAGGTCAGGCCGAACCGTCACCCATTGCAGAACCGCCCCCACCCGCCCCCTCGCGGCCATCTCGACAACAGGGCGAACCCGCGTCTGCCCTTGCCCAAGCGTGCCTGAATGAGCTGCGCCAACTGCGTGGCAAACGCGGTGGACGTCAGTAGATTTGATGCCAGTGGCATCAAATCCAGGGAGTTCCACTCTACGAACACATCGGACCATACCATGAAATTTTTAGGAAAAAGCCGGGGCATCTCCTCCCATGAACGTAGACGTCAATGGATTTGATGCCACTGGCATCAAATCCACTGACGTCTCCATAGTTAACCCTCTTAAACCAAACCGAACAGACCGCATTCAGCTTTTTGGCTGTCCTTCACCTTCATCTGTCGCAACGTTCCTGTCCAAGCGAATGCGAGGACACCACCGTGGCCGATCACTATCAACTCAATCTGGGTTCATTGCGCAGCAGCATCACCCTGACCCTGCACACCCACCATGCCGCCCGTATCTGGCAAGGTCGAGCCGCACGCGAAGGCGTCCACTCGATCATGGGTATGGCCGGCTACATCAGTGTCACCAACCTGATCAAACAAACCGCGGCCCAGGACGATCCCTATGCCGATTGGGCCATCGTGCAACTCGAAGAAAAACTGATGCAGGCCAAGGCTGGGATGCGGGAACTGACCCAACAGCTGGATCGGATCAGACAGGACCTGCCGACACAGATCGACATGGGGGACAACCTCAACATCCACCCCGTCACCTTGCCGTTGTACATCGGCAGCCAGCTGGGTTTTCTCGCGGTCTACCTGCTGACCGACTACGACACCCTGGTGCGTCGTACCCTGTTGGCCCATCACACCGCCCTGATCGGCCGTATCGACATGGAAGCCTGGATCGACGACGGCGCCCATCTGCTGCGTAGCCTGTTCAGTCAGGCACAGCGCTATCGGCATGCCGGCGTCACGCGTGATGACATGGCGGCGAACAACGCCCGGGCCATTGCGGCCATTGAGAAACTGGGTTTGCCCCCGATGGACATTCTTGAGGGTCATCGCCGCTCCCAGTTTGCACCGCCAATCACTCGCCGTGGTGCGGTGGCAGTGGATGATGCCGACGCGTTGGCAGAGGACGCGGGAGAGCCCTCTGCGACAGTGGATGAGCCGGAGGACGAAGCATGAATCCGATGATCCCGGCTCAACCAATGCCCTTCGAAGCGTTAACACCGGATGCCTATCGACAGCTCGAACACGCAGCCTCCCTAAAAGGCCTTTTAAAACCTTTTAAGGGTAAGGGGGAGTTGGAGCACCTGGCGCAGGTGGCGAGGGAAATCGAGGCGCAGTTATGTCACCTGATGGAGGCTGTGGTGCAGCAAGCCGGACAGCCCCCTTACTCGCTGCTGGACATTCGTTTAGTGCTGCAGAACACCAGCGCAGGCAGCACCTTTTTGCGTTGGCGCACCCGTGACTTCGCCCGTATGGGGGTTGCGGTCTGGGAACGCCAGATCTGCAACAACGCCCTGCCGCAGGCCGTACGCGAGAGATTGCACCGCTTCGAATGCGATCGCATTGCACTGAACCTGCAGATGAGCGTGGTGCATTCGCTCTACCGCCAGGCCACGACCTGCGCGATCAACATGGCCAGTGCCGAACGGCTGCTGCGCCAGTTCACACCCGCAGTGGAGGTATCACGATGAGTACTTTTTTCGTTGGCGAAGGCAATATCGGCAGTGCGCCAGAATTCCAGGAGTTCGCCTCTGGCAATGACGAGCCGCGGCGTTTGCTACGGCTGAATGTGTACTTTGACAACCCCATCCCACGCGAGGGCAGCTATGAAGATCGGGGCGGCTATTGGGCGCCGGTTGAGCTCTGGCACCGTGAGGCTGAACACTGGAGCACCCTGTACCAGAAAGGCATGCGCGTACTGGTCGAAGGTCGTACGGTGCGCGATGAGTGGGAGGACAGCGAAGACAATGCGCGGGTGACCTTCAAGATCGAGGCCCGTCGAGTCGGCATCCTGCCTCACCGGGTGCACAGCGTGGTCATGCGGGAACGCTCCAGTGAACCGACGACCGCTCAAAATACTGAGCAGGCCAGCTCGCCGACCTCGAAACCCAGGAAACACAGAGGGCAATCACCTAAGGCCTGAACGACTTCAGGCATAAAAATTGCGCCTTTGCGCGAAGTTCCTGGCCTGTCATTGCTCGCGGCTCATGAAGCCCCCCACCCAGTTACAAACGCTCCAATAAGGTAGCAGCTTCAGCCCATTCAAAGCCGCCCTCACCGACTAATATGAGGAACCTGCCATTCGGGTTTCTCATATCTCGCACCTGCTACTTCGAACAACGCTGCTCCGAACTCAATCCGGAGTAGTTATATGCGCCTCTTCCTCTGCGAAAAACCTTCCCAGGGTCGTGACATCGCCAAGGTTCTCGGAGCCACTCGGCGTGGTGATGGTTGCCTAATCGGCCCCGAGACAACTGTCACCTGGTGTATCGGCCACCTACTGGAGACGGCCCCGCCTGAAACCTACGGCATTCAGTACAAAAACTGGTCGTTGGATCATCTACCTATCATTCCCGTGCAGTGGCAGGTCGAGGTCAAACCCAAGACTGCCGCGCAGTTCAAAATCATCAAACGCCTGCTCAGCGAAACCACCACCGTTGTCATCGCAACCGACGCCGACCGAGAAGGTGAGATGATTGCCCGCGAGTTGCTGGAGCTCTGCAAGTATCCAGGCTCCGTTCAGCGCCTCTGGTTGTCCGCCCTCAACGAGGCGTCGATTCGCAAAGCCCTCTCCTCGCTGAAGTCTGGTCAGGAGACCTTCCCGCTCTATCACTCGGCCCTCGCCCGCAGCCGTGCCGACTGGCTGATCGGCATGAACCTCAGTCGTTTGTTTACCCTTCTTGGTCGGCGGGCAGGCTACGACGGCGTTTTGTCAGTGGGGCGCGTCCAGACACCCACCTTACGTCTGGTGGTCGATCGGGATCGTGCGATTGCCGGCTTCGTCCCGGTACCTTACTGGAACATTGAGGTACACCTATCGTCGATGGGCCAGCGATTCATCGCGGCGTGGTTACCGCCATGCTCAGGACGGGACGAGTCGGGGCGTTGCCTACAACAAGTGCTTGCCCATCACGCGGTCCAAACAATCACCGACGAGAAGTCCGCCACGGTAATCTCGTTACATACTGAGCACTTCCGAGAACCGCCGCCCCTGCCCTTCGACCTAAGCACGTTGCAGGAAGTCTGCTCGCGTAAGCTGGGGCTCGGCGTCCAGGAAACCCTGAACATCGCCCAAGCCCTGTATGAAACCCACAAAGCCACCACCTACCCGCGCAGCGATTGCCGCTATTTGCCAGAGAATATGTTCAACGAGGCTCCCGCGGTACTAGACGCCCTGCTCAAAACGGATCCTGCACTCAGACCTGCATTCGAGGACCTCGATCAATCATTGCGCTCCCGCGCATGGAACAATGCCAAGGTCACTGCGCACCACGGCATCATCCCCACCATCGAACCGGCAAACCTGGTGCGGATGTCCGAACAAGAACGCCATGTCTACGAACTGATCCGTAGCCACTACCTAGTGCAGTTTCTTCCGCATCATGAGTTTGATCGGACCCAGGTCGAACTGGCGTGTGGCGAAGAACGATTGACCGCTGTGGGCAAACTGATCTTGGTCCAGGGC
Organism: Pseudomonas sp. WS 5079; assembly: GCF_012985465.1. Classification (GTDB taxonomy): domain Bacteria; phylum Pseudomonadota; class Gammaproteobacteria; order Pseudomonadales; family Pseudomonadaceae; genus Aquipseudomonas. The sequence continues at coordinate 305,407 of NZ_JAAQWN010000008.1, forward strand.
TGGAAAAGCTTACTCTCCGAAAACACCGAGGAGGATGAGCCCAGTCACAAATCCCAAGTCTTACCCATCTTGCAAAAGGGAGCGCAGTGCGCAGTGGACAATGCCGAACTCAAATCCATGCAAACGGCCGCTCCTAAACCTCTCACCGAGGGTGATCTGATCAAGGCGATGAAAAACGTCGCCAAGCTTGTCAACGACCCACGCCTGAAACAGAAACTTCGGGACACCACCGGTATCGGAACCGAAGCCACACGAGCCGGCATTATCAAAGGGTTAATTGATCGCGGTTATTTGCTGAAGAAAAAACGCGCCTTGATGGCCACCGCCGCGGCCCATACCCTGATCGAGGCGGTACCAGCAGCAGTCGCAGATCCGGGTATGACCGCAATCTGGGAACAGGCGTTGGACGAAATCGAAGCGGGACGCCTGACCCTAGATGCGTTCGTTGCCAAGCAGGCGAACTGGATTGCGCAGTTGATCGCACACTGCCGCTCGCTCACGTTGGCAATAGCGCTCGAAACGAACCCAGGCTGTCCCATGTGCAACGCCTCAATGCTCAAACGAAAGGGCAAATCAGGACCGTTCTGGTCATGCTCCCGATATCCGGATTGCAAAGGCACTGTGTCAATCAGTAAAGATACGCGTCGCTCATAATGTTCCATGGGGCGATAACCATGAAAATGGTGCGTTCTCCGCCTTGACCTAGTCCCATCCTCTCTGCTGTAGTGGCTCAGGGTAATCGCCAACGGCAACCCAAGGCCGATTAGCTCCGGGCAGTTCGGTCAAACTCTTCGAGTTCGGAGTCTCCTCTTCTGCGGGATCTCGTTCCCGTTTTGTGCTCGACCTGATTGTGGTGGCGGATGACCACTGTTGCCTCTACCCGGCAATAGCGGTCATCCGCTTCGGCGATCGTATTCAGTCCCGGAGCCCACCGGGGAAACAAGGGGCACCCTTTGTGCGCGGATGCGTGCCAGCATGTTCCGACCCAGGCCACGACAAGGATCGGTTGACGAATCATTGCGCAGTTCAACCAAGTTTTGCGAGGAGCTTGTCGACTGCGTAAGACCGTCAAAGGTGGCTTTTCTGTTCCTTGCCTGACACTCCGTCAGGCCCACTCTTCATTTTGTTCATGCCAGTGAATACCACTCTAATCCAGGCGTAAAAAATCGGGTTGCAGCGTCTTGACGCTCCCCTTTGACAGGCTTATACAAAGGGCGTGGTTCGCTGTCGTTGACAGCCCAGCCCAGGTGGCCAGAACCTTCAAGGCTACGCCACGTTCGTGGTGGTTTACCCAAGTGCGATTAGCGTTCGGAAGCTCGCGCGGTTGCCGCTTCAGCGGTGATGAATGCCGACTAGTCCATGCCTGTGGATTACCACCGCAAACGCTCCTCTACTGCACAGCTATTCCTTCAGAAGCATCATTCTGATGGTCATCGGTTTGCCGGTGACGAGTCGTTCATCGCTCGACTTCATCTTACCCACCCTGACGGGGGCTCACTTTCCCGTCAGGGGCTGTGCGTCGCCGTTTTCCCTTGAAACAGGAGAACCACCATGGCCTACGCCAACCAATCCCAAGAAGCGACCTCTTACTTCAACCTGCACACCGTCGGTATCGGCTACCTCAACCGTGTTCGTGAAGTACAGGTCCGCCGCGGTCAGCCATTCATGGCCTGCGATATCGCAGCCTTGCATGGTGCCACTGATGCAGTGGAGTACACCCGCTTTGATTGCAAAGTCGCTGGTGGCGAAGCTGACCGTTTGATTCGTCTCTATATGGACGCCGTCAAGGCCGAGAAAAAGGTCTTGCTGTCGTTCCGTATTGGTGACCTGTGGATCGACCCATTTCTCTATGAGAAAGGCGATAAACAAGGCCAACCTGGCGCCAGCCTGAAAGGTCGTTTGCTGTTCATCGACTGGATCAAGGTCAATGGCAAGTTCGAATACAAAGCGCCCGCCAGGCAGGAAGCAACAGCACCTGCTGAGCAAGCGCCAAACCGTGAGCCGTCCCCAACTTCGGCTGATGCCGAAGTTGAGGATACCGACAACCCTACAGACTCCAGGATTGAACCGGAATCTCCAACCACTCCCCGCACGGCCCGCCGTGTCGCCACACGTGCTGTTCAGTCCGTCTGAACAATCCATGATGTTTTACATCAAGGCGCTCAATCGAGCGCCTTTTCTTCAACCAGCACAGGAGAACCAATATGGAATCCTTCTGGCTTTGCGACGACTGCCTGTTCGGTGCGGCTTACGAGGACTACAGCACGTTATCGCTGTATTACTCGCCAGATGAGACCGAACAACGTATCGCCGCGATACACCGGGGGCTGGTTCGCTTATTGCCCATCAGTGCCGACTTCGATCCCGAAACCGGCTGGGGAATAAGATCCTTTTCTCCATTGCCTTGCGACGGTTGTGGTTCACCTCTGCACGGTCAACGCCACCGATACACTCGGCTGTAAACCCTACATCACCTGCAAACGCCTGCAACTCCACACCCACCCTGGGGAAACCACTCCCCTCGGGCGTGTACCCCTGATTATTCCCTTCGGAGGTAGCGCCATGAACACCCCACTCACACTGATTGAGACCTCGGATTTCGAGGCTGATCGCATTATCCAAGAAAACCAGCTGATCGACGAAGCGCTGCATATTCTGGATCGTCGACTGTTCAACCGCGGTCCTAAACTGACGTCACCTGAAACCGTGACCTCTTACCTAAAACTGCAGCTTACACAACAAGAACATGAAGTCTTTGGTGTGATTTTTTTTGACGCCCAGCACCGGGTGCTGGCGTTTGAAATCCTCTTTCACGGCAGCATTGATAGCGCCAGCGTTTACCCCCGCCAAGTCGTTAAGCGTTCCCTCGCGCATAACGCTGCAGCCGTCATTTTTGTTCACAACCACCCCTCAGGGTGTACAGAGCCCAGCCAGGCGGACCGTGTTTTGACCGTACGGCTGAAAGAGGCCTTGGCCTTGATCGACGTGTGCGTACTGGATCACTTTATCGTGGGTGAAGGTCGCCCGCTCTCCCTTGCCGAATACGGATGGCTTTAAACCTCACAGGCGCCTACGGGCGCCTCGTTTATTTTCATTCTGGAGCACGCTCATGAACCCCACACACCAAGCCCCCACCCTGCTGATCGCCTCAAATCCATTTACTCGGGGCTACGACAAACTTTATATCGAACGGTTGTTACTGATCTTCTACGAGGATGGCTGTCCTCCCTGCTTTCGGCCTATGCACGACTCCCAGGAGCATCTGTCCGACGATACGTTGCAACTGGTCCCCTGCATCTTCAATGATGATTTCGCCTTGATCAGCGAAGGCCAATCCATTCTGAATGAATTGGATGGTTGCTGCCCGTCCAACGGACTGGTGCACCAGGTGGTCTATGCCGTAATAGGCTAAGTGTTCAACGAGCAGTGCCACGTCGCGGACTTTGACTCCTTGGAAGAAGCCAAGTCCGTGGTCCATCGTTTGAGTTTCGAGACTGGACGCTACAGCCGAGCTTGGGAGATCAGTACCGCACACCTCACTGAAGAAGCATTGCGCTACTTGGAACGCGGGGCGGACTATTTCGACTCTAGCCCAACCGGGCTGCTGTTCGAACCCTTTGTCCTGAAGGACTGCAATGGCAGTCGGGTGTAAGCTGATCGGCACGCCCTGGACAGACGATAACCTGATAAAAATCGAGGGCTGTTCTTACTCATCGCTGAGGCAAGAGCAACTCGATGCTAGTACGCCGGCAGCCTTGGTCAACGTACTGTATATGGCGGCATTGGCGGATGTGCGATTGTTGATCTTCGACCCCGACGCTGATGTCTTGGATGGACTAGCTATCTATGATGCAGAGCAAAGTATTTAGCGTTAACACGACCTGCCATAAATCGGATTTCTCACTGAATCGATCCTTCACCTCATGTCAGGTTCTGTACTGAATCTGACATGAGGTTTTTTCATGGAGCGTTTTTTTACGCCTGTCTGCCTGCTGTTTTTTTTGAGTGCCTGCAGCGCGCAAATTTCCACCCCATTGCCGACTAATCCAAAGATCGACAGTGGCTCCAATCGGACCCAATTATCAAGGAGCCCGGCCGAAGCAAACCATCCGGCGGAGATCCGTTATGGTCGCTATACCCTGGTGAGCACAGAGCCCACTACGGAGCAACGTGATCTTCTCGCTCAAATAATTGATGTGAGCATACCGTCCAACCTTAATCCCTCGGTAGAGGAGGCGATGCATTACGTGCTGCAGCGCTCGGGTTATTCGCTCTGCCCTACCACCGAACCAGTAAAGACACTTTTCACTCGGCCTCTGCCTGCAGCCCATTACCGACTCGGCCCGATTGCGTTACGCAGCGCACTACAGGTACTGGCTGGCTCCGCCTGGCAACTCACGACCGATGAGGTCAGCCGTTCGGTCTGCTTCGAACAGCAGAAAGCTGATGTCGGCATCGTGCGGGCTACACCAGACTCGTCCCATCAGGCGGAGGCACGTCCATGAAAGCCTCGACGTTTCAAACCATAATTGTTGGCTTACTTTGCCTGGCAGTCGCCGGGCTGAGCGGCGGTTTGTTTAACCAGTATCAGCGCATGGCCGAGCTACAGAGTACGAACACCCAGCGCTTCCAAACTTTGGACACCTTGCAACGTGATTTAAGCGCGCTCAGGGACGCACAGGAGAAACTGCAGTACTCGCTGAAAGACCTGAAGCAGATGGTCGATACAGGTGAGCAACAGGCCAATACCCTCGATCCGATGCTGGATCAGTGGGCGCAAGAGATACAGGAGATGCGCGACGGTCTGGCAGAGCGCGCCACCGTGAAAGATCTGACAGCTCTAAGCGGACGCTTTGAGCACGTCGAACAGCAGCTACTGGAGCTCAAGACTCAGCCTTCCCTACCACCGCCAACCTCTTCCGCGAACAAGCCGAAAAAGACGGCTCCCCCAAAACCCGTCCCGCTATCGCCACCGTTCTCGGTGTTGGGTGTCGAGTCCCGCGGAGGTGAGCGCTTTTTGGCAGTCGCACCTCATGACAGTAGCTCTCTCATAGATGTTCGGCTGCTGCATGCCGGCGAGCAGTTCGGAGCCTGGCACCTGAAAGTGCTGGAGCCGCACTCAGCCATCTTCTCGGTGGTCGCTCAGCCAGACCAGACCGTGCAACTCCCTTGAGAAGCGATCATGAACAGAGCGCCACTACTCCCCGTCGTCTGTCTCGCGTCGCTGCTGGCCATAGGCGCTGCGATGGGCACGCCTGTCACGACACCGTCGCGGATCCAGGACACACAATCCATTCCGCTGGGACGCTTGCACGCTGAACAGGCTGCAAGCTGGGGTCTGACGGAGCAGGAGTGGACGCGCTTCGAGCAGATCCAAACCGGCCCACGTGGTTTCTGGAGCCCGAAGCTCGATCCCTTGACCGCCCTAGGCTCTGTACGTAAAGTATTGTCGCAAGCACCGCATAGCGCAGGCCAATGAGACCATCGCCGCAAAACTTGTTGCGAGCTTGTCGAAGCGCGTCACGATGCGACGGTTCTCCTTCAGCCAGCCAAACATGCGTTCGATGATGTTGCGCTGCCGATATTTGGGGCGATCAAAAAGTCGAGGCAATCCTGGCTTGGTTTTGCGCTTCATGCTTCGCAACGGAATGACTGGCTGCATGCGATAACGATCACAATACTGGCGCAGCGCTTCAGCGTCGTAACCCTTGTCAGCCAGCAACCAGCGGCAACGCTTGCGTGGGCGACCGCGCAGGCTGGGTATGCAAGCCTGATCGAGTAGCGGTTGGGCATAGGCTATATCGCTGGCTTGTCCGCCTGACAACAGGAAACGCAGAGGCACACCATTGGCGTCGCACAGCATGTGAATCTTGGTCGTCAGGCCACCCCGGCTGCGCCCGAGCGCGTGGTCTTGCGGTTCTTCAAATCCCCTTTTTTCCCGGCACCTGATGAGGCCCGGGTTGCTCGTACGGCAGTGGAGTCGATCATCCATGTTTCCAAGTCAATCAAACCCTGCTCATTCAATCGGATATGAAGACGCTTGAGCATCTGATCAAAAGCTCCGCAATCACGCCATCCCCGGAACCGTTGATAGATCGTTGACCAAGGGCCGAATCGTTCGGGCATGTCTCGCCAGGCTGCGCCAGAGCAAAGCACCCAGAGAATACCGTTTAGCATCAGGCGATCATCGGCCCGAGGGCGCCCGGTGCGCTGATTTTTGGTGAAGATATCTGCAACCAGATCCCAGGCTGCGTCGGGGAGTTCATACCGCTTTGCCATCTTGGCCTCCTGGCTTTAATGGCGGTGTATTTTACAGAAAATCGTATTTCTTGGGTTTACGTACAGAGCCTAGGGGTTGAGGCCCAGACCGACCAAGAGCGCCAGCGCTATGCTGAATTACAGGTAGCACTGGAAGCCAAACGCGCCGAGCGTGAATTGGCCTACCAAAACGCTTACACCGCGGCCTGGACCAAGCTGTTTCCTGGTCAGCTACCGATCCAGGGCATGGCATCTTCTTCCCCTACCAGCTCATCAGTCGCCCCGCGCCCAGCCCTTTTTGTAGAGGACCACTGCCCTGCATGCACCGCTGAAGCACAACGTTTGCAGAACAGTGACACGGCGTTCGATATCTACCTAGTGGGCAGCCAAGGCCAAGATGAACGCGTCCGCAGTTGGGCTCGGCAAGCGGACATCGATCCGGCTAAGGTTCAACGCGGGCAGATCACCCTGAACCATGACCGTGGTCGATGGTTCAGCCTGGGGGCTCCGGGGCCATTGCCCGCCACATTTCAACAGGTGAATGGACAATGGCAACGTCTCGATTGATTGCTATTGCGCTCCTGCTGACGGTGCACACGGTTCGGGCTAACGAACTTCCGCCTCCGGCTTATCAACTGGCGGCGCATGACGCCAACATCCCTTCTACGGTGTTGTTCGCGATTGCCTTACAGGAGAGCGGTATTCGCGTCCGTGGTCGACTGCTGCCGTGGCCTTGGACCCTAAATATCGCCGGAACACCCTACCGTTTCCCCACTCGCCAGGCCGCATGTCACGCCTTGCTCCAGGCGCTCACACAATATGACGCTAAACGGGTCGACGCCGGACTTGGGCAAACCAACCTGGGTTATCACGGACAACGTTTTTCCAGTCCCTGCGAAGCTCTCGAACCCTACCGCAATCTAGCTGTGACTGCCGCCCTGCTGCAAGAGCATCACGCCGTCACCGGTGACTGGGTTTCAGCCGCTGGGCGTTATCACCGACCTGCGGGAGGTTTACCCGCCGCGCGCTACCGCGATGGATTCTCCCGGCAACTCGCACGGCTACAGGCTTCCGCTGAACAAGGCACACCACCATGAAACGAATTCCTACTGCCTATTACTTCTCCCTGCTCTTGGCTGCTTTCGCCCAGTCGAAACAATCCGTTGCAGAGGACCAGTTTGGCGGCTTCACCCGTCCCCATCTTCAAGTTGCTAGGCCGCCCATAAACAACAATCTCCAGCCTGGTCGCGCCATGCATACGGACTTGTCCACATTTGCCGATGAAACCTGGATATTACCCGTTCGCAGCTCCCTCTTGAGCCCCGGCCAAATCACGTCTCGCGCCCTAAACATGCCGGGCTTACGGCCATTTTTCCTGGTGGGTGAGGATACCCAATCACTGGCTTGGTTGCGTCAACGCGCGACTGAGCTGCAGGAAATCGGCGCGGCTGGCCTTGCCGTCGAAGTGGCCGATACCGGAGCCTTGGCTCGGATCCGAGCAGCCGCTCCTAGTGTCACCATCCTACCGGTCAACGGTAACGACATCGCCACCCGCCTGCAGATTGAGCATTACCCTGTCTTGATCACTGCCACATCATTGGAGCAGTGAGTAAGGTCATGGCCGAGCATGCGATGGAGTCCAAGCTCCGTCCCGCGGTGGAGCTTTACACGGTAGCAATTTGCATCGCTGCCGCAGTACTGTGCGTGTACTCGCCCTGGGCTGTGGCCCTGTCACCCGAGATCGGGCTGGTTGCGGCGCTGGCCTATACCCTATTCGGCCTGATCCGCCTGCGACAAGCATGGGAGGTGTTGCGCTATCGGCGCAATATCCGTCGGCTATCCCGCTACGAGCTGACCAGTCGGCAGATTCCGGTCAGTTGTAAGCGTCTGTTCATGGGCCGCGGGTTTCGCTGGACCCGCCTGCATACCCAGCGCTTGGTCGAGGCTCAGGATCCAGCGGTCGCACATTATGTCGACCAACCGACCTGCTATCGCCTGGCCCGTGGACTCGAACGGTCCCTTGAGCATGCACCGTTTCCGCTATCGACATTGGCTCGTGTCACCGCCTGGGACAGTGCCGTCAATCCGTTGCGCCCTTTACCACCGGTAGGAGGCTCGCCATTGCTGCATGGGGTCGAGCCCGATGAGACGCAAGTCAGTCTGCCACTGGGCGAACGGGTCGGTCACACGCTGGTGCTGGGCACAACCCGCGTCGGCAAGACGCGACTCGCTGAGGTGTACATCACCCAGGACATTCATCGCATTGAACATGAGGTAGTGATTGTCTTCGACCCGAAGGGCGATGCCGACTTGCTCAAGCGCATGTACGTCGAAGCCAAACGCGCCGGCCGGGAGAAAGAGTTTTATGTCTTCCATCTGGGCTGGCCAGAAATCTCCGCCCGCTACAACGCGGTGGGACGTTTCGGACGTATTTCTGAAGTGGCATCTCGCATCGCTGGGCAGCTCAGTGGTGAAGGTAACTCTGCGGCCTTCCGTGAGTTCGCATGGCGTTTCGTCAACATCATTGCCCGGGCTTTGATCGAATTGGGCCGGCGTCCGGACTACCTGCAGATCCAGCGGCATGTGGTCAACATCGATGCGCTGTTCATCGAATACGCCCAGCAGTTTTTCGCCAAGACCGACCCGAAGGCGTGGGAAGTGATCGTCCAGCTCGAAGGTAAGCTCACAGAGAAGAACATTCCCCGGCATATGATAGGACGCGAAAAGCGGGTGGTGGCCATCGAGCAATACCTGGCGGTGAAGCGTGTATTTGATCCCGTAATGGACGGACTGCGTTCAGCGGTGCGCTACGACCGCACTTACTTCGACAAAATCGTGGCCTCGCTACTGCCGCTGCTGGAGAAACTCACTACCGGCAAGACCGCTCAGTTACTGGCTCCCAACTACACCGACCTGGATGACCCGCGGCCGATATTCGACTGGATGCAGATCATCCGAAAACGCGGCATCGTCTACGTTGGCCTGGATGCGCTGACTGATGCCGAAGTGGCCGCCGCCGTGGGCAATTCAATGTTCGCCGACTTGGTCTCGGTAGCGGGACATATCTACAAACATGGCATTGACCATGGGCTGCCTCAATCTGGCAACGCTGGTGACAAACTGCCAATCAACCTACATGCCGATGAGTTCAACGAGTTGATGGGCGATGAGTTCATTCCGCTGATCAACAAGGGGGGCGGTGCCGGTATCCAGGTAACCGCCTATACCCAAACCCTCAGCGATATCGAAGCACGTATAGGCAACCGCGCCAAGGCCGGCCAGGTGGTGGGCAATTTCAACACCCTACAGATGCTGCGGGTGCGCGAAACCGCAACCGCGGAACTACTCACCCAGCAGTTGCCCAAGGTTAATGTGCTGACCAAAACATTGGTCTCGGGTGCGACCGACACCTCCGATCCGGAGGCCAATACGGACTTCACCTCGTCCTCACAGGACCGTGTCAGCAGCACCAGCGTTCCGCTGATCGAGCCTGCTCACATCGTCAGTTTGCCCAAGGGGCAAATGTTCTCCTTCCAGGCCGGTGGTCAGCTCTGGAAAGTCCGCATGCCGTTGCCAAAACCCTCCAACGACGATGCCATGCCCAAAGACCTGCAGGAACTAACTCAACGGATGCGAGCGGCCTACAACGCGCAGGCGGGACAATGGTGGAGCGCCAGTGGTGGCGGCCCAACTACCAACTTCGATTTAGATCAGGTGGGATAGCCCGGCCCCACCACAGGTTTCGATCAACCGAATACGCACTCGGCAGGAGTCATGCCTAAATCAAAATCTGCAGAGCGTAATGGAGTGAACGATGGCGACTTTCGCCCACAAACAGCCACCACAACCGATCCACCGCCCGGGGTTGATTATCTCGGCAATCAGCCTAGTCCTGCGCATCATCGGTGCGCTAATGGCGTCGTTGGTGTTTTCGATCCTCATCGAGTTCGCCGGCCTGCTGCTGGTCTGGGGCGATCAGGGTTGGCATCACAGCCAGGCAATGTTGAATAGTGAATTGGGATGGCTCAGCGAGCACTTCAAAGATTCACTCATCCTCCAACAACCTGGACAGACGATTGGCCGGTGGCTGGATTTCCTCAATCAGTGGCTTCTGGTCAAAGCTGGCTTTGCGGATTTTACCCAGCAGGCGCGAGTGTCAAGCCAAGGCAACGGCCCTTGGGGCTGGATCAACCAGCTTTACGTGAGCATTGAGGATTTCGTGCTGGCCGCAGTTTACGTGACCTTTACCTTCGTGGTACGCCTGACCATTCTGGTCCTGGCCGCCCCACTGTTTCTAATGACCACGTTTACTGGTTTTGTCGATGGGTTGATGCGACGCGACCTGCGCAAGTTTGGGGCAGGTCGCGAAAGCAGTTTTGTCTACCATCGTGCTAAACGAGCCGTGACAACAGTGCTGCTCGTGCCCTGGATCATTTATCTGTCTCTCCCCTTTTCGCTCAATCCACTCGCTATTTTTTTACCGTGCGCCGCAATGTTGGGGATAACAACGGCGATCACCGCCGCAACATTCAAGAAATATCTTTAAAATTTGACGCCCCTTTTTTTCAAAGCATTAGATATGACTGGAGTTCGTACTCGCTTTTTTGCAGGCCGTGACGATTGCACTCATAAAATCCTGGTACTTAGGCTGAATCCAGTCACCTCGCTTCTGATGTTCAGAGAAGGGTTTCGAAAACATGAAATTAACCATGCCTTTGATTTGATGCTCCGTATCAGCTGTCCCAAACTCCACCCCCGCACTCTCGACATATGAATGTCGATGCCGCAGGACATCAGAGAGCGTATCGTCCAGCGTTTGCCCTACTAAAACATAACCGGCTTTCTGCTTATATTGCCGGGAACCGTCACATACCTGCAACATATCGACATCCCCTAGGCCTAACAAAGTCCCCTTCTTATTGAAGTTATTAAGATCCGCTAGAGCATCCGCCATTGGACCACTCCCAATCGGAAGGGCATCAGGGTTATGCTGTGACTGCTTAATTATCGCGCGCTCAACTCGACTAGTGAGCACAAACTTAACATACCAGGGATCAAAATATTTCAATGGCAAGTCATCAGGTATTTCCCGATATGCAATACCTAGAGGAATTAGCACACCAAAAGGAGCCTCGAGATCTTTTTTCCAACTCAGCTCTTCTATTCTTTTAAAATATTGAGTGAGGTATACATCGTCATCATGCACCGCCTCCAGAACGCTCACCAAATGCTCAATCGACTTAAAGCCGATCCAAGTCATACGCAGACCTGTATCAGCGAAAAACAACCGAAGCTCTTCGAGGGCACTTAATGCGTCAGCAGATTTAATATTTCCACGACGCCCCATATGCTCATATAAGGCTACAGGAGTCACAGCCAAGTAGGTTTCTCGGTCGCTCCAGCCTGTTACAAATCTGGTGAACGCAGTATATGATAACGCCTGCAAATCACGATTCGGCTTAGTTGCTCTATGTTTAAAAGACTGAATTATGCTGTTATCAAGAACCAAATGCATTGGTCCTTCTAGCTCGTAACTGACAGCGTATTTTCTTGCGAATTTCTCAGTCGATATATAAAACTCAAGAATTTCGTGGTCAGTGCGGCCACGCAGACACTCTGCGACCTCAACTATCAATTTTTCTTTAACTCCTTCCACCACTATCATCCTTAACGACAACTGAATAAAAACCGATCGTAGCCAGCTCGATTAATTTGCTGACGTTCACTCTTCCCTCGGAGATCTTAATTCCAGACCAACGTCGGGACCACCACAATGTCCGTTTTTCCTATTCGTGTTCTCATGCTCACTGTGATCGCATTTCACAGCGACTGCTTTGCTGCGGGCGAGCATGAGCAGCAACTCAGTCTACTCATCCGACAGCTAGGGATGGTCTGAAGTAGGCCGCTATTTTTCGACTGCTGAGCCATAGGCGCTTTCAAAAAACGGCAGCCGTTCAAAATCGATCAAGTCTGCCGCCTATTCCATCCATTTTTGCCGCTGCACGCGCCTCGCAGCAGCTATTTCACTCATTACGGACGCACCTCTCCTACGCTGGAGAGCAAATATCGACGCGCCATCCACAGGTTTGACAGGGCGAACAGCGTCACCATCTGAGCAGTGTTCTTCACCAAGCCTCGGAAGCGCACTTTCGTATAACCAAACTGGCGCTTGATCACCCGAAATGGATGCTCAACCTTGGCGCGAAACTGGGCCTTGGCTTTCTCGATCTTGCGCATCGCTTTGTACAACGCGCTGCGTTTACCGTGTTTTTTGTAGGTACTGCGCCGGGCTGCAATCTGCCAGATGACGTGGCGTCCCGCATGCTCTTCGCGCTTCTCGACACCGGTATAGCCTGCATCGGCGCAGACCACGTTCTCAGCACCGTGTAGCAATTTGTCGACTTGGGTTATATCCGCGACGTTGGCCGCAGTGACCACCACGCTGTGCACCAGCCCTGACTCATCGTCGACACCAATGTGAGCTTTGGCACCGAAGTAATACTGGTTACCTTTCTTTGTCTGGTGCATTTCCGGGTCGCGTTTGCCGTCCTTGTTCTTGGTCGAACTGGGCGCATGAATCAGCGTGGCATCGACGATGGTGCCTTGTCGCAGTGACAAGCCACGGTCGCCCAGATAGCCATTGATCACGCCGAGAATACCAGCGGCCAACTCGTGCTTTTCCAGCAGGCGACGGAAGTTGAGGATGGTAGTTTCATCTGGGATCCGCTCCAGGCTCAGACCGGAAAACTGGCGCAAGATCGTCGTCTCGTACAGAGCTTCCTCCATCGCAGGATCGCTGTAACCGAACCAGTTCTGCATGAGATGAACCCGCAGCATCGCCATCAAAGGATAGGCAGGACGACCACCTTCGCCCTTCGGGTAATGAGGCTCGATCAGGGCAATCAAACCCTTCCAGGGTACGACACGATCCATCTCGATCAGGAACAATTCCTTGCGGGTCTGCTTGCGCTTACCGGCGTACTCGGCATCGGCGAAGGTCATCTGCTTCATTGAAAAGCTCGGCGATTGGTGTCCGGGGATTTTGCCAAATCAGGAAGTCTTTTTCAGGATTTCCCTAGATACTCTCGACACGTTGGTACTACGGGTCTCGCGTGACGAAGCACCAGAGTCAAATACACGTTACCGCTTTGACTATCCCCGCCTAACTCAAGACATCCAGCGCATCCGCCAGGGTGTGCAGGACTATCTCTCCCCCTCTCGCGCTCAACCCCGCGACTCCACTGAGTTGGTCGGAGAATACCGTCTCGACACCCCATCCGCAGAGTCCTCGCCGTGAGCATGACTGACGCCCAGACCGCCGCCTTTCAAAACGCTTCCGGCTTCTCGGCACAGAGCAGCTCGAAACTGTGGCTGTCCTTGGTTCTCGTCCTGGCTTTGCTGTGGTGTGCCTGGGTGATGTGGACGGCTTACCGGGGCTGGGCGACAGGAAGCATGCGCTTTGGTGCCTTTGGCGGCAGTGCTGCGCGCGTACTGCTCGCCTTGCTGATTTTGATGTTCTTCACCCTGTCCTAATATCGGAGATCGCGATCATGCTCAAGTGCCTTGTCCCTATCAAAAACAACCTGCGTGATCGTACAAGCCAACGCTTGATCGGTCTGCTGCTGGTCCTTGGTCCAGGCCTAGCTTTTGCCGAACTACCGACCATGGAGGCGCCTTCCCGAGGCGAAGGTTCCGGGCTGATCGAGACGATCAAAAACTACGCCTACGACGGCGGCATTTTGCTCGGTCTACTGATTGCCCTGCTCGCGTTTCTCGGCGTGGCCTGGCACTCCCTGACCGTATTCGCCGATGTCCAAAACCAGCGCAAGACCTGGAAAGACCTTGGCGCGGTAGTTGGTATCGGCGCCCTGTTGGTAGTGATCATCATCTGGTTCCTCACCAAAGCTGCCGCGATTCTGTGAGGTTGGCATGAACGACACTATCGAACGCCTTGCCGACGGCACTTTGGTCTTTCTGCCAGAGCGACTCAATCGTGATCCAGCCGTATTGCGCGGTTTAACCAATGATGAAATGTGGGTAGCCCTAGGCTCCGGCGCCGTCATTGGCCTGCTGGTGGGCATTCCTCTGGCGATCGTCACCGCCTCGATTGCCGTGGCGCCGACCAGCATGATCGCAGGCATGACAGTGGTCTTATTGATCGGGGGCACGCTACTGCGTCGGGCCAAACGGGCTCGTCCGGAGACCTGGTTGTACCGCAAGCTCGAATGGATACTCGCCAGCCGTTGGCGCCTGGGGCGTGGAAGTTTGATTCTCCACTCCGGTGCCTGGACGGTTCGCCGTTCACGTCGACTGCGCCCTGCCCTGTCCCGGTGGCAGCCATGAGTCGATTTCGAAACAAGGTCGATGCCCAACAGGCCCATATCTTCAGCCTGCGTCTGGCGATAGTGATGCTCGCCCTGCTCAGCGCCGGACTATGGTATGGCTGGCGCTCAGCACCAACCGATCTGACCGTGCACGTCCCCCCTGATCTGCGCTCGGGCAGCACGCGCAAGTGGTGGGATGTTCCCCCAGAGAATGTGTATGCCTTTGCCCTTTACATCTTTGGCCAACTCAACCGCTGGCCCTCGGATGGCGAGCAGGATTATCGCCGCGCCATCTATGGCTTGCAGTCCTACCTGACACCCGCCTGCAAGGCCTTCCTCGACGGCGACTACGAGTATCGCAAGGCCGCCGGCGAACTGCGTCAACGGGTGCGTGGCGTCTACGAAATTCTAGGCCGAGGCTACAGTGAAGATCCGGAACTGCGGGTCAAGCAACTCGATCGCGACAGTTGGTTGGTCACACTCGACCTTAACGCTGATGAGTATTACGCCGCCGAACCGGTGAAACGGGTGGTCGTGCGTTATCCGTTACGGGTGGTGCGTTTCGATCTGGACCCCGAACGCAATAAGTGGGGCCTTGCACTGGATTGCTATCAGGGTACGCCGCAAAAAATCTCACTGCCTGAAGGTGATCCATGAAGCGGATTTCTACCCTGGGACTCACCCTCACACTGATGCTATCGGGCGCTGCAGCGCAGGCCGTCGAACTGATGCACTGGGAACGCCTACCGCTCGCGGTCCCACTGGTGATCAATCAGGAACGAGTGGTCTTTGTCGATGAAGCTGTTCGTGTCGGCGTGCCTCCCACTCTGAAGGATAAACTGCGCGTGCAATCAACCGGAGGCACGCTGTACCTGCGCGCGTCGGAAGCCATTGCACCGACACGACTGCAACTGCAATCGGTCAAGACGGGCGAGATCATCCTCTTGGATATCGCGGCCACGCCTGGCGATCAACCCCTGGAGCCCGTGCGTATTCTCAAGAATGCTCCGATGCAAGCTATCGAGTCTGAATCGAGCACCGTCCCTGTTCCAGAACGTACGCCGATCCCGGCCGCTTTGACGCGCTACGCCGCGCAAAGCCTGTACGGCCCGCTGCGCACCGTGGAGTCCCTGCCCGGCGTACGCCGCGTCCCGCTCAAGCTGCGCACCGAACTGCCGACCCTGCTGCCGAGCGAAAACGTTTCCAGCACACCCATCGCCGCCTGGCGGCTCGGTGACTATTGGGTGACGGCCGTGAAGTTGCGCAATCGAGGTACAGCGACGGTGCAACTAGATCCGCGTCAGCTTCAGGCAAAGCTGTTCGCCGCGACCTTCCAGCATGCTTTCCTCGGGCCGGTCGGCAGTGCGGAAGACACCACGATTGCGTACCTCATCACTCGCGGTGCCGGCCTCGAACACGCCGTGATGCTTCCGCCCGTTGCGCGAGGTGCTTACGATGAAGGCTAACGCCTTGCTCAAATGGCTGGTACCGGCTGCGCTGCTGGGCGTGGTGCTGATCATCATGAAAAGCTGGGTCGCGGGAGGCAGCACACCTTCTCCAGAGCACCCAGTTGATCAGGGCGATATTCAATTATCTGCCGAGCAAGCCAAGTCGCTCGGCATTGCGGGCGATACCCCACGCGATACCGTCGCCACCCTGGTCGGCCAGGTGAAGGCCATGCGCAGCGACATGCTCGGTTTGAAGAAGCATAACGATTCACTACAAACAGAGAACAACCGCCTGCGCGAACGGGAAAACAGTGTCGATTCGCGTATCCAGACGGCGCTTGGCAGCGTGACACAGCAGGTCGACGAAGGCCGTCGACAAGCCAACGAGGCCCGACTTAAAGCAGAACTAGACAGTCGTCAGGCTCGCGGTCTACTAACGCAATTGCAGGAGCAGTTGTCGGGGCTGGCCGGCAAAGGCAAGGACATGCCGATCGGATTGGGGCTTGAGCCGGGCGATGGGGACCAGTTCGAAGGGCTGCATTCTGCCAACGATGCGCTGCAGTGGATTGAACCTTCGGATGCTCCCTCCACCGAAGCCCGAGGCAAAACCAAGACCTCCTCCGCACCGAGTCTGCCTACTGCCTTCAACTCACTGGAGGGTTTGAAGGACAATGCCATCGACCGCAGCCAGAAGCAGTTACGCGAGGTCACCAAGGGTGAGCGTGACCTGACGCGATCCGGTGATCGTACCGAAGGTGCGAAGCCGGTCTACACCATTCCCGAAAATGCGACATTAATGGGCTCGGTCGCCATGACCGCGCTGATTGGCCGAGTCCCGGTGGATGGCACCGTGAATGATCCCTATCCCTTCAAGGTGCTGGTCGGTCCGGAGAACCTGACGGCCAACGGCATCGACCTGCCAGACGTCGCGGGTGCTGTGATGAGCGGCACGGCGTCCGGTGACTGGACCCTGTCTTGCGTACGCGGACAGGTCGAGTCGATCACTTTTGTATTTACCGATGGCACCATCCGCACGGTGCCTCAGCCGAAAGCGGTAGCCAGCCGCAATGCCTCCACCACCCAGAGCTCAAACACCGACAAGATCCGCGGCGGACTCGGTTACCTGTCCGATCCGTATGGCATTCCCTGCATCGTCGGCGAGCGCCGCTCGAACGCCCAGCAGTACCTCGGTAGCCAGAGCCTGATCACTGCTGCCGGCGCGGGCGTCGCTGCATTGCTCGGGAATGAGCAAAACAACAGCAGCGTGATCAGCTCGGGCGGCAGTGCCTTCGGGGTCACCAGCAGCAGTGGCAATAGCGCACTGAATTCAATTCTCAGTGGTGGGGTCAGCGACATCCGAGAGTGGGTCAACAAACTGTATGGCGAAGCCTTTGCGGCCGTGTACGTGCCACCGGCAGCAGAAGTAGCACTGCACCTCGACCATGAGATCACCATCGACTACGAGCCTAAGGGCCGGAGCGTTCGCCATGAAAAAGATCCTACCTCTCTATCTGACCTGGATTAGCTTGCTCTGCTGGGTCCTGACGGGGTGTTCCACAGACAAGGACACACTTTTGCCGCATGGCGAGCAAACCATGCTGGACATCTGGAACGGTGCCGGCTCACAGGGTACTCAACAGCTACTGTTGGATGCTCGGCAACAGTTGCGCCGCCCGTTGGCTCAAACAGATCTCTCCGCTGCGCTCCAGGAACCGTATACGCGTACAGCAGTGAATGAAATTCGCAACCTGTTCCCTCGTCTACCCAATCCTGATTTGGTGATGTACGTGTATCCGCATCTGAGTGGTACCGAGCAAGCACCAGTGCCGGGGTACTCGACCGTCTTTCCATTCTATCAACGGGTGCAGTACGCAATGCCGGGTGAACGCCAGGAAGATCTGTAATGTGTAGCGACGATGCGGGAAACCGCTCTTCTGCATGGAAAGCCTGGCGCAACCCATTGCGCCCACGCGCCACATTTGCCGATGAAGCTGCGTTATATGCGCACAACCCCAGCTTCACCGATCATCTGCCGTGGGTCGAATACCTCGACACCGAGCAGTGTTTTCTACTAGATGACAATCAATCTGTGGGGGCGGTGTTCGAGTTACTGCCCATCGGCACAGAAGGGCGCGAACCCGATTGGCTAATGGCAACCCGCGATGCCATAGAAGATGCCCTGCAGGATAGCTTTGACGAGCTGGATCAAGCGCCATGGGTGGCGCAGTTTTTCTGCCAGGACGACAACGACTTCACCCCCTACCTGACCAGGCTCACCGACTATATTCAGGACAACGCCCGGGGCACGGTTTTCACCGAAGCGTACCTAGAACTAATTCACAGACATCTGAAAGCCATCTCCAAGCCCGGCGGCCTGTTCGAGGATAAGGCAGTCACGCGCCTGCCCTGGCGAGGAAACAGCCGTCGGGTGCGATTAGTGATCTATCGCTGGCTTGAGTCTGAGGGTGAGGAGGCGGGACTCAACCCAGTGCAATCGCTACAACAAACTTGCGAACGTGTCGCTGTTTCGTTGCAGGCGTGCGGGGTGCAATCGACGCGAGTCGATGGCCGAGGTTTGTATGCATGGTTGCTGCCCTGGTTCAATCCAGCCCCCAAGCTCACAGATGAATCGCCCGAACATTTCTACCGCCGCGTGGCCTATCCGGAGTCTGGCGAGAGCGAGTCGCTGGAACTGCCCTTCGATCACGACTTTGCCGAACGGTTGTTCTTCAACGAACCGCGTTCGGACGTGCAGCATGGACTCTGGTTTTTTGATGATCAGCCCCACCGGGTCATGGTGGTAGATAAACTGCGCCGGGCGCCATTGATTGGTCAACTCACTGGCGAAATCCGCAAGGGAGACGCGGTGAATGCCCTGTTCGACCAGTTACCCGAGGGCACGGTGATGAGTCTGACCTTGGTGGTCAAACCGCAGGATGTACTCGAGGATCAGTTGAACCGTCTAGCCCGCAAAGCGATCGGTGAGAACCTTGCCTCGACCCAGGCCCGTCAGGATGTTGAAGAGGCTCGTGCGATCATCGGCCGTCAGCACAAGCTTTACCGTGGCACGATGGCGTTTTACGTGCGCGGTCACGATGAACAGCAGTTGCACCAACGCTCAGTCGGCCTAACGAACGCGCTGCTGGGTGCGGGGCTACAACCGGTGCGTGAGGGCGATGAAGTCGCCGCCTGCAACAGCTACCTGCGTTGGTTACCGATGGCTTACAGCCCAGCCCGCGACACACGTAACTGGTACACACGCCTGATGTTCGCCCAACACCTGGCAAACCTCGTTCCAGTCTGGGGCCGCAGCATTGGCACCGGCCACCCGGGTATCACGCTGTTTAATCGTGGTGGGTCGCCTCTGAGCTTTGATCCGTTGTCACGTTTAGACCGGGCAATGAACGGCCATCTGCTGTTATTCGGCCCCACCGGCGCCGGCAAGTCAGCGACCCTAGTCACCTTGTTGATGCAGATCATGGCTATATACCGCCCTCGCCTATTTATCGTAGAGGCTGGCAACTCGTTCGGCCTGCAGGGTGACTACTTCGCCACACAGGGCTTGTCGATCAACAAGGTCCAATTAAAACCTGGCGCCCCGGTCAGTCTTGCCCCATTCGGCGATGCCTGGCGCTTGGTCGAACAACCAGATCAGGTGGCGAGCCTTTCCATTGATGAGTGGGACGATGAAGCAGTAGCCAGTCGCGAGGACCAGCGCGATGTGCTCGGCGAGTTGGAAATCACCGCTCGCCTGATGATCACCGGTGGCGAGGCTAAGGAAGAGGCGCGACTGAGTCGAGCTGATCGCAGCTTGATCCGCGAGTGTATTCTCGATGCGGCGCAAATCTGTGTCGCAACGAACCGTCAGGTACTGACCCGCGATGTGCGCAACGCTTTACTGCGCGTCGCCACAGACTCGCGCTTACCGGAAAAACGTCGCGAACGTGCACAGGAAATGGGCGAGTCCATCGATCTCTTTTGCCAGGGCTTCGAGGGTGAGCTCTTCGACCGTGAAGGCACCCCGTGGCCGGAAAGCGATGTGACCATCGTCGACCTCGCCACTTACGCTCGCGAAGGCTATGAGGCTCAGATGTCCATTAGCTACATCAGCCTGATGAACACCGTAAACAACCTCGCCGAGCGCGACCAGTACTTGGGCCGACCAATCATCATGGTCACCGACGAGGGGCACATCATTACCAAGAACCCGCTGCTGGCGCCCTTCGTGGTCAAGGGCACGAAGATGTGGCGCAAGCTCGGCGCCTGGTTCTGGCTGGCGACGCAAAACCTTGCCGACTTTCCAACGGCTGCGCAGACCATGCTCAACATGATCGAATGGTGGATTTGCTTGAATATGCCGCCCGCGGAGATTGAGGAAATCGCACGGTTCAAAAAGCTCACGTCTGCGCAAAAAGCCTTGCTGCTGTCCGCTGGCAAGGAGCCGGGGAAGTACACCGAAGGGGTCGTGCTATCGAAAAAAATTGAGACGCTGTTTCGGGCCGTACCACCCAGTCTTTATCTCGCCCTGGCCATGACTGAGCCCGAGGAAAAAGCCGAGCGCTGGACATTGATGCAGGAGAACGTCTGCTCCGAGCTGGAAGCGGCATTTCGGGTAGCGGAACGAATCGATAGAGCGCGAGGAATAGACCCTGTATAGGTAAATCTATTCAGCGCTCTAAAACGAGATAACGGTTATTGCCGTACTCCCCGGAGACGCTGCTGAACCCTCAACAAAAATCCGGCTTCAAAGGCATCCTGACAGTCACCGACAGGGAAGGACTTGCGGGTTTGCGCCAGCTCCCACCACAGCGGAATTTCGCCAGGCGCATCAAGCCAAGCCTGGGCGCATTGCACGCCACGCTCAATCATTGAGGAAAATTCGCTACCCCACGGCGTCAAAAGACTTGGACAACCATCCGCCGGCGGAATTGAAATGTAGTTTTCGTCCATATACACCCTAAATTTCTGATTTATTTTCAGACGCAAAGGCCAGCTTCGAAAACATATAGGCTCTAGGTACCAGCCATAAGCATTCAAATCGCATAGAGCAATGCTAATGCAGACTATATCCCGTGGATTGAGAGTCCCTCAAGGCGCAATTTGCGCGCATGACTCAAGACTACGAACAGCTTCGTCTGCGGCTGGCGGAAAATATCCGCTTGATGCGACGCGTGAAAAACCTTAGCCAGGAGCAGCTCGCGCTCATGGCCGAGGTGGATCGCACCTACGTCAGTCAAATCGAACGATGCACGGGCAATCCGTCGCTGTTGGTTCTGTGCAAGCTCGCCAATATTTTGGAAATTACGGCAGATCAGTTACTTGTGGAACCCGACATCCTGCGCAGCTTCCTTCACGTCAAATAATAGTCTCACGTCTCGCAAACCCGATACACCCGCTTCCATAATTTCCGCTGACAATCTCCAGCCCCTCACCGAATCTGCCCAGGCCATACATATTGAGCCTGGATTATGACTGCCGTCTGCTCGTCAATATCTCCCGCAAAGCTAAGACCCTTGGCACTGAGCATCCTGCTGGCATGCGGTCCAAGCATGGCGCTGGACACCGGAAGCATCACGTCCTCCGTGCTTTCGCCAGACTGCCTCGAATACAGGGTCGTCGGCATTTGCTTCTGGCTGCTCTGCACACCGTTCGGCTGCACAGTCAAAACCTCGACCAAGGTTCGTCATTTCATTCCTGAACTGGTGGTCTCAAGCTACACCGCCACGGGCAATAACCCCTGGATCGAGATGGCCACCCTTTCCTCTCCCGTCAGCGGTGCGGAAGGTGGCGGCAACCTTATCACCCCGAACCCCCACCGCAACAACCTGCCCCGGTTCAAAAACGTCGATGGTATAGGCCACCCTGGCGGATGGGCAGCCACGCAACTGGCTTCACAATCCGGCTACGCCTGCGCCAGCGGCGCAACTGCATTCATGCCCTACTATTTGAGTACCTTGGACTCACTGGCCTGGCGCCATGGCATCCCGGAAAATTTCTACCCCGAGTCACTTGTGCCAGGGGTCCGCGAAGTCGGTAGTCAAGTTTTAGGAAACATGTGGGGCAACGTTTATCCCCGGCAGGGTTTTCTGGTACAGCCCGACGATTTCAAGGCAGCCGCAGTCATGGCACAACGGGCCGGTGATGTAGTTACCCGAAACTGGCAGCCGCATGTGTACTTACCACTCACACCAGCCAGACACGACGGCTACTGGCCACCTGGCCCGATCGTCGAAAACGACGCTTCGACCCACAAATGGCAATTGCTCTCCCCCCAAATTCAGCCCACGTGCGCCATCTTCCCCAGCAATCCAGTCCAGAGCGCGGATGGCGGATACGCCTGGTCGCTTTGGCGTCCCTATAGCTGCTGCAAACGTGAGGGGCAGACCTTTCTGTTCAGTATCGACTTCGAAGGAGGTGCTTCATGAGCCGGCTTCTCGCACGACCATGGTTGGGCGCGATGAGTCTGTTGTTCTGTGGACTGCTTGCCATGGCCACGCATGCCCACTCCGCCGAAGACGATTACCGCCTGGGCACTCAAGGCGAAGTGCTCGATGACCGCGTGATGTACACCATTGGTGGCGGCTCGGCAGTCGGTTCACCGAGTTCGCTCTATCGACCCAGTGGTCTCGGTGTCGGTGGTTCTTGGCGAGCGAACATGATGTGCGGAAACATGAGCCTCACCAACACCCTGCAAAACCAGCTGAACGGCGTCACCGAAGGTTTTCAGCAGATCATGGGTAGCGTCGTGCAGAACGCGACCCAAGCGGTGATGTCGCTGCCGGCGTTGATCATCCAGCGCGCCAATCCAGGACTCTATGAGTTGCTCAGCAACGGAGTGATGCAAGGTCGTATCGACTTCGACCGTTCCAAGCTGACCTGTCAGGCCATGGCCGAAAAGATGGCGGACAAAGTAGGTCAAGCCGGCTGGGGTGCACTGGCCAAGAACCAAGAAATGCAAGGCAACCTGGAGCAAACCGGCGGCGATGCAGTGGCCGCGGTGAAAAATACCGAGGCCCATAACGGCAACAATGGAGTGACCTGGGTCGGCGGTTCGAAGGCTGGTGGTGATGGGCAGACGCCCATTCGGGTGACCTCCGACGTGGTGCGTGCGGGCTACAACTTGCTGCATAACCGGACGGTGGACGACAGTGCCTCGATCAGTAGCAGCGATTGCCTGGGTGGCGCTATTTGCCAGACATGGACCTCGCCCCAAGAGGAATCCGAATGGGCCGTTCGAGTGTTGGGTGAGAGCGAAGTCGCGACCTGCGATAGCTGCGAAACCCTGCGTGCGACCGCAGGCAGTGGACTGACGCCGCTGATCCAGGAGGCCTATAACGAGCGCCTTAAGGCCTTGCAAGGGCTGTTGTCTGGCTCTCTGCCCCCTATCCCTGACAACCTGGCGAAAGCCTCCAGCCCGATGCTGCCGGTGAGCCGTGGTGTGATCGAAGCCCTGCGCGACGATCCCGATCAGGATCTGCTGGCACGACGCCTGGCTAGTGAGACGGCCCTGTCCAGCGTCCTGGACAAGGCACTGCTGCTACTGCGCACACTACTGGCAGGCAGTCACGAACCCAACATCGCCTCCGCCGAGCCGGCCCAGACCGCCTTGACGAAAAACATCGACGCTTTGGAGCGTGAAATACGCCTGCTGCAGACCGAACTGCAGGTTCGACAAATGCTGGCTACCAACACCGCCAGCCTCGTGCTCGATCGACATGCGGGTGGTGCCGAGGCTTCGCGCACCGTCGAGCAAGGTGACCCTGAGCCGGGTCGACTCAATGATGCTGACGCCAGGCGCAAGTGAGCCATGAAACGCTCACCGCTATTCACTTTGCTTTCAAGTCTGGGGATTGTTGCGGTGATGATCTTGACCGCCTCACTGGCCGCCTGGATCGGTCGTACCGCGCTGGGTAGTTTCGACGCCTGGCAGCAGGCATTCGAATCCGCACAGCCTTATCTGCGGTGGTGGCGTGCGCTGCTTTACGGCGCTCTCTTTGCACTCTGGTGGGACCTGCTTCGGCGCTACCAACATCGACCACAGGATCGACGGCGCATAAAACGCATCGGGACATTAGGACTCCTGCTCTTTATCTGCGTCGAGCTCACCCGACTGTGAGGTCATTACCATGCTCATGAGCACCAACAGTTACTTGGAGTTTTACCTCTCTCTCCTGGCCTGGATCATCAACAACGGCCTCTGGAGTGTCCTGTCCGACACAGGACTGTTCGCCGCGCCCTTTGGTGCAATCATCTTGCAGGAATGGTTATCTGCCCGTCAGCAAGGCGCGGACGAAGGCAACAAGGGGCTGCTCTCGGTGCCACGGATCGAGAACCGGTTGTGGCTGGCCTACATCGTCGTCTTGTTCGGTTGCGCGCCTGTCTTTCCGTTGAGTCTCGCCTCTATGGCGTTCGATGATGCGGCGAGTCAGCGCTGCGGCGTAAGTGTGGCCAAACCAGCAGAAACCGCCTGGGGGACGACCTTCAATACCATCGGCGGGCGCTCCGCCAATGTGCCGATCTGGTGGTTTCTGGTGCATGCTTTGAGCAAAGGCGTGACTGCGGCAGCCACCGCCTCCATCCCTTGCGCACCGGATATCCGACAAATGCGCATGGAGATCGACAGCTCGCGCATCGATAATCAGGTCCTACTGCAGGAAGTCGCCGACTTCACCCGCGACTGCTACGGCTATTCCCGTTCTCGGCTGTTCACCAACCGTCCGCAGTTGGACAAAGCACAAAGTCACGACGCAGCGTGGATCGGGTCAAGCTTTTTTCTCGACACACCCGGCTACTACGATACGGATCGCTCACGTACACCGAGAGTCAGCTGGCCGTATGACGACAACCGCGATGTTTCCTTACCGCGGCTGGAGAATGGCGCGGGCTACCCCACCTGTAAACAGTGGTGGAGCGACAGCGGTGTCGGTCTACGCGAACGCTTGATCGAGCAGGTTAATCCCTCGTTGCTGACTCAGTTGAAAGGTTGGTTGACTGGGCGTTCGAGCAACGAGATCGAAGATGCCACCCTTCGCGAGCTGGTTAGTCCGCGCCAGCAATCGATGTCCATGTCGCCCGGACAGGTGTATCAGGACTACGGCTCCAGCGCTCGTGGCGGTTCGATCAATCAGGGGCTCAATAACCTGGCCACCAATACCGGGTTGGCCCTCGGTTCCTTCAGCAACTTCCCGGCAATGAATGCACTACGCGCAGCCTTGCCGATGGTGCAGGCATTCCTGATCATGGGCGTCATCATCAGCTTGCCGCTGATCCTGCTGGTCAGTACCTACCAGCTGAAGACCGTCATGACGGTGACGTTTGCCATGTTCACCTTACACATGCTGAGCTTCTGGTGGGAACTGGCGCGCTGGGTCGACTCCAGCATGCTCGATACGTTGTACAACCAAGTGTCAGCGTCAAATCAGGTGCTGTTGTCGCTGCCCACATCAGGCCTCATGGATGGAACCGTCACGGCGCAGGTGATCGAGTATGTAATGGGGGCGATGTTCATCGTGCTACCGATGCTTTTTCTCGGGGCAATGAGTTGGGCCGGATATAGCGTAGGTTCAGGCGTAGAAGGAATGCTCAGCAGGGGAACCCACGCAGCACAGACAGCGAGCTCTAACGGGACCTCTCAGTTGATGAGCGGTGCAAGAATTGTTTCGGGTAAATCGAGCTCAAAGTAACCAAGAGCCTACTTCAGAGAACCCCATTTATCGTAACGCTCAGGCCAAGAAGTTCTATGCATTGGATCATCGAGATCGTCACTATCTGGAGTGTCTGACCCCTGAAATGGGACAGCTGCAAATACGACAATTGTGCACATCAGCACAAACAACCAGAAGCTGACAAAAAGAAATGCTCCGAACAGAGCGAACTTAGCAGTCAGAAAACTCCCGCGAACAAGAAATTTACCTGCGGGCACACCTGCGGTCTCGGCACGCTCAACCACGCGGGATTCAAAAGTTTTCAACCTACGGTAGCTACGCTTCACCGACAGACCACAGGCATACGCCCAGCGGTGGGCACGTGAATTCTGAACAGGTTGCTGAGTCGGCATGGTCTCGTCCTCTTCTGAGCGTTTTCATGGTTGAGCCTGGAGGAATAGGCTACTACTGAAAACGGCCCATACCTGACCGTTTATCAGTTTCCCCGGCCGAAAAATCCTCATTGGAAGCCAGAAGACAAGCTCTGCGAAACATCGTCTCTACAGCGATTGACCCAGATAAATCGTCCGGCTAAATACAAGGTGCGGATCGCTGTTATCGACAGCACTTTCCCAGGTAGCCAGAACCTTCAAGGCTACGTCACTTCGATGGTGGTTCCCCCCAAGTGCGATTAGCGTTCGGTGGCTCGCACGATGACCGTTTCTACGGTAATGAACGCCTACTGCTCTTATGAGCGCCTTTCGAGCTCTGCCCGTGAGGTAAGCCCTCTTGATTTTCTTCAACCCACTGCGGGGAAATCTTTCTCCGCACGGGAAAGGTTTCTTCGCGTTCTCAACGGAGACATACCATGCCCGACTCACTTACACCGGAAACACTGAACACCCTCCGGTTGCCCATCGTGTTCACCCCTGGCGCGTGGCAGCACGCAGTAATGCTCGAGCAATCCGATCACGCTGAGAAGCTGCAGGTCGATCGGTTGAGCCACGTATTGCGCGCAGCCTTCGAAGCCCACCTGGCCTATCCACAAAAGCCCTATGTGCTGTTCGAGGTAGTCCACATTGAACCAACCGATCAATTCGACCACGACCCGTTGCTGCAGTTGAGTCTCAGCCTACTCCAAGAACCGGGTCAGCCTGGCGCCTTACTGATAGCGCTTGCAGGAGAACACCAGCGCTAAGCGCAATGGGCGGCGCCCACCTCCACATTCGGATGGTATGCAGGCCTGCATCAATCCAGCCCATCACCCACCGGGGAACCCTCCCCCGGCGGGCAAGGCGTTCCTCCATTTTTCTCTCGAGGAAATTGCCATGCGCGATATCTACCAAGACGTGACAGACAAGATCGTTACCGCGTTAGACCAAGGCGTTGCTCCCTGGATCAAACCCTGGTCCTCAAGTGGCTCCGCTTACATCGGCCATCAACCCTACCCCATCAATGCCATCACGCGACGTCCGTATTCGGGCATCAATTTACCGCTGCTCTGGGCCGAGGCCAGATTGCAGGGGTTCACTCAAGATCGTTGGCTGACCTTCAACCAAGCTAAAAAGGCCGGTGGGCACATCCGTAAGGGTGAACACAGCACTCTGGCTGTGCTCTACAAGCCTAGGGAGCGCGAGGAACAGACTGAGTCAGGCCAACCCGTACTCGATGAAAACGGTCAGCCTAAGGTCGCTCACTTCGGCATTCTCAGGACACATTTTCTGTTCAACATCGAGCAAACGGAAGGGCTCGAAATGCTCAATGGCACCCTGCTCGAGACGGAACAGAGTGATCCCTTCCAGCCCAACAGCGCCGCGGAAAATCTGCTTTTAAGTTCAGGTGCACGCATCGTTCATCGGCCTGCCGACGAAGCCTTTTACCATCCGATCAGGGATCTCATCCAACTGCCGACAAAGGCACAATTTCACGATGAAAGCGGGTACTACGCCACGGCACTTCATGAGCTGACGCACTGGACCGGGCATCACTCTCGGTTGCAGCGCGAAGGCGTGACGTCAGCCTGTCCGTTCGGCTCGCCAGGCTACGCGTTTGAGGAGTTGATCGCCGAGATGGGCGCAGCTTTTTTATGTGCCTACGCCGGTATACAGGGAGAGCTACGGCACGAGGGCTACATCGACTCCTGGCTCGGCCTGCTCAAGGCTGACAAACGCGCGATCTTTCGCGCCAGTGGTCAGGCCCGAAGCGCCTCGGAGTATGTACTCAACCTGGAGCAGCAACTGAAGCAGATGGTAATGGATGACTCACGATGCATGAACGATGGAGTTTGAGCGTTAACTCACCGTTGCAATCGCATCACAGGGCCCAACGCGAGTTGGGCCCTGTGATGCGCCCAGAAAAATCCCATGCCGCGGTGCTCTAATGCAAAGAGTCAGGGATGGGCACACACTCGCAGCCTGTCATTCCGCATCCAGGTTCTGCGCCAGAAAATCCACCAGCTCGAGCGGACTTCGGCTATCGATTACCTTGTAGATCAGATCACGTTTACTGCGCGGCAACTTCTTGACCACGCTCTTCGCCGAGGCCCGGACGGCTTCGTCGGTCCCATGGATACGTGCCGCGAGCAGCAGCACAAGCGTGGCGTCAGTGAGGTTCATGGCAAGACCTAAAAAATATGCACCGCAGTGTATCGATTCTTTTCTTTTCCGTACTAGCCCCAAAAAATGATGCCTAGGAGAATCCATATTCCGATTGCCGCACAAAGGGACACGAGCCAAAAAGGACGGGTAAGGGTTGGAAGGGAATGGGCACTCAAGGGTAAGAGCGCTATCCGAAAAGGCTAAAAGGCCACTGACCCAGCCACTTCCCGGAGGTCACGATGCTCAGTCTGTTTCGCCACAAAAGTCAGAAGCCCCCTCCGCCACCGACACAGAGCGCCACCGAAGGTTACCTGCCCATCGAGTCGGCCCACAGCTTGTTAGCCGCGGAGCACCGCCGCCAGTTGCTCGATCGCATCTGGCAGTACACCGCCCTCTCCCACGCGCAGTTCATCCAGCTTTATTTAAATCCGATTCATCGCTACGCCGAGCAGGTCCAGCAACTCCCGGCCAGCGAGACGCACCACCATGCGTATCTCGGTGGCATGCTTGACCATGGCCTGGAGCTGGTAGCTTGCAGTTTGAAACTGCGTCAGTCGTATCTACTTCCCACCGGCGCCGCGCCCGAAGACCAAGCCGCCCAGACCGATGCCTGGTCGGCTGGCATCGCCTATGGCGCCCTGCTGCATGACATCGGCAAGATCGCCGTGGACCTGCTGGTCGAACGCCAGGATGGCCGTGTTTGGCATCCTTGGCAGGGCTCCCTGGATCAGCCCTACCGTTTTCGTTACATCAAGGGTCGTGACTACCACCTGCACGGCGCCGCCGCAGGCTTGCTCTACACCCAAATTCTCGACCGCCCAATCCTCGATTGGCTCAGTGGATTTCCGCCACTGTGGGCCAGTCTGCTGTATGTCCTGGCGGGCCAGTACGAACGTGCCGGCGTGCTCGGTGAGTTGGTGATGCAGGCCGACCGTGTTTCCACCGCACAGAACATCGGTGGTAACCCGAGCAAGGCGCTGCAAGCACCGATTCATTCGCTGCAACATCACTTGATCAGCGGACTACGTCATCTGGTTCAGCACGAGCTGAAACTTAATCAGCCGGGGGCCGCGGGTTGGTTGACTCAGGACGCGCTGTGGCTGGTCAGCAAGACGGTCACCGACAAGCTGCGAGCTTATCTGCTGTCGCAAGCGATAGAAGGCATTCCCTCCTCCAACCTCGCGGTGTTCGACGAACTCCAGTCACATGGGTTGGTTGAGTCCACCCCAGAAGGCAAAGCCATCTGGACCGCGCTTGTCGCACAGGGAAGCTGGGAGCAGACCTTTACATTTCTTCGCCTTCAACCGGCGTTGATTTGGGGGAGCGAAGACCGCCCCGAAACTTTTAGCGGAACGGTGAGCGTGGCAGTCGATGACCACCCGACTGACGCTCCGGCATCACCAGCAGCGCCGGAGACCGTCAGTGCAGGATCGCGTCAAAGCCCATCGCAGCCCGATCCAATGACGATGGAAAATGCCGACTATCTCGGCACGTTGTTGGATATGTTCGAGCTGGAAGAGTCTGAGGTCAGCAATGTATCGTCAGCAGGCACCCTCGAAATCTCAAATCCTTCATCGGACAACCCTGGTCAGACATTCCTGAATTGGGTCAAGGAAGGGATCCTCAGCCATAAGCTGATCATCAATGACAGCAAGGCCAAAATCCACACGGTGAGTGGTACTGTATTTCTGGTAACTCCTGGTCTCTTCCAACGTTATGTCCAGGAGTTTCCTGGCATAGCCAAGAGGGTCGATCAAGAGATTGAAGAATGGCGTTGGGTACAGAAGCAGTTCGAGAATCTGAAGGTCCACAGGAAGCGAGACAACGGCCTGAACATCTGGGCATGCCAAGTGCAGGGCCCTAGGAAGAGAACCACTCTGAAGGGGTATGTGATTGAGGAACCAAAGCTATTTTTTGAACTGACTCCCCCAGATAACCCCTTTCTAAAAATCGACGATATTGCCTCCACGGGTCACTAACAACAATCCTCCTTCTGCCCAACAAATATATACAACTTTAAACATATATTTATGCATTAGTGAAACGCCACCAACCAGCAACAACACTTTCGCTCAGCACATAAAATCTAAACAACTGGGCAAGGGAGCAACGTATGTAGAATAACTATAGGAAGAGACGGATTCTGCGTTATTCTAAAATGACTGGTATCAAAATGTACCTGCCCTCCCATCATAGAAGGGGAAACAGCTACATCCCCGTTGGGAGCTGGAATGCAATTCAGCCTTTTTGGATAATCGGCGCTAGCAATATATCGGGCCAAATCACCTGCCTCCTTTATCAAATCCAATGGACTAAAAGCGCACATAATTCCATATTCATGACCGACAGCATATTTTCCGTCAATAAAACGATTCAAACCGTCAAAGCAATATTTCCATTTACTACTTGCTGAACCATCTAGTTTTTTGAATTCAAGAACTAAGTGCGGAGTACCTGGAGCGCCTAAAATTACGCGAATATCTGCCCTGGCGATTCGAGAGACATCACCATTGGCGGCGCGGCGCAACTCCCAAGTTTCAGCCTGGAAGTCACAATCCATTCCCCAATCGAAACGACGGTCTTCGTCGCTTAGGGCCTCGCATAGATTATCAGTTAACGTCGGCTCATCTTTCTCAAATGAAATTGCTGATGGCGAGGTTTGCAATAGAGAAGACCAAGTATCACTCATATAAACGAGGACATCAGGTATCTTCGGCCCAGGAAATAGGCGAAACCAAGCTGCTGAGATTGAGGAACTCATAACTAATTGCGCCCCCAAGCTGCGGCCTGAACTGTCTGAACAATCAAGTCAGCATCAGCAAGAGCGGTTCTAGCAAGCCAAAACCGACGCCTTAACGGCTTTACAAAGTAAAATGCTTCTCCTGCAGCAACCAAAATATTGGGGACATTGAATAATTTGCCCTCGGACTCTACCGAATGGTTAGCTTCTAGCCCTGCATAGAGATCACCGATCAGTCGTTGATAAGCAGAATCGGCAACATTAAGCCCACCGGTGCTGGACTCCCCAACAGAAACTCTAACTGCCCCAAAAAAGCCCTTAGCTCCATCTATAACAGCTTCCACTGTCAGCTCTCCCGCGCCTCTGCTACGACTGCGCCAAAGCGCAAGCTCTGTTTTAAAAACAGTTAAATAACGATCAATCTCATCGTTCGACGGTCTATCAAGCAAAGGGGTCGTAAGACCTTGATAGTTTGAAGGTTGAATTGAAGAAGCAATAACGTCGACAGTGTCGGTTATTAGTACACGCTCAGCCTCAGCAAGCATGAAATAATCAAAAACCAAATTATCAAGCTGAACTTTTACTGCATCATATGCTGATTCACGATGCAACTCAGACTCCGCCGAAATCTTATCCAGCAGCTGACAGGACTTAAATATTATTTCCTTTGCAAGCTCTGGTTTTTTGTGCGCCTCCGGCGAGCAAAATGGAAAACGCTCAACATCATCAATCGCAACACGAGGACGCTCACCGATCACCGAGTAACCTGTCATTATCAACATATACGTCGCTATCGGAGATCTAAGATAAATCATAAGAAACTTAAGAAGATTAGCATCAACTGATGCCCCGCCTATTGCCCCAATAGATGAGGTAAAAGCAAAGGGGACTTCTGAATAGATCGCCCTAATAACATAAGATTCAGACAAGCCATCTGGAAATATTACTCTAGGCCCCGAGTAAAGCTTCGCATTTTTTCCACCAGGACTTGCAACTATAGGATAAAAATCTGCAAGCCGAGCAAGTTGCGCATCAGCAGAAACTATTGGATAGACTCTAGGCAATCTATCTGCCGGCATCAACGAGAGATCAGCTAGCACACCTAGTTCGCGATCTCGATTACTGTGATTGGCAGCATGAAATCCTTTTCCAGAAAGCCAAGGACTTTCACGTGACTCCATAGTTTCTTTGACACTCCCAAAACGCTGAAGCCGTCGAAGTAATTTTTGATCGCGCTTTTCCCCCCAATAACTTGAAATAAGCAAGTAGTTATCTTGATATATTTCTTTGGCTGAAATTATCTTTTTATCGGCCTCGTGTAATGCCAGCCGCCCCAACGCCAGTGTTACATCGGTCTTAGGGGCCCAATACTCGACGTACTCACTTCCAAGTGAGATGATTTCGTCTTCAAAGCTTCTCGGCCGAGCCCGGACGACAGCGCATGGATGTTTAGCTGCCGGAAAAAGTAGCCGCCTCACATCAGCAAAGTTTATTATCCTTTCGATTCTTACATCTTCTAGCCAACGCCGTCTAAAATCACCTGATTGATCACTAGCACCAATTACAAGATTTAAAGGCATGATCAAAACAATAACACTATTTACTTTAACGCAACTCGTGGCTTTAAAAGCGTATCCAGCTGCAATTTGACGACGCCCAACTGGGTAAGGAGGTACATGTTTACGACACCACTCCTCCCAGACTGGCTTTTCACTATTATCAGACTCACGCCAAGGCGGATTAGATAAAAGAATATCAAACTTACGCTTACCTGAAAATGGATTATCTTCCGAGAAAAAATCTCCGTACAGCTCTCCTTTTTGAATATTTAGACCAGAGCCAACTAGACGAGGAAGTTTTAAGCTATTATCTGTCTGAAGGCGCATTACCTCTTCAGAATCTAAGCCTTCAAGTAGAGAAAGGTATAAACTGAACGCAGTTATCCAGCAAGCCGTTTCATCTATGTCGTTTCCGAAAAGATTTGATTCCATCAGAGCTACGCGTTCTGAAAATGTAAGTCGTCTCCCTCCACTTACTTCCGCATGCCTGAGCATCTTCCTAAATGCACTTGTTAGAAGAATACCAGAACCACATGCTCCGTCATATACGGTGCAACCAGCCGGATTATCAAAGCTCTCAAATGCTTGCTCAGTAACTAGGCTAGCCAAGTGCCGAGGAGTATAATAAGCTCCTAGCGCTCCCTGTCGATCTTTCAACAGCGTCTCATATATACCTGAAATAAGCTCAACTGGAATATGACTAAAATCATACTGCCAGAACGCCCCCTGCCCAGTTTCAAAATCTACAGCCTCTAAGAAGCGCTTTATACATCTGAAACATTGCTCATTGAGCACAACCCAATCTGGGGCGCCACCATCTCTAGAGCTGAGAAAGTCACCATTGAAATCAAATTTTAGTTGGCGTAACAGACTGTCAACACCCTCACCATCTGACTTAGCCACATAATCTTCTAACCTTTCAAGATTATGAGTTGCACGATATCCCTCACCAACAATACCTCTTTGTTCGAGGTAACATAAGAAAATGACTTGAGCCATTAATGCTTCTGCTTGACTACTACCAAGTCCTTCTTTTGCCAACTGCTTGACAACTTGTCTTAAATTAGCAAGCAAACGTTGATCTACCCTTTCCTCCGGCAAAAACCAATGCGAGAGGCGATCCTTAATAAATCCAGACTGCACTTCGTAGGCCGACCAATACCCTTGGGCAACAACAGCCTCACGTGATAGAACCTCGGGCTCAGCTTCTCTATCGTTTACCGAATACGCCACCAACCCATCAGGATCAAGAACAAGAACCACCGATGCTAAGTTCTGATTCCAGACCCGCTGACATATTTGCTCGACTCTTTTCTGACGCGGCAGCTGTAATGTTTGGGAGTCTATAAAGCAAACTGTAGGTACTTCCCCTACACAGAAGACTGCAGACGCGGAAATTCCTCCGCCAATCTCCAGCATTTCCTCAATTTCAGATGCGTAGGGCCTAGTTCCAATACTGTCGCCGGCCCGGTACAGCTCGTGCGGGAACTTTATATAGGCTAGATCGCTAAGCCATTGCTCAAGCAGCATGATTGTTGTCCATAGACCAAAATAGCAATATCCCACTCATGTCGTATCTACTTAACTGCAATGGCTGGAAAAAGATGAAATTGGTGCGACTCATCTGAAGGCTCAAACTCAGATGAAAGGATTTCTAAATGTGGATTCATATTAATTACTAATGCATCACCGTTAAAACTTGAATATTCTCGATACTGATACAGTGTAAATTCACCGCCAGGCTTAATCACAAGCACCGAGTCATATAAAGCGGGGAAGGAATGATTTTTGAGCTTTTGCGCCAGTCCCAGAAACAAATTTTTCTGAGATGTCAGCTCAACATGGAACTTTTCTCTCAACACAACTGCCAGTCGAAGCAAAAGCACTGTCTGCCATGAATACAATGCGCGAGAACCTGGTCCAGACGGCTTCTCATCGGGCACGATAAGGTGTCGACGAGATGTCCACTCCCTCAGCTGGTCTGATGTCAGCCCTGTGAGCGCTTGAACTGCAGCCGCCTTGATGAGTCGCATCAGTTGCCCCTTCGCTCCGCCATACATCCAAGCGGGCATCATACCCACTTAAATTACTGTTATCTATGCTTACCTCGTAGACAAGGCAAGAAACAGTCTGCTGACCTAGATACGCTAAGCACTATTCAACAGCCACTCCAGCCCCCCACCTGCAATCCTGCGCTGTGTACTCGGCAACCCGATGGGCTATCCCAGACGCAACCTCCAATTGAAGGCCAGTCATCATCCGGAGTGCACCCGCATACCAAAAACCAGGTTTCAACTCCCAGGGGCGGGATAAAGGATCGATGTTGGTGTCTCCCAGCACGCGCGCAACTTCCCTCCACACACACCTCGTTGACGCTGCCTACCTGAGTCCACGTACAATATGCATCACAAAAAATGACCAAAAAAATTTGTGGGAGTAAATGCGGGAGTAATTTTTCAGACATGAAAAAGCCCAACCTTCGCAGATTGGGCTAAGTCATTGAAAAATATGGTCGGGACGGAGTGATTCGAACACTCGACCCCTAGCACCCCATGCTGGCGGGAGTCCTGAAAATCCTTAAATAGCAACGCCTTAGGTGGACGCCCACTGCAATCGACGTCTAACAAGGTAGGGCAAGGCTTCATAAATCCCCGCCAAACTCCCTACTGACTTTCAGTCAGAAAGTCCCTACGCCCCGGCGTTCTGCCGAACTATCCCCCCCCCTAAATCGTATCAACCCTGACATCCCTATCGTTCGCTTGTAGAATCCGCCGAAATCAAAATCGAAGCCCTGGCAGCCAATCAAGGGACTTTCTTCACAACATGGAGCCATAAATGCAGAGCCGCTACAGAGACTTAATTTCCAGCACCAGGGCAGTATCAATCCTTGGCGTTATCGCCATGCTCGTTGTTGCAGGGCTGGTCCTGACGCTCAGGAACCTTGAGCCGCTGACAAACAACATCGCCTACACAGAGGATGGGGTATGGCTCGGGACGGCCATGACCAAGGGCTGGTGGTACACCATAGTCAATGCCAAAACAGACTACTTTGTCTGGGGCAACCTGCTGTTCGTTTACCTGGCGACCCTGGCATCTGATGTTTTCTGTGGTGACAAGCTGGCCTGCTACCCACAAGCACTATCCTTCTGGTCTTACTTTTTCTACGCCTCAGTAAGCGTCCTTTGCTACTACGTCACGAAAGGGTTTCTGCCGACAGCAATCCGTTGGGTGGTGTTTCTCGCCACGCTGATGATCCCGCTGGGGGATTCTTCGGGCGAGGTGTTCGGAAAGATATCGAACATTGGGTTCTACTTTGTGTTCATCACTACGCTGCTGATGTTCGCAAAAAGCAGAAGCACCAAAGCGACCCCAATTACAGATATAGCACTGCTGCTCTGCGCCTCGACGAACCCGGTGTGCCTGGTGCTGACCCTGGCGTTTTCTGTTTTCACGCTGATTGATCGTGATATCAAGAAGTGGATCAAGAAGTATGGCGCTGTAACGGCTGGCTGCCTTGTCATTGGCGCTCTCATCTTTTTTAGAATGATTGCCTCACCAGCCAAAGGCGTTATCGGCAACTTTAGATTTGAAAGCCTGATCGAGGTCAGCCTTGCGCGGTCTTTCATATATCCGTTCGTGTTTCCTTTCTACAACCAGCTCACCGACACCATCGTTGTGATTTTGTCGTTGCTGCTACTAGCGTTGTTCGCCGTCTTGCTGACAAAGGAAAAGTCCAGAGAGGTCAAAAGCCTCATTTCCATGTGTGCAATTGCATACGTGATTTATGCATTCTTCACCGTGTATATGCGCAAAAACCTGACAGAAGTTCTTGGGGGTTACGCGGGAACATTCCCAGACCGCTACTTCATGGGGCTGAACATAATCGTTACCTTCTCCTTCCTGGTGCTCGCCGGCTCGGCTCTGCGCGGCAGCAAGGCAGTTCGTGTTCTGGGCGCACTGTGCCTGGCTTCGTTCGCCGCGCTGTACCTGGCCAACATCGGCTGGTTGTTTGAAGGCAAGACGACCCGCACATCAATCGCTGGTGCAGAGAGCTTTCAGGATCAGCTTTGCTCGGCATCGCTGCTGCCTGCGGATGCTGCGGGGAATGTCACCGTTGCTCTGTACCCGATAGGCTGGGCTGCATTGTTTCCGAAAGACATGGTGACGGCCTCGGCGGGAACGGTCACATGTATGCAAGAAGACACGTCCTACTATGTCACCGACCCTAACTGGGCAAACGGCATTGCAAGGCGGTGGCCGGGGTTCTTCCTGCACAACACGCCTGAAAATGCTGCTGCCTACAAGATCGGGAACACCGTTCAGTTCGCCGACAAGACGACACGCAAAATCACAAACACATCAATCACCGATGACCGGCTAAACGTGTTCGTGGAAGGCGAAATACTGCAAGCAAAAAATACCGGGTTCCCATTCAGGTTCACGGTAATAGAGAAAGAATAAAGCCCCGCAAAAAAGGGCCCAGGCATTTCAGCCTGGGCCCTTCGCATTATCCCTCTTCATCCCGTTCGCGCCTTGCTAAAACGCTACCCAAGAAACGCGTCCCCCCTGACACAGGATAGTATTCGCTTGGAGAATTCGGCTCGATATCAATTTGCCCCCGGTTACGCCGGAGAAAGGGAAGTCATGTAAACCAAAAATACAGGCTTCAGGTCTGACATAAGCGGCCTGCGCGCCATAGCGGTCATTGCCGTGGTCCTATACCACTTTGGTGTTAAGGGCTTTTCTGGCGGGTTCGCCGGGGTAGATATCTTCTTCGTGATATCCGGCTTCCTCATGACCGGTATTATCTTCCGGCAGACCGACGCTGGGAAATTTCGCCTTATCGGCTTTTACCTGTCGCGCGCCAAGCGGATCATCCCCGCCCTAGCCGTGCTGTGCCTGGCACTACTAGTTGGCGGATGGTTCCTGCTGATCCCGAGCGACTATAAAGAGCTGGGCAAGCACGGGGCATCGAGCATCGCCTTTCTATCGAACATGGTTTACTGGAAGGATGCCGGCTACTTCGATACGGCGTCACATGAGAAATGGTTGCTTCATACCTGGTCACTGTCCGTTGAATGGCAGTTCTACATGGTATACCCACTGATCATCCTTGCAGCCCGCAAGACGTTCAACTTCAACACCACCAGGATCCTACTGGTTGCGCTCGGCGTGGGCTCATTCGCACTTTGCCTATACGCAAGCACGCACTACCCGAACACGGCTTTCTATACCCTCCCTGCCCGCGCCTGGGAAATGATCGTTGGTGGCCTTGTCTACTTGTTCCCTGTGCAAATGAAGCAATCTCACAAGCAGTCGGCCAGCATCTTTGGCCTGATCATGATCGCGGCCAGTGTCTGGTTTTTCACAGCGGCAGATGTTTGGCCCGGCTGGCTGGCGCTACTCCCGGTGCAGGGTACCGCCCTGATGGTCCGCGCGGCAGATCAAACCTCGATCGTCACCAACAACAAAATAGCAGGCTGGATCAGTGAAGCATCGTATTCAATCTACCTTTGGCATTGGCCGGTTGTGGTTTTAATCGGCTACTACGGCATGGCGAACAACGCCCCAGTCGTAGCCGCGGGGATTGCTGCGTCTGTGATTCTTGGTTTTGCGTCTCTGTACCTGGTGGAAAAGCCTTCTCGGACCATCAAGGTACCGCTCTCTCAATTGCCGCACCTCGCCTGCTACGCGGCCCTGGTTCTTATAGTTGGCGCCTCGGCCTCGCTTGTATTCGTCAAGCGCGGGGTTGAATCCCGGGTCAGCGACACGGTTGCGGCAGCGGATCGAGAGCGAACCAACCCTCGGGACTTGTCAATTGAATGATGTTTGTCATGATTCGTCTCGCTGAGGTGCTGTAGAAAAAGCCACCCTCGTCCGGTAGTTTTTTTGTGCCTGGAATTTGGTGTTTCAGTGCTTCTTGCGGAACGCTTGAATCGTTCCTGTCATGGCTCTTGGTCTGGTCCGTCTGGTCAGCTCCTGCTGGATTCCAAGCTGTGCCAGCTCTGCGGGGTTCATTCCCCGTTTCGCCGCCTCGGCTTCCAACAGTCGAATCTCATCTGGATCAAGTAACTCCCCAAGCTCCATGCCTTTTTCTTCTGGCATATCGCCTCCAGTCCCTACGCGATCCCTACTGAGTACCTACGGTTTCGCTTCAAGCTGCGCGGTCGTCGCGGATAGAATTACCAACAAGGTCAAGCAGCCAGGACTTCAAGACCTCACACGCCAGCACGGATTTTTTCGTGCCGTGGATCTGCGCGGCGTAGTCCAGAAGGCCGAGATACTTTTCATCCAGCAGGACTTTCATCTGGTTGACGTGTTTTTCGTTTAAGCGATCTTCATCTGCCATTGGTAATGGCTCCTTGACGTATTGGGTTTCGCCTGTGTACTCGGTGCGCGGCAATGCGTCGGCAACAAGCCACTTGTAGATAGCGCGCGGAGTTTTCCCGCAGGCCAAGGCCACAGACGGAACACCACCAGCATCGTCAATCGATTTCTTGAGCGGCCGCATAAGGCCTCCGCGCCAAATATGAACTTGCGGTACACTTTGTGCCAGAACTGAAAGTACATACTCGCCATGCAGAGCCAGTCAAAAGGAACGATCGTTAAGCGCTTGGTTAAGTCTGATTTTGATGGATGGATCATCCGTAGCGACAACCCCGACAAGACGCGCTATGGCGATGAAACGCTGCGCGATGGCGAAATAAACGAAGTACGTATCATTGGGCGGGTTGTTTGGCGAGGCGGTATGCTATGAGCCATCTTCGTGCCGCATGGAATGCTGTTTAAGGAATTTTGATGATCAATCGCACCAACCAGTCTGGAGCAAGTCGCGTTTCGGGGGCGGCTATCAGCCAGTCGCCGGGCCAGGGTAAAAAACCGAAATGGCTCTTGGGGATCGTCGCGACCGTCGCCCTTTTTGGTGTCATTTTTGCGGTCGCATGGATTTCTGGACCAATGTCCGATCAAGAACATGCGCAGCACGAGATAGAGCTTTGCTGGGGAGACCGCGATGCTAATCCAGTACCGGCGGTTAGGGACAATATCCAGTGGACGTGCCTGGACATGCTCTATAAGTACGAATCCAAATACGGGAAATTAGCAGGCGCGAGACGCGGCTGACCCACCACACAGCATAAGCAAGCCCGCCACTGAGCGGGCTTTTTTGTGCCTACGATAAAACATGTACTTTTGATACTTGACCGATATGAACCATTGGCACGTATTCACTCCATCGCAGCGCTTCAGGGGCTGCGATGGGCCTCACAAGACCCGCCGCTCTTTAACAGCACGGGAACCTCGCAGATCGATCCCCAGTAATGGGCATAGCACTCGCGACTTGCCGGACTAAACCCGCTACTTCATTCCAGTAGGCACTCATGGAATCTCTCCTTTACCTGCTGACAAATGAACAAACAAGCAGCGAGGCGCCAAGCCCAAGCAGGGTTGGCCATGTGAACAACAAACCAAGAACCAAAGCAGGTACACCAACCCAAAACCATGGATCTACAAAAAAACTTAGCAACTTCATCAACGCACTCCGTAGCGATCGATGAAGTTTACTAAACGATCGGCACAGACTTAAAGAAAGTTAGCCGGTTTTCAATTCCCGATGGACTCTGGCGCCAGCTATCTGCACAGCCGAGCCCCCCCCAACTCAACACCTAACCACTCACAACAGCACCAGCCGGCGACGGCCTGGCGAGGTATTTCTATGGCCAACACAAAGCTGGCGACGGTGCTAGAGACCGCGCCGCGTTTCATCCGCGCTTCGGCAGCACCCGCATATCTCGGCTGTGCCGAGAGGTTTTCAAAAACACCGTCCGCCCTCACGTCCGTGAATTCCCCATTGGAAAACAGGCCGCTGGCTTTGACCGCCACGAGCTGGACCAGTGGGCAGACGCCTACGTCGAAGCCATGGCGATTGAAAAACAGGCCGATCAGGACAACAATCCGCCCCGCAGTGGGCGCCAAGGAGCAAAACAATGGCGCGAAAAACAATGTCGGGCCTCTACGAGAGGAACGGGATTTGGCACATCGACAGAGTCGTCAGAGGTTGCCGACTTCAAGAAAGCACTGGAACAAGTGAGAGGGAAGAAGCCGAGCAGTACTTGATCCATCGGCTGGAAAAGCTGCGCCAGGAGAAGGTTTACGGCGTGCGCGAGGTTCGTACCTGGCGCGCAGCCACAACCCGATTCCTAGTTGAGTACAAAGATCAGGCATCGATTGCGCTATCCATATCGCACATTGAACAGCTCGCCCCGTACATCGGCGATCTGCCGACCAGGACAGCACAGGGAAAGGTCAAGCCAGGCGTATCGAACAGGACGGTGAACATCGCCCTACAACGAGTCGTCAGGATCTTGAACCTATGCCACCGCAAGTAGCGGGATGCAGAAAAGCGGCCGTGGCTGGAAAGCGTGCCGATGATATCGATGATGGAAGAAAAGAAGTTCAGCAGGAAACCTTACCCGCTGTCATGGGATGAGCAGTCAATGCTGTTCGCCGAGCTGCCGGACCACCTTTTGAGGATAGCCCTCTACAAAGTGAACACCGGGGAAGTCTGCAAATTGCGGTGGGATTGGGAGATACGCGTGCCGGCGCTGAACACCAGCGTGTTTCTGATACCTGCCGGGTTCGGCGGGCGGAGTGAGAAAGCTGGAGTGGAGAATGGCGATGACCGCCTGGTGATTCTGAACAAGGTGGCCATGTCGATCATCGACAAGCAGCGCGGCCTGCACAAAGACCTGGTGTTCCCGAACGGGCAACCAGATCAGTCCGGGCCAACGGCAATGCATCGCATGAATGACTCGGCCTGGAAGAAAGCCAGGGTGCGCGCAGCGGACAAGTGGGAAAAGAACCACCAGGCGCCAGCACACCCTGGGTTCAGATCGATCAGGATGCACGACTTGAAACACACCTTTGGCAGAAGGCTACGTGCAGCAAGCATGACAGAGGAAGATCGCAAAGCGTTGTTGGGGCATAAGAACGGCAGCATTACGAGCCACTATTCTACCCCGGAGCTGCAGCATCTGATTGAAGCTGCGAACAAAGTATCTGCAACCGACTCTCGCGGGCCGGCGCTGACAATCTTGAGGAGAAAAACGGGATGATCCCCCGCAAAAGTCCCTACGCATGAAAAAGCCCAACTCGCTAAAGTTGGGCTAAGTCATTGAAAAATATGGTCGGGACGGAGTGATTCGAACACTCGACCCCTAGCACCCCATGCTTGGCCCTGTACGGACGTAAGCCATTGTAAAATATAGAATTATGCACTTATACACGGCACCAAATAACCGCATTTCCTGTGCTTATGCAAACGATAAACCGTGGCCTGTAGCGAAGGTTTTGCGCAACTTACATCGCTCAGCACACCCTTCCCCGGCGTCCTGCCGACCGAACACCAAACCAAAATCCCCTACAGCTCGTCGCCTCACATCGCACAACCCGCAAACCTCGATTACTGTATGCACATACAGCGTTCGGATTACCCCACAATGAACATCGACGAAGACACCTCGACGTGGCTTGGATGCCCTACGCCTCTGGAAATGTACAAGCACCAGTGCGCGCTACTCGAGGACGAGCTCACAACCGCCTATCGCCTGCTGAGCAAGGCGCGGGCGAACGTTGCGGGCCTGGTCCAAATGAATGACCTGCTGACGACTGGAAAGGCCGAGGCAGAAGGAAAGCTCGCCGAGGCGCTTGAAAAGATAAGTATGCTGGAACAGCAGTACTCGTTTGCCTCGGTGCAAAGCGTGAAGATTGTTACCCAGCAGCGCGACTATTTACACAGGGAGAATCAACGGCTGCTGGAAGAGCTGCGCAGGCTGAGCGAACTATACCCTGAACTCAGCAACTCTTTAATTTGAATGCTGAGGCAGAAACTCATCCAAAAGACAAATTACTAAAAGTCCAAATCAATAAAGTAAAAATAAGAATTGATAACAACCCAAAAGCTACTCCACTCAGCTCACACGCGAACCTATTAACGCGACTTAGCAGTGAGCGGCTAAAATATAATTCATCACACCCGACTTCGATCCTTTCAACTATCTGGGATGTTAGAGCTCTAGCTTTATAGCTGAGCTCCTCTCTGCCCGACGCCTCGAAAAAATCTAACCCCCTTAACGCCCCGACCATAGCAATGTCTATTATAGGTGTGCGCACATGGCCATTAAACTGATTCACGCGCA
Source organism: Pseudomonas sp. WS 5079 (assembly GCF_012985465.1). Taxonomy (GTDB): domain Bacteria; phylum Pseudomonadota; class Gammaproteobacteria; order Pseudomonadales; family Pseudomonadaceae; genus Aquipseudomonas. The sequence goes on from NZ_JAAQWN010000008.1 coordinate 348,173, forward strand.
ACTCGAGCTCAAGCATAAGACCAGTATATGCCTCTTCCGCTCGACTTGCGTTGAAACTTTCTTTTCCAACTTCATCCTCCACCCAAGACAACAAGCTATCCAACCTATCAATAATTTTATCCTTCCTCTTAAGAGCCTCTGATCTTCGGTTCGCGTTATACTGAAGATAAACAGTAAACATCCAACCAACCAGTAAAACTATAAGCTGCCCGGGAAGGTTTTGAAAGTTCATTTACCCTTACCACCTGCAGCATCAATTCGATCTTTAATTAGAGCCTCAATACTTTTAACTAGCTCGTGAGAATAAGTCAGCTTGTTTTGCAGCTCATCCCAAGTGAACCCTTCTTCGCGAATCAATCCGCCAAAAGCCTCGTCCAAAAAAGAACGACCATATCGATTATAACCATCAAGTTCCACGTGAACTTTATCGTACTCTCGCAACTTCGGCGCAAGTAGCCTTTCCCGAAAGTATTGACCACAGCCGTCACCGTCGTCAGGATATCTACCGTATGGACGCTTACTAAAATCTTTCACGACACTGATTGTATATTGGCTCATAACTCTATATTCCATTGGACCAAGGTACCAGGGAACTTATTCTTCAACCTAGACGCACCTGGTTGCTGTCCGTCCTCATTGAATGTATAAAGACCATTATTACTAAATACCCATAATACGCCACCATCGGTATCGTTAACCAGCGCTTTGATGCTCTTACTACCTTGACCATGTTTTTCTTGACGGGTCCCAGTAACATCATTCTGCATCGAAAAATAAATTAATCTTTCATCAGAAACTCTGGTAGGAATACCACCGAAAATCTTAACACCCGAGTTCTCGAAATCTGGTATATCTTTAGTCATATCTTCGTAAAGCTTAGGATCAGTAAATTTCAGTAGAGGAAAGAACCAAGGTTGCTCCACTACAGTTTTAGGTATCCCTACCCCGCAATCATAAATAGCCAAGTATAGCTGCTTACCAAAAGTACTGCACATAAGCCACCAACGTTTATTTTCGTTAGGCTCTCCGGGATACGCGTGCAACCTGACATTATTAATAGTTTCTGATACTGCATCGCCGTACACATGCTCTTGCGTCGGACTCATCTTGCCGTCGTAGATTCTACGCTGAATAAAATCGACGACCTCATCCATTTGCTCTCTGCCAACACTCGATACGATCGGCATATTTCTGGAGCTCGTAAGAGCATATTTAATTTCAAGCCCATTGATAAGCTTATGCAAATTACTAGATTTTAATGCAATGTTAACCGCAGGAGACTTAAGAGATAGAGAAACGCTAGCCTTACCTAATCGACCGCTCCCAGCGAGCTCAATTGCGGCATATACCACAACCAATGCCGCCGCAGAGATTTTCTCTGTTTGAGAAAAGTCAACTACGCAGTCACGACACCGATATTTTTTCCTGATCTGGTGAAGAAACTCCATTGTTTCGTTGTATGGGCTAACTCTGCCTTCAAATTCATAAATAGATATGTACTTTGGAGCAATAAAGATATCCCTATCAATCAAAGCGCGTATGGGCGCAACTTTCCCAGGGATATAAATTTTATTCTTTCGGCGCAGTCGTGTGAGCCATCGGGCTTCCCCTGCAGCCTGCTTCATTTCCCTATGTTCTGCGCTGATTCGCTTCATCTTTATTCCGAATTGGTCAAAACTTCCTTGCTGCGCTACCTTTCGGCAACTGGCCAAGGTAGTAGATTGCCTACCATCATCCAGTCCTTGGCATATGACAGCACCGCACATTATCAAAAGCCGGTCTGAAGGTCACTCATCGGTTCCCACAATAGCTCATGCCGCCAACGCTAGATTCCGCGCTATCAAAATGGCGACTGGACAGCGCGGCAAGCAATTTTGAAATTTTTCCGCTCCGTCAATCAGGCTCCGAAACTTTCCGGGCATACGCCTGACACGCCCGCAGCGCGATCAATCCTCTATCGCCGCCATCGGTGATGGCGACAATTCGTTGAGCATGCGCTGGGTCAAGTTGGGCTCGACGGGCTGCATGAACCACGCCGACGGCGCCGGGGGCGATAGGCACGTTGCAGCCACCGGCTGAATCCGTGGCGTCGAGAAGGACTGACAGCCGCAAATCAGTAGTAGCAAGGCGGTCACGCAGCAGAGCCTGGTAGCGTTGAGCATCGGAAAGTTCTCGGGTGTGTTGTTGATCGGAGGTGGCCAGCGTCTTCTCCAGGCCCAGGCGCCTGTCCTGCTCGTCGCGCACTTGCTTGATGGCCACCGCGCTGATTCTGTCCAGC
>NZ_JAAQWN010000009.1 GCF_012985465.1 Pseudomonas sp. WS 5079
CCACCGCTATCGCTGGCAAGCCAGCTCCTACATTGGATCGTCGTACATTGAGTACCGTGTGCATCCTGCGGTGGCAGTGAAATGCAATCCTCCAATCCCTGAGGATCAATGTAGGAGCTGTCGAGCCTTGGCGAGGCTGCGATGGCGGCGGCATTGCTGGGGTTGATGTTGGCTGACCCGCCGCTATCGCTGGCAAGCCAGCTCCTACAGGGACGTGCGCCCACTCATTAGCGGGTGGCCTGGCGATACTGGCGTGGCGTAAAGCCGGTCAACGCCTTGAACTGGCGGGTGAATGCACTGTGGTCGGTGTAGCCGCACTGCAAGGCCACTTCGGTGATCGGCAACTCGGTATGCAACAGGCGATGGGCATGTTCCAGGCGTACTTTCTGGATCATTTGCCGGGGAGTCAGGTGGAACACGCGCTTGCAGTAGCGCTCCAGCTGAGCCACCGACGTGCCGGCGATGCGCGTCAGTTCACCCAAGGTCACGCGCCGGTTGAAATGGGCCCGGATGTGCTCGTCCACCGCCGCCAATCGCTGATAGGCCGGGTGGGTCTCGCTGGCGGATTGCAGGTCGACCGAGATCCCCGCCAAGCCAATGATCGCGCCCTCGCGGTTGTATAACGGCCACTTGTGGGTCAGGCACCAACCGGGTTCGCGGCTGCCGTACAGGTGCAACTCCAGTTGATCCTCCAGCACCAGGCCCTGTTCGAGCACGCGCCGGTCCTGCTCGGTGTAGCCCGGCCCCAACTGCGCGGGGAACACCTCGGCGCTGGTCTTGCCCAGTAGCGGGCGCCGGTCTTTCAAGCCACAACGCTGTACCAGGGTGTGGTTGGCCATGACATAGCGCGCCTGCACATCCTTAATAAACATCGTCGCATTGGGAATCACGTCGAGCATCGGCAACAGCATGGCCACGCCCGCCAGCAGCTGTTCGAGGCTGTGTGGCCGCTGCTCGCCACCTTGACACAGGGTTGCAAACGCGTTGTGCATCATGCCGCTCACCGCCTCGTTTATCGCCTCGCCGGGCCAGCAGATTGCCCGATGGCCATGGCCCTGTCGAGCACCGCTGCGCATCCGGCAATTGTGCTGAATTCGTCATTGATGACCGCGCAAAACATCAATCGCCAGCGGGCTGATGGGTTCACTGTAGCGCCACTGCATGCCTATCCAATAACCCACAAGAAGGCGCCGCTATGTCAGCCCAAGGCAAGTTCAAGAAACAGCTGTCTCTGATCGACCTCACTTTTATCGGACTGGGAGCCATCTTCGGTTCCGGTTGGTTGTTTGCCGCCAGTCACGTGTCGTCCATCGCAGGCCCGGCAGGGATTTTTTCCTGGTTGCTCGGCGGTTTTGCGGTGCTGTTGCTGGGCATTGTGTATTGCGAATTGGGCGCGGCCCTGCCCCGTGCCGGGGGCGTGGTGCGCTACCCGGTGTATTCCCACGGCCCGTTGCTGGGCTACCTGATGGGCTTTATCACACTGATCGCGTTTTCCAGCCTGGTGGCGATTGAAGTGGTCGCCTCAAGGCAATACGCCGCCGCCTGGTTTCCCGAGTTGACCAAGGCCGGCTCCAGCGACCCCACCACCCTCGGCTGGCTGGTGCAGTTCGGCCTGCTCTGCCTGTTTTTCGTGCTCAACTACCGCAGCGTCAAGACCTTCGCCATCGCCAATAACCTGGTCAGCATTTTCAAGTTCATCGTGCCGCTGCTGGTGATCGGCGTGCTGTTCACCTTTTTCAAGCCGGCCAACTTCCACTCCCAGGGGTTCGCCCCGTTCGGCCTGTCGGGGATTGAAATGGCAGTGTCCGCCGGCGGGGTGATTTTTGCCTATCTGGGGCTGACGCCGATCATCTCGGTGGCCAGCGAAGTGAAAAACCCGCAACGCACCATTCCCATTGCCCTGATCCTTTCGGTGCTGCTGTCCACGGCAATTTATGTGCTGCTGCAAGTGGCCTTCCTCGGCGGCGTGCCCACCGAAATGCTCACCAATGGCTGGGCCGGCATCAGCAAGGAACTGGCTCTGCCCTATCGCGATATCGCCCTGGCCCTGGGGGTGGGCTGGCTGGCCTACCTGGTGGTGGCCGACGCGGTGATCTCCCCCAGCGGCTGCGGCAATATCTACATGAACGCCACGCCACGGGTGATCTATGGCTGGGCGCAGACAGGCACCTTCTTCAAGATTTTCACGCGCATCGATGAGAAATCCGGCATCCCGCGCCCGGCGCTGTGGCTGACCTTTGGCTTGTCGGTGTTCTGGACCCTGCCGTTCCCGTCCTGGGAGGCGCTGATCAATGTGGTGTCCGCCGCCCTGGTGTTGAGCTACGCCGTGGCCCCGGTGTGCGTGGCGGCGCTGCGACGCAATGCGCCGGACATGCCGCGCCCGTTCCGGGTCAAGTGGATGAGTGTGCTGGGCCCGCTGTCATTCATCATCGCCGCGCTGATCGTCTACTGGTCGGGCTGGAGCACCGTGTCCTGGCTGCTGGGCCTGCAAATCGTGATGTTTGTGGTGTACCTGCTGTGCCGTCGCCTGGTGCCGACCCAGCACCTGAACATCGCCCAGCAAGTGCGTTCCAGCGCGTGGCTGATCGGCTTCTACGCCGTAACCATGGTGCTATCAAAACTCGGCAGTTTTGGCGGCCTGGGCGTGCTCAGCCATCCCTTCGACACCCTGGTCGTCGCCGCCTGCGCCCTGGGCATCTACTACTGGGGCGCCGCCACCGGCGTGCCGGCGCACCTGGTGGAACTGGAACACGAAGACGACGAAAGCGAAGCCGTGCTGCCCGCGAGCGGCATGCACCCGGCGAACGCATAACTGGCCAATCACCAAGGAATAGCTGGATGAAACGACTGCATGTGATTGACTCCCACACCGGCGGCGAACCGACGCGCCTGATCATCAATGGCTTCCCGCAGCTGGCCGGCCAGACCATCGCCGAGCAGCTCGACAGCCTGCGCACCACACACGACCAATGGCGCCGCGCCTGCCTGCTGGAGCCCCGTGGCAACGATGTACTGGTTGGCGCGCTGTACTGCGAGCCGGTCTCGCCGGGGGCCACCTGCGGGGTGATTTTCTTCAACAATGCCGGCTACCTCGGCATGTGTGGCCACGGCACCATCGGCCTGGTCGCCTCGTTGCACTACCTGGGCCGCATCGCGCCAGGGGTGCACAGCATCGACACGCCGGTGGGCGAGGTCAGCGCCACCCTGCATGAGGACGGCGCGGTCACCCTGCGCAACGTGCCCGCCTATCGCTATCGCCAGCAGGTGCCCGTGGAGGTGCCGGGGCATGGCCGGATCTACGGCGATATCGCCTGGGGTGGCAACTGGTTTTTCCTGGTGTCCGAGCACGGCCAGGGTGTGCACATGGCCAATGTCGAGGCCCTCACCGACTTCACCTGGGCGATGCTCAAGGCCCTCGAAGCCCAAGGCATCCTTGGCGCAGACGGCGCGTTGATCGACCACATCGAACTGTTCGCCGATGACGAGCAGGCCGACAGCCGCAACTTCGTCATGTGCCCCGGCAAAGCCTACGACCGTTCGCCCTGCGGCACCGGCACCAGCGCCAAGCTGGCGTGCCTGGCCGCCGACGGAAAACTTCAGGCCGGTGAGCCCTGGGTGCAAGCCAGCATCACCGCCAGCCAATTCGAAGGCCGTTTTGAATGGGAGGGCGAACACATCCGCCCCTTCATCACCGGCCGCGCCTATATGACCGCCGACAGCACCTTGCTGATCGACGAACAGGACCCTTTCGCCTGGGGCATTTGAGCACCCGGCAGCTTTTAAACAGACCCTTCCAAGGAGCTAGAACCATGAGCGATAACATCTTCACCGGCTGCATCCCTGCCCTGATGACCCCGTGCACCGCCGAGCGCCAGCCGGACTTCGACGCCCTGGTCGCCAAGGGCCGCGAGCTGATCGATATCGGCATGAGCGCCGTGGTGTACTGCGGCTCCATGGGCGACTGGCCGTTGCTCACCGAAGCCCAGCGCCAGGAAGGCGTGGCGCGCCTGGTGGCGGCGGGCATCCCGACCATCGTCGGCACCGGCGCGGTCAACAGCCGTGAGGCGGTCTCCCATGCGGCCCACGCGGCCAAGGTCGGCGCCCATGGCTTGATGGTCATCCCGCGGGTGCTGTCCCGTGGCGCTTCAGCCAGCGCGCAAAAAGCCCATTTCGCGGCGATCCTCAGCGCCGCGCCGAACCTGCCGTCAGTGATCTACAACAGCCCCTACTACGGCTTTGCCACCCGCGCCGAGCTGTTCTTTGAACTGCGCCGCGAGTACCCGAACCTGATCGGCTTCAAGGAGTTCGGCGGCGGCGCCGACCTGCGCTACGCCGCCGAACACATCACCTCCAAGGACGATGCCGTGACCCTGATGGTTGGTGTCGATACCCAGGTGGTGCACGGTTTCGTCAACTGCAACGCCACCGGCGCGATCACCGGCATCGGCAACGCCTTGCCACGGGAAGTCCTGCAACTCGTGGCCCTGAGCAAGCAGGCCGCCAAGGGCGATGCCAAGGCCCGGCGCCAGGCCCGTGAGCTGGAAGCGGCGCTGGCGGTGCTGTCGTCCTTCGATGAAGGCTGCGACCTGGTGCTCTATTACAAGCACCTGATGGTGCTCAATGGCGACCTGGAGTACAGCCTGCACTTCAACCAAAGCGATGTACTGAGCGATGCCCAACGCCGGTATGCCGAGCATCAGTACGCGCTGTTCCGCCAGTGGTACGCCAACTGGTCGGCAGAACAGAACGTCGACTGACTGCTCGTACGCCGCTGTTGCACAGCGGCGTTCCTTCTTATTTCAGGAACAGACCATGACTCTGACAGGCACTATGCTGATCGGTCAGCACTCCATTGCCGGCACCCGCGCAGCCATCCGCGCGATCAACCCAGCCACTGATGCTGCGCTGGAGCCGGCCTATCCCGGCGGCTCCAGCGAGCAGGTCGCCCAGGCCTGCGCGCTGGCGTGGTCAGCCTTTGACAGCTACCGCGAGACATCCCTGGCGGCGCGTGCTGAATTCCTCGAAACCATCGCCAGCGAAATCGAAGCCCTGGGCGATGAACTGCTCGAGCGTGCCGTGGCCGAAACCGGCTTGCCCCTCGCGCGGATCCAAGGCGAACGGGGCCGCACCTGCCAGCAACTGCGCACCTTCGCCCGCACCGTACGCGCCGGCGAATGGCTGGACGTGCGCGTCGATAGCGCCCAACCAGGCCGCCAGCCCCTGCCCCGTGCCGACCTGCGCCAACGCCAGGTGCCGCTGGGGCCGGTGGCCGTATTCGGCGCCAGCAACTTCCCGCTGGCGTTCTCGGTGGCCGGCGGTGATACCGCTTCAGCCCTCGCCGCCGGTTGCACGGTGATCGTCAAGGCCCACGGCGCCCACCCCGGCACCAGCGAACTGGTGGGCCATGCGCTGGCCCGTGCCGTGAAGCAGTGTGGCCTGCCCGAAGGTGTGTTCTCGCTGCTGTACGGCGCTGGCCGCGAAGTGGGGATTGCCCTGGTCAGCGACCCACGGATCAAGGCGGTGGGCTTTACCGGCTCGCAAAGTGGCGGCATCGCTTTGTGCCAGGCGGCCCAGGCGCGGCCGGAGCCGATCCCGGTGTATGCGGAAATGAGTTCGATCAACCCGGTGTACCTGTTCCCGGCCGCCCTCAAGGCGCGCGGCGAAGCGCTGGCGCAAGGGTTTGTCGCCTCGTTGACCCAAGGCGCCGGGCAGTTTTGCACCAATCCCGGGCTGGTGATTGCGGTTCAAGGTCCGCAACTGCAGCAGTTTGTCAGCCTCGCCAGCGACTTGCTGCAACGTAGCCCGGCGCAGACCATGCTCACCCCGGGCATCTTCCAGGCCTATGAAGCGGGCGTCGGCGCACTGGCCGAGCATGCCCATTGCGTAGCCAGCGGGTTGCCGGCGCAAGGGCCGAACCAATGCCAGGCGCAGCTGTTTACCACCCACGCGCAAGACTTCCTTGCCAACCCGCATTTGCAGGCCGAAGTCTTCGGCGCCGCCTCGCTCCTGGTGCAGTGCGCCGACAACGCGCAAATGCGCCAAGTGACCGAGCACCTCGAAGGCCAGTTGACCGCCACCTTGCACCTGGATCAGGACGATCTTGAGCAGGCACGGGCATTGCTGCCGGCCCTTGAGCGCAAGGCTGGCCGGCTGTTGGTCAATGGCTGGCCGACCGGGGTCGAGGTGTGTGATGCCATGGTGCATGGCGGGCCCTTCCCCGCGACCTCGGATTCGCGCTCGACCTCGGTCGGCACCGCCGCGATCCGGCGTTTCCTGCGGCCGGTGTGCTACCAGGATTTCCCCGACAGCCTGCTGCCCGCAGCCCTGAAACAAGACAACCCGCTGGCGTTGCGACGCTTGCTCGACGGCCAGAGAGAAGCCTGAACATGCAAGACAACCGTCAACCCGAGATCGACATTGCAGTGGTCGGCGCCGGCATCATCGGCGTCGCCTGCGCGCTGCAACTGGCGCGCCAGGGCCGGCGCGTGGTGGTCATCGACCAGCAGGAACCGGGGATGGGCGCCTCGTTCGGCAATGCCGGGCATCTGGCCACCGAACAGGTGTTCCCCATCGCCGACCTGTCGATCCTGATGCGCCTGCCCGCGATGCTCATGGACCCCATGGGCCCGCTGCGCCTGGACTGGAAATACCTGCCCCGTGCGCTGCCCTGGTTTGCTCGCCTCTTGTTAAACCTGCGCCCGGCCGCTTACCAGCGCACGGTCGCCGGTATCCGTGCCCTCAACGAAAGCAGCCTGGGCGCCTGGCAGCGCTTGTTGGCGAACATCGACCGGCCCCAGTTGATGCGCGAGGATGGCTCGCTGCTGGTGTTCGAGCGTGCCGAGTCGCGACAAGCAATTGAAAGTTTGCAAGCACGCATGACTCAGCAAAACGTGCCGGTGGACTGCTGGTCAGCCAGCGCCGTGCAACAGGCGGCACCGCAGTTAAGCGAGCGGATCCAGGGGGGCTTGTTCTTTCCCCGCACCGGGCATTTCCTCGATCCGTATCGCGTGGTGTGCGAACTGGTCGAGGCCGCCAAGGCCAGCGGCGTGACCTTTCTCAAGCGCCAGGTCCAGGATGGCCAGCTTCAGGCCCAGGGCGTTGCACTGATCACCGACCAGGGCCGCTTGGCCGCACGCCAGGTGGTGATCGCCTGCGGCGCCCACTCGGCCAGGCTCACCCAGGCGCTGACCGGCAAAAAGGTGCCCCTGGACACCGAGCGCGGTTATCACCTGATGCTGCCCCATGAGCAAGACCGCTTGCCCTTCGCCGTCACCTCGCTGGAGCGCAAGTTCATCATGACGCCCATGAGCGGTGGGCTACGGCTGGCCGGCACCGTGGAATTCGCCGGCCTCGACCGCCCTCCGAACATGCGGCGCGCCTGGCAGTTGCACCGGCTCAGCCACGGCCTGTTGCGTGACGAACTGAGCGCTGAGGACGCCACGCCGTGGATGGGCTTTCGGCCGTCGTTGCCGGACTCGCTGCCGGTCATCGACCGGGTGTGCGACGGCAAGGTGTTGCTCGCTTTCGGGCATCAACATTTGGGGCTGACGCAAGCGGCCGTCACTGCCGAGCTGGTCGCCCAGTTGGTATCGCCGATCTCCCAGCCCCAGGGATTGCCGGCATTGGCGGCCTATCGGTTGGATCGGTTCTGACGCAGGCCTTGCAGGAGCAATCACTGGTAAATAATCGTAAACGTCGCCGAGGCATTCGCCGGGCCGGGGGTTACCGTGCTCGCCGTCTGCAGGTAACGGGCGCGCAAGGGGATCGTATAACTCCCCTCGTTGGGGCGCAGGGTGAGGCCGCTGCTTTGGTTGGCCCCAAGGATGACCGAGTTGCCGTTGCGGTTCTGCACCTGCACGCCAACCCCTGTGGCGGCGGGCGCACTGCCCGTGGCGCCAGGGTCGAGGCTCAGTACACCGTTATTCGTGTTGATCGCCGTACGCGCGGGGTCGATGCGGTACTGCAGGGTGTTACGCACCAGAGAGCCACTATCGACATTCGTACCAAGAGGCGACGTGCCACTTTGCGATGACCAGGCCGGCCCCGTTGTCGTATAGATCCCGTTGAACGCCGGGCAGTCATTCAAAGCGATGGAAAAATCCGTCCAGCCCGTGCTGCTGTTGAGCCCGGTGAACTTGGAGGTCAGATGAGAGCCCATGGGCACCGAGACATCCGGTGTACGGCAGGTACTCGAGACAATCTGGATATTGCCGGAGATCCCCATACTGAAGCCGCGCATTCTCGCATCGCCGAAGTTGCCGAACAGACTGACGACCGGCAACGTACTGCCCACCAATACACCAGGCGTTACATCGCCCAGTTTGATCAAGATCAGCTCAAAGTTCGAAGGCCCGTCAAATGGGACCAAACACCTGTAGCCAGATGTGCATGTGGTCCATGCCTTGCCAGATTGCCTTGGCAGCAGGCCGCCCGAGCTGTTGAAGGCAACCCCCAGCCCCGGAATGCTGGTTCTATAGACCTTGTTGGCGTAGGTCCCGCTGGACACATTGGCCATGGCATAACTGGAGTCGACTGTCATCTCAGTCCACTGCTGATACGGGGCATAGAGGCATTCAAGCTTGGGCGCCTGGCCCGCAGCCATGCTGAAGCGCTGACGATATACCTCGGTACCCACCGGCAGATCGCGCCCGATAGTGATCGCCGAAATCTGCAATGGCATGGAGCCCACGGCCGGCTGGATACCCTCCATGTAGGTACAGGTGACCGCCATGGCCGTCCCCGCCGCCGCCCACAATGCCGCGACGGCCAGGCCCGCCTTGATCAAAGCGCCAATATTCATAACTGTACCTTTTGAAGAGTGTTGGGCTGCACGCTGCCAGCGACTTGCTTACCGGCCGCACAAACCGCGTCTACCTGTTGCAATTGCTGCCCTTCGCCGGGGCCCGCCGGGATGACCAGTGCGCACTGTTGATGGGTCTTGCTTCCCCAGTTGATCAGTAACTGACGGGTTTGTGGCTTGATCCGTGCGTAGAGCTGGCCACCCTGCCCGACCACACCGACCGAGGTGCCGTCGATATCTGTCACGCCAGCACCAAAGGGCAGGCTGCTGCCATCGTCGAGGCGTACGTTGAGCAACACTGCGCGGCCCTGGTTGGTGGTGTACTTGAGGTGCACCACCGCACCGGCACGCGGGGCCACCTGTTGGCTGGTTTCGCTGAGCTCGACGTCCAGCGAGCTACCAATAGGGTCGATTGCCACTTCGTTCAACTCATATGGCCGCAGGTACGGCACCACGGCATTGCCGCGGCTGTCGAGCTTGAGGCCAGGGTAGCCGGACACCTTGGCCCCCTGCGCACCCGGGGCACTGACCACCGCCATGGTTTCACCGCGATAAGGAGTCATGGTCACCCCATCGGCATGCGCCACCACGCTGCCGCTCGCGCCCACCGAGGCGCTGGTGTAGCCATCACCGCGTCCCAGGGCAGCGCTGAGCATGGCGCGCGCGCCGGTGTATTGGCCATTGAGGGCCGCGCTCTTGCTGTTACTGGCACCGTCATGGCCGACTGTCGCGCCGTAGCCATATTGACGGTCCTCGCCAGCGGTGCCGCTGATGCCGGCCTGCTCGCTGTAGTTGCCTTGGGAGTCACGTCCTACCTGTGCGGTCATTTGCGGGCTGAAGCCTGGACCGCCAAATTCCAGAGGCATGCTCATGGTCAGCAAAAAGCTGTTTTCCATGTCCCCCAGGCCCATTCGGCTGCGGTTGGCGTTCACACTGAAGCTGATGCGATTGAACTGCTTGCTGTAACTGAACTGGTACTGCAAATCACTGCCCGGCAGGTTCCAGTAGTTCTGCGCATAGCCGCTGATTGCCACTTGCCCCCACTCCCCCAGGCTCTGGTCGGCGGTGACCGAAAAGCGACTGCGCGGGCGCCCGAACATGCTGGTGTCCCACCCCGTTTTCTCGGCATCGAGCAGTTGCATGGCGTTACTGAAGTCCAGGTATTCGCTGGTAGAAAAACGATAAGCCGCAACGGTGAAGTTACTGCCCGTGCTGAGCACATTTTTGCTGTAGGACACCCGCATGCTCTGCCCTTTGGCGGCACCGGTGGCCAGGTCGGTCTGGGCGTGAGTCAAGTCGATGGCCATGGCACCGATCGGCGTGCCAAACGCCAGGCCGGTGAGCACGGCGGTGTAGTCATCGCTGGACTGCATCCCGGCAAATCCGGTGAACGTATTGTTCAGGCCATATTGCACAGTGCCTTGTAGCAAGCGCGATTGCTTGTCGACGTAGTTGTTGCGGGTCTCGCCTGCGGTCAGGCTGAAACGCGAGGTACCGGGGCGCAGCAACTGGCTGACCGAGGCATAGGGCACGATGAAGTTCTGCTCGGTGCCGTCGGCTTCCGCCACGCTGACGCTGAGGTCGCCGCCGTAGCCAGTTGAATACAGGTCATCAATCACAAATGCCCCGGGCGCCACGGTGGTTTCCAGCAGGATGTTGCCGGCCTGGCGAATGGTCACACGGGCGTTGGTGCGTGCAATCCCACGGATCACCGGGGCATAGCCGCGCATGGAGTCGGGCAGCATGCGGTCGTCACTGGCCAGTTGCACACCACGATAGGACAGGGTGTCGAAGATCTCGCCGGTGGTGTTGGACTCGCCCACCGTCAGTTGGCTTTTCAACGCGGTGATGTCGCGTTGCGCATAGGAGTCCAGGGCTTGGTAATTATAGCCCTGACGTGACTGCCAGCTCATCGACGCGTTGTGGCGCAGGCGCCAGTCACCCAGGTTGAGGCCGGTGTGCAGGCCCAGGAATGCCGAATCAGAGTTGCCACTGCGGGTACGGTTACGGCTGCCATTGAAGCTGTAGCTGAACATGCCTGCGGTCACGCCGCGATCCCACAGTTCCGGGCTGACGTATCCCCGGACATTGCGCCGCAGCGCCGCCTGGGGAATGCTCAGGTCGAGGGCCTGGTTTTCCGGCGAAAAATTCGCGGTTGCACCCGGGATCAGACTGCCCACGGCGGCACAGCCCTGGCTGTCCAGCGCCAAAGTGCTTTCAGGCGACAGCTTGCTCATCTCCACGCCCTGACGCTCAAGCAAGCTACGCGTCATGCAGACCACCGGCTTGCTGCCGTCGGCCTGGGCGTCGATGCGAATGTCCTGGCGGCTGTTCAACTGGCCGTTAAGCACTACGTCTGCACGGTATTGCCCGGGCATCACCGGGTTGCCGGTCTGGTAGGCGCCCAAGTCGAGATTGCGCGAGTCTTCAGGCAGGAACGCATCGTTGAACTGCACCTCTTGCGCCAGCGCACCCTGTATACCCCATGCACCAGGGGCGATAGCCAATACCCTTAGGATCAAGGCAGAGAGCGGATTCAAGGCGAAGCAAGGCCGCGCCCGCAGAGAAAGCCTGCAGCTGGAAGAGGTCGACATAAATGACTCGCGACTAAAAAACTTGAGGTTTAATCAGGGCTTGAGTGCTTTACGGGTCGGGATCAGTGCGCCGTAATCGTTGATGGCGCTGAACTCCACCTGAGCACCCGCAGCCGGTCGGACCTTGAGCGTTGGGAGCACAAATTGGCGGGTTTCACCCGGAGCGATCATGCCGTCTTCACTGCGCTCACGCTGGGCGCCAGCCACCAGTTCCAACTCGATCAGCGAAACATGGAACGCCGACGGATTGAAGGCCTGCAAGGCCAAGCCTTGCCCATCGCGTGCGGGCACCAATTGCCACTGCACCTGCTCGATCGCCTCGCTGGCAGTGCCTGGCAAGCCGGTCGGGCGATAAAACAATTTGATCCGCGAACGGAATGCCATTTGCAGCGTATTGATATCTGCACCCGCCTCGGGCTTGGGTGGAATTTCCAATACGTTGAGCCAGAACACCGACTCTTTGTCCTGGGCCATTGGAGCCCCGGTAAACAACACCCGCAGGCTTTGGCCCTTGGTCGGATCGATGCGCGCCACCGGCGGTGAAAGCAGGAACGGCGCCTTGGAGCTGGTCGGAGTCGACTCGACGCTGCCGGTGTCGATCCACGACTGGATCAGCGCTGGCTGCGTGCCATTGTTGTTGAGTTTTACCGTGATTTCTTTCTGGTCCGCCGGGTAGAGCAGGCGGGTTCCGGTAATCACTACACCCCCGATAGCCTGGGAACACGTCAGTGTCACAAGGCTTGCCAGGAGCAATTGTCTGAGGGCAGATGTGCAAGGCATTACGTAATCCCGTTGCTGCCTGGAAGCACGCCCTTTTGTTGCTGAACAGGGCGTGTATCCATGAGCGGCGACTTACTGATAATTGATGGAGTAAGTCACGGAGCCAACTACGGTACCCGGAGTGGTCGGGGCTTGAGCGTAGTACTGGACAGCGTATGGCAGGATGGCGGCCTTGGAGGTTGCATTGATGGCAATACGGCTGGTGGAAGTGACCTGCGCAGTGTTGCCGGCCTTGATCGCGTTGCCATTGGTTGCGTCAACCAATTGCAGCTGAACCTGGGTGGCAGTACCGCTCACGTTCTTCAGGTTGCCGCTGGTTGCATCAACGCTGCCGCTCGACTCAAAGAATGCAGCAGCTGTTTTCAGCGCGGCAGAGCAATCGCTCAGCTCGATATTGAAACCGGTCTGGCCTGCCACTTGGCCTTTTGCTCCCAGGGCAGCGGTAGAGATGGTTGGCAGCGTGACAGTCGACGGGCTCGCACCAGCCGCGCCGTTAACCGCAACCTTGCAGGTTTCGGCTTTCAGTTCGCCGTTGAAATCGATTTTGCCGTCTGAAGCCAGAGCAACGGTAGAGGCGGTGGCAGCAACCAGTACAGCGAGGGCGCGGGCTTTGTAATTCATGAGTAACTCCGAGAGAGCGATGTTCTACAGTAAGTTGTAAAGCCTCCGTTTATCGGAGAGCTTCTGTGCTGTTGCGGGGCTAAGTTTAGGGAGCCCACATCGAACTCAATATAGGAGTGCTCTGAAAAACAATTGAGCACGGTAAATCCCCAACAATTAAAACCACTATAAAACTTACTGTTGCACTGCACTGTTTAATGGAAAAACATTAATAGCCCGTCTATAGGAGCACTCCTAAAAACAGGCGCTGCAATGTTTATCAATAGAGAAGCTGCGAACAACCGGTGGCCGCCATCGAGCTTTATCGAGGCAGTGAGGCATATGTTGCGGCAGGGCATGCAATTCGCGGCGATTGCATCATTCCCAGATCAACCTGCTCTGCTTTGAAGCCCCTACGCGGCCTAGGCCCCGCAGGGAAGCCCGGCCCTGTGCTCAAGCAGGCTACGGGCATGGCCCGCAACCGCTTCTGCTGGCCAGTTCACTTCGTCCTGCAACAGCACTTCGATACGCTGCGCCGTGGCCGCGAACTCCTCCCAACCGACGTCCAACGCGGCAGTGCGCAGCCTGTATAGCGCCTCCAGCGCCATGCCGCGATCGCGCAGGGCAAGTAGTTCTATGAGGCTGTTAAGTTCCTGGCGCACGGCCTCCGGCGACCCTGGAGTTTCCAGGTACTCTGCAACTTGCGGCGCCGGGGTTACTTCGCACCAGAGTTCAATCATCTGCTGCAACATGGCCTGTTGGAGCGGTTTGCTCAGCACACCATCCATACCGGCATCGAAACAACGTTGCAGGTATTCATTCCCGCTAAATTGCGAGAGCGCGATGATCGGGCAATATGAGCGTTCCTGTTGGAGCTGCGACTCACGAAACGCGCTGACCATGCGCTCGGCGTCGCCCTCTGGCGAGTCACAGTCGATCAGCACCATATCGACCCGGTGCGCACTGAACAACGCCACCGCCTGGTCGGCATCAGCCGCCAGCAGCACCGCGCAACCAAGGCTCTCGAGCTGTGCCTGCAACACTTGCCGACTGGGTAGCGAGTCGTCCACCACCAACACCTGCAAACCGTTAGCCGATTCCGCGCTCGGCGCAGGCTCAGGTGCCGGCAGTTGCGGGGAAACAGCCCGCTCAACTGGCAACCGCACCTCGACCTGGGTACCTACACCCTGCAAGCTGCTGAGCACCAACCTGCCGCGCATCAACCTGACCAGGCGCCGGCAGATCACCAGGCCCAGGCCGGTACCGCCAGTGCGTCGATAGGATTGCTTGGCCTGGGCATACGGCCGGAACAGCGAGGCTTGCGCCTGCTTGGACAAGCCTATGCCCGTATCGATGACCCGGATCACCAGTTGTCGCACCTCGACCGCAGGCTTTTCCAGCTGTAGCAACTGCACCTCTACCCGACCCACATCGGTGAACTTGACGGCGTTGCAGATCAGGTTGCGCAGCACCTGCGCCAGACGCAGTTCGTCCAGCAACAATGGGTCGCCGGGACGCTCGCCGGTGACGAGCAGCTCAATGCCCTTTTCCTGCGCTTGCGTTCGATGCTCGTCGACTACCCGCAAGACCAGCGCCCATGGGTCCACCGGTTCAAGATTGAGGGCCAGTTGCCCGGCTTCCATCTTGGAGATATCCAACACATCATCCACCAGCCGCAGCAAGGTATTGGCGCCGCTATTGGCCAAGCCGGTGAAATGTCGCTGCTGCTCATCGAGCGGGGTGTGCTCCAGCAGTTCCACGGCGGCCAGCACTGCGTTCATCGGCGAACGCACTTCATGGCTGATGACCGCCAGGAACATCGCCTTCTCCCGTTCGCTGTTCATGGCCTGGCGCCGTTGCAGGCGACTTTGCACGACCAGTCCGACGAGCACTGCCACCACGGCCAGCAGCAACCACAGCTCACTTTGGTAGTGCTCGGCAATGGCCTTGACGGTAGGAATGTCCAGGTCCATATCCGCAAACCAGGCGTCATAGATCGCCTTGCGCTCTTCGCCGCTGATGGAAGCCAGCACCTTGTCCAAAATAGACAGCAGGAGCACATCGCTGTCACGTACTGCCATGCTCACACCGGTATGCAGCAACGGCAGCACCCCAGAAATCTGCAGTACCCCATGATATTGGCGGGACAGGTAGGGAATCAGCAGCCATTCCGAAGCAATCGCCGCGTCCGTGCGGCCGTCCTTGACCATCGCCATCATGTCCAGCGCATTCAGGGCAGAAACAATGGTTATCCCCGGGGCCTTACGCTTCAAAAAAGCGACGTAATCCTCCTCGCGCCCCAGCATCACCACCCGCTTGCCGGCGAGTTGCTCCAAGTCGGCAAACGGTTGATCGCCAAAACGGCTGACGATAACGGTCGAGCTGGTGTTGTAGGGCGTGGTGTAACGCAGCCCGAGATCCTTTGCCGGGTCATCGTCCCGGCGCCGGGTGGACAAGATATCGACTTCGCCGCTGATCAGCATGTCCTTGCGGGCGCTGCGCGTAGTGGTGGTGACGGGTTCGAAATACAGGCCCGTGCGCGATGCAATCAACCCCAGGTATTTGGCTGACAACCCTCTGAGTTGGCCATTGCTGATGTATTCAAAAGGCAGCAAGTTATCGAATACGCCAACACGCAGCACCGGATGGGCAGCAATCCAATCACGCTCCTGCTGGGTCAGCTCCAGCGGCGTCGGGCCGGCCTGCACCCCGACGCCCAGGTTTCCCAGCACGAACGCTATCAGCAGCAGGCGTAGCAATTTGGCGTTCATCGCTGGGTCACCCGCGTGGCACGCGCGGGCGGCAGCACTTCCAGGGGAGCATCCCCGCCCAAGGCCCGCCAATGCTCAACCAACGCCCGCAGGGCCTGGGCGTAGGCCGGGCTATCCCAGCCCTCCTGCGCACGCAGCAGGCGCTCCAGATACTCGGCACTCTGCCCCAGGGCCAGCCACTCCATAATCAGCGCAGCACCGTGCAGACGATGGGCAACGTGGACGGCGCTGGGGCGGTCACAGAGCGCTATGGCCTTGATCAGGCTCCCCAGGTCACTGGCCATCTCCCGATTGATCGCCGCCTGATCCAGCTGTGGGGCCATCAGGCTCGCACGGGGTGCAGCCAGGGTGACGTCGCACCAACGCTCGATCACTTCGCGCAGTTGCCCAAGGCGTATCGGCTTGCTCAATGCGGCGTCCATCCCAGCATCCATGCAACGTTTGAGGTGCTGTTCACCGGTCAGGGCAGAAATGGCAATGATTGGGCAGCGTGGACGCCCCAAGCCGCGCTCGAACTCACGCAGTTCGCGAACCAGGCTGTAACCGTCCTGGTCCGGCAGGTCACAGTCCATCAGGATCAATTGGTAGGCCTGCTGCGCGAACAAGCTGTGGGCCTGGGCGGCATCGGCGGCGATCACCGCCTCGCAGCCAAAGCCGCCGATCTGCGCCCGCAGCACTTCCTGGTTGGCCAGAGTGTCTTCCACGACCAGGATTTGCAGGCCGCCCGTCTCGGCCTCTGGCGCGGACTGCTGAATCTGCGGTGGTTCAGCAGTCTGGGGGGCAACCGTTACCGGCACGCAGAGGATGAAGGTCGTGCCAACCCCCGGCTCACTGCTGAGTGTGAACGACCCCTGCATCAAGTTCGCCAGTTGCTGGCAGATCACCAGGCCCAGCCCGGTACCACCGGAGCGCTTGTAGGATTGACTGGCCTGGGCATATGGCCGGAACAACGATGCCTGTACCGCTTCGCTGATACCGATCCCGGTATCGCGCACCTTGACTTGCAACTGTTGACCACCGGCCGGTAGGTCCAACAGGCACAGCTTGATGTCGACACCGCCGGCATCGGTGAACTTGATGGCATTGGAAAGCAGGTTATGAAGAATCTGCGTCAGGCGGGAGCTGTCGAGTAACAGCAAGGGCAGCGCGGTGTGGATGCTCACATTCAGGCTCAGGTGCTTTTCCCGTGCGCGCAGGCGGTGCAAGCCCACTACGCCCTGCACCAGCGCCGTCACATCGGTCGGTTCAATGCTCAGGCGCAACGCCCGCGCACCCGAGCCTGGCGTGTCCAGCACGTTATCCAGCAAACGCACCAACGCATTGGCGCCGCCATTGGCAAGGTGCACAAAGTGGCGCTGCTGCTCATTGAGCCGGGTGTGCCCCAATAACTCCATGGCCGCCAGCACGGCATTCATAGGCGAACGAATTTCATGGCCCATGACCGCCAGGAACATGGTTTTTTCCTGCTCGTTGCGCACAGCCTGACGCCGCCTGCGATGGCCGCGATAGACCAGCACACACAGGCTGGCCAGCACCAACGCCCCCATGATCAGGACATGCCAGTAGTGGCTGGAGATGGCAAGCAGGGTTGGAACATCCAGATCCAGCTCGTGATACCAGTGGTCGTACATGTCATTGCGTTGCTCGGCAGTGATCGAGCCCAGGACTTTTTCGAGGATCGAATGCAGCAGTGCCTGGTCCGAGCGAACCGCCATGCTGACATCCAGCATCTGGCTGCCGACCACACCTGAAGCCTCCAGGATGCCCTGGAACTGGCGGTACAGATAAGGCATCAGGAAGGTTTCCGTGGCAACGGCCGCGTCAGCACTGCCGTCCTGGACGCGGGTCAGCATCTCCAGGGCCGATTTGCTTTTGATCAGCGTGACCTCGATTCCTGATGCTCCGACGATCTCTTCGTAATGATCCACGTCAGGAACCATCACGGTTTTGCCATGCAGTTGGTCGAGGTCGAAAATATCCGGGCCTTCGAAACGCGTCACGATGATCGGCGAGGTGGTCTGGTAGGTCAGCAAGGCAAGGCCCTTGGTGGCCGGCTCAGACCTGAAACGCAAGTAAGAGGACAGCAGATCCACCTGGCCATCGAGGAGCATTTGCTCGCGTATCTCAATGGTCTTTCCCGGAACATAGGTGAATTCAAGGCCGGTGGCATCGGTCACCAATTGCAGGTAATGCACTGAGCGTCCCTGCAGGGTGCCATCACGCATGTACTCAAAAGGTATCAGGTCTTCGACCACGCCCACCCGCAACACCGGATGCTGCTGTATCCAGCGCTGCTCCTGCTCGCTCAGTTGAACCGGGCCAGCAGCGAAGACGGTCCCTCCAAGCGACCACAACAACAAGCCCCCCAACCACCACCGCCTCATGGCGAGCCAATGATTTTGTTGAGCTTGAACAGTTCGTTGTTCGACGTAACCCCCAGCTTGCGAAACGCCGAGGTTTTCTGGGTGCTGATGGTCTTGATGCTGCGATTGAACTTCTCGGCAATTTCAGTGATGGTCATGCCCGCCAGGTAACAACGAATGACCTCCTGCTCGCGACTGGTCAACTCCGCCAGGATCAGGGCGTCCGGCACTTCGCCAGAGCCTTTGCGGGTATCACTGGTGACGGTTTCGGCCAGGCGATAGGTCATGTCGGGACTCAGGTACACCGCCCCCGATGCCACTTTGCGGATGGCCTTGACCAACTGGTCCATGTCCTCACCCTTGCCGACAAACCCGCGGGCTCCGACACGCATGGCCAGGCCCACGGTCGCCGGGTCGTGGTGGGTGGACAACACAAGGATGTGGCTAGCGGGAAACTTGACTCGCAAGGCACGGATCAATGAGACGCCGTCCAACTCCTCGGGACTCAGGGAGAAATCCAGTAGCAGCAAGTCTGCAGGCGCCGTGGCGAGACCGGCGATCAGGTCGCGGCTGCGCTCATAAATGCCTACTACCTCAAAGTTCGCCTCGGCCGCCAGGGTATTGGCCAGACCATGTCGAACAACCGCGTGATCATCCAACAAAGCAATACGTATAGATTTCATTATGATCGAGCCCACTCAACCCAGCGCAAGCCGCGCTGCCGAAAACAGGGATACCCAACGATAGAACAGTATATGCAACAAGCGGCAAATGACACGGCGCCAACCCGCCAGGTTCAGATACCTTCAATGAGGTGCTTGATCTTGAATAGCTCGTTGTTCGATATCACACCCAACTTGCGAAAAGCCGAAGCCTTTTGGGAGCTGATGGTCTTGATGCTACGGCTGAATTTCTCAGCAATTTCGGTGATGGTCATGCCCGTCAGATAACAGCGAATCACTTCTTGCTCACGGGCAGACAGACTGACAAAGCGCAACGCGTCCTCGCGATTGCGCGCCTCGCCGTCATAGTTGACCGCAGTGGCTTCGGCAACCCTGTAGGCCATGTCCGGGCTCAGGTAAACCGCCCCCGACGCCACCAACCGGACCGCGTCGACCAACTGGCCCATATCTTCACCCTTGCCGAGAAATCCCCGGGCACCGGCACGCAAGGCCAGGATCACGGTGGCGGCGTCATGGTGCGTAGAGAACACCAGGATGCGGCATTGTGGAAACTTCACCCGTAACGCTCGAATCAGTAACACGCCATCCAACTCGCTGGGCCCCAGGACATAGTCCAGTAACAGCACCTGCGCCGGGTCCTTGGCCAGCCCTGCCAATAGTTCACGCGTACGGGCGTAGACACCGACCACTTCAAAATCAGGTTCCTGCAGCAATCGATTGACCAGGCCATGTCGCACGATTGCATGATCATCCAGCAAAGCAATTTGTAAGCGTTTCATAGATCACAGGACACTCTGTATAACGAGCAAAAAGATGAAAAATAACGCTATCTCATCATTGGTAAGTTGCCGTCAGGGAAGACGGACCTACAACATCAATTCCATCCGTGCAACTGAGCCATCGCACATTAAAAACAAACAGGCGAACTTTCGATCAGGCAATACAACACCCACCGGCAAACTTTAAGTTGCCAGGCAAGTAGTCGACTTTTTGAGATTCAAGACATCCAGCAGTGGTTATCGAATGGGCAGAGCAGTTAACTCCAGCGGCATACAATTTAAAAAAATCGATGATGGAAATTTAAAGCCATGACGAAACAATTGAAATAAGAGCACTCCTAAAAACCGCCTCCTCCCAGAGCCACACAGACAGAAGTATGTTTACGGGTGTTTCCCCCGCTCAATCAGGAAGCTCAAAAAGGCCTCGATTTCCATCGGCCGCGCCAGCGCATAACCCTGCCCGACGCGGCAGCCCAGGCGATGCAGCAGAGGGATCGTGGACTCATCCTCAATGCCCTCGGCCACCAGGTTCAGATTCAGCAGGCCGGCCCAACTGACGATGCCCGCAATCACCTTGCGTGATGACGAGTGCTGCTCTACGGCACGCACGAATGAGCCGTCGATTTTCATTTCATCGAACGACAGGTTCGCCAACAGGTTCAACGTGGCCGCGCCGGTACCAAAATCATCCAGGGACACCTGGAAACCCTTGGCGCGGATTGCCGTCAGCGATGCGGAAAGATGCAGTTCGTCCGGTTCGGGTACGTCCTCGGTAAGCTCGATTTTCAGCAAGTGGTTTGGCAATTCGGCCTGCTGCATCCGTGTGGCGAGGCGGTCGGCAAAATATGGGGTGCAAATGGTTTTTGCCGAGGCATTCACCGCGATGGGGATCAGAATGTTTTCACGCTTGAGGGCCAGCATCGCCCGGATGCTCCACATTTCCACCAGGCTGAACAGCAACAGGTCCAGGCCCAGTCGGTTAACCAACGGCATCAGCACCGACGGCGGGATTTCACCAAAGCGCGGGTGCTTCCAGCGCACCAATGCCTCGGCTCCCACTACACGCCGGCTCAACAGCTCGAATTGTGGCTGGAACACAAAGCGCAAGCCCTCCCCCGTGGTCAGCGCATTGATCACTTCATCCTCGGCCAAGGCGTCGAATGTGGTCATGTGCAACTGCGGGTCCGGTTTCGCGCGGGTCAGCATCACGGCTCGCAAGGCATCGCCCAGTTCCAGGGTTGCGCCTTCGCGCAGGATCTCCACCAGAATCCCGGCGGCGCGGGCCAATCGGGCATGGGACTCCAACGCACTGATGGCGACCCCGCCCATGTGCTTGATCCAGCGCTGCGGGGTGCCGCCATGCAGGGAAGCCACGCCGCCCTCTTCCACAGCACGCACCTGCGCATTCAAGGTGGCTTCACCGGTCCAGAAGATGCTCGGCAACTGCGCCACGGCGCCGGCTTCGTGCAGCCCCTTGAGCAGGCTTGGCAGCATCAGCCCATCATCAGACCCCGGACGAATTTCGCAGCAGATGACGTCCACCGGTTGGTCGACCAGCCAGGCCTCTACGTCGCTCAAGGATTTAGCGTTGGCCAGCGCTGTAACGCCCATACTGCTCAACGCGCCGGACAGCCAATTGGCACAGGTGGCGTCGGTTGCCAACGTGATAACGCGTAGGGCGTTGAACTCGTTGGGTACGGCGGCATTTACGATCATGACAAGAATTTCCCGATACTTTTCCAGGAAAAAAGCTTATCAGTGGCAAAAAAGAAGCAAATAGGATTGGGACTAAAAGCACCCTTGTCTGCGGGGTGGGCGACCCATAACGGAGCGCTGTGCGGCGGGTATCAGGGCAGTTGTGCTGCGTCAGCGTTGACGAACATCGCCGGCAAGCCGGCGCCTACAGGAAAAAAAACATTAAGCGGTGAATTATTTCGTGTCCTCATGTATCTGACCGAGTAGACCATGCCATTAAAACAATGGCATCGACACCGTTCAGTGACAGAGTGACCTGTATGAAATCACGCAAGAAAAGTGTCAGCCCAATCGGGTTGAAAGACATCACCATTGTCGACGACGCCAAGATGCGCAAGGCGATCACCGCCGCAGCACTGGGCAATGCCATGGAGTGGTTCGACTTCGGGGTGTATGGCTTCGTGGCTTATGTGCTGGGCAAGGTGTTCTTCCCCGGCGCCGACCCTGGCGTGCAGATGATTGCGGCGCTGGCGACCTTTTCCGTGCCGTTCCTGATCCGCCCACTGGGTGGCCTGTTCTTTGGTGCGCTGGGGGATAAGTACGGGCGGCAGAAAGTCCTCGCGGCCACCATCGTGATCATGTCCATCAGCACCTTTGCCATCGGCCTGATTCCGTCCTATGCCTCGATTGGCATCTGGGCCCCGATCCTGTTGCTGTTGGCCAAGATGGCCCAGGGCTTCTCGGTGGGTGGTGAATACACCGGGGCCTCGATCTTCGTCGCCGAATACGCCCCCGACCGCAAGCGCGGCTTCCTCGGCAGTTGGCTGGACTTCGGCTCCATCGCAGGCTTTGTGCTCGGTGCGGGCGTAGTGGTGGCGATCTCCAGCGTGCTAGGTGAAGAACAGTTCCAGGAGTGGGGCTGGCGCCTGCCGTTCTTCCTAGCCCTGCCCCTGGGCATGATCGGCTTGTACCTGCGCCACGCCCTGGAAGAAACCCCAGCCTTCCAACAGCATGTTGAAAAGCTTGAACAGGGCGACCGCGAAGGCCTGGCACGTGGCCCGCGCGTATCGTTCAAGGAGGTCGCCACTCAGCATTGGCGCAGCCTGCTGACCTGTGTCGGCGTGGTGGCCGTGACCAACGTCACCTATTACATGCTGCTCACCTACATGCCCAGCTACCTGACGCACAACTTGCACTACAGCGAAAACCACGGGGTGCTGATCATCATCGCGATCATGGTCGGCATGCTGTTCGTGCAACCCATGATCGGCTTTATCAGCGACAAGGTCGGGCGCCGGCCCTTTATCATCGCCGGCAGTATCGGCCTGCTGGCCCTGGCTATTCCGGCCTTTATGCTGATCAACAGCGGCAAGCTCGGGTTGATCTTTGCAGGCTTGCTGATGCTGGCGGTGGTGCTGAACTTTTTTATCGGCGTGATGGCGTCCACCCTGCCCGCGATGTTCCCCACCCACATCCGCTACAGCGCCCTGGCCAGTGCGTTCAACATCTCGGTACTGATCGCCGGCCTGACCCCGACCGCCGTGGCCTGGCTGGTGGAAAGTACCAACGACCTGTACATGCCTGCGTACTACCTGATGGTCATTGCCGTGGTGGGCCTGGTCACCGGCCTGACAATGAAGGAAACCGCCAACAAACCCCTGCGCGGCGCGGCCCCGGCAGCGTCGGACATGGAAGAGGCACGGGAGCTGTTGCAGGAGCATCACGACAATATCGAACAGAAGATCGAAGACCTCGACGAACAGATCGCCGAGCTGGAAGCCAAGCGCCAGAACCTGGCGCAACAGCATCCGCGGATTGACTGATTGCGCTACACAACAAATGTAGGAGCTGGCTTGCCGGCGATAGCGGTGGATCAGCCACCTACAATGGTGACTGAACCACCGCCCTCTCGAGCAAGCCCGCTCCTACAGGGGATGACGGCGGACCAGTCGACAGTATCGCCGACTCGCCGGGGCTCATCTGATTTCGGAACCTGTGGATTAGAAAGCGTATTGCAGGCGCATCACCACCCCATCACCGGTGTCATCACCCAGGGTGTTGCTGACGTTATCCGTGCGGGCCTTGACGTAGTTGGCGCTGACCTTGACCGCCTCATTGGCGTACCAGTTGACGCCCAGGGTATGCGCCTTGCCCTGGCTGTCACCTACCTGGCGCACATTGGTGCTGACCACGACATTATCGTCTTCGACGGTAAACGCGTCGTAGCGGTAGAACACCTCCCAGGCGCCGATTTGTTTGTTTTGCGGTTTGATGGAGTCGAACTTGGCGCCATCGAGTTTGTAGATGCGAGGCTCGCCGGTCAGGGTATAGGCCAGTTGTGCGTAGTAGCCGCTGGCCTTGATGTCACTCTGTGCTGCATCGGCCTTGAGGGTCCGTCGCAGGTACTCACCCTGCACCGAGAACGCATCCAGCGCCCAAGCACCTTCCAGGCCCCACACCGAGTCGTCCTGCCACAAGCCTTGCTGGGCCGCACTCCCGCCAAATACCGAGCGGGTGCCATTGGTGCCGGCACTGTTGCCGCCGTTGGTCTCGACGCCACGCATGCCCATGCGTGAGCGGATGCGCGTGTCGATGGCGGCGTCCTTGAGGTCTCGGTAGGCGTATTGCAGCCCTACGTGCAACACATTGCCGGATTCGTGCAGTGGCGCAAACACGCCGCGCAGGTTGTAGCGCTTGACGCTGTCGCCGTCAGTGTCGTTGTTGTTTTCGCTGAACACACTGCCGGACAAATAGGCCATCTGTCCCACCACGCCGTTGGCCTGTACGCCCATGCCGACGTTGTCGTTGACCCACTCGGCCACATCGTAGGAAAGGTTACGCTCCAGGGCCGTGACCCATTTGGAACTGGTGGCTTTCTCCAAGCCAAAATCGGTGTAGAAACGCCCTACTTTTACATTCAACGGATTGAACCCGGTGTAGGTCACGCTGCCTTCGTCGAAGTAACCTGCGCTGTCATTGCCCACGTTACGGGACAGGTCGTAGTTGATCTGGTATTTCCAGTCCTTGTAGACCGTGCCGCCAAACTCCAGATAGGCACGCCGAAAATACGCGGCGTCCGCCGTGTTGCCGTTACGGGTGTAGTAATCATCAAACCGGGCGTAATCGGCCTGGATACGCCCGCCCAGCTTGAAGCTGAACTCTTTGTCGGCAGTGGCCACTTCCAGGCCGCCCTTGGTTTTGAGCACAATATCGGCGCCATCGGTGGTTACCGTGCCTGCCTGCGCCGAAATGGCCAATACGCTCCCCGCCACCGCCAGGCTGAATTGAGTTAACCGAACGCACTTTGAATAACTAATCGACATCAACTTCCCCTCACTATCGTTAAGTATTACTTGGCGACGGGGAGTTTCCAAAGACCAAATGACATTTTGGATTTATTCACAAGACAGTTTTGTGACCATGGATATTTCTTGCCCTTTAACCGCGACAAGGACCTTATAAACAAGGGAATTACAAGTTACACAGGCATTCACATCGAATATTTCAGAATGGTTAAAACCAATACCAACTTAGATGACTCTTTCAAACCAGTCACGCCGTTCTTCGAACACTTTGTGAATCAACGCCACCAGCGCTTGCACATGGGGTTGCTCAGCGGTCAAGGGCGCCGTGGACAGCCATGCCAGCCGTTCCATAGGCTCACCAAACAAGGGGGTCAGGGCCAGCAGGTTTTTATCCAAATGGCCGATGTAGTCCGGTAACAAACCGACACAGGCACTGTGCCTGACCCACTCCTGCACCCACGCCTGGGAATGCACCTGGGCCACTGCGCGCTGGCGCTGTTTGACCAGGCGGTTCCAGGGTGCAAACGCCGCAACCGGCGCATTCGTACGGCCTTGCACCAGCATAAAGTCGGACAAGTGCGCAATTTGCGTCGGCAAACGGTTGCCGCGACAGTAACGCTTGGCCATATGCGGGCTGAAGTCAATGCGCGCCAGACGTTGCGGCGTGGTCATGGCAAACCCCGGCGCTGGACGAGGACGGTCAGCATCCGCCAACCACACCATGACATCCGCCTGGCGTGTTGGCTCGCCCGTCAGCGGGATGACTTCCAACTGCATTGCCGGGTGCTTGCGCATAAAATCCAGCACCTCACGCGCCAGCAGGTCGTGCATGAGGGAGTCTTCCACGGCCAGACGCAACAGCGGTTGAGGCACGGCGCCCACTTGTGGTTGAACATCGCCAAACCGCGCTATCAGCAGCGCTTGCAGGCGCTGCCCCTTGAGGGTCAGGCGTAGGGCATTTTCTCGTAATACAAACAGCGGGCTACCCAGCCGCCCCTCCAACTGGGCCAGTTGCTTGCGCAGTTCTGCAGTACGGATATTCAGGCTACGGGCAGCCTGGCGAAAGCTGGCACAGCGTGCGCATGTCAGAAAACGCTGCGCCAGCTCGCGGTCAATCAACGGTGCCTGCGCAGTCATAGGGCAACCTTTCAGCGGCCATTATTACGGCACTGCCCCATGACTTGATATTCGATAGTGTTGAGCTTGCCGCTCGAGTCCTCGTAAGTCATGCGCGACGGGACGATGTCGCAGGAGCTGATCTTAGGGGTCACGTTGACCACCTTGGCGATGTCCAGTTTCATGCCATAGCGATAGTCCTGGACCTGGGGTTGTTCCTTACCTTGTTTTAGCGCATAAGCAGCCATGGCTTGCTGGTTATCGCTCATCAACTTCTCATACCCACGATCACCGCCGTTTGTGGCGAACGCGACCGTGGATAATGACAACGCCAATGCAGCAATACTTAGTTTCAACAGGTTCATCAGATTTATCTCTCAAGTCATTTTTCCAGACTTGAGATTAACTAACCGACCCTTTCACCAAGGTAGCTTAAAGATTACCTTTCTGTTATGTGCAACTAAGCCTGACGATAATCACCGCCCAGTGCCGCCGCCGCCAGGTGCGCCACCCCGAGGGTGATTCCCGGCTCTTCACCGTCTTCGAGCATCCAGGTCGACGACAAACCTGCCCAGGCGAGCACCCATTGCAGGAGCCTACGCCGCTCGATTCCAGAGGCTTTGGCGACCACTTCGATCCGCCGCGCAAAGCACTCGGGAGCCAGGGCGCTTTGATCGGGGTTGCAGAAGAGGTTGGCGTAATCAAAGCCGCGCTCGCCGTAGAGGCCCTTGGGGTCGATAGCCAGCCAGCCGGCCGCGGCAAAATCCAGGACATTGCCATGGTGGATGTCGCCATGCAGTACCGCGACATCCTGGGGCGCCGCCAGCAGATCGCGGGCGGTGCTGGCGCACTGCGCAAGGATCCCGCCGTGCCTCGCCGCCCCCGGCCATAGCGCTTCGAACCACCGCGCCAGGGGAACCAGCGCGGGAATCGGCTTGGCCCGTGGCGCATGCAGGCGCGCGGCCACGCCACAAAGGATGCGCGTGGCCTCTTCATCGCGACCGCCGTTGGCCATCTGTACAAGCGAAGCCGAGCCCAGCGCACGCACCATCAGCAAGGCCTCCCCGTCATAGGCCAGCACCGGCGCTGCACCGTCACCGTCCCACCAGGCCATCAGCACGCTGCCGGCTTGCTCCTCGGCCACTTGGGAGACCTTGAGCATGGCCGGCACACCGTCCTGGCGAACAGGCAATAGATTGCCGTTGCGCGAGGCGAATGCATCGCCATCGACGGTCAGGTCCCATCGCTCCAGGTATTGATCAAATAGACACATCATGGCTGAGGCGGGAACTTCACAAAGCCCATGGCAAACAGCCAACCGCTGAGCATGGACAGGTAGATGGAGGTATATGAAGCAACGGTGTAGTCCAATAAGAAGTTGAGCGCGGTGAACGCAATGGCAGCGCACAGGAACTGCGTGCGGGTAAACCGCCTCACAAAGCGTTCCATTGCGGCATTCAAGGTGCGCAGGTACTTCATTGGTTTTCCCCTGGAAATGGTGACGGCATCTACACAGTTGCGCCCGTCGGCCCTGAAAAGCGCAAGAATAGTGCTGCATGGAGTTGACGAGAATCAACCACCGAGATGCCCTGGTTGCCCGTACAGCAAAACTGGCCGAGGCGGCGACAGCGCACGCGTTGCCCGCCCTAGGCCAGGGTATTCCACACCTGCGCCAACCCCACCAGGTGCACCAGCCCGTACACCACGCAAATCCCCGAGCTGATCATGATAAAGCGCGTACTACGGCCCGTGCCGGCCAACACGAACGGGCCCAGCAGACCACGCAACAGATACACCAGGGTGATTACGCACAACGCAGGGCGCAGCAGGGGCAAGGGGTCGATCACTCCGGCGCCGGACAGCGCATAGGCCGACCACGCGGCGAGCACCAGGGCAATCCCCGACGTCACCACCGCCGGGAAGCGGCGACCGGCCTTGGCTGCACGTACAAAGCGCTCGCCCGCGCCAAACAGGTGATACCAGGACGGCCCTTTGACGATGACCCCGATATGCATCAGCGCCACCAGCAGGTTAAGCCCGGCAGCGACCAGCAGTGCCGTGTTGTATTCCATTCCATCACTCCCTGATGCCAATTAGCCACATTGCGCGCAAAGGTATCATGCCCCCTCTCCCACGGCGATCAGCGCATTAAAATCGGCCCCGCAAGCCTGATCACTATCGACTGCCGCGAGACTGGACCGACCGGCGGCAACCCTTTCGGCCAGTTGATGCCGCACTATATCCGGCATGCCTCTACGCCCGACTCTCCCCGCCCCACCCTTTGAATACCCTGCCCACCTTCGCGCCCAGGCCGAGGCGGCACCGCGTGCGCCCGGCGTGTATTTTTTCTACGCGCAAGGTGAATCGATGCCGCTGTACATCGGTAAAAGTGTCGATATCCGCAGCCGCCTGCTGGCGCACCTGCGTACCCCCGAAGAAGCGCGCATGTTGCGCCAGGCACAGCGGATCGAATATCAGCAAACCGCGGGAGAAATCGGTGCGCTGTTGCTGGAGTCGCGCCTGATCAAAGAGATGCAGCCTTTGAAGAACAAGCGCCTGCGCCGGCAGCGCCGCCTGTGCTCGCTACGCCTGCACGGGGGCAAACTGCAGATCATCGACACCACCGCGCTGGCCGAGGGGCCGCAGTTGTACGGGCTGTTTCGCAGCCGACGCATGGCAATCGAAGCGTTGATCCTGCTCGCCGACGAGCACCGCCTCTGCCATAGCCTGCTGGGTATAGAACCACCCAGCGCGAAGGGCTGTTTCCGTGCGCAGATCCGTAAATGCGCCGGGGCATGCCGGGGCGATGAAACCCATGCAGCCCACACCGAGCGTTTGCTGCAGGCGTTGGCCCACTGGGCCGTCCATCGCTGGCCATACCCCGCCGCCATTGCACTGCACGAACGCCATGGCCAGTTGGAGCAATACCACGTCGTGGATAACTGGCGGTACATCGGGACTTACGCCTGCGAGGCCGAGGCCCGATTGGCGCCGGCCTTGCCATCGCAGTCGTTCGATGCTGACAGCTACAAAATCCTTGTACGGCCCGTGCTTTTCGAGAGTGCTCGTGTGGTGCTGCTGTCGTAAGAGGCGCCTTGCAGAGCCAGCCCGCCAGGAACCTTTTGCACAATCGGGAATCAGTGCTGCATGTTTTCACACCAACAACTCAGCGAATTCCCAATGATTTTCAGAAGATCCCTGCTCTGTATCGCCTTGGTGGCCATCGGCTTTATTGCCGGGTACGCCGCAAAACCCAATGATGTGCTTCAACTGACCGCTGGCCAACTCATAGAGTGTGGCGAGGTGACCATTCCTACGCTGGGCATGTGAGCCCGAAATCCGGCCGCTTTCGGTAGAGGTTACTCAGGCTTGGATTCCGGAACCCGCAGGTGCGCGCCGCAACCATAGCTGCCTGAACTACTTTGATAAAACGTCTCCCCCGTATGATGGGCGGCATTTTGTTTCAGGAAATCAACGCTGTTAAGATCGCGAGATACTGGTTCATGGACTCGTGGCGAGCGATCTGCGGGAGGAAACTTAATGCACAAGATGCCTATAATTCTGGCACCGAGGATAGAGAGCAGCAAAAATTGAAAAAGAACTCGTACCTCTATTTGGTGCCTATGATTTTTGGAACGATGCTGACTATTTCATTGCTTTTCGCATGGCGTAGCCATATTTACTCAGTGATTTTTTTCAAGCCGAACTTTCAAAAAATCTATATCACCAGCTCATTAATCTTGGCAGCTATAAGCTCGTTAGGCTTTATCATCTTTAAAAAAGACATATTGTCTGGAAACCTCATAAACACCCTAAAAAAGATTACAGCACTTCCACTGGCATTATTTTTAGTGTGCCTGCTAACCCTACAAATTCCGCTCTCACTTTTAATTTATTTATCCGACGGAACTCAAAGCACTTACACAACGGCATATACACAATCCCCTGGCGGTAGAAATAGCTGCCGCGGCATTGAGATTTTTGAGCCAGAGCTAAACAAGGAAATAAAAATATGTCACTTCAGTGGCGACAGCAATAAGGGTTTAGTCAAGATTTATAAAACCAGCAATACGAAAGGCATCGTCATAACAGGCGCCGCATTTTATTGACGGTTTTTCCAGGTTTGAGATGACTGGCTGGAACAGCTGGCCCCCCCCTAACCTGCCTTCAAGCTGCGATGCGTAGTAAGCACGCCTTTGTCGTCAAACAGGAAAATCATCTGGTTCCCCCCATTATCCTGGCAAACCACACCTTCAGTTTCCCCGTCAACAATCCCTTGGCAAGCCATGTTCCAGACATAAGGACGGATTTGGCACTTCAGCGTCTTACCGTCTTCAATCACCAGATGATGGGTGGCGGAGATGCTTTCTGGAGCGGGTTTTGGGCACGCTCCCTCCCCCCAATTGATACCTTGGTGATTAGGTTGGTAAACACAACCAGCCAGCAGGAGCATGGGCAACAGGCATTTGTAATTCATGATCACCATCCTTAGTTGTTGCTCTGTAACAGGGCGCGGGATGCTCGACCCCGTAAAGATGTAGCAGATACTCTAGAACCCCGGCGGAATGTAACCAGGGACGTAAGGAATATTTTTACACTTATTACTGACTATACGGCCATTATCAATCTTGAAATCCACAATCTTGCCAAACGGGTTGACGGTGGCCTCAATCGTACAATCAGAACTGTGCCCTACAGTTTCATAATACTCCGTGTACACCATGCCGTTACCGGTATGATTCATCGAGGTTCCTGCAGCTTCGGTATTGGTCCAGCTTGAAGACTTCTCCCATGTCAGGACAATAAGTTCCTCTCCATTCGCGCCCTTCACCTTCTTGACTGCTGCTGGTTTACCAAATAGGTTCAAGGCTTCCTGATCTGACCTTCCCACCCATCGCTCCTGAGCAATCACCCGGCAACCATTAACAAGCAAGATAACCGGAATTATTGTGGCAACCAGCAACACCTTCGAGATGCGATTAAACATAAAACCTCTTTCACAATAAAAACAAAGTAAAAAAGTTAGCATTGATGCCCTTACTGGGGAATTAGCACAGATGTGCTAATGGCTCATTGCCCCGTTGTAAAATAAGTAGTGATTGCGCCGATTGTTTAGCTGATACCCTTGCGGTTCAACGTGCTACCTACTCAACTGTTTTGCCCCCCTCCCGGCGTCCTGCCGACAGAACACAAGCTCCCGAATAGCACACGAGTCCTGAGACTTGTCGTATGCCCGCGCTCAAAAAAGTGTAGGCCGAGTATCGTCAGCCGTCCTGCAGAGCGGCTCCTGCCAGCCACATAAGGAACGCACTCACAGGCACCTGCCGCTCCCGTCCTGGCACGCACACCGCAACGTAACGCGGACCAAGCAGGCTTACTTCTGGTCTATAGGCCACTAATTCTCCATGCCTGAGGCTGTCGGCTACCAGTACATTGCTTGCCAGCACCAGCCCATGACCAGCAATCGCAGCGCTCAAGGCAAAATACTCATCGTCGAACTCACGCATCTGCGCCGTTTCAAGCCAGGTCTGGCATTCTGCGGCCGCGCACCAGCTTTCCCAGTTGATTGAGAATGCTCCCGGAATTTTCCAGTGTAAGTTGATCAGTTCGATCTGATTTACATTCAACGAGGCCACCAGGCCTGGGGCGCCGTAAACAGAGAATTGCTCTTTCATTAGCTCCTGACAGAACAACTTCGGGTCGTCGCGGCTGACTGAACGAATAGCGACATCGATACTGGAATCACGCAGTAGATCGACTAGTTCGTTACCTGTATCAACCCGCACCTTGACTTGTGGAAAGCTTCGATAGAAACCACCCAGTCGTGGGATTAGCCAGGCAGCGGCCAAACCCGGCGTAGTGGAAATGGTTAGGGTTTGGGGAACGGTGTCCGGATAAAAAGCCTCCAGGCTGCGGCGAATGTCTAACAAGGCGCGGTGAGTCTGGCGATATAGCAACTCGCCCTCTTCGGTCAATGCGACGCCTTGACCAGCTCGCTTGAACAGCATCGCTCCGAGGCGGGCTTCCAACATCCTGACCTGATGGGAAATGGCCGCGGGGGTGACTGAGAGTTCCTCAGCTGCCGCTTTAAAGCTACCCAGTCGCGCAGCCGCCTCGAAGGTGCGCAGCGCGTTAAGCGGAAGAGTCGAAAACACGCATCGTTCCCTAGATGAATTGAATTGATGAATATTTAATTTATCTCATTTTTCTTGGTGTGTACGCAGCGATACCGTTGCAGGTATTCGATCTCCCCACCCTTGGGAAAAAACCATGCAAGGACCTTCGCGAAAAATTCTTCAAGCCATCCTCTATGAATCAATCGCTGTTGCGGTGCTATCGCCCAGCATCTCGTTGATATACGACGAAGGTTTGGCCCATGCGGGTGCGCTGTCGGTGATGTTATCTGTATGCGCGCTGCTATGGAACGTGCTGTTTAACTACGCTTTTGAACTCTGGGAAGCGCGTCAGCCACAGCGTGCTCGCACGTTGGGCAGACGCTTGCTGCACTCACTGGGCTTTGAGGGTGGGCTAGTTCTAATGTTGGTACCACTGGTGGCATGGTGGCTGGAGATTTCTTGGTGGGCTGCACTGGTCACCGATCTGGGGCTGTTCGTTTTCTTCTTCTTTTACGCGCTGGCGTTTCAGTGGGTCTTCGATAGGATGTTCGATGTACCAAATTCCGCGAAGGGGGAAGTTTCGGTTAACCCATAATTCACGCGGAATCCAGATTCGCCAATCTGTAGCAGCATTAGGATTTGTCCATGAAAAATGCCACCAGAGCGATTGAGAGCTACATCTTCGGTAAGGACGGAAATCGGCCTGACTTATTGCAACATGCTTTCAGTCTAGACGCAGCTCTTAACGTGCTAGTGCAGAGAGGCAACGTCCTTTTTCCTCCCAACGTCCAGGGGCGCGAAGATATTGCTGAAGTACTAGTACGCAGCTTTAGCCTGCAATATGAGAACGTTTATACATTCTGCCTCGGTGACGCGCCAAAGCCCGACGCCAATGTTCATAAGTGCAAATGGCTGGTTGGCATGTCAACAAAAGCGACTGGGGAGTTACGTGTAGGCTGCGGGGAATATCATTGGATCTTTTCACCGCAAAGCGGCTTGGTCACTCAGCTGTCCATTACCATCGAACACATGTTGGAGTGTCCTTCCCAGCATATGCGAAAAATAATGGACTGGCTTCAAGGTCGCAGCTATCCATGGTGTGAACCTACCGAAATACTTGATTCGGCACCGCCGCTCACTTGCCTCCAGCCGGTTCTTGTCTACGTTGCTACATGACCCCTACTGATATAAACGTAAGCGTTTGGCCGATTGCGGACCTCATGATAGGCAGCAAACGGCCAAAAGCAGCCTCTCAACGCGTCGCACATTGACCTCTGCGAAGAAAATCTTTAAGCGCCGCCTGATAGAGCGTCAATGGCTGATTGCCCGTATTGAGAAGTGCAAACGGAATCATCGTCAGATGTGAAAACGACGTGGAGTTTATCGAGTAGGTTTTCTGCCTGCAAAAGCGCTGGTCCTTATTCAATATAAAATCAAACTTGAAAAGGTTTGTCCGCGTACACCAACTGGGGATCAAACCCAGACTCAGACCCGTCAAGTAATCTTGTCCGCAAGCGCCGCCAGATGAAAACTCCGAGATCTTTATTTCTAATGCTGGCAGGCTCGGGGCGGCAAGGCTGGAGTTCTTATCCTGCGCACCGGGAATAACGTTGAGTGTCGCTGCGTATGCGTCCTTGCCGAAGCGACTGTCTTTCCATGGAGAATTTATTGCGTAACTGAAGCTGGAGATAATTTCTTGTGTTTCGGGTTCAACGGGTTCGTTGATTGTCGGCTGGGACGAATAAGATGTGCAGCTGCAACAGAGTATAGCAATGCTGACAAACACAAACCCGTTGGCTATTAAACGACGCATACTCAGTTTTCCCTAATTATCAATTAGCCAACATACCTGTCGCTTACTGCCGTATAGCATCTTATCTACACGCCGGACGGCTGAATCAGCATAACAGGACAGACTGTACACGCGCACTTCGGGAGAGAGAAAAGGCCGCCGCTATGCTCTCTTTGCCCCAACCCAGTGCGAACCCGCGAACGTTGAAGGCAAACGCTGAACGACAACACCTGCC
Organism: Pseudomonas sp. WS 5079; assembly: GCF_012985465.1. Classification (GTDB taxonomy): domain Bacteria; phylum Pseudomonadota; class Gammaproteobacteria; order Pseudomonadales; family Pseudomonadaceae; genus Aquipseudomonas. The sequence continues at coordinate 33,630 of NZ_JAAQWN010000009.1, forward strand.
CAAGCTGTCCAGCGGCTCCTATTGGCCGCAAGCTGACGTTGATCATACCGTGCAAAAGCAGGAAAAAGTGGACGTTAGGCACGAGCCTGTTGAAACTGACGTCGAATTGACCCAGAGGCCTATGCCACTGCCCCATCCCGTCAGTAAATATCTAGCGCTGGTAATAGTTCACAGGGTAGGATCCTGGATCAGTAAAGTTTCTGTAACAGGGCCAATCCAGCACTGGCGATAATAATCTCAGGCGATATACACGTTTTACCAGAGGTGAAGTAATGCCGTTAGATAAAGATTGGCAGCCAAGTTTTGGGACTATCTTCACGTGGTTCGCCATGGATCGACATGGGCGTATAGCTGTAATGGTGAATAACTGTTTCGGTCCTATCCCTTCGAGCTTGTTGGCTATTCCAGAGCTAGAGGAAAAACTCGACAGTATAAATGAGTTTATGTGGGAAGAGTCGCGTGAGTTTCAAAGTTATCCAAAAAACAAGGAAGGTCGAACTCTTTTAGATATATATAGGTTTCGCAGGCACCTCAAACCCTCGTCGCGCGACGAAATGGAACGCATAGTCTTAGAGAGTTCGAATTTTTATCAAGAGCTCACGGAGTATTCACTTCCATCAATAAAAGGCTTCTATGTTTATCACGCGCTAGAAGATTACGTGTCCAGCGAAGACAATCCGATTGGTTATGAGGGAGACGCGGAAATTGGAGACTACTTTCGATATTTGATTCCAACGGTATGCGCTAGCATCGAAGACTTCCCTGAAGAATTAAGGTCACTAATCGCCGTATCCGACACATTAGATTTCACAGTTGACCGAGCCATATTTAGTATGTCAATCAATCAGAGTTTTAAGCGATCTTTTAATCAACGGAAGTGAAAGATTAGCAGTTTTTAAAAAGTAGTCGTTTCATCGGCTACGCAGTGAAGCGCTCCTGGATTTGTAGACAAACGGAGTGTCAGCTATTGGCCGTTTTCAGTCGGTTGTCACCGGCAGAAATCGGCCAAAAGCGGTCATCGAGAGTCTCCAAAAACAGGAGCGATTCTGGCACCTGAAATGCAGGGCCGAGATTTGATATCTCAAACTACTGAGCTAGGATCTTGGCTAAATGCCATCACTCGAAAAGGAAATCACCTTGGCCTTACCTGATACCCTCCGCCTCGCTGTGCTCGGTGTTTCAGCGGACACTCCATTTGAAAGTGCATAGAGCAATGTCAATACGAGGGCATTGGATATAAACCCTTTCATTACTCAGAACCATTTAATGATTGAAAATTAAAGTCCGTGAGCCATGGTAAGCGATTACTGGAAAGGGCGTCGAACCGCCTAAAACGGAGTGTCGGTGAGAGGCTGCCATTGATCGAAAGGAGAAACCCCTAAAGCAGGCGTACCAAACACCAACTGCTACGCTGTTCACTCCAAGGAGGAACACCGATGCCGAGCTCAGACCTGCTCCCTTCCCCGCTGTCCAAAATCAACGAAAACCAACTCGCCCTTGAAGCAGCCATCATGGAGCTTACGAACTGGGTTGAGCAGTGGGGCCGATATCCAGGCTGGCACAGACCTCGGTAACCGGCTGACCCTCATCAAGCACCATGCTGGCAGCCTTGAGCTTGAACTCACTCGAAGACGATTGACGCATATCCAGACACCTCAGATTTGGGCGCTATCATAGCGCCCGATTGAAGTGTCCAAGATCATTAGGTCACCGGCAAACTCGCCGAACTCCAAGCGATGGCCGACACCAGGAAGAACACCGTCGGCAAGCTCGTCGAGTACCTGCGCAATAACATGGAGGCCACCGATATAAAAACGATCAGGCGGCCCTTGTTCACGATCACTTTGGCTCTAGCGCCCGAAAAGGTCATCGTCGATAAAGAGGACGATATCCCGGTCGACTTCATCGACACTAAAACCGTGTTCTCTCCCGACAAGCGCACCATCACGGCCAAGTTCAAGGAAATCCGAGAGCACAACGTAGCCGTACGAAAACGCATGGCCGCCGGTGAAGATGCAGAACACGAACTACTCGAAGAGCCCATCTGGGCACACCTCGAGCGCGGTGACAGCTCCATACGGATCAAGTAAGACAACAGGGTTTTGTAGCAAAAGTGGCGTTATGACGGCGATCATACACTTCGGGCCAGCTCGGCCTGCACTCATACGCACTTCACTTAAGGATGAGTAACATGAACGATGATTTGAAGCAGTCAGGCTCTACTACCACCTCGCAAACCACCACCTCGTTAGAGCAGGTTAAAACCGGCAGGGTCTTGGATTTCACCTGGGCGCCAAACGCCAACACAACGACCACCACCGTCTCGGCGGACTTTGTCGACTACAAGGTCGACACCTCCCAGGGCAGCCCTACTGGAGACAGCCACTCCATTGCGCGGTTTACCTATGTCCAAGCTAAGGGTGGCGGCCAGATCAGTCAGCTGTTCCTTGAAGAGATGCGTGCCGGCGTACGTGCCAACACCCAGATCGGGCTGATGGTAGGACGCAAATGGGTTCTGGATCCCAACGCTGAAGTATCAGGCAGCATCGGCACCTACGTGGTCGAGCAATTCGATGACATGCGCGCCAGTGTCAATTATGTCGGCGCCTTCGCCCGCGTCTTCGCCGACCCACGAATGGTCAGCTACCACGCTGGGGGCCACGTACACACCAACGTCTCTATCAGCAGCAGCAGGGCCCTGACCATGGCTGATTCCGGTAAGTCGATCCTGGTCATTAGTGATACTGACGTCACGCTCACCATTGGTGATGACGTGACTGAAGGGTTCAGGGTGAATCTGATCCAGGCGGCCGCCGGCAAGGTCAACATCGCCGTATCGAGCAGCCATGTGATCTACAGCAATGCTGGGAGTCGCACACGCACGCTCAACCCACTGGATGAGCTGGAAGTCAGTACCTTCCCATTCGGCCCGGTGTTCCTGGCCTTCCGGGTCAGACCTACTGCCTAACGATCCATTGCGCGCTGGCAGAGGTGGTTCTTACTGCCAGCGCCGTAATCACCGACAGTCCTGGCTCACACTGCCGGCCAGCGGAATAGAAGAGGCAGGCTAGTTCGGGAAATTTCAGGGAGGAATGCCGCCCACCCTTCCAAGTATCTGCTGATCAACAAGCAGGGAAAAGGATGACGAAGGGGATGCTGCGCTTGCGCTGGGACAAGGCGCGAGAGATGGCTTGCGAGAAAGCTATCGAACAAGGAGATCCGGCGCTCGCCGCGAAGCTCGGCGGGTTTCAGTTGCGAGATATTCGACCCAAGGCGGCGTCGGAAATCGTGGATATCGGCAACGCAAGCCTGCTGCTGGGCACAGCAATCAGGAAGTCACAAAGCGCGTTGACAGAAGGCTCAGCGCCACTACGAAGCCGTCAAAATAGAAAAGTTATGGAACGGTTCCATAAAAATACAAGCCAGCCACAGCCGAACCCCAGAAACACAAAAGCCCCGCATAAGCCGGGCTTTTATCTGCATCTTGGCGGGAAACCAGGGACTCGAACCCTGGGAGCTCTATTAACGTTCGCCGGCTTTCAAAACTGGTGTTTTTTTCTTTAAATTCAGCAAGTTAACCTTTTTAGCGCTTCCGCATCCCTCCATATTTCGATACGCTGAAAGCTCCATAACTCAAGGGGTGCACATCAGATTGCGGAAATGATTTACTCCCCACCCCGACGTCCTGCCCACCAGCACACAAACTACCAAATTGCCCACGATTCGTGGCGTTTGTCCTATGGCCCCCCAGCGGCATTTGTAAAAGGCAAAGGGGTAAATACGTCTGAAAGGTAGGATTGATCGGTCAGTCAGCAAAATGAGGGTAAAAATCGCCTCATGAAACGCCCAAGGAGTTATCGCCTGGCCCTCCCGCACCACCTCTATGCATTTATTTTGTGAATAACGCTGCATTCCCCACGTTTTACGTAAAAAATCCTACAACTGATGTAGCAGACAGTTTAATGATGGCTCAACTGTGCAAAGTCCCTGAGTTCACCGTTTGGCTAGGGGTATGGATTGTGTGTATTTCTACGTTAAGGATGTCGAGTGCCGAATCAGCCCTCAACCCAACGCCTGTGTTGTATCCAGAGCCTGGGCGTCGCCCTGCTCTGCCTGTGCGCGCTGCCGGCCGCCGCCGATGGGCGGCAAGCGGGCCAGGAAGCGCTGCGCTTGCAGCAGCAACAGCAGCGCGACTTGCAGCAATTACACCTGGAGCAGCGCCAACGGCAGCTGCAACGCGGTAGTTTCAGTACGCAAGCGGCCACGCCGGCCTTGCCAACAGACATAGCCAAAGACGAACGCTGCTGGCCGCTAAGTGGCACGCGCCTGGCCGGGGTCACGCTGTTCAGCAAGGCTGAGCTGAACCAACGCATCGAACCCTACGTGGCGCCGTGCATGGGCGTCACCCAGATCAACCGCCTGCTGGCCGAGATCACCCAGCTGTATGTGCAAGCCGGCTATATCGCCAGCCGCCCGTACCTGATCAGCCCGCCAGCGGCCGGGCAGTCGCTGGATATTCACGTCGAAGAGGGCTACCTCGAAGCCATCGAACTGGCCGACCAGAGCCTGCCGGTGTCGTTAGGCGGCGCGTTCCCCGGGATGCTCGGCAAGCCGCTGAACCTGCGCGATTTGGAACAAGGCCTGGACCAGCTCAACCGCCTGCGTTCGGTGGACCTCACCGCCGACATCGCCCCTGGCAGTGAAGCTGGCGCCTCGCGCATCATCCTGCGCTCGCGCAGCACGGCGTCACGCTGGGGGCTGGGGCTTGGAGTGGATAACCTCGGCAGCGCCGGCACGGGGCGTGATCGCAATGCCATCAACCTGAGCCTGGACAGCCCGCTCACGCTCAACGATTCGCTCAACCTGAGCTTCAGCGACACGCTCAACCACGGGCCGCGCTACAGCCGCAGCAACAGCCTGTTTTATTCCATCCCTTACGGGTACTGGACTTACAGCCTGTTCGCCAGCCACAACGAATACCGCTCGCCGTACAAGCTCAGCCGCGCCACGTTTTACAACAGCGGCCGTACCGACCAGGTCAGTTTGCGCACCGACCGCGTGCTGTGGCGCGACCAGGGCCATCAACTCAGCGCCAACCTGCAACTGGCCTACAAGGACGTCGACAGCTACCTGCAAAAGGTTCGCTTAGGCATCCAGAGCCCGACGCTGACAGTGGCCGAGGCTGGCCTGAATCTGTTCTGGCTCAACAGCGCAGTGTGGAACCTCGACGTCAATTACGCCCAAGGCCTGACATGGTTCGGCGCCGACCGTGATGCTGAGCAAACGCAAAAAAACCTGCCCCAGGCGCAATTCCATAAGTACCGCGCCAACCTCACCCAATGGCGCAACGGCCAATGGCTGGGGCAACCGTGGCAGTGGCAGAGCCAGCTGTCGGCGCAATACAGCCCGGATGCGTTGCCTGCCATCGAACAACTGCTGGGTACCGACGATTCGGCGGTGCGTGGCTACCGCGAAAACATCGCGTCCGGGGCCATCGGCGCGGTATGGCGCAACACCTTGCGCCTGCCGCTCACCAGCGACCTGCCGGTAACAATCACCCCGCGCCTGGGCCTGGACAACGGCTGGATCAAGCGCGAACACGGCGCTCAAAGCCAGCGCCTGAGCGGTGCCAGTGCAGGACTCAACCTGAGCTGGAAAAACGTGCAACTGGACCTCGATTACCAACGCAACCTCAACACGCCCACAGGGTTTGGCCAGGAGCGGGAGGTCTGGCTGACGCGCCTTAGCGTGCAGATTTGAGCAACACCTGTTTAGCCTGAGTTTACCGCCGTACCTGACCACCACAGCAGCGTTGCAACGAACAACGCACGTCGCGGATCAGCCAACACAGAGCGAATTTATTTATGCCGACTGACACCCATACGTTTCACCTTTCACCCCAGGGCAAACTGCGCTGGGCCATCGCCAGCCTGTTCCTGCTACCGCAGCTGGTACTGGCCGGTGGCTTAACCGTCGTCGAAGGGCCTGGCGGTACGCCGCAGCTGCAAAACCAGGGCGGCGTGCCCATCGTCAACATCGTCGCGCCGAATGCCGGCGGCCTGTCCCATAACCAGTTCCTGGACTACAACGTCGACCGCCAGGGCGTGGTGTTGAACAACGCCTTGCAGGCTGGTCAATCGCAACTCGCCGGGCAGCTGGCGGCCAACCCGCAGTTCCAGGGCCAGGCGGCGAGCGTGATCCTCAACGAAGTGGTGAGCCGCAACGCCTCGGCCATCAACGGCGCTCAGGAGATTTTTGGCCGGGCTGCCGATTATGTGCTGGCCAACCCCAATGGCATTTCCGTCAACGGCGGCAGTTTCATCAACACCCCAAATGCCAACCTGGTAGTGGGCCGCCCTGAACTCAACGACGGCAAGCTGCAAGGCTTGAACACTCGCGATGCAAGCGGCCAACTGACGGTGCAAGGCCAGGGCCTGCAAAACGGTGCGGGTTCGATCAACCTGATCGCGCCGCGTATCGACAGCGATGGGCGCCTCAGTGCGCGTGACCAATTGAACCTCACGGTCGGCCGCAATCAGGTCGACTACGCCAGCGGCCAGGTGCGCCAGGTCGACCCGGCGAGCAAAACCCAGGACCAGCGTATCGACGCCCGCCTGTTCGGGGCAATGCAGGCCGGCCGTATCAACATCATCAGCACCGCCGAAGGTGCCGGGGTGCGCGTGGGTGCGGTGCAAGTCGCGGGCCGTGATGGGGTGAAGGTCAGCTCGGCCGGCAACCTCGATATCAGCGGCCAGGTCTACGCCAACAGCCTCGACGCCACCCGCGCCGGTGTGCAGAGCCGCCAGGGCGATGTCGACTTGCACAGTGCCAAAGACTTGAGCCTCGCCGCCACCGACGTCGGCGGGCGCAACGTCAAGCTCGACGCCGGCCGCAACCTCACCCTCAGCAGCCTGGAAAGCAAAAAACTTCAGGAAAAACGTGAGCAGTGGAACAACAGCAACTTCCTGTTCACCTACGAAACCTATGACCGCACCACCACCGACAAGGACTCGCGTCAGCACGGCAACAACGTCGTCGCACAACAACAGGCCACGCTGTTGTCCGGCGCCAACACCCAGATCAAGGCCAGCAAGGTCGAAGCGGGCGACGCATTGCGCGTCAACAGCGGCGCCGACCTGCAACTGAGCGCCGCCACCGAAACCCACGAAACCCGCGACCAGGGCAAACACCGCAAGCACCTGTGGAAAGCCAACTGGGACAATTCCAGCAGCGAACAGCGCAGCGTCACCAGCAGCCTCAAGGCCGGCAAAGCCCTGGAGCTGACCAGCCAGCAAAAACTGCAACTGCAAGGCGCCGAACTGAAATCTGCGGGCGACATTCAATTGGCCGCTCGGCAAGTCGACATCACCAGCGCCAGCCGTACCCAGCGCAGCAGCGACAACGCTTACTCCGGCGACCTGACTGGCGGCAGTTTCTTCGGCAAGAACGGCGATGGCGATAAGGGCAAGACCCTGAACACCGGCAGCAAGGTCAACGCCGATGGCAAGCTGATCGTCAAGGCGGACGACGTGCGCATCAATGGCAGCCAGGCGCGTGGTGGCCGACAGGCCAGCGTCATCAGCGACAAAGGCTCGCTGGTGATCGACGGCGTGCAAAACACCTCCCACGACAATAGCTACAGCAACGACAGCAAGTTCTTCGGTATCACCAAGGATGAAAGCCGCAAGAACCTCAAGGACAGCACCGTCGTCGCCAGCAACCTGCGCTCGGACAGCAACCTCAAACTGCAAAGCGCCAAAGACATCAGCGTCAGCGGCTCCAAGGTCTCTGCGGCAGGCGAACTGCAAGCGAATGCCAAGGGTGACATCAAAGTCGCGTCGGCTGAAAACACCTCTCACACCACTACCAGCACTCACACGCGGGGTTTCGATGGCTACGCCAAGGAGACCGCCGACGGCACGCGTCAGTACCGCGCGGGTGTGAACTATGCAGACCAGCAGCACGCCAGCAAGACCGACACCACCCAGCAGCAAGCTTCCAGCCTCAGCGGCGGCAGCCTGGCCGTCACGGCCGGTGGCGACGTTAGCATCAAGGGTTCCGAGCTGAAGGCGACCCAGGGCGATGCGACCGTGAGCGGCAAAAACGTCGAGCTGTTGGCGATCGATGACAGCACCCGGAGCCAAACCGACACCACCACCACCGCTGGCGGCGTGTATTACACCGGCGGCCTGGACCGAGCCGGCAATGGTGCGCAGTTCAGCCACCAGAGCAGCAATGACACCAGCCACAAAACCACCGCGCAAACCAGCAGCGTGGCGTCGGCCGGCACGCTGACGATCAACGCCGGCAACACCCTGACCAGCCAGGGCGCGCAGGTGAAGGCCGGTTCTGAGTTGCAGGTCAACGCGGCGCAGGTCGATAACCAGGCGGCGCATAACACCGAGACCGGCACCCACAAAGAGAACGGTTGGACCGCCGACGTCGGCGCCAATGTTGAATACAAAGGCATCACCCGGCCGATCGAAAAAGCCGTCAACGGCGTGGCCCAGGCCAAATTCCATCAGCCCGGCCTGCTGGATGCCTTCGAGCAACCGAATGTCGGGCTCGATGTGGAAGTCGGCCATACCAACAAGACCCGCACACAGCAGGACAGTACCGCCGTGGTCAGCCAGTTCAGCGGTGGCACGGTGCAGGTCAATGTCGCCAACACCGTGAAAGATGAAGGCACCCAGTACCGCGCCAGTGAGGGCGGGCTGAAGATCAATGCCGGCGAGCACCTCGCCACGGCGGCCGCCAACACCCACACCAGCAGCGAGCAAAGCGTTGACGCCAAAGTGGGCGTGCGCGTCTACACCACCACCGGTGAAGACTTGAACGTGCGCGGCAATGGCGCAGGCGGCAGCAGCGATGTGCGCGAATCCAGCAGCACGGCGGTGGTCGGCAGCTACGCCGGGACCCAGGGTGTGAACATCGAGACCCAAGGCGACGCGCGTTATGAAGGCAGCCAGTTCAACGGCGGCCAGGCGGGCGTCAACCTCAAAGCCGGTGGCGAATTGGCGCTGAACCAGGCCAGCGATACCCAGAGCAGCACCAATAACAGCCTGCGTGGCAGCGGTTCATTGACCGTGGGCACGGCGCCGGGCAGCAACGGTACGAACGTCAACCTCGGTGCCGGTGTGCAACTGGACGACAAGCGCCTTAACACCCAGGACAGCCAGGCGCGTGTCGCGACGCTGCAGGGCAACGGCCCGATCCAGCTCAGCAGCGGTGGCGACATGACCCTGCAAGGCACCAAGGTCGGCAGCAGCACGGCGAAGACCGGTGACATCAGCCTCAACGCTGGCGGCAAGCTGAACCTGCAAGCAGCCACCGATACTCATGTGAGCAGCGGCAGCAACCTGGGCGGCGGCCTGACGGTCGGTGCCGGCAAGACCAGCAGCGCTGAAAGCAGCGGCACCACCGGCAGCCTGAGCGCCAACTTCAACATCGGCAAAGTCGCCGAAAACGACCAAGGCGTTAGCGTCGGGCAGTTGCACAGCAACGGCAAGGTGAGCCTCACCAGCGGCGCCAACGCGGCGGATGCGATCCACCTGCAAGGCACTCAGGTGGTGGCTGACAGCGTCAATCTGGATGCGCAAAACGGCGGCATCCTGCAAGAGTCGGCGCAATCGACCCAGGCGCATAACAGCTGGGGCGTGACCCTGGGCGCAGGCGGCAGCGGCGGCAAAACCACCCTGGCCGACGCCGGTGAACATGACACCCCCAAGACCCAGCACGGCATCAATGCGCGGGCCAAGGTCGACGTGGATCACCTGCAAGGCACCACCCAGCACGACAGCCTGATCAAGGCGAATAAGGTGGTGATCAACAGTGCCGGTGACACCCATCTGGCCGGCGCGCGGATTGAAGCCGAGCAGGTCAGTGGCAATGTCGGCGGCGACCTCATCATTGAGAGCCGCAAGGATCAAGTCAGCAGCACCCAAGTCAACGTCGACGCCAAGCTTGATGTCGAGAAAAACCAGCCCGGTGTGGTCAACAAACTGGCCAAGGCTAGCGGCCCGCTCAAGGACAAGGTGCAAGCCAAGGCCGAGGGCGCGTTTGACAAGCACCGCGAAAAGCTCGAGAACGCCGTGGACAAGGGCACCAAGCACCTGGCCTCGGCAAAGGACAGCGTGGTCAACAGCGTTGGTAACGCCAAGGAACGCCTGGGCGAAAAACTCACCCGCAGCGGTAGCTACGACGTGAACCCCGAGCCCCGCGGCGCCTTCGGTACGAGCGTGGACAAAGCCAAGGCTTACCTGGCGGACAAGAAGGATGCCGTGGGCACTCGCCTGTCCGACCTCAAGGAAAAGGCCTGGCCAAAATCCACTGACAGCTACGCCGTCAGCGGCAAAAACACCACCGGCAGTTCGGTGGCCAATACCACCGAAAACGTGCTGTTCGGCGACAAGAGCGGCAACACGTCCTACACCCCGACGTTGAACCTGGACGTCAGCCATGTGGTGAAAGATAGCGTCACTCAAGCGTCGGGCATCCGCACGCAAGGCGTCAACCTGCAGGTGAGTGGCGAAACCCACCTGACTGGCGCCCGGATCAGCGCGGACCAGGGCAAGGTCGACCTGGGTGGTTCCAAGGTGACGGCAGCGACGTTGGCCGGCAGCGATTACCGAGCGGATGTCGGGCTGAACCTGTCGAAGTCACCGGTCAATCTGGTGCTGGGCGCCAAGGACGAATTGACCCAGAAACAGGACGACGCCATACGTAAGGATCAAGCCTTCAACCTTGGACCGCTGAGAGTCGGCGGGCACAGTGATCGCCAGGCGTTACAGGCCGGGATTGATCAGCAAACCAATTAACTAGCAATCCACTCGTGGAAGCAGGAGGCTATCCTGCTTCCACTACTGATCGCGTAAACACCAAAATCCGTATGCGTGAATTAGAGTTTTTCTATGTTAACCAACCCTCGCTGAAATCCATCGACTTCCACGAAAAGCACATCTGCGCCATCATCAGCCTACGCTGTTCACTCAAAGGAGGAACACCGATGCCGAACGCTGACTTACTCCCTTCCCTGCTGTCCAAAATCAACGAAAACTAACTCGCCCTTGAAGCAGCCATCATGGAGCTTACGAACTAGGTTGAGCAGCAAGGCGGTACAGAAATTGCCGACAACGTGCGTGGTGTACTGGATACCATCGACCGCAACGAAGAGTTCATCAAGCTGACCTTGGCGGTCCTTATGACGCCTGACTAATCAACAGAGACCGTTAGCTCTTAACGCCCCCCACTCCCCGGTCAGAGAGGTGGGACTCTTTCGAGCACAGCACTGCGAAAAGCTCATTATCATCAGGAGGGTTGCCGACCTTCCGGGTCAGACCTACTGCCTAACGATCCATTGCGCGCTGGCAGAGGTGGATCTTACTGCCAGCGCCGTAATCACCGACAGTCCTGGCTCGCACTGCCGGCCAGCGGAATAGAAGAGGCAGGCTAGTTCGGGAAATTTCAGAGAGGAATGCCGCCCACCCTTCCAAGGATCTGCTGATCAACAAGTATGGAAAAAGGATGACGAAGGGGATGTTGCGCTTGCGCTGGGACAAGGCACGAGAGATGGCTTGCGAGAAAGCTATCGAGTAAGGAGATCCGACGCTCGCCGCGAAGATCGGCGGGTTTCAGTTGCAAGATATTCGACCCAAGGCGGCGTCGGAAATCGTGGATATCGGCAACGCAAGCCTGCTGCTGGGGCAGAGCAATCAGGAAATCACAAAGCGCGTTGACAGAAGGCTCGGCGCCACTACGAAGCCGTCAAAATAGAAAAGTTATGGAACGGTTCCATAATAGTTATGGAACACCGAGCAAATACAAGCCAGCCACAGCCGAACCCCAGAAACACGAAAGCCCCGCATAAGCGGGGCTTTCGTATGAATCTTGGCGGGAAACCAGGGATTCGAACCCTGGGAACGCTATTAACGTTCGCCGGTTTTCAAGACCGGTGCATTCAACCACTCTGCCAATTTCCCTTGTGCAACACAGGATTATAGTAGCCCATCCTGTCTCAGCGGGCGCCATAATACCCGAATGAAACACACTGTCAAACTCTCTGCATAGCTTGTTACAGAGCGTCTGTTATGATCTTTGCGACTGAACGTTTCAAAACTGAAGGAGTGTCGCCATGCGCGAACAGGATTACGCAGTTAATAGCAACGTGCAGGCTGAGCAGCTAGAGGTTAGCCGCGTCCTGCGCAATACATACGGCCTGCTCGCCCTCACCCTCGCATTTAGCGGCGTGATGGCGTATGTGGCGCAACAGATGCGTGTCGGCTACCCGAATATCTTCGTGGTACTGATCGGTTTCTACGGCCTGTTTTTCCTCACCAACAAGCTGCGCGACTCGGCCTGGGGCCTGGTGTCGGCGTTTGCCCTGACCGGTTTCATGGGGTTCCTGCTCGGCCCGATCCTTAACCGTTACCTGGGCATGCAGGGCGGCGCGGAAGTGGTCAGCTCGGCATTTGCCATGACGGCCTTGGTATTTGGTGGCCTGTCGGCGTATGTGCTGATTACCCGTAAGGACATGAGCTTCCTCGGCGGCTTCATCACTGCAGGTTTCTTCGTGTTGCTGGCGGCTGTACTGGCGAGCATGTTCTTCCAGATCAGCGGCCTGCAATTGGCAATCAGCGCAGGTTTCGTGCTGTTTTCCTCGGTCTGCATTCTGTTCCAGACCAGCGCTATCATTCATGGCGGCGAGCGTAACTACATCATGGCGACCATCAGCCTGTATGTATCGATCTACAACCTGTTTGTCAGCCTGTTGCAGATCTTCGGCATCATGAGCCGCGACGACTGATCCCAGCCTTACCAAAAAGCCCGCTTCGGCGGGCTTTTTGTTGCCTGCGGCTTTATCATTGGCAAAGGTTTGCCAACAGAGTGTTCCATGAAGTTCGCGATTGCGCTTTTTTCCGCCGCCCATGCGCCTTCCTCGCGCCGCGCCCTGCAGTTTGCCCAGGCGGTGCTGGCCGGTGGGCATGAGATTGTGCGGCTGTTTTTCTATCAGGATGGCGTCTACAGCGCCGCCAATTCGGTGGTCGCGCCCCAGGATGAGCAGGATATCGCCCAACAATGGAGCGCCTTCGTCAGCAAGCATCAGCTTGATGGCGTGGTCTGTATCGCTGCGGCGCTGCGCCGTGGGGTGTTGAATACTGAAGAAGCTGCGCGCTACCAGCGCAATGCGGTGAATCTGGATGCGCCGTGGGCGCTGTCAGGCCTTGGGCAGTTGCATGATGCCATCCAGGATGCCGACCGCCTGATCTGCTTTGGAGGGCCATAAAATGTCCAGATCCTTGTTGGTAATCAGCCGTCAGGCGCCGTGGTCCGGACCCAGTGCGCGAGAAGCGCTGGATGTGGTGCTGGCCGGCGGCGCATTCGACTTGCCGATTGGCCTGCTGTTTCTCGATGACGGGGTGTTTCAACTGGCAACCGCCCAAGATGCCAAGGCCGTGCAACAAAAGGATGTGACGGCCAACCTGCAGGCACTCTCGCTGTTTGGCATCGACGACGTGTTCGCCTGCAGCCACAGCCTGGCAGAGCGCGGATTGACCGCCCCTGAAAGCGCGCAGCCACTGAGCAGCGAACAGATTTCCCAGATGATTGACCGTTACGACCAGGTGATGACCCTCTGATGTCGACCTTGCATGTGTTGTCCCACTCCCCTTTTTCCGACACCCGCCTGGACAGTTGCCTACGCCTGTGTGGCGCGCAAGATGTGATCTTGCTGTGCGGCGATGCAACCTATGCCCTGCAAGCCGGCAGCGCGCCCTTCCAGGCCCTGCAAGCCAAGGCCCTGGGCATCTTTGTACTGGCCGAAGATGCCCAGGCCCGCGGCCTGGTGTTGCCGCAGTGGGCCAAGAGTGTCGACTACCCGGGGTTTGTGCAGCTGTCGATCGAGCATGACAAGGTCAACACCTGGCTATGAACACCTTGACCGTAGGCACACACACCCTTGAGCTGGACAAGGATGGTTACCTGGTTGACCTGGATGCCTGGTCGACCGAGGTGGCCAACGCCCTGGCGAGCGCCGAAGCGCTGGAGCTGACTGACGAACACTGGGAAATCCTTGAGCTGCTCAGGGGTTTTTACCAGGAGTTCCAGTTGTCCCCGGCCACCCGCCCACTGATCAAGTACACCGCCCTGAAGCTGGGCCCGGAAAAGGGCAACAGCCTGCACCTCAACCGACTGTTCAAAGGCACTCCCGCCAAACTTGCCGCCAAGCTGGCGGGCCTGCCCAGGCCGACGAATTGCTTATGACCGACTTTGCTCCGTTGATCACCGAAACTCCCGCCGAACACCCCTTTGCGCCGTTTGTGCGGATCCTCGGCAAAGGCAAGCGCGGCGCCCGCAGCCTGACGCGCGAAGAAGCCCGGGAAGCCATGGGCATGCTGCTCGACGAGAAAGTCGAGGACTCCCAGCTCGGTGCGTTCCTGATGCTGCTGCGCCACAAGGAGGAAAGCCCGGAGGAACTCGCAGGCTTCACCGAGGCCCTGCGCGAGCGCCTCAACCCGCCATCTCTGAGAGTGGATGTCGATTGGCCCACCTACGCCGGGAAAAAGCGCCACCTGCCGTGGTACCTGCTGGCCGCCAAGTGCCTGGCGCAGAGCGGCGTGCGGATTTTCATGCACGGCGGCGGCGCACACACGGCCGGCCGGCTGTACACCGAACAGTTGCTGGGTGAACTGCAGATTCCACTGTGCCGCAATTGGCAACAGGTCGAGACCGCCCTGGAGCAAGGCAACCTGGCGTTTATGCCGCTGGGCGACTGGGCCCCACAGCTGCAACGCATGATTGACCTGCGCAATATCCTCGGCCTGCGCTCGCCCATCCACTCCCTGGCCCGCATCCTCAACCCGCTGGGCGCACGCTGCGGCCTGCAAAGCATCTTCCATCCCGGCTACCAGGGCGTACACCGCGATGCCAGTGGTTTGCTAGGTGACAATACCATTGTGATCAAGGGCGATGGCGGCGAGATCGAGATCAATCCCGACACCACCAGCCACTTGTATGGCACCACCGGCGGCGCAAGCTGGGATGAGGAGTGGCCAGCCCTCTCCGCCCAGCGCCACGTCAAGCCGGCCAGCCTCGACCCCGAGCATTTGAAGGCGATGTGGCGCGGCGAGGTGCAGGACAGCTACCCGCAATTGGCGCTGATCGCCACTATGGCCCTGGCCTTGCGCGGTCTTGGGCAACCACGGGAACAGGCCTTCGCACTGGCACAACAGTACTGGGACGCGCGGGACAGATCGATTTAATCGATCATTAACCCCGACCCTTTGCGCTATTTGTTCGAACCCAGACGATTAGACTGCACTCCAACGCTTAATAGCCAAGGAGTCAGTCATGGGTTTGCTAATAGAAGGACGCTGGCACGACCAGTGGTACGAAAGTAGCGCAGATGGCGCCTTCCAACGGGAACAGGCGCAACGCCGCAACTGGGTCACCGTCGACGGCCAACCTGGCCCGAGCGGTGATGGTGGCTTCAAGGCCGAAGCCGGCCGCTACCATCTCTATGTTTCACTAGCCTGCCCGTGGGCGCACCGCACCCTGATCCTGCGCAAGCTCAAAGGCCTGGAAAGCCTGATCGACGTGTCGGTGGTCAGTTGGTTGATGCTGGAAAATGGCTGGACCTTCGACAAGGCCCATGGCTCCACCGGCGACAAACTCGACGACTTTGCCTACATGCACCAGCGCTATACCGCCGATACCGCCGATTACACCGGGCGTGTCACGGTGCCGGTGCTGTGGGACAAGAAGCTCAAGCGCATCGTCAGCAATGAATCGGCGGAGATCATCCGCATGCTCAATAGCGCGTTCAACGGGCTAACTGGCAATAACCTGGACTTCTACCCCGAACCACTGCATCCCACCATCGATGCGCTGAACGAGCGGATCTATCCCGCCGTGAACAATGGCGTGTATCGCGCAGGCTTTGCCACGTCGCAGCAGGCGTATGAAAGCGCATTTGATGAGGTGTTTGCCGAACTGGATCACCTGGAACAACACCTGGGCAAGCATCGTTACCTGGCCGGTGAATACCTGACCGAGGCCGATGTACGACTGTTTACCACGCTGATTCGTTTTGATGCGGTGTATTACAGCCACTTCAAATGCAACCTACGGCGGATTGCGGATTATCCGAATCTGTCGAATTGGCTGCGGGAGCTGTATCAATGGCCGGGGGTGGCCGAGACCGTGGATTTTGCGCATATCAAGGGGCATTACTATGCCAGCCACCGGACGATCAATCCTACAGGAATTGTGCCGAAGGGGCCGTTGCAGGTGTTTGATAGCAAACATGATCGAGAAGGATTGAGCGGTAAAGAGATCTGGCGCTGATGCGCCAGCCTCATCGCGGGCAAGCCCGGCTCCCACAGTGGGTCTGTGTGCAGCCGGGCGAACAGGTTATACCTGGGACTGGGCGCCTTCAAACCACTTCAGCTTCTCACGCAACACCACCACTTCGCCTACGATCACCAGCGTCGGCGCATGCACTTCATGCTCCGCCACCAGGCGCGGCAAGTCGGCCAGGGTGCCGGTAAACACACGCTGGTTGGACGTGGTGCCTTGCTGGATCAGCGCAGCCGGGGTGTCCGCCGAGCGGCCATGGCGGATCAGTTGCTCGCAGATGATCGGCAAACCGATCAGGCCCATGTAGAACACCAGGGTCTGCGACGGTCCCACCAGGTCATTCCAGGGCAAATCCGAGGTGCCATCTTTCAGGTGGCCGGTGATGAAGCGTACCGATTGCGCATAGTCGCGATGGGTCAAAGGGATGCCAGCGTAAGCCGCGCAACCACTGGCCGCGGTAATCCCCGGCACCACCTGGAACGGGATGCCATTGGCTGCCAGCTCCTCGATCTCTTCACCGCCACGCCCAAAAATAAACGGATCGCCGCCCTTGAGGCGCAGTACACGCTTGCCCTGCTTGGCCAGTTTCACCAGTTGCTGGTTGATCTGGTCCTGCGGCACCGCGTGATCGGCGCGGCGCTTGCCGACATACACGCGCTCGGCGTCGCGCCGGCACAGTTCAAGAATCGCTGGCGCCACCAGGCGGTCATACAGCACCACATCGGCTTGCTGCATCAAACGCAGCGCGCGAAAGGTCAGGAGGTCCGGGTCACCAGGGCCTGCGCCCACCAGATACACCTCACCCGGGGCATGGGGCGGCTTGCCGTTGACTTTTTCTACCAGCAAACGCTCGGCTTCATCGCCTTGCCCAGCCAGTTGCCGATCAGCAATCGGGCCCTGGAAAACCTCTTCCCAGAAAGCCCGGCGTTGCTGCACATCAGGATACAAACCCTTGACCTGGGCGCGAAAGCGCGCGGCCAGCCCGGCCAATTGGCCGTAGGTGGACGGAATCCATGTTTCCAGCTTGGCGCGAATCAAGCGCGCCAGCACCGGCGCATCGCCGCCGCTGGACACTGCAATCACCAAGGGCGAACGGTCGACAATCGCCGGGAAGATCACGCTGCACAGTGCCGGCGCATCGACGACATTGACCGGTACGCACCGGCGCCGGGCATCGCTGGACACTTGCGCGTTCAGCGGCTCGTCGTCGGTTGCCGCGATGATCAGGGTGCAGCCATCAAGATCCGCCTCCTGGTAACCACGCACAATCAGCTCACCGCCACTGCCCTGCACCAGTTCACGCAACTGGTCTTCGATCAGGGGAGCAACCACCCGCAACAACGCGCCGGCATCGGCCAGCAGCCGGGATTTGCGCAAGGCAATCTCCCCGCCACCGACGACCAACACACGACTGCCGCGCAGGTTATGAAACAGTGGCAGAAATTCCATTTAGCCGATGACCTCAACGCCCGCCATGTACGGCTTGAGCACTTCAGGTACGCGGATCGAACCGTCGGCCTGCTGGTAGTTTTCCAGCACCGCGACCAGGGTCCGCCCTACCGCCAGGCCCGAGCCGTTGAGGGTGTGGACCAGCTCCGGCTTGCCGGTTTCCGGGTTGCGGAAACGCGCCTGCATACGTCGGGCCTGGAAATCACCGCAGTTGGAGCACGAGGAAATCTCGCGGTATTTGTCCTGGCTCGGCACCCAGACTTCGAGGTCGTAGGTCTTCACCGCGCTGAAACCCATGTCGCCGGTGCACAGCGCCAATACGCGGTACGGCAGCTCCAGCAGTTGCAGGACGCGCTCGGCGTTGGCGGTCAGGCCTTCCAGGGCTTCCATGGAGGTCGATGGCTCGACGACCTGCACCATCTCGACCTTGTCGAACTGGTGCTGGCGGATCATGCCGCGAGTGTCACGCCCCGAGGCACCGGCTTCGCTGCGAAAGCACGGGCTGTGGGCGACGAACTTGATCGGCAATTGCTTGGCGTCGAGGATCTCGCCGGCCACGATGTTGGTCAGCGACACTTCGGCGGTCGGGATCAGGTACAGATCGGCTTCGCCGTCGCGGCTGATCTTGAACAGGTCTTCTTCGAATTTCGGCAGTTGACTGGTGCCCATCAGCGCCGGCGCCTGCACCAGGTACGGGGTGTAAGCCTCTTCGTAACCATGCTCGCCGGTGTGCAGGTTGAGCATGAACTGCGCCAGGGCACGGTGCATGCGCGCGATCGGGCCGCGCAGCAAGGCAAAGCGCGCGCCGGACATTTTGGCCGCGGTTTCAAAATCCAGGCCGCCGGTCAATTCGCCCAGGGCCACGTGGTCCTTGATCTCAAAATCAAAGGTTTTTGGCGTGCCCCAGCGGCGTACTTCGACGTTGCCGTCTTCATCTTCGCCAACCGGTACCGACTCGTGCGGCAGGTTGGGAATACCCAGCAGGATCGAATCCAACTCGGACTGAATCTTGTCCAGCTCGACTTTACCGTCGGACAGCTCGCTGCCCATGCGCTCGACGTCCGCCATCAACGGCGCGATGTCTTCACCACGCTGCTTGGCCTGACCGATGGATTTGGAACGTGCATTGCGCTCAGCCTGCAGTGCTTCGGTGCGGGTCTGGACGGTCTTGCGCTGTTCTTCCAGCGCTTCGATGCGCGCAACATCCAAGGCAAAGCCACGGGATGCAAGGCGGTCCGCTACGTCCTGAAGGTTGCTACGTAACAGTTTGGAATCGAGCATGTCGGTCTCTCGTTTATCAAAGTTTGGTCAAGGACAGGCCAGCCCAGGTGGCAAGCAGCCCGCCGAATACACTGATGGCCACATAGCTTAAAGCCAGCGGCACTTGCCCGCTTTCCAGCAGGCGCACGGTATCCAGTGAAAAGGATGAAAAAGTCGTCAGGCCGCCAAGGAAGCCCACCATCAACCCGGCGCGCACTTCAACAGGCACTTCCGGGCGTAACAGGAACAGGCCGTATAACACCCCGATCAGCAGGCAGCCCACGATATTAACGGCCAGCGTCGCGGTATAGAAGTGTTTCGGCCAATTGGCGTTGATCCAATTGCCGGTGGCAAAGCGCAATAGGGTGCCGGCCACACCGCCTACGGAAACAGCAATCAGCAAGGGAATCATGGTTTTCTCCGCTGTTTGGGGCTCAGGCGGTCAAGTTGCGCCAGGTGGTTGAGCTTTTCCCCGATCTTCAACTCCAGGCCACGAGGCACCGGCTGGTAGAACGGTTGTGGCTCAAGGTCGTCGGGAAAGTAGTCTTCACCGGCGGCATAGGCATCTGGTTCATCGTGGGCGTAACGGTATTCGTCGCCGTAACCCAGTTGTTTCATCAGCTTGGTCGGCGCATTGCGCAGGTGCAGCGGCACTTCCAGCGAGCCATGCTCGGCCGCCGCACGCAGCGCCGACTTGAAGCCCATGTAAACTGCATTACTTTTCGGCGCGCAGGCCAGGTAGGTGATGGCCTGCGCCACCGCCAACTCGCCTTCCGGGCTGCCCAGACGCTCCTGGACCTCCCACGCCGCCAGGCACAGGCTCAGGGCCCGCGGGTCGGCGTTGCCAATGTCTTCGCTGGCCATGCGCACCACACGCCGGGCCAGGTACAACGGATCGCAGCCACCGTCGATCATGCGCGCAAACCAGTACAGCGCGCCGTCCGGGTTGGAACCGCGCACGGATTTGTGCAGCGCGGAAATCTGGTCGTAGAAGGCCTCACCACCCTTGTCGAAACGCCGCCGGGTATCGCCCAGCAGGCTTTGCAGCAGGTCGACGCCAATCTCGCTATTGTCTTCAGCCAGGTCAGAGGCGTTTTCCAGCAGGTTGAGGAAACGTCGGCCATCGCCGTCGGCCGCCGCCAGCAGGATCTTGAAACCCTCGTCACCCAGGCTCAGGTGGCGCTTGCCCAACCCCTTGTCCTCGCCCAGCGCCCGCTGCAGCAACCTCTGCATCGCGGCTTCGTCGAGGCTCTTGAGCACATACACCCGTGCCCGCGAGAGCAAGGCGTTGTTCAGTTCAAACGAGGGATTTTCCGTGGTGGCGCCGATAAAAATCAGCGTGCCATCTTCCACGTAAGGCAGGAACGCATCCTGCTGCGACTTGTTGAAGCGATGCACTTCGTCGACGAACAGGATAGTGCGCCGGCCATACTGCCCCGCCTGCTGCTTGGCGACTTCCACCGCCTGGCGGATCTCCTTGACCCCGGCCAATACCGCCGAGACCGTTTCAAAGTGCGCATCCGAGACTTTCGCCAGCAGTCGCGCCAGGGTGGTCTTGCCCACGCCCGGCGGCCCCCAGAAGATCATCGAGTGCAGGGCACCCTGCTCCAGGGCCTCACGCAGGGGCTTGCCGCGGGCCAGCAAGTGCTCTTGCCCGACATACTCATCCAGGTTGGTCGAGCGCAAGCGCGCGGCCAGGGGCTGGGCAATCGGGTCACTGCGAAACAGGTCCATGGGCAGCGATTTACTCCTGGATCACATCGGCACCCTTGGGGATGTCGAACTTGAACGTGGAGGCCGGGACCGGCTCATTGGCCTTGACCCCGGTGAACAAGATATTGGTGCGTTGGCCGACGCTGTCGACCAGTTGCATATCGTTGATCACGCCATTGCGAAACGACAGGCGCAGGCTGTCGAACAGCGTGTCCTTGGACTTGGGCTTGAGGGTGAAGTCGATCACGTTGCTTTGTTGCTTGGAGGTAATCTCGAAACTCTCGCTGATCTGCGACACATCACCCGACAGCAGCAAGGCCGGGGTCTGGCTCAGGCGTGGGTCGAGGGTCTTGATGGTCGCCTGCTCCAGGTCCGGGTCCCACAGCGTGACTTTCTTGCCATCGGAGACGATGGTCTGCTCGTTGGGCGCGTCGGTCTTCCAGAAGAACAGGCCTGGGCGTTGCACGGCCATTTCACCGGCTGTTTCCTGCAACTGAGTGCCACCACCGTCCAGGGTCAACTGGGAGAAGCGCGCAGTCAGGGTCTTGGATTTGTCCAGCAGGTTGGTCAGGCTCGCGACGGATGCCTGGTCTGCGTGGGCCGAAAACGCGGTCAGGGCCAATGCCGGCAACAACAGCATGCGGATAAGACGCATGGGAGTCCTCATAGAATAATGTGAAAGGCGCGCCGCATGCTGCCACGCGGCACGAGGTCAGTCGCGCATCGGCCCTGGCGCGATCACTTCGCGCGAGCCGTTGGTGTTCATGGCCGTGACGACGCCGGCCATTTCCATGGATTCGATCATACGCGCGGCGCGGTTGTAGCCGATCTTCAGTTTACGTTGCACCGCCGAGATCGAGGCGCGACGGCTTTCCAGCACGAACGCCACCGCTTCGTCGTACAGCGCGTCGGTCTCGGCATCATCGTCGCCGCCGCTGCCACCGTCGAAGCCGCTACCGGCCTCCTCGACACCGGCCAGGATATCGTCGTTGTATTCCGGCGCGCCGCGCAGTTTCCAAGCCTCGACCACACGATGCACTTCGTCATCGGAAACGAAGGCGCCGTGAACACGGATCGGTAGGCTGGTGCCGGGCGGCATGTAGAGCATGTCACCATGGCCCAGCAGCTGCTCGGCGCCGCCCTGGTCGATGATGGTCCGTGAGTCGATCTTGCTCGATACCTGGAACGCCATACGGGTCGGGATGTTGGCCTTGATCAGGCCGGTAATCACATCCACCGACGGCCGCTGGGTCGCGAGGATCAAGTGGATCCCGGCCGCACGGGCCTTCTGCGCGATACGCGCGATCAATTCTTCGACCTTCTTGCCGACGATCATCATCATGTCGGCAAATTCGTCGACCACCACGACAATGGTCGGCAGCTTGGTCAGTAGCGGCGCTTCATCGTGAATGCTTTCGCGCTTGTACAGCGGGTCGGTCAGCGGTGTGCCGGCGTCCTGGGCTTCCTTGACCTTGGCGTTGAAGCCAGACAGGTTACGCACGCCCATCTTCGCCATCAGCTTGTAGCGCCGCTCCATCTCGGCCACGCTCCAGCGCAGGGCGTTGGCGGCGTCCTTCATGTCGGTCACCACCGGGCACAGCAGGTGCGGGATGCCTTCGTAGATCGACAGTTCAAGCATCTTCGGGTCGATCATGATCAGCTTGGCGTCTTCCGGGCCGGACTTGAACAGGATCGACAGGATCATTGCGTTCACACCCACCGATTTACCGGAACCGGTGGTACCGGCAACCAGCAGGTGAGGCATTTTCGCCAGGTCCGTGATCACCGGCTTACCGCCAATGTCATGCCCGAGAGCCAGGGTGACCGGCGATTTGAAGTTGTCGTATTCCGGGGTCGACAGCACTTCGGAGAAGCGCACGATCTGCCGGTCTTCGTTGGGAATCTCGATACCCACGGTGGTTTTGCCGGGAATTACTTCCACCACGCGCACGCTGGTCACGGCCAGGGAGCGCGCCAGGTCTTTGGCCAGGTTTGCAATACGGCTGACCTTGACCCCAGCGGCCGGCTGGATTTCGTAACGGGTGATCACAGGGCCCGGGTGAATCGAGTCCACCGACACCTCGACGCCAAACTCCTTGAGTTTGATTTCCAGCAGATGGCCGACCGCCGCCAGGGATTCCGGGGAATAGTTGAGCTGTTTCTTTTCTGCCGGATCGAGGATCGAGATCGGCGGCAAGGTGCCTTCGACGGCGCTGTCGATAAATAGCGGCGCCTGCTTTTCCTTTTGCACGCGATGGCTTGGCTCGGGCGCCTTGACCGGAACCGGGGCGATAACCGGCGGCACTTGCTTCTCGCGGTCGGACATGTGCTTGGTCAGGGCCTGCTCGCGTTCGATCAGGCGCTCCTTGACCTTGGCCTGCTCACGGCGGTCCGGCGTGCTCGGGGCCACTACTTCGTTGACCCGGGTATCGACTTCACGCAATTGCGCAACCATGCGCTTGCGGTCCACACGGGCGGCCCACCAGCGGTTGGCGGCACCCTGGAACAGCTCGAACAGGTCGAGGGTGATCTTGCCGGTCACATCCATGACCTTGAACCACGACAAGTCGGTAAATACCGTCAGGCCGAACAGGAACAGGGCGATGAACATCAGTGTGCTGCCCTGGATATTCAAGGTCTTGCGCGCCAGGTCACCCAGGCTTTCGCCCAGGGCACCACCCGCACCCGCCGGCAGGCCAGTCGGCGCATGGAAATGAATATGTGCCAGCGCCGCGCCCGACAACACCAGGAACACCAGGCCGATCAGGCGCCAGGAAAACAACCAACCGCTCCACTGCCACGGCTCATGGCGCTGGCGGAAGATCTGCCAGGTCTTGATCGCCAGCAGCAGCGGGAAGATATAAGCGAAATAGCCGAGGATCATGAACAGGATATCGGCGCTGTAGGAGCCCACGGGCCCGCCGAAGTTCTGCACATCGTCGATCTTGCTGTTATGGCTCCAGCCTGGATCATCCTTGCCATAGGTCAGCAAGGCCATCATCAGGAACAGGCATAAAGCACCGATGGCAATCAGCGCGCCTTCCTTGAGCCGATAGTGCAGGTGCTGGCGCCAGGCCGGTACCACTGCTGTTTTGGGTGCTGCGGCGGATTTCTTCAAAACGGGTCTTTTCCTGCGCCTTAAGCGCGTCCAACAATTGAATGACTATAAAAATACTGCCCAATCCGGGCAGATGAAAAGTGAACGAGCGTCGTCAAACGTCCTTTAACACTTCGTGACTCATTCATGAACGGGCGTTAATGCCGGCCCACAAGGACATAGTGCCGCCATTGTACGGGTTTGTGTGCCCGTTGCCACGCTGCCGGCCTCGCTCATGGAGCATAGACAAGCGCATTGTTCATACGCTTCAATTTGAGCATGCATTGTCTTTACTGACAAAGGCTTATGAGCTGTTTTTATCAGACTGGACAAGCTTTACCCAGCATTCCCGCCCAACGGATGGCGACATGACGCGATTACGACCGCACCACCGCTATAGAGTTGCAGAAACACGCGCTCATGCATCAAGGCATTGATTACATGATCGGGCTGGCCGAGTGGCGCCGGGTCGACAATAATCACTGCTTACACGACGGGCCCTGGCCTGTCACCGCCCTCCCCTTCCGTAAGCCCGACTACCCATGCTCACCTGGCTGCAACGCAACACCCTGACGTTTCCACCGCTGGCCAAAGCCATGCGTGAACCCAACGGCCTGCTGGCTGCCGGTGGCGACCTGTCTGCCGACCGCCTGGTCCAGGCCTATCGCCATGGCTGCTTCCCCTGGTTCTCCGAAGGCCAGCCCATCCTGTGGTGGTCGCCAGACCCGCGCACGGTGCTGTTCCCCACAGAGCTGCACGTGTCCCGCAGCCTCGCCAAGCTGCTGCGCCAGCAACGCTACGAGATGACCTTTGACCAGGACTTCGCCGCCGTCATCCAGGCCTGTGCTGCGCCTCGCAGCTATGCAGACGGCACCTGGATCACCGAGGCCATGCAGAATGCCTACCTGCAACTTCACCAACGGGGCTATGCCCATTCCGTCGAGGTATGGGACCAGGGCGAACTGGTCGGCGGCCTGTATGGCCTGGCCATGGGCCAGCTGTTTTTTGGCGAATCGATGTTCAGTCGCGCAGACAACGCCTCGAAATACGGCTTTGCCACGCTCGTCAGGCAATTGCAGGCCTGGGGCTTTGTGCTGATCGACTGCCAGATGCCCACCGATCACCTGCACAGCCTCGGTGCCCGCGCCATTCCCCGCAGCGACTTTGCCGGTTACCTGCGCGACCATCTTGATCAAGCCAGCAGTGGGCCATGGGTTTCTTAGGCGACTTGCGC
The DNA here is from genome assembly GCF_012985465.1 of Pseudomonas sp. WS 5079. Classification (GTDB taxonomy): domain Bacteria; phylum Pseudomonadota; class Gammaproteobacteria; order Pseudomonadales; family Pseudomonadaceae; genus Aquipseudomonas. Next base: position 58,736 of record NZ_JAAQWN010000009.1, read on the forward strand.
GCACCTGGCTTACACTTATTTCAAAGCTTATCCGAGGGTTGATCATGACCGAGTTGGCGCGCTTGAAGTTTTATGCCACTCAACCCCACTCTTGCAGCTACCTGCCCGAAGAACAGGCCACCACGCTGTTCCTCGACCCCAGCCAGCCGATGGACGTGCATGTGTATGCCGATCTGTCAGAGATGGGGTTTCGGCGCAGCGGCGACCACCTGTACCGGCCGCACTGCCAGAACTGCAACGCTTGTGTGCCGGCGCGCATCCCCGTAGCGCAATTTTTGCCGGACCGTAATCAAAAACGCATCCTCAAGCGCAATGCCGACCTGATCGTGACCCCCGCCAAGCCCGGCTTCAGCGAAGAGTACTTCGATCTTTACCAGCGCTATATCGAACAACGCCACGCCGACGGCGATATGTTCCCACCCAGTCGTGACCAGTTTTCCACGTTCCTGGTGCGCGACCTGCCGTTCTCGCGCTTCTACGAGTTCCGCCTTGAGGGAAGGCTGCTGGCGGTCGCGGTCACCGACCTGCTGCCCAATGGATTGTCGGCGGTCTATACCTTTTATGAACCCGCCGAAGAGCGTCGCAGCCTAGGGCGTTTTGCCATTTTGTGGCAGATCGGTGAAGCATCCAGGCAAAATCTGGAAGCGGTGTACCTGGGATACTGGATCAAAAACTGCAAAAAGATGAACTACAAGACCCAATATCGGCCCATTGAGCTACTAATTAATCAAAGATGGGTCACGCTTAACTAGAACCCCTTGGCTTAAACACCCTTTTTCGGGCACAATGCACGCCGCTTTTGCCTGGCGCAGTTGCACCGGGCCATTCACTGGATACCGAGGGCTTTACTGCATGTCGAAAGAAGACAGCTTCGAAATGGAAGGCACTGTCGTCGACACCCTGCCCAACACCATGTTTCGTGTGGAGTTGGAAAATGGGCACGTCGTAACCGCGCATATCTCCGGCAAGATGCGCAAGAACTACATTCGTATTCTTACCGGTGACAAAGTGCGCGTCGAGCTGACGCCCTATGACTTGAGCAAAGGGCGCATCACTTACCGCGCCCGCTAAACAAGTCAATACAAGACGCCCGGTTATGCCGGGCGTTTTTGTGTGTGTGGGATTTAACCAGCACCGCAGAATGAGTGTGGGAGCAGGCTTGCCTGCTCCCACATTTGATCTTCATTGACTGGGATTTGGCGGGCAGCAAAAAGGCGCCTTTCGGCGCCTTTTCTACTACTGTGAAGCATCAGGCCATTTCAGCAGTGGTCTCGAACTCGAAGGTCAGCTCGCCGTCCTTCAAATCGATATGCACCACGCCACCATGGTCGGAGAGCTCGCCAAACAGGATCTCTTCGGCCAACGGCCGCTTGATCTTGTCCTGGATCAGACGCGCCATTGGACGAGCGCCCATTGCCGCGTCGTAACCACCCTCGGCGATCCAACTGCGTGCCGCTTCCGTCACCTCCAGCTGTACGCGCTTGTCTTCCAACTGCGCCTGAAGCTCGGTAAGGAACTTGTCCACCACGCTCTTGATAACCTCATGACTGAGGCGACCAAACTGGATAATGGTGTCCAGGCGGTTGCGGAACTCCGGCGTGAAGCTCTTCTTGATCACTTCCATGGCGTCGGAAGAGTGATCCTGATGAGTAAAGCCAATGGAAGCCCGCGCGGCCGTCTCGGCACCGGCGTTAGTGGTCATGATCACGATCACGTTGCGGAAATCCGCCTTGCGCCCGTTGTTGTCGGTCAGGGTCCCGTGGTCCATCACCTGCAGCAGCAGGTTGAAGACTTCCGGGTGAGCCTTTTCGATTTCATCGAGCAGCAGTACGCAATGCGGCTGCTTGGTGATCGCCTCGGTCAACAGGCCGCCCTGGTCGAAGCCGACATAGCCCGGAGGCGCACCGATCAGGCGCGACACAGTGTGGCGCTCCATGTATTCGGACATATCGAACCGCACCAGCTCAATGCCCATGGCCTTGGCCAACTGCCGCGCGGCTTCGGTCTTGCCGACGCCGGTAGGGCCGGCGAACAGGAACGAACCCACCGGTTTGTCCGGCGACTTGAGGCCGGCCCGGGACAGCTTGATCGCCGTCGACAGCGAATCAATCGCCGCATCCTGGCCAAACACCGTCAGCTTGAGATCGCGCTCCAGGTTACGCAGCAGCTCCTTGTCGGAACTGGTGACGTGCTTTGGCGGAATACGCGCGATTTTCGCCACGATATCCTCGACCTGGGCCACTTCGATGCGCTTCACGCGCTTCTCTACCGGCTGCAGGCGCTGGTAGGCACCCGCTTCGTCAATCACATCAATGGCTTTGTCCGGCATGTGCCGGTCATTGATGTAGCGCGAAGCCAGCTCGGCGGCTGCACGCAGCGCCTCATCACTGTATTCGATGCCGTGGTGTGCTTCGAAGCGTCCTTTCAGGCCGCGCAGGATGCCAATAGTGTCTTCAACCGAAGGCTCGGACACGTCGACTTTCTGGAAGCGCCGTGCCAGGGCACGGTCTTTTTCGAAGATCCCGCGAAATTCCTGGAACGTGGTCGAGCCGATGCAGCGGATATCACCCGAAGACAGCAGCGGCTTGAGCAGGTTGGACGCATCCATCACCCCACCGGAAGCCGCACCGGCGCCAATGATGGTGTGGATCTCATCAATGAACAGGATCGCCTGCGGACGCTTTTTCAGCTCGCCAAGCAAAGCCTTGAAACGCTTTTCAAAGTCGCCACGGTACTTGGTCCCGGCGAGCAGCGCCCCCAGGTCCAGGGAGTAGACAACGCTGTTGGCCAGCAGGTCAGGCACCTGGTTATCAACAATGCGCTTGGCCAGGCCTTCGGCAATCGCGGTCTTGCCCACGCCCGCCTCGCCCACCAGCAAAGGGTTGTTCTTGCGACGACGCGCGAGGATCTGCGCAACACGCTCAACTTCCATCTCGCGCCCCACCAGCGGATCGATCCGCCCCTGGCGCGCCAGTTCGTTGAGGTTGCTGGCGTAGGCATCCAGCGGGTTGCTTGAAGAAGAAGACTCACCGCCCTCGTCATCTTGCATATCCTGCTCACCCTCGGAGTGATCGCCATGCCCTGGCACTTTCGAGATGCCATGGGCGATGTAGTTGACGACATCGATACGCGCCACGCTCTGCTGCTTGAGCAGGAATACCGCCTGGCTTTCCTGCTCGCTGAAGATGGCAACCAATACATTGGCGCCCGTCACTTCCCGCTTGCCGGAGCTCTGCACGTGGAAGACAGCACGCTGCAACACCCGCTGGAAGCCCAGAGTTGGCTGGGTCTCGCGGTCCTCGTCATGCACGGGGATCAGTGGCGTGGTGGAGTCGATAAACTCCTGCAAATCATGCTTGAGCTTGTCGAGGTTGGCGCCGCACGCACGCAGGACCGTGGCGGCAGCTTCGTTATCCAAAAGTGCCAGCAGCAGGTGTTCGACGGTCATGAATTCATGACGCTTCGAACGGGCCTCCTTGAAGGCAAGATTGAGGGTGACTTCGAGCTCGCGGTTTAACATAGCTTCACCTCATACCCAAGTGGTCGGAGTTAACCGTCCTTCTCGATTTCACAGAGTAGCGGATGCTGGCTTTCCCTGGCGTACTGGTTGACCTGCATGGCCTTGGTCTCGGCGATGTCGCGGGTAAACACTCCACATACTGCCCGTCCTTCTGTGTGAACGGCCAGCATTACCTTGGTCGCCAACTCGCGGTTCAGATTAAAAAACACCTCGAGCACTTCGACGACGAAATCCATCGGCGTGTAGTCATCATTGAACAAAACCACCTTGTACATCGGCGGCGCCTGTAAAGCAGGCTTGGCCTCCTGAACAGCGATGCCTGCAGAACCGTCATCGTCTTCTAGATGATCCGGGCGATCCTGATTGAATGTTAGTCGAATCTGGCTGAATGCATGCATGGAAAGAAAGGTTCGTCTGTTGTGCATTTACAGTGATGGGGGCGACCTGTCAGAAATTCAACTCCGACCGACTGGTCACCTTGACTATCGGCAAAACGGTGTTACAACCAATAGAACCCACAGTGGGTAAAAAAGGTCCGCGCAGTCAACCTTATTTATTCGGGTTAGGACGGATAAACTGGATGATACTCCAGTGATGGAGTCTGGTGCAGAGGGATATGGGTATGTCTGGCGTCAAGATCAGTGGCAAGGTCAAATGGTTCAACAATGCCAAGGGGTACGGCTTCATTAATGAAGACGGCAAGGAAGAAGACCTTTTTGCGCATTATTCGGCAATTGCCATGGAGGGCTATAAAACGCTGAAAGCAGGTCAATTGGTGTCCTTTGAAATCATCCAGGGGCCCAAGGGCCTGCATGCTGTAGCTATCAGTGCAGCAGGCGCGACCGCACCCGGGAAACAGCACGAAGACAAGCACAACAATAAAGGTAAACCCGCTCATTCCAAAGAGCAGCAAACGGCCTGATCAGCCACTGCGCATTAAAAAACGGCCACCCTGAGCTATCAGGATGGCCGTTTTTTATAGCCTTCGACTTACATATGTGAAATCAGCGCATCACCGAAACCCGACGACGACACCAACTTGGCGCCGTCCATCAGACGCTCGAAGTCATAGGTCACGGTCTTGGCCGAAATCGCCCCGTTGGTGCCCTTGATGATCAGGTCGGCCGCCTCGGTCCAGCCCATGTGGCGCAGCATCATTTCCGCCGACAGAATCAGCGAACCCGGGTTGACCTGGTCCTTGCCGGCGTATTTTGGCGCAGTACCGTGGGTGGCTTCGAACATTGCCACGGTGTCGGACAGGTTGGCGCCCGGCGCAATACCGATGCCGCCCACTTCTGCCGCCAGGGCGTCGGAGAGATAGTCACCGTTGAGGTTGAGGGTGGCGATCACGTCGTATTCGGCCGGGCGCAGCAGGATCTGCTGGAGCATGGCGTCGGCAATCGCATCCTTGACCACTACATTGCGGCCAGTGCGCGGGTTCTTGAACTGCATCCACGGCCCGCCATCAAGCAGGGTTGCGCCGAACTCTTCGGCCGCCACTTCGTAGGCCCATTCCTTGAAGGCACCTTCGGTGAACTTCATAATGTTGCCTTTGTGCACGATGGTCAGCGACTCACGGTCGTTATCCACTACATATTGCAGGGCCTTGCGCGCCAGGCGCTTGGTGCCCTCTTTGGAAACCGGCTTGATGCCAATCCCGCAATCCTGGTCGAAACGAATCTTGGTAACACCCATCTCTTCCTTGAGGAACTTGATGACCTTGATGGCCTCAGGCGAACCGGCCTTCCACTCGATGCCGGCGTAAATATCCTCGGAGTTCTCACGGAAGATGGTCATGTCCACATCGCCAGGCTTCTTGACCGGGCTTGGCACACCTTCGAACCAACGCACCGGACGCAGACATACATACAGGTCCAGTTGCTGGCGCAGGGCCACGTTCAGCGAGCGGATACCACCACCGACCGGCGTGGTCAGCGGGCCCTTGATGGAAACTACGTAGTCCTTGACCGCGTCCAGGGTTTCCTGGGGCAGCCAGGTGTCCTGGTCGTAAACTTGAGTCGCCTTCTCGCCGGCATACACCTCCATCCAGGAGATTTTGCGCTTGCCGCCGTAAGCCTTGTTAACAGCTGCATCGACCACCTTAATCATCACCGGGCTGATGTCGACGCCAATACCGTCACCTTCGATGAAGGGAATGATCGGGTTGTCAGGAACATTGAGAGAATGGTCTGCGTTGACGGTGATTTTGTCGCCGACTGCCGGAACCTGAATCTTCTTGTATCCCATGCTGAACTCCGTTTGTGGATTGAACATCTGGCTGTGCCCGAGCCTACTCCAGTTGTATGTGGACTGGAACCTTGCACCCGGCACATTTGCTGCGAAAACCGTAGATTTAGTCGCCTACAACCTTGAAACAAAAGGGAAAAACGCCAAACTTGAGCACTGTGTGCGACTTTAGGCGCAATCCGGTCCCTGCGACCTTTAGACCAATGGACGACCCACCTTTTGTATGAAGGCTCGGCGTAAGCATAGCGACCTATGTATAATGCCGCCGCTGACCAAAGAGTCACGACGGCCGACCGCTCTATATCGAGCACCTGCGCCTGAAAAAGCCGGGCTGCCACCGTAGCCCACCCGCTTGACGCTCGACTGATGCAACCCAACATCACCGCGAAGAAACATCGACATTCGGCTCATGGATGACTTTGAACGAACGCGCTTTACCCGGCGCATCTCGAGTTTCCGCGCACGCTTTTAGCAAAGAAGAGAGTTAATCCGAATATGCCCACCCGCTCGAAGATCATCTATACCTTCACCGACGAAGCCCCAGCCCTCGCCACCTATTCACTGCTGCCTATCGTAGAGGCCTTCACCGCTTCCGCTGATATTGAAGTGGAAACCCGCGACATCTCCCTCGCAGGGCGCATCCTCGCAAGCTTCCCCGAGCAACTGGGCACCAAGGCCGTTGCGGACCACCTCGCCGAACTGGGCGCCCTGGCCGTTACCCCTGAAGCCAATATCATCAAGCTGCCTAACATCAGCGCCTCGACCCCGCAGCTGCAAGCCGCGATCAAGGAACTGCAGGCCCAGGGCTACGCCCTGCCGGACTACCCGGAAACCGTAACCACCGACGCGGAAAAAGAAACCCGTGCACGTTACGACAAGGTCAAGGGCAGCGCCGTAAACCCGGTCCTGCGCGAAGGCAACTCCGATCGCCGCGCGCCACTGTCGGTCAAGAACTACGCACGCAAGCACCCGCACAAAATGGGCGCCTGGGCCGCTGACTCCAAGTCCCACGTGGCTCACATGAGCAACGGCGACTTCTACGGCAGCGAAAAAGCCGTACAGATCGAAGCCGCCGATGCTGTCAAAATCGAGCTGGTCGGCAAGGATGGCAGCACCACCATCCTGAAAGAAAAAACCTCCGCACTGGCCGGCGAGATCCTCGACAGCGCCGTGCTGAGCAAGAACGCCCTGCGCGCGTTCATTGCCGCCGAAATCGAAGACGCCAAGAAACAAGGCGTGCTGCTGTCGGTCCACCTCAAAGCCACCATGATGAAGGTCTCCGACCCGATCATGTTCGGCCAGATCGTTGCCGAGTTCTATAAAGACGCCCTGGCCAAGCACGCCACTGTGCTGGAGCAGATCGGCTTCAACCTGAACAACGGCATCGGCGACCTGTACGCCCGCATCAAGGCCCTGCCGGCCGACCAGCAAGCGCAGATCGAAGCTGACATCCAGGCGGTCTACGCCGCTCGCCCTTCCCTGGCGATGGTCAACTCCGACAAAGGCATCACCAACCTGCACGTGCCGAGCGACGTAATCGTCGACGCCTCGATGCCGGCCATGATCCGTGACTCCGGCAAGATGTGGGGCACTGACGGTCAGTTGCACGACACCAAGGCCGTGATCCCGGATCGCTGCTACGCCACCATCTACCAGGCGGTCATCGAAGACTGCAAGGCCAATGGCGCCTTCGATCCAACCACCATGGGCAGCGTGCCAAACGTTGGCCTGATGGCGAAGAAAGCCGAAGAGTACGGCTCCCACGACAAGACTTTCCAGATCAAGGCCGACGGCGTAGTCCGCGTCACCGACAGCCAGGGCAAGCTGCTGATGGAACAGTCGGTTGAAGCCGGCGACATCTTCCGCATGTGCCAGACCAAAGACGCTCCGATCCAGGACTGGGTCAAACTGGCCGTCAACCGCGCCCGCGCCAGCAACACCCCGGCCATTTTCTGGCTGGACCCGCTGCGCGCCCACGACGGCGTAGTGGTCGAGAAAGTCCAGGCCTACCTGAAAGACCACAACACTGAAGGCCTGGACATCCGCATCATGTCGCCGGTCGACGCGATGAAGTTCACCCTGGAACGCACCCGCAAGGGCCTGGACACCATCTCGGTGACCGGCAACGTACTGCGCGACTACCTGACTGACCTGTTCCCGATCATGGAACTGGGCACCAGCGCCAAGATGCTGTCGATCGTGCCGCTGATGAACGGTGGCGGCCTGTTCGAAACCGGCGCTGGCGGTTCGGCGCCAAAACACGTGCAGCAACTGCTGGAAGAAAACTTCCTGCGTTGGGACTCCCTGGGCGAATTCCTGGCCCTGGCAGCCTCCCTTGAGCATTTGGGTGTGAACTACAACAACCCGAAAGCCCTGGTACTGTCCAAAACCCTGGACCAGGCTACCGGCCAGTTCCTCGACAACAACAAGTCGCCATCGCGCAAAGTCGGCAACATCGACAACCGCGGCAGCCACTTCTACCTGGCGCTGTACTGGGCACAAGCCCTGGCCGCCCAGACTGAAGATACTGCGCTGCAGGCGCAGTTCGCTCAACTGGCAAAAACCCTGGCCGAGAACGAGGCAACCATCGTTGCCGAACTCAACGCCGTACAGGGCAAGCCAGTGGACATCGGCGGCTACTACGCGCCGAATCCTGAGCTGACCAGCAAGGCCATGCGTCCAAGCAACACCCTCAATGCGGCGATTGCTGCACTGGTGTGATGCGCTGATGTGACGATGCTTGATTGATCGTCACACCACAGGAAAATCCGGAACCCGAAGGGGTTCCGGATTTTTTTTGCGCTTTTTTCCGCAAGTGGGCGCAGGACTTGCTTTGTGTTTTTGCTCAAGCCATTTCAGAAAACAACAAATAAGGAAGTCTTTATGCAAAGAGCTCACTTCCAGGCGCTGGCCTGGGCCTCGGCAATCGTCCTGCTGACCGCCTGCGCGAGCCACTCGCCACCCTACCCGCATGCACAGGAGCCGATTGGCGACGTGCATACCATGTACGATGGCAAACTCAGCCCCGACGCCGCCGTCAGCACCTTTCGCAATATCGACCGCTTGTTTCCGGTGCGCACCATCAAGGCCGGCGGCCACCCTTTCCCACTGCCGCACAGCAGCCGGGCGCTGGGACCGGTTGCGTTCGATTACGAAGGCAAACGCTATAGCCTTGATGACTACGTCACCCTCAACCGGGTAACAGGCCTGCTGGTGATCAAGGACGGCCAAGTCGTTACTGAACGCTACGAAAAAGGTAATACCGCCGAAACCCGCTGGATGTCGATGTCGGTGGCCAAGTCGATTACATCCACCCTCGTCGGCGCGGCCTTGCAGGACGGTTCGATCAAGAGCCTGGATGACAAAGTGACCCAGTATTTGCCTGCACTGGCCGGCAGCGGCTACGACCAGGCCACCGTACGCCAGGTGCTGGCGATGCGTTCGGGGGTCAAATGGAGTGAGAAATACGCCGACCCGACGTCGGATCGACGCATGATGCTCAAGCTGCAGACCGAACAAGTGCCCGGCTCCGCCCTCAAGTTCATGGCGAGCCTGCCCAGCGCCGCGCCGCCTGGCACCCGCACCAACTACAGCACTGGCGAGACACAAGTGCTCGGCCAACTGGTCAGCGCCGCCGTGGGCAAGCCCCTGGCGAACTACCTCAGCGAGAAAATCTGGGCGCCCTATGGCATGCAGACCGATGCGAACTGGTGGCTCGACGGTCCGAACGGCAACGAAGTGGGCGGCAGCGGCATCAGCGCAACACTGGAAGATTACGGGCGCTTCGGACAGTTCGTACTCAGTGGCGGAAAAGCCGGCGACAAGCAAGTACTGCCCAAAGGCTGGATGAGCTTTGCCAGCGCCACTACCGGCACCGATGCCGCCTACGGTGACTTTGCCTCCATGTGGTGGCCGGCCTGGACTGCCGCGTCAAAAGCCGACAAAGCCTTCACAGCTGCCGGCATTTTCGGCCAGTTCATCTACATAAACCCTACGCAAAACGTGGTGATCGTCGTGTGGCAAGCGCAGACCAAAGCCACCGGCGGCGAAGTCATTGACGACATGGTCGCCTTCGACGCCATCACCAAGGCCGCCCGGTAACCAAGCGCAACACCCGGCGGGCGCGCCTGTATGATGGGCGCCTGCCCCACTGATCGCTTGAGAGCCCTCCATGACCTGGCAACCCCACATCACTGTCGCCACCATCGTCGAAGACAATGGCCGCTTCCTCATGGTCGAAGAGCTCAAGGGTGGCCGCGCCGTGCTCAACCAGCCTGCCGGCCATCTCGACCCTCACGAAACCCTGACCGAAGCCGCCGTGCGCGAAACCCTCGAAGAAACCGGCTGGGACGTCGAAGCCACCGGCATCGTCGGCATCTACCTGTACGCCGCCCCCAGCAATGGCGTGACCTACCAACGGGTGTGCTTCATCGCCAAGGCCCTGCGACACCACCCGGACTATCAACTGGACGAAGGTATCGTGCGCGCCCGCTGGCTGAGCCGTGACGAGCTGATAGCCTTGCGCGACGACTGGCGCAGCGAGTTGATCATCCGCTGTATCGATGACTATTTGGCCGGTCAGCGCCATAGTCTCGAGCTGATCCGCCCTTCTCTTTAGCCTTGCGGGCTCGGGCCTGCTAGAATCGCGTCCTTTTTCAAGACACCCGTTGAAATCCTATGCGTGATCCAGCCCCTTCTGACACACAAAAGAAGCGCGTCATCGTCGGCATGTCCGGCGGCGTGGATTCTTCCGTTTCCGCCGTTCTGCTCATGGAGCAGGGTTATGAGGTGGAAGGCCTGTTCATGAAGAACTGGGAAGAAGACGATGGAACGGAATACTGCACCGCCATGGACGACCTGGCGGACGCCCAGGCCGTGTGCGACAAGATTGGCATCAAGCTGCACACCGCCAACTTTGCCGCCGAGTACTGGGACAACGTGTTCGAACATTTCCTGGCCGAATACAAGGCCGGTCGTACGCCGAACCCGGACATCCTGTGCAACCGCGAAATCAAGTTCAAGGCGTTCCTCGATTACGCCATGATCCTCGGCGCCGACCTGATTGCCACTGGCCACTACGTGCGCCGTCGCGATATCGATGGCCGCACCGAATTGCTCAAGGGCCTGGACCCGAACAAGGACCAGAGTTACTTCCTGCACGCCGTGGGCGGTGAACAGATCGCCAAGACCCTGTTCCCGGTGGGCGAACTGGAAAAGCCCGAAGTGCGCAAGATCGCCGAGAAACATGGCCTGGCCACCGCCAAGAAAAAGGATTCCACCGGGATCTGCTTTATCGGCGAGCGCCGCTTCAGCGACTTCCTCAAGCAATACCTGCCAGCCCAGCCGGGCGAGATCAAGACCACCGAAGGCGAAGTCATCGGCCGTCACCACGGCCTGATGTACCACACCATCGGCCAGCGCCAGGGCCTGGGTATCGGCGGCCTGAAAGACGCGGGGGAAGAGCCGTGGTACGTGCTGGTCAAGGATCTGGAACACAACGTACTGATCGTCGGCCAGGGCAACGAGCATCCCCTGCTGTTCTCCGGCGCGCTGCTGGCTTCAGAGATTTATTGGGTCAACCCGATCGACCTGAGCAGCCCACGCCGCTTGACCGCCAAGGTGCGCTATCGCCAGAGCGACCAGCCCTGCACCCTGGAAAAAACCGCCAATGGCTACCGTGCCACGTTCGATGACCCGCAACGCGCGGTCACGCCCGGCCAGTCCGTGGTGTTCTACGACGGTGAGATCTGCCTGGGGGGCGGCGTGATTGAAGTCGCCGAACCCTGGAGCACCCCGGCATGAGCCCGACCCAGGAGCAATTGACAGCACTGGGCGGGGTGTTTCTCGCCGCCGTGCTGGTGGACAAGATCGCAAAGACCGGCCAGGTGACCGAGGCAGGCCTGACCTGCATGCTCGGCAGCCTGCTGGTGGTCGACCCGAAGGACACCCTGGATGTGTACGGTGGCGATGACCTGAGCCTGCGCGAAGGTTATCGCGCGCTGATCGGCGCCCTCGAGCGCGACCCCAGCACCCTGCAGCGCGAGCCGCTGCGCTATGCGTTGTCGATGCTCGGCCTTGAGCGGCAACTGGCCAAGCGCGACGACCTGCTGGAAACCATCGGCAAGCGCCTGCCGCAGATCCAGTCCCAGGTAGAGCACTTCGGCCCGGCCCACGAGAACGTGATCGCGGCCTGTGGCGCCTTGTACCAGGACACCTTGAGCACCTTGCGCCAGCGGATCCAGGTCCACGGCGACATGCGCAACCTGCAACAACCCAACAACGCCTCGAAAATCCGCGCCCTGCTCTTGGCCGGTATCCGTTCAGCGCGGTTGTGGCGGCAGTTGGGCGGTCATCGTTGGCAGTTGGTCATCAGCCGACGCAAATTGCTCAAAGAGCTTTACCCGTTGATGCGCAACGAATAAGTCGCAGCCGCGGGCTATTTTCAAGCCGCTACGCGTAATACGTCGGTCAGTTGGCAACGGACCGGCGGATTTTTTCATGTATGATACGCGCCCCATTTCGTTGCCCGACTGTCCGAGAACACCCCATGCAGCTCTCTTCGCTCACTGCGGTTTCCCCTGTTGACGGCCGCTACGCCGGCAAGACCCAGGCCCTGCGCCCTATTTTCAGCGAATACGGCCTGATCCGTGCTCGCGTACTGGTTGAAGTGCGCTGGCTCCAGCGCCTGGCCGCTCACCCTGCCATCAGCGAAGTGCCGGCGTTCTCCGCCGAGGCTAACGCTGTACTGAACACCCTGGCGGAAAACTTCTCCCTGGAGCACGCCGAGCGTGTGAAAGAGATCGAGCGCACCACCAACCACGACGTCAAAGCCATCGAGTACCTGCTCAAAGAGCAAGCGGCCAAGTTGCCGGAACTGGCCCAGGTCAGCGAGTTCATCCACTTTGCCTGCACCAGCGAGGACATCAACAACCTGTCCCACGCCCTGATGCTGCGCGAAGGCCGTGATGACGTGATGCTGCCACTGATGCGCCAGACCGCCAACGCCATCCGCGAACTGGCTATCCGCTTCGCCGACGTGCCGATGCTGTCGCGCACCCACGGCCAGCCGGCCTCGCCGACCACCCTGGGCAAAGAACTGGCCAACGTGGTGTACCGCCTGGAACGCCAGATCGCGCAAGTGGCTGCCGTGCCACTGCTGGGCAAGATCAACGGCGCCGTGGGCAACTACAACGCGCACCTGTCGGCCTACCCTGAGATCGACTGGGAAGCCAACGCCCGCGCCTTCATCGAAGACGAGCTGGGCCTGGGCTTCAACCCGTACACCACGCAGATCGAACCCCACGACTACATCGCCGAGCTGTTCGACGCCATTGCGCGCTTCAACACCATCCTGATCGACTTCGATCGCGATATCTGGGGCTACATCTCCCTGGGCTACTTCAAGCAGCGCACCATCGCTGGCGAAATCGGCTCCTCGACCATGCCGCACAAGGTCAACCCGATCGACTTCGAAAACTCCGAAGGCAACCTGGGCATCGCCAACGCCTTGTTCCAGCACCTGGCCAGCAAGTTGCCGATCTCCCGCTGGCAGCGCGACCTGACCGACTCCACCGTACTGCGCAACCTCGGCGTGGGCTTTGCCCATAGCGTGATCGCCTACGAAGCCAGCCTCAAAGGCATCAGCAAACTGGAACTCAACGCGCAGAAAATCGCCGCTGACCTGGACGCTTGCTGGGAAGTCCTGGCCGAGCCGATCCAGACCGTAATGCGCCGCTACAACATCGAAAACCCCTACGAAAAGCTGAAAGAGTTGACACGCGGCAAGGGCATCAGCCCCGAGGCGCTGCAAACTTTCATCGACGGCCTGGACATGCCAGCCGCGGCCAAGGCCGAGCTGAAACTGCTGACCCCGGCCAACTACATCGGCAACGCTGTAGACCAAGCCAAACGCATCTGATTGCGGCTTGATCCCTTGAGACGCCCGGCAGCGCCGGGCGTTTTTATTCCCGTCTGAAAAGTGCTTTTTTTCAATAGGTTACACATGAATCCTGATATTCCTCTTCAACTTCTGGGCGGCATCACGGCACGGGAATTCCTGCGCGACTACTGGCAGAAAAAACCGCTGCTGATCCGCCAGGCCATCCCTGATTTCGAAAGCCCGATCGACGCCGACGAACTGGCCGGCCTGGCGCTGGAAGAAGAAGTCGAGTCACGCCTGGTGATCGAGCACGGCGAGCGCCCATGGGAACTGCGCCGCGGCCCGTTTGCCGAAGACGCCTTCAGCACCCTGCCAGAGCGCGAGTGGACCCTGCTGGTGCAGGCGGTCGACCAGTTCGTACCAGAAGTGGCCGAGTTGCTGGAGCAGTTCCGCTTCCTGCCAAGCTGGCGCATCGACGACGTGATGATCAGCTTTGCCGCCCCCGGTGGCAGCGTAGGCCCACACTTCGATAACTACGATGTGTTCCTGCTGCAAGCCCAGGGCAAGCGCAACTGGAAGATCGGCCAGATGTGCAGCTCGGAAAGCCCGCTGCTGCAACACGCCGACCTGCGCATCCTCGCCGAATTCGAAGAGAGCGCCGAATGGGTGCTGGAGCCGGGCGACATGCTCTACCTGCCGCCGCGCCTGGCGCACTTTGGCATCGCTGAAGATGACTGCATGACCTACTCGGTAGGCTTCCGCGCACCGAGCGCCGCTGAAGTGCTGACCCATTTCACCGACTTCCTCAGCCAGTACCTGACAGATGAGGAGCGCTACACCGACGCCGACGCCCAGCCTGTCAGCGACCCGCACCAAATCCAGAGCGACGCCCTCGACCGCCTGAAAAGCCTGCTGGCCGAGCACATGAGCGACGAACGCATGCTGCTGACCTGGTTCGGCCAATTCATGACCGAGCCACGCTACCCGGAACTGGTCGCCGGCCCTGAAGAGCTGGCGCAGGATGAAGTCATCAGCAGCCTGGAAGACGGTGCAGTCCTGATCCGCAATCCGAGCGCACGTCTGGCCTGGTCGGAAGTGGACGACGATGTACTGCTGTTCGCCAGTGGCCAGAGCCGTTACCTGCCGGGCAAACTGCGCGAGCTGCTGAAGCTGATCTGCGCGGCCGACGCCCTGCACGTCGACAACCTGGGTCCGTGGCTGGCCGATGAAGATGGCCGCGACCTGCTGTGCGAACTGGTCAAGCAAGGAAGCCTGGGGTTTGCCGATGAATAAAATTCACGTAAGTGTCGCAGACTGGCAAAAGGATATCGCCGAGATCCGGCGCATTCGTGAAGCGGTATTTATCGCTGAGCAATCGGTTCCACCTGAGCTGGAATGGGACGCAGACGACGCCGGGGCCATGCATTTCCTCGCATTCGAAGGCGACTTTCCGATTGGCACTGCGCGCCTGCTACCCAGCGGCGAGATCGGTCGCGTGTCGGTCCTCAAGGACTGGCGCGGGCTGAAAGTCGGCGACAAGCTGATGGAAGCAGTGATCGGCCAGGCCGAAAAACGCGGCCAGACCCGGCAGTTCCTCAGCGCACAGGTGTATGCCGCGCCGTTCTATGAGCGGCTGGGGTTCAAGATCGTCAGCGGGGAATTCCTGGAAGTCGGGATTCCCCATGTTGATATGGAGCGCGAAGGCTGACTTTAGACCCAGTCGCGCCCTTCGCGAGCAAGCCCGCTCCCACACTTGATCGAGCTCGACCTCTGAAATGTGGTCAAAAGTGGGAGCGGGCTTGCTCGCGAAGGCGTCATTAGCAGCCCCCCCAAAAAAAGGCCCTGCCATCCCCGATGCCAGGGCCTTTTGCCGTCTACGATTCAACTCGCGCCCCTCCGGGCCGATAAACTGGCACCATCAAGCCCAAATGACTTGCAGAGATAACGGACATGTCCCTACGCACCCTAGTCGCCAGCCTGCTCATGGCCGCCAGCTTTTCAGCAATGGCAGCCACTGAAGTCGTACCCCTGAACAACCGCACCAGCGCCGACCTGTTACCCGTGGCGCAGAATTTCATTGGCAAGGACGGCACGGTCAGCGCCTACGGCAATCAACTGATCGTGAATGCCGAACCCGACAAGATCCAGGGCCTGCGCGCCCTGCTCACACAGCTGGACACCCCGTCCAAGCGCCTGCTGATCACCGTCGACATTAATGAGAACAATCAGCAGGCCAACCGCCAGGTCATTACCTACAGCACCGAAAGCCGAGAGGGCGGGATCCAGCAGATCCAGGCCAGCGAAGGTGTGCCCGCGCTGATCCAGGTCGGCCAGAGCGTCCCCCTGACCACCACCCAGCCCGACGCCTACGGCCGCCCGCAAAACCAGACCCAGTACCGCAACGTCACCCAGGGCTTCTACGTGACCGCCAGCGTCACCGGCGAGACCGTGCACCTGAGCATCAGCACCAATCGTGACCGCATGAGCCAGGAACGTCCCGATGTAGTGAACGTGCAAAGTACCGACACAACCGTCAGCGGGCGCCTGGGCGAGTGGATCACCCTGGCCGGCATCAATCGCCAGACCCAGGCCGACAAACAGGGCACAACCCGCACCTACTCGACCCAGGGCCGGGATGACCTGACAGTGCGGGTCAAAGTCGAGACCTTGAACTGAAGCACCAAAAACTGACTGATTAGTCGTATTAGACCAAAGATGTAGTGCCATAAAAAAAGCACTACAAAACATTTGACGATCCAAAAAAGCATGGGCATGATGGCCTCGCTCCCGCTAATCAGGGGCCCTGGCAAGGGCCTTCGGATCGTCGCTCCAAGTTACCCACCTGAGCCGATTCGTGTCTGTACCGCCCACAAGGCGTGTTTGACGAGGTTGCGACTGGAACGAAGTTGTCCCGAGGGACGGAAGCTAACCAGGTAACCCGGCAACACACTGATGGATCGTACCAAGGCCCACGACGCCCGAAGACTGTTCTCGGTTCGCCTCTACCTGCTCACTTTCTCCCTTGAGCCTATCGTTCATCCCGTCGCCTTCCCCGCCAAGCCCAACTTGACCGCCTAAGCTTCTGGTCAGCGAGCAGCCATAACCACGCACTGAATACGTGGCTGGCAAACGGAATTTTCAACCCAGTAGTTTTTCCACAAAAGACGCGACGAGGTTTTTCCCCATGGCACTGACACGCGAACAGCAAATTGCAGCCCTTGAAAAAGACTGGGCTGAAAACCCACGCTGGAAAGGCGTGACTCGCGCTTACTCCGCTGCTGACGTCGTCCGCCTGCGCGGCTCGGTTCAACCTGAGCACACCTTTGCAAAACTGGGCGCCGAGAAGCTGTGGAAGCTGGTTACCCAGGGCGCCAAGCCGTCCTTCCGCCCCGAGAAAGATTTCGTCAACTGCATGGGTGCCCTGACCGGCGGCCAGGCTGTGCAACAAGTCAAGGCCGGCATCCAGGCGATCTACCTGTCCGGCTGGCAAGTGGCTGCGGACAACAACTCCGCCGAGTCCATGTACCCTGACCAATCGCTGTACCCGGTGGACTCCGTGCCAACCGTGGTCAAGCGCATCAACAACTCGTTCCGCCGCGCCGACCAGATCCAGTGGAAAGCCGGTAAAGGTCCGGGCGACGAAGGCTACATCGACTACTTCGCGCCAATCGTGGCGGACGCCGAAGCCGGTTTCGGTGGCGTACTGAACGCCTACGAGCTGATGAAAAGCATGATCGAGGCAGGCGCCGCCGGCGTGCACTTCGAAGACCAACTGGCTTCCGTGAAAAAATGCGGCCACATGGGCGGCAAGGTCCTGGTTCCAACCCAGGAAGCCGTACAGAAGCTGACCGCTGCCCGCCTGGCAGCTGACGTAGCCGGCACGCCGACCATCATCCTGGCCCGTACCGACGCCAACGCCGCTGACCTGCTGACTTCGGACTGCGACCCGTACGACCAGCCGTTCGTGACTGGCGAGCGCACCCAGGAAGGTTTCTACAAGGTGCGTGCAGGCCTGGATCAAGCCATTGCCCGTGGCCTGGCCTACGCGCCGTACGCCGACCTGATCTGGTGCGAAACCGCCAAGCCAGACCTGGACGAAGCCCGTCGCTTCGCCGAGGCGATCAAGAAGGAATACCCGGACCAACTGCTGTCCTACAACTGCTCGCCTTCCTTCAACTGGAAGAAGAACCTGGACGACGCGACCATCGCCAAGTTCCAGCGCGAACTGTCCGCCATGGGCTACAAGCACCAGTTCATCACCCTGGCCGGCATTCACAACATGTGGCACAGCATGTTCAACCTGGCGCACGACTACGCCCGCAACGACATGACTGCCTACGTGAAGCTGCAGGAGCAGGAGTTCGCTGACGCCGCCAAAGGCTACACCTTCGTGGCGCACCAGCAGGAAGTGGGCACTGGCTACTTCGACGACATGACCACCGTGATCCAGGGCGGCACCTCGTCCGTGACCGCGCTGACCGGTTCGACCGAAGAAGAACAGTTCCACTGAGTAACCTGAGTACACGGCCATTGCGGGCCCGATAGAAAGCTAACCGCAGTGCCGCACGATCTGACGCCCCGACTGGTTCGGGGCGTTTTTTTGCCTGAAAAATCGCTCCGGACCCAGTGAAGATCAAAATGTGGGAGCGGGCTTGCTCGCGATAGCGATATGTCAGTCAAGAAAGTGCTGGCTGACACACCGCTATCGCGAGCAAGCCCGCTCCCACAATGAAAATGCGCTCAGCCTGGTGTTTTTTGCGCAAAACCTTGATCCAGAGCGGTATTCGCCCAGAAAAAATCAGTTAAAAGTTGCGCGCTGGCAACTTGCGCCAAACGGGCAAGTAACAACAACTTTCCCTGCGCCCCGCTCATTATCCGCTTAAAACTCTTGCAAACAATATTCATTATCATTTAGAGCAATAAAACTTCGTTACACCCTAAACAAAACACAATTGATTAAAATCAAGCTAATGCCCGCAGCGTCTGGGCTACAGCCCCATAAAGGTGCACTATGTCCTTATTTCAGCGAATAATTTAGCTACAGGAATTTTACTTGCTAGGTGTTTAGCCATAAAATCACCGCGATTGATTGCGCTGCGACATATCGTCACTGCGTCGTTACTTTTTCGAGCTCAGAGACCTTTGCTCTCTGTTAAGGATTTCCAGCATGACCGAAGCGACAGGACTCATGGCCCACAACTGGGGCTTTGCCATTTTCCTCCTCGGTGTTGTCGGCCTCTGCGCCTTCATGCTCGGTGTCTCCAGCCTTCTCGGGTCAAAAGCCTGGGGCCGCAGCAAAAACGAACCGTTCGAGTCCGGCATGCTACCTACAGGTGGCGCCCGCTTGCGGCTCTCAGCCAAATTCTATCTGGTCGCGATGTTGTTCGTGATCTTCGATATCGAAGCCCTCTTTCTCTTTGCCTGGTCTGTGTCCGTCCGCGAAAGCGGCTGGACCGGATTCGTCGAAGCCCTCGTTTTCATAGCAATTCTGTTGGCAGGCCTTGTCTACCTATTTCGAGTGGGCGCCCTTGACTGGGCTCCGGAAGCTCGTCGCAAGCGGCAAGCGAAGCTGAAACAATGAGGCTTTGGCGATGCAATACAATCTCACCAGGATCGACCCGGATGCTCCTAACGATCAGTACCCCATCGGCGAACGGGAAACCGTCTCCGATCCGTTAGAAGACCAAGTCCACAAAAACATCTACATGGGCAAGCTGGAAGACGTGCTGAGTGGCGCGGTCAACTGGGGGCGCAAGAATTCCCTGTGGCCGTACAACTTCGGCCTTTCGTGCTGCTACGTGGAAATGACCACTGCCTTCACGGCGCCCCACGACATCGCGCGCTTTGGCGCCGAAGTTATCCGGGCATCACCGCGCCAGGCGGATTTCATGGTTATCGCCGGCACCTGCTTTATCAAGATGGCGCCGATCATCCAGCGTCTCTACGAGCAAATGCTCGAGCCGAAGTGGGTTATCTCCATGGGTTCGTGCGCCAACTCCGGTGGCATGTACGACATCTATTCCGTAGTTCAGGGGGTGGACAAGTTCCTGCCTGTGGACGTTTACGTGCCTGGCTGCCCGCCCCGCCCTGAAGCTTTCCTGCAAGGCCTGATGCTGTTGCAGGAATCGATTGGCAAGGAGCGTCGCCCACTGTCCTGGGTCGTCGGCGATCAAGGCGTGTACCGCGCCGAGATGCCTTCGCAAAAGGAACAGCGCCGCGAACAGCGAATCGCAGTCACCAACCTGCGCAGCCCCGACGAAGTCTGATCCAGCCCGCTTCTTTTATAGAACGAAAACCTGGCCTCATTCTTTACGTTGACCGAAAGCGATAAAAAACCATGACTACAGGCAGTGCTCTGTATATCCCGCCTTATAAGGCAGACGACCAGGATGTGGTCGTCGAACTCAATAACCGTTTTGGCCCTGACGCCTTCACCGCCCAGGCCACACGCACCGGTATGCCGGTGCTGTGGGTGGCGCGCGCCAAGCTCGTCGAAGTCCTGACCTTCCTGCGCAACCTGCCCAAGCCGTACGTCATGCTCTATGACCTGCATGGCGTGGACGAGCGTCTGCGCACCAAGCGCCAGGGGCTGCCGAGCGGCGCCGACTTCACCGTGTTCTATCACCTGATGTCGCTGGAACGTAACAGCGACGTGATGATCAAGGTCGCCCTCTCGGAAAGCGACCTGAGCATCCCGACCGTGACCGGTATCTGGCCGAACGCCAGCTGGTACGAGCGTGAAGTCTGGGACATGTTCGGGATCGACTTCCCGGGCCACCCGCACCTGACGCGCATCATGATGCCGCCGACCTGGGAAGGTCACCCGCTGCGCAAGGACTTCCCTGCCCGCGCCACCGAATTCGATCCGTTCAGCCTCAACCTGGCCAAGCAGCAGCTTGAAGAAGAAGCGGCGCGCTTCCGTCCGGAAGACTGGGGCATGAAACGCTCCGGCACCAACGAGGACTACATGTTCCTCAACCTGGGTCCGAACCACCCTTCGGCCCACGGTGCCTTCCGTATCATCCTGCAACTGGACGGCGAAGAAATCGTCGACTGCGTGCCGGACATCGGCTACCACCACCGTGGTGCCGAGAAGATGGCCGAGCGCCAGTCCTGGCACAGCTTCATCCCGTACACCGACCGTATCGACTACCTCGGCGGCGTGATGAACAACCTGCCGTACGTGCTCTCGGTCGAGAAGCTGGCGGGCATCAAGGTGCCAGACCGCGTCGACACCATCCGCATCATGATGGCCGAGTTCTTCCGGATCACCAGCCACCTGCTGTTCCTGGGTACCTATATCCAGGACGTCGGCGCCATGACCCCGGTGTTCTTCACCTTCACCGACCGTCAGCGTGCGTACAAGGTCATCGAAGCCATCACGGGCTTTCGCCTGCACCCGGCCTGGTACCGCATCGGCGGTGTGGCCCACGACCTGCCGAACGGCTGGGAGCGCCTGGTCAAGGAATTCATCGACTGGATGCCCAAGCGTCTGGACGAGTACCAAAAGGCTGCGCTGGACAACAGCATCCTCAAGGGCCGGACCATCGGCGTCGCTGCCTACAACACCAAAGAGGCCCTGGAATGGGGCGTCACCGGTGCTGGTCTGCGCTCGACTGGCTGCGATTTCGACCTGCGCAAGGCGCGCCCGTACTCCGGCTATGAGAACTTCGAGTTCGAAGTTCCGCTGGCAGCCAATGGCGATGCCTACGACCGTTGCATCGTGCGCGTCGAAGAAATGCGCCAGAGCCTGAAGATCATTGAGCAGTGCATGCGCAACATGCCGGCAGGCCCGTACAAAGCGGATCACCCGCTGACCACGCCGCCGCCAAAAGAGCGCACCCTGCAGCACATCGAAACCCTGATCACGCACTTCCTGCAAGTCTCGTGGGGCCCGGTGATGCCGGCCAACGAGTCCTTCCAGATGATCGAGGCGACCAAGGGTATCAACAGTTATTACCTGACGAGCGATGGCGGCACCATGAGCTACCGCACCCGGATTCGTACCCCAAGCTTCGCCCACTTGCAGCAGATCCCTTCGGTGATCAAAGGCGAGATGGTCGCGGACTTGATTGCGTACCTGGGTAGTATCGATTTCGTTATGGCCGACGTGGACCGCTAAGCATGAACAGCACGCTTATCCAGACAGACCGTTTCACCTTGAGTGAAACCGAGCGCTCGGCCATCGAGCACGAGCTGCATCACTACGAAGACCCGCGCGCGGCGTCGATCGAAGCCTTGAAGATCGTCCAGAAGGAACGTGGCTGGGTGCCCGACGGCGCCCTCTACGCCATCGGCGAGATCCTCGGCATCCCGGCCAGCGATGTGGAAGGCGTGGCGACGTTCTACAGCCAGATCTTCCGCCAGCCGGTCGGCCGCCACATCATTCGCGTGTGCGACAGCATGGTCTGCTACATCGGTGGCCACGAGTCAGTGGTCGACGCGATCCAGAGCAAGCTGGGCATCGGCCTGGGCCAGACCACTGCAGACGGGCGCTTCACGCTGCTGCCGGTATGCTGCCTGGGCAACTGCGACAAAGCGCCGGCGTTGATGATCGACGACGACACATTCGGCGACGTGCAGGCCTCTGGCGTCACCCAATTGCTCGAGGGCTACCCATGACCCTGACTTCCTTTGGCCCGGCCAACCTGATCAAGCGTTCGGCCGAAACCCACCCGCTGACCTGGCGCCTGCGTGACGACGGCGAGCCTGTATGGCTTGACGAGTACCAGGCCAAGAACGGTTACGCCGCTGCGCGCAAAGCCTTTGCCGACATGGCTCAGGACGATATCGTCCAGACCGTGAAGGACGCTGGTCTCAAAGGTCGCGGCGGCGCAGGCTTCCCCACGGGTGTGAAGTGGGGACTGATGCCAAAAGATGAATCCATCAACATCCGTTACCTGTTGTGTAACGCCGATGAAATGGAGCCCAACACCTGGAAAGACCGCATGCTGATGGAGCAACTGCCCCATCTGCTGATCGAAGGCATGCTGATCAGCG
Organism: Pseudomonas sp. WS 5079; assembly: GCF_012985465.1. Taxonomy (GTDB): domain Bacteria; phylum Pseudomonadota; class Gammaproteobacteria; order Pseudomonadales; family Pseudomonadaceae; genus Aquipseudomonas. The sequence continues at coordinate 81,382 of NZ_JAAQWN010000009.1, forward strand.
CCCGTGCGCTGAAAACCTACCGGGGCTACATCTTCCTGCGGGGCGAATACACCACCGCCGCCAAACACCTGAACCGTGCCGTGGCCGAAGCCAAGGCCGCAGGCCTGTTGGGCAAGAACATCCTCGGTTCGGGTTTTGACTTCGAGTTGTTCGTGCACACCGGCGCCGGGCGTTACATCTGCGGTGAAGAAACCGCACTGATCAACTCCCTCGAAGGCCGCCGCGCCAACCCGCGCTCCAAGCCGCCCTTCCCCGCCGCCGTTGGCGTGTGGGGCAAGCCTACGTGCGTGAACAACGTCGAGACCCTGTGCAACGTGCCGGCGATCATCGCCGACGGCGTGGACTGGTACAAATCCCTGGCCCGCGAAGGCAGCGAAGACATGGGCACCAAGCTCATGGGCTTCTCCGGTAAGGTCAAGAACCCTGGCCTGTGGGAACTGCCATTCGGCGTGACCGCCCGCGAGCTGTTCGAGGACTACGCCGGCGGCATGCGCGACGGCTACACCCTCAAGGCCTGGCAGCCAGGCGGTGCCGGCACCGGTTTCCTGTTGCCCGAGCACCTCGACGCACAGATGTATGCCGGCGGCATCGGCAAGGTGGGCACCCGGATGGGTACCGGCCTGGCGATGGCGGTGGACAACACCGTGAACATGGTCTCGCTGCTGCGCAACATGGAGCAGTTCTTCGCTCGCGAATCCTGTGGTTTCTGCACCCCTTGCCGCGATGGCTTGCCATGGAGCGTCAAGCTCCTGATGGCGATCGAGAAAGGCGAAGGCCAGCCGGGGGATATCGAAACCCTGCTGGGCCTGGTCGGTTTCCTCGGCCCTGGCAAGACCTTCTGTGCTCACGCACCGGGCGCCGTGGAGCCACTGGGCAGTGCAATCAAGTACTTCCGCTCGGAGTTCGAAGCCGGCATCGCGCCCAAAAGCGCCGCCGTCCCGCCTCTGGCAAAGCCGATCGTAGTCGGCGCGTAACGCTTCAATAGGCGAAGGGTCCGTGCCCTTCGCCTTGTCATGTGCTGACGCCGTGAAGGCTGTGTTGATGCACATGAATAACAAGATTCCATTAGCCACGCCCGCTGACAACGGGCCAACGAAGAACTTTGAACCATGGCCACTATCCACGTAGACGGCAAAGCGCTCGAAGTCGATGGGGCGGACAACCTGTTACAGGCGTGTCTGTCACTAGGCCTCGACATCCCTTATTTCTGCTGGCACCCCGCGCTTGGTAGCGTCGGTGCCTGTCGCCAGTGTGCGGTCAAGCAGTACACCGACGAAAACGACACCCGTGGTCGTATCGTCATGTCCTGCATGACGCCGGCCACCGACAACACCTGGATTTCCATCGACGATGATGAGTCCAAGGCGTTTCGCGCCAGCGTTGTCGAATGGCTGATGACCAACCACCCCCACGACTGCCCGGTCTGTGAGGAAGGCGGTCACTGCCACCTGCAAGACATGACGGTGATGACCGGCCACAACGAGCGCCGTTATCGCTTCACCAAGCGTACCCACCAGAACCAGGACCTCGGCCCGTTCATTTCCCACGAAATGAACCGCTGCATCGCCTGCTACCGCTGCGTACGCTTCTATAAAGACTACGCCGGCGGCACCGACCTGGGCGTATTCGGCGCCCACGACAACGTGTACTTCGGGCGCGTTGAAGATGGCGTCCTGGAAAGCGAGTTCTCCGGCAACCTCACCGAGGTCTGCCCGACCGGTGTGTTCACCGACAAGACTCACTCCGAGCGCTACAACCGTAAGTGGGACATGCAGTTCTCGCCGAGCATCTGCCATGGCTGCTCCAGCGGTTGCAACATCTCCCCGGGCGAGCGCTACGGCGAACTGCGTCGCATCGAAAACCGCTTCAACGGTTCGGTCAACCAGTACTTCCTGTGCGACCGTGGCCGCTTCGGCTATGGCTACGTCAACCGCGAAGACCGTCCTCGCCAGCCATTGCTGGCCGATGGCGCCAAGCTAAGCCTGGACGAGGCGCTGGACAAAGCCGCCGACCTGCTGCGCGGGCGCAACATCGTCGGTATCGGTTCGCCACGCGCCAGCCTCGAAAGCAACTACGCGCTGCGTGAACTGGTGGGTGCCGAGCACTTCTACAGCGGTATCGAAGCCGGCGAGCTGGAGCGTATCCGCCTGGTCCTGCAGGTGCTCAATGACAGCCCGCTGCCAGTACCGAACATGCGCGACATCGAAGACCACGACGCAATCTTCGTGCTCGGTGAAGACCTGACCCAGACCGCCGCGCGTATCGCGCTGTCCCTGCGCCAGTCGGTCAAAGGCAAGGCCGAAGAAATGGCCGACGCCATGCGCGTACAGCCTTGGCTCGACGCTGCGGTGAAAAACATCGGCCAGCACGCGCTGAACCCGCTGTTTATCGCAAGCCTTGCCGAAACCAAGCTCGACGATATCGCTGAAGAATGCGTGCACGCAGCACCTGACGACCTGGCCCGTATCGGTTTCGCCGTGGCCCACGCCCTCGACGCCAGCGCCCCTGCCGTCGAAGGCCTGGACGCAGAAGCCGTGGCCCTGGCCCAGCGTATTGCCGACGCCCTGCTCGCGGCCAAGCGTCCTTTGATCATTGCCGGTACCTCGTTGGGTTCCAAGGCGCTGATCGAAGCCGCCGCCAACATCGCCAAGGCCCTCAAGCTGCGCGAGAAGAACGGCTCCATCAGCCTGATCGTGCCGGAAGCCAACAGCCTTGGCCTGGCCATGCTCGGTGGCGAGTCCCTGGACAGCGCCCTGCAAACCGTGATCGACGGCAGTGCCGACGCCATTGTGGTGCTGGAAAACGACCTGTACACCCGCACCGATGCGGGCAAGGTCGATGCCGCGCTGAGTGCTGCCAAAGTGCTGATCGTCGCCGATCACCAAAAGACCGCGACCAGCGACCGTGCCCATCTGGTCCTGCCAGCCGCGAGCTTCGCCGAAGGCGACGGGACCCTGGTCAGCCAGGAAGGCCGCGCCCAGCGCTTCTTCCAGGTGTTCGATCCGAAGTACATGGACGCCAGCATCCTGGTTCACGAAGGCTGGCGCTGGCTGCACGCCCTGCGCGCAACCCTGCTGAACCAGCCGATCGACTGGACCCAGCTCGACCACGTCACCGCAGCCGTCGCCGCGAGCGCACCGCAACTGGCGCGTATCGTCGACGCCGCACCGTCCGCCGCGTTCCGTATCAAGGGCATGAAGCTGGCCCGTGAACCGCTGCGTTATTCCGGGCGTACCGCCATGCGTGCTGATATCAGCGTGCACGAACCGCGTACCCCGCAAGACAACGACACCGCGTTCGCCTTCTCTATGGAAGGTTACTCGGGTTCGGTCGAGCCCCGTCAGCAGGTGCCGTTTGCCTGGTCGCCGGGCTGGAACTCGCCGCAGGCCTGGAACAAGTTCCAGGACGAAGTCGGTGGTCATATCCGCGCTGGCGACCCGGGCACCCGCCTGATCGAAAGCACTGGTGATTCGCTGAACTGGTTCGCTGCAGTACCGCGTCCGTTCAACCCGGCCCAGGGCACCTGGCAGGTTGTGCCGTTCTTCCACCTGTTCGGCAGCGAAGAGACCTCTTCCAAGGCCGCGCCGGTGCAACAGCGCATTCCCGCCGCCTACGTATCCGTGGCCAAGTCCGAAGCCGATCGCCTGGGCGTCAACGACGGTGCCCTGCTGAGCTTGAACGTAGCCGGCCGGACCCTGCGTCTGCCGCTGCGCATCAACGACGAGCTGGGTGCTGGCCTGGTTGCACTGCCAAAAGGCCTCGCCGGGATTCCTCCTGCGATCTTTGGCCAAACCGTTGACGGTCTGCAGGAGGCAGCGCAATGACCTGGTTCACCCCTGAAGTGATCGACGTGATCATCTCGGTCGTCAAGGCCATCGTGATCCTGTTGGCCGTGGTCGTCGCGGGCGCCCTGCTCAGCTTCGTCGAACGTCGCCTGCTGGGCTGGTGGCAGGACCGTTACGGTCCGAACCGCGTTGGCCCATTTGGTATGTTCCAGATCGCCGCCGACATGCTGAAAATGTTCTTCAAGGAAGACTGGACCCCGCCGTTTGCCGACAAGGTGATCTTCACCCTGGCACCGGTCGTGGCCATGAGCGCCTTGCTGATCGCCTTCGCGATCATCCCGATCACCCCGACCTGGGGCGTGGCGGATCTGAACATCGGCTTGCTGTTCTTCTTCGCCATGGCCGGTTTGTCGGTCTACGCGGTGCTGTTCGCCGGCTGGGCCAGTAACAACAAGTTCGCCCTGCTGGGCAGCTTGCGGGCCTCGGCCCAGACTGTGTCCTACGAAGTGTTCATGGGCCTGGCGCTGATGGGCATCGTGGTGCAGGTGGGCTCGTTCAACATGCGCGACATCGTCGAGTACCAGGCTCAGAACCTGTGGTTCATCATTCCGCAGTTCTTCGGCTTCTGTACCTTCTTCATCGCTGGCGTGGCCGTGACTCACCGTCACCCCTTCGACCAGCCGGAAGCGGAACAGGAACTGGCCGACGGCTACCACATCGAATACGCCGGCATGAAATGGGGCATGTTCTTCGTCGGTGAGTACATCGGCATCATCTTGATCTCGGCCCTGCTGGTCACGCTGTTCTTCGGCGGCTGGCACGGTCCGTTCGGCATCCTGCCGCAGTTGGCGTTCTTCTGGTTCTTCCTCAAGACCGCGTTCTTCATCATGTTGTTTATCCTGCTGCGCGCTTCCATTCCGCGTCCACGATACGACCAGGTGATGGATTTCAGCTGGCGCTTCTGCCTGCCGCTGACCCTGATCAATTTGCTGGTGACTGCTGCCGTTGTGTTGTTGAACACGCCAGCGGGCGCGGTTCAGTGAGGATTTGACCCATGTTCAAATATATTGGCGACATCGTTAAGGGTACCGGTACCCAGTTGCGAAGCCTGGTGATGGTTTTCGGCCATGGCTTTCGCAAACGCGACACCCTGCAATACCCGGAAGAAGCGGTGTACCTGCCGCCGCGTTATCGCGGCCGTATCGTCCTGACCCGCGACCCCGATGGCGAAGAGCGTTGCGTAGCCTGCAACCTGTGCGCCGTGGCGTGCCCGGTGGGCTGTATCTCCCTGCAGAAAGCTGAAACCGAAGACGGTCGCTGGTACCCGGACTTCTTCCGCATCAACTTCTCGCGCTGCATTTTCTGCGGCCTCTGCGAGGAAGCTTGCCCGACCACCGCGATCCAGCTGACACCGGATTTCGAGATGGCCGAGTTCAAACGTCAGGACCTGGTGTACGAGAAAGAAGATCTGCTGATCTCTGGTCCCGGTAAAAACCCTGATTACAACTTCTATCGTGTTGCAGGTATGGCCGTTGCCGGTAAGCCGAAAGGCGCCGCACAAAACGAAGCCGAGCCGATCAACGTGAAGAGCTTGCTGCCTTAAGGAAGAAAGATGGAATTCGCTTTCTATTTCGCATCGGGTATTGCAGTGGTGTCCACGCTTCGCGTGATCACCAACACCAACCCCGTGCACGCCCTGCTCTACCTGATCATTTCGCTGATCGCCGTGGCCATGACCTTTTTCAGCCTCGGCGCACCGTTCGCCGGTGTGCTGGAAGTGATCGCCTACGCTGGCGCCATCATGGTGCTGTTCGTGTTTGTGGTGATGATGCTCAACCTGGGGCCGGCTTCGGTCGCCCAGGAGCGCGTCTGGCTCAAGCCCGGCATCTGGCTCGGCCCGGTGATCCTGGCAGCGCTGCTGCTGGCTGAACTGCTGTATGTGCTGTTCGCTCACCAGAGCGGCCAGGCCATCGGCCACACCACCGTAGACGCCAAGGCCGTGGGCATCAGCCTGTTTGGCCCGTACCTGCTGGTGGTCGAACTGGCTTCGATGCTGCTGCTCGCGGCAGCCATCACCGCCTTCCACTTGGGCCGCAACGAAGCCAAGGAGCAATGACGATGCCTGCTATCCCTTTGGAGCATGGTCTGGCGGTCGCCGGCATCCTGTTCTGCCTTGGCCTGGTCGGCCTGATGGTTCGCCGCAACATTCTGTTCGTGTTGATGAGCCTGGAAATCATGATGAACGCTGCCGCACTGGCCTTCATCGTTGCGGGCAGCCGTTGGGGCCAGCCGGATGGGCAAGTGATGTTCATCCTGGTGATCAGCCTGGCAGCCGCCGAGGCCAGTATTGGCCTGGCGATCCTGTTGCAGCTGTATCGTCGCTTCCACACGCTTGATATCGACGCTGCCAGTGAGATGCGCGGATGAACATGATCTTTCTGACTTTCGTATTTCCCCTGATCGGTTTCCTGCTGCTGTCGTTCTCCCGTGGACGCTGGTCGGAAAACCTCTCGGCCCTGGTCGGCGTGGGTTCCATTGGCCTGTCGGCGATTGTCGCCGCCTACGTCATCTGGCAATTCAACGTTGCGCCGCCCGAAGCCGGCCACTACACCCTGGTGCTGTGGCAGTGGATGGCGGTCGAGGGCTTCAAGCCTGACTTCGCCCTCTACGTCGACGGCCTGTCGATCACCATGCTCGGCGTGGTGGTGGGCGTGGGTTTCCTGATCCACCTGTTCGCGTCCTGGTACATGCGCGGTGAGGCCGGTTACTCGCGCTTCTTCGCCTACACCAACCTGTTTATCGCCAGCATGCTGTTCCTGGTGCTGGGCGATAACCTGTTGTTCCTGTACTTCGGCTGGGAAGGCGTGGGCCTGTGCTCGTACCTGCTGATCGGTTTCTACTACAGCAACCGCAACAACGGGAACGCGGCCCTCAAGGCCTTTGTCGTGACCCGGATCGGCGACGTGTTCATGGCCATCGGCCTGTTCATCCTGTTCCAACAGGTGGGCACGCTGAATATCCAGGAACTGCTGGTGCTGGCACCGCAGAAATTCCAGGTCGGCGACTTCTGGATCACCCTGGCGACCCTGATGCTGCTGGGCGGCGCTGTCGGTAAATCGGCGCAACTGCCACTGCAAACCTGGCTGGCAGACGCCATGGCCGGTCCTACCCCGGTGTCGGCACTGATCCACGCCGCCACCATGGTGACCGCCGGTGTCTACCTGATCGCCCGTACCCACGGCCTGTTCACCCTGGCGCCGGAAATCCTGCACCTGGTGGGCCTGGTGGGCGGCGTGACCCTGGTGCTGGCCGGCTTCGCCGCGCTGGTGCAGACCGACATCAAGCGGATCCTCGCCTACTCGACCATGAGCCAGATCGGCTACATGTTCCTGGCCCTGGGCGTCGGCGCCTGGGACGGCGCGATCTTCCACCTGATGACCCACGCCTTCTTCAAGGCCCTGCTGTTCCTGGCCTCCGGTGCGGTGATCGTTGCCTGCCACCACGAGCAGAACATCTTTAAGATGGGCGGCCTGTGGAAGAAACTGCCGTTGGCCTACGCCAGCTTCATCGTCGGTGGTGCCGCGCTGGCAGCCCTGCCACTGGTGACCGCAGGTTTCTACTCCAAAGACGAAATCCTCTGGGAAGCCTTTGCCAGCGGTAACCAGGGCCTGCTGTACGCCGGTCTGGTTGGCGCGTTCATGACCTCGCTGTACACCTTCCGCCTGATCTTCATCACATTCCATGGTGAAGCCAAGACCGAAGCCCACGCAGGCCACGGCATTTCCCACTGGCTGCCGCTGTCGGTGCTGATCATCCTGTCGACCTTCGTCGGCGCCATGATCACTCCGCCACTGGCTGGCGTACTGCCACAAAGCGTCGGGCATGCCGGCGGCGACGCCAAGCACAGCCTGGAAATCGCCTCGGGCGCCATCGCCATCGCCGGTATCCTGCTGGCGGCCATGTTGTTCCTCGGCAAGCGTCGCTTCGTGACCGCCGTGGCCAACAGTGGCATTGGCCGCTTCCTTTCGGCCTGGTGGTTCGCCGCCTGGGGCTTCGACTGGATCTACGACAAACTGTTCGTCAAGCCTTACCTTGCGATCAGCCATGTACTGCGCAAAGACCCGCTCGACCAGACCATCGGTTTGATCCCGCGTGCCGCCAAGGCCGGTCACACCGCCCTGAGCCGCACCGAGACCGGCCAATTGCGTTGGTATGCAGCTTCCATGGCGGCCGGTGCCGTGTTGGTGATCGGCGCCATCGTAGTGGTAGCGGTCTGATATGAACTTTGCGAACTTGCGAAAGGAAACGAGCCCGTCATGATTCTGCCCTGGCTAATCCTGATCCCCTTTATCGGCGGCCTGCTCTGCTGGATGGGCGAGCGCTTCGGCGCTACCCTGCCCCGCTGGATTGCGTTGCTGACCATGTCCCTGGAACTCGCACTCGGCCTCTGGCTGTGGGCCCATGGCGACTATTCATTTGCTCCGGCACCGGGTGTCGATCCAACCTTCGCGCTTGAATTCAAGCACGTCTGGATCGAACGCTTCGGCATCAACGTGCACCTGGCCCTCGATGGCCTGTCGCTGTTGATGATCCTGCTGACCGGCCTGCTGGGTATCCTCTCGGTACTCTGCTCCTGGAAAGAAATCGAGCGTCACGTGGGCTTCTTCCACCTGAACCTGATGTGGATCCTGGGCGGCGTTGTCGGCGTGTTCCTTGCGCTGGACCTGTTCATGTTCTTCTTCTTCTGGGAAATGATGCTGGTGCCGATGTACTTCCTCATCGCGCTCTGGGGTCACAGTTCTTCGGACGGCAAGAAAACCCGGATCTACGCGGCGACCAAGTTCTTCATCTTCACCCAGGCTTCCGGCCTGATCATGTTGGTGGCGATCCTGGGCCTGGTCCTGGTCAACTTCAACAACACCGGCGTGATTACCTTCAACTACGCCGACCTGTTGAAAACCAAGATGTCGATGACCACCGAGTACATCCTCATGCTCGGTTTCTTCATCGCCTTCGCGGTGAAACTGCCGGTGGTGCCGTTCCACTCCTGGTTGCCTGACGCTCACGCCCAGGCGCCCACCGCAGGTTCCGTGGACCTGGCCGGTATCCTGTTGAAGACGGCGGCCTACGGCCTGCTGCGTTTCGCCCTGCCGCTGTTCCCGAATGCTTCGGCCGAGTTCGCGCCGATTGCCATGACCCTGGGCCTGATCGGGATCTTCTACGGTGCGTTCCTCGCCTTCGCACAAACCGACATCAAGCGCCTGATTGCCTTCTCGTCCGTTTCCCACATGGGTTTCGTACTGATCGGCATCTACTCCGGCAGCCAACTGGCGTTGCAAGGCGCGGTGATCCAGATGCTGGCTCACGGTGTTTCGGCAGCCGCACTGTTTATCCTCAGTGGCCAACTGTACGAGCGCCTGCACACCCGTGACATGCGTGAAATGGGCGGCATCTGGTCGCGTATCGCCTACTTGCCGGCGATCAGCCTGTTCTTTGCAGCCGCCTCCCTGGGCTTGCCGGGCACCGGTAACTTTGTCGGCGAGTTCCTTATCCTGATGGGCAGCTTCGTCAGTGCGCCATGGATCACCGCGATCGCCACCTCCGGCCTGGTGTTCGGTTCGGTGTACTCGCTGATCATGATCCACCGTGCCTACTTCGGCCCGACCAAGTCGGACGCCGTCCTCAAAGGGATGGATGCTCGCGAACTGATCATGGTGCTCGGCCTTGCGGTATTGCTGGTGTATATCGGCGTGTATCCGCAACCGTTCCTCGACACCTCTGCCGCCACGATGCATGGCGTGCAGCAGTGGTTGAGCACCGCCTTCACTCAACTCGCTTCGGCCCGGTAAGAGCGCTATGGAATTCACGATCCAACACTTTATCGCGCTTGCGCCGCTGCTGATTACCAGCCTCACCATTGTGGTGGTGATGCTGGCAATCGCCTGGCGCCGCAATCACTCACAGACGTTCCTGCTGTCCACCGCAGGCCTGAACCTGGCCTTGCTGTCGATTATCCCGGCACTCAAGGTAGCCCCGCTGGCGGTGACCCCGCTGGTCATGATCGATGACTTCGCGCTGCTGTACACCGCGTTGATCCTGGTTGCGACACTGGCCTGCGTCACCCTCGCCCACGCCTACCTCGGCGAGGGCGGCACCGGCTACCCGGGCAACCGCGAAGAGCTGTACCTGCTGATCCTGCTGGCTGCGGCCGGCGGTATCGTGCTGGTCAGCGCGCAGCACCTGGCCGGCTTGTTCATCGGCCTGGAACTGCTGTCGATCCCGACCTACGGCCTGGTGGCCTACGCCTTCTTCAACAAGCGCTCCCTGGAAGCCGGCATCAAGTACATGGTGCTGTCGGCCGCAGGTTCCGCGTTCCTGTTGTTCGGTATGGCCTTGCTCTACGCCGAAGCCGGCAGCCTGAGCTTCAGCGGTATCGGTCACGCCCTGGCCGCCACCAGCATGCCTGCGCCAATCGCCCAACTGGGCCTGGCCATGATGCTGATCGGCCTGGCGTTCAAGCTGTCGCTGGTACCCTTCCACCTGTGGACCCCGGACGTGTACGAAGGCGCCCCGGCGCCGGTAGCCGCGTTCCTGGCTACCGCGTCGAAGGTTGCAGTGTTTGCGGTGATGGTGCGTCTGTTCCAGATCTCCCCCGCCGCCAACACCGGTGTGCTGAGCGACGTACTGACCGTGATCGCCATTGCGTCGATCCTGTTCGGTAACCTGCTGGCCCTGACCCAGAACAACCTCAAGCGTCTGCTGGGTTACTCGTCCATCGCGCACTTCGGCTACCTGCTGATCGCTCTGGTGGCGAGCAAGGGCCTGGCGGTGGAAGCCATCGGCGTGTACCTGGTCACCTACGTGATCACCAGCCTCGGCGCGTTCGGCGTGATCACCCTGATGTCCTCGCCTTACAAAGGCCGTGACGCCGACGCCCTGTACGAATACCGCGGCCTGTTCTGGCGCCGTCCGTACCTGACCGCCGTACTGACCGTGATGATGCTGTCCCTGGCTGGCATCCCGCTGACCGCAGGCTTTATCGGCAAGTTCTACATCGTCGCGACCGGTGTCGAAGCCCACGAATGGTGGCTGGTGGCATCCCTGGTACTGGGTAGCGCCATCGGCGTGTTCTACTACCTGCGCGTGATGGTCACCCTGTACCTGATCGAGCCAAACCTGCGCCGTGTGGACGCCGAACTGCACTGGGAACAGAAAGCCGGTGGCGTGATGCTGCTGGCCATTGCCCTGCTGGCGTTTTTCCTGGGTGTCTACCCACAACCGTTGCTCACCCTGGTGCAGCATGCGGTGATGGCGGGTTGATCGCTTAGGCTCAAGCAGTAAACAGAACGGCACCCTTGGGTGCCGTTTTGCGTTTCTGGGGGCAGATATGCGGTGCCACTGGCGTCGCCATCGCGGGCAAGCCCGCTCCCACATTGATCCGGTTTCATCATGAGAATACGGTCAAGTGTGGGAGCGGGCTTGCCCGCGATGGCGGCAGCAGCGACACCACAAAAAACGGCACCTCACGGTGCCGTTGTGCTATCTGCCCTACCTCACTTACGTGCCGCCTCCCAGGACTTGAGCAAGTCGGCATAGTTGACGGTTTCACCCTTGGGCTTTTCGTTCGCCAGTTTCGGCTTGGGCGCGCCCGGCTGATCGAACCAGTACTGGGCATCACGCTCGGGGTTCATCTTCGGCCCACAGATCGGCTGCACCTTGGAGCGTTCCAGGCGCGTCATGATGGCGTCCTGGTCCTTGGCCAGGCCATCCAGCGCCTGTTGCGGGGTTTTCTCGCCGCTGGCGGCTTCCGAGATGTGGCTCCACCACAGTTGGGCCAAGCGTGGATAGTCCGGCACGTTGGTGCCGGTCGGCGTCCATTGCACCCGCGCCGGGCTGCGATAGAACTCCACCAGGCCGCCAAGTTTCGGTGCCAGGTCGGTCATGGCCTGGGAGTTGATGTCCGATTCGCGGATCGGCGTCAGGCCGACGATGGTTTTCTTCAAGGACACGGTTTTCGACGTAACGAACTGCGCATACAGCCAAGCTGCCAGTTTTTGCTTCTCAGGCGTGGACTTGAGGAAGGTCCAGGAGCCCACGTCCTGATACCCCAGCTTCATGCCCTCCTCCCAATACGGACCGCGGGGCGACGGTGCCATGCGCCACTTCGGCGTGCCATCGGCGTTCATCACTGGCAGGCCGGGTTTGGTCATGTCAGCGGTAAAGGCGGTGTACCAGAAGATCTGCTGGGCGATGTTGCCTTGGGACGGCACCGGCCCGGATTCGGAGAAGGTCATGCCCGCCGCTTCCGGTGGCGCATAGGCGCGCATCCAGTCGACATACTTCTGCGTGGCAAACACCGCGGCCGGGCCGTTGGTGTCGCCGCCACGGGTCACGCTGGAACCCACCGGGTGGCAGTCCTCGACCCGAATCCCCCACTCGTCCACCGGCAAGCCATTGGGCAAGCCCTTGTCGCCGCCTCCAGCCATGGAGAACCAGGCATCGGTAAAGCGCCAGCCCAGGGACGGATCCTTCTTGCCGTAGTCCATATGGCCGTACACGCGCTTGCCGTCGATTTCCTTGACGTCTTCGCTGAAGAACTTGGCGATATCTTCATAGGCCGACCAGTTCACCGGCACGCCCAGTTCATAGCCGTATTTCTCCTTGAACTTGGCCTTGAGGTCGGCCCGCTCGAACCAGTCGGCGCGAAACCAGTACAGGTTGGCGAACTGCTGGTCGGGCAACTGGTAGATCTTGCCGTCCGGCGCAGTGGTAAACGAGATGCCGATAAAGTCCTTGAGGTCCAGGGTCGGCGAGGTGAAGTCCTTGCCTTCATTGGCCATCAGGTCGGTGATGGATTCGGTCTTGCCATAGCGAAAGTGCGTACCAATCAGGTCGGAATCGTTGACCCAGCCGTCATAGATGTTCTTGTCCGACTGCATCTGGGTCTGCAGTTTTTCCACCACGTCACCTTCCTGCAGCAGGTCGTGGGTCAGCTTGATCCCGGTGATTTCACTGAAGGCCTTAGCCAGTACCTTGGATTCGTACTCGTGGGTGGTGAGGGTTTCCGACACCACATTGATCTTCATCCCACGAAACGGCTCGGCGGCCTTGATAAACCACTTCAACTCTTCAAGTTGCTGGGCTTCGCTGAGGGTGGACGGTTTGAACTCGCTGCCGATCCACTTTTTCGCGGCATCTTCATAGGCATCGGCCCAGGCTGCAGCACTCAGGCCGCTGAGTGCCAAGACTGCGGCCAATGAAATGCTATGTCGCAGCTTATTGTTTTTATCGAACATAGAGACCTCCTGGTTGGGATCAAAAGGGATGCCTGTGGCTATCCCCAACGCATCACAGACAACAGCCACACCACAGACAGCGCGGACGCCACCCAGATGCTCCAGCCGGTTACGCCAATCACCAGCAGATGCAGGTAGGCGCTCCCGAGAAGACCGATAAACAGGCGATCACCACGGGTGGTGCTGATCGGTAACAAACCGCGCCGAGGGATGCTCGGCGAGCGCAATTCCCACGTGGTCATGCCCGCCAGCAACAGGGCAATCGCCGCAAAAAACAGCGCAGTCGGGGTGGTCCAGGCCATCCATTCCATCATCGTTTCCTCAGACCCGGCCGAGGGCAAAGCCCTTGGCCACATGGTTGCGCACAAACCAGATCACCAGCATGCCCGGCAGGATGGTCAGCACCCCGGCGGCCGCCAGCACACCCCAGTCAATCCCCGAAGCGGACACGGTGCGGGTCATCACGGCGGCAATCGGCTTGGCATTCACGGACGTCAGGGTGCGCGCCAGCAGCAGCTCGACCCAGGAAAACATAAAGCAGAAAAACGCCGTGACACCGATCCCCGAGCCAATCAGCGGGATAAAGATCTTCACGAAAAACTTCGGAAAGCTATAGCCATCGATGTAAGCCGTTTCGTCGATCTCCTTGGGCACCCCGGACATAAAGCCTTCCAGGATCCACACCGCCAGCGGCACGTTGAACAGGCAGTGGGCCAGGGCCACGGCGATATGGGTATCGAACAGGCCGATGGACGAATACAGCTGGAAAAACGGCAGTAGGAACACCGCCGGCGGCGCCATGCGGTTGGTCAGCAACCAGAAGAACAGGTGCTTGTCGCCCAGGAAGCGGTAACGCGAAAACGCGTAGGCCGCCGGCAGTGCCACCGTCAGGGAAATCACGGTGTTCAGGCTCACGTAGTACAGCGAGTTCAGATACCCGGTGTACCAACTGGGGTCGGTGAAGATCACCTTGTAGTTGGCCAGGGTGAAGTCCTGCGGAAACAGCGTCAGGCCGCCGAGGATTTCGGTGTTGCTCTTGAAGGACATGTTCAGCAGCCAGTAGATCGGCACCAGCAGGAACAGGATGTAGATCAGCAGCGGGATGACCTTGCGCTTGCTCATGTTGGCGGCCTCAGCGGTTGGCGTCGGAGTGGGTCATGGCGGTGTAGAACAGCCAGGACACCAACAGGATGATCAGGAAATACACCAGGGAAAACGCGGCTGCAGGCCCCAGGTCGAATTGCCCTACCGCCATCTGGGTCAGGGTCTGACTTAGGAAGGTCGTTGCGTTACCCGGCCCGCCTCCCGTCAGGACAAACGGCTCGGTATAGATCATGAAACTGTCCATGAAGCGCAGCATCACCGCGATCAACAGCACGCTCTTCATCTTCGGCAACTGGATATGTCGGAAAACCGCCCAGGCCGATGCCCGATCAATCCGCGCAGCCTGGTAGTACACATCCGGTATGGCCCGCAGCCCCGAGTAGCACAGCAGCGCCACCAAAGAGGTCCAGTGCCATACATCCATCACCAGCACCGTGACCCAGGCGTCCATGGTGTTGGCGGCATAGTTGTAGTTGATGCCCATGGCATTCAGGCTCGACCCCAGCAGGCCGATATCGGCACGGCCAAAGATCTGCCAGATGGTGCCGACCACGTTCCACGGGATCAGCAGCGGGATGGCCATCACAATCAGTACCAGGGACGACCAGCGGCCCTTGGTGGGCATGGTCAGGGCGATGGCGATGCCCAGCGGGATCTCGATCAGCAGCACACACGCGGAATAGATGAACTGGCGCAACAGCGAGTCATGCAGGCGCGGGTCCAGCAATACCTGCTTGTACCAATCGGCCCCGACGAAATAGCGGCTGGACTGGTCGAAAATGTCCTGCACCGAGTAGTTGACCACAGTCATCATCGGGATCACCGCACTGAACGCCACCAGCAGGAACACCGGTAACACCAGCCACCAGGCCTTGTTGTTCTGCACCTTGTTCATGGGCGCGCCTCCAGCAGGTAATCATCGGCATACACCATCAACCACTGCGCCGGGAAGCTGATCGACGCCCGCCCTTCGGGCACCGGTTTGTCTTCGGCCAGGCGCACCTTCAAGGGCGCGCCGTCGAGGTTGAGGGTCAGGATCTTGTAGGTGCCCAGGTCTTCGACATGCATGACCTCGGCCTGCAACGCGTCGGGATTGGGCTCATCCCACACATGAATGAACTCGGGACGTATGCCGACCTGGAGTTTCTTGTAGTCCTTTTCCGATATCTGCCGTTGCTGCACTTCGGACAACGCCAGATGTGTCCCGGCAAACCGCACCCCACCGGCATCGGCCTGCACCTCAATCAGATTCATTCCAGGGCTGCCGATGAAATAGCCGACAAAGGTATGGCTGGGACGCTCGAACAACTCCCGTGGGGTGCCGAACTGCACAATCTGCCCGCCGTACATCACCGCGATCTTGTCGGCAAAGGTCGAGGCCTCCAACTGATCGTGGGTGACGTAGACCATGGTGATATTGAACTGCTCATGGATCTGCTTGAGCTTGCGCCGCAGTTTCCACTTCAGGTGCGGGTCGATCACCGTCAGCGGTTCGTCGAACAGGATCGCCGACACGTCATCGCGCACCAGGCCACGGCCCATTGAGACCTTTTGCTTTTCATCGGCACTGAGGTTGCGGGCTTTTTTACCCAGCAGGTTCTGCAGGTCGAGCACCTCGGCAATTTCCTGCACCTTGCTGTGCACTTTCGCCTCGGCCATGCCCTGGTTGCGCAGGGGGAATGCCAGGTTATCGAACACCGTCATGGTGTCGTAGACCACCGGGAACTGGAACACCTGGGCGATATTGCGCTTTTCCGGGGTCAGGTCATTCACCACCTTGCTGTCGAACAGCACCTGGCCTTCCGAAGGGCTGAGCAGGCCGGAGATGATGTTGAGCAGGGTTGATTTGCCACACCCCGAAGGACCGAGCAATGCGTAGGCACCGCCCTGCTCCCAGACGTGGTTCATTTCGCGAATGGCGTAGTCTTCAGGCCCTGTGGGTGTAGGGCTGTAGCTATGCGCCAGGTTCTGCAAATGGATCTCGGCCATCAGGCAACCCTCGCGACACGGCGCCCGGGAGCCTGGACCAAACGACCCTGGCCATCGAACACAAACAGTTTATGGGTCGGTATGTAGATGCGGATCGGCGCATCCACGTCGTACTCGTGTACCCCCGGTAGGTGCAACACCAGCAAAAAATGCTCGCTGCGCACATGCAGGAAGGTTTCCGAGCCGCTGATCTCCGCAACTTCCACGGTGACCGCCAGTTCCAGGTCATCGTCGTTGCTGGGCACCAGGCTGATATGGCTGGGACGCACGCCAAAACGGAACTCGCCCTCGCCAACCGGCCGCAGGTCTACGTTCAATGGGAAGTGCACATCGTTGGCGAAACTCACTTCGTTGCCGCTGATGCGCCCCGGCATCAGGTTGATCGGCGGCTCGGAAAACAGCTCGGCGGCCAGCACGGTCTGCGGTTGGTGATAGACCTCGGCGGCCTTGCCGCTCTGGATCACCCGGCCATCGTGGAGGATGGTGGTGGTGCCACCCAGCGCCAGTGCCTCGTTGGGTTCGGTGGTGGCATAGATGGCAATGGTGTTGCGGGCCTTGAACAACTCACGCATTTCCTGACGCAGCTCTTCGCGCAGTTTGTAGTCCAGGTTCACCAGGGGCTCGTCGAACAAAATCAGTTCGGCATCCTTGACCAGCGCCCGAGCCATGGCCGTGCGTTGTTGCTGGCCACCGGACAGCTCCAGGGGATGACGTTGCAGGAACTTGTCGATGCGCAGCATCTTCGCGGTTTCCAGCACTTTGCTGTGGATCAGCTCGCTGCTCACCCCGGCCTGGCGCAGCGGCGAGGCGATGTTCTCGAACACGGTCATGGTCGGGTAGTTGATGAACTGCTGGTACACCATCGACACATTGCGCAAGCGCACCGGCTTATGGGTGACGTCGACGCCGTTCATCAGGATGCGCCCGGCATCAGGCTTGTCCAGGCCGGCCATCAGGCGCATCAGGCTGGTCTTGCCGGACAGCGTACGGCCCAGCAACACATTGAAAGAGCCAGCTTCAAAGCGCAGGTTGGCGTCGTCGATCCAGGTCTGGCCTTCGACGACACGGGTCACATGTTCCAGGGTCAATGACATGACACGCCCTTTTTCTTATTGGAATTGTTCTTCCAGGGACAGAGCCAGTTTCGTGCCAATAATAAAAAGTGTTGATTTACCAGCGACTTGAGCAAAACCAGTCCTCAGTGCTGAACAGAAATGAACATTCACAACTGAACAATTGAACAACCAGCGGGTTGACAATGAACAGTTCTGAACAACACTGAGTAAGCCCAGTAAAACCGTTCAACCTGTGGGAGCTGGCTTGCCTGCGATAGCGATCTCACGGACGCCATCGCAGGCAAGCCAGCTCCCACAAGGTGAGCGGTGCACGGTTCATAACAACAATAAAAAGAAGGTCACCACCATGGCCGCACCTGCCCCGCTTTTGCCCCACGACACCATCATCCAGGACTCCTGGCGCCGCTGCCGCGCCTTTGGCCTGGATCACCAGAGCACCCCCAGTTTCGACCAACTGCCCGCCGAGGGCATCAGCCAGTTGCTGGAGAGCCAGCACGCGCTAGTCCAGACTACTCACCAGGAAGTGCTGCCCTATTACGAGAACATCCTCAGCAATTCCAACTGCCTGATCATGCTCGCCGACAATCAGGGCCAGGTCCTGACCTCCTGGGGCACCCAGCGTTTTATCGAACCCAAGCTCGCCCGTGGCTTCAGCGCCGGGGCCAGTTGGATGGAGCGCGCCACCGGCACCAACGCCATCGGCACCGCGCTGGCCTGCGCCCAGGCAGTGCATATCGAGCATGACGAGCATTTCCTCAAGGCCAACCGGTTCATGACCGGTTCGGCCGCGCCGATCTTTGATGCCAACCGCGAAATCATTGCGGTACTGGATGTGTCCAGCGACAGCTACCTGCCGCCCTCCCACACCCTGGGCATGGTCAAGATGATGAGCCAGACCGTGGAAAACCGCCTGATCCTCAACCTGTTTGGCGGCGAACACTTCCAACTGACGTTCAATACCGGCCTGAACAACCTCGACAGCCAGTGGGCCGGCCTGCTGATTTTCGATGAAAGTGGCCAGGTGCTGTCGGCCAACCGCCGCGCCGACAATCTGCTGGGCATCAGCCTGTCACGGGTGATGATCGACAGCCTGTTCAAAGTCTCGCTGCTGGAGCTGCTCAACCAGCCCGAGGGCCTACCCTTTGCCCTGCAAGCCGCCGGGCGCAACCGTTTCCAATGCCTGCTCAAACGCCCCAGGCAGGCGCCGGTGCAGGCCAGGATCTTTACCGAGCCGGCCCCCACCGTCATCGGCCTCAAGACCCTGCACTTTGGCGACAGCCGCGTGGAAAAAGCCGTGCGCCAGGCCGAGCGCCTACTGGAAAAAGACATCCCGCTGCTGATCCACGGCGAAACCGGCGTAGGCAAGGAAGTCTTCGTCAAAGCCCTGCACCAGGCCAGTTCCCGCAGCCAGCAGGCGTTTATCGCGGTCAACTGTGCGGCAATTCCGGCGGAGCTGGTGGAATCGGAACTGTTTGGCTACGAAAAAGGCGCGTTCACCGGTGCCAATCAAAAAGGCAGCATCGGCCTGATCCGCAAGGCGGACAAAGGCACACTGTTTCTCGATGAGATAGGCGACATGCCCCTGCCTGCCCAGGCCCGGCTGCTGCGGGTGTTGCAGGAGCGTTGCGTACAGCCGGTGGGCAGCAGCGAATTGTTCCCGGTGGACCTGCGCATTATCTCGGCCACCAACCGCTCGCTGCGCGAACAGGTGCAGCTCGGACGGTTTCGCGAGGATTTGTACTACCGCATCGGCGGCCTGACCCTGGAGCTGCCGCCCCTGCGCGAGCGCAGTGACAAGCAGGCGCTGTTCAAGCAACTGTGGCAACAGCACCGCGAACCCACGCAGTGGGCCGGGCTCAGCGCCGAAGTGCTGGAATTGTTCGAGCAACATCCCTGGCCGGGCAACCTGCGCCAGGTCAGCAGCGTGATGCAGGTGGCACTGGCCATGGCCGAAGACCAACCGATCCGCCTGGAGCATCTACCGGATGATTTTTTTGTCGACCTGGGGCACGCCTCACCCAGCAAGCCGGTGGTGATGGGCGATCTGGACGATAGGCAAAACCTTCAGCAAAGACTGGCAGCGGTCGGCGGCAATATCTCCCATCTGGCGCGGGAGCTGGGGGTTAGCCGCAATACGCTATACAAGCGGTTGCGCGCCGCTACGTAACGGTAACCGCCCCAACATGCATCTACCCTCAGATTTATCCGACAGCGTTTTAGGGTTGCTGCTCGGAAGATGCCCCAATAATCTTCGGTAGTCGCTGCAAATTCAGCGACCGGGTTTCGCAGCCCGGTTAAACTCTAGACGCACAGCGTCCACCATAAGATAACGGGCGCTTTTTTATGCCTGATGTTATGGCGGCTGTGCGCGGGATACCTTTGGGTATGCCGGGTTCCTAGAGTCCCGGTCTGCGAACCTGCGTACAGCTGCCACCCGGGTATCGTTTCGCAGCGATGGGTAGCGGCTCCATAACTCTGGGAGCTTTACCATGATCAAACACAGTCCAAACCCGCCGTTAGACTCAACCTCGCTTCAGGGGCTGCTCAACGAGCGATTGACTACTACCTGAACCCTCCTGCCGAAACCAAGCGGCCTGCTGAAGATCACCGCCTTTTCACCGTGCGCGAAGGGTTAGATGCAGAGGTGTTGTTGATTAACGCTTCGGAAGACCTTGCATCGCTTCAAGTATTAGCAACCCATTTGGCTTTTGAAGTAGACGGCACTGCACGGCGTGTGGCACTAGGAATTTGTCGGATGCTCGAAAGCGTTGAGCTATTGGTAAACAACGCCGTCGTTCAATATGGAACAGAGCAAGAAAGAGGAAGGCCGACTCACCATCCAGATTAGTCTGCGATCGCCGGTCCGCCATCGCTGGCAAGCCAGCTCCTACAGTTGAGCGGTGCTGATTTGCAAACCAGCACGCACAAAAACGCTCCGAACCAGGCGGGGCGTTTTTATTCAGTGTGAGCCATCAGTCGGCCAACCGCCCTGTCGTTGCGCCATCCGCCGCCGTTTGTAGGCGTCAAAGTGATACCTTCCTGATTCCACTTGGTAAAAAAGGAGTGTTACCACCCATGAAGATCAAATGTTCCGTCTTTATCGCGGCAAGTATCGACGGTTTTATTGCCCGCCCGGACGGTGATATTGAGTGGTTGCACCGACCGAAATATGAAAGCTCGGGCTTGAACGGCATCACGTATGACAGCTTCATCGCAACGGTTGACGCGTTGGTCATGGGACGCAAAACCCTGGAGAAAGTACTGTCCTTTCCCGAGTGGCCCTATGAGGGCACGCCGGTCATTGCGCTTTCTCACAAGACCTTGGAGATTCCTGTGCACCTCCAGGGCAAGGTAGAAGTGCTGGCCGTCGATGTGAGCACACTCGTCGAACAGCTTGCCGAGCGCGGTATGAAGCATCTGTATATCGATGGTGGCCAGACCATCCAGGCATTTCTTGAAGCAGGCCTGCTCAATGAGTTGATCATCACTCGCATCCCGATCCTGCTGGGCCAGGGGGTTCCCTTGTTCAGTCAAGACGGTCGTGAATATGACCTTCGCCACATCGATACCTGCGCCTCGGACAATGGCTTTGTCCAGAGCCGGTATGCAGTTGAGCACCGTTGACTGATAAACCAGCACACACAAAAACGCCCCGAACCAGTCGGGGCGTTTTTATTCAGCGTGCAGCCATCAGCCGTCAGTCAGCCAAGCGCCACGTCGTCCCGCCCTTGCCGTCTTCCAACACCACGCCCATGGCGGTGAGTTGGTCGCGGATGCGGTCGGATTCTGCCCAGTCCTTGTTGGCACGGGCATTCAGGCGGGCCTGGATCAGTGCGTCGACTTCGGCTGCATCCACACGCCCTTCGGCGCCGGCTTGCAGAAAGTCGTCGGCTTCCATTTGCAGCACGCCCAGCACGCTCGCCAGTTCCTTGAGACGGGCCGCCAGGCCGGCCGCAGCGCTGAGATCGCTCTCACGCAGGCGGTTGATCTCGCGGACCATCTCGAACAGCACGGCGCAGGCTTCGGGGGTGCCGAAGTCATCGTTCATCACCGTGGTGAAGCGCTCGACAAACGCCTCGCCACCGGCCGGCGCCACAACCGGCAGGCCTTTCAATGCGTGGTAGAACCGCTCCAGGGCGCCCTTGGCGTCCTTGAGGTTGTCTTCCGAGTAGTTGATGGCGCTGCGGTAATGGCTTGATACCAGCAGGTAACGCACAACCTCTGGGTGGTACTTTTCCAGCACGTCGCGGATGGTGAAGAAGTTGTTCAAGGACTTGGACATCTTCTCGCCATTGATACGAATCATGCCGCAATGCATCCACGCGTTGGCGTAGGTCTTGCCGGTGGCCGCTTCGCTTTGGGCGATTTCGTTTTCGTGGTGCGGGAACTCAAGATCGCTGCCGCCGCCATGAATGTCGAAAGTTTCGCCCAGGCAGCAGGTGGACATCACCGAGCATTCGATGTGCCAGCCCGGACGCCCGGCGCCCCATGGCGACTCCCAGCTCGGCTCGCCAGGCTTGGTGCCTTTCCACAGCACGAAGTCCAGCGGGTCTTGCTTGGCTTCGTCGACTTCGATGCGGGCGCCGATGCGCAGGTCTTCGATTTTCTTGCGCGACAGCTTGCCGTAGCCCATGAACTTGGCGACGCGGTAGTACACGTCGCCATTGCCCGGGGCGTAGGCATAGCCCTTGTCGATCAAGGTCTGGATCATCGCGTGCATGCCCGGGATGTGGTCCGTGGCGCGCGGTTCCATGTCCGGCTTGAGGATGTTGAGGCGCGCCTCGTCCTCGTGCATCGCGGCGATCATGCGCTCGGTCAGCGCGTCGAACGACTCGCCGTTTTCATTGGCGCGATTGATGATCTTGTCGTCGATATCGGTGATGTTGCGCACATAGGTCAAGTCGTAGCCGCTGAAACGCAACCAGCGGGTCACCAGGTCGAAGGCAACCATGCTGCGGCCGTGGCCGATGTGGCAGTAGTCGTACACGGTCATGCCGCACACGTACATGCGCACCTTGTTGCCATCCAGCGGCTTGAAGACTTCTTTGGTTTTGCTCAGCGTGTTGTAGATCGTTAGCACGATGCTTCCTTTTCTCTCTATGCAAGCCGCTCACGGCTGCATCACTGGCCCCACGAATCACGCAAGGTCACGGTACGGTTGAATACCGGATGACCAGGTTTGGAGTCCTTGATATCCGCGCAGAAGTAGCCTTCGCGCTCGAACTGGAAACGGTCTTCCGGCTGTGCGTCGCCAAGCGATGGCTCGGCACGACAACCCGTAAGTACTTGCAGGGAGTTAGGGTTGATGTTGTCGAGGAAACTCGCGCTGTCTTCGGCCTTTTCAGGGTTCGGCGAGCGGAACAGGCGATCGTACAGGCGCACTTCGCACTCGACGCTGGCAGCCGCCGGCACCCAGTGCACCACGCCCTTGACCTTGCGGCCTTCAGGGTTCTTGCCCAGGGTTTCAGGATCGTAGGAACAACGCAGTTCGACGATGTTGCCCTCGGCGTCCTTGATCGCTTCATCGGCACGGATCACGTAGCTGCCGCGCAGACGCACTTCACCGTTCGGCTCCAGGCGCTTGTAGCCCTTGGGCGGCTCTTCCATGAAGTCGTCACGGTCGATGTAGATTTCACGGGCAAACGGCAGCTTGCGCACGCCCAGTTCTTCTTTTTGCGGGTGACGCGGCAGTTCGAGGTTCTCGACCTGGTCTTGCGGGTAGTTGGTGATCACCACTTTCAACGGACGCAGCACGCACATGGCGCGCGGGGCGTTTGCGTCGAGGTCCTGGCGGATGCTGAACTCAAGCATGCCGTAGTCAACCACGCCGTCGGAGCGGTTGGTGCCGACCATCTCGCAGAAGTTGCGGATCGATGCCGGGGTGTAGCCGCGACGACGGAAACCCGACAGCGTCGACATGCGTGGGTCGTCCCAGCCGAACACGTGTTTTTCATCGACCAGTTGCTTGAGCTTGCGCTTGCTGGTGATGGTGTAGTTCAGGTTCAGGCGGCTGAATTCGTACTGACGCGGGTGCGCCGGTACCGGCAGGCTGTCGAGGAACCATTCGTACAGCGGGCGATGGCTTTCGAACTCCAGGGTGCAGATGGAGTGGGTGATGCCTTCGATGGCGTCCGACTGACCGTGGGTGAAGTCGTAGTTGGGGTAGATGCACCACTTGTCACCAGTCTGGTGGTGATGGGCATGACGGATGCGGTACATGATCGGGTCGCGCAGGTTCATGTTCGGCGAGGCCATGTCGATCTTGGCCCGCAGTACACGGGCGCCGTCCGGGAACTCGCCGTCGCGCATGCGGGTGAACCAGTCCAGGTTCTCTTCTACCGAACGATCGCGAAACGGGCTGTTCTTGCCAGGCTCGGTCAGGCTGCCACGGTATTCCTTGGCCTGCTCCGGGGTCAGGTCGTCGACGTAGGCCTTGCCGGCCTTGATCAGCTCCACGGCCCAGTCGAACAACTGGTCGAAATACTTGGAGGCGTAGCGCACTTCACCGGACCATTCAAAGCCCAGCCACTTGATGTCGCTTTCGATGGCGTCGATGTATTCCTGGTCTTCCTTGGCCGGGTTGGTGTCGTCGAAACGCAGGTGCGTGACGCCACCGAACTCCTGGGCCAGGCCGAAGTTCACACAGATCGACTTGGCGTGGCCGATGTGCAGGTAACCGTTGGGCTCAGGCGGGAAACGGGTGACGATCTGCGTGTGCTTGCCCGAATCCAAGTCCGCCTGGATGATCGGGCGCAGGAAATTGACCGGGACGGCAGGTCCGGCCTTGGAATTCGAGGTAGGGTCGACAGTGGGCTTGCTCATAGGATCCTTGAACAGACAGGTACGTGGCCGGGTCGGGCCAGACAAACAAAGGGCTTATCATAGCCGATGCTGTCAAGCACCTGACAGGGCATGGCCAAAAACTGCTGCATTTATTGCATGGGCGGTGAAAAACCACCTCGAAATTCCTGCAGGGCACGCTAAACTGCGCGCCTTGGCCGCAATTTAGCCAACCCGGTAAGGTGCCCAGGCGGCCGAACCCACGAATTCCCTGAAAAGAGTAATGAACATGACTCAAGTCAAACTGACCACCAACCACGGTGACATCGTCATCGAGCTGAACGCCGAGAAAGCGCCGACCACCGTCGCCAACTTCATCGAATACGTTAAAGCCGGCCACTACGAAAACACTGTTTTCCACCGTGTCATCGGCAACTTCATGATCCAGGGCGGCGGTTTCGAGCCAGGCATGAAAGAAAAGAAAGACAAGCGTCCAAGCATCCAGAACGAAGCGGACAACGGTCTCTCCAACGACAAGTACACCGTCGCCATGGCCCGCACCATGGAGCCGCATTCGGCCTCCGCGCAGTTCTTCATCAACGTGGCCGACAACAGCTTCCTGAACCACAGCGCCAAGACCGTACAGGGTTGGGGTTACGCGGTATTCGGTAAAGTCACCGAAGGCACCGACGTCGTGGACAAGATCAAGGGTGTTTCCACCACCATGAAGTCCGGCCACCAGGACGTACCAGCAGAAGACGTGATCATCGAGAAAGCCGAGATCATTGCGTGATATTGCTGATTTCAGATTTGCATCTGGAAGAGGAGCGCCCGGACATTACCCGGGCGTTTCTGGATTTACTCCACGGCCGCGCCCGTGGCGCGCAAGCGTTGTACATCCTGGGGGACTTTTTCGAAGCCTGGATTGGCGACGATGGCATGACCCCGTTCCAGCGTTCTATATGCGCGGCTCTACGTGAGCTGAGCGACAGCGGCACCCAAATATTCCTGATGCACGGCAACCGCGATTTCCTGATCGGCAAGGCATTCTGCAAAGCAGCAGGCGCGACCTTGCTCAAGGACCCCAGCGTCGTGCAGATGTATGGCGAGCCCGTGCTGTTGATGCACGGCGACAGCCTGTGTACCCGCGACCTCGGCTATATGAAGCTGCGGCGCATCCTGCGTAACCCCCTTGTGCTGTTTATCCTGCGCCACCTGCCCTTGCGCACCCGCCATAAGCTGGCGCGCAAGCTGCGCAGTGAAAGCCGCGCGCAGACGCGCATGAAGGCCAACGATATTGTCGATGTAACGCCCGAGGAAGTGCCACGGGTAATGCAGGCCCATGGCGTGCGCACCCTGGTCCACGGCCACACCCACCGCCCGGCCATTCACAAATTGCAGATTGGCGAGCAGGCGGCCAAACGCATTGTGCTGGGGGATTGGGACAAGCAGGGTTGGGCGTTGCAGGTGGATGAGCAAGGTTTCCAGTTGGCGGCATTCGACTTCGTCAATCCGCAGTTGGCGTTGCCTGGCGCATAACCCAGACACAACACCGATCAATATGTAGGAGCTGGCTTGCCTGCGATGCAGGCACCTCGGTAAATCAGTCACACCGAGGTGATGCCATCGCAGGCAAGCCAGCTCCTACAGTTGACTGCATTGCAATTCAAGATCAGTGACCCGACGCCGCCGGCCCCGCCTTTGCGGTAAACGGCGGCTTGGCCAGCCACACCAGCAGGATCAAGCCCATGAACATCCACCCCAGCAAGGTGAAGTAGTCCACGGTAGACATCATGTATGCCTGGCTGGTGAGGACCTGGTCCAGTTGCGCATAGGCCTTGTGGCCCGCACCGCCCAGGGTGTTCAGGGCATCGCGGGTGGCCGAGTCGTACACACTCATGCTCTCGCTCATGTAGGCATGATGCTGGTCAGCCCGGCGAATCCAGATCCAGGTGGTCAACGATGCCGCAAAGCTGCCACCCAGGGTCCGCAGGAAGGTCGCCAGGCCTGCGCCGTCGGCGATCTGGTGCGGCGGCAGGTCGGACATCAGGATGCTCAAGGTCGGCATGAAGAACAGCGCCACGCCGATGCCCATGAACAGTTGCACCAGGGCGATGTGCTGGAAGTCCACTTCATTGGTGAAGCCGGCGCGCATAAAGCAGCTCAGGCCAATCGCCAGGAACGCCAGGCCGGCCAGCAGCCGCAAGTCGAACTTGTGTGCGTACTTGCCGACAAAGGGCGACATCAGCACCGGCAGGATACCGATCGGCGCCACGGCCAGCCCGGCCCAGGTGGCGGTGTAGGCCATCTGCGTCTGTAACCATTGCGGCAGGATCAGGTTGATACCAAAGAACCCGGCGTAGCCCAGCACCAGCACGATGGTGCCGATGCGGAAGTTGCGGTGGGCAAACAGGCGCAGGTTGACCACCGGGTGTTTGTCGGTCATTTCCCAGATCACGAACACCGCCAGGGCGATCACCGAGATGGCCGCGCCGATGATGATGAAATTGGACTCGAACCAGTCCAGGTCATTGCCCTTGTCGAGGATGATCTGCAAGGCACCGACCCCGACGATCAGGCTCAACAGGCCAACATAATCCATCGGCTGATGGCTGGTGACCACCGGCCGCTTCTTGAGCTGCGCACGCGCCACCATCACCGCAAAAATCCCGATGGGCACGTTGATAAAGAAGATCCACGGCCAGCTGTAGCTGTCGGTGATCCAACCGCCAAGAATCGGCCCGGCAATCGGCGCGACCACCGTGACCATCGCCAGCAATGCCAGGGCCATGCCCCGCCTGGCAGGCGGATAGACCGCGATCAACAGGGTCTGGGTCATCGGGTACAACGGCCCCGCGACCAAGCCCTGCAGGACCCGGAAGCCGATCAGCTCGGGCATCGAGGTGGAGATACCACACAGGAACGAGGCCAGCACAAACAAAATGGTGGCCCACAAAAACAGCTTCACCTCGCCAAAGCGCCGGCTCAACCAGCCGGTCAACGGCAGCGCAATAGCATTGCTCACGGCAAATGAGGTGATGACCCAGGTGCCCTGCTCCGAACTCACCCCCAGGTTGCCGGAGATGGTCGGCAGCGCCACGTTGGCGATGGTGGTGTCGAGCACCTGCATAAAGGTCGCCAGGGACAGGCCAATGGTGGCCATCAGCAAGCTGGGCGGCGTGAAGGAGGCGTTATTGCTCATCAGCGTTGCGCAGCCTTCGGCGCGGCCACACTGTTGTCATGGATCAACTGGGTGATCATCGCGTCGGCCTCGGCCAACTGGCGGTCATACACAGTGGTGCTGAACGAGGCTTTTTGCGGCGGTTGTTGCGCCAGCACCGGGCCGCTCTGGTCATGCAGGTTGACTTGCACCTGAGTCGACAGCCCCACCCGCAATGGGTGCTCAGCCAACTCCTGGGCATTGATGTGAATGCGCACCGGCACCCGCTGCACGATCTTGATCCAGTTGCCGGTGGCGTTCTGCGCCGGCAGCAAGGCAAAGGCGCTGCCGGTACCGGCGCCAAGGCTGTCGACGGTGCCGCTGTACTTCACGTCGCTGCCGTAGAGATCGGCCTCGATGTCCACCGGCTGGCCAATGCGCATCTGGCGCAGTTGGGTTTCCTTGAAGTTGGCGTCGATCCACAGTTGGTCCAGGGGAATCACCGCCATCAACGCGGTGCCCGGCTCGACCCGCTGCCCCAGTTGCACGGTGCGCTTGGCGACGTAGCCGGTAACCGGTGCGATCAGGGTGCTGCGCGCATTGGCCAGGTAGGCCTGGCGCAGTTGCGCGGCAGCGGCCTGTACATCCGGATGGGAGGAAATCACCGTGTCATCCACCAATGCGGTAGAGGTATTGAGTTGCTGTTGCAGGTTGGCCAATGAGTTGCTCGCCGCGCTCAGGGCGTCGCGGGCATGGGACAGTTCTTCCAGGGAAATCGCGCCACCCTGTGCGAGGATTCGGCGGCGGTTGAAGTTGTCCTGGGCGGTCTGCACTTGGGCTTTTTGCGCCTGTACCTGGGCTTTCATGCCATCCACATTGCTGTACAGGCCGCGCACCTGGCGTACCGTACGCGCCAGGTTGGCCTGGGCACTTTGCAGGCCGACGGCTGCGTCGTTGGGGTCGAAGTTGATCAGCACCTGGCCTTCGTGGACCAGGTCGCCATCGTCGGCGCCAATGCTGACCACGGTGCCGGTGACCAACGGGGTGATTTCCACCACGTTGCCGTTGACGTAGGCATCGTCGGTGCTTTCGCTCCAGCGGCCATACAGTTCGTACCAGCCCCAGACGCCCACGACGCAGAGCACGACGATCAGCGCCAGGCCCAGCAACATGATTTTGCGTTTGCGCGGGTTGCTGTCGTCGGGTTGGGTTTGAGCGGTGTTGTTTGCTTGGGCAGTAGCCATGACAAGTACCTTGCGTTATTCAGCGCGCGTGACTGGCGTGTTCATTGAGTCCCGACCCGCTGCAGCGTGATGGGGTCACCGGCGGCGATCAGGATTTTCTTCAGGATGTATTCCAGGGTCTGCAACTCCCCCGGCTCCAGCACCCCAGCCAGCTGGTTGAGGGCCTGGGCGCCGATCTGCGGCAACATGTCCGCCAGGCGCTGGCCTTCTGCGGTCAGCACCAGTTGCACCTGGCGCCGGTCCTGTTCGGAACGCTTGCGCGCCAGCAGGTCTTTTTGCTCCAGGCGGTCGAGCATGCGGGTCATCGAGCCGCTATCCAGGGACAGGTTGCGGCATAGCTCCGCCGGGGTATCGACGCCGAACTGGGCCATGATGATCAACACCTTGAACTGCGCGGCAGTGATGCCGTGGGGTTCCATATGGGTGTCGATGATGCGGTCCTTGAGAATCGCGGCGCGCCCCAGCAACAGGCCGAGATGGCAGTTGTGGAAGTTTTCCGGGGTGAAGTGTTTCATCGAAAGTCACCTTATTACTGCCTAGGCAGTGAATATGTGACCAAATATTACTGCCTAGGCAGCGAATGTCAAACAAATAGTTAGGTTGCTTGGTATACCCCACGACACAACTGTAGGAGCTGGCTTGCCAGCGATAGCGGTAGTTCAGCCACTATTTCCAGTGCCTGACAGACCGATATCGCTGGCAAGCCAGCTCCTACAGGTTGGTGTGGGCTAAACGTCAGAAATCCCGTTTGTAGAAGATATCCAGGGAGCTGGCTACGCCGCTGGCCACTTCCAGGTACACCCGCTTGCTCAGCAGGTAACGCAAGGCAATGGTACTGGCCGGTTCGAATACCCCGACCCCGTAACGCAGGCTGAGTTTCTCGGTGATCTTGCCGCTGGCCACCACGGCGGTGTTGTTGCCACTGCCCTGGGTGTCCAGTTCAAAGTCCTGGATCCCCAGGTTCTTGGCAATGTCCGAGGTCACCCCGGCACTGCCCATCAACCCCAGGCCCAGCGCCGCTTGCGCCAGCATGTTGTTATCTTCGCCAGTAGTGCTCAACGGGCGGCCCAGCACCAGGTAGGACAACGCCTGCTCCTGGCTCATGGCCGGTTCCGAAAAGATTTGCGTGGTCGGTTGCTCGGCACTGCCGCTCAGGCGGATACCGGCGATTACGTCGTCTGTCTTGCGGATGGCTTCGATATCCAGGTACGGCTGGTCGAGCGGCCCGGCGAACAGCAGGCGCGCACGCCGTACATCCAGCCTCTGGCCGTAGGCGCGGTAACGGCCGTCGTTGAGCCAGAGTTCGCCACGGGTGTCCAGGTTGTCGCCGATGTGCACCCGGCCCTGGACCTTGGCGGTCAGGCCGAAGCCGGCAAAGTTGAGCTGGTCCTCGCCCACCACCACGTTGATATCCATGGCCATGGCCATCGGCGGCTTGCCCTCTTCGGTCTGGCTGCCAACGATCACTGTGTCATCCGAAACCTTGACCGTGGACGGCGGCAGTTCGCGCACGGTGATATCGCCGCGCGGGATGTGCACATTGCCGGCAATTGCCAACTTGTCGTCCTTGAGGGTGATCTTCAGGTCGGGCGCCACTTCCAGCTTGGCGTAGGGTTCGACGGTCACCGGCAACTGGGAACCTTGCAGGCTGAGGTCAACGACCAGCGCCCGCCCCCAGTCGATCTGCCCCTTGAGGCTGCCCTGCCCGGCCTTGCCACTGCGCCAGCCGCCGTTGAGCTGCACGCTTTCGCCGGCGATCAACGCCTGCACGTTCAGGCCTTCAAGGCTGATGGGCAGTTCGGGCCCGGAAATCTCGCCGGCGATCAGGTTGATGCTGCCGTTGACCTGCGGCGCCAACAACCCGCCGGAGATACGCCCGCTGCCATTGAGCTTGCCATTGAGCTTTTCCACCATCGGCACAAACGGCCGCGCGACCGCCAGGTCCAGGCCGGTGAGGCTGAAGTTGCCGGAGATCGGCTTGTTTTTCGCCACCGGGTTGATCTGCGCCTGCAACAGCAACTCACCCAGCTTGCCACCGCGAAAATTCAGCTGGGTATCGATGCGCGTGGGGTTGAGCGTGGTTTCCAGCTTGAGGGTGTCGTAGGGGAAATCCAGCCATTGGTCCTTGTCCTTGACCCGCAGCGTGCCGCCACTGGCATCCACCGCGATCAGACCTTTGGGGCCGCTGGCCGGCAGGTCGAGTTGGATATCGGCGTTGAGCTTGCCCTGCCAGGCAAAATCCTTGGGCAGCCATTGCGCCAGGCTGTCGATGGGGAACTGCTTGAGGTGGTAACGCAGCTTGGGATCAGGCATCAGCCGCTGGTCTTCGCCACACAGGCTGGCGGGCCCGGAGACCCAGCAGTGGGCGGCGAACGTGAGCTTGCCGTCGGCCATGCGCTCGATTTTTGCCGGGGCCTGCAGTTTCCAGTCCTGGCCACCGGCCTGCACATCGCCACTGGCCAGGCGCCCGCGCCAGTTACCCTTGTCAAGATTGCCGTCCAGGGCCAGGGCCAGCTTGACCAGGGGGCCCATCAGCTCCAGTTGGACTTTCTGGCTTTTGATATCGCCCTGGGCACTGGCGGCCAGGGTACCGAGCTGGGTGTCACCGGCCTGGATGCCGCTGCCCTTGAGGTCGATCTTCGCCCGCTGTGCGCTATCGAGCGTCGCGTCCAGGCTGAGGGCTTGCAAGCGGTTTTCTTCAAATACCAGTTGCTGGCCCTTGAGGTCGAGCTTGCCCTGGGGCGCGTTCAACGTACCGGCCACATCGAGCCGACCGTTGACCTGCCCACGCAACTGCGGCCACAGCTGGGCCAGGCGTGCGAGCTTGATGTCGATCTGCCCGGCCAGGCGTTGTTGCAGGCTGCCACTGCCATTGATGCGGTTGTCACCCAGGCGGATATCCAGGTTGGCCAGGGTCCATTGCTCGCCCGCGCCTTCGGCCTTGGCCGCCAGCACCGCAGGCTGGCCGCGCAGGCGGCCCTTGAGGTCGAGGTCGGCGTTGAGCTTGAGTTGTTCGTTCTTCAACTCACCTTTGCTGCGCAGCGGCCCAGCCAGGGTGCCCGGCAGCTCTGCGACCCAGTACGCCGGGTTCAGGGCCGACAGGTCCAGCGCCGTGTCCCAGGCGATGCCCTCGGCAAATTGCAGGTTCAGGTGGCCTTCGGCCTTGCCCTGGCCAGCGGTCAATTTCAGCTCGGGCAGGAACACTTGCTTGAGGTCGCCGCTGAACGGCGTGACCAGGCTGAACTTGCCGGCCGGGCCGTCGAGGTCGGCCTTGAGATTGCCCAGGTAGTTGCCGTCCTTGTAGGAGACTTCGCCGTTGAAGGTGCGCAACACCACTTGCGGCTCGTCAATCAGCGGATACAGGCGATGCCAGGGGAAGTCCAGCCAGTCGATTTTTGCGTCTGCGCTCAAACCCTGCTGCCAATCCAGCTGGGCACTGAGCTTGAGGCTTTGCTTGTCCCCGGCGTTCAGGTCCAGGCCGGCGATCTGCGCGCCCTTGGCATCGACCCGGCCTTGCAGCAACAGGTCAACCGGGCCTTTTTCTGCGGGTAATACAGCCTTGCCCAGCAGCTGATAGCCCGTGCCCAGGTCGCCCTTGGCAGTCAGGTCAAGTTGGTTGAGTTGCAAGGTGTCCGGCAGGTCGGCGGCGGGTTTGAAACCATCGGCGGTGATGCGCAACTGCGCGGGCAGGTTCTCAACCAGGGGTTGCAGTTCGCCGCTGAGTTTGGCGGGCAGGTAGCCCGTGCTGTCGGCGTCGAGCTTGAGGGTCTTGAGCAAATCACCGGTGACGTTCAGCGCCACCGCCCACGGCGCGCCGCCCGGGGCGTAGGGCAGGCTCAGGTTACCGCTCGCCGTCAGCGGCCAGTCACCGCTGGGTTGCAGCACGCCGTTGACGTCCAGCACCAGGCCGTCGCGTTGCAGGTGCACCGCGTCGATCTGCATCCCCGCGGCCGTCCAGTGCGCGGCCAGTTGCAGGCCCTGGAGTTCTTCGCTGCCGTTGAACAACAGACTGCCGACGCGCACGTCGCCCAGTTCGATGGCCACGGGCAGGTTCAAGTCCGGCAGGGTAATCGGGCCGCTGCTGTCTTCGGTGCTGGGTGGCAATTGCAGGCTGACCTGCTCCACATCCAGTTGCCGGATGCACAAGGTCATTCGCAACAGGCACGCCGGTGACCAATCGAACTTCGGCGCGTTGAGCTCCACGCGGCTGCTGTCTTGTTGCCACAGCACCTGGTCGGCGCTCCATTGCCCGCCCAGGCGGCCCTGGAAGTTATCCACGGTCAACCCCGGGACTTGGCCGAGGGCCCAGCGACTGCCGACTTGCGTACCCAGTACGCTCCAGACAGCCAGCGGCACCAGGGCTGCAACCGCCACCACACTCAGACCCGCTATTTTCAAACCACGCTTCACAGCTCAGGCCCCATGGAAAAGTGCAAACGAATGCCGCCCGGATCTTCCAGGGCATGGGCCAGGTCAAGGCGAATCGGGCCGACCGGCGACACCCAGCGCACGCCGACCCCGACCCCGGTTTTCAGGCTCGGCAATTCCAGGCTGTTAAAGGAGTTGCCCTGGTCGACAAAGGTCGCGATCCGCCATTTTTCGGCGATGGAATATTGATACTCGGCGCTCAAGGCCACCATGTAGCGGCCACCGATGCGGTCGCCCTTGTTGTTTTCCGGGGACAGGGTCTGGTACTCGTAGCCACGCACGCTCTGGTCGCCACCTGCAAAAAAGCGCAAGGACGGCGGCACCGACTTGTAGCCATTGGTGGCGCTGCCGCCAAACTGCGCACGGCCGAGGAAGCGGTGCTTGTCCCACACCGTGGTCAAACCCTTGATCATCGCCGTGCCGTACAGCAAGTTGGTGTCCGAACCCAGCCCTTCCTTGGCCACCTTGGTATCGAACTGCAGGCGATAGCCGTTATGGGGGTCGATGCGGTTGTCGCTGCGCAGGTAGGAATAGCTGATTCCGGGCATCAGCAGATTGCTCAAGCCGGAGTCGTCCCCCAGGCGATATTCTTCGCGCTGCCATTTGAGCGAGATCACCCGTGTCCAACCGCTGGGCAACTTGCTGTGCCATTCCGGGCCGAGGGTGAGCAACTTGCTGAGGGTGTCGGTGTTGGCCATTTCTTCGTTCTGGTAGCCACCGGCAAAACGCAGCTTGTCAGTCAGCGGCGGATCGAGGGGAATGTCGTACCACAGGCCGACGTTCTGCCGGGGCGCCGACAACTCGGCCTCCCAGCCATAGCTGTGCCCTTGGGGGTTGACCCAGTGCCGCGTCCAATTGGCCTTGCCACGCGGGCCGACGTCGGTGGAAAAACCCAGGCCCAGGCCCATGGTTCGCGGTTTGCGGGTTTCCAGCTGGACCGCCACCGGGATCACATCATTGGCCGCCGCGGCCGGGGC
Source organism: Pseudomonas sp. WS 5079 (assembly GCF_012985465.1). Taxonomy (GTDB): domain Bacteria; phylum Pseudomonadota; class Gammaproteobacteria; order Pseudomonadales; family Pseudomonadaceae; genus Aquipseudomonas. Next base: position 115,221 of record NZ_JAAQWN010000009.1, read on the forward strand.
GGCATCCACCCGCACACCCTCGAAATAGCCACTCGATTGCAGGGCCTGGTTCAGTTCGGCAATCAATTCGGAATCATAGGGGGTGCCACTTTGGAACGGCACCATGCGCTGCAACAGTTCTTCATCAAACGGGGTATCGCCAGCAAAGTTGACCTTGCCGAGGGTGTAGCGCGGACCGCTGTCGTAGACCAGTTCGATATCGGCCACGCCCGCCTGGGGGTCGACGGACAGGGTCTGACGCGTGAAGCGGCCACTGAAATAGCCGAAGCGCGAGGCCTGGTTCTGGATCAGGCGCTTGGCGTCTTCGTAATGGCCATGGTTGAGCACGGCGCCGGACTTGAGGTCTTGGCTGTCAGGTACGCGAAAGGATTTGAGTTCGGCCGCCGGGCCGTCCACCCGAATCGTGACATTACGCAAATGCACGGGCTCGCCGGGGTCGATACTGAGGATCAGGCGCGGGTTCTTGCCGGGCTTCACCTCGCTGGCAATCTGCGGCTGATAATAGCCCAGTGCCTGGGCGGCCTTGCGCGCCTGCTCCTCGGCACCGCGGCTAAAGCGCAGCAAGGCCTCCTCGTCACGCTCGCCAACCCCGCCGATATAGCCTTCGATATTGGCCTTCAGCGCATCGTTTGAAGGTTTGACCCGCACGTCCAACTCGCTTTGCGCCAGGGCGCCGCAGCTTGTGAACAGCAGAATCAAGCCGCTGGTAAATCTATTTGAAAACTTCATAGGCGCGGATGCTACACGAGCTGGGGAGCACCTTAGAACCGGGAATTGTCTGAATAATTCTGTGTTAAGGCGTTGCAGGTTGTAACACCTGGGGATTCGGGTGAAAAAACACATGCTCCAGGATGGGTCCTACAGCCACCTCTCCGACTTCGTCATAGCCCTGGCGCTTGTAGAACTCCAGGTAGAGCGGATTGCCAGTGTCCAGCACCACCCCTTGTGAGTGCGGGTCCTGCGCGCACCAGTTATGCACGGCTTCCAGCAGTTGCTCACCGTAGTGCTTACCCTGGAATTGCGGGTGGATCCCCAGCAGCGGCAACACATGCACCGACTCGGACGGCAGGCAAGCCAACACCGCCTGATGATATTCGAGGTAACGCCGGGTGCAGCGCACACCGGTGCTCAGCCACATGCGCAATTGCCAGGCCCAGCTTTCCGTGATGCCCAGGCGCCGTTGTGGCGGGGCAATCAGGGCGATGCCGATCAGCCGGTCATTGACCAGCAGGCCGATTGCCGGCAGTTCCTGGAGAAAATGCTGCTTGACCAGCTCGCGCACGGTGGCCCTGACCCGCTGCTCATAACCGGAGCGTTCGGCTTCGAACAGATAGGCGAAGGTCGGCTCATGGCGATAGGCGTGGTACAGCAGCGAACGCGCTTCGCGCGAATAGCCGCGGTCGAGCATATGAACCTGGGCAATGGCGGTCGAGGTATCAGGCATCCGGTGTATCTCCCCTGGGCGCAACTCAAAAGGCCGCGCTCTTATTGTTACGAGCCCGGGGCAACTGAGTCGTTCCCTGCCATCGGCTCCTTGAGAGACATTAGCAGTGCATCTGTCCTACCGCCACGCTGGCCCCCGTCCGACTTGTCGGCTAGCATCGCCCTTTTGCCAGACTGGACTGCCGACCATGAAAATCGTCTCCTTCAATATCAACGGGCTGCGCGCCCGGCCTCATCAGCTGGCGGCCCTGATCGACAAACATCAACCGGACGTGATCGGCCTGCAGGAAACCAAGGTCCACGACGACCAGTTCCCGCTGGCCGAAGTCCAGGCCCTGGGTTACCACGTGTACTACCACGGGCAGAAAGGCCACTACGGTGTCGCCCTGCTCTCGCGCCAGGAACCACTGGCCCTGCACAAGGGCTTTGCCAGCGACGAAGAAGATGCCCAGCGCCGCTTTATCTGGGGCACCTTTGCCGATGAACACGGCAACCCGATCACCATCATGAACGGCTATTTCCCACAGGGTGAAAGCCGCGACCACCCAACCAAGTTCCCGGCCAAGCAGCGCTTCTACGAAGACCTGCAAAACCTGCTGCAAACCCAGTTCAGCAATGACCAGGCGCTGGTGGTGATGGGCGACGTGAACATCTCCCCCGAGGACTGCGACATCGGCATCGGTGCCGACAACGCCAAGCGCTGGCTGAAGACCGGCAAATGCAGCTTCCTGCCGGAAGAGCGCGAATGGATGGCGCGCCTAAAGAACTGGGGCCTGACGGACAGCTTCCGGCACCTGAACCCGGATGTGGCCGATCGCTTCAGTTGGTTCGATTACCGCAGCCGCGGTTTTGAAGATGAACCCAAGCGGGGCCTGCGCATCGACCTGATCATGGCCTCCAATGGCCTGCTGCCACGGGTCAAGGACGCGGGTGTGGACTACGAGCTGCGCGGCCTGGAAAAACCATCGGACCATGCGCCGATCTGGCTGGAACTGAGCTGATCTTTGCGCCGACACCATAAAATGTGGGAGCTGGCTTGCCAGCTCCCACATTTGGATAGGCTGGGTCTCAGTCATATTTTGGCAACCTTACTGACTTAATCTGCCCGCACTTCCTTTGGCTTGAGAAGGTGGCGGCATGATGCTGCGCGTTCTGTACCTGCTGGCCCTCTGCGGCGCTTTTCCTCTTGCGGCGCTTGCAACGCCCCTACCCTTTCCCGAACATGGCCCGGCCTTGCGCATCCAGGGTTCCAATACCATTGGCGCGGCGCTGGGCCCGGCGTTGGTCAAGGGCCTGATGGAGCAACAGGGCCTGAAGGCCGTGCACCGTGAACCGGCCAGCCGTCCCAACGAACAGCGCCTCGTCGGCACCAGCCCCCAGGGCAAGCGAGTGCAGGTAGAAATCGCCGCCCACGGCACCAGCACCGGCTTCGCCGCGCTGAAAAATGCCGAAGCCGACCTGGCCGCCGCGTCGCGCCCGATCAAGGACCGCGAGCTGGTCGAGCTTGAACCCCTGGGCGACCTGAAAAGCCCCGGCGCCGAACAGGTGATTGCTATCGATGGCCTGGCGATCATCCTGCATCCAAGCAACCCACTGCAGATGCTGACCACCGACCAACTGGCGAGGATTTTCAGCGGCGAAATCAGCACCTGGGAAGCCTTGGGCGCCAGCGGCGGGAAGATCCGGCTGTATGCCCGCGATGATCAATCCGGCACCTTCGACACCTTCAAGGAACTGGTGCTCAGCCGTCGCGGCAAAACCCTCGACAGCACCGCCAAGCGCTTTGAGTCCAGCGAACAATTGTCCGATGCGGTCAGCCAAGACCCGCAAGGCATCGGCTTTATCGGCCTGCCCTACGTGCGCCAGGCCAAGGCAGCAGCCATCATTGACGGTGACTCCCAAGCCATGTTGCCGCAGAGCAGCCTGATCGCCACCGAGGACTATCCGCTGTCGCGCCGCTTGTTTTTCTACCTGCCGCCCAATAACAGCAACCCCTGGGCCGAGGCCCTGGTGGACTTTGCCCAAAGCGCCCTGGGCCAGGCCATCGTGGCCGCCAATGGCTTTATCGCCCAACAGGTCCAGGCCATCACCGTGCAGCCTCGGGCACCAATGCCCGAGGCCTACCAGGCCATCGCCCGCGAGGCGCAGCGCCTGAGCGTGAACTTTCGCTTCGAAGAAGGCAGTGCCAGCCTGGACAACAAGGCACGCCAGGATCTGGCGCGGGTGGTGGCTTATATAGGCAGCCACGACAAACGGGACAAGCGGGTCACGCTGGTGGGGTTTGGTGATGCCAAGGATGACCCGCAGCGCGCCGACCTGCTGTCCAAGCTGCGGGCGATGGCAGTGCGCCGGGAGTTGGTCAAGAGTGGCGTGGTGTTGCGCGATATTCGCGGCTTTGGCGCCGAGATGCCGGTAGCGGCCAACACCGTGGATGAGGGGCGGATCAAGAATCGCCGGGTGGAGGTCTGGGTTTATTGAAGCCTGCAGACGGGGGTTGACAGGCCCACCGCTATCGCGGGCAAGCCCGCTCCCACAGAGGTCAGTGTGGGAGCGGGCTTGCCCGCGATGCAGGCGACGCGGTCCTACTGGCCGCTGCGCATCAGCTCTTTAGGCACATACTTGCCAATCTCGAACTTGCCAATGGCCGCGCGGTGCACTTCATCCGGGCCGTCGGCCAGGCGCAAGGTGCGCTGCATGGCGTACATATAGGCCAGCGGGAAGTCATTGGAGACCCCGGCACCGCCATGGATCTGGATCGCCCGGTCAATCACCTTCAAGGCCACATTCGGCGCCACCACCTTGATCTGGGCGATTTCACTTTTCGCCACTTTGTTGCCGACCGTATCCATCATGTAGGCCGCCTTCAACGTCAGCAGGCGCGCCATGTCGATTTCCATCCGCGAGTCGGCGATTTTGTCGATATTGCCACCCAGGCGTGCCAACGGCTTGCCGAAGGCGGTGCGGCTGACCGAGCGTTTGCACATCAATTCCAGGGCGCGCTCAGCCATGCCGATGGAGCGCATGCAGTGGTGGATACGGCCCGGGCCAAGGCGCCCCTGGGCAATTTCAAAGCCGCGACCTTCACCCAACAGGACGTTTTCGTACGGCACACGCACGTTGTCGAACAGGACTTCGGCATGCCCGTGAGGCGCGTCGTCGTAGCCGAACACCGGCAGCGGCCGGACGATTTTCACCCCCGGTGCATCCACCGGCACCAGGATCATCGAGTGCTGCTGGTGGCGCGGCGCATCCGGGTTGCTCAGGCCCATGAAGATCAGGATCTTGCAACGCGGGTCGCACGCGCCGGAGGTCCACCACTTCTTCCCGTTGATCACCCACTCGTCACCCTGGCGCTCGGCGCGGGCGGCCATGTTGGTGGCGTCGGAAGACGCCACATCCGGTTCGGTCATGGCGAATGCCGAGCGGATCTCGCCGCGCAGCAGCGGCTCCAGCCAACGTTGCTTCTGCTCTTCGTTGGCATAGCGCACCAGCACTTCCATGTTGCCGGTGTCGGGCGCCGAGCAGTTGAAGGGCTCCGGCCCCAGCAGGGAGCGGCCCATGATTTCGGCGAGCGGCGCGTATTCCAGGTTGGTCAGGCCGGCGCCCAGTTCGGACTCCGGCAGGAACAGGTTCCACAGGCCTTCGGCCTTGGCCTTGGCCTTGAGCTCTTCCATGATGGCGGTGGGCTGCCAGCGATCACCTTCGCTGACCTGGCGCTCGAACACCGGCTCGGCGGGGTACACGTAAGCATCCATAAACGCGGTAACGCGTTCACGCAGTTCCTGAACCTTGGGCGAATAGGCAAAATCCATGAGCAGCTCCCTTCTTGGAGAGGTTGTTTAGGTCATGCAATCGATGCTAGAACAGCGTTGATAATTTACCTAGCCTATTCTCGGCGTGTATTAACATTCATCACCGATATATGATCGGCGCATGAAAACCTAACAAGAAGAGCGCAACGAAATGAATCTGAGCAAGGTCGACCTCAATCTTTTCATCGTGTTTGACGCGATCTACACCGAAGCCAACCTGACCCGCGCCGGGCAGATCGTCGGCATCACCCAGCCGGCGGTTTCCAACGCCCTGGCACGCCTGCGCGAGACCTTCAACGACCCGTTGTTCGTGCGCACCGCCCAGGGCATGGTGCCGACTCCCATGGCCCAGAACATCATTGGCCCGGTGCGCAACGCCTTGTCGTTGCTGCGGGTGTCGGTGCAGGAAAGCCGGATCTTCAACCCGTTGCAGGCGGCCAAGACCTACCGCATCAGCATGACCGACCTCACTGAAGCGGTGATCCTGCCGCCGCTGTTCCAGCGCCTGCGCCGCCTGGCGCCCACGGTGATCATCGAGAGCTTTTTGTCCAAACGTCGGGAAACCACCAAGGAACTGGCCGCCGGCCGCCTGGATTTTGCGGTGGACGCGCCGCTCAACACCGACCCGCAAGTGCGCCACGTCAAGCTGATGGAAGACCGCTACGTGTGTGCCATGCGCAAGGGCCACCCGATGGCGGGCAAGGAAAAATTCAGCCTCGATGACTACCTGGCGCTGACCCATATCCATATTTCCAGCCGGCGCAATGGCCTGGGCCACGTCGACCTGGCCCTGGGCAAAATGGGGATCCAGCGCAAGATCGCCCTGCGTTCGCAGCATTACCTGATGGCCTCCCAGGTCCTGCAGCAGACCGATATGGTGATGACCGTGCCCGAGCGCTTTGCACGGCGTAACGATCTGCACTCATTCAACCTGCCGGTCAATGATGTGCCGCCGGTGGAAACCCACCTGTACTGGCATGAAAGCACCGACCAGGACCCGGCCAACCGCTGGATGCGCGAGCAGATGATCGAGTTGTGCCAGCAGGTCACGGCGCGCGAGAAGAAGTTGGATAACGCGTAGGTGGTGATTTGCTTGACGTTTACGTCAAGCAGCCATTAGCGTAGCGCCAAGACCCTCCTTGAGCGCGACCATGAGCACGACCTACAGCATCTCCGACCTGGCCCGCGAGTTGGACATCACCACCCGGGCCATTCGCTTCTATGAAGAACAAGGCCTCTTGAGCCCTGAACGCCGAGGCCAGGAGCGTATCTATTCGCCCCGGGACAAAGTCAGCCTCAAGCTGATCCTGCGTGGCAAGCGCATCGGTTTTTCCCTGGCCGAATGCCGCGAACTGATCGAGCTCTACGACCCCAGCAGCGGCAATCAAAAGCAATTGCACAGCATGCTGGCGAAGATCAGCGAACGCCGCGAGCAGTTGGAACAACAGTTGCTGGACATCGAACAGATGAAGCTGGAACTGGACACCGCCGAAGAACGTTGCACCCAGGCCCTGGAACAGACGATCCAGAGCCAGGTCGGCCAACCCCAATAAAAAGGTAGATCCCATGTCTCTCCCCTCTCATGTGCGCCTGGTCGAGGTCGGCCCGCGCGACGGCCTGCAAAACGAAGCACAGCCGATCAGCGTGGCCGACAAGGTGCAACTGGTCGATGCCCTCAGTGCGGCAGGCCTGGGTTACATCGAAGTCGGCAGTTTTGTCTCGCCCAAGTGGGTGCCGCAAATGGCCGGCTCCGCCGAAGTGTTTGCACAGATCCAGCGCAAGCCCGGCGTGATCTACGGCGCGCTGGCGCCGAACCTGCGTGGGTTCGAGGACGCGCTGGCGGCCGGGGTCAAGGAAGTCGCGGTGTTTGCGGCGGCGTCCGAGGCGTTTTCCCAGCGCAATATCAACTGCTCCATCAGCGAGAGCCTGGAGCGCTTTGCGCCGATCATGGCGGCGGCGCAGCAGCATGGTGTGAGTGTGCGCGGCTATGTGTCCTGTGTGCTGGGTTGCCCTTACGAAGGCCGGGTTGCGCCGGAGCAAGTGGCCGCCGTGGCCCGTGAGCTGTATGCCATGGGCTGTTACGAGGTGTCGTTGGGCGACACCATCGGCACCGGCACCGCAGGGGCTACGCGGCGCATGTTCGAGGTGGTGGGCAAGGACGTGCCACGGGCAAAGCTCGCCGGGCATTTCCATGACACCTACGGCCAGGCCATCGCCAATGTCTATGCCAGCCTGCTGGAAGGTATACAGGTGTTCGACAGCTCTATCGCCGGCCTTGGCGGCTGCCCCTATGCCAAGGGCGCCAGCGGTAACGTGGCCACCGAGGACGTGCTGTACCTGCTCGATGGCCTGGGCATCGAGACCGGTATCGACATGGACCAGTTGATTGTGGCGGGCCAGCAGATCTGTACGGTCCTGGGCCGCCCTACCGGCTCACGCGTGGCCAGGGCCCGCAATGCCCATTGAGTAGCGCTTGTGTTACCTCGCGGCTACACATCGGGTAACACGGGAACATATCTTGTCGCATTTTCTGAAGTAAATTTCCCTCATAAAAATCAAGACATTGATTTTAAAGGACTTTTAAAAGTTGGCACGGCTCCTGCTATCTCTATGGCATAACAAGAATAAAAAGCACCAAACCTAATAAAAATAAGACGTAACGACTCTGACATAACAAAAACAACACGGCAGAGACGCAGCTAACAGATTTTTTTGGAGAAGATGTGCTTCGCAGGGTACGGCGCAAGCCGCCACTCGCAACCGGGCAGAGAACAATAAAACTACCTCAAGGTAGCTACCCACTGGTTGGATCGCGTGCGAAGAAGCAGATCAGCGCTCAAAAAAATACGTTTGCTCTTGACCCCGGATGGGGGTCGCCAAAAACAGCGGTAAAGGGCCACGGTTGCCAAAAACAACAATAGACCGCCCCTCAATAATAAAAAAAGAGCACGTAACAACAAATTAAAGGGGAGCTTCGGCTCCCCTTTGTGCTGTCTGGATGAAAACAATACCTACTGACACTCCACCGTTAATGTGGGAGCTGGCTTGCCTGCGATACGGTGTGTCAGCTACTTAATTGTTGACTGATAAACCGCAATCGCAGGCAAGCCAGCTCCCACCCTTTAGATCGGGGCGATCAGGGTTTCAGCGTTCGCAGTTGCTCGATCGTGATCTCACGCATGCGAAACTTCTGGATCTTCCCCGTCACCGTCATCGGAAACTCTTCGACAAAGCGGAAATGCTTCGGCGTCTTGAAGTGTGCAATGCGCCCCTTGCACCAGGTTTGCAGTTCCAGCTCGTTGGCCACCTGCCCCGGGTGGAACTTGATCCAGGCCACGATCTCTTCGCCGTAACGCTCGTCGGGAATGCCGATGATCTGCACATCCGCCACCGCCGGGTGGGTGAAGAAGAACTCCTCCAGCTCCCGTGGGTACACGTTTTCGCCACCGCGAATGATCATGTCTTTGTTACGCCCGGCGATGCACACGTAACCCTGCTCATCCATGGTCGCCAGGTCGCCGGTGTGCATCCAGCCGGCGTCGTCGATGGCTTCGCGGGTGCCCTCGGGGTTGTTCCAGTAGCCGAGCATCACGCTGTAGCCTCGGGTGCACAACTCGCCGATCTGCCCACGCGGCACGGTGTTGCCGGCTTCGTCGATGATCTTGCTTTCCAACTGGGGCTGGGTGCGCCCGACCGTGGTCACGCGCCGCTCCAGGTCGTCATCCGCACCGGTCTGCAACGACACCGGGCTGGTCTCGGTCATGCCGTAGGCAATCTGCACTTCGCTCATGTGCAGGTCGCTGATCACCCGGCGCATCACCTCGATCGGGCAGGTGGAGCCGGCCATGACCCCGGTGCGCAGGGTCGACAGGTCGAACGTGCTGCGTTGCGGATGATCGAGCACCGCGATAAACATCGTCGGTACGCCGTACAGGCCGGTAGCGCGTTCTTCGGCCACGGCGGCCAGGGTCAGTAGCGGGTCGAAGCCGTCATTGGGATAGATCATGGTGGTGCCATGGGTGATGCAGCCCAGGTTGCCCATGACCATGCCAAAGCAATGATAGAGCGGCACCGGGATCACCAGGCGATCCTGCGCGGTCAGGCCCAGGCTTTCGCCAACCATGTAGCCGTTGTTGAGGATGTTGTGGTGGCTGAGGGTGGCGCCCTTGGGGAAGCCCGTGGTACCGGAGGAGTACTGGATGTTGACGGCTTGATCGAAGTGCAGGCTGGCCTCGCGGTGGTGCAATTGTTCCGGGGGGGTACCCGTCCCCAGAGCCGACAATTGCGACCAGGGCAGGAACCCCGAGGGCGGTCGCGCCTCCAGGCTGATCACCCCGCGCAGTTGCGGCAACAGATCACAGTGCAACTGGCCGATGCCCTGCTCCGCCAGTTCCGGCACCAGCGCCTGCAGCATCCCGTGGTAGTCGGAGGACTTGAACGCGCCGGCACAGATCAACCACTGGCAACCCGACTGCTTGAGCACGTATTCCAGTTCGCTGCTGCGGTAGGCCGGGTTGATGTTGACCAGGATCACCCCGAGCTTGGCGCTGGCCACCTGGCTGATGCACCACTCGGCGCAGTTCGGCGCCCAGATGCCCAGGCGATCCCCGGCCTGTAACCCCAGGGCCAGCAGCCCGCGTGCATGCAGGTCCACGGCTTCGGCCAGTTGCCGCCAGGTGTAGCGCAGTTGCTGATGGCGCACCACCAGGGCCTCGCCCTCCGGGTGCTGCGCCACGGTGCGGTCAAATGCCTGGCCGATGGTCATGGCCAACAGGGCCTTGTCCTGTGGGCCACGGCTGTAGCTCTGATTCGGTTGATCCATGACGACCCCTATTGTCTTTTTTGTAGGTGGACGGTGCGCCGGTCAGGCGCGAGCTTGACGTTAACGTAAGCTACGATTGACAGTCATGCAACGCAAGTTTACGTTAACGTAAAGGTGATCGCCCAATGGCGTCGCCAGCCCCACAACAATAATGTTTATAGGTGCCCTCCCATGAGTTACCCGACCCTGAACTTCGCCCTCGGTGAAACCATCGACATGCTGCGCGACCAGGTGCAGGCCTTCGTGGCCAAGGAGCTGGCGCCACGGGCAGCGCAGATTGATATCGACAACCTGTTCCCCGTGGATATGTGGCGCAAGTTCGGTGATATGGGCCTATTGGGCATCACCGTGCCGGAAGAATACGGCGGTGCCGGCCTGGGTTACCTGGCCCACGTGGTGGCCATGGAAGAAATCAGCCGTGGCTCGGCCTCGGTGGCGCTGTCCTACGGCGCGCACTCCAACCTGTGCGTCAACCAGATCAACCGCAACGGCAACCACGAGCAAAAACTCAAGTACTTGCCCAAGCTGATCAGCGGCGAGCACATTGGCGCCCTGGCCATGAGCGAGCCGAATGCCGGTTCCGATGTGGTGTCGATGAAGCTGCGCGCCGACAAGCGTGGCAGCGTATATGTGCTCAACGGCAGCAAGACCTGGATCACCAACGGCCCCGATGCCCACACCTATGTGATCTACGCCAAGACCGACCTGGAAAAAGGCGCCCACGGCATTACCGCGTTTATCGTCGAGCGCGACGCCAAAGGGTTCAGCCGCAGCAACAAGTTCGACAAGCTGGGCATGCGCGGCTCCAACACCTGCGAGCTGTTTTTCGATGACGTCGAAGTGCCCGAAGAAAACATCCTCGGCGCGCTCAATGGCGGGGTCAAAGTGCTGATGAGCGGCCTGGACTACGAACGCGTGGTGCTCTCCGGTGGCCCTACCGGGATCATGCAGGCCTGCATGGACCTGATCGTGCCGTACATCCACGACCGCAAGCAGTTCGGCCAGAGCATCGGTGAGTTCCAGCTGATCCAGGGCAAGGTCGCCGACATGTACACCCAGCTCAACGCCAGCCGCGCCTACCTCTATGCGGTGGCCCAGGCCTGCGAGCGTGGTGAAACCACGCGCAAGGACGCCGCCGGGGTGATCCTGTACAGCGCCGAACGCGCAACGCAGATGGCCCTTGATGCAATCCAGATTCTCGGCGGCAATGGCTACATCAATGAATTCCCCGCTGGCCGCCTGCTGCGCGATGCCAAGCTGTATGAAATCGGCGCGGGCACCAGTGAGATCCGGCGCATGCTGATTGGTCGCGAACTGTTCAACGAAACCCGCTGAGGGAGTGCACCATGGCCACCCTGCACACCCAACTCAACCCGCGTTCGGCAGAATTCGCCGCCAACAGCGCGGCGATGCTCAAACAGGTCGATGCCTTGCACACCCTGCTCGCCCAGGTCCAGCAAGGCGGCGGCAGCAAGGCCCAGGAGCGTCATACCTCCCGTGGCAAGCTGCTGCCGCGCGAGCGCATCAACCGCCTGCTCGACCCGGGCTCGGCGTTCCTTGAGCTCAGCCAACTGGCGGCATATCAGGTCTACGGTGAAGACGTACCGGCTGCTGGCGTGATCGCCGGGATCGGCCGCGTTGAAGGCGTGGAATGCATGATCGTCGCCAACGATGCCACGGTAAAAGGCGGCTCCTACTACCCGCTGACCGTAAAAAAACACCTGCGCGCACAGACCATCGCCGAACAGAACCGCCTGCCGTGCATCTACCTGGTGGATTCCGGCGGCGCCAACCTGCCGCGCCAGGATGAGGTGTTTCCCGACCGCGAGCACTTTGGGCGGATCTTCTTCAACCAGGCCAACATGAGCGCGCAAGGCATCCCGCAGATCGCCGTGGTCATGGGTTCCTGCACCGCTGGCGGCGCCTATGTACCGGCGATGGCCGATGAAGCGATCATGGTGCGCCAGCAGGCGACTATCTTCCTCGCCGGCCCGCCACTGGTGAAGGCCGCCACCGGCGAAGTGGTCAGCGCCGAAGACCTTGGCGGGGCCGACGTGCACTGCAAGATTTCCGGGGTGGCCGACCACTACGCCGACAGCGACGAACACGCCCTGGCCCTGGCCCGGCGCAGCGTTGCCAACCTCAACTGGCGCAAGCAGGGGCAGTTGCAACAGCGCACGCCGGTCGCGCCGCTGTACGCCAGCGACGAGTTGTACGGGGTGATCCCGGCCGACGCCAAGCAACCTTTTGATGTGCGCGAAGTGATTGCGCGACTGGTGGACGGCTCGGTCTTCGATGAGTTCAAGGCGCTGTTCGGCACCACGCTGGTCTGCGGCTTTGCCCATTTGCATGGCTACCCCATCGCGATCCTCGCCAACAACGGGATCCTCTTCGCTGAAGCTGCGCAAAAAGGCGCGCACTTTATCGAACTGGCCTGCCAGCGCGGGATTCCCCTGTTGTTCTTGCAGAACATCACCGGCTTTATGGTCGGGCAGAAGTACGAAGCCGGTGGCATCGCCAAGCACGGCGCCAAGCTGGTCACGGCGGTGGCCTGCGCCAAGGTGCCGAAATTCACGGTGATCATCGGCGGCAGCTTTGGTGCCGGTAACTACGGGATGTGCGGACGCGCCTATGACCCGCGCTTTTTGTGGATGTGGCCCAACGCCCGCATTGGCGTGATGGGCGCCGAACAGGCCGCCGGCGTGCTGGTGCAGGTCAAGCGCGAGCAGGCCGAACGCGGTGGCCAGGCGTTCAGCGCCGAGGACGAAGCGCAGATCAAGCAGCCGATCCTCGACCAGTACGAAACCCAGGGCCACCCCTACTACTCCAGCGCCCGCCTGTGGGATGACGGCGTCATCGACCCCTTGCAGACCCGTGACGTGCTGGCCCTGGCCTTGTCCGCCGCGCTGAATGCCCCCATCGAGCCGAGCCGCTTCGGCGTGTTCCGCATGTAATTGGAGCTGCACCCATGAGCGATTTCAACACCGTTGAACTGGTCAACGACCCCCGTGGCTTTGCCACGCTGTGGTTGAGCCGGGAACACAAGAACAACGCGTTCAACGCCGAAATGATCCGCGAGCTGATCATTGCCCTGGACCAGGTGCAGGCCGATGCCTCCCTGCGCTTTCTGCTGGTACGCGGGCGCGGCAAGCATTTCAGCGCCGGCGCGGACCTGGCCTGGATGCAGCAGTCGGCCGAGCTGGACTACCACACCAACCTCGACGACGCCCGCGAGCTGGCGGAGTTGATGTACAACCTGGCCAAGCTGAAGATCCCGACACTGGCGGTGGTCCAGGGCGCGGCCTATGGCGGCGCCCTGGGCCTGATCAGTTGCTGCGACATGGCCATTGGCGCCGATGATGCGCAGTTCTGCCTGTCAGAAGTACGCATCGGCCTCGCACCGGCTGTCATCAGCCCGTTTGTGGTGCAGGCGATTGGCGAGCGTGCGGCACGCCGCTATGCCTTGACCGCAGAACGCTTCGACGGCCAACAGGCGCAAGCCATCGGGCTGTTGGCGCAAAGCTACCCGCTTGAGGCGCTGAATCAGCAAGTCGAACTATGGACCGCCAACCTGTTGCTCAACAGCCCGGCCGCCATGCGCGCCAGCAAGGATCTACTGCGCGAAGTGGGTAACGGCGCACTCACCCCGGCGTTGCGCCGTTACTGCGAAAATGCCATCTCACGCATCCGCGTCAGCGCCGAAGGCCAGGAAGGCCTGCGCGCGTTTTTGCACAAGCGTGCGCCCAGTTGGCAGTCCCAGGAGCCGCGCTCATGAGTGCACCGTTGATTACCTGCGTACTGGTGGCCAACCGTGGCGAAATCGCCTGCCGGGTCATGCGCACGGCCAAGGCGTTGGGCATGACCACCGTTGCCGTACACAGCGCTACGGACCGCGATGCGCGCCACAGCCGCGAAGCCGATATCCGGGTGGACCTGGGCGGCAGCAAGGCCGCCGACAGTTACCTGCAGATCGACAAACTGATCGCCGCGGCCAAGGCCAGCGGCGCCCAGGCGATTCATCCCGGCTATGGCTTTCTTTCCGAAAACCCGGGTTTTGCGCGGGCGATTGAAGAGGCTGGGCTGATTTTCCTCGGCCCACCTGCCTCGGCCATTGATGCCATGGGCAGCAAGTCGGCGGCCAAGGCATTGATGGAAACCGCCGGCGTGCCGCTGGTGCCGGGTTACCACGGGGCCGGCCAGGACCTGGAAACCTTCCGCCAGGCTGCCGCGCGCATTGGCTACCCGGTGCTGCTCAAGGCCACGGCCGGCGGCGGCGGCAAGGGCATGAAAGTGGTCGAGGACGAAAGCCAACTGGCCGAAGCTCTGGCCTCGGCCCAGCGCGAGGCGCTGTCGTCGTTTGGCAACGCGCAGATGCTGGTGGAGAAATACCTGATCAAGCCGCGCCACGTGGAGATCCAGGTATTCGCCGACCAGCACGGCCATTGCCTGTACCTCAATGAACGCGACTGCTCGATCCAGCGTCGCCATCAAAAGGTCGTCGAAGAAGCACCGGCCCCCGGCCTCAGCCCTGCCCTGCGCCAGGCCATGGGCGAGGCAGCGGTGCGTGCCGCCCAAGCGATTGGCTATGTGGGCGCCGGCACCGTGGAGTTTCTGCTGGATGCGCGCGGTGAATTCTTCTTCATGGAGATGAACACCCGCTTGCAGGTGGAACACCCGGTGACCGAGGCCATCACCGGCCTGGACCTGGTGGCCTGGCAGATTCGCGTGGCGCAAGGCGAGCCGTTGCCAATCACCCAGGAGCAGGTGCCGTTGCGCGGCCATGCCATTGAAGTGCGGCTGTATGCCGAAGACCCGGCCAATGACTTTTTGCCGGCCACCGGGCATCTGGCGCTGTACCGTGAATCAGCGCCAGGCCCGGGACGCCGGGTGGACAGTGGCGTCGAGCAGGGCGACGACGTTTCGCCCTTCTACGACCCGATGCTCGGCAAGCTGATTGCCTGGGGCGAGGACCGCGAACAGGCGCGCCTGCGCCTGTTGAGCATGCTCGACGAGTTTGCGGTCGGCGGTTTGAAGACCAACCTGGGCTTTTTGCGGCGCATCATCGGCCACCCGGCATTCGCTGCGGCGCAGTTGGATACCGGCTTCATCCCGCGCTATCAGGAGCAATTGCTGCCAGGCGCCAGCGCCTTGAGCGATGAGTTCTGGCACGCGGCTGGGCACGCGTTTATGCAAAGCCAACTGCCTCGGCTGCGGGACGACGACCCCGCCTCGCCGTGGGCTGCGACGCAGGGCTTTCGTGCGGGCCTGCCCGCCGAGACTTCACTGCACCTGAGCTGCGACGGCCAGGACCGCTTGGTAACGCTGCAAACGCACGCTGTGCCGCAACTGCGCGACGAACACTTGGTGATCGCGGATGCCGGAATCCGCCGCTCGCACCTGGCCGTGCGCCATGGGCAGACGCTGTTCCTGCGCTGGCAGGGTGAGATGCGCGGCGTGACGCTGTTTGATCCGATCGCCGCCGTCGATGCCGGACAGGCCCATCAGGGCGGCCTCACTGCGCCGATGAACGGCAGCATCGTGCGGGTGCTGGTGGAAGTCGGGCAGACGGTCGAGGCTGGCACACAACTGGTGGTGCTCGAGGCCATGAAGATGGAGCACAGCATCCGCGCGCCCCATGGGGGGGTGGTCAAGGCGCTGTATTGCCAGGAAGGCGAAATGGTCGGCGAAGGCAGCGCCTTGGTGGAGCTGGAGGCCCTGGCCTAGAACTTCACCGTGGCCTGTACCACGACGCCGATGATCTGACAGTCATCGGTGAGCAGGGCCTTGGGGTAGGTCGGGTTGAGCGGCATCAGGTAACGCTGGCCGCTTTCCTCGATCAACTTGCGAAAGGTCGCCTGGCTGCTGCCGGCCCATTGGGCTACCACCAATTTGCCGGGCTCGGCGGCGAGAGCCGGGTCCACCAGGATCATCATCCCTTCGGCGATGCTCGGCCCGCTCGGTGCCGTCATCGCATCACCGCTCACCTGCAGCCAGAACGCCTCGCCATCGGCGTCGTAGTCGCTCGCCTCAAAACGCGCAGGGCCGTAGGCCGGCCGCGATTCATGGACCCGGCCGGGCTGCTTCCAGTCCCTCACGGGGTAGCGAAAATACGGGTTGTATTGAACGGCCGGCGCGGCTTCGTCGGCCGGGGCCTCGCCCTTCTCGCGGATTACCAGTGCCGCTTCCAGGTAACCCAGGCCCAGTTCCTCGAGCACCCGGTTCATGTCGTCGAGGCTCGGTACCCGGCGCTTGCCCAGCCAATGGGCAACACCGCCCTGGGACATGCCCAGGCGCGTGGCCAGTTGGTTTTGCGTGACCTGGCGGGCCTTCATGTTGGCTTTGACCAACGCTATCCATTTATCCATGGGGCATGACAATACCGGGTGTATTCGCGGCGACAATAAACAGTTTGTAGTAATCAATCAAATGACATAAATACAGATCGTATTATTATCAGCTCCACCTGTTCACCTTCCCACCCAGAGCACCGACCACATGACCACAACCCCGGATCACCTGCCTGGTACACCTGATGACGATGAAATTAAGTGCTTGCAGGGCAGCGACGCAGCCCGGCGCGCCTTGGACTACTACTTCAAAGAAGACGCCGAGCCCACATCGGACGATGTGGCCTGGTTCGAGGCCAGCCCCACTGTCAGCCATGAAGAAGCCCTGGTCCACGCTTCGGACCTGCTACGCAGCGCCGCCGCCATCGCGTATGAGCTGGCGAACAACAAGCTGGGGGGCACCCGGGACCTGGCGTTTTCGGTGGTGTATCTGATTGATATGGCCAAGGCCATGCTGGAGCGTCCACTGCAACTGGTCGGCGGGAAAACCCCTTGACCCGGTAGGCGTGCAGGAACAGAAGGAAAAATATTTCTATCTGGCAGATAAAAACATTTGACTTGCAAATGATAATGATTATTATTGCATGCAGCTGGTCGCGAGATCAGTCGATAGACCAAGGGACCTTAGGTCGGACTCTTGGAATATCTCCTCATCAGGCTAATCACGGTTTTTGACCCGGCTCTTTGGCCGGGTCTTTTTTTTGCCAGTTATTCTGGCGTGGCTTCAGGCTAATGAAGACTGTGTGTTGCTTGATGGCGCGCATGGTAGCAAAAGACCATCGCCGAAAGAAAGCCGATAAAGCGCTCTAGCCCGGATCTTTCCAAATTAGCACTTGAGAATCAATCTCATAGACTCTAAGCTGCTGCAGCGTCAAGGATGACGCCCCCTTCTTTTTCGCATTAATTTGCGTCCAGATTTTACCCCGCGCCTGTGTAAACTGCCCGCCACACCATTTAAATTCAGGCAAGCAGACTATGACCGTGGCCTTGACCTCCATCAAAATCAGCAGCGACTTCGACAGCGGCAATATCCAGGTGCTCGACACCAGCGATGCCCATCAGTTGCTGCTGGCAATCAAGCCGGATACCCGCAGCCAGCACTTCCAATGGTTCCACTTCAAGGCCGAAGGGATGCACATTGGTCATACCCATACCTTCCGCCTGAGCAACGCTGGCCAGTCTTCCTACAAACATGCCTGGAGCGGCTACAACGCCGTGGCGTCCTATGACCATATCAACTGGTTCCGGGTGCCGACGCGCTTTGATGGCGAAACCTTGCACATCGAATTGCAAACCGAGCAAAAACACGCCTGGCTCGCCTACTTCGAGCCCTACAGCCGCGCGCGCCACGCCTGGTTGATCGACCAGGCGCTGAACCGCGCCGGTACGCAACTGCTGGCCACCGGCAAGAGTGTCGAGGGCCGTGATATCCCCCTGCTCCGCCGTGGCAAGGGGGACGCGGGGCAGCGCAAAGTGTGGATCATTGCCCAGCAGCACCCCGGCGAGCACATGGCCGAGTGGTTTATGGAAGGCATCATCGAACGCCTGCAACAGGACGGTGATGATGAGCTGAAAAAACTCCTGGCCACCGCCGACCTGTACCTGGTACCGAACATGAACCCGGATGGCGCGTTCCATGGCCATCTGCGCACCAACGCCATGGGCCAGGACCTCAACCGCGCCTGGCAGAGCGCAAGCCAGGAACTGAGCCCGGAAGTGCTGTTCGTCCAGCAGCAGATGGAGAAGTACGGCGTAGACCTGTTCCTGGATATCCATGGCGACGAGGAAATCCCCTACGTGTTCGCCGCAGCGTGCGAAGGCAACCCCGGCTACACCCCGCGTATCGAAGGCCTGGAAAAACACTTTCGCAGCCACTTGAGCGAGCTGACCCGCGACTTCCAGACCACCCATGGCTACACCCGCGACCTGCCTGGCCAGGCCAATATGACCCTGGCTTGCAACAGCGTGGGCGAGAAATTCGACTGCCTGTCCCTGACCCTCGAAATGCCCTTCAAGGACAACGACGATGCGCCCGATCCGCGTACCGGCTGGTCTGGCAAACGCTCCCGGCAACTGGGCAAGGACGTGTTGAGCACCGTGGCGGACATAGTCAACGTACTGCGCTGACCCTGCCCCAATAAGTATCGCTAACCCTAAGCCTCGGACTGCGCCGCCACCCGCAGGCAGTCCTGAGGTCCGAGCACCCGGCCATCCGCCGCATGCACCTGCAAAGCCTGCAGCGGCTGACCGTGCTCACGGTCCAACAGCACCGAATGGGCCTCGCCTTCGGCGTAGAAAAACCCCTCGCCCCATTGCCGCAACCCAATGATCACCGCAAACAGCCCCCTGCCCTTTTCCGTCAACACGTACTCCTGATAAGCGCTGCCATCCGAGGCCGGGACAATCTCAAAAATTCCGTGGCCGACCAGGCTGCGCAAGCGCGTGGCCAGTATGTTCTTGGCCATGCCCAGGCTGCGCTGGAACTCGCCAAAGCGGCGGATGCCATCGAATGCATCGCGAATGATCAGCAGCGCCCAACCATCGCCAATCGCCTCCAGTGAGCGCGCCACCGGGCATTCGGCAGTTTCAAAGCGGGTGAGTTTGACCATGGGTAACGCCTGCCTGACAAAAAATGTAGTTGCAATATAAAACCGCAATACCTACCGTACAACCAGTTTCATTTAGCAACCACATTGAGAATTGAGCATGCCCCCATCATCGTTAAGCGCCGCCGTGGTGCTGCTGTTTGCCATTGCCTGTGGCCTATCGGTGGCGAATGTCTATTACGCCCAACCCCTGCTCGATGCCATGGCCACGACGTTCGCCATGGACCCCGCCACCGTCGGCATCGTGATCAGCCTGACCCAGGTTGGCTACGGCGTTGGCCTGTTACTGCTGGTGCCGCTGGGCGATCTGCTCAATCGCCGGCATTTGATCGTCGGGCAGTTACTGCTGTCCACCGGTGCGGTGTTGCTGGTCGGCCTCTCCAACAGCCTCTTCGGGTTTCTGGCCGGCCTGCTGCTGACGGGCCTGCTCGCCGTGGTGGCCCAGGTGTTGGTGGCCTACGCCGCCAACCTGGCGCGGCCCGAGCAACGGGGGCATGTGGTGGGCCTGGTGACCAGTGGCATCGTGGTTGGCCTGCTGCTGGCGCGCACGGTGTCCGGGATCATGGCGGACCTGGCCGGCTGGCGTTCGGTGTATCTGCTGTCGGCGGGCTTGACCCTGTTGATGGCACTGCTGCTCTGGCGTGTCTTGCCTACCACCGAGCAGCCTCGGGCGTCAGGCTCCTATCGCCAGTTGCTGGTTTCAGTGTTCAGCCTGTTGCGTGAGGAAAAAGTACTACGCGACCGCGCAGTGCTGGCGTTTCTGATTTTTGCCGCGGGTACCGTGCTCTGGACCCCGCTGGTGCTGCCCTTGAGCGCCCCGCCCCTGTTGTTGTCCCACACCCAGATCGGCCTGTTCGGCCTCGCCGGTGCCGCCGGCGCATTGGGCGCGGCCCATGCCGGGCGCCTGGCAGACCGCGGCCTCGCCCAGTGGACCAGCGGCGCGGCCCTGGTGCTGATGCTGCTGTCATGGCTGGCCATCGCCTTGACCCAGTCTTCGTTGTGGGCGCTGCTGCTTGGGGTAATTACCTTCGACCTCGGCCTGCAAGCCGTGCATGTCACCAGCCAAAGCCTGATCTACAGCGTACGCCCCGAAGCCCAAAGCCGCCTGGCAGCCGGCTACATGCTGTTCTACTCGGCGGGCAGCGCCCTGGGCTCGCTCGGCGCGACCCTGATGTACGCCTGGGCCGGCTGGCTCGGCGTGTGTGCCTTGGGCGCCGCCATCAACCTGCTGGCGCTGGTGTACTGGCGGGCGACCCTGGGGCCTCAGTCCTTGCCGAGCATGCTTTGCAGCACGCCATCCCGGCGAACCCAGCCATGGAACAACGCCGCCGCCAAATGCAGCAGCACCGTGAGGAACAGCAAATAAGCGAGATACCCATGGGCCGTGCGCAGCACCGCGAACAACTGCGCGTTGGCCGGCACCCACGAAGGCAACTGCAGCGCGCTGGACAGCATCACCGGGTCACCCGCCGCCGAAATCATCGCCCAGCCCAGTAGCGGCAGCACCAGCATCAAGCCGTACAGCAGCAGATGCGACGCCTTGGCCGCCAACACCTGCCACGCCGGTAAATCGGCAGGCAACGCTGGCTGACGGGTAGAAAAACGCACCGCCAGGCGCACGATCACCAACAGCAGAATCGCAATACCCAACGGCTTGTGCAGGTGCAACAACCATTCATGGCGCTGGGACACCGAAGCCACCATGCCAGCACCGATAAACAGCATGGCGATGACCATCAGCGCCATCAGCCAGTGCAGCAGGCGCGCCAGCGGGGCGAAAAACCGCGGTTGGGCATTCATGGCCGGGACTCCTGAGGGGGGTTGGGCAACTGGCTGACTTCACCGGTACGGCGCAGGTATGAACTGGCATAGGCAGCGGAACGTGCCGCCAGCAGCGGGTCATTGGAGGCTTCGATACCGCTGGGCAGGATCAGCGGGTCAAAGTTGATATCGCGGCAATCGCCGTCCAACTGCGGCTGGCTACGTTCGAGCACCAGGGTGCCGGCGTTCAGCACCGTGTGCGCGCCGGCCCATGCCTTGCTGGCGTCATCCACCGGGTCCGCGGGGTTGGCCAGGGTGATCTGCAATTGCCAGCGCAAGGGTCCGGCCGCCAACCGCTGCTCCAGGTCGGCCTGGAGAAAATCCGCCCCTCCTGGCGCAACGGCGCCACTGGCGTCCTGGCTCATCGGCACCACGCCCCAGCGCACGGCCTGGCGCTGCCCGTTGGCGCTGACCAGGTAAAACGCATTGATGCCGTTGTAACTTTCGCTGGCATAGCTGGCCGAAGGCCTGGCGGTCTTGACCCAGGCCAGGAACGGCGCGGTCTCGGGATGACTGGCAAAAAACGCCGGCAGACTGGCCGGGTTGGGCTTGCCGGTCGCAGGGTCCGCAGCCCCCGCCTTGAGCATCTGGTAGAAGGCCTCGGGGGTGCCCACCGGGAACACCGGCATGCTGTTCATCCCGCTGCGCCATTGCTGGCCGTTGGCCTGGTTGAACTGCACGGCCAGGCTGCGGATCGGCACGCTGCTGTCCGGGGCATAGGGGTTGCCGCTGGGTAGGGCGAAACGCCCGATCACCGGGGTGCGCGCTTCACTGAATACCTGCGCGCTGGAATAGGCACGCACCGCAGGGCTGCTCTCGAAATAACCCGCCACGCATACGCCCTTGGCATGGTTGCGCCGGTAGCCAGGGTGCAGGCCGTTGTTGGTTTCCAGGGCATTGACCAGGGTCTTGGGGCGCAACCGCTGTGGGTCGAGGGTACCGTTGACGTAGGCAAAGGCCCCGGCAACGACGCCGACGACCACGCCGATAGCGGCCAGGCGCAGCACCAGGCTGGCGCGCCCCAACGGCGTGCGGGGTGGCGATGGATGATCTGGCATGAAGTGCTCCGAGGCCAACGGCCACAGGTGGAAGGTGCAATGAGACGCCGCTCACGCAGGCTTATTCCACCAAGGCCGTAGGCTTTTTCGCAGCGGGTGATTCAGGAGTCCCAGATCGCGCCATAGGCCGGGATCCCCCGCGCCTCCATTTGCGCCACCACCCGGCGCGTCAACGCCTGGTTGGCGATACAGATCACCGCTTCGGCACCAAAATCCTGCACCGCCGCGTACGCCAACTGCACCAGGTCTGGCTTGCCGCGCACGTCGGTGTCCCAAATCACTGCGTGCGGTTGCGCCCGCAGGATCTCGGCGACCAGCTCTTCACCATAGGTCTTTGCCGGGCTGCGGGTGGACCACACCAACTGGATCGGCACCTGCCCGGCCAGCAAGTGCGGCATCACCGGGCCAATCCCGCTGCCGGTGGCGATATACACCACCGACTTGAACAACGTCTCGATATTCGCCACGCCCGCCGTGGTAATGCCCTTGACCCAGACATGGGATGGCATGTGCTCGATAAAACGCCCCGTCCAGTCCCCGGCCCTGGAAATAATCAGGCGAAAGCCCGGCTGGCCCGGGGTCGGGATATTGGCAAACGAATGCCACTCCAGCAGCGGCTGCAGGCTGATCGCCGTCGACGAGCCGGCAAAGGGCGTGGTGTGGCGCAATGTGGTGATCACCGCATGAGCGCAAGGCCGCTGATGACTGACTGCCACTTTGCGCAAGCGCAACCAAGGCAGGGCAATGCTCAAGGTCAGCACCAGCAGCATCCCGAATGCAACCGGATGAGCCTCGGCCAGCAGTGCCTGCACCCAGAACAACAGCAAGGCCGCCCACCCCGCAAAGCGGTGCACGCGCTCAAAGCCATTGTGAAAACGCCTGCGAATCCCCGGCTGCGCCATGACCACCATCAACAGCAACACTCCCAACAGCGCCGCACTGACCAACAACCACGGCGCAGAAACACTCTGCGGCTGTTGCAGGTAACGCCAGCCCTGGCTGGCGACCAGCAGCGCGAACCACAGCGTCGCCGCCAGCGCACCGCCGCTGTGCAGCCCGCCCAGGTGATAGACCTTGGCAGCATGGCGACGCAGGTACAGCGGCCAGCTCAGCGGGATGCGCGTGGCCAGCCAAAACAGCCCGTTGATCACGTACTGCTGGCGCACCAGGATCGCCAGGGACAGGTTGATCATCACCAGCATCGACACTTGCTGCGCGTCGATCACGGGCAGCTTCAAGCCAGACAGTGCAAACCACCCGTTGCCCAGCAGCACCAACGCCACCAGCCGGTTGTAATGGGAAAATATCGGCAAGCCACGCCACCGCCGCCACCCGCCAGGCAAGGCGGGCACTACCGTCGCCATCCACCGCTCAATCATGCTCGGCCCCCTGCTTTGAGGGCGAGTTGGCGACCCTCCTCACTGTCACAGGCCCATTGCCGCAGCAGGGTCTTGTCGATCTTGCCGCGTGCCGTCAGGGGCAAGTGCTCCAGGGCAAAAATCACCGCCGGCACACAGTAGTAGGCCAGCCGCTGCGCGCAGAACTGCCTGGCTGCCGCAATGTCCGCCGTGGCCGGTGTGACGAATGCCACCAGGTGCTGACTGTCGAACTTCAGCGCCACCGCCCGGCTACAGGCGCCACTGGCCTCCAGCGTGCTGGCCAGCGCGTCCAACTCCACGCGAAAACCGCGCACCTTGACCTGATCGTCGACCCGCCCCAGATGCTCCAGGGCCCCATCGTCCGTCCAGCGCCCCAGGTCGCGGGTACGGAACATCATCCGCCCCGCCCCCAGGAACGGATCAGGCCGATAGCGCTGCGCCGTCAACAACGGGTCATGCAGATAGCCCGCCGTCACCCCGTCGCCCCCGGCCCACATCTCGCCCACTTCCCCCGGCGCGCAGGCCTGGCCGTGTTCATCCAGCACATACACGGTGTTATTGGGCGTCGGTTGGCCGATGGTCAACGGCGCCCCTGGTACGTGCCGGTGCAAGGTGTTGACGATGGTGGTTTCCGTGGGTCCGCAACCGTTATAGAACGTGCAATGGGCCGCCCAGCGATCCGCCAGGGCCTGCGGGCATGGCTCGCCCGCCACTGCGACCACCTCAAGCGTGGCGCACTGCCGTGGGTCCAGGGTGGCGAGAATCGACGGGGTGGCGATCAGCACTTGGCAATGGCGGGCCGTTTCGCCGATATCTTGCTGACGGATATACAACGTCGCCCCGTGGGCCAGGCAGCCGAGGATTTCCCAGGCGGCCATGTCAAACGCGATATTGAGGATTTGCCCAACCCTCATGCCCGGCTTGATGCCCAGGTTGCCCGGTGCCGTCAGCAGGATGTTGCACACATTGCGGTGCGTCACCCGCACCCCATTGGGCCGCCCTGTGGTGC
The DNA here is from genome assembly GCF_012985465.1 of Pseudomonas sp. WS 5079. GTDB lineage: Bacteria > Pseudomonadota > Gammaproteobacteria > Pseudomonadales > Pseudomonadaceae > Aquipseudomonas. The sequence goes on from NZ_JAAQWN010000009.1 coordinate 139,518, forward strand.
CGGAGGTGAACAGCACAAAACACAGGCTGGCGGGGTCTGGCGCGGCGACGTTCAGCTCGCAGGCCTGCGCCACCCACGGCTGTTGCGCCAGGAACTCGTCCAGGCACACGCACAAATGGCCCGCTGCCAGCGGCAATTGGTCCTTGAACCCCGACAAGGTCAGCACCACTGCACTCGACAGCGCCTCAAGGATCATCGCCAACTGCGCCGGTGGAGTGATCCTGGCATCCTGCGGCACATAGGCCGCGCCGACTTTCAACACCGCGAGCATCCCCACCAGCATGGGGATCGACCGCTCGACAAACAGCGCCACCGTATCGCCCGCCATCACCCCTTGCGCGAGCAGGTGCCGGGCCAGCCGATCGGCCTGGCGGTTCAACTGCTCATAGCTGATGCTCTGGCCCGAGCAGAGCGCGGCGATCCCATGGGGGGTTGCCGCGGCGTGCGCCTCGAATGCCTGGTGGATACACGCGTAAGGCAGCGCCCGCGCCGGCCCGCAGCCCCAGGCTTGAAGGGTATGACGTTGGATGATGGGCAAATGGCCCAGTGCCTTGGTGCAAGCAAAACCGCTATCCGCTGCTGTCGTCGATATCATGGGTCAACTCCTCAACTGGCCCCTGCCTCACACTGTTCGGGCAGGCAGGGGGCTGGACTGAGGACGATTCACGACATTACAGGGCTACGGGAGCTTACAAACGATAGAGACCGAGGCTATCTACAGCGCTTATTTTTCCCACAGATGGAATAACCTTTGCCCCTAGGCGTCTTCCTCAACACCGCCCACGACACGCAGGCCCTCCATGCACGAGCTCGACGACCAGTTGCGTGAACTCCTCCCCAGGCTGCGGCGCTTTGCCCTGTCCCTGACGCGCAACCCCAGCAGCGCCGACGACCTGGTGCAGGCCAGCCTGGAGCGCGCCATCGTCAGCTGGCGCCACAAGCGCGTCGACGGGGATTTGCGCGCCTGGCTGTTTTCGATCCTCTACCGGCAGTTCCTCGACGCGCACCGGCGTTCGCGGCGCTATGCGCGGATGCTGGAGTTCTTTACCGGCCGCGATGACGCGCAACCGTCAGTCGAACGCACGGTGATCGCGCAATCGACCCTGCAGGCCTTCGACCAGTTGAGCAGCGAGCAACGCGCCCTGCTGCTATGGGTCTCGGTGGAAGGCTTGAGCTACAAGGAAGTCGCCCATATCCTCGACGTGCCCATTGGCACCGTGATGTCACGCCTGTCCCGCGCCCGCCAGGCCTTGCGCCAGCTCAGCGACGGCGATATCACCCGCCCTACCCTGCGGATACTCAAATGATCAGCCTGCCCCCCAATGAACGCGACCTGCACGCGTACGTCGATCACCAACTCAGCGAGCCGGATCGCCGCCAATTGCAGATCTGGCTCGCCGCCCACCCCGAGGTCGCGGCCCAGGTCCACGCCTGGCAACAGGATGCCCAGCACCTGCGCGCGGCCATCGGTGCGCCGCCAGCGGTCAACCCCGAGCTGGATCCGGCGCTGCTTCGCCAGCGCCTCAAGCGCCAGTCGCGCCGCCACCTGGCCACTGCCGCCATGTTGCTGGTCGCCATCGGCCTGGGCGGCCTGGGTGGCTGGCAAGCGCGGCAGGCCACCCTGCTCGCCAGCAGCCTGCCGATGACCGACGCCATGCAGGCCTATCGCCTGTTTGCCCAGAACCCGATCATGCCCGCCGACTACCAGGTGCAGGGCAATGGCGATATGCAAGCCTGGCTCGACCGCTACTTCGCCCAGGCCCATCGCCTGCCAGACCTCAGCCAGGCCGGCTTCAACCCAGTCAGCGCGCGGCTGCTCAGCACCGACCAGGGTGCGGCGGCGATGGTGCTCTACGAGAACCCACAAGGCCGGCGCATCAGTTTCTACATTCGCCCGCCGGGCCCGCAGAACACCCTGCTGCCAAGGGGCAGCCGCAGCGCCGAGGGGCTCCAGGCCGAGTACTGGTCCAGCCCCGGCTACAACTATGCGATGGTCAGCCAAGAGGACGAGCCGACCACCCCATTGCTCAAGCAGACCACTCGGTTCTAGGACGCCACCGCCATGCCTTTTCGAGATAGCCGCCCGCGTCGCCTGCCCTTGCTCAGACGCCTGTTCGGCAAAACAACCGCCAGTGACAGCGCGCCAGCCATTCAGCGGTTCTTCGCGGACAAGGCCCGGCAACAGGGCTACACCCTCAGCCCCAGCCAATTACAGGTGATCGACGCCATGGCCCGGCAGACCTCGTACCTGCTGGACCGGCGCCCGACCCGCAGCCTGTACCTGCACGGCGCCGTCGGCCGAGGCAAAAGCTGGCTGCTGGACGGGTTTTTCCAGGCCCTGCCCTTGCCTGACAAGCAGCGGGTGCATTTCCACGACTTTTTCGCCCGCCTGCACCGTGGCATGTTTGCCCACCGCCAACAGGCCGATGCCCTGGGCGCCACCCTGGACCAGTTGCTCGACGGCTGCCGGGTGCTGTGTTTCGACGAATTCCATGTGCATGACATTGGCGATGCGATGTTGATCACTCGTCTGTTCAAGGCCCTGTTCCAACGGGGCATCCTGGTACTGGTCACCTCCAATTACCCGCCCCAGGGCTTGCTGCCCAACCCGCTGTATCACCAGCGTTTCAAACCGGTGATCGACTTGATCGGCGCGCACATGGACGTCATGCAAGTCAGCGCGCCCCAGGACTACCGGGGCCTGGCGCAGAACCACCAGCAGCAGCGTTTCACCCACGGCCAATACGTGTGGCCCGGAACCCCGGCCCAGCGCCGCGAACTGGCGCTGCCCGCCACCGCTGGCCCGCCCCTGGCGCTGGCGGTCGGCTCGCGGCAACTGCAAGTGCGCTGGCACCAGGTGCGCAGCCTGGCCTTGACCTTCAACGACCTGTGCGAACAGCCCACCGCCGTGATGGACTACCTGTTGCTGTGCGAGGATTTCGACCACTGGATCATCGACGACCTGCCGCTGCTCGGCGATTGCCCGATTGCCGTGCAACAGCGCTTTATCAACCTGATCGACGTGCTGTACGACCAGGACAAGCACCTGACCCTGCTGGGCCAACAGCCACTGGACGACGCCCTGCAAGGCCAGGCGATTGACCTGGCGCGCACCCGCAGCCGCCTGGGGCAGTTGCAACAAGTCAGCCCGCTGGCGCTCAAGTCGCTATCATGAGCGCCTTTGACCTTGTCGAGTGACCTACGCTGTTCATGGATACCCTTGCCCAACTCAAGGCCGGCCAACTGGCTGGCATCAAGCGCCTGGACCTGTCCTGCGGCCTGACGCAGTTCCCCCGGGAAATCTTCGACCTGGCCGACTCCCTGGAAATCCTCAACCTGAGCGGCAATGCCCTGCGCAGCCTGCCGGACGACCTGCACCGCCTGCCCCACCTGCGCGTACTGTTTTGCTCGGACAACGCCTTTACCGAACTGCCGGTGTGCCTGGGGCAATGCCAGCAATTGAGCATGGTCGGTTTCAAGGCCAACCAGATCGAGCAGGTGCCGGCTGCTGCGCTGCCACCGCAGTTACGCTGGCTGATCCTCACCGATAACCGCATCCGCCAGTTGCCGGACGCACTCGGTGAGCGGCCACTGCTGCAAAAACTCATGCTGGCCGGCAACCGCCTGGAGCAACTGCCCGCGAGCCTGGCCCAGTGCCATAACCTCGAACTGCTGCGCATCGCTTCCAACCGCCTGACTCAGTTACCCCACTGGCTGCTGACACTGCCGCGCCTGACCTGGCTGGCCTATGCCGGCAACCCGGTGGAAAGCGCGGTGGACGTGGCAACTGATGACGCGACGCCGAACATTCCCTGGGCCGAACTGGAACTGGGCCAGGTGCTGGGCGAAGGCGCCTCGGGGGTGATTCGCAAGGCACTGCGCAAACCGTCGAACGAGCCAGTCGCGGTCAAACTCTACAAGGGCACCATCACCAGCGACGGCTCGCCGCTGCACGAAATGCAGGCCTGCATTGCCGCCGGGTTGCACCCGAACCTGATCAAGGTGCAAGGCCGCGTGGTCGGCCACCCCGATGACCAGGCCGCGCTGGTGATGGACCTGATCGACCCGAGCTACCGCAACCTCGCCGGCCTGCCCAGCCTGGCGTCCTGCACCCGGGACATCTACGACCCCGCCACCCGTTTCAGCGTGGAGGTCGCGTTGCGCATGGCGCGCGGCATCGCCTCCGTGGCCGCGCACCTGCACCGGCACGGCATCACCCATGGCGACCTGTATGGCCACAATATTTTGTGCAATGCCCAGGGTGATTGTTTGCTTGGGGACTTTGGCGCCGCATCGTTCCATGCCACGGCCGACACCCTGGAGACCAGGGCGTTGCAGCGCATTGAAGTGCGGGCGTTCGGGGTGTTGCTGGGGGAGTTGCTGGAGCGGATTGACGCGGGTTTGAGCGCTGAACAGCGCCAGGTGCTGGAGACAATGGGTGACAGTTGCTGCCAGCCGCAGGTGCTGGCGCGTCCAGCGTTCGAAGAGATCGAGGCACTGCTGTCCTCACTCTGAAACGCCCTGTAAATGTGGGAGCGGGCTTGCCCGCGATAGCAGTGGGTCAGCCCGCTGATGTGCCATCTGATACACCGCTATCGCGGGCAAGCCCGCTCCCACACAAGTCTGCGCCCATAATTCCAGGCCGGGTTTAGCCCGCCAGGCCGACGAACATATCCTGCACGTCGTCATGGTTGTCCAGGCCTTCGAGGAAGGCTTCGACTTCAGCCATCTGCTCATCGCTCAAGCCGCTGACCGGGTTTTTCGCAAGGTAGCCCAACTTGGCCGACAACACGGTAAAACCCTGCTCCGGCAAAGCCTTCTGCACCGCGTCCAGGTCGGTGGTCTCGGTGATGAACAGGGTCGTGCCCTCTTCTTCACCTTCTTCAAAGTCCTGGGCGCCGGCTTCGATGGCGGCCATTTCCGGGTCGGCGTCCGGGGTATCCGGCGAGGCTTCGATCAGCCCTACGTGGTTGAAGTCCCAGGCCACGGAGCCCGAAGCCCCCAGTTGCCCCTTGCGGAACGCCACGCGGATTTCCGCTACGGTGCGGTTGATGTTGTCGGTCACGCACTCAACGATCAACGGCACCTGGTGCGGGGCAAACCCTTCGTAGGTCACGCGATGGTACTGCACGGTCTCGCCCAGCAGGCCCGCGCCTTTCTTGATCGCGCGCTCCAGGGTTTCCTTGGGCATCGAGGCCTTCTTGGCCTGCTCGACCACCAGACGCAGGTGGGCGTTGGTCGCGGTGTCCGCACCGTTACGGGCGGCAATGGTGATTTCCTTCACCAGCTTGCCGAAAATCTTGCCCTTGGCATTGGATGCCGCTTCTTTATGTTTAACCTTCCACTGTGCGCCCATGACTCACTCTCTTGATATCCGTGGCGCCGAGACGTCTACTGGCCGGCGCTTTGGCCGCAGAGTTTATAGGGCAAGAACCCATCGTTCCACCAAAAAACCGGCCAGCGTTGCAGGGGCCTCAGGTGCGCAGGGGTTTGATCGCGACGGAACGATCCGGCACAAAGTCGCCCACTTGCGCCAGAACCGCAGGCCGCGCGTTCCAATAGGGCATCAGCACCAGCGCCGAAAACAACGCGGCGCCGGCGAACACGATAAACACCGTCACCGTGTCGAAGTAGCCCGGCAGCAGGCCACCGAGGATCGCCCCCACCGAACCGCAGCCGTTGACGAAGCCCGCCGCCGTGGCGCCTGCCTTGGCCGTACCGAAGTCAATCGCCGCCGTGCTGCTGATCATCGAGTCCGGCCCGTACAGGGTCAGGCCCATCACAAACAGCAAGGCCATCACCAACAGCACGCTACCGGTATGCAAGGCCCCCATGAACAGCGCCAGCGACACCGTCAGCGCCAGCAGGCTGAGGACACAAGCCGGCATGCGCCGGGCGCCAAACAGTTTGTCGGACGCCAGGCCAATCATGATCGGCCCCAACAATCCCGCCAGCTCGAACGCCGTCGGCACAATCGCTGCGCCGACCTTGCCCACCGAAGGCATCTGCTCATAGACAATCACCGGGCCCCACAACAGGATCGCGTAGCGCGCCGGTTTCAACAGGAAGTACGCCAGGCCCAGGGTCAGCACCGTGCGGTTGCGCAAGATCTCGCGCAACGGCTCAAGGATGCTGATTTTTTTCGCCGCTGCCTGCTCTTCAGCGCTCATTGCCGGCTCGGGCTCCACTTGCGGCAGGCCGACGTCCTGAGGCGTGTTGCGCTGGAAGATAAAGAACAGCACCGCCACCACCGCCACCACCGCGGCACTGGAGATAAATGCCGCGTGCCAGCTGCCAATCAGGGTGTAGGCCCACCAGCCGGCAAATGGCGATGCCACCAGCCCGCCAAACGCGTAACACGAGCTCCACAGCCCCAACACCCGCCCGCGCTGCTGCGCCGGGAAGAAACTGCCAAGGTTCTTGCACAGCCCCGACCAGCCGGTGGACTGCGCCAGCCCCTGGATCAACATGCAGGTGACAAAGATCGGCAAGGTGGCAAACGTGCCCATGACCAGGGCGGCGGCCGCCGAAATCACCAGCCCGCCCAACACCACCACCCGTGGGCCGAAACGGTCGGCAAGCATGCCCCAGGTGAACTGGCCAACGGCATAGGCCGCCAGGTACAGGCCATCCAGGTTGGCCATCATCATCTTGTCCAGCGGGAAACTGGGGTCGTCGACGAGCCCCAACTTGGCCACGGAAAACGCTTTGCGGGTGAAATAGAAGGCGGCATATGCCAGCCAGGTGATGGCGAAAATCTGCATGCGCCAACGCTTGATGCTACCCATAGGGATATTCATGGTGGTTCTGACCTCAGGTGTGAGTGTGCCGGCAGAATCGAGAAGCAATTGCCTGTGTTTTTATTGTTTTGCACTGCAGTACCGGGGCGCAGGGCGCTGGGTACTGGTCAGATGAGTCCTGCAAGGGTGCACGCAAGGGCCCATGATCGCCGAAGTTGTAGGACTCAACCTACGGCGACTGAGCGCTATCAAAGCAATGGCTGACTAATAGGTAAAATCGATTTATCGTATTTCAAATATAAGCTCAGCTTGTAAGAGGTCGTGCCATGTCGGTTTCCCATGCCCAACTCAAAGCCTTCCATGCCGTGGCCGTCCACGGCAGCTTTACCGCGGCGGCGCAGCGGCTGTTCCTCACCCAGCCGGCCATTTCCGATCAGGTGCGCAAGCTTGAAGAGCGTTTTGGCGTGCTGCTGTTCCATCGCAACAAGCGTTCGGTACGCCTGACCGACCTGGGGGAGCGCCTGCTGAGTATCACCCAGCGCCTGTTCGTGATTGCCGCCGAAGCCGAGGAACTGCTGCAAGACTCCAAGGCCCTGCAGACCGGCAGCCTGACCCTGGCCGTGGACGCGCCGGTGCATGTGCTGCCGCAGATCGCGCGGTTTTGCGAACGCTATCCGGGGATCACCGTAAGGATCGAGACCGGCAACACCGATGATGCGCTGTATCGCCTGCACAACTATCAGGCTGACCTGGCGCTGGTGGGGCGCGATGTCGACGATGAGCGCCTGCTCTCGATCCCCCTGCGCGATGACCCGATGCTGGCGTTTGTCGCACGTAACCACCCATGGGCCGGGCGTGAGTCCATCGACCTGGCGGACCTGGACGACACGCCCCTGGTGCTGCGGGAAATCGGCTCGGTGACCCGTCAGACCCTGGAGCGCGAGATGCACCAGGCCGGGCTGCGCATCCGCCCGGCGATCCAGGTGGAAGGCCGCGAAGCCGCGCGTGAGGCGGTGGTGGTGGGGATTGGCGTGGGGGTGGTCTCGGCGTCGGAGTTCGGCGCGGATTCACGGGTATATGCCATGCCCATCCGCGACTGCACCCAGCGTATGAAGGAAACGCTGGTGTGCCTCAAGGAGCAGAGTTCGCGGCGGGTAGTGGCGACTTTCCTGGAGATTGTCCGGGAAAGCCTGCGCGACGATTAGCTGAGTAATTGCATTGAGTTGACCCGTGCACAGGCTCTCGATGACTGGCCAGACTCGACCCAACCTCGTTCCTGAGCCTGCACGTCATCATGAGCGTGACTAATACTCTTTTGAAATCAATTCGTTTTTGTTCATGTAGCCTCCTTGCTTAAAATACGTGCAGCTCTTCACGCTGGCCGATCTACAAGCCGTCGAGTGAAGAAACAGCATGTTGATCAAATCTGAAAGAGGCCAGGCGCCATTTCAGGTTTGTCCAAAATACGGGTGCAGGTCACGATGAACAACGAATTCACATTTGCTATCAAGAGCATTTGTTTTGATGAGAATTACTTTCCTTCAGACACTACGCGCATCACGACCAACTTTGCCAATCTAGCGAGGGGGGAGAGTCGTCAGGAGAATCTGCGCAACACGTTGAAGATGATTGATAATCGCTTTAATGCATTGGCGCACTGGGACAATCCTACGGGTGATCGTTACACGGTCGAGTTGGACATTATCTCCGCTGAAATGAAAATTGATACTGAAGGTCGCGGCCACGCTATTCCTTTGATTGAGATTTTGAAGACCACGATTGTTGATCGAGAAACCAATCAACGCATCAGTGGCATAGTGGGAAATAACTTCTCATCCTACGTGCGAGACTATGACTTCAGTGTGCGGCTGCTGGAGCACAACAAGAACCAGTCACAATTCAGCACCCCACATGACTTTGGCGATTTGCACGGCAAACTATTCAAGTGCTTCGTCAACTCCAGCGCTTACAAAGAGCACTTCGACAAGCCACCGGTCATCTGCCTGAGCATATCCAGTACCCGGACATACCTGCGAACCGAGAACCAGCACCCTGTGTTGGGCTTTGAGTACCAGCAAGATGCCTACTCTTTGACAGATGAGTACTTCAGGAAAATGGGCTTGAAGGTTCGTTATTTCATGCCGCCGAACAGTGCCGCGCCACTGGCTTTCTACTTCTCGGGGAATTTGCTCGGTGATTACACCGATCTTGAGTTGATTGGCACCATTAGCACCATGGATACGTTCCAGAAAATCTACCGCCCTGAGATTTACAATGCAAACTCCGTAGCTGGAAAGTTCTACCAGCCTAGTTTGAAGCATCAGGACTATTCATTGACTCGAATTATTTATGATCGAGAAGAGCGAAGCCGACTGGCTACTGAACAGGGAAAGTTTGCCGAAGAGCAATTCATCAAGCCCTATAAGGTCATTCTTGATCAATGGTCTGTTAGCTGCGCGCATTAATTAATTTCAAATCAAGGTCTTCTTTAATGAAAAAGCTGTTGCCTACTTCGACCGCTGGGAGCTTGCCTAAACCTTCCTGGCTTGCACAACCTGAAACGCTTTGGTCGCCCTGGAAATTGCAGGATGAAGAACTGGTTGAAGGTAAACAGGACGCTTTGCGCCTCGCCTTGCAGGAGCAGCAGTTGGCCGGCATTGATATCGTCAGTGATGGCGAACAGACCCGTCAGCATTTTGTGACGACCTTCATCGAGCATCTCGAAGGGGTCGATTTCGAGAATCGTGAAACCGTCCGGATTCGTGATCGCTACGATGCCAGCGTGCCGACGGTTGTGGGTGCCGTTTCTCGGAAAAAGCCGGTATTCGTGGAAGACGCCAAATTCTTGCGCCAGCAGACGAAGCAGCCAATTAAATGGGCCCTGCCCGGCCCCATGACGATGATTGACACCCTCTACGATGCTCACTACAAAAGCCGTGAAAAACTGGCCTGGGAATTCGCGAAGATTCTCAATCAGGAGGCCAGAGAGCTGGAGGCTGCCGGGGTAGATATCATCCAGTTCGATGAGCCTGCATTCAACGTGTTTTTTGACGAGGTGAATGACTGGGGTGTGGCCACCTTGGAGCGAGCAATCGAAGGGCTCAAATGCGAAACCGCCGTGCATATTTGCTATGGCTATGGCATCAAGGCCAACACCGACTGGAAAAAAACGCTGGGTTCGGAGTGGCGCCAGTATGAAGAAGCGTTCCCCAAGTTGCAGAAATCCAGCATCGATATCGTCTCGCTCGAATGTCACAACTCTCACGTCCCGATGGATCTGATCGAGCTCATCCGGGGTAAAAAAGTGATGGTGGGCGCCATTGATGTGGCAAACCATGCCATCGAGACGCCCGAGGAAGTCGCCAATACCCTACGCAAGGCACTTCAGTTCGTAGATGCCGACAAGCTCTATCCTTGCACCAACTGCGGCATGGCTCCGTTGCCTCGCCAGGTGGCAAGGGGCAAGTTGAATGCGTTGAGCGCAGGCGCAGAGATCATTCGAAAAGAGCTGTCGAACTAGGAACCGCGATGTCACTCACTGCCACTACCACTGCTACTTCCATCGAGCCCCTGAGCTTTCGTCAGGCGCTCGGGCACTACGCTTGCGGTATCACGGTGATTACTTCGCACACCGGTGATGAGCCGATTGGCTTTACTTGCCAGTCGTTTTATAGCGTATCGATGAACCCGCCACTGGTCTCGTTCAGCGTCATGTGCAGCTCGGCCAGCTATCCGAAGATTCGTGAGGCAGGTCGATTCGCAGTCAATATTCTGTCCGGTGAACAGGTTGGGATTTCCAACCAGTTCGCTCGTCGAGGCACGGATAAGTGGCATGGAATCGAATGGCAGGAATCACCGCTAGGTAACCCCGTCATTGCCGACAGCCTGCACTGGCTCGACTGTGAAATCCACGCTGAGCACGTCGCAGGCGATCACGTGATAGTGATTGGTGAGGTGAAAGCCATGGATCTGCAAAAGGCCGATACCGCACAGCCATTGCTGTATTTCAAAGGGCAGTATCGCAACCTGGCGGCGCATGGCGCAGTTTGAGCGACGAGGGTTTTCCTGCGTAAACGCACTGGCCACAAGCCACTGCGTTATGTTGCGTTAACGCACACTAGACACCTACAGCCCTGCGAGAGGGGTACGGGGCCAACTCGAAGTCGAATGCAAACGACTGGTCAAACGGGGTGCAACGTCCCAATCAGCTTGCGGCCAACTCGAAAAACGCCTGAATCAAGCGCAACTCGCGGCGTCGTTCCATGCAGCCGAGCATGTGCTGGTTCAGCAGCCCATCGCCACGGATCGCAATCGCATGCACCCGCGGGTCCCGGCTGACTTCCATGGAGGACACCACCCCCACCCCCAATTCGGCGGCCACCGCTTCCGCCACCGCTTCGCGGCTATCGAGTTCCAGCAACACCTTGGGCTGCACGCCGGCCTTGGCACACGCCTCGTCGAAAGTGCGGCGGGTGATGGAACTGGGCTCGCGCAGCACCATGATCACCTGGTCCAACTGCTCCAGGCGAATACCCGCCGGGTCCGCCAGCCACGGGTGGCCAGCCGGTACCAACGCGCAAATACGTGACTCGATCAAGGGTTGCAGGTGTACGCCCTTGCGCGGCTCGACTTCGGTCAACACCGCCACATCCGCATGCTCGGAGAGCAGCGCCGCCAGGGTTTCCTGGGCATTGCCCAGGCGCAGGTTGACGGTGATCCCCGGGTAACGGGCACGCAGCTTTGCCAACATCGGCATGACCATATGCGGGCCATCCGCCGCCACCTCCAGGCGTCCGGTGAGCAATTGGCGGTTGGCTTCGAGCAGGGTCTGCGCTTCATCCACCAGGCCGAAGATGCTGCGGGTGATGGCCGCCAGCTTGATGCCCTCCTCCGTCAACTCCACGCGCCGCGCGGTACGCCGCAGCAGGGTGATCTGGTAGTGCTCTTCCAGCGCCTTGATATGCCCGGTCACGGCTGGCTGGCTGATAAACAGGCGCGCGGCGGCACGGGTAAAACTGCCGTCCCGGGCCACGGCGTCAAATGCACGGAGTTGGAAAAGATTCATAGCTATCGGCCTCACTGATGGCTGGCATAACAACAAACAATTTGATTGATGACAAGCCAAACTGCAATTTATGTCCCGTAGCGTCATCCCACTGCTTTGCGAGGACAAGAGAATGAGTACTGCCGCGCCGATCCTGCTCACACCTGGGCCCCTGACCACCTCTGCCCGCACCCGCCAGGCGATGATGGTTGACTGGGGTTCGTGGGATGACCGCTTCAACCAACTGACCGCCAGCCTCTGCGAGCAACTGCTGGTGATCATTAACGGTGGCGACAGCCATCACTGCGTGCCCTTGCAGGGCAGCGGCACGTTCGCCGTCGAAGCCGCCATCGGTACCCTGGTGCCCCGCGATGGCAAAGTGCTGGTGCTGATCAACGGCGCCTACGGCAAGCGCCTGGCGAAGATCTGCGAAGTGCTGGGCCGCCCGTTCAGCACCTTCGAGACCGCTGAGGACCAGCCCACCACCGCCGCCGATGTCGACCGCCTGTTGCAGGCTGACAGCAGCATCACCCATATCGCGCTGATCCACTGCGAAACCAGCACCGGCATCCTCAACCCGCTGCCGGAGATCGCCCAGGTCATCCAGCGCCATGGCAAGCGCCTGATCATCGACGCCATGAGCTCCTTTGGCGCGCTGCCCATCGACGCCGCCCAAGTGCCGTTTGACGCCCTGATCGCTGCCTCCGGCAAATGCCTGGAAGGCGTGCCCGGCATGGGTTTTGTCTTTGCCAAAAAAGACGCACTGGCCGCCGCCCAGGGCAACAGCCATTCCCTGGCCATGGATTTGTTCGACCAGCACGCCTACATGGCCAAGACCGGGCAATGGCGCTTTACCCCGCCGACCCACGTGGTAGCCGCCCTGCATGAAGCGCTGCTGCAATACAACGAAGAAGGCGGCCTGCCAGCCCGTCACCAGCGCTATGCCGCCAACTGCCAGACGCTGCTGGACGGCATGGCCGACCTGGGTCTGCGCAGCTTCCTGCCGGCCGCGATCCAGGCGCCGATCATCGTCACCTTCCACGCGCCAAACGATCCGCGCTACCAGTTCAAGGACTTCTACGAGCGGGTCAAGGCCAAGGGTTTCATTCTGTATCCGGGCAAATTGACCCAGGTAGAAACCTTCCGCGTGGGCTGCATCGGTCACGTCAACCAGGCCGAGATGCAAGCGGCGGTGGCGGCGATTGCCCAGGCGCTGCAAGAGATGGAAGTGCTCGAAATCTGACTCCCTTCGGCGATGGGGCCTTCAGGGCCGCTATCGCCGGCAAGCCGGTTCCTACACATTATTTACAGGATTTGAACCATGAACTATCAGAACCCCAACACCCTGCAGGCCGCCATCCTTGATTGGGCCGGTACCGTGGTCGACTTTGGCTCCTTTGCCCCCACGCAGATTTTTGTCGAGGCGTTTGCCGAGTTCGACGTGCAGGTTTCCATCGAAGAAGCCCGTGGCCCGATGGGCATGGGCAAGTGGGACCACATCCGCACCCTGTGTGATCAGCCGCAAGTGGCCGAGCGCTATCGCAAGGCCTTCGGCCGCACACCGACCGACGATGACGTGACCGCCATCTACGAGCGCTTCATGCCGTTGCAGATCGAGAAGATCGCCGAACACTCGGCGCTGATTCCCGGCGCCCTGGAGACCATCGCCGCGCTGCGTGCGCAAGGGATCAAGATCGGCTCCTGCTCCGGCTACCCCAAGCAAGTGATGGACAAGGTGGTCGAACTGGCGGCTACCAACGGCTACATCGCCGACCATGTTGTCGCCACCGACGAAGTGCCCAATGGCCGCCCATGGCCGGCCCAGGCCCTGGCCAACGTGATCGCCCTGGGCGTCGATGACGTGGCGGCCTGCGTGAAGATCGACGATACCGTGCCGGGCATCCTCGAAGGCCGCCGCGCCGGCATGTGGACCGTGGCGCTGACCTGCTCGGGCAACGCCCTGGGCCTGACCTACGAGCAGTTCCGCGCCCTGGACCCGGCGACCCTGGCCAGCGAACGCAAGCGTATCGAAACGATGTTCGCCGGCTCGCGCCCGCACTACCTGATCGACACGATCACCGACCTGCCCGGCGTGATCGCCGACATCAATCAGCGCCTGGCACGTGGTGAAATGCCGCAAAGCGCCTGATCGAGATCAATACATCGCCCCTCACTCGGGCAAACCTTGCATAACAGGTTTAGGCTTTAGGGACTCCGTCGCCAAAGAACGGAGGTTTGCCCCTGATGAGTGAGGAAAGACGCGATGCCGTGGAAAAACAGCGAGTCCCGTTACAGTACGATGTCCATCGCCTTGCACTGGCTGATGCTAGTGCTGCTGGTGGCGGTCTACGTCACCATTGAATTTCGCGGGATTTTCCCCAAAGGCAGTGGCGGACGCACGTTAATCAAGGAACTGCACTTCATGTTCGGCCTGACCGTATTCGTACTGGTCTGGCTGCGCCTGTTTGCCCGCAGCCTTGGCGTGGCGCCGAAGATTTTGCCCGCGCCGCCGCAATGGCAAGCGCTACTGGCGACCTTGATGCACATGGCGTTGTATGTGTTCATGATCGGCATGCCGATCTTTGGCTGGCTGATTGTCAGTGCCGAAGGGCATTCGGTGTGGTTCTACGGGATCGAGTTGCCACCGCTGATCGGTGAAAACAAGGACCTGGCCAAGCAGATCGAAGGCTGGCACGTATTGGGCGGCACCATCGGCTACTGGCTGATCGGCCTGCATGCGGCGGCGGGTCTGTACCACCACTACTTCATGCGGGATAACACCGTGTTGCGCATGTTGCCCAAGCGTTAATCCACAAAACCCCGGCGGCCCTGCAAGCCGCCGGTGTGCACAAAGACCAGGCGAGTGCCGGGGGCAAAGCGCCCGGCCTCGATCTGCTGCTTGAGCGCCAGCAGCGCCTTGCCGGTATAGAGCGGCTCCAGGGGCAAGCCACTGGCCTGCTGCGTGGCGTCGATGAAGGCCAGCAATGGCGGGTCGACTTTCGCAAAACCGCCACGACTGGCGTCCAACAGTTCATACCCGCCCTGCACGATGGCCCGCACGTTCTGCACGACACCGTGGTCATCCGGCACCGCCATGGCCCCGTAAACAGGATGCGCGCCCGCCTCCGCCAGCACCAAACCCGCCAGGGTGGTACCGGTGCCGGCTGCCAGCCACCAGGCGTCGTAGTCGGCCCACCCCAAGGCGGGCAACTGCCTGCGCACCTGCTCGACCAACACGCCACAGCCCAACGCCCCGGTCATGGCGCCGCCGCCCTCGGGTACGGGATGCAGGTGCGGATACCGCTCGCGCCAGGGCAACCAGAAGTCCGGCGCATGACGCGCACGGTAACCGCCGTAGCCCAGCCAGTGCAGTTGCATGCCGAAGGCTTGCAGGTCGAGGACCGTCGGGGTGTCTTGCGGGTGCCCGCGCAACAGGCCGACGGTGGCAAAACCGAAGCGTTTGCCGGCCGCCGCCAGGGCATGCAGATGGTTGGAGTAGGCGCCGCCCAGGCTGATGATGCCGCTGGCACCCGCCTGTCGCGCCTGGGCCAGGTGCCCGGTGAGCTTGAACCACTTGTTGCCGCTGATCAGCGGGTCGATGCGGTCCAGGCGCAGCACGGCCACCTCGACCCCGTTCAGCCAATCCAACTGCAAGGGTTCAAGGGGCGCGTGGGGAAGCCAATCGAAAGGACCCATCAGGGCACGTCTGCATGAAAAAAGGGGCGGTAGTCTAACACCGCCCCTGCGCGGCCCTTACAACTCGGCGGCCAGGCGCGAGCCCTGGTTGATGGCGCGCTTGGCATCCAGCTCGGCGGCCACGTCGGCACCGCCGATCAGGTGCACGTTCTGGCCAGCGGCGACCAGGCCGTCCTGCAGTTCGCGCAGCGGGTCCTGGCCGGCGCAGATCACAATGTTGTCCACCGCCAGCACCTGCGGCTCGCCCTCGGCACCAATACGGATATGCAGGCCCTCATCGTCGATCTTCAGGTATTCAACGCTATTGAGCATCTGCACCTGCTTGTTCTTCAGGCCGGTACGGTGGATCCAGCCGGTGGTCTTGCCCAGGCCGTCGCCAACCTTGGAAGCCTTGCGCTGCAACAGGTAAACCTCGCGCGCCGGAGCGTGGGGCTGGGGTTTGATCCCGGCCACGCCGCCGCGGGCCTGCAATAGGGTGTCGATGCCCCACTCCTTCCAGAACGCTTCGCGGTCCAGGCTGGTGGACACGCCCTGGTGCACGAGGAACTCCGACACGTCAAAGCCGATACCACCGGCGCCGATCACGGCAACGCGCTTGCCCACCGGCTTGCGCTGCAGGAGCACGTCCAGGTAGCTGAGCACCTTGGGGTTTTCCACGCCAGGAATCGCCGGGGTACGCGGCGCAATACCGGTGGCGAGGATGATCTCGTCATAACCGCCGGCCACCAGTTGCGCCACATCCACCCGGGTGTTGAGGCACAGCTCGACATGGGTGGTCTGCAGCTTGCGCTTGAAGTACCGCAGGGTTTCAAAAAACTCTTCCTTGCCCGGCACGCGCTTGGCCACGTTGAACTGGCCGCCGATCTCGCTGGCCGAATCGAACAGGGTCACCTGGTGCCCGCGCTCCGCCGCCACGGTGGCAGCGGCCAGTCCGGCTGGGCCGGCGCCGACTACGGCGATTTTCTTGATCTGCTGGACCGGCAGGTAATTGAGCTCGGTCTCGTAGCAGGCGCGCGGGTTGACCAGGCAGGTGGTCAACTTGCCGCCGAAGGTGTGGTCCAGGCAGGCCTGGTTGCAGCCGATGCAGGTATTGATCTCATCGGCGCGCCCAGCGGCGGCCTTGTTGACGAACTCCGGGTCGGCGAGGAACGGCCGGGCCATGGACACCATGTCGGCATCGCCCTCGGCGAGGATCTGCTCGGCCACTTCCGGGGTGTTGATACGGTTGGTGGTGATCAACGGGATCTGCACCGCGCCACGCAGCTTGGCCGTGACTTTACTGAACGCACCGCGCGGCACCTTGGTGGCGATGGTCGGGATGCGCGCTTCGTGCCAGCCGATACCGGTATTGATAATCGTCGCGCCCGCCTGTTCGATGGCCTTGGCCAACTGGACGATTTCTTCCCAGGTGCTGCCGCCCTCCACCAGGTCGAGCATCGACAGGCGGAAGATGATGATGAAATTCGGCCCCACGGCTTCGCGCACCCGGCGCACGATTTCCACCGGCAGGCGCATGCGGTTCTCGTAGGCGCCGCCCCAGCGGTCGGTGCGGTGGTTGGTGTGGGCGGCGAGGAACTGGTTAATGAAATAACCTTCGGACCCCATGATTTCGACGCCGTCGTACTCGGCGACCTGGGCCAATACCGAGCAGGTGACAAAGTCGCTGATCTGCTTCTCGATGCCTTCCTCGTCCAGCTCCTTGGGCTTGAACGGGTTGATCGGCGCCTGGATCGCGCTGGGGGCGACCTGCTTGGGGCTGTAGGCATAACGCCCCGCGTGGAGGATCTGCATGCAGATCTTGCCACCGGCCTCGTGCACGGCCTGGGTGACGATCTTGTGCTTGAGCGCCTCGGCTTCGGTGGTCAGCTTGGCTGCCCCGGAGTACACCCCGCCTTCATCGTTCGGGCCAATACCGCCGGTGACCATCAGGCCCACGCCGCCACGGGCGCGCTCGGCAAAATACGCCGCCATGCGCTCGAAGCCGCCAGGTTTTTCTTCAAGGCCGGTGTGCATCGAACCCATCAGGGTGCGATTGCGCAAGGTGGTAAAACCCAGGTCCAACGGGGCCAGCAGGTGCGGGTAGGCAGCAGCGGTCATGGTACAGCTCCACAACGGATCATCACGGGACGTGACAGGCTCGAATGGCCGGCCATCGGTTTATGTTCCACAGACTAAGAGCCACGCCTTTAGCGCTCAATGACTGAAACTGACAACTTATTGATCCAAATGCGCAACGCCCCTTGGCAAGCGTGGCGACGCGCCCTACCCTAGGGGCGAACCCTGCACACGGCCTGTTGTCTGTTCCCCCATGCGTAAATTACTTGCTTTGACCCTCACCATGGCCCTGGTCGCCGCCGTTTCCGCCTATCTGGTCTGGACCCAGGAGCGCCCCGTGGGGCATTACCTGTCGGACCTGCGGATCAACCTGGCTGTAAACGAGGGCACTCCCGCCGATCACGGCAACCTGCTGGGCATCCAGCCGGAGCTGTTCCCCGCTGACTACCAGAGCCTGGAACGCTTGCACCTCAAGCTCTCGGCCTACCTGCGCAATGCCCAGGAACTGGGCCTGCTCAACGATAAAACCATCGTGGTCCTGCCCGAACATGTCGGCACCTGGCTGATGGTCAGCGGCGAAAAAAACGAGCTGTACCAGGCGACCAACTTCAAGGAGGCGATGAACTGGCTGTCGGCGAGCAACCCTTTGCTGTTCCTGCGCGCGTTGATCAGCGCCCAGGGCGATAACCGCCTGGACGATGCCTACCTGCGCATGAAGGCGCCGGCCATGGCCCGCGATTACCAGGTGCTGTTTGGTGGCCTGGCCAAGGAGTTCGGGGTGACCCTGGTTGCCGGCTCCATCGCCCTGCCCAACCCCAGTATCAGCCAGGGTCAACTGCAGGTCGGCCATGGCGCGCTGTACAACACCAGCCTGGTATTCGACCGCGATGGCCTGCCGCTGGGCCAACCCCAGCGCCAGCTCTACCCGATCTTCGATGAGCGGGGTTTTATCGCCCCGGGCGACGAAAACGCGGTCAGCGTGATCGACACCCCGGCCGGGCGCCTGGGCATCCTGATCGGCAGCGACAGTTGGTACCCCGACAACTACCGCAAGCTCAACGAACAAGGCGCGCAGCTGGTGGCCGTGCCGGCACTGGTGATTGGCCGAGACACCTGGGACAAGCCATGGCGCGGCTTCAAAAGTGTGTCCACTCCCCCGGAAGTCAGCCTCAAGCCCGAAGAGCTCAGTGAAGGCGAAGCCTGGCATCGCCTGAGCCTGATCAGCCAGGCCCCCATCAGCCTGGCCGGTGCCGGCATGAGCGTATTCATGCGCGGGCAGTTCTGGGACCAGGGCACCAGCGGCCAGAGCTTTCTCAGTGCCAACGGCCAAGTCTTCGCCGACGGCAACGCACGTGGTGCGCGCCTGCTGAACGTGTGGCTGTAACTCCATGAAGCCGGCACCGATGCGCCTCGGGGACTTATCGGTGGGCATCGTGCACACCCTGGCCGACGCCATCCTCAGCCATGGCCTGGACCCGCAGCCGTTGCTGTTGCAATACGGCCTGGACCCGGCGCGCTTGAGTGAACCCGGCGCGCGCCTGTCGATCCCGCGCTATATGCGCCTGGGCCATGCGGCCATCCAACTGACCGGCGACCCCGGCCTGGGCCTGCGCATGGGCCAGTTGAGCCGTATGAATCAACTTGGCCTGGCCGGCGTCACCGCCGCCCAGGCGCCCAACGTGCGCGAAGCGGCACGCACCCTGACGCGCTTCGAGGCCTTGTACGGCGCCAACTATCGTGGCCAGTCGAGCTTTCATGAAGACGCCCAGGGCGCTTGGCTGCGCTTCTATTCCATCAGCCCGTACAACGCTTATAACCGCTTCGTGGTGGACTCGATTCTGGCCGGCTGGCTGCATCAGATGGCGAACTTGTGCCAGCAGCCGGTGCTGGCCGAGCGCATCGAAATCGAATTCGCCGCACCGGACTACAGCGCCAGCTACAGCGTGCTGGGCGAGTGCCCGGTGCAGTTCGGCGCCGAGCTCAACCAACTGCGTCTGAGCCAGTACAGCCTGGGCCTGCGTAACCCGCAGCACTGCCCAAGTACCTGGCACTTGCTGGTGCAATTGTGTGAACGGGAGTTGGAACAACTGACCCGCACCCGCAGCCTGCGCGAGCGCATCATTCGTTTGCTGGGGCCGATGCTCAATGGCGGCCGGGAACCCGACCTGGAAGAAGTGGCGGCGCGCCTGAAGCTGCCAACCTGGACCTTGCGCCGCAAACTGGCCGAGGAAGGCACGCAGTTTCGCGCGATTCTCAACGACACCCGCCGCGACCTGGCCATGACCTACATTCGCGACACGGAACTGGCGTTTGGGGAAATTGCCTACTTGCTCGGTTTTGCCTCAGCGGAGGCCTTTCAACGGGCCTTCAAGCGCTGGAACAGCCAGACCCCAGGGGAATTTCGCCGCAGTCAGCGGCATTCCGCCTGACGCCGGCCTACAACTCGGTGGCGTCGTCGGCCGGGTGCGAAGGGTCCAGTTCAAAGGCCTGGTATTCCAGCAGCTCTTCTTGATAATCGTCCATCGTCGACTCCTTGTGTCATCAAAGCAGGTTGTTCAAGTGACCTGCATCACCAGCCTAAAGTGCCGTGGTGACGAAAAAAAGACAGGGTCATGACATTCCTGCGCTCCAGGATTAAACGTAGCGACGGGCAACGGATTTAATACATCAAACTTGACCCTCTCGGCCCGCGCGTAATTACTCGCCGGTGGCCGGCAGCGGTGGAATCA
Organism: Pseudomonas sp. WS 5079; assembly: GCF_012985465.1. Classification (GTDB taxonomy): domain Bacteria; phylum Pseudomonadota; class Gammaproteobacteria; order Pseudomonadales; family Pseudomonadaceae; genus Aquipseudomonas. The sequence continues at coordinate 159,782 of NZ_JAAQWN010000009.1, forward strand.
CCTCTGTCGGTGCCGGCAGCACAGGCGTAGTCGGCACTTCTGCTGGAGTTTGCGGGGTAATGGGCATGGCCTCTACCGGCGGTGCAAGCGGTTCCGAGACCGCTGGCGCGACAGGTACCGGCGGCACTTCTTTCGGCGCTTCTACCTTATCCACCGCCGGCGCGGGCTTGGGTTCCGGTACGCCGAGATCGGCCTTTGGCGCTTCGGGAATGTGCTCGGCGGCTTTCACTTCCTGGGGCAGGAACACATCCACCAGGGAAAAGTAGCGGTCATAGAACTTGGGCGAGGTGACCGTCTCGCTGGCCACCTTGACCATCGAGTCGTCGGTGGAGCCGATCGGCATCGACACCGAACCGAGTACGCCCACCCCCAGGCTGGCGGAGTTGTTGACCTTTTTCAGCGCGTAGCGATCCTGCAGGGCGTTGGCAAACATGGTGGCATGATGCTCGCCGCTGCCATCTTCGGCACACACCACGTTGAAACTGATCTGTAGATGGGTCTCACCGGTCTGCTGGAAACTTTTGTTACCGCTCACCAGCTTCGGGTCGCTGCTGGTGATGATGTAGCCCTGGCTGAGCAACGCCCGGCGTGCCGCTTCGCAGGCCGCGATATCGCTGACCGGGTAATTGCGCGAAAACGTACCGGAGTCGTCGAAGTTCTCATGTTCGTAAATAGCGGTCTTGGGCGACGAGCAGCCCGTGGCGCCTGCCAGCACCAGCGCGAGCGCGAGGCCACGCAAGTGAAATGAAGTCGACATTGATCATCCTGAGGAAAACGGTCAGGGCGGTATTGTGCAACAGATCACCGGCTGCGCGCGCGGATTCCTGTCGGTAAAACGTCACCAGCCGGCTCGACGCGCGGTGCAGGAAAAAGCCTGGCGCTCATATGATCGATAAACACCCGCAGTTTGGCCGAGGCATGTCGGCTCGACGGCCAGAGCATCCAGAAGCTGCCACTGTGCTCCAGGTAATCGTCCAGCACCCGCTGCAGGCGGCCCTGCTCGACGGATTCGCGGACCATGAAGTCCGGCAGACAGGCAATCCCAAGGCCTTCGTGCACTACGTGCTTTAGCGACTCGATGGTCGTGCTGACCAACGGTGCACGCAGCACCGGTTCGGGTTCGCCCGGTAAATGGCGCAGGGGCCAGCTCTCCAGCTTGCCGGTGGCGCAAAACTTGTGACGTAGGCAGGCATGATGGTTGAGGTCCGTAGGACAGGCCGGTACGCCGTGTAAGGCGAAGTACTGCGGCGCTCCCACCAGCACCAACCGATAGTGCCCCAGCAGCCGCGCCGACAGCCGCGAGTCCTCGGGCTTGCCGGTGCGCACCACAGCGTCGAAGCCTTCCTCGATCACATCCACCATGCGGTCGGAAAAATCCACGTCCAGCTCAATCTCTGGATAGGACCGCATAAACTCGGTCAGCACCGGCATCAACAGGCCCCTGACCTGGGGCAAACTGATGCGTAATTTGCCACGGGGGGTGGTCGCTGCTTCAGTCAACTCCTGCTCGGCCGCTTCAACCTCGGCCAGGATCCGCCGTGAACGCTCGAGAAACAGCGCTCCCTCGGCCGTCAGCGTGATACTGCGGGTACTGCGATGGAACAGCCGCACCCCCAGACGCTGCTCCATGCGCGCAATGCTTTTGCCCACAGCCGAGGACGACACCCCCAGCAGCCGACCGGCCTGGGTAAAGCTGCGGGTCTCCGCGACCTGCACAAACACCGACATACTGCCCAGACTGTCCATTGTCACTTCCTGCGAATTACGGACATAAACGTCCGATAAGTTCGGAACCTTAGCCCATTTTTCCAAGTGGTTCAGCCCCCTACTCTGCCCCGATGTCCTGATGCCTTGAATACGGAGCCGAGCCACATGAATGACTGCAGTACACCACAATGCCTGCCCAGCCAGCGCGAACGCCTGCCCATGGCGGGCTTGCTGGCGCTGGCCACCGCCGGCTTCATCACCATCCTCACCGAGGCGATGCCCGCAGGTCTGCTGCCCCAGATGAGCGCCGGCCTCGGGGTGAGCGAGGCGCTGGTCGGCCAGCTCGTCACGCTGTATGCCCTCGGCTCGTTGCTGGCCGCCATCCCCCTGACCATCGCCACCCGTGGCTGGCGCCGCCGCCCCTTGCTGATGCTAGCCATTGGTGGCTTCGCGATAGTCAACAGTGTCACGGCACTATCAAGCGTGTATTGGCTGACCCTGGTCGCACGGCTGTTGGCCGGGGTGTTCGCGGGTTTGCTCTGGGCACTGCTGGCAGGATATGCCAGCCGCATGGTGGCCCCGCACCTACAGGGCCGGGCGATTGCCGTGGCAATGCTGGGCGCGCCCCTGGCGTTATCCCTTGGAGTGCCTGCCGGAACGTTTCTGGGCACTGCAGTGGGTTGGCGCTTGAGCTTTGCGATCATGAGCGGGCTGACAGTGCTGCTACTGGCGTGGGTACGCTGGCAGGTGCCGGACTTTGCCGGGCAACGTGCGCAACAGCGCCTGGGCTTGCGCCAGGTCCTGCGTTTGCCGGGGGTGCGACCGGTGCTGTGGGTGACCTTTACCTACGTGCTGGCGCATAACATTCTGTACACCTATATCGCGCCGTTCCTGGCGCCCGCCGGGCTTACCGCCGACATCGACCGGGTGTTGCTGGTATTTGGCCTGGCAGCGCTGATGGGGATCTGGATCGTCAGCCTGTTGATTGACCGCCTGCTGCAGGTCCTACTGGTGAGCAGTTGCACCCTGTTTGCCGCTGCAGCATTGGCCCTGTGTCTGTGGATCGCCTCTACCGAGGTCGTCTACCTGTCAGTCGCCATCTGGGGCCTGGCGTTTGGCGGCTTGCCTGCCTTGCTGCAAACCGCGCTGGCCAAATCGGCCGGTGACTCGGCGGATGCAGCCCAGTCGATGCTGGTGACGGTGTGGAACCTGGGGATTGCCGGCGGTGGGCTGCTGGGCGGCATACTGCTTCAGGGATGGGGCGTCATGTGGTTTCCCTGGGTCGTTGCCGCCTTGGCTACGCTGGCATTGATCACCACCCTGCAGCCTCGCCGCACCTGACAAACAGGCAAAAAAAGACCCCGGTTTCAGGCCGGGGTGTTTTTTGAAACGGTATTACTACATCAGAACCGCTTGATGTCAGCCTTGCTTTCCAGCTCCTTGCGGAACGCGGCGAAGTCCTGCTGACCGACCCGCGAAGCGAGGAAGCGACGATATTGCTCCTTCTCTTCATCGGTTGGCGCAGCGCCTTCGTTGACGTTGTTCAAGCGCAGGATCATCAAGCTGCCATCCGGCAGGGTCACGTCGGTGAAGGTCGGTTTGTCCTTCGCCGCCGGCTTGGCCATGCGGAACAGCGCTTGCAGCACGGCAGGCTCGACGCCTTCCTGGCCACGGGTAGCAGCTTCGGTGACTTTCCAGACCTGGCCATCAACCGCCTGGTCCAATGCCAGCTTGCCGTCGCGCAGGTTAGCGATCAGCTCGTCAGCATGGGTCTTCGCCGCAGCGCTTGCACGCTCCTTGGTCAACTGGGCACGGATGGCGGTCGCCACGCTTTCCAGCGGCAGTTGCTCCGGCTTGCGGTGCTCCTTGGCGCGCAGGACCACGATGGTTTCCGGATCCAGCTCGATGGCGGTGCTGTTGGCACCCTCATCCAGCACTTCAGGGCTGAAAGCCGCCTGGATCACAGCACGGTTGGCCGCGATGCCTTCGCCACCTTCACGGCCAAACGGCGCCGAAGTGTGCACGGTCAGCTTCAGGTCCGAAGCTGGCTGGGCCAGGTCGGAGGCTTCGAATGCCGCATCTTCCAGTTGCTTGGTTGCCTCGACGAAGCGCTGCTCCACTTGCTGGGTCTTCAGCTCGCGGGTCAGCTTGTCTTTCAGGCTGGCGAACGAAGGCACTTCTGGCGCTTCAACACCCAGCAGCTTGATCAGGTGCCAGCCGAAGCTGGAACGTACCGGTGCCGAGACCTGGTCCTTGTTCAAGGCGTACAGGGCGCTTTCGAACTCAGGATCGTAGACGCCAGGGCCTGCAAAACCCAGGTCGCCGCCGCTGTTGGCCGAACCCGGATCCTGGGAGAACTCCTTGGCCAGGGCCTCGAAGCTTTCGCCCTTGGCCAGGCGCGCCTGGACTTCCTCGATCTTGGCCTTGGCCTGGGCCTCGGTGACCTTGTCGTTGACTTCGATCAGAATGTGCGCGGCACGACGCTGTTCAGCGAGGTTGGCGGTTTCTTTCTCGTACAGGGCCTGCAGCTCATCGTCCTTGACCGCTACCTGGTCAAAGAACGAAGACTTCTTCAGCTCCAGGTAGTCGATGACGACCTGGTCCGGAGTCATGAACTCTTTGGCGTGTTGGTCGTAGTAAGCCTTGACCTCGTCGTCGGTGAGTTTCACGGCTGCCGGGTCGGCCTTGATGCTGACGGTGGCGAAATCACGGGTCTGTTTTTCCAGACGCGCAAAGTTCAGCACTTCCTGGTCGGTGACAAAACCGCTGCCGGCAATGCCTGCGCGCAGTTGGCCGATCAGCATTTCCTGGGTCAGCATCTGCCGGAACTGCATACGGCTGTAGCCCAGTTGACGGATCACCTGGTCGAAGCGTTCAGCGCTGAACTTGCCGTCTTCCTGAAACTCCGGGGTCTGCAGGATCACTTGGTCCAGTGCAGCTTCCGAGAAAGAGAACTTCGAATCGGCCGCGCCTTGCAGCAGCAGCTTGCGATCGATCAGGCCTTTGAGGGCCGCCTCGCGCAGCATTTTTTCATCCAGCAAGGACGCGTCGAAGTCCTTGCCCAGTTGTTGCATCAGCTGCCGACGTTGCATGTCGACGGCCTGGCTCAGCTCGTTTTGAGTGATTTCTTCACCATTGACCCTGGCCGCGTCCTGGCTATTGGTCGTGGCCTGGAAAATGGCCTCGATACCGGTGAATGCCATCAATACAACGATGAGCCCGATAATGGTCTTGGCAATCCAGCCTTGTGAATTGTCCCTGATATTCTGCAGCATGCGTCCCCCAGAAACGGTTGAACTTCAAAAATTAGGCAACCGTGGAGCGTGGGTAGAATCCGGATAGAAGAAAGGCGCATCCGAGGATGCGCCTTCTCGTAACTGGCGGAACGGACGGGTGTTGAACCCGCCCCCCGGCGTCGCGACCCAATGGATACTCAGGTCAGTTGCCGCTCCGCTGCCAGGCCAGACCTGCGTCCAGCCCGGATAGGCAAAGGCTTGAACGAAGCTTAGTTGACGGCTTCTTTCAGGGCTTTACCGGCTTTGAAACCTGGTTTCTTGGCAGCAGCGATTTGCAGTGCTTTGCCAGTCTGTGGGTTACGGCCAGTGCGGGCTGGACGATCGGTCACAGAGAAAGTACCGAAACCTACCAGTACCACGGAGTCGCCGGCCTTGAGAGCGCCAGTGACGGATTCGATTACTGCGTCCAGCGCACGGCCAGCAGCGGCTTTCGGGATATCAGCAGATGCGGCGATAGCATCAATCAGTTCCGACTTGTTCACTCTAAGTCCCCTTATATCTATTGAGTATGATTCTAAGTTTTTTGGTGAAAGCAAAAACCAGTGCTGAATGGCCTACAGGCACTTATAAGAGCCGCTTTATAACAAGGGCTCTAAAAAGCTGTCAAGGAAGCCACCAAGCTTAAACGTATTAATGCGTGCTAATTCTTTCCTTAGAGTCAGTCTCGCGTTTTTCGTCCTTCGCGACTATCTCGGGAGCCACATCCGGCAAGGGCTCCGGCGCGTATTGCAGCGCAATTTGCAGGACCTCGTCAATCCATTTAACCGGTTTAATCTGCAGATCCTGCTTAATATTGTCAGGAATTTCCTTCAAGTCGCGAACATTCTCTTCAGGAATGATCACCGTCTTGATACCACCACGGTGTGCAGCCAGCAGTTTTTCCTTCAGGCCACCAATGGCCAGTACCTGACCACGCAGGGTGATTTCCCCGGTCATGGCCACATCGGCGCGCACGGGGATGCCGGTCAGGGCCGATACCAGGGCCGTGCACATGCCTACGCCAGCGCTAGGGCCGTCTTTGGGGGTCGCCCCTTCCGGCATATGGATGTGGGTGTCGTGCTTCTCGTGGAAGTCCAGGGGGATCCCCAGGCTGCGGGCGCGGCTGCGCACCACGGTCTGCGCGGCCGTGATGGACTCGACCATCACGTCACCCAGGGAACCGGTCTTGATCAGTTGCCCCTTGCCCGGGATCACCGCGGCCTCGATGGTCAGCAATTCGCCGCCCACCTGGGTCCACGCCAGACCAGTCACCTGCCCGACCTGATCCTGCTGCTCGGCCAGGCCATAGCGGAATTTGCGCACACCCAGGAAGTGCTCTAGCGCATCGGCCGTAACCTTCACGGAGAAGCGTTTTTCCAGGGCATGTTCTTTGACTGCCTTACGGCAGATCTTCGCCAATTGACGCTCAAGGCCCCGTACGCCGGCCTCGCGGGTGTAGTAGCGAATGATGTCGCGGATCGACTCGACATCAAATTCGATCTCGCCCTTCTTCAACCCGTTGGCCGCAATCTGCTTGGGCGCGAGGTACTTGACGGCGATATTGATCTTCTCGTCTTCGGTGTAACCCGGCAGACGAATCACCTCCATCCGGTCCAGCAGGGCTGGCGGGATGTTCATCGAGTTGGAGGTGCACAGGAACATTACGTCGGACAGGTCGTAGTCGACTTCCAGGTAATGGTCGTTGAAATTGTGGTTCTGCTCGGGGTCGAGCACTTCGAGCAAGGCTGATGCAGGATCGCCCCGCATGTCGCTGCCCATTTTGTCGATTTCATCGAGCAGGAACAGCGGATTACGCACGCCAACCTTTGTCATCTTTTGAATCAATCTTCCCGGCATCGAACCGATGTAAGTCCGGCGATGTCCACGGATTTCCGCTTCATCACGCACGCCACCGAGGGCCATGCGTACGAATTTTCGGTTGGTGGCGTTGGCAATCGACTCGGCGAGCGAGGTTTTACCCACGCCCGGAGGACCGACCAGGCACAACACCGGGCCACGAATCTTCTTCACGCGCTTTTGCACGGCGAGGTATTCGAGGATGCGCTCCTTGACCTCCTCCAGGCCGTAGTGATCGGCGTCGAGGATATCTTCGGCACGCGCCAGGTCCAGGCGCACCTTGGTCTGGGCTTTCCACGGCACCTGCACCAGCCAGTCGATGTAGGAACGAACCACGGTGGCTTCGGCCGACATCGGCGACATTTGCTTGAGTTTGTTCAACTCGGCGGTGGCTTTGGTCAACGCGTCTTTTGGCAGGCCTGCGGCATCGATGCGCTTTTTCAGCTCTTCGATTTCGTTGTGACCTTCCTCGCTGTCGCCGAGCTCTTTCTGAATGGCCTTCATCTGCTCATTCAGGTAGTACTCGCGCTGGCTGCGCTCCATTTGTTTCTTGACGCGACCGCGAATGCGCTTCTCGACCTGCAACAGATCGATCTCGGCATCCAGCAGGGCCAGGACGTGCTCGACCCGGGTCGACAGGTCGATGATTTCGAGGATGTCTTGCTTCTGCTCGATCTTCAGCGCCATGTGTGCGGCCATGGTGTCGACCAGACGGCTTGGCTCATCAATGCTGTTGAGGGAGGACAGGACTTCAGCCGGGACTTTCTTGCCCAGTTGCACGTATTGCTCGAACTGGGACAGCAGGCTGCGTACAAACACTTCGGATTCGCGCTCAGGCGCATCGACTTCGTCGATCAACGCCACTTCTGCACGCAGGTGGCCGTCCACCTCCATGAAGCGCTCGACCGCACCGCGCTGCTCACCCTCGACCAGCACCTTGACGGTGCCATCCGGCAGCTTGAGCAATTGCAGAACGGTGGCAATGGTGCCGACGCGATACAGGGCGTCTTCGCCTGGATCGTCGTCAGCCGGATTTCTCTGGGCCAACAGCAGGATCTGCTTGTCGCCCGTCATCGCGGCCTCGAGGGCTTCGATAGACTTCTCGCGCCCCACGAACAGCGGGATAACCATGTGCGGATACACAACCACATCACGCAATGGCAGGAGAGGCAATTCAATGGTTGTCTTCATGATTTCGCCTCTATGACAGATGAAAGTAAGCTTGAAACCAAGATGGGGGCTGCGTGTAAAAAAAACAAGCTCAATGCTGGCAGTTACACACAGTAAAAATCCCTATGAAAAACAAAGGGGCCCCTAGAGGCCCCTTGTTTGTACCGAAACTGCGAAACGCTTACGCGTCTGGCGCAGCCTTGGCAGCCGGCTCACTGTTTTCGTAGATATACAGTGGCTTGGACTTACCTTCTATAACGCTTTCGTCGATCACCACTTTACTCACCTCGGACTGCGAGGGGATTTCGTACATGGTGTCGAGCAGTACGCCTTCGAGAATCGAGCGCAGGCCACGTGCGCCAGTCTTGCGCTCCAGTGCCCGCTTGGCCACCGATTTGAGCGCATCGGCACGGAACTCGAGGTCTACACCTTCCATTTCGAACAGCTTGGCGTATTGCTTGGTCAGGGCGTTTTTCGGCTCGGTGAGGATCTGAATCAGAGCAGCCTCGTCCAGCTCGTCCAGCGTAGCCAGGACCGGCAGACGGCCAACGAATTCCGGGATCAGACCGAACTTGACCAGATCGTCAGGCTCGACTTCACGCAGGGACTCGCCCACCTTCTTGCCTTCTTCCTTGCTGCGCACTTCTGCACTGAAACCGATGCCGCCACGGGTGGAACGGTTTTGAATAACCTTTTCCAGGCCGGAGAACGCACCGCCACAGATAAACAGGATGTTACGCGTATCAACCTGCAGGAATTCCTGCTGCGGGTGCTTGCGGCCGCCTTGAGGCGGTACGGAAGCGACCGTGCCTTCAATCAACTTCAGCAGGGCTTGCTGCACGCCTTCGCCGGAAACATCCCGGGTGATCGACGGGTTGTCGGACTTGCGCGAAATCTTGTCGATTTCATCGATATAGACAATACCCATCTGGGCCTTCTCTACGTCGTAGTCGCACTTCTGCAGCAGTTTCTGAATGATGTTCTCGACATCTTCACCCACGTAGCCAGCCTCGGTGAGGGTGGTGGCGTCGGCGATGGTGAACGGAACGTTCAGCAGGCGAGCGAGGGTTTCTGCAAGCAGGGTTTTACCCGAGCCTGTAGGACCGATCAGCAGGATGTTGCTCTTGCCGAGTTCGACCTCGTCACCTTTCTTGTCACGCTGGTTCAAGCGCTTGTAGTGGTTGTACACCGCTACGGCCAGAACCTTCTTTGCACGCTCTTGACCAATCACGTACTGATCAAGGATGCCGCTGATTTCTTTAGGCGAAGGCAATTTATGCGCGCTGCTTTCGGCCTGTGCCTCCTGCACCTCCTCACGGATGATGTCATTGCACAGGTCGACGCACTCGTCGCAGATAAAGACCGAGGGGCCGGCAATCAATTTGCGCACTTCATGCTGGCTTTTGCCACAGAAGGAGCAATAGAGCAGCTTGCCGTTGTCCTCGCCGTTGCGGGTGTCAGTCATTCGTTCGATCCAAATCCGATAGGCTTGCAACACAAGATGAAGGCTTATGCGGGCTTTTTCAAGCCCGCCGGTGGTCGGACATGCCGACCAGCCCTATTTTGAGCGGCTTATATTAAGCGGGGCGCTTGTCGATCACGGCGTCGATCAGCCCGTATTCACGCGCGGCTTCGGCACTCATGAAGTTGTCGCGGTTGGTATCGCGCTCGATTTCTTCCAGGGTGTGCCCGCTGTGCTTGGCCATCAGCGTATTGAGACGCTCACGGATAAACAGGATTTCCTTGGCGTGGATTTCGATGTCCGACGCCTGGCCCTGGAAACCGCCCAGTGGCTGGTGAATCATCACGCGCGAGTTAGGCAGGCAGAAACGCTTGCCTTCAGCACCTGCGGTCAGCAGGAATGCACCCATGCTGCAGGCCTGGCCAATGCACGTGGTGGATACGTTCGGCTTGATGAACTGCATGGTGTCGTAGATCGACATGCCCGCCGTCACCGAACCGCCTGGAGAGTTGATGTAGAGATGGATGTCCTTGTCCGGGTTTTCCGCTTCAAGGAACAGCAGTTGCGCACAGATCAGGTTGGCCATGTAGTCCTCTACCGGACCAACCAGAAAGATCACTCGCTCCTTGAGCAGGCGCGAGTAGATGTCGTAGGCGCGTTCGCCACGAGCAGATTGCTCGACAACCATCGGGACCAGGCCGCCTGCGGCCTGGATATCAGAGTTCTGCTGAATATACGAATTACGGAACATGCTCTGCAGTTACTCCCAAATAGTCATGTCTTGAATACGCATAAGCCAGCGCGAGGCTGGCTTATGGGTGTATTTTCAAACGAGTTGGACAATCAGTCGGCTTGTGCTGCTTCTGCCGGCTTGACTGCTTCTTCGTAAGAGACCGCTTTGTCGGTCACCTTAGCCTTCTGCAGAACAGTATCCACAACTTGTTCTTCCAGCACAACCGAACGGACTTCGTTCAACTGCTGGTCATTCTTGTAGTACCAAGCCACGACCTGCTCAGGCTCCTGGTAGGCCGAAGCCATTTCCTGGATCATTTCGCGAACGCGGTCTTCGTCAGGCTTGAGGTCGAACTGCTTGACCACTTCAGCCACGATCAGGCCCAGCACGACGCGGCGCTTGGCTTGCTCTTCGAACAGCTCGGCCGGCAGTTGGTCAGGCTTGATGTTGCCACCAAACTGCTGAACAGCTTGTACGCGCAGGCGGTCCACTTCGTTGGACAGCAGAGCCTTAGGCACTTCGATCGGGTTGGCGGCCAGCAGACCGTCCATGACCTGGTTCTTGACCTTGGACTTGATGGCCTGGCGCAGCTCACGCTCCATGTTCTTGCGAACTTCGGCGCGGAAACCTTCGATACCGGTTTCCTTGATGCCGAACTGGGCGAAGAACTCTTCGTTCAGTTCTGGCAGCTTAGGCTCGGAAACACTGTTGACAGTCACGGTGAACTCGGCGGCTTTGCCAGCCAGGTCCAGGTTCTGGTAGTCAGCAGGGAAAGTCAGGTTCAGAACGCGCTCTTCACCGGCTTTGGCGCCAACCAGACCGTCTTCGAAACCCGGGATCATGCGATTGGAGCCCAGTACCAACTGGGTGCCTTTGGCCGAGCCGCCAGCGAAGACTTCGCCGTCAACCTTGCCTACGAAATCGATGTTCAGCTGGTCTTCGTTCTGGGCAGCGCGATCGGCCACTTCAAAACGGGTGTTCTGCTTGCGCAGGATTTCCAGCATGTTGTCCAGGTCGGCATCAGCCACTTCGGCGCTCAGGCGCTCGATTTCGATACCTTCGAAGCCAGCGACGGTGAACTCTGGGAACACTTCGAATACGGCAACGTACTCAAGGTCCTTGCCAGCTTCCAAGGACTTAGGCTCGATGGAAGGCGAACCAGCCGGGTTCAGCTTTTGCTCGACAACAGCTTCGTAGAAGGAAGCCTGGATCACGTCACCTACGGCATCTTGACGCGCGTCAGCACCAAAGCGGCGCTTGATTTCGCTCATCGGCACTTTGCCTGGACGGAAACCAGCGATCTTGGCCTTCTGGGCAGTCTGCTGCAGACGCTTGTTGACCGCAGTCTCGATGCGCTCTGCCGGCACGGTGATGCTCATGCGGCGCTCGATAGCAGTAGTATTTTCAACAGAAACTTGCATGGATATTCCTCGTTGCACAGACGTTAGCCGGCCGTTTCCGACCCAAGAATCAAGGGCATGCATTCTAGTGGGTCAAACTCAAGAAGTCACCCTACTGAAAACGGGTTAAAAAACAGCAGGCATTTTACAGGTACGAATGCACGAATGCTCCTCGCCCCAGTGACAAATACAGCCAATCACGCCAGGGCTCTGTACCAACCCTTCTATATATAGAAGAAGCTGCCAACCATCTCCCTGGCTGCCAACCTTGCGCACAAGGCCGGCGGGTAGTACGGCATCATCGAGAAACAAAAATACGACGAAGCGCCCACCCCTGCGACCCAGAACCTGCAGTCGCCGAATACGTAAACCGCTAAAACAAAAAAGGCGCCAGACTGTTAAATCTGGCGCCTTTCGGAATATGGGGTGGACGAAGGGGATCGAACCCTCGACAACGGGAGTCACAATCCCGTGCTCTACCAACTGAGCTACGCCCACCATATTGCGTGACAAAGAAGCCAATCGCCTTCTCTGTTAAGCACCAACCCAGCCCATGGCAAGGGTGACGCTGTATTTGGTGCGGATGAAGAGACTCGAACTCTTACGCCTCGCGGCGCTGGAACCTAAATCCAGTGTGTCTACCAATTCCACCACATCCGCGGCTTGAAGCTTTTAAAACAAAGGCGCCAGACCGTTAAATCTGGCGCCTTTTGAAATATGGGGTGGACGAAGGGGATCGAACCCTCGACAACGGGAGTCACAATCCCGTGCTCTACCAACTGAGCTACGCCCACCATCTTGCGCTACTTGTGCCAAAGCTGCCTAATGGCGCACCCGGCAGGACTCGAACCTGCGACCATCCGCTTAGAAGGCGGATGCTCTATCCAGCTGAGCTACGGGCGCCTGATTAATCTGTACTCTTGGAGGACTACAAACTAAATGCTTCCAGCCTCACACAATAAAACCACTATTGCGCTCGACCTTCTTAACCAGTGCTAGGCTGTGCCCGACAAGTGCGACGAATAGTATAGACGCCCCCAGGGGCCGTCAAATCTTTTTTGAAAAAAATTCATTTTATTTAAGGGGTTAGGGGAATTTGCAGACCAAGCGCCTTTGCCCTCACGTCCTGGCGTGCGAGAATGCGCGCACTTTTCCTCCCCCTCTCGATGGTTAATCACGCGTAATGACTGCACAACTTATCGACGGCAAATCAATCGCCGCCAGCCTGCGCCAGCAGATCGCCAAACGTGTCGCCGAACGTCGCAAGCTTGGCCTGCGCACGCCGGGGCTCGCGGTGATCCTGGTCGGCAGCGATCCTGCCTCCCAGGTTTATGTCTCGCACAAGCGTAAAGACTGTGAAGAGGTCGGCTTTGTTTCCAAGGCCTACGACTTGCCTTCCGACACCACCCAACAGGCGCTGACCGACCTGATCGACGGCCTCAACGACGATCCGAACATCGACGGCATCCTGCTGCAATTGCCGCTGCCGGAGCATCTGGATGCCTCCCTGCTGCTGGAGCGCATCCGCCCCGACAAAGACGTCGACGGTTTCCATCCTTATAACGTCGGTCGCCTGGCCCAGCGTATCCCCCTGCTACGCCCCTGCACGCCAAAAGGCATCATGACCCTGCTGGAAAGCACCGGCGTGGACCTGTATGGGCTGGATGCGGTAGTCGTTGGCGCTTCCAACATTGTTGGCCGCCCGATGGCCATGGAACTGCTGCTGGCCGGCTGCACCGTGACCGTCACCCACCGCTTCACCAAGGACCTGGCAGGCCACGTCGGCCGTGCCGACCTGGTAGTGGTCGCCGCCGGCAAGCCGGGCCTGGTCAAGGGCGAGTGGATCAAGGAAGGCGCCATCGTGATCGACGTCGGCATCAACCGCCAGGAAGATGGCAAGCTGGTGGGCGACGTGGTGTATGAAACCGCCCTGCCTCGTGCAGGCTGGATTACTCCGGTGCCGGGTGGCGTAGGCCCGATGACCCGTGCGTGCCTTCTGGAAAACACTCTGTACGCAGCCGAAACGCTGCACAGCTAATAACCCGCCGCACTAAAGAAGCCCTGCCTTATGGCGGGGCTTTTTATTGCCCGCAAAAAAAGTCGTTTTTTCTTTGTTTTTAAGAGCTTTCGTCTGGTTTTAGAAGAACATTCGACAGTTTCTGGCCCATACTAATAATATGTAACGTCATTTTTCATAAAGCCGGTCGCACCCGGTATTTTTCTATCTTTTAGCGAGTCCATCCGCGTGAATATTCGTCTCTCTCTCGTCAGCCTGTTCTTCGCATTCGCAGGCACTGTCGCCAACGCCAGTGAAACTACCCTGGCCCCACGGGATACCTCGCAGCTGCATATCGCTTCGGGTAGCGCGATGCTGGTGGATTTGCAAACCAACAAGGTGATCTACGCCAGCAACCCCGACGTAGTCGTGCCGATTGCCTCCGTCACCAAATTGATGACCGGCATGGTGGTGCTGGACGCCAAGCAGAACATGGACGAGTACATCTCCATCAACATCAGCGACACCCCGGAAATGAAAGGCGTGTTCTCACGGGTCAAGCTCAACAGCGAGATGCCGCGCAAGGAGATGTTGCTGATCACCCTGATGTCCTCGGAAAACCGTGCCGCTGCCAGCCTGGCCCACCACTATCCGGGCGGTTATGCCGCATTTATTGCCGCGATGAACGCCAAGGCCAAGGCCCTGGGCATGAACAGCACGCGCTATGTCGAGCCCACCGGCCTGTCGATCCATAACGTGTCCACCGCCCGCGACTTGAGCAAGCTGGTGCAGGCCGCGCACAAATACCCGCTGCTCACGCAACTGAGCACCACCAAGGAAAAAACCGTGTCGTTCCGCAAGCCCAGCTACACCCTGGGCTTTTCCAATACCGATCACCTGGTCAACCGGGCCAACTGGGATATCAAGCTGACCAAGACCGGCTTCACCAACCAGGCCGGCCACTGCCTGGTGCTGGTGACGAGCATGGGCAATCGTCCGGTATCGCTGGTGATCCTCGATGCTTTCGGCAAGTTCACGCACTTTGCCGATGCCAGCCGCATCCGCAAGTGGATTGAAACCGGCAAGAGTGGCTCGGTGCCGGACGTGGCCCTGCAATACAAGGCCGACAAGAATCTCAAGGCCCGCCAGACCGGGGTCGCCCAGTCCCATTGATACACGATTGGCAGGTACAAAAACGGCGCCCTCGGGCGCCGTTTGCTTTATGGCTGCTTCGGTCTTTCGGCCAATACCTTGAGTGCCTGGGCTGCCGCCTGCTCCTGGCCGGCCTGGGCGGTTGCGTTAGCGGCCTGCTGCCACCGCCCCGCATCCAGATTGGCCGGCAACTGGCTTGGGCGCTGGACCAATACCGCCCACTGCCCGGCGCTGCTCCAGGCGGACTCGAAGTCGCTGAACGCCACCGGGCGTCGCCGGTCCCTTGCGACTCGCAGCAATACCGTACTGTTCTGCTGGTTAAAGCCCACCAGTACCGCATAACGCGGCTCAGCCCAGAGTGTCGAGCCCTCGGTGATGCGCACCATCACCGGATACCCCGCCGCCACCTGCGCCAACAGCGCGGTTAGCTTGGCATCCAGCGGATACACCAGCATCCCGTACTCACGCGCCAGTATCTGCATATTGCGCTCAAGGTCCGCTTCCCCACCCGGCAGGTGCAATGGCTTATCCAGCAAGCCCGGTGTAATCACAATGCCTTGTTGCGACAGCATGCTGGCCAAGGCGGCTGGGCCACCCTGGTAGGTGTCGCCACGAAACGCCGGCACACCGTTGAGCTCTACACGTTCGGGCAGACCGTGGATTTTCGAGGGGGTGGGATGCCCGGCACACGCGGCCAATCCGAGGACGCAGGCAGCCACCAGCGAGGATTTTTTGAGACTCGACCGTAAACGCAACTTCTTCACTCTCTTGATCATCTGCGGGCTGGGGCGTTGATCATAGGGCGCTCTTGGACGCCGGTATAGCCTTGGGCAGCAGTAAAAAGCCCGGGATAGAGCAAACAAGTTGGACGGACACGACCATTGGTCAATAGCACGCAACCGGGAGGCAGCTAGACTGTCCATTGCAAAGACAGTGTGTGCCCTGCACAGGGCAAAAGGAGGCACTCATGAGCCTGACAACCACGATTTTCCTGCTGGTGCTTGGCTGGCTGGCCGTCGCCGGCGCCATGTTGTGGGGGGTATTGCGCGTGACCCGCCGGCATCATCATCCACAGCCCAAGGCCGCAACACGCGCCAAGGCCCATAAGCCTGTCGCCCATCACGCCTGATAAATAATGTAGGAGCCGGCTTGCCGGCTCCTACAGTTTCAGGCCACCCGCTTGTTGGCCACGGCCGCCGACGCCGCCACCATCGCCCGCAGCAATACCGCGCACCCCGCCGCCAGGTCATCCGGCGCCGCGTTTTCGATCTCGTTATGGCTGATCCCGCCCTCACACGGCACGAATATCATCCCCGCCGGCCCCAATTCGGCAACGAAGATCGCGTCGTGCCCGGCGCCACTGACAATATCCATGTTCGACAGCCCCAGGCCATTGGCCGCCTCACGTACAGCATCGACACACCCCTTGTCGAAATACAGCGGTGGAAAGTCGGCGGTAGGCACCATTTCGAAGGTCAGGCCGTGCTTGGCGCAGGTGTCGTCGATCACCTGGCGCACCTGGGCAATCATCGAGTCCAGGCGTGCCGGCTCCAGGTGGCGGAAGTCCAGGGTCATGCGCACCTCGCCAGGGATCACATTGCGCGAGCCCGGGTAGGCTTGCAGGCAACCCACGGTGCCACAGGCATGGGGCTGATGGCCGAGGGCTGCGGCGTTGACCGCAGCCACCACTGCCGAAGCACCGACCAGGGCGTCCTTGCGCAGGTGCATCGGCGTTGGCCCAGCGTGGGCCTCGACCCCACGCAGGGTCAGGTCGAACCATTTCTGGCCGAGCGCCCCCAGCACCACGCCGATGGTTTTGCGCTCATCTTCAAGGATCGGGCCTTGCTCGATATGGGCTTCAAAATAAGCCCCTACCTTGTGCCCACTGACCGGCCGGGGGCCCGCATAGCCAATCGCATTCAGCGCATCGCCCACCGTGACGCCCTCGGCATCGGTCTTGGCCAGGGTGTCTGCCAGGGTGAATTTCTCGGCAAACACCCCGGAGCCCATCATGCATGGCGGGAAGCGCGAGCCTTCTTCGTTGGTCCACACCACCACCTCCAGCGGCGCCTCGGTTTCGATCTGCAGGTCATTGAGCGTGCGCAACACCTCCACTCCCGCCAATACACCGAAGCAGCCGTCGAACTTGCCGCCAGTCGGCTGGGTGTCGATATGGCTGCCGGTCATCACCGGCGCCAGCGCCGGGTTGCGCCCAGGGCGACGAGCAAAGATATTGCCCACACCATCGACGGTCACGGTGCAACCCGCATCCTCGCACCATTGCACAAACAGATCGCGAGCCTGGCGATCCAGGTCGGTCAGGGCCAGTCGACACACACCGCCCTTGGGGGTAGCGCCAAGCTTGGCGAGGTCCATCAACGACTGCCACAGGCGGTCGCGGTTGATGTGCTGATGGGTCGATTGTAGAACGTCGATGGCAGCGTTCATGGGGATCTCCTCGGGCAATATTTCTTATGATTGACGCGGTCCAACTGTGGGAGCGGGCTTGCTCGCGAAGGCGGTGTATCAGTCAATATATCCATCACTGACCCACCGCCTTCGCGAGCAAGCCCGATCCCACAGTTGATTGCATTCCACATCGCTTACAGGGATGTCTTGGCAGCGACCGGGCTGGTTTTGCGCTTGCTGCACAGGCCGTAATACAACACCCCGCCCAACGCCGAACCGGTGAACCAGCCATAGCTGTAGAACCAACTGAATGCATCGCTACCCAGCGACAGCAAGGTCAGCACCACCGGCACGCCAAAGGCGATAAACCCCGCCACATTCCACGCCGGATACACGTCATCGCGGTACAACCCCGCCAGGTCCAGTTGCTGGCGGCGGATCAGGAAATAGTCCACCACCATGATCCCGGCAATCGGCCCCAACAGGCTCGAATAACCCAGCAGCCAGTTGGAATACACGGTTTCCAGGCTGACATCGGACACGATCAGGCCGAGTTTTTTCAGCAGTTCATGGGCCATCAACGCCAGCCCCACCAGGCCGGTAAGCACCACGGCGGTGGTGCGGTTGATCAGCTTGGGCGCGATGTTCTGGAAGTCATTGGTGGGCGAGACAATATTCGCCGCCGTGTTGGTCGACAGCGTGGCAATGATGATCAACGCCATCGCCACCGCCACCCACACCGGGCTCTGGATGTGGCCGATCAGGGTCACCGGGTCGGAGACGCTGACCCCCACCAGCTTCACCGAGGCGGCGGTCATGATCACGCCCAATGCGGCGAACAGGAACATGGTCAGCGGCAGGCCAAAAATCTGCCCCAGGATCTGGTCCTTCTGGCTTTTGGCATAGCGGCTGAAGTCGGGAATATTCAACGACAACGTGGCCCAGAACCCGACCATCGCCGTCAGCCCGGCCATGAAGTAACCCGTCAGGCTCGCGCCTTCGGGCCGCTTGGGCGGGATCGCCATCAGCTCGCTGAGCGACACATTGGGCAACGCCCACACCAGCAGGCCGATACCCACCGCCACCAGCAGCGGCGCCGACAGGGTTTCCAGCCATTTGATCGACTCGGCGCCACGCAGCACCACCCACAGGTTCAGCACCCAGAAGATCATGAAGCCGATCACCTCGCCGGTGCCGCCCAGGCTCTTCCAGCCCTCGAAAATCGAGCCGAGGAACAAGTGGATCGCCAGCCCGCCGAACATCGTCTGGATACCGAACCAGCCACACGCCACCAGCGCACGGATCAGGCACGGCACATTGGAACCAAGGATGCCGAAGGATGAGCGCAACAGCACCGGGAACGGAATGCCGTACTTGGTCCCGGGAAAAGCGTTGAGCGTCAGGGGGATAAGCACCACGATATTGGCCAGCAGGATCGCCATCAGCGCCTCGCCCACCGACAAACCGAAGTACGCGGTAAGCACCCCACCCAGGGTGTAGGTCGGTACGCAGATCGACATGCCGACCCACAGCGCCGTGATGTGCCACTTGTTCCAGGTTCGCTCGTGCACCTTGGTCGGTGCCATGTCGTGGTTGTAGCGGGGGCTGTCGAGGACGTCGCTGCCGGCGTCGAGTTCATACAGGCCGTCGCGTTCTATGACTTGCGATCTGTTCTGTTGCATGGCCGCTCCACGGTTTTTTTTAAAATTATTGTTGCTCATCCGGCGCTCAACGCTGGATGGCCGTAGTCCCGCATGGACAACATGACATCACGGACCCGGCCAACCGCCAGCGCACTCAATTACCGTGCCGCAAGCCGTCACCCCATCCGTACCGCTTATATAACTGGCTGATGTTTATCAGCTTTATTTTATTTACCGAAAAGTCCCACGGCACTTTCAACGTTACTCAGGCCAAATAACGCAGAAGTTGTCCGAACAATCAGGACTCAATCTGGTGCAACACAATTATTTTTATTACTACCCGCCGTCAAGAGGCAACTCTCAAGCGTCTGATTTGCAATAGGAAATGTTGCTCATATTGGGAACCTGTCAAGTGCGTCAAAATGGTGAATGGACGCTACATTTTGGTGATTTAATATTTTTATCTATATATTTCAACAACTTAATCTTAATATATGTTTATAAAAAATAATCTTGATCATTCGAAAAACTCGGGCTAGTTTCTATTCCTGTCACCACTGACAAGAATAAATCTTGCACGGTGTGCAGCACTACAACACTTAGAACTGGCATAAGCCGGTCAAGCCTCTGAGGAACTCGGCATGTCTCTGTTGATCCGTGGCGCTACCGTTGTTACCCATGATGAAAGTTATAAAGCCGATGTCTTGTGCGCAGACGGTCTAGTCCGCGCTATTGGCACTGATCTGGATATTCCCGCCGGCACCGAGATACTCGATGGCAGCGGCCAATACCTGATGCCCGGCGGTATCGACCCCCATACCCATATGCAACTGCCCTTCATGGGCACCGTGGCCAGCGAGGACTTTTTCAGCGGTACGGCAGCGGGCCTGGCGGGCGGGACCACGTCAATCATCGATTTTGTGATTCCCAACCCACAGCAGTCGTTGCTGGAAGCCTTTCACCAGTGGCGTGGCTGGGCCCAGAAGTCGGCGGCCGACTACGGGTTTCATGTGGCGATCACCTGGTGGAGCGAACAGGTGCGCGAGGAAATGGCCGAGCTGGTGAGCCATCACGGCATCAACAGCTTCAAGCACTTCATGGCCTACAAGAACGCGATCATGGCCGCCGACGACACCCTGGTCGCCAGCTTCGAGCGCTGCCTGGAACTGGGCGCGGTGCCCACCGTGCATGCGGAGAACGGCGAACTGGTGTATCACCTGCAACGCAAGCTGATGGCACAGGGCATCACCGGGCCCGAGGCCCATCCGCTGTCGCGCCCCTCACAAGTGGAAGGCGAAGCCGCCAGCCGCGCGATCCGCATTGCCGAAACCATCGGCACGCCGCTGTACCTGGTACACGTCTCGACCCAGGAAGCCCTCGACGAAATCACCTACGCCCGCGCCAAGGGACAGGCGGTCTATGGCGAAGTCCTGGCCGGGCACCTGCTGCTGGACGACAGCGTGTACCAGCACCCCGACTGGCAGACCGCTGCGGGCTACGTGATGAGCCCGCCCTTCCGCCCACGCGGGCACCAAGACGCGCTGTGGCGCGGCCTGCAATCGGGCAACCTGCACACCACCGCCACCGACCACTGCTGCTTCTGCGCCGAACAAAAGGCCGCCGGGCGTGACGATTTCAGCAAGATTCCCAATGGTACCGCCGGCATCGAGGACCGTATGGCGCTGCTGTGGGACGAAGGGGTCAACACCGGGCGCCTGTCGATGCAGGAGTTCGTCGCGCTGACCTCCACCAACACGGCGAAGATCTTCAATCTCTACCCGCGCAAAGGTGCGATCCGGGTCGGCGCCGATGCCGACCTGGTGCTGTGGGATCCCCAGGGCTCGCGAACCATCTCGGCCAAGACCCACCATCAGCAGGTGGACTTCAACATCTTCGAAGGCAAGACCGTACGCGGCGTGCCCAGCCACACCATCAGCCAGGGCAAGCTGGTCTGGGTCGACGGCGACCTGCGCGCCGAGCGCGGTGCCGGGCGCTATGTCGAGCGGCCGGCGTATCCGGCCGTGTTCGAGCAGTTGCGCAAGCGGGCCGAGCATTCCAAGCCAGCCGCGGTGAAACGCTGACATCGCCGATCGCAGGCAAGCCAGCTCCCACACTTGATCGGGTTCACACAGTTCAAATGTGGGAGCTGGCTTGCCCGCGATGAGGCCAGTGCAAACAACAAAAAAATCAATGCCCGCCAGAGGCAAAAAAAACCGTGAGGACACTACCGTGATCCAGACCCTGAACCACCTCCCCCACCCCGACGAAGACAAGGCGACCCTCGCCAGCCATTTCACCGACCTGGCACCGCCCCTCAACGCCCGCCAGGCGCACCTGGAAGCCTCGCGCTGCCTGTATTGCTACGACGCACCGTGCGTCAACGCGTGCCCCAGCGAGATCGACATTCCGTCCTTCATCCGCAACATCCACACCGACAACGTCCAGGGCGCAGCGCAAAAGATTCTCTCGGCCAACATCCTCGGTGGCAGCTGTGCCCGGGTGTGCCCGACCGAAATCCTCTGCCAGCAGGCCTGTGTGCGCAACCACAGCGAAGAATGCGCCCCGGTGCTGATCGGCCTGTTGCAACGCTATGCCATCGACCACGCGCACTTCGAGCAACACCCGTTCCAGCGCGCCGCCCCTACCGGCAAGCGCATCGCGGTGGTCGGCGCCGGGCCGGCAGGTTTGTCCTGCGCCCATCGCAGTGCCTTGCATGGGCATGACGTGGTGATTTTCGAAGCCCGGGAAAAGGCCGGTGGCCTCAACGAATACGGGATCGCCAAATACAAACTGGTGGATGACTTCGCCCAGAAGGAGCTGGATTTCCTCCTGCAGATCGGCGGCATCGAAATCCGCCACGGCCAGCGCCTGGGTGACAACCTGAGCCTGAGCGACCTGCACCAGCAGTTCGACGCGGTGTTCCTCGGCCTGGGCCTGGCCGCCAGCAAACACCTGGGCCTGCCCCATGAGGACGCCCCCGGCCTGCTCGCCGCCACCGATTACATCCGCGAACTGCGCCAGGCCGACGACCTCAGCCAACTGCCCCTGGCCGACCGCTGCATCGTGCTGGGTGCCGGCAACACCGCCATCGACATGGCCGTGCAAATGGCCCGCCTGGGCGCGCGCGATGTCAACCTGGTCTACCGCCGTGGGCTTGCCGACATGGGCGCCACCGGCCATGAGCAAGATATCGCCAAGGCCAACCAGGTGCGCCTGCTGACCTGGGCCCAACCCGACACGGTGCTGCTGGACGACCAGGGCCAGGTACGCGGCATGCGCTTTGCCCGCACGCGCCTGGAAAACGGCCGCCTGCACTCCACCGGCGAAACTTTCGAGCTGGAGGCAGATGCGATCTTCAAGGCCATCGGCCAAGGCTTCGACGACCAGGCCTTGCACGACCCACTGGCCCAGCAACTGCAACGCCAGGGCGAACGGATCTTTGTCGATGCACAGCTGCAAACCAGCATCCCCGGCGTGTATGCCGGTGGCGATTGCGTCAGCCTCGGGCAAGACCTCACCGTCCAGGCCGTGCAACACGGCAAGCTGGCCGCCGAGGCCATGCACGCTCAACTCATGCTCAATGTGGAGGCTGCGTAAATGGCCGATCTATCGATTGTGTTCGCCGGTATCAAAGCCCCCAACCCGTTCTGGCTGGCCTCCGCACCACCCACCGACAAAGCCTACAACGTGGTGCGCGCCTTCGAGGCCGGCTGGGGGGGTGTGGTCTGGAAGACCCTGGGCGAAGACCCGGCGGCGGTCAACGTCTCGTCCCGTTATTCGGCGCACTTTGGCGCCAACCGTGAAGTGTTGGGTATCAACAATATCGAGCTGATTACCGACCGCTCCCTGGAAATCAACCTGCGGGAAATCACCCAGGTGAAAAAGGACTGGCCGGACCGCGCGCTGATCGTGTCGCTGATGGTGCCGTGCGTCGAAGAGTCATGGAAAAACATCCTGCCGCTGGTGGAGGCCACCGGTTGCGACGGCATCGAGCTGAACTTCGGTTGCCCCCACGGCATGCCGGAACGGGGCATGGGCGCGGCCGTGGGCCAGGTGCCGGAGTATGTGGAGCAGGTGACACGCTGGTGCAAGACCTACTGTTCGCTGCCGGTGATCGTCAAGCTCACACCTAATATCACCGACATTCGCGTGGCCGCCCGTGCCGCGTATCGCGGGGGCGCCGATGCGGTATCGCTGATCAACACCATCAACTCCATCACCAGTGTCGATCTGGAGCGCATGGTCGCCCTGCCGATCGTCGGCACCCAGAGTACCCACGGCGGCTACTGCGGCTCGGCGGTCAAGCCGATTGCCTTGAACATGGTCGCTGAAATTGCCCGTGACCCCCAGACCCAGGGCTTGCCGATCTGCGGGATCGGCGGCATCGGCAACTGGCGCGATGCCGCAGAGTTCATTGCCCTGGGCTGCGGCGCGGTGCAGGTATGCACGGCGGCGATGCTGCATGGCTTTCGCATTGTCGACGAGATGAAGGATGGCTTGTCGCGGTGGATGGACAGCCAGGGCTACAACAGCCTGCAGGATTTCTCCGGGCGCGCCGTGGGCAACACCACGGACTGGAAATACCTGGACATCAACTACCAGGTCATCGCCAACATTGACCAGGCCGCCTGCATTGGCTGCGGGCGTTGCCATATTGCCTGCGAAGACACCTCGCACCAGGCGATTGCCAGCCTCAAGCAGGCCGATGGCACCCACGTGTACCAAGTGATCGACGACGAATGCGTGGGCTGCAACCTGTGCCAGATCACCTGCCCGGTGGCGGACTGCATCGAGATGGTGCCGATGGACACCGGCAAGCCGTTTTTGAATTGGACGCAGGACCCACGCAACCCCTACCGAGAGGCGGTGTAGCCTTTTAAATCGCTATCGCAGGCAAGCCAGCTCCCACATTTGATCGGGTTCACACAATCAAAATGTGGGAGCTGGCTTGCCTGCGATAAGGCCCTCAACCGCACCACAAACTCAGGGCTCCAAGCCAATCCCCCGCAAAATCACACTGGTCACCGTCTGCACCGCCCGTTCGAACTGCATATCCGACAACGCCTGATGGTCGTTGAGGATCATCACCTGATGATCAAAGTCGGCATAGTGCTGGGTCGAGGCCCAGATCATATACAGCAGGCTCGACGGCTCCACCGCGAGGATGCGTTTGTCTTCCACCCACTGGCGGATTTTCGCTTCCTTCATCTTGGCCCAGTCGTACAGGCTTGCATCCAACGCTTCACCGAGGGTCGGCGCACCGTGGATGATTTCATTGGCCCAGACTTTGGAGCCATAGGGGCGACTGCGCGAATGCTGCATCTTCGCCCGGATGTAGCTGCTGAGGACCACCCGCGGGTCATCGAACATCTCGAAACACAGGGCGTCCTGCTTCCACACTTCCAGCAGGTCGAACAGCACCGCGCTGTACAACTCGCTCTTGGTGCTGAAGTAGTAATGCAGGTTGGAGCGCGGCAGTTGCGCCTGTTCGGCAATGTCGGCCATGGCGGTGCTGCCGTAGCCCTTTTCGGCGAAGACCTTCTCAGCCGCCAGCAGAATCTTTTCGACGTTGACCCGACGGATACCGATCTTGTGATTGCCCATAGGGGCTCCCTGACAACGACATGCCTTGAAGACTACCATCCGCTCTAGATCGGGGCGACAGCCCGAGTGGAAACTTCGTACACTGCCCACTCCTCCCATTGATAGGTAGTGCACGATGTTGATCAAGAAAACCCTGACCACGGTGACCTTGCTGGCCTCGCTGCTGGGCGCTTCGGCGGCTTTTGCCCATGCCCACCTGAAAAACACCACGCCGGCGGCCGACAGCACCGTCGCCGCGCCCGCCGACCTGCGCCTGGTGTTCTCCGAAGGTGTCGAAGCCACGTTCACCAAGGTCTCCCTGAGCAAGGACGGCACCGAAGTGGCGGTCAAAGGCCTGGAAACCCCGGACGCCGACAAGAAAACCCTGGTGGTGACCCCTGCCGCGCCGTTGGCTGCCGGCACTTACAAGGTGGAGTGGCATGCGGTCTCGGTCGATACCCACAAGAGCGAAGGCAGCTACAGCTTCAAGGTCGGCCAATAACCCATGGCAACCCTGCTGGTGCTGTGCCGTTTCCTGCACTTTCTGGCGGTGCTGCTGATGTTCGGGGCTTGTGTGTTCCGGCCCGTGCTCCTGGGCAACAAACCCCAACCGGCACTGGACCGGCAATTGGCGCGCATCACCACGCTACTGGCCTGGCTGGCTCTGGGCAGCGGCGTGGCGTGGTTGCTATTGATCAGTGCCAGCATGGCTGGCAGCGAACTATTGGCGCTGGACCTGGCCACCGTGCAATTGGTGCTGGGCAAGACCTTCTTCGGCCAGGTCTGGAGCGCGCACTTGCTGCTCAATGGCTTGTTGGTGCTGGGCTTGATGACGCCCTGGAGCCGCCTGCGCCTGCCACTGACGGTGCTGCTTTTGGCAACCCTGGCCCCGGTGGGCCATGGCGCCATGCTCAGTGGCCTGAACGGCCAATTGCTGATCCTCAATCAGGTGGTACACCTGCTCTGCGTCGGGGCCTGGCTCGGTGGGTTGCTGCTGTTGGTGTTGATCCTGCGCCAAGCGCAGCGCACCGACCTGGAAGAGGTCCTGCGGCGCTTCAGTGGTGTCGGTTACGGGCTGGTAGCGGGTTTGCTGGTCAGCGGGCTGATCAATGTCCGCGTGCTTACCGGGCAATTGTGGCCTACCCCGCTGTTCAGCGGGTTTGCCTTGATCCTGTTGATCAAGGTGCTGCTGGTGACGGGCATGCTGGGCCTGGCATTGCTCAACCGGCTACGGATCAAGGGTTGCCAGCAACGTCCGGGCCAATTGCAGGCCAGCGTGTTGCTGGAATGGCTGCTGGGCGCGGCGGCCGTGGCGGCCGTTTCGCTGTTGGGCACCCTGCCACCGATGCTCATGACCCCATAAACAAAACCTCTGCAGGAGCCGGCAAGTCGGCTCCTGCCAGGGGTCAGGGCGGGCTGTTCTTCAAGCGCCCCGCCGTGTCGATACTGACCACCACCGACAACCCCGGCCGCAAGCGTTCGCTCTGCTCCTGATCCGGGTCCACCGTGATCCGCACCGGCACCCGCTGCGCGATCTTGACGAAGTTGCCGGTGGCGTTATCGGCCTGCAACAGGCTGAACTCGGCTCCCGTGGCCGGCGAGATACGCTGCACCGTGCCGTGGAATTTGCGGTGGTTCAGGGCATCGACGGTGAACGTCACCGGCTGGCCCACCTGCACGTTGTCCATCTGGGTTTCTTTCATATTGGCGATCACCCACAGCTGGTTCGGCACCAGCGCCATCAACTGCGCGCCGGAGTTGACGTAGGCCCCCAGGCGCACGCCGATCTGCCCCAACTGGCCGTCCCTGGGTGCGAGCACACGGGTGTTCGACAGGTCGATCCGCGCCAACTCCACGGCGGCCTCGGCGCTGGCGACGGCGGCTTCCAGCGAGCCGCGATTGACGATCACCGTCTGCAGATCCTGGCGGGCGATTTCCAGGCTGGCCTGGGCCTGGGCCACGGCGGCGATGGTCTGCGCGTTGGCGGCGCGGGTCACGTCCAGTTCGCGGCGCGATACCGAGCCGTCGCTGATCAGTTCTTCGTTGCGGCGCAGGTCGGCGGTGCTTTTGCGCGCCTGGGCCTGGCTGTCGGCCAGGGCCGCCTGGCGCAACTTGATGGTCGCCTCGGCGCTGTTGCGCTGTTGCACCACGTTGGCCAGGGACGCCTGCTGTACCGCCAGTTGCGCCTGGGCCTGGTCCAGGCGCTGCTTGTAGATGCGGTCGTCGAGGCGCACCAGCAGATCCCCGGCCTTGACGTACTGGAAATCCTGCACCGGCACCTCGAACACATAACCGCTCAATTGCGGGCCGATGATCGTTACCTGGCCGCGCACCAGGGCGTTTTCGGTGGTTTCGACGGCACTGCTGAAAGGCGGCAATTGCCAGGCGTACAACACGATCAACACGCCGACGATCGCAATCGCGGCAAAGCCCAGGGACGAGATGACACGCACCCCCAACGAACGCTGTTCGGTGACCGTGGCACCGGGCGGCGTGGTGCCCTCCGGGGTGGAAGCAATGGCATTGGTGGTCGTGGTGGTAGCCGTAGGTTCGCTCATGAAGGAAGTGCGCCGCTAGGTTGAACGGAAGGCGCTGCGCTGGCGGCAGCTTTCTTGGTGGTGCTCATCAGCCACAGGCTGCGGGTAAAAATCCACAACATGGTGAGGATCGCGATGATCGCGATCAGCATGAACACGTCGTTATAGGCCATGACATTGGCTTCACGGGTGGCCGCCGTGGCCAGGCTGCGAATGCCCATCAGGTTGCGCAGTTCCGGGTCGGCAGTTACCGAGCCATAGGCCGAGCCACCGCTCTGCACCCGGGCAGCTACGCGAGGGTCCAACAATGTCAGGTGTTCGACAATCATGCTGGAGTGGAACTTCTCCCGCACGATCTGGAACGTGCCGAGTAACGCCGCCCCCATCAGCCCGCCAAGGTTCTGGCAAATACCGAACAACACAGAGAAACTCACGAGGTTGCGCGGGTTGGTCAGCACATTGCGCATGCCCAGCACCATGGTCGGGCCGAGGAAGAAGGTACCGCCAAAGCCCAGCAAAAACTGGCTCAGGTACATGTTGTGCGGGCGAGTCAGGTTGCTGGAGAAGCTATCCATCACCGAACCTGTGGCCATCAGGGCCAGGGATATCACCAGCGGCATCAGCAGGTGTGCCGGGTTGATGGTCAACGCGCTGATCACCAGGCCACTGATCGCCCCCAGCAGCATCACCAGGTACAAGGTGCGCATCTGCTCGCTGCTCATGTTCAGCGCCTGCAAAAAGCCGACGGCGCCGGTGGACTGCTCGGACAGCACCATGCGGATCAGGATCACCGCCAGGGCCAGGCGAATCATCACCCCGCCGCCCAGCCAGCGGGTCATCAGCAACGGGTTGGCGCGGTTATGCTCGATGGCCAGGCCGGCCATGATCAGCACCAGTGAACAGGCAGAAGCGACGCCAATCCACGGCGCTTCCAGCCACCAGTCGATACGCCCCAGGGACAGTACCGCGCAGAGCAACGCCACCCCCGAGGCGAGCAAGGCGAAGGTCAGGAAGTCGAGCTTTTCAAAGGTCTTGAAGCGGTCGCCCGGTGGCAACTTGAGCAGGAATACACAGCCCAGGCAGGTCAGCGCCATGCCCAGTTCAAACAGGTAGAGGCCGCGCCACTCGGCAATTTGCAGCAAGTCCTCGGAAAACAGCCGTGCCATCGGCAGGGCCAGTTGCGCGGTGCCCAGGCCCAAGACCAGGGCCTTGAGCCGCCACTTTGCGGGAAACGCCTGGACCATGTAGTACAAACCCAGGGAACTGAGGGCCGCACCCACCATGCCGTGGGCCGCACGCACGGCGATTGCCGAACTCAGGTCATTGACGAACAGATGGCCAAAGGTGACCAGGGCGTAGAGCACCAGGAACACTTCGGTAAACGCGCGCAAGCCGAACTGCTGGCGGAACTTCACCAGCAGCAGGTTCATCGACACGTTGGTCATCACATAGGCCGCGGGCAGCCAGGCCATTTCGGCG
The DNA here is from genome assembly GCF_012985465.1 of Pseudomonas sp. WS 5079. Lineage (GTDB taxonomy): Bacteria > Pseudomonadota > Gammaproteobacteria > Pseudomonadales > Pseudomonadaceae > Aquipseudomonas. The sequence continues at coordinate 188,185 of NZ_JAAQWN010000009.1, forward strand.
GTGGTCGCGCCCAATGCCCCTTGCAGATACGGCAGGTTGGCGATCACCAGTGCATTGCCCAGGCCGCCGGTGATTGCCACCAGCACGCCAACCAGGGCAAAGGCCCAGCGTTTGAGCGTGGGGTGATGGGGCGTCGACGGCGACCCCGGCAAGCTCGGACGCTCGTGGGGTTGCCAGGTATGCGGGGTGTATTTATCCATTCGTGACCTTGATGACCGACGCACGAGGCCGGTAAAACCATGACTCAGAGCGTAGTAGACCTGAGCGGGGTTCATCTTGTCATCTTTGTGGGAGCTGGCTTGCCTGCTCCCACATTTGATTTGCGATGTGACGCAACTTATGTGCCCAGCCGAGCTCCCCTGTGGGAGCGGGCTTGCCCGCGATAGCGGCGGTTCAGGCGCTATTTCCAGTGGCTGACACACCGCCATCGCAGGCAAGCCAGCTCCCACATTTGATTTGCGATGTGGCACAAACTATATGCTCAACCCAGCCCCCCTGTGGGAGCGGGCTTGCCCGCGATAGCGGCGGTTCAGGCGCTATTTCCAGTGGCTGACACACCGCCATCGCAGGCAAGCCAGCTCCCACATTTAATTTGCGATGTGGCACAAACTATATGCCCAGCCCAGCCCCACTGTGGGAGCGGGCTTGCCCGCGATAGCGGCGGTTCAGGCGATATTTCCAGTGGCTGACACACCGCCATCGCAGGCAAGCCAGCTCCCACATTTGATTTGCGATGTGGCACAAACTATATGCCCAGCCCAGACCTCCCTGTGGGAGCGGGCTTGCCCGCGATAGCGGCAGTTCCGGCGCTATTTCCAGTGGCTGACACACCGCCATCGCAGGCAAGCCAGCTCCCACATTTGATTTGCGATGTGGCACAAACTATATGCCCAACCCAGCCCCCCCTTTGGGAGCGGGCTCACACTGGGGCTTTTAGATCCAGCCCAGCCAGCTCCAATAGGTGGCGGCGAACACCAGCATCAACAGGTAGCCAATCAAGGTCACCAACAAGCCCACCTTGGCAAACTGCCTCGCGGTAAAGGTGCCGGTGCCCAGGCACACCATGTTCTGCGGGGCGTTGATCGGCAGGATAAAGCCATAGCTGACCACAAACCCGAGCAACATGGTCATGCCCAGCCGGCTGAAGTCCCCCGGCAGGGTTTGCAGCACCGCGATCAGGATTGGCAGCAAGGCCGAGGTCAACGCAGTGGCGCTGGCAAAGCCCAGGTGGATCACAATCAGGAATGCCCCAAGGATCGCAAACACCCCCAGCGGACCCAGTTGATCCAGGCCGGTATGCCCCACCACCTGCGCGCCCAGCCATTGCCCGGCCTGGGTGGTCAACAGCGCCGTACCGAGGCTGATGCCCACGCCAAACACAATCACCGTGCCCCAGGGGATGCGCGACTGCACGTCTTTCCAGGTCATCACCCCAATCCCCGGCAGCAGCAGGAACACCAGGCCAGCGTAGGTGGTGGAGGTGGTATCGAAGCTGTGCAGGCGCCCTTCCGTGGCCCAGGCCAGCAGCAGCAATAGCGAGACCGTCAGCAGGCGCTTCTGCGGCCCGGTCATCGGGCCGATATCGGCCAGAGATTGCGCCACGGCCTCCTTGCCACCGGGGATGCTGTTGGTTTCCGGAGGCAGCAACTTGAGCACCAGCAACAGCAATACCGCCGACATGATCAACGCCCACGGCGCCCCGGCGATCAGCCAGTCGATCCACGACACGCGCTGGCCGAGCATCTTGTCCATAAAGCCCACGGTCAACAGGTTCTGCGCCGCCGCGGTCTGGATCCCGACGTTCCAGATGCTGGTGCCCTGGGCAACGACGATCATGATCCCGGCGGCGATATTGGAGCGTTTGTCCACGCCAAACGCGGCGATCACCCCCATCATGATCGGCACTACGCAAGCACTGCGCGCCGTGGCGCTGGGCACTACCAAGCTGAGCAGGATGGTCACCGCAATCGCCCCCACCAGAATCCCGCGGGTGCTGGTGCCAACCCGGGTCAGGGTGACCAGGGCGATACGCCGGTCCAGGCCTGTGTGGGTCATGGCGGCGGCGATAAACAACGCACCGGCCACCAGGGCCAGGGCCGGGTTGGCAAACCCGGTAAGCGCCATGCTGATGGCGGGGCTGGAACCGATCAGGTGCGTCGGGTCCTGCAGGGACGGCGCGGTGCCCAGCAGAAAGGCCATCAACGAGGTGATCATGATCGCACTGGCTTCGTAGGACACCGCCTCGGTGATCCACACCACCACGGCAAAGGCCAGGATCGCCAACATCCGGTGGCCGGCTACCGGCAAGTCGGCGGGCAACGGCAACAACAGCACGCCGATCATCACCAGCACGGCGATCACCAGGCCCATGGGCAGCTTGAAAGAAACAGCAGGTGTTGCGGGGGCACTCATGGAAATCTCCGTCGGCCATGACAATCAAGGCCTGCAGCATGAGGCAAAGCGTCGCGGCGGGTTTTGACAGGTATCAAGGCACACGCGATTTAAACCTGTGGGAGCAGCTTGCCTGCTCCCACATTCAGGCCGTCGTGTCAGGCGCGGCACCCAGTAGCTGGCTCAACACCGCCCGCAGCTTGCCCGGCTTCACCGGTTTATTGAGCAACGGCGCCTCCAGGCGCTGCAACGAACGCCGGCACTGGTCCGTGCGGTCGGCCGTGATGATCACCGCAGGGATCCTGCGGTCGAAATGCTCGCGCAACTGCTTGACCACCTCGCAGCCGACCACACCATGATCGAGGTGGTAATCGGCCAGGATCAGCTCCGGCGCCCTACCCTGCAACGCCACCAACGCGCCCGCCTGATCAGTGGCGGTCACCACTTCGCAGCCCCACTGCCCAAGCAACGCGCGCATGCTCTCCAGGATGCTGGTTTCGTTATCCAGCACCAGCAGGCGCCGCCCCGGCAATGGGTTGCCGGCGCCGGCCTGGGGTGGCGCGAGGCTGATGGGCAGCGGTATTTCCTCGGACAGCGGCACCTCGATACTGAACATCGAGCCGCGCCCCGGCCATGAGCGCACCCTCACCTGGCAGCCGAGGATCTTCGCGATACGCTCGACAATCGCCAGGCCCAGGCCTACGCCCTTGCGATCCGCCGCCCGGCCGACGTCCAGTTGGTTGAACTCGAGGAAAATCGACTCCAGGCTGTCGGCGGCAATCCCACGGCCGGTGTCCCACACCTCCAGGCGCAGGCGATCACCGCGCCGCCGCGCCCCCAGCAGGATGCAACCCTGCTCGGTATAGCGGCAGGCATTGCTGAGGAAATTGCGCAGGATGCGTGTCAACAGGCGCAGGTCGGTGCGCAGCGCATAGCGGCCCATGTGCACACGCAGGTTCAACCCGGCCGCCGCCGCCACCGACTGGAACTCCGAAACCAGCGGCGCCAGCAGTTCGTCGAGGCGATACAGGGCAATGTCCGGCTTGACCGCCGCCTGGTCGAGGCGGGAAATATCCAGCAAGTCCGCCAGCAGGTCTTCCGCCCCTTCCAGGGCCTGGTGCGTACGCTCCACCAGGACTTTTTCCACGCTGGGCAGCTCTCGCTCGCGCAAGGTGGAGATCAACAAGCGCGCGGCATTGAGCGGCTGCAACAGGTCGTGGCTGGCGGCGGCGAGGTATTTGTCCTTGCTGCGGTTGGCGGCCTGGGCAGCGTCGCGGGCGTCGCGCAGGTCCTGTTCGATGCGCTCGCGCCGGGCGATCTGCTGTTGCAGATTGTGGTTGGCGTCGAGCAGTTCATCGGTGCGTGCCGCGACCCTTTGCTCCAGCTCATCGTTAAGGCGGATATAGCGTTTGCGCTCGGCCTCCAGCTCATCCAACCGCGCTGTCAGCTCGGGGTAGTGGCTCTTGCGTGCCGAATGATCGCCCAGCCCCAGCAGCCCGGCCAGGGCCCGCTGTTGATCGTCAGAGAGCTTCGCCATAGACGACCTCGACGTCACGCTGGCTTGACTCGCGCGGGTTGGTCAGGATGCACGGGTCGTGCATGGCGTGTTGCGACAAGAACGGAATATCCGCCACCCGCACCCCGTGCAGGCCGAGGGTTTCATGGAAGCCAATGGCATGCTTGAGCGCAATCAGGTGCTCCACCAACCGCCCGCAGATCTGCCGGTGGTTGAGCCCCCGGCAGTCGATGCCAAAAGTCTCGGCAATCACCTTGAAACGCTCCGGCGCCGAGTTGTAGTTGAACGCCACCACATGCTCGACCAGCACCGCGTTGCACAGGCCATGGGGCAAATCGAGAAAACCGCCCAGGCTGTGGGACATGGCATGCACCGCACCCAGGATCGCATTGGAAAACGCCAGGCCCGCCTGCATGCTGCCGAGCATGATTTTCTCGCGCAGGGCGATATCGCTGGGGTTGGCGATCATCTGCACCAGGTTGCCATTGATCAGGCGCATAGCCTCCAGCGCATGGGGGTCGGTCAGCGGGCCGTGGCCGGTAGACACAAAGGCCTCGATGGCATGCACCAGCGCGTCGATCCCGGTACAGGCCGAGAGAAACGGGTCCATGCTGGCGGTGGTTTCCGGATCGATCAGCGACACATCCGGCACCACCGCCTTGCTGACGATGGAAAACTTCATGCGTTCCTGCTGATTGGAAATGATCACGAACTGCGACACGTCGGCGGAGGTGCCGGCGGTGGTCGGGATCAGGATCAGCGGCGGGCTGGGCACGCGGATGGTGTCCACCCCTTCGAACTCGAGGATGCTGCGCCCATGGGCAACCACAATGCCAATGGCCTTGCCGCAATCCATCGGGCTGCCGCCGCCGACGGCGACGATCACATCGCAATGGTGCTCGCGGTAGACCTCGGCGCCCTGCATCACTTCTTCGACACGCGGGTTGGGTGACACGGCGGTGTACAGGCAGTACTCGATACCCAGGGCCTGCAGGCTGGCCTCCACATCTGCGACCCAACCGGCAGCCACTACGCCGGGGTCGCTGACCACCAGGACCTTGCGCGCACCAAAGGTCTTGGCGTAATTGCCGACATTGTGCCGGGAACCGGCGCCGAAGATGATTTCTGGGGAAACGAATTTACGCAGTTGGCTGAGACTCTGGCTCATTGGTAAGCCTGTTTTTATTGTTTTTGGAAGATACGGGCCACACTAACGCATCCGCTGGCGAATGCAATCAGACCAATGGGTGGCCCACATCCCCGTTGAAATTTCAGCGATTGGCGAAATACATCGTCACTTCAAAGCCGATACGCAGGTCGGTGTAGGCGGGTTTGGTCCACATGGGGCGTTCCTCTTGTTATGCCGGGAAAGTCCGGTATAGGCATTAATGCATGGGTGGGCTGGCGGGCGAATGCTACTTTCGAACGAGCCGGTCGCAGACGTTAGTCTCGGATGGACATCGATCAAACTGGGGAGTTGGCTTGCCTGCGATGGCCATCGTGGTTTAACGGGGCGCCTGAGATCAAGATCAAAAGCCAGATCAAAAGCAGAGCAACAGCAAAGCCAGAGCGCGAAGCTGCATTCCCCTGTAGGAGCTGGCTTGCCTGCGATGGCGGTGTATCAGCCAATACATTTATCGACTGATACACCGCTATCGCAGCGATCCGACAAGCCAGCTCCCACACTTGATTGCATTTCAAGCAGGGAGGCTGATGTCTGCCCATCAAAGGGTGGAAGCTGGCAGTTCAATCAGGCGATCAGAAGAACCCCAACGGGTTGATGTCATAGCTCACCAGCAGGTTCTTGGTCTGCTGGTAATGGTCGAGCATCATCTTGTGGTTCTCACGCCCCACCCCGGACTTCTTGTAGCCGCCAAACGCGGCGTGCGCCGGGTACAGGTGGTAGCAGTTGGTCCACACGCGCCCGGCCTTGATCGCCCGGCCCATGCGGTAGGCGCGGTTGATGTCGCGGGTCCACAGCCCGGCACCGAGGCCAAATTCGCTGTCGTTGGCAATCGCCAGGGCTTCGGCTTCGTCCTTGAAGGTGGTCACGCCCACCACCGGGCCGAAGATTTCTTCCTGGAACACGCGCATTTTGTTGTGGCCCTTGAGCAGGGTCGGCTGGATGTAATAGCCGCTGGACAGGTCGCCCTCCAGGTGTTCGGCGGCGCCACCGGCCAGTAGTTCGGCGCCCTCTTCCTGGGCAATGGTCAGGTACGAGAGGATCTTGTCGTACTGCTGCTCGGACGCCTGGGCGCCGACCATGGTTTCGGTGTCCAGCGGGTTGCCGCGCTTGATCTTGACGATCTTCTTCATGACCTCGGCCATGAACGGCTCGTAGATCGACTCCTGCACCAGCGCCCGCGACGGGCAGGTGCAGACCTCGCCCTGGTTGAAGAACGCCAGCACCAGGCCCTCGGCGGCTTTCTCGATAAAGGCCGGTTCCGCCTGCATGATGTCTTCAAAGAAGATATTGGGCGACTTGCCGCCCAGCTCGACGGTAGACGGAATAATGTTCTCGGCCGCCGCATGCATGATGTGCGCGCCTACCGGGGTGGAGCCGGTAAAGGCGATCTTGGCGATGCGCTTGCTGGTGGCCAGAGCCTCGCCGGCTTCGCGGCCAAAACCCTGGACGATGTTCAGCACGCCGGCCGGCAACAGGTCGGCGATCAGCTCGGCAAACACCATGATCGACAGCGGCGTCTGCTCGGCCGGCTTGAGCACGATGCAGTTGCCGGCGGCCAGGGCCGGGGCGAGTTTCCAGGCGGCCATCAACAGCGGGAAGTTCCACGGGATGATCTGCCCGACCACGCCCAGGGGCTCATGGAAGTGATAAGCCGCAGTCAGTTCGTTGATCTCGGCAGCGCCGCCCTCCTGGGCGCGGATGCAGCCAGCGAAATAACGGAAGTGGTCGGCGGCCAATGGCACGTCGGCATTCAGGGTCTCGCGCACGGCCTTGCCGTTGTCCCAGGTTTCGGTCACGGCCAACACTTCCAGGTGCTGCTCGATGCGGTCGGCAATTTTCAGCAGCACCAGGGAACGATCCTGGGCCGAGGTCTTGCCCCAGGCATCGGCGGCGGCATGCGCGGCGTCCAGCGCCTTGTCGATATCGGCGGCGCTGGAACGCGGGAATTGGGCAATCACTTCGCCGGTGACCGGCGAGGTGTTGGTGAAGTATTCACCGTTGACCGGGGCCACAAACTCGCCACCGATAAAGTTGCCGTAGCGCGGCTTGAAGGTGACGATGGCGCCGGGGGTGCCAGGTTGTGCGTAGATCATGATGAGGCCTCTTTCGGGGGGATGTTGTTATTGATCTATCCGTTGCATCTGGGCGCGTTCATAGCGCGGATACAGGTGGCTGACACTGCGGATCAGTTCGTAGCGGCTCAGGCTGATGGCCGCAAAACGTTCGGGGATGGGGCTGCGGATCATCTCGCCCATGGCACTGCCGTTGGCGGCACCGGTAGCCATGAGCTGGTCGAGCCAGCCCAGGTAGTCACGCATTTGTGCAAAGGGCTGGGCGTCGCTAGCCACGGGGCCGTGGCCGGGCACGATGAGCTTGCAGGGCAGGCCTTGCAGGGTGGCGATATCCGCCAGCCATACTGCAAGGCCGGGGGTATTGGGGGTGGTCAGGGCGCGCTGGTAAAACACCAGGTCGCCGGCAAACAGCACGCCGCTGGTCTCGTCGAAAATCGCCAGGTCGGCGCCGGTATGGCCGCTCAGGCTCAGCAGGCGCAAGGAGTGCCCGCCAAAGGTCTGCACGCCGGGGCTCAGCGTCTGGCTGGGCAGCAGCACTTCAGTGCCACGCATCCAGTCGCCGACCATGCGGTACATATTTTCCGCCATGCCATCGCCCTGCTCGCGCAGCAGCGTGGTGGTGCCTGCCAGCGCGCCGATGGGCACATCCTTGAACGCCTGGTTGCCCAGTACATGGTCGGGGTGGTGATGGGTCAGCAAAACCTGGATCACCGGTTTGTCGGTGACCGTGGCAATTGCCTGGCGCATCGCCTCGCCGTAGCGCCGGGACGGCCCGGTGTCGATCACCACTACCCCGGCCTGGGTCACGATAAAGGCGGTATTGACGATATTGCCGCCGTTGGCCCTGGCGAAATTGTCGGTGCTGCCTTCCAGCAGCCAGGTGTCGACAGCGATCTGCCGGGGCTTGAGGGCGTAGTCGAGGTCGGCCAGCGCGGGCAGGCTCAGGCCGAACAACAGCAGCCATAGCCACTTCATGGGATGGCTCCGGAAAACTCGCTGCCGCTGGTGTCGCGCAACAGTAGGCGCACCGGCCCCGCTCCTTGCAGGTCAAACGCAAGGTCGGGGTTCTCGCTGACCGCCGCGAACAGCTCCAGGCGCGCCAACACCCGGTCCTGGGCGTCGCGCAGCTCGGCGTGGTTGATGTAGAACTCAGGGATGCCGCTGACCATGCCATTGTCCATCGGGTGCGCCACTTGCAGGCGCAGCCGGCTGAAGTCCGCGCGGGGGTAGCGACCGCCCAACACTTCTCCCAGGTGCTCTTCCCAACCCGGCTGGCTGCGCACCACGCTGGGCGCGGTGCAGCCACCGCCGGCGGCGTCGATCAGGGTCGAGCCCACATGCCACAGGCCATCTTTGGTCAACACGGCCGCGCGCAACGGCGTGGCCTGTTCGATGCGGATACGAATCGCCAGCCAGGGCAGCACGCCCTCGCCCGGCTGGAAGTCGACGATTTTCGGCAGTGGATTGAGTTCGGCCCAGGCGATGATCTTCACTACCTCGCCCTTGAAGGCGCGGGCATCGATTTCCAGCGGCACCTGCCGCGCATCTTCGGCAAAGGGCGGCGCCAGCAGTTGGACCCGCTCATCAAAGACAAACGGCGCATTGCCGAGCAACTGCTGGTGGAAATAGCTCCACATCACCGATGGCACCGGGTCTTTGCCGGGGTCCATCCCGTAGGCGGCCACTGGCAACCAGCAAGCCAACAGCCAACGTGCGCGCCAGCCCATGGCTTACTCCTCGACGTGCACGCTATCAAGATAAGTGCGTACCGCCCATAAGGCTTCCTGGCTCAGGTAGTCGGCCATTTTCGGCATGTACACCCGGCCATCGCGCACGGCACCGTGGCGCACCCGTTCGACGAACCACTCGTCCCCGGCATCGCCCTCGTCAAGCATGCGCAGGTCCGGCGCGATCCCGCCGGACTTGGCTTCCAGGCCATGGCACGCGGCGCAGTTCTGGTTATAGGCCGAGGCGCCGACTTCCACAGCCTTGTCATGTTCCGGCGACTGGCGATATGGGTTCACCGCCGCCCAGCCGTCCGCATCCAGCGTCACGCCGGCATCCTTGACCGGCGTCAGTCCCTTGGTTTCCACGGCAGTGGGTGTGACGTTGCCATGGGCCCAGGCGGAGCCTGCGCCGATCACCCCGGCCAACAGGCCGGCAACCAGCAAGGCGTTGCGTTTTGTTGTCATTATTGTCCCCTCAGGATTGCACGCAAAACCTCTCTACAGAGGCTATGGCAACCATCATAGGAACGCCTCGCCAGGGCCCGTATGCTGCTTTGGTGGCCGGGTTCTACTCCCTTCGTAGTAAGGCTTGCGGGCCCCTGCTAAATCAGATGCGGTTCGGGAAATTGTCCCGGCTACACCGGGATATTTTCCGTATCCCTGCGCCCCATCCAGCCAGCAACCTGTGCAGGCCAAAACCTCCACTGGGAACTGCAACCATGACAATAAGATCGCTACCCGCCCTCTCGCCGCTGAGCCTTGCCGTGCAGGCTTTCCTGCTGGTCGGCAGCCTGTCCTTGAGTGCGGCGAGCTTCGCCGCTGCCGAACCTGCCAAGCAGACGCGCAACGTCACTTGGGAAGACATTGCCAACGACCACCTGACCACCAAGGACGTGCTGCAATACGGCATGGGCACCAACGCCCAGCGCTGGAGCCCCCTGGCCCAGGTCAACGACAAGAACGTTTTCAAGCTCACACCGGCCTGGTCCTACTCGTTCGGTGACGAGAAGCAACGCGGCCAGGAATCCCAGGCCATCGTCAACGACGGCGTGGTGTATGTCACCGGCTCCTACTCCCGGGTATTCGCCCTCGACGCCAAGACCGGCAAGCGCCTGTGGACCTACAACCACCGACTGCCCGACAACATTCGCCCGTGCTGTGACGTGGTCAACCGCGGGGCGGCGATCTTTGGCGACAAGATCTACTTCGGCACCCTCGATGCGCGCCTGATCGCCCTCGACAAGAACACCGGCAAAGTGGTGTGGAACAAGAAATTCGGCGACCACGCCGCCGGCTACACCATGACCGGCGCCCCGGTGCTGATCAAAGACAAGGTCACCGGCAAGGTCCTGCTGATCCACGGCAGCTCCGGTGATGAATTCGGCGTGGTCGGCCAGCTGTTTGCCCGCGACCCGGACACCGGCGAAGAAGTGTGGATGCGCCCGTTTGTCGAAGGCCACATGGGCCGCCTCAATGGCAAGGACAGCACCACCACCGGCGATGTGAAAGCACCGTCCTGGCCGGACGATCCAACCACCGAAACCGGCAAGGTCGAGGCCTGGAGCCACGGCGGCGGCGCCCCTTGGCAGAGCGCCAGTTTCGATGCCGAAACCAACACCATCATCGTCGGCGCCGGCAACCCAGGGCCGTGGAACACCTGGGCGCGCACCTCCAAGGACGGCAACCCCCACGACTTCGACAGCCTCTACACCTCCGGCCAAGTGGGTGTCGATCCAAGCACCGGCGAAGTGAAGTGGTTCTACCAGCACACACCCAACGATGCCTGGGACTTCTCCGGCAACAACGAGCTGGTGCTGTTCGACTACAAGGACAAGGACGGCAAAGTGGTCAAGGCCACCGGCCACGCCGACCGCAACGGCTTCTTCTACGTGGTCGACCGCAACAACGGCAAGCTGCAGAACGCCTTCCCGTTTGTCGACAACATCACCTGGGCCAGCCATATCGACCTGAAGACCGGCCGCCCCGTGGAAAACGAAGGCCAGCGTCCGGCCAAGCCGCTGCCGGGTGAAACCAAGGGCAAATCGGTGGAAGTCTCGCCGCCGTTCCTCGGTGGCAAGAACTGGAACCCCATGGCCTACAGCCAGGACACCGGCCTGTTCTACATTCCGGGCAACCAGTGGAAAGAGGAATACTGGACCGAAGAGGTCAACTACAAGAAGGGCTCGGCGTACCTGGGCATGGGGTTCCGGATCAAGCGCATGTATGACGACCACGTCGGCACCCTGCGCGCGATGAACCCGACCACCGGCAAGGTGGTATGGGAACACAAGGAAGCCCTGCCATTGTGGGCCGGCGTGCTGGCGACCAAGGGCAACCTGGTGTTCACCGGCACTGGCGATGGCTTCTTCAAGGCCTTCGACGCGAAAACCGGCAAGGAGCTGTGGAAGTTCCAGACCGGCAGCGGCATCGTCTCCCCGCCGATCACCTGGGAACAGGACGGCGAGCAGTACATCGGCGTGACGGTTGGCTACGGCGGCGCGGTGCCGTTGTGGGGCGGCGACATGGCCGAGCTGACCAAGCCGGTGGCGCAAGGCGGGTCATTCTGGGTGTTCAAGATCCCGAGCTGGGATAACAAGACCGCGCAAAAATAACCCCCGTTGATGATCGTTCCCACGCTCTGCGTGGGAATGCTTCCCAGGGCGCTCCGCGCCCCAACGGCCACCACGAGATCCCCGCCATGAACTACCTGCCCCTCTTACTTCTGCTGTCCCTCCCCCTGGCCTACGCCGACGATGGCGACGACCAACCCCTGGTCATCAACGGCTGCACCATCGCCCCCCACAGCCAATGCCCCGGCGCCAACCTCAAGGGCGCCAACTTGCGTAACGAGGATTTGAGCAAAATGAACCTGGCCGGTGCCGACCTGCGCGAGGCCGACCTGCGCCACGCCAACCTCGACCTGGCCAACCTGGAAAAAGCCCAACTGCAAGGCGCCAACCTGACCCGCGCCAGCCTGCAACAAGCCAACCTGCGCCTGGCGGATTTCAGCGGTGCCACCTTGATGGCCGTGCAAGGCTGGGGCATGTTCGCCCAGGGTGCACAGTTCGAAAACGCCAACCTCAGCGCCGCCTACCTGCAATTTGCGCGGCTGTCGGGGGCCAAGCTGCACAAGGCCAACCTGCGTGCCGCGGACCTGGAAATGACCTGGCTGAGCAAAGCCGACCTGCAAGGTGCGGACCTCAGCGATGCCAACCTGCAAGAAGCCAAGTTCGGTGAAAGCAACCTGGAACAGGCCACCCTCACCGGCACCCGCCAGCACTATGCAAACTTCCAGGATGCGAATATGGAGGGCTGCAAGGACTGCCCCACCACTTGGGACCGTTAACCTGTGTAGGCGCCGGCTCGTCGGTGCCTACACAGGTGCGATTTATCCCGCCGCCCGCACCACGCCCATATCAATCCCCACATGCACCAACTCCGCATGGGAGCTGACCTGCAATTTGCTCTTGAGCAAGGTCAGGTGATTGGACACGGTCTTGCTGCTGATACTCAGTTGATCAGCAATGGCCCGGGTGGGCGTGCCCTTGGCGAGCATCAGGAAAATCTCCAACTCGCGGGCGGTCATGCCCTGCAGGCGGTGATCGACCGGGTGATAGGCCAGCTCGGTGGCCAGGGCCTGTTCGATGTAAGTGTGGCCGTCGAGAATGCGCTGCACCGCCTCGTTCATCACCGCAGGCGTCGCGCCCTTGGTGATATAACCCGCAGCGCCGACCTCCAGGGCCTGGCGTACCAGGGGCAGTTCCTGATGCTGGCTGAAAAACAGCACGCGCAATTGCGGCAGGCGCTGGCGCAGGCGGCGGGTGGTCTCCAGGCCACTGATGCCCGGCAGGCCAAAACCGGTGATCACCAGGTTCGGCACCGCCTCCTGCACCCGCGCCAGCGCCTCTTCGCCACTGCCCGCCTCGCGCAGCTCCACGCCCGGTAGCAGCGCCCGCAACAGGCTGCTGTAGCCCAGGCGCACCACGGCGTGTTTGTCGACCAACAGGATATTCATGAGGCATGTGCCGGCATCACCAGCAGCGGCGCCGGGCGCGGGCCGTGGAGCTTGTCCACGCCGATCAGGCTGACAATCAGCAAAAACGGCAAGAGCAGCGCCTTGAGGATTCGCATGATCGTACAACTCCCGAGGATGATCGTTGCCTTGCATGCTAGAGCCCCCGGGCACGCGGTGAATTACTACTTTGGTACTGGTTTTGCTGTCTATCGTCGCATTCCCAAGGCAGCGCGACTGGCATGTAATGGGCGCATAACTATAAGGATCGTACCTGCCATGCTGCCCGCCCGACTGACCCTGGTTGCCGTGCTGTCGCTGACCCCGCTGCTGGCGGCTGCCGAGGCGCCCACTGCGCTATTTTCCAGCGACGGCTACCGCATCAACCTCTATCGCAGCCCCACGCCTGCGCACCTGCCGGGCGCGACCATCGTCGACACCCCTGCCCTGCAAGCGCTGCTGGCGCAACAACCGCGCCCGGTGCTGATCGACGTCTACCGCCGACAATGGCTGCACGGCCAGTTCATCGAAGACCAGCCCCACGCCAACCTGCCCCGCAGCCATTGGCTGGCCAATACCGGCGATGGGGAGCTGACGCCAGAATGGCAAAGCTACTTTGCCCGCCACCTGTATACCTACAGCGGCGGTAACCTTGCACACCCGTTGGTGTTCTACTGCCGCTCAGATTGCTGGTTGAGTTGGAACGCGGTAAAACGGGCCAATGCCTTGGGCTATAGCGCTGTGTATTGGTATCGCGATGGCCTGGACGCGTGGGAGGCAGCCAAGCTGCCAGTCGCCGCGGCACACCCTGAGCCCTTTGAGCTTGCCCCCTGAACAACCACAATAAAAAGGTGAACGGCCATGTATAAAATTCTGATTGCCGACGATCACCCGCTGTTTCGCGAAGCGATCCATAACGTCATCAGCGACGGTTTTGCCGGTAGCGAAGTGATGGAAACCGCCGACCTGGACAGCGCCCTGGCCCTGACCCAGGAGCATGACGACCTCGACCTGATCCTGCTGGACCTGAACATGCCCGGCATGCACGGCCTCAACGGCCTGATCAACCTGCGCAACGAAGCACCGACGATTCCGGTGGTGATCGTCTCGGCCGAGCAGGACAAGCAGATCGTGCTGCAGGCCATTACCTACGGGGCGGTCGGCTTTATCACCAAGTCCTCGCCACGGGCGCAGATGACCGAGGCGATCCAGCAGATCCTCAATGGCAACGTGTACCTGCCGCCGGACATCATCCGCACCCAGAAAAACCCCGGCCAGCGGCGCATGCACGACAACCCGGCCTTCGCCCCGGAACTGCTCCAGGCCCTCACGCGCAAACAGCTGCTGGTGCTGGAACGCATGACCAAGGGCGAGTCGAACAAGCAGATTGCCTACACCCTGGAAATTGCCGAGACCACGGTGAAGGCCCATGTGTCGGCGATTCTGCGCAAGTTGAATGTGCACAATCGGGTGCAGGCGATCTTGAGCGCCGGGGACATCGACTTCGGCTCCTACCTGCGGCGCTGATTTTCCTGACGACTGCGATCAAAATGTGGGAGCGGGCTTGCTCGCGAATGCGGTGGGTCAGTAATGAATGTATTGACTGACCCACCGCATTCGCGAGCAAGCCCGCTCCCACATTTTGATCGAGATTGTGTCAGGGGCGGCCCAAGAGGTGGCTCATGGCAGTCTTGAGTTTCATCGGCCGCACCGGCTTGTGCATCAAGGTGTGCCCCAGCTCGCGGATCTGCAGTTTCAGCTCGTTGCTGTAGTTGGCGGTGATCATCATCGCCGGAATCGCACTGGCCCGCCGCGCATTGATCCTGGCCACCGCGTCCACGCCATTCTGTTCATCATCCAGGTGGTAATCAGCAATCAGCAAGTCCGCCTGGGCATGGTAGTTGTCCACCTGGCGTGCCAGGTCCTGCTCGGACAAGGCCGTCACCACCTGGCAGCCCCAACCCTCCAGTAAAGTGCGCATGCCGGCGCAGATCGCCGCGTCGTTATCCAGCACCCACACCCGCGCCCCCTGCAAGCGCTCGAGCATCGGCTCGCTCATCACCGGCATAGGCAAGACCCTGGGTGCGGTGCTGCTCAACGGCACCTCCACACTGAACATCGAACCCCGGCCCGGCCATGAGCGCACGCTGATCCGGTGCCCGAGAATCCTGGCGATTTTCTCCACAATCGCCAGGCCCAGGCCCAGCCCGCGATCCTGGTCGGGACGTTGCACATCGCCGCGCTTGAACTCCTGGAAAATCTCCTCCAGGCGCTCCTCGGCGATGCCCATACCAGTGTCCCAGACCTGGATCGACAAGCGCTGATGCTCACGCCGGCAACCCAGCACCACGCGCCCGCCGTAGGTGTAGCGAATGGCATTGCTCAACAGGTTGCGCAAGATCCGCGCAAGCAACTGGATATCGCTGCGCACCAGGGCCGAGCAGCCAATAAAGTGCAGCTGCAAGCCTTCGCTGCGCGCCACTTGGGTGTATTCGGCGGCGAGGTTGTCCAGCAGTTCGCTCAAGGCAAATGGCGCGATATCGGCCTTGATCACCCCGGCATCGAGCTTGGAAATATCCACCAGGGTGCCCAGCAGGTTTTCCACATCTTCCAGGGAATTGCTGACGTTGCGCACCAACGTTTCGTTGGCCACCGGGTCACGGCGTTCCAGCAAGGCCCCGGTAAACAGGCGCGCGGCATTCAGCGGTTGCAGCAGGTCATGGCTGACCGCCGCCAGAAACTTGGTTTTCGACAGGTTGGCCTGCTCGGCCTCCAGCTTGGCTTCGCGCAGGCGCGACTCCACGCGGCGGCGCTCGTCGATTTCCTGCAACAGTTGGTCGTTGAGCGAGGTCAGCTCGGCCGTGCGCTCGCGCACTCGCAGCTCCAGGTTCTGATACGCCTGGTGCAGGGCCTCGGCGGTGCGCCGGCGTTCGGTGATGTCGCGGATCAGCACAAAGATCCCCACCACCTCGCCACTGGCCAGGCGATTGGGCACATAGGAGCGCAGCATGTAGCGCTCCTGGTGGTTGATGTTGGTTTCGGCGAACTCAAAGGTCACACTCTCCCCCGCCAACGCCTGCGCCACGTAGGCTTCCAGGCGCTGGTAATGCTGTTCGCTGTGGGCCTGGCGCAGGCTTTTGCCGAGCATCGCGCCCTGCGCCCAGCAATACCATTGCTCGTAGACCTTGTTGGTGAACTCGTAGACCAGGTCGGCATTGAGGTAGGCAATCAACGCCGGCACATGGTCGGTGATCAGGCGGATCCAGCGTTCGCTTTCCTGGGATTTCTGCGCGACGGCCTGTTCACGGCGCAGGGTTTCCGCCAGTTTGACGTCGGTGATGTCGGTAAACAGAATCACCCGCCCGCCGTCCTGGGTCGGCCTTTCGCTGACTTGCAACCAACGGCCGTTATCCAGGCGGTAGAACAGGGTTTCATCGGCATGCCCATGGGCTTCTTCGGTGAACAGGCCGTTGACCGTCATCAACCGCTTGACCTCGCGCAGGCCCATGCCCGCGACAATCTGCACCGGGCTATTGCTCCAAAATCCCTGGAAGCGGCTGTTGAACAACACGATGTGCTGGTGTTGGTCGAACAGCACAAAGGCATCGGAAATGCTCTCGATGGCATCGATCAAATGCTGGTGCGCGGTTTCCGCCCGCAGCCGCGCCTCGCGCAGCAGATGGTTGCTGGCCTTGAGTTCGGCCATCGCCTGGTTGAGCGCATCGGTACGTTCGCGCACCTGCTCGGCCAGCACCACCGAATGCTGGAACGCCGCATAGGGGTCGTTGCCACGGGTCGCGCCGGACTCGACGCGCTCGATCAGCGCGGCGTTGATCCGCGCCAGCTTGCGATTGTCCTGCTGCAGGGCGCGGATCTGCGCGTGCAGTTCAGCGCTGTCCAGGGGTTCGACCACGGGCAATGGCGACCCCGGTAAAGGTCTGGTTGATGTGCATGCCATTGAACTGTTCTCCGTAGGTGTTGAACCCCATCACCCGTTGCTCGCGCAAAAAGGCGCCGATCGGCTCCAGGGCGCCGTGCTCTTCGAGCTCCAGGCGCCGCAGGAAACAGTCGCAGCCAATGGTCAGCAGCAAGTCGCCAAGGCGCGCTTGCAGGCCGTCGAACAGGGTCTGCAGGTTGGGCAGGATCGGCCCCGGGGTCATGGCGGTGAGGACGATGCCGTTTTCCACCGCGCAGTAGAAACTCAAGCTCAAGTCGTCGTGGACCTGCTGGATCGCCCGCACGTAGTACTGATCATTGACGCGCACCGCCAACGGGTGGGCGGCGAAGATCCGGTGATCAAGTTGCGCCACGGCCACGCCGATATGCCGCGCGTATTCCTCGGCGGCAGGTTCGGCGTTCAATTCAAAGACCCGTCGCGAGGCGCTGTCCGCCCCTGTCACCACCAGCTTCTGTGCCAAGGGCAGGATGTGGTGGGTGGTGAACACCTCGAAATCCAGCCAGGTATTGACCAGTACCACCACCGCCGCGCCGCTGTGAAAGGCTCCGTCGAAATACACGTGGGTGTGGGTCAGGTGGTTGTCATCGCCGGCCGAACCGCCGAAATGGGGGATATCACCAAGCGCCGCGCTCAGGGCGGCGAGGACCATTTCTTCACGGCTGGACAGGCCATCGAGCAGGGTCAAGGCAAAGCTGTTGCCCTTGATCGGCGCCAGGGTGTTGCTGCGACAGCCGCCCACCAGGCGTTCGACCATTTGTTGCGCGTCGATCAGGCTGAAGTGCTCGACCTGGTCGATCAGCTCGGTGGCGATGGAAAAGTGCGCGTGGTCAAACCCCACCGCCGTCACGCAATTGCGCCCGTACCCCTGGGGTGTGATCTCGCCGGCACTGGTGCAACCCACCACACGAACACCACCGAAACTGTGTTGCAGGGCCTGGCCGAGGGCTTGCAGGTCGTAGGTGGCAGAGCAGAAGAACAGCACGAAACCCAGGTACGGGTGCAACAACTGGCGCGCCAGCTCATCGGCCACCTGCCGCGCCTCGCTGGCCTGGGACATGGCTGTGACTACGCCTTCGCTGTGCACCTGCTGCATGGTCATCTCCCCGTTGAAGCTCAAGTGTACGAACGCGCGGGGTGGCGACCTATGCTACTTGGGTACTGGGTCGGGGCTTCGATGGGATGAGAGCCACCGAGCAACAGATGAATCTCTGTGGGAACAGGCTTTGTGTGGGAGCTGGCTTGCCTGCGATTGCATCACCGCGGTGTAACTGATCCACCGAGTCGCAAGCATCGCAGGCAAGCCAGCTCCCACATAAGCCAGCTCCCACACGTTTGACCGTGTTCCAGGTCATTACCAGGTGAGCACCGCCCCCACCGCAAAGGTATCGGTGTCTTCATTCTGCGCACTGGTGTCGTGGCCGGTGATTTCGAACTGGTTGTACTCGGCCACCAACTTCAGGTTGTCGTTGATGTCATGGAACAGGGCAATGCCACGGGTTTGGTAGTCGGCACCGCTGCCGACCACGCCGTTGCCGTCGTCCTTGGTCTTGCCGTAGGACAGCGCCAGGCGGTTCTTGCCCAGTTTGTAGGAACCCTGCAACAGGTAGCCGTTGCTGTCGACATTGCGCAAGGTGGCTTCCCCGGCGTTGTTGGTAAAGAAGGGGTTGATGCCCTTGGCCTGGAAGCCGGAACCGGTGAGCGACAAGCCGCCCAGCTTCGCCTGCACGCCATAGCCCAGGCCCTTGGAGGTCACCGACTCGACGCTGGAGTCGGTGTTGTCCGAGGTCTGGTAGCTGCCGTTGAGCCAGCTGTAGATCTTCGCCCCGCCCACGTCGAACTGGTAGGTGATCTCGCTCTCGGTGCGCGGGTTCTTCTGGTAGGCCTTGCCCAGCGCGCTGCTGTCGTTGGTGTCGACCGGGTCCATGATGCCCACGGCCACCCGCAGGCCTTCCATTACCGGGGTGCGGTAGGTGATCTGCGAGGTGGGGAACGGGTACGGGTAGCCGCTACCGATGTTGCCGAACGACACCCCGCCGCCGTCCACCAGGCCCAGGCTGTCGCTGACCTGGCCGTAACCTGCGAGCAGTTCGTCAAGCAGGATGTTGGAGCGGGCGAACAGACCGAAGTCCTTGCCGATCAGCACTTCGCCCCACTCGGGGTTGGCCACGGTGCCGTAGAACTGGCGCACGTCGATGGCGGTGTCGGTGCCGTTGGTTTCACTGTCGTTGATGGTCACCCAGAACGAAGCGCGGGCGCCGAGCTTGAGGTCATCGACCTGCTTGCCCATGTTGAAGCCCAGGTAATTGGGCAAAAAGCCCATCTTCACCCGCGACTGGCGCCGGTCGTACTGCTCGCCGGCACGGTCCACGTCGCTGTTGACGTAGAAGGCGTTGATATAGCCGTCGGTGGAGAAGGTGGTCTCGTCCTTGTCGTACAGCACGATTTCGGCCTGGGCCAGCGAGCTCAAGCCGAGGCTGGCGATAAAGGCTGGCAACAAACGACGGGGGAAGTTCTTATTGTTATGCATGGCGCGCTCCGCGACGGGGGTCTGGGTGTCGGAGGCGATTATCGAAAGTCGGGCAGCGCGGTTAAACGCTGCCTTGGAGGGGGATGCGCGGTGCTTTGGAGGGCGCCGAGGGCCCGCCACTTAAGGCTTACACCAGTAGGCGCGGGGTTGGGGTCAAAGGGCGTTGAACAACATCCCGCCTGCCACCACGATACACAGGCTGGCAAAACCGATTTGCAGGGCCCGCGCCGGGACCCGCGAGCCCAGGCGCCGGCCAGCAAGCATGCCGACGATGCTGGCGCCAATAAATACCCAGCCGAGGGTGTCGATCACCACCCCGGCATGGAACGCACCGACCACGCCAATCAGCGAGATCAGGCTGATCACCATCAGCGAGGTGGCGACAATCCCGCGCATCTGCACGTCGGTCAGTTGCTTGAACGCCGGCACGATCAGAAAGCCGCCGCCCACCCCCAGCAGGCCCGATACTGCGCCGGTTACAGCGCCCAGGGCGGCCAGGGTCGCGGTGCATTTGGCGGTCCAGGAAAAACGCCCGGTCTGCTGATCGAGCATGCAGTTTTTTTGCCCCCAGGACGCGGCGCCATGGTCGCTGGGGCCGGCCTCGACTTTCTCGCGCCGCAGCATGCGCCATGCCACCAGCACCATCAGCGCGCTGAACAGGCCCATCAGGATCTTGTCCGGCAACTGATGGGCAAAAAACACCCCCAACGGCGAAAACAGCGCGCCGAGCAACGCGATCAACAGCGCCGCGCGGTAACGCACCAGGCCATGGCGCAAGCCATCAAGCGCTCCAACTGCCGCTGCCGCGCCGACCGCAAACAACGACACCGGCGCCGCTTCGGTCATGGTCAAGCCCAGCCCCAGGACCAACGCCGGCACACCGAGAATCCCGCCCCCGGCCCCGGTCAACCCCATGACCAGGCCCATCAACACACCCAAAAAACTTGCCAGCAGCATAGGGTTCTCTCACTCCACCTTGGCCAGACGGGTCAGCCATTCGCGGCCCTTGAGCATGCCGTTCCAGTAGAACCACGGCAGCAGCGTCGCCTTCAAGAACCACGCCGAACGCCGCGCCACCGTCGGGTCGAGGGCAAAGGTCGGCAGCAATCGGCCGCCATAACCGAACTCGGCCAGCACCACCTTGCCCTTCTCCACCGTCAGTGGGCAGGAGCCATAACCGTCGTACTTGAGCGGCAACGGCGCCTGTTTGCGCAGGGCCAGCAGGTTCTCGGCCACCACCACGATTTGCTTGCGCACCGCGGCGGCCGTCTTGGCATTGCTGGTGGAGCACACGTCGCCCAGGGCGAAGATGTGCGGGTAACGCACCTGTTGCAGGCTGTGGGGGTCGACCTCGCACCAGCCAGCGGCGTCGGCCAGTGGGCTGTGGCGGATAAAATCCGGGGCCACTTGTGGCGGCACGACGTGCAGCATGTCGAAGGATTTTTCCTCGATGCTGATGTTGCCTGCGGCGTCCTTGACCTCGAACCAGGCCTTGCGCGCCGGGCCATCAACCTTGATCAGGTTGGAGTTGAAGGCCAACTGCGCGCCGTATTTCTCGACATAGTTCATCAACGGCGGCACAAAGGTCGCCACACCAAACAGCGCGGCACCGGCCAGGTTGAATTCGACGTCGATGTTGTTCAGGTCACCCTGCTTGAGCCAATGATCGCAAGACAGGTACATGGCCTTTTGCGGCGCGCCGGCGCATTTGATCGGCATGGCCGGCTGGGTAAAGATCGCCTTGCCACCCTTGAGCTGCTGCACCAGTTGCCAGGTGTAGGGCGCGTGCTGGTAGTTGTAGTTGGAGGTGACGCCGTTCTGGCCCAGGGTCTGCTCCAGGCCTTCGATTTTCTCCCAGGCCAGGCGCAGGCCGGGGCAGACGACGAGGTTGTTCCACGTCACGCGCTGGCCGCTGTCGAGCACCAGGGCCTGTTCGTCGGGCAGCAACTGGCTGACCGCCGCCTGCACCCAGGTCACGCCATCGGGCAATACCCGGGCCATGGGGCGCATGGTCTTGCGGATGTCATGGGCGCCGCCGCCCACCAGGGTCCAGGCGGGCTGGTAGTAATGTTCGGCGCTGGGTTCGATCAGGATGATATTGAGTTGCGGGTCGCGCTTGAGCAGGCTGGCCAGCAGGCCGATGCCTGCCGAGCCGCCGCCGATGACCACGATGTCGCCACTGATGGTCGGTCCCCAGTGTTGGTCGTTCATAGTCCTGGCCTTTCTTATTTCAACAATGCACACAAGGGTCGTTGCCGTTTGGCGTCACGCCCCGTTCAGAATCGATCCTTTGCTTCGGGTCGTTTGTTTCACTAAGCTCGCAAGCCTATGTGGAAATCACCTCGAATGTAAGCTGCTATCAGCTACCCAGGACACCGTCATGCCCGCGTTGATTCAATCCTTTCTGGACGAGGCATCGTCAACCTACACCTACGTCGTCTATGAAACGCCCGGCAGCCCCTGTGCCATCGTCGATTCAGTGCTCAACTACGACCCGGCCTCGGGGCGTACCGACACGACCCAGGCCGACCAGGTGATCGCCTTCGTCCGTGAGCACCGCCTGCAGGTGCAATGGCTGCTGGAGACCCACGCCCACGCCGACCATCTGTCCGCCGCGCCGTACCTGCGCCGTACCCTGGGCGGAAAAATCGCCATCGGCCAGTCCATCAGCCAGGTGCAGGGGGTATTTAAGAACCTGTTCAACCTGGAGCCGGCGTTTCGTGCCGACGGTTCACAGTTCGACCACCTGTTCGCCCCCGACGAGGTGTTCCACATCGGCAACCTCAAGGCCCAGGCCCTCCACGTGCCCGGCCACACCCCGGCAGACATGGCCTACCTGATCGACGACCAGATGATCCTGGTGGGCGACACCCTGTTCATGCCTGACGTCGGCACCGCCCGCTGCGACTTCCCCGGCGGCGATGCACGCCAGTTATATGCCTCGATGCGCACGTTGCTGGCCTTTCCCGGCGAGACGCGCCTGTATGTGTGCCACGACTATCCGCCTGAAGGCCGCGCGGCCAAATGCCTGACCACCGTGGCCGAACAGCGCGCGGGCAATATTCATGTGCATGACGGGGTGGACGAGGCGGCGTTTGTGCAGATGCGCACCCAGCGCGACGCCGGGCTTGGAATGCCGACCCTGTTGCTGCCGGCGATCCAGGTGAATGTGCGGGCGGGCAATATGCCGCCGGCGGAAGACAATGGCGTGACCTACCTGAAGATCCCCCTCAACCAGCTTTGATGCAGGAGCTGGCTTGCCGGCGATGGTGGCCTGCCTGATCCACCGTCATCGCCGGCAAGCCGGCTCCTACAACGGTTTGCGTCAGGAGCCCAGGTTGATGCCATTGGCCGGCAGAGGCAGCGCCGTCTTGTAGCGCACTTGCTTGAGCGCAAAGCTGGAGCGGATGTTCGCCACCCCCGGCACCTTGGTCAGGAAATCCATCATAAAGCGCTCCAGCGACTGGATGGTCGGCACCAGCACCCGGATCAGGTAGTCCGGGTCGCCGGCCATCAGGTAGCACTCCATCACCTCCGGCCGGTCGGAAATCGCGCCCTCGAACTGCTGCAGGGCTTCCTCGTTCTGTTTCTCGAGGCTGACGTGGATAAACACGTTGACGTGCAGCCCCAGCAAATCGGCATCCAGCAGCGTGACCTGGTCACGGATCAAGCCCAATTCCTCCATCGCCTTGACCCGGTTGAAACACGGCGTAGGCGACAGGTTGACCGAGCGTGCGAGGTCGGCGTTGGTGATGCGGGCGTTCTCCTGGAGGCTGTTGAGAATCCCGATATCGATACGGTCCAGCTTGCGCATGAGACAAAACCACCTGTTTATTATGTTTATGCAGATTTTTTATCCTCAAATGATCTCAGGCGCAACCAAACAGAGATAAATATTCTCCGCGGCCCGGCCTATGATTGTTGTAGGACAAGATTTCTCCTACCCGGGGAATGACTGTCAGCTAAGCGCGCCCACTACAAGAAATTCACAAGATCGAGCGTAGAAAGCCATGACCCAGCATTACGAACCGCTGCGCCTGCACGTTCCCGAACCCTCGGGCCGTCCTGGTTGCAAGACCGACTTTACCTACCTGCGCCTGACCGACGCCGGTACGGTGCGCAAACCCGCCGTAGACGTAGAACCCGCCGACACCGCCGACCTGGCCAAGGGCCTGATCCGCGTGCTCGACGACCAGGGCCAGGCCCTGGGCCCGTGGGCTGAAGGTGTGCCGGTAGAGATTTTGCGCCGTGGCATGCGTGCCATGCTCAAGACGCGGATCTTCGACAACCGCATGGTGGTCGCCCAGCGTCAGAAAAAGATGTCGTTCTACATGCAAAGCCTTGGCGAAGAAGCCATCGGCAGCGCCCAGGCCCTGGCCTTGAACATCGACGACATGTGCTTCCCCACCTACCGCCAGCAAAGCATCCTGATGGCCCGCGAAGTGCCGCTGGTCGACCTGATCTGCCAACTGCTGTCCAACGAGCGAGACCCGCTCAAGGGCCGCCAGTTGCCGATCATGTATTCGGTCAAGGACTATGGCTTCTTCACCATTTCCGGCAACCTCGCCACCCAATTCGTACAGGGCGTGGGCTGGGGCATGGCCTCGGCGATCAAGGGCGATACCAAGATCGCCTCGGCGTGGATTGGCGATGGCGCCACCGCTGAATCAGACTTCCACACCGCCCTGACCTTCGCCCACGTGTACCGCGCGCCGGTGATCCTCAACGTGGTCAACAACCAGTGGGCGATCTCCACCTTCCAGGCCATCGCCGGTGGTGAAGCCACCACCTTCGCCGGACGCGGCGTGGGCTGCGGCATCGCCTCCCTGCGGGTCGACGGCAACGACTTCATCGCGGTGTACGCCGCCTCTGCCTGGGCTGCCGAACGCGCTCGCCGCAACCTCGGCCCGACCCTGATCGAATGGGTCACCTACCGCGCCGGCCCGCACTCCACCTCCGATGACCCGTCCAAATACCGGCCTGCCGATGACTGGAGCCACTTCCCCCTGGGCGACCCGATTGCCCGCCTCAAGCAGCACCTGATCAAGATTGGCCAGTGGTCCGAAGAGGAACACGCCACGGTCAGTGCACAGCTGGAGGCCGAAGTGCTCAGCGCGCAGAAAGAAGCCGAACAGTACGGCACCCTGGCCGGTGGCCAGATTCCAAGCGCCGCGAGCATGTTCGAAGACGTTTATAAAGAGATGCCGGAGCACTTGAAGCGCCAGCGTCAAGAGTTGGGGATCTGACATGAACGATCACAACAATAAAATCGAGCTGGAAACCGCCATGACCACGACCACCATGACCATGATCCAGGCCCTGCGCTCGGCCATGGATGTGATGCTTGAGCGCGACGACAATGTGGTGGTGTTCGGCCAGGACGTCGGTTACTTCGGCGGCGTGTTCCGTTGCACCGAAGGCTTGCAGACCAAGTACGGCACCTCGCGGGTGTTTGACGCACCGATCTCCGAAAGCGGCATCGTCGGCGTGGCCGTGGGCATGGGCGCCTATGGCCTGCGCCCGGTGGCCGAGATTCAGTTCGCCGACTACGTGTACCCGGCCACCGACCAGATCATCTCGGAAGCGGCGCGCCTGCGTTACCGCTCGGCTGGCCAGTTCACCGCGCCGTTGACCATGCGCATGCCTTGCGGCGGCGGCATCTACGGTGGGCAGACTCACAGCCAGAGTATCGAAGCGGTGTTCACCCAGGTCTGCGGCCTGCGCACGGTGATGCCGTCCAACCCCTATGACGCCAAGGGCCTGCTGATCGCCTCCATCGAAAACGATGACCCGGTGATCTTCCTCGAGCCCAAGCGCCTGTATAACGGCCCGTTCGACGGCCACCACGACCGCCCGGTGACCCCGTGGTCCAAGCACCCGCAAGCCCAGGTGCCGGACGGTTACTACACCGTACCGCTGGATGTAGCCGCCATCGTGCGCCCAGGCTCGGCCGTCACGGTGCTGACCTACGGCACCACTGTTTATGTGTCACAAGTGGCCGCCGAAGAAACCGGGATCGATGCCGAAGTCATCGACCTGCGCAGCCTGTGGCCGCTGGACCTGGAAACCATCGTCAAGTCGGTGAAAAAGACCGGCCGTTGCGTAGTGGTGCATGAAGCCACCCGTACCTGCGGTTTTGGTGCCGAGCTGGTGTCTTTGGTGCAAGAGCACTGCTTCCATTACCTGGAAGCGCCTATCGAGCGTGTGACCGGTTGGGACACCCCCTACCCCCACGCACAAGAGTGGGCGTATTTCCCTGGCCCGACCCGTGTGGGCGCGGCTTTGCAACGGGTCATGGAGGTCTGAATGGGCACGCACGTTATCAAGATGCCGGACATTGGCGAAGGCATCGCAGAAGTGGAATTGTCGGTCTGGCACGTCAAGGTCGGCGACATGGTCGTGGAAGACCAGGTGCTGGCGGATGTGATGACCGACAAGGCGATGGTGGATATTCCCTCGCCGGTCCATGGCAAGGTGATTTCACTGGGCGGTGAGCCGGGTGAAGTCATGGCGGTGGGCAGTATCCTGATCAGCATTGAAGTCGAAGGCGCGGGCAATACCCGGGAGTCGGCGTTGTCGGCCGTGGTTGAAGAAGCCGCGCCGGCCCCGAAAGCCGAAATCAAGGCGCCGGTGGCTGAAAGCAAACCGGCCGCCAAGCCGGTGGTAGCGGCCCAGGCTCCGGTGGCCCGGGACGCCAATGAGCGCCCGCTGGCCTCCCCCGCCGTGCGCAAGCACGCGCTGGACGCCGGGATCCAGCTGCGTCTGGTGCAGGGCTCGGGCCCGGCCGGGCGCATTCTGCATGAAGACCTCGATGCCTATCTGCAACAGGGCAACACCCGCGCCTCGGTCGGCGCCAACCCGTATGCCGAGCGCAACGACGAAGAGCAGATCCCGGTGATCGGCATGCGCCGCAAGATCGCCCAGCGCATGCAGGACGCCACGCGCCGCGCTGCGCATTTCAGCTACGTCGAAGAGATCGACGTGACGGCCCTGGACGACTTGCGCGTACACCTCAATGAAAAACACGGCGCCAGCCGCGGCAAGCTGACGTTGTTGCCGTTCCTGGTGCGCGCGATGGTCGTGGCCTTGCGCGACTTCCCGCAGATCAACGCGCGTTATGACGACGAAGCCCAAGTCATCACCCGCCTTGGCGCGGTGCATGTGGGCGTTGCCACCCAGAGCGATATCGGCCTGATGGTGCCGGTGGTGCGTCACGCCGAGGCCCGCAGCCTGTGGGGCACCGCCGAAGAAATCACTCGCCTGGCCACTGCCGCGCGCAATGGCAAGGCCAGTCGTGACGAGCTCTCGGGCTCGACCATCACCCTGACCAGCCTCGGCGCGTTGGGCGGGATTGTCAGCACTCCGGTGCTGAACCTGCCGGAAGTGGCGATTGTGGGTGTCAACCGCATCGTCGAGCGGCCAATGGTGATCAAGGGGCAGATCGTGATCCGCAAGATGATGAACCTCTCCAGCTCCTTCGATCACCGGGTGGTCGATGGCATGGACGCGGCGCAATTCATCCAGGCCATCCGTGGCCTGCTCGAACAACCCGCCAGCCTGTTCCTGGAGTAAGGGCATGACTCAGACATTACAGACCACCCTGCTGATTATCGGCGGCGGCCCCGGCGGTTATGTGGCGGCGATTCGCGCCGGCCAACTGGGCATCCCGACCATCCTGGTAGAAGGCCAGGCGTTGGGCGGCACCTGCCTGAATATCGGCTGCATTCCGTCCAAGGCGCTGATCCATGTCGCCGAACAGTTCCAGCAAACCGTGCACCTGAGCCAGGGTTCGGCCCTGGGTATCGACGTGGATGTGCCAACCCTGGACATCCGCAAGAGCGTCGAGTGGAAAGACGGGATCGTCGACCGCCTGACCACCGGGGTTGCCGCACTGCTGAAAAAGCACAAAGTGCAGGTGATCCATGGCTGGGCCAAGATCGTCGACGGCAAGACCGTGGACGTGGGTGACCAACGTATCCAGTGCGAGCACCTGCTGCTGGCCACTGGCTCGAAAAGCGTCAACCTGCCGATGCTGCCGATTGGCGGGCCGATCATCTCGTCCACCGAAGCCCTGGCGCCGAGCCGTGTGCCAAAACGCTTGATCGTGGTCGGTGGCGGTTACATCGGCCTGGAACTGGGGATTGCCTATCGCAAGCTCGGTGCCGAGGTCAGCGTGGTCGAAGCCCAGGACCGCATCCTGCCAGCCTACGACGCCGAGCTGACGCAACCGGTGGCCGAATCCCTCAAGCAATTGGGGGTCAAGTTGTACCTCAAGCACAGCGTGACTGGCTTTGAAGGCGGCAGCCTGCAAGTACGCGATCCGGAGGGCGGCACCCTGGCCCTGGAGACCGATCAGGTACTGGTCGCCGTTGGTCGCAAACCCAACACCCAGGGCTGGAACCTGGAAGCCTTGAACCTGGCGATGAATGGCGCGGCGATCCAGATCGACAGCCGCTGCCAGACCAGCATGCGCAACGTATGGGCCATCGGCGACCTGAGCGGCGAGCCGATGCTGGCACACCGGGCCATGGCCCAGGGCGAGATGGTGGCCGAGCTGATCAGCGGTAAATCCCGCGAATTCAACCCGGCGGCGATCCCGGCGGTGTGCTTTACCGACCCGGAACTGGTGGTGGTCGGCAAGACCCCGGACGAAGCCAAGGCCGCAGGCCTGGACTGCATCGTCTCGAGCTTTCCGTTTGCGGCCAATGGCCGGGCCATGACCCTGGAGTCCAAGACCGGCTTCGTGCGGGTGGTAGCACGTCGCGACAATCACCTGATTGTCGGCTGGCAGGCGGTGGGGGTTGGCGTGTCCGAGCTGTCCACGGCCTTTGGCCTGAGCCTGGAAATGGGTGCACGCCTGGAGGATGTGGCGGGCACCATTCATGCCCATCCGACCCTGGGTGAAGCGGTGCAGGAAGCGGCGCTGCGGGCGTTGGGGCATGCCCTGCACCTGTAAAACCGTGGTGATGCTATCGCCGGCAAGCCGGCTCCTACAATCGAGCGCGTTACGCCGACCAAATGTAGGAGCCGGCATGCCGGCGATAGCGGTGGATCAGCCAAAACAGATGCTCAATGGTCCCCCCACCCGCTCCCACACAGGCCAAGAATGAAGTATTGTTGCGCCCATCCAGAAATAAACCGAAAGCCTGCCTTCGACCAGGCGGTTGAAAAAAGATAGAGGATGTCATGGGTAACGAAAGCATCAATTGGGACAAATTGGGTTTTGACTACATCAAGACCGACAAGCGTTTCCTCCAGACCTGGAAAGACGGCGCCTGGCAAGAAGGCACCCTGACCGAAGACAACGTGCTGCACATCAGCGAGGGCTCCACCGCCCTGCACTATGGCCAGCAGTGTTTTGAAGGCCTGAAGGCCTATCGCTGCAAGGACGGTTCGATCAACCTGTTCCGCCCGGACCAGAACGCCGCCCGCATGCAACGCAGCTGCGCCCGCCTGCTGATGCCGCAAGTGCCGACCGAAGCCTTCATCGAGGCGTGCAAGGAAGTGGTCCACGCCAACGAGCATTTCATCCCGCCGTACGGCACCGGCGGCGCGCTGTACCTGCGCCCGTTCGTGATCGGCACCGGTGACAACATCGGCGTGCGCACCGCGCCCGAGTTCATCTTCTCGATCTTCTGCATCCCGGTCGGCGCCTACTTCAAGGGCGGCCTGACCCCGCACAACTTCCTGATCTCCGGCTATGACCGCGCCGCGCCGAACGGCACCGGTGCCGCCAAGGTCGGTGGCAACTACGCGGCCAGCCTGATGCCCGGCTCCCTGGCGAAAAAAGCCAACTTTGCCGACTGCATCTACCTGGACCCGGCCACCCACTCGAAAATCGAAGAAGTCGGTTCGGCCAACTTCTTCGGGATCACCCACGACAACAAGTTCGTCACCCCGAACTCGCCATCGGTGCTGCCGGGCATCACCCGCCTGTCGCTGATCGAACTGGCCAAGACCCGCCTGGGCCTGGAAGTGGTCGAAGGCGACGTGCTGATCGACAAACTGGCAGACTTCAAGGAAGCCGGCGCCTGCGGTACCGCAGCGGTGATCACGCCGATCGGCGGGATCGAGTACAAAGACAAGCTGCACGTGTTCTACAGCGAAAAAGACGTCGGCCCGGTGACCCAGAAGCTCTACAAAGAGCTGACTGGCGTGCAGTCCGGCGACGTTGAAGCGCCGGCCGGCTGGATCGTCAAGGTCTAAGCCGACCCTGATTGTAGGCGCTGGCTTGTGTGGGAGCTGGCTTGCCTGCGATAGCGATATGTCAGTCAACGCATTGGTGACTGACATATCGCTATCGCAGGCAAGCCAGCTCCCACATTTGTTTTGCGGTGGTTTCAGGACTTGGGCAGGTTCTGTGCAATCTTCTTGCCCATGCTGATCCTCGGCTCCACGCCATACCCCAGCGCCTCGTAGAACCCCACCACTGTCTCGTTGCCCAGATTGATCTGCAGGTTGATCTTCAGGCAGCCCAGGGCGATCAACGCCTGTTCCCCATGGCGCACCAGCGACGCGCCCAGGCCTTGCCGGCGATAGTCCGGATGCACGGCCACCGAATACAACCAACCACGATGCCCGTCGTAGCCTGCCATCAAGGTGCCGATCACGGTCTTGCCGTGGGTGGCGACAAAAAACAGCCCGTCCTCCACCGCAAGCTTTCTATCAATCGCCAGTTCCGGCCGGTTATGCGGGGTGTCGTAGCCAAACGCCAACTGCCAGAGCGCCGCTACCTGGGCACGATGCAGGCGGTCGCGGTAAATCCCGATGGGGTGGCGGGAAGACAATACCTTCTCCATCACCAGGGTGCGCTCGTTGCCGTGGTACACATCGCGCACGGTCTGGAACCCCAGCTTGGTATAAAACGGCTCGGCAGTGAGGGACGACGGTACGCTCAATACCGTGACCCCAGCCTCACGGGCCCGCTGTTCGATATCGACCATCAGTTGGCGGCCGATGCCCTGCCCTTGCAGCGCCGGGTTGACGAACACCGAACGCACCACATTGGCGTCCAAGGCGGCGGTAGCGACGATTGCCTGATCCTGGAGTGCAACCAGCACGGTACGCCGCGTGAGCAATTGCAGCACCGCCTCTGGCGTGAAGTTGCTCGCCACCCGCGCAATCACGTCCGCCGGATAGTCGCCGGCGTTGCTGCTGTGCAGGGCCGCCAGGATGACTTGGCTGATGCCTTCGGCATCGGTGGGTTGGGCGAGGCGGACGGCGGTAGACATGACTCCTCCTGACGGGCAGCGTTATGACAGCCACCACAATACCCATGTGTGGGCTTGTGTGGGAGCCGGGCTTGCCCGCGATGCAGGCACCTCGGTGTGTCCGCCACACCGCGGTGATGCTATCGCAGGCAAGCCAGCTCCCACACAAGCCCGCTCCCACATTTTGAGCTGTGCTTGACGCCACAGCCGATTCGGCTGCCACACCCCTCTTTTCAGCTTTCCCGGCTGGGCCGCTCCCCTGTTTCAGCCGGGATTCTGCGGCCAGAGCGCACAAAATAGCCGCAATGCCCAACCCCATGGACCCGTGCCCCCATGCAAACCACCAATACCGTCCTGATGATCCGCCCGGCGCACTTTGCCTTTAACCCGGACACCGCGATCAACAACCGCTTCCAGCGCGCGCCCGTCGACCCGGTGGCCGCACAGCACAAAGCGCTGCAAGAGTTCGACGGTTACGTCGCCACCCTGCGCGAGCATGGCGTGGAAGTGTTGGTGGTGCAGGACACGCCCGCACCCCATACCCCGGATTCGATCTTCCCCAACAACTGGTGGAGCAGCCATGCCGACGGCAGCCTGGTGCTGTACCCGATGGAAGGCCAGAACCGTCGCCTGGAACGCAACAAAGGTGTGCTGCAAGTACTGGAGCAGCGCTTCGCGATCAAGCACACCATTGATTTCAGCCACCTGGAACAACAGAACATGTTCCTCGAAGGCACCGGCAGCATGGTCCTCGACCGCCAGCACCGCATCAGCTACGCCTGTCACTCTGGGCGCACCCATCGCGATGCGCTGCGCCAGTTCGCCGAGCGCCTGGACTATCAGGTCTGCGCCTTCCACGCCGTCGACCGCCATCACGCACCGATCTACCACAGCAACGTGATGATGAGCGTCGGCCGCGACCTGTCGGTGGTGTGCCTGGACGCGCTGCCCGAAGCCCACGAACGCCAAGGCCTGGAACGCTCCCTGCGCGACACCGGCAAAGACATCCTGGCCCTGGACTTCGACCAGTTGGAAGCCTTCGCCGGCAACATGCTGGAACTCCACGACCGCGACGGCCAGCCGCTGCTGGTGATGTCCGCCAGCGCCTGGCGCTCGCTCAAGCCGGCGCAGCGCCAGCATGTGGAGCGCCACACCCACCCAGTCGTGGTGAATATCGACAACATCGAACGCATCGGCGGCGGCAGTGCCCGCTGCATGTTGGCCGAAGTGCATCTTCCGGCCCGCGCCTCATTCCAATAAGGAGTTTTTCCATGACCCGTTATATCGACGTCAACGACCTCAGCTACCTGGTATCGCAAAAAGGCCTGCAAACCTGCATCACGGAGATGGCCGAGTACATCCGCGCCGACTACCTGCGCTGGAATGACTTCGAAAAATGCGCGCGCCTGGCCAACCACTCGCCCGAGGGCGTGATCGAGCTGATGCCGGTCTCGGATGCTTCGCTGTATGCCTTCAAATACGTCAACGGCCACCCGAAAAATACCCAGAGCGGCATGCTCACGGTCATGGCGTTCGGCGCCCTGGGAGATGTGGACACCGGCAAGCCGGTGCTGCTCAGCGAGATGACCCTGACCACGGCGATCCGCACTGCCGCCACTTCGGCCCTGGTCGCGCGCTACCTGGCACGGGACAACAGCCGCAGCATGGCGTTGATCGGCAATGGCTCGCAAAGTGAATTCCAGGCCCTGGCGTTCCATGCCTTGCTGGGCATCAATGAGATCCGCCTGTTCGATATCGATTCCAAGGCCATGCACAAGCTGGCGAACAACCTCAAGGCTTTCCCGGCGATCAAAGTGACCCTGGCCGCAAGCGTTGCCGAGGCAGTGAAAGGCGCCGATATCGTCACCACCGTCACTGCCGACAAGGCCTACGCCACCATCCTTACCGACGACATGATCGAGCCCGGCATGCACCTTAATGCCGTCGGCGGCGACTGCCCCGGCAAGACCGAGCTGGACCGGCGCATTGTCGAGCGCGCGCGGGTGATCGTCGAGTACGAACCGCAAAGCCGTATCGAAGGCGAAATCCAGCATATGCCCGAGGACTCGCCGGTCACCGAGCTGTGGCAAGTGATCAACGGCAAGAAGCCGGGCCGGGAAAACGCGCGCCAGGTCACCCTGTTCGACTCGGTGGGTTTTGCCCTCGAAGACTACTCGGCCCTGCGTTATGTGCTGGATGTGGCCAAGGCCCTGGACGTGGGCAGCGAGCTGGAACTGGTGCCGGACCTGGCCGACCCCAAGGACCTGTTCGCACGCCTGGCCCAGCAACCGGTCGCACAGCACAAAAAGCGCGCCTGAAACCGCTCTGGCCTGCCGCTTTGCGCGAGCGGCGGGCCGTAAATCCTGATTTGAAAAGCCGATATACAGGGTGTTGCAGCCGATTCTGCTGCAACCGGTGTTTTAACAGCGTATTCCGCGTGCCAACGCCTAGGTAAACGACACAAAAAACGCACCATCATGAAGCATTCTGAGCGCGACCAAAGAGTCAGCAAATGAATGCATGCCGCACCCTTTCTACTGCCCTGACATCAATTACAAAATATAGGGAAAACACCATGACTCCGCTCCGATCACTCGTCGCCGCGCTGCTCCTGCCTTTGTGCGCCACCGCCGTCCAGGCCCAGGAATGGAAAGAAATCCGTTTCGGCGTGTTCCCCGAGTACCCACCCTTTGAATCCGTGGCCGCCGACGGCAGCCTGCAAGGTTTCGACATTGAGTTGGGCAACGCCATCTGCGCCAAGCTTGAAGTCAAATGCACCTGGGTCCACAACGAATTCGACGGCATGATCCCGGCACTGCGTGCGCGCAAGTTCGACGCCATTATGTCCTCGATGGCCGTGACCCCGGCCCGGCAAAAACAGATCGACTTCAGTGACCGTCTGTTCCTCAGCCCCACCTCAGTGATCACCCGCAAGGGTGCAGGCTTCGGCGACACCCCAGAATCCCTCAAGGGCAAACAGGTGGGTGTGCTCCAGGGCTCGCTGCAAGAAGCCTACGCCCGTGCTCACCTGGCCAAGCTCGGTGCCCAGGTCAAGGCGTATCAGTCCCAGGACCAGAACTACGCCGACCTGCAAAACGGCCGCCTCGACGCGACGCTGACCGACAAGCTCGAAGCCCAGCTCAACTTCTTGTCCAAGCCTGAAGGCGCCGACTACCAGTCCGGCCCGGCCTTCAAGGACCCGACCTTGCCGCTGGACATCGCCATGGGCCTGCGCAAGAACGACCAGGAGTTGCTGGCACTGATCAACAAGGGCATCGCGGCCATCCAGGCTGATGGCACTTACTCGCTGATCCAGAAGAAATACTTCGGTGACGAAGATATCTATCACGAATAACGTCAGCAGATAGCCTCTCCCCCTGTAGGAGCGAGCTTGCTCGCGAAAAACTCAAGATCGCCACCGGGTACCCGTTTTACCCGGTCATCGTTGACGATTTTCGCGAGCAACCTTGCTCCTACAAAGGGAAACCGTGCCCATCGAGATCTCCCTTCATGAATGAACTCCTCAACCTGCAAGGCTTCGGCCCGCTGTTGGCCCAGGGTGCCTGGATGACCATCAAGCTGGCGTTCCTCGCGCTGGTCCTGAGCCTGACCCTGGGCTTGATCGCCGCAGGTGCCAAGCTGTCCAGCCACAAGCTGTTGCGCATCCCGGCCACGCTCTACACCACCTTGATCCGCAGCGTGCCGGACCTGGTGCTGATCCTGCTGATCTTCTACAGCCTGCAACTGTGGCTCAACGACCTGACCGAGATGCTCGGCTGGAATTACTTCGAAATCGATCCATTCACCGCAGGCGTGATCACCCTGGGCTTTATCTACGGTGCGTATTTCACCGAGAATTTTCGCGGCGCCATGCTCAGTGTGCCGGTGGGCCAACTGGAGGCGGCAACCGCCTACGGCTTGAGCCGCTGGCAGCGCTTTCGGCTGGTAATGTTCCCGCAGTTGATGCGGTTTGCGTTACCGGGGCTGGGCAATAACTGGCTGGTGCTGCTCAAGTCCACAGCGCTGGTGTCGATCATCGGCCTGGCAGACCTGGTCAAGGCCGCGCAGAACGCCGGCAAGACCACCAACGACCCGTTGTACTTCCTGATCCTCGCGGGCCTGGTGTACCTGGTGATCACCACCCTTTCCAACCGCATCTTCAAGCGCCTGGAACGGCGCTACAACGTTGGCATCAAAGGGGTGGCGCGATGATTGAACTGATCCAGCAATACGGCCTGGCGTATCTGTGGACCGATGGCTCGGGGTTTTCCGGGGTGGCCATGACCTTGTGGCTGTTTATTGTGTCGGTGATCCTCGGGTTTTTCCTGTCGATCCCGTTGGCAATTGCCCGCGTCAGCGAGCACTTCTGGCTACGCTGGCCGGTGGAGGTCTACACCTATCTGTTTCGCGGCACGCCGCTGTATATCCAGTTGCTGATTTGCTACACCGGCCTGTACAGCCTGGAGGTGGTGCAGGACAACGCCCTGCTCAACCAGTTTTTCCGCAATGCGTTGAACTGCACCCTGCTGGCATTTGTGCTCAACACCTGCGCCTACACCGTGGAGATCTTCGCCGGGGCCATTCGCAATATTCCCCACGGCGAGATTGAAGCAGCACGGGCCTACGGCTTGCACGGCTGGCGGATGAACCTGTTCGTGGTGATTCCCGCCGCGCTGCGCCGCGCGTTGCCGGCCTACAGCAACGAAATGATCCTGATGCTGCACGCCACGTCCCTGGCGTTTACCGCAACCATCGCCGACATCCTCAAGGTGGCCCGCGACGCCAACGCCGAAACGTTCCTTACGTTCCAGGCCTTCGGCATTGCCGCGCTGCTGTACATGCTGCTGTCCTTTGCATTGGTGGGCCTGTTCCGACTGGCCGAACGACGCTGGATGCGCTTTCTTGTCCCGACCCGAGGCTAACCCATGAATCAGTCCGCACAGGCCCTGGCCGCTCATCCCACCCACGTTGCCGCGCCCCGCCCGAGCGTGGTGGCGGCCGGCGCCAACGTCAAACTCAAGGTCGAAGACCTGCATAAAAGCTATGGCGACCATGAAGTGCTCAAGGGTGTTTCGCTCAACGCCAGCAAGGGCGATGTGATCAGCCTGATCGGCGCCAGCGGCTCCGGCAAAAGCACCATGCTGCGCTGCATCAACTTCCTCGAACAACCCGACGCCGGGGTGATCACCCTGGACGGCATCAGCATTGAAATGCGCCCGGGCCGCGCAGGCGTGCAGGCGCCGCACCAGGCGCAACTGCAGAACCTGCGCACGCGCCTGGCCATGGTGTTCCAGCACTTCAACCTGTGGAGCCACATGACCGTGCTGGAAAACATCTGCATGGCGCCGCGCCGGGTGTTGGGCGTGAGTGGCGCCGAGGCAGAAAAACGCGCGCGGATGTACCTGGATAAAGTGGGCCTGCCGGGCCGGGTCGCCGACCAATACCCGGCATTTCTCTCCGGTGGCCAGCAACAACGCGTGGCCATCGCCCGGGCCCTGGCCATGGAGCCGGAGATTATCCTGTTCGACGAACCGACCTCGGCACTCGACCCAGAGCTTGTAGGGGAAGTCCTAAAAGTCATACAGACGTTGGCAGAGGAAGGTCGTACCATGCTCATGGTCACCCACGAAATGGGCTTTGCCCGGCAAGTGTCCAGCCAGGTGCTGTTCCTGCATCAGGGCCGCGTCGAAGAACAAGGCAGCGCCGAGATCCTCGACCATCCCAACAGCGAACGCTTGCAGCAATTTCTCTCCAACCGCTTGAAGTGAACACAGAATCGACCATGGATACCAAGGCCAACGGACCCCATTCCTCCCCTGCGCTGGATCGCATCGATGAAGCCATCATCGATGTACTGCGCCATCAGGGGCGCATCACCTACGAGAAGCTGTCTTCGCTGGTGCACCTGACGCCCAGGCCCTGCCTGGAACGGGTGCGCAAGCTGGAACGGCGCGGGGTGATCCGCGGCTATGGCGCGATCATCGATGTGCAGATGGTCTCGCCGGGGTTGTCGTTGCTGGTGCTGGTGGCCCTGTCCAACCAAAGTGGGCGCTCGGCGCAAAAAGCCTTCGAAGCTTGCGTCAAGGCCTGCCCGCAGGTGTTCGAATGCCAACTGATCAGCGGCCCCTTCGACTACAGCCTGCGCATGCGCTGCCGGGACATGGAGCACTACCGCGTGCTGACGGAAACCTGGTTGAACAATGACGAGCTGCACATCGACAAACTGGTGGCCCATCCAGAGCTGGCGGTGGTGAAAAACACCGCGACTGAGCTGGCCTGAACCCCATCGCCTCACACGATGCAGATCAGATGTGGGGGGTGGGCTGGTGTGGGGGCTGGCCTGTGTGGGAGCTGGCTTGCCTGGGAGCTGGCCTGTGTGGGAGCTGGCTTGCCTGCGATGCAGACGCCTCGGTCTATCAGCTATACCGAGGTGACGCTATCGCAGGCAAGCCAGCTCCCACACAAGCCAGCCCGCCATATGCTTCCCATATGTTTCCCATATGTTTCCCACACGTTTTAACCCTGCCCGCTTGAAATCCGCTTGCCAGGGCGCTCACCAATCAGCTTCGCCTGCCCATCCCGCTGCTTGCCCGTCCGCGCCTCGCTGATCAACCCCGGTATCAACTTGCCCTCCGGCAAATTTTTCCAGAACCGGCTCGGCAGGTGACCTTCCATGACCTTGGGATTCAACCGCGCCGGGTTGAAGATATGGCTGTAATAGGTCAGCCACATGGCACTGTGCGGGTCTTCGACATTCTGCGCCAACTGCTGCCATTGCTCCGGGCACTGGCGTTGATGGATCAACTGCTCACCGTCGTAATACACCCCATCCAGGGGCGTCGCGATCATCCAGCGATGGCGGCCCATGCGCCCGACAAAGTGCTGGCTGGCACTGTGCAGAATGTCGTGGGCCGGCTCGTGCCACGCCACATACTCCGGCAGTTGCGGTCCCGCGGCTTGCGGCAGGGCAATAAAACGTACAAACGCATGCAGGTGATGGGCCTCACGCCGTACCTGCTTGATCCGTCGCTGCAGCTCGCTGCCCAGTTGATCCCCCGCCATCATCGCCGTGCGGTCACCATGGCTGACGCGCCACAGCACTTCATACAACAGGCTCCAGCGCTGTTCGCCGTGGTAACAGGCGGCGCTTTCCAGCAGCTCCAGCAGGGCCTTGGGAATGCGCGCCTGGAACGGGCCATTGTGCGGGGGGTAGTGCTCATCGGTGGCGAACAGGTCCGCCACTTCCGCTTCGCCCCAACACACATGGCTGGGGTCGATCTGATGACTGAGCAGCCAGCGCGCCTGCTCGCGCCAGGTGCTGAACAGGTTGTCGCATTCCAGGCTGATCATCCCCACAACCCCATCTGTTGCGGTTGCGGGCGGTCGCGCAGTTGCTCGCGCAGCAGCACGCTGGTGCTTTCTGCTTGCTGGGGGTGGTAGTCGCTGGTGATGAAAAACGGCTTGGCCTTGCTCAACACACAGCGCATGCGTGCCAGGTCTTCAAAACGGATCTTGCGTTGCCGGCGCAGCTCCACCAGGCGCTCGGTGGTGCGCAGGCCAATCCCCGGGATACGTGCGATCAACGTCGCCTCGGCGCGGTTCAGGTCCAGCGGGAACACCTCGCGATGTTCCAGGGCCCAGGCCAGCTTGGGATCGATGTCCAGCGCCAGATCCCCCGGCCCCGCGAACAACTCATTGGCGCGAAACCCGTAACTGCGCAGCAGGAAATCCGCCTGGTACAACCGGTGCTCGCGCATCAATGGCGGCGCCGCCAGAGGCACGCTTTTCGGGCTATTGGGAATCGGGCTGAAGGCCGAGTAATACACCCGGCGCAGCTTGAAGTTGCCATACAACGCCTCGGCCCCGTGGAGGATGGTGCTGTCGTCCGTGTCATCGGCGCCGACAATCATCTGGGTGCTTTGCCCGGCCGGGGCAAAACGCGGTGCCCGTGGCTCGTTGAGCACGGTTTGCTCACCGGTGAAAATCGTCTGCATCGCCTGCTTGATCGAACCGATCTGCTTCTCCGGCGCGAGAATCTGCAGGCTTTTATCAGTGGGCAACTCGATGTTCACGCTCAAGCGATCGGCATACCGCCCGGCCTCGGCAATCAACGCAGGATCGGCTTCGGGGATGGTCTTGAGGTGGATATAACCGCGAAAGTCATGCTCCTCACGCAGCAACTTGGCGACCCGCACCAATTGCTCCATGGTGTAGTCCGCCGAACGGATGATCCCCGAGCTGAGAAACAGCCCGCTGACGCAATTGCGCCGGTAGAAGTCCAGGGTCAGGCTCACCACCTCCTCCGGGCTGAACCGTGCACGGGGCACGTCGCTGGAGCGGCGGTTGACACAGTATTGGCAGTCGTAGAGGCAGAAATTGGTCAGCAGCACCTTGAGCAACGACACACAGCGCCCGTCGGGCGTGTAGCTGTGGCAGATGCCCATGCCATCGCTCGACCCCAGCCCGGCCTTGCCCTCGGAGGTGCGCTTGGGCGCCCCGCTGCTGGCGCAGGACGCGTCGTACTTGGCGGCATCGGCGAGGATGCTGAGTTTTTCGATCAACTGCATGGCGGGCCACCCGATACTGTATTTTTGTACAGTATCAGCAGCAGCACCCGCCATTCAAGGGGAGACAGGCGAACGGTAGAACAAATCACCGTAGGAGCAAGCAAGCCGGCTCCTACGGTTGCGTGGTGTCAGGCCGTCAATCGTCGCGCGTCAGCACTTCCAGCAACTCAATCTCGAAATGCAGATTGCTATGGGGCTTTATGTGCGCGCCCATCGTCCGCTCGCCATAAGCCAGATGCGCCGGCACAAACAGCTTGCGCACGCCACCGACCTTCATCCCCATAAGGCCCTGGTCCCAGCCTTTAATAACTCGACCGCTACCGATCACACACTGAAACGGTTTGCCCCGCTCCCAGGACGAATCAAACACCGTGCCGTCTTCCAGGGTGCCGGTGTATTGGGTGGTGATCAGCGCACCCTTGACCACGGTTTTGCCGTCGCCTTGGCGGATGTCGGTGATTTGCAGTTCTTCGGTGCTCATGGGGGTCTCGTTGGGTTCACACTGGCGGGCTTTTTCCCAGAATCCAGCGTCTTTGGCAAGTGCCCTCTAAAGGATCCAGACTACACCCCAGCCAGAAGCGCCTGACTTAACCCTGTCCATTTTTTCCCCTCTTATAAAAAACCAACCACCCCGGTTGTATAAAAATAAGAGGTCACCCCCAATGAACGAATCAACAAGCCCCGTCCGTGTCGCTGTGGTGCAGTTCGATCCCCAGGTCGGTCTGGACAACCGCGAAGACAATCTTCAGCGCAGCCTGGCCTTGGCCGCGGAGGCGGTCGGTGGTGGGGCTAATCTGATCGTGCTGCCGGAGTTGTCGAACTGCGGTTACTTCTTCCGCAGCCGCCAGGACGCATTCGAGCATGCCGAGGCCATTCCCGGCGGGAGCAGTGTGCAGGCCTGGATGGCGTTTGCCGCCACCCATCAGGTGTATCTGGTGGCGGGCCTGAATGAGATCGATGGCCGGCAGTTGTTCAATACCGCAGTACTGCTGGGCCCGGATAGGTTGATCGGTAAGTATCGCAAGGCCCATTTGTGGAACCTGGAAAAGTTGTGGTTCACCCCCGGCAACCTGGGTTTTCCGGTATTTGAAACGCCTATCGGGCGCATTGGCCTGTTGATCTGCTGGGATATCTGGTTCCCGGAAGTGCCACGGATCCTTAGCCAGCAAGGCGCCGATATCATTTGCAGCCTCAACAATTGGGTGTGGACGCCGCCGCCGCTGTTCGACGAGGCCGGCAAATGCATGGCGTCGTACCTGACCATGACCGCCGCCCATGTCAATAACGTGTTTATCGCCTCTGCCAGCCGTATCGGTGAGGAGCGCGATGCGCGCTACCTGGGGTGTTCGCTGATCGCCGGGACCAATGGCTGGCCTATCGGCAAGGTGGCGTCGGCCAACCGCCAGGAAATCCTGTTCGCCGATATCGACCTGACCAGGGCCCGCAGTGCGCCGATCTGGAACAGCCTCAACGACCTGCACCGTGACCGGCGCCATGATCTGTACGATCAGATGCTCGGCTATTCCCATCACCCTGCCCTGCCACGCTGAAGGGAGGGTGGGTCATGGAAAATCTATTCATCAAGCCCGGGACCGCGCGATCTCAAGTCGATAAGGCGATCATCGCATTGGTGTTCATCAGTGCCTTGCTGATCCTCTGGACGGCCCTCACACATCAGGGTTCCTGGCCCGGCTACGGCGATATGGTGGCAGGCTTACCCGAGCCAATCGCCTGGCTGCGCTGGGTATTGGGGGATATCAGCGAGGTAGCCTTCTACAAGCATGAACTGGCCTCCCTTGGGTTGCTGGCGGGCGCGTACCTGGCCTGGTGGGCCAGCCGCACCGGCAGGCGCTGGCAGGGTTTTGCGATTTGCTACGGCAGTGGGCTGTGGCCGTGGCTGGTGACCAGTTCCCTGCTGGGCCTGCTGTTGAGCAATCTGTTATGGGGGTGGACGCTCACTGCGGACACCTGGCAGCCCACCTTCGCCGCGTTTGTTTCCCTGCCGGCGGCGATGGTGCTGATGTTTGGTGGCGGCTGGAAGGTCACCCTCAACGGCGCGTTGCTGGGTGCGCTGTTGGTCACGCCGATGTGCTTGCTGATCGTCAATTTTGTCTGTGTACCGCTGGAGTTACCGGTGGTGATTGGCAACGTACTGGGCATGGCGGCGGGCAGTGTGATGGCCTTTGTCGTTTGTCGTCGCGTTCCGATTCTGGTGCGTTCGGACTTTATCGCCACGGACAAACCGTTGCCGCTCAAGCCGCCAACCTATGGCCTGGGCTGGAGTTTGCGCAGGGTCTTGGCGGACTTTTCCGAAGCGCCGTTCTTCGGCAATGAGTGGGCCAGCCTTGGCCTGCTGGCGGGGGTCCTGCTGGCGTATGCCTTGAACCCATTGAGCGCTGCCTATGGTTCGGGACTGGTGCTGCAACTGATCGGTGCCCAGGCGCTGACATCGGCATTGGGCGTGCTGATCTGGCGCAGTCAGTGGATCAAGCGCGGTTGGTATCCCACCTATGTGCCGCTGGTGTCGGTCGTACCGGCGGCGGTGTTGACCCATGGCGGAAGTTGGATGGTGGTCGGTTCGAGCGCGTTGCTCGGCGCGCTGATTGCACCACCGCTGGCCTGTGCCATTGCAGGCCGGCTGCCGGCACACGTTCATCCGTATATCGGCAATGTGATCTCGATGGCGTTGAGCACCTTATTGATTGTGCCCATCGTTGGCAGGCTGATCGCGTAAACACGCGGGTCAGGCTCATGAGCCTGACGCGCTGGCCTCACAACCAGCGCCAGAACCGCCCCCAGAACCCCCGCTCCAGATCCGCCTTGCACCCCGCATACTGGCGCGCATACAGATCGGAGCGGGCCTTGACCTTGCCGGCTACCGGCAACAGCCACGCCTTGCTGGCGTAGGTGCGGTTACGGTAGCCGCCCCAGCCTTCGTGGTAGTTGAGGTATTGGCCATAGGCGTCGTATTTGTATACGCCGTTGATGCTGGCGGTCTTGTCCATGTACCAGCCGACAAAGTCGATGGCATCGTCGAAGTCCTGGCGGCTGGCCCAGTTGCGGCCGGTGCTTTTCTGGTAGTCGCCCCACACTTCATCCTTGGCCTGGGCGTAGCCGGCTGCGGTGCTGACACGGCCCCAGGGAATGATCCATAGCAGGTATTTGCGCGGGGTCTTGGCGTTCTGCCGGAAGCCCGATTCCTGATACATGATGGCGAACGGCACCTGGATCGGCACACCCCAGCGCTTCTGGGTGACTTTGGCCGCGTCGTACCAGTCGTCCTTTTCGCGGAAGATGCCGCAGATGTCGTCAGGGGTGCGTGGCGGTGAAGTGCCGCACGCCGCCAACAGGGTGGTGAATAGCAGGAGGGCTGTGGTTTTTAGCGGGGTCAAAAGCTTACCTTTGCATGAGCGCGTAAAAAAACCGACAGTTTACGCGCTCACGCAAGGTGTTGTGGTTACGGCATCAATGAGCCTTGATCAAGCCACGGGTACTTTGCGGGTCGAAATGGCCAGGCGACCGATGCCAAAGCTCAATGCGGCGCCCAGTACCAATATCAACAAAGTGCTCCACGCCGCGCGGGACAGTTGCTTGGCCGCCACTTCGCCAGCTTCACGAGCCTTTTGTTCGGCTTGGGCTTTCAGTTCTTCGACTTTCTGCACGGCCTGCTGATACGCCTGGGCATAGTTTTCGACGATCTGGCTAGCCTCGGCCTGGCTCTTGCCGGTGCGGGCAGCGACGATGTTGACCAGCGCCTCTTTGTCCGCTGCATTCAACGCAGGCTCACCCGAAGCTTTGACGCGTTCGAACCATTGCTTGAGCTCAGTCGCAGCCTGGGCCGGGTTGGTGGCGGCATCAGTAGCCGCTTGCTGGCCGTCTGCCGCTGCCTGGTCGGCTTTTTGTTCGACATTGGCCGGATCCAGTTCAGCCTTGCCGCTTTGCTTGAGCAAGGTGTCGAGTTCGCCCTGCAAGCTATCCCAATCCAGGCTGATGCCCTTCTCGTTCAACTGCTGCTTGACGCTGTCGCTGATGCCGGGGGCTACCGCAGCAATTCCGCTGCCGGCCGCCGACAGGCCTTTGCCGACCACATTGCCCGCTGCGCCGACCACGCTGGTGGCCAATGCCGCCAGCAGCCAGGTGGTGAGCAAGGTGGTGATGGTCCAGCTCAGGACGCCGTGCAGGCCGCCGCGATCCGGGGCGGTGCGGCCGGCGACGAAGGCGCCCACGCCAATCGCCAATAGTGTGGAGACAAACAGCCAGATCCCG
The DNA here is from genome assembly GCF_012985465.1 of Pseudomonas sp. WS 5079. Taxonomy (GTDB): domain Bacteria; phylum Pseudomonadota; class Gammaproteobacteria; order Pseudomonadales; family Pseudomonadaceae; genus Aquipseudomonas. The sequence continues at coordinate 231,617 of NZ_JAAQWN010000009.1, forward strand.
GCACCGGTGCCAAAACCGCTCAGCGGGTTACCCGCCGCCATGGGGTCGACTGCACTGGCGCCGATGGCGGTACCCAGCACGCTCAGCACCAGGTAGGTCACCAGGGCAATTGCACTACCGGCCAGTACCGAGCCCCAGGACACTCGAAAAGGCGAGCGGTTGGTTTCATACAAAGTGGTCATGATCGTTCCTTGGACAAGTGAGTAGGCCGTCAGTGTGTCGAGGCCGGAGGTTGCGGTCTCGGCACAATTGCACTAGGGCAACTGGTGCATTCGCACCCCGCCAAGCCGAATCGGTCTGCACTATGCTCAAGGCCAGTTGTCGTACTCCACACACACCAACTGTAGGAGCCGGCTTGCCGGCGAAGACGGCCGTAAGGCGTGCGATGAAGCTCTGGGCCTCATCGCCGGCAAGCCGGCTCCTACGCGGATTTTTTTGGAGAAACCATGAGCCAGGCCGTCCTCGCCCAAGAAACCAATCGCCGCCAATTGCAGCAGATCATTTCCGGCCTGTCCGATGGGGTGATTCTCGCCGAGATCGACCAGAGCATTCTGTGGGCCAACGAAGCCGCGCTGGCCATGCATGGCCTGGATGACATCGCCGGGCTGGGGGCCAACACCGCCGAATACGCCGAGCGCTTTGCCCTGCGCTACCGCAACAATCACCCGCTGCCCCTGGAGGCCTATCCCCTGAGCCGGGTGGCCAACGGCGAAGAGTTCAGCGATGTGGTGGTCGAAGTCACGCCCGCCGCCGACACCGACCGTACCTGGGTCCATCGTCTGCGCAGCCTGGCGCTCACCGACAGCGCCGGCAAGCCGGAATTGCTGGTGCTGATCTTGAGCGATGCCACCGAATGGGCCAGCGCCGAGCAGCGCTTTGAAAAGACCTTCAACGCCAACCCGGCGCCGGCAGTGATCTGCCGCCTGAGTGACTTGCGCTATATCAAGGTCAACCAGGGCTTCCTCGAAATGACCGGCTACAACCGCGACCAGGTCATCGGCCGTTCGGTGTACGAACTGGACGTGCTGGAACAGGCCGAGCGCAAGGAGCTGGCAATCCAGCGCCTGGGCGAAGGTGCGACCATCCCGCAGATGCAAGCCGAGCTGAAGCTGCCCGAAGGCGGCAGCAAACTGGTGATTGTCGCCGGCCAGCCGCTGGATATGAACGATGAGGAATGCATGCTGTTTTCCTTCACTGACCTTGAGCCCCGGCGCAAGGCCGAAACCGCCCTGCGCCAGAGCGAGGAGCGGTTTGCCAAGTCGTTCCGCCTGACGCCGGTGCCAACCCTGGTGTGCGACGCGGGCAATCAGCAGGTGGTGGACGTCAACGATGCGTTCATGACCATCACCGGCTACACCAGCGAAGAGTTGATCGGCAAATCCATCAGCGATATCAACTTTATCGATAGCAGCGAGGCCTGCACGCAGTTGTTCGCCACCCTGGAAAAGGCCGGCAGCCTCGAAGGCCAGGACCTGAAGATCCGCAAAAAAGGCAATGAGGTGATTGACTGCGTGGTGTCGGCCGACACCGTAACCATCCAGGACACCGCCTGTTACCTGCTGGTGATGATGAACATCACCGAGCGCAAACGCTCGGAGCTGGAGTTGGTGTCGGCCATCGAGGAAGTGATGAAGGACGCGTCCTGGTTCAGCCAGACGCTGATCGAAAAACTGGCCAACGCCAAGAGCGTCAACAGCCCCAACCAGCCGAACATCGCCTTCACCGACCTGACCGCCCGTGAGCGGGATGTACTGGGGTTGATCTGCGAAGGCCTGGCCGACAAGGAAATCGCCTCGCGCCTGAAGCTGGCGCCCAATACCGTGCGCAATCATGTGGCAACGGTGTACTCCAAGCTCAACGTACACAGCCGCAGCGCCGCGATTGTATGGGCACGGGAACGAGGGCTGTTTGCCGGCGAGCGACGGGTAAAAAAACCATGAACCAAGTGCAAATGCACTAGCCCTACCAGTGCAAATTCGCCTTATTGCGAGGGGATGGGCTGCTTAACCTTGAAGGGTAGCCACAGGGTTTGACGCTCTGTGCCATGGCGATTGTTGCCCTTGAAGGAGACATCATGAAAAGTGAACAAATCAAAGGCCGCGTGGAAAAGGCCGTCGGCAAGGCCCAGGACTTTCTTGGCGACATGACCGATGACGAACAACTCCAGGCCCAGGGCGTAGCGCGCCAGGCGGCCGGCCAACTGCAACAGACCTATGGCGATGTGCTGGACAATGTCGGTGACTTTGCCCAACGCAAGCCGCTGGCCACCGTGGCAATCGTCGCGGGCGTGGGTCTGGTCCTGGGCCTGTTGCTGCGTCGTCGTTAATGGGGGCCGGCATGTTTACCTTGTCCCAACTGCGTAATTGCATCGAAGAAGCCTTGTTGCCACTGACTTGCGAGTTCACCCTGTGCCGCGATTCGTCACTGACGTTGAAGGTGTTTGATGCCGAGAGTGGGCGCGTGGACCTGGTGGTCACCGGGATCAGCGTGAACAAGCTCAAGACCCCGCAGGACGTCGCGACGATGGTCGAAGAATTGCGCTACGAATTGCACAGCAACACCGTGGGCGGTGCCATCTCCATCTGACCCCGCCCCCTTGTAGGCACTATCCCCTGTGGGAGCGGGCTTGCCCGCGATGGCGGCGGCTCAGTCAAAGATGCATTTACTGACAGGCCGCAATCGCGGGCAAGCCCGCTCCCACAGGGCCGCAGACGTTTACCCAGGTGGTGTGATGTCAGGGCGCGGCTTTAACGACGCCCCGATAAAGTAGAACAGCCCCCCGGCCACGATAAACCCGGCCAGCATGTAGAACATGTAGTGCGCCGGCAGGCTGGCCAGTACCAGCCCGCACAACACCGGCCCCAGCGCGGCGCCGAGGTTGGAGAGGTTTTGCGCGCCGTAGTACATGCCCCGCAGGTGGTCCGGGGCGATGCGGTCGATAAACATGTACTCGGCGGGGAATACGATGATTTCCCCCACGGTAAAGATCGCCATCGACACCACCCACCACCACACGCTGGTGGACAGCGCAAAGCCGATCACCCCCACCATGAACATCGCCAGCCCCAGGAGCAGCCAGCGGCTCAGGTGACGGTGGCTGATCTGCCGGCCAATCACGTATTGCAGGGCGATCACCAGCAGGGCGTTGGTGGTCAGGATGGCGCTGATTACGGTGTAGGTGTATTCGGCGTCCGAGGTGGTCACCAGGTATTGCGACAGGTAGGCCGTGAACTGCCCGAACACCACGGCGCTGAGCAGGCCACCGAGGGTGAAGCACACCAGGCGATGATCGCGCAGCAACACCCGGCCCACCGCGATGAAGGGCACCGGCTTTTGCGCGGCGTCGACCGTGGCCAGGCTGCGGTCGCCCCAACGCCAGTACAGCAGGAAGAAACCCAGCCCCAGCAGCACCGACAAGACAAATGGCAGGCTCATATCGACCTTGGCCACCATCGCCCCTAAAAACGGCCCTACCGCGTAGCCGATATTGGTCAGGGTGTACTTGATGGAAAACACTTCGCTGCGCGCGTCGACGGGCAACAGGCTGGCAAAACCGGCCTTGACCGCGACGTCGATCACCGCATACGCCAGGTTGATCAGGATCAGGCAGCTATAGAACAGCCACAGCTCGCGTGCCAGCAGCGTGCCGACAAACCCGAGGACGAACAACAGGCTCAGGCCCAGCAACAGCCGGTAGCTGTTGACCCGGTCCACAAGGAACCCGCCATACACACTCAGCAGGGATCCGACGATCAGCGAACTGCCGATCACCAGGCCCACCTGGCTGATGCCCAGGGCAAAGTGGCTGGACAGGTAGATCACCATGTAGGGAAAGGTGATCGCCTTGGCCAGGGTCAGCACCAGCGTGGCCGACAGCAGCAGGTTCACACTGCGGGGGTAGTTTTTTATTGTGTTCAGCATCCTGCTCTCGTTTCCTGAAAAGGAGTCGTTGCACACGCCATGACGGGCGCGAAGCGCAGCTACCTTAACTCAGGATGAGCGGCAAAAAAGACTGTTTTTATGCATTCGTGCATGCAATTTTTAAATGCGCAGCACAAAGGGGGAAGAAGGGCGCGGGCCCCTTCCCCCAACCCGGTTACTTGGCAGGGGTGATATCGAGAATGGTGCCATTGGTGATTTTCACCAGCACATAACGGTCATTGACCCGCGCCCACTGGCTGTCGTCATGGGGCGCTTTGAGCCCGCGCTTTTTCCAGTCTGCAAGGGCCGATTCCTTGCGCACCAGGATATCCGGCGCACGGTCTCCCACTTTCAAGTCTCGGGTATTGATGTTTGAAGGCTCCACGGTTTTCTGCGGATTGTCCTCGGCCTGCACGGTAAGGCTGGTGGCGGACAGGCTGGCGGCAACCAGCAGGCTGGCAATCAGGGACGTTGCTTTCATGGGCATTCCTTCAATAAATGATGTGTACCCAGGTTCCGACAGCAGGGCTGGGCAATCATTCACCGGCAATCCAGGCACCGATTGCCTGCCGGAAAATCCCGCGGTGGATGGCAAGCCGGCTCCTACACTGGACCGCCTATTGCGCTGGTGAAATTAATCCTGTAATTTTTCATGAAATTTTTAGATAAGAATTTCACGAAATCCCCATGGACAAACAAGAAGAACTGGACGCCCTGGCGATCCTGATTCACGACCTGCGCAAGTACAAAAAGCTCACCCTGGCCCAACTGGCACAGAAGATCGAGCGTTCCGTGGGGTTCCTGTCCCAGGTCGAGCGGGGGTTATCGCGCCCCACCGTAGCGGACCTGACTGCCATCAGCCATGCCCTCGATGTGCCCACTACTTATTTCTACAGCCTGTCCAAGCCCAAGGCGGTGGACTGGGTCACGCGCCCCAACGAGCGGCGCACGGTGTATTACGCCAATGGCATCACCGATATCCTCGTCTCGCCGAGCATGCAAGGGGCGTTTTCGATCCTCGACAGCCTGCTCGAACCCGGCGCCAACAGTGGCGAACAGACCATGAGCGACCGCGCCGAACAGGCCGGTTACGTACTTGAAGGCCACCTGACGCTGTGGGTCGAGGGCGAAGCCGATGCGGTCACCCTCGGCCCCGGCGACAGCTTTCACCTGGCCAGTTTCGCCCACTGCCGCTATGGCAACCTGACCGACCTGCCGGCCCGCGTGCTGTGGGTCTATAACTGAGGCACACCAAGGAGCGTCACCCGTGAAAAGCCATTCCTCCACGTTACTGGCCGAAGTGCGGACCTTTCGCCAGAACCATCCGGATGTACGTTATGTCGATCTGATTTGCCTGGACATCCCCGGGCGTTTCTACGGCAAGCGCTACCCGGTTGAAATGTTGGAAAAAGTCGCCGCCGGCAGCCCCCTGAAGCTGCCACAGAACGCGGTGTTGCTGGGGGCCCAGGGCGGTTTGTTCAAGATCGGCGACTATTGCTTCCACGACGGCGATCCCGACGCCAACCGCCGCCTGGTGCCCGGCACGCTCAAGCCGGTGAGCTGGGAAGCGCAGCCCCTGGGGCAGATGCTGATCACCTCCGACGGCACCGAGGCACCCATTGAGTTCGAGCCCCGCGAAGTCCTGGCCAAAGTCCTGGAGCGCCTGCACGGCAAGGGCATTCACCCGGTGGTGGCGTTCGAGCTGGAGTTCTACCTGTTCGACCGGAAACTGGCCGACGGCCTGCCGCAATTTGCCCGCGACCCGTTGAGCGACGACCCCGATGACCAACCGACCCTGCACATCGAGCGGCTGTCGCGTTTCGCCCCGGTACTCGATGACATGGTGCAGACCGCCCAGGCGCAGGGGATCGACATTACGGTGATCACTGCCGAGTTGGGCCCCGGCCAGTTTGAAATCAACTTCGGCCACCTCGACGACGGCCTCCGCGCCGCGGACTGGGCCGCGCTGTTCTGCCGCAGCACCCGTGGCGTGGCGCTCAAGCATGGCTATCGCGCCAGTTTCATGGCCAAGCCCTACCTGCAACATCCCGGCAGTGGCATGCATGTGCATGTCAGCCTGTACGACGCCGCCGGCAACAACCTGCTGGCGGCGCACCAGCAGCAACCCTTGCGCCATGCGATAGCGGGTTGCCTGGCACTGCTGCCGCACTGCATGCCGATTTTCTCGCCCAACCACAACGCCTTCCGCCGCCTGGGCGGTACGGTCAATGCCGCCACCAAAGCCTGCTGGGGTTATGAAGACCGCGATGCCTGCGTGCGCATTCCCGAGTCCGACCCGCGCAACCTGCGGATCGAACATCGGCTGGCCAGTGCCGACGCCAATCCATACCTGGTGCTGGCGGCAATCCTGGTCGGGCTTGAACATGGCCTGGAGGCGGCGCGCGAACCTATCGCACCGCTGAACGAGGACCGCGACAGCGGCCACGACTTCCCCCTGGAAATGCTCGAGGCCGTGCGCGCCATGCAACAGCAACCTGCGCTGCGCGAGGGCTTGGGCGCGGAGTTTGTCGACGTCTACTGCGAAAACAAACGCCAGGATCACCTGGCTTTCCAGCAGGAGATCAATGCGCGGGAATATCGCTGGTATCTGTAAATACCGAGCACCCTGCCCACCCTTGTGGGAACAGCTTGCCTGCTCCCACATTTTGAGCTTCGCGGCCTTGAGCAAGGTGTTACCTTGAAAAAGCCCGACGAACGCCCTCTCCTGCGGACTCCCCATGACCAAGCAAAGCACCCCTGCCCTCAAGGAAATCTTCAACCTCGAACGCCTGCAGCACATCGCCGATGAGATGAGCGCGGTGTACCCGTCATTCGATGCCAAGGGATTTCTTAAGCACGCCAGGCGCGACCTGGACGGGTTGTCGGTGATGCAGCGCATGGCCCGCGTCAGTGAAAGCCTGCACGCGGTGATGCCACTGGACTACCCACAAACCCTCGAACATTTGTATGCCCTGGCCCCGCGCCTGAACAGCGGTTTTGTCAGCCTGTTCCTCGGGCACTATGTGGCCAGCTATGGCCTGGATGACTTCCAGCGCTCGATGGCGGCACTCAAGTACTTCACCACCTTTGGCTCTGCCGAATTTGCCGTGCGGGCTTTTCTGCTCAAGGACTTCGAGCGCACTCTGGCGGTGATGCAGCAGTGGTCGCTGGATGACAATGAACACGTACGCCGCCTCGCCAGCGAGGGCTCGCGGCCGAGGTTGCCGTGGTCGTTTCGCCTGGCCCAGGTGCAGGCCGACCCGCGCCTGTGCGCATCGATCCTGGAGAACCTCAAGGCCGACAGCAGCCTGTATGTGCGCAAATCCGTGGCCAACCACCTCAACGACATCACTAAAGATCATCCCGACTGGGTGCTGCAGGTGATCGAGAGCTGGTCCCTGGACAACCCCCACACCGCCTGGATCGCCCGCCACGCCCTGCGCAGCCTGATCAAGCAAGGCAACACCCGCGCGCTGACGATCATCGGCGCAGGCGCGCGGGCCGAGGTGAAGATCCACCAGTTCAAGGTCGAGCCGGCGGTGATTCGCCTGGGTGAGCGGATCAATCTGTCGTTCACCCTCGAATCCCTGGCCAGTGCCCCACAAAAACTGGTGGTGGACTACGCCATCGACTACGTAAAAAGCGCCGGCCATAGCGCCGCCAAAGTGTTCAAGCTCAAGGCGTTTACCCTCGGCGCGGGTGAACGGCATACCGTACTGCGTGGCCAACACATCCGCGACATGACCACGCGCAAGCACTACCCCGGCCAGCACACCGTGCATGTACTGGTGAACGGCGAACGCTTGGGCAGCACCGGCTTTGAGCTGATCGACTGACCCTTCCTACTCATCCGAAGGCTCTATCTCGGGCCTTTCAGCGATATTTATTGTCCTACAATGCTAGCCTTTGGTGTTGCGATCCATTATCATCTGCTGCCTTCTCGGTACCCGCCAGGGTATCTGTGTCAACGTTCCACCTGAGGCGCCCATGCACCGTTTCTCGTTTTACCGCCCTTTGATCTGCGCCAGTCTGGGGCTTGTTTCGCACACCGCCTATGCCGCGTTGCAACCCATGGCCGAAGCTGCACTTGCCAACGAATCCGAGCTGCACTGCCACTTCAATCGTGACGCCAGCACCGATTGCACCACCACCTATCACTACACCATTCTCCAGCCCAGTGGCCGGGAGATATTGTCGCGAATCGACTTCAACTACGCCGAAGGCGATGGTTTTGAAGTGCTGCACGCCGAGTCCACCCAGCCCGGCGGCAAGCCCCAGGCGCTGGACGAAGCGCAGATCGATACGCGCACCGCGCCCAACCCCGACCAGGGGTTTTCCCGCCTCAAGCAAACGTCCCTGGCCTTCCCCAACCTGCGGGTCGGCACACAGATCCGCTACACCGTGCGCGAACATCACCCGGCCAAGCCGCTGATGACCGAATTCCACTACGCCCTGCAGTTTGGCCCCAGCAACGCCCGCCGCGATCGGCTCAAGGCGCGCTTCACCGCCGAACGGCCCATCGAGTGGCGCGCCGAGTCGATGGATGGCTTCACCATCACCCCGTCGGTCAATCGCAAGACCCTGGACATCGAGCAAAAAGCGCCGAGCTATCTCAACTACATCAACGAATCGGGCCACGCCTATATACGGGTGATCCCCCGGATCGAAGTGGGCAGCAGCCTCGATGTACAAAAGCACTTTGGCGGCTTTGCCCAGCGCTACAACCAGATCCTCGCGGCCAACCTGCCGGCCGCAAGTGCCGCTGCCGTGGTGGCGGTGAAGGGCCTGGCCCCGGCCCAACAAGTGGCCGGGCTGATGCAGCACATCAACGATCACCACCGCTACCTGGGTGACTGGCGCGCCACGGATCGCGGCTATGTGCCGTTTAACCTGGCAGAGATCGAACAGCACGGTTACGGCGACTGCAAGGACCTGGCGATTCTCCTGACCGCCATGCTCAAGGCCAGCGGGATCAAGGCCGAGACCGCCTGGGTCAGCCGTGGGGATGTGGTGGATTCACTGCTGGTGCCGGGCACTGGCGCGCCCAACCATGCGATCGTGCGCGCCGAAGTGGCCGGCCAGGTGTGGTGGCTGGACCCGACCAACCCGGTGTTCGCCCCGGGCCAGACCATGCCCGACATCCAGGATCGCTGGGTGCTGGTCAACGATGCACAGGGCCAGGTACGCGAGGAACACATCCCCCTGGCGCGCCCTGACACCAGCATCCGCCTGGACAAGCAGGTGCATTACGACAAGCAGGGCAACGGCACGACCCGCGCCAGCGTCACCTTCAGCCGCCTGACGCTGATGCAATTGAGCATGGCTGACCGCGAACAGGGCGCCACCGCCACCGACCAGAATATCTGCGACAACTTTGGCCGCGAGATCAGCGATTGCCAGGTCACCCGCCAACCCACCGGATTCGTGCAGCCCGACAGCTACACGGTCAAGGCCAGCATGACTGACCTGCGCGCCCTGGAAAAACTCGACGAAGGCTACGTCTACACCGACCAGTCGCTCAAGGAGAAGTGGGACGGCCTGCTCAACTACCGCCGCAACGGGCAACGGGGCGACCTGTACCTGGGCAATCCGGACACCGTCGACTACACCTTTACCTTGACCGGCGGGAAGATGGACAAGCCGGTTCAGGGCTGCAAGATCAGCTCGCCCTGGTATGACCTGGAACTCGATGGCGAACCGCTCAAGGATGGCTTGCGCTACCACTACCGGCTGACCCAGAAAGTGCGCTGGTTGAGCCATGATGAAATCGTCAGTGCGCCGTTTGAAAAGATGATCAACGATGCCCGTGCGTGTGGTGAACAGGTGCACCAGACGGTAAAACTCTAAGCCTGTGTGGGAGCTGTCTCGCCCTGCGAGGCTGCGATGACGGCGGTACTGCCAGCATTGATGTTGACTGACCTGCCGCCATCGCAGCCTCGCAGGGGCTCGACAGCTCCCACATTTGATCTCTGTAAAGCCCCCTTGCCCTTCGCTACTCGCCCAACAGCAGCCCCTGCTCCTTGGCGCACAACTCCACCACGTAATCCCACAACACCCGCAACCGCACCGACTTGTGCAGTTCGCGCCGGGAGCTGATCCAGTAGCTGCGCTGGATGCCCTCCTCCGGCAACAGCGGCACCAAGTCCGGGTCGCCGGCGGCCATAAAGCATGGCAACACCGCAATCCCCAGCCCTGAGCGCGCCGCCTGGTGCTGGGCGATCACGCTGGTGCTGTGGAATACCACCCTGGGGTTGCGGCAAAAGCTGCTGAGGAATTTCAATTCCTGGCTGAACAACAGGTCGTCGACATAATCGATCCAGGCATGGGCGGCCAGGTCTTCGCGTTTCTCGATGGCTGGCGTGCGCGCCAGGTAGCTGCGGCTGGCGTAGAGGGCCAGGCGGTAGTCGGTGAGTTTGCGCGTGACCAGTTGATCGACGCTGGGCCGCTCCAGGTGGATGCTGATCTCGGCCTCGCGGTTGAGGATGCTGACAAAGCGCGGCACCGCCACCAGTTCCACTTCCAGCCCCGGATAACGCTCGAACAGGCCACCCATGCGGCTGGCGAGAAACATCACGCCCAAGCCTTCGGCCACCCCCAGGCGAATCTTGCCCAGGGGCGCGGCGGAATGGGTCAGTTCTTCTTCGGCCAGCAGCGCCACGTTCTCCATGGCTTCGGCATGCTTGAGCAGCGCTTCGCCCGACGGCGTCAGTTCATAACCCTGGGCGTGCTGCACAAACAGCGCAGTGCCGAGGCTTTTCTCGATGGCCTCGATGTGCCGGGCTACGGTCGCATGCGTGGTTTTCAGGCGCTGGGCGGCGGTGAGCAGGCGCCCGCTGCGCTGCAACTCAAGAAAATACCGCAGGTCATTCCAGTCGAACATGTCACCCCCCTCTCGGCCATGAGCGCAGCGCTGTTTAAAAACGCACAGCAGCTGGGTAAAAACTAACATTTTTAAGACGAAAACTAACAACTAGGATGGAGCCAATAAGAAAAACAAGCGAGACCCCAGATGACTATTGCACCTGCGCAATACGATTACGTGGTGGTAGGCGCCGGCCCTGCGGGCTGCCTGCTGGCCAACCGACTGTCCGCCAACCCTGCCCATCGCGTGTTGCTGCTTGAAGCGGGCGGGCGCGACAACTATCCCTGGATCCATATCCCCGTCGGCTACCTGTTCTGCATCGGCAACCCGCGCACCGACTGGTGCTTCAAGACCGAGGCCCAGCCTGGCCTGCAAGGCCGTGCGTTGAGCTATCCGCGGGGCAAGGTGTTGGGCGGTTGCTCGTCGATCAACGGCATGATCTACATGCGCGGCCAGGCCAATGACTACGACGGTTGGGCCGCCGAAGGCAATCCCGGCTGGGCTTGGGACGATGTATTGCCGCTGTTCAAACAAAGCGAAAACCATTTTGCCGGTGCCTCGCCGCTGCATGGCGACAGCGGCGAATGGCGCGTGGAACAACAGCGCCTGCACTGGCCGATCCTCGACGCCTTCCGCGAAGCCGCCAAGCAGAACGGCATCGCCAGCATCGACGACTTCAACCAGGGCGATAACGAGGGGTGTGGCTACTTCCAGGTCAACCAGAAAGGCGGCGTGCGCTGGAATGCGGCCAAGGCGTTTCTCAAGCCCATCCGCCAGCGCGCCAACCTCACGGTGCTCACTGGCGTGGAAGTCGACCGCGTACTCCTGGAAAACGGCCGCGCCAGTGCGGTGGCGGGCCGCCAGCAAGGGCAAGCGGTGACGTGGCAAGCGCGCAAGGAAATCATCCTGTGCGCCGGTGCCGTGGGTTCGCCCGGCATCCTGCAGCGCTCCGGGATCGGCCCTTCGAGCATCCTCAAGCCCTTGGGCATCGAGGTACGGCACGAACTGCCAGGAGTCGGCGGCAACCTGCAAGATCACCTGCAACTGCGGCTGATCTACAAGCTGGAAAACGCCCGCACCCTGAACCAGATCGCCGGCTCCGTGTGGGGCAAGATGGGCATGGGCCTGCAATACCTGTATGACCGCAGCGGCCCGCTGTCCATGGCCCCCAGCCAACTCGGCGCCTTCGCCCGCTCGGGGCCGGAACAGACTTCGGCCAACCTCGAATACCACGTGCAGCCGCTGTCGCTGGAGCGCTTTGGCGAACCGCTGCACGCGTTCCCGGCATTTACCGCGTCGGTCTGCGACTTGCGCCCACAGAGTCGCGGACGCATTGATATCCGCTCGGCCGATCCGGCGGCGCCGCCCCTGATCCAGCCCAACTACCTGAGCCATGCCGAAGACTTGCGCGTGGCCGCCGCAGCTATCCGCCTGACCCGGCGCATTGTCGGCGCCCAGGCCCTGCGCCCCTTCAACCCGGTGGAATACCTGCCCGGTGAGGCGTTGCAGAGCGACGAACAATTGCAGGAAGCCGCCGCGCGGATCGGCACCACGATTTTTCACCCGGTCGGCACCTGCCGCATGGGCCAGGATAAGGACGCGGTGGTCGATGCCCAATTGCGCGTGCACGGCGTGCCGGGCCTGCGCATCGCCGATGCCTCGATCATGCCGCGTATCACCTCCGGCAACACCTGCTCACCCACGTTGATGATCGCGGAAAAAGCCGCGCAACTGATCCTGTCCCCGCCAACAAGGAACCTCACCCCCGAAAGAGAACAGACAACACCGGCATGACCTGTAGAAGCCGGCAAGCCTACAGGGCAAGAGCGGCGCTGAAGTTGGCGCCGACAGTGGAACAACAATAAATAATCACTGTGAGGGCTACCCCATGTCAGAACGTGCTCAACCCCTGGACGCCACTCCTGGCGCCACTGTCTCCAGCAAGGAGTCGCAAAAGGTCATCTTCGCCTCGTCCCTGGGGACGGTGTTCGAGTGGTATGACTTTTTCCTCTATGGCGCCCTCGCGGCGGTGATCAGCAAGCAATTCTTTGCCGGGGTCAACGACACCACGGCCTTTATCTTCGCCTTGATGGCCTTTGCCGCCGGTTTTGTGGTGCGGCCGTTCGGCGCGCTGGTATTCGGCCGCCTGGGGGACATGATCGGGCGCAAGTACACCTTCCTCGCCACCATCATCCTGATGGGCGTGGCGACTTTCTGCGTAGGCCTGTTGCCCACCTACGCCAGCATCGGCATCGCTGCGCCGATCATCCTCGTGGTGCTGCGCATGCTCCAGGGCCTGGCCCTGGGCGGTGAATACGGTGGCGCCGCGACCTATGTCGCCGAGCACGCCCCGGCCGGCAAACGCGGCTTCCACACCAGTTGGATTCAATCCACCGCGACCCTCGGCCTGCTGCTGTCGTTGCTGGTGGTGCTGGCCTGCCGTTACTTCACAGGCGATCAATTTGAAGTCTGGGGCTGGCGCCTGCCGTTCCTGCTGTCCATCGTGCTGCTGGGGATTTCCACCTGGATCCGCATGAGCCTGCACGAATCGCCCGCGTTCCTGAAAATGAAAGAGGAAGGCAAGGCCAGCAAGGCGCCGATCCGCGAGTCGTTCGGCAACTGGGAAAACCTCAAGGTGGTGTTGATTGCACTGTTCAGCATCAACGCCGGCCAGGCCGTGACCTTCTACGCCGCGCAGTTCTACGTGCTGTTCTTCCTGACCCAGTTCCTGAAGATGGACCCGGCCCTGGCCAATATGCTGCTGATCATCAGCGTGGTGATTGGCGCGCCGTTCTTTATTTTCTTCGGCTGGCTCTCGGACAAATGGGGGCGCAAGCCAGTACTGATGGTCGGCCTGCTGCTGGCCACCGCCCTGTACTTCCCGATCTTCAAGGGCCTGGCCCACTACACCAACCCGGCGATGGACCAGGCTAGCCGCCAGGCCCCGATCACCGTGCTGGCGGACCCGGCCACCTGCACCTTCCAGTTCGACCCGGTAGGCAAGGCGCGCTTTGACAGCCCATGCGACAAGGTCAAGACCTTCCTGGTCAAACAGGGCCTGCCCTACAGCAGCGAAGCCGCACCTGCCGGCAGCGCGGTGCAAGTGAGCATCGGCGATGTGCGCATCGACGGCTACGACGAAGACGCCCTGCGCGGCGCCGTGACCCTGGCTGGCTACCCGAAATCGGCGGACGTGGCCCAGGTCAACAAAACCATGGTGGTGGTGCTGATCGTCGCCCTGATCCTGATCGCCGCGATGTGCTACGGCCCGCTGGCCGCGCTGATGGTGGAACTGTTCCCGACGCGCATCCGCTACACGTCCATGTCGCTGCCCTATCACATCGGTAACGGCTGGTTTGGCGGGTTCCTGCCAACCGTGTCGTTTGCCCTGGTGGTGTACACCGGCGATATTTTCTACGGGCTGTGGTACCCGGTGGTGATTACCGGGGTGAGCCTGATCGTCGGGCTGCTGTGCCTGAAGGAAACCAAGAATGTGGATCTGGATAAAAACTAATATCCCGCAAAGCCTGTAGATCCCTTGTGGGAGCGGGCTTGCTCGCGATGGCGGTAGGTCAGTCAATGAATACAGTGACTGGCACACCGTCATCGCGGGCAAGCCCGCTCCCACATTGGTTTGCCGGCGCCCACACAAATTGCTGTATATCCATACAGATAAAGGTTGCTCAATTCCCTTCTTTTGCCCATCCTGCTCTCCATTCAACTGTGTAACGAATGGGCTGAGCATGCGGCTGTTCCTCTGTGAAAAACCCTCCCAGGCCAAGGATATCGCGGCCGTGCTCGGCGCCCGGCGCCGGGGCGACGGTTGCTGGCTGGGAACCGACGTCACCGTCACCTGGTGCATCGGCCACCTGCTGGAAACCGCCCCGCCCGATGCCTACGACGCCAAGTACAAGCGCTGGGTGCTGGCCGACCTGCCCATCGTCCCGGAAAAATGGAAGATGACGGTCAAGCCCAAGACCGCCAGCCAGTACAAGGCGGTCAAGCGCCTGCTCGGGGAAGCCCGGGAACTGGTGATTGCCACCGATGCCGACCGCGAGGGCGAGATGATCGCCCGGGAGCTGGTGGAGCATTGCCGCTATCGCGGGCCGATCCAGCGCCTGTGGCTGTCGGCTCTGGATGATGCCTCGATCCGCAAGGCCCTGGCCTCGTTGAAGCCTGGCGCAGACACCTTCAGCCTCTACCATTCGGCCCTGGGCCGCTCACGTGCCGACTGGCTGATCGGCATGAACATGAGTCGCCTGTTTACCCTGCTCGGCCGCCAGTCCGGCTATCAGGGCGTATTGCCAGTGGGCCGGGTGCAAACCCCGACCCTGCGCCTGGTGGTGGACCGCGACCGCAGCATTGCCGACTTCGTCCCGGTGGCTTACTGGGCAATCGACGTCGAACTGCTGGACCAGCAGATGCGCTTTATCGCGCAATGGCGCGCCGCCGACGATCTCTGTGACGATCAGGGCCGCTGCCTCAACCCGGAGCGGGCACAGCAGGCGGCAACGGCGATGAGCAATGCAGCCAGCGCGCGCCTGGTGAAGCTGCGCACCGAACGCATGCGCGAAGTGGCACCGCTGCCCTTTGACCTGGGCACGCTGCAGGAGATCTGCTCGAAGAAACTCGGCCTCGGCGCCCAGGAAACCCTGGATATCGCCCAGTCCCTCTACGAAACCCACAAGGTCATCACCTACCCACGCAGCGACTGCGGCTACCTGCCCGTGAGCCAGCATGGCGACGCGGCGACAATTCTCGCGGCACTGGGCCGCGCCGACCCGGCGGTAAATGCGCTGATGCCACACCTCGATGCGCAACGCCGCTCCCGTGCCTGGAACGACGCCAAGGTCAGCGCCCACCACGGCATCATCCCCACCGGCGCCGGCAAGGACCTCGCGCAACTGACCGGCAAGCACCGCGCCGTCTACACCTTGGTCCGCGCCCGTTACCTGGCGCAGTTCCTGCCCAACCACGAATACGACCGCACCCAGGCGGATTTCGACTGTGCCGGTGAAGCCCTGCGCGCGGTAGGCAAAGTGGTGGTGGAGCCGGGCTGGAAGCGCGCCTTGCCCGAAGCCCTGGCGCCCAGCAAGGGCCGCGAGGCGCCGGCGCCACAGCCTTTGCCAGCGTTGGTGCAGGGCCAGGATTATGCAGTGGCGAAGGTCAACCTCAAGGACCTGTGGACCCAACCGCCCAAGCCTTTCACCGAAGGCGACCTGATCAAGGCGATGAAGAACGTCGCCAAACTGGTGGAGGACCCGTTGCTCAAGCAAAAGCTCAAGGACACCACCGGCATCGGCACCGAGGCGACGCGGGCCGGAATCATCCAGGGCCTGCTGGACCGTGGTTACCTGGTGAAAAACGGCAAGGCACTGTCTGCCACACCGGCGGCCTTCAGCCTTATCGACGCGGTGCCCAGGGCGATTGCCGACCCCGGCACCACGGCGATTTGGGAGCAGGCCCTGGACATGGTGCAAAGCGGTGAGATGAGCCTGGAAGAGTTTGTCGCCAAGCAGGCGGCCTGGATGAGCAAGCAAGTGGCCCGCTGCAATGGTATGCAAATGACCATCAGCGGCCCGGCCAGCCCGGCAGGCCGTGGCGCCGCCCCCTGGAAAAACAAACGCAAGCCGGCCAAACGCAAGGCCGGCGCCAGCCCGAAACGGGCGGCAAAACCAGCAAACAAGGGCTGAAATACCGAAAAAAGTCGGGTAATGACGCTTTTCAAGCGGATATACGCCGCTTTAGGTCTTGCTCTGGCGCCAGCGGTCTAGGATTCTGTAGGAACTGCCTAATAACAAAACCGGGGTGGCCACCATGAAGACCGTCGCACAGTTGCTCAAGTCCAAGGACCAGAAGAATCAGGAAGTCCATACCATCCAGTGGAACCACACCGTGTTTGAGGCGCTGGTGGTGATGGCAGCGAAGAACGTCGGCGCTTTGCCGGTGGTCAAGGACGACAAGGTCGTTGGCATCATCAGTGAGCGCGACTACGCGCGTAAACTGATTCTCCATGGACTGTCCTCGACGAGCACACAGGTCCACCAGGTGATGAGTTCACCGGCAATCACCGTGGACACCCACAAAAGCGTCGAAGACTGCATGGGTATCATGACTGACGGCCACCTGCGCCACCTGCCCGTGGTGGAAGGCGGAGAACTGCTGGGCCTGCTGTCCATTGGCGACCTGGTCAAGGAAGCCATCGCTGAACAGGCTGCCCTTATCCAGCAATTGGAACAGTACATCCGCGGCGAATAGCATTTACCAAAACACCTCGAAGCCAATGTGAACACAGGCTTATGTGGGAGCGGGCTTGCTCGCGATAGCGGTGGATCAGTCAAAAAAATTACTGACTAATCCACCGCTATCGCGAGCAAGCCCGCTCCCACATTAGATCACTGGAAGGGTCCAGCATCGCCATGCTTACCCCGACTCCCCGGCACAAAAAATGACGCCCAAGTCACCTTTTCCCAGACCGCCCTCTCTTCTGCAAAAAATATGTAGTGATCAAAAATAATCACTACATAACCGTTGACGTAACCATTTTGACCTTGCATGATTCAAGCGTCTCCCGGATCGGGAGCGTTGGTAACACGCGTTTTGAACAAGCTCGTCTGACCGCCGAGCTGTTTTTCCGGATGTGCACTGCCCACAAGGCAGATTGATGAAGCTGACCGGCCCGAAAGGATCGGTACAAGAAGCTCAAATGCTGCTTGTCTTCGTTATGAAACCATTGCGTAGCAGTTCATCAGAAACACTACATGCATCAGGTTCAAGACCCTGCCCGTATTTGGCAGACCGTTTCTGACGCCCGGTTTTCGCAACCGGAGACAACTAACGTGGATTAACGAATCAACTGAAGATCGCCAACTGGTCAAGGGGCTTACACATGAATCTGAACAACCAACCAACTATCGATGAATTGGCTGAGATGTTCGCAGCGCAGAAAGACACACTCGACGACCATATCCTGTGGATTGGTAAATCGGGCGAAGTGCAAATTGACTGCCTGGCGCCCCATACCGAAGAAGCCGAGTTCGACCGCAATAACCGTGAACTGGCGGCGCGCCTGAAGATGTACCGCCGCGGCCAGGGTTATGTCGGTAAAAAGGCCGCTGCCGATCGCAACTTTATTGAGCAGGTCTTCGATACACTTAACAATGCCTGGGAGTCGTTCAAGGACAACTCGCAAGTTAAAGTGATTGACCGCTACTACTAAGAATAACTAGACCTTTGTGGGAGCTGGTTTGCCTGGGATAACCGTTTAACGATCAACAGAGTTGTTGAATGTTAGATAGCTATCGCTGGCAAGCCAGCTCCCACATTTGTTTGTGTTGACTTAAATCCCCGGGAATCGCCCCTTCTGCGCTTCGCCCCTGAAGATATCAAACAGTGCCTGCGCCGCCGCCGACAGCTCATGTCCTGGTTTGGTCAGCACCCCAATCGGCCGCTCGATCACGGGATCACCCAAGGTGATGCAACGGGCACCTGCCTCTTCCATCTGCTGCGCGCACAATGCTGGCACGGCGCTGACGCCCAGGCCGCTGGCGACCATCTTGCCCACCGTCGCCAATTGATGGCTTTCCAATGCCACCGGCAGCTTCATCTGCAAGGCACCCAGGTGCTCTTCCAACATCACCCTTACCGTCGAAGGCCGCTGCAAGGTAATGAAGGGTTGTGCCAGCAGGGTTTTCCAATCGATCTCGGTCATGTGTGCCAGCGTTGAGTCACCGGGCACTACCGCGACAAAGCGGTCCAGGTACAGCGGGGTAAAGGCCAACGACGATCCCGATGAGGGTTCAAATGCCACACCCAACTCGACCTGGCGATCGCGGACCATTTCCAGGACCTGTTCGTTGATCAGGTCGTGCACCGTGACATTGACCTGGGGAAACCGCGCGCGAAAGATCTTCAGGATCGGCGGCAGCAGGTTGCCGGCAAACGACGGCATCGCCGCCACCGTCACTCGCCCGCGCTGCAGGGTGAAACGCTGGCGTAGTTCATCCTCGGCATTGTCCCAGTCGGCAATCAAGCGCCGGGCCAGGGGCAGCAGGGATTCGCCTTCCGGGGTCAGCGCGACGTTGCGCGTATTACGGCTGAACAGCCGCCCGCCCAGGCCTTCCTCCAGGCCTTTGATAGTCAGGCTCAGGGCCGACTGGGACAAATGCAGGCGCTCACAGGCGGCGGCAAAACTTAAGGTCTGGGCCACGGCAAGGAAGGCCCGCATCTGTTTAACTGTCATGACGCTGCTCCAATGGCCGGATAATTGTGCTGTTTTTTAAATCAATCAACCTTAAAAAACAACTTAACAAATCAATCCCCCGGCGCAACACTCGGTTCACTGGCTGGACCACAAACAATAAAAGAGGTGCATATGGCAGGTTTCGATAAACGCGTGGCGTCCTATGAAGAAGCGCTGGCAGGCCTGGAAGACGGCATGACCGTACTCTCCGGTGGCTTTGGCCTGTGCGGCATCCCGGAAAACCTCATCGCCGAAATCAAGCGCAAAGGCACCCGCGACCTCACGGTAGTTTCCAACAACTGCGGCGTCGACGGCTTCGGCCTGGGTGTATTGCTCGAAGAAAAACAGATCAGCAAGGTCATCGCCTCCTACGTCGGTGAAAACGCCCTGTTCGAGAAGCAACTGCTCAGCGGTGAAATCGAAGTGGTGCTCACGCCCCAGGGCACCCTCGCGGAAAAAATGCGCGCAGGCGGCGCCGGCATTCCAGCGTTCTTTACCGCCACAGGTGTTGGCACGCCCGTCGCCGAAGGCAAGGAAACCCGTGAATTCAACGGGCGCCCATACCTGATGGAAGAATCCATCACCGGCGACTTCGCCATCGTCAAAGGTTGGAAAGCCGACCATTTCGGCAACGTGATCTACCGCCACACCGCCCAGAACTTCAACCCGCTGGCCGCCACCGCCGGCAAGATCACCGTGGTCGAAGTCGAGGAAATCGTCGAACCGGGCGAGCTGGACCCGGCGCAGATCCACACCCCTGGCATCTACGTCGACCGGATTATCTGCGGCACCTTCGAGAAGCGCATAGAACAGCGCACTGTCCGCAAATAATCTGCCTCCAGCCCGAACAATAAGGACTCATAAAATGGCTCTTACCCGCGAACAAATGGCTCAACGCGTCGCCCGCGAAATGCAGGACGGCTTCTACGTCAACCTCGGCATCGGCATCCCGACCCTGGTGGCCAACTACATTCCCGAAGGCATGGAAGTGATGCTGCAATCGGAAAACGGCCTGCTGGGCATGGGACCGTTTCCTACCGAAGACACCATCGATGCCGACATGATCAACGCCGGCAAGCAGACCGTCACCGCACGTATCGGCGCGTCGATCTTCTCCTCGGCCGAATCCTTCGCGATGATTCGCGGCGGCCACGTTGACCTCACGGTGCTCGGTGCCTTTGAAGTGGACGTGCACGGCAACATCGCCTCGTGGATGATCCCCGGCAAGCTGGTCAAGGGCATGGGCGGCGCCATGGACCTGGTGGCCGGTGCAGAAAACATCATTGTGATCATGACCCACGCCTCCAAGGACGGTGAGTCCAAGTTGCTCAGCCAGTGCAGCCTGCCGCTGACCGGTGCCAACTGTATCAAGCGCGTGCTGACGGACTTGGCCTACCTGGAAATCGAAAATGGCGCTTTCGTCCTCAAGGAACGCGCACCTGGCGTCAGCGTGGAAGAGATTGTGAGCAAGACCGCCGGTAAACTGATCGTCCCGGACCACGTTCCAGAAATGCACTTCCAGTGAGGACAGATTCCATGCAAGACGTCGTGATTGTTGCTGCCACCCGCACCGCCGTGGGCAGCTTTCAAGGGGCCCTGGCCGGCATCCCGGCACCGGAACTGGGCGCCGCCGTGATCCGCCGCCTGCTGGAGCAGACCGGCCTGGACCCTGCGCAAGTGGACGAAGTGATCCTCGGCCAAGTGCTGACCGCAGGCTCCGGCCAGAACCCGGCGCGCCAGGCGTCGATCCTCGCCGGGCTGCCCCACGCGGTGCCGAGCCTGACCTTGAACAAGGTCTGCGGCTCGGGCCTCAAGGCCTTGCACCTGGGCGCTCAGGCCATCCGTTGCGGTGATGCCGAAGTGATCATCGCCGGCGGCATGGAAAACATGAGCCTGGCCCCTTACGTGCTGCCAGCCGCGCGCACCGGCCTGCGCATGGGGCACGCGAAGATGGTCGACAGCATGATCACCGACGGCCTGTGGGATGCGTTCAACGACTATCACATGGGCATCACCGCCGAGAACCTGGTGGACAAGTACGGCATCAGCCGTGAAGCTCAGGATGCCTTCGCCGCCGCCTCCCAGCAAAAAGCGGCCGCGGCGATTGAAGCCGGGCGCTTTGCCGATGAAATCACGCCGATCCTGATTCCCCAGCGCAAGGGCGACCCGATTGCCTTTAGCGTGGACGAACAACCCCGCGCCGGTACCACCGCCGAGTCCCTGGGCAAGCTCAAGCCCGCCTTCAAGAAAGACGGCAGCGTCACCGCCGGTAACGCGTCGAGCCTCAATGACGGCGCCGCCGCTGTGCTGCTGATGAGTGCCGATAAAGCCAAGGCCCTCGGCCTGCCAGTGCTGGCGCGTATCGCCAGCTACGCCAACGCGGGCGTCGACCCGGCGATCATGGGCATTGGCCCGGTGTCTGCAACCCGTCGCTGCCTGGACAAGGCCGGCTGGCAGTTGGCCGACCTGGACCTGATCGAAGCCAACGAAGCCTTCGCCGCGCAAGCGCTGGCAGTGGGCAAGGAACTGGAGTGGGACGCGGCCAAGGTCAACGTCAACGGCGGCGCGATTGCCATAGGCCATCCGATTGGCGCATCAGGCTGTCGGGTGCTGGTGACCCTGCTGCATGAAATGATCAAGCGCGATGCCAAGAAAGGCCTCGCGACCTTGTGCATCGGCGGCGGCCAGGGCGTGGCACTGGCCCTTGAGCGCGACTGATTCAACGAGCAACACGAAAAAGGCCTGGCTCCACGAAAAGCCGGGCCTTTTTTTGCCTATTTTGATTGGCGAACACCGTCCAATGTAGGAGCTGGCTTGCCTGCGATAGCGGTGGGGCAGTCACCGGCAGCATTGACTGCTACACCGCTATCGCAGGCAAGCCAGCTCCTACATTAGATCTCTATCGTCAATTGGATTGCGGCACGGCGAACACCGCATTGGCCCGCACCACCACCTTCTCCCCCACCTGCAAGCTGACCGTGGCAAACGCCATCTGCCGCCCGCGCTTGTGATGCTCCAGCTGCACCTCGATCCACTCGCCGACCTGCACCGCCCCCAGATAATCAAGGGTCATGCTGGCGGTAATCAACGGCACCGGTGGGTCGCTGGAAAACGCCATGGCGTAGCCCATGCCGACATCCGCCAGGGTTGCCAATACACCACCGTGCACCGTACCGCGCCCATTGGCATGGCGGTTGTCGGCGCGCAGGCCCAATTGCAGCCGTAGGCCCTCACCACGGCAATACACCGGGCCCAGTAGATCCAGGAGCGGGCTGCTGCGGGTTAAGGGAGCAAAACCTTCAGGGACGTTCGTCATGGTGGATCTTCCTTGTGACCGGGCATGAGGTTTAACCTGCATCGCTCGATGCGGCCAGCATGATCAACCGGGGAAATCTGGGCCGATAAGCCTGCGCCTGCTTTGCGTTCGCCGGGCAAACCGGCTTTAATCGCCGCGCATCTATCCCGCACAGTTGAAGGAACCGTAATGCGCCACCTGGAAGGCAGATCTACTGCGTTGATGTTATTGGCCGCCCTGCTGCTCGGCGGCTGTTCGCCCAAGGAATATTCCGAAGGCACGCCGATCAATGGTGAACAGGGCCGGGCCGGCGCGCTGTTGGCCTATGAACACGAGTTGAGTCTGGCGATGCCGCTGGCGCTGCTCGCGCCGCGCATGCAGGCCACCCGCCAAGCCTGCGAGTCGGCACAGTTCGGCGCCTGCAATATCCTGCGTATCGAAGAAAACAGCGACGGCGGCATGATCGTGTTGCGCATCGCCCCCAGCGGGGTCGAACCCTTGGTGAAGATGGCGGCCGAGGGCGGGCAACTGGGCCAGCGCATCACCAGCGCCGAAGACCTGGCCGACGCAGTGGCCGATGTGCGCCGCCGCCAGCAACGTTTGCAGGCCCAGCAAAAGCGCCTGGATGAACTGGCCGCACGCAAGGACATCACCGTGGGCGACCTGATCACCCTCACCAAGGAACAGGCCGCCATCGAAAACGAGCTACAGGAGTTGGCGCAGATCGCCGCCGGCCAGCAGCGGCGCCTGGACACCAACCGCGTGACCCTGAACTTCAGTCCATCCGACGGCGAGCATCAGCAATCACGTTTTGCGCGGATGTTCGGCAACCTGGGCGACAACCTGGTCGACGGCACCGCCGATGCCCTGGAACGCTCCAGCTACGTGCTACCGTTCGTGATCCTCGCGTTCCCGGTGTTGTGGCTGTGGGTCTGGCTGTGGCGCAAGCTAGTCAAGCGCCGCCCCTGACCTCAACGCTTCATGCAGCGCTGGTAACGCTCATCCACGCGCTTGGCGAACCAGGCCGTGGTGAGGTTGCGGGTGATCTTCGGGCTCTTGAGCACAATCCCCGGCAGGATCGCCCGTGGCAGCGGCTTGCCTTCGGCTTTTTCGGCCAGGGCAAATACCCGCTGGTACAGGGTGGTCTGTTCAAAGTCCAGGCGATCGCCCTGCTCCAACTGGCTGCGAATGCTCGGGTTGCGCATGTCCAGCTTCTTGCCCAGTGAGCGCACCGCCAACTCCGTGGTGCCGGGCATGATCGAGCCATAGCGGATCAAATCGCCATCCAGCGCCAGGCGGGTACCGGAAGCGCGGCTGACTGCGGCCTGGAACGCGGCATTGCGGCTGGCGTACCAACCGGCGTTGAAGTCGGCAAAGCGGTACAGCGGCTGCTCGTAGCTCACCGGATAACCCAGCAAATGGGCAATGCCGAAGTACATGCCGCCACGCCGGGTGAACACTTCGCGGCGAATGCTCCCGTCTACGGTGTAGGGATAATTGCGCGCCTGCTGCTCGGCGAAGGCAATGCTCACCTGCATCGGGCCTGCGGTATGCACTGGGTTGAAACTGCCAAACAAGGTACGGCCCAACGGCACGGTGCCGATAAAGTCGTCAAAGATCCCACTCAGGTCCTTCTCGGTTCGCGCGGCGTTCAGGCGTTCGGCGTAGGACTTGCCCGTGGGCGAGCGCAGTTGCAGCGCGGTGCGCACCAGCACCGCCGGCACATGCACCCTGGCCGCGCGCTTGAGGATTTCATCCTGGGCGATCTTGCCCATGTTCGGCACCGGCGGGTCAACCTGATAGGTGGACTCTTGCTCGGTGACCGCCAGCACCGCACAGATATTCTCGGTGCTGGGGTAGATTTTCTGGCTGTCGAGTGCCGTGTAGATATCCTGAGCCCAACCGGCGCGATCCGGCACCTTGGCCGGCATCAGTCGCACGATCTGCGCCTTGACCTCGGCCTCGCTGCGCTCGGGGAGCTGCTGGCTGCGTTGGGTCGAACAACCGGCCAGCACCAGTAAGGCGGCCAGGCACAGAGTCAGCCGGGATGAAAACATGCGGGGGGTTTCCTGTGAGTCGCTGAAAGCACCCACTATCTCACAAACCCACACCCATCCCTGTAGGAGCGGGCTTGCCCGCGATGGCATCCTCAAGCCGGCCCCCACAGTACGGCATGCGCCGGGATCAGATACCGGCGAGCGCCAGGTCCATCGCAAAGTAGGTAAAAATCAGGTCCGCACCGGCACGCTTGATCGAACCCAGGGTTTCGCGCACCACACGGGCTTCGTCGATGGCACCGGCCTGGGCACCGAACTTGATCATCGCGTATTCGCCGCTGACCTGGTACGCCGCCACTGGCAAGCGCGAGGCTTCGCGGATGTCACGGATGATGTCCAGGTACGCACCGGCCGGCTTGACCATCAGCGAGTCGGCCCCTTCCTGCTCATCGAGCAAGGATTCGCGCACGGCTTCGCGGCGGTTCATCGGGTTCATCTGGTAGCTTTTGCGGTCGCCCTTCAGTGCACTGCCACCCGCCTCGCGGAACGGGCCATACAGGGCCGAAGCGAATTTGGTGGAGTACGCCATGATCGGGATATGGCTGAACCCGGCCGCGTCCAGGGCCCGGCGAATGGCCTGGACCTGGCCGTCCATCGCGGCCGACGGCGCGATCACATCGGCACCGGCACGGGCTGCCGCCACCGCTTGCTTGCCCAGGTTGGCCAGGGTGCGGTCGTTGTCCACTTCATTGCCGTGCATCACGCCGCAATGACCGTGGTCGGTGTATTCGCAGAAGCAGGTGTCAGACATCACGATCATTTCCGGCACTGCGTCCTTGCAGATCGCCGACATGCGCGACACCAACCCACGCTCGTTCCAGGTATCGCTACCGCTGGCGTCCAGGTGATGGGACACGCCGAATGTCATGACCGACTTGATCCCGGCGCGGGCAAAACGCTCGATTTCACTGGCCAGTTTCGATTCGGGGATGCGCATCACACCGGGCATGCTGGTAATCGGCACGAAGTCGTCGATTTCTTCTTCGACGAAGATCGGCAATACCAGGTCATTGAGGGTGAATTCGGTTTCCTGGAACAGGCTGCGCAGCTCGGGGGAACGGCGCAGACGGCGGGAACGGGCTTCGGGGAACTGACTGGACATGGGTTTTCCTACAATTTCCTACAAAAAACGCCAGGGCAAGTGGCAAGGCCGCTAGCTTAAAGGCGAAAGCTTATGCCTGGATTGACCGAGAGCACAAATACGGCGGCCATAACGGTGTTTTGCCGTTCACGTAACAATGCGCCCAGGCGGAACAAGCAGCAGCAACGAGTGACCTGCAGCGACCGGGCTGGCCCGTTCCCCACAGGTGCTTTTCGGCGTTACAGGGTCAGGCGCCCTTCGATACACAGCGAGACGGCGCCGCCGATCCAGATCTCATCGCCCTGCTGCTGCACCCGGATACGCCCGGCGCGGCCAATGGCCGTGCCCTGGCTGACCACATACTGGCTGGGGGCCAGGCCCGCACTCAGCAGCCATTGCGCGACGCCCGCATTCAGGCTGCCGGTGGCCGGGTCCTCGGGTGCACCGTCACCGGCAATAAACGCACGCACTTCGAACTGCGCATCGACGTCATCGCGTGTCGGATCGCACGGGGCAACCACGCCCACCGCCAGCCCGAGCAGTTTTGAATAGTCCGGCTGCAAGTCCAGCACTGCCTGGCGATCCGGCAACATCAACGCCAGCCAGCCGGCGCCGTTATCGACCCATTGGCTGCGCACAATCGCCTCAGGCTCAAGGTTAAGCGCCAGGCGTACACGCTCCAGCAGCTCGGCATCCAACGGCCCTGAGCGCAGCAACGGCGGCGCGATAAACGCCAGCTCCTCGCCCTGGCGACGGATGCGCACCAGGCCAATCTCGCACTCCTGGATGATTTCGCTGCCCCGGGGCACACCACCGGCTTGCAGCCACGCCTGGCAACTGCCCAGGGTTGGGTGACCGGCGAACGGCAGCTCCTGCACGGTGGTAAAAATACGCACCCGGTAATCCGCACGCGGGTCGCGCGGTTGCAGCAGGAACGTGGTTTCGCTGAGGTTGGTCCACTTGGCGAAGTCGGCCATCTGCTGGTCACTGAGGCTATCGGCGCCCAGCACCACTGCCAGCGGGTTGCCCTTGAGGGCCACGCTGCTGAATACGTCCAGTTGCTTGAAATCGAAAGTCGGCATGGGTCAGCTCGGAATATTCAGGCCACGGATCACCGCCGGCCGGGCGACAAAGCCATCCAGCGCGCGCAGCACATTGGGGAAGTCACTGATGCCCACCAGATCGCCCGACTCATAGAAGCCAATCAGGTTGCGGATCCAGGGAAAGGTCGCGATATCGGCGATGGTGTACTCATCGCCCATGATCCAACTGCGGCCCAGCAGGCGTTTTTCCAGGACGTCCAGCAGGCGCCGGGCTTCAGCCGCATAGCGATCACGAGGGCGCTTGTCTTCGTAGGCCTTGCCGGCAAATTTATTGAAGAAGCCAACCTGGCCGAACATCGGCCCGATCCCGGCCATCTGGAACATCAGCCATTGCAGGGTTTCGTAGCGCGCGGCGGGTGCCTGGGGCAGCAGTTGCGCGGTTTTCTCCGCCAGGTAGACCAGGATCGCCCCCGACTCGAACAACGCCAGCGGTTCACCGCCCGGGCCGCTGGGGTCGATGATCGCCGGGATCTTGTTGTTGGGGTTCAGGGACAGAAACTCTGGCGAGAGCTGGTCCTGGGTGTCGAAGCTGACTTTGTGCGCCTCATACGCCAGGCCCACCTCTTCGAGCATGATCGAGACCTTGACCCCATTGGGCGTCGGCAACGAGTACAGCTGCAGGCGCTCGGGGTGCTGGGCTGGCCATTTGGTAATAATCGGAAACGCTGCAGCTGAAATCATCGATATACCCCAAGGTGAGAAAAACCCATGATAGCCATCCGGCGGCACGCTTGCATCGGTCTTCAATTCGCAACATCCGCCGGCTAATCTCCTGTACCAAGCGAACCAAAACGCCCTGACGCACTCTTAGAAGCGCTTGAACGGTTGAATGGAGGCATACCGCCATATCTGTCACGGAAAACCGCACGATGCTTGGAGCGTCGCTGTGGCTGGGCCTTCCAGCCTTGATCCGACGCACTGAAGACTCGAACCCTAATGACTATCAAGCCTTTGTGCATTGGCAAACGTTTTAGAAAATGTGCTTATTTCCTGGTGCCGACACTGTTTGTCGGTGGCGCCTTGATGCTGGCCTTTGAAGCCCGCGAAAGCAGCGCCGAGCCGAAGAACGGCGTGCAGACCCTGGTGTTCCTGCGCCATGGCGAGAAGCCCGTGGGCGGCCTGGGCCAACTCAATTGCCAGGGCCTCAACCGCGCGATGAACCTGGCCACCGTATTGCCAGAAAAATTCGGCGCCGCCGATTTTGTATTCGCGGCCAACCCGACGCGCAATGTCGAGGAAGGCGAGTTCGACAATTCCTACAGCTACATTCGCCCATTGATGACCATCAGCCCCAGCGCGATCAAACTCGGGCTGCCGGTGAACATCGAGTTTTCGGCCAACGACACCAGCGATCTGGCTGACGAGTTGATGGAGGACAAGTACCACAACTCCACCATCTATACCGCCTGGTCCCACGGCTACCTGCCGGAATTGATCAACAAGGTCGCGAGCGAAGCGGTCGGCGAGAAGTACACCATCACCGAAGACTGGTCCGGCGGCGATTTCGACACCTTGTACGTGTTGACCCTGACCTGGCAGAACGGCAAGGCCAGCCTGCTCAGCCGCAACTACAAGCAAGGGCTGGATAACGGCTTGCAGACCTGCCCGGATGCGACGCACGTAGCCGCCGACACCTGACACCGGGACCGCGTATGATGCGTCGCTATCGACTTATCTGCGGATCTTGACCATGTCTAACCTCACCTCTGCCAGCCCTGTACGCGGCTGGTCCTTCTGGTGGAAGCCGGCGCTGTTCCTGTTGGTGGCCTGCGTCGGCCTGTATTACGTGAAGTGGTCACCCTACTACTTCAAGGCGTTCGTCGCGGCGAACAGCCACAGCATCGGCAACTCGATCCTCAATGACCAGCAAGGCTCGCCATTGGCGGCGGCCCTGGCCTATGCCCAGGTGTATTTCCTGGCGATCTGGAAAGCCGCCGTGCTGGCGGTAATTCTCGGCTCGTTGCTGCAAGTATTGATTCCACGGGACTGGCTGTTGCGCCTGTTCGGCCGCGCCGGGCTGGGCTCCACGGTGCGTGGCGGGCTGTTCGCCCTGCCGGGCATGATGTGCAGTTGCTGCGCCGCGCCGGTGGCCGCCGGCATGCGTCGCCAGCAAGTATCGGTGGGCGCCGCCCTGGCGTTCTGGATGGCCAACCCGGTGCTCAACCCCGCGACCCTGGTGTTCATGGGCTTTGTGCTGGGCTGGGATTTTGCCGCGCTGCGGCTGGTGGCCGGGATCGTCCTGGTGATCGGCGTCGCCCTGATCGCCCAACGTATCGCCCGCCCCGAGCAGGTGCCACAGGTGGCGCTGGAGGCCGTGGCCGACGTCAGCGGCGCCGAGACCCAGCCCTTCCTCAGCCGCTGGCTGCGCACCTTGTGGCAGTTGTTCTGGAGCACCATCCCGATCTACATCCTCGCGGTGTTGCTGTTGGGCGCGGCGCGGGTGTGGTTGTTTCCCCATGTGGACGGGGCGATGGCCGACAGCCTGCTGTGGCTGGTGCCGCTGGCGATTGTCGGCACCCTGTTTGTGATTCCGACTGCCGCCGAAATCCCGATCGTACAGACCATGATGGCCCTGGGGCTCGGCACCGGGCCCGCAGTGGCACTGCTGATGACCCTGCCGAGCGTGAGCCTGCCGTCGCTGTTGATGCTGCGCAAGGATTTCGACACGCGGGTGCTGGTGACGGTGGCCGGGTTGACCATGCTGATGGGCGTGGTGTGTGGGTTGGTGGCGGTGGTCGTCCTGTAGGGAGGGGTTGACTGTCAGGGCCTCATTGCAGGCAAGCCAGCTCCCACATTTGGAACTGTGAATACATTCAAAATGTGGGAGCTGGCTTGCCTGCAAATGAGGCCCGAAAACCAGCCAATCACCCGCGCCGGGCACCACGCTCGCGCAGATACTCCAGCACCGCCCCCCGCTCCCCGGCAAACTCGATCCGCGCGCCCTTCTTCTCACGCTGGAACGCGTACATCGGGTCGTAGTATTCACGCAGCCCGACAATCCAGCCGCGGTGTAAATCCACGTTCCCCGAGCGGGCCTGCTCGGCCAGGGCGTCCTGCATCAGCCCGCGCAAGCGCTGGTAGCGTTCGCCGCCCAGGCGCTTGTGGATATTGGCCAGGCTCTGCACCAGACGCTCGGCGAACAGGCTGAAGCCCGCTTCGCCAAACTCGGCCTCGAACTGCGCGCACAGGTCGATGACATAGTCGCGCAAGACCCGCTCGACGCGGTTTTCCAGGCTTTCTTCCAGCCATACCATCGGGTACGCCTGCATGCCCCGGTGCAGGTTCAGCGGCAAGGCGCAGCTACCAATCATGCGGCTTTCATCTTCAAGCACGAACTGCTCGATCCCTTGCGCACGTTTTTTCAACACGTCCACCGCCAGGCGGTTTTCAAAGTCGATATTCGATGGCTGGCCCGTGGCGCGCTTGCCAAAGCTGGAGCCCCGGTGATTGGCATGACCCTCCAGGTCCAGGCCATTGCGCAACTGATGGAGCACCTCGGTCTTGCCACTGCCCGTCAGGCCACCCAGCAGGACAAAGTCACACTGCTCGACCGCCTGCTCCACAGTCTCCAGCAAGAAGGTACGCATGGCCTTGTAGCCACCGCCGACCCGGGGATAGTCGATCCCCGCTTCGTCCTTGAGCACCTTCTGCACCAAGTGCGAGCGCAAGCCGCCGCGGAAGCAATACAGGTAACCGTCAGGGTTGGCCTGGGCAAACGCGGTCCAGCGCGCCAATCGCTCCTGCAAAACTGCGCCGCTGACCAGTTGGTGCCCCAGCACAATCGCCGCCTGCTGCCCCTGCTGCTTATAACAAGTGCCCACCCGCTGGCGTTCGTCGTCGTTCATCAACGGCAGGTTGACCACGCCGGGGAACGCGCCCTTGACGAATTCGACCGGTGCGCGGGTGTCCATCATCGGCCGGTCGTTGAGAAAGATATCGCGGTAATCGGTAATGTCGATGGGCATCAAGACACCTCTACCGCGTGGCTCTGTCGCTCAACCAACTGGCCAATCGGCGCCAGGTTCAAGCCTAGTTCGGCAGCTGCCGCCAGAAACTCGGCTTCGCCCTCGGGCGTGACCGCCACCAGCAGCCCGCCACTGGTTTGCGGGTCGCACAGCACACGTTTGTGCAGTTCATTGATACGGCCCAACTGGCTGGCGTAGCTGTCGAAATTGCGCAGGGTGCCACCGGGCACACAGCCCTGGTCCAGGTAGTACTCCACCCCCGGCAGGCGTGGGACTTTTTCGTATTCGATAAGGGCAGTCAAACCACTGCCGTCAGCCATTTCCACCAGGTGCCCGAGCAGGCCGAAACCGGTCACGTCGGTCATGGCGCTGACCCCGGCCAGCTTGCCGAAGCGGCTGCCGGGCTTGTTGAGGGTGCACATCCAGTCCCGCGCCAGGCCGATATCCGCCTGCCGCAGCTTGCCCTTCTTCTCGGCGGTGGTAAGGATGCCGATGCCCAGGGGTTTGGTCAGGTACAAACGGCAGCCAGCGGTGGCGGTGTCGTTGCGCTTCATATGGCGTTTGTGCACCAGCCCGGTGACGGCCAGGCCGAAGATCGGCTCCGGGGCGTCGATGGAATGGCCACCGGCCAGGGGGATGCCCGCTGCGTCGCACACCGCGCGGCCACCGCGAATCACTTCGCGGGCGATTTCCGGGGCCAGCACGTTGACTGGCCAGCCGAGAATCGCGATAGCCATCAACGGATCGCCGCCCATGGCGTAGATATCGCTGATGGCGTTGGTAGCGGCTATGCGCCCGAAATCGAAGGGGTCGTCGACGATCGGCATGAAAAAGTCAGTGGTGGACACCACCCCGCGCTCGTCGTCGATGGCGTACACCGCCGCGTCGTCCCGCGAGGCATTGCCCACCCAGAGCTTGGGGTCGAGGTTCTGCGCACCGCTGCCGGCGAGGATCACTTCCAGCACCTGCGGCGAAATCTTGCAGCCACATCCGGCACCGTGGCTGTACTGGGTCAGGCGAATCGGCTCGTTCATGGTGGACCTCAAGCTATCAAGTGCGGGGATTCTAACAGACAGCAAAAAGCCGGCTGGGCTCATGTGAGCGCAGCCGGCCTTTGGGTTCCAGCGGTTACTGGCGGGCAGCGAGCAAACGCTTGTGGCGATTGCGCCGCGCGATGTTCAGGCACTCGATGGCAGCCGAGAAAGCCATGGCCGCATACACGTAGCCTTTAGGCACATGGGCACCGAAGCCTTCGGCGATCAAGGTCATGCCGATCATGATCAAGAAGCCCAGGGCCAGCATGACCACGGTCGGGTTGTCGTTGATGAACTTGGCCAGGGGTTCAGCCGCCACCAGCATCACGATCACCGAGGTCACCACGGCAATGATCATGATCGGCAAATGCTCGGTCATGCCAACGGCGGTGATGATGCTGTCGATGGAGAACACCAGGTCGAGCAACAGGATCTGCCCGATGGCCGCGGCAAAGCCGATCGCCACGGTATTGCCGACGCTGGCTTTCTCTTCGGGCTCCGGGTCCATGCTGTGGTGGATCTCGGTCGTCGCCTTCCACACCAGGAACAGGCCACCGGCGATCAGGATCATGTCCTTCCACGAAAACGCCTGGCCGAACACTTCAAACACCGGCGCCGTCAGTTGCACGATAAACGCGATGGTGCTCAACAGGCCCAGGCGCAGTATCAGCGCCATGCTGATGCCGATGCGCCGTGCCTTGGCCCGGTGTTGCTCCGGCAGCTTGTTGGTGAGGATCGAGATGAAGATCAGGTTGTCGATCCCCAGCACGATTTCCATGACGATCAGCGTCGCCAGGGCCACCCAGGCGGTGGGGCTGGCGGCCAGCTGTAAAAGGTAATCCATAGGTCAGTCCTGACTGGGTGTACGGGAAATTAAGCTTCTTTGGAATCTGGCTCAGGCTTGGAATCCTGCTCTTGCTCGTCTTCCTTGGGGGCAATCAAACCCTGGGTCGCTTCGCTCAACGCCTGTTCGGCGGCCTTATGGGTGTCATCAATGGCCTGCTTGGCCGCTTCGCTGGCTTTGCCCAGCACCTGCTGGGTGCTCTTCTCGACCTGGTCGCAACCACCGAGCACCACTAATGAAAGCGCAAGCAACGACGCCGCGCCCAGGGAATTGAGTTTCATGATGTATTCCTCGTTAGAACCGTTGGACCCAAGCATTGGGCCCGCGATAGCGAGGCATTCTAAGGAAGCGAACACTTCAGGAAAATTCGTATTTTTTTCGCTTATACTTCGATTTACACGAAGTAATACTCTGCAACCGAGGCGCCTGATGCTCAATTACCGACAACTGCACTACTTCTGGGTAGTCGCCAAGACCGGCAGCATCGTGCGTGCCTGCGAGCAACTGAACCTCACGCCGCAGACCATCAGCGGGCAAATCAGCCTGTTGGAGCAGACATTTGGTATCGCACTGTTTCAACGAGTCGGCCGCCAACTGGAGCTGACCGAGGCTGGGCGCCAGGCCCTGCCCTATGCCGAGCAGATGTTCCAGACGGGCAATGAGCTGGAAGCGATGTTGCGCGCCCAGCCCAATGAACAGCAGATTGTGTTTCGCGTTGGCGTGGCGGACGTGGTGCCCAAGTCCATCGTCTATCGCCTGATCGCGCCGACCATGGAGTTGAGCGAGCCACTGCGCATTACCTGCCGTGAAGACAAACTCGAACGCCTGCTGGCCGACCTGGCGATCCAGCGTCTGGACCTGGTGATCTCCGACAGCCCGATGCCGACGCACCTGGACATCAAGGGCTACAGCCAGAAGCTTGGGGAATGCGGCATCAGTTTCTTCGCCACCCAGGCGTTGGCGGACCTGCACGGTGGTGATTTCCCACAGTGCCTGCACGGTGCACCGCTATTGATTCCCGGTGCCGAAACCGTAGTGCGCAGCCGTTTGCAGCGCTGGTTCGCCGAGCAGCAGATCCGCCCGAAAATCATCGGTGAGTTCGACGACAGCGCCTTGATGCAGGCCTTCGGCCAGTCCGGCAGCGGGATTTTCATTGCCCCCAGCGTGATTGCCGAGGAAGTGCTGCGCCAATACGGCGTGGCATTGATTGGCCAGACGGACGCGGTCACCGAGTCGTTCTATGCCATCTCGGTGGAACGCAAGGTCAAGCACCCCGGCATCGTGGCGATTACCGAAGGTGCTCGCCGCGAACTGTTTACCGCGTTGCCCGCCTAGGCGCAGGCGACCCGGGTCTTGGCGGTCATCAGCCACAGGGCCAGGAGAATCGACAGCAGGATAAAACCCGACGCGGCGAACCCCAGGCTGCCCAGGCCCAAGGTGTCGATCACCCGCCCGCCGACCATCGCGCCCAGGCCAATGCCCAGGTTGGCCCCGGCAATGTTCAAGGACGCGGCAAATGCCGGCGCATGGGGCGCCGCCTTCATCAAGCGCACATGGCTGACCAAAAACAGCGCCGCCTGGGTCACGCCCCAGATACCCATGGCCGCAGCCAGGCCGAGGGTGGAGTGGATCGCCGGTACCAGCGCCACCATGCCGGCAATCATAAAGCCGCAGAACACCATGGAGGCGATCAGCGGATGCTTGTCGACCATGCGTCCGCCCAGGGAATTGCCGATCAGCCCCACGGCGCCAAAGCCCATCAGGCACCAGCCCACCAGCGTGCCATCGAAGCCGGCCAGGCGCTCGAGAATGTCGGCCAGGTAGGTATAGGCAGTGAACATGCCGCTAAATACCAGGATCGACAGCAGTACGTGGCCCTGCATCAACGGGTTGCGCAGGATCTTGAACTGCGAACGCAGGGTCACCGCGTCCTTCTTCACTGTGGTCGCCGGCAGGTAAATCAACAGCAGCAATGCCTTGAGCACCGCCACCCCGGCGAGAATGCCGAAGGCGCTGCGCCAGCCGAACATATCGGAGATCAGCGTACCCACCGGGATGCCGAAGACCGTGGCGCAGACGATGCCGAAGCCGATCTTGGCAATCGCCCGGCCAGCGTAGTCCGGCCCGACGATGTCCACCGCCGTCTCGCTGGCCAGGGCCCAGAACACCGGCAATCCGAGGGCCGGAATCAGGCGGGCCACGGCCATTACCCAGATATTCGGCGCCAGCGCCGCCAGGGTGTTGGCCGCGCCGAACATCAACAGAATGCTGATAAACAGGCGCTTGCGCTCAAAGCGTGCGAAATACGCGGTGAGGAACGGCCCAAACGCGGCTACGGTGAAGGCAAACAGGGTCACCAGCAGACCAGCCTGGGACACGCTCACATCCAAATCACGGGCGATGGAGGGCAACAGGCCCACGATGACAAATTCGGTGGTCAACACCGTAAAACCGGCTGCGGACAGCAGCAGGATGGGCAACAACATGCACAACTCCAGAAACGGCGACGCCAGCGCTGACCCAAGGGCCCGCTGACAGAGAGATAAGAAGAGGATGGCGAATCTTAACAGAATGTGACCGGGGCACACACGGCCTTGGCGACTGAATGCCGCAGCAAACGGGATGTTTCCTACAGCATGTTAGACTTCGCGCCCTGCATAGCGCTGCACACATTAAAAAAACTAGAGACACTCTTATGACTGCTGCTCCTTCGCTGCTTCAACGCCTGCTGCGCGTCAGCCTGGTGACCCAAATTGTCATCGGCCTGGTTGCTGGCATCTTGCTAGCCCTGCTGTCGCCCAGTGCTGCCCTGTCCACCGCGTTCATCGGCAAGGTATTTGTCTCGGCGCTCAAGGCCGTGGCGCCCATCCTGGTGTTTGTGCTGGTGATGGCCTCGATTGCCAACCACAAGCATGGCCAGGAAACCAATATCCGGCCGATTCTGTTCCTGTACCTGCTGGGTACCTTTTCGGCGGCGGTGGTCGCGGTGATTGCAAGCACCCTGTTCCCGTCGAGCCTGGTGCTCAGCACCCATGACGTGGCCATCAGCGCTCCCGGCGGAATCGGCGAAGTGATGCAGAGCCTGTTGCTCAGCGTGGTGGACAACCCCGTCAGCGCTTTGATGAACGCCAACTTTATCGGGATCCTGGCGTGGGCCATCGGCATGGGCATCGCGATCCGTCATGCCGGGGAAACCACCCGTACCGTGCTGGACGACCTGTCCAACGGCGTCACGCTGATCGTGCGCGTGGTGATTCGCTTCGCACCGCTGGGGATTTTCGGCCTGGTGGCCTCGACC
This sequence comes from Pseudomonas sp. WS 5079, assembly GCF_012985465.1. Taxonomy (GTDB): domain Bacteria; phylum Pseudomonadota; class Gammaproteobacteria; order Pseudomonadales; family Pseudomonadaceae; genus Aquipseudomonas. Next base: position 267,319 of record NZ_JAAQWN010000009.1, read on the forward strand.
CTGGCCGCTTCTGGCTTTGATGCGCTGCTCGGTTATGCGCACCTGTTGCTGGTGCTGATCGGCTGCATGCTGTTCGTGGCCCTGGTGGTCAACCCGGCGATCGTGTTCTGGAAATTGCGTCGCAACCCCTACCCGCTGGTGCTGCTGTGCCTGCGTGAAAGCGGGATCACCGCCTTCTTCACCCGCAGCTCCGCGGCCAACATCCCGGTCAACCTGGCGTTGAGTGAGCGCCTGGGCCTGCACGAAGACACCTACTCGGTATCGATCCCGTTGGGTGCGACCATCAACATGGCCGGCGCCGCCATCACCATCACCGTGCTGACCCTGGCCGCCGTGCATACCCTGGGCATCGCGGTCGACCTGCCGACCGCCGTGCTGCTCAGCGTGGTGGCGGCGATCTGTGCCTGTGGCGCGTCGGGTGTGGCCGGGGGTTCGCTGTTGCTGATTCCACTGGCGTGCAGCCTGTTCGGCATTCCGAGTGAAATCGCCATGCAAGTGGTGGCCGTGGGCTTCATTATCGGGGTGTTGCAGGATTCGGCGGAAACCGCGCTGAATTCGTCTACCGACGTGCTATTCACCGCAGCGGCGTGCCTGGGCCACGAAGACAAGAACCCGGCCTGACACAACCCGGCAAGCAAGTGGGAGCTGGTTTGGGTGGGAGCCAGCTCCCACACAAGCCCGCTCCCACATTTGTTTTTGCAGTGTTACTCAGGGCTTAGAACGCGCCCATGTAGTCACGCTTGCCCACTTCCACACCGTTATGACGCAGCAACGCGTAGGCGGTGGTGACGTGGAAGAAGAACTGCGGCAGACCATAGGTCAGCAGGTAGGACTGGCCGCTGAAGCGCTTCTCTTTAGGTGTGCCTGGGCGGGTGACGATCTCGATGCCTTCCTTGCCGTCGATCTGCGCCGGGGTAATGGTGTCGATGAAGGCCAGGACCTTGGCGATCAGCGCTTGCAGGTCGGCGAAGGTGACTTCGGTGTCTTCGTATTTCGGTACTTCAATCTCGGCCAGGCGCGCGGAAACACCCTTGGCAAAATCCACGGCGATCTGCACCTGGCGTACCAGCGGGAACATGTCCGGGAACAGACGCGCCTGCAGCAAGGCGTTCGGGTCGATGTTCTTGGCGGTGGCGTGGGCCTCGGCCTTGTTCAGCACATCGCTCAGGGCGTTGAGCATTTGCTTGAAGACCGGAAGGGAAGCGGCGTACAGGGAAATAGTCATGACAGTCTCGACAGTGGTGACAGGGTTTGAACAGCCGCGATTATAGACATGAGCGCTGCTTGTCTTTTATTTTTTCGGGATTAGGCTAGTGGGCTCACTGCATAGGGAAAGCGCGATGACCGCCGAGCACGACACCACCTCCTCCGAGCCGCGCCTCAACAGCACGGAAATCCGCGTTCTGGGCTGCCTGATCGAGAAGCAGGCCACCAACCCGGAAACCTACCCGCTGACCCTCAATGCCCTGGTCCTGGCCTGCAACCAGAAAACCAGCCGCGAACCGGTGATGAACCTCAGCCAGGGCCAGGTCGGCCAGAGCCTGCGCGCCCTGGAAGGCCGTGGCTTTACCAAACTGGTGATGGGCAGTCGCGCCGACCGCTGGGAACACCGCGTAGACAAGGCCCTGGAACTGGTGCCGGCGCAGGTGATTCTGACTGGCCTGCTGTTCCTGCGCGGCCCGCAGACGGTCAACGAATTGCTGACCCGCAGCGGGCGCATGCATGACTTTGAAGATGCCGAGCAGGTGGTGCACCAACTGGAACGCCTGATCGCTCGCGATCTGGCGGTGCTGGTGCCCAAGCAGGCCGGCCAGCGCGAAGACCGCTACACCCACTCCCTGGGCGACCCGGCGGATATCGAGGCGATCCTGGCCGCCCGTGGCAGCCCGGTGGAGCGCAGCAGCGCTGGCAGCGGGGTTCCCCTGGAACGCATCGAAGAGCTGGAGGCGCGGATTGCGGCGCTGGAAGAGCGCCTGTCCCGTCTCGAATAAACACCGCGTCCCCCTGTGGGAGCGGGCTTGCCCGCGATAGCGGTGGATCAGTTAACACGTAGTTGACTGACACTCCGCCATCGCGGGCAAGCCCGCTCCTACATGGGCCCGCAGTGTTTTTGAGATTTTTTACTGGCGGGCGAAATTCACCGCCTTCTGGAACTGTTCGTCGGTCGGCCGGATGCCGGTGTACAGCACGAACTGCTCCAGGGCCTGGATCGCAATCACTTCCAGGCCGGTAATTACCCGCTTGCCCTGGGCCCTTCCCCGCACGATCAGCGGTGTTTCGGCGGGGATCGCCACTACATCGAACACCGTGTCGGCCGCATCAATCGCGTCGGCCTCGAATGCCAGGTCCTGCGCCTGGGCGCCGCCGGTCATGCCGATCGGCGTCACGTTGACCAGCATCTGCGGGCGCGCCTTGCCCAATGTCGCCTGCCACTCATACCCCAGGTTGTGCGCCAGGGCCCGGCCCGCCGTTTCATTGCGCGCAACGATCAGCCCATTGGCATAGCCACCATCACGCAAGGCGCTGGCCACGGCCTTGGCCATGCCGCCGCTGCCGTGCAGGGCGAAGGTCGAGTCCTTGGGCACCGCGTGCTTTTGCAGGAGTTGCTCGATGGCGATGTAGTCGGTGTTGTAGGCCTTGAGGTGCCCGGCGGTGTTGACGATGGTGTTGATCGAGGCGATGGCGCGAGCCGAGTCGTCGAGTTCGTCCACCAACTCGATACAGGCCTCCTTGAACGGCATCGACACCCCGCAGCCACGGATACCCAAGGCCCGGATGCCGGCCACGGCGCCGTTCAGGTCTTGGCTGCTGAAGGCCTTGTAATAAAAGTTCAGCCCCAACTGCTCATACAAATGGTTATGAAATCGCAGGCCGAAATTGCCTGGCCGGGCCGACAACGACATGCACAGCTGGGTATCCTTGTTAGGGTTCATCAGCATCGGTAACGCCTCTTCAAGTAAGCAAATCGGTACAGACCTTACACAACCTTTACCTAGTGGTAGTGCTGTTTTCGTGAAATACGTTGTCTTAAAAGTATCCCCGCGACAATCCTTGAGTCTATTGATTGCAGACCACAAGCGCAGGGGCCAACCGAGGAAAGACCATGATTCGTAAAATCCCCAGGATCGCCTTGCTGATCGGGGCACTCGCTGTAGCCGGCCAAGCCTGCGCCCATGGTGGCGGTTGGGGTGGCCCGGCCGTATTGGGTGCGGTTGTCGGCGCAGCCGTAGTGGGCTCAGTGATCGCCAGCCATGATCGGCCGGTATATGTGCAGCAGCAACCGGTGTATTACCAACCGCAGCCGGTGTATGCCGCCCCGCCACCGGTCTATTACCAGCCGGCGCCGGTGTATGTGCAGCAGCCGGTGTATTACCGCCCGGCGCCGGTGTATTACGGGCCACCACGCGGTTATTACGGCCCGCCCCGCGGCTATTACGGGCGCGGCTGGTAAGCCCAGCAGAAAAAGCCTCGCCCTCCAGGCGGGGCTTTTTTATGGGCTGCCAGGTCTGAATAAATCTCGCCAAGGTCGCTATCGAGACAACGCCGACTGTTAAATCCGACATTATTAAGGCCAAAGTGCACTTGCCCAACCGGGGGGCGCGCTGTCATGTTTGTGTCACGCGGCACTCTCACTATCAAAACTGTCCCCCATAACAGGTCATAACAACAAGGACGACCCAGCATGCCCACACAAAACCCGCACCGTACCGCCGGCCTCTGCACTTCGAGCAAGGTCTACAGCGCCTTGACCGAACTCAAGCACCTGGAGGGCCATCGCAGCGCCAAGTTTCTCTCGCTGCTGGCAGAAAACCTGGTCCACAAGGGCCTGCTCAATGAACAGGAAGTGCTGCACATGCTGGACCAGGTGGTTGACTGAACCCCTGCCGGCGCAGTCTCGATCGCAGTGATGTTGACTATCGAGCAGGGTGATTTTCCCTCGCCGCCTGGCCGCCGTAAGGTGACCTCCATCAGCAATGGAGGTAGATATGCCCACTATCCAGATCATGTCCGTCATCGGCAGTGCCGTCCCCGGCCCCCTGCGGGAACTGGGTTTGCTCGCCTGCTGGTACCTGGTACGCGACGGTGAAGCCATCAGCGGCCCACTGACTTCACTACCCGACGCCCAGGCCCTGTCACGCAAGATGGCCCATTGCTTCTCAGCCTAGGGCAATGGCAGCCGCACCCGCGGTTTGGTCTCGACAAATAGCGCCCAACTGGAGATAAACAGCGCGGCAATCAACGGCCCGATGACAAAGCCATTGAGGCCGAAGATCGACAGGCCGCCCAGGGTCGAGATCAGGATCAGGTAATCCGGCATTTTGGTGTCCTTGCCCACCAGGATCGGGCGCAGCACGTTGTCCACCAGGCCGATCACAAACACCCCGAACAAGGCCAGCACCACCCCCTGCCAGATTGAACCGCTGAGCAGGAAATAAGCGGCCACCGGCCCCCAAACGATCCCCGCACCCACGGCCGGCAGCAAAGACAGAAACGCCATCAATACCGCCCAGAGCAACGCGCTGGGGATATCCAGGAACCAGAAGATCAGGCCGCCCAACGCGCCCTGGGTCACCGCCACCAGCACATTGCCCTTTACGGTCGCGCGCACCACGCGGTTGAACTTCAGTTGCAGGCGACGCTTCTGCGGCTCGGCCAGCGGCACCGCCGTGCGCACTTTGCGCACCAGGTCGGGGCCGTCGCGCAGCAGGAAGAACAGCAAGTACAGCATGATGAAAAAGCTCACCAGGAAATCAAAGGTGCCCTGGCCAAAGCTGAACGCCTGGCTGGCAAAGAACTGGCTGCCCTGCATCGCGCCCTTGACGATTTTCTCGCGCAGGCCTTCCAGGTTGCCCATGCCGAAGCGGTCCAGCAGGTGCTGGAAGTACGGCGGCAGGAAGTTCTTGAATTGTTCGATGTAGCCGGCCACATCCAATTTGCCGCTTTCGACGTTTTTGTACAGCGTCGCCCCCTCCTGCACCAGCAAGGCGCTGGTGATGATCACCGGCAAAATCGCGATCACCAGGCACACCATCAGGGTACACAACGACGTCAGGTTGCGGTTCCAGCCAAACTTGAGCTGCAGGCGGCGCTGCATGGGCGCAAAGATGATCCCCAGGATGACCGCCCAGAACACCGCGCCATAGAACGGCAACAGGATCCAGAAGAATGCGAGGGTCACGATGACCAGCAGCAACAGCAGGGTTTTGAATTGCAGATTCGTTTGGTTCATGTCCGATCCGTACCAGAAAAACGCCGGGCGCCCAGCGCGCCCTGTTGCTTAGTCCGCCGGGCGTCGCACGAGTGCCATCTTTATTTCTACAGCGTAGACCCAGATCAATAAGCGCCCGCCCCGGCTCGGCTACCCTGCCGCCCTTTTGCGACCCAAATCCCCATGCTCCCTGTCCTTGCCCCCGAATTGCTCGCCCCTGCCGGCACCCTGAAAAACATGCGCTACGCCTTTGCCTACGGTGCCGACGCGGTCTACGCCGGCCAGCCGCGCTACAGCTTGCGGGTGCGCAACAACGAGTTCGACCACGCCAACCTGGCCCTGGGCATCGCCGAGGCGCAGGCCCAGGGCAAGCGCTTTTATGTGGTGGTCAACATTGCGCCGCACAACGCCAAGCTCAAAACCTTTCTCAAGGACCTGGAACCGGTGATCGCCATGGGCCCGGACGCGCTGATCATGTCCGACCCGGGCCTGATCATGCTGGTGCGCCGGCACTTCCCGCAGATGCCGATCCACCTGTCGGTACAGGCCAATACGGTGAACTGGGCCAGCGTCGAGTTCTGGCAGCAGCAAGGCATCTGCCGGATCATCCTGTCGCGGGAATTGTCCCTGGAAGAAATCGCCGAGATCCGCCAGCACGTGCCGGCCATGGAGCTGGAAGTGTTTGTGCATGGCGCACTGTGCATGGCCTATTCCGGGCGCTGCCTGTTGTCGGGCTATATGAACAAGCGCGATGCCAACCAGGGCACCTGCACCAACGCCTGCCGCTGGAAATACCAGGCCACCCCGGCGGTCGAAAACACCGTGGGTGATATCGTCCAGCAGTATCAACCCGAGCCGACCCTGGGCCTTGGCGCGCCCACCGACCAGGTGTTTCTGCTGCAAGAGGCCAATCGCCCGGATGAGCAGATGCCGGCTTTCGAGGACGAGCACGGCACTTACATCATGAACGCCAAGGACCTGCGGGCGGTGCAGCACGTCGAGCGCCTGACGCAGATGGGCGTGCACTCGCTGAAGATCGAAGGCCGCACCAAATCCCACTTTTATGTGGCGCGCACCACCCAGGTGTACCGCCAGGCCATTGATGATGCAGTGGCCGGGCGCACGTTCGACCGGGGCTTGATGACCAACCTTGAGTCCCTGGCCCAGCGCGGCTACACCGAAGGCTTCCTGCGCCGCCATGTGCACGACGAGTACCAGAACTACCAGAACGGCAGCTCCGTCTCGGAACAACAGCAGTTTGTCGGGGAATTGACCGGCGAACGGCGCGGGGAACTGGCCGAGGTCAAGGTGAAGAACCGCTTTGCCGTGGGCAATCACCTGGAGTTGATGACCCCGGCGGGGAATTTCCACTTTGATTTGGGGATGATGCATAACGCCAAGGGTGAGGCGATCGAAGTGGCGCCGGGGGATGGGCATACGGTGTATGTGCCGGTGCCGTTGGAGATGGATATCGGGTTTGGGTTGTTGATGCGGGATGTGTAGCGGCTGTTAGGGCCTCATCGCGGGCAAGCCCGCTCCCACATTTTGACCGTGTTCACCGATCAAATGTGGGAGCTGGCTTGCCTGCGATGAGGCCAGAACCAGCACCGCAATCGCCAGGTCACACCCTGAACTGCCCCACCAACTCCCCCATTTTGAACTGTGAATACATTCAAATGTAGGAGCTGGCTTGCCTGCGATGGGGCCAGCACCAGCCCCCCAATTACCAGGTCAGATCCTGAACTGCCCCACCAACCCCCACATTTTGAACTGTGAATACATTCAAATGTAGGAGCTGGCTTGCCTGCGATGAGGCCAGCACCAGCACCGCAATCGCCAGGTCAGATCCTGAACTGCCCCACCAACTGCCCCAACCGCTGCCCCAGTTCCGCCAGACTGCGGGAGGTCTGCGCGCCCTGTTGGGTCTCGTCCGCCACGCTGTCCACCGCCACGGCAATCTGATGCACGCTGCGGTTGATCTCTTCGGCCACGGCGGTTTGCTCTTCAGCGGCGCTGGCGATCTGCGCGTTCATCGTGTTGATGGTGCCGATCAGCTGCGCCATGGTATCGAGGGACGCCCCGGCTTCATTGGCCTGGGCCGAGGTGCCGTCGCCGGCATCGCTGGAGCGGCGCATGGATTCCACGGCCGCCTCGGTGCCTTTTTGCAGGCGGTCGATCATGCCCTGGATTTCCTGGGTACTTTGTTGAGTGCGGCTGGCCAGCGCGCGGACTTCATCGGCCACCACCGCAAACCCACGCCCGGCTTCACCGGCACGGGCCGCTTCAATGGCGGCGTTGAGGGCCAGCAGGTTGGTTTGCTCGGCAATCGAACGGATCACCCCAAGCACACTGACAATCGACGACACGTCCTGTTGCAGGCTGTCCAGGGACACGCCACTGCTGCGGATGTCGTTCACCAGCGCATGAATCTGCGCGATGCTGCCATCCACCACACGCTTGGCGGCCTGGCCTTCGGCGTCGGTCTGCTGCGCCGCCACCGCCGCGCCCTGGGCACTGCGCGCCACTTCATGGGCGGCGGATGACATTTCATTGATCGCGGTTGCCACCTGGTCGGTTTCCTGGCGCTGGCGCTCCATGGCCTGCTCCGAACGATGGGCCTGCTCGGACACCTGGCTGACCAGGCCGGTCAGTTGCGAAGTCATGTCGGTGATCTGGCGCACCAGGCCGTGGATCTTGTCGACAAACCGGTTGAACGAGCCCGCCAGTTCACCCAGTTCGTCCTGGCTGGTGATTGCCAGGCGGCGCGTCAAGTCACCCTCACCGGCGGCGATGTCGTCGAGGTTGGCCTTCATCAGGTGCAAGGGACGCAAGATGGTATTGGCCAGCAGCATGCCCACTGCCGCGATCAGCAACAGCAGCACCGCCGCAATACCGATAATGCTCAACAACACCCCTTCCATACGCTCGTTGACCTTGGCTTCCACCTCGCTGACCAGGGCGTCGATACCGTCGAGGTTGACTGACGTACCGATCACCATGTCCCACTTGGGCAGGTATTCGGTGTAGCCGAGCTTGGGCACCAGTTCGGTTTGCCCCGGCTGGGTCGAGCTGTATTGCAGGTAGTGGCTGCCGTCCTTGCCGACCTTCACCAGGTCGCGGTTGACGTAGACACCGTTGGGGTCGCGGTTGTCCTTGAAGCTTTTGCCCACGCCGTCGGGGCTGTTGCCCTTGAACAGGCGGATGGTTTCGGAGTCGTAGCCGAAGAAATAGCCGTCCTTGCCGTAGGTGGTGTTGGACAGCAACTTGACCACCTGCGCCCGCGCCTCTGTGTCGCCAGGGGCTGCGGCGTCGTACAGCGGCTTGATGGTGGTCATCGCCACCTCGACATAACTTTGCAGGGTGGCCTTGGCGTTGTTGAGCAGGCGCTGGCGGGTTTCGGCCACCTCGGTGCGCGCCTGTTCCTTGAGGATCCACACCGTGGTCAGGCTGATGACCACCGCGAACAACAACACCGGCAATACGGCAAGGGACAGGACTTTGGCCTTCAGACTCAGACGCATGGATCTTCTCTCTTGTAGGGCAACGTTAAGAGGTTAACGGCCCGCAGAGAAAAAACTGTAGGAGCCGGCAAGCCGACTCCTACAGGGGGTGTTACAGGGTCATCGCGGCAAACCAGCCGAACACCAGCAACGGCAGGTTGTAGTGCAGGAAGGTCGGGACCACGGTGTCCCAGATATGGTGATGCTGGCCGTCGATATTCAGACCCGAGGTCGGCCCCAGGGTGGAGTCCGACGCTGGAGAGCCGGCGTCGCCCAGGGCCCCGGCGGTGCCGACGATGCAGACGATGGCCAGCGGGCTGAACCCCAGTTGCACACACAGCGGCACAAAAATCGCCGCAAGGATCGGCACGGTGGAGAATGACGAGCCAATGCCCATGGTCACCAGCAGGCCCACCAGCAGCATCAACAGCGCCCCCACGCCACGGCTGTGGCCGATGAAGGCGGCGGAGGCCTGCACCAGCGTCTGTACCTGGCCGGTAGCCTTGAGCACTTCGGCAAATCCGGAAGACGCGATCATGATGAAGCCAATCATCGCCATCATCTTCATGCCTTCGGTGAACAGGTCATCGGTGTCGCGCCAGCGCACGATGCCCGATACCGAGAAGATCAGGAAACCCGCCAAGGCGCCGATGATCATCGAGTCCAGCCACAACTGGATAATAAAGGCCGAGGCAATGGCCAGCCCGGCCACCAGCAGGGTCAGCGGGTTGTATTGCACCGCCACTTGCTCGACCCGTTCGATTTTCTCCAGGTCATAGACGCGCTTTTTGCGGTAGCTGATAAACACCGCCACCAGCAGGCCGAACACCATGCCCAGCGCCGGGATGCCCATGGCCTGGGTGACATTGACCTGGCTGATATCCACCCCGCTCTTGGCAACGTTGGCCAGCAGGATCTGGTTGAGGAAGATGTTGCCGAAGCCCACCGGCAGGAACATGTACGGGGTGATCAGGCCGAAGGTCATGACGCAGGCGATCAGGCGCCGGTCAATCTGCAACTTGGTCAGCACATACAGCAGCGGTGGCACCAGCAGCGGGATAAAGGCGATATGGATCGGCAGGATGTTCTGCGAGGCAATCGCTACCGCGCCCAGCAGGCAGATCAGCAGCCATTTGACGTGACTGCCGCCGGTAGCCTCCTGGCGGTCCACCAGCAGCAGGGCCTTGTCCGCCAGGGCGTGGGCCAGGCCGGACTTGGCAATCGCCACGGCGAAAGCACCGAGCAACGCGTAGGACAGCGCCACTGTGGCACCGCCGCCCAGGCCGCTGTTGAACGCGCTGAGCGTCGCGTCGATCCCCAGGCCGCCGGTCAAGCCGCCGACCAGCGCGCCGACGATGATCGCGATGACCACATGCACGCGGGACAGGCTGAGCACGAGCATGGTACCGACCGCGGCGATTACTGCGTTAATCATGGTTACCTCAAGACAGAAACATAAAAACAACACGCGCCGGCGCCCTGGCCAGATGGCGACCACGGCACACGCAGAAAGGGAGTTTTATTAGAGGGCGCGCACTTTGCAGCAGCCGGCGCGTCATGTCAAAGCGCGACGTCGCAAACAGAATTCAATTGATCGTATGAATAAAGAAAAAAACCACGCGGCCGATACAACGGATCATCTCTGTCGTAACGAAAGGTTAAGGATCTCCATGTCGCTCAGGCAGCTGTCCATTCAATGGAAAATCACCCTCCTCGCCGGCCTTTGTCTGTTGGGGATCGTGACCCTGCTGGTGGGTCTGTCGCTGTATCGGATGGACCAGAGCTCACAAAGGGTCCAGACCTCCAGCACGCAGATGCTCAATGTCGCGGCCCAATCGCGCATCGAAGCCCAGGGTGAAGTCCAGGCCCTGGGCATCCGCCAGCAATTTATGGACGCCTATCAGTACGGCCATGGTTTTTCGCGCCAGGTGCTGTTTTTGCGCGAACAGGCCGAGAAGCGCTTTCTCGATGCCTTCGACCTGCGTGAGGACCTGACCCGCCAGGTCAAGGCTGCCCTGCAAGCCAACCCGGACCTGCTGGGCCTGTCCCTGGTCTTTGAAGCCAATGCCCTGGATGGCAAGGATGAGCTGTTCGCCGGCCAGGCGGAGCTGGGCAGCAATGAAAAGGGACGCTTTGCCCTGTACTGGTCGCAGCCGACACCCGGCACGCTGACCTCGATGGCGCTGCCGGAAAGCGATATGTCCGACACCAGCGTCGGCCCCAGCGGCGAAAAGGCCAACACCTGGTTCACCTGCCCGCGCAGCACGCTCAAGCCGTGTGTGATCGAGCCGTACTTCTATGTGATCGACGGGCACAACGTATTGCTGACCAGCATCGTGTTCCCGCTCATGGTCAATGGCAAAGTCATCGCCTCGCTGTCGGTGGACATCAACCTCAACAGCCTGCAGGCCGTCAGCCAGAACGCCAGCCGCAAACTGTATGACGGCCAGACCAACGTCAGCATCATCAGCCCGGTGGGTTTGCTCGCCGGCTACAGCCCGGATGCCAGCAAGCTCAGCCAGCGCCTGGACAGCGTGGATACCGCCAGCGGCGCGCAACTGATCAGCGCCATGGCCAGCAGCACCCAGACCTACAGCCTGCGTACCGATCATCAACTCAAGGTCCTGGCCCCCTTCCAGCCCATTCCCAATGGCAAGTCCTGGGGCGTGTTGCTGGATGTGCCGGAAAAAGTCCTGATCGGCCCCGCGCAAGCCCTCAAGGCCGAGCTGGATGCCGACAACACCAAAGGCACCCTGCTGGAACTGGGCCTGGGCCTGCTCGCCGCCATCGTCGGCTTGCTGTTGGTGTGGCTGATGGCCCGCAGCGTGACCCGGCCGATCCTCGGCGTGGCCCGTATGCTGGAGGATATCGCCAGCGGCGAAGGCGACCTGACCCGGCGCCTGGCCTACGACAAGCGCGATGAGCTGGGCGAGTTGGCCAGTTGGTTCAACCGCTTCCTCGACAAACTGCAACCGATCATTGCCGAGGTCAAACGCTCGGTACAGGACGCGCGCAGCACCGCCGACCAATCGGCGGCAATAGCCAGCCAGACCAGCGCCGGCATGGACCAGCAGTACCGCCAGGTGGATCAGGTGGCCACCGCCTCCCACGAAATGAGCGCCACCGCCCAGGATGTCGCGCGCAGCGCCGCCCAGGCAGCACAAGCCGCCCGCGATGCCGACCAGGCCACCCGCGAAGGCCTGACCGTGATCGACCGCACCACCACCAGCATCGGCCACCTCGCCGCCGACATGAGTACGGCGATGGCCCAGGTCGAAGGCCTGGCGGCCAATAGCGAGCAGATCGGTTCAGTGCTGGAAGTGATCCGCGCGATTGCCGAACAGACCAACCTGTTGGCGCTCAACGCCGCCATCGAAGCCGCCCGCGCCGGTGAGGCCGGGCGCGGTTTTGCGGTGGTGGCGGACGAAGTGCGCAACCTCGCGCGGCGCACCCAGGAGTCGGTGGAAGAAACCCGCCAAGTGATCGAACAGTTGCAAAACGGCACCCAGGAAGTGGTGAGTTCCATGAACAACAGCCACCGCCAGGCCCAGGGCAGTGTCGAGCAGGTGGGCCAGGCCGTCACGGCATTGCGCCAGATCGGCGACGCCGTGACTGTGATCAGCGACATGAACCTGCAGATCGCCAGCGCCGCCGAACAGCAAAGCGCGGTGGCCGAGGAGATCAACAGCAACGTGGCGACGATTCGCGACGTGACCGAATCGCTGTCAGGCCAGGCCAATGAATCGGCGCGGGTCAGCCAGACGCTGAACAGCCTGGCCAATCAGCAACAGGGGTTGATGGACCAGTTCCGAGTCTGATGGCGCCTTAAAATGCGCGGGGCCTGGCGCTGGATGCAACATCCAGCTCACACCCCCACAGCTCCAGCGCCGGTCGGCTCGCGTGTGGCGGGCCGAGCCAGGCGCTCAGCCAGTGGCAGCGCTGGTTGAAGCACACCTGATAATCCCCGGCCTCGGGGGCTCGCCCCACACGTAACGGTTGCACAGGCGGCAACTGACGCCGGTAATGCCAACTGCCCTCGCGCAGTTCGGCGCCGTGCGGGATTTCCATGCCTGCCCCGGAACCCTTGACCCGCGCCTCGCCCAGCAGCAATCCCTCGGGCGTTACGCGGTAGTCCTCCTCCCAGCGCACTTTCTCAACGGTATGGGTCCAGGCCAGGGTGAAGGCTGGCGTGGGGATTTGTGCCCAGACCGCGCCGGCCAACCCCAGGCACAGGCCGATCACGCAGTGGCCACCTGAGCTCGGCGAGCACGCCAGCAGTGCTGTGCGATCAACAGTACGGCCAGGGCGAAGCCGATTTCATCGCTTAACGGCGTCGCCAGAATCAGGCTGGCACCGGCGGCAAAGCCCAGCATGCGTTCCCACCCACTGAGCCGAGTCTGTAGGTAACCGGTGAACACCGCGCCCCAGATGCCAATGGCCAGCAGCGCCTTGGCCACCACATACAGTGTGGCCAGCAGACTGTCGCCCTGGAGCATCAACGCCGGCTCGTACACCGCCATGAACGGCACGACAAACCCGGCCACCGCGATGCGGATCGCCCACAGGCTGATGTTCAGGCCGCTTGCCCGGGCAATCGGCGCCGCCGCGAAACAGGCCAGCGCCACCGGTGGCGTGAGGTCCGCCATGATGCCGAAATAGAACACGAACATGTGCGACACAATCAGCGGCACCCCCAGGTCGAGCAAGGCCGGGGCGGCAATCGAACTGGTGATGATGTAGTTGGGAATGGTCGGGATGCCCATGCCCAGCACCAGGCAAGTGAGCATGGTGAGCAGCAGCGACAGGAACAGGCTGTCCTGGCCGATGGCAAGGATATAGCCGGCAAAGGTGGAGGCCACCCCGGTCAGCGACACCACGCCGATGATCACCCCCACCAGGGCGCAGGCGATGCCCACCGGCAAGGCATGGCGCGCGCCTTCGACCAGCGCATGCAGGCAGAGGCCCAGGGTGTCGCGGCCGCCCTTGATAAACCAGCACACCGCCACCAGCAGCGCCACCACCCCGAACACCATGCCGATACCCAGCCGGAAGAACCCCGCGCAGAGCACGCCCAGGGCAATCCAGAAGGCCAAGCGCATGACCCTGGATGAAACACGCAGGATGATCGCCGAACCAAGAATCACGATGGACGTCAGTGCCAGGCCGACCATGCCCGAGAACAACGGTGTGCGCCCGGAAAACAGCAGGTAGATCAGCACCAACAGCGGTATCAGCAAGTACCAGCGCTGTTTGACCGCCGCCCAGGGGTTGGGGCATTCGCTCTTGGGCAGGCCACACAGGTTGGAGCGCCGGGCTTCCAGGTGAACCATCCAGAACACCGAGCCGAAGTACAGCAAGGCCGGAATCAGCGCGGCCCTGGCCACCTCGAAGAACGGCACGTTGATCGTCTCGGCCATGATAAACGCCACTGCGCCCATGATCGGCGGCATGATCTGGCTGCCCATCGACGAGGTCGCTTCCACGCCGCCGGCAAACGCCGATTTGTAGCCAAAGCGCTTCATCAACGGGATGGTGAACTGGCCGGTAGTGACCACGTTGGCCACGCCCGAACCGGTGATGGTGCCCATCAGCGCCGACGACACCACCGAAACCTTGGCCGGGCCACCGAGCTTGTGGCCGAACAGGCCCATGGCGAAATCGGTGAACAGCTTGATCATCCCGGCCTGTTCGAGGAACGCGCCGAACAGGATGAACAGGAAGATGTAAGTGGCTGAAACATAGGTCGGCGTGCCATACAGCCCCTCGGTGCCAAAGGCCAGTTGGTTGACGATCTGGTCGATGGCGTAGCCACGGTGCATCAGGTCGCCCGGCAGGTACTGGCCGAACAGGCCGTAGGCCAGGAACAGCGCACAGATCAGCGGCAGGGCAATGCCCATCACCCGTCGCGCGGCTTCAAATACCAGCACGATCAGTAGCAGGCCGACGAACATGTCACTGCCAGTCAGGTCGCCGGAGCGTTGAATCAGGTCGGCTTCGAAATACCACTGGTAGAACGCCGTGGCCATCCCGGCCAGCCCCAGCAGCCAGGCCAGCGGTTGCCAGGGCTGGGCCCTGCCCCGCGCCGGAAAACACATAAACACCACCAGTAACAGGAAGCCCACGTGCACGGCCCGCAGAATCTGGCTGGAAACCGGGTGGAAGGCGGCGGTGATGATCTGGAAGGTGGAAAACAACAGCCCGACATAGAACAGGGCTCGGGGCCAATCCCTGGGATTGGCGGCGAGGCTTTGGTCTTGCTCACTCATGGAGGCACTCCCACATTACAACGTCGATAGGCCAATAAAACCTGGCGTACGGTGTACGCAGGCTTTATTGGTAGCCCTGGCACGTGGGCTATAGGGCGCCCACTTCCCTGTAGAAGCGCTCGGCGCCTGGATGCAGCGGGATCGGCAGGCCCTTGGCCGCGCCTTCGAGCTGGATATCCTTGGCGGCCGAATGGGCATTACCCAGGCGATCGAGGTTGTCGAACATGAGTTTGGTCATCTGGTAGGCCACGTCATCGGGCACACCGTCATGGCTGACCAGGAGGTTGGTGACGGCCACTGTCGATACATCGCTGGCCTGACCGTCGTAGGTGCCCGCCGGGATCGTGCCGGCCTGGTAGGCCGCGTTGCCGATCTTGGCGATAACATCCGCAGGAATGGCAACGAAGGTGACCGGCAGGGTCGCCGCCAGGTCACGAATCGCCGCCATGCCCAGGCCCGAAGACTGCAGGGTGGCATCCAGCTGGCGGTTCTTGATCAACTCCACAGACTCGGCATAAGGCAGGAACTCGACCTTGGCCATGTCTTCGTAGCGCAGGCCAGCCGCCTTGAAGATTGCGCGGGCGTTGAGCTCGGTGCCGGACTTCGGCGCGCCGACGGAGATGCGCTTATTTTTCAGGTCGGCCAGGGTGGTGATGCCGGACTCCTGGCTGGCAACGATCTGAATGTAGTTGGGATAGGTACCGGCAACCGCCCGCAGTTTTTGCAGCGGAGCCTTGAAGCCAGCGTCCTCTACGCCATTCCAGGCATCAGCTACCGAGTCACCGAGGGCAAAGGCCAGCTCGCCGCGACCGGCTTGCAGCAGGTTGAGGTTTTCCACGGAAGCCTTGGTGGCCTGCACCGAGGTCTTCGACCCTTCGATGCCGTTGCTGTAGAGCTGCGACAGGCCCACGCCAATCGGGTAATACACGCCGCTGGTGCCGCCAGTCAGCACGTTGATAAATGTGGGAGCGGCGAGTGCCGCCGTACTTGCGGCAAAGGCTGCGACAGCAGCAAACACGCACAAACGCTTGGTCATTCGCATGGGAGTCACCTTTTATCTTTCTTATTAGGTGCCGAGCAAGCGAGTGCCCGGCTGACAAGTGCTCTGACAGATGCCATGGGTTGCGAGCGGGAAAACCCGCTCGACGTGGCCAGCCAGGCGGCTGTTATAAGCGAAATAGTCCCAGCCAGGCGTTACAGGAAAAGCCTTGTTGCAAATTCCTACAGATCGGAAGCAAGGTGCCATCAGACCTGGCGTCGGGGCAGCTCGATCAGCACCTTGAGGCCGCCCAGTTCACTCTCGTGCAACTGCAATGTGCCACCCCATACCTCGACGATATCGCGCACGATCCCCAGCCCCAGGCCGTGGCCATCGGTCTGTTCATCCAGGCGGGTGCCGCGGCTGAACACCTGGGTGCGCTGGGCCTCGGGAATCCCCGGCCCGTCATCCTCGACCCGCAACTGAAAACCGTGGGGCGCCTCGTCAATGCTCACCCGCACTTCGGCATCCGCCCATTTGCAGGCGTTGTCCAGCAGGTTGCCCAAGAGCTCCAGCAAGTCCTCGCGATCCCACGGCAGTTGCAGGCCGGGGCGAACGTGGTAGCTCAGGTCCAGGTGCTCGCCGTGAATCATGTTCAGGGTCGCCAGCAGGCCCGGCAATTCGCTGTCGCAGTCGAACAGCGCACCGGGCAGGGTTTCACCGGCAAGGCGCGCGCGATTGAGTTCGCGGTTGAGGCGTTGCTGCACCTGCTGTAATTGCTCGCGCAGCAGCTTGGCCAGTTGCGGCTGGTCCTTGAGCTGCTCGCTGGAGGCCACGCTCAACAGTACCGCCAGGGGGGTTTTCAGGGCATGCCCGAGGTTGCCCAGGGCATTGCGCGAGCGCTTGAGGCTGTCTTCGGTGTGGGCCAGCAGGTGGTTGATCTGCGCCACCAGCGGCTCCAGCTCCACTGGCACCTGGGTGTCCAGTTGTGAGCGTTGGCCTTGTTGCAGTTGCGCAATCTGTTCGCGCGCGGTTTCCAGCGGGCGCAAGGCCCGGCGCACGGTGACCCGTTGCAGGATCAGGATCAGCAGCAACGCCGCCAGCCCGAGGACCAGGCCGACCTGGCGCATCAGGCGGAAACTTTCCCGCACGGGCGTGTAGTCCTGGGCCACGCTGATGGAAATCGACTGGCCGAAACGCTTGTAGTCCGAACGCAGCACCAGCAGTTGCTGGCCTTCCGGGCCCAATTGCAGGTTGCCCTGCAGGCCGGCCTGGGGCAGTTGCGGCAGTTCCTGGTCCCAGAGTGAGCGCGAGCGCCAGTGGTGGTCGCTGAAGTCGATACGGAAATAGTGCCCGGAAAACGGCCGCTGATAGGCCGGTGACAAGCGCTGCTCATCCAGTTGCACGCCGCCAGGGCCGCGCACCAGGGCCACCAGCAGGTTTTCGCTGTCATTGCGCAAACCCGACTCCAGGTAGCGCTGCAAACCCATTTCAAACAGCCACAGGCTGGTTTGTGCCAGCACCAGGCCGACGATCACCATCACGCTGATCAGCCCCAGGCTCAACCGCCGCTGGATCGACCTCACGCGGGGCTGGCGCCAAAGCGATAACCCTGGCCGCGCCGGGTTTCAATCACGCTGCGCCCCAGCTTGCGCCGCAGATGGTTGACGTGGACCTCGAGGACATTGGAGTCGCGCTCGGTCTCACCGTCATACAAATGCTCGGCCAGGTGGCTTTTGGAAAGGATCTGTTCGGGATGCAGCATGAAGTAACGCAACAGGCGAAACTCGGCAGCGGTCAGTTGCACCTCGGCACCGTCGCGCATCACGCACTGGCGGCCTTCATCCAGATGCAAGCCTGCCGCCTGCAAGGTCGGCTGGTTGGCCTGGCCATGGGAGCGGCGCAACAACGCCTGGATGCGCAGGTACAGCTCTTGGGGGTGGAACGGCTTGCTCAGGTAATCGTCGGCCCCGGCCTTGAGCCCTTCGATGCGCTCGGCCCAGGAGTCGCGGGCGGTGAGGATCAATACCGGCGTCGCCAGGGCGGCGGCGCGCCATTGGCTCAACACCTCAAGCCCAGGCAGCCCGGGCAGGCCCAGGTCAAGGATGATCAGGTCATAGGGCTCGCTGCGCCCCTGATACACCGCGTCACGCCCGTCCGCCAGCCAATCCACGGCATAACCCTGGGCTTTGAGCCCGGCCAGCAGTTCATCGGCCAACGGTACGTGGTCTTCCACCAGAAGCAGGCGCATCAGTCATCTTCCTCGTCTTTAAGCAGTGCGCCAGTGGTCGCGTCCAGTTTGATTTCCCGGACCACGCCATCGGTGGTCACCAGTTCCACTTCATAGACATAGCTGCCGTGTTTGCTCTCAAGCTCGGCCTCCAGCAACCGGGAGCCGGGATGCCGCGCCATGGCCTGCTGCAACAGTTGTTCAAGGGACAGGATCACCCCCTGCTGGCGCAGTTCCAGGGCTTCATCCTGGTTGAGGTCCCGGGCAGCCACCACCGAGCAAAAGGCCATGAGCACCAGCGCCAATCGACTGCCGGTGCGTAGATTTACCTTCATTACGTATCCTGATGATCCTTGAGGACTTGCCCGGTGACAGCGTCCAATTCCACATCCCACTCGACGCCTTGGGCATCGCGCAGGTCAACCTGGTAAATATATTTGCCGTATTCCTGCTCCAGTTCGGATTCATGCACGGTGCCACCTGGATGTTTGGCCAGGGCGGCGGCATTGAGCTTCTCGAAGGACTGGATGGTACCAGCGTCACGCAATTTCAGCGCTTCATCCGGCCCCAGGTCCCGCGCCTGGGCCAGGCCGGTGGTCAGGGCGATGATACTGGCGGCGACAATTGCTGTGAGGTTTTTCATGACAAGTCTCCATTTCACAATGTTTTACCTACGGCCCCCACAGTACGACGCGCAACTTAACTGAAACTGAATTGCCACTATGGCAATTGTCCCACAACACCTTGCCAGCCCCCTGGGGAAATTTCCTATACTGCCCTGCCCGCCTGCACAGAGATCGGTATGACGGCCATCCACATCAAGTTCCCAGCCCTGACGCTCAAGGCTGGCCAGCGCGCCTTTACACGCATTCGCGAGCACGGCCTCAAACCTCAAGACGTGGGGATTCTGCCCGGCGCGGCCGGGGGCCCCAAGGCCTTGGGCATTCAGGGCCTGGACCTGGCGTTGTTCGGTGACTGGCTGGCACGCGCGCCCCGCGAGCGCGCGCTGATTGGCGCATCGATCGGCTCCTGGCGCTTTGCCAGTGCCTGCCTGCCCGACCCGGTACAAGGCCTGCTCGACCTCGGTCGCCTGTACAACGAGCAACGTTTTGCCAAGGGCGTGACCATGGCCGAGGTCAGCCAGAGCTGCCAGCGCATGCTCGATGACTTGCTGGCCGGGCGCGATGCAACGCTGCTGGATAACCCGCACTATCGCCTGAATATCGTGGTGGTCAAAAGCCATGGCCTGCTCGCCGATGACCACCGTGGGCGCCTGGGCCTGGGCCTGTCTTCGGTGATCGCCGACAACTTGCGCGGCCGTGCGCGACTGTCGCGGCACTTTGAGCGGCTGATCATCCACGACCCGCGCCAGGCCCCGCCGCTGCACCCACTCAAGGATTTCCCGTCGCGCTTCCTCGACCTGGAACTGGGCAACCTGCGCCAGGCCTTGCTGGCGTCCGGCTCGATCCCCATGGTGATGCAAGGCGTGCGCGACTTGCCGGGCGCCGGTGCCGGCACCTATCGCGATGGCGGCCTGCTGGACTACCACCTCGACCTGCCCTACCACGGTGATGACATTGTGCTGTACCCGCACTTCACCGACAGAGTCATCCCCGGCTGGTTCGACAAGAGCCTGCCGTGGCGGCGCAGCAGTCCGCAGGGTTTGCGCGATGTATTGCTGGTGGCCCCTTCACGGGACTACCTGGCCCGCCTGCCCTACGGCAAATTGCCGGATCGCAGCGATTTCAAGCGCTTTATGGGGGACGACACCCGGCGCAATCAGTACTGGCAAACCGCGATGAATGAGAGCCAGCGGCTGGGCGATGAATTCCTTGAACTGGCCGATAGCGGTCGATTGGGTGAGCGTTTGATTGCACTCTAAGCATCGGCCACTGTTTTTTCGAAAAAAATTATTGTAATTCGATAATTATTCATGGATTATTCTTCCATCAACCCCGTATGGATCGACCCATGAGCAATCATCTGCATACCATCTCTACCAACACCCGGCTGCGGTCCATAGGCGCGTTTGCCGCACTGTTGGCGTGGTCGGTCGCGCTGATCGAATTCGGCGCGCCGATTTTGTACTGGATCTTCGACTATCCCACCGCCCTGGCGGAGTATCTCAATGCCTACGGCGAGCAAATGCCTTCGCTGTTAGCCCCTGGCTACCAACCGGCCCCCTGGATCATGGGCCTGGTCCTGGCCCTGGAAATGCTGCCGATCAGCCTTACAGTGCTGGCGCTGGTGCTGACCGGGATCTTTTTCATGCGCCTTTCCAAGGGGCACATCTGGACCGAGGCCAATATCAAGATCCTGTGGTGGATGGGCCTCCTATTCATTGCTACCCCACTGCTGGCACCGGTTGTTTCCACCCTGCAAGGCTTGGCCCTGGCGATTGAAATGCCGCCTGGCGAGCGCACATTCAGCCTCAGTGTGGGTGTATCATCCGCAGCCATCTATGCAATCATACAAGGCATCTTTCTGTGCGCATTCTCATTGATAGTGGCCGAATCAAAAGTTATCGACGATGAAAATAAAAGCATCATCTAACCCATGACAATCATTATTCGATTGGACGTCATGATGGCGAAGAAAAAGATTCGCTCCAACCAACTGGCAGATGCCATTGGGATTACCGAAGCCAATCTGTCGCTATTGAAAAATGGAAAGATCAAAGGCTTCAAACTTGAAACCCTGAACAAGCTGTGTATGGCCCTGGATTGCCAGCCAGGCGACTTGCTGGAGTTCGAGAGCGAAGACGCCTAGCTCTGGAATGGGCTGCCTGGCTTGCGGGCAACCCTGTAAGATACTGATCAATTTAACGCGGACCTCCCCCCTATGACACCCATAAAGTTCCTGGGCCTCTTCACTATCGCCCTGATTACTGGCTGTAGTAACAGCAGTTACGACCCTTCCTCGTTCAAGTTTTATGAACCAGGCACGCAGTTCGGCAACCGCTACGGCTCATCTTTCTGGTTGAATACTCCCTGCCCTAAACGTGGTTGCGATAACAACAAGTTGTTCTTCAATCCAGCCCATCAAGAAACAACTTTGGAAAGATACAACCATGCATTCTAATCGCAAAAAACTGTATAGCCTTGGCATGTTCCTGCTTCTGGCGGCCGGCCACGCAAACGCGCAGGACTTGCCCAATCTCTCGCTTCTCACTCGCTATGGCGTCACCGAAGACCAGTTGCCGGCAGCCCCCACCGACCTGGCACTGAACACCGAGCCGACGAAAAGCCGCTTTGAAATCCAGCCCGAACGGCCATTGATCCGGGTGGAGAAAAACGGCGACCTGGTGTCCGAAACCACCGGCAATATCAGCATTGATAATGCAGCCGCCCAAGGCCAGGTGCAGTGTGCTCGTGCGCACGCAGAACTGGAGCGCCGCGGGTCGCAGAGTTCATTGGCCTGCGGGGATGGGGTCAAGGTCAGTACTACGCTATGGTCCCAGGAATAACCGTGCTTTACGCACCACGCCAGGTCGCCCGATAAACAGGTTAGAATGCGCGCCACGTCGGTCGCCTGGGCCCATCAAGCGCTCACCCGACCCTGACAATCGCACACCGCCCTAGAAACTCCTGCCTTACAGGTCATACCGTGGAAATTTTCAAAGAGTTCACCTTCGAGTCCGCCCACCGCTTGCCTCACGTCCCCGAAGGCCATAAATGCGGGCGCCTGCATGGTCACTCCTTCAAGGTGGCCATCCACCTGAGCGGCGACCTCGACCCGCATACCGGCTGGATCCGTGATTTCTCGGAGATCAAGGCGATTTTCAAGCCGCTCTATGAGCGCCTCGACCACAACTACCTCAACGACATACCCGGCCTGGAAAACCCTACCAGCGAAGTGCTGGCCAAGTGGATCTGGAATGAGTTGAAGCCGTTGTTGCCGGAACTCAGCGCTATTCGCATCCATGAGACCTGCACCAGTGGCTGTATTTATCGCGGTGAGTAATTCGCTGCTGTGCTCGGTGGCAACAGCGATTAAAACCAGGCCTTGAAGTACACCAAGCAAGCCCACCATGGCATCAGGCTTTGAAACCACCGACGTTGGTTTCTTCAGACTCGACGACCTGCCACCGCCATCACGCGGGCGCACCATCGAGAGTGATCTTGCAGCAGCCTTCGCCTTTCACCGCGGCGAAATCAGCCAGACCCTGTTCGACTGACACCCTGGCACGGTGATCCAACTTGTATCACCGCTGCACCGCTTTTGTGCCTGGCTGGGCCTAACCAACAAGCAATCCCAGCCTCCTGCCCTTCCCCGCGCCCGAACACTGTGCAACCTGCACAGCCCCCACTTGGCACGGGCGCTGCAACAAGCCCTGGGTCACTCACAGGGGAACGGCACATGACGCAGAACGAACCGGGCAACGATTACCCTCTCAGCGAAGTGCCCATGCATGCACGCAAGGGCCTTGGCTCCACGGCCATGGTGTTGCTGGGCTTCACTTTTTTTACCGCAACCATGTTTGCTGGCGGCAAGCTGGGGGTGGCCTTCAGTTTTACCCAGATGCTCGGTGTCGTGGCCCTGGGTAACCTGCTATTGGGTATCTACGCCGCAGGCCTGGGTTATATCGCCTTCAAGAGCGGCTTGAACTCGGTGCTGATGGGGCGTTTCTGCTTTGGCGAAGTGGGTAGCAAATTAAGTGACCTGATCCTGGGGTTCACCCAGATTGGCTGGTACGCCTGGGGTACCGCCACGGCGGCCGTGGTACTGGGCAAATATTTCGAATTGGGCCAGGGCAGCGTACTGGCACTGATGGTGCTGTTCGGCCTGGTGTTCTGCGCCACGGCCTACGTGGGCTACCGGGGGCTGGAAATCCTCTCCTACATTGCCGTCCCGGCCATGGGCCTGCTGCTGTTGCTGTCGATGTGGGTGGCCACCGTAAAAGTCGGCGGGCTGCAAGGTTTGCTCGCGGTGGTGCCCAGCGCGGAGCTGGATCTGTCTACGGCCATTACCCTGGTGTTCGGCACCTTTGTCAGCGGTGCTACCCAGGCCACCAATTGGACGCGTTTTTCCCGCTCGGCCAAGGTCGCGGTGCTGGCCAGCCTGATCGGCTTTTTTGTCGGCAACGGCCTGATGGTGCTGATCGGTGCCTACGGCGCCATCGTCTATCAGCAACCGGATGTGGTGGAAGTATTGCTGCTGCAAGGTTTCGCCATGGCGGCAATGGCCATGCTGCTGCTCAATATCTGGAGCACCCAGGACAACACCATCTACAATTTCGCCGTCGCCGGCTGCAACCTGCTGCGCACCAAACGCCGCAAGACCGTAACCCTGGTCGGCGCCGTGATCGGCACCCTGCTCGCCTTGCTGGGCATGTACGACATGCTGGTGCCCTACCTGATTTTATTGGGCACAGTGATACCACCGATTGGCGGGGTGATCATGGCCGACTTCTTCTATCGCTATCGCGGTCACTATCCACGGCTGGCAGACGTGCGCTTGCCGGCCTTCAATTGGCCGGGGCTGATTGCCTATGCGGTGGGTACGGTGCTGGCGTTCAGCTCGCCATGGGTCGCGCCCCTGGTGGGGATTATCGCGGCAGCCGCTACCTACATTGCACTCACTGCCGCCCTACGGGTGCGCGTACCATTGGCTGACATCCAGGCATGAGCCTGAGAGCCCCGACACTCCAATGACCGTCGGACATCGGCGTCGCGCTGATGATCTGGCGGCTGTCTGCCTGATTGCTGTTTGCCCAAGAGGAACTTGCCCATGCATATCATCAACGCCCGCCTGCGCAACCGTGAAGGCCTGCATGATCTGCACCTGGAACATGGCCGGATCGCCAGCATTACCCCACAAACCGTCACGCCGCCCCTGGGGCCGGACGACCTGGATGCCGCTGGCAACCTGGTAGTGCCACCGTTTGTCGAGCCGCATATCCACCTCGACGCCACCCTCACTGCCGGCGAGCCGCGCTGGAACATGAGCGGCACGCTGTTCGAAGGGATCGAGTGCTGGGGCGAGCGCAAGGCCACCATCACCCAGGCCGACACCAAGACCCGTGCCAAGCAGACCATCCAGGCCCTGGCAGCCCATGGTATCCAGCATGTGCGCACCCACGTCGACGTCACCGATCCGGACCTGACGGCGCTCAAGGCCATGCTCGAAGTGCGCCAGGAGAGTGGCCACCTGATCGACCTGCAGATCGTGGCGTTTCCCCAGGAAGGCATCGAGTCCTACCGCAATGGCCGCGAACTGATGGAAGAAGCCATTCGCCTGGGCGCCGATGTGGTGGGCGGCATTCCCCATTTTGAGTACACCCGCGACCAAGGGGTCAGCTCGGTCAAATTCCTCATGGACCTGGCCGAACGTACGGGCTGCCTGGTGGACGTGCATTGCGATGAAACCGACGACCCGCATTCGCGCTTTCTCGAAGTGCTGGCCGAAGAAGCGCGCAGCCGCGACATGGGTAGCCGGGTCACGGCCAGCCACACCACGGCCATGGGCTCCTACGACAATGCCTACTGCGCCAAGCTGTTTCGTCTGCTGGGGCATTCTGGCATCAGCTTTGTGTCCTGCCCCACCGAAAGCATTCACTTGCAGGGCCGCTTCGACAATTTCCCGAAACGCCGGGGCGTGACCCGGGTCAACGAGCTGTTGGAAGCCGGCATGAACGTGTGCTTCGGCCAGGACTCCATCGTCGATCCGTGGTACCCACTGGGCAACGGCAATATCCTGCGAGTGCTCGAAGCCGGGCTGCATATCTGCCATATGCTCGGCTACAGCAACCTGCAAAAAGCCCTGGACCTTGTCACGGACAACAGTGCCCAAGCCATGGCCCTGGGCGACCGCTACGGCCTGGAACCCGGGCGGCCGGCCAACCTGCTGATCCTGTCGGCAAACAGCGACTATGAAGTGATTCGCAGCCAGGGCCTGGCGCTGTATTCGATCCGTAATGGCAAGGTGCTGATCAAGCGCCAGCCTGCGCAGGTGGAGTTTATGTAGGTCAGCCCCATTCGCACGCTATCGCCGACACCGCACACCACCTGCACCATTGGTGTGCATGACCCTGGCAAAAACAGCCACTCGCCCTACACTCCTAGTTCCCCTGGATGGACGTTTTCATCAGGCCGAAGTCCGTGCGCAGTCGAGCAAACGCCGTCCTCATTTTCTCGGAGGATGCACCATGAAGACCCTTGCCCCGCAAAGTCCCGTTGAAACGCTTTACCGCGAAGGCCGCAAAACGTTCATTGAGCTGGTACCTGATGGCGGCGCACGCCTGGATGCGTTGTTCCATACCGCACCGGCCCTGGGCGAATTGGCGGTCGGCGTGGTGTATGGCTATCTGCATGATCGCCCGGGCCTCGATCCGCGCCTGCAGGAAGCGGCGATTTTTGCCGCGATCGTCGCCGCCGGCATGGTCGGCCCACCGTTGAGCGTGCACTTCAAGACCAGCCTGGCCCAAGGCTTGGCGCCTGGGGAGTTGACCGAACTGCTGCTGGTCGCCTCGGCCTTTACCGGCTTCCCGCGCGCCGTCGCCACCGCCGATCAACTCAACCTGCTGTTCGCCGGGGCCAACCTGCCCTCGCCACCACCACCGACACCCCGCGCCGTGGCGCTAGCGTTTTGCGACAGTGTGCGCCGCGGCCACCCCTCATTCCCGGTGGACGCCCAGGCTCGCAAGCTGCTGCGCAAACCCCATAAGCTATCGCTGCAAGCCACGGCTGCGGACCGAGTAATGGTAGAGAGCTACATCGGCCAGGAAACGACGCCCCGTGGCACGGTCGTGGTGCGCGTCGACGGCGCCGACGTCGTGCAAGTCAGGGCGTATCTGCCGGCAACCACCTGACCCGAAGGCCAGCAGTATCCGCTGCTGCTGCAGGAAAGTTCGCGATCGCCAAGGGAACCTGGCTCGCTCCACAGGGCCTGATGTGCAAGGATGTCGCGCCGGACATCGTTCGCTGAACGCAAAAACCAAGGACTTTCATGACTGCCATTCCCACCCCTGCGCCCGTGGTTCCCGGGCGCCTGGAACAAATGTCGACCCGTATCGCGTTTTTTATTGCCGGCTTCGGCATTGCCGCCTGGGCGCCTCTGGTGCCCTATGCCAAGGCCCGCGCAAATCTCAACGAAGGCACCCTGGGCCTATTGCTGTTGTGCCTGGGGGTGGGCTCGATCATTGCGATGCCGGTGGCCGGCGCGCTGGCTTCACGCTATGGCTGCCGGCGCGTACTCAGCGCCGGCACGCTCCTGCTCTGCGTGGCCTTGCCGATGCTGGCCACCGTCAGCTCGATACCCTTGCTGATGGCAGGATTGTTTCTGTTTGGTGCGGGCCTGGGCACGGTGGACTCCACCGTCAACCTGCAGGCGGTGATCGTCGAACGGGCCAGTGGCAAAACCATGATGTCGGGCTTCCACGGGTTGTTCAGCCTGGGAGGGATTGTCGGGGCGGCGGGGGTCAGCGCGTTGCTGGGCTTGGGGCTGTCACCGCTGTCGGCCACCCTGGTGGTCATCGTGATTACCCTGGCCGCCCTGCTCAAGGCGGCCCCGCACTTGCTGCCCTACGGCAGCGAAAGCTCCGGCCCCGCCTTCGCCATCCCCCACGGGGTAGTGCTGTTTATCGGCTGCCTGTGTTTTATCGTGTTCCTGGCAGAAGGTGCCGTGCTCGACTGGAGCGCGGTGTTCCTCAGTGACGAACGCGGCCTCGACGAAGCCTATGCGGGCCTGGGTTATGCGGCATTTGCCCTGACCATGACCATCGGACGCCTGACCGGCGATGCCATTGTGCGTCGCCTGGGGGCCAAACGGGTGATCGTGATCGGCGGTTTGCTGGCCACTGCCGGCATGCTCCTGGCTACCCTGCTCCCAGCCTGGGAAACCGCGCTGCTGGGCTATGCCCTGGTAGGCGCCGGCTGCTCCAATATCGTCCCGGTGTTGTACACCGCAGTCGGCAAGCAAACCGTCATGCCGGAGCATATTGCAGTGCCCGCCATTACCACCTTGGGGTATGCCGGTATTCTCGCCGGCCCCGCGCTGATCGGCTTTATCGCCCATGGCAGCAGCTTGAGCGTGGCCTTTGTGTTGATCGCCGCGCTCCTGCTGGGGGTGGCGATCAGCGGGAAAATCCTGCGGGTGTAACGCGCTCAAGACCCTACAGGGTCTTGTTGTTTTCCAGCCAGCCGTCCAGGTCCTTGTTGCTCAACCAGCCCTTCTGGTAATGGCTGCCGTAAAGGCGTCGCCAGCCAGAATGGATGCGTTCCAGCGAGTTCAAGAGCCTGGGGCGGTCCACCAGGTTTTTTGACATGTACACCAGTTGTTCGCTGTACATTTTTTTCGCTAACCCCGTGACGGGGTCCCGGATAACGGCGCCTTCCTGGTCCGTTTCGTCCGGGTCCTTGCTGATTGAAACAAGCCGCTCGATCTGCACGTAGCCGACGCTCTCGAAAAAGCCCGTGCGATCCCGGGACCTGTCACGCAGTTCATCAAATGCCGCCCTGAACGCCTGCACCAGTTCGACGTTGGTCTTGGCGTGAAAGGGATCCGAACTGAAGGCATTCGGGTCGCTGTTGCCAAACACTCCCTGTACCGCTTTGGACAGGCTTTGCCGCGTAATCAAGCCCTCCTCGTCGAGGATCGCGTCGATCAGTCGCGGGCGCTGGAGCAGGGCCTTGGCCAGCAGAATGGCGTTATTGAGCGCTGGTGTGTCCGTCATTTTTTCACCCGCGATCCGTCGCAACGCCACCAGTTTCAAGCCTTCAGTTTTCATGAAAGTTTTCCAGCACGGAAAAATGATCACCCAAGGCCTTCACCAACTGGCTATCCGGCAATTGGGTATAGGGGTTCATATGGGAGGTACGCGCCGAAGGCGTGTTTCTGAGTTCCTGATGATGCAGAGTGACTTCGTCAGGCGTGGCCCACCGCAAGGGGCGCCGGAAACCCGAAGATCGAATCGTGCTGGGCAGAGGCTGATTATCAACCTGCCACCCACGCGGCGTGCTCTCGATTGAAGCAGCATGAGCTTTCTGTTGTGCGTCATCCGGTATCGCATCATGGCGGCTCGTAACATCAGGCCGCAGGAGAGGTACCCCACCGTCAATTGCCATGTTTCATATCCACCTTTTCTAGATCCATACTCAGACCGGCTATCACCACCGTCACTACAAGGGTGGTTTCCAAAAAGCGCAAAGTATGTGGCCAAGCACCGGCAATGGTTCCGGGGCGGTCGATCATTTTCGATGACTACATGTAAACAACGGAGGGGGCCTGGGCGCGGCTTCAGTCAGGTTTTTGGGGCGGCAATGCCACGGATTTCGAAACACCCAGCATGGCCTTTATTGCATTGATCAACCCCACCGTGGTACCCGCCGTTGTCGACACATCAGAGCCTGGCGTCGCGGTGGCTCGGTGAGCAAGCATGCCTTTGGCGAAGTCATCCGCCGCCGGGGCCTTGAATGTGTACTGTGCGGAAAAACCCTTCGCTCGCTGAACCTCGGCACCTCCCTCGCCAGCCACGCCCTGGTGCTGAGCATCGAAACGTGGGCACTGCGCGCGGGTTTCGCAAGGTGGTGCAAGAAGGGATTGTGGCAAGCCAGGAGTTTGAGTTCCAAACGACGTAGAAGTCATGTCAACACCCTCTCTTTGAGTGAAACCGTCGGCGTCATAAAGGCCGTCAGTTACAAGCTATGTGGCAGACCGCTGAAAACAGTTCCTGTTCATTGAAGTGGCAGGCGATGAGCGGACGCTGGCACTTTCAGCCAGCCCTGCCATCGTTAATGGCCGAACCGGGAAACACCGCGTAATACTCGCGGCCCATCCCGGTTCTATGCTTGCGCTGCAATACCCGCGGCTTAACGGGACAACTTCTTCAAGGCTTGTCTGCTGATCCTGCCGTCATAATCGGGGCTGGCCGTATTGTCCATTTGTTGGCGCAGGTTCGAGCGGTTATTGACCTCCCTGGCCAGTTGGGTGAGTTGGTCCCGGTACGGGTCACCCGTCAGCGGGCGCTGGGCCTTGGCATCGAGATCGGCGAACTTGATGTCTTTGTTCCAGAAATTTCCTTTCAACTGATTGAAGTTATTCAGCATGTCCTTGGCCAGCTGTGCGTCGTCCTTGAACTTCAACGGGTTGTCCGAGCGTATGACGTCATAAATGTTTTGTCGGGTGAGTTGGGCATCCAGCGCCCCCGTACGACCGTCACGGTCTAGCGCCTTGAGCAGGTCCGGACGTTTCAGGATCTCCCTGGCCAGCCGGGTGTCCTGATCCTTGCTCGAGTAGCCGGTCAGGGGCATCTGTGCCTTGTCTTTCAGACCTTGGGGCGTGATGTAGGACGGGTTGCTCGGATCCTTGAACGACTGGAAGTTATCCAGCAGTTGCTGGGCCAACTGATCATGGCTGCGTTTTGAGTAGATAGGATCAGGCTTCTGCGCAACAGGCCTTGGCGGCGGCCCCCCATAGGACGCAGGCGCAGCCCCCCGAGCTGCATCGCCCTGTGCCATCGGCTGCGGTGCTGCGAACACCGGCCCCGACTGACTCTGCGGCCCGCTGAAACTGGGCCCCTTGGAGGCTGCCCCGGCGGCCGGCGCCGCAGCGCCCGAGGTGCTGGCCTTTGCCTCAGCCCCTTGAGGTGTGGCGTCATTCGGTAGTTTGACGACAGGCTGATTGAATGCAGTTACCGACATAATGTTCTCCAGTGCGGCTTGTTGACACAGTTCACCTCACGGTCCCAGGCACCCAGACAATGGGTGCCCGCACACGATGAGCTGAAGGTGTGTGGCAGGCCTACGGAGTTCGGTTCCGCAAAGTGCAGAAAATCACAAAATAAAGGTAGGAAACGCGTCCCTACGACCCTTCGCTTTCGTCAGAAGGATCGTAGGAAGCACGCGTCAGAACCCCACGCTCGCCTGCACAAAGAACGTACGGGGCTCACCCAGGTAGATCCCGGAGTTGTTATCGCTGGACCGGGTGTAGTGCTGCTGGTCGAACACGTTTTTCACCCCCACGCCCAGCTTCAGGTTCGACAGTTGCGCGCCAAAGTCATAGCCACTGCGCACGTTGACCGACACATACCCCGGGATATCACCGTACTGGCCGTCCGCAGTCGGCTGGGTGATATAGGTGCTGGTGGTACCTGGCGCCCGCTGCCCGGACTGGGCATACGCATCCAGGTTATGGGTCCAGCGGTTGACCGCATAACGCAGGCCCAGGGTTGCCACTTGCCGCGAGTACAACGGCAGGTCACGCCCCTTGAAGGCCACATCACCTTCGGAGGTCGCCTTGGTGTAGGTAAAGCCGGCATTTGCGCTCAGGCCATCCAGGCGCGGGTCAAGGTTGGCCAGGTCGTAGCGGGCAGAGGCTTCGATACCCGCATGCTTGGTGGCGCCCAGGTTGGTCCAGCCCACGTCATTGCTGACGTACTGCAATTCGTCGGAGAAGTCGATGTAGAACAACGTCACTTCGCCGCCCCACACATTGTCGTTGTAGCGGGTGCCGACCTCGTAAGTCTTGGCTTTTTCCGGTTGTAGGCCATTGGCCGTCTGGTCGCCATTACCGCCCTGGCCCAGCTGGAAATACTGCAGGCTGCCGAAGGACGTTTCGTAGTTGGCGAACAGTTTCCAGGCGTCGGAGACGTGGTACATCACGCTCAGTGCCGGCAGCGGTTCGTTGTTCTTGATCTCGCGGCGCTTCTCCTGGACGGGAGTGCCATTGAGTGCCAGTACCGGGCGGTCATGCCATTGGGTGCGGATGCTTTCAAAGCGGATACCGGGGGTAATCGTCCATTTGCCCACATCGATCTTGTCATCGATATAGAACGCGTTGGCTTCGGTGCCACCAGTGCGGTCCTGGTACACATGGCCATCACTCTGCGGCCCCGGCGTAGGGACGTTATTGGTCAGGTTCAGGCGTGTGGCCTGTTCGTGCATGCCTTCTTTCAAGTAGCGGTAGCCCACGCTGACTTCCTGGCTGGTGGGCCCCAGGTCAAAGACATGGGACACCTGTGGCTCGATACCGAAGGTGTAGTAGGTACGCGGATAGGAACCGATAGTAGCCAGGTCACGGTTGGCGATGTTGCTGCCACGGAAGCTGTCGGAATAGTAAGTCAGCACTTGCGCCTGGGTACGGTCGTCGATCTGGCGGATGTACTTGAACGAAACATCCTTGCGCCGGCCGCTGAAGTTGTCCCAGTCGCGCACCGACTGGTAAGGGTTGGCGTCGAACTGCTTCTGGGTCAGGCCGCCGGGCATGTCGGCAGTGGCGTCGTAGTAATGGAAGTTGAGGGTGAAATCGTCCTGATCGGTCGGCGCCCAGTGGGTCTTGAGGATCACATCGTCGATGTCGTTCCCATTGTTGCTGTCGCGATAACCGTTGCCATTGACCCCGGAATACAGGAGCGCCATGCCAATGCCATTGTCTGCGGTGCCACCGATGAAGGCGTTGTCGACATGTTTCCAGCCACCGTGGGAAGAGGTTTGCAGGGTGGTGCCGACCTCACCGGAAAAGGTCTCGGGGATCGCCCGGGTCACGAAGTTGATCACGCCGCCGACGTTCTGCGGTCCATAACGCACGGAGCCAGCGCCGCGTACCACGTCGATGCTCTCCAGGTTGCCGGCGGAAATCGGTGCCATCGACAACTGGGGCTGGCCATAGGGCGCGAACGCCGCAGGAATACCGTCGATCAGGACCGTGGAGCGTGGCGACAGGCGCGACGTCAGGCCACGTACACCGACGTTGAGGGAAATATCGCTACCGCCGGTGCCGTTGGACTCCTGCACCTGCACCCCGGGAACCCGGCGCAACACGTCGCCGACATTCATCGCGCCCTGCTCCACCATGGCTTCACGCCGGATCACCGTACGCGCGCCGGGATGGTTCTGCACCACTTCGGCATTGGCATCGCCCAGCCAATCGCCCACGACCTTGATCGAGGTCGCGCCAAGCTCCAGGGGCGAGCCCGCTTCACCAGTGCCCTTGGAGGCCGGATGCAATGTCACCGAGCCCGAATCGATCTGGTACTCCAGGCCGCTGCCTTGCAGCAACTGGCGCAAGGCCTGTTCCGGCGACAGGTTGCCATCGACGGCCGGGGCTTGTTTGCCTGCCACCATCTGCGGGCTGAAAAACACTTGCAGCGAGGTTTGCTGGCCCAATTGGCTCAGCGCCGCGCCCAAAGGCTGGGCATTGATATGGATGGCATCGTCGGCATAGGCCGCAGGCAGTGCGGCATTGATCGCCAATACCAGGGCCAGGGGCGCCCAGCGCCAGGTTTTATTGTTGTTCGCAGCGAGTTTTTTCACGTCGTAATCCCAGGAAAGCGCGGCTGTTAATGCAAACCAGTTGCAGTTGGACAAGAAGACGAAGAACTCGGAAAAAACCTGAATCTAACGTGAAATTATTTCCTGGCTGCCGTCCGGCAGCGTGCGCAGAGCCACCGGCAGGATGTGCGGCAAGGCCTTGAGCAAGGCATCGGTGTCGTTGGATTTGAACACGCTGGTCAGGCGCAACTCGCTGGCCGCGGTGCTGACCCGCAAGGGTTTTTCGCGGTAGCGCGAGACTTCCCGCGCCACCTCGGCCAGGCTGGCGTCGTTGAACACCAGCTTGCCGGTCTGCCAGGCCAGCAGTGCCTGGGCGTTGACCGGGCGGGCCGCCGCGACCGCGCCCTGGTTGTCGATGGATGTCCCCAGGCCCGCCGTCAGTGTGACCACCGGCTGCGCGGCATGCCCTTGCACCTTGACCGTTCCCGCCTCGACCACCACGCGGGTCTGGTCATCGTCGCGGCGTACATCAAACCGCGTGCCGGTAACCGTCACCTGCCCGGCCCCGGCCCGCACCACAAAAGGCCGGCTGGTGTCGTGCTCGACGCTGAACAGCGCCTGGCCCTGCTTGAGCTCTATCCCACGCCGGCCCTTTTCGTAGTGCACCGCCACCACGCTGCGGCTGTTGAGGTCCATCAGCGAGCCGTCGGGCAACGCCACTTGGCGACGCTCACCCAACACCGTGCTGAACTGCGCGTCGTACACCGCCGGATGATCCAGGCCGCTGAACAGCCCAAGACCCACGGCCACCGCCAGCACACTAGCCGCCATGGCATAGCGCACTGCTCCACGCCGCTTGCGCGGCACAGGCGTATCGACCAGGGCCTGCAAACGGCGCTTGGGCAGCAGGTCGGCGGCGCTCCACAGCCCTTGCAGCACCTCGAATTCGTACTGGTGCGCGGGATGCTCCCCACACCATGTGTCGAAAAGACACTGGTCCGCATCGCTCAGGGGCTGATCCTGCAAACGCACGAACCACAGCGCCGCCTCGTCACGCACCGCTGCGCTGCCACAGGCACACTCACGGGTATCCATCATGGAAGATCCTGTTTCAAAGCGGGCATTGGTCATGGGGCCAGCGCGTCCAGGCGCTCGCGCAGATGCCGCAGGGTGCGGATCATATACTTTTCCACCATGTTTTTAGACAACCCCAGGCGCTCGGCGATTTCCTGTTGGGTCAGGCCCTCGACCTTTTGCCAAATGAAAATCTTGCGGCAATTGAGGGGCAATTCGGCCAGGGCCCGCTCGATGGAGTCCGCCAACTGCACTGCATGCATGAAATGCTCCGGGTCGCCACTTGGCGGCGCACTCTGGTCAAGACCTTGCAGCTCCATTGCTTCACGCCGGTCGGCACGGCGATAGGCATCCACCGCAATATTGCGCGCCGTCTGGTGCAAATAGGCACGCGGCTGCTCGACCAGCGCCGCCTTGGACTCCAATACCCGCACGAATGTATCGTGGGCCAGGTCCTCGGCCTGCTGGCGATTGCGCAAGCGACGCGTCCAGGTCCCGACCAACTCCTCGTAGTACGCGAAAAAGCCTGGTCTGCGGGGCGGCTGAGGAGTCATCGAGGATGCACTGGGTAGGCGGGGCGTGAATAGTAATGCTTCCTATTAAGCAGAGCAATTGCTGACGGTCGCCCTCCCTGATAATGGCTTCTGACAATAACCATGCCACTGTGCCACTATCCAGTTTTCCTCGGGTGCAGGCCTCCATGACCACCAAGAAAACAAATAAACCAAAGACAACCAAGTCGAATAAACAATTCGTCCAGATGTCCGGCGAATTCGGCGTAACCTCAGAGCTGTACCGTCATCATATTCAAGCGTCGATTACCTATGGAAACGCCAAGAGTGCTGATGTCGTTGTTTTTTCGCCCACCGGTAACAGGGCAGCACGGGTTGAAGTCAAGTCCGCCTCAATCGAGACCTGGATTGTTGGCAAGCAAGCACTGCAAGCGGCATCTCATATTGTGTGGGTGTTCGTCTATCTTCCTGAACCTGCCGCCACCATCAGTCCTGCGCAAACCTCAGAAAACGCTGCAGCAGCCCCCAGGTATTACATCCTCAGCTCAAGTAACGTGAAGAGTATCTACGAAAAAAAAATGGCTCAAGCAATCACGGCACGCGCCACTAAAGCGCAAGTCCTCTCCTCGGTCGAAGCCAAAAAAATTCAGGATGCGCAAGGAGAAAGCCTCGACTCGGCCCCCTCCACCGGAAAAGTCACTTCAACCAAGGCCCCCATGATTATCTTTGAAGTGGCAGATGTTGATCCTGGATTTAATAAGTGGCACAGGGTGAACGAAGCACTCAAAGGCTGACCTGAGACACCGACGGTTCTCACACCAACCGCTTGATCTGCTTATGCCGCCACACCAACCGGTAATAAACCGTCTGCAACCCCAACATCACCAGATAAGTCACCGGGAACGCCATCCACACCCCTTCCAGGCCAAAGTGTGCATTAAGCAGGTACGCCACCGGCAGCTCCACACCCAGCACGCAGAAGATCGAGATCGCCACCGGCATCAGCACCACGCCGCTGGCGCGCATGATGCCGCCAATCACCGCCTGGAAGCCGAACACCAGAATGCTCCAGAGCATGATGTGCAGCAGGTGTTCGGCCTGGACCCGCGCCTGGTCATCGGTGATGAACAGGCCCAGTAGCCAGTGGGACAACACATAGCCCAGCACGATCAGGCCCCCGGTCAGGCACAGGTTGATGGCAAGGCCGGTGCGCAGGATCGGCCCGATGCGTTCCAGGCGCCCGGCGCCAATGGCCTGGGCGCCGAGGATCGAGGCGGTGATGGCAATCGACAGCGCCGGGAATTGCACATAGTTGACGATCTGCGTCACCGCGCCATACGCCGCCGTGGCCTGGGAGCCGTGGCCGTTGACCAGCGCCAGGATCACCAGCTCCGACAACGACAGCACCACCATCTGCAAGCCGGTGGGCAGGCCGATGCGCAGGACTTTACCGAGGATCGCCCGGTCCAGGCGCAAGGCCGCCAGCAATGCGCGATCCGGCGCCATCACATGGTTTTTATGACGCAGGCGCAGCACCAGAAACAGCATGGCCACGGCGTTGGCCACGAGGCCAGCATAGGCCGCGCTCTGGATGCCCATGGGCGCCAGCCCCAGCCAGCCGCGGATCAGGGCCGGGGTCAGCAACAGGCCAACCACCGTCGAGACCATCAGCGCCAGCAGCGGCGACACCGTATCGCTCACGCCCCGCAGCAGTTGGGTGTAGAGGATGAACACCAGCAGCAGCGGCATGATCAGCATCATCACCTGGGCATAGCCGACGGCGTCGTCCAGCACATCCAGCGGCGTGCCCAATGCCTGCATGGCCGGGCGCGCGAACAGGCTGCCGAGCACGGCGGCGAGAATCCCGATCAACGCGCCCAAAGTCAGGGTCGCGCCAGTGATGACTTTGACCAGCGCCGTTTCCCCCGCGCCCCAGGCCTGGCCGATCAGCACCGAAGCGCCCGCCCCCAGGCCGATCACCAGGGCGATAAAAAAGAACACGATGGGAAACATCCCCGACACGGCCGCCAGCGCCTGGGTGCCAAGCATCTGCCCGACATAGATGCCGTTGAGGGTGCCGGAAAAACTCTGGAGGAAGTTGGACAGCACCATCGGCGCAAGAAAGAACAGGTAGACCTGCCACAGCGGGCGTTGCAAAGGGTTCTGCATGAAAAGCGGGGCCTCGGAATGACACAGCGACCGAGGGGTTATAGCGTATTGGATCCGATCCTGCTGTGTTTTAAACCGCTACCCACCTATCCCAGCATTTCCCGAAGCCGATACCACAACATGCCCAGCGCCAGTAACGGCGAGCGTAAAGCCTTGCCGCCGGGAAAGGTCATGTGCGGCACCCGGCTAAAGGTGTCCAGGCCCTGGCTGACACCTGCGTGGATCCCCTCGGCCAGCAACCGCGCGCACCAGTGCGTGACATTGAGCCCATGCCCCGAATAACCCTGGGCGTAAAACACGTTGGGGTACTGCTGCAACCGTCCAACCTGGGGGAAACGATTGGCGGTAATCCCGATTTTGCCGCCCCATTGGAAGTCGATGGCGGTGTTGGCCAGTTGCGGGAATACCTTGAGCATCTTCGGCCGCATATACGCAGCGATATCCACCGGATCACGCCCCGAATAATGACAGGCGCCGCCGAACAACAGCCGACGGTCCGCCGAAAGCCGGTAGTAGTCCAGGCCGACTTTCTGGTCGCACAGCGCCAGGTTCTGCGGGATCAGCTCGTCGGCAAGCGCAGCCGGCAACGGTTCGGTGGCGATGATATAGCTGCCGGCCGGCAGCACCTTGCCACTCAGGCGTGGCTCCAGTTCGTCGAGGTGTGCATTGCACGCCAACACCAGGCTGCCGGCCCGTACGGTGCCACCGGCGCAGCGCACCTGCACGGTGTCGCCATGGCTCAGTTGCAACGCCGGGCTGTGCTCGAAAATCCGCACGCCCAGCGCCTCGGCCACGCGGGCTTCGCCCAACACCAGGTTCAGCGGATGCAAGTGGCCCGAGCCCATGTCCACCAAACCACCGGCGTACAGGGTTGAGCCGACCACCTGCGCCATGTCCTGCGCCGCCACCAGCCGGGTTTGCGCCATGTAACCCTGGGCGGCCAGGCTGTCCTGCTCGCCCTGGAACGCGGCGAATTGCGCCGGCGTGTTGGCCAACTCGCAAAAGCCCCAGCGCAGGTCGCAGTCGATCCCGTGCTCACGGATGCGCTCACCCACCAAGGCCACCGAATCGATCCCGGCCCGTTGCAGGTAACGCACGCCCTCCTCGCCCACGTACCGGGTAAAACCCGAAACGTCATGGCCAATACCCCGGATCAACTGCCCGCCATTGCGCCCGCTGGCACCCCAGCCAATGCGCCGGGCTTCCAGGAGGATCACCGACAGGCCGCGCTGGGCCAGCTCGATGGCGGTGTTGACGCCGGTAAAGCCGCCGCCGATCACACACACATCGGCACTCAGGTCCGCAGCCAGTGCCGCGCGCTCGGGCATGGCATTGGCGGACGCCAGGTAATAGGAACGGGCATGGTCTTGGGACTGGTTCATCGGTTGGACTTCACTTTGCTCCAGGCCCGGGTCATCACACGCATGATGGCGGGGCTGGGGGTGGTGGAAATGTACAGTTTGTCGAGCACGTCCTGGGGCGGGTACACCTCGGGATTGTTCACCAACTCCGGCGCCATGAAGGCCTTCGCCGCCAGGTTGGGGTTGGCGTAGCCGACGTAGGTACTGACCTTGGCAATCACCTCGGGGTCCAGCAAGTCGTTGATAAACGCGTGGGCCTGTTGCGGGTTGCTGGCGTCTGCGGGAATCGCCAGCAAATCGAACCACAGGTTGCTGCCCTCCTTGGGAATCGCATAGGCGATGTTCACGCCGTTATTGGCTTCCTTGGCGCGGTTGGCCGCCTGGAATACATCGCCGGAGTAACCGAAGGCCACACAGATATCACCGTTGGCCAGGTCCGAGATGTACTTGGAAGAATGGAAATAGGTGATGTATGGGCGCAGCGTCAGCAACTTGGCTTCGGCCTTTTCATAATCGCTGACCTTCTCGCTGCGCGGGTCCATGCCCATATAGTTGAGGATCGCCGGGAATGCTTCATCCGCCGAGTCCAGGAATGCCACGCCGCATTGCTGCAGCTTCTTCAGGTTCTCGGGCTCGAACATCACCGCCCACGAATCAATGTGGTCGATGCCCAGCACTTGCTTGACCTTGTCGACGTTATAGCCAATGCCATTGGTGCCCCACAGGTACGGCACCGCATGGGCATTGCCGGGGTCGTTCTGCTCCAGCAGCTTGAGCAGCTTGGGGTCCAGGTTCGGGTAGTTGGGCAATTGCGCGCGGTCCAATTCAAGGAACGCGCCGGCCTTTACCTGGCGCCCCAGAAAGTGATTGGACGGCACCACCACGTCATACCCGGTGCGCCCCGCCAGCAGCTTGCCCTCCAAGGTTTCGTTGGAGTCGAACACGTCGTAGACCACCTTGATCCCCGTCTTGGCCTGGAAGTCGGCCAGGGTGGTCTCGCCGATGTAATCGGTCCAGTTGTAGACACTGACCGTCGGCGCGGCGTGGCTGGCGCTGCTGAACACCGCAGCCAGGGCCAGTGGGAGAAGCTGTTTGACGAGACGCATATCGACACCTTTTTTATAGTTGATGATGGAGTCAGACACTCAGCAGCAGGAACTCACGCTCCCAGGAGCTGATCACCCGCTTGAAGTTTTCATGTTCGGCACGTTTCACCGCGACATAGCCCCGCACGAACTTGTCCCCCAGGTACTGCTTGACCGTATCGCAGGCCTCCATGCGCGCCAGGGCATCTTCGATGGTGATCGGCAGGCGCAGGTTGCGGCGCTCATAGGCGCGGCCTTCGACCGGGGCGCTCGGTTCGATCTTTTCGATCATCCCCAGGTAGCCGCACAACAGGCTGGCGGCGATGGCCAGGTAGGGGTTGGCATCGGCCCCCGGCAGACGGTTTTCGACGCGCATCGCCTCGGCGCTGGAGGTCGGTACACGCAGGCCGACGGTGCGGTTTTCTTCGCCCCACTCCACGTTGACCGGGGCCGAGGTGTCGGGCAGGAAGCGGCGGAACGAGTTGACGTTGGGCGCGAACATCGGCAGCAGCATCGGGATGTATTTCTGCAGGCCGCCAATATGATGCAAGAACAGCGGGCTCTTCTGCCCGTCGGCATCGACAAACACCGGCTTGCCCGTGGCGATCTCCACCACGCTCTGGTGCAGGTGCATGGCGCTGCCCGGCTCGTCGGCCACCGGTTTGGCCATGAAGGTCGCGGCCACATTGTGCTTGAGCGCCGCTTCGCGCAGGGTGCGCTTGAACACCGTGATCTGGTCGGCCAGGTCGAGGGCGTCGCCGTGGCGGAAGTTGATTTCCATCTGCGCCGGGCCGTCTTCGTGGATCAGCGTGTCAAGGTCCAGGCCCTGGGCTTCGCACCAGTCATAGACATCTTCAAACAGCGGGTCGAACTCGTTGGCCGCGTCGATGGAGAACGACTGGCGCCCGGTTTCGGCACGCCCGGAACGGCCCACCGGGGTTTTCAGCGGCAGGTCCGGGTCTTCGCAGCGCTGGGTCAGGTAAAACTCCATTTCCGGCGCGACAATCGGCTGCCAGCCCTGGTCGGTATACAGTTGCAGGACTTTTTTCAGCACATTGCGCGGCGACAGCTCGATGGGGTTGCCCTGCTTGTCGAAGGTGTCGTGGATCACGATGGCGGTGGGTTCGATGGCCCACGGCACCACGTAGGTGGCGTTGGCCACCGGGCGGCAGATCATGTCGATATCGGCCGGGTCCAGCAGGTCGTAGTAGATGTCGTCGTCGACAAAATCCCCGGTTACCGTTTGCAGCAACACACTTTCCGGCAGGCGCATGCCACGCTCATGCAAGAACTTGTTGGTGGGCGCAATCTTGCCGCGGGCAATGCCCGTCAGGTCGCTGATCACGCATTCGACTTCGGTAATCTTGTGTTCTTTCAGCCAGGTGGACAGCTGATCGAAAGGGGCATTCATAAAGACCTCGGCATGGGTTGGGTGCTGCGCCGGCTTGTACTTGCGGCGCATTGAGGTCTATCTTGGGCCAGCCTTACCCAGGCATCTATCCACTTTGCACGACCCACAACGCACCAATAGAGTGCGCACGGATCACCCATGACACAGGCAACCGCTTTGCGCGTACAGGCCTTCACCACCGGTGATGTGGCCGCCCAATGCAGTGCGACACCCGGTTGGGTGCAGCAGTACCAGCAGATGTCCCCGGGGCATTTTGCCGGGCAGATCCGCTACCTCGACCTGCAGGGGGTGCAGGTGTACGAAGAGTGCATGAACACCCGCGTCGAGCAGCACTTCAACGCGCCGCCGGGCGCCCTGGCCTTCTGTTTCGACGGCAGCGACAACGCGCTGTACCTGCTCAATGGCGAAAGCCGCAACACCTGGATCACCCCGGAAAACTACCGGGAAGTGGCGGTGGTATTCGGCCCGCAGTTCGTGCAACGCCATGGCCTGGATGTGGCCAGGCTCGAAGGCCTGTTCATGGCGCCGTTGACCTGCCAACAGAACGCGTTGTTCAGCCGCTGGCTCAGTGGCACCCTGACGCGCTTGTCCTGCGAGATCGACCCGATCAGCCGCGACGCCCTCACCCGGCAACTGCTCGACGATTGCCTGTTTATCCTCGACAACGCCTGCGTGTGCCTGGACCGCCACTCATTGCAGCGCCGCAGCGAAGAACGCCGGTTGATGGCGCGCATTGGCGCGTGGGCGGCGGATGCGCCGGATGAAACCGTCAACCTGCTGCAACTGGCGCAGATCGCCGGCGTGCCGCTGCGCCAGTTGCAGCAGGGCTTCAAGACCTACACCGGGATGAGCCCGGCGCAGTGGTTGCGCCTGCGCCGGTTGAACGGCGCGCGGCGCGAGTTGTTGAGCTCAGCGGGTTCCACCGTGGCGCAGGTCGCGATGAACTGGTCGTTCTGGCACCTGGGGCGGTTTTCCAATAGCTACCGCGCGTTGTTCAAGGAACTGCCCAGCGAAACCCTCAAGCGTCATGGTTGATACACGCTCAACCCTGTAGGAGCGGGCTTGCTCGCGAAAGCGGTGTGTCAGGCAATGAATGTCTGACTGACCCACCGTATTCGCGAGCAAGCCCGCTCCCACATTTGATTGCTATCAGGCTGGAGATTTGAGGAAGAGGCTCAGCAACTGATTCACCTGCTCCGCCGCCTCCAACTGCACCATATGCCCCTGCCCCGGCAAGATCTCAACCTGGGCCTGCAACCCCTGGGCATGCCGCACCGGAATGATCGCATCGTCACTGCCCCAGATCACCAGGCTTGGTTGCTGCCCCACCACTGCACGCAGGTCAAGCATCTGCCGACCGCCATCAAACAGCTTGGCATTGAGTTGCCGCAACGCCTGGTCCACACCCTCCAGGCGCTTGAACTTGAGCATGTCCTCCAGCATCTGCCGCGTGACCAACGCCGGGTCGCTGAACAGTTGCACCAGTTGCGGCTTGAGCGCGTTGCGGTTGTTGGCTTCGGTGAAGCCTTGCAGGTAGTCACCGTTGATGTCCGCACCCAGGCCGGCGCTGGCGATCAATACCAGCGAGGCAACCCGCTGCGGTGCCTGGCGCGCCACCGTCAACGAAACCAATCCGCCCATGGAATGCCCAGCGAGGTGCACGCGTTCAAGCTTGAGGTGATCGAGCAACGCCAGTACCGCCAGGCTCAACTCCTCGGCATCGCCACTGTGCAAGTGCTTGCCCGACTCGCCATGTCCCGGCAGGTCCAGGGCGATCACCCGGCGCTCGGCAGCCAGGGCCGGATGGTTGAACAGCCAGTTGTTCAAGTCGCCACCAAACCCGTGGATCAGCACCAGCGGTATGCCGCCCTCGCCAAGGTCGAGATAACGCAGCAGGCGCCCGCCCAACTCGACTTTCTGCGCACTCGGCCCCGACGCCTGCGCCTCGGCGCTGCTGGAGACAAAGCCGGCATTGAAGCGGTCGATCACCGTATCAATCTCTGGGTCGGTGGCTTCGCCCTCCACCACAATCGCTAGCAATGCGCCGACCGGCAACGTCTCGTCGCTCAGGGCCAAAACCCGGCGCAACACTCCACTGAACGGCGCCTCGACACTGCTGGAGATCTTGTCGGTCTCCACGTCGAGCACTTCCTCGCCCTTCTCTATCCGGTCGCCCGGCTGCTTGAGCCAGACGTCGACCCGGCCTTCGGTCATCGACAGCCCCCACTTGGGCATGGTCAAGGTATGGATCATGCCGCAGTCCTCTTGTCAGCGATCTTGCGCACCGCGGCCTCGATCTTCGCCGCGTCGGGGATGTACAGGTCTTCCAGGGCATCGGAAAACGGCACCGGCGTGTGCGGCGCGGTGACCATCTCGATTGGCGCGCGCAGGCAGGAAAATCCGCGCTGGGCCACCAGGGCGCTGATATCCGTGGCGATGGAGCAGCGCGGGTTGGACTCGTCGATCACCACCAGGCGCCCGGTTTTCTCCACGCTTTCGAGGATGCTGTCTTCATCCAGCGGGCTGGTGGTGCGCAGGTCCAGCACTTCGCAGTCGATACCCTGGCGCGCCAGGTTGGCCGCAGCCTCCAGGGCGATATGCACCATGCGCCCGTAGGTCACCAGGGTCACATCGTTGCCTTCGCGCACAAAGTTGGCCTCGCCGAAGGGCACGGTGTACAGCTCCTCCGGCACTTCGCCTTGCAGGCTGTAGAGCATCTTGTGTTCGAGGAAAATCACCGGGTCGTTGTCGCGGATCGCCTGGATCAGCATGCCCTTGGCGTCATAGGGCGTGGCCGGGCACACCACCTTCAAGCCCGGGATATGCGTCCACATCGAGGTGAGCATC
The DNA here is from genome assembly GCF_012985465.1 of Pseudomonas sp. WS 5079. GTDB lineage: Bacteria > Pseudomonadota > Gammaproteobacteria > Pseudomonadales > Pseudomonadaceae > Aquipseudomonas. The sequence goes on from NZ_JAAQWN010000009.1 coordinate 310,169, forward strand.
TGCGAATGCTGGGCCGCAGCGCGCAGGCCGGCGCCGTACATGGCGCGTACCACCAACGGCGTGGTGGTCTTGCCGCCGAACATGTAGCGAAACTTGGCGGCCTGGTTGAGCAACTGGTCGAGGCAGCAGCCGATAAAGTCGACGAACATCAACTCGCACACCGGGCGCATGCCCCGGGTGGCGGCGCCGACGGCCATGCCCACGTAACCGACTTCGGACAGCGGCGCATCCAGCACGCGGTCAGGGAACTGCGGGTACAGGCCCTTGGTCACCCCCAGTACGCCGCCCCAGGCATCCTGCTCGCCAGGGGCGCCGGTGCCGCCGGACACGTCCTGGCCGATGATAAAGACACTCTGGTCGCGGCGCATTTCCTGGGCCAGGGCTTCGTTGATTGCCTGCTGATAACTGATTTTACGAGCCATGAAATTCTCTCCGGGTCTTGTTGTTATGAGCGGTAGGCGACGTAGACATCGCTGAGCAGGTCGGCGGCCTGGGGCTTGGGATCGGACTTGGCCAGGCGCACGGCGTCGTCGATCAACTGCGCGACTTCGGCGTCGATGCGCTCGAACTGCGCCGCCTGCAACCAGCCTTCGGCGCTGCAGCGCTGGCGGAACAGCGCCAGGCAATCCTGGGTTTCGCGCAGGTTTTTCACCTCGTCACGGCCGCGATAGGTTTGCGCATCGCCTTCAAAGTGGCCGTAGAAGCGGTGCAACTTGACCTCGACCAGGGTCGGCCCCTCGCCCTGGCGCGCCCGCGCCACCGCCACGCCCAGCGCCGCGTGGACGGCAAAAAAATCATTGCCATCGACAATCACCCCCGGCATGCCAAAACCTACGGCGCGCTCGGCAATGTCCTTGCACGCCACCGACCAGCCGGAACCGGTAGCTTCGGCATAGCCGTTGTTCTCGGCGACGAACAGGCATGGCAGCTTCATGATCGCGGCCAGGTTCATCGCCTCGAACACCGCGCCCTCGTTGGAACCGCCGTCGCCAAAAAATGCCACGGCCACGCCCTGGCTGCCCTTGAGCTTGGATGCCAGGGCCGCGCCCGCCGCCAGCGGTGCACCGGCGCCGACAATGCCGTTGGCGCCGAGCATGCCCTTCTCCTGATCGGCAATGTGCATGGAGCCGCCCTTCCCGCCGCAGACCCCGGTTTTCTTGCCGTAGATCTCGGCCATCATGCCGAACACATCCACGCCCTTGGCGATGCAATGGCCGTGGCCACGGTGGTTGGAGGCGATGCAATCTTCATCGTTGAGATGGGCCATGACTCCGGCGGCGCAGGCTTCCTGGCCGGCATACAGGTGCACGAAACCGGGGATCTCGCCGGTGGCGAATTCCACGTGCAGGCGCTCTTCGAAATCACGGATGGTGCGCATCACGGTGTAGGCATGCAGCAGTTGATCGGTGGACAGGTGAGTGGACATCTTGTTGTTCTCCAGGTTGTCTCGACACACAAAAGGCTGGCTGCGGCCAGTTGCAACCTGTTCAGCACAGCCTGTGCCAAGGCCCGGCAAAACCTGGCAAAGCCTTGATCCAGAGCAGTGCCGTGCGGTTGTGCCGGTGAGGGATGCCACCGCACAATGAGACGGCGCATTGCAGCGTGCAGGCTGCGTCTAAGGCAGGATGAGACGTTGCGTCTCAAGGCGGGCAGTTGGTCAGGCCGCCCTTGTCCCCCTGCGCCCGCGGGCGCTTAATGGCGGGCATAACAACAAAGATCGAGAACCGGAGGCCTTATGCTCGCCGCGAACTCCAGAGAGCACGTCGACTGCGTCAGTCGCGTGGTCCGCAATGCCGACCGCCTGCCCCAGGCACCGGTGCCGTCGCTGATTTTCGATTCATGGCGCCGCTCCATGGAACAACACCACCTGGACCCCGGTTCCCTGCAGGGCCCGCGGATCCTCAGCGAGCCGCTGCTCAAGGAATGCCGCGAGCGCGCCGAACTGTTCATGCGCATTGCCAGCGAGCAAGTCAGCCAACTGCACCACCGCGTGCGCCACGCCGACTACTGCGTGATGCTCACCGACGCCCAGGGCCAGACCATCGACCACCGCGTAGACGCGGCCATCCGCAGCGACTGCCGCAAGGCCGGCCTGTACCTGGGCACCTGCTGGTCGGAAGCCGAAGAAGGCACCTGCGGCGTGGCCACGGTGCTGACCAGCAAGGCAGCGGTGACGGTGCACAAACGCGACCACTTCCGCGCCGCCTTTATCAACCTGACCTGCTCCGCCGCACCGATCTTCGACCCCCAGGGCAACCTGCTGGGGGTGATGGATGCCTCGGCGCTGCAATCCCCGGATGACCGTCGCAGCCAGCACCTGGTGCGGCAGATGGTGGCGCAGAGCGCCCAGGCCATCGAAAACGCCTTCTTCATGCACAGCGCCGCCAAGCACTGGGTGCTTCAGGCCCACAGCACCCCGGGTTATGTCGACAGCCAACCCGACCTGCTGCTGGCCTGGGACCACGACGGGCGCCTGCAAGCCTTGAACAGCAAGGCCCGCCAGGCCTTGCGCCGGCGTTTTGGCCAGGTGCCGGTGCATATCGGCGAGGTGTTCGACCTCGATGCCCTGCGCGCAGTGACCGATCAATCGGTCCAGCAACTGCAGTGGCTGGGAGAACCTGGGGTGCTGCAAGTGCGCGTCAACACCCCGCGACGCCAACCGGCGCGGGCGCTGCCGAGCTCCCAGGTCGACCCACGCGTGGAAGAACACCTGCGCCTGGCCGTGCGGGTCAAGGATCGCAACCTGCCGGTGCTGGTGCAGGGTGAGACCGGGGCCGGCAAGGAAGTCTTCGCCCGCCAACTGCACGCCCGCAGCGCACGCCGCGACGGGCCATTCGTGGCGGTGAACTGTGCGGCGATCCCGGAGAACCTGATCGAAAGCGAGTTGTTCGGCTATGTCGCCGGCGCGTTTACCGGGGCGTCCAGCAAGGGCATGACCGGGCTGTTGCAGCAGGCCCACGGCGGCACGCTATTTCTCGATGAAATCGGCGATATGCCCCTGGCCCTGCAAACACGCTTGCTGCGGGTGATGGCCGAAGGTGAAGTGGCCCCGCTGGGCGCGGCAAAAACCCGCGCGGTGGATATCCAGGTGATCTGCGCCAGCCACCGCGACCTGGCGACCCTGGTCAGTAACGGGCGTTTCCGTGAAGACCTGTACTTTCGCCTGGGCTGCGCCCGCGTCACCCTGCCGCCCCTGCGCGAGCGCACCGACAAACTGGCGTTGATCAACCGGCTGCTGGAACAGGAGGCCCGCAGCAGCGGGGTCACGGTCGGCATCGGCCAGGCTGCGTTGGAGTTGCTGCTGGGCTATGCCTGGCCGGGCAATGTGCGGCAACTGCGCCATGTGCTGGCGTATGCCTGTGCGGTGTGTGAAGGCGGCACGATCCAACTGGCGGACTTGCCGGTGGAGGTGCGTGGTGAGCGGCTGGAGCTCGAACTTGAGCAAAGTATGAGCCCGGAGCGGCAAGTGGTACTGGATGCCCTGGTACGCCATCGCTGGAAGCCATTGCCGGCGGCGCAGGCGCTGGGAATTTCCCGCGCGACCCTGTATCGCCGAGTCAAGCAGTTGGGCATTGATATGCCGGGTAAACACCCCTGACCCAATGCAATCCAAATGTGGCTTGCCAGCGATAGCGGTGGGTCAGCCAGCATCAATCCCAGCAATGCCGCCGCCATCGCAGCCTCGCTGGGGCTCGACAGCTCCTACATTGATCCTCAGGGATTGGAGGATTGCATTTCACTGCCACCGCAGGATGCATACGGTACTCAATGTACGACGATCCAATGTAGGAGCTGGCTTGCCAGCGATAGCGGTGG